>CBDHDG010000001.1:0-223084 GCA_965261595.1 bacterium
AGATCCTGTGGGAATGGAGAGAAGTCCTGGACAACGGCGTGGTCTTCCGGAACGCCCTCGTCATGAACGCCAAGTTCATCCAAGAGCATCCGGACCTGGCCAAAAAGGTCGTCTGGGCGCACCTGGACTCCATGAACTTCATCCAGAAGAACCCGGAGACGGCCGCCAACATCATGCACCGCGAATCCCGCATCCCCCTGAAGCCCGTGATTCTGGCACGGGACAAGTCGGGCCGGGATAAACGGAAGGTCCCTCTGGACTACATCCAGTCAGCCCTGGACGGCTACAAGAAGATCGGCTGGCTGAAGAATGCGTTGCGGGCGGAAGACGTGGTGGACTACTCGATGCAGAAGGGGTACGCCTACAAGCCGTGAAACCACCGAAAAGTCTTCCGCCGGAATGCCCGCGGTGAGCCGGAACGTCAAGATCCGTTTTGACCGGGTCTCAAAGGTCTTCCATACCGAGACCGGGAAAACGGAGGCCCTCCAGGGCATTAGGTTGGACGTCGTCGACGGTGAATTCCTGTGCATCCTCGGACCCTCGGGCTGCGGGAAGACGACACTCCTTAATATCCTGGCGGGCCTTTTGAAATCGAGTGGGGGAAGCACCCTCATCGACGGTCAGAGCGTGGAGGGGCCCGGGGATAACCGCGCCTACGTCTTCCAGGAGTACGCCCTGTTTCCCTGGATGACCGTGCTGGACAACGTGGCCTTCGGGATCGAATCCCGGGGCGTGCCCCGGGAGACGCGGCACCGGATCGCCCGGCAGATTCTCGAAACCATGGGACTGGGCGAGTTCATCGAGTCTCATCCCCATGCCATCTCGGGGGGGATGAAACAGCGCGTGTCCATCGCCCGCGCCCTGGCCGTCAACCCCGAAATCATCCTGATGGACGAGCCCTTCGCCGCCCTGGACGCCCAGACCCGTTTCAACCTGCAGCAGGAGCTCCTCTCCATTTGGGAGGTCCTCAAGAAGACCGTCGTCTTCATCACGCACAACATCGAGGAGGCGATGCTCCTCGCCGACCGGATCGCAGTCATGACCGCGCGCCCGGGGAGGATCAAGCAAGTGGTCGAGGTCGGCCTGCCGCGGCCCCGGGACATTACAAGCCTCGACTATCTGAGCGTCATGAAAGAGGTGCAGCGCCTGATCTCGGAGGAGATCGAGGCCGCCCATCAGGACTACCAGGGCCTGGTCAACATCCTGGAGAGGACCGTAAGCGATCATGGTCGTTGAGGAGAAGACGGCGGAACTTTCGGAGCTTCCTCCCCTGGAGGAGATCCGCGGACCGGCAACTCGGCGCGCGGGATTTCTCGGATGGCTGCTCTACTATTCCCCCGGCATCCTGTTCATCGCGGCCCTCATCGCCCTGTGGCATGCCCTGTGGCACTTTCAGGTCTTTGCGGAACAGTACATTTCCAACCCCGTCCAGGTCTTTTGGACATTTGTGGAGTTGATCCGAACGGACCACCCGGAGGTTCAGCTCTTCGGCAACGTGCTCGCCAGCCTGAAGGCGCAGGTCACGGGCTTTCTGCTGGGCGGGCTCGTGGGGATCCCATTGGGCATCCTCATCGGCTCGGCCGAGTTCGCACGCCGGCTCCTCATGCCGTTCATCCGGTTCATCTATCCCATTCCGGGCATCGCCTGGGTGCCTTTCGCCATCCTGTGGTTCGGCGCGGGCCAGAGCGCCACGGTGTTCGCCATATTCATCACGGCGATCTTCCCGATGCTGGTCAACACGATGGTGGGCGTGAGCAGCCTGGAGAACCAGTACGTCCGGGTGATGCAGGTCTTCGGCACCCCGCGCTGGATGGCCTACCGGCGGGTGATCATCCCCGGCGCCTTCCCGTTCATCCTGGCGGGGATCCGGCTCGGGTACGGCGTGGGCTGGCGCGTCATCGTCGGGGCCGAGATGCTCTCGGCCATTGCGGGCCTGGGTTACCTCATCGACCGGGCGCGCTGGGCCTTCCTCGTCCATGAGGTGATCGTCGGGATCATCACCATCGGCATCATCGGCCTGACGGTCGAGAGCGTCGTGTTCGACTTCCTGGAGCGCAAGACCCTCCGCCGTTGGGGGGTCGGGGCGCAGCAACTGTGAGAACGACCGATGACCCTGTTTGATCGGGTCTCAGACCCCATTCGCAGTCATGGACCCACCCAATGAAGATCGCCGCATTCGAGTATGACGGGGAATGGAAGCTGGGGGCCGTGGAAGGCGGCCGCGTGGCGGACCTGGAGCGGGCCTACGCCCTGTACCTTCATGAAGTCCGCGGTGACGCCCAGGCGCTGGACGTGGCGCGCGTCCGAATACCCCGAGATCTCTTGACCTTCCTCCGGGGAGGCGAGCGGTCCATGGAAGCCGCCCGGCAAGGGCTGGAACACGTTTCCGGGAAGGAGGGGGAGGGGGTTATGGGGCTTCGAAACGGCGCCATCTGGCGCAGCCTCGCCGACATCCGTCTCCTGGCCCCGCTCAAGCCGGAGAGTGTCATCTGCGCCGGGCCCGAGCTGGACCCCGCCTCCGGGATGGACCTGGAGCCCCACCGCGAACTCTATCTCAAGTCGGCCCACACGTTGATCGGTCCGGGCGAGGCCGTCCTCCACCAGCCGGGCGGAGCGGACAAGCTCCTCTGCGAGGTCGAACTGGGGGTCGTCATCGGCGGCGCCGGCCGGTTCCTCAGCCCGGCGGAGGCGGATGGCGAAAGGCACCCAGGCGATGCCCGGAATGGGATAGATGAACCGGATGAACGGCATGAGGAGCCGGCGTGCGAACTCGGCCGAGCCGATGAGGATGCCCAATGGGATCCCCACGAGCCCGCCCAGCAGAAAGCCCGTGACCTGCGCCTTCAGGCTGGCGAGCACGTTGCCGAAGAGCTGAACCTCCGGGTGGTCCGTTCGGATCAACTCCACAAATGTCCAAAAGACCTGGACGGGGTTGGAAATGTACTGTTCCGCAAAGACCTGAAAGTGCCACAGGGCATGCCACAGGGCGATGAGGGCCGCGATGAACAGGATGCCGGGGGAATAGTAGAGCAGCCATCCGAGAAATCCCGCGCGCCGAGTTGCCGGTCCGCGGATCTCCTCCAGGGGAGGAAGCTCCGAAAGTTCCGCCGTCTTCTCCTCAACGACCATGATCGCTTACGGTCCTCTCCAGGATGTTGACCAGGCCCTGGTAGTCCTGATGGGCGGCCTCGATCTCCTCCGAGATCAGGCGCTGCACCTCTTTCATGACGCTCAGATAGTCGAGGCTTGTAATGTCCCGGGGCCGCGGCAGGCCGACCTCGACCACTTGCTTGATCCTCCCCGGGCGCGCGGTCATGACTGCGATCCGGTCGGCGAGGAGCATCGCCTCCTCGATGTTGTGCGTGATGAAGACGACGGTCTTCTTGAGGACCTCCCAAATGGAGAGGAGCTCCTGCTGCAGGTTGAAACGGGTCTGGGCGTCCAGGGCGGCGAAGGGCTCGTCCATCAGGATGATTTCGGGGTTGACGGCCAGGGCGCGGGCGATGGACACGCGCTGTTTCATCCCCCCCGAGATGGCATGGGGATGAGACTCGATGAACTCGCCCAGTCCCATGGTTTCGAGAATCTGCCGGGCGATCCGGTGCCGCGTCTCCCGGGGCACGCCCCGGGATTCGATCCCGAAGGCCACGTTGTCCAGCACGGTCATCCAGGGAAACAGGGCGTACTCCTGGAAGACGTAGGCGCGGTTATCCCCGGGCCCCTCCACGCTCTGACCGTCGATGAGGGTGCTTCCCCCACTCGATTTCAAAAGGCCCGCCAGGATATTAACCCGGTTTACCCGTCCGGAAAGACGGTCGTTGCGCGCATCCGTCACATTCAGCCGAACAAGGCGGCCGCTGCGATCTCTGGGGCAAGCAGAGCACGAGACCAATCGATTCGTGAGAAATTCAGGTTAGGCGTCGGAGACGCCTCAAAGTGTCGGCGCGAACATCGCCGCTTTGAGGACGCAATACTTGGAGTAGAAGTTCCCAAGCTGGACCAGCACCCCCGCACTGATCAGGAGCGCCGCGCGGAGAGCGGGGTCACCGGCGGAAAACGCGCCCAGACTCATCCCCAAAGGAACAATGGTTCCGATCACTAGGCATCCAAATAGAAAAGAAGGAGCGATTTTGCCATGAAACAGCCGTTGGACCGAAAGCCGGGCGGTCTCACCGCGGTTCCACGCTTCCATGAGATGGGCAAGGATCAGCAGCAAGCAGATTGCCAACAGACCCACCTGCACCCAAGTCCAAACCGGCGCCGCGGGTAAAAAATCTCCTCCGATCGAGGAGAGCAGCAAAACCACGCCCAGGGCGCTCGCCGCCGCGTAAACAAGATATTGCAACGGGATCAACATGGTCGTCCACAGAGGAATGCCCGGACATTTGCCCAGCACCAACCCGGGATAGACAATCACGACGAAGGCGGCGGCCCCGGCAATCGCCTGCATCACCGCCTCCGCCCAGAAGACGTCCGCCCAGGGCATCCAGCCAAAAGGCCGCACGCCCCCGATATTGAGGTCCGGAAGGATGTAAAGACCGTCGAAGGCGACGAAGACAAAGTCGCAAATCGCGCCCACCGAGATCCAGGAGGATTTGGGATTCATCAGGGCCCGCAAGAACCGAAGGGGCTTCCCCAGATCCACGATGAGGATCAGGCCGCCCACCCCGATGAACAACTGACTGAGGACGTGGGACAGACTGAGACCCAGGATCGACCCCACCTCGACGCCGAAGGCGACCCGAAGAAGATAGAGCGCCCCTCCCACACCCATGGCGTAGAACCACAGGGCATGATTGAGCCCCCAGACCGTCTGGGGCTTGGGCTCCATCAAAAAGCGGACAGTGAATGGATTTCCGGTCCTCAAAGTTCGATTTCCTGAAGCGAGTTTACCGCACGTAGTAGACGGAAGGTTTGGTGCCGTACTCCTCTCGCGGTTGCTGGGCGTTTCTGTTCCGGACCCGTTGAGAGACTTCGCTTTGGGGATCGTCGAGGTCTCCGAAGAACCGGCACTTGGCGGGGCAGGTCTCCACGCAAGCGGGTTCGTACACTCCTTGATCGATCCGGTGGGCGCAGAACGTGCACTTTTGAACCGTACCGGTCTCCCATTGGGCGAAGTTCATTTTTTCCAGAGGCGTCAGCTCCCCGCCGAACTCGCTCTCTTCCGTTTCGAGGAAGTGCATGGCCCCGTACGGGCAGGCCGCCACGCAGGCCTGGCTCCCGCAACAAACCTCTTCGTTCACCATCACGATCCCGTCTTCCCGCTTGAAGATGGCGCCCGTTGGGCAGGCATTCAGGCAAGGCGCGTCCTCGCAATGATTGCACAGGGTGGGGATGAACATGCGCTTGACGTTGGGATAGCGCCCCACCTCCTTCTCATAGACGGGGGCGTACCAAATCCCGGGGGGCGTCCCGTTTTCCGCCTTGCAAGCCATGGTGCAGGCGTCACAACCCACACAGAGACCCAGATCGATGACCATTCCCCAGCGTGGCATAGAATTCTCTCCCCTCTCCTCCCCCTCGGTCTCGAGGGCCGATCACTCCGCCGGCGCGACCTTCACCTTGACGCAGGCGTCCAGCGCGGCCGAGACCGTGTCGATTTGATCGAAGGAATACTTCAGCAGGCTGTTGAAGTGGACCCCCTTGCCGTGGGACCGCTTGTTCCTTGTGGCCCAGCGTCCGAGGATGCCGGGAACGGAGATGACCTGCGGGTGAACCCCCTCGGTGACGCGGAGGACGGCAGACTGTTTGCGCCCGGAGAAGGTCTCCAGATTGACCTGCTGTCCGTCCCGAAGCCCTTTGCGGCGCGCCGTCTCCGGGTGGATCCCCACGTTGTAGATTTTGGCTTTTCGGTCGGCCAGGTCGTTCAGCCACCCGTTCTCCGCGGTGAAGGTAAAGGTGAGGAAGGGCACCTTGTGGTTCACCACGAAGAGGTCATATCCGGGCTCGTTCTGCTCGTAGGCGGGGCAGGGGCGCCATTGAACCAGCGGCACGTAGTCCGAGGTGTCCCACGGGATTCCCCGGGATTCCGTGAACTGCTTCACGTCCTCGCCCGCTTCCAAAAAATACTCCAGGTAAAATGGGATGCGTCCCTTGTGGAAGATCCTCGGGTAGCTCTCCCGGACCGTCCGCCGGTAAAGGTCCACGTACCCGTGTTTCTGGAAATACTCCAGGTCGTGCTCCTCCCCGCACCTGGCCTTCGCGGTGATGTCGGCCACCTCCTCCCACGTGTACGTCTTGGACGGGTCCAGACGATGAGGCTCCTCCAGCTGGGCGACGGCGTTGTAGGCCGAGTAGATGTCCCCCTGAATGCCCATTCGCTCGGCGATCTCCCAAAGCACCTGAACCCAGTACCGCGACTCCCCTTGAGGCTCCACCACGGGCTGCTGACAGCTGAAGGTCCACGCCTCCCCGGGCGACGGCACGTGGCGGTATTGCTTGAAGGGGTTGTGGGCGAGGGGGGAGAGGCGCTCCAGGAAGTGGGAGTCCGGTAGGATGATGTCCGCGAACTCCGAGGTCTCATTGTGGTGGTCGGCAAAGGAGAAGAAGAACGGGATGCGCTTCACGGCTTCGGCCATGAGCTCGGGGTCCGCCGCCGTCGACAGGATGTTCGTCCGGCATTGGACCATCACCTTCGCCTCATAAGGAACCTTGTACTTCTCCCGGTCCAACACCCCCAAGAACATCATCACCCGCGCGTACACAGCCAACGGAAACAACTCGATCAACTCCAGCGTCTGCGGCTCCTTGACCTTCGCCGGCGGCACGACCGCCTTCATATGCCGCGTGAAGGGATTCGTGGTCCCGATGAGCCCGTCTATCCCCTCCTCGGGAAACCAGAACGGCCCCGCCGCCGCCGAGTTCAATAGACCCCCCGGTACGTCCACCGCCCCCACCAGGACGTTCAAAAAGGCCAGCGTCATCCCGTTCAGCATCCCGTGCTTGTGGCCGGATACACCCCGGTACCACGTGGCAACGACCGGCCGATAAGGCAGGGTTTCCCCGTCAATCTCGATCGTCGATCCAATCTGCGCATTTTCGCCGAAGTCCTTCGCCAAACGCCGCGTCGTCGCCGCCGGAACCGTGGTGATCTCCTCGACCCGCTCCGGCGTATACTGGAGGACGTGCTCCTTGAAGATCTGAAAGGCGGGACGCGCTGCTATCCCCGAAACCTCGTATTCCCCCTCCAGGGCGCACTTGAGAGAATCCGGCTCGTCATAGGGACGCGCCGCTTTCTCCTCGGCCTCCCACACCAACGGCTTGCCGCTGTCGGAGTCGCGTACGTACCGGCCGTCGGGCCCAATCAGGTAGATGAGGTTCGTGTAGCTCTTCAAATAGTCCGCGTCATAAACCCCCATCTCATGAATGAGCACATACATCATCCCCAGTGCCAGGGCCGCGTCCGTGCCGGGCAGGATGGGAACCCACTCCTCCGCCTGCGAGGCGGGGTAGGACAGCATCGGGTCCACCACGACCATCTTCATCCCGTGCTCACGGGCATGGGACATCTCCTGGGCGATGCCCATGGCGTTGATCTGGGCCACAAAGCCATAGTACGTCCCGAACTGAATCATGTACTTGCAGCGCCCCACGTCCGGGTGAACGTCGTTGGAGCCGGTCACCGCGTATGAGACCGGGTGAACCCCGTTTCCGCAGAAAAAGGAGGCGGACGGGGCCGAGTTGTTGGGACTGCCGAAGCCGCTGATGAAGGACAGGAAGAATGGCTGGGCGTTGCCGTCGAAGCTTGCCCCGTAGAGACCCCTCGGGTCCTCTTCCCGGACTTTCTTCAACTTCTCGCAGATGATGTCCAGGGCCTCGTCCCAGCTGATCCGCTCCCAGCCCGGGTCTATCCCAAAGCCCTTCTCCGGATTGGTGCGACGAAGGGGGTGGAGAATCCGGTTTGGATTGTAGAGGTTCATGGGGGAGGCGTTGCCTTTGGCGCAAATCTTCCCATAATTGGGCCCCGCTTCGGGGATCCCCTCCACCTTCATCACCACCCCGTCCTTGCGGCGGACGTTAATCGTGCAGGCGTTGAAACACATGTCACAAACGGAGGGGACCCAGATGTCCTCTCCAGGTGTGACCGGTGGAGCCCCAACCCGATAAGCCGCCATTCTCCCACCTCCATTGAAATCAGTTCGGGATCACCGCTTGAGCCCAAAACCGTCGGCGCTTGTCCGTGTCACTGCGAGCCTCCCATCGGTGGAGGCCCCAAAACCACGATCTCGACTTCCGTCTCCCCCTCTTCGCAAAGCCGCATGTCAAGACCGCCGCGACTCATCGGGTTCAGGCCGTCCACCATGAGGTTGGCCGTGGGCATAATCTCCCCTACCTGCGTAAAGAGCCGTTCGCGAAGCTCAGGACCATTCAGCGAGATGAGACGCTCCAGAAGGTCCCTCAAAGTGATGCCCGCGGGAACCTCTAGTTCTTCTTCGCGACGGCCGAGCAGCCGCCGGATCATCCCCACATAGGCCAGTTTAACCTTGATCCGACCCTCTTGGCTATCGACCGCTCCACCCCCTTGTTCCGCCCTCACTCCCCCCCGAAACAACTCCATTGGTTATTTTATGCTATTTTGTGTCAATCAACAATGACGGAGTCGAACCCGGACCGACTATGGTAGTATCGAGAAAGGAAAGTCATTTGTTGGAAATCGTGCCGCGTAGAATCCCGTCGAGCTTTTCGTTCCTGATCCTTGGACAAACTTGAAGGTCGTGTGCCACGGCCCATAGGGTGAATGGGTGAGTTGACTGAAGAGACCGGGAAGACCCAAGACCGCTCGACGGACCCGCCTCCTCTTCGCTCGGTGCCCCAAGAGCGACTGGCAGAAATTCTCGAGGCCCACCGGCGGCAGATGGCATCGGACGGAAGAGAGGGCGAGCTCGCCGATCTTCAGGGGGCCGATCTCCGGGGAGTCGACCTGAGCGGCGCGGACCTGCGGCGGGCCAATTTCCGCGGGTCCGATCTTCGGAACGGAAATCTTCGGGGGGCCAACCTTCAAGAGACGAATTTTTGGAAGGGCAATCTTCAAGGCGCCGACCTTCAAGAGGCCGACCTCCAGGCCGCCGTTCTCATGCATGTTTCCTTGCAGCGGGCCAACCTCCGGCGGGCCAACCTCGAGGGGACCCACTTGCAGATGGCGGATCTCTCACAGGCCGACCTCAAGGGGGCGATCCTTGTGGAAACCCACTTGGAAGGGGCCAATCTCGAAGAAGCCAAATTTCAGGGGGCCAATCTTCAGGGGGCGTGTCTTCAGCTGGCGAACCTCACGGGGGCAAGCGGCCTCACCCCTGAACAGATCAAGTCCGCAGTCACCGATGAGAACACCCGTCTCCCGGCCGGCCGATAAGCCGGGTGTTCTCACGAGTCAAGAGGACAAAGCCGGTTTTTCCGGATATCTCGCCGACCCCTTGTTTTTCTATCGTACGCGTGTTTTGCCGGGGAGAGATCCCGGGGAGCGGTGTAGCGCGGGGGGTTCATCCCCCGCCAAGACACGGGATCAGGGAAAAAACACGCAGGCGGAGGCTGAGGGTCAACCGACCCGCGCTACACCGTTTTCCGCGATGGGTTGGACCCGCGATCGGACATCGACCCCTCGCCGCCTCATGCGTTGATTGGGCGGTGAGAAATCCGGGTCAGCCGCCCATCGGATTTTCAAGGACGCCGATCTTCTCGATCTCGCAGCGGATGATGTCCCCGGACCGGAGGTAGCGGCCGCGCTGGACGCCGTCCTTGCGCTCATAGGGGTCCGCGCCCAGCTCGGTGTCCGACCCCAGGGCCGGGCCGCCGGGCGTGCCGCTGGCGATGAGCATCCCGGGCTGAAGGGTGAGAAAGGTCGAGTAGTAGGTGACCAGCTCGGGAACGCCCCACAGCAGATTTCGGGTGTTGTTGTTCTGCCGCAGCTCGCCGCTGATCGTCGTTTTGAGGTCCAGGTTCGTCGGATCGGGGATCTCGTCCTTTGTCACGATCCAAGGCCCGACGGGTCCGCCGGTGTCGTAGTTTTTGCCTTCGCCGAAGCGGGTCTGAAATCCGCCCTGGGCCGTTTCCGTCTCTACAAAGCGGTTCTTGCCCCCCCAGGGGATGATCTGCCGGTCTCGAGCGGAGATGTCGTTGAAAATGGTGTAGCCGAAAATGTGGTCGTAGATCCGCTCCCGGGAGATGCGCTTTCCCGCCTTGCCGATTACGATGCCCAGCTCGACCTCGTAGTCATACTTCCGGCTCACCCTCTCCTCGGCCAGGACGGTTTCTCCCGGCCCCACGACGGTGTGCGGGGATTTCAGGAAGAACTCCACGTGGTCCGGCCTCTCCCGCCGGGTCTCGTCCAGGTGGTCATCGAAGTTGGCCCCGCCGCAGATGATGATTCCGGGTCGGAGGGGGGCCTTCAGCCTCACCGAGGAAAGCGGGGGCGCCTCGAAATCCCCGGTTGGGATCGCCTTTTCCGCCCACTCAAGTCCCCGGCGCGCCGCGTCCCACGCCGCCTCGCCCCCTTCGATGAACCGGACCATGTCGAATGGAATGCGGGCGGCCGCCATTTCGCAGGCCATGGGGTCCGACTCCGCATCGGACAGATGCCCGGCATAAGCCGCCTAGAGGTTCACGACGCGCGTGCCTTCGCCCTCCCCGATGAGGGCGCCGATTGCTTGATGGGCTTGATGGACGTACGTGACCAGCCGCATGGACTATTCACTCCCCACGGGATTTTCCAATACGCCGATACCGGCGATCTCGCTTCGTATCGTATCCCCCGGCGAGAGGACATCGGCCGGGTGGTTCAGAATGGCGGGGTAGCCCTCCGGCGTGGCGCCGAAGCGGGGCCCGGCCGGGCTGCCGCCGGCAATCAGGATCCCCGGCTCCAGGGTGAAGAACGTGGAGACGTAGCTCATGAACTCGAACACGCCCCTTTGCAAGTCCCCGAAGCGGAACCGTGCGCGCTCCGAGCCGTTCACCGACAGGCCGGCCTCGAGACCGGCGGGATCGCCCGCCTCCTCCTTCGTCACGACCCACGGCCCGATGGGCGCCGCCGTGTCGAAGGAGGCCCCTTCGCCGTAAAGGTTGTGGAAGTGCCAGCCTTCCCAGCCCACGGCCAGTTTTTCCGCGTCGTACACGTCGGTGAAGACGGTGTAGCCGAAGACGATCTCCTCCGCCTCCGCCGGGCTGAGGAACCGGCCGGCGCCGCCGATGACGACCCCCAGTTCGACCTCGCAGAGGAGCTTGTCCGCTCCGCCCGGCTGGTGGAGGACGGCCTCGCCCGGACCGATCAACGTGTGGGCCGACTTGAGATAGAGTTCGCGGTGGGGCTCCAGGTCCATCCCGGAGGCGGGGTCCAGCTCGGGCCCGGCGCAGATGACACTCTCCGGCTTGAGCGGGGCCAGGAGACGGATGTCGGCGAGGCTGCGCCAGATGGCGCCGTTTCGAAGCCCCATAACCCCCTCCCCCTCCTTCCCGGAAACGTGTTCCAGCCCTTGCCGGGCGGCTTCCATGGACCGCTCGCCTCCCCGGAGGAAGGTCAAGAGATCTCGGGGTATTCGGACGCGCGCCACGTCCAGCGCCTGGGCGTCACCGCGGACTTCATGAAGGTACAGGGCGTAGGCCCGCTCCAGGTCCGCCACGCGGCCGCCTTCCACGGCCCCCAGCTTCCATTCCCCGTCATACTCGAATGCGGCGATCTTCATTGGGTGGGTCCATGACTGCGAATGGGGTCTGAGACCCGATCAAACAGGGTCATCGGTCGTTCTCACAGTTGCTGCGCCCCGACCCCCCAACGGCGGAGGGTCTTGCGCTCCAGGAAGTCGAACACGACGCTCTCGACCGTCAGGCCGATGATGCCGATGGTGATGATCCCGACGATCACCTCATGGACGAGGAAGGCCCAGCGCGCCCGGTCGATGAGGTAACCCAGGCCCGCAATGGCCGAGAGCATCTCGGCCCCGACGATGACGCGCCAGCCCACGCCGTACCCGAGCCGGATCCCCGCCAGGATGAACGGGAAGGCGCCGGGTCGGATAGATCCAGGGGCAATTCCCAGGGGCGCTGGTTGTTGACGATGGGCTCGTCCTGGTCGGCGATGAAGTCCGTCGTCCTGATGTGTTCAGGGATCTCGCCGTCGTATTCCTGGTCCTCCATCCAAATGTCGCTTTCCTCAACCCAGACCGGGCCGTGTTTCACTTCCGGCGCATCCAAGTCGTAGTTTCGGGCAATCAGAAGATACCGGGTGCTTTCGTTGATGGAGTGGGGAGTGACCGGATAGAACAATGCGTCCGATTCGACGTTCTTATCCGGATTCCAAAAATAGATGGTGAAGGGACGGGTCAGCCAGTAGTTGCTGGGTTGGCGGATGAATGGGACCCCACCAGCGGGTAACGCGAACAGCAGCGATTCGCCGTCTCGTTTGAACTCTGTCTCCGAGACCAGGGGATGGTCGCGGTTGCCCAAGAGTCCCTCGTGTATCCAGGGGAAATGTCCGAAATCCACGAAGTTCTCGATGGAGCGGGCGGCGCTGCACTTCCAGAGCTTCCTCTGCGAGAAGAAGGTTCGGTAGTCCGGGTCTTCGTATAGCGGGAATTCAGGGATGGGCGCGCGCGGTTTGTCCGAGAGGCAAACCCAAACGATGCCGTAGGCCTCCTGAGCGGGATAGGCGGTCAGGCAGGCCTTCTTGGGGATGGGGTGCTCCGGGGGAATCGAGGGGATTCGGGTGCATTTGCCTTCGGCGTTATAGGCCCAGCCGTGGTAGGCGCAGACAAGATGCTCGCCCTCCACCCATCCCAGGGAAAGGGGCGTGCCGCGGTGAACGCAGAGGTCGCGGAACGCGCGAACCTCCCCGTTGATCCGACACACGACGACGCGTTCATCCAGGAGCTTGACGGCCAGCGGCTTGTCGGTCGCCTCCTTGGACCAGCAGACCGGATGCCAGTATTCGTGCAACGCGGGCCAGAGTCGGGACTCATCCATCGGGATTTCTCCTGAATGATCGGGGTCAGTTCTTGAGTGCGCCCTCAGGAAATTTCGCGGGTCTCGTCGTACAGATTGTACCCGGATTTCCCCATTTCAAATCCGGACAGGCCTGTGCCCATCTCTCCGTTGCCGTTTGACCAATTCAATCCTGGTCAGGGCGGATTGTCAACCGGATGAGGGCGCCTGCACATGACCCCTAATCTCCCCCATAGAAAGAGCAGCAAAAGGGTCAAACCCCATTTTGTTCCACGACAATTCCACCATAAAGCGACAAGGGTCCCAGGTCCGTCAAGGGATGGCCGGAGATCCCGCCAGATTTCCGCCGGATTCCGCCAATCCCCTGAATTCCCCTTGATTTCCCGTCGCAAGGCTCCCATATAAACCGAAAAAATAACGTAACTCGAATGGGAGGAGTGTACATGAAGGTCACAAAGGCCAAAATCGAGGCCAATCGACGGAACGCCCAGTTGTCCACCGGGCCCAAGACGACCGAGGGGAAGGCCGCCGTCCGGTATAACGTATTGAAACATGGAATATTGGCGAAAGAAGTCGTCATCGCCGTGGGCGACGGCCGGGAGGACGGGGGACGGTTCGAGGAGCTTCTTTCCGGCCTCCCCGACGAGCTCAACCCCCTGGGCGTCCTCAAGGAGATGCTCGTCGAGAAGATCGCCGTCAGCTTCTGGCGGCTCGGGCGCGTCCAGAGGCAACACCAAGGGGACACCGTCCCCCCGCCTATCAGCTTCCCCTACTGAAACCCGGGCCTAATCATGTAAAAGTGAAAAACAAAGCCAAATTTCCCTTGGTATATAAGGACTTTTTATTTGGCTTTTGGCTTTCGGGAGAAAACTTTTATCCGCAGACGCTGTCCTCGCGCAGGCGGGGATTACGCAGATTACACAGATTGGAGAAGGACAAGAATAGAGACACAACGCGGGCCGACTTAGTTTGGATTTCTCACCAACCATCCGACGCAAAGGGCGGTGAGCGGTCAATAACCGATAGCGGGTCCACCCATTCGCGAAGGCTGGCATCTCCTCCTTTTGAGAATCCCGGGGCAAAGGGTTCTCCGTGCGCCAAAGACGTTGTAATGACCGCAACGACCCTCAACCGCAACTTGGCCGGCACGCAAGTGCCTCAACCGCAGCTTGGCCGGCACGCAAGTGCCCGCCGAATCAGGCCACCGATGGCGATTCATTCGGCGCGCGAAACGCAAGACCATCGCTTGGTGAGAAATGCGGGCTATTGAGGATGGCATAAATAATGTCCTACAGGGAGCGGCTCAACAAAAAGTCCGGAGGATTCCCCGATACTTCCGGGGCGGGTACGGAGCCCCGCCCCTACGCACGATTCTGCAATGGACATGTAGGGGCCGGGCTCTGTACCGGCCCCTTTCACGCGATACGTAGTTAGGTCATTAATAATACAGGGATCAATAACCCGAACAGGTCAAATTCGATTCCGGAGGGGTGAGTCCGCACGGGCCGGGATGGGAAAAACCCGTGCGGACTGCACGCGAAGAAGTAGGACGCCCGGGTGGTTATTCACTCCCCGACTACTTCACCATGATCTTCGGGAGGAAAGCCGTCGTATAGAGGTCATCCACGGCGGGCTTCGATTTCAGCTTGTGAGCCCCCGCGACGACGTCCCGGGTGAAGGTCATCTTTTCGCGGGACAGATAGCCGATCCCGTGCTTCTTGGCCGCGTCGGTCACCAGGTGATCGATGGCGATCTGCCAGTGCTGAATCGCCGTATCCCGGTTCAGGACGGGGACCTTTTTGAGGATGATGTCCGTGGCCTCTTTCGGGTGCTTGATGGCCCAGGCCATCCCTTTGTACATGCCCCGCATGAAGCGCCGGACCTGATCGGGCTTCTTCGCGAGCTTCTCTTCCGTCGCCGACATGGTGTTGGAATAGATGTCCACGCCATTATCCGCAAACGGGAAAAGAAGGAGTTCCTTCCCCGCCATTTTGGCTGCCTTCATTTGGCTGGGGTTGTTCGTGGCGTATGCCCCCCAGCCGTCCACCCTCCCCGCCAGACCGGCCGAGCCGAGGGAGGCGGGATTCAGGAATATCCACTTCACCATGGCGGGGTCCACGCCATTCTTGCGCGCCAGGGCGGGGAAGATCTTGTGGGTCGAGCTGAAGGAGGCGTCGGCGAAGGTCTTCCCTTTGAAGTCCTTGATGGACCGAATGGATCCGCCCTTGACGACGACGATCTGCATGGGCGTCTTGGCGTGGAAGGCGCCGATCATCTTCAACTTAATTCCCTTGGAGCGGGAGATGACGACGACGCCGCCGTCGGGGGTCCCAAAGTCGGCATCCCCGACCATGAGCCGCTTGACGGTCTCGGACGAGCCCTTTCCCCGCACGATTTTTACGGTGAGCCCTTCCGCCTTTAAGAATCCCTTCTCCACGGCCGCGTAGAATCCCGCGTCCCGTCCATAAGGAACCCAGTCCAGGGTGTGGACCAAATTCTCAGCCCCCGACGAAAGCGGGATCCCTCCGATGAGGAAGAACGCCATGGCAACGGTTGCCAGGGCTTTGAAAGACGCAACGCGTTTCAAAAGACCCACAACGGTTTTTCCGAACATGTCCGAATCGCTCCTTCCAGAACTTCATTGGACCTGTGTCGTGAGGACAAACTGCCTGCCCGTCGGCGTTCATCCCAACCTCGAAAGGATGTCTTGCTTGTGTGGCTCCTTCTCAATCTTGCGTCTCGACCCCGCCTCCACATTGAAACCTGGCGGAGGTCTCCGAAATAAGATCTCCCGGAGAACAGTTACTTGGGAAGGTCCCAGCTCTCCTCTATCGGGTAGGTCAGCCGATCGAGCTTTCGCGGCAGATACCGGCCGTGGCCGTGTTCTCCGCTCACCTGGCTCCCTTCAAAGATGACTTTGCCCCTGGAGATCGTCATCGAGGGCCATCCCTTGATCCTTCGGCCTTCGAAAATGGTGAAGTCGGCGTAGGAGTGCATGATGTCCGCCGTGTAGGTCACCTCCTTGTCCATATCCAGAACGACCAGGTCGGCGTCCGCCCCCACCATCAGGGTTCCCTTCTTGGGATAGAGGCCGAACGTCTTGGCCGGGTTCTCGCAGCAGATCTCCACGAGACGCTCCATGGAGATCCGGCCCTTGTGCACCCCCTCGCTCAGCATGTGCGGGAGGAGGGT
The DNA here is from genome assembly GCA_965261595.1 of bacterium. Classification (GTDB taxonomy): domain Bacteria; phylum UBA8248; class UBA8248; order JACPRG01; genus CAYRGS01. The sequence goes on from CBDHDG010000001.1 coordinate 16,120, forward strand.
CTGCATCCCGACGAACCCCGACCCCGTCGACCAGACGTCTTCAAGCGGGTCCGTAGTACGGTCCCCGGTGTCTCCCCGGACGAACTTCTCATGGATGCTGGTGACAACGTGGTCGGTGCCCATGCACTGGATGCGCCCGTCCATCACCGCCTGCCAGAGGGCCTCGTTGTGGCGCCCGTCCCGGATGGGGGGATTGACCTTGAGGGCCCTGGCGTTGGGTTTTCCGGCGATGGCCGGCTCGTCATTCTTGGTCATGAAAAGGTACTGCGGACAGGTCTCCACGGTGATCCGGCAGCCCTTTGCCCGCATCTCATCGCAGGCCTCGAGGCCGTCGGCGGTGGAGAGGTGAAGGATATAGAAGCGGCACCCGGCCTTCATGGAGAAGAGACCATACCGGAGGATGTGCTCGGCCTCGCACCAGGGAGGGCACCGGTCCGTCCAGGCCGGTCCATCCGTGCGGCCTTCCTTCTGAAGCCGCTTCATGACGGCCGTCGCCACCTCGGTGTTCTCGTTGTGAATGAGGGCCAGGCCGGCGACGCCAAGCTTGCCGATCTGCTCGAAGCCCGACCAGAACAACCCGTCGTCGAATTCCCCGGGCATCCCCATCCGGTTCTTCCACTTGGGCGCCACGTTCGCGGTCTTCGGCTCTCTGAGGTTGGCGTAGAACTTCCAGGAAGGAATCCCGTACTTCCGGGCGGCGTTGGGGATATCGTCGCATTGCTCGTCCATGCTGATGTAGGGGGTGTAGAAGAAGTCGATGATCGAGGATTCCTCCCCGATCTCCCGCGCCACGGGAAGCCGCTCCGTCCACGGACGGGCGTCCTCCTCGGTGACGAATTCCTTGTATTCCCGGTCGGCCCGGCCCGCGCCGTGCATGATCCCTATGGTTGTAACGCCCCCCACGGCGGAGCCGGGGGTTTCCGTCCGGAAGTCCTGTTCGAGGAGGTATTTTCCGCCGATGTGGGTGTGCGGATCCACAACGCCGGGAATGACATAGCGCCCCTCTACGTCGATGACCCGCTCAGCCGGGGTGTCGTCCCGCTCGGAGACGATGCCCGCGATTCGATCGTCCTTGATCTGGATGTTTCCCGTGTAAACCCCAGCCGTTGAAACGATCCGGGCATTCCGAACGACGATGTCCAACTTGGCCATCATTTCTCCTTTCAATGATTATCCGGCCGTCGCGGACCGCCTCCCCCCCGTTGAGCAGAATGGTCGGGGGGGAGGGGGAAAGCGGAATCCTGCGGCGGTGCGACGGATTGGGTTGAGCCGAATCTCAAGGATGATTGTTTGCATAACCGATAAAGCTTGTCAACACCCCGGGGGAGGCGGCATGCCAAAGGGATTTCGACAGACGCGGGTCAGTCCCCGCTTTTCCCTAAGGTCGTCAGGAGACTGCCGAAACCCCGGACGGTTTCTCTCACGCTCCCCAGCCGGAGTCCGGCCCAGAGGCCCGCCTGGTTGCTCGTCACCACGGGAAGACCGAGATCCCGCTCCAGCAAGTCGATCACCTCGAACGTCCGAAGGGCGCCGGAGCAGATCAAAATCCCGTCCGCGTCTTTGACTTTCCGGGCCACCTCCTTGGTCAGACTGTAGGCGCCGGTCGGCGGCATTCGGGCGATATCCCAATTGTACCGCTGGCGGAGCCCTTCGACAGCCAAAACCTGGAAATCCGCTTCCTCCAGGAACGCCCGAAGCCGTTGATTCAACTCATCGGTGTACGCCGTGGCGGCGGCGATCTTTCGCAGGCCCAGCCGGCGCATCGCCTCCACGACAGCGGTGGCCATCGTGACGCTCGGCAACCCGGACGCCTCCCGAAGACGGTCGGTCAACGCGAGGTTATACGCCTGGCCCCTGAAAAACCCCGTCGGCGTTCCGCAAAGAACCAGGGCGTCGGCCTTCATGATCGCGATTTCGCGCGCGGCGCGCTCCACCTGGGTGAGCATCCGCTCCAGGCCCTCCGAGGACACCTCCTCGATGTACATCCTCGTGGTGACGAAAGACACGCCCTCCGGCGCCGCCATCCTGAATTCTTCTTCCGCGACGGGGCCGCCGCTCGGCTGCACCAGACCAATGAGCGCTCGCCACCCATACATGAAACGTCCCTCCCCGGGATCCGTCCAGGCCCGCCTTCAGTTTCGATGGCCCTCGCAGGGCCTTCGCCGCAATCCGTGAATCATCAACTTTTTTTGGCGGCGCCGAACGGGGTTGTCCCAAATGGAGAAGAGCCGATCTCCCTTCACCACACCTCGGCCAGGACGTCGTCCGGGTGGCCGTACCGGGAGGCGAACGCCCGGACCTCCGGGTCGTCGAGAGCCGTCAGCCTTCCCCCGCGGATCAACTCGACCTCCCCCATCGTCAGCGTGGGCCGGAGCCCTCCGCCGTCCCAGTGCCAACCGCTGTCCACTTGGGAGTCCGGATTGGCCCACTTTCCCACCGCACAGTGGAAGGAGCCCGCGCGCCTGTGGGTGATCGTGTCCATGCCTCTCGTCTTGAGCCCGGCGGAAACCGGGGCCTTGGGGCTCACGCCGATAGCCAGCTCGCAAAAGAAATTGCCGTTCTCGTAGCGCTTCATCCGGTCTTCAAACCAGCGGGCCTCCTCGCCCCCCTCGACGCGGGTGACCCATTGGTTTTCGATCGTGAGCCGAATGGGCTCTTTCAGGAAACCTTCAAACCCTTCGAGCTGCTCGAAGACCAGGGTCCCGTTCACGGGGGGGTCCGGAAGCTCCGTCATCTCCCCGCCCGGGAAGAATTGCCATTGCTTGGGCGGGTCCACGAACTTGAAACCGGCCCGGTAGGCGATGCGGCCCGTGAAGTCGGTCCCGTGCTCATCGGTAACGCGGAAGACATCCGTCCCGGACGAGAGGGCCTGCTCGCGGACTTTCTGATAGATCCTGAATACAAGCTCGGCCGGAAACCGCGCCCACTCCGAGGCCAGCAGCTCGGGCGTCAGGCTGATGACCGCCACGTTCCGGGTCGGGGTGTAGAAAACCACCTGGGCCACGTCATTATTGTGGAGCGTTGCCGCGTTCTCGAGCCCATGAAAGCTCAAGATGACGTCGGCCTCGCGGATCGCGGAGAGGACGGGCTTCTGGAGGGGTTGCTTCAGACGGTGGATAACGGCCTTTGAGCAGAGAAGAACAGCCTCGGCGCCGGCCTCCTCGACCGCCGTCCCGAAGGCTTCCACAACGTCGGGATGCGCTTCGCCGGAACGGTCCGTCCAAAGGACGACCTGCTCCCCCGGCTGGACACAGGCATAGCCGCGCACACAGTTTCGGGCCCCCTCCATCAAATCCCAGACAAGTCCCATCGATTTTCTTTTAACGATTCCGGTCCGAAGACCGCGAAGAATGATCCCGGCAGATCAGAGAAGGCGATTACGGCGCCATGCGTCCGAATCCGTCGCGCCTACGAGCATGAATCAGCAAGGCCGGCGCAGATACTTGCCGCCGCCCTTTCGGTCCGTGACTTGGCCGTCGTCGTAGATGACCTCTCCCCGGAGGATGGTCGTGACGGGCCAGCCGGTCACCTCCATGCCTTCATAGATGCTGAAGTCGGCCTTGGAACGGAGCATATCGGCCTTGATTGTGCGCGTGACATCCATGTCCACGACAACTAGGTCCCCGTCGGATCCTGGTGCGATGACGCCCTTTCTGGGATAAATGGCGCAGGCCCGGGCGGGGTTTTCACAGCAGACCTCGACCAGGCGCCCCATCGAGATCCGGCCCTTGTTCACCCCCTCGCTCAGCATCAGGGGAAGCAGGAAGTCCCACCCCACCATGCCGGAGCCGGTCTCCCAGATGTCTTTCGCCGGATCGCCGTCATGGTCGGAGGTGTCTCCCTTGACAAGCTTCTCATGGAGGCTTGTCACGACATGGTCCGTCCCCATGATCTCGATGTCCCCGTCCGCCAGACCTGCCCAGAGCCGCTCATGGACCTCCGGATCGCGAAGGGGAGGATTCACCTTGGTGAGAAGGCCCGGAAACTCCGCGTAGGCCGAAACCAGAAGATACTGGGGACAGGTTTCAACCAGGATGCTGACCCCGTCCTCCTTTTGGCGGATGCACTCCTCCAGCCCCGCCGAGGTGCTGAGGTGGAGAACGTAATGGGTGGACCCGGTCACCTTGGCGAAATAGCTGTACCGGCTGATGTGCTCCGCTTCCAGCCACTCGGGAATCCGGTCCGCCCAGGCCCCGGAGTCCGTCCGGCCGGCGGCCTGAAGACGCTCGGTGAAGATTTTGGCGATTTCGACGTTCTCGCTATGGACCGCGACGTGCGTCATGGGGCCGAGCTTCCCGGACTCCTCGAACATCAAATAGGCGAGGGTGTCGTCAAAGGGCAGGGGAATCCCGATCCGGGCGGACCACTTCGGGCTCACGGGGTTGTCGGCGTGGACCTTGAGGTTGCCGTGGTATTTGTACGAGGTGATCCCGAGCTTGTCGTAGTACTGCGGGATCTCTTCGGCGTGCTGCATGGAGTTCAACGTCGGCGTGAAGAAGAAATCGACGAGGGAGTTTTCCTCGCTGACCTTTTTTCCCAGATCAAAGGCGTCCAGCCAGGAGATGACGTCTTCCGGGCCGGGAAGCTCTTTGAAGGGCTTCTGACCCATTCGGGGGACGCGAACGATGGCCCCGACCGTCGTGACGCCGCCGGCCGCGGCCCCCGGGGACTCCGTCTTCCAGTCGTCTCCCAGGTCATACTTCCCGCCGGGGTGGGCGTGAGGGTCGATCACGCCGGGCAGGATATACATTCCCTTCGCGTCGATAACCTTCCGGCCCTCCGGCAGACCATTCCCCTGCCCTACGGCGACAATTTTCTCCCCGTCGATGGCGACCCCGCCTTCAATTACACCTGAAGGAAGGACGACTTTTCCGTTTTTCACCAGAAGGTCCACACCCGCCATGGATGTTTCTCCCACCTCATTGCATATGCGGTCACTCACCGCCTGTGTATCCACCCATTGGATACCTTGTTGCGAATTCGCGGTTAGGATACATGAACTGACAATGAATAGTTGACTTTTCATCGCGATGGGGCGTCTCTTTCCCCCGCCAGGCCGCCATCTCCCCGCCATGAGGCGAACCGGGCCTCGCTTTCGGGGGAGAGTTCAGTCTCGCGCTTCCCCAAAATTCAATTCAGGCTCAAGAAGTCCAAATAAATTCCCGATAAGCAACTATTGAATAGGTGATATATCCTAAGCCAATAGCCCATTACCCAGAGGATTTCTTCCTTTGGGAAATATCAGCCGTTAACGCAAGAGGGCAAGGCTCAAAAGTGGACGCCGCCGCTTTGGAAATCTTTTACGCAGGCCTTCAGGGCCCGGCTCGAAAGGGAACCCGCACATGAAAGATCAAGAGAATGGGCAGGTCCAAGAGGTGTCTGAAACCAACGGCTACGGGATGGTGGAACAATCCAATATCGACAACATGTTCACCCGCCTCAAGGACAACTGGGAGCCGGGCAGCAAAAAAAGGGTGATGATCGTGGATGATGACCAAGACATGCGCGCCATCGTCCGGACCCACCTCACGATGAACGGGATGGAAGTGTGTGAGGCCATCAACGGCATATTGGCGCTGAAAACCGTGACGAGGCTGAGACCGGACCTGATATTGCTGGACATCATGATGCCCGACATCGACGGCGTGTCGGTCTGTCGGTACATTAAAGTGAACGTGAACATCGTCCAGCCTCCGATCGTGATCATGATGACCGGCCTGAACGATCGGGACCACATCGGGATGGATTCCATCAAAGCGGGCGCCGACGAGTACCTGGTCAAGCCCTTCAGCGGCGACATCCTGGTCACGAAAGTTGAAGAAGCCCTGAAAAACCGGATCAACAAGCCGAGCTATCGATAACGCCTTCCGAGCCGGCGGGGTGTCCGGATCGGCCCGAAGGTCCGGGTTCCGGCGATACCGCACCCAAACATCTTTTATTGAAAAGGGAGAACGCAGGAAAACGCGACGATGGGGGAGGGGGGGGGAGAATTCGATCCATGAACAAATAGGTGTCACACCCTACCGATCCTCGGAAAACCTCCCCTCGAAACCAATGAAAAGCCAACGGAAGAATGAAGTGGAATTCAGCCGGTCTCAAAAAAGCGGGAACAGGCTAAATTCATCCGCCCTTTTGAATCTCAGCGGCGAACCTTTCTCCGCCAATGGGAATCAATCATGCCGCATGAAATAAAAACTCATTTGGGGGCGAAATATTCTTTCGTCCCGAGGGATTCGATGGCCTCTCCGAGCCGCCGGAGGGCGAGGATGTAAGCGGCGGTCCGGTTGTCCAGGTCGGCGTCGGCGGCGACGGCCTCGACCTTGCGGTACTCGCCCACCATGCGCTCGCGAAGCCTCTGGTGAACCTCTTCAAGACTCCAATAAAGCCCCGTCCGGTTCTGGACCCACTCGAAGTAGCTCACCGTCACCCCGCCCGCGTTGGCCAGAATATCGGGGAACACCGTCACACCCCGGGACTTGAGAATGGGATCCGCCTCGGGGATGATGGGACCGTTGGCCAACTCGAGGATGTACTGGGCCTTGATCCGCCCGGCATTCTTCGTGGTGATGACGCTTTCCAACGCGGCCGGGATGAGGATGTCCACGTCCAACTCCAGCAACTCCTCGTTGGTGATTTCCCGATGGCTCACCTCGATCAACCGATCTCCCTGACGCTTCACCGGCCCAACCACCCCTTCGGCGGCCTTGTGCGCCTGCACCGCCTCCGGTTCGATTCCCCCCTCGCAGTAGAAGGCCCGGCGGGAATCGCTCACCGCTACGACGCGGTACCCGTCGGCGTTGAGAATGCGGGCGATGTGGTATCCGGCGTTCCCGTATCCCTGGATGGCGACGGTTGTCTGCTCGGGTTTCAAGCCCTTTCGTTCCGCAAGGTCCTGGAGGATCTCGTAACCGCCCCGGGCCGTGGCGTCTTCCCGGCCCAGGCTCCCGCCCAGGGCCACGGGCTTTCCCGTGATGACGCTGGGGGTGTTGTGCCCCTTCATCCGGTTATATTCCCTCGACATCCAGGCCATGATGGTCGGATTGGTGTAGACATCCGGCGCGGGGATATCGATCTCCGGGCCGATAAAGTCCACAATGGCCCGCATGTATCCCCTGGACAAGCGCTCCAGCTCCATTCGCGAAAGAGCCTTGGGGTCCACGGCCACGCCGCCCTTGCCCCCTCCGAAGGGCAGGTTCAGCAAAGCGCACTTGAAGGTCATCCAGAAAGCAAGGGTGGTGACTTCGTCCAAATCGACGGCGGGGTGGAAGCGGATCCCCCCCTTGGCCGGTCCGCGGACGGTGCTGTGGCGTACACGATACCCCGGGAAGATCTTCAAAGAGCCGTCGTCCATCCTCACCCGGATGGACACCATGAGAGAGGCCTCGGGGTGAAGGAGAATCTCGGGAACCCCATCTGAGAACGCTACGTAGTTCAGTGCGTTTTCAAGCCGTTGGACCGCGCCATCGAAGATGTTGGGTGTTCCGGCCGAAACGCCTTCTGCAGCGAAATTCGTCGATTTCATCAACACATTGCCTCCCTGGAGAAATTTTCAACGAGCGTTCCACCCAATAACACGGCCGAATCCATGGTCCGGATCGGCTCCGGATCACCCCTTCGCTGAACGCCTGTCCGCCGCGGGCCGAGGGCGCGCGCCGGAGACCTCGAAGAAAACCCGCTCGCCTGAGGGGCGCCCATTTTAAATTGGGGACGAGGCTCCGCCGCCTGGCTCCTTACCGCAACCGGACAAGACTCCGTTTCTACGGTTCTGAAATCCGTCGCGGGTCGCGCCGGATTCATTCATCGAGCGAATAGCGGGGCGTGACGAGGGCCGCGCGGGAAAGCCCGCCGGACGCACAGGGTGAAGTTGACCCGTGAACAAACCGGCGGTCGACTCGCCCGACACGACCGCGCTCACCCTACCACACGGCGGGATGGGCCTCAATCAATTGGGGGACGGGGGGAGAAGTCATTTGCGACTTCAAGGCCGCATCGAGTATGATTCTCTTTCGCATAACCATCGCGCGATTCCAGAAACCGGGCGGCGGCAAAACGGCATACGCGGGAGACGCAGAGTTGAAAGAGAGCAGCGCGGATCTGATCATTCGAGGGCTGAAAGAGGCGGGGGTGAGCGTCATTTGCGCCCTGCCCGAGTCCCACCTGAAACCCGTTTACGTCAAGGCGCTGGAGGACCCCGACTTCCGCTACATCCCCGTCACCAACGAGGGGGAGGGAACCTCCATCGCGGCGGGGGTCTGGTTGACCGGCCAGAAGGCCGTCATGATCATGGAGAACTCGGGACTGCGCATGGCCACCGAATCCCTCTCCCGCTTGGGCCTGACCCATGGAATCCCCGTCGTCCTCCTCATGAGCTACCGCGGCGACCTGGGAGAGCCCAACTGGTGGGGAATCCCCCACGGGATCACCATGGAGCCCCTTTTGAACGCACTTCGCATCCCCTACGTGGTGGTCCGGAAGGATGAAGACATCGTCAAGGCCATCACCAACGCGCGGCGTTCCGCGGACACCTCCAAATACCACACGGCCGTCGTCTTCAGCGGAGAGGTGATCGAGAATTGACCCGATACCAAGCCCTGAAAGTCATCGCCGAGAAGATGAAAGAGGAGGTCTGTATCGTCTCGCTTGGGGGCATCGTGGACGAGTGGCACCACATCCGCCCCGAGCCCCGCGGCAACAGCCTGTTCCTGATGAGTCTGGGATGCCACATGCCCGTGGCGTTCGGCGTGGCCGTGGGCCTGCCTGAGCGCAACATCGTATGCCTGGAGACGGACGGCAGCGCCCTGATGAACCTCGGGATCTTCGCCACCCTGGGCAACCAACAGCCCGAGAACCTCAAGATCTTCTGTTTCGACAATGAAATCTATGAATGCATCGGCGGTCCGCCGACGCACACCTCGGGGGGCGTCGACCTGGCCGACATGGCCCGCGGCGCCGGAATCACCGAGGCCCGGACGGTGCGCACCGAGGGCGAGCTTCGGGAAGCGGCGGATGAGGCGCTGTCCGACAAGCGGCTCCACTTCGTCGTCGCCAAGATCGAACCGGGGGTCGAAGAAGGGCTTCCCCGAAAAAAATTCGACGGACTCGAGGACAAGTATCACTTCGTCCGCTATCTGGAGGACTCCGAGGGCATCACCATCATCCCCCCGAGCCAGCACAACTGAAGGAAGCGGCGGCCGGGCCTGACCGGAGATGAAAAACCACCCGGCCGGGAATATTCTTCAGGGACGAACATTGGAAAAGTGAGGGCGGGACACAGCCTCAAACCGGGTTTTCTATCGCGTGAAGGAGCCTAATCCATGGCCAGATCCGAATCCAAGCCGCTCGACACCGGAGACACGTTTCCAAACCTTTCCTGGAACCTCCCCGACGGCGGGACGATCAACGTTCCCGGCGACATGGGGGACGGCTGGAAGGTCGTCCTGATTTTTCGCGGCTATTTCTGACCGTACTGCAAGGCGCAGTTAGCCGCCTACGCACGGGCCTCGGACAAGTTGAAGGAAGAAGGCATCAGCGTCGTGGCCGCTTCCAGCGACACGATCGAGAACACCCAAAAGATCGCGAGCGAGTGGGACTTGAACTTCCCGGTCGCGCACGGCCTCGACCCGGCGAAGGTCTCCGACCAGCTGGGGGCGTTCTACGAGCCCGACCGCAACATCGTCCATACGACGAATTACGTCATCCGCCCGGACGGCAAGATTGCGGTGGCGGTCTACAGCACCAGCGCCATCGGCCGGCTGATCTGGCAGGACGTCACGGCGCTCACCCAATACATGAAGAAGATGATGGCGAAGTAATTCCGGGAACGAACGAAGCGGGGACGGGCACCCTCCAGCCGGGGGGCGCCCGTTTTTCTTTTCCGAGACGCGGCCTCCCGACATCAATCCGCCGCCGGGGGGGGCAAGGGGTAAAGTCCATTGGACTCGACGCGGAAGCTCACGTTGAACTTGCTCCGGAAATTCTCCATCGCAATCCCGGCCGTCAACTGAACCAGCGCCGGCTCATCGAACACCTCCTCCAAACGGCGATAAAACTCATCCGTTACGTCCTGCGCGGAATCCGTCATCCGCTCCGCGTACTCCAAGGCCAATTTTTCTTTGGGGGCGAACACATCCGACGTGCGCCATTCCGCCACGGCGGCCATCTTCGCGGCGCCTTGCCCGTTTTTCACTCCACGGAGCGAGTTGATGTCCACTCAGAACGGGCATCCGTTGATCTGCGCCGTCCGGACGCTCGCCATCGCCAGGATCTCGGGCCCGACGTGGGGCGCGTCCTGGATCGCGTCAGCCAGGGCGGTCGCGGCGAACATGATGGAGGGCACGTGGGCGTAAACCCGCGTGGTGTTGAGATGAAAACCGAACGCCTCCATCTGCCCGTCAAACACCTCCCGCACTTCGGGCGGTGCCTGCTCAGGCGAAATACCCGTCATCCTCGGCATTGGCTGTCTCCTCCGGCTTGGCATGGAACAAAAGGCGGAACTTCCCAATCTCTGAAGGGGGGCTATCTCCCCGGCTTCCTCTGACGCTTCCGAACCATTGCGCCGACCTCCGGCGTCGAGAGAAACCCTTCGACGTTTCGCTGCGTCCCTTCCGCCTTCAGGGCGCGCGCGAATCGCTCGACCGCCCCGGCGGCGATCCGGATGGAATCGGTCCCGAGGCTCGTCCGTCCGACGCCCAAATCCTGAAGCTCCTGAACCGTGAGACCGTCCGAATAACAGGTGACGGAAATCGGGGCCTGGATTTCCCGGACCAGGGTCTCGACGGATTCGGCGGGCAGCTTGCCAAACACGAAGACCAGGTCCGCCCCCTTTTCAGCAAAGGCATTCCCCCGGTCGACAGCCTCCGCGACGCCCCTTTGGGGATCGTCCGCATAGGCCATCACAGCGTCCGTGCGCGCGTTCAGGACAAACGCCGATCCACAATCCCGTTTCGCCTCCAGAAAGGCGTCGATCTTCTCCAGCATCTCATCGAGCTCGATGATCTCCCATCCCGCCTCGCCCGGCCGGACCAATCTGTCCTCCAGGTTCATACCGACCGCGCCGACCTGGATCAACTCACAGGCGGTGCGGTAGACATTGGCCGGAAGTCCGAACCCATCCTCCGCGTCCGCGTTCACCGGGACATCCACGGCCCGAACCATGTGTCGGACCGCATCCAGACTCTCCGAAAAGCTCATGATCCCGCCGTCGGGCAGTCCGTAGGCGGCGGCGACCCCCCAGCTGGAGTGCTGAACGGCTTCAAACCCCTCCGCCTCGAGGATTATCGCCGTGAGGGCGTCGTGCGCGCCGGGCATCACCAGGAGCTCGGGATCCCGAATGAGCGCACGGAAACGTTCACATTTTGCGTTGGGGTCGGACATCTCACACCTCTCCTTCGCGCGAAGGGTTCAAAGCAAGCGCCGGACATAGACTTCGGAACGGGCCTATACGCTGAGATCAGGTTATACAACCGACCCGAATCGCGTGCCGGGCAATTTTCAAGAGGGCAGGATGCCGTGGAATTCTTTGATCCCGCCCTCCCGGCCGAGGAGGCGCCTCAGGACGCTTCGCTCGATTCATCCACTTTCAAGTGAGAACTGAGCGTCCTGAAATCAGTGATCGATCCGGTTCATTTCTCCATAGAAATTTTCCACGAAAATTGTGGATTTGCTGTGGAAAACCCAGGCGGAAAACGTCGCGGACGCCTGATTTCCCTAATGGGACAACCAAAATGCCTAATTTTGAGTCATCCACAAAAATTCGCCCGGAAGGAAGCGATCCCGGCCGGGCGCCCGGTCCGCGCCTTCGAAATCTGCCTTAGGACCATCGCCGTTGACGGCCTCCCAGCCCATATAGGGTGATTGCCGTATCGCCGAATCGACGGGTCTCCGTTAATTCCACCGGCGCCGATTCCGGCGGGGTGGATCGGGCATCGTGTTCCAGGACGGCGACCCCGTCCGGATCGAGCAGCCGGGCGGCCTCTTCCAGCGCCTCCGCGCCCAGCGTCGAGGCGTAGGGCGGATCCAGGTAAATGATATCGAACGTCCTCTCCTCCCGCCGAAGCCCGGCAAGCGAGGTCAGCGCGTCGCCGGGCAAAACCTCCCACCGGTCGGGCTCGAAGCCGGGCTCCTCCAGATTTCGCTGAATGATGCGGAGCGCCTGCCGGTCCCGCTCCAGGAGGACGGTGGATGAAGCGCCCCGGCTCAAGGCCTCGGCGGCGACCGCGCCGGTCCCCGAGAAAACGTCCAGAAACCGCGCCCCTTGAATCGCTTCGCCCAGGATGTCGAAAACGGCCTCCCTCACCCGGTCCGCCGTCGGACGAATGTCGCCCTCCCCGGATCGAGGACCTTCGGATTCGCGACCCTTGGGCCGGCGGCTCTTCGGGGCGGCCAATCGCCTTCCCTTGGCGGTCCCGGCGATAATTCGCAAGGTCGTCTCCGGGTCTTCCGGGCCTTGAGGCTCGCGCGTCCGCTTGGACCTGAAGGTCCGACGCCCTACCGGGTCATCGGGGGAAGGTCGAAGTCCGCGAGGGCCTTGAAGCGCCGCGCGCGGTCCTCGATCTCTTTCGGCGTCAGGGTTCGAAGACAGTCCAGACTGAACGCCTGGACGTTGAAGGAGGCCATGGTGCTTCCGTAGATGATGGCCCGGCGAAAGTTCTCGTGACTGATCTCGCCCCGCAACGCGAGATACCCCATGAACCCGCCGGCGAAACTGTCCCCGGCCCCGGTGGGATCGCTCAGGTCTTCCAGCGGGAGGGCGGGCGCCCAGAACTCTCCTTCCTTGTCGAACAGGAGCGCGCCGCATTCGCCCCGCTTGACGATCAGCGATTTCGGTCCCTGGCTGAGAATGCTCCGGGCCGCCTTGACCAGGTTCTCCTCGCCCGCCAGCAGCCGGGCCTCCCCGTCGTTGATCACCAGGGTGTCCACGTGCTCCAGCGTCTTCCACAGGGCTTCCGGCTTCCCCTCGATCCAGAAGTTCATCGTGTCGCAGGCGACGTAGCGCGGCTTCTCCACCTGTCGCAGGACGTCCAGTTGAAGCTCGGGATCGATGTTCGCCAGAAAAACGAATTCGGACGACCGGTAACCCTCGGGAAGCTTCGGCTGGAAGTCCGCGAAAACGTTGAGGTGGGTCTCCAGCGTGATGGCCTCGTTCAGGTTTTCGGTGTACTCGCCCACCCAACGGAAGGTCTCTCCGTCGGCGACCTCCAGGCCCTCGAGGTCGATCCCCCGGCCCCGGAGAAATTCAAGGTGCTCTTCCGGAAAATCCTTGCCGACCACGCCCACCAGCCGAACGGGCGTAAACAGGGAAGCCGAGACCGAAAAGTGCGTCGCCGACCCTCCCAGGATCCGCTCCTTCTCGCCAAACGGGGTTTTCACCGAGTCCAACGCGACCGAACCGACCACCAACAGATCCATCTCGTCTCCTTGCCGTTTTGGATGACATGGGCGTTCAGCGGATTTCGCGCGTGAAGCCTTACTGAATGGCCTCGATCTCCTTCGCCAGATTGATGTCCCGCTCGGTCAGCCCCCCCGAATCATGCGAGGTCAGCAGGAGCCGCACGGTCTTATACCGGATGTCGATGTCCGGATGGTGATCGAACCGCTCCGCCAGCAGGGCGACCTTCGTCACGAAGCCCATGGCCGGCGTGAACCACTCGAACGTGAAAGTCTTGACAATGGTTTCGGCTTCCCGCACCCATCCGGGCAGTGATTTCAACCCCTGTTCGATTTGCTCCTCGGCCAGTTTCGCCATTGACAAACCCCTTCCCTTCCCCGCGAGGGTTTTCGGGCAAGTTGCCCGTCTCGGATTGCGGGGGCGCCCCTGCCGGGCGCCGCCGTCAGTCCAAGACCGAAAAGTCGAATTGTTCAAGATTCTGACAAACAATCCGGTTGAATTGCGCCGCCAGCATTCCATCCACAACCCGGTGGTCGACGGTCAGGGAGACGCCCATCCTATCCCGGATTCCGATCGAACCGTCCTCCAAGGGCACGACCCGCTTGCGAATCGCGCCGACGCCCAGGATGGCCGCCTCCGGGGGGTTCAGGATAGGCGTTGCATAAAGACTCCCCGCGGCCCCCGCGTTGGTGATCGTGAAGGTGCTTACGGACGCGTCTTCGGGGGTCAGGGTCCCTTGCCGGGCTTGATCCGCCGAATCGGTCAACCGCCTGGCGAACTCCTCGAAGGACAACCCTTCGGCGCCGCGGATGACGGGCACGAGAAGCCCGTCCGGAACCGCGACGGCGACGCCCAGGTGAATGGTTCGAAACTGGTGGATGGCGTCGCCGGCGAACCGCGCGTTCAGCGGCTGGAATTCGATCCGCTCAAGCGCCCGAATGGCGGCCCACGCCAGAAAATGAGTCACCGTCAGGTGAATCCCCTTCCGGGCGAAGGTCGATTCCCCTTTGGCCTTTCGCCACTCGACGATGTCCGTCACATCCGCCTCGTCGAACGTGGTGAACTGGGGAACCCCTTGGACGCTTTCACTGAGCCGCCGGGACAGTCGCCTGCGAAGGGGGCTGAGGGGTAGAACGTCCGCACCCTCCGGGACCGGGATATCGACCGCCGGGGCGGACACGCGCTGGGCGACATAGGCTTCGAGATCGGCTTCGGTCACTCGACCGTTCCGGCCGGACCCGGAGATCTTCGCCGCCTCCTCCAGGGGAACTCCCCGCTCCCGCGCCAACCGCCGAACCCGGGGAGAGAGAAATGTCTGTCCCTCGACCCGCTCCGGGGCGGAGGGGGGGGGGGGGGGCTCGCCGTCCGCCGGCCCGGGCGCGGCCGCCGGATCGGGGCCGGATTCGGATTCCTCTTCGACCAAAACCTCGTCTTCGGTTTCAACAAGGGCCATGGTCTCCCCGACGGGAATCGCGCTCTGCACCGGCGTCAGGATTCTGACCAGGCGTCCGTTGTAGGGACTTTCCATCTCGAACTCGACCTTCTCGCTCTCCGCCAGAAGCAGGGGATCTCCCTTTTTCAGGACGTCTCCCTCCTCCTTGAGCCACTGGACCACCGTGCCTTCGTGGACGCTCGTGCCCATTCGCGGCATGAGGATCTTCACCTGGCGCACCACGGTTCCTCCGCTTCCGACCCCCGCCCGATCACAGCGGCGGGGGTCCATCAGAACGCCGGCGGGGCATTGCTCCTCCAGGGAACGGTCCGGGGGGGGAGGGGGGACAAGCCACCCCGCGCAATCCGCCCGAGCCCGCCGCGTTCAGTATTCCACGACCTCGCGCAGGGCGTCGGCGATCTTTCCCGCGTTGGGCAGGAAGGCATCCTCCAACTCCGGCGCGTAGGGGATGGGCGCATCCGGCGCCGCGACCCGTCTCAACGGAGCGTCCAGCGACTCGAAGGCCTCCTCCGCCAGAACGGCCGCCCATTCCGAACCCACGCCCCCGGTCTTGTTGTCTTCGTGAACGATGACGGCCCGGCCCGTGCGCCTGACCGATCCCAGAACCGTCTCGCGGTCAAAAGGAATGACGGAGCGGAGGTCGATCACCTCGGCCTCGATCCCGTCCCGCTCCACCTGCTCGGCGGCGCGCAGGGCCTCCAGGACCATCGTCCCGTGCGTGATGAGCGAGACGTCCTCCCCTTCGCGGACAATCCGGGCCTTTCCGATCGGAACGGTGTAATCCTCCTCCGGCGCCCCCATCCTCAAGACCTCGGGATACTGGCTCAGGGGAAGGTTGTAGAGCTTCTTGTATTCCAGAAAGAGAACGGGATTATTGTCCCGGACAGCGGCCTTGAGCAGACCTTTCGCGTCATAAGGGCTCGCCGGCGCGACGATCTTGAGACCGGGCGTGTGATAGAACCAAGACTCGGGGTTGCAGGAGTGAAACGGCCCGGCGGACTTCAGGGCCCCGGCCGGCAGCCGGACGACGATCGGCACCGGCCCTCCCCCCCGGTAGTGCGCCCCGCCCGCATAATGAACCAGCATCTTGAAGGCGTCGGAAACGAAATCGGCGAACTGCATCTCGATGACGGGCCGAAGCCCCATCTGAGCCGAGCCGATGGACATTCCGACGAACCCGCTCTCCGCGATGGGGGCGTCCACCACCCGCATCGGGCCGTACCGGTCCAGGAACCCCTTGGTCACGCCGAAGGCGCCGCCGCCGATGGCGATGTCCTCCCCGATCAGGTAGACATCAGGGTCCAGGTCCATTTCCTCTTGGAGGGCGGCGGAGATGGCGTCTCGATAGGTGACGGCCGGCGTCGATGCGGTCATGGGGCGAAGACCCCATCGGTGGCTTCATGTCCTTCGGGGGGGGGGCTGTTCTTGGCAAAATTCACAGCTTCTTCAATCGATTCGAGGTTACGGGCTTCCGTCTCCTGAAAGAAGGAATCATCCCCATGCCCCGCCGCGCGCAACCTCTTTTCGAATAACGGGATCGGGTCCCCGGACTCCCACCCGGCGATCTCCGCCTCGGTCAAATAGTCCGTGTAGGCGTCGTAGATGGAATGGCCCCCGATTCTCACGTTCATGGACTCGATGAGGATCGGCCCCTCGCCGGCCCGGGCCCGCTCCAGCGCCTCGCGGCAGACCTCGTAACAGGCGGCCACGTCCGTCCCGTCAATCAGGTAGCCCGGAATCCCATAGGCGATGGCCCGCAGCGCCAGTGTCTTGCAGGCGTATTGCATGCGCGTGGGCGTTTTGTACGCCCAAAGGTTGTTCTCGATGATGACGACCAGGGGCAGGCGGTGGACGGCGGCCAGGTTCAGCCCCTGGTGGAAGTCGCCCGTGGAGGTCGCTCCGTCGCCGCACATGACCAGAGCCGCCGATCCGTCGCTTCGGTACTTGGCCGTCCAGGCGGCGCCGCACGCGATGGGGATCATCGTCCCGATGTGGCTGATGAGCTGGATGATGTTGTGCTTGCGGTTGCCGTAGTGAAGGTCCCGACCCCGGTTGATTCCATTGACCCGCCCCAGGTAGTGGGCCATGAGCTCGTTCAGGTCCTGCCCCCGGACCAGGTGAGCGGGCAGGTTGCGGTGCATTGGGACCATGATGTCTTCCGCGTCCAGGGCGGAGGCGGCCCCGACGGAGAGGCCCTCGTTGCCCCGTCCGAAAAACGCCGACCCCGGCACCAGCCCCTGACGATACAACTCGGCGATCCGCTCCTCGAAAGCCCTCCCCAGGGCCATGAACGCATAGAGCCGCCTCAAACCCGCCACGTCCAGTCCCAGCGCGTCGAGGTCCGCCTTGGGACGCCACGCGATCCGCAGGCCGTTGATGACCATGTGGCGGTCCCGCAAGTCCCGAAAGGAGTCGAGCCGGTCGAGCTCCTCCTCCAGGACCGGCGTTTCCGGCAACCGGGGCTTCTTACCGATGGATAACTCGATTGTCTCTCGGTTGGCTTGGGGCACGGCTCATGAATTCCACGGAACAACGAATTTCAGGAACACCGGGGGGCGGCTTAAACGAATCCGGGGCCCATCACGAGAGATCACACGTCCCCCCGCGCGCCCGCCCAGCCGTGATCGGTGGGATCGATAACGACGCCGTCGGGCGCCAGAAATTTTCTTTCATAGTAAACCGTCTCTTCACCGGCGCCTTGATAGCCGTCCGCCACTTCGCGGGAACCGTCCCGTTCGAGCTTCCGCACGCTCTCCTCGAGGTCCTCCACAATGAACCCGAAGTGGTGAATCCCCGTGAAATTTATATCCTCCCCGGGGAGATTCGTCCAGCGGGACCGCATCTTGATGACGGCCAGATTGACGACGCCGTCCGACAGGTATACGCCCTCGGCCAGATCATTCTCAATCGTCCCGACTTCCTTCATCTCGAAGTGCTTTTTGTAGAATTCAGCCGTGGCGTCCGGATCTTTCGTGGCGATGGCGATGTGCCTCAGCTTGGCCAAGGGTCAGCCCTCCCGGGCGCAACGCGAAACGAACCCGCCCCCACTCCCCCCCCTACTCCGGGGTCTCGGCCGTGCGTTCCCCCCCCCCCGCGGGGCAGCCCGCTTACGCCCAATTTCTCACGACGACTCAGTTTTGGCGTCTTCATCAGCAGCGATCGCGTCGCTGGCCAACGCAATGGGGCGGGTGCAGAGCCCCGTCCCTACATTTCAAAATCCTGATCGTCGAACCCGTTGTAGGGGCGGGGCTCCGCACCCGCCCCCCCCAAGGACAGGACGCTCCACTTCCTTCGGGCCTTTTTGTCTCCGCCAATGGCGATTAAACCTCAACGATCTTCTCGCGTGAAGGCCGCTTCGCCTTTCTTCCCCGTCAGAAATGCAACTTACGCCCATTTCCGCTTTTTCGATTTCAGCGGTCTCCAGTCGGCGACCAACTCCGCCAGAAGCCGGACTCCGACGCCGGAGGCGCCCTTGGGGGTGTAGGGAAACTCCCGATCCCGCCAGGCCGGACCCGCGATATCGAGGTGCGCCCAGGGATAATCCTCGGCGAACCGGCCCAGGAAGGCCGCGGCGGTGATGGCCCCGCCCCAACGGCCGCCCGTATTCTTGATGTTCGCGATATCGCTCTTGATCTGGTCGAAATACTCGGGCCACATCGGGAGCTCCCAGACCCGATCTCCCGTCCGGTCCGCCGCCCGGCGAATCCGGTCGATCAACCCCTCGGAATTCCCCAGGACCCCCGAGCACGACTCCCCCAGGGCCACGACGCACGCCCCCGTCAGCGTCGCCGCGTCCACGACCGCCTGGGGCTTGTACCGCCTCGCGTAAGTCAGGGCGTCGCCCAGGATGAGCCTGCCCTCGGCGTCCGTGTTGTCAATCTCCACCGTCAACCCCGACAGGGTGGTGATGACGTCGCCCGGCCGGTTGGCCTGGCCGGCGATCATGTTCTCGGTGCAAGGCACGAGGGCCACGACCCGCTGCGGCGCGTTCAACTCACCGATGGCCCGCATCGCGCCCAGGACGGCGGCCGCTCCGGACATGTCGGTCTTCATGGTCCGCATGCCGCCGCCCGGCTTGATGTTTAAACCGCCCGTGTCGAACGTCACCCCCTTCCCCACCAGGACGACGGGGGCGGCCTTGGGGTTTCGTCCGGAATGCTCGAGGACGATGAACTTCGGCGGCGCGACGCCCGCCTGGGCGACGCTCAGGAACCCCCCCATCCCCAATCGCTCGGCGTCCCGAGCCTCGAGGACCCGGCAGGTCATCCCGTACTTTCTCGCCAGAGATCGGGCGGCGCGGGCCAGAAAGGCCGGGACCGCCACGTTGGCGGGATGCGTCACGAGATCGCGGGCGAAGTTCACGGCTTCGCCCATCGCCAAGCCGCGCTTCACGCCCCCCCTGAGCGCGCCGGCTTCTTCCCGGTCACCGGCCATCAGGATCCCGGACCGGACATTTCCGGCGCGGCCGTCTTTTTCCTTTTTCCGGTAATCGTCCATCCGGTACAGGCCCATCACGGCGCCCTCGATCCAGGCCTGGGCCTGGGCTTCGGGGGGCGCTTTCAACACCTGTCCGGGGATTTCGGCGTGGAAGGCGTCAAGCTTGAGATCGCGGGCGGTCCGGGCGGCCGCGGCGGCCGCGCCCCGGAGGATGTCCACGGTGAGATCCGCGGCCTTCCCCATGCCCATCAGCAACAGCCGTTTCGGACGCAGCCCCTTGCGGGATTCCAGCAGTGGAAGGATCCGGCGCCGCCGGGGCGCGGGCTGAAACTCGCCACTGTCGAGCATGCGCCGAACGGTGCCCTTCAGGACCCGGTCGGCCTCCCGGGCGCTTCCCCGCAGGGGCGTCTTTCCTTCATAGACCGGCAGGACGGCCAACTCCGCGTCCGTTTCCAGGAGGCTTCCGACAACCACCTTACCCCGCACGGGCGGACTCCCTCCCTAGCCTTCTCCGCCCTGCCAGCGGCGGAACAGTTCGTTGGGGACGCCCATGCAATCCAGCGTCTTGCCCACAATATGGTTCACGATGTCATCGAGGGTTTTGGGCATGTGGTAAAAGCCCGGACTCGCCATAAGGATATGCACGCCCATGCGGGAAAGCTTCAGCATGTGCTCCAGATGAATGGGGCTCAGGGGGGTTTCCCGGGGGACCAGGACCAGGTTGCGCTTCTCCTTGAGAATCACGTCGGCCGATCTGCCGATCAGGTTGGACGCCGCGCCCGTAGCGATCATGCTCAGGGTCTTCATCGAGCAGGGCGTCACGACCATATGGTTGAGCCCCGCGGACCCGCTGGCAGGCGTGGCCCCGATGTCTTGATTGTCGTGGGTGACATCGGCGTAGGTCTGGAGGTCCTTGTACGACATCCCCAGCTCGTGCTTGACGACCCGGATTCCGCCCTTCGAGCAGATCAGGTGGACCTCGATGTCGGTCTCTTTGAGAAATTCGAGCAGGCGCACCGCGTATATCGAACCGCTGGCCCCGGAGACGGCCACAATGACTTTCAAAGATGCGCTCTCCCGCCGGAATGTAGGTTCAGACGCCGCGACGCTCACACGAACCGGCCATCCCCCAATGCGTGAGAGGAGGATTCGACAAGCCGTACGGTGTTAGTCTACCACAAACGGTCCGTGGACTCAGTGATCCCCGGTTTTCGGTGGTGTCCTAATTCGAAATATTTCGGGAACGCTATTCTCCCCCGCTCTAGGGTTTTGTTGGACACTCGATTGATCCATGATTCATGGAGAAAGGGGTGTCGCGATGAACGAACAAAAGCAAGAGGGGGCTTTGGCGGAGGGCGCCCGCAGGGCGAACGGAGCCAAGGCCCC
The DNA here is from genome assembly GCA_965261595.1 of bacterium. Classification (GTDB taxonomy): domain Bacteria; phylum UBA8248; class UBA8248; order JACPRG01; genus CAYRGS01. Next base: position 36,783 of record CBDHDG010000001.1, read on the forward strand.
AGGGCATCGCAGTGAGCGGGGTCGGTTCTCCTGCCAGCGCAAGCGGGAGGCGGTCCTGCGTCTTTTGCGGGGCGAGAGCCTGGAGACGCTCTGCCGCGAGTTGGGCACGACAGCGGCTCGGCTTTCCGCCTGGCGCGAGGCGTTCCTTCGCGGGGGCGAGGCGGCGCTCAAAGCCCGCCCGGCGGATGAGCGGGACGAGGAGAACGCCCGGCTCAAGGCCAAGGTGGGCGAACTCACGATGGAGGGCGAGGTCCTGCGGGAGAAGATCGACCGCCTGGAGGCCGGCCGCCCTTTAGCCGGCAGGAGGTGGAGGCGATGAGTCAGGCCCGCTTCACCTCCACGGGCAGAGCCTACGGCCTGAAGCGGGTGTGCGCCCTTTGGGGCTTGGCGCGCTCCACGGTCTACGCGCAACGGCGGCGAGAGGCGGTCCCCGTTCATGAACGCCCCACGCCCAATAAGCGCGGCCCTGTGGGCCCGTGCACCGATGCGGAACTCCTCGGCCACATCCGGCAGGTCCTGGAGGACTCTCCCTTCCATGGCGAGGGCTACCGCAAGGTGTGGGCGAGGCTGCGCTTCGCGGGCATCCGCACCAGCAAGGAGCGGATGCGTCGCCTGATGCGGGAGGCGGGGCTTCAGGCCCCCCACCGGGTGGGCAAACCCCGAGGTCCCAAGGCCCACAACGGGACCATCCGCACCGAGCGGCCCGACCGAATGTGGGGCACGGACATGACGACGACGGTGACCACCGAGGAGGGGATGGCCTCGGTGTTCGTGGCGGTGGATCACTGCTCGGTGGACTGCGTGGGGATCCATGCGGCCAAGAGCGGCAACCGCTTCGAGGCCCTGGAGCCGATCCGGCAGGGGGTCGCCGAGCGCTTCGCCGGCTTGGAGGCGGACGTCGCCGAGGGGCTTAAAGTTCGTCACGACCACGGCCCCGCCTATCTGTCCGATGACTTTCAGCGGGAGATCGCCTACCTGGGCATGACCAGTTCGCCCAGCTTCGTGCGGGCGCCCGAGGGAAATGGCTACTGTGAGTGGTTTATCCGCATCTTGAAGGAGAATCTCCTGTGGGTGCGCTCTTTCGCCACCGTAGAGGAACTGCGGTGGGCGCTGCTTGAGTTCAAGAACCTGTATAACCATCATTGGATTCTCGAGGGCTACGGCTACCGAACGCCGGCCCAGGCAAGGCAGGAAAAACTCGCTCAAGTTGCGGAGGCCGCATGAGGTCGAATACCCTCACCCGAGTGTCCAATAACCCAGGGGCGGTCCAATTCCCCGAAGCAATCAGGGAACCAGTCGCGCTTGAGGGGGAGGTACTTATAGACGACTTTGGCTAGCTCTGCACCGGGTTCTATGGAGGCGGCGAATATTTTCTTTCCCGCGTTCATCGCGGCTTTCACCACCGGAGTGTAGTCACCATCGGCGGCCAAGAGGTATGCAACGTCGTATTCGTTCCGAACAGCCATCATGACCATATCAACGGCCAACATGACATCCACAGCCTTCTCCACCATGACGCTGACCTTCTCATGCCGTGTGGCACTGGCGACTAGATATTTGTAGACGTCCGGGTCAATCCTCACGGTGAGACTGGCGAGATATCGCTTTATCTCTTGAGAAAAACTATTTACGATGGATCGCTCTTCGAGGCGCCCATAATGGATGCTGATCCGCTTGTCGCGGGCGGCCAGCCATGCCATATATCGACGTTGGTTGGCATAGAGTTCCGTATTGCCTATTTGCTTCACTTGACCAACGTAGTAGCGGGTTCCGATCCAGTCACGAGCCCCGACGATCTTCGCTGAAACCTTTGCGTAGTTCAACTGGCCCAAGCCCATTACGCCAGCCCGCTTGAGGCTGTGATACCAATTGTTGCCGTCCACGAAAACGAGAGCACGTTCCATAGATGACGCCCAAAACGAAAACCCCGGGGTGTAGCCCTTGCGGACTAGACCCCGGGGGGGTAAGAGCCGAGTCCCGTAAGACTCCGGCACCAAGTCACTTTCGTCATCTCTTTATCCTGAATATGTAAAAAATATAGACGCTTAATTCTTTGTCAAGCTCGAATTTTCCTTTTTCATCGGCCGTGCGGCACCGGCAATTGTTGAGAACAGGTGCCGTCAAGCGTCCACCCGGAGCCGTCATTCCCGCGCAGGCGGGAATCCAGCGTTCTGGGTTGCGAGTCCATCCTCCTGCCCACTTATCATTGAGTTGGGAAGAATACGACAGAGAGAGAGGTCTTCGGCGCAGCCGGGGGTCGGATTGATTGGGACCGCTCTGAAGCACTTCTGGATTCCCGCCTCCGTGGGAATGACAATCGGGGGGAGGATGCGGAATGGCGGCGAGCTCTCAAGGTTCAGGGGATCGCTCGTCAGGGCGGAAATCACGGATGATCCTCGGGGGCTTCGTTTCTTCAAGTTCCGAAAACCGGGCATAACCGGGGAATCCAGGCCATCGGCGATGACGCCCGCTTCTGTAGGTCAATCGCCCCGTTTCCCGGATCTCAAAAATAAAAACATATTGATTTCATTGCGATTCCGCCTTTGGGTTTGGATCGTACTTTTATATTCTTCAGCCGCTCCATCCCCGCGGAGAAAACTTCGCCGCACCGTTCTCTGTCCCAATCCGATGAATTTTCGGTTCCAAGCAAGTGCAGTCCATAAAACGAAATTAATACGAAACAAAAGGCCCGACAACTATTTTTTCGATCTGCGTGGAGGGACGGAAGTTTCGTTTATCGTTTTCCGATGAGATCGGCAGATTGGAGGGCGAAACGCGTTCGGACCCACACGACCGCAGGAGCAGGTTGCTCGAATGGAAGGTCAGGCGAGGCGGGCAGGATGCCCGCCCTACCGGGGGACGGGGGAGTCATAAGGCGGCGCCGGCGAACCAGCCGCCAGTGGCGCACTTTCTTGAAACGTCTGCCGACTCCATGAATCGATCCCCGCACGAGCCCTCCCCTCTTCCCACGCCCCCCCCACCGGCTTGTGTTTTCTCTTTCCACTCACTAATGTGAGGATGTATCCGGAGGTTTTTTCTCTTTCCAAGCCGCGAACGGGAGCCCGTCGTATTCAAAAGCTCACCGGACAGCTCACAGGCCTGAGACCCCGGCAGATCCGCGGGCTCGAAGGCCTGTGCCGACGCAAGATCCCCTCCGACCAACTGATCACCTGGGAGACCGCCCGCCTCCTGGCAGAAATCTCCGCCGAGACGGGCCGGCAGATCGGGCTCCTGATTGAAAGAACCGGACAGATACGCTACGTCATCGTCGGCGACGCCCAGAGCATTTTCATCCCGGACCTCCGCCGGGAGCGCGCGCGGGGACAAAGGCTGCGCGGGCTGAGGTGCGTCCACACGCACCTGGCGGGCGAGGGGTTGAGCCGTGACGACCTGACCGATTTGGCCCTGCTGCGCCTGGACTTGATGGCCGCCGTCACCCTGGACAAAGAGAATGATCCCGTCCTTCCCGGCGAGGTCCATCTCGCCCACCTGCTTCCCGAAAACCCGGAAGACAAGCGCTGGGAGGTCCTGGATCCCGTCCCGCTGAACGGCCTGAGCCTGGATTGCGGCGCGCTCATCGATGGCCTGGAGGAGGAGTTGACCCGCGTCCAGGGGGCGCGGGCGAAGATCGACGGGCGGGAGCGGGTCATCCTCGTACACGTCGAGACCGCGAGACAGGCCTCGAAGAACGGCGCCGGCCCGTCTTCCGCTCAACGGGACGCCGGCGTTTCCCTGGCGGAGCTGAAAGAGCTGGCCCGAAGCAGCGGCCTCGTCGTTCTCGACACGGTCCGCCAGCGCAGGCCCCGGGCGGACCACCGGACCGTCCTGGGACGGGGCAAGCTCCAGGACCTGGTCATCCGGAGCCTGCAAGCCGGGGCGGACGTCATCGTCTTCGACCGGGATCTGACGCCGGGCCAGCTTCGTTCCCTCAGCAACTTCACCGACCTCAAGGTCATCGACCGCAGCCAGCTCATCCTGGACATCTTCGCCCAGCGGGCCAAGAGCCGGGACGGGAAGCTTCAGGTGGAGCTGGCCCAGCTCCGGTACATGCTGCCGCGCCTGGCGACGCGGGACGGGGCGATGTCCCGGCTGGCGGGCGGCATCGGAACGCGCGGCCCGGGAGAGATGAAGCTGGAGATCGACCGCCGCCGCGTCCGGGAGCGCATCTCCCGGCTGGAGAAGGAGCTGCGCCATCTCGAGCGGGGGCGCGGCCAGCGGCGGGCGCTCCGGAAACGGAACGCCCTGCCCATCCTGTCCATCGTCGGCTACACCAACGTGGGCAAATCCACGCTCCTCAACGCCCTGACGAACAGCGGCGTGAACGCTCAAAACCTGCTCTTCGCGACCCTCGACCCGACCAGCCGGCGGCTGCGGTTCCCGCAGGAGATGGAAGTCATCCTGACGGACACGGTGGGGTTCATCCACGACCTGCCCAAGGATCTGGTGGCGGCCTTTCGGGCGACCCTCGCGCAGCTCGAGGACGCGGACCTGCTGATTCACGTTGTGGACGTTTCGAATCCCGGGTTTGAAGAACAGATGGACGCCGTCCACCGCATCCTGTCCGATCTCAAGCTCGACGGAATTCCGCGGCTTCTGGTCTTCAACAAAGCCGACCTTGCGGACGCGGTCGCGGTCGAGGCCCTTTGCCGGCGCTTCGACGCCGTTGCCGTCTCCGCCCTCCGGCCGGACACCCTGCCGCCCCTCATCGACCGGGCGCAACGAATGCTTTGGAAGACGTTTAAAAAGGCCGAAGCCGGGCCGAAACCCGGCTTCGCCGCCCACGCCTCAAGCTGAGCGCCCGGTCCTACCAGGGGGACGCCTCCGGGGCGTCTCCGCTTCGTCTTCCGCCCCCCCCCTCCTCCGCCTATCGAGCGGATTCGGCGCCAACCGCCGTGACGCCTTCCAGGTGCGCAATCACCTCGTCCATGGGGAGGACATCGGCGTACTTCGTGTTCAGGTCCACGAGGGTGACGTCATGGGAGAGCTGGGAGCGGTCCGCGACGCCCTCGATGGGGACGATGACCCGGTAGTTGAGCGAGAAGGCGTCCACGACTGTCGCGCGCACGCACCCGCTGGTCACCATCCCGGTGACGATGAGGGTGTCCGCGTTCTGGTAAATCAGGTAGCCGTTCAGCTCCGTGCCGAAGAACCCGCTGGGCTTGGTCTTCCGAACCACGACTTCATCAGGCAGCGGCGCGACTTCCTCGACGATTTCATGGGCCTTGGGCGACTTGAGCAGGGGGTTGTCGTAGCGGGATTTCCATCGCCCCCTGATGATCTGCTTATCCGCCACAATCCCGCCCGTGTAGAGCACGGGGATCTCCGCGTTGCGGGCCGCCTCGAGCAGGCGGCCGATCGCGACGGCGCACGGGCGGCCCGTCTTCTCGCAGGCCAGCGGGTACTCGTCCTCGACAAAGGCCCGGGTCATGTCCACCACCACCAACGCCGGGCGGTCCCCCCAGCCGATGGGCAGGCCGGTGTGCCCCTTATCGAGAAACTGCAAATCCTCTTCCGAAAACAAGCTTGTATCGAGCGCCATGGGAATTTCTCCTCTTTCTCCGATCCAAAGGCCTGAACGGTTTCCGGGTCAGCGATTCCACACGCTGGAGATACCACAGAGTATACAGAAAAAAGAAACACCTTAAAATAGCAAAAAGAGGGGAATGGGCCATTCGAGACCGGCCGGCCGGGCATCCCGCCCAGCCGCGAGCAAACCTCCGGGTCTCGGCGTGTAAATCTTTTTACGAAGCGCCGCGGTAGGCGAACTTTTCCAGGAGAATCCGGTTGGGCGACTCCCTTTGGACGTTTCTGATCAGCGTTGCGGCCATCTCCCTGACGGGCGTCATGATGCCCGGCCCCGTATCGGCTTCCGCCGTCGCCTTGAGCCGGGACCGGCGCTGGGCGGGCCTCGGCGTGGGGGCCGGACATTGCCTGGTGGAGGCCCCGGTCCTCGCTCTCCTGTTCTGGGGCGCCAGTTCGATCCTGAAAGACCCCCTGTTCCAACGCGTCCTCGGCGTGTCGGGCGGACTCGTCCTCGGATGGATGGGGGTGTCGATGATTCGGGGGAGACGCGGCTGGGCGGGCGGCCGGGATGGGGGAGGGGGAGGGGGGGAAGGACCGGGCCAACGCCTTGTCCGGGGGCCGATGAAGGCCGGCATCCTGACCAGCCTGGGAAATCCCTATATCTTTCTTTGGTGGGCGACGGTCGGCGCGGGTATGGCCGCCCAGGGTGAAAGGTTCGGACTCGCCGGGTTCATCGGACTCGCCGCGGTCCATTGGGCATGCGACCTGGGCTGGGGCGGCGTGCTGGGCCTGTCCTCCCACGGCATTCTCGGGAGGCTCTCGGCGCGCGGGCGGGCGGCCGTATTCGCGGTCTGCGGCTTGACGCTCCTGATCTTCGGGATTCGGTTCTTCCTGATGGGCGTATTCTGAAGGTCTTCGCAAGCGGGGGCGCATCATGGAGAGAGCATTTCAAGGGTGGACGGCTCTCCCAAAGGCTTCCTCGTGTAGTGTCTCGAAAATGGATTTACATATTGTGACCCGAATTGTTCCTTTCCGGCCGGGCTAGGGGTCATCCGACCCAAACACCCGGCCTACCGAACGGTGGAAACACGGTGTTTTCAATCCAGGCAGGGCGGGCATCTTGCCCGCCTTCTCCGCGATTTATGAAGAGTCAATTTATCTTGCAGACACTACACCGGGCGCCAAGTCCTTGACTCCGCTCCCTCAGGCCGCGGACTCCTCCCCCTCCCGGCCGGCCGCGAGTCGTCCTAGACTCAGATTCTCCTTCCACAAGTACACCAACCCGACCAAGACCACCGGCACAAACCCGACGAGGTGGACAACCACGGAGTAGCTGAAGGCCGTCCCCTCGGGCACGCCGTAAAACCACAGCCCGTAGACCGAGGCCGCGTGGAACGTTCCCACAAAGCCGGGTGAGGAGGGGAGCATGGCGCCGATCGCCTGCACCACCAAGAGAACGAGCGAGGCGTGCCAGGGCAGGTCCAATCCAAAGGCGAGGAGCGTAAAGTAGTTCATCCCCAAACCGACACCCCACAGCAAGCCGGTCAGGAAAACCATCATGAGGATCCGACGCCAGGCGGCGGGCAGGTATATCCCCCGGATGAAGCCCGCCAGGGTGTCCCGGGCCTTCCCCGCGAAACGCCGCGAGATGAGTCCGAGGCAGACATCCAGGACGCGAAGCGTCCGTTCCGGAAAATTCCGAAGGAGCGCGAGGAACACGATGATCCCCGCGTAGAGCGCCAGAGAGAGAAAACCCGCCCGGCTCAGCCAGTAAACGGCGTCCCCATCCGGAAAGGGGACGACCCGGATGGCCGCCACGAGGTAGAGCAGGATCCACAGGCCGTCCAGAAGCCGCTCCACCACGATGGAGGCGAAAACGGCGCTCTTGCTCGTTCCCTCCCGATGACCGAGACACCAGGCCCGAATGAACTCCCCCAACCGGGCCGGCAGAAGACCGTTGGCCATGAAGCCGATGAAGGTCGCCGACAGGCGCCCGGCGAAGGAAGAACGCAATTCCTCCCGCAACAGGTAACCCCACCGCCAACCCCGAATCACCATGACCAGCAAGGCGACGCCCACCCCGGGCAGAAGCCAGCCGTATTGCGCCGTCCGAAAGGCGTCCGCCATTTCCCCGAAATCGGTCCGGTAGAGCAACGCGCCGACGGCGACCACGCTGATCCCGATCCCGATCCAGAATTTAAGACGCATCCCGCTCATCCCGGAAAAAGGCCCTCGCGACGCTCACGTCCCCGCGGATCCGCTCCACCAGGTCATCGACCGAGGGAAAGGTCATCTCCTCCCGCACCCTTCGGCAAAACCGGACCTCCACATCCCGCCCGTAGAGGTCCCCGCTGAAATCCAAGACGTGCGTCTCGATCCCGAGCGTCTCGCCGCCGAAGGTGGGATTGACCCCGACGTTGACCACGGCGGGATGGAGGACCCCCTCGATGAGGATCCGGGCCACATAGACCCCCTTGGCCGGAACGATCAGGTCCCCGGGCCGGAGGTTGGCGGTCGGGAACCCGATCTTCGCCCCCCGCTCCGCGCCGCGGATCACCTCGCCCTTTACACTGTACTCCCGGCCCAACAGCCTGGCGGCCGTCTCCACTTCGCCTTCCCGGACGAGGGCGCGGATCCGCGTGCTGCTCACCACCTGGCCGCCGTCGATTTTCAGCGGACCGATGATGTGGGTTTCGCACCCCGACCGCCCGCCTTCCCTTTGCAGGAATGCCGCGTCCCCGGTCTTGCCTCTGCCGAAGGTAAAGTTGAACCCCACGACGATCTCGCGGGCCCGAAGCGTCCGGATGAGGATCTCCCGGACAAAATCCTTCGCCTCGATTCGGGCGAACTCCCGGTCGAAGGGAACAATGAGGGCGATGTCGATCCCCGTCTCCTCGATGAGCGCCTGTTGGGTCGCCCGGCCGGTCAGGTATTGAAGGCGCCGCTCGGGCTGGAAAAACTGCGCCGGGTGCGGCCAGAACGTCATCACAATGGACGTTCCGGAATTCCGCCTTGCGATCTCGGCCGCCTGGGTGAGAATCCGCCGGTGTCCGACATGGACGCCGTCAAAGTTTCCGATCGTCACAACCGGATAGCGCCAGTCCGCGCGAAGATCGTCGAATCCGTGGGCAATTTTCATTGGTCGGAAAGAAATGGCCGCATGAAATGCTTGATCAGGACAGGGCCGCCTCATTGACACCTGAAATCACTGCTTTAAAATACCTTCTTGATATACCATCCGCACGTTCAGCCTTCAACCATTCGGGATGGTTGGCGGAGGGATTCATCCGGATCATCACTCGGGCCTCCGTGTCGGCCGGGGCGCAGAACCCTGAATTGCACCCATTCAGCTTTGTTGTCGCCCCCCGTCCTCATACGGCCCGAAACCGGGAAAGGCCAGGGAAGATGATAACGGAATCCCGCGCCATTGCGTTGCCGACGGCCCGGGTGTTTTTCTGCCTGGGCGCCTCGATGACCGCGGCTTCCATGCTCACCACAAGCGCGGCCGGCCAGACGCGTCCGGTGATGGGCGGCGTAGCGAAAACCTTGAAACTGTCGCTGGCGAAAGGAGTCCGGCTCGGACTGGCCCGCAACTTCAGCATCCGGCTCGAACAAATGAATCCCCGCATCCTCGCACAGGACGTCAAGCGGGAAGAAGCCGCGTTTGACGTGATCGGCTTCGGTGATGGAACGATCAGCGAATCCTTTACACCATCGAATTCGTCGTTGGCCAGCGTGGAGAGAAACGAAAGCGACTCGCGATCCGTCAACGCGGGCGTCCGGCGCCGCTACCGGACGGGAACCGATTACGAGATCACGACCAGCCTGGAACGGAGACGGAACAACGCCGGGTTTATTCAATTCGAGCCGGCCATCGAGCCGACTTTCTCGCTCTCGGTGACCCAGAATCTCCTCAAGAACTTCGGCCGCCGAGTCAACACCACCGCCATCCGCGTGGCCCGGAACAACCGGCGCATCTCCTCAAGCGTCTTTCGAGACCGCGTGATCAATGTGGTGTCCGACATCGAAAACTTTTACTCGGAGCTCTTCTTCGCCATCCAGGACCTGGAGGTGAAGAAGAAGTCACTGGCGCTTGCCCGGAATTTGCTCCGCCGGAACAAGATCCAGGTTGAGGTCGGCTCCCTCGCGCCCATCGAGATCATCCAGGCGGAGGCGAGCGTGGCGACCCGGGAGGCCGACGTCATCACAGCGGAACGGCAGGTCCGGGACAACGACGACCGCCTCAAGCGGGCGCTGAATCTGCCCAAAAACTTCCGCGCCTGGGACGTCCAAATCCTGCCCACGGACACGCCCAATGTCATCCGCCGGGCCCCCGACATCCGAAAGAGTTATGGGATGGCCCTGAAGGACAGACCCGACTACGCCCAGGCCAAGCTCGACATCGAGAACAAGAACATTCAAGTGAAGTTCGCGAAAAACCAGCTCCTGCCCACACTCGACCTGACCGGGAGCATCGCGCTCAACGGCCTGTCCGACGAATTCGGCGAAGCGGTGGACGATTTTGGAAGGGGCGAATTCTACCAGTGGGTGGTCGGGTTCAAGGTTGAATTCCCACTCCGCAACCGGGCGGCCAAGAGCACGCTGACGCGGCGTAAGCTGGAAACCGCTCAGGCCCTCCTGTCCCTCAAAAACCTGGAACAACAGATCCTCCTCGAGGTGCGCGAAGCCGTACGCGGCATCCTCACCGCCCAAAAGCGTGTCACGGCCACTCGGGCCGCGCGGGTGCTGACCGAAAGGCAGCTCGGCGCCGAGGAGAAAAGGCTCGCCGTCGGTCTGTCGACCATTTTTAAGGTCCTCGAATTCCAGGAGGATCTGGCCACCGCGCGGAGCACCGAGACCCGGGCGATCACCGACCAGATCAAGTCCCTGGTCACTTTCCGGCGGGTCACGGGCCAGACCTTGACCCATCACCGGGTCCGGCTGGAAAACGTCGGCCAGGGACGCTAACGGCGAGGTCAACGAACCCTTGACCGCGACGGAAGAGGTCGGGCGTATCCTGGCGGTGGACCTGGGGACGAAGCGGATCGGGCTCGCGCTGAGTGACCCCTTGGGGTTGACCGCCCAGCCGATGCCGACGCTGAAGGCGGAGGGCTGGGAGGCGGATGTCGCGACCATCGGCCGAATCGCCGCCGAGCGGGGCGCCCAGTCTCTCATCGTCGGCCTCCCGCTGTTAATGAGTGGGCGTGCGGGACCCGAGGCCCGCCGCGCGGAAAGCTTTGCAAAAGCCCTTCGGGAAAAGACCCGACTCCCCGTCCGCACCTGGGACGAGCGCCTGAGCACCGCCGCCTCGGAAAGAAGCCTGATCGAAGCCGGCCGAAGCCGAAAGAAGCGCCGCGCGGCGGTCGACAGCGTGGCCTCTATTCTGATCCTTCAAAGCTATCTCGATACCATCAACCGCCCATGAGCCGACGCCTCAAATTCACCCTCTGGGGGATCGTCAGCCTCGTGGGATTGGCCGGATTCGGCGCCCTGTGGCTCTCCCTGAGGTTTCACGTTCCCTTTCGCCCGAAATCCGAGACTTGGATCGTGGAATTCGCCCGGGGGACCAGTCTTCGCGGCATCTCCGCCACGCTGGAGGCGAAGGGCTTCATTCAATCGAGACATCTGTTCACGCTGCTGGCCTGGGTTCGAAACCGGAGCCGCGGCCTCCAGGCGGGGGAATATCGCCTCAGCGCCTCCATGTCCCCGGCGGAAATCCTGGATGTCCTGGCCCGCGGCGCGGTGGTCCAACACGCGCTGACCATTCCCGAGGGGTACAACATCCGGGAAATCGCGATGGCTGTGGAACGGGCGGGCGTCAGTCCGGCAAAGGCCATCATGGCCGTCTCGACGGACCCGGCGTTCTTGAGGCGGTTCGGCATCCGGGCGAAAAACGCGGAGGGATATCTGTTTCCGGAAACCTATCACTTTCCCCGGAATTCCCCGGCGGGGAAGATCCTGGGCCGGATGGCCGGGACCTTTCGGGAGCGTTTCACGGCCGCGATGGTCCGCCGGGCCGAGGCGCTTCATCTCGCCATCCACCAGGTCGTGACCCTGGCGTCGATCATCGAGCGGGAATCCGCGGTGAACGCTGAAAAACCTTTGATTTCGGCCGTTTTTCACAACCGGCTTCGCCGCCGGATGCGCCTTCAGGCGGACCCGACGGTCCTCTATGCCTTGAATCGAACCGCCGGCCCGCTGACGAAGGAGGATCTGAAAGTGGCCTCGCCTTACAACACATACCGGATCAAGGGACTCCCCCCCGGGCCGATCGCGAACCCGGGTCTGGCCTCCTTACGCGCGGCCCTCAATCCGGCGCCGGTGGATTATTTGTACTTCGTGGCGCGAGGCGACGGAAGCCATGACTTCTCACGGACCCTCAAGGACCACGTGGCGGCGGTCAGGAGATATCGAAAGAATACAGCCGGATCCCCCCGCGCCTCCGGGAAAACAAGGTAGGATGGCAGTCCACGAAAATATAATTGGACCTTGTTCTTTTGTGTGTGTATTTAAGGTTCTACATTATAATTAACTGTCATGCGCCGCGTGAATCGAGCTTTGGGGTGAACCAACGCTTGAGTAGGAATTTCAATGTGTTGCATCGGAAACACAATCAGCGCGAATTTACGCGGGGTGACTTCTTCCATGCGGTTTTTCAGCCATTTTGACCGAAGATCCCTTCGATGCTGAAGCGCCTTAGACATCATATTCGAACGGTCATCGTCGCCGGGCTTCTGGTGATCATCCCGATCTGGGTCACCTTCATGCTCCTCCAGTTCCTGGCAAGACGCCTGGATGGGGTGCTGGGGCCGCAGGTCCCCCGGTTTTTCAGTCTCCTGGGTTACCAGGTGAGCGAGATCCCCGGATTGGGGATCATCGTCATGATCGCGGGCGTCTATATTTTCGGACTGTTCGCGAAAAACCTGTTCGGCCGCCAGGTCGTCAATCTGACCGACCGGGTGTTGGGAAAAGTTCCGATTGTCCGCACGGTCTACATTGCTTCCAAGCAGCTCCTGGAAACCGTGGCGCTTCAACAGGATAACGTCTTCAAGCGCGTGGTCCTGATCGAGTATCCTCGGCGGGGGATGCATTGCCTGGCCTTTGTCACGTCCGAGGCGAGGGGGGAGGTGCAGGCCGCCACGCAGCGCGACATCCTCAACATCTTCGTCCCCACGACGCCGAATCCGACTTCGGGGTTTCTCATTTTTCTCCCCAGGGAAGAGGTGATTCCCCTCGACATGAGCATCGAAGAGGGCATCAAGTACGTGGTGTCCGGGGGATTTGTCGTGCCGGCCTATGCCGGAAAACCCGAGGCCGCCGAACCCGTGATTTCCAATGGAGGGACTTCAAAAGCGGCCCTCCCTCCGACACCCACAAAGCCGGAAACGAGGCCTACGGATGGCGAAGAGTCTTCTGCTCGTTGATGACAGTGTTGCCATTCGGGAAGTCGTCTCCCTGACCTTCGAGACGACCGACCTTACGATCCGAACGGCGTCCAATATCGATGAGGCCCTGGCCGCCCTGGAGCAGGAGCGGGCCGAAGTCGTCATCGCCGACGCCGACAAGGCCGAGGTCGGCGGGTGGGAGCTCTGCCGCCGGCTCAAGGACATCCCCGATAACGAATCGATTCGCGTCGTCCTGCTCACTGGGGACGACGATGAAGCGTTCCGTCCGTTGGATGTGGCTCCGGACGCCCTGGTCTCCAAACCCTTCACCTCGGACGAGCTGTTCAAAGTCGTGGCCGCCCTGATTCACCTGGACCCCAGGCCGGCGGAGCCTGAAGATGAGGCGCCGCAAGAAGACCCGATAGAGGCCGAGGAACCGGCCATCCCGGCGGAGGAAGAGGAACCACTGAACATAGCGGATTTCGACCTCGAACCGGCCATGCCGCCCCCCGAGCCCTCTACGCCCTCCCCGAGGACGGAAGAGCCCCTGGACCTCCCGCCGCAATCGCCTCCGGACCCATCGGGCGCCCCCGAGACGGCCGCGGAGACGGATGACTTGCGGCCGGCCATCAAAACCGCCGTTCGACAATCCCTGTCCAGTGCGCTCGACGGGCTGAATGGGGAGGAGCTTCGCGGGCTCATCGCGGACGCCATCCGGGACGCCCTGAAGGACATCACGCCCCAACTGGCCGGGCTGGTGGAGCAGGTCGCCCGAGAGGTCGTTCCGGAGCTGGCGGAAATCTGGATCGAGCGCGAAATCCTACGCCTCAAGGAGGGGCCCTGATCCCCGATGCTGTCGAAGCGGTATGAACCGCACGCCGCCGAGGCCCGGTGGCTCGATCGGTGGCGGGAAAGCGGCGCCTTCCGGGGGAAAGACCTCTCCGAGCGTCCCGCTTTCTCTATCGTCATCCCCCCGCCCAATGTCACCGGCTCTCTCCACATGGGCCACGCGCTGAACAACACCCTCCAGGACATCCTGACCCGGTGGAAGCGGATGGAGGGGTTCAACGCCGTCTGGATCCCCGGGACCGACCACGCCGGGATCGCCACGCAAAACGTCGTCGAGCGCGCCCTGTCGGAGGAAGGGACCGACCGCGCCCGACTCGGCCGCGAGGCGTTCATCGAACGGATCTGGAAATGGCGCGAGGAATACGGCGGACGCATCCTGCACCAGCTTCGGCGGCTGGGCGCCTCGTGCGATTGGGACCGCGAACGCTTCACGCTGGACGAGGGCCTGTCGCGCGCCGTCCGGGAGGCCTTCGTCTCCCTGTATGAGGAGGGGCTGATCTACCGGGGCGAGCGGCTGGTGAACTGGTGCCCGCGATGCGGGACGGCCCTTTCGGACGTGGAGGTCGAGCATGAGGAGGTGAACGGACGGCTGTGGCGCATCAGGTATCCGGCGGCGGACGATCCGGGACAGGGTCTCGTCATCGCGACCACCCGGCCCGAAACCATGCTGGGGGACGCGGCCGTCGCTATCCATCCCGAGGACGAAAGACACCGATCCTGGGCGGGCCGGCATCTGATCGTCCCGGGTGTGGGACGAAGGATCCCCGTCATCGAAGACCCATACGTGTCACGGGAATTCGGAACGGGCGCCCTGAAGGTGACCCCCGCTCACGACCCCAACGATTTCGAAATCGGCGAACGGCACGACCTGCCCCGGATCCGGGCCTTTACAGCGGACGCGCGCATCAGCGAAGAGCTGTCCGGGGAGAACGGGCGGATCCCCGAATGGGACCGGGTGTCCGAGCTCATCGGTCTCACCACCGAAGAGGCCCGAAGCCGAATGCTCCGAATTCTGGAGGACCTGGACGTTCTCCAGGGGGAAGAAACGCATCCGCACGCGGTGGGACATTGCTACCGGTGCAACACCGTCATCGAGCCTTTCCTGACGCCCCAGTGGTTCGTGCGAACCGGCCCCCTGGCCGAGCCCGCCATACAAGCCGTGGAGGAGGGACGCGTCCGAATCATCCCGGAGGGGTGGTCGAAGACGTACTTTGAATGGATGCGCAACATCAAGGACTGGTGCATCTCCCGCCAGATCTGGTGGGGCCATCAGATCCCCGCCTGGTACTGCCTGAAGTGCAACGAAGGAAAATACGTCGCCGCGGCCGCCACGGAAAGTGAAGGCGGCCCGTCTCCGGAGGGCCGGGGGCGTGAGTTTGTCTTTCTTCCCGGCGCCGTCCCCATCGTTTCCCGCGAAGAACCCGAAGGCTGCCCGGAATGCGGGTCGGAAGACCTCATTCGGGAATCCGACGTCCTGGACACGTGGTTCAGCTCCGCGCTGTGGCCCTTCTCGACGCTGGGTTGGCCGGACGCCACCCCGTCCCTGAGCACCTTTTATCCGACCACCACGCTGATCACCGCGTTCGACATCCTGTTCTTCTGGGTGGCGCGAATGATCATGATGGGGTTGAAACTCATGGGGGACGTCCCGTTCCGCGACGTCTACATTCACGCGCTCGTCCGGGACGAACAGGGCCGGAAAATGAGCAAGTCCCTCAAAAACGTCGTCGATCCCCTGGACATCATCGACCAGTACGGGACCGACGCCTTCCGCTTTACGCTGGCGGCGCTCGCCGCGCAGGGCCGGGAGATCCGCTTTCAACAGGGCCGGATCGAGGGGTACCGGAACTTTTGCAACAAACTCTGGAACGCGGCCCGGTACTGTCTGAGCACGCTGGAGGTCGACCGAAACAGCGGCGGAGCGGAATCGAGAAAAGCGGCGCTGGAGGCCGTCAGGAATCGGGCGGACTTCATCAAACCCGCCGACCGGTGGATCCTGAGCGCCCTGAACCACACCACGGGCGCCGTCCGGGAGGCTCTTTCGGCGTACAGATTCAACGACGCCGCCCACGCCCTCTACCAATTTGTCTGGCATCAATTCTGCGACTGGTACCTGGAGGAGACGAAACCCCGTCTGGCCGCCGGGCCGGAGGAGGAAAGGCGTTTTGTCCGGGCCCTGCTCATCGAGGTGCTGGATTCGGTGCTGCGGCTTCTCCACCCGATCATGCCGTTCATCACCGAGGAGATCTGGTCCCAGCTTCCGCGCCATGCGGACGACCCGGACCTCCTGATGTCGGCGGCGTTTCCTTCTCCGGATGAGCGCTTCCTCGACGACGAAGCCGAGGAGGGGATGGAGGAATTCATCCAGGCCATCACCCGAATCTTGAACATCAAGGGCGAGAACAACATCCATCCCGCAAAGAAAATCCGTCTGATGGTCCGGAAGTTCGATGGGCGGCGATCCCGCTCCGGTTGGGAGGTCTTCGAAGCGGAATCCGAATTCTTCCACGCGGCCACGAACATCCGGGACATCTCTTACCTGGACGACGGACAGCCGCATCCGGCCGTTTCGGCGACCGACACCACTTCGATGGGAGAATGGATCGTTCCCCTCGAGGAATTGATAGACGATCCGGCCGCGGAACGGGAAAGGGTGCGCAAGCAGCTCAAAACCGTTCACAAGGACCTGGAGCGGTTGGACAAAAATCTTTCCAACACCCAATTCCGCGAACGGGCGCCCGCCGAAGTGGTGGCGGAAAACGAGGCGCGCCGGGAGGCGTTGGCCGACCGCGCCGTCCGACTGGAAAATCAACTCTCCCGCTTTGAACAAATGGGAAACCCATGCTGACCGTATTCGTGCGCACGCCCCGGTTTCGGACGAATCCTCGGCTGGAGCCCCCGCCCGGGGGGGGAGAGGGGGAAGAAAACCGTCGGTTGCACAACAGAAAAAGATGAGCCGGAATTCACATTTTTGGATAACATGAACACCCATGGGTCAGCAGGAGGATGAATGTATCTCGACTACTGGGGGCTTAGCGAGTTTCCTTTCTCGAACGTCCCGGACAGCCGATTTTTTTATAAGTCCCGGGCCCACCGGGAATCCCTGACCCGGCTCTCCTACCTCTGCACGTACCAACACGGTGCGGGAATCCTGGTCGGCCCGTTCGGATCGGGCAAAACACTCCTGGGTTTCGTCCTGCTCAACTCCATCAATCAGGAAGACAGGTTTCGCAGCGCCTTCATTCGGAACCCCCGTGTCAGCCCATTGGAATTGCTTCAACTGATTGCCGGCGAATTGGGCGCCCTGAGCATGCCCCGCAATAAAGCGGAGGCCTTGAAATCCATCGAGACGTGCCTGCACAACAACATCCTGGACGGCCGTCACACGATCATCATGATTGACGAGGCCCACTCCATCGAAGGCGAAGACGTGTTCGAGGAGGTCCGCCTGCTGTTGAATTTTCAACTGGAGGACGCCCATCTGCTCACCCTGATCCTCATCGGACAACCCGGCATCGACGTGAAGGTCGATCGGCATAAACCCCTTTCCCAGCACGTCAACCTCATCGTGAATCTCAGCGCGTTCTCTCTTTCCGAAACGGAAGGCTATATCCGGCACCGTCTTCAGGTGGTCGGCCGAAGGGATGAGGTTTTCAACGCCGAAGCGATGGGCGCCCTCTTTCGGGTCTCCGGAGGCCTGCCCCGAAGAATCAATCACCTCTGCGACAGCTCCCTCCTCGAGGGTTTCCTGGCCGATGCCGAGCAGGTCGACCGTGAGATCGTCCTGCAGGCGGCCTCCATCAGTCGCAGCCAGCGATCCTCTCCATGACCGGACTCTCCGAAGCGATTCGCCGCCATCGAAGAGAGGGCCGTGAAGCCCCCATCCACTGTTTCACGTCCATTGACTCCACCAACGCCGAGGCGCATCGCCTGCTGGAAAACGGGTCGCCGCCGGAAGGAACCGCCGTCCTCGCGGATGCGCAAACCGCCGGCAGGGGCCGCGGCGGTCGGTCGTGGTTCTCGCCGCCGGGGGCGGGGCTGTATCTTTCCGTCATCTTTCACCCGGGCGGCGCCGCGGCCCCCCACCTTACGCTCGCGGCAGGCGTCGCCGCGGCCACCGCGCTGGAACAGATCGCCGGGCGCGCGCCCACGCTTAAATGGCCCAATGACCTCGCCTACGACGGCCGGAAGGTCGGCGGGATCCTCACCGAGGCCCGGGCGATCTCGGGACAAATCCAAACGGTGGTGGTCGGAATCGGCGTCAACCTCCTGCAGCGTCCCGAGGACTTCCCCGCCGGCCTCCGCCCCGCGGCCACATCGGTGGCCGCCGCTACGGGCCGGCAGGTCGACAAGGCGGAGCTGGCGGCCCGAATCCTGGACGAGCTCGACGCCGGACACCGGCTTTTGGGACGGGACGGATTCGCTCCGGTGGCCGAGGCCTGGAAGCGGAGGTCTTCGACGCTGGGCAAATCCGTGCGCGTCATGCAGGGGGGGAAGGGGGGGGGAGGCGCCCCCGTGGAGGGCGTCGCGAAAGACCTGGCGGCGGACGGCTCGCTGGTGATCGAGACGCCCGCGGGATCGGTTCGGGTGCACGCCGGCGAGGTCGAAGAGATCGGGCGGACAGAATGCTCCTTGTAATTGACGTGGGAAACACCCATACGGTCGCGGGGCTGTTCGAGGGGTCCCAACTGCTGGTCCACTGGCGAGTCATGACCCTCGTCGGCCGAACAGCGGACGAGTTCGGGGTTCTGCTTCGGGATCTGTTCGGGAACAGCGGCAAGAAAATGGAGGCCGTGAAGGCGGTGACGGTCTCCTGTGTGGTCCCCCCCTTGCTCCCCGTCCTGGAAGATGTCTCGCTCCGCTTCTTCGGGATCCGGCCCCTCGTGGTCGGACCCGGCGTCAAGACAGGGCTGTCGATTCAGGCCGACAACCCGAAAGAGGTCGGCGCGGACCGTATCGTGAACGCCGTGGCGGGGATTGCCCGGTATGGCTGCCCCCTGATCGTGGTGGACTTCGGAACGGCGACCACCTTCGACGCCATCTCCCGGGAGGGCCATTATGTGGGAGGCGCCATCGCGCCGGGGATCTTCATCTCCCTGGAGGCCCTTTTCTCGCGCGCCGCGAAGCTTCCCCGCGTGGAGATCGCCCGGCCGGGACGCGCCATCGGCCGGGACACCATCTCCAGCATGCAGTCGGGAATCCTGTTCGGTTACGTCGGTCTGGTGAAGGAGCTGGTCGTGCGAATCGGACAGGAGCTTGGGGGATCCCCGCAGGTCATCGCGACCGGCGGGGCCGCCGAGCTGATCGCGCGGGAAACCGATCTCATCCACAAGGTGGACCCTTTTCTGACCCTGGAAGGCTTACGCCTCATTCACGAACAAAACGTAAATCCGGATGGACAATGACCCAATCACGGCCTAATGTGCAAACCGAGAATAGATGCTCTGGAAGTATGGTTGCAGTCGGGGTCTTGTTTCAGGAAAGTTACAGAAAAATCCGCGTTTGCGAGTGCGGCCGGGTGCCGCCATGATTGATTCAGTTGAATTCACCAAGAGACAATTCCCTGAGTCGTTCCTCGGCGGCGGGGCGGAATCGCCCCAACGGCCGCTCTTTAGCATTGATCTGATGACCGGCGGGTGTAGCCTTGTTTCTCGAAAGCTGGGGTCTTAAGAAATCGCCGTTCGAAAATGTTCCCGATCCGCTCTTTCTTTATTACACGACCCAGCACAAGGAAGCCTTGTCGCGCATGATTTACGCCGCCGAATCGAAGAAGGCCTCGGCGATGCTGACGGGCGCGGCGGGATGCGGGAAGACCACGCTTAGCCGGGCCTTCATCCAACACCTCCCCAATGACCAGTACGACGTGTCCCTCGTCGTCAATCCCAACTTGTCCCGGGAGGACATGCTCCGGGAGATCCTTTACCAATTCGGCACAAACACCTCGCAACTCACCAAGTCCGACCTCCTTCACAGCCTCAATGAACGGTTCGTTCAGAACGTTCAGAAGGAACGCCACACCATCATCATCGTGGACGAGGCGCACTCGATTACGGAAGACCCGACCTTCGAGGAGCTCCGCCTTCTTTTGAACTTCCAGATGAACGATCGTTACCTTCTCACCTTGATCCTCATCGGCCAGGAGGATCTTCGTGATCGTTTGGCCCGGATTCCCCAGTTCGCTCGCCGGATTTCCATCAAGGCCCACCTGGAACCCCTTGATTTCGCAGAAACGATTAAATACATGGGGATTATAAAGGTTTTGACACTAATTGAGTGAGATGTTGGACCACCAGGGGAAAGAGATCCTGGTGTCGGTGATTGTAACGGAATTCCATCTCCTTCAGGTAGAGGGGGAACCGCTCTTTGGACACCCCATGATGTTTGATGAGCCTCTCCTTGGCGTAGGCCCAAAAGCCTTCCAGGCCGTTGATGTGCACTTTGCCCCGACTGAAGCGCCGATCATGATCCACCCGCAAGTGGCGATAGCCGCAGAACATCAGGGCGTCATAGACCCGGTAGCGGTCGGTGTAGACCACGCTGCCCCGACGGACCAACTTCACGGTGGAGGCCAAAAGGGTCTGGGCCTTGACGTTGCCGACCGCCTCCACCTTCACCCGGCCGCCCCGCTCCAATATGCCGAAAACAGGGACTTTACCCGCTGCGCCTCGGCCTCTCTTGCCCTTGCGCTTGCCCCCGAAGTAGGCCTCGTCCGCCTCCACCTCCCCTCGAAGAAGCTCCTGTCCCCCCGGCGTGCCGGCCACAAGACTGCGCCTGAGCGTCGTCACGGCCCGCAGCGCTGTCGGATAGCTCACGGCGAGTTGCTGGGCCATCTTGCGGGCCGAGACCTCCAGCTCAAAGAGCTTCACCACCCAAAGCCACTGCCGGGCCGAGAGGCGAAGTTGGCCCAGCCAGCGGCCCGTGAACGGCCCGAAGGTGTACCGACACCCAGCGCAGCGAAAGCGCCCCCGCGTGCCCAAAACGTAGCGTTTTCGACCCTCACAACGAGGGCAGATTTTACGCCCGTTTTTCTGACACGCCATGAGCAGATGGCGTCTCGCTGTAGCTTCCGATTTTACAAGGACTTCAAAGCTCTTCAGGTCCACGACACCAGCCTAATCCGGTGTCATATCTTTTACAATCGCCAATATATATACTTCCGTTTACAGAAAGCCGGGGCGACGAAGAGTCTGTTTTCCAAAGAAGCGCTGGAATTCATCTACCAGGCGAGTGAAGGGATTCCCCGCCGGATCAACTCGATTTGCGACCTTTGCCTGCTGGATGCCTCAAATGCTCAAATCGCTCTGATTAACTCTGCGATCGCCAAAAAAGTGATTCAGGAAGTTTGAACAAAGAGGCGACTCATTGCGACTCATTGATCTCGCAAAACGTGGGCGTCCCGCCAAAATCGAAGACCAGGAGGAAAAACTTCCTCCCGCGTCCAAGACCGACGAATCCCAGACCAGGGAGTCCGAGCCCGAAGCCCTTTCCGGCGTGGACGATCGGACTGCAAGATCCATGAAATCCGTAGACGAACAACCTTCCCCGGAACCCGTGCGCACACAATCCCCGCCACCCCTGGCGCCAGAGGCTGAAGAGCCTTTTCCACTCCCGGAACTGGTGGACGAGCAGCCTTTTCCACCCGCGGAACCCGTCGAAGATCCACCCTCTCCGCACCCGGAACCCGTAAGCGATCAACCTGCTCCATCTCAGGAACCGGTAGACGATCAGTCGCCCCCGGAACCAGTAGAGCGGATCTCCCTGAGTCGTATTCTGAGCATGAACCTTGATCGTTCGGATTCAGTGGCCTCCGAAAAAGAAACGCCTCTGGACATCACACTGGAGAGCGGCGAAGGGGAGACCCCTTTCAAGCCGGCGACCCGCGAAGGGAAAACCCCCCTCAGGCCGAAAAGAGAGTCAAGCAAAATCTCCTTGAAACCGAAGACCGGCGAAGGCGCTCTCCCCTTCGAAACGCAAACCCCGGGAGGGAAAACCCCTCTTTCCTTGGCATCGACTTTTGTGTCCCGCGCGGAGCAACCCGCGGAGATGGCCGAACCGGATGAACCCCCGGTCGATGAGACGCCCTATTTTCTCCAGAAGCGCACGATTACGGACCTCCCGAACGCGCCCTCCGGCGCAAGCGATTCGGAGACCGGTCGGGCCCTGTATGACGATCTTCGCGGGAACCTCGTGAGAATCCTGCAAGGCATCTCTAAGAAGAAAAGGATTCGGTTGGACAAGCTTCATCCCCTGGTGGAAACCATGGTCTCCGACGCGTCGGTCTTGGAAGATATCTACCGGATTGCGTTGTCCACCCGGGGAAAGAAAGGCGACCTGTCCAGCCATCTCATCCACGTGGCCACATTCTCCGTGAAATTGGGCCAGGGACTCCGGCTGGCGGACGCGAAACTGAAACGGCTGAACCTGGCGGCCCTTCTACACGATGTGGGGATGTGCCTGGTCTCGCGGAAGCTTCCGGACAAGAAGGGCGCGCTCACGGCCCAGGAGACGACCCTGATCCAACGGCATCCGGAATTCGGCTTTCAGGTCGTCAAAGCCCATCTGGGCGACGATTACCTGTGGCTGGCCGAGGTCATCCGGCAGGAACACGAGCGAGACAACGGAAGCGGGTATCCTCAACAACTGTCCGGCAATGAGATTCAGGACATGGCTCAAATCATCGCCGTCGCCGATGTCTATGAAGCCTTGACCCACGACCGCCCTCATCGTCCCCGCCTGCTTCCCTACCGGGCGGTGCGGGATATCATGGAACATCAAAAGAACCTCTTCTCCCCCAGCGTCCTGAAGGCCCTTCTCCAGCAGCTTTCGGTCTTTCCCATCAATTCACTGGTCCGGCTCAACTCCAACGCCATCGCGCGCGTCGTCGGCACGCATGCGGGGCAGCCCCTTCGTCCCGATGTCCAGGTGGTCTACGATCCGAAGGGGGATTACATCGAAGGCGGCCGCGCCATCTCGCTGCGGGAAAATCCCCTCCTGTACATCGTCGATTCGGTCGACGAATCGGAAGTCGGCCGGTAGCCTTTCGCCGGCCGCCCTCGCGCTGGATACTCAGCCGGCGGGAAATGAGCGGCAGCCGCTTCCCCGCCCGGTCTCTCAGCCGCCCCGATCTTCGGTTTCGACCTGAAACGCGTTCTGGATGTGATGAATATCCGGACGCCCCCCGGCGGCAAGGTGATCCCCAAGACGTCAAACCGGCAATCCACCGTTTCCCCCAGGCCAACCAGGTAGGCCTGAGCGAGAACGGAAAGCTTGCGGCGCTTCCTTTCATCCACCGACAACTCGGGCGGGGCGAAATTTCCGGAAGAGCGCGTCTTCACTTCGACGAACACCAGAACGCCGCGGTGGCGGGCGATCAAGTCAATCTCCCCCAACCGGGTCCGGACGCTCCGGGCGATGATCTCATAACCCCGCTTTCGCAGGTAGCGCGCGCCCTCTTCCTCTCCCCGCCTCCCCAGCGCGTGACGCGGATCGGGGGGGGAGGGTTTGACCCTGTTCCAGAAAGCCATCACGCCTCCGGACCAGCCGGAGGCCGGGAGATCGGCGCCGGACCGGATTCGGGAAGCCCCTCCCCCTCCTCCCCATTCGCGGGGCCGCATTGAACCTCCCGAACGGGGCGGAAGCTCTTTCGGTGAATGGGAGAGGGGCCGAGCCGCTTCAAAGCTTCCAGGTGGGCCGGGGTCGGATAACCCTTGTGGCGCGCGAACCCATATCCCGGGTGCAGGCGATCGAACTCCTCCATCTGTCTGTCCCGGCTGACTTTGGCGAGAATGGATGCGGCCGCGATGGACGCGCTTTGAGCGTCCCCATGAACCACCGGGGTCTGCTCGATGTGAAGGCCGGGGGGGAGGGGGACTGTGTGCAGGCCGTCCACCAAAAGACAATCGGGCGCGGGCATCAGGTGATGAACCGCCCCCGCCATGGCCCGCAGGGCGGCCTGGAGGATGTTGATTCGGTCGATCACTTCCGCCGTTTCGGAAGCGACGGCCCACCCCCGCGCCTCATCCACAATCAGCCGATACAGGGATTCGCGCGCTTCCGGCTTCAGCCGCTTGGAGTCGTCCAGGCCCGGCAGCGCGCAATCGGGGGGCAGGACCACCGCCGCCGCGACGACCGGTCCGGCGATCGGCCCCCGTCCGGCCTCGTCCACGCCGGCCACACTGGACAGGCCGGCCCCCCATTTCTCTCGTTCCCAACGCCAGCCGACGGCCACGGTCAGCGGCGCTTGCGTTCCGAGATTCGAGCGGCCTTTCCCCGGAGATCTCTGAGGTAGTAGAGCTTGGCGCGGCGCACCTTGCCCAATCGCACCACTTCAATCTTGTCGATCTGCGGAGAATGCAACGGGAGTATCCGTTCCACGCCGACGCCGTAGGAGACCTTTCTCACGGTGAAGGTTTCCTTCGATCCTCCGCCCTTGCGGGCGATCACGATGCCCTCGAAGACTTGGATGCGCTCTTTTTCCCCTTCGGTGATTCGGGAGTGCACCCGCACCGTGTCCCCAGACCGGAAGTCCGGGATGTCCATCCTCATCTGGGATTTTTCCAGCTCATCAATCACGTTCATGACGGGTCAACCTCTCGTCCGATGAAACCCCACCGGGTTGTTTTTCCGTGCGCCCTGTGCGCCATTCGGCAATCCATTTGCGTTTCTCTTCATCCATCCCATCCTCACAGATGAGGTCGGGCCTTCTTTCGAGCGTCCTGAACAGCGCCTCCCGGGCCCGCCATTTTCGGATCTTCCCGTGATCGCCCGATAGGAGCACCTTCGGCGCCCGCCTCCCATGGAACATCTCCGGACGGGTGTACTGGGGGAAATCCAGGAGGCCGGCGGCGAACGAATCCTCTTCGGCCGACTCCGCGCATCCCAACACCCCCGGGATCATCCTCGCGACCGCGTCGATCACGACGAGGGCGGGCAGCTCGCCGCCCGTCAGGACGTAATCGCCGATGGAGATCTCTTCATCAACATAGATCTCCCGGACACGCTCATCCACTCCCTCATAACGGCCGCAGAGCAAAATGACGCGATCTTCCCGCGCCAGGGCCCGCGCCCCCTCCTGCGTCCAGGGCCGTCCCTGGGGCGTCAGGAAGATCACCTTCGCCCGGGGATCGCCGTTGCGCAAGCTCTCGACCGCCCGCCCGATCGGCTCGGCCGTCATGACCATCCCGCCCCCGCCCCCGTAGGGGTAATCGTCCGTGGAGCGATGGGGGTCATCGGTATGGTCTCTCAGGTCATGGACCCGAACGGTGAGAAGACCTCCATCGATGGCCTTGTGCAGGACGCCCTCGGCCAGGGGGGAATCGAACATTCGGGGAAAAATGGTGATGACCTCAAAGATCAACGCCCTCTCCTCCCGACACCCGAAGGCCCTCCGGGACGCTCACCCTCATTCGCCCTCCTTCCAGGTCCACCTCGCGGACAACCTCCCGGGTCATGGGCAAGAGAACCTCCTCGTCGCCCGCTTGAACGACGAGCAGCTCGTTCTCGCCGCAGGGTCCGGTCGCCAGTATCCCGGTCAACCGGCCCACCGGATTTCCGGCGTCGTCCACAACCACTAGGCCGACCAGATCCTCCCACAGGTATTCATCCTCTTTCAGCGGAGGCAGGCGCTCTCGGTCCACGTGAATCTCCGCGTGAACCAAGGCCTCCGCGCCGTCCCGATCCGAGACCCCTTCGAGGCGGATCAGGACGCGGCGGCCGTGCGGACGGGAGGTCTCGACGCGCACCGGCCGACTCTCCCCCTCCCCCTTCCCTTCCCGAAGCAAAAGCCGGGCGCCCGGCGCCAGCGCATCGCCGCATTCCAGCCATGGCTCGACCGAAACCTCCCCCCGGATGCCGTGGGCCTTGGCGATCCGACCGAGGGCGACGGTCCGCGGTTGTTCCACCCGTCCTATTCCAGGATCTCCAGGACGTACCGCTTGCCCTGGCGCGAGGAGACCACCGACAGGAGGGTGCGCATCGCCTTGGCCGTTCGACCTTCCCGGCCGATCACCTTGCCCAGGTCTCCTTCCGCCACCCTCAGCTCGAGCGTCGACGCATCCCCCCGGTCCACTTCGTCCACACGGACCTGATCCGGCTCATCGACCAGCGCCCTGGCGATATCTTCGATGAAGCCTTTCACCGTCTCTCCCCTGAAAGGGCCGCGGGCTCAAAACCCCGAACGGCCCCTACGCCCCGCCGCCCGGCGCGGAATCGGCCAAAGACTCCGCGTGATACACGCCCGCCTTCTTGAAGATGGTCCGGACGGTGTCCGAAGGCCGGGCGCCGACCGACAGCCAGTAACGCGCGCGCTCCGGGTCGATGGACGCCGAGGGCGAGTCCGTCCCCGGATCGTAGGTTCCGAGACTTTCAATGATCCTGCCGTCCCGCGGGGAGCGGGAATCTGCCACCACAACCCGGTATAAGGGATGCTTCTTGGCACCCATGCGCCAGAGCCGAATGCGAACCACCTGGTTTCCTCCTCGAGTGTCTGAATCCGTTTATCGGGCTCGGCGGAGGGCGCGCTCGGCCTTCCCCCTCGCCCATCGGCGTCCGTCTATCAATTTCCGGGGAAACCGGGCAGCCCCGACAGGCCAGCCATCGCCCGCCGCCGCTTCCCGCCCCGCCCGCTCCGGGTCATCATACCCATCATTTTCTTCATCTGAGCGAACTGCTTGAGCAATTGATTCAGGTCCTGGACGGTGACGCCGCTGCCCGCCGCGATCCGGCGGCGGCGGCTTCCGTTGATGAGGGCGTGGTCTCTTCGCTCGGCCGGCGTCATCGAATCGATCATGGCCCCAATTTTGACCAGTTGATCCTCCCCGCCCTGAATCCCTTTCAGCTTGTTGACGCCCGGAATCATCTCGAGCAGCTCGTCCAGCGGACCCATTTTCTTCAACTGCAGGAGCTGGTCCCGGAAATCCTCCAACGTGAAAGAAGCGGTCCGGGCCTTCTCGGCGAGGTCCGCGGCCTCATCGGCCGACAGGGCGGATTCCGCCCGCTCGATCAGCGAGAGAACGTCCCCCATCCCGAGGATCCGGGAGGCCATCCGTTCCGGGTGAAAGGTCTCGAGCGCTTCCAGCCGCTCGCCGACGCCCAGGAACTTGATGGGGATCCCCACTTCCGCGCGAATCGACAGGGCGGCGCCCCCGCGCGCGTCTCCATCCATCTTCGTCAGAACCACTCCGGTGAGATCGACCGATTCATGGAAGCCCCCGGCCAGATCGACAGCCTGCTGCCCCGTCATGGCGTCCGCCACGAGGAGCCGTTCGTCCGGCCCAATCGCCTCGCACATCCGTCCGAGCTCGCCCATCAGGTCTTCGTCCATCTGAAGCCGGCCGGCCGAATCCACGATCAGCACATCCGATCCCTCCGCCCGGGCGGCCTCCAACGCCGCTTTTACGGCGGAAACGGGGTCCGCAACCCCCGCCGGATCGAACACAGGCGTCTCCAGCGACCGCCCCAATACGGCAAGCTGCTCAACGGCGGCGGGCCGACTCAAATCGCACGGCGCCAGATAGGGGCGCTTGCCCTCCCCCTTGAGCCGGCAGGCCAGCTTTGCGGCCGTGGTCGTTTTCCCCGCCCCGTGCAGACCCGCCAGAAGGATGACCGTCGGGGGCGCTTCTGCCTCGGCCAATGGCGCGGACCGCTCGCCCATCAGGGACGTCAGCTCCTCGTGGACAATCTTGACGACCTGCTGTCCCGGCGTCAGGCTCTTCATCACATCGGCGCCGACGGCCCTTTCGCGAACCGCGCCGACGAATTGCTTCACGACCCGGAAATGGACGTCTGCTTCCAGCAGCGCGAGGCGGACCTCCCGCATGGCTTCGGTGACGTCGGATTCGCTCAGTTTTCCCCGCCCGCGAAGCCTCTTGAAGACCCCTTCCAGGCGGCGGCTCAAATTCTCGAACATGACCCACCCATCACGGATAGAAAACGCTCAAAGGCCCGGGAACACAAGGCGTTAAGTTAGACCCGGGAGGGCCTCCCCGTCAACGGATTTCCCGGGGCGCCCTTTCACGGGCCGCCGTCCGCCCCGTCTTTGTCCGGCCCATTCAGGGAGGCGGCGCGAATCCGGGCGATCGCCCCCCGGTAATCTTCCTGACCGAAAACCGCCGTACCCGCCACTAGTATCCGAGCGCCGGCTTCAACGGCGGGACCGGCCGTGTCCGGGTCCACCCCTCCGTCCACCTCGAGGATCGGCCGGACGGCCGCCGAATCCAGGCGCTCGCTCACCCGCCGGATTTTCGGCAGGACGCCCCGGATAAAGCGCTGTCCCCCGAACCCCGGGTTCACGGTCATCAGGAGAACCAGGTCGGCGAGCGCAAGGACCTCGAAAACCGCCTCCGGCGGGGTGGCCGGGTTGATCGCGACCCCCGCGCGCACCGGCTCGCCCCGGGACGTCGTCATCTTGCGGATGGCCTCGAGCGTCCGGTGAAGATGGGGACACGTCTCGGCGTGAACGGTCAGAACGTCCGCCCCGGCCCGAACAAAGGCGTCGAGGTGCCGCTCGGGCTCGACCATCATCAGGTGAACGTCCAGGAGGACATCGCTCCGCTCCGTCTCCCGAACGCTTCGGACGGCTTCGACCGCCAACGGCCCCAGGGTCAGGTTCGGAACGAACCGCCCGTCCATGACATCGATGTGGAGCCAGTCGGCGCCCGCGTCGATCACCCGGCGCACCTCCTCCCCGAGGCGGGTGAAATCGCACGCCAGCAGAGAGGGCGCAACGCGAATCTTCTCTGTGGGTCCCGGCACTATTGAAGCACCCTCTCTTCCGACAGCTTGCCGTCCAGGTAGATACGGGCCACGGTCCTTCCGCTGAGCCGGACGAGCATCCCCACTTCCTGGCCGCCTTTCTTTTTTCCGTTGAAAATCTCGCGGGCGCTCTGGCCGTGGACCAGGACGACGCGCACCACGCTCTCCCGAATCTTTTCGGAGAGCGTATACCGGAAGTAGGCATACGTCCCGGTCGGCTTCGCCCCGGGACCCGCGCCCCGGGCCACGAACAGCCGGACGCCGTCATCCTTTCCAATCGGTGAGCCGGCTCTCGGCTCATGGCGGAGGACGACGCCGACCTTCACGCCCGGGTAGTCGGCCCGGACGACCTTTCCCACACGAAGGGAGGAGTTCTGTAGGATGCGCAAGGCGACGCCGAGGTCCTTCCCCACAAAGTCGGGCATCAGAAACGCCGATCGCGGCCGCCCGTTGCTCACCAGGAGACTCACTTGCCGTCCCCGCTCGACGACCCGCGCCGGAGTGGGAACTTGGGCGATGACGCCGTTTTCGTGGTAGGAATTCGATTCCACCCAGGCGACCCGGCCCACCTTGAACCCCATCGCTTTCAGGATATTGACCGCCCGGTTCCAGGACTCCCCCCGCACCTCGGGCACCCGCGCCTCACGGGGGCCCTTGCTGAGGATGACGGACACCCGCCGCCCGCGCTTCACCCGCCGCCCCGCCGGCGGGTCCTGCCGGATGACGTTGTGCTTCGCCACGACCGGGTCAAACTCCTGGCTCCGGATCCCCAGACCCAGATCGGACTGGCCCATGATCTCCAGCGCATCGACGATGTGCTTCCCGGACACGGACGGGACCGGAATATCCCCACCGCCCAGGACCACCTTCATGGCCACGTAACCGCTGACCGCGCTCGCGCCCACGATGAGGATCAAGAACAGAAAAAAGCGAATCACCTTCAGGATCGCCTTCATCCGCTTCTCCGTTCCTCAGGAGAGATCCGTCTCCATCCGGCGGCGAAAAATCCATCTGTTCCGGCGTCGCCGGGGCGCAGGGCGAAGCACCCGGACCGATCAACGAACCGCCGGGCGGAGGAGAGTCCGTCGGGCAATCGCGAGGAGAGGTCTTCCCGTTGAAAGCGGGCGCCCTCCGCGCTTTGCTCGAAGGCCTCAACGACCCGGCCGGTTTCCTCCTCCTCGAGGGAGCACACGCAATAGAGCAATCTCCCCCCCTCCCCCTCCCCCTTCCCCGGCCCCACCGCCCGCGACGCCGCCCTCAAAATCTTCAGCGCCAACCCGCTCAGCCGCAGGATATCCGCTTCGGTCTTGTTCCACTTGGCCTCGGGGTGGCGCCGCAGCACGCCCAGACCGGAGCAGGGGGCGTCCACCAAAACGGCGTCAAACGCCTCGCCGCGCGAGGCGTCCATTCCGCCGCGGACGGGGGACACCGACCGCAACCCCATGCGCCGCGCGGTCTCCGCCACCCGCGCCAACCGGGTCCGGTGCGGATCCGTGGCCAAAAGCAACCCTTCGTCCTCCATCAATTCGGCGAGGTGCGCCGTTTTCCCGCCGGGACCCGCGCACACGTCCCACACCCGGTCCCCCGGACGGACGCCCAGAAGCGGGGCCATGAGGGCCGCCCCTTCATCCTGGACGGCGAACCACCCATCCCGAAAGCCGGGCAGGGTCCGCACGTCTCCTCCTCCCCGGAGGGTCAGGACATCGGGAGAGATTCGCCCCCGCGCCACCTCGGCGCCCGCCGACCGAAGCGCCTCTTCGAGGACCTCCGGCGTCGCGCGGCGCCGATTCACCCTCAGCGTCAGAGGGCCCGCCGCGTTGTTCGCGCGGCAGACGCGGACCGCCCCTTCCATCCCCCACCGCCGCGCCCATCGCCGGACCATCCAACGCGGGTGGGACTCGGCGTCGGCCAATGCGTCCGCGTCCTGGGGCGAGGCCGCGTCATCGGTTCGCCTCCAGCCTTCGGCCTCCCGGGCCAAACGCCTCAGGACCCCGTTCACCAGGGCCGCGAGCCCGGCGAACCCTCTTGCCCGAACCTGACCGACGGCTTCATCGACGGCCGCCCAAGGGGGGATCCGATCCGTGAAGAGGATCTGGTAAGCGCCCAGACGCAGGACATTCAGAACGACAGGAGGAAGCTTTTCGGCGCTTCCTGAAAGGCAAAACGACAGCGCCTGGTCCAGCTGGCCCCGCCATCGCAAGGTTCCGTAGGCCAACTCCCGGACGAAGGCCCGGTCTTTCGCGTCGAGAGACTTTCTCGCTTCACACCCCCTCAACCGCTCATCCAGCCGGACGCCGGGGCGCCCGGCGTCCTGGATCAAGTCCAGCGCAACCCCGCGGGCGCCCCGATCCATTTTTCCCGCCGACCGTCTCCGAACCGCCGTTCTTCCCATCTCTCAGCCCCAAGGAGGCGCATCCACAAATTTCACAGATAATTCCAGTTTCTTAAATCCCTCAAATTCATCCAATCCGTCGATCCATTAGTCTCTATAATGGCCTCGAAAATGTCCACGGATTTCACAGCTCTACAAAGACTTCCCGTTCTTTCTAATCTGTGTAATCTGTGGATTCGTCTTGAATTCGTTGATTCATCCAATCCGGACACGGGGGCGCTAGCCCACAACGGCGCCTTCCGGCAGCCGATATCCCTGCCAGAACGCCTTGGCATCCATCCGTCGCTTTCCTTCCGGTTGAACTTCCGTGAGGAGGACCCACCCATCGGCGGCGGCGATTCGGATCCCTTCCCGGCCCGACGGACCCTTCGCCAAACCACCAATGAAACCCGGGGGAACATCCATCGCTCCCACGCAATCCCCCGGTTTTTTCAAATCCGGGTCATCGGCGCAATCTGTGGATTCCCCGGACTCGGGCGCGGCCATCCACACCCGAAGCCAAGGTTCGCCGCCGTTTTCACCGGCCGCCCTGTCTCCGCCGAGGGCAACCCACCGGGTTCGGGCGACAGGCCAGGGGCGGAGGCCCCGGACACGGCGGCAGATGGCCGCCGCCTCCTGATGCCAGTCCAAGACAGCATCTTCTTTCTTGAGCTTCGAGGCATACGTCGCCAACGCTTCATCCTGAGGGATGGGCTCAAGCATCCCCGCCCCTCCCCCCCCCAAGGCATCGATCGTCTCCATGCAGACCGCCGCGGCCAGCCCCGACAGCTTTTCGGAGAGCGACTCCGCGGTCTCATCCAGTGCGATCGGGCATCGCCGCCGCAAAAGGATGTCCCCGGCGTCGAGCTTCTCCACCATTTGCATGGAAGTAACGCCGGTTTCCTTATCTCCCTCGATCAACGCCCATTGGATGGGCGCCGCCCCGCGATGCCGGGGCAGGAGGGAGGCGTGCAGGTTGACGCACCCGAGCGGCGGCCAATCGAGAAGGTCTGATTTCAAGATGCGCCCGTAGGCGACCACGACGATGAGGTCCGGCGACAGGGCCGGCCAGAGCTCCCGAGCCGGCCGCCGAGGCTGATAGACGGCAACGCCGGCCTTCACCGCCCTTTTCTTGACCGGCGGGGGCCGCAGCTTCCTGCCCCGTCCGGCGGGCGCGTCCGGCTGGGTGACGACCCCGATGATCTCGTGGGAGGAGGCCAGCAGGGCGTCGAGGGTCGGAACGGCGAATTCGGGGGTTCCCATCAGGAGGATTTTCATCTGCCCCACCTCTCCGCCCTTTCGGGGTGGTTCTCCCTCTCAGGCGGCCCTCCTTCTCCGACCCAGGCGACTCAGCTTCGCCCGACCGCTCCGGAGGCGCGACCTCCCCGGAGGCCCGACCTCCCCGGAGGCCCGGCCTCAACCGGGGTCAGGCTTCCACACGTTGGCGTTTTCGGAGCTTCCGCTTGACCAGATCTCTTTTGACGGGACCCAGAAAATCAATGATGAGCACGCCGTTCAGGTGGTCAAGCTCGTGTTGGAGGATCAGCGCAAGATAGCCTTCCGCTTCGATCCGCACGTTTCGGCCGTCGGGCAACAACCCCTCGAAGGTTGCCCGCTCCGGCCGTTCGATCAGCACTTGGACCTCCGGGAAGCTGAGACATCCCTCTTCGGATGTCTGGCTGCCCTCGGTGTTCAAGAGCACGGGATTGATCACCGCGAGGACCGCCGCCGGGTCTTCCCCGGAAGAAGGGTCGACGACGATGATCCGGCGGCTCTCGCCCACCTGGGGCGCCGCCAAGCCAACGCCGGGAGCGGCGTGCATCGTCTCGATCATGTCCGAGACGAGCGTCCGGACCCCTTCGTCCACCTCCGCAACCGGGTCCGCCTCCTGGCGAAGCACGGAATCGGGAAAGATTCGAATTTTCATTACGGCCATGAAATCAAATCATCCATCCTGGAAAAGGGGTCCCAAAAACCCTCTGAATTCAGGGATATAAAGGCAAATTGAATATAGCTCACGACCCGGCCGGATTCAACTGAATGCTCCCCCGAGGGAGGCGACGCGGGCGGTCTCTACAACCATTGGCCGAAAGGCCCGGGGCGTCCAATGCCGGGTTCACGGATTGGGGTGCGGCGCAGGTCGGTTGACCCTCCGCCTCCGCCAAAGGTCCCGCTGACTCGAAAACCCAAAGAGACCGAAGCCTCGACGCCGAACCGCTTTTGAATCTGTCCGGTTTGCACTCCCGGTCAGTAAAGGTCCATCGGATCGACGTCCACCCCCAACCGCACGCCGGAGGGCGGGCGGAGGTCCTCCTCCATCCGCCGCCGCGCCGCGCTCACGACCCGCCCCAGCTTCCGGACGGACGCCTCTTTGAGGACCACCTGCCAGCGGAACCTGTTCTGAAGCTTTCCGAAGACGCCGGGCGCGGGACCGAGAATCTCCGGAACGCCTTTTCCGGCCCCCCCCCCCTCGCGCGCCGCAAGGTTTGTCAGGGCCAAGGCCAAACGGCCGGCGAACTTTTCGGTCTTCTCCGCCGATTCGCCCTCGATTCGGAACCGAACCATGCGTGTGTAGGGGGGATAGGCCAGATCACGGCGGAATCGGAGCTCTTCCTGAACAAACCCCTCGTAATCATGAGCGGCGGCGTGGAGGACGGCGTAGTGATCGGGCCGGTACGTCTGGATGATCACCTCGCCCGGAACCTGCCCGCGCCCCGCCCTTCCGGAAACCTGCGTCAGGAGTTGAAACGTCCTTTCCCCCGACCGGAAATCGGGGATGTTGATGGTCGCGTCGGCCAGGAGCACGCCCACCAGTGTAATCCCCGGATAATCGTGGCCCTTGGCCACCATTTGCGTCCCCACCAGGATGTCAATCTCGCCCCGCGAGACGGCGCCGAGAATCCGTCCGTGCGCCCCCCGGCTTCGCGTTGTATCGCGGTCCATCCTCACGACGCGCGCGGCGGGAAACAACGCCCGGAGCGAGTCCTCCACCCGCTGCGTCCCCACCCCTTTCGTGTCCAGGTTCAAGCCGGAGCAATCCGGACATTTTTCAGGCACCCGGGCGTGATGGCCGCAATAGTGGCACCGCAGACTCCGGCCGGAGAGGTGGAAGGTCAACGAAACGCTGCAAGCCGGGCAATCCGCCGTCCAGCCGCAATCGCGGCACTGCACACAGGAGGCGAACCCCCGCCGATTGAGGAAGAGAAGCGACTGCTCTTTGCGATCCAGGCGCGCGGCAAGGGCGTCGATCAACCGCCCGGAAAAGATTCCGTCTCCCCGTTCCGCGCCGTCCATCACCTGTCCGGCCTTCTTTCTCAGGTCCACGACGCTCACCTGGGGAAGGGGCCGGTCTTCGACCCGCTTGGGGAGGCTCAGGCGCTCATATTTTTCGGTTTCTCCATTGAAGAAACTCTCCAGGGACGGAGTGGCCGACCCCAGGACAACGCAGGCCCCCGCCTGCCGCGCCCGGACCACGGCGACATCCCGCGCGTTGTATCGCGGGGTCTCCTCCTGCTTGTACGACGCCTCGTGCTCCTCGTCCACGACGATCAATCCCAGTCGGCGCACCGGCGCGAACACCGAGGACCGGGCGCCGACGATGATGGAGGCGGCCCCCGCGGCGGCCCGGCGCCACTGGTGGATCCGCCCGGCCGGCGTCAGCCCGCTGTGGAGCTCCGCCACCCGCTCGCCGAACCGCGCCCGGAACCGCTCCAAAAGCTGGGGCGTCAAGGCGATTTCCGGGACCAGGACAATCACATCGCGGCCGAGGGCCAGCACCCGGTCGATGGCCCGCAGATAGACCTCCGTCTTGCCGCTTCCGGTGACGCCCCGCAACAGAAACGCATGGAATCCCCCGGACTCGACCCCCGCGACGACCGCCTTCAAGGCTCGCTCCTGATGCGCGTTGAGGATCAGGGGAGACCCCGCGGGCGAGTGCGTTCCCGGCGGGATCATATCCTCCGGCGCCACCTCCCGGAGCCGGAGCCAGCCGCGGCCCACCAGGGCCTTGAGGGGAGCGGACCTCAGGTTTTCGGGAAGAGACATCAGGCTCACGCCCGTCTGAACGATCTCGATCTGGGGGTCCCGTCCGGCGGCTTCCAACACCCGGCCGAGGAGCTCCCGCTGCCGGGGAGAGCGTCGCAGCGCCCGGTCGATCTCTTCTTGAGGCGGCAGGTGTCCGAGCACGCAGATCCGCCGCCGCGCGGCGTTGCTTCGCCCCCCG
This sequence comes from bacterium, assembly GCA_965261595.1. Classification (GTDB taxonomy): domain Bacteria; phylum UBA8248; class UBA8248; order JACPRG01; genus CAYRGS01. The sequence goes on from CBDHDG010000001.1 coordinate 71,884, forward strand.
CCCCCCCCTCCCCCCCGCCCGCCTCCGCCGGGCAGGGCGGCCTTGAGGACCTCTCCCCAACCCGCGCAATAATAATCCGCCATCCAACGGGTGAGGCGGAGGACGTCTTGGGAAAGGACCAGGCCATCGTCCAGCACGGAGGAGACGTCGAGGATCTTCTTGGCCTCGCCCGGCTGATCGGAGGCGGCGACGACGACGCCCGTCAGGACCCTTCCGCCGAACGGCACGCGGACCCGCTCGCCGCGCCGCGGACGCTTCCGGTCCCGCATGGACTCCGGCACCCGGTAGGTGAACGTTCGGTCCACCGGGATGGGGATCGCCACCTCGACAAATTCAGGGGATCGTTCCGTGGGCGAATGGCTTTTCATATCAAAAGGCGGGTTCGAATAATCCGCAAATTCATGAGCCTTTAAAAAGACTTTGGAATGATCCACAGATTACACAGATTGCACGGATTATCAAAAAACAAGACGACACCTTTCAAAACGAGAAAGCGGGACGCCCTCAACTCCGATACGGGGTTTTTGGCTTTTCGCGCGGAAACTTCCGGCCTTTTCGAATGTGTCGATTTTTTCGACTCGGCAACGATCTTGGGATCATTCACAGATTTCAGAGGGGTCCGGTTTTTCAAATCCGTATAATCTGTGTAATCTGTGGATTCATTCCATTTTTAGAATTTGACGCACCATTGTGAGTCACCCGGCGGGGCCTGGCAAGACGAACCCCGAACCAACCCGAAGAAGCGGAGAAGAAGAATGATTCTGGAAGGGAAGACCGCAATCATCACCGGGCCGGCGACGGGGATCGGCGCGGCAACGGCCCGCCGCTTTTCACGCGAAGGGGCGAACCTCGCCCTGGTGGACATCGATGAATCCGGCCTGGCCGGAATCGAGCGGGCGTGCCGGGAGAACGGGGCGAACGTGCTGCGCCTGGCGAAAGACGTCTCGGATCTCGCCGTCATGGATGAGATCGCGGAGAAAACGGCGGAGGCCTTCGGGGGCATTGACATCCTCGTCAACAACGCCGCCGTCCGGGAGTTCAAACCATTCCTGGAGGTGCGGCCCGAGGATTTCTCCAAGGCGCTGGAGGTGAACGTCGCCGGTTACTTTTTCATGATCCAGAAGGTTCTTCCGTACATGATCGAGCGCGGCGGCGGGAAGATCATCAACCTGGCGTCCATCTTCGGGTTCGTGGGCTGCCTGGGCCTTTCGACCTATTGCGTCACCAAGGGCGCCGTCGTCAACATGACCCGGACGCTCGCCCTGGAGCTGGCGGACAAGAACATCCGCGTCAACGCCATCGCCTCGGGCCCCATCGAAACGGAAGGGCTGAAGAAGGTGGTCGCGTCGGACCCCGCGCTGATGGAACAAAGGGTGCGGGACGTGGCCATGCGCCGCTTGGGAACGACGGAGGAGGTGGCCGAAGCGTGCCTCTTTCTCGCCGGCGACGCCTCGAGCTACGTCAACGGCCACAACCTGGTCGCGGACGGCGGATATTTGACGCACTGAGCGATGGTTTCCCGGTCCGTTCGGCGTCCCACCGCCACCGGGGGGAGGGGGGGGGCGGGGAAACCCGTGGAAGGGCGGCGGCGCCGGACGACGCGCCGAAAGCTCGCGCCGCTCCGGCTCGAAGGAGGAAATGTCCATGACGCCGGCCGACCACGATCACTTCATGGGATTGGCCATCGAGGAATCCCGCCTGGCCCTGGAGGCGGGCAACGCCCCCGTCGGGTCCGTCATCGTCCGGGACGGAGAAGTCATCGGGCGCGGGTGGAACCGTGTCAACTCGGACGCGAATCCGACCCTCCACGGCGAGACCGACGCCATCCGGGACGCTTGTGAAAACCTCGGGACGCCGGACCTCTCCGGCGCCATCCTCTTTACAGCGATGGAGCCCTGTCCCATGTGCTGCTGGGCCATCGTGGAAGCGGGAATCGAACGGCTGGTCCTGGGCGCCCGGCACGCGGACATGAAAAGGACGGACTACGGGGATTATTCCGTCGAGAAGCTCTTGACGATGGCGAACAGAAAGTTGCACATCGTCACGGGCGTCCGGTCGGCCGAGTGCGAGGCCCTCCGGAGAAGCTGGCCGGGGTGGAGAGAGCCGCGGGCGTAATCCCTTGCTTTCCCGGGGTGCGAACCCATCTCTTGAATCCTGAAACCGCGAGGGAAGCCGGGTCCGGCAATCGAAAGGAGGTGGACCGATGAGCCGTTGGATCCAGGAGATGACGTGGCCGGACATCGCCGAACACCTGGAGAGGGGGAGGGGGGACACGGTGCTCGTGCCCGTAGGCGCAACGGAGCAGCACGGGCGGCACTGCCCGATGGGGACGGACGCGGCGGAGGCCGTCGCCACGGCGGAAGGCGTCGCCGAAAGGACGGATGCGCTGATCGCCCCGCCCCTCTGGTTCGGCTGGTCGCCCCATCACTTGGCGTTTCCCGGAACCATTTCCCTTTCGGCGGACACACTGACCCGTGCGGCGGAGGACGTCTGTCACAGCCTCATCCATCACGGTTTCAAACATCTCGTCATTCTCAACGGCCACCGGGTCGCCAACCTGGCGCCGCTGGAGATAGCCATGGTCCGCGTGCGGAATACAACCGGCGCGGCGGTGGCCCTGGTGGACCTGGCCCTGGTGGCGGGAAAGGAGATTCGGGCCGTTTGCGAGAGCCCGCCGGGCGGCATCGGCCACGCGTGCGAGTCCGAAACGTCATTCATGCTTTACAAGCACCCCGGCCTGGTTAAGATGGACGAGGCGGTGGACCGGATTCCCGAGATGGGCGAATTTGAACACCGGTTCGTCTCGGTGGACCACGCGGTGAACAGGATTGAGAACGTCAAGCTGTCCTTTCCGCCGACCATCGAGGAGTACGGCGGGGACGGGAAGGTCTCAGGCGTGGGAGGCGCCCCGACCCTGGCAACAGCGGAAAAAGGAGAGAAGATCTATGATGCGATCGTCGCCAATACGGTCCGATTCGTGGAGTCGTTCAAGGAAGTTCCCGTGACCATCAAGGGAACTTTCCCCCCGCTTTGACCGGACCGGCCGGGCATGGAAAGTTTCAAAGAGCGGGCCGGGCCGCCCGGGAGATGGACCCAAGCCAAACCCGCGCGGGAATTGGCAAATTCCGGCTGTTCATGTTATTCTCCCGCCATCGGCGGTAGGAGATGGGAAACGCGATTCCCCCGAATGCGCCTTTCCTTTTTCCGGCCGAGAAGGGCGGGCTGTATACCGAAAAGTGTCCGTGGGAGCAGGGTTGTGATGGGGCGAATACTGAGATTGGTGATCGGTGTGATGATGGTTCTGACCCTGGGGGCTTGCGCCCTCTCCGACTCCTTCGGTGATGTGGATCGGGAGCCGATGTCGGATTTCGAGATTAATCGATACCGCTATGAGTTTTACCTGAAAATGGTTCCGGCGCAACGCAATTATTATGAGGGATTGGACCGCCCCTGGGTTATTGGACACTCGGGTGAGGGTATTCGACCTCATGCGGCCTCCGCAACTTGAGCGAGTTTTTCCTGCCTTGCCTGGGCCGGCGTTCGGTAGCCGTAGCCCTCGAGAATCCAATGATGGTTGTACAGGTTTTTGAACTCAAGCAGCGCCCACCGCAGTTCCTCTACGGTGGCGAAAGAGCGCACCCACAGGAGATTCTCCTTTAAGATGCGGATGAACCACTCACAGTAGCCATTTCCCTCGGGCGCCCGCACGAAGCTGGGCGAACTGGTCATGCCCAGGTAGGCGATCTCCCGCTGAAAGTCATCGGACAGATAGGCGGGGCCGTGGTCGTGACGAACTTTAAGCCCCTCGGCGACGTCCGCCTCCAAGCCGGCGAAGCGCTCGGCGACCCCCTGCCGGATCGGCTCCAGGGCCTCGAAGCGGTTGCCGCTCTTGGCCGCATGGATCCCCACGCAGTCCACCGAGCAGTGATCCACCGCCACGAACACCGAGGCCACCCCCTCCTCGGTGGTCACCGTCGTCGTCATGTCCGTGCCCCACATTCGGTCGGGCCGCTCGGTGCGGATGGTCCCGTTGTGGGCCTTGGGACCTCGGGGTTTGCCCACCCGGTGGGGGGCCTGAAGCCCCGCCTCCCGCATCAGGCGACGCACCCGCTCCTTGCTGGTGCGGATGCCCGCGAAGCGCAGCCTCGCCCACACCTTGCGGTAGCCCTCGCCATGGAAGGGAGAGTCCTCCAGGACCTGCCGGATGTGGCCGAGGAGTTCCGCATCGGTGCACGGGCCCACAGGGCCGCGCTTATTGGGCGTGGGGCGTTCATGAACGGGGACCGCCTCTCGCCGCCGTTGCGCGTAGACCGTGGAGCGCGCCAAGCCCCAAAGGGCGCACACCCGCTTCAGGCCGTAGGCTCTGCCCGTGGAGGTGAAGCGGGCCTGACTCATCGCCTCCACCTCCTGCCGGCTAAAGGGCGGCCGGCCTCCAGGCGGTCGATCTTCTCCCGCAGGACCTCGCCCTCCATCGTGAGTTCGCCCACCTTGGCCTTGAGCCGGGCGTTCTCCTCGGCCCGCTCATCCGCCGGGCGGGCTTTGAGCGCCGCCTCGCCCCCGCGAAGGAACGCCTCGCGCCAGGCGGAAAGCCGAGCCGCTGTCGTGCCCAACTCGCGGCAGAGCGTCTCCAGGCTCTCGCCCCGCAAAAGACGCAGGACCGCCTCCCGCTTGCGCTGGCAGGAGAACCGACCCCGCTCACTGCGATGCCCTGGGGCCTTGGCTCCGTTCGCCCTGCGGGCGCCCTCCGCCAAAGCCCCCTCTTGCTTTTGTTCGTTCATCGCGACACCCCTTTCTCCATGAATCATGGATCAATCGAGTGTCCAACAAAACCCTAGAGCGGGGGAGCAGCCGGCTAGATACTCACCGTCCAATTCTATCTTGAGATTCTTTGAGTAGGCCCCCCACGACAGCTTCAGCCGTTTCGATCCGCCCTTTTCGAATGCAAACTGCTTTTTTGGCATCACCCCCCCCCTTTCTACGCTTAATGTTTCGCTTCTTTCTTATGAACCATCTCCCCTCGCAACCTTTAGCCCCGGCCCATTCCATATCAAATCCGGACGGGTCCGTCCCGGCCACTCGTTGCTGTTTAGCCGATTAGACCGCTCTCTGAGGAAATTGTCAACAGTTATGCTGATCCTGAAGCCCAAATTTTGCCGGAGTCGCTTGGCAAAAGGATGCCGTCCTGGCCTGTAAACGAACTGGACCGGCAGGTTAAGCGCCTTGGCCGTTGTGTGGACTCCGATTAGGACGCTAGACGCGGGACTGGGCGCAATCGGCTTATCCCGATCCAGATGAGGACAAAAACCATCCCTAAACACGCCTAGCTCGGCCAACTTGAAGATGATCTGCCGGGCGTTGCGGGCGATCCTGTACCCCTTTTCGATGATCGTCACCTAACACGCCTGCAGCGACCAGTGCCCTATGCGCCTCACGAGCAGCGGGGTGGCGCGGAAGGGTGGAGGCGGGGATTGATCTTGCCAGTTCTACGCGCGACCAGACGAGTACGAAAATGAAATCGCGAAAATTTTTTTAAAATATTTTCCTCAGCCCGCGAGAACGTCCGATAGCGTCATCTCGGCGCGTGAAAAGCGATCTTGGCATACCGGTCCCAGGAGGGCTGAGCTCGTAGATCTGCGTTCTGCTGAAAGAGCTAGCGAGAGAGCCTTTCAGCTCATAGCTGACCTGGGGCCGCGTGACGTGCAGAAATGGCGGGAATCGAAGACGGATAAGGGGGTTGCTGGCCTGCCCTTTTTCGAGCAAGAGGACGAACGGCAGATGGATCTCCAAAGCTCGTAGCTTTCGGCTACGCCACCAGCCTGAGGCCCTTGCGCTGATGCAGACGGCCAACTATTCTTAAACAGGTGTTACGGACACATCCCCCTGGGGACGCCAAAATAAATCAATTACTTACAAAGACCCTGCCACCCTCCCCTCTTGCATGGTGTCCATATAGGTTGTCCAAGCGATGGATTGCGACCCGCTTGTGGCCTGCCCCGATTGTCCCCCGGCCCACATAGGCCGACCTCGGCCATTCTGGTATGCTGTCCAGGAAAAAGGAAAAAGGGGTCAGATCTATTTTTCGCGTCCCTTTTTTGTCCCCTATTTTTCGAAGTCAACCGATATCGGTTATGACGGAAAAATAGATCTGTCCCCTTTTTGTCATATCCCATATCCTATGCCCGGCTTTCGTTCAGCAGGTCGAGAACAACCTTTCGCACAAAAGCCGAGAAGGCCCGGCGGGGCTTCCATCGTCCCGCGTCCTAGCCGACACTTCCGTGGTCGCGCCTATACCGGTCGAATAAGGAGATCTTGATGTCGGACGAGAGCCCTCGAAACCAGAACGCCGCCGCTCCGCCGGCCCGGTGGATGTACCCCATCGCCGGCATTCTGATGATGCTCTGCATCGGAAACGTCTACTCCTGGTCTGTCTTCGCAAAGCCGCTCTGGAAGGAGGGATTCGATCCCGCACAGACGACGTTCGCCTTCCAGATGAGCATCGTCATCTTCACGATCGCGATGATCTTTGCGGGACGCTGGCAGGATAAGGCAGGGCCCCGGCCGGTTGCCGTCTTCTCCGGAATCATGATGGGCCTCGGGTTCATTCTCATCAAATGGTTCGGCCACACCGAGACCGGGATGCTCGTCTGCTTCTCCGGTATCGTCGGTATCGGCATGGGCGCCGGCTACGTCACGCCGCTCGCCACCGCGCTCAAGTGGTACCCGGACAAGCGCGGCCTCATGAGCGGCCTCGTCGCCTTGGGGATGGGCGCCGGCTCGATCTTCGGCGGCATGGGCGGCCCGATCCTCATCGAGCGCTACGGCGTCTGGAACACCTTCGTCATCTTCGGCATCGTCTTCGGCGCCATCATCACGGGCTGCGGCCTTGTCTTGAAGAACTTGCCCGAGGGCTACCAGCCGCCCGTGCCCGTCTCGAAGGCCGGCGCCACGCCGGCGAAGCCCGCGGCCGTCTCGGTCGACTGGAGGGCTACCGAGATGTTGCGGACCGCTCCGTTTTACCTGCTCTGGCTCGTATTCCTGATCGGCACCGGCGGCGGCCTGATGGTGATCTCGCAGACCGCGAACTTCGGCGAGGACATCGTCGGCCTCACGAATGTGGTCGCCGGCTCGGTCATCATGATTCTCGGTGTCTTCAACGGCGCCGGCCGCCCCGTATGCGGCGCGCTCTCGGACAAGATCGGCCGCCGCAACGTCATATTCGTCGCCTTCGCCGTCCAGATCCCCGCGCTCGTCTTCTTCCTCCCGAACGCATCGAGCTACTGGATGTACGCGATCGGAGTCGTGCTCATGGGCTTCTCGTACGGCGGCTTCCTCGGCACGATGCCCTCGATCACGTCCGACTACTACGGCCTCAAGAACGTCGGCCTCAACTACGCCTGGGTCTACACCGGCTGGGGCGCGGCCGGATACTTCGGCCCTCAGGTCGCCAAGGTGTTGGTCGGCGGCTCCGTCGACCGCAGCGACTGGAATCAGGCCTTCTACTTCATCGCCGGCGCCTGCGTCGTCGGGATGGTTCTCTGGTTCTTCACCAAGCCGCCCGTGAAGCAGGTCGAGGCCGTTCGGCCCTAGCTTCGCCAATATCCCGTCCACGGGACACTGGTGCGCAGGTTGTTCACCCGCGGAACGCGGAGCGCATTGAGATCCATACCACAAGCCGGCTGGGCACGGCGCGCATATGAGCAGCTCACCGTCGTGGGGCATGGGATGACACTGGCGAAACACGCGCTGGCCTGGCCTGCAATGCGGTCAGGTCAAGGCATTCCCTGCGAGGTAAGCACGCCGAACGACTACGCGGCTGTGCTCCACTCGTATCGGTGGTGGAGCCCGGCGACACGTGGAAGGGCTACGACCATCGCATCGGCCGACGGCCTCGGCTGCACTGGTCGGGGCTTGGGAGGGTCTTTGTCCAGACCGAGGTGGCAGCGGTCGTCATGATAGTAGTTCAGGTAATCGCGCACCAGACGGCAGAGGTGGACCTCATCGAGAACGATCACGTGGTTGAGCAAATCCTCTCGACAACTTCTGACCCAGCGCTCCGCGGTTCCATTTTGCCATGGACTTCGATACGTTGTGCGCTTGACCTTTATACCCTCCAGGGAAATTGCCCGTGGTCCAAAGAACGTCGCTTAGAGAGCGTCTATGGGCTTCACTTTTGGGCGGAAGTCACAGAATTGGCCACTTCCATGGCCGGTTGGTGGGTCGGCGCAGGAGGCCACAGACGGGGGGCGTTTTCAGGTGGGAGGAGGTGCCTGGGGAGGAGGCGTCCCTCTCCGTACGGGCGAAGCTGGTGGAAGGGTCGTTTGGCACAAGCGATAGAATCGGGGAGGTACACAGGAATTGCTAAAGATGGTACGTTGAACTAAGCGTACGGGCGAACTTAATTTAATTTACCTGGCGTTGAGGACTCACAGGCCAATGGCTTCCCCTCCCCCTGGGGACGCCAACAACCCGGCAAAGATCCCGGCGCCCCCCCGCCCGCTGAAGCTATAGTCAACACAAGGCTCCCCCGGTGGACAGTCAGCCGTCAAAGGCCGGCCCTCCCGATTTTCTCGCGCCGCGGGCCGATTTGAACCTGTTTTTGTTCCTTGAGTTTCGGTAGAATTCAGCGAGGGGCATCCACAATGGGAAATCGTGTGAAGGACAAGGTCGCGATCGTCACGGGGGCCGGGCGGGGCCTGGGCGAGCATATCGCGCGGGCGTATTGCCGGGAAGGCGCCCAAGTGGTCCTGACAGCCCGGTCCGATGATGAAATTCAAGGCGTTGCGTCTGATTTGAACGCGGCGGGATTGCCGGCCTTTGCGGTTTCAGGGGACGTGAGGGACGAAGAGGACGTACGCGCGGTCTTCTCCCGAGCCAGGGCGGCCTTCGGGCCGGTGGACATCCTGGTGAACAACGCCGGCGCGAATCAGTTGAAGCCCTTCACAGAAACGACGGTCGAGGAGTGGGATCGCATCCTGACGACGAACCTCAGGGGCGCGTTCCTCTGCGTCCGCGAGGCCCTGACGGACATGGTCCCGAACCGGAGCGGCGCAATCCTTAACATCAGCTCGGGCTTCGGCAGCCGGCCCTTTCCGAATTTCACCGCCTACTGCGCGTCCAAGTTCGGCTTGGAAGGGTTCACGCTCTCGCTCGCGATGGAGATGGAGGCCGAAGGCATACGTGTGAACACCCTTCATCCCGGAGGGGTGTGCGACACCACGATCGGGGCGGCCACCGCGCCCACCGACCTCCCTCGGGAACAATGGCTCCCCGCCGACATCCTGGTCGAGCCGGCCGTCTTCCTGGCCTCGGAAGAAGGGCGAGCCGTCACCGGCCAATGCATCAACGCGAAGGGGTGGCCGAAGGGACGCGAGGCCGGGGTGAAACCCGGGGACGAGGCGGGCTGACGCCCGTTTCCAAACCGCCGAGCCGGGTGCGTACGCAGCCCGAGGCTCCCGGACGCTGACATTTCGAGTGCGGCCGGGAATCCACTCAACCTGAATGGCGCGCGGAGGACGACCCAAACCGGAAGTCGCCGAATCCTCGCGGCTTCAACCGCCCTGCGGGAAACAACGCATGAAAGCGGATCTGAACATTGTGGGGGGAACCCTCGTCATCCCGGGCTCGGGACTCGTCCGCGCGGGCGTCTCGATCCACCGCGGGAAAATCCTCTCGGTGGCCTTCGAGGATGCGCTCCCTCCCGCCCGCGAGACCTTCGAGGCCTCGGGCCTCCACGTGTTCCCGGGCGTCATGGATCCCCACGTCCACCTGGGGTTTTCCGGCAGCTTCGCCAACGACTGCCGGACAGAAAGCCTCTCCGCCCTGTCCGCAGGGACCACAACCCTCTCGGCCCTCCTGCGGGAGCCGGGCTCCTATCTGAAAACCTTCCCGGATTTCCGAAAAGACGCCGAGGCCAACAGCTATACGGACATGGTTTTTTCCATCCGGCTCGGGGAAGAGCGGCAAGTGGAAGAAATCCCCGAGTACGTGGACCGCCTGGGCGTCACCGGCTTCAAATGCTACCAGTACGGGCTTCCGGGCATCGTCGAGGCCGAGGACGACGGACTCATGTTCATGGCCATGAAGACCCTGGCGAAGCTGGGAGACCCGACGTTCCTGGCCATTCACTGCGAGAACGAAGACCTCGTCATTCAGGCGACCGAGCGCGTCCGGGCGAAAAAGAAAAAAGGCGCCCTCGCCGACTGGGCGGATACGCACCCCGACGAGGCCGAGGAAGAGGGCGTCCTCCGGGCGGCTTATCTATCCGAAGCGACGGGCGCGCGGGTTTACATCGTCCACCTCTCGACCGCCCTGGCGGCGAGGCGGCTGCCCGCGCTTCGCCGGCGGAACCCGAACCTCCTCGTCGAGACAACCTCCCCCAACCTGTCCATCACGAAGTACTCGAAAAAGGGGTTCCTCGCCAAAATGTCGCCCCCCTTCCGCGCGCCCGAATCAGTCGAGGCGCTCTGGGAGGCGCTGCGGGACGGGCATATCGACGCCCTGGGCACGGACCACACGCCCAGGACGAGGGCGGAAAAGAACCTTCGAGGAGGGCTCTGGGGCTCCAAGACGGGAATCGCGGCCGTCGGAACCCACCTGCCCGTCCTGTTGCATGAGGGCCACCACAAGCGGGGCGTTTCCCTGGTCCGCATCGCCGAAGCGACCAGCCGGAACCCGGCTCGGATCTACGGCGTTTATCCGCAAAAAGGGGACATCCGCCCCGGAACGGACGCGGACCTGGCCCTGGTGGACCTCGAAACCGAAAAGCGCGTCCGCCCGGAGAAGCTGCACAGCTTTTCGGATTTCAGCCTGTATGAAGGGGATGTCCTCAAGGGATGGCCGAAGGCGATCATCAAGGGAGGCCGGCTGGCCCTTGTAGACGATGAGGTTCGTATCGAGCCGGGCGCGGGCCGTTACCTGCGCCGGAAGCTTGCCTCCGGCCGCCGCGCAACCGACATGACGCGATAAGCAGAAGTGTTTTATTGGGTTTTGGCGGCGGGTGTGACGGAGGCCGAGTATTTCGAACCCGGAAGACCCAGCAGGCCCTCAGCCATCCGAATCACCTCCACCCACTGGGCGGCGCTCAGCTCGCCTTCCGATCCCCTAGTTTACCACTCGATTGATCGCGCGTCAGGGGTCTCTCGCGGGAAATAATCCGCCCGACCCGACGTCTCCCCTGTCTCCCCAAACCGGACCGCCGGACAAGGCCGCTCAACCCGTCCGAGTCGGCAAGCGGGGTGCGAAACCATCTGAGGGTCAATGGACGGATAATGCGAGTGATGCGAGGAGGGCTGATTCTTTGAACCCCGGCCCCTAGCCGGCAGACAACGCGGGGAGGGCCGCTTCGGGGAGCCTCGGACAGCCACCTATCCCGACCCCCCTTGAAGTGAGCTTAATCCTGTCTCTCTTTCAACCGGTTCAGAAGCCGCTCCGCATTGATGGGCAGGGACTTCACCGCTATGCCTGTCGCGTCGGTGATGGCGTTCGCGATAGCGGGGGCGATGCCCACCAGCGCGGGCTCCGCCAAACCCTTCGCTCCCCAGGGACCCGTCGGCTCGTTGGACTCCACAATAATGGGAATGGTCTCGTCCGGCATATCCTCCGAGCAAGCGATCCGGTAATCCACGATGTTGGCGTTCTGCGGAAGGCACGTGGCCGGATCCACCACCAAGTCTTCGATCAGGGCGTAACCGATCCCCTGCCCCGCCCCGCCTTCGATCTGACCCTCGCAAATCTGGGGATTGATCGCCCGGCCGAGGTCATGGGCGCACACCAGCTTCAGGACCTTGACCTCTCCCGTCTCGGTGTCGACCTCGACGTGGGCGAAATGCGCCAGAAAAGGCGGGCAGTTCGTCACCGGAGCGAAGGTCCCCCGTCCCATCACCATGACGTTCTTGTCGCAGTGAATGGCGTACATGGCGGCCTCCTCAAAGGGCAGCGCGCGCTTCGGCGCGCTCCGGACATAGACCTTTCCGTCCGCGCACGCCAAGTCCGCGGCGTCCGCCTCGAGCGCGTCGGCGACCGCGGCCATGAGCTGGTCCCTCGCCTCCTCGGCGGCCATCTTCACCGCGTTTCCGGCCATGTAAGCCTGCCGGCTGCTGTGGGTCCCGTTGTCGTAAGGACAAAAATCGGTGTCGCCGTTGAAGACGTCGATCCGCTCCGGGTCGATCCCGAGAACCTCGCCGGCCACCTGCGCCAGGATGGTGTCGGAGCCCTGTCCCAAGTCACACGCCCCGACAGCGATGTTCACCGTTCCGTCCTCATTGATTTTCAGGACCGCCCCGGTGATCTCGTTCACGAAGGGTTTGACGCCCGTGTTGTGCGTGCCGACGGCCATTCCCACGCCCCGGACCTTCGATCCGTCCCGAAACCTCTTGCCCCGAATCTCCGACCAGCCGACAGCCTCGGCGCCTTTCCGGATACACTCCTCCATCCCGGAGGATTCAATCGTGATCTTGCTCATTTCGTCGAAATCGCCGGCCCGCACGTGGTTCTTCAGGCGAAGCTCCAGGGCGTCCATCTCCAGGGCCTCGGCCGCCCGGTCCATCAGGATCTCCATGGCGAAGGTCTGCTGGGGGGTCCCGAAACCGCGAAAGGCTCCCGCCACGGGGAAATTCGTGTAGGCGGCGAATCCCTCGTAGCGTACGTGCGGCGTGCGGTAGAGCATCATCCACCGGTGGCCGGTCGTCATCGTCACCTTGGGACTGGCGGCGGAATACCCGCCCGCGTTCAGATAGGCCCGAAGCGTGCGCGCGTGGAGCGTCCCGTCCGACTTGAACCCCAGCTTGAGATGGAAGCGGTTCGCGTGCCGGGTCCGCGTCCCCACAAACTCCTCCCACCGGGTCAGGGTCAGCCGGACCGGCCGGCCGGTCTCCATGGTCATCAGGGCGACAACGATCTCGTCGAACAGGTCGTTCTTGCCGCCGAAGCTGCCGCCCGTGAACGGCTTGATGACGCGGATTCGCGTCAGGGGCATATCGAGGATCTTGCCCAGGAGAATCCGGATGTTATGAACACCCTGGGTCGAGGTCCAGACCGTGAGCCGGCCCGAGTGCCTGTCGTGCTCGGCCGCGTAGGTGTGCGTCTCCATCGGCATGTGCTGGACCACGTGGGTCTCGAAGGAATCCTCCAGGACCAGGTCGCACTCCCGGAAGCCTTCCTCCGCGTCGCCGACAGACCACTCCACGTGCTTCAGGAGGTTGGTGTCCCCGTGAATGGGACGCGCGTCCGGCTCGAGCGCCTTCTCGGGATCTCCGATCACGGGCAGGTGCTCATAATCCACCTTGATGAGGTGAAGGGCGTCTTCCGCGGCCTGCGGCGTGGTCGCCGCCACGGCCGCCACGCGGTCGCCCACGTGCCGGACAACGGGAGAAAACGCCCGCTCATCGGGAGGGAGCCGATCGTCGTCCACGGGTTCGCGCCAATAGCTGTTGAAAAGAACGTCGGGCGTGTTCTCGTGGGTCAGGACGGCCTTGACGCCCGGAACCGCCAGGGCCTTGGAAACGTCGATCCCCCGGATCCGGGCGTGGGGGACGGGGCTGCGCAGGATTCGCATGGTCAACGCCCGGTGCATCGGCAGGTCCGCCGTGTAACGCGCCTGCCCCGTCACCTTGACAAAGGCGTCCTTCTTCTTGACCGGCTTTCCGATGTACCGGAGGTCGCTCCCGTTTCCGCTCATCCCGCTTCCCCCATCCTCTTCGCCGCGAGCTCGATGGCGTCGATGATCTTGATGTATCCCGTACACCGGCAGTAGTTCCCGTGGAGGGCCTCCCGGATTTGACCTTTGTCGGGATTCGGAATTTCGTCCAGAAGCGAGATGGAAGTCAGAACCATGGCCGGGGTGCAGAATCCGCACTGCACGGCCCCGCATTCGATGAAGGCCGTCTGGACCGGGTGCAGCGCGTCTCCGTCCGCCACGCCCTCGATCGTCCGGACCTCGGTCCCGTCGGCGCGAACGGCGGGGATCAGGCAGGAACACGCCAACTCCCCCCCCATCAGGACGATGCAGCAGCCGCACACGCCGACGTCACAACCCACCTTCGTCCCGGTAAGCTGAAGGTCTTCCCGCAACACTTCCGACAGGAACCGGTTCACCGCGACGGTGAGCTCGATGGGTTCGTCATTGACTGAGAATCGGATTGTCTTTCTGTCCACGAGGATCCTTTCCGGAACCGGCGAACGCCCGGCGCCGGGCCGTGGGTGTCGCCCGGTTAATCCCCGGGCGTGATTTGCTTCAACAGGCGCGGGAGGAGGACCTTGACCATCTCCCGCTTGTACGTCCCGGAGCAGTAAACGTCGTCGGGCGGATCGACTTCGGCGGCCGCGGCCGCGGCCGCCGCGTCAAAGACTCCCGCATCGAGCGCCTTCTCACGCAGGGCCTCTTCCGCCCCCGTCGAGCGCATCGGCGTCGGCGCGGCGTTGGAAAAAGCAACGCGGGCTTCCAGGCACGTCCTGCCGTCGGGCGCGAGATCCAGCCGGACGGCGATGCCCAGGGTGGGCTTGTCCGCCTTCGAGCGGGGCGTGAACTTCAGGTGTCCGAAGACCGAATTCTCCCTGACCTTCGGGATTGAGATCTCGCCGATGACCTCAGAGCGCGTCAGGCAGGTCTCATAGGTGTCGACGAAGAGGTCTTTCACCTCGATAGTCCGGTAGCGCCCCTTCCGGACGGCGTGGACCGAGGCGTCCAGAACCAGGCAGGCCGCGGGCGGGTCCGAAGCCGTCTCCCCATAGGCCAGACACCCGCCCAGCGTAATCTGGTTGCGAAGCCGCCGGGAGGCGACCTTCCCCACGACTTCCGCGAGGAACGGAACGGTGTTGAGGACAACGGGCGATCGCTCGATCTCGGTCAGCGTCGCCAACGCGCCGATCCGAAGACCCTCCTCACCGGCCAGAAGGAACCGGAGCTCGGGTATGCCCTGGAGGTCCACCAATGATTCCGGGGAGAAAATCCGCTCCTTCATGAGGGCGAAGAGCGCGGTTCCGCCGCCGACGGCCTTCGCCATCTCTCCCCTGGTTTCCAGCAGCGCAACGGCTTCTTTCAGGTCGTGCGGCAGTTGATAGTCGAAGTTCTTCACGGTCCGCTGAATCCTTCCCCGGGGTCGTTCCGCCCCGCCGCTTGGTCCATCCGCCTCGGGCCTCGGCGTGAATTATACTTCAATCGGCGTGAATTATACTTCAAACGGAATCCGGATCAGGGCTTTCCCGGAAGTTGTCACCCCGCACGAATGTTGATACACTTGGGGCTTTGCGGAGGTTCAAGCCATCATCCCGCGCGGCGCCGTTTTGGTTCGGAGGGCGCCGGGGGGGTTCGCTTCACCGAGCCGGTCCGAATCTCAGGATGTTTTCCACCGTTAAAAAGAGGAGAGCAACGTGGCCATCGACCTTCTTATCCGGAACGGGACCATCGTCACCCCCGACGCAACGTTCGAGGCGGCCATCGGCATCGACAAGGGTGTCATCGTCGCCATCGGCGATGAGACCAGCATGCCGGAAGGCAGAACTAACATCAACGCCAAGGGCCTTCATGTCCTGCCCGGCCTCATCGACGCACACGTCCATTTCCGGGAGCCCGGCGTAGAGTACAAGGAAGACTTCAACACGGGCAGCCGGGCCGCGGTGTGCGGCGGCATCACGACCGTCGTCGACATGCCCAACGTCATCCCCGCCACGGCCGACGTGCCTGCGTTCAATCTGAAGGTGAGCCGTCTCCAAGGGAAATCCTTCGTGGACGTCGCGGTCCTGGCGGTCGTCGTCAACACCAACCTGGGACAGCTCAAGGAGCTCGCGAAGGCCGGCGTGATCGGCTTCAAGGTCTTCCTCGGCGAGACGGTGGGCGGAATCCCCGCCCCGGACGACGGCCCGCTCCTCGAGGCCTGGGACATCATCGCCGCGACCGGCCGCCGGACGTGCATTCACGGCGAGCACCGGCCCATCACCAGCCACCTCATCGAGAAGTTCAAGAAGGAGGGCCGCACGGACCCGCTGGCCCACGTGGACAGCCGCCCGCCCATCTCCGCGGTCCAGGCCGTCATGACCGCCGTCAACTACTGCCGGGTGACCGGGGCGAAACTGCACGACCTGCACGAAGGGTGCGCGGACGTGATCAACATGCTCCGCGAGGTGAGGGCCAAAGGGGACGTGGACGTCACCGTCGAGACGGGGCCCCACTACCTGCTCATGACGGCCGAGGACATGAAGAAGAAGCACATCGGCAACCTCATCCGGATGAACCCGCCCATCCGGTATAAGGGACATCAGGAAACCCTTTGGGAGGGTCTGAACGACGGGTCCATCGACATGGTCGCCACCGATCACTCCCCGCACACCATCAAGGAAAAGACCCAAAAGAGCATCTGGGACACCATCCCCGGATTCCCGGGCGTCGAGACCAACGTCCCCATCATGCTGACCCAGGTCGACGCGGGGAGAATCAGTCTCGAGCAGTATGTCCGCGTCCAGTCCGAGAATCCCGCCAAGGTCTGGCAGATGTACCCGCAGAAGGGCTCGCTTCAGCTCGGCACCGACGGGGACATCACGATCGTGGACTTGAACAAGACGGGCACGATCCGCGCCAAGAACCTCCACTCCAAAAACAAGATCACGCCCTGGGAGGGGTGGAAGGTGAAGGGGATGCCCGTTTACACCATCGTCCGGGGAAACGTGGTCATGAGGAACGGGAAGGTCATGGGCAAACCGCAGGGGCGGTTGGTGACCCCCATCGATCACAAACCCGAGGCCCCCAAGAAAAAAGCCGCCCCCAAGGCGAAGGCTGCCAAGAAAAAGTAAGGGATGGGGCGCCGGCGGTTCCCGATGCGGAAAAGCCGGCGCCCTTTTTTCATTCGGTGAACCGGAAAATCAGGGGAAATTGGAGGAAGAGAAGATGAGCGCCGCCCTGGAGGACCGGGGCGCGGTGACGCGCCCTGCCATCGAAGACAACCTGCACCTCTTCTGGCAAACCCTGAAGAACCGGGGCGTCCACCGACGCGAAGTCCTGGGGACCCTTCGGCGGGCGGAGCGCGCCCTCGGCCCGGGCCGACTGGAAGAGATCGCGGACCTCTCGGCCGGATCGGAGACCCCCTTTGAAGACCTCCTCGCCTTCAACCTCTACGAGGACGCGGTCTTCCGGGACGGCTGCACGGTCCTGATGGCGCTGGGAAAGACCTCGGCCTCGGGCAACCCCATCCTCCTGAAGAACAGCGACAAGGTCGGTGGCCAGAGCCTGACCGGACCGAACTTTCATCTCAACAAGGAAATCAACGTCATTCAGGACGTCCGCTCCGATTCCGGACACCGGATCCTGGGCGTGTGCGCGGCCGGCTCCACGGGGATCAAGATGGGGATGAACGACGCCGGCGTCATCACCGCCAGCAACATCGGCCGGACGGTCGAGCTCAAAGAGAAGAAGACGGACCTCACCACCCTGCGGGCCATCGACCGGGCGCAGGTCATGCGCGACGGACTCGAATTCGACAACGCCCGCGACGCCGCCGAAAGGACCCTGTCCGACCTCATCGACAGTCCGATGAGCACGCCGGGGAACGTGGAGTTTCTGGACAAAGAAGCCTGCTACATCATCGAGGGGTCGTACACGCAGTTCGCCGTCGAGATCATCCGCGGAGACCGCGTGGCCGCCCGGGCCAACCACTTCAAACTCCTCCACGACCTGAACGATCCTGAAGACATCGCCGGGCACAAGCGGTACGCCCGCTGCATGGAGCTCCTCGAAGGCAACGCCGGGCGCGTCGACCGCGAGAAGATGATCGAGTTCTCCATGGACCACGCCAACGGACCGGGGCCCAATTCGATCTGCCGCTATGGGACGACACCGGAGGAAGAGACCTCTCTCTCGTCCATGATCATGGAGATCAATCCGGACGATCCAAAAAAATCCGCCGTTCACATCTGCCTCGGCAAGCCCAGCCACGCCTGGCGGGATCCGGCGGGGAACCTCACTCTGTCCATGGACAGCAAGCCGAAGGACATCCCGCAAGGCTTCCTCAACGGCGACATCTGGAAGCGGTTCTACACCGAAGAGCCCAACGCGGCGTAGGAACGAGGCAAGAAACCGCTCTCGGGATTAAGCGGGGGAAGATCGCCCTTCCACACAATGTGGCGACACGGACTGGCTCCGCATTCGGATTGAACCCTCTTCGAATTATGAACGCTTCCACGGCAAAATCGTTCTGAACAATACGGATCCGCCTGAATTCCTTTCTCATCGATGACAGTGGAGGATGGCTTCCTCTTCTCCAACCCGTCCGCATTGGGTAGGATTGGTCCCGGCGGGCGATTTTTCCCCGCGAGAAAACCGGACCTCCTTCAGAGGGCGCTCCCCATGAACTTGAAGACACTCGGATGCCTCGCACTGTCCTGCATCCTCGTCGCGCCCTGGGCCGCGGCGGCGGAAACGGTCGAGATCATCGTCTGGGCCCCGGCCGACCGGAATGAGCGATACCGCTACGAGGGCGTCGTCCTGGCCGCGAAGATCCTCAACGAGGAGCTCAAGATTGAGGGCCGCTCCACCCGCGTGACTGTCCGGGCCCAGGCCTTCTCGGGCGCGCAGACCTGGCAGAAATTGAAGCAGGGATTCTCCCTCGCGGTCGAGGCCGGCCGGGGACCGCACATCATCGTCGGCGGCCACGAGGACATTGCGGTCTGGGGACGCGCCGGCATCATCCAACCCATCGAAGACCTCGTCGATCTCGAACAATGGCCCCTGAGCAACGTGCACCCGAACCTCTGGCCGATGATGTCTTATGACGGCCGGGTCTGGGGCGTTCCGCAGGACGCGGAAATCCGGTCGTTCTTCGGCTGGATTCCTCACCTGAAGGCCATCGGATATTCCGACGCGGACATCCAGGCCCTCCCCCAAAGGATACGCGACGGCGAATACACCCTGCGAAACGTCCTGGAGGACGCGAAGAAGATCCAGGACGCCGGGCGCGTCGAAAAAGGATACGGCTTCTATCCCCGCCCCTCGAAGGGGAGCGATTTCTGGCAGTTCTACCTGGCGAGCGGCGGCGCGATGATGGACCCGAAGAGCGGGAAGCTGGTCCTGGACAAGGCCGCCCTGCTGAAATATTACCGGTTCTTTCACGAGGCGGTCTTCAAGTACGGCGTCACCAAGAAAAACCACCTGGGCATGGAATGGGACCAGTGGTACAAGGAGGTCGCAACCGGCAAGGCCGGCCTCTGGCACGGCGGCTCGTGGCATTACGCGCGCTACACCCGCAAGGAGGGGCTGGACGACTTCTTCGGCAAGGTGACATACGGGTTGATCCCTTCCGGTGGGCCGGCCTCCGGCGGGCCGGGAGGAAGGGCGGTCACGCTCACCCATCCGCTGGTCTACCTGGTCTCGAAGCGGGCCCGGGGGGTGGAGGCGGAGATGGCCGGACGGCTGATCACCATCGTCTCCGAACCGCGACTGAACACCCTGCACGCGATTGCCTCGGCCCATCTCGGGATCACGCGCTCCCAGGAGAAGGTCGCGCTCTACGCCGATGATCGGTGGACGATCGAGATGACGAAACTGCTGAAGGGCGCAGTCGCCCTGCCCAACAACGTCCATTTCGGCCGGTACGATCAAATCGTCTGGCGGGGCCTGACCGCATCGTGGAGCGGCGTCCCGCCCCTGGAGGCGGTGAACACCGTGGTCAAGGAAATCCGGGCCGTTATGGGGGACAAGGTCATCATCCGTTAGGATTTCCCGTCCACCGGGGGGCGCGCCGCTCGCGTCCAGGAAGCAGGAATGCCCGATGTTGAAACCCCAGAGCCGGCTGCTTTTCGGGTTCCTCTTCCCGGCGGGCCTTGCCGTCACCCTCTTTTATCTCATCCCGGCCATCCTGACGTTTCTGTTCAGCTTCACGAACATGGGATCCGAAACCGGCATTCTCGGGAAGCGGTACATCCTCTCGGGGGAGACCCTCCGCCGACTCGAGGCGGCGGACTTCAACGCGGAGGCCGTCCGCAAGCTCGCCCGCACTGTTTTCGAATTCGACGACAGGGGCCTGGAAGCGTTACAGGCGTCGGGTCTCGATCCGGGCACGCTGCGGGAAATTCGGCGGAAGTTTTCCGGGAAAACCTATCGCTCGGAAAGGAGGCTGCTCTCCGATCTCAAGAGGCTCGAGAACCGTCCGCGTTCTCACATGGAACGAAAGAAAATATCCAAGGCCGTCGCCCGAACGATCAAGAACACGGCGTTCTCTTCCGCCGATGAGCTCCGGGCTGCCTTGCTCGGTCTCGGCATTGAATTGAGCGGGAAAGATTTCAGGACCCTGCTGGACCTCGCCAATACAAGCTGGAAATGGACGCTCGGCAACTACAAGGAGCTTTTCGCCAGCCAGTTTTCGGCGCGGATTTTGATGAACACGCTGTTCTACGTTTTCTCGACGCTTCTCCTGTTCAACACCGGCCTCGCGCTTCTTCTGGCATTACTGACCTTCTACATCCCGCCGGGACAATCGAAATTCTTCCGGGCCATTTGGCTCATCCCCCGGATCAGCCCGTCCGTCCTCTACATCCTGGTGTGGAAATGGTTCACTTACGATAAGGGTTTCATCAGCCATTTCCTCGAACCCATGGGAGTCGGCGGCGCCAACTGGCTGATGGAATTTCCCTGGACCTTCATCATTTTCATCAACGGATTCGTGGGCGCGAGCATGGGGCTGATCATATTTTCCAGCGCCATGCAGGCCATTCCCAGGTCCATCCTCCACGCGGCCGAGGTGGACGGGGCCTATCCGCTTCAGCAGGCCTTTCGGATCGTCCTCCCGCTGATGCGCTGGCCGATCCTGTTCATCACCAGCTACCAGACGCTGAGCCTCCTGACCTCGTGGGAATACATCCAGTTGACCACCGACGGGGGGCCGGGATTTTTCACGACCGAGGTCTGGGCGCTGCACGCTTATCATACGGCGCTGTCCAACTACTTCGGCAGCCTCCGGTACGGCTACGGCTCGACGCTGGCGGTGGTCCTGGTGTTGGTCGGCGTCGGCCTGGGGCTCGTCTATCTGCGTTTGTTCAACTTCAAGACGCTTCTTTCCGACCCGCCGATAGAGAACTGACGATGAACCACGCGAAAAAACACCGGGGAGCGACCGTCTTCCTGGCACTTATCTCCCTGCCCATCATGATCATGTACGTCTGGTTGTTCGTGGACAGCGTCACCTTGACCGAAGACGGCGGCATCTGGCCCTCGGCGTTGACGCTGAAAAACTGGCGTTTCCTCTATCAGACCCTCGAAGGCCATGCCTCGATCTGGCCCGTCGCGCTGAACACCCTGATCTTCGCGTGCAGCGTCGTCGCGATCGTCGTCAGCCTTTCCGCCACGGCCGGGTACGCCCTCTCCCGCCTGAAGTGGCGCTTTCGCGGTCCCGTCCTCGGCGGCGTTCTTCTCCTTCACGCCTTTCCGAGCATCACCCTCATCATCGCCATCTTCGTCATGCTCCAGGCCCTCCATCTCTACAACACGCTGATCGGCGTGATCCTCGTCAAGGCCTCCCTGGAATTGCCGCTGGGGATCTGGGTCATGAAGGGGTTTTACGATTCGGTCCCCTGGGAGATCGAGATGGCCGGCCTCCAGGACGGCGCCAGCCGTTTCCAGGTTTGGCGAAAGCTCATCCTGCCGCAGATTCGGCCCGGCATCGCCGCCTTATCGATCTTTTCCTTCATCGCCGGCTGGAGTGAATACGTCCTGCCCCTGATCCTCGCGCCGAGCGCCGGCGTTCAAACCCTCTCCGTTTATCTCGCGGGCCTGTTGCAGGACAATTACCTGTCCGACTTCGGCCTGTTCAAAGCGGTCGGGATTTTCTACATCGCCCCGGTCCTGATCTTCTATCTGTTCACGCAGGAAAAACTCATGCACATCTACGCCGGAGGGACGAAAGGCTGATGCGCATTCTCCTGGAAGGCGTCTCCAAATCCTTCGGCGCGACGCCCGTCATCGAAAACCTGGACCTGGAGGTGCGCGACGGGGAAATGATGGCCCTGCTGGGTCCCTCGGGCTGCGGCAAGACGACGACCCTCCTGTCCATCTGCGGCATCCACCGGATCTCGGCGGGCCGAATCCTGTTCGGCGAGCGCGAGGTCGGCGATTGGCCGCCCCAACGGCGCAACGTGGGCGTCGTCTTTCAGAACTACGCCCTCTACCCGCATCTCACGGTCTATGAAAACATCGCCTTCCCTTTGCGCGTCCGAAAGGAAAGCCACCGGGAGATCGACGCGAAGATCACCGGCATCGTTTCCATCCTGCGGGTCGGCGAGCTCCTGGACCGCCGCCCCGCCCAGCTCTCCGGCGGCCAGCAGCAGCGCGTCGCCCTGGCGCGCGCCCTGGTTCGGAACCCCGATGTTCTGCTAATGGATGAGCCCCTCGTCAATCTCGACGCCGGCCTTCGTCTCGATATGCGGAGCGAGATCCGGCGGATCCAGCGGGAGACGGGGATCACCGCGATTCTGGTGACGCACGATCAAGCCGAGGCCATGAGCATGTGCGACCGGATCGCGTTGATGCATGAGGGGAAGATCCAGCAAGAGGACGCGCCCAAAGAAATGTACGAGCGGCCGGTGAACGTGTTCGTCGCGGGTTTCCTCGGCTCTCCCCCCATCTCTTTTTACGAGGGAAAGATCGCGGAAGGCCGCTTCGAGGGGCGGGGGGGGAGGGGGGGGGGCTCGATAAGCTTCGAATTGTCCGATCCCATCCGCCGCGCCGCCGGGGTTTCGGAACAGAAAGCGACCCTCGGCATACGGCCCGAAAACTTCCAACCCGGGTTCGGCCTGACGGTCGAAGGCGAAGTCGCTGTCGTCGAGCCGGCGGGCCGTGAAACGGTTTTCAGCGTCAGGCTCGGGGACGGACAAACCCTGCGCTCAATCCAGAACGGCAGCCCGAGCGTCCATCCCGGCGACAGGGTCCATTGGGGGATCGAAAGAGAGGCCCTCTTGTTTTTCGATGATCGGGGCCGCCGGATCGGTTAGTGAGGATGGCATAAATAATGTCCTACACATAGCGGCTCACCAAAGTATCCGGAGGATTCCCTCACACCTCTGGGGCGGGTGCGGAGCCCCGCCCCTACACGCAATTCTGCAATAGACATGTAGAGGCCGGGCTCTGTGCCGGCCTCTTCTCGGCAGACGCAGATAGCCAATAATAATAAAAGGGGATTATAAAGGTTTTGACACTAATTGAGTGAGATGTTGGACCACCAGGGGAAAGAGATCCTGGTGTCGGTGATTGTAACGGAATTCCATCTCCTTCAGGTAGAGGGGGAACCGCTCTTTGGACACCCCATGATGTTTGATGAGCCTCTCCTTGGCGTAGGCCCAAAAGCCTTCCAGGCCGTTGATGTGCACTTTGCCCCGACTGAAGCGCCGATCATGATCCACCCGCAAGTGGCGATAGCCGCAGAACATCAGGGCGTCATAGACCCGGTAGCGGTCGGTGTAGACCACGCTGCCCCGACGGACCAACTTCACGGTGGAGGCCAAAAGGGTCTGGGCCTTGACGTTGCCGACCGCCTCCACCTTCACCCGGCCGCCCCGCTCCAATATGCCGAAAACAGGGACTTTACCCGCTGCGCCTCGGCCTCTCTTGCCCTTGCGCTTGCCCCCGAAGTAGGCCTCGTCCGCCTCCACCTCCCCTCGAAGAAGCTCCTGTCCCCCCGGCGTGCCGGCCACAAGACTGCGCCTGAGCGTCGTCACGGCCCGCAGCGCTGTCGGATAGCTCACGGCGAGTTGCTGGGCCATCTTGCGGGCCGAGACCTCCAGCTCAAAGAGCTTCACCACCCAAAGCCACTGCCGGGCCGAGAGGCGAAGTTGGCCCAGCCAGCGGCCCGTGAACGGCCCGAAGGTGTACCGACACCCAGCGCAGCGAAAGCGCCCCCGCGTGCCCAAAACGTAGCGTTTTCGACCCTCACAACGAGGGCAGATTTTACGCCCGTTTTTCTGACACGCCATGAGCAGATGGCGTCTCGCTGTAGCTTCCGATTTTACAAGGACTTCAAAGCTCTTCAGGTCCACGACACCAGCCTAATCCGGTGTCATATCTTTTACAATCGCCTAATAAAAAGATCAATAGCCGGGATTCCCCGAAAAAAGCCCCTTCGGGTCACGAAAGCTTCGCCGCGAGCCAGTCCGCCATTTTGGGCCGCTCGATGTGGGCCACGTGGTGGACGCCGTGAATCCCGTCTTTGATCAGGACCAGCTCGGTCTCCCCGCCGGTCTCGTCCGCCACCTGCTTGAGCCCGCTCCGCCGGCATGATCGCGTCCCGCTCACCATGCAGGATGTAGTAGGGGCACTTGAGGTTTTTCAAGACCCCCGCGAGGGTGAAGGATTTGAGATAGTCCGCCGCCTCATCCCAGCTCCCGGCCTTCGTCACGAACTGAAAACCGTCCTTGATGACGGCCGGCATGGCCTCCCAGTTCCTGAAGTCGTAAAAGGCCCCGTAGGAAACGCACGCGCGGAAGCGCGGCTCATGGGCGGCGCAGAGCGGGGCGTAATAACCGCCCAGGCTCCTGCCCAGGACCCCCACCCGCTCTCCGTCGATCTCCGGCCGGGTCAGGAGGTGGTCCAGGACCGCAATCGCCGTCCGCTCGAAACCGGGTTGCATGGGCAGGTCGATGTGGACATCTCCCTGTCCCGGACCGTCATAGGCGAAGGTGGCGATCCCCCGGCGGAGGCAAAGGTTCTCAAACAGGTAGCTTTCCTCCTTCGTGCTTTCGAGTCCGCCGATGAGGACGACGCAAGGTACCTTCGGCCGGCCGACGGGCAGCTCAGGCACCCCGGCAGGACGGTCCCTTCGTAGGGGATCTCGACCCACTCGGCGGGGGGGAGCAGGAGGGGCGCCGCCCGCCTGTAGAGATTTACCTTCCGGCGCTGGGCGGCGTTTTTCTTCTCCGGGTCGTGCCAGAAGAGAAATTGGCCGTAATGGACGTGGAGGCCGGCCATCCAAAGCTCCTCCCCAGCGGTCACCCGGGCCCCGCCTTTCAGGGCCTCCTCGCCCCGGGCCTCATGCCGGTCCGCCAGCTCGCACCAGACATCGAGCCAGTCCTCCCACGTCCGGGTCTTGGACCGCATCTCAACCAGGTCGTTGTGGTTGACGCCATCGGACAAAAACCGCGCGGTGTAGTAGTCCCACAACTTGGAGGCGTCGTATTTATCCGAAACAACATATTCGACCATGCTGGATCACTCCTGAGAACGAGACACTGCCTTTCACGCGATGGATTCACCTGCGCCGCTTTGTCTTCTCGCCGACCGCACGAAATCCACCGCCTATCTTATCCGGATTTTTTTCCCGGAGGATAACCGAAATCTTGCGTGGCTTCTCGTGTCGGGGAAATGGTGACACGTATGATTCAGCAGCGCCGTCGGCGGTTTCGCCCCCACCCACAGCATGTTTCCCCCGCTCTAGGGTTTTGTTGGACACTCGATTGATCCATGATTCATGGAGAAAGGGGTGTCGTGATGAACGAACAAAAGCAAGAGGGGGCTTTGGCGGAGGGCGCCCGTAGGGCGAACGGAGCCAAGGCCCCAGGGCATCGCAGTGAGCGGGGTCGGTTCTCCTGCCAGCGCAAGCGGGAGGCGGTCCTGCGTCTTTTGCGGGGCGAGAGCCTGGAGACGCTCTGCCGCGAGTTGGGCACGACAGCGGCTCGGCTTTCCGCCTGGCGCGAGGCGTTCCTTCGCGGGGGCGAGGCGGCGCTCAAAGCCCGCCCGGCGGATGAGCGGGCCGAGGAGAACGCCCGGCTCAAGGCCAAGGTGGGCGAACTCACGATGGAGGGCGAGGTCCTGCGGGAGAAGATCGACCGCCTGGAGGCCGGCCGCCCTTTAGCCGGCAGGAGGTGGAGGCGATGAGTCAGGCCCGCTTCACCTCCACGGGCAGAGCCTACGGCCTGAAGCGGGTGTGCGCCCTTTGGGGCTTGGCGCGCTCCACGGTCTACGCGCAACGGCGGCGAGAGGCGGTCCCCGTTCATGAACGCCCCACGCCCAATAAGCGCGGCCCTGTGGGCCCGTGCACCGATGCGGAACTCCTCGGCCACATCCGGCAGGTCCTGGAGGACTCTCCCTTCCATGGCGAGGGCTACCGCAAGGTGTGGGCGAGGCTGCGCTTCGCGGGCATCCGCACCAGCAAGGAGCGGGTGCGTCGCCTGATGCGGGAGGCGGGGCTTCAGGCCCCCCACCGGGTGGGCAAACCCCGAGGTCCCAAGGCCCACAACGGGACCATCCGCACCGAGCGGCCCGACCGAATGTGGGGCACGCACATGACGACGACGGTGACCACCGAGGAGGGGATGGCCTCGGTGTTCGTGGCGGTGGATCACTGCTCGGTGGACTGCGTGGGGATCCATGCGGCCAAGAGCGGCAACCGCTTCGAGGCCCTGGAGCCGATCCGGCAGGGGGTCGCCGAGCGCTTCGCCGGCTTGGAGGCGGACGTCGCCGAGGGGCTTAAAGTTCGTCACGACCACGGCCCCGCCTATCTGTCCGATGACTTTCAGCGGGAGATCGCCTACCTGGGCATGACCAGTTCGCCCAGCTTCGTGCGGGCGCCCGAGGGAAATGGCTACTGTGAGTGGTTCATCCGCATCTTGAAGGAGAATCTCCTGTGGGTGCGCTCTTTCGCCACCGTAGAGGAACTGCGGTGGGCGCTGCTTGAGTTCAAGAACCTGTACAACCATCATTGGATTCTCGAGGGCTACGGCTACCGAACGCCGGCCCAGGCAAGGCAGGAAAAACTCGCTCAAGTTGCGGAGGCCGCATGAGGTCGAATACCCTCACCCGAGTGTCCAATAACCCAGGGGCGGTCCATGTTCGACGTATGGCTGGTCTTTCTTTTCGGGTTCGCGGGGTACGTCTTCCGCAAGCTCGACTACCCCCTAGAACCCTTGGTCCTGGCCCACGGCGGAGGAGCGCTTCCTTTCCTGATCGGCCGCCTCAACCTGGGTTACTACGCGCCCAAATATGAATTCAATACCGACTGCCAAAAAAACATCTCGCCCCCCCCCTGGGGAGTTCATCAAACAGCTTTATTTCGACTCACTGGTCTCCAGCGGCGAATCCCTCCGGTTCCTGGTTGAGCTCGTCGGCGCGGATCGGGTGATGCTCGGGACGGACTTTCCCTTCGAAGTCGGCGATTCGGAAGGGAAGGTGACGCTTCCGGTCGTCAACGAAATACCCGAGGCCGATCGGGGGAAAATCCTGTCGGGAAACGCGGCGGCGCTCCTGGCGGACGCGGGCGGCGGGAATAGCCATTGACATCCACCGATTTCCCAAGCCATTATAGTTGTCAGGCCAATTCTCTGAGTGCTTGGCAGGACCCCCTGTCCGCCCCAACCGGGCGGCGCGCAAGGTGCCCTTAGCTTGCAGCTTCAGGAAATCAAGAAGAGCCGGGTGTACGAGACCATCGTCACGCAGGTCCAAGACCTGATTGTCCGGGGGGACCTGAAAAACGGCGACCGCCTCCCGCCCGAAAGAGACCTCGTCGCGGCCTTCGGCGTGAGCCGGGCGTCGGTGAGAGAGGGCATCTGCGTCCTGGAATCCCTGGGGCTTGTGGAAAGCCGGGCGGGCAGCGGGACGTACGTCACGACGGCCAGCGTCGAGAACCTCATCCAGCCCCTTGCGCTCACCATCCTTCAGGAGCAGGACAGCATCCGGGAGATCTTCGAGGTCCGCCGGCTCATCGAGCCTCATCTGGCGGCTCTGGCAGCCGAGCGGGCGACGGAGGACGAAAGACAGGAGCTTCGGGCCATCGTTGAGCGCCACGGCGAGATACTGGACCGCGGCGAGACCGGGGCCGAGGCCGATGGGGAATTCCACCTCGCCATCGCCCGGGCGGCCCGCAACGCCGTGTTCCTGCGGCTGATCTTCGGCGTCCATGACCTTTTGCGGAAAAGCCGGGACCCCCGGTTTCAGACCGGCGGACGGCCGAAACAATCCCTGAACGGCCACCTGGAAGTCCTGACGGCCATTGAGCGCGGCGACAGTGAGGGCGCACGCGGCGCCATGAACGCCCACTTGGCGACTGTGGAAGAATTCGTCTGGAAAAACATGCGGAAAGAGACCTCCGTGGCCGGAGGTCGGATTGGCCGGGCGGGCGTACCCCTGGCTCGGGCGGCCTCCGGGGCTCGCGCCGGGACCAACAGAGGCCGGACCCGAGGGAGCGGCGCTGGACCGAGAGCAAAAAGAAAGGGTTGAACTCAAATGTCTGATCGAAACGCGGTAGCGCAACGGGAGAAGAGAGAATGAGCATCGTCGCAGTCGAGATCGTCTACCGCGGCATCTTCCAGAAGCAGCTGGCCGGTAAGCTCAGCCGCTGCCTGGTCTTCGCAGCGCGGAAGGCGGGAAAGGTCGGAATCTCTTTCGGCCGTTACGGAGACTCTCCGGAGCGGAACGGGATACCGGCCAAGCAGTTCGCTTACATCGCGGACTCGCCCGAGGAACTGGAAGAGGTGGCCGCGCAGTACGAGCCCAAGTCGGTGGACGTGTCCATCGTGGCGGATGACACCCTGTGCAAGGGCGTCGAGTGCTGGGGGTGGTACGGTCTTCAGCCCATCAACGCCCTGACGAAAGAGAACGGCGTCCTGATCGTCACCTCCAAGAAAAAGCCCGAGGAACTCGTTCCGCACATTCACAAGAAGGACACGCCCTACCAGATCTGCGTCCTGGACGGCGAAGCCAGCTTCGCGGGCCTGTGGGTCTACAAAGATGACCACACCGACGCACGGATCCTGGGCGCCTTGGCGAAGGTCTGCCCCCAGCTTGCTGGCCTGACGGCCATGGAAGAGACCATCCGCGAGAACCTCAAGGATGAGGACGCCCTGGTGGAATCGGCCCGCTCCTCCCATGAGGACGCGAGCCTGACAACGGTCGATCCCGGAGAAGGCGAGCAGGAAGAACCCTTCAAGTTCGACTTGCCCGGCTGGAAGACCATGGAGGAGGGCCTGGTGGTCCGGGGAATCGATGTCGGCGGAGGCTTCCACGGCGAAGAGGGGGGCTACCAGCCCGGCCGCAACCCCTACTTCAAGAAGTGGAGCACGCGCACCATGCGGCCGGTGGTCAACTTCGAGACGTGCACCAAGTGCACACTGTGCTGGATCGCCTGCCCGGATTCGTGCTTCGACGTCACACCCGAGCACTACTACGACGCCAACATGGAATCCTGCTGCGGCTGCGGCGTCTGCGAGCAGATCTGTCCGGTGAAGGATTGCATCGTGATGGTCAACGAGACGGTCTTCACCGACCGGGACAGCCAGTTCGAGATGTTCAAGGAGAACAAGGAAGAGTACGAGACGTGGCGGGCCGATGTGGTGGACGCGGGCCGCGTCGAAAACCGCAACCCCGTGACCGGGTTCTCGCCGGCTTTTGGAGGACTTCCCCATGGCGCCTGAGACCGCCGTCCTCGAGCGCGAGGAGCTCATCAGCGGGAGTGAAGCCATCGCCCACGCCTGCCGCCTGGCCGACGTGGACGTCATCACCGCCTACCCCATCCGGCCCTATGACACGGTCATGCAGTGCGTCGCCAAGATGATCGCCGACGGCGACATGGACGCCGACTACATCGTGGCCGAGAGCGAGCACTCCCAGTTCGAGATCGTCAAGCACGCATCCGCCGTCGGAGCAA
Organism: bacterium; assembly: GCA_965261595.1. Lineage (GTDB taxonomy): Bacteria > UBA8248 > UBA8248 > JACPRG01 > CAYRGS01. The sequence continues at coordinate 101,487 of CBDHDG010000001.1, forward strand.
GGGTCTTCACCGGCAGCAGCGGTGTGGGCTGGTTCTACGCCATGGAGGCCCTGGCCGTGACGGCGGGGCTTCGTATTCCCGTCGTCGCCATGGTGGGCAACCGCGCCCTGGACGACCCGGGGGCCTTCGGCACCGAGCACAACGACGCCCTGGCCGTCCGGGACCTGGGGTGGATGCTGACCTGGGTGGACACCGCCCAGGAGGCCCTGGACACCGCCCTCATGGCCTTCCGGGTGGCCGAGAGCCGGGACGTCATGCTCCCCTGCGCCATCGCCACCGACGGGGCATTTCTCACCCACAGCCAGTCGCTGGTCATGGTGCCCGACAAGGAGTCCGTGGACAATTACCTGCCCCCCTATGACCGGGGCGAGCTCCGGCTTCATCCCGACAACCCCATCACCATCGCCCCCCAGGTCAACGAGGACTGGCTGATGGAGATGCGCAAGCAGAGCGACGAGGGGATGAAGCGGGCCCGGGGCGTCCTGGAGGCGGCCCACGCCGATCTCCGGGCCAAATTCGGCCGGGGCGGAGAATCCCCCTATCTGGAAGAGTACATGACCGAAGACGCCGACGCCGTCCTGGTCGGCATGGGGACCCTGGCCCTGCCCGTCCGGGTGGCCGTCCGCAAGGCCCGGGAGGCCGGCAAGAAGATCGGCTTCGTCCGCGTCAAGTGGTTCCGGCCCTTCGGCACCGAGCCCATCCAGGAATGCCTGAGCAAGTTCAAGGCGGTGGGCGTCGTGGATCGGGATTATTCGTTCGGCTCTCCGAACTGCGGCGGGGTGTTGTACACCGAGATCCGCTCCGCCCTCTACGACGCGGACGCGCGTCCTCACGTCCTGGGGTACATCGCCGGATTGGGCGGCCGAGAGGTGACGCTCGGGACAACGAATGAGATCATCAACCAGACACTGGCCGCGGCGGCCGACGGAAAGGTCGAGGAAGCCGTGCGCTGGGTCGATGTGAGGGAGTAAAGGAAATGGCGGAAGACACCGCAATCCAGGTTCTCGAACCGATCAAGAAGCTCAAGAACATCCCCCTCAAGCTGGTGGAGGAGTATTACACTTCCGGCCACCGGACGTGCCAGGGTTGCGAGTCGGCCCTGGTGATGAAGCTCATGGCCAAGGCCGCCGGCCCCCGGACCATCATCCTCGGGAGCACCGGCTGTATGTACGTGGCCAACACCACCTACTACTCTACGCCATGGGTGGTGCCGTGGATGCACACCCAGCTCGGCTCCTCGGGCTCGGCCGCGACGGGGACCGCCGCCGGGCTTCGCGCGCTGATGCGCAAGGGCAAGATCGCCGAGGAGCCCATCAACGTCATCGCCTTCTGCGGCGACGGCGGGGGGATGGATATGGGCATCGCGTCCATCTCGGCCGCCCTCCAGCACACCGAGTACAACCTGCTCATCATCATGTACGACAACGAGTCCTACGCCAACACGGACATCCAGGCGTCCGGGGCCTCCCCCTGGGGGGTGAACACCACGTTCACCCCGCCGGGAAAGAAGCACCGGATCCTCCAGACCCGCTGGAAGAAGAACATGGCCGGGATGATGGCCGTCGGACATCCGGAGTGCCGCTACGTGGCCACGGCCGACGCCTCCTATCCCACGGACCTCATCGACAAGGTCCGCAGAGGCCTCAGCATCCCGGGGCCGGCCTTCCTCCACACCCTCGACCCCTGCCCCAAGGGGTGGGACTACGACCCTTACTTCTCCCACGAGCTGGGGGAACTGGCCTGCGAAACGGGGATCTGGCCGCTGTTCACGTGCGAGGACGGCAAAATCACCTACCAGAAGCCCACCCGGAACCTCATCAACGGCTACAAAAAGCGCAAGCCGGTCCGGGAATACATGGAGAAACAGGGCCGCTTCGCCCACTTCACCGATGAGGATTACGACTACTTCCAGGCGAAGATCGACAAGCAGTGGGAGACGTGGACCGTTCCCGGCGCCATTCCGATCCTCAAGGATTGAGCGGGGCGGAGACCGCACACTGACGCACGCCGGGGCCTCCGGGAGACTTTCTCCCGGAGGCCCTTTTGCTTTCAGGGCCCAAGCCGCCCGCCGCCACCTTGCAACACCCCCCTATTGTCATTCCCGCGCAGACATGCCCCGATGAAAACCGGGTATGACCAAGGGGTCCAGGTGGGCTCAGCCTCCAATCCATGAGAGAATAATTCGCGTATCGGTTCATTTCGGTTGAACCGAACCCATCGGCGGGCAGCGCACATCCAACAGGAGAGTCCCCGGGACGCCGTAGGGCCGCGAGGGAGGGAGGGGGGGGGAGGGGAGAATCCGTGGCTGAAGAGAGGCAGTTGGACGATCTCGCTGTCAACACCATCCGCACACTCTCGATGGACGCCGTTCAGGAAGCGGGCTCCGGCCACCCCGGCACAGCCATGGCCCTGGCGCCCGTGGTCTATCGCCTCTGGCAGCGACACCTCCGTTTCGACCCCGCCGACCCCATCTGGCCCAACCGGGACCGCTTCGTCCTCTCCATCGGCCACGCCTCGATGCTCCTCTATTCCCTCCTTCACCTGTGCGGCGTCAAGGCCGTCAACCCCATGTACGAAACCCTCGGGGAGCCGTCGGTCACACTCGACGACATCAAGCGGTTCCGGCAGCTCGACAGCAAGTGTCCCGGCCACCCCGAATATCGCTGGACTTCCGGCGTGGAGACGACGACCGGGCCCCTCGGCCAGGGCGTGGCGACCAGCGTGGGCATGGCCGTCGCCGAAAGGTGGATGGCCGCGCACTTCAACCGGCCGGGGTTCGAGATGTTCGACTACGACGTCTACGCCCTTTGCGGCGACGGTTGCATGATGGAGGGGGTCTCGGGCGAAGCCGCGTCCCTGGCGGGCCATCTCAAGCTCTCCAACCTGTGTTGGATCTACGACAACAACAAGATCACCATCGAGGGCCACACGGCGTGGGCCTTCTCCGAGGACGTCGCGACCCGGTTCATCGGCTACGGCTGGAACGTCACGCGCGTCGGAGACGCCAACGATCAAGAGATGCTCGGCCGGGCGTTCGAGACCTTTCGGCAAACCGGCGACCGGCCGACCCTCGTCATCGTGGACAGCCACATCGCCTACGGCTCGCCGCACAAGCAGGACACCCACGCCGCCCACGGCGAACCCCTGGGCGATGAGGAGATCCGCCTGACCAAAAAGAACTACGGCTGGCCGCAGGACGCCAAGTTCCTCGTCCCCGAAGGCGTCCGCGAGCACTTTGAAGCGGGGATCGGAAGACGCGGCGGCGCGCTCCGCGCCGCGTGGATGGCCCGGTTCGATGAATACCGCGCGCTTCACCCCGATTTGTCCGACCATCTCTACAAGATGCAGCACCGCCGACTGCCCGACGGGTGGGACCGGAACCTGCCCGAGTTTCCGCCGGACGCCAAGGGCCTCGCCAGCCGGGAATCCTCCGGAAAGGTCCTCAACGCCCTGGCGGAAAACGTGCCGTGGCTTATCGGCGGCTCGGCGGACCTGGCCCCATCCACCAAGACCCGCCTGACGTTCGGGGGGGCGGGGGACTTCTCCGCGGATGACCGCGCCGGCCGAAACCTCCACTTCGGCGTCCGCGAACACGCGATGGCGTCCATCCTGAACGGGCTCTCCCTCAGCAAGGTCCGCCCCTACGGGTCCGGGTTCCTGATCTTCAGCGATTACTCCCGGCCCGCGATCCGGCTGAGCGCCCTGATGGAGATCCCGGTCATCTACATCTTCACCCACGACTCCATCGGCGTCGGCGAGGACGGCCCGACACACCAGCCCGTCGAGCACCTGACTTCCCTCCGGGCCATTCCCGGGCTGATCACCCTGCGGCCGGGCGACGCCAACGAAGTCGCCGAGGCGTGGCGGGTCATCGCCGGGCTCCGCCACGAGCCGGTGGCGTTGGTCCTCTCCCGGCAAGCGCTTCCAACGCTGGACCGCTCGAAATACGCCCCGGCCGCCGGCGTGGCGAGGGGCGGATATGTGTTGGCGGACGCCGAAGACGGCCGGCCGGAGGTCCTCCTTCTCGCAAGCGGCAGCGAGGTGTCCCTTTGCGTCGAAGCCTTCGAGGAATTAAAGTCCGAAGGCGTCCGGGCCCGCGTCGTGAGCCTGCCGTCCTGGGAGCTGTTCGACCGGCAGGACGCGGCGTACCGGGAAAGCGTCCTTCCCGCCGAGGTGACCGCCCGGCTCTCCGTGGAACAGTCAGCCACGCTCGGCTGGGACCGCTACGTCGGCCTCCGCGGGCGGAGCATCGGGATGAAGACCTTCGGGGCCTCGGCGCCGCTGAAGGAATTGCAGAAAAGATTCGGATTCTCGCCCGGCCGCGTCGCCGCCGCGGCCAAAGACCTCCTGACGAAAACGGGGTAAGACATGCGCGTCGCGATGGGAGCCGATCACGCCGGGTTCGAGCTGAAGCGGACCTTGGCCGACCATGTGCGTGGACTCGGGCATGAAGTCGAGGACCTGGGGACCGGAAGCGCCGAACCGGTGGATTATCCCGACTTCGCCGAAGCCGTGGGCGTCGCCATTCGCGAGGACCGGGCGGATCGCGGAATCCTCGTCTGCGGCAGCGGCGTGGGCGCCTCCATCACGGCCAACAAGCTCCCCGGGATTCGGGCCGGCCTGTGTCATGACGTCTATTCCGCGCGCCAGGGCGTCGAGCACGATGAAATGAACATCCTGGTGATGGGGGCGCGCGTGATCGGACCCGAGCTGGCCCGGGACCTGGTCCGCTCTTTTCTGGACACGAAGTTCACCGGAGAGGAACGCCACCGCCGGAGACTCGGGAAACTCAACGCGATTGAGAAGCGCTACGGAGGGGCCGGCTCGGGCCCGGAGGAAGAAGCGCCATGAACCCTTTGAAAGCGCTGAGCGAATACGGCCAGTCCGTCTGGCTGGACTACATCCGCCGGAACCTCATCGCGACGGGCGAGCTGAAGCGTCTCATCGAGGAAGACGGCCTGGCGGGCGTCACGTCGAATCCGGCCATCTTCGAGAAGGCCATCACCGGGAGCACGGATTACTCCGAAGACCTGGCCGCCTTGCAGGAACAGGACTTCGACCCCACGTCGGTCTTCGAGCGGCTGGCGGTCCGGGACATCCAGGACGCCGCCGATGTCTTGAGGCCGCTCTTTGATCGAACCAACCGCCGCGACGGATTCGTCAGCCTGGAGGTCTCCCCGTACAAGGCCAACGAGACCGAGGCCACCATCGAGGAGGCGAGGCGGCTCTGGTCGGCCGTCGGGCGCGAGAACCTCATGATCAAGGTCCCGGCCACCCCGGCCGGCCTCCCCGCCATCGAGACGCTCATTGGCGAGGGGATCAACGTCAACATCACCCTCCTCTTCGCCCGGGAGGCCTACGAACGGGTCGCCGAGGCCTATCTCCGGGGACTCGAAGCCCTGAGCGCGAAGGGCGAAGACCCGGGCCGCGTGGCGAGCGTCGCCAGCTTCTTCATCAGCCGGATCGACGCCGCGATTGAAGCCATCGTCAAGGTCCGGCTCAAATCCGTCGCCGAACCGGCCGAACGGGAGCTGCTCAAAAGCCTGCCCGGCAAGGTCGCCATCGCCAACGCCAAGCTCGCCTACCGGCAATACAAGTCCATCTTCAGCGGAGACCGCTGGCGGGCCCTGGCGGATCGGGGGGCGCGGACACAGCGACTTCTGTGGGCCAGCACGAGCGCCAAGAACCCGAGTTACCGGGACGTGATCTACGTCGAGGAGCTCATCGGCCCCGATACGGTGAACACCATTCCGCCGGCCACCCTGGACGCGTTCCGGGATCACGGCCGCCCGCGCGCGAGCCTGGAAGAGGACGTCGACGCCGCGCAGGATGCGATGGACCGCCTCGAAGCGGCGGGCATCTCGATGAAAGACGTCACCGACAAGCTTCTCGAAGACGGCGTGCGGCTCTTCGCCGAGGCCTTCGACAAATTGTTGGCCGCGGTGAACAAGCGGTGCCGGGTGGTCGTGGACGCCCAGATCAACCGCCAACGCCACTCCCTGTCGGAAGCGGACGCCGCGCGGGTCCAGGCGACGCTCGATGACTGGAAGCTCACCGGGAAGGTCCTGAGGCTCTGGACGCGGGACGCGACCCTGTGGACAGGCATGGACGAAGGAAAATGGCTCGGGTGGCTCGGCGTCACGGAAGACCAGCTCGCCCACGGCCAACACCTGCGGGACCTGGCCGATGAGGTGAAGGCCGACGGGTTTTCCCATGTGGCGCTGTTAGGGATGGGCGGCTCCAGCCTGTGCCCGGAAGTCCTCAGAAAGACGTTCGGCCGGATCGAGGGGTTCCCCGAGCTGCAGGTCCTCGATTCCACCGACCCCGCCCAGGTCAAGGCGCTCGAAAACCGGATCGACCCGGCCGACACCCTGTTCATCGTGTCCAGCAAATCGGGGAGCACGCTGGAGCCCAACATTTTCAAGCAATATTTTTTCGAGCGGGTCCGGGAGGCCATCGGCGCGGACCGGGCGGGGGACCGGTTCATCGCCGTCACCGACCCCGGATCAAAACTCGAAGCCATCGCGGAGGAGGACGGCTTCCGCCACATTTTCCACGGCGATCCGAGCATCGGCGGCCGGTACTCCGCCCTGTCGAACTTCGGGATGGTCCCGGCGGCCGCGATGGGCCTGGACGCGCTGAAGCTCCTGGACAGCGCGGACGAGATGGCCGTCTCTTCCTCCTCCTGTCTGCCCGCGGACGAGAATCCCGGCGTGGTCCTGGGAGCGGCCCTGGGCGTCCTGGCCCAGGGGGGGCGGGACAAGGTGACGCTCATCGCCTCGCCGGGCATTGAGGCTCTCGGGGCCTGGATCGAACAGCTGATCGCCGAGTCCACCGGGAAGGATGGCCGGGGTCTCATCCCCGTGGACCGGGAGCCCCTGGGACCGCCGGATGTGTACGGCGACGACCGGATCTTCGTCTACGAACGGCTGGAATCCGCCCCGGACGCCTCCCAGGACGCGGCGGTCTCGGCCCTCGAGGAGGCCGGACATCCCGTCCTCCGGTTCTCCGTCGCCGAGCCCCATGACCTGGGGCAGGAGTTTTTCCGCTGGGAGCTCGCCACGGCCGTTGCGGGATCCATTCTCGGAATCAATCCCTTCGATCAGCCGGACGTGGAGGCCGGCAAAGCGGCGACCCGGGAGCTGATGGCGGAATACGAGAAAACGGGCGCCCTCCCTCCGGAGACCCCCATCTTCGAAGAAAAAGGCGTCAAGTTGTTCGCGGATGAGCAGAACGCCATTTCGCTCTGGACAACGGTGACCTCCCATCCATCCCTCGCCGCATATCTCGGGGCGCACCTCGACCGGATCGAGGCGGGGGATTACTTCGCGCTGCTTGCGTATATCGAGATGAAGGACGCCCACGAAGGACCGCTCCAGACAATGCGCCGGGCGGTTCGCGACCATCGCCGCGCGGCCACCTGTCTGGGATTCGGCCCGCGCTTCCTCCATTCAACCGGGCAGGCGTACAAGGGCGGTCCGAACACCGGGGTTTTCCTGCAAATCACGTGCGACGACGCGCAAGACCTGCCGGTCCCCGGCCAGCGGTTTACTTTCGGCGCCGTGAAGGCCGCGCAGGCCCGGGGCGACTTCCAGGTTCTGGCCGAGCGGGATCGGCGCGCCCTTCGGGTCCACCTGGGCGAAGACGTAACGGCCGGGCTGGAGATTTTGCAAACCGCCATCCTCCAAACGACAGGGTAAGACAAAGCGGCGGACCGCCCGGACCCTTTGCGGTCCCGGGTGCGGTCTCTTCCGGAAAGGAGCGGCGACGATGCAGCTGGGCATGGTGGGTCTGGGACGAATGGGGGCCAACATGGTGCGCCGCCTGCAGCGGGGGGGGCATGAGAGCGTCGTCTTCGACCTCAATCCCGACAATGTGAAGGCCCTGGCGGCCGGCGGCGCGGCGGGCGCGGGCTCCCTGGACGACTTCGTGAGCCGGCTGGCCAAGCCGCGGGCGGCCTGGGTCATGGTCCCCGCCGGGGGGCCGACCGAAGAAACCGTTCAATCCCTGGCCGGCCGCATGGCGCCCGGGGACATCATCATCGACGGCGGCAATTCCTACTACAAGGACGACGTGCGGCGGGCGGAGGCGCTCAAGGCGAAAGGCATCCATTACGTGGACGTGGGCACGAGCGGGGGCGTCTGGGGGGTCGAGCGGGGCTACTGCCTCATGATCGGCGGCAACCCGGAGGCCGTGAAGCGCCTGGACCCGATCTTCAAGACGCTTGCGCCGGGACGCGGGGAGATCGAGCGGACGCCCGGCCGGGAGGGAGAGGGAATGGAAAACCCCGCCGAGGAGGGCTACATCCACTGCGGCCCCGCCGGCGCGGGCCACTTTGTCAAAATGGTCCACAACGGGATCGAGTACGGTCTGATGCAGGCCTACGCGGAGGGCTTCGACATTCTCAGAAACGCCGACTCGGAGCAACTGCCCGAAGGACACCGCTTCACCCTGAACCTCGCCGACATCGCCGAGGTCTGGCGGCGGGGCAGCGTCGTCGGGTCCTGGCTGCTCGATCTCACGGCCATGGCCCTGGTGGAAGACCCGGGGCTTTCCGGTTACACCGGCTTCGTGCAGGACTCCGGCGAAGGCCGCTGGACGGTCATGGCCGCCGTCGAGGAAGCGGTCCCGGCCGATGTCCTCTCCGCGGCCCTCTACACCCGGTTCCGATCCCGCCAGGAGCACACGTTCGCCGAAAAACTGCTCTCGGCCATGCGCCACAAGTTCGGCGGCCACGTCGAGCGCCCCTCGGGAGGATGAAGAAGATGGCGCACGGGCGGGAGACGGGCGCGGGCGAAGAACCGGCGGGAAAAACGGCCGACCCCTGTGTCATGGTGATCTTCGGCGCGTCCGGGGACCTGACCAAGCGAAAGCTCATCCCGGCCCTCTACAACCTGGCGAGCCAGAATCTGCTCTCGGAAAACTTCGCCGTCATCGGCTTCGCCCGGCGCGAGATGAGCACGGAAGACTTCCGGGAGAAACTCAGCCGGGAGATCGGGGAGTACGCCACCGGCCCGATCGATCCTGAGCTCTGGCGACGGTGCGTCGACCGGATCCACTACTTTTGCGGCAACCTGGGGGACGCGGACGCTTACGGGCGGCTGCAAAACCTCCTTTCCGAGCTGGAGGTGAAGCACAACACCCGGGGCAACATCCTCTACTACTTGGCGACCGCGCCCGATTTCTTCTCTCCGGTGACCCGATGCCTGGGCGACGCCGGGTTGGTCCGCGAGGAGGAGGGCGCTTGGCGGCGCGTCATCTTTGAAAAACCGTTCGGGCGGGACCTCCAATCGGCGAAGACCCTCAATCAGGACATCCGGCAGGTCCTGGACGAGGGCCAGATCTATCGCATCGACCATTATCTGGGCAAAGAAACCGTCCAGAACATCATGGTCTTCCGGTTCGCCAACGGCATTTTCGAGCCCATCTGGAACCGCCGCTATATCGATCACGTCCAGATCACCGTGGCCGAGCGTTTGGGGGTCGAGCAGCGCGGCGGTTACTACGACGAGTCCGGCGCGCTTCGGGACATGGCGCCCAACCACATCTGTCAACTGATCAGTCTGACGGCCATGGAGCCCCCCATCTCCTTCGAAGCGGACGCCGTCCGGGATGAGCAAGCCAAGATCCTACGGGCCATCCAGCCCCTGTCCTCCGAAGAAGTGCTCACCCGAACCGTCCGGGGGCAATACGGAGAAGGGACAGTGGACGGAGCGCGCGTCCCCGGGTATCGCGGCAAGGAGCGGGTGCCGGACGACTCCGGCACGGAAACCTATGTGGCGTTGAAACTGTATATCGACAACTGGCGCTGGGCCGGGGTGCCCTTTTACATCCGCACGGGGAAGAGCCTTCCCGTTCGGCGCACGGAAATCACCATCCAGTTCAAGCGCGCCCCGTTCATCCTGTTCCGGAATACGCCGGTCGAGACCCTGACGCCGAACCAGCTCGTCCTCCAACTCCAGCCCGACGAAGGCATCTCCTTGAGCTTCGGGGCCAAGGTCCCCGGACCGATCGTCAACGTCGGCACGGTCGACATGAGCTTTCATTACGAAGACCACTTCGGGATCACCCCCAGCACCGGGTACGAGCGGTTGCTTTACGACGGCATGCTCGGGGACGCGACGCTGTTCCAGCGCGCGGACATGGTGGAGGCCGGCTGGGCCGTGGTGGAACCGATCCTCGACGTATGGAAGGCCCTGCCACCGCGCGATTTCCCCAACTACACCGCGGGCGAATGGGGGCCGAAGGGGGCGGATGAGCTGATGGCGCGGGACGGACGTGAATGGAGGGCTTCCGACGAATGATCCTGGCGGGCGACGTCGGCGGCACGAACGCGAGGCTGGCGATCTACGATGTGGAACACGGAAAACCCAAGCCCCTGGCATTGGAGGTCGTTCCCACCCGTCTCTATGGGAGCTTCCGGGAAGTCGCCGCCGGGTTCATGGAAAGACACGCCACGCCCGTTGAGCGGGCCTGCTTCGGCGTCGCCGGTCCGGTCAAGGACGGCCGGGCCGATCCCCCGAACCTGGAGTGGGAATTCGATGAAGAACGCCTCGCGGACGAGTTGGGGTTGAAGAAGGTCTACCTGGTCAACGACCTCGTCGCCAACGCGCACGGGATCGCCGCGCTCGAGGAGGAGGATTTCGCCCCGCTCAACGCGGGCGAGCCGCTCGAAGGGGGCGCCCGCGCCCTGATTTCCCCCGGCACCGGACTCGGCGAGGCCGGGCTGATCCGACTCGGCGGCCACCACCGGCCGTTTCCTTCCGAGGGCGGACACACCGATTTCGCGCCCCGCGATGAGCTCGAAATCGCGCTCCTCCAATTCCTCCTCACCGACCTGGAGCACGTCAGTTACGAGAGCGTCCTTTCCGGCGCCGGTCTCCACAGGATTTATCAATTCCTCCGCGAGACGGGCCGGGCGGAGGAGCCCGCGTGGCTGGCCGGCCGGATCCGGGCCGAGGACCCCGCCGCCGTCATCTCCACGGTTGCGCTGGAAGACGGTTCGGAGTTGTGCGTCCGGGCGCTGGACCTGTTCGTGTCGATCCTTGGAGCGGAGGCCGGAAACCTGGCGCTCAAGGTCTTCGCGACCGGAGGCGTATTCATCGGCGGAGGCATCGCGCCGAAAATCCTTCCCAAGCTGAAGGCGCCGACGTTCATGAGAGCCTTCACCGCCAAGGGAAGGATGAAGGCGCTGCTCCGCTCGATACCCGTCCATGCCATTTTGAACGACAAAACGGCCCTGTTGGGCGCGGCGCGATATGCCGGGCTGCAAGGAGCACAGCCTGAATAGCGAAGGGTGGCGTCCCCGGCGGGGACAGGCCCAACCGGGTCGAGTTTTAAAATGGCCCTCCGGAAGATCTCCCTTGCCTTTCCGCAACCCGCGGCAAGTGAAACGGCCATCCATGTCATCCCCCGAACGAGAGATAGAGATCCTGGACGACCCCGAGGCCATGACCCGCCGGGCGGCGGCGGAATTCGTCCGTCTGGGGGAGGATGCGGTCCGGGCGAAGGGGCGGTTCACGGTCGCCCTCTCGGGCGGGTCCACCCCCAGGGCCCTCTATACACTCCTGGCAAGCGATGGGGCGCCGTATCGGTCCCGGATCCCTTGGGGGCAAACCCATTTATTCTGGGGAGATGAACGGCACGTTCCCGCCGACCATCCCGAGAGCAACTTCCGCATGGTCCATGAAGCCCTCCTGTCCCGGGCGCCCGTCCTGGCGGAAAACATCCATCGAATCCGGGCTGAAAATCCCGATGCCGAAGCGGCGGCCCGAGACTATGAAACGTCCCTCCGGGATTTTTTCGGCCTGAAGGCGGGAGAGCCGCCCCGGTTCGATCTGGTCTTGCTGGGGATGGGGGCGGATGGACACACTGCGTCGATCTTTCCGGGAACCGGCGTGATCGCCGAGGCGGACCGTCTCGTCGCGGCCCCTTGGGTCGGAAAATTCAGCGCCCGCCGAATCACCCTGACGCCGCCCGTCCTGAACAACGCGGCCTGCGTCCTCTTTGTCGTCGGCGGAGCGGAGAAGGCGGACGCGCTGCGCGCCGTCCTGTCCGGAGCGTTCAATCCCGGCCGCTTCCCCGCCCAGATCGTCATTCCCGCAAAGGGAAGACTTCACTGGCTGGTGGACCGGGCGGCCGCGGGCCGTTTGGAAAAAGGGGGATGACCCGCTCAGACGCCCTGCGATTCGCGCAAGCGCTGTAGACGCGCGGCCCGGGGTGTGGGAAAATAACGCACATGGTCGATCCAAACCTTTTCGGTCACAACACAGGAAGTGACACCGGGCGTCAGGGGCTTCTCCGTTCGTCGAGAGCCTCTTGCCTGAATTCGCGCGGGACCCCGTTGGGATTCACAATCAGCCGGAGGATGGATTCAAGATGAAGCCGGCCCCTTTTGATTACGTCGCGCCCTCATCGGTGCCGGAAGTGTTGGAGTTGTTGAAGCGGTATGGGGAGGAGGCGAAGCTTCTGGCGGGCGGGCAAAGCCTGCTGCCCATGCTCGGGATGCGTCTTCACCAGGCGGGGGTGTTGATCGACCTCAATCGGGTCGGCGATCTGCAAGGCATCCGGCGGGAGGACGGCTTCCTCAAGGTGGGCGCCATGACCCGGCATTCGGACGTGGAACGCTCCTCCGAGGTTGCCGAGTCGGCCCCGCTGCTGTCCCAGGCGGTTCCCCTGATCGGCCACGCGGCGATCCGGAACCGGGGTACGTTGGGGGGATCGCTGGCCCACAACCATCCGGCGTCGGAGCTTCCGGCCGTGGTGGCGGCGTTAGAAGCGCGGATTGAGATCCGGAGCCCCTCTTCGACCCGCACGCTGAGCGCCCAGGAGTTTTTCACGTCCTATCTGTCCACCGACCTCGCGGAGGACGAGCTGTTGACCGAGGTGAGTTTTCCCATTCTGGGCGAAGGCTGGCGGACGGCGTTTCTGGAGTTTTCCCGCCGGGTCGGGGATTTCGCCCTGGTCGGGGTGGCCGCGGCCGCGCGGATGGAGAACGGACAGTGCCGGGAAGCGCGGATCGCGCTGACGGGCGTCGGGGGCGTCCCCGCACGGGCGACGGAAGCGGAGGCGATTCTTCGGGATTCGCCCCTTTCGCCCGAGGTGATGGAGCGGGCGGCCGAGGCGGTGAAGGGCGAGGTCGAGCCGCTTTCGGATTTTCATGGCTCATCGGATTACCGGCGGCACTTGTGCGGCGTGTTCACGCGGCGGGCGCTGGCCCGGATTGCCGGAGGGGAGTAGATGGGGAAGTTGGAGCCGAAGCGGCGGTTGAACGTGCGCCTGGAGGTGAACGGCCGCCCGGCGGAGGGGGAGACCGAGGCGCGCAAGAGCCTGGCGGACTTTCTTCGCGAGGACCTGCGCCTGACGGGGACGCACGTGGGCTGCGAGCAGGGGGTGTGCGGGGCGTGCACGGTGCTGCTGGACGGCGAGCCGGTGCGCTCGTGCCTGCTGTTGGCGGCGCAGGCGGAGGGGTGCTCGGTGGAGACGGTGGAAGGTCTTGCGCCTCCGGAGGGACCGCTCCATCCGATTCAGGAGGCGTTTCACATCCATCACGCGCTCCAATGCGGGTTTTGCACGCCGGGGTTTTTGATGACGCTGAAGGCGGCGCTGTCGGAGCCGCGGACCTGGACACGGGATGAGATCCGCGAGCTGTTGTCGGGGAACATCTGCCGGTGCACGGGCTATCACCACATCGTAGACGCCGTGGAGAAGGCGGCCGAGCTCCTCCACCCGAAATGAGAAGCGATCCGTGACCCCGGATTTCATGAAAAACCCTAAGTACATCGGGACCGGCATGCCGAGGTTTGAAGACCGGCGGCTTCTGACGGGCGGGGGGCGGTTTGCGGACGACATCCACTGCCCCGAGGCCCTTCACGCGGCCTTCCTGCGGTCGCCCTATGCGCATGCACGCATTTTGGAAATCGATCTCTCACGGTGCGCCGAGGCGGGGGCCGTCGCCGCGTTCACGGGCGAGGACATGGGGACCGCCGGCGAGCCCTACCCCATTCAGGCCCCTCACCCCTCCATCCGGGGGCGCAATTGGGCGCCGCTCGCCCGGGAGAAGACACGCTTTTACGGCGAGCCTGTCGCGGTCGTCGTCGCGAAGAGCCGGGCCGAAGCCGAAGACGCCGCGGAAGCCGCGCGGGTGGAATACGAAGTCCTTCCGGCTTCGCACCATCCGATCCAGGCCATGGCGCCCGGTGCCCCGCTGGTCCAGGACGAGGTTGGGGACAACCTGTGCGCTCACCTGGAATCCACGATCGGCGAGCCGGACGAGGCGCTGTCGAAGGCCCCTCACGTGGAAGAATTCGAGCTGAAAACCCAGCGCGGAGCGGCGGGCGCGATGGAGTGCCGGGCGATCCTCGCCCAGTATGATCCCCGTCTCGACCGCCTCCGGATATACAGCTCGACCCAGGTCCCCCATGGCACACGCCAGCTGGTGGCGGCGATCCTCGGGCGTTCCGAGGCGTCGGTGGAGGTGCTCGCCCACGACGTCGGAGGCGGCTTCGGGCCCAAAGGAAGGCTCTACCCGGAAGACTTGGTCATTCCCTGGCTCGCGGTGAAGCTGGAGCGGCCGGTGAAATGGACGGGGGATCGCCTGGAATTCATCCAGGCGGCGATTCAGGAGCGAGAAGGCATCCACAAAGTCACCGTGGGATTCGACGGCGAAGGCAGGATTCTGGTTTTGCGGGTGCATACGATCATGGACACCGGGGCTTATCCGGTGGCCGGGCTCATCAATTCCCAGAACGTGATCACCCACGCCGTCGGTCTTTACAAGTTCGCCCATTACGCGGCCTCTCTGGATTTGGTTTACACCCACCGCGTCCCATGCGGGCCGGTCCGGGGGGCGAGCCGGCCCCAGGGAACGTTCATCATCGAGCGGACGATGGACCGGATCGCCGGCGTTCTGGGACTCGACAATGCGGAGGTGAGGTTCCGGAACTTCGTCCAGCCCGGCGACATGCCCTACGTCGTCGGCCTGCCCACCTGGGGCGGACCGATGACCTATGAAAGCGGCGATTACCCGGAGTTGCTGAAGCGGACCCTGGAAAAGGTCGGATACGCGTCGTTGCAAAAGCGGGAGCGCGGGAAGGGGAACGGAAAACTCCTCGGCGTCGGCATCGCCTGCAACATCGAGATGACCGGGAGCGGTCCGTTCGAGGGGGCGAAGATGCGGATCGAGCCGAACGGCACGGTCGTCGTGGCGACAGGCTCATGTCCCCAGGGGCAGGGCCACGTATCGACCTTCGCCCAGGTCGCCGCCGACGCGATGGGGGTGACTCCGGAGGACGTGAAGGTGCTCACGGGGGACACGAACCACATCACGTACGGCGTCGGAACCTTCGGCAGCCGGAGCACGGTGAACGCGGCGAACGCCATCGTCCTGGCGGCCCGGGTGCTGCGGGAAAAGGTGTTCGCCCTCGCAGCCGCGAAGCTCGAAGCCGGGGAGGAAGACATGGACATCGCCGACGGGAAGGTGTTCGTCAAAAGCGCCCCCGAGCGCGCCATCCCGTTGGGAGAGCTGGCCCGATACTCGATGACCGGCGCCGGGGGGCCCCCGCTCCCCAAGGGATCGAACCCGGGCCTGAACGCCGAGGAGTATTTCAGGCCGGACGTCCCCGCCTTCGCGTGCGGAGTCCACGTGGCTCTCGTCGAGGTGGACCCGGACACCGGGTTCGTGAAAGTCCTCCATTACACCGCCGGCCATGATTGCGGCACGGTCGTCAATCCCTTGCTGGTGGACGGCCAGGTGCACGGCGGCGTGGCCCACGGGATCGGCGACGCGCTCATCGAAGACCTCGCCTTCGACGAGAACGGCACGCCCCTGGCCTCGACGCTCCTGGATTACCTCCTTCCGCTCTCGACGGACATTCCGCCGATCGACACCATCCATATGGAAAGCCCCTGCCCCACGAATCCTCTCGGCGTCAAAGGGGCGGGCGAGGGCGGGACCATCGGATCCATCTCCGCGGTTGTTTCAGCGATTGAAGACGCGCTGAAGCCGTTGGGCGTCCGGCTGAACGAATCCCACCTCCCGCCGGCGAGGCTTCACGCCCTGATTCAGCAGGCCGGCGGGGATTAAAACGGAGCCGGGGGGGGATCGGGCGGGAGAGATGATCCACCCGCGACCCACCGGCCCGGAGGCCTGCCGTCATCCGTCCCGGCGCCCACTTCCGGCTCATCCTTTACCGAGAGAACCGATTCGTCTTATCATGGCGCGATGAATAGGTTTGACCGTGTTCGACATGGCCCGGCGCCCCGGCGATCCGGCCCGAAAAAGACACTTCACGGGAAGCCGTGATGAGATGAAAATCCTGACAACCTGACATGGGACCACACAACATGAATATTGACACCATCCTCGCATCCATTGATCGCAAAGAGCTCGCGGAAGTCGCCCTGGGCTTCGGAAACGTCGGCAGCCCCACGGGCCTCGAGGGGGAGATGGGCGAGGCCCTGTTCCAGTGGCTGACCGATCAAGGCTTCTCACCCCGCAAGATGGAAGTGGCGCCCGGGCGCCACAACGTCGTGGCCGTCCTGAAAGGGACCGGCGGGGGGAAGAACCTGATCTTCAACGCCCACATCGACACCAAGTACGGAGCGCCTGAGGACGTCTGGAGCGCCGGTGAGATGCGCCCCGAATACGTCCGGGCCTGGATGGAAGACGATCGGATCTATGGCCAGGGGGTGTTCAACGACAAGGGTCCCCTGACGGCCACGTTGTTCGCCGCGCGGGCGATCAAGGACAGCGGTGTCCAGCTCAAGGGCGACCTCTACATCACGGCGGTGGTCGGTGAGATCGGAACGGCCCCCGTGGACGAATTCCAGGGGAGCCGCTATCTGGGCAAGGGCGTGGGGGCGCGCCACCTGGTGGACCACGGCATCAACGCCGATTTCGCCCTGGTGGCTGAATGCACCAACTTCGCCAAGACCTGGGCCCAATGCGGGTGCGCCTATTTCCAGATCACCACGCGCGGCGCCGGGATCTACACACCCTTCATCCCGCGGCCCACGGCGCGCACCGAGAGTCCGAACGCCATCATCAAGATGGCCCAGATCATCAACGCCCTGGAGGACTGGGCCGACCGCTACATCGAGCGCGACCAGGTCGATTTCGGCGGCGGCGTCATCAAACCCAACGTCAGCGTGGGTGCCATCCGGGGCGGGCTCCCCTGGAAGATCGGGAACTCGGTGGGGCGGTGCAGCATCTATCTGGACGTCCGGATCCCCCCGGGAAAAAACCCCCTATATGTTCAGCCCGAGATCGAGAAGCTCATCGCCGAAACCGGGGTCGAGGCCGAGGTTCGGCCGTATATGACCCGGCGGGGATACATCGCCGAGGGTCACGAACCGCTCACGGACTCAATCGAAAAATCCCATCAGAAGGTCTTCGGAAATCCCACGGAGACCATCTTCACGCCCATCACCAGCATGTGGCGGGACATGAACATCTTCAATGAGGTGGGGATCCCTTCGGCGACGTACGGGCCTTCGTACACGAAGTCCTTCTCCCAGGGAGAGGAACAGGACGCCATCCAAGTCGACGACTTGCTGAACGCCTCGAAGGTCTACGCCCAAGTCGCGATGGACATCTGCAACACGGACGCGGATTGAGGAAGAGCGCCGGCGGCCGAGGCTCCAGCGATTCGCCGGCTTCGTTGCGAAGGGTCATGGGGGGGGGAGAACGAAGATGACGGGCGCGTTCATCGAGAAAGTCGATGAGTTGAAAGAGGGGGTTTCGAAGGTCGCCGTCGACAGCGTGGAGGAATACTTCAAGGAGCGGCCGAGCCTGCGAAGCATGCTGGCGTGGCTTGAAGTGCGGAACGAACGGGAAATCGGGGCGGCCCAGATGATCTCCCAAGCCGTGGTCAAGATCCGGGGGATTGACAAGAAGATCCTCGTCAGCCTGGGCAAGTTCATCTGGGATGAAACCCGGCATTACCGGGACCTCAGCCGGCAGATCGAGCGAATGAAGGAAGGCGCTCCCGAGGAGGAGACCGCCCGCCTGGTCGCCCCGGAGGCCGAATCCGGATGGTGGGAGACGTTGTGGCGGAACGTCGAGAAGGAACAGCTCACGCCCTTCGCGGGCTTTTACGTCTCGGAGGGATCGGCCCTGTCCATCACCGATCCGCTCGTCACGGGCTTGAGGAAGTACGGGTACAACAAGCTGGCCGACCTCTATACGAAGATCGGCAGTGATGAGGAATTTCACGTCGCCCTCGACCGGGAAATGATAAAGCGCTATGTCATCGAATCCGGGCAACAGGACCTGGTGATGGAAACGGCGACGGACGTGGCCGAATACCTTTCCACCGCCTGGGCGTCCATCTTCCAGCGCAAACCGTCCGGATGATCTCTCCCTCGCGCGGCCCCCTAGATTCGGCGGCGACGCGCCGCTGTTCCGAATGGGGCCGCTCCGCTCTGTTTCCATCCGAAGGGGTCCGGGCGCGGGCCCTTCGCGAACCCCTTGAATCATACTGGTAAGACTTTGCCGACGTTCGGCCTATCCATGGGCGTGAGCCACCGGGAGCCCATCCGCCGGGCTGTCGAGGTCGTCAAGGAGGCGGACCGCCGCGGGATCGATTGTCTGTGGCTCATCGATTCCCAGCTCATCATGAAAGACGTCCACGTCGTCCTCGCCCTTTGCGCGGCGGAGACGGAGCGGGTACGCCTCGCCACCGGCGTCACCAACCCCCTCACCCGCCACTTGACGGTGACGGCCGGCGCCGCCTGCGCCCTCCAAGAGGTGAGCGGCGGGCGGTTTATTCTGGACTTGGGGGCGGGCGACAGCGCGGTCTACCCGCTGGGCCTTCGGCCCGCGTCGGTCCGCCGCTGCGAGGAGAGCCTTCGCACCCTGCGGACGCTCTTTCAGGGGGAAGAGATCTCGGAGGGAAACAGCGCCTTCCGCCTCAAAACCGCGCGAGCCGCACCCCTGTTTTTCGCCACCAGCCAACCGAGGATGCTTCGCCTCGCGGGCCGGGCGGCCGACGGCGCCAACATCCTGGGGATCGCCGCCCCGGAGATTGTCAATCAGCAAATCGAGCACGTCCGCCGCGGCGCCTCGGAAGCCGGCCGGAAGCCGGCGGACGTTTTCATCGACCTGTGGCTGACGCTCTCCGTGGATGCGGACAGCGGCGCGGCGCTGGACGGCGCGCGATCCTGGGCATCCACCAAGGCGCGCTGGCTCGCTACGTGGGAATCCCCGCCCTCCACCCCTACCGGGAGGACATCGCGCGGGCGGCCAAGGGGTATGACTTCGCCGAGCACCTCTCCGTCGGCGCGTCTCATAAGCAGACGGTCAGCGACGATTTCACGGCGGCCGTCGCCATCGCGGGAACCCCGAAGCACGTCGCCTCGCGGCTTCAGGAGCTCGTCAAATGGACGTAGACCGAATCACTTTGACCCTCCTTTCCGGCGGGAGAATGGAGCATCTCCGCCTCCTTTGCGAGGAGGTTCTTCCCCGCGTGAACCATTCCGGCGCGGAAACCCCTGCTCCCCGAAGTGACTGAGCGTCAGTCCACCTCGTCCGGGCGGCGGATGATGCCTTCCCCCGGATCACAGTCTTGGCCCGGCGTGTTGCTTCGTTTTCCTGTTCCCGTCTTGGCGCTGATCCTCATGGAATGCGCCCCGGCTCTCGCGCACGGCGCGGATGAGGCCCGCTTTGCCTCGAAAATTCCGGGATGGGTCGTCCTCGCGGCGGCGGCCGCCGCCCTGGTCCTTTCATTCCTCCTGCTGAACCGCTTCAAGCCGGGAGCCCGCCCGGATTCCGCACCGTCCGCGGCCTACAGGTCCCGCGATGTCGAGCACATCCCGATCCTGGCGTGGATTGTTCAAAGCCCCGCGGTCCGGCTCTCGGCCCGGCTCATCTCCGTAGGGCTGTTCCTGCTGGTCCTGGCGACGGGGTTCTTCGGGCGCGTCCACTCCAAATACAACGCCGCTCCCGAGCTTGTATGGACTCTCTTCTGGTTCGGTCTCAGCCTCTTCTCCTTCCTCATCGGAAATCCCTGGAACGCCGTCAATCCCTGGCGGGCGATGTTTCACTGGGCGTCGAAAGCGGCCGGACGAAACCTCTCCCTCGGCCTTCGCTATCCCGCCGCCCTGGGCATCTGGCCGGCCCTGATCCTTTACGTGTCATTCATCTGGTTCGAGTTGGGCTGGTTTCAATCCGATGAGCCGCGCTCACTCGCCCTGCTGGCGGTTCTGTACTCGGCGTATCTCTGGATCGGGATGGCGTTGTTCGGGACTGTCTGGCTGGAGCGGGCGGACCCTTTCACGCGCTATTTTCAGGTCCTGGGCCTTTTCGCGCCCCTCGGGCCGGGGAAGCGGGGGGGGGAGGGAGAGAGAGAGGGGGGAATCGAGCTGCGGCCCTACGCGTCGGCGTTGCGCGGCGCCCGAATGACCGCGAGTCTGGAAGTCGCGTTCGTCATCGCGATGATGTACTCGGTCACGCATGACGGATTCATGGCGACGCGGGAATGGGTGGGAGTCACCGGGGCCCTGATGGAACAGGCCATGCGGATGTTTCCGGACGTTCCGGTGATGGAGGGCGTTCAACTGATCTCCTTGTTGATCGGCCTGTTGATCTTTGTCGCCGCGTATTGGGGGGCCTGCGCCTGGATGAGCGCGCTGACGGATGGGAAAACGGCCTCGGAATTGGCGAGGGCCTTTGGTTTCACACTTCTGCCAATCGCCTTCGGGTATTTTCTCGCCCACTTCTTCATGGTCATAGGCCCCCGTTTTGCGGAGCTGGCTCTGGCGCTATCGGACCCCTTCGGCGCATCCTCGCCCGCACATCCCCCACCCGCCCAGCCGCCTCTCCCGAAGGGGCCGACGTTTTGGACGACCGGGGTCATTTGGGTCTCCATGATGATCCTGATTGTTCTGGGCCACGTCCTCTCGGTCATCACCGCCCACCACACGGCCCGAAACGTCCTGGCCGGAACAAGACGGTTCGTCGCCGCCCAGCTTCCCATGTTGGCCTTGATGGTTTTTTACACCTGGGTCAGTCTGTGGATAGCGTCCCGCCCCCTCCTCTTCAAACCCCTGGCGCCCCTGTTCAAGGAGTTGACGACCAACCCGTATTAGCCGGGCGCCGCATGCGGGGTTGGCGTCGGCCGGGGATTTGCGGGTGAATCAGCGCCCCGGCATCGAGAGGATTCGTTTTCCGCAATCCGTCAAGAGGAAACGTCCCGCGGCGGGACGCGGGTTGACGAATGTCAGCCCGCTTACGTAGGCTCAAACCGAATTTGAACCAAGAGGGGACGGGCCGCGAGCCTGAGCATCGCCGGTCCATCCCCTCCGAACCCCTCCTTTCCATCACGAACAACGTGGAGCGGGCTTCTCGCACCGAGGGAAAATCTATGGGCAACTGGGACGTCCCCCTTCCGGAAAACTATCTGAAGATCCCCCCCGCTCTGAACATGGCCGAAGCCGTTTGCGACCGCTGGGTGGCCGAGGGCGGAGGCGGCGACACGGCCATCGTCTTCGGAACCGAACGGATCACGTTCGGAGCGCTCCACGATCGAATGCGGCGATGCGCCCGCTTTCTTCTGGACCTCGGCATCGGCCCCGGGGACACATATGTCATTCGGTCCCCCAACCATCCGGGCTATGTCGTGGCCGTCCTGGCAGGCCTACGAATCGGCGCCGTCCCGGTCTTGAGCAATTCCCTCCTCGGGCCCAAGGAGCTGGGCCACGTCATCGACAACTCGGACGCACGGGCGATTCTGACGACCCGGGACCGCATCGAGGCCGTCGAAGCGGTTCGTCCGGACTGCCCCCGGTTGGAGCACGTCATTCTGTTCGACGACGAGCTTCCGGGCGCCCTTCCCTTCGACCGCTTCCTCGACGCCGAGCCGGCCGAGGTCGAACGGTTTCAGACCGGTCCCGAGGATCGGGCGTTTATGCTCTACACCTCGGGCACGACCGGGCCGCCGAAGGGAATCGTCCACGTCCACCGGTGGATCGTCGGAACCGGCGATCCCGTCGGGAACCTGATGCTGAAACTCCGCCCCGGTGACCTCAGCTGGAACCCGGCCGAGTTCAGCTTCATGTACGCCTGGGGCCACGGACTGATGCACTGCCTGTATAAAGGGACGGCCGTGTTCATCCACCCCGGCCGGTTCGATCCCGCGCGGGCCGTCGGCGTGATCGCCGAAAACCGGATCACCGTCTTCTCCACCGTTCCCACGGCGTACCGGATGATCCTCGCCGGAGAAGATGGGGAAGGGGAGGACGAGACGCCGGCGGCCCGCGGCCTGGACGCGCTTCGACTCTGTGTCAGCTCGGGCGAGACCCTGCCGCCGGAGACGTATCGGGAATGGAAGAAGCGCTTCGGCTGCGACATCATCGACGGCCTCGGCGTCTCGGAGCTTCAGAAGTTCTGCTGCAACCTGGACGGCGAGCCCATCAAGCCGGGTTCGACGGGAAAAACAATCCCCGGTTACGTCATGGAGATGCATGACGACGACGGGAAACCCGTTCCCGACGGCGAGGTCGGGCGCGTCGCGCTGCGGGAGGATTGCCCCGGCCTGTTCGTCGAATACCGAAAAATGCCAGAGCGGTGGGCGGAGAACCACATCAACGGGTGGTACTACACGGGCGACCTGGGCCGGTTCGACGAGGACGGATATTTCTGGTACCTGAGCCGGAAGGACGACCTCATCAAGAGCCGCGGCTATCTGATCTCCCCCAAAGAGGTGGAAGAGACCTGCATGGAACACCCCGGGGTTCTGGAAGCCGGCGTGATCGGGCTTCCCGACCCAGAGATCGGTTTCCGGGTGAAGGCCTACGTCATCCTGAAACCCTCTTGGCCGCCGGGCGAAGCAATGGCCCGGGAAGTGCGGGACCTGCTCCGCGAGCGCATCGCGCTTTACAAAGTGCCGAAAATCATCGAATTCCTGTCCGACCTTCCGAAAACCTCGACCGGGAAGATCCGCCGGAACGTCCTGCGAGAGCGGTCCTTGAACGAGGAAGCCGGCGAACACCGCTACGATTTCTGACCCTCCGCCCCATTCGCGGGAATCAACCGATCATGAACCCGGGCAGGTTTCGGTTACGAAATCGCCCCTGTGTATTTGGGCCGCTCCTTGTTCAGGAACGCCCGGATGCCCTCCCGGCAATCCGGCGTGCGCGTGATCTCGAGGACCGTGTCCAGCTCGTCCTTGAATCCGGCGTCGGTCTTGTTTGAATCCCAGTAGGACTTCATCAGCCGTTTCGCCTCCCGCACGGAAATCCGGGGACCTTGGGCGATCTTGCCGGCGAGCTGGAAGGCCTCGTCCAGAAGCTTCTCATGGGGGACGACAAACTCGACAAGGCCGATCTCCAACGCCTCCCGGGCGGTCAGGATTCTGCCGGTGAGGGTCAGCTCCATCGCCCGCCCGTATCCGACCAGCTTGGGAAGGTTCCGGCAGCCTCCGGTCTCCGGAAGGAATCCCGCGACAACGGCGACTTCGCCCATCTTGGCCTTTTCCGAAGCGACGCGCAGATCGAGCCCTGTCGTCATTTCGAGCCCGACGCCTACGGCCATGCCGTTGATGGCCGCGATCGTCACCTGGGGCAGATCCTCCAGCTTGCGGACGGCGTTCTGCATCACGACGTGGAAGACATCGTTGACGTAGTACTCCATCATCTTGGCATACGGACCTTTGAGACCCATGTCCGCGCCCCTGACCTGAAGCCCCCCGCTCTCTTCCTGAAGATCGCCGCCGGCGCAAAACCCGGGGTCCGTTCCCGTCACCACAACAACCTGGATGTCCTCCCGACGCCGGATCCGGCCGCAGAGGTAGTCCAACTCCAGACTCATCTGTGGTCCGATGGAGTTGAGCTTCTCGGGCGCGTTGAGCTTGATCAATCCGATGCATCGGTCTTCTGGATCCAGCGGGCTCGGATGGACAGACCATTCGATCTTTTCAAATTCCATGCGTTTTTTCTCCTTTCAAGGGATGCAAGGATCGGATTCAACAAAAAACGCGCCGCGATTCGGCGGCGTGGAAGCGGAACGCATGAGGCTGGACGGAACCGGAGGCGTGCGCGACCCAACCCGCCCGGGCCTGACCCCATTTCTCTTCACGGCTTTGAAACCGGGAAGGGGGAGGGGGAAGCCTCACCCGAAGAAGGGCGCTGGGAGGAGAATCCGGGCGGAAGTATAGCATACCGGGCGGATCCGATAGAATCCGCCGAGCGGATCCGGCGCCCCGCTGAAATTCGTCATCCATTCGGCCGACCGGAACAGGTAAACTACTCCTGAACCCGTATAGATAGTTGACGAGATTTTGCTTCTGTGCGAAAATAACTTGGATTCAATGAAGACAATTTCAAAGGAAACTGGACTTAAGCGGCGTGGTCGTTGGACATTGCGCGCAGCCAGCGGATGGTGTGCGGAAGTCCTGGCAATCAATTCAATGAACCCATGGCGTCGGAGGGAAAAGCGATGACCCGGAAAAGCTGGATTACCTTGATTCTGCTGCCTACATTCTTTTTCTCCCTTTCCATTTCATCCTCTCAGGCCCAGATGAAGCCGAAGGTGACCTTAACCGAGGATTGGATCCTCTACGGAGCACAGTTGCCTGAATTCCTGGCGGCGGCGAAAGGGTATTACGCGGCCGAAGGATTGGAAGTCAACATCGTTCGGGGCTACGGTCCGGGAGACACCGTGAAGAAGGTCGCCTTAGGGGCTTCAGAGTTCGGTCGCTCGGCGGGTATCAGCGACATCCTGGGCCGGGCCAGCGGGGCCAAGATCAAGATCGTTGCCGTGCCCATGCTGACCCCTCCGTTCGGCGTGGTTTTTCTCAAGAGCAGCGGAATCCGGAACCCCAAGGACCTCGAAGGGAAAAAGCTCGGGGCCCCCGCCGCCTCGTCCGCCTTCCGTATGTTCCCGGCCTTCGCCCAAGAGACGGGAATCAACCAGTCCAAGATCACGGTTGTCAATATGGACCCCGCGGGCTTGGTCGGGAGCCTGGTGGTCAAGAGCGTGGATATATCCATCTTTTGGCCCACCGAGATGCCCGCGTATGCCAAGGCCGCCAAACAAAGGGGCGAAGAGGTGGCCTACATGCTCTTTGCCGATTACGGCGTGAGAGACATGTACGGGAACACCTTTATCACTGCGGATAGCACCATCGCCAAGAGTCCTAAAGTCGTTCGGGGTTTTGTCCGGGCGTCCTTGCGCGGACTCTCCTACGCAATTAACCATCCGGACGAGGCAGTGAAGGCTTTCATGAAGCACAGCCCCGTCTCGGACCCGGCCGTCATCAAGGGAGAGTGGCTCGAGACCGCGAAGCTGGCCTTCGATGACCTTTACGAAAAAAACGGGCTCGGGTTCGCGGACCCCGGGAAAATGAAGGCCTCCCTGAAGCTTGTGAGGAAATATTTCGGCGGCAAGGGAACGATCAAGCCCGAGGCGGTCTACACGAACGAATTCGTCCTGGCAACGCCGCGAAAGTGGCGAACCGCCAAGCGGCCAGCCAAGTAATTCGGCTTCCGCTTTTGCTGAACCTGGGAAAAGCTCCCTAAAGCCGGTGTGCCGTCCGATCGGTGCGCAAGGAAGCCTGCATTCGAGCTCCCGACCGCTTCCCAACGTCGTGACGAATCACAAGGTTTAAAGAGGATTTGGACAAAGGCGGACTGCCCGATTTCCGGGTAATACGTTGCGGCCAATACCCCGAAGGAGGCCATCGTGAAATCTAAACTTATCCGATCCGATGCGCCTCAGCCTGTAGCCGTTTATTCCGAGGCCATGACAGCCGGTCCCCTGGTATTCGCCGCCGGACAAATCGCCAGCGATTCCAGAACCGGGATTCCGCCCGAAGCCAGGGTGGACCCTGCCTTTCCCTATTACGGCTCCGACATCAAGCGCCAGACCGGGTATATCCTCAACAACCTCTCCAATACTTTCGAGGCGGCCGGATCCTCCCTTGACCATGTGGTCAAGGCCCAGGTGTTTCTCACCGACCTCAACCATTTCTTCGCCTTCGACGAGGTCTGGAAAGAATTCTTCAAGACACCGCCCCCCCGCACGACGGTCGGAACGACGGGCCTCCTCGCGCCGGGTTGTCTGGTCGAGATCGATCTAATCGCCTATCGTCCCCGTCAAGGATGGAAGCGCGAGGTGATCCAATCGAAAGCGCCCCGTCCCCTCGCCAACTATTCCGAGGCCTTCCGGGTGGGAGACTTCGTCTTCGCCGCCGGACAGATCGCCAGCGACTACAAGACTGGCATCCCGCCCAAAGCCGGGGTGGACCCTGCCTTTCCCTACTACGGCTCCGACATCAAGCGCCAGACCGATTACATCCTCAACAACCTCTCCAAAACCTTCGAGGCGGCCGGAACATCCCTCGACAATGTGGTCAAGGCCCAGGTATTTCTCACTGACCTCAACCATTTCTTCGCCTTCGACGAGGTCTGGAAAGAGTTCTTCAATACACCGCCCCCACGTACGACGGTCGGAACGACGGGCCTTTTGGCGCCCGGCTGTCTGGTCGAAATCGACCTCATTGCTTACGTCCCTCGAAAGGGGTTGAAACGCCAGGTCATCCGGTCGAAAGCGCCCCGTCCCCTCGCCAACTATTCCGAGGCCTTCCGGGTGGGAGACTTCGTCTTTGCCGCCGGACAGATCGCCAGCGACTACAAGACCGGCATCCCGCCCGAAGCCAGGGTAGACCCTGCCTTTCCCTACTACGGCTCCGACATCAAGCGCCAGACCGAGTACATCCTCAACAACCTCTCCAAAACCTTCGAGGCGGCTGGAACCTCCCTCGACAATGTGATCAAGGCCCAGGTCTTCCTGGCCGAAGACGAGTTGGAGGCGCTTTACGTAATGGCAGCCGCCCGGGATGAGGTCTGGCAAAGCTTCTTCAAGACACCGCCCCCGCGCACGACAGTCGGGACGACAGGTCTTTTGGCGCCTCGGTGTTTGATCGAGGTTGACCTGATTGGCCTTGTGGGGTGAGAAGAGATTCCCTCTTCGGACCTATTCGCATTTCGCTGCCTTTAGCTTTTTCGAGAAGCTTTCTCCCAGGAAGAGTACACCCTCTCTTTTTGCCCGAAAACTCTTTCTACACACAAAACGGTGCATCACCAACCCAAACAGATTCTTGACACACCCGTTCTAGAAGATGGATAATCGTGATGAGGAAGCCCTCGGGAGGGGGCTGATTTCCCGTCATCATGTGAAGCGGTCCACCAATCAAGGAGAACCCGCGGAGGGTTCTGTTGTGCGGCCCCCTTGCTACAGTTCGGGGCAAATCGGCAGGCTTTCGGTCTGCGCTCAACGCCCGGTAACCGGGTCGAAAGGGAGGGAGTGATGGGAAAGGCGAAAAAACAAATTACGAGAAGGACTTTTCTGAAAAAGTCCGGCATCGCGGCCGGGGCGATCGGGGCCTCCACCCTGATCCCGGGCTATCACGTCAACGCGGCCGAGCCCATCCGAATCGGAATGACGGCGGACCTGACAGGTGTTCTGGCCGACTTCGGTTTCTGGCTCGACCGCTCCGCCAAGGCCGCCACGGCCAAGATCAACAAAGCGGGTGGAATCGGCGGACGGGAGCTCGAGTTTATCGTCGAGGATACGGAGTCCAAGGCGCCCACCGGGGTGAGGAAGACCCGCAAGCTCATCCAGCGGGACAAGGTGGACTTCGTCATCGGCTCCCACCACAGCGGAATCTGCCTGGCGTGCAACCCCATCTTCAAAGAGCTCAAGACCATCGGCTTCCCCAACGGGTCCTCCACGCTGATCACGGGTGCCAAGGGAAACTCCTATGTCTTCCGGATGAACGAGAGCGTCCTGCACGAGGTTTCCTCCGCGTCGGATTGGGCCATCACCCAGGGAAAGAGGTGGACCCTCCTGGGCCTCGACTACGCCTGGGGGCAGGACCAATGCAATCAGTGGGCGAAGCGGGTCGAAGCCCTCGGCGGAAAGGCCGTGGACATCATCATGGTGCCCCTGGGAACCGACAACATGGTCCCCTACCTCAGCCGAATCAAGGTGGCCCAGACGGACGTCATCTTCATGGCTTTCTTCTCGGCCAGCGCGATCGCCTTCGTCAAACAGGCGTCCAACATGGGGATCTTCAACAAGTTCAAATACGTGGGCACGTACGACAGCGTCGAAGGCCTGGACCCCTCGCCCTTCGAAGGCGCCTTCTACCACACCCCGTTCCCCCAGCGCTCCGCCGATGTCCCGGCGGCCATCAAGCCGTATGACAAGATGTTGCGCGCCACCATCGGCGTGGACGCGGAAGGAAAGGACAAAAAGCGGGGAACCCCTTCGGGCGTGGCGCATGACGCCCTCGGCTGGGAGAACATCCATCTCCTCAAGGACGCCGTCGAGGCCACCGGGTATAAGAACAGGCGGAAACACACCCGGGACGTGATCAAGTGGCTAGAGGGTCGCGAGACCAAGACCGGCTCGGGTTATCCCCAGGGCGGCAAGCTGATTCGGGCGGAGGACCACCAGGCCTTCGCGCCCATCTACATCCAGCAGGTCGTCAACGGAAACTGGAAAGTCCGGGCCACCGTTCCCATGGAGAAGGGGTTCTATAAGGCCCAGGGGAATTGGAAAATCTAGCCGCCCGACCCGCGACGTCGGGGTGAGAGACAAGAAAAACCGCGGAGGACTTTCGTTCTCCGCGGTTTTTTTGTGGAAAGAATGACGCTTCCAGAACCCTCACAAAAGCCTTTGAAAACGAGCGGCGGCCGACCCCCGTGAGGGGAGAGGGGGGGACTCGCTTTGCCGGGTCGGTTCGGACGGCGGAGAGACGGGGGATCTTGCGCAACTAATCGTCCAGGCCGATCAATCTTCCAATCGAGGCCTCGCTGGCTTCGGTGACGGTCTCCTCATGGATGATGCGGCCTTTTTCCATCACATAGACGCGGCCGCACATGGTGAGAATCATGGCCAAATCCTGTTCCACGAGCAGGATCCCCATGCCCCGCTCTCCGAAGGAACGCACGGTCCGCTCCACGGTTTCAACGGCCGAAGGCATCAGACCTTCCGTCGGCTCATCCAGGAGCATGAGGCGCGGGTTCTTGACGAAGGCCCTCGCCATGGCAAGCATCTGGCGTTCGCCGCCGCTCAGGGTTCCCGCCATCTGGCTCATGCGTTCGTCGAGAATCGGAAAGAGCTCGACAACGGATTTTCTCAATCGGCCGTCCAGCTCGCCGTTGGGGGAGGCGACGCGGAGGTTGTCTCGAACGGTGAATTCGGCGAAGACCGCCTGTTCCTGGGGGACCAGACTGAGCCCCAGCCGCGCCAGCTTGTGGGAGGGAACAGCGGAGAGATCCCGGCCGTCGAACTCGATCCTTCCCGAGCGATTCTGGATCTGCCCCATGATCGTCCGCAGGAGGGTTGTCTTCCCGACGCCGTTGCGCCCGACGAGGCCGACCACCTCCCCTTCCCCGACGGCGACCGAGACGTCGAAGAGGATGTGGCTCTTTCCGTAGAACGCATTCATCCCTTCCAGGCGCAGCATTTCACACCCCCCGCGTCAGGTAAACGCGGCGCACCTCGGCGTCTCCCCGGATCTGCTCGGGCGTGCCCTCGGCAAGCATCTTGCCCTGGTGGAGGACCGAGATCGTCTCGGCCAGGCTCATGACAACGCGCATATCGTGCTCGACGATCAGAATGGTCCGCGAGGTGGAGAGCTCCCGAATCTTGTCCGTCATCGCATGGGTCTCGCGGGCGCTCAATCCCGCCGTCGGCTCATCGAGAAGAAGAAGTTCCGGATCGGACGCGAGGGCGATTCCGATGTCCACCAACTTCTGCTCACCGTGGGCGAGCTCCGTCACTTTGACCTCCGCCCGGTCCGCCATGCCCAGCGACTCGAGGACCTCCCGGGCGCGCTCCCAGGTCTCCCGCATGCCTTTCAGATTGCGGAACGGATGGGGTTTGCCCGCCTTCCCCTGGACGCCCGCCTGAATGTTCTCCAGGACCGTCAACTGGGGAAACAAACTCGTTATTTGGAACGTGCGGCCGATTCCCAGCCGGACGATCCGATCCGCGCCCAGGCCGGTGATGGGTTTTCCCTTGAAGGAGGCCGTTCCGTCCGTCGTCGGCAGGAAGCCGCTGAGCAGGTTGAAGAGCGTGGTCTTTCCCGCTCCATTCGGCCCGATAACGGCCCGCAGCTCGCCTTGCCGGACATCGAGGTCCACCCCGTTCACGGCGGTGAAAACCCCGAAGCGCTTGACGAGTCCTTCCACCTTCAGGAAACCGTCGCTGTGTTGTGAAGAATTCACGGAAGCCGGCTCCCCCTCCCCCTCCCCCTTACTCGGTCTTTTTCCGCATGTTCGCGACGATGCGCTTCGTCGTCCCGACCAATCCGGATGGCGTAAACGTCACGACGATGATGATGATCACCCCCAGGGCGATCTGATACGTATAAGCCCATTGGCTGCTCAGAGTTTCCTTCAGATAGATCAAGATTCCCGTCCCGATGAGGGCGCCGTAAAGTGTCCCGGCCCCGCCGAACAGCGTCCAGACCACCGCCTCGGCGGAGTACAGCCAGTTGAAGAATTCCGCGCTGGCATAACTGACGTACACGGAATAGAGCACGCCCGACAGGCCGGCGATGACGCCCGCGATGGTGAAGGAAATCAGCTTATAGAGGCCGGTGTTGTATCCGACGCAACGGGCGCGGTCCTCGTTTTCCCGGATGAGCTCGAACACCCTGCCCAGCGGGGACCGCAGGATTCGGAAACAGACGAAATACGCGAGGGCCACGGAGCAGACGACGTAATAGTAGCGGGGGAGTTGTTCTGTGAGATCCAACGCCCATGGGCCGAGGGTCAGAAGCGGCCGCGTAAACACGAGGCCGTCATCCCCGCCGGTGACGTCTTTCCAGGCATAGGCGATCAGCGTGATGATCGTCGCCCCGACGACGGTCACGATGATGAACCCGTGCCCCCGGACTTTGACGGCGAAGTACCCGAGGATTGCGGCAGCGATTGCCGAGAGCAAGAGCCCGACCAACATCGCCACCCACAACCCCGCGCCCCAATGGATGACGGCCAGGGTCAGGCCATACACGCCCAATCCGAAGAAAACGGATTGCCCCAGACTCAGGAGCCCCGTGTAGCCATAGATGAAATCGAAAGAGATCGCCAGCAACCCCCAGATGAGGATGTCCATCGTGAAGGCCACGCCGAAATCATCCAGGACAGCGGGAAGGAGGAGGAAAACCAACAGGACGCCGAACAGCGTGTAGCCCGTCCGCCTGGAGGCCGCCCTTGGAAGCGGGGAGAACGCCATCACCTTCCCCTCCCGAAGAGTCCGTTGGGCCGAAAGAACAGAAATGATGTCACAAACAGGAGGGCGATCACCTTGGCATAGGTCGGCTCGACGAAGATGGACATCACGTTCTCCACGAAACCGAGCATGAGTCCGGCCACCACGGCGCCGAACATATCCCCCAGCCCGCCGACGATGACTACAATGAAGGCGATGATCAGAACGTTCAAACCCATCGCTGGGAAGATGGCGATGAACGGCCCCGCCAGGACTCCCGACAACCCGGCCAACAATCCCCCCAACCCGAACGCGAGGGTGTTGACCGACTTGACCGGAATTCCATCCGCGAGGGACAGACCCGTATTCATCCGAACGGCCCGGATCCAAAGCCCGTATTTCGTCTTCTGGAGAAAGGCCCAGAGCGCCCCCGTCACCACCATCGCCGAACCCATCACAAAGAGCCGGTAAGTGGAATAGCGATATTGGAGGATGGGGATCGTCCCCCGGAAGGGGGGATCGAAGGTGACCCCCTGGCCCCCGATCCAACCCAGAACGACGTTCTCGATGATCAGCATGGCCCCGAAGGTCGATAGGATGCTCATATTGGAGTTATTTCCAATCGGGCGCAAGACCACTGTCTCGAAAACCATCGATAAGGCGCAGACCATCAGCGGGGCCAGCATCAGGGCCAGCCAGTAGTTCCCTCCGGAGAGCTCCGCGGCGATGAACCAGCCGAAGACCGCCCCCAGCATATACAGCGCGCCGTGCGCCACGTTGACGATGTTGAGAAAGCCGAAGATAAGGCTGAGACCAAAGGCAATGAGGGCGTAGAGCCAACCGAAGACAATCCCGTCCAGGCCGTGCAGGATCAGGCGTGATAAAAGGTCCATCGAGTCATCCCTCGGGTTGAGGCGACCGAATTTCCCGCGACAGACGCCGGGCCGTGAGACACACCGTCCCGCCGGGAAGGGTCGCGGCAAGCGGATGACGGACTTATCTTTTGGGGGGCGTCCGAGGACAACATTTCGGACCGTTCGATAAGGAACCGACGCCGGCTCAGGCGTCCATACGTCCTAAATCCCTCCCCCCGACACGGCGACCAAACCCGGCAATCTTATCAAACTATCGCCCGGAAAGATATTTCGCCGAACGGGGGGCGCGCCCATGGGAGCGGAACCCCCGCCGGGGCGAATCACATGGCCGCGCCGGACGCCCACGCCTCCTCATCTTCATCCCCTTCCATTTCGGAGAAGTCACGGGAGAGCTGGGCGTGAAGGGAGAGAAATTCGTCGTTGTGAAGATGTCTGGGACGCGGGAGATCGATCAGGACATCCTTGAAAATCTTGGCCGGTTTGCGGCTGAGGAAGAGGATGCGGTCCGAGAGGACGGCGGCTTCACTCAGGTCGTGCGTCACAAACAGGATCGTCACCCCTGACCTTCCCCAAATTCCAATCAGGTCCCTGCGCATGCGCTTCGCCGTGATCTCGTCCAGGTGGCTGAAGGGCTCATCCATCAGCAGGATGTCGGGCTCCAGGGAAAGGGCCCGGGCAATCCCGACCCGCTGCTGCATCCCGCCCGAAAGCTGGTGGGGAAACACGTTCATAAAATCCTTCAATCCGACCATTTCCAGGTAGAAGCGGGCCAGGCGTTCGGTTTCCGCCCGGGGGCGGCCATCGTCATGCACGAATCGGACGTTGTCGATGACCCTCATCCAGGGGAGCAGCCGCGCCGCCTGGAAGACGTAACCAAACTCGACTTTTTCTTTCCCCTCCGGATGAAACAGGATCTCTCCCCCGGTTGGGGCCTCGAGACCCGTCAGGATATTGAGAAACGTGGATTTCCCGCAGCCGCTCGGGCCGATCAGGGTCGTCAACGTGTTCTTCTCGACCGTGAGGTCGATGCCGTCGAGGACAAGAAGCGGACTGCCGTCGGGCTGCTCGAACGCTTTGACCAGAGCATTAATCTCGATGAGGGGTTTTTCTGTCATGGTCGATCAGAGCTTCGCCTCCGGGCGCCAAGCGAGCACCGCCCGTTCGATGGGGCGGATCACCCCGTACTCAAGAATGAACATCAGGATGGTGAACACCATCACCCACGCCAACACCTGTCTCATGTTGAACATGTGATACCAGTAGGAAATCATATACCCGATGCCGTTCTCGGCGCCGAAAACCTCCGCGATGATCACGATCTTCCACGCGACGGCGAACCCGAACCGGACGGACGCGAAGAAAAACGGCATGAGGGAGGGGATGTAAATGCGGCGGATAATCTTTCCCCGCCGGACCCCGAAGGCCCGCGCCATGTCCACCAGCTCTTTATCCACATCCTTCATGCCTTCCCAGATGTTGATTGTGATGTACGGGAAGGTGATCATGAACGTGGCGAAGATGGGGGTCAGCGGCTGGATTCCGAACCACAGAACACCGATGATCGCCCAAGCCAGGCTGGGGATGGTCAGACCGATAACCACATAATCACTGAAAAAGGCCTCCCAATACTTCCGGACCCCCATGATGATCCCCATCGGAACCCCGATGATCAGGGAAATCCCGAATCCAATGACGATCCGCAGGAGACTGGACCCCAGGTGGACCAGGAATTGCCGAAAATCGTCGAACATGGTTTCGACGACCATCTCCCAGGCGACCACGTGCGGATAAGGCAGGGTCAGCGTTTCGGTCAAAACCCAAGTTATCCAGGAGGACACGTACCACAGAGCGACAACCGAGAGGATGGCCATCACACGGGGATGGAGCAGCTTCTTCCAAAGCGAAAGTTTTTCCTTCTCCCCCTTTCTCATGGAGAGAAGCAACGCCGCCGAGTCTTCCATTTTTCCCGCGATTTCCTGCGTCATCGAGGAAACCCCCTCCCTAAAATCTCGACGGAGCTCGAACGCCCAAACCCGGCCCCCCATCTCAAAAGAAGGGGACTCCCCCCTGTTTTAAACAGGGGATTCGATCCGGCGCGAATCGAAAAACCCTAACAGTTCGGCTAAAATGAGTCAATTGGAATTATGTCCGGTCCAGCGGATTCAGAACAAACCCCCTCTGAAAGGAGATCTTCCATGCCGAAAAAGCGCGTCAAGAGTCCCCGCGTCCACGAGCCTCCGGCGAAAACCTTCTCCCAGGCCCTCCGGAAGGGGAATCACCTGTTCATCGCGGGCCAGACCGCGAAGGATCCCAAGGGAAAGGTCGTCGGCAAAGGGGACGCCATCCGTCAGGCCCGCCAGGTGTTCCGAAGGATTCAGGCCCTGGTCGAGGCGGCGGGCGGAACCCTGCGCGACGTCTTGAAACTGACCGTCTACATCACCGACATCCGTGACGCCGCCGGCGTCCGAGCCGTGCGAAAAGAGTTTTTCAAAGGGGATTTTCCGACTTCGACCCTTCTTTGCGTGGCGGCCCTGGCCGACCCCGATTATCTGGTCGAGATTGAAGCCGAGGCGATCTTGGACGATTGATTGCCGACGGGCCCCGCATAGTTGGCGGCCGTTTCGTTTCATCGGGAGGTTGATTGACATGAGAGAATGAGATTCCACATAACGCATTCGATTCGCTGTCCAATGCGGATCGGCTCAAGCCGGTCCCCGAGGCGCGCCAAGGTCGCGCCTTTTCGAAAACCCAAAGGCCGTTTCATCAGCCCGAACACTCAGGAGGGATCACCATGGCCAAGAAAGTGCGAATCAAAAGCCCCAAGGTCGCCGAGCCTCCGCCCCATTCGTGGTCCCCGGCGCTGCGCGTAGGCGACCACGTTTACATCGCCGGACAGGTGGCCGTGAATTCAAAGGGGAAATCGGTCGGAAGGGCAGACGCCCTCGCCCAGGGGAGACAGGTCTTCAGGAACATCAAGGCCCTCGTCGAGCAGGCCGGCGGGTCGATGGAGGACTTGGTCAAGATCACCGTCTACCTCACGGATATCCGCCACTCGGAAGGGGTCCGTCAGGCACGGAACGAATTCATCAAAGGGGAGCCGCCGACATCGACCCTTCTGGTCGTCACGGCCTTGGCCTCGCCGGATTTCCTGGTCGAGATCGACGCCGTAGCCGTCCTGACGGATTAGCCGACGCGTCCGATAGCGGAACTGGGTCGGTGGACCCTTGGGGAGGTTGACCATCGACCCTTCCTTCCGGAGGCGGCGAAGATGGCCGCCCTACCGCTTTCGGAAGTGCGGCAGGCAGGTCCTTTGGCCGCGCCAAACAGACACACGCATGGGCATCTCCCCTCCAGGCGCGGGTAAGGCCAAGCCTAAGGCTTGGCCGCAAAAAGTTTTTCAGGGGGGGCCAGGGGGGGGCGGTTTTTCAAAAAAGCCCCCCCCTGGAGAAGCCGTGGACGGCGCCGTCTTTCCTTTAAGGAAACTTCGGCTCGGGAGACATCTTTTCCCGCCGCTCGGCGTACCAGGCCATGGCCCCAATGACCTCCACCGCCAGGGAGGAATCGTCGAAGATCGGAACCCGGGTCGGTTGCCCGATTCCTTCCGCCTCGAGATCCCGCTTCCACTGGTCGCTGGTCCGGCCACCGAAGAACAATCCGAAGATGGGTTTGTGCGGGTTCGCGGCGGCGGCGGCGCGGAATTCCTCCGCCAATCCCTCGCAAGCCGTGCTGGGCACGCCCAAAAGGATAAAGAAGACCGCGTCGGTGCTCTCGTCATCCATGGCGGCGCGGATCGACTCTCCCTGGATGCGGAGGTTGTCACCCGTCATGGCCGGCCAGAGGTCCACGGGATTCTTCACAGGCTGCCATTCCGGCATGAGGGCCTCCATCCGCGCGTGCGTCGGCTCGTCGAAGTCGGGAAGCGTGAATCCCGCACCCGTCAGCTGGTCCGCCGCCAGGACGGCCGCCCCGCCGCTGTAGGAAACCATCCCGACCCGCCGCCCCCGAGGCAGGGGTTGAAAAGAGAAACCCTTCAGCATCGCCAGGAAGCCTTCGATGGTCCGGGCCCGGACGATTCCGTACTGCCGGCAGGCCGCATCGAAGATCCGGTCGTCCGTCGCCAGGGCGCCCGTGTGCGCGGAGGACACCCTTTCCCCGACCTTGGTCCGGCCGGGCTTGAGGACGACGATGGGCTTTACGCGCTTCACCTCCCGGGCGATGGAGAAGAAATCCCGGGGCCGCCGAATGCTCTCCAGATAGAGACCGATGACGTCCGTTTCGGGGTCATCCCGGCAATATTCGAGAAAGTCCACTTCGTCCAGGTCGACCTTGTTGCCGACGGCGATGCTTTTGCCGATGCCCAGCCGTTGGAACTCCTGGTCCATGATCTGGTTGGCCATGCAACCGGTGAAGTTGCCCGTCTGGGCCATGATGGACACGCCGCCGACCAGCCAATCGGAGGTGGCGACGAAGGCCCCGATGAGACGGCGGTGGGCGTTGGCCATCCCGATGGTGTTGGGGCCGATGCAGCGGACCCCGCTTTTTCGGATGGCCTCTCGGAGCTCCGCGTCGTAGCGGATCCCGTCGCCCGGGACCTCGCCGAACCCCGCCGTGATGATGACCGCCCCCTTCACGCCCTTCTTCCCGCAGTCCTCGACAATGCCGGCGACGTGCTCGCGGGGGAGCAGGAAGAAGACCAGGTCGATCTCGCCCGGAACGTCCAGGACGGAGGGGTACACCTTCCGGCCGAGGATCTCCCCGCCCCTCGGGTTGATGGGATACACCTCGCCCTCGTAACCCGAGTCCAGAATGCTCTTGAGCAGGATGTTGCCCGATTTCTTCGGGTCGGCCGAGGCACCGACCACCGCAACCGATCGGGGCTCGAGCAGAGGCTTGAATCCCGTCACCGCGCGTCCCCCCCCCCCTCGTCCTCTTCCGTCCGCGCCTCGTGCAGCCGAACCAGTCCGTCCGCCGCCAGAACTCCGCCAGGCCCGGCGAACAGCGGGTTGATCTCCACCTCGGCGATGTCGTCGGCGAACGTCCAGGCCAGGTCGGAGAGGCGGAGAAGCGTCTGTCGCAGCGCGTCCCGGTCCGCCGGCGGGCCTCCCCGAAATCCGTCGAGCAGCTTCCGGCCCTTGATCTCCCCCAGCATCTCGTCCACGTCATCGGGGCCGACGGGCGCGAGGCGTAAGGCGACGTCTTCCAGGAGCTCGACCCACACGCCTCCCAGGCCGAACGCCAGGACCGGGCCAAAGAGGGGATCCGCCGTCGCGGACGCCAGGGTTTCGACGCCCTCCGCCATCGGCTGAACCGCGAAACCCTGAAGCTCGGCATCAGGGCGTAAAGCGCGGACGCGCGAATCCATCTCCTCGGCGGCCCGTTCGACCTCCTCCGGCGTCTTGAGTCCGGCCGCCACCGCGCCGGCCTCCGTTTTGTGGGGCAAATCGGCGGAG
Organism: bacterium; assembly: GCA_965261595.1. Taxonomy (GTDB): domain Bacteria; phylum UBA8248; class UBA8248; order JACPRG01; genus CAYRGS01. The sequence goes on from CBDHDG010000001.1 coordinate 139,034, forward strand.
ACCATCTTCAACACGACCGGAAGGCCGACCCGCTCCGCCGCGGCGGCCGCCTCCCCGGGGTCCGCCGCCCGCTCGGTCGGCAGAACCGGAACACCCGCGGCGCGGAGGACATCAAGCGCCTCCGGCTCGCTCAACAAGATCCTGCCCTCGGCCCGGACCGCGCCGATGACGCGGCTTATCCGTTCAACGTCCAAAACCTCTCCCTTACGGCGAAAGCGCTGACATGGCCCGAAAAGGAGCCGCGCAAGCCCCCTCCCCTCCCCCGCCCGGGCGCCCGTTGATGAGAATCCGGCGAAATATTCGATGGCGTGGGTTAATGAAGATACATCCGGTCCGGATCGAGCTCGTTCAGGATGGCGAGCTCCTCTTCCGTCGGCGGATCGGTCACTTCCACCCGGTCCGGAACGATGGGCGTGAACCCGGTGTTCTCAAGAACGTCTTCCACCTTGACGCCGGTATGCAGGGCCTCCAGCTTCATTTGCCGGGTGTCATCATCGAAGCCGAAGATGCACAGGTCGGTGATGACCTTGTGCATACTGCCCGTGATGAGACCGGAATCCCGCCGGGTGTCGCCGCCGTCCAGATAACCGGGGCTGGTGACAAAATCCACCTTCGCGACAAACCGTTTCTTCTCATGCGGCATGGCGACAATCATCCTGGCCAGGCTGGCGATGTCGTTCCCGCCTCCGCTGCCGGGGAGCCGCACCTTGGGGTGCGCGGGGTCGCCGATGAAGGAGCTGTTGAGGTTTCCGTACTGGTCCACCTGGGCCCCGCCCATGAACCCGTAATCCACGTAACCCCGCTGGAGGAGCGCGAGGACGTCCGTCGGGCTGGGCACCATGTTGGCCTTCCGCGCGGTCCGGGACTCATTCGTGGAGGGCGGAAGCCTGCCGGGCTCGATAAAGGGCCCCACCACGCCGCCCTCGAACAGAATGGTGAGGTCGGGGGCGTGCCTGCGCTGCGCCAGGGTGGCCGCGAGAAGGGGAATCCCCACGCCCGCGAAGAGAACCTTGCCGTTCTCGAGAATCCGGGAGCTCATGACCGAAAGAAGCTCGGCCGTGGTGCACTCGCTCCGCGTCGCCGCTTCAGTCACTGTACATCCTCCTTCCCGCCTTCGAGGCTTCCATCACTTCCGAAAGGCCGACCCGGTCCAGGAAACCGGTCCAGTCTTCGGGCTCATAGACGTATTTCTTCATGTATTCCCGGGCGCCCTCCAGCCCCTCTTTCCGCGTCACCCCGGCATATTCATCCATGTGACTGTAGAAGGGCTCATAAAGGCCTGAGCACTCATGGGGAACACTCCCGTAAGGGACTTCCACAACGGCCTCCACGCAGAAGAACGGAATCTTGGTCCGGTCGGGCGCGCGGCGGATTTGATCGTTGCTGATGATCTGCTCGGTGGTGAGGATGACCTTCTCGGCCGCCATGGCGATGTCGGCGTCCATGAACGGAAGACCGTCATACTGGGCGTTGCCGTAAGCGTCCGCCCGCTGGACGTGGATGAGGGCCACATCGGGATTCAGGGCGGGCAGCAGGGCCAGCTTGTCTCCCGTAAAGGGGCAGACCATTTCCTTGATCTCGTCCTGAACCAGGCGGGCCATATCGGACCCCATCATCACCCGGGTCGGCATGAATGGAAGTCCCAACGCCCCCGCCCGGTACATCATGCCGATGCTCATGTGGCTCCATTCGTCGTAACGGACCTCGCCGGACTCAACAAAATGCCTCATCACCCGGGAGACGCCCCAGATGATTCCCTGGCTGAACCAGCTGGTCAGGTAGTGCCGCGTGCAGCCGCCGGCCAGCAACAGGTCTCCTTCCGACGAGGTGATGTTCCTGGAGATCATCAGGTCCTTCTTCTTCTGCCGGACAATCTCCCAGACCAGAGCGAAGGGCGTGCGGGAGAAGGTGTTCCCGCCGATGGCGACATGATCGCCGTCCTTCACCAACGCCACGGCCTCGGAAAGCCCCATGACCTTTTCCCTCAACCCACGGTTGCGGGATTCCAGTCGGCTTCTCAACTCGTGGTAAGAGTGGCTCATGGAGTCTCCCATCAATGCCGCACCCCTGGAAAGAACCCGCGGGGGGCCTCGGATCGGCCAATCGTCAAAGCCGGCCTAGCCTTCCAGGACGGAGAAATCCGCCTTGGTCGCGCCGCAGGTCGGGCACACCCAATCATCCGGGATATCCTCGAAGGGCGTGTTCGGGGCGATCCCCCCATCGGCGTCCCCCTCCGCCGGGTCGTACACATAGCCACATACGCCGCATTCATATTTCACTGGAAACCCCCATATCGAATGTTTCGAAAAGGTTCACGCCTTCCGGCCTCCTCACCCCATCAATTCAGCCAGGTGGGCCTTCCGGGCCGCAACCGGTTCCGCCCCCTCCGGAGCGTGGTATTGGATCCCCCCCGTAATGGGGAGATGAGGTTCCCTGTCCACCAGAACCTCTCCAACCTTGAACTCATAGAGGGAGCAGCCTTTGAACGTTTCCGCGTCCTCCCGGACGACGGTCACACGTCCCTTGAGATAGTAGCTCATTTCCGGATCCACCGCGATGATCGATATCCTGGGATCGCGGCGCATGTTTCCGGCCGTGGTGGTTCCTTTCCACAGGGCGAAGCGGATCCGACTTGCGTCGGGCGAGGCCATCTCGCGGTAAGAGAGCATGGCCGGGTGCGGAAAACCCGATTCATCCAGGCTCAGAAGCAACATGGCCCGCCCTTCGAGGCGGGTCAGGTCCTCGGCGCAAAGCTTCTCCCGGAAATCTTCCGGCACCCGATCGCCCAAACGTCTACTCAACGGAAAAAGCCTCCCAGCCCCGAGCGACGCGCTCCCGGAGCGACGCGCCCCCCGAGCGACGCACCCGCCGGTGCAACGCACCTGCCGGAGCAACCCACCCTGTGTTTAGGCCTGAACCATCTCTTCACGCGCGAACCTTTTCCACCGCTTCCCGCTCGGGAACGGCCCACTCTCTAACACCAGCCCGATTCAGTGTCAACGAAGTGCGAAGGCGAAGCGGGAAGGCGACAAAAAGGGCGAAGCGGGCGGTTTGATCAATTCGGACGATCAGTCCAGTCGTTCAGAAACGCCAGCAAGAGGTCCGTTTCCGTGATCAGGCCAATCATCTCCCGGTCCCTCTCCTCGGTGACAACCGGCAGGCAGCTAATCTTATGCTCCAGCATGAGCCGGGCCGCCTCGGAGATGGGCGCATCGGGCAAGATGGTCCTCGCGAGCGGGGTCATGATCTCCGAGACCTTGATCGACTCCTGAAACATCTCCCGGTCGGAATCGCTGTGCTCCAGCAGCGTCGTCAAAGAAGAGCGCAGCAGGTCCCGCTGGCTGACCACGCCGACCAGGAGTCCGGCCTCCACCACGGGCAGGTGGCGGATGTTACCCAACGACATGATGTCCTCGGCCAGTTTCATCGTCTCGCCCAACGGGATGGACACCACCTTCTCACTCATGTAATCCCTAACCTTGGGCTCGGAGGCCTCGTTTTTCTTTGCGGTCATCGCTTTTCCGTGGTGTATAGGACTTCGTGGATTTCAAGCGCGCTCGGGCCGGCGAACATTTCCTTGGACGGGAGATCCGCGTGGACCTCCTTGAAAGCCTCGCTCCGGGTCCAGGCCTCGAAGGACGCCATGTCTTCCCAATAGGTCTTGACGACGTAGGCATCCGCCTTAGACGGCCGGAGCAACTCGTATCGATTGAAACCGGGGCTTTTGTCCACAAACCCTTCCCGGTTCCGAAACCGTTTCTCGAATTCCTCCTCGTAACCCTCGGCCACGAAAATCCGGTTGGCAACGACAATCATACCGTGATTCTCCAATCAATGGCGGGCTGAGCCGCAATGGGCGAACCTTCCGGGGAAACCCGCCCCAAACAGAGGCAGAATCTTACACTTTCCGGCGACAAAATTCCAAATTCCCGCGAGACCAATCCGCACCCGCTGATGGACGCCCGCGGCGAAACAGACGGGCTACGAGAAGTGCGGCCTAAGATTCGGCCAACCACTCCGGCCATCCCTGATGGGCCAACCCGGAGCTGGCGTTCAGGATGACGCCCCGGCCGCGGGAAACATCCCCTTCAAGGCCGCCCGGCACTTTATTCCCCGCCTGAGAAAACGTCTCACATCCATGTGACCTTATTCAGGAGAATCCCGGAAAAGAATTTCCGAAGGGCTCAAGCCTGCCGGACTCCCATCCGATAAGAAAGTTATTGGGACCTCAATTGGGACCAGCCCATGAGCAGTTCCTCCCCGTCCCCCCGCCGGTCGACCCCACCGGCGGGGGGATCCTCCCCTCTCTTCCAGGAAGTCCCGTTGGCGAATCCCAGCGTCCCCCGGCCAGTCCGACTCAATCGCGATTCACACCCCTCCTCCCACGCTTGGCACTGGTTTTGCACCCTTTTAGCGGGTAATGCGAGCCTGAGGAAGGCCCTCCAGGCTCACCTGACCACCGCATGGGCGGACGGTCAACAACATTCCTCAATGGGAAAAGCGAGCCAAGCAATGGAACGGGAGAAGGAAAACCTGGGAATCTCGGGACCTTGGGTCCTTCAGGAAGTCATCGACCTCCAGAACGAGTCCTATCTTCTGACGGTCGGAGGGTTCTTGGAGTTCAGCCCCAAATCACTCATTGTTTCACTAGACGCGCTGGGCTTCGTCATCACGCCGAATTGATCATCCCGCAGTCATAGAAAATCGGACCGGGGGCCGTCCCGATAGAGGGGCGTCCGCCGTGCATCCGCTGTCCAAATGGGCCGAGGCACACCTTCGGCCCCTTCCTTCGCTTTCATTCCTTCTGAAACAAGACCCGCCGATCGCGATCCGAAAGCGGAAATAATTTCCGGCCCCCCGTCATTTTTTCTCCAATCGGACGCACAGCCGGTCCTCATCACGCCGCCTTTTAAATCTTTTCAGGCGATCTCGACCGCTCCATGACCGGGCGGGCCGGTTGGCGCCGCATGTGCATCTATCCGCAATCATATTGCCGAAACGGGTAAACACCAATCAAAGGAAAAAACCCATGAAGCTCCGAGGCATCTCCCCCATGCAGCCCATCTGTGAAATCTGTGACGAGGCGCTGGACCCCGACAAAGTGGGAAGGGTCTTTCAGAACAGCTTCTACCATGATGCGTGTTTTCATCGGGACCGGGGAACGCTCGGCCAGGAACCCGCCGAGCCCGCGGGGATCCCGGCGGAAGCCGCCGTCTCGATCGTAGAATGAAACGCGCCTTTCACCGCGCAACCGCAGCAATCCCCGCTCGCCCATCCGGACAAGATTCCGAATTCTGAATGGATGGATTGCAACCGGCGGGAAGCACTTCCGCGAAAGGGCGCCCTCAATACTTGATCAGGGAAAAAATGTCGTGATCGCCCAGGCGGTCCCTGCCTTTTAGAAACGTGAGCTCAATCAGAAACGCGAATCCGACTACATCCCCCTTCAACTTGTGGACCAAGTCCGACGTGGCCGCGGCCGTCCCTCCGGTCGCCAGCAGGTCATCCACCAGAAGCACCCGATCCCCCTCCGAGATGGCGTCCTCGTGGATCTCCAGCTCGTCCGTGCCGTACTCCAGCTCATACAGCGTCTTGACCGTCCGGTAAGGCAACTTGCCCGTCTTGCGGATCATGATGATCCCCGCGTTGAGCTTATACGCGAGCGCGGCGCCGAAAACGAAACCGCGGGCCTCCGCGCCCACCACCAGGTCCACATTCTGGTCGATATAACGGTCTCCGATCATATCGATGGAGGTCGCAAACGCCTTGGCGTTCGACAACAGCGTGGTGATGTCCTTGAAGATGACACCCTTCTTGGGAAAATCCGGAACGTCCCGGATCATGCGCTTCAGGTCATCGATGTCCCACATTCGGCCTTCTCCGTCTGTTTTTTCAGAACCGGCCGTCAAGGCAGGTAGAACAACGGATCTTTCGCCCGTGCCCGATTCCGAATCTCAAAGTGCAGATGCGGTCCCGTTGCGCGTCCCGTGCTCCCGACCAGCGCGATCACCTCGCCCTGCTTCACCCTTTTCCCTTTCCCGGCCAGGTTCTTGCTGTTGTGCGCATAGATGGTGTGAAACCCGTTGGGATGCCGCAATATCACCATCAGCCCGTATCCCCCCGGCCCGTTATCGCTGAAAATGACCACGCCGGCCTCGGCGGCGCGCAGGGGCGTCCCGCGGGGAGCGGCGATGTCGACGCCCTGGTGTTTTCGCTTTCCGCGCTTTCCAAAAAAAGACGTGACCTTGCCCTGAAGCGGCCAGACAAAATCCACCTCCGCGGGCAGGGACACCTTGCCGACCCGCTCCCGGCGAGGGGCCGATTTTCGGGGGGGCGCGGGTTTCGCCGCGGGCGTTCGAACCTCCCGCTTTCGTCCCGGCCAAGTCGGGATCTTCGCCGAAGCGGAGCGCCCGGTGGTTCCGCGGCGAATGGGCGAGACCCGCAACCGGCGACTCGCCCCGGGAACATAAAGCCGGGTTCCGGCGACGATCCGGCGGGCGTCGGCAATGTGATTGGCCTTGACGAGAACATCTAAATCAACACCATAGGTTCGGGCGATCCGGTACATCGTCTCGCCCGGTTGAATCGTGTGATAGACGCCGGGGCTGCGAAAGACCCGGGCGAGCGAACATCCCCCCAGGACCAACAATAGGACGCCTAAGACCCAACCTGTCCGGCGGGCGCATCTCATCCGATTTCTCGCCGCCCTCCGATTTTCGGACTCAGGCGTCTCCCCCGCCTACCGGTCCGCACAGGCGGCAAACGCCCGGGCCACGGCCTCTTCCGGGTCCTCGACTTGAGGCGCCTCCGGTGGGGCGATCCGGCATCCGACAGCGACCAGGGGCTTGGCCATCTGCAACGCGTGGGCCAGTTCCGACAGGGTTCCAAAACTGCCGTCCAGGGCGACAATCGCCTGCGCGGTCCGGACGATGATGATGTTCCGGGCGTAGCCCATCCCGGTTACGATCGGAACGTCCACATACCGGTTCGCTTCGGCCGCGTCCTGGCCGGGCAAAATACCGATGGTGAGCCCACCCCCCTCTTTGGCGCCCCTGCAAGCGGCCTCCATGACGCCTCCGAGTCCTCCACAGACCACAATCCCTCCCCGCTCGGCGATGTTTCGTCCCACGGCGCGGGCCAACTCATAGCCCTCCCCGCTCGGACGGCTTGCGCCAATCACTCCGATGACGGGCTTTCCGTAAGCGATCATTCGGACGCCTCCTACCGGGTCCCGGAAACCGGGGGACTGGATAGAAAAAAGGGAGGAGGGAAAAGGCAGGGCCGCGGCGTGTTGATCCCCGGTTCCCGGCGCCTAGGGATGCGGGTGCATCCATCTCAACGCGCTCAAAGGAATAAAACGAATTTCCTCGAATGTCAACGAATACCGGAAGGGCCTCTCAGCGCCGCCGGCAAAAACGGAGCGGGAGGAATGCGTCGCGGGGAAAGCTTTCCTTCAATCCGGCCGGGGTTCTAAACCTCGGATTTGAACTTATATCCCTTACCGCGAACCGTAAAAAAGTGCCGGGGACGGGTCGGATCCGGTTCAAGCTTATTCCTGAGACGCGCAACGTGGATGTCCACCGTCCGCGTGACCGATCCCGCTTCGTAGCCCCAGATCTCAACAAGGAGCCGGTCACGCTCCAAGGTCTCTCCATCGTGCTCCAGGAAATACCACAGAAGGCTGAATTCCATCGGAGAGAGACTGATGATATTTCCCGCCCGAGTCACCTTCCGCTTGATGGAATCACAGGTGATGTCCGCGAAACGGTGAACAAACTGCCGGGTCCAATTTTCCGACCACCTGAGCAGGGCCTTGACCCTTGCGAGCAATTCCGCCAGATTCACCGGTTTGGTCAGATAATCGTCCGCGCCCGTCTCGAACCCCTTCAACATGTCTTCTTCCGGGGATTTCGCCGTCAGAAAAAGAATCATCAGGTCGGGGCATTCCACGCGCAGCTTCCGGCACACCTCCAAACCATCCATACCCGGCATCATGATGTCCAGAATAACCAAGTCCGGCTGGTTCTCCATCGCGGCCTGGATGCCCGTCGAGCCGTCGGCGGCCGTGTTTACGTCGTAGCCTTCCGCAACCAGATCCTTTTCGAGAATCTCCAAGAACGGGCGTTCGTCATCCACCAAAAGGATTCGGGGCCGAGTCAAGATACCCCCCTTTCCATGCATGAATCAGGGCCGCACCCGGCGGACCCATCCCGGCGCGCGCTTTGGCCCTTCAACTCAGAAAGCATTCCGTGTATGAATTAGGGCCGTAACCAGCGGTCCCCATAAGATCATCGGAAATTTTCTGTATTTACTTTAGTCCTTTTTAACCGATATTTTGTATGCCTTGTCTCCGTAAGACAAGGGACCTCAGGCGACCCTTCGTATTCAGGAAGGAATCGGTCCCACTCACTTATTTTTTTAAGTCATTCATTCCATGATGGTCGACCAATCGAGTTGAAGTCAACCTTTCGGCCAGTCATTTTCGGAATGTAAACAGTATGTTGATTCTGGCATGATTATCCGAAATCCAAAGATTCGTGAAACCTCCAGGACCTCGCCGTCAGGCTCTTTTCAGGATGATCCGGAAAGTCCGATGAAAAATGTGGTTTTGGAGGGGAGAGGGGGGCATCCGCCATTCAACGCGGAATCCGACTTCGGCGACACCCCAAACACGTCTGTCGCGCCCGGGACGCCGCCGGAGATTGAGACATCGGCGGCGCGGCGCCTTTTTCCTTCTGACCCTTGCCCTATTTCACGAGGAGATGTCGAAGGGCCGCCTCCAATTCCGGGTGACGGAACACATAACCCGCGCCTACCAACCGGGCGGGCTCGACACGCGTGCTCGCCAGGAGAAGGGCGTCCGCCATCTCACCCAGCGCAAGCCGGGCCGCAAAGGCGGGAAGCGGAAAGATCGTCGGACGGCGGATAACGCGCCCGAGCGTTTTGGTGAATTCCAGATTGACAACCGGTGAGGGTCCAACAGCGTTCACCGGCCCCCGGAGCGCCTCGGTGATCATCGCGTGGTGGATCGCCCCAACGACATCGTCCAGCGCAATCCAGCTCATGTACTGGCCGCCGCCCCCGATCCTGCCGCCCAGGCCCAACCTGAAGGGGAGCAGCATCTTCGCGAGCGCCCCGCCTCGATCGCTCAGGACAATCCCGATCCGGAGCCTCACGACGCGCATCCCCGCCCGATCCGCCGGCCCGCTCGCCGCTTCCCATTCCCGGCAGACCTCGGCCAGGAATCCCGCGCCGGGGGGGCTTTCCTCGGTCAGAACCTCATCTCCCCGGTCCCCGTAATAGCCGATCGCGGAAGCGCTCACCAAAACCTCGGGCGGCCGTTCAAGACCGGCCAGGGCTTCGCAAAGCAGCCGCGCACCCCCCACCCTGCTGCTCCGTATCTTCGCTTTCCGGCCAACCGTCCATCGCCCGCCGGCGATGTTCTCGCCCGCCAGATGGACCACGGCGTCCAGCCCCTCCAATCCGTCCCGATCCACCTCACCCTTTTCAGGATCCCATCTCACCTCATCACCGTCCGGCTTCGGCCGGGCCCGCACCAGGCGGGTCACATGGTGGCCGCCCTCGACCAGAAAAGGGATCAGAGCCGAGCCGATGAGACCGCTCGAACCTGTGATGAGAACCTTCATGTCCGGGCCGCCTCACACCTTTGCGTTAAACGGAAGGTTCAGGACCGTCATCCCGCGTCCGGTTCCGCAATCCCGCGCGCGCGGACGGCGACCGAACCCGCCGCGGAGCGGGTTGTCGTAGGTTGTCGTAAGATTCAGCCGGGAAACACCCATCCCGCCATTCCCAACCCGGTCTTGCTTTGCGGCCGAACGGGGATCAGCGGGATCGCTTACCAAACCCCGTACATGAAGTCGCGGATGGCCGTGTAGGTCTCCGGGTTCCGGAGGCCCCGCTCGCTGAGGTAGGCGGCCATGATGCGGTTGAAGAAACCGTCGGCGGCCTGACAAACGTTCATCCCCTTCCCGTTCAAGGTCCGGTGGCCGCTCAACCGGCCGTGGCGCAGGAACACCGTTTCCAGCGGCGCGTAAACGGCGTCGTAGAACCGGACTTTCGTCGGGATCCGGGCGGACAACTCCGCCGAAAGCTTCTGGTTCTCCGACACATCCTTGCGCGAATCCTTCCACCAAGACGCGTAGAATTCGTTCTCCCGGCCTTCGGCCGGCCCGGGCGCGGAAGCCGGACGGGCGGGGGAGAGAGCGGAATACGGCTCCAGGCAAGTGGCTTGCCCGTCCGGAAGCTGCCGGGCGCCCCCCTGCCCTTTGACCGTCGCGTTCGCGATCAGGTCCACCTCCTGTGCGGCCTTCCCCAGATCCTTCTCCGCGATCCCCTCGGCCCGGCCTCCCGCCTCATTGACAGAGTCGGCCAGGGCCTGGGCGGCCTCCTCCGTCCGGTTGGCGATGTAGAGCGTCCGCCCCTCGGTCGCCTCGTTCAAATAATGGGCAAGCGCCGCCGCCGCGCCTCCCGCGCCGATCAGGAGCGCGCTTGCGCCTTTGAGATCGGGCAGGAAGGCCTCATTCTCACCCGGCTGGATCTGGGTGATGCTATCGATTCCCCCCTGGGCGTCGGTGTTGCACCCGACCAGGCGGCCGTCCGCCTCTCTCACAACGGTGTTCACCGCCCCGATGCGGGCGGCCTTGGGCTCCACCTCGTCCACCAGGGGGATGATCTTCACCTTGTAAGGGACGGTGACGTTGAATCCCAGCAATTTGGGGTGGGCGCTCAGGGCCTTGAGCAACGCGGGGAGCCGCGACTCCTCCACATCGAAGGCGACATAGAAGGCGTCGAAATCAAACTTTTTCAGCGTGGGGTTCCAGATGACCGGGCTCTTGGCGTATTGGGAAGGACGGTCCCCCACGATGCCCACAAACCACGAAACCCCCTCGACCTCTTTCGGAAGCCGGTTGGAAATACAGTCCTGAACCGCATCAAGCTCGCTGACCATCGCTCTCTTTCCACGTCCGCGTTCCGGTTTAGTGTCTCCAAAAAATTGACACTTCACAAACCGCAGAGACAGCGGGCAAGATGCCCGCCCCACCCGGTTTGAAAACACCGGCTTTCCGCCATTCGGTAGGCCGGGCATCTTGCCCGGCCGGAAAGGGGCAATTCGGGTCTCGATATGAAAACCATTTTCGAGACACTACACTAGAGGGTCTTCCCCACCACCCGCGCGATGCCCCGAAGGTCGCCCATGAGGCCGTCGAACACCTCATAGCTCAGCGCCTGGAGCGGGTCCACCGCGGCCTTCTCCGGCGTCGGGTGAACTTCCAGGATCAGACCGTCCGCGCCCGCCGCGATTGCGGCCCGGGAGATGGCCGGCACGAACTTCCGGTTGAAGGTCGCGTGACTCGGATCGATGACGATGGGCAGATGGGAGTAGCTCTGCACGGCCGGGATGGCCTGAATGTCCACGATGAACCGGGCCGTCGGCTCATGCGTATGCGCGGCCGAAACCCCCCGCTCGCACAGGACGACCTGGTTGTTCCCGTGATGGTAGAGATATTCCGCCGCCCCCAGCCAATCCCGGATGCCGCATCCGAAATGCCGCTTGAGAAGGACAGGCTTTCCGCACCGGCCAAGTTCTTCCAACAAGGGAAAGTTCTGCATGTTTCTCGCCCCGACCTGGATCATGTCGGCCGTTTCGGCCACCTGATCGACGAGGCGGACGTCGACCACCTCGGTCACGAGGGGCAGGCCGGTTTCGTCCCGAACCCGCCGCATGAACGCGAGCCCTTCCTCGCCCAGCTCGAAGGCGGTCTCGCTCCGGTACGGGAAGGTCATGGGCTTGTAGGCCCCGCCCCGCAGGAGGACGGCCCCGCTGGCTTTGACGTGGCCCGCGATGTCCCGAAGCTGGTCCAGGTTCTCGATCGTGCAGGGGCCGGCCATGACACAGAGCTTCTCCCCGCCGATCTCGACGTCCCCGACGCGGACGATGCTCGTCTCCCCCCCCTCCCGCCCGTCGCGCCGGGAGACCAGAGGGAAATTGTTCTCGATATCCTTCGATCCGATGTCCTTCACAGTCCAACCTCTCTTCCCAAGAATCGAATCACGCCTACAGGGGAACGGCCCGACGCTCGCGGCTGGATTCGTAAACGGCGTCCATGGTCCTGGCCAGATGCACGCCGCTGTTCACCACGCCCGCGGCGGGCGCCTTGCGGGTCTTGACCGAATCCAGAAAGGCCTCCAGCTCCATGACAACCTGATCCACGGGACTGGCCGTCCCGATCACAGGGGCGTGCCCGCCCCCGCGCACGGCCGTCCATGTGCCGTCGATCAATTCATGCCGGATCTCGTGAACCGTCAGCTCTTCCACCTCGAAATCGGCGACGATGGTGGCCTTCGTTCCCATGACCCAGAGGTCCTTGGTGGTCATGGCGTTGGGGACGACCTTTTCGATCCACCGGCCCGGCTGGATGTACCCCGACTCCACCCTCCCGATGGCCCCGCCCGGGTATTCGAGCACGACCAGGGAGGTGTCCTCGAGGCCGCGGCCGAAGTGGTCCCGGACGACCGAGGTCAGGACGGTCTCCGCCGGACCGAGAAACCAGTTGTAGAGATCGAAGAAATGGATGGCGTCCGTGTGGGTGACGCCCACGTCGTTCCGGGCCCGCTTGAACCCCAGGAAGTTTCCGGCGATGTAGCGGATCTCGCCCAGGGCGCCCGAGTCGATCCGCTCCTTGATGAACCGGGAGATGGGATGAAACCGGTAGTAATACCCCACCTGGAGAATCTTCCCGGTCTTCTCCACCAGGGATGCGAGCGCCTCGGCTTCCTCCGTCGCGACCGTGATGGGTTTTTCGACAAAAACATCCTTGCCCGCTTCGATGGCCTCGCGGCAGAGGGGGAAGTGGCTGTCGGATGGAGTCACCACGTCCACGACATCGGCCCCGTCCAGGAATTCCCTGTAGTCGGCCGAGAAGTGATCGGGCGAAATCCCGTACCGCTTGAGCAGCTCGAAGGCCCCGGGCCTCAGGTCCGCCACGTACAGGGAATCCGCCAAACCCATCCGGGCCCAGGCCTCGATGTGGTTCTTGCCGAACCCGCCAAGGCCGATCTGCAATACCTTCAAAGAGATGCCCCTATTTCGATGGACAGGTGAGCCGATGGAGTAGGAAACGTCCAAAATTCTAGGGAAGGGACGAAAGACTGTCAACCCGACGGACCCAAGGCTCAAAATGCCTGATCGGGCATGCGGGTCGTTTGACCCTTCCCGGCGTCTCCGGCTTGGGCGGTGGGATTCCGGACGGTTTTCGAACAAAAGAAAAGGGCGGCCCCTTGCCGCCCTTTTCCACTCAACCATAAAATTTCTGGCGGGGTTGACGGGACTTGAACCCGCGACCTCTGGCTTGACAGGCCAGCGTTCTAACCAACTGAACTACAACCCCGTAGTAGTCATTTTCCATTTTGGGTGGGCGGAACAGGGCTCGAACCTGTGACCTCCGGCTTGTAAGGCCGGCGCTCTTCCAGCTGAGCTATCCGCCCCGTCCCCGCAGCCCTCACAATATATGACCACGGCGGAAATCCCGTCAAGCTGATTTGTCCTCGCTTCCGTCCCCGGGCGCCCGGGTCACCTCGCATCATCCATGAATGGACGCCAGGGGTTCAACCCATTAAACTTGGTCCTCTGTGATTCGATCCGCTCGTTCTTCGCTCCGGACACCCGATTGATGACGAAAAAATCGCTTCCATTCAGTCCGCGCGGATCCGCCGTCTTCTTTTTGATTGCCGTCTTCGGCCTCGCCGCGTATTTCCCGGCGGCCTCCCGGGCGGCCGGACGGGTTCAGGTCGCCCTGGGGCCGTCCGTAACGACGGACATGATCGCCCGGCGCCTGCGCGATTCGGGAATCCTGAAGAAATGGGGAGCGGAAGCCGGTGTGGACTTTGAGATGAAGACCACCCTCAACGCCAACCTCCGTATCGCTAAAAACCAGTCGCAGATCGTCCTGATGAGCACCATCGACATCGCCCGCTTGGTGGTGGATGACGGGTTGGAGCTGGTGATCTGGGGAAAGGATTCCACGTCGTATGAGGGCTTGTACGCGAAGGCCGGCCGGCCGGGGGAGTCGCCGGGCGATTTCAAGGGCAAGAGACTCGTCCATCCGGGCTGGAATACGCGCGCGACGAGGATTGGAAAGGTCATTCTGGCCGCGCTCTCGGGGGTGGATGCCGAAACCGATTTCGAGATCGTGACGGCCCCCTGGCGCATCGGCCCCGAGAAACTCATCGAGGACGAGGCCGATATCGCCATCAACGCCATGCCGTTCGTTTTGAAATCCCTGCTCAAGAAGAAGCTCCGGGGCGTGGGCAAGAGTTTTGCGCGTGACTGGGCCGACAGGCGGGGAGGCGGCCGGCGGCTCGGCGGGTTGTTCTGGAGCGCCTGGCAGGGCTGGCTCGATCGGGAAACGCCCAAGGCCCGCGCCCTGTTGGCCGCCTGGGCCGAGGGGATGTCGTACGCCCATCAACAAACACAGGAATGGGCGCAAAAATATCTACCCGGATCCCTGCGCGGCGCGACGCCGGAGGACATCGAATATTTCGTTCGCTGGTTCCAGGAAGAACAACCCGTCTACAAGACCCCTTACCTTTCCGCCCGGGATGTCGAGGACGAAACGGCCTTTCTGAAACTCGCGGTGCGGCAGAAACTCGTACGAGCGCTGCCGAAAAATTCCATTTGGCGGGTGATCCGCCCTCGATAACACCGGGGCTCAAGCCGATGAGGATTGCGCGCGGAGGGGGGGGGGGATGACCCGGCCCTTCGGGAGCAGGCCCTCCGATTGACCTCTCGCGGGCCATCTGGTAGGGTCCGAAACTCAAGATCCCGGCCATCCTTTTTCGCCTGAAATCCCGGGCTCCCGCATGGGTCCTTGAGCCGCCGGGGGTTGATTTCATCGAATGTCTTCGGTCTCGATATCGGTCTCGATAGAGGAACGGCGCCCATGAAGGATGTGGTCATCGTCGGGGGGGTGAGAACCCCCGGAGGGAAATTCGGCGGAACGCTCAAGGACACGCCCGTCCCCGAGCTCGGGGCCCTGACGGTCCATGAAGTGGTCCGCCGGACCGGGATCGACCCGAGTGCCGTGGACGAGGTGATCTTCGGCAACGGTTGGCAGGCGGGCGTCGGCCCGAACACCGCCCGGCTCGTGACGGTCAAGGGCGGGCTTCCCGAGAAAGTCCCGGCCTTTACGGTCAACAAGCGGTGCGGATCGAGCCTGAAGACCATCATCCTCGGAGCGCAGGCCATTCGGGCCGGCGATGCCGACACCGTCCTGGTCGGCGGCGTCGAAAACACCAGCCGGGTGCCGTACGTCCTTCAGGACGCCCGGTGGGGGATGCGGCAAGGCCACGGCGAGGTGGTGGACCTCACCCACAAGGACGGGTACGTCTGCGGCCTGATCGGCGAGATCATGGGCGCGACGGCCGAGACCCTGGCCGTCCAATTCGCCATCAGTCGGGATGAGCAGGACGAATTCGCGCTTCAAAGCCACCAGAAGGCCCTCGCCGCCATCGACGCCTCGGTCTTCGACGACGAGGTGGTCTCCATTCCGCTCAACGGCGGACGAAAAGGCCCGGACAGCCTGGACGTGGACGAGATTCCCCGCCGGGACATCTCGCTGGAAAAGCTGGGGAGGCTCAGGCCCATCTTCAAAAAAGACGGGACGGTCACCGCCGGCAACGCCTGCGCCCAATGCGACGCGGCCTCGGCCTTGATCCTCATGTCGGCCGAGCGCGCGGCCGAGCTCGAAATGACACCCATGGCCCGCATCGTCAGCTACGCAAGCGCGGGCGTGGACCCGAAGGTCATGGGAATCGGGCCGGTCCCGGCGGTCCGAACGGCCCTGGAAAAGGCCGGGATGACACTCGATTCGATTGACCTCATCGAGTTGAACGAGGCCTTCGCGGCCCAGGCCATCGCCGTCGAGCGCGAGCTGAAGTGGGACCGCAACAAGGTGAACGTCCACGGCGGCGCCATCGCCCTCGGCCACCCGGTGGGCGCCACCGGCGCCAAAATCACGGTGACCCTCCTTCACGCCCTCCAGCGACAAGACAAGACCATCGGGTTGGCGACGCTTTGCATCGGAGGCGGTCTAGGGGTGGCAATCCTCTTCGAGCGGCTGAGCTGATTGCGAGTCAATCCGGATGATTCCTGACGGAGGAAGCGCCCGATGCCGGTAAAACACTTGTTCGTCGTCGGGGCGGGCCGGATGGGCGCCGGCATCGCCCAGCTCGCGGCCCAGCGGGGGATTCAGGTCACGCTCATGGACGTGAGCGATGACCTTGTCCGGGCGGGCGTGGAGCGGACGGCCAAGTCCCTCCAGGGACGGGTGGACAAGGACAAGCTCACGCCCGAAGACCGGGAGGCCGCGCTTTCCCGGATCTCCGCCACAACCCGGCTCTCGGACGCGTCGCCGTGTGATTTCGTTCTCGAAGCGATTGTCGAAGACATCGGAGTCAAAAGGAAGGTCTTCGGGGAGCTTGAGGAGGCGGTCGCGGACGGGGCCGTCCTGGCCAGCAACACGACGGCGCTTTCGATCAGCGAGATCGCCGCCTCGACCCGGCGTCCGGAGAGGGTCATCGGGATGCACTTTTTCAATCCGCCGGTCGTCATGAAACTGGTGGAGATCATCCCCGGCATGGCGACGTCCTCCCGGACGGTCGAGACCACGCGGGCATTGGCCGCCGATTTGGGAAAAGACCCGGTGGTCACGAACTTCGAATCCCCCGCCGGCATCGTCAGCCGGGTCCTGTCCGGCCTGCTCAATGAAGCGGTCCTGGTCTACGAGGCGGGCGTGGCTTCCGCGGAGGACGTGGACAAGGCCATGAAACTGGGGACCAACATGCCCATGGGGCCCCTCGCCCTTTTGGACCTGATCGGCCTGGATGTCCACATGGCCAAGATGGAGACCCTCCACCGGGAGCTCGGGGACTCCCGGTACAGGACTCCCTACCTGGTCCGAAAGATGGTCAAGGCCGGGCGTCTGGGCGTGAAATCCGGCAAGGGGTTTTACGAGTATCCGGGTTCCTCCTGAGGCCCATGAAAGGGATATTATAGAATTAATAAATATGAATAATATCAATAGATTATAATATGGAATTTAATCTTTCAGATGAACAAAAATCCATTCACGAAGAGATCCGCGCCTTCGTCGATGAGGTGATCGCGCCATCGGCGGCGGAAAACGCCCGCCTTCACCGCTTTCCCCGTGAGATTGTCCGGGAGCTGGCCGCCCGCGGCTTCATGGGCGGGCCGATCGCCCGCGAGTGGGGCGGACGCGGATATGATTACATCTCGCACGCGTTGGTCGCCGAGGAGATCGGCCGCGGCTGCTCTTCGATGAGGAGCACCTTTTCCGCTCATCTCTCGCTTTGCGCGCTTCCGATCTATACTTGGGGGACGGAAGAGCAAAAGGAGCGCTATCTAAAGAAGATGGCCCGCGGCGAGTGGCTTGGCTGCATGGGCCTGACCGAAGCCGACGCGGGAAGCGACGTGGGCGCGATGCTCTCCGCCGCCGAGGACCGGGGGGATCACTATCTCCTCACCGGCCGGAAGATGTGGATCAGCAACGGCTGCGAGGCGGACCTGGCGCTCGTCTACGCCAAGACCGACAAGTCCCAGGGGACGCGGGGAATCACCGCGTTCCTGGTCGAGATGGCCTGGGCGGGCTGCTCCGCGGAAGAGATACACGGGAAACTGGGCCTGTGGTCATCCAATACGGCCGAATTGATCTTCGATCAGGCCAGGGTCCCGGCGGAGAACGTCCTGGGAGAGGTCGGGTCGGGATTCAAGGTGGCCATGTCCACGCTGGATTACGGCCGGTTCACGGTGGCGGCCGGTTGCGTGGGATTGGCCCAGGCGTGTCTGGACGCCATTGGGGATTTCGTGAAGGAGAGCGGACCGGCGCTTCTCCGGGCCCGGCCGGAGGTTTGCGAGACGATAGGCGAGATGGCCCGGGACATCGACGCGGGCCGCCTTCTCGTGATGCGCGTGGGACACCTGAAAAACCGGGGTGTGAGAAACACCCGGGAAACGAGCGTCGCGAAGTATTTCACGAGCGAGCTGGCCAATCGGGCGGCGACCCAGGCCGTGCGCGTGATCGGCATGGAGGCCAACTCGGAAAGATACCCCGTCGAGCGGTACCTGCGGGACGCGAAGGTGAACACCTTGTTCGAAGGGACGTCGCAAATTCAGAACCTGATCATCGGAAGCCTGGAGCTTGGAATTCGAGCCATCCAATAAGCCGCCGCGGCCTCCTCCCCCGCCGCCGCTCGATTCGGACCCCCCGTCTGAAACCGGCCGGCCCGACGGAGAACCCCGCGCGAAAGCCCTGATGATGGAAGCGAGCCGAAAGTGAAAAAATCCGTCACGCTGACACTATGCATCTTATGGCTGTTGGCCGGTTGCGGATTTTTCAAGGGCACCGCATCGCGGAAGGGTGCCCCCGCGAGGAAATCGGATTCTCTTTCACGGGCCCGGAAAAAGACCGGTCCCTGCCCGTCCTTCCTGGTGATCGGCAAGAACCCTTCCCGGATTGAAGGAATCTGGCTGACGAACCGCGCCCTTCCGTATAAAATGCGTGTAGGCGGGCAGCGGCGCGTCCTCCCGGGGCTTCGCGACGTATCGGAGATCCTCCTGGTCCTGGACGATTGGCAGACGGGCGCGTGTAAATCCAAGCTGAAATCCAACTCACGGGAGCAGGCCAAACTAGATCGGAAACTTACCCGGGTGAATGATTACCTGCGGGCCTTCACCCTGGTGCTGAGCACCCCTTACACCACGTCGGCCGAGGCGGAGGAGGAGATTCGGAAATGGGTGAAAGAGGTCCGGGACCGCCTCTTGAGAGAATTGATGCGCGGCGCACGCTGAAGTCCGGGGAAGTTGAAATCAACCGGGAATCTTCCCGTGAGACCGGTCCGCGGGCGGGCGCGCGGCGCAAATGGCTGAAGGCCTTGCCGATCCTTCTTCTGATGTCGGGCCTCAGCGGGATCTCGGCGCCTTCCGTGGCGTCGGCCCAGTCCGAGGCGCTCCAAAAAGGGTTTCTCCCCATCGTCCAATTGTGGAAGCGTGGAAAGACGGTCTGCGCCAATAAGGAGCTGCCGGCCTGCGTGGACATCACCAAAGACATCATGAAGCGGCTCGGGATTCTGCAAAAGAATCTCAAGCACGGGGCGGAAAAGGTCCTGGTCATCGGGGCGCGGGCCCTCATGGCGGCGGGCATCAACGAGGCGAGGGCCGTCGTGGCCTACCAGGTATCGGGGGCGGACACCGCTTGTAACCTCCTGGGGAATGCCCAGATAAATATGGCCAATGCGGACGACGCGCTTTCCCTTCTCCCCCCCGGAACTGGCAGGCGAACGTCAAAAGATATGTCAGCCAGATGAAGAGGATCTCCAACATCGACCGGAGGCGGTTGGGGCGCATCGTCCCGCGCGTCTGCCCGAGCAACAGGATTTTCTGAATTTCCTCCGGCGGCCCCTCCCCTTACCCCTCCCCCCCCCCCCGGCGCAAACGCTTCCGGTTGACACGGACGGGCGGGATGAGAACCGTTGGGGCGTCGTGAATCCGGTTGAAAGCCCAATGTGTTACAGTAGCTCGCGCCGGATTCGGCAAGTAACCGCCTCCGCGGTTTTCCCGGGTTCGACCTGACGGGGGCCCGGGTGAAAATCCTTCTCAGCAACGACGACGGCGTGCATTCCGCCGGGTTGAAAGCCCTGCACGACGCATTGATCGATGAACACGAAGTCGTGGTCGTCGCCCCCGATCGGGAACGAAGCGCCGCCGGCCATTCCCTCACCTTGCATCACCCGTTGCGGGTCGTCGAGGTCTCCCAGGGCTGGTTCTCCGTGGACGGGACGCCCACCGATTGCGTCCACCTCGCGCTGAACGGACTGCTCTCCGGGCCGAAACCGGACCTCTTGATGGCCGGCATCAACATGGGGGCCAACCTGGGGAGCGACGTCACCTATTCCGGAACGGTGGCGGCGGCCTTTGAAGGAACACTCTCGGGCGTTCCCTCGATCGCCGTCTCTCTGGTTTCGCGGGGCCCATTCGAGTTCGGCCCGGCGGCCGCGTTCTCAGCGCGCCTCGTCGGCGAAGTCGCCCGCCGCGGCCTGCCCGAAGATACGTTGCTCAACGTCAACGTTCCCGACCTGCCCGGGGACCGGATTCGCGGCATCCGCGTCACCCGCCAAGGCAAGAGCTTCTACGGAGAAGCCATCGTCGAGAAGGTGGACCCCAGGGGCCGGAAGTATTTCTGGATCGGCGGCGGCGACGCCGAATGGGCCCGGAAGGGCGATACCGATCTCGATGCCGCTCACGAAGGGTTCATCTCCGTCACGCCCCTTCACCTCGATCTGACCAACGAAGCGGCCCATCAAGCCATGAGCGAATGGTCTTTCTAGCGCCTGGTTGCATAGTTCCGCGTATGAATTATTCGGGTTGTTGCCCCGATCTGAGCGAAGGGCATAGCCCGAAGCGGAGATCGGGGCGCGCTTTACGCAGCCGCGATTTCCGCCGGCGGGGCGGGCAGCGGGTCGGTTGACCCCTTGCCCGCCGGCGGGCTGGAGGGTCACCGACCCGCGCCCGGCCTACCCAATCGCGGCTACAACGGGAGGGCCGCTCCACCGCTCACTGAAAGGCGCGAAGAATTATTGCGCGGACTTCCGCAACCAACCTCCAGGCCCGTTCGCCCCGTGCGGGAACCTCCGGAGAACGGAGGCCGAACCTTGAAACTTCCTTTTTTGTCCAACAACCGCCGCCGCGAAAACGGCCGGGAGGATCCCCAAGCCTACGCCAAAGAGCGCGAGCGGATGGTTCGGGACCAACTGGCTGAACGGGGGATCACGGACATCCGCGTCCTGGACGCGATGCGCCGCGTTCCCCGCCACCTGATGGTGGAGGAGGCCCTGCGGTTTCGCGCGTATCAGGATCACCCGCTCCCCATCGGCGAGGGGCAGACAATTTCCCAACCGTTCATTGTGGCGCTCACCTGCCAAGCGCTCTCCCTTCGGGGCGCCGAGCGGGTCTTGGAAATCGGCACGGGTTCGGGCTACCAGACGGCGATCCTGGCGGAGCTGGTCGAGAAGGTCTACACCATCGAAAGGCTGAAATCGCTGGGAACGCGCGCCCGCGACCAACTGGAAGCCCTGGGCCACCACAACGTGGCCGGGCGGATTGCCGACGGCACCCTGGGATGGCCGGAAGAAAGCCCTTTCGACGCCATCGTCGTCGCGGCGTCCTCGCCGGAGGTGCCGGCCCCCCTGAAGGAGCAGCTTGCGGAAGGGGGACGCATGGTGATCCCGATCGGCAAAGCGGATGAGCAGGACCTGGTCCGGGTCACAAAGGAGCGCGGCGAGACGAGGCTCGAAAAGTTGAGCGACTGTGTATTCGTGAAGCTCGTGGGAAAACACGGCTGGAAGGCCTGAGGCCGCCGCTCAGGCTGGCAAACCGTGGGAAGATTCATTACATTGTAAGTTTGCGGGGGTAAGAGCATCGGATCGGGGCGTAGCGCAGCTTGGTAGCGCGCTTGCTTCGGGAGCAAGAGGTCAGGAGTTCAAATCTCCTCGCCCCGACCATATTGAAAAAAGGGCCGGCAGCGTTCTCGCCGGCCCTTTTTCTTTTTCAGGGGGGGGGCCGAATCGGGCCGCCGGGCGCATCATCCGGGCGAGTGTCCATCTCCGTCTCGCGCGGGCGGACGGGCGGGGACGGGGACCCGCCCCGACGACGGAAAAGGCCGTGTGCCGTAGTGCGCAGCCAATCACGATTCAGTGATGTGTCGGCGAAAAATCCAGGCTCGCCTGAGCTCCTCGCCCGCCAGCCGGTGATAGGCCGCTCCCCATCAGATGCAGGAGGACGCGCCCCCGTTGATGTCGATGAGCGTCCCGTGGACGAACGTGGCCTGCTCGGACGCCAGGAAGAGCACCAGCCCCACAACCTCTTCGGGCGTTCCCGCCCGGCTGATCGGCCGTTGGGCGAACAGGTCGGCCTCCAACGCCTCGGGCGACACCCCCCGGGCCGCCGCCCGGCGCGCCAGGTTCCGATCGTACCGCTCGTTCCGGATGGCCCCGGGATTCACCGCGTTGACGATGATGTTGTGCTTCCCGCCCTCGTTGGCGAGGGTCTTGGTGAAGTTCATGAGCGCCGCGTTCACCACGCCGCCGACGGCGTAGTTCTCCAGGGGCTTGCGCCCGGCGTCTCCGATGACATTGACAATCCGCCCGCCCCGCTGCTCCCGCATGTGGGGAAACACCTCGCGGCTGAGACGGACGTATCCCATCACCTTCAAGCTCCAGGCGTCCATCCAGGCGGAATCCGGGAGATCGAGGAAGGGCCCGGCGACACTGGCGCCCGCGTTATTGACCAGGACATCGATCCGGCCGAACCGTTCGAGCGTCCGGGATACCAGGTCCCGGATCTCCTCTTCCTCGGTGAGGTCGCACGGGACGGAGAGCACCTCGACGCCCGCTTGACGCTCGATTTCCCGCGCCATCTCATCCAGAAGGTCCCGGCCCCGGGCGCAGATGCTCAGGTGCGCCCCTTCATCGGCGAAACCCCGGGCGATGGCTTGACCGATCCCCTTGCTGGCGCCGGTGACCAGAACCACTTTTTCTTTCAGTCCGAGCTCCACGCTTGGCTTGACTCCGATGATGTCTCACTGAGCGCACCGGCGCTCTTTGGGGGAAGCCGCAGGGCCTTGTCGGGCAGAAAGTCGTTGGAATAAACCGCCTCGGCCGATTCCGCCCCGCCCCGCCCCAGCGCCTGAAGGGATTCCTCCAACTTATCAACGGGAAGAAATCCGAGTCCGTCACGCCGGGAATCGTCTGTCACGATAAAGGGAATGGTCCGCTTCCATTGGAGGCGGGCAAGGTCTTGGCTGATGTGGGGATTGCGCCCGGAGAAAAGGTCGGCGGCCTCCGCCGGATTGGACACGGCCCACGAGACGCCGCGATACGTAGCCCGCAGGAACCGGCGAACCACGTCGGGCCGCTCATCGAGGAGGCTTTCGGAAACCACGAACCCGTTGGAGACCATATCGAACCCGAAGTCGGCCCAGAGCAGCCCCAGCGCCGTCGAGCCCTTCTCGGCCGCTCCCGCCTCGATGGCGGGTCCGTTGATGACGTAGCTCAACAGGGCGTCGACCCCTCCCGAGAGGAGGGCCGGAACCTTCTCTTCGGCCGGGATGAAGACCCGGTTCACGTCTTCGGCGTCAAGACCCGCATGATTCAGGAAGGCGGGGAACAACAAGGCGCCCGCGTCGGACTCCGTCACTGCGATGGACCTTCCACGCAGATCGCCCGGGGAAGAGATCCCAGACCCCCCCAGGGTGTAGACGACATGCTGGGCGCGATGATAGAGAACGCCGACCCCCTTGAGCGGCAGGCCCTCCGAGCGGGCCATTAACATCACCGCAAGGTCCACCTCCCCGATCTCGACCTCCCCCGCCGCCACCTCCCTGACGGTCTTCGCGGAGCCGTATCCTCGCGTGATGTCGCAATCGATGTCTTCTTCCTCGTAAAACCCCTTCGCCTGGGCCGCCCAGATCCCGGTGTGTCCGCCATGGATCAAAAGGCCGTTTCTGAGCCGGACATGATCAGCCGCCATTTCCCCTCCCCGAACACCGTTGACCGCCTACGGTCATCCCAAATTCCAGAATTGCGCCCGCCCCTGGCTCGGCCCACCGCATCGACCTGAAACAACCGTCAAGACTGGCCAAGGACCACCGTCTCGACCGCCACCCCGGGCTCGGATGAAGCGGGCCGATAATGCAACAACTCGAAACCGATGACCCGTCCTTCGCTGTCTTTCATCAAGACAACCTCTTCCGTCGTCTCCCGGCAAACATGCTCTTTGGTCGGCTCATCCAGCCAGACAGTCAGCGTATGCCCGACCGTATCATGGATCACCTTGATCTTGTCCAAACCGTTTCTCCCGCCTTGGCCACATCACATCGATACGCTGTAACGAGAAAACCCGTACCGCCCTCCCGGCGCGTCACCACACAGACCCAGCGACGAGGCTCACGGCGGACAATATTTACAAGGGTTGAACCTTCCATTTTGAAAGGCAACCACAACATCCGATACCATTACAGACGGTTCACCAGCATGCCGATGTCCCGAATAAACTTGTCCAAAGAGGGGCAGTTTCTTCTGGCGACCTCGATGTCAAACTTACTCGCCAATGCGGGTTGGTCATCTACTGGAAGGTATGTTCGATGACCAATCATATTTCTTGAAAGGAACCCTTTCGCATTCCGAACCGACTCAGCATACACAACATCCTCCACATGCGACTTAAGTCCACGTATGCCCCGAAGAGACTTTTGACTCCCCAAGAACCAAGACTCGAATTCGGATTTTGCGCAGACCACCGAGACTGGAATCACCCCAAAACCTCTTTTGAACGAGATAGAAGGCTCGGCCCCAGCTCCGCCGGGCAATCATCATCCGCATCAATCAAGAGCATGACTGCTGATGCATTGGACCGATGTGCGATGGCCACCCGAAGCGATCTTTCCAATTCGCCTTCACGAACGATCCGTTGGCGCTTAATACGAAATGCCTTGCAACAATTACATCCGGTCGGCCTTCGGCCTGTATAATTCGCCGAATCAGGACTGGAGTTGCCTCTATTTCTCCATGCCCTTCCACGATCGGAAGTAGAGTAGGCCCCGGCATGATCTGAATCTATTCGAAAAGATGGAACTGTTGCGCTTTGGCGTTCGCCGCCTCTCGATCCGCCTCAATTTCATCAGACCGAAGCAACTCCCCCGGTGTATATAATTTTCGGCGAATTACTTCGCGATTTGATTCCGTAAGGGGGCTGATGATTGTGTTTCCTTTAATTGCCTCTACTACACGTATTTGGTCTCCAGAAAGTAGCTTTTCGTCCAAAATTTCCGGGCTGTGAGTTGTAAAGAGAATTTGCCGTCTGTTCGCGGCGTCTTGAAGCACCTCAATGAGGAGATCACTCACCGCAGGATGAACTGTCGATTCCGGTTCCTCGATTCCAATGAGTGATAATTCGGCGGACTGGTAAAGCGCCAACAAAAGACCCAAAACCCGCAAGGTTCCGTCCGACATATTCGCGGCATCGAACGCCCATGCATGCTTTTGTCCCACATCTTGTTTGAACTTAATCGTCTCTCTTGTCCCCAGGCTCCGATATTCGACAGACCGCACACCCGGTATCACCGTAGAAAGAATCCTACAAATTCGCCCATAACCATCGCCATCTGCCGATTGAGCGTCATGTAATCGCTTAAGAACCGCTGCGGCATTTCGACCCTCTCGTTGTAGAAAGTCTCCGGAATCTGGTTCTTGGAGCTCTCTGAGACGAGAAGGAACAATAGAATAAAAGCGCATTGAAGTCAGCCAATCATAGACCGGTCGAAATTCTTCAGCCGCCGAGACAACAGACAGTGCAAGCCGGTCAGGCTCAATTTTCGGACGAAGACCCGGAACCTCTTTTACAAATTTCCCATCTCGAACTTCAAATCGATCTGACCCGTCATTTTGACGTAGAACGATACATTGCTCACGTGCAACGCGGAATCCTTCTCGAGGCTTCGCAGCAATTACAAATGCATATTGTGCATGAATCGAATCGGATATCTGAATGGAAAGCCGCATTCCAATATTTGTCGGATGCCCACCCGATCGTCTACGTACAGCGCCAATGCCGCCCCGCTCCTTGAAAGCGATATCAAGAGAACCTAGAAGGCTATCGCCAACAAATGAGAGCGCATCCAGAAAATTACTTTTTCCCGCACCGTTTGGCCCAACCAGCACTGTAAGTTGTTGCAAATCCACAACGGCGCGCGCGATGTTCTTATAGTTCCGAATTTGAACCTGCTGGAGCACTTCAATCTCCCATAAGATCTATCCCAAATTTCACATCCTCTCCAAATCAAAGAATATACCCATCGAACCTTCTATTCAAATTAGATCAAATATGCCTGGGGATTTCACGCAACATTTGACTCGCCTCCGGCCCCCCCTACACCGGCACAACCACCGGATTCTCCAGCATCCCCTTTAGGAGCGCCAGGAACTCGGCGGCGGGGGCGCCGTCTACGATCCGGTGGTCGAACGACAGGCTCAGGTAGACGATGTCCCGGATTTCGATCTCGCCATCGACGACGACGGGCGTCGGGGTGATCTTCCCGATGCCCAGGATGCAACTGTTCGGCAGGTCGATGATGGGCGTGAACATCTGGATGCCGTACCCGCCCAGGTTCGTGATCGTGAACGTGGCGCCTTCGAGCGCGTCCGGGGTGATCCGGCCGTCCTTGGCCCGATCGGCCAGGTCACGGGTCTCGCGGGCGATTTGCCCCATGTCCTTTTGATCCACGTTCCGGATAACGGGGACCATCAGGCCCCCCTCGACGTTCACGGCCACGCCGATGTTCACGTCGCCCAGGACCTCGATCACGTCGCCGTTCAGCCGGGAATTGACTTTCGGGTAGCGCCGGATGGCCCGCGCGACCTGATGGACGAAAATGTCGTTGTACGTCACCTTGACGCCGAACAGCGTCTCCCAACCCTCTTTGTTGGACTCGCGCATATCGACGATTCGCGATACGTCCACGTCGATCACTTCGGTGACGGTCGGCGCAGCCGACCAGCTTTGCGCCATCCGCCGGCCGATGACCTCCCGCATCCCCCGGACCGGGATGGTCTCGAGGATTCCGCCCGGCGCGGCGGGAGCCGGGGGGGCGAACGCCGGAATCCCCGGCCCGGCCCGGGCGGCCTTGAGGATGTCGTCCTTGATGATGCGCCCCTTCGGGCCGCTGCCCTGAATCCGCCCTGGATCGATCCCCCGCTCCTTCGCCAGCCTCCGGGCCAGCGGGGAGATGAAGATCCGTCCGTTCGCGCGCGGGGGCGCGGCGGGCGTCACGGCCGGAGCCGCGGGGGAGGCGGCCCCCCCCCCCTCCGCCGCCTTGAGAACGTCCTCCTTCACGATCCGCCCGCCGGGACCGCTGCCTTCGAGCGTCGAGACATCGACCCCCATCTCGGCGGCCAGCTTTTTGGCCACCGGAGAGATGGCGATCCGACCATTTCCCCGAGGGGGCGCCTCAGGGGGGGGGGGGGGGGGGGGCGGAGGGAGCGGGGGCCGCCGCGTCGACCTCTTCGCCCGCCGCGCCGATGAAGGCGATCACATCGCCGGTGGGGACAACGTCTCCCTCGTTCGCCAGGAGCTTCAGAACCGTCCCCCCGGCCGGGGCCTCGACCTCGAATTCCACCTTGTCCGTCTGGATGGTCAGCAGGACCTCGCCCGTCTCGACGGGATCGCCCACGCCCTTGTTCCAGTTGAGGACGGTCCCCTGCTCCATCGTCAGTCCCAGCTTGGGCATGGTGACTTCAACGGCCATTCCGGCTATCTCCTTGCGTTCCCCCTCCGACAGCGGCCGCGGGGGAACCCTTGATCATCCGATCATTCAGTCCAAAGCGCGCGCACGCCCTCGACAATCCTATCGACGTTCGGGATGACGGCATCCTCCAGATTGGGGGCGAAGGGCACCGGGGTCTCCAGCGCCGCCACCCTGCGGATGGGGGCGTCCAGATAATCCATGACCTCCTCGGCCGCCATCGCCGCGATCTCCGCCCCCCAGCCGCACCGCTTCACCGCCTCGTGAACGATGACCAGCCGGCTCGTCTTCCGGATCGAGGCCAGAATCGTTTCCCGGTCCAGGGGGAACAGCGTTCGCGGGTCGACCACCTCGACCTCGATCCCCTCCCCGGCCAGGACCTCGGCGGCCTGAAGGGATCGGTGAACCATCCGGGAGGTCGAGACGATCGTCGCGTCCCGGCCCTCCCGCTTGACGTCGGCCTGACCCAGCGGGATCAGGTATTCCTCCTCGGGAACCGGTCCGGTCTCCGCGTAGAGCAGCTTGTGCTCGATGAAGAACACCGGGTCGTCGTCCCGGATGGCCGATTTCAGGAGACCCTTGGCGTCATAGGGCGTCGAGGGCATGACCACCTTCAGACCGGGAACGTGGACGAACCAGGCCTCCAGGCTCTGGGCGTGCTGCGCGGCGGAGGACCGCCCTGCCCCGCCCTGGGTCCTCAGAACGATGGAGGTGCTCGCCTTTCCCCCGAACATGTAGCGGACCTTCGCGACCTGGTTGACGATCTGGTCCATCGCCACGCCGGAGAAATCTATGTACATGAGCTCGGCCACCGGCCGCATCCCGATGAGGGCCGCGCCCAGCGCCGCCCCGACGATGGCCTGCTCGCTGATGGGCGTATTGCGGACCCGCTCGCGGCCGAACTCCTCCACCAGCCCCCGCGTCACCTTGTACGACCCGCCGAACTCGGCGATGTCCTCGCCCAGAAGGAACACGTCCCCGTCCCGGGCCATTTCTTCCCGCAAGGCCTCGTTCAGGGCGTCGCGGTAGGTCAGTTCGCGCATGTCGCCTTCTCACAACCCGAAACCCACCCGGGAACCGAAGAGACCGACTCAGATCGACGCATACACATCCGTCAACGCCTCGGCGTCATCGGGCGGCGGGCTGTTTCGGGCGAAGTCCACGGCCTCTTCAATCTCGGCGGAAAGCCGGGCGCGCGTCTTCTCGAAGTCCTTCTTGCCGGCCCACCGGCCCTTGAGGAGGACCTTCTCGAACAGCTCGATGGGGTCCCGCTTCTTCCAGCCGTCGACCTCTTCCCGCGTGCGGTAGGCGGAGCCCGGGTCGCCCACGTAATGGCCGAGGAAGCGGTAGGTCTTGGCCTCGATGAGCGTGGGGCCTTTGCCCTTGCGCGCCCGGTCCACGGCCGCCCGCGCGACCTCATGGACGGCCAGCACGTCCTGGCCGTCCACGCTGACGCCGGGGATGTCGTAGGCCTTGGCCCGGTCGGCGATGTCCACAATGGATTGGTGCGTCCGCTGGGGGGTGGACTCGGCGTAGAGGTTGTTCTCGCAAACGAACACGGCCGGGAGCCGCCAGAAGGCGGCGAGGTTGATCCCCTCGTGGAAGGCCCCTTCGTTGGCCGCCCCGTCGCCGAAGAAGGCCACCTGAACCTGCTTGGTCTTCCTGAGTTGAAAGGCCAGGGCCGCGCCCGCGGCTATGGGGATGCCCGCGCCGACGATCCCGTTGGCCCCGAGGATGCCAAGGGCCTGGTCGGCGATGTGCATCGACCCGCCCTTGCCTTTGCAGTAACCCGTCGTCCGGGCGTAAAGCTCGGCGAACATGGGGCCGAACGCGCACCCCTTGGCGAGGACGTGGCCGTGGCCCCGGTGCGTCCCGATGATGTGGTCCTCACGCTTGAGGGCCGCGCAGACCCCGACCGCGACAGCCTCCTCGCCGATGTAGGCGTGGAGAAAGCCCGGCAGCTCCCCCGCCTGGAAGATCTCGATGGACTTCTCCTCGAAGAGCCGGATGCGGAGCATGTCTTTGTACAGGCGGAGATAGAGGGATTTATTCGAGGCGCGGGGCATGTTTGGCGGGGTCCTTTACGCGATGGATTGTCGGCCATTCAAGCGGACGACAGAATATCACCCCGCCGGGCGATGTCAATTCGTCCGGCCGTTTAAGGACAAGTCATCGGAGCCCGATTAACCCTATTGTTGACAAAAGGTTAGGAGCTTTGAAAGTCCATATCCAAACTGGAAACGCATCCATACAGGGTATTTGGCCCAAATCATGCAGGAAAAACAAAAGGAATTTTGCCTGTTGAAATAAGGAGATTTCGCCCTCTGTTCAGGGTCTCTTGAGACGCGCCACCTAAACCATATGGTCATAGCCGGCCTGATTCGCTTTAGCTTGCAGGGAAACCGGGCAAGCGGCCCGCGCCGGCGTCCGGATGGGATAAATCGACATGGATTCCTGGACGACGATCCTGGATTGGCTCTCGAAGCTCGGGGATCGCACACTCTCCGAGCTGATCGGCATCGGTCTGGCCGTTCTCGCGGTCCTCATGTGGGTGTTCTACCGGTCCCTCCATTGGATCAAAAACCTGCGTCGCGCGGCGCCCGCGGCGCCATCCCCGGCCTTCCCCAGGATTATCAACCCCGAGATCAGGACCTGGACCCGCTCAAGAAAGAAATCCTCAACGGGTCCCGACGGCCGGTCGGCGTCGTCGGGGCGTCCCGCGGCGCGAGCCAGCGAGGGATGGGCGGCATCGAAAAATCCGTCATGGCCGCCGCGCTGGCCCGGGACCGGGAGGTGAAAAAGGCGTTTCCCCAGGGCGTGTTTTGGTTGTCGTTCGGCCGGCAGGCCCGGGAAGCGGACAAACGCTCGGAGTTTCTCCGGGCGCTGGGCGAGCCCGAGACGGCTTCCGGCAATCCGCGGGAGGACCGGACCCGTATCGCCGAAGCGACGGCGGGCCGCGATTGTCTCGTGGTCCTGGACGATGTCCGGACGCCCGGGGACGCGGAAGCCTTCACCCCCCTGGGCGGAAAGAGCCGGCTGCTCGTAACGACCCGCGACGACGCCGTCCTGGAGAAGATCCAAGCCCAACCCTTCCGGCTCGCCCAACTTTCGCCGGGAAAGTCCCTGTCCCTGTTGGCGGGCATCACCCGGCAGGGGGCGGAAACCCTGCCCGCCGAAGCCGGCGACCTCGCAAGGGAATGCGGGCGCCTTCCGCTGGCGTTGACCTTGGTCGGGCGGCTCATTCGCGGCGGCCGGCTCACCTGGAAAGGCGCGCTGGAGCGTTTGCGCAAGATGGACATCGGCCCGCTGGCCGGCCCGGCGCTCGAACATGAGCATCCGGGGGTCCTGGCGGCCCTTCAGCTTAGTGTGGAAGAGCTCTCCAACATGGAAAAAGGCGCTTTCCTCGACTGCGCCGTGTTTCCGGAGAACGTGGCCATTCCCGAATCCGCCCTCATGACCCTGTGGCCGAACCGCTCGTCCCATCCGAAAGAGCTCGCCCATCTCGCGCAACAACTGGTCAACCGCTCACTGCTTCAAAGGGATGGTCCGGACAGGTTTCGGATTCAAAACCTCTTTCACGACTACCTCCTCGCCACATGCGCGAATCCGCCCGCCCTCCACCGGGGGCTGCTGCGCGCCTATGCAGGCCGCTGCCCACGCGGCTGGCCCAGCGGCCCGGACGACGGGTATTTCTTTCAGCGCCTCCTCTATCACCTCGCCCAAGCGGGCGAAACCCGGACCCTGCGCGCCCTGCTGCTCGATTACGACTGGATCGCGGCCCGGCTGAAGGCGGGGGGGGTGTCGGCCGTCCTCGGCGACTATGAAGCGGCGGCGGACGACGACGAAGACCTGCGCCTGGTCCGGCAGACCCTCAACCTCTCCGCTCCACTCCTCGCCCTGGACCCGGACTCATTGGCCTCCGAGCTTATCAGCCACCTTCACGATTCCGGCCGGGAGGATATCGACGTCCTGGTCGCGAAGGCCGCACAGGCCCTGGGCGCTTCCCTGCTCCAAGCCGAAGAGGCTTCACCGCCCCCGCCGGGCGGGCCCCTCATTCAGACCCTGAAAGGCCACGCCGCCACGGTCACGGCGGTGGCGGTCCTGGACAGCGGGCGCGCCATCTCCGCATCCATCGACAACACCCTCAGGCTCTGGGACCTGGATATGGGCGAGACCCTGGAGGTCTTCGAAGGGCATTCCGGCTGGGTCACGGCCGTGGCCGCCCTGGACGGCGAGCGCGCCATCTCCGCGTCATACGACAACACCCTCAGACTCTGGGATCTAGAATTCGGGGAACCCCTCACGATCTTTCATGGCCATCCGGATTGGGTCCGGGCGGTCGCTGTCCTGAACGGCGGCCGCGCCCTCTCCGCATCCGACGACCACACGCTCAGGCTCTGGGACATCGAGTCCGGAGAGACCCTGAGGATCCTCGAGGGGCATGCGGGTCCGGTCAGGACGGTGGCAGTCCTGGACGACCATCGCGCCATCTTCGGGTCGGTCGACAACACGCTCAGGGTCTGGGACATCGAGTCGGGAAAAACCTTGAGGATCTTCGAGGGACATTCGCACCCGATCAGGGCGGTGGCGGTCCTGGACGGAGAGCGGGCCATCTCCGCGTCCGATGACAACACCCTCATGATCTGGGAGCTGACACCCGAATCACCACGCCTGAACCCCGAAGGGCAAGCGGAGCCTTTCCGCGCCCCGCCCCCCCTTGAATGGCGGACACGCCGACTTCACTCCCGACCACCCCTTCGGCCTCCGGGGTGTGAAGAGCGGGGAGGGGTGATCCCATCGTTCCACGGCTACGGGACGGGGGAACAGTCCAATTAGCCGCGCGGCGGGCCGGTTTCCTTGACTTGCCCCCTGCCCGGCCTATAATGTCAGCCTTGGCTGATTTTACGAGTCGAGCGAACCCTCACCGCATAAACGTCCCCTGGCCCGTCGGATTGAACGAAACCCCATGAGACGCGAAATCGAAGCGGCCGTACTCATCGTCTTCGTCTATGTCTGTACAATCGCCGGCATCAAGATTGGAGATCTGAATTACAAGGTCTTTCTCTTTCTGATGGCCGGCATGTTCGCGCTCGCCCTCTTCAGGCCCAGGCGCCAACCCTAGGGCCCATCTCCCGGGGAAAGCGCGCGTCCGAGGAAGAGATCCGCCCAAGGCGGTGTAGCTCAGTTGGTTAGAGCATGCGGCTCATATCCGCAGTGTCCGGGGTTCGAATCCCTGCACCGCCACCACTTTTCTTGTTTTTTAACAGGAAGATCCGGGCTTCGACCCTTTCGCCTCGCCGAACCCGGCCCGGC
The DNA here is from genome assembly GCA_965261595.1 of bacterium. GTDB lineage: Bacteria > UBA8248 > UBA8248 > JACPRG01 > CAYRGS01. The sequence continues at coordinate 171,736 of CBDHDG010000001.1, forward strand.
CGGCGAAGCGCCTCGAGGGACGCCGTGCACCCATTCCTGGCGTCAATGCTGAAAACCGTTGAGAAGTACAGGATGTTTCGTCCCGGAGAAAAAATCCTGGTCGGCGCATCCGGCGGACCGGATTCGGTCTCCCTTCTCCACGGTCTGCGGACTTGTTTCGGCGACCGCCTCAACCTCGTCGCGGTCCACATTCATCATGGCCTGCGCGGAGAGGAGGCCGACTCGGACGCCTCGTGGGTGCGGGAGTTTTGCGAGTCCTTGGGCGTCGAATGCCTCACCCGGAACATCGAACCCGACGGGTGGTCGGCCCCTCCGCAAGAATCCGTTCAGATGCGGGCCCGGAAGCTGAGATACGGGATCTTCGAGACGCTGGTCCGTGAGCGGGGCGCCGACCGCCTGGCCCTCGGGCACACCGCGGACGACCAGGCTGAAACCGTCCTGCTCAACCTGATTCGCGGCCCCGGCCGGCCGGGGCTTGCGGGCATCCCGCCCCTCCGGCCCATCGCGCGGGCAGGGGGGGCCACCGTCATCCGCCCCCTCATCGAGACCTCCCGCGAGCTGATTTTTCGGCGCCTACGGGAAGAACAAATCTCTTACCGCGAAGATTCGAGCAACCAATCCGACCGATATCTGAGAAACCGGATCCGGCGACACCTGATTCCCGAGCTCGCGTCTTACAACCCGGGCATCCGGGATGCACTCGGGCGGACGGCGGAGATCCTGCGTGCCGAGGAGTCGTGGATGGAGTCGGAGGAAACGCGCGCGTTGAGCTCCATCACCCTGCCCCCGGACAAAGAAGGGTTCAGCGTTTCAATCCCGCGACTTCTGGGGCTTCCCCTGGCGCTTCAAAGGCGTGTAACAATTAGAATTTTAAGGGGCGCCGCGTTTACAGCGGTAGGCTTCGACCACGTTGAAACCCTCCTGGCTCACGTTCGGGATTCCGCGCGCGGAGGTCCGGGGGGCGAAAGGCGCATCTGCCTCCCCGGCGGAGTCGCCGCGATCCTGGAGAGGGAAACCATCCGTTTTCTCCCGGAAGACGCGACGGCGCCTCCCGACATCGAACGGATGCGGAGCGGATGGGGGCTTCCCGTCCCCGGCATGACGGAACTGGCCCCTTGGGGCATCCGGATGGAGACCGCCCTGTCCTCCTCCGGGGAGGACCCCTCTCCCCCCCCCCTCCCCTCTTCGATTCACGAGGCGCATCTGGACCTCGATTTGACGGGAACCGCGCTCTCGGTCCGGTCCCGGCGTCCGGGCGACCGTTTTCGCCCCCTGGGACTCGGCGGGACGAAAAAGATCCAAGACTTTCTGGTGGACGCCCGAGTCCCCAAACGCCGCCGGGATCACGTCCCCCTGCTGGTGACCGAAACGGGCGAAATCGCGTGGATCATCGGGCATCGAATCGACGACCGGTTCAAAATCCGGGCCGGCACCAAACGGGTCCTGCGGCTCAAAGCCACCCCCATCGATCGTCCCGAAGAACCGGCGGCGGAAAATTGAGGTTGAAAAGACCACGCTGAGACCCTAAGCTGAATAGGGGGTCATCTCTCGACTTTTCCGGCCATGGAAGTCAGGGCGCATCGAGATCCGCAGCCCTTGGACCCGGACCGAGGAGAAGGGCAGGTTGAATCAATTCTATCGAAATCTGGCGTTATGGCTCGTGATCGGCTTGATCATGATCGCTATCTTCCAGTTGTTCCGCCCTCAAACCCGCGCGAGCGATATCGGCTACAGCGAGTTCGTTCGGGCGATCGAGGAACAACGCATCCTGGAAGTCGTCATCCAGGGGGAAAACATCCGCGGCCGTTACCTGGACGGGAAACCGTTCCGCACCTACGTGCCCAAAGACAACACCCTGGTCCCGCTCATGAGGAAAAAGGGGGTCAACATCCGGGTGCAGCCGCCCGACCAGGGGTCCTGGTACACCAACCTGCTCCTGTCCTGGCTGCCGATGCTGCTTCTGTTGGGCGTGTGGATCTTCTTCATGCGCCAGATGCAGGCGGGCGGAACCAAGGCCCTGTCGTTCGGGAAAAGCCGGGCGCGCCTCACGGACCAGAAATCCAAGGTCACGTTCGCCGACGTGGCGGGCGTCGATGAAGCGAAAGAAGAGCTGCAGGAGATCATCGATTTCCTCAAAGACCCTCAGAAATTCCAGCGACTGGGCGGGAAAATTCCGAAGGGCGTCCTCCTGATGGGCGCCCCGGGCACCGGAAAAACACTGATGGCGCGGGCGATCGCCGGCGAGGCCTCAGTCCCGTTTTTCACCATCAGCGGCTCGGATTTTGTTGAAATGTTCGTGGGCGTCGGGGCCTCGCGGGTCCGCGACCTGTTCGAGCAGGGGAAAAAACACGCCCCCTGCATCGTCTTCATCGACGAGATTGACGCGGTGGGGCGGCATCGGGGCGCCGGCCTGGGCGGCGGTCACGACGAACGGGAGCAGACCCTGAACCAGCTCCTGGTCGAGATGGACGGTTTCGAGAGCAGTGAAGGGGTCATCCTGATCGCCGCCACCAACCGGCCGGACGTGCTCGACCCGGCCCTGCTTCGGCCCGGGCGCTTCGACCGCCGGGTTATCGTTCCGCATCCTGACATCAAGGGCCGTCTGGGCATCCTCAAGGTGCACAGCAAGAACGTCCCGATGACGGAGAACCTGGACCTCGAAATCCTTGCCAGGGGAACGCCCGGCTTCTCGGGAGCGGATCTGGCCAACCTCGTGAACGAGGCGGCGCTCTACGCCGCCGGCCAGGGGAAAAAGTTCGTCGCGATTGACGACATGGAGTACGCCAAAGACAAGGTCATGATGGGCAAAGAGCGGCGCAGTCTGGTCATCAGTGACGAGGAAAAGCGCGTGACGGCCGTTCACGAGGCCGGCCACGCCCTGGTGTCGAAGAAGGTTCCGGGCAGCGACCCGCTCCACAAGGTGACCATCATCCCCAGAGGGATGGCCCTGGGTCTGACCCACGCCCTGCCCGTCGAAGACCGCTACAACCGCGATAAAGCCTTCCTCCTCGGGGAAATCGCCATCCTCATGGGCGGACGGGCGGCCGAAGCCGTCATCCTGGACCAGCAAAGCCAGGGCGCGGCCAACGACATCGAGCGCGCCACCCAGCAGGCCCGGAAAATGGTCTGCGAATGGGGCATGAGCGAGCGGTTGGGGCCGCTGGCCTTCGGCAAAGAAGACGAAATGATCTTCCTCGGCAGAGAGATCCAGCGTCACAAAGATTACAGCGAGAAGACCGCCGAGGCGATCGACGCGGCGATCAAGCGCATCGTCATCGAAAGCTACGACCGGGCGAACAAGATCATCCGGGAAAACCGCGCCGCCCTGGAGGCCATCACCGAAGCCCTGATGGAAAGGGAATCCATCAACGGCGATGAAGTGGGCTTGCTGATTCGGGGTGAGAAACTGCCCCCGATTTCCATCGAACCGGAACCGAAGGACAATGCGGGAGAAGAGAGGTCCCAGGAGGACTCGGAAGCGCCCTCGAAACCCCCCGTTCCCGAAAGAATTCCGCCGGGTCCGCCCAGCGAGCAACCCGCGTAAAGACAAGGGCGGGCCGTCCGCCCGCACCCTGAAGAAGGGCGATGTTTCGCCCCCCCCCCCGCTGAACCTTGCCTGATCCCGATGGCTCACCTCTGTGTCAATGTAGACCACATCGCAACCATCCGGCAGGCCCGCCGGACGGTGGAGCCCGATCCCGTCTGGGCGGCCGTTCAGGCGGAGCTGGCCGGCGCCGTCGGCATCACCGTCCATCTTCGCGAGGATCGCCGCCACATCCAGGACCGGGACGTCCGGCTTCTGCGGGAGTCCGTGCGGGGGAAGCTCAATTTAGAAATGGCGGCCGTCGAAGAGATGCGCCGATTCGCCCTGGACGTCAAGCCGGACCAGGCCTCCCTGGTCCCCGAAAAGCGCGAGGAACTCACGACGGAAGGCGGCCTGGAGGCGGCCGGGCAGGAGCGCAGGCTCAAGGAATTCGTCTCGACATTGCGCGGAGAGGGGATTCCGGTCAGTTTGTTCATCGACCCGGACCCGAAACAAATTGACGCGGCCCGCCGCCTCGGCGCGGACTTCATCGAGATCAACACCGCCGCGTACTCCGAGGCCAAAACCCCGGCGGCGGCGGGCGCGGAGATCGCCGTCATCCTGGCGGGCGTGACGCGGGCCCGCCAAGCGGGTCTGGGCGTCCACGCCGGCCACGGCCTCACCTACCTCAACGTCGTCCGCATCGCCGCGATTCCTGAAATCTCGGAGTTGAACATCGGTCACAGCATCGTTTCCCGCGCCGTCTTCTCGGGCATGGAGATGGCCGTCCGGGACATGATGACCCTGATCGAGAACGCCTCCTCTGAACCCGACCCCTCCCTTGAATAACGCCATGTCTTCGCTGTTGGTGACCTCGGCGGAGATGGCGGCGATCGACCGCCGAACCATCCGGGAGTTCGGCCTCCCGGGCGTCCACCTGATGGAGAACGCGGGCGTGTGCGTCGTCCGGGCCATGTCCGAGCGATACGGAGACATGCGGGGCCGGCGGGTGGGCGTCCTCGCCGGGAAGGGGAATAACGCCGGGGACGGCTACGTGATCGCCCGCCACCTCCACAACCTGGGCGCGCGGGTCGAGATTTATTGCCTGTTCGACCCGGAAAGCGCGCAAGGCGACGCCCGCGTCCACCTGGATTCGGCTCGCGCGATGGAAATCCCCCTGCGCGTCATCGCCGACGAGGCCGCCCTTCAGGGGGTTGCGGAGGATTGGGCGCGCGTAGGGCTCTGGGTGGACGGCGTGTTCGGCACGGGCCTTTCGTCCCCGCCGCGCGGGCACGTCGCCTCCGCGCTGGCCGCCCTGTCCGGCGCCGCGGCGCCCGTGACGGCCATCGACATCCCCTCCGGCCTGGACGCCGACGCGGGAAGACCCCTGGGGGAGGCCGTGCGGGCCGATCTCACCGTTACCTTCGGGTTTCCCAAACGGGGCCACATCCTTCATCCCGGTCCCGACTGGACGGGAGCGTTGATTGTCGCCGACATCGGCATCCCGGCCGCGGCGGCTGAAAGCCAAGGCGTGCGGACATATCTTCTGGAGTCTCGGGATGCGGCCGCGCTATTTCCCTCTTACCCGGGAGACGCCCACAAGGGGACATTCGGTCACGTTCTGGTCGTGGCGGGCTCGACCGGAAAGATGGGGGCGGCTTACCTCGCCGCCGAGGGCGCGCTTCGGGCCGGCGCGGGTCTGGTCACGCTGGCGCACCCCGAGGGGGCCGCCACGCTCGCTCCGGCCCCGCCCGAAATCATGAGCCTCCCCCTGCCCTCCACCGACCGGGGGACGTTTGCCCGAAACGCCGTTCCGCCCGGCCTCGAGGCCGCCTCTTCCATGGATGCCGTCGTCCTGGGTCCGGGCCTGACGACCCATGAGGAAACCGTCGCCTTCGTCCACGGATGGATTTCACGGTGTCCGAAGCCGCTTGTGGTGGACGCGGACGGATTGAACGCCTTGTCCTCGGGCTTCAGGGGTTGGGGGGATGTTTCCGTCCCCCTCTGCCTGACCCCCCATCCCGGTGAATTTTCGCGCCTGTCGGGATGCGCCCTCCGCGAGGTTCAAGCGGACCGCATCGAGAACGCCCGGTCCTTCGCCCGGGACCGCGGGCTGCATCTCGCCCTCAAGGGGGCGGGGACGGTCCTGGCCTCTCCAGAGGGCGAGGTCTGGGTCAATACGAGCGGCAACCCGGGATTGGCGACGGGCGGGACCGGGGATGTCCTGGCCGGCGCAGCCGGCGCGCTTCTGGCGCAAGGACTGCCGATTTACGACGCGATTCGCGCGGCCGTCCACCTGCAAGGCCTTGCGGGGGACTTGTGCGCGGAGGCAATCGGGAGGCGGGGCTACCTGGCGTCCGACGTAGCGGCCCGTCTTCCGGCGGCGCGGGAGGTTCTGCTGACCGGGAGACATCCCGGCCGGTCGGCCGGAGAGCGAGGATGACGGGCCGGGCGCGCCGCGCGGAGACCCGTGCTTGCGAAAGCGCTTCGTCCGGGAAGGAGCAGGTCGTCACGGTTCGATCGGAAGGCCCGGAGGAGACGATCGAGCTGGGCAGGGCCGTAGGGAGATGCCTCGCGCCCGGGCACGTACTTTGCATCACAGGATCATTGGGCTCGGGAAAGACTCTCTTCACCCGGGGGATCGTTGAAGGAATCCGCGGGGACTCCAAGGGCGTAAGAAGCCCTTCATTCACCCTGGTGAACGAATACCCGGGGCCGATCCTCGTCCATCACGTGGACCTTTACCGGCTTGGTCCCGGAGAAGCGATTTTCGAGCTGGGTCTGGAAGAGATCCTGGATTCAGATTCGGGCGCGGTGATCGTTGAATGGGGGGAGAAGCTCGGCGATCTCGCCCCGGCCGATCGCCTGGCCGTCCGAATCGAAGTGCGGGGACCGGAGTCGAGAAGGTTTCGGTTTCAGGCTCATGGTCCAAAACACGGTTCCGTCCTGCGCGCCCTGCCGGGGGACCGGGGGAGCTGAAATCATCAACACCCGGGAGTCGTCGATGAGGGGGATTCGCACCACATCGCTTCCTTTCACCCAAACCGCGACGCCTTATCCAATAGGGCCTTTGCGCCTTTACACAAATCAAACTTTGTGCCATAATAAGCGTAAGAGGAGCTTTTTGTTCAATGTCGTACGTAAAGAGCATTCGCTTTTGGCTTCTTTTGCTCATCGGGTCTGTTCTGGCCAGCGTTGCATTCTTCCTTTCAACCAACAACCGCGTGCGTGTGATGCCCAAGCGGTTCGAGCTATCGGGCACCGATGCGGACCTGCGAATCAAGGATGTGTTCCTGACCGAAAACAAGCGGGGAACCAAGGCTTGGGAACTCAAAGCGGAATGGGCGCGGATGTACCGGGAGAAGGGCAAGACGATCTTTGAAGACCTTCGCGTAAAAGTATTTGTTAAGGGCCGAAAACCGATACACATTACGGGAGAAGGGGGAGAGCTGGATAACGCGAAGAAAGACATTCGGATTCGGGGAAACGTAGAAGTCGTCTCGGAGGATGGCTTCACGCTTCGTACGGAGGAGTTGGTCTGGCGCAACGAAGAACGGGAGATCGTCACGGAGAAGCCCGTATGGATCGCGAGCAAGACGTTGAGGCTGAGCGGCAAGGGATTGCGCGTCAAGGTGGACACCCAGCAATTCTGGCTTCAAGGGGAGGTGAAAGCCAACCTGAGGCCCGTCGCCATGAAAGATTGGCGAATCGCGGAAAATCGAAAATGAGATGGGTTCGAGTTATCAAAATATTGGTTGGATTCGCGGCCATTCTGCCCTGGCTTGCCGCCCAAGCCCCGCCGGCGGCGCTTGCCCAAAGCGTCACCGAGGGCTTTCTCAAGAAAAAAGGCGGGAAAGACGACGTGGCGATCCATGTCGTCTCCGACCGCATGGTGGCCGACAACAAGAACCAGTGGGTTCATTTCATCGGAAATGTGACGACCACCCGGGGGGACCTCGTGATTCACAGCGACCGCCTTGAAGTCTACCGAAACCTGAAAACGGAGAAAATCGATCGAATCGAGGCCATCGGCCGGGTGGACATCAGCCGGGGGACCAAATACGCCACCGCGGACAAAGCGATCTTTTACGAGACAGAGCAGAAGATCGTCCTGTTGGGCAACCCCAAGGCTTGGGAAAACGACAACATCATCGTCGGCCACAAGATGAATTTTTACCTGAAAACCGACCAGTTGATTGTAGAGGGGGATTCCAACCGACGTGTCGACGTCGTCCTGTATCCCACCAAGGAGAAAAAACGCAATCGAAGCAATCGTTCATCCGATAACAAGAGGACACCAGCGTCCAAAGCCCTCGGGAATGGAAAGGGCTCAGCCCAACCCAAACGGGCGGCTAGCGACCCGTAGACTCGTAAAGTCGTATCGAAACCGACGGGTCGTTAACGACGTCAGCCTCGAGATCCACCTGGGAGAAATTGTCGGGCTTTTGGGTCCGAATGGGGCCGGAAAGACGACAAGTTTTTACATGGTCATTGGATTGGTGCGCCCCGATTCAGGGAAGGTTCTCCTCAACGGCAAAGACATCTCCGACCAACCCATGTACATGCGGGCCCGCATGGGGATTGGCTATCTGCCGCAGGAACCCTCGGTCTTCCGGAAGTTGACGGTCGAGGAGAACATCCTGGCCATCTTAGAGACGCAGGGATTAGGTCGCAACGAACGCAAAAAACGGGCGCGGGATCTGATGAAGGAGTTGAACATCTACCATGTCCGGATGAACAAAGGGTATTCGCTGTCGGGCGGAGAGCGCCGGCGGGTCGAGATTTGCAGGGCCCTTTCCACATCGCCATTGTTCATCCTCCTGGACGAACCCTTCGCCGGGATCGACCCCATCGTTGTGGGAGACATCCAAAACATGGTCATCCAGCTCAAGAACCGAAATATCGGCGTTCTCATCACCGATCACAACGTCCGGGAAACCCTGCAAATCGTTGACCGGGCGTACATCCTCAATGAGGGTGAAGTGATCGAGAGCGGATCGCCCGAAAAGATTGCCAATAGCCAAAAAGCCCGGGATATTTACCTGGGCGAACGATTTTCGCTGAGTACATGAGCCGGTAGGCTCCTGAGCCGGTGCGTTTTCGGAGTCGGCGGGTCTGTCATGCGCCCGCGTCCGGATTGAGCGGTCCCTTGCGTCCATTGACCCAAGAGGCCGGGGAATTGGGATTTCTTCATGAATATCGGACCCAGAATCGGTCAATACCAAAACCTGAGTCAGAAGCTGGTCATGACGGCCATGCTTCAGCAGGCCATCAAGCTGCTGCCCCTGACCCGGCAGGAGCTGATTCTGAAAATTCGCCAGGAAATGGTGGAAAACCCGTTCCTGGACGATGTCCAGGCCGAAGAAGACGGCTACGACATCGAGTCGGAAAGGGAAAATGGCAACACAGAGTCCTCTTCCGCCTCCACCGAATCGGACTCCAGCGAGCCGGAGATAGACCTGACGTCCTACTTCGACTCCGACCTGGACATGGGATACCACGAAGCGGACCGCTCCGAGTTTCCCTCATTGGAAAACCGGCTTCGCAAAGAAACAACCCTCACCGATCACCTTTTGTGGCAGTTTTCATTGGCGGAGGTTCCGGAACGCCTCAAACCCGTGGGCGTCCAGATCATCGGGAATCTGAGCGACGACGGCTACTTTCGGGCGGAGGTCGAGGACATCGTCCTGGGGACCGACAGCACGCCCGATGACGTGGACCGAGCGCTTGAAATCATTCAAACCTTCGATCCGCCCGGCATCGCGGCCCGAAACCTCAAGGAATGCCTCCTCCTTCAAGTCCAATCTTTGGGGATCTTCGATCCGCTTCTCGACGAGATCCTGGAAAACCACCTCGAGCAATTGGAAGATCGCTTTCTCCCCAAGGTGGCTCGCTCCTTGGGGGTGGAGGTCTCAGAGGTGGTGGAAGTCGCGCAACTCATCCGCTCCCTGAACCCCCAGCCGGGCCTCCTGTTCAACGAAACTCGGTCCGAGTACGTTTACCCGGACGTCTACGTGCTCAAAACCGGGGTCGATCCGGGTGAGGAATACCAGATTTTTCTGAACGAGGACGGGATGCCCCGCCTCCGGATCAATTCCACCTATCGGGCGCTTCTTCGGGAAAAATCCGCGGGCGACGGCCCGGCAGTACCTGAAAGACCGGCTCCGGTCCGCCCTGTGGCTCATCAAGAGCATCGAGCAACGGCGCCAGACCCTGATGAAGGTCTCCCGGAGCATCGTCCGGTTCCAGCGGGATTTTCTCGATCACGGGATACAATCCCTCCGGCCCTTGGTCCTTCGGGACGTGGCCCTGGACATCGGCATGCACGAATCCACCGTCAGCCGTGTCACGACCGGCAAGTACATGCACACGCCCCAGGGTATTTTCGAGTTGAAGTTCTTCTTTCACAGTGAGTTGAAATCGCGGTTCGGGGAGAGCACTTCGTCGGTCTCGGTGAAAGACCAGATCCGCCGGTTGATCGATGATGAGGACGCCCAGCACCCCTTGACCGATCAACGGATCGTCGATCTGCTGAACAGACGGAACGTCGAAATCGCGCGGCGGACCGTGACCAAATACCGCAAGGGATTAAGGATCCCGCCGGCCAGCAGGCGAAAACGGGTCGCCCTTTGAAACTTTCGACCCGCCCCGCCGTCATCGGACGTCAACGCCCCGTCGCCTGGAGTCAATCGTGAAAACGCGCCAAAAGCCCCCCCGTGGGGCCGGACAGGGTTGGGGTTAAGCTCCGGAAGGGGGCGCAACATGCAGGTGGCCATCACCGCTCGACACATCCAACTCTCCAATGCGATGAAAGAACACGTGGAGGAGCGGGTCGGGAGGCTGGAACGTTTGTTGGCCCCCCCGGTCTCCGCCAACATCGTTCTCCTGGTGGAAAATTACAGGCAAACCGCCGAGATCACCCTCCATGGAAACGGGGCCAAATTCCATGGCGAGGATGTCGCCCACGACATCTACGTCGCCATCGAAAACTCCGTCGAAAAGGTTCGCCGTCAGATTGAAAAACATAAAGACCGAATCGGATCAGATCGAATCCGTGAGAATCAAAAGCATTCCGAAGCCGCGAAATCCCAGCCGGAGACCGGGGGGGAGCCGGGTGAGAACGCCCCCCCGGACGAGGAACCCGTGTAAGTTCATCCGCGCCCGGGCGAAGCCCTTCCCGTCATGAAAAACTCGCACGTCCCAGCGAAACCCACATCGGTTGCGGAGACCGCGCCCTAATCGACCTCCAATGAATATCCGTTCTTCGTCTTTCAGATTTCGCTGATCGAAGAAATTAATGTTGTCTCTCTCCGGCGAGATGGGCAAATTGGACTTATTACGCCGGATCAGACCTGACGTCCGCGCCCGGTGAACACCAGGATGTATTTCCATGGCCGGGGCGGCGCAAGTAGTCGATGCGACTACGCCGCCCAAGGGGAGAGCATGGCCTCCGATGACTGATCTCACGGTGAAAGACCTGTTCGAAGAGCAGAAAGAGCCGTTGCGCCTCGAATTGGTGGCCGGCGGGCGTTCGCTCGACAACCCGCTTTCCAATCCCCGCCTCCAGAAGTACAGCCTGGCCTTCTCCGGATTCTACGAGAACTTCCATCCCGAGCGCGTCCAGGTCCTGGGCGAAACAGAGCTCCGCTACCTGGCGACGCTCTCCGAAGAGGGCGCGCGCGACGCGATCCGGACCTTCTGCGCCTATCCGGTTTGCTGCATCTTCGTCACCAAGGGACTGGACGTTCCCTCGGATTTCATCAACGCGGCCGAGGAATCGGGCATTCCCATGCTGCGCTCGGCGCTGCAAAGCTCCTGGGTCATCTCCCACCTCTCCACTTACCTGGAGACCCGCCTGGCGCGTGGGATCAACCTCCACGGCGTCTTAATCGATGTGGACGATGTAGGTCTGCTGATCCTGGGGAAAAGCGGCATTGGAAAAAGCGAAAGCGCGCTCCACCTTGTCCAGCGCGGGCATCGCCTGGTGGCCGATGACGTGGTTCAAATCCGCCGAACGGGAGATTTGGATTTGCTCATCGGGCGGGGGATGGAGCTCAGCCGCTACCACATGGAGATTCGCGGTCTCGGCATCCTGAACATCCGGGACCTGTTCGGCGTGGTGTCCATCCGGGAGGAAAAGCGGATCGAGTTGGTCGTCCAGTTGGAGGAGTGGGATCCGGAGGAGGAGTACGAACGCCTCGGACTGGACGAGCACGTCCACGAGATTCTCGGGGTTTCGCTGCCCCTCGTCCGGCTCCCCGTCAAACCAGGCCGGAACATTCCGACCTTGTTGGAGGTGGCCTCCCGAAACCACCTCCTCAAAACCATGGGCCACCGTTCCGCCGAGGCATTCAACAAAGACATCCTCAAGCGTCTGAGCGAAACCGCCGGTCCCGTCGGCCCGGAGAATCGCGCCGAGACGGGCGGGAATTGAGATGAAAGGCGGCCCGAACACAGATCGGAAGAGCGCGCGCCCGACCCCCTCTCCCCCCCCGGCCCCCCCGGCCCCTTCCGCCGCGCCGGGGCCCGAGAAAACCGAGGAGGGATCGTCCTCCTTGGGGGTGGTCATCGTGGCCCACGGCTCTTTGGCGCCGGTCCTCCAGGAAAACGCTGAAGGGATCGTGGGAAAGCTGCCCCGCTGCCGCGCCATCCACGTAGATCAAAACGTGGATGTGGACGAGGCGCGGGCCTCCATCGGCCGGGCGATACGGGCGGTGGACGGCGGCGGGGGGGTCTTGCTCCTGACCGATATGCTCGGGGGCACGCCGTCCAACGTGAGCCTTTCCTTCCTGGAACAACTCAACATCGAGGTGGTCACGGGCGTGAACCTTCCCATGTTGTTGAAGCTGCCGTTCATCCTGGATAAGCTTCCGTTGCGGGACGCCGCGGCGTTTATCCGCGATTATGGACGGAAAAATATCACCGTGGCCGGGGACATCCTCGACATGGGGGAGCCGTCCACGTGAGCGATGCGATCGAAGCCGAGGTGATGATTCGGAACCGGCTGGGCCTGCACGCCCGCCCCGCGGCGGCCTTCGTCAAGATCACGAACCGCTATCAAAGCGAGATCACCGTCTCCAAGAAAGACTTGCAGGTGAACGGCAAAAGCATCATGGGCGTCATGATGCTGGGGGCGGCGCAGGGAAGCCGGATTCACCTCCGCGCCCAGGGGGAAGACGCAAAGGCCCTGATTGAGGAACTCATCGATCTGGTGAACCGCGAGTTCAACGAGTCGTCATGACCGAATCTCATACCCCCGAAGAATTCACCCTCCGCGGTATCGGCGTCTCGCCGGGGATCGTCAGCGGGGAGGCCGCGCTCATCGAGGGCGGGGACCTGCGGATTCCCCGCTACCGGATCACCCCGCCCGAGGTCGACGAGGAGATCGCGCGAATCCGGCGGGCCCTCGAGGAGACCGGGGCCGAGATCCGGGAGACGCGCGATCGACTGGCCGACGAGATCAGCAAAGAACACCTCTTCATCCTGGATTCGCACCTCATGATCCTGGTGGACGAAATGCTCGTGGGGGAAACCGTCGAGACCATCCGGCAAAACCGCTGGAACGCCGAAGCCGCGCTGGAGGACACCCTGGCGAGGCATCAGGCGAAGTTTTCCGATATCGATAACGAATACCTGAGAGACCGCCGCAACGACATCCGCCAGGTCGGCCGTCACATCCAGCGGAACCTGATGGGGGTGGAAGGGCCGCTCGCGCCCCAGAAGGGATCCCCCGTGATCCTGGTGGCCCACGATTTGACGGCCGCCGACCTCCTGCGAATCAATCCCGGGCAGATCCTGGGCTTCATCACCGAGCTGGGCGGACGAACCTCCCACAACGCGATCATCGCCGGCACACTGGGCATACCCGCCATCCTGGGCATGACCCACGCCACCCGACGCATCCGGCAGGGGGACAAGCTGGCCCTGGATGGAGGAACGGGCGTTGTCCGGGTCCACCCCACCTCCCAAACCCTGGAAGATGCGGACCGCCTGCGAAAGCGCTATGATCGGCGCCAACGTGATTTGCTGCGCCTGCGGGATCTGCCCTGCGTGACCACGGACGGCGTCCGGGTGACCCTCCGGGCCAACATCGGATCGCCTGCCGAGGTGGACGTCCTCCGCGAACGCGGGGCCCAGGGCGTCGGCCTGTATCGGACGGAATACCTGTTCTTGAACCGGAGCGATCTCCCCACCGAGCAGGAGCACCTCGATGTTTACCGGCGGGTGATGGAGGGGGTCTCTCCCGACACCGCCGTGTTTCGGACCTTCGATCTGGGAGGGGACGTCACGGCCCGGACGCTGGGAAGCGCCGAGGAGGCGAACCCCGTGCTGGGCCTGCGCGCCATCCGCCTCGCCCTCGCGAAGACGGACGTCTTGAGGACCCAGCTCCGCGCCCTCCTGAGGGCCTCGGCCCAGGGGCGTCTCGGGATCCTCCACCCTTTCATCTCCGGCCTGGAAGAGGTGCGGAGCGTGAACGCCCTGATGCGGGATCTGGCCGCGGAGCTCGAGGCCGAAGGGGTCCGCTTGCCGGAGTTGCCTCCCGTGGGCGTCTTGGTGGAAACTCCCGCCGCGGCCCTGACGGCCGATATCCTGGCCCAGGAGGTGTCCTTTTTCACCATCGGGACGAATGACCTGACCCAGTACACCCTGGCGGCCGACCGGGGCAATGAACAGGTGTCCTATCTTTACAACCCGCTGCATCCTGCGGTGCTGCGGCTGATTCGAGGCGTCATCGACTCGGCCGCCCAGGCCGGCATCGAGGTGAGCGTCTGCGGGGAAATGGCCGCGGACCCGATATCGGCCGTCCTGCTGGTGGGGATGGGGGTCCGGGAGCTCAGCATGATCCCCCACCGGATCCCCCGGATCAAGGAAGTCCTGCGGGGGGTTTCGGCGGTCCAGGCGGAACGCTGGGCCCAAGAGGCATTGGGCCTCCCCTCGGCGGAGGAAATCCATGTCTGGGCCGAGAAGAATCTGAAATTTGCGGAATTCACCGCGCCGGCGCCTCGGGCGTCCGTCGCATTGGACCGGACGGGCTGAACGCCGACTCCCTGTACGGCTCCCCCGTCAAACCAAGAAAGAGAAAGGAAGACAATCACCATGAGTTCGAATTTTTTCTTTACCTCCGAGTCGGTCACGGAGGGACACCCCGACAAGGTGTCCGACCAGATATCCGACGCGGTTTTGGACGGCATCTATGAAACCGACCCGCTGGGACGCGTGGCCTGCGAGACCCTCGTCACCACGGGGCTGATTTTCCTGGCGGGAGAGATCACCACAACCGCATACGTGGACATTCCGAAGATCGCCCGTGAAACCATCCGCCGGATCGGCTACACGCGGGCCAAGTACGGGTTCGACTACGAAACCTGCTCAGTCCTGACCTCGATTGACGAACAGTCACCCGACATCGCCCTGGGCGTGGACGATACGGCCGACCACGAGCAGGGGGCCGGCGATCAGGGCCTCATGTTCGGCTACGCCACGAACGAGACCGAAGAGCTGATGCCCCTGCCCATCATGCTCGCCCACAAGCTCTGCCGGAAACTGGCCGAAGTCCGCAAGGGGGACATCATTCCCTACCTGCGGCCCGACGGCAAGAGTCAGGTCACGGTCGAGTACGAAAACGGAAAGCCCATTCGGGTGGACACCGTCGTCATCTCCACCCAGCACGGAGACAACGTTCACCTGAGTGAGATCCGTGAGGACATGATCGAAAAGGTCATCAAACCCACCATTCCTTCCTCCCTTCTCGACGATGAAAAAATCACCTATCACGTCAACCCCACCGGACGCTTCGTGACCGGCGGACCGATGGGGGACTGCGGACTGACCGGCCGGAAGATCATCGTGGACACCTACGGCGGCGTCGGCAGCCACGGCGGCGGCGCCTTCTCCGGCAAGGACCCCAGCAAGGTCGATCGATCCGCCTCCTACATGGCCCGCCACATCGCGAAGAACATGGTGGCCTCCGGGGCGATGGACAAGTGCGAAGTCCAGCTTGCTTACGCCATCGGCGTGGCGGATCCGGTCTCGATCCTGGTCGACGACTTCGGAACGGGCCGCGTCGATCTGGATAAAGCCGTCCGGGCCATCCGGGACGTCTTCGTGCTGAAACCCAGGGAGATCATCGACTACCTTAAGCTCCGGCGGCCCATTTTTCAAAAAACCGCCGCATACGGCCACTTCGGAAGGAACGACCCCGATTTCACATGGGAGCTCGCGAACCGCGCGGCCGATCTAAAGACCGCCATGGGCCTCTGAGTCGCCTGTTTCCCCTTCACCCTTCTTCATCCACCGAAAGGTTGAAATATGGACTACCACGTACAAGACATTGAGCTGGCCGATCAGGGAGAGGGCCGACTGGAGTGGGCCATGCGGTCCATGCCCGTGCTGAATTCCATTCTGGAGCGCTTCGGCCGGGAACGGCCGCTGGAAGGGATCCGGATGACGGCCTGCCTTCACGTCACGACCGAGACGGCCGCCCTGGCCCTGGCATTGCAGGCCGGAGGGGCCGATTTGAGACTCTGCGCCTCCAATCCCCTCAGTACCCAGGACGACACCGCCGCCGCCCTGGTCAAGAATCACGAAATCAGCGTCTTCGCCATCAAAGGCGAAGACAACGACACCTACTACCGGCACATCGCTTCCGCCCTGGAACACGGACCGCAGATCACGATGGATGACGGCGCGGACGTCGTGGGCATCCTCCACGGTGATCGGAAGGACCTCCTGTCCGATATCATCGGGGGAACCGAAGAGACGACGACGGGCGTCATCCGCCTGCGAAGCATGGCCGCCGACGGGGTTCTGGCCTACCCCATCATTTCGGTCAACGACGCCCAGACCAAGCATCTGTTCGACAACCGCTACGGCACGGGTCAAAGCACCATTGACGGCATCGTGCGCGCCACCAACCGCCTGCTTGCTGGCTCCCAATTTGTGGTGTCCGGCTATGGATGGTGCGGAAAAGGGGTCGCCATGCGCGCCCGGGGCCTGGGCGCGAACGTCATCGTGACGGAAGTGGACCCCATTCGCGCGTTGGAGGCCCTCATGGACGGCTTCCAGGTGCTCCCCATGTCGGAGGCGGCCCCCATCGGCGATTTCTTCTGCACCGTCACGGGCGCAACGTCGGTCTTGCGGCTGGAACACTTCGAAGTCATGAAAGACGGCGCCATTCTGGCCAACTCCGGGCACTTCAACGTCGAGCTGGACCTCGAGGCGTTGAAGGAGACGGCCACGGAAACGCGGGAGATCCGCGAATTCGTCAGCGAGCACCGCATGCCGTCGGGCAAGCGGGTCGTCGTCCTGGGCGAAGGCCGCCTCATCAACCTGACCGCCGCCGAAGGGCATCCCAGCAGCGTCATGGACATGAGCTTTGCCAACCAGGCCCTGTGCGCCGAGTATGTGGTCAAGAACCACGATTCCCTGACGCCTCAGGTGTATGGGGTCCCCGAGGAGATTGACCGGGAGATCGCCCGCCTGAAGCTCGAGGCCATGGGGGCGCAGATCGATACCCTGACGGAAAAGCAGGAGGCCTACCTCTCGTCCTGGGATCAAGGGACCTGACCCCTCGCATACCCGCGCCCGGCCCGGAGGTTGCAATCGGCCCCCACAATATTTAAATTCGAGCGTTACGCATCCCGCGCCGGGGACGACGCGGGGATTTCAGGGATTCGCGCGCATCCTCCGGAGCCCCGGAGGGTCAACTGACCCCTTGGGTCCACCAACCCCATGGGTCAACCGACCCACAGGACCGCCGCGAAATCTCTTCGGTGAGTCTCTTTTTTCGATCGATGGGCCGCTCGGCGACCGTCCGGGCGGCCCATCGTCAGCGAGTCTGGAGGACAGGGGTAATGGCCAACGCATCTGTGACCGAGGAGCAAGTTTTAGACGCCCTCCGGGGCATCCAGGATCCCGACCTGAACCGGGACATCGTCACCCTTGGTTTCATCAAGGATTTGAGTCTCGCCGGTTCCGAGGTGTCGTTCACCATCGAGCTGACGACACCCGCCTGCCCCGTCAAGGAAGAGATGCAGGCCCAGGCCGAAAGACTCGTGGGCGAGTTGGCCGGCGTGGAACGGGTCTCGGTGCGGATGACCGCCCAGGTCCCCCCCGGACGCGTCATGGCCGACCGCCAGGCCATCCCCGGGGTCAAGAACTTCATCGCCGTCGCCAGCGGAAAGGGCGGCGTCGGAAAATCCACCGTCGCGGTCAACCTCGCCCTCGCCCTGGCGCAATACGGCGCCGCCGTCGGCCTGATGGATTCGGACATCTTCGGACCGAGCATTCCCCTGATGATGAACATCGCCGGCCAGCCCAAGGTCACCGAGGGCAACCGGATCCTCCCCATGCAGAACTACGGCGTGAAGGTCATCTCCATGGGCCTGCTTCTGGGAGACCGGGACGACACGCCCATCATCTGGCGCGGACCGATGGTCATGCAGGCGGTCACACAGTTCATCCAGGGCGTGGATTGGGGCGAGTTGGACTACCTGGTCGTGGACATGCCGCCGGGAACCGGCGACGCCCACCTGACCCTGACGCAGCGCGTCCCTCTCACCGGCGCGGTCATCGTCACCACCCCCCAGGACATCGCCTTGCTGGACGCGAAAAAAGGACTCCAGATGTTCAACAAGGTGGAAACCCCCATCCTCGGGATCATCGAAAACATGAGCTATTTTCTTTGCCCCCACTGCGGCGAGCGCTCGGAGATCTTCGGTTACGGCGGGGGACGGAGGATGGCGGACCAGTACGAGGTGCCTTTCCTGGGCGAGATCCCGCTGGATATCCGCATCCGAGAGTACGGCGATGAGGGACGGCCCATTGTGTACGCGGACCCCGAGTCCCCTGTTGCGGAGGCCTTCCGGAAGCTGGCCGGCGCGGTGGCGGCCCGGATCAGCATGATCAACATCGGCGAGGGAACGGCCGACAGACCCGACTCGACGACGTTCATTCCGTTGAAGATGGGCTAGCGGGCTGCGGAAATCCGCGCAATCATTCTTCGGAGCTTTCAGTGGGCGATGGAGCGGCCCTGCCAGTGTAGCTCCGATGATTTCTCTCTTTCGATGACCGGTCTCTATGCGCGGAGAATTCCTGTCCCCGGCAATCATCCTTGGATCCACAATCGCTCCGGTCCGTCTTTTCCATCGATTACAGAGAAGAGGTATGCAGCCCGTGAGCGTCCGTCGGTGGCGGTTTTATTTTCTCGCGGTTTTCTGCTCCATCCTCCCGACGGCCTGCGGCCCGAATCTCCCCGATCAGACTCCGATTGCAAATTCTCGCGGCCCTTTGGTTCTGCCGGCAGGCCCCCGTTGCGTCGCCATCCTCGACTTTTGGACCGCCTCCAAAGATCCTGAAACAACCTGGCTCGCTTATGCCGTCCCCGCCACCCCGCGCGCAAAGTTGGGGGCCATCGGGGCGGTTTCCCCGGTGGATCGCGATTGGCTCCAAGAAACCATCCGGGAGCATCGGCGCCGGCCCATCGACTTGGTGGACCCCAGAAAGGCGATCATTCTCGGAAGGTTGGTCGGGGCCAGACGTTCAACCTTCAGTTCGTCGATGTCTCGACGGCGATTGCTGTCCACACTTTCCGTGTGCAAGTCGAGGTTTCATCGGAACACGCCCTATTCGCCGGCCTTAACAGGATGGTGAACGCCTCCGTGGAGGCCTTGGGAAGAAAGGTGGAGGTGAAAAAGGTAGGGACCGCCGTTGTGAAGGTGGCGCGCTTCCCCATTACACCAAAAGAGAGAAAGCTACTCGACGCGCCCCCGGCACGCACACTTGAGACCTACATCCTCCGTGGAAAGGCGCTCCAAGCCCGTCAGAGGGGGGACCGGGATAAGGCCGCCGTCTTCCTTGAGCAAGCGACGAAAAAAGACGCCACAGACGCCGCCGCGTTCGCCGAATTGGGCCTCACACGGATGGAACTCGCGGATTCGGAGGGCGCCATGGATGCGCTGACACGCGCCCTTGGGCTGCTTCGCGAAAGAGGAGACGAGGCCGCCGCGGCCAGAACCCTCAGCCACATGGCCCGTGTAAACGAAAATATAAATGACTCTAAAGAAGCCACCAGGCTTTTTACAGGGAGGCCTTTGACCTCTTTTGGCGTCTCCGGAACCATGCGGCAGCGGCGGCACGGATCCTGAACCGGTTGGCCCTTCTCCAAGAGGCAAAGAGAAAACGCCCCCAAGCCCGGAAGCTCCACCAACGGGCACTGACCATCCAGCGGGCGGTCGGCGACGCGGAAGGCACGGCGCGTACCCTGAGCCTGATGGCCTTTTCCGAGGAGCGACGCGGGCGGCACGGGGACTCCTTGAATCTTTTCCGACAGGCCTATCAGACCGAGCGCCGCCTGGGCAATGAGGTGGCCGCGGCCCGCTTGCTCCGTCACATGGCTCGCGGCCATCATCGTCAAAAGAACTTCGGTGAAGCCCTGAAGCTTTATCAGAGGGCGCTGAACCTCTCACGCCGTCTGGGCGACGAAGGGGCCGCCGCAGGGATCTTGGACCACATGGCCTTCATTCATCATCGGGCGAGACGCTATGACAAGGCGGCAAGTGATTACCGCGAGTCACTCGCCATTCGGCGTCGCCTTGGAGACGAGGCGGGTGCGGCAATCAACCTCATGGGGATTGCTCTCCTGCACCGGATCCAGGGCCGGGACGATGAGGCCCTGAAGCTTTACCGCGAGTCTCTCACAATCTGGCGCCGCCTCGGAAACGTAGCGGGCGTGGGGTTGGGCCTGACGGGCATGGCCCTCATCCGCCAGGGCTGGGGCCAATCCAACGAGGCTCTGAGGCTCCCGCGGGAGTCCGCCGCCATCGAAAGTCGCCTCGGCGCCGCAGTGGCCGCGGAGCGGCGCCGGGTGGTCTCGGCTTTTTTCCAGCAAGTCCGAGGCTCGCAGAATGAGGCGATCGAGGGTTACCGGAAATCGCTGGACGCCTTGTCGTTCTTGGGTGATGAGGCGGGCCTTGTGGCGGCCAAGATGGGCATGGCCCTCATCCACGATCGGGAGGGCCGCTACGTTGAGGCCATGGAACGCTACGAGGAAACGCTCGCCGCGCAGCGGCGCCTCCGGAATGAACCGGGCGTCGCGGCAATCCTGACCAATATGGCCGGCATCCGCTGGAGCCAAGGCCGCGACCGGGAGGCTTTGAAGCTATATCGGGATTCGCTGGCGAGCCAGCGGCGCCTCGGTGATCAGGCCGGGGTGGCGGCTACACTGAATCGCATGGCTCAAATCCGTGAGTTCCAAGGCCGCTTCGATGAGGCCCTGAGACTTTCCCGGGAAGCCCTCGCCCTCGAGGATCGTTTTGGAGACGATCAGAGCACAATGTACACCCTAAACCGGATTGCCGATATTCTTTATCGCAAGGGGCGGTACGAGGAGGCATTGAAGCTTCAATCGGATTCGCTGAACCGCTCTCGCCGACTGGGCGACGAGAAGAGAGAAGCGGCGGACCTGAACAAGATCGCCCGGATCCACGAGGCGCAGGGCCGCCTGGACGAGGCGATTCCGCTCCGCTGGGAAGCCCTCGACATCCATATCGGCATTGGAAACGTTGAAGGGATTGGGACCACGAATCTGGGCTTGGGCCGCGCGTATCAAAAGCGGGGCTGGTGGAGCGAGGCGATGGAGAGTTACCAGGAATCCTTACCCATCTCTCGTCGCCTGGGCAACGAAGAAGACGTGACCGCCATCCTCATGGGCATCGCCGGCATCCACGGAAAAAGGGGACAATTGTCCAAGGCGCTGGATCTCTATCGGGAGGCCGTCACCCTCCAACGCCGCCTCGGCAACGAGCCCGGCACGGCGAAAGGTCTCATGCGCATCGTCGAAATCTTGGAAACGCGGAACCGACATAAGGAGGCGATGAATTTTCACCGGGAGGCCCTCGACATCCATCGCCGACTCCGTGACGAGGAGGGGATAGCACGGAGTCTCCTCGGCATCGCCATCGGCTACCAGAGCGGGGGTGGGCACGAGGAAGCGATGGAGCTCTACCCCGCCTTGCTCACGACTTTCCGTCGATTCGGTGACCCAGCGCGCACCGCGCGGAGCCTCATGGGGCTGGCCCTTGCGTACGAGGCGCGGGGACGCTACAAGGAGGCCATCCGACGGTATCGGGAGTCGCTCACTCTCATGCGCCGTGTCGGCAACCGGAAAGATGAGGCGGCGATTTTGAATCATCTGGCTTTCATCCACGAGGCAGCCGCACGCCCGGCCCAAGCCATGCGATTTTGGTGTGAGGGGCTTTCCGTCAGCCGGAAGCGTAAGGACATGAAAGGTTCAGAAAATTTTTGCCTCATGATCCGGTGGGTCCGGAAAACGCGCCCCGACCTGAGCTGTGCGGGTGACGAAGCGGAAGGGTCCGAGGGCTCAGCGGTCTCCTCTTGCTCGAAAGTTTCACCCGCTCAGGCGCCCCTTGTTCTCCAGCCTTTTTAAACTGTTAAACCCCTTGCGGGATGAGGTGAGGCGCAGGAGGATTGCCGGATGAAAGTAGACGACCGGGAACTTGGAATTCCCATCCATCTCCCTCCTGTCCGCGTCCGGAGAAAACCAGTTTGTTGTGAAACAAATTAACCCCGGATTTCCCGGATAGATCGGAAGTATTCAGCAAGGTTGTTCCCGTTTCTGTTGCAAATTCAATCCGTCAGCCTCCCCGTGCCAACTTCTGATGAGGGAACCCAATGGGCGAAGAGAAAAAGAGGCTATGGGGGTTCAATTTCGACCCTCGCCTCAGGCTGGAGTTTCACGGAGCCAAGGGGGTCACCCATGGCCGGTATGTCACCGTCCTGATGGCCGAGGTCGCCGTGTCGCGTCAACTGTTCCAGGCTATTCTTGAGCGAATCCGATGGTTGTGGTTACCGCCTCCGGCGCCAAACACAAGATGACGAAGCGGACTGCCCGGAAGCTTGGTGACGTGGTGGAGACGTGGGATCAGTCTGTACCGAACTCCCACGGGTGTGCCGGTTGAGTTGGGTTTTTAAGGGATTGCGGCTTTAAGACGGCCATAGCCCCTCGAATCTACAGAGGGTTCTGCAAAGAGACTCTGAATCTGTGGTAGATTGATCCCTCGTGATGTCCCACGAAGGCAGCAGGATGGCTAAAAGTGGTCAGCTGGGAAATCCCGGCTAAGAATGGATGAAGTTGGTTGGAATATTCCTGTACCGTGAAAATAGTTCGACAGGCGCCGATTTTAAACTCTTCCACGAGATATTCCCGATCATTGTGGTCCTAGCCAGCAATGAATGGCTCAACAGGACACAGCACGCAAAGAGACCATCGGTTCCTCTGGACGGCACTGGGGCTTGGCCTCCTGATGGGGATTGGTGTCTTTCTTCGCCCGCCTCTTTTGATTCCACCCAACTTCGAATCCTACGACGCCCTCGGTTGGAACCTGGCCCGCGGGGAGGGATTCACGCTCGCCGACGACGGGATTCTCAGCCCCTACTTCTTCCGGACTCCAGGCTACCCGTTGTTTCTGGCGGCCGTTTACGCGCTGTTCGGCCATGCGCCGAAGGCGGTCTACGCGACCCACATCGTCCTTCTCCTCCTGACGGTGGTCCTCATCTTCTTTCTGACCCGCCGGTGCTTCAATGAACGGGTGGCCTCGCTGGCCGCCCCGCTGGCCGCGGTCTTTCCCCTGACAACGATGTACATCCCAACCGTTTTGCCGGAAGTCCTCTCGACCTTCTTGGTGGCGTTGTCGCTTTGGGTTTTTAAACGGGCGCTGGATAAGAACAGCCCGTGGCTGGCCTTTCTGACGGGGGCCGTCATGGCGTACTCGGCGCTCGTCCGGCCGGTGTTAGCCTTGCTCTCACTCCTCTGCTTCGCCGGTGCATGGTGGGTGAACCGGCGCCGCCAGGGCCTTCTTCGGCCCTTCGTCGTCCTCCACCTGGGATTCTTGTTGGTGTGGTTTCCATGGGTGGCCCGAAACTATTGGCTGGGCGAGTCATTCATCCCGCTCAGCACCGAGGCGCCTTATCAGTTCTGGCTCGGGACGCTGAGCGTGGGAAAGTACGCCACCCACCACTGGAAAAATCCTGATTACTATTTTCAACTTCTCGTCTTGGAGAACCGGCTGCCGTATTTCCACGACGACCCGAAGCGCCCCTCGATCATCGAACTGAGAGCCAGAAATCCCGAGCGGATCACCCCCATTCGGCTTCATTACCGGACAGGGCAGTCTGGCCGCTTCACAACGGTGGACATGTCCCCGGCCGGAGCTGGCAAATTTCAAGCAACGCTTCCACCTCAGCCTATTGGAACGCGCGTGAGCTATTTCGTGACGTCCAAGCCCCCCTTGTCGGGAAGAGCGAGATTGAGATACCCCCCAAAATCGGATTTGTTCCCGGAGCGGCACTTCTTCTTCGAAACCCTACCCGATGTCGTACACGAAATCGGCGAAACGGACACTTTCGACATCTACGAAGTGGCCGTCCTTGCCCGGTACATCGCTCATACTTAACTTAACGTCCTGAAATCAGTGGCCCGTCCGAATTCTGTAGATGGGGCGCCCTCGGCGCTCGTCTCCTGCATACTTCGTGACCGCCATTGCCCAAACTGGTACGATAATCTCCTGAAACCAGGAGCCCGTCTGAATTCTGGCGGAAGCCGATCTCTTTCCGTCATTGACCTCGAACCCTTGGTCCAAGACCTCTTCTTTGCCAGCTCTGACCTCGAATTCACAATCCAAAAAATGTTGAATTCGGACGCTATTACGGCAAGAGACATAGAGGCCTCCGGCGCGCAAACGCTCCGACTCTCCTTGAACAACGAGACCGATCTCTTGCTTCCCTTGCATAAAAAGGCCCCTGCGCTGCGATGGTTGATTGAAAGAGGGGGCCTCGACGACGAGCGCAGGTTCGCCGCAACCGTATTTTCCCGTGGTCCGGGCATCCCTGGAGCAAACTGGACTAAGTTGCCGAGATGCGGTGTTGGATTAGGCGATTTTTCTTCCCTACCAGAATCATCTCCCTGCGTCCAGCGTATCGGGTTCCCCTCGATTCATCAGGAACTCCGCAGAAACAGGGCCTACATGATGCTGGCGTGGATCAACCTCAAAAGGAACTTTTGGAAGAATGTGCAGGCGATGATCTTCCGAATTCCCCGCTTGTGGCTGGTTGTAGGCACTACCAGTGAGGAGCAGACCTATCAGGTCCGTGGGAGCGCGGTCTTGTACCCCCTTCTGACGCTGGGAACAGCGGCCATCCTCCTCTTGGGGGTCTTGGGGTTTGTTGTTTCGCGGAAGGGGTGGCGGGAGCATTGGATCTTGGCGATCCCCATCGTGTATCTCTCCATGGTGCACGCACCTTTCCACGCCGAAGGCCGATACATCGTCCCGGGCAGGCCCTTCTACCTGATCTATACGGCAGTCGCCCTGATCTACTTGTGGCCGAAGGTTCAAGGCCTCTTCCGCCGGTGACCTGCCCCCCTGAAACCGGTCCGGTTTGAGAGTTAGGATTTTCGCACGGCTTTCGGGACTGGATTGGCCTAGAAAGGGGGCAATGATGAGTCGGAAGCGATTCACCGCGGAGCAGATCATCCACAAGCTTCGTCAGGCCGAGGTGGAGTTGGCCAATGGGCAGAGGATGGCTCAGGTCTGCAAGACGCTGGGGATCTCCGAGCAGACCTATTACCGGTGGCGGCGGGAGTACGGAGGCCTGCGCCTGGACCAGGCGAAACGACTGAAGACACTGGAGCAGGAAAACGCCCGGCTAAAGAAGCTGGTGGCCGAGCAGGCCCTGGATAACGCCATCTTGAAGGAGGCCTCCCAGGGAAACTTCTGAGCCCGCCTGCGCGGCGGCGGGCGATGGAGCATGTGCGGGAGAAGCTGAGCGTGTCCGAACGTCGCGCCTGCCGGGTGCTGGGTCAGGCCCGCTCGACTCAGCGGCGCTCTGCCCAGGTCCCTGACGATGAGGCCCGTTTGGTGGCGCGGGTGACAGAGCTGGCGAGCGAGTACGGACGGTACGGCTACCGGAGGATAACGGCTCTATTGGAAAGAGAAGGCTGGCGAGTGAATCACAAGGGGGTGGAGCGGATCTGGCGCCAGGAAGGCCTGAAGGCGCCGAAGAGACAGCCCAAGCGAGGGCGTTTATGGCTGAACGACGGCTCTTGTGTTCGCAAACGTCCGTCTTATCGGAATCATGTGTGGTCCTACGACTTCCTGGCCGCGAGGACGCACGATGGGCGGCCTTTACGGATGCTGGCTGTGATGGATGAGTTGACCCGGGAGCGCTTGGCCCTTGATGTAGAGAGAAGACTCAACTCCGAGGACGTCCTGGACCGCCTCACCGAGTTGTTCGTCCGGCGTGGCCTGCCGGCTTATATCCGCTCGGACAACGGGGCGGAGTTCACGGCGAATGCGGTGAGAGGGTGGCTCACCCGTCTTGGGGTGAGAACGCTTTACATCGAGCGGGGCAGTCCCTGGGAGAACGGCTATGTGGAGTCCTTCATCGGCAAGCTGCGCGATGAGCTGCTCAACGGGGAGATCTTCTACACCCTGACAGAGGCCAAGGTGTTGGTGGAGAGATGGCGACAACTCTACAACCGGGTAAGGCCCCATAGTGCCTTGGGCTACCGGCCCCCGGCGCCGGAGGCCATCGAACCAATGCCTCCGGGCATCCCTACACTTTCGGATATCGGGGAGAAGAGACTAACTCAAAAAGTGGTACAACTTTAGGGGGCGGGTCAGCGGAAGCGCGAAGACACCGGCCCTCAGAAGGAACCGCCCGCCTCTTCGTCGAGGCCGGTGGAGAAAACCCTTTTTTCGGGTTAAAGCGATGTCAATCCCGAGGACTTTCCGAGGAGCTGCTGTGAGCCTCATGCGGAAGTGGGCTTTCCTGACCGCCACCCTGGCCTTGGGTGTCCTCCCCCTTTCTTGCGCCTGGCCGCCGCGGAGCCAGGAAGAGAAACCAGAGGTTCCGCCGGCGCCTGGAATTTCCCTCGACCTCCTCGTGACCCCCGCTTCAGAAGAAACTTCCTCGGCCGAGGCAAGGATTTCCGTATCACTCGCCGAGATGCGGGGAGCGGAGTTTTTCTTTCAAGAGTTGAAGAGCGCCGGACTCATGAAGGGAGTCCGCTTCGATTTCAAGACTTCAACGATTCAGCCCCCCGGACCCAGTCGGGAACCGCCCATCGGCTCGACGCCTGACGAGGAACTTGCTCCTTCCCCACCGGTCGGGGGATCGAAATCCAAACCGCCCGGCGAGGTCAACGCTGCCTTGGGTCCGACCGACTCTCGGAAAAAACCCGAACCGCCAACGATTGCGGGACAATATGTGAGCGCAAATCCCGTCGATCTGACCGCGTCGGCCTTACAAACGGACAACTTGCCCACTGTCTCCTGCGGCCCGGGAATCCCGGGGAAAGAGATGATCTCCCTTGTGCGCCTCGTCGACGGCGCGGCACGAAAGAGCCTTTCGCTCTTTCGCGAGGAAGGCGTACGCGAAATCATGCTGGTTTCTGATCAATCCGCCTACGGACGCAGAGGACGGGGCGTTATTCGTCGAATCGCGGAAGAACTTGGGATTCGTGTTCGGCAAGCACGTTACCCGTCCGGCGAAGAGAATGACCCTGTGGAACTCTTCCAGAAAGGCGGTGGTTCCCGCCCTATTCTGGCCTGGCTCGACCGTGACGGCGTGGAAGACCTCTTGCGGGCGGCTCGGAGGTCCGGTCACACGGGGCCGATCCTCCTGGGGCCGGCTGCCGTGCATCCCGAGCTGGCGTCGCCTCCACCACGTCGCTGGACCCCCAAGCAAATCGCCCCCCCGCGCAATCAACCAGGGGAAAACATCCTGGCCATCGCACACAAGATGGCAGTCGCCGAGCACCTCGGCCCCAATGACCCGCTCAGGACAAATCTTGTGAGATTTCGCGACGCTTACTTCTTGTCCTATGAAAAGCGGCCTTTACTCATTTCCGCCTGCACCTACGACGCGCTGCTCTTCCTGATGGATCTCATCGTCCGCTTCGCCGATCCAAAGTCTCTCTCCACCCTCGGGGCGCGTGTCTTATCCGAGATGCGAAACCGAAACCGCTTTTCGGGGATACTCGGCGCTTACCAGATAGCCGGCAGGCCCAATGCCCTCTATCGAGAAGCCGCCCTCGGGGAAGATTCTTTCATCCTGGTCCGGGCGCAAAATGGGCGATGGATGCCCGCCAAGGGTCCGGGAAAGCGACTGAGGGAGTTCAAGGACCTGGCTTTCTCCCCCACACGCGCCCTCCCCCCCCGGCTTCAGAACCGCGCCGCGCCCTCCAGACGCAAAGCGACCGTCCCCTTGGTGATCCGGCGCTGACTGATCGGCCCGGGCTTTCGGGAGAGGGTTTCAGTATTCAAGGCCGGCCCTCAAAGTCTCTCGCCGACCCCGCTGATTTTCGTAAGATTCCAATGCATCCCGGCGGGGGGGATCGCTCAGTGGACGGATTCGTCTTCGTCCCCACTATTCGGCTTCCCCCCCATCATTCGAATAAAATTGGCGAGAACGCGCAGATCGAATTGACCAGGGTCTTCCTTCACCATCCGGTTGAGCGCCTCAAAGGCAGTCAGGGGCGCCTCTTTGCGATAGATCTGGCGGGGTCGTCATGGTGTCGAACACCTCGCAAACGGTGCAGACGCGGGCGAGAAGGGGTATCCGATTTTCCGCTAACCCTCGCGGGTAGCCCGTGCCGTCCACCCGCTCGTGATGGTTCATAACGATTTCAACCGCCGGCGGATAGTCGCAATCGGACTCCATCAAGACCTTATGTCCGTGCAAAGGAATTTGCCGGATGATTTTCCGCTCGATGGAGGTGAGACGGGACTTCTTATTCAACAAATCATCGGAGACGAGAAGCTCTCCGATGTCGTGGCTGAGAAATCCAAACGCAATCTCCTTGAGCTCGCCCTCCGAATACATCGGAACATAATTTTGGACATAGCTCAGGCCGAACAAGCAAACGTTGAGAGAATGGGCGTACGTCTCGGGGCTCTTCTGGGCCAGCTGGAGCAGTGAAAACGCGGCCTTCCAATCCTGCTGGACCAAGCCGAGGGCTTGTTCCGCGACGGGGAGAACCAGCGTCGCGTTTTGGCCCCCCTCCTCGGAAATTCGTTCGAACACTTCGGCCAGGCGTTCCGTTGCATAAGAGAAAAACAGCGGGACCTTCTCTTCGACGTCCATTTCGCAATCGGCGAGAATGTTGTCGAGCGCCCGCTCGGCCTCGGCGGCGTAGGCGGCGTAGTACTTCGACTGGATGTAAACTATCCCGCGAGAATGCTTTTGAATCTGCCTCCGCTTCGATTCGCTGAGCTGATCCCCCTTGGAAACAAGCAAGGAAAACGCACCCGTCGACTCCGATTTCATGTAAATCGGAAACGGAATGCTTTCAAACATCTCGACCACTTTCAGTTGAACGGGCCGAAGCTTGTTGGGCTCGGGAACCGGCTCGGGAACCGGCTCGGGTTCAACCTTCGCCGGCGGGGCTTCCAACGCAACTTGCCCGGAGCCTGCCTCCTCCTCCGCTAACGCTTCGACGCTATCCATGGATGCCTCGACCATTTTTTGTCCCGTTCCAAGATGGGCATAAATCCGCCTCTGTCCATGTTGCTCTCTTGTTCTATCGGCCCCCGGTTGCGCGAACTTGAGTCTCCGAAAGGCGCCCCGGTGACGGCGTTCGATCCCATTCGGCGGGTCAAGCGCCCGCTCATGGCGGAGGCCCGCCTACAGGCTCGGCAGCGGACCGCCGATTTCCCGCGCAAGGTTGTTTGGCTGACTCCAGCGGGTTCAAGACGTTTTGCGCGGGATCTCATCCCGGCCTGACCGGCTCCAGCGGCCCGGCCATGGATTTTCTCACCCGATTTCCAACGCGGAGAGAGGGAGAATTCCATCAGTCTCCCAAAACGGCGACAGCCTCGATCTCGACCAGCAGCTCGGGAAGCGCCAGCGGCGCCAGGATCGTCGACCGCGCGGGCGGGTCCTTCGGGAAAAACTTGGCATAGGCCTCGTTCATCGAGGCGTAGTGGCGCAGGTCCGGCAGAAAGACTGTCGTCTTGACGATGTCTTCCACCGACGCTCCGCCCGCCGCCAGAACGGCGACGAGGTTCTTCAAGGTCTCGACGGTCTGGGTTTCCACGTCGCCCACACCGATGACGTTCCCTTCCGGGTCCAAAGAGGTCTGTCCCGAAGAGAAAAGCAACCCGCCGCCCCTCCCTCCCGAAGAGTAAGGTCCGACGGCCTTGGATCCGCTTTCCAGCCGGATCGTCGTTCTGCCCACTGGGGTTCCTCCCTCACTCTCCAATCATTGCGATCACGTCGATCTCGATCAACAGGTCCACCGCCGGCGGAACCATCAGGATGGTGGAGCGGGCCGGGCGGCCCCCGGTGAACTTGCGGGCATAGACTTCGTTCATCCCTTTGAAATGCCTCATGTCCGACAGGAAAACCGTGGTCTTGACCACATCGTCCAGCGTTCCGCCCGCGTCGGAGAGGACCGCTTCGATGGCTTGGATGGTCGCTTCCGTCTGGGCCGCGATGTCGCCCGGAGCAATCACGTTTCCGCTCGAATCCAGCGCCGCCTTTCCCGAAAGGAAGAAAAGCCCGCCGCCCCCGGCCCCCGGAGAGTACGGACCGATGGCGACCGAGTCCCCGGAGGAAATCACTGTTCTTGGCATGGTTCCCTCCTAATCGCCGATGTACGCGACGGCCTCGATCTCAACAAGCATCTCGGGGCGCGCGAGAGGGGCCTGGACGGTGGAGCGGCCGGGCTTATCGTCTCCGTCGAAGAATTTCGCGTATTCCGCGTTCATGTCCTGGAAATACCGGATATCGGAAAGAAAAACCACGCACTTGAGCACGTCGTCCTTCGTGGCGCCCCCCTCGGTCAACACGGTCTCGATGTTCTTCAGGCACTGTTCGGTCTGGGCGGCTACGTCCCCGATCCCCACCAGGTTTCCATTGGAATCATTGGCCACCTGGCCGGAGGTGAAGATGAAACCGCCCTTCTTGATCCCGGGCGAGTACGGCGCCGCCGGGACAGGCATGTTCTTCGGCTGTATCACTTCTTTTGGCATGATCCATCTCGCTCCCATTCGTCGCGGACCCGCGGGGATCCGCTGAGGACAACAATCGAGTGTCGGAAAAACCTGATGAGTATAAAGAAATCGAGCCCCTAGGACAACTCGGTCCGCTCAACCGCCCACTGATTTGAAACCGGCGGTGAATGGGTTAAAATGGGCGCGTGGATCAACCTCTTCGTTGGGGAGCGCCTTGGGCGGGTGTCCATCATGAGCGAAAAAGACAAAGTCAAGCAGCTTAAAAGAATGAGCCGGAAATTCGTCCCGCGGCGGACAGAGCAGGAGATCCCGCTTCGGAAGGGGGACCCCAAAGATTTGCGGCGCTCGGCCAGAGAGGACATCCTCGATGAGCTGGCAGAGAACGACCTCGATGAAGAGGAAGGAATCGGCCCGGACCCGGAAGGGGGAGGCCGCGATTCAACCCACTGAAACCGCAACGCGGCGAATAGAATTGCCCGGACAAGCCCAGCGGTTAAAAGCCCGAAAGCTTCACCCATGGCGGGTGTCCATCGCCGAGGCCAAAACCATCCAGGAGGGTCTGCGGGAGAAACTCTCCTTGAAAGGCTCTCCCCCCCCCCCGATCCGTGATAGTTCATCGCGGGGGCCGATATCTCCTACCGGCGCTTCTCCTCTCAGGCCGTAGCGGGCGTCGTGGTGTTTTCCTGGCTGGCGCTGGAGGTGGTCGAAACCCGGACGGTCAGCGGCTTATTGAGGTTCCCCTATGTCCCCGGATACCTTTCCTTCCGGGAAGGCCCCCTGCTGCTCCGGGTGTTCGAGCGCCTTCGCACCGACCCGCAGCTCATCTTCTTCGACGGACAGGGGGCGGCCCACCCGCGGGGATTCGGCCTGGCCTGTCACATGGGGCTCCTTCTGGACCGGCCCGCGGTGGGGTGCGCGAAATCCCGCCTGTGCGGCCGCACAACGGAACCCGGGGAACAAGCCGGGAGCCGAACGCCCCTGTTGGATGATTCCGGCGCCCGAATCGGCGTCACACTCCGGACGCGCAAGGGCGTGAAACCCATCTTCGTCTCACCCGGGCACCGGATCGACACAGAGGCCGCGGCGGACTGGGCCTTTCGGGCATGCCGGGGTTACCGCGTCCCGGAACCCACCCGACAGGCCCACCTCCTGGTGAACCGGCGCAGAAAGCAACGGTTCGAGTCGGACTGAATCCCCCCCCCCTCCTCCCCATCTTTTATTTATCCACAGATTACACAGATTACGCAGATTCCAAAAAAGGCATGATGGACACTTCTGATTGTCATTCCGACGAAGGGACTTGCCCCGACGAGGAATCTCGCCTCGCGCCCATGGCTTTGCCCGACTCAATTCGCATTATCTGTGCAATCTGTGGATAGCCTAGTTTTCGGTTCTTGGCCTGTCCCAATTCTGCGTAATCTGCGGATTGCCTCGTCTTTCGGTTCTTAGCCTTTGCCAAATCTGTGCAATCTATTAATCGCTTATATTTGTCTTTTATTTCGTATCACATTGAGTCATGAAGCAAGACTGGACTTACCCCGGTTTCGTGGAGAGTTAAGCACTTGGGTTTTCAGGGTGTGCGTTGTTGTCTCCTTTCGTAGTTAACGGGTGACAGGTTGTCGATGGAGGAGTGCCGACGATGCGGGTTGTAGAAGCCCTCGATGAACCCGAACACCTCCATGCGCGCCTCGGCCCGGGTGCGGAAACTGTGGCGAGCGAGGAGATCGCACTCCAGCGTGGCGAAAAAACTCTCACACAGCGCGTTGTCGTAGCAGTCCCCGACCGAACCCATGGAGGGACGCACGCCCGCCTGCCGGCAGCGCTGCCCAAAGGCGACCGAGGTGTACTGCGTGCCCTGGTCGGAGTGGTGGATGACGGCCCGGGGACGGCGCTTATACAGCGCCATGTCGAGCGCGTCGAGCACCAACTCGGCCCGCAGGTGTGTGGCCATCGACCACCCCACGATGCGCCGGCTGAACGCATCGAGCGCCACGGCCAGATACAAAAACCCCGCCCATGTCGGAACGTAGGTGATGTCGGCCACCCACAGCCGGTCGGGGGCCTCGGCCGTGAAGTTGCGGTCCACCAGATCAGGGGCCGGCCGCGCCTCCTGCCAGCGCTGCGTCGTGCGCGCTCCCTTGCGCCGACTGACGCCCGCAAGTCCCGCCCCACGCATCAGCCTGGCGACGCGCTTGCGGCCCACACGCACTCCCTCAGCCTCCAACTCGGCATGGACGCGCGGCACGCCGTAAGTCCCCCGAGAACGCTCGTGGATCGCCTGAATGCGTTTGGTGAGCGCCCGATCGGCACACGAGCGGGCACACGGCGCGCGCCTGCGCCACGCGTAGTAGCCGCTGGAGGAGACGCCCAGCACCCGGCACATGGTGGCGGTCCGATACATGGCCTGGTTCGCCCTCACGAACCCGTAGATCCGGACGGGATCGAATCGGTATCCCGAGCAAACCAGGCCGCGGCTTTTGCTAAGATCTCCCGCTCCTGGCGGAGCTGTCGGTTCTCGCGGCGAAGTCGGCGCAACTCCTCCCGCTCATCGCTCGTGAGCCCGTCTTTGCGACGCCCCTCGTCAACGTCGGCTTGATGGGCCCAGGTGCGGATCGTCTGCGCCGAGGACTCGAACTCGTGCGCCAGCGCCTCGGGCGTGCGTCCCGCCCGGACCAACTCTACCATCTGGCAGCGGAACTCCATTGGATAGCGTGGGTGAGTCTGTGGCATCGTGAACACCTCCTTTACCCCCAAATCATCAGGTGTCCACCAAACCGGGTCAACTCCAGACCCAAGCAAAAAAGTCGAAATACCTCGTTGACGCTATTGCCGGAATTCACTACGATATCTTGAGGGGTATTCCAACTAAGACACAACATATTGTATTGGATTCGGAAGAGTGGACTCTCTTACAAAGGAGCAGCGCAGCGCGACAATGGCCCGGGTCCGCGGGAAGGACACCGGCCCGGAAATGAGGGTGCGGAGACTTGTTCACGAAATGGGCTATCGCTACCGCCTCCACCGCCGAAATCTGCCGGGCGTTCCCGACCTTGCATTTTCAAGCCGGCGGAAAGTAATTTTCGTTCATGGATGCTGGTGGCACGGACACGACTGCCCTGGGGGGCGGAAACGGCCGAAAACGAATAAGAGCTATTGGCTCCCGAAGCTGGAGCGGAATCGGACGCGGGACGCGGCGAACCAAGCGGAGCTTCGGGCCAGGGGTTGGGACGCCCTGGTCTTGTGGGAATGTCAATTGAAGGACACGGCAGGCTTGCGGAAGCGGATCGGGGACTTCCTCGAGGGACGGGTCTGATGGAGCGCGAGCCCTTTGGATTTTATGGGTTTTTCGCCGGAGGCGGGATGGCGCGCCTCGGCCTCGGGGATCAGTGGCGCTGCCTGATGGCGAACGACATCTGCGAAAAGAAGGCCCGGTCTTACAGAAAGAACTTCAATGAGGCGCCGGAATTCATTTGCCAGGACGTGACAAATCTGCGCCTCGAGGATTTGCCCGGCGAGCCCGCCTTGGCGTGGGCTTCGTTTCCCTGCCAAGACCTATCGTTGGCGGGGAGCCAAGAAGGATTGAACGGCGAACGGAGCGGGACGTTCCGGCCATTTTCCCGTCTTATCCAGGCAATGGACTCGGACGGCAGGAAGATCCCAATCATCGTCCTGGAGAATGTGGTTGGCGCCATCACCTCGAACAAAGGACGGGATTTCGAAACACTTCTGCGAACGCTGGTTGACGCCGGATATGATGTCGGACCTTTGGTGATCGATGGGATTCACTTTGTTCCGCAATCCAGGCCGCGTTTGTTCATCGTCGCGGTGACGCGCGAGCGCGACCCGCCGACATCCTTTCTGCGAGGCATGCCGGATATGCCATGGCACACGAAACCCCTGCGCGCCGCCCATCAGTCGTTGCCGATCGAGCTTAGACGCGCTTGGGTTTGGTGGCGTCTCCCGAAGCCGACCGATCGCGCGCTGACATTAACGGACCTGATCGAAGAGGCGCCGTCGGGGGTTGAATGGCACTCCCCGGAGCAAACCCGGGCCTTCTTGGAGGGATGTCTGATCTGAATCTCCAAAAGGTGCGCGATGCCCGGGCTTCGGGAAAGCGCACCGTCGGGACCGTTTACAAGCGGACCCGGCCGGATGGAAACGGCGGCCGGCGCTGGCGGGCGGAGGCCCGTTTCGATCAAATCAGCGGCTGCCTGAGGACCCCCGTCGGAGGATCAAGCCGGCAGTTTGTACTCATCGTGGAGGGCGACAAAATCCGGTCGCGCCTTCTCTCCCCGAGGGAAGCGGCCCGGTTGATGGGCGTTCCCGATTCTTACCGATTGCCTGAAAATTACAACGAAGCTTACCACCTCATGGGCGATAGCCTTGTGGTTCCGGCGGTCGCTTGGCTGGAGAGATGTCTCCTGCATCCCCTCGCCGGCAGGACTCGGCGCCCTCTTGAAGTCGCTTGAACAGGCCACAATTGCACAATTGGGGTCGGTTCTTGACTTTGGCGCTTTCCAATCAGGTGGCCTTGGTTGTAAGGAAGGGTTTTGGTTTCCACTACGCGTTGGATGTTTGAAAGGCGGGAAAGAAACACGCTGAACAACACGGTCTCAGCAAACAGGGGACCGGGCCAGGCCCAGAAGCGGATATTTAGGGTTGAAGCGCCGGCGGAACCCCCGGCCGGCGCAGTGTTTTGTTAAGCGGTTTCGGTTTTCGGGTTCGCCCCATATTGATTTTCGAGTGGCGTGCTGTCCCGCACCATAAATACAATAAGCACAATGATCCCGATCAGGGGAACCAGGGCGATGAGGAACCACCAACCACTCCGGTCAGTATCATGCAACCTTCTGACCGAAACGGCAATACTCGGAATCAGAACAGCCAAGCCGTAAAGCATGCCAAGGACTCCCGGGCTGCCGGCAAGCGTGTCGACGAGCCCAATCACGAAGAGGATGATGAAGTTGAAAGGGCGAACATCTGGTATTCTTTCCGACGCGCCCGCCCGCTGAACTCCGCATATTTCTTCAACACCGCTAAATACCAGCTCATACCTTGCTCCTTTCTTCTTTCTCTTTCTTGATTCGGCCGGACGACTTCGGCCTAATCGGGGGACACCATACTTATTTGGAACAGGCCCGGGCCTGTTCAGGCAAGGCAGGAAAAACTCGCTCGAGTTGCCGAGGCCGCATGAGGTCGATTACCCTCCCCCGAGTGTCCAATAAACCAGGGGCGGTCCACCAACACCTTGATCTTACAAGAGAAAACGGCATTCGGTCCGACAAAACTTATGATCCATATGGGAAATGCGGGTCAATATTTGCAAAGTCAATTTGCAGATTTCGGATTCGATTGGGAGGTACACCCAGCATACAGATGGGCGCTCCAGCCCAACGATATTCAGGATATATTCGCCAATCTAACGTTATCCACAGACGACACGTAGTGGAACAGAGGTGGTTCGTTTGAACGGCATGGCTTCGCGGCTGCTACAGTTATGCTCACTGATGAAACTGCACGCCTAGGCATCTTCCCGAACAGATATCTTTCAAAGGGGGGGAGGAGGTCCCCCGGAAGACAGAGCGGGAGGAGCCATGACAAGGGCAGAGAAGAAGGTTGTGAAGCAACGACTCAGCGCCCTGCAACTGGCCGAGGCCCTGGGCAACGTATCGGAGGCCTGCCGGCGGCGGGGGATGAGCCGCAGCCAGTTCTACGAGTACAAACGCCGCTTTCAGACCCACGGGGTGGTGGAGCAGATCCTGGCGCTCTCGATGGAGCATCCCATGTGGGGGTGCGTGAGATTGAGCCGGCAACTGATGCTCAAGGGGGTCTCGGTTTCCACCCCCCACCATTCAGAACATTCTCATCAAGAACGGGATGGCCTCCCGGTACGAACGGCTTTTGAAGCTGGAGGCGTGGGCGGCGAAGGAGAAGCTCACCCTCACGCCCGAGCAGGTGGCGGCGATTGAGCGGGCGAATCCCTGCTACCAAGAGCGTCATGCAGAGTCCTCCCGGCCCGGGGCGCTCTGAACCCAGGACACCTTCTTTGTGGGACATCTTAAGGGCGTGGACAAGGTGTACCTGCAGGCGGTGGTGGACACTTTTGGGAGCTACGGCTTCGGGTATCTTCACACGGGCAAGGTGCCCGAGCACGCCGCGGCGGTGGTTCACAACGACGTCCTGCCCCAGCATGAGGCCTGGGGGATCGAGGTGCAGGCCATGCTGACCGACAACGGCCGGGAGTCCTGCGGGAAGGAAACGCATCCCTATGAGCTCTACCTGGCCCTCAACGACATTGAGCACCGCAGGACGAAGGCGGGCCGGTCCCGGACGAACGGGTTCGTGGAGCGGTTCAACCGGACGCTGCTGGATGAGTTCTTCCGCAAGGCTGACCAGACCGATTTTTTGTACCACTTATTGGGAGAGAGTTTACATGACAGCCTGAGGCTGTGAAACCGGTTTTGGGGGAAGGAATGGAGTGCAGACCTCCGGCGCCGGGGGCCTATAATTCAGCGCCGAGTGCGGTCTCCGGGTGTTATATTCTTCCCGCCATTGCTCAATCACAATCTGGGCCTCCTTCAACGAATAGAAGATCTCACCATTCAGGCATTCGTCTCTCAGCTTCCCATTGAAACTCTCACAATACCCATTGTCCCAGGGACTACCGGGTTCGATGTATAACGTTCCGGTTCCGACCTTCCCCAGCCACTGGCGCAAGTCCCGGGCCAGAAACTCTGGGCCGTTGTCGGATCGAATATGCTCCGGACCCCTTGCCACACCATCACGTCCGACAACGTCTCGATCACCTCCGGGCTGCCTATCCTCCGCTCGACTCGGATGGCCAGGCATTCCCTCGTAACCTCGTCCAGCAGCGTCAGAAGCCGCAGCGTTCTTCCATCGTGCGTTCTGGCGCTGACAAAATCATAGCTCCAGACGTGGTTCCGATGCTCCGGCCGCAGTCGCACACAGGAACCGCCGTTCAGCCAGAGCCGTCTTCGGGGCCTTTGTTTCTGCGGCACTTTCAAACCTTCCCGCCGCCAGATTCGCTGCACCCGATCCTTCCCCACCGGCCAGCCCGAGCTCTGCAGCAACGCCGTGATTCGTCGATAACCGTACCGCCCGTACTGCGCCGCCAGAGTCACCACCGCTCGTGTCAGCTCATCCTCGTCCAACCGATCCATCGGCCGGTATCGTTGCGTTCCCCTCCATTGCCCTAGCAGCCAGCAGGCGCGCCGTTCCGACAGGCCATACTTCCCCCGCGCACACTCCACCGCGCAACGTCGCCGCTCAGGGCTCAGAAGTTTCCCTGGGCTACGTCCCGTAGCACTTGCTTGTCCAGCGACAACTCGGCCACCAGTCGCTTCAACCGCGTATTTTCCTTCTCCAGCTCCTTCAGCCGTTTCGCCTGATCCAGCTTCAGCCCTCCATATTCCTTCCGCCAGCGGTAATAAGTCTGGGTGTGGATGCCGGCTTCCTTGCAGGCTTCGGGAGCCGGCTTCCCGTTTGCCATCTGCACTTCGATCTGCCGCAGCAAGGTCACAATCTGCTCTGCTTTGTACTTTCGGACCGGCATGTCCAGCTTCCTCCTTCGTGAGATCCTCTCTCACTTCTGCTGGTACAAAAAACGCCGGGCAGATCACGCGCGGTCATCGACGCCATCCCGCGCTACAACGAGGATTACCCGTACCTCTTTCCCGCGCGCCCGCCGACGCGCCACATCGAGAACTTTGCCAACCAATGGCACCACATCCGCGACGAGGCGGGTCTGGAAGGGCTACGGATTCACGATCTCCGGCATTCCTGGGCTTCGGTCGCGGCCATGAACGGCGTCGATATGGTCACCATCGCCAAGCTCTTGGGCCATGCCCTGGTCGAGACCACGGAGCGTTACGCCCACCTTTCCGACCAGTCGGTATCGGACGCCGCCAACCGGATGTCGAACCGCATTCAGGCCGCCCTGGCCGGAAGGGGCGCGGAGGGTAAGGGAGGGTCCGATCATGCCCACGGTTGACCTCACCCCGCGCCTGGCCCGCGAGAGCAGGCCCGGCGACAAGGACACGTTCCTGTTCGACAGGACGCTCCCCGGCTTCGGCCTTCGCATCCACCCCTCGGGGCGTAAGGTCTGGATCGTCCAGGCCCGCATCGAGGGACGGAGCCGGCGCATCGTCATCGCCCGCCATGGCGAGATGGAGTTATCGGAAGCCCGCCGACGCGCCCGAGACATGCTCGGGCGCATCCACGCGGGCGAGAACCCCGCCGAGGACATCCGCAGGGAGAAGGAGACGCCGACGCTCGGGGAGTTCGCGGACGAATACCTGCGCCGCTGCGATCCGCTTTGGAAGCCTTCCGGGCGCAAGACCGTGCGCATCTATCTCAAGGCCCGCATCCTGCCCGCCTTCGGCAGGATGCCCATCGACCGGATCGGCCCCGAGGACGTGGCCGCGTGGTTTGACGCGGCGAGCAAGGACAGGCCGGGCGCGGCCAACCGGGCGTTCGAGATACTGCGCGCGATGATGTTCCGGGCCGAGGAATGGGGCTGGCGCGAGCGTGACAGCAACCCCTGTCTCGGCATTCGGAAGAACCCGAGGAATCATGTCGCCCGGTTCCTCGACACGGACGAGCTGGGAGGGCTGGGCCGCGCGCTCGACGAACGCCAGGCCGAATGGCCCGAGGCCGTCGCGGCGGTCCGGCTGCTGGCCTTGACCGGATGCCGGCGAGGCGAGGTGCTCAATCTCAAATGGCGCGACATTGGAGTCGAGGCGATCAACCTGCCCGACGGCAAGACCGGCCCGCGCGCGATGCCGCTCGGCGAGGCCGCCAGGGCGCTTATCGAGACGCTGCCCGGAGATCGGGATCCGAATGGCTTTGTGTTTCCGAAATACGCCAACGGTAGGTGTCAGGACAGCCTTGTCGCTTGTTGACGGGCGGTCTGGACAGACGCGAAGCTCGGCAGGCTGCGGTTGCATGATCTACGCCACACCGCCGCAAGTCATGCGGTCATGTCGGGCGAGAACCTGCCGCTGGTCGGCAAGCTGCTCGGGCACCGGAGGCATCGGACGACGGCGGGATACGCTCATCTGGCCGACGGGCATCTCGTCGAGGCGGCGGAGAAGGTTGGGAGTATAATTGCAGAGGCGATGGAAGGAGATTAGACTCGTCTCACGATATGATCGCACCGCCTCGCGACAATATCTGGGGATCATACGATGGAATGGGTTGTTGTCGGATTAGTAGTTCTGTTGGGCACCATCATCGTAATGAGCGTGTTGCAGGGCCAACGGGACAATCGCACAGCGACCAATATCGAGAAGCGTATCCGCCGCATGGATGACTTCGAAGCGGCGGATGTCTATGTCAGCGCTTTCAATTTGGCAGGCGTCGCTATTGATCTGGGTCGTCAAGAACTTCTGCTGGCAGACGAGGGCGCGCTACGGCGATCCACAGTGTCATCAATTGTCTCGTGCGAGATCCTTGAGGACGATATCCAGCTTGCCTATGTCAACCGCGGTAGCCAACTCGCAGGCATCGCCGTCGGCGGCATTCTGCTTGGCGGTGTCGGAGCCGTCATCGGCGGTCTGTCGGGCTCGAAGCGCAGTATCAACAACGTAAACAAGGTAGTTCTGCGGTTTAGGACCGACGACTTCGACCGGCCGAAGCACGACATAGTGCTGCTTGATTGGAGCTTCAGTAAGAAGGGCCTGAAGCGGGACGGTATGCTCTACCGTGGGGCTCTGGAAATGGCGGAGCTGTGGCACGGCAGTGGACCGCCCCTGGGTTATTGGACACTCGGGTGAGGGTATTCGACCTCATGCGGCCTCCGCAACTTGAGCGAGTTTTTCCTGCCTTGCCTGGGCCGGCGTTCGGTAGCCGTAGCCCTCGAGAATCCAATGATGGTTGTACAGGTTCTTGAACTCAAGCAGCGCCCACCGCAGTTCCTCTACGGTGGCGAAAGAGCGCACCCACAGGAGATTCTCCTTCAAGATGCGGATGAACCACTCACAGTAGCCATTTCCCTCGGGCGCCCGCACGAAGCTGGGCGAACTGGTCATGCCCAGGTAGGCGATCTCCCGCTGAAAGTCATCGGACAGATAGGCGGGGCCGTGGTCGTGACGAACTTTACCCACATTCTCCACGCCCACGGGTACCGCGTTGTAGCGGTGAGCGATTCCCGCCGGGCCTTCTACTGCGAGGAGGGCATCGACCCGGAGGCGGTGCAGGCGCACAAGGACGCCGAAGGGGTGGTCGGGCCGGTGAAGCGGCAGGGAGATCGGTGGGTCGAGGTGAGCCATCGGGAAATCACCAACGAGGAGTTGCTGGAGTTGGACGTGGACATCCTCATCCCGGCTGCGTTGGAAAGCGTCATCACCCCGAAGAATGCCGGGCGGATCAAGGCCCGGTACATCCTTGAGTTGGCCAACGGCCCCATCGTCTTCGAGGCGGATTCCATTCTCAAGTCCCGGGGTGTGACGGTGTTCCCTGATATTCTGGCCAACGCGGGCGGGGTGACGGTGAGCTACTTCGAGTGGGTCCAGAACCGGACCGGGCTTTATTGGAGTCTTGAAGAGGTCCACCAGAGGCTTCGCGAGCGCATGGTGGGCGAGTACCGCAAGGTCGAGGCCATCGCCGCCGCCGCCGACCTGGACAACCGGACCGCCGCTTACATCCTCGCCCTCCGGCGGCTCGGAGAGGCCATCGAATCCCTCGGGACGAAGGAATACTTCGAACAAAAGGGTAAACAGGGGGTTGGCGGGATACAAGCGGGGATGCGGGTTTTGGGGGAAAACACCTTTGAGGAATAAGGGATTGGGGGATTCCGGGGTGTTGGACTCAGTGACACGGAATGAGCGGGGTTGACCGCTGCTATACTCCCGATTTACTCCCGCCCATCACACCCCGCTTATTTTTTCAAGCGAGCTTCCAGGGCCGGACCCATTTCACCCGGTACGGAGGGTTGGACGGTCTACCGCTATCTTTCATGCGAACCCTGTTCGGAGTACCCCTTGAGAGCGCGGGGGCTCGGTCTCCGGCCCATCTATCATCTGGTAAGTGGGGCTCTTGGACGGTGAGCCGTAGTCGGGAGAATGGGGACGTTCCGGTGCCGAACCCTGGAACTCACGGGTTTATCACGTGATAATCGGGAGCAACCTGGACTTCATATCCCGTCCGGGCCGGTCGGTGGCCGTTCGAGACCCCCCCCCCGCCCCCCGGGGTGCCCCCCCCTCCGCAGCCCGGGAATAACCGTGTACTGCGCGCACGCGATTTTTCTCAAATGAGCCCGTTGGGATTTCTTCGGATTGAAGGAATACTTCGCCCCCCATTGAGTTTTTATTTCATCCGGCAAGATTGATTCCCATTGGCGGAGAAAGGTCCGCCGCTGAGATTCGAAAGGTCTGATGAATTTAGCCTGTTCCCGCTTCTTGAGACCGGCTGAATTCCACTTCATTCTTCCGTTGGCTTTTCATTGGTTTCGAGGGGAGGTTTTCCGAGGATCGGTAGGGTGTGACACCTATTTGTTCATGGATCGAATTCTCCCCCCCCCTCCCCCATCGTCGCGTTTTCCTGCGTTCTCCCTTTTCAATAAAAGATGTTTGGGTGCGGTATCGCCGGAACCCGGACCTTCGGGCCGATCCGGACACCCCGCCG
Source organism: bacterium (assembly GCA_965261595.1). Classification (GTDB taxonomy): domain Bacteria; phylum UBA8248; class UBA8248; order JACPRG01; genus CAYRGS01. The sequence goes on from CBDHDG010000001.1 coordinate 213,934, forward strand.
GCTCGGAAGGCGTTATCGATAGCTCGGCTTGTTGATCCGGTTTTTCAGGGCTTCTTCAACTTTCGTGACCAGGATGTCGCCGCTGAAGGGCTTGACCAGGTACTCGTCGGCGCCCGCTTTGATGGAATCCATCCCGATGTGGTCCCGATCGTTCAGGCCGGTCATCATGATCACGATCGGAGGCTGGACGATGTTCACGTTCACTTTAATGTACCGACAGACCGACACGCCGTCGATGTCGGGCATCATGATGTCCAGCAATATCAGGTCCGGTCTCAGCCTCGTCACGGTTTTCAGCGCCAATATGCCGTTGATGGCCTCACACACTTCCATCCCGTTCATCGTGAGGTGGGTCCGGACGATGGCGCGCATGTCTTGGTCATCATCCACGATCATCACCCTTTTTTTGCTGCCCGGCTCCCAGTTGTCCTTGAGGCGGGTGAACATGTTGTCGATATTGGATTGTTCCACCATCCCGTAGCCGTTGGTTTCAGACACCTCTTGGACCTGCCCATTCTCTTGATCTTTCATGTGCGGGTTCCCTTTCGAGCCGGGCCCTGAAGGCCTGCGTAAAAGATTTCCAAAGCGGCGGCGTCCACTTTTGAGCCTTGCCCTCTTGCGTTAACGGCTGATATTTCCCAAAGGAAGAAATCCTCTGGGTAATGGGCTATTGGCTTAGGATATATCACCTATTCAATAGTTGCTTATCGGGAATTTATTTGGACTTCTTGAGCCTGAATTGAATTTTGGGGAAGCGCGAGACTGAACTCTCCCCCGAAAGCGAGGCCCGGTTCGCCTCATGGCGGGGAGATGGCGGCCTGGCGGGGGAAAGAGACGCCCCATCGCGATGAAAAGTCAACTATTCATTGTCAGTTCATGTATCCTAACCGCGAATTCGCAACAAGGTATCCAATGGGTGGATACACAGGCGGTGAGTGACCGCATATGCAATGAGGTGGGAGAAACCATCCATGGCGGGTGTGGACCTTCTGGTGAAAAACGGAAAAGTCGTCCTTCCTTCAGGTGTAATTGAAGGCGGGGTCGCCATCGACGGGGAGAAAATTGTCGCCGTAGGGCAGGGGAATGGTCTGCCGGAGGGCCGGAAGGTTATCGACGCGAAGGGAATGTATATCCTGCCCGGCGTGATCGACCCTCACGCCCACCCCGGCGGGAAGTATGACCTGGGAGACGACTGGAAGACGGAGTCCCCGGGGGCCGCGGCCGGCGGCGTCACGACGGTCGGGGCCATCGTTCGCGTCCCCCGAATGGGTCAGAAGCCCTTCAAAGAGCTTCCCGGCCCGGAAGACGTCATCTCCTGGCTGGACGCCTTTGATCTGGGAAAAAAGGTCAGCGAGGAAAACTCCCTCGTCGATTTCTTCTTCACGCCGACGTTGAACTCCATGCAGCACGCCGAAGAGATCCCGCAGTACTACGACAAGCTCGGGATCACCTCGTACAAATACCACGGCAACCTCAAGGTCCACGCCGACAACCCCGTGAGCCCGAAGTGGTCCGCCCGGATCGGGATTCCCCTGCCCTTTGACGACACCCTCGCCTATTTGATGTTCGAGGAGTCCGGGAAGCTCGGCCCCATGACGCACGTCGCGGTCCATAGCGAGAACGTCGAAATCGCCAAAATCTTCACCGAGCGTCTTCAGGCCGCCGGCCGGACGGACTCCGGGGCCTGGGCGGACCGGATTCCCGAGTGGCTGGAAGCGGAGCACATCAGCCGGTACAGCTATTTCGCCAAGGTGACCGGGTCCACCCATTACGTTCTCCACCTCAGCACCTCGGCGGGGCTGGAGGAGTGCATCCGCCAAAAGGAGGACGGGGTCAGCATCCTGGTTGAAACCTGTCCCCAGTATCTTCTGGTTTCGGCCTACGCGGAGTTTCCGGGCCTTCTCACCAAGGTGAATCCTCCCCTTCGCGATCCGGAGGTCCATGAGCGGCTCTGGGCAGGTCTGGCGGACGGGGACATCGAGATCATGGGGACGGACCATGTCGTGACAAGCCTCCATGAGAAGCTTGTCAAGGGAGACACCTCCGACCATGACGGCGATCCGGCGAAAGACATCTGGGAGACCGGCTCCGGCATGGTGGGGTGGGACTTCCTGCTTCCCCTGATGCTGAGCGAGGGGGTGAACAAGGGCCGGATCTCGATGGGGCGCCTGGTCGAGGTCTGCTGTGAAAACCCCGCCCGGGCCTGCGCCATTTATCCCAGAAAGGGCGTCATCGCACCAGGATCCGACGGGGACCTAGTTGTCGTGGACATGGATGTCACGCGCACAATCAAGGCCGATATGCTCCGTTCCAAGGCCGACTTCAGCATCTATGAAGGCATGGAGGTGACCGGCTGGCCCGTCACGACCATCCTCCGGGGAGAGGTCATCTACGACGACGGCCAAGTCACGGACCGAAAGGGCGGCGGCAAGTATCTGCGCCGGCCTTGCTGATTCATGCTCGTAGGCGCGACGGATTCGGACGCATGGCGCCGTAATCGCCTTCTCTGATCTGCCGGGATCATTCTTCGCGGTCTTCGGACCGGAATCGTTAAAAGAAAATCGATGGGACTTGTCTGGGATTTGATGGAGGGGGCCCGAAACTGTGTGCGCGGCTATGCCTGTGTCCAGCCGGGGGAGCAGGTCGTCCTTTGGACGGACCGTTCCGGCGAAGCGCATCCCGACGTTGTGGAAGCCTTCGGGACGGCGGTCGAGGAGGCCGGCGCCGAGGCTGTTCTTCTCTGCTCAAAGGCCGTTATCCACCGTCTGAAGCAACCCCTCCAGAAGCCCGTCCTCTCCGCGATCCGCGAGGCCGACGTCATCTTGAGCTTTCATGGGCTCGAGAACGCGGCAACGCTCCACAATAATGACGTGGCCCAGGTGGTTTTCTACACCCCGACCCGGAACGTGGCGGTCATCAGCCTGACGCCCGAGCTGCTGGCCTCGGAGTGGGCGCGGTTTCCGGCCGAGCTTGTATTCAGGATCTATCAGAAAGTCCGCGAGCAGGCCCTCTCGTCCGGGACGGATGTCTTCCGCGTTACCGATGAGCACGGGACCGACTTCACGGGCCGCATCGCCTACCGGGCCGGTTTCAAGTTCGTGGACCCGCCCAAGCAATGGCAATTCTTCCCGGGCGGGGAGATGACGGAGCTTCCGGACCCCCCCGTGAACGGGACCCTGGTCTTCGAGCAGCTCGAAGGGTTTGAAGGTTTCCTGAAAGAGCCCATTCGGCTCACGATCGAAAACCAATGGGTCACCCGCGTCGAGGGGGGCGAGGAGGCCCGCTGGTTTGAAGACCGGATGAAGCGCTACGAGAACGGCAATTTCTTTTGCGAGCTGGCTATCGGCGTGAGCCCCAAGGCCCCGGTTTCCGCCGGGCTCAAGACGAGAGGCATGGACACGATCACCCACAGGCGCGCGGGCTCCTTCCACTGTGCGGTGGGAAAGTGGGCCAATCCGGACTCCCAAGTGGACAGCGGTTGGCACTGGGACGGCGGAGGGCTCCGGCCCACGCTGACGATGGGGGAGGTCGAGTTGATCCGCGGGGGAAGGCTGACGGCTCTCGACGACCCGGAGGTCCGGGCGTTCGCCTCCCGGTACGGCCACCCGGACGACGTCCTGGCCGAGGTGTGGTGAAGGGAGATCGGCTCTTCTCCATTTGGGACAACCCCGTTCGGCGCCGCCAAAAAAAGTTGATGATTCACGGATTGCGGCGAAGGCCCTGCGAGGGCCATCGAAACTGAAGGCGGGCCTGGACGGATCCCGGGGAGGGACGTTTCATGTATGGGTGGCGAGCGCTCATTGGTCTGGTGCAGCCGAGCGGCGGCCCCGTCGCGGAAGAAGAATTCAGGATGGCGGCGCCGGAGGGCGTGTCTTTCGTCACCACGAGGATGTACATCGAGGAGGTGTCCTCGGAGGGCCTGGAGCGGATGCTCACCCAGGTGGAGCGCGCCGCGCGCGAAATCGCGATCATGAAGGCCGACGCCCTGGTTCTTTGCGGAACGCCGACGGGGTTTTTCAGGGGCCAGGCGTATAACCTCGCGTTGACCGACCGTCTTCGGGAGGCGTCCGGGTTGCCGAGCGTCACGATGGCCACCGCTGTCGTGGAGGCGATGCGCCGGCTGGGCCTGCGAAAGATCGCCGCCGCCACGGCGTACACCGATGAGTTGAATCAACGGCTTCGGGCGTTCCTGGAGGAAGCGGATTTCCAGGTTTTGGCTGTCGAAGGGCTCCGCCAGCGGTACAATTGGGATATCGCCCGAATGCCGCCGACCGGCGCCTACAGTCTGACCAAGGAGGTGGCCCGGAAAGTCAAAGACGCGGACGGGATTTTGATCTGCTCCGGCGCCCTTCGGACGTTCGAGGTGATCGACTTGCTGGAGCGGGATCTCGGTCTTCCCGTGGTGACGAGCAACCAGGCGGGCCTCTGGGCCGGACTCCGGCTGGGGAGCGTGAGAGAAACCGTCCGGGGTTTCGGCAGTCTCCTGACGACCTTAGGGAAAAGCGGGGACTGACCCGCGTCTGTCGAAATCCCTTTGGCATGCCGCCTCCCCCGGGGTGTTGACAAGCTTTATCGGTTATGCAAACAATCATCCTTGAGATTCGGCTCAACCCAATCCGTCGCACCGCCGCAGGATTCCGCTTTCCCCCTCCCCCCCGACCATTCTGCTCAACGGGGGGGAGGCGGTCCGCGACGGCCGGATAATCATTGAAAGGAGAAATGATGGCCAAGTTGGACATCGTCGTTCGGAATGCCCGGATCGTTTCAACGGCTGGGGTTTACACGGGAAACATCCAGATCAAGGACGATCGAATCGCGGGCATCGTCTCCGAGCGGGACGACACCCCGGCTGAGCGGGTCATCGACGTAGAGGGGCGCTATGTCATTCCCGGCGTTGTGGATCCGCACACCCACATCGGCGGAAAATACCTCCTCGAACAGGACTTCCGGACGGAAACCCCCGGCTCCGCCGTGGGGGGCGTTACAACCATAGGGATCATGCACGGCGCGGGCCGGGCCGACCGGGAATACAAGGAATTCGTCACCGAGGAGGACGCCCGTCCGTGGACGGAGCGGCTTCCCGTGGCGCGGGAGATCGGGGAGGAATCCTCGATCATCGACTTCTTCTACACCCCCTACATCAGCATGGACGAGCAATGCGACGATATCCCCAACGCCGCCCGGAAGTACGGGATTCCTTCCTGGAAGTTCTACGCCAACCTCAGAGAGCCGAAGACCGCGAACGTGGCGCCCAAGTGGAAGAACCGGATGGGGATGCCCGGGGAATTCGACGACGGGTTGTTCTGGTCGGGCTTCGAGCAGATCGGCAAGCTTGGCGTCGCCGGCCTGGCCCTCATTCACAACGAGAACACCGAGGTGGCGACGGCCGTCATGAAGCGGCTTCAGAAGGAAGGCCGCACGGATGGACCGGCCTGGACGGACCGGTGCCCTCCCTGGTGCGAGGCCGAGCACATCCTCCGGTATGGTCTCTTCTCCATGAAGGCCGGGTGCCGCTTCTATATCCTTCACCTCTCCACCGCCGACGGCCTCGAGGCCTGCGATGAGATGCGGGCAAAGGGCTGCCGGATCACCGTGGAGACCTGTCCGCAGTACCTTTTCATGACCAAGAATGACGAGCCGGCCATCGCCGGAAAACCCAACGCCAGGGCCCTCAAGGTCAATCCCCCCATCCGGGACGGGCGCCACAACGAGGCCCTCTGGCAGGCGGTGATGGACGGGCGCATCCAGTGCATGGGCACCGACCACGTTGTCACCAGCATCCATGAGAAGTTCGTCCGGGGAGACACCGGGGACCGTACTACGGACCCGCTTGAAGACGTCTGGTCGACGGGGTCGGGGTTCGTCGGGATGCAGACCCTCCTCCCGCACATGCTGAGCGAGGGGGTGCACAAGGGCCGGATCTCCATGGAGCGTCTCGTGGAGATCTGCTGCGAGAACCCGGCCAAGACGTTCGGCCTCTATCCCAAGAAGGGAACCCTGATGGTGGGGGCGGACGCCGACCTGGTCGTTCTGGATATGGACAAGGAGGTGACCTACACGGCGGACATCATGCACTCCTACGCCGACTTCACCATTTTCGAAGGCCGAAGGATCAAGGGATGGCCCTCGATGACGATCTCCAGGGGCAAAGTCATCTTTGAAGGGAGCCAGGTGAGCGGAGAACACGGCCACGGCCGGTATCTGCCGCGAAAGCTCGATCGGCTGACCTACCCGATAGAGGAGAGCTGGGACCTTCCCAAGTAACTGTTCTCCGGGAGATCTTATTTCGGAGACCTCCGCCAGGTTTCAATGTGGAGGCGGGGTCGAGACGCAAGATTGAGAAGGAGCCACACAAGCAAGACATCCTTTCGAGGTTGGGATGAACGCCGACGGGCAGGCAGTTTGTCCTCACGACACAGGTCCAATGAAGTTCTGGAAGGAGCGATTCGGACATGTTCGGAAAAACCGTTGTGGGTCTTTTGAAACGCGTTGCGTCTTTCAAAGCCCTGGCAACCGTTGCCATGGCGTTCTTCCTCATCGGAGGGATCCCGCTTTCGTCGGGGGCTGAGAATTTGGTCCACACCCTGGACTGGGTTCCTTATGGACGGGACGCGGGATTCTACGCGGCCGTGGAGAAGGGATTCTTAAAGGCGGAAGGGCTCACCGTAAAAATCGTGCGGGGAAAGGGCTCGTCCGAGACCGTCAAGCGGCTCATGGTCGGGGATGCCGACTTTGGGACCCCCGACGGCGGCGTCGTCGTCATCTCCCGCTCCAAGGGAATTAAGTTGAAGATGATCGGCGCCTTCCACGCCAAGACGCCCATGCAGATCGTCGTCGTCAAGGGCGGATCCATTCGGTCCATCAAGGACTTCAAAGGGAAGACCTTCGCCGACGCCTCCTTCAGCTCGACCCACAAGATCTTCCCCGCCCTGGCGCGCAAGAATGGCGTGGACCCCGCCATGGTGAAGTGGATATTCCTGAATCCCGCCTCCCTCGGCTCGGCCGGTCTGGCGGGGAGGGTGGACGGCTGGGGGGCATACGCCACGAACAACCCCAGCCAAATGAAGGCAGCCAAAATGGCGGGGAAGGAACTCCTTCTTTTCCCGTTTGCGGATAATGGCGTGGACATCTATTCCAACACCATGTCGGCGACGGAAGAGAAGCTCGCGAAGAAGCCCGATCAGGTCCGGCGCTTCATGCGGGGCATGTACAAAGGGATGGCCTGGGCCATCAAGCACCCGAAAGAGGCCACGGACATCATCCTCAAAAAGGTCCCCGTCCTGAACCGGGATACGGCGATTCAGCACTGGCAGATCGCCATCGATCACCTGGTGACCGACGCGGCCAAGAAGCACGGGATCGGCTATCTGTCCCGCGAAAAGATGACCTTCACCCGGGACGTCGTCGCGGGGGCTCACAAGCTGAAATCGAAGCCCGCCGTGGATGACCTCTATACGACGGCTTTCCTCCCGAAGATCATGGTGAAGTAGTCGGGGAGTGAATAACCACCCGGGCGTCCTACTTCTTCGCGTGCAGTCCGCACGGGTTTTTCCCATCCCGGCCCGTGCGGACTCACCCCTCCGGAATCGAATTTGACCTGTTCGGGTTATTGATCCCTGTATTATTAATGACCTAACTACGTATCGCGTGAAAGGGGCCGGTACAGAGCCCGGCCCCTACATGTCCATTGCAGAATCGTGCGTAGGGGCGGGGCTCCGTACCCGCCCCGGAAGTATCGGGGAATCCTCCGGACTTTTTGTTGAGCCGCTCCCTGTAGGACATTATTTATGCCATCCTCAATAGCCCGCATTTCTCACCAAGCGATGGTCTTGCGTTTCGCGCGCCGAATGAATCGCCATCGGTGGCCTGATTCGGCGGGCACTTGCGTGCCGGCCAAGCTGCGGTTGAGGCACTTGCGTGCCGGCCAAGTTGCGGTTGAGGGTCGTTGCGGTCATTACAACGTCTTTGGCGCACGGAGAACCCTTTGCCCCGGGATTCTCAAAAGGAGGAGATGCCAGCCTTCGCGAATGGGTGGACCCGCTATCGGTTATTGACCGCTCACCGCCCTTTGCGTCGGATGGTTGGTGAGAAATCCAAACTAAGTCGGCCCGCGTTGTGTCTCTATTCTTGTCCTTCTCCAATCTGTGTAATCTGCGTAATCCCCGCCTGCGCGAGGACAGCGTCTGCGGATAAAAGTTTTCTCCCGAAAGCCAAAAGCCAAATAAAAAGTCCTTATATACCAAGGGAAATTTGGCTTTGTTTTTCACTTTTACATGATTAGGCCCGGGTTTCAGTAGGGGAAGCTGATAGGCGGGGGGACGGTGTCCCCTTGGTGTTGCCTCTGGACGCGCCCGAGCCGCCAGAAGCTGACGGCGATCTTCTCGACGAGCATCTCCTTGAGGACGCCCAGGGGGTTGAGCTCGTCGGGGAGGCCGGAAAGAAGCTCCTCGAACCGTCCCCCGTCCTCCCGGCCGTCGCCCACGGCGATGACGACTTCTTTCGCCAATATTCCATGTTTCAATACGTTATACCGGACGGCGGCCTTCCCCTCGGTCGTCTTGGGCCCGGTGGACAACTGGGCGTTCCGTCGATTGGCCTCGATTTTGGCCTTTGTGACCTTCATGTACACTCCTCCCATTCGAGTTACGTTATTTTTTCGGTTTATATGGGAGCCTTGCGACGGGAAATCAAGGGGAATTCAGGGGATTGGCGGAATCCGGCGGAAATCTGGCGGGATCTCCGGCCATCCCTTGACGGACCTGGGACCCTTGTCGCTTTATGGTGGAATTGTCGTGGAACAAAATGGGGTTTGACCCTTTTGCTGCTCTTTCTATGGGGGAGATTAGGGGTCATGTGCAGGCGCCCTCATCCGGTTGACAATCCGCCCTGACCAGGATTGAATTGGTCAAACGGCAACGGAGAGATGGGCACAGGCCTGTCCGGATTTGAAATGGGGAAATCCGGGTACAATCTGTACGACGAGACCCGCGAAATTTCCTGAGGGCGCACTCAAGAACTGACCCCGATCATTCAGGAGAAATCCCGATGGATGAGTCCCGACTCTGGCCCGCGTTGCACGAATACTGGCATCCGGTCTGCTGGTCCAAGGAGGCGACCGACAAGCCGCTGGCCGTCAAGCTCCTGGATGAAC
>CBDHDG010000002.1:0-353549 GCA_965261595.1 bacterium
CATGGGATAGCGCCCGCAGAGCGCCGCCGGCCCCGACGTGCCCCAGGCGAGCAGCAGCCGGTGAAGACGGAACACGAGCCGCTGGGCCACGAGGAGCGAGGCCTGGACCCCGCCCACGTGGGCGGCCACGTTGCCGGTCAGGGGATACATCCCGCCCTGGCAGCCCGCGCACCAGAACAGGGGGTCGAGCGGCAGGCCAGCCGAGGCGGCGGCGCAATCGGCGGCGCAGGCCGCCTGGGCCGGCAGGTCCGCGAACAGCGCGGCTTCCGGGTTCAACAGGAAGGACAGCTCGTCGTCGAGCCAGGCCGGGTCGAGCTCGGAGACCCAGGCGATGTCGAGCCCCCCGCTTTCAAGGCAGCCGATGTCGAGCAGGGCCCCGATCCAGGACAGGAGCGGATAGACGTAGTCATGGACGTGCCACACAGAGCCCGAGGCGCCGTCGCCGCCCGAGGAGCCAGTACGTCCGCGCCCCGCGGGCAGGCCCGGGTCGATGGTCATGCCCCCGAGATTGGGGAAGCACCAGGGCGCGCGGCTGACGTCGATCAGCCGCGCCGGCTCCCACAAGCCCAGGGAGAGTCCGATCCGGGGGATCGGCTTGCCGCAGAGGCAGATCGGCGATCCCGGATTGGGCGTGTCCGGCGCGCCCGTGGCGCTGCCCATGCGGATCGGCCCGATCGAGATCGGCAAAAGACACTCCCAGCACACGTCCGTGACGGGGTTCACGAAACGCCCGGTGCAGGACTGGGCGGAAGCGGTCCCCCGTGGACAGGGCTCCGGCAAGGACCAGCGCCGTGCAGACGGTCTTCAGGGATCTCATGGCCGCCCTCCGATGGTCGCGGGATTGGCTTCGTCGTCGAGCGGCACTTCCCGTGATCCTGAGCATGGATCCCTCGGCCGCGACCAGGGACGGGGTGGCGCGGAGCCCGAAACGTTTCGCAAGCCGGCCGTTCTGGTCGAAGAAGAACGGCCGTTCGTGGGGCCGCATCAGGTCCAGCGGGCGGCCCGCCAGGAGCACGATCTTCGCGGGCCGTTCGTGGCCGAGGGCCCAGGTGACCTCGGCCGGCCGCGCGCCGTCGATGAACAGCAGATCCCGGGTCAGCGGGTACACCTCGAGGGGGTTGATCCGAGCGCCCCGGGCCGCAATCAGGGTCCCATCGTGCGCCCGGACGTCTTGCTCGACCGTGATCGAAGGATCGAACAGCCGGGTGCGACGGACGCGCGCGGGCCCGATGCCCTCGACGCGCCCGGGCGCCTCGATGCGCTCCCGGCCCCGGTCCAGGGCCTCCCGGCGCATGCGGGTGAGGTCGCCCGAGGACTCCAGCGCTTCAAGCCGGGCCTCGATCCGTTCGAGCAGGTCGGGCTCGGCGATGGGCCACACCGCGCCGCGCACGCCAAGGTCCTTCGCGGGTACGGGCCGCGCCGCGAGCATCAGCACGCAGGCAATCGCGATGAGCCGAAGACGGGACAGGAGAACACGCCGCGTCATGGCCGCGCCTCCTCGGGTTTGGCGAGCGGTCCCTTGAGCCCGAGCCAGGGGACGTCGGGCAGGGCCCAGGCCCGGCCCCGGATGCGTTCTTGCGGGATGAGCCCGATCTCCGAATAGCGGCTGTCGTGGCTGTCCACGTGATCGGCGTGGACGTAGTAGCGGCCCGGCGGGATCACGCCCGGCCCGATCGCCTCGAGCCTGCGCCCATCAAGCGCATGCGTCTTGGCAACGCCGAGGACCGCGCCGTTCACCGAGACCCGGCGCTCCCTGTCCACCTCCACCCGGTCTCTGGGCAGGCCGCGCACGGTCTTGAGGTAGGGGATCCCCGAGCCGGCCTCCTCGGGTGGGTCGAACAGGACCGCGTCGCCCCGTTGGAACTCTCCCACGAGGGGCAGCACGAAATACCCCCAGGCTCCGTCGGACCAGCTCGCGTTGACGTAGACGCGCGAGACCGCGACGAGCCACAGGGCGGCCAGCATGGCCATCCAGAGCAGGATCTTGCGGCCCCGTCCGGTTCGTTCAGGCGCACGCCGTCCGGGCGCACGCGGCAAGGCGTGCAGGGTCTCTCTCATCGTTCGTCCTCCGTGTTCGTCGGGGGATGGGTTTTGGACAGGGCCGTCTGGATCGCCGCCTTTATCTCGGCGGTGAGGTCCGGCGCGCCGGCGGCGACCGCCCTTGCGGGCAGCAGCACCGCGCGGTGGCGGGCTGCCGTCCGGACGAGCGCCTCCTCCAACCGGCGCGCCCAGCCGCGCACGGCTTTTACGGCCTCCTCTTGGTCGCCGTGCTCCCGGGCGGCCTTGGCCATGTAGTCTGCCGTGAGCTCGGCAAGCCGCACGCTCGCGATGCGCGGGACCCTCTCCAGGGCCATGCGCGCCGTGACGGCCGAGACCGCCGCGGCCACCCCGGCACTCAGCACAAGCGCGGCGGCCAACGCCGTGGGCCCGCTCATGACGCAGCCCGTTCCGGCGCCGTCTGTTCGCGCGTGACATGAAGCTCCTCCGGTGGGGTGGGGTCGTGCGTGCCACGGGACTCCCTCTGGGCGGACGCGATGGGGCCCCGTCCCGCGCCCTCCTGCCCTTTCAGGGCCCGGAAGCGGTCCAGCCAGAGCCTGGCCGCCCGATCGGGAACCACGGTCCGGATGCGGCGCTTAAGGGGCGGGAAGGCGACCGCGGAAGCCGCGCCGTCGCGCGCGCCCGGCAGGTCCCGGTCCTCCGCGGCCTCGGCCATGCGGGCCACGAAACGCAGCAGTTCCGCCTGCTCCGGGGAGGGCTCCGCATCGAGCCCGGCCGACTCGCGCACGGCCCGGTCGATGGTCCCGCCGAGCCGCTTCAGCCGCTCCGCCCCGCGCTGGGAGGAAGCGGCCTTTGTTCCCAGCCACGCGACGCTCGCGTCCGCCAGAAGGGCGTAGAGGGCCGCCTCCCGGCGGTCCCCGGATCCTTCAAAGGCCTCGATCTCCTCGCTCATCAGCACCGCGTGGGCCGCCAGCGAGTGGAACCGCCTGAGCCGGCCGCCCCTGCGGCAGGTGTTGGCCAGCACGTGGGCCAGGGCCTCGAAGTCGACGGCGTCCGGGGTCAGCCCCTCCGGATCTTCCGGCCAGGCGAGGGGCCGATCCCCGGATCGGGGCTTCTCCGCCCGTGTCGCAGCACTCGATGGCGCCCGCCTGTTCCTGTCCTTGCTCATGTGCGTCTCCTTCTGTTTAAGCTATGGAGGCCGTCACGGCGCGCTGCCCGCAGGGCCGGCTGTCGTGGCCTCCGGACCGTCGCCGTCGGCGATGCGGTCGATGGCCTGCTCGGTGGTGAGGCCTTCGGCCTTCAGCCGCTCGACCGCGGCGAAGGCCGGCCCGCGCGATGAATAGAGAGCTACCGACCAGGGGTCCAGGGCGAGCCGCGCCACGCGCCAGCCGTCCGGACCGTGCAGCACCAGCTCGGCATGGCGCCCGTCCACGGTGGCCAGGCTCTTGAGGGCCCGCTCCATGCCGGGATCGCAGTGGATGCGCTTTTCCTGTTTGAGGAGCTCGACGGACTCGTCCTTCTGGGCCAGGAAGATGGTCCAGTCGGCGTTGTCCCAGGCCGCCCGGGCCGCGGGGTTGGCGTAGTAGTCGTTGACGCTCTGGGTGCCGGTGACGAGCGCGCCCCGGTACTTGCGCGCCCGCCTGGCCGCGCCCTCGAGGAAGGCCCGGCTGTCCTCGCCCGACAGGAGGTCCCAGGCCTCGTCGATGACGATCGCCTTGGGCCGGGTTCTGGGGCCGTGATACATGCGCTGGGTGGCGAGGAAGACCACCAGCATCAGCACCACGCCCTGGACGTCGCCCCGGCCCTTGAGCTCGGCGAGCTCGAACACGGTGAGCGCGGCGTCCAGGGCCGGGGTCTCCGATCCCTCGAAGAGCCGCCCGAGCGCGCCGCCCGGCCGCCACGGTCCGAGGGCGAGAGCCATGTCCGATGCCCGCCGGTCGCCCGCCGCCTCCAGCCGGCGCTGCACGGTCCCGAGGTCGGCGCCGTTGCCGGCCTCCTCCCAGGCGCGCGCGATGGCCTCGTCGATGAGCGCCGCCTCGATGTCGTCGATGCGCCCGCGCCTTCGGCACATGCGCCCGACCACGGCGGCCAGCATGGCAAAGCACTCCTCCCGGTAGTCCCCGTCCCGGGCCGCCACGTCCGCGTCGATCATGGCGAAGGGGTTGAGTCTCGCCGGGTCCTTGCCGAAGGCGATGAAGACGCCGCCGAGGGCCTCGGCCGTGTGCTGGAAGGAACGCCCGTCATCGATCACCACGGCCTCGCCGCCCGCGCCCGCGATGCCCGCGACCAGCTCCTGCATCAGGACCGACTTGCCCGACCCGGACTTGCCGGTCACGGCCACGTTGTAGTTGCCGGCCTCGTTGGCGAAGGGGGACCAGCACGCGGGCTGGCCCCGCCTTCCGATCAGGAGCAGGGCCGGCGGCGCGTCGGGCGACGCTCCCTGGCCGCGCCACTCGCCGTGCACCGGCGCGAGATTGACGGCCGAGGAGGTGAGCAGGGTCTTCATCCGGCCCATACGGGCGAGGTCGGCGTCGAGCCCGCCCGCCGGAACCATGGGCAGACAGGCGAGCCAGGCCGGCAGGTGGGCGTAGCGCTCCGCGCCCAGGCGCCAGCCCTGGCCGTGATAGATGGCCCGCACCGCCTGCTCGGCCTCGTCGATGGCGTCCAGGGGCGCGTAGACCGCGATCGTGTAGCAGGCCTTGACCAGCCGCTCGCCGTTCTTCAGCCGCTCGGTGACGAAGCGCCAGTCCCGGGCCTTCTCGGGCAGGCCCGGCAAATAGCGCGCGATCCCCGTGCCCGCCTGCTGCGTGGCCCGGGCCGACTTGAGGAAGGCGCGCTCGCCGGCGGCCGCGTCGCCCATCGTCACGGTGAGGGCGGTCAGGACCGGGGCGCCCGGCTGCAGGAAGTCCCGGTGGAAGTCTCCGATCAGCGCGTTGCCGCGCCAGCCGGGCCAGACGTCGGGGAAGGCCCGGGCCGAGAGCACGCGCACCGCCACGTCCGTCCCGTCCGGGTGAAGGAAGACCAGGCCCGTGGGCGCAACGGTCAGGGCCCGGCCCGGCGCCGCGCACTGAAGATGAATGGGGTCTCTGGGCGACCAGCGCCTTTGCGGCCTGTCGAGCCCGCCGTCATGCTCTCCCGCCAGGTCGGGGGCCGTGATCTCCGCGGCGAGGGACAGCAGAACGTCCGGCTCGACCCGCCGCGCCTCGGCGCCGGCCGAGGCGAGCGTGCCTTCCAAGGCCCGCCGGAACCCCCCGAGGGCGGTCTCGGCCGCCGGTCCGGCCGGGCCCGCCAGGCAGGCCGCGAGGAACACCCGGCAGTCGTTCAGCGTGAACGGCGGTCCGCTCGCATGGAGGGGGCGCCATCCGGCATGGGCAAACAGGGCCCTGCGCCGCGCCGCCATCCCCGCCTGTACCCCGCCCGTCAGGCGCCGGGGTTCGGCCCAGCTCCGGATCGCCGCCCCGTAGCGCGGGCTCGTCCAATGGATGATCTGCACCACCGCGCGCTCGGGCGCGGCGTCGGCGAGCGTGCCGGCCAGCGCGCCCAGGGTCTCCTCGTCGATGCCCACGAAGGGCGGCAGCTCCAGCAGGAAGCCGCAGCTCGCGGCGTTGATATAGAGCTCGCTCCCTTCGTCCCAGGCCCGCCAGGGCAAGAGGCCGGCGAGGGGCGCCGGCAGGGCCGGAAGGATCCAGGGCTGAAGCGCGTCCGGTCCCCTGAGCAGGTCCTTGAGGCGCTCGATCACGGCAGCCTCCAGCGCGCCGGCTCCAGCACCGCGCGCACCCAGTGGGCCTCGCGGTAGACCCCGTCGGCGTCCACGAAGGGCGCGATCCAGATCCGCGCGATGCTCTCTTTCGTGCGCAGGCGGTCATTGGCCTCATCCGGGGATCCTTCGTCCGGCGAAACGGGTTCCGGTTCGGCAGGGGCCGCGGCGGTAGGAGGACGCCCTGTCTCCGTGGACTTCTCTGCGGTGCCGTCTCGGTCCCCGACGGTCCGGAACCACTTCGCGAGCCAGGCGAGCGGATCGCAGCCTTCGGCGCAGGATGTGCCGGTCCCTTTGGCATTACCGGTCTTGGATTGGTAGAGGGGTGTCCGGATCGCGAGCCCTTGCGCCTTGCCGGGGGCCGCGACCGCCGGATCGGCCTCCGCGACGCTCGTGCAGGCCGCGCCTTGGGCCAGGGGGCATTGCCAGGCGTCGCCCACGTGGGTCGCCGCGCAGCCGCCCAGGACCAGCGCCGCCGCGAGGATCGCGGGGATCACCGCCCGGCTTTGTCCGATTCGTGGATGAATCGTCGATTGCGCTCTCATTGGCCTCCTCTCTTCCTGTCCTTGCGCCCGTCGAGCCAGGCGCCCTCGATGAACACCACCGTCACCCGCGTTCCCGTCTGGAGCTGGATCACCGGCTGGTACTGCTCGGCCCGGCGGATCAGGTAGTCGGCCACCCTGCGGCCGGCCGAGCCCGCGCCCGCGCCAAGACCGGCCCGGCCGAGCTCGGCTAGGCTCGATACGTTCAAGGCTCCGTCCGAGGTTGTCCTGGCCGGGGCCTGAAGCAGGTTGGCGGCCGTTTCGCCCACGCCCGAGATGAGGCCCGCGAGGAACGCCTTCTCGATCAGGGCCCCCTCGCGGCTCACCACCGGGCCCCGAACGCCCACCTTGCCGCTCCCGGCCACGAAGCCCGCGACCTGCGTCTCGGTCACGGTTTCCGGATCCGGCCCGGCGCACGTCAGGGTCCGCAGCCGGACGTAGACCTTCTCCGAGGAGAGGTCCCCGTAGCCGGCGCCGGTCAGGGTGCACCCCGCCACGTCCACTTCGAGCGCTTCGCCGCCCTCGGCCGCGCTCCGGGCCGGACCGGTCAGCCGCAGGAGCACCGGGCGCGGCTCGCCCTGGGAGGCGACGCCCGCCGAGGCGTCCGCGCCGGCCAGCACCACGGCGTCCGCATAGGACCCCGCCGGCAGCCAGGACCCCAGCGAACGGGGTCCCGGATCAGCGGCGTTCTTGTCCCCCGCCGGATCCGCATCATTCTCGAACTCCTGGATCATCGGTACGGCCGGTGCGGCATCCGAGGCCGCGGGGGCTCTCTTGCCGGGAGCAGGTTGGCTCGAAACCGCACGGGTAAAACCGTCCGTGCCCGGGGCGGTCCGGTCCTCCGGACCCGGTCCTGCCGTCCGGGCTTCGAGCCGGCCGCGCAGTTCCTCGATGGCCGCCGCCTGTTGGTCGATCACCGCCCGGCCGTCCTCGGCGCCGCGCGCGAGGCGCTCTCTGAGCTTGGCGTTCTCCTGCCCGGCCCGCCGGCTTCGCGTCTCCATGTCCCGGAGCCGCGTCTCCAGTTCGCCGATCCGCGCCTCCGAGCGGCGCACCCAGCTCACCTCCGCCGTCTCCGGACCGGCCAGCTTCGCCTCGATCCCGGTCGGCGGGGGCGAGCCTCCGCCTCCGCCCGCCGAGAACCACACCGCGAACACGATCAGCAATGCCGCGGCCACGCCCGAGAAGAGCAGCACCTGTTGCTGACGGGTGCGCCGGGCCTCCGGATCCATGGGGACCTTGTCCGGGCCGCTCATGGCGCCGCCTCCGTGGAACGGGTCCGGAAGGCGTCATGTACGGCCACGACGAGCCGCCCGCCCGATGGGCCGGTCCCCGGCGCCGCCAGCCAGATCGCGGCCGCGCCCGGCGCGAGACGGCCCGCCAGGGCCTCGGCGCCGGCTCCCGCGCCGGGGCCCGCTTCCAGCACGCGGGCGGTGAACCGGGGCCCCCGCCAGATCTCGATGACTGAAAGACCTTCCTTGTAGAACGTTCCTGAAGGCGTCTCGATCGCGTAGCCCGGCAGGGTCTCGCGCCGCGCCACCGCCCGGACCAGCGCCACCAGCGCGCCCACGCGCCGATCGCCCGGCCCTTGGACGTCCGTTTTGGTCAGTGCGGCCGCGTTGCGGATCAGGATCTGGGCCGAGCCGCGCGAGGCCACCGTCAACGCCAGCCGGTAGGTGAAGCCCGCGACGGTCCCGATGAAGAGCGTCACCGGCTCCCGGGGGGCGCCACGGGCAACGCGGACGCCGGTGAGGCCCGCGGGTCGCAGGTAAATGTCGCCGCGCGCAGGGTCGTGCTCGACCTGGAAGCCGTCCGGTCCGCGGATCACCCGCGCGATCCGGTCGTTCGCCAGGGCGATGCGGCTCACCGCACGGTCCGAGACCTCCGCTTCCAGCTCCGCGTGGTCCACGGCATCCAGGATCTGCATGGCCGAGGCCGGCATGCAGTGGAAAAGCGTTCCCAAAAGAAGCGCCGCCACGGACACCCGGATTCTCGTCGCATGTTTCATTCTCGGTCCTCCAGTTCTTCGAAACGCACCAGGCCGATCCGGCCGGCATCCACGCGGAAGGCCAGCCGGTACCGCTTGCGCTCGCGCGAGACCGGCTCACGCCCGATCCAGGTCGCGAGCTCTCCGGTCACCAGGACCGTCAACCTCTCCGCGTCCGCCTCGATGCGCTCGGGATAGAAGGCGGTCGCAAGGTCCCGCCGCGCCATGCGACCGGCCTCGGCCGCGACCCAGACCCCGATCGCGCCCCGGGCCGAGGCGTGGCTCAGCCGCGCCGCCGCCTCCCGCACGTGCGCCGCGTTCTCAGGCGTCAGCGTCAGCAGCGTCACCGCCACGGTCCGTCCCATGTCCTCCAGGTAGCGAAGCCCGGCCCGGCTGCTCCCGACCTCCCAGGCAGGCCCCGTGACCGCCGGGATCAGCACCGCCATGCGATCCACCGAGGCCAGACCGACGCTCAGGCCCAGATTGGCCAGGAGCGAGAGGCCCAGGAGCCCGGCCAGGGCCGCACGCCCGTCGCGCACCCGCCGCCGCTCCGCTTCCATGACGTCCCGTCTCATCCAGGCCCCCTCATCCGATGAAGCGGCGCACATGACTCGGGGGCGCGCCCTTGAGGCCCAGGGTGAAGCCGGGCAGGTACCAGTAGAGCGCGCAGATCGCCACATCCGCGCCGCCGCCCCGCTTGGCCCGGCGCAGCAAGGCCCAGGCACCGAGCCCGGCCACCAGCCCGGTCACGAAGGCGTTGGCGGCCAGCCCCAGGACCGCAGGCCCCAGGAGCGCCGCCGCCTCGTCCAGGGTCCAGAACAGCCAGCGCTCGGGATCGTCCAGACGCGAGGGGATCGCGTGCCGGGCCGGATCGCTCATCGTCCGCCCCCCTCATACGATCGCCGTGCCGACAAGGCCGGTGACGATGCCCGTGCCGGCCCCGGCCGCGATGCCCACGCCGACCGCGCCCATCAACTGCGTGGCGTTGAAGCGCAGCACCGAGCCGACCAGCGCGGCGCCCACCGCCAGCGCGGCCGCGAGCTGCCCGCCCGTGCCCGAGACGATGTCGGTCACCGTGCCGAGCGGACTCGAGAAGGTCGTGTCCGTCGAGGCCCAGGCCGTCTCCAGGCTAACCAGCGTCAACACGAGCGCCGGAGCCGCAACCCGATGCGCGCTGCCCACGACGGCTTTGAGGGCGTTCCTGGTAAAGGAAGGTGTTCTCATCGCGCCGTCCTCCGCCCGGCCTCGCCGTCGTCCGAGGTCGAGATCCGCCGCCGCGCCGAGGCCCAGGTCTCCAGATCGGCGAGCAGGTAGCGCACCCGGGACCCGAACCGGTGGAACACCGGTCCCGCGCCACTCACCCGGTAGCGGTCCAGCGTCCTCGGCGAGAGGCCCAGCCATGCGGCCGCCTCCCGTGTGCTCAGGTAATGCCTGCCGTTGTTGTCGTTCATGCGCGTGTCTCCTTCTCGTTCGAGGTCGGCCCCGGACCCGGCAGGCGGGACCGGAGCGGTGGATGGACCGGGCAGGATCGCCCCGGCGGATGGGTTCGCTGCGTCCGTCACCCCGGCGCGGATGGCTCGGGCCTCTTCCGCGCTGGCCTGGGCCGCCATCCAGGCGCGCACCCGATCGACCGTGGTCAGCCGCGGCGACACTCCCCGGCGCAGCCTTCCCATGAAGGACGGATTGCCGACAGCCTCCAGGCCCAATACCGAGAGCTTGGTCCCGGTCACGGTCAGGAACGCCTCGACCTCGCGCCGGAACACAGGGCCCAGAGGCGGATGCCCCATGAAGACCAGGACCCGGTCCGCCGTCGCCAGCCGCACCGAGCGTCCCCGCATCTGGGAGGCCACGAAACCCGGGTCCCCGAGGGCCTCCAGGCCGAAGCGCCGGGCGCTCATGCCGTGGCGTACGCGCCAGGCCGCAACGGTCCGGCGCAGGCGCTCGTCGAAAGGCATATCGGAGGGGGTGCCGGGCGTTATCATGTGTGAGAACATAAGGGGAAGGTTCCCGCTTGATAATAGGTATCAATAGTGTATAACCTATAGTTGATTGACATTCCTGAGCACACCAGCGGTGGAATGCGCGGGGGTGCGGCAAAAAACCGGGGAGACGGCAGGTGGAAGGAAAAGGATGAATATAGAGGGAAATAAGGACGAAAGGAAGACGATTAGGCGGGACCCGGTACGGCTCAGGCTGAAGGACCTGCTCAGGCGTAACGACCTCACCCTCGCCGCCGCGTCGCTGGCCATCGGCCGGAACAAGACCTATCTGCAGCAGTATGTGGACCGGGGGGTGCCCGCGGTCCTCGGGTACCGGGACAGCGAGGCGTTGGCCGACCTGCTCGGCTGCGCCGGCGGGGAGCTGCGCCACGAGACCGTGCCCAAACGCAGGCCCATGAAGCGCAGGCGGCCCCGGCCGCCGGTCGGACTTCCCGGCGCGCCTGTGGCGGCCGTCCCGGAGATCGCGGTGGAGGCCGGGGCCGGGGCGGGAGCGCTCGCCGAGGAGTTCGTCTCCGAGACGGCCCGGTGGCACTGGCCGGAGAACATGATCCGCTACGAGGGGGGCGCGGCGCCCGAGAACGTGCGCATCCTCCGGGTGCGGGGCAACTCCATGGAGCCGGAGATGCGCGAGGGCGACCGGATCGTGGTGGATGTCTCGCGCCGGCTGCCGGCAACGGGGGAGACGTTCGTGCTGTGGGACGGCAACGGGCTGGTGGTCAAGCAGGTCGAGAGGGTGCAAGGCCATGGGGAGGGCGGGGACGAACCGCCCCGGCTCAGGCTGATCTCCGCCAACCCGGACTACGCCCCCTACGCATGCCTCGCCCAGGACGTCCACATCCTCGGCAAGGTGTTGTGGGTGGTAAGAAGGGTGTGAGCGCATGGCTCCGGGAATCAAGGGAGCGTGGACCGGGACCGTCGAACCCTTGCATAGGTTTCCGGGTGGTCATACGGATCGAACCCGTCACCGCCTTGACCCGCACACAGGGGATCGGTCCATGATGGAAGCGCACTGGCATTCCGATCCGCGATCGCCTATATTTCTTCCAGAATGGAGGAAAGATAATGGCGACAAGCATTGCGTCCCAGACCCTGTCGGCGAACGAGGCGGCCTGTGTGACCGGCGTGCCCCTGAAACAGGTCCACCGCATCATCGACGCTGGCCTGTTGGGCAGCGCCGCCACAAACCACAAGGGTTCCCGCGCTGTCCTTCGCGACGGCTTGGTGGGCCTGAAGCTCGCCCACGAGACGACGGACACCCTCACCCTCGATGGACGCCGGCGGATCGTGCGCTATCTCCTCGACAATCCGGAGGCCCGGGCGGCGCGTGAGAGCCACGTTTCCGTGGACGTGCGGCTCATGAAGGGCGAAGTCCGGCGAGGGCTTTCCATGCTGGCCAAGGCGCGGAAGATGATCGGGGCCGACAAGGCCGTACTCTCCGGCGCCGCGTGCATCAAGGGAACCCGCATACCCGCTCACGATATCGCCGAAATGCTCGCCAACGGCGACGGCGTTCACGCAATCCGCGACGCCTACCCGGCGCTCACTGGTGCACAGATCGAAGCCGCGGTCCTCTATGCCCGGGCCTACCCGCGCCGTGGCCGTCCCCGTGGCGAGCCCTTCTGGCGCAACCGGAAGCCGGTCATCTCGAGCGAGGTCGCCTTCCACGAGCTGCCTCCGACCCGGTGAAGTTCCTGATCGACGAATGTCTGAGCCCCACGCTCGCGACTATCGCCCGAAAACGGGGGTTCCCGCAATCGACGCACGTGAGCTGGCTCGGGTTGAGGTCCAGGAAGGACTGGCTCCTCGTCCGGCGCGCGAGCCGGGACGGGTATGTGCTCGTGACGAACGACACGGCGGATTTTACGTCGCTGATGGAGCGGGAGCACCGCCATCCCGGCCTGGTCTGCATGAACGTGGCGCATGGCCTCATGAGCCTCGACGCGCAAACGAGCTTGTTCGAGCACGCCTTGGTTCAATTGGCGGATATCGGCCTCGCCGGCCAAGTTCTTGAGATCACGCTGACCGCCGACCGGGTTGTCCGGGTGGACAGATATGTGTCGGGGGCCGGGTGACCGTCCTGCACGCGCTTCCCTGACAACGCCGTGCGCGACAGGGCCGCGGTTACGGGGAGAGAACGTGGCCCGCGCGGGGATCGCGGGGCCGGGCCGAAACCGTCCTAATGGACTGATACGGAAAGGGAATCCGCTTTTTGATAGGGACCGGCCGGGACTCGCTCAAGGCACCCTGGGTGCGTCGGGTGTGAGAGAAAAAACTCCGAATGGAGTCCGGTGGGCGTTTTCGTTCTGCACACCGACATGGGCCAAGAAGGCCGTTGCCGCAAGGGGTTGGAGCCCGAGCGGCGATTGAGCGAGACGACCGGGCCGCATCTCCGAGCGCGTTCCGCATCGCCTTCCATGCAGTAGAGGTAACAGATCGGCGCGCGGGGTGCAAGCCTGCGGTGCCGGTTTCCACACATCGCGCACCGGCGGCTCGGCGTTACCGCCGCGCACCGGATGCCGGGCACACGTTACTGCAGATCGTCGCGAGCCGTTTCACAAGTTACCGCGGAACCGCGCGGGCCGGTGAGGACGCCGGTGCGCAAGGCGATGTTGACTCCGTTGACTCGTTACCGCGCGCGCATGGAGCGGTCATGCTTTTGTTACCGCTCCACATCGGCGACGGCGGAGCGCCGCGCGGCGTGCCGGGGACCTGACGGCAGCAGCGGCCGGTCTGTCCGTCAGACGCCTTGACACATGCGAGGCGTGTGGCGATCGGACACTGCTGGCGACCCTGCGCAACATCGCCGATGATCGCGGGTCGGGCCACTCCGCATTGTGCTCTGCGGAGTGCCTTGGTATCTTGCACGGAACACCACTGCAACACGGGATCAGAGCAATCCCCCGCTCTAGGGTTTTGTTGGACACTCGATTGATCCATGATTCATGGAGAAAGGGGTGTCGCGATGAACGAACAAAAGCAAGAGGGGGCTTTGGCGGAGGGCGCCCGTAGGGCGAACGGAGCCAAGGCCCCAGGGCATCGCAGTGAGCGGGGTCGGTTCTCCTGCCAGCGCAAGCGGGAGGCGGTCCTGCGTCTTTTGCGGGGCGAGAGCCTGGAGACGCTCTGCCGCGAGTTGGGCACGACAGCGGCTCGGCTTTCCGCCTGGCGCGAGGCGTTCCTTCGCGGGGGCGAGGCGGCGCTCAAAGCCCGCCCGGCGGATGAGCGGGACGAGGAGAACGCCCGGCTCAAGGCCAAGGTGGGCGAACTCACGATGGAGGGCGAGGTCCTGCGGGAGAAGATCGACCGCCTGGAGGCCGGCCGCCCTTTAGCCGGCAGGAGGTGGAGGCGATGAGTCAGGCCCGCTTCACCTCCACGGGCAGAGCCTACGGCCTGAAGCGGGTGTGCGCCCTTTGGGGCTTGGCGCGCTCCACGGTCTACGCGCAACGGCGGCGAGAGGCGGTCCCCGTTCATGAACGCCCCACGCCCAATAAGCGCGGCCCTGTGGGCCCGTGCACCGATGCGGAACTCCTCGGCCACATCCGGCAGGTCCTGGAGGACTCTCCCTTCCATGGCGAGGGCTACCGCAAGGTGTGGGCGAGGCTGCGCTTCGCGGGCATCCGCACCAGCAAGGAGCGGGTGCGTCGCCTGATGCGGGAGGCGGGGCTTCAGGCCCCCCACCGGGTGGGCAAACCCCGAGGTCCCAAGGCCCACAACGGGACCATCCGCACCGAGCGGCCCGACCGAATGTGGGGCACGGACATGACGACGACGGTGACCACCGAGGAGGGGGTGGCCTCGGTGTTCGTGGCGGTGGATCACTGCTCGGTGGACTGCGTGGGGATCCATGCGGCCAAGAGCGGCAACCGCTTCGAGGCCCTGGAGCCGATCCGGCAGGGGGTCGCCGAGCGCTTCGCCGGCTTGGAGGCGGACGTCGCCGAGGGGCTTAAAGTTCGTCACGACCACGGCCCCGCCTATCTGTCCGATGACTTTCAGCGGGAGATCGCCTACCTGGGCATGACCAGTTCGCCCAGCTTCGTGCGGGCGCCCGAGGGAAATGGCTACTGTGAGTGGTTCATCCGCATCTTGAAGGAGAATCTCCTGTGGGTGCGCTCTTTCGCCACCGTAGAGGAACTGCGGTGGGCGCTGCTTGAGTTCAAGAACCTGTACAACCATCATTGGATTCTCGAGGGCTACGGCTACCGAACGCCGGCCCAGGCAAGGCAGGAAAAACTCGCTCAAGTTGCGGAGGCCGCATGAGGTCGAATACCCTCACCCGAGTGTCCAATAACCCAGGGGCGGTCCAGCGGCGCGGGGATTGTGGTTCTGGTTGCGGAGTGTGCCCGATTCCGCGGTCGAATTGCGGCCTCCGCCCGTCGATCTGGTTCGCGAAATCGGCATCATAATCGCCATGCGGCGGAAAGCAGCTCTTGGACAAGCCCTTGAAATCGCCAGATGGGTGTTCTCAGACGGCGGTCCGGAGCAAAAAGACGCCATCGGTGACTTGGCATCGCAGGGGCTCGGCTATCTCGCACAAGAGCTACGATACGATGGGAGCCATGATCCGGACGTCGACGTGCCGTTGCTACGTTGGACTTGCGCCCATTTGGCCTTGGCCATGGCTGGATATGGCTTCGACGCCGATCCGGCCGTTGCTCGCTGGGTAGAAAGTGCCGAGAACGATCCGCTTCCCGAGGTTCGGCATGCGAAACGCCCCGTTATCGCGCGCCAGAGCGGGAAAGTGTTGAACGCAGATCACATGTCGGATCATCTCGAATAATCGCGCCAGCGACACTCGGCCGGTGCATCAGCCGTCCAGGATACCCTTCAACGTCTTATCGGCTGACGGTTCGTCCGTCCGTGCTGTGAACTCCGGCGGGATAAACAGCGTATTGCCCGGCGACCACAGTTCCATGCTTTCGGCATGTTCCTCGAAATATTCCGGATCGGTGGTCACCCGCAGGCGCTCGGTCATACCTGGAGCCAACAGGCCGTACTCCCGATGTCCCATGGGCTGGATATCGGTCCCCGGCGGCATGAGATCGGGCGATCCGACCACCCGGTCGAGGTCTTCCATGGTAACCGGTGACAACGGCCGGTCGGGAATGGCGAGATCGTCCTCTGTCACCGAATCGATATCAAAACCCCGTCCCTCGGCTTCGCGAGTCTGTTGCTCGATTGTGTCCGCGATACGGGCGCGCTCCGCGTCTTCGCGCCCGCCGCCCGATAATACCGCGATGGATATGGCGCGCGGCAATTGCGCGAGAATTGGCTGGAGGCGTCCGACCACGGACTCGAACAGACCGATGCGGTTCCTGAGCGCCCGGTAAACGTCGGTCTCAACCGTGCCCTCGTAGTGCAGATTGACTATGCGGATAGTCGGGTTCTGCTGGCCGAGCCGATCGATACGTCCGATGCGCTGCTCCACCCGCATGGGGTTCCATGGCATGTCGTAATTGACCAGGGCACCGCAGAACTGGAAATTCAAGCCCTCGACAGCGGCGTCGGTGCATAACAGGACATCTGCCTCGCGGTCGCGAAACCGCCGTTTGGCGTCGTCGCGGCGGATCAGGCGCCAGGAACCGTCGGCGGAAGGTATTTCTCCACCGCGTCCCGAGAAGCACATCAACTTCGAATCGGCGTCCTTCAAGAGCTCTTCACGCAAAAAATCCATGGTGTCGGTGTACTGAGTGAAGACCATCGCCTGATGGTAGCCGTCCTGGCGCAGCTCACGAAGGGTGCTCTTCAGGCTTTCGAGCTTGCTGTCCGGCGGCAGTTGGCCGATACGGTCAAGAAGGCTTCGGATATCGGCCTCCTCCTCTGCGGCGAGGGCCTCGCGCTCCAGCTCTTCCATCTCATCGGCATCCAGGATTTCGTCCGTGGTTTCATCGTCCGGCGCGTCTTCGTCCAGACCCATCGATTGCGTCTGGTTGCCGTCGGCCATGGCGCCGAGATGGCGCTGAAGCGTATTTCGTAACGCGCCAAAACTGCTGGCGAGACGGCGGCGGTAGATGGTCATGACGAAGCCCACCGCCGTGCGCTCCTTGGCGCTGGCCTGGTTGTAGGTGCTGGCGATGTAATCCTCGACCGCGTCATAGAGCGCCCGCTCTTCGACCGTCATCTCCAGAAAGCGATCCTCGACCCGCCGGTCGGCGATCGGCGTGGTTAAGAGTCCCTCCCTGAAGTAGCGGCGCAGCAGCTCGCGGGTGTGCCGTGAGACCAACCGGCGAATCGGCGTGTGCGCCCGCATGATCTCGATCGCCGCCCGGCGCTCAGCCGTTTCCAACTGCCGGCGCGGGATGCTGGCGCTGTTGCGCAGCGCACGGAGAATCTTGTTGACCTTCAGGCTCGACAGATCTGTCAGACGTTGCGCGTCCTCCGTCTCGACCTCGCCGTAGGCGCGTTCGACCGACTGAAACAGCCAAGCCAAGCGATCCAACGCCTCCGGTGACGGGTTCGGCTGCTCGATGTCGTCGAAAAAGTCGAGAAACGCCTTGGCGGTCCACTCCGACGGCAGGCCGAGCAGGTTCAACAGGTCCCAGACCTCGATGGGATGAACCTGCATCGGCGTCGCGGTCAGAAAAACCAGTCCCTGGGTGCGGTCCTTCAATCCCTGCATCAGCCGGAGAAGCGCGTTTGGTCCGCCCTCCTGCTGGCTTCCGGCGGCACGCCGCCGGGCATGGTGGGCTTCGTCGAGCACCACCACGTCCCATGGTTCGGCCTCCTCCAGAAGGGCCACCGCGCGGTCGCGCCGGCGCATCAGGTGACTCGACGCGATCACCACGGGCTCGCGATGCCACCGATGGGGATCGACAACGCGTTCGTTCCGTCCACACCATGCCGGCGAGGGATACCAGACCAGTTTGTGGCCATTGTAGATCGGCCAATTGAGGTTGAATTTCTCGCGCAGTTCGATCTGCCACTGCCCGAGGACGGCCTTGGGCGCGAGGATCAGGATCCGTTTGACGCGCCCGGCAAGCCAAGCCTGGCGCAGCAGCATGCCCGCCTGGATGGTCTTGCCGAGGCCGACCTCGTCCGCGATCAGAAGCCTGGGCGGCCAATCGCTGTAGAGGCGTTCAAAAGCCTTAACCTGGTGCGGCCAGGGGGTGACCGCCGAGGTCATTTCTCCTACACGCTCGCCCCCGTCCGGCAATGAGGGCGCATGCTGGATGAAAGACCAGACGCGGCTTCTCAGATCGCCTGGTTCGGGCGCTGCCTGATTTTCGAGTTCCTCCGTCCGGGGACCCGGCTTGTCCAGGGAAGGCTTCGCGGGTTTCTTCTCAGGCTCCTCCTTGAGGCGGGCGGGCTTATCGCTTGCCGGCATGAACCGCATCAGGTCTTGGCGCGCGGCATCGGGCACGTCGAGCACGATCACGCGCTGCGCCTTGTTGGCCCAGATGCGTGCGAAGTTGGCCTCCTCATCGGCGACCCGCCTGGGTTCCGGACCCCAGCTCGTATAAACGCTGATGCTCTCCCAGTTGTACCGCCAGCCGGCGGCGGTCTCGTTGAGGCTGCCGGTCCAGGCTAGCTTGTCGCCGCCACGGTCCTCGATGATGCCGGCCTTCTCGTGAAAGATGCCATCCGCCGGGATCGGCTTCCTGTCGGCACCGCAGGGAACGGCGACCTTCACATCGAGAAAGCCGCGCGCCACCATCCAGGCCAACAGTTCCAGCGCGTCGGAAGAGACTGGATCCGGTGGGGCCAGGGGAAGGCTTGTCAATTGTCGTTCGACGAGATCACGAAGCTGCCCGCCTTGCTCGATCGCCTCGACCTCGGGCGGTTCCAGGGTGCAGCCCGCGACGAGCCGCATACGGCCGCCGTTGCGGACAAGCCCCTCGATGCCGCGCGACGCCAGCGTCAGGGCGCGGGCGTTGAAGTATCCGGTCAGCCGGTCGTAGCGCTCGGCGTCCTCCAACACGGGGATGTAGAACAGCTTGACGAGATCGCCGTCATCGGGCGTGTATTTGAGGTTCCATGTGCGGCCCGCGAGCATGGTCAGGCATCATCGTCCTGCCAGAGCCTGATCTGCTCCGGCTCGTCGATCTCGTCGCTGTAGGCGAGACGGGCGAGGTTGTAGAGCGCTTCGAAGTCGTTTCCCGAAGCCGCTGCATCGCCTTCGAGCTCAATGCCGGTAAAGGTCTTGGAAACCGGGAGGACTTCGAGGACGGCCTCAAGGGCCGCAAAGAAGCGTGGATCCTGGTCCACCCGCGTGTTGGCGAGCATCTCCTGGGAAGCGGCGAGGGATCGGATGTGCGCCGTGTTGGCCGCGTGATGGATGGCGTCGATCATGCCGCGCGAGCCGTCGGCCGGACCGAGCGCCCCCTTGGCGGCGCGGCGCGCGCTGTCCCACAGGAGGATATCGCTGCCCTTCTTCTCCGCGATCCGGCCGACGATGTCGCTGTCGAGATCGATACCGACGGCGCGGGCGAGTCTCAGCGCTTCGTCGTAGGAAAACATCGGCGCCTTGAAGGCGTCCCAGGCAAGCACGAAGAAGGCGGTGGCCGGATCGAGATCGGCATCTGCCTTCAAATGGGTCAGTTGCTCCAGGCGCCAGCGTTTGACCTCGCGCCGGGCCGCGTCCAGCGCATCCTCCGGCGTGGCGGCGTAGGGATCCCATTCCTCCTCGAACAGGCCCTGCTGGCGTCGACGGCGGCGTACCTCCGGAACCTCGCGGGGCGTGCCGCGCTTCAACGGCCAGTGGCGCGAGAATTCCTCAAGCGCGGGGCCGAAGGAGGCAAGATACAGATCGACCCCGGCAATGCCTGCGTCCTGGAATTCCTTGACCCGCGTCCGCACGGCCTCGGCGACCCGGGGTTCCACGTCCTCCCAATAGAGATCCGGTTCGGCCTCCATATCGCCGATGCGCGGGCGGCAGACCAGAAAGATGGTGCTGTTGGCCGCCGCCTTGTTCCTGATGTGCAGGCTGCCTTCGGCCTCGGTGTTGATGGGCCAGGACGCAGTGATGGCGAAGCCCGCTTCCATCAGCCCCTTGGTGAGTGCATCCCAGGCGCCGGTCGCTTTGTGCGTGAACATCAGGGTCATGACGCCATTGGGCTTCAGGGTCCGGCGGCACTCGGCGAAGATGGATGCCATCCGTTCCTGGTAGTCCCGTCCAGCGAGCGCGCTGGCGCCTTTTTCGCCCTTGAACCTGGCCGGATTGGCGACGGCTTCGTTGTCCTTGTCGGTCAGGTGCCGCCGGAAGAGCTCGGGGAAGACGTGTCCGGCGGTGCGCTTGAGCCAGACGTAGAAGAAGTCCGACAACTCCGCATACATCACGTTGTCGTAATAGGGCGGATCCATGACCACCACGTCGATGCTGCCGTCCTCGATATGGTCGAGGCTGTCGCCGGGTTTGCAGGTGATGGTGATGGGAGGTGGGGTGTATTCCGCCGCAGTGGCATCGTCGAACAAATCGCCGTTTTTGCCGTCCGCGTCGGGGCGAACCAGCGCGACGAGTTCGTCGATACATTTAGCAATCTGTTTGATGGCCCAGTCGTAGCCCAGACCCACGATGAGGGGCGCCATTTCGGCGTAGGACCAGCGGAATGCGAAGTCATGCCTTTGAAATGTGTGCCCCATTACTTCCCGATAGGGATGCCATGTACATCCTCGCGAGTTCCAGTCCACTGTTTTGTCGATGGTCAGAGCCAAGTACCCATACGCCGCTTGCCGGACTTCGTTCAGCTCGCCGGCAGCCCGGTCGGCGTCGAGCATTTCGCGGAAGACTTCCACGCTCGTGCCGTGACAAAGTAGCTGGCGCGGCGAAAACAGGTCGCGCCACGTAAGCATTCCGTAACGCTGGGGCTCCGTGGTCTTATTTCCGTCGGGAATTCGTTCGCTCGGCACAATATCCAGCGCTTCCCACTCGAGCAGCTTCTCGTCGAGCTTTGCCTGAATTTCGGCGCTGTTGTCGTCCTCGCGTCGCGTCACGCGGTAGCCGCGAACCCATTTGTCTTTTCCGCGCTTGCCGGATTTCAAGGTCTTTACGACGCGCTCCTTGTAGACTACCGCAAAGAGCTGCTCGCCCATTTGACCCGCCTGGGCCTGGCGTTTGATTTCGTCGCCGTCGATGACGCGGCCGCAATCGGGATAGGGGCATGTGCCGTCGCCGCGCGACACTGTGCCGGACGACTGTTCATTCGCAGACTGGACGATCTGGAAAGAACAGATTCGGCCGTCGGAACCCGGGCCGGAACCGAGCTCGGGCTTGAGCCTGACGCCGGTTCCATCGGACGACAGTCGCCAGTTCGGCGAAAGCGGCGCAAGACCGTCGCAATAGGGGCAGGTTATGGTGCGGGCCCAGAGGTAGCCATCGGGCCGTACATCGTTTCCCGGCTCGTTCGGAAAGACGCCTGCCAGACGCTTGCGAACTTCTGCCGTGAATTCGTTGCCCAATGTTTCGATGGACGTCTTGACTGCGAGGCCGTGTCTGGCTGGCCATTCGAGTGTCGCGCGCTCGATCAATGCCGCGACCGGATTCAGATCATTGGCATGGGTTTTAAGCCCGAGACGCAACGCTTCGAACGGTACGCTGCCGCCGCCGGCCGTCGGGTCGAGAACGACGGTGCCGTTTACCGAGGTTCCAGCCAACCAGTCTTTATCCTGTCTGTTCGGGGTATAGCCGAACGCGCGCGGATAACCGTAGGCATCGACTCCTAGCCGTTCTCCTTTTCGGTCCGCGATAGCGATCCGTTTCTTCGCCGCCACCGGATCTCCATGAATCCCCAGCACATGCATGAACTTCTTCCGGTCAGCATCGGCGGGCAGCAAGGAAGCGAGCACCGCCGCGCGTGATGCCACCAGCGGACGGCGCGCCCACCAGACGTGGAGGTAATAGGTCGGGGGAAGCGCCGTCATGGAACGGCGCTCGCGGATGCTTTCCTCGCCAAGAGCGGCGATGGGCAGCCAGCGTTCGATCAGGCGGGTGTCGGGCATCCGTTCAGATCCAATTCTGAGGAGGTTCAGAAAGGAAGCTCTCGCCGTAACCGTCGAAAAAACTTCGGCTGGTAGTGAAGAATCTGGGCAAGCGGTTTTCCTTGTCCGGAAGAAGCTCAGCGCGCGCCGCAGCCTCCATTACTTGAGGATTCTCAAAATCCGCCTTCCAATTATCGCTTAGCGCGTTCCAGCGCTTTTCCCGTGCCAGCCGCAGGCGTTCAACGTTCAACCTCAAAATTTTAATCGTTCTTTTGACCCTGACGGCGGCGATGCCGTGTTTCTTACATGCGTCCGTGTCGGCTTCGATATTACCATTGGGGTGCACTCTCGTAAGCGACGGCAATGCGGGCAACGTTCTGGGATTGATGAAATCCGCGTCCGTCGAGTTACCCTTGGCTTCACCGCAACTGCGGTTGTGCCTTACCGGATCAAGTCGCCGTGTCTCGTCGACGGTCTGTAATGTTCCACCTTTGCAGCAGGCAATCATGTTGGCGTGGTCGAGGGCGCGCGCTGCGCCTTGCTGCGGGGCGCTCTGCGGCAAAACGTGCTCGACTTGCCTATCCTGTTCGTTGATGTCGATCTCGCAGTACCCGCAAAGCCCATGCTGGGTATCCACGAGAGTTTCTGCAAGTTCCCGGTAGGACGCGCCTGCTTTGTGGCTGCGAAATCTTTGCCAGCTTGCCTTGTTACCTTCGCATGTAAGGTAGGTATCGAGACCGGGTGTGGGATTACTCAGCTTTCGGATACGCTTCACCGAGACTTTCCCATGTCCTTCAGCACCTTGCGCCGCCTGATTTCAATATCGGCCCTGTCGAGCGCGGGATCGTACGGCGAGAGACTTTCGAGCTTGCGTCTGAGAGATACAGCCTGTTTGGATTCACCCCGGTCGTGGCCGATAAGGCGCATGTACTTTTCCAAACATTTCACGAAGTCGTTATCGCGTGGCCGCTCGTCAACCCCCATCACCATGGAAAGGACATCGCCGGCTTCCGCGCCAAAGGTCGCCGCCGACGCTTGTCCGGCGACGATGCGGCCGTTTTCCCGGTCTAAGGCGATAATGTGCTCCGGTCTGACCGTGGTCAGCGCTTGCGGGCTGTGGGTAGACACAATGAACTGGGCATTCGGGAATGTCCGCGAGAGGTCCGCCAGAATCCGCTGCTGCCATGAGGGATGCAGATGCAGTTCGATCTCGTCAATCAGGACGACTGCTTCGGAGCTGAGCGGATCCTCAAGATGGGGATTGCCCTGCGCCATGCGCCAGGCGAGGTCGGCCGCGAGCGCCAGGACGATGCGATAGCCTCCGCTCAGTTGGTCGATAGAGAGTGCTTCTAACTCATCCTGTTCAGACTCCACGGATACGACGAAACGGAGCGGCCTAAGTTCGATGCGCGGGTCCGATACTCCAGGTATCATGGACATGATCGCCCGACGAACAGCATCAAGGTCTTTCAGTGGAAAATTGAAATCGAGCCGTTGCTTCTGTTCCCGCAGCTCTTCGTTTTCTTTGGCATAGAACCACTTGAAGAATTCTCTGAAGTTGGTTCGGGCCGACAGCGCGCCCTCCAGCGCGGCATAGCGCGGGAATTCGGACTTGAATCCCCTCCGGCGTCGTGGTTGGTCAAACACAGCGCGGTCGGTGTCGTAAAAAGCAACGATGGGCAAGTCGAGCGGTTGAAACTCCTCCCGATCTGCGCTGACGATGTTCTCCATCGCTTCCTTCAACTCTCGCCGGACAGTGTGGCGGCGCCCCTGTGGCCCCATAGTTCGCCGCCATGTGATTCCGTCGGCAGTCGTGAGCTTGATCTGCAAGGATCGCCTTTGACGCCGATCCGTCTTCAGGAAGCCGATCCCCGAAATATCGGGCAGCAAGGTGGGAATACTGCCAAGCCCCACGGCGATCGCGCTCAGAACGCTGGTCTTACCGTGCGCATTGTCGCCATGGAACACCGCCAAGGAAGAGTCAAGTTGGAGAGCAAGGTGCTCAATCGCCCGGTAGTTTTCGATTTCTACAGACTTTAGCTTCACGAGCGGACCTCCCTCGCCCTTGGCTCGGTCAGCAGAAACCGCAGTGCCGTCAGCACCCGGCGCGGGTTTTTGCGGTGCATCGCCATGCCGAGCCAATAGGCGGCCTCCTCGCGTCCCATCGCCTCGATACCCTCTGCCACCGCCCGCATGTTGTCGCGGCTGCGCATCGGAGCAAGCGCGCGGAACAAAAGCCCCAACGTCAGCGCAAGATCCTCGTTGAGCGCATAGCCGCGCTTTCTGATGTCCGCGCTCTGGACCGGCTTGACGCCGGATTGCGAAAGCCGCTTCAGCACACGGTGTTCGACCAGTTCGAGGTTGCGGCCCCGAAGCCCCGCGAGACGCAGCGCCGATGTCACCTGCGGCGTGGCTGTCGCGGGCATCTGCCAGATTTCATACTCGCTGCCGGCCGGCCCCTGACGACGCACCCGCAACTCGTACCGGGGTGCGGAGTCCGGCGTCTCGATCTGGGCGATTCTCTCCAGGCGCGCCATCTCAAGTCTTGACCTCCGCCGTGGCCGACACGTAGGCCGCGCCGCTCGCGAACCGGGCAAGGCTCTCGGTGAGCTTCTCCGCCGCGTCACCCTGCATCGAGAGACCCTCGACAAAGGTCAACTCGAAACCCGCCTCCAGGTTCTTGGAACTTGCGTCCCGAAGCTGCGGTTCCAAAAACTCCTTCACCGGCTGGGCGTCCGATACCGGCCCTCGGAACTCCAACTCGAACGATCCACCCTCGCGGGTCTCATAGCCGCCCGTGATCGTGACGCTCTTGTCCGCCCCGGATACGGCGCCCACGGCGCCGAGAAGCCGGAACGCGTCGCCCGCCTCGAACATGCGGATGGTCAGAACGCCGATGGTCCCGACTTCCTTCGCCCGGGCCTGCTCCCACAACTTAACCAGCGCCTCTTTGAGAACGCCCTCGGCGGTAAACGAGCCGGGCGCCTCCCCGACAGGATGGCTTCCAACCGGCTCCGCGTCGGAGCCCACGCCTGGCCCGCCGCCGGGCGTCTCGCCGGATTGGCCTGTCTTTTCTCCCTCCGGGGCCGGCTGCTCGGATTCTCCCGGCTTCTTCCGTGGCCAGATGCCGGCATTCTTCGCATAGGCCATGGTGAAGACCACGGATTGCTCATCGATCATGATGCCGGCCGCCGGATCGCCCGGCCCGTACAGCAAACCTCCGCGTTGGTAAACGTATTCGCCCTGTTCGATGCCGCGCCGTACGCCGCGAATGAAGATGTCGTTGCCGATCAGGATGGGCAGGGCCGGATCGCGCCGAAACTCGTCGCGTAGCGCCAGCGTGGTGATTTGACCCCTTTTGAGCGGTGTACGATCGCGCACATAGGCGGGGGAATCCGGTTCGTCCTCGGACAGGCGCAGTTTCTTGAGGTCTCGTAATGCCCGCACAATCTGTTGCTGACCTGCGCCGGGCTGCTCGGAGGTGGAATGGATGTCGATCGCCGAGTGGGTCAGATCGACATCGCTCGCGCCGACCCGGTTGCGGGACGGGTAGAAAACGTGCCGGTAGCACTGTTGAATGGCGATCGCGAGCTCCTGATCGGACCGGGCCTCCATCTCGCGCACCAGGTCCTGCTGATGCTCCGCCAGATCGATGAGGCGTTCAGGCTTTTTCAGTTCCCGCAGCGCCAAACGATAATCGGTCTTTCGGCGCATCTCCTCCTTGCGGGCGTCCTCCGCGACCACGAACGCCACATTGTTTCGAAGCACCCGCAAGGCCGATCCTTCCGAGCCTTTCCGGGTGCAAATGCGCCCGATCAACTCAGGCACGTTCTCGACGGATCCGCCGATGGTCACGCCGTCATAGGCCAGGACGACGAGCTTCGGCCGGCCGTCGCCGACCTCGTCGGGAACGTCGAACGGCCCGCCGGGGAAAGATACCGTCTCGAACGTCTTGCCTCCGAATATCTGGCGGATGCGGTCGTTGAGGTGGGCGCGCGCTTCCCCGGCATCGACGTGGCGTTCCTCGCGCCGGATAATCTGGCGCAGATTGGCCTCGACGAGAAAGCACATCGGCGCAACGGGGCGGTCGTCAAGGTAGGCGGACTCGGCGATGAACTTCTTGCGCGCTTCCTCGATAAAGCTGATGTCCGTCGTGGGACCGAGGACCGAATAGCGCAACTGCTCCGGCGAAATCCCCTTGAGCGGATCGTTGAAGGCGAGCGTGTGCATGAAGATGGTGCGGGCGACGTAGACCGCATACGGCGGCAGGCCGCCGTAATGGGCGGCATCGATCTCCTGCGCCAGCGCCTTCTTTTCGACCGATCCGGCGGCGACATCGTTGGTGATGGCCGGCACGTAGGCGGACTGCCCGAGACGCGTCACGATCTCCTGGCGGATCGGCTCATGGCCCGGATCGATATGGTGAAGGTGAATCGAGGTCGCATCTGCGGGCTTTTCCTCCCAAAGATGCGAGATCGTGCGCGCCAGCAGCCGCAGCATGCCGCGCACCCGCTGAAAATTGCCGAGCGTCGCGGTCTTGCCCGTCAGGGTTTCCAGAACTTCCGGGTGCAGAGGATAACTCGATCGGAAGGTCTCCACGGTCTCGGGCCGGGCGGCATCATCTGCCAGGGACTCCGCGTTGGCTCCCCAAAGCGCCCGGTAGGCATCCGTAACGCCCGGAATCTTCGCCTCGTCAATGGATTCGAACAGGCGGCGACGGAGCACCTGAACCGTCTCGTCTTCCTCGGTGGGATTCAACAGCGTCGCCTTGCGCGCCGAGACGCTCTCCGCTTCCGCCATGTGATCGGCGATAAACTGGTTTTCTTCGTTATAGGCGTCGGTTGCACGTCCGTCCTTGCCGATTGCCAACGTATAGACGAGGGCGGCCTCAGGCGCGCTTTCGACGGCCTTGAACAACGAGGTCAGGAACGCCGTCAACTGATCGCGGGCATCCTCGAGGTTGCGTACCTTGCGCAGGTAAACCGACAACTCGTCGAGCAGGATCAGGGTCGGCTCGCCGCCGAACAACTCGCGCAGGGTCTCGGCGCCGGGCGCGATGCGGCTTTCGTCGCTCTTGCGCACCCGCTCATACCCATCCTTGCCGGCAAGCGCGTAAGCGATCTCGCCCCAGGGAGTGTACGCGAGAAGACCTTCTTCCATCCTGCGGCCATTGGCCGGATCCGCGTTTTCGCCATCGAAGGCGGCGATGCGGACGTGGCCTTCCGGCAGAATAGAAGGATCGACAAACTCCGAGACGTTCGACACGCCCTTCATGCCGCGTGCGGCGTGGCACAACGCGATCAGCCCGTGGGTCTTGCCGCCGCCGTAGGAGGTGTCGAGACGGAAAATCGACGCGACTTCACCGCCCGTGCCGGTCAGCCGACGGCACACATTGGCGAGCAGGTTCTTGAGGCCCCTTGTGGGATAGGTGTTGGCGAAGAACCGCGCCGGGTCGAGATATTCCTCATTCCCCTTGCCGATGATGACTTGGGCCAGATCAGCCGCGAAGTCGGATTCGGTAATCGCGCCCTTGAGAACATCCGCGCGCGGCTGGCAGGTTTCGAATATCGTTGGGACCGTCATGGTTTCCGCTCCGCCTGCTCTCCTGGGTCATCCGGCCCGACCGCGTTCGCTTCGGTCCATGGGTCGATCTCGCTCTTCCTGAACCGCCAGGATCCACCAATCCTTGAAGCCAGCATTCCCCTATTGGCAATCAATATCAATATGATAGTAGGATTTCACGGCCGATGAAAACAGCTCGATGAACCTAAGTGTCCACCGAAACGGCTCTACTTTGGTGCTCCAGGGAGCAATGAATTCCAGTGTCATGTATCGCGCCCTCCGATCACGTAAACGGACGGTGCTCTTGGTAGCCCGGTGCCGGAGCGGTGTCTGGTTGATCTCTGGACAGCCTGATTCCCGTCTGATCTCCGTTCACCCGACACACTACGGGTGCAGGACCATACGCCATACACCGCAGCGTGCAATGGGACAGGGTCCTTCTTCCAGAGGATCTCGAACCGGAATTTCCCATATCAAATCCGGACAGGCCTGTACCGACTCCTCGTTGCTGTTTAAGTCAATTAGACCCCTCTCTCCCGGACCTGTCAATCCCATTTCAGGTGCCTGAAACCCTAATCGGAGCGTTATCCACCATTGAAAATCATGCCACCCCTCCGGGCAGGCGAGCCTTCCCGGCAGGTCATCTGGAAGGGACAGAACATTCACCATTTTGTCCTCGGGTGGACTGCGCTGAGAGCGGTTAGACAGGTACGGGCCGCAATCGGTTGATCCGGTCCAGGATGAGAGCGAACACCTCCCTGGATACGGCTACCTCGGCCAACTGAAAGATGATGTGCCGGGCATGGCGCACAATCCGGCCGCCCATTTTGATGAGCTTGACCTGGAGGCTTCGCAGCGACCAGTGCTTGAGCCCCCTGGGCAAGGCTAGCCTCCGCAGGAAATTGCCCAGGTTGTACGCCAGGACGAAGAGAAGGAGCCGCACCTGGTTGCACACGAACCGGTGACAGGAAAGGCGTGTCCAGTTCAGGGCGTACTTGCCTTCCTTGATCCATTGCTCGGCTGTGCCTCGCTGGTTGTAGAAGTGCACGACCCCCTCGGGTCGAGCCGTCAGGTTCGTGACAATGAATCCGACGCGAGGGAAGAGTTCGCCTGAGTGCCATTCCACCTTCGCCACCACCCCTCGGGGGTGGTCCCAGCTTCCAGCCTGATACCGGAAGTCGTGATAGAAGATGATGGGTCTCTTGGGCGGGCGACCGACCGGGCGGGTGAGCAGGAAGTCGATCCGTTGGTAGAGCACTTCGTTCGCAGGGAGCCGGATGGCGTAGAGGAAGCCACGCTCTTCCAACGTACTCATAGACCTCGGGGCTCGTAAAGGCGGCATCGGCCCGAAAGGAACGGCTAACATCAGCGTGCTCATAGCGGGCCGTGATGGGCTCCAACAACTTTCGCCACCCATCGGCGCTGTGAACGTTGCCCAGACGCAACATCGCCCCCTCGCAGTCCCCAAACTGGTTGAAGCAGAATAAGGGATGGTAGCAGAGGGAACCGAAGTGACCGTTATAGGCAGTCCCTTCCTGCTGTCCGTGCACCCGGCTTTCCGAGCTATCCATGTCCAGGATGACCCGTTGATGCGCCGTGCGGCTCATGGCCCGCTCTACCCATTCCGCGTTCAGTTGCCTCAGCCTGCTCAGGTTCTCCTCGCTGCAGAGAACTTCAGTCTCGAACCGGCTCCATGTGTTGGTACTGGCCGCCTGCTTCTCAAGTGCCCGCCGGCCAACTACGGCTTGCATAGCAGGGTCTCCCGCCAATCGCTCGGCATCGTTGGTGTCCTCGTACCCGGCCAGGCGACTATAGACTGACTGGCGCAATAGCGGCACCAACTCATGCTGGACGTTCCGGCCATGACGGATCTCTTGCAAGTGGGCTGGCGCTCTCACCGTCAAACCCAGCGCATCATCCAACTCCCGGCAGGCCAGCAATCCTGCATCTGAAGTGATTCTGGCTCCGTGAAAGTCAAGCCTCAGCCTACGGTTAGAATGGACCCTCAATGCCGTCTTTTTCGCTTCACCCATAGGGTTCCCCCGCGAGAACGTGGCAGGGGGAAGCCAACACGCTGATTTTACAAGAGAAAGCGCCTTTCGGTCTGTCGAATCTTATGACCCAAATGGGAAATGCGGGTCGAACGCAGTTCGCCCGTTCAACTTCCATGCATCGTGCCTCTGTGTTTGGCCGACCTGGCGCACCACACCGTCATTGTGGGCGAGAACCTAAACGTTAGTCGGAAAGCTGATCGGCCATCGCAGGCTGTTACGACAAGACCGCTCATGTTTCAGGCTCAGAGACATCGATTACGCAAATCGATATCTTGAGCTTCTCGTTGGCAGAGAGCGCGCTGCGCAAACGCTTTTTAATTTCGGCAGCACTCTTCGGCGGCGGTCCCGCCCCCGGCGTTGGCCGGCAACGCTCCGTGTCTCCGAACCAGAATACCAGATAGATTCCATAACCGTCCGCACCTGGGTCCCAGGTGTACTTGGCGATCAACTGCGTCTTGATCGCGCTCCAAAGATCGCGATGACAGCTTCTCTTGATCTCCACCGGGACGTTGAAGCCGCCGCAGGAAACGCGAATGTCGGACCGCTTGTCATCGGCGTAATGGCCTTCCGGTTGGGCGTCGATATCCAATGAGACCAACTTCTGGCGCAAATTCGATAGCAGGGCGTTGCGGCATGCGTTTTCCGGTTTTGGACGATTGTCCGGGGTTCCGCTCCAATACTGACGCCAGTCGGACGTGTTGCCGTGACGGATAGTTTGAGCGATCTCACGCAAATATTCAAGCGTCAGCGCGGCCAGATCGGCGGCATTCGCCGGCTTGCGGTTGTCGAGCGTCTCAAGTACTTGGTCGATTTCGCAATGGTGAAACCCGGCTTCGCGCCGGACCGCATTCTGGCGGTATGCCGCGTCGACGAGATAGGAGAGCCAAGGGCACAGGCCGCCATCTGCCAACAGCGTTTCAAAGGCCTCTGTGGCGGCAGAGGACGGGATGGAAGCAAGCTTATCGATGAATTTTCGAATGCGCTCCCCCTTCGATCCCAGGGGAGAGGGTTTATAGACGGAACCGAGCAGCCGGATCAAAAGATCCAGCTCGGGGACCCCCAGGGGGTCGAGCAGCGTTGAAGGGAGATCATCCCGGCACATGACATACGCCAAATGCCGAACACGGCGCTCATGTCCTCCGATTACATATGCTTCCAGACTCTCGCGATACGAGCCGGGCGAAATGAGGAACCCGATAGCCAGCCAGCAGATCCGCTGGGCCACGTTCATGCTGCGATGAGCGAGCTTCCCGTGAATCAGTTTTAAGAGCGTTGCTTCCTCGCAATGGAGTAGCGCGA
The DNA here is from genome assembly GCA_965261595.1 of bacterium. Taxonomy (GTDB): domain Bacteria; phylum UBA8248; class UBA8248; order JACPRG01; genus CAYRGS01. Next base: position 30,105 of record CBDHDG010000002.1, read on the forward strand.
TCTTGAGCAAGTAAACCAGTTCCTCAAGTTGTGGCGTCGTGCAACGCACGGGGAACGATTCCAGCAAGGGAAGAGCCGCCAAGCGAGCGATCTCCTCGCTGTCCTCAAGCCGATACACGCCGGAGAAACGGCTCTTGCCGCTCCGCATTTCCGACCGGACCGATCGAACAAGAACATCGACTACCACTTCTGGATTGGATATCGCCGTCCGCTCATACCAGCGTGACGTCAGATCCGGAGGTTCGGCGTACAGGAAGGCGAGGGCTTGACGCATCTGCTTTTCCACGAGTGGAAGGTCGCCTTCCGGCACGGCCTCGGCGATCTCTTCCAATCCGGCCAGGAACGGAAGAGCCAAGTAGTGGGTCTGGTTCTCGGCCCAAAGGCGTATGATCTCGGCATCGTCCGGAACGTCGCTCCGCCCTACCGATCCACGCAAGCCTTCCAGGACGGCTTCAATCAAGGGCTCGTCGCCGCCGAAGAGATCTCGAAGCCGAGCCAGGGGGGTAGCGCCCTCAACGTCAACAAACCGGCCGAAGTACACCTCGGCCAGTTGGTGAAGCAGCGCCGGCTCGCATCGGCCTTCGCGCAGCGCCGCCTCCCGCGGCTTGACGTGGTTGCGCCATTCCCGCCGACGTTGTTTCTGTTCACTGTCATGTTGCTCCTGGAAATCTTTTTCCCATGCATGGGCCTCTTCACGGGCGGTCAGCCTTTCGGTGAACATGTCCAGAAGGTCAGGGTGATCCTTGATGCGTCGCTCGACGATTCCCCGGGACAGCCCTTCGTCGAAACGGTGGCGAGACACGAAATCCGCAACCTGGAGAATGAAATACTTAGCGGCCTTAGGGTCAGTACGGTCGGTCGCGGCTATCGCCTGCTCAAGACACAAAAACCCGAGATCCGCCGGCGGTTCGGCATGGAAGAGCCGATCTTCGACATTGAGCATGCAGCGAGAGAAGTCGGGCGAATCGGCGCAACGCGCCACGCCTGTCTTAAAGATCTTTTTCTGCGTGCCGGGATTGCGGCTCAACCAATCTCTGAGAAATTCAACGTCTTCCCCCGAAGCCAGAAGTTCGGGATCCGATGCAACCCCAAGCCAATCGAAGAGGCGGTCCAGAGGAATATTCTCTGACGAAATTTCGAGAAAATACCTTAACAGCCTGATTGGCACTGTACGGAGCAATGCGATCTGTACTCGGGAGCCTGCGAACACAGACCGCAATTGTTCGAACTGCTCGACGAGCCCGTCGAGAAGCTCGGTAAGCTGGGCGGTCGTCGATTTTTCCGGGATCTGCCTGTTCCAGAAATAACAGTATATCCCATAAAAAGATGGGTTTTGGGGTGTTTTCAGATATTGCCAGAGTTCCGAGGCAGACAGCCTCCCAGGATAAAGTTCTCTCAGCAGAGACCCCAGCAGGTCGTCGTTCGGATCCGATACCGATCCAACGTGCACGTCCGTCAGCAGGGCCTTGAGTTGGGCGGTTGCACATTCTCCATCTCCCCGCTGCCGGATCAGCGCGTCGAGGGCGGCGCGCCTCACATCTGATCTCCATCCAGCGTCCCTGACGATTCCCATCATGAGATCGGTGAGTCCCGGAAGCGCCTGCCCATGTCTGAGCGATTCGAGCAGGATCAGGACAAAGGATTGTCGCGCGCCGTCGCGTGCGGGGCCGGTGAGGCTCTCTTGGAAAAGGTCTTCCATGTCGGGCGTCGCGAGATCCCCCAACCGGGAATCCATTTGGATTGTTCTGACAAACCAGGGATTCTTCTTCGCCTCTTGCTCCAGACATTCCAGGACTAGGCGTTTCTCATCTGTGGAGAACTCTCGAACGTTGCCGTAAAGGATTGTTCCCAGCGGGTCGCGCTCCACGATCTCTTTCCGGCTGGTCTTGCTGTGCGCCGCAAGCCAAGCGGAAAGGCCGCGCAACTCCGACACGACGCCGCCGTCATGGCCTGTCATCAGGGCGAGAACCCGCCCGACCGGCAGACCGTCTTCGATGAGGTCAGCGAGATATCTTGCAGCGAGAAACTCGGCAATCTGCCGGTGTACCGGAGTTACACGGCCCTCGGACGGCGTCTCGAACAGCTTGGTGCCCAATGCATGACGAAGGATTTGCGGGGCCTCGCCGGGTATCCGCTCCAGTTCGGGAAAGTCGTGATCGCTCTCGTTGCCGGGTAGGGTGTACCCCGCGCCGCCGGTCAGGAGTTGTACCGCGCAAAGCCGCCCCGCGGCGTCCATCAGACCGGGAATATCAACGCAGTCCGGCTTTGCTATCCGATGCTCTTGATTGTGCTCGCCGAGCAATGTCCGGCAGGCCACATCGAACGTTTGCATCCGCGTATCGGGCCAAACGCCCTCACCTGCGACCGCATCCACCAGCATCCGCAAGCTTTGGGGATTTGCGAGCAAGCCATCTATTCCCCTCTCGCGGGCCGATGCGATGAACCCGTCCGCGTCTTCGATCTTGGTCCACCGGAGGATCTCGCGGATATCACTATCGGACAGCGGGTCGAGGCGCAGCACCGTGACCTCGCCGTCGCGCGATACGGCTTTCAGATGATCTCTGTCATTGGCTCCGAACCAGTCCGCTTCGCGGCAGGACAGGCGGAACCGAGGGCGTCCCAAACGGTCGAACTTGGCGCGGATGCTATCGAACGGCGTGCGTCCGTCGGCCGATCCCGCCCGAGTCTCGTCGAGCCCGTCGATATACAGCGCCGTGTCCCGCCATTCCGGCCTGTCGCCAAACGTCACGAAGTCACGCGCGGTGACGTAACACCCGCCAGTACACCCAGCTTCCCGCTCGAACGCCCTCGTCTTGCCGGCGCCGGGAGCGCCGAGCAGGACATAGGCATCCGCCTCTCGAAAATTCTCCAGAGGCCGAGACGAGCTTTCCAATCCGTCCCGAGAGTCGCGTTCGCGAATCTCGGTGCATGTGCGCGCGACGAAATATGTCATGGGCTTTCGAACCATTCTCCAGCCGGGACTGACAGAAGCTCCGAAAGCGGAAGGCCGCCCTCGCCGACGACAATCGAGGCCGTGACGTCGAACCGCTCTCCGAATTCCCCGAGTCCGCTCACGCTCGACCGGCGCACGCCGCTCTTCACTTCAAAAGCGACGAGCCTCCGGCCGCGCTCCAGAACGAAATCCACCTCGTGGTTTCTGTCCCGCCAGAAATGAAGGCGAGCCTCGGGTGTTTTTGTATTGAACAGATGCGCCCCAACCGCGCTTTCAACCAGGCGCCCCCAGAAGCTCCGATCGGCTCGCGCCTCCTCGAACGTGTAGCCGGACTGAGCCGACATGAGCGCGGTGTTGAGCACGTTGAGCTTGGGGCTCGAAGCCCTGCGGCGGTGAGCACCGCGGGCGTACTTGGAGAGACCCGTGATCAGACCGGCGTCCGACAGCAGGTCCAGATAGCGCGCCAGGGTCGTCGTGTTCCCGGCGTCCTGGAGTTGGCCGAGCATCTTGTTATAGGAAAGAATCTGCCCGGAATACTCGGCGCCGAGTTCGAACAGCCGCTTCAGCAGCGCGGGCTTGTCCACCCGCTGCATTGCGAGAATGTCACGCTCGATATTCGGTTCGACCAGCGAGCCGACGATGTATGCACGCCAGCGGTCCTGGTCGCGAACGAGCGATGCGGCGCCCGGATAGCCACCGAAATAGACATAGTGCGGAAGGTCGAAATCGAATGCCGCGGACATTTCGGCAAACGACCAATGGGTGAGGTGGATGGTCTCGTACCGGCCAGCCAGGCTTTCGCTCATTCCCCTCTGCATGAGCAGAGGGGCCGAACCGAGCAGAACCACATGGAGGGGGCAGCCGTGACGCCTGTCCGCGTCCCACAGTCCCTTGACCGTTTCCGACCAGTTCGGGATCTTCTGGATCTCGTCGATCGCCAGAACAAAGCCCCGTTCCGATCTGTCGGCATCCATCCGGGCCTGTTCCCAATGACGCACCAGCCACCGCGTGTCTCTTTCGTCGGCAAAGGGGACAGCGGCCTGTTCCGGAAACACGGCCGTGTCGCCTTCAGGACCGGGAACGGCAGGGAGCGTAGCCCGATCAGGCTCGTCGACCGGCAGATAACGAGACTGTCGGTCGATCCGCTCCAGGACCTGCCGGACGAGCGTGGTCTTGCCCGTCTGGCGTGGCCCGGTGACGACGATCAGCCGTTGGGGTTCCTCGTCCAAGCGTTGGAGAAGCGTCGATTTCTGTGCGCGCTCATAGACATTCATTCTTACATGATACATTCATGAGTATTTTTGCTCAATGGCGGGATTGACGGTTTCTGAAACCCCAAAACCACTCTTTCCTCACGTAAGCGTGGAACAATTCAATGGTGGAGGGCCAGACCCAACATGAAGGCCGGTTCCTGGAGGAGGCCGTCAAGGCCATGATCCGCCGAGCGGTGGAGGTCACTCACGCTCCCGACGCTTCAAGTGGCGACCACTCTTCGAGGTCGTCTCACCCCGAGGAGGGGAAGCTTGTGCCGGCCTGTGTCCGGCCGAAACCGGCGCGATGCGTTCAGGAGGGACTTCATGAGGGACTAGTGAGAACCCGCAACGACACCTCCCGATTAGCCTTACGGTATGTCCTCCGCGATGCTCGCGGCGACCCGTTCCGCGGCCTCCTGCGCCGAATCCCGCGCTAGGTGGGCGTAGCACGCCGTCGTTTCGATGTGGGTATGGCCCAACAGCTTGGCGCGATCATCGGGAGAGTCTCGCCCAGCGCCAGGGCCCTGGACGCGAAGGAGTGGCATAAATTGCGTTCGCATGACCCTCTTTCATATCACAGCGGTTTCGGCGGTAGCGTCCACGTTCATCAGGGCATCGATCCTGTCGGCGATGCGCTGTGAGGGTTCGCGGAGCTGCTCCACGGTCCAGTCGGCGGCGTAGCCTTCGGTGATGTCATCATCACGGGCATGGTTGACCAGCCGCTTGGTCAGCGAGCGCGGCAGCATCAGTTCGCGCTCGGCCACCGTGATGAAGACATTGCGCAGGCCGTGGAACCAGAACCGGGTCCCGGCGGCGCGCCCGATATCGACGTAGTACTGGTGAATGCCGCCGAGATGGCCCGTCGAACTCATGGAGGAGGGGAACACCCAGCCGTCCGGGTCCTCTCCGTCCGCCCGGCGGCGCTCGAATATCGCCGCCAACTGCCGGGTGACGGGAAGCTCCAGCGGCTCTCCGGTCTTGGTCTCCTCGACTCGCAGGATACGCCGCTCCAGTTCCAGGCGCTCCCATCTGAGCGAGACGATCTCGCCCAGGCGCATACCGGTATAGACCCCGACCAGGAAGATGTCGCGGTGCGCGGGCGGAAGCCCGACGGCATCCACACCGGCGCGCCAGCGCGGCAGCACCTCGGAAGGGGCGGAGATGCGCCGCCGCCGCTTGTGGTGATAGCGCCCGCCCCCGGCGAGCCAAAGTTCGACCGGGTTGCGCAAGCCCTCGTGATCGACACAGGACCGGCGGTAGATGGAACGCAACAACGAAATCGTCTGATTGGCGCCCGCCCAGCCGTGCTCCTCGGTGATGAGGTTGAACCGTCCCTCGATGTCCCGCCGGGTAATGGCGTCGAGCGGACGGTTGCGCCAGCCGTGGAGATTGATCCGCATGTTCTGGCGGTAGCGCTCCACCGTCCTTGCCTTGCGATTGGGGTTGGCGGCCATGTAGTCCTCGAACGCTTCTCCGAGGGTCGGCATTCTCCGCGCTTCTGCGCGTTCGGAGGCGGGGTCGTCCCCTCCGGCGACACGGCCGAGCAGTTCCTGGGCCATGCGCCGCGCCTTGTCGGGGGTGATACGTCCGTAGCGTCCGAGGGTGACGCGCTTGTTGGGCGCCTTGCGCCCGCCGTCTCCGGCGCGGTAGTTGACGACGAAGGTCCTGGTGCCCGAGGGCTGGACGCGGACGCCGAAGCCGGTGAGCTTGTCGTCCCATGCGATCCAGGGTTTGTCGGCGGGCTCGAGGGCCTCGACGGTTCGCTTGGTCAGGGTCAGCTTGACTTTGGCGATGCGTTTTACGGCGTGATTTTCCATGCGGACATTATAACCAACCCCGCGAAATGTTCAACCCGATATTCAACACAATGAAGTAAACCGGTGTCCTGACATTCGCACCAATGGCGAGCGAGGCGGGGCGATCATTTCGGTTAACATACTGAAACACATGTATATACGTCGTCATTCGTCTGTTTATGTGTATCCGTGACCAATTCTATTGATGAATGCTGGGACGACGTGGACCGCACGGCGGGCGAGTTGAGGCTCAGGGACGCCAAGTCGGGTCCGCGCATGGCGCCCCTAACCGGGCACGTGCTGAGAGTGCTTAACGGCATTCCCCGTATCGAAGGCACTCCCTGGGTGCTTGTCGGACAAAGGCCGGGGACCGGTCTGACGAACCTCGACCACTACTGGCAACCCATCCGGGCGCAGGCCGGCTTGGATGACGTCCGGATTCACGACATCCGGCACAGCTATGCATCGAGGGCCCTGGCGCTGGGCGAGAGCCTGCCCGTGATCGGCAAGCTGCTCGGTCACAGTCAAGTATCAACGACAGCACGTTATGCGCACTTGATGCGGGATGCGGAGAAGGAAGCCGCGACCCGGGTGGGCGACAGCATCGGCGCCCACATCGGGCCGCGGAGCACCGAGGCGGCATGAGGCTGGATGACATGGCGAAGCTGGAATACAAGACGCTCTCGAACCGCACGGTCGAGAAGCTGAAGGTAGAAAAAGACACGGTGTTCTGGGATCACGAGCTCACCGGCTTCGGGGTGCGGGTCTATCCCGCGGGCGGCAAGGTCTATGTCGCCCAGGCCCGGGGACCGGGGGGACCGAAGCGGGTCACGGTGGGCCGGCACGGGGTGCTCGGCGCGGAGCAGGCACGTCAGCGGGCGGCCCTGATCATCGCCCGGGTCAAGGCCGGCGAGGAGCCGGTGCCCGAGCCCATGGCGGTGAAGCTGTCCGGTGGGCCGACAGTGGGCCAGCTTGCGAGGCGGTTTCTCGAAGAGCACGTGGCGGTGCGCTACAAGCCGAGCACCATGAAGTCGACCCGGACGGTGGTGAATCGTCATATCGTGCCCGCCCTCGGTCAGCTACCGCTGGAGGCGGTCAGCCGCGCACGGGTCATGGAGCTGCATGACGAACTCTACGAGACCCCTGCGATGGCGAACATGGTGGTCCGCACCCTGTCGCTGATGTACAGGCTGGCCGAGAGCTGGGGGCTCGTTCCGGAGGGATGCAACCCCTGCCGGCTGGCGGTCAGGTTTCCCGAGCGCAAGCGGGAAAGGTTTCTGACCGATGGAGAGTTCACCCGCCTGGGAAAGGTACTGGATGAGGTCGAGACCCGGGGCGGCGCGTCGGCATCCGCGGTGACCGCTCTCCGTCTGCTTATGCTGACCGGATGCCGGAAGAACGAGATCCTGACCCTGCGGTGGGAGGACGTGGCGCTGGATCAGAACGAATTGAGACTGCCCGACGCCAAGACGGGCGCACGGGTGGTTCCATTGTCGCCCTCGGCGGTGAGGCTTCTTTCCGGTCTGCCGCGAGAACCGGCCAACCCCTGTGTCATTCCCGGGCGGAAGCCGGGCACGCATATGAGCAACGTGGATCAGGCCTGGCAGGTCATCCGGGCGCGGGCCGGCTTGGAGGACTTTCGAATTCATGATCTACGTCATTCGTATGCCAGCCGTGCACTGGCGCTGGGCGAGAGTTTGCCGATGATCGGAAAGCTGTTGGGCCACAGCCAAGTCGAGACCACGGCGCGCTATGCCCATCTGGCGCGGGATTCGGTGCAGGAGGCCGCAGCCCGTATCGCCGACAGTATCGCGACCGACATTCTGGGCGAAGGCTGGAGGCCGGCTTCCGGTTCATGATCTTTGCCACACCTACGCCTCGCGCGCCCTGGCGCTCGGAGAAAGCCTGACGATGATCGGTCAGCTTCTCGGACATTCCAAGGTCGGCACCACCGCCCGCTATGCGCATCTCGTGCACGACGCCGAGAAGGCCGCCGCCGCCCGCACCGGCGACAGCATCGGCGCCCATCTCGTGCCGCAAGCCGCCGCGGCGGCGTAAGGCCGGACGTTATGGCGATACTGCAATACAGGGCGCTTTCCAGCCGCACGGTGGCGGCGCTGACCGTCGAGCGCGACACCGTGTTCTGGGACCGCGAGCTCAAGGGGTTCGGGGTCCGGATCCATCCGACCGGCGGCAAGGTCTATGTCGCCCAGGCGCGGGGGCCGAACGGGCAGAAGCGGGTGACGGTCGGGCGCCACCCGTTGATTGGGGCCGAGCAGGCGCGCCTGCGGGCGGCGCTCATCATCACGCGCATCAAGGCCGGGGAGGATCCGGTTCCCCTGCCGCTCGCGGCGAAGTTCGCCGGCGGCCCGACCGTGACCGACCTGGCGCGGCGCTATCTCGAAGAGCATGTCGCGGTCCGCTGCAAGCCGAAGACCGCGCGGACCGCCCGCAGCGTTGTCAACCGCCATATCGTGCCGGCGCTCGGCAGGCTGCCGCTGGCCGCGGTGGAGCGCCAACACGTCATGGAGCTCCACGAGAGCCTGTGCGAGACCCCTGCGATGGCCAACATGACGGTCAAGACGCTGACCCACATGTATGCCCTTGCCAGGGACTGGGGCATAGCCCCGGAAGACTGCCATCCGTGCCAGTCCATCCCGATGAACCCCAAGCGCAGCCGGGAGCGGTTCCTGACCGACGCCGAGTTCACCCGGCTGGGGCAGGTGCTGGACGAGGTTTCGGGCAAGGGCAGCCGCGTATCCGCAGGCGCGGTTGCGACGATCCGTCTCCTGATGCTGACGGGCTGCCGCAGAAACGAAATCCTGACCCTGCGCTGGGAGCATGTCGATCTCGACGCGGCCGAGATTCATCTCGCCGACGGGAAGACTGGCGCCCGGACGGTTCACCTGTCGCCGTCGGCGGTCCGCGTCCTCAAGGCCCTGCCGCGCAAGCCCGGCAATCCCTGGGTGATCCCGGGAAACAAGCCTGGCAGGCACATGACCGACATCGACGGGGCGTGGGAGGTCATCCGCACGCGGGCCGGGCTCCGCGACGTGCGCATTCACGATATCCGACACAGCTTCGCCTCGAGGGCGCTCGCGCTCGGCGAGGGCCTGCCGATCATCGGGCGGCTCCTTGGGCACCGCCAGGTCGAAACCACCGCGCGCTACGCACACCTCGCGCGCGATTCGGTTGGGGAATCCGCCGAACGGATCTCCGTCAGCATCGCCGCCGAATTCCTCTAGGCGCTTCAATTCGGGTTACGCGGCGACCCTTCCCGCTGCTGGCGTACGCTGGGTACCTACCTCTACGTGCCATCGGCTGGGCGGAGCCTGATCGAAATGAGATGAGAAGCGCAGACCAAGCCCAACAGGGAGGTTGGCTCAGATGCCAATGTCGAGAGACGAAAAGTTCGAGAAGGTGCAACGCCTCCTCACAGCGCACAGTAAGACCAAGGAGCTGCTGGAAAACGCGCCGGTCACGTGGGAGGTACACCCAGGCACCGACATCGCGCGCAATTGGACGGTGATCACCGCTGCGTACAGCGGGCTCGAGCAAACTATGAAGTATCTAATCGCAGAGGAGAACTCCCAGAGCATCGCAGAATTGATTAAATTTCGGGAGGGCAAGAACCTCCCGTACCAAACACACGACTTGTTGAAACTGTTCTCGAAGCTCGCAGAGCCGACGCAAGACGTCGTCCGAGATTTCTACGGGCGATTCCAATCGCTGCATTCGTACATCAGCGAGGAGACTGTGGGTAAGTTCCTGAGTGTGGTCTCAGAGGCGGACGGACACGGATATGAACGATGGCGCTATACGCTGATCGAGGACAGACCGCTTCCGAGGAATAGTCCGGAAGCATTGGTGGCCCTCTGGGGGGTATGCGTCCAAATCGCACGGGAGAGGGCCTGGGAGAAACCACGGGTACGAATGCCCAACGAGGCACTGTCATGGGAGTTCTGCAATCAGCTTGAGACTCTGGAACAGAACGTATCCATCGACCGACAAAACGCGGGCGAACCATTCCAAGACATCGCGGGCGAAACCAGGGAATGGCTATGGAGGACCGGGCACCCCCTGAATGCCTTTGCCGACGTCTTGTGGCACTTCAGCAGATTCAGCGAACACGGCCAAGCCGACGTATCCAAGTGGTTATCGGATGCACTGACAAGGTGGGCACAGGTCGTTCTGAAGAACCCTGCCATCGCAGGTGCGACATCGCTGCGAGCGTTCGTAAAACGCGCACAAGGCCAGACACCGGACGGACGAAGCATTCGCTGGGACCGGAACGCCAATCGCTTCGAAGACGTCCCGTGGTCGTTGGAGAACCGCCATCAGGCCGCATTGGCGCCAGACGCCGTCGTGATCGGCGATCCGACGGGAATGCGACTACGCATGCTGTGGCAAGCAGCCAAAGGGAGCGGATACCGAGTACTAGAAAACCGGAGCTTCAAAGGCCCGGCGAACGAAGACCGGTGGTTCTGTACAGTGGAGGTACAAACCGCCGTTGATGGCGATGAGAGACCAATCCTCTCGATATGGGAGAAACGAAATAACGATGAATTTGAATTCTACATGGTAGAGCAATGTTCACTCGAAGCAATAGACGCAGACATGCGCACATGGATTGAGATGGTCGCGTTGAAGGCTCAACCGAAGGCCAGCTGGGGTGCGTGAAGAGTGGCGGATTACCGGCTTCGCCCGCCGTCACGCCTGGGCTCACGTTTACGCCGCCGAAGCGACACACCGCGACGATACTCCCGTAGCGGTCCCGGGTGCATTACTCGCACACCCTGCCATTCCCGTCCGCATCACGCATGTAGCGGTAGGCCGGGTACGAGCGCGGGATCGGAGCGATCACGTCCCCCTCCGAGGCGTTGATGCCGCGGGCCTGTTGAACACTACCTAACGGCGGCATCGTCGGGAACGAAGCCCGCCGGCGTTCCTACCGCAGGCGTCCGATCGCATATAGCCATCGGCCTGCTGCGCTGCGCCTCGACCGTCCAGGTCTTCGCCGTGGCGCCGTCCGCCGCGGTGACCGTCACCGCGATCGACTGCGTCTGTCCCGACGCCACCGCCACCTGGTGGCCGTTGCCTGTTCGGGTCGTGGCCGTGATTCTGGAGCGCTGCGGCGAGCGAGCGAAACACGGGAGGCGCGTATTCGGGTGCGACGAGCGGCAGGAGGCGGTGCACGTTCTGCACCGCGATGGCCTTGTGACCGATCGCACGAAGATCCCGGATGCCGTATCTGAAGAGGAGCTCGGAGAGTTGGTCCGGCGTCGCGAATCGGGCGAAATCGAGGATAGCGGGATCGACAGCCCCGAGATCCCAGCGATCCAAGGCATCGATCAAGCTTTTTCGGGCCGCCTCCACCGTCCCGGCTACGGGGTCCGGCCGCGGACCCATCGTCCAGCCGCTCTGGCGGCGCTCCGCTTCCTGGGCGCGCTTAAAATAGTCGAGCGCCCAGAATACCGGTAGCCAGCGCTCCTTGTCTGGCAGGTTGAGCGCCGTCAGGTGGACGGATTGCAGCGCAAGCACCGTGTGGTACTTGAAGCCGACATCGGGGAAGGGTTGGACACGGCGTGAAGTCGCGACGGCCAAAGCGGTCAGGGTCCTGCGGTGATCGAGACCGTCCCTGATCAGGCGCGCAAGCTCAGCGGCGACACGTTCGCGGGGTGTTTCTTCCACGAGGCGATGCAGGGCACCAACCTCGGGAAGAGTTTGTGCCAGACCCAGCCCGCCACTCAAGCTTAGCGCGGCTGCGCTACCGGTGGCGCGCAGAAACATTCGACGATCCACGGTGCTCAATATACGGCCCATTTGCAGGCCAGCCCATGACTTTCGCCACCCGTAGCGAGGCGACGCGATCAAGCTGTATTCGGCAAGCAGGTCTCGTTTTCTATGTCCGGTCTGAAGCGATCCCCCCGGAGGCCCAGTCGTAAGGCTCGGCGCAGCGACGCTTCTCCCGCCCGCGCGAAGCGCGGCCCCGCTCAACGCTCATTTGCTCGCCTCGGTGTTATCGGCTTGCATTGACGTGCCATGCAGCTCGAACCGGATCGCGCCATGGACGAGGCGGTCAAGAATAGCGTCCGCGAGGGTGGCCTCATTCAGTTGCTGATGCCAGTCGACCAACGGAGAACGCCTACCGGGTTGCCCGGGACATCCGCGACATCGGCCTCGTGACCGCCGACGCGATCGCCATGAAGCTCGGCATCGATAAGACGGCCATGGTCCGGCTACGCGCTCTGCGAAGCGACGGACGATGGACATTGTGGGCTGCCGGACGAAGAGCTCGAAGCGCCCGCAGCCAAACTCCTCGAGGTCCCCGCGGAGCTGATCCGGACCGCGCTGGACCTGGAACTGGCCGACGCCGCGGTGGTCGCCGACTCGGTGGCAGACACGCACTGCATATTCCTTGGCGGCCTGTACCGAGCCGGGTGCGCGATCACCGGTCGTCTTCTCGATATTGCCGCCGGCAAGCCCCCCTGGCCCTAGATCGACCCGGATAAGGCGCTGCCTCGGGTCAGCCCCAATACTGCCGGAGAATTATTGCCGGTCGAAAACTGCCTCGAAGCTTGCGAGGGCAGATCGAAGGTTCTCCATGACCTCTTCAGCCAGCACTTCCGGTTCTGGAAGGTTTTGAAGGTCGGTCATCGAAGAATCGCGGAGCCAGAAGACGTCCAGGCTTGCTTTGTCGCGCGCCAATAGTTCCTCGCGAGCAAATGTCCGCCAGCGACCATCCGGTGTCTCGTCGCTCCAGGTCGGCTTGCGTTCATGCCGGTTGCCAGGATTGTAGCAGGTTACGAAATCCTCGAGGTGGCCATAGGTCAGGGGCTTTTGTTTCAACGTGTGATGAACGTTGGTCCGATAGTCGTAATACCAAACCTTGGACGTCTGCGGGTCAGGGCTGGCGGCTCGGTTGTCAAAGAAGATGACATTCGCTTTCACGCCCTGGGCATAGAATATCCCCGTAGGCAGCCGAAGGATCGTGTGCAGGTCGGTCGTCTGAAGCAGTTTCCGACGGATTATCTCGCCGGCACCACCCTCGAACAGCACATTGTCCGGAATGACGATGGCAGCGCGGCCCGTCGTCTTGAGCATCGTCTTGCTATGCTGGACGAAGTTCAGCTGCTTGTTCGAGGTTGTCGCCCAGAAATCCTGACGGTTGTAGGTCAGGTCATCTGTTTCATGCTCCCCTTCGGCATTCGTGAAGCTCATTGAGCTCTTCTTTCCGAAAGGCGGATTTGCCAACACGTAGTCGAAGGTGTCGGATGGTGGAGAAACCAAAGCATCGGCGGGGGAAACCAGCGTCTCGCCTGTCATTTTGCCGATTCCATGCAGGAACATGTTCATCAGGCAGAGCCGCCGCGTCCCGGCAACGATTTCGTTGCCGTAGAATGTCGAGTGCTTGAGGAACGCTCTCTGATCCTTGTCGAGCGAGAAATTCTCTGCATCGGTCAGGAAGTCGTGTACGGCGAGAAAGAACCCGCCCGTGCCGCAAGCGGGATCGGTAATTGTCTTTCCGGGCTCGGGACGGACGCATTCTACCATTGCGCGGATCAGGGCGCGTGGAGTGAAATATTGGCCTGCGCCGGACTTTGTATCCTCAGCGTTGCGTTCCAGCAGCCTCTCGTAGATGTCGCCCTTGACATCAGCGTCCAGCGTCACCCATTTGGTGCCGTCTACCATATCGATGAGGCGGTAGAGCTTGGCTCGATCGGTAATCTTATTCTGCGCCTTCGTGAAGATCTGGCCGAGCATACCTTTCTGTTCACCCAGCTTACGCAGGAGCATAATGTAATGAGGCTCAAGCTCCGCGCCCCTCCGGGTGGTCAGGCTGGTCCAATCGCAACCCACTGGGATATCTACGTCACGATTGTAGGGTGGTTCGGCGTATTCGTACGCCATCTTGAGGAAAATGAGGTAGGTCAGCTGCTCGAGGTAGTCGCCATAACCCACGCCGTCGTCGCGCAGCGTAGTACAGAAGCTCCAGACTTTCGAAATGATTGACTCTGTGTTCACCCGCATTTCCCATATGGATGATAATTTTTAACGCCCCGAAGGCCGTTTTCTCGTGTAAAATCAAGGTGTTGGCCTCTCCCTGCCATCATCTTGCGAGGGGACCCGATGGGTGAAGCGAAAAAGAGGCCGTTGAGGCTCCAATTCGACGGTCGGCTCAGGCTGGAGTTTCACGGAGCAAAGGTTACGAGTGACGCCGGTTTGCTTGCCTATCGTGAACTGGATGAGGTGTTGGGGCTGACGAAGGCGGCCGAGGGGTTTCTGTCCGATTCACGGACGGGCGGGAACACCCGGCACAGCCTCACCGCTTTGGTGCGCCAGTCGGTCTACAGCCGCCTGGCAGGATATAAAGACACCAATGATGCCGAGCGGCTCTGTGTCGATCCCGCCATGCGTCAGGTGGTTGGGGGGCGAGCGAAGTATCACACCGCTGCCTCCACCAGCCAGATGAGCCGATTCGAGACGCAGACCCTCACCCGGCCCCTTAACCCCTCAAGGCGCTGAGCGGTCTGCCCGGTGTGTTGGTGGATCGTGTCCGCAAACGCAAGCCGATTCGCAAGCTGATCCTGGACATGGACAGTTCGGTCAGCCCGACCCACGGTGAGCAGGAAGGCTCTTCCTACAACGGCCACTTCGGCTGCACCTGCTATCACCCACTGTTTTGCTTCAACCAGTTTGGCGATCTGGAGCGGGCGCTGTTGCGCAACGGCAAGGTCCACTCCCCCGCTCTAGGGTTTTGTTGGACACTCGATTGATCCATGATTCATGGAGAAAGGGGTGTCGCGATGAACGAACAAAAGCAAGAGGGGGCTTTGGCGGAGGGCGCCCGCAGGGCGAACGGAGCCAAGGCCCCAGGGCATCGCAGTGAGCGGGGTCGGTTCTCCTGCCAGGCGCAAGCGGGAGGCGGTCCTGCGTCTTTTGCGGGGCGAGAGCCTGGAGACGCTCTGCCGCGAGTTGGGCACGACAGCGGCTCGGCTTTCCGCCTGGTGCGAGGCGTTCCTTCGCGGGGGCGAGGCGGCGCTCAAAGCCCGCCCGGCGGATGAGCGGGACGAGGAGAACGCCCGGCTCAAGGCCAAGGTGGGTGAACTCACGATGGAGGGCGAGGTCCTGCGGGAGAAGATCGACCGCCTGGAGGCCGGCCGCCCTTTAGCCGGCAGGAGGTGGAGGCGATGAGTCAGGCCCGCTTCACCTCCACGGGCAGAGCCTACGGCCTGAAGCGGGTGTGCGCCCTTTGGGGCTTGGCGCGCTCCACGGTCTACGCGCAACGGCGGCGAGAGGCGGTCCCCGTTCATGAACGCCCCACGCCCAATAAGCGCGGCCCTGTGGGCCCGTGCACCGATGCGGAACTCCTCGGCCACATCCGGCAGGTCCTGGAGGACTCTCCCTTCCATGGCGAGGGCTACCGCAAGGTGTGGGCGAGGCTGCGCTTCGCGGGCATCCGCACCAGCAAGGAGCGGATGCGTCGCCTGATGCGGGAGGCGGGGCTTCAGGCCCCCCACCGGGTGGGCAAACCCCGAGGTCCCAAGGCCCACAACGGGACCATCCGCACCGAGCGGCCCGACCGAATGTGGGGCACGCACATGACGACGACGGTGACCACCGAGGAGGGGATGGCCTCGGTGTTCGTGGCGGTGGATCACTGCTCGGTGGACTGCGTGGGGATCCATGCGGCCAAGAGCGGCAACCGCTTCGAGGCCCTGGAGCCGATCCGGCAGGGGGTCGCCGAGCGCTTCGCCGGCTTGGAGGCGGACGTCGCCGAGGGGCTTAAAGTTCGTCACGACCACGGCCCCGCCTATCTGTCCGATGACTTTCAGCGGGAGATCGCCTACCTGGGCATGACCAGTTCGCCCAGCTTCGTGCGGGCGCCCGAGGGAAATGGCTACTGTGAGTGGTTCATCCGCATCTTGAAGGAGAATCTCCTGTGGGTGCGCTCTTTCGCCACCGTAGAGGAACTGCGGTGGGCGCTGCTTGAGTTCAAGAACCTGTACAACCATCATTGGATTCTCGAGGGCTACGGCTACCGAACGCCGGCCCAGGCAAGGCAGGAAAAACTCGCTCAAGTTGCGGAGGCCGCATGAGGTCGAATACCCTCACCCGAGTGTCCAATAACCCAGGGGCGGTCCACAGCTTATCTGCGTTTTGCGTGCGCCAGTCGGTGGTGAGGCGGCCTAGATACGCAGATGTCAGCAGGGATTGGCGGTAGAGGGCAAGGGTGGTTTTCGCCGTTTGCAGGCTCTTGACCCCCTTGTCGATCTCGTCGAACAGCGCCTCGATCTTCCCCACGATTCGGCGTTGTTCGTTGGTGGGGGCGATTGGTACGGGTAGAACGCCGAACGCTGACCCTGAAAGCTCTTTGAAAGTGGTGCCGGTCGCGCGTTGCTCGGCCAGTTCCTTGGACGCTTTGAGGTAGTGATACAGGTATTCATTGAAAATGCCGGAGCACGGTACGACAGATTTGAAGCCCTGATTTGTTGCTGCCGGTTCAGTATTGATGGCGACGTATCCCACTGGTGCACGGGACGAAAACATCACGCTTCCGGCTGGCATTATCCGAGCGGATGAATTTGCAAGGCCTTCCTCGGTCAGCGTCTTTGCGCCGCGCGCTATGAATTTTTGTTTGTAGCCAGTGAGATCGGATGGTGCGAACCAGATAACATCGCCGTCCCAATACTCCCGTTGTTTCGTCGAGGGCGTGCCGCCGGAAACGACGTTCCCGAGTTCCTTGATTACCGTCCATTCCCAAGTCAAAGGGATTTCCCATAAACACTCCGTCATGCCGAGAGCGCCTCATTCATCTCGGTTATGATTTCGTCCATCACGTCGCCAAAGTGCGCGTACATCTGCCCCAGCCCGGCCTGGCCGTCAAAGGGGGCCATTTCCAGATCGTCGCGCTCGATGGTGAAGGAGGTGGCGAGGTGGTCGCGGATCATGCGCAGCCAGTCCATCTGCTCCTCGGTGAATTTCTCGCCTGCGCCGGAGTGCCGTTTCAGTATCCAGTTCTGAAAGTTGCGCCGCACGCGGTCGGAATGCCGCGTGAGCGACTGGTCGAGCCCGGTGACTCGTCGGATGAGCGCGACCAGCGCGGTGAGGTCTCCGGCAGGGGTGTCGCCCTTGTAATCGTCGAGATGCGCATAGGCGCCAGACGGTAAGCGGGGCGAGGCGACGGCGATCCTCGGTCAGTTTCTTCAGCACGTCCTTGCCACATATGCAATCGGGCATCCAAGCGGGGAGCGACCAAGCCTGCAACACGGCGGCCCTGCAGGGTTTTCCGATCAGCAGCGTAGTAGCGCTCAAAACGGCGGTCATCGTATCGGAATCGGCTGGATTCCATGCCCGTAGCGTGCATGGCGTCGATGGTCGCGATCAAGGGTGACCAGACAGTCACGGGCACCCCGCCAAAGTCGACATGGCTTGTGCCGGAAACCGTTGTTCTTCGCCCCAGGTACATGTTCCTGCCTTATTTGCCATCTTGAAGGTAGCGGTGTCGGCATTCGCCCGTCAACCCGTTGTGTCCCCTTGTGTCAGTAGCACAAGGTATGTCCGGAATGTGTAGCACGCGATATGTCCGGTTTCTTGAAGCGTTCCAAGGAACCGGGGGTATCGATGGATCCGGAGATACGGATTGTGCGCATAGCAGAAGCATTGGGCCGCTATGGCAGCGGCGCGTTGAGCTGTCTGGAGGCGGCGGAGGTCTTGGGGATGTCGGAGCGTCATTTTCGCCGGCTTCGCGACCGCTACGAGGCCGCCGTTGCGCCGGGACATTCAGGATCGCCGTCATCGCACCGAAAGCGTCCGGTTTCAACATCCAGGCTCCCCTGGTCCTCGCTTGACCCTGATCCACGTCTATTCCCAGTTCACGACGTGTTGCCGTCACTCACGGCATCCTTGAGCGCCTTGCCCGCCTTGAACGCCGGCGCGGTCGAGGCCGGTATCGACAGGCTCTCGCCGGTCTGCGGGTTGCGCCCGGTACGAGCCGGACGGTTTCTTCTTCCGAAGGTTCCGAATCCCGCGATCCTCACTTCCTCGCCATTTGCCAGGGCCTCGCCCACCGCCTCGAACACAGCCTCCACCGCGTTCCCGGACGCCGACTGGCTCAAGCCGATCCGGTCTGCCACACGACCGGCGAGGTCCGACTTCTTCATGCGGTCACTCCCCAAAGATACGTCCTGCGCACCCGCCGCTTTGTCGTTCGATCGACCGACCGCCAGCGCGCCTTTCACAGGTAACACGAAACACTGGCTGCATCGATCTGGTTCGGGATCGGCACACCTGGCCCTTCCCTTGCCGGCCAGCGCTCCCGGTTCATCGGTCGCCGCGTGTCCGCAGCCAGCCTTCAGGAGTTCGCGGCCGGCGTCGTCCGGGCGAACCCGAGGGCCGGAGAACGGTCCTCCTGCGCCACCGCCCGGGAGACAGCCGCCATGACCACCAACATTACAGAAGACCATCGCCGCGCGTTCGAGGCCCTGACAACGGGCAAGGCCGGGAACTTCTGCCTGTTTTCCTGTTTCCTTTCGGGCCGGCCCGCGGCCGCGATCGCCGCCGTGACCGTCTGCCCGCCCAGGGAGGAGGGCAGCGAACCTGAATACGTCATTTCTCCGCTGTTCAGTTCGATTGCCGACGACATGGTCCTGACCGACCACGACGGCCGCCAGGCATGAACGCGCGGCCCCGCAGACGCCGGGATCCCGCCCTCGAAGTCCCGGTGCCGCCCGAATGCCGGGAGATGATCCGGCGCGGTGCGCTGGTGTCGGTCTCGACGTCGGGAGGCAAGGATTCGCAGGCCATGACGATCCTGCTCGCGCGCATTGTCCCGCGGCATCAGCTCGTGGCGGTTCACGCGCCCCTTGGCGAGGTCGAGTGGCCCGGCACGGTCGCCAATATCGAGGCGACAATTCCCGAGGGCGTGCCGCTGATCCTTGCCCCCGTTACGTCCGGCAAGTTGCTGCTCGATCGCATAGAGGAACGTGGCCGCTTCCCATCTCCGTCAGTGAGGTGGTGTACGAGCACGCTTAAACGCGGGCCGATCCAGCGCGAATTGCGCCGCTATCTTAGCGCCCATCCACAATACGGGGGGGCGGTTGATCAAAGCGATGGGCATGCGCGCCGACGAAAGCCCCGCACGGCCCCGGAAAATCCCCTGGCGGCGTAACGACCGTATGAGCGTCGCTGGGCGCGAGGTCTTCGACTGGCTGCCGGTCTACGACCTTTCCACCGACGATGTCTTCCGAGTCATCCACGATGCCGGCCAGTCACCGCACTGGATCTACGAGCACCTGCCCAGGTGTTCCTGTGCGTTTTGCATATTCTCGTCACCTGAACAGCTGCGCTGCGCGGCCGAACTCCGGCCCGAACTCTACCGCAGGTACGCGGAGCTTGAGAGACGCATCGGCCACACGCTGTCGCCGTCGCGCGTGCCCTTGACCCAGCTCACGGGCATCCCCCTGTAGCCAGCCGCTGTGGCGGGCCTGAGCAACGTGGCCGGCTCGCTCCAGTCATCACGCTGGTCAGCCGGGCCTTCCCCTCGAAATCAGGATGTCGCGGAGATGGTCGACGATCGCCATCGTCGCCGCCACTTCCGCTTCCTGCGGCAGGTCCCCCTCGATCTCGCCTTCGGCGCGCCTGACGGTCGCCTCGAGCCGGTCCAGCATGTCGCGGATCTCCTCGATCGAGAACACGCCTTTTTCGATCAGCCCGTCCATCACGGCGGCCATCACATTACCCATTCCCTTCGCGGCGGCGCCGGCCATCTGGATCCCGGCTTTCGCGAGTTCCCGATCCCATTGGTCCATTTTTCTCTCCCTTGATCGTGCGTCCGCAGGCCGGTGCGAAGGCGCGGCCTGGCGGACATCCCGCGGGGCGATGCACCCGGAATCGCTGGCGTCTCCAGAAGCAAGCCTGCACGCCGGACGGAGCGGGAGTTCCGGCTGCCGGCGGGTCGAAGGCCGGGCTCCCGGAGGGTGCCCGCGCCGCCGTCCAGCCATTCCGGAGCACGCCCATGACCGACCCCGACACCATCTCCGCCGACTACACGCTGCGCCCCAGCGAACTCGCCGTCACCCTCGCACTTCTGGTCGAGGCCCGCCAGCCGACCCTGGAATGGGGACCGCCCGGCACTGCAAAATCGATGATCGCCCGGCAGGTCGCCGCCGATGCCGGCCGCCAGTATGTCGACGTCCGGGCGCTCCTGCTCGACCCCGTCGACCTGCGCGGCATTCCGTGGCGCGACAGCGCCGACCGCACCCGCTGGGCGCCGCCGGCCTTCCTGCCGCCCACCGACGATCCCGGCCGCTGGCTCATCAACCTGGAAGAGCTGCCGTCCGCGGTGCAGATGGTGCAGGCGGCGCTGTATCAGTTGGTGCTCGACCGCAAGGTGGGCGAATACGAGCTCCCCGAGGGCGCCTCGCTGATCGCCTGCGGCAACCGCGAGTTCGACCGCGGCGTCGTCCACCGCATGCCGACGCCGCTGGCATCGCGCTTCGTTCATCTGGAGATCAGGGTCGATGCCCAGGACTGGATCGCCTGGGGGGCGGCGAACGGAATCACGCCCGAGGTCCTGTTCTACATCCAGATGCGCCCCGACATGCTGCACCTGTTCGATCCCCAGTCGCGCGAGAAAGCGTTTTGCTGCCCTCGGACGTGGGAGATGGTTTCCAACATCGTGAACCGGCGGAACGGCCTCGATCCGTCCGTCGAACGCGCGCTGTTCCGCGGCACCGTGGGCGAGGCCGCCGCGGTCGAGTTTTCCGCATTTCTGAAGGTCTGGCGCGAGTTGCCCCATCCGAGGGCCGTCATCGACGATCCCGAGAACGCCGTAGTGCCGGAGAACGCCAGCGCGCTGATCGCGCTCTGCGGCTCGCTCTACCGCATGGCCGACGACATCAACCTCGGCGCCATCGTCACCTACGCCACGCGCCTGCGCCGCGAGATCGGCGAGTTCCTCGTCGGTTCCTGCATCCGCCGCGATCCGGACCTGCAGCGCTCGCCGGCCTTCATCCGCTGGGCCGCCGCCCGCACCCAGTGACACCGCCATTTTGGGAGATCGACACCATGGACCTCACCCACGACGCCATGCTGGTCAGCCTGCGCATCAGCGCCTGGTCGGGCCGGCTCTACGACCGCAAGGCGAGCAACCATGTTGCCGTCCACCATGAGGCCTCCGCCAGCGCCGGGCGCTACAACAAGTGCCTGCTGCCCAAGGCCGCTTTCGCCGCGCTCACCGCCACCATGAGCAAGGCGAGGAGTTCGCATTACGAGCAGACGCTGCCCTGGGACGACCAGGGCAGCCGGCTGCTCACCGTCGCCAACTACGGACACTACATGGAACTCCTGGACGGCCTCCGGGAGCGCATGGTGCGCGAGCGCGCCCGCTTCATCGAGGACTACGAGGACAACATCGACCAGGCCCGGCTCGATCTCGGCAAGCTGTTCCGCATCGAGGACTATCCCTCGCAGGAAGCGCTGCAGGGAAAGTTCGGCATCCGCTACCGCATCACGCCCGTCCCGGACGCCGACCACTTCATGGCGAAGCTCGCCTCGGACGACACCGACCGGGTCAAGCGCGACATCGAAAGCCAGATCGAGGAACGCCTGCACGATGCCGTGGGCGACCTCTACCGGCGCCTCGGCGAGGCGGTCGAGCGGGTCGGCGACCGGCTGCGCGAGGACGGCGAGGGCAAGCCGCTGGTGTTCCGCGATTCGATGATCCATAACATCCGGGGCCTGGTCGACGTGGTGCCGCGTCTCAACATCTTCGGCGACGACACCCTGGCCCGTCTCTGCGAGCAGGTGAAGGAGAAGATCGCCGGCGTCGAGCCGGATTCGCTCCGCCCCTCGCGGACCTTCGATCCCGCTGCCCGCGCCCGCGTAAAGCGCGACGCCGACGCGCTGATGGAGCAGTTCGCGGGGTATTTCGCGCCTGAGGCCGGGACCGCAGTCGAGTCCGAGCGGAAGGCCGCGTGATGGCCGCCCGTGTGCACAGCGAATCCGCGCGGCGCATCAGCGGTTGCGTGACCGCCTTGCTGCGCGAGCAGCCCTTCTTCGGCAGCCTCGCCTTGAGGCTGCCGATCCGCGCCGATGCCAGCCGCGAGACCGTGGCCAGCGACGGGCGGGAGATCCGCTATTCGCCCCGGTGGATCGCCGACACCGATGCCCATGTCATCGAGACCGCCATGGCAAGGATCGTCCTGGCGTGCGCGCTGAAGCACCACACGCGCCGGGGTGAGCGCGATCCGGAGCGCTGGCAGTGCGCCTCCCAGCTGGTGACCCACGGTTTGCTGAGGGACGCCGGTTTCACCCTGCCACCCGACGCCGAAGCCTGGGACGGCATCAGCGTCGAGCAGGCCTATGACCGCCTGCCGGCGCCGGACCCCGACGACGGCGACGGCGACGGCAACGCGCCGTCCGGCGCCGGAGACGCCGGCGCGCCAGATTCGTCACCATCAACTGACTCCGGCGGTGACGATAATTCCGGCGGGTCCGATGACGGGCCTGGCGACGGGTCGGGCAAAGCGTCGGACAATGGCGATCCGCAGGACGGCGACGGCCAGGATACGGGCCCCGGGGCCGACGCCCTGCCGAGCCGCGATCCCGCCGGCACCGGCGAGGTCATGGACGCACCCGCCGGTGCCGGGCAGGGCGGCGCCGACCCGTCCCCAGCCGAGATTGCCGAAGAGGAGCAGGCCTGGGACGAGGCCATGCACCAGGCGGCCAGCCTAGCCAAGGCCCAGGGCAGGATGCCGGGCGCCGTCGAAGAGACGGTCCGGGGCGCCCACGTCAGCACCGTCGACTGGCGGTCGCTCTTGCGCCGCTACATGACGGACGCCTCGAAGAGCGACTATTCCTGGAGCCTGCCCAACCGGCGCTTCATCGACAGCGGGTTGTATTTGCCGTCGATCCGCTCGGAGGGCATCGATACGATCGCCGTCATCGTCGACACCTCGGGCTCGCTGCCGGCCAGGACGCTGGCGGAGTTCTGGGCCGAGGTGCGGGAGGTCACGGCGGAGCTTCAGCCGGAGCGCGTCATCCTTCTGCAGGTCGACGCCGCGGTGCAGGACGCGGCCGAATACGCCGCCGCCGACCTGCCCGACGAAATCGCGATCAGGGGCCGTGGCGGCACCGACTTCCGTCCGGGCTTTGCCTGGCTCGAAGAGCACGACATCCAGCCCGGCGTCTACCTCTACCTCACCGACATGCTGTGTTCGAGCTACCCGGAGGACGAGCCAAGCTTCCCTGTCGTGTGGGTAAATTATGCCCCACCGCCCGGCGACTGGAACCGCGAACCCTGGGACGAGCGCATCGACATCGGAACCTCTTCGGGGGCTGCGTCGTGAGCCGGGCGATATACGGTGCCCCAGCCGAGGCGCTCAGGCAGGCACTCGACGCCCTGGCCCGGCTCGCCTTCTGGATATCGTGTACCGCCGACTCCGATCTGCGTCCCGATATCCCGGTGAGCATCCGCAACATGCGCGAGGCGGCGGCCGCGCTCCGCAACGCCGCGGACGTTCTCGATCTGGCCACCGACCGTGCCCACTCACGGCCGCTCCCCCGCTGACACCTCCGGGGACGGCCGCCGCCGTTCCGCCATCGCCGCCCATGCCCCGCAACAGCCCCGCCAGGAGCCGGAGCCGGGCCGGGTCCGGGCGGGGCGCGGGACGGCCGGAGAGGGCCGCCTCCGCCGCACCCGTTCCATCCTTTTCATCACGATATCGAGGGAGATTCGCATGAATCACATCGCCCCCCTGCACGAACCGCTCATCCGGGAGGTTCCGCTGAGCCGGCTGGCGCTTGCGCCCGAGAACGTGCGCAAGACGCCGGCCGACCCGGTCGCCGAGGCCGAGATGAAGGCCTCCATTGCCACCCATGGCCTGCTGGAGAACCTGGTCGTTCGCATGGACGGACCGGCCGATGCCGGCGCCTATGCCGTGATCGCCGGCGGACGCCGCCTCGCGGCCATGAAGGCCTTGGCCGAGGACGGCACGATCGACGCCGACCACCCGGTGCCCTGCCTAGTCGCCGCCGATCCGGCGATGGCGGGCGAGCTGTCGCTGGCGGAGAACATCGTCCGCATCGCCATGCATCCCGCCGATCAGGTGATCGCGTTCTCGAAGCTGGCCGACGCCGGCCTATCGGTGGGTTCCATCGCGGCGCGTTTCGGCACGGCCGAGCGCCTGGTCGAACAGCGCCTGCGCCTCGGCAACGTGGCGCCGGACCTGCTCGACGCCTACCGCGCCCACAAGATCGACCTCGAAGTGCTGAAAGCCTTCTCCGTCACGCCCGACCATGCCCGCCAGATGGCGGCCTGGGAACAGGTCGCGGGGCAGGGCTACCGGCCCAGCGCGTGGCAGGTGAAACGGTTGCTCACCGAGGAACGGATTCCGGGCACCTCGGCGGTCGCGCGCTTCGTCGGCGTCGAGCCCTATGAGGCCGCCGGCGGCAAGGTGCTGCGCGATCTCTTCTCGAACGACGACGACAGCGCCGTCTGGTTCGACGACCCGGCGCTCCTGAACAATCTCGCCATGGAGAATCTCCGGGTCTTCAAGGACGAGCTCGAGACCCGCTGGAAGTGGGCCACGGCCATGGTCGAGGTCGACTGGAACACCACCGCCCGCTACGGGCGGATCTATCCCGAGCCGGCCGAGCGCACGCCGGAAGAGCAGGCCGAGATCGAGAAGCTGGAGGCACGCCAGGGCGTCCTCGCGGAGCTCGACGACGATGCCTGGACCGAGGAGCTGGTCCGCGAGGCCGAGACCATCGAGGAACGCCTCGACGAGATCGAGGGCGGGATCGAGGCCCGCGCCGTCTACAGGCGCGAGGATTTCGGGATCGCCGGCTGCATCGCCACCATCGGACGCGACGGCACGCTCCAGGTCATCCATGGCCTGGTCCGGCCCGAGGACATGCCGAAGGAACCGGAAGCCGCCGGAAACACCGGTGCCAGATCTGGTGACGGCAATGACGGCGACAGCCATACCGCCGAAGCCGGGACCGGAACCGATGCCGGCCACATCTCCGTCCCGGCAATGTCCGAGCCCATGAACCTGCCGAAGGACCGCGAGGCCGAGGCGCGCAAGGAAGCGGGCGTCGGCATCGGACTTGCCGACGATCTGCGGTCGATCCGGACAGCGCTCGTCAAGGCGAAGCTCGCCGGGGACTTCGAGGCCGCCTTCGACCTCATGCTGTTCCAGCTCGGCCGGTCCGTCTTCACCGACGGATACAAGGCGCACGCGCTCGACATCGCGGTCCGCGAGACCGCCGATCGGCCGACCATGCGCATGAACGACGCCGACTTCGCCGCCTGGAGCCCCGGCGAGGCCATGCTGGAGGACCGCTCCGGTCTCAGCTTCGACTGGCTGGAGATCGAGGACGACGGCGAATCCTTCGCGGCGCTGCGCGCGCTTTCGCAGGCCGACAAGCAGGCGCTGTTCGCCGCCTGCGTCGCGCGCACGGTGAAGGGGCAGCTCGCCTTCGAGCCCTTGGCACGCCCGGAACTGGAGGTCACGGTCGCCCGGCTCGATATCGACTTCGCCAGCCATGTGCGCCCCACGGCGGACATGCTGTGGTCGCGGATCAACAAGGGTCGGATTCTCGACATCGCCCGCTCGGTGCTGAGCCCGGCCTGGGCCTCGGCGCGGTCGAAGAACAAGAAGCCCGATCTCGCCAAGGCGATGGAGAAGGCCTTCGCGGCCGGCGATCCGCCGCTCGGGCTACATGCCGACGACCATGCGGCGGCGCTCGCCTGGATGCCGCCGGGTTTCGCGGCGTTCGATACCGGCCGCGTGGAGGACGAGCCGGAAGACGCCGCGGCGGCGGAACCGGCGGCGGAGGCATCCGGTCCCGACCCCGAACCCGTTGCCGGCCCCGCCGCCGATGCGGGGAGCCCGGAGACGCCCGCCGATCCGCCGCGCACGAACTCCGTGGTCGAGAGCGTCGAGGCGCCGGCGGTCGCCGAACGCCGGGCCGCCGAACGTGCCACCGGCAACGGTCATGCCACGCCGGCTGCTCCGGAGACCGATTCCGCCGCCGGCGACCACGGGAGCGATGCCAGGGTGGACGGTCCCGAGTCCGGAGCCTCCGAACCGGCCAAGCCGGCGGATATCGCCGCCCGCCATCCCGGACCGGTGAACGGCCACGATGCCGGCGACGGGCTCGACATTCCCGAGTTCCTGCGCCGCGTACCGGGGCATTCCGCCGTCAACTGACCGCACGCCACGGTCCTTCATGCGCCCCGCCGGACCGCCGTCCGGCGGGGCGTTTCCGTTTCCGCATCCTTCGGGGAGCTCCCTGCATGAACCAGATTGCCAGAACGCCGCCGGCGAATATCCGCGCCCGCATCCACGACAACGCGTTGAAGCGCGTCACGAGGGTTTACGCATCGACGCTCGCCGACGTGCTGACCGAGACGTTGCAGAATTCACGCCGCGGCGGCGCTACCGGGGTCCGCATCTCCGTCGGCACGCTTACCGACCAGCTTGGCGGCGAAACGCGTTTCACCGTCACCATCGCCGACGACGGAACCGGCATCGCCGATCCCGCCGTCCTGCTGAGCTTCGGCGAGAATGGCTGGTCCGACGACCTCGTCCGCCGCGAGGACGCCGCCGGCTTCGGTTTCGCGAGCCTGTCGCGCCGCGGCTGCACGGTCGCCTCGCGGCCGCGTTCGCCGGACGGCCATACCTTGCCCGGCTGGCGGGTCGATCTCGCCCCGGAACATTTCCTGGGTGAGGCGGAGGCCGAGGTTCACGCCGATGACAGCGCGCCGTTCCCTCATGGCACGTCGATATCGTTCGAAGCCACCGAATCCGCCGCCGCGATCCGCAATGCGGCCGTGAACGCCGCACGCCACTATCCGTTGCCCGTCATGTTCGACGGGATTCCCCGCACCGAGCCCGGCGGGGAACAGCTCGACCGCCGGGCCTTCCTCGACGGCGCGATCCATGCCGAGCCGTGGCGCGGCCTCGCCTTCGGCGTCTTCCGGAACCGCCATCGCGGCTACAACGACCCCGATCTCAATTTCTTCGGCCTCACCGTGCCGCTCAGCCTGCCCACGGTCGAGAGCGTCCATGGCGGCATCTGGAGCGTTCGCGCCGATATCGGCGACTGCCCCGATCTGGAACTGGTGCTGCCTGCGCGCAAGGAAGCCGTCGAGAACGATTTCCTGAAGGAGATGCGGAGTGCCGCCCGGCTTGCCATCTACCGCGCCATGGCTGCCGATCCCGAACCGCGTCCCGCATACGCCGACTGGAAGAGCGCGCGGGACGCCGGCATCGACATGGCGCCGCCGCCGGCCGTCCTGCGGCCCTGGCGCCCCGGCGTCGCCGATGTCGACGACTGGCGCGAGCCGCCCAAGCTCGCCGCAGCCGTCCGCGAGCCGCTGGTCATGGCCTGCGATCCGGAACCGCCCGAGGCGCAAGCGCTCTGGCGCGCCGCCGAACGCGCCGGCATCGCATCCCGCCTGTTCGAGGCCGACCGGCGGCTCGACGGGTATGACTGGCATGACGAGATCCATCGGATTACCGGCATCGAAACCGAGATTGCCGCTGAAGTCGCCACCGCGGTCGCCGCAGAGGCGGCTTGGCTGCCGCTCGACGATTTCCCGCTGCCTGAGCGGGCCGGTGCGCCTGCGGCGCCTTTGCCCGGACGTCCGCAAGCCATCCGTATGACCCTTGCCGTCACGCCCGCGCGCGGGCCGGGCCGGACACTCGATCTCCCGGCCGATCTCGTGTTCGCGGGCGAGGCCTGGTCCTGGGTCGCCGAGGCCCTGCCGCTGGTGACCGGCGACAGCGACTTGCAGCCGCACCAGCTCGCGGAGCTTCTGCGCGCCGGCTTCTTTTCGCCGTCGGACGATGCGGATTCGGACTCCTGGGAGACCCAGCGCGACCGCTTCGACCAGGAAGCCTCGCATATAGCCATGAGGCTGCTCGCGTCCGATGACGAGGCCAGAATCGCCTCGATCGCCGAGGCGGTGCGGCGCGAGCTGTTCTGGCTCGTGCCCCGGGACCGGCCCGTGGAGATTTCCATTTGCCGGCCCGAGGTCCGGGTCACCCTTCGCGATGCCTTGGAGGACGCGTCATGAGCCGGCACTTCACGATTCAGTGCTCGTATTCAAGCCACCATGCCAACACCGTCACCGTCGAGGCGGACACCCTCGAAGAGGCCCTCGAAGCCGCCAACGAAGACCCTGACGGCTGGCGCTCGACCGATCATGTCAGTGACACGGTCATCGATGCGGTTTGCGAGGGCGCCGATTGCGACCCATGGGGCGAGGGCGCGCTGCCGGTGCCCGACCGATTCATGGAGCGCGGCGAGCCGCCGGTGGTAACGCTGACCGACCCCGGCCGGCCCGGCGGCGGCGTCGAGGTCTCCGGCGGCCGGGTGCTCCTCCGCTTCAGGGCCGATGCCGGCACGGTCACGTCGGAGTTGTGCGATCCGCCGCATCCGCCCGGCAACAAACCGCTCGTCACCGTGTCCGTCGGACCCGACGGCAAACCCCTGGTCAAGCTCGAGGGCGGCAAGGCCGGAATTCGCATTCTGGACAGCTGATCCGGTCGCCGGCCTGGCGCCCTCCGCAATCCATCCATCCCGAACATCCGTCCCGCGCCATCCGGAGCCGGGCCCGGCCCTGTCCGGTTGCCGGGCGGCCGGGCCGCGGGAGTGTCCCGGTCTTCCGCGACCGCGCTTTCAGCAACAAGAGACCCCGCCCATGACCCTCGCCACCGACCATATCCCGCAGACCGCGCCGGTTCCGCGTACCGCCGCCGTCGAAGCCGCACCGGCGCAACCCACCGACCAGACCCAGAAGCGGGCCATCGCCGATGCCGTCTGGACCGATCTCCTCTGGCTCATGCCGCCCGACCGCACGGTCACCGTCACCGTCCGCGGCGGCAACGTTTCGGTCGAGCTCGGCCCGCCGGACCGGGCGGCGTTTCCCGCATCCCACTGACCGGAGGCCGCACTATGGAACTCGTCACCCCCGAACTCCGGGAGAAGCTGCTCGCCAACGGCAAGAAACGCGATTGCGATCATGTCCCGGTGGCCCGATGGTTCAACCCGGCCGGCGCGGGAACCTGGCTCGTGAGCGAGCTGGATCCCGAAGACCCGGACATCGCCCATTGCCTCGCAGATCTCGGAATGGGCTGCCCCGAGATCGGCAGCGTCAGGGTTTCCGAGCTTGAAGCCTTCCAGGGACCGTTCGGCCTCGGCATCGAGCGCGACCTCTGGTTCAACGCCCGGGGCGTCCCGCTTTCCACCTACGCCGAGGCGGCAAGGTGTGCCGGCCATATCGTCGAATTCGGACCTGAAATCGACGCTGCCGCCGCCCGTACTGCCGGGACCGCCGCATCCCCCTCCTGAGTGCGCCGGTCCTGTCCGCGCCCCGTCCCGTCCTGTCCCGGGGCGGGGCGCTTTCTGTTCCTCCGGATCGCGGAGTCCCCATCATGCCCGATATCCAGACCGCGGTCCCGGCCGCGCCCGCCGGCCCGCCGCCGGCCCTGCACCCGATGGACCCGCGGCGGGGCGAACAGCTCTCGCCCATGTTCGCGGCGTTCCTCGCCTGGCTGCTCGATCTGGAACCCATGACCGACCCGGCCATCGCCGGCATCTGCATTGCCGGCAATTCCGTCCTGGCGGCCACCACCGACAACCCGCTGTTCGACGCCCATCTCGGCAGCCTCGCCGATTTCGAGCGCAATCTGCGCGGCTGGGGCGAGGCGTGCGGCGCCGAGCCGGCCATGGTGGCGGGCCTCGTCGCCAGGCTCCGGAGGGCGGGCCGATGAGCTTTCCCGATCTTCCGGCGAACGACTGCCGCCACCGGGCCGCCCTCGACATCGTCGATCCGGGCGCATCCAACCCGTACGAGCGCCGCATGGATGTCTCCCGCGCCCGCACCGCCGAGCGCCCGTATCCGCCAGCCGGGGAGGCCGCCGCATGACCCCGCTCGATGGACCCCACACCGCCGCCGACGACATGCCCCTGTTCACGCCTGCCGCGGCGCCCTGCATCGCCGGCCGCCGGAACCGCCGCAACGGCCTCCGGGACCGGTTCCTGCGCGCCGGGCGCTACGCGGTCGACGATGCCGAGCTGCTTCAGCTCCTGCTGTCGGCGTCCCATTCCGCCGCCGACACACAGTCCCTCGCCAAGACCCTGCTGGATACGTTCGGTTCCCCCGGCCGGGTTCTCGCCGCGGGCACGGACCGGCTCCGCGCCATCGACGGACTCGGCGAGGCCGGCGTCTGCGCGATCAAGACCGCCGAGGCCCTCGGCATCCGCCTCGCTCGGGGCGAACTGCCGAAGCAGCTCAATCCGGCACTCCACAACTACGACAAGGCGGTCGAATATTGCCGCACGCTCACCGGGCACCGCCCGATCGAGGAATTTCATGTGTTGTTCCTCGATACCGCCAACAGGCTGATCCGCAGCGAATGCCATCAGATCGGCACGATCAACCATGCGCCGGCCTATCCCCGCGAGATCTGCCGCCGTGCCCTTGAGCTGCATTCCACGGCCGTACTTCTCTCGCACAATCACCCGTCGGGTAACGTCTTCCCGTCCAATTCCGACATCGAGATGACCGGGCGCATCCAGAAAGCGCTGAAGACGATCGACGTCACGCTGCACGACCATCTGATCGTCACCGCGCACGACGCGCTCGGCTTCAAGGCCAGGGGCCTCCTCTAGCCGGCCCCGCCGGCGCCAACGCGCGCCGGAACACCGCCACCATGTAATCCCTCACCCGTCCCGCTCCGGCCGCCATGAGGCCGGTCAGCCGGTGCCGCGACAGGCCGCCGGCGCGGCGCGGGAGCACGGGCTTCGCGCCGCCCGCCCGGCGCTTCCCCGCAATTCCAGCACGGAGATCTTCATGCTCGACGCCCATTCGGCGGCGGACGCGTCCGCACGCCCGCAGCTTCCCCTCGATCCCGCCACCGCATCCGTTTCCGTGCGCCCGGCGCCGTCCGCTTCGGACGCCCTGTTTGCCGCCGCCAGGACCCTGCTGCCGGTCCTGGAAGCCGGCCGGCCGCTCGATGCCGGGACGCTCAGGGACGCCATGACGCGCGCCTTCGGCGCCACCGATGCCGAGGGCGCCTGGCTCTGGAAGGATGCCTACGAGGCCGCCGAAGCCGCCGTCGTGCTGTTCGTGCAGCGTTACGGGCGCGCCATGCGCAAGCAGACCGGGGCCGGGCCGGACGGCCCCCGCCACATGTTGGCAATGCTGGACGCCGTCGCGGCGCTCGAGCCGTCGCACACGAAGCGCTCCGAGGAGCAGATCCGCCTGCAGCAGTTCTCGACGCCGCTGCCGCTGGCCTATGTCGCGCTCCGCGCCGCCGCCATCCGGCCGGGCGATACCGTGCTGGAGCCGAGCGCCGGCACCGGCATGCTGGCGGTGATGGCCGAATGCGCGATGGCCAACCGGGCCGCGGGCAGTCTGTATCTCAACGAATACGCCCACACGCGCGCGCATCTCCTGACCCATCTGTTCCCGCAGGCCGTCACCACCGCCTTCAATGCGGAAGCCATCGCCGACCGGCTGCACGACGTGACGCCCACGGCCGTCATCATGAACCCGCCGTTTTCCGCGACGCCGGGCGTCGACCGCATCCGCCACGACGCGGATCTGCGCCATATCCGCTCCGCATTTTCGATGCTACCGCCGGGAGGTCGATTGGTGACGATTACCTCGGCGAACTGCATCCCCGGCGATGCCGCCTGGCGGGACACCTTCGACTCCGTCGACGGCGGCGCCTGCACCGTCTTCACGATGGCTATCGACGGCCGCGCCTATGCAAGGCGCGGCACCGGCTTCGACACGCGCCTCACCGTGCTGGAACGCAGCGCCAAGCCGGAAATCGACATCGACCGGGAGGCCCGCGCCGCCGACGCCGCCGAACTTCTCGACGCCGTCATTGCCAAGGTTCCGCCCAGGCTGCCGATTACGCCGGAGACCGCTCGGCCCATCCCGGCCGGCCCGGCACGGGACCTGTTCGGCAAGGCGGTCAGGCCGCCGGCCACGAAGGGCAGCACCGGCGCCAATTCCGCTGCCGCGCCCGCGCCCGCCCACGACTGGGGACCTGTCGCCGAGCTCGTCGTCGAGACCGGCGCCCCCGACACCGTTACGCAAGAATCGGCCACGCAGGCGAATGCCGGCCCCTACGAACCGTGGCGGCCCGGCGTCGCGCGGGTGCCGGGCGCGATCGCCCATCCCACGCCGCTGGTGCAGTCCGCCGCCATGGCCGCGGTGCCGCATCCCGTGCCGACCTACCGGCCGGTGCTGCCCGAACGCGTGGTGGCGGACGGGCTCCTGTCGGACGCGCAACTCGAAAGCGTCGTGCTTGCGGGCGAGGCCCACTCCCGCCATCTCGCCGCGGACTACCGCATCGGTGCGGGCTGGGAGACCGTGCAGCGCTGCCCGGAGGACGACGGCGACGATGACGGCAGTGCCGGCGCCGCCGATCTCACCGACGACGGCGAGGTCCTGTCCACCCCGGTGCGCTTCCGGCGCGGCTGGATGCTCGGCGACGGCACCGGCGCCGGCAAGGGCCGCCAGGTCGCCGCCATCATGCTCGACCACTGGCTGCGCGGCCGCAGGCGCGCGCTCTGGCTGTCGCAGTCCGACAAGCTGGTCGAGGACGCAAGGCGCGACTGGTGCGCGCTCGGCGGGCGCGAGGACGACGTCATCCCGCTCGGCAAGTTCCGCCAGGGGGCCGAGATTCCGATGGCCGAGGGCATCCTCTTTGCCACCTACGCCACGCTGCGCTCGCCGGCCCGCCAGGGCAAGACCTCGCGCCTCGACCAGATCGTCGCCTGGCTTGCCGGCTCATTGGACGAGGATGACCGCCACGCCTTCGACGGGGCGGTGATCTTCGACGAGGCGCATGCCATGGCCAATGCGGCCGGGTCCAAGGGCAACCGCGGCGAGGTCAAGCCGTCCCAGCAGGGCCGCGCCGGCCTGCGGCTTCAGAATGCGCTGCCCGATGCGCGCATCGCCTATGTCTCGGCCACCGGCGCCACCACCGTCCCCGGCCTCGCCTATGCCGGCAGGCTCGGGCTCTGGGCCGCCGGCGAGACGCCGTTCGAGACCCGCGTCGAATTTGTCACCGCCATGGAAGCCGGCGGCGTCGCCGCGATGGAGGTGGTCGCTCGCGACCTCAAGGCCCTCGGCCTCTACCAGGCCCGGGCGCTCTCCTATGACGGAGTCGAGGTCGAGACCCTCGAACACCCGCTCACCCCCGAGCAGCGGCACATCTACGACGCCTATGCCGGCGCCTTCAAGATCATCCACCGCAACATCCAGGAGGCGCTCAAGGCCACCGGCATCGTCGACGGCGAGGACACCCTGAACAGGAACGCCAAGTCGGCCGCGCTCTCGGCCTTCGAGGGCGCCAAGCAGCGTTTCTTCGGCCATCTGCTGACCGCCATGAAGTGCCCGTCGCTGATCCGCGCGATCGAGGCCGACCTCGATTCCGGGCGCTCCGCCGTCATCCAGCTGGTCTCCACCGGCGAGGCGCTGATGGAGCGGCGCATCGCCGAGATCCCGGCGTCCGAATGGGACGACCTCTCCGTCGACCTCACGCCAAGGGAGACCGTGATCGAGTTCCTGGCCCACGCCTTCCCCGTGCAATTGCAGGAGCCCTTCACCGACGAGAGCGGCAACCTGTTCTCGCGGCCAGTGTTCGACGGTGACGGCAACCCCGTGCTCTGCCAGGAGGCGGTCGCCCGCCGCGACGCGCTGATCGAGAAGCTCGCCGCGCTCCCGCCGGTGCCGTCGGCGCTCGACCAGATCGTGCAGCATTTCGGGCACGAGGCGGTCGCGGAAGTGACCGGCCGCTCGCGCCGGGTGCTGAGAATTTCCGATGCGCGCGGCGAGCGCCTGGCGCTGCGCAGCCGGCCGGCGTCGGCCAACCTCGCCGAGACCGCCGCCTTCATGGATGCCCGGAAACGCATCCTGGTGTTCTCCATGGCCGGCGGGACCGGGCGCAGCTACCACGCCGATCTCGGCTGCGCCAACACCGACCGCCGCATCCACTACCTGCTCGAGCCGGGCTGGCGCGCCGACCAGGCGATCCAGGGGCTCGGCCGGACCCACCGCACGCACCAGGCGTCGGCGCCGCTGTTCCGGCCCGTCACCACGGACGTGAAGGGCGAGCGGCGCTTCATCGCCACCATCGCAAGGCGGCTCGACAGCCTCGGCGCCATCACCCGCGGCCAGCGCGATTCCCAGACCGCCATGGGCGGCGACGACCAGGCGCTCTTTCGCGAGAGCGACAACCTGGAGAGCCTCTATGCCAAGGCGGCACTCAGGCGCTTCTACATCGCGCTCTGGCGCGGCAACATCCCGGGCTGGTCGCTCGACCGTTTCGCGGACGCCACCGGCCTCAAGCTGGTCCACGAGGGCAACCTCAAGGAGGACCTGCCGCCGATGCCGCGATTCCTCAACCGGCTTCTGGCGCTGCCGATCGACGAGCAGAACCAGCTCTTCGCCGAACTGGAAGAGCGGATCGCAGCCAACATCGAGCAGGCCATGGAGGCCGGCGCCTACGAGGTCGGGGTCGAGACCGTGCGCGCCGACTCGCTCGCCATCGCCGGCCGGGAGACGCTCTACGAACATCCCGGCACCGGGGCGGTCACCGAGCTAGTCGAGATCGTGTGGCGCGACAGGCTGGAACCGCTCGATGCCGATACCGCGCTCGAGATCGGCGCCTGCGAACCCGGACCCGACAAGAAGCCCCGGCTGGCGGTCAACACCCGCTCGAAGCGCGCCGCCGTCATTCTGCCGGCGCCGTCGCGCATGTTCGACGATGGCGGGGTGCAGGAACGCGTCCGCCTCGTCCGGCCGGCCACACGCGAGACCATGGCCCGCGCCGAGCTCGACGCCTCCAACTGGCGCCCGGCCGACGAAGCCCGCTGGCGCATGCTATGGGAGCATGAGATCGGCGAGCTGCCGACGCACCGGGAGTCCCGCTTCTGGCTCGCCGCCGGCCTGCTGCTGCCCGTCTGGGACCGGCTGCCGGCCGAGAACATGCGGGTACGCCGGCTCGCCACGGATACCGGCGAAACGCTGATCGGGCGCGTGCTCGACGCCGAACAGGTCGCGGCCGTGCGCGCGAGTTTCGGGCTCGACGGCGGGCTCGCCATGACCGGCGCGGAGGCCTTCGAGGCCGTCATGAGCCGCGGCTCGGCACTCGCCCTTGCCAATGGCTGGCGCCTTGCCCGCCGGCGCATCATGGGCGCCGACCGGGTCGAGATCGAGGGGCCGGCCGATACCGATACCGCGCTCCTGAAGCGCATCGGCTGCACGGTCGAGATCGTGTCCTGGCGCGCCCGCGCCTTCGCCCCCGGCGCCGAGGTCCTCGACCGCGTCCTCGAACGCTGGCCGCTCGCCGCCTGAACCGCGCGCGTGATACGTATTGCCGGCCCGTCGTCCGCCAGGCGTCCGCAATACGTATCGCCGGCCCGTCGCCCACCGGATTCGCTATTTGAAACGGAGCATGGCCATGACCATCCAGACCCTGCCGGACGATCCGAACTACGCCTTCTGCCCGAGCTACGACCTCGGCGACGTGGAGTTGACCCGTTTTTGTGGACACCTTCAGACTGTTCGGAGGAGGTGTTCAGATGCCGAAAACTCATTCACCCTACGCGCCGGAATACCGACGCCAGATGGTTGAGCTGGTTCGCTCGGGCCGTACGCCCGGGGAGCTGGCCCGGGAGTTCGAGTGTTCCGCTTCGGCGATTCGCAACTGGGTGCGCCAGGCCGACCGCGACGAGGGCCGTCGTGAGGACGGTCTGACAAGCTCAGAGTTCGAGGAGCTACGGCGGCTTCGTCGGGACAATCGTCAGCTTCGTGAAGAACGCGAGATACTGGCAAAAGCTACGGCTTGGTTCGCTCGGGAGACCGGCTCGGTCCGGGCGAAGTCTTCGAGCTCGTGAAGGCGAATCAGGCCTGCCATCGAGTGGCCACGATGTGCCGTCGGCTGGGTGTCTCCCCCAGCGGATACTACGCGTGGCGAAGCCGTAGGCGTTCGAATCGTGCGAAGCGCGAGGAGGCGTTGCGTGGCACGATCCGGGCCATCCACGAGGTATCTGGTGGCACCTACGGGGCGCCTCGGGTCCATGCCGAGCTGATGGCCGGCGGCTGCCGGGTGAGCCGCAAACGGGTGGCTCGTCCGATGCGCGAGGCAGGGTTGGCCGGGGTGAGCCGACGCCGAGGCATGCGCACTACGCGCGTGGACCAGAGCCATTGTGTGGTCCCGGACCGGGTCGAACGCCAGTTCCAGGCCGATGCGCCGGATCGGCTTTGGGTGGCCGACGTGACCTACGTGCCGACCTGGACGGGGTTCGTGTACCTGGCCATCGTGCTCGACGTGTTCAGCCGCCGGGTGGTGGGATGGTCCATGACCCACCATCTTCGCACCGAACTGGTGCTCGGGGCGCTGAACATGGCGTTGGGACAGCGCCGCCCCGACGGGGTCGTGCATCACTCCGACCAGGGCTCGCAGTACACTTCGCTCGCCTTCGGCAAGCGGTGCCGGGAGATGGGGGTGGTTCCCTCGACCGGGTCGGCCGGGGATTGCTTCGACAACGCCATGGCCGAGAGCTTCTTTGCCACGCTGGAGTGCGAGCTCATCGACCGGCGCTCGTTCCGTACCCAGGCCGAAGCGCACATGGCGATCTTCCAATTCATCGAAGGCTGGTACAACCCACGCCGTCGTCATTCGGCCCTGGGTTACCTCAGCCCCAACGACTACGAGCGGTCCGCGGCGAAGGAAACGCCACGTGCAGTGCGCAACGCTCATCGTCCGGCTCGAGCCGTCCCCGGTGCTTCCCGGAGCAGCGAGCCAAAGGTCAAGACATACCCCCCGGGGGCACCCTATCTATCGGATCGGGAGAAGACTTTACGTCCACCGGCTGTCGCCCACCTCAGGGCTGGGGACGACAGCCATAAACTGTCCACTGAAACGGGGTAACTCCAGTCCCAGCTTCCAGCCTGATACCGGAAGTCGTGATAGAAGATGATGGGTCTCTTGGGCGGGCGACCGACCGGGCGAGTCAGCAGGAAGTCGATCCGTGGGTAGAGCACTTCGTTCGCAGGGAGCCGGATGGCGTAGAGGAAGCCACGCTCTTCCAAGTACTCATAGACCTCGGGGCTCGTAAAGGCGGCATCGGCCCGAAAGTAACGGCGAACATCAGCGTGCTCATAGCGGGCCGTGATGGGCTCCAACTACTTTCGCCACCCATCGGCGCTGTGAACGTTGCCCGGACGCAACATCGCCCCCTCGCAGTCCCCAAACTGGTTGAAGCAGAATAAGGGATGGTAGCAGAGGGAACCGAAGTGACCGTTATAGGCAGTCCCTTCCTGCTGTCCGTGCACCCGGCTTTCCGAGCTATCCATGTCCAGGATGACCCGCTGATGCGGCGTGCGGCTCATGGCCCGCTCTACCCATTCCGCGTTCAGTTGCCTCAGCCTGCTCAGGTTCTCCTCGCTGCAGAGAACTTCCGTCTCGAACCGGCTCCATGTGTTGGTACTGGCCGCCTGCTTCTCAAGTGCCCGCCGGCCAACTACGGCTTGCCTGGCAGGGTCTCTCGCCAATCGCTCGGCATCGTTGGTGTCCTCGTACCCGGCCAGGCGACTATAGAGTGACTGGCGCAATAGCGGCACCAACTCATGCTGGACGTTCCGGCCATGACGGATCTCTTGCAAGTGGGCTGGCGCTCTCACCGTCAAACCCAGCACATCATCCAACTCCCGGCAGGCCAGCAATCCTGCATCTGAAGTGATTCTGGCTCCGTGAAAGTCAAGCCTCAGCCTACGGTTACAATGGACCCTCAATGCCGTCTTTTTCGCTTCACCCATAGGGGTACCCCGCGAGAACGTGGCAGGGGGAAGCCAACACGCTGATTTTACATGAGAAAGCGCCTTTCGGTCTGTCGAATCTTATGATCTAAATGAGAAATGCGGGGATAAATGGGGCAGACTATTGGACTAGACATAGGTGCAGGCCACTGCCCGCTACGTCCACCTCGCGCGTCACACCGAAAAAGCGTTCACTGCCCGAACCGGTGATAGGATCGATGATGCTCTCGTGGAAAAGTACGCACGATGACAGCCCGCACACTGCTTCAGAGCTATGTTGGGATTTGAATTAATGGCAATTCACCTAGAGGGACCCGGCGTAAATCCACATTGGAACATACATCGTTCGTTGGAGATGTTGCAGGGCCTTCAGAAGGCAGCGCTGTTCTTGATTGAAAAGATGGATAATCACATTGCTCAACGTGATTCTGGCGGCGGGAAGCACCCAGACATGATGGGGAATGCTACGGCAGCAATAATTTTGACCTCGTATACAACAGAAATAGCGATCAAGACCTTACATGCTCAGACTAAACCAAAGCAAGCTCCTGCACGGGGTCATTACTTACTGGATTTGTATGATACCTTGGACCACGATATAAAGTTGGAAGCCCAACACATGCTTGAGTCTCTGCCACCCATCGGTGCCCCTACGTGGATAGGACAAAATCTGGACATCCGAGAGCTAATCAAACAAGGGAATTCTAATTTCTCTGACTGGAGATATCTTCCAGAGAAGCCCAATATGGGCGGCGGTGTCCCCAAGGTGCTAATAAATGTAACAAATGCGTTGCAGGCATTGTGTCTTCGGCACGTAATGACCTTATCAAAATAGCTAACCTAGCAATCGCATAATGGGATGAGATGGCTCCGGTTTGTTGGACAGCCTTGACCTGTCCCCCGGTTTGCCGAACCACGCCTTCCCCGTTCGCGACCGGGCCGCCGAGCTCATGCTCGTTCCCGGCAATCGGCGTTTCACCACCGGGAGCTTCCGGTGGATCGCCTTCACCGTATTATCCAGGAACTATTGCACTGTGAGTTCGGCGGCAAGTCCAAATTCACGGCCGCCATGGGGCAATCGCCGCCAATTTCGAAGACATCGAGTTATTGCGGTATATCCAACCATTTCAATTTCCTGAACTTTCCAAAGAAATGTTTTTCATAAAACTTCGTGTCCGGAGGCTTCTGCCATTCGCCTGTCCCGAAATCCAGCGCACCGACGATACCGTCAATCTCAATCAGTATCGTCTTTATTTCATGCACTTCCTTGAAGTTAAGGGAATTCGCCCGATACCTTAACGCATCGTCTATGTCCCGCATGATATTCTTGAAGAGATGATATTGAAGGATATCGGCCGGTATGACCTTCTCCCGGTGCTCGAAGCCGGTCTCCCCGATGATTCTGTCGTATCCTCGAGAGATCAGATTCCCCCGCTCTAGGGTTTTGTTGGACACTCGATTGATCCATGATTCATGGAGAAAGGGGTGTCGCGATGAACGAACAAAAGCAAGAGGGGGCTTTGGCGGAGGGCGCCCGCAGGGCGAACGGAGCCAAGGCCCCAGGGCATCGCAGTGAGCGGGGTCGGTTCTCCTGCCAGGCGCAAGCGGGAGGCGGTCCTGCGTCTTTTGCGGGGCGAGAGCCTGGAGACGCTCTGCCGCGAGTTGGGCACGACAGCGGCTCGGCTTTCCGCCTGGCGCGAGGCGTTCCTTCGCGGGGGCGAGGCGGCGCTCAAAGCCCGCCCGGCGGATGAGCGGGCCGAGGAGAACGCCCGGCTCAAGGCCAAGGTGGGCGAACTCACGATGGAGGGCGAGGTCCTGCGGGAGAAGATCGACCGCCTGGAGGCCGGCCGCCCTTTAGCCGGCAGGAGGTGGAGGCGATGAGTCAGGCCCGCTTCACCTCCACGGGCAGAGCCTACGGCCTGAAGCGGGTGTGCGCCCTTTGGGGCTTGGCGCGCTCCACGGTCTACGCGCAACGGCGGCGAGAGGCGGTCCCCGTTCATGAACGCCCCACGCCCAATAAGCGCGGCCCTGTGGGCCCGTGCACCGATGCGGAACTCCTCGGCCACATCCGGCAGGTCCTGGAGGACTCTCCCTTCCATGGCGAGGGCTACCGCAAGGTGTGGGCGAGGCTGCGCTTCGCGGGCATCCGCACCAGCAAGGAGCGGGTGCGTCGCCTGATGCGGGAGGCGGGGCTTCAGGCCCCCCACCGGGTGGGCAAACCCCGAGGTCCCAAGGCCCA
The DNA here is from genome assembly GCA_965261595.1 of bacterium. Lineage (GTDB taxonomy): Bacteria > UBA8248 > UBA8248 > JACPRG01 > CAYRGS01. The sequence continues at coordinate 70,207 of CBDHDG010000002.1, forward strand.
CAACGGGACCATCCGCACCGAGCGGCCCGACCGAATGTGGGGCACGGACATGACGACGACGGTGACCACCGAGGAGGGGGTGGCCTCGGTGTTCGTGGCGGTGGATCACTGCTCGGTGGACTGCGTGGGGATCCATGCGGCCAAGAGCGGCAACCGCTTCGAGGCCCTGGAGCTGATCCGGCAGGGGGTCGCCGAGCGCTTCGCCGGCTTGGAGGCGGACGTCGCCGAGGGGCTTAAAGTTCGTCACGACCACGGCCCCGCCTATCTGTCCGATGACTTTCAGCGGGAGATCGCCTACCTGGGCATGACCAGTTCGCCCAGCTTCGTGCGGGCGCCCGAGGGAAATGGCTACTGTGAGTGGTTCATCCGCATCTTGAAGGAGAATCTCCTGTGGGTGCGCTCTTTCGCCACCGTAGAGGAACTGCGGTGGGCGCTGCTTGAGTTCAAGAACCTGTACAACCATCATTGGATTCTCGAGGGCTACGGCTACCGAACGCCGGCCCAGGCAAGGCAGGAAAAACTCGCTCAAGTTGCGGAGGCCGCATGAGGTCGAATACCCTCACCCGAGTGTCCAATAACCCAGGGGCGGTCCAAGATGCCGTAGGTGATTGACCTGCTTCCGTCTTGCCACACGCCTCGTGGACCACGCGTATATCCCCAGGATGATTGCGATCGTGATGCCGATCGTAACGCCTTCGACGAACTCGGATAACGAAATCATTCGTGCCTGAACTTCGAGCACTCGCCTCGACTCCTCGATCGACGTCTACCGGGAGCGGCATGGAACGCCGGCCTCCCTGGCGCCGTCCGCACGCCCGAAACGCCGGGCCGGACCGCAGGCCCAACGTGCCACGCCTTCGAGCCGATGTCCACAGAATTGACTTCTGCGTCGCGAGGAGGCCGAGCCGGGCCGTGAGCGGGGCGGCGGACGAATGTCCCGGGAGAGGGCGTCGCCGCCTCTCGCAAACACCGACCCGAAGGAGGACCACACCATGCACACGGTCCAGACCCATCCCGGCAACGCAAGCACCTTCCTCACTCACCTGTTCGGCCGCGGTCTCGATGACGATCGCTACGTGGTCGAGCGCTTCCAGTCCATGGCCGACGGCGACATCCGACCCCTGCGCGCCAAGGGGCCGGGGACCAAGGGCCGATCCAAGGCGCCGGGGACGATCGTGTCCCGGCAGGTCGTCCGGAAGATGCGGCCCGCGCGGGACGAGATCATCGTTGCAACCGGAATCAACCTCCGGAACTCCGGGGTCCAGTACTGGGGCTCGATCGCAACGGGATTGTTCTGCGACCGCAAGCAGAAGCGCTGAGTGGCGTTTTCCGTGTGGACGTCCGGCCGGCCGACCGTCCTTCGTCTGGACCCCAACCCCGGCAGGGAGAACCATGCCGATGCCCAATAAGGACCCCGACAAGGCCCGCGGGCATGACCGGGAACGCTACCGCCGGCGCACGGCCGAGCGCCTCGCCAGCGGGATGTGTCCGAAGTGCGGGAAGGAGCCCCTCCCTCCCGCTCGCAGCTTGTGCGGCTCCTGCGGGGAGAAGCGGCGCAAGTCCGAGCGCGCCCGGTACGCCAAGGCCAAGGCCGCCGGCAGGCTCTACGGCGGCCGGGACCCGAAGGACCGCCGCAGGATCGGGCGAGAGAGAAGCAGGCGGCACCTCAGGGCACGCCGGGGCGCCGGTCTGTGCACGCGCTGCGGCCACCGTTCCCCGGTCCGGGGCGGTGCGACCTGCCAGGTTTGCCGTGACGCCCGGCAAGCGGCCGAACGGAAGCAGTATGCCGCTCGGCGGGCCGGAGGCCGGTGCGGCCGCTGCGGCGGATCGGCCTTTGGAGGCGTCTCGCGCTGCGGTCCCTGCGCGGCCCTCGAGGCCGGGCGCCATCCAAAGAAGAACGTGGTCAGCCGAAGGCGCTACGCCCACAGGCGCTTGAGGTGGCGTTGCACTGACTGCGGCGAGCCCTCGCAGGGAGCGGCGCGGTGCGTGCCGTGCGCACACCGGTCCTGGGTGCGCTCGGCCGAGCATCGGGGCCTTCCGATCCTTCCGCCGCGGTACACCGTGATCGAGGTCGCCACCGGCAAGGACCACGGGACCTGGGACAGCTGGGAGGAGGTGGCCATGTGCCTGGCCTTCACCCGGCTGTCTCACGACGAGGTGGAAATCATCTCCGATGCCTCATTGATGGCGACCTTCACCGCGTGGTCATAGGCGTTCGACGGCGGCCGCGTGAACGGGCGCTTATCCGTATCGCCGACCTGCCGCCCGCCAGTGGGGGGGAGCGGACGTCCCACGGCCCTCATTCGTATGGCCGGCCCGGAGCCGGCTAGCGCCACTTCGACCCCGGGGGCGCGGAGCACGTCGAACGCGTGCATCAGGCGGGTTCGGCCGATTCGCCAGTGTAGAACGCGGTTGTGCGCCTTGTGGCTGCACGCGCGGCGTCGGGGTCCGTTCCGAGCGGACCGCCGCTTGGCCCCACCCCTCGCTGCTGCCTGTGATGAACGCCTTGCCGTCCCGTGAAGCGGCAAAAGCGGCTTCGTCGGGCTTCGGCGCGGTCGGTTGCATGAGATGGAGCGCGAGTCCCATGAGACCCAGCTCCCAGCCGACGCCGACCGCGCTTGGCCCGTACTCTCCCCAGTGTTCCGAAAGGCGCGCGGTGTGCGTGAGCGTAAGCCGCGCGCGTCCGGCTCCATCGTCCGAGAGACGTACCTCCACCCAACTGACGTCCTCGCCGAACTCCCATGTGAGCGCGAGATGGGATGGTCGTTCGCACGCCGTGATCACGCCCCCTGCGTTGCCTTCCAACTGATAGCGCCGCCAGGCTCGAGCTGGCCGCTGACCGACAGAAACCAGCGCGGAATACGCTGGCTGTTCGTCACGGCGTCCCACAAGTCCTCGACGGTCGTCGCGTAGCTGCGGGAAAGAGTGACCGCGCGAGCGGGTTGTCCATCGCGCTCCAGCGGCGACACGGAGCGCTCTACGGCGCCGAGGTGCCCTTCGACATCGAAGTCCATGTTTCCCCCCACATTTTCAGACACTCACAGTTCCCCCCGTCCGGGAACCCGCTACCGGGGGGGGAGGGGCATCCGTTGCCCGCGCCACACGTGCCGGATGTCCTCGTCGGTCAGGAGCCGTTTGCACTTGCGCCCGGTCGCCGCGCCGTTCGATCAGTCTCCGTTCATCCCTGCCTCATCTGATTCGAATCCCGAACCAGGCGCAAGCCCGGGCGGGTGTCCGTGGGCGTCTCCTCACTATCCGCCGCAACGTGTTCCCGCCGTAGAGGCGGAGCGAAGCAGGAGCCGGGCGAACGCCCGGCATGGGAGAGGGAGACGGTCTCCCGGTTCCGATGCCGGGAACGGCAACCCGAACAGGAGACCAGCCCATGCTCGACCGTGACTTCGAACCCGACATCCCGACCCATGACGAACTGCTCGCCGAGATCGGCCTCGACTCGCACACGATCCGCAGGATCCTCACCGAAGCGGTCCATGCCGACACCGGCGAAGGAGAGGAGCTTTCATAGGGTGAACCGAAGGGGGCCGGGGAGAGAGGACCCCGGTCCCGGTCGCTCCCATCACCCGTTGTCATCCACACCCTCAACCCTAAGGAGAACCGTCATGGCATTCGGTTTCAGCATGTGGCCCAACCCTACACCGCTCACTGTCCTGTAACATGCTCATATTGCGTGTGTTTTAAAGGTCTTGCCTCGGACAACGGATACAGCGTTTCTCCGGAGTCAACACTATGCCAACACGGCGCTTCGACCATAGACAGGCGATGGTCTGACGCCGATTGTCGATAGCTATTCGGGAAAACCGCCGTAGCGGACGAATCCCGCAGATTGTGGAGCGAAAACCCATACCCGAGGTCCGCGGCGGTTGACGGAAGTCCCCCGCTCTAGGGTTTTGTTGGACACTCGATTGATCCATGATTCATGGAGAAAGGGGTGTCGCGATGAACGAACAAAAGCAAGAGGGGGCTTTGGCGGAGGGCGCCCGCAGGGCGAACGGAGCCAAGGCCCCAGGGCATCGCAGTGAGCGGGGTCGGTTCTCCTGCCAGCGCAAGCGGGAGGCGGTCCTGCGTCTTTTGCGGGGCGAGAGCCTGGAGACGCTCTGCCGCGAGTTGGGCACGACAGCGGCTCGGCTTTCCGCCTGGCGCGAGGCGTTCCTTCGCGGGGGCGAGGCGGCGCTCAAAGCCCGCCCGGCGGATGAGCGGGACGAGGAGAACGCCCGGCTCAAGGCCAAGGTGGGCGAACTCACGATGGAGGGCGAGGTCCTGCGGGAGAAGATCGACCGCCTGGAGGCCGGCCGCCCTTTAGCCGGCAGGAGGTGGAGGCGATGAGTCAGGCCCGCTTCACCTCCACGGGCAGAGCCTACGGCCTGAAGCGGGTGTGCGCCCTTTGGGGCTTGGCGCGCTCCACGGTCTACGCGCAACGGCGGCGAGAGGCGGTCCCCGTTCATGAACGCCCCACGCCCAATAAGCGCGGCCCTGTGGGCCCGTGCACCGATGCGGAACTCCTCGGCCACATCCGGCAGGTCCTGGAGGACTCTCCCTTCCATGGCGAGGGCTACCGCAAGGTGTGGGCGAGGCTGCGCTTCGCGGGCATCCGCACCAGCAAGGAGCGGGTGCGTCGCCTGATGCGGGAGGCGGGGCTTCAGGCCCCCCACCGGGTGGGCAAACCCCGAGGTCCCAAGGCCCACAACGGGACCATCCGCACCGAGCGGCCCGACCGAATGTGGGGCACGGACATGACGACGACGGTGACCACCGAGGAGGGGATGGCCTCGGTGTTCGTGGCGGTGGATCACTGCTCGGTGGACTGCGTGGGGATCCATGCGGCCAAGAGCGGCAACCGCTTCGAGGCCCTGGAGCCGATCCGGCAGGGGGTCGCCGAGCGCTTCGCCGGCTTGGAGGCGGATGTCGCCGAGGGGCTTAAAGTTCGTCACGACCACGGCCCCGCCTATCTGTCCGATGACTTTCAGCGGGAGATCGCCTACCTGGGCATGACCAGTTCGCCCAGCTTCGTGCGGGCGCCCGAGGGAAATGGCTACTGTGAGTGGTTTATCCGCATCTTGAAGGAGAATCTCCTGTGGGTGCGCTCTTTCGCCACCGTAGAGGAACTGCGGTGGGCGCTGCTTGAGTTCAAGAACCTGTACAACCATCATTGGATTCTCGAGGGCTACGGCTACCGAACGCCGGCCCAGGCAAGGCAGGAAAAACTCGCTCAAGTTGCGGAGGCCGCATGAGGTCGAATACCCTCACCCGAGTGTCCAATAACCCAGGGGCGGTCCAGAAGTCTATGCGGCGACGATTCGTTCGACTTTGATCTTCTGTTCCAAATCACGCGAGCGGGCAAGGTCGAAGGCCAACTGCATGCTGAGCCACGTCTCGGGGGTTGAGCCGAACGCCTTCGATAGCCGGTAGGCCATCTCGATCGAAACGGACGCTTTTTCGTTGACCAGATTGGAAAGTGTCTGACGCCCGACGCCGAGCCGTTTCGCGGCCTCCGAAATCGACAAACCCAAGGGTTTCAGGCAGTCTTCGCGCACGATGGCGCCGGGATGCACGGGGTTTTTCATGGCCATCTCACGACCTCCTAATGGTAATCGATATAGTCGGCATCCACAGCGTGTCCCTCCTCGAACCGAAACGTCACTCGCCAGTTGGCCGAGACGGAAACCGCGTAGCGACCCTTCATGCGGCCCTTGAGAGCATGGAGGCGAAAACCTGGAAGGTCCATCCCTTCAGGGCCATCGCTCCGGTCCAAAGCGGTCAGAATGCGCAAGAGTTTCTCAGCGTGGTCCTGCGCCACTTTCGCAGAGTGTCCACGCTCGTAGAGCTCTTTCAGGCCGCGATGCCGGAACGTCTTGATCACTTGCGTGATTGTACGGTGTCTATCGACAATGGTCAATGACCGTTGAACGTCAGGAAACTTCCGGTCGAAAGATTTGACAGGTGGGGTCTTGGTTCATGGAACGAACTCGTCGCTCAAAGGGACGGATGTCTACTGGCGGCTAACGAGGCGTGGTTCAGATAGTCTCGAGCGCATTTCAAAGGACAGGATGGTTCTATAGGCGCGACCACTCCGGGGTTAAAGATGCTCCTGCCTGGGCGGCAATGTCCGCTACGTATTTTCCGAGCGTCATGACCAGGAAGTGCGGGGAACAACGCAATGGGGAGACGCGAGCGGCCAGCGGCGGCGTTGTTCAGATGATCCGTTCCCTGTGTGTATCGGCCAAGTGGTGCCTGCCCGTCCGCGCGGTTGGATCAGGATTTGATCCCGCGCCCGGCCAGGCAGACGGACTCACGAGGCGGGACACCCGGCGTGCCCCACCGTCGCGCAGCTTGCCGGTCCTTACGGGTTAAGTGCTTCCTGTTCTTCCTATCTGCCAGACTAACTTTTTGGATCGACAACGGGAACGTGTCACGAGGAACGATCTCTCATATTTCTACCATGCAAACTTACGGCGTGACATGCAAAGAATACCTTATTTTTTCTTTGCTGTTCTCCCCATTCTGGATGGATATCCAGTACCTTCTTTACCTCTGGATAACGCCTGAGTAAGTCGTCTTCGTCATACATCTGGACCGCCCCTGGGTTATTGGACACTCGGGTGAGGGTATTCGACCTCATGCGGCCTCCGCAACTTGAGCGAGTTTTTCCTGCCTTGCCTGGGCCGGCGTTCGGTAGCCGTAGCCCTCGAGAATCCAATGATGGTTGTACAGGTTCTTGAACTCAAGCAGCGCCCACCGCAGTTCCTCTACGGTGGCGAAAGAGCGCACCCACAGGAGATTCTCCTTCAAGATGCGGATGAACCACTCACAGTAGCCATTTCCCTCGGGCGCCCGCACGAAGCTGGGCGAACTGGTCATGCCCAGGTAGGCGATCTCCCGCTGAAAGTCATCGGACAGATAGGCGGGGCCGTGGTCGTGACGAACTTTAAGCCCCTCGGCGACGTCCGCCTCCAAGCCGGCGAAGCGCTCGGCGACCCCCTGCCGGATCGGCTCCAGGGCCTCGAAGCGGTTGCCGCTCTTGGCCGCATGGATCCCCACGCAGTCCACCGAACAGTGATCCACCGCCACGAACACCGAGGCCATCCCCTCCTCGGTGGTCACCGTCGTCGTCATGTCCGTGCCCCACATTCGGTCGGGCCGCTCGGTGCGGATGGTCCCGTTGTGGGCCTTGGGACCTCGGGGTTTGCCCACCCGGTGGGGGGCCTGAAGCCCCGCCTCCCGCATCAGGCGACGCACCCGCTCCTTGCTGGTGCGGATGCCCGCGAAGCGCAGCCTCGCCCACACCTTGCGGTAGCCCTCGCCATGGAAGGGAGAGTCCTCCAGGACCTGCCGGATGTGACCGAGGAGTTCCGCATCGGTGCACGGGCCCACAGGGCCGCGCTTATTGGGCGTGGGGCGTTCATGAACGGGGACCGCCTCTCGCCGCCGTTGCGCGTAGACCGTGGAGCGCGCCAAGCCCCAAAGGGCGCACACCCGCTTCAGGCCGTAGGCTCTGCCCGTGGAGGTGAAGCGGGCCTGACTCATCGCCTCCACCTCCTGCCGGCTAAAGGGCGGCCGGCCTCCAGGCGGTCGATCTTCTCCCGCAGGACCTCGCCCTCCATCGTGAGTTCGCCCACCTTGGCCTTGAGCCGGGCGTTCTCCTCGTCCCGCTCATCCGCCGGGCGGGCTTTGAGCGCCGCCTCGCCCCCGCGAAGGAACGCCTCGCGCCAGGCGGAAAGCCGAGCCGCTGTCGTGCCCAACTCGCGGCAGAGCGTCTCCAGGCTCTCGCCCCGCAAAAGACGCAGGACCGCCTCCCGCTTGCGCTGGCAGGAGAACCGACCCCGCTCACTGCGATGCCCTGGGGCCTTGGCTCCGTTCGCCCTGCGGGCGCCCTCCGCCAAAGCCCCCTCTTGCTTTTGTTCGTTCATCGCGACACCCCTTTCTCCATGAATCATGGATCAATCGAGTGTCCAACAAAACCCTAGAGCGGGGGACATCCCTGATACGCGATTCATTGCCGTTGGTGAAGATGACCACAACCTCTTGATATCTTTTTCTTTCCAGCCCGCTTCCCTGATTACGTCGTATGCAATCTTACCGCTACAGATCACCAACTCGGGATTGAGTATACTAAGCATTTCACGCCATAGATCTGACGATAAACGTTGCAGATCGCTATCCGGATTGGCGTTTTTGTTAGGGTTGTCTGGATCTCGCTGAGACCATAGAACGGCGTTAGAAACAGCCGTTTCTTTTGCCTCTACTCCAAACGCTGCTTCAATAGCCAATTTAACCCGCATTTCCCATATGGATCATAAGTTTTGTCGGACCGAATGCCGTTTTCTCGTGTAAGATCAAGGTGTTGGCCTCTCCCTGCCATCATCTTGCGAGGGGACCCAATGGGTGAAGCGAAGAAGGGGGCTTTGAAGATCCGTTTTGACCGTCGGCTGAGGCTTGAGTTTCACGGAACCAGAATCACTTCGGATGCGGGATTGCTGGCCTGCCGGGAGCTGGATGATGCGCTGGGTTTGACGGTGAGAGCGCCAGTGCAATTGCAAGAGATCCGTCATGGCCGGAACATCCAGCATGAGTTGGCGCCGCTATTGCGCCAGTCGGTCTATAGCCGCTTGGCAGGGTATGAAGACACCAACGATGCCGAGCGGTTGGCCCAGGACCCCGCGATGCAAGCCGTGGTCGGCCGCCGAGCGCTTGAGAAGCAGGCGGCGGGCGCCAACACCCTGAGCCGGTTCGAGACCGAGGTTCTCACCAGGGAGGAGAATCTCAAGGGGCCGGAGCGAGCTGAACCGGGAGTGGGTGGACCGGGCCATGGCACACTCACCCCATCAGCGAATCATCCTGGACATGGACAGCTCGGAAAGCCCCGTCCATGGGGAGCAGGAAGGTACGGCCTACAACGGCCACTTTCGTTGCACCTGTTATCACCCTCTTTTTTGCTTTAACCAGTTCGGGGACTGCGAAGGGGCGATGTTGCGCCCCGGCAACGTGCACAGCGCCGATGGCTGGCGCGAGTTGCTTTCGCCCATCGCGGCCCGGTATGAGCGGGCGGGTGTTCGCCGTTACTGCCGAGCCGATGCCGCCTTTGCGCGCCCGGAGGTCTATGAGTGCCTGGAAGCGCACAGCTTCCTTTACGCCATCCGCCTTCCCGCCAACGACGTGGTGCAGCGAGAGATCGACTTCCTCCTCACCCGCCCGGTCGGTCGCCCGCCCAAGAGACCCATCATCTTCTATTACGACTTCCGGTATCAGGCTGGAAGCTGGGACCGTTCCCGGCGGGTCGTGGCGAAGGTGGAATGGCACTCAGGCGAACTCTTCCCTCGCGTCGGATTCATTGTCACGAACCTGACGGCTCGACCCGAGGGGGTCGTGCACTTCTACAACCAGCGAGGCACAGCCGAGCAATGGATCAAGGAAGGCAAGTACGCCCTGAACTGGACACGCCTTTCCTGTCACCGGTTCGTGTGCAACCAGGTGCGGCTCCTTCTCTTCGTCCTGGCGTACAACCTGGGCAATTTCCTGCGCAGGCTAGCCTTGCCCAGGGGGCTCAAGCACTGGTCGCTCCGAAGCCTCCAGGTCAAGCTCATCAAAATGGGCGGGAGGATTGTGCGGCACGCCCGGCAGATCATCTTTCAATTGGCCGAAGTAGCGGTGTCCAGGGAAGAGTTCGCCATCATCCTGGACCGAATCAACCGATTACGGCCGGTGCCGGTCTAACCTTGTGCAGAGGGTTCCCGGCAGCATGAGGTTCCCCCGCTCTAGGGTTTTGTTGGACACTCGATTGATCCATGATTCATGGAGAAAGGGGTGTCGCGATGAACGAACAAAAGCAAGAGGGGGCTTTGGCGGAGGGCGCCCGCAGGGCGAACGGAGCCAAGGCCCCAGGGCATCGCAGTGAGCGGGGTCGGTTCTCCTGCCAGCGCAAGCGGGAGGCGGTCCTGCGTCTTTTGCGGGGCGAGAGCCTGGAGACGCTCTGCCGCGAGTTGGGCACGACAGCGGCTCGGCTTTCCGCCTGGCGCGAGGCGTTCCTTCGCGGGGGCGAGGCGGCGCTCAAAGCCCGCCCGGCGGATGAGCGGGACGAGGAGAACGCCCGGCTCAAGGCCAAGGTGGGCGAACTCACGATGGAGGGCGAGGTCCTGCGGGAGAAGATCGACCGCCTGGAGGCCGGCCGCCCTTTAGCCGGCAGGAGGTGGAGGCGATGAGTCAGGCCCGCTTCACCTCCACGGGCAGAGCCTACGGCCTGAAGCGGGTGTGCGCCCTTTGGGGCTTGGCGCGCTCCACGGTCTACGCGCAACGGCGGCGAGAGGCGGTCCCCGTTCATGAACGCCCCACGCCCAATAAGCGCGGCCCTGTGGGCCCGTGCACCGATGCGGAACTCCTCGGCCACATCCGGCAGGTCCTGGAGGACTCTCCCTTCCATGGCGAGGGCTACCGCAAGGTGTGGGCGAGGCTGCGCTTCGCGGGCATCCGCACCAGCAAGGAGCGGGTGCGTCGCCTGATGCGGGAGGCGGGGCTTCAGGCCCCCCACCGGGTGGGCAAACCCCGAGGTCCCAAGGCCCACAACGGGACCATCCGCACCGAGCGGCCCGACCGAATGTGGGGCACGGACATGACGACGACGGTGACCACCGAGGAGGGGATGGCCTCGGTGTTCGTGGCGGTGGATCACTGCTCGGTGGACTGCGTGGGGATCCATGCGGCCAAGAGCGGCAACCGCTTCGAGGCCCTGGAGCCGATCCGGCAGGGGGTCGCCGAGCGCTTCGCCGGCTTGGAGGCGGATGTCGCCGAGGGGCTTAAAGTTCGTCACGACCACGGCCCCGCCTATCTGTCCGATGACTTTCAGCGGGAGATCGCCTACCTGGGCATGACCAGTTCGCCCAGCTTCGTGCGGGCGCCCGAGGGAAATGGCTACTGTGAGTGGTTTATCCGCATCTTGAAGGAGAATCTCCTGTGGGTGCGCTCTTTCGCCACCGTAGAGGAACTGCGGTGGGCGCTGCTTGAGTTCAAGAACCTGTACAACCATCATTGGATTCTCGAGGGCTACGGCTACCGAACGCCGGCCCAGGCAAGGCAGGAAAAACTCGCTCAAGTTGCGGAGGCCGCATGAGGTCGAATACCCTCACCCGAGTGTCCAATAACCCAGGGGCGGTCCAGGCCCATTATCTTCTACCACAGCGTCTCCCCTATCAGGCGGCTAGTTGGGAGAAGCCTCGCCGGGTGGTGGTGGCGGTCGAGTGGCACCAGGGCGAGTTGTTTCCAAGAGTCAGCTTCATCGTGACCAACCTGCACTGGCGGGAAGAGAACGTCGTGAGGTTCTACAACCAGCGTGGGACGGCGGAGCAGTGGATCAAGGAGGGCAAGTACGCCCTGAACTGGACGCGCCTGTCCTGCCACGGCTTTGAAGAGAACCAGGTTCGCTTGCAACTATTTGCCTTGGCGTACAACCTGGCAAACTTCCTGCGGCGGCTGGCGTTGCCCAGAGCGGTGAAGCACTGGTCGCTGACGACGTTACGCGAGAAGCTGATTAAGATTGGGGCCAAGGTGGTCACCCACGCCCGGCACACCACCTTCCAGATGGCCGAGGTGGCCGTGCCGCGTCAACTGTTCAGGGCAATCCTTGAACGAATTCGACGGTTGTGGTTACCGCCTCCCGTACCAGATACCGGATGACGGAGCAGATGGCCCGGAAGCTTAGTGACGTGGTGGAGACGGGGGATCAGTCTGTGCCGAACTCCCCTGAGTGTGCCGGTAGAGCTGGGTTTTCAAGGGATTGCGGCTTTAGGACGGCCGTTGCCCCTCGATTGAGCAGAGGGTTCTGCAAAGAGACCCTGAATCTGTAGTAAAATGGGGTACTTTGATGACACAGGAGGACCGCAGGATGGCTAAGAGTGGTCATCTGGGAAATCCCGGTTTAAATCAAGACAACTCTTGTATTGACCACCCGTTGCTCTTTAACTCAATTAGAGCCCTCTTTACCGGGGCTGTCAACACCATTTCGGGCGCCTGAAACCCTGATCGGAGCGGTATCCGCCATTGGAAAACCATGTCAGCGCCGGCGTGTAAACGGGCTTGACCACCAGGTTTGGAGTCTTCGTCATTTTGCCCTTGTGTGGACTCCGCTTAGGGTCGCTAGACAGGCACCGGGCATCATCGCTTGATTCTCTCCAAGATAAGGGCAAATGTCTTCCTGGATACACCGACCTCGGCCAACTGGAAGGTGATGTGGCGGGCGTACCGCACGAGCCGGCCGCCCATTTTGAGGAGCTTAAGCTGAAGGCCGCGTAACGACCAGTGCTTGATCCCTCTCGGCAGGCCAGCAATCCCGCATCCGAAGTCATTCTGGTTCCGTGAAACTCAAGCCTCAGCCGACGCTCAAAACGGACCTTCAACGCCCACTTTTTCGCTTCACCCATTGGATTACCCCGCGAGAGGATGGCTCGGGGAGGCTCATGCATTGATTTTACTCCAGAAAATGTCCTCCGGTCCGACAAAAGTTATGATCCATATGGGATATCTGGGTATATATGGGTTTCAATGGCATTCAGCGGCGTACTTGCGTTAACGAAGGGAGAAACATGTGATGGGAATTATCAGGAAAATGTTATTTCCGGCTTTTCTTTTGTGCACTTTGACTTGGCTCCAGCTGTTCAATCACCCAGCGTTGGGCCAGCTTCCCCCCGGCATGAAACCTTTCGAGACAACCAAGATCGCGGAAGGGGTTTACTCCTTTCGCTTCTTTTTTCACCGTAATATTTTCATCGTCACGGACGACGGTGTGATCGCGACGGATCCTTTGAATCCCAAGGCAGCGCCGGCATCCTCATGCGGGAAATCAAAAAGATTACGGACAAGCCTGTGAAGTACCTCGTCTACAGTCACAACCATTGGGACCACGTTCTCGGCGGGAAAATATTTCAACAAGCGGGCGCCGGGTGATCAGCCATGAAAATTGCGTCAGGGATTTCAAACGAAACCCCAACCCGGCGTTGGCCATGCCCGATGGAACGTTCAAAAGGCGGTATGACATCAAGTTGGGCGGGAAGACGTTGGAGCTTCACTATTTTTTTGGCCGCAGTCACGGGAATTGCCTGATCGTAATGCGATTGCCGAAGGAAAAGATCCTTTTCACGGTTGACATCGTAGCGCCGAAGCGGGTGGGATTTCGATCCCTGCCGGATTACTATCCTGTCGATTGGGTGCGGTCCCTCAAAGAAATTGAAAAGCTCGATTTTGGACTTACCCCGGTTTCGTGGAGAGTTAAGCACTTGGGTTTTCAGGGTGTGCGTTGTTGTCTCCTTTCGTAGTTAACGGGTGACAGGTTGTCGATGGAGGAGTGCCGACGATGCGGGTTGTAGAAGCCCTTGATGAACCCGAACACCTCCATGCGCGCCTCGGCCCGGGTGCGGAAACTGTGGCGAGCGAGGAGCTCGCACTCCAGCGTGGCGAAAAAGCTCTCACAGAGCGCGTTGTCGTAGCAGTCCCCGACCGAACCCATGGAGGGACGCCCGCCCGCCTGCCGGCAGCGCTGCCCAAAGGCGACCGAGGTGTACTGCGTGCCCTGGTCGGAGTGGTGGATGACGGCCCGGGGACGGCGCTTATACAGCGCCATGTCGAGCGCGTCGAGCACCAACTCGGCCCGCAGGTGTGTGGCCATCGACCACCCCACGATGCGCCGGCTGAACGCATCGAGCGCCACGGCCAGATACAAAAACCCCGCCCATGTCGGAACGTAGGTGATGTCGGCCACCCACAGCCGGTCGGGGGCCTCGGCCGTGAAGTTGCGGTCCACCAGATCAGGGGCCGGCCGCGCCTCCTGCCGGCGCTGCGTCGTGCGCGCTCCCTTGCGCCGACTGACGCCCGCAAGTCCCGCCCCACGCATCAGCCTGGCGACGCGCTTGCGGCCCACACGCACTCCCTCAGCCTCCAACTCGGCATGGACGCGCGGCACGCCGTAAGTCCCCCGAGAACGCTCGTGGATCGCCTGAATGCGTTTGGTGAGCGCCCGATCGGCACACGAGCGGGCACACGGCGCGCGCCTGCGCCACGCGTAGTAGCCGCTGGAGGAGACGCCCAGCACCCGGCACATGGTGGCGGTCCGATACATGGCCTGGTTCGCCCTCACGAACCCGTAGATCCGGACGGGATCGAATCGGTATCCCGAGCAAACCAGGCCGCGGCTTTTGCTAAGATCTCCCGCTCCTGGCGGAGCTGTCGGTTCTCGCGGCGAAGTCGGCGCAACTCCTCCCGCTCATCGCTCGTGAGCCCGTCTTTGCGACGCCCCTCGTCAACGTCGGCTTGATGGGCCCAGGTGCGGATCGTCTGCGCCGAGGGCTCGAACTCGTGCGCCAGCGCCTCGGGCGTGCGTCCCGCCCGGACCAACTCTACCATCTGGCAGCGGAACTCCATTGGATAGCGTGGGTGAGTCTGTGGCATCGTGAACACCTCCTTTACCCCCAAATCATCAGGTGTCCACCAAACCGGGTCAACTCCATTTCGACCGTATCGTCCCGGGCCACGGACCTGTTGTTGCGCCTGCGTCCGCCGTCAGGGAGCAACGGGAATTTCTCGAGGATCTCCTTGCCGCCGTCAAAGACGCCATGATGAAATCGCGAAATTCCAATAAAGTGCGGGAAATGGTCAGGCTTCCCAAGTATGAGAAATGGGCGTTCTACAAAGGGTGGCTCGGCATGAATGTCGAGCGGATATGGGTTTATTACAGAACGGGTTGGTAAGTCATATATGTGTCCGGTTGTTTACATGAAGTCTGGATTGAACGATGAGTAAACTTCGGGGGATTCTGTTAGCGTTCGTCGCGTTTTTGGCGGCCATTGGCATCGGCGGCGCGTTTATCTACTTGTTGGAATCCCGTCGGGATCAGGAAAAACGTCTGGTCGTTGGTGAGTTGGCCGCCGCGCAGGCCTGAAGGGCCTTGTCTTTGGTTTCCGCGTCCAAGCGGCCGGTGACGAGGATGACCTGAAGGCGGGGATCCCGGGTCTTGATTAGTTTCAGGTAGGTGATTCCGCACTCACCGGGCAACACGGCGTCGAGCAAAATCAAGTCGGGAGGGTCGTTCGACAGGAACGTCTCGGCCTCGTCCAGGTTCAAGGCGATATCCACATCAAATTGCTCGCCCAACAGGTCCGCCAGAATTTGGTTGGACAGCTCTTCGTCATCGATGATTAAAATGCGGGCTTTGGAAGGCTCCCCCACCAATTGTTCTCCCTCCTGAGCCAATGAACCCCCATCATGACCCAAATGTGTCGCCAGCCACGCAATGTATCATACTTCGGCGCCCGTTGGCTTTTGAATTCCTTTTTCACCTCTGAACCCTTGGGTCGGTGGACCCTTTCCGGAGGAGCGGGCCGGGCGATCGGCCGATGGAATTCCCCGAGGCGATCCCGGCGGTGGACGCGCTTTGTCAAATGATTATTGTTCCTGTTAATATTCAAAGGGTTGCGGCCGGAGAAGCGTTTTGAGCGGCAAGGGTGTCCGGGCCGGGTGAAAGTCGGTGCGCTTGCCGGCGGGTTGCGGAAAGCGCCTGGAAGAAAAGGGGATTCGATATGGGGCCGGGTCAAGGCGGGGGAAGGGGGGGGGGAGCGCCGGGTCGGACCGGCGCGGAATTCCTTGTGGAGTTCCTTCGTGAAAAGAAGGTGGACACCATTTTCGGGGCCGGCGGCTCCACCCTCATTTCGCTGACCGATGCCCTGCTGGACGCCCCCGACATCCGTTACATCCTCTCGACCCACGAGTTTTGCACGGTCGCTATGGCCGACGCGTACGCGCGCGCCTCGAACCGTCCGGGCGTGGCCGCCGTTCACGTGGGGCCGGGAACGATGAACGCCCTCGGCGCCATGTACAGCGCGCTTCGCGAGCGGTCGCCCGTCGTGATCCTGTGCGGGCAGCGGAGTACGCGAATACTCGGCCGGGACAGCCTCAACGAGGTCCGCGACCTCGCCGAGGTCCCCAGGGAATGCGTCAAGTGGAGCGTTCAGGTCGAGCGGCCGGATCGGTTGCCCGAGGTCCTGGACCGGGCCTTTCAGATCGCCCTCTCACCGCCCCAGGGGCCTGTTTTCATCTCTCTGCCGAAAGACGTGATGATGGGAGAAGTTCCCGAAGACGCGAGGCGGACCGGGCTCGGGGAGGAGGAGGGGGGGAAGGGGGAGGCGGTTCCCCGGCTCCGGGGGGATCCGGGCCGGGTGAGGGAGGTGTCGGACAGGCTCCGGCGGGCCGCGCGGCCGCTCCTCCTGATGGGAAGCGGCGTCGCCCGAAGCCGGGCGTCGCGGGCCTTGGTCGGCGTGGCCGAGCGGGTCGGTGCGCCCATCGTGAGCGAGGTCCCCTTTTCGAGTCTCTGGGAATTCCCTACGGACCATCCGCTTTACCAGGGGGATTTCTCTCCCCGCTCGCCCCTCGTGTTGGAATGCGACCTGATCCTCTCGATCGGCGGGTCGGTCTTCCAGGAAAAGGATTTCACGCCGGAGACCGTCTTTCCGCCCGGCGTTCCGCTCCTCCAGATCCATCCGGACCCCTGGGAGATCGGCAAGATGTTTCCCGTGGAGGTCGCTGTCGTCGCGGATGAGCGGTCCGCCCTCGAGGACCTGGCGGCGCTGTTGGACGCGGACCCGATGGACGAAGAGAAGAAGGCCTCCCGGACCGCGGAATGCAGGGAACGCAAGGCGTCGGCCCGGGCGGCGCTCGAAGAGAAGGCCGAGCTTGGATGGGGGGAGGCGCCCCTCAAGGCCTGGCAGGTCGTTAAAGAGATCATGGACGTCGCCGGGCCGGACGCGATCGTAATCGAGGAGTGCGTCACGGCGGCGGAGAGCGTCCGCGCTTTCGGAAACACGGGGACCCTCATCCCCGAGAACCGCGCTGGCCACCTGGGGTGGGGGGTCTCGGGCGCCATCGGGACGAAGCTCGCCCTCCCGGACCGCCCCGTCGTGGCCTTTCTCGGAGACGGCTCGTTCATGTTCGGCGTCCAGGGCGTGTGGACGGCGGCCAAGTTCGGCGTCCCGGTCTTGTTCGTGGTCTTCCGGAATCGGGCGTATATGGTGGATCGCTCTCGCAAGGCGTTGGAGCGGGAGGTTTTTATCGGGACCGACCTGGGCAATCCCGACATCCGCTTCGCGGAGCTCGGCCGGAGCCTCGGGGTGGATGGGTTCCGGGTGGAAGACCCCGCGGACCTACGGCCCACCGCCGAAAAGGCCCTCGCGAGCGGCCGGCCGGCCCTCATCGAGTGCGTCATGGAAGAGAAGAACGCGCGCCGGATCTTCGAGGATATTCAGTGGCAGCCCTGGCTGGCGATCCACTCATCCGGCGGGCCGGGCTGAAGGAGGGAGAGAAGTTTTTGTCGTAAAGATCAGGGAGGGGGGGAGAACGTTCCATCATCGAACGGAGGAGAGAGGCATTGGAAAGGTCACTGGCCTTAACGGGCGCCCGGCTGATTGATGGCACGGGCCGGGAACCCATCGAGGACGCCTGCGTCCTGATTGAAGGCGGTGAGATCAAGGCGGCCGGCGGAAAGAGCGAGGTGCGGGTTCCGGACGGCGCGCGGGTGATCCAGGCCGGGGGGAAGACCGTCATGCCCGGCCTTGTGGATCCCGAAGTCCACCTGAGATCCGGCCCGCCCCCCACCGATGACGCCCCCCTGGAGACCCAGGCGCTCAAAGCCGCCTGCAACGCCGTCCGCATTCTCCGGGCGGGGGTGACCACGATCGGGAACGCGGGCTTCGGCGAAAATACGGACGTCAGGATCCGGGACGCCATTGCCGATGGGATTGTCGCCGGGCCCCGGATTCTCGCATCGGGAAACCCCGTCCAGTGCACGGCGGGCCATGGCTTCATGCGCTCCCCGGGCGTCGCGGGACTTCGGGCCGATGGGGTCGAAGGCGTGCGCAAGGCCGTGCGCGCCCAGTTCGAGGCGGGCGTGGACTGGATCAAGATAAACGCCTCCGGCGGGATCGAGTGGATGGGCCAGTTGCCGATCCGGAACTTTCCATCGTGGTTGAACTTTTCGTTGGCGGAGCTCCGGGCCATCGCGGAGGAGGCCCACGCCTTCGGCATGAAGGTCAACGCGCACGTCCAGTGCAAAGAAGGGATCAAGCGGTGCCTGGAGGCGGGAATTGACACCTTCGAGCACGGCTCAACCCTGGACGATGAAGACATCGAGAAAATGGTCACGCAGGAGACCTTCCTGCTGCCCACGTTCGCTCACTGCCGGATGATCCTCGAGAAGTTCGAAGCGGCGGGCGCGCCGGGGCGGGCCCTGGACATCGTGAAGCGGCACAACGAGGCCCATGCCCGAAGCTTCGAGATGGCGCGGAAGGCCGGGGTGAACTATGCCATGTGCTCGGATTCCGGGAGCAGCCCCGTCCACGGGGCCAACGCCATCGAGTTGGAGGAGCTGACGCGCCAGGGACTGTCTCCGCTGGAAGCCGTTCACGCGGCCACCGGCCGCGCCGCCGAGGCCCTGGGGCTTCAGGAGCATATCGGGACGCTGGAAGCGGGAAAACGGGCCGACCTGTTGCTGATCGACGGGTCTCCCCTGGAGGACATCCGGATTCTTCAGGACGCGGACCGGATGCTCATGGTGATCAAAGACGGAGAGATTGTTTGCGAGGGGGAGGGGGTGAGCGCCTCGCGGTGTCCGCCCCTTCAGGGCTGGCCCGCCGGGGACTGACTAAGCCCCGGGCCGTTTTCAGACGTGCGCGTCTCACTGAATCCCCCCCCCTTCCCCTCCGCGTTATCGGCGGGGCCGGGGGTCTTTGAGAGAGCCCCCTCCATTCCCCCCCGTTGCGGCGGTTTCCCCAACCCGGAGGACGAGTGCGAATGCCGGCCATTGACATGCACTGTCACTTCTTCCCGAAGGCGTACATCGCCGAAGCGCTCCGGGGGGAGGTGTACGGGGAGGGGGAGGCGGGCCGGGAAGCCGCGTGGAGGGGTCTGCTTCGCCACCGCGTGATGACCGATCCGGCGATGAGCGACGTGGACCTCCATCTGGAGGCCATGGAGGAGGCGGGGACTGAAATTCAGGTCCTTTCCGTCGTCGGTCCCAGCGTCTATTTTCAGGACCCGGAGCGCAGCCTTTCCCTGAGCCGTCTTTGCAACGAAACCCTTTCCGGCATTCGCCGAAACATCCGGATCGGTTTCGGGCGTTGGCCTCCGTCCCGATCCATTGCGGCGGCCGCGGTCTGGACGAGCTGGCCTACGCGTTGGATGACCTGGGGCTGGACGGCGTCCTGCTGGGTTCGAACATCCGCGGCCGCTACCTGGACAGCCCCGAGTTCGCTCCGTTTTTCGAGGAGGCCGATCGGCGGGGGCTTCTGGTTTTCGTCCACCCGATGGCCCCCCCGGCGGCGGACGTGATGGGAGAGTACAACATGCTGCCCATCGTGGGGTTCATTTTCGATACGACGCTTTCCGTGACCAGGCTGATCTTCTCCGGCGTCTTTGAGCGGTTTCCCCGGATTCGAATGGTCGTCGCCCACCTCGGGGCGGCCGTTCCCTACCTGATCGGCCGGATGGACCGGAATTATCATTTGCGGGAAGCCTGCCGGGAACACATCCCCCGCCTCCCGAGCCATTACCTGCGGCGGCTCTATCTGGACTCGATCGGGAGCGACCCGGAGGCCCTGGCATTCGCCGCCGGGAAGGTGGGCGCGGACCGGATCGTGTTTGGAACGGACTACCCGTTCGTCAAATCCATCGCCGAGGCCGAAGCGAACGTCCGGGAATCGGGACTGGAGAACGGGGTCTGTGAAGGGATCCTCAAAGGGAACGCCCTCGGCCTTTTGGGCGGCCTTGAAAGCAACGGGAAATAACCCTTCAATCCGTTTGATTGCGCCGTTTCGAATGTGAAAGGTCTACGCGCTCCGCGAGCCGGGTGGAGACGCCGGATTTCGTTGACAGTTATTGGGCCTTCTGTTAGCGCGATCGGCCTTCCGAAGGTGGAATCCTTGCATCCGGTAGGGTTCAGAAATCCGGGCGGAGCGTTCAAGATTTTCGCCCATGGGAAGCGCTTCGCGAATTTCGTTAAGGAGGGACAGTGTGATGATGGCTGGAATGCTGAAGAGAAGTCTCAGGCGTGCGGCGGTTCTCGTCTTACTTTGGATGGGCGTTTTCTCCATCTCGACATTCACCCAGTGGGGATTCCCGCCGGAGGCGGAAGCGGCTGAATCCGTCACGGTCAGCATGTCGTGGCTCTTCTCCGGACGGCACTCCTGGTATTTTGCCGCCATGGATAACGGATATTTCAAGAAAGAGAACCTGACGGTCAAGATCATCCGTGGATATGGCGGGGGAGACACCGTGAAGAAACTCAGCACGGGCGCGTTCCAGGCCGCGGAGATTGATGCGGGCAATACGATCATCGCGCGATCGAGGGGCGCCAAGGTCAAGATGATCAGCGTCCATTTGATTAAGGCCCCCTTTGGGATATTCTCCCTCAAGCCCGCCGGCATTAAAAAGCCCCAAGACCTGCATGGCAAAACCATCGGAGCCGGAAAGATCGACGCGATGCGCGTCCTGTTCCCGGCGTTTGCGAAAAAAGCGGGCATTGACGCCTCCAAGGTCACTTGGATGTCCATGATTCCCTCCGGCAAGGTGGGCGCCCTGAAGCGGAAGAAGTTGCATGCCATCACCGGGTACGTCGACTCCTTCGGCGGCGCGCTGATGGTCAAGGGTTTCAACTTCCAAATCCTCCGATTCGCCAACTATGGCTTTGACGTCCTTTCCAATGGAATCGTGACCACCGACAAGGTCATCGCGGACCGGTCGTCGATGCTGAAGAGTTTGACGGGGGCCGTGAATCGGGCAATCGTTTGGACAATGGCCAACCAGAAGGAAGCCGTCCGGATTATGTCCAAGCACCACCCCGAGTCGAACGCCAAGATCTTCAGCAAGCAACTGGAAATCACCGCCGAGTTCATGGGTGACATCAACCGGCCTCATTTCGGACGAATCGATCGGGATCGGATGAAGGTCACCCGGGATCTGTTGGTGAAGGCGATGAACCTGAAGCCAGTGGCCTTGGACGATATCTACACGAACCGGTTTGTCGATTAGACGGCCGCCGTTTTTCCATCGGCCGAAAATCCGCTTCTTGCGCCCGCGGTGCGACGCCCCGGCGGGAAAGGCGCGTGTCCGCTCGGTTCTCCCAGGCGTCTCTCCGTGAACCCCTAGACTTCCCAGGCCACCGAAGATGCCGACGCCACTGAAGGTCGGGACATCCACTCCCCGGTTTGACGCCTACCCGAAAGCGGAAGGGGCGCCGTTCTTCGGCGGGGACCTGGCGCCCGCGGGGTCTCTGATCGGCGGGGTCCTTCGGTGTCCGCACCCCTCGGCGGCGGTCCTCCGAATCGAGACGGGTCCCGCGAAGGAGGTGGCGGAGGCCGTCCTCACCGCCGCCGACATCCCCGGGTTGAACGCTCATGAAAACCGGTTCGGGCCGGACCAGCCGGTTCTGGCCGGGGACCGGGTGAGATTCCGGGGGCAGGCCGTGGCGCTGGTTGCGGCCAAGACCCGGCCGCTCGTCGAGGAGGCTCTCCGGCGAATCGAGGTTCGATACAAAACGCATCCGGCCGTCTTCGACCCCGCCGAGGCCATGCGCCCGGAGGCCCCCCCCGTCCACGAAGGCGGGAACGTCGCCCGCCATTGGTCGCTGCGCCGGGGGGACGTCGAGGAGGGTTTCCGCAAAGCCCGCCGGATTGTCGAGGATACGTACGAGACGCCGTTCGGCGAGCACGCCTTCCTCGAGCCCGAGGCCGGGTCCGCGTGGGTGGAGGCCGACGGGCGGATCACGGTCCGCCTCGCGACCCAACAGGTGGAGAATCACCGGGCGGTGGCGAAGGTCCTGGGCGTTGGCGCGGATCGGGTCCGCATCCTCGGGACGTTCGCCGGCGGGGCCTTCGGGGGGAAGGAAGATCCCTGCCTGGAGATCTACCTGACGCTGCTCGCCCGGGAGACGGGAAGGCCCGTTTCCATCACCCTCAGCCGCGAGGCCTCCTTTCTCGCCCACAGCAAGAAGCATCCTTTCCGGATGAAATACCGGATCGGGGCCGACGCCGAGGGGCGGTTGACCGCCCTGGAGGTCGAGATGATCGCCGACGTGGGCGCTCATCTCTATCTGAGTCCGATGATCACGCTGAACGCCACCCTCCTGGCCCAGGGGCCTTACCGGGTTCCCGCGGTCTCGGTGGAGACGTACGCCGTTTTCACGAACAACCTTCCGACGAGCACCATGCGCGGCGTCGGAATCACACAGGTCACCTTCGCCCTCGAGTCTCAGATGGATGAGCTGGCGAGGGCGTCGGGGATCGACCCGCTGGAGTTCCGCCGCCGTAACTTTCTCCGCGCCGGGGACTTCATGGCCGCCGGCCAAAAGGTTGCGCGGCGCCTGCCGCTGGAGGAGACGGCGCGCCGGGCGTGGGAGGCCCTCGGTCCCGCTTCCGGATTCGACGGACGCGCCCGCAAGGTGCGCGTGGGCCGGGGGATCGCCTCGAACCTCTCCGGTTACGCCAAGCCCGGACGCGCGGCCGAGGCCGAAGTCTCTTTGGACGCCCGGGGACGGGCCGTCGTCCGGACGAGCGCGACGGACCTGGGCTCCGGCCAGAGCGCCGCCTGGGTCCAGATTGTGGGCGATACGCTGGGCCTGGGTGAATCCGAGGTTGTTCTGGAGCCTCCGGACAGCGCGGCGTCTCCGTCGGCCGGGATCACGGCCGGGAGCATGCAGCTCACCAAGGCGGGCAACGCCGTTCTCCGGGCCGCCGCCGAGGTGCGCGGGCGCATCCTGCGGCGCGCGGCCGAGATGCTCGAGTCCGGAGAGGAGGACCTGATTCTGGAGGGAGGGGAAGTCCGGCACCGGGCCGCGCCGGAGCGGGCCGTCTCGTTGGCCGAAGTCGCGGCCGCCGAGGCCGGGAAGGGGAAGGGGGAGGGGGAGGGAGGAGAGATCTCCTCCCGGGCCGAATACGCCTTTCCCCCGGGGAGCTTCGACAAGGCCGGAACGTCGGATGGGAACGGCTGGCTGGATTACACGCCGGGAACCCACGCCGCCGAGGTGGCCGTGGATGAGGAAACCGGAGAAATCGTCGTTTTGAGGCTGGCCGCCTGCCACGACGTGGGCCGGGCTGTTCATCCCCAGACGGTCGAGGGACAACTCGAAGGCGGGGGTGTCATGGGATTGGGGTACGCCCTGATGGAAGAAGTCGTTTTGGAAGAGGGGACGCTCAAGACCGAGAATTTGGAGCAGTTCCTCATCCCCACCGCCCTCGACGCACCGGAGGTCTTGCCCATTTTGTTGGAGTCCGGCGCCGGCATCGGCCCGTATGGCGCCCGGGGGATCGGGGAGCCTCCTTGCAACGTCCCCGCCGCCGCCGTGGCCAACGCCGTCCGGGACGCTGTCGGGGCCCGCGTCACATCTTTGCCCATGACACCGGAGAAGGTGCTTCAGGCGATGCGGAAGGGGTAGGATCGGCGGAGCGCGTTCCGGCCCTCACAAGAGGATGCGGGTCCGGTCAAGAATTCGGTTGTGAAAGCGGAGACCAAGAGATGTCGGACGTCCTGGAGCTGAGAGAAAAGCTGGTGACGTGCCTGAAGATCTTCGATCACGGAGGGCTTTTGGGGATGTACGGCCACGTCAGCGTCCGGCTGCCCGAGACAGAGGGGGAAGGGGGAGGAGGGGAGTTCCTCATCAACCCCGGCGCGGGGTCCGACAAGTCCGCGCTTCGGCCCGAGGACCTGCTGCGTGTGGACTACCGGGGGGAAAAGCTGGAAGGAGAAGGGGGGCTCCCCATGGAGGTCGTCATGCACACCGCCGTTCATCGCCGGTATGAAGACGCCGTCGCCATCGCCCACCTCCATCCCCCTTGGGCCACGCTCTTTGCCATCGCCCGGACGCCCATCCGGCCGGTGGTCCTCCACGGCGCCCTGTTCGGGGACGGGATTCCCGTCTACGACAAAGCGGAGTTCATCATCACCGAGGAGGAAGGCGAGGACATGGCCGAATTCCGGGGCGATCACCGTGTGATCCTCCTGAGGTGCCACGGCACGATTGGGGTGGGGGGATCGCTGGAGGAAGTCGTTTTCACATCGTTCACGCTGGAAGAGAACGCCGAGATGCAGTATCGCGCGGCCTCCCTGGGTGAGCTGGACCCCATGCGCCCGCATGAAGTGGAGAAGATCCGTTCCTCTTTAGGACAGGAGATCCGCTGGAAGAAGTTCTGGGACTACCATGCCGGCCTGCTTGAGAGCGGCGACTTCGCGTAAAGGAGAAATGGGGGGGAGGGGAGGGGGGGGAGCAGTTCTTCATTTCAATACTTCCCCCCCCCCCATGTTTCAAAGGAGGCGGGCCGCTGCCCCTTCCCGGTTTGCGCGGGACGCTCATTGCCGGCCCCTGACGCGCTTCCTATATAATCCTTCCAACGAGCAACCTCCGTCCCCTCAACGTGAAGCGTCAAGGATGAGCCATTCCCCAGGTGAGGTTCCCGAGAAGTCTCCGGATGGGCAGCGGGCCGGATCCCCTCGAAACGGGGCGGGTTCCGAGCGCGAGACAGAGGTCCTCCGGAATATCCGCGTCGTCCTGGTCGATCCGCAATACTCCGGCAACATCGGCTCCTCGGCCCGGGCGATGATGAACATGGGGATCACCGACCTGCGGCTGGTCTTCTCCGGCCCCCCCACCGACCATGTGAACGCCGAGGCCCGGAAGATGGCGATGGTCGCCAAGGACATGCTCTTCCGCGCACCGGTCTACGCGAGCCTGGCCGAAGCGGTCGCGGATTGCGTCCTGGTGGTCGGGACGACGCGGCGTCAGGGCAAGTTCCGTCACGTGACGGTCGCCGCCAAGGACATCGCCGGGCAAATCCTCCAATCGGCCCGGCGGCGCCCCGTGGCCCTGGTTTTCGGTCCGGAGAATTTCGGGCTTTCCAACGACCATCTGCGCTCCTGCCACGAGCTGACGTTCATCCCCGCCCATTCGGATTTCGGTTCTCTGAATCTGGGGATGGCCGTCCTCATTCTTTGTTACGAGGTCTACCAGATCGCGAGGAGCGGCGCGGACCCCTCGGCCGCCCCCGCCCCCCCCGTCTCCTCCGCTTCCGTCGCCACCGCCGAAGAGCTGGCCGGGTTGTTCGGGCACATGAAGGACACCCTTCTGAGAATCAATTTCCTCGACAAACAGAACCCCGAGCGGATGATGACGCACTTGAGGCGGCTGTTCTCCCGATCGGATCTGAGCTTCAAGGACGTGAAGGTTCTGCGGGGGATCTTCCGGCAGGTGAACTGGGCGCTGGGGGAGGGAGAGGGGAGGGGGGAGGGGGAGTTCAAGACCTCCGCCGACGATTTGGATATGGATGAAATCCCGGCCCCCCCGGCCGCCCAGGCTCCCCCGGCCGTCTCCGCTCTTGAAGAAGAGGAGAGGCCCACGGATGATTCCCGGAGGAGCTTCTTGAAAGACGGCTCCCCGGAGAAAAAATGATGAACCGGACTCCGACAACGGGCGACCCGGAGAAACTGGCAGATTTCATCCGCGTGGCGCGCGGGGATAAGCCGGCCGACCTCGTTCTCCGGGGCGGAAAGGTGGTCGACGTCTTCTCCGGCGAGATCCGGGAGACGGGCGTCGCGGTTTATCGGGGGCGGATCGCCGGGCTGGGCGATTACGAGGGCAAAGAGACCCACGATCTCGAAGGCCGCTGCGTTTCCCCGGGCTTCATCGACGCCCACTGCCACATCGAAAGCTCCCTGCTGCCCCCGGCCGAGTATGCCCGGGCTGTTGTCCCGCACGGGACGACCACCGTCATCGCCGACCCGCATGAGATTGCCAACGTTCTCGGCTTGGAAGGCGTCCGTTTTCTCCTGGAATCGAGCCGCCACTGCCCGCTCGACGTCTTCCTCATGGCGCCCTCGTGCGTCCCGGCCTCCCCGCTAGAGACGGCCGGGGCGGTGCTGGAGGCCGAGGACCTCTTCCCCCTCCTGGCGGACAGCCGGATCCTGGGTCTCGGGGAGATGATGAACTTTCCGGGCGTGGTGAACGGGGACCCCGGCGTGATGGCGAAGCTCGCCGGAGGCGCGGCCCATATCGACGGCCACGCCCCGGGGCTTTCGGGCCGGGCCCTTTGCGCCTACGTCGCCGCGGGTATCCAGTCCGACCACGAGTGCGTGACGGCGGAGGAGGCCAGGGAAAAGCTGGGGCTCGGGCTTCACATCATGATCCGCGAGGGATCGACGGCCCGGAACCTGGAAGCCCTGCTGCCCGCCGTTCGGCTGGAGAACGCCGGCCGCTTCTCCCTGGTCACCGACGATGTGGACCCCGCGGACCTTTCATCGAAGGGACACCTGGATTACGTCGTGAACCGGGCGGTCCGCTTCGGTCTCGACCCCGTCCTCGCCCTTCAGATGGTGACGATCAACTCCGCCCGGTGCTTTGGCCTGCGGGACCGGGGGGCCATCGCCCCCGGCCTTCGCGCGGATCTCGCTGTTTTCGAGGACCCGCGCGATATCCAGGTCCAACAGGTGTACAAGGAAGGGTCTCTCGTAGCCACCGGCGGGAGGATGGCCTTCTACGGCGACCACGCGCCCGCCGGACGCGTCCGGAACACCGTGAGCTTGCGGTGGGACCGTCTTGAGGATTTCTCCGTGCCGGCGGCCGGGAAGCGTTTGCGGGTGATCGGAGTCGTGCCGGGACAGATCGTAACGCGGACCCGGGTGATGGAGGCCCGCGTCGAAGCCGGCCTGGTCCTGTCGGATGTGGACCGGGACGTTCTCAAGGTCGCCATAGCCGAGCGGCACGGACGGATGGGCCACGTCGGATTCGGTTTCGTTCACGGATTCGGCCTGAAGCGGGGGGCCCTGGCCTCCTCCGTCGCCCATGACTCCCATAACGTGGTCGCGGCGGGCGTCGGCGACGAGGACCTGCGGGCGGGCTTCCGCGCCGTCGAGGAGATGCAGGGCGGGCTGGCCGCCGTCCTGGACGGCCGCCCGATCGCCCGGCTTCCCCTGCCCATTGCCGGGCTGATGAGCGATTCGCCCATCGAAGTCGTCACCGCGCAGCTTGAAACGCTCCACGCGGCGGCGAGAGATTTGGGCTGCGGGCTCGATTCACCCTTCATGACCCTGTCGTTTTTGGCCCTGGCCGTGATTCCCGAGCTGAAGATCACGGACCTGGGCCTGGTGGACGTGACAAAATTCGATTTCGTTCCGCTTTTCGAGGATGAAGACTGAGGCCCGTCGCCCGGTTGACCCAACCCGCTGATTGAGAGAAGAGAATCCGTCATGACCGATTCCTGCAAGATCAGATACTACATTCCCGCCCACGACGAGGACGTCCTGCGGGAGGCCATCGAGTCCGACGCCGAGGTCATCATCATGGACCTGGAGCAGAACTGCCCGTCCGAGAAGAAGGACGCGGGCCGGGCGCTTGTCCAGCGGGCGTGCGCGGAGATGGATTTCAAAGGGTCGGCGAAATGGATCCGGGTCAACATCGTCGGGTCCGCCGAGCTGGACGAGGACCTGAAGAGTCTCGAACGCCTGCCGGACGGAATCGTCCTCGCCCAGGCCCGGAACGGCCAGGAGGTGATGACGCTGGCCGCGGCGCTGGTGGACGTCGAGCGGCGGGCCGGGGTCGGGCTGAACTCGATCCCCATCGTTCCGAACATCGAGTCGGCCGACGGGCTTCGGAACGCCTACGAGATCGCCTCGACCAGCGCCCGTGTGTCGGAGCTCGGATTGGGCGGGGGCGACATGCTCAAAGACCTCGGAGGCATCCGGACGCCCAAGGGCGGGGAGCTTTTTCACGTACGCGCCCGCCTGGCGGTCGAGGCCACGGCCGCGGGGGTCCGGCTCATCGATACCGTCACGCCCGTAAACGCGAGCGACGAATACCTCGAGCGAGACACCCGGGAGGCTTTCAAGCTGGGTTTTCAGGGAAGGGGAACACTGACCACGCGCCACATCGCCCCCATCCGCCGGATCTGGGCGGAGATGACCCAGGGCGGCTGATCATCCGCGGCGGGGCTTTGGGCGTTTATGGATAGGAGAAGAATCAATAAAAAAAGAGCCGGGAAGACCGGAGGCCGAGGCTCTCCCGTCTTCCAGGCTCTGTGTGAGACCGGATCCGCGCACAAGGCGGAAATTACATGACCGAATCCCGGACCCGTCCGAAGACCGGGTGGAAATAACCGTTAGCTGACCGCTTGTTTCAGCTTGCCGCCCGCTACAAATTTGGGGACCTTCTTTGCGGAAACGGAGATGGATTCACCCGTTCTCGGGTTTCTCGCCATACGGGCCTTCCGCTCCGCGACCGTAAAGGTGCCGAATCCTGACAGGACCACCCGCTCGCCCCGCTTCAGGCCCCGGACGATCTCTTCCAGGACGCCGTCAATGGCGAGCTCCGCCTTGGTCTTCGGAATCTCGGCGCTTCTGGATACGGCATCGATGACATCGGCTTTATTCATCCTCTTTTCCTCCCTCCCGGAGATTGAATCGCGCCCGTTATTCCAATGATCAGGCCGATTCTCTTCCTGATTCGTTCACGACCCCTAAGGTGCGTTAAGTTCCCCTACATCTAGGGATATTCCACAGGCCAGCCACAATATGTGGTATTTAATATCAACTTGTCAAGATATTTCTTCTACGTTTTGTCGAGGGGCCGAAGCACTATTCTTTCGAGGGGGGAGGGGGGGGAGTGGAAGGGACTTCCACAATCACGCGGGCGCCGGCGCTGCCGGCCGTTCGATGTGCGGCCCGGCCGGACCTTAATCCGGCGCGGGGCGGGTTAAGGATTTTTGGAGTCCGAAGGGAGGTCGGGGGCCGGAAGGCCCGAGTCTTCAGCCGTCGTGCTTTCCTGAATCAGCCGATCTGCTTCCCGCAGTCCCGCCTCGACCCGCGCGACGGCCATCTCAGTGGAGAAATGGCGGGAGGGCTTGGCGAATGCGCGCGGATAAGAGGTCCGGGCGATTTGTTCCGTGTTCTCTCCGGTTTGGCGCTTGTCCCAAATCTCCAGGTACCATTCATAAATGCGGAGGTCCTCGGGAGGTGCGGCGTCTTGATCGGGAAGAAAGTCCGGGTGTCGGTCGATTCTGCGCTGTGTCAGATCCTCGAGGACCGCGTCGAGGACGGGCAGGAGGTTGGCCCGGGGGGTTCGGAGGTCCACTTCGATGGTCACCCGGAATTGGCCGCCGTCCTCCCCGTTCCCTTCCAAGCCGTCCGGGTCGAGCACTTTCAGCCCGGGAAAACCCGAGACCTCCGGCCGGTCCCCGAAGGGATACACGATGGGCAGACGAATCCCGTCCGGGGTTTCCGACGGGTCGGGGAGCGCGCCGAGGAGATACTTCGCCATCAACCGAAAGGCCTCCCGCCGCACGGGTTGGGCTTCCTCGGAGCCGTGGCGGGAGATCAGGGCCCTGTAAGCGGCATGGTCCGCCTGGTACGCTTCGCTCCTCCGCAGAAATTCCCAGCGCAGATCGAGCAGCTCCCGAAGGAGGAGGAGGGATTCTCTTTTCATTGAGCGGGACACCGGTGTTCTCCCTTTTCACCCGATTGAGCCCGCCGCGCTCCGGCTGTTCCGCGCCTCCGTTCTTCCCGGGGGCGAGCCAGGACGCGGTTGGGGGAGAAAGGCATGGAATGTCCTTCCCCATTGTACCCCTATTTCTCACAACCGATATGATTTGCCACTTGGCGTCCCGAGCCCGCGTTATCCATCCGCGACGGGCGGATCGGACGAGAGAAGGTTGCCGCGCCTTTCTATGGGAAGCGCGGGTCGCCCCGTGGGTGGGATTTTTTGGTTCTTGGAAAAGCAAAGGCGGATTGGGAAACGCCCAAGATACAAAATGGCCCGGGTCCCGCCACACGGAGAAGACTTTGTCTTCTTCAGTGCCTCAGCAGACGAGACCCAGGCCGGGGGTCTATACTCTTAAATCCCCGATTTAGAAGTTCAATTAAATCAAAACGTTAAATCTGTCGTCCTTATAAAGAGGATGAGCTTTCTACGCCACCCATCCGGAACCACGTTAATGTATCAAATTTAAAGCGAGTTGGCTACAAACTTTTTAAAAAAACATTGCTTTCTCCATTCACCGAACCGGAAATCAGGGGGTCTCTCCCTTCCTCTTCCCGGGCTTTTCATCTTGAGGTTGGGGTGATCCCGGGGCAGGTTATGGATAAGAATGATCGGCGTAACCGGATTTCTCGGGGCGCTGGGATGACAATCACACCGGGGGTCGCACGTCCTCCGATTCATCCCGCGGGCGTTGGATTCGTACGGCGAAGTGTCAGGAACGGGTATAAGTTATCCGGGGAGGGGATGGGAACAAGGAAAGCGTTTGATTCGGCTCCCGATAGCGGGTTGAACGGGCTTCGAGCGTGTTGTTCCGGCTTGGCCTGATCGCGGGGGCGCGAATCCGGATTCTTCGAGTTCGGACCGGCCCCGGTTTCTCGCGCCGGGAACCCAAGCGGCCAAGTGGCGCGATTTATGCATTCAACTTGACATTTGAAAGAGTTGCGTGCTGAATATTGAAGCTTGACGAGAGGTTCACTCCCCTTTAGAATCCTAAATGGGAGGAATGGTGAGGAAGACTTTGGTTGTGAACATGCGGAGGAGATATTTCGGGTTCGGCGCGGCGCTTGCGGCGGTGGTCTGCCTGCTGTCCGGCTCTCTTTCCTCTATCGCCGGGGCCGAATCGGCGTCGGTGATCGACATCCGGGTGTGGTCCAACCCTCAATCCGCGAGGGTTGTTGTCCATCTGGATGGCGCGGCGAAATTCGCCCATGACCGCCTGCGATCGCCCAGCCGCATCTTCGTGGATATTCAGGGAGTGACGTTGAATCTCCGGGATGTGGAGAAGATGCGGATACGTGGCGGCGGCGTGCTGAAGGGAGTCCGGATCGGGCGCCGCGCGCCTTTGACGCCGCGGATCGTCCTGGATCTGAAACAGTTTCAGTCCTACAAGGTTTTTTCTCTCACGGCCCCCGACCGGATTGTGATCGACATCAACGCCCGGCGCCGAAAGCGGCCGGTCCGAGGCGCCGGGGTCAGGACGACGACGGCCGTTCCCTCGCTGAAGCCATTGCCGGCCTCGTCCTTGTCCTCCGCCGCGACGCTGAAGCGAATACGGCCCGCCACGCCGAGACGGTCCGGCGGAATCCCTCGCCGTCTCTCGGGGGTTCCGGCCCGGGACGCTCCGCGGACATTGAAAAAGGAAGCCCCGGCCGGGCCGGAGGAGATGAGCCTGGCCGAGCGGTTCCGGCGGGGGCTGGGAAAGATCGTCATCGATCCGGGTCACGGGGGGAGGGACCCCGGGGCCATCGGCCATTCCGGTATTTACGAAAAGCACGTTGTTTTGGACATTGCCAAGCGGATGGCGCGGTCCCTTCGCGGAAAGCTGCGGGCCAAGGTGTTCTTGACGCGCCGAGGGGATCGGTTTGTTTCCTTGAAGAGGCGAACGATCTTCGCGAACCGGAAAAAGGCCGACCTGTTCATCTCGGTTCACGCCAACTCCGCCCAGAACCGGCGGTTGGGCGGGATTGAGACTTATCTCCTCAGCGAGGCCACCGACGAACGGGCGAAGAAAGTGGCGGCCCGTGAAAACAACATTCCCGTAGAAGACCTGGATGACTTGCAGATTATCCTGGCCGACCTTCGGATGCGGGGGTTGAGTTACGGCTCCTTTCCCCTGGCGGAATCCATCCATCAAGCCATTCTCTCGAATCTATCCCGCCGATACAGAGGCATCCGAAACCTGGGCGTGAAGCGGGCGCCCTTTTACGTCCTCCTGGGCGCCGAGATGCCGAGTGTTCTGGTCGAGGTGGGATTCCTGACCAACCGCGCGGGCGAGCGGCGGCTGAGGTCGGGGAGGTATCGCCAGGCGCTGGCCGTCTCCATGGTCCGTGGAGTCCGGAAGTTCATCAGGCGCAAGCGCCTGGCCCAAGTCAACTAATCCCTCGCAGCGGACAGTCAGCCCGTGAGTTCTCCCCCCTTGGTCGCCATCGTCGGCCGGCCCAATGTGGGCAAGTCCACCCTGTTCAATCGAATCATCGGACGCCGCGCGGCCATTGTAGAGCCGACGCCCGGTGTCACCCGGGACCGGAATTTCGCTGACGCCTCGTGGAACGGACGCGATTTCACCCTCGTGGACACCGGCGGCATCGGCGGCGTCCGGGAGGAAGATCCCCTCGACGAGGCGATCCGGGAACAGACCGAGCTGGCGGTCTCCGCCGCGGATGTGATTCTGATGGTCCTCGATGGGCGGGAGAGCCTGACGCCCGGGGATGAGGAAGTCATCGGGGAACTGCGCATCTCCGGCCTGCCGGTCGTCGTTGCCGTCAACAAGATGGACAGCCCCAAGCAGGAAGCGGGCGCGGCCGAGTTCTACCGGTTGGGCGTCGAGCGTTTCCGCCTGATCTCGGCCGAGCATGGCCGCGGGGTGGGCGACCTGCTCGATGAGATCGTCACCCTGCTGCCGGAGAGCGGGGAGACGGAAGAAACGGGCGGCCGGGTGGCGGTCGCCATCGTCGGACGGCCCAACGTCGGAAAATCCTCTCTGGTGAACCGGCTGCTGCGGCAGGATCGGCAGGTCGTGAGCGAGCTGCCCGGCACGACCCGCGACGCAATCGACACCCCGGTCCGGATTGACGGCCGGGAATATCTTCTCATCGACACGGCGGGGATGCGGCGAAGGGGGAAAGTCGATACGCGGCTTGAACACCTGAGCGTGCGTTTTGCGTTGAAGGGTCTCGACCGGGCGGATGTCGCGGTTGTCCTGATTGACGGTGAAGAAGGGGTGACGGCGCAGGATGCCCACATCGCCGGCGACGTTGTCGAGGCGGGCGTTGCCTGTGTGTTGGCGGTCAACAAGTGGGACGCTGTTCCCGCCGGGCGGAAGGACGTGGATCGCGCGACCCGGGAGTTGAGGGAGCGCATGAAGCACGTCACGTTTTCACCCGTGGTGACCATCTCGGCCCTGACCGGGACCCGCGTGCGGAAGATCTTCGACCTGGTGGATCGCGTAGCGGCCGAGCGAGGGAAAAGGGTGGAAACGGCGGATCTGAACCGCTTCGTCGAAGAGGCGACGAGGCGAACGCCTCCTCCGCCGGTTCGGGGCCGGGACGTCAAAATCTATTACGTCACGCAGTCGTCGATTCATCCGCCGACATTCGTTTTTTTCGTGAACCGGCCGGCCGCCTTCCACTTCTCCTACCAGCGGTTTTTGGTGAATCAGCTCAGGAGGCGCTATGGGTTCGAGGGGACGCCGTTGCGGCTATATTTTCGCCATCGATCGGGTCGAAACACCTATTCGGCCAACGCTACATCCTTCAAGCGGTAATTGAAGAATGGGTAAGCATCTCGTTGACTCCTTGACATTTCTACGTCGATCGCTTAACATAAATTCAAAATGCACAGGACCGAAAATTGCCATGCACCTCATGGAGGCCCGCTAGCGTATGAAGAACTATGGCATCGATCTCCTTCGCAACGTCGGCCTGATCGGCCACGGGGGGGTTGGAAAGACATCGCTTGCGGAGGCCATGCTTTTTGTTGCCGGGGCGACGAAGCGGTTGGGACAGGTGGATAACGGGTCGTCGATATTCGATTACGAGGCCGAGGAAATCAAGAGACAGGTCAGCATCAGTGCGATGCTTGGGTTTTGCGAGTGGAACAAATTTAAAATCAACATCATAGACACCCCGGGGTATTCCAACTTCGCGGCCGACGCCAAGGGTTGCATGGGTGTCATGGACGGGGCCGTGGTTGTGATCAATGCGGAAGAAGGCGTTCAGACCCAAACGGAGAAAGTCTGGGGGTGGGCGGAGGAGTCCGAGGTCAGACGGCTGGTCTTTTTCAACGGAATGAATCGGGAGCGGGCGGATTTCACGGCGGCGCTTGCCGGCACGGGGGATTTGCTGACGCCCAAGCCCGTGGCCGTGCAGCTCCCGATCGGGTCGGGAGACGGGTTTCGCGGGGTGGTCGATGTCATCCGGGAGACGGCGCACCTGTTCGCCGCGGACGGCAGCGGAAAGATGGAGAAGTCCGAGATCCCCGAAGACCTCGCGGACGCTGTTTCCGAGGCCCGCGAGCTGCTCATGGAGGCCGCGGCCGAAGGGGAGGACGAGCTCCTTGAGAAGTACCTGGAAAGCGGAGCGCTGAGCACCGAGGAGATTGTGGCGGGTCTTACCGCGGGGGTTCGGGAAGGCCGGGTGGTTCCCGCCCTTTGCGGCGCGGCCGACAAGCTGATCGGCATCCAGCCCCTCCTCGCCGCCGTCGTCGAGATGCTCCCCTCGCCGCTCGACCGGCCGGCCATGGGCGCGAAGGACCAGGACAGCGGAGAGGCCGTTGCCGTTGAGGCCGATGAGAAGGGCCCGCTCCTCGCACAGGTCTTCAAGACCGTGTCGGACCCCTATGCGGGGAGACTGACTTTCTTCCGCGTGTTCTCGGGAACACTGAGCTCGGATTCCAACGTCATGAACGGGTCACAGGATGAGCGGGAGCGCATCGGGCAGCTTTACTGCGTCCAGGGGAAAGAACAGATTTCGGTGGAATCCTTGTCCGCGGGGGATCTGGGCGCGGTCGCCAAGCTCAAGGCGACCAAAACGGGGGACACCCTTCGCGAGGAGAAATCCACCGTTTTGTTCAACCCCATTGATTTTCCGAAACCCGCCATCTCCTTCGCCGTGGTTCCCAAGGCCAAGGGGGATGAAGAAAAGGTCAGCACCTCCATTCAACGCCTCATGGAGGAGGATCCGACCCTGAAGCTCTCCCGGGATCCGCAGACCAAAGAGATGATCCTGTCGGGCATCGGCGACCTGCACCTGGAAGTCGCCATGGAGAAGATGAAACGGAAATTCGGCGTGGAGGTCGAGTTTCACACCCCCCGGGTGCCCTACCTGGAGACGATCCGCCGCTCGGCCCAGGCCCAGGGAAAATACAAAAAACAGACAGGGGGGCGCGGACAGTACGGGGACACCTGGATCGAGATCACCCCGATGACTCGGGGGGGGGGGGTCGAATTCATCAACAAGATCGTCGGCGGGGCCATTCCCAAGCAGTACATCCCGGCCGTGGAAAAGGGAATCGTCGAGTCGATGGAGACCGGCCCGGTGGCGGGATATCCCGTGACGGACATACAGGTGAGGTTGTACGACGGAAGCTTCCACAACGTGGATTCCTCGGAAATGGCCTTCAAGATAGCGGGTTCCATGGGGTTCAAAAAGGCTTTTATGGAAGCGAGGCCGGTCTTGCTCGAACCCCATACGAATATGGAAATCTCCGTGCCGGGGGACATGGTCGGGGATGTCATCGGAGACCTGAATTCCCGCAGGGGAAAAGTGTTGGGCATGAAACCCATGGGCGCCGTCCAGGTGGTTCAGGCCCAGGCGCCCCTGGCCGAGGTCTTGACGTATGCCATCTCTTTACGGGCCCTCACGGCCGACCGCGGCAGCTTTACGATGGAGTTCTCCCATTACGAAGAGGTGCCGGCCCTGATGGCCGAGAAGGTGATCGCCGAATCCGGGGTCGGTGTAAAGGAAGCATGAGTTCGTGAAGACCATCAACCTGATGATTTCGAGGTTGCCCCTTCCGGCGGCGGGTCCGGCGCTGGACTTCGGGGACATGGTTGCGGACGCGGGATATGTAGAGGAGGCGGAAGTCCTCGAGGAGCGAGGCGGGCCGCCTTTGTTTGTTCGTGGAAGCATCCTACTGACCTTTCTGATTGCGGGAGTCATTCTGTTGGCGGGAGGCGCGTACTACACGCTGATTCGGCCGTTGGACTTTTCCGGAACCCCGGTTCCGGCGCCGGTGAAGCGCGCGGGGGTTGGGCCGAAGGAGGGGGCGGTCTCCGTCCCCGCCGTTCGGCCGCCGGCCTCCCCCACCCCGGCCCGGCCCATGGCCCGGAAGATCGATGCGAGCCCTCCCCCCCCGACCCGACCCGTCTCGCCCGGCGCCAAGCGGGCCATCGGAAAGCCCGGCGCGTCCCCCCCTTCTTCGCCGAAGAAGCCTTCTCCCGGGGTCCCGGCGGCCGCGCTTGTGATGACCGGGACCGGCGAGAAGGAACGGAAATCTCCGGTTGGCGGGCCGCCGTCCGGTGAGCTGAAAAATGTGACCCCCGATCCGACGATCAAGGCATCCATTGCGCCCGGGCCCGTTCCGGAAGCGGCGAAGCCCGCTCCGAAGACGGCGAAGGTCGTCCCGGCGCCGCCGCCCGAATCGGCCAAGTTGGTCGAAAAGCGGCCGAAGGCTGAAAAAGACAAGGTCCGTCCCCCCGCGAAGCGGAAGGCGCGTATGACGGCGAGTCCGGCGATGAAGGCGGATCGGGTTGTCCGAAAGAAGGGGGGATCTTCCAAGCCCCCGCGCGTCGCGATGGCGGGAGGCGGCCGTTATAGCATTCAGGTTGGGGCGTGCAGAACGGCGAAATGCGTCGCGGGCCTGAGTCGGCGGCTCAAGGAGGCGGATCTCGAGCCCATGACCGCCAAGTCGAAGAGCGGAAAGCTGACCTATGTCCGGACGGGGACCTATCCCACGTGGGCCGCGGTTATCGCGGAGTTGAAAAAAGTGAAACTAAGGGGGTTCAAGGATTCGTATGCCGTCAAGCGATAGGAATCGGGCGCCAATGAACCAGCCTGCGGAGAAGCCCAAAATCCCGGACAAGCTCTTTTTCAAGATCGGAGAAGTGGCTTCGATCGCGGATACGAAGCCCCATGTTCTTCGGTATTGGGAAACCGAGTTCGGGATTCTCAGGCCCGTCAAAAACGCCTCGGGCCAGCGGGTGTATCGGAGACGGGACGTCGAAGTCGTTCTGGAGATCAAACGCCTGCTTCATCAGGAGCGGTTCACCATCGCGGGGGCCAAGAAGCGTCTCGGCGGACGCAGGAGCGTGAAGCCCGAGGTTTCGGCCGTGGAGGAAAAGCCGGTGCTGTCGCCGGCGCCGGATTCAACCGCCGGCTCGGCGGAGACCGAAAAAATCCAGGGGCTTCTGAGCGAGTTGGAAAAAGGCCTTCGAGAGATTCTGTCCGTTCTGGACGAAACTGACCGACAGCTTGAAGGGCGTTGAGGCCATCCGGAGAATTCTCAGCCACGAAGGATCGCTGAGGGGGAGGGTCTTCGGCGGACGCGGGACCCCCGCGGGCCCGCCGTCGATCTGGATTCATCGGACCCTGTGCGGGTAGCGAGCGTGTAGTGTGCACCCGAAAACGGCGGGGCCGGATTCACGAAGGAGTTGTTCGGCATGAGCGTTTTCCGGAAAATTATCCAAGAACACCTCCGCGAGGGGAAGATGGAGGCCGGTGAGGAGATCGGAATCGAGATCGACCAGGTGCTGATCCAGGACATCACCGGCACCGTCGTGATGCTCAATTTCGAGGCCATGGGCCTGCCCCGGGTCCGGTGCCGGGTGGCGGCCGCCTACGGCGATCACAACGTTCTCCAAGTCGATAGCCGCAACACCGAAGACCACCTCTATCTGGCGAGCGCCGGGCGGAAGTACGGCATCTGGTGGGCGAAGCCCTCGAGCGGCATCGGTCATCAGATTCATCAGGAGCATTTCGCGATCCCCGGTGTGACGGCCTTGGGGGCGGATTCCCACACGCCCCATTGCGGGGGGATGGGCATGATCGCCATCGGCGCGGGCGGTCTCGACGTGGCCGTCGCCCTGGCGGGCGGGTTGTATTTCGTGAAGATGCCCCAGGTGGTGAACGTCCACCTGAGCGGCGAGCTGCCCGCGTGGGGGACCGCCAAGGATGTCATTCTGGAAATGCTCCGAACACTGACCGTGCGGGGCGGCTTCGGCAAGGTGATGGAGTACACCGGACCCGGCGTGAAGAGCCTCAACGCCCAGCAGCGCTGCACCATCACGAACATGGGGGCCGAATTGGGCGCCTCGACGTCGATCTTCCCTTCCGATGAGGTCACGCGGGATTATCTCCGCCGCGTCGGCCGGGAAAAGGATTGGCGGGAGGTCCTGCCGGACGCGGACGCCGAATACGACGATCGGGTGGACCTCGACCTGGGCCGGATCGAGCCCCTGGTGGCGCTGCCCAGTTTGCCGGACAAGGTGGTCCCTGTCACCGAGGCCGCCGGAATCCCGATCCAGCAGGTCTTCGTCGGAAGCTGCACCAACGGGTCCTACATGGACATCAAGGCCGTCGCCCGGATCATGAAGGGCCGAAAGGTTCATCCCCAAGTGGACTTCTTCATTCACCCTTCGAGCAAAAAGGACCTGGAGCTGTTGTGCCGGGAGGGATACGTGACCGACCTGCTCGAAGCGGGCGTCAACGTGGCGGAGCCCACTTGCGGGGCCTGCATCGGCAGCGGCCACGTGCCGGCCTCCGGGACGAACTCGCTCCGCGTGGCCAACCGGAATTTTCAGGGCCGGAGCGGTTTGAAGGAAGACCAGGTGTACCTGTCGAGCGCCGAGGTGGGCGCGGCCACGGCGATCGCCGGGGTCATCGCCGACCCCCGGGACTTGGGGATCGAGGCCCCGGGCCAGGATCTCCCGGACCGGTTGACGCAGGACAACCCCAACCTGGTCGCCCCCGCCTCGGAGGAGGAGGCGAAGGGCCTTGAGGTGATCCGGGGGCCCAACATCCGGCCGGTTCCCGCCAAAGACCGGTTGGAGGACACGATCTCCGGCGAAGTCCTTCTCAAGGTCGGCGACGACATCACCACCGATCACATCATGCCCGCCGCGTCGAACATCCTGATCTTCCGCTCCAACATCCCCAAGCTCGCCGAGTTCGTGTACCACCGGGTGGACCCGACCTTCGCCGAGCGCGCCAAGGCCAAGGGGACCGGGTTCATCGTGGGCGGCCTGAACTACGGGCAGGGAAGCTCCCGGGAGCACGCGGCCCTGGCGCCGATGTTCCTGGGCGTCCGCGCGGTGATCGCGAAATCGTTCGCCCGAATCCATATGGCCAACCTCATCAACTGGGGGTTGATCCCCTTGCAGTTCGTCGAGGCGGAGGATTTTGACCACATCGAGCAGGGCGACGAGCTGGAGCTGAACGGCGTCCTGGATTTCGTGAAAGACCGGGAGTCCATCGAGCTGCTCAACAAGACGAAGAACACCCAGTACCAAGTGCGGTTGGTCGCCACGCCCAGAGAGCGCCGCGTCCTCACCGCCGGCGGCAGGCTCACCGAGGCGAAGACCATGGGGAAGAATTAAAAACCGGGAAGCTCGATCTTGGGGCCGTCCGATGGGGGCGGCCCGTCTTTTTCGGACGAGGTCCGGCCGCGCCGGGTCCGTGACCGGCCTCGGCCGGCCAATCAGGGAGTGGGTTTATGGAGTACAGGGTGGAGAAGGACTCGATGGGCGAGATGCGGGTGCCCGTGGATTCGCTCTTTGGGGCGTCCACGCAACGCGCCGTGTTGAATTTTCCGGTGAGCGACAAGCGCTTTTCCCGGGTCTTCCTCGAAGCCCTGGGCGCGGTGAAGGCGGCGTCGGCGTCGGCCAACATGAAGCTGGGGAAGCTTGATCCCGCGCTGGGCGAGCCTGTCCGCAAGGCGGCCCTGGCCGTCCGGGACGGCGAGTATGACGCCCACTTCGTTGTGGACATCTACCAGACCGGATCGGGCACCTCGACCAACACCAACGCGAATGAGGTGATCGCCAACGTGGCCAACGTCGGACTCGGCGAGCCCATCGGCAAGAAGTCGCCTGTGCATCCGAACGAT
Source organism: bacterium (assembly GCA_965261595.1). GTDB lineage: Bacteria > UBA8248 > UBA8248 > JACPRG01 > CAYRGS01. The sequence continues at coordinate 109,859 of CBDHDG010000002.1, forward strand.
CATGTGAACATGGGGCAGTCGAGCAACGACGTGATTCCGACGGCCATACACGTCTCGGCGGTCCTGGATGTCGAGCGGAGTCTGCTGCCGGCCCTGGACGCCCTGGAGGAAGCCCTGTCGAAAAAGGCCGAAGCCTTCCGGGATGTGGTCAAAACGGGACGGACCCACCTCCAGGACGCGACGCCCGTGACGCTGGGACAGGAGTTTTCCGGATACGCCGTCCAGATCAAGAACTGCCGGGGGCGGATCGGGCGGAGTCTGGAGAACCTGAAAGAGCTGGCCATCGGCGGCACGGCCGTGGGGACCGGAATCAACACGCATCCGAAATTCGCGGGGCTTGTCTGCGCGGACCTGAGCAAGCAGTTCGGGACCGATTTCCGCGAGGCCCCCAATCACTTCGAGTCGCTGGCGGCGAAAGACACCTGCGTCGAGGCGAGCGGGACGCTCAAGGTGCTGGCCGTCGCCCTGACCAAGATCGCCAACGACATCCGCTGGCTCTCCTCGGGGCCGCGGACGGGTCTGGGCGAGATCGCGATCCCGGAGACCCAGCCCGGATCGTCCATCATGCCCGGCAAGATCAATCCGGTCATCGCCGAGTCGGTCTTGCAGGTGGCCGCGCAGGTGATGGGAAACGACGTGACCATCGGGGTGGGCGGGGCGTCGGGCAACTTCGAGCTCAATGTGATGATGCCGGTGATCGCTTTCAATCTCCTCGACTCCACCCGCCTCCTGGCGAACGTGTGCGGGATCTTCAAAGAGAAATGCATCGACGGCATCGAGGCCAACGCGGAGCGCGCGGCCGAGACCATCGAGCGCGGGCTGTCGCTTGTCACCGCCTTCGCGCCCGTGATCGGGTACGACAAGGCGGGGGCGCTCTCTCAGCAGGCCTTCCGGGAGAACAAGACCATCCGGGAGCTGGCCAAAGAGCAGAAGCTGTTCTCCGATGAGGAGCTCGACCGGCTGCTCGACCCCCGGTCCATGCTTCATCCGGAGGAGTAAGGGCCGCCCTCCATCCGGGAGATCGCGATTCCGCCGGAGGAGACATCCGTGGAACAGGTGAGCGCCAACGTTTTCATCGACGCGACGACCTCGGGCCTGTGCACCGTCGGCGCTGTCCGGACGCCGGAGGGAGTCGTCCTGATCTATTCGCCCAACCAGCCGACCCGCGCGGTGAGATGGCGGGGGGAGGTGGAAAGTCTGGGCGAGGTCCGCTACCTGATCAACACCGAATTTCACATCGACCACATCTTCGGCAACGCGTTTCTTCCGGGGACCGTGATTGCGCACCGGAAGACGAAAGAGTTGTTCTACACGGACTCGGTGATCGGCCCCAGCCCCATGAAGGAACCCGAGCCCTACGTGCGGAAGATCGATCCCGAAGGTCTCGGTCTCACGGCGGATTACCGGGCCCGCGGACCGGAGGTCGCCTTCGACGGCCGCCTCACGCTCAACCTGGGAGGCGTGACCGTCGAGGCCTTCGTGGCGCCCGGCCACGTCCCGTTCCAGCTGGCCGTCCATGTGCCGGGGGAAAAGGTCCTGTTCGTCAGCGACAACGTTTTCAACGGTGTGATGACGTGGTACCACGATTCCGTCCCGTTCGAATGGCTCGAATCGCTGGACCGCTTCCGGCGGATGGACGTCGAGGTTGTCGTCCCGGGGCACGGACCGGCTTCCGGGCCGGAGGTGTTCGACGAGATGAAGGAGACCGTCGGCGAGGCCATCGGCCGCGTCCAGTCGGCCATCGATTCCGGGATGAGCCGGGAGGAGGCGGGGGACCGGATCTCCTTCCTGGATCGCGTGCCTGTCACCGAGGGGTTCCGGTCCGCCGCGGACAGGCTCCAGCGGCTCTTCGTCGAGCGGATATACGACCAGATCATGGACCGGAGCGCCTGAGGGACGGGCGAATTCCGCCGTCCGGAGCGCGGCATCCGAACCGGGGATCGATCCCCAAGGAGACAGCAATGAGCGATCTTCCCAATATCGACATTTATCACGAATATCACTGACCGTGGGCTTACATGGCCTCGGCGAGGCTGAAGGCGATCTTCCCTGAGTTCAAGGACCGGCTCACCATCCACTGGCGGGCGTTTCCACTGGATGTGATCAACGGCCGGCCCCTTCCCCGTCACATCGTGGACCAGGAGTGGCCGCACGTCGCCAACGAGGAGCCCCTGTGCGCGTTTCGCCCGTGGGACAACATCGGCTTCCCCGATACGAGCATTTTGGCTTACGAGATATACGATTGCGCTTATGCCCAGGACCCAGTGAAGGCCTTCGACCTCGATTACCGGATCCGGCGGGCGTTTTATTACGAAAGCCGGTGGATCCATCTCCGGAATACGCTGCTGGAGATCGGCGGCGAGGCGGGCCTCGAGATGGACCGGCTGACCGAAAACTTCGACACCGGCCGTTACAAGGCCCGGGTGATGCTCGACTGCAAGGAGGCCCTGCGGAAGCGCGATGAAGAAGGCAAGTCGATGACGAGCCCGACCCTCATCCTGCCCAACGGCGAGTTCTACTACAACCCCTTCGCGACCGAGAAGACCTTCAACGAAGACAAGGTGATGATCGTTCTCAAGCAGCCCGAAAAGACGGGAGAGGACGCATTGGAGGGGTACCGGGAGATCCTGCGGGGGGTGTTGGGATAGAGTCAGTATGGACCGCCCCTGGGTTATTGGACACTCGGGTGAGGGTATTCGACCTCATGCGGCCTCCGCAACTTGAGCGAGTTTTTCCTGCCTTGCCTGGGCCGGCGTTCGGTAGCCGTAGCCCTCGAGAATCCAATGATGGTTGTACAGGTTCTTGAACTCAAGCAGCGCCCACCGCAGTTCCTCTACGGTGGCGAAAGAGCGCACCCACAGGAGATTCTCCTTCAAGATGCGGATAAACCACTCACAGTAGCCATTTCCCTCGGGCGCCCGCACGAAGCTGGGCGAACTGGTCATGCCCAGGTAGGCGATCTCCCGCTGAAAGTCATCGGACAGATAGGCGGGGCCGTGGTCGTGACGAACTTTAAGCCCCTCGGCGACGTCCGCCTCCAAGCCGGCGAAGCGCTCGGCGACCCCCTGCCGGATCGGCTCCAGGGCCTCGAAGCGGTTGCCGCTCTTGGCCGCATGGATCCCCACGCAGTCCACCGAGCAGTGATCCACCGCCACGAACACCGAGGCCATCCCCTCCTCGGTGGTCACCGTCGTCGTCATGTCCGTGCCCCACATTCGGTCGGGCCGCTCGGTGCGGATGGTCCCGTTGTGGGCCTTGGGACCTCGGGGTTTGCCCACCCGGTGGGGGGCCTGAAGCCCCGCCTCCCGCATCAGGCGACGCACCCGCTCCTTGCTGGTGCGGATGCCCGCGAAGCGCAGCCTCGCCCACACCTTGCGGTAGCCCTCGCCATGGAAGGGAGAGTCCTCCAGGACCTGCCGGATGTGGCCGAGGAGTTCCGCATCGGTGCACGGGCCCACAGGGCCGCGCTTATTGGGCGTGGGGCGTTCATGAACGGGGACCGCCTCTCGCCGCCGTTGCGCGTAGACCGTGGAGCGCGCCAAGCCCCAAAGGGCGCACACCCGCTTCAGGCCGTAGGCTCTGCCCGTGGAGGTGAAGCGGGCCTGACTCATCGCCTCCACCTCCTGCCGGCTAAAGGGCGGCCGGCCTCCAGGCGGTCGATCTTCTCCCGCAGGACCTCGCCCTCCATCGTGAGTTCGCCCACCTTGGCCTTGAGCCGGGCGTTCTCCTCGTCCCGCTCATCCGCCGGGCGGGCTTTGAGCGCCGCCTCGCCCCCGCGAAGGAACGCCTCGCGCCAGGCGGAAAGCCGAGCCGCTGTCGTGCCCAACTCGCGGCAGAGCGTCTCCAGGCTCTCGCCCCGCAAAAGACGCAGGACCGCCTCCCGCTTGCGCTGGCAGGAGAACCGACCCCGCTCACTGCGATGCCCTGGGGCCTTGGCTCCGTTCGCCCTGCGGGCGCCCTCCGCCAAAGCCCCCTCTTGCTTTTGTTCGTTCATCGCGACACCCCTTTCTCCATGAATCATGGATCAATCGAGTGTCCAACAAAACCCTAGAGCGGGGGAAGTAGACCGATGGCGCCCGGGCCTCGGGAGGCTTCAGGCTCTCCGGCGGCAAATAGGATGCGCAAAGGCCGTATAATGATTGACCTCTGGAGACGGAAGCCCGGGGGTGAGATTGCATGAGAATTCTTAGGCTGAAATTGGAGAATTGGCGGAACTTCACGAAGGTAGATGTTCGTCTACAGCAACGTGTTTTTATCGCGGGGCCGAACGCCTCGGGTAAGTCGAATTTTCTTGACGCCCTACGTTTCCTCCAAGACATCTCTACCACTGGCGGGGGACTGCAAAATGCGGTGCAAGATCGGGGCGGGGTTTCTAAAATTCGATGTTTGGCGGCCCGGAGGCATCCAGACGTTGTGATCGAAATTGAGTTGGGTGTTGATCCTGAGAATCCGGAATGGACTTACAGGATCGCGTTTAAGCAGGACAATCAACGCCGTCCCATTTTGAAAAAAGAGCTTGTTCTCCGCAACGGAAATATGGTTCTTGAAAGGCCGGACAGTAAAGATCAGGATGACGCAGAGCGACTCACGCAAACCCATCTGGAGCAAGTCAGCGCCAATTTCGATTTCAGGGAAGTTGCGGATTTCTTCGGTTCCGTGAGGTATCTTCACGTTATCCCACATCTGATACGTGATTCTGAGTTGCATCCTCCAAGGAAAGACAAAGCAAGAGATCCCTTCGGGGGTGATTTCCTGGAGCGGATTGCTCGGACCCCAGTAAGGACTCGGGAGTCTCGCCTGGAAAAAATGCGACAGGCGTTGACGATTGCTGTTCCCCAGTTGAAAGAACTGCAGCTCGAACGTGATAAGTATGACGGAACGCCCCACCTTTCCGGACGGTCAGAACACTGGCGCCCCAAAGCCGGCTGGCAAAGGGAAGACCAATTTTCTGATGGAACCTTACGTTTGATGGGTTTACTTTGGGCCGTTCTGGACGGTTCTGGCCCGCTTCTCCTTGAGGAGCCGGAACTTTCTCTACATCCTGAAGTCGTTCGCTTCATTCCCCTAATGTTGTGGCGTGTCAGCCGGAGAAAGCAGCGTCAGATCTTCATCTCGACACATTCACCGGATTTACTTGGAGACAAAGGCATCGCGCCCGATGAAACATTGCTGCTCCACCCCTCAGGAGAAGGCACTCAAGTGGAGTTGGCAAGAAACAATCAAGCAATCACGGCATTGTTGGAAGAAAGATTATCCATAGCGGATGCCGTGCTTCCAGCAGTGGCGCCAAAGCGCGCCGATCAGTTGGCTCTTTTTGATTAATTTGATGAACCTAGGGATTAACGTGGCGACTGAGGGATATCCGGACGAAATCGCCGTTCGTTCTCTTTGTCGCACCGTAGGCCTTGGGATCGCAACAATTTATAACTTGCGCGGGAAGTCCACGTTGGACAAAAACCTGCGCGGTTACAACAATGCGGCGAAAAGTTGGTACTGGTTCGTCCTGCGGGACCTGGACCATGACGCCGAGTGCGGCGCCGCGTTGCGTCACCAATTAATTCCCTCACCGTCGCAATTCATGCATCTACGGATCGTGGTCCGAGAAATCGAGTCTTGGCTATTGGCGGATTCGGCGAGGTTCGCGCAATTTCTCGGCGTGGCTCGGTCGAAGTTTCCTGAGGATCCCGAATCGTTGGATTATCCGAAGCGGGAATTCATTCGTTTGGCCTCTGGTTCCTCTAAACGGAATATTCGTGATGATATGGTTCCTCGCCCCGGGAGCGGCGCCGCACAAGGTCCAGGTTATGGGGCGCGTCTTGCGGAATTTATCGAAAGTCACTGGAGACCGGACGTGGCGGCGCAGTCGTCCGACAGCCTAAGACGCTGTCTGGGAAGGCTGACGGAATGGGTCGCTGATGTTTGATGAAGATGTAAGGTCAACTAAAAGATTCGATCTATGAAGTGAACTACTTGCGGAAGGGGGCGACCCTGAGGGACCGGCCCCCTGCGCGAAATGAAAGATTTCGAAGGGGTTTGGGGGACAGACCCAACCGGGTCGGGTTTTCAAATATCCCTCAAGAACTTTTCCTAAGAGCAGCAGGTCTCCGCCCCCGGGGCTTCCGTTCCCGCGCGGTCCAGGATTCCGAAGAACGGCGCGTAGTGGGGATGTCTCAGGACGTTGGTGGTCTTCGAGCAGATCTCCAGGGCCTCGCCGCGAGGATACGCGTGGCCGTCGTCGTCCTCCGCGCGAAGGAACGGCCCGCCCAAAAGGGCGAACCGGCCTGTCCAGACGCACGGGCCCGAGTCGGGAAGCACGGGTTCCGTCCCGTCCACGGGCGCGTCGTCCTTTTGCGGAACCGCCCCCTCGAAGAGGCCGCGGTATCCGGGAAGGCCCAGGACGCGGGCCGTTTTCCCGTCCACCGTCCGGCGGACCCCCCGCGCGTACTCATTGCCCAGCTCATCCCGGGCAGCGGAGAACGGTCCCTGGAAAACAACTTCCACGTCTCCGGATCCCTCCTCCTTCCCATTCTCGATCTTGTATCCGAGGAGCGTCACCGAGATGAAGTGGATGCCGTCGATGGACTGCCAGGGGGCGAACTTCTCCTGCGTCAGCCCCCGAAACCCGGCCCGGTTGAGGCCGTCCAGGTAATCTCTCATGGGCAGCGCGCCGGAAAGGCAGGCGCCCCACTTGTCGGGGTCGTGGATGAGGTAGTTCGGCACGGATTGGTCGGCGACGATGTCGGAGATGCAGAACCGGCCCCCGGGGCGAAGGACCCGGAAGATCTCGCCGAACACCCGGTTCTTATCGGGCGTGAGGTTGATGACGCAGTTCGAGATGACCAGATCGACCGTCCCGTCCTCGACCGGCAGGTCGTCGGCCAGACCCTTTCTGAAATCGACCCGCACCTCATCGTGCCCCAGGTTTTCCGCAACCGCCGGGGCGTATTTTTGGGCGACGGCGAGCATTTCGTCCGTCATGTCCACGCCGATGACCCGGCCCGAGCTCCCCGTCCGGCGCAGGGCGTCGAAGCAGTCAATGCCGCCTCCGGACCCGATGTCGACCACCGTCTCTCCCGATCGGATGTGGCCGATGCCGGCCGGGGAGCCGCATCCGTAAGAGATCTTCATGACTTCCTCGGGGATGAACGATTTCAAATCGGCCGCGTCGTACCCCGTCGGACAGCAGAGGGCCTCTTCCCGCCGGCCCGCCGCCGAGGAATATCTTTGCCGGACGATTTCTTCCGTGGTCGCCATGCTTGATTCCTTTCCCCCGCCGGACTGAAAATGTCCTTGTATCTTTATTAAGCGTTCACAGCTTTTAAATCAAGATGGGCGGGGAGATGAGGAAAGGCGGAGACATGACGAGTCCGAAACGCGGAACGGACCGGAGGAGGCGTCATTGGACCTGATCATTCGCAACGGCGACGTCGTGACGGCGTCGGCCGTCTACCGGGCGGACATCGGGATAACGGGCGGGAAGATCGTCCGCATCGAAAGGGGGCTTGCCGGCGCGGCCGCCAGCGAAGCCGGGATGGCCCCCAACGCGGCCGCCCGGATGAAGGTGTATGACGCAACCGGCAAGTTCGTCCTGCCCGGCGCCATCGACGTTCACACCCACTTCGACATGCCGCTGCCGGCCACCCGGGTCTCCGACGATTTCCGGACCGGGACCCTCGCCGCCGCGTGCGGAGGGATCACGTCGATCATCGACTTCGCCAACCAGGTCCAAGGAGAGAGCCTCGCCAAGACCCTCGACGACTGGCGGGAGCGGGCGCACGGCAACGCCGTCGTGGATTACGGCTTTCATATGACCATCACCGACGCCCGGGATGAAGTCCTGGACGAGATCCCGCGGATCCGCGATCAGGGGATCACGACGCTCAAGATCCTCATGGCGTACAAAGGGACCCTCATGCAGGACGACGCCGCGATCTGCCGGATCCTGGAGCGGGCGGTGAAGGAGGGGCTCCTCGTCCTGGTCCACTGCGAGAACGGGGGGGTCATCGACGCGCGCCAGAAACAGTTCGCGGCGGAGGGTAAGCTTTCCCCCGTCTGGCATCCCCGGAGCCGCCCGCCCATCCTCGAGGGCGAGGCCACGGGCCGGGTCATCGACATCGCGGAGATGGTCGGGGCGCCTGTCTATGTCGTACACCTCACTTGCCGGCAGGCCCTGGAGCGGGTGCAGGCCGCGCGCGCGCGCGGGCTTCCCGTGTTCGCGGAAACGTGCCCCCAGTACCTCGTCCTGGACGAATCGATGATCGACGCGCCCGGCTTCGAGGGGGCCAAGTTCGTCTGCTCCCCGCCGCTTCGGGAGAAGTCCCACCAGGCGGTTCTGTGGGCCGGTCTGCGGAACGGATTCCTTTCCGTCGTGGGATCGGACCACGCCCCCTTCAACTTCAAGGGCCAAAAGGAGCTTGGACGGGAGAACTTTCTCCTGATCCCCAACGGCCTTCCCGGCTCGGAGACCCTCGTGCCGATCCTCTATTCCGAAGGCGTCCGGAAGGGCCGGATTTCGCTCAATGAGATGGTCGCCCTCACGAGCGCCAACCCGGCGAAGCTCTTCGGGCTGTTTCCGGAGAAGGGGACGCTGTCGGTCGGGAGCGACGCCGATCTCATGATCCTCGATCCGGAAAAGCGGGTCGTCCTCGGCCGCGACACCCTGCACCACCGTGTGGATTACAGCCCCTATGAGGGGATGGAGGTTCAAGGGGTCCCCGTGGCGACCCTCTCGCGCGGGGTCTTCCTGAACCGCGACGGGGAGGTCACCGCGCCCGCGGGCCACGGCCGGTTCCTGGCGCGCGGACAGAGCGCGGCCTTCGATGGACTGACGGAACGTGCCGGTCTCTGAGGGGGGCGAATTCAAGGGCCGACCGGTCCCGGACCGCGCCGCCCCCCCCTCCCCCCCCGTCCCCCCCCCCCCCTCCCCCCTCCCCCCCCGGGGACGCGGTTCTCGTCGTGATGGCCAAGGCCCCCCGTCCGGGGGAGGTCAAGACGCGCCTGGTTCCTCCTTTGCGGCCGGAGGACGCCGCCGCGCTGCACCGGTGCTGCGTGCTCGACACCCTGGAGAAGGTCTCGCGGCTGGATGGGGTCGACATCGCGCTGGCCTATTGGCCCCCAGACGCGGAGGCCGAATTCGATAAGCTTTGGTCCGGGGAGGGGGGGGGGCTTCGATTTTCCCAGGCGGGACGCGACTTGGGCGAGCGGATGCTGACCTGTTTCAGACGGGTCTTCGACGCGGGATACCGGTGCGCCGCGCTCCACGGGACCGACATCCCGCTCGCGAGCGCCGGGGAGCTGGCCCGGGGCTTTGAGCGGCTCAGGCGTGATTCGGCCGATCTGGTTCTGGGCCCGACGGACGACGGGGGTTATTACTTTATCGGGGCGCGCGCTGTCCATCCCGAGTTGTTCGAGGGGGGGGGGAGGGGGGGGGGGATTCGGTGGGGCGCGCCGGAGGTCCTGGAGAGCACGCGGAGACGCGCGGAGGCCCTCGGCCTGCGTACGGAAGAGATCGCCCGGGCCCGCGACCTCGATACGCCCGAAGACCTGCGGGCGCTCCGCGACGCCTTCGCCCAGCCCGGTTTCCTGAAGGGAAAAACGTCCCCCCATCCCCACCCGGCTCCGAGGACGCGCGAGTTTCTGATGAATCTCCCGGAAGAAATCCGGTAGGTCTCAGTGGCGCGTCCGGGCCGATTTCACTATCATGATTCATGGGGGGGATAACGGGGGCGGGGCGAGTGGATATGCCATGGAAGAATCCAAGATTCGCGTGTTGATTGCCAAGCCCGGCCTTGATGGCCACGACCGGGGCGCGAAGGTGGTGGCCCATGCCTTGCGCGACGCGGGGATGGAGGTCATCTACACGGGCATCCGCCAGACCCCCGATCAGATAGCTCGGGCCGCTCTCCAGGAGGACGTGGACGCGGTGGGTCTCAGCTCGCTGTCGGGGGCGCACGCCACACTGTTTCCGCGCGTTTTGGAAAGCCTGCGGGAGCGGGGTCTGGGGGACATCGTGGTCTTCGGCGGGGGGATCATCCCGCCGGAGGACGCCGAGGAATTGAAAGGGAAGGGCATGCACGCCTTGTTCGGGCCGGGAACCGGCACCGGAGAAATCATCGAGTTCATCCGCAAGGCGGTCAAGCCGAGGTCCGCCTGAATTGTCCCGGCCCTCCACGCGATACGCGGACAGGCCATTCATCATTCAGGGAACCATCGTCTTCTTTGAGAGAAATATTGGATAGGGAGGTGTGTTCTTGCCCCTTCAGATTTTGATGGAAGAGGAGTTGGAGCGTGAGGCGGGTCTGAAGCGCGAGGAGATCTCGGCGCCCATCGAGGAGGAAAAGGACAGCGCGCTCCTGGATGGGGACCGTTGGAAGACCGTTTCCATCTCGGCGATGGCGGGGTTGGCGTTCTTCGGTTGGCTTTGGATGTCCGTCCTGGGTCCGAAGCTGAACTGGTTCGGCGCCCCGGGTCCGTCTTCGGCTGATCGCGGGTCGGTCGAAGAGGCGCGGGGCGATCAATCCTCCTACCTCCACGCCGACACCAACCTGGTGAAGTTCGTGCAAAGCCGGCTGAACCAATTGGGGTTTCGCGCCGGAAGTGTGGATGGCGTCGTCGGCCCCAGGACGATGGAAGCCCTGGAGCGCTTTCAGATGAGTCAGGGTCTCCTGGTCACCGGCGTTATCGACCGGAAGACCAAAGAGGCCCTCGACAAGCTCAATCTGCCGAAGGGAAAATCGGAGCCCTACCAAGTCGCGCGGGCGCGCCGGGAAAAGTTCCGGAGCGGGCCGCGGTTCATTGTCGACCTCTCGATGGACCCGGCCTTGAGCCGGAAGGGCGTCGAGAAACACGTCCGCCGCGTCACCGTCCGGTACGCCAAGGCCAACCCCGACGTGAAGCGGTTTCACGTGCGGGGCTACCTGGGGATCGCCTCCCTGTCCGCCGGGGCGTACGCCATCGCGGACTGGAATCGGAAGGGAAAGGACGTCTCCGCGCTTCAGGGGTTCAAAATCCGGTTCCAGGAGTGGGTCCGCAAAGACATCGCCGGAACCCTTCCCCCCCCTTCCCACCCTCCGACAATGAAACCGGCGGCCGGGAATTGACGCGCGGGTCGGCGGCGATCCCTTCGCCGCGCCGGAGAACACCCGGAAGGAAGGGCCGTTGCTGAACCTCGGCATTGTGGGCCTTGGGGCCATCGGGCGGACTGTCTGCCGGGCGGTCGTGGCGGGGGAGGCGGAGGGGGGGGGCGAACTCCGCGCGCGCGTCGCGGCCGTCACGAGTCGGGACCGCGCCAAGGCGGAGGATTTCCTGCGCGCCCTCGGCGGCTCTCCGCCTCCCTGGATGCCGCTTGAGGACCTGATCGCCCGCTCGGACCTGATCGTCGAGGCGGCGGGCGGGCCGGTGGTTCCATCCCTCGCCGAGGCCGTTTTCGACGCCGGGAAGGACCTCATGGTCATCAGCGTCGGGGCGTTCCTGAGCCGGCCGGACTTGGTGGAGCGGGCCCGGCGGGAAGGGCGGCGTCTCTACATCCCGACGGGGGCCCTGGCCGGGCTGGACGGTGTGAAGGCCGCCATGGCGGGGCGGGTGGACCGGGTGGTGATGACCACGCGGAAGCCGCCGCGCGGACTCGCCGGGGCGCCGCATCTGGTGCGGAACAACATCTCCCTCGATGGCCTCCGGGAGCCCAAGGTGGTCTTCGAGGGGTCCGCCCAGGAGGCCTTGCGCGGTTTTCCCGAGAACGTCAACGTGTGCGCCGGGTTGAGCTTGGCGGGGATCGGGCCCGAGAAGACGCGAATCCGGGTCATTGCCGATCCCGGGATCGAGCGGAACATGCACACCTACGAAGTCGTAGGCGAGGCGGGCCGGATGACGGTCCAAATCGAGAACATCCCGACGGAAAATCCCAAAACCGGCCGCTTGACGGCCATGGCAATCATCGCCGGCCTGAGGGAGATTGCGGATTCCCTCCACGTCGGCACGTAGGGGTTTCCACATCCCGACACACCCATGCCCCCGACAAACCCATGCCGATGAATAACGCAGAGCTGATTGTGGCCATCCTGGAGCGGGCCGGGGTCCGGCGCGTCTTCGGCGTTCCCAGCGGGCCGACCCTCCCTCTCATGGAGGCCCTGCGGAACAGCCCGCTCGAATACGTTCTTACCGCGCACGAGTCGAGCGCCGGGTTCATGGCCGACGCCACCGGCAGGCTCACGGGCGCGCCGGGGGTCTGCGTCTCCACCCTCGGTCCGGGCGCGACGAACCTCGCGACGGGGGTCGGGAACGCGCTTCTGGACGCCGCGCCGATCCTCGCGTTCACCTGCACGGTGGACACGCGCCTGCGGAACCGCCGGGTGCAGATGCGCATCGACCACCACGCCCTGTTCGCCCCGCTCACCAAGGCCTCTTTCCGGATCGAGCGGGGGAAGGTCGGCGAGACCGTGGCCCGGGCCGTCCGGATCGCCCTGTCGGAGCCGCCGGGGCCGGTCCACCTGGACTTGCCAGAGGACGTGGCGGTAGCCGAGACCGAGGAGCCGGTCCCCGACCTCGCGGCGCCCGAGCGCGCCCCCCCGGCCCCGGCGGAAGCATTGCGCCGGGTCGCGGACGCCTTGGCGCGTTCGGAAAGACCCCTCGCCATCCTGGGGATCTCCCTCACCCGCGCGAACGCCCGCGACGACCTGTTGGCCTTCATCGAAGAGCGGAGCCTGCCCTTCGTCACGACGTTGATGGCCAAGGGTTATCTCCCAGACGACCATCCCCTGAACGCCGGCGTCGTCGGCCGCGCGCGCCGGACCGACGTGGAGCGATTCACGGACCGGGCGGACTTCATCCTCGGCATCGGTTACGACGTGATCGAGATCAATTACGAGGACTGGGTCCGCGGCGGGGTCCCCGTGGCGTCGGTGGACGTCCGTGCCGCCGACGTGGACGGGTCGGTCGATCTCAAGGCGGAGGCGGTCGGCGGTCTGGAAGGGTCGCTCCGGCATCTGCGCGACCTCCCCGCCGGAAAGACGGTCTGGACGGAAGGTGAGATCAAAGAACACCGCGAACAGTTCGAGCGGAATCTCAGACCCACGGGTTACGGGTTTTCCCCCCACGAGGTCATCGACGTGTTGCGGGAGGAGCTTCCGGACGACGGGTTGATGGTTTGCGACGTGGGCGGGCACCTCCACCAGGTCGCTTCCCAGTGGACGGCCCGAAGGCCGTTCACCTCTCTTTCCACCAACGGCTGGTCTTCGATGGGGTACGCGATCCCCGCCGCCCTCGCCGCCAAGCTGGCTCGGCCGGAGCGGGAAGTCCTCGCCATCGTGGGGGACGGGTGCTTTCAGATGATGGCCGGCGAGATGGCGACGGCCCGGCGCCTCGGCCTGAGGGTTCTCTTCGTCGTCCTCAACGACGGCGACCTGGCCCTCATCCGTGTGAAGCAGGAGCGGAAGGGCCTCGAAGTTTACGGCGTGGACCTGGGCCCGGAAGGGGGAGGGGGAGGGAGGGAGGAGCCGGTTGAGCCGCCCCCGCACTACTTCGGCGTTCCCTGTGCGGCAGTCCGGTGCCCCGAGGAGCTTCGCAAGGCGATCCGGGAAGCGTTCGAGGCCGACGGGCCCACGGTCATTGAGGCGATCGTCGACGGCCGGGAATACTCCGAGACGGTTTACGACTGATGCTCTCGCCCCCCCCCTCCCCCTCGTCCCGATGTTTCAAGAGAGTGTGCCACTGGCGGCTTGTCCGCCAGTGCCGCCTTTGGCCCGCTGGTCCGCCCTGCATGTCATTCCGAGCGAGGGGTCGGCAGACCCCGAGGGTCCACCGACCCCGAGGAGGAATCTCGCAGTGCCGCTCCTGTTTTCTTTGACCTCTTTTGCGGACTCCGTTAATATTTCCGGTGTCTAATCCAGAATGACGAATATGCAAATGGAGGGGCTGGGGATGAGGTCAATCCTGCGCGGTGCGGTGTTTTCCGTTCTGGGGGTTCTTTTTCTCGCATCGGCACTCTTCGCCCAGACGTTGACCGTCCGGGTCCCACGGGGCAATGTCCGCGCCCGGCCGGCGACCACTTCCCCGATCATCGGCAAAATCAAAAAAGGCGAGCAGTACGACGTCGAGGCCCGGCGTGGCGACTGGTTCAAGATTCTCCTGGAAACCGGTCAGGAAGGTTGGGTGTTCAAGTCGCTTGTGGGTGTGTCAGGCAAGCGGACCGTTGGAGTCATGCCGGTAGCTCCCGCCACGTCTGTCTCAAGTCCCTACGGGAACTCCTGGGCGGTGATCATCGGCATTGATCAATACAAGACCGCGCCGGGCCTGCAATATGCGGTGAACGATGCCAGATCCATTGCCGCCGCGCTTCCCGCTCTCGGATTTCCAAAAGAGAACATTTTCCTGCAGCTCAATGAGAAAGCCACAAGGGGGAACATTGTAAGCCTCTTGGGTGACGCGCTCCCCAAGAAGGTCAAGGCCGATGATCGGCTTTTCGTCTTCTTCGCTGGGCATGGCGCAACCCGCTCTCTGCCGGGGGGAGGAAACCTGGGGTATTTGGTCCCCTATGACGGTGACCTGGACCGCCTCCACGGAAGCGCGTTATCCATGCGCGAGCTTCGGGACATCTCCCGCCTCATTCCGGCAAAGCATATTTTCTACGCTGTAGACGCCTGCTACTCAGGTCTTCTGCTTGAGAGAGCTGTCCCCTCCCTCAGCCCCACGGCCCAGGGCTACCTGGAGGTCGTGACGAAACGACGGGTCCGGCAGATTCTTACCGCCGGGTTGAAGGACCAACCTGTGCTGGAGGAGGCCGGGCACGGCGTATTCACTCGTCGGCTTTTGGAAGGCTTGAATGGCAAGGCCGACCAGAACAGTGACGGAATCATAACCGGTCTTGAGCTTGGCTCATGGGTTGCCTCCAGGGTTGCATCCTCTACCGAAAACCGCCAGACCCCGACGTTCGGGACCATTGAAGGGGATGGGCAGTTTGTATTTATGACCGCGAGGGCAGTCGATCCTTTGTATGCCGAGAGGCGAAATCTGAAAAGAATGCGGGCCGGCCTCGTGCGACTCCGGAGAGAGGCGGAGGAAGCCAAGCGGATGGCGCTGGAAGCGGCCCGGCTCACGCTCGAACAGGGGAAACGGCTGGCGGATGAGCGGCGAGAATTAGAGAAGTTGAAAAGGGAGGTCGCAAGCCAGACAGAGATTCAAGAGCGGTTACGGAAAACTAGGCTGCAATAGCGCAAGTTACAAGCAAAAGTAAGAGTTCCTGCAATACCTGTTAAGAATCGAATAGAGCTAAATCGTCTATCGCCGGGCGTGCGCTACCGTATTTGCCTTTACCGCAATGAGGCATCAATTGAATTCTCAATAAATGGGAATACATTGAGCGGACAGGTTATCTATAGAAAAAGCAATAAACCAATAATTATCAGGTGGTGTTATTTTGGCGCTTGTCATAGATATCGCAAAGACAAAACCACTATCATTGCTTTGCCAAATCGGGCTCCATTCGCAGGTGATACATTTACGACTAGAATTCCTCACTACATGAAGGCAATTGACCTCTCCACCACGCCATAACCAAAAATTCTGCCTCAGCTTCACCAGTGGATAATCGCGGGGACACCATACTTATTTCTCCCTATGCCCCCTTTTTTGTCCTGGCTTCTGCCGTTGCAGGATACGACCCAATGCCTGTTCAAGCTTTTCAACAAAACCGTCATTTCCCATGGGTCTGCCTGTCCTCAAGCCCTCCTCCGATTGCGGCAGCACGACCATATGCACGTGGTCAGGCATCAGGCAGGAGGCCCAGGTCTGCACGGTCCAGCGGGAGGACCACTCAGAGATCAGACGGATGTATTCCTTATAATCCTCTTCACAGAAAAAGGTCTCCTGCCTGCGACCTTCCCCGCTGAGTGACGTGATGGGGTAAACTTGGCGCAACGACCCGTGCGATTCTTGGCATGCACCGACACCATGGCGGAGCAAGACAAAAGTCAAGAATTATGTGTGGCGCCCCTAGAATACTACATGTGAATCATGACCTCTTCCTACGCCATCCTGTGGGCCCTTTCGGCGGGATTTTTCTTTGCTCTGGGCGATTTCTCCCTGAAGATGGCCCTCCAGTATTCCTCCCCGACCGTGGCCATCAACGTGATGGTGTGGGTCCAGTGGGTGATCTTCACGGTCATCTGTTGGGTTTCCGGGACGTTCTCGAACTTTTCCAACCCGGCATATCCCTGGTTTTTGGTGACGGGATTCATGAATCCCGTATTGTTCCTGTTCCTCTACACCCTCGGCATCCGGCGGGTCGGATTGGTCCGTTCGGCGCCCCTGAAGGGCTTTACGCCGGTCGTCGCCGTCGTCTTCGCCTTCATTGTGCTGGAGGAACGGCTCATCGCCTTCCAGTACGTGGGAATCGCGTTGACCATCGGCGGCATCTTCACCATTACGACGGAGGACAGCAGGAGGGAGGCGCCCATCAGGGACCCCGCCGCGCCCTCCCTGGGGGCGGCCGACGGGCCGTCAGAAAAAAATCCAACGGAAAAAAGCCCGGCCTACCGGAGACTCGGCTACCTGTTTACGATCCTGGCCGCCACCTCGACCGGACTCTCCGCCGTCCTGTTCAAGATCGTGTTGTTGCGCCTCCCTTCCCCCCTGTTCGGGGCCTGGCTCGGCGCGTGCCTGGGCGTCGTCCTTTATCCTTTCGTGGCTTTTCTGTTTCCGTCCGGGGAGCGGTTCGGACTCCGCCGCTCCGCCTGGCCTTGGCTGATCTGTGGGGGCGCGTCCATGGCGACGGCGATCTACTCGCTGTTTGCCGCCATCCACCACGGAATGGTTTCCATCGTCACGACCCTGTACCAGATCTCGCCGCTCATCGTCCTGGTGCTGGCGATCCTGTTTTTGCGCAAGTTGGAGCGGGTAACGCCCCGGGTCGTAGCGGGGGGATTGATGACGGTCGGGGGGGGAGTGCTGGTGAGTGTGTTTTGAGGGTGGGGGAATCAGGGGGACGCCATATGGTATCGATAAAGTTACATAGCAGCGCTTGTCTCTGATGCAAAGTCAAATGTAAAATCACACGCATATTCAAACGATTAGCTCCCCCAATACCGCCTACAGGTGGGGATATGCAATGGGGGAAGTGGAAAATCCGGCTTTGAGAGTCGATTTCGACCGCCGGCGCGGGTTGGGGTCGGATCCGGAATCAACCTCGGATGCGGAACTGCCGGGTTGCCGAGAACGGGCGATGGGCCGGGTTTGGGGAGGAGGCGCGGACCTGCCGGCAAGAGACACGGGGAAGTTCTTGGACATTGGGGGTTGAAAAGGCGCGATGGTCAAGCAAACGGGCCTGATTGGGACAACTCAGGGACAGTCCGCCTCTCGGCCCTCATTCCATAAAAACAGTTGGGCCGTTCTCATCGGGATCGATGAATACCCCGAAAAAGCACCGGGACTCGGACCGCTCAACTGTGCCGTGAATGACGTCGTGGCGGTGCAAAATATCTTGCTCATGCTCGGCTTTCCAAGCCAACAGATCTATCTCCTCAGCAATCAAGAAGCAACAAAGCGGGGAATCGAAGAGGTCATCGTCGACGAACTTGAAGGGAAGGTGGGCCCCACCGATCAAGTGGTCGTTTTCTTCGCCGGGCACGGGACAACTCAATCGACCAAATCCCACAACAAAAAGGAGCCCGAAAAGGAAGGTTACCTCCTTCCCGTAGATTGTGATCCGACGCGACTATACTCGAGCTCCATCTCAATGCGGAGATTGCGGGAGATGGCCCAGCGGGTCGGGGCGAAACATTTCCTGTATCTTGTGGAGGCCTGCTACAGTGGTTTAGCGATTTACAAAACAAGAAGTGTCACGAAATCAGATCTCCTTGAGGACCTCGTCGCCGAAGAATCCATTCAAATCCTCACCGCCGGCCGAGAAGGAGATCAGGTGATTGAGGTCGGACAACACGGTCTCTTCACTCATATTCTTCTCGATGCCCTTCGGGGTGCGGCGGACTTGAGGGGATGGAATCGGCTTCCACTGGATCACTTGGCCCATTACATGGCCTCCCGGGTTTATGCGGAATCCGACAAAAGGATGCTCCCCCAACACGGGAACCTCAGCGGGGGTGGCCAGTTCATCTTCGAATTATCACCAACAAATTGCCCTCTATTCAAATCCGGCCTGACAAGGATCTCTTCGACGAAGCCGCCGAAGAAAATCCATGATCAATCCATCCCCGTTGCGCCGTTAATCGACAATAGGCCCCCGGGACCTCGAATTCGCAAATTCGCCGTCAACGGCACGGTTTCGATCCAGAGCGAGTTGAAGGGGGATCTCTATCTGGATAACAAGGAGCTTAGGATTCGCATCGAACCCACCGAGAGGGTGGACATCAGCGATCTCCCGGTCGGATGGCACGAGATTGTGGTTCGTGGGGGAGGTGTCAGCGCTTCTGAGAGTGTCAAGCTATTGGAAAATGAAGTCGTAGAAGTTTTGTTGAAACAATCTCTACCTGAAAACATTATCGATGAAAAAGATCGCGCCCCGATGGTGCTTGTCCCCGCGGGGGAATTTTTGATGGGAAGCGATAAGCTTGACTGGAATGTCAAGAAAAACGAGCGCCCCCACCGCCTGATTCACCTGGATGGTTTTTATATCAACAAGTATCCTGTGACGAACAGGCAGTATGTGAAATCTGTCAATGCCACAAAGCACAGGAAACCCCGTTTTTGGCGGGACCCTCAGGTGAACGGCCCCGATCAACCCGTCATCGGCGTGACTTGGACCGATGCACGCAGTTACTCCGAGTGGGCGGGGAAGCGTCTATGTACGGAGGCTGAGTGGGAGAAGGCGGCCCGCGGGACGGACGGCCGTTTATATCCTTGAGGGAATGTCTGGGATCCCGCCAAGCTCATTTGGCGCAAAAACAGCCATGGCCGGCCGCATCCGGTGCGACGGAGCGATCTCACCCACCGCAGTCCCTACAACGTTGTCGATATGGTGGGGAACGTCATGGAGTGGTGCCAAGACTTCTACAGCCTTGATTATTACCCCAATGCTCCGGAGCGGAATCCGAAAGGACCGGAAGGGGGCTCTTGGCGCGTTTTGCGGGGCGGAGATTGTTCCATGGAAGATCCCAACCAATTCCGGGTCGCGAACCGGGAATCCGCCTTGGCGGATTCCAAGGTCACCCTTGTCGGGTTTCGTTGCGCGAAGTCAGTCCCATAAATTCTGAATCCCTGGGAGAATCAGGGGGACGCCATACTTATTTCTCCCGATGCCCCTTTTTCGTCCCGGCTTCCGCCGTCGCGGGATACGCCCCGATGGGTCTTCAAGCTTGTCCAACAAACCCGTCATTTCCCAAGGGTCTGCGCAAGAGCATAAGGTCAGATTTGACAGTCTAACATTTTACAGAGATCCCGCAAGGTTTGAGAAAGATGAAAGCGATCAACAATTTCATTTTATAACCAAGCCGAATTTCTCACCAACGTTAGAGCCCGAACGGGGTAGGTCGATTGAACCGGTTGGCTTTCAATCATTGACCCAACGGACGGGCGCCGACCAAGTTCGAGGATTGTCTTCCCCAGCCTCCCCCGCTCTAGGGTTTTGTTGGACACTCGATTGATCCATGATTCATGGAGAAAGGGGTGTCGCGATGAACGAACAAAAGCAAGAGGGGGCTTTGGCGGAGGGCGCCCGCAGGGCGAACGGAGCCAAGGCCCCAGGGCATCGCAGTGAGCGGGGTCGGTTCTCCTGCCAGCGCAAGCGGGAGGCGGTCCTGCGTCTTTTGCGGGGCGAGAGCCTGGAGACGCTCTGCCGCGAGTTGGGCACGACAGCGGCTCGGCTTTCCGCCTGGCGCGAGGCGTTCCTTCGCGGGGGCGAGGCGGCGCTCAAAGCCCGCCCGGCGGATGAGCGGGCCGAGGAGAACGCCCGGCTCAAGGCCAAGGTGGGCGAACTCACGATGGAGGGCGAGGTCCTGCGGGAGAAGATCGACCGCCTGGAGGCCGGCCGCCCTTTAGCCGGCAGGAGGTGGAGGCGATGAGTCAGGCCCGCTTCACCTCCACGGGCAGAGCCTACGGCCTGAAGCGGGTGTGCGCCCTTTGGGGCTTGGCGCGCTCCACGGTCTACGCGCAACGGCGGCGAGAGGCGGTCCCCGTTCATGAACGCCCCACGCCCAATAAGCGCGGCCCTGTGGGCCCGTGCACCGATGCGGAACTCCTCGGCCACATCCGGCAGGTCCTGGAGGACTCTCCCTTCCATGGCGAGGGCTACCGCAAGGTGTGGGCGAGGCTGCGCTTCGCGGGCATCCGCACCAGCAAGGAGCGGGTGCGTCGCCTGATGCGGGAGGCGGGGCTTCAGGCCCCCCACCGGGTGGGCAAACCCCGAGGTCCCAAGGCCCACAACGGGACCATCCGCACCGAGCGGCCCGACCGAGTGTGGGGCACGGACATGACGACGACGGTGACCACCGAGGAGGGGATGGCCTCGGTGTTCGTGGCGGTGGATCACTGCTCGGTGGACTGCGTGGGGATCCATGCGGCCAAGAGCGGCAACCGCTTCGAGGCCCTGGAGCCGATCCGGCAGGGGGTCGCCGAGCGCTTCGCCGGCTTGGAGGCGGACGTCGCCGAGGGGCTTAAAGTTCGTCACGACCACGGCCCCGCCTATCTGTCCGATGACTTTCAGCGGGAGATCGCCTACCTGGGCATGACCAGTTCGCCCAGCTTCGTGCGGGCGCCCGAGGGAAATGGCTACTGTGAGTGGTTCATCCGCATCTTGAAGGAGAATCTCCTGTGGGTGCGCTCTTTCGCCACCGTAGAGGAACTGCGGTGGGCGCTGCTTGAGTTCAAGAACCTGTACAACCATCATTGGATTCTCGAGGGCTACGGCTACCGAACGCCGGCCCAGGCAAGGCAGGAAAAACTCGCTCAAGTTGCGGAGGCCGCATGAGGTCGAATACCCTCACCCGAGTGTCCAATAACCCAGGGGCGGTCCAAGCCTCTCGATTGCGCGGATGGTTCTGGAAAGAGACCCGGTAAATTGTGGTGCTTTCACGTCACATAGGGTGCGGTTCGGTGGGTGTTTCGTGGTAAAAATTACAGTGAAGTGGTCGGACGCTGCGGTGGTGCTGAAGGAATTCCGCAGGATCGCGCGGGGGGCCTCCTGAATCCGGGGGGGGGAGGGCGGGGGCGTTGTGTTTCAGGCCGTCCCAACCACATCGCATTGCTCTGGAGGGGTGATGATCCGCAGGGAGTGGGAAGACGACTGGGTTCTTTTTCCCCAGCCGGAGCACGCCCGAATCTCCGGCGTCCTGGCCGAGGCCTGGGGCTCCAGCGATTTTTCCCGGCCCGAGCCGTGGGACGACGTTCTCCGGGCGACGTACGAGCATGACGTCGGCTGGACGGATTGGGAGAAGGCGCCCACCCTCAACGCGGACCGCCTGCCCGCGCACTTCACCGAAACCCCCGTGGATGTGAATCTCGATATCTTTCGCGAGGGCGTCCAGAACGTCTACAGCCGGGGATATCCCCATGCCGCCGCCCTGGTCAGCCGACACGCGGGCAACGTCTACCGCGGGATCCTGCAGCGTGCGGGGGCCCGGCCTTTGTCGCCCGAGGAAGAGGACAAGATCAGGGCCTACGTCACCGAGCATGATGAACGGCAGGCCGAGATCTGCCGGGAGATCAACGAGGGGGCGGGGGGGGCGGGCAAGGATGAGGTCGTCACCCTGGAGGACGTGCATCGGAACGGCAGATTCGTGACCACGCTTGACACCTTCTCGCTCGTGCTTTGCAACGGCTGGACTCATCGGAAACGTTTGCAGGAGGCGCCGGTCGGCCCCTCGGAGGAAGACGGTTTCACGGACATCGCCCTGGATCTCACGGACCCGTTCTCCCTCCGAGTCTCCCCCTGGCCGTTCTCCCGGGACTGCGTGGAGGCGACCGCGCGGGGCCGCCGCATCCCTCGAGAGCCGTTCGATTCCGATGAGGACCTCCACGCCGCTCTCCGGGACGCTCCGCTGTTCGAGATGACCTACCGTCTCATGCCCGGCTAGCCTGGATATCTCACAAAGAAAGAGAGCCAAGCCGGTTTTTTTCGGGTAAACTCTTTTTGATCAACGGGTTGCCCGAAGAAAGGAGACCGACTTGACTCGCACACAGTGTATCGCAGAACAGATGGAATTCCAAGGGTTGGGTTCTCGGCGTGTGATCGCCACTTCCAACGGCGGGGCGATCACCTCTGATGCGGGCGGTCTTTTGCTACGCGACACCGAGGGGCGGGTGAAGCTGATCGCAGGCTTCGCGGCCTGTTTTGAGGACGGTCGGGACGCGAGGCGGGTGGAAGATGAGTTGTGGGCGTTGTTGCGGCAGCGGGTGTACGCGCTGGCGCTTGGCTATGAGGACGTCAATGACCACGAGCGGCTTCGCTTTGACCCGATGCTCCAGATCCTCTCGGGCAAGCTGGAGGCCACGCGGCGCAAGGGGGGTCCGGCCCTTGCGGGCAAGAGCACGCTGAACCGTTTGGAGCGTCTTGCGGGCGATGGCGATGAGCGCTACCACAAGATCGCCTACCGAGGCGAGGCGATCGACCGGCTGTTGGTGGAGGGCTTCCTTCGGTCGCAGAGGCGGGCGCCGGGTCGGATCGTTTTGGACATCGACGCCACCGACGACCCGGTGCACGGCTGTCAGGAGGGGCGTTTCTTCCACGGCTATCACGGTCATTACTGCTACCTTCCGCTTTACATCTTCTGCGGGGATTTCCTTTTGTGCGCTCGGCTTCGGCCCTCCAATATCGACGCCTCCTCGGGGGTGGTGGAGGAGTTGGAGCGGATCGTTGCCCAGATTCGGGCACGCTGGCCGCAGGTGTCGATCCTGCTTCGGGCGGATTCGGACTTCTCGCGCGAGTGGATCATGGCCTGGTGCGAGGCGCAGGGGGTGGATTACGTGTTCGGCCTGGCCAAGACCTCCCGGCTGCAGGAAGCGGTGAAGGACGAGCTGGCCGAAGCGAAGGCGCGTCATCAGAGCACGGGGAAGGGGGCGCGGTTATTCCGGTCGTTTCCTCACCGGACGCTTACATCCTGGAGCCGGGTGCGGCGGGTGGTTGCCAAGGCCGAGCACCTGGCCAAGGGCGCCAATCCGCGCTTCATCGTGACTTCGCTGGACGAGGAGGCGATCGACGCGAAGCCTCTGTACGAGCGCATCTACTGCGCCCGGGGGACGATGGAGAACCGGCTCAAGGAGCAGCAGCTCGACCTGTACGCGGACCGGACGTCGTGCACGCGGATGCGCTCCAATCAGTTGCGGCTCTACCTGTCGGCGGTGGCCTATGAACTGATGCATGCGTTGCGTCGGCTAGGCCTTCGGGGGACGGCGTTTGCAAAGGCAACGTGTGGAACGGTGCGGACGCGGCTGCTGAAGATCGGGGCGCAGGTTCGGGTGAGCGTGCGGCGAGTGCACGTGGCCCTTGCGACGGGTTATCCGTACATGAATGTGTTCTTCCACGCCTGGCGGAACCTGCGCGCGGGGCCGGAGGGAGAGCCCGCCGTCTAAGACAGATTGCAAAATGAACGCGCAGGGAGTCGAGGCAAACGTGCGTGCGGAGCCGAGCCAAATCGGCCAAAAAGCCCCTCTCACGGGTCAACTCCAACCACCCACCGGCCCTGGTTCCACCGTAAAAGCGACAGACAGGAAAAAACACTCCAATTCACACCCGATAATCCATCCGCCGAGTGGGGGGTGAGAAATGCGGGCTAGGCGGGATTTCTCATAAAGGGATTCTTCAATCTCGGATGGGCAGGTCACCCGTCCCCGCCCGAAAAAAGCGCCGGGCAGGATGCCCGGCCTACCCGTACGCAGAAGGTCTATCTCCTAACACCCCCTGGAGTTGACCCGGTTTGATGGACACCTGATGATTTGGGGGTAAAGGAGGTGTTCACGATGCCACAGACTCACCCACGCTATCCAATGGAGTTCCGCTGCCAGATGGTAGAGTTGGTCCGGGCGGGACGCACGCCCGAGGCGCTGGCGCACGAGTTCGAGCCCTCGGCGCAGACGATCCGCACCTGGGCCCATCAAGCCGACGTTGACGAGGGGCGTCGCAAAGACGGGCTCACGAGCGATGAGCGGGAGGAGTTGCGCCGACTTCGCCGCGAGAACCGACAGCTCCGCCAGGAGCGGGAGATCTTAGCAAAAGCCGCGGCCTGGTTTGCTCGGGATACCGATTCGATCCCGTCCGGATCTACGGGTTCGTGAGGGCGAACCAGGCCATGTATCGGACCGCCACCATGTGCCGGGTGCTGGGCGTCTCCTCCAGCGGCTACTACGCGTGGCGCAGGCGCGCGCCGTGTGCCCGCTCGTGTGCCGATCGGGCGCTCACCAAACGCATTCAGGCGATCCACGAGCGTTCTCGGGGGACTTACGGCGTGCCGCGCGTCCATGCCGAGTTGGAGGCTGAGGGAGTGCGTGTGGGCCGCAAGCGCGTCGCCAGGCTGATGCGTGGGGCGGGACTTGCGGGCGTCAGTCGGCGCAAGGGAGCGCGCACGACGCAGCGCCGGCAGGAGGCGCGGCCGGCCCCTGATCTGGTGGACCGCAACTTCACGGCCGAGGCCCCCGACCGGCTGTGGGTGGCCGACATCACCTACGTTCCGACATGGGCGGGGTTTTTGTATCTGGCCGTGGCGCTCGATGCGTTCAGCCGGCGCATCGTGGGGTGGTCGATGGCCACACACCTGCGGGCCGAGTTGGTGCTCGACGCGCTCGACATGGCGCTGTATAAGCGCCGTCCCCGGGCCGTCATCCACCACTCCGACCAGGGCACGCAGTACACCTCGGTCGCCTTTGGGCAGCGCTGCCGGCAGGCGGGCGGGCGTCCCTCCATGGGTTCGGTCGGGGACTGCTACGACAACGCGCTGTGTGAGAGTTTTTTCGCCACGCTGGAGTGCGATCTCCTCGCTCGCCACAGTTTCCGCACCCGGGCCGAGGCGCGCATGGAGGTGTTCGGGTTCATCGAGGGCTTCTACAACCCGCATCGTCGGCACTCCTCCATCGACAACCTGTCACCCGTTAACTACGAAAGGAGACAACAACGCACACCCTGAAAACCCAAGTGCTTAACTCTCCACGAAACCGGGGTAAGTCCACCGGACCCGGATGCGGCCGCCGGGGATTTTTTGAATTTTAGTTGATTTCGTCTTAATTTCGTTTATATTCAAGAATAAAAACTCAATTTTCCAGTTGGGAGGATAATCCGTGAATGTCGCTTTCAAGAACGTCGAAGCCGATTCCCCCCGACATGCGGGTCCGCGCCCCCTTACGGCCTTCCCCGATCCCGAGGGCGTCAGCGAATGAAAAAGTACGATCCAAAGCCAAAGGCGGAATCCAAATAAGATCAAATGGGTTTGTATTTTGGAAGGAAGAAAAATAGGGTTTTTCGCTCAGATCGCAAGAACCGTGAAGTAAGGAGCGGCCCATGCGTCGAGAATTGCGGGGCGAGATCCCTCGCTACGGTGTGTCCTCCGGCTTTTCAGTAGATCGTGCCCGTCGCTCGGGATGACAGATAGCTGGAAAGACACCCTATCGATCGGACGACGCAACTTAACTTATCAGGAAAGTGTGGGACTGGCGGCTGGTCCGCCAGCGCCGCCCCATTTTTGCCCCACAGGGTCTGATCGGCTGGACAAAATGGACGCGGCGGACCCCCCTGGGACTTCCCGAATAACCTGCTAAACTATCCATCATGTAATTTTTTATTCCTGCCCTTGGGAGACGCGCCGCATGTACGGTTACGCCGGGAAGATTCTCTACATTGACCTGACGGCGGGGAGGACCCGCGAGGAGGCGGTGGACGAAGGGGGGGGGGGAATGGCCCGCCGGTTCATCGGGGGCAACGGGTTCTGCGCCCGGCTTCTCTACGACTTGATCGGCCCCGATACGGACCCCCTCGGCCCGGAGAACGCCATCGCCTTCGCCGTCGGACCGCTCACCGATACGGCGATCCCCAGCACGAGCCGGGCATGCGTCGCGACCAAGTCCCCCCTGAACGGCCTGTTCTTCGATTCCACGTTCGGCGGCTCGTGGCCCACCAGCCTCAAGCGGACGGGCTATGACGCGTTCGTCGTCACGGGCCGGGCGGATGAGGCGGTCTATCTCTCCATCACCGACGAGTCGGTCGAGATCAAGCCCGCGAAAGATCTCTGGGGGAAGTGGATCCGCGAGACGTGCGACGCGGTCTGCGAGCGCGAGGGCGGAAAGGCCGACGTGATCGCCATCGGCCCGGCGGGGGAGAACCTCGTCCGGTACGCCGCCATGGCCCATACGTGGCGAAAGAGCCGGGACGGGATCGCCGGGCGGGGCGGGATGGGCGCGGTCATGGGCTCGAAAAACCTCAAGGCCATCGCCATCCGGGGGCGGCGGAAGACCGAAGTGGCCGATCCCAAGGGATTGAAGGCGTTCGTTTCCGGCTCGACCGGGGATGTCCGGACGGGGACCAAGGCCCTCAACGTTTATGGGACCCCGGTCCTGGTCCGGATGGTCAACGAGCTGGGGGCGCTGGGGACGCGGAACCTCCAGACCGAGACCTTCGAGGACTGCCTGCCCATCAGCGGCGAGCAGATGAAGGAGGAGATCTGGGAAAAGGACACCACCTGCTTCAAGTGCCCCGTCGCCTGCGGAAAAAACTACAGCATGACGGAAGGCGAATTCGCCGGGACGGCGTGGAAGATGCCGGAGTTCGAGACGATCTTCGCCCTGGGGACGATGCTGGACCACCGCGACCCGGGCGCGCTCCTGAAGGCCAACCTCCTCGCGGACGAGCTGGGGATGGATACGATCTCCCTGGGCCTCACGATATCGTTCGCCTTCGAATGTTACGAGAAGGGATTTCTCAAGGAAGACGATGTGGGCTTCCCCCTGAATTGGGGCGATTACCGCGCGATGCTTCGGCTCGTCGAGGACACCGCCCACCGCCGGGGGTTCGGCGACCTCCTGGCCGAGGGCTCATGCCGGCTGGCCGAGCGGTGGGGGGGGGAGACGGAGGAATTCCTCTACGCCGCCAAGGGCCTCGAGCTCCCCGCCCACTCCGCCCGGGCGCTCAAGGGCATGAGCATCGGCTACGCCACCGGCACCCGGGGCGGCAGCCACCACGACACCCGCCCGACGCTCCAGTACGCCGGAGACTTCGATAACCGCTCGGTCGAGGGAAAGCCGCTCTTCGCCGTCCGGACGCAAAACTTCACCGCCCTGGACGATTCCATCACCCAGTGCCGGTTCACGAGCGAGCGGGGGTACGGGGCGATGGTGAATGAGAACTACGCCCGGATGCTGGAGCTCGTCATGGGCTGGGACGTGACGGTGGATGAGCTGGAGCGGACGGGCGAGCGGATCTGCAACCTGGAGCGCGCCTTTCACGTGCGGGACGGGGTTCGGCGAAAGGACGATTCGCTCCCCCACCGCGTGCAACACGTCCCGATTCCGGAAGGTCCCCACAAAGGGATGCACTGCCCGCCGGATGAGTTGTCGGCGATGCTGGATGAGTATTACGACCTCCGGGGCTGGGACGCCGACGGCGTCCCGACGGAAGAGAGGCTTCTTGCGCTGGACCTGGATTTCGTCGTCGAAGACCTCGCCGCGCGGAGTCGAGCGTAGAGGCGCAAGATCCCAGGGGGGACATTTTGAAAACTGTCCCCCCTGGACCCCCCTCGAAAACTTTCGTTTCGCGAAAGAGGGCGGTCCCTTCAGGGACCGCCCTCTTTCGCAGGAAATCAGGGGGTATAGGAGGTTTTGTCTTCGTAGGGGCCGGGCTCCGTACCGGCCCGTCACACTCGCATCGGGCAATGTTTGGAAAGGCAACCAGTTCGCCGGCCCGTCGCTTTGGTCCATGGGGGTTGCTTATTTCAAAGAAGCCACGCTGAAGATGACGCTGAACGATTTGCACCAGATGACGATGCTCCCCGACTTGGATAGGTCCGCGCTCGCCGGAATCGGATAATTCTGGTTTCCGATGTTCCCCTTGAGGGGACCGAGGTCGACAAACCCCTTGTCCTTCACGTCCGCGCTTTTCCTGGGGTCGGGATGGGAGGCGAGGTAGACGCGCAGGTCCGGGCCGTTGGTGGATTTGAAGTTCTCCAGCCTCAAAAGGCGGGCGCCGTCGGCCAGGCGGTGGATGACCGCCTGCCCGCTCCCCTTGTGGAACGAGTCCCCGTTTCGGAAATTCCCGGACTTGAGCTTGGATGCGGACGCCGAGGTCCCGGCCTTGGGAAATGTTTCCTGGACCGTCCTGTCGATAAAGAGCGGGGAGAACAGCCACCAGGCGATGGGCGCGCCGATGACAATGACAATCGCCCCGAGGATTTTCCATTTGGTCTTCATGCGGGCCATGGTTCCATCCTTTCGATTCGGTTGAGCCAATCGTTGGGATTCTCCCATTTCGGGTGCGCCGTTGCCGCAAGATGAATTATATGCCCGATTGGATGGGCCGGCTTCCTCTCTCTTCACGCCGCTCCCCGGCAGGCCCCGGCCGCGCCCGGAAACCGCTACGCCCCATGCCGCGCAAGCGCGATGGCCGTTACCCCCAGGACAACAAGGACGGCGCCGCCGACCACCCGGACGCTCAGCCGCTCCTGCTTCCGCAGGAATAGATAACTCAGGACCAATGTGAACAGGGGGGCGGCGTGAATGGCCGCCGTGACGAAAACGACCTGGCTGCCGTGCAGGGCGGTGAACATGGAAAAGTAAGCGTTCACGTAGAGCAGCGACGCGATGCAGAAACCCGGCAGGGCCTTTCTTTCCAGACGGTATCGAAAGGGATCGTTCCGGATAAAAAAGAGGCACGAGAGAAGAATGGCGGCGATGGTCGGCACCAGGGCGGCGGCGACGAGCGGCGAGGCGAACCCCTGCACGCTGAACCGGCCGACCACGTCCCGCGCCCCGAAGCAGATGGCCGCGAAGAGGGCGAAGGTCAGGTGAATCTTTTTCCAGTCCGTCCGGGGGAGCTTCTCGTACACCAGGAGGACCACGCCGCCCGTCGTCGACAGCGTCCCAAGCGCGATGGGAACCGACAACGGTTCTCCCAGAAAAAGGATCGCCAGAATCGTGGCCCAAACCGGCGAGGTGCCGGCGACGACCGTGGGTCTCGCAAGCCCCAGCCGTGAATACGCCATGTAGAGCGAAATCCGGGCCAGAAAGGGGGAGAACAGCGCGGCGGCCGAAGCGCCCAGGATGAGCCGCCCGGTGAATTCCGGCATGGGGTTCGAAAGGGCGATGAGCCAGAGGATCAGGCCGCTGGCCCCTGACGTGAACCAGGCGGCGGTCGTGGCGTTGGAGTAACGGAGGGATTGGCTGATGAGGGTCTGGCCGATAGAAAAAGATACGGCGGCCATCAGGCCCCAAAGGATCGGCAAGTTCGGATTTCCTTTCAGGGCGCCGGTCGCGCCGCGCCGTTCACACTGTGACAGAGGGAGGCTGTCGAGACAAGGTGGGTCTCCACCGATGGAAATTTCAACCATCCCATCACAGGGCGGCGGGTCCGCCGATTCTCTCCAGGATAGACCGTAGCCCCCAGGCGACGCCCGCGAGGGCGTCCCACCCGGAGGAATGCCCGTGTCGGGCCAAATCCCGGACGGCGCTTTCCAGGACGCCCGGCCCGGCCGGCCCCGTCCCCGACAGGATGGCGGTGAGCAGGCGGTGAACGGATTCCGCGGAGGCGCCTTCCACGGCGCGGCGCAGCAGGGCCTCGCTGATCAGGGGGGTTCGGCCGGCGGCCAGGGTAAGGATCTCGACCGCGGCCCGATCCAGCTCGCTTGTCTCGAATCCCCCCCCCTCATAATTCGCGCATCGCAGAGCGGTCAGGCATCCGCCGAGAAAGTCGTCCCCCGAGGGCGTCAGGCCCGGACCCAGGCCGATCAGGCCCTTCGCCCCTTTCCGCACGAGGTCCATCTTCCCGCTTTCCATGCCCGAGGAAAGGGCGCGGGCGGAGGGAAGCGCCCGCGCCGCGAGCGGGGAGAGTGCGGACGCGGCGTCCACCGAACGGGCGGCCAGGGCGGGAAAGGCGAGGCTTCCAAGCCCCGGCGGGTCGGGATGGGATTCAATCGCCCGGGCCAGGGAGCGGATGCGAAGGCGGGTCGTCTCGGCGTCGGTCCTGGCGGGCGCGGGCATTTCCGGCGTCCAGATCTCCGCCCCGTCCAGAAGGACGCGAAGCCCCCCCCCCTCCCCCCCGCCGAGCGTCAGCGATCCGCCGGATTCCCTCGTGAGCGGATCCCCTTTTCGCAGGCCCAGTTGTCCAAAGTTTGTCCCCGGAGGCAAATCGACCAACAGGTTCAGGGGGCCCCGGCCGATCTCCGGAAGACCCAGGCACAGGAGGAGGTCGGGGCCGGACCCCGCGTAGCAGGACCGTTCGAAAACCGCCAGGACTTTCGGCGCCGGGACGCGGGAGGTCCCGCTCCCGGGGATCTCATCGCGGGTGCGGACCGGCGTATCCGATAGCCGGTCCAACACCCGGAGGGCCCAGGGCGTGATGGTCAGGGCGTGTATCCAGCGATTGGCGATGATTGGACAGGGCCTCCTCGTAACATCCCGTTTGTCCGGAATCGAGCGCATTTTCATCGGCGCGACGGTTCCCGTCAACGCATGGATCCCTTGGCCACGCCGGGACTCATGAAATTCGGAAAGAGGAACGATAGGGGAAAAGATGTTAAACTCATGCAGAGTTTACCGCGCGGAGGGTGATTCCGCGTCGCCGCGAGAGAAAAGCTCCCCCCTGTCAGAGTAGCCACGTGTTGAAGCCAAGCCTGGGTCTCATCCTCCAGCCCGTTGTTCTCTTTTTCCTTGTTTCGATAATGCCGCCTCCGGTTTCAGCCGGGGGCCACACCGCCGTGCGCGTCGTGACGGTTTCCGATCGGCGGGCGGCTGAAACCATCCTGTCCCGATTGGCCAAGGACGCCCCTTTGGCCCTGGGGGCGAGAGGGATTGCCAAGGTGCGGACGTTGTTGGAAAAGCAGATCCGCGCGCTTCCGTCTGAAGTCAGGAACGATTTGGCCGATCTTCCCATGGGGGGACATACGCGGATTGTGGCCGACGGGGAGGCCTACTCGATTTATCAACGGTCCACGTTTGATTTTTACCGCCAGGCCTGGGCGTTGCACAAAGCGGGCAAGAATGGCAAAGCGCTCCGCAAGGTGGAAAGAGACTTGATTCTCAATCCGGACCACGCAAAGGGTCTGGCCCTGATCGGGAAGATCTATGAACAACGCCGTGAATACCGGCGGGCGTCGGAGGCCTATCAGCAGCTCATCGGGTTTCATCCCAATTCCAGTCTCGGCCATCGGATGATCGGACGGATTTTTGAATTGGAGAAAAGGTGGGACAAGGCCATCAACAGCTATGAATTCGGCCTTGAGCTGAACCCCCGGCAACACGATGTCCTGAATAATCTCGCATTGCTGTATGCCGTGCGGCAGGGTGATCCGAAAAAGGGTCTTTCGTTGATTGAAAGGGCGTTGGCGCTGCGGCCGAAGACGGCGGAGTATCTTGACACCCTCGCGCAAATCCGAAAGAAGCTCGGGTTGAAGGGAGACATTCGGACCGCGAAGTTGAAGGAAGCTTTAAACGGAAGCGCGAAGGCCGGGGCCGCGAAGGGATTGAAATCGGCGAGTTCGGCCGCCCCCCCCCCTCCCCCTCCCCCTCCCCTCTTCCCCCCGCGCGGAATGGGAAAAAGGAGGCCCCTTCGCCGAAGACCGGTTCGCTTCCGCCCCCTCCCCGGGTTTCGCCCGATGATTGGCCGCCGCCGAAGGCCCTGCCGGGGTTTCCGGCGTCCCCCCCTCTCATGGTCGGGCCAAAACGGCGAAAACCGAAGCCGCGGGCGGCGCCGCGGAAAAAACCGCTCATCAGCCGGCAGCTTTTCGTGATGAATCCCGCTTTGAAGAAGGAGGGCTGGGGGGAGCGCCCCCCGGCGGCCGGGGCGTCGCGGTTCGCCAAAGCCGGAAATGGTGCCTCGGCGAAAACGGCGTCCGCCTCGGAGCGCATTCAGATTTTGGACGGCAGCGGCAATATGTCCAATGCGCGCCGGGTGAAGACCCTTTTGACCTCGAAGGGGTTTCGGATTGCGCGGATCGGCAAGAGTGATAAAGGGCTATGGAGACGGACGGTCCTTTATTACAAGAAGGATTCCGCGCGGCGCGCCGAGCAGGTGGCCGGCGCAATCCCGGGCCGCCGTCTACTCCCGCGCCCCCTGAAATGGCGCTCCGTCTACGACATCATTCTGGTGGTGGGGAAAGACCGGGCCGCGCCTTGACCCATGAACCGTCCCACGCGCGAATGCCTGCGCGGCATACTTGAAACTTACGGATTTTGAATTAGATAGAGTGTTTGGTTTGGTCCTGAAAGGAAGGGGATCGGGGTGGGGAAGCGCGTCAAAGACTGGAAAGATCGGGTTGCCGTGGTGGACGCGTCCCTCTTGAAGCTGCTGGAGAAGCGCGCGGCCATCCTGCGGACCGTTTCGGCTGAAGAGTTGCCTCGGGATCTCAATCAGCTTGGACAGCGCGCCCTCAAGAATCATCGCGGAGTATTGCCCGAGCGGGTCGCCCGGAGAGTCTTCGAGGAGATCGATCAAGGCGCCGCCTCCATCGTCGCGGAGCGCTCGGTCGCTTTCCTCGGGCCGGAAGGCACGTTTGCGCATCAGGCCACCCTGGCCCGGTTCGACGACTCCTGGGAATTGGCGCCCTGTGACGGGCTCGAAGAAATCTTTCACCGGGTGGAGACCGGCGGGGCGTTGAATGGGGTTGTGCCGGCGGAGAACACGATCGAAGGGATCGTCAGCCACACGCTGGATCTTCTCCTCGAAGCCGCCCTGGAGATTGTCGGGGAGGTCGTGATCCCCATCGATCATTACCTGTTGTCGCGCGGGGAATCCTTGACGCAGGTGAAAGAAGTCTTCTCGCATCCCCAGGCCTTCGGCCAGTGCCGGCCTTGGCTGAGGGCCCATCTTCCAAAGGCGAAGCTGCGGGAATCCTCCAGTACGGCCGATGGGGCCGCCCGGGCCCGGCGATCCAAGCAGGCGGCCGCGATCGCGTCCACCTGGGCGGCGAGGCGGTACGGCCTGTCGATCCTGGCGTCCAAGATTGACGGAAGCTCGGGGGCCGGACAGAACATCACGCGCTTTCTTGTCCTGGGCCGCGAGCCGGCCGCCCGCACGGGCCGGGACAAAACATCCATCGCTTTTTCCGTGCGGCACGAAGTCGGCGCCCTTTTGCGGATGCTCGAACCGTTTTCAAAGCACCGGATCAACCTGATGAAGATCGAATCGCGCCCCGGCCGGGAAAAGCCATGGGAGTACACTTTCTACGTTGACCTGGAGGGGCATGTCGACGATCCGCCCGTCAAACGGGCGCTTCGGGAATTCAAGAAGTCTTCCCGCTTTTTCAAACACCTGGGCTCTTATCGGAGGGCCGAATTGTGAGCGCTCCGATTGCCGCGGCCAAGACCCGGGACATCATTTTCTACGACGCCGGAAAGCCCATCGGCGAAGTCGAGCGGGAGCTCGGGATCTCCGGGTCCGTCAAACTGGCGTCCAACGAGAACCCTTTGGGGCCGTCTCCAGAGGCGTTGAAGGCCGTCAGGGGCGAGCTGGAGGGACTGAACCGATACCCGGACGGCGGCGGTTATCACCTCAAGCGGGCCCTGGCGGACCGGTTCGGGCTTTCACCCGAGAATTTCACGCTGGGCAACGGCACGAACGAAGTGTTGGAAAACATCGGCAAGGCGTTTCTGGACCCTGGGGACCAGGCCGTCATGGGGGACGCCGCTTTTATCGTGTTCCACATCGTCCCCCAGCTCTGCGAGGCGGAGCGTATTGTCGTTCCCCTGAAGGACTTCGCCAACGATCTCGAGGAAATGGCCGAGCGGATCACCCCTCGCACCAAAATGGTTTTTCTGGCCAACCCCAACAATCCTACGGGAACGGCCGTGGACGAGAAGCGGCTGGGCGCGTTCCTGGCGAGCGTCCCCGACCGCGTCACCGTCGTTTTGGATGAAGCCTATGCGCACTATCCGACGATGTCCGGCTACCCCGACGGGTTCCGGTTCATTGCGGATTTCCCCAACCTCTTTGTCCTGAGGACTTTTTCCAAGGCTTATGGACTGGCGGGGATCCGCGTGGGGTTCGGCGCGGGTCACCCGGATTCCATCAAGGCGGTGGAAAAGCTGAGGGAGCCCTTCAATGTCAACAGCCTGGCGCTCGTGGCCGCCCTGGCGGCCTTGAAGGACGTCAATCACATTGAAGAATCAGTCCGGCTCAACGCCGCCGGCCTCGAGTTCCTCTACGGCCGTCTGGACGAAATGGGAATCCCCTATGTGCCCAGTCAAGCCAATTTCCTCCTCGTCGAAGTGGGCGACGGGGTCGAGGTGTTTGAAAAACTCCTGAGAGAAGGCGTCATCGTCCGGCCGGTCAAGGGGTACGGCCTGCCCGCTCACGTTCGCGTCACCGTCGGTCTGCCCGATGAGAACGAGCGGTTCATCGAGGCCCTGGCCCGCGTTTTGGACCGCTGACGCGCTCCCACCCTCTTTCTCCCGATTGCGGGAAAATGCCTGATCCGTCGCATCCCGAAACACCGCGCCGTTTTGACAGGCTCGCCCTTCTGGGCGTGGGCCTCATGGGTGGATGTTTTGCCCGGGATCTTCGGGCGATCGATGGGGTGGACGAGATTGTCGGGTGCAGCCGAACGACTGAATCCCTGTCCAAGGCCCGGGACCTGGGGGTGATCGACCGGGGAGAGCCCGACCCGGAAAAAGCCGTTGAGGGCGCGGACCTGGTCGTGATTTCCTTCCCCATGGGCGTGGCCGCGGAGCTCACCTTGCGGATCCTTCCCCGATGCCCGGAAGGGGCGCTGGTGACCGACATGGGAAGCGTCAAGGGGGCTTATGTGCGCGCGGTCGAGGGGCGCGTCCCCGAAGGCGTCGGGTTTATCGGCGGCCACCCCATCGCGGGCACGGAGAATTCAGGTGTGGCCGCTTCGTTCGAGGGCCTGTTCCGAAACGCGCGGTGCGTCCTGACGCCGACCCCGAATACAGCGGCGTGGGCGGTCGAGGCCTCCAAGGCCCTGTGGAAAGCGTTGGGCGCCGACGTCATTTTGATGGACCCCGACCGGCACGACGAAGTCCTCGGCGCGGTCAGCCACCTTCCCCACGTTCTGGCGTATTCGGCCATGAACGCCCTGCCCGAAGATGTTTTGCGGGGATTTGCGGGCGGGGGATTCCGCGACTTCTCGCGGATTGCTTCAAGCGATCCGGGGATGTGGAGAGATATCTGCCTGTCGAACCGTCAGGCGATTCTTGAGTGGATTTCGCGGTATGAAGAGACGCTGCGTGAAATGAAAGACCTGATCGACCGGCGCGACGGCGAAGGTCTCAGGGAGGCGTTCAGCCGGGCCAAGGCGCGAAGGGACGCCCTCATCGTGTTGGAAAAGAGCGCAACGCGGTCTCCCTCCGGCGCCTCGCGGCCAGACGAGGACGACGAGGCCCGATCAACAGAGGGGGGCCGGTCCGGTGGGTGAGGAAGCCCCGGTCGTTGCGGTGGACGGCCCGGCCGGCGCCGGAAAGAGCATCGCCAGCCGCCGCTTGTCCCTTCGCCTGGGGTATCGATACTACGATTCGGGTGCCCTCTACCGGGCGCTTGCCTGGTCCGCCGGGAAATCGGGCGTGGGCCGGGAAGGCCCGGATGAAGCCTTGACGGCTCTGTGCCGGGATCTGGTTCTGGAATTCAGGAAGACCGGCGAATCCGGGGACGATTGGCGGGTTTTGGTCAACGGCTGTGAGTTGACGCGGGAGTTGAAGGGCGAGGAGATTGGCGAGGAGGCATCCATCATCTCGGCCCGGCCGGCGGTGCGGGATGCGCTGTTGGACCTTCAGCGTCGTCAGGCGACGCCGCCCGGCCTTGTGATGGAAGGCCGGGACGTGGGAACAGTCGTCTTCCCCGGGGCGGCGGTGAAATTTTTTATCACCGCCGATGCCGATGAGCGGGCGAAACGCCGCTGCCTCGAAATGCGGCGGCTCGGGCGGGAGGCGGACCTGGAATTGATTCAGCGGGAGATGCGGACGCGCGATGAGCGGGATCGAAACCGTGAGACGGCGCCGCTGGTTCAAGCCAAGGACGCCGCGCGCATCGACACGACACAAATGAAAATTGACGAAGTTGTTGAAAGTATGGTAGATATAACACTTCAGCGCTTATCCGCCCGGATGTAAGAGCCGTCAATACGGGACGGCCCCGTGGAGGGGCCGGTCTCCGCTGGCGCGGGAACCCTCCATCCGTGTCAGCGATTTGCGTTCGGGTCCATCCACCCCCGGGGGAAGAGAACGAGCATGTCAGAAGACTTGGAAAAATCACCAACTGATGCGGCGGATGTGGAAGAGACGGCGACGGACCCTTCTCCTTCTGAATCCACACTGGTTGCCGAAGCGAACGATGAAAAGGTCTCTCCGGCCGTTGAATCCGGAGAATCCGGCGATTCCGTAGCCGAGACTGAACCGGCCGATAAAGCGCCGGAAGACGGCCCGGCCGCCGCGTCCGAGGATTCCGCGCCGCGGGTTCAGATGCCGGAAATCCCCGATGACCTGGACTCCCTCGATGAGGAGACCCTCGCGAAGATCTATGAGGCGTCTTTGGAGACGATCAAAGAGGGGCAGGTCATTAAGGGGACAGTGCTTGCGCTGGATCGGGACCATGTGCTGGTGGACGTAGGTTACAAATCCGAGGGGTCGATTTCCCTGAGTGAGTTCCCCAATCATGGCCGGGACATGAAGGTCGGGGACGAGGTGGACGTCTTCCTCGAGACGAAAGAGGACAACGAAGGCCAGATCGTCCTTTCCAAGGAAAAGGCCAACCGCATTAAGGTCTGGGACAAGATCAGCGAGGCCTACGACCAGAACGAGATGGTGACCGGAACGGTCATCGCCCGGATCAAGGGCGGGCTGACCGTGGATGTGGGCGTGCGGGCCTTTCTTCCGGGCTCTCAGGTGGACCTTCGTCCCGCTCGGAACCTGGATCAGTATCTCGGCCAATCGCTCGAGATGCGAATCATCAAGTTGAACCGGAACCGGGGGAACATCGTCCTCTCTCGCCGCGTGCTGCTGGAAGAAGAGCGGGCGACGCTGAAGACGAAAACCCTGGAGACCCTGGAAGAGGGACAGATGGTCGAGGGTGTGGTCAAGAACATCACCGACTACGGGGCCTTCATCGATCTCGGCGGATTGGACGGTCTGCTTCACATCACCGACATGTCCTGGGGCCGGGTGGGGCATCCTTCCGAGATGTTCAAGATCGGCGACACGGTGAAGGTGATGATCTTGAAATTCGACCGGGAGCGGGAGCGGGTGAGCCTCGGCCACAAGCAGATTACGCACGACCCCTGGGAGGATGTCGACACCAAATTTCCCGCCGGAACCCGCATCGATGGACGGGTGGTCAGTATCGCCGATTACGGTGCCTTCATCGAGTTGGAAGAGGGGGTGGAAGGTCTCGTCCACGTGTCGGAGATGACCTGGTCGAGGCGGATGCGTCATCCCTCGAAGATCGTGACGGTGGGCAATACCGTGGAGGCCGTTGTCCTCAACGTGGACAAGGACAACAAGCGAATCTCCCTGGGCATGAAGCAGACGGGCGAGAACCCCTGGCTGAAGATTCAAGACCGGTATCCGGTCGGGGCCACGGTCCAAGGGCGGGTCCGCAACATGACCGATTTCGGGGCGTTCCTGGCCCTGGAGGAGGGCATTGACGGCCTGATTCACATCTCCGACATGTCCTGGACCCAGCGGATCAGGCACTCTTCGGAAATCCTGAAGAAGGGCCAGGAGGTGGAAGCGGTTGTCCTGAATATCGACATCGAGAACGAAAGGCTCTCTCTCGGTCTGAAGCAGGCGGGCGAGAACCCCTGGGACAACATCGATGATCACCACCAGGTCGGCAACAACGTTCCCGCGAGCATCGTCAAGGCGGTCAATTTCGGCGCTTTCGCCGCCCTCGAGGACGGGCTGGAAGGTTTGATTCACATCTCCGAGCTGGCCGAAGGGAAGGTCGAGCGTTCTGAAGACATCGTGGCCGTGGGCGAAGAGTACATGGTCAAGATCATCAAAATCGACAAGGAGGAGCGCAAGCTCGGCCTCAGCCTCAAGGCGTATATGGACGATCACGGCGAGCCGGAGGAATGGAAGGAGCGAAGGGCGCGGCGTCTGGAAGCGGAAGCCAGCGGTGTCGTCCAGGAGGACGCCGCCGTCTCGGATTCAGCCAAACCGGAAGAAGCCGATGACACCGCCGCCGCCGTCCCGGGTAAAGCCAAACCGGAAGAAGCCGGGGACATCAGAGGCGGTGACCCCAAGACGGTGATGGAGGCGGCGATGGAGGCGGCGATGGAGGCCGAAGCGGCGCCCGAAGTGAAGGCCGAATCCGACGAAGGCGTCGAGGTGGCGGAAGACGCCGGGGAGGCGGAGGCGCCCGCGGGCGAACCGCCCGAAGCATCCGAAGAGGAGCCGGTCTCCTAGGCGGTCCTTTTCCTCCCGGAGGATGTGATCGATGGAAGCTCCAGCCCGTTGGAAGAAGCGCCGGGGCCGGACGGTCATCTGGACCGGAGTCCTCCTTCTCCTGGCGGCGGGCCTGACGATGTTTCTCGCCGGTGAATTCACCGGGGTCCGCTCAGCGAAGAAGGTGGCCCTGATTCGGATCGAAGGACCGATCCTGACGGGCGGCCGGGTTGTCCGCCTGATCGAGCAATACGGGGAGGATCCCGCCATCCTGGCCCTGGTTGTCCAGGTGAACAGCCCCGGAGGGGGGGTGGCCGCCTCCCAGGAGATCTACCACGCGCTCCTTCGGTTCCGGAAGCGGGGAAAAGTAGTCTTGACCTCGATGGAAGGGGTCGGCGCCTCGGGCGGATACTACGTCGCCCTGGCATCGGAGAAGATCTACGCAAACGCTGGAACCATCACGGGAAGCATCGGCGTGATCCTTCAGGTGGGGAATATCGAGGGCCTTCTGAAGAAGGTGGGGCTGAAGATCGAGGTGATGAAGAGCGGAGTGCTTAAGGACGTCGGCTCGCCCTTGCGTCCGATGTCCGCCGGGGACCGGGCGATCCTCCAGCAGGTCATTGACGATGCGTACAAGCAGTTCGTCCGGGCGGTTTCCGTGGGAAGGAAGATGCCGGTGGAGGCGGTGAGAAAGATCGCCGACGGAAGGATCTTCACGGGCGAGCGCGCCAAGGGGCTGGGCTTGATCGATGAGATCGGGACGCTGGAAGATGCAATCCGCGAAGCCGGCCGGATGGCCGGCATCAAAGGGCGTCCCCGGGTGCACGAAGAGCGTCGTCGCCTTCGGGGATGGATCGAGCGCTTGTTGCGAAGCATCCGGCCGGCGGGATGGGTTTCGGACGCCCTGCCCGTCGCGCGGGGGCTTCAGTATATCTGGACGTATTAGTCGGGTGGAGGCCCGGACTCGGGTGGGAGTGGGGAGTCCCGAGATTGCGGCCGCCGCGGGGGAGCGAGGCATGGCGGGAGTCGGGAGGTAAATCGGTATGACAAAGGCGGAGTTGGTGGAGCAAGTCGCCGAACAGATAGATCTGACGAAGAAAGAAACCGAGAGAATCGTGAATATCGTCTTCGGCTGCGTGGTCGACGCGCTTCGCCAGAGCGATAAGGTCGAGTTGAGGGGGTTCGGCAGTTTCCGGGTTCGTCACCGGGAGCCCCGCAACGGGCGAAATCCGAAGACAGGAACGACGGTCCAGATTCCGGCGAAGAAGGTGCCGTTCTTCAAGGCCGGAAAAGATCTCCGCGAATTGGTCAACGTCGCCCTCGAGCCCTTGGAGCGCGACACGGAGGCGGTTCCGGATCGATCCGTCGCGGAATCCGTTCCGTGAGCCCGAACCCGCGGCCCATCGGCCCGGTTTCGCGCGGTGCGTCCGAAGACGCATAGGTTCCGATAGCCCCGTTCGGCATTCATCGTGATTCTTCTCTCTCCGATTCGCCTCGGCCGGTCCAGGGACCTGTCTCCGGACCGGTGAAGGCGGGGGCGCTTGCGCGCCGGCCGAACCGCGGATGGAGGGGGTCGTGCTCGTGATAACCTCTCCGGCGCACGGCCCTCCGAAAGTCTATCCCGGATTTCCCGCCAACCATGTACCCAAGGGGCGCCGGGGAGGGGGAGGGGGGGGCGATGTTCAAGAGTGGGTCCACCCATTCGCGGGAGCGGTGGAGCGCGAAGAGGGTCGC
Organism: bacterium; assembly: GCA_965261595.1. Classification (GTDB taxonomy): domain Bacteria; phylum UBA8248; class UBA8248; order JACPRG01; genus CAYRGS01. Next base: position 150,056 of record CBDHDG010000002.1, read on the forward strand.
AAACCCTAAGCCCCAGCCTCCTTGCTACACCGCCATTGAATCCGGCGCCTCCGTGAATCGCGGGGTGTCCAGGCCGAGCCCTCTCTTTTTTTTCGACAAGTGGTTCTCGCAAAACGAGCCGGCCGGATGAAGGAAAGCCACCCTTTCCCTTTTGTGAGAAATGCAGGCTGACATCCATCCACTGAAGCGATTCATCGTGATGCCCGAAAAACCGGAGCCCCCCCCCCCCCTGGTCGGCGTCCTGGGCGCCACCGCGTCGGGAAAGCATGACCTGGCCCTCGCGTTGGCGCGTGAGTTTCCGGTCGAGGTCGTGTCGGTGGACTCGATGAAGGTGTACCGGGGGATGGACATCGGGACGGCGAAGCCGAGCCGGGAGCGGCGCCGGGATCCGCCCCATCACATGATCGACCTGGCGGATCCGGATGAACCCTACACGGCCGCGCGATTCGGCCGCGAGGCCCGGACGGTTATCGAGGGGATCCGCGCGCGAGGCCGGATTCCTCTGTTGGTGGGCGGCAGCGGGCTTTATTTGCGGGCCGTTCTGGGGTGGATCTTTCCCGGCCCGGAGGCCGATCCGGCCCTGCGGGACCGGCTTCGCCTGGAAGCCGACTCGGGAGGCGTCGAGCGGCTTCACCAGCGCCTCGCCGGGGTGGATCCCGAGACCGCCGCCGAAGTGGGATTGAGGGATCTCAAACGGATCGTCCGCGCCCTGGAGGTATACGAGAGGATCGGCGTTCCCATCTCCCGTCTTCGGGCCGAACACGCGCGGGGGCCTTCGCCGTTCCCGGACCCTCTGCTCCTTTGTCTGCGCTGGAGGCGTGAGGCGCTCTATGACCGGATCGACGGCCGCGTGAGATCGATGATGCGGGCGGGATGGATAGCGGAGGTTCGCGGCCTGCGCGGAAAGGGATATTCACCGGACCTTCCGGCGTTTCGGGCGCTCGGCTATGCTACGTTGTGGAAGGTCCTGGAGGGCGGGCTGGGACCCGAGGAAGCCGTCGAGATCATCCAGCGGGGGACCCGGCGGTTTGCCAAGCGTCAGATGGTCTGGTTCCGCGGGATGCCCGGGATCCAGTGGGTGGACGTTCCGGACTCGGGCCGGCGGGGCTGTGTCTCGGTTGTGTCGGGGCGCATCGCGGAATGCCTGGCGCGGCGCGGAGGGGATCTGTCGCGGAAGAAGATCTCTTCCTGTTCCGCTTCGGAGAGGGAATGGTGAACCTGATCCTGGTGGGCCCGAAGGCGTGCGGCAAGTCCACCGTCGGCAGGATCGCGGCGCGGTCCCTCGGGGCGTCCTTTCGGGATTCGGACAAAGTTCTGGAGGATGTCCACCGTGAACGGACGGGCGAACGAAAGACCTTTCGGGAAATCTACCGGGAGCGGGGGGAGGAATACTTCCGGGACCTGGAGCGGGAGGCCCTGGAGCGCTGTCTTCGCGGCGGGGACGGGGATCGCGTGGTGGCGCTGGGAGGCGGGACGCCCGTCCGCTTCGCGGTCGAGGGATCGATCGAGGGGTCGGGATTCATCGTCTATCTGGACCTCCCGGAGGAAATCCTCTGGGAGCGGATGAGCCGGCAAGGGCCGCCGGTCTACCTGGACCCGGCGGACCCGCGGGCGGATTTTCGAAGGAGCCTCGAAGAGCGCGGACCGGTGTATGAGCGGATCGCGGACATTCGGGTGGATGCGGACGGACGCCCCGAGGCGATCGCGGCGGAGGTGGTCGCCCGATTCAGGGCGCGTCCCGAGAAAGCGCCGAGCGGGCGGCCGGCGGAGGAGGTGTGATTGAGCGGAAGCACGTTTGGTGAGCAGTATCGGGTAACAACCTGGGGCGAGTCGCACGGACCGGGCCTGGGGGCCGTGGTGGATGGTTGTCCGCCCGGAATGGATCTCTCCGCGTCCGACATTCAGCCCGACCTCGACCTGCGCCGGCCGGGACAGAGCCGGGTGACCACCCAGCGGAAAGAAAGCGACCGGGTCGAGATTCTTTCCGGGCTGTTCGAGGGAAAGACCACGGGCGCCCCGATCTCAATGGTGTTTCAGAACGAAGACGCCGATTCCTCGAAATACGACGAGATTCGGGACCTCTTCCGTCCGGGCCACGCCGACTACACCTATCTCGCCAAGTACGGCCTGCGGGACCATCGGGGCGGCGGCCGGTCCAGCGCCCGCGAGACGGCCGCCCGGGTCGCGGCCGGGTCCATCGCGCGCCGGTGTCTGGGCTTGCGGGACGTCCGCACCACGGCCTTCATCCGCCGGATCGGAGATATGGTCTGGGACCCCCCGGAAGAAACCGCTTCCCTGGACCGCGCGGCGGTGTATCGGAGCATCGTCCGGTGCCCGGATGAGGAGATCTCGGCGCGGATGGTCGAGGCGATCGACGCTGCCCGGCGGGGCGGCGATTCCCTCGGCGGAATCGTCGAAGCGCGCGCAACGGGCGTTCCGCCGGGGCTGGGGCGTCCGGTCTTCGACAAGCTGGACGCCGACCTGGCGAAAGCGATGATGAGCATCCACGCCGTCAAGGGCGTGGAGATTGGCGCCGGGTTTCGCGCCGCCTCGATGACGGGTTTTCAGCACAACGACTCGATGTTCAACGACGGCGGCAAGCTCGGCTTTCGGTCCAACTCGGCCGGGGGCGTCCTGGGGGGGATCTCCTCGGGGCAGGACATCGTCGTCCGCATCGCCGTCAAGCCGGCCTCCTCCATCCTGAGGGAGCAGGAGACGGTGGATGTGAATCTGGAGCCTCGGACGATCCGCGTCGAAGGGAGGCACGATCCCTGTGTCTGCCCGCGCGCGGTGGTGGTCGCGGAGGCCATGCTGTGCATCGTCCTGCTGGATCACTGGCTGCGCCGCTTCGGCGAGCGGGGCGGCGCCGAGGGAAGGGCGGTCTGAGATGAGGTTGGAGGTCTCGAAATCGGACCTCATGGGGACGGTGGCCATTCCGCCCAGCAAGTCGCACACCATCCGCGCCGTGGCCCTGGCCGCGCTGGCGGACGGCACGTCGGAAATCCTGAACCCGCTGGAGTCGGAAGACGCCGAGGCGGCGGCCCGGCTCTACCGGGCGTTGGGCGCGAAGATCCACAAGGAAGAGGGCCGGTGGATCGTAGAGGGGGCGGGGGATCGGCCGGCGGCGCCGGATGACGTCATCGATGTCGCCAACTCGGGGACGACTTGCTGGATCGGGATGGGTTCGGCGGCGCTGTGCCGGGGCTACTCCGTCATCACGGGCGATGAGCAGACCCGCGGGCGTCCGATGGAGTCTCTGTTGAGCGCCCTGACCGACCTGGGGGCGGAGGCGTTCAGCACCAGGGGAAACGGCTGCCTGCCGGCCGTCATCTGCGGCCGGATGAAGGGGGGGGAGACCACGGTGGAGGGCGTCACCTCCCAGTTCCTCACGAGCCTGTTGATCAACTGTCCGTTGGCCCCCGAGGACACCATCGTCCACGTTTCCGGATTGCGGGAACGGCCGTACATCGACATGACCCTGCGCTGGCTGGAGAAGCAGGAGGTCATGCCGAAGAACGACAACTATGAGACCTTCACCATCCCCGGGGGCCGCTCGTATCTCCCCTTCCGGGAGGTGGTCCCGGCGGACTTCTCATCGGCGACGTTTTTCCTGTGCGCGGCGGCCATCACGAATTCGGGGATCATGCTCCATGGCCTGGACATGGAAGACACCCAGGGCGACAAGGAGGTCGTGAACTTCTTGATCGACATGGGCGCGGACATCGACATCACGCACAAGGGCGTTCGGGTCCGGGGCGCGGACCTTCAGGGAAGGGAGCTGGACCTGAGCGACACGCCCGACGCTTTGCCCGCCCTCGCCGTCGTGGGATGCTTCGCCTGGGGGGAGACCGTCCTGAAGAACGTCGCGCACGCCCGCATCAAGGAAACCGACCGCATCGCGGTCATGGCCGAGAACCTCCGGCGCATGGGGGCGGACATCGAGGAGCTGTCCGACGGGCTGGTGATCCGGCGGAGCGATCTCCACGGCGCGGCCGTGGACGGCGCCGGGGACCATCGCGTCGTCATGGCCCTGGCCGTCGCGGGCCTGCGGGCGCGCGGCCTGACGCACATCACCAACGCCGAGGCCGTCAACGTCACCTTCCCCACCTTCCCGGATCTGATGAACGAGCTGGGCGCGAACATGCGGCTGGTCCGGGGGTAGGCGGGGATTTCTCGCCCAACCAGCGACGAAAGGGGGAGGGTGGCGGACCGACTCCCTCAGGGTTGAGGGCCATGCGCCGAGCGGCCGCTTTGACGCCTGCTCCCTCTTTTCTCCCTCACAGCAAATCGTCGAAATCCGATTCCAGCAGGAGCGCGCGGGAGATCTTGTTGTCCACGCAGAAGTGCTTGACGAGGAAGACCACCTCCAGGACCCCCTTCTCGCTCAGCCCCAGCCGGCGGACCTCCCGCATGTGGAAGTCGATCCCTAATCCGACTTGGCGGTCATGGACGCCGCCAGCGCCAGGATCTCCTTGGTGAGGCGGTCGAGCTTTCGGCCCGTGAACGCGGTCTTCACGTAACTCCAGTGGTCGCCCAGGTAGCCGGGGTCGTTCGCCATCACGCGGTGGACCCCCGGGACGAAATCCATCTCGTAGAAGCCCTTGATGTCGTCGAAGACCTCTTTGACCTTCCCGGCGGCCTTGGCCTCATCCACCAGGGAAACAAGGGGTTTGCGGATGCCTGGGTCGTTGAAGGGCAGGGGGACCCACACGCCGTCCGCCACAGCGTTGATCCCATGGACGGTCCCGACCGTGTAGGCCAGCTCGTACCAGATGTCGTCGTCCTTCAGGCCTTGCTGCTTCCCGGCAGCGGTGTGCGAGGCCGTTCAGTAGGGGCAGACGTTGATGGCGCTGACCGCCGAGGCGATGAGCTCCTTCGTCGTCCGGGGGAGCGCGCCCGGGGAGAGCGCCCGCCGGGTGCACCGCCCCTGGCCGGCCCGGAACTCCGGGTAGTGGCTCAGGACACGAACCATCTTCGGGACGAAATCGATGTTGAAGAACTCCTTGACGTGCTGGAACTGCTTTTGCGTCTCTTCGGGAAATTCGGATTCGTCCCGAATGCGGACGGTCTCCATGGGTCACCTCCTCAGAGATGGAAAATTCCGGAGAACTCCCGGGCTGTATGGCCTTCAGCCATTCGCCGTGTGGAACGTTCCCTGGTGCGGCGCCTTGAAAATCGCATTACTTATCGAGACTCGAACTGTCCTTTCGGGCCGGGCAAGGGGTCAACCGACCCGAGGGGTCAACCGACCCAAACGCCCGGCCTGCCGGTGGACGGAAAGCCGGGATCTTCAGACAGGTAGGGCGGGCATCTTGCCCGCCTTCTCCGCAATTCGTGAAGGGTCAGCTTATTTTCGAGACGTACCATGAGCTTCCGGGAACCGCGCCTTGATTTCAGCGGGCCGCGGACAAAGACCGGAGCGCTTCAGGCGCCTCCCGGAAATGCCGGATCAGGACGTCCGGCGCCGCTCTCGCAAGCCGCGCTTCGCTGTTGTAGCTCATGGGCCAATCGACGGCGATCGTCATGACGCCCGTCTTTTGGGCCTCTCGAATGTCTTTTTCCATGTGCCCCGCGTACGCGCAAGTCTCGATGGGAATTTCATTCTCGGACAGGATATGCAGAATCCCGTGGGCCTTTGTTCTGCCGATGTGGTCGGGATTGAAGACCGTCGTCCACTCCCGCGCCGCGAGAGAGACGCGGGATTCTGGGAAAAATTTCCCCAACCCCAGACGCTCGATCTCCGCGCGGACGAATTCTCCTCCTTTCGATGTAATGATGGAGCAGGTCACGCCGTCCCGACGCAACTCTTCGAGCACCTCGGCGGCGCCCTCACACAGCTTCCCCTTCGGCTCGCCCTTCGTGGCGCGGACCAGCTCCGCCCGCAGCACCTCCCGGTCGTAACCCGGCATGAATTCCGGAATGATGAACTCGTCCAGCGTCCCCTCGGTGACGTCGCGAAAGTGATCGAACGTGATTTCGCTCAGGCCGTGCAGGACCAGGACCTTATTCGTGATCGAAAACGCGACGCGCACGTCGTCGTAAAGGATCCCGGGAAAGCTCAGGATGAGGTGATCGATGGGCCGGGCGGACGCGGCGTCCCGTGATGCCTCCATGCTGTCCGCTCCTTTTCGGGACCGATGGGCCCGGTCTTCTCCGGCCCCGGACCATCGCCGGGAACGGGGCCGCGGTGTGAGGGGGTTCATGAAGTCCCGGGCGTCTCTCCGATGCGGACGCCTTCGAGCCCGAGCATCCGGGCTTTGGTCGAGACGCCGCCGGGCGCCGAGAATCCTCTCAGGTCCCCCCGGGACCCGATGACCCGGTGTCACGGAACGGCGATGGGAAGCCGGTTTTTGGCCATGACGACGCCCACCGCGCGGGCGGCCCCGGGCGAGCCGGCCGCGGTCGCCACCTGGCCGTACGTCCGGACCCGTCCCCAACCGATTTTCCGGGTCACGCGCGTCACCCGCCGGGAGAAGGGAGAAAGGTCCGAGAGGTCGAGGTCGAAGCTCAGCGTGACCGGTTTGCCTTCAAAGTAATCTTCGACCGATTGGATGACCCGTCGAAGAAAGGGGTTGGGGGGATTGCTCAACCGGGCATCCAAATCCCTCAACTCGGCCTCGACTTGTCCCCGGCTGTCGAGATGGAGGATCAGGCGGCGGAGACCTCGTTGGGTGGCGGCGGCGCCTGCCCAACCGAAGGCCGTCCGAAAAGCGGCGCCTTCGAGTCCGGAAGGAGGTTGGGGCCCCGGACCGGCTTTCGCATTTCGAGGGGGCTGATTGCGGCCGTTCGAAGCGGTCATCGATTTCTCCTTCACCCATAGGTCTTGTGCTTGCTACGCTGAAAGCGTACAGTATATAGTATCTTCGCGAAAGATAGTCTCCTGTCTGGCATGTCGAGTGGAGTTGGTGGTTCGCCCAGAAAGCGGCGGCGGATTGCGCGGATTACGCCGGCGTTTCATTTCAAATCGGCCGTCCGTTTGTTTGAGGCGGGTTCGGTCCGTTGGTTTATGCGGACGCATGCAAGGCGCTGAGGTTTCACCGAGATCGCCGGAGAATCAGTCGGCCCGCGGCGCTTGAAAGGGAGAATGGATCTCCGTGAGACGAACACTTGAGGACATCGATCCGGAAATCGCCCGCGTTATCGACCTTGAGCAGACCCGGCAGGAAGAAGGTCTCGAGCTCATCGCGTCGGAGAACTTCACAAGCGCGGCGGTGATGGAGGTCCAGGGGTCGGTCCTGACGAACAAGTACGCCGAAGGGCTGCCCGGCCGCCGGTATTACGGGGGCTGTGAGCATGTAGACACGGCCGAGAACCTTGCGCGCGAACGGGTCAAGGCCCTGTTCGGCGCCGCCCATGCCAACGTTCAACCTCATTCGGGGACGCAGGCGGTGACGGCCGGATACCTGGCTTTTATCCGTCCGGGCGACACCATCCTCGGCATGAACCTGGCCCACGGAGGCCACCTGACCCACGGAAGTCCCGTCAGTATTTCCGGGGGCCTGTTCAACGTTGTCGCCTACGGCGTGGACCCGAAGACCGAGCGGATCGACTTCGACGACGTTCGCTCCAAGGCGCGGGAACACCGTCCGGCCATGATCGTCGTCGGGGCGAGCGCCTACCCGCGCGTGATCGAGTTCGATCGGTTCCGGGAGATCGCCGATGAGGTGGGCGCGAAGGTCATGGTCGACATGGCCCATATCGCCGGCCTGATTGCGGCCGGAGCTCACCCCAATCCTGTTCCCCATGCCGACGTTGTCGCCGCCACGACGCACAAGACGTTGCGCGGACCGCGCGGCGGGTTTGTGCTGACCAACGATGAGGAGACCGCGAAGGCGCTGAACAAGAAAGTCTTTCCGTACCTTCAGGGAGGCCCTTTGATGCACGTCATCGCGGCCAAGGCGGTGGCTTTCAAAGAGGCGGCGACGGAGGCGTTCCGGGACTATCAGCGGCAGATCGTGCGCAATGCCGCGGCGCTGGCCGACGCCCTGCTTTCGAGCGGAACCCCGCTCATCTCGGGGGGAACGGACAACCATCTCATGCTCGTCGATTTGCGCAAGAGTCCGGTGGACGGGAAGACCGCCCAGCTCGCCCTGGAAGCGGCCGGGATCACGGCGAACCGGAACGCCGTGCCGTTTGACGAGCGCTCCCCCTTCGTGGCCAGCGGGGTCCGGATCGGGACGCCCGCCGTGACGACCCGGGGAATGCGGGAAGAGGAGATGCGCCGGATCGGCCGGTGGATCTCGGAGATTTTGGGCGACGTGGAGAACACCGCCTTGCAGGCCAAGATCCGCGAGGACGTCCGGGAGCTCTGCGGAAGGTTTCCCCTCTATGCGGGAAGCCCGGCCGCGGCCTGAGCCCTCCACGGGAGGTTTTTTTCATGAAATGTCCATCGTGCGGCTCGACGGGAACGAAGGTCATCGACTCGCGCTTGACCAAGGACGGCAACGCCATCCGCCGCCGCCGCGAATGTGAGAGCTGCGAGCGGCGCTTCACGACGTATGAGCGCCTGGAAGAGGTCTTTCCGCTTCTGGTGAAAAAGGACGGCCGGCGCGAGCCGTTCGAACGCGGCAAAGTCCTGGCCGGAATCCAGAAAGCGCTGGAGAAGCGCCCGGTGAGCGCGGATGTGCAGGAGGCGATGGTCGACCGGGTCGGGCGGTACATCCTCGAATCGGGGGAGAAAGAGATCCCCAGCGGGGTGATCGGCGAGCGGGTCATGGCCGCGCTCCGGGAAGTGGACCATGTGGCGTACGTGCGCTTCGCGTCCGTTTACAGGTCATTCAAGGATCTGGACGACTTCATGGTTCAACTGAAGGAGTTGTTGGCGGAGCATGCACACGGAAACGACGCGGTGTCGGCGGACCTCGCGGCCGCGCGTTTCGAGGGGTCCTCTCCCGGCCCTTGAGATCGCCCCCTCTCCCTCCCCCCCCCCGGGTCAACCGAAAATTTACGATTTCCAGACATAACCGGGACATCAGGAATCCGCGCGTGTGGAAGAATGCCTTGCCGTCGGCCGGATTCCGTTCCATGTTGAGCGTGGCGCATGTCCTGGAGGAATTTCCATGAAGACCTCAAGTCGAAGACTCTGGTGGGTGGTCGGGATCATCGGCCTTGCCCTGGCCTTGTGGTCCCTGTTCCCGACCTGGGTGCGGGTTTCCGCCGAATCTCTGATTGGCCGGCCGGCGCCGCCCATCCGGAGCAAGACGTGGATCAACTCCGCCCCCATCGAATGGTCCTCGCTTCGGGGAAAGGTCGTCCTGGTCGAGATGTGGACCTTCGGGTGAATCAACTGCCGGAATGAGATTCCGCAGTTGGCGGTCTGGCATAAGCAATACGCGAAACGCGGTTTGGTGATCATCGGCAATCACGCCCCCGAGTTCAGCCACGAGAAGAAGCTCGAAAACGTCCGGCGCGCGGTCAAGAGGCTGGGCGTGGAGTATCCGGTCTGCCTCGATAACGACTTCGCGAACTGGAAGGCCTCCCGGAACCGGTACTGGCCGACCCGGTACCTTGTCGATAAGAAGGGGGTCATCCGCTCCTTCCGGATCGGCGAGGGGGATCACGCGGCGACGGAGGCGATGATCGAGAGGCTGTTGGCGGAGAGTTGAGTCCGGACCAGGGTCGAGGCCGGAGGGGGTTTCTCCCCCCTCCCCCTCCCCCTCCCCCCGAAGTCGAATCCGCCGGCTGGATGATCCGGCCGGAAATCCCGATGATTCGGAAGCCCCCGGATCATCGGGATTTTTTCTTTTTGCGTTTGGGGTTTCGCGGCCGTGCGGATTTGTATCCCTCCGCCCACTGGATTTCCACGGCTTTTTCCGCCCATTCGGCCAGGCGGTCCGGGTCTTCCAGGACATCGGCGGGCACCTCGTAATAGCTCTTGAGCGTCAACCTTTCGTTGGCCCGGAACGGCCCCATTCCTTGGGCGACGTATTCTTCCCGCGTGACCGCGTCGGTTTTGAAGTAGAGCCGGCCGTCGGATGAGATCAGGCCGAAGAAGGTCTCTCCCCGGTAGAGTCCGAACCCGCCGAACATGGGACGGGCGTGGACATCGTTCATCCCATCCAACTGGTCCAGGACAAACCGACAGAAGTTTTCGTCCCTCATGGGCGGCGCTCGCTTCGCCGGAGGGATTACACCGGGTTCTTGAGGCTGTCGAAGCCGCCCTGGAAAACGCCGTTGGCGACCACCCCGCAGATCTCTTCTTCGTTCTCCGGGGGGACGTCGAACTCCGCGGACCACTCGGCGAACGTGCGGCCGCCGTCCGTGACGGGCAAAAGGCGCAGCGTGGAGACGTAGTTCTTGATCGGGAAAGGAGACTCGAGAATCGAGTATGTGCAGGATCGCTCCTCGTCCGAAAATGCCCGGAGCTCCTCGCGGATGACGGCGCCGTCCTCCAAGGTGAGCTTTCGTTTGCAGCCGGCCCGGTCCGCCGGCAGGTCGCCTTCGATGATGCTTTCACGGAACGCGGGGTTCCACCCGGCAAGGTCGCCGAAGTCCCGAATGGTCGCCCACACCTGATCGACCGGCCTGTCGATGACTGCGCTGACGTAGACTTTTGCCATTTCCGAATTCTCCTCTGAACCGAGCACTCCCCTGAGACCCTCCGCGGGCGACTGACGAAGGCGTTTTTCCGCGGTCTTCAATCCCGGACGGGGGTCAACCCCGGCATTGCGGCGAATGGGCGCATCCTAGCACGGCGGGCGCGAGAAAGCGGGTCAAAGCCAAATCCGGAAAGCCGACGAAGGTTCTTTGTTCTACATGGGGAACCACCCAAACCCAGAGATGTAGGCGCGGGGATGAGACGTGGGGGATTCCGTGTTGCGCCGGAAACCAACCCCACCTCCGGTCTCCCGTTACAGAACCCGATCGAGCCGGACCAACGTGCCGTTCCAGCCGTCGGCGTGGGCTTGGCGCGCTTCCTCCGTGGGAAGGAGCTCGTGCGTGACCGAGATTTCGGTCTGATCGCCTTCCCCCCGAAACTCGACCGTGACCAACGTCTCGCCGATGTCCATACCGCCCTCGGCCCACGACCAGGTGAACACCAGTTTCTCTCCGGGCGCGACTTCTTTGTACACGCCCGCGGTAGTGTTGCGGTTTCCGTCCGGCGACACCATCACAATCCGGTAGGCTCCGCCGACGCGCACGTCGGCCTCGGCGGTCGGGATTGTGAAGTCGTCGCTGGGCCCGAACCATCGTTTGAGCGCTTCCGGCTCGGCCCACGCCCGGTAAACCCGGTCCCGGGAGGCCACGTATGTCCGTTGAAAGGTCAGGGCCTGAACAGATTCTACGTTGCCTGATGCCATGGGTTCTCCTCCTTTTTGTCCGTGAGGGTTCCCGTCCCATCGAGCCATTTCCTCATCTCTTCCGGTTCCGTCCACGCCCGGAAAATCCTTTCCCTCGGGGCCGGGAACGTCCGTTGGATGGAGACCGCGGTTTCGCGGGCGGTTTGTCCTCGGGGCATTGCGTTTCCCCCCCCCTCCCCCCCCCTCCCTCCTCCTCGTCTCGGGTGGTTTCCAGGTATTCGGCCAGGGCGTCCAGGCGCTTCTCCCAGAATCGGCTGTAACGTCGAATCCAATCGTCCGCGTCTTGCATGGGCTTCGCGTTCAACCGGCAGCGGTGAATCCGGCCGTCCCGCTCCCGCGATAGGAGGCCCGCCGTCTCCAGCACCCGTAAATGCTTCGAGATGGCGGGAAGCGATATCTTGAACGGCCGGGCCAGCGCCGTCACCGTGGACTCCCCCCGCGCGAGCCGCGTCAGGATCGCCCGCCGCGTCGGGTCGGCCAGCGCCGAAAATGTGATGTTCAGACGGTCTTGATTATATTTAACCATATGGTTAAGTATTGGGCGTTTTGGGAGTGTCGTCAATGGGGTTTTTCTCAGGATGTGTTTCTTTTCCGGAAAACCTATGGTATGCGGTCGGAGCCGAAAGGGGACCTGAGCAGGGTCCGGGGGGGTTGGGTTCCGGCCGCCGTATGGAAGGTCGAACACGGAAATCTTGACGGGCCTTGCCCGTTGGGCGGTTTTCGCGGGGCACCTGAATCCCGCCGCGGTGGAGGCGATAGAGATGAAGCAAGTCGTGCTTGGCGGGATGGCCCTTCTCTTGGCGGCCGTCCCGGCGCGGGCGGACCTGAAGGCCGGACTGGAGGCCCTCCGGCGAGGCGGCTACGAATTCGCCCTCTCGGAATTGACGCCTTTGGCCGAGTCGGGAAGCGCCGAAGCCCAATTTCACCTCGGTGAGCTGCACCGTCATGGAGAAGGCGTGCGGAAAGACATGGCCGTGGCGGCCGGCTGGTATCGGAAAGCGGCGGAGCAGGGGCACGCCGGCGCCCAATATCGACTAGGCTACATGCTCGCCGAGGGTTGGGGCGTGCCCCAGGATTACATAGAAGGGGCCAAGTGGTACAGATTGGCCGCGGAGCAGGGACATACCAGCGCCCATCTCCGACTTTCGAGCCTCTATCACATCGGCCTGGGCGTGCCGCAGGACTATCGGGAAGCGGCCAAGTGGGTCCGGAAAATTGCGGAGAAGGGGGTCACCGGGGCGGAGTTTCAATTGGGACACATGTATCACAGAGGCGAAGGCCTGCCGCGGGACCATGCGTTGGCGTTGCGGTGGTATCGAAAGGCGGCCCGGAAGGGGCACACCGCCGCCGAAGGACGCCTCGGCTTGATGTGCGAAAATGGATGGGCGGTGCGGCGGGACTTCACCGCGGCGGTGAAATGGTACGGCAAGGCCGCCGAGAAGGGGGAGAGCGGGGCCCAGGTGGATTTGGGCCGCATGTTCGCCCATGGCCTGGGCGTGTCGAGGGATTACACCGAGGCCGTGAAGTGGTTCCGGAAGGCGGCCGTCAATCGGCGTGACGCACGCGCCCAATATCACCTTGGCTTCATGTATGCCGCCGGTCTGGGTGTGCCGAGGGATCTGGACCAGGCCATCCATTGGTTTCAAAAGGCGGCCAGGCAGAGGTTCGCGTACGCCAACGTTTACCTTGGCCTTCTGTACGCCGCTCGCCGGGGTCTTTTCGGGCGGGCGAACCTCGATGCCCTGCGCTCCCGCGCGGGCGCCCCGGAGGTTGTGGAATATTGCGAGAGGCGTTGGTGCGCCCCAGGTCGTCGGCCGGATCGATGATCGGCCTCACCCCGGGCAGTCCCGTTCTCAGCGAAGGCCGCCGCCGAGAACCGCTTCGAGCGCCTCCTCCACGTCGATGGCCGCCAAACATGTGTGGCCAGCCCGCTCGCCCCGGGTGCAGGCGGCGCAGCCGGCGTTGCGGCGGAGGATCACCACACGCTCGCCACGCGGTCCCCAAACCGCCGGTTGCGTCGGCCCGAACAGGGCGACGGTGTTCGCGCCGCACGCGGCGGCCAGGTGAGTGACGCCCGAGTCGCTTCCCACGTAACCCCCCGCCCTCCTGAGCACCCCGGCGAGGGCCGGCAGGGGAGGGGATTGCAGGATTTTCAAAAAGGCCCCGCGTGTCAATTGCTGCACCGCCTTTCCCGTCTCTTCTTCGGCCGGACCGAGGAGCCAGACCACCTCTCCCTCCGCCGCCAGATCCTCCGCAAGGCGGACGAAACAGGACGGAGGCCAGCGCTTCCACCCTCCGCCGCTCCCTGGGTGGAGGACGAAATACGGGTCGTCCGCCCCGATCCCCAACCGGCTCAACAAACGGCGCGCATCGCGGAGATTTTCGGCCGTCGGACGAATCTCAGGGGCTTCCGGGCCGTCCGATGGCGGGAGTGCGCCCAAGGGCTTCAGACCCGCCAGAAGGTAATCCACGGCATGGACGGGGCGGGATGAGGCGGGCGGGTGGGGGTCCGCCCGGATGACTTTCCTTGCGAGGACGCCCAGGTTTTTCTCGAACGCTTCGTCACCGGGAGTCCAGGCGACGACGAGGTCATACGGGGCGTCGCGGGAGAATGCCCGGAAGATTTCCTCCGGGTCGGCGTCTTCGCGCCTCAGGAGCGAAAGCGCGGGGCCGTCGGCGGAGCGAAGGCGGGGACCGGCGAGGCCAAGCGGCATCACGGGAAGGACGGCGGGGTTTCCCACCCACTCAATTCGGGAGGGGGAGGGGGGGGGGAAATGTCGGGCCGCAGCGGCTGCGGCCGGGAGCGCCAACAGCGTGTCGCCCAGTCCCCCGCCCCGGAGGATCAGGATGTCCCCGGCCGGGCTTTCCATCTCTACGTCATTCAAGTCTCAGGCCCGTTCCGGCGGAGCGCTCACGCCTGGGACGCGAACCTCGGGCGCAGGAGGCACACGACGAATCCAACGGACGCGAGGACGAAGAGAGAAAACTCGATCGCCTTCTCCCGGATTTCGATGACACCCTTTTGCGTTAAATAGGCAAGCGTATTGATCTTGCCACTGAGGTACGCGATTTCCAATCGGGTCCGCCGGTCAAACGCCTTCGGCAGCCCGGCCGCGGCCGCCGGGGTTGGGGTCCGGTACAGGGTCGCCGCGCGCTCGAAGTTCTGAAGCGCCTCTTTCAGGTTTCGCTCGCGCATCGTGCCGTTCACTTGTTTGAGGGCGGTCGCGAGATCGTAGTGCAGCCGCGCGTCGCCGGGCGTCCATCCAATGGCTTCCTTGAACGCTCCCGCCGCCTTCAGGTAGTCCGCCCTGGCCAGGTAGATGTTGCCGATTTCCCGGGCCTTCGCCCCTCGCGCCTGCCGGTAGGCAAGCCGAGTCTCGTCAAATTTGTCAAGTCCCAACTTGATGCGCCGGCGGAAGGACGCCCGCTCTTTGCCCGCAAAAGAAGCCGCGCGTTGATTGAAGAGGGCGTCGGCCCTTCGGAAGTATTTGAGGGCCTCCTTTTCACGGCCCTTCAGTTGGCTATAGGCGTCGCCGATGCGAATGTGAATCCGCGGGTTGTCCGGGGCGTAGCGCAGGGCCTTCTTGTATAGAACGACTGCCTTATCGAACCACTCGCCCTGGGCGTGGTATTCCCCGAGGGTGAAGAAATTTTGAATCAGCTTCCTGCGGGGGCGCTCGTACGCGGGCGCGACCTCGAGGGCGCGGTTCAGCAGGCGCAAGCCCCCCTTGAGATTATCGCTAATCCTTTCCTCCCCGAGCCGCGTCTGCTCCCGGGCCAAGATCAACCGCGCTTCGGGGTCCTTGGGAATTTTCATCTTTCCGTTTTGAAGGGGCGTTCTTTCGGAGTCCGACCCCGGCGCCCCCGCGTCCGCCGCAACCAGCGGGCCGAGCAGGTTGAAAAGCGCCTCTTTGGGGTTTGAAGGGTTCAGGTTCGCGATCTTCCGGAGGATGTCGGTCGTCAGCGGGAGACGCTTCAGGGCCTTCAGATAAGTCTCGCGGGCCCGGCCCCTCATGTGAAGGCTTTGGTAATGGCGGCCGAGGAGCAAGTACGCGATGGCCTCATCGGAGCAGGCGGCGATGGCCTTGCGGATGAGGTTCTCCCGCACGCCGGCCTCGGCGGCGCCCTCCGCCGCGGTCAGGTAAATCTCTCCCGACTTCGGGCAGATGTTCTCCTCCGAGGCCCGGGCGAGCCCTGATCCCATCCAGAGTCCCAACAGGGCCGCCGCGAGGCGATAGGACCGGCGGTTCAACAATCCGCGATTTCTTGACATCGCGTTGGGGTTGAAGCGCCGACATCGCCGCGTCACCCGGCGGGGCTTCCGGCTCATTCGGTTCTTTTGGGGCGGTGTGAATTCCATCCGGCTTCATTTCAAGGAAAGGTTCAACGGCCGCTTCTGGAATAAAGATTGCGGATTCCCCCCCCTTCCGCATCCGACGAGGGGGATGAATGATTATTGTCGCGCGATTCGATAACCTCCATCTTATCGAGGATTTAACAAAATCTTACACCGCCCCGGCAGGCCCCGCAAGGCGCGGGCTTGTCTCGACGGTTCCGTTGAGAGACGGGCGTTGCGGATCCCCCGAAGTCCGTGGACGGCGCCCCCGGCCGGCCAGGGGGGGGCCGGGAAAGGGATCGGTGGGCCGTTGAGGTGTGAAAGTCGGCAAGCCGCCGCCGAAACGGTCCTGAGCGGCCCCGGGTTGTCAATCTGAGCTCTTTACCTATGGGGAGTGCGGCGTCTTGCCCGCCATCCGCGCAAGGGCCTGTTGACATCTATGGCCATGAAAAATGTGGTACAAAGAGCGGGAGTGGATGCGGGTCGGCCGGCGGGCCGCCGGGTCCGTTCGGGCATGAGCCGGAATTCATCCGGCATGGCGCATCCGGGATTGAGGTGATTTTATGGAAGGACTCATCGGAAAATCGGTCCCCCGCGTGGACGGACGCGAAAAGGCCACGGGGCGGCTCGGGTTTGTGAGCGATTACCTGCCGCCCAAGGCCCTCATCGGGAAGATCTTCCGGAGTCCGATCCCCCACGGACGCATCGTGCGGCTGGACCTGGAAGACGCCCGCAAGGCGCCGGGCGTGCGCTTGGTGATGGGGTTCGAGGACGCGCCGCGGCATCGATACAACCCCATCTATAACCAGCAGAACCCCCATTCTGACGTACAGGTCAAGGACGAATTCATCCTGGACGACACCCTCCGCTACATCGGCCAGCCCGTCGCGCTGGTCGTGGCGGAAACCGAGGATCAGGCCGTGGGGGCCTTCTCGGCCATCCATCTCGAGTGCGAGCCGCTTCCGGCGGTCTTCGACCTGGAAAGCGCCCTGCAGCCGGACGCGCCCGTGGTCAGGCCGGAGGGGGAGGGAAACATCAGCTTCGGGTTGCGCGACGCCGACCGGCCCATTTACCTGGGCCGGGGCGACGTGGAAAAGGGGTTTGCCGAGGCGGACGTGGTCTTCGAGGACGAATGGTCCACCCAACGGGTGAACCAGGCGCCCCTGGAGACCCATGTGATCTGCTGCTGGCCCGAGGCGGGGGACCGGGTGGCGGTCTATTCGACGACGCAGGCCATCTTCGGGCTGCGCGCCCGGTTGTCGGAGGCCACGGGCCTTCCCCTCTCGACGTTTCGCGTCATCCGGCCCGTGCTGGGCGGCGGTTTCGGCAAGGGGCTGGACCTGGTCGTGAACGAGCCCCTTTGCGCCCTGGCCGCAATGAGGCTGAATCGTCCCGTCCGGATCACTTCCACCCCTGAGGAAGAGTTTACGCGGACCGCGAGACACCCCTCCCGGATGTGGGTGAAGACAGGCCTCAAGAAGGACGGCGCCCTGACCGCGCGGCACATGAGGGCCTGGATGGACTGCGGCGCTTCGGCCAATCACGGGCCTTCGGTCGTCCTGGTGGGCGGCAACATCTTCGTCGGGGCCTACAAGACGCCCCATCATCTTTTCGAAGGCTTCGCCGTGTACACCAACAACTTCCCCTCGGGCGCGATGCGGGGCTACGGCGCGGTTCAGACCAACTTCGCCGTCGAGTGCCACATGAGCCGGATTGCCGACGAGATGGGCTTCGACCCGTTCGAGTTCCGGGTGAAGAACTCCTATGAAGCGGGAGACATCTCGCCGATGACCGATCTGAAAATCAACTCCTGCGGGTTGTCCGAATGCGCCGGCCGGGCCCGGACGCTCATTGGATGGGATGATCCGAAGACGCGGACGCCCCTGGGCCCGAGCGTCAAGGTGGGCGTGGGTCTGGCCTTCTGCGGGATGAAGAACTCGGGGGTGCACACCGGCAAAGACCTGGCGGAGAAGGTGATCGAGTACTGCGGGGCGATCGTGAAGGCCAACGAGGACGGAACCGTCGGCCTCAACATCGCCTCGATCGAGCAAGGCGGGGGGCAGGCGACCGCTTTGAGCCAGATCGTGGCCGACGCCTTGGGCGTGCCCCTGGAGCACGTCACCGTGGTTCCCAACGATTCGGACTCGGCCCCCTTCGACGCGCCGACGCACGCCAGCCGCATCACGTTCGCCGCCGGCCATTCCGCCCGTCTGGCCGCTTTGGACGCGCGGGAGCAGATCCTGGAAGCCGCCGGACGGATGATGGACGTGAATCCCGGGGACCTTGAGATATCCGGGGGCGTTGTCTCCTCCCGGAATTCATCCGGGAAATCCCTCAGCGTGGGGGAAATCGTCGAGACCGCCCATTACAAGGAAATGATTTCGATCATCGGAAAGGCGACGACCCAGCCGCCGGGCAACCCGCCGGCCTTCGGCGTCCAGTGCGTCAAGGTGGCGGTGGATGAGGAGACCGGGGAGGTCGAGATTCTCGACATGTCGGACGTGCATGACATCGGGCGGGTGGTGAACCCGCTTGGGGCGGCCGGACAGGTGGAGGGCGCCTTCGCCCAGGGGATCGGCCTCGCCGTCAGCGAGCACCTTGTCATCAACGGGGCCTCCGGGACCGTGGAGAACGCCCAGTTCGGGGATTATAAAATACCCACGACACTGGACGTGCCGCTGAGCCGGGTCGGGTTCGCCGAGGGGGATGAATCCTTGCAGTCGGAGATGAAAGGGGTTTCGGAGACGACGATGAACTCCCCGGCCGCGGCGATCGCGAACGCGGTGTACGACGCCGTGGGCGTGCGGGTTCACGACTTGCCGATTACGCCTGAGAAGATCCTCGAAGGACTTCGGGGCCGCTCCGGCTGAGGGGCCGGAAGCCATCGCCTAGAGCGCGACGTAGACGTCCCCGTCCCGGATCGTCACCTCGAATGTCCGCAGCCGCACCTTCCCGTTCGTCGGGAGGGCGCCGGTTTCAAGGTCGTACTCGTATCCGTGCCACGGGCAGACGATGTGAACCCGGTCGGCCGAATACTTGAAGCCGGCGCTGGTCCCGTCCGGGGCCAAATCCTCTTCCACCCTTTTGAAAATCCGGCCTTGGCAGACGGGACCGCCCTGGTGGGCGCAGTGGTTTTCGTAGGCGAAGAAGCGCCCCTTGATCCGAAACACGCCGATCTCCAGACCGTCGTGGTCGATGACCTTTCGGCCGCCCTCGTCGAACTCGGCCTCGTTTCCCACGTAGAGCTCGGGCACGCCGGGTTCCTCCGCTTTCGGTTTGCCGATCAAGGCGGGTCGGTCACTTGCCCTTGGGGTTGTCCAGATTGAACAGCTTCAAGGCGTTCCCGCCCAGGATGTTTCGTTTCGCCCCCTCGCTCAGGAAGGGGAGGTCGTAAATCGTGCTGGGCAGATCGAAGTCCTGGTGCGGCCAGTCCGAGGCGTAGAGGAGCTGGCTCTCGGCGTTGATCATCTTGAACGTGAATTCCAGCGCATTCAGGCTGTATTTTTCGAGCGGCTGGGCGCTGAAAAACATCTCGCGGATATATTCGCTCGGCAGCCGCTTGAGCGCCGGCGCCTCGGAGGTGCGGAGCAGATATTCGTGGTCCAGCCGCTGGATCATGAAGGGGACCCAGGCCAGTCCGCTCTCGATCCAGATGACCTTCAGGCGGGGAAACCGCTCGGGGATGCCGTGGAGCACCCAATTGACGAGGTGAACGATGTTCCACAGGACGAATCCCACCGTGTGCATCCCGACGAACCGGCTGAACTGGGTCAGGACCGGCTCCTGCCAGTAATACCCGCTGTGGAAGGCGATGGGCAGGCCCCGTTCCTGAAGGGTCGCGTACAGCTTCATGTACGGGTTGGCCTGGACCGGTTGGTTCCGGACGCTGGTGACCATGAACCCGATCACCTCGGGCTCGCCCGCGAACTCCTCGACCATTTTGATGGACGCCTCCGGATTGCTGAAAGGAAGATAGAGCATCGACTTGAGCCGGTCGTCGGCCTTGAGGATGTGATCGACCAGCCAGCGGTTGAACGCCCGCGAGAGCACGACCTCCATGTCGAGCTGCGGGTGCATGCCGACGTGGAGCATCGCCGTGGGAAAGACCACCATGTAGTCGATGCCGATGCTTTCCAGGGCCCGGCGGATCAGGACCAGGTTGCGCTCGCCGTCGGATTCCTCCACCGTCTCCCGCCGGTCGGAATCGTGGGGGATGCGCCCGCCGATGTCCTGGTACCACATTCCCGGATTGGTGTTCAGGCCGTACGCTGGGGCGCCCCCCTTGTTCTTGTAAAAATCCAGGGCGTTATCGCGGATGACCGGGTCTTCGATGTATTCGGCGACCTCATGCCAGTTCATCGTCTCGATGATGTGGGAATCCACGTCGAAGATGGGGAAATCCCGATAGCGGCGCTCCTCGGCCTGCCGTTTGGCGTGCGCGAGGATGTCCCGCGTGTCGGTGTAGACGTCGATCTGCTGGACCGGAACCTCTTTCGTGTCTCCGATTTGGTGCGCCATGCTTTTCGCGGCTCCATCATCGGTTGAGCGCGATCGCCGTGCTTCGGGGCGACCGAGGCAGACCCGCATTATATACCGCTTGCGGGAAGGCTTCTCCTCGGGAGGGGTTTGAGGCAGGATAGGCGCGATATTTGGACCCACCCTGAGAAGTTGGGAGAGACGCCACCATTGGACTTACCCCGGTTTCGTGGAGAGTTAAGCACTTGGGTTTTCAGGGTGTGCGTTGTTGTCTCCTTTCGTAGTTAACGGGTGACAGGTTGTCGATGGAGGAGTGCCAACGATGCGGGTTGTAGAAGCCCTCGATGAACCCGAACACCTCCATGCGCGCCTCGGCCCGGGTGCGGAAACTGTGGCGAGCGAGGAGCTCGCACTCCAGCGTGGCGAAAAAGCTCTCACACAGCGCGTTGTCGTAGCAGTCCCCGACCGAACCCATGGAGGGACGCCCGCCCGCCTGCCGGCAGCGCTGCCCAAAGGCGACCGAGGTGTACTGCGTGCTGCCCTGGTCGGAGTGGTGGATGACGGCCCGGGGACGGCGCTTATACAGCGCCATGTCGAGCGCGTCGAGCACCAACTCGGCCCGCAGGTGTGTGGCCATCGACCACCCCACGATGCGCCGGCTGAACGCATCGAGCGCCACGGCCAGATACAAAAACCCCGCCCATGTCGGAACGTAGGTGATGTCGGCCACCCACAGCCGGTCGGGGGCCTCGGCCGTGAAGTTGCGGTCCACCAGATCAGGGGCCGGCCGCGCCTCCTGCCGGCGCTGCGTCGTGCGCGCTCCCTTGCGCCGACTGACGCCCGCAAGTCCCGCCCCACGCATCAGCCTGGCGACGCGCTTGCGGCCCACACGCACTCCCTCAGCCTCCAGCTCGGCATGGACGCGCGGCACGCCGTAAGTCCCCCGAGAACGCTCGTGGATCGCCTGAATGCGTTTGGTGAGCGCCCGATCGGTACACGAGCGGGCACACGGCGCGCGCCTGCGCCACGCGTAGTAGCCGCTGGAGGAGACGCCCAGCACCCGGCACATGGTGGCGGTCCGATACATGGCCTGGTTCGCCCTCACGAACCCGTAGATCCGGACGGGATCGAATCGGTCTCCCGAGCAAACCAGGCCGCGGCTTTTGCTAAGATCTCCCGCTCCTGGCGGAGCTGTCGGTTCTCGCGGCGAAGTCGGCGCAACTCCTCCCGCTCATCGCTCGTGAGCCCGTCTTTGCGACGCCCCTCGTCAACGTCGGCTTGATAGGCCCAGGTGCGGATCGTCTGCGCCGAGGGCTCGAACTCGTGCGCCAGCGCCTCGGGCGTGCGTCCCGCCCGGACCAACTCTACCATCTGGCAGCGGAACTCCATTGGATAGCGTGGGTGAGTCTGTGGCATCGTGAACACCTCCTTTACCCCCAAATCATCAGGTGTCCACCAAACCGGGTCAACTCCACATGGCGCGGATCCGAGAAGCGGACCCATCGGCCGCTCCGCCGGAAATCCAAAAGATCTTCGAGGAGCAAACAGAGACTTACGGGGAGGTGTTGAACTCCTATCTGATTTCCAGCCACAGGCCCTCCATCCTCCTCGCCAACCAGGCCTTCGGGGGGGCGATCGAAGAATCGGGGCTGCTCCCGGTGGGGCTGCGGACGCTTCTGAACGTCCGGGTGGCGCAGATCAACGGATGCCCCTTCTGAGCGGACTCCAATTCATTCCGTGGAATGAACAGCGGAGAAGACGCGGAGAAGTTTCTCTCGGTGGACCGGTGGCGCGAAAGCGGCCTCTATAGCCGCAGAGAGCGGCTCGCGCTGGAGGCGGCCGAGGGGATGACGGTCGCGGAGGTCGATGTGAGCGACGACCTCTTCGGGGAGCTGCGGGCCGAGTTCACCGACGAGGAGCTCGTCGAGCTGGCCGCCGTGATTGCCCTGGAGAACTACCGGAGCAAGTTCAATCACTTCTTCCGGGTCGAGGCCAACGGGCTCTGCAAATGGGAGCCCCCGGAAGCCTGACACCTTCGGGGAAGCCGGCCGGGGCGCGTCACGGCCGCTCTTTGTAGCGCCGGATGGACAGGACCTTGACATCGCCCAGGGGCTTGGCCCCCGATCCGACCTTCACATCGCCGATCCGCTCCACGACGTCCATCCCCTTGATCACCTTGCCGAATACGGTGTGCTTTCCCGTGAGCCAGGGGGTGTCCACCAGGTTGATGAAGAACTGGGACCCGTTGGTGTCGGGGCCGGAGTTGGCCATGGCGATGACCCCCTTTTTCGGGGGGTGCGACCCGCGGGTGTCGTTGTACCGGTAACCCAGGTTTTGATAAGCCTCCTTCAGGGTGAGGGTTTCGAGCCTCCCCTGTATCTCTTCGATCTTTTGCTTGATTCGTTCTTTCGACCGGATGCCCATGGACCGGAGCAAGGGAGAGAGCAGGACCCTTTGGAAGTCCCGTTGGTTGCGCACCATCAGAAATCGATGGGGTTGTCCCGGTTGACCGCTGTAGGCCTTCATGTTGTGGAGGCCGAGGGCGTCGGCGTTGATCTCGTCCGGTATCCGATACCCCGGACCCCCGGTTCCGGTCCCCTTGGGATCGCCCCCCTGGAGCATGAAGTTTTTGATGACCCGGTGGAAAATCGTGTTGTCGTAGTAGTGCCCTTTGGCTTTGCCGCCGGTCTTCGGATCCGTGTACTCCTTCTTCCCTTCCGCCAAATCGAGGAAGTTCGCCACCGTCCCGGGCGTTTCCCGGATGAAGAGCTCCACGTAAATATCGCCGAGACTCGTCCGGATGAGCGCGACGGGATTGCGGGGATCCTCCAACTGAAGTCCCGCGGCCGTTCCAGGCAGGGCCGAGAAGAGGAACAGGGCAATCGTCAGGATGAATTTCATTTTTTCAGGCTCCCGGTTGAGGCCGAGTGGAGAGCGGCAAATCGGTCATTCGGCGATCGGAGGGCCGGCGGTTTTCCCGCCGGGACCCTTTCATCGGCCCGGCCATGACCGCGCCGTCTAAAATACAGGGAACCGGATTGCGGTTCAATCAGGCGCCAGGTCAGCGTAAAGGTTCATTTTCGTCAGGGGATGGTGAAATTCCGGTGAATCATTTCGTTCAAATTTAAAATCAGATCCTCTCCTTCCACTCGGATTTCAGGAAGAATCGTAAACTTTTGTCAAGGCAGCTCCTGTTCATGGCGAAAATAAAGCAAGCCGCCGCCTCCTTTGAATTCCTGGTTAACCGGGAGGCCTGGTTATGGTCTGTTGTTCGAAGGATTTCGAAATCCTGCTAATCTGGAAGGATAGCTTGAATAGGCTGAGAGGACTTAGAATCGGGTAATACGAGGAACGAAATCCGGCCAGCTTAGAATTCTTCAAGGAGTGAAACGTATGAGCTGACCCCGACCAACTCTTTTCGTCCTTCCGACAATCCAGGAATATTCCCCTTAGGGAGGGGTTCCCCCGCTCTAGGGTTTTGTTGGACACTCGATTGATCCATGATTCATGGAGAAAGGGGTGTCGCGATGAACGAACAAAAGCAAGAGGGGGCTTTGGCGGAGGGCGCCCGCAGGGCGAACGGAGCCAAGGCCCCAGGGCATCGCAGTGAGCGGGGTCGGTTCTCCTGCCAGCGCAAGCGGGAGGCGGTCCTGCGTCTTTTGCGGGGCGAGAGCCTGGAGACGCTCTGCCGCGAGTTGGGCACGACAGCGGCTCGGCTTTCCGCCTGGCGCGAGGCGTTCCTTCGCGGGGGCGAGGCGGCGCTCAAAGCTCGCCCGGCGGATGAGCGGGACGAGGAGAACGCCCGGCTCAAGGCCAAGGTGGGCGAACTCACGATGGAGGGCGAGGTCCTGCGGGAGAAGATCGACCGCCTGGAGGCCGGCCGCCCTTTAGCCGGCAGGAGGTGGAGGCGATGAGTCAGGCCCGCTTCACCTCCACGGGCAGAGCCTACGGCCTGAAGCGGGTGTGCGCCCTTTGGGGCTTGGCGCGCTCCACGGTCTACGCGCAACGGCGGCGAGAGGCGGTCCCCGTTCATGAACGCCCCACGCCCAATAAGCGCGGCCCTGTGGGCCCGTGCACCGATGCGGAACTCCTCGGTCACATCCGGCAGGTCCTGGAGGACTCTCCCTTCCATGGCGAGGGCTACCGCAAGGTGTGGGCGAGGCTGCGCTTCGCGGGCATCCGCACCAGCAAGGAGCGGGTGCGTCGCCTGATGCGGGAGGCGGGGCTTCAGGCCCCCCACCGGGTGGGCAAACCCCGAGGTCCCAAGGCCCACAACGGGACCATCCGCACCGAGCGGCCCGACCGAATGTGGGGCACGGACATGACGACGACGGTGACCACCGAGGAGGGGATGGCCTCGGTGTTCGCGGCGGTGGATCACTGCTCGGTGGACTGCGTGGGGATCCATGCGGCCAAGAGCGGCAACCGCTTCGAGGCCCTGGAGCCGATCCGGCAGGGGGTCGCCGAGCGCTTCGCCGGCTTGGAGGCGGACGTCGCCGAGGGGCTTAAAGTTCGTCACGACCACGGCCCCGCCTATCTGTCCGATGACTTTCAGCGGGAGATCGCCTACCTGGGCATGACCAGTTCGCCCAGCTTCGTGCGGGCGCCCGAGGGAAATGGCTACTGTGAGTGGTTTATCCGCATCTTGAAGGAGAATCTCCTGTGGGTGCGCTCTTTCGCCACCGTAGAGGAACTGCGGTGGGCGCTGCTTGAGTTCAAGAACCTGTACAACCATCATTGGATTCTCGAGGGCTACGGCTACCGAACGCCGGCCCAGGCAAGGCAGGAAAAACTCGCTCAAGTTGCGGAGGCCGCATGAGGTCGAATACCCTCACCCGAGTGTCCAATAACCCAGGGGCGGTCCAGGGTCTTTGTAAACCGGTTCAACGAATTGAAGATTTCCGAACTATGTCTTCTTTTACCTACTTGCTAGCAAGCCTTGCATTTGTGACCCTTTTCGGGATCCTCTTTCTGTGCCGGCCCGACGGACGGCGGGCCATGTGGTCCACCGGCCTAACCATGGCCCCAATGGGACCCCTTAGCCAGTATTGGCATATATAAGGATTACTGGGAGCCCATTCACGTTCTTCGTTGGATTGTGGGCGCCTGGCGCTTTGGCATTGAAGACCTTCTTTTCGCGTTTGCCTTTTCGGGAACCTCGGCCGGGCTATTTATGTGGTTGGTGGAAGGTCGCTCAAAGCGCCCATCCATCCTTCCCACCGGACGCATCAGTCCCGCACGGATGGCCATGCAGAACAATTGTCTGAAAAATCTGCACCGCTCACCTTCCGGGTTTCAAGGCATCCGTTTGGGCGTGACCTGCCCCCCTGAAACCGGTCCGGTTTGAGAGTTAGGATTTTCGCACGGCTTTCGGGACTGGATTGGCCTAGAAAGGGGGCAATGATGAGTCGGAAGCGATTCACCGCGGAGCAGATCATCCACAAGCTTCGTCAGGCCGAGGTGGAGTTGGCCAATGGGCAGAGGATGGCTCAGGTCTGCAAGACGCTGGGGATCTCCGAGCAGACCTATTACCGGTGGCGGCGGGAGTACGGAGGCCTGCGCCTGGACCAGGCGAAACGACTGAAGACACTGGAGCAGGAAAACGCCCGGCTAAAGAAGCTGGTGGCCGAGCAGGCCCTGGATAACGCCATCTTGAAGGAGGCCTCCCAGGGAAACTTCTGAGCCCGCCTGCGCGGCGGCGGGCGATGGAGCATGTGCGGGAGAAGCTGAGCGTGTCCGAACGTCGCGCCTGCCGGGTGCTGGGTCAGGCCCGCTCGACTCAGCGGCGCTCTGCCCAGGTCCCTGACGATGAGGCCCGTTTGGTGGCGCGGGTGACAGAGCTGGCGAGCGAGTACGGACGGTACGGCTACCGGAGGATAACGGCTCTGTTGGAAAGAGAAGGCTGGCGAGTGAATCACAAGGGGGTGGAGCGGATCTGGCGCCAGGAAGGCCTGAAGGCGCCGAAGAGACAGCCCAAGCGAGGGCGTTTATGGCTGAACGACGGCTCTTGTGTTCGCAAGCGTCCGTCTTATCGGAATCATGTGTGGTCCTACGACTTCCTGGCCGCGAGGACGCACGATGGGCGGCCTTTACGGATGCTGGCTGTGATGGATGAGTTGACCCGGGAGCGCTTGGCCCTTGATGTAGAGAGAAGACTCAACTCCGAGGACGTCCTGGACCGCCTCACCGAGTTGTTCGTCCGGCGTGGCCTGCCGGCTTATATCCGCTCGGACAACGGGGCGGAGTTCACGGCGAATGCGGTGAGAGGGTGGCTCACCCGTCTTGGGGTGAGAACGCTTTACATCGAGCGGGGCAGTCCCTGGGAGAACGGCTATGTGGAGTCCTTCATCGGCAAGCTGCGCGATGAGCTGCTCAACGGGGAGATCTTCTACACCCTGACAGAGGCCAAGGTGTTGGTGGAGAGATGGCGACAACTCTACAACCGGGTAAGGCCCCATAGTGCCTTGGGCTACCGGCCCCCGGCGCCGGAGGCCATCGAACCAATGCCTCCGGGCATCCCTACACTTTCGGATATCGGGGAGAAGAGACTAACTCAAAAAGTGGTACAACTTTAGGGGGCGGGTCACCTCACGCATACTCCTCAACGCAATGATCACTTGGGCGGGAGAATGGACCCGCAGCTCAGACGCTGGATTCCCGCCTGCGCGGGAATGACGGCTCGGGGTGGACGTTCCCCTGTTCTCACGATTCCCGGGGCCGCACGGCCGATGAAAACTGGGGATCACTGGGCAGATCCGATCTGCACACCCTACATTCCCCTGTGTACCACTTCGGCTTGTCCGCCGGTTTGGGGAATGACCGTTTTGGAGACCCGACCCTCCCCCTCCCCCCCCTCCGGCTTCATTTTCCCTGAAACCTCGGCGGCCGCTTCTCGGCGAAGGCGCGCAGAGCCTCGTTCCGGTCCTCGGTGGCCAGCGTGACGTTGTACGCCGCCTCCTCGATCTCCCAGCCCCGGGACGGCGGTTTCCCCAGGCCGCCGTCGATGGCCGCCTTGGCCTGTTGGAGCGAGATGGGCGCGTTCGCCGTGATCGACCGGGCGAGCGCCCGAGCGGCCTTTCCCGCCTCGCCGGGGGGGACGACCCGGTCCGTGACGCCCAGGCGATCGGCCTCGCGCGCGTCGATCCTTCGGGCCGTGAAGATGAGCTCCTTCGCCCGCCCGACGCCGATCCGCCGGGGGAGCGCCTGCGTCCCGCCGGCCCCCGGGATGATTCCCAGGCTTGTCTCCGTCAGACCGAAGACGGCCGTCTCGTCCGCGATGATGATGTCGCACGCCAGCGCCAGCTCGAACCCGCCTCCCAGGGCGTAGCCGTGGACGGCCGCGATGAGCGGCTTCGGAAACTCGGTGATCTTCCGAACCATGGCGATCATCTCCTTTCGGAGCTTCGCCACGTCCGGCATGGCCAGGGCCTTCCGCTCCTTCAGGTCCGCCCCGGCGCAGAAGGCCCGGTCCCCCGCTCCTTCGAGACATGCCGCCCAGACGCCGTCGTCCCGGGACAACGCCTCCATCGCGGCATCCATCCGCCGGATGAGGTCCCAGTTGATGGTGTTCAGGGCCTCGGGCCGGTTCAGGAGAACGCGGGCGATGCGGTCCTCGACGGCGACCTCGATGATGGACCCCTCACTGATGGGACCATCTCTGATGGGAGCGTCCGGCATGGCGGGGAGGTCCTCCATGGAATGGCGCGTCCCGCGGAGACACAGGGTTCGCCGCGGTTATGGCCCGAATCCCGGCCCGTGGATTATATATAGGCCAGGAGAATTTCCCCCGACCCATCAAATCGCGAGAGGTCCGAGATGAGCATCGACCGATACGTCTATCACGAAGAGGATGCGCCCACGTACACGCCCGCCGGCCACGATGGGACCGTCAACCGGCGGCTGATCGGAGAGGCGGAAAACTTCCACCTGGTTCTCGGGACGCTGGAGAAGGGGGCGGTGGCCCACCGTCATTCCCATTCCGACCTGGAGCAGGGGATGTATGTCTTGGAGGGCCGGGCGCGGATCGAGATCGACGGGGAGGCGAAGGAAGTCGGGGAAGGGGGCGTGATCTTCTTCCCGGTGGGTGTGCCGCACAGGATCGAGGCCCTGGGCGATCCCGTCACGCGGTTCCTGATCGTCTATTCCCCGCCCCTCAAAGCGCATCCGGACCCGACGCCCTAGCCTCGTGTCTCCAAAATAGAAGGACACTTCACAAATTGCAGAGAAGGCGGGCAAGGGGTCAACCGACCCAAATGCCCGCCCTACCTGTTTTGAAAACACCGCCTTTCCACCGTTCCGGAAGGCCGGGCATTTGGGTCGGTTGACCCCTTGGCCGGCCGGAAAGGGACAATTCGGGTCTCGATATGTAAAACCATTTACGAGACAATAGCCTCGCGGGCGCCCTTCATCCCCCGGCGCTTCCGTCCGCCGTGAAGAGCTTCCGAATGAACGCGTCCAGCCGCTGGAAATACGCTTCCCCTCCGACGGCGTAGGTGTCGTTGTGTCCCGCCCCTTGGATGACGTAAAACGCCTTCGGGTCGTTGGCGGCTTCGAACAGGGCCTTCCCCATGGAGAACGGCACAATGTCGTCGCGATCTCCGTGGAGGACCAATAGCGGCAAGCGGATCTTTTTGATCTTCGACAGGTTGTCGTATTTCGTTTTCATGTATCTTCCGATCGGAACGACGTAGAGCTTTTTCGCCATCGCCCCGACGGAGGTGAAAGGGGACTCCAGGATCAGGCCCGCCGCCAGCCGGCGCAGGGTCTCCTCCAGGGCGACCGAGGCCCCGAGGGACCTGCCGAAGTGAACCAGCCGATCCCTGTCCACGTCCTTGCGGGACAGCAGATACCGGACCGCCCCCTCGGCGTCGCGGTAGGTCCCTTCCTCCGAAGGCGTTCCTTCGCTCCGGCCGTATCCCCGATAGTCGAAGATGAAGATGTTCGCCGCGACTTTCTGATGAAGAAGGGCGATGTTCTCCACCCTATGGCTGAGGTTTCCGCCGTTTCCGGGGAACCAGGTGAGGGTGGGCGTCCTGCCCGTCGCCGTCCCGCCCGCGCGGGCGGGGACGAACCAGCCGTGCAGCTTGACGCCGTCCGGGGCCTTGAAGCGAACGTCCTCGAACGCCACCCCCCGGTCGCCGGGCGTCAGAAAAATCTCGCGCGCGGGGTGGTAGATGAAGAACCGTTCGATCCGCTCGCGACAACTTCCCAGAATCAAAAGGAGAACAACCGCGTACAACGAGAGGCGGACGGCTGGTTTGCGCCATGAGAAGCGCTTCGCCCCTTTGGGGCGTTCGCCGACGTTCCGCGCGGGGGGGGAAGTGCGGTCCATGGGTTTTCGGGAAGGGTTTTCCATTCGCTTGATCCGCGTCTTCGCAAGGCCATCGACTACAAAAACTCCTCCAGCTTTACATCGTCCAGGAACGGATATTCCAGGAGCTCGTATTCCGAGCGATCGACGCCCTCCGGAATCGTGGCGTCAATGCCCATCTTGGACGTGATGGGGAGCGCGCCCCTGGGAAGATGGGAGGCCATGACGCTCGGATCCAGGTGCTTTCCCCGCGCGCCGGAGACGAAGATCACGTCTTGATCCGGTTGTACGCGGAAGGCCAGGGCCCGCTCGACGGCCTGGGGATCGGTGATGTCCACGTCATCGTCCGTCACGATGGCCAGCTTGACGATGCCCAGGGACATCAAGGCCAGGACGGCGTTTTTCCCCTCTCCGGGACGCTTGCGGATCGACGCGTACAGGTGCCAGCAGCAAGAGCCCGCCGGCGTCGCGTAGACCGCCGTGGTCTGGACGCTGGCCTCCCGAAGCGCCCGCCAGCCGACCGCCTCGATATAAGGCGCCGCCAGCCAGTAGGTCTCGGCCGGCATGAAGACGGTC
This sequence comes from bacterium, assembly GCA_965261595.1. Classification (GTDB taxonomy): domain Bacteria; phylum UBA8248; class UBA8248; order JACPRG01; genus CAYRGS01. Next base: position 180,054 of record CBDHDG010000002.1, read on the forward strand.
TGGAAGATGGGCCGCTTGCGGTGGGTGATCGCCTTGACCTTGAACACCGGATTCCAGCGAATGGAGCCCTGGAACCTGGTGAAGTCGCCGTAAGGGCCCTCGTCCTCCTGCCAGCCGACAGGCGTGATCTCCCCTTCCAGGACGATCTCGGCCGAGGCCGGGACCTCCAGGTCCACGGTGCGGCAGCGCACGAGCCGGACCGGCTCCCCGGACAGGGCGCCCGCCACGGCGAACTCGCCCATCCCGGCGGGCGCCTTGTACGCGGCGGCCAGGAATTCGGGCGTTGTCATCCCCAGAGCGACGGCGATGGGAAGGGCCTCGCCACGCCCCTGGAACCGCTCGTAGGTCGTCCGCATGTCCGTGGGGGAAACCAGGTCGATTCCGGTCTCGTTGCGGCTCCGGTACATGAGCCGGTAACAGCCGACGTTTCGCCGTCCCTCCTCGTCTTTCGACACCACGACTCCGGCGGAGATGTAGGGGCCGCCGTCTTTGCGGTGCTGGAAGGGGAGAGGGAGCTCCGTCAGGTCCACTTCATCCCCGACCTTAACGACCTCTTGGACGCAGCCGTCGGGGACGATCTCCGGCGGTATCGGCCGCGCCAATGCCTCCAGGAAGGTCTTCCCCAGCTCCTTTTCATCCGTCGCCAGCCCCAGGGCCAGGCGGTTGCGCGAGCCGACCAATCCCCCCGCGACGGCAACGTCGTAACCCTCGACGTCTTCGAACAGGACGGCTTTGTCGGACTGGGCGAGAAGGGTGTTCAAATACCGGGGCGGAACGGGTTTCCGGATCCGCACCAACTCTCCGTTGCTTTCCAGGTGGTCCAGGAGCCCCCGCATGTCCCGGTAAGGAAGCCTCGGGCGCGGATCGGACCCGATCTCCCGCTCGACCCCGAGTTTTTCCCTGCCGGTCTCCTTTGCGCGCTCCGCGGGCGCCCCGCCTCCGCCCCCTTTACGCGAGGGAGGATCGGCCCCGCCCGAGTTACCCTCGCCGGCCGCTTACTTCTTCCAGGATCAGTCGTCGATGGCCAGGATTTTTAGAAACCCCGTCGGGCGATCGGGCAAGACCAGGTTCCTGCTCACGCCCCAAAGCTCGTCCGTGTGGAGGAGCCAGAGCCGGACCGCGTCCTTCGCCAGGATTTCCTGAAGCTCGTCGTAGATCCGCTTTCGCTTCTTGCGGTCGAATGTCCGCGCCCCTTGCTTGATCAGGGCGTTCACCTTGGGGTTTCGATACCCGGTCTTGGACCGCCGGGGGTCATACCCCTCCAAGGCCACGTCAGGCGAGATCATGAGGCTGTTCGGGTGAAGGTGGGAGAAGGCGTCGTATTTCCTCCTGAGATAAAACTTGAAGTATGCGGTGACGAACGTCAGGCGCTTGAGTTTCACGTCCATCCCCACCGCTTTGAGCATCGGGATGGCGGCCTGGGCGATGATGGCCGACGCCCGGCTGGATGCCACTATCCAGGTGAAGCCGAGTCTTTTTCCGTCCTTGACGCGGATGCCGTCCGGGCCCGCTTTCCAGCCGGCCTCCTCCAGGAGCGCCTTGGCCTTCCCTGGGTTCCCGTCGAAGATGGACACGTTCTTATTGTAGGCCCAAGAGAGGGGGTGGAAGGGGCTGTTGGCGATGGTCCCCCAGCCTTTGAATATATGCTTCAGGATGGCCTTTCGGTCGATGGCGTAGCTGATGGCCCGCCGCACCCTCACGTCCTGGAAGATGGGGTTTTTCAGGTTCAGGTCCATGTACCAGTTGGATTGGCCGGACATGCGGACGCCCCGGCAGCATGCGTCCCGGCTCACGTTTTTGAATTCATCCACGGGCACCGCGGCATAGAGTCCGTTGACGTTCAACGCCCCCGTCCGCAAGGCGGCCAACCGGCTGAACGAATCGGGTGTGGTCCGCCAGATGACGGTCTCGATCTTGGGCTTCTTTCCGAAGTAGTCCGGATTCCGCCGAAGGACCGTCCGGTCGCGGGACTTCCAGGATACGAAAGCGTACGGACCGGTCCCGATGGGCTTGTGCGTGAAGGCGTGCTTTCTCATGGCCTTCACGGGAACGTTGCCGAGAATGTGTTTGGGGACAATGGGATGGATCGTCGAGATCATGAGGAAGGGCGAATAAGGCTCTTTGAGCCGGATCCTGATCCGGTGCGGTCCCAGGACCTCGATCCCCTTTATCGAATCGGCTTTCCCCGCCCGATATTCGGCGGCGCCCAGAATGCTTTCGTAGTAGCGGGAATGGCCGAAGCCCGCGGGGTTGTCCTTCTGCATCAGAACTTCGAAGGTGAATTTGACGTCCTCGGCCGTGAAGGGTTTCCCGTCGTGCCATTTCACCCCCTTGTGGAGGTTGAACGTGTAGGTGAGCCGGTCCTTGCCGACCGTCCAGGATTCGGCCAGGTCCCCCTCCGGCGCCATCATTCCGGCGGGCTTGGTCAGGCCGTTGAAGACCATGTTCTGCCAGTACGTCACGCTGGAGAGGCGGAAGATGGCCGGGTTGGCGATCCGGAACAGGTCGCTCGCCGAGGCGATAACGACCGTCCCCTTGGTCTGGGCGGCGGAGACGCCAACGCCGGAGACGCCAACGCCGTAGACGCTCAGGATGGACAAAAGGATCAAACCGAATCGAATGAAGGGCCAAAGACCCCGGTAACCACGCTTCATTTCTCTTTTCCTCCCCTCTGATGAGCTCATTCATCCTTGCCACTACATACCAGTCTAAACGAAATTCTCCAGGAATACCTCTCCCTCGCCCACCGGCCGTACCCTCTCGAAAAGCGCCCGGTCGGCGGGTCTTTTCAGGGACGGCTTGGTGGCGTCGATTCCCATGACCCCGGGGCTGTAAGCGTCGGTCACGCCCGCGCGGTCTTCGCGGCCCGCCTCGGGGGTTGAAGGGTCGAGCTTGTACCCCCGAGTTCCTTCCACGGTGATGATATCCCTGGCCGGATTGACCCGGAAGCTCATGGCCCATAACACGTCCTTGGGGTCATGGATGTCCACATCGTCGTCCACCACCATGACGACCTTGATTTGGCGATGCAAACCCATGGCCGCCAGCAGCACGGCCCTGGAATGCCCTTCGAACTCCGGGACCATCTGAACAATGGCCGTCAGCCCCGCCCAGTCCGGGATGTGTACATCGAGGATGCGGGTCCCGCCGTGAACCTCCTGAAGGTTCCGGTAGGTCCGGACCTCATTGAGGAAGGTGGAAAGGACCTGAAGGTCCGTGAAACGCGATGCGTTGAGGTGGCGGTAAATGGCGTCCTTCCGCATCGTGATGGTCTTGACCTCGAAGACCGGGGATTGCCCGATCGGTCCCATGTACCCGGTGTATTCGCCGAAGGGCCCCTCCGTTTCCCGGACCTTCGGGGGGACGATCCCCTCGATGACGATCTCGGCCCCCGCGGGCACCCGCAGATCGACGGTCTCGCACCGGACGAAATCCACAGTCTCCTCCAGCAGGGAAGAGGCCAGCTCAAACTCCTCGAATCCGGGGTGCGCGGCGGTGAACGTGCTTGCGATCTCGTAAGCGGGATGGTGGCCGATGACCACGGCCATCGGCATGGGCTCGCCCGCCTTCTCGTATTGGGTGTAGTGCGCCCATCCCGTCCGCCTGCCGACGGCGAATCGGGCCCGGTTTCTGCCGGTGACCTGGATGCGGTAGAAGGCCTGGTTCTGAATTCCGGTGGAGGGGTCCTTGGTCACGCACATGCCGGCGCCGATGTATCGGCCGCCGTCGCCCTGGCTGTGAATGCCCACCTCCCCCGCTCTAGGGTTTTGTTGGACACTCGATTGATCCATGATTCATGGAGAAAGGGGTGTCGCGATGAACGAACAAAAGCAAGAGGGGGCTTTGGCGGAGGGCGCCCGCAGGGCGAACGGAGCCAAGGCCCCAGGGCATCGCAGTGAGCGGGGTCGGTTCTCCTGCCAGCGCAAGCGGGAGGCGGTCCTGCGTCTTTTGCGGGGCGAGAGCCTGGAGACGCTCTGCCGCGAGTTGGGCACGACAGCGGCTCGGCTTTCCGCCTGGTGCGAGGCGTTCCTTCGCGGGGGCGAGGCGGCGCTCAAAGCCCGCCCGGCGGATGAGCGGGACGAGGAGAACGCCCGGCTCAAGGCCAAGGTGGGCGAACTCACGATGGAGGGCGAGGTCCTGCGGGAGAAGATCGACCGCCTGGAGGCCGGCCGCCCTTTAGCCGGCAGGAGGTGGAGGCGATGAGTCAGGCCCGCTTCACCTCCACGGGCAGAGCCTACGGCCTGAAGCGGGTGTGCGCCCTTTGGGGCTTGGCGCGCTCCACGGTCTACGCGCAACGGCGGCGAGAGGCGGTCCCCGTTCATGAACGCCCCACGCCCAATAAGCGCGGCCCTGTGGGCCCGTGCACCGATGCGGAACTCCTCGGCCACATCCGGCAGGTCCTGGAGGACTCTCCCTTCCATGGCGAGGGCTACCGCAATGTGTGGGCGAGGCTGCGCTTCGCGGGCATCCGCACCAGCAAGGAGCGGGTGCGTCGCCTGATGCGGGAGGCGGGGCTTCAGGCCCCCCACCGGGTGGGCAAACCCCGAGGTCCCAAGGCCCACAACGGGACCATCCGCACCGAGCGGCCCGACCGAATGTGGGGCACGCACATGACGACGACGGTGACCACCGAGGAGGGGGTGGCCTCGGTGTTCGTGGCGGTGGATCACTGCTCGGTGGACTGCGTGGGGATCCATGCGGCCAAGAGCGGCAACCGCTTCGAGGCCCTGGAGCCGATCCGGCAGGGGGTCGCCGAGCGCTTCGCCGGCTTGGAGGCGGACGTCGCCGAGGGGCTTAAAGTTCGTCACGACCACGGCCCCGCCTATCTGTCCGATGACTTTCAGCGGGAGATCGCCTACCTGGGCATGACCAGTTCGCCCAGCTTCGTGCGGGCGCCCGAGGGAAATGGCTACTGTGAGTGGTTTATCCGCATCTTGAAGGAGAATCTCCTGTGGGTGCGCTCTTTCGCCACCGTAGAGGAACTGCGGTGGGCGCTGCTTGAGTTCAAGAACCTGTACAACCATCATTGGATTCTCGAGGGCTACGGCTACCGAACGCCGGCCCAGGCAAGGCAGGAAAAACTCGCTCAAGTTGCGGAGGCCGCATGAGGTCGAATACCCTCACCCGAGTGTCCAATAACCCAGGGGCGGTCCACACCGGCAGAGCCTGGAGATCGATGTCTTCGCCCCGTATGCGGACCTCCTTCACCGGCCCGTCTTCGACGATGCGGCTTTCCCCGCGCCCCCGGGCGATCCGGGTCCCCGCGTCTTGGAGCAGCCTGTCGGACGTCGTGCGCAAGGCGGCGGCCTGGAGCTTCCGCGCGCCGAGGAGACGGTCGCAGACCCGCCAATCGGGATGGCCCTTGATATTCTCGAAGAGGATGGGTCCCCCGCTCTGGGAGCAGAGGGCGCCGAGCTCAGTCAGGGGATCGACCTCCTTATGGATCCGCAACACCTCGATGTCGATCTCATCGAGAAACGTCCTCAAATCGCTGCCCATCTTGCGCCCTCCCTCTGTCCGGGGGTCGAACGAATCGCGTCGCGCCTCGATTTGCTTTTTTCATCTGTGAAATCTGTGAAATCTGTGGATCAATGGTATTGCATTTCGTGGGTCCTTGAAATCCGGCTCTGTACAATTTGTGGATCAATGACAGGATTAGAGGGGTCACCGGGTCCAAATTGCATTCCGATACCGCTCGTCTTATCCTGCTACAGGTTGGATTGTGAATCCATCGATAGGAGGAACGAAAAGGTGTCGCGACTGACCGTCCGAAGGGTCATCTCGACGGACCCCGAGACGCTCTGGAAGCGGGTGGAGGGCGGCTCGTTCGCCGGCCGTTGGATTGCGCCGGGGGGGGGGGAGGAGGAGGCCGGAGAGGGCGCGGGTTCGAGCCCGGGGGCGGAAGAGGCCGCATGGCGCGAATCGTTGCGCGTCGGCCCGTTTTCCTTCAAGGTCGCGGCGACCTGGGCCGAGCGGGTTCCTTGGGAACGGAGCTTCTGCCTCCTCGATGGGCCTTTGGGCATCCGGATTGCGGAGGAAATGAGGCTGGAGCGGCTCGCGGCCGGGACGGCGCTCTCCCTGACGGTGGATTTCGCTCTGGGGAGCGGAGGGATCGGGGAGTGGCTGGACCGCGTCTGGTTGTCGGGTTGGATTTCAAGACGCCTGGAACGCGGGATCGCGAAGCTCGAAGGGGAGTACAAACGACCCGGGGACGAGAAAGACCCGGACGTGGGCGTTCATCTGGAGCGCCCCGAGGACCGGCCCTGGGGACTGGACCAAGCGGGTCCGGCGCGGCCGAGGCCGCCCCGGCCCGAATGATTCAACGATGAGATGGCGCAAGGGGTTGAATGAGTGGAAGGCGGCATCGAGCACGATCGCATCCTCGTGATTGCGGCCCATCCGGACGACATCGACTTCACCGTCGCCGGGTCGGTCGCCTTGTGTGCGAGGGCCGGAAAAACCGTCGGTTATTGCGTCGCGACAAGCGGGGACAAGGGTTTTGACGAAGACCTTCCGGTGGAAGAGCGGATGAGGATCCGGGAGGAGGAGCAGCGGGCCGCGGCCGCGGTGGTCGGCGTCGAGGAAGTGCGCTTTCTCCGCGAGCCCGACGGCGAGTTGCGGAACACGCCCGGGCTGCGGCGGGCGATCGTGGCCGTCATCCGGAAATTTAAACCCGACGCGGTGGTTGTCACCGGAGACCCCGGCTCGACGGAATTCGAAAGCTTCTACGGGTCCCATCCCGATCATCGGGCCCTCTCCGAGGCGGCATACGATTCGGTCTATCCGGCGGTCGGGAACCGATTCTACTTCCCCGACTTGTTGGAGTTGGGCCTTGATCCACACAAAATCAAAGAAGTCCTTTTCTCCGGCTCTTCCAAGCCCGATTATTTTGTGGACATCGGCGAAACCTTCGACCTCAAAATAAAGGCGCTTCGCTGCCACAAGAGCCAGGTTTCGGGGATGGACGACCTGGAAGATCGGATGCGGGATTGGGGCCGCAGGAGAGGGGAGCCCGAGGGCATGGCCATCGCCGAGTCCTTCCGGCGGATGGAACATCCCGACGGCGGCGGGAAGTGATCGCGCTCCCCCCCTCCCCCTTGACCGTTCGGAGAAAGGCCCGATGACCGAGGACGCCCTGGGCGCGACGCTCTTTCCGGACTATCCGAAGATTCCCGGCTGGTACGCCCGGGAGGTCGAAGGCCTCACCGACGCCCAACTCGATTTCACCGATGAACGGGTGGAGTGGATGAAGTGGGGCGTTCGCCGGCAGTTGAGCCACGCGGCGTTCGTCCATTTCCACTGGCTGGTCAACCAGTGGGCCTCGCGGGTGTTCGGCCCGGACGATGAGATGCCGGACTTCGACGCCGAGGCCTGCGCGCGGCGGGACCGCCGGTTCGACGAAGAAACCCACCGGACCCCGGACCGCCTTCTGTTTCGGATGGAACAGGGGGTGAACCTGGTGAAGCTCATCCTGGGCCGGGAAACCATCCGGGAGATGCGTGGCAAGGAATTGGACCGGGTGGCGCCGCCGGGGGCGCGCTATCCCTCTGGCGATTCGGTCCTTGATTTCTGGCGGGTCGCCGAGCGGATCAACCCCGATATCCGGGTGGACCCGAAAAACGAGAACCGATACCTGATCAATCTTGTCGGAATGATGAGGCAGATGTATTTCGAGTGCCTGATTCACCTCTACACCATTCAGCGGTTGAAACGGGCGCAGGGACTGGAAGCCGTGGCCGAGATCCCGAGGGAGGGGTACATGCCTCTTTCGGCCTTTACCGGGGCGGCGGAAGACGCGGCGGGGTGAATCAGCGGCGGGAGGTTGAGCGATGAAAGTGAGACGACATATCGGGCGCTGGGCCGGCGTGCTGGGAATCCTTGCGGGGGTCTGGTCCTGCGCGCCTCCGCCTCCTCCTCCTCCTCCTCCTCCTCATTCGAAGCCGCCCTCCGAGATTGCCAATCTGCTCTCGCGCCTGCCGGACGCCCGGTATCGCGCCTCGTTGGTTTACGCGCGCGCGCGGCGCGTCGCATCCCCTGGCCGTCGTCCTCGATCCCCGGGGCGGAGAGAAGCTGTCCGTCCTTGAGTTGTCGGCGATGGAGTTCTTCACCGAAGACCTGGGCGAGCTCGGCCGGAAGGACCTGATCGCCCGGCTCGATGGAATCGAGGGCCGGCGGTTCGGAGGCCGGACGCTTCGATACCTGGAGCGTTTTTCCAAGTGGCGGCTGAGGACCCTCATGCGGTTCGGGGCGCCCATCGGATACCTCATCACCGTGGACCCCCGCCTGCGGTTCGAGCTCCGCGGCGGGACCTCGGGACGGGTCTTCTCGGTGTTTCTGCTTCCCGCCTCGAACTTCGTGGACAAGATCAGGGGGGAGGAGTAGCCCCCAATCCGGATTTCCGGCGGGGGGCTCGGGCCGTGGGCGACCCTGATTGCGGCGGCGGGAGGTGACAATGGAAATCGGCATCGGCGGGTTTCCCCAGGAGGCGTTCAGCTCGACGGGGGCGCTGCTCGAAGTTTGCGAGAGAGTCGAGGGTTACGGTTTCGACCGGCTTTGGATGGCCGATTCCCAGGGGATCTGGCCCGACCCTTACACCCTGTTGGGCCGGCTCGCCGGAACGACCTCCGGCATTGGACTGGGCGTCGGCGTCAGCAACCCGAGGACGCGCCACCCGGCGGTTCTCGCGCGCTCGGCCGTGACGGTCGCCGACCTGGCCGGGGAGCGGTTTGTCCTCGGGATTGGCGCGGGGAACACCGCCTTGCTCCACCTGGGCCTTCCGCCGGGGGGCGTCGAGCTTTGCGGAGAAGTCGTCCGGTGCGCGCGCGCCTTGATTCGGGGCGAAGCCGGGACGTTCCACGGCGCGGCGGTCCCGGCGTTCAACGATTACCAGCCCCGCGACATCCCGGTCTGGATGGCGGGAAACGGCCCGAAGATGCTCGCCCTGGCCGGAGAGATCGCCGACGGGGCCATCGTCAGCTCGGGGATCTCGCCGGGGATCTTCGCCTGGGTCCGTGCTCAAATCGAGGTGGGCCTGAAGCGGAGCGGGCGAAGCTGGAGCGCCTTCACGCTCCTGGCCTTCGTCGGATGCGCGGTCTCGGACGACCGCCCCGGGACCCGGCGCGACATCCGGTCTTGGGTCGCCCGCCGCCTGTCCATGCCGCTGCCCGATGAGGTCTTCGGCATCCCCAAGGCCGACCGGCTGCGCGCGCTCGATAGCTACCAGTACACGGAGCATTACCGGGTGGGCGCCTCGCATGAAGGGGTGGTGGATTCCATCCCCGACGAGTGGATCGACCGGTTCGGCATCGCCGGAACGCCGGAAGAATGCGCCGAGCGGCTCTCTTCCCTCGCGGCCCTCGGCGCGGACGCCGTCTTTATCCTGCCCATCACGGGCGATTCGCACGCGTATCTGAAAACCTTCGCCGAGAAGATCCTGCCCAATGTGAAGCGGTGAGCCGAGATGAGGAGGGGGGGGCCGTCAGCCGATTCGCGGGTTTTTGAGGGGCCCATCCCGCCGGGAGAAAAAGGGGGAAAGCCGATGTTCGATGTGCTGAAGGGAATCCTGGTGCGGTACCGGGAAGCCAAGCGGGTGCACGCGGAGAAGGTCGCGCAGCTCATCGCGGAGCATTCCCGTGAAATCTTCTCCGATCCGGACTCCCCCATTGCGGGCAACCCGGAAGGGGACGTTACGATCACCCATTTCCTGGATTATCGCTGACCCCACTGCAAGACCCTCGGTCCGAGGATCGCGGAATTCGTGAAGGAGGATACGGGCGTTCGGTTCGTCTTGAAGGAGCTGCCCCTGCTGGGCGATTGGTCCCTGCTCGCCTGCCGGGCGGCGCTGGCCGCAAAGGCCCAGGGCGCGTATGACCGGATCAACCTGGAGCTCTTCCGCGTCAAGGGCGGGAACCGGGAGCGGAAAGTCATGGACCTGGCGGCGGGGCTCGGCCTGGATATGGAGCGTTTTCAAGCAGACCTGGAGAGCGCGGCGTCCGACGCCGTCATCGAGCGCAACAAGGTCCTCGCGAAGACCCTCGGGGCCTGGAAAACCCCTTCCATGGTGGTCGGCGATCGAATCAGGATCGGCGGCGCGAAAGTGAAACACCTCCGGGAAATCGTCGCGGGCTTGCGGGCCGGGCCGGTATGACCCTCCCGTTTTGTCGGTGATATCCTTCCGCGCGGTTTTGGGGGTTCATCGGATTCGGCGGCGGATTATTTCGGGGAGAGGGGGGGGGAAGGTCGGATGACGGAAAACGGCGGTGAAGGGGAGATGGGGCGCATTGGTGTGATCGGCGGGAGCGGGCTTTACGAGATGCCCGACCTGACCGACGTCGAAGAGGTCGCGCTGGAGACCCCCTTCGGGGCTCCCTCGGATTCGTTCATTCTGGGCCGCCTCGGCGGCCGTCCGATGGCGTTCCTGTCCCGCCACGGCCGGGGCCACGTTTTCTCTCCCACCGAAGTCAATTATCGCGCGAACATCTTCGCAATGAAGCTGCTGGGGGTCGGGCGCATCCTCTCCATCAGCGCCGTGGGAAGCCTGAAGGACGAAATTCACCCCACTGAGATGGTCTTTCCGGACCAGTTCATCGACCGGACCTCCAAGCGGGAATCGACCTTCTTCGGCGGCGGCGTCGTGGGACACGTCGGGATGGCCCACCCCGTCTGCGGGGAGATTCACCGGACCTACGTTCAGGCCGCCGAAAAGCGGGGCGTCCGCCATCACGCCGGCGGCACGTACGTCTGTATGGAGGGTCCGCAGTTCTCGACGCGGGGCGAATCCTTCCTCTACCGTTCTTGGGGGGCGAGCGTCATCGGCATGACCAACGCGACGGAGGCGAAGCTCGCCCGGGAGGCCGAGATCTGCTACGGGACGATCGCGATGGTGACGGACTACGATTGCTGGCGCGAAGACGAGGAGCAACACGTCTCGACCGATGCCGTCATCGCCGTTCTGAAGCAGAACGTCGAGGAGGGCCGGGGGATCATCCGGGAGGCCGCGGCGACCCTCCCCGAGGAAAGGCAATGTGACTGCCCCAACGCCTTGGCGGGAGGGATTCTCACCGCCCCCGGCCGCATTCCGCCCGAGGCCCTGGAGCGCCTGAGGCCCATCATCGGGAAGTACGTCCGGTGAAAAGGTTGATGACGACACGTTCACCGGTTCTTGAAATTGAAGGTGTACGTGCTTCGGTGTCGAGGTGAAAGCCGGAACCGCCCGCTTGTTCACACGGCCTGGAAACGCCCCGTGGGCTCACTGAAAAGGTCGTACGGGAATCGGGGAGCGGGGAGGAGGGGGCTTCGCCGGTTCATCTTTCGGAAAATCATTTGCCGACATTCCAATAAGAGGTATTTGCAGTAAAATACTTTACGGTTTTCCGACTTGGGTCTGTTTCCGATGAGGACCGTGCATCGACAGGGTGACGGTTCGCAGACAGAGGCCGCGCCTTGCACGCCTCGGCCGAGTGGCGCCCTTTCCGGCGGCGCCTGAATCCAAAGAGCAACGGGTTGTTCAGGAATTCGGGGTGGGTGACCGGATGTCCTGCTTTTCCATAAGGATTTTCTGAGTTCAATCATGGAGTTTTTGTGGGAAGGTCTTTGGGTCGCCGGCCGGCTCCTCCTTCGGGCGGACCCCGAGGTGGTGTCGGCGGCGGCAACCTCGTTCTACGTCGCGGCCTGGAGTACGCTTGGGGCCGCGTTGTTCGGCCTGCCGGTGGGGTATTTGCTGGCCGTCCGGGAGTTCCGGGGAAAAGAGACGGCGGTCACGGTGGTCAACGCCCTGTTGGGGCTTCCCACGGTCGTTGTGGGACTGGTGGCCTACGCCTTCCTTTCCCGGCAGGGACTGCTGGGCGGGCTCGGCCTGCTGTTCACCCCCGCGGGGGTCATCCTGGGCCTGATCGTTTTGGCGACGCCCATCGTGGCCGCTTTCGTCCTGGCCGCGTTGAAGGCGATGGATCCCCGCGCGCGGCTGACGGCCTTCACGTTGGGCGCGGGGCCGATCCGGACGGCCTGGACCCTGCTGGAGGAGGCCCGGTATGGAGTGATCGCGGCCATCGTGGCGGCGTTCGGGCGGGTGGTGGCGGAGGTGGGGATCGCCATGATGCTGGGAGGAAACATCCGGGGTTACACCCGAACCCTCAGCACGGCCATCGCCCTCGAGACAGCCAAGGGGGAGTTCGGTTTCGGGATCGCCCTGGGGATAATCCTGATGGCCCTGGTGACCGGGTTGAACGCGCTGCTGCGCCTGCTCCAGACGAAGGGGGCCAAAGGATGAGCCCGTTGTTCGAGCTGCGCGACGTTCGGATGGTCTATGGCGAGCGGCCCAAAGACCGGCGGACGGTCCTCGATGTCCCCCAACTGGCTTTTGAGCCGAACAGGCCTTACGCGATCGTGGGACCGAACGGGGCGGGCAAGACGACCCTTCTGTACATCCTGGGCGCTTTGATTCGGCCCACCGGGGGGGAGGTCCGCTTCCAGGGACGGCCCGTGACCTACAACGGCCGGGTCCTGGAGATCCGGCGAAGGATGACGCTGGTGATGCAATCCCCCTGGCTTTTCAGAGGGACGGTCCTGTTCAACGTGGCGTACGGCCTTCGCGCGCGGGGCGGCGTCGGCCGACAGGAATGCCGCCGGCGGGCCCGGGCGGCGCTCGGGGAGGTCGGGCTTTCGGGATTCGAGGAGAGGCGGGTCCATGGCCTCTCGGGGGGGGAGGTCCAACGGGTGTCGCTGGCCCGGGCGCTGGCGCTGGCGCCCGAGGTCCTGCTGCTGGACGAGCCGACCTCCAACCTGGACCAGGAAAGCTACGCCTGCGTCGAGCGGGTGCTCCAGCGGCTCTCCTCGGAGGTTCGATCGGTGATCTTCACCACCCACCGTCACGAGTTGGCGGGGTCTTGCGGGGCGGAGCTCTTGATGATGGAGGAGGGACGCATACAGCCCGGCCGGCCCGAACGGTTGGATCGGGAGGGAGAGGGGAGGGGGAGGGGAACATGAGACGCCCCGTGAAACCGGCGCTGCCGATTTTGGTGGAAAATCCGGTGAGGTTTCCCCTATATTGGCGGAGTGAGACGGGAAGGGCGCGGTCAGGCGTATTGATTGAAATGGAAGTGTTTATTATTCGGGTCTTCGCTCCACAGGGATGAACCGAGATCAATCCAAACATCGAAAAAATGTCCAGCCGGTCGCGTGACCTGTTCGAGGAGTCGCGGGGCTGGTTTCCCGGGGGCGTGAACAGCCCGGTTCGGGCCTTCTGCGCGGTCGGGGGGACCCCCCGGTTCGTCAACCGGGGAAAGGGGTCCCGGATTTGGGATGAGGACGGCCGGGAGTACGTCGATTACCTGGCCTCCTGGGGGCCGTTGATCCTCGGGCACGCCCATCCCGATGTGGTGAAGGCCGTGTGTGACGCCGCCGCCGACGGGACCAGCTTCGGCGCGCCGACGGAAAGAGAATCCCGGCTGGCCCGGCTGGTCGTGGAGGCGTTTCCCTCTATCGAGCTTCTGCGGATGGTGAGCTCGGGAACCGAGGCCGGCATGAGTGTCTTGCGCGCCGCCCGGGGGTTCACCGGCAGAGACGTGATCGTCAAGTTCGAGGGGTGTTACCACGGCCACTCGGACGGTTTGTTGGTGAAGGCGGGTTCCGGCGCCCTCACGTTGGGCGTTCCGGACAGCGCCGGCGTTCCGGCGGCCTACGCGGGCCTGACCCTCACGCTCCCGTTCAACGACGTCCCGGCGGTCGAGGCGGTGTTCGCCGATCGGGGAGGGGAGATCGCCGCCGTCATCGTGGAGCCGATTGCGGCCAACTGCGGCGTGATCCCGCCCGCGCCCGGATTCCTCGAGTGTCTGCGCGGGGAGACGGAAGCGGCGGGCGCTTTGCTGATATTCGATGAGGTCATCACCGGCTTCCGCGTCGCCTGGGGCGGCGCGCAGGCCTTGTACGGGATCCGGCCGGACCTGACGTGCCTGGGGAAGATCCTGGGCGGGGGCCTCCCCGTGGGGGCGTACGGCGGAAGGCGGGACGTCATGGAACGCGTCGCCCCCCTCGGGCCTGTCTACCAGGCCGGGACGCTGGCCGGGAACCCCATTGCCATGGCCGCCGGCGTCGCGACCCTCGAGACCCTGCGATCCCCCGGGACCTATGAGGCCTTGGAGGAGATGTCCGCCCGGCTGGAGGGGGAGCTTCGGGCGGCGGCCGCGGAGGCGGGGGTTCCCGTGACGATGAATCGGGTCGGGTCGTTGTTCTGTCTGTTTTTTGCGGAAGGTCCCGTGGAGGATTTCGCCTCCGCCCGGGCGGCGGACGCCGGGTGCTTTACGCGGTACTTTCACGCCATGTTGGATGAGGGGATCAACCTCGCGCCGTCTCCGTTCGAGGCGGGGTTTGTCTCCCTGGCCCACACGGGCGAAGACGTGGCCGTCACGGGCGCCGCCGCGCGGCGCGCCTGTCGGGCCGTCTGACGGAGAAAATCGAGCGTGTCGCGACGAACCGGACAGCGGGTGATGCGAAAGCGGGCGAAGTCTTCGAGGCGGAAGGGGGACCAGAGGATTTTCGCGGGATTCCGGTCCGTGTTCGGGCGCGAGGAAGGCAAGAAAGCCCGCCGGTTCTTCCGGTGGAAGGACTGGCTCCCTTTCGGTGGCCTGAGCCCGGCGCGGGCGGGATTCGCCGTTGCGATGGCCGTGTCGTTGCTCCTGTTCGGCGCGGCCCTGTTCAGGCCCGGCGGCATCTTTGATGTCCTTCATCTGACCGAGCGGGTTGATGGGATGCGCGCGGAGTTGGAGGTGTTGGCGAAGGAGAACGTCAGGCTTCGTGAAGAGAATCGGCTCCTGCGTGATGACCCGGAGGAAATCGAGCGGGTCGCCCGGGATATGCTCGGTCTCGTTCGTCCGGGTGAGCGGGTTTACGAGTTCATCGGACGCGATTGAGGTTTCGCTGTTCTTGACAAATCCTCTCCAATGGCTTATCCATAACGCACAGACTTGGTGCGGGGTGGAGCAGTCCGGTAGCTCGTTGGGCTCATAACCCAAAGGTCCCAGGTTCGAATCCTGGCCCCGCTACCATATAAATCAAGGGGTTGCGGCGATTGCCGTGACCCTTTCTTTTTGCTTGGTGTCCATATAGGTGTCCAGTCGATTGATTGCGGCCTCCTTATGGTCGAGGGCAAGGTGGGCGTAGCGGAGGGTCATTTCAAGCCTTTTGTGGCCCAGGAATTCCTTCACCGTCATAAGGTCCACCCCCGACATAACCAGGTGGGAAGCGAATGTGTGGCGGAGGTCATGAAACACAAAGCCCTCGATTTTCGCCTCCCGCAAGGTCCGAATGAATCGCTTCTTGATGTCCACCAAGCCGTTGCCGGTTTTCCCCGGAAAGACATATGGGGAATCCAGGCGGCGGGGGATGCCCCGAAGGGTCTGCCGCAAAGTGTCGCTCATGGGGATTTCCCGCCTTTCCCCGTTCTTTGTGTCTACCACCCGAATGACCCCATTCTGAAAGTCCAGGTCCTCCCATTGGAGCGAGAAAAGCTCTCCCCGCCTAAGTCCAGTATAGATGGCCGTTATCAGGATGGGCTTTAACACGCCGTCGGCAACCGATAGCAGTCTTTCAATTTCCTCGTATTCCAGGTAGCGGAGCCTCCGGTTGTTCACCCTTAAAGGCCGGATGTCCCCCGCTCTAGGGTTTTGTTGGACACTCGATTGATCCATGATTCATGGAGAAAGGGGTGTCGCGATGAACGAACAAAAGCAAGAGGGGGCTTTGGCGGAGGGCGCCCGTAGGGCGAACGGAGCCAAGGCCCCAGGGCATCGCAGTGAGCGGGGTCGGTTCTCCTGCCAGCGCAAGCGGGAGGCGGTCCTGCGTCTTTTGCGGGGCGAGAGCCTGGAGACGCTCTGCCGCGAGTTGGGCACGACAGCGGCTCGGCTTTCCGCCTGGCGCGAGGCGTTCCTTCGCGGGGGCGAGGCGGCGCTCAAAGCCCGCCCGGCGGATGAGCGGGACGAGGAGAACGCCCGGCTCAAGGCCAAGGTGGGCGAACTCACGATGGAGGGCGAGGTCCTGCGGGAGAAGATCGACCGCCTGGAGGCCGGCCGCCCTTTAGCCGGCAGGAGGTGGAGGCGATGAGTCAGGCCCGCTTCACCTCCACGGGCAGAGCCTACGGCCTGAAGCGGGTGTGCGCCCTTTGGGGCTTGGCGCGCTCCACGGTCTACGCGCAACGGCGGCGAGAGGCGGTCCCCGTTCATGAACGCCCCACGCCCAATAAGCGCGGCCCTGTGGGCCCGTGCACCGATGCGGAACTCCTCGGTCACATCCGGCAGGTCCTGGAGGACTCTCCCTTCCATGGCGAGGGCTACCGCAAGGTGTGGGCGAGGCTGCGCTTCGCGGGCATCCGCACCAGCAAGGAGCGGGTGCGTCGCCTGATGCGGGAGGCGGGGCTTCAGGCCCCCCACCGGGTGGGCAAACCCCGAGGTCCCAAGGCCCACAACGGGACCATCCGCACCGAGCGGCCCGACCGAATGTGGGGCACGGACATGACGACGACGGTGACCACCGAGGAGGGGATGGCCTCGGTGTTCGTGGCGGTGGATCACTGCTCGGTGGACTGCGTGGGGATCCATGCGGCCAAGAGCGGCAACCGCTTCGAGGCCCTGGAGCCGATCCGGCAGGGGGTCGCCGAGCGCTTCGCCGGCTTGGAGGCGGACGTCGCCGAGGGGCTTAAAGTTCGTCACGACCACGGCCCCGCCTATCTGTCCGATGACTTTCAGCGGGAGATCGCCTACCTGGGCATGACCAGTTCGCCCAGCTTCGTGCGGGCGCCCGAGGGAAATGGCTACTGTGAGTGGTTCATCCGCATCTTGAAGGAGAATCTCCTGTGGGTGCGCTCTTTCGCCACCGTAGAGGAACTGCGGTGGGCGCTGCTTGAGTTCAAGAACCTGTATAACCATCATTGGATTCTCGAGGGCTACGGCTACCGAACGCCGGCCCAGGCAAGGCAGGAAAAACTCGCTCAAGTTGCGGAGGCCGCATGAGGTCGAATACCCTCACCCGAGTGTCCAATAACCCAGGGGCGGTCCAGGCTCTCTCTACGCGAAAGATTCAGCCGGAAAGACGCGGGTTAGGCTCGGTGGGTCAGATGGCAGTGTCAGAGGATACAACAAAGCCGGAATAGCGCGGCTTGTACTCTATGGGTCCAAGGGCCGTGTCGTTGTGAACGACTCAGCCGGAAAGGCGCGGGTTAAGCTCGTTGGGTGGGATGGCAGTGTCAGAGCATACGACTCAGCCGGAAAGGGGCGGATCTGGCTCGTTGGGCAGAATGGCAATGTCAGAGTATACGACAAAGCCGGAAAGAAGCGACTTAGTCTCCATGGTAACAGTGGCTCTCTCTACGCGAAAGATTCAGCCGGAAAGACGCGGGTTTCGCTCGATGGGACAACCGGAAAGGTCTTTTTCACTGCTCCAAACGGCAAAACGATTTCTCATCCCTAATTGTTAGGAGACCACTTCCATGCCCGCTGGGCGGGAGGGATCCCGCTCAGCGGTTCATGCATGGGTGCAGTTGTAGGGGGCAGGTTGCTCTTTTGTCCTCCGGTTCATAGGCCGCGTAATTCAGAGGCTCAAGAAACTGGGGATCATTGAGGCAGTCCGCGCTTTGACAAACATTGCAAGAACTGTTACGTTTTCCTGAATCAAACATGATTTCCCCCGCAGTGGCGAGTTCCTTGGAGGAAAGAGCCAATGAAAAAGTCGATAGGGATAACTCTGGCATTCATGTTTTTATCCATGAATTCTCCGGTCCAGTCGCAAGAGAAAGTCCGCTTTGTTCTGGACTGGGTCATCGCGGGACGCCACACTGCCTACTACGTCGCCATTGATAAAGGGTACTGGAAGAAGGCGGGGCTGGACGTGACGATGAGCCGCGGTTTCGGCGGCGCAAGCACCGTCAAGTCCGTGACGGCCGGCAGAGCCCATGTGGGCAAAGCAAGTGCGGGTCCCGCGCTGGTGGCCCGGGCCAAGGGGGCTCCCATCAAGATTGTCAGCATCATCTACGGCAAGGCACCATTTATGATGGTCTCGAAAGCAAAGACGGGTGTCAAGGTGCCCAAGGATCTCGAGGGCAAGACCATCGGTGCACCCGCCGGGGATGCCAACCGCTTCGTCTTTCCCGCATTGGCCGGCATCGCCGGGATCGACGAGAAGAAGGTGAAATGGGTGACCATGAGTCCTTCGGCTAAGACGCCCTCTCTCCTTGCGGACAAGGTGAACGTGATCGTTCACTTTGCGTTCGAGAAGGTCAAATTCGAGCGGTTGCAAGCGAAGCACGGGGCTTTCAACATCATGATGTACGCGGACCACGGCCTCGACATGTACAGCATCGGCCTCCAGGCGTTGGATTCCTATATCCGGACGAAGCCGAAAGTCCTTCGGGCGTTCGTCCACGGAGCGATGAAGGGTTATGCATGGACCCTCAAGCATCCGAAAGAGGCCAATCGGATCTTCAGCAAACACCAGCCGACATTGAACCAAGAAATCGCCCTGGGCGAGTTGGACGTCGTGCGGGAACTCGTCATGACCGAGGAAGCCAAGCGACACTGCATCGGCTGGATCAGCGAGAAAAAGCTGGCTCAGACGCGGGACATCATCTTCAAGGCTCTCCGCGTGAAGGAGACCTTGGACATTAAAGAGGCCTACACGACGAAATTTCTACCCTGCGGCTGAGAGGCGAGAGGAGTCCAGGGGCAAGCCCCCTGGCGGGTTTAGCGATTAGCCCTTTTGTTCTCCGGTTCATCGCCTCAAACCCATAATGATCCGGCTCGCGACACCAGGGGGACCCGCCCACTCGCCCTCGAGGAAAAGGGGACCCGCAAATTGTCCGTGTTTTGTCCGTGAAAAGGTTGCCGCCGTGTCCACTCAGTGCCAAAAGGGGAGGGCGGAAACCGCGTATTTTCTGGACTGGTTAGCACCGAGTGGCACACATTTCCGGGTTCCGTTACCCTCATACTCCAAAGGTCCCAGGTTCGAATCCTGGACCAGATACCAATTAACTCAATGGGTTACGGCGATCGCCGCAACCCGTTTTTTTTGAGGTTGTCTGTCCGGATGTTGGGGTGTTTCAAGACTGGACCGCTGACCCGGTTTAGGGGCGCCCTGGCCCGATCGATGACGGCCCGGGTTTCCTCGCCGCGGGCGGCGGAAACGCGGCTTACCCCCAGTGCACTTGCCGAAGGGCGGCGAAGAGCGCCACGGTGGTTTCTATCGGATAGGAGAGCAGCGTGTCATCGTCGGTCGTGAGGAAGACGGGCCGGGGCGCCGCCTCCAGCGCCGAAATGAATTCGGCTGACCCTTCGGGGGTCTCGAAGGAGGTCGGGGGCGCAAAAACCCCCGCTCGTATATCCGGCGGAAGGCGATCCGGCCCGATCGGGGGATGAAGCAGCAGGGCGTCGGCCGCGTTCCGCGCGGGATTTCGGGAGGCGCATAATACCGAATAAGCGTTGTAATACCGCACCGTGTTGCAAATGGACTCCGTCGCGGCCGTGATTTCCCCGGTCTGGATTTTTTCTCCCTCCTCCCCCCCCGCCTTCTCCAGGACCACCACCTCGGCCCCGGCCCGGCACGCCTCTTCGGCCAGGCCGCGCACCAGGCCAATCGTCTTCTCCGCCTTCTCCGGCGAGTCGGCGCGCGCCAGGCGGCACAGCGAAACGGGTTCGGGGAGAACGGCCAGGATCGGCGCTTCCTTTCGCAGTTGAATTCGCAATCTGCGGATGACTTCCAGCAGGTTGGAGACGGGAGGGCGCAGCCACGGGTCCGGCGGCGGCCATTCGCATTCCCCCGCCGCTTCCCACTTTGCGGCGGGCCCGGCCGGGGACCAGTGGACCGGAATCCCGGCCGGCTCCGCCAGGAGGGCGGCGTCCAAACGCAGGGTGACGCAATCGGCGCCCAGCAGGCGTTGCTGGTCCGCCAACGCACGGGTCAAGCGGGTCGGGTCTTGGAGCAGGAGGTTGGGAGGAGACCCGTCCAGCCGGGCGGCGTGATAAAAGGCCAGGGGGAGGAGGGGCGGGCGCGGGGACGGGGCGTCGCGAAAGAAGGCCCTCACCAACCGGCGGGAAGTCATCGCGCCATCTGGATTCATGCCGGCAGGACTCCCGTTTTTCGAAGGCTTGTCCGCGAACGGATACGGCCCGATCCGGCGGTGGGACCTTGGTTGCTCAGGGCGGGGTTCGGTCGAAGATGACGCCCGGCCTCAAGTCTCCGGCGGAGGAACGGCGACCGGGTGAGGTCCGCTTGCGTTCCGCCCGGCCGGGTTCCTGTTCCGCTTCAACGCATCATGGCCGGGTCTTGTTTTGAGCGACTCGGAGGGGGAGGGGGGAAGGAGGGGTTGTCGGTCGCGTGACGCGCCCGGCGTCCCGGCCCGCACCGTCCCTAAATCCGGATCACTTCCCGGTTCTTTTCCGCGTTCGGCCAGGCGCCATAGAACTTCAGGGCCTGCGGGTGCGGCCGCTTCTTCGACCACTCCTCGACGAACTCATGATAGGGTTTTCCGCGGGCGAGACGGTTTTCCCGTTCCGCTTTTCGCAGGCGCTCGGTCTCCTCGACGTCCACCTTGAGGGTCTCCCGGTTGTAGGCGACTTTGTACACGTTCTCGGCCGTCCAGTGGGTGAGGGCCTTGGCGCGCAGGTCCCTCATGACCTTCTCGGCCGGCCGCTCCAGGACGTCCCCGTATCCGCTGGCGCCCTGGGTGCTCGAGGTGATGACCTCCCCCCGTTTGACAATGCGGGCGGGGCGGGTCTGGTGCTCGCGGATAATCTTGCCGCCGAACGGGTTTCGCTCCAGGATGTCGTGGTCGTTATCGGGCAGAGGCATCTTGCCGTCCTTGAGCAGGGCGAGTACGTCGGTGTCCACCACCCGGATGGCCGGGACCACGGTTTGGGAGTAGCCGCCGAATAGGCCGCACGTTGTGGGGAACTTGGACTCTTTGGCCGTTGCGGTGAACACGGCGTAGGGCGCTTGGTGGACCGTGTAGGCCACCGTCAAGCCGATCCCCCCCCGGAACTTGCCGTACCCCCCGCTGTCCGGCATGGACTTCTGATACAGGTGAAGCACCGGGAAGGCCCGCTCGACGTCCTCCACGTCCGGGCCCTTGCCCCAGGGCGCATGGGGAAACCCGAAGACGTCCACGCCGTCCTCGCCGTACCTCGCGGCCAACCCCCAGGCGTTGAGGGGGAAAGCCATGAAGTCGACGATTTTGGCGCCGTGCTGGTTGACGCAGGTGATCATGGGCGCGGCCGAGTTGGACGAGGCGAAACCACACACCAGGTCGCGCTGCGGGCTTTCGAACATCATCTTGGAGAAGACGACCGCCAACAGCGGAAACACCGCGGAGGCGGTGATGGGCGAGCAGGAGATGGCGGCCTCCGGGTCCGGGTCCATGATCGTGCCGAACGGGATGATGTAATCGATGGGATCCATCGAACCGGCGGAGATGGGGAAATCGTGAAAGGGAAATTCATAGAGGTAGTGGGCGCAATGGGCCCGAACGCACGGGGCCAGGGACTGGAAGCTGCCTTCATGCTCCGGAGAGGTCCCGGTGAGATCGATCGTGATCCGGTCCCCCTTTTTGTGAAGGGCGATGGGCACGCGAAGCAGCGAGGTCTCTGATCCCGTGGTGTCGATGAAGACCACGTGGCGGTAAGTCCCGTCGTTCCACTCCTGAATTCGTTTGCGGGCACCGTCCGCGGACTCCTTGATTTGTCTGAGGAACAGGGTCGCCAAAAACCGGTTGCCCTTCTTCTTGGCCAGGTTCTGCATCCGAATCCGAATCCGGTCGCAGGCCGCCACGCGGGCCTTGACGTCCGTCACCTGCATGCGTGGCGCCCGCGACATGAAGTTCTCCATCATTTTCAACAGGTCGGCCTTGAGCTGGTACCCTTCGCCGATCTTGATGGGGGTGAGCTTCATGCCCTCGTCATGCCGGGTGATGGCCGTGGTGATCTCGCCGCCGGGCTCCTTTCCGCCGGTCTCCGATTAGTGGGCGCCGACGACCGTCCACGCGACGAGCTCGCCTTCGCTGAAGATGGGCATGATCGCGAACTGGTCGGGGTTGT
The DNA here is from genome assembly GCA_965261595.1 of bacterium. Classification (GTDB taxonomy): domain Bacteria; phylum UBA8248; class UBA8248; order JACPRG01; genus CAYRGS01. The sequence continues at coordinate 202,124 of CBDHDG010000002.1, forward strand.
GGATGCCGCCGTAGATGGCTTCGTTGCAGTAGTAGACATCCCCCTCATTGACCTGGACCGTCGGATCATCTTTGAAGTACTTAATGATGAACTTGACCGGAATCTGCCCGGTGACGGTGTGCAGGTACGTGCCGCAGACCGAAGTGACCAGATCGCCGTCGGCCGTATAAATCCCCGCCATCGAATCGCCCGAATGGAGCATGCTGGAAATGCCCATTTTGGTCATCACGGCCTTGCCCTCTTCAACGATCAGGACAAGGTTCTCCGCGTAAATCTCGTAATCGCCCGGCGCCATGGCCTCGATGGACTTCATCGCCTCCCGGGTGGCGTGTGAAGGCTTCAGGCCCTGCTCAATCAGATCAATATCGAAAGACATCTCCCTGCCTCCCCGACGGCGCTCAGGCCATCTTCAGCAGACCATTGCGAAATTCATCCACGGCGAATCGCCAGCCGGGCTCCACGACAATGGTGGTGTCCTCGGCCTCTACGATCTCGGGCCCCTCGAAGCTGTGGCCGACCTGGAGCCGCTGACGCGCATAGACCGGCGTGTCCCGCCAGCCGATGTCGGGCCAGAAGGCCGGGCGGGTTCCCGACTGGGCGGTCGACGCGTCGGATCCATGCGGCTCGAACCTGCGGACTTCGGGCTTGCTCCCCGGGATCGTGGCGCGGAGGACGAAGTTCTCGATCTCCACGCCCGCCTCCGGCGTCAGGCCCATCGAGCTGTATGCCTCGCTGTATTCCTTTTCGAAGGCGGCGTAGATCGCCCGGATGTCGTCCGGGCTTTGAACTTTTATCACCGGAGAGATTGCGCGCTTGACGTTGAGCTGGCCGCCGAACTTCATGTCCAGCTCCAGCATCCACTGGATATCCCGGAGATCGAGCCCTTCCCCCCGGAAGTCCTTCCGGGCGCGCTCCATCAGGCCGTCCACCACCGCGTTGAAGGTGTCATAGTCCTCGAACAGGGTGCCCTTGAAGTCCATGAGGTGAAGGTCCAGGGACTTTTCGTAGAGATGGATCATGTCCATCGTGGCGGAGTCGTAGGCGCAGAACGTGGAGGCGAACGGGAAGACGACAATGGTCTCCAACTGGGCGAATGAGGCGAACCCGGTGGCGTGGACGGGACCGGCGCCGCCCACCGCGAACAAGATGAACTCGCGCGGGTCGAACCCCTTCAACACGGTCTCTTTGTAAATCTCCCCCCCCATGCCAGCGTCCACCACCCGCTTGGCCAGCAAGGCCGCCTCTTCCACGCTGACGCCGAGGGGGGCGGCCATATCCTCCTGAATCGCCTTCACGGCCAAATCCTTGTTCAGCTTCAGCCGCCCGCCGTGGAAGGTGTCCGGGTTGATGTACCCCAACACAACATCGGCGTCGGTCACGGTGGGTTGGGCGCCGCCCTGATTGTAACAGGCGGGTCCCGGGTGGGCGCCGGCGCTCTCCGGGCCGACCTCCACCTGATTTCCCAGGATCGGATTGACCCGGATGATGGAGCCCCCGCCCGCGCCGATGGACCGGACGTCCAGCATCGTAGCGTCCACGACCCATCGGTCGATGATGGGCTGGAACTGGTAAAACCGGGTGCTGCCTTCGGCGACCATGCCGATGTCGAAGCTGGTCCCGCCCATGTCGGCGCTGATCACGTTCTTGTAGCCGTAATAGGGCGCAAGGTGGAAACTTCCCATGACGCCGGCCACAGGGCCGCCGTTGTAGGTGTTGACGGCGGAGGTCTTGAAGACGGACGCCATTCCCCCCGTGTTGTGGATCATCATCAACGGCCGCTGGTAGCGGCGGTCGCGCAGCTCTTCGGTGATCCCGATCAACTCCGCGTACATGGACTGGTGGAGGTAAGCGCTGAGGATGGTCATCATCGTCCGGGGGTACTCGTAGATGCGCGGGGCGATCTCGGTGGACAGGAACACGGGCATGTTGCCCAGGTAGGCGTCGTTGTATTCCGCACGGATCAATTCCGCGATGCGTTCCTCGTGCACGGGGTTGGCGAAGGACCACAGCAGGGAGACCACAAACGCCCGGGCCCCCTTGTCCACCAGGCCGCCCAGTTGTTCCAGAAATTTATCTTCGTCCAGCGGATAGATGACATCTCCGTTGGAGTCGATGCGCTCCTTGGCCCCCACCACCATGGATTTGTCGATGAGCGGCTCGGGCCGCCGGATCCGGGCGATGTTTCGGGCGAATTTGAACGGAATTCCATCCGCCCACTGGCTGCAGCGGCCGATGAAAATCGTGTCTTCGAACCCGTGGGTCGTGATGAGCGCCAGCTTGGGTCCGACGCGCTCGATCAATTTGTTCATGGCCAGAGTGGTGGAGTAACGGATGATCTCCGTTTCCTCCAGCAGATCCTCCACCTCGAGGTCGAGGCGATCGGCGCCCTCCTCGATGGCCTGCATCAGGCACACGGACAGATCATAGGCGGTGGTTCTGGTCTTGCACCACACCTGCTCCCCGTTTCGGGTGATGAAGCAGTCCGTGAACGTCCCCCCAATATCGATATCGATGGAGGTTTCAGCCATCTTGTGTTTCCCCCAACGGTTGGACCCCGTATTTGGCTTTCAGCGCGTCCATGTCCAGTTCAACATCGAAGGTGATGGGATGGCCCGGCGGAAGATATTCGACCTCGATCATCGTGGCGCAGCCCGGGCAATAAAACTCGACCACCCGGCACCATTCAGGGTCGGGGGCGAATCCATACTCGCCCTCGACCACGGGGCGGTGAATTTCCCGCGGGTCGCGGTCCGCAAGCAGGCACCCCTCCTTGTAATTTCCGCGGGCGGGGCCGAGATCCCATCCGCAAACCCTGCAATGCCAAGCCTCCCGCTCCAGGTCGATCTCCAGGTATTCTGTAATCTGAGGCCGGGTGACCATGATCACACCTCCATGACGCCGTTTCCGGCGGAGTCAATTCGAAACGGGGTCTGATCGGGTACGAGCACGGAGGTGAACGCTCCCTCGATGATGGCGGGTCCTCGCACCTCGGACCCGAGGGGCAGCCGGTCGAGCCGGTAGACCGCCGCGTCCGCCTCCCCGGAGGTTAGCCGGATTCGACGCCTTCCGAGTTGGGCTTCAGCCGCGTCGGCGGCTCTATCCCCGGCCGCTTTCAAGTCCGGGTGGGGCACGGGGCATGTCGCCGTCAGCCGGACAATCAGGTATTGGCCGCCAGGCGGGAGATTGCTCAGAAAGCGATCCAACTCACCGGGCGGCCGGCCGTTGGTGAGAGCGCCCCTCGCGCTTCCCACTTCTTCCGTTCCTGCCAGACAAAGGATCTCGATCGCGCAGCTCATGTCCTCCGCGGCAAACCCCTCGCCGCGCATGTCGCGGAGGGCGCGCGCGCAATTCCTCCGTGATTTGCCCCAACGCTTCGGGGGTGACGGGGACATCGGTCAGCGGCCGGATTTCCTCGTACCGGTGGGTCACATCCAGCGTGCTGGCGCCGAAGGCGGAGAAGACGGCGGCGACGGCGGGGACATAGACCTCGCCCAGGTTCAATTGCTTCGCCAGGCCGTGCGCCAGCATGCCCGCGCCTCCGCCGAACGCATACAGCGTGGCCCCATCCAATGAAACGCCGGAGGGTATCGGCACGCGCTCACCAATGTGCCGGGCCAGGGTCGTTTCGATGGCTTCCTTTGCCTTCAGCGCGGCGTCGGCCGGATCGATGCCCGACGGTCCCGCGATTCGTTCTTGCAGCGCTTCGCGCGCCCGTTCCGGGTCCAGGCGCTTCCGTCCGCCCAGGTATTGGTCGGGCGCCAGGTAACCGAGGGTGAGCCAGACATCGGTGGGGGTGACTTCGGCGCCTCCCAGCCCGAAGGAAGCGGGACCGGGCACGGCGCCCTGGCTGTCGGGTCCGACGGTCAGCCCGCCGTTTTCGTCGCACCGGATGATCGACCCCCCTCCGACGCCGAATGAGATGATGTTGGGAGTGCGCTGGGCGACCTGAACGCCGTTGATGGGCAGGTAATCGGCGGTGACCGGGTTTCCCTTGGCGATCAGAGACACATCGGAGGTGGTGCCCCCCACGTCGATGCTGAGCGCCCGGTCATGGCCCACCGCTTGGGCCATGACTTGGGCTCCGCGGACTCCGGCCGCGGGGCCGGACTGGTAGGTGTGAATGGCCCGGGTCTTGGCGACCCGGGTGACGCCGTAGTCCGCGGTGACGATCAAAAGCGGATAGCGGTAACCGGCCTTTTTGACTTGGTCCTCGGCCTTGTAGAGGGAGTTGACCAGGGATCGGTGGAAATAGGCGTTCACCACGGCCGTGTTGGTTCGCAGCTCGTCGTTTGGAACCCGGGAGACCTGATGGGAAACCAGCAGGGGCACCGCCCCGAGGTAGTGGCGCGGATAGGCCGCGTCGATCGTCCGTCTGACACCCATCTCGTTGGCCGGATTACAGGTGAGCGTTCCGCAGGCTGATGACGACCATGCGGGCCCCGTTCTCCAGCAGGCGCCGCACCCCGGCGTCGACTTCTTCCGCGTCCGGCGGGCGCACCGCTTCGCCCCGGTCATCGACTTCTTCGGAGACCCCGACCACCATTTGCGAAGAGACAAAGGCGGTGATCGGGTTTTCCGCTTCGGCGGCGTAGAGGTCCTTTTCAGCCCCCTTCGTGACAATGACGCCCAGCTTGGGGCCGGTGCGCTGGACGGCCGTATTCGTGGCAATCGTGGAGGAGAAGCGGATCACGCGGGTTTGCTCGAGCAAATCCGGCGTTTCCATTTCGAGCCGGCGGGCGCCCTCTTCGATGCAGGAGAAAAAGCAGACCGTCAGGTCGTGGGGAGTTGTTTCGACCTTGACGCTGGTGGCGCGTCCGTCACCGAAGATGTACCCGTCCGTAAAGGTGCCCCCCGTATCGATGTCGATGGTGTACAAAGGCTTTGCACCCTCCCGTTCAACGGCTTGCGGGCTGCGGGCCCTCAGAGCCGCAGGCTCTCAGAGCCGTGGACTCCCGGCGCACTCCATCGCGGCGCCGCAGCTTCCCTCGACGACGTAGAATTCCGCCGAACTTGCCAATTGTAGAAAGAAGGGGATTCTAACACGAAATTTTAACAATGCTTCAATCTGATTTTCGATTGCGAAATGCTGTGCTTCTCTTTCATTGCCAAGACTCATCGTTTCTTTGAATCAGGGAAGGCTCCCCGGCAGGCTGTTGCATCGCTCTTTTTGTAACGGACTCTCTCCCCCCTCTCCCCCCCCCAACACCCGGCTAGTCGGCCCAGCCCGGCTCATAGCGCTCTCCCTTCACAACGCGTTGGACGAAGATCCCGGGGGTGACAACGGCTTCCGGCGCCAGGCCGCCCACCTCCACGATCTCCTCGACCTCCGCAATCGTGATCTTCGCCGCGGCCGCCATGACCGGGTTGAAGTTCCGGGCGGCCATCCGGTAGACGAGGTTGCCCATCCGGTCCGCCCGGAAAGCCTCGAGCAGGGCATAGTCGGCCCGAAGGGGGGATTCCAGGAGGTATTCCCGGCCGTCAAGGACCCGGACCTCCTTACCCTCCGCCACGGGCGTCCCGACGCCGGTCGGCGTATAAAATCCCCCCAAGCCCGCCGCGGCCGCCCGCATGCGCTCGACCAACGTTCCCTGAGGGACCAGCTCGAGCGCTGTCTCTCCCGCCTTTAGACGCGCCTCAAAGGCATCGCTTGCCCCGGGAACCGGAAAGCTGGCGTAGAGTTTTTTGATCTGGTTGTTACGATAAAGCTTGGAAATCCCGCGCTCTCCCGAGCCCGCCGAGTTGGAAATCACAACCAGGTCTTTCGCGCCCCGCTCAGACAGGGCGCGTATCAAGTTTTCCGGAACGCCCGCGTCGCCGAACCCACCGACCATGATGACCGAGCCATCTTGGATGTCGGCCACGGCCGCGGCGGAATCGGGGCGGACCTTATCGATCATTCGAGTTATCCATTGAATCGAAAAGCGGCAATCTCAATACCCGCTTGGGGTGTCATGAAGCCCAGGGGTCCATCCCCCCCCTTTTTTACAGATTCATTCGTCCTCCGTAAAGGACGATGTGTGTTCATGGGGAGAGGGTGAGACCCGCGCCGTTCTTCGCCGCGCCACCCCGATCCTCAGTAAAGCCCCAGGGCGCGAAGGGTGCGGGGGCCGGCGACGCCGTCGGGCGTGAGATTGCGGCGCTTCTGAAATTCCTTCACCGCCAGCGTGACCTTGGGCGAGAACCGCCCGTTGGCCGGCCCGGCGTACAGTTTCCGGGTCCGCAGGGCCTCCTGGAGCCGCTCGACTTCGAGACCCCGGTCGCCCTCTTTCAGGAAGGTCTTGCCCCGTTTGCCCCTCTTCGAGTAGTAGAGCCGTTGTTTGCTGGATTTCAGATACATGGAGCGCGCCGCCGGGCTGGCCGCGGCCCGGTCCATCTGAGAGGACTCCATTCGCATGGCTTCGAGCTTCTTGGACAGGACGAGGTTGTTCAGCGTTTTGTTTTTCGCGGCGAGCTCGTTGGCCAGGGCGGCGATGCCGCGTTTGGCCTCCACCCTTCGGCCCTTCTCGTACATCCGGATCGCCTTGGAGTAACGCTGGTCGGTCTCGGTGAGGATGGCCTCGGCCATGACCTTCTTGTTGCGGGATGCCAGGACGACCTGTGTGTCCGGAGAAACCCGCACTTTGAGGGCCGTGGCGTGGCTTCCGGGCCGGTTGTCGAGGGTGTCCACGTAGTGAAGCTCCAGACGGCCCAGGTCCAGCCCGCCATCGCGGGCGGCGTTGACTTCGAGGCGGAGGACAACGGACCTTTTCTCGCCGGAGTAGAAGTTCCCCATCGGGATGGTCGTGCTTCCGCCTTTACGGGTGTGCGCGTAGCCGAAGACGGTGACCTTCTCCACGGCCGGGCTGGCGGTGAAGACGAGCCGGGCGTCCTTGGCGACGGTGGCGTACAGCGTGGACAGCTCCCGTCGGAAGATGCGGCTCATCCGGGCGGGATTTTCGATGTAGTAGTAATTGCCCGCGCCGTTCTCGGCGATGGTCTGCATCAGGTCCTCGTCGTAATTCAGCCCGAGGCCCGCGGTCGAGATGCTGACGCCCTTGCGCAGCGCCTCGCGAACGAGCTGCCGGATGGCGGCCGGCCGAGTGACGCCCCGGTTGGCGAGGCCGTCGGACATCAGAAGGACCCGGTTGACGCCTTCGCGGTCCAGGTGTTTAAGCGTTTCCTCGACGCCCTTCATCATCCCCCCGGCGAGGTCGGTCGAGCCCCGGGGGCTGAGGCTGTCGATGAGGCGTTTGATCATCTCCGGCGCCTCGACCGGCGTGGAGGGCCAAAGGACGGTGATCCGGTCGTCGTACTCGATCACGGCCAGGCGGTCCTTGGGACTCAGCAGGTCGACCACGACCTTGGCCGCTTTGCGGGCGTAGGTGATCTTGCCGCGCTGGGACATCGAGCCGGAGCGGTCGATGACGAGCGCCAGGTTCATCCGCGGACGCTCTTTGCCCGGCTCGGGTTTCCGCTCGGGGACGTCGAACTCAATCAGGACGTACACCAGGCGTTTTTTCCCCGGCAGGATCACCTTGCGGTCGAGCTCGACTTTTGGGGTGACCGGGGCGGATAGCGCGGAACCGGCTGCCAGGGTGGCAGGACCGGCCTCTAGGGTAGCGGGACCGGCCGACAGGGTGATCAGGGTCAGGCACAGACCGAGAACAAGCAGCCATCGGACGGCGCCCCTTCCGCTTTTCAACCGGGATCTCATCTCCACTTCCTCCTCACTGAAATTCGGCCGTTGATTCGAATCGGTCGTATGGCGTTGATTCACCCAGCCCGCAACCACCGGACGCCTCGAAATCATCGAATCCTGAAGGGCGTCTAGGACCGCCCCATCCCCGCCGGATGCGGCGATGGGGCGGTCCTCATCCAATATGACAATCCATCCGGCCAATTGGTTCTCGCGTGGGGGGAGGGGGGGGGGAGGGGAGGGGGGCCTATTCTCCTGCCGCGCGGTCCTGGTTCGCTGGAAATCTTTAAAATGTTAGAATGTAATCTCTGACCTCAATTCCATGCTTCATTTGAGGAGTTACTGAATGGCTGAGCGGATTCGGAAAACGGTTGCGCCCAAGGATTTGGCGACCCCCCTGATGAAGTATTCGCCCGGGATCAAGGTCGGGCCATGGGTCTTCGTGGCCGGAAAAACGGCGGGGAACTTTTCGGAAGAGGGTTTGGCCCCGGAAGCGCGGCCCGGCTTGCGGAACCCCGACCTTCAACCGAATCCCCTCCGCCTCCAGGCCCTTTCTATCCTGCCGAACCTGAAAAAAGTCCTGGACGCCAGCGGGTCGTCGATGGACCTCACGGTCCGGATGGACGATTTCATTGTGAGCGATGGCGCGGCCCAAGATGGAATCGGGTCAGCCACGGAATACCTGCGCGCCCGGGACGAGCTCATGCCGGAATCCTCCGGCGCTCCCGCTTCGACGACGGTTGGTTGCAGCAGTCTTTTGTGCAAGCCGACGGTTCTTGAAGTGGATTGCATCGGGATCACGAAAAGTTCCGGTTGGAAGAAGGAAGTGATCCGGTCCCCGGGCGTCCCGGTCCCGCCGTTCAGGCGGAGCGACGCCATCCGGACGGGGCCTTACGTCTTCTGCTCGGGCGCCCTCGCGACCGATTGGATTCACGGCGTAGCGCCCTCGGCCCGGACGAACGGCGAGTTCCGGCTCGGAAACGACATCGAGAAGCAAACCCGCTTCATCCTGGAGCAATTGGAAAAAGTCCTGGAGGAGGCCGGGTCATCCCTGGACCTCGCCGTCAAGGCCCAGGTCCACCTCACCGCTGAAGGCATGAGGCAAATCAGCAAGTTCGATGAGGTCTGGAAGGAGGTTTTCCCCAAAAACCCGCCCGCCCGCTGTCTCACGCCCGCGGCGTGGCTCGTGGCCAAGGGCTGCATGGTCGAGATCAACCTCGTTGCCGTTACGAAGGACGGCGGGATCAAGCCTCAGGTGATCAGGGCGAAGGGGGTTCCCAAATGGCCGCTGCATGAGCCCCACGCGGTGAAGGCGGGGAACCTGCTCTTTCTTTCCACGGGAATCGCCGCCGACAACAAGGGAGATTACCCCCGGGAATGCCGGATCAATCCCCACTACCCCTGGTACGAGAAGGGGATCCGAAAGCAGATGGAGTTTATCCTCGGCAACGCCGAGAAAATCGTGAAAGCGGCCGGCGGCTCGGGGTATGAGAACATCATCCGCCGCCAGGCGTTCCATTCCGACTTCGACGAATTCATCCTGTGCTTCGAGACTTGGCGGACCCCGTTTCCGCACGACCCGCCGGTGAGCACCACCATCGAGGATTCGACCGTTCCCCTGCCCGTGCCGGGGGCGACGCTCGTTCTGGACCTCTGGGCCTATATTCCGTGACGCCCGGCGGCCATAGCGAGAAATCCCGGTGACTTCGCATGACACAGACCCCGTACTCAAGGAGTACGGCAAGCTTGCGCCTCACTACGACCGGCGCTGGTCGTTTTACATCGAGGCGACTCTGCGCGAGACGCTGAGCCGGCTCGAGCTCCAGCCCGGGGAGAGTCTGGTCGACGTTGGGTGCGGAACCGGGGCGCTACTCGAAGCGCTCTTGGCCACTGGGCGGGAAGGGCAGCTATCGGGAGTTGACCCATCGCCCGAAATGCTCGAAGTGGCGCGCGGGAGGCTCGGCGAAGCGGTTCTTCTGAAGCAGAGCCACGTGGAGAGCCTGCCCTTTCCCGACGAGGCGTTCGATGTCGTGGTTTCCACGAACGCCTTTCACTACTTTCGCGACCCGCCGGCCGCGCTCGAAGAGATGGCGCGCGTACTGCGACCCCACGGACGGATCGTGATCACGGACTGGTGTGATGACTATGTCGGATGCCGGCTCTGCGACCTCTTCCTCCGCGTCTTCAACAGGTCCCACGCCCGGAGCTATGGGCAGAAGCGGTTCCGTCATCTCGTCCAGCAGGCCGGATTCACCCTGATCGCGATCGATCGCTACAAGATCAACTGGCTCTGGGGCCTGATGACAGCGGTGGGCCGGAAGCGCGCCGTCCAACAAGGCGATGAAGCTGACCGGCTATAGCGTAGCGTCGGCCATCTGTGGCAGCCTTCCGGCGGCGGGCGGCGGCTTGGGGTATTATGAACATCATCCGCCGTCAGGCGTTCCATTCCGACTTCGACGAATTCATCCTGTGCTTCGAGACTTGGCGGACTAAGTTTCCCCACGACCCGCCGGTGAGCACCACTGGACCGCCCCTGGGTTATTGGACACTCGGGTGAGGGTATTCGACCTCATGCGGCCTCCGCAACTTGAGCGAGTTTTTCCTGCCTTGCCTGGGCCGGCGTTCGGTAGCCGTAGCCCTCGAGAATCCAATGATGGTTGTACAGGTTCTTGAACTCAAGCAGCGCCCACCGCAGTTCCTCTACGGTGGCGAAAGAGCGCACCCACAGGAGATTCTCCTTCAAGATGCGGATGAACCACTCACAGTAGCCATTTCCCTCGGGCGCCCGCACGAAGCTGGGCGAACTGGTCATGCCCAGGTAGGCGATCTCCCGCTGAAAGTCATCGGACAGATAGGCGGGGCCGTGGTCGTGACGAACTTTAAGCCCCTCGGCGACATCCGCCTCCAAGCCGGCGAAGCGCTCGGCGACCCCCTGCCGGATCGGCTCCAGGGCCTCGAAGCGGTTGCCGCTCTTGGCCGCATGGATCCCCACGCAGTCCACCGAGCAGTGATCCACCGCCACGAACACCGAGGCCACCCCCTCCTCGGTGGTCACCGTCGTCGTCATGTCCGTGCCCCACATTCGGTCGGGCCGCTCGGTGCGGATGGTCCCGTTGTGGGCCTTGGGACCTCGGGGTTTGCCCACCCGGTGGGGGGCCTGAAGCCCCGCCTCCCGCATCAGGCGACGCACCCGCTCCTTGCTGGTGCGGATGCCCGCGAAGCGCAGCCTCGCCCACACCTTGCGGTAGCCCTCGCCATGGAAGGGAGAGTCCTCCAGGACCTGCCGGATGTGGCCGAGGAGTTCCGCATCGGTGCACGGGCCCACAGGGCCGCGCTTATTGGGCGTGGGGCGTTCATGAACGGGGACCGCCTCTCGCCGCCGTTGCGCGTAGACCGTGGAGCGCGCCAAGCCCCAAAGGGCGCACACCCGCTTCAGGCCGTAGGCTCTGCCCGTGGAGGTGAAGCGGGCCTGACTCATCGCCTCCACCTCCTGCCGGCTAAAGGGCGGCCGGCCTCCAGGCGGTCGATCTTCTCCCGCAGGACCTCGCCCTCCATCGTGAGTTCGCCCACCTTGGCCTTGAGCCGGGCGTTCTCCTCGTCCCGCTCATCCGCCGGGCGGGCTTTGAGCGCCGCCTCGCCCCCGCGAAGGAACGCCTCGCGCCAGGCGGAAAGCCGAGCCGCTGTCGTGCCCAACTCGCGGCAGAGCGTCTCCAGGCTCTCGCCCCGCAAAAGACGCAGGACCGCCTCCCGCTTGCGCTGGCAGGAGAACCGACCCCGCTCACTGCGATGCCCTGGGGCCTTGGCTCCGTTCGCCCTGCGGGCGCCCTCCGCCAAAGCCCCCTCTTGCTTTTGTTCGTTCATCGCGACACCCCTTTCTCCATGAATCATGGATCAATCGAGTGTCCAACAAAACCCTAGAGCGGGGGACCACCATCGAGGATTCGACCGTTCCCCTGCCCGTGCCGGGGGCGACGCTCGTTCTGGACCTCTGGGCCTATCTACCGTGACGCTAGGCCGAAAATCTTTGCGCAAGACTTGACCTCACGATCTTTCCCGCAAGCCAAAAGTTAAGAATTAAGTATGGTGTCCCCAGAATCCCCCCCGGTCGACCCGCGTGTTGCTCATTCGGAAAAGGTGACATTGGAAGAGGCCCCACCCTAATGAGGAAGCGGCATCCGGAGAATTAACCTTGACTGATACAGATCCCATGTCCGTAATCGGGGGGAATTAAGTATGGTGTCCCTGAATCCCTGCCAGGACGAAAGGCTTGATGATGGGCTTCAAGCTGCTCGATATGGCGCAGCAGAGATGGCGGCGAATCAACGCACTCAAACTCCTGCCCCTCGTCCGGGCGGGAGTGAAGTTCGTCGACGAGGTTCAGGCGGAGCGCATCAATCAAGAAGAGCGGAAAGACGCCGCCTGATCATGCGCCCATCCACAATATTTGACAATATCACAATTCATCTTTGGAGAAGCGCCTGCAACCTGGACTTACCCCGGTTTCATGGAGAGTTAAGCACTTGGGTTTTCAGGGTGTGCGTTGTTGTCTCCTTTCGTAGTTAACGGGTGACAGGTTGTCGATGGAGGAGTGCCGACGATGCGGGTTGTAGAAGCCCTCGATGAACCCGAACACCTCCATGCGCGCCTCGGCCCGGGTGCGGAAACTGTGGCGAGCGAGGAGCTCGCACTCCAGCGTGGCGAAAAAGCTCTCACACAGCGCGTTGTCGTAGCAGTCCCCGACCGAACCCATGGAGGGACGCACGCCCGCCTGCCGGCAGCGCTGCCCAAAGGCGACCGAGGTGTACTGCGTGCTGCCCTGGTCGGAGTGGTGGATGACGGCCCGGGGACGGCGCTTATACAGCGCCATGTCGAGCGCGTCGAGCACCAACTCGGCCCGCAGGTGTGTGGCCATCGACCACCCCACGATGCGCCGGCTGAACGCATCGAGCGCCACGGCCAGATACAAAAACCCCGCCCATGTCGGAACGTAGGTGATGTCGGCCACCCACAGCCGGTCGGGGGCCTCGGCCGTGAAGTTGCGGTCCACCAGATCAGGGGCCGGCCGCGCCTCCTGCCGGCGCTGCGTCGTGCGCGCTCCCTTGCGCCGACTGACGCCCGCAAGTCCCGCCCCACGCATCAGCCTGGCGACGCGCTTGCGGCCCACACGCACTCCCTCAGCCTCCAACTCGGCATGGACGCGCGGCACGCCGTAAGTCCCCCGAGAACGCTCGTGGATCGCCTGAATGCGTTTGGTGAGCGCCCGATCGGCACACGAGCGGGCACACGGAATAAATCGCGCGCCTGCGCCACGCGTAGTAGCCGCTGGAGGAGACGCCCAGCACCCGGCACATGGTGGCGGTCCGATACATGGCCTGGTTCGCCCTCACGAACCCGTAGATCCGGACGGGATCGAATCGGTATCCCGAGCAAACCAGGCCGCGGCTTTTGCTAAGATCTCCCGCTCCTGGCGGAGCTGTCGGTTCTCGCGGCGAAGTCGGCGCAACTCCTCCCGCTCATCGCTCGTGAGCCCGTCTTTGCGACGCCCCTCGTCAACGTCGGCTTGATGGGCCCAGGTGCGGATCGTCTGCGCCGAGGACTCGAACTCGTGCGCCAGCGCCTCGGGCGTGCGTCCCGCCCGGACCAACTCTACCATCTGGCAGCGGAACTCCATTGGATAGCGTGGGTGAGTCTGTGGCATCGTGAACACCTCCTTTACCCCCAAATCATCAGGTGTCCACCAAACCGGGTCAACTCCACTCATCGTCAATTAAGATATCGTTGTTAAGGCTACCAACGATTTGTCCAGTTTTAGTATCGACCAAGCGCAGATGTGTTACTAGCGAGTTCTTCAGTTTCGCAATAGACCCTGTTACAAGGAGTTGAGCCCCATAGAGTTTTCCGATCTCGATAGATTTAGTTGGATCAATCACATCACGCAGGTTCATCCGTTGCTCTCCCCCGCTCTAGGGTTTTGTTGGACACTCGATTGATCCATGATTCATGGAGAAAGGGGTGTCGCGATGAACGAACAAAAGCAAGAGGGGGCTTTGGCGGAGGGCGCCCGCAGGGCGAACGGAGCCAAGGCCCCAGGGCATCGCAGTGAGCGGGGTCGGTTCTCCTGCCAGCGCAAGCGGGAGGCGGTCCTGCGTCTTTTGCGGGGCGAGAGCCTGGAGACGCTCTGCCGCGAGTTGGGCACGACAGCGGCTCGGCTTTCCGCCTGGCGCGAGGCGTTCCTTCGCGGGGGCGAGGCGGCGCTCAAAGCCCGCCCGGCGGATGAGCGGGACGAGGAGAACGCCCGGCTCAAGGCCAAGGTGGGCGAACTCACGATGGAGGGCGAGGTCCTGCGGGAGAAGATCGACCGCCTGGAGGCCGGCCGCCCTTTAGCCGGCAGGAGGTGGAGGCGATGAGTCAGGCCCGCTTCACCTCCACGGGCAGAGCCTACGGCCTGAAGCGGGTGTGCGCCCTTTGGGGCTTGGCGCGCTCCACGGTCTACGCGCAACGGCGGCGAGAGGCGGTCCCCGTTCATGAACGCCCCACGCCCAATAAGCGCGGCCCTGTGGGCCCGTGCACCGATGCGGAACTCCTCGGCCACATCCGGCAGGTCCTGGAGGACTCTCCCTTCCATGGCGAGGGCTACCGCAAGGTGTGGGCGAGGCTGCGCTTCGCGGGCATCCGCACCAGCAAGGAGCGGGTGCGTCGCCTGATGCGGGAGGCGGGGCTTCAGGCCCCCCACCGGGTGGGCAAACCCCGAGGTCCCAAGGCCCACAACGGGACCATCCGCACCGAGCGGCCCGACCGAATGTGGGGCACGGACATGACGACGACGGTGACCACCGAGGAGGGGATGGCCTCGGTGTTCGTGGCGGTGGATCACTGCTCGGTGGACTGCGTGGGGATCCATGCGGCCAAGAGCGGCAACCGCTTCGAGGCCCTGGAGCCGATCCGGCAGGGGGTCGCCGAGCGCTTCGCCGGCTTGGAGGCGGATGTCGCCGAGGGGCTTAAAGTTCGTCACGACCACGGCCCCGCCTATCTGTCCGATGACTTTCAGCGGGAGATCGCCTACCTGGGCATGACCAGTTCGCCCAGCTTCGTGCGGGCGCCCGAGGGAAATGGCTACTGTGAGTGGTTTATCCGCATCTTGAAGGAGAATCTCCTGTGGGTGCGCTCTTTCGCCACCGTAGAGGAACTGCGGTGGGCGCTGCTTGAGTTCAAGAACCTGTATCCCCCGCTCTAGGGTTTTGTTGGACACTCGATTGATCCATGATTCATGGAGAAAGGGGTGTCGCGATGAACGAACAAAAGCAAGAGGGGGCTTTGGCGGAGGGCGCCCGTAGGGCGAACGGAGCCAAGGCCCCAGGGCATCGCAGTGAGCGGGGTCGGTTCTCCTGCCAGCGCAAGCGGGAGGCGGTCCTGCGTCTTTTGCGGGGCGAGAGCCTGGAGACGCTCTGCCGCGAGTTGGGCACGACAGCGGCTCGGCTTTCCGCCTGGCGCGAGGCGTTCCTTCGCGGGGGCGAGGCGGCGCTCAAAGCCCGCCCGGCGGATGAGCGGGACGAGGAGAACGCCCGGCTCAAGGCCAAGGTGGGCGAACTCACGATGGAGGGCGAGGTCCTGCGGGAGAAGATCGACCGCCTGGAGGCCGGCCGCCCTTTAGCCGGCAGGAGGTGGAGGCGATGAGTCAGGCCCGCTTCACCTCCACGGGCAGAGCCTACGGCCTGAAGCGGGTGTGCGCCCTTTGGGGCTTGGCGCGCTCCACGGTCTACGCGCAACGGCGGCGAGAGGCGGTCCCCGTTCATGAACGCCCCACGCCCAATAAGCGCGGCCCTGTGGGCCCGTGCACCGATGCGGAACTCCTCGGTCACATCCGGCAGGTCCTGGAGGACTCTCCCTTCCATGGCGAGGGCTACCGCAAGGTGTGGGCGAGGCTGCGCTTCGCGGGCATCCGCACCAGCAAGGAGCGGGTGCGTCGCCTGATGCGGGAGGCGGGGCTTCAGGCCCCCCACCGGGTGGGCAAACCCCGAGGTCCCAAGGCCCACAACGGGACCATCCGCACCGAGCGGCCCGACCGAATGTGGGGCACGGACATGACGACGACGGTGACCACCGAGGAGGGGATGGCCTCGGTGTTCGTGGCGGTGGATCACTGTTCGGTGGACTGCGTGGGGATCCATGCGGCCAAGAGCGGCAACCGCTTCGAGGCCCTGGAGCCGATCCGGCAGGGGGTCGCCGAGCGCTTCGCCGGCTTGGAGGCGGACGTCGCCGAGGGGCTTAAAGTTCGTCACGACCACGGCCCCGCCTATCTGTCCGATGACTTTCAGCGGGAGATCGCCTACCTGGGCATGACCAGTTCGCCCAGCTTCGTGCGGGCGCCCGAGGGAAATGGCTACTGTGAGTGGTTCATCCGCATCTTGAAGGAGAATCTCCTGTGGGTGCGCTCTTTCGCCACCGTAGAGGAACTGCGGTGGGCGCTGCTTGAGTTCAAGAACCTGTACAACCATCATTGGATTCTCGAGGGCTACGGCTACCGAACGCCGGCCCAGGCAAGGCAGGAAAAACTCGCTCAAGTTGCGGAGGCCGCATGAGGTCGAATACCCTCACCCGAGTGTCCAATAACCCAGGGGCGGTCCAGCTCAGCCAAAAATTTTTCTTCTTTCAGCAGCCGCCATCACCCTAATGGTCTTTTCTTTAGATAGCGCGTCGATGAGAATCTCAGAGATGTACCGAGTGAAATTAGTTTCTCTCTGATCAATATTCTGTATAGAGAGAACTAGGACCCGTTTCCCAGTCAGCAACCCTTTCATCGCCTGTACAAAGCGTGGTCCTAGGTCCCGGATGGAAATTGGGTGGATGTGACCTGCCCCCTGAAACCGGTCCGGTTTGAGAGTTAGGATTTTCGCACGGCTTTCGGGACTGGATTGGCCTAGAAAGGGGGCAGTGATGAGTCGGAAGCGATTCACCGCGGAGCAGATCATCCACAAGCTTCGTCAGGCCGAGGTGGAGTTGGCCAATGGGCAGAGGATGGCTCAGGTCTGCAAGACGCTGGGGATCTCCGAGCAGACCTATTACCGGTGGCGGCGGGAGTACGGAGGCCTGCGCCTGGACCAGGCGAAACGACTGAAGACACTGGAGCAGGAAAACGCCCGGCTAAAGAAGCTGGTGGCCGAGCAGGCCCTGGATAACGCCATCTTGAAGGAGGCCTCCCAGGGAAACTTCTGAGCCCGCCTGCGCGGCGGCGGGCGATGGAGCATGTGCGGGAGAAGCTGAGCGTGTCCGAACGTCGCGCCTGCCGGGTGCTGGGTCAGGCCCGCTCGACTCAGCGGCGCTCTGCCCAGGTCCCTGACGATGAGGCCCGTTTGGTGGCGCGGGTGACAGAGCTGGCGAGCGAGTACGGACGGTACGGCTACCGGAGGATAACGGCTCTGTTGGAAAGAGAAGGCTGGCGAGTGAATCACAAGGGGGTGGAGCGGATCTGGCGCCAGGAAGGCCTGAAGGCGCCGAAGAGACAGCCCAAGCGAGGGCGTTTATGGCTGAACGACGGCTCTTGTGTTCGCAAGCGTCCGTCTTATCGGAATCATGTGTGGTCCTACGACTTCCTGGCCGCGAGGACGCACGATGGGCGGCCTTTACGGATGCTGGCTGTGATGGATGAGTTGACCCGGGAGTGCTTGGCCCTTGATGTAGAGAGAAGACTCAACTCCGAGGACGTCCTGGACCGCCTCACCGAGTTGTTCGTCCGGCGTGGCCTGCCGGCTTATATCCGCTCGGACAACGGGGCGGAGTTCACGGCGAATGCGGTGAGAGGGTGGCTCACCCGTCTTGGGGTGAGAACGCTTTACATCGAGCGGGGCAGTCCCTGGGAGAACGGCTATGTGGAGTCCTTCATCGGCAAGCTGCGCGATGAGCTGCTCAACGGGGAGATCTTCTACACCCTGACAGAGGCCAAGGTGTTGGTGGAGAGATGGCGACAACTCTACAACTGGGTAAGGCCCCATAGTGCCTTGGGCTACCGGCCCCCGGCGCCGGAGGCCATCGAACCAATGCCTCCGGGCATCCCTACACTTTCGGACATCGGGGAGCAGAGACTAACTCAAAAAGTGGTGCAACTTTAGGGGGCGGGTCAGATGCGCATAGAAGGTCGCTTCTCGCTTAAAGACACCATGTCCAAGGGGAGAAGGACAGGATTGGAGACGGTCTGCGCACTTGATCTTAGGATCCAGACACTCACGAGGCTCTCCGTCTTTGGGTCGACTTTCGGTAGGATAATCCTATACCAACCCGTCTTCTCTTTGAACGCCAGGAAGCGAGCTCTTTTTTTCAATACTGTCCTTAAGCCGGAATTTAGATTGGGGTTTGTAAAGGCAGGTGTCCCCCGCTCTAGGGTTTTGTTGGACACTCGATTGATCCATGATTCATGGAGAAAGGGGTGTCGCGATGAACGAACAAAAGCAAGAGGGGGCTTTGGCGGAGGGCGCCCGCAGGGCGAACGGAGCCAAGGCCCCAGGGCATCGCAGTGAGCGGGGTCGGTTCTCCTGCCAGCGCAAGCGGGAGGCGGTCCTGCGTCTTTTGCGGGGCGAGAGCCTGGAGACGCTCTGCCGCGAGTTGGGCACGACAGCGGCTCGGCTTTCCGCCTGGCGCGAGGCGTTCCTTCGCGGGGGCGAGGCGGCGCTCAAAGCCCGCCCGGCGGATGAGCGGGCCGAGGAGAACGCCCGGCTCAAGGCCAAGGTGGGCGAACTCACGATGGAGGGCGAGGTCCTGCGGGAGAAGATCGACCGCCTGGAGGCCGGCCGCCCTTTAGCCGGCAGGAGGTGGAGGCGATGAGTCAGGCCCGCTTCACCTCCACGGGCAGAGCCTACGGCCTGAAGCGGGTGTGCGCCCTTTGGGGCTTGGCGCGCTCCACGGTCTACGCGCAACGGCGGCGAGAGGCGGTCCCCGTTCATGAACGCCCCACGCCCAATAAGCGCGGCCCTGTGGGCCCGTGCACCGATGCGGAACTCCTCGGCCACATCCGGCAGGTCCTGGAGGACTCTCCCTTCCATGGCGAGGGCTACCGCAAGGTGTGGGCGAGGCTGCGCTTCGCGGGCATCCGCACCAGCAAGGAGCGGGTGCGTCGCCTGATGCGGGAGGCGGGGCTTCAGGCCCCCCACCGGGTGGGCAAACCCCGAGGTCCCAAGGCCCACAACGGGACCATCCGCACCGAGCGGCCCGACCGAATGTGGGGCACGGACATGACGACGACGGTGACCACCGAGGAGGGGATGGCCTCGGTGTTCGTGGCGGTGGATCACTGCTCGGTGGACTGCGTGGGGATCCATGCGGCCAAGAGCGGCAACCGCTTCGAGGCCCTGGAGCCGATCCGGCAGGGGGTCGCCGAGCGCTTCGCCGGCTTGGAGGCGGATGTCGCCGAGGGGCTTAAAGTTCGTCACGACCACGGCCCCGCCTATCTGTCCGATGACTTTCAGCGGGAGATCGCCTACCTGGGCATGACCAGTTCGCCCAGCTTCGTGCGGGCGCCCGAGGGAAATGGCTACTGTGAGTGGTTCATCCGCATCTTGAAGGAGAATCTCCTGTGGGTGCGCTCTTTCGCCACCGTAGAGGAACTGCGGTGGGCGCTGCTTGAGTTCAAGAACCTGTACAACCATCATTGGATTCTCGAGGGCTACGGCTACCGAACGCCGGCCCAGGCAAGGCAGGAAAAACTCGCTCAAGTTGCGGAGGCCGCATGAGGTCGAATACCCTCACCCGAGTGTCCAATAACCCAGGGGCGGTCCAGTGTGTTTGTTCTGACGAAGATCCGCTCGGGGACTGTTTGGCAATCATAAACTGCAACCAGCTTATTCTCCGTCCAAGTTGAGGTGCCCCGGGTCACAGTTTTTTTGCTCGTGTCAACGAGATATATCCCATCTTCCTGAAGGTATTTCTCGATGCGGCCCGGCACCGCTGGTCGGCTTTCCCCTAATTCGTAACCCGATTCCAATTTCGCCTTACGATTTACTATCACTAAGGTCTGAAAACCTGACTTGGCAGGAAAAAACAGCAAGACCTGGGCAAAGGTAACCATAGAATTCTGGAACCTCACATCGCTAACGATCCGCACGTTGCTCTTTTTGAACTGATGGCGAAGAGAGTCTTGGATGGAATTAGACAACAGGAGTCCTCCCTTCACTCTCATAGTACTTTTTACAGAGACTCCAGATTTTCTTTCTGCAATGCTCTTGATCAGCTTTATGAGGAGACCGAGTTGGGTTTCTCGAATGATCTCGGCAGACGGAGCATAAGCAAACGACCTAGCGAACTTGCAGGGGAAGTCACTTGCGGCAAGCGCGGGAGATGCCAAAACAGAGGCAGTCGAAGAGAACGTTACGGTCAATGCAACCCAGAGCCAGCGGCACATCGTTTTCGCCTTCTTTTGTGGCCTGTAGCGAAAAGCGGAAATTTCCCATTTCACCTCTTGATGGAGGCATGGTCTGCTCGCATAGCCGTGTGAAGCGATTTCAACTCATTTCATCTGCGCTGTCAACAATTGGGCGGGAATCGGGGGGACACCATACTTATTTCTGCTTATCCCCCCTTTTTCGCCCTGGCTTCTGCCGTTGCAGGATACGACCCAATGCCTCTTCAAGGTTTCCGACAAAACCGTCATTTCCCAAGGGTCTGCCTGTCCTCAAGCCTTCCTCGGATTGCGGAACCAGAATCAGATGCACGTGGTTAGGCATCAGGCAGTAGGCCCAGGCCTGCACTCTCCAGCGGGGCGCCACGCAGACATTAGGCGGATGGAGTCCTCATAATCCTCTTCACAGAAAAAGGTCTCCTGCCCGCGATTGCCCCGCTGAGTGACGGGTAAGCCTGGCGCCACAACCCGTGCGATTCTTGGCATGTGGCGACACGATGGCGGCGCAAGCGAAAGTCAAGAATTAAGTATGGTGTCCCTGGAATCCTGTTTACACACCAGCGCGGCATGGTTTTCCCATGGCGGACTCCGGTGAAATCGGGGTTTCAGGAGCCCGAAATGGAGTTGACGGGTCCGGTAGAGAGGGGTCTAATCGGGCTAAACAGCAACGAGGGGTAGGCACGGGTCTGTCCGGATTTGAAATGGGAAGTTCCTGTATATGGGAAATCCAAGAGTCAAGGGGGTTAACGTGGGTAAGAGGGTTCTTCCCAGAGATGCAGCTTCCATAGAGGCCCTTCAAGACCCCGAAATTGAGGGATACTTTCGGGAATCCCACCGCTTCAGCACTCCCGCTCCGTACAAGCTGATGCTTCTGGCCCAGGCCCCGAGCACGCTCAAGGCTTGGGCCCGGTTCTGGTGGGCGGTCTTTCGGAGAAACCCGATGGAGCATACCTTCATGGAGCTCCTCCGGGTTCATATTGCGCGTAATATCTTTTGCGAGTTCTGAGCAGACCAGCGGTCTGCCTTGGCAAGGCAGAGCGGCCTTACTGAGGAAAAGCTTGAAGGCCTATGCGATCTCGATGGCGGGGATTTTTCCGAGAGAGAGCGTGCGGGCCTTCAATTTGTTCAGGAGTTCACTGTAGACTTCGACGGAGCAAGGCCATTTTTAGAGGCGCTCGCGCCCTACTTCACGCGTGCAGAGATTGCCGAAATCACCATATTTGCGGCCTGGCAGGCGAACGGCCTACGAACCATCCATTCTTGGGACGCGCATGAATTCCTGAATTCGCCGGATGTCCCTCTCCCTTACGCGGACGGGCCTTCACTATTCGTCCGCGACGACAACTCGATGGCTGGCAGCGTGGCGGCCGAACATCTCCAAAACGATCTACCCAGTTTCCCACCGTTCGACCGCGAACCCCTTCCTGATGCGGAATCCATCTGGAACGCGTGGGAAAAACTTGGAACCCCCCCGAGGGCCTGGCTGGAATTTCTCTCCGCTTCGCCCCGCGCCCTCTGGGGTTGGGCGGAGTTCCACCAGTTGACCTATGAGGAGGGGGTGCTCCGCCGTTCGTTCAAAGCAAAGGTCTTGGCGAGGCTCGCCGACCTTGTCGATGTTCCATCCTGGCTGCAGGTTGAGCGCAACGCTCAAGCCCCTGAGGTTGACGATCGGTTGCATATTGCCCTTCGGTATGCGGAAGACCTCTTTGATGATTATTTGGGTGTTGGGGACGAGGATTACCGAACGCTTCACAAGCATTTCAGAGAGGCCGAGGTGATGGAGCTTGGCAATTTCATTGGAATGCAGATTGGGAGTCTGAAGCTCGCACGAGTCATCGGAATTCACTGAAGGATCGGAAGACTATCCCGGGTTGCGGCTCTTTTGTTTCTGCCTTTACCACGTTGAAGACTCCTCCAACGTCCTGACCGAGTGGTGACCTGCCCCCCCCTTTTTGTGCGACAGTCGATGTGAATCCTTCAGATGAGAACCCCGCGCGTTCCCGATAAACGGAGCGGGGGGTACCTCAGTTAGGCTTCTATCGCCTGATTCTCACGGGACCATTCTCCGTTGTAAATCTCATCCGTTGACATCGATCTCGTTTGCCCTTTCTGGTCTGGTAGCGGAAATTAGCTCCGCCGCATCCGAAAGCCGGCCCCCCGATATTGGCGGGAGCGGGGGCGCCCGCCGCGCAGATATCACGCCCGCTTCTCATCTCCCTCCCCCGCCTGCTCGTCAATGGAGGGCATTGAGGTTTTTTCGCTGAAGTGCTGCCCCATCTTCCTGTCGTCTTCGAGCATTCGAGTGTGACTCTCTTGGAGCTGTATGCGAGGGTGTCGTTGACCTCCGTGATCGGCCCGACGATCCGGACGTTCCACCCCCTGTCGCAGTAGGCATAGGGTTTCTTGGCCCCGCCGAACGAAACGCGTCCCTTGAACCGGTTGGGGTGGTTTCGCCCGACGCTCATTGCGGCGTTCGGCACAAACAAAAGAGCCGATAGGAGGATGAAAATTATCTTCTTCATGTTCATCTCCGCGTTCGTAGGGGTGTTGTAAGGTGACTTGCCTCCCTAAAGTTGCACCACAGGCCATCGCCGGTTATTTGAGCAAAGGCATCGGGTCAGGTCTACTAAGGGGGTCACTTTGTAGTTGACATGTCATTCTGAGCAGAGCGAAGAATCTCGTATTGTTGTTGTACCGATTGTCGGATTTCTCTACGCGAAAGGCCACGGCGAGATCCCTCGTCGGAACCTAAAGGTCCCTCTGTCGGGATGAAATTCCGAGCCGACCGGCTGAAGATCCACCCCTAGAATGAATTGGCAAACGAGATCCCGCGTTGTTTTCCGGACTCAGTCGAGACTGTTTAGTCAAGACTGCGGTGGAGGTATTGTCCGCTCGGCTCCCCGACCATGTCGCCCTTCTCCATGACAACCTGTCCGCGGAGCATCGTCATGACCGGCCAGCCGGTGAGCTCCCTTCCCTCGAAGACGCAGAAGTCCGACGCCGTGTGAAGGTCCTTGCCCCGGACCGTCCGCTTCTCGTTCAGGTCGACCAGGACGAGGTCGGCGTCCGAGCCGACCTGGACGGCCCCCTTCCGGGGATAGAGGTGGAGCGCCTTCGCCACGTTTTCCGAGGTCACCTGGGCGATCCGCTCGATGGTGAGGCGGCCCTTGTTCACGCCCTCGCTGAGGAGCAGGGGCAGGAGGGTCGCGCTTCCCGTCATCCCCGAGGCGGACTGCCACACGTCTTCCTCGTTTACGATCTCTTCCCGGAAACCGGGGACGTGGTCCGTGCCGACGCACTGGATGTCGCCCGCCGCCAGTCCCGCCCACAGGGCGTCCGCGTTGGCCTCGTCGCGGATGGGCGGATGGTTGACGGCCCTCGCGCCGGGAAACGGCCAGTCGTTCTTTGAGATGGTCAGGTATTGCGTGCAGACCTCGGCCGTCATGTTCGTCCCTTCCGACCGGACCTTCTTGACCATTTCGAGCCCCATGGCCGAGTTCAGGTGGACGGCGTAGACGTGGCAGCCGAGAAGCTTCGCGAAGAACCCGACCTTCAGGATGTCCACGGCTTCGAGATAGTCCGGCGAGGCTTCCTCCCAGGCCGCGAGGTCCTTCTTGCCGGCCGCCTTGACGCGTTCCTGGAGGATGCGGACCACCTGGCGGTTCTCGGCGTGGAAGGGCGCGACGCCCCCGATCTTGGCCACCGCCTCCAGGCCCAGGAAGAGGGTCCCGTCATCCCATGTGGTGGGGAGGCCGATCCGCGAGGACCAATGGGTGGCCTTGGCGTAGCCGAGATAAAACTTGAAGGAGGTGACGCCGCATTCCTCGGCGTAGAGGGGAATCTCCCTGGCGTGGTCGTCCGAGACGATGGCGAAGGTCAGGGCCATGTCCACGAAAGCCCGGTCGTTGATGATGTCCCGGGCCCGGGGGAAGACCTCGGCGAACGAGACCACGTCCTCCGGGTCCACGTATTTCTTGTAGGGCTGACCCAGGCGGGTGCTCTTGACGATCCCGACCATCGTTGTGACGCCCCCGGCGGCGGCGCTGCGGGTCTCGGAGGCCACGTCGTCCTCGAACGGCCGGTAGGGGCCCGGGTGGGTGTGGGGATCGATGACGCCGGGGAGGAGATAATTCCCGCCCCCGTCGATGGTTTTCCGCGCGGGCGGAAGACGGCTCTCCTCGCCGATGGCCGCGATCCGGCCCTGGTCGATGGCGACGCCCGCATCCTTCAGGATGCCGGATGGCGTAACGACCCGTGCGTTCCGGATAACCGCGTCCACTTCCGGGTTGTTCGTCATGGTTCGTCCTCAAGCAAAGGTGTGGGCGTCTTTGATGGCCTGGATGATCTCGTGGTACGTCGTGCAGCGGCAGATGTTCCCGGCCATGTACTCGCGGATCTCGGCTTCCGAGGGCTTGGGGTTCTCCTCGAGCAGGGCGGACGCCATCATGATCATCCCGGGCGTGCAGAAGGCGCATTGGAAGGCGCTGTGCTTCAGAAACGACTTCTGAAGAGGGTGAAGGTCGCCGTCCGGGGCGATCCCCTCCAGGGTCGTCACCTCCTTGCCCTCGGCGTAGCGCGCCAGGGTGATGCAGGACGCGATGGCCTCGCCGTCCAGCAGGACTGTGCAGGCCCCGCAGGCGCCCAGGCCGCACGTCTCCTTGGTGGCCTCGAGGCCGAGGTCGTTCCGCAGGGCGTCCAGGAGGAGTCTGTGGTCCGGGACGGTGATCTCATGGGTCTTTCCGTTCACCGAAAGCTGTAGGGGTCGTCCGTTCATGAAACCGGTTCTCCCGCTTTTTCGCGTAGCAGCGCCAGGATGGACTCCGGGGTCATGGGTAGATGTTTCGGCCGGATCCCGGTGGCGTGGAAGATGGCGTTGGCGATGGCCGGGGCCGTCGCGCCGATGGAGGATTCGCCCACCCCCTTGGCCCCGAAAGGTCCGTTCCGGTGGGGGTTCTCGACCATGAACGACCTGAAGCGATCGGGCGTTTCCATGAAGGAGGGCAGGGCGTAATCGAGCAGGTTGGGGTTTGTCGGCTGGCCGTTGTCGAACTTGAGCTCTTCATAGAAGGTCTGGCCGATCCCCTGGGCGGCGGCCCCGCCGATTTGCCCCAGGCAATGGACCGGGTGGATGGCCCGGCCTACGTCCACGGTGCTCACGAAATCGAGGATCTTCACCTCTCCCGTATCGGTGTCGACCTCGACCTCGGCCGCGCAGGCCCCGACGAACCAGAAGGCCGTGGTGGTGTCGGCCTGGCCCGTCTCCGGGTCGAGCTTCCCCCCCTCGGTTTTCATCACCCCCCGGCCCAGGATGTTGCCGCCCTTTGTATTGAAGTGGCCCTGGACCAGCTCCTCGACCGTCAGGCCCCGTTCCGGGTTTCCGCGGACGGCGATCCGCCCCTCGACGATTTCGAGGTCATCCGCGCTCGCCTCGAGCATCTCGGCCGCAATCTCGATGAGCTGGTTGCGGGCGTCGATGGCCGCCATCTGGACGGCTGTCCCCATGTGGAAGGTGGAGCGGCTCGAGCTGGTCGTCAGGTCGTAGGGGGTCACGTCCGTATCAGGCTGGGCCCGGGAGATGACGGAGAGCGGGACGCCCATCTCCTCGGCCACGATCTGGGAGAGAAGCGTATCGGCCCCCTGGCCCATCTCGATGGTGCTCGAAAGCAGGGAGACCGTGCCGTCCTCGTTCACCTTGATGAAGGCCGAGGAGGTCGAAGGGGTGAGGGTGCTCTTGATGATGCAGGCGAGGCCTTTGCCCCGGGCCTTGCCGGACGAGGCGGGGCCGCACGGCTTTCCCCAGCCGATGGCCTCGCCGGTCTTCTCCAGAACGGCTTTGAACCCGACGCTGTGGAGCTTCGCGCCGGTGGCGAAGATGGTCCCCTCCTCGACGACGTTCTTTTGCCGGATCTCCAGCGGGTCCATCCCCAGGGACTGGGCGATGTCGTCCATTTGGGATTCGAAGGCCCAGGCCACCTTGGGGACGCCGAACCCCCGAAAGGCCCCGCCGGGCGGCTTGTTGGTGTAGACGCAATAGGAATCCACGTGGATGTTGGGGATCTTGTAGGGACCCGCCGATACGTATCCGCCGTTCTTGACGACGCGGGGGGAGATGTCGCAATACGCCCCGATGTCCCAGTGGATGGTCACCCGGCGGGCGTGCAGGCCGCCGTCCTTCTTGACCGCCGTCCGCAGGTTCACCCAGGCCCCGTTCTTCGTCACCGTATAAAAGACCTCTTCCCGGGTCAGCTCGAGGCGCACGGCCTTCCCCGACTTCCTGGCCAGCATCGCCACGACGGGCTCGAGCTTGGGGTAGGTCTTGCTTCCGTACCCGGAGCCCAGATGAGGGACGATGATCCGGACCTTTGTCACGGGAATCTTGAACAGGTTCGACATGACGGTTCGGACGGTGAAGGGATTCTGCGTGCCGTCCCACAGGGTCAGCTTCCCGTTGTGGTCCCACTGGCCGATGCAGACGTGGGGCTCCATCGCCATGTGCTGGGTCGTGGGGCAGTAGTAGTCGTCCTCGAAGACCTCGTCCCCGTCGCTGAAGCCCTGGTCGACGTCGCCGCGGCGGAGCTTGAAGTGGTAGCCGATGTTCGAGTTCGGGATGCTGTTCAGGGTGGACAGGTCGCCGTAAGAGCGCTTGGGCTTGCGGAACTCGTCGTGGAGGATGGGCGCCCCTTCCGCCGCGGCCTCCCGGGAATCGAGGACGGAGGGCAGCTCCTCGTACTCCACGTCGATCAGCTCCAGGGCCTCCTCGGCGGTCTCCACGTCGTCGGCCGCCACGGCGGCCACAACGTCTCCGACGAAGCGCACCTTGTCGATGGCGACGATGGACTGATCGAGCAGGGCCACGCCGTAGTAGGGGTCGATGTCCTCGCGGCCCGTGATGTCGTCCCGCGTGAGGACGGCGGCGACCCCGGGCAGCCGCTCGGCGCGCGAGGCGTCCACCTTCAGGAGCCGGGCGTGGGGCAGGCGGCTTCTCAGAACCTTGGCGTGGATCATCCCCGATGTCTTGATGTTGATGGAGTAGGGGGAGAGACCCCGCACCTTCTCGACGCCGTCCAGCCGGGGCGGGGAGGCGCCCACGACCGTGAAGGGATTTGTTTTGGTTGCCACTATCCGTCTCCTTGCTTCGCGGGCCAAACCCGCTCCAGGGCGCGGCGGACGTAGACCTTCGTCAGGTCCTTCTTGTACCAGGCTGAGGCCCGGCCGTCGTCCATCGGCTCGACGCGGGAGGCGACGTATTCCCCGATTTCCCGGAAGAGGGCGTCCGTGCCCGATTTTCCGCGGGCCAAATCCGCGACGCCCGGGATCTCCCGGATCCTGGATTCCACCGACCCCATGACGATCCGGAGGCCGGCCGCTTCCCCGTTCCCGCTCCCCTGGGCGAATGCGGCGACCCCGAGGGCCGGCCAGTCCGTCGAGGTGGCGGTTGTGTGCTTGAGATAGGCCGCCCGGAGGTCCCGGGGCGGGTCGGGGATGATCACCTCGAGGGCCAACTCCCCCGGTTTGAGGGCGGTTTCCAGGTAGTCGACGAAAAAATCCTCCATCGGGATGGTCCGCCCGTTGGACGGGCTCCCGGGCCCGGCGCAGCGTAGGGCCGCCCCGAGGCCGACCAGGACCGGGGCCGCGTCGGAATGGGGATCTCCGTGGCAGATCTCGCCGCCGAGGGTCCCCATGTTGCGGATGCGCACGTTTCCGACGAGATGCTCGGTCTCCGCGAACACGGGACACCGCTCCCTCACGAGGGGGGCGTTCTCGATTGTCCGGTGCGTCACCAGACAGCCGATTCGCAGACCGGTCCCCTCTTCGTAAGTGACGTGTCGCAGCTCATCGAGTTTTCGCAGGCTGATGATCCGTTTGGGCCGGGCGATGCGCTGCTTGATGAGGATCATCAGGGCGACGCCGCCCGCCATGACGGGGACGTCCTCGCCCTCCCGCGCCATCACGTCCAGCGCCTCTTCCAGACCCTCCGGTTCTATCATCTCGAATCGACTCATCGGCTCCTCGGGTTTTAGTGTGTTCTCAGGACGGTCCAGACCGAAACGGTCCAGACCGGAATGTTCCGGACCGGGACGGCTCGGCCGCCTTTTGAAGTTCTTCTTCCGGGAGACGGCCTTTCCCCGATCGAAGCCCCGCCAGCGGGAATTCCGCCGGCCGCCTCTCCGCGATGGTCCAAAAGGCACCTTATCCCTTGTTCGGCTTGGCGGTGATTCTAGGGGAGGCGGCCTGTTGTGTCAACAACAGCCTCGCGAATGTACACATTGCCTGGGTCTTCAGACAGGGCCGCACCCACAATTCTGACAAAGGATAAGGAAGGTCAGCCATGTTTTTTGGCGAGAAATTCAGCTTGAGGTCCTACTCATTGACTGCCCCCCCCCTCCCCCCTCTCCCCCATGAGGGCCATGACCCGCGCGCGGGAGAGGCCTCCCGCTTCCTTGTGAGTCCCCTTGTAGCTGTTTCCATGCCGATCGGTTTCGCGCTCTGGGATGGGAGCAGGAGGGATCGCAACGGCCAGAAGGCCGTGACGACCTGGTACAAGCTGCGGATCCAATAGAGAAGAGCTTTCTCTTTTGGAGGCTTGGACCAAAGAAACGCGCTGAAGAACATTCTGAGACACACTTGAGACAGTCATGAGATATGGATCTGCCTCAAATGACACGAGCCCATGAACTGCCGAGAATCTCCAATGTGATATAATGGGTTGATTATTGTTCGGTTATAGGCGCTTCCCATTTCTGGCACGACGATTGCTCTTAATGTCTTGGTGACATCAATATTCCAGTTCAAACAGAAATAATATGGGTCCTATTCATAAAGATGGATTTGGAGGATGGGGAGCATGAAGGTCCAAGGGAGGGCGAACCGAATCAGTGTTCGGCCGGCGGGATTCATCCTGGGAATGATCTTCATGGCGGGCGTTGCCGCCGGTGAAGCGCCGGCCCGGACCGAAGAGGTGTTTGTTTACGACATCAGCTTCCTTTTCTTCCGGAATGCCGCGGAAGGGACCCTCACCCTCCGATACCTTCCCGGCCGCGATCTCTACGAGGGCGTTCTCCGGGCGAAGACCAAGGGTTTCATCGGTTTTTTGAGTCTCGCCCGCAAAGACACCTATCGATCATTGATGCGCCTGTCCGAGGATGGGAAAAGGCTGATCCCCATACAGTTCTCCAAACAGGTCAGCATGTGGGGATACCAGGGCTCCAGCACAACGAATTTGGATTACAACCTCGGGATTATCTGGTGGAATTCGACCGAGAAGACAGGCGGCGAGACCACGCGGGAAATCAAGGCCCATCCCATTCCCGAAGGCGTCGTGTACGAAGACTTCATCTCCGCCTTTTTCAACCTGCGAAGGGGCGCCTAGGGACCCATCGAGCCGGGGCGGCGATATACGCTTCGGGCCCTGCCCACCCGGCAGGCCTTCAAGAAGGGCGGCAACAAATCTCAGACCTTCTCCATCAAAGTCCGCCAATCGAATGCCGGGGACGCCCCCGGGAAGGTGGTTTCGATCAACGTCCCCAAAGATCTTTTCGGCCAGCGGGTCGGGGACATCCAGTTTCACCTGGAAGAAAATCTGACGCCGTCCCGGATCCTGGTCGAGAATGTTCTGCTCTTCGGCGACATGAAGGACAAGCTGCGCACCCACCGCGTCGCCGGAGAGCGGCGACTGGCCGCACAGCTTCGCTGAGGAAACCAACGGGACGCTTCCAGGGAGGTTTTTCGGAGGTTACCCCACGGTGTTCTGTTGGAAGAACACTGGCCTCCCTCCCACACCGGCAAGACGGGCGCCCATTCGGCGCCCGTTTCGTTTTGGACGCGCGGAGAGGATAGCGGCTATTTTCCGGGATCCGGCCCGAGCTTTGACAGGCGCCGGTAAAACGTGGCCCGGCTGATCCCGAGAAGACGCGCGGCGGCGGTGCGATTCCCTTTGGCGGCCTCCAGGGCGTTTCGCAACCGCTGGTCTTCGTCCTCCCCCTCTTCCCGCCCCCCCTCCAGGTTGAGGTCCGCCCCCGGCAGGGGCGCTGAGGACATCGGGGGCTGCGATCCGGATGGCGCGAGGAGCTCGGGCGGCAGGTCTTCACTGTGGATCACCGAGCCCTTGCATCGGACGACGGCGAACTCGACCGCGTTTTGCAGCTCGCGGACGTTGCCGGGCCAGGAGTATTCCAAAAACCTGCTCATGGCCTCGACCCCCACATCCTGAATCGGCTTGGCGGTCGCCGCGCTGCATTGGCGGATGAACAACTCGACAAGGAGCGGGATGTCCTCGCGGCGCTCATGGAGGGGAGGGAGAAGAATCCGGGCGACGCGGATTCGGTAGAGGAGGTCGGCGCGGAAGGCCCCCTTGGCGACTTCCGCGTCCAGGTCCCATTGCGTCGCGGCGAGGACGCGGACGTCGATCTTTCGCTCCTTGGATTCGCCGACCCGGGTGATTTCCCTTTCCTGAAAGGACCCGCAGCAGGCGGGTCTGCACGCCGGCCGGAACGTCTCCGATTTCATCCAGAAAAATGGTTCCCCGGTTGGCGGTTTCGAACAGGCCGTGGTGGTCTTCCGTCGCCCCGGTGAACGCGCCCCGTTTGTGGCCGAACAACTGGCTTTCCAGCAGGGATTCGGTCAGGCCGGCGCAATTCACGGCGATGAACGGGCCGTCCTTCCGGTGGCCGGAGTCATGAATGGCCCGCGCGACCATCTCTTTGCCCGTTCCCGTTTTCCCCTCGATGAGGACGGTGAAGTCCACCTTCGCGACTTCCTGTATCCGCTGATACACGAGGTTCATCGACCGGCTTTTCCCCACGAGGTCCTGGAATTTCGCCTTCTCGTCCAGAAGCCGCCGCAGGTCTTCCACTTCCGAGATGTCGTACAGGAAGAAGATCTTCCGCTGCGGATCGCGCGGGTGGTCCTTCACATCGACGTCAATCCGGTAGCGCCGCCCCCCGCGGGCCTCGATATTCAGGGAGATCCGGGCGCGTTCCGCCGAGGGGAGGGCGAACATGTCCTTGATCCGTGATTTGTCTTCTTCCTTGAAGGGGAAGACCGTTTCCCAATGCTTTCCCAGGACTTCTTCGGGGCCTTTCCGGAACAGATCCTGGCCGACCTGACTGAGAAACGTAATCCCTCCATCCGCATCGGTCATCGCGGTGCCGAGACGAAGCTGATTGAGGATGGAGAGGATGTCGTCGTGGCTTTTCTCGATCTGGGCGAGCATCTCCTCGAGTTTTTGCTGCGCTTCGAGGCGCTCGGTGATGTCCCGGTAGATTCCGGTGACCTGAACTTGGTCCTCCACCTCGGCGATGGACAGAGAGACCTCGAGCGGGAAGGTGGATCCGCCTGAGCGCAGGCCCTCCATGATGTGGGTCCGCCCGAGGGGGCCGGGTTCTTTGGATTCGATCGCGCGGGTCACGAACTGGAGATATTCCTCGCGGGAGGACTCGGTGAGCAGCTCGCCGATGGCCATTCGCCGGGCTTCGGTTTCCGAATACCCGAAGGCGCCGCGGGCGGAGGAGTTGAAGAAGGTGACCTTCCCGGCGGCATCGGTCAGGATCACGCCGTCGGTGGCCGTTTCCGCCAGCACCTGGTAACGCTCCGCGGAAGTGGCCGCCAGCCTGTCGTGCAGCCAGGCGTTCCGAACGGCCGTCGCCGCCTGGTCGGTAAAGGAGGAGAGCAGGTCGATCTCCTCCCGGGTCCACGCGTGGACCTCCTCGGTGAAGCAATCCAAGACCCCAAGGAGGTGATCTCCCGCCAGCAGCGGAATCCCGATGTACGCGCCGAGGGGCTTTCCACGGCTCCAGGGCATCTCCATCCATCGGGCGTCTCCTCTCGCGTCCGGCAGGGCCAGGATCTCCCGATGCCGGGCCACCCAGCCGGCCAGCCCCTCGCCGACCTTCAGCGCGGCGGCCTCTTCAGCGCCGTCTCCCCCGGAGGAGGGGTTCACGGGTTTCAGAATTCCCCCCCCTTGCGCTCCCGATTGGACGGATCAGGTAGACGTCCGTGTGAACGCCGCTCACGAGCTCTCTGGAGGCGTCCTGGATGTTTCCCAGGACTTCCCCCATGTTCAGGACCGACGTCAGCTTCCGGTTGATCTGGTTGAGATTGGCGATCTGGGCGGACTTGCGTTTCGCTTCATCGAAAGAGCGGGCGTTGTCCAAAGCAACGGCGACCTGCGCGGACAGCGCTTCCATGATCTCGATGTCGGCCTGTGAAAACCGGTCCGGGACCTTGGAAACGCAATGCAGGACGCCGACCGCCTCTTCATGGGAAAAAAGAGGAACCCCGATATAGGCGTGAATCCCTTCCGTGCGCGCCCACTCGGCCTCCCTCGATTCCGTCCCTTGAATATCACCTTCCAGGACGGGTTTCCCCCCGCGGAGGACCGCGCCGCTGAGCGTTTCCTCCATCGGACGGCTGGGCGGACCCGCGCGCGACGCTCCGATGCCGGCGGTGGCCTGGCTTTCGAGGCGGTCTCCCCCCGGCTTCGACAACAAGAGCTCGGAGAGATCCCCGCCGAGGAGCTTCGTCGTCGCCTCGACGACCGAGGTGAGCACGCCGTTGGGGTCCAGAGTGGAGGAGATCTGGCGGCTGAGGTCTTGAAGGACGGCCATCCGCTCGACGAGGGGGACCAGGGCCTCGTTCTGGGTCCGCAGCCAGCCCCTGGCCGCCCCCACGTAAAATCCAACGGCCCCCAGCAAATAGGAGCTGAGAATCGTCAGGATCACATAGAACGAGCCATAAATCCGGACTTCATTGAGGAGGAAATCGGGAAAGGGCAACTTGCCCCGAGGGGCAAAGAGATAACCCAGGAGGGATATCACCACCGGGACGCCCAGGCCCAGGACGATGCCGATCAGGGCGAATTGGACCCTGCGTCGCGTTACCTTCGGAAAATGAAAGCGCCAAGCGGGCAAAGCTCTGATTCCGAAATCCGATGAAGCGGGATTCCCCTCCTCGTGCATCCCGCGAAGCCACGAAGCTTTTTTAAAGATATTGTAAGAGATTGTTTCGATTTTTCAATGATATATACGCGGGCCGATCCACGGAGATTTGCCGCGGGGTCTATGTTCGCGGCGCTCTCTTCATCGGCTTCCGATGGTTGGCCGGGGAAATCCGGGCGGATAACGGGGGCAACCAACGCGCCCCCGGCCTCCGGACGCACAGAGAGACTTCCGCCCGTCGCGGCGGTCAGAGCCTCATGAATGGACGGAGGCGCAAGGTCATTCGCCCCGCGAAAATCATTTTGCCCTTGAAGGTCGATCCGGAAGGCCTCTCCGCGTATTCGCTCTCAACCTCCCTTTTTCAGAAAGACGCTGGGGAGGAACCGGTTCGTGTAAATGTCTTCCACCGCGAGCTCGCCCTTGAGCTTCATGTACTTGAAGAGCAGGTCGCGCGTTTTTCTCATCTTCTCTTTCTCGATGTAGCCGAGACCGTTGATGAGCGTCCGGCTGGTCAGCATGTGGCGCATGGTCACTTTCCATTGCCGCCCGACCATCAGCTTGCTGGTTGCCGGGTTCATCAGCACGAAGCGATTGACGGCCTGTTTCGGGTGCTCGACGGCCCAGGCGTACCCCCGAAGGGTCGCACCCACGAACCGTCTCACGAAATCCGCCCGGCCGTTGATCAGCTCGTCGGAAGTCACGATCCCCGCCGCGTAGAGGTCCAGTCCGTAGTCGGGGTATCGAATCTCGACGAGCGACTTCCCCGCCTTTGCGGCCATCACCTTCACGACCTCCCCCGTGAGGACAAACGTGACGATGGCGTCCACCTTTCCCGGCAACAGGCTTTGAGCGATGATGGCGGGGGACATGGGAAGCCAGCGGATTTTGGACAGGTCCAAGTTGTTGGCCGCCGTAAAGGCCGGGAAGAGGATCTTGTCCGGTCCGGCGGACGAGCCCCCGATCGTGCGGCCCTCCAGGTCCTTGGGGCTGTTGATCCCTCCCCCCTTGACCGCATAGATCGCAAGCTGCGTCAGGTCATAGATGATCCCCACGTTCTTGACCATCAATCCCTTGGAGCGGGCGACGATGAGCGACCCCGAATCCGCTTCGCCGAAGTCAATCACGCGGGTGGCTACACGCTTGATGGTGTCCCCGGAGCCGAACCCGCGGCCGAGATCGGGGTCGATATTGGCCGCCTTGTAGAAACCGCGGTCTTGCGCCATCCAGAATCCCATGTGCCCCCCGTGGACCACCCAGGACATCGCCGCCTTGGCCTTGTCCGCCGCCCCCGCCGGGGACGTCATCCACCCAATGGCCGCCAGGACGGCGAGCGGAACGATCCCGCCGCGGAAGAATCGCCGGAGATTGCGCTGGAACGGAATTTTCTTCAGCATGTTTTGTCTCCCCAAAGTGATACGACGTGACGAAAGCCTTCTCGCGACCCGCTGCCGGGTTCTCAGGGCCGGGTCACCGCATTTGCTCCCCGCGTGAATTCTCATCGTTCATCATTTCCGGTCGGCCCCTTCGTTCATCATCGCCAGGAGGTCCGGGACGCGCTCCAGACCGGGGTGGACGGGCACCTCGGGGAACGGTTTCCCGAAGGGACGGGTGGCGTCAATGCCCATGGCCTCGCCCAGCTCCCCGGGGGGGACCGTCGGGTCCAGTGCCGGGGTGTTGTAATTGGAAACCACGACGATGTCCTGGCCGGGCCGGGAGCGGGTGGCGATGGCCCACAGCACTTGTTCGTGGTTGAAGACGTCGATGTCTTCATCGCAAACGACGACGTACTTGGGGCGCTTCGTGCTCCCGAGCGCGGCCATGAGGAGGTTGCGGCCTTCTCCCAGAAACCCCTGCTCCATGCTGATGAAGTACATGAATTCGCAGCAGCCGGCCGCCGTCGAGTGAACGCCCCGGAGCCCGGGGAACTTCGGCTTCAAATCCCGGTGCAGGGTGGCCTCGTTGGGGATCTGCTTGAGGAAGTGGTTTTCCGTCATCGGCATCCCCGTCAGACCGGCGTGATAGATTGGGTTCTTTCGGTGGGTGATGGCCGTCACCTCCAGGACCGGGTCGATGGTGACCGCGCCGTAGTAGCCGCTGTACTCGCCGAACGGGCCTTGGGACTCGCGCCGGGTGGGCAGGAGCCGCCCCTCGATGACGATCTCCGATGTCGCGGGGACCTCCAGGTCCACCGTCTCGCACTTCACAACGTCCACCGGCTTCCCGCGGATGCCGCCGGCAAGCTCCATCTCGTCCACGCCGTAGGCGGCGCCGACCTGCGTGGCCAACATGATCACGGGGTCGCAGCCCAGGACCACCGCCACTTCGAGGGCCTCGCCCTTGGCCTCGGCCTTGGCGTATTGCCGGTAAAGGTGCGTGTAGCTCTCGGCGTGAAGGCTCATCTCGCGTGGACCGCGAAAGTGCATCCGATAAATGGAGGTGTTCTTTGTCCCCGTCTCCGGGTCCTTGCTGATCTGGACGCCGTGGGTGATGAACGCGCCCCCGTCTTTCTCGGCGTAAATGGGAATGGGCAACCGGCCCAAGTCCGCCTCGTCCCCTTTGAGGATGACTTCCTTGCAGGGCCCAGTGTCCACCCGGCGGTGCGGGATGGGGTTGCGCACCCCGGCGTCGAATTTTTCGTACACCGCCTCCGAGTCCGCTTCCAGGGCCAACAGGACCCGCCGGCGGTTGGCGAAGATGCCGCCCACGACCTCCATGTCATGCCCTTTGACGTTCTCAAACAGGATGGCCGGCCCCTGCTGATCCGAGGTCTTGCGGATGTAGGCCCCGATTTCGAATTTCGGGTCCACCTCGTCGGAGATCCGGACGATCTCTTTGCGCTCCTCGAGGTATTCGAGAAAATCACGGGGGTCGTCGAAGGGCATTCAGTGCGCTCCTCCATTCGGACGGCGATCTGTTCCTCCAGCCGCCTTGGGAGCGGCGTAGACACACCGTCAGGGACAATCAAGCGTCAGATTGTCACCACTGATTAAGGAATGCGATATGTCCCCATGATTGCATTGTGGACATTTTTGTGTCAATTGCGATTTTCTCTGAGTCATCCCAAGTTTCTCCGCGCCTGAAGAGGTGAAGCGGACCAGTAAGACGAGGGGGAGGGGGGATTGCGCCGGTCGGAGATATGCTGCTGTGTGGCTAACCTGGATTTCTCACCAAGATAAGCGTCAAGCCTTCTTTTATTCTGTCAACTCATTGTGGGACAACCCCATGCCCGAAAAGAAGATTTCGACCTGTTGCGGATAGGGTGTCCCCTGGGCGTTTGTTGGGGGCGGGTAGTACAGAGCCCCGCCCCTACAGTTGAGTGTGCGTGAGCGCCTTTCCATGTAGGGGCCCGGACACTGTGCCGCCCCCCCCCCTTGGTCAGCGTGTAACCCGAGACCTCGTGCTGTAGCCCGATCAAATTCTTTGTGAGAAATGCGGGCTAAACCTGAAGGGCTTCTGGATTCCCGCCTACGCGGGAATGAGTGTCGGAGAGAAAGGCTGGGCTTCCTCAATCCTGCATGGCGGGAGATTGTCCCATCGCCCCCGGGGGAGGAGGGGGGGGGGAGGAGAGGTCACCCGCTCCCCTCACGCATCATCGCCAGGAGGTCCGGGACGCGCTCCAGACCGGGATGGACGGGCACCTCGGGGAAAGGCTCCCCAAGGGGCCGGGTGGCGTCTATGCCCAGGGCCGAGCCGATCTCGCCTTTCGCCACCGTCGGGTCCAGCGCGGCCGTGGGCAGCTCGGGGAGGATGACCAGGTCCTTGCCGGGACGGGCCCGGGTGGCAATGGCCCAAAGCACCTTCGTGTGATCGTAGACATCGATGTCCTCATCGCACACGACGACGTATTTGGGGAGTTTCTTGCTTCCGAGGGCGCCCAGGAGGACTTTCTTCGCTTCCCCCGGATAGACCTGCTTCATGCTGATGAAGACGATGTATTCGCAGCAACCGGCCGCCGTATAATGGACCGCCTGAATCCCGGAGAACTTCGCCTTCAAATCCCGGTAGAGCGTGACCTCGTTGGGGATCTGCTTGAGGAAGTGGTTTTCCGTCATCGGCATGCCCGTCAGACCGGCGTGATAAATCGGGTTCTTGCGGTGGGTGATGGCCGTGACCTCGACGATCGGGCGCTTCGAGGCGGGGCCATAGTATCCGGAGAACTCGCCGAAGGGGCCTTCCGGCTCCCGGCGGTCGGGGAGCATCAG
The DNA here is from genome assembly GCA_965261595.1 of bacterium. Taxonomy (GTDB): domain Bacteria; phylum UBA8248; class UBA8248; order JACPRG01; genus CAYRGS01. The sequence continues at coordinate 239,321 of CBDHDG010000002.1, forward strand.
GCCCTCGATGACGATCTCCGTCGTCGCCGGGACTTCCAGGTCCACCGTCTCGCATTTCACGACGTCCACAGGCTTTCCCTTGATTCCGCCGGCGATTCCGATCTCGTCTTCGCCGAAGGCGGCGACGACCTGCGTGGCCAACATCACCACCGGGTCGCAGCCCATCGCGACGGCCACTTCCAGGGGTTGACCCTTCGCCTCGGCCTTGACGTACTGGCGGTACAGGTCCTGGTATTCCTCGACGTACAGGCCGAGCTGGCGCTTTCCCTGGAACTGCATCCGGTAGATGGAGGCGTTCTTGGTCCCGGTCTCGGGGTCCTTGCTGATCTGGATGCCGTGGGTGATGAAGGCGCCGCCGTCGCCCTCGGCATAGACGGGGATGGGCAGCCGGCCCAGATCCACCTCGTCTCCCAAGAGGATGACCTCCTTGCAGGGGCCTGTGTCTACAAGACGGCTGGGGATGGGGTTGGACACCCCCCCGTCGAATTTTTCGTGCACCTCGGCGGAATCGGTCTCCAGGGCCATGAGCACCCGCCTCCGGCTGGCGAAGATTCCGCCCACCGCGACCATGTCGTGGTCCTTGACGTTCTCGAACAGGACGGCCGGTCCCTGCTGGTCGGAGGTCTTGCGGATGTAGGCCCCGATATCGTACTTGGGGTCCACTTCGTCGGTGATCCGGACGAGCTCTCTGCGCTCCTCCAGGTATTCGAGAAAATCACGCGGATCGTCGAAGGACATGGGGGGGTCTCCGGTTGCGGATGGGCAGCCTTCTCTTCAAGGCGCGCGCGTTCAAATCCCGAGAAGCTTCCGGGTGTTCTGGTGGAAAATGGCTTCCTCGTCGGCCTGGGGAAGGGAGAGGTCCCGGACGCAGGCTATCGCCTTGTCGATGAACTCACTTCCTCCGTTGGGGCCGAAGGGATAATCCGTTCCGTACACGATTTGTTCCGCGCCGAAGAGATCGATGGCGCAGCGGACCGCGGCGGACGAGACCGGTCCTCCCGTGTCGTAGAACATCTCCCGGTAGTATTCGATGACCGGGCGCTCGATTTGCGCCTTGGGTCCGGCTTGGCAGATGCGCTCCAGGAGATAGTGGGTCGCCCCGCCGAGGTGGGAGAGGATCAGCCTGATGTCCGGGAAGCGGTCCAGCACCCCGTTCAGGACCAGCCGGGCGGCGGCGTAGGCCGTATCCACCGGCCAGCCGATCCACAGCTCGAGGCGGTGGGTGTAAGCCTGGGCGGGGCCTTTCGGGTCCAGGGGATGGATCAGGATCGGAAGTTTCAATCGGTTGATTTCCTCGTACAACGGCAGGAAACCCTCCTCGTCGAGTGGCGCCCCGCGGACGTTCGTCCCGAGGATGACCCCTTTCATCCCCAGGTCCGTGACCGCCCGTTTGACTTCCCGGATGGACGCCTCGACGTCCACCAGGGGAAGGGACGCGAAAGGGATGAACCGGTCCGGGTGTTGGCGGCACGCCTCGGCGAGACCGTCGTTCCCGGTCTGGATCAAGTCCCGCGCGGCGGCGGGATCGGCCGGGTACGACTGCAACGTCAGGGAGAGGACCTGAAGGTCGATCCCTTTCTCGTCGTTGAGGGCGAGATGGGCGTCCACGTCCCAGCGCGGAAGGTCGTACTCGGGTCGGGGCATGTCCTCACGCTCGACGAGGACCTTGAACAAATCGCGGAAGGCGTCCGGGTATTGGTGTCCGTGGATGTCGATGAGCATTTTTCCCTCCTGGGTACGCTCCCTGAATCAGCCGGCGTTTCCGCTCGTGCGCGGCTTTCTTCCGTCCTCATTCATTCGGCTGAAACAGGGGCAGGGTGATCTCTTCGGTGGCCTTCTCGAAGGTCACATGGACGGCGAGGCCGATGCGGACGGCGTCCGGATCACAGCCGACGAGCCGGCTCATCATCCGGGGGCCTTCCTCCAGCTCGATGACGGCGATGACGTAGGGCGTCTCCCCCTCCCATGCCGGGGAATAGGCGTGGTGCTCGATGGTGAACGTGTACACTTCGCCCCGGCCGCTCACGGCCCGCCATTCGAACTCCTCCGACAGGCAGGTCGGGCAGAGACGCTTGGGGGCGTACCGAAAGCGCCCGCAGGCCCCGCAAAGCTGAAGCCTCAATTCCCCCTCCCGGCACCCCTCCCAGAACCCCCGGGAGTCGCTGTCGATGATCGGCAAGTGCTTCTTGTATTCCGCTTCCGCCATTCAGCCTCTCCTCAGGACGAGGTTCGCGTGTGTGGCCAGGTCGCCGCCGTTGCCCGTGACCAGGCCCAGCTCGGCGCCCTCGACCTGGCGGGTCCCGCAGCCTCCCCGCAGTTGTTTGGCCGCCTCGGTGATGTGGGTCATGCCGTCGATATAGCCGTGGGACAGGAGACCCCCGTGCGTATTGACGGGGATCGTTTTCCCGAGGCCGATGGACCCCGCCTCCGCGAAGGGGCCTCCCTCGCCGACCTTGCAGAAACCGTAGGATTCGAGCTGGGCGAGAACGGTGAACGTAAAGCAGTCATAGAGCTCGGCGAAATCGAAGTCTCCGGCGGAGAGGCCATATTTCCGTTGCAGGTCGCGCGCGGCATCTTCCTCTCCCTGCTGGGCGGGGGAGGGGGCCTCGAAGAAATTCTTGTGCGTGTGGCACTGGGTCCCCCCCACGATCAGGACCGGGGCGTGGGGGAGGTCGCGGGCGCGCTCGGCGGTTGTGACGACGACCGCCGCGGCCCCGTCGGAGTTGAGACAGCAATCGAAGAGGCGGAACGGCTCCGCGATGAACCGCGAGTTCTGGTGGTCCTCAACCGTCATGGGTTTTTTCATCTGCGCCCCTTCGTTCAGCAGGGCATGGGTCCGCATGGCGACCGCGACGGCTCCGAACTGGGCGCTCGTGGTCCCGTACTCGTGCATGTGGCGCCGGGCTGCCATGGCGTAATTCGAGACGGGACCGATCCGGCCGAAGGGGTTCTCGAAGTTCTCGTATCCCCACGTCCGGCGGCCGTGCTTGGGACGGCCCCGGCCGGAAAGCCGGGCCTCGCCGCAGGTGCAGAGGATGGTTTCAGCGAGCCCCGCCGCGATGGCCGCCGCCGCGTGCAGCACCATGACGACCGGCGTGGCCCCGCCCAGGTTGAGGTCCGAGGAGAACCGGGAGCGGAGCCCCAGCCCTTCCGCCACCTGAACGCAGAACATGAAGGCGGGGTCGTCGTAAGGGGGCATGGACAGGACGCCGTCGATGTCCGCTTTGGAGAGGCCGGTGTCCCGGATGGCCGCGGCCGCCGCCTCGATGTGAAGGGACAGACTCGTTCGATCCGGAAGCTTGCCGACGTCCGTCTCACCGATTCCGGCGATGGCGCAGGAACCGGGGAAGCCATTATTCATGAATTTCTCTCCTTAAACATACCGCCTGACAAATCCCGGAGGGCGATTGACTTCTTCCGAAGCGGGATTCCTCACTTTGTTCGGAATAACAAGTGGAAGGCCGGCAGCCAAAATACTTCCTTGAGCCTGGCAAAGTTGCTGTCGGTGTCATTCCGAGCAAAGCGAGGAATCCCGCCTCGAATCAAGGGAATGCTCCTTATCCTTTCCCCACCCTATGACTTCAGCACGTCCCGCGCAATCACCAGGCGCAGGATCTCCGAAGTTCCCTCGGCGATGCGATGGTTGCGCAGGTCCCGGTACATCAGCTCAACCGGCATCTCTTTCATATAGCCCATTCCGCCGAAGATCTGGAGGGTGCGGTCCGCGACGCGTCCGGCCATTTCCGAGCAGAACACCTTGGCGATGGCCGCTTCGCGGGTGACGCGCTTCCCTCCTCTCTCGTCCATCCTCCGGGCGCCGTCGTAGACCATCAACCGGCCGGCGTGGATCTCCATCGCCGAGTCGGCCAGCATGAACTGGATGGCCTGGCGGTCCGCGATGGGTTTTCCAAAGGTCTGTCTTTCCCGGGCGTAGTCCCGCGCCATCGAGAGCAGGCGGTCCGCCGTTCCCACGCACCCCGCCCCGACGGCGAGACGCTGTTCGTCCAGGAAGCGCATCAGGACTGAAAAACCCTGTCCCATTTCTCCGAGGGTCTGGCCGTTGGGGACTCGGCATTGATCGAAGATCAGCTCGCTGGTGGGCGATCCCCGCCAGCCCAGCTTCTTGTGGATCTGACCGACGGAAAAGCCCGGTGTCCCGCGATCGACGATGAAGGCCGTGATTCCCCCGCGAGCGCGTTTTTCGGGGTCCGTCACGGCGAACACGATCACGGCGTCGGCGATGGGTCCGTTCGTGACGAACTGTTTGCGGCCGTTGAGGATGAACCCCCCGTCCTCCGCCTTGGCGCGGGTCCGGATGGAGGCCGCGTCCGACCCGGCGTCGGGCTCGGTGACGGCGAAGGCCATCAGGCGCTCGCCCCGGATGGCCGGGACGAGGTAGCGCTCTTTCTGCTCTTCGGTCCCGGCCAGGAGCATTTTGTTCGGCCCCTGTGTGCAGGCGATCCGGAGGGCGTCGCTCGATTTGCCGAACTCCTCCCGGACCACGCACTGGGCGAGCACTCCGAGACCGCTTCCGCCGACCTCGACGGGATAGGCGAGACCGAGCAGGCCCATCTCGACGGCCTTTTCGCGCAGGCGCTTGTAATCTTCGGGGGGGATCTCGTCCCGATCGTCCACGATCCGCTCGATGGGCTTAAGCTCCCGTGTGACGAACGTTCGAACGGTGTCCCGAAGCAGTTTCAGCGTGTCTTCCAGGACGGCGGCCATGTTTATCCTTTTAACGGGTTCTCGAAGGGTGGCAGGCAAAACGCCCGCCTGGCCTGAATGGGCGGTCAAGTTATTTTAAGACCACCGAGGCGTCGAGGACGAAACATTCTCCGTTCCGCGCCGTCACCCGGATGGGGTTGACGTCGATGCTTTCAATTTTCTCACCGGCCAGGACCGCCAGATGGCTGACACGCACCAGGACGTCCCGCAAAGGCCCCCAGTCCACCGGCCCCCCCAGGTCCACCTCCGCCAGGTCCGGAAATCCCCGCACCTCGCCGAGCATCTCCGCGGCTTCCTCGGGGGAGACCGGCGCGAGCCTCATCGAGACCTCATCGAGGATCTCCGTGTGGACGCCTCCCCAGCCGAAGACGACCACCGGGCCGAACGTGGGGTCGTTGTGCGACCCGATCAACAGGTCCACACCGTCGCCGGCCATGGGCTCGATCAGGATCCCCGCGTTGCGGGCCGCCCGCGTCCGGTCGAGCGAAGCGCTCAGGGCCGAAAAGGTTTCCAGGACGCCCGGCTCGTCCTCGACGTTCAACCGGACGAGTCCCGCCATGTTCTTGTGAGGGATGTCCGGCGAAAGGGCTTTCATGGCGACGGGGAAACCGAAGCGCCGCGCCGAGGCCAGGGCCTCATCGGCGGTCGACGCCAACGCGCTGTCCAGAAGAGGGATGCCGCACGACGCGAGCCAACGCTCGCTCTCATGCTCGGTCAGCGTTGGTCCGTCCCCGGCGGGCATCGCCTCGGCGGCGGTGCGCATGTCCTCCGGCGGGGGCTCGGCTTCGGGCGTGAGGTTTTCCCTTCCCTCCGCGTAATCCGACAGGCGGGAAAGGGCGCCCGCCAGGCTTCGGGGAGAGTCCATGACGGGGATGCCGTTCGCCCGGCACGCCTCGCGGCCCGGTGAGGAGAGCTCGCCGCCAATCCAGCAGGTCAGCACGGGTTTGGGGGAATTCCGGGCCAGCTCGGCCAGGGTCTCCGCGCGCTCCCGGGCGACTTGTCCGGCGCCGGGGACCATGACGACCGCGACCGCGCCGAGCGCGTCATCGTTCAGGAATTCCTCGACGGACCGGCTGAAAATCTCAGGCTGGGAGAGATGCTGCCCCGTCAGGTCGACGGGATTGAGGGTCTGCCGGGCGAACGGAGGCAGGAGCGGGGTGAGCCGCGAGACGGTTTCCGGGGAGGGGGAGGGGAGGGAGATTCCGCTTCCCTCGGCCGCGTCCGCCAGGAGGGCGGCGGCGCCCCCCGATGTGGTGATGATCCCGAGCGTCCGTTTCCGCGGAAACCGCTCCTGTAGGAGGACCTCTGCGGCGTCCAGAAGCTCTTCCGGGTCATCCGCCTGGACCGCCCCGGCCTTCCGGCAGGCGGCTTCGAAGATCCGCGCCGATCCGGCCATCTTCCCGGTGTGCGCCAGGGCCACCCTTCGACCTTCTTCGGATTTTCCGACTTTGAGCAAGACCACGGGTTTGGCCGCCCGCCGCAGGGCCTCCAACGCGTGAAGAAACTTCCTGCCGTCCTTGATCCCTTCCACCAGGGCCATGACGACCCGGGTGGATTCGTCCTCGGCGAAACAGGTCAGGAAATCGGCCGTGTCCAGGTCCGCTTCGTTCCCTGTCGCCACGCTGTAGGAAAGACCCAGGCCGCGGTCGGCCGCGCGGTTCGCCAGGGCGGCCATCATGGCCCCGCTCTGGGAGACGAATCCCAATTCGCCGGCCGACAGGTCCCCCGCCTCGAACGACAAGGAGAATGAGAGCACAGCCCGTCCGTGGAAATTGACCGCGCCCAGGGTGTTCGGCCCCAGGATGCGCATCCCATGCTCGCGGCCGAGGGCGATCATCCGGTCCTGGAGCGCGCGTCCCTCTTCTCCCCCTTCGGCGAAGCCGCCGCTCATCACGATGGCCGATTTTGCGCCGCGTTGGCAGAGACCTTCCAGCGCCGGGAGGACTTTGTCCGCCGGGAGGAGGATCAGGGCGCAATCGATATTCTCCGGGAGATCGAGGACGCTGGGAAAGCAGGGCGTCCCGTTCAGGTCCTTGTACTTGGGGTTCACGGCGAAGATCTCGCCCGGGAAACCATTCAGACGCAGGTTGTGCAGCGGCTTTCCGGAGACCTTAGCCACATCCGCGGAGGCACCCACCAGGGCCACCGACCGGGGCCGGAGAAGGGGGTGGATGTCCGAGGGCGCGGCCGGCCCCGAGCCCGAAACCGCCGGGGGCGCCTGGTGGGTCTTCATGCGCATTTCCTCAAAATGAGGGCGGTGTGACCCGCCGGGTGCGTCGGAGACGGCCCTTGCCCGCGTTCGTTATCAAGGGGGGGGATCGTCCGGGAAACACCGAAGCTGTCCCCCATTTTTCAAGATGCGCTGTTCCCGGATCCCCCCGCCGAGAGTCTCCAGGAGGGTCCGAGGAAAATGACTCATTTTGCGTAAGTGAGGATGATTTCACCATTGGTGAAATGTGTCAAGGCGCAGGCGGGACGCGCTTCCATCGGCTTTTCAATGGGTGACGCCGCGTTCGGGTCGGCTTCAGTGATTCTGTTTCGAACGGGCGTGTGACGGCCGGTTGACTCCCCGCGCGGGACGAAGGCCGGCAGGCGTTGGTTATGGTCATTTTAGGAAACCAGTATCATCTGTAAAAATTGCGAATTGGAAAGGCCCCGCGGGGGCCGCGTCGGACTCTTTTCACCGCTGAATTGACAAGGTTTTTTCTTGCCTCTATATACCTTTTCACTTCGTTGTAGAATGGCGGATTCGGTTTTGCGGCCCGGTCCGTGAAGACGGGGAAAGGGCCGCGGCCGAGCGGACGATCGGACCGTCCGCCGGCGTCAAAGGGCGATAACGCCCGGCCCAGGAGGAGGTTATGGCTGACCAGGTCTACATCTTTGACACCACCCTTCGAGACGGAGAGCAGTCACCGGGCGCCAGCATGGATCTCCATGAGAAGCTCGAGCTCGCTCTTCAACTCGACGCGCTCGGGGTGGACGTCATTGAGGCCGGGTTTCCCATCGCCTCCGAGGGGGAGTTCGAGGCCGTGCGCGAGGTTGCCGGCCACGTCAAGAACAGCTCGGTGTGCGCCCTCACCCGGACCAAGAAGGCCGATATCGACCGGGCCTGGGAGGCCGTCCGGGATGCCGCCGACCCCCGGATCCACACCTTTATCGCCACCTCCGACATCCATCTCGAGCACAAGCTCCAGATGAGCCGCGAGGATGTTCTGGAAGAGGCGGTCGCGGGGGTGAAGTACGCACTGAAGTACTGCTCCAACGTGGAGTTCTCCCCGGAGGACTCCTCCCGGACGGACCTGGATTTCCTTTGCGAAGTCATCCGGGCGGCTGTGGACGCAGGTGCGAAGGTCGTCAACGTCCCCGACACGACGGGCTACTCCATCCCGGAGGAGACGGCCCAGCGGTGGAACTACATCTTCGAGCGCGTCCCCCATCGGGAAGGCGTGACATTCAGCGCCCATTGTCACAACGACTTGGGGCTGGCCGTCGCCAACAGTCTGGCCTCGGTCCAGGCCGGCGTCCGGCAGGTGGAATGCACCATCAACGGCATCGGCGAGCGGGCCGGAAACGCTTCCCTCGAAGAGGTCGTCATGGCCATCCAGACCCGCTCGGACTTCCTGCCGTATTACACGGAAGTCAACGCGGAGGAAATCTACAAGACCAGCCGCCTCCTCAGCAGCATCACCGGCCTGACCATCCCCCGGAACAAGGCCGTCGTCGGCAAGAACGCCTTCTCCCACGAGGCCGGCATCCACCAGCACGGGATGATCAAGAAGGCCCTGACGTACGAGATCATGACGCCCGAGTCCGTCGGCCGGCACGACAGCACCCTGGTGCTGGGCAAGCACTCGGGCCGCCACGGGATCCGCATGCGATATAAAGAGCTGGGGCACAACCTCACCGACGAACAGCTCAAGGAGGTCTATCCCCGGTTCCTGAAGGTTGCCGATAAGAAGAAGGAGGTTTTCGACGAGGACCTCATCGCCATTTTGGACGACGAGCTTCGGGCGCACACCGAGCGGTTCCGGCTGGAGTACCTCCATGTAAGCAGCGGGACCGATACCATCCCCGCCGCGACGGTCAAGCTGGCCGACGGCGATCGGATCCTGATGGAGTCCGGAAACGGCGACGGCCCGGTGGACGCCGTTTTCAACGCCATCGCCAAGATCACCCAGGCGCCCGTTTCGGTCACGGATTACTCGGTCCAGTCGGTCACACGCGGAAAAGAGGCCCTGGGCGAGGCTTTCGTGAAGCTGGATGTGGGCGGGAAGGTTGTCACCGGAAAGGGCGCCAGCACCGACATTATCGAGGCCAGCGCCAAGGCCTACCTCAACGCCCTGAACAAACACCTGGCCTCTCTGTGACGGGCCGGGACAGGCTCCGGATCAACCGCCGATCAAAGAGCGAATGTCACGAAACCCAGGCTGGATAAGGCTTCACGGCGCTGAATCGCCGGTGAAGCCGTGTCATCTGTGGAAAAAATTTGTTGACACACCAGCCCATGGATGAAGAATTGTAAAAAAATGGAAAAGTATTTGATATTAAATGAGTTATGAAATTGCCCATTATTTGTGCAATTTGTTGAAGATGGCTAACGGCGGACGTTTAGAGCGATTATGAACGGGTTTTTCCGCAGGTTTTCCACAATCGATGTGGAAACTCCGGAAGGAGTTTACAACCCCCCAAAACTCAAGCTGTTGTGCGATGTCACCCATCTTGAAGCGCCAGTCTGAAGGTAAAGAAAATCGGGTTTCCGCCGCCGGGTCCGGGCGCGCGGGCGTGCGGGGTCGGGTCGTCGTCGCCATGAGCGGGGGGGTGGACAGCTCCGTCGCGGCGGCCATCCTGGCGGAGGACGGTTGGGACGCCATCGGCGTCGGGATGCAGCTCTGGGACTATTCCGAGGCCCGGGAGAGCTTCGACTCCTGTTGCTCGCCCCTTGACGTCATGGACGCCCGGTCCGTGGCCGCGAAACTGGGAATCCCTTACTATCTCCAGAACTACCAGGACTCCTTCCGCGAGGAGGTGGTGGACGTCTTCGTCCGCGAGTACCGGTCGGGGAGGACCCCCAGCCCATGCGTTCTTTGCAACCAGCGGTTCAAGTTCTCCCACCTCCTCAGGCGCGCGGAGGAGATGGGGGCGGAGAAGGTGGCCACCGGGCACTACGCCCGGGTGCTCCGGCGGCCGGACGAGGGCCGGTGGGCGCTGTATCGGGGCCGGGACCGGGCGAAGGACCAGAGCTACTTCCTGTTCAGCCTCGATCAGGCCCAACTGGCCGCGGCGCTGTTTCCTGTAGGAGAACTGACGAAGGAAGAAGTCCGCGAGAGGGCGCGCGGCCTCGGCCTCAAGACGGCCGATAAACCCGAGAGCCAGGATATCTGCTTCGTCTCGGGCGAGACCTACCCCGAGTTCATCCAGCGGCGGACGGGCGAGGACTTCGCGCCCGGGGAAATTGTCGACACCGGGGGAAAAGTCCTGGGCGAGCACGGCGGATTCCCCCGCTACACCGTGGGGCAGCGGAAGGGTTTGGGGATCTCCGCCCCCCGGCCGTATTACGTCCTCCAGGTGGAAGCGCCCAATAACCGTCTCGTTGTCGGGCATGAAGAAGAGCTGGGCAGGTCGGAGTTCACCGTTTCGGAGACCAACTGGATCATCCACCTTCCGGTAGATGCGGAGAGAGAGGGCGTCCCGGCGGACGTCCGGATCCGCCACCGGCACGACCCCCGCCCCGCGAGGATTTTCCCCCTCCCGGAAGGCCGCGCCCGCGTCGTGTTCGACGACCCCGAGCGAGGCGTCGCCCCGGGCCAGGCGGCCGTCTTCTACCGGGAAGACGAAGTCCTGGGCGGGGGGTGGATCGAATAGGCCCTCGGCGGCGACCCGCCATTGTTCTGAGGGTTCAATCCGCTCTCGTTTCTTTGGAGTGTGGATGATAGCAAGATGGATCACTTTAATTTCAGGTGGTCTGAGAACTTGTTGGAAAGTCTAGGGTAAGGGTCTGCGGAGATCTGGTGAAGATGACCGAAATATCCTATCGATGGCAACCGATAAAAGACCTGCCGGAGAGCTATAAAGAGCTAGAAAGTCCGGAGCTTCATACACTTGCTCAAGTCTGGAACGAGCAGAAGGATCAGTTGACTCAGTTAGATTCCTTAAAGGACTTTAATCAGCAGCTCAGAAGAAAGTGGGCGATTGAAACTGGAATCATTGAGCAAATTTATACGCTTGACCGAGGGGTCACACAGCTTCTAATTGAGCGCGGTATTGATGCGAACCTGATTCCATACGGCGCCTCGGATCGCCCTCCTGAAATGGTTACTTTGATTATACGCGACCATGAAGCCGCAGTGGAAACCCTCTTCGATTATGTAAAGAATGATCGTCCCGTTTCCACCTCCGCCATCAAGGAATTACATTCCCTTCTGACTCGGCATCAAGAGACAAGTTCCGCTATTAATTCAATTGGACGTTCGCTGGAAGTTCCTCTGCTGCATGGCGAGTGGAAAAGGACTTCCAATAACCCGACACGTCCGGACGGTTCCATTCATGAATATTGTCCACCTGAGCATGTCGCGGCGGAAATGGATAGGCTGATTGAATTTCATTTTGAACATCTAAAGAAGGATGTTTCTCCTGAAGTGGAAGCTGCATGGCTTCACCATAGGTTCACACAAATCCATCCGTTTCAAGATGGAAATGGAAGGGTCGTTAGATGTCTTGCCAGCTTGATCTTCTTAAAGGCCGGTTGGTTCTCATTGGTTGTCACCCGTGAAGAAAGACGAGACTATATCGACGCTCTGGAAGAAGCGGATGACAAGGACAATCTTCGCCCCCTTCTGGGTCTATTTCAGCGATTGCAGCGGAAGGCTTTTGTAGAAGCCCTTGGGGTTGCGGGGGATATTCAACGAAGGGAAAGGGTCGTTCAGGTAATCGATTCCGCGGTTGACCACCTTCGGACTCGGCAAGAGGCGCTTCGCCGTGAATGGGACGAAGCCAAGAACTTAGCAGAACGTTTATCGGAAATGGCTAAGGCGCGTCTAAATGAACTATCTACTGATATTCAAGCAGGATTTAAGACGATCTCAACGGAGTATGGAAATCGGATTGATTTCGAATCGGATAATGGTTCCCGGAGGCATTACTTCCGTTGGCAAATCGTTCAGACGGCCAAAACGCTGGATTATTTTTCGAACATTGGTGTTTATCATGGTTGGATCAGATTGAAATTGAAAACTGATTCTCAGTCGGAGATATTGATATCATTTCATGGATTAGGAAAAGAATTCAGGGGAATTCTCGGGTGTTCCGCGTGTTTCTATCGAAGGGAGGAATCGGAGGAAGGGCAGCATGCGGTTCACGAGGTGTTTCCCGCCTGCAAAGAATTGTTCCAGTTTAACTATAAAGAAACGATTCAGCAGACCTCCGAGCGTTTTCGACTCTGGTTGGATGAGGTGGAAATGCTTGGTGTTGAGCTTTGGAGGACTTCCCTCAATTAAGGATTCACCTTGGCTTTCGCTCCTCCATAATCAGGGGTTTACGTACACCGTCCGGTCCTCGATCCCCGCCTCAAGGAAGCCCTTCTTCCGTTCCGCGCACTTATTGCAGACGCCGCAGTGGTCCATCCCCCGGGGGTGGATGCACGAGAACGAGAGCTCCAAGGGGAGGTCGCGCCCCATTTCGGTGACGGCCCGCTTGGTGAGACCGGCGAAAGGGCGGGTGATCCGGAGGGGGGAGTCCAGGGCGGTCGAGAGGGCGGATTCCATCTGTTGGAAGAATTCCGGCGTGGCGTCGGGGAAGGGGTTCCGCCCCAGGATGCCCAGGGCGATCTGGTGGATGTCCCGCAGGGCGCAGAAGACGGCCGTCTTGGCCAGGAGGAGGACGTTGCGGCCCGGCAGGTAAACCGCCGCGTCTTCGGTTTCGGCCCCCGGCACGGCCTCGCCCGTTGTGCTCCAGTGCTCGCCGTAGAGGTCCCCGGCCGGCAAGTCGAGGACGGTGAGGTTCCGGAGGCCCGCCCTTTTCCCCTCCCGGCTCAGGGCGTCCAGGAAACGGCGCAGCCAGTGGATCTCCGCCTCCTCCCAGCGGAGACCCTGCCGGATGAAGACGGGGTGGGCCGCCGGGTGGCGCGTCGCCGCCTCGGCCGCCAGAATGCACGAGTCCAGCCCCCCGCTCACCAGGACGCAGATGGGTTGGGATTCGTCGGGAGATCCCGCGTCGGTTTGTCCCCACGGCGCCATGAATTTTCTCTCCGCGTGCGGGGGGCGCTTTTTGAAAGGCGCCCCCCCGCGCCCCGGTGGGGCGGGCTTCCAGCCCGCCTTCGGAAGGCGGCCAAGATGGCCGCCCTACCATTCGCGATAGCGTGCGGCCCTGAAAGGGCCGCACGCTATCGCAAGAAAACTGGCTCATTGGTCACGGACCAACGACTTTGCCAAACCAACACCCACCCCTGAAAGGCCAAGCCTCCGGCTTGGCCGCAGAAAGTTTTCGAGGGGGGTTCCCAACCCCTGGGAGGGGTCCAGGGCGGACAGTTTTCAAAATGTCCCCCCTGGCGGGTTTTGCCTACCGCGTCCTCCCCCTCGCCGCGACGGGCCAGACGGTCTCCACCAGACCGTCGCGTCCCGCATAGACGGTGTCGTACAAGTTCACGGTGGGGCAGATGTGCGTCGGGATGACCCGGACCTTATCGCCGATTCGTTTCCCCGAAGAATTCTCCACCTGAATCACCCCGTGCTCGTCGGACAGGCCGGTGATGACGGCGCCGGGTTCATCCTCGACGATGCCGAGGCCCTTCGTGTGAAGGAGGGTTCCTTCCGGCCGCTTGTCGATGCTGAGGGCCTTGGCCCCGGCGTCGATGATCCACCGGTCCGGAGCGGGGCGGTTGATGATAGTCGTCAGGACGGAGGCCGCGCACCAGTCCGTGTGGCCGAGGATTCCGGCCATCGCGGCGTCGCAGAAGATGTATGTCCCGGCCCGGATCTCGTCGATCCCCGGAAGGTAGCCGGCGTCCGCGCCGTTCATCATCGTCCCATACAGCGACGGCGTGGAGCCCACGCTGACCCGGCAGGCCCGCCCCGTCGCCGCTCGGATGGCATCGGCCGCTTCCACCATGAACGTCTGCGCCTTCAGGGCGGACGCGGCCAGGTCCTCGGGCGAAGACGCCTCGTAATCCTGCCCCTCGTGCGTAAAGATCCCCCGAAGACGGAGTTGGGGGAGGGCGTGGACGAGCTCTGCGACCCGGATCGCCTCCCGCGTCGTCGGCCTTCCCTGACGGCCCTGTCCGGTGTCCACCTCGATCAGCACGTCGAGCGGGCGCTCCTCGTCCCGGAACGCGGCGGAGAGGATTTCCGCGTGCTCGGGCAGGTCCACGCCCACGGCCATGCGGCATGAGCGGGCCAGGTCGCGGAGGCGGCGCAGCTTGGGCTCGCCGACGATGAGGTGAGCGATGAAGATGTCCCGCACGCCGGCCCCGGCCATGACCTCGGCCTCGCCCAGCTTGGCCGCCGTGACGCCGACGGCCCCGGCCGCGACCTGGAGGTGGGCGATGGGCGGCATCTTGTGCGTCTTGACGTGGGGGCGCAGCTCGAACCCGGCCGAGTCCGCCAGCGACGCGGCCCGCCGGATGTTTTCGTCCATGCGATCCAGGTCGATGTAGAGGGCCGGGGTGTCGAGCTCGGCGGCCGGCCGGCCGATGATCAGCGCGTCCCGAATCGGTTCGGACATTTTCCGGCTTCCCGGGTTCCGGGGAGAGGAGGGTGGAAGGGGATCAGTGGGCTTCGACGCCCGGATAATACAGATCCGGCTTCGCCGCGTGGGCCGCGCCGATGATGTCCTCCACCGAGGAGAGGCCCCGCCCGGCCAGGTAGTCCCGGATGCCCTCGATGATCTTCGGCATGACCATCGGGTCGTAGAAGTTGGCCGTGCCGACCTGGACGGCGCGCGCGCCCGCCAGGAGATACTCGATGGCGTCCCGGGCGTTCTCGATTCCTCCGCAGCCGATGACCGGCGCGCCCAGTTTCTCGACCACCAGCCAGATGTGGCGGACGACCAGGGGCCGGATGGCGGGTCCCGAAAGCCCCCCGCTCGTGAAGCCCAGGACCGGGCGCTGGGTGTCGATGTCGATGGACATGGCCGGGTAGGTGTTGGCGATGCACAGGGCGTCCGCGCCGCCTTCCATCGCCGCCGCGGCCATCTCCACGATATCCGTGACGGCCGGTCCGAGCTTGGAGATGATCGGGATCCGGGTGGCCGCCTTGCACATCTTCGTGACCAGATGCATGGACTCGGCGCTGTTGGCGAAGGGGGCGGCCTCGGCGTGGTTGGGGCAGGAGAGGTCGAGCTCGATGGCGGCGATCCCCTCCTGGGCGTCGAGCTTCCGGGCGGCCCGCTGAAAGTCGTCCTCCGACAGCCCGCCGATGCTGGCGATGACCGCCGCGCCGGTTTCCCGCATGAAGGGGAGCTGCTCGTCGATGAACTGCTCCGCGCCCTTGGAGGGGGTCCCGATGGCGTTGAGCATCCCCGCGGGCGTCTCCTGGACCCGGTCGGGGGAGTTGCCCGGCCGGACCCGGTCCATGAACGTCTTGTTGACGATTCCCCCGAGGACGGAGAGGTCATAGGCGTGGGCGAACTCGCGGCCGTAATTGAAGCAGCCCGAGGCCGGCATGACCGGATTTTTGAGCCGGATGGGTCCGAGGGTGGTCGCCAGGCCGGGGACCGCGGCGTCGGGATTTCGCGCGTCGCTCATGGGTGATTGCCCCAATCCAGAATGACGGACTCCGCCGGGAAGGCCGGGCCCTCCATGCAAACGAGGCCGTAGCGGAAACCCCCGCCGGGGGTGAGGAGCGGGGCCGCGCAGCCGACGCAGACGCCCGTGCCGCAGGCCATCCGGTATTCCAGAAAGACGAACCCGCGGACTTTGCCGTTCGCCGTGGCGTCCCGCACCGAGCGCGCCATCCGACGGGAGCCGCACGTGAAGAGAGCCCCGAGGCGGCCCGCCTGGAGCCAGGCGTCCATGACTTCCCCCGGTTTTCCGGCTGAATCCCCCCCCCCCGCCTCGTCGGTCACGGTGACGATTTCCGCCCCCAGGCCGCGCAATTCGGCTACGCCCAGGAGGAGCCGCTTCTCCCGGGCCGAGACCAGCCCATGGCAGGGCAGGCCGAGCGCCGCACATTCCTGGGCAATGCGGACCATGGGGGTGACGCCCGCCCCCCGGGCGATGAACCCGACGCCCGGCGCGCATTTCGCGAGATCCAGCCGGGCGCCGGACGGGCCGAGCACATCGATCGGGGCGTCCGGCCTCAGGCCCGCGAGGGCTTCGGTCCCGGGTCCCTTGGTCTTGATGAGGACCTCGAAAGTCCCCCGGTCCGGGTGCGTCCGGTACACGTCGAAAGGGCGGGGCAGGAGCGTGCCGTCCCCCCTCTTCGGCCGGAGCATGACGAACTGCCCCGCGCCCGTCCACCGGGCCGAATGCGGGGCCTCGATTTCCAGCAGCCAATATTTTTCCACGATGTGATCGCACCGGACCATCCGCCCTTCCTCCGCCCGCCACCGGGCTTCCGGCGGGAGGTTGTAGGGGGGGGTGGAGATCGAGTGATTCGGATTTTCGGCCATACGGTCCCTCTACTTGGGGGAAGGGGAGACCTCGCCCGGACAATTCCGGACAGAATCTCCCATCTTTCCGTACTTTATCAGGAAAGGGTTATTTTTAGACCAATTGCGACTTTGCGTCAAGGAGGGCGGCTCATTGGCCGGGATGGATCGCGTCCTGACGGAGCGCGGGCGGGCAAGGGCTTGGGTCAGGACCGCCGGGCTTCGGCGTGGGCCTTTTCCAGGCCCTGGATGAAATCGGCGATGCGTGAGGCGGCGTCGGGGGTCGGGGCGTCGGCGGATTCCAGGAGCGCATCGAGGTACGTCTCGGCGGCCCGTCCGGTATCCGTGATCACGGGATAGCCATACGTCGCGCCGCTTCCGGCCAATCGGTGGAACGCCTGACGGAGGTCCTGGAAGGGGGCCGCTTCGGAGCCCCGCGCGGCGGATTGTTGGAGGGTCTTGAGCTCCTCGATGGTTCCCGTCATCCGTTCGAGGTATTCCTTCCGGAGGGCCTCGAGACTTTCGTTCATTGAGTCCGGCGGAGACGGCGGCCTTTCTTGAATGGGGCGAAGGCTCAAGCGTCCCAGGTTTCCCGGAGGATTTCATTGACCTGATCGGGCAAGGTCATCGGGTCGAAAGGTTTCGTCAAAACGCCCGCCGGCCCCAGGTCTCTCAGGCGGCGCACTTCCGCCTGCTGGGCCTTGGCGGTCAGGAAGATGACCGGAATGGCGGCGCACCCGTCGAGTGTTTTCAGACGCTCCAGGGTCGAGGGGCCGTCCAACCCGGGCATCATGACATCCAGCAGGATGGCGTCGGGCATTTCGCGCGCGGCCATGTCCAAGCCCGCCTCGCCGCTCTCGGCCACAAGGACGTCAAACCCCCCGACCGTCTCGAGACTCAACTGGACCACCATCCGGATGTCTTGCTCGTCGTCGATGAGAAGAATCTTCTTGTTGGCCAAAGGATTAACCTCCATTCAAATCCATGTCGCGCGTCGGCAGAATCCCGTTGAGCAGTTCGACGACCTGCGCAACGAAATCATCTTCCTTCGCCTTCGATTTGGTCAAAAACCGGGTCGTTCCCAGTGTGAGGCGGCGCCTTTGTTCGGGGGAGGGCTCCATCCCCGAATACACGACGACGGGCATTTTCCGCAGGGCCGGGTCCTCCCGCATGGCGTCGATGACCGAGAAACCGTCGCCGTCCTGCATCGCGATGTCCAGGACCATGATGCTGGGCGTCTCCCGGCGGCAGAGCGCGATCGCCTCCTTTCCAGTGGTCGCCGTCAGGACGCGTATTCCAGCATGTTCCCGGGTCAAGAGCCCGGAGAGCAGCGTCAGGATCTCTTCGTCGTCGTCCACCAGGAGCACCGTCGGAGACGAGCCGGCGCGGAGGGTCTCGCGAAGCCGCGCGAGAAGCCGGAGCTCATTGATGGGCTTGGTGAGCCAGTCGAGGACGAGCGGCGTGGGCGCTTCCCCCAGCTCCGACGGCGACCTGCCGCTGATGATGATGACGGGCAGGGAGGCCGTCTCCGGACGCCCCTTGATCTCCCGCAAGACATCGAGTCCGGACATCCGGGGGAGCCCAACGTCCAGCAGGACGGCGAGCACCTCGGTTGAGGCCAGGGTCTCCAGCGCCTCTTCCCCCGAATACGTCGGGATCACCCCGAAACCGGCTCGCTCGAGGAAAAGCTCCATCATCCGTACAAAATCCCTGTCATCGTCGCATACCAGGACGCGGGGACCGCTTGTCGGGCGAGGCTCCGGGGCTGTGCGGGCCGCGGGCGATTCCGTGGCGGGCGCCGTCCGGGGCAGGGTGAAGAAAAACGCGCTCCCGACGCCCTCCTCGCTCTCGACCCACAAGCGGCCCTCGTGCTGCTGGATGATGGCTTGGCAGATGGCCAGCCCCAGGCCCGTTCCGCCTTTCTCGCGTGAATCGGAAGCATCCACTTGCTGGAATTTTCCGAAGACGTTTTCCAACGCCGCCTCGGGGATTCCCCGGCCCTGGTCTTCCACGCGGATCTCCGCTTCGGCCCCTCGAACCCGGATGCCGACGAGCACCCGCCCCTCGGCGTCGGAGAATTTGATGGCGTTGGATAACAGGTTGACCAGGACCTGGACGACGCGGTCCTCGTCCGCCTCGACCTCGCAGGGCTCCAGCGCGGTTTCAATCCTTACGTGATGCTCGCCGGCCAACCCCCGCATTTCCTCGATGGCGCGGTGGATGAGCTCCTCCGCCGAGCACCGCTCGACGCGAAGCTCCATTTTGCCAGCCTCGATTTTTTCCAGGTCCAGGATGTCGTTGATGAGCCGAACGAGTCGATCGGTGTTGTTGACGGCGATCCGGAGCAGTTGTTCGCCTTTGGGGGGAAGATCGCCCGCCACCCCGCCCGCCAGAAGGCCGAGCGAACCCCGAAGAGAAGTCAGCGGCGTGCGGATCTCGTGGGAAACCACCGAGACGAACTCGTTTTTCATCCGCTCGACTTTTCGGCGTTCGGTGATGTCGCGGACGAATGAGACACAGTATTCCCGACCGCCGAACTCGAGGTGGTTGACGGTGACTTCTACGGGGATGGTCCGGCCGTCCTTGGCGGTGTGTTGGGATTCTATGGTGTACGAGTTCCTTCGCTTCAGATCCGCCCAGTGCTCCGGCCATCGCTCGGATGGAAATTCCGGGTTGAAATTGTAAACTTTCATGGAGAGCATCTCGTCCCCGGTGTATCCCAACAGCCGGGAAGCGGCCTCGTTGGCGTAAGCAATCCCGGCGTCCGTAGGTGACCCAGAAAACAGCGTCTCCGGCGTGATCCAGACAGAACCGGGTGAACCGCAACGCTTCCTCCGCCCGCTTGCGCTCGGTGATGTCGCGCAGGAAGAACAGGGCGTGTTTGCGCCCGTTCAACCTGATGACGCCGGCGGAGATTTCAAAGTCCACGGGGACGCCGTCTTTTCTGATATTGACGGACTCATAAATTTCCAGGCCGTCCGCTTGCAGGATTTGGTCGATTCGTTGAGAAAACGAGTCCCGGTCCTTGGGATCCAGGAAATCAGCCACCGGCTTGCCGACCATCTCCTCGCGGGTGAACCCCGCCATCTCGCAAGCCTTCTGATTGCAATCGACGTAGCGCCCCTCTTCGTCCACGATCTCGATCCCGTCCCGGGCCTGCTCGAACAGGGTGCGGTATGTCTCCTCGGACTTGCGCAGCGCCTCTTCGGCCCGCTTTTGGACTCCGATGTCGCGATTGATTCCGCTGGACCCGATGACCCGGCCCCCGCTGTCTTTGATGGCGGAGTAGGCAATGGACACCTCGACCGGGGTTCCGTCCTTTCGCCGGCGAACCTTCTCGATGAGCGGAACGCTTTCACCCGAGCGGATCTTGTTTACGATTTCATCTCTTTGTTCTTGGTCCCGCACGGGATCGGAATGGAGACGGGAGATGTCCCCGCCCAGCATCTCCTCTTGGGTGTAGCCGTAGATCGCTTCCGCCCCGGGGTTCCAGGAGGTGACCCTCCCTTCCGGGTCCAGGGTGATGATTCCGTCCGATGCGCTGCGGACGATGCTGTCGAGCCGCTCGCCTGTATCCCGCACCTGTGAATAAAGCTTCGCGTTTTGGATGGCGGCGCCCAGGTGATCGGCCACCCAACGCAAAAGCTGGACGTGTTCGTCCCCGAAGGCGTCCACCGCTTCGGCCGCGACGTTCAAAAACCCGACGCACTCTTCCCGGATGACGATCGGCACGTTGATGACGGACCGCAGGCCCTCCGCCTCCAGGACCCGACTTCTGGGATGGGGGTCCTCCCGGGTGTTGGGAATGTAGACGGGTTCCAGGGTTCTCAGGATCTTTTCGAACCGCGTCCCTTTCAGGTTCGTGGGCGGCAAGTTGGGTTGCCGCTCCTCGACATCGTCAACGGCTGAAAACCTCGCGATTTCCTGTTTCTTCGCGTCCAGGATGAACAGACTGGCCCGGTTGCAGGGAACCACCTTCTTGACTTGTTGGGCGGTGATCCGGAACAGCTCGTCCAGGTCCAGTGTGGCGTTGATGGCGCTGGAAATCTCGTTCAGGATTGCGAGGGTCGTCGCTCGCTGCTGGGCCTGCGAGAAGAGCCGGGAGTTCTCGATGGCGATGGCCGCCTGATCGCCGAAGTCCTGGGCCAGTTGGATTTCATCGGGCAGGAAGTCCCTGCGCCGCGTTGTATAACAATTCAGCGCTCCGACGGCCCGGTCCTTCAGGATCAAGGGAATGCCCAGGAAACTCTTGATCCCGGCCTTCTCGGCCCACTCGCGGTTCATCCACTCGGGGTCTTCCAGGACTTCCGCGACAGCCACGGGCCGCAGGCTCGAAACCACCCGGTATAGGACTCCCTTGCCCCTCGGGAATTTCCGGATGGAATTTTCCTCGCCTTCCAGCTTGCCGTAGGATTCGGTTTTGACCAAGGCGCCGCTCTTTTCATCCAGGACGAACAGGCGGGTGGAATCGGCATCCAACAACTCGCAGACCGCTTTGCAGATCCGGGAGAAGACCTCCGAGATGTCCAGGTTCTCCATCAGGTCCCGCGTGACCTCCCGCAGGGCCTCCTGGCGTTCCGACCGAACCCGAATCTCCGCGTAAGCCCGGGAATTTTCGATGGCCGTGGTCGTTTAGTTGGCGAATGCGCGGCACAGAGACAAGCGTTCTCCCTCGAAATCCTGGGTTTCGTCGAAGTAGAAACCCACGCCCCCGATGACGCTTCCCCGGCGCCGGAGCGGCACGATCAGCAGGGATTGGATCCCCTCCCGGATGACGAGCTCCCGAATGGGCTGCTGTCGGGGGTCATTTACGGCGTCCATCCGGATGAGCATCTCCCCCCGCTCAAATTCCGGAGACCGGATATGCTTCTGCCAAAGGGAATGCGTTTCCTCCAGGTGTTCGGCGGAAAGCCCCCGGGTCATCACGGCTTGCGCGTTGGCCGTCTTGGGGTCCACCAGGTAAACCGCGCATCGGTCCGCCCCGACCACGTGGGTGCTTTGGTCGATGATTGTCCGGAGAACTCCTTGGAGCTCCAGGGCGGACGTCATCTACACCGAGGCTTCCGTGAGCGCCTCCAATCCTTCTTTGGACTTCCGGAGATCCCGGGCGGACCGGTCCAGGGAATCCACCGCTTCTCCCGCTTGCCGGAAGAGGTGATACATGCTGACCAGCAAGCCGGTGAGAACAAAGAGATAGCTGACCTTCTTCAGGGTATGGGCGGTATCGAACATCAGGTCGAACAACCGGCCGGAAAACGACATGAACACGGCCTGCCCCATGACCCCCACAATCAGGGAAAGCACCAACCAATGCTCGAACGTATCGTTTTTCCATCGGCCTTTGTGCAGATACCCGGCCAGGGCCCACAGAAAGAAGATGGCGGGGACGAATTCCTCGGGTCGATGGAAGAAGAGCTTCGGAAAATATGCCCGGGGCAGCGGCACGAAGATGAAGAACACGAGGCTTGCAAGGGCCAGTGAGCCGACCCCCCAATAGACGGCTTTTTCGCTGATCCTGCCCGCTTCCCCCAACCTGACTTCTCTCCTCCACGCCACCCAGCTGAAAAGCAGCAGCACAGACAAAAAGAAGCGCGAAGCGATCCAGCTCCAGGGAATCAGGGAAGAGGGAACCGACGGAAAATACCCGGCGAAAAAAGAGGATGTGACGATGGCGTGATAGCCGTCCAACAATGCCGTGCCCAGAAAGCCCACGCCGATGAACAAGATTGTGTTGTTCGCTTTGCTATAGAAACGGACGAGGGCAAGGGCACCTATGCCGAGGGCCAGGAGGGCGGCGATCACCTCCATCAGGGTGTGAAGCTGGGTGTTTCCCTGCCAGTGGACATCTCTCAGGAGGAAATAGCCCAGGAAAAGGGCGACAGTCAGCGCCAGGTAAGTCAGCGCCCTTTTTTGGGAACGGCTATCTTCCATCGTGGCTTTGCCCTTTTGTTCTCCTTAAATCGGAGCGATTCAGGGAGGGGGTGAGAAAAAGCTCGATAGGATGGGACGGGGCCCTCATGCGCTCCCCAGGTTTTTGGCCTCCGAAACCGAGCGAAAAGGATTCAGGCGGCGGATGAATCCTCTCCCGGCGCGGACGCTTTATCATCCCGGAATTCTGGATGTCCCCCACAGGAACAGGAGGGCGAACAAGAATCCGGCGAGAACGGTCAACACGATCGCGGTCCTGATCCGGAATAATGAGCGTCGGCCCTTGGGGGAATCCCCCGATCGGGATGGGTCCGTATTAAGGAGTTTTACGTTCAAGCGATGCCTCCGAAGGAGGCTCGAAGCGGCCTTATGGGATTCGGTGTCCGTTACGATGAGCCGAAGCTCGATGCCCTTCACCTTCAGCAGCGCCTTCCAACGGCTGGGCGTCTTTTCGTCGCGTAGCGACTCGACGGTCTCGATCCAATATGCGATTCGTATTTTCCCGCGCACGATCAGGACGTCCGGAACGGGCCCCGTCCATTGGGGCGGATGATTCTTCAAACGGCTCACATGGGGAGAGTACACATCTCCTCCGCGGATCGCCGCCCGATCGACCAGTTGTTGAATCGGATCCTGTTTCGCCCGCTGCGTACGCCGGAGCAAGGCCCCGGCGCGGGCAACAAGCTCCCTTTGTTGGAACGGCTTGGTCATGTAATCGTCCGCATACCCGCTTAGGCCGATTTCTATGTCATCCAGGCTGCTTTTCGCCGTGAGCATCAGGATCGGAATGTGCGCTGTATGCGGCTGGTCCGCGAGTCGCCGGCAAACCTCGTAGCCGTCCAGGCCTGGCATCAGGATATCGAGAATCATGAGATCGGGATCTTCCCGATCGGCAAGCGCAAGGCCTTCCTCCCCATCCGCCGCTTCGACGACCCGGTGCCCTTTCTCCGTCAGGATTGCGCTCACCAGGCGCCGCATGTCCGGGTCATCGTCGACGACCAGAATTTTGGCCCGCGGGGGGGCAGCTTTCGGGGCCCTCACGATCGTGTCCGTGAGGTCGGGATCCGGAATCTCGGGAGAAGGGAGGATGGGTTCCCGTTCCGGCGCGGCGGGGCGTTTTACACTTGGATCGGGCGCCTTGGAGCGGGTCGAAGCGCTTTCTTCTTTCAGGGATTGGAGTTCGCGAGAAATTCTGTAAAGAAGCTCCTCGTTGGAAAAAGGCTTGGCGATATAGTCGTTCGTCCCCGCTTGAAACGCCTTATCGATGTCTTCTTCATCGCGCAGAGCGGACACGGTGATGATCTTGATTTCCTGGCTCCGGCACGCGTCTCGGAGGCTTTCGATCAGGTCAAACCCTGAAATTTTGGGCGTATTGAGGTCGATCAGAATGATGTCCGGCTTGAAAGGGAGCTCCTTTTCCAATGCCGCGGCGGGATCGGTGGCGCTATCGACCCCGTATCCCGCATCGCTCAGAATCGTCGTGATCAAAGAAACCATTTCGGGGTTGTCATCAATGACGAATATGTTGGCCGGCGGCCGTTTTTGGACGGACGAAAGGGTGTTCATCACCAGGTCTCCCCGAATCAAAGGGCCCGACAAGGATTCTCCGGGACGCTTGGGTGAAAAAGGCCTTTCGATTGAAATCCGAGCACGCCGACTGCCTAAGGTTAATTACCTAAAGTTATACTCCATGTTATCGAAAGGCGACTGAAATTTAGCCAGCCAAGAAGGCGGGCAAGATGCCCGCCCTACCTGTGTTTTAAAACATCGGATTTCCACCGTTCGGTAGGCCGGGTGTTTGGGTCGATTGACCCCTTACCCGGCCGGAATGGGACAATTTGGGTCACAATTTGTAAACCAATTTACGAGACACTACACCAATGAAATTCTGGGCGCCCGTTGCGAATCCATCTCTCCCGCTCCCGGGACAAAATCGAGTCGAGGGCAATGGGTGACAACCCCCGATTCAATCCGGCAGCGGGGCGCGACCCAACAGGAGCGCGGGGCGGCGCTCGATCCGGACGAATTCCAACAGGCGCGTGAACGCCCCGCTCAGCGCGACGATGTCCGAGGTCCCGGCCTTTTCCCACCGGATGCCCGCCGACGCGATGGTTTCCTCTAAATCGAGAAAGGGGATCGCCTGCCCGCCTGTCATCCCCGACCCCCGGTTGTCGCAAACCACGTGAAGGATCGGTTTTCGGTGGTAGACGTTGTCCACAAGCCCCGGGTAGTCGGAATGAAAAAGGGAGCAATCGCCCGTTACGGCGACGATGATGGGGGATTCGCCGTGGACGCCTTCCTGCTCCGCCGCCGCCGCCTCGGCGAGACCCCCGGCGATGGGGAAGCTGCTCCCCAGATGAAACTTGAAGTCCACCCATCCCTCGGGGATCGCGTAGGACCCGAAGTTGCCCGTTCCGGTGACCACGATGAGGGGCGCCTCGCGGGGCCGCCAGGTATCGGGCGAGTCGTAGACGCGGTGCAGGGCCTGATAGACGGGGAAGAACTCCTCAACCGTCTTTCTCCCCCACGCCTTCTTCGCCGGTTCCTGAGGCTGGACGCCCCGTTCCGGGTCTTTCAGAAACTCCAGGGCGCGGATGACGGTTTCTTTCGTGAGGGCGCCGGCGCCCTCCAATGTAAGGCCCGCGTGCTTTCCCCAGACCGGCAGGCCGGGGTTGAAGGAGTTGGCCAGCATCCCGACCCGCTCCTCCAGGAAGGGCCGGCCCTCCTCCAGGACGAGGACCCCCGAGAGGTTCGGCAGGAACGCCCCGATTGGTTCGTGATAGGACGGCCACGCCGTCTGGAGGCGCAGGACGGGAAAATCCGTTCCGCATTCGGCCTGGGCCTCCTCGATCAGGGGGCCGAAGAATCCCGAGCAGACAATCGCCCGCTCTTCCTTCCCGGGAGACCGGCTTATCGAGACCCACTTGCCGGTTGTCTCGGCGGCGAGTCGCTTCAAGTCCGCGAGCCGTTTGGGAATGTCCTCGGAATATTGGTAGGAGATCGTCACGAAGTCCATCCGATCTCCGCGCACGAATGTCCGGACGGGCTCGGACGCGGGAGGGGAGAGAGGGAGGTCCCCCAGCCGGACCGGCCCCTCGGATTCGAGGACCAACGGGTTCATGTGCATAAAGAACGGGAACCTGTACCTTTCCGAGAGATCGAGGGCCTCCCGGGTCATTTGAAGGGCTTCCTGAGGGGACCCCGGCTCGAGCAGCGGGACGTGAAGCGAGGACAGAAGGTAGCGGTTGTCCTGGGCGGTCTGCGAGCGGTGGGGCTGCGGGTCGGCGGCCACCAGGAACAGCGTCCCGCTGTTGAACGTGGATTTGATCGACATGGTGGACAGGGCGTCCAGGGCGACGTTCAGGCCGATGTTTTTCATGAAGCCGAAGCCCCGGCTGTGAGTCAGCGTCGCGCGGCCCAGCACCTTCGCGGCCAGGACCGCCTCGTTCACGGACCACTCGAAGCGGAGTCCGCACGCCGGTCCGGCTGACTCCAGGACCGGAAGGAGCGCCTTGTCCACGGATGCGGGACCTCCCGGGTACCCGGTGGCGTATGTGACGCCGGATTCCAGGAGACCCCGGACGAGCGCCTCCATCCCGTTCAGCTCGACCTCCCGGCCCGCGGGGGCCAGAAGGGTTTTAATCCGGTTTGGGTTCACGTACGATTCCCTTTCTACGCCTCAATGCGGCTTTTGAATTATCAACGGGCTTCGGCCCGCCCCATCATCCGGAACAGGAGGCCCTGTGCCCGCGAAATGGAAGGTCCTCATCAATGAGCCTTGGGACACAACCCTCGAGACTCACCAGGTGCTCGAAGACGCCGGTTGCGAGTTGATCCTGGGCGTCCCCAACTGGGAGACGACCCGGCCCTGCTACGATGAGGACCAGCTCGCCGAGATGGCCCGTGACGCCGACGCCGTGATGGGCGCGTCCCGGGAGCGGTATACGCGAAAGCTCTTCGAGTCCTGCCCGAACCTTCGGACCCTCTCGAAATACGGAATCGGGACGGAAAAGATCGACGTCGACGCCGCCACCGAGGCCGGCGTGCTGGTCGGGTACACCCCCGTCCCCGAGAATGTCGAATCGGTTTGCGAGTACACCCTGACCCTGATGCTGAACCTCGTCAAGCGCCTCGACCCATCCCGGGACTTCCTGCGCGCGGGCGGCTGGCGGGGGCCGGTTGGATGCCCGCCGCCTTGGGCGACCTCACGGTGGGGATCGTCGGGTTCGGGCGGATCGGCCAAGCCCTCGCCCAAAGGCTCGCCGGATGGGCCGGGCGCCTGATGGCCCACGATCCCTTTGTTCCGGAAGATGTTTTCCGCGCCGCGGGCGTGGAGGCCGCCGGCCTGGACGCCCTCCTCGAGCGCTCCGATGTCGTCACCCTTCACCTGGTTGTCACCCCGGAAACCCGCGACCTCATCGGCGAGGAGGCGCTTCGCCGGATGAAGCCCACGGCCTATCTTGTGAACACCTCGCGGGGAGAGGTCGTGGACGAGGACGCCGTGGTCCGCGCGCTCCGGGAGGGGTGGATCGCCGGGCGGCGCTGGACGTTTTCCGCCGGGAGCCCCCCGCGATGGATCACCCGCTGAGGTCGCTGACCAACGCCGTCCTGACGCCGCACTTCGCCTGGCTGACGGAGGGCGCCTTGCGAAGCATGGTCCGGGCCGCCGCCGAAAACCTCCTGGCCGCCCTTCGGGGGGAGGTCCCCCGCTACCTCAAGAACCCCGAGGCTTTGCCGCGCTGGCGGGAGCGGTTCGGCATCCCCGGATAGGGTCTTATCCGGTCGACAACCCGACCGCTGCCAGGCCGGCCACGCAGCACACCTTGTCCTGATCGGGCTTGCCCCCGCTGACGCCGAGTCCGCCGATCACCGCGCCTTCGTCCCGGAGGGGATACCCCCCTTCGGTCACGACCACCTTTCCGTCCGCCATCATGCTGACACCCGTCAGGAATTGGGGGAAGCGCTCGACGATTTGGCCGAGGGCGATGGTGGGCCGTCTCCAGGCGGCGGGGGAGAACGCTTTCGCCTCGGCGATTTTCAGAGACAGGAACCCGGTGCCGTCCATGCGGTGTGCGGCGATGAGATGGCCTCCTGAATCGACGACCGCGACGCTCACGCGGATGCCCAATTCGGCGGCCTTGGCGGCGGCCTTCCGGATGATGTGAAGCGCGGTCTCAAGGTCGAGCTGCATCGGTCCCTTCCTCCGGCTGTATGACTCACCCCGTGAATTCGAGGATGTCCAAACCGTTCAGGCGGTCGAGGGCGTAGATCAGGCCGTCCTTGGCGAGAAACACGTCGTTGGTCTTGGTGACCTCCTGGCCCTTGCTGGGGAGCGGCACGTGGTATCCGACCTCTTTCGGGCGGTAGGGGTCGCTGATGTCCACGGCCCGAAGGCCCCCCGTGAACCAAGCCACGAAGAAGATGTGGTCGTACACGCCCGGATAGATCTGCTCCTGGGGCTGATGGGCGCCGAACTGGGTCGGGTGATGGAAGGGATGGGGGTCCGGGACCTGATACGTCGAGACGGGCGCCGGGTTGGTCTCGTCGGTGATGTCCACCATCCAGAAGAACGCGTTGGGTTTGTCGGTCAGCCTGTCGGGGACCTCTTCGTCCGTCACGACCAGGAAGCGTCTCCCCCCGATTTCATAAGGGAGGGGAAGCGCGGTGTGCGTGGGACAAGGGTACGGGGGGCTCCAGTCCACCCGGCTGAGGAGCTTCGGCTTGCCCAGGTCCGCGATGTCCAGGATCATGAACCCCGCGTGCCAGTAACTGACGTAAAGCCGGTCGCCGAGGCGAAGGGGGTGATGGCAGCGGCACGCTCGGCCTTCCAATTCGGGCGTCTCGCCTCCGGCCGTGTGCTGGCCCGGGACCCACCAGCGCGACACCTCCTCCGGGCGTTCCGGATCGGCGATGTCCAGGATCATCATGATGTTCCCCTGGTAACCCTCCATCTCCGGCGAGATGTAGGCATGCCGCCCGTCGAAGTCGAAGCGGTGGACGCCGGTTCCGCCCGTTTTGAAAAAGCCGATCTCTCGGGGCTTGGACCTGTCCGAGATGTCGTAGACTTTGAGGCCGCCCTGAACCGGCTCGGTGGCGTTGCGCATCCGCTCATGGTTGACGAGCATGATGTCCCCGGCCACCCGGACCTTGTGGGAGTGGACGCCCGGGGGGACGGTGAGATGGGAGACGATCCGGGGATTCCGGGGATCCGAGACATCCAGGATGGTTGTCCCGTCCCGGGGGCCCATGTGCCCCACATAGGCGTAGCCGTTCTCGACGGTGATCTGCCCCCCGCCCACGACGTCGATTCGTCCGATTGATGATTGACCCTGAAATCTTTGAAAATCCTATCTATACAAAGGATTGCAGTCAACGGTTCCAGCAAGAACCGAGGTCCACGGGGGGCTGTTCCCTTCCAGGGTCGTTTTGCGTCGATTGAAGAGGAGGGGGATTATTGTGAATACGACCGGAAAAAGTCGTAACGGCGGATTTCACGCGGTTCGGATGTTGGCCGCGGGGATTGGGATCGTGTTGTTGACGCTGAGCGCTTTGGCCCTTCGTCCCACGGAAGCGCGGGCCGAGAAGGTGAACATGATGATGTCGTTCCTGCTGAACGGCCGCCATTCCTGGTATTTCTCGGTCAGGGAGAACGGTTTGTACAAGAAGGCCGGGCTGGAGGTGACGATCCGGCGCGGATTCGGCGGCGCGGACACGGTCAAGAAGATGGCCGCCGGCGCGGCGGAGTTCTGCGAGACCGACCTGGGGAACATCATCATCGGCCGGACCCGGGGGGCGAACCTCAAGATGGTGAGCATCTATTTGCGCAAAGCGCCCTTCGCGATCATGTCTCTCCAGAAGACCGGCATTACAAAACCCAAAGACCTCGAAGGCCGACGCCATCTGGACGCTCTTTCCGGGATATGCCGCGGCGACCGGAATCGACATCACCAAGGTGAAGTCCCAGTCCATGGCGCCCTCGGCGAAGGTCGGGGCCCTGCTGGCGGGTAAAGTGGATGCCATCACCGGATTTGTCGACACCCTCGGCGGTGTCTTCAAGGTCAAGCGGAAGAAGGTCAACAGCCTGTCCTTCGCCGACGGGGGTTTCAACATTTACGCCAGCGGAATCGCGGTGGCCGACAAGACCGTCGGGAATCCGTGCCTGGTCAGGCGATTCGTGAAGGCGTCCAACCAGGGCGTCTCCTGGACCATCGACCATCCGGATCAGGCCGTCGCCATCATGGCCAACCAAACCGGCAAGGGCAAAAAGATCCTGCGCGCCCAGCTGGGCGGGGCCATTCCTTTGCTGGGTGATGTGGTTAAGCCCGAGAATCGCTCGAAGATTGGCCACTTGGACCCGAAAGAGGTCGTTCGGAGCCTCGGCATCGTGAACCGCTACATGAAGCTCGGCGGCAAGGTCAAGGCCGCGGACGTGTACACGAACGATTTTGTGAATTGACCCCAGGGGTTGGGGACCCCCCTCGAAAACTCTCGTTGCGCGATAGTGTGCGGCCCTGAAAGGGCCGCACACTATCGCAAGAAACTGGCCCCGTGGCCGGATGCTGCGGCTGCCAAAGGCAGACGGGCATCCGGACAAAGAGAAGAGCCACTCGCAGGTCACAGATAATCGCTTCAGCCCAACCAACATCCAACTCAGAAAGGCCAAGCCTAAGGCTTGGCCGCAAAAAGTTTTGCGGGGGGGTGCGGGGGGGCGCCTTTCAAAAAGCGCCCCCCGCTTGCAAGCTGGAAATGTCTGAAGGAGGGTCGGCCGCCGGTGAAGTTCGATTTTCGCCTCATGATGAAGGGGGCGGTTGGGCCGGCCGGCGTGGGGGCGGGGGACCTCTCCCGCTTCGAGCGGCGGGCGGCGGCGGCCCACGAGGACCTTGCCCGGCGGCGCGCGCGCGGCGAGCTGCCCCACCTGGATTTTCCGCACCGCCGTCCCGACGCGGCGCTCCGCAAAGGCCGGGATCTTCGGCGGGGATGTCGCGACTACGTCCTGGCGGGGTACGGCGGGGCGGGGTTGAGCGGACGGACGTGGATCCAATCGCTTCGGCCCGATATGGCCGGAATCCTCACGGGCCCACCCAAGCATCCCCGGTTCCATTTCGTCAACGATGTCGATCCGGACGCAACGGCGGATCTCCTGAAGGGCGTCGATTGGCGGCGCGCCGTCGTCCACCTCATCAGCAAAGGGGGCGATTCGCCCGAGATCCTGTCCCACTTCTACATCGCCCGCGACCGGCTCCGAAGAGGATCCCGGCCGGCGGATTGGGCGAGGCGTCTCCTGGTCACAACAGGTCCTGGCAAGGGCGCTCTCCGCCGGCTGGCCCGGGAGGGCGGTCATCCGATTTCGACCTTTCCGGACTCCCTTTCCGGGCGGTTCGCGCTGTTTTCGGATGTGGGCCTACTTCCCGCCGCCGTCGCGGGGATCGACGTGAGGGCGCTTCTCCGGGGGGCGACCTGGATGGACCGGCGGTGTGAATCCCCGAGCCTTTCCGACAACCCGGCCCTTCTCGGCGCGGCGCTTCACTTCCTGGCCGCCCGGCGGGGCCTGCGGACTTCGGTCATCATGCCCTATCACCGGGATCTGAAACCGGCGGCGGAATACTTCCGGTTCGTTTGGGCCGGGAGCCTGGGTAAACGCGTGGATCTGAAGGGGAGGGAGGTCTTCGCCGGTCTGACGCCACTGACCGCCGTCGGGATGGAGGATCAGCATTCCCAGGTCCAACTCTTCGCCGAGGGCCCGTTTGACAAGACCCTTACGTTTCTCACTCTGGACTCGGTATCCAGCGATGTCCGCATCCCCGCCGGGAAGGAAAGCATACTCCGGGGACGGACCCTCTCCCAGGTGAACCGGATCTGGGCCGAGTCCACCGCGCGGGGCCTCGCGGCCCAAGGCCGGCCGAGCGGCGCGATCTCCCTGCCGAGACTGGATGCCTTCTGGGCGGGGGCCCTCCTGTATTATTTTCAGAGATTGACGCTGTACCTGGCCGCGTTGTTCGAGGTGAACCCGTACAACCAGCCGGGCGTCGCCCCCGCCAAGAAGATTGCCGCGGCGCGGCTCGGCCGGTCCGCTGAGGCCGGCCCGCCGGCCGGACAGGACGCCCTCTTCCTGGACTTCAGCGAGGACGCGGCAGACGGCCGGCGATCCCGCTCCAATCCGGGTAGGGGTCGTCGTGGGCGCACTTGAGATCGAGGATGCAAGGGCGGTCCGAGGCCAGCCCGCGCCGAAGGGCGGGAACGAGCCCGGCCGGGGAATCCACGCGGAGTCCCAGGCCCCCCATGGCTTCGGCCAGCGCCGCGAAGTCCTGAACGGGCGTGCGGTCCTCGAACGTCCGGCCGAAGTCCTCGAGCTGAAACTGGCGGACCATCCCGAAATGCGCGTCGTTCATCACCACCAGGACCACGGGGAGGCCCTGGCGGACGAGCGTCGGAAAATCGGCCAAGGACATCCAGAGACTCCCGTCGCCCACCATGGCGACGACGGGCCGGTCCGGGTGGCAGAGCTTGGCCGCCGCCGCCGCGGGCAGGCCGAACCCCATCCCGCTCCACACGCCCGAATGCTGAAAGGACGCAACGTGCGGGGCGGGCGTGAGCTTCCAGGCCCAGTAGCTGGCGTGGCAGACCTCGGAGACGAAGATGCCCGCCTCGGGCAGTGTCCGGAGGATTTCGTTCACGGCCCATCCCTGATGAATCCGGCCCGCCCGGCGGCGGGAAAAGCGGCGGACGTGATTTTGGAGGTGGCGGCGGACGGTTTGGGAGCCTTCCTGAAACATCTTTTCATCCCACCGCGAAGCGCCCAGGCGCGAGGCGCCCAAGCGCGAGGCCCCCGGGTGAGAGCCCTCCGAGTGAAAGCTCCCCGGGCCGTCTTCCCGGATTGCTTCGAGGAGCGCCCCGAGGCCCCGGCCGAGATGACTGTTTTCGGCGACCCGTGCGCCTTCGAGGCGGCGGCGTTTAACGTCCGTCCCCAGAAAAAACCTGGACGCGGTCCCGGTCTGGGCGACCACCTGTTTCCAGAAGGCGCTTTCCGCCCGCAGGCCCGCCACGAGGACGGCGTCGGCTGATCGAAGGACGGTCTTCACCCAGGGGTCCGTGCTCCAGAAGCAGAGGTAGCCCGCGTACCATGGATGTCGGGCGGGGATCGCTCCCAGGGCGTCGCGGGCGACGACGACCGGCGCTCCCAGGGCCTCGGCCAGGGAGGCGACCTCCGCGGCGGCCCCGTTCCGCAGGACGCCCTTGCCGGCGAAGATTACAGGCCGGCGGGCCCGGAGAAGCTCCCCGGCGATATCCCGAATCGCCTGCCGGGGGGGCCGCGCCGGACGAATCTCCCGGGGCGAGGGCTCGGGAAGCGGGGGAAGCGGGGCGGGCGGCAGCTTGAAGACGTCCAGGGGGACTTCCACGAAGACCGGCCCGGGCCTTCCGGTTTGGGCCTCGTGGAAGGCCCGGCGCATGACCGGAAAGACGCCCCCGGCCGACTCGATGCGGGCCGTCCATTTGGTCACGTCCCGAAACGTGCGGGTCAGGAAATCCGGCCGGCCGACGCCGTGAAAGGTTTCCGGGGGCGACCCCCGGGGCGCGGCGCCCGCGATCTGGACGACCGGCGAGGCGGCGTCGTAGGCTTGGGCCATGGCGGTGAGGGCGTTGGTCGCCCCGGGTCCGCCGGTGAACAGGCAAACGCCGGCCCGGCCGGTGAGGCGGCCGTAGGCGTCGGCCATCTGGGCGGCGGTGGATTCCTGGAGGACGCCCACGTGCCGGATGGGGGAATCGCGAAGGGCGTCGTAGATGGGGAAGACGTGCCGGCCCGGCAGGCCGAAGACCACGCGCGCGCCCTCGGCCTTCAGGGCCTCGACGACGGCCTGTCCGACGGTCCATGTTTTCCGAGTGGTCATGTCCTGGAATGCTCCGGCAATCGGGGTCGGTGAATGTTTGAAAGGGAGTCGAGATGATCCGGTTCAAAGAAGTGGGGCAATTGGCGCTTCGCGTCACCGACCTTGAGCGGTCGGCCGATTTCTATTCCAACCTCCTGGGACTCCAGGTGTTCGACCGGTCTCAATCCGGTCTGGTCCTCCTGGGATGCCGGGACGGCCGGACCGAGCTGGCCCTCATGGACAGCGGCGGCGGCGATGAGGCGGCCGCGGGGGTCCACCACGTCGGCTACGTGCTCGAGGACGCGGGCGCGGTCGAGGAGGCCCGGGCGCATCTCCAGGCCGAAAGCGTCCCCCTCGTCGAGAACCCGGCCTGGCGGGACCCGACGCACGAGGCCGGGGTCCACTTCCGCGATCCCAACGGCCTGATCGGCAAGCTCTTCAGCCGCGACCCCGCCACCGTCCGCGATGACGGCCCGCTGGCCTCCTCCAAGGAATCGATGGGCATCGGCCGGACGGCGATCATCCCTCACCGCCTGGGGCACATCGTCCTTCAGGTTCCGGACGTGGCGTCCACCGTGGAATTCTACACGAAGAAGGTCGGTCTCAAGCTCACGGAATGGAACGACTCGGATTGCTACTTCATGCGCGGGGGGGCGGATCATCATGACCTCGCCTTTTTCCGCAACCGGCAGGGGCCGGGCGTCCTTTATAACCACGTGGCCTGGGACATCGGCAACATGACCGACCTGTGGAACTGCGGGGAGTTTCTTCGGGAGCGGGACATCCCCATCACCCTCGGCCCCGGCTGGTGGGAGCAGGGTCATCAGACCGACCTCAACTTTATCGATCCCGACGGGCAACGGATAGAGATCTACTGCTACATCGACCAGATCACGGGCGACCCCGAACCCGTGGGGCCTTCGCCGGCCTTCTATCATCCGTTCGACTTCGTCCCTCCCTACAACCCCCACGCGAAACGGGCGGGCTGAGGGGGGGGCCGGGGAAAGAGATGCGTTGGCCAACCATCCAATGGCCAATCATACACGGGCCCGCAGCGGAATCCTTGTGAGAAACCTGGACTTCCAGGTTCCGAAGAGGAATCCCGCCTCGAGGCGGAGCAAGCGTGGGGGGGGGCACTACGGAAGAAACACGGCGAGATCCTCACGCGGGGATTTTCAATCCCCACTCAGGATGACAGCCTCAGAACAAAAAGGGAAAAAAGAGGGCAAAAAGCATTAAAAATAGATCTGTCCCCTTTTTCACTAAGGGGTGATTCTAGTGTATCGTCCTTTAAATAAGTTATTTAAGTATACGGCCCAATCTGGTATCTTCCCCTCGAAAGGAGGATGTCCATGCGACTCGGACGACCCATGCCCCCGGTGGACCTGACGGACGGACAGCGCGAACAACTTCAGGCCCTGGGCGCCTCCCGCCCCTTCCCTCACGGCCTGGTGAGGCGGGCGCGGATTGTGCTCCTGGCCGCCCGCGCTCGATCTCCGATGAACGGGTCGCCGAGGCGGACCGAAAGACCCTGAAGACCAAGCCGCCCGACGGCACCCATTGGAGCTGCCGCACCCTGGCCGAGGCGACTGGCCTTTCCAAATCCACGGTCAATCGCATCTGGCGGGCCTTCGCCCTTCAGCCCCATCGCCAAAAGCATTTCAAGCTCTCCACCGACCCCTTCTTTGTCGAGAAGGTCCGCGACATCGTGAGGCTCTACCTCAATCCGCCCGACAAGGCGCTGGTCTTGTGCGTGGACGAAAAAAGCCAGATCCAGGCCCTGGACCGCACCCAGCCCCTTTTGCCCCTGGGTCTGGGCTATGTCGAGGGCGTGACGCACGACTATGTTCGCAACGGCATCACGACGCTGTTCGTGGCGCTGGACATCGCCACCGGAGAGGTGCTCGGGCAATGCAAACGCCGTCATCGTCACCAGGAATTCCTTGCGTTCCTGCGCCACATCGACGCCAACGTCCCTGCGGATTTAGCGCTCCACCTCATTGTGGACAACTACGCCACGCACAAGCACGCCAAGGTGCGAGCGTGGCTGGCGGCGCGCCCGCGCTATCATGTGCACTACACGCCCACCTACGCCTCGTGGCTGAATCAGGTGGAGATTTGGTTTGACCTCATCACCCAACGGGTCATCCGCCGCGGGACGTTTCGGAGTGTGAAGGACTTGGTTGACAACATTGAAGCGTTTGTCCAACAGTACAATGCGAAAGCCACTCCGTTTAGGTGGGTCGCCACGGCCGATTCGATCTTCGAGAAACTCGGACGACTTTGTAAATGTATTTCCGGGACGCGACACTAGAAGAAAATGATCCAAATGTTGTAGATATGGATCTTGAGTCAGTGTCAGCTTCAGCCCGTGCGGAGATTCACAAGCATCGTGGAGAGGCAATCGATGAACTCAAGATGCTTCGGACGCATGAACGTTCCCTTCTTCGCGATCTGCGATATTTCACGAAGGTTAATCAGCTAAACCGGGAGGCACAGTACCCCGAGTCACAACGTTTTGCCCTAAGCCCACTATTCGGCGGTGTGGGCGGCACGACGCTTTTCGGGAGAGGTTACCGCGAAGTGCTGAAAGTACGTGGGACACGCTCTTGAATGAGGGTGAAGTGCGAAGCCTGGCGGCCCTGGCCCGTCTTACGGGGCGGTGTCGGGACACAGAACGAAAGAACGTCCTGGCCCTCGAGGCTGTTGGCCTGGTGAAACGGGACGGTAGGCGGCTCAAGGCCTTGGTGCGCGACTTGGACACCCTGACGGTTGAGCTGGGGACGGAGGGTGCCTGTGAGCGGAAGCGTGAGCGTCACCAGGAAGAACGGGAAGCGTTTGAGGCTGTCCGGTCCGTCAGGGACTTGCTCAGGGACGTGGCGCGCCGGCGGCGGCAGGGGCCGTTGCCCTTGAAGTACGAACGGGCGCAGGGGCCGCTTCCTGAAATTCAACCAACTGGCGGCGAACCAGAAAACGAGCTGGCCGTGGACCTACATCTAGGCTAGGGTTGCTTTCCAGTTTCTGGTGGGCGCGTCAATCGGATGCTCGTGTTGGTGCAATCCGACGCCTCTACTGTATTGATCGTCCGATCCAGGCGCACCATGCATTTCTCTATGACAATCCCGCCGCGCCCATCGCTACTAATGTTCGTAACAAAGGGACCGGCTTTACTGGCACAACCAGTAAGGCCTACGACACCAAGCAGGACAAGACTCAAAAGTACCTTCGACATAACTATCTCCTTTGTCCCAAACCCTTATTTACCCAGAAAACCTAAAGCCAGCAAAACGGTCATGATCTTTCGGTACATTGTGACATCCTCCCTTTTCCGTCCCCCTCGAGAGCGAGAGTGAGCGGCCTTCCCCGACCGTTGGAGACGCAATTCCCCTTTGGGCCCTGGTAGAGTCAGAATGCGCATAATGCTAACATTATGTGATCAAACCGGAATTTCCCATATCAACTTGCTTGGGTGGTTTCCGGTCCCCTTTCCCGATGAAAACCAGTTGACCCCCTTCCGATGGGTCTGTCAAGAGCCTTCCAACCCTCCGCAACAAGGTGCTGACGGCCATCGACTGCCCCAAAAGGCGGACCCTCGCCCTTCGGTCCCCTTTATTCGCGGTTCAACCCGTTAACCAATCACCTCATGCTGCCGGGAACCCTCTGCACAAGGTTAGACCGGCACCGGCCGTAATCGGTTGATTCGGTCCAGGATGATGGCGAACTCTTCCCTGGATACCGCTACTTCGGCCAATTGAAAGATGATCTGCCGGGCGTGCCGCACAATCCTCCCGCCCATTTTGATGAGCTTGACCTGGAGGCTTCGGAGCGACCAGTGCTTGAGTGGACCGCCCCTGGGTTATTGGACACTCGGGTGAGGGTATTCGACCTCATGCGGCCTCCGCAACTTGAGCGAGTTTTTCCTGCCTTGCCTGGGCCGGCGTTCGGTAGCCGTAGCCCTCGAGAATCCAATGATGGTTGTACAGGTTCTTGAACTCAAGCAGCGCCCACCGCAGTTCCTCTACGGTGGCGAAAGAGCGCACCCACAGGAGATTCTCCTTCAAGATGCGGATGAACCACTCACAGTAGCCATTTCCCTCGGGCGCCCGCACGAAGCTGGGCGAACTGGTCATGCCCAGGTAGGCGATCTCCCGCTGAAAGTCATCGGACAGATAGGCGGGGCCGTGGTCGTGACGAACTTTAAGCCCCTCGGCGACGTCCGCCTCCAAGCCGGCGAAGCGCTCGGCGACCCCCTGCCGGATCGGCTCCAGGGCCTCGAAGCGGTTGCCGCTCTTGGCCGCATGGATCCCCACGCAGTCCACCGAGCAGTGATCCACCGCCACGAACACCGAGGCCATCCCCTCCTCGGTGGTCACCGTCGTCGTCATGTCCGTGCCCCACATTCGGTCGGGCCGCTCGGTGCGGATGGTCCCGTTGTGGGCCTTGGGACCTCGGGGTTTGCCCACCCGGTGGGGGGCCTGAAGCCCCGCCTCCCGCATCAGGCGACGCACCCGCTCCTTGCTGGTGCGGATGCCCGCGAAGCGCAGCCTCGCCCACACCTTGCGGTAGCCCTCGCCATGGAAGGGAGAGTCCTCCAGGACCTGCCGGATGTGGCCGAGGAGTTCCGCATCGGTGCACGGGCCCACAGGGCCGCGCTTATTGGGCGTGGGGCGTTCATGAACGGGGACCGCCTCTCGCCGCCGTTGCGCGTAGACCGTGGAGCGCGCCAAGCCCCAAAGGGCGCACACCCGCTTCAGGCCGTAGGCTCTGCCCGTGGAGGTGAAGCGGGCCTGACTCATCGCCTCCACCTCCTGCCGGCTAAAGGGCGGCCGGCCTCCAGGCGGTCGATCTTCTCCCGCAGGACCTCGCCCTCCATCGTGAGTTCGCCCACCTTGGCCTTGAGCCGGGCGTTCTCCTCGTCCCGCTCATCCGCCGGGCGGGCTTTGAGCGCCGCCTCGCCCCCGCGAAGGAACGCCTCGCGCCAGGCGGAAAGCCGAGCCGCTGTCGTGCCCAACTCGCGGCAGAGCGTCTCCAGGCTCTCGCCCCGCAAAAGACGCAGGACCGCCTCCCGCTTGCGCTGGCAGGAGAACCGACCCCGCTCACTGCGATGCCCTGGGGCCTTGGCTCCGTTCGCCCTGCGGGCGCCCTCCGCCAAAGCCCCCTCTTGCTTTTGTTCGTTCATCGCGACACCCCTTTCTCCATGAATCATGGATCAATCGAGTGTCCAACAAAACCCTAGAGCGGGGGACTTGGGACATCTCGGAGACCGGCATTTAGCCGCGATGAAGGCCGCGGTAAACGCGGGTGGAGAAGCCGGCCCGGTTTACTCGGCCGGCATACTCCTTGTCGATAAGATGTCATGGCCGATAGCCGACCTGCGTATAGACTGGCATAAGGCGGGAGATCCGGTCGATGAACTCGAAAAACTATGGGGGATCTATTCTCCGCAATTGAACGACTATGTCAGTCGAGCCCTCAATCCTTCCTCAGCGCCGCGCTATTTAGCGCAGCATCTTGGAGAAAAATAAATCTGTCCACTTTCTTCTTAATTTTTCCTTCTTTTTTTCTTAATTTTTCTATTTTTCTCCCTTTTTCTCCTCGGATTTGAAATGGGAAATTCCGGCTTGAATCTGTGGTAAACTGGGACACCTTGTTAACACACAAGGACCGCAGCATTGCAAAACTGTGGTCATTTGGGAAATGCCGGATAAAGGCGTTAGAGGGACCACGTAGATTAGGTTGGAAAGCATCGGGGGTAACCGGAAAATTAGCCTGAGAAGGCTTTTATGGAGGTGTTCTCGTGGATTGGGATGAATTCCGCAACAAGATCCCCGCCTTGCGGGGGAAGGGGCTGTGGTACGGGATTGCCGCCGTGGTGGTCATCTGGCTGCTCACGGGGATCTACCAGGTGGGCCCCGACGAGAAAGGGGTGGTGCTGCGGTACGGCCGCCTGAGCGCCATCACCGATTCGGGCATCAACTACCACTTGCCCTACCCCTTCGAGACCGTCTTCAAACCGAAGGTGACCGAGGTCAAGCGGATCGAGGTCGGCTTCCGGACGCTCGACCCCGGTCCGCCGGCCCGCTACGCCGACCGTCCCCAGGAATCCCTGATGCTGACCGGTGACGAGAACATTGTGGACGTCGACCTCATCGTCCAGTACCGAATCGCCGACGCGGCCAAGTACCTGTTCCGGGTCAAGGACCCGGACGGGACGGTGCGCAAGGCGACCGAAGCGGCCATCCGCGAGGTGGTCGGGAGCAAGGTCATCGACGAGACCCTCACAACGGGCAAGGACCAGATCCAAGCCGAGACCATGGCGCTCGTCCAGAAGATCCTGGACCGGTACGATTCCGGGCTCCTCATCACGGCCCTCCAGCTCCAGGACGTGAATCCGCCCACGCAGGTCCGGGACGCATTCATCGACGTGGCGAGCGCCCGCGAGGACAAAAACCGGATCATCAACGAGGCCCAGGGCTACAGAAACGCCATCATCCCGGAGACCCGCGGAAAGGTGTCCCAGGTCATCAACGAGGCCCAGGGCTACCGCGCCGAGAAGACCCGAAAGGCGACCGGAGACGCCGACCGTTTCAAGCAGATCCTGCGCGAATACCAGAAGGCCAAGAGCGTCACCCGCAAGCGGCTCTACCTGGAAACCATGGAAGAGATCCTGCCGGGGATCAAGAAGATCATCCTGGACCAGCAAAAGAGCGGAGTCCTCCCCATCCTTTCGCTCGGCCAGGACGTCGGCAAGGCGCTCTTCGGCTTGAAGGAAACCCGGGTTGAATCTGTCGGAGGGATTAGACAAACAGAACCCAAAACAGAAAAAGAAATTGAAGGGGCAGTTTTTTCTCGTATAAGAGCCATGCGCGCCTTGGGTAAAACGAAAATCAAGATCCAGGAAATTGCTGAGTCGCTGTCCCTGTCGGTAAAGGATGTCAACAGGGCTATTATTCGCCTAAAGAACAAAGGGATAAGAATATTCGGCGGGTAATGAAAAATATCATCTCTATTCCGATTAAGTGCGTTAACAAGGCGTGGTGGGGTAAATTAGCCCGAATTTCCCATATGGACGATAATTTTTGACACCCCGAAGGCCGTTTTCTTGTGTAAAATAAAGGTGTTGGCCTCCCTGCGCCACCTCTGAGCAGGGAAACCCAATGGGTGAAGCGAAAAAGACGGCTTTGAGGGTCCTTTTTGACCGTCGGCTGAGGCTTGAGTTTCACGGAACCAGAATCACTTCGGATGCGGGATTCCTGGCCTGCCGGATTTGAATTGGAAAATCCCGGTCCGCCGCTTTCAGGCACGAAGGCAGCGCTCTGTCTCAATCCATAAACGGTTCGAAGGCTCCGGGCGCTCTGGGGGGACGATGAAGCTTCTTTCGGTGAACGTATCGGCGGCCAAGGAAGTCGAGCACGGCGGCAAGACCACCTCGACAGGAATCTTCAAGGAACCCGTACGCGGACGTGTGATGCTCCGGACGCTGAATCTGGACGGAGATGACCAGGCGGACCGGAGGGTCCACGGCGGAATCCACGCTGCCGTCTACGTCTACACCATCGAGCATTACGACTATTGGAAGGACGAGCTCGGCCGGGACGACCTCTCAGCCGGCCATTTCGGCGAGAACTTCACGGTGGAGGGGATGCCCGAGGACGCGGTCCACCACGAGCCTGTCACGGAATCGTTGGTGAGAAATCCAGGCTGGACCCCCGTCTAAAACTGCTACGCCCCGGCCTGCGGGAGCTTCGGAAAGAGCTCTCTCTGGACTTACCCCGGTTTCGTGGAGAGTTAAGCACTTGGGTTTTCAGGGTGTGCGTTGTTGTCTCCTTTCGTAGTTAACGGGTGACAGGTTGTCGATGGAGGAGTGCCGACGATGCGGGTTGTAGAAGCCCTTGATGAACCCGAACACCTCCATGCGCGCCTCGGCCCGGGTGCGGAAACTGTGGCGAGCGAGGAGCTCGCACTCCAGCGTGGCGAAAAAGCTCTCACACAGCGCGTTGTCGTAGCAGTCCCCGACCGAACCCATGGAGGGACGCCCGCCCGCCTGGCGGCAGCGCTGCCCAAAGGCGACCGAGGTGTACTGCGTGCCCTGGTCGGAGTGGTGGATGACGGCCCGGGGACGGCGCTTATACAGCGCCATGTCGAGCGCGTCGAGCACCAACTCGGCCCGCAGGTGTGTGGCCATCGACCACCCCACGATGCGCCGGCTGAACGCATCGAGCGCCACGGCCAGATACAAAAACCCCGCCCATGTCGGAACGTAGGTGATGTCGGCCACCCACAGCCGGTCGGGGGCCTCGGCCGTGAAGTTGCGGTCCACCAGATCAGGGGCCGGCCGCGCCTCCTGCCGGCGCTGCGTCGTGCGCGCTCCCTTGCGCCGACTGACGCCCGCAAGTCCCGCCCCACGCATCAGCCTGGCGACGCGCTTGCGGCCCACACGCACTCCCTCAGCCTCCAACTCGGCATGGACGCGCGGCACGCCGTAAGTCCCCCGAGAACGCTCGTGGATCGCCTGAATGCGTTTGGTGAGCGCCCGATCGGCACACGAGCGGGCACACGGCGCGCGCCTGCGCCACGCGTAGTAGCCGCTGGAGGAGACGCCCAGCACCCGGCACATGGTGGCGGTCCGATACATGGCCTGGTTCGCCCTCACGAACCCGTAGATCCGGACGGGATCGAATCGGTCTCCCGAGCAAACCAGGCCGCGGCTTTTGCTAAGATCTCCCGCTCCTGGCGGAGCTGTCGGTTCTCGCGGCGAAGTCGGCGCAACTCCTCCCGCTCATCGCTCGTGAGCCCGTCTTTGCGACGCCCCTCGTCAACGTCGGCTTGATGGGCCCAGGTGCGGATCGTCTGCGCCGAGGGCTCGAACTCGTGCGCCAGCGCCTCGGGCGTGCGTCCCGCCCGGACCAACTCTACCATCTGGCAGCGGAACTCCATTGGATAGCGTGGGTGAGTCTGTGGCATCGTGAACACCTCCTTTACCCCCAAATCATCAGGTGTCCACCAAACCGGGTCAACTCCACTCGCCGTCCGGTGAAAGATGTCCTCCTTGACCTCCGGCGTCCAGTCCATCCCCTCGACGACGCCGATGGCCGGCGTCATGCTCTTGTGAAAGGGGTAGTCGGTGCCGAACAGGAACCGGTCGCAGCCGATGACCTCCTCGGCGCACCGCAGAGAAGGCGCCTGGAAGCCCAGGCAGTCGTAGTAGAGCCGCTTCAGGTAAGTGGGTCGGCGGATGGGGCAAATCCGTATACGGGCCGCCCCGCGAGAAGGCCGACTCCCACTGCCCGGCCAGGTAGGGGACCGCCGCCCCCATGTGCGGGGCGATGAACTTGATGTCCGGAAACCGCTCCAGAATTCCCTTGAAGAGCAGCCGCGCCACGGCGGCGGTGGTGTCGAACATGAAACCCACGGCCGAGATCAGGAAGAAGTCCCCGAGCATCTCCGCCCCCTCGGGCACCATCGGGTGGATGAGGACGGGAAGCCCAAGACGGTTCAGCTCTTCGTAGACCGGGTGGAACGCTTCGTCGTCGAGGGGGCGGCCGGCGACGTTGGCCCCCACGGCGATCCCCCAATGGCCGTTCTTTTCCACACAGCGTCGAAGCTCCGCCAGGGAGGCGTCGGCCCCGGCGGTCAGCGGCAGACAGGCCTGGCCGCCGAAGCGTCCGGATGGCTGTGACACGCCTCGGCGATCCCGTCGTTGGAGATCCGGGCCATTTCGACGGCCGCCCCGGCGTCGTCGAAATAGACCATCGGCCCCACCATGGAGAGAATCTGGAAATCCACGCCCTCCTCGTCCATCTTCTCGATCCGGCCGTCCAGGGACCACATGGTCGCGTCGGGAAGGAGGCGGTTTTGCATGTGATCCCGCCAGAAGGGGTCCCTTTCTGGGCGCGCCGTCGAGAAGGCGGGCGCGCGCTCCAGGTACTCTTTGGAAAAGAAATGGCAGTGCGTGTCCACTTTCATGAGGAGGGTGTCCCTTCGTCGCGGAATTTCGGAGCGACCTCCTCGGCGAGGAGGCGGATCGATTCCATCACCCGTTCGGGATCGGTTCCCGGAAACTGCATCCGGACGACGAGGTGGGTGTTCCCGAGGGCTTCCTCATACTCCCGGACGCGGCGCGCCACGGTCTCCGGCGAGCCGATGAGAAACCGGTCGCGTAAAACGTCGAGCGCGTCCGCGCCCGGTTGGATGGGCCTGCCGTCGTCGTCGGTGAGGTGCCCCCAATTCAGGTACTCGCCGTACAGGTAGAGGACCCCTTCCCGCGCCGCTTCCCAGGCTTCCTCGTCGGTCTCGGCCACGAAGGCTTCCCGCCGGAGGATGATGTCCGGCGGCGTGGCCTCCTTGCCCGCTTCCTTCCAGGCCTCCCGGAAGATGGGCGCCCGCTTGAGGATGATCCCGAAGGCGGTCACCGGGTCGATGTACCAGCCGTCGGAAAGCCGCGCGGCCCGGCGGATGGCGTTCGGAACCTTGGCCGCGGTCCAAAGCGGCGGCCGGGGCGTCTGGACCGGCCGGGGCATGAGCGTCACGCCCTCCATCGGGAAATGCGGACCGTCGGAATGGATGTCCCGCTCGCGGAGCAAGAGGTCGAGGAGGCGGAGGGATTCCTCCATCCGCTCCCCGCGCTCTTCGATGGGGACGTGAAAGGCCGCGAACTCCTCCGGACGGTACCCCATCCCCACGCCGAGGGTGACGCGCCCGGCGGACAGGTTGTCCACGACGGCGACCGTCTCCGCGATGACCATGGGGTGATAGAGGGGGAGAAGAAGGATGCCCGTCGCCAGACGGATGCGCTCGGTCCGGGCCGCGAAGGCGGCCAGCACGGTCAGGGGGGATGGAAAGTACCCGTTATCTTCAACCAAATGGTGCTCGCTGACGAGGGCGTAATCGATCCCGAGGGCGTCGGCCCGCTCAACCTGGTCGAGCACGTCCCGGCAGATTTGTGTCCACTCGCCGGTCAGGGACTGGATGCTGTACGTGATTCCGAATTTCAAAAGTTCCGCCTTTCAGGGATGAGAAATCGGCTGGAAACGATGGACCCGTGCGTGAAACCCGCAAGCCACGATCTCTGGCAAATCATCGGGAGGTTGTCAACGAACGCACCCACT
This sequence comes from bacterium, assembly GCA_965261595.1. Lineage (GTDB taxonomy): Bacteria > UBA8248 > UBA8248 > JACPRG01 > CAYRGS01. Next base: position 283,527 of record CBDHDG010000002.1, read on the forward strand.
CCCGCGGCGCCGGCCGAGGCGGCGGAAAAAGAAACATGCGTCCTCCGTTCGGCCGGATGGACGCTCAACTCATCCAAATGCATGAAGCGCCCGCGACGACGATGATTCCGCCCGCCCCCACCTTCCAGGTGACGTTCTCTTTCGATTGGAGAAAAAGGAAGCTGAGCGCCACCGAGAAGAGCGGAAATAAGCCGATCAGCGGGGCCACCTGGCTCACCTCTCCTCCCTTCAGCGCCATGAAACTGGTCATGTAGGCCATCGACAGGAGAATCCCCGAAGCGCAAAAGAAACAAAGACTCTTCCCGGGCAGGACGGCCCGCTTCCTGACCTTCGGCAGCAGGTAGGGGAGGTTGAGCGCCACACCGGCGACTGACGCGGTGACGGCCGCCGTCGCCAAGGGGAGCGGAATGAACTGGAGTCCGAATTTGCCCGCGATGTCCCGGGCGGCGAAGAAGAAGGCCGCGCCCAGGGGATAGAGGATCGCCCGGCTCCCCCAACCCTTTCCCGCCTCCCGCCTGTGGGTCAGCAGGGCGATTCCCGCGACGATCCCGATCGTCCCGACGACCGCCAGCGCCGAGGGCCGTTCACCGAAGGTCATGACGGCGAGGAGGACCGCGAACAGCGGCATCGCGCCGGCGATCACGTCCGAGCAGGCCATCCCGATGCGCCGGTATCCCAGCATCAGGAGGTTTCTGGCCAGGGAGGGGGCGAAAACGCCGGCCAGGAGAAAGGGCCAGATGTGAACCGAGAAAATGGGCTGGACGGGCGAATACAACAGGGCCAGGCCCCAAAGGAAGAGGGCGTTGGTTGTCGCGATCACCGAGACGCCGACGGCGGGAGACGATCCTTCCAGGCCGAGGCGCGAGAAAAAGTTGTTGAGCGCATACGCAAGGGCCGCGATGACCGCCAGGAGGGGAGGGCTGATCAATGAATTTTGCTCCCGGCGATCATGGCCGGGGGGCCAGTTGGGTCCGCTTGCCCGCTTTGAGGACGTGGCTGGGGAGGTCGTGGTCCACCAATGTGGCGGCGAAGCGCGCGCAATCGAGCAGGGCGTCCAGATCCACGCCCGTTCGGACCCCCATCTCCTCGAGCATGTAGACCAAGTCCTCGGTGGCGATGTTTCCGGTCGCCCCCGGCGCGTAAGGACAGCCCCCCAGGCCGCCGATGGAGGCGTCATAGCTCAGGACCCCCGCTTCCATCCCCGCCAGGACGTTGGCCAGACCGGTTCCGCGCGTGTCGTGGAAATGCAGCGTCAGGGAAACCTCGGGAAACGCTTCGAGGATGGCCCGGACGGTTCGGTGCACCTGCGCCGGGTTGGCCATCCCGGTCGTGTCTCCCAGGAGGATGTTCCGGATGCCCAGCTCCCGATAACCCCGGATGACGCGGAATATCCGCTCCGGGGAGACATCCCCCTCATAGGGGCACCCGAAGGCCACGACGACCGATCCCTTGACGGCGATTTCGGCGGCGGCGGCGGTTTCCACGATCCCCCGGATGTGCTCCAACGATTCGGCGACGGACATGCGCACGTTCGCCTGGTTGTGGGTTTCGGTGGCGGAGATGAAGATGCCGATCCGGTTCATGCCGGCCTCGGCGGCGCGCTCGGCCCCCTTCACGTTGGGGACGATGGCCTCGTATCGGACTCCCGGGGCGCGCTCAATCCCGCCCATGGTCTCCGCCGCGTCCCGAAGCTGGGGGATGGCCTTGGGATGGACAAAGGACGTGGCCTCGATGCGCTTCAGGCCGGATCGCGAGAGGAGGTCGATGAGCTTGATCTTGTCGGCGGTCTCGACCCAGCGGTCCTCCGCCTGAAGACCGTCCCGGGGTCCGACCTCCCGGACCATGACCTCAGCGGGAAGCGTTTCCATCAATTCATCGTCTCCTGCTCAAGTTGTCGAGAAAGGTTTCTCAAACCAACCTCATGCGCGGAGGCTGAGGGTCAACCGACCCGCGCTATATTGAAACATGCGGGTTGCCCCCCCCCTCCCTCCTCATTTCCCCTGGAACCTCGGCGCGCGTTTTTCCGCGAAGGCGCGGAGGCCCTCGTTTCGGTCTTCGGTGGATAAGGTCGCGTCATAGGCCTCCCGCTCCAGCTTCAGTCCGCCCGGCAGGTCCATCTCGACGCCGTTGTCGATGGCCCGTTTGGCTTGCCGCAGGGCGATGGGGGCGTTGGCGACGATGGCCCTGACGGTCTTCTCGGTTTCCTCGTCCAGCGTGTCGGCGGGGACAACGCGCGCGACCAGGCCCAGGCGTTCGGCCTCGGCCGCGTCGATCCGCCGGGCGGTGAAGATCAGCTCCTTGGCCTTGGCGCGTCCGATCCGTCTCGGTAGAAGCTGGGTGCCCCCGCCGCCGGGGATGATGCCCAGCGCCGTCTCCGTCAGGCCGAGGACGGCGTCCACCGACGCGATGATGAAGTCGCAATTGAGCGCGAACTCCAGCCCGCCGCCCAGGGCGTATCCCCTCACCGCCGCGATGATCGGTTTGGGGAAAAAGGTGACGAGGTCGTGGGCCTCTTCCAGCATGGCGCGGAGGCGCCGGACCTCTTCCATCGGGAGGGTCTTGCGCTCTTTAAGGTCGGCCCCCACGCAAAACGCCCGCCCGCCCGCGCTTCGCAGGACCGCCGCCCAGACATCGTCTTCGCCGGAAAGCCGGCGGAAGACCTCGATGAGCTGGTCCACCATCTCCCGGTTGTACGCGTTCAAGACTTCCGGGCGGTTGAGGGTGACGTACGCGACGCGCCCGCTGACTTCGACCTCGACGTGGCTCACGGCTTCGAATGTCTCCCGGCCGGGTAGGGGGGTCACCGACCCCGAGGGTCAACCGACCAAACGCCCGGCCAATTCAGTTTTCTCGGTTCTCCATACTGAGGGCAGGCGGGCAAGATGCCCGCCCCACCACATTTTCGGACCCCTTTCCATCAATGGGGTAGGCCGGGCATCTTGCCCGGCCGGGATTTATAAAACCCCCTATCTACAAGGTCGTTTCCATCAAATCACGATTGCGCGTCTTCCGGGAACCGCCGGAGGTATCGCCCCCGCCGCTTGGTCTTGCGAAGTTCCCCGCCCTCCTGAACGATCTCTCCGCCCGCGATCGTGACGACCGGCCATCCCCGGCTGACGAAACCCTCGTATGGCGAGTAGTCGGCGTGGGAGTTCAGCATCTTCGCCGTAACGCGCACCTTCTTATTCAGGTCGAGGACCATGAGGTCCGCGTCCGCCCCGACCCGGAGGATCCCCTTGCGGGGAAAGAGGCCGTACGTCCGTGCGGTGTTGTAGGAAGTCACCCGGGCCAGGCCGGGGAGGGAGAGGCGGCCTTTGGCCACGCCCTCGGTCAACAGGATGGGCACGGTCGCCCCGACGCCGGGCAGGCCCGGCCGGCCGGTCCAGATATCCGAGCCCTTTACGTCCAGCTTGAAGCTGCAATGGTCCGATCCCAGGAAATCGACTTTCCCCGCCGAAATCGCTTCCCAGAGCCCCTCCACGTCCTCCCGCTCCCGCAGCGGCGGGTTGACCTTGCCCAGGGCGCCGGGAAGGCTGTTTTTCGTGAGGTGGAGATAGTGGCCGCACGTCTCCAGGGCGACGTCCCCCGTTCGTCGTCCCTCCCGGTGACGCTCGACGATGGGGACCCCCGAGGCGATGCTCAGGTGGGGGATGGTAATGGGGACGCCCAGGTGCTCGGAGAAGAGCAGGGCGCGCTGCACGCCGTCCTCCTCGGCGAGGCGGGGGCGGGAATCGCTCCAGGCGGCCCCGTCGGTCCGCCCCGCCGCTTCGAGCTCCTTCCGGACGTCCTCGATCACTTCCATGTTCTCCGGGTGGATGACCACCCTCGCCCCCGGAATTTTCGACGCCTCGCGCAGCCCCCGGTAGAGAAATCCGTCGCCCACCCCCTGGAGGGAGCCCGCGTCCTTCCCCTTGTAGGCCATGAAGAACTTGAAAGACGAGATGCCGAACTCCCGCGCGCAGACCGGGATCTCGGCCAAGTGCTCCTCGGACATGATGACGGCGTGGATGCCCATGTCGATCCGGCTCCCCGCCTCGATCTCCCGGATGCGCCGGGGAATAGCCTCCCGGTTGGACCCCGGCTCGATGAGGAAGACAAGCAGCGTCGTCACGCCTCCCATGGCGGCGGCGGCGGATTCGGTGCGGCAGTCGGCGGCGAAGTCCTGGCCGTAGCGTCCCATGTGGACATGGGCGTCGATCATGCCGGGCAAAATGAATTTTCCCCGGCAGTCGATCCGCTTGCGCGCCCGGGGGCCTCGGGTTCCGTCCGCGAAGAGGGCGGCGATGCGCCCGTCCCGGATGGCCATGTCTTCCCGGTAAACGCCGTCCGGGCGGACCGTGCGGCCCCCTTCCAGGATCAGGTCTATGGAGGCCGCCGGACTCATATCACGCCCTCCCGCCGGAAGGCTTCGACCTCTTTGCCGGAATATTCGAGAAGCGTCGTCAGCACCTCTTCGGTGTGCGCGCCGAGCTCCGGCGGGATGGACCGGATACGGGTCGGGGTCTCGGAGAACTTGTAGGGCCAGTCAATGGCCCGGAGGGTCCCGATGTCGGGGTGGGGGATCTCCTTCACCGTCTCCCGGGCCAGGACCTGGGGATGGGAGAAGACCTGGTCCAGCGTCTGGATGGGCGCGCAGGGTACGCCGGCCTCCTCGAATCTCTCGATCCACTCGGCCCCCGGCCGTTTCAGCAGACACCCGACGAGGATCGGCTCCAGGATCTTCCGGTTATCGACGCGCTTGCGGGTGGTGTCGAAGCGGCCGTCGTCCACCAGGTCTTCCCGCTCCACCGCGCGGCAGAACCCGGGCCAGTGGGCGTCGCTGGCGATGATCATGATGTAGGAGCCGTCCCGGGTCAGGTAACCCGAAGAGGGGACCCGCTGGGGGTCGCCGCTCCCCCACCGCCGCGGGAGCCTTCCCTCGTGCAGATACTCGAAGGCCTTGACGGCCAGGAAGGAGATCTGGCTGTCCAGCATGGAGATGTCGATGTGCTGGCCGCGCGGCCCCTCCCCGGCCTTCCGTTCCCGGTGGAGGAGCGCGCCCATGATGGAGAAGGCCGCGAACATGCCTCCCGCCAGGTCCGCCGTGGCGACGCCGACCCGGACGGGCGGCCGGTCGGACTCTCCGGTGAGGCTCATGATGCCCGACATGGCCTGAAGGATGGGATCGTATCCCCGCCGGTTCCCCCAAGGACCCGTCCGGCCGAAGGCGGAGACGGAGCAGTACACCATATCCGGGCTCACTTTCGACAGGGTCGGGTAATCGATCCCCAGCCGCTCCGTCACGCCCGGCGTGAAGTTCTCCAGGAGGACATCGCATTTCGCGATCAGCTTGTGGGCGATGGCCAGGCCCTCGGGCTCTTTCAGGTTGAGGGTCATGGATTTCTTGCTGCGGTTGAAGCTCATGAAGTAGCCGCTCTTTTCCTTGTAAAAGGGGGGCCAGACCCGCGTCTCGTCGCCCCCGCCGGGGGTTTCGATCTTGATCACCTCGGCCCCGAGCTCGGCCAGCATCATGGAGCAATACGGCCCGGCCCAGACCCGCGAGAAATCCGCCACGCGTATGCCTTCGAGGATGTCTTTCATGACGGAATCCAGGGGGTCAATTGCTGAAAGGCATGGCCAGGGGGGCTTTTTTGTAAAACCGCCCCCCTGGACCCCCCGAAAAACTTTCTGCGGTCAAGCCTTTGGCTCGACCTGCTCGCGGTGGGAGATGGAGAAGCTGACCGGTCGGTCCTGCCGCGCGGGACCTTTTCTTGACCGGATGCCCGCCTTCCTGGCGGAAGGCTCCGGCATCCGCTTAAGAAGCCAGTTTTGTTGCGAAAGGGTATATCGCCGTAGGCGATATACCCTTTCGCGAAATGAAAGTTTTCGAGGGGGGTCCAGGGGGGACAGTTTTCAAAATGTCCCCCCTGGAAAAGGTATCGTTTATCCGCCGTTTCCATCACACCTCAGCCGTTTGCCCAGGAGGCCCGGCCTTTCAGTACCTCGTGGGCGATCATATTGCGGTGGAGCTGTGGCGGGCCGCTGCCCAGGACGATGCCTCGGGCGTCCCGCACGAACCGCTCGACCGGAAACTCCTTATTGTAGCCCCACCCGCCGTGCATCTGGAGCGCCCAATCGGTCACCTTCAGGGCTACCTCGTTGGCGAACAGCTTCGCCGTCGAGGACTCGAAGCGGGAGGGGAACCCGTCGGCCGCGTTGACGGCGGCCCGATACGTCAGCAACCGGGCGGCCTCGATTTGCGTCGCCATGTCGGAGATCATCCAGCGGATTCCCTGGAAGTCGGAGACGGGGTGGCCGTAGGGCGCGCGCACCTGGACGTATTCGACGGCGGCGTTGAACGCCCCCTGGGCGATCCCGGTCGAGATGGCCGCGTTCAGGCACCGCTGGCCGTTGAAGGCCGTCATGATCTTGCGGAACCCGCCCTCCGGGACCAGGACATCATCCTCGCCGATGGGGCAGTCCTCGAAGATCACCTCCCGCGAGGGGCAGCCCCGGAAGCCCATCATCTCCTCCGGCTTGCCGAAGGACAGGCCGGGCGTCCCTTCGTCCACGAGGACGGCCCCGATCCCGTCGAGGCCCGGCGTTCCGTTGAACCGGGTGAACACCATGTAGACCCCGCACTCGCCCGCCCGGCTGGTCATGGCCTTGCGGCCCTTGAGGCGGTATCCGTCATCGGTCCGCGTGGCGTTGGTCGTGATCCGGGTCGTGGCCGAGCCGGCGTCGGGCTCGGTGATCGAGATGGCGGTGAGGATCTCTCCCTTGGCGATCCGGGGCAGATATTTCTCTTGTTGGGCTTTCGTCCCGTAGTGATTGAGGAGCTGGGTGCAGATGCCGAGCTCCGCCATCAGGACCATCGCCGTGCTGGGGCATACGCGGGCGATTTCCTCGCAGACGAGGACGGCCTCGAAGCCGCCCAGGCCCATGCCGCCGTATGCCTCCGGGACAGTCAGGCCCATGATCCCCAGCTCGGCCGCGCGGCGGACCGTGTCCCAGGGGATGGCGAGGCGCTCGGACGTCTCGATCGCCTTGGGCTCCAGCTCTTTGTCCGCGTATTCGGCGACCATCTTCCGCAGGAGGCGTTGGGATTCGGTCAGGTGAAAATCCATGGGCTCCTCACACGTTTCGGCGTCAGGTCCTCCCGACCGGGCGGAGGGCCGAGGGGCCTTCCCGCATCCGTTCGAGAACGTTCTCCTTGTTTTTCTTCAAGTGGCGTTTCAGGGCCGGGCGTGCCCGGCCCAGGTCCCGGGTCTCCAGGGCGGCCAGGAGGGCCTGGTGCTCCGCCAGCGCCTCGATGCCCCGGTCCGGGGACAGTCCGTCGATCCGTCGCTTCAGGTTGATCCGGTCGAAGACCCGCTCAAGCGTTACGACCAGGGCGCCGTTGCCGGAAATCCCGGCCAGGGCCAGATGGAACGCGCGGTCGCGGTGAAGGCGGTCCGCGCCGCTTCCCCGGGTGACGGCCCGGCGATAGGCGTCCTGGCAGCCGCGGAGGGCGCGCAGGGCGGCGCCATCGAGGGCCTCGACGTTTCGCCGCAGGGCGTGGACCTCCAGGGCCTCGCGGATCTCGAGGAGGTCCTCGACTTCCTTCCGGGAGAAATCCGAGACGAAATAGCCCCGGTTCCGGACGTGGCGGACGTAGCCTTCCTGGGACAGCTTGCCGAAGGCCTCGCGCAGGGGTGTGTGGCTGACGCCGAGCCGCTCGGCCAGGGCCTGGTGGGAGAGCTTGTGGCCGGGGAGGAGCTCGGAGGACAGGATGGCCTCGCGGAGACGGGTGTACACCTCCCGGCTCAGGTCTCTGGTTTTGGCGGCCATGCGGCGATCTCCCATCAATACTTTATAAAATATATTATAAATAATTTGGCCGTGTCAACCGTCGTTGACCCGCAGTGATCCCCGGTTTCTTGGCCTCTGAGTCCGGTGAGGCGTGTCAGGAGAGATGGGGGCTGTTCAGTGTGATGAACGCAGCCTCTCTCTCCGACGGTCATTCCCGCGCAGGCGGGAATCCAGGAGCCCTTTGGGTCGCCTACACAGCCCCTGTCTTCTGCGGGGGAAGTCCCCCCATCTGAACCCCTCCCATTCATGGGTTGGTGCGGGCGAGGGAGGACACGCGGGTTAGGAGGCTGGATTCCCGCCTGCGCGGGAATGACAGTGAGGCGCGCCTCTCAAGGGGATGCGACGTGAGGGCTCGCATCCCCACCCATCATGGAACGCTTCATCTCAACAGGCGCGGGGAAACCGGCGATTCCTCAGTTGTTGACCCGATGGACGCATTCGGGACCCGGGATCGGGTGAATGGGCGGGTGTTTTAAAGAACACAAAAATGGCGGCGGCACTGGCAGGCAAGCTGCGCAGTGGCGCCCTTATTCAGATGACGGGATGACGGAAAACAGCCGGCGCAAAAACCCGGGGTTAATCTTCGGCCAACGGTCTCGACCGCACGTCAGCGGCGTTGCCGGTCGGGGGGGCGAAGATGCCGAGGAACTTCGTGGTCCCCTTGCCCGCGTTGACGTGTTGGTGCTCGACGCCGGCCGGGATCAGAATGACCTCCCCCGCCTCCGCCCGGTGGAGGGTCTCTCCCGTCTTCACGCCCGCGACGCCCTCCAGGACGATGAGGGCCTCGGCGTGGCCCCTTGTATGGACCTCCGAGGAGGCGCCCGGCGCCAGCTCCACGTGGTAAAGCTCGAGGCCCGGATGGCCGGTTTCCGGATCGAGGAGGACGCGCGTCCGCCGGCCCCCGGCGCCCTGATGGGCGGGAACCTCCTGCGGGGAGATGATCCGGATGGATTCCATCGCGCCGTTATCCCAGGGCGCGCGGGACGAACCGTCCCGTTCCCGGCGCGGCGGTGACCTCGCCCCCTTCCATGACGACCTGTCCCCGCAGGACGGTCAGGACGGGCCAGCCCGTGAGGGTCCGGCCGTCGAAGGGGCTGAAATCCGATCCCTGGTGGAGGTTCTTGTTGGCGTCCACGACCCGGGCCTCTTCCAGGTCGACGACGACGAGGTCCGCGTCCGAGCCGGCCTGAAGGGTCCCCTTCTTCGGATAGAGGCCGAAGACGCGGGCGGGCTGATGGGCGGTCACGTCGACGATCCGCTCCAGGGACAGGCGGCCCTTGTTCACCCCTTCGCTCAGGAGGGCCGGGAGCGAAGTTTCGATTCCCGGCATCCCCACGATGGCGGACCACAGGTCTTCTTTGTGGCGGAGGGAAGTGGGCGCGTGGTCGGAGCCGACGGTGGAGAGGACGCCCCCCGAAAGCCCGTCCCAAAGGGCGTCGGAGTCCGCCGACTCCCGCAGGGGAGGGTTGATCTTCCCGATCACGGGGTCGAAATCCTTCGTCAGCGTCAGGTACTGGGGACAGGTCTCCCCGATGACGCGCTTTCCGCGGGCCCGGGCCTCCCGGACGATCCGCACGCCCTCCCGGATGGTGATGTGAACGATGTAGAGGGGACACCCGGCGGCGTCGGCCAGGACGATGGCCCGGTTCATGGCCTCCTCTTCGCAGAAGGGGGGGCGGGTCTCCGTCCAGGCGACGTCGCTCCGGCCGCTCGCCTTGAGCTCGTCCCGCAGGCCGAAGAAGACCTCGATGTTTTCGGCGTGGACCAGGGCGACGGCCCCCGGGCCGAGCCGGCCCACCTCGCGGAAGCCCCGGAACAGGATGCCGTCATCGATGCCCTGAAGGGGCGGCTTCGCCTCCTCCCCCCGGTAGGACATCCAGAACTTGAACGAGGTGACCCCTTGCCGGGCCAGCTCGGGGATTTCGCGGATGTGCCCTTCGCTGACGATGCCGCCGTGGAAGGTCCCGTCGGAATGCGCGTGGGCGTCGAACAGGGTTTTCATCTCGGCGAAGTGTTCGAGGAGGCTCCCGGTGGAGAGGATGAAATGGATGAGCGTCGTTGTGCCGCCCGCGAGGGCGGCCCGGCTGGAAATGGGGATGGCCTCCTCCATGGGCCAGTCGGGCCAGTGCATGTGGACGTGGGGGTCGATCCGGCCCGGCAGGACGTACTTGCCGCGGGCGTCGATCTCCCTTTTGCCGGCGATTGTTTCGCCGGGCGTCGCGATGGCCGCGATCGTCTCGCCCCGGACGCCGAGGTCCGCTTCGACTCTTCCCCAAGGATGAACCAGGGTTCCGCCCCGGATGACGAGGTCGTAGCTCATGGTCCGCCTCCTACGGCAAAAATGGCTTGTTGAAAGATCGGCTCAGGCCCGAAGCGCCGGGATCACTTCCCGGCCGAACAGCCGCACGCTCTCGACTTCCCCATTGAAAGGAAGGTGTTTGACGATGAAGTGGTTGACGCCGATGTCGAGGAAGCGCTCCAGGCGCCGGACAATGTCCTCGGGTGTGCCGATGAGGGTTTTGTCCGCGAGCTCTTCCGGGCTGAGGTTCTCGTCGTGGTGGAGGGTGAAATACGGCGCGACTTTGGCGAGCTCGCGCTGGATCACGTCCTTGTCCCGCGTACAGCATCCGTAAAAGCCGACGCCCCAGAGCATCTCTTCCGGGTCCCGCCCGAGCTCGGCCGCGCGGGCCTTGACGGCGGCCATGCCCTCGGTCATCTGGTCGATCCGGCCGCCCCAGGGCATCCAGCCCCGGGCGTGTTTCGCGACCCGTTCCAGCGTCTTCCCCACGTCTCCGCCCGATACGATGGGCGGCCCCCCCGGCGTGTAGGGCTTCGGCTCGAACGACACGTTTTCAAACTGGTAGTGTTTGCCCTCGTAGCTGACGTTGTCCCGCGTGAAGAGGGCGTTCAGGATTTCTAGCGCTTCGTTGGTCATGCTCCCGCGCTTGGCGTAGGGAACGCCGCAGGCGTCGAACTCGGGCCGGTACCCGCCGACCCCGAACCCCAGAATGAGCCGCCCCTTCGTGGCGTGATCGAGTGTCGAGATGAGGTTCGCCAGGTGGATGGGGTGGCGCATGGGAAAGAGCAGGACCGACGTCCCGAGGGCGATCCGCTCGGTGATGGAGCTGAGGGCCGCCAGGACCAGGGTGGCCTCGAAGATTCCCTTCGTCCCGAAGGCGGCGCTGAGACCGGGGGGCGCGAGAAAGTGGTCCGCCACCCAGGCGGAGTCGAAGTCAAGCGCTTCCGCTTCACGGGCCAGGGTGCGCAGATGGTCGAAGTCCACGACCGGGTAGCCGTCGTTGGGCAGCAGGAGTCCGAAATGGGGCGTCGGGCGGTTGGTCACGGGGGCATCCTCCGTTGAGCGGGCGGGGCCTTAGGCCGGCTCGGGTGTCTTCTCGGCAATCAGACCGTAGAGTTCGGGCCGCCGCTCCTCGAAATAAGGAAGGGTGCTCCGGCCCTCGGCGATTTGCGAAAGGTCGAGGGCGGCTCTCAGTATCATGGGCTCGTCCGGGGGCGCTTCGGCCGACAGTCCGCCCAATGGATCGATCACGCAGCTCCGCCCGAAAAACCGGGTTTCCACCTCCCCCAGCCGCTCGACCCCCGCCTTGTTGCACGCCGCGACGAAGAACAGGTTCTCCAGCGCCCGCGTCCGGAGCTCGATATGGAACATTTCCTCCGCGGTCGCCAAAGGCGAAGGAGCCCAGGCCGGAACGTCGGCGACCATGAAGACGACCTCGGCTCCCTGAAGGGCGAGCATCCGCCAGCCCTCGGGGAATCTCCGGTCGTAACAGACGAGGAGTCCCACACGCGCCTTGGGGGTGTCGAAGACCGGGAACCCTTCCCCCGCCGAGAAGAATCGGTGCTCGTCCACGCCGGTCTTCGGCGTCGACGCGAGGTGGGTCTTGGCGAACCGGAGGGCCGGCCGGCCTCCCGGAAGGACGCCTTCCACCGGCCCGCCTCCGGGTCCGAACAGGACCACGCTGTTCAGCCGCTCTCCCGTTTCGGGGATGAGCTCGTAAAAGGGGTAGACGATGTGGCAATGGAGGCGGCGCGCCCGTTCGGCGACCTCCCCGATCTCCTCGGATTCCAGCGACAGGGCCCACGGGACATGGTCCACGCCGGGGTTTCGGGGAAAGTACGAGGTCGTGGACAGCTCGTTGAGGCAGATGAAGTCGGGAGAGCCGGCGGCGGCCTCGTCGATCAGCCGGAGGTTCTCGGCGAGATTGGCGTCGAGGTCCGTTCCGGCGGGGCCTCTTTGGATGAGCGCGACTTGAAGGGTTCGCTCGTGACTCACTCGATGCCCCCCGTTCGTTGCGGGCGATGGTCCGTGAAGCCGCCCGGCGGTTCTCAACCGGTCCGGCGAGGAAAGGCGCGAGTCCCCCACGCTTCAATTCGGCCGATGGTTGAATGGTAAGGACTCGGAGATCCGATACATCAAGCTAGCAAACCGGGGAAAAAGGTGTCAAGGATTGACATGCGGGGGAAAAAGGGGGAGGTGCGGCCTGATTTGAAAATTGTCAGCCGGAAGCCGGACCGGCCCCGGTTTTGTGGACGCCTCTTTCGTCTGTTACGGTGTCGGGTGTCCACGAGACCGGGTCAACCCCGGAATCGTCCGGATATGATTTGTTGCTTCCGGTTATCCGATGTATAAGGAGGATTCAGCCATTCGGCGGCGGTCGACGCGCAGAGGTCTCGGGTGCCGGACCCTTTTCATCGAGTACACAAGTTCAAGGGGTTTGTCTCGTGCGGAAGATCATCGATTTGAGCCTCATCGTGGAAGAAGGCATCCTGATGCCGTTCCTCAAGGAAAGGGACGAGGCTTTCGTCCTGGACGTGGTGAAGACGCATGACTCCGGACCGGCGCACGGAACCGTTGTGGAGATGTACCTGCATGTCGGCACGCATGTCGATGCCCCCCTCCACTTCGTCCGGGGCGGAGACACGATCGATCAGATCCCCTTGGACCGGCTCGTCGGCGACGCCCTCGCCCTCGACCTGCTCCACAAGGAGGGGGTCGTGCCGATCGAAAAGGCGGACCTGGAGGAGGCGGTGGAGAAGCTTCGCCGGGAGGGGATGGAGCACAAGGCGGGGGACATGGTCCTCATCTGCACGGGACATCATGAGCGGCACTGGGGGAGTCTGGATTACTGGAAGTTTTCGCCCTACGTGACCGAAGAGGCAGCCCAGTGGATCGTCGATCAGGGATTTTCCGCCGTGGGGTTCGATTTCATGCAGGACATCCCCCAGGAACAGCAGGACCCCAAAGCCCCGGGACCCATCCACCGCATCATCCTGGGGAACTCTCTCTACAATATTGAGTACATTACAGGTTTGGACCGGGTGGCGGGCAAGAAGATTTGGCTCTCGGCGGCGCCGGTTTTGTTCAAAGGGGTGGAGGGGGCGCCCGCGCGGGTGTACGCCGTCGTGGAGGAGTGATCCGGCGAACGGATGCGGGCGCCGACGGGGGCTGAGGTTTGGAGGATTCGCCCATGTCGTTCGATGACCCAAGGGATTTTCTGGCGCGTCTGGAAGGGGAAGGGGACCTGATCCGGATCTCCGAGCCGGTGGACGCCCGCTTCGAGATCTCGGCGTACATCCGGAAGACCTCGGACCAGCAGGGGCCGGCGCTCCTCTTCGAGCGGGTTAAGGGGCGCGACATCCCCGTCGTCGGGGGGATTTTCGCCGCGCGCCGCAGGGTGTTGCGGGCCCTGGGGTTCAAGTCCGAGGAGGCCGTCGAGCGATTCCGCCAAGCGGCCGACCATCCCATCGCCCCCGTCCTCGTCGACGAGGGTCCCTGCCAGGAGGTGGTTTACGAGGGGGACGCGGTCGACCTGACCCGGCTCCCCATCCCCACCTACAGTCCCCAGGACGGGGGGGCCTTCATCACCCACGGGATCGAGATCACCAAGGACCCGGAAACCGGGGAGAAGAACGCGGGCATCTACCGCATGCAGCTCCAGGGCCGGAACCGGCTCGGGATCTTCGCCAACGTCCAGCAACACTGTTACATCCACTACACCAAGGCGGAGAAGAAGGGAGAGGCCCTGGAGATCGCTGTGGCCCTCGGGGTGGACCCGGTCGTCATGCTGGGGACGCAGGTGAAGGCCCCGTACGGAACGGACGAGCTGAGCGTCGCCGGAGGTCTCCGGGGGGAGGCGGTCCCGGTGGTGAAGTGCCGGACCGTGGACCTCGAAGTTCCGGCGATGAGCGAGATCGTGATCGAGGGCCGGATGCTGCCCGGCATCCGGGAGGCGGAAGGGCCCTTCGGCGAGTTCTCCGGCTACTACGGCCCCGGCGACCGGCGTCCGGTCATCGAGGTGAGCGCCGTCACCCACCGGCGCTCCCCCATCTTTCACGCGGGGCTGACGGGCGTCCCGATGACGGAGAACCACTTCCTGAAGCAGATCCCCAACGAGGTCACCGTTTTTCGGGACCTCAGCGCCAAGTTCCCCGAGGTCAAGGCGGTTCACTTTCCGGCGTCGGGATGCAGCGAGTACCACTGCTACGTCTCGATGACGCCGCGTTACAAGGGACAGCCCCGAAACGTCATCCTCGCCGCCCTGGGGAGCGCCAAGCGGCCGAAGCTGGTGGTTGTGGTGGACGAGGACATCGATATCTTCGATGACGTGAAGGTCCTCTGGGCGGTCGGCACCCGGATGCAGGCGGACCGGGACGTGATCATCGTGCCTGCCGCCGGCGGCGGCCCCCTCGACCCCTCGGCGCCCGAGCCGAACCTGTCGGCCATGATGGGGATCGACGCCACGCGCCCCTTCGGGGAGGAATTCCCGGATGTGCCGGAGGTCCCCGGCGTCGAGAACGTCCCCGACCTGCTGGCCCTGGCGCGTCTGCGGGGAACCGCGGCCGGCCCTTGAGACTTGCGGGTCCGCGCGAACGGCATTTCATCGACGCGGCCTGAAATCGCCCGCTCGAAATTACCCATTCGGGTCGGGCGGGTTGCCGAAAGCATGTGAACCGGAGGTGATCGATGGACAGTCTGCGGGTGGTCGGCAAGCCGATCCCTCAGATCAACGCACCCGAGAAGGTCCACGGGTCGGCCCGGTACGTGGGAGACCTGGAATTTCCACGGATGCTCCACGCCAAGCTCCTGCGAAGCCCCCACGCCCACGCGCGAATCCTGAGCGTCCGGACGGACCGGGCCTTGAGCGTGCCCGGTGTGGCGGCCGTCGCCACCTCGGAGGACACGCCGAAAAATCTCTGGGGGCCGGTCAAGAGCGACCAACAGATCCTGGCTGTAGGGAAGGTCCGGCATTTGGGGGAGGAGATCGCGGCGGTCGCGGCGAGCGACGAGGCCGCCGCCCAAGATGCCGTTGAGCGGATCGAGGTCGAGTATGAGGTTCTGGCGCCGGTGTTCGACGCCGAGGCGGCCCTGGCCCCCGGCGCCTCGGAGGTCCACGAGGGGACGGGGAACATCGCCCGGGAGATCCGCATCCGCCACGGGGACGTCGATCAAGGCTTCCGGGAATCGGCGGTCATCCACGAGGAGACCTATACGACGCCTCACCAGTTCCAGACTTACATGGAGCCCCTGGGCGCCTTGGCCGACATCGACGCTCAGGGGCGCATCACGCTCTATGTCCCCACCCAATCGATTTATTTCACCCGGCGGCTCATCGCGGGTGCCCTGAACCTGCCCTCGACGAAGATCCGGGTGATCCAGACGCACGTGGGCGGGGCCTTCGGCGGGAAGCTCGGCGAGGACCCCATCGGCCACATCGCCGCGGTTCTCGCTCAAAAGACCGGCCGTCCGGTCCGCCTCCTCAACAACCGGCTGGACGAGTTTCAGGGGTCGAGGCCCCGGATGCCCGCGGCCGTTCACCTCAAGATGGGGGTCCGGGACGACGGGACGATCGCCGCCAAGGAGAGCCGGATCGTCGGGAACAACGGCGCCTATTCCGGTTTCTCCTACGAGGTGATCCAGGTGACGGCCACCCGGATGGACAACCTGTACCGCCAACAGAACCTCAAGACCGACGCCCTTCTCGTTTACACCAACCTGATCCCCGCGGGCGCGTTCCGGGGATTCGGCAATCCCCAGATGTCCTTCGCCATGGAGTCCCATATGGACGTTCTGGCCGAGAAGCTGGGGATGGACCCCGCGGAGATCCGCTTCCGGAATGTGGTCCATCAAGGGGACACGAGCATCCACGGCTGGGAGATGGGGAGCTGCGGCATCGAGGAGTGCATCGAGAAAGCGACCGCGGCGGTCGGATGGAAAGCGGCGCGCGCGGCCTCCGGGAACGGCGCCGTCCGGACCGGGATCGGTCTCGGGTGCGCCGTTCATTCGACCTCCAGCCGGCAGCTTTCCAACTGGGACGGCTCGACGGCGGTGGTCAAGGTCGACGACGACGGCAAGGTCCAGGTCGTTTGCGGCGAGGGGGACCTGGGGCAGGGCGCCCAGACGGTCATCGCACAGATCGCCGCCGAAGGGCTGGGCCTCGAGGTCGAGGACATCCGGGTCTCCGCGGCCGACACCGAGAACACGCCGCTCTGCTTCGGGGGCTACGGCAGCCGGCTGACGCTGATGGCGGGCAACGCCGTGCAAAAGGCGGCCGAGTCCTGCGCGGAAAAGCTGCTCCACATCGCCGCCGACGAGCTGGAAGTCTCGCCGGGAGACCTGTCCCTCGGGGAAGGGGCGATCTTCGTCACGGCCGCCCCGGACAGGAGGATGGGCCTGGGCGAGGCCGTCGCGGCGAACCTGCTTCGCGCAGGTGGAGATATCGTTTACAGCCAGGCCACCTGGGACGCGCCGACGGTGATGCCCAACGAGGAGAACCACTACGGCCGGTCGACCGTCGCCTGCTCCTTCGCGTGCGTGATTGTCGAAGTGGAGGTGGACACCGAGACCGGCCAGATCCTTTTGAAGCGCATCGTGGCCGCCGACGACCTGGGCCGGGCGATCAATCCGCTGACCGTCGAGGGCCAGGTGCAGGGCGAGCTTGCGCAGGGGATGGGTTACGCGATGTTCGAGAACGCCGTTCTGGACGGCGGCGGGTTCGCGGGGGGCAACCTAGCCGACTACACCGTGCCGAACGCGGGCTCGCTTCCGGAGATGACCTCGATCTTCGTCGAGTCGCTCGATCCCAACGGTCCTTTCGGCGCCAAGGGATGCTCGGAGTGCGCCCTCGTCCCCTGCGGCGCCGCCCTGGCGAACGCCGTCTATGACGCGGTGGGCGTGCGGCTGACCGCCCTGCCGATCCGGCCTGAGACCGTCTTGAAGGCCCTGTCTGAGGTTTCTCCCGTGTGATGTCCCGGGTGGATTCCGCCCAAGGCGGGAGAACGGTCGATCCCATCATCCACGGTGGTCAGACCGAAAGAGGGAGGACGTGATGCGTCAAGTCAGTCCGCATGTCTATATCGATCCGGACGACGGGGGTTGCACAGTCGGGGCCATCCGGACGTCCGAGGGGGTGGTTCTGGTCGATTCTCCCCACAAACCGACACGGGCGCTGCGGTGGCGGGATGAAGTCGAAACACTGGGCGGGGTCCGCTACCTGATCAACACCGAGCACCACATCGACCACACCTTCGGCAACGCCTTTCTCCCCGGCGTCGTTCTCGTCCATCAAGGGGTCCGGGAGAAATTCTGGGAGGACAACATTCTCGGCGGAACCCCGTTGAAGGACCCGCGTCCGTACGTCGAGAAGTGCGATCCGCGGGCCATGGATTTGGCCGACGAATATCAGGCCCGGGGACCGGAACTCTCTTTTGACGGCCGCCTGACGTTGTTCCTGGGGGACGTGACCATCGACCTCTTCGCGCTGCCCGGCCACATCGCGGCGGAGACCGCCGTCTATGTCCGGGAAGACCGGACGCTTTTTACGAGCGACAATGTCTTTCATGACACGATGACTTGGTATCATGAGGCCCTCCCGTTCGAATGGCTTGAGTCGCTGGATTCGTTCAAGAAGATGGACGTTGAGGTGGTCGTGCCGGGGCACGGAATCGAAGCGGGCCCTGCGGTATTCGATGAGATGAGGCAGGTTGTGGAAGACGCCATCCGGGAAGTGCGCTCGGCCATTCAGTCCGGGATAAGCCGGGAGGAGGCGGCCGAGAACATCACGTTCATCGACCGCCAGCCGGTTCCGGAAGAACATCGGCCGTACGCGCCCATGCTTCAGCGGATCTTTGTCGGGCGGATCTATGACGCGATTCAGGCGCGGGTCTCGTAACCCGAATTTCTCAAAGCGATTTCGCGGCGGAAATGTTCGTTGCCCGTAGCCGCGTCAATCGGATGTAGGCATGCCGCGCCCTTGCCGGGGCCGGCGGGCGCGTGAAAAATCCCCTCCTCCCTCTCCCCCCCCCCCCCCCAAACCCCCGAAAATCCCGGGTCACGGAATCCGGCGAGAACCGAACGGTCGCCTGAGAGGGCCAAGGATAGCTGAGATCCGCGCCGAAACAACGGAAACGGGAGTCGAAGCTCCTCGCCCTCATGGAAGTCCCGGACTGAGGTATACTGATTTCAGTTCAACCCGTGTCCCGGCGCTCGGTCCAAGAGACGGGACGGGATCGATGGAAAGGTCGGGATCCATGGAACAACTCAAGGTCGTCCATTTCCTGAACCACTTCTTCGCCGGCGTCGGCGGCGAGGAGAAGACGGACGCGCCGGTCGAAGTCCGGCCGGGGGCCGTGGGACCCGGCGCGCCGCTGGAGGCCCATTGGGAGGGAAAAGCCCGGATCGTCGCGACGGTTTTTTGCGGCGATAACCACTTCCAGCGACACGCCGAGGAGGTCGCCGCGCGCGTGGCCGAGGTGGTTCGTGAAGAGGGGGCCGGGCTCCTGGTGGCCGGGCCGGCGTTCGACGCGGGCCGATACGGATTCGCCTGCGCGACGGTGTGCGCCCGGGCGGCGGATGCGGCCGGGGTGGCGGCGGTGACCGGGATGTTCCCCGAAAACCCGGGGGTGGAGGTCTACCGCGCCCGGAAGCCCGAACGGATGTACGTCGTGCCGACGGCGAAGACGGTCCGGGGCATGGCCGAGGCCCTGTCGCGGATGGCCCGACTCGCCCTGCGCGCCGCCTCGGGAGAGCCGATCGGGTTCCCCGAGGAGGAGGGGGAGGCGTATCTGCCGCGGGGTGTGCGGGTTTCCGTCCTGACGGAGAAGACGGGCGCCCGCCGCGTCGTCGAGATGGTGGTCGCCAAGGTCCAGGGGCTCGAGGTCCGCACCGAGGTCCCGCTGGGGGCGTACCCGGTTGTCCCGCCCGCCCCGCCGCTGAAGCGCCTGGCCGGAAGCCGCATCGCCCTGGTGACCAGCAGCGGGGTCGTCCCGAAGGGCAATCCCGACCGGTTCAAGACGCACGTGAACGATCGCTGGGCCAAATACCCCATCGACGGAATGGAACGCCTGGAAACCGGCGTTTGGGAGACGGTCCACGGCGGTTACAACACCGAGTTCATGACCCGGAATCCCCATTTCGGCGTCCCGCTGGACGCCCTGCGGGCGTTGGAGCGGGAGGGCGTGTTCGGCTCGCTCCTTCCCCACTATTATGTCGTTCCGGGAAACCAGGTGCAGGTCAGCGACGCCCACCGAATGGCCGCCGAGATGGCGAAAGAGATGCGGGAGGACGGGGTGGAGGGCGTGCTCCAGGTCGCCACGTGAGGAACGTGCACTCGATGCGGGTCATCGATGAGCAAGGAATTCGACAGGGCGCAAATTCCCGCGGTCCTGATCACGGCCATGGCCCCCATGGCGAAGATGTTGAGCGCGAACCGGATTGTCCTGGGTTTGGCGATCCCCTATCCGTGCGGCGATCCGAGCCTGCCGGAGGCGGAGGATTTTCGCTTGCGCAAGGCCCTGGTCCATGACGCGCTGAAGGTCCTGGAGACCGAAGTCCAGGGACCCACGATCTTCGAGCCGGAGGTCCTGAAGACAAT
This sequence comes from bacterium, assembly GCA_965261595.1. Taxonomy (GTDB): domain Bacteria; phylum UBA8248; class UBA8248; order JACPRG01; genus CAYRGS01. Next base: position 303,248 of record CBDHDG010000002.1, read on the forward strand.
TTCTTCGATCACGTATTAGTCTCGTAGGTTTTTCATATCGAGACCCGAATAGTCCCTTTCGGGCCGGGCAAGATGCCCGGCCTACCGGACGGTGAAACCCGGTGTTTTCAAAACAGGTAGGGAGGGCGTTTGGGTCGGTTGACCCCTTGCCCGCCTTCTCTGCAATTTGTGAAGTGTCAATTTATTTTGGAGGCGCTACACTTAGGAAGCGGTCGGCCATGAGCTTTTAGCCGTCAGGCGCCCACAGGGGCCTTGCGGGGACGATGGACGGCCGCCGGTCCGGAAGGGGAAGGAGGAGACAGGGCGGTGAGGTTGGAGATGGGCGTGTTCCCGGTCCGGGAGATCGTCCTGGGCCGGAGCACCGGATATGCCGAAGGCAGGCTGACGGTGGATGTGGACGAAATCACGCGGTTGGTCCGGGAGAGCCCGCAGATAACAGATGCGGCGTGCGAGGTGGTGGTCCCCGGGGAATCCGTGCGGGTGCCTTACGTCCTGGATGCCGTGGAGCCGCGCGTCAAGGTGAGCGGTCCGGGGTGCGTCTTCCCCGGCATCCTGGGCGGGGTGGAGACGGTGGGTTCGGGGCGCACCCACCGCCTGGACGGGATGGCCGTCGTGGCCTCGGGCGAGATCCCCCTTCCCACCCTGGGCACGGGGGCGAGCCGTGGGGCGTTTTTGGACATGGCGGCGCCGGGCAACCTCGGACCCCTGAGCCATACCCTGAATCTCGTGCTCCTTTTAGAGTTCGCCCCCGGCCACGGGGAGCTGGACTACCACGCCGCCGTCCAGATGGCCGAGATGCGGGTCGGGCGTCATCTGGCGGAGGCCACGGCCGGCCTCACCCCCGCCGAGACGGCGACCTACGACATCGAAGAGGTGGACCCGGCGCTCCCCAAGGTCGTGCTCATCCAGGGGGTCGTCACCGTGGCCCACGAGCCCCACCCCTGGTACGCCTTCTACGGCCAGCCGATCCGCGCCGTCTTTCCGTTCTTTGTCCACCCCAACGAGTTGCTGGACGGGGCCTTCACGGTCCGGGCCACGGGGATCTCGGGGCACTCGCCGTCCACCTGGGAGTGGGGGAACCACTCGGTGGTGGAGGAGCTTTACCGGGCCCACGGGCGCGAGTTGAACTTCCTCGGCATCGTCGTGCACCGCATCGGGTTCGATACCCACGGGGCCAAGCAGATGGCGGCGAATCAGGCGGCCAAGCTGGCCCGGCGGCTCGGCGCCGACGGCGCCATCGTGGCCTGGCTCGCCGCCGGCAATGCCTTCATCGACACCATGCTGTCCGTTCAGGCCTGCGAGCGGGCGGGGATCCGTACGGTCCTTCTGACCTACGAGCAGCCGGGCGTCCGGGGGGTGGACCCGTCATTCATCTTCTCCGTGCCTGAAGCCGACGCCATCGTGAGCACCGGGAACAAGAACGTGGCCCTGTGCACGGCCCCCGTCGAGCGGGTGGCGGGGGGCCGAGAGACCCTGCACTGGGACTTCGCCGCCACCGCCCCCGAGGCGCCGGCCGGGGAGGCCATCCAGGTGGACGATCTCTTCCGGGTCCTGGGCGGCGTGGACACCTGGGGATGGGGCCGGGTCACGTGCCGGGAGCGTTGATGCCTGGCCGGCATGCGAACCCTCGGCCGGAAGGGGGGAGGGGGGGGGGAGGGGAGAGGGGGGACGATTCGGACCTCGAACCGAAAAACCGTTCCCCCGAGCCGACGCCCGTTCTTTATCAGGTTGCGGAAAAACACCTGATCCGTGGACCGCCACAACGGATTTCCAGATCGCCCCGCTGTCGGATTTGTCTGACTGAGCCTGCCGGAGCAAGGCTCAAAATCCCGGATCACAATCCCGTGGCATTCCAGTCCGATGCGGGCGCTTCGGGCGCGGGGGTGCACCCCGCGGTCTTGACGCCGGTGATGGCGCAGTACTCATCCTTGTCCGAGGAGTCGCCGCTGATGCCGACCGCGCCCACCACATTGCCGGAGGCGTTACATATCAGAACGCCGCTGGGAACGGGGATGAAGCGGCCGGCGGACGCCGCCGCCAGCGCGCCCTGAAACGCCGGACGGTCCTTGAGGCGGTCTCTGATGGCGCGGCTGGGCATGCCCATTCCCAGGGAGGCCCAGGCCTTGCCGACGGCGATGTCCACGCGCAGGATGCCCGATCCGTCCTCCCGCTTGAGGGCGATAAGGTTCCCCCCGGCGTCGAGCACCGCCACCGTCAGAGGCAAAAGCCCCGCTTCCCGTCCCGCCGCCAACGCGGCGTCGATGATGGAGGAGGCGGATTCCAGCGGGAGGCCCGTCTGAATGTTCGTCAATTCACGCTCGGACATGTCAAGGCTTCTCCTTCCAGTCCAGAAGTTGGTGAGAAATCCCGGCTATTGAGGATGGCATAAATCATGTCCTGCACAGAACGGCTCACGAAAATATCCGGAAGATTTCCCGACACTTCTCGCCGGACACAGATAGGCCATTAATAAAACAAGGCTCGATAACTTTCTGGAAGGAAAGGAGGGGAATTCACATCAGACCCAGGAGGCGGGCCGCGTTATTCCCGAGAATCTTTGCGATCGCTTCCCGGGGGATCTCCGGCAAATCGAGCCGCTTCGCGACCTGGTTGATCTGTTCGTAAGTCGCCATGAAATTCTTCGGTATGCAAAGGCGGTACTCACTGCCGTATAACACCCGGTCCAGTCCCACGAGGTCCTGACACATCAAAAGCGCCCGGAGGAGCGTCTCGGGGGGGAGGGTGCACCAGTAGGCCATCTCCGCATAGAAATTCGGATGCTTGGCGACCAGGCACACCCCTTCCTCCCACCAGGGCCATCCGGTGTGGGCGACAATCACTTTGAGATCGGGGTAGCGGATGCCCACCGGGTCCAGCAGGTGAGGGGGTTGGAATTTCATCGGGGCGTTCACGCTCGGCGTCCAGCCCATGTGGAACTGGACGTAGATGCCGTACGCGATGGCCCGCTCATACAGCGGATACAGGGTCGGGTCGCCGGGATCGAAGTGGTTGTACGTGGGCATGAGCTTCAGGGCCTTCATGCCCAGTTCGTTGATGCAGCGGTCGAGCTCGTCCAGGGCTTCGCTGATGCCGCGCATGGGGTCGATGCCCGCCACGGCGATGAACTTGTCCGGATGCTTTCGGGCGAGGCCCGCGACGTAATCGTTGGGGACGTGGGGGTTCGGCTTTTCGGGATGGGGGGAGGTGCGCCGGAAGTCGTAGGCCATGATGCACGCAAAGTCCAGCCCGGCTTCCTCCATGTCGCGCAGCAGCGTTTCGGGGCTGACCGGCTCCCGGGTGGCGGGCCGCTCCCGGCGGGTTCCGTCCGGGTCGTACGTATACTTCCAGGGGCGATAAAGCTCCCGCCCCCACCAGAGCGGGATGTGATTCGGGACCTCCCCGACGTGAACATGAACATCGATTCGCAACGAAATCCCTCTCCGTAGGCGCGCCTTGATCCCGCCGTGAAATGAAGCGCGGTTGGCCGCGGCCGACCTCCGGTGTCCTTCGGTTCCTTAGCGGGTTGGGGAAATATGATTTTCGAGCTTGAGCGGATTTCTCACGCGTGTCGGGCGACTCCTGTTTGGAACGACGGCTTGGGGGGGGGGAGCCTCCGGATGAGTCGTTCGCCCGCGTGTTTCAGCTTCCTGTTCGAAAATGCTTATGCGGTTTCGAACCGCGCCGGCTCCTGAATCCCGCGCCGCGCATACCACTCCGCGACCAGATCCTCGGAGTCGACCACCACCCCGGTGTGCAGCGAGATCAGGAAAAGCGCCGCCTCTTCCGCCTCCTCCGAATAGCCCGCCGTGACATCCTGCGGGACGACGACCCGGAACATCCGGTTGGCCGCGTCGAACGCCGTGCACAAATCACAGCAATCCGTGTAGGCCCCGATGATGACCACCGTCTTCTTGTCCAGGTTTCGGAGGAGGTATTCGAGGTCGGTCGGGTAGAAGGCGCTCAGCCGCTTTTTCGTCCGGACGTAATAGTCGCCGGGCGCCTCCTCGATGCTGAGATCGACCCATTTGGTCCCCTCCAAGCTGTGGTTCTTCTGGTTCTCATTGGGGCCGATGTAGGCCTCATACAAGGACCGCCAGTTGGATGGGCTGATCCCGTTCACATCGTCGATCCCGTCGGCCCGCAGCCAGAGCTGGACGTGAATCATGGGAACGCCGCACTGGCGCGCCGCCCGGGCGAACCAGTTGTGCCGCTCGATGATGGCCTGCCCCCGCGGAGCGGGACAGGTGACATCGGGCTCATCTCCAAGATGCCCCCGATGCATGTCGATGCTCACGACGGCGCATTGGGAAGGGTCCACCCAGTCGGAAAACACTTCCGGCATGTCCCGTTTTTTCTTGAGGAAATAGCACTTCATTGGAGTCATCATGGTTTCGTCCCCCTGCACTGTTGCCTGAAATGATTGGGTCCCAGGACCCCATGAAGGCTTGTCGGCTTTCAGGAAGAAAAGGCCCGCTTGGTTCACTCAAATGGAAACCCGGCGCCTCGCGCTTCAAAACCGTTGTCCACCCTTGCGGAATCCACGCAAGCTACCACAGGCCCATTCGGATTCCAAACCCGGTCGTGAGCCGATCGCGGCTCCGGCCGGCCTCGCTGCAACCCGGCCTCAAACGTCATAACGGACGGCTTTTTCGCGCTTGGCTGACCGCCTCTCTCCGGCTTCTCGTGGTTGAATTGGAGAGAATTAACCGAATCGAAATGAAACGCTTGATACGGGATGCCTCATGACGGCCACGACGAAAACCGCCGATTTGCTGATTGAGGGTGCAACCGTCATGACGATGGACGTCGAGCGACGGATCTTTTCCGATGGCACCGTCGCCATCGGCGGAGGCCGCATTGGTCTGCCCCCCGGAACCTGGTGCAGAAATGGGGCAAGTCCAGAATTGGGATTTCCAACTTTCAATTGGACCGATTTGAGGGGGGCGGGGCAACCAAATAATTGACAGCGGGACGTTCATTTTGTGGTATTCTGAGAGCATCTTGAGAGGTTTTTGGATTGACAACCGACCGGTGGCCTCCATCGGGCATTGGCGGGAGAAAGTCTAACCCAGTTCCGATGGGGACTGAGGGCCTGAGCAGTCGAAAATTAATTCTTTGCTCATCGGACAAGGTTTGAGGGGGACGAGAGAATTGGCCAAGCAGGTGCGGAAAGCGATCATTCCCAAGGGATTGCCGATGCCGAAAATGCGTTATTCCCCGGGTATCCTGGCAGGACCTTGGATTTTTCCTTCCGGGCAGTTTGCATCGGACTTTTCGGCCAACGGCGTGGCCCGGGAAGCCACGCGGGATCCCCGATGCCCCGATTTGCAGCCCAGCGAGCTTGGGTTGCAGACTCGTTACATCTTCAAGAATCTCAAAAAGGTCGTCGAGGCGGGCGGTTCCTCACTGGACCAAATTGTTCGCCTCGATCAGTTTTTTGTCCTTGAAGAGACCCCCGACGGCCACTTGGCTTCGATTGAAGATTATCTAAGTGTGCGCGATGAAGTGTTCCCGGCTTCAAAAGGCCGGCCGACTTCAACCGGAATTCGCTGTAGCCATCTGTTGTGTAAGCCCGGCATCCTCGAAATCGACTTTGTCGCGGTCACCAACGCCAGCGGCTGGAAAAAAGAGGTCATTAACTCCAGCCGCGCGGGTGCGCCCACCGGCGGTTATAGCCATGCCGTCAAAGTGGGCCCTTATGTTTTCTGCTCCGGCGACCTTGCGAGTGATTGGGACCATGGCGTGGATCCGTCCGCCGTGACGAACAAGAATTTGTGGTTCGGCAACGACATGGACAGGCAGGCGCGATTCATCCTAGACCGTTTGAGCGTTATCCTGGAGGACGCGGGGTCGGATCTGGACCTGACCGCCAAGGCCCAGGTGTACCTCACGGCGGAAGGGATGAAGCAGATTTATAAGCTTGAAGATGTGTGGAAAGAATATTTTCCGAAAAACCCGCCGGCGCGCACCCTCATTCCCGCCGATGGGCTCGGCGTTAAGGATTGCATGATCGAAATCAACCTTGTCGCCGTCACCAAAGATGGCGGCATCAAGCCCAAGGCGGTCCATGCGCGGGGTGTTCCCAAATGGCCGCTTCACGAACCCCACGCAATGCAGGCGGGCAACCTGCTGTTTCTCTCTTCCGCGTTGGCAACCGACAACAAGGGGCATTTTCCCGAAGCGCTCAAGGTCAATCCCAATTGGCCATGGTATGAGAAGTACGAAAAGCCCATCATTCAACAGATGGATTACATCCTCGGCAACGCCGAGAAAATCGTCCAGGCGGCCGGCGGCCGGGGCTTTGACAACCTCGTGCGCCGACAGTGTTTCCACACCGACTACGATGAGTTTATTCTCACTTGGGGCGTGTGGATGTCCAAATATGACCACGATGCGCCGGCGAGCACGACCATCGAAGAGGCGAACACTCCGTTGCCGGTTCCGGGAGCGACGATGATGTTGGACCTTTGGGCTTACCTCCCGTAAGCCCGGCCGGCGAAGGGTCCCCGACTTTTGTGACCGGGAAGAAGAGCCCGGGGAAAATCTCAACAACCGTGAGATTCTTTATCTCACACCTTGGTGTCCGAATCGGAAGGAAATTGTTTTCGAGGAGGAACGGGCCAAAAAGGAGGGAAGAGGAAATGATGAAAAAGTTGAGTTTTTTGGCGATCCTTTTGATGGGTCTTTTGTTCCTGTCCTCGTGGGCCGAGGCGGCCAAGACCATAAAGATCGCCTACATCCCTTGCGGACGGATCAATGACAAGTCCTGGAGTGAAGCGGGATACATCGGAGCCGTCCAAGGGAAGAAGGCCTTAGAGGCAAAGGGGTATAAAGTCGACCTGAAATATACCGAAAGTGTCCCGGTCGCGAAGGTGGCGGCCGCGGCACGGGACTATGCCTCCCGCGGCTACAACCCCGTCATCCTCCATTGCGGAACATTTGCCGAAGCCGGTCTTAGCGCGGCCAAGGATTTTCCCAATACCTGGATTATGACGGCGGCGACTCCGTTGTTTTCAAAGAACGCTCCATCCTATGATCCGGCTCAGCACGAGGGTTCCTTTCTCGTGGGTTATCTTGCGGGTCTCATGACAAAAACCAATCGCGTTGGCGCGATCGGAGGCTTCAAGTTTCCGGCCCTGACCCGCCAGATAGAGGGATTCAAATTCGGAGCCCGTTACGCCAATCCGAAGGTGAAGGCGTTCAGCATCTACATCAACACCTGGGAGGATGCGGCCAAGGCCAAAGAGGCGGCCCTGGCGCAAATCGACAACGGGGCCGATGTCATTTTCGCGGCTACGGACCAGGCCGCCCGGGGGGCCTTCAGTGCCGCCAAATCGAGGAAGGTTTATGCCATCGCCAGCTACAGTGACCAGGCCTCCTTGGCACCCGACACAATCCTGACAAGCGTCCTTTACGACACGCCGCTGTTGGTGAAACGGATGATCCTTAAAGTGGCGGACGGGACGATTGAGGGGAAATTTTATCAGTCCGGTATGGCAGATGGGATTGGCACCTTCGCCCCTTACTATAAAATGGAAAAGGTGATTCCGGACTCCGTGAAGAAAAAAGTGGCTCAGCTAATCGAGGATATCAAGGCGGGCAGGATCAAGGTGCCAGAATATATAAAGGCAAACGAGTCAGATAAGCTCGATCCTCGAAAGGTCATCAAGAGGAAGTAATCCCTGACTCTTAAACAAGCGGGTCAAGGGCCGGATCCGCCTCCGTTGAGGGGGCGGGTCCGGCCGCTTCGCCTGGCGTCCTTTGGGCTCCTGCTTTGCCGAGATCAATGACCCCATTGAAAATCGTTCTGCAAGAGCGCTTGCTGAGGGCCCGGACCGGGGCGGCTTTTGAGGTTCGGAAGGGACAGGTCTTTCGCGTTATCGATGTCGAGGGACAACAAGTCGGGGATTTTGTCTGTTTCAAATTGGACGATCTCACCGAGCACTTTTCCCAGTCCCAGACCCGAAAGATCAACCGGTCCATCCAGATCTCCACCGGCCGGAAGCTCTGTTCCAACCTGTGCAATACGATGTTCACCATCGGAGAGGACCGGGTTGGGTTGCACGACATTTTGTATTCCCCCTGCGGGCCTCACGATTACCGTATTCTCTACGACGCGCCGGATCATCCGAGCTGCCGGGAAAACCTGAATCAGGCGCTCGCCCCGCACGGGGTTCGCCCCCACCAGCTTCCGCCCGTTTTCAACGTCTTCATGAGTTCTTCCATCGGTCCCGACGGGGAGTTGATCTGCAACGAGCCGACGTCCAAGCCGGGCGACTTTGTGGATCTCCACGCGGAAATGGACTGTCTGGTCGCCATTTCCGCCTGCCCCCAGGATTTGACCCCATGCAACGCGGGAAACCCGACTGACCTCAGACTGGAGATTTGGGAACCCGGCCCACGCTAAGGCGGGGGCCGTTCGATCTGTTCCGGACTGAAAGAATAGAGGAGTCCAACCGTGTCGAAATCCAAAAAGATCACAATCCAGGTCAACGGACAACAATACCGATTGATCAGAGAGCTCCGGGAGAAAGGAGAACACGGAAAGACGGACGGTGAAATTGTGCGCAAGGCTTTTGCCGAATGGGGCAAGAAAAAAAGGTTGTCCCGTCCCTAGCCGGTTTGAGCCGGTGGTTCGCATAACCAAACCATATCAACCTTTTGGTTGGAGAACCTCATTTCTCCAGCCCTACGAATAGGGATTCAGTCATGGGTGAGCGCAAGCTTGTAGAAGAGTTTGTCATGGATCCGACGACGGGTCGGGCGGTTCCTATCAAGCGCGGACAGCTCCTGCGCATCGAACAAATCGGCAAGGGTCAGTGCCTCGATTTCAACGCCTATAACCTCAACGACTATAAAGAGCAGTTCCACTGCGGGCGGACCCGGCACATGCACGGGCTCCATCCCTCCAAGGGGGACCATCTGTGGTCGGCCCCGCCCCGGGACCGGATCATGTTCTCCATCACCGAGGACACCGTTGGCACCAATGACGTGAATTATCCCCGGTGCAGCGGGTTCCTGTATGAGTACCAGTTCGGCTACGACGGCTATCCCGCCCACAGCAACTGCCACGACATCTTCGCCGAGACCATCCGCAAATGGGGTTTGACGCCGGATGACGTTCACGATTCCTTCAATGGGTGGATGCACACGGGCGTTCGGACGAACGGAGAGCTGTTCATCGACCAGATGCTGGCCCGGGAAGGCGACCACATCGAGCTGTTGGCGCAGATCGACGCACTGGCCGTGCCCATTTGCTGCGGGGCGGACGTCTTCGCGACCAGCAATTACGAATTGAAAGGCCTCAAGGTCCAGGTCTTCGAGGGAAGCGACGAAGATCACCAACAGCTCATCGAGCAAAACTACGATCATCAGCGGACGGTGGATCTCTTCGCGATCCAGAAGATCAAGGCAAACCGTGAGTTGACGGCGGACGCCGACTATGTCGCCCAATGGCCTTGGCTGGAAGCGGTGAAAGAGCGGATTCCCGTCGAGGTTGAGCTGGACGCCCGGGAGGCCCGACTGCTGGAAGAATTGAAAAGCGATCCCGATTTCTACGATTTCACCGAGGAGGAGATCGTCCGGTTTTGCTTTTTCCGCTGGTGGGCGGAGCAATACATGCGGGGTCCGAAGCAGCTGAAGACCCTGGGTTAGCTCACCCGACGCCCCTCTGGTCTCTTGTCACTTTTAGGCCGATATCATTGAGCCGTCCGAAGCATTCGTAGAGCGGGGAGAGCCCTCCCCGCTCTATGTCCGATCAGGGCCGGGCTCGAACGAAACGCCGTGATCGCGGAGGACTCAGGAATGGACGCGGGCGGCTTTCTCGGATCGGGTTCGGTTTGATGGATGCCGCCGGGCTCATCGCTCGTACGATAGAATGGCGGTCCGTTCCAGTCTGAAAGGGTATGGATGAAGCCGCTTTTGCAAATGCGCGACATGACCAAGCGCTATCCCGGCGTTGTTGCCAACGACCGCGTTTCGCTCGATTTGAGAGGCGGAGAAATCCTGGCTCTGCTTGGAGAAAACGGCGCGGGGAAAAGCACCCTGATGAAGCTGCTTTACGGTCTGGAGCCCCCCGATGGGGGACAGATCAAACTTCGGGGGCAAGACCTCGTTCTGGAATCTCCGAAAGACGCCATCCGAGCCGGGATTGGGATGGTTCACCAGCATTTCATGCTGGTCCCCACGCTGACCGTTGTTGAAAACATCGCGCTCGGCCTTCCGTCCGATCGGGAGCCCTTCACCAACCTCAAGGCGGCCGAAAAACGAATCCTCGAAATCTCCGCCCAGTACCGCCTCGAGGTTGATCCCAGGGCAAAGGTCTGGCAGCTTTCCGTCGGAGAGCAGCAGCGGGTTGAAATCATCAAGGCGATTTACAGGGGAACGGACATCCTGATTCTCGATGAGCCCACAGCGGTCTTGACGCCGCAGGAAGTTCGGGAATTGTTCTCGACGCTGCGGGCCCTGACCGGGGAGGGCCATTCCGTCATCTTCATCTCCCATAAGCTGGACGAGGTCATGGAGATCAGCCGGCGCATTGTGGTCATGCGTCTCGGAAAGGTTGTGGGCGCGGTGGAGACGGCCGAAACGAACGCCGAGGATCTCGTCCGGATGATGGTGGGCCGCGATGTCATGTTCAGGCTGAACAAAAAGGAGACGCGCCAAGGGGAGGTGATCCTCGGCGTCGATAACCTGGAAGTTGTGGATGACCGAAAACTTCCCGCGGTTCGCAAGGTGAGCTTCCAGGTCCATGCCGGAGAAATCTTCGGCGTCGCGGGGGTGGATGGAAACGGGCAGCGGGAGCTTGTGGAGGCCGTCGTCGGCTTGAGGCGAATCGAGGGTGGAACGACTTCGATGAACGGCCGGGACGTGACGGGCGCATCACCGAAGGACCTCCTGGACATGGGGTTGGGTCACATCCCCGCGGACCGCCAGAAAAGCGGGCTGATCCTGAGGTTCACCCTCGAGGAAAACGCCATCTTGATCAACCATCAATTTCCGCCCTTTTCCCGCAACGGCATCCTTCAGCGGAAGAGAATCAGGGAATTCACAGAGGACGTTATCAAGGCCTTCGACGTGCGAACCGGCACACGGGATCTCCGGGCCGGCGCCCTGTCGGGCGGGAACCAACAGAAGCTGGTCTTGGGCCGCGAGATCTCGAGAAACCCCAAGCTGCTCGTTGCGGCGCAACCCACGCGGGGGCTGGATGTCGGGGCCATCGAGTTCGTTCACGGCCAACTGTTGAGACAGCGGGACGAGGGGGTCGCCATCCTTCTGATCTCAACGGAGCTGGAGGAGCTCTTCGCCTTGAGTGACACCCTGGCCGTCATCTACAAGGGCGAGTTCATGGGCGTGGTCAGCCCTGACCGGGTTTCCGTCGAAGACGTGGGATTCATGATGGCGGGAAAACGGAACTTGCGCGGGCGTGTAGCGCAGTGAACCTCCAAGAGGCCGTATCCAAGCTCGTCCGGGGCCGTTTCGAAGATAAGCCGACTTCCCGGTTCCGGGATTTCCTGATCGGTCTGGGGGCGATTTCGGTCGCGTTCGTGACGAGCGGAATCCTGCTCGCTTTTTTCGGCGTCAATCCGCTCAAGGCCTACGCCCTCCTGTTTACCGGCGCATTCGGGACCCTGAACAATTTCGCCGAGACGTTGGTTCAAACCTCCCCCCTCCTGCTCACGGGGCTGGGGGTGGCCATCTGCTTTCAATGCGGCGTCTGGAATGTGGGGGTTGAAGGCCAGCTCTACATCGGGGCCATCGCGACGGTCGGTCTGGGGATCAATTTCCTGGGACTCCCGGGTTACATGCTCATCCCGGTTTGTATCCTGGGAGCTTTCATCGCCGGCGGACTTTGGGGATTGCTGCCCGGATGGCTGAAGGTCCGCTTCGGTGCCAATGAAGTCATTGTGACCATCATGATGAACTACATCGCCATCATTTTCGCCACCTACCTGATCAGCGGCCCGTGGGCGTCCGGTTTCACCCCCGTGACCAAATCCATCGAGCCGGCGGCCCGCCTCCCCGTCCTGATATCCGGAACCCGGTTGCACGGCGGATTCGTGATCGGCCTGGTCATGGCGGCCCTTCTGGCGCTTCTGATGTACCGGACCGTTTTGGGTTACCAGATTCGGGCGATTGGGAATAACCCTGACGCGGCGCGGTATGCGGGCGTCCCCGTCGGCAGGCGGATGATGCTGACCCTGGCCATCGGGGGCGGCGTCGCCGGGCTCGCGGGACTGGGTGAAGTGGCGGGGATTCATGGAAACATGCCTGATGGGATCTCCCCGGGCTTCGGCTTCATCGGCATCGTCGTGGCCCTCCTCGGCGGGCTTCATCCCTTGTGGATCATTCTGTCCTCCCTGTTTTTTTCCGCTCTCCTGGTGGGGGCGGAATCCATGCAGCGGGTGGTTGGAATCCCCGTTTCCTTGGTCTGGGTCCTTCAGGGATTGATCGTAATATGCATTCTGGCGAGTCGTCTTTTGACCAAAGACACATCCTCTTGATGGGCGAGCGGTAAGAGGAGCCGAAGGTTGGACATCCTTTGGGATTATTTCTTTTGGGTCTCGATCGGCGCGGCCACCATCCGAATCGCCACGCCCATCCTTTTCGCCGCCCTGGGCGAAATCATCGCGGAAGACGCCGGTTTCCTGAACATCGGCATCGAAGGGATGATGACGATGGGCGCCTGGGGCGGATTCATGGGCGCCTATTTCTTCGGCGGGGTCTGGGCGGGCGTGTTGACAGGCGCGGCCATCGGCTTCCTGATCGGTCTCCTGTCCGGGTGGCTTTGCATCGGCCGCGGCGCCGACCAGATCATCACGGGCATCATCATCAATATCTTCTGCCTGGGCATCACCAGTTTGACGTACAAAAAAACCTTCGAAAAGATGACGGATCTCCCGGAGGTCGAATCGTTCATGCCTTTTCAGGTTCCTTTCTTGGGCGATCTCGATCTTATCGGACCGATCCTCTTCCGGCACATCCCCCTGGTCTATTTCGCGCTCATTCTGGTGCCGGTGTTCTGGGTCCTGATCTTCAAGGTGTCCTGGGGGCTGAAGCTTCGCGCCGTGGGCGAGCACCCCGAGGCCGCCGACACGGCCGGGATCAACGTGTGGCGCGTCCGGTACCTGGCCGTCGGCGTGGGGGGCGCGATGGCGGCCCTCGGCGGGGCGACGCTCTCCATCGGCCAGTTGAACATCTTTATGGATAACATGACGTCCGGCCGGGGATTCATCGCCTTGGCCGTGGTCGTGTTCGGCGGGTGGAATCCCTGGAAAGTCTTGGGCGCGTGCCTGCTTTTCGGTTTTGCGGAAGGTCTTCAATTGCGGCTTCAGGCCCTGAATGTTCCGGTTCCACACGAATTCCTGTTGATGATCCCTTATGTTCTGACGATTGTGGTTTTGGTCGGCGGCGCCGGCAAGGCGGAATATCCCGCCGCGATCAACATCCCCTATCTGAAGAAACGGACGCGGGGAAAGACGCCGTCCCAAGCGGCGTCCGCGGAGAATGGACTCCTCGAAACGGCCGATTCCCATCATTCGCGGGTGGGGTCATAAACTGTGGATTCCGGCCAACCGCCATGGTTTGGCGCCAGGATGGAAAGAAAAGAAGACCGCCGCTTCCTCACCGGCCGGGGCCGGTATGTCGATGACATCCCTTGCCCGGGCGTTTTGCATGCGGCGTTTTTGAGATCTCCCTACGCGCACGCCCGGATTGTCGACCTCGATCTCTCCGGCTGTCAGGCCGCGGGCGCCGTCGCCGCGTACAAGGCGGAAGACCTGGGCGCGCTCTGGCGGCCTTTCCCCACCCCGGTTTTCCATCCCGATTTGCGGGGGCGGAACTGGGTTCCCCTGGCCAAGGACAAAGTCAAATTCGTCGGAGAGCCGGTCGCCGTGGCCGTGGCCGAAACGCGGGCCGCCGCGGAAGACGCCCTGGACGCCGTTCAGGCGAAGTTTGAAGTTCTCCTCGCCGCAAGCCACCCTGTCCAGGCCCTCGAACCCGGGGCGCCGCTCGTCCATGACGAGCTCGGAGATAACCTGGCCGTTCACCTGGAGGCCAAGATAGGAGACGTGGAAAAGGCGTTGGCCGATTCTCCCCATGTCGAAAAACTTCAACTGAACATCCAGTGGGGCGGCGGCGGCTCGATGGAATGCCGTGGAGTCCTGGCGCAATATGATTCCCTTTATGACAAGCTTCTCCTTTACTCCTCCACGCAGATTCCCCACTTTGTTCGCCAGAAGCTCTCCGTTCTTCTCCAACGGCCCGAAGAATCCATAGACGTGGTCGCCACGGACGTGGGAGGGGGGTTTGGACCCAAGGCGACGTTTTACCCGGAAGAATTCGTCGTCCCTTGGCTGGCGATCCGGTTGGAGCGTCCCGTCAAGTGGACCGAGGACCGGCTGGAATACATCCAAACCGGGGTTCAGGAGCGGGAGCAAAGGCACGATGTCACCGTAGGCTTCGACGGTGAAGGACGAATCCTGGCGTTGAAGGTCCAAGCTGTCGTGGACCTGGGAGCCTATCCGGCGTGGGGGATCGTCGTGCCCATTTTGACGTTGATGTCCATCCCCGGCCCCTACAAGATCAAGCACTTTTTGGGCGAGATGGACGTCTCGCTTACACCCACCGGGTCGCGGTTGCGCCTGTCAGGGGCGCGGGACGGCCCCAGGCGACCTTCGTCATCGAGCGCACCATGGATCATATGGCCCGGAAGCTGGGTCTCGACCGGACGGAGGTGAGGTTCAGGAATTTTGTGCAGCCCGAGGATTTCCCCTATGTGGTCGGCCTTCCGACCCGCGAAGGCGTGATGACCTATGACAGCGGTGATTACCCGGAACTTCTCCGGCGCGTCCTGGCTCAGGCCGACTATGCGGCCCTGAAAAAAAGGAAAAACCATTCCGCAAAGGAGGAGGGGGAGGGGGAGGGGGAGGGCCGTTCGGGGAAACTCCTCGGAGTCGGAATCTCCTTCAACATCGAGGAGACGGGGGCGGGCCCTTTTGAAGGCGCCAGGATACGCGTTGAGCCGGACGGACGAGTCGTGGTTTCAACCGGGGCCTGCTCTCAAGGGCAGGGCCACGAGACCATCTTTTCACAGGTCGCGGCTGACGCCCTTGACGTTTCCCCGGAAGACATCACCATCGTGGAAGGAGACACCCGGCACATCTCCTACGGGATTGGAACGCTGGCGAGCCGGAGTTCGGTCACGGTGTCCTCCGCCATTGTGCTGGCGGCCGGGGCGCTCCGGGAAAAGGCGATTGCGCTTGCCCGGGAATACTTCGAGGCCGGCGGGGAGGACCTGGACATGAGGGAAGGGCGGGTTTTCGTCAAAGCGGCGCCGGATCGCTCGGTGACTTTGGGAGAGCTTGCCGCGTTCTCTTTGGGCGCTTCGCCGGGGATCATCCTCCCGCCGGGGATGAAACCCGGATTGGAGGCGGAAGAGTATTTTGCGCCCGAAAAGGCCGCTTACTCCGCCGGCGCGCACGTGGCAGTGGTCGAAGTCGATCCCGAAACCGGTTTCGTCAAGGTCCTTCGGTATGTCGCGGGACATGACTGCGGGAAGATGATCAACCCCCTTTTGGTGGAGGGCCAGATACGCGGCGGCGTGGTCCACGGATTGGGAGACGTCCTCATCGAAGAAGTGGCGTTCGATGACAGCGGCCAGCCGTTGGCCTCCACCTTTTTGGATTATCTTCTCCCTCTTGCCTCGGACGTCCCCGCGATTGAAACCCTTTCCATGGAAACCCCCTGCCCCGATAACCTTGTCGGGGTCAAAGGGGCGGGGGAGAGCGGGACAATCGCCGCGGTGGCCGCCATCGTTTCAGCCGTCGAAGATGCCCTGGCGCCCCTGGGGATCGAGATTCGGGAATCTCCCGTCACGCCGGCGAGATTGAACGAGCTGATTCGGGGCAAGGAGAGAACCGAAGATGAAAAACGCCCTTCCGAACGGCAATGTTGAAGCCGCCGGATGAGCCGTAGCGAAGAGCGGGAGAAGCGTTTCGCTCGAACCCCATCCAGCGGGAGGAAACATGTCCAACGCCGTCTATATCGGTCAGGGGCTTGCGCGATCCGACGCCCCTTTGAAAGTCACCGGCCGAGCAAAATTCGGGTCCGACCACGATAAGAACGACATGCTCTTTGGGCGTGTCCTGCGAAGCCCTTACCCGCATGCCAAAATTCTGGACATCGACACCTCGGCCGCGGAAAGGCTTCCCGGGGTGAAGGGTGTTGTTACGGGGAAACCTCTTGTGAAACCCGTCGGGATGTTTCTTCAAGATGAACCCCTTTTGGCCACGGATCGTGTCCGTTACCGGGGCGAGGGGGTTGCGGCCGTTGGGGCCGTTTCCGAAGACATCGCCGAAGACGCCCTTTCTCTCATCCGTGTCGAGTATGAAGAATTGCCCGCCGTTTTCGATCCCGAATCCGCCATGGCCGAAGACGCGCCGCGTGTTCATGAAGACAAGGAAAATGCCATTGACAGGTTCCGCGTGACGTTCGGTGATGTGGAGCGGGGATTTCAGGATGCCGATGTCATCGTGGAGAACCGGTACACCACCGGGCGGGTGGCCCATCTTGCCTTGGAGCCCCGGTCCACCCTGGCTACGTATGATTTGGGCGGTAAGCTCACCGTAGAGAAATCCTCCCAGTCGGTTTACGGCGAGCGCGCGCTGCTCTCCGAAGCCCTGGGAATCCCTCAAAGCAAGATCCGCGTCGTGAGCTCCTTCGTGGGCGGGGCCTTCGGAAGCAAGGAGGAGCCGTTGGCCCTGGACGCGGGGGCGACGTTGTTGGCGATGAAGACCGGCCGGCCCGTCAAGGTCACGCACACCCGGGAAGACGAGTTTCACACGCGGCTCCGTCACCCGTTCATCATCCAATCGCGCCATGGCGCGAAAAAGGATGGTTCTCTGACAGCCGTTCATTACAAGGTGATCATCGACAACGGCGCGTACACCAGCCTCGGGACCGCCGTTTCACGGGCGGCGTCCACACTGGGCGGATCGCTCTACCGCCTGCCCCATTATCTGGCCGAGAGCGTTCTCGTTTATACGCACCATCCTCCCTGCGGCGCGATGCGCGGCTTCGGCAATCCGCAAATCACGTTCGCCCAGGAACAGCAAATGGACCTCCTGGCCGCGGAATTGGGACTGGACCCTGTCGAAATCCGTTTGCGCAACGCCGTGGAGACGGGGGATGAATCCGCCTCCGGCGCCATCCTGAAAAGCTGTGGTTTGAAAGAGTGCATTCAAAAAGCGGCGGAGCGGTTCGGTTGGGCCGAGAAGCGGAAGAACCCGAAACCCAATCGGGGGATCGGGGTGGCCTGCGGCGTTCACTTCACCAGCAGCCGGGAAACCGCGCTGGACTGTTCGGCCGTCACCCTGAAGATGAACCTGGACGGCAGTCTCATTCTGATCGCGGGCACATCCGAAATGGGGACCGGGTCGGACAGCTTGTTGGGCCAAATCGCGGCGGAGATACTGGGCATTCCTCCGGAGGAGATCGAAATCATCCGCGGGGACACGGAAACCACGCCCTTCTGCCTCGGGATCTGGGGGAGCCGGGTCACGACGATGGCCGGAAAAGCGACCCAGATGGCGGCGGAGGAAGTCAGGGGACTGGTGGCGGAGACCGTCGCGGAAAAGCTGGAAGTCGGCCCGGACGACCTCATGTTCCGCGACAAAAGGGTCTTCGTGCCGGGATCTCCCGGCCAGGGCGTGGACCTGGCGGACGCGGTCATGTCGACCGTTCTGCGGCGTCATGGTCAGGAGCTCATCACGAAGGCGCAATACGACGCGGTCTCGGAATGTCTGGACGAGGAGACCGGCCGGGGGAATTATTCTCAGGCCTGGTCTTTCACGGCCAAGATTGTGGAAGTGGAGGTCAACCCCGAAACGGGCCTTGTAGAGGTCCAAAGGTTGATCTCTTCGGTGGATTTGGGAAAGGCGATCAACCCGAAGGGGGCCGAGGGGCAAATCGAGGGGAGCGCCCAGATGGGGTTGGGATTCGCCCTGTCGGAGGAATGCGTTTGGGAAAACGGTCTTCCCGTCAACGCAACCATGGTGGATTACAAGATGCCCGCTTCCATCGACATGCCCCCGGTCGACGCCATCCTGGTGGAGTCCAACGATCCCTATGGTCCGTTCGGCGCCAAAGGACTCGGTGAGATGGCGCTGGTGGGCGTTGCCGCGGCTGTCTCCAACGCCGTCCATGACGCCACCGGGGTCCGAATCAAAGACGCGCCGATCACCTCGGAGAAGGTGTATTTCGGCCTCCGAAACCTCCAGGTGGATTAATCGCGCCGACAATCAGAGACCTATTCATTCCTCATGACGGCGTCAAGGCATGGGGGTGAAGTGTTTCGATGATGGATTTGAGACTATATTCTTCTGACCCGGATTTTGGACCCTTTTTACTTCCTTACATGTTTGAACTTACCCTGGTTTCGTGGAGAGTTAAGGGCTCGAATGATCATGTCCTGTAACAGGATTGTCGTCACCCTTCCTCTCGTGCGGCAGTCGAATTTCAGTTCCGAACGCCCCCACATCTCCGAACCGGCTATAATCTCCTGGGATGAGGTCCCGCCGGGGGCCTTGAAAGGGTGAGTTGAATCCGCGTCCCCGGATCTGTCCGGGAGAGGGGAGAGAAGTTTGCTCGCCAAGGTCCTATCCGCCGCTGTTCTCGGCATCGAGGCCTTCGCGGTGGAGGTCGAGGTCGATCTCTCCTCCGGCCTGCCCGCCTTTACGACCGTCGGCCTGCCCGACGCGGCGGTGAAGGAGTCGCGCGACCGGGTCGCCGCGGCCGTGAAGAACACCGGCTTTCAGTTCCCCCTGAAGAAGATCACCGTGAATTTGGCCCCCGCCGACGTCCGGAAAGAAGGCTCGGCGTTCGACCTGCCCATCGCCGTGGGGATTCTCCGGGCCTCGGGGATCATCTCGGGGGATCGGCTGGACGGCCATCTGCTGCTGGGCGAGCTCTCCCTGGACGGGCGGGTGAAGCCGATCAAGGGCGCGCTCCCCATCGCCGCGGGCATGCGGGGCAGGAAGGGGCTCAGCGGCCTGATCCTTCCCCGAAAAAACGCCCCCGAGGCCGCGGCGGTGTCGAAAGAGGTTTCCATCCTGGCGGCGGACACGCTTCCGCAGGTGGTCGAGCACCTGAACGGGGAGCAGGAGCTGGACCGGGTGGCGGTGGACACGAAGGCGGAATTCGGCCGGCCCCGGCGCCATGAAGTGGACCTGTCGGAGATCCGCGGCCAGCAGCACGCCAAGCGGGCGATGGAAGTGGCGTGCGCGGGCGGGCACAACATCCTGATGATTGGCCCTCCGGGTTCGGGCAAGTCGATGCTGGCCCAGCGCATCCCGACCATCCTGTCGGAGCTGACGCTGGAGGAGGCCATCGAGACCAGCAAGGTCCACTCGGTTCTGGGCCTCACGGGAGACGGTGCGTCTCTCGTCTCGACGCGGCCTTACCGGCCGCCGCATCACACCATCTCCGACGCCGGTCTCATCGGCGGGGGAAGCTTCCCCATGCCGGGCGAGGTTTCGATGGCCCACAACGGCGTCCTGTTCCTGGATGAGCTGCCCGTAGTTCAGGCGGAACGTCCTGGAGGTCCTGCGCCAGCCGCTGGAAGAGGGAATGGTGACCATCTCCCGGGCGATGGGGTCGGTTTCTTACCCGGCCCGGTTCATGCTGGCGGCCGCGATGAACCCTTGCCCCTGCGGGTATTGCGGCGACACGGAGCGGCCCTGCACGTGCACGCCGCTGAAGATCAGGAGCTACCGGTCCAGGGTGTCAGGGCCGCTTCTGGACCGCATCGACATCCACATCGAGGCCCCCCGGGGTCCGTACCGGGAGCTTTCGGCGGAGGCCGGCGGGGAGACGAGCTCGGACGTTCGCGGCCGGGTCAACCGGGCGCGGGAGGTTCAGCGGGCGCGGTTCAAGGGGAAGAAGATTTTCTGCAACGCCCATATGGGCCCGAGGCACATCGCCTGGTATTGCGGGCTGGGAGAAGAGGAAAAGAAGCTTCTGGAGACGGCGATGGAACGGCTTGCCCTCTCGGCCCGTGCGTATCACCGGATCATCAAAGTCGCCCGGACGATCGCCGATCTGGCCGGGGAGGAAGACATCTCCACCCCCCACCTGGCCGAGGCGATCCAGTACCGCTCGCTGGACCGGGAGGTGTGGGCCTGACGATTCGCCGTGCGGAGTCTTCTCGCGGAAGCGTTGGCATGGAAGCGCCGATGACCCTTCACCTGTTTGCTTGTCCCCTTTGAACGAATCAGCCGCGGTTTTTGGCGAACACAGAGGAAAGGACGTGATGAAGACCAAGATTCGGGGCGGATACGTGGTGGCTTTTGATGGGGAGACCCACAGGGTGCACCGCGACGGAAGTGTCGTTTTCGAAGATTCCCGGATCGTTCACGCCGGGGGCGCCGACGGGGAGGACGCCGAACATGTGATCGACGCGCGGGGGAAACTGGTCCTGCCGGGTCTGATCAACACGCATTTCCATGCGAACAGCGAGGCGGGCGGGCGCATCATCGCCGATGTGGGAAGGCCGGACTTCTTCCAGACCGGCTATCTGAATTATTGGGCCGTCCCGGTCGGCAAAAAGGGGATTCGCTTCCTGGAAAGGGCCGAGGCGGGCGGCAAGTACGCGATGGTCGAGCTCCTGAAAAGCGGGTGCACGACCGCCGTCGAATTGGGAAACGAGCCCAATTACGAGGACCTCGTCGCCGTAGCCGGAGAGCTCGGCCTCCGGGCCTATATGGGACCCAGCTTCAGCTCATGCTTTCACCGGACGGGCGATCGGGGGCAACTGGTTTATGAGTGGAACGAGGCCGGGGGCCGGGACGGATTGAAACGGGCCTGCAACCTCGTGCGAAATTTCGACGGGGCCTACAACGGCCGCATTCGGGGGATTCTGAACCCCGCGCAGGCGGATACGTGCAGCCCGGAGCTCCTGGCCGCCGCCCGGGACGCGGCCGAGGCGCTGGACGTTCCCGTCCAGGTCCACGCTTCCCAGAACCTCATGGAGTTTCATGAGATCCTGCGGCGGTGCCGGATGACCCCCATCGAGTTCCTGGCCGATGTCGGAATCCTGGGCCCGAGGACGCTGCTGGGACACTGCATCGTTACGACCGCCCACAGCTTTTCGGCCTACCCGGGAGGGCGCGACCTCGAGGTCATCGCGGATTCGGGGAGCACCGTCGCCCACTGCCCGCTGGTCTTCGCCCGCAGGGGAAACGCCCTCCAGAGCTTCAGCCGGTACCGCAAGGCCGGGATCAACATATCCCTGGGAACCGACACGTATCCCCGGGACCTGATCAGTGAAATGCGCTGGGCCTCTTTGATGGGGAAGGTCGTGGACCACGACTTCGCCGCCGCGACGGCCCGGGACGTCTTTAACGCCGCCACCCTGGCCGGGGCGCGCGCGCTGGGCCGCGAGGACCTCGGCAGGCTCTCGCCGGGGGCGAAGGCCGACATCGTCATCGTCGACCTGGCAAACCTTCGGGTCGGCCCGCTCCGAGACCCCATTCGGGCCCTGGTGAACTGCGCCTCTTCGGCGGACGTCGAGACGGTGATCATCGACGGCCGGGTTGTGGTCGAGGGGGGGCGGGTGAATGGTGTGGACGAAGAGGCCCTGCTGGCCGAGGTTCAGGCCGAGGCCGATCAACAGTGGGAATCCCTGCCCCGGTTTCACTGGCAGGGCCTCACGGCCGATGAGCTCTCGCCGCCTTCATTTCCCTGGGGGGAGTAGGTCGGCCGTCTCGCCGGCGGTCCCGACGGGCCGCGCTTGTCGTGTCTTTTCGATGGTTTGACAAATCGGGCTTAGAGTCGTCCCTCCTCCGTCCGGAGGGGGGGGAGCCTGTCTCCTCTTCACAATGCGGAGGCCGGTTTCAACTCATCAATCGAATTCTATGAAAGAAGCTGTTTTTTCCATCTTTGACTTGACCAGAGTCGCAATTTCCTCCACCTGTTCAGGTTTCACGGTGATTTCGGGCATTCCTTCTTGAATTTTTACTGTGGCCGTTTTGGTGGCCCGGCTCCATTCCCCCGAGTTGTTTTCCTCTACTTTATTACCATCCGAGAGGCATTCAACGGGCTTGCCGGGGAGCAGAAGATCGCCGTAGCAGGCCTCAATGATGTGGGAGGTTTTCAGGGCGTTTCTGAAATAGTTTTCTTCGGGCCCATCCGATTCTTTGAAGCTGACCGCTTCTATGACGAATGTCGGAAACCGCATGTTCTTGAGAATCATTGGATTATACTTTTCCCCCGCTTCCTCGATGTTTTGCGTGTCCGCGGAGGGGCCGGTGGCGCCGTAGAAGTTTGAAATATTCGGCGTGTCCGCCATCTCGGTCATGATCAGCTTAGACAAGTAGACGGCCCCGATGTCATGGAATAGGCCGACGAGGTAACAATTCTCCGGATTTTTCCCCCGGAAAACCGTCGCATGGCAATAAGAAGTCATCGCGATCAGGGAGCAATGTTGTCGAAGGCTCTTGAACCAAAGCCGGCCGCATTCGTTCTCCTTGGTTGTGTGAAGGGAAAGGTCGTAATTCAACGCAAAGTTCTGGACCACAGTGAAGCCCAGCCGGACAAACGCCTGTTTCAAGTTTTCCGTCTTGGCCCGGGCGCGATATTCGCCGGAATTGGCTTCGACGATGCATTGCAGGGCGAGATGAAAATCCGTTTCAATGCAGAGCAGGACCTTGTCGATAAAGTCCGGGCTGTTGGTGTTGAGGGTTCGAAACGTGGCCAAAGCGGCCGGTTCTTTCAAAATGTTTACCGGCGGAGTCTCCTCGCTGAAGGCCTCGACCAGCTTCTCTTCCAGTCGGAATTCATTCTTTTTTGGGGCGCCGTTGACGGGTTCGAGCGGCCGGCGCGCGACTCCGTTTGCGGTTCTGACCGCCAGCCGCCTTCTTGGGTTAGCCGACAAGGATGTCAACGAAGAGGCTGAGGAGGTCTGTGTCGTAGTATCCTTCATTGTCAACCCTCATGATCCATAGTGCGTCGTAGGGTGAGAGCGCCGGCCGATAGGCTTTCCGTGTGGTCAGCGAGGAAAAGTCGTCCGCGATAGAACAGATGCGGGCCAGAATCGGGATGTCATCGCCGCTGAGCTGGCTCGGGTATCTGTTTCCGTCATAATGTTCCCGGTGATTTCGAACGATCTCAATGGCCCTCTCCCCAGTGATTCCCCATTCCGTCAGAATCGATACGCTTCGTTCGGGAATCTGCCGGATGATCCTCCACTCCATGCTGTTGGGTTTGCAGGGTTTGTTGAGGATCCCCTTGTCGATGTGGACTTTGCCGATGTCATGACTGATGAATCCGAGGGCGATCTCTTCCTTATCCTTGTCTGTAAATTGGATGTGGGAAAGCTCGTTGACGATCATTATGGAGGGTGTCCCGAATTCAGTTGAAGGTTTGAGGCGGCGGTCCGTGTGCGGTTCACCTTATGCGACCTCCTCTCGGGTGTCAAAGCGGGGCTCGTCCAGAACGGCCTTCAGGATCCACAGGTCCCGGTAGCCGTCCAGGCGACGGAAGTTCTTCTCGGTGGCGAGGAAGGCGGAAGCGGCCCACCTTTTCACCATCGCCCCGTCCCGCCAGCGGCCGACGCGCCGGGTGCGCATCCGCACCCCCGAACAGGGACTCTCGATCAGGTTCGTGCTCACCAGGCAGCGCCGAAGGCCGGGCGGAAGAGCCAAGCGGTTGACGGTGAAGATCTCCTCCAGACCCTCCAAAAGGCTGGCGGCCGCGTCCGGATGCTCGATCTGAAGCCACCGGGCCTGCTTGCGCAGACGGGCAATCCCCTCCTTCGGCGCCAGCCGCCAGGCCGCCTTCATCGTCGCCTTCACCGGATCCTTCAACTCCTCGGGCAGGTGGTCCATCACGTTCTTCACCTTGTGGTTGCGGCACCGCTGCACCGGATTGTCGTCCCCGTACACCCGGTCAATCGCCGCACGAAGCGCCCTCGAGCCGTCGATGACGAAAAGCCGACGCCGCCCGGGCCGCACGCCGCGCTCCACCAACTCCTCAAGAAGCGCCGTCACGACCGTGGCGTTCTCGGTGGCGCCCGACCTCAGGCCCAGAACGTGCTTTTGGCCCCGTGTGTCCACCCCAACGGCCACGATGACGTGATGCGCGCCGAAGCGCAGACCGTCCAGGTAGAGGATGAGGAGGTCGATGTCGTCAAAACGCCGCTCACAAAGACGCCGCAGCTTCGCCTCGGCCGCCTCGATGCTCTCCCGGCTCACGGCCGACTTCGACACCCCCACCGTCTCGGCCAGCTCGGGAAGAACGGCCGCGTAGTTCCGCGTCGAGACCCCTCGCATCAGCAAATCCAGCATCCGCTCCCCCAGCCCAGGGTCGGCCTGCATGGCCGCATACGCCGGCACCTCCACCTCCCCGCCCCGACCCTGGCCCCGGCGGCGAAGCCGCGGCTTTCTCACCTTCAGCTTGCGCCCCTTCAGGGTCACCCGGCCCCCCTGGCTGCCGTGCCGGCGGACCTCGCCACCCCGCTTGCCTGGATGCGGCGCGCCCGTCAAGCCCTTGGCCGACAGCAAAAGCACGGCCTCCAGGCCCGCCCGGCCCATGACGTCCATCAGGTCCTCCACCGCCAGTTGGGACTGCTCCACCAGCGACACCAGAGGAAAAAACGCCTGCCCGTGCTCCGCCACAAAGGCGGCCAACCTTTGGGTCTCTTTCTTCTCGATGATCTGGTAAGCTTCACTCATGGCGGTTCCTCCTCTTTGAATGTTTGCCAACCCGATTCTAACCGAGTCGGCAGGAGTGAACCGCCACCTCTTTTTCTCAACCTTCAACTATGAATGGGACAGGCTCTCATTATGCCGTACATGCAGACTTGCAGGGAGTGAGTGGAGAGGGATTCGTTTTTCCCCATGACACCCAAAACCAATGAGTTCGTGTCGTTTTCTCCCTCCAGGAGTGTTCTCACATACTCTGGGAAATCGGAAACCTGTTGGAAATCAGGTAATTCATAAGGGTCGGGATCGTCCAGGGCGTCCTGAAGCTTATTATCCGCGTGATGCATCAAGGCGTCGACCTTCTCCTCCGGTTTTTTCAATGGATCAGCGAACGTTGCGTTCAAGGAGGATTTGGCGGCCTCTTCAAAGGGCTCGACGTGTTCCGGGTAGATGT
The DNA here is from genome assembly GCA_965261595.1 of bacterium. Taxonomy (GTDB): domain Bacteria; phylum UBA8248; class UBA8248; order JACPRG01; genus CAYRGS01. Next base: position 328,400 of record CBDHDG010000002.1, read on the forward strand.
ATGCGGTGCCTTCGTAATCATTTTGAATCCGGTTGAAGACGTTTTGCGAGAACGAATGGTTCGGGCCTTGAAGAAGCTTGAACCGGCGATCTCCCCGCCCCTGAACGTATAGGGGAAACTCAAGATGCGATCCGACCCTCAGCGCCCGGATATCGATGGGCTTGAGGTTTTCTTTCCCCTGTGTCTTCGTACTTAATTCGCCGGACATTCTCTCGGTTTCCTTTGTCCATAAACAGACGGGTTTTTCAGGCTGATTGAATTCCCTTGTCTCTACTCTTCGGTCTGCTGTTGCGGGGACATTAGCGGGTTTTCAGGGGATTTTGGAAATCATGGGGGTCCGGAAAAATTGGCCGGATGCGATTCAAGGACGTTTTTCCGGATTCCGCTCCGGTCAGGCTCTTTTGATGATTGACACCGGCCGTGCAACTTCGGTGAGAGATGCGGGACCATCCCCCACCCTCTGTTTATTCCCGGGCGGAGAGGCAGAGCAGAAAGCCGGCGAAGACGATCGCCCCGCCGAGATAAAACCCGCCCGCCAGCGAGCCGGTTACGTCGCGTATCCAGCCGGTGAGGACAGGGGCGATTACCCCGGAAATCTGGCCGATGAAGTTCACCATCCCCATCGTGCTTCCCATGGCCTCAGGCTTGACCCGGGCCACGCGGTCTCCGAGCCAGGCCAACATGATCGGTTCGACAGCGGGCTTGCCCAACGCCCCGAACGCTATCAGGGACAGCGCCAGCCAGAGCCGGGAATGGGCGAAAGACATGACAAGGACGGCCGCGGCCGCCAGGGGGAAGAGAAGGATACAAAGCCGCTTTCGTCCGAGCCGGTCTGAGATGCGCCCCGCCAAAAGACTCGCCGGGATGGCCGCCGCCGCGTAGAGGGCCGTGAACACCCCCGAATGGGTTACGCTGAGGTTTCGCTCCGACTGAAGAAAGGCCGGCCCCCAACTGACAGCCAGCCAGAACCCGTACAGAGAGCAGAAGTTCGCCAGCATCACCGCGATCACGCTCCGGTCGAAGAAGACCGCGCTCCATTTCGTCGCAGAGCGTTTCCGGGGAATTTCCTTCATGCGGAATCCGTAGTACGCCGCGAGCGCCAGTGTAGGCCCGGCGAGGAGGACGAAGGGGAGCCTCCAACTCTCGAGCCACGAATACAGGGGACCCGCCATCAGGAGACCGAAGCCCAGGCCGACGAACAGCCCCGTGAAGACCACCGCCCCGTTGAAGGCGCGGCGGTCGGGCGCCGACCGGGTGAGGATGTAGCCGAAGGACGAGGGGAAAAAGCATCCCGCCCCGAGGCCGTGGAGCCCCACAAATGTCAGGAGCAGGCCGTACGTGACGCCCCCGACGGCGATCCCCGCCAAAGCGAGGCCGGCCAGGGCGTACGTGGCCCCCAGCGTCTTCCGGTAACCCCACCGGTCGGCCAGGACGCCGCCCGGGACTTGCATCAAAGCGTATGTGACGAAGAAACTGCTTGTAATCGAGCCGATCTGAACGCCCGAGAGGGAAAACTCTTTTCCGATGACCGTGAGGAGGGGGTACAGGGCGGTCCGGTCGGCGTACAGGAAGAGCCAGCCGAGAAAGAATACAAAGAGGAACCCCATTTTGCGCTGTGGCGCGGGAAACCCCGTTGTTGAAGCCCCATCACGTGATTTCATGTTTGATCGTCCCGCATGGGTCGCCACCCTTGATTACCGCGGCCGAAACCGAAGCTTCCGCACAGCCGGCCGGCTTCGATCATCGTTCCCTCAGAAGGGGCAGGAGGGATGTTTCCCCCCCGGGCATCGATGAACTCCTCGAACCGACCGGCCCTTTCCTCCAGGGCGTTGTTCCAGGCGATGCCCTCCACCGTCCGACTCCTCCCCCCCCGTCAAGACTCTTTCGCCAGTTTAGGTGATCCGATCATGGGCCGCCAAATCGGGCGGGCGGAATCACGAGCGGGGGCGGGCTCATCACCCCCCCCCATTCGGCTCCGGCGGCGCCCGGACTCCCTGGGGTCCGCCCAGGTCCCGGGAACACTGAAGAAAACCGCCCCGTGTCCCATCGGTCTTGAATCCTTGCGGCCGTCTGGAAATTAAACGCGAAAGGGCTAAAATGGCGGGCTTGGCTGTCGTAGGCCGGATGTGGATCTTCCGGGATTTCGGGATTCTCAGAGCGAGCGTCTCTGTCCAATCTTGCGGGGGAGAGGGGGGGAGTCTCAATGGACCTTCAAACGAAGACCTATATTGCCCTGGTGATCTTCGGCTTGGCCACCATCAACTTTGTCACCATGTTCGAGCTTCTGGCGCGGAAGAACTCCAAATGGAACTACAAGGTCGTCAGTACGATTCACCGGATCAGCGGTGCGATCGCTCTCATTCTGATGTTGATCGTGGGGTACTACTGTGTCGTGGGTTATTCCTCCTCCCCGGTTGAGACCTCGCCCCGGGGAATCATTCACGCCGTGGCGGCCATCGCCGCCTTTTTCATCATCGCCGTGAAGATCGGGGTTCTCAGGAGATACGGGAAGCTGAGTGACAAGCTCCTCACGTACGGCCAGATCCTCTATTTCTGCATCCTCGTCACGGTATCGCTCTCCGCCGGCTATTACCTCCTGACCACATGGACGAAAAACACGGATGCCGTGGCCGGCATGTTGGGAAACAAGGATTCCTTTTACGGCCGGGTCGACACCCCGGAGACGGGCGAGAGCATCATGAAGGTGAAGTGCGCCCGGTGTCATATGCTGGAGCGGATCTATACGTCCCGAAAATCCTCGGACGGATGGGCGACGACCATCGCCCGAATGACCGGGCGGGCGCCGGAGGGCTGGATCGGCGGTCTTGAAGCCCTGCGCATCGCGGGATTCCTGGCCCATAGCCAGGGACCCGGAAAGGTCACCCGGGACGGGGTGGTGACGATGACCAAGGTCGCCCTGGGCGTTTCAGGCGATTCCGGACAAGGCAGACAGATTTTCGAGAAAAAATGCACTTTCTGCCATCACGCCAATTCCAAGGAAACCAAAGTGGGTCCCGGCTTCCTGGGGCTTTTCCGCAGGGGGCAGCTTCCCTTCAGCGGCAGGGACGCGAACGAGGCGACCATTCGGGCCCAGCTCAATAAGCCCATCGGGACCATGCCTGCGTTCCGGGACCTCTCCGATCAGGAAATCAAGAACATCGTGGCCTACCTCTCCACGCTCTGATGCGCCGCCGGGAAAGGATTCTCACCCCGGTGGCATTGTGGATGCGCCCGTGAAATAATCTCCCGGCGCCGGATACAGGCTTCAGCGAAAGTTTCGCCTTCCTCTCTCCGGATGGATAGAGCCGGGGGGGGATTCGCTCCGTTGGAAGCGGACGCGCATGAGGCCTCCGGCGATCTCATACCCGGATCCGCATCGTAAAAGGACGGTTTTACAATTTCAAAGGAGGGAGATTCCGCCAGATGGTCGATCTGCTCATTACGGACGCCGATCACTTAGTCACCATGGATAAAAAGCGGCGCGTCATCCGCGACGGGTCCGTCGCCGTCCAGGGGGGCCGAATCCTTCAGGTCGGCAAATCCAAAGACCTCAAGGCCAGGTACGGCCATCGCGCCGAACGAACCCTCTCCGCCAAGGGGAAGCTTGTCCTTCCGGGCATGGTGGAAGGCCACATCCACCACACCCAACACCTGGCCCGGGGGGTGGGAGACGGGATGTTCGTCCGGCCGTGGCTCATGCATTTCATCTATCCGTTCGAAGCGGTCATGACCCCGGAGGAGGCCTATATCTCTTCCCTTCATTGCCAGTGGGAGATGATGCGGTCCGGGGCGACCACCTTCATCGAGACGGCGAACTACTTTCCCCGCGAGCTGGCCCGCGCCACCCAAGAAACCGGCATGCGGGGGATCTTCTGCCGGAGCACGTACGACCAGGGGCAGAAGGCCTTCGGGAAGCTCCCGGAGAAGTTGTTCACCCAGACCACCGCCCAGGCCCTGAAGCGGGCGGAGAAGGATTTTCTGGATTGGAACGGGGCGTGCGACGGTCGGCTTCGCGGGGGCTTTAATCTTCGAATCCCCTCCAACTGTTCGGACCGGCTGATCCGCGGGATTCACGGGCTTTCCGAGAAGCACGGCGCGCTCATTCAGAGCCATGTGGCTTCCGTCTTCGAGCAGCTCACGTCCTCTCTCTATGAGCACGGGATGAGCGAGTTCGAGCGAATCGAAAAACTGGGTTGCTGGGGACCGAATTGGCTCCTCATTCATATGGGGTGGGTGCGGCCCAGGGAGATGGAGCTGCTGAAGCGATACAACATCAAGGTCTGCCACTGCCCGAGCTGCACCCTGCACCTGGGGTACGGCAATTTCACGCACGGGAGCTTCCCGGAAATGATCGAGATGGGCGTCACCGTCTGTCTCGGCTCGGACGCCTCGCCGGCGGGCGGGTTCGTGGACATCGTCAAGAATATGTACCTGGCGGCGAACTGCCACCGGGACGCGCGCCTCGATCCCAGTGTGATGAGCATCGAGAGCGTCATCGAGATGGCCACCCTCGGCGGGGCGAAGAGCGCCCTGTGGGAGGACGAGACCGGCTCGCTGGAGAAGGGGAAGAAAGCCGATCTGGTCATGTTCGACATGTCCGGTCCCGAATGGTTCCCGCGCTTCAACCCGCTCTACAACCTGGTTCACGCCTCCAACGGGACAAACGCCGACACCACCGTTATCGACGGGAAGGTCGTGATGGAGGGCGGAAAGGTCCTGGGGATCGACGAGGACGCCCTGTTGAAGGAGGTCCAGAAGTGCGGCCGGGCCATCATGAAGCGGGCGGGTCTCGGTCACTTGAACAAGACGCAGTGGCCGGTGGAATAACCGCCGGGAGGGCCGGAGGAAATACATGGAGCTTCGAATCCTGAGCGAGCGGGACGTGCGCTCGCTTCTCAGCATGTCCGAGGCGATTGACGTGCAAGCCGAAGCCTTCCGGATTCTGGCCGAGGACCGTTCGGTCGAGGGCCTGCGGAGCTTCGCCATCTCCGAGACGCCGCCCGGAATCGCAATCTTCAACCCGTCCTTTCTCAAGGCGGGCCGGGGGTACGGGGTCAAGGTCGTCTCCGATTTCTATGAGAACGAGAAAAAGGCCGTTCCCCGAATGACGGCCCTCGTTGCCCTGTTCGATGGAGAGACGGGCCGTCCGACGACGGTGATGGAGGGCGCGCACCTGACGGACCTGCGCACCGGCGCGGGAACGGGTCTCGCGGCCCGGTATCTCGCGAGAAAGGACAGCCGGACTGTCGCCGTCATCGGAGCCGGGCGCGTCGCCCGCAACCAGCTCAAAGCCATCGCGGAGGTCTGCCCCCTGGAGAAGGTCCGGCTCTCGACGCGAACCGAAAAGCGTGGCCGGGAGTTCATCGAGCGGATGGCTGGCCTCGGCCGGACGCCGTCCGATATCGAGTTGGTCGAATCGCGCGAGGCGGCCGTCGCCGCCGCCGATATCGTCATCGTTGCGACCACTTCCCACACCCCCGTGTTTCCGGGCGCGTCGCTCAAGCCGGGGACGTTCGTCGTCGCCGCCGGGGCGTATGAGGCGGCGGCCCGGGAGGTGGACACGGAGACCATCCGCCGGGCGTCGAAGTGGGTCGTGGACAGCCGGACGGACTGCATGGCCAACGCGGGGGACCTGTTGGTCCCCATTCAGGAGGGCGTCATCCGGGAGGAGCAGGTGGCGGGCATCGCCGATCTGGTGGACGGCCGCCGGCCCGGCCGGGAGTCGGACGACGAGATTACGTATTACAAATCCATGGGCGTCCCGATTCAGGATCTCGTCACCGCCCGGCACATCGAGCGACGCGCCGTGGAGCGGGGGGTGGGCGTTCTCATCGACATCGGCGGCGACGAGGATTGATCGGCCGGCCGCGCCGGGCGGTTGTATCGATCAACGGAATCTGATACGTTTCGGGCGTTGGTCCAAGATTCCGCCACAGTCGAAGAGATGTCGGTTTTTGCGTCGCCCCGCAGACGGCGTGATCGCGTATTCGGCAAAGGAGAGTTGTGAAATGAGCATGGATCTGAGCTTCATCGAGAGACCCCATCACTGGACGCCGCGGCGCAACTACAGCGCGACGGGGTCGGACTGGCAGATGCGGGTCGACTACGACAGCCTGCGCAAAAACCGCCTCCAGCGCGCCAAGGACATGATGGAAGAGCACGACATCGACGCCCTGGTCATGTTCGTCGGTGAAAACGTGCGCTACACCTGCTCCGTTTTCCAGGGCAACTGGAAGAACAACATCTTCATCCGTTATGCGATTCTGCCGCGCGGCGGCGAGCCGATCCTGTTCGAGACGGCGGGGTCCGACCTTCAGTGCGCCAAGATCGACGCCCCGTGGCTGGAAGGCCGCATCCGTCCCGCCATCACGTGGAAGTGGTCCGAGGGGGCCGAGGACATGATGGTCAACCGGATGGTGGACAGTGTCATCGACGCCCTGAAAGAGAACAACGTGGAGAAGGGCAAGGTCGGCATCGACATCATGGACCTGCGGGCCTACCAGGCCTTCACCGCCAAGGGGATCAACCTGGTCAACGCCTGGCCCGCCCTGAGCGCGGCCCGGGTCATCAAGACGCCCGAGGAGATCGAGCTGCTCAAGCTCTCTTCCACCGTGGGCGACGCGGCCATGTGGAAGATCAAGCATGAATGGCTGAAACCGGGCATCAAGGAGGCGGACATCACCGCCAAGGTCAACGAATTCCTGTACACCGAAGGCTTCGACTTCGTCTACGACATTATCGTCGCCTCGGGCGGGAACACCAGTCCCTACCGGCGCTGGCACACGGACCGGATGATCCGCGACGGGGATCTCATCATCGTCGACATCAACGCCGTCGGTCCGGGCGGATACTTCGTCGATTACGTCCGGTGCTTCAAGGTGGGCGGCAAATGGACGGCCAAGGAGAAGGACCTCTACAAGGAGGTGTACGACTCGATGTACGCCGGCCTCGAACAGCTTCGTCCGGGCAAAACGAGCCGGGACGTGGCGGAAAACTTCCCGGTCTACGACGATGACAAATACGGGACGGTGACCCTCCAGCAGTTCGCCCACAGCATCGGGCTGTCGCTCTATGAGGGGATGTGGATCTCCCGGGCCTATTCCCTGGACCACCCGGCCGAGATCAAAGAGAACATGTACTTCGCCATCGAAACCTTTGCGGGCCATCCGGGTCTCGAGCAGACCGTCCGGCTCGAGGAAAACGTTCTGGTCTCCGGCGACGGTCCGGTCATCTTTACGTTGATGGAGCACTATGAAGAGTGCCTGAGCTGATCTGAGCGCTGCTCCGGGACCGCGTCCGCCGCTGCGCAGGCGTCCGCCGTGGTGGAGAACGGCCGGGGAGTCGGCGGCGATCCCCGGCCGTTTTTTGTGGAAGGGAGGAGGAAGGGGTTGTCGAGTCCGCTTCGGTGGTTCCGGCGACAGGCCGCGCCGGTGGCGGCGCTTGCGCTCGCGGGCGTCGGCCTGATGGGTTGCGCGAGTCCGCTCTACTATCCGCAGAGAACGCGCTACGCCTATCAAATGTCGATGACACAGCCCGTCGAGACGCCCAGGCGCCATTTCATGGACGCCGATATCGACATCCGCTTCCGGTTCCTCGAAACCAAGCTCGCGTTTCATCTTCACAACAACACGGTCAGGCCCATGACCATCGACTGGGATGAGTCCCGCTATATCGGTGAGACGGGCGCGGTCAAGCGCATCATCCACAAAGAAACCAAGCCCCGGAACAGAAAGCGGCCCCAGCCCCCGGCCGTTATTCCTCCCAGCGGTTTTTACGACGATCACGTCCTGCCCAGCGAAAACATCCTGGGGTCGCTGCTCCTGCCCGAAATCCTCCCGCTCTATCCCGAATGGGACTACGCCGCAACCTTCTATCTTTCGGGCAACACCCCGTCCGCCGACGAGTCGGCCGATCGGCGAAGGGCCATCGCCGCGGGTCTGAACGAGCGCACCATCGGCCTGGACCTGGCGATGATCGTGAACGGCCGGAAGAAGACCTACAAATTCCGCTTCCACGTCAAGGTCAGCCGGAAATAGTCGGGCGTCGTCCGTGCCGCTTTCGGCCGGGATGATCGCGCCCCGGTTGTGTATCGAAAACAAGTTGACATTTCATGAATTGCGGAACGAGGGCCATATGAGCCGGCGGCGGGCAAGATGCCCGCCCCACCTGTTTGGATACACGAGCGTTTCACCGACCGGTAGGCCGGGCATCCTGCCCGGCTGCCAAGGACAAGTCGGGTCTCGAATTGTAAGAGGGTTTCCGAGACGTCTCCCCCGCGTTGCATTCGAAAGTTTCCCCTTTGACCGATTCCGCGGGACACGGGAAAGTGGACGTCTCCACCGGACGGGGCCGCGGTGGATGGGGCTAGAAGGACCTGCCCGCCTTTCCCGGCTTCGCCGCCATGCTCGGGCCCGGCATCGTGTGGGCCGCCCTCGCCCAGGGAAGCGGGGAGCTGATCTGGTGGCCGTATCTGACGGCCAAGTACGGCGGCGCGCTGTTGGGCCTTCTGATCCCGGCCGCTCTCATGCAGCTTTGGATCAGCGTCGAGATCGGCCGGTACACGCTGAACACGGGCGAGACCATCTTCGCCGGTTTCCACCGGATGAGTCCCGTCTACGCGGGCGTCCTCTGGGTCGGGCTGTTGTGCGTCTCGCTCTGGTTCGGGGCGTACGCCGTCGCGGGCGGCACGTCCCTGGCCGAGTTGACCGGATTCCCGGCCGGTTGGACGCACAAGGGAAGAAGCCTGCTCTGGGCCTGCGTGACGATCCTCCTGTTCTTCTCCCTCCTGCTGTTCAGCCCGGTGGCGTACCGGTGGATCGAGAAGATCATGTGGGGGGTCGCGGGCGTCAGCGTGGCGGGTGTGTCGGTGGCCGTCGGGTACCCGGAGGTGTGCGCCGCGCGGGGGCGTTCTTCCGGGCGGTGACGGCTCCGCGCGCGAGTCTCCCGCAAGCTTGGGAGGCGTCCGACGCCCCCATCCTCCTCACGGCGCTGGCCTTCGCGGGGCTGGGCGGTTTTTTCAATTTCACGTACAGCTATTGGTTGCGCGAGAAGCGGGCGGGCATGGCCGGCTACATGGGGCGCGTGACCAGCCCGATCACCGGCCGGGAGGAGGCGTCCGCCGACACCGCCCTTTTGTTCGAGGATTCGCCGACCAATCGCGGCCGCCACCGGCGCTGGACCCGCTACCTCTGGACGGATTGTCTGCTGGGCGTGGTCCTGAACCTGGTGACCGTCCTGTTGATGTGCTGGCTGGCCCTGGCCCTGCTCTATCCGAAAGGGTTGATCCCCAAGGGTTGGGAGCTTGCGGTCGTCCAGGCGAGGTTTTTCAGCTTCGCCTGGGGGCCGGCGGGCAAGGTCCTCTTCCTGGCGATCGCGGCGATCTTCTTGGCCGTTAAGTAAATAAATCCATTCTCATCAGCCGTGAAATATCACTATCATATTGATATTATTGAATAATACACATTATTCCTGCTCTTGCTTAGAACTCGCCTTGCGTAGACCGTAATCAAAATGAAAGCGGATTTGTTAAAATGCCCGCGCATCCAAGCGAGCCCCTGTCGGTAAGCATTCAGTCGTGGGGTGATGCGCACGTTTCAGCGATTGAGGAATTGCTTCCAGTTTCTCCGCAGCGGCCGCAGCCAGATGTCCTTCTTCGGCTTGTCGTAGCGTTTGTGCCTGTCGTAGCGCCCACGTCCCTGGGTGGTTCCGACATGGATCCAGCCCGATGCCCTGTAGACGGCGCCAGTGTATCGCGGTGTCTGGACGAAGGTCTCGATGAGCACGGGGGTGGTGTTGTAGCGCTCGGTCCAGTCCTCGGGCAGGCGCCGGCGGACGATGGCGAGGATGTGCGAGCCCAGGTTGGGGATCTTGATCCAGGGCAGGATGAGGAACCTCGGGTTGTCGACCACGAGGGAGAGGTTCTTCTCGCGCAGCTGCGGCGTCCATCCGATGAAGCGGTCGCGCGGCGCGAGCTTCCACGCGGCGGTGCTGAAGCCGAGCATGGCGATGGGCCAACCGCTGCGGTCGTGGACGGCGTAGCGCATCTGTGCGCCGACCAGGGTTTTGTAGCCGAGATAGTGGTAGCGGGCGACGAACTCGTTCCACAGCCTGCCCTCGGGGGTGTCGCGCACGACGGTCCGCAGGTCGAGCGGGCGGACCTCCTCGAGGGTGGCCGGCGCCGGGATCAGCGGCCCTTCGGTGTCCGGTCCGAAGACGATCGGCCGGGCCCGGGGCCGTGGCCGCTTCGGCGGCGGGAGGGCGATCAGACCATCGTTGTGCATGGCCAGCATGGTAACCCGGGCCATCATGTCCTTGAGCCCGCCGTCGGGCTTGAGCCAGCCGATGCGCCGGCAGAACTCCTTCGACAGCGCATGGCGGTTCAGCGGCGGAGAGGCGGCGATCAGCGCGCGCAGCAGCCTCATCTCTTGCGTCGTGAAGTCACGGCCGTAATAGCGGCACTCGGTCATGCCGCTCTTCCCGGCGCCATGAGGGCGCGCCTGCGTTCCCCGCTCATCGACCACGGCAGCCACGGCGAGAGGTCGTCCGGCGCCCGGCCGCCATTGTCCGCGCAGGCTCCCAGCCATGTCTCCAGCCAGCGGAGAAGGTCGATGCCGTTCGACGCGAGGGTGCCGAGGACCGAGTACATCATCGCCGTGAACCGGGCGCCGGTCTCGCTCACGGAGCCGAACGACAGCCGTCTCCCGATCACGGGTCCTCTCAGCGCGCGCTCGGCCGCGTTGTTGTCCACCGCACCCGGGGCCGCTCGACGAAGACGGTCAAGCCCTCGCGATGGTTCAGCAGCGAGCGCAGCGCCTTGCCCTCGCGCGCCGCCCTCGGCAGGGCGGCCAGTTCCCGTCCGGCTTCCACGAACAGTCCGTCGAGCGCCTCTTCCAGCGCGGCCTGCGCCGTGGAGAACGCCGCGCTCTGCCGGTCGCGGCCGGGGTCGTAATGGACCAGACGCGCCTCGTTCAGCCGGTAGATCGCGGCGATCCGCTCGATCCATCTCCGGCACCACTGCGTTAGCCCTGCCTGGCCGGCGGCGCAGTGAATGAAGTCGCGGCGTTGATGCGCCCAGCACCAACACAGAATCACTGCACCACCGAGTTCGCGCGCCATTTTCTTGTAGGCGCTGTAGCGGTCGCAGACGATGACCGTATGGTAGACGGCCGCGCCGAACAGCGTCTTCGCGACCTCCGCGCTGCGCGAGGGGTCGACGTGGAAGTAGACCGCGTCCTCGCTGACCGAGGTCCACAGCCAAGCCCGGCTCGAGCGGCCCTCCTCGCGAAGCGACTGGACGCCCCAGGCGGTCTCGTCGCCGTGCCGCACCGCCGCCTCGTTCTGGCGCGCGAGGATCGCCTCGGCCATCGGCTCGAACAGCGGTGCGAACCGGCGCGCGCTGCCGGCCAGCGTCCCTGGCGAGATCGGAAGCCCCTGGTCCGACAGCCAGGCGGCGACCCGGTTGAGCGGGCGGAAGCAGGCGTAGCGCTCGAACAGGAAGCGCGACCACACGCTGGTCCCGCAGGGCGTGCCTGCGAACAGGCGCGGCGCCGGGGGCGCCGACACTTCCATGAGCGAGGACGCGCAGTTGCATCTCCGGTGCCACCGGGGACGGACGATCCTGCGCCTATGGGCAGCGACCACGATCTCGACGAGGGTCGAGACACGGGCCCCGTTCACCACGTAGGGCTTCCCGCAACCGGCGCAAATGAGCATATCGGCCGGCGGGTTGCGTTCTTCCGTCCTCTCCTCGAGCGCGGGCCGCAGGGTGCGGCCATGACCGGCGGCGCCGGGATGCCGGCCGCGCCGGCGCTCCGAGCGCAGCCTCTCCTGCCGTTCGCTCCTGCGCCCGAACAGCGCCTTCGACAGCACCGCCCCGGTCGCGCGAAGCTTCGCCAGCTGGACCTCCAGACCCGCTTGCCGGCTCGCCGACTTCCGCACCGCCTTGCGCAGCCGGGCGTTCTCTTTGGACTGGGACTTGATCGTGTTCTTCTGGCGCCGCGATCTCCTCAAGGCCTTGCGCAGTTCAGCGGCCTCGGACGTCTCCAGGACAACTCGTAGCCGGTAGACCTCCTCGGACAGACACCGAACCGCGTCCGCCTGGTCGCGCAATCGCCTCAACTCGAATGGAGCCGAATGACCTCGCGGCCCTGCGACCCGATGGTCTCCTTGTGGGTCTCCGACGCCTGCGCCTCCCGGGCCAGCCGATCCTCCAGCCGGACGACCTGCCTGTCCCGCCGGCTGATCTCCTTGCGCAGCCGGGCGACCTTCCCTGACGGCGACGCACCCGCGCGGTCCCTGGCCGATTCGACGCCGGCTTCCGAAAGAAGCTTCTCCAGCCGCGCCACTTCCGCCTGTAAGGAAAGGGCGTCCTGCGCCGCGCGGCGGACTTCCTTCGTCTCCTCCACGGCCGCCTTCAGCTTGCTCCGGCAGGCGTCGAGCTGCCACTTCAGCGAACCCGCCCGGGCACGGGAATCCACATCGGCCCAGCCCAACTCTTCGCAGCGCGCCTCCGCCGCCTCCGCCCGCGCCCGCTCGAGATCGAACAGCGAACGCCAGTCCGGTGCCCCGCATGAGGGCGTCTCAGCGCGAAGAGACCATGAGACATCCGGTTCCACGGCAAGGGAGAGGTCAGCCTGAACGGCGTCTGCGCGGTTCGTCATGCCCGCAAAAATACCACAAGTCGCGCCGTGTTACCAGCCCCTTGTCAGAACCTCGCCCGAAGTCCATGACGAACAAGCTGGACGTCATCACCCCACGACTGAATGCTTACGTCTCAAGAAAACGCAACACCGGTTCAACAGAGGTCTTGTCCTTGTCTCCATACCAAATTCCCTCCAGGCAGAATATGCCTTTCTTTTGATCTGCCCTTCTCCGCTTCACCATTACATCACTCTCCATCGTCGCGGGTAGAATTCCTGGACCATACGCCAATGTTACCGTCAGCCTTGCCAAGTAAACACACCCGGACGCAGCGGTGATCGTTCCCCATCAATCCCTTGTAACGGCGAACTGTCTTCGCAACCTTGTGGCCGTTCATCCCTCACACCTTCCTGACCACCCACAACACCTTGCCGAGGATGTGTACGTCCTGGGCGAGGCATGCGTAGGGGGCGTAGTCCGGGTTGGCGGAGATCAGCCTGAGCCGGGGCGGTTCGTCCCCGCCCTCCCCATGGCCTTGCACCCTCTCGACCTGCTTGACCACCAGCCCGTTGCCGTCCCACAGCACGAACGTCTCCCCCGTTGACGGCAGCCGGCGCGAGACATCCACCACGATCCGGTCGCCCTCGCGCATCTCCGGCTCCATGGAGTTGCCCCGCACCCGGAGGATGCGCACGTTCTCGGGCGCCGCGCCCCCCTCGTAGCGGATCATGTTCTCCGGCCAGTGCCACCGGGCCGTCTCGGAGACGAACCCCTCGGCGAGCGCTCCCGCCCCGGCCCCGGCCTCCACCGCGATCTCCGGGATGGCCGCCACAGGCGCGCCGGGAAGTCCGACCGGCGGCCGGGGCCGCCTGCGCTTCATGGGCCTGCGTTTGGGCACGGTCTCGTGGCGCAGCTCCCCGCCGGCGCAGCCGAGCAGGTCGGCCAACGCCTCGCTGTCCCGGTACCCGAGGACCGCGGGCACCCCCCGGTCCACATACTGCTGCAGATAGGTCTTGTTCCGGCCGATGGCCAGCGACGCGGCGGCGAGGGTGAGGTCGTTACGCCTGAGCAGGTCCTTCAGCCTGAGCCGTACCGGGTCCCGCCTAATCGTCTTCCTTTCGTCCTTATTTCCCTCTATATTCATCCTTTTCCTTCCACCTGCCGTCTCCCCGGTTTTTTGCCGCACCCCCGCGCATTCCACCGCTGGTGTGCTCAGGAATGTCAATCAACTATAGGTTATACACTATTGATACCTATTATCAAGCGGGAACCTTCCCCTTATGTTCTCACACATGATAACGCCCGGCACCCCCTCCGATATGCCTTTCGACGAGCGCCTGCGCCGGACCGTTGCGGCCTGGCGCGTACGCCACGGCATGAGCGCCCGGCGCTTCGGCCTGGAGGCCCTCGGGGACCCGGGTTTCGTGGCCTCCCAGATGCGGGGACGCTCGGTGCGGCTGGCGACGGCGGACCGGGTCCTGGTCTTCATGGGGCATCCGCCTCTGGGCCCTGTGTTCCGGCGCGAGGTCGAGGCGTTCCTGACCGTGACCGGGACCAAGCTCTCGGTATTGGGCCTGGAGGCTGTCGGCAATCCGTCCTTCATGGGAAGGCTGCGCCGGGGAGTGTCGCCGCGGCTGACCACGGTCGATCGGGTGCGCGCCTGGATGGCGGCCCAGGCCAGCGCGGAAGAGGCCCGAGCCATCCGCGCCGGGGTGACGGACGCAGCGAACCCATCCGCCGGGGCGATCCTGCCCGGTCCATCCACCGCTCCGGTCCCGCCTGCCGGGTCCGGGGCCGACCTCGAACGAGAAGGAGACACGCGCATGAACGACAACAACGGCAGGCATTACCTGAGCACACGGGAGGCGGCCGCATGGCTGGGCCTCTCGCCGAGGACGCTGGACCGCTACCGGGTGAGTGGCGCGGGACCGGTGTTCCACCGGTTCGGGTCCCGGGTGCGCTACCTGCTCGCCGATCTGGAGACCTGGGCCTCGGCGCGGCGGCGGATCTCGACCTCGGACGACGGCGAGGCCGGGCGGAGGACGGCGCGATGAGAACACCTTCCTTTACCAGGAACGCCCTCAAAGCCGTCGTGGGCAGCGCGCATCGGGTTGCGGCTCCGGCGCTCGTGTTGACGCTGGTTAGCCTGGAGACGGCCTGGGCCTCGACGGACACGACCTTCTCGAGTCCGCTCGGCACGGTGACCGACATCGTCTCGGGCACGGGCGGGCAGCTCGCGGCCGCGCTGGCGGTGGGCGCCGCGCTGGTCGGCTCGGTGCTGCGCTTCAACGCCACGCAGTTGATGGGCGCGGTCGGCGTGGGCATCGCGGCCGGGGCCGGCACGGGCATCGTCACCGGCCTTGTCGGCACGGCGATCGTATGAGGGGGGCGGACGATGAGCGATCCGGCCCGGCACGCGATCCCCTCGCGTCTGGACGATCCCGAGCGCTGGCTGTTCTGGACCCTGGACGAGGCGGCGGCGCTCCTGGGGCCTGCGGTCCTGGGGCTGGCCGCCAACGCCTTCGTGACCGGGCTGGTGGCCGGGCTCGGTGCCTGGGCCTTGCTGCGCCGGGCCAAGCGGGGCGGCGGCGCGGATGTGGCGATCTGCGCGCTCTACTGGTACCTGCCCGGCTTCACCCTGGGCCTCAAGGGCGCGCCCCCGAGTCATGTGCGCCGCTTCATCGGATGAGGGGGCCTGGATGAGACGGGACGTCATGGAAGCGGAGCGGCGGCGGGTGCGCGACGGGCGTGCGGCCCTGGCCGGGCTCCTGGGCCTCTCGCTCCTGGCCAATCTGGGCCTGAGCGTCGGTCTGGCCTCGGTGGATCGCATGGCGGTGCTGATCCCGGCGGTCACGGGGCCTGCCTGGGAGGTCGGGAGCAGCCGGGCCGGGCTTCGCTACCTGGAGGACATGGGACGGACCGTGGCGGTGACGCTGCTGACGCTGACGCCTGAGAACGCGGCGCACGTGCGGGAGGCGGCGGCGCGGCTGAGCCACGCCTCGGCCCGGGGCGCGATCGGGGTCTGGGTCGCGGCCGAGGCCGGTCGCATGGCGCGGCGGGACCTTGCGACCGCCTTCTATCCCGAGCGCATCGAGGCGGACGCGGAGAGGTTGACGGTCCTGGTGACCGGAGAGCTCGCGACCTGGATCGGGCGTGAGCCGGTCTCGCGCGAGCGCAAGCGGTACCGGCTGGCCTTCCGCGTGGATGCCGGCCGGATCGGCCTGGTGCGTTTCGAAGAACTGGAGGACCGAGAATGAAACATGCGACGAGAATCCGGGTGTCCGTGGCGGCGCTTCTTTTGGGAACGCTTTTCCACTGCATGCCGGCCTCGGCCATGCAGATCCTGGATGCCGTGGACCACGCGGAGCTGGAAGCGGAGGTCTCGGACCGTGCGGTGAGCCGCATCGCCCTGGCGAACGACCGGATCGCGCGGGTGATCCGCGGACCGGACGGCTTCCAGGTCGAGCACGACCCTGCGCGCGGCGACATTTACCTGCGACCCGCGGGCCTCACCGGCGTCCGCGTTGCCCGTGGCGCCCCCCGGGAGCCGGTGACGCTCTTCATCGGGACCGTCGCGGGCTTCACCTACCGGCTGGCGTTGACGGTGGCCTCGCGCGGCTCGGCCCAGATCCTGATCCGCAACGCGGCCGCACTGACCAAAACGGACGTCCAAGGGCCGGGCGATCGGCGCGTGGGCGCGCTGGTGGCGCT
The DNA here is from genome assembly GCA_965261595.1 of bacterium. Taxonomy (GTDB): domain Bacteria; phylum UBA8248; class UBA8248; order JACPRG01; genus CAYRGS01. The sequence goes on from CBDHDG010000002.1 coordinate 344,750, forward strand.
GGTCCGGGCGGTGGCGCGGCGCGAGACCCTGCCGGGCTACGCGATCGAGACGCCTTCAGGAACGTTCTACAAGGAAGGTCTTTCAGTCATCGAGATCTGGCGGGGGCCCCGGTTCACCGCCCGCGTGCTGGAAGCGGGCCCCGGCGCGGGAGCCGGCGCCGAGGCCCTGGCGGGCCGTCTCGCGCCGGGCGCGGCCGCGATCTGGCTGGCGGCGCCGGGGACCGGCCCATCGGGCGGGCGGCTCGTCGTGGCCGTACATGACGCCTTCCGGACCCGTTCCACGGAGGCGGCGCCATGAGCGGCCCGGACAAGGTCCCCATGGATCCGGAGGCCCGGCGCACCCGTCAGCAACAGGTGCTGCTCTTCTCGGGCGTGGCCGCGGCATTGCTGATCGTGTTCGCGGTGTGGTTCTCGGCGGGCGGAGGCGGAGGCTCGCCCCCGCCGACCGGGATCGAGGCGAAGCTGGCCGGTCCGGAGACGGCGGAGGTGAGCTGGGTGCGCCGCTCGGAGGCGCGGATCGGCGAACTGGAGACGCGGCTCCGGGACATGGAGACGCGAAGCCGGCGGGCCGGGCAGGAGAACGCCAAGCTCAGAGAGCGCCTCGCGCGCGGCGCCGAGGACGGCCGGGCGGTGATCGACCAACAGGCGGCGGCCATCGAGGAACTGCGCGGCCGGCTCGAAGCCCGGACGGCAGGACCGGGTCCGGAGGACCGGACCGCCCCGGGCACGGACGGTTTTACCCGTGCGGTTTCGAGCCAACCTGCTCCCGGCAAGAGAGCCCCCGCGGCCTCGGATGCCGCACCGGCCGTACCGATGATCCAGGAGTTCGAGAATGATGCGGATCCGGCGGGGGACAAGAACGCCGCTGATCCGGGACCCCGTTCGCTGGGGTCCTGGCTGCCGGCGGGGTCCTATGCGGACGCCGTGGTGCTGGCCGGCGCGGACGCCTCGGCGGGCGTCGCCTCCCAGGGCGAGCCGCGCCCGGTGCTCCTGCGGCTGACCGGTCCGGCCCGGAGCGCGGCCGAGGGCGGCGAAGCGCTCGAAGTGGACGTGGCGGGGTGCACCCTGACCGGCGCCGGCTACGGGGACCTCTCCTCGGAGAAGGTCTACGTCCGGCTGCGGACCCTGACGTGCGCCGGGCCGGATCCGGAAACCGTGACCGAGACGCAGGTCGCGGGCTTCGTGGCCGGGAGCGGCAAGGTGGGCGTTCGGGGCCCGGTGGTGAGCCGCGAGGGGGCCCTGATCGAGAAGGCGTTCCTCGCGGGCCTCATCTCGGGCGTGGGCGAAACGGCCGCCAACCTGCTTCAGGCCCCGGCCAGGACAACCTCGGACGGAGCCTTGAACGTATCGAGCCTAGCCGAGCTCGGCCGGGCCGGTCTTGGCGCGGGCGCGGGCTCGGCCGGCCGCAGGGTGGCCGACTACCTGATCCGCCGGGCCGAGCAGTACCAGCCGGTGATCCAGCTCCAGACGGGAACGCGGGTGACGGTGGTGTTCATCGAGGGCGCCTGGCTCGACGGGCGCAAGGACAGGAAGAGAGGAGGCCAATGAGAGCGCAATCGACGATTCATCCACGAATCGGACAAAGCCGGGCGGTGATCCCCGCGATCCTCGCGGCGGCGCTGGTCCTGGGCGGCTGCGCGGCGACCCACGTGGGCGACGCCTGGCAATGCCCCCTGGCCCAAGGCGCGGCCTGCACGAGCGTCGCGGAGGCCGATCCGGCGGTCGCGGCCCCCGGCAAGGCGCAAGGGCTCGCGATCCGGACACCCCTCTACCAATCCAAGACCGGTAATGCCAAAGGGACCGGCACATCCTGCGCCGAAGGCTGCGATCCGCTCGCCTGGCTCGCGAAGTGGTTCCGGACCGTCGGGGACCGAGACGGCACCGCAGAGAAGTCCACGGAGACAGGGCGTCCTCCTACCGCCGCGGCCCCTGCCGAACCGGAACCCGTTTCGCCGGACGAAGGATCCCCGGATGAGGCCAATGACCGCCTGCGCACGAAAGAGAGCATCGCGCGGATCTGGATCGCGCCCTTCGTGGACGCCGACGGGGTCTACCGCGAGGCCCACTGGGTGCGCGCGGTGCTGGAGCCGGCGCGCTGGAGGCTGCCGTGATCGAGCGCCTCAAGGACCTGCTCAGGGGACCGGACGCGCTTCAGCCCTGGATCCTTCCGGCCCTGCCGGCGCCCCTCGCCGGCCTCTTGCCCTGGCGGGCCTGGGACGAAGGGAGCGAGCTCTATATCAACGCCGCGAGCTGCGGCTTCCTGCTGGAGCTGCCGCCCTTCGTGGGCATCGACGAGGAGACCCTGGGCGCGCTGGCCGGCACGCTCGCCGACGCCGCGCCCGAGCGCGCGGTGGTGCAGATCATCCATTGGACGAGCCCGCGCTACGGGGCGGCGATCCGGAGCTGGGCCGAACCCCGGCGCCTGACGGGCGGGGTACAGGCGGGGATGGCGGCGCGGCGCAGGGCCCTGTTTGCCCATGCCGGATGGCGCCCCCTCCATGCGAGCGGACCGCCGTTCACGCTGAACGACTGCCGGGTGTTCCTCGCGGCCTGCCTGGCGGGCCCGGCCGGACCGGCGGCCGAGACCGCCCTCGGGGGGTTCCGGCGGGCCTTGGAAGGCACGCTCGCCTCGGCCGGCGCCGAGGCGCGGCGGGTCGAGCCGGACGTTCTGCTGTCCCTCGCCGCGGAGATCACGGCCCCCGACCTGGCGGGAGAGCATGACGGCGGGCTCGACAGGCCGCAAAGGCGCTGGTCGCCCAGAGACCCCATTCATCTTCAGTGCGCGGCGCCGGGCCGGGCCCTGACCGTTGCGCCCACGGGCCTGGTCTTCCTTCACCCGGACGGGACGGACGTGGCGGTGCGCGTGCTCTCGGCCCGGGCCTTCCCCGACGTCTGGCCCGGCTGGCGCGGCAACGCGCTGATCGGAGACTTCCACCGGGACTTCCTGCAGCCGGGCGCCCCGGTCCTGACCGCCCTCACCGTGACGATGGGCGACGCGGCCGCCGGCGAGCGCGCCTTCCTCAAGTCGGCCCGGGCCACGCAGCAGGCGGGCACGGGGATCGCGCGCTATTTGCCGGGCCTGCCCGAGAAGGCCCGGGACTGGCGCTTCGTCACCGAGCGGCTGAAGAACGGCGAGCGGCTGGTCAAGGCCTGCTACACGATCGCGGTCTACGCGCCCCTGGACGCCATCGACGAGGCCGAGCAGGCGGTGCGGGCCATCTATCACGGCCAGGGCTGGCGCCTGGGCGCGGAGCGCTACGCCCACCTGCCGGCCTGGCTCGCCTGTCTGCCCATGGTTCCGGCGGGCGGGCTCGACGCCGACCTCGCCCGTATGGGCCGGATGAAGACCCTGCTCACCTCCTCGGCCGTCAATCTCGCGCCGGTGCACGGCGAGTGGCGCGGCCAGGGAGCGTCGCCCGACGCGCCGCCGGCCCTGCTCCTGATCGGAAGGCGGGGCCAGCCCGCGTGCTGGTCCCCCTTCGCCAACGAGGCCGGCAACTACAACGTGGCCGTGACCGGCAAGTCCGGGTCGGGCAAGTCGGTCCTGATGCAGGAGCTGGTCGCGGGCATCGCGGGCGCGGGCGGCGAGGCCGTGGTGATCGATGACGGGCGTTCCTTCCAGCACACGGCCGAGGCCCTCGGCGGCGTCTTCATCGCCTTCGGCAAGGACCCGGCGAGACTCAACCCCTTCGCCATGATCGACGCGGACGTGGCGGCCCGGGACGGGGACTACCGGGAGGAGTGCTTTGCCATGCTGGCCGCCGTGGTCGGGCGCATGTGCCGAAGGCGCGGGCGCATCGACGACATCGAGGCGGCGCTCATCGACGAGGCCATCGCGCGCGCCTGGGAGGAGGCCGGCAACGGCGCCGACCTCGGGACCGTGCAGCGCCGGCTGGAGGCGGCGGGCGACCGGCGGGCATCGGACATGGCTCTCGCCCTCGGACCGTGGCGGCCGGGCGGCGCGCTCGGGCGGCTCTTCGAGGGATCGGAGACCCCGGCCCTGGACGCCGCGCTCACCGTGTTCGAGCTCGCCGAGCTCAAGGGCCGGGGCGACGTCCAGGGCGTGGTGCTGATGCTGGTGGTCTTCCTCGCCACCCAGCGCATGTATCACGGCCCCAGAACCCGGCCCAAGGCGATCGTCATCGACGAGGCCTGGGACCTCCTGTCGGGCGAGGACAGCCGGGCCTTCCTCGAGGGCGCGGCCAGGCGGGCGCGCAAGTACCGGGGCGCGCTCGTCACCGGCACCCAGAGCGTCAACGACTACTACGCCAACCCCGCGGCCCGGGCGGCCTGGGACAACGCCGACTGGACCATCTTCCTGGCCCAGAAGGACGAGTCCGTCGAGCTCCTCAAACAGGAAAAGCGCATCCACTGCGATCCCGGCATGGAGCGGGCCCTCAAGAGCCTGGCCACCGTGGACGGGCGCCATGCCGAGCTGGTGCTGCACGGTCCGGACGGCTGGCGCGTGGCGCGGCTCGCCCTGGACCCCTGGTCGGTAGCTCTCTATTCATCGCGCGGGCCGGCCTTCGCCGCGGTCGAGCGGCTGAAGGCCGAAGGCCTCACCACCGAGCAGGCCATCGACCGCATCGCCGACGGCGACGGTCCGGAGGCCACGACAGCCGGCCCTGCGGGCAGCGCGCCGTGACGGCCTCCATAGCTTAAACAGAAGGAGACGCACATGAGCAAGGACAGGAACAGGCGGGCGCCATCGAGTGCTGCGACACGGGCGGAGAAGCCCCGATCCGGGGATCGGCCCCTCGCCTGGCCGGAAGATCCGGAGGGGCTGACCCCGGACGCCGTCGACTTCGAGGCCCTGGCCCACGTGCTGGCCAACACCTGCCGCAGGGGCGGCCGGCTCAGGCGGTTCCACTCGCTGGCGGCCCACGCGGTGCTGATGAGCGAGGAGATCGAGGCCTTTGAAGGATCCGGGGACCGCCGGGAGGCGGCCCTCTACGCCCTTCTGGCGGACGCGAGCGTCGCGTGGCTGGGAACAAAGGCCGCTTCCTCCCAGCGCGGGGCGGAGCGGCTGAAGCGGCTCGGCGGGACCATCGACCGGGCCGTGCGCGAGTCGGCCGGGCTCGATGCGGAGCCCTCCCCGGAGCAGGCGGAACTGCTGCGTTTCGTGGCCCGCATGGCCGAGGCCGCGGAGGACCGGGACCTGCCGGGCGCGCGCGACGGCGCGGCTTCCGCGGTCGCCTTCCCGCCCCTTAAGCGCCGCATCCGGACCGTGGTTCCCGATCGGGCGGCCAGGCTCTGGCTGGACCGCTTCCGGGCCCTGAAAGGGCAGGAGGGCGCGGGACGGGGCCCCATCGCGTCCGCCCAGAGGGAGTCCCGTGGCACGCACGACCCCACCCCACCGGAGGAGCTTCATGTCACGCGCGAACAGACGGCGCCGGAACGGGCTGCGTCATGAGCGGGCCCACGGCGTTGGCCGCCGCGCTTGTGCTGAGTGCCGGGGTGGCCGCGGCGGTCTCGGCCGTCACGGCGCGCATGGCCCTGGAGAGGGTCCCGCGCATCGCGAGCGTGCGGCTTGCCGAGCTCACGGCAGACTACATGGCCAAGGCCGCCCGGGAGCACGGCGACCAAGAGGAGGCCGTAAAAGCCGTGCGCGGCTGGGCGCGCCGGTTGGAGGAGGCGCTCGTCCGGACGGCAGCCCGCCACCGCGCGGTGCTGCTGCCCGCAAGGGCGGTCGCCGCCGGCGCGCCGGACCTCACCGCCGAGATAAAGGCGGCGATCCAGACGGCCCTGTCCAAAACCCATCCCCCGACGAACACGGAGGACGAACGATGAGAGAGACCCTGCACGCCTTGCCGCGTGCGCCCGGACGGCGTGCGCCTGAACGAACCGGACGGGGCCGCAAGATCCTGCTCTGGATGGCCATGCTGGCCGCCCTGTGGCTCGTCGCGGTCTCGCGCGTCTACGTCAACGCGAGCTGGTCCGACGGAGCCTGGGGGTATTTCGTGCTGCCCCTCGTGGGAGAGTTCCAACGGGGCGACGCGGTCCTGTTCGACCCACCCGAGGAGGCCGGCTCGGGGATCCCCTACCTCAAGACCGTGCGCGGCCTGCCCAGAGACCGGGTGGAGGTGGACAGGGAGCGCCGGGTCTCGGTGAACGGCGCGGTCCTCGGCGTTGCCAAGACGCATGCGCTTGATGGGCGCAGGCTCGAGGCGATCGGGCCGGGCGTGATCCCGCCGGGCCGCTACTACGTCCACGCCGATCACGTGGACAGCCACGACAGCCGCTATTCGGAGATCGGGCTCATCCCGCAAGAACGCATCCGGGGCCGGGCCTGGGCCCTGCCCGACGTCCCCTGGCTCGGGCTCAAGGGACCGCTCGCCAAACCCGAGGAGGCGCGGCCATGACGCGGCGTGTTCTCCTGTCCCGTCTTCGGCTCATCGCGATTGCCTGCGTGCTGATGCTCGCGGCGCGGCCCGTACCCGCGAAGGACCTTGGCGTGCGCGGCGCGGTGTGGCCCATCGCCGAGCCCGACCTGCTCGAACGGATCGAGGCCCGGCTTGAAGCGCTGGAGTCCTCGGGCGACCTCACCCGCATGCGCCGGGAGGCCCTGGACCGGGGCCGGGAGCGCATCGAGGCGCCCGGGCGCGTCGAGGGCATCGGGCCCGCGCGCGTCCGTCGCACCCGGCTGTTCGATCCTTCGATCACGGTCGAGCAAGACGTCCGGGCGCACGATGGGACCCTGATTGCGGCCCGGGGCGCTCGGATCAACCCCCTCGAGGTGTACCCGCTGACCCGGGATCTGCTGTTCATCGACGGCGCGCGGCCGGCCGAGGTCACCTGGGCCCTCGGCCACGAACGGCCCGCGAAGATCGTGCTCCTGGCGGGCCGCCCGCTGGACCTGATGCGGCCCCACGAACGGCCGTTCTTCTTCGACCAGAACGGCCGGCTTGCGAAACGTTTCGGGCTCCGCGCCACCCCGTCCCTGGTCGCGGCCGAGGGATCCATGCTCAGGATCACGGAAGTGCCGCTCGACGACGAAGCCAATCCCGCGACCATCGGAGGGCGGCCATGAGATCCCTGAAGACCGTCTGCACGGCGCTGGTCCTTGCCGGAGCCCTGTCCACGGGGACCGCTTCCGCCCAGTCCTGCACCGGGCGTTTCGTGAACCCCGTCACGGACGTGTGCTGGGAGTGTCTTTTGCCGATCTCGATCGGGCCGATCCGCATGGGCAGCGCCACGGGCGCGCCGGACACGCCCAATCCGGGATCGCCGATCTGCCTCTGCGGCAAGCCGATCCCCCGGATCGGACTCTCCCTGGGCTTGTGGGAGCCGGCGCGGCTGATCGACGTCAGCCGCGCGCCCTGGTGCTTCCCCAATCTCGGGGGCATGACCATCGACCCGGGCCTGCCCGCGGGGCGCGGACGTACTGGCTCCTCGGGCGGCGACGGCGCCTCGGGCTCTGTGTGGCACGTCCATGACTACGTCTATCCGCTCCTGTCCTGGATCGGGGCCCTGCTCGACATCGGCTGCCTTGAAAGCGGGGGGCTCGACATCGCCTGGGTCTCCGAGCTCGACCCGGCCTGGCTCGACGACGAGCTGTCCTTCCTGTTGAACCCGGAAGCCGCGCTGTTCGCGGACCTGCCGGCCCAGGCGGCCTGCGCCGCCGATTGCGCCGCCGCCTCGGCTGGCCTGCCGCTCGACCCCCTGTTCTGGTGCGCGGGCTGCCAGGGCGGGATGTATCCCCTGACCGGCAACGTGGCCGCCCACGTGGGCGGGGTCCAGGCCTCGCTCCTCGTGGCCCAGCGGCTCGTGTTCCGTCTTCACCGGCTGCTGCTCGCCTGGGGCACGTCGGGGCCGGCGGCGCTCTGCGGGCGCTATCCCATGCCCATCATGAAGAAGTCCCAGTACCGCTGGCAGATGACCCAGCCGGTCCCGGCCACGTCGCCCCTCACCGGCTGCAACCCCACGGGCCGGTCCTCGGTGATCTGGGAAGCGCTGCGCGAGCTGCCGGTGGCGGGCGAGAACTTCGGCTATCTGCTCTGGCGCAAGCGCAACTGCTGTCTGCTCTGAGGAGGCTGACATGAACGATAACCCGATTCGTAAGACCATCCCGGCTCTCGCCTGCGCGCTCGTGATGGCGGCCTGGTGCGGCCCGGCCCGGGCCCAGGGAAAAGCCAAGGACTTGGCGCGCGATACTGTCGATCAGGTCCTGCGGCAACCGGCAAAAGTCCGTGACGGGGACCTGGACGCCTGGTCGCGCTCGGTGATCGAGCGCGCGCTGGAACGCGCGGGCAAAAACGCCCCCGGGGCCTCCGGCCCCCTCCCGGCCGAACGTCATGCCGGCCGCGTTGCCCGCGGCCTTTCCGAGCGTCCCCATGGCCCCGAGGTCATCGTCTTCATGAGCCTCTCGGCGCCCGCGGCGAGCTGGCGGCAGTGGAGCCGCGAGGCGGCGCGGATCGGCGCGCCGCTGGTGCTGCGCGGGCTCGGCCCGGACGGGTTGCAGGCCACGGTGAAACGCATCGGCCCGTACCTGGGCCGCAAGTCCGGCGCAACAATCGATCCGCGTCTGTTCCGGATCTTCGGCATCGAGGCGATCCCGGCCGTCGCGGTGGTCCCGGGCGGGGTCCCGCCCTGCACTAGCCGGGGTTGCGCCGCGGATCCCGCGCCGCCCCACGACCGCATCGCGGGGAACATCGGCCTGGAAGCGGCGCTCGAGGCCATCGCCGCCGAGGGAGGGCCGGGCCGCGCGGCCGCGCGCCCGCCATCTCGCAAGCCTGAGAGGAAACTTGCCATGAACCGCAAGGACGACACGAACGAAAATCCGGAACCCGGTTCCGATCGC
>CBDHDG010000003.1:0-340946 GCA_965261595.1 bacterium
CCTCCGGATCGGTGAACGACTGCAAGGCGGGACTCGAGCGCGCCGGGGCCGGCGGCCATTGCGGCTCGGTCTCCTGGTGCGTGGGCGCCGAGTGCGGAACCGCGGCGTCCCGGGCCAACACCGGGTTCGTCGATTCGGCGGCCCGGCTCAACATGGCCATCGAGCTGGGCGGAGAGGAATTCGACCGCCAGACCCTCCGGTTCTTCAGGGGCGATCGCCAGTCCTGCCGGATCCAGTGGGGAGGCCTCGCCGATTGCTGCAAGAACTCGGGCGCGCTCGTGGGCGTGGCCGGCTGCACCAAGGAGGAACGCCTCCTGGCCGAGGAGCGCCATGCCGGGAACACGCATTACCTGGGCAAGGGATGCGCGAAGCGGATCTTCGGCGTGTGCATCCGCTGGAAACGTTCCTGGTGCGTGTTCGGCTCCAAGCTCGGGCGCATCCTGCAGGAAGCGACACGCGGCCAGCTCGGGATCGGCTGGGGCAGCTGCCGCGGCTTCACGGTCGATGAGATGGAACGCATCGACTTCGAGGCCGTGGACCTCTCCGAGTTCACCGAGAATCTGACCGACGGGTCGTATGAGCCCTCGATCGAGCTTCCGGAAGCCGGCCGAACCGGCGCGGTGATGCGTGAGCGCATCCACGGCTTCTACACCAAAAGCAAGTGAAGGGGGCAGCCATGACCATCCCGTACGCCCTCGCACTCGCCTGCCTCCTCGCCGTCCTCGCGGCGCTGCCCGCGGATGCGCGGGAATGGCGGCCTTGGTGCGGTCCCCGATCGGGCCCAAATCGGGAGACTGAGCCCTCGCTCGGCTGGCACTTCTATTGCGACCGGAACGAGGAAGACGCGGAAGAGGACGCGCCGGCGGCGCAAACGCCTCCCGCAAGACCCTCTTCGCGGCCCGAGACCGCAATGGAGCGCCTCCTGGGGATGCGCCGGGCCCTGGAGGAAGCCCGGGCCAGGGCGATCCTGGACCCGAGCCCGGAGAACGTCACGGCCTACCTGCGCCTCCAGCAGGAGACCCTGCAAAAAGCCGCCTCCTTCTCGGACGCCTTCCGCCGCACGGTCTGGGCGAGCCCGGATCTCGATTACACGCTGAAGCGTCCGGTGGGCGCCCTGGCCAAGCAGGTCTGGTCGGAGCAGCGCCGGGCCGAGCGCGACGCCGTCCTGGCCCGGCTCGGCGAGCGTTACGGCCTCATCTATCTCGGCCATGCGCGATGCCCGGGATGCCGCGTGTTCGGCCCCCTTCTGCGCGCCTTCGCGCTGCGCCACGGCCTCGACGTGCTCGCGGTCTCGATGACGGGCGAGCCCCTCGATGGGTGGCCCGAGGCGGTCCCCGACCAGGGCCGCGCCGCGCGTCTCGGCCTCGAGGCCCCGGTGTTCCCCGCCCTTGTCCTCTACGACACGCGAACCAGGCGGGCGCTTCCGGTTTCCTTCGGCGTGGTCGCCAAGGACCAGCTCGCCGAGCGCATCTTCACCCTCACCGCACGGGAGATCGGACATGACTATTAAGCAAAGGATTGCGGGCATGACCATGGCTGCCCGCGAATTCGTGCTCGTGTGGGCCATCTCGCTCTGCCTCGCCCCGCCCGCGGGCGCGGACGTGCTCTCGGAGATGGAGAGCTTCTGGAGGGGCGCGGCGGTGAACACCACCGGGCCGACCGCCTTCGACGGCCAGGCCTCGGGCCACTGGACCCTGGGCAACCTCTACCTGCGCGCCCCCGTGCGCTCCGAGCCCATCGCCACGGTGAGCCTGCCCTCCTTCCGGGCCGGCTGCGGCGGCATCGACACGTTCGCCGGCGCCTTCTCCTTCATCAATTCCGACCAGCTGATCGCCTTTGGCCGCGCCGTGGCCCAGAACGCCGCGGGCTTCGCCTTCGAGCTGGCGCTCGAGACCATCTCGCCGGTGATCGCCGAGACCCTGTCCAAGCTCCGGGCCCTGGCCCAGTGGGTGAACAGCCAGAACCTCAACTCCTGCGAGACCGCCCAGGCCCTGGTCGGGGCGGTCTGGTCCAAAAACGACCGGGCGAGCGCGGCGATCTGTGCGGCCATCGGCACGCGACAGGGGATCTTCTCCGACTACGCCGCCGCCCGCCACGGCTGCGGCGCGGACGGCAAGCGCCACTCGACCCTGGCCGCCGCCTCGGGACCGCTCAAGGACCAGGCCCCGGTCAACGTCAACTACGCCTGGCGCGCGGTGAGGGCGTCGGGCTTCCTGGCGTCCGACCGGGATCTCGGCGAGTTCGCCATGTCGATCTCGGGCACCGCGATCGTCACCGCCCCGGTCTCCGACGGCGACACCTCCGGCCCCAGGATACGCATCCTGGAGCCGCTGGCCCTTGACCGCCGGGTGACCGAGATCCTGATGGAGGGGGGAGGCGACCTCCCGGTCTATCGCTGCGACACCTCCGTCGACTGTCTCAACCCCGTCCTCGGACGGCTCACCGTGCCGGCGGCGCGGGGTTTCCGGGACCGGGTGGCCGGCCTGCTCCGCCGGCTGGTCGAGGCGGTGCGCGCCGACACGGCGCCCCCGGCCGACGCGCTGGGGCTCGTCAATCTCACCACCCTGCCGGTCTACCGGGTGATCAACACGGCCGCCGCCTACCGCGGGGCGGTGGTGGACCAGGAGGTGGACGCGCTGGCCGAGGCGGTGGCCCTCGACGTGCTCCAGGTCTGGATCTCGGACCTCCACCGGACGGTCGAGGAACGCGCCGGCACCCTGGACATCGCCGACGGCGACCAGTTGGAGCGCTGGCGCGAGGGGCTGCGCCGGAACCGGGCCGCCCTCGCCAAACACCGCCACGAGGGGCTGGAGCGGTTCAACACCGCCCTCGCCGTCGTGGAGAAGCTCAGGCTGATCGAGACCGAGCTCGCGGGCGCGCTCTCGGCCGATCTCAGGGCGGCGCTCGCCTTCTCCCGGGGCGGCGCAGGAGCCCGGTAGGGGCAACGACCATGTACGAGCTCTTCACCCTGGGCGGCGGGACCTATCTGGTCGACCTGCTGAACGCGGTCGCCGCGATCACCGGCGGCGGGGCCTTCGTGACCCTGGCCCGGATCGCGGGCGTGGCCGGGCTCGCCTGGGTCCTGTTCCGCACCGCCTTCGGCGGCTCGTGGAAGGACAACGCCAAGTGGATCCTCCTCTTCATCGCCGTCTGGGGCGCGATGGTGGTCCCCAAGGCGACCGTGCGGGTCGTGGACCGGCTCGACCCGGCGCTGGCGCCCGCGGTCGTGGCGGGCGTCCCGCTCGGCCTGGCCCTCTTCGCCTCCCTGACGAGCCAGGTGGGCGACGGGTTGACGCGGCTCACCGAGCAGGCCTTCTCCCTTCCGGACGACCTGACCTACCGCCGCCACGGCCTGATCTTCGGCGCGAGGCTCGCGGCCGCCGCGACCCGCATGGAGGTGACCGACACGGTGTTCGCGCGGAACCTCCGGGCCTACGCAAGGCAATGCGTGTTCCACGCCCTGCTCCTGGGCCACGTCTCGGCCGACGATCTGCGCGAGAGCACCGATATCTGGCGGCTCGTCACATCCACTGGATCGCCTTCCGCCGGGGCCTCGCCCGCGCGCATGGTGGAGTACGCGACCCGGGGGACGCCGTCCGGCACCGGCGCCACGCCAATCGATCGCGAGATCGTCACCTGCGCCGAGGCCGCCCCGCGGCTCAACGCGCTCTGGGGGGCCGAGATCGCGAGGGCGTCCGGCATCTTCGGATGGAGACTCTTCCCCGGTGCGGCGACCGAGGCGCTGGCCCGGGCCGAGCTCATGGCCGCGCTGCCCGTGGCCCACGACTACCTGATCGGCGCCTCCAGGACCGCGGCCGAGATCCTGCGCCAGCAGATGGTCCTCAACACCCTCCACGGCGCGGGCGAGCAATGGGCCGCGGAGGCAGGCAACGCCGCCGCGCTCAGGTCCTATACCGAAGCCCGGGCCGAGGCCCAGACCGTCTCGGCCTACCGGGCCATCGGAAGGCAGGCCGAGACCTGGGTCCCGATGCTGCGCATCGTGTTCGAGTGCCTCTACGTGGGCGCCTTCCCCATGGCGGTGCTGCTCATGCTCACCCCCGCGGGCGGCGGGCTCTTCCGGTCCTACTTCGCCGGGATCGTCTGGATCCAGAGCTGGGGGCCGCTCTACGCGATCCTCCACCGGATCTCCATGGGCGAGGCCGCCGAGCGCATGAGCGCGGGCGCCCTCATGCCGGACGGCGAGAGCGGCGTATCGCTCGTCGCCCAGGCGGGGATCCGGGCCGTGGCCTCCGACGTGGCCGTGATGTCGGGCTACCTCTCGATGTCGGTGCCCTTCCTCGCCGCGGCCCTGGCCTACGGGGTGGGCAAGGCGACCATGCTCGCCACCTCGGTGCTCGCGGTCGGCCAGGACGCGGCCTCCTCGGCCGCCCACGAGGGCACGACGGGCAATATCTCCCTCGCCAACACCCAGGCCGACGTCCACCGCTTCGCAACGCTCGAGGGCCGCCAGCTCCGCACCTCCATGCACGTCGATACGGACCGCTATACCGGGTTCGCTCCCGAGGGCGCGGCCTTCACCGTGACTGGAGACGGTACCGCGGTCATGGACGCCGGCTCCGCCACCAGCCGGATCCCGGCGGCGGGCGTCAGACTCTCCGAATCCCTTGCGGTCAGCCACGAGAGCCGGGCAGGCGCCGCCCGGGAGCAGGCCCGGCACTGGTCGGCCGAGGCCGACACGGCGCGCACGGCCGTTGCGACCGATTCGGCGGCCATGGTCGAGCGGTTCTCCCGGGACGTGCACACGGGCCTCGCCCATTCGAGGGGCGTGACGGAAAGCGAGAGCACGCAAGTCCAGGCCCTGGAAAGCCACATGAAACGCCTCTCCGAGGCGGGCGGGATCTCGAAGGAGGAGGCGGCCGTTCTCATGGGCGAGGCCAGGGTGGGAGGGGGGTTCGACTTCATCGTGAAGTTCGGGGCCGACGGTTCGGCGAGCTGGCGGGGCCAGACCATCGGCCGGGAAGCCTGGAACCGGATGACCGACTATGCCGAGCAGAACCAAGTGATCGATCACTGGTCCCGGGTCGCCGATGCCTCCAGGCGCTACTCCACCGCCTCGGGCGAGAGCGAGCTCAAGAGCCTGGAGGAGAGTTTTGGCGCCAACCTGACGCGGATGCGCCGCTTCGGCGAGCAGGAGGCCCTGAGCCACCGGGAAGCCGAGAGCTGGAGCTCTCAGGCGGCCGAGGTGCGAAGCCGGTCCCGGGCCGTCGACCAGGAGCTGGGCCAGCCCTTCTTCGCCTGGCTGACCGCCCGGCCTGGCGCCGACGGGCGCGAGATCGGCGTGGGGGGCGCCATGCGGCTCGCCTCGCCCCAGACCCCGGAGGACGCCGAAGAGCTGCGCGCGCATGCCGCCGCCTTCATCGCGGAGCGCTTCCCGGCGCCCGAGGGGGTGGATCCGGCCTCGGTCCCGGGGCTGGCGGACTACGAGCGGAGGAGAGACGGGCTGAAAGAGTATCACGCGGGCGAGACCGAGGCGGCCTGGGGCGGCTGGTCGGCCTCGGTGCGCGACCGCGGACGCGGGGCCGGGACGCCCGGGCCGGGAAAGGTCGAGAACCGGGCAAGGCGCGAAAGCGCCAGGACCGAGCATGATCTGAGGGTAAGGGAGGCGGGACGAGAGGAGCGGGCCGGGATGACGGACGAACGCATCGAGCAAGGCCGCGCGAAGGTCGCGGCCGAGGCCGACAAACCCTTCGTCGAGCATGCCACCGAGGCGGTCCCGTTCATCGGGAAGTGGCTCGGCGGCAAGCTCTACGGCACCGCCAGGAACGCGGCGCCGGACCCGGGGAAGAAGGACGACCGCTGACGCGACGGTCCCTTCTACGGGGACCGGGTGCTCGGGCCGTGACCGCGAAGGCGCCCGTGGTCGTGGAGATCCCGGTCCTCGACGTCGCGGAGCCAGGCGTAGCGGCCGGTCTTGGTCGACCAGTCGAACCGGTCGCCGCCCTCTTCCGGGAGCCCGTAGCGGCCGAAGGCCGACCAGTCGCCATAGCGGAACCCCCGCCACAGGGCGCACGCGAGGGCGGCAAGGACGGTCCAGAGCACCGCCCAGAACCAGATGGCCCCCAGGAAGCGGGCACCGATCGCGATGACGACGGAAAAGACGGTGACGGCAAGGGCGAGTGCGATCCCGCCGAGGACGAAGGCCCGGGCGCGCCAGCCGTTGGATGGGTCGGATGGATTGGACATGGGTCGTTCCTCCGGGGTTGCGGTTCAAGTTCAAGCCTCTCGGGCGCCGGCCTCTCCGGTCCCGGCGTCCCGCGCCCTTGACCCCGCCTTCCTCGGCCTCCCGCCTGGCGCATTGCAACGGAACGGCGCCAAGACCGCCGCTATCCACACAACCTTGAATGGGAGAACCCGATGATGTTCGGCAACGCAACGCTCAGGGGCGGCCAGACCCTGGCCCACGACGTCCACATGTGGGGCCAGCTGGTCCGCTGGGGGCTTTTGGGCATCGCCCTGACGGTCGTCCTGGTCCCCGCCGTTGCCTTGTTCCGCACGACCGCCGCCCATGAATGGCGCCTCGTCGGAACGGGCACCCTCGCCCAGGTCAAGCTCGCGCTCGGGTATCCACGTCATTCCCTCCAGGCGTACGAGTGGCGAGAGGGCCAAAAAACGGCCCTGAGAATCGTGGATATCGCCCAGGACCCCAGGATCGAAAGGATCCGGAAACGCATGCTCCATACCGTCTACGCCAGGGCGTGGCTCGGCCTCTGGATCGGAGTGGGGGGCGCGGTCCTCTGTACGGTCCTGTTCTCGGTCCTGGGAAGGCGCCTGGACCGCGCCCAACGGGTCCGCGGCGCGGAAATGACGACGGCCCGGGAGCTGAGAAGGCGCGTGCAGCCCGTGTCCGCGCGCTTGGCGGAGGCCCTGTTCCCCGCCGCGCGCCGCGCCTCCTGCCGCATCGCCGGGATCCCCTGGCCCAGGCGCGCCGAGACCCAGCACACCATCGTCTCCGGCACCACCGGCTCGGGCAAGACCGTGCTGATCTCCGACCTCGTCGCCCGGCTCCGCGCCCGGGGCGAGCGCTGCATCCTCTACGACAAGATGGGGAGCTATACCCGCTCCTTCTTCGATCCCTCTTGTGACGTGCTGATGAACCCCCTGGACGCCCGGGCGCCCCGCTGGTCCCCCTTCTTCGAGGCGAGGACGCCCCGGGACTTCGACATGATGGCCGCGGCCCTCATCCCCCAGCAGAAGGACACGGTGGATCCCTTCTGGGTCACCGCCGCCAGGCAGCTGTTCTCCAACGGCGCGGGCGTGCTCTGGAAGAAGGGCGTGACCGAGAACCGGGTGCTCGTCGACCACCTGCTCAAGACCGACCTGACGGCCCTGGCCCGGGCCATGGAGGGCACGGTGGCCCAGTCCATCGTGGACCCCGAAAACCCCAAGACCGCCCTCTCGGTCCGGGCCATGCTGACCGCGCACCTGGGAGCGCTCGAGTTCCTGCCCGATACGGGAGAGCCCTTCTCGATCCGGGACTGGGTGGGCCAAGAGGACGGGACCGGGTTCCTGTTCCTGACCTCCCGGGGCGACCAGCACGCGAGCCTGAGAGGGCTCATCTCCACCTGGCTGGAGATCGCGGTGAACGCGCTCCTCTCCCTCCATCAGGACGACGCGAGAAGGGTCTGGGTGGTCCTGGACGAGCTGCCCACCCTCCACCAGGTGCCGAGCCTCCAGCCGGGGCTGGCCGAGTCCCGCCAGTTCGGAGGGTGCTTCGTGCTCGGGATCCAGGTGATCTCGGCCCTGCGCGACCTCTACGGAAAAAACGGGGCGGAGACGATCTCCGGGCTGTGCGGCACCCGGGTGGTGCTGGCCGCGCCCGACCAGGAGACGGCCCGGTGGTCGGCCGAAAGCCTGGGGCGGGGCGAGGTCGAGGAATACTCCCACGGGATGAGCTACGGGGCCAGCGTGCTGCGGGACGGGGTCTCGCTGACCCAGCGCCGGGAGATGCGCTCCCTGGCCCTGCCGTCGGAGATCATGCGGCTCGAGAACCTGCACGGCTACCTGAAGTTCCCCGGGCCCTGGCCCGTGGCCCGGATCGGGCTCGACTACGTCAAGAGGCCCAAGGCGGCCGAACGGTTCGTGCCCAGGGAGGATGGCGACACCGTGGAAACCCCGGAAAACACAGCGGAGGAGGCACCGGTAATCGGAGACCATCAAGGGGACATCGATCTCAAGAAACCCCAGGGTTCCGGCCCGGCGACGCGGGAACGGGTCGAGACAACGGAGCCCAGGCAGGCCTCAGCGACACCCCGTGGAGAATCCACGAGGCAGCCTCACAAGAAATCCGAAAAGGACGAAACGGGTGCGGCCGATGATCATGGGACCGACACCGAAGGCGTCCCGGCCCTTTCGCTTCCGGGCAAGAGCGGGAACAGCACGCCCGGGTGCGGGGAGCCACGACCAAAGCCGCCTCAGGGCCGTTTGAGGCGCCTCTGACATGGTCGCCTCGATCGGCGTTGTCTCGGCCCCGTCCCAGGGCGCGGGCTACTACGAGCGGGACGGCTACTACGCGAAGGACGACCCGGCCCACAGGGAAGCGAGCGCCTGGGCCGGCAAGGGCGCGGAGGATCACGGCCTCTCCGGCCCGGTCGATCCGGACCTCTTCCGGGCGGTGCTGGAGGGCAAGGCGCCCGACGGCTCCGGACAACAGCTCGGACGCAGGGGGCCCGATGGGGCCCTGGAGCACCGGCCCGGGCGGGATCTCACCTTCTCCGCCCCCAAGTCCGTCTCCCTCGCCGCGCTCGTCGGCGGCGACAAGCGCATCGTCGAGGCCCATGACCGGGCCGTGAAGCGCGCCCTCGACTGGGTCGAGAGGAACGTCGCCGAGACCCGCATGAAGGACCCGGAGACCGGACGTATGGTAAAGAAGGGCGATCAGAAGATGATCGCCGCCACCTTTCGCCACGACGCCTCGCGCAATCTCGATCCCCTGCTTCATACCCATTCGGTGATCGCCAACATGGTGCAGGGCGCGGACGGCAAGTGGCGGACCATGTCCAACGAGAAGCTCTATGCCTCGAAGATGCTGATCGGCGCCATGTACCGAAGCGAACTGGCGCGCAATCTGGGCAGGCTCGGCTACGGGATCGAGAAGACCCATGCTGACGGGCGATTCGAGATCGCGGGCGTTCCCCGCGAGGTGATCGAGACGTTCTCGACACGGCGGGCGGAGATCGAGGCGGCCATGGCCGAACGGGGCGTGGACACACCGGCAAAGAACCAGCGCCTCGCCCAGCGGGCGGCGCTCATGACCCGGGCCCGCAAGCGGGACGTGGACAAGGCCGAGTTGCGGGGGATCTGGGAGAAGCAGGCCGCCCATCTCGGGTTCGACGCAAAGGCCCTTGCGGCCGAAGCGATCTCGAAGGGCGCCGTATCGCGGGACGCCGGCCGGGAAGGCGCCGGTGCGGCTCGCGAGACGTCTCGGGACCGGCGGCTGGCCGGGGAAGCCGTGGAATGGGCCGTGGCGCATCTCGCCGAGCGCGAGGCGGTGTTCTCACGCGCCGATCTGCTCGCCGGCGCGCTCGCCTGGGACCCCGGCGCGGTGGCCATGCCGGAGGCGGAACGGGAAGTGGGCAGGCTGGAGAAGGCCGGAACGCTGCACGCGGCGAGCCTGCCAGGGGCAAAGGACATGCTCACCACGAGCAGGGCCGTGGCCGACGAGCGGGAAACGATCGCCCTGGTGGAGGCCGGCCAGGGACGGGAAGCGGTCCCGATGCGCGCCCGGGCCGTGGACAAGGCCCTCAGAAAGGGTCCGCTGACACAAGGCCAGCGGGACGCCGTCAAACTCATCCTGTCGGACAGGGACCGCGTTATCGGCGTGCAGGGCTATGCCGGGACCGGCAAGACCACCATGCTGAGCCGCGCCCGCGCGCTCCTCAAGAAGCGGGGCTACGAGGTCAAGGGCCTCGCGCCCTCGGCCTCGGCCGCGCGGACCCTGGAAACGGAGGCCGGGATCAAGAGCGAGACCCTGCAACGCTTCCTTGCCAGCAACGCCGGGGTGGGCGAGGGACGGCTGACGAAGAAGGGCGAGAGGGAGATGCGAGCCGCTTATCGGAAGACCGTGCTGGTGGTGGACGAGGGATCCCTCGCCTCCACGGTCCAAGCCCGCAACCTCCTGAGGATCGCCAACACCTTGCGCCTTCCCCGGGTCGTGCTGGTGGGCGATGCGAAGCAGCTCGACGCGGTGGATGCAGGCAAGCCGTTCGCGCAATTGCAGCAAGCCGGCATGAAGACGGCGACCATGGAGGAGATCATGCGCCAGCGCGACCCCGACCTGAAAGCCGCGGTCGAGGCGAGCCTCGCGGGCAACGTTAGGAAAGCCTTCGAGAAGCTCGGCTCCAACGTGGCGGAGGTGAAGCCCGACAATCTCGCCGGCGCGGCCGCCGCACGGTGGCTCAGGATCTCGCCGGAAGCGCGCGCCAGGGCCGGACTGATGGCGCCGAGCCATACGCTTCGGGAGGAGATCAACGCCATCGTCCGCGATCGCCTGGTCCGCGACGGCATGGTCCATGGCCCGGCCATGAAGTCCGGGCGACTGGTCTCCCACGGCTTCACTCATGCCGAGAAGTCGCTCGCGGCCAACTACGGCCCGGGCGACGTGGTGGCGTTCCACCGCCCCTACAAGCGTCTCGGCGTCGAGAAGGGCGACGAGTTGCGCGTGGCCGGGGTCGATCACGAGGCACGCGCGGTTAGGCTTGAAGGCAAGGACGGGCAATCCGTCCTCTGGGAGCCCGGCCGTCTCGCGGCGCGGAGCGGCGGGGTCGAGGTCTACAAGGTCGAGCAGTTGGAGTTGCGCCAGGGCGACCGCATCCGCTGGACCCGCAACGACGCGGGGCTCGGTCTGGTCAACAGCCAGACCGCCGAGGTCGCGAGCGTGAAGGACGGCCGCGTGACCTTCCGTCTGGAGGACGGGCGCATGCTCGACATGAAGGCGGGCGATCCGCAACTGCGCCATATCGATCGCGCCTGGGCCTCGACCGTGCATGCGTTCCAGGGCCGGACGGTGGACACGGTCATCGCCGCGATGGAGGCGAACCACCCCAATCTCACCAATCAGAAGACGCTTTACGTGGAGATCAGCCGGGCCCGGGACCGGGCGGAACTGGTGACCGACGATGCCAAAGCGTTGCGGGAAAGGCTGGAGGCCGCGACGGGTGAGCGCATCGCGGCGCTCGAAGCGGTCGCGCCGGAGAAAGCGAAGACGCCGGAAGCCCGACTGGAGGTGACCCACAGTCTCGACAGGGAGGGTGCCGCGCGGGAGTCCAAGGGGCCGAACACGCCGGAGCGGGTGTCCGGACCGGAGGCGGAAAAGGCCCGCGCACCGAAGAGCGTCGATCGCGATCTCGGGCTGTAATGCATGACCGCCGGATCGGGCGGCGGCGACTTCCCGGTCCCGCGGATGAACGTCGGACGCCGCCTGCCGGGAAAAGCCGACTCTTGACCTTCATCGCCACCGGAGCTAGATTGTCAGGAATACCCCCTGCGGTTTCGAGCGCAGGGCGCGGGGCCTCTTCGGAGGCCCTTGCTTTTTTGGCGGGAATCGATGCGCACTTTCGTCTATGTCGACGGGTTCAATCTCTATTACGGGGCGCTCAAGGAATCTTCCTGGAAATGGCTGGACCTGCTCGCCCTGTTCGAGAAGGTGCTGCAGCCCCATCACGATATTCTGGCGATCAAGTACTTCACGGCAAGGGTGTCGGGCACGTCCGGCGATCCGTCCAAACCCCAGAGGCAGGACGTGTATCTCCGCGCCCTGCGGCATTATCGGCCCCGGGTGGAAATCTACTTCGGCCACTTCCTCAGCCACAAGGTCTGGGCGCCGCTTGCGCAACCGCTTGGGAGCCAGCGCATGGCGGAGGTGATCAGGACCGAAGAGAAAGGCTCGGACGTCAATCTCGCCGTGCATCTGCTGAATGACGGGTGGATGAACGCCTACGATTGCGCTGTGGTCGTCTCCAACGACAGCGACATCGCCGAAGCGATGCGCCTGGTGAGACAGCATCATGCTAAGCGGATCGGCCTGATAACGCCGGGAACCGGCCGTCCATCCCGCCAGCTGATGGCGCATGCGGACTTTTCAAGGCATATCAGGGACAACGCCCTGCGGCGTTCGCAACTCCCGAATCCGATCCCCGGTGCCAATATACGGAAACCTTCGCACTGGTAGCATGACTTCCGAAGCGTGGCCGTGGACGCCGGCGCCGGAAACGGAGATAGCGAGCGCTCTGTAACACATCAGGCACAATCCGGGACTGTAGGCGCGCGACTCCGGGGACTCGTAAGGCTCGTTCCCGGAGTCGCCGTTACAGTCCGGCCGCTCCGCGAAGACCCGCTCGGCAAACGCCGTCCACCCCTTCCGGTCGAACCCGAGCCGGGCATTCATGCCGTCGCAGAAATCCGCCGCGCTCGAAGCCGTGGGTGTTCGCGTCGTGCCGAGCGCGACGGGGAGCTGTGGGGCACGATCCGGGCCATCCACGAGGGCTCTCGTGGCACCTACGCGAGGCGCCTCGGGTGCATGCCGAGCTGGTGGCCCAGGGATGTCGGGTGAGTCGCAAACGGGTGGCTCGTCTGATGCGTGAGGCGGGCTTGGCCCGGGTGAGCCGACGCCGAGGCACGGGCACCACGCGGGTGGACCCGAGTCATCGTGCGGTCCCGGACCAGGTCGAACGCCAGTTCCAGGCCGATGCGCCGGATCGCATCTGGGTGGCCGACATCACCTACGTGCCGACTTGGGCCGGGTTCGTGTACCTAGCCATGGTGCTCGACGTGTTCAGCCGCCGGGTGGTGGGATGGTCGATGGCCCACCCTCTTCGTACCCAACTGGTGCTCGGGGCGCTCAACAGGTCACCGAGACCCCCTTCAGCTTCAGTTGCTGGCTCAGGCGCACTCCCCCCACATGGGATGCTCCAGGGATAAGGCCAGGATCTGCTCCATCACCTCGGGGGGCATGGTGAAGGGATGGGAGAAATGAATCGGGGGCAGGTCTTTGAGGCCCTCCCCCCCGTGGGTCTGAAAGCGGCGCTTGTACTCGTAGAACTGGCTGCGGCTCATGCCCCGTCGCGGTAGGCCTCCGATACGTTGCCCAGGGCCTCGGCCAGTTGCAGGGCGCTGAGTCGATGCTTCACAACCTTCTTCTCTGCCGTTGTTATGGCTCCTCCCGCTCTGTCATTCGGGGGTTCTCCTTCCCCCTTTGAAAGATATCATCTGTTCGGATACAGCCGTAAGGACGTTCTTTTCAGCCGTAAAACTCCGCTATCCTATTGATATTATTTGGGAATATACATTGCTCCCCATCTTGCTCTGAACCAGCCTTCTACAGTCTGTAATCAAAATGAAAGCGGATTCGTTAAAACGCCCGCGCATCCGGGCGAGCCCCTGACGGTAAGCATTCAGTCGTGGGGTGATAGATCGGACTACAGCATCGGCTGGGTCTAGCTTGACAGCGGGTGCACGGACATGATGACCAAGTAGAGAATCTTGGCCGTGTACCGCAACCGCTTGACTCTCCTGCCGCCATCGAATTGCGAAAGCACTGGGTCGGGGCGACCACGTTCGGACAGGACAACGGACCGCTGCTGGCCCCGGCGCCATCATCACCCCACGACTGAATGCTTACCCCTGGCGGACCGTTGTACCTTCACCCTAATATAAAAAGGGTCATGCCTAGCTGATGGGATTTTCTCGCAGGTAGGTTAACAGGGTTTTGTATTTGTTGAAATGGCGATAATTGTAGCGCCACTCGGTTTCTTTGAGATGGAGGTGGAAGGTGTGTTTGGGCAGGCCCTTGAATTTTGCCAGCCGAATCTTGGTCAGTCCCCAGAAGACTTCGATGCCGTTGGTGTGGACGGCACCGCAAGTGAACTCATCAAAGCAATGGTCGACCCGGAAGTGGCCGTATCCGAGCTCGACCAAGCCGTTGTAGCCACGCCAGTTGTCCGAGTTGACGACGGTGTTCAGGTCCACCTTGCCGCGGATGATCCCTTGCAGTGTGGGCTTTGAGCAATCCGAGACGATCTCCGTATAGACCTGTCCCTCACGTTCGAAGATACCAAAGACGGTCGTTTTGCCATAGGCTCCACGCCCGCGCCTGCCCTTCACGCGGCGAGCGCCGAAGAGACTTTCGTCTACCTCGACCACACCGAACAGAGGGCGTTGCGCCTCACAAGCTAGCAGGATGCGTTCCCGCAGAGCGCGGTATAGACGGTTCACCGTGTTCCGGTTCAATCCGCTCAACTCGGCCGCCTGGACAGCGGTGAGATCTGCGGCGAAATACCGAACAGCTTCACGTCCCTTTACTTCGAGAAGAAGTGCCCAACCGGCCTCCAGGGCACGCCGCCCAACCTCGACGTGCTGGTCGAGCGTGCGGACCGCGTTGTCGCAATCGAGTCGAAATGCACGGAGTATCTCTCGTCGCACACCGCACGGTTTTCAGCGTCCTACGAGACAAGGATCCGCGACGCACGTCGTGAGAGCGGTTGGTTTCACGAGATGCTGCGGCTGATTAAGGCACCTCAAGCTTACCGCTGCGTGGACGCAGCCCAACTCATCAAGCACGCGCTCGGCCTGATGCATTGCTATCCCAATCGCCGGCTGACGTTGCTCTATCTCTACTGGGAACCTCAGAACGCTAGCGATTACCCGGTCTTCGAAGAGCATCGCAGCGAGACTGCCGCGTTCGCCGAACGGATCGCCGGACCTCACCTGGCTCTTGAGGCGATGACCTACAACGACCTCTGGTCATCCTGGGACGAGACGGCACCGCAGTGGGTGGGCACACATCTCCGAGACCTCCGCTCCCGATACGCCGTCACGATTTGAAGCGGTACTACGTGCGGCCGCCGCACACACATCACCGACACGCCGCCATCCCCGAGACCGATCCCGCGCCCGTAGCGGACACGGGCGACCGCCATAAACTGTCCACCGAAATCGGGGTAGCTCCACTGCGTCAACTTTGCAAATAAGCGTTAATTCCGGTGATCGCCTGGGCCGCTGCGTCATGAAGAGGGTTGACATCGATACCGGCGGCTCGGATCGGCACGAGTTCTTCCTTGCTCAAAACGTAGTTTTCCCAAGAATCCTCGGTGATCCAATCGTCGCCAAGCCCTAGCTCACTCGACCTTCCTTCGTTGTGTGCGCCATAGACAGCAAGCGTCAGGCGGACTGTCTCATGATCGGCATATGTACCGAGATCAAACTTGAAATCCATGCCGGCTATTTCGAAGGTGCCGCCGCCGAACCAGCCTTCGTTCCAAATCGTATAGGGATCGAAACCCTCGTATTCGTTCCACTTATGCGTCTCGGCGACCGACAGTTCGCGTATTCCTCCGCTGAAGTCGCATTTTTCCAAGGCCGGCTGCCAGATTTCCCTCCAGAGATCATAAAGAAAAATCGCGAATTCGCACCGCACCTGATGGGCCGACAGTACCGCCTTGTGGAACGCTGGTAGATCGTTCCAGCCGAAATCGGCGGGAAGCGTCAGACGCTTGGAGTGGAGGAGATGATCCACCGCCGTCCTTACCGCGGGGTCAGTCGCGTAGGTCCGGTAGCTTTCGGGCATTTCGAAAGGCATGGGCGTGTTCTCCGATAGGATTGGCGAGGGCAGGGCAGAAGCGTCAGGCAGCGCGATCCCAAAGGGTGCGGCGGAACTGGCGGAATGCATCGTCGTGGTCGTCGCCGTCCAGGGCGCGGTCATACGCGAGCAGCAGGTCGCGCCACGCTATCCAGCGCCACCGGCGGTTGCGTCCGAGCGCCTTGAGCGTGTCAGGACGAAGCCGCGGTGAAACCACGATGAGCAGGCTCCGTTCCTCCTCGACCTTTAATTTTCGAAGATATTCACGATATGCGGGCAACTGACCGCTGGTAACTTGATGGTCGAACTTGGCCTCGACAATGGCGGCGTGAGGTCGACTCGACGAATCCTTCCATTTGATCAGGAGGTCTATGCGCCGGTTGCCTCCGGCGGGCTCTTCCGCCGTCACCCGGGCCTCGTTCATGCCCTCGCTCAGATCGGCGTCCAATGCGGTCAACAGCGCGCGGGTTCGCGCGAGCCGCGTGGTTCGCCCGGGGACCGTGAGAAAATGAGCGAGGCCTTGGGTGATCTGGGGCTCGGTGAACCTCGCCCAGGTTATCGGCTCGGCGTGAAACAGGTGATGCGCGAGGTCCGTCCCGAAAACGCTGTCCAAGGCCGGAAGCGCAAGGGACCAGTCCGGCCGCGTCCCGAACGTGAGGGTGCCACTTCTGACTGTCCACGTCAGGGAGCCGGACAACATCCCGCCAACGTGGCGCAATTCGACGGAGTCGAATTGCAGGCTGGGAAAATCGAGCAGTCTCCAGTCCGATGATGGTTCGGCAACGGGCATTCTTGCCTCAGGTGCATCGAGCCGTTTTCATTCGGCCGTGAAACCCTATTATACTATTGATGTTATTGGATAATGCATACTTCATCTGCTCCCGCAAGGAACCTGCCTTCTGCAGTCCGTAATCAAAATTAAAGCGGATTCATTAAAAACCCTGCGCATCCCGGCGGGTTCCAGTCGGCTTATTCTTCAGCCTATGTGGACGCCCCCGTTATGCAAGCATGTCGTGTGAGCGATTCAGGGTCTGCGGTCAGGCGCAATTAAATATAAAGGGCATTATAAAGGTTTTGACACCAATTGGGTGAGTTGTTGGACCACCAGGGGAAAGAGATCCTGGTGGCGGTGATTGTAGCGGAATTCCATCTCCTTCAGGTAGAGGGGGAACCGCTCTTTGGACACGCCATGATGTTTGATGAGCCTCTGCTTGGCGTAGGCCCAAAAGCCTTCCAGGCCGTTGATGTGCACTTTGCCCCGACTGAAGCGCCGATCATGATCCACCCGCAGGTGGCGATAGCCGCAGAACATCAGGGCGTCATAGACCTGGTAGCGGTCGGTGTAGACCACGCTGCCCCGACGGACCCGCTTGAGGGTGGAGGCCAAGAGGGTCTGGGCCTTGACATTGCCGACCGCCTCCACCTTCACCCGGCCACCCCGCTCCAAAATACCGAAAACAGGGACTTTACCCGCTGCGCCTCGGCCTCTCTTCCCCTTGCGCCTGCCCCCGAAGTAGGCCTCGTCCGCCTCCACCTCCCCTCGAAGAAGCTCCTGTCCCCCCGGCGTTCCGGCCACAAGATTGCGCCTGAGCGTCGTCACAGCCCTGAGCGCCGTCGGATAGCTCACGGCGAGTTGCTGGGCCATCTTGCGGGCCGAGACCTCCAGCTCAAAGAGCTTCACCACCCAAAGCCACTGCCGGGCCGAGAGGCGAAGCTGGCCCAGCCAGCGGCCCGTGAACGGCCCGAAGGTGTACCGACACCCAGCGCAGCGAAAGCGCCCTTTCGTGCCCAGAACGTAGCATTTTCGACCCTCACAACGAGGGCAGATTTTACGCCCGTTTTTCTGACACGCCCTGAGCAAATGGCGTCTCGCTGTAACCTCCGTTTTTACAAGCCTTTCAAAGCTCTTTACGTCCACGACACCAGCCTAATCCGGTGTCATAGCTTTTACAATCCCCAATATAAATGATAATTTGAGACAGACAAACGGCCTCCAGACCGTTCAAGAAGACAATCAACGCCATTGCAACACGGCTTGGGAACCGTATCTCCGTCATCGTATGGCGTCGATGCTGAAGCACTGGCCGTGTCGAGGGTGACTGCGGCCACCCGGCCCGCAAGTTGGTGAACCGCCGCGGGAGATGGGCTCGCGACCTAAGGTCGCGAAACGAGCAAGCTCATCACCAATCTCGATCAATATGGAGGACTGGCGACGACTTTGGCTTCCTCTGCCACCATCCGCCAGGATTCACCGCACAGTATCCACTTGGCGGCAACGTGCACCGGATTTGCAATGGGCAGCACATGGTAGCAGCCTTCATCCGTCTTCTCTACGACGTACAGATACCAAGATTCCGTCGCTTCAAACGCCTTGCGTATCTGCGCACCGCTAAGCTCCACAACCTCGACATCGTCCCACGGACGTCCTCTGCCCTTAACCTCGATTAGCCGGACTTCGTGGGTCTCCGGGTCGATGCTGCGGATATCCCAACCGGACTGACGCGGATCACCAAGCTCCGGCTCGCGTCCAGCCTCTCTCTCATACTGCGCGGTGACCTCTCGGTATTCTTCATCTCCGAGGCTCTTGTCCGTGTCTCCGTTGATCGCGGTGGCTTCACCTGCATCGTCCTCTTCGGGACTTGGCACGATTTCCCCCTTGAGCGAACTCTTCAATTGGTGGGCCAGGGCGTTCTGTTTGGAAAGAGCTCTGTCTCTGGTGTACGAGCCACCCATCGAACCCGACTCCTCTCGCCCGGAGTTCTCGGACGTTGCAGCGTCGATGTCGTCTGCCGTCGCACTACCGGACGGATCGGACTCAACTTGTTCGGAAGTCTTTAATGTCGGTGTCTGTCCTTTGGGCACATGCCTATCTACACCTGCTTCTGCGATCGGCCCGGTGGTTTCAGCGGTCTCGCCCGATCCGTCTCCCGAACTGACGTTTTCGCCACTATCCAAGCCAAGCCCGAACGGTGCCGGCAATACGAACCCCGGGACATGGGAACGCCCGAATTTCTCGGCAGCGAGATTGAAATCGGAATTCTCGATTGCGGTGAGCATCCCGGTGAGATCCGCGGCAAGACTGGCGCGTTGTCCGAAGGAGAAGTGGCGCAGGAGCTCCTTGGCTGCGTCGGCACCAAACTGCACAGGACGACCCGCAACCGTCAGAGTGCCCTCGTGGAGCCGGGCGTTCACAGGCACGCGTTCAGCGGCGCAACTCCCAACACTGGCATCCAGAGCAAGCTCATAAACATGAATCAGCCGCAGTCGTGTTCCGATTCCGTTATCCGACCAATCGCCCTCCAAAGGCTCGCTTCCCCGCACCTCTCGAAGAAGCTCACAGACTAGTTTAAATCTGGAGGCCCAGGCATCGGAGACAGGCAACATCTCATCGCCGCTAATCCACTCCATGGTTACAATTGAGGACAGTAGCGGCAAGCAGATCGCTTCCGCAGTGCGAAGCTGTCCGGGCCGAGAGCGGCCGAGGTGCCCGCCCGTGGCGGTTCGCAACTGGGCTTGCCGTGGAAAAAACCGTCGATCTTCGATGTCGTCGAAGTAGACATCGTCAGCGTCAGCCAAGGCGATCCATTCTCGCTCCGCGACAACCATCGCCTGCGGTACTGACTCACGCCATCGCTCCAAGAGCGAAGTGTCCTCGGCAATATCTTCCAGACAGTAGGCATATGCCGTCGGGAGCACGTCGCGAACCTCGTTTGCCAGTCCCTCGGGCGACAACCGGGCGCGCCTCCAAACATGCAAAAGGTAATCCAGCGCTTGCCCACCTGTTGTTGTCACCGGAAACTCGCGTGGAAACTCAGCATGTACCAACTCCGTACGCAATGTCTCTTCGATGCGGTCAAGCGGAACAACCCAGTCGCCCAGAGAGCCACGGAGGCGTCCTCCAACTCGCTGAACGATTCGGTCGAGCTCGACACGTTGGTTATCGCTCATCGGCAACCTAAGGTTTTGCAGAGCTTGTTCGAAGAGATGCCGATCTTTGTCTGACGTTGCCTGCTCGCGGCACTCGGAAAGAAGCCCCGCTAGCTCTGTCGCATCGAGTTGGGAGCCTACCGTCGTGAGTCTGCGGAGCGATGTAGCTTCGGGAAGCGCCGTACCGAACTTTACTCCTTCTTGGTCCAATACAGACAGAAATTCGGATGACAGTTTCGCAAACGGCGCGTCCTCCCGCGCTGGATCAGACAACGGAAGTACGTCTTGCGGACGTCTAAGCTCGTCGTCGTCGCAAGGCACCCACGCGAGTTTGGAGAGCTTTGCTACCCAGGCGCTCGGCTTGTTTCCTGTCGGCTCCGAGACGTTTCGATATTTGTAACGCGCCTTCCGCTTACCCTGGCCCTTGAGGACTCTGAAGCCGTCAGAGAGCCAAGCGGCGATGGGCCGTCGCAGTTCTTCGGGTACATCTGGATCGGGAAGTCTTGGGTCGATGTCGAAGTCCAGAAGCTGATAGCCGCTGTCATTCGATTCATCGATCCTGCCAACGTCGAGGCCAAGAAACTCGGCGACGCACTGACGCGCCCATCGTGACGCATATTTCTCCAAGGGCCGAACTTCGACACCGCCCTTGGCACCGGCCTTCTCAAGGAAAGCACGCCATTCATGGGCACCTCCACTTTTCAGATCTTCTTCCAAATAGTCCGCTGAGATTGCGGGGACCTCCGGGAACAGACGCCGGCGATCTTGACCATGGTCGACATATGGATCTGCCAGGAGTGCATCTCCTACCGGAACACCCAACTGGTCCTCATTCGATTGCACAAGCACGTGGGTTAATAGGTCAGCGCGATTTCGATGCTTTGCCCAGTGCCCAAACGGAGCAAGCACCGACCAGTCTGGTTTCCTAGATGACATCAGAGCATTCAAGGTATGCTCGACGATTTCTCGGAGACTGATGCTGCGGGCATGGCTCTCGATCCAGTCCCAGGCTTGTGACAGAAGCGCGTACTCCGGCTCTTGCTGCCTCCGTTGGCGGAGCGCGGTAACCCATTCGGTTTCCAGGCGGTTCGTGTCCGGGATGAACGGCTGCATTAGCTGCTGCGTTTCTGGTCCGCCAGGCTCGTCGTCGGCAGCGAGCGCCTCGTTAAGAAACGCCGCCTCACTAATAGCAACCCATTCCCCGGTCACTGATCGAACGCACCGAGCATTGAGGCTCCGCCACGCCTCATCGGAGGCCAATTCGGCGACAGCGGCCCAGATGCGGAAAAGCAGCCGTGGGCGTTTCCCTTGTTCCTCAGGGAGCGTTTTCCACCAATCCCCGAGACCGCCATCCCACACTCGCTCCAATTCGTGCAGAGACATCTCGGTAAGAAGACCAATTCTGCGCAGAAGCCCGATCGCATTGCGTCCAAGCACATCATTCATGAGGACGCGTCCTTTCAGGAGAACCGCTGGTCGCAACTCCGGCTGGTTCCAAAAAGCCTTCGCTAGCGGCGCGGGCGGAACAAGGGTATCGCCCGGCTTCGCGTACGCCAGCTTGCCTGTCGTTTCTGACCACACCGG
This sequence comes from bacterium, assembly GCA_965261595.1. Taxonomy (GTDB): domain Bacteria; phylum UBA8248; class UBA8248; order JACPRG01; genus CAYRGS01. The sequence goes on from CBDHDG010000003.1 coordinate 21,104, forward strand.
AATCACCGCTGCATCCTCAATGCGGTCCCGCAACATCGACAGCCAGCGCTCTTCGGCGAGAAGCGATTCAAGGCCACCTGCTTCCGATGATGGCTGCCCGAGAACCTTGAAGGCCGCTTTCGCCGCGTCGGGTTGAGAGTGCTTATTGGCAGACCAGTCGAGGAAACGCGCCAAAATGTCCGCGATCTTGTCGACGATATCGCGTTGCCAGGGATTGTCCTCAATCTCCCGTAGGCCGCTCCGTGAGATATTCAAAAGCCAATCGGCATTGATGTGGAGGCCAAAGGGCAATGTAACTTCGGTGGGCAAGGTAGCGTAAACGTGTCCCCTAGCCGGTGGAGCAGGCATGCCGTGGTTGTCCAGGGGCAGTACCCCAAGCACCTGGCGATCGCGGGCCGCATCGGAGTACACCTGCTTGCGCTCTTCTTTAGAAGGCTGGATTCTTCGGTGTACAAGAAAACAGGCAATCGCTTCCCTTGAAGGTCGGAATTGAGCGGGGATCCCCCGCTCTAGGGTTTTGTTGGACACTCGATTGATCCATGATTCATGGAGAAAGGGGTGTCGCGATGAACGAACAAAAGCAAGAGGGGGCTTTGGCGGAGGGCGCCCGCAGGGCGAACGGAGCCAAGGCCCCAGGGCATCGCAGTGAGCGGGGTCGGTTCTCCTGCCAGCGCAAGCGGGAGGCGGTCCTGCGTCTTTTGCGGGGCGAGAGCCTGGAGACGCTCTGCCGCGAGTTGGGCACGACAGCGGCTCGGCTTTCCGCCTGGCGCGAGGCGTTCCTTCGCGGGGGCGAGGCGGCGCTCAAAGCCCGCCCGGCGGATGAGCGGGCCGAGGAGAACGCCCGGCTCAAGGCCAAGGTGGGCGAACTCACGATGGAGGGCGAGGTCCTGCGGGAGAAGATCGACCGCCTGGAGGCCGGCCGCCCTTTAGCCGGCAGGAGGTGGAGGCGATGAGTCAGGCCCGCTTCACCTCCACGGGCAGAGCCTACGGCCTGAAGCGGGTGTGCGCCCTTTGGGGCTTGGCGCGCTCCACGGTCTACGCGCAACGGCGGCGAGAGGCGGTCCCCGTTCATGAACGCCCCACGCCCAATAAGCGCGGCCCTGTGGGCCCGTGCACCGATGCGGAACTCCTCGGCCACATCCGGCAGGTCCTGGAGGACTCTCCCTTCCATGGCGAGGGCTACCGCAAGGTGTGGGCGAGGCTGCGCTTCGCGGGCATCCGCACCAGCAAGGAGCGGGTGCGTCGCCTGATGCGGGAGGCGGGGCTTCAGGCCCCCCACCGGGTGGGCAAACCCCGAGGTCCCAAGGCCCACAACGGGACCATCCGCACCGAGCGGCCCGACCGAATGTGGGGCACGGACATGACGACGACGGTGACCACCGAGGAGGGGGTGGCCTCGGTGTTCGTGGCGGTGGATCACTGCTCGGTGGACTGCGTGGGGATCCATGCGGCCAAGAGCGGCAACCGCTTCGAGGCCCTGGAGCCGATCCGGCAGGGGGTCGCCGAGCGCTTCGCCGGCTTGGAGGCGGACGTCGCCGAGGGGCTTAAAGTTCGTCACGACCACGGCCCCGCCTATCTGTCCGATGACTTTCAGCGGGAGATCACCTACCTGGGCATGACCAGTTCGCCCAGCTTCGTGCGGGCGCCCGAGGGAAATGGCTACTGTGAGTGGTTTATCCGCATCTTGAAGGAGAATCTCCTGTGGGTGCGCTCTTTCGCCACCGTAGAGGAACTGCGGTGGGCGCTGCTTGAGTTCAAGAACCTGTATAACCATCATTGGATTCTCGAGGGCTACGGCTACCGAACGCCGGCCCAGGCAAGGCAGGAAAAACTCGCTCAAGTTGCGGAGGCCGCATGAGGTCGAATACCCTCACCCGAGTGTCCAATAACCCAGGGGCGGTCCACCCCGCCCATCCGGCGATCCGTAGAAATCCCGGTTTTCATTGCTCAATTTTGCAACAAACACCCTCGGACTCTTCTTTGCGCTGTCCATTCGGCTTCTTCCTTGGCTGATGCTGCGCATTGCGCGGTTGACCAGACCGATTTTTTGTACCACTTATTGGGAGAGAGTTTACGTGACAGCCTGAGGCTGTGAAACCGGTTTGGGGGGAAGGAATGGAGTGCAGACCTCCGGCGCCGGGGGCCTATAATTCAGCGCCGAGTGCGGTCTCCGGGTGTTATATTCCTCCCGCCATTGCTCAATCACAATCTGGGCCTCCTTCAACGAATAGAAGATCTCACCATTCAGGCATTCGTCTCTCAGCTTCCCATTGAAACTCTCACAATACCCATTGTCCCAGGGACTACCGGGTTCGATGTATAACGTTCCGGTTCCGACCTTCCCCAGCCACTGGCGCAAGTCCCGGGCCAGAAACTCTGGGCCGTTGTCGGATCGAATATGCTCCGGGACCCCTTGCCACACCATCACGTCCGACAACGTCTCGATCACCTCCGGGCTGCCTATCCTCCGCTCGACTCGGATGGCCAGGCATTCCCTCGTATGGACATTCTCCGCGTACTCAATGCGTGTGTAGCGCCCGAAATGGTGTTGACAGGTCCGGTAGAGAGCGGTCAAATCGGGCCAAACAACAACAAATCGTCGGTACGGGTCTGTCCAGATTTCAAATGGGAAATTCCCGATACTGCTCTGCGAAGGTGGATAGGTCATGTTGCGAATCAGTCGGAAATCCATACCACAAATGATAATCGTGCTGCTTCTGGGCACAGCAACCGCTGCTTGGGGAGCCGGTCGGGAAATCAAAATCTCGCTGATAGAGTACTCTGTGGATAAGTCCGATATGCAGCCGAGTCTCAGCCCGACCGGTGGATTCGGCTCTTCAGGCTCGATTCGGCGATGATCCTCCCGTTCCGGACGACCCAAAGCCGGTGCGGGTGGAGCCGGACGGCTTGGACGACGGTCTCACAGTCGATGACGACCAGGTCCGCCGCGCCGCCCTCCCGGATGCCGTAGTCGTCCAGCCCCCATATCTTCGCCGAGTTGACCGTGGGCATCCGGAACGTCTCGGCGACCTCCTCCGGCAGGGAGAGGTGGGCCACGTGGGCGGTCAGCAGGGCGATCTCCAGCAGGTCCGCCGTTCCGAACGGATAAAAGCCGTCATAGACACAATCCTGACCGAACGCCACGTTGATTCCGACCGCAATGAGTTCTTTCACGCGCGTGACGCCCCGGCGAATGAGACCCCGGTCCCCCCTGCCCTGCACCACCAGGTTCGTGGCGGGATTCGTGATCATGTGAACACCCGCCCGCTTCACCTTCCCGATGACCTCCTCGGCGTAATCGTCCGGATAGGCGGCGAGGGCGCAGGTGTGTCCGGCCGTGACCCGACCCTGATAACCCTCGGCAAGGGTCTTATCCGCAAGGACCTCCAGGGACCGGACGGCGGGGTCGTCCGTCTCGTCCACGTGCATGTCGATATCGGCGTCGAATTCCTTTGCGATGCGGAAAGCGATGTCGATGTGCTCCGCCCAGTGGTCCAGCCGCTTTTCGTGGTGCGGCATTCCGCCGACGAGGTCGGCCCCCATCTCCATCGCTTGCCGGAGCAGGTCCTCCGCGCCTGGATCGCGCAGGATGCCCTCCTGGGGAAACGCCACAATCTGCACGTCCACGAGGTCGGTGAAGCGCCTTTTGACTTCGAGAAGCCCTTCCACGGCCCGGAGGCCGACGATGGTGTCCACGTCGGCGTGCGTGCGGAGCCGCGTGGTTCCGTTCCGGACGGCCATCTCGATCGTCTTTCCCGCGCGCGCGACGATGTCCTCGACCGTGTATCGGCGCTTGCGCTCCCAGATGACCTCGATCCCGCCCAGGAGCGTCCCCGTCCGGTTGGGCGGTATGTCCCCGGCGATCTGCGTCTTGTCCAGGTGGATGTGCGGCTCGATGAAGGGCGGGCTGACCAGGCATCCGCCCGCGTCGATCTCCCGTTTGGCTTTCTCTTCAATCCCGGGCGCGATCCGGGCGATCCGGTCTCCGGCGATCGCGATGTCCACCGAAGTGTCCGCCTTCACCCCGACCGGCCGCGCGTTTCGGAGGATCAGGTCCAAATCCCGGCTCCTCTTCGCCTCACTCCTTCACCCACTTGAGCTCCCAGGTCTCCGGCTCCGCCAGCCAGGGAGCCGTCGGGATAATCCCCTCGCCGAACTCCTGGACCTTCCGGAGGATCTCCTCCTCGTCCATCGTCGTCAGACGGTAATCGTCGATTACCGGCGCGCCGTTGACGATGACCGTCCGCGCGCTCCGGCCCGTGGCGTTGAAGATGAAGTTGCTGATCAGGTTGTGGCGGGTCGTGGGAATCCACTCGTAGCTGGTCAGGTCCCAGAGGACCAGGTCCGCCTTCTTGCCCGCCTCGATGCTCCCGACCTCCTTCTCCAGAAGCAGGCCCTTCGCGCCGTTGCGGGTCGCCATGTCGATGGCCGTCGCGCGCGTCGCGCCCGAGTGGATCTGGAACAGATCCTCGTCGGGGAAGACGTGCGTCCCCCGCGCCTCGGCGTGACAGCCGGAGACCAGGTACATCTCCCGGACCATGTCGTGGCAGGTCCCGGTGTTGGTCTCATCGTTCCCCAGGGCCACGTTCACGCCCAGGTTCACCAACTCGGGGATCCGGCTGCGGGAATGGACGGAGGAATAGAGGCCGTGAAGGCTTGCGCCCGGCACGTGGGCGACGTGGGCGCCGGTCTCCTTCATCAGAACCAGCTCGCCGGCGTCCAGCCAGGCCATGTGCGCGCAAATGAGCCGCGGACCGAGGACGCCCACGTGGTTCAGGTACTCCACGTCCCGCATCCCGGTCCGCTTGCGGGTCATCTCCACCATGTCGTGGGTGACGGCCACGTGGGACTGGATCCCGATGTCGTAACGGTTCGCCAGGTCGAGAATGCCCTCAATCAGCTCCGGCGAGCAGTTGCAGACCTGCTGGATGTCCAGGGCCGCCCGCACGCGCCCATCGGCCCCCATGTGGTGCTCGCGGATGAAGGCCTCGCTGTTCTCGACGCACGCCCGCGTGTCTTCCTGGAGCCGGTCGCAGAGCTGCGTGAAGGCATCGTAGGATGCGTAGGAGGTCTTCGTCGCCGTATGGATGTCCATGAGCTCTCGCGCCAGGACGCCCCGGATGCCGATGTCCCGGACGGCCCGCACCACCGAATCCTCCATCGTGGGGATCGTTCCGCAGTCCCCGATGGTCGTCGTCCCGGTCTTGAGGCAGGAAAGCATGGTGTGGAGCGCGGCGTAGTAATAATTCTCATCCGTCAGGCTTCCCCAGGTGAAAGAGAACTTCCGCTCGCAATACGGCACGGCGGGAACGTCGTCCAGAAGCCCCTTGTCGTAACAGGACTCCATGTGAGTGTGGGCGTTGATGAGACCGGGCGTGACGAAGCGATCCGAGGCGTCGATCATCCGCCGGGCGGAATACCGCTCTCGGATCTCCGAGGCCGGACCGACGGCGGTGATTGTGTCTTCCCGGACGGCGATGGAGACCCCTTCCAAAAGGTTTCGCTCCGCGTCCTGCGTAAGGACGAACCGGGCATTTTCGATGAGGAGGTCAACCTGCGTGTCACTCATTGCGTTGCGCTCCCGAATCGTGACCTGTGTGAATACCTGATCCCTACTCCTCGGATATGGATCATATAATCCGGAATTTCCCATATCAACTTGCTTGGGTGGTTTCCGGTCCCCTTTCCCGATGAAAACCAGTTGATCCCCTTCCGATGGGTTTGTCAAGAGCCTTCCAACCCTCCGCAACAAGGTGCTGACGGCCATCGACTGCCCCAAAAGGCGGACCCTCGCCCTTCGGTCCCCTTTATTCGCGGTTCAACCCGTTAACCAATCACCTCATGCTGCCGGGAACCCTCTGCACAAGGTTAGACCGGCACCGGCCGTAATCGGTTGATTCGGTCCAGGATGATGGCGAACTCTTCCCTGGACACCGCTACTTCGGCCAATTGAAAGATGATCTGCCGGGCGTGCCGCACAATCCTCCCGCCCATTTTGATGAGCTTGACCTGGAGGCTTCGCAGCGACCAGTGCTTGAGCCCCCTGGGCAAGGCTAGCCTGCGCAGGAAATTGCCCAGGTTGTACGCCAGGACGAAGAGAAGGAGCCGCACCTGGTTGCACACGAACCGGTGACAGGAAAGGCGTGTCCAGTTCAGGGCGTACTTGCCTTCCTTGATCCATTGCTCGGCTGTGCCTCGCTGGTTGTAGAAGTGCACGACCCCCTCGGGTCGAGCCGTCAGGTTCGTGACAATGAATCCGACGCGAGGGAAGAGTTCGCCTGAGTGCCATTCCACCTTCGCCACGACCCGCCGGGAACGGTCCCAGCTTCCAGCCTGATACCGGAAGTCGTAATAGAAGATGATGGGTCTCTTGGGCGGGCGACCGACCGGGCGGGTGAGGAGGAAGTCGATCTCTCGCTGCACCACGTCGTTGGCGGGAAGGCGGATGGCGTAAAGGAAGCTGTGCGCTTCCAGGCACTCATAGACCTCCGGGCGCGCAAAGGCGGCATCGGCTCGGAAGTAACGGCGAACACCCGCCCGCTCATACCGGGCCGCGATGGGCGAAAGCAACTCGCGCCAGCCATCGGCGCTGTGCACGTTGCCGGGGCGCAACATCGCCCCTTCGCAGTCCCCAAACTGGTTAAAGCAAAAAAGAGGGTGATAACAGGTGCAACGAAAGTGGCCGTTGTAGGCCGTACCTTCCTGCTCCCCATGGACGGGGCTTTCCGAGCTGTCCATGTCCAGGATGATTCGCTGATGGGGTGAGTGTGCCATGGCCCGGTCCACCCACTCCCGGTTCAGCTCGCTCCGGCCCCTTGAGATTCTCCTCCCTGGTGAGAACCTCGGTCTCGAACCGGCTCAGGGTGTTGGCGCCCGCCGCCTGCTTCTCAAGCGCTCGGCGGCCGACCACGGCTTGCATCGCGGGGTCCTGGGCCAACCGCTCGGCATCGTTGGTGTCTTCATACCCTGCCAAGCGGCTATAGACCGACTGGCGCAATAGCGGCGCCAACTCATGCTGGATGTTCCGGCCATGACGGATCTCTTGCAATTGCACTGGCGCTCTCACCGTCAAACCCTCCCCCGCTCTAGGGTTTTGTTGGACACTCGGGTGAGGGTATTCGACCTCATGCGGCCTCCGCAACTTGAGCGAGTTTTTCCTGCCTTGCCTGGGCCGGCGTTCGGTAGCCGTAGCCCTCGAGAATCCAATGATGGTTATACAGGTTCTTGAACTCAAGCAGCGCCCACCGCAGTTCCTCTACGGTGGCGAAAGAGCGCACCCACAGGAGATTCTCCTTCAAGATGCGGATGAACCACTCACAGTAGCCATTTCCCTCGGGCGCCCGCACGAAGCTGGGCGAACTGGTCATGCCCAGGTAGGCGATCTCCCGCTGAAAGTCATCGGACAGATAGGCGGGGCCGTGGTCGTGACGAACTTTAAGCCCCTCGGCGACGTCCGCCTCCAAGCCGGCGAAGCGCTCGGCGACCCCCTGCCGGATCGGCTCCAGGGCCTCGAAGCGGTTGCCGCTCTTGGCCGCATGGATCCCCACGCAGTCCACCGAGCAGTGATCCACCGCCACGAACACCGAGGCCACCCCCTCCTCGGTGGTCACCGTCGTCGTCATGTCCGTGCCCCACATTCGGTCGGGCCGCTCGGTGCGGATGGTCCCGTTGTGGGCCTTGGGACCTCGGGGTTTGCCCACCCGGTGGGGGGCCTGAAGCCCCGCCTCCCGCATCAGGCGACGCACCCGCTCCTTGCTGGTGCGGATGCCCGCGAAGCGCAGCCTCGCCCACACCTTGCGGTAGCCCTCGCCATGGAAGGGAGAGTCCTCCAGGACCTGCCGGATGTGGCCGAGGAGTTCCGCATCGGTGCACGGGCCCACAGGGCCGCGCTTATTGGGCGTGGGGCGTTCATGAACGGGGACCGCCTCTCGCCGCCGTTGCGCGTAGACCGTGGAGCGCGCCAAGCCCCAAAGGGCGCACACCCGCTTCAGGCCGTAGGCTCTGCCCGTGGAGGTGAAGCGGGCCTGACTCATCGCCTCCACCTCCTGCCGGCTAAAGGGCGGCCGGCCTCCAGGCGGTCGATCTTCTCCCGCAGGACCTCGCCCTCCATCGTGAGTTCGCCCACCTTGGCCTTGAGCCGGGCGTTCTCCTCGTCCCGCTCATCCGCCGGGCAGGCTTTGAGCGCCGCCTCGCCCCCGCGAAGGAACGCCTCGCGCCAGGCGGAAAGCCGAGCCGCTGTCGTGCCCAACTCGCGGCAGAGCGTCTCCAGGCTCTCGCCCCGCAAAAGACGCAGGACCGCCTCCCGCTTGCGCTGGCAGGAGAACCGACCCCGCTCACTGCGATGCCCTGGGGCCTTGGCTCCGTTCGCCCTGCGGGCGCCCTCCGCCAAAGCCCCCTCTTGCTTTTGTTCGTTCATCGCGACACCCCTTTCTCCATGAATCATGGATCAATCGAGTGTCCAACAAAACCCTAGAGCGGGGGACCAGTGTTTGGCAACGGTTGCTCTTTGAAGGTCTCCCTATGCAATTCCTCTGCATCACGCCGAGTCTCGTTCTTTTGGTCATGCGCCGCGAACAGCGCCTCGATTGCGGTATCAGACAGCGCCTCGTCAGTAGTCTTGACTCTCGCTACTAATACTTCCGTGCGCTCTGCGTGGAGCTCGATTGCGCAAGCGGTCTTTTCGGGATTGTCCGACTGTAGATCGCGAATTCTCTTCCGCGCGTCCTCGCTGCACGCCTTCTCAGCTTCAGCCAAGGTAGCGAGCTCCTTGACTGACTCCGGATCAGTGAGGGAGGTCAGATCTGTGATCAACTCGTGGACGGCCGTTCCCTCAGGTACATCGGGGAACTGGAGTATCTGTGACTCAAGCGCACTTCGTTCCTTTTCCAAGAGTTTCCTAACAGCTTCACAGCCGTCAGAGAGCTTGTCGAAGAGGTCAAGACCCATGGGACGAAACGCGACATCAGTTTGTTTTGAGACATACACGCTCGCACAATGATGATCGAATACACTAACTCTCGAAAGGAATACGTTAGGAGGCTGATCATCATCCCATAGAAAATCGCATGACTTTTCATCTGCCGTGAACTTAATGGTCGCAGATGGGCGTCCGGGAGTAGTTCCAGACACGACGTTCCCTAGAATCTCTTCGGCACCGCGCGCTCGACACGCACGTTTCAAGATGCGTGTGTAACCGGACTTGCCAGCAGCATTTGCACCATAGACGACTGTCAACCGAGGCCCGAATTCGATCTTCTGATTTTGGGCAAGTGCGTTGACTCCAGCATGGTGTGTGAGCGATTTCAGCAATATGGGCTTCTTCCCAGCATGTGGCTGAGGGAGGTGGCTTGCATCGAGTGGCACAGGTTTCGCCTTATCACCCAGTCCGTATTGAGATCTGCAGAGATTCGACAGCTCCTTGATGTCCGTCTCGTCGAGTTTACCTCTCGTGACCAATCGTCGTAATGCATCACGTTGCCAGGGCGGACGGTCTAATGACCACTGAAGAATCTCGTTAAGGACATTTACTCTCACCACGTATTTCTCCAAACTTTTCCCCCGCTCTAGGGTTTTGTTGGACACTCGATTGATCCATGATTCATGGAGAAAGGGGTGTCGCGATGAACGAACAAAAGCAAGAGGGGGCTTTGGCGGAGGGCGCCCGTAGGGCGAACGGAGCCAAGGCCCCAGGGCATCGCAGTGAGCGGGGTCGGTTCTCCTGCCAGCGCAAGCGGGAGGCGGTCCTGCGTCTTTTGCGGGGCGAGAGCCTGGAGACGCTCTGCCGCGAGTTGGGCACGACAGCGGCTCGGCTTTCCGCCTGGCGCGAGGCGTTCCTTCGCGGGGGCGAGGCGGCGCTCAAAGCCCGCCCGGCGGATGAGCGGGCCGAGGAGAACGCCCGGCTCAAGGCCAAGGTGGGCGAACTCACGATGGAGGGCGAGGTCCTGCGGGAGAAGATCGACCGCCTGGAGGCCGGCCGCCCTTTAGCCGGCAGGAGGTGGAGGCGATGAGTCAGGCCCGCTTCACCTCCACGGGCAGAGCCTACGGCCTGAAGCGGGTGTGCGCCCTTTGGGGCTTGGCGCGCTCCACGGTCTACGCGCAACGGCGGCGAGAGGCGGTCCCCGTTCATGAACGCCCCACGCCCCATAAGCGCGGCCCTGTGGGCCCGTGCACCGATGCGGAACTCCTCGGCCACATCCGGCAGGTCCTGGAGGACTCTCCCTTCCATGGCGAGGGCTACCGTAAGGTGTGGGCGAGGCTGCGCTTCGCGGGCATCCGCACCAGCAAGGAGCGGGTGCGTCGCCTGATGCGGGAGGCGGGGCTTCAGGCCCCCCACCGGGTGGGCAAACCCCGAGGTCCCAAGGCCCACAACGGGACCATCCGCACCGAGCGGCCCGACCGAATGTGGGGCACGGACATGACGACGACGGTGACCACCGAGGAGGGGATGGCCTCGGTGTTCGTGGCGGTGGATCACTGCTCGGTGGACTGCGTGGGGATCCATGCGGCCAAGAGCGGCAACCGCTTCGAGGCCCTGGAGCCGATCCGGCAGGGGGTCGCCGAGCGCTTCGCCGGCTTGGAGGCGGACGTCGCCGAGGGGCTTAAAGTTCGTCACGACCACGGCCCCGCCTATCTGTCCGATGACTTTCAGCGGGAGATCGCCTACCTGGGCATGACCAGTTCGCCCAGCTTCGTGCGGGCGCCCGAGGGAAATGGCTACTGTGAGTGGTTCATCCGCATCTTGAAGGAGAATCTCCTGTGGGTGCGCTCTTTCGCCACCGTAGAGGAACTGCGGTGGGCGCTGCTTGAGTTCAAGAACCTGTACAACCATCATTGGATTCTCGAGGGCTACGGCTACCGAACGCCGGCCCAGGCAAGGCAGGAAAAACTCGCTCAAGTTGCGGAGGCCGCATGAGGTCGAATACCCTCACCCGAGTGTCCAATAACCCAGGGGCGGTCCACTTTAGTATTGAAAGTCCTGAATAAGGTTTGCAACCCTCACCTTTTAGTCTGAGCAGCGCGATCGGCCGGTTGCTTTTGAGACACGGCATTGCCTGTCGCTTGCGTACTGCATTGCCCGCTCCTTGTCCTCGTGGGAGACCAACGGACACCCCAGGGGCAAGACGGAAAGGAAACGAGCTTACATCGTACGCCTCGCTTTCGCATTGTTTCCTCGTTCTCACCGTCTCGGAGACGAATGACTGGACAGGGCCGTGGCGGTGAGGCCGATCCTGTTAACCAGATACCGGGCCGGCGAAGTGTAACCTGCCCGTATGGCGCGCGATTTCTGATCGTAAAGTTGGATCGTGCCATTTCCGCAGTCTGAAGACTGGCATCTTAGTCATCACCTTCCGGTGATTCGCCGGGGTAATTCCGGAGCGATTTCGGAGATATTCCTGCTGATTTCCTTGACCTCGTCCCCCCGTCCGGCTCTCTCCATGTCCCGCGCAATGGCCTGGGCCGCGAACATGGCCGACCGAAGGAGCTGGATCTCATGCTCCGTGCGGGGCCACTCGCTGTGGTCGAGTGCCTCCATGGCGAGCTCGACCACGACCCGGTTCGCCGAAATCCCCCGCTCCTCCGCCTCCTTTTCGATCCGTTTCCATTGCCCGGGCGTGACCCGAATGTTCTTTTGCAGTGTCTGAACCATCCGTTCTACCGATCCTTTCGTGAAGACTTCAGTCCATTCCGGTCCCGAAACAACCGCAAAGTCCAGCTTCTTTACACCGCACACCCTCGTCCCGGACCGGAGAAAACTTCCGAATGATGCCGGAGGCCGAACAACCAAATTGGTAGCCATCATAGCGCAGCGCGGATCCGCGCGCGACCAGTCTGGTATCGGGCGTATGCCGTTTGAGATCTCACTCGAACTCCAGGTGCGATGCGCCCTTCGATAAGTGTAACGATATCAGTGAGATAGCGCCGCATACCCCCGAGCTACCAGATTGGTAGGACTTTTGCCGGCATCACGGAGTCGTCGCAGGTCGTTGATTGCGCACAGGAATGCAGGACAAGCGCGCGCAGGGAGTACACATGCAGCCTGCTGCGTCAGGTGTGAGAGTAAAAGCGCCGACCGGCGTCCGACAGACCAAAATGTGAGGAACGAGCGAAGAGGGGATCTCCGCGGGCGCGGGACGCGCGGGGGAGCCGCCGCGGCGATTGAGCGGGTGGCCGTGCGGAGCACAGTGCATGGAGCGGTGCAGGACGGATTGAGCAGTGGGGTTCGCACCGGTGCGGTGCGAAGAGCGGCGGGCGGTGCGGCAGCGGGCAACGCGGAAGAAGAACGGGCCGCGCCGCCGGGTGGCGACGCGACCCGCGAGGTCGTTCGGATCAGGCGGCGACGCACTGGACCGGGATACCGAGCTTGCGCGCCTTGTCGACCAGATTGTCGGTGATGCCGGAACCCGGGAACGCGATGACGCCCTTGGGGAGGAGATCGAGCAGTTCGTCATTGCGCCGGAAGGGCGCCGCGCGTCCGTGTGCGTCCCAGTTGGGCTTGCAGACGATCTGATGGACGCCGTTGCGGTCCGCCCACTTGGCCGCGATCTTCTCGACGCCGGGGCCGCCGCCGTGGACCAGGACCACATCGTCGTACTTGGCCTTGAGCTTCTCGAGGGTGCGGATGATGGCGCCTGCGTCGCCGGCGTGCTTGCCGCCTGCCACCGCGACGAGCGTTCCCTGGGGCAGGAGCGCCTTGTTCTCGCGGTCCCTGCGGGCACGCTGGAAGTCTCGGGCGTCGATCATGGCCGAAGTGAGCTTGCCGGTCTGGGAGGTGTGGGACCCGCGCCGGGGCCGCCAGAGGTCTCCGGTCTCGACCCGGTAGGCCTCGGCCGCTGCATCTCTGAGTTGCTCGAAGGCGTCTCGCCGGTCCGTGAGGTTCTTGGTTCGGTCGGTGACGAGTTCGAGCTCTCGGGACCGGATCTCCGAGCCGTCCTGCTCTCGCTGGAGGTCGCGCATGTCGGGGAGGAGCCTGTCGGCCGCGCGGTCGAGGCGTTGGGTCTGGGCGTCGAGCATGTTGACGAATCCCCAGAGCAGGCTCTCGCGCTCGTCGGCGAGTTGCGTTCCGTCGGGGGCGACGCCGTGTGCCATGATGCGGAAGGCTTCCGTGACGGCGGAGAGGGCGTTCTCCGGGTCCCAGACCTCCCGGTTGTCGAATTCGTCGCGCTCTGGAGTCGCGCCGAAGAGAGCCGCCTGCTCGCAGACGGTGGCGGTGACGGACTGGTTCTGTTCTGAGATGTTGTCGATATCGTGCATGATGCTCTCCTTATGGATTGAGTGTAGAGAACCGTTATGGTTCGTTGTGCGGAGAGAGTCTCCGAACGTGATGGTTGAGTGGCCCACGCGCGCGCTGCAAAGCCACCGTGGCCGCAAGGCTTGGCGCGGCGAGAAGCGCGAGTGGTGCGGGCGCACAAGCGACCGCAGGGAGCGCGGAGCCTCGGTCGCGGTTCTTGCCGCGCCTAGGCGCTTCAGCGCCGTAGCCTTGCGAGCCAGGGCCGGAACGAAGAGGAGGACCCCGCCGGAGGCGGGGTTGGCGCAGCGAGCACGTGTGGGACAATGGGCCATCACGTCGAGAGGGATATTGTTTGTCACTGTCCCGGACGCCCTGTGCGGTTCCGGGATTGAGATGCGGGTCTCGGGCGCCGGCCCGGCAAGCGGACTCCTCACCAACTTGCAAGGGGGTAGTCCTATGGATTTGTGGACGAGTCCTGAGGACCGGCGCGAGCCCTGCGGGCCGTATGGACAAGTCCGTGGACAACGCTTACGCGTTGCCCACCGCGCTGCCCACACTCTCGCCCCTCTCGCCCACAAGCTCCACAGGACCAACAACAGATGATTCAATTGAGATTCCATTGACCGCTTCGCGGTGTGAACCTGCTGCAGCGCTGGCGTGCTGCGGGTCGAACAGTGTCTGGTCGCGAAGCATGGCGCAGGCGACATTGAGGAGGCGGTCTGCGACGGAGCGCAGCGAACGGGCGTGGCCGTGGCCTCGGGAGCGAAGCACCTGGTACTTGGCTTTGCAGACGAGGTCCTTCTGCATGGCCACGCGTGCCCAATGGTAGGTGGCATTGCGCAGGCGACGATGCGCGGCGCGTCTGAGGGAGACGCGCATGCTCTTGCCGGAGCGCTTGGTGACGGGCGCCACGCCGCACAAGCAGCGCAGCGCGTGGTAGTCTCGGCGCTGCAGAGCGTCATCGGCCTCTGCGAACAGCGTGGCGAGGACAACCGTGCCGACTCCGGGCAGAGAACGCAGGATAGCCACGTCACGCTGTTCTTTGTGTTGCCCCGGTTCGGAACTTTCGTCCGGATCGGGGGCGGCTTCGGCGAGCTGGGTGACGAGCGCCTCGAGACGTGAGTTGGCCTCTGTCAACTGCTGGTTCACGAGCGCAAGCTGCTTCGCAATGATGCGGGCGTGGGTCTCGGCGGCGCGTATTGCGCTGGGGTCGATGTCGATGGCGCGCGCGGTAAGCTGGTCGCGGAGCTCCTCGGCGGTGATACGTCGAACGCGGTGCTTTTTCAGAAGCTTCTCGAGCGTGGAAAGCCGGACGCCGCGCACGGCCGCGGGCGTCGGCACGCGGTTCCAAAGGGCCAGTGCCCAGTGAACATTGAAGTCCTCCACGACATTGATGAACTCGGGGTAGTAACGCCAGAGCTGGTCGCACATGCGATTGGACAGGCGCACCCGCTCGCGCGTCAGGCTCTCGACGATGCGGGACCACTCGCGCAGCTCGACGATTGCGGGAGCCGTTGGTTTGACCCGCAGCAGCCGGTGCGGGTCGGTGCGTAGCGCCGACGCCAGCACCAGGGCGTCGCGACGATCGTCCTTCGCCCCGGCGTGCGAGTAACGGTCGCGGAAGCGGTCCAGTTGCCTGGGGTTGATGGAGTGAACGGCGAAGCCGCATCCGAGGAGCGTTTCGACCACGGGTCCGCGAGGCGTCTCGATGGCCACGCCGACCTGGTCCGCCGGCGCCTCCTCGGTGCCGGACAGAATCCAGTCCGTCAACGCGGCGAAACCGGCGCCGCCGTGGGCGAACGCATGCTCGGCTCGAACGTCGCCGTTCGCGTCGAGGATGCAGGCCTGGTGGATTCGGGACCCCCAATCGATTCCGACAAACCACTTGAGATCTGCCAATTCGTCTCCCTCCCTAATCTGTGCGATGGTGGCTGGGCCTGCCGCGACGCCTGCCGACTCCTGTACTTGGCGCTCAAGGCGCTAACTCCTCACGGGGCATCCGTCGTGGCAGGACCGCCGGGGCACCTGTCCGCTTGAGGTGCTGATGGCACTGAGCGCGCAAGGGTTGCTCCCGGCGGCCTGCCCAATTCCGTGCTATTGAAGCGCAGAGTCACTTATAAGAGGTACAGGAGCGCGCAGCGAGCGCCAGCGAGCGGAGGCGATAGGGATAGAAGCGCAAATCGGAGCGGAGCGGAGATTGCAGCGGGGAGCCCGGCCCGAAGGGATCGCCCGAAGACGGCATGGCCCGTCACCGCAACGGACGCGTATCGACGAGTCGCTCCGCAACCTCGCAGGCGAGATTGCCATCGTGGTAGAGCCTCGACTCGTACGGGCGATGCTCCTCGAGGTAACGGATTGCATTTCGGTTCTCCTTCCGTGTTGCCGATGCCCGGGGCCCTCTCTCTCCCTCCTCGCGGCGTTCGCCCTCTCTCCCGCTTCACTCTCCCCTCCGTTCCGCCAGAACGGAGGCCGCCCATGCCGCGCGGCGCGGGCGAGGACCTGCCCATGGCAGGGCAGCGGCGCGCACCGGCAGGCCAGCGGCTTTCCGTGAAGGGCGGCGAGTTCGTCGAACCCGACCTCGGCGGCGCGAACGCGGCGCCAGAGATCGGCGCGATAGCGCGCGATCACTTCATCGCGCGGTCCGTCCGGGCCGATGCGGAACCGGTTTCCCCATTGAGAGCGGCGGTCGATCCGCACGGTCCCGCCGTGCTCCGCCTTGCCGTCGAGCGCCGCCCGCAGGGCGGGCGCATGCCTGAGATTGACGATGTGCGCCATGCTCTCTTTCTCCTTTGGAGCCGTTCATCCCTCCCCCGCTCTTCCCTCCCTCTCTCCGACCCGCTGCGGCGCGGGGAACAGGGCGGCGAGCCGAAGGGCCAGGGCCCGGGGTCCGAGGGTAACGAGGTCGTTGTTGAAGTCGCCGTATTCGGAGACGATGACGTGGGCGGCGACGCCCGCCCGCGCGCAGCGCCGGGCGAGGCGTTGGGCGGCCCGTTCGCCCTCGGAATCGTTGTCGCGGGCGATGACGAGCCGTTTGAGCCCGCCAGGCGGAGCGAAGGCGCCGAGGCTTCCGGCCGAGAGCGCGGCCGCCGAAATGACCCCGGGCGCCGCGGTGACGATCGACAGCACCGTCTCGATGCCTTCGCCGACGAGCAGCGAAGCGCCGTCGGCGGGCCTGCCGAAGCACACGGCGCGTCCGTGGATGCGGCCGAGCGCCTTGCGCGGGGCCGCGACGTCCGCCTTGGCGGGCAAGCGCGAATCGAGCCAGGTGCGCTGCACGCCGTGGATGGCGCCGTCGTCGCCGGTCACGGCGGCGACCAGCGCCGGAAAACGGCGCAGGGAAGAGCCTTCGCGATAGCGAAGCTCGGGATGGAAGCGCAATGCCGGGAACCGGCAGCGCGCGAGTCCGCGGGCGTGGAGGTAGGCCTCGGCATGGGTGCCGTCGATGGCGCGGCAACGCCGCCAGAGGCGGCGGGCCGCTTCTGTTGCGTCGTAGCTCCCGCCCGACGCCGGCGGAGCCGGCAGGGCGAGGAAGGCGCGGGCCTCGGCGAGCGCCGCGCGAAGCGTCGGCGCGCCCGAGCGATGCCGGACGAGATCGAGCAGGTCCCCGTGCTCTCCGGTGGCCGCGTCGGTCCACTTGCCGGGGACGCCGGGACCGTGCAGGCGGACGAAGAGCGAGCGGCCGCGAGCGCCTTCGAGATCGCCGGCGACCCAGTACCGGCCCTGCTTTTTGCCCTGGGGCAGGTAACGCCGGCAGACGGCCTCGGCGCGCGCGCCGAGCGCGGCGGCGATGTCGGCGGCGGGAGATGCGGGACGGGACGATGGGGGCGGCATGACGGGCCTCCTCTGGATGAACGGGGAACGCCCGATACCGGCCGGCCTCCGCCTCCGGCCGGCGCCGGAGGACGAAGCGCCGCGCGTAGCGCTGGCGCGAGGCCCGAACGGGCGCTGTCTCGGAACGGGCAGCAAGAAAAAGGGCCGACGCGCGAAGCGCCGGCCCAGGTAGAGGGAGGAAACGGAATGCGCGCTCAGAACGGGATGTCGTCGATGGGCGCTTCGGCGGACGGCGTCTCCGCCTCCGCGACCGGCGCGCCGTTGCCGTTGGGCTTGTCGAGGAACTGCACGCGCCCGCCCGGAACCAGCAGGATCTCGGTCGAGAACCGGTCGGAGTCCTCGTCGTCCTTCTTCCAGCGACGGGTCTGCAGCTTGCCCGCCACATAGACCAGCCGGCCCTTCGTCGCGTGCTTCTCGAACATGTATTCAATAGTTTTTATGTGATATAACCTATTGAATATAAATAATTTATTGATAAATAGATTTACTAGATAATGATTGTCAACACTATTGCAACACGACGCATCGATCATAAACACGACATCGCTTGCCTACGCCCGGGTGAGAACGGCAACGATATTCCGGTTCGGTGGGGCGTTCAACCTCCGCAATCCGAATGGCCATTTATGGGATTTCCCACAATTTCCCTTGGTGGGGTGACCGCCCTGCGGCAGCCGGCACAGTCGTCAACGTCGGTCTCCAACGCTCGATAAAATCCGACGGCCACGAAAGCCGCCAGCCAGGATGGGAACGCTCCAGGAACCCTCTCGGAACTCCCCGGGATCGCCCCGGCCCTGCTCATCCGCAGCACATCCTCGCTCCGTATCCTTCCATGAAGCACAGAATCGCGCTTACAGCCTGGGGCAGGATAGATACGCTCGACGCTTATGACGAGAAGCGAATCACCGCCTTCATCAACGCCTTTCGCGGTATCGACCATCACCCGCGAAGGAGGAGATAGGGTTTCTCCAAAGAACAAATGCGCCCGAGCGGGCTTCTCAACTCCCCCCGCCGCGCGCCGTTCCCGTAGGTTCCACGCGAACGGTCACGATGTCCGTGTCGTGGTATTGCTGGTGGCGAACCGATGAGGCGAGGTGGCGCAGTAGCCTGAGCGAGACTTCGCGCTCAATGGGCGCGGCGGCTGTCTGATCGCCGAGCAACACGATTTTGTCCTGCAGGTTCTCCTCCCCGCCCGAAGCAATGAACTCCAGCACCGCGCCGCCGTCTTCTTTGTGCGCCACCACGAGCAGGCGTCGGGGGCCGCGTTCCTCGTCAGCCTCATCCTGGCGCAAAAGCGTCAGCAGCGTCTCTTCGCCCGCGGCGTCGAGGCGATGCGCCATCGCCTCGTCCCAGCCGCCGGCCGAGGCGAACTCACCGAAAAACTTCCTTATCTTCGGTAGAGCCGATATGTCGAACGCCACCTCGAGACGGCTGCGCCGCGGCTCGGTGAGTTCGACGAACATGATCACGGCGACGAGGCCGCCGGCCGTCATTCCGTTGTTCAGGAGCCCGCCTGCGAACGTGGAGAAAAATTCCGGATATATGACGCCGTTCTGGAAGCCGACGCCCACCCAGAACGCGACGCCCGCGACCAGCCCCTTGCGGTAGTCGATTCCGTCCTGGACGACCATCCGCATGCCGACCACGAAGAGCATCGCCAGCAATACGGTGATGTAGGCCGCGGCGACCGGGGTCGGTATCGCCAGCACCACGGCGACCAGCTTGGGCAAAAACGCAAGGGCGAGAAACACCACTCCGGCGGCGATGCCGACCGAGCGTGCGCCGACGCCGGTGAGTTCGGTGGCGGACACGCTCGTCGAATAGGTCGTGTTCGGCACCGTCGCCAAAAGGCAAGAGATCAGGTTGCCCACCCCGTCGGCGGCCACCGCGCCCTGCACCGCCTTGAAATCCACCGCCCGGGGCCGCCGCCAGGAAACGCGCTGGATGGCGGCGCCGTCGCCCACCGTTTCGATGGCGCCGATCAAGGTGACGAACACGAACCCGGGTAGAAGCGTCCAGAAAACCGGCCCGAGGCTCAGGTCCAGGCCCGGCCACGCGCCCTCGGGAAGGCCGACCCACGAAGCCCCGGCGACGCGTGCCGTATCGTAGATGCCGAACCAGCCGCCCACGAGCGAGCCAGCGACCACGCCGACCACCGGCGCCCACAGGCGCAGCGCGCCCGTAGCCTTGAGCGCGATGGCGAGGATGACGGCCACGGTCACCAGCGCGCTCAGCGCAGCGGCGAGCGGCGGGCTGCCCTTCGGCACGTCATCGAGCATCTTGAAGACGATGGGCATCACCGTTACCGCTATCAGCATGATAACGGTTCCCGCGACTGTCGGCGTCAGAATACGCCTGAACAGGGGGAGGCGATCGGAAAGAATGAACTGAAACAGCGAGGATGCGAGGACCAGCGTGGCGAGCATACCCGGCCCTCCCTTGGCGAGCGCAGCGATGCAGACCGCGATGAAGGCGCCCGAGGTGCCCATGATGAGAACGTAGCCCTCGCCGAAGCGGCCGACCCGGAACTCCTGGAGCATCGTGGTCAAGCCGCAGACCGCTAGGGCGGCGAACACGGCCCACGAGAGATAATCCTCCGTTCCGCCGGCGGCCCGCACCACGATCAACGGCGTGAACACGATGCCGCTCACGCAGAGGATGGCGAGTTGCAAACCCAGGCCGAAAGCGAGCAGGGGCGGCGGTTTTTCGTCGGCTTCGTAGCGTACGTCGGTATTCATGTGCTGGTCGGAATTCTCGGCGCTCATGTGCATCCTTCCCGGCTGGAAACCGGGTCTTCGGTGGCTCGGAACCCTGTGTTGACCCCCTTTAACCGGAGCCATTTGCTGAGTTAGTGTATTTCGGCATTTGGGTCATTGAGGAGGGGGATCAGATGCCCAGGAAACGTTTTACAGTCGAGCAGATCATCAATCATCTTCGGGAGGCGGAAGTGCTGCTGGCACAGGGCCAGCGGGTTGGCGAGCTCTGTCGTCAGATAGGCATCACGGAGCAGACGTTTTACCGGTGGCGCCGCGAGTATGGCGGCCTGAAGCTGGACCAGGCGAAGCGTCTGAAGGTGCTAGAGCAGGAGAATGCCCGGCTCAAGCGTGCGGTTGCCGATCTGACGCTGGACAAGTTGATCCTGAAGGAAGCTGTTGAGGGAAACTGGTAAGCCCCGAGCGTCGCCGACGCTGTGTGTCCTACGTGATGGAACGCCACCCTGTTTCCGAACGTCGGGCCTGCATGGTCCTGGGCCAGTCGCGCACGAGCCAGCGCTACAGTCCGATCATCGTGGAGGAGGCCGGTCCGTTGGCGGCGGTCCCCCGCTCTAGGGTTTTGTTGGACACTCGATTGATCCATGATTCATGGAGAAAGGGGTGTCGCGATGAACGAACAAAAGCAAGAGGGGGCTTTGGCGGAGGGCGCCCGCAGGGCGAACGGAGCCAAGGCCCCAGGGCATCGCAGTGAGCGGGGTCGGTTCTCCTGCCAGCGCAAGCGGGAGGCGGTCCTGCGTCTTTTGCGGGGCGAGAGCCTGGAGACGCTCTGCCGCGAGTTGGGCACGACAGCGGCTCGGCTTTCCGCCTGGCGCGAGGCGTTCCTTCGCGGGGGCGAGGCGGCGCTCAAAGCCCGCCCGGCGGATGAGCGGGACGAGGAGAACGCCCGGCTCAAGGCCAAGGTGGGCGAACTCACGATGGAGGGCGAGGTCCTGCGGGAGAAGATCGACCGCCTGGAGGCCGGCCGCCCTTTAGCCGGCAGGAGGTGGAGGCGATGAGTCAGGCCCGCTTCACCTCCACGGGCAGAGCCTACGGCCTGAAGCGGGTGTGCGCCCTTTGGGGCTTGGCGCGCTCCACGGTCTACGCGCAACGGCGGCGAGAGGCGGTCCCCGTTCATGAACGCCCCACGCCCAATAAGCGCGGCCCTGTGGGCCCGTGCACCGATGCGGAACTCCTCGGCCACATCCGGCAGGTCCTGGAGGACTCTCCCTTCCATGGCGAGGGCTACCGCAAGGTGTGGGCGAGGCTGCGCTTCGCGGGCATCCGCACCAGCAAGGAGCGGGTGCGTCGCCTGATGCGGGAGGCGGGGCTTCAGGCCCCCCACCGGGTGGGCAAACCCCGAGGTCCCAAGGCCCACAACGGGACCATCCGCACCGAGCGGCCCGACCGAATGTGGGGCACGGACATGACGACGACGGTGACCACCGAGGAGGGGGTGGCCTCGGTGTTCGTGGCGGTGGATCACTGCTCGGTGGACTGCGTGGGGATCCATGCGGCCAAGAGCGGCAACCGCTTCGAGGCCCTGGAGCCGATCCGGCAGGGGGTCGCCGAGCGCTTCGCCGGCTTGGAGGCGGATGTCGCCGAGGGGCTTAAAGTTCGTCACGACCACGGCCCCGCCTATCTGTCCGATGACTTTCAGCGGGAGATCGCCTACCTGGGCATGACCAGTTCGCCCAGCTTCGTGCGGGCGCCCGAGGGAAATGGCTACTGTGAGTGGTTCATCCGCATCTTGAAGGAGAATCTCCTGTGGGTGCGCTCTTTCGCCACCGTAGAGGAACTGCGGTGGGCGCTGCTTGAGTTCAAGAACCTGTACAACCATCATTGGATTCTCGAGGGCTACGGCTACCGAACGCCGGCCCAGGCAAGGCAGGAAAAACTCGCTCAAGTTGCGGAGGCCGCATGAGGTCGAATACCCTCACCCGAGTGTCCAATAACCCAGGGGCGGTCCAGCGGCGATCATCCGCTTGGCTGGTCAGTATGGCCGTTATGGCTATCGCCGGGTGACGGCGTTGCTTCGAGCAGAGGGTTGGCGCGTGAACCACAAGCGGGTGGAACGGATCTGGCGGCGGGAGGGGCTGAAGGTGCCTAAGAAGCAACCCAGACGGGGACGTCTGTGGCTCAATGATGGTTCCTGTATCCGTCTGAGGCCCTGCTGGCCCCATCATGTCTGGGCCTATGACTTCGTCCAGGGACGCACGCATGACGGCAAGGCCTTCCGGATGCTGACAGTGCTCGACGAATACACGCGTGAGTGCCTTGCCATCGAGATCGGCCGCAAGCTGTGCAGCGACGATGTCCTGCACTGCCTGAGTGCCCTGTTCGCTCGCCATGGAGCGCCGGAGCACATTCGGTCGGATAACGGGCCGGAGTTTACCGCTCAGGTTGTTCGGGACTGGCTACCGCGAGTCGGGGTGAGAACCCTGTTCATCGAGCCCCGCTCGCCCTGGGAGAACGGCTACAACGAGAGCTTTAATGGCAAGCTACAAACTCATTAGTGTGTGTTGCTCACGATTGAAGAGCAGTAATTCAGCGATCGTCGTTTCACGATTTGCGATTCACCAAGTGTTGGTTACTACCAGTCGTTCCAAAGCTTGATCGTGGCCGCAAGAAAGGTATCGCAGTTAGCTGGCGCCCAACAAGTGTGGGCATTGTCATACAACAAATAATACTGCTTATTCGCACAAATCAACTTGGTCTTATCTGCATCATTTTGAATCCAATTTAGGGCGTTGACGAAGCAGTCCTGGTAACTATTAGTAAACTTGCAGCTCGGTACTCCCCCGCTCTAGGGTTTTGTTGGACACTCGATTGATCCATGATTCATGGAGAAAGGGGTGTCGCGATGAACGAACAAAAGCAAGAGGGGGCTTTGGCGGAGGGCGCCCGCAGGGCGAACGGAGCCAAGGCCCCAGGGCATCGCAGTGAGCGGGGTCGGTTCTCCTGCCAGCGCAAGCGGGAGGCGGTCCTGCGTCTTTTGCGGGGCGAGAGCCTGGAGACGCTCTGCCGCGAGTTGGGCACGACAGCGGTTCGGCTTTCCGCCTGGCGCGAGGCGTTCCTTCGCGGGGGCGAGGCGGCGCTCAAAGCCCGCCCGGCGGATGAGCGGGACGAGGAGAACGCCCGGCTCAAGGCCAAGGTGGGCGAACTCACGATGGAGGGCGAGGTCCTGCGGGAGAAGATCGACCGCCTGGAGGCCGGCCGCCCTTTAGCCGGCAGGAGGTGGAGGCGATGAGTCAGGCCCGCTTCACCTCCACGGGCAGAGCCTACGGCCTGAAGCGGGTGTGCGCCCTTTGGGGCTTGGCGCTCTCCACGGTCTACGCGCAACGGCGGCGAGAGGCGGTCCCCGTTCATGAACGCCCCACGCCCAATAAGCGCGGCCCTGTGGGCCCGTGCACCGATGCGGAACTCCTCGGCCACATCCGGCAGGTCCTGGAGGACTCTCCCTTCCATGGCGAGGGCTACCGCAAGGTGTGGGCGAGGCTGCGCTTCGCGGGCATCCGCACCAGCAAGGAGCGGGTGCGTCGCCTGATGCGGGAGGCGGGGCTTCAGGCCCCCCACCGGGTGGGCAAACCCCGAGGTCCCAAGGCCCACAACGGGACCATCCGCACCGAGCGGCCCGACCGAATGTGGGGCACGGACATGACGACGACGGTGACCACCGAGGAGGGGGTGGCCTCGGTGTTCGTGGCGGTGGATCACTGCTCGGTGGACTGCGTGGGGATCCATGCGGCCAAGAGCGGCAACCGCTTCGAGGCCCTGGAGCCGATCCGGCAGGGGGTCGCCGAGCGCTTCGCCGGCTTGGAGGCGGACGTCGCCGAGGGGCTTAAAGTTCGTCACGACCACGGCCCCGCCTATCTGTCCGATGACTTTCAGCGGGAGATCGCCTACCTGGGCATGACCAGTTCGCCCAGCTTCGTGCGGGCGCCCGAGGGAAATGGCTACTGTGAGTGGTTTATCCGCATCTTGAAGGAGAATCTCCTGTGGGTGCGCTCTTTCGCCACCGTAGAGGAACTGCGGTGGGCGCTGCTTGAGTTCAAGAACCTGTACAACCATCATTGGATTCTCGAGGGCTACGGCTACCGAACGCCGGCCCAGGCAAGGCAGGAAAAACTCGCTCAAGTTGCGGAGGCCGCATGAGGTCGAATACCCTCACCCGAGTGTCCAATAACCCAGGGGCGGTCCATGTGCTTCGACTAGGACGAGTAAGTGAAGAAGCCCATCGCTAAAAATCCAGCGTTCAGCTTTATTTGCCTTGGGGTACCACATGCAAAGTTGCCCGTTGCTATAACGGTGTGGGTAGTCTTCAGGGCCATCGACCGTAACTTCTGGGGACTTACGTGAATCGCTAAATAGCTTGATTGTCACGGCCCTAGTTACGTCAAAATCCTTCGAGAAAATGTTGACGTTATATTGTATCCACCGCTTGTGTCCAAGTTTGCACTTTTTTGTGCGGAGGGAGGGATATTCATCAAATACACGCCGTTCGAAAATATAGCGCTTGCTATAAGTTTCATACCATGGGCTTCTTGACTGTTTACCCCTCCTTCTTGCCACCGTACGCCTCTGTTTGCTTAACACGAGGATATGATGAATCCACAGCAGGCCTCAGGCCAGCGGTAATGGCCAAACCCGCGTTACCCTCCCTTAACAGGTTGGCTTTTTTGAGCTTTGACTCTTCCTTGCTGATACGATCAATCCAGAACTGATGCTTAAAGATGCTGTTCCAAGCCTTCAAAGCTTTGAGTCGTGTGCAATCACTGTCGAACAGTACTTCAAGGTCTTCAAGCGCTTCAGATAGCTTCTCTCGTAAGTGTTTGGTTCGTGCATCATCTGCTCCTTTCGTTAACATCTCGTTCCGAACAGGATGGCAGACTTCTAAATTCAACTTTAGACGATCACGAATAGTCTTTATGGTCTTGTAAAGCGAAACATCATCCCGATCATCAGATACGTAACACTCAACAACAAGGGCTGATATAACAAACCCACTTGCCATCTTAGCCTTCCAGCTTGCCCGGCTGTTTTTATATGCTTTTACATGTCGTGTGATTCGTCGAAGTTGACGGCCATTAACTGTGTCTGGACTTTTTTCAATTACTGCTTTATTGTACCATTCCGTCACTTCACTCGGACTGCTCCCTTCCCAATCACTGCTGGCTAATTCGAGGGTTTTATCATCCAACTGCCGGTATACGGGCACATCGACATGATAGCCCTTTTGATAAATTACACGCACACAATTTATTAGCACTTCTGGAGGTGTTGCGAATGAGCCATCGTCAAGCGCGGAGCATACCATTTTCCGGGCATCTAATGCTATTTTATCAGTTCCCTGGCTGCCCACTAAGTCTTCTTTGAGAAAAATAACTCCATCGTCAATGTCGTAATCATTGTTTTCGTCCTGAACCATTGTGTGCATAGCATATGAACCCTGCGCCTGATATGAATCTGGAGAAGGACCCTCATTTGCATCAAGACCTTTTTTTAACCGCGTTCGGTTAGCGTCGCGGCGCTCACGCATTTCCGACTGCTGCGTCGAGTTTGGAGTTGCCCCGTTTTTGTGGACACCTTCAGACTGTGGGGAGGAGGTGTTCAGATGCCGAAAACTCATTCACCCTACGCGCCGGAATACCGGCGCCAGATGGGTGAGCTGGTTCGCTCGGGCCGTACGCCCGGGGAGCTGGCCCGGGAGTTCGAGTGTTCCGCTTCGGCGATTCGCAACTGGGTGCGCCAGGCCGACCGCGACGAGGGCCGTCGTGAGGACGGTCTGACAAGCTCAGAGCTCGAGGAGCTACGGCGGCTTCGTCGGGACAATCGTCAGCTTCGCGAAGAACGCGAGATACTGGCAAGAGCTACGGCTTGGTTCGCTCGGGAGACCGGCTCGGTCCGGGCGAAGTCTTCGAGCTCGTGAAGGCGAATCAGGCCTGCCATCGGGTGGCCACGATGTGCCGTCGGCTGGGTGTCTCCCCCAGCGGATACTACGCGTGGCGAAGCCGTGGGCGTTCGAATCGTGCGAAGCGCGAGGAGGCGTTGCGTGGCACGATCCGGGCCATCCACGAGGTATCTGGTGGCACCTACGGGGCGCCTCGGGTCCATGCCGAGATGATGGCCGGCGGCTGCCGGGTGAGCCGCAATCGGGTGGCTCGTCTGATGCGCGAGGCAGGGTTGGCCGGGGTGAGCCGACGCCGAGGCATGCGCACTACGCGCGTGGACCAGAGCCATTGTGTGGTCCCGGACCGGGTCGAACGCCAGTTCCAGGCCGATGCGCCGGATCGGCTTTGGGTGGCCGACGTGACCTACGTGCCGACCTGGACGGGGTTCGTGTACCTGGCCATCGTGCTCGACGTGTTCAGCCGCCGGGTGGTGGGATGGTCCATGACCCACCATCTTCGCACCGAACTGGTGCTCGGGGCGCTGAACATGGCGTTGGGACAGCGCCGCCCCGACGGGGTCGTGCATCACTCCGACAGGGGATCGCAGTACACTTCGCTCGCCTTCGGCAAGCGGTGCCGGGAGATGGGGGTGGTTCCCTCGACCGGGTCGGCCGGGGATTGCTTCGACAACGCCATGGCCGAGAGCTTCTTTGCCACGCTGGAGTGCGAGCTCATCGACCGGCGCTCGTTCCGTACCCAGGCCGAAGCGCACATGGCGATCTTCCAATTCATCGAAGGCTGGTACAACCCACGCCGTCGTCATTCGGCCCTGGGTTACCTCAGCCCCAACGACTTCGAACGCGCCGTGGCGAAGGAAACGCCACGTGCAGTGCGCAACGCTCATCGTCCGGCTCGAGCCGTCCCCGGTGCTTCCCGGAGCAGCGAGCCAAAGGTCAAGACATACCCCCCGGGGGCACCCTATCTATCGGATAGGGAGAAGACTGTACGTCCACCGGCTGTCGCCCACCTCAGGGCTGGGGACGACAGCCCTAAACTGTCCACTGAAACGGGTCAAATCCACATCTGGAGGAGCAAAAGGCCCTGCTGCAGTTCCTGGAGTTAGATCAACCCGACCAGAACGCTATCCTCGAAAAGATCAATGCCAAGCGCTCGGTTCTGTCGCTGCCACCACTGGAGGAACTCAAGGCGACAACTTCCTTCAGAATGGGGGTGCCCGATCCCGCCACGGTGCAGGCACCGGCCCTAAAAAAAGCTGATGCGCAAGCAGATTTGGCAGTGCTTGCGAAATTCGATACAGAGGGCGAGCCGCAGGATGCGGCATCCAAGCGTCAAATCGCGCTGTCAGACCTCCAGGGACTGATTGATGATGTGGGCTTACTGCGCACTCTGAAGCAGCAATCCCTGGTCACGGCTGGGATTGAGCTTGTTGACGGCGACGCTTGTCCACTTTGCGATCTGGAATGGGATCGCGAAACCTTGTTGGAACATTTGAGCGCCAAGCTGAATGGCGCCAAGCACGCTACCACGCTTCTCAAGGAGCTGAATGAGAACGTCAACTATGTCATTGCTGAACGCGAATCGTTGAGCAGTGTGCTGGACCGGCTGGTTGCCGTGTCCGCAAAGCTGACCCCGGTAGTTCCCGCTGATTGCATAAGCGCCCACGCGAAGCGAATCGCGACTGGGACAAATTCACTCCGGGCCTTTGTCGCTCATTTCAGCGGCCTCAGTGACGCCAAGGAAGCCCTGGAACAGGAATGGTGGATTCCGCCCGCGGACGTTCAGGAGCAGATCAATGCCTGCTCCAAGGGAATTGCCGCTCTACCGGAGGTGTCAGAGGAAGACATAGCCAGGGATTTTCTGACCCGAGCGGAGGACCAGTATCATAGAGCCGTCGCAACACACGCTGCTTTCAAAACTGCGGATTCGCGTTCGTCGGTCGCTGCCAAGGTCCTTGAGTCATACAAGGAAAACAGCGATACAATACTGAAATCACTGTACGACGATGTGGCAGAGGATTTCTCAGGGTACTACCGCAGTCTCAACCCGGAGGATGAACGCAAGTTCGTAGGCAACCTGATCCCGTCCGCTGCCAAGCTCGGATTCAACGTCGATTTCTACGGACGCGGTAAGTTCCCGCCGGGTGCCTATCACAGTGAAGGTCATCAGGACGGTATGGGCGTGTGTCTCTACCTCGCCCTTATTAAACGAACCCAGGGCGAGAAATTTAGGTTTTCCGTTCTAGACGACGTGTTGATGTCGATCGACGCCGATCACCGGCGTCAAGTGTGCAAGCTGCTCAAGCGGGAGTTCCCCGACACACAGTTCATCGTGACTACCCATGATCGCGTGTGGCTGAAATTTATGCATACCGAAGGGCTAATTCAAAACAGTCAGACTTTTGGAGCTTGGTCCGTAGAGGCCGGTCCGCGAGTCTGGAAGCACCAGGAGATATGGGCTGAGATAGAGGAAGAACTAGAAAAAAATGACATTGAAACGGCGGCGGCTAAACTACGGCACTATCTTGAATATGTTTTCACTTTGCAAGCTGATTCGTTGCAAGCTCAGGTTCGGTACAAAGGGGACGGCCAGTATTCTTTAAACGACCTTATGCCCTCCGTGATCAACCGTTGGCACAAAAAAGTTACCAATGCCGTCAAGGCCGCTAAGTCATGGGGTCAAGCTGAAAAGGAAGCAGAGCTATTAGAGTTGCTTGTACGCATTGATGACGCAAAGACTCGGATGAATGCAGAGCAATGGGCTGTGAACCCAGCTGTTCACTACAATCAGTGGGCAAACTTCCAAATCGCTGAATTCCGCGAGGTTCTTCGTGCTTTTACCGATCTGCTTGCGACCATGCAGTGCGATGTTTGCAACGCCTTGGTAGAGTTGCAGCCGCGAGACAAGGCGGCCAAAACGATCCGCTGCAATTGCGGAGTTATCGTGATCAATCTCAATATGAAGGAGGCGTGATCCCTCGGAGTTGCTCCTGGCCTTTCCCCGTGCTTAGGGCCAAGCTAGCTGAGGGTTTTCGGTGGAGATCATAGAGCGAAAGGGCAGCTGAGCGGAGCCCTTGCGGAGCTCGAGCGATGTTTCCCATTCTCCGCCTCCAGCTCGCGCAGACGACGGGTGCCGGATATCTCCATCCCCCCGCACTTCGACTTCCAGCGGTACAACGTCTGCTCCGATATGCCGTGGCGACGGCTTATCTCGCGTGCCGTGGCGACGGCCTCATGCTCGCGCAGCACCCCGACAATCTGCTCTTCGGTAAACCGTTTGCGTCTCATATCGAGTTCTCCTGTACTCAGTCTCTCCAGGAAAACTCTCACATGCAATGGCCTGAATGACGGGGAGAAAGTCCGCGAAGGACCGTCCTTGCACGATATACGGGAGGTTACAAACGTGAGGCTGGCGGGGATGTCTGGTTATTTCGAGGCGATGTATTCGCACACAGGCAGCGCGGGGACCGCGAGTGAGAAGCTGTTGCGGGCGCTTCAGGGTGAGAGACTGGATGACCTGCCCTGGCACGCTTGCCGCCGCTCTCAAGAACCTAACACATCCTCCGTACCGGCCCCCAGACGCTCGTCTCTCAGCCATCTTACCAAGCCGCTCACGGACCATTTCTCGCGGTCTCTGCGCAAGGAGTGATGTCTGGCCCGTGGGCCGCGCATTACCCGAACGCCTGGCTCCACCCCTCGCCCAGAATATCGGTCGCGATACTGTCGGCGATACGGTCGGCGGCCTCCTGCACCGAATCCCGCGCCAGATGGGCGTACCGGGCCGTGGTCTCGACCTGGCTGTGGCCCAACAGCTTGCCGATCATCGGAAGACTCTCGCCGAGCGCCAGTGCACGGCTGGCATACGAGTGACGTAGATCATGAATTCGAAAGTCCTCCAAGCCGGCCCGCGCCCGGATGACCTGCCAGGCCTGATCCACGTTGCTCATATGCGTGCCCGGCTTCCGGCCGGGAATGACACAGGGGTTGGCCGGTTCTCGCGGCAGACCGGAAAGAAGCCTCACCGCCGAGGGCGACAATGGAACCACCCGTGCGCCCGTCTTGGCGTCGGGCAGTCTCAATTCGTTCTGATCCAGCGCCACGTCCTCCCACCGCAGGGTCAGGATCTCGTTCTTCCGGCATCCGGTCAGCATAAGCAGACGGAGAGCGGTCACCGCGGATGCCGACGCGCCGCCCCGGGTCTCGACCTCATCCAGTACCTTTCCCAGGCGGGTGAACTCTCCATCGGTCAGAAACCTTTCCCGCTTGCGCTCGGGAAACCTGACCGCCAGCCGGCAGGGGTTGCATCCCTCCGGAACGAGCCCCCAGCTCTCGGCCAGCCTGTACATCAGCGACAGGGTGCGGACCACCATGTTCGCCATCGCAGGGGTCTCGTAGAGTTCGTCATGCAGCTCCATGACCCGTGCGCGGCTGACCGCCTCCAGCGGTAGCTGACCGAGGGCGGGCACGATATGACGATTCACCACCGTCCGGGTCGACTTCATGGTGCTCGGCTTGTAGCGCACCGCCACGTGCTCTTCGAGAAACCGCCTCGCAAGCTGGCCCACTGTCGGCCCACCGGACAGCTTCACCGCCATGGGCTCGGGCACCGGCTCCTCGCCGGCCTTGACCCGGGCGATGATCAGGGCCGCCCGCTGACGTGCCTGCTCCGCGCCGAGCACCCCGTGTCGGCCCACCGTGACCCGCTTCGGTCCCCCCGGTCCCCGGGCCTGGGCGACATAGACCTTGCCGCCCGCGGGATAGACCCGCATCCCGAAGCCGGTGAGCTCGTGATCCCAGAACACCGTGTCTTTTTCTACCTTCAGCTTCTCGACCGTGCGGTTCGAGAGCGTCTTGTATTCCAGCTTCGCCATGTCATCCAGCCTCATGTCGCCTCGGTGCTCCGCGGCCCGATGTGGGCGCCGATGCTGTCGCCCACCCGGGTCGCGGCTTCCTTCTCCGCATCCCGCATCAAGTGCGCATAACGTGCTGTCGTTGATACTTGACTGTGACCGAGCAGCTTGCCGATCACGGGCAGGCTCTCGCCCAGCGCCAGGGCCCTCGATGCATAGCTGTGCCGGATGTCGTGAATCCGGACGTCATCCAAGCCGGCCTGCGCCCGGATGGGTTGCCAGTAGTGGTCGAGGTTCGTCAGACCGGTCCCCGGCCTTTGTCCGACAAGCACCCAGGGAGTGCCTTCGATACGGGGAATGCCGTTAAGCACTCTCAGCACGTGCCCGGTTAGGGGCGCCATGCGCGGACCCGACTTGGCGTCCCTGAGCCTCAACTCGCCCGCCGTGCGGTCCACGTCGTCCCAGCGCAACGTCAGGATCTCGCTCTTCCGGCATCCGGTCAGCAGCAGCAGCCGGAGCGCCGCAATCACCGGCGGCCACACCGAGCCGTCCGTTTCCGCGTCCCTCAACACACGGCCCAGCCGCCGGAACTCCTCCGGCGTCAGAAACCGCTCGCACGACCTCTCCTTGTAGCGGCGCACCGACCGGCACGGGTTCCGGCCGGGCGGCAGTCTTTCCCAGGCTTCCGCCAACGAGAACATTCTCGACAGAACCTTGACCGTCCGGTTGGCCATTGCAGGCGTGTCACGAAGCCGGTGATGCAGCGCGGAAATCTCCCTTCGTCCTACCTCGTTGATTGACATCGCGCCCAGGGTGGGAAGAATGTGCTTGTCGAGCACGCACCGGTACGTTGCAACGGTGCTCGGCTTGCAATGCACCTTGACATGGGTGCGCAGGAACCGTTCGGACAGTTCGGCCAACGTGAGCTCCGGCTCGGGCGGCGCGGGCACGGGGTCCTCCCCCCGCTTGATGCGGTCGATGACCACGGCCGCCCGCTTCCTCGCCTCCTCGGTCGACATGTCCCCATGCCGTCCGAGGGTCACTCGCTTCGGTCCGGCCGGCCCCCGGGACTGCACTACGTAGACCTTGCGACCCGTGGCATGGACCCGCACCCCGAAGCCCGCCAGGTCCCGGTCCCAGAAGACGCCATCCTTGGCATCGACGGTGAGTGCATCCACGGTGCGTTTGGTGATCCTGAGCTCGCTCCTTCTGGGCATGGTCGCTCCTTGCCTTTGTTCTATGGTGATTCGGTATGCAATTCCGTAATCAAATAGAACACACGCTGCATCAAATCGGTGCGTATTTGAGCACAAGCGTGGCGGGAATGCAAGGGGCAAGAGACGGGATAATGAAAAATAAATTCAATGTTTACAGCACTTTATCTCAGCACAGCGTTCTCGGTCGCACCATTGGCGAGGTGAGATATTTTAACCACGTTTTCCATCTTGTGAAACCAGCACCGCTGATGGGGCGTGAAGGGGTAGACCACCTCCAGCGCCGCCAACAGCCCCGGGTTGCCGTCGGTGATGATGAGGCGAAGGGAGTGACCCAAAAGCCCCCGGTGGTAGAGGTCGTCGAGGAACTTCGTCCACGTGGCCTCGCTCTCCGAGTCGGCCAGACGGAAGTCGATGATCTCCCGCCGGCCCGCGAGTGTGACGCCCATCGCGCACAAAAGGACCTTGCGCCGGCTTCTCGACGCCCCGCGCACCTTGAAAGCCAGGCCATCCAGGAACACACAACGGTAGTGGTCGCTCAAAGGGCGGTCGTGGAACGCCGCAACGTCTCGGCTGAGCGCCGTGCACACCCGCGAGACGGTGGAGGCGCTCACCGCTTCACCCAACAACCCCTTCACGCACGCCCCCACCCGGCGGGTGGACACCCCGGCCAGGAAGCAATCGCGAAGCGTGCGGTCCACCACCGCCCGGCGGCGCCGGTAGCGCGAACGCCCGGCTCTGAAAGCCGCCGCCGCGAACCCGGGGCACACGCAGGGCGCGGATCAGCCCCCCCTCGGTCCCCAGGTCCCGGACGTAGTGGCCGTTGGCCCAGTCGCGCCGCTTGGGCGTGCGCTCCCGGAACCCGGCCGCCAGGTAGACGGCCCGCTCCTCGGCCATCAGGCCCTCCAAAAACCCTTTCAGGCTCGCCTCGATGGGCAACTCCACCTCCCACGTCTCATTCAGCTCTTGAAATGCCCGGCCCAAATCCTTATCCCCAAAAAGCAACTTCGGTTGCATTGGGTGTGCTCCTCCAAAATGGGTTTCTTGCTCCCAGGAAGAGTACACCCTCTCTTTTTGCCCGAAAACACTTTCTACACACAAAACGGTACATCACCCGCTCAAGACGCATGTTGACAAATCTGATGTTTTTAGGGTAGCCCTGACAGTTAATCGGGAAAGGGTAGTAACTTCGGCGGCTTCTGATTGAGCAAGATGAAGCGTTCCGTGGGCGGCTTGCATTTTCAAAAGGAGGATTTGGAATGAGAAATCTTCGACGAACCGCACAGACGTTGATACTCATTTTGATCCTTGCGGCCATGGTTTGGGCCGTCCCTCGGGCCCTTGCTCAAAAGCAGACGACCTTTTGCGCCAGTTGGGTCATCAACGCGGAGCGGGCGATGCATATTCTCTCCGTGGAGAAGGGGTACTTCAAGGCCGAAGGGCTTGACGTCAAATACGTTCGCGGCTATGGGTCGGGAGACGCGTTCAAGCGTGTGGGGGCTGGGTCCTGCGATATCGCGGAAACGGCGGGAGGCGCTGTTGTCCTAGGCCGGGCCAAGGGAATCCCGGCCAAGCTCGTGGCCATGCAGTCCCATAAGTTCGAAGAGACCCTATTCTTCTTCGCCGGGTCCGGGGTCAACTCTCCCAAGGATCTGGAAGGCAAGCGGGTGACGGGAGGCCCGAAGGCCGCCTCGAACACGTTGATGTTCCCCCTTTTCGCCAAGGCGAACAACATCGACCTTTCAAAGGTGGGGATTATTTACATGTCCCCGGGCGCCAAGGCCGCCAGCCTGGCCGCCGGCAAGGTGGACGCATTGGCGAGCTACCATCGGTCTCGGCCGAGACTTGACAAGGCCTCCAAGCAGGTCGGGAAAGATATTAAGATGATGGTCTATGCGGACTACGGCGTGGACCTCTATTCCGGGGGGATTACCGCATCGGACGCGACCATCGCCAACAAGGGCGAATTTGTTCTTGGTTTCCTGAGAGGCCTTTTCCGCGGTATGGCCGAGTCTTTGAAGGATCCTGAAGGAACAATCGACCTGTTCATGAAAGAACACGGTGGGTCCCGGGTGTTCAGCATCCGAACCCTCAAGCTCGTCCAGGATTTTTGGTTCGACCGCTACTATAAAAAAGAAGGCCTGGGCCATGTCAATGAGAAACGGAATTTCCTATATTAAGACCTTGGCAAACTCTCCCGCTTGGATTATATTTGATCTCGTGAATGAAGATTGGATAACCCAAGCAAGGAGAGAATGTCATGGACATCATACAGGTTTTCGAGCAGTTTCCAACCCAAAAATCATGCATCGAACATCTTGAGGCGGCGCGGTGGAGGGGTACGCCGTGCTGTATGTACTGCGGATCCATCAAGGTGGCCCGACACATTAAACGGTGGCGGTGCTATGACTGCCGGACCTCCTTCAGCGTTATGGTTGGCACGATCTTTCATCACACGCACCTTCCCCTTCAGAAATGGTTCCTGGCGATCTCCCTCATCCTGAACGCCAAGAAGGGGCTGTCCGCCCTTCAGCTTTCGCGCGATCTCAAGGTGAACAAGAACACGGCTTGGCGCATTGCCATGCAGATCCGAAAGTCCATGACGCAGGCCGGGCAACGAGAAATGCTCACCGGGATCGTGGAGATGGACGAAACCTATGTGGGCGGAAAACCACGGAAGGGAACCGGCAAGAAGGGTGACACATCGAAGCGCGGGCGCGGAACGGACAAGGCCCCCGTGGTCGGCGCTGTGGAGCGAGGCGGCCGGGTGACGGCCAAGGCCGTGAAGAAGGGGAGCATGAAGGCTAAGCACCTGAGAGCCTTTGTCCGGGAGCGAATCAAGACACATGAATCCGAGTTGATCACGGATGAATACAAGGGCTATCTCGGAATGTCGAAAGTTCTCCCCCACAGGGTCATCCGTCACGACAAATGGTATGTGGACGGTGACATCCACACGAATACGATTGACGGCTTCTGGGCCTTGCTGAAACGCGGGATGTTCGGCCAGTTCCACAGTGTGAGCCGGAAGCACCTGCAACGTTACGTGGACGAGTTCTGCTTCCGATTCAACCTGCGCGAGTCCGATCCCATTATGGCGTTCGAGTTTACCATCAACAGGGGTATGGGGGTGGCATGATGAGGGATAAACCACTGGAAGTCATTGCAGGCGCGCCGGATAGACCGTTGAGCATCGGGGATATCGAGATTCAATGCTACGTCCTGGAAGACGAGACAAGAGTTTTGTCACAATCCGGGATGTTCGCTGGACTTGGACTCGCTCGAAGTGGACTGGTCCAAATCGGCGGCGGGGCGCAAATGCCTCGTTTTGCCACCTCAAAATCTCTCAAGCCCTATATTCCCAATGAATTAACGGCGGGTCTAAGTTCTCCAAAAATATTTCAGCCGGTCAGGGGGGGGAGAACGGCGTACGGATTGGTAGCGACCATCTTGGCTGACATTTGCGAAGCAGTGCTTCTTGCGAGAGGTGCAGGATCATTGACAAATAAACAGGAACGCTTAGCGGACAGATGCGAATTTCTTATGAGAGGATTTGCTCGTGTCGGAATCATAGCCCTCGTTGACGAGGCGACTGGCTATCAACGCATTCGGGAAGAACGCGCCCTTGCCAAAATCCTTGAAAGATACATTGCCGATGAACTGCAACCGTGGACAAAGACATTTCCCTACAACTTTTATGAGGGAATTGTCAAACTGAAACAGTGGCCGTCGATATATGCAATCAAACGCCCTTCCATCATTGGTCGATACACCAACAATATCGTCTACGAGCGCATAGAGGACGGTTTGTATCATGCGCTTAGAAGGAAAAACCCCAAGCTCCCAGCTGGGTACAGGAAGCATAAACATCATCAGTGGTTCACGCCTGAGCATGGTCATCCCAAGCTGGAGGAACATATCTCCAATGTCAGCACCCTTATGCGAGTTGCGGCAAATTGGAAGTCGTTTTATGAGACCTTGCTCCCGAGAGCATTTCCCAAAAAGCGCGAGCAGATACCCTTGGCACTGGATGATTGATATGACCGCCCCAAGTTGAGATAACGCTGGCCTGTCGGGGAACATATTATCATAAGGTCTTAATCTAGGAAATTCCGTTTAAAAGAGACAGGCGACAACGCTCTTCGCGCGATGTAGCGCGCAAAGAAGCCCTGTCTCT
This sequence comes from bacterium, assembly GCA_965261595.1. Taxonomy (GTDB): domain Bacteria; phylum UBA8248; class UBA8248; order JACPRG01; genus CAYRGS01. Next base: position 57,062 of record CBDHDG010000003.1, read on the forward strand.
CCAGATGACGCCAAGACTTTCCATTCAGGGGTCCGCACGGCTTTGGGTCCCGGGTGAGGAGGGAAGGGGCGGTTCTCGGCCGAAAACGCACACAGACCATTATGAGGGACGAAAATCATAGGCCATTCTGGAGTTGCGCCATCGGCCGGACACCCAAAGTCAGTTCATCCGTTCGCACCCCGCCGGCGGCGATGGATTCGGTGATTGTCAGTCGGCGTGGGTTCGTCGGGGGATCGCGGGTGATTTCAGGTTCGGTTGTTTTCCGCCTTCACCGCGGAGATTGATCGACGCGGAAAGCTACGCATGGAAGAAGGAAAAAAGGGACCTCGCATCCCGCCCTCCTCGGCCGCTCTCCTTGTCGTAGACATGCAAAATGGGTTTCTTCACCCGGAAGGTGCCCTGGGACGGGACGGGGCACCCGTCGAGCCGATGTGGGAAATTGTGCCGCGGGTCGCGGAGCTTCACCGCCTCTGCCGGCAAATGGGCATTCCGGACATCTGGTCCATCCAGGAGAGGCTCGCGGAAGACAAGGCCAGAGCGGCCCGCCGCATTCCCGCCCATACGGCAAAACGGAGCGTCATCCCCTGCTTGAAGGACACTTGGGATGCGGAGATCGTGGCAGACCTGAAACCGCTCATCGATGAAAAGAGCACGATCCTGCGAAAGAATAGATTCAGCTGCTTCTATAACACGAACCTTGAATATCTCTTGCGCGCCTTTGGGGCCACGACCCTTATCCTCACTGGCGTAACAACCCAGGCCTGCGTCGAGACAACCGCGCGGGAGGCCTACTTGAGGGAATTGGATGTCTTGGTGGTTGAAGATTGCGTGGCCAGCCAATCGGAGGCATTCCACCGGGCGTCCCTTCAGGTGATGAACCGGTACTTCGGCCTGGTGATTCCCTTGCGAGAACTCTCGGGCATACTCACTCCCTGATCTGGAGGCTCGACTTGGCCAATCCTCGAAAGCGTGAAGCGCAACCGGAGCGGCCGGCCTCTTCCGGCTCGCACCCCGCGGCGGAGGGCCGGAACCCTGAAGGCACCCGGCAGACCCCGCGAGCCATCCTTGGGGTGGATTCGGGGGGGACTTTCACGGACTGTGTCTTTATCGACGAAAGCGGCCTGATTTCTCACGACAAGGCGTTCTCGAACCCCCGGGACCTGGAGGGGAGCGTCCTTTCGGCCATTGGAAACGTTGCGGCCCGCTCAGGGAAAGACCTCTCGCACCTTTTGGGCGAGGCGCGTCTCCTGGGGCATGGGACAACGGTGGGAATTAACGCTTACTACACGGGTCGGGGCGCAAAGGTCGGTCTCATCACCACCAAGGGGCACGAGGACGCCATCCTTATCGGGCGCGTATATCAAAAGGTGACCGGTCTCATCGAGAAAGAGATCACCGTCGCCCACCGGCTCCGCAAGCCGAAACCGCTTGTTCCGAAACCCCTCATTAAAGGGGTGACCGAGCGAGTCGACTTTCGCGGAGAAGCCATCGTCCCCCTCTGTCTTCCGGAGGTGGCTCAAGCGATCCGGGAGCTTCAGGAGGAAGGCGTCGAAGCGATTGCCGTTTCTTTTCTCTGGTCTTTCAAGAACCCCTCCCACGAACGCCATGTCCGGTCCTTGATCGAAGAAGCGGCCCCCGATGTTTTTGTGACTTTGTCGAGCGAGCTTGCCCCGGTCATCAACGAGTACGAGCGCACCATCACCACCGTCCTGAACGCATACCTCGGTCCCGTCCTCTCTCGATACCTGGGTGCCCTTGAAGGAAAGCTGCAACAGGAGTTCTTCCGCGGCTCGTTCCTCGTCATGCAATCCACGGGGGGCGCTCTCCCGGCGGTGGAGGCCCAGGAAGTCGCGGTCCAGGTCTTGAACTCCGGACCCATTGGAGGGGTTTTGGGCGCCCTGGCCTTAAGCCGGGTCAAGGGGTGGGGAAATTTGATTGCCACCGACGTCGGCGGGACGATCTTCGACGTGAGCCTCGTGGTCGATGGGGAGTCCCTTCCCGCGGCCACGCCCATCTTCGACCGTTACCACCTGGCGTTGCCATTGACGGACATCTCCTCAATCGGGGCGGGCGGGGGGAGCATCGCCCGCGTGGAAGAGGGCGCCCGCCTCCTTCAGGTCGGACCCGACAGCGCCGGGGCCTATCCGGGTCCCGTTTGTTACAGGCGTGAAGGCACGGAGCCCACAGTTACGGACGCGGACGTCGTCTTGGGACGGATCAATCCGGAGAATTTCTTCGGCGGGAGACATCGCATCGATGTGGATGCCGCCAAGTCGGCGATCGAAGAGAAGGTGGCGAAGCCCCTGGGCATGGAGGTCCATGACGCCGCACAAGCCATCTTGGATGTTATCGATGCCCGGATGGCGGACCTGGTCCGGAAGGTGACGATCGAAAGAGGTCACGACCCGAGAGACTTCGTCCTCTTGGCTTACGGGGGAAGCGGGCCGACCCATGTGGGCGCCTACGGGAGAGATCTTGGCTCGCTCCTTGCCGTGATATCCCCCTATTCCTCAGTTTTCTCCGCCTTCGGCATCGCCTCAGCCGACATCCTGCGCACTTACGTTCAGTCGGACCCCAAGTTGATGCCTTGCACCGCGGCGGAGGTGAACGCCATTTTCAAAGCCTCGGAGGAAAGGGCCCTTCGGGAGTTCCAGGGAATGGGCCTTGATTCCGATGCCGTTTCACTTTGTCGCAGTGCCGCGATGAAGTTCCGGCGTCAGGTCCACGAACTCCAAGTGCCCGTCCCGGGCGGGGAGCTCCGGGATGGGGACATCTCCGAAATCCAGGCGCGCTTCAGCGATCTTTATGAGCGAACTTACGGAGAGGGGACATCCTACGAGGAGGCGGGAGTCGAAGTGAACACGTTCCGGGTGACCGCGATCGGCCATCTGCCGAAACCCTCTCCCAAACCGCTCCCCCTGAAAGGTCCGGAGGCTCAAGGGGCCCTCGATGGGGACCGCAAGGTCTACTTCAACGCGACGCAACGCTTTTTGGACACACCGGTCTATCGTGCCGGCCGGCTCGAACCGGGAAACGAAATACAAGGCCCCGCCATCGTGGAGGATGCGACCCTGAGTCTTCCGGTTCATCCCGGGCAACGGATTCGCGTGGACGAGTACAGAAATCTTCTTTTGACTTTTTGAGGCCGGAGGCCCCCATGTTCCAAACCCGTGTAGACCCCGTCACCTTTGAGGTTCTTCGACACCGGCTTTGGAGCATCAACAATGAAGCGGCCATCACGTTGAAGCGGGTCTCCGGGTCCCCTGTGGCGACCGAGATCCAGGATTTCAATACGTCGCTTTGTACTTCCAACGGGCAAAACTTCATCGTTGGACCTTACATCGTCTCCCACGGGGTCAGTCAGGGGATTCTGGTTGAGAACCTTCTCAAGGATTATCAGGAGAATCCTGGGATTCATGAAGGGGACGTCTTCGTTTCCAGCGACCCTTACCAGGGGGCCATGCACCAGAACGACGTGACCTGTCTCGCCCCCATTCACTGGCAAGGAGATCTCATCGCCTGGGCGGGCTCCACCATCCACGAGATCGATGTCGGAGGGCCCGTTCTTGGAAGCCAAGCCAGCATCGGCGCCCAATCCATCTTCGGAGAAGGTCCGCCCATGTCCGCCCTCAAGATTGTGGAAGGGGGCGTATTTCGAAAAGATGTCGAGAGAGAATATCTCATTCGCTCTCGGACCCGCGAGCTGAACGCCCTGGATCTCCGGGCCAAGATTGCCGCTACCAATGTGGCCAAAAAGAGGATTCACGAGGTCATCGAGAGATATGGGATCGAGACCCTGCAAGCCGTCATGGAGGACATCATCGACTACACGGAAGACCGCCTGCGAGCCCGGCTACGGGAGCTCCCCGACGGGGACTACCATCACGTGAGCTATCTGGATTACGACGACGGGGTGGAACAATTGGTCTACCCTTGCCGAATCAAAATGACCAAGGCGGGCGAAAGGCTGGTCTTTGATTTTGCCGGAACCGCCCCCCAGGCCCCCGCCGTCATCAACTGCGCCTATGCGGGTCTTGTCTCCGGAGTCGTCATCGCTGTCCTGGTCCACCTCTGCTATGACACCCCATGGTGTCCGGCTGGGGTCATGCGCGTGATCCGGATCGAAGCCGAGCCGGGGACCATCGCTCATGCTTCCTGGCCCGCGGGCGTCAGCAAGGCGACAACGGCGGGGAGCTACACGGTGACCCATGCCGCAAGCGGCTGTATCACCAAGGTGCTGCTCTGTCACGAGGGCTATCGGAAAAATGCGATGGCCGCCTGGATGGGTCCCATGCCTACGCAAGAGCTCTTTGGGGTAGACGCGAATGGCGAGCCCTTCGGCCTGACCCTCCTCGACGGAATGGCTGGAGGGACCGGTGCCGGTCCCGATCACGACGGTGTGGATACGGGGGGATTCCTGCGGTCTCTCTCGGCCACCATCTCGAACATCGAGACCCTCGAAGCCCGCTACCCCATCCTCTACCTTTACCGCCGCCAGCAAGTCGATACGGGCGGGGCGGGGACGTTCCGCGGCGGTGTCGGGGTCAGCACGATGTACACGCCCCACTTGGTCGAGGAGATCCACACCACCGTCCTCCACAGCCACTGTGTGATGCAACCCGAGGCGACAGGGATCTGCGGAGGGCTTCCATCGGCCACGAATGAATTTGCCATCGTCAGGGGATCGAGCGTCTGGGAGGAACTGGAGAATGGCCGGGTCCCCGGTGAGCTTGAATCCCTCGAGGGAGATTTGAATTTCCCGCCCTCCCTTTACATCAGTTCCCTGAAACGGGGAGATGTCTATCGGTGTGTCTCGACCGGGGGAGGGGGTTATGGAGACCCGTTGCTCCGAGACCCGGAACGTGTGCTGAATGATTTCCTGTGCGGGCTGGTCTCCGCTGAGGCCGCCCGAACCCTTTACGGTGTGGTTCTGAATGCAAGGGGGAAACGTGTGGACATGGAAGGAACCTCGGACCTTCGGAATCAGCTCCGTGAGGCCAGACGGGACGCCGCCGGAGACGGAGGCCCCGGAACGGAGGCTTCCCGTCCGGGAACGCGGGCCCTTTCGCCGTCGGCACCCGGCGAGATCACCGCCACGTGTCTCGGCGAGTACCTGACCATCCGTCCTTCGAGTGAGGGGAAGGCAATCGTTTGCCGGGTGTGTGGTGAAGTCGTCTGTGCGGCGGCACCGGACTTCAAAGGCCGCCTGCTCTACGCTGAACTACCCCTTCAGGCTGCGGGTCCAAAGGTCTCTCCGCATGGCCGAGGCGAGGCCTTCTCGCTCCACGCCTATTATTGTCCTTCCTGCCTCACCCAGGTCCAAGTGGATGTGGCCCTGAAGGAAGAAGGCCCGATTGCCGACATGCAGCCGAAGCTCTGAATACCGGGTTATGCGCCGGCAGGCTGCGAATCCGTAGAGCGACTTCCACAATTCCCGCGGAACGGCAGGGTGACCGGCAATGGGTGCGGCGCTGGATGGGAGCATTTTCCGTCCTGCTGATATCAAAGAGGAATACGAAAGGGGAGTGCATGGGAACGGCTTCTGATGTTGACAAAGTCGTGTCTCTAATCCATCCGGAAGAGGTTGTTGATCTGGCCGTCGCGCTGGGCAACATCCCGAGCCCCAGCGGTGATGAGGAGGCTATTGGGGTTTTCTTATCGGAGTGGCTGAAGAAAGAGGGGTTTCAATCCTTTTCGCAATGCGCGGCGGAGGGCCGCAACAACATCATCGCGCGGATTCCGGGAAGCGGCGGGGGCAAGAGCTTGATCTTCAACGCGCACATGGACACATTCCTGTGGGCCCCCCACGATCTCTGGATAGAGGGCGAGGAAGAGCCGCACTTCAACGGCGCGTGGGTCGATGGCGGCAAGGTCTACGGGCACGGCGTCGTCAACGACAAAGGACCGATGGCGGCCTTTCTCATCGCCGCCAAAGCCCTGCGCGAAAGCGGCGTCTCCATGGGAGGGGATGTAATCCTGACAATGGTCGTGGGAGAAATCGGGGGGGGCCCGATTGACGAATTCCAGGGACCCCGGCATCTCGGGAAAGGTCTGGGCTCCAGGCATCTCGTCGATCACGGAATTTTCGCGGATTGCGCCCTGGTGGCCGAGACGACCGGGTTCGGGCTTGCCTGGGCCGAATGCGGCGCCCTCTACATCAAGATCACCACACGCGGAAAGAGGCTCTACACCCCGTACATCCAACGTCCTCACCCTCCCGAAGAGAGCCCCAACGCCCTGGTTCAAATGGCGAAACTCGTCCTGGCCATCGAGGAATGGGCGCTGGAATACGAACAAAAGAATGTGCTCCCCATCGAGAACGGTGAGATCCGGCCCAAGGCCGGCGTAGGGGCGATCAGGTCCGGCCTTCCTTTCCGGCCCTCCTGCTGTCCGGCCGTCTGCTCAAGCTATCTGGATGTGCGTCTCCTGCCGGGCGCGGACCCCAAGCCGGTTCTGGAGGACCTTCGGTCCCTGGCGGGGAGGATAGGCGTTGGCGCCGAGTTCGAGGTTTATCTCCACCGGCGGGGATATATCGGGGAAAACATCGAACACCTGAGAGGGGCGATCGAGTCGGCCCACCGGCGCGTGTTCGGAACGACGCCCGGCGGCGTCTCCTCGCCGGTGACCAGCATGTGGAGGGATGTGAACGTGTTCAACGGCGCCGGAATTCCATCCATCACGTATGGTCCCGGCGCCGGGTCGGGCGGGGGGGCTACGTACTTGGAGGCGGAGGATTTGGTCCGCGCCTCACAGGTCTATGCCTTGACCGCGCTCTCGGCCTGTGGTGTAGGATCTCCTCCGGTGGGGGGGCGATTCCCAACCTGACTTAGATTCCGAAAGGTGCTTTGTGTTAATCTTGGAAACCTATTTGCGTGGTCTTGTCGTGACAGGTCGTCACGGCTTCTCATGAAATCGGCCTGTTGCCGGAACCATCGTGGGCGATCAGTGGATTCGCGCATCCGCCGTTCCGGACGGTGCGCTTCATGCGCCGCGGGCTTTCGGAGCCCTCCGCCCCGGCGCGGGTTTTGTCGCGCGGCCCGCTGATTGAGATCGAATTCTTTGCAACGAGAGGATGAACAGGGGCCGGCCGGGTCGGTGTCCGACTCGGCCGGAGCCAGCTTCCTCGCACCCGTGAGAAACCCGATGAAACCGAAACGAATCAAGTCCGGCGCTCCGCAGCCGCTCGCCAACTACACCGAAGCGTCCCGCATCGGAGATTTTGTGTTCGCCGCCGGACAATTGGCCAGCGATTTCAAGACCGGCATCGCGCCCGGAGCAAAGGTGGATCCCGCGTTTCCCTATTACGGGTCCGACATCAAGCGCCAGACCGACTTCATCCTGAAGAACCTGGCCAAGACCTTCAAGGCGGCGGGGACGTCATTGGACAACGTGGTCAAGGCGCAGGTCTTCATGATGGACCTCAAGGATTTCAACGCCTTCGACGAGGTGTGGAAACAGCACTTCAAGACGCCGCCTCCCCGGACGACCGTCGGGACGACGGGTCTTCTGGTCAAGGACACCCTGGTCGAGATCGACCTCATCGCATATGTCCCCAAGAGGGGGTTGAAAGCGGAGGCCATCCAGTCGGCCGCTCCGCGGCCCCTGGCCCATTACACCGAGGCCGTCCGGGTGGGAGATTTGGTCTTCGCGGCCGGGCAGCTCGCCAGTGACTTCAAGAACGGAATCGCGCCCGAAGCAAAGGTGGATCCCGCGTTTCCCTATTACGGGTCCGACATCAAGCGTCAGACCGACTACATCCTGAAAAACCTGGCCAAGACCTTCAAGGCGGCGGGGACGTCATTGGACAACGTGGTCAAAGCGCAGGTCTTCATGATGGATCTCAAGGATTTCAACGCGTTCGATGAAGTCTGGAAACAGCACTTCAAGACGCCGCCTCCCCGGACGACCGTCGGGACGACGGGTCTTCTGGTCAAGGACACCCTGGTCGAGATCGACCTGATTGCTCATGTTCCCAAGAAGGGGGTGAAAGCGAAGGCTGTCCAGTCGGGCGCTCCGCGGCCCCTGGCCCATTACACCGAGGCTGTCCGGGTGGGGGATTTGGTCTTCGCGGCCGGGCAGCTCGCCAGCGATTTCAAGACCGGAATCGCGCCCGAAGCGAAGGTGGATCCCGCCTTTCCCTACTACGGGTCCGACATCAAGCGTCAGGCCGAATTCATCCTGAAAAACCTGAAGAAGACCTTCGAGGCCGCCGGCGGCTCCCTGGACAACGTGGTCAAGGCGCAGGTCTTCATGATGGATCTCAAGGATTTCAACGCGTTCGATGAGGTGTGGAAACAGCACTTCAAGACGCCGCCTCCCCGGACGACCGTCGGGACGACGGGTCTTCTGGTCAAGGACACCCTGGTCGAGATCGACCTGATCGGGGCCGTGAAATAGAAAATCCGGCCCTCCCCCCCCTCCCCCTGATTTTTTTTCGGACGGGACGGGTGCACCGGCATGTTCCGTGCGAACCGGAAAGAAAGCTCGAGATTCGATAGCGAAACCGATGGGTCGCCGCGTTTTGTATGCCCTTCGCCGGCCGGGGGGGGGAGGGGGAGGCGAGAAGCTTCGGGCGCGTCCGGCGCGCTGGCTGAGAAGGACCAAAACGTTCCGACGCCGGAGTTCACGGGCGTTTCCCGGATCCCTCTATGCCGTCGAAGGCGGCGCGAGACCCGCGTCGATCCGGGCCCCTTCTCCCGGCCCTCTCTCTCTCCCCCTCCCCCCGCCGGGCGTCTCGCTTTATCCATGGATCGGATTCCGGAGGATTTGACATCCATGAGCCGGAAGGCCATATAGGCCGAAAGAATTCTCGCGATCGCGCAGCCTCCTTCCCGGTCAACTGAAGTGCCTCATTCTAAGACCATTCCCGGAAAACCTGTCTTATCCAGATTTCGCGTGGAAGTGGCATGAATCGCGCACGTTCATCCATCTGATACGAGCGACGCCCGACATCATCCTCCTTCATGGCGCGGCGGCCCCGGGAGCGGCCGCCTTGAAGGGTGGACGCAACGGATTTCGCTGGAATCATTGAGGACGCCCCGCGTCCTGATCGCCGCGGCGGCGGCCCGGCTCCGAGGCTTTTCATGGAAATTCGGAACATCGCGATTATCGCCCATGTCGACCACGGCAAGACCACGCTCACCGATGTCTTGATGCGTCAGACGGGGATGATCGAAGAAGGTGTCTCGATGGACTCCAACGCGCTCGAGGTTGAGCGCGGCATTACGATTTATTCGAAAAACGCGGCCATCCTTTATCGGGACGCCAAGATCAATATTCTCGATACGCCGGGCCATGCGGATTTCGGCTCGGAAGTGGAGCGGGTTTTGCGCTCCATTGACTCGGTCCTCTTGGTGGTGGACGCCCAGGAGGGTCCGATGCCGCAGACCCGCTTTGTGCTTAAAAAATCCCTTGAGATCGGCCTGCGGCCCATCGTCGTTATCAACAAGATCGACAAACCGGCCGCCGATCCCGCGCTCGCCGAGGAGCAGGTTCTGGATCTCTTTCTGGAGCTTGGGGCGGACGACGAGCAAGCGGACTTTCCCATCGTGTACACGAACGCGTGTCTGGGCGTCGCGAAGCGGAAACTGACCGACGAGTCGAAAGATCTCACGCCGCTTTTGGAAACCATCCTTGCGCATGTGGCGCCCGCTTCCGGGGCGCCCTCCGAAGTTCCCTTGCGCCTACAGCCGTTCAACCTGGACTATGACAACTACCTGGGACGGCTCGCGGTGGGGCGCATTTACGAAGGCGTTTGCCGGTCGGGCCAGAAGGTTTGGGTCAAAAAGCCGAACGGCGAGACCCGCTCGGGCAAGATCAACAAACTCTTCACCTTCAAGGGATTGGGGAAGGTCGAGGCCGAGAGCGCGGGCGCGGGCGACATTGTCATGGTCGCCGGGCTGGCGGATATCGACATCGGCGAGACCATCACCACGAACGCTGAAGCGGCGCCTTTAGAGGCGATTGCGGTTGATGAGCCGACGATTGTTCTCAACTTTCTGGTGAATAACTCTCCTTTGGTCGGGCGGGAGGGAAAGTATGTTACGTCGCGTCAGTTGCGCGAGCGCCTGGAGCGCGAGGTTGAGGTGAACGTAGGGTTGCGCGTGGAGTTTGACTCGGCGGACAGGTTCAAGGTTTCCGGCCGCGGCGAGCTCCACATCGCCATCCTGCTCGAAAACATGCGCCGCGAGGGACATGAGCTACAGGTTTCCCAGCCGCGGGTGATCCTGCGCGAAGAAGACGGCGTGAAACTCGAGCCGTTTGAAGAGGTGATTGTGGATATACCGACCGCGCACCAGGGCGTGGTGATCGAGCGCCTCGGCATGCGCGGATTCACCTTGCAGAACATGCGGTTGGACGACCCGACGATACACCTGTCCTTTGAAGGTCCGACGCGCGGCCTGCTGGGGTACCGGAACCAGTTCGTGGTGGATACGAGAGGGTTGGGCATCCTCTCCGCGCGCGTGATCGGCTATCGGCCCTATGCCGGAGAAATTCGCAAACGCACCGTCGGTTCGATGGTCTCCATGGCGACCGGAAAAACCCTCGCCTACGCCCTGTGGAATTTGCAGGAGCGGGGTGTTCTGTACATCGGTCCGAACACCGAGGCGTACGAGGGCATGGTGATCGGCAGCACCGCGAAAGACGAGGAAATGGTGGTGAACCCGACCAAAGGCAAGCAGCTCACCAACATCCGCGCCTCCGGGTCGGACGACGCAATCGATCTCGTGCCCCCCTATGAGCTCACCATCGAGCGCGGGCTCGAGGTCATGGCCGAAGACGAATACCTGGAAATCACGCCCGAGAGCGTTCGTTTGCGAAAGCAGCATCTGACGGGATCGGAACGGGCCAAATTCCGACGACAGAAGTAGGCGTTAGCCCGCAAGGGTTCGCGTCACAATGCTCGACCGGGTTCGACAGAATTTCATTGGCGATCCTCCGTCTTTCAAATAACGCGGATTTAAGCAACCAAGCGCCAGGCGGACACCGCGAGCGGGTGGGTTGACCCCGTTCGAGATGACCGCCCTGACAGAGATTCGCGTCAACGAACTGTTACGCCGGTTGAAACAAGGTATGATGTCAGCCCCTCTCGGTGAGGTTTCAGAGGGCGGGCTTTGATTTTCATCACCGCGATTCCGGGTTTTCGAAAATCGGGGCTTCTCCCCCTCCGCGGCGAAGACGGAACGATAAAGCCTTTGGCCGGACATGCCTAGCGAACGCATCCAACGACAGATTGACCGGTTTCTCGACCAGATTGAAACGGCCGTCGAGGAGCGGGATTGGGAGCGGGTCCGCGAGCTTTCGGATGACGTGCTCAGGCTCGACCCGGACAACGAGGACGCCCAATCATTTCTTGCGGCGGCCGGGCGCGATCTGCCAAGGACCGTGGGGCGCGACGGCCCCTCCGAGGCGACTCCCCCCGATTCGGAAGCCGCCGGGGGAAGATCCGAGGCCGAGCGTCGCCAGTTGACCGTGATGTTCTGTGACGTGGTCGGCTCGACGGCGCTCTCCGAAACGCTCGATCCCGAAGATCTGCGAGAGGTCGTCGGCGCCTACCGCGAGACGTGCTCGGCGGCCGTCGGCCGCTTCGACGGCAATATCGCCAAGACGATCGGCGATGGGCTGTTGGTCTATTTCGGTTATCCCCGGGCCCACGAGGACGACGCGCACCGGGCGGTGTACGCGGGCCTCAGCATCGTGGAGGGCGTGGAACGGCTCAACCAGCGCCTCGGCAAGGAATACGGCGTGGAGATCGGGGTTCGGGTCGGGGTTCACACGGGCCTGGTCGTCGTCGGGGAGATGAGCGGCGGCGGGGTGCGCGAGGCGGACAGCATCGTCGGCGAGACGCCCAACATCGCCGCGCGGCTGCAAGAGTTGGCCGAGCCCGGTTCGGTCGTCCTCAGCGAGGGGGCCCAGCGGCTGTTGGAGGGCCGGTTTGTCTGGGATGACCTCGGCCCAAAACACCTTAAAGGCATTACCGATCCGGTGTCGGTTTATCGGGTGCGGGGGGAAAGCGCCGCGCCCGGCCGGTTTGAAGCGAGAGCGGAGCGCGGGTTGATTCCCATGGTGGGCCGCGAGGAGGAAATCGGCCTGCTCATGAAACGCTGGGACCAAGCAAAAGATGGCGAGGGGCAGGTGGTGTTGCTCTCCGGGGAGGCCGGGGTGGGCAAGTCCCGCATCTTGCGGGAAGTCAGCGCGCGCCTGGAAGACGACCCGCACCACAGGGATTTGGCCTTCTGTTCCCCTTATCACCGGAACACCGCTCTGTATCCGGTGATCGGCCGACTCGAGCGGGACCTGGACATCGAAAAAGAGGATGACCCGGACCAAAGACTGGACACGTTGGAGGCGGCCTTGCGCGGCCTCGACCTGCCCGTCGCCGAGGTGGCGCCCGTCCTCGCCCCCCTTCTCTCTCCTACGGCCGGAGAGCGCTATCCTCCGCCCGACTTGAGTCCCGAGCAGTTGAAGGAGCGGACCCTGGAGGCGCTGCTCGGCATGGTCAAGGCGAAGGCGGCGCGGGAGCCGGTCCTGATGCTGGTCGAGGACGCACAGTGGATGGATCCCTCGACGCTCGAGTTCCTGGGCCTGTTGTTCGAGCGGCTGCGCTCGGATCGCGTTCTCCTGGTGGTCTCCCATCGGCCTGAATTCGAGCCGCCCCGCGCCGGCCAGGCGAATATCACCGCCCTCACCCTCAACCACTTGAGCCGCAGGGAGAGCGCCGCCATGGTCGCCGCGGTGACGGGGGGCAAGGCCTTGCCAGAGGAGGTGTTGGGACGGATCCTCGCGGACGCCAACGGCGTCCCCTTGTTTATCGAGGAAATGACCAAGACGGTCCTAGAGTCCGGCCTGCTCGTGGAAGCCGGCGATCGCTACACCCTCTCGGGAGGGCCGTCGGCGCTGTCGATCCCCGCTTCCCTGCAGGATTCGCTCATGGCGCGCTTGGACCGTCTGGAGGCGGAAAAAGCCGTTGTTCAACTTGTGCGGCGGCGCTCGGCGAGAAGTTCAGCTTCGGACTGCTGGCCGCTGTGTCTCCCTTGGGGGATGACGAGCTGCACCAGGCCCTGTCCAAGCTCATCGAGGCGGGTTTGCTCTACCGCGACGGCGCGCCGCCCGATGTGAGCTACGGGTTCAAACAGACGCTGATACGGGACGCAACCTATCAGTATCTTCTCAAAAACAGCCGGCGGCAATACCACGCCGAGATTGCCAAGGCTTTGGAGACGCGCTTTCCGGACACCGCCGAGAGCGAGCCGGAATTGCTGGCCCATCACTACACCGAGGCGGGTCTGCCGAAGCAAGCGGTCCGGTATTGGGGGAAGGCGGGGGTGCGGGCGTTGGCCACGTACGGCCATGAAGAGGCGCTGGGTCATTTTCAGCGGGGGCTCGCGGCCAAGGAGGGCCGGCCGATGGATGCCGAGACGGCGGCGCTCGAATTCGCCCTGGGCCGCGCCCAGGCCGCCACGCTCGAGCGGCATGAGATGGGAAAGGCCGTGGACAGCCTGCGCCGCGCCTTCGATTACTACGCCGATGTCGGCGACGTGGTGCGCGCCATCGTCGTCGCGGAGTATCCCCTTCCCAACTGTATGAGGCCGGTACGGGCGCGGCTCAGCTCATCGCGCGCGCCCTCACGCTTGTTCCGCCAGATTCCCGCGAGGCGGGACGCCTCCTGTCCCGCTATGGCATGGTGATGGGGATAGAGGAAGGCGACTACCAGGGCGCCCGGGACGCCTTCGGCCGGGCCCTGGACATCGCGAAACGGGAGGATGACGAGGTCCTCGAAATGGAAACGCTCGTCGGCGTCACCTCCGTGGACTTCGCCCATCTCCGATTTCGGGAAGCCGTGGACCAGAGCCCGAGGGCCATCGAGCTGGCCTTGCGCGCCGGCGACATCGAGGCCGAGCTGAGCGCGCGGCATGCCGCCGCGAGCAGTCTGAGAGAGATGGGCGACCTCGAGGGAATGCGGCTGCACGCGGCGGCGCTGCTGGCGCCAGCGGAGAGGCTGCGTCACCACTACTGGATGGCCGGCGCGTTTTGGATCAACGAGAACTTGTTTCGGCTCAACGGGGATTGGGGGGCCGCCCGCGACTTCAGCGAACGCGGCCTGGCGTGGGCGGCCAAGGACTTCCGCCTTCTCGCGACCCGGGCGCTGCTGGAGTGCGAGACAGGCGACTTCGAGGAGGGCCAAGCCTACCTGGAGCGGTTTCTGGAGGCGGCAAGCCTGACCCCGCCCGGACCGACTCCGGAACATGCGTACATCGCGATTGTGATCCCCATGCTCTCCCGCGTCACCGGCGTCATCGACCGGTTCGACGTGAGCCGGTCGGCTGCCGAAACCGTTCTCTCATCCCCGTCGGCCACCCCGCGCACGGTGGGGATCGCCCGGGCCGGTGTGGCGTTGATGGCCGTTCAGCGGGGCGACGGCGACGCGGCCGGGGCGCAGTATTCCGCCCTGGCGCCAGCCAAAGGCGCGCTGGCCGCGCCCGGGGTAAGCACGGACCGGCTGCTGGGGCTTCTGGCGCTGGCGATGGACAACCCGGACGACGCTTTTGCTCACTTCGAGGACGCGCTTGCCTTCTGCCGCCGCGGCCACCGGCCCGAGTACGCCTGGAGCGCCTTCGACGCGGCCGACGCCCGGCTTCAGCGTAACGGCCCCGGCGACCGGACGAAGGCGATGTCCCTTCTGGATGAGGCGCGTTCCATCTCCCGGGAGCTGGGCATGCGGCCCCTCATCGAGCGGGTCGAGTCCCGTCGGGGCGCGTCGAAGGCGTAAAGCTCCCTCTCCGGCCGTTGGTTGCCGTCTCCCCCCCCCCCTCATTTGCGCAGGCCGCGTCGCCCCGGAAGCGTTCGGCATTTCTCCCTTTTTTTTCTTCCCTTCAGTCGGTTTTGTCCGCACCCGGCCGCCCATCGGGGCCATCGGACGGCTTTCCAATGCGCCATCGGCGTCCCGCGCGGAAGATTTTTCTTTAAGTTTCGACCGCCCTCTACCGATGAATGAATACAGATAAAAGCGCACCCCCGCGAGAGGACCCGTGGGGAATATTCACGTCCAGCCGGAGCATGGACCCGATGAGGGAGTCCTTTGGGAGTTGTGGGTTGGCGAAAGACGGAGGAAAACCCGAAAATGAATCAAGGCGAAGATTTTCGAGAGAACGAAAACAATCGGAGGCGCAGGGTCCGACTTCCCGTCCACCTCCCTTGTCGGCTTGAAAACGAAGAATGTGAAATTCGGGACATTTCTTATGCCGGACTTCGCTTCCAAAGTAAGACGCTTCTCGAGCCTGAAACGTCCAAAGCGCTCATCCTGCCGATCACCCGCCGAAACGGCGAGAAGAAGGACTTGGAGATCGAAGTCATCATCCGCTGGTGCAAGGAATCGCCGAACGGCGGATACGAAGTGGGCGCTGAGGTTTCCGCCATCTCACAAGAGGACGAAGCCGAGTTCATCGCTTTTCTTTTTCAAAAATCAGCAAGCGCCTTCGAGAACAAACAAGGAGAAATTATCGAGTGACCCGCCCCCTAAAGTTGTACCACTTTTTGAGTTAGTCTCTTCTCCCCGATGGCCGAAAGTGTAGGGATGCCCGGAGGCATTGGTTCGATGGCCTCCGGCGCCGGGGGCCGGTAGCCCAAGGCACTATGGGGCCTTACCCGGTTGTAGAGTTGTCGCCATCTCTCCACCAACACCTTGGCCTCTGTCAGGGTGTAGAAGATCTCCCCGTTGAGCAGCTCATCGCGCAGCTTGCCGATGAAGGACTCCACATAGCCGTTCTCCCAGGGACTGCCCCGCTCGATGTAAAGCGTTCTCACCCCAAGACGGGTGAGCCACCCTCTCACCGCATTCGCCGTGAACTCCGCCCCGTTGTCCGAGCGGATATAAGCCGGCAGGCCACGCCGGACGAACAACTCGGTGAGGCGGTCCAGGACGTCCTCGGAGTTGAGTCTTCTCTCTACATCAAGGGCCAAGCGCTCCCGGGTCAACTCATCCATCACAGCCAGCATCCGTAAAGGCCGCCCATCGTGCGTCCTCGCGGCCAGGAAGTCGTAGGACCACACATGATTCCGATAAGACGGACGCTTGCGAACACAAGAGCCGTCGTTCAGCCATAAACGCCCTCGCTTGGGCTGTCTCTTCGGCGCCTTCAGGCCTTCCTGGCGCCAGATCCGCTCCACCCCCTTGTGATTCACTCGCCAGCCTTCTCTTTCCAACAGAGCCGTTATCCTCCGGTAGCCGTACCGTCCGTACTCGCTCGCCAGCTCTGTCACCCGCGCCACCAAACGGGCCTCATCGTCAGGGACCTGGGCAGAGCGCCGCTGAGTCGAGCGGGCCTGACCCAGCACCCGGCAGGCGCGACGTTCGGACACGCTCAGCTTCTCCCGCACATGCTCCATCGCCCGCCGCCGCGCAGGCGGGCTCAGAAGTTTCCCTGGGAGGCCTCCTTCAAGATGGCGTTATCCAGGGCCTGCTCGGCCACCAGCTTCTTTAGCCGGGCGTTTTCCTGCTCCAGTGTCTTCAGTCGTTTCGCCTGGTCCAGGCGCAGGCCTCCGTACTCCCGCCGCCACCGGTAATAGGTCTGCTCGGAGATCCCCAGCGTCTTGCAGACCTGAGCCATCCTCTGCCCATTGGCCAACTCCACCTCGGCCTGACGAAGCTTGTGGATGATCTGCTCCGCGGTGAATCGCTTCCGACTCATCACTGCCCCCTTTCTAGGCCAATCCAGTCCCGAAAGCCGTGCGAAAATCCTAACTCTCAAACCGGACCGGTTTCAGGGGGCAGGTCACGAGATCGAAGACTACCGATCGCTGGTGGAAATGGCCGCGGACCCGATTTTGGTGTTGTACGGGGGAGAGATCAATTTCGCAAACCAAGCGGCCACGGAAATGTTTGGCTACACCTCGGAAGAGCTGAAGGGGTTCAAATTCGACAGCCTCATCCTGTCGGAGCCGGACGCAACCGTCCCCTCTCCCCATTCACCGTCGCCTTCGGGAGATTCATCCGATCCCAATTACTACATCCTTCGGAATTCCACGGGGAAATCCGTTCATGTTGAGATCCGCTCCAGACCCATCCTCTACCGGCACCGGGTCGCCACCCTGAGCATCCTTCGTGATCTGACCGAGCGTAAACAGATCGAACAAAAGCTTCTTCAGGTCGAGCGGCTGAAGGTTCTCGGCGAGCTTGCCGCCGGTATCGCCCACGATGTGAACAACTCTTTGTTGCTCATTCTGGGATCGGTTGAACATATCGAGGGTGAGACGGATATCAATGTTATCGCCGAGGCCCTTCGGACGATTAAGACCGCGACCCTGGACGGCGCCGCGACGATCCAACGGATTCAGGACCTTGGCCGGCTGAAGGATGAGGCCGATTTCGTCCTTCTCGATCTCAACGAGATCGTTTCGGACGCTAAAAACATCACACGCCCAAAATGGGAAGAAGAGCCCAAAGGCCGTGTTTTGTCGATCGAGGTCTCAAAGAACCTTGCCGAAGAAGCGGTGATTCAGGGAAATGCCTCGGACCTGCGTCAGGCCTTGGTCAACCTGATCATCAACGCCGTCGACGCCATGCCCCAAGGCGGTGAAATTGAGCTTCGGACGGAAGTGAAGGGGGAGACTGTGTCCCTCTTCGTCCAGGATAGCGGGATGGGCGTCCCCCCCGAGATCAAAGAGAAGATATTCGATCCCTTTTTCTCCACGAAGGGCGAGCGGGGCTCCGGACTCGGCCTCAGCACGGTTTTTGGGATCATGACGAAGCACAGGGGCTCAGTGACGCTGGAATCGGACGAAGGGCGGGGGACGGTCGTTCATTTGGAATTTCCCCTTGCCCGCGAAGCCAAACCGCCGAAGTTGAAAGATCAGTCATTGAAACAAATTGCCGGCTCGCCGGAATGACGGCGGCGTTCACCCCGCAAACCCGAAATCGCGCATTTCATCAATCCGCCAGGCCTTTCGGCAGGTTCACCTCTCCCAGCGGCGGAAGCTCGTATTTGTCCCAATCCTCACGGATTTTTTCGAGGAAGCGGCGGGGCGGGAGGGAGACGTCCGGGTAGTTCCATTTTTTCGTCGCGTCGATGAGCGCCTTGGCCCCCGTGGGGGGGCTGTCGCCTCTGCCCGGCTCGTCGGATGAAGGGTCCAGCTCCAGCGCGCCCATGTTCTCCAGGATCCGGATGTCCTTGTCAGGGCGCACCCGGTAGTTCATCACCCATTCGCGCATGAACGGGTCGCGGATGTCGATGTCGTCATCCACCACGACAATCCATTTGAAATAGCTCATCCCGCAGAACGCGAGGGCGCCCATCATCAACTGCTCCACCTGACCCCGGTAGACCTTCCGAATGCTCATCCACAGGGCGGCCGCGCCGCCCCCCGACTCCGGCATGTGCAAATCGGCCAATCCCGCGATATTCAACGTGGCGCTCAAGTGCCGGTGAACGCCGGTCTCCAGAAAGTGGCGCTTCAGCACGGTGCTTTCATTCGGGGGAAACTGGCTGATGAGGCCGACGAGGATGGGGTCGCGGCGGTGGGTGATGCATCGGACGTGAAACACGGGGCACTCCCGGTCTCCCGCCATGTATCCGGTGAACTCCCCGAAGGGTCCCTCGGGCTCGACCCTGTCCGTGGTGATCTCTCCCTCGGCGACGAACTCGGCGCTTGCGGGAACTTCCAGGTCCACGGTCTTGCACTTCACCAGCCGGATGGGCTCGCCCCGGATTCCGCCGGCCACGTTCAGCTCGTCCATTCCGAACCGGCCCGGCCCGACCAGGGTGATGACGGGATCCACGCCGCTGAACAGCGCCGCCGGCATGGGCTCGCCCCGCGCCTTCCATTTGGCCCATTGCACGGCGCCGTACCGATCCGGGGCGGAGAACTGAATTCCCGTGGTTCTCGGCTCCTTGACCTGACAGCGGCGGATGCCGATATCCCGGACCCCGGTCTCCGGGTCTTTGGTGACCCACAGGGGGGTCAGATAAGGGCCGCCGTCCTTTTCGGGGGTCCAGATGGGGGCGGGAAACCGCGTCAGGTCCGCATCGTCTCCATGAAGAATCACCTCTTGACAAGGACCGGAATCCGCCATCACGGGCGGGATGGGGTTTTGAATCCCCCGGTTGACCCGCTCGAATATCGCGCCCGGCTCCGGCGCCGTCTCAACGGCCACGCCGATCTGCCTGGAAGAAATGGCGGTGACGCCCGTGACCATCCGTCCCCCCGGACGGTCTTTGATATTCCGAAAGCCCAGACCGAAACGGGCCTCTTCCCGGTACCCTCTGAAAATCATCCGGGAGAGCGACGAAATCTCCCATGCCGGGTCCACCTCGTTTTCCACCCAGTGGAAGAGTCCCTCCCGTTCGAGGGCTTCGAGGTAAGTTCTCAGGTCTTCATAAGCCAATGCGGGTTCTCCCAGGGAGGTGAAATCAATGTCCGGCGGTCTCTTCTCCGGGCTGAAACGCCCGCCCTTCCACTTGGAATGGAAACCCGGTCATCCGCCCTTTTTCCGGATGGCTTCGAGGATGTCCTCGGGGCGGATCGGCAGGTTCCGGACCCTCACGCCGATGGCGTCCGAGACGGCGTTGGCGATGGCGGGGGCGGTGGGCAGGGCCGCGGACTCCGCAACGCTCTTCACCCCCATGCCCGCCGGGTCGATGTTGTCCGCAAATTCCACGCGCGTACGCGCGGGCGCATCGAGGGGTGTCGGGATTTTGTAGTCCGCCATCTGTCCGTTCACGGGAGCGCCCGAGTCCCGGTCGATGACGAGGTGTTCCGTCAGCGCGAAACCGATCCCCTGGACGAACGCGCCCGTCACCTGTCCCTCGGCCCCGAGCGGGTTCACGATCCTCCCCGCGTCGTGAACATCGGCCATGTCGAGGATCTCCACCGCACCGGTCTCCATGTCCACGGCGACCTTGACGCACTGGGCGCCGAACGGGGGAGGGTTGCCGGGAGGCGTCGAGCTGGCGGTCCCCATAATGGTTTTCATCTCTTCATAGTGGGCGTGCGCCGCCGCTTCCCGCACCCGAAGCCGCTTGTCCGTGGATTTCGAAACAATGGATCCCTCGACAATGTCCAGGTCTTGCGGATCCTCTTCGAGCATCCTCCCCGCGGTTTCCAAGAGTAGAAGTTTGGCCTCCAGGGCGGCTTTTTGAACGGCGTGGCCGGAAACAAATGTAATGCGGCTTGCATGGGTGGCCACGTCGAAAGGGGCCGTATCCGTGTCCGTCGCGGCGACAATCACATCTTCGATGGGGAGGCCCATGGCGTCCGCGACAATTTGGGCCAGGACCATGCTCTGTCCCCCCCCCTGTTCGATGGAGGCGGTGAGCAGGATCACCGTTCCGTCTTCATTGACTTTGACGATGGCGCCCGAGTACTCGAGGATCTTCTCCGGCCGGTCGTCCGAGCCGTGCACGCCGGTGTTCCGCATGTTCGCAAACGCCAAACCCAGCCCGATCCTGACCGAGGAATCCGGGCTTTGGCGGGCGTCGGATCGGTCCCAGCCGATCCTCTTCCGGGCCCGCCGGGCGCAATCAGGCAGGGCGCAGGATTCCACCTTGAAGCCCGAGAGGGGGGAGACGTCCCCGACGCGGTAGGCATTGCGCAGGCGAAACTCGAAGTCATCCAGCCCGAGCTCGGCCGCGATTCGGCTCATCTGGCACTCGATGGCGAAGTTGGTTTGAACACCGCCATAGCCCCGCATCGCGCCGGAGGGAAAGATGTTGGTGTAGACCGCGTGTCCTTCAAAGAGGTAATGGGGGGTGTTGTAAGCGCCGATGAAGGTCATTCCGCCCACCAGCACCACGGAGGGGCCGTGATTGGCCGCGGAGCCGCACTCCATCCAGGCCTTCATGTGCCGGGCCGTGAGCGTCCCATCGGCCCGGACGCCGGTTTTGACCCGGATGCGGGAGGGATGCCGCGCGCTGGCGATGAATTCCTCCTCCCGGGTGTATTCCACCCGGACCGCCCGGTTGGCGCGCAAGGCCAGAAGGGCGCAAATCACCTCATTGACCGCAAGGTCCAGCCCTTTTCCGAACGCGCCCCCCAGGTTCGGCCGGATGACCCGAATCTTGCCCGCGTCCATCCCCAGCGCCTCGGACAGACAAGCCCGAAGACCGAAGATGGATTGCGTGGTCGAGAGGATGGCGAGACGCCCGCCGGATTCGGGCCAGGCGATTGCCAGATGGGTCTCCAGGGCGGTCTGGTTGATCCGCTGCGTGGTGTATTCGTCCTCGAAGACGTGGTCCGCGCCCGCAAATCCTTCTTCGAGGGTTCCCCGGCGAAGCGTGATCGGCTCGTTGGCGTCGCGCCAGCCGAAGGCGATGTTCCCTTCGCCGCCGGGGCGGACGATCGGGGCGCCGGCCTCGAGGGCCTTGTCCATCTCGAACACGGCGGGGAGCTCTTCATACTCCACTTCGATGAGCGCCATCGCTTCTTCGGCCCGGTCCCGGTGGGTCGCGGCCACCGCCGCGATGGGCTGCCCCAGGTAGCGAATTTCCTCCTCAAAGACGACCTCGTCCTTGACGAGCAGGTCCGTGATGGGATTCGACTGGTTGTAGATCGGGTTGTAGCGCCGCCCCGGGCTGTCTCCGATTCCGATGACGGCATGGACCCCGGGCGCCTTTCGCGCTGTTTCCAGATCGAGCCGCTTGACGCGCCCGCGGGGGACCGAGCTCCGGAAAAGGCGGGCCGCCAGGCAATCGGCCGGGAAGTGATCGCTGACGTACCGGAAAGCGCCCGTGGCCTTCTCCATACCGTCCGGACGGGGAATCGATTGTCCAATGACCGGGTTCATTCATCGCCTTTCAGACCGCGGGTGTTTCCAACCGGCGCCGGGGGTCGCGCCGTCGAAAATTGCGATCCGGGCCGAGACCGTCCCAAAATCAGCCATCCTAGAGCATGTCCCGAGAAGAGGGCAACTCATACCCGTTTCAGTCTGTTCAGCTCCGGCGCCGCTTGATGATATTCCGGCTTCCCATCACGGCGGGTCATCTGATGGAGGCGGCGGCCGGATTGGAAACCCCGCCCGATGAACTTTTCTATTATTCTTGACACATGCCGGAACCTCAAATTATCATTCTTTTCTGTCGATTTCTCCAAGGTTTCGTCGAATCCTGCGGGTCGGGTCTTTGTCGCGGCGGCCTCGCGGACGGGCTCGATTTTTCCTCCACGAAGAGAAAGCGCTTTGTCCGACACGCTTTTGATCCAAAACTGCGGAATCCTGGATCCCTCCCTCAGCGGCCGAATCCTGGAAGGCCGGGACATTCTCGTTTCGGGCGCCCGGATCTCTTCCGTCCGGGAAACGGGAGATCTGAGGGGCGACGTTGTCATCTCCGGCCGGGATCGGCTGGTCATTCCGGGTTTGATCAACGCCCATACACATTCCGCCGAGAACTACCTGAAAGGATTGACCGACCGCCAACCCCTGGAGATGTGGCTCCCGTATGTCTATGGGACCGCCGGGATCTATTCTCCGAGGGATGTCTACCTGTCCTGCATGATCGGCGCGATCGAGATGCTGAAAACCGGAAGCACGAGCGTCATCGATCATTGCTGGATGTCGCCGGGCGTGACGCCGGACAGGCTGGACGCCGCCATGGAGGCATACCGGGACGCGGGCATCCGGACGTGTTTCGCCCCGCTTGTCGCCGATACGGATTTCGTCGATCAGTTCGCCGCCGAAAGGGGGCATGAGGTCGGGGACGCCTTTTTCGCCAGGCGGTTCGACAAGGCCCCGCCTTGGGACGAAACGCTCGGTCACCTCAAAGACTTCTTCGACAAATGGGACGGCTCGGAAGGGGGCCGCCTGCGGTGCATGACGGGTCCGGCGGGGGTCCAATGGTGCAGCGAACGGCTCCTGGAAGATTGTTGGGCCCTGTCGCGCTCACGTCAGGCGGGGGTTCATCTCCACATCAATGAGACGTTCATTCAAGACTGGGCGAACCGGAAGCGATTCGGAAAAAGCGTGATCGCCTTCCTGGATGACGCCGGTCTGTTGGGGCCGGACGTATCCATGCCTCACAGCCTATGGGTGGATGACGCGGACCTCGATCGGATCGCGTCCGCCGGCGCGGTCCCCGTCCATAACCCCGCCGCGAACACCAAGATGGGCAGCGGTCTCATGCCGCTCAGAAAGATGCTCGACCGGGGAATTCCCGTGGCCGTTGGAACGGACGGGGCGGCCAGCAACGACCATCAAGCGCTTTTCGAGGCCGTGCGGATGGCAGCGTACATCCATAACCCCACGGAGCCGGATCATCGAAGGCACATCGACGCCCGCGAGGCGATCTCCATGGCCACGACCTCCGGGGCGGGGGCCATGATGGCTTCGGGCGAGCTGGGACGGATTCAGCCCGGCGCCCTCGCGGACATCGCGCTCCTGGACCGGCGGTCGCTTTCGTGGGTCCCGGTGAACGACCCGATCCGGAACTTGGTTTATTGCGAGAGGGGCCAATCCGTCCGCACAGTGATTGTGGCGGGGCGGGTCGTGGTGGATGAGGCCAAGGTCTTGACGGTTTCCGAAGAGGACGTGGTCGGGGAAGTCCTCGAAGCCATGGCGTCACGGGGTGAGCCGGAATGGCCCACCCCCTCGGAACGCGACCGGACGGTGGCCCTCTACGAGCGTTTTTGTGATGACTTGGCGCCGGAACGGCCGCAGTAAGGCCTATCCCTTGAGGTGTCTTTGTGCGAAACTCAATGCGCTCACCGTTTGTGAACCGTGGAAGGATGTCAGTGGGAGGCGGGCCGGACGCTCGCCTTTGTGAACATACATGGGCCGAGTGGCCTCGAAAGGGGGGAAGAAAATGAAGCGATTTCTTGTCGGATTATCGGCCGCCGTATTCCTGGCTGCGATGTTCCTGTCGGGAGGCCGGGCATGGGCGCAAAAGAGGGTCGCTTGGGTCCTTCCCGGCACCATCAATGACGAGGGCTTCAACCAGAGCGGCTACGATGCATTGATGCGCCTCAAGAAGATGGGCATCAAGGTCGCCTTTTCGGAAAACACGCCGCCTCCGAAGTTCGTCTCGACGTTGAGGAACTATGCCGCCCAGGGGTACGACGTGGTCGTCGGACAGGGTTTTGAGTTCGGCGATCCCATCATGAAGGTCGCGCCCAAGTATCCCAAGACCAAGTTCATCAACATCGTGGGGATCGTGAACCGGGACGCAAAGCAGAAGAACGTCCGGGTCCTCCAGATCGGAAGCAACCAGAGCGGTTACGTGGTTGGCGCCCTGGCCGGGTTGATGACGAAGACGAACCGCCTCGGAGTCATCGGCGGTTTCCCGTTTCCATCCATCGTTTCACAGCTTGAGGCGTTCCGTCTCGGCGCCAAGGCCGTCAACCCCAAAGTCAAGACCAATATCGTTTACATCAGCTCCTTCGAGGACCTGAGCAAGGCGAAGGAAGCCGCCATGGCGCAGATGAGCGCGGGCGCCGATATCCTCTACCACGTCGCGGACCACGCCGGTCTCGCCATCGTCCGCGCGGCCCAGGAAAAGGGCGTGATGTCGATCGGCAACGGGCTCGATCAGTACAAGGTCGCTCCCAAATCGATCATCGTGACCCAGCTCGTCGATTACGGCGGAACCGCCTTGGACACCATCACGGAATACTTCAAGACCGGCGCGTTCACGCCGGGCTTGCACGTGTATCCGATGAAGGTCGGCGGAGTCACGGACCTCTCCGCGTTTCACAACAACGTCCCCAAGTCCGTGCAAGACAGGGTTCTCAAGATTCGGCAGGATATCATCCAAGGAAAGATCAAGGTTCCGTTCATCCCGAAACCGCGGAAGAACTAGCCGAAAGTAGTCGTCTCCTCCAATCGGGGGGAAAGCCGGCGTCGCCCGGCTTTCCCCCGTTGGCGGCAGCCCGAAATGTCCGACGCACTTCTGCGCATGGAAGAGATCACCAAGGTCTTTCCCGGCGTGATCGCCAACGACCGCGTGACGCTGGAAGTGGCCGCGGGAGAAGTGCACGCCCTCCTCGGGGAGAACGGCGCGGGCAAGACCACCCTGATGAACATCCTCACGGGCCTCTATCATCCGGACGGAGGGAAGATCACCCTGGACGGCCGGGAGGTGAGCATCCCGTCGCCCAAGGCCGCTATCCGCCTGGGCATCGGGATGGTCCATCAGCACTTCATGCAGGTCCCGCCGTTCTCAGTGGTCCAAAACGTCGCGATGGGGTTGCGCGAGAGTAAAAATCCGGTCCTTCGGCTCGACCGGCTGGCTGAAGAGATCCGCGAGATGGCGGCGCGGTTCAATCTGGATCTGGACCCCTGGGCGATAACGGAAACCCTCCCCTTGGGGACGCGGCAGAAGATCGAGATCCTCAAGGCCCTGCACCGGAAGGCCCGCCTCCTGATCCTCGATGAGCCGAGCGCCGTGCTCACCCCTCAGGAGTTTGAGGAGCTCTCCCGGATCCTTCGAACGCTTGTGGACGAAGGTGTCTCCATGGTCTTCATCTCGCACAAGCTCGAAGAGGTGATGCAGGTGACCGACCGGGTGACGGTGATGCGTCAAGGCAAGGTCATCGACACCCTGCACACGGCCGACACCTCTCCCGCCGAATTGGCTCAAATGATGGTCGGCCGCCCCGTCGTCTTCGAGTTTCCGAAATCCGAAAAGGAACCCGGCGAGCCGGTGCTGGAGCTGGAAGACCTTCGGGTGGAGGACGACAACGGCCTGGTCTCGCTCAAGGGCGCGAGTCTCTCGGTCCGGCGGGGCGAGATCCTCGGGATCGCGGGGGTGGACGGAAACGGCCAGCGCGAATTGGCGGAGGTCATCTTCGGCTTGAGGAAACCGGCCTCGGGATCCGTTCGAATTCACGGGCGGGACATCAGCGGCTGGGCTCCCCGCGATCTCACGGACAAAGGGGTGGGGCGCATCCCGGAAGACCGCCACGGCATGGGGCTGATACTGTCCTTGACGGTCCGGGAGAACCTCCATCTGGAACATTTTCAGAATTCTCCCTTCACGCGAAGAGGCTTCCTGAAGGGCAAAGTGATCGAGGAGAACAGCCGGCGGCTCGTCCGGTCTCACGACATCCGGCCCCAGTCGACGGGCATCCGGGTGGGCGCCCTCTCCGGCGGCAACCAGCAGAAGGTCATCGTCGCCCGGGTGATGATGGAGGCGCCGGACGTGCTGATCGCGATGAACCCGACCCGGGGCCTGGACGTGGGGGCCGCGGCTTTCGTTTACGAGACCTTCCTGGAGCGGCGGGAAAAGGGAGGGGCCATCCTTCTCATCTCCAGCGAGCTGGCCGAGATCATGAGCCTGTGCGATCGGATCGCGGTCCTCTACGAGGGGCGTATTCAGGGAGAGGTCGACGGCGCGGAGGCGGACGAGCTGACGCTCGGGCTCTGGATGGCGGGGGTTTCCGGAGAGCCGGCCTGATGGATAAAACTTCCCGGGCGAGCCGGATCCAATTCCTCGCGGCCTTTCAGGTGCTTTCCCCCCTGCTCGCCGTCGTCCTCGCGCTGCTGGCCGGCGGGATCATCATCGGCGCCATCGGGATCAATCCGCTGGGCGCGTACGCGGCCCTTTGGAACGGCGCTTTCGGAACGCCCGCCGGATTCGGCCTGTCCGTCACCCGAACCGTTCCCCTCCTGTTTGTGGGCCTCAGCGTATCGCTTGCTTTCCGGTGCGGGCTCTTCAATATCGGGGGTGAAGGCCAGCTCTATATGGGGGCCCTGGCCTCCACGGCCCTGGCGGTTTTCCTTCCGGAAATGCCGTGGGCCATTCATTTCCCCATCATTTTGCTGGGAAGCTTCATCGCCGGGGGCGCCTGGGGAGCGGTCGCGGGATGGATGCGCGCCAAGTTCGGTCTCAGTGAGATCATCACGACGATCATGCTCAACTACATCGCCTTCTGGATCGTGAGCTATCTGGTTCACGGTCCGATGCTGGACGAGTCGAGCTATTATCCGTGGTCCGCCGAGGTGCCAGAATCGACCCAATTCCCGATCCTCCACGACCTGACGGGCATTCATATCGGCATCTTTCTGGCATTGGCCGCGGCCCTCGTCGTCTACGTTTTCTTGTGGCACACCAAAGTCGGGTTCGAGATCCGGGCGACGGGCGCCGGGATCTCCACCTCCCGGTTTGTCGGCATCCGCGTTGTCCGGAGCACGGTGCTGGCGATGTTCTTGGCGGGAGGCCTGGCCGGCCTCGCGGGCACGGCCGAGGTCCACGGCGTCCAGTTTCGTCTGAGTGATTTCTTCTCGCCCGGTTACGGGTTCACGGGGATCGCCGTCGCCCTGGTGGGGCGGACCCAGCCCTTTGGCGTGATTCTGGCCGCTCTTCTGTTTGGGTTGCTGGATTCGGGCTCCGACAACCTGCAACAAACCATGGGGGTTCCGTCGGCCGTCATTCAGATCGTCCAGGGATTGGCCATTGCGCTGCTCATCGCGGCCTCCTCGCAGGGTCTGATGAGAAAACTGTTGAAGAGACAGGAGCTTCGGTATGCTCGAGTCCCTTGAACAGCTTTTCTTCTCGGCCGATTTGATCTCCGCCACGGTCCGGCTGTCTATCCCCCTGGTGTTCTTGAGCGTGGGAGAGTTGTTCGCCGAGCGCTCCGGCGTCGTCAACATCGGCCTGGAGGGCATGATGTTGTGCGGCGCGTTCGCGGCGGTTGTGGGAGCGTTCCTGTTCGGAAACCCCTGGTGGGGCGTTGTAGCCGCGATCATGGCGGGCGCCCTTTTCGCCCTTCTTCTCGCCTACGTTTCCGTCTCGCTGGCTGGCGACCAGATTGTGACCGGAATCGCCTTGAACATCGCGGCCCTGGGATTGACGACCTTCCTGAGCCGCACGCTTTGGGGCGTGGGAAAGAATCCCAACGTCTCCGGATTCAAGCCGGTGGAAATTCCCGGCCTCACGGACATCCCGGTCCTCGGCGAGATCTTCTTCCATCACTCCCCCCTGGCGTACGTTGCGTTCCTGATTCTGCCCGTCGCGGCCTGGGTCCTGTTCCGAACCCGATGGGGCCTTCACATCAACGCGGTCGGAGAGTCCCCGCGCGCCGCGGACAGCATGGGCATCTCGGTTTCCGGGGTTCGCTATCTGACGATCGTCATCTCCGGCATGCTCGCCGGCGTCGGCGGCGCCTATCTCTCCATCAGCCAACTGGATTCCTTCGTGGAAGGCATGACGGGCGGGCGGGGGTTCATTGCCCTGGCCATCGTGATCGTGGCCAAGTGGTTTCCGTACCGCGCGGCGGCCGTGGCCCTTCTGTTCGGGGCCACCGAAGCCCTGAGCCTGCGGTTGGAGGCGCTGGGCTTCCCGGTTTCATTTCACATTCTCCGCATGCTGCCCTACCTGTTGACCCTGCTGGTGTACGCCGGCGTCGTCGGCAATACCCGCATGCCAGCGGCCATCACCCAACCCTACATAAAGGATTGAGGCCCCCATGAGCACAACGCTGATCCGGGATATCGATCTTCTGGTCACCGACATTGATGAGGAGCCCCTCCAGGGCGCGAGCCTGCTCATCGAAGGGGCGACAGTCCGGTCGATCGGGGCGGACGTCGCCTCTGATATCCAGCCCGACCGGACGATTGACGGGCGCGGACATCTCTTCATGCCGGGGTTGATCAACACCCACCATCACTTCTACCAGTCGCTGACGCGCAACCTGCCCAAGACGCAGGACGCGAAACTTTTCGATTGGATCGTCGAGAACTTCAAGATCTGGCGCAACCTGGACCACGAAATGGCGGCCTCGGCCGGCAGGACCATCGCGGTCGAGCTTCTCTTGTCCGGCTGCACGACGGCGGTCGATCATTGCTACATCCATCCGAGGCGTTCCCCCGAGATTGCCGCTTATGAGATCCGGGCGGTGCGGGACGTCGGACTCCGGTTCCATTTGGCCCGGGGGGCGCTCTCGCCGGGGTTCGACCTCGACCCCGAAATCGTCCAGGAAGACGACGCCGTCCACAAGGCGACCCAGTCGTTGATCGAGGAATGGCACGAAGCCGAGCCCTGCGGGATGACGCGGATCTGCGTCGGCCCCTGCGCGCCCTTCAACGCGAGCGCGGACCTTTACCGCGAATCCAGGAAGATGGCCGACAGCTATCCGGGCGTTCAGTGTCACACCCACCTGGCGGAGACGAAGGACGAGGAGGAATATTGCACGCACCATTTGGGCAAGCGGCCCTTCGACTTCATGGAAGACGTGGGGTGGATGGACGAGCGTTGCTTTCACGCCCACAGCGTCTGGCTGAGCGGCGACGAGGTCAAAAAGATGGCCGGACTCGGCGGCGGCGTCGCGCATTGCCCGGTGAGCAACATGCGGCTGAGCTCGGGCATCGCCCCGGTGGTGGACATGCTCCGGGCCGGGGTGAACGTGGGCCTGGGGGTGGACGGAAGCGCCAGCAACGACAGCTCGCACCTCTTCAACGAGGCCCGCCAGAGCCTGCTGATCCAGCGGATCCGGTACTCCGAGTCCGACATCTCGGCGCGCGACGTTTTGAGGATGGGGACCAAGACGGGGGCGGCGGTGCTGGGCAGGGACGACATCGGCGTCCTGGCCCCCGGCAAGGCGGCGGACGTGATCGGCGTGAACCTGAACCAGATCCAGTTCGCCGGGGCGAACCACGACTACGTGGCGGCGCTGGTCTTCTGCGGTGTGCCGAAGGTGGACTATTCCATCGTGAACGGCGAGCTGAGGGTCGACAAGGGCGAGGTGGTCGGCGTGGACATCGGGCAGGTCATCGCCAAGCAGAACGAAATGGCGCTCAAGCTGGTGCGGAAAGCGGCGGGATCTTAGTTCATAAGCGGTTGCGATGGAAGCTGGTCGGCCAGATTAATCCCTTGTCTTTACAATCCGCCCGTAAAGCTCCGGCTTTCGCCACGAATCCATCAGCCCCGGAATCGTTCGGTACGGCTTGGGCATGACCAGGTCCTCTTTGGTTTCGCGCAAAACCTTCAGCCGGTCGAGGTCCAGATCGGCGACGATCAGTCCCGGCGTGTCCCGTTCGACCAAAAGACCTTCCGGCCCGGCGATGGCCGCGATGCCTCTTTCCATCCCGAACAGGTTCTGGCACATGACGGAGTAGACGTAGTTCTCGATGGCCCGCGCCCGGACCAATATCCGCCACGACTCGGAGACCTCGTAGAACATCCCGCCCGCGGGATAAAAGATGATGTCCGCCCCGTCAAGGGCGAGAACCCGCGACATCTCGGGCGAGAAGATCTCCGAGCAGACCTGAAGCCCGACGTTGCCGTGAGGGGTTTCCAGGATTTTCAGCTCGTCCCCTTCCCGGACGTGGCGTCCGAAGAGAGGAAGGTCCACGCCGTCGCCCGCGCTCTGACAACGTTTGTACCGGTAGGCCCTCTTCCCTTCGGGTGTGTAGAAATCGAGCAGGTTGTAAAAGGCGTCGGGACCGGCCTCCTTCAAGCCCCCGGCGAGAACGTAGATGCTGTGTTCCTTCGCGGCGTCGGCCAGCGCTTCGGTGGGGTCGAAATCCATCGAGCCGGAATAAGGCCCGGGATAGCCCTCCGGGAAACAGATGAACTTTGCCCCTTCTTCCCCCGCCTGGCGGATGTACTTAAGCGCGACAGGCAGGTTTTCCGGCTCCCGTTCCTTCTGAAACGTCATCGGCTGGGCGGCGGCCACGCGAACTTTCATGATTGATCCTCTCCGGGCGATTCCCCGCTCTTCGCGACGGCGGCGGGTCGGCGATTCTCCGCTTGGATTGGGCGTTCGGTTTTGTGAATACAGCTCCGGGCATTGTATACGACTGCGGCGCTGCCGTCGGCTGAAATTCCGGCCGGACCCGGCGCCTCAATCGCTCCTCATTCCACAAATTCTGTGGCCCGCTGATTGCGCGCCACCAACCTTCCGCGTTTGATCACGTGGCTTTTCTCCGATTGCGACCGGATGGCCTCGACGGCTGATGGCGCGTCGAACACCACCAGGTCCGCACGCTTGCAGACCTCGATTCCGTAGGTCTCCTCAATTCCCAGGACGCGGGCGGCGTTTTTCGTTCCCATCTCAAAAATGGTGTTCAACTCGTCATCCGACCCCAGGTGCGCCGCCTGGGCCGCGATGAGCCCTTCCAAAAGGAGGTCTCCGTTGCCGAATGGATTGAAGGCGTCCCGGACGTCGTTCGAGGCGTATGCCACGTTCACCCCCGCATCCAGAAACTCCTTCACCCGCGTCAAACCGCGCCTCACGTCCTTCGGGTCGTCCCGCCCCTGTCGATACAACTGGGCGGAGGCGAACACGAGGACATTCAGCCGGGCGCGGCGGACGGCCTCGATGGCCCGCCCGGCCTCGCGGGGGCTCATCGAGTCGAGCGCGCAGAGGTGGCCCACCGACACCCGTCCCTCGTATCCCGCGGCGAGCGTCCGCTCGATGACGCCCCAAACCTCCAATTTCTCGGCCGGCCGCTCATCGAGGAGATCCATGTCCAAGGAGAAATGGAGGCGGCAGCCGCGCGATTGCGCCAGGCCGAAGAGGAGGTCGAGGTGCGGATCGAGGTCCGAATCGAAAGCGGGGGCGCCTCCCAGAACGTCCGCGCCCAGGACCAGGGCCTCGCGCAGGAGGTCCAGGGTTCCGGGCGCGCGGACGACGCCGAATTGGGGATAGGCCAAAATCTGGAGGTCCAGGCGCGGGGAGAATTCCTCCTTGAGGCGGAGGAAAAGCTCGACGCGCTTTGTTCCAATTTCCGGGTAAACATCCGCGACGCCGCGGAGAACCGTTGTCCCGTGCCGAACGGCCTGAGAGAGAAACCGCCGGGCCCGCCGCTCGATCGCGTCCAGGCCCATGACGCCGGCGGCCCCCTGTGTCAGGTCGAGAAGGTCCCGCTCCCCGAAGGCGTCCGGGCGAAAGCCGGCTTCGTCGGCAAGGTGGACCTTGTCCAGGTAGACGTGGGCGTCGACAAACGCGGGGGCGACGAGTCTCCCATCGACCTCGAGGGTCGAAGCGCCGGGCCGCGCGATGGATTCGGAAATTTCCCGGATCGCGCCCCCAACGATTGCGATATCCAGCGGGCCCCGGCCGTCAGGCAGCCGGCACCGCCGGAGGACGAGGTCCCCATCGCCGTTTGGAGTTGATTCCATTTTCCGACATCCCATCGAAGCTTTTGAAACGCGGCGCCGTCCCCCTTCAACCATAGCAAAGGAACCGGATTGACAGAAAGCCCGCACCCCCTCATATGTCGCGGTGAAGGGCTCCTGAATCGGTTGATGAATGCCCGGCGGGACTTGTTTCACCCCCCCGCCCCCGAGCGCTTGACAGTGAAACGACGCCGGATTCAAGATGGAGCCGCGTATGGATTTTGCGGGGTCGACGAAGGCGTTGGACCGATGGGTCGGATCGGGGAAAGGGAAATTTGCCTACCGTGAGCGCGGATGAGCCGCTTTATGACGTCCGGGGGCCGAAGCTTTTGGGCGAGATGACCTCGCCCGAAGTCGCGGACGTCCTCGAACAATCCAGTTTGGCGATCATCGCGGCCGGTTCGACCGAGCAGCACGGGCCGCATCTGCCCCTTTGGACGGATGCCTTTTCCGGCGAGACGCTTTGCAGGCGGGTGATCGCGCGTCTTCGGGAAGAGGGACAGACGGCCGTCGGCACGGTCATCCCCTATGCCCCGACCTCCGACCGGATGCGCTGGCCCGGCACCTTGACGGTTTCGAACGATACGTTCCTCGCCCTGGCCCGGGACATCGGACGCAGCCTTTTCCGCCACGGGTTTAGACGCCAGGTCTGGCTCGTCTGCCATCTGGACAGCCATGGACCCCTGCTCGTCGTCGCGCGGGATTTGGTGGACGAGTTGGGCGCGCAAGCGGCGGTCTTGTGGGGCTGGCTTCGCGTTGGCGACTACGACGCCCGCCACGACCTCTCGACGGCCGAATCCCCGGGGGCGGACGGTCACGCGGGCGAGATGGAGACCTCGCGGGTCCTGGTTTCCCATCCCGGTCTGGTCGATGAGAGCCGCATGGGCAGTTATTTCCCCGAGGGCGCAAAAGAGAAAATCCCCTTTGACGAAATCTCCCTCAACGGCGGGGCGTTATTCGCGCCCCCGGCGGACTTCGGCGCGGTCTCCCCGGCAGGGTTCGTGGGCCGGGCCGACCTGGCGACGGCGGAGAAAGGGGAGAAAGAATTCGAGTTGGCGGTGGACTGGATTTGCCGCGTGATCCGGCGGGATTTCCTCTCATGACGTTCCTGATCTGATTTCCAGTCCCGATCCCCGGCGGGGCCGGGTCAGCGTATTGAAGGAGACAACACCGTGGCGGAAACGTACGACATCATCGTGATCGGCGGAGGACACAACGGACTGGCTTTGGCCGGCTATCTGGCCAAGGCGGGGGAGAGCGTCCTCGTTCTGGAACGGCGCGACATCTACGGCGGCGGCGTCATCTCAGAAGAGCTCATCCCCGGTTTCACGATGAGCACCCACGCGATGAACCACCACTGGCTTCATATCGGACCGGTGTACAAAGACCTGGAGCTGAAGAAGTACGGCTCCGAGTATGTCTTCCCCGACATCATCTCGACGCATCTGTGGAAGGACGGGGAGAGCATCTCCGTCTATCGGGACATGGACCGGACGGCCAAAGAGATCGCCCGGTTCTCCGAGGCGGACGCCAAGTCCTATAAAGAGTGGATCTTGTCCATGAAGGACGCATTCGCGCTCTTCGCCAAGAGTTTTTTTTCGTCTCCACTTCCAGGCTCGGAGGTGTTCCGCTTGTACGAGGATCTCCCCAACGGCCAGGAAGTCGTAAAAACCCTGGCCATGAGCATGGCGGACGTGGCCGAGGAGTTGTTCGTTCATGAGCGCACCAAGACGTTTTTCCTGGGTTATTGTCTCCAGACGCTGAATCACTACGGTGCCAAGGGATCGGGCGCCGTGCCGATCACGCTGATCGTCAACCAGCACCTGTCCACGGGAAACGCCATGGCCGTGGGCGGGGCGGGAACCATGACGAGGGCGATGGTCGGCTTCCTGGAGCGCCACGGCGGGAAGGTGCGGACGAACGCGCACGTTTCGGAAGTCATCCTGGAGGGGGGAGGGGGGCGAGCGGTCGGCGTCCGGTTGGAGAACGGGGAGCGGATCGACGCCCGCAAGGCCGTCGCGAGCAACGTAGAGCCGGGCCAGCTCCTCCTCGACCTGGTCGGGGAGGAGAAGCTGGAGGAAAAATATACGAAGAAGGTCAAGAACTTCCAGTGGAATTATTTCGGAATGTTCGCGGTGAACGTCGCCTTGGACGAAGACGTGAGCTACCGGGCGGACAATCCGTCTGTCAACGAGTCATACAACGTCGTCCTGGGACGGGAGGATTTCGAGGACATCAAGCGCGAGTACCGCCAAATGGAGGACGGCATGCCGGTCAGCCCGCCCTGTTACACCGTTTTGCATCCGACCCGATTGGACGCGAGCCAGGCGCCCCCCGGAAAGCACGTCATCGCCATCTGGCAATACGCGCCCCACGACCTTCAGGGCGGGGCGGAGAAGTGGGATGAGATCAAGGAGGAGTACGCTGACGAGTGCGTGGGGATGTTGAGCGGCTTCGCGCCCAACGTCAAGCCGTCCACCATTCTGGGCCGATTTGTCATGTCCCCAAGGGATATCTGGAGGACAAACATCTGCATGATCAAAGGGGATACGATGGGCGGACGGCTCACCCAGGACCAGATGGGCATCCTGCGGCCCTTTCCCGGCGAGCGGGCTTATCGGACGCCCATCGAAGGTCTCTATCTCTGCGGGCCGAGCACGCACCCGCGGGGGGGCTGCCACGCCGCCAACGGATACAACTGCGTCAACGCGATGGCGGAAGACCTGGGCATTCCGAAATGGTGGGCGAAGTAGGTTCAACTTCGCTTGGAGACGGTTGCACCGCCGGGAAGGTGTAGACGCCCAAAAAGGTTCGGTCAGGTCTTCTTCGGGTTTTCCGTTTTCTCCATGAATGCCGCCCAGGTGACGTCCTGGTTGATGCGGTCTTCGGTCCGGCAGTAGAGGGGGCCGTAGTATCGGCCGATGGGCGCGAAATCGGGAGAGACGTACCCATCCTTCATGATCTCGTCCGCCACGTGAAAGTGGACGACCTCGCCGAACAGGACGGTCCAGCGCGCGTCGGGGTCCCCCAGACAGAGCGTCTTGTAGAGCTGGCATTCCATTTGAATGGGGGATTCCGCGATGCGCGGCGGTTTGACTTTGACGCTCGGCAGGGCGGTCAATCCCGCCTCTTCAATTTCGGAGACGCCGCGGTCAAAATCCCGCGCCGAGACCAGCATCGCCTCCATCACCTTCTCGGTCACCACGTTGACGACGAATTCGCCGGTCTCGACGATGTTGCTCCGGGTGTCCTTCTCCTGGTCTTCGCGGCGGGCGGTCGAGATCGAGATGATGGGCGGTGAGGTGCAGTGGATCATGAAAAAGCTGAACGGGGCCAGGTTGGCCGCGCTGGCCGCGTCAAGGCTGCTCACCCAGGCGATGGGCCGGGGAATGACGCATGCCTGGAGGAGCCGGTAAACATCCTTCCGATCGGAGGTCTTCGGGTCCAGGTCCATTGTTTTCCGTTCCGGCTGGTGTCGGCAGGCCGGCCGGGAGTCTCGCACTCGGTTTTCCAACCCGGGCGGGACGCCCGGCCTGCCTATTCACGCGGCGCCGGGTCCTCAGTCAGCCGCCCGCTTCGCGGATCTCGATGAGCATCACGCCATCGAGCCGGGTCCGGCCGCACATTCGGGCCAGCGCAAAGAGGTTTTCCGTCACCTGCGCGAAGACGGTCACCCGGTGGGGGCCGGAGGGCATCCGGAACCCGCACACGCCGTACGCCAGCGCCATTTCCTGCTCATCGACGTCGTACGTAAGATGGCCGGGCGCCCCGTAGGTCATGATGTTCTCCAACGTCTCGACCGGCAGGTCCACCTTTTCCAGGCAGCGTATCATGTCTCCCGACCAGGCCACATGGACGGCGTGTCCCTGGATGGGCAGGCGCCGCCAGAACGCCTCGCAGGTCTTCGGCGCGCCCCTCTCAAGGAGGGCCCCCGCGGCCGTAACGCCGTTGAGCTCGATCTCGAAGCGCCGCGCGCCGGGTTCCGGGATGAGGTGGCGCGCCCACTTCTTGTTCCACGCCTCGTCCCAAACCCGCCGCAGCTTTTCCATGTCCGGGCTCATTCGATCCGCCTCCGGGCGCCTTGTTGAAGTCGAATGCCGCGCCTCCCCCCATTTGCCGACACGCACGGCGCCCTCGCTCACCCGCCGGCCGCCCGAAGCTCCACAGGCATCACGCCGTCGAGTCGGGTTCTGCCGCACATATGGGCCAGCGCACAGAGGTTCTCCGTCACCTGCGCGAAGACGGTCAGCCGGTGAGGGCCGGAGGGCATCCGGAACCCGCACACGCCGTAGACCAGGGCGATCTCCCGCTCCTCGACGTCGAAGGTGATGTGGCCGGGCGCGCCGTACGTCATGACGTTCTCGAACCCGGCCACCGGAAGGTCCACCTTCTCCACGTAGCGGATCATGTCGCCCGACCAGGCCGCGTTGATGGCGTGCCCGCAGATGGGCAGGCTTTTCCAGAAGGCCTCGCAGGTCTTCGGCGCGCCCTTCTCAAGGAGGGCCCCCACGGCCGTGACGCCGTTGATCTCAATCTCGAAACGCCGCGCGCCGGGCTCCGGGATGAGGTGGCGCACCCACTTCTTGTTCCAAGCCTCGTCCCAATCCTCTCGCAGCTTGTCCATGTCCAGGCTCATGTCTTCGACCTTTCGGCGCTCCGGTGGATTCGGTTCCCGGCCGGCCGGGGCTCTGAAACGGCCCCGTAGAGCTCGGGCCGCCGATCCTCCAACAGGCGGAGCTCGAACTCGCCGGGCTTCAGGACGAGGTTTCGCTCGCGCGACGCACTGGGATCGATGTCGGCGTAGATGATGTCCGGGACGTCGGCCGCCGCCTCGGCCAGGATCTCGCCCTCGGGGCCGCAGATCTGGCTGCGTCCGAAAAACCGCGCGCCGCGCTCCTCCCCGCCCCGGTTGGCCGCGATGATGTAGAGATGGTTCTCGCGGGCGCGCGCCCGGACGACGTAATCCGGGTTCGCCTCCCGGCCGGCGGGCCAGTTCGTGGGCAGAAGGAGCAGGTCCATTCCTTCCAGCACCAGCGAGCGCGCGGGCTCGGGAAAGAAGTTGTCGTAGCAGATGAGGATGCCGATGCGCCCGATGGCGGTCTCGACGATGTCGAGCGGGCCCGGGCCGGGGTCCAAGAAGCGGTCCACGCCCAGGCGGGGGAGGTGGGTCTTCCGGTAAACGTGCAGGATGACCCCCTGCGGGCCGATGAGGACGGCTGTGTTGTAAAGGCTCTCTCCCTCCCGCTCCAGGAGCCCGGCCACGACGTAGGCGTCCGTCTCGCGGGCCTTGGCCGCCAGGGCCTCGGTGGAGGGGCCGGGGACCTCCTCGGCCTGGGCCTCCGCCTCTTTCCGGCTGTCGAAGCAATACCCCGTCAGGCCGCACTCGGGGAGGACGACGAGGCGGGCCCCGCGGGCCGCGCATTCATCGATGAGACGGAGCGACTCGACCAGGTTGGCCCGCCGGTCGGCGAAGGCGGGAATCGTTTGGACGGCGGCGCAGGTGATCATTCGTCCATCTCCGTAATTTTCCGGTACAGGAAGATCTGCGGGTTCCTCACGTAGGGTTTCAGATGCGCCCAGCCCCGCCGGCTTTGGAACTCGGGGGTGTCGAGGGCCTTCTCCGAATCGATTTCATAGATGGCGACGTATTTAGGGCAGGTGAAAGTCGGAGGGGCCGCGCCTTTTTGCGTGGAAATGGGGGTGGCCACAAAGCGCCTTGCCCTCCGGAATCCCGGACAGTCGATGATCTCTGGCAGGTGGACCTCGTCGTACCATCGGTTGAACTCTTCTTCATGGGCCGGGTCGATGTCCACCCGGACCTCCATGATCATGCCGCCGTCTGTTTCCGCCATCTGAACGCTCCCCCTTTCCGATCCCTATTATTCGGGTGGACGCATTTTATCGCTTTTTGAATTCCCCGGCGACCGGCCGTTTCCGGATGGCCCCGCCCATCCCGGCGGGCGGAGAGAAGATCCCCAAAAAACGAACGGGCTCATCGTGCGGATTGGTGTGCTGGTGGGTCGCGCCCGGCGGGATGAACAGAAGCGAGCCGGGGACCAGGCGGTGCGTCTCGCCCTCAGGCGTCACGATGACCTGTTCGCCCTCCAGGACGAAAAGAATCTCCTCCTCCTCGCGCGAGTGGACGTCGCTCTTCGCGCCCGGGGGCAATTCGGCGTGGCACACCATGACGTTCTTCGCGCCCGTCGCCTCGTCCACCAGGACCTTCGTCAATCGGCCGCCCGGGGCCTCGTATGCGGTCTCGTCCCGGATGTTCACGTGTCTCATGCGGTAGGACTCCTGTGCGGCGGGCCGCTTTCCGGAATCGGGATTGAGCCCTGTCCGTATCACTTTGTTCCAGCGGCGCGGCGCGCCGGATTCAGCCTCGCATCATGCGCCGGCCGAAAGGGGGCGAGAGTCGGTTGACTCCGTCCCTTCGTGTGTCCTGGACGGTCGCGAGAAGTCCGGCCGTAGATTTTTCCCGGTGGAAGGGGAGGGGGTCGTGGCAAAGGAGAGGCCGTTCAGGTTCCGTGAGCCCGGCCCTCCATGACGGACGCGAGGGCGGCGTCGCGTCCATCATGAGTCGCTCCCGGTTCCCGTATTTCGAATAGGTTAATCGAGCTTGACGGAGCCCATTTTGGGCACGCTCGTGTCCCAGAATTTCCAGCGTTTTGGCCGGACCGTGATGCGGACGCGCTCTTTTTGCCCCGGCATCCCCTTGAGATATCCTTCCACGGCCCCTTGGCCCAGGTAATGGACGATGGAAGGGGTGAAGTACTCATGGTCCTTGCCTTTCGGTTCGGACACCTCCGCGCTTCCTTCTGCCGTCACGCCTTTGTAGGGCGGTTTCTGGTCATCCATGACGATGGAAATGGCCGGGTTTCGCCTGAGGTTCTTCACCGTGAGCGATTCCGCTCCGGTGCTGATCTCGAACGTTCCGTCGCCCGGGTTGAACTTGTACCAGAGCGGGACGCAATGGGGGGTGCCGTTCTTGTTGGTCGAGGCGACCCGGGCCATCATGGGCTGGGTCAGGAAGCTATCCATGTCCGTCGGTCGTTCTGGCATTGTGGATCTCCTTCTGAGGCCGATAGCCGGCCGAGAAATCGATTGGGTCCCGATCATACTCGCTCTGATGGGTTGTAACCAGCGATCGGCCGGAAATCTTCCCGTTTCGGAACACTCCGGCTGATTGAGGGGGCGCGGGGGAAACGGGAGACCGGCAATCTTACGCCCAGTCGGGCGGGTCGGGGGGGAGGCCGTACCGGACTTCCTGGAAATTGCCCAAAAAGGCGATGACGCTGGGAATCAGGAAAAAGGGTGAGAGCCACCAGGCCAACGGCAACGGCAGAAACGCCGCGATGATGAAGATCAGGCCCTCGCCCAAGCTCTTGTGGCGGAGCTGGTGGATGCCGGGCGCCAGATACAGGAGCCATTTTTTGCGCGTGGCGCGCCCCGTCGGTGTTCGGTTCACGGACCTTCCCGCGCGGAGGATGGAAGCGGCCCCAGCCCCAGGACTTGATGGACTTTTTGCAGGTCTTCCCAGACGACGCGCTTTTGGGATTGGTTGCGCAAGAGGTAGGCCGGGTGGAAGGTGGGCATCACGGGGATTCCGTGGTACTCGTGAAAGTTCCCCCGGATACGGGAGATTCGTTCCTCCGTCTGAAGAAGCGTCTGGGCGGCGAATTTCCCCATCGCCAGGATCACCTTGGGGCGGAGCGACTTGAGCTGGCGAATCAGGAAGGGCTCGCAGGTTTCCACTTCAGCGGGCGTCGGGTTCCGGTTCTCCGGTGGCCGGCACTTGATGACGTTGCAGATGTAGATATCCTCCCGGGACAGTCCGATGGCTTCCAGCATCCGGTTGAGGAGCTGGCCGGAGCGCCCCACGAACGGCTCGGCTTTGATGTCTTCTTCCCGCCCCGGCGCCTCGCCCACGATGACCAGGTCGGCTTCGGGGTTCCCGACGCCGAAGACGATGTTCTTCCTCCCTTCGCAGAGGCCGCAACGGGTGCACTCGCCCAGGTCCGACCGGATCTCCTCCAGCGTCTCGACCGCCTTGAATGAGCTCATTTCTTCCATCGCTCCCGATTGAGCGGAAGGGGTTTTTGTTCGGGCCGCCCGGGAATCCGGGGGGGTGGCCGAGGGGGTGGCCGGCAGGGTGTCAAGCAACGCCGGGTCCATCTCGACCTCTGAAATCCCGTCGGCCACCTCGTATTCCAGGTGAGTTCTCAGACCGTGGATGGCCTCGCCCAGCAATCTCCGGGGGTCTTCGGTCAACGGTTCCGTCCACCCAGGCTGCGGACATTGCCGGTCTCTTTTCCCAGCAATTCCCGGACCCGGTCCAGGATAACTGCGGCCAGAGCGGGTTTGGTCATGCGCCCGGTTTCAAACTCCCGTCCCGTCCGATCGATCAGGATGGCCGCGGATACGTCCGAGCCCATCGCCCCCCCGTCCTCCCCGACGGCGTTGGCCACGATGAGGTCCAGGTTCTTCTTTTCCAGCTTGACCTTCGCGTTTACGGCGAGGTCTTCGGTTTCGGCCGCGAACCCGACCATGAGGGGCCTGCCGGGTTTCCCGCCGATCTCGTTCAGGATGTCCGTTGTGCGCTCCAGGATGAGCGTCACCTCGCCGCCCTCTTTCTTGTATTTACCGGCTTGGGTTCGGCGGGGGCGGTAGTCCGCGACGGCGGCGGCCTTGATCAAGACGTCCGTTCCGGCCATGGCGTCCAGGACGGCGCGCCGCATGTCTTCGGCCGATTCGACCCGGACGATGTCCACCCCGGGCGGGGTGTCCAGGGCGGCGGGGCCGCTGACGAGCACGACCCCGGCCCCCCGCCGCCGGGCGGCGGCGGCCAGGGCGAAACCCATCTTGCCGCTGGAACGGTTAGACAAAAAACGGATCGCGTCCCACTTCTCCCGGGTGGGGCCGGCCGTGATCAGGACTTTCCTGCCCGCCAGGTCGCCCGAGCGGACAAGCAGAGCGGAAGCGGCCTCGACGATCGTCTCCGGCGCGGCCAGCCGGCCGGGGCCTTTCCCCCCCTCCCCCCCTTCAAAGGTCGAGGCCATGGGGCCGGTCTCGGAGGGGACGATGGTGACGCCGCGCTCGGCCAGGGTTTTCAGGTTGTCCTGTACGGCGGGGTGCCGGAGCATCGTTGGATTCATCGCGGGGGCGATCAGGACCGGACAGGGCGCCGCTAGGAGCGCCGTTGTGAGGAAATCGTCGGCGACCCCCCAGGCGTACTTTCCCAGGAAGTTGGCCGTGGCGGGCGCGACGATAACCAAGTCCGCCGCCGGCTGCCGGTCTTCCCGGCCCTGGGTCACCCAGAGGTGGTCGAGGGGATCCGGAGGCGGCTCGGCGTCGGTCAGGACGGGTTGGTCCGACAAGGTGTGAAAGGTGATCGGGCCGACGAACTCCGCGGCGGTTCGGGTCATGATGACCTGGACCCGCGCTCCGTCTTTGACGAGCAGGCGGAGGATTTCGACCGCCTTGTACGCGGCGATTCCGCCCGTCACGCCGAGGACGATTCGAATCCCTGAAAAGCGGCCTTTGGCTTTGACCATCGGGCGCCGTCCCTAAGTGGAAAGGCCGTCGGGCGCCGGGCGGATCCGGCGCCGCTCGGCCGTGATGATGGCCTTCAGATCCCCGACGGTCCTGTCGAATTCGTCGTTCACAATCGCGTAACGGTACTCATCGATCCAGTCCATCTCGATTTGGGCCTGGGAGAGCCGTTTTTCGACGGTTTTCTCGGGGTCCGAGCCCCGATCCCTGAGCCGCTGTTCGAGGATTTCCAGGGAGGGCGGCTGAATGAAGATGGTGATGGCTTTCGGATACGCCCGGCGGATGCTGCGCGCCCCCTGGATCTCGATGGCCAAAATGGTGTCCACGCCCCCGGCGCGATTGCGTTCAATGGGCTCTTTCGGGGTGCCGTAGAGGTTGCCGTACACCTCGGCCCATTCCAGAAAGCGCCCTTCTCCGGCCGCGCGCTCGAACTCGGAACGCTCCAGGAAAATGTAATCGACTTCATTCTTCTCACCGGGGCGGACCGGACGCGTGGTGCATGAGACCGAGCGTTCAAGACCGGACAGCTCTTTCAGGACCCTCGTGACAAGCGAGGTTTTCCCTCCGCCGGAGGGAGAAGACATCACAAAGACCAACCCCTGCTTCTCTCCATCCCTCACGCGTTCGTCGCCTTTCGTACAAGAAAAAGATCTCGGGGCTTGAAGCGTGCGCCCGTTCCCGGCGAATCCGCCGAGCGGTCCCGGTTCCGGCGGCGCCCCGGTTCGGTCCCCATCTTCGAGATTCACGGCCCGGGTCCGCGTTCCCCCGGGGTCACTCCAGATTTTGCACCTGTTCCCGGATCTTTTCCAATTCTCCCTTTAATTCAATGACCAGGGCGGACACGTCCGTGTCGAGAGATTTGGAGCCGACTGTGTTGACCTCGCGGTGCATCTCCTGCAGGAGGAAGTCCAGCTTCCGGCCGGCGGGACTCCCCTTGTCGAATTGGTCCCGGAACTGGCCGATGTGGCTTTCGAGGCGGGTGATTTCCTCAGAGGTGTCACTTCTTTGCGTGAGGAGGATGATTTCCTGCTCCAATCGGCCGGAATCAGGTTGGATGTCCGCGTTCAGCAGGTCGGTGATACGGGCGCGCAAGCGCTCTCTGTACTGAGCCACCGTCGCCGGGACCGTCTCCCGGAGCCGGTCGAGCAGGTCTGAGACAGTGTCCACCCGGTTGGCGATGTCCTGCCCGAGCGCCTGGCCCTCTTTGCGGCGCATGTCCTCGAGGTTTCCCAGGGCTTCGTCCAGGGCGGTCTCGACGAATGTCGAAGCGATTTCGGGTCCGCCTCCATTGTCTTCCACAAAGAAGATTTCCCGCATCCCCGCGAGGGTTTCAAGGGTGACTTCACCCGGCAGGTTCAATTCCCGCTTCAGGGAGTTCAACCCTTCAAGATATTGCTTCGCCGCGGCCCGGTCCAACCGGATCTCGCGCGAGTCCAGCGCGTCTCCGGAAACCGCTATGTACACATCGAATTTCCCCCGCTCGAAGCGGTTGCGGACGGATTCCCGGATGAGCGGTTCGATGGAGCCGAGGCTCCGGGCTGTCTTGACGGAAATCTCGAAATGGCGGTGGTTGACGG
This sequence comes from bacterium, assembly GCA_965261595.1. Taxonomy (GTDB): domain Bacteria; phylum UBA8248; class UBA8248; order JACPRG01; genus CAYRGS01. The sequence continues at coordinate 100,230 of CBDHDG010000003.1, forward strand.
ACCGGACTTCGACGGTGATCGTCCGCCCCTCGATTTCGGCCAACCCCTTTCCCCAACCCGTCATGCTGCGCCACATAGATGTCCTCCACTCGGCCACGGGACTGTTTTGAGACGCTTAACGGTTTAAAAACAAATACATATCAGGAGTTATCCCGGCTGTCAATTGCAAAAATGGCATTGAACCGGGTATCTTCTACGGTTATATTCGGTATGAAAGGAGATTTTCGTATATGGATTCATTTGCATTGAAGGCGATTGCCGCGGAGTTGGACGCGGTTTTGCGCGGCGGCATCGTGGACAAGATTCAGCAACCCCAAAAATCGATCGTCCTTTTGGATGTCCATCCTCCCGCACGCTCCAGCCAATCCCCAGCGGAAGTTCTGGACTCGCTTCCCAGGCCGTCGGGGAAGAAAATTTTTCGGCTCCTGATCTCTACCGATGCCAGTCTTCCGAGGGTGCATCTGACCGGGTCGGATTTCGAAAACCCGAAGACGGCGCTCTCCTTTTGCATGCTTCTTCGCAAGCATTTGACCGGCGCGCGGATTGTGACCGTCACCCTCCGGGGGATAGAGCGAATCCTGAACTTAACGCTGGAAAAGCGGGATCCGGTTGGGAGGATCCTGCGCTATACACTGGTGGCCGAGATCATGGGGCGGCACAGCAACTTGTTTCTGGTGGACTCAAAAACCGGAATCATTCTGGACGCCCTCAAGAGCGTGTCGCCCGGACGAAGCGCGGCCCGTCCGATTCAAAGGAACAATCCGTACGTTCCTCCGCCCGAGCAAGAGAAGGAGGATCCGCTGCACATCGAAGAGGAAGCGTTGCTTGAGCTCGCCGGGCGCGCGGGCCGGCCGCGGAAAACCGAGAAGGTTTCGGCCAAGTGGCTGGTGAGCACGTTTGCGGGAATCAGCCCGGACGTGGCCGCCTGGGTGGCGGACAGGGCGAATGAGTCCGGGTTGTGGGACGCCTTTCGCGACGCCCGGGACCGGTTCCGCGAGGAGCGCTTCTCGCCCGGCATCCTGACAGTCAATGATGCCGATGAAGGAAGCCTTTGGGTTTTGCCTGTTCCGGCCGGCAAGCGGTGTCTCTCCTTCCCGAGCGCGAATGCCGCCGCCGACGCGCTCTACGGCCGCTCGTGGGATGCACGGCGGTTGGGAGTCAGGCAAAGCGCTGTGCGGAAGGAATTGAACAACGCGCTGAAGCGGAAGCGGCGGACCGCCGATCAGATCCGGAAGGATCTCGGCCGCTCGCGGGAGGCGGATGAGCAGCAGCGGAGGGGGCAGATTCTCCTGGCGAATCTGGATTCCATCCCGAAGGGGGCCGAGTCGATTCTCTTGCGGGATCCGCACATCGACGAAGAGGTGGACATCCCCCTAGACGTGAAGCTGAGTCCGACGCGCAACGCGGAGCGGTATTTTTCCCGCGCGAAGAAGCTCCGCAGGATGTCGGACTGGGGCTCAAAACGCCTGAAGGAGACGGAAGGGCAGATTCAGAAGTTGGAGGCGTTGGTCAAAGAGGCGCAAGCGTCGACGAAACCGGAAGTCCTGGAAAAGATCGAACAAAAGATGCTCGCCCTCACGCCGCCGAAAAAGGTCCAGGCCTCTGCCGCGGAAGAGGCCGCGGCCAAGGACGGCGCGAATGGGCGCAAGAAATCCGGAGCCGCCCGGGCCCCCGGCCGAGGCTCGGCCGAAAAGGGAAAAAAGCGGGCCGTGGCGAAAGGGCCCGCTGTTTCAGACGGCAGGGGGCGGAGGAAGCCGCCGGGAGGGAAGGGGGGGGGGAAAGACACCAAGGCGGCCGACGCGAGCCCCGACGTTTCGACCTCGGCGGAGAACCCTCAACCGCAATCCGCACCCTCGCAAGGGACTTCGAAAAGAAGACCGTCGAGCGACCATCGAAACTTCGCCCTGGATGGCGGGTGGGAAGTCCTGGTGGGGAAGCACGACCGGGGGAATGACCGCCTTCTCCGCCGGGTGGCCGGCGGGGAGGATGTCTGGCTGCACGCCCAGGAGGTTCCCGGATCGCATGTCATCATCCACCATTCGGAGCGGGGGAAAGAAGTCCCCCTGTGGGTTGTGGAGGCCGCCGCCAAGCTGGCCGCTTATTACAGCAAGGGGAAGGAATCGTCCAAGGTGTCGGTGGATTACATCGCGGTCAAGCATCTCCGCCGCGTCAAAGGGGGGAGGGCCGGCCAGGTCACCTTTACCGGTCAAAGCACGATATCGGTCTCCCCTGAAGCCCCCGAAGGATTGTTGGGTTCGTCCGCCAATTCGTCACGAGATCGGGAGGCCGAAGAAGAGGCCGTCTGATCGTCCAGCCGTAAAATCGACGCCTGCACGTGGGACCGGATGGTCGGGATCCGCCGAGGAATGCCCGAGTGCTTACCTCCGCTCCGTTTCTTGCCCTCATTACGGCTTTTTGCATCGGGACAGCGGATTTTTCGACGCACTATCCCTTACGGCACGTCAAAGCGTTGCCGGGGGCCTTTTTCGGGCTTTGCTTTCAACTGGTCACCGCCCTGCTGATTCTCCTGGCCGCGGGCGGGAAATTGGAGATTTCGGACTGGCGGGGTCCCGTGTATTTCTTTTTGGCGGGGATTCTCCACCCCGGCGCTTTTTACATCCTTCTGCTCATATCGGTGGATCGTCTCGGGCCGGCCAGGGCCATCACCCTCAAGGGGACCTCCCCTTTATGGGGCGTCGCGATCGCCATGATCTTTCTCGGAGAACGGCCGAACCTCTCGATCTATCTCGGGCTTTTCATGGTTGCCTTCGGGGTGATGTGCCTGTCCTCGGAAAAGGGGGGACGGGCCTCTCTCAGCCGGAATCTGGCTTGGCCCCTGATCGCGGCGTTCTTCTCGGGACTGGCCCCCAACTTGGCCAAGACGGCGTTGCGCTACATTGACAGCCCTTTCCTGGGTGTGGTGTTCGCCGTGGCGGGGGGGTTGGCGACCCTCTTCGTCTCCAATACGCTCATGAGCGGCCGCCATGAGGGAAAGTTCTGGATGTGGGCCTATCCGTGGAAGCGCGTTGTTTTGTTCGCTCCGCTGGGAGTCCTGGCCGGGGTTGGATTTATGACATACTATTCCGCGCTCAAGGTCGGGACGGTGGCGGTGGTGATTCCGCTTGTTCAGACGGCGCCCTTTTTCGCCATCGTCCTCTCCCGGCTTTTGATTCAGAGGGATGAAGGGGTCAACGTCCGGCTGGTGGCCTCGGCGGCGGCGGTGGTGTTGGGCGCGTTCCTGATTACGACGGGTCGCGGTTGAGTCCGAGGACCCAGGCGCTTCTCTCCCGGAACAACCTCCATCCAACTCTACCCCCGGCGTTGATCAAAAAACCGGATCGGCCCGGCCCGCGGCTGGTTTCGGCCGCGACCTTTTGACGGAAACGCGCGTTATGGAAGCTCCCCTTTTCGCTTTGTTGACGGCATTTTGCGTTGGCTCGGCCGATTTTTCGGCTCACTACGGATTGCGGCATCTGAGGCCGATGCAAGGGGGGTTTTTCTCGGTCTGCGTTCAATTGGTCACCATCTTTGTGGCCATTGCGCTCTTCAGGGATTGGACCGTCCCGGATTGGCGGGGCCCGGTTTATTTCATTCTGGCCGGAGTTTTTCATCCGGGTTTGTTCTTCTTTGTCCTTCTCAGCGCTGTTGAACGGAACGGCCCCGCCCGGACCATCACGTTCAAGGCGACCTCCCCGTTATTCGGCGTGGCCCTCGCGTTCCTGGCCCTGGGCGAACGACCCACCCTGATCGTCTATGTCGGGCTTTTTCTCCTTGTGGGCGGGGTGGTGCGCTTGTCGATGGAAAGCGGAGGGTTGATGGTCAGGGGGCGAGGAATCGTTTATCTTTTGGCCGCGGCCTTCATCGGCGGACTGATGCCCAACATGGCGAAGTACGGCCTCCAATACCTGGATGATCCGGTCATGGGCCCGTTTTTTGCCGTCATTGGAGGGATCCTGACGCTCTTCATCGGAAACACGATCCTGGCCCGAAGGACCGGAGAAGCGTGGTTTCGGACATCCTCCCTCAAGGGGGTGCTCTTGTTCATTCCGATGGGCGTTCTGGGCGGGATGGGCTGGATCTTCTACTTCACCGCGCTGACGCACGGATCGGTCTCCCAGGTCCTGCCGCTGGTCCAGATGGCCCCGTTTTTCGCCATTCTCCTTTCCCGGCTGCTCATCCAGGAGCAGGAGCGGATCAACCTTCGCCTCGTCGTCTCGGCGGCGGTCATCGTCTCGGGCGCGGTTTTGATTACAATGGGACGCGCGTAACCCGAACGGGTGCGGCGCGGTCCGCGATTTTCCTGAAGGAGGGGCGATTCCATGAGTTTCCGGCTGGCCGTTGTCCAACCCCTGGCCCATCCGCCGCCCGAGGATGAGAGGAACGTGGGCGAGGCCGTCCGCCACGTCGAGGCGGCGGCGGCGCAGGGGGCCGAGTTCGTTGTCTTCCCCGAATCCTACCCCGGGCCGTGGCGCATGCCGGCCACCTTCGATCCGACCGACGCGCTGGCGGAAGCGGCCGAGCGGTGCGGCGTCTACGTGCAGTTCGGCACGCTCGAGCCCATCGGCGATTCTCCCCGCGAGGCGCATAACCTTGTCCTGCTCGCCCGCCCGGGCGGCGGCCCGCCTGGAAAATACCGCCGCACCCACCCGCCGGGACCCTGGATCTACACCGGCGGCCGTTACTGGGACTTCCACTACGTCCCCGGCGATGAGTACCCCGTTTTCGAGACCGAGCGCGGCCAGGTGGGATTGGCCATGTGCAGCGAGGTGTACATGCCCGAGGTGACGCGCGCGCTCGCGCTGCGGGGGGCGGAGATGATCTTCCTGCCCGCCGGCGTGGACAAGCTGGCGCTTTGGGCGACTTGGCGAAACCTGATTTGGTCCCGCGCCATCGAGAACCTGGCCGTCGTCGTGACGACGCAGAACTTGTTCGGCCCGGAGGAAAAAGGCTTGGCGATGGTCGCGACGCCCGAGGAGGTCGTTTTCGAGACCACCCAAGCCGGGCTGTTCATCGTCGAGGTGGATTTGGAAAGGGTCCGCGAGCTGAGAAGTCAGCGCGACGAAGTGGACTCCGCGTCCCGAAACGCCGCGAAGGCCGGCGTTCTCACGCAGTGGCAGCGTCCCGAGATGTACGACCGATTTTTCCCGCGCTGATTCCCTGGCCCTTCAGCGGCCGGCGCCGCCCGCCTCATCCTGGAAACTGAAGAACAAGGAGATCCATGTACGCTCCCGCCTTGGCCTTGTTGAGCGCCGCCCTGATCGGGATAGGAGAGTTCTGCGCGCACTTCGGCCTGCGGCGCGTCCGGCCCCTGACCGGTGTTTTCCTGGGTACTTGCTATCAGGTGCTGGCCCTGTCCGTGTTCGTCGCGATCTGGGGGGATTGGGACGTCGGGCCGTGGTGGAGCACGGCGCTGTTTTTCTTGGTCGGGGTCATCCATCCCGGCGCCTACTTCGTCGCGCTGCTGAACGCGATTGACCGGCTGGGCCCCGCCCGGGCCATCATGGCTCGCTCCACGTCTCCCTTCTTCGCGGTGGCGTTGGCCGTGCTCTTTCTGGCGGAGCGGCCGGGTTTTCAGGTGGTTCTGGGACTGGTCCTGATCGTAGGGGGGGTCATGTTTCTGACGAAGGGGAAGGGGGGCAAGGGGACGCGGTCCGGCGATTGGGGCATCGCCTTGATGGCGGCGTTCTTTTCCGGGCTCGCTCCGGCGGTGACCAAGGCCGCGCTGAACCTGGGGGGGCGGCCGGTCATGGGGGCGCTTTTCGCGGTCATCGGAGGCATGGTGGCCATCGTCGCCGTCAACACCGTCCTCGAAAGAAAGACCGGGGGGGCGTTCTGGATTCGGAGGATTCCCCGGCCGGCCGTTTGGCTGTTTCTGCCGATGGGCGTCCTGACGGGTTTGGCCTACATCACTTGGTTCACCGCCCTTTCCGTGGGGTCGGTGTCCGTGGTGGTTCCTCTGGTCCAGTTGTCACCGTTGTTCGCCATCGGGATGTCCCGCGTGTTTCTCCGCTCGGAGGAGCGAATCGATCTCCGCCTCCTGATCGCCGCCCTGGTGCTTGTCCTGGGGGCGGTCCTCGTCTCCCTGGGAAGAACATGAATTCCTCGCGCCCTTCACCCTTGCCGTTCTTTGTCCGGGGGGACCTCGACGGTTTCTTCGGTCTCCTCATCGACAACCTGGTCAACCTGATGCTCATCGTGAGCCTGTGCACCGGCCTGCTCGGGATGCCGGCGTCCCTGGTGTTCGGCCGCATCCTGCCGGGGGCGGCGGTCTCGATTCTGCTGGGGAACGTTTTTTACGCATGGCAGGCCCGACGCCTCGCCCGGCGGCTGGGCCGGGACGATCTGACCGCGCTCCCGTACGGCATCAACACGGTTACGCTGTTCGCCTTCATCTTCTTCGTCATGCTCCCGGTCTACCGGGCGAGCGGGGACCCGGACCTGGCCTGGCGGGTGGGGATGCTGGCCTGTTTCATCAGCGGGGTGGTCGAGCTTCTCGGGGCCTTCGTCGGCGGTTGGATCCGGAAGGTGACGCCCCGGGCGGCCCTGCTTTCCACCCTGGCGGGGATCGCCCTGACGTTCCTGGCCGTGGAGTTCTCTTTCAAGATTTTCGAATCCCCCCTGGTGGCGATGGTTCCGCTGGGCATCCTCCTCCTCCAGTACCTTTCCCGCGTCGTTCTTCCCTGGCGGCTTCCGGCGGGACTCTGGGCGGTCCTGGCGGGAACCGCGCTGGCCTGGTCGTTCGGGCAGGGCGGGGAAGGAGGGGAGGGCGCCGCCGTCGCGGCGGGGTTCTACGCGCCGGTCCCGACGCTCGGCGCCGTCCTCTCGGTCTTCAGCGGCGAGACCCTCCTCCCCCACCTGGCCATCACCGTCCCCATGGGGGTGATGAGCGTCATCGGCTCGCTGATGAACATCGAGAGCGCCGAGGCCGCCGGCGATTCCTACGACACGCGGTCCTCCCTGGCGGTCAGCGGGATCGGCAGCGTCGCGGCGTCTCTGCTCGGAAGCTGTTTTCCCACGACGGTTTATATCGGCCATCCCGGGTGGAAGACGATGGGGGCGAGGACGGGCTATTCAACGTTGAACGGCGTCGTCATCGCGGTGTTGTGCCTGACCGGGACGGTGGGGTGGGTGTTCCGCGTGATGCCGCTGGAGGCCGCCATCGGCATCCTCGTCTGGATCGGCGTGGTCATCGTCGCCCAGGCGTTCCAGTCCGTTCCCGGCCGACACGCCCCGGCGGTCGCGATGGGGCTGTTTCCATCCCTGGCGGCTTGGGGGGTCCTCATCGTCCAGGGGACGTTGGGGCTGGCGGGGACGTCCCTTGCGGCTCTGGGCCAGAAGGCGTTCGGCGGCTCGCTCGCCCTGCGGGGGATGATCGTTCTGGAGCGGGGGTTCCTGTTCAGCGCGATGATCCTCTCGGCCATGTCGGTGTTTCTGATCGAGCGGCGGTTCCTGACGGCCGCCGGGTGGGCGATTTGCGCGGCGGTGCTGTCCTTCTTCGGCGTGATTCACGCGTTTGAGATCACGGCCGCCGGCGTCGCCTCCAAGTTCGGCTTCGCCGCCGCCCCGCGCGTCGCCGCCGGTTACTTCCTGATGGCCGCCCTGTTCGCGGGGATTGGGGTGTGGAAGAGGGGGGAACCTTCCGATTTGAATGATTCGTAACCTGGGTTTCTCAGAAAGAAAATCTTGAACCTCGGATGGGCGGGTCACTGGTTGGCTTTAGAACCTATCTCAAAATCCCATTTCACACCCCTTGGACCTTTTGTCGTCATTCCCGTGGACTTACCCCGGTTTCGTGGAGAGTTAAGCACTTGGGTTTTCAGGGTGTGCGTTGTTGTCTCCTTTCGTAGTTAACGGGTGACAGGTTGTCGATGGAGGAGTGCCGACGATGCGGGTTGTAGAAGCCCTCGATGAACCCGAACACCTCCATGCGCGCCTCGGCCCGGGTGCGGAAACTGTGGCGAGCGAGGAGCTCGCACTCCAGCGTGGCGAAAAAGCTCTCACACAGCGCGTTGTCGTAGCAGTCCCCGACCGAACCCATGGAGGGACGCCCGCCCGCCTGCCGGCAGCGCTGCCCAAAGGCGACCGAGGTGTACTGCGTGCTGCCCTGGTCGGAGTGGTGGATGACGGCCCGGGGACGGCGCTTATACAGCGCCATGTCGAGCGCGTCGAGCACCAACTCGGCCCGCAGGTGTGTGGCCATCGACCACCCCACGATGCGCCGGCTGAACGCATCGAGCGCCACGGCCAGATACAAAAACCCCGCCCATGTCGGAACGTAGGTGATGTCGGCCACCCACAGCCGGTCGGGGGCCTCGGCCGTGAAGTTGCGGTCCACCAGATCAGGGGCCGGCCGCGCCTCCTGCCGGCGCTGCGTCGTGCGCGCTCCCTTGCGCCGACTGACGCCCGCAAGTCCCGCCCCACGCATCAGCCTGGCGACGCGCTTGCGGCCCACACGCACTCCCTCAGCCTCCAGCTCGGCATGGACGCGCGGCACGCCGTAAGTCCCCCGAGAACGCTCGTGGATCGCCTGAATGCGTTTGGTGAGCGCCCGATCGGCACACGAGCGGGCACACGGCGCGCGCCTGCGCCACGCGTAGTAGCCGCTGGAGGAGACGCCCAGCACCCGGCACATGGTGGCGGTCCGATACATGGCCTGGTTCGCCCTCACGAACCCGTAGATCCGGACGGGATCGAATCGGTTTCCCGAGCAAACCAGGCCGCGGCTTTTGCTAAGATCTCCCGCTCCTGGCGGAGCTGTCGGTTCTCGCGGCGAAGTCGGCGCAACTCCTCCCGCTCATCGCTCGTGAGCCCGTCTTTGCGACGCCCCTCGTCAACGTCGGCTTGATGGGCCCAGGTGCGGATCGTCTGCGCCGAGGGCTCGAACTCGTGCGCCAGCGCCTCGGGCGTGCGTCCCGCCCGGACCAACTCTACCATCTGGCAGCGGAACTCCATTGGATAGCGTGGGTGAGTCTGTGGCATCGTGAACACCTCCTTTACCCCCAAATCATCAGGTGTCCACCAAACCGGGTCAACTCCACCTCCCGGCTTCCACCGTTGCAGTTGCAGGATACGACCCAATGCCTGTTCAAGCTTTCCAAGAAGAGAGAAAAATAAATCTGTTCCCTTTTTCCACCTGTAGGTTTCTGCTGGCGCGAGACGCCCGATGAGGATCGCAATCCTTGGTTGGGGCTCCCTGCTATGGGACCGACGCGCTGAGTTTGACGAACAACGCGAAGGTTGGCAGTGTGATGGCCCCAGCTTAAAGCTTGAGTTTTCCAGAATCTCAACGACCCGAAGCCGTGCACTGACGCTTGTTCTTGACATGCGCAACGGAGAGTTGTGTCAGGTTGCGTATGCGATCAGCAAGCGCAAAAGCCCGGATGACGCCATTTGTGATCTACGGTGCCGTGAGGGAACCACACTTGAAAAGATTGGCTCCTATTTTGCCGACGGCTCGCCAAGCCAGAGCCGCAATGACGAGTCTTTACAGAGCATTCGAGCCTGGGCCGAAAAGAAGAAAGGGAAGAAGATCGACGTCGTTGTCTGGACCGATCTTGAGAGCAACTTCAAATGCAAGAGTAAGGATCGTGAACCGTTTTCCATCAAGAGGGCAATTTCTCATGTTCAGGCTCTCGATGCCGAGGGAAAGGCGAAAGCCGCGGAGTATGTATGGCGCGCACCAACGTTCATTGACACGCCTCTCCGTAGGGCACTGCAGTCGCAGCCATGGTTTCCCAAACACGGCTGACATTGAGTTGCACCCGACCGGCCGCGCTTCCGGCGGAGGCAAAGCTAGACGACGATTGAAGAAGACTGGATACTGAAGTCCCATATCAAGCCTACCCCTGCAAGGACTTTTCAGCCTTCCTCCCGTTCTCAGCCAGCATCTTTGCGACTTCTCCGGCTAGGCCGATCCGGTTGTCATCATAGACGACCAGGGTCTGTAAATCCCGGTGGCGGGAGAAGTGTTGAACCTTCCGAACGTCCCCGTTGGTCAGGTCCAGGGCTTCCGGGGGGGCGGCGATTTTGAATCATGGGGAGGACAGAAAAGCCGAAGACCCCGTCTGCATGGCTCGGTCTCAGCCCTTGGGTTGATTCTGGCAGCGGAATTTTAATATGGTCCCATTGGGATTTCCGAATTGACAATTCGGTGAAGGTGTCCGATATTATCAGTGAAACTTTGGTTGACTCAAGAGATTTGTACTTGCTCCCCGCCCGACATGCTGAAAGGCCTCGGGCGGGGTTATTTTTTGGGGGAGGTATCATCAGGTGGCGCAAGAGCCCTCGGTAAAACGTGCGGTGGCCTTCTTTGACGGCCAAAATCTATTCCACGCGGCAAGAGAGGCATTCGGACACCGCCACCCTAATTATGATGTTCTTGCTCTCGCGAACACCGTCTGTCAGAACGAGGGCTGGAATCTGGACGAGGTGCGATTCTATACGGGGGTTCCCGACCCAACGGACAACGAATTCTGGCATCATTTCTGGGCCGGCAAGCTAGGGGTTATGGGGCGCCAGGGAATCCATGTGTACTCGCGCTCCCTTCGCTACCGGAACAAGACTGTAAGGCTCAACGACGGTACGAAGCATACATTCCTGTCCGGCGAGGAGAAAGGGATTGATGTCCGTATTGCCCTTGATGTGATCCGCTTGGCTCACAGCCGAAAATATGATGTTGCAGTCATTTTCAGCCAGGATCAAGACCTCTCGGAAGTGGCGGCAGAGATTCGCGTAATTGCAAGAGAACAGGACCGCTGGATCAAGATGGCTTGTGCGTTCCCAGATAGTCCAACGACCCGTAATCGCCGGGGCATTAACGGGACAGACTGGATCAAAATCTCCAGAGCGACCTATGACTCTTGCCTGGATAGGCGCGACTATCGACCTAAAACCTCACCCTAAATAAACCCGCGTCACGTCCCATTTTCCCCATTTCCTACAACCAACCGAGCCACCCAAATCTGCCTGGTTGTCATCGGGCACCGTCAGAACCCTCACGTGTATGAGTTCAAGACATTGAGACACAGGGGCCGTTTTTTTGAATTTCTCCAGGGCGGGGACAGGCGCTGGGGACCCTTCCCCGGCCCCGCAACCTCAAGGCGCTGATGCATCCTCCCAATGAGGGAGGAAAAGGGGGGGCAACCGGCAACCCGAGCGCGGCGGACGCTGGTATAATGCCCGGCTGGATCGGAGGAGAGACCTTGGCCGACGAGATGGATCGGAAGAATTTTCTCAAGAAGGGCTGGATGGGGCTGATCTCGCCCTTTTTCCAGGAAGTGGACAAGGAGGACGAATGGTTGCCCCCCGGGGACGCGTTGGAGGCGGGCCGCCTCATGCGGCCGCCGGGGGCGATCCCGGAGCCGGACTTCCTCGCCGCCTGCCACCAGTGCGGGACGTGCATCGAGGCCTGCCCGGCCGACGCCATCCGGTTCGCCAATGACGGCGAAGACCTTCCGGCCAAGACCCCCGTTATCGTCGCGGCGGAGTCGCCCTGCGTGGTCTGCGAATCGCTGGCCTGCATGAGCAAGTGCCCCTCGGGCGCCCTGCTGTCCGTTCCCCGGGAATCCATCGAGATGGGCATTGCGCAAGTGGACATCGGGGCCTGCCTCGCCTGGAACGGCGACGACGAGGAATGCCGGGTGTGCTTCGACATGTGTCCGTTCAAGGGGACCGCCATCACATTCCATGAAAGCGCCGCGGGCGGATTGAACGGGCCGGTGGTTCACGATGAGGCCTGTACGGGGTGCGGGGTGTGCGAGTATTATTGCCCAGAAGGAAGGATCGCCATCACCGTCGAGCCCAGCCCGAGGGCGGTCTGACCTCCCCCCGTTCCCAGAGTGGTTCTCGCGAGCCCCAAAACCCAACTTGGCGGGCGCCCTTCGGGGGGCTGAATGCGAAAGGCCGGGCAAGGGGTCCTCCGACCCGTTGGGTCATCCGACCCGTTGGGTCAACCGACCCAAACGCCCGGTCTACCTGTTGGTGAAAAGCTGGATTGGTTAAATGGCGGGGAGGGCGTTCGGGTCGGATGACCCAACAAGCCTGATACCCCACGGTGTCGGACGACCCCTTGCCCGCCTTTCGAGCCTTCGCGACAACTCTGCCCAAGTTGGTTTCGGAAACCGGCCGGGGTCGGCCGATCAGGCCGACTCGGACGACGCGGACAGGCTTTTGAGGGTGAATTCGAACTCCTCGACCAGGTGCCTCATCTCGTCCTTGACCGTGGCGGGGAGTCTCTTCAGCCGATCGCGGGCGTCGGCGAGCGCCTCGGCCGCGTGCCGCATGCCTTCCTGCCGCTCCCGGTTGTAGGCCTCCATCACTCGCTGAATCGCCGTGCGGATGAAGCCGTGGAATTCGTCCGCGGCCAGCTTGTCGTGGGTCAGCTCGTAAAAATGCAGGCCGACGATTCCGTGCCGGACGGCTTCGGTGAACCGGGCGGGAAACTTCAAGGCCATCCGGGAAAGGAAGCGGCCGTAGGCCCAGCCGTACCTGGACGTGGGAATCATCAAGATCGACTTGATGAAGGCCCAGATCCGCTTCAGGGAAAGCGGCGCCGAGGGGAAGGAGATGCCTTCCAGGTTGCGGAAGAGCGTCTCGACCCGGTGGAAATAGTTCTTCGGCTTCCCGTAGACCTCGAGCAGGACGTTTTTGTACGCGTCGACCAGGACCTTGGAGTCCTGGACGGTCTTGTAGTTGAAACCGAATTTGAAGGTGTTGTCGCCCACCCCCGGGGCGTTGGCTTCGAGGAGGCGTTTCTCGGCCTTGAACCGGTCGTACAGGGGGCTGCCCGGAATGGCCGTCAACAGACCCGTCATGGCGACGGGGACGCCCGAGTCCTGGATGAACCGGATGAGGTGCCGGTCGATGTCGAGCGGGTCGTTGTCGAAGCCGATGATGAATCCCGCCATCACCTCCATGCCGGCCCGCTGGATCGCCCGGACAGACTCCAGGAGGTCTAATTTCACGTTCTGGAGTTTGCCGGTCTCTCTCAGGCTCGCTTCGATGGGGGTCTCGATCCCCAGGAAAACGCTGTCGAATCCGGCGGCCTTCATGGCGGAGAGCAGACCCGCGTCGCCGGCCAGGTTGACGCTGGCCTGGGTGTAGAACTGGAAGGGATTTCCGCGCTTTTCCTGCCACTCGATCACGTGCGGCAGGAGCAGCTTGGCGGATTTCTTGTTGCCGATGAAGTTGTCGTCCACCCAGAACACGCTGCCCCGCCATCCCCGGTTATAGAGCAGGTCGAGCTCCTCGAGCGTCCGCTCGGCCGATTTGTACCGGGTGGTCTTGCCGAACAGCGCCGGGATGTCGCAGAACTCGCACTTGAAAGGGCAGCCGCGCGAGATCTGAAGCGCCATCGAGACATAGTCCTTCATGTTCAGGATGTCGTAGCGGGGAGCGGGGGACGCGCTGATGCCCGGCGATTCGTCATGGAGGTCCAGGATGACCCGCTCCCGGGAGGTGATCAGCAGATCGAGCGACTCCACGAACCGGGGGCTTTCGGCCTCGCCGAGCACAATGTGCGCGCCGGCGGGCATCTGCTCGTGGGAGGAAGTGGCGTCCGGTCCTCCCACGACCGCGGGGACGCCGGCCTGCACGCATCGCTCGACGATCCATTCCACCGAAGGGCGCTGGACCATCATCCCGCCGGTCAGGACCAGGTCGGCCCAATCGAGATCCTTCTTCCGCAGTTTTCTGGTGTTGAGATCGACGAGGCGGACGTCGTGCTCCTTCGGCAGCAATGCGGCGACGGTCAACAGGCCCAGGGGGGGATGCGTCGCCTTGATGCCCAGGAACTTCAACGCCCGCTGATAGCCCCAAAAGGTCTCGGGAAACTCGGGGTAGATCAAAAGAATTCGAGACATGCGACGCTCCTGTTCCGGGAGATGGACGGAACGCGTGCGCCCCGGCTCCATCTCCGCCACAACCCTCCCACCCTTGAAAATCACGGCGGGAGAGGACGATCAATCGGTTCGTGTGATGAACGACCCCCGCTCAGACGGAGACCTCGGCCTTTTCTCCCAGCGCCTCGGGCGCCTTAACCGAATGCGCCCGCTTCTCTTCGTAATGGAAATCGGCCATTACGATAGTTTCCCCTCACATCGATTGTATGGGTCCTTGGAGGAATGTGCAACCGAAAAATACGAACCGCCAGGCCCGGACTCCGGCGGCCCGATCCCCGATGCCGCGGCAAGGCGGGACCCGCGTAACTTTCCGTCCCGGCGCGTTGGCGATCCGAATCAGGATTTCAAGCAAACCTCGATCTCCCGGAGGGCTTGGCCGATGTCTTCATCGCTGATGTCCAGGTGCGTCAGGGCGCGGAACCGGGTTTCGCCGAGGACGCTCACGAGGACGCCCCTTTCCTTGAGCGCCGCCGCCAGGGCCCGGGCCGTTCGGCCCGTCCCCGCGATGTCGAAGACGACGATGTTCGTCGGCGTGATTCCGAAGGGGAGCGTCACGCCGGGGATCGCCGCCAGACCCTCCGCCAGCCGCGCGGCCCGGGCATGGTCCTCCGGCAGCCGATCGACGTTGTGCTTCAGGGCATAGCGTCCCGCCGCCGCCATGATCCCCGCTTGGCGCATGCCGCCGCCGAAAACCTGGCGGTAACGCCTCGCTTCCTCGATCAGGTCTTTCGGCCCCGCCACCAGCGAGCCGAAGGGCGCGCCGAGGCCCTTGGACAGGCAGAAGGAAAGGGTGCTTGCGGGCCGGGCAATCTCCGCGACGGGCGTGTCGGAGGCCGCGCCGGCGTTGAAGACGCGGGCGCCGTCCATGTGGAGGGGAACGTGATTGTCCCGGGCGACGTCCCGGATGGCGCGGAGGGAATCCATCGGATAGACGTCCCCGCCGCCGCGGTTGTGCGTGTTCTCGACGCAGATGAGACCCGTGCGCGCGCGGGGAAGGGTGGGCGGCTGGACGGCGGCCTCGACCTGATCCGCCGAGAGGAGCCCCCCCTCGGTTTGGACGGGCCTGCACTGGACGCCGGAGAGGGCCGCGGCGCCGCCCGCCTCGTAGTTGTAGATGTGAGACGTGGCGTCGGCGATTAATTCGTCGCCCGGCCGGGTGTGGATCCGGACGGCGATCTGGTTCGCCATCGTCCCGGAGGTGACGAACAGGGCGGCCTCTTTGCCGGTGATCTCGGCCGCCTCGGCCTCGAGGGCGTTGACCGTGGGGTCCTCGCGATAGGCGTCGTCGCCGACTTCGGCCTCGGCCATCGCACGCCGCATCCCGGGGGACGGGCGGGTCAGCGTGTCGCTTCGAATGTCGATGGGTTTCTGCGCGCTCACGGGGTCAGTCCTTGAAAAGAGGGAAAAAGTGTTTGGCGATGAGATCGATCTGTTCCGGTTCGGTGGACGTGGGATGGATGATGAGGTGCTGAAGGCCCACCCCCTTCAAGTCCGCGATCGTCTCGCACATGTCCTCGATCGTCCCGGTCAGGTAGCAGGCCTGAAGGTGGTCCCAGTCCCGGTGGGTTCCCATCGCGAATTCAAAATGGGGCCGCTGGATCTCCAGGCACTTGCCGCGATCGCCCGACTCGACGATATGGGTGAACTGGACGTGGGCCAGTTGGAGGGTCTTGGGGTCCCGTCCGACGGAGGCCACATGCGCCTGGGCCGCCGCCAAGTCCCGCTTGACCCAATCCTTGTAGCCGGTGTTCCGGACGACGAAGACATCCGCCTTGGCGATGCGCCGCAGGACGCTCTTGGCGATGGTCGTCTTGTCGGGCGAGAGGTCGGTGCGGACCCGGGAGCCTCCCGCCACCCACACCTCCGGCATTTTCGGAGGGAGGGGATCGATCCGGACGTCTTTGAACCGGTAATGCTTCCCCTCGTAAGAGGCGCTCTCGTGCGTCAGGAGGATCCGGACGGCGTCGAGGATCTCATCCGTCCGTGCGCCCCGCTCGGAGATGTGCGTTCCCGTCACCTCGAACTCGCGCTCGTACCAGCCGGGGCCGATGCCGAAGACGAACCGCCCGCCCGAGAGGAAGTCCATCGTGGCGATCTCTTTGGCGAGCAGGACGGGGTTGCGCAGGGGGAGCACCAGGATGGCGGTCCCGATCCGGATGCGCTTCGTCACCGCCGCCACGTGGGAAAGGACGGACATGGGCTCGAGCCAGGAGATGCCGTAGAGACCGGGCGCGTAGAGGAGGTGGTCGATGACCCAGACCCCGTCGAACCCCAGGTCCTCGGCCTTCCGGGCGTATTCGCGGATTCCTTCCGCCTCCGAGTAGTCCATCTTGTGGCGGGAAAAGGATGGAATCCATGCGCCGAATTTCATGTTGCGATTCCTTGGCGGGGTGACGCGGTTCTCTTTGCAAGGATCGGGAATGAACGACTGGTGAGACCTGTCTCACGCCGGATTATTGCCCAGCCGTTGAGCGGCTGTCCACTCGATATCGGGCCGGGCAAGGCGCCGCGCCTGGTGGAAGACAAGATGTCCGCCCGCTGTGTTGAAGGAAGGCATGCGCATCAGTTGTCGGCAGGGCGGGCATCCCGGCCGCCATCCGCGGCGGGAGACGAATCTCGATCCACGAACATCGACAGGCGGTAACGGTCCCGCTCCTTGAGCCACAGGAGGAGTTTTTCGTCGCGCTCCCGCAGAAGGTCCCGGCGCGAATGCCCCGCGTAATCGTAAAACCCCTTGCCCGACTTGAGGCCGAGGTCTCCGCTGTCCACCATGTCCGACACCACCGGCGGCACTTCCTTCGCGGCCGAGATCTCCGGGAACATGCTCTCCCAGACGAGCCGGAAGGTGTCCAGCCCGCCGAAGTCCGGCACCTGCATCGGGTCCAGGATGGGAAAGCGCAGGGAGAGGCCCTCGCGCATGACCGCGTCGATCCCTTCGGCGTCGGTGACGCCGTCCTGGATGAGCGAGACGCACTCCCGGTAGAGCGCCGAGGCCAGCCGCACGCCGATGAAGCCGGGGATGCATTTCCGGATGAGCACCGGGGCGCCGCCGAGGGCTTTCAGGATGGCCATCATCGCGTCCGCCGTCTCTTTCCCCGTTTCGGGGCCGAGGACGACCTCGACCAGGGGGACGAGGTAGGGCGGGTTCCAGAAGTGGGCGATGATGAGGCGGCGGGGACCGGGAAAGTCGGGCGCGATTTCGAAGATGTTCAGCCCCGACGTGGTGCTGGCCACCAGGGCCTCCTCCGGGGCGGATTTTCCGATCTCCCGGTAGACCTCCCGTTTCGCGTCGGGGGATTCGGGGATGGCCTCGAAGACCAAGTCCGTCCGCGCGAGGCCTTCGGAGAGGTCCGTCGTCGCGGAGATCCGGCCGAGGACGGCCGCCACGCCGTCGCCGGGTCCCGCGCCGTGTCGCGACAAGAGCGAGAGGTTATTTTCAATCTGCGTCCGGGCGCGGTCGAGGGATTCCCGCTTCCGGGCGATCAGGACCGCCTCCCACCCGTGGTGGGCGAAAAGCTGGGCGATGCCGTGCCCCATCGTTCCGGCGCCCACAACGGCGAGCCGCTGGCTCAAGGGCTGGCCTCCTCATCCATATTCATCGTTTTATGAATAGGTGGAATGAATCCAACAGGTTTCTTTTAGACCTGTTCGAGTTTCCCTGTTGGATGTACGTAAACAGCTCTCCCTCGGGGGGGAAGGCCAAGCCGCTTTCAAGTGACCCCCGCGTGGGCTACTCCTTTACCAGATGACTGGGTATCTGCTGCTCGGGCGGGGTGAGGACTTTCACGCCCGTGATTTTCTCGATGTGCCGGACAAACTCAAACTTCATCTCGACCCCGCTCATATCCAGGGAGGGCACCTTCTTCGCCCCGATTTCCGTCTTCGCGACGATGAAGTCGCATGCGAGCCCCTTCAGTGCCTCAACCAGGGATTTCTCGAACGCCTCCAGCGTCTGGACGGCCACCGCCTTCTCCACGCCCGCGCCCCGAGCCATCGCCGCGAAGTCCGTATTGCCGGAGCTCGCGGAGGGCTGTGCTCCAGTGCTCTCGTAGACCTCGTTGTCGAAAGCGATGATCGTGAGGTTCGGCGGCTGTAGGTTTCCGATGTCGGTGAGGACGCCCAGGTTCATCAGAAGGCCGCCGTCGGTGTCCAGGCCGATGACGCTGCATTGGGGAAGGGCCTTCGCGAGTCCCAGGGCCAGCCCGGCGACGCCGCCGACGGGGGCGTCCAGGCTTGCGGGACCGGGGTGTAGGGAGTCCCATTCGTGGCCGGTGCCCCCGCCCGTATGGATGACGAGGGCGTCTCCGACATGGCGCGACAGAACCTCGAGGCATTCATATCGGTTCACCAGATATCTCCCGAAAGGATGAGGGCCACGGGGAACAGGGATGCCTGAAGGGTCTTCCGCGCCTTCAGAAAGGCCCCCGGGATGTCCTCCGGACGTTCCATTTTGAAGTACGGGATCCGCAGGGCGTTCAACATCGGCTCCATGGTCACCCCGTGGTTGATGGCCCACCAGTTTCCGTCCCCCATGAGGCCCCGGTGGCTCATCAGGAACATGACGGGTATCCCGAAGGAGATGCCGAGTCGGGCCAGGTATTCGCTGGCCACCCGGAGGCCGGAGTTCTCCATCATCATCAGGGGGCGCTTGCCCCCGAGCCACGCCCCGCCGCAGATGCAGGTCGCCACCGCTTCATTGCCCGCCGTGTGCAGCTCGATGTCGGGGTCTTCGCGGATCAGGAAATAGAGATCGCGCAGGCGGGAGTCGGGGACGGTGACGACGAAGTCGATTCCGGCGGCCTTGATGTCATCTAAAAGCGCTTTTGCGACGGCCTTGTCCATGGAAAATTCTCCCACATGGTCAGGGTTTCAGCCCAGCGGACGGCCCAACCCCTTCATTCTTGAATTGGAGTTCAGTGGGCGAATAATACGAAATTCGTGATTTCATGTCAATTGTGATCGGTATTTGGAGGAGCCTGTTCAGATGAATATGACCCGCTTGGGGCCTGGGAGGAAGCGGTGGTTCAGGATTTCGGTTCGGCGTCCATATGCCGGCGGAACCAGTCCACGATGAGGCCGGCGCACTCCTCCACGTCCTCATCCTCGGAAAACCGGTGGTCGGCGCCGCCGATGACGTGGATGGATTTCTTGCCCCCCGCGGCGTGGAAGAGGTCCATGGCCTCTTTCACGGGGATGAGCTCGTCCGCCTCCCCGTGGATGAGGAGGATGGCCGCCCGGGTCGTGGAGACGGCCCCCAGGACGTCCTGCCGCTTCGAGTCCTCGATCAGACCGAGGCCGATGTTTCCCAGGGGGGTGTCGATGAAGCCCCGCTTCCGGTGAACGGTTTCCGATTCGGGGCTGAAATCGCCCGGCCGGGCGAGGGAGGCCATGAGGACCATCGCGGACACGTCGGGGTTCCGGGCGGCGTACAGGGCCGCGACGGCGCTGCCCATGCTGGAGCCGATCAGGCCAAGCGGCCCGTTCGTGTGGGTCCGCATGAATGAGACGGCGGACGCCAAGTCTTCCACTTCTCCGGAAATGGTCATGTCCTCGAGCTTGCCTTCGGACTCTCCCACGAAGGAAAAATCGAACCGCAGGACGAGGAACCCCTCGGCCGTGAGCCGCCGGGCGAACCGCTCGTGCTTCTGGCTGTCCTTGTTGGAGAGCATCCCGTGGCAGACGAGGATGCCGGGCGGGGCCGGTGAATCCATCGCCGGGGAGGCGTCCAGCCATCCGGCAATCCGCTGACCTTTTGCGTTAGGGAAAAAAACCCTTTTGGATTGCGTCATCGAATTCGGCCTCGGATTCGTGGGTTTGGTTGCATTTTATCATGGTGTTTCCGAAGGGATTCGGCTGTCCGGCCTTTCTCCCGGGTGCACCGGCCCGTTGCGTGGGGATTGAATGGGTCCCATCTGTGTTTCAGGTTGTGATTGTCTTGATTTCATGGCAGAATCGCGGCAATTAGAAGAATTGGATATTTTGCATCCGTTGGCAGGATTTTCTGAAACCCCCTAGGTTCCAGAGGCGCTTCCCGTGATTCGCAGACTCGGCATCTCCCCGCGAGGCTGGATGATCATCGCCGCCGGTTTCACCCTGATGGGCCTTGGGACCGGGGCCAGCTTCACCATCGGTGTGTTTCTGAAGCCCCTGGCGCAGGATTTCGGATGGTCGCGTTCAGAGATCTCCCTGGCGTACTCCCTCAACATGCTGGTCCTGGGGGCCTGCTCTTTCATCATGGGGAGCCTGTCGGACCGCTGGGGGGCCGCGCGCGTCCTCCTCGTCGGCTCGCTGATTATGGCCCTTGGGATGTACCTGAACAGCCACATTTCGGCCGTCTGGCAGTTCTACTTGTTCTACGGTTTCCTGCTCGGAGTGGGAAAGGCGTCCTATCATGCCCCGCTGATGTCCTATATCGCGCGGATTTTCAACAAGAAAAGGGGGTTGGCCGTAGGGCTGATTTTCGCGGGGACGGGCATCGGGCTGTTCGCCCTGGCCCCGCTCACCCGTTATCTCATCTCCAGTTATGGTTGGCGGCTCACGTTCGTGATTCTGGCGTCGGGATTTATCGTCCTGGCCCTCCCGGCCATCTGGGTGTTCCGCGAGAAGACAGGGCAAGTCGTAGAACGCGGCGAAGAGATGAGCCCGAACGGTTCCTCGGACGGCGCGCCGGCCGAATTGGCGCCGCCCGAGAGGTTCCATTGGAAGAACCGGACCTACTGGACCCTTTGCGGTTTGCATTATTTCGACTGCATCTGCCACTCGGTGCCGTTGGTGCACGTTGTGGCCTATGCAACGGACAAGAACATGACGCCCGCGCAGGGCGCGGGGATCCTGGGCCTCGTGGGGTTGTCGGCCATTGCCGGGCGTGTGACTATCCCGGCCCTGACGGACAGGATGGGGTCCCGAAATGGTCTGATGCTGACCCTGTTTCTCCAGACGGGCATGATTCCATCTCTGATGATTTCCAACTCATTGACCATGTTTTACATCTTCGCCGTTGTCTTCGGATTCGGGTGGGGAGGCAACAGCCCCATGTATCCCCTGTTGACGCGGGAGTACTTCGGGCCAAAGCGGTTGGGCGCCATCTACGGGGGGACCGTCGTGGCGGCGAGCCTGGGGATGGGCGCGGGCGGTTACATGGGCGGTCTGTTGTTCGACATTTCCGGGACGTATCAGTACTCGCTGCTCTTCAGCCTGACGGCGGGGCTGATTTCCATCGCCCTCATTCCGTTTCTAAAACCCATTCGCAAGCGCAAGGAGCGCGCGCGTGCCCTCTATCCCGCCCACGCTTCCATCCCCGCGGCGGTGGATGTGTAGCCTCCGGAGTCTGAGAGGTTGGGGCGTCTCATCCGGATTTTCCGGAACACCGGCTGACGCCGTCCGGCCGCCTTCGAAACCCGGTTTATCGCCCCCCCCCCCCTACCAGGCCAACCAGCCTCCGTCCACGGGAAGGATGTGGCCCGTGACCAGACAGGAGGCTTCGGAAGCCAGGAAGATGGCCGTTCCCTTGAGCTCTTCCGGCATGCCGATCCGCTGAAGGGGCATGCGCTCATTGATGTGGGCCTGAAAGGCCTCTCCCCAGAGCGGTTTGTCGCTCCCGCCCCCGATATCCGTTTTGAAGATGCCGGGAGCGATGCTGTTCACGCGGATGCCGTCGCGCGCCCACTCCACGGCCAGCTGCCGGGTCAGGTTGGCCACGCCCGCCTTGGCGGAGCCGTAGGCCGCCGCCGGAAAACTGGGCCCCGCCGCCAGCCCCAAGACCGAGCTGATGTTGATGATGCTCCCGCCCCCCCGGGCCTTGATGTGGGGATGGGCGGCTTGGCAGCCCCAGAACACGCCGTCCAGATTGATGGACATGAGGGTTCGCCAATGCTTGACGGGGATGTCCTGGGCCGCAAAGGGTCCGCCGTGGGCGCTGGTCCCGACGCCGGCGTTGTTGATCAGGATGTCGATCCCGCCCAGGGCGCCGGCAATCTCATTCATCATCGAAAAGATCCCGTCCCGATCCGCGACATCCACTTCGCGGAAATGGGCCTTGCGGCCTTGGTCTTTCAGGGACGCGACGCTTTTCTCGCCCTCCTCTCCCAGCCGGTCCGCCAGGACGACCTCGGCCCCCGTTTCGGCCAGGCCGGCGGCCATCGCCAGCCCAAGCCCCCTCGCCGCCCCCGTCACGACGGCTATCTTGCCCTTCAGGCTGAACATTTCCGGAAAGGATTGTGGTGCGGCCATGCGGGATTCCTTCCTCATCACAGGAGCGGCTTGTCGATGAGGTTGCGTTTGCAAACCCGATCCACCCATATGCCCGGCGGGTCTCGCGGATTGTCTAAATCCCGGGTTCTCCGAACTTGCTTTCCAGCTCCGAGAAGACCGATTCGAGTGGAATGCCCTCCGAGGCCAGGAACATCAGAACGTGGAATAAGAGGTTCGCGATCTCCTTTGCGGCCCTCGGCGTTTCTTCCCGCGTCGCCGCGGAAACCATTTCCGCACTGGCCGCGCCCAGCTTTTCGATGATCTTCTTTTTCCCCGCGCTCAATGAGGACTGGACAGAGGATTCGCTGTCTCCCCCGTCCTTTTCCAACCCCTCTTTTCCCGCGACGATCAAGTCGAAAGCGCGCCGCAGGATGCCGTCTTTGAACCAGTTGCCCATCGAGCCGGACTCTTCGATCTCTCCCTCGGCGGAGTTCAAGAAGCAGCTCGGGCGCATGGTGTGGCAGGCCACCCCTTCCTGATCGATCTAAACGATCAGGGCATTCCAGACGCAGTTGAAGTGCAGGGCCTTCACATGCTGGAGGTGGCCCGAGGTCTCCCCTTTTTTTCATAATTCGTTTCTGGACCGGCTGAAGTAGTGGACGATTCCGGTTTTCAGCATTCATGTAGGCAATCATGCGAACTTGGCCCGTGCTGTCGTCCTGGGCCACGGCCGGTAAAAACCCGCGCTCATTATAGCCCGCATTTCCCATATGGATGATAATTTTTGACGCTCCGAAGGCCGTTTTCTCGTGTAAAATCAAGGTGTTGTCCTCCCCCTGCCACCTTCTCGCGGGGGAACCCTATGGGTGAAGCCAAGAACAGCGCTTTGAGGCTCAGTTTTGACCGTCGTCTCAGGCTGGAGTTTCATGGAGCCAAGGTCACGAGTGACGCCGGTTTGCTTGCCTATCGTGAGCTGGATGATGTGTTGGGGTTGACGAAGGCGGCCGAGGGGTTCCTTTCCGATTCACGGACGGGCAGGAACACCCGGCACAGTCTGACCGCTTTGCTGCGTCAGTCGGTTTACAGCCGTCTCACTGGCTACAAGGACACCAACGATGCCGAGCGGCTCTGTGTCGATCCCGCCATGCGTCAGGTGGTTGGGGGTCGAGCGACGGACCACACCGCTGCCTCCACCAGCCAGATGAGTCGATTCGAGACGCAGACCCTCACCCAGCCTCACAACCTCAAGGCGCTGATGGATCTTCCCGGTGTGTTGGTGGATCGGGTCCGTAAACACAAGCTGATTCTCGACATGGACAGTTCGGTCAGTCCGACCCACGGCGAGCAGGAGGGCGCTTCCTACAATGGCCACTTCGGCTGCACCTGCTATCACCCACTGTTTTGCTTCAACCAGTTTGGCGATCTGGAGCGGGCGCTGTTGCGCAACGGCAAGGTCCACAGCGCTGATCACTGGCGGTCTGTGTTGGAGCCGGTGGTCGCACGCTACCGCCACAAGAACATCATCCGGCGTCTCGTCCGGGGCGACGCGCATTTGCCAAGCCGGAGGTGTACCGATACCTTGAAGCGGAGGGCTACTCGTATGTGATTCGGCTTCCGGCCAACGCCATCTTGTACAGGGATATCGATTACCTTCTGACCCGGCCGGTGGGCCGACCGCCCAAAAGGCCCATTGTCTTCTACCACAGCGTTTCCTATCAAGCGGCGAGTTGGGAGAAGCCGCGCCGGGTGGTATTGAAGATCGAGTGGCGGCAGGGGCAGTTGTTTCCTGAAGTGAGCTTCATCGTGACGGACTTGCGCTGGCGGGAAGAGAATGTCGTGAGGTTCAACTGACCCGCCCCCTAAAGTTGTACCACTTTTTGAGTTAGTCTCTTCTCCCCGATGTCCGAAAGTGTAGGGATGCCCGGAGGCATTGGTTCGATGGCCTCCGGCGCCGGGGGCCGGTAGCCCAAGGCACTATGGGGCCTTACCCAGTTGTAGAGTTGTCGCCATCTCTCCACCAACACCTTGGCCTCTGTCAGGGTGTAGAAGATCTCCCCGTTGAGCAGCTCATCGCGCAGCTTGCCGATGAAGGACTCCACATAGCCGTTCTCCCAGGGACTGCCCCGCTCGATGTAAAGCGTTCTCACCCCAAGACGGGTGAGCCACCCTCTCACCGCATTCGCCGTGAACTCCGCCCCGTTGTCCGAGCGGATATAAGCCGGCAGGCCACGCCGGACGAACAACTCGGTGAGGCGGTCCAGGACGTCCTCGGAGTTGAGTCTTCTCTCTACATCAAGGGCCAAGCACTCCCGGGTCAACTCATCCATCACAGCCAGCATCCGTAAAGGCCGCCCATCGTGCGTCCTCGCGGCCAGGAAGTCGTAGGACCACACATGATTCCGATAAGACGGACGCTTGCGAACACAAGAGCCGTCGTTCAGCCATAAACGCCCTCGCTTGGGCTGTCTCTTCGGCGCCTTCAGGCCTTCCTGGCGCCAGATCCGCTCCACCCCCTTGTGATTCACTCGCCAGCCTTCTCTTTCCAACAGAGCCGTTATCCTCCGGTAGCCGTACCGTCCGTACTCGCTCGCCAGCTCTGTCACCCGCGCCACCAAACGGGCCTCATCGTCAGGGACCTGGGCAGAGCGCCGCTGAGTCGAGCGGGCCTGACCCAGCACCCGGCAGGCGCGACGTTCGGACACGCTCAGCTTCTCCCGCACATGCTCCATCGCCCGCCGCCGCGCAGGCGGGCTCAGAAGTTTCCCTGGGAGGCCTCCTTCAAGATGGCGTTATCCAGGGCCTGCTCGGCCACCAGCTTCTTTAGCCGGGCGTTTTCCTGCTCCAGTGTCTTCAGTCGTTTCGCCTGGTCCAGGCGCAGGCCTCCGTACTCCCGCCGCCACCGGTAATAGGTCTGCTCGGAGATCCCCAGCGTCTTGCAGACCTGAGCCATCCTCTGCCCATTGGCCAACTCCACCTCGGCCTGACGAAGCTTGTGGATGATCTGCTCCGCGGTGAATCGCTTCCGACTCATCATTGCCCCCTTTCTAGGCCAATCCAGTCCCGAAAGCCGTGCGAAAATCCTAACTCTCAAACCGGACCGGTTTCAGGGGGGCAGGTCATGGGCAGATTACTTCATCGTGGCGGAGACCTCGAATTTCTCCGTGTCTTGGGGGCTTGCCGGAGCGGCCTATTTCCGTATCACCACCCGCGGTGTGCCGACCTACGCCCCGATGAACGTCGACCGTAAGTCTCCCACGCCCCAGGGGAACCCCAACGCCATCATCAAGATGTCCAACCTTATCCCGGAGGTCGATGAGTGGGCCGATCGGTACGAAGCAGAGAACACCTACCCCTTGGACCCAGAGGGCGGGGTGATTGAACCGAAAGTCACCATCGGCGCCATCGATGGTGGTGTGGTGACGAAGCCAAACTGGCGCCCCGCCCTTTCGAACATATATATAGATGTCCGCATTCCGCCGAATCGGACCCCGCTAGACGTGAAACGTGAACTGGAGGAGGAGGTGAAGGCCACGGGTCTTTCCGACGAGGTATTTATGTTCCTGTCGCATATGGGGTACGTGAGCCCACCAGGATACGAGGTTGTGGCCAAGGCAATCAAAGAGAATCATCAGCGGGTTTTCCAAAGCCCTGTCAATCCTCCCGGGCAGGCGGACACCAGTATGTGGAACGATTCCAACGTGTTCTGGCAAGTCGGAATGCCGGGCGTTAAGTATGGCTCGCGGCCAGCCTCTGGCCCCCGTTTTCCCGAAGCGGTCGATGTCTCGGATTTGGTCGATACGGCCAAGGTGTATGCCCTGACTTGTCTTGATATCTGTGGAGTTTCGAGCGATTCGCCGTGAGCCAGGATTCACGGCTGGTGACGGCTGGTCTCACCGCCACGCGGCTTCCAAAGCTTGGTTCGCTTCGAATCTCGAAAGGGTATGATGCAGATTCGGTACATCGACGAGGCAGTGGTCCGCTGGCTTCTCCTTCCCGAGGAGGCGCTGGAAATCGTGGAACAGGACTTCTGTGAGCGACCAGCGATACCTCCGGTCTTACCGAAGGTCCGACTTCTCCGGATGGACCTCCACGAGCGCTACGGCCAGGTCTTGTTGGTAAAGAGTTGCGCCCTCCCCGATCTGGAGGTGGCGGGTGTGCGCGTCTTTGGATCGGGAGCCCGCTTCATTGTCTTGATGGACATTAAAACCCTAAAGACCCTGGCCTGGGTGGATGACAATTGGCTCTACCAACTCAGGACAGCGGCCGAGGGCACCGTGGCGATGAAGCGGCTGGCGAAACCCGGACCCGTCATCCTGGGACTAATTGGAGCTGGAGTCCTGGCCCGCCCGTTCCTTCATCTCGCCTCCAAGGTGGCCCAGCTGACCGAGGTGCGGGTTACCTCGCGCACTACCGCGAGCCGCACCGCCTTGGCGCAAGAGATGGGGGCGGCCTTGGGGGTGCCCATTCGGGCGGTTGATACCGTCGAAGAAGCCGTTCGGGGGGCCTCGGTGATTGCTACGCTGACGACGGCCACGGCTCCCCTTGTGAGGGCTGAGTGGGTGAAAGCTGGAGCACTGATCGTATCGATGGGGAATAGCCAGGAACTAGCGCCTGAGGTATTCCAGCGCGCCGACAAGGTGATCGCAGACGACTGGGAGACCTGCAAGAACTTGGGGGACATTGCCGTCGCGATCCGCGAGGGGTTTATGGCTGAGGCGGACTTCTACGGGGAAATGGGCGAGGTTTTCCGTGGGGACAAACCCGGCCGGGAGGGCCCCCGCGAAGTCATCCTCGTCGTCCCGCAGGGGATGATCACCCAGGACGTTTTGTTGGCCCACCACGTCTACCGGAAGGCTTTGGCGGAACGAATGGGGACGGTCTGGCGGACCGAATCGACCGTCTAAGAGACACACCTCCCTCCTTCATGCCCTCGACCGGTATGGAGAGGGGCTTATCCGCCTATAAGGTGGTCGGAACTAGCTTACAATAGGACTTTGGTCATTTTAACCTGGTTGCTCGTCACAGTCAATCTAAATTGACGCGCCTCGAACCTCCGCAAAGGGTAAAAGGTCGAAAGGACAAAGGGTAATTATGGAGCCTTGGCGCAACGAAAACCCAGGAAGTTGTGCCTGCTGCCCGGTTGGTCCCCGTCCCGGTACGCCGCGCGGAAGTCCGTTGGATTGCCGTAGAGCCACGAGCCGCCGCGAACCACGCGCCTGGTGCCCGTAGCAGGACCCTTCGGGTTGCGAGCCGGGGCGGTCCGGTAATAATCCTCCTCGTACCAGTCCCCCACCCACTCGGACACATGCCCCGACATGTCCACAGCCCCATAAGGGCTCCTGTGGGTGCTGTACGTCCGGTCCACGGGATGCGTCTTGCCGCCGCTGTTTTTTCTCCAGATCACTTTCGATCCGTCCGCCCAATCATTCCCCCAGGGATAATTCCGGCCATTCACCCCACGAGCCGCCTTTTCCCATTCGGCCTCTGTCGGCAACCCCTTCCCTGCCCATCTGCAATAAGACCGCGCATCTTTCCAGCTCACCTGGACCACGGGGTGACGGAGGCGGTTTCGATAGCTGCTGTCGCCACCGGTCGGGGATTTCCAGCTATAGACCACCTTTTCTATCAATCCTTCCAAATTTTCCATTTTTCCTTCCTTCGCAAAACTCGATTCACTCAGGAAATTGGGGTGGTCCGTGACGCTCGTTACTCATTCCGGCCCATAGCGGCCCGCCAATTATCAGGGAGCCATGCGGACAAGGACACCGTGTTTTTGTAAATATTCCTTCACAGACGCGATGCTCCACGCTCCATAATGAAAGATCGAGGCGGCCAGGGCCGCGTCCGCTTTCCCCTCGACCAAACCTTCGCGGATATGCGCCGGGTTCCCGACGCCCCCCGAGGCGACCACCGGAATCGAAACGGCGTCGGCCACGGACCGGGTCAGCTCTAAGTCATAACCTTCTTCCGTTCCATCTCTGTCGATGCTGGTCAGGAGGATCTCTCCGGCGCCGAGCCGGTTTGCCTCCACCACCCACTCCAGCACGTCACGCCCCGTCGGCTCCCGGCCCCCATAGGTGTACACCTCCCAGCGGCCCCCTTCCTTTCGTTTGGCGTCCATGGCTAAGACGATGCACTGACTGCCGAATCGTCGGGCGCCTTCCCGGATCAGCTCGGGGCGCAGAATAGCGGCCGTGTTGATGGACACCTTGTCCGCCCCGGCCAGGAGCAGCGCTCTCATGTCCTCCACGGTCCGGATGCCTCCGCCCACGGTCACCGGAACGAAGGCCCGCTCCGCGGTCCGCGCGACGATATCTAACAGGATGGGCCGATTTTCATGGGACGCCGTGATGTCGAGAAACGTGATCTCGTCCGCCCCTTGGTCGCTGTAAGCTTCCGCGGCTTCCACCGGGTCGCCGGCGTCCCGCAGGTTGAGGAAGTTCACACCCTTCACCACGCGGCCGTTGTTGACATCCAAACAGGGGATGATCCGCTTGGCTAACATCTGGCGGGCTCCAAAAAGCGGGCGGGGTCTTCGATGGAACCTATCCCCCCCCCCTCGGACACAACGGCTTTATTTCCCTTCAAGGCGGCCTTTCCCAATTGAGAACGGACGGCCGGGGTGAGTCCGGCCCGCTGTGAAGACATCTGGAGCTTCCCTGATGGTGAACGCGTATTTCTCACCAACCGCTGGTCTTGCACTTCGCTTGCCGAATGGAGCGCCACCGGTAGTTTGCGCCGTGAAAGTCGGTTGATTCGCGCAACGGTTGTTTTTCCGGGCGGGTACGGGGAAAGACTCCCTATTCTCACACCCAGAGGAAGAACACGCCAGCCATTCTTCACACAGGTCAAGATACAAGGGTCGGTCCAAGCCTGCCCTTTGCGAAGGCAGGGGGTCGGAATTTCAAACCCTCTAGATTCGAGTAATAAAATCAATTCATTAGGGGATTCTTGCCCCTTTCCAAATTTAGGGGGTTGCCCAAAGGTTGCCCAAAATTTGTGGGTAATTCTGAGATAAAATGACGTTGAAGGCAAGTTTCAATCGTATTTATATACTTGACACAGACGACCACAACATGTAGGTCGCGCCCGCGTCTCGGCTGACCACAAGATGTAGGGGCATGCTTCCATCGATCCGTTTCCAGAAGATGCGCTCTATCAGATCGTTCGGTTTCATTGATCGATAAAATCCACGCGCTGAATATCGCCCTTTTCATTGAAGTGTAAAAACAACTTTTTGTTTATATGCAATGTGTTGTTGGTTTTTCCTTTTCTTCCGTACTTAAACTCAAATTCAAGACCGCCCTCAAAAACGCCGCTTCTCTTCTGCTCTATAGGATATGTAGTGATCGTCAAACCACCCCATCCCTCCTGCAGGGATGGTATAGCTATTCTTGGCATATGGCTCTTTTGTCGGGTACAACTTATCAAATGTTGAGACGACATTTACAACCTCAAATGTCACCGGGAAAAGAGCTTTGTTGTTAAACGTAGCACCAATCCGCAGTGATTTTACTACACCAGCTTTGTCGATTATTCTGTCAGTTCTCACACTATGAAAGTTAAGCATATCCGCAACTCTATTACGATACCGCCATTCGCTGAATCGCAACAATCCCATAGAGGAAACTGAAAACAGAATGACCGCTCCAACATATAGGTTGAACAACTGGATATGTTGCGCAAAACCGATCATGACGCCAGCCGCCGTGACCGCAATGGGCCATATCCAGCTCCGCAGTAATTCACCCGCCAAAAAGAGGGCGACTTTGCGAAGCCAATTGAGCATGATTCAGTCATTGTATGATCCCTCTTCGGTTGAGTCAAGCGCATAATTGCGAATCCAACTCCACCATGACTTGAGTTGAAGCATGCCCCTACATCTTGTGGTCAGCCGAGACGCGGGGACGATCTACATGTTGTGGTCGTCTGCGTCAAGTACATAATTCCGAATCAAATTGCGGGGGCCGGAGGGATTTCCAAGACACGGTGTCCGATGTGTTCCCGCCGGGATTGTGTCGTGTGCCCGAGGACCATGACCTGCTTTTGGTCCCTTTCCATCACAGAGTCTAGCATGGGGCCGGCGTTGTGGGCGGTTTGGAGTTGCGTTTCTTTCCCCCGATCATGCCAACCGAATCTCTCCTGGCAGATGGGCGGGGCTTGGGCCTGGACAGGGGTCGCACACAGGTTGTGTCACCATTTGAAAATGAGAGGGCCGCTGAGTAACAGAAAACCTGTGGTAACGTAGCGATTCCTTGGCGTTTTCGGGAGCGTAGCCGGGGCAGCGGCGGAAATTCCGCTTCGGCGCGGATCCCGGGGTTTTTATGGAGAACCACGGACGGTTACCCGCCACGCCACGCCTTCATCGAGATTGCTGATAAAAAGCGGTCGCCTAGAATCCAATCTCGGCGCTTCTTTCGGCAGTCGATTGGGTTGTCGAGAATAAGGCCGGGTTTTTATGGAATTTCGCGTCTGGTCAGTTCATCTTTTAGAATTCACCCAGGATGATGTAGTGATGCAAGAAGCGTCAAATGATGTTTAAATCCAAAAAGTGTTTTTCCATCGGTGCTCTTCTCGTCCTTATCAACACGGCGTTCGTTGTTTGGAGCTCGAATGAGTTTCTGGGCTCGAATGCGCCGCAGGGTTGGGGTTTTGCTGGGTGGTATGGGACGCTTCTGGCGATCGATTGGTTTTTGGTCCGAATGCTCACGCCGGTGCGGGGGCTCCAGTGGGCGTTGCTCTTGCATATATTCCTTCCAGCCTGGATAGCGCTCATCCAGCATACGGCCATCTTGTCGATCGTGTTCGACGGAGAGTTTCACTACGATGTGTACGCGGGGGCATTCATCTTTTTGGCGATGTGGGGATTCTTTTGGTCAACGCTGAAGGTTACCTGGGGGGAGGGAGCGATCTGGAAGACGCTACGTGGTTCCCCGCTGGGGTTCATCGCGCCCTCTTTGGCGGTTGTAACGATTTGCCTTCCCGCCTTATACGGGGCTTGGTTTTGGTCGTTCACCGCTCTGCTCCTCGCGACTGGAACATTCTTTTCTTTGGGTCAAATCACGGTGTTGCGCGCAGGCCTTCGGTGGCTGAACGGCCGCCCAACCAGGTTCTTTGTGATCGCCATCTTGCTTGTTTCCACCTTGTTTCGGATAGGGGCCGTTCTGTCCCTCAATCGACACATCGATGAGAGCAAGCCTTGGGGAAGATCCGGTTGGGGCTATCATAACGTTGCCAAGATGGTGGCCATCGATCCCGCCGCGATGCTGCGCCCCCGTCAGTGGGGCGTCGAGATTCGACTTAAGGCAGAGCCCGCCGCACCGGGCAATGAGATGCCGTATCTTTTCGAGACGAAGCCTGGTTACGGGTTGGTCCTGGGGGTTTTTTTTACTGGTTGACGCGTCCCACGGCGTCGGTGGGAAGGTGGTTCAATCTTGTTGTTTCACTCTTCACGCTTTGGTTCACATTTTACTTGACGAGGCGGGTTTGGAACGAGACCGCCGGCGTCATCGCGTTGACTCTCCACGCGAGTTCCTCCTATTTGCTTTGGCAGGGGATCTACATCGATGAATCGACCTTGGCGTGGTTGTGCTTTCAAATTTCCGTATATCTCGGAATCCGCTTGTTCGGGCGCCAACCCAGAACTCGAGGGTTGATCTATTCTTTCATCCTGGGACTCGCCCTTTGGTTTTTTACGTTCATCCGCCCGGACAACTTGTACCTTTTCGGACTGTTTTGGATTTTCCTGTTGATTCGAGGTGGACGGCGTCAAATCGGACAGTTGGTAGGTGTCTTGCTGGTCTTTGTGGCCCTATGGGTCGGTTGGGGCTTCAGAAACCGGTGGGTCTACGATCGATTCTTCCTGACAGACAATTCTTTCTCCAAGGTGTTCTTCAGGAGGGCCAACCCGCATTTGGAACGAGTCGGGGCCTTTAAAAGTGAAGGGCTTGAGGGTATACTCTGGACGATGGTGAATTCACCCATTGTGTTCACCAGAACGGTCCTTGGGGCCGGGGTCACCTGGGAGCGCCTTTATGGATTTTTTGACCGGCGAGAGTTTGCCTTTTGGCATATGAGTTTTCTCAGCCTGTTCGATGCAAGCTTGTATAGCTTCTTTTTCGGCCTTGGAGTTGATATCGCCATGCTCGTTGGAATCCCGATTGCCTTAAGACGGGGATGGTGGATGCCTGCCGCGTTGCTGTTGGCTATCGCATACCGGGTAACCACGGCGGTTCTCTTGTTCTGGGCCCAGAATTACAGGATTTGGGTAGAGCCTTTCACGCTCACGTTTGCGGCATGCGGCGTGTATTGGCTGTATCGAAAGACCATTGGGGATTCGACCATAACCGAATCGTCGTCAAGGGACAATCTCCAAAATTTGGAATACCTTTGAAACCGGATTCGGACTTTTGAGATGAGTAACAAGAAGAAGATCATCGTCCTTGGCACAGGGGGAAACTCCCTCGATATTATAGATACAATCAACGATATCAATCTGGCTTCTGGAAGAGTGATATGAGTGTGTTGGTCTTTTCGGTGATAATCAATCCAACTGGGGAAATGTCTTCTTAAGGATCGAGGCGCTCGGGGATCTCGATATGGCTTCGGATTGTGGAGACTGTCAATTTGTTTCCGGAATTGGGAGCCCTTCCAATTTTTTGAGGAAAGGCTCAATTTTAGCCCGGACGCACCTTCTGATCGAGTGGGATGAAACCATTGTTCACCCTACCGCAAGTTTTTCGTGGACGGCCGAATTTGGCGAAGGACTGTGGTCTTTCAAAATGTTACGATTACATCGAATGTGAGGATCGATCATCAGGTGGTTATTCTGCCAAATTCCATCATCGGCTACGATGATGGAATCGGAGATCTGGCCTACGTCACAGGCGGTGTTTGCATGTGAGAGAGGGTTTCCATCGGCCGGAGTTGCCGCCTGGGGACGAACTGCACGATTCGGGATGATTTAAGGATCGGCGATTACTGTTTTATCGCAATAGGGAGTTGGACCGCCCCTGGGTTATTGGACACTCGGGTGAGGGTATTCGACCTCATGCGGCCTCCGCAACTTGAGCGAGTTTTTCCTGCCTTGCCTGGGCCGGCGTTCGGTAGCCGTAGCCCTCGAGAATCCAATGATGGTTGTACAGGTTCTTGAACTCAAGCAGCGCCCACCGCAGTTCCTCTACGGTGGCGAAAGAGCGCACCCACAGGAGATTCTCCTTCAAGATGCGGATGAACCACTCACAGTAGCCATTTCCCTCGGGCGCCCGCACGAAGCTGGGCGAACTGGTCATGCCCAGGTAGGCGATCTCCCGCTGAAAGTCATCGGACAGATAGGCGGGGCCGTGGTCGTGACGAACTTTAAGCCCCTCGGCGACGTCCGCCTCCAAGCCGGCGAAGCGCTCGGCGACCCCCTGCCGGATCGGCTCCAGGGCCTCGAAGCGGTTGCCGCTCTTGGCCGCATGGATCCCCACGCAGTCCACCGAGCAGTGATCCACCGCCACGAACACCGAGGCCATCCCCTCCTCGGTGGTCACCGTCGTCGTCATGTCCGTGCCCCACATTCGGTCGGGCCGCTCGGTGCGGATGGTCCCGTTGTGGGCCTTGGGACCTCGGGGTTTGCCCACCCGGTGGGGGGCCTGAAGCCCCGCCTCCCGCATCAGGCGACGCACCCGCTCCTTGCTGGTGCGGATGCCCGCGAAGCGCAGCCTCGCCCACACCTTGCGGTAGCCCTCGCCATGGAAGGGAGAGTCCTCCAGGACCTGCCGGATGTGGCCGAGGAGTTCCGCATCGGTGCACGGGCCCACAGGGCCGCGCTTATTGGGCGTGGGGCGTTCATGAACGGGGACCGCCTCTCGCCGCCGTTGCGCGTAGACCGTGGAGCGCGCCAAGCCCCAAAGGGCGCACACCCGCTTCAGGCCGTAGGCTCTGCCCGTGGAGGTGAAGCGGGCCTGACTCATCGCCTCCACCTCCTGCCGGCTAAAGGGCGGCCGGCCTCCAGGCGGTCGATCTTCTCCCGCAGGACCTCGCCCTCCATCGTGAGTTCGCCCACCTTGGCCTTGAGCCGGGCGTTCTCCTCGTCCCGCTCATCCGCCGGGCGGGCTTTGAGCGCCGCCTCGCCCCCGCGAAGGAACGCCTCGCGCCAGGCGGAAAGCCGAGCCGCTGTCGTGCCCAACTCGCGGCAGAGCGTCTCCAGGCTCTCGCCCCGCAAAAGACGCAGGACCGCCTCCCGCTTGCGCTGGCAGGAGAACCGACCCCGCTCACTGCGATGCCCTGGGGCCTTGGCTCCGTTCGCCCTGCGGGCGCCCTCCGCCAAAGCCCCCTCTTGCTTTTGTTCGTTCATCGCGACACCCCTTTCTCCATGAATCATGGATCAATCGAGTGTCCAACAAAACCCTAGAGCGGGGGAGAGTGCCGTATCAAAAGATGTTGCGGACAACAGTCTTGTCGCCGAAAATCCCGCGCCGTTTGTTAGAACGCTTCAGTAAGGCATCGACGCGATGATTGGGATCGGGCTGATCGGTTACGGGTATTGGGGACCCAATCTGGCCAGGAATTTTTCCGCTCAAGGCGAGTGCCGTGTTGTTGGAATCTGTGACACGCGGCCGGATCGGCTCCAGCGCGCGGTTCATACTTATTCCGATGCAAAAATGACAGCGGACTACAGGACCTTGTTGGCTTGTCCGGAAATCGATTTGATCCTGGTCGCCACTCCGGTTCAACTGCATTACCCGATAGCCTAGGAAGCCCTTTTGGCCGGGAAGGATGTTCTGGTCGAAAAGCCCCTGACGCGAACCGCCGGGGAGGCCAGGGAGCTCGTAGGCCTTGCGGAAGACGCCGGACGCATTTTGGCTGTGGACCATACGTTCCTTTACAGCGGCGCGGTCTTGAAAGTGAAAGAGCTGATTGATCAAGGAGAGCTCGGAAAGATTACCTATATCGACTCGGTTCGGGTCAACCTGGGGCTTTTTCAAGAGGATGTCAGTGTGATCTATGATCTTGCGCCTCACGTTCTATCCATTGTGGATTTTCTGATCGGCCGCGAACCGGTCTTCGTTCGGGCCATGGGAACCCGGCATGCAGACAACCACATGGAGCACCTCGCCTACCTTCATTTGGAATATGAGGATGGTTTGATCGCCCATTTTCATTTGAACTGGCTGGCGCCCGTCAAGATCCGTCGCGCCCTGATCGGCGGGACGAAAAAAATGATTGTTTATGATGACCTTGAGCAGAGTGAAAAGGTGAAGGTCTATGACAAGGGGGTTGTCATCCGAAGTGATGATCGTGATTCCCTCAACCGGGTGTGCTTTGATTACCGGATGGGGGACATGGTGGCGCCCAAACTGGAATACCGGGAACCGCTGGACGCGGAAGCGGAGCATATCTTGGTTTGCGTACGGACCCGGACGCGTCCCCGCGCGGACGGAGAGGCCGGCTATCGTGTTACGAGAATCCTTGAAGCCGCTCAAAGGTCCATTCAAAGAGGCGGTGTCCCGGTAGGCCTGGAAAACGACTGATGGACGCGCCCTTCGCCAGAATTGCGGACGATGTCAAATTGGGGAAGGGTGTAAAGCTCGTCGGATATTGCAACCTGTACGGTTGCGAGATTGGCGATGACACCAGCATCGGTCCATTCGTCGAGATCCAAACGGGCGCCAGCATCGGAGCACGCGTCAAAGTTCAAAGCCATTCTTTCATCTGTACGGGAGTGCGGATCGAGGATGAGGTATTCGTAGGCCACGGCGTAATGTTTATCAATGACAGGTTCCCGCGCGCGACGGGAAATGATGGGAATCCCAAGAGCCCGGAGGACTGGGCGTGTGAACGGACGCTGGTCAAACGAAGGGCCTCCATCGGCAGCAACGCAACGGTTCTTTGCGGAGTGACCATTGGTGAAGAAGCGGTCATAGGGGCTGGGAGCGTTGTGACCAAAGATGTGCCGGCCCGGGCGGTTGCCGCGGGGAATCCAGCGAAAACTCTCCGCTATTTGGATTAGTATTGCGAGAATGAAAAACTATCTTTCTTGAAGGCTGGGCCAACGGGGAGTCCTGAAATTCATGCGGCTTGAGAATGGCTCCGTTGTTGTGACCGGAGGGGCGGGGTTTATCGGAAGTCACCTCGTGGATCGCCTGCTGGGCGCGAATCATTCTGTTTGTGTGGTTGATGATTTTTCCACCGGCCATTTTAAGAATCTCGCGCGGCATGACGGCAATTCCCGCTTATCCATCGAGGAAGCGAACGTCCTCGATGAAGAGATGATGATCCGCCTGTTTGACGGGGCCGACTATGTATTTCATCTCGCCGTCCAAAACGTCCGATTGAGTCTGCGCCGGCCCACCCTGGTGCACGAAGTGAACGCCACCGGAACTCTGAATGTTCTTAAAGCAGCGGCCGCGGCGGGCGTGAAACGATTCCTCTATTGTTCAAGCTCCGAGGTGAACGGCACGGCGGACGTCGTTCCCATGCCAGAAGATTATCATTTTCGGCCAGAAACGATCTATGGCGCATCGAAGTTGGCCGGTGAGTACTACACGCAAGTATTCCAGCGGGCCGGGTGGCTATCCACAGTCATCGCCCGCCCTCATAATTCGTATGGTCCCAGGGAACATTACGAGGGTTACAAAGGCGAGGTCATTCCTCGATTCATCCTGTCCGGATTGGGGCGGAAGCCGCTGACCATCTCTGGAGACGGCTCTCAAACAAGGGATTTCACGTATGTCACGGAAACGGCGGATTTTCTTGTGAGGCTCATGGCGTCTGAGAATGCGTTGGGGGGGACGTTCAACATCTGTCGGGGCCAGGAGGTGTCCATTCGCGAGATTGCCGACCGCGTTATCGAATTAACCGGCAGTGAGGCGGGGATCGAGTATTTGCCATCCCGCCCCAGTGATGTTTTGCGGCTCCATGGCGACCCAGCCCGTCTTCGGGCAGTTCTCAAGGACTCCCCTCAAATCACGATCCACGAGGGTTTGTCACAGACCGTAGAATTGGTTCCGGAAAAATGTCCCCGTCACGGGGGAGATTCTGGCCTCTTTGGAACCTGAAAACTGGGACAGCGTGGAATGCGAATACTGGATGTGATCCCCTCGGGTTAATGAATCAAGGTTCCAACACGGAAATGGATGGTCGCCGGGTCAAATCCGCTTCATTTCCCGGACCGACACCTAGGGAGAAGGAGGTTCCGGCCGCCCCGGAAGCCATCCTGTCCGATTGGATGACGCATTGATCTCGTGACCCCGTGTTCGACGGGTCTTTGGCGCCTTACATGGGACCGCCCACGGCAGTGGGACCTCGATCCGTTCCAGGGTAATACCCCTGGAGCGAGTGACCGTCGCGTTTGATCGGGGGATTCTGTTCGATGCGGTCCCGAGATGGTGAATTTTTCGAGAGATTATCACCGGGGTTAGGAACTTCTCTTTCTGAGAGAGTGCATGAGTGTCTTGGTGACAGGCGCGACTGGTTTCATCGGCCGAAACCTTCTTGGAAATGCGCTCAAACGCCACAAGAAGATAGTGATTTCCAGGCACGGGAGAAATCCCTTTCGGAAGGATCCTTCCGTCGTTTTGTTTCAGTGTGATTTGCGGAAATTCCGGGAAGTCGACGCTATCTTCCGCCGGTTTCGGATCGATGCTGTCGTCCATTTTTCGACGGCGGGCATTCGAAAAGCTTCGAAGCAAGAGATATGGGAAACCAATGTGCAGGGGATGTTCAATTTATTAGAGGCCGCGGCTGCCCGTCGGGTTTGCCGATTCATCAATGTAGGCACTTGCGGAGAACGGATCGCGCTGGAAATGGCCAACAACATCAATTCAGAGAACTCATGGAGGCTGGCGCATTTCCTTTCTAAGATAGCTCAGACAGCATTGGTGCAGGAATTCAACCAACGACGCGGTCTTCCTACAGTCAACCTGCGGCTTTACCATGTGTACGGACCTCAAGAACGGGAGAGCCGTCTCTTCCCCAGAATCTTGAATGCTGCGATTCTAGGAAATTCGGTAGACCTTTCCCCGGGGAGAAGGAAAAGGGACTTTGTCTTTGTGGATGACGTGGTCCGTGCTGTGGACTCGGCGGTGACCATCCCCCGGTTTCCCCGTGGGCGCATCCTGGACATCGCGACCGGGGAAGGTCTGTCCATACATCGCGTTGTGGGCGTTCTTCGCCGGAAATCCTATGCCTCCAAGGCGTTCGCCCCCCGTTTCGGCGGACTGCCTTATGACATGACCGACGTGACGGCCCTTGTCGGAGACCCGAAGCCGGCGAAACGATTCCTCCGCTGGAGTCCTCGGGTCAACATCTCCGAGGGTTTGGATCGAATGGAGGCGGCCATCCGGAAGGCTCAATCCGGTGATCTGGAAGACGCCCTCTCTCCAGGCTTAAGGCGTTGATCACATGTTGGCCCATTCCCTGAAGCGGTGCCTTTACACTTGGCCCGATCACGATCTGCGTACGAATCCCCGATGGCGGTTTGAAAATGGCGGCAGGGTCCTCGTCCGCGACCTGCCGGAAAGTCCGGCGGAATTGGCGGAAGACAGCCGGTGGCCGGCATTTTTCCCCTCTCCCATGTGCCTGGTCACGACGACGGACGGATCAGGAGCGGGATTGGAGAAGGTGGTCGGGGCCTCCATCGTCAATCGATTTCCTTACGTCATGGCGCTCAGTTTTTGCACCCGGCCTCTTTCGGCGCGTCATCATCCCCGACGGACTTTCACGGAAATGCTGGAGCGGGGCGGGTGCGTTGCTGTCCAGTATCTTCCGCATGGCCGGAGTCTCGATCGGGTGCTGGATGTGATCCATTCCGGTGCGGAGAAAGACACGCGCGGGCGGACCGCCGCAACCGGTCTTCCAACGCGCAAGGCCGTTTCCAATGGTGCGCCGGTTTTCAACGAGGCCCACCTGATTTACGAAGCCAGGCTTGTGAAGCCCGGCAAGGATTTCGGTGGAGAGCCGATATATTCTGAGCCGTGGATCGATCTCGGAAGTCACCGGGTGTACTTCCTGGAGATCAACGCAATCCAGCTTCGCCGGGACATCGCCGAGGGCAGAAGTCAGATCGTCTGGAGGAGCCTGCCGGCGTGGCGGCCGGAGCGGGAGATTGAGTTACAGACGGCGCCCGACAAAGGCATCGGACCCGAAGGTCGATACCAGAAAGGTTATACGCCTCACTACCGCTTTCCTTCGGCTGGAACCATTGCCTTCGAGGCGGATGCAATCCAGGATGGCATGGCCGTCAAGCATCTCCCCCCGTTGCCCGAAGACCAGGTGGAGGTCGATAATGACCGGGCCCGCTGGCCCTGCTTTTTTCCTTCCTCAGCCGGTATGATCACCTCGTGGGCCGACGATGGAGTGGCGAACCTGATGCCTTGCGGGTCCACGACGATTTTGAGCCGTCATCCCTGATCATCGCGCCGTGTATCTCTTATGCGGCCATCAATGAGCGGTACGCCCCCCGCGCGAGCCTGGAAATTCTCCGAAGGACGGGCAGGTTCGGCTGCGGCGTTCCGTTCATCCATGACGCGGTGCTCGACGCCATCCGGTACGCGGGCAGCACCTCGATTTCCGTCGATCCCCGGAAGGTGGAACGAACCCTTCTGGAAATTGAGAAGCGGGAGTGGGCGCCCGTGTTTCCGGACCTTCCGATCCACTATGAATGTGCGATCCAGGGCGAGGTCCGGCTGGGGACGCATATCATGTTTCTTGGCGAAGTCCGGCGGATTCGGGTCCGGGAGGACGTTACGCCGGAAAACCGGCTCGAATGGATCCCGTGGGGGGATGTCCAGCCGGCATCCCGGGAATGACCCGGGATGATTCGTCGAAAACGTAATGAAGATTGATTCTCGGGATATGTGTTCCTGGTGTGCGGGCGGTCTTAAATTTCGAGATATGGGGCTGAGGAGATGATGCCTACCGCTCTTTTTCAATTCCTGAGGGTGAACTTGGAAATCCCGCCCGTTCCGATATGATGAACGGTGGTCGGCGCTGAACTTCGCTGAAAATCCGCCACAAATACTCCGCGACAATGCCCAACATGAGAAGCTGGAATCCGGAGAGAACCAGTATAATGACCATCAGGGCAGGCCAGCCTTCCGGGAGCGTCTTATCGAACAAAGCGTTAACGATAATGATGAGCGCATAGAGGAACCCGGTGGTCGATATCAAAATCCCCGACACGGATATCAAACGAATGGGCTTATACGAGAAAGAAGCGATAGAGTCGATGACCAATTTTGAGCGCTTGGAGAAGGTCCATTTTGACTTTCCGCTTCGACGGACGGACCGGTCATATTCGATTGAAGTTTGATTGAATCCTGACCATAAGATCAGGCTGAAGAGCGAGATGTTTTTCTCCCGCATGGGTACGATAGTGTCGATGACCTTTCGGTTGATGAGGCAGATGTCGGCGCCGGAGGACGGGGTTTCTTTTAACGCCAAGTGTCTCATCAGAAAGTAAAAAATACGTGAAATGAGCCTATAAAACACGGATTCTTTCCTTGTCCTCCGGACCGCCCAGACAATGTCGGCTCCTTTTTCTTTCAAGGCTTGCATCATTTCAAGTATCAGCTCAGGCGGATCTTGAAGGTCAGCGGCGAGGTTGACCGCCACATCGCCTGTGGCTTCCGGCAACCCGGCCATGAGCGCTTGGTGGCTGCCAAAATTGCGTGAAAACCGAAGAGTGCGTATCCGGTTGTCCTGTTCAACCAGCCTTTTCAAGACTTCGAAGGAATGGTCGGTGGACCCGTCGTCAACAAGAATGAACTCCCACGAAAAGTCCGGATTGCTCTCGGCCAGGTCCGCCAAGCGCTTGTGCAGAACGGCGAGATTTTCTTCTTCGTTGTACAGAGGGATGATAACCGAAATCTTCGTAGGCAACTTGATCAAACCCTGTGAGGCGTTGAGATCGGAGAGGATGAAAAAGGTGAATCTTCAGCCATCCGGATCGAATCCCGACTCGGTGTTCATGGCTCTTATATCACAGGCTCGGCAGGACGACAATTGAGTCATGCCGCCAATCCTCGATGTCCTTGCATTGTCGACCCCGGTGTCGGATCATTCTCATTTGCGCGGATCCCCGAGAGGGCGACTTCCACTGCTGGCAGAAATTCGAGGCATGCCTTTCCGAATCCTGCATCTACTGACCCTCGCCGGTCTCGGCGGCACCGAATCCTCCGTCCTTTCCATCATTCAGGGAACGGATGCGGGCCGTTTCCAGAGCGAGATTGCCGTTTTGAGAGATGAGGGTCCGATGAGCGCCCGCTGGCGTGAGGCGGGAATCCCCGTCACCCACCTGAACGTACGCTGGGAGTGGACCCCCCGCACGCTGGGCAAGCTCTCGCGTCTTATTCGGGACGGTCGATATGATGTCGTGACCCTCTACGGCGTGGCTGTGAATGTGCTCGGCCGGCTGGCCTGCCGGAGGGTGGGTCAGAAGAATGTTATCGGTGTCATCCGGGGGATCAGCAATGAGCGGACCGTCAGCCGGTTGCGTTTGTGGGTGGACCGGGTGTCCTTTTCGCTTGCGGATTGTTACGTCTCCAATTCTCAGGCGATCATCGATCATCTGATCGAGGCGGGTTTTCCCCCCGAGAAGCTGCGACTGGCCCGGACGGGGCTTTCCTCGGAGCCGTTTGACCGGGCCCCCTCTCGTGAGGAGGCGCGTCGGCGGATGGGTATTGCGGGGGACGCGCGGCCGGTCATCACCTGCGTCGGAAACCTCAGACCCGTCAAAGATCATTCTCTCCTGTTACGCGCCTGCCGCGCCCTCCGGGATCGCGGTTTCGATTATCTCCTTCTTCTCGCCGGCTCGGGCCCCGCGGAGGAGAGGGTCCGGCGGGAGGTCCAGGATTTGGGGCTGCTGAACCAAGTCCGGTTCCTCGGAGAGCGCGGGGATATCCCGACGGTTCTGGCCGCGACGGACCTCTTCGTCCTGACTTCCCTGTGGGAGGGTCTGCCGCGCTCCATTATGGAGGCCATGGCGAGCCGGCTGGCCGTGGTCTCGACCGACGCGGGGGGCGTGCGGGAGCTGGTTCTGGACGGGGAGACGGGATACGTTGTTTCCGTCGGCGACGTAGAGACCCTGGGTGGGCGGATGGCGGACTTGTTGAGCGATCCCGCCTTGCGTCGCGCGATGGGCGAGGCCGGATTTCAGCGGGTGAAAGAGCGCTTCACGGAAGAGCGGATGGTGACCGCGATGGAGGCGATTTATCGGGAAGTCCTGGGAGCTTCCCCTTCCCTGCCGACGGTCGAATCGACGGGGACGCCCAACCCATGAGGCCTTCGCGGTGATCTTCCGTCCTGAGAATCGGATGGAAGACCGAGCCCGAATTTCTGTCGGGGAGCCCCTCTCGCTTTCTCTGGTGATCCCCCTGTTCTCGGCTGGGCGCCCGGTTCCGGATTCGAGGAATCGTTGGCCAGGACCATCGAGTGGTACAGGGAGTTTTGGACCCGGTGAGTGGTGCGGCGATCCCCCCCACGATTGTCTTGGCTGGCGGCCGGGGAAGCCGTCTTGGAAGTCTCTCCGATGAAATTCCCAAGCCGATGGTCGCGATTGATGACCGTCCCATCCTGCGGCACATCCTGTTGAGTTATGAACGCGCCGGGTGCCGGGACTTTATCATCTGCCTGGGGCATAAAGGCGGGGTGGTCAAGGACTATTTCCGAAGCCTTCGGGATAAGGCCCTGGATTGGGAGGTGGATTTTTTCGGCGGATCCACGGTGGTTTGACCGATTTGCTATCATGCCGTAGTTCGAACGTACGACTCGATGTGTTGAAATGAGAGGTGTCTGGGTGTTCTAATTAGTCAATTCAGTTGTGTTGTTTTGCGGCTTTAGGGGTCTCGCGTCCTTTTCCCCGTTGGAGACAGTTCCCGTTGAAACGAAAAATCTGCTTGCTGTGCGGTTCCACGTCCTGTGAAAGGGTTTTCCTGCGGAAGTGGGAAAGACCGGTCGAGTTCGTCATGTGTGATCGATGCGGGTTGGTCTATCAGTCCACCCCGCTGAATGCCTCGGAACTCCGGAGTGTGAATCAGAATCCGGACGAGACGTTGAGACGGCTTCAACCGAAGCGGTTGAGCCACAAGATTCGCCAGGGCCAGGAACGTTGGGCCTGGATCATGGATCGTCTGAGTCGGGAAGACCGAGATTCGATTGACACCCTGCTGGAAATCGGGAGTGGGGAAGGAACACTGCTGGAAGCGGCTCGAAAGAGCCTCCATGAAGCCGTTGGCATCGAATACAACCCCCTTTTCGTAACCTTCTGCCAAGAGAAGGGATTGAAAGTGATCAAGGGGGAGTGGCCGCAAACCGCACCCGATTCAAGGTTTGCATTGGTGGCCATGTTGCACGTTGTCGAGCACCTTTCAGATCCCCTTTTCTCTTTGCGTCGGGTCAAAGATGTCTTGCGTGAGGATGGGGTCCTTTGCATCGAGACGCCTGATGTCTGGCGTCCGGTTGGGAATCTTCAGAACACCTTTCTAGGGCCTGATCACTTGATCCTTCTGTCTGAAGGAACGATAAAACCTTTTCTGGCAAAGGCGGGATTCGAGGTGTTCGCTGTGGAGCGGGTCGAGTTGGGATTGAGGGTGCTCGCCCGTCCCCGCCCGGACGCTTCTTTCGAAATCACGTCCGCTCACCCGGCGAAGCTTCGAAGGCGGCTCATTTTTCACCAAATCCGGTGGCAACTGATCGCGGAGTGGCGGGAGTGGCTGGCGGGGCGGCGGTCCGCTCTGGGATT
This sequence comes from bacterium, assembly GCA_965261595.1. GTDB lineage: Bacteria > UBA8248 > UBA8248 > JACPRG01 > CAYRGS01. Next base: position 144,045 of record CBDHDG010000003.1, read on the forward strand.
CTCTGAGAGGCTGGATTAGCCGGAATCATCCTCCCGTCGGGGCCGCCTGGAGCAGCCAAAGGCCGAAACGATGACCTGGAACTTCTTCGAGCACGTCCGATTCTTCACGCTTTCGGCGCTCCTACTCATTCTTTTTGCGGCTTCGAACGGGTTTCCCGCCGAATCCTCTGGGTTGCCCCGAGTGCTGATCGGCAAGGACGGGGCTCGGCTGCGGTTGATTCCCGCGGGAGAATTCCGGAAAGGAAGTACAAGGCTTGAGATTCGAGCGGCGGTGAAGATGACCAGGCGGCATCATCCCGTTGTCCGTCCCGAGTGGTTCGAGGATGAGCTCCCTGCCCGGAAGGTCTTTGTCCCGTCGTTCTATATCGATGCGACCGAAATCACCATTTCAAGATATTACTGGAAGGGAAAGCCGCCCGGTGATCTTCGGCCCCAATTCAAAACCCAATCCTCTTTGATGCCCGGCTGGTCGATCGCCGGCCGGGCGAGCTCCTGGGATGTCCCCATCGCCAATATCCGGTGGGAAGAGGCGGAGGCGTATTGCCGAAAAGTCGGTCGGAGATTGCCGTCCTCCGATGAATGGGAAAAGGCGGCCCGGGGAATCCATGGCCGTATTTTCCCCTGGGGAAACCGGTTCGATCCCGCCCGGCTGAATTCGTACGAGGCCGGGGTGCGCTCCGCCGTGGCCGCCGGCCGCTATGCCTCGGGAGCCAGCCCGTATGGCGTCCTGGACATGGCCGGCAATGTGTGGGAGTGGACGACCGATTGGCATGATCCCGCTTCGAGAAAGGTCGGCCGCAGGCGTATCATCCGCGGCGGAGGCTGGGGATACGGGGGTGCCTTTGCCCGGACGGCCAACCTGGGAGCGGTATGGTCCGGCGAACGGCACCCGTCGCTGGGTTTCCGTTGTGCGATGAGTCCGTGACGCCGCGGCAGGTTTCCTCCCGAGTCCGTTTCTCACTTCCGGAATGCGATGAATGACCTTGACCGACCCAAGCTGGAATGATCGATGGCTCACCCGGATCCGCCTTCAGTTCCTCGCCGGCGGTTTTCTCGGCGGGTGGGTCCTCTCGGCGGGTCTGGAGTTTTTCCGCTGGGAGGGGATCACGCGGCTTCCGGGCTGGGAGGTTCGGTGGGCCGCCGCATTTTTGGCCGTTTGGACGCTGCTGTCGCCCGGGACCGCGGGTTCGATTCTCACCACTTTACGAAACCGTTTTCGCTTCAGCCGGGACGCTCCTCCCCCTAAGCTCATCCTCCCGCCCTGGGGGCTCGCGGCTCTCGGAGCGGCCGGAGGCGCTCTTTGGTGGGAACTCCCGGGAACCTTCTTTATGACCGCGGCGTTTCTCATCGGTTTCCGGTCCGTTCTCCGGCGGCTTCCCCCGGGGGAACGGACTTCGTTGTCCCGATTGATCTCCATCGCCCTGGCGACTCGGCTTCTGTTCATCTTCGTCTACTATCCGCTTGCCTCCTTCATGGGGTGGACCGCCGCTTGGCTCACGCTGGATGTTCCTCCGGTCCTTGTCCCCGTCCTTTTCGGAGATGGGGTTGACGCGCTCAGCCTGAGTCGCGCCTGGGCTTTGTATTGGAGGGGGGACTGGGTTTCTCCCGCCGAATTTTCGGAGATTGCCAATCCGGATCGATCGCTGCTTTCGATCCATGGGGACGTCCGGCACCTCCTCCCGCCCGCGTTGCTGTTTTTCGTTTTCGGCGTAGAGATGATTGGGGCCAGGGTCCTGAGCTCCGTGGCGACTGTGTGCGCCGCCGTCATTGCCTACTTCACCCTTCGGGGCCGGTTTGGCCTCCGGGCGGCATGGTGCGCCGCCGCCTTGTTGGCCTTCTGGCCCACGTTGTTTTCTTGGTCGTTGGATGCGTTGAAGGAGCCTTATTTTCTTCTCCTTTTGATTGCCTCCGCCTGGTTCACCGAGCGGTTCTCCAGGGAAGGCGGTTGGAGACCGATGGCCGCGTCTCTGGTGATGCTGGGGTTGGCGCTCAGTGTGCGGACCCGTTGGTTTCCGCCCATCGTATTCACGGCCGTCATTTGTCTGGGCGGGTGGGTTATCCGGAAGGCGCTCCACCGGTTTTCCCGGGTTCGCCAGGCGGCCTGCGGCGCACTTGTCCTGGGATTGCTGATAGGGGGTGTGTTCGCGTGGCCCGCCGGCCGGCGTCTGGTCTACTACTACTCGTACCAAAGCGTCTCGGCGCAACGGAGCTTTGCCCTGCACTACGGGAAAGGTTACAAGGTCTGGCCCGCTGAATACTACACCCGTTCGACGAATGACTTCCCCATCATCTTCAAATGGCGGGACGCCGCCTGGGCGAACCTGAAGAATCTCGGGCATGTGATGTTCGAGCCTTTTCCCCGGTGGTGGGGAGGGAGAGGGTGGAAGGGCGCCGCGTTTTTTCTTTTGGCCGTGCCGTGGTGGATTGTTGTGGGACTCGCGGGTGTCGGGGGCGGGGTGATCGCGTTCCGCAAAGACGGCATGGGTTGGATCTACCTGGTTTACACCTCGGTGACTTTGGCCTTCCTCGCCACATTCAGCGGGAACGTGGGAACCTTGATCCGCCACCGGGATTCGGTCAGTCCGATCCTGCTCATGATTGCCGCCGTCGGTGTATCGGCGGTGTGGGAGCGGTTGAGACCCGGTGAGTCGCGCGGCTGACCCCATGGGCGGGATGCTCGTATGGGTTGGGGCGGGAATGGGCTTTTCAGGCGCGCGCGGCCCTTAAGCGATTTGCGCGCATCCAATCAGGCTCTCCCGGATGTCTGCCGCTTGGCCCGGATGGAACGTTCGGGAATCATCAAAGCCTGTTACGGCTGATAACCTTCAATGTAATCTTTCAAGTTGATCTTGTCCGAGCCCGGGACGGAGATTTCGTCCGGATAGTTGGATTTCCGGGTGGCGTCGATTCCGACTTTCGTCACGAGGTGGGAGCCGCCCTCCGGATCGATGGAAGCCGGATCCAGCGGGGAGCCCTTGGCGTAGGGGACCATGAAGATGTCGATATCTCCGCGAACCCGGGTCGCAATCGCGTGGAGAACCTCGGTGTCGTTGGTGATGTCCACGTCATGATCCACCACCACGACAAACTTCAGGTGGGGATCCGTTATGAAGGCCGCCATGGCGGCCTGTTTGCCCTCGCCTTCGATCATCTTTTCAATGGCCACATAGCACATGAAGCGGAAACGCCCCGCCCGGGGCATGTGGGCCCCGCGCACCGTCGGGCAGGCGATCTTCACATTGTTCTCGATCACCGTCGCGCGGATCACACCGTTTACAAGCAGGTTGTCCGGATGCGCGACGAAGGCGTTCTGATATAAAGGGTTCCGTCGGTGAGTCATCGCCTTGACTTCGAGCACCGGATTCATCCGCATGGGCCCGTACGTTCCCGGGTACTCCCCGAAGGGCGCCTCTTCCTCGCGAATGTGAGGAAGGATCTCGCACTCCAAGATGATTTCCGCGTCGGCCGGCACGTCGAGCGGGATGGTTTCGCACCTCACCAGCTGAACGGGCTTTTGCAGGATGCCTCCGGCAATTTGAATCTCATCCGTCTCCAACGGCATGTACGTCAAAGCGCCCATGAAGAAGGCGGGGTGATGGCCCAGGATGACCGCCATGGGGCAAGGCGCCCCGCGATTCTCGAACTTTTTCCAAATGTAATGACCGTGGGCGGTTTCGGAGAGTTGAATGCCGAGCCTGTTCCGGCCCTGGACCATCAGGCGGTAGACCCCGATGTTGTCCACGCCTGAATCAGGGTCGCGTGTCAGGCACAGGCCCGCCGTGATGTACTTGCCCGCGTCTCTTTCATGATAGATGCAGGTGGGCATTTCGTTGATGTCCACCGCTTCACCCGTTTTGATGACCTCCTTGACGGGACCCGTATCGACCATTTCGGGCGGGATGGGATTGGATTCCCGCCGATGGAACTCTTCCAGGAATTCTCTGACGGAAGCCTTTTCCATGCCCAAGGCCAGTTGAAGCCGGTTGACGCTGGCATGCATATTCGCGATCAACGGCATGGAAGAGCCTTTGACGTTCTCGAAAATAACCAAGGGGAATTTATCGTCTTTTTCCAAACGATCGAGGATTCCGCTGACCCCGAATTCCGGGTCGACTTCTTTTCGGATTCGCACCACCTCTTCCGGATGCCGTTCTTCAAGGAATTCGATAAACCCTCGTAAATCATCGGTGACGGTTCTGATGGGTGTCATGGTTCCTCTCCTTGCGGCTCGAATGGATTACCCATAATGAGTTCGCTCGGAAATGGGAGAGGCGGCCATCGGCGGGGGAGAACGATTCTCCTCCGGGAGTCGCCTTGAACCAGGGGTCCCGGTTCGGATTCCAATCCCCGCGGCGGACGGCCGTGTCAGACGCGCTCCTTTTCTATCCTCTCTCTTTCAGGATGCGGTATATCCGTTGGACGCTTGCGGATTCCACATCGTCGCGGATTTCCTCGTAATTTTCATCCTGAACGCAAAGATCCTGAAATTTCACAGTGGCGGCCGCTTCCTCTTCCGAGAGCCCGCGGTCCATCGCGTCGCGTACTCGGGAGAGCACCCCCTGGATCTTCTCCTCCATCAGACCGATGCTTTCCTTCCCGCAGACCGGGCCATGGCCGGGGACGATCCGGTCCACATCCAGGGCCTTGAGCCGCTCCAGGGATTGAAGCCACTCGAAGGGGTCCGAGTCGTGGAACCAGATGAGAAAATCGACGAACAGATTGTCGGTCGCGAAGAGCACGCCCCGGTCCGGAATGTAGACCGCCGTTTGTCCCTCCGTGTGGCCGGGCGTATGAAGGAGCTGGATTTCCGACTCGCCGACGTAGAGGGTCATGTCGCGGGAGAACGTGATTTCGGGGGCGCGGGGTTTGTAAACGCCCGCGATGCGTACGCCTTCCGGGTCGACTTCTTCAATCCAAGGACCGGCTCCGTCAATCCCGAAACCCCACATGGAGGACACCTTGTAAAAATTCTCATTTGTGGCGTCATGCGCCGCCACAATTCCTTCGTAATAAGGATTTCCCATCGTGTGATCCCAGTGGTACTCGGTGTTGATGAGCCATCGGACCGGGCCATGCGCGGAGATCTCCGCTTTCCAGCCGGGCCAGTCCGTCGGCTTTTGCGGTGTGTCCACCATCACCACGCCGTCACGGGTCACAATGAAGCCCGGATTACATCCGAAATAATTCGTTTCGGCGAATATGCCTTTCACGACTTCTTCCATGATTTTCCTTTCCAAAATTGGATGAAGTCCCGCATTCTAACATGCCGTCGGCGCTTCTCCCCCCCCCCTCCCCCCCCCAACGCGAAATGCGCGAAGCCTATCGAAATGCGGGGGGGGGCTTCGCGCGGTTGAAAGAAAGGGAGGGTGCCAGGGCATTGTAGATGGTTCTCGCGAGGACGTAGAGGCCGAAGCCCTGGAACAGATTCACGAAGGGTTCCACGGTGAAACGCCACCACTCGTTGTTTTCCGTCAAGAGATGGATGAGGGTCTTGTACCCGATGAGCAGATAGAGCGGGGAGAGCGCCTTGGCGTCCGCCCGGCTCGTCCATACACCCAGCAGGAACAGGACCGTAAGGAACGCGCCGATGAAATGAATCAGCCGCTCGTTTCGGACCCAATAGACGAAGGCCGGATTGAAGACGTATCGCTTCCAGTTCCAGAAGGTGTAGAAGTTGTAGGCGAGGTCGGTCCCGAGCGCCTGAAGCGTCGTCAAGGGATGCCTGACCGCGAACCGTCCGAATGCTTGAAGGAATTGGGGATCGATGGTCTTCAGCGGCGTAGACTTGACATGCATTTGGAGAGAACGGAGTCCGTACTGGGATTTGATGGTGTCCGGACTGTTCAGCTCGAACCGGCCGATGGAAACGTAGTTCCTCGCCATCATCGGCAGAACGACCAGCAGGAACCCGAGGACCCAGGCGGCCAGAGTCCCGGCCTTTCGCGGCCGGATGAACCTCCAGTGCCAGATGAGGCCTCCGATGAGGAACCACCGATATTCGGGCCGCGTCAAGACCAGCGCGCCCAGCAAAACCCCCGCGCCTCCCGCCCGCGAAATCAGCCCTTTCTGTTTTCCCTCCTTCGAAAGATCCTGGAGGCGGCGCATCGTCCATATGAGGAGGGTGAGGAGAAGCAGGCCGAGTGTTTCCGAGCCGAGGTACGTCCCGTAGCCCACCAGATAGCCCCTGCCCGCAATCAGAAACGCGCCGATTCGCGCGGCGCTCCCTCCGAACCACCTCACCCCCATTTGAAAGAGGAGGACGATGGTCAAGGCGGCGATGGCGGCCTGGAGGATCCGGATCGTCCCGGGGCTGTGGCCGACAACCTTGTAAATCCCAAAGTAAAACAGGCTCGGCCCGGCGTTGTATTTGTAAAGTCATAGGCGTGGATCCAGGATGTTTGCCTGTCCTCCGGCGAGAAGCTAGGCCGTCTGGTCATACACCCCGCTGTCCGGGCCCGCCAGGAAGCGGGGGTCGAGGTCCGCGGCGTTCAGACCGAGGGCGAACGCCAAGCGGAGCCCGAAGGCGAACAAGCCGATCAGGACGGCGAAAGCCCGGTCGTCCTCCCGAAACAGAACCACCCAATTTCCGAGTGACCGCCGGAAGCGGGTCATCCTTCCGGCCCATGGACCCGCCCGAGAAAAACGCCGGCCCAGGAGTATCGCGACGAGGACCCCCGACACGATGATCAATGACTCGAAATTTCCCCGAATCGCTTTTTCAAGGATGGACCCCGCCAGGAAAAGGGGAATCGGGAGAAAGAACCCGAGCCTCCCTTCGCGTGTGGCCGGACCATCGTGTATGGGGCGGCCTGCCAGGCATCCCGCCACGATTCGAATGGACCCCATGGTCAGGACGATGTAAAAAGTGAATATTCCCAGGACACCCGGAACTTCCCGAAGGTCCCCTGGCATCCAGCGGGGAGGGAGGCTTTCGCCCGGGGCCAGGAGGATGGCCAGTCCGGAAAGGGACAGGACCAGAAGAACGGCGCCCGGCATGGTCTCCCGCACGCTCAGGGAGTGCATCCATCTCCAGGCAAGGGTGTAGAGAACAAAAAAAACGAGGAATATCAGGACAAAAAACAACCCGAGCCAGGACTCGAAAAGAGAGCGGATGCGATCATTCGAACGAACGCCGCCGCCGCGAGAGCCATCAAAGGCCCGAGCCGCCTTCGGTGTTGACCGGTGTCGCTTGATTGGAATGTGGAGTCCATGCTTCGCCCATTTGTGGATGAAAAACAGCGGCTTTCTTTTTCGGCCGCGTCCAGCTTTACCATGCGCCGAAGCGGAAAATCCGCCCCCGCCGCTCCCGGTTGCGAAGGCAAGCGCCCGACTACTGGGCCCGCCTCCCATGCGAGGTATGCTATCATGGGGAAGATGTGAACCGGAGCGGGCGCCTGCCCGGATCCCGGGAGTGGGTTCGGAATCCATCGCCATGTGAGGAAGATTCACGGGAATGGGCCGCGTTGCCCGGCGCTATCTGAAGAATCTCAGTGCTGTGTGGCGCTTTCTCCTATCCCTCTCGGTGGTTTTGGCGCTGATTGCGGCGGGGGTTTGGGTGGCGGGGCGGATTCCGGCGACCACCCGGGTCGGCGTCAACTACGTTGTTATCCAGAAAGATATTTCCCTCCGTGAGAAGGCCGTCCATTTTCTCTCTCGCCACTTGACGATGCGGCGCTTGGCGAGCGACATCACCGGAAAAAAGCGAACGGCCGAGGAGAAGGCCCTGGCCATCCAGTCCTGGGTGGTCGAGAACATCATGACGCCGGAGCGGGCCGGAAGGCTCCCCATCATCGACGACCATCTGACCTGCCCCCCTGAAACCGGTCCGGTTTGAGAGTTAGGATTTTCGCACGGCTTTCGGGACTGGATTGGCCTAGAAAGGGGGCAGTGATGAGTCGGAAGCGATTCACCGCGGAGCAGATCATCCACAAGCTTCGTCAGGCCGAGGTGGAGTTGGCCAATGGGCAGAGGATGGCTCAGGTCTGCAAGACGCTGGGGATCTCCGAGCAGACCTATTACCGGTGGCGGCGGGAGTACGGAGGCCTGCGCCTGGACCAGGCGAAACGACTGAAGACACTGGAGCAGGAAAACGCCCGGCTAAAGAAGCTGGTGGCCGAGCAGGCCCTGGATAACGCCATCTTGAAGGAGGCCTCCCAGGGAAACTTCTGAGCCCGCCTGCGCGGCGGCGGGCGATGGAGCATGTGCGGGAGAAGCTGAGCGTGTCCGAACGTCGCGCCTGCCGGGTGCTGGGTCAGGCCCGCTCGACTCAGCGGCGCTCTGCCCAGGTCCCTGACGATGAGGCCCGTTTGGTGGCGCGGGTGACAGAGCTGGCGAGCGAGTACGGACGGTACGGCTACCGGAGGATAACGGCTCTGTTGGAAAGAGAAGGCTGGCGAGTGAATCACAAGGGGGTGGAGCGGATCTGGCGCCAGGAAGGCCTGAAGGCGCCGAAGAGACAGCCCAAGCGAGGGCGTTTATGGCTGAACGACGGCTCTTGTGTTCGCAAGCGTCCGTCTTATCGGAATCATGTGTGGTCCTACGACTTCCTGGCCGCGAGGACGCACGATGGGCGGCCTTTACGGATGCTGGCTGTGATGGATGAGTTGACCCGGGAGTGCTTGGCCCTTGATGTAGAGAGAAGACTCAACTCCGAGGACGTCCTGGACCGCCTCACCGAGTTGTTCGTCCGGCGTGGCCTGCCGGCTTATATCCGCTCGGACAACGGGGCGGAGTTCACGGCGAATGCGGTGAGAGGGTGGCTCACCCGTCTTGGGGTGAGAACGCTTTACATCGAGCGGGGCAGTCCCTGGGAGAACGGCTATGTGGAGTCCTTCATCGGCAAGCTGCGCGATGAGCTGCTCAACGGGGAGATCTTCTACACCCTGACAGAGGCCAAGGTGTTGGTGGAGAGATGGCGACAACTCTACAACCGGGTAAGGCCCCATAGTGCCTTGGGCTACCGGCCCCCGGCGCCGGAGGCCATCGAACCAATGCCTCCGGGCATCCCTACACTTTCGGACATCGGGGAGCAGAGACTAACTCAAAAAGTGGTACAACTTTAGGGGGCGGGTCAGTGGTGGGGTGTGCTGTACGCGGCTCACTTTCAGCTCTATCGGCGAAGTCTTCTTTATATCACCGCAGTCGAAAAGTTCTCTCTCTGGAGGACCGGAAATCCGATTCCGTCATTGGAGATTGACGATCGCTATCGGAAAAGATTTGAGGAGAACATTCTCGAGCTGATCCGGGTTTGTCGGTCAAACAAGGTGAAGTTGATCATCATTCTTCAGCCACTTGCCTTGAGCGAAGGCGTGGCCGAATTTCTGAGGGGAATGTCGTCGGATGAATTGGCGGGTCTGCTCCGAAGTGGAAAGTTCGCGGCCCAGGCCCAGGTCTTTCAATCCGTTCGGCAGAAAGTCCTGCTGGCCCGGTTGGTCGAATTCGCAAAAACCCATGGGCTTGCCGTCGTGAATCCGCTGCCGTTGTTCGAGGAGAACAAGGCGAAGGGAAGGGTCTTGTTCGAGGATATCGTTCACCTGACCCCGGAGGGGAATGCGCTGTTGGCGGACTTCATCGCTGGCGCCGGCCTGTTTTGAGGGATGATTTCCTCCCATGTTTTTGACGGCGAGGTTCGATCTTTCACAGGATTTGGACATCCCAATCGTTCATGTGTACAATGGTCCCGGTCAGCACGTAGCCGGGACCGATAAAATGATATGTCTGGTTCGGCTTGAGCGGTTTTCCTTTGTAGAACAGGTAGGCTCCGCGTACGAAACTTTGGTTCCAATGAATTCTGGCTTGGATGCGTAACCGAACTCGGACGGGACGCGGGTCGGTCGCTTTGCGCGGAGGATGTGTCAGCGGTTCCGGGAGGGCCGCTCGGGTTTCTTTCGGCATTCCCTTCACGTCGATGATCTCGACGACTGTATGCCGGTCCCCGGTGTCCATGTGGCCCACGCGGATCTTCTTAGCCGTTTCCCCGTCGAGGTCCGGTAAGGAGCAGGAGCACGTCATCGATCACCGCCGGGACCGGTCTGAGAATTGTTCCGACCAGGATTTTCGTGGTGCGGACGGGTGTTGCGACCTCTCCTTTGACGGGACTGGAAGCGCTCCGGGCGCCGGGAAGCCGGAAAGACAGGAGAAGAAAAAGAGCGGTCAGGACCAGCATGAGGTCAAACAGGTGAACGGGCCCGCCTCCCAGCCTTCCACGCTCGTCGATCCATTTCATGGGAATCGCCTCTCCGGCTCTTTCCAAGGGGAGGGCGGAGATTGGGGGTGGGTCGGCCCGGTTGAATTCATGTCATCCATGTACACCTTGATCGCTCCCGGGACAAGCCACAAGGTTCCCGCCCGGCCCACGATTCGCGGGTCAAGGATTTCCGGGGCGAATTCCGGACATCTTATCATCCACCAACCATTTCACCTCCCGTGAGCCGAACAATCGGAATTGGGATCGAAGAATTTTCCGGCAGGTGCGTTTATGGATCTTCCATGTGAGGGAGTAGGGAGAGCCGTGGAAAAGAGGGGGACATATTTTCTTTTCTCCGTCGCAACCGTCCTGGCGGTTCTGCTGATGGTGGAATTCAGCGCCCGTGTAATTTATTCATTCTATTATCGCGGTCCCGAGGCCCTGATGTATGGATTTCGCTATTCAAACCTTGGGGCCGTTGTCCGCGCCATTTCGAAAAAAAGAACAGGTGAATGGAATCGGAGAGAGAAAGAAAAGGTCGAAGCCGTTGGGAACGAAGAAGGTATCGGTCCGATCAATTCGTACGGTTTTGTAGGTCCGGAATTCCCGGTGCCAAACCCGAGGGGACATTTCGGATTGTTGCCTTGGGCGGCTCCACGACGCAGGGCAAGCTGGGAAGGACGGTCGAAAGAACTTACCCCTACACCAGATTTTTACAGGAAGTCTTCGATCGGGAAAAGAACAAAAGCACCTTGATGAGAAATGTCGAGGTGATCAACGCCGGACAAGCGGGAATGGATTTGAAGGGGATTTACCACCGACTGAAAGAGAAGGTGTTGCCACTCGATCCGGACCTGATCATACTTTCCAATGGGTGGAACAACATTGTGCCTTTTACGCGCCTCGCCCTTCAGAGTGAACAACGAGTTGCGGTCTCCGTGATGACTCGCTTGTCTCGGTATAGTCTGTTCATTGTCGGGATGCGCACTCTCACGGGAAGGGTTTTTCATGGAGACCCTTCCCATTACTGGACTCGAGTCGATAGAGCGAAAATATCCCGGGCGATCGCGAATCATCCCGCCTTTCCGAGTTACAAGGCATCATTGTCGGAAGTCATCCGGTTGCTTCAGGAGAAGGCGATTTGCCTTCTCTTATGATTCGGCAACCCTACAAATACCGGAAATTCCATTTCAATCCTCCGAACAGATTGTATTACCTGTATCCCATCATACACATTTACAAGATCCAGGTCGCTGCCTCGAAGATGTTTCGAGTTCCGGCGGTGGACGCGGAAGTGTTTTTCAATCAACTTCCTGAAAAGCGGACACTGTTCACTGATGTTATGCATATGACCCCGGAGGGATATGAAAAGTTGGCTCGCATCATTTATCGTTCGATCATAAATCATCGCTTGTTGGAGAAAAGAGGATGCGGAAGCGCGGGGTCGGACGAGCGACAGAGGCTTTGATCGCCGGTCCTTTCTGCCGGGCCGGAACGGTGTCAAATCTTGAAGGAAGGTATGTATTCGCGGCGGGAATTGTATGATCTCGATGATTCAGCATGAATAAGTTCTGGATCCGGCTGATCGGTCGGCCCCTTCTGCGAAGGATTGTCGGGTTTTGCTTACACCCAGATATCCCATATGGATCATAACTTTTGTCGGACCGGAGGACATTTTCTGGAGTAAAATCAATGCATGAGCCTCCCCGAGCCATCCTCTCGCGGGGTAATCCAATGGGTGAAGCGAAAAAGTGGGCGTTGAAGGTCCGTTTTGAGCGTCGGCTGAGGCTTGAGTTTCACGGAACCAGAATGACTTCGGATGCGGGATTGCTGGCCTGCCGAGAGGGATCAAGCACTGGTCGTTACGCGGCCTTCAGCTTAAGCTCCTCAAAATGGGCGGCCGGCTCGTGCGGTACGCCCGCCACATCACCTTCCAGTTGGCCGAGGTCGGTGTATCCAGGAAGACATTTGCCCTTATCTTGGAGAGAATCAAGCGATGATGCCCGGTGCCTGTCTAGCGACCCTAAGCGGAGTCCACACAAGGGCAAAATGACGAAGACTCCAAACCTGGTGGTCAAGCCCGTTTACACGCCGGCGCTGACATGGTTTTCCAATGGCGGATACCGCTCCGATCAGGGTTTCAGGCGCCCGAAATGGTGTTGACAGCCCCGGTAAAGAGGGCTCTAATTGAGTTAAAGAGCAACGGGTGGTCAATACAAGAGTTGTCTTGATTTAAACCGGGATTTCCCAGATGACCACTCTTAGCCATCCTGCGGTCCTCCTGTGTCATCAAAGTACCCCATTTTACTACAGATTCAGGGTCTCTTTGCAGAACCCTCTGCTCAATCGAGGGGCAACGGCCGTCCTAAAGCCGCAATCCCTTGAAAACCCAGCTCTACCGGCACACTCAGGGGAGTTCGGCACAGACTGATCCCCCGTCTCCACCACGTCACTAAGCTTCCGGGCCATCTGCTCCGTCATCCGGTATCTGGTACGGGAGGCGGTAACCACAACTGGACCGCCCCTGGGTTATTGGACACTCGGGTGAGGGTATTCGACCTCATGCGGCCTCCGCAACTTGAGCGAGTTTTTCCTGCCTTGCCTGGGCCGGCGTTCGGTAGCCGTAGCCCTCGAGAATCCAATGATGGTTGTACAGGTTCTTGAACTCAAGCAGCGCCCACCGCAGTTCCTCTACGGTGGCGAAAGAGCGCACCCACAGGAGATTCTCCGAGCCTGTCCCATTCATAGTTGAAGGTTGAGAAAAAGAGGTGGCGGTTCACTCCTGCCGACTCGTTTAGAATCGGGTTGGCAAACATTCAAAGAGGAGGAACCGCCATGAGTGAAGCTTACCAGATCATCGAGAAGAAAGAGACCCAAAGGTTGGCCGCCTTTGTGGCGGAGCACGGGCAGGCGTTTTTTCCTCTGGTGTCGCTGGTGGAGCAGTCCCAACTGGCGGTGGAGGACCTGATGGACGTCATGGGCCGGGCGGGCCTGGAGGCCGTGCTTTTGCTGTCGGCCAAGGGCTTGACGGGCGCGCCGCATCCAGGCAAGCGGGGTGGCGAGGTCCGCCGGCACGGCAGCCAGGGGGGCCGGGTGACCCTGAAGGGGCGCAAGCTGAAGGTGAGAAAGCCGCGGCTTCGCCGCCGGGGCCAGGGTCGGGGCGGGGAGGTGGAGGTGCCGGCGTATGCGGCCATGCAGGCCGACCCTGGGCTGGGGGAGCGGATGCTGGATTTGCTGATGCGAGGGGTCTCGACGCGGAACTACGCGGCCGTTCTTCCCGAGCTGGCCGAGACGGTGGGGGTGTCGAAGTCGGCCGTGAGCCGGGAGAGCATCGAGGCGGCCGAGGCGAAGCTGCGGCGTCTTTGTGAGCGGCGTTTTGACGACATCGACCTCCTCATCCTCTACCTGGACGGTCTGCGCTTCGGCGCGCATCACGTCATCGTGGCCGTTGGGGTGGACACACGGGGCCAAAAGCACGTTCTGGGCCTGAGGTCGGGCGCCACCGAGAACGCCACGGTCGTGACGGCGCTTCTTGAGGAGTTGGTGGAGCGCGGCGTGCGGCCCGGGCGGCGTCGGCTTTTCGTCATCGACGGCTCGAGGGCGCTTCGTGCGGCGATTGACCGGGTGTACGGGGACGACAATCCGGTGCAGCGGTGCCGCAACCACAAGGTGAAGAACGTGATGGACCACCTGCCCGAGGAGTTGAAGGACCCGGTGAAGGCGACGATGAAGGCGGCCTGGCGGCTGGCGCCGAAGGAGGGGATTGCCCGTCTGCGCAAGCAGGCCCGGTGGCTTCAGATCGAGCATCCGGACGCGGCCGCCAGCCTTTTGGAGGGTCTGGAGGAGATCTTCACCGTCAACCGCTTGGCTCTTCCGCCCGGCCTTCGGCGCTGCCTGGTGAGCACGAACCTGATCGAGAGTCCCTGTTCGGGGGTGCGGATGCGCACCCGGCGCGTCGGCCGCTGGCGGGACGGGGCGATGGTGAAAAGGTGGGCCGCTTCCGCCTTCCTCGCCACCGAGAAGAACTTCCGTCGCCTGGACGGCTACCGGGACCTGTGGATCCTGAAGGCCGTTCTGGACGAGCCCCGCTTTGACACCCGAGAGGAGGTCGCATAAGGTGAACCACACACGGACCGCCGCCTCAAACCTTCAACTGAATTCGGGACACCCTCGATTCTCCTTCAAGATGCGGATGAACCACTCACAGTAGCCATTTCCCTCGGGCGCCCGCACGAAGCTGGGCGAACTGGTCATGCCCAGGTAGGCGATCTCCCGCTGAAAGTCATCGGACAGATAGGCGGGGCCGTGGTCGTGACGAACTTTAAGCCCCTCGGCGACGTCCGCCTCCAAGCCGGCGAAGCGCTCGGCGACCCCCTGCCGGATCGGCTCCAGGGCCTCGAAGCGGTTGCCGCTCTTGGCCGCATGGATCCCCACGCAGTCCACCGAGCAGTGATCCACCGCCACGAACACCGAGGCCATCCCCTCCTCGGTGGTCACCGTCGTCGTCATGTCCGTGCCCCACATTCGGTCGGGCCGCTCGGTGCGGATGGTCCCGTTGTGGGCCTTGGGACCTCGGGGTTTGCCCACCCGGTGGGGGGCCTGAAGCCCCGCCTCCCGCATCAGGCGACGCACCCGCTCCTTGCTGGTGCGGATGCCCGCGAAGCGCAGCCTCGCCCACACCTTGCGGTAGCCCTCGCCATGGAAGGGAGAGTCCTCCAGGACCTGCCGGATGTGGCCGAGGAGTTCCGCATCGGTGCACGGGCCCACAGGGCCGCGCTTATTGGGCGTGGGGCGTTCATGAACGGGGACCGCCTCTCGCCGCCGTTGCGCGTAGACCGTGGAGCGCGCCAAGCCCCAAAGGGCGCACACCCGCTTCAGGCCGTAGGCTCTGCCCGTGGAGGTGAAGCGGGCCTGACTCATCGCCTCCACCTCCTGCCGGCTAAAGGGCGGCCGGCCTCCAGGCGGTCGATCTTCTCCCGCAGGACCTCGCCCTCCATCGTGAGTTCGCCCACCTTGGCCTTGAGCCGGGCGTTCTCCTCGTCCCGCTCATCCGCCGGGCGGGCTTTGAGCGCCGCCTCGCCCCCGCGAAGGAACGCCTCGCGCCAGGCGGAAAGCCGAGCCGCTGTCGTGCCCAACTCGCGGCAGAGCGTCTCCAGGCTCTCGCCCCGCAAAAGACGCAGGACCGCCTCCCGCTTGCGCTGGCAGGAGAACCGACCCCGCTCACTGCGATGCCCTGGGGCCTTGGCTCCGTTCGCCCTGCGGGCGCCCTCCGCCAAAGCCCCCTCTTGCTTTTGTTCGTTCATCGCGACACCCCTTTCTCCATGAATCATGGATCAATCGAGTGTCCAACAAAACCCTAGAGCGGGGGACGGACGTATTCGCCCACGGTGTGCGCCACGGTCTCATGCTCGTATGGAATTCCAGTATACCCAGCGTGACTGTCCGTGTAGACGGTGCTCCCGCGGCGGACGTTCCTGGCGATCTCCTTTTTCACCGTGGCTCCGTCCGTCCCGTCAATCGGGAAGGCCCGCACATCCCCTCCGCGTTCCTTGATCCCCATGACGGCTTGTTTGCCGACGGCTCCGCGGCCTTCGTTCAGCTTCTTCGACTTGTGCTTGTTGGCCTCCTTACCGCCGATGAAGGACTCGTCAATCTCGACCTCTCCTGGCCCCAGGGGACCTCCCTGCTCGTCGTAAGCCTCCCTGATGCGATGCGCGAGGAACCATCCGGTTTTCTGCGTCACACCCAACTGCTTCGCCAGCTGGACGCTGGAAATGCCCTTGCGGTTTGAATTGATCAGATACATGGCCATGAGCCACTTGCGGAGCGGGATCGGAGATTCGGCCAGGAGCGTGGAGGTCCGAACGCTGAAGAACTTCCCGCATTCGAGACAGTGAAACGGCTGAGGCTTGCCCGACTTCATTCTCGATATCCGGCCAACGCATCCACACTTCGGGCAGTAAATCTCCCCGGGCCAGCGCCGGTTCTCAAAAAACCTCGTGGCCGAAGCATCATCGGGGAATCTCTCGTTGAACTCGTACAGGCTCATGTGACCCTTCATGCCAGCCTCCTTTTACTGTACAATATAGGTTCATGAGCATATTATGTCAAGTATATAAGCTCCAAAATTTTAGGCGGCGCTCACCTATGGTTCAAGATGGTCCCCGACGTTTTCGGGGAGATCGGAGAGCGCGAGGCAACGGGCCTTTCGGAGATTGGGTTGCACCTGGATCGCTTGTACCCCGCGGATCGGGGTGCTGGAGCCCCTGGAAGGGTGCTCTATTCGCTGGCGAAGGGACGCGGAGAGTTGGGAGAGCTGGATGTCTGGGTGAGAGATTGGGGGTGGGGCCACGCCCCCCCGCTTCACGTGGTGCGGGTGGAGACGGCCGGGGGCAAGCTCGAGTATGCTGGCCGGGTTGCGGAACGGGGTCCCGCCATGTTCGGCTCCGGGTGGCGTCAAGTTCCATATTGTGGTCTTTCCAAGGCGATTCGGGAGAAGATGCCCGGCGAGAAGGGAATACCTGGAAATGTTAGAGATGAACGCGCCGTTTTAAGGTTCCTGAAGGGCGTTCCCTGTCTCCGTTGGGTGGGCCTGTCGGCGATCGAGCAGGAGCTTCGCCGCAACCGGGCCTATCGGGCCCTGGCGAAGGAGAACCTGGGGCGGGATTTCTTCCAGACCGGTAAGGCGGCTTTATTGCGGATCCCCCGCTTGTGGATGGTGGTGAGCTCGGGGGACGGGCCTCAAGCGTACCCGTTTTCCAAACACGCCTGGGTGTACCGTGCGCTCAAGTACGGGACCTTCGGGATGCTGGTTTTGGGGATATTGGGCTTTGTCCTTTTGCGCGACCGGTGGCGGTCCCATTGGCTGTTGGCGGTCCCGGTGGTGTATCTGTCGTTGGTCCACATGCCGTTTCACGCCGAGGGGCGTTATACCTTGCAGGGACGGGCCTTTCTTTTGGTGTACGGGGTTGCGGCGTTGATGATGCTTTGGCGGAGGTTTCGGGGGAGCGGAGAACGTCCTTGATCAACACATAACATCGCATTCCCGGATTTCTATCGGCCGAGTGGGGATGCCCGACCGGCTGATGTCGGGAGACGAGAAAGGTTTCCCAGCGTTCATCCAGCCGGAAATATGAATATAAAAAATGGATGATGGCGCCGCGTGGAAGGCGGCGAACATAAAACCGGGGGTCGGAGGGTGTCCCGAATTCAGTTGAAGGTTTGAGGCGGCGGTCCGTGTGTGGTTCACCTTATGCGACCTCCTCTCGGGTGTCAAAGCGGGGCTCGTCCAGAACGGCCTTCAGGATCCACAGGTCCCGGTAGCCGTCCAGGCGACGGAAGTTCTTCTCGGTGGCGAGGAAGGCGGAAGCGGCCCACCTTTTCACCATCGCCCCGTCCCGCCAGCGGCCGACGCGCCGGGTGCGCATCCGCACCCCCGAACAGGGACTCTCGATCAGGTTCGTGCTCACCAGGCAGCGCCGAAGGCCGGGCGGAAGAGCCAAGCGGTTGACGGTGAAGATCTCCTCCAGACCCTCCAAAAGGCTGGCGGCCGCGTCCGGATGCTCGATCTGAAGCCACCGGGCCTGCTTGCGCAGACGGGCAATCCCCTCCTTCGGCGCCAGCCGCCAGGCCGCCTTCATCGTCGCCTTCACCGGGTCCTTCAACTCCTCGGGCAGGTGGTCCATCACGTTCTTCACCTTGTGGTTGCGGCACCGCTGCACCGGATTGTCGTCCCCGTACACCCGGTCAATCGCCGCACGAAGCGCCCTCGAGCCGTCGATGACGAAAAGCCGACGCCGCCCGGGCCGCACGCCGCGCTCCACCAACTCCTCAAGAAGCGCCGTCACGACCGTGGCGTTCTCGGTGGCGCCCGACCTCAGGCCCAGAACGTGCTTTTGGCCCCGTGTGTCCACCCCAACGGCCACGATGACGTGATGCGCGCCGAAGCGCAGACCGTCCAGGTAGAGGATGAGGAGGTCGATGTCGTCAAAACGCCGCTCACAAAGACGCCGCAGCTCCGCCTCGGCCGCCTCGATGCTCTCCCGGCTCACGGCCGACTTCGACACCCTCACCGTCTCGGCCAGCTCGGGAAGAACGGCCGCGTAGTTCCGCGTCGAGACCCCTCGCATCAGCAAATCCAGCATCCGCTCCCCCAGCCCGGGGTCGGCCTGCATGGCCGCATACGCCGGCACCTCCACCTCCCCGCCCCGACCCTGGCCCCGGCGGCGAAGCCGCGGCTTTCTCACCTTCAGCTTGCGCCCCTTCAGGGTCACCCGGCCCCCCTGGCTGCCGTGCCGGCGGACCTCGCCACCCCGCTTGCCTGGATGCGGCGCGCCCGTCAAGCCCTTGGCCGACAGCAAAAGCACGGCCTCCAGGCCCGCCCGGCCCATGACGTCCATCAGGTCCTCCACCGCCAGTTGGGACTGCTCCACCAGCGACACCAGAGGAAAAAACGCCTGCCCGTGCTCCGCCACAAAGGCGGCCAACCTTTGGGTCTTTTTCTTCTCGATGATCTGGCAAGCTTCACTCATGGCGGTTCCTCCTCTTTGAATGTTTGCCAACCCGATTCTAACCGAGTCGGCAGGAGTGAACCGCCACCTCTTTTTCTCAACCTTCAACTATGAATGGGACAGGCTCGGGGGTCGCGAAAACGACCCCCGGTTTTATGTTTCAGAGCCCGAGCTCCCCCGGACCGATGCGGCGCGGGGTTCGGGGGAATTCCCGTTGGCGATCAGAAAATCGCGTAGATGAATGGGGCCAGGGCCGAGCCTTCCGTGAAGATAATCAGGAAGCTCAACAGCACCAACATGATCATGATTGGCGCGAGCCACCATTTCTTGCGGTGTTTGAGAAAATCCCAGAACTCGGATAAGATGCTGACGTTGCCCATATCAAAACTCCCATCGAATCAAAGGCTTTCCAGCCTATGGGTCAGCGGACGGCCGGAACCCCGCCCACATGGACATATATAGCACAAGCCCCTTTCGGACATCAATGGAATCGTTGATTGAACGGACGCCACTGTGCTAGGTTGATCGGCGGCGCAATACAGGAATCCCCCCTTCCTGGACTCACCCATCTCAAGGCCATGATTCAACTGAAGAGCATCTATGCTGAATCCGAGCCTGGGGACGGGACGCGGATTCTCGTCATGCGCGTATGGCCCCGGGGTGTGAGGAAAGACCGGGTCGATGAATGGCTCCGGGACCTGAGCCCCAGCCGTGAGCTCATGCAGGCGCTCCGGTCTCAGGACCTCCGTCCGGATGATTTCTTCGAGTGCTACCGACGTGAGATGGCTGGCCGTACCGAGCTTCTCAAGGAAATGGCCGAACGGGCGAAAACGGAAACCCTGACCCTGCTTTGCTGGGAGAGAATGGACGAGGACTGCCACCGGCATGTTCTGAAGGACCTCATCGAGAATGTTGCTTCCCCCGGCGATCCCCGAGGTCCCGCTCGGCCCAACGCGGGGAGGCCGGCGAATTTGCGGAAAAAGCGCCCGACGTGAACGCCTCCCGCCCCTCTCCCCCCCGCCGGTACAAGCTGGCCCCGACGGCCGGCCCCGCCCGATCTCGCATCGATTACGCTTCGGAGTTGAACCCCCAACAGTTGGAAGTGGTGATGGCCCCCGGGGGTCCTATGCTCGTCCTCGCCGGGCCGGGAAGCGGAAAGACCCGCACCGTCACGTACCGGATGGCGCGGCTGATCGAGTCCGGGGAAGACCCGGCCCGAATCCTTTTGCTCACTTTCACGAACAAGGCGGCGAGCGAGATGCTTCGCCGGGCGCAGGCCCTGATCCACGTAGACGTCCGCCGGGTCTGGGGGGGCACGTTTCATCACGCCGGAAACCTCACCCTCCGCCGCCATGCCCGGTGGGTGGACCGCGGCGAGAACTACTCCATCCTGGACCGTGAGGACGCGGCGGACCTTCTCGACACCTGCGTCGCCGAAGGCGGCATCGATTCGAAGGGGCGATATTTCCCCAAGGGCGGCGTCCTGCAGGACATTCTGAGTTTCGCGGTCAACACGGAGACCCCCGTGAAGGAGGTCGTTCTAAAGCGCCATGCCACGTTCGCGGACCGTCTGACCGAGATAAAACGGGTGTACGCCCGGTTCGAGGAGCGGAAGGCGGAGATGAACGTTCTGGATTTCGATGACCTGCTGGTCCTGTGGCTGAGGCTGCTGGAAGAGCGCCCGGACGTCCGCAAGGGTTTTCAGGAGCAATTTCGCCACGTCCTCGTGGATGAATATCAGGACACCAACCGCCTCCAGAGCCGGCTCATCGATATCCTGGCGGGCGGGCATGGAAATCTGATGGTTGTCGGGGACGACGCGCAGAGCATTTATTCCTTCCGGGGGGCTGATTTCGCGAACTTCCTCGGGTTTCCCGACCGGTATCCGGACGCGCGAACCTTTCGCCTCGAATCCAATTACCGAAGCACCCCCGAGATCCTGCGCCTGGCCAACGAGAGCATTTCCGTCAACACCCATCAGTTCAAGAAGCGCCTCCGGGCGGAGCGGCCCTCCAGGGGGGGGCCGCCGGCCGTTGTGCCGGTCCGGAATGTTCTCCAACAGGCGGACTTTGTCTGCCAGCGGGTGCTGGAGCTTCGCGACGAGGGGTTTTCATTGAATGAGATCGGCGTCCTCTACCGGGCGCACTTCCATTCCATGGAAGTCCAGATGGAGTTTACGCGGCGGGGGATCCCCTTCGAGGTCCGCTCGGGCCTGCGCTTCTTCGAGCAGCGTCATGTGAAGGACGCCACGGCTCACCTGAAGGTGGTTGTGAATCCCCGGGACGAGATTGCCTGGAAGCGGGTGCTTTTGTTGATTCCCGGGGTTGGAAAGGCGACCGCCCACCGATTCTGGTTGGCCGTTTCCAAGGCCGCCGAGCCGCTGAAGGGTCTCGACCGTCCGGAGTTTCTCGCTCCGTTTCCGAAGCGGACGCGGGATGAATGGCGGGCGTTGGCCGAAACCCTCAAGCGGATTCAGGGTCAAGTCATGGAAGCGCGGCCCGCCGAGATGATCCGACAGGTTCTGGACAGGGGATACCGCGCTTACCTGGATCGGAATTTCCCCAACGCGGCCTCCCGGACGGAGGATATCGAACAGTTGGCGCGGTTCGCCGAGAATTTCGGCGCGGCCGAATCCTTTCTGAGCGAGTTGGCGCTGTTGAACACAGTGGGAAGCGAGGAGGGAGACGACGAGGCGACGCCCGGCGAATCGGTGGTTCTCAGCAGCATCCACCAGGCGAAGGGTCTGGAGTGGCGGGTTGTATTCATCATCTGGCTGGCGGAGGACCGTTTCCCTTCGGGATTGGCCCTGCGGGAGGATGAGGACGACGAAGAGGAGCGGCGTCTCTTCTACGTCGCGGTGACGCGTGCCAAAGAGGAGCTCTACCTCTGCTACCCATTGATGGAGCTGGGCCATCGCCAGGGCGGCGTCCTGACAAGGGCCTCCCGGTTTCTGGGTGAGCTTCCCGAATCCGTTTATGAGCAATGGGCCGTGGAGGAAACCCTTTTCCACAATCCCGTCGACCCGCCGGGAAAAGCGGGGGGGGGAGGGGGAGGGGCGGCGGAGAGGGAGGGGGTTCATGATCCCGGCGGCGCGGAAGGTGACGATTGGGTGGATGAGCACTTCGAGCGTTCCGGGCCGCGGGATTTCTAGGCGGGGGACGCCGGGTTGACATTCCGCCTTCCGGGCGTAGATTGGGTCGGGCCTCCTTCGAAGATTGGGCGGCGGCGTGTGAAAACAAAGATCTTCAGACGCTTTCGCCGGGAGGGCTTCCCATATCGGCCGGGTCATTCCAGAGGCCCGGGTTTTCCGGAAATTCCCTGAGATAGGATCGGACATTGCGCGTCATTGTCATCGGAGCGGGAGAGGCCGGGTTTCACATTGCCCGGCGTCTCGTCCAGGAACACCAGGACGTTGTCCTGATAGACCGCGAGGAATCGGTCATCGAGGCGATTTCCGACAAGCTTGACGCCTTGACGATCCTGGGCAACGGAGCGAACCCCCGGGTGCTGGCCGAGGCCGGTCTCAAAGAGGCCGAAATGCTTATCGCCGTCAGCAGCGACGACTCCGCCAACCTGGGGGCTTGCCACCTCGCCGCCGCCAACGATGTCCCCATGAAGATCGCCCGTGTCGGAGACCCGGCCTACTTCCGGGAGGACCTGGACATCCGGGGCCGGGACTTCGGGGCGGACCTCCTCATCAACCCCGCCCAGGAAGTTGCCGCCAACATCGAACGCCTGATCGCCGCCCCGGGTGCGACCGAGGCCGCCGACTTCTTCGACGGCCGGCTGCAAATGGTGGGTCTTCGCGTGGGCGAGGACTCTCCCATCAGCGGCCGATCGCTCAAGTCTTTGGGGGACACCATCCGGGATTCGGGGTTTCTCGTTCTGGGCCTCAGCCGGGAGGGGGACGTCTCCGTTCCCCGCGGGAACACGGTGGTCAAGTCGCATGAGGTCTTGTTGGCCATCGCCCGACAGGAGAGCGTTCCGGCGCTGATGGAGTTTTGCGGGGTCCGGCAGAAGCCGGTCGAGCGGGTGCTCGTGATCGGGGGCGGCCGCGTGGGATATTCGGTGGCGGAGCGGCTGTCGGCGAGAAACATCAAGGTGAAAGTCGTGGAATCCAGCGAGAAGCGGGCCAAGGTGCTCTCGCAGAACCTTCCCGACATCCTCATCCTCCACGGGGACGGCACGGACCTTGACCTTCTGCGTTCCGAAGGGATTCAGGAGATGGACGCCATTGTGACCGCCTCCGACGACGAGGAGACCAACCTGTTCTCCGCGCTCTTGGCCAAACGCCACGGGTGCCGGGAGGCGATCGCGCTGGTCAACCGCCCGGATTACATCCCGCTGATCTATTCCCTGGGGATCGATGCCACCGTTAGCCCCCGCCTGGTGGTCGCCAGTGTGATCCTGCGCCACCTGAAAGGACCGAACACCATCTCCCAGTTCACGAGCGCTTTTAACGATGCCGAGGTGGTCGAGCTCGAGGTCGGCGTGAAGGCCAAGGCGGCGGGCCGCCTTCTGGCCAAATTGGATTTGCCCCGAGACGCCATTGTCGCGGGCGTGGGCCGGGGGGACGACGTCGAGATCCCCCATGGCGGCACCCTCGTTCACGGCGGCGACCGCGTCCTGCTGTTTGCCCTCCCCGATGCTCGGATCGAGGCCGAACGGCTGTTCCGTTGACCCTTCCACTGCGATCGAGGCGCCTTCTTCCGGCGCACTCCCGGCCATGAACTTTTCTACCATTTCTCGGACGTTGGGTTTCATCGCCCTGTTGCTGGGGACATCACTGCTAATCCCGACGGCGATTTCCGCGGTCCTGGGCGGGCCGGACCTGGTGGCGCTGGGCGCTTCGGCCCTGATCTCGGCCGCCGTCGGCGGCGGGCTGATATTTCTGGGCGGAAAAGAGGAAATGGGCGTCCGCGACGGGTTCGCCATCGTGACGGCGACGTGGCTGCTCATCTCCTTATTGGGGGCGTTGCCTTACTGGCTATCGGGGATTCTTTCGTCGTATACGGACGCCTTCTTCGAGGCCATGTCCGGTTTCTCGACGACGGGCGCGACGGTCGTGCGGGATATCGAGGCCCTGCCGAAGGGCATCCTCTTTTGGCGAAGTTTTACCCAGTGGCTGGGGGGAATGGGGATCATCGTTCTCACGGCGGCCTTGCTGCCGCTGTTCGGCGTGGGCGGGCTTCAGCTCCTGAACGCCGAGGCCCCCGGCCCCACGTTCGAGCGCCTGGCCCCCCGGCTTCAGGAGACGGCGAAACTGTTATGGGGCGTTTACGTCCTCCTGTCGGCGGCGGAGGCCGTCCTGCTCATGGCCGGGGGGATGCCGCCGTTCGAAGCCGTTCTTCACGCCTTCACGACGATGGCCACGGGCGGGTTTTCTCCGAAGAACGCCAGCATCGCGGCCTACCCCAGCCCCTATATCCAGTGGGTCATCATCCTTTTCATGGGACTCGCCGGCACGAGCTTCAGCCTCCATTATTTTGCCCTGCGGAGAAGAAGCGCTTCGAGCTACTGGGAGAACACGGAGTTTCGGTTTTATCTGTCGATGATCGTCTCGGCGACGGCCGTGACGACGCTTGTGATTTTGTGGCGGGCGCCGGAGGGCGTAGAACGCACCATCCGCGACGCGGCCTTCCAAGTGGTCTCCATCATTACCGCTACGGGGTTTGTCACGGCGGATTTCGAGCACTGGCCCATCCTTCTTCAGACCCTGTTGCTGTTTCTCATGTTCTTCGGAGGCTGCTCCGGGTCCACGGGGGGCGGGATGAAGCACATGCGGTTGTTCCTTTTGTTCCGGCAATCGGCCGCCCAGATGGTGAAGCTCGTCCATCCCCGGGCCGTGAAGGAGCTTTTCCTCGGTTCCCAGATCGTGACCGAAGAGGTCATTGCCAGCATCCAGTCCTTCTTCTTCCTGTATCTTACGCTCTGGGTGGTCGGGAGTCTGGCGCTGACCGCGCTGGGGCTGGACATCGTGACCGGGATCTCGGCGGCGGCGTCCGCGTTGAGCAATGTAGGCCCGGCCCTGGGGGCCGTCGGCCCGACGGACAACTACGCCGGTCTGCCGGATGCGGCGAAGTGGCTCCTCACGGCCTTGATGCTCATGGGACGCCTGGAGATTTTCCCGGTCCTCGTCCTGCTGAGGCGGGAGACTTGGCGGCGGTAGGGGAGGGGGGGCAGGCCGGGCGGGTTCCCGTCCGACGGCCACCGCCGCGTTGTTACAAATCAGGCCACTGGGTCCGCAACTGAGCCTTCCTGAATACGAGCTTTCCGGAAGCGCCCGGGAGTGATCCAGTTCCTCCTTTCAAAAGGGAAAACCGGCCTGATAACATCTCCGGATTGAGCGACTTCTCGCCCCAAGGGCCTTCTCTTGCAAAGGGAGATTTTGAATTGGCCGAGTCCTCCGATAAGACGAAAAACATTCGGGAAGATTTCCGGGAATACCTTTTCCCATGTATTCGTCCGTTTTATGAAGAACCCCTTGTGATCGAGCGCGGCCATGGGGCAACGGTCGTGGACTCGGAGGGACGCGAGTATCTGGATTTCTTCGGGGGGATTCTCACCACGGCCGTCGGCCACTGCCACCCCGAGGTCAAGGAACGGACGGTCGCTCAGATCAATAAGCTCCAGCACGTCTCGAATTCCTATCTCACCGAGCCGGCTGTGTCGCTGGCGAAAAAGCTCGCGGAGATCACGCCCGGCCGGCTGCGGAAAACCTTCTTCACCAACAGCGGCAGCGAAGCGGACGAGACCGCCGTCCTGGCGGCGCGCTGCTACACGGGGTCTTACGAAGTGGTGGCCATGCGCCACGGCTACAGCGGGCGGACCACCCTCGCCATGTCCATGATTGGCGATTCGCAGTACCGGCTTCCCGGGGCGGGCCTGGGAGCGGGCGTCGTTCACGTGGCCAACCCCTACTGCTATCGCTGTCCTTATGGACTGACGTACCCGAGCTGCGATCTGCATTGCGCCCGGGACGTGGAAGAGGTCATCCGCACATCGACGATGGGGACCATCGCGGCCTTCATCGCCGAGCCCATCCAGGGGGTCGGGGGGTTCATCGTTCCGCCCAAGGAATACTTCCAAGTGGTCGCCGAGATCGTTCGAAGGTACGGGGGCATTTTCATCTCCGATGAGGTCCAGACCGGATTCGGCCGGACGGGCGGGAAGATGTTCGGCATTGAACACTACGGCGTAGAGCCGGAAGTCATGACCTTCGCCAAGGCCCTGGGCAACGGGATGCCCATCGGGGCGACCATCGCCGTCCCGGAGGTGGCCGACAGTGTCAAGGGGCGCTCCGTTTCCACGTTCGGCGGGAATCCGGTCTCCACCGAAACGGCGCTGGCGGTTCTCGACGTCATCATCAGGGAAGAGTTGGTTCACAACGCGCAGAAGGTCGGGGCCCTCATCCGTGAGCGGCTGGAAGACCTGAAGGAAAAATTTCCCGTCATCGGGGACGTCCGGGGGATGGGGCTGATGCAGGGCATGGAATTGGTGAAAGAAGGAAAAGAGCCCGCGCCGCAGGCCGTGAACCGGATCTTCGAGGAGACGCGCAAGCGGGGGCTGCTGATCGGCAAAGGCGGCACGTACGGAAACTTCATCCGCTTCACACCGCCCCTCAACATCCATTCCTCCGACGCGGAGACGGCCCTGGACATTCTGGAGGCTTCCATGGAGGCTTCCATGGATAGGGATGGTTGAGGAGCGGGCGGACGCGGCGAGGGCCGGATTTGTCCACCCGGCGGATTGACCCGGAGAAGCGGCCCCCCCCCTCCCTCCCCGTGGAGCTGATAGCGTTCCGGTTTTTACGATGCGGAAGCGAGGACTTTCTGGGCCGTGATGGGAAGGTCCCGGATTCGGACGCCGGTGGCGTGAAAGACCGCGTTGGCGACGGCCGCGGCGGCGGGATCGATGGGGGCCTCCGAAGCGCCCTTGGCCCCATAGGGCCCCAAGGGGTCGTTCGATTCAATCAGGATCGAATGCAAATGGCCTGTGTTCTCCGCCTTGGGGAGGACATAGTCGGCCAGGTTGCCGTTCACGGCTTGGCCCAGGGAGAAGGAAATCTCCTCCGTCAGCGCATAGCCCATCCCCTGGATCACAGCGCCTTGAACCTGTCCTTCCGCCAGGAGCGGGTTGAGGACGAACCCCACGTCGTCGGCCACCCAGACCCCCAATAGGCCGATTTCACCGGTCTCCATGTCCACCTCGACTTCCACGGCCATGGCGGTGAACTCATAGGAAGGCGCGAAGTTTCCGTACAACTCCTTATCCAGGACAAAATCGCTGGGGGGGTCATAGGTTCCCCGGCCCACAACGGGTTGGCCGTTCTTGCGGAAAAGGTGGGCTTCGGCGGCCTCTCCCATCGAGACCTTCCGATCCGGCGCGTTTTGGATGAAAACGAATCCATCCTTGAGGTCCAGGTCGTCGGGGCGCGCTTCCAGCCGCTCGGCGGCCGCTTCCAGGAGCTGGCGGCGCGCGTCCCGCGCCGCCAAACGCGCGGCGTTCCCCCCGATGACCGTGAGGCGGCTCGCGTAAGCGCCGAAGCTCAAAGGGCTGTGGTCGGTGTCGGCGGATGAGAGGGTGACCTCTCGCATGGGCAGGTTCAACTCCTCCGCCACGATCTGGGCCAGAACCGTTTTGGCCCCCTGGCCGATGTCGCCTTCGCCGTAGACGATGTGCGCCGCCCCCTCGGCGTTGATCTTCACCTCCATGGACGAGCCGTCCCAATCGCCGTAGACGCGCGCGCCGCTGGTGTGGATGGCCGCGGCCAGACCGACGCCCCTTCGTTTGACCCCTCCGCCCCGTTTTGCCCGCTTGGCTTTCCACCCGCACTTCTCCGTCACTTCCCGGATGCACTGTTTCAAGGCGCAGGATTCGAGCTTCCAGCCGTGGACGGTTGTGTCTCCGGCCTGCACGGCGTTCTTGAGCCGGAGCTCCGCCGGGTCCATGTCGATGGCGTCGGCCAGCAGGTCGATGTGCTGCTCCACCGCAAATCCCACCTGCGGATTTCCATACCCGCGGAAGGCGCCCTTGGGGATGGAGTGCGTATAGGCCAGGCGGCCTTCCGTGCGGATGTTCTTCATCCGGTAATGGTTGTCCATCCGCATGATTCCGGCCGCCAGGATGCCGAGGGCCTCCCCCACGTAGGCGCCGGCATCGGCCAAGGCATGGCATTCCTTGGCGGTGATCGCGCCGTCCTTTCGGACGCCCATCCTGAGGGTGATCGCCATCGGGACCCGCGGCCGTCCCGCCTGAAATTCATCGAGACGGGTGTTGAGCAGCTTCACGGGGACGCCGGTTTTTTGTGAAAGAAGCGCGGCAATCATGGGCAGGGGTTCGTCCCGCTTTCCCCCGAAAGACCCCCCGACGGTAGCCTGAACGACGCTCACCTTGGAGAGAGGGAGGCCCAGGGCTTTGGCCACCCGCTTTTGGGAGTAGAAGATGCCCTGGCAGGGCATCCACAGTTTCACCCCTCCCCCTCCCTGAGCGTCCGCCCGCGCCAGCGCCCCCATGGGCTCCATGTAGGCCTGGGAAACGATGGAGGTCCGGTAGCTTTCTTCCAGGACGATGTCGGCTTCCCGCAGTCCGGCGTCCGGGTCCCCGCGCGCGAACTCGACCTTTCCGGCCAGGTTCCCCGATTCGTGGACCTTGGGGGAAAACTCCCGCAGGGCCTCTTCCGGGTCCAGGACCGCGGGCAAGGGCTCATACTCCACCTCGATCAATTCCATCGCGTCGAGCGCCGCCGCCTCATCCACCGCCGCCACCGCCGCCACTTCATGCCCCATGTAAAGGCTCCGGCCGACGGCCAGAACGGTCTGGTCCTCGATGACCGTGCCAAAGCGGATCGGGGGCGCGTCCTTTCCGGTGATGATGGCTTTCACGCCCGGCACCTTGAGGGCCCGGCGGATATCGATATCGGCAATCCGGGCGTGCGGGTGGGGGCTTCTGAGGATCTTCGCGTGGAGCATGCGCGGCAGGACCATGTCCCCTACATAAGGGACCGCTCCCCGGACTTTGAGGGGGGCGTCGATGGCGGGGATCGGTTTGCCGATCACGGAGAATTCGGGCATGGTCCTATGCCTTTGAGCCGGGCCCCGCCGGAGGTGAATCGGGGGCGATCGACCGCGACGCCGAACGGTCCGGACGGGACATCCGAAACCGTCCGACACGCATCGCCCGGCAAGGGATCGAGGGTTTCCGGGTTGTCGATACGAAGATGAAGGGTCCGGGCGTCGGGAGCGGCATGTCGCGCCCCCCCCTTCCCCCAGGCCCTCCCGCGCGGGGCTTCGCCCTCGCCCGGGAACGGTTCTCTCTACGCTTCCCTCTCGGCCCGGAGCTTCTCCGTGGCTTTGAGGTCGACCTCGAGAGTTTTCGGGTCGATGACGACGCCATAGTCTTTTTCCGCCGCCTCGATGGACAGGACCTCATTGAGGACGTCTTCTCCGACCAGTTCTTGGGGTCTTTCCAGCGGGGACCCGACGCCCCCTCCGCCGCTGCATTTGGCCGTGAGGATGTCCCCCTTGGTGTACTGGACCTGAGACATGGTCCGGAAGGGGATCCGCTCTCCGTCCCGCTCAAAATAGATGTCGTGATAGATCCCTTCCTTGCCCCCGTCCTGGCCGAAGGCCCGGAATTGCTGCCCGGAGGAGGTTCCCGTATTGACGTACACGCGGCCTTCGTTCTCGTTGACCATGGCGTAGTGGGTGCCCACCCCCCCGCGCCACCTGCCGGCGCCGGCCGAGTCTTTCAGGTAGCCGTATTGCAGGATGCGCCAAGGGGTCATGATCTCGGTGATCTCGGCGGTGTTTTTCGTGACGCCCCCCGCGATGATGGGCGGCGTCACGTGGGGCCACCCGTCGTAGCCCCAGATGGCCCCGCTTCCGCCGTCCGGTCCGAAGAAGGTGAAGTAGTACTTGCGATAATCCCCCGCTTCCTCATCGAACTCGCGGCCGTCGTCTCCGAACGTCACGAAGGAAACGTGGGGGGCCCACATCGCGCTGACCGTCTCGGGCATAGCCTTGCCCAGGGCCATCTGAATCGCCTCGATGAGCTCGCCCCCCAGATGGCAGTTGCATCCCCCGATGGTGGCCGGATACCTGGCGTTCACGCACGTCCCCTCCGGGGCGATGATCTTGATGGGCTTGCAGCTTCCCTCATTGAAGGAGATGTCCGGATCCACCGACATGAGGATGGGGATGTACGTGCAGGCGTGGTTCACGGCGAGCGGGGTGCTGATGAAGGCGGCCAACTTGTCGCTGCCCGTCCAATCGACGATCATCTCATCGCCTTGAATGGTGACTTTGACCCTCACATAGACTGGCTCGTCCGTCGTCCCGTCCCAGTCGCAGCCGCTTTCCCCCTGATAAATCCCGTCCGGCATCTTGGAGATTTCGGCCCGCATGGCCTGCTCGGAGGAATCCAGCAGGGCCTGCTGGCACGCGAGCATGGTTTCCTGTCCCATCGTCTGACACAGCCGGATGAGCTCCTCCTCCGCGCGCTTGGTCGCCCCCATCATGGCCATGTTGTCCATGGCGACCACATCGGGCCAGCGGACGTTGTTGAGGATGAAGTCGTAGACGGGCTGCCTTTCGCCCCGCTCGAAGATCTTCGTGTAGTCGATGCGCAGGCCTTCGCTGTGGATGTCGTAGCCGTAGGGGAAGTACCCCCCCGGATACGCGCCTCCGGTGTCCTGCTGGTGCCCTTTGAGCAGCGTGAAGAAAATCAGCTCGTCTTCATAGAAGACCGGCCGGATGATGGACCAGTCGGGCAGGTGGGAGCCGCCGGCCTGATAGGGGTCATTGGCGAGAAAAATGTCGCCCGGGTAGATCTTGCCCTTGAACTTTTCCGCCAAAGGCGCCACTTGCGACTTGGCGACGGCGACGTGCAAAGGCATCCAGGACTTGATGGAAAGAAGCCGCCCCTGGGCGTCAAACACCCCGGGGGAGAAATCGTTGCACTCCATCAGGATGAAGCATTGCCCCGAATGCTTGAGGACGCTCCCCATGAGATCGCAGGTGTACAGGATCTTGTGCTGGAGAATGGCCACGTCCATCGGATCCACCTGCAGGGCATTCATTGAATCCGCTTGTCGACTCGCCATGTTTTCCCTCTCCCTTGGACGCGGAGTCTCAGCCGCGGGGTCTTGTTTTCTTGTTCCCTCCGCATCCGGCTGCGGAGAGAACGGTCGGGATTTCCCTGCCGGGGCGCTCTCGGTGTTTCCCTTGGACCGATTCCCCTACAACGGCACTTCCATCACATAGTTCCCGTAAGGGTCGACCTCGCACTTGAAATCAGGGGGAACGGCAACCGTCGTAAACGGCTCCTCGATGATGGCCGGTCCGGTGATCCGGTCGCCCGCGCGTATCCCGTTTCCATCATAAATTTGGGTTTCCCGGAAATCCTTAACGTTGCTGAAGTAAACGGGCCGGGGGGTTCCCAAAGCCCTCGATGGATCGGCCCCGTCCGATCCCATCGGCTTCAGCCGGGGTTTTTCCATCCGTCCGACGGCCACGAGCTTGTAGTTCATCATCTCGGTGGGTTTGTCCTCCACGGAGAAGGCGTACAGATCCTGGTGAAGCAGGTGGAAGCGTTCCACAACCTCTTCGACGGACGCCCGGGTGATTCGGCCGTTTGAAACCGGGACCTCGATCTCGTAGAACTGCCCCCGGTAGCGCATGTCCAGGGAGCGCAGAAACTCCATGTTCTCCGGGGCCACCCCCTCCTCTTCGAGGGTGGCCATGCCGCGCTCTTCCATCTCCTGGAAGATGCCGTTGATCCGGTCCAAATCGGCCGCTTCCGTTGTCGTGTAATAGGAGTGGACATAGTTGTGGCGGAGGTCGGAGAGGAGCATGCCGAACGCGCAATAGGTGCTGGCGCCCTTGGGGGCGACCACGTAGGGGATCCGCAGGTCCAGCGCGATGTCGGCCGCGTGGGCGGGGCCGAGGCCGCCGCCCATGAGAAGGGTGAAATCCCGCACGTCGAGCCCGCGCCGGTGGGCGGCATTGGCGATCGCCCCGGCCACGATGGTGTTGGTCACGGCGTAAACGGCCTGGGCGGCCTCGGTCACACTCAGCTCCAGGGGGTCCGCGATCTTCTTCCGCAGAACCGTCTCGGCCGCCTCCCGGTCGAGGTTCATTTTTCCCCCGAGGATGTGTCCGGACGGCAGGATCCCCAGGATAAGGTCGGTGTCCGTCACCGTCGGTTCTTCCCCCCCCCGGCCGTAGCATGCCGGGCCGGGAGAGGCGCCGGCCGAGCGGGGGCCCACCCGAAGGATCCCGCCGGCGTCCAGTGAGGCGATGCTCCCGCCGCCGGCCCCGATGTGGTGGAGATCGATGGAGGGGCAGGCATTGGTGTAGTCCCCGATGCTTTTGTAGATCCCCCCCCGGGAGATCATCGGAATTTTCTGATCCTCGATGTAGACAACGTCGCAGCTCGTCCCCCCCATGTCTACGCTGAGCAGGTTCTTCTTTCCGGCCCCTTCCCCCACCGCGATGGCGGCCGGAACGCTTGCGGCCGGTCCGGAGGAAATGCACGTTACGGGGCGGCTGATGGCCTCACGCCAGGACTGAACGCCCCCGTTGGACTGCATGATGAGGAACGTCCCCTCAAAGCCGATCTCTCTCAGGGACCCGTCCAAAGAGGTCAGGTATTTTTTCAGGCGCGGCCCGATATAGGCGTCCAGCGCCGTGGTGCTGATCCGTTCGTACTCCCTCACCTGGGGGGAGACCTGGCAGGAGAGGCTGATGAAGGCGTCGGGCATTTCTTCGCGGATGATCTCTCCCACCCTTTGTTCGTGATCGGGGTGAAGAAAGCTGAACAGGAAGCAGACGGCGATGGCCTCGACCCCCTTTTTCTTGAGGGTCCGGACCGCCTCGCGGGCCGCATCTTCGTCCAGGGGGGTGAGAACTTCCCCGGTGTGCACGATGCGCTCGGGGACTTCCATCCGCATGTGCCTCGGGGAGAGGGGTTTGGGAAAGTCCACCCGCCAGTTGAAGGTGTCGTCCTTCATGCCCCTGCGGAATTCCAGGATGTCCCGGAAACCGGCTGTGGTGATGACGCCGATCGTGGCGCCCGTCAGGGTGAGGACGGTGTTGGTGGCGACCGTCGTCCCGTGGACGATGAGGTCCACTTCCCCGAGAAAGGACCGGACGGGCCGGATGTAGGTCTCCGCCAATTTTTCCATCCCGATCATCACCCCCCGCGAGAAGTCGTCGGGGGTGGAAGATTCCTTGGTGTGCCGCATTTCTCCGGTTTCATCGATGCAGACGAAATCGGTGAACGTTCCGCCGCAATCAATGCCGATCCGAAACCCCATCTTCTATCTCCTCGATTTCTTCCTTGCCGGCCGCCTTGCCCAAGGGATGGAGACAAACCTGAATTTCGGCGGGCGCCGACGCAAAATCTTTCGGGCGCGACTCATCCGCCTTGATTCAAGCCCGTTGGGACATCGGTGAGGCGCGCTTCAGAACAGACCGCTCCTCGAAGTGTTCTCATTCAGTTTGCCCAAAATCCCCGTTTTCTGATGGGTCCATCCGGTGAGGTTTTCCAGGGTTCCGGCGGCCGCTCAAATCACGCGCCAACTCTCAGGTTTCATGCCCGCCAGCCACGCGATAGAAGGGTAATTCTGTTGCAAATCCACGCGGATTGCAAGAGGCGGATGGACGCCGCTTGGGATGACGGATTGAAGGAGCTCCCTGGCGGCGCCCGTTGTCGGGTTCCTAAGGGCCGGTCGATCTCCAAACTTGCGAGTGCAAAATCTTACAGGTTTCCTCACCCACGGCTTGGGTCATCTCCCTGACTGTCCGGCCACCGCTGAGAACCTTCGCGGGCCTGCGAGAAAATTCTGGTATATTGGCTTTGAACAAGGCCGGTGGGATGATTGTCCGGCGAAAATCCAGGCCATTTCCCTCTCGGGGGAATCGAGAATGACAAGACGGCCGAGATGGCGGTTCCTGGTCCCGTTTTCCGCGTTTCTGATGGTTCTGTGGGGGTGTGTGCCGGAGCCCCCCCGGGTGGACCCCTTCGCGAATCTCCCCCATGGCAAGGTTCAACAAACCGATCTTGTTCTCGCGATCGTGACTTCTCAGAATACGAAAAACGCCATTAAATACCTCGAAAAAAACAGGAACATCGCCAGCACCTGGGGGACCGCCGCCTCGCGCGACGACCTGGACGCCGGCCCGCTGGTCAACGGCCTGAGCCGGGCGCTCAATCAGAGATTTTCGCGCGTGGTTCGGGTGGGTGATCCCGCGCAAGCGAAGAGCGTCGGGGGCCATGTCATCGCCGTGGTTGATCTGTACTTTAAGTTGGGAAAGCTGTCGTTTCAGACCACGCAGGTCGATTTGAAGGTCTTTTTCACCCAGCTGGATTCCAGGCCGATCGAGACCATCAGCGTGGTGGGAAAGTCGACGGTTCCCTATCCCGCCTGGACCTTCCGGTTCAAACAAGCCGCAAACCAAGCTTTGGCCGGATTTGTCGATTCTCTTTCGGATTCAGGATCTTCCCTCAAGACCTGACTCGGTTCTTCCCCTCGCCTTCGGCGGAGCACTACGGTGGAAAAGAAAATAACACAGGATAAGTTTCCTTCCCGGCGTCGGGTCCTGCTCTCCGGGGCGGCCCTGATGGGGGGCGCGATGCTCCTCCCGGATGAGGTGTTCGGCGCCGCAAAACCGGTTCGCACACCGGCGCAAGGCGAAGGACCTTTTTATCCCGACGCCCTGCCCTTGGATCAGGACAACGACCTGGTTTCCGTGCGGGGGCGGCGGGCGCCGGCCAAAGGGCGGATCACGCACATTCTCGGCCGGCTTCGGGACGTGGACGGCCGGCTCATCCGCCGGGCGCGCATCGAGATCTGGCAATGCGACGCGCTCGGACGCTACATCCACACGGCCGACCCCGGCCGAGGGCCCCGCGATCCCAACTTCCAGGGTTTTGGCCATACGCTCACCGACGATGACGGCCGTTACCGGTTCAGGACCATCAAGCCTGTGCCCTATCCCAGGCGGACGCCGCACATCCATTTCGCCGTGAAGGGGAAGGGCTTTCCCCGTCTGACGACGCAGATGTACGTCGAAGGAGAACCCCTCAACGAGCGCGATTTTCTGCTGAGCCGCATCCGGAACGAAGAAGCGAGACGCGCCGTAATCGTTCCGTTGGAAAGGGCCTCGAAATCCGGAGACGGAGGAGGAGCGCTGATTGGCAGATTCGATATCGTTTTGGGGAGCGGGTTGGGGGTTCTTGAATAGCCTGGAGGATCAGGCCTCGACCTTTCGTTCGGAATGATAAGTCGAGCGCGATTCACACCTGGAGAGAGAGTCCATTGACGGAGCTTTTCAGGCCGGGTTTTCCCGGCACCATCGCTCGAATTGGAGGCGGATTTCGACGGGACGCAGGTCGTAGGGGACGTTGGGTTGTTCCCACTGTGAGTTCACGGCCAGGCAGATGAAGGACAGGCGGTCCTCGGAGAGAAACGCGCGGGCCTTTTCCTCGAAGGCCTCGACCGTATCGACCCGGGCCGTCAGGGGGATCCCCGCGCCCCAGGCCATTTCCTCGTACTTCAGGCCGGCTTTCGCCAGGGGTTGTCCGCCGCTGGATTGGTAGACGTCGTTGTTGAAGACAACGATCATGAGGTTTTTGGGCGACTGGATGGAGGCCGTCACCAGGGCGCCCAGGTTCATCAGAACCCCCCCGTCCCCCTCCAGGGCCACAACCCGGTCGTTCGGGCGGCTGAGGGCGACGCCCAGGGCGGCGGGGATCACCATCCCCATCGAGTCCGTGACGTAAAAGTTCGAGGGCTTGCCGTTCAGCTCCGCCCAGTGCTCGGTGGTCTCCTCCATGCAGCAGACGGCTATCCCCTCCGTCAGGATCCCCGCGAGTGTTTCTATGTAAGCGCGTCTGGATGGCAGGCTCATCACGCCAAATGCTCCCTTTTCAACAGAAGCGCGAAGGGGTGGCTCGAGGCCTCGGCGAATCGGCCGGCGTCGGCCACCTGATCGGCGAGTCCCCGCCCCGCGTCCGGGATGCGGTAACCGATGCCGAACCCCTTGAGGACCGGCTCGGTGGCGGCCCCCTTGTGGACGTGATAGTGGAGGGTCTCTTCGGTGTTGCCCCGGTAGCTGATGACAAAGAGGAGGGGGACCTGGTACATCCGGGCGAAATTGATTCCGGTTCCGCTGCTCAGGAACCCGGCGTTCTGAAGGACCATGACCGCCTTGGTCCCGGTGGCCAGGGCGCCGACGCAGATGGCGACGCCTTCCTCCTCCCGGCAGGCGTTGACCGAGATCAAGTCCGGGTCGGCCTCGGCCGCCAGGCAGAGGGGCGCAATCCAGCGGTCGGGAACGTAGACGACCATCTTCGCCCCCCAGTCCTTGAGGCCCTGGAGGACCTCTTTGTACCGGCCGTCGCTTTCGTCATGAAACCGTTGCTTTCCTTATGGAGGGGGTCGGCCCAAGGCCGATGGGCTCAGCGCTCCGCAAAATCGCCGGATTATATACCGATTTCGGGCGCGGTGCATAGCCGGTATTTCTTGGAGGGACCTACCAGCATCCCCGCGGCGGCCCGGCCTTCGGCATGGAGGATTGCCGGTCCGGCTGTTTAATCTTCCAGGTCGGGCGGGGCGCTGGATGGTTCGTAAGGGCAGAGGGGATCGCTCCCGAGCGGATCTCCGGTCGCCGCGTAACTCCGCGCCCGGGAGCCGCCGCAGAGGTTGCGGAACTCGCACCACCCGCACTTCCCGGCGTAGCGCCCGGTCTCCCGGATGTTCCGGAACAGCTCGGATGAATCGGTAGAGCGCGGCGGGGCTTTCGGTGCGGACGTTCCCCGCCGCCACGGGAAGGAATCCGGAGGGGAAGACCTCGCCCACGTGGGAGACGAACAGAATTCCGTTGCCGTCGCGGATGCCGAAGCCCATCCCGATGGGGCTCCGCCGGATTTCCGCCGCGCCGCGGCCCTCGGCCCGCATTCGCCTCAGGGCGACGCGGCGGAAATGGGGCGCCTCGGTCGTGGCGATCGGAAAGGGGGCCTCGCGGGAGCGGTCGTATAGCCAGTGAAAGAATGTCTCGCACCTCTCCGGGCTGATCTCCGGCAACTCGGCGCCCCGGCCCGTCGGGACCAGGGTGAAAAGGCTCCACCGGGCGACGTTCAACGTGGAGACCAGGGCGTAGAGCAGCTCCAGGTCTTCCAGGGTGTCGGCGGTGACGAGCGTATTGATTTGCATCGGAAGGGACTGCTCCCCTACGTCCCGCGCCGCCTCGATGGTCCGGTCGAAGCACCCCGGGACGCCGCGGAGTCCGTCGTGCCGCCCGGCCGTCGAGCCGTCGAGACTGAGCGCGACGCTCGCGACGCCCAGGGTCTTCAGCCGGCGGACGACTTCCCGCGTGAGGCTCGGGGTTCCACTGGGGGCGACGGACGTCCGCAGGCCCAGGGCCAGCGCCATTTCCAGCAGCTCGAAGAAGTCCGGCCGCTTCAGGGGGTCTCCGCCTGTCAGGACGAGGTGCGGAGCGGGCTTGCCGAAATCGAGCAAATCCTCGAGGAGCCGCCCCCCCTCGTCGGTGTTCAGCGCGTTCGGGTCCCGCTGGGGGATGGCCTCGGCGCGGCAATGCCGGCAGGCCAGGTCGCAGGCCCGGGTGAGCTCCCAGTAGACCAGCCGGGGCGAATCCTCAAAGCGTAATTGGCCGTAGGCCTCCGTCGATGTCCCGGTTACGGCTTGGTGCATGGCGTTTTTCACCCTCTGCAGGAGAACTCCCGCCTTGCCGTCCGAATCGCGGCAACCGCCGGGCAACGGGGGGCGTTACCGCAGCGTCATCAGGTAAGAGACCAGGCCCTGAAGCTGCTTGTCGGTCAGGCGGAAGTTGGGGACGATGGGGTGGGCGTCCTCCATCTTGGGGTCGGAGAGCCACTTGACCAGGTGTGCGCCCTGGAGGCGGGTCGCGACTCCGCTCAGGTTGGGACCGCGAAAACCCCGGGTGGTTGCCGCCGGCTTGCGGCCGTTCAATGCGTGGCACGAAGAGCAGGCCATCCGGTCGAACAGGGCCTTCCCCCGGGCGATCGCCTTCGGGTCGGCCGTCGGCTTGATGAGACGCGCGCCTTCGTCTTTCAGCGCCATCAGATAGGCCGAGACGGCCTGCACCTCCGGCTCGGCGAGGCGGAAGTTGGGCATCCGGGCCTTCGATCCCAGGCGATATCCGTCCGGACGGATGGTGTGGGGCTTTCGCAGGAAGTCCTTCAGCCATCTCTCGCTGACCTTGCTGCCCTCATACCGCAGGATCGGTCCCACCTTGAGCGTGCGGTGGAACCCCCGGACGTTGTGGCAGCCGGCGCAGTTGATCTCGTCCATCAGGCGGTACCCCTCGGCGGCCGTCACATTGGGGTAGCGGCGCAGGGCCTTGTAATATCCCCTGGATCTCCCCGAGACGCGGCTCATGAGGTAATCGCGGATGGAGAGCATCATCTCCTCTGCGCCTTCCATCAACGGGTCGCCGTCCTCGAAGAAGAAGTTGGGCATTTTGGTTCCGGGATAGATGGACTGCGGGTCCCGGAGGAACCGCGTCATCCAGTCGGGGTTGAGCCGGCGGTCCCGCATGTCCCGGACGATGTGTTTCGTCAGGGCCAGGGCCTCCCGGTCCGTCAGGCGGAAATCGGGCATCCGGACCTTGAGCCACGGCCGCAAGGTGTGGGGATTCTTCAAGAAGGCGTATAACCAGTCCGCGCGGAGCTTGTCGCCGAGGAAGGTGATGTCCGGGGCGGGCATCACGTGGGCGTGGACGTGGCCTTCCTCCTCGATCCGGACGTGGCACGCGTTGCAGTGCAGGTCCTTGACGAGCTGCTTCCCCCGGGTCGCGAGCGGAGAGAGCGCCTTCTCGCTTCCGGCGTCGCCCGGGGGTTTTCCCTGTCCGTGCCCGGGCATGCCGCGCATACCCATGCCCGGCATGTCTCGCGCACCCATGCCCGGCATGCCGCGGGGCTTGACCTCTCCGGCGTCCTCGTGGGGTTGGGTCCCTTCGGCGTGTCCATGGGGTTCGGCCTTCTTGGGCGCTGTCGTTTTGGACGGGGTGGATTGTTTCTTTTTCGCGTGACCGTGACCCTCGTCCGACGAGGCGTACGGGGCGGGCATCCATGCAAGTGAGACCCACAGGGCCAGGGCAACACCCCATCGCGCCCCCGGATATCTATGCGCACCGATCATTTCCGTGTCCCCTTCGTTTTGGTTTTCGCTCGGCCTTACTCAGGGGCTCCGTGCCTTCCCGCCCCCCCTTGGTTGTTTTTGCCCAAGGCCTTGGAGCTCAAATGACTCCGGGTCAGGCCGGTTCAACCGCGACCACATGAATTAGAAGATATTGTGAATATTTTCACAAAGGTATGATCTGGATCATGTTCAGCCGGTTGGGTCGGAAGGGAATGCGGGGGGAAGTCCCGGAACGATGACCGATCCCCGGACGACGCCGGGCGAGGTGGAGGGGGGGAGAGGGGATTTCTCCCGCCGGCAGGAGAAGACATGGAGGTCCGCGCCGCGTTTCCTGAAGTTTCAAGCTGGAAATGGTTGTCGGACTTCCGCGAGCTCGTGATCGAATTTTGAGATACCGACGCTGAACAAGGTCGGTAGGATGATTGGCTGGCGAATATCCAGACCATTTCCCTTTAACCTGCATTTCTCACAAAGCTGATGGTTTCGTGTTTCGCTTAGCGAAAGGATGGCGCGGCTTTGTCGCCTTGAAGGTGGCGAATATACGCAACGGTCGGTTTTTCGGGCGGGGACGGGGAAAACCCCTACGGGTATAAACAGGGTTTTTCGTCGTAGGGGCCGGTTTTGAGCCAGCCGTCCCGGCCCGTCACACTCCCATTGGAAACAGAATGCTGGGACTTGGTCAGCATCCGTCCGTTGGGTCAATGATTGAAAGCTAACCGGTTCAATCGGCTTATCCCGTTCGGGTGTTTCAGGTGGTACGAAACCGAGGTTAGGCATCAGGCAGTAGGCCCAGGCCTGCACGTTCCAGCGGGAGCACCACTTCAGAGATCAGACGGAGGTATTCCTCATAATCCTATTCACAGAAAAAGGTCTCCTGCCTGCGATTGCCCTGCTGAGTGACGGGTAAGCCTGGCGCCACGACCCGTGCGATTCTTGCCATGCACCGACTCTATGGAGGCGCAAAGCAAGAGTCAATGCCATACTTAGTTGAAATTCCGGAGTGACCCCTGGGTGCATGTTAGGCCACCTCGCGCTCGTCGCTGTCAGCCCGAAGGCCGAGCGCAGAGCGGATGGCGGCCCTCAAGACCTGCAGATGCCGGCAGCCCTGGATCCGGTTCAGCCGAGGCTCGATGTCGAGGAGCGCCGTGGCCACCCAGCGCTGCTTCTGGTCGCTGTTGCGCCAGTGGTCCACCCTGTCCGTTCGCTGAGCAATGAGCGACATGATCGACTCCAAGCAGTTCGTCGTCTTCAGGCTTCTCCCCAAGATGGGACAAGACCCCCAGGCGATGGAGCGTCAAGGTCTCCTCCAGGCCTTCGTCCAGGCTCTTCACCGCCGAGCGGTTGAGCAGCTCAAGCTCTTTGCGAAGCCTCCCGAGCGCCCCCTTGGCCCCCTCGCAAGTGGGCTCATCATAAGCCGCCTGGAGTTTCCGCCCGATGCGCCCCTGCCGGCCCTTGGGCAGGTGGCTGAGCACGCCCTCGCGCTTATGCCACTGGCAGCGCTGCACCACCGCGTGTGCCTCAAAAACCCGCCGGATCGCCGCCCGAAGGCCCTTGGAGCCGTCGATCACACAGAGCAGACCTGCCTCAGAGCGCAGCCCCCGCTCCACCAACTCCCGCAAAAACGCCGTCAACGCCCGCTCGGTCCCGGTCCCGGTCTGAACAAACCCCAACACCACCTTTTCGCCCTGAACCGTGATGCCCAGGGCAATCACCATGAGGTCGTCCTCAAAGCGCTTGCCGTCCAGGACCAGGCCCACGAAGTCATACCCTTGCAGGGGGGGCGCTCGCAGAGATCTTTGAGCTTGCGGGCGCTGGCCCGGATGAAGCGGCGCGAGACCGCCGAGGGGGAAAGCCCAAAGGCCTCGGGCGCCGCCTCGGCGCATCCCTCATAGTCCCGACAACTCAGCCCCTTCAGCACCCGGCGGAACAGCCCGGCATCGGCCCCGCGCGGCCTCTGCAAGCGCGTGTACGTCTCCAGCGGCGCCTCCTGGCCGGTGAGGCGATTTCTGACCCGAGGAACCTGGATGGGCAGCTTCTGATCGGCCAAATACACCGAGCCTCGCTGACGGCCCCACCGCACGTGACCGGCCAAGCCGTCCCCACGACGGCAGCGCGCCCCCGCCAAGCGTGCCACGTCCGCCTTCAGGCAATCCCCCACCGCCATCAACCCCAAAGGGATCAACGCCTGGATCAACTCGACCAACGTGTCCACCGGAGCATGCAGCGCAAAATCCGCCAACGTGACCCGCTTCGGCTCTTCACCCTTGACCTGCCTCTTCCCTCGTCGCACCATGTTCATGGAGCGTCTCCTTTCCTTCGGTGGGTGGATGTGCATCTCACACAACCCAACTCCACCACGGGGGGGCGCTCCGTCAATTTTCAACTAAGTTTGGCATACCCTCCAAAAGCAAAAGGCAAAAATTAAGTATGGTGTCCCTGGAATTCCCTTGACCT
Organism: bacterium; assembly: GCA_965261595.1. Lineage (GTDB taxonomy): Bacteria > UBA8248 > UBA8248 > JACPRG01 > CAYRGS01. The sequence goes on from CBDHDG010000003.1 coordinate 185,380, forward strand.
GGTGGTCCCCCGCTCTAGGGTTTTGTTGGACACTCGATTGATCCATGATTCATGGAGAAAGGGGTGTCGCGATGAACGAACAAAAGCAAGAGGGGGCTTTGGCGGAGGGCGCCCGCAGGGCGAACGGAGCCAAGGCCCCAGGGCATCGCAGTGAGCGGGGTCGGTTCTCCTGCCAGCGCAAGCGGGAGGCGGTCCTGCGTCTTTTGCGGGGCGAGAGCCTGGAGACGCTCTGCCGCGAGTTGGGCACGACAGCGGCTCGGCTTTCCGCCTGGCGCGAGGCGTTCCTTCGCGGGGGCGAGGCGGCGCTCAAAGCCCGCCCGGCGGATGAGCGGGACGAGGAGAACGCCCGGCTCAAGGCCAAGGTGGGCGAACTCACGATGGAGGGCGAGGTCCTGCGGGAGAAGATCGACCGCCTGGAGGCCGGCCGCCCTTTAGCCGGCAGGAGGTGGAGGCGATGAGTCAGGCCCGCTTCACCTCCACGGGCAGAGCCTACGGCCTGAAGCGGGTGTGCGCCCTTTGGGGCTTGGCGCGCTCCACGGTCTACGCGCAACGGCGGCGAGAGGCGGTCCCCGTTCATGAACGCCCCACGCCCCATAAGCGCGGCCCTGTGGGCCCGTGCACCGATGCGGAACTCCTCGGCCACATCCGGCAGGTCCTGGAGGACTCTCCCTTCCATGGCGAGGGCTACCGTAAGGTGTGGGCGAGGCTGCGCTTCGCGGGCATCCGCACCAGCAAGGAGCGGGTGCGTCGCCTGATGCGGGAGGCGGGGCTTCAGGCCCCCCACCGGGTGGGCAAACCCCGAGGTCCCAAGGCCCACAACGGGACCATCCGCACCGAGCGGCCCGACCGAATGTGGGGCACGGACATGACGACGACGGTGACCACCGAGGAGGGGATGGCCTCGGTGTTCGTGGCGGTGGATCACTGCTCGGTGGACTGCGTGGGGATCCATGCGGCCAAGAGCGGCAACCGCTTCGAGGCCCTGGAGCCGATCCGGCAGGGGGTCGCCGAGCGCTTCGCCGGCTTGGAGGCGGACGTCGCCGAGGGGCTTAAAGTTCGTCACGACCACGGCCCCGCCTATCTGTCCGATGACTTTCAGCGGGAGATCGCCTACCTGGGCATGACCAGTTCGCCCAGCTTCGTGCGGGCGCCCGAGGGAAATGGCTACTGTGAGTGGTTTATCCGCATCTTGAAGGAGAATCTCCTGTGGGTGCGCTCTTTCGCCACCGTAGAGGAACTGCGGTGGGCGCTGCTTGAGTTCAAGAACCTGTATAACCATCATTGGATTCTCGAGGGCTACGGCTACCGAACGCCGGCCCAGGCAAGGCAGGAAAAACTCGCTCAAGTTGCGGAGGCCGCATGAGGTCGAATACCCTCACCCGAGTGTCCAATAACCCAGGGGCGGTCCAAAGTTGCGGAGGCCGCATGAGGTCGAATACCCTCACCCGAGTGTCCAATAACCCAGGGGCGGTCCAGTGGAGACGGGGGGATCAGTCTGTGCCGAACTCCCCTGAGTGTGCTGGTAGAGCTGAGTTTTCAAGGGATTGCGGCTTTAAGACGGCCATAGCCCCTCAATTGAGCAGATGGTTCTGCAAACAGACCCGGAATTTGTAGTAAAATCAGGCTTCCGTGATGTCACACGAGGGCAGCAGGATGGCTAAAAGTGGTCATCTGGGAAATCCCGGGTGATCACCCCCTACACTCATTCCAAACGAAACACCTAAGTTAATAGGGAAAGCTAGGTTTGGTCCAACCTTGAGATTGATTCGAGAAGACGACAATGAAGTCCGGAGCTTTAAGGAATGGATTTATTCCACGTGGAGTGGAAGAAATCCTCTATAGACGGGTGATCCTCCCCTCAAAAAACAGGGAGGGCGATGGGTCCACAGACCCTTCGCCCTCCCGCTCGAAACCCTTCTTCACCAACCGGCGCAGCTCAGGTGTTGCGCCCGCCCCTTACATCTTCGGCAGCTTTGGCTTGGGGAGGTTCTTGGGCAGAAATTTCGCCGTGTAGATGTCATCGAGCGCCGGGGGATTTTTCAACTTGTAGGCCTTGGTGATGGCCTCGAGGGTATATTTCATGACCCCGCGGTCGAAATGCCCCAGGCCGTGCTTCTTCAGGCTCCCCCACACCTGGAACCGGCTGCTGAGGTTCCAAAAACCCGCTGTCATCGAGCGGTTGGCGTCGGGGTGGAACTTCTGGAAGATGTCCACGGCCTCCTTCGGGTGCTCGATGGCCCAGGCGTTCCCCTTGAGGGTGGCGGAGAGAAAGCGTCTGATCTGGCCGGGTTTTTCCGCGATGGTCTTGTCGTGGGCCACGATGCCGTCGGTGGGCAGCCGGATGCCGAAGTCGCTCCACAGAAACTCCACGATGCCGTCGCCCATCTTCTTTGCCTGCAACCTCAAGGGAATGCCCACCGTGGTGAACGTCCCGATGGCATCCACCTTCTTGGCCAGAAGGCTTGGGTTCTTCGCTACCGGCCGCAGAAACACCCATTTCCACTTTTTCAGTCCCACGGTCTGAGAAAACACAGCAAAGCTGCGGTGGGTAACGTCGGCGACCGCCACCCCGATGGTTTTCCCCTCGAGGTCTTTGGGGGTCCGGATGCCCGAGCTCTTGAGCATGAAGAGGGTGTACATCCCGCGCTCGTGCCAGACGGAGACCATCTTCACGGGGATATCCTTGCTGCGGGCGATCACGACGGAGCTCATGCCGTCGATGCCGTAATCGTGCTTGCCCGCGGCCACCGAGGTGGCGGCTGACCCGAAGCCCCGGTCGAGGGTCACGTCGAGCCCTTCGGCCTTGTAATATCCTTTTTCCCTGGCGGCGAAATACCCGGCGAACTTCCCGTAGGAGACCCAATCAAACTGAAAGCGGCACCTTCTCTGCGGCCGACGCCTTCGCAGGGAAGAACCCTGTATCGGTCATCCCGAAAAATGCGAAAATGATCACAAGAGCCGATACGAGATAGTCTTTTCTCATCGCCTTACCCCTCCTTCATCAAACCCGCTCTCTTCGTTGGGCGACCCTCGGGAGTCAAGCGTGAGACCACCCCCCCGGAGAGTCGACACAGACCTTCCCCTTTTCTATCAGCCGGAATTCCCCATTTCAAATCCGGAAAGGCCTGAATTGACGAGGGTATGCCAAACTTAGTTGAAAATTGACGGAGCGCCCCCCCCGTGGTGGAGTTGGGTTGTGTGAGATGCACATCCACCCACCGAAGGAAAGGAGACGCTCCATGAACACGGTGCGACGAGGGAAGAGGCAGGTCAAGGGTGAAGAGCCGAAGCGGGTCACGTTGGCGGATTTTGCGCTGCATGCTCCGGCTTACACGTTGGTCGAGTCTCTCCAGGCGTTGATCCCTTTGGGGTTGATGGCGGTGGGGGATTGTCTGAAGGCGGACGTGGCACGCTTGGCGGGGGCGCGCTGCCGTCGTGGGGACGGCTTGGCCGGTCACGTGCGGTGGGGCCGTCAGCGAGGCTCGGTGTATTTGGCCGATCAGAAGCTGCCCATCCAGGTTCCTCGGGTCAGAAATCGCCTCACCGGCCAGGAGGCGCCGCTGGAGACGTACACGCGCTTGCAGAGGCCGCGCGGGGCCGATGCCGGGCTGTTCCGCCGGGTGCTGAAGGGGCTGAGTTGTCGGGACTATGAGGGATGCGCCGAGGCGGCGCCCGAGGCCTTTGGGCTTTCCCCCTCGGCGGTCTCGCGCCGCTTCATCCGGGCCAGCGCCCGCAAGCTCAAAGAGCTCTGCGAGCGCCCCCCCTGCAAGGGTATGACTTCGTGGGCCTGGTCCTGGACGGCAAGCGCTTTGAGGACGACCTCATGGTGATTGCCCTGGGCATCACGGTTCAGGGCGAAAAGGTGGTGTTGGGGTTTGTTCAGACCGGGACCGGGACCGAGCGGGCGTTGACGGCGTTTTTGCGGGAGTTGGTGGAGCGGGGGCTGCGCTCTGAGGCAGGTCTGCTCTGTGTGATCGACGGCTCCAAGGGCCTTCGGGCGGCGATCCGGCGGGTTTTTGAGGCACACGCGGTGGTGCAGCGCTGCCAGTGGCATAAGCGCGAGGGCGTGCTCAGCCACCTGCCCAAGGGCCGGCAGGGGCGCATCGGGCGGAAACTCCAGGCGGCTTATGATGAGCCCACTTGCGAGGGGGCCAAGGGGGCGCTCGGGAGGCTTCGCAAAGAGCTTGAGCTGCTCAACCGCTCGGCGGTGAAGAGCCTGGACGAAGGCCTGGAGGAGACCTTGACGCTCCATCGCCTGGGGGTCTTGTCCCATCTTGGGGAGAAGCCTGAAGACGACGAACTGCTTGGAGTCGATCATGTCGCTCATTGCTCAGCGAACGGACAGGGTGGACCACTGGCGCAACAGCGACCAGAAGCAGCGCTGGGTGGCCACGGCGCTCCTCGACATCGAGCCTCGGCTGAACCGGATCCAGGGCTGCCGGCATCTGCAGGTCTTGAGGGCCGCCATCCGCTCTGCGCTCGGCCTTCGGGCTGACAGCGACGAGCGCGAGGTGGCCTAACATGCACCCAGGGGTCACTCCGGAATTTCAACTAAGTATGGCATTGACTCGAATTGACCACTCTTTGCTATTTAGCCCGATTAGACCCCCTCTCTACCGGACCTGTCACCGCCTTTTCGGGAGCTACACCCGCATCGAGTACGCGGAGAACGTCCACCGGCAGCCGTTCACCCCGTAAAAGATCGTGGCGATTCCCCGGACGCTGGAGAAGGCGAATCCGGGGGACACCAAACTTATTTTTGCATATGCCCCCTTTTTCGTCCTGGCTTTTGCCGTTGCAGGATACGACCCAATGCCTGTTCAAGCTTTTTCCCGACCCTTTCAAGCAGGGGCTTGACTTTCACCAGATCGTTGCCTTTGTCTGAGATATGCGCCGCTCCATGGATAAGCCCCGGGGTCCCCAGCCCGTACCGGGTTGAGCTCCACGCACCGTGTCGCTGCCAAAAGGTCTCCTGCCCGCGATTGCCCCGCTGAGTGACGGGTAAGCCTGGCGCCGCGACCCGTGCGATTCTTGCCATGCTCAGGCACTATGGCGGCGCAAACCAAAAGTCAAGAATTAAGTATGGTGTCCTTAGAATCCCCTAGAATCTCTTCCGAATCCCCCCGAATGGGGATGGAGAGGCGGACAACAGAAACCCGACCCGGCCCTGGAACGGCGAGGGCTTGATCCGGGACACCCAGTTGATGGTGTTCTTGAGCGTCCCGGGTATGGAATGGTTGTACTCGGGCGAGCCGATCATGAGGCCGTCGGCGGCCTCCAAGCGCCGCTGGAATTCGCGGGCCCCCTCGGGCACGCCCGAGGAGGCTTCCACGTTCCCGGCGTAAAGCGGCATGTCGAACTCGCCGTATTCGGCCAGATCGGCCGCCGCGCCGCCCATTTCCCGGGCGATGTCGACCGCGATTTCATTGAGCCTTCGGTTCATGGATCTCTTGCGGACGGAAGCGGCAAAAGCGAGAACTCTAAGCATTCCTTTCGACTCCTAAATCTCACCTGATACCACAGAACTGACCGGATTGCTCTTCTATCCGACCGGCCCTCCTCACACGTCCACCCCCAGAAATCTCATCAGGATGGACCGATCGGCCCGCAGGTCGTCCGGGACGGCCTCGTGCTGAACCTCTCCCTTCTCCATCAAGTAGATGCGGCTGGCAACGGCCAGGGCCGTCTCCACCTGCTGCTCCACCAGGAGGATCGTCATCCCGTTCCGATTCATCGACTGAATCGCCTCTTTCAGCGTTTCGATCAGGGCGGGCGCGAGGCCTTCCGTTGGCTCGTCCAGGACCAGAAGCTTCGGTCCGGTCATCAGGGCGCGCCCGATGGCCAGCATCTGTTGCTCTCCGCCGCTCAACGTGCCGCCCCACTGGCCGAAGCGCTCTTTCAACACCGGGAAATACTCAAGGACCGATTCCAGGCGCCGCGACGGGATCCTCCCTTTCAGGACGGCCGCTTCAAGGTTCTCCCGAACGGTGAGTTTCGGAAAGATGCGCCGCCCCTGAGGTGTGTATCCGATGCCGAGGCGCGGGATCTTATGAGCGGGCAGGGCCGTCACGTCACGGTCCTCGAAGCGGATTCTCCCCGCCGCGGGCGGGACCAGTTTCATCAGCGTCCGCAGCGTGGTGGTCTTCCCCACCCCGTTTCTCCCCAGGATACAGACCGTCTCACCCGGCGCCACGTGGAGGTTCACCCCATGCAGCACATGGCTCTTCCCGAAATAGGTGTGAATTTCCTCGAGACGAATCATGCGGTCCCCCGCAGGTACACGTCCTGGACCTCTTCGTTGGCGCGGATGGATTGCGTGTCCCCCTCGGCGATCTTCCGCCCTTGATGGAACACCGAAATGGTTTTCGCTACCTCCATGAGGAACTTGATGTCGTGTTCGATGAGGACGATCGTAAGGGATTCGCCGAGCGTGCCGATGAGCGGAATGAGTTTCCGGGTCTCAGCCGCGCTCAGGCCCGCCGTGGGTTCGTCCATCAGCAGGAGCGCCGGGGCGGTGCTCAGGGCCAGTCCAATCTCCAAGAGTCTCTGATCTCCGTGCGACAGGTCGGCGGCGGGGGTTTTCCGCAGAGCGCCGAGCCCCATCCATTCCAGAATCCGGCCGATCCGGTCCCGGGGCGATCTTCCTCCGTCGGCGGCGGCGTTCACGCCCACCCAGAGGTTTTCCTCCACCGAGAGGCCGGGGAAGATGCTGGTGACCTGGAGGGTCCGGGCGACGCCCAGGCGGGCGATGGCGTGGGCGGGAAGGCCGGTGACCCGCTCCCCCCGAAAGAAGACCTCCCCCTCGTCGGGGGAGAGGAGCCCGGTGATGACATTGAATAACGTTGTTTTCCCCGCTCCGTTGGGGCCGATGATGGCATGGAGATCCCCCGGACGGACTTGAAGATCGACGGCGGTCAAGGCCGCCAATCCGCCGAAGTGTTTCGTGATCCGCCGGGCTTCAAGGAGCGGACTTTGGTGTTCCGCCGAGTGGGCGCCTTGAATCACAAATCCTTCCTTTTCGTTGTTCCCTGAAATTCCGGCCGCCTAAAACTTCCAACTCCCTCTGATCCGCCGGCGCGCAAATCCCAGAATGCCCCGGGGAGCGAAGATCACGATTCCCAGCATCAGAACGCCCACGACGATTGGGTATCCCTTGGGCCACCAGGACGAAAGATAATCTTTGGCCACCAGAAGGACCCCCGCGCCGAGGACCGGTCCCACCAGTGTGCCCGTCCCACCCAGCAGGGTCCAAATCATGACGTCCCCCGAAATAAACCAGTGGAAATAGTCCTGGTTGGCGAACTGGGTTACGGCGGTCGAGTACAGCGCGCCCGACAACCCTGTGAACACGCCCGCGAGGATAAACGCCCGAAGTTTCTGGTTTCGGACGTCATAACCCAACAACGCCGCGCGGTCCTCGTTCTCCCGAATGGCCTCGAAGACCCGCCCTTGCCGGGAGCCCACAAACCACCGCAGGGCCAGAAACGCCAGAGAGACCACAACCAGAACAAAATAGTACGCCGAGATGGGTTTGCTGAGCGAACCCTTCCAAAATCCCAGGCGGAGCGCCGGAACGTTAAAAGGAATCCCCGCGTCTCCACCTGTTACACGCTGCCAGTGGTTGGCAATCAGGTAGAAAACGACGGACGTGAGGGCGGTCAGGATGATAAAGCCGGCCGTCCCGACGCGCACGGCGAAAAAACCGATGAACCACGCGGAGATCAGGGCCAGGACCAGTCCGGCCAACAAGGCCGTCCAGAGATTGACATGAAACCAGTGAACGGAGAGGGCGACCCCGTAAACGCCCATCCCGAAGAACACGGATTGGCCGAAGCTCAGAAGACCCGCGTAACCGTACAGAAGGTCGAAGGCCATGGCGAACAGGCCCCAGACCAGAATCTCCGTCAAGAGCGTCTGCCAGAAAAGACTCAGATAAGGGGGCAAAAAAACCAGAAGGGCGAAGATGACCAGGAGAATTCCGTGAAAGACCCTCTGTCCTCGGGGTTGACGGGTGTGAATTGATTCAGAGAAATCCTGGTTTTTCGCTGTGGGGGATGCGGCCATCAGGCCTCCTCGAACAGACCCTGCGGCCGGAAGAGAAGAATTCCGGCCATCACCAGGAGGGCGGCCACCCGGGCCGGCGTCGGCGCGAGAAAGATGCTCGCAATCCCGACCAGCTCCCCCACCAACAGGGCCGATATCACCGAGCCTTTCAGACTTCCGACCCCTCCGATGATGACGACGATGAAGGCCAAGATGATGATGTCAATCCCCATTCGGAAATCAACGCCGACAATGGGCGCGGTCAACACGCCGCTCAGGGCGGCCAGATAAGCCCCCAGCCCGAATGTCAGGGTGTATACGGTCGTGACCGGGATTCCCAGTGCCAGGGCCATTTCCTTGTCTTGCTTGACGGCCCGAATCCAGAGCCCGGCCCGGGTCTTGTGCAAAAAGGCCCATGTCCCGAAAAGGATGAAGATCGCGAACGCCGCCACCAAAATACGGTAGCCGGAGTAGCCGAAATCCCAGAAGGAGAGTCGGAATTGGACGGGTTCCGGGACCATCCTTCCCGCCCCCCCGAACGTCAGCAGCACGACCTGCTGAAAGATGAGCAACAGGGCGAATGTAGCGATGATGGTCATGACCGGATTCTTTTCGATGGGTCGCAGGACCGTCCGCTCAAGCGCCATCCCCAGGATTCCCACCCCAATTGGCGCCACGGCCAATCCAAACCAGAAGTTGCCTGTCCACTCGATGATGTACCAGGCCAGGACCGCTCCGAGCATGTAGAGCGTGCCGTGGGCGATATTGATGATCTGGAGAAGGCCGAAGATGAGGCTGAGACCCAGGGAAATGAGGGCCAAGATCCAACCCCAGACAAAGCCATTCAGGATCTGGAGAAGAACCTGGGACGCCACGGAAATCAAAGCTCCCGAGCCGAGGAACGATGCGAAACTGAACGAGGGCCGCGCCCCTTTCCTTTAGAACCAAAAGGGTGCGCGGCCCTCGTCGTGGGATGGCTGGATGAACCGCCCGCTGAGGTTAAAAACCCATCTTTCGGAGATCGACCGGGGGCGGGTACATGCCCATTTCCTTCGGAAAGGATTTGACCACGACGTAGCGGTCGCCCTGGGTCTGTTCGATGTAGTAATCGCGGAAGGCCCGGTGGTCTTGCGGACGGATCACCATATCGCCCGCCGGAAAACCGGGGCCTGCTTTAAATGACATTCCTTCCAGGGTCTCGACCAGTTTCGGGTTGTCGTCCCGGCTCTTCCAGCCGCTGGCTTCAACGCCCGCCTTGATGACGTGAACGTTGGTCCAGGGCACCCAGTAATGCTCGCCGGTCGTGGCCCACTTGCCGCCCACGTCCATGCCCACCTTGTCGATCCCGCAGGCCTTCCGGATGGCGGCGTTGTAGGCCCGGAGATTCTTGGGGATCTGGCTGAGCTCCCGGGGGAGCTCACTGACGTAGTGAGAGCCCTGAGCGGCCGGGCCCAGGTGCTTGGGACTCATCCCCTCAATCGCGCCCATGCTGCCGAAGAGCTTGGCCTTCTTCAGGAGCCCGAGCTGGTCGGCGTCTTTGATGAGACGGGTGACGCTCGGTCCCCACGAGACCTGGTAGAGCACCTCGGTGTCCCGGCTGACTTTTCCCAGGGAGGGGACGTAGTCGTTGGTCCCGATGGGGACGTAGAACTCGCCCAGATTCTCTCCGCCCACCTTCCGGATCCGCTCGGTGAAGTCTTTGGCGTGGCCGCGTCCCCAAGCGGATTCAAAACCCACGAAGCTCCACTTCTTCCCCAGGTTTTTCACCGCCCAGCGGTAGGACACCTCCGCCTTGACGCGGGTGTTGTGCCCCAGGCGGAAGACGTAGCGGTTGGCCTCCGGCGCGCCCGGATCGATGGGAACGTCATCGGAGGGGAAATAGAGGACGTTCAGGCTTTTGGCCAGGGCGCCGCTGACCCCCGTGATCCCCGATTGGATGGTCCCCAGAATGAAATCGGCCCCTTCTCGAAGGACCAGCCGCCGCATCGCGCGGGCGCCCGTCTTGGGGTCGGAGGCGGTATCTCCCGTCTCCAGCTTGAGCTTCCTTCCGGCGATGCCTCCTTCACTGTTGAGCTTCTTGACGACGGCCTTGGCCGAGCGGTCGTTCCAGAATCCGAAGATGGCCGAGACGCCCGTCAATTCCCCTTGGTGGCCGATGATGAGGTCTTTGGCCGCCCTGGGCGCCCGCATCGGAAAGTGGTACACCGTGAATCCCGCCGCCCCCGCCGCCGCGGTCTTCAGGAACTTTCGCCGCGAGATCTTACGCTCCCCGCTCTTCTTCATCTTTTTTCCCTCCCTCGTCAAAAGACGTCTTGGACGGTGTCCGCTTCGGTGAGTCTCGGCCGGCGTGAGGCATCCCCTTCGAGAAAAAATCTTGTTTTTTCATGGCTCACTTTGGGGGAATTCTAGCACATTTCCGCCAAAATCCAGCCGTTCCTCCCATCGCGCGATGGCGTTGACCGCTCACTTCCCCATTGCGCGCGGGCAGCCGTTTGATGGAAAGGCGGCTTTCCCCGATGAATCCGCCCCTCGGCGTCCCGGACGCCCGTTGGGCGGGTCAGGCCGGCGGGCCTTCGCGCGCCGGGGCCGTTACGAGCCGCCGTTCTTCCCGAGGGCGGCCAGAATGCGGTCGGGGGAGAAGGGCATGTCGTGAAGGCGCACGCCGATGGCGTCGCAGATGGCGTTGGCCACTGCCGCGGCCGTCGGCACCAGGGCCGGCTCGCCGATCCCCTTGGCGCCGAAAGGACCCGTCGGGTCTTCGTCTTCCACCAGGAGCGGATAGACCCGCGGCATGTCCAAGGTGGTGGGGATCTTGTAATCGAGCAGCGTCGGGTTCGTCACCGCGCCGTTCTCGAACACCATCTCCTCGGAAAACAGCCACCCCACGCCGATGGACACCGCCCCCTCGATCTGTCCCTCGCATCCCGCGGGGCTGATGGCCTTTCCGACGTCGTGGGCGGAGTGAAGGCTCGTGACCTCGACCAGGCCGGTCTCGGTGTCCACCTCCACTTCGGCGATCTGGGTGCCGAAGATGAATGCGGGGAGCGACATGAAATTCCACCCCTCGATTTCCATGTCTTCGGGTTGCTCGTACTTGGGCGGGTCGAAGCTCGAACCCTTTCCCAGGAGGACCCCGCCGTCCACATAGAGGCCGTACATGACCACATCGTCATAAGCAGTGCGGCGGTCCGGCGCGCTTCGGACGTAGACCTCGCCGTTGTCCATCTCGAGGTCCTGCGGATCGGCCTCGAGCATCGCGGCGGCGATTTTCAGGAAATGCTCCTTGACCTCGGCCGCGGCGCGGATGATGGCGTTTCCGGTGTTGTAGGTGGTCCGGCTGGCGTCGGTCGCCCAGTCGAAAGGCGTGGTGAGGGTGTCCGACATGACAATCGAGACCCGCTCATAAGGGACGCTCAGCGCCTCCGCGGCAATCTGCGACAGGACGGTCCTTTGTCCGGCGCCCACCTCCGTCCCGCCCGCCAGAACCGTGACGGACCCGCCGGCCTCCATCTTGACGATGGCACTGGACGCGAAGATGGCGCTCACGTGCTGCATCGAGGCCACGCCGATGCCGGTCTTTTTTTTCGGGTCGCTGGATTTCGGAGTGGGCTTCCGGCGGTTTTCCCAGTCCCAGCCCGTGCTCTCCGCTGCCCGGCGAAGCGTTTCCTTGTAGGCGCTGTGGGGCGTGGGTTGGCCCGACAAAAGCCGCTGTCCGCTCGCAATCCCGTTTTTCATCCGGAACTCGACGGGATCGATGCCGATCTCCTTCGCCAAGTCATCCAGTTGAGATTCCCCCGCGAAGTGGACCTGCGGGCCGCCGTACCCCCGGTATCCTCCGAACGGAAGCTTGTGGGTGTAGACGAGGCTTGCCTCCAGGCGGATGTCGGGAATTTCGTAGGGACCGCGCGCATGCGTGATGGCGGCCCCGATCACGCCGGGTCCCTGGTGGGCGTAGGCGCCGGAATCCGCGACGAAATTGATCTCTCTTGCGGTAATGCGGCCGTCCTTCTTGACGCCGGTCTTGAATTTCAGCCGGAAAGGGTGCCTCGGGGTGCCGGAGATGAATTCCTCCTCGCGGGTCAGGACAATCTTCACCGGACGGCGTGTCTGCCGGGCGAGGAGCACCGCGTGGGGCTCGACGCGGACGTCCAGCTTTCCGCCGAACCCCCCGCCGATGAACGGCGCGACGACCCGGACCTCGCTGGGGTGAAGCCCCAGACACTCGACCAACCCCTTCCGGACCTCGGCGACCGTCTGGGTGCTTGTCCAGACGGTGACGTGCCCTTTCGCATTCACCTGGGCCACCGCGGCGTGGGGCTCCAGGTAGCACTGGTGGTGGGTCACGGTCTCAAACCGCTGCTCCAGGATGTGATCGGCCTCATCGAACCCCTTGTCCGGATTCCCCATGAGGAGCTTGATTCGGGACGCGACGTTCCCATTCCGGATGGGTTCGTATCCCGGAACGGGCTTATACCGATCCAGGTTCTCATGGACCAGCGGCGCGTCGGGCTTCATGGCCTCGATGGGATCGAAGACGGCGGGAAGGTCCTCGTAATCGACGTCGATCAACTCGGCGGCCTCTTCCGCCGCGTCTTCATCCCCCGCCGCGACAACCGCAATCGCCTCGCCGACGAATCGGACCTTCTCATGCGCCAGGATGGCATGGTCCCGAATGTACGCCCCGACGGTGAGAAGGTTGCCGTCTTCATCTTTCGGGCAACCCTCCGCCGTGAGGACGGCTTTCACCCCGGAGACCTTGAGGGCCTTTGATGCGTCGATATGGAGGATCTTGGCGTGGGGCAGTTTGGAGCGGAGGAATTTTCCGTAAAGTATGCCCGGCAGGTGCATGTCCGTCGCGAAGGTGCCGGTGCCCGTTGCCTTTTCAGCCCCGTCCTCGCGAATCACGTTTTTCCCGACCCACCTATGCTCCTTCACGTCTTCCCCCTGGACACTCATGAATTCTCTCGTTGGAAATGGAAGGCTTGCCTCCATTCTAACCTGCTATGAAGACGAGCTGTCAAGTATAGCTGATCCTTTTTGTTGTAACCCTGTCTTCGCTGCTGTTTGGACCGTCTCTCACCAGCCGTCTATTCGGGGTCCTGCCTCGGCCCCAGGTTTCGGTTCGGCGAGCCAGGCCCCATACGGATTTATGAGCTGTTTCGCTCACCAGGTTACCCGGCGAATCGGGGGGACACCATACTTATTTCTGCTTATGCCCCTGTTTTCGTCCTGGATTCTGCCGTTGCAGGATACAGGAAAAGAATAAGATCAGATCTTACATTCCAACATCCAGGGTATAGCAAGATAGGGTCAGGTCTCGAATTATTAGCTTCAAGATTGAACCCGGTTCCGCGAAGGGCAGTGCCCTCGAACGACGCTCAGTAAAATCACCCACCGAGCACCAGTGGTAATCCGAAAATTCAAAAATCCCATGTGGACTATCAGGGGGAAGCTAATTCGCCCGGCATTCTGCAGAACCGTCCCTACAGTGTAAATCTTTGCCAGGAGCTATTCCGAATTCATTGGATTTTCGTGTCTCTTACGCCTAAATAGATGTAGGACCATTCGTGGGTTCAACCCAAGCGGAAGGCGGTCAAGGAAGCCACAGCAAAAACCTCATGGCCAACCGGCGAGACGCCTTGGAATCCACCGGGCCAGAAAACGCTAACGGCAAAGGGGCAGGGTGCGACAAAGGTAAAAGTGAAAAACAAAGCCAAATTTCTGTTGGTATATAAAGATTTTCTGTTTGACTTTTGGCTTTCGGGGGGGGAAGGCTCCCTCGCGCGCCAGGGACGTGGTGGTCAGGGCAAGGTCCTTCACCCCCAGCCTGACCGGCGTGCAAGCGCCCCTTTTGGCTTTCGGGGGAAGTCCAGTTTCCATGCGCCAAAGACGTTGTAATGAGCACAACAAGCTTCACCCGCTACTTGGCTGGCACGCAAGTGCCTCACCCGCAGCCTGGCCGGCGTGCAAGCGCCTGACGTTAGCCGGACAGTTCGACCTCAAAGAGCGCCGGCGCTCCCTTTTCGGCGATCTCGATGGCGTGCTGTCGGCCGCAGCCGGGGCAGTAGTACGCGCGAAGCTCGAGATCCTCGTGGATGGAGATCAGCGGCCCCGCCTCTTTCGGGCCGAGCCGGACGCTGCGCGCTCCCTCCTTCCAGTTGGACCCGTTGTTGGAAAGGATTTGGCCGCATTCACATACGCTCTTCAGTCCCTTCCCGTTTCGGACGATCCGGATGAACTCCCCCAACGATCCCATTTGCCGGTCTTCGGAGGTGTTTGTCATCTTTCGGGAGTGTTTGCCCTGGGTGAATTTGCCCTGTGCGAACGGCGGGCGCGCCAGCCGCTTATGCCGGAGCCGGTCCCTGCGCGCTCGCGTCGCGTTAGCCCGGACCCGGCCCGTCCGGGAGTCGAGGGCGACGCCGTAGATCCCCCGGGCCGCCTCGCGGGAGACGAGGCCGTCCCCCACGTCCTTGGCCACCTCGTCCGGATTCCGGTCGATGGGATCTCCGTATCCGCCTCCCCCCTGCCAGGAGTTCTCGAAGACGTCCCCCCGGTGGAGCGCGACCCGGCCCGGCTTGGCCCCCAGATCGATCCACTTTCCGCTCAGTTGCTTCATGTCGGCCGGGGTTCGAGAGCGCTGGAACCATTCCTTCACGTCGGTGTCCCGAATCAGCGTGTTGACGGTGCACGACGCCGGCAGCCCGCCGTAGAGGCCTTGCGCGTTGGGGACTTTGACCCCGTGGGAGACCAGGACCCCCGAGAGGTCGTCCACGTCGTGGACCGTAAAGGCCAGTCCGCAGGATATGCCGCCCCGGTGTCTGCCGGGCCCCCCCGTGTCGCGAATCAGTTTTCGGTAAAGGTACAGGATGGGCGTTACGTTCTCCGTCGTCTCGACGTTGGCGATGTTGGGCACGGGAATGGGGTGGCTGCCCGACGCGTGGAGGCCGTCCTTGTACGAAAACGCCCCCCCGCCTCCCGCGAGGCTATCCAGGAGCATCGTCCCGAACGGCTCTCCGTACTGGTTCAGGCCGCCCAGGTTGAAGATGGAAATGGCCCCCCGGGTGTTCGCCTGGAGATGGGGACGGTGGGCGGGGTCGGCGCCCATCATCCTGGAGAGCGCCAGCGTGCAGGCCCCGTTGACCGCGTACATGACGCCGCACGTGGCCATGCTGACCGGCCCCGGAGGCCGCGCGTTGCAGATCTTCCCCTCGGGCGCTTCGATTCGCACCGGCCGCAAAAGCCCTTCCGTCCAGGGGATGTCGTAGGCGACGACGGTGAACAGGGCGGTGCACACCGCCCCCATCAGTCCCGAGCGGGTGCAGTTGATGAAGCCGGGGGCCTGGTCCGAGGACTCGCCGAAATCGAAGATGAGCCGGTCCCGCTTTTTTGTCATCGAGAGCGCGACCTTGTACGTGCGGTCCTCGTGGCCGTCGTGGTCGAGGAAATCGACCGCCCGGTAGACGCCGTCCGGAAGGCGGCGGAGGCGGGCCCTCAGCTTCCGCTCGGAAAGGCGGATCAGGCCCTCCATGGCGGAAAGGGCCGTTTCGCGCCCGTAGCGCTCGATGAGACCGATGAGGCGCGTCTTCGCGGTGTTGTTGGCGGCCGTCATCGCCCGGAGGTCCAGCCCCAGCAGGAAGGGCAGGCGCGTCATGCTCAGGATGGTGTTCCAGACGTCCTGGCGGACCTCGCCCGCCTCGATGAGCTTCAGGGGCGGCAGGTTCATGGACTCCTGCACGCGCTCCGTCGCGCGCGGACACCAGCTCCCCACGTCCATCCCGCCCATATCGAGCTGGTGGGCGACCGTGCCGACCCAGGCCACGCGCTCGCCCTCGAAGAATACCGGCGCCGCCAGGGAGACGTCCGAGCCGTGGAGGGCGCCCTTGTAGGGGTCGTTGCAGATGAACATGTCCCCGTCGCCGATGCCGGGGCGCTCCTCGCAGTCGGAGATGATCGAGCGGATGACGTTGGCCATGGCCCCGGTCTGCCAGATCATCTGGCGGCCCAGCGTGACAATGGCGCCGTCGGAGAGATACAGGCCCGTGTTGAAATCGTTGGCCTCGGTGACGACGGGCGAGCCCGAAACCTTTTTCAGCGTGTTCGACTGCTCCCAGGTGATGGAGAGCAGCTTGTGCTTGATGACCTCGAACAGGATGGGATCGATCTTGTTCTTCGCCACGCGCCGCGTCCTTCCTCTCAGGGTTCAATTCGGACGTTGAGATACGGGTCGACGGCCGCCCGCTGGCCGGGCTCGATGAGGACCGTCGTCCCCGCGTACTCCAAAACGGCCGGCCCCTGGATTTCCCGGCCGGGAGAAAGGTCCGCCCCCCGGTGGAACTTTGTCGGCAGCGTTCCGCCGGCCTCGTAGAAATAAACGTCTCGCGTCGCGTGCGGCTTCGCGCGTTTTCCCGCGGACTTCCGGCGGGGCCGGAGCCTCGGCTTCACCTTCCGGCCGATGGCCTCGATCCGAAACGTCGTCACCTCCAGGCCGGCTTCGCGGTATTGGGATCCCCGGCCGTAGCGCGCCTCGTACTCCGCCTCGAACCGTTCGACGAGCAGATCGACCCGGGAGCGGGAGAAGCGTCCGTCCGGGGCCGGAACGGGGACCTCGTGCGTCTGGCGGCGGTAGCGCATGTGGACGTAGCGCTGGAACGCCATGTCCCGCTTCGCCACGCCGTTTCTCGCCAGGGCCGTTCGGCCTTGCTCCTCCAGCGTCTTGAATACGCTCTCGATCTCACGCGCTTCCAGGTGGTCGGAGGCGGTGCCGGAGAGGGGGGGCGTCCGCATGAGTCGGGAGAGAACAAAAGAGTATTGGATGTCCGAGGCCACCGCGCCGAAGGCCGAGTGCGAGCCCGCGGTGAGCGGGATGACGATCCGCGACAGGCGCAGCTCCTTTCCAAAAGAGGCGCAGTGCATCGGCCCCGCCCCCCCGTAGGCGTACAACACGAAGTCCTGCGGATCATATCCCCGCTCCAGGGTGACGCGGCGGATCAAATCGGCCATGCGCTGATCGATGATTTGGCGGATCCCCGCCGCCGCCTCGAGGACCGGGATGTCCAGGGGCTTCGCCACCCGCGCCTCGATGGCCCGGCGCGCCCGTTCCGGGTCCAGGTGAATCCGGCCCCCCAGGAAAAAGGCGGGATCGATGATCCCGAGGACCACGTCGGCGTCGGTGACCGTGGGCTCCGTCCCGCCCCGGCCGTAGCAGACGGGTCCGGGCGCCGCGCCCGCGCTGTCGGGGCCGACCGTGAGATTGCCGTCCTCCACGCGGGCGATGCTTCCGCCGCCGGCCCCGATGGTCTCGATGGCCATCATCGGGACGAGGGTGTGATATTTATCGTGGACGGCCCCTTCCGCCTTCAAGGGCCGGCCGCCGACGATCAGGCCCACATCAAAGCTTGTTCCGCCCATGTCGGCCGTGATGATGTCATCGTGACCCAGGGTTTCCCCCAGCGTCCGGCAGCCGATGACCCCGCCGGCGGGACCGGACATGAGGAGGGTGAGGGCGTTGTCGGAGGCTTCCCCGGCCGAGATCACCCCGCCGGCGGAGTGCAGAATCAGGGGGGAGGTCCCGAGGCCGGCCTCTTTCAATCTCGTCTCCAGCCCCCGGAAATAGTCCCGGACGATGGGCCCCAGGTATCCGTTGAGGACCGTCGATGCCGTCCGCTCATACTCGCCGAGGATGGGAAAGTGGTCGCTGGATGTCGTGACGTAGACCCCGCGGGCTTCCGCCAGGCCCCGGACCGCCCGCTCGTGGACCGGGTTGAGAAATGACCAGAGGAAGCAGACGGCGATGGCGTCCGCGCCCGCTTCGATGAGCCCCGCGACCGCCTCCTCGGCTTCATTCCGGTTCAGCGCGACGACGACCTCGCCCTTGTAATCGACGCGCTCGCTCACCTCGCGGATGAGGGCCGGCGGGACGAGAGGGTCCGGGTAGGCCCGCAGCGTGTAATCGGCCAGCTCCTCTTCGGTCAGCCCCGCCGTCATGCCCAGTGAGCGTTGGATGAGGAGGGTGTCCTTGAAGCCGCGGGTGGTGATGAGACCCAGGCGGGCGCCCCGGCGTTGAAGGAGGGCGTTGGTCGCAATCGTGGTGCCGTGACCGAAATAGACCGTCTTTTCCAGAAAATTCCGCGCGCTTTCCCCGTGGTCCGCCGCCGCCAGCGCGATCCCTTCCAGGACCCCGCCGAGCAGGTCATCGAGTGTGGAGGGGGTCTTGTAGGTGGAGACCCGGCCCCGTTCGTCGAGGAGGCAAATGTCTGTGAAGGTGCCTCCGATGTCTACGCCCAGCAGGAGGCTTCCGGCCTTTCCGGCGCGGCCTTTCCCGGGGCGGCGTCCGGCGCCGTTGTCACGGATTCGGGTTTTCGAGGACCTTCCCTGTCTCATCGGAAACTGCCTTCATCAGGGGGTGAGGATATTCCGGGCCAAGCTCATTGGTTCCATTTTCGGTTGACAAAGATCGTTCGGTGGCATGAAAATCGACAAATCAACGATGGAAAGTTCCCCGAACGTGCGCGCCGTCCTGGAGCGGCGCCTTGAACGAGTTTGGAGTGCGTGCAAAATGTATGAGCTCCTTGACCTGATGCCGGGCGCGCGAAACTGTGTGCGAGATTACGCGTTTATCGAGCGGGGGCACAAGGTCCTCATCTGGACCGACCGGACGGGAGAGGTGGATGACCGGGTCGTCCAGGCCATCGCGATGGCCTGTGAAGAGGTCGGGGCGGAGACGCATCTGCTTTCCTCTCACGCCGGGATCAACCGCCTGCGCGAACCCATCTCTCCGCTGGTGCTGTCGGCCATGGAATCGGCGGACGTGCTCATCACGGCCTTGGCGCTTGATAACGCCGCCATTGTGGACAATCTTCATTTCTCGTATTTTCTCAAACGGACCGGCAAGCGATGTGTCTCCCTGATCTGCCCCACGCCGGCCCTGCTGGCCTCCGCTTGGGCCCGCTTTCCCGGAGAGCTTGTCTGGGCGATTTACGAGAAGACCGCCGAGCGGGCCAGGCGGGGGAAGGATGACATGTTTCATCTGACCCACCCCAACGGGACCGACCTCCGGGGGAGGCTGCCCTTTGTGATGGGTTTTTCCGAGAAACAGGCGCCCCGGGGATGGATGTTTTTCCCGGCCGGGGACATGGCCGAGCATCCGGAATCCCCCGTGAACGGGACCGTGGTGTTCGAGCACATCGAGGGGTACGCGGGACGGCTGCGCGAACCCCTCCGGCTCACAGTCGAGGATCACTGGGTGACCCGCGTCGAGGGCGGGGACGAGGCCCGGTGGCTCGATGACCTCATGAACCGCTACGAGAAGGGGAGGTATTTCTCGGAGATCGCCATCGGGACGCATCCGAAGGCGCCCGTGGCGGAAGGGCTCCAGTGCCGCGCGCCCGACACCATCTTGTTCCGTCACGCGGGAAGCTTTCACGCCGCCGTGGGGCACTGGCCCTGGTTGCCCGAGGCGGACAGCCGCCTTCACTGGGACGGCGGCGGAATGAAGCCCTCGTTCAGCGTCGGCGGCGAGGCCCTTATCGATTCGGGCCGGCTCCTGACGTTGGAAGATCCGGCCATCGTAGAGCTGGCCTCCAAGTTCGGCGATCCGGCCGAGCTTCTTTCAGAGGTGTGGTAGTGGACGTATCTGTTTGGTCGGGCGGTCCGGACAGTCGGGCTGGCTGAAGGTGTTTTCAACCGGGATCGTAAAGGAGCGTAGACCCATGAGAAGACTCACCACCGGGATTTTGGCGTTGGCAGCGACGTTTCTGCTCGGGTTCGGCGGAACCGCGGGATGGGCGGCGGAGGAAATAACCGCCGTGGCGAACCCCTCTTTGACCCAGACCGCGTTTCACAACTTGCCCCGTTTCGCGGCCAAGCATGGGGTCAAGCTCAAGATTCGGCGCATGGGCTCTTACACCCAGATGCAACAGGCGGTCGAGACGGCCGCGGCGGATCTGGCCGCCATCGGTTATGTGAACCTGGTCCACATGGCCGCCGCGGGCGGCGCCCCCAAGGCCCAGGCGGTGAGCGGCATCTTCGTCGGCGGCCAGAATGTGGTCTTTCGCAAGGGTGTGAAGATCACCAAGTGGAAGGACGTCGAGGGGAAGACCATCGGCCGCATCCCCGGCTCGTACGCGGAATTCCTGTTCAGGGTCGCGGTGAAGCACAACGGCGCGGATCTGTCGAAGGTGAAGTTCAAGGACTTCGGATTTTCTTACGCGACGATGAACCTCGCCCTGAAGAAAAAGGTCGTGGACGCCCTGATCATCTGGTCGCCCGGCATGGACATGCCGGTGGTCGAGGGACACGGTTATTTCCCGCCCATCAGCGTTGAGGACACGCCGGTGGGGAACGTGAACGGGCTGATGGCGATGAACACCGCCTTCATGAAGAAGAACCCGGGCATCGCGAACAAGATCGTAAAGGCTTTTACGGAGTCCACGCGGTATTACGCCTCGAACCCGAAGGCGATGATCCAGGGCGCCCGCGACCTCACGGGCGCAAGCATGGAAATCCTCGAGGAAGGCATGAAGCATGCCAGCCTGGAGAACAGGATGTTCGTGAAAAGCGCGAAGACCCTTGCCAACCTCGCGTTCGAGGGCGGGATCGTCAAGAAAAACGCCGCAAGCGCCGTTGGCGGATGGATGAATTATCAGTTTCTGATGAATGCGACGGGAAAGAGCAAGGCAGACCTGGGCGGCTGAGAAAGAGGCCTGGGAGCTCCGGCGCGCGCCTCGTTGCGCCGGCGCCGGAGTTTCCCCGCTCTCCCGTTTCATGAGGTGGAAGGCCTAGGCGAGGTGGTCTCGGCTTTCGCGTGAATGGCGGCCCGGCTCGAAGACCGGCGAAGCGGCGGTCCTTGACAGGTGCAAAATTCAAAGGCGGATGGTATAAAGGAGCCGCAGACAGCCATTCAAAGGGTAAGGGGCTTCTCTTGCGACTGCGGTAAGGGGTCCTCTTTCGAGGAGTTTCCCGATTTGCCGAAGCCGGAGCGAGCGGGGTCTGTCTCGCCGTGATTGGATGACGGCGCGTCCAACCTGAAGGGAGAGAGAACGGTGAAAGCTCGAAAAGCGTTTTATGGGTTGTGCGGCGTCCTAATGGCGGCCTGGATGGCCGGTGCGGGCGTCCCTGATGCCCTGGCCGCCAAGACGGTGAAGGCCGGGCTGTTTCCCTTCGGTCCGGGCCGGATGGTCGATCAATACATTATGGACAACGGAATTCACAAAAAGTGGGGCGCGAAGGTCGGTGTGCAGTTCAAGATCACACACCCCCGGGACGATTTCGCGGCTTTCATGGGCAAGTCCGTCGATATCGTCAGTCTCAGCACCTTGGAAATCTCCCGGCTGGTCGGTGACGAAGGCCACGACATCGTGATGTACGGCAAGCAGGTGGACGCCTTCATAGACATGTACGTCCGCACGGGTTCCTCGTACAGGAGCCCGGCCGATCTCAAAGGCAAGAAGATTGTCCATCCCGGGTGGGACACCGGCACCGCGCAGATGGCCACCGTTCTGCTCAAGGAGTGGTACGGGCTGGACATGAAGAAGGATTTCAGGGTGGTGACCGCCCCCTGGCCCGTGGGCCCTCAACTCCTCGCCAAAGGGGACGTGGAGATGTCCTTGAACCTGATCCCCCTTTCGATGAAGCTGTGGAGGAGCGGCAAGATCCGTCCGGTCCTGGCCACGTACGCCACCGAGTGGGCCAAGAGGCGGGGCACGAAGCATCACCTCGCCATCTCCGCCTTCACGGGCTGGGGGAAATGGGTGAGAGGGAATCAGCGGGTCGCCAGGGCGTGGCTCGGGGCGTATTCCGAGGGGATGAAGTACGCCCACGAGAATCTCCTGCCCTGGGCGAGGAAGTACAGGGACTTCATCACGAAGAACGCCACGGACGCCCAGGTCGAATGGTTCGCGAAGTGGATGGGCAAGTACGGGTCGGTCTACAAGGACGCCCATATCGACCAGACGTACGTCGAGGAAGAACTGGCCTTTTTGAAAATGGCCCTCAAGGCCGGTTTCGTGAAGCCCGCCGGACTGAACAGGAAAATGTGGATGATACTCAAACCGCTGATGTAACTGAGGATTGAAGCCGGCCTCGCCGAAGTGGGGCGGCCTCGATCAGCGGGGTGATATTCTGTGCTTTGCAAGGCCCGGGGAAACCCTTCTCCCCGGGCCTTGAATTTTGTGAGTCGGCCATGATCAATCAGACGAATCGCTCCCGGCGCCGGACCGCGCGGCCTACCGGTTCCGCACCGAATTCGGCCGACCGCGTCGTGCGGAACTGCCGGCTTGTCAACGTCCTGACCCGGGAGATCCACCCGGCGGACATCGAGATTTCCGGATCGCGGATCCGGAGGATCGTCGGCCCGAATGAGGGCCGCGGGCGAAAGGCCCTGGATGCCGCGGGGGCCTTTGCCGTGCCCGGCCTGATGGACGCGCACCTCCACACCGAGGCGACCCTCCTCACATTGGGGCGCTTCGCCGAGGCCGTTCTGCCCGGCGGGACCACCTCTTTCTTCATCAATCCCCACGAAATCGCCAACGTCCTGGGCCTGAAAGGCATTCAGTGGATGCTCCGGGACGCGGCGGGACTCCCCATCCGGATCTACCTGATCGCGCCCTGCAAGGTGCCCACGGCGCCGGGGCTGGAAACCTCCGGCGCCGAATTCAAACGGCTGCAAGTGCGGGAGATGGCCGAATGGCCGGGTGTTGTCGCCTTCGGCGAGTTCAACGGGGACCGGCTCCTGGCCGGCGACGCCCGGCAGCGGGAGATCCTTCAGTGGGTGCGGCCGGCCGGGAAGATCCTCGCCGGCCACGCGCCCGGCGTGCTGGGGGAGGACGTGGGGCGGCTATGGGAAATGGGCATCCGGGACGACCATGAGAGCACGACGTTCGAGGAGGTCCGCGACCGTCTGCGCCAGGGCATGACGGTCTTTCTCCGCGAAGGCTCGACCGAGCGTAGCATCGGGGAGATCCTGCCTGAAATTCTGAAGGAGGGCATCTCCACCGACCGGCTCTGCTTCTGCACGGACGACAAGCATCCGGACGATCTGCTCGCCGAGGGAGACATCGACCATCACGTCCGCGAGGCCATCCGCCTGGGGATGGACCCCATCGACGCCTTGCGATGCGCCACCTGGAATTGCGCGCTTCACTACGGCCTCGAAGGGGACCTGGGCGCCCTGACCCCCGGACGCCTGGCCGACATCGTCCTGGTGGGGAGCCTGAGGCGGTTCGACGTGCGGGCGGTTCTGGTCGATGGACAACCGGTCTTTTGGGACGGACGCCCGGTTCGCCGCCCCCGGGAGAAGGAGGTCCCGGAGTGGGTGCGGCGGACCGTGAAACTCCCGAATCGAATCAAGCCGAAGACCCTCGTCATCAAGGCCCCCATCATGCATGGGAAGCTGAAGGCCCGGGTGATCGAGGTTCATCCTCGCCTCCCCACGACCCGGATGAGGGTGCTCGACGCGCCGGTTTTTGGAGGGGAGGTCCTCTCGAACGTGAGCCGGGATGTGTTGAAGATCGTGTGCGTGGATCGCCACAGCGGGCTGGGGAAGGCGGGGGCCGCGCTGGTCAAGGGGTTCGGCCTGCGGGAGGGGGCCTTGGGTTCCTCGGTTGCGCACGATCACCACAATCTGGTCGTCGTGGGGGCTTCGGACGATGAGATTCTGACGGCGTTGCTTCACCTTCGGCGGATGCGGGGCGGCCTGGTGGTTGTGAGAGGGAAAAAGGCCCTGGCGCGGCTGCCTCTGCCCATCGCGGGCCTCCTGTCCGTGTGTCCGGTCCGTGAGGTGGTGAAGGGGTTGCGCGATCTCAAGGTCTCCGCCCGGGCCTTGGGCTGCCCGCTTCCCAATCCTTTCATGACGTTGTCGTTCGTCTCGCTCCCGACGATTCCGGAGTGCGGGCTGAGCGATCACGGCCTCGTGGACGTGCGCGCCCACGAGATTGTTCCCGTTCCGGTGTAGCGTCTCTCCTCCCGCCTTCCACCCGCTTTCCGCGGCGGATGAATTGCCCTGGGTCTCTCGGGAAGGCCTGTCCGGACCGGCTCTTCAGGATGCCGATACGCATGGATTCTCTCCTCACCGCTCAAATTTTCGCGGTCCTTTCCGCACTCGCGTTTTCCACCGGGAGCTTGACCAGCCGGTACGGTTTGCGCACCTCGACGCCCCTGGCGAGCACGCTGATCTTGGGGTTGGTCACGTTGGCGATTTACGGGCCCATCGCCCTCGCCACGTCTCCCTTATCGGAGTACGAGGTGAGAGGCCTGCTGATTCTCGCGGCCGCGGGCGCCTCATCGCCGGGGCTGGCCAGGACTTTGCTCAACATGTCCATTCAAAGGGTCTGCCTGGCCCGGTCGGTGACGATCATCAACGTCGCGCCCCTGGTGACGGTCGTCCTGGCGGTCGCCGCCCTGGGCGAGAGGCCTTCCCCCGGCGTGTACCTCGAGACGTTCCTCCTCGTGGTCGGTGTGATGCTGTTGACGCAGGAGCAGCGCGCCGCCTCCAAATCCGACAGCTCCGGGAAACCCCTCTGGTATTACTTTCTTTATGCGCTGCTTGCGGGTCTGGCGCTCGGGGTCGCCATCGTCATTCGAAAAATTGGAATCTCCATCATTCCCAGTCTCAGCACGGGGCTCTCCATGGCGGCGCTCGGGACCCTCCTCGTTCTCTTTCTCTGGCAGCCCTTCCTGACGCCGGAAGAGCGGTTCAAATTCAGCCGGCGGGGGGTCGGGTGGTTTCTGGCGAGCGCGGTCTTTACAAGCTCGGCTCATCTTTTCTTCTTCGCCGCCCTGCAAAGGGGTCCGGTCACCATTGTGGCGCCCCTGTCGTCCACGGTGCCCCTGTTCACCCTGGGCTACTCCAGGCTGTTGTTGCGGGAAGTGGAGAGGCTGAGCTTCCGCTTGGTGGCCGGGGCGTTTCTCATCTGCGCCGGCGCGGCCTTGATTTCGATGTCCCGGGGCTGAGTCCGCGAAGGGGAAGGGGGGAGGGGGGGGATGCGGGAGGACGCCCTTTCAGGATGTCTCGGCGCGGCCGGGAATTCGGGCCTGTTTGCAAAGGGGCGGTCTGGTCCGTAAATAGCGCGCCGCCGAGTCTTCGGCGGGCCTCGGCCCGGAACGGGTGAGGTTGCAACCTTGTTTCTCCCATGAGGCATGTGGATGTCCGATCTGGCGTTGGCCCAATTCCTCGCCGTCCTCACCGCTTTCGGGTTTGCCTCGGGAGATACGTGCGCCCGTTTCGCGCTGCGCACGTCCACACCCATCACGGCGACCTTGATTGTTTCGTGCATCACCCTGGCGATGTACGGGCCATTCGCTCTGACCCCTTCTTCCCTGAGCAGTCTCAGCCTTTCGGGCGCGGTCGTTTTCTTGGTGGCGGGCGTTTCCGCGCCGGGCCTGGCCCGAACCTTTCTTTACATGAGTTTCAACCGCATCGGGATGTCCCGCTCGACGGCCTTCATCTCCATTTCCCCCCTGGTCACGGTCCT
Source organism: bacterium (assembly GCA_965261595.1). Lineage (GTDB taxonomy): Bacteria > UBA8248 > UBA8248 > JACPRG01 > CAYRGS01. The sequence continues at coordinate 210,891 of CBDHDG010000003.1, forward strand.
TTTGGCCATCGTGGCCCTGGGCGAGCGGCCCACGCCCTTGGTTTACCTGGGGACGTTTCTGATTGTCGGGGGTGTGCTGATCTTGACGCTCGAACAAAAGTCCGCCACCGAGGGTGAAGGGCGCGGGAAGACCGTTTGGCATTTTTTCGTCTACGCCCTGCTGGCGATGCTCACGCTCGGGATCGCCTCTTTTCTCCGGAAGGTGGGGGTCACACTCATCCACAGCCTCAGCGTGGGGTTGTGTCTGTCGGCCCTCGGCACGCTGGCCGTGACCGTCATCTGGAATTTTCTCCTGCCTTCGGGCGACCGCATCCGGTTCACCCGGCAGAGCACTTTGCCCTTTCTCCTGAGCGGGACCTTCACGAGCCTCGCTCATCTCGCGTTTTTCTCCGCGCTTCAAAGGGCCTCCCTGTCCACCGTCGCGCCCCTGGTCTTTACGGTGCCCTTGTTCGTGCTGGGATTCTCCTGGCTGTTGTTTCGGGAGGTGGAGCGATTGAACGCCCGCCTTCTGTCGGGCGTGTTCCTGATCTGCGGCGGGGCCGTGTTGGTGACGATGGCGCGCGGGTGATCCGCCGGGCGGCCGGCCGGCCCGGACGCCGATATTCCTACACGCCGGTGCATGGCCATGGATGACCTGATCGCCGCCCAGCTTTTTTCTCTGCTCGCCGCCGTGGTGTTCGCCATCTCGAACATCACCATGAATTATGGGTTGCGCACCGCGACGCCCTGGACGAGCACGCTGGTCCTGGCGTTGTTCACATTGGGGGTGTTTAGGCCGATTGCTTGGGCCACCACTTCCTTCGGGGAAATCCGGGTGGCGGGGCTTTGGATCTTTCTCATCGGGGGCGTCGCCTCGCCGGGGCTGGCCAGGACCCTGCTCACGATGAGCGTTCGGGGAATCGGCCTCTCCCGGTCGGTGACCATCACAAACGCCGCGCCCCTGTTCTCGGTCTTCATCGCCGTCGCGGCCCTCGGGGAGAGGCCCACGGCACTGGTGTATCTTGGAACGCTGCTGGTCGTCGGCGGGGTGTCCATGTTGTCTTATAAGCCGGGAGCCGCCGCCCGGGGCGAAGCGGGCCGGAAATTGGCGTGGCCCTACTTCCTGATGTCCGTTCTGTCCTGCGTGTTGTTGGGCGTCGCCTTCTCCCTTCGGAAGGCGGGGGTTTCCATCCTGCCCAGTTTGAGCTTGGGTCTTTCCGCGACGGCCGTCGGCGCCTTGATCGTTCTGGGGTTGTGGTGTCCGTTTCTCCCCCCGGAGGAGCGGCTCCGGGTCAGCCGGCGGGATTTCAGGCGCCTGATCAGCAGCGCCCTCTTCACGAGTCCGGCTCAGCTCTCGATGTTAGCCGCCGTCCAAAGGGGGCCGGTCGCCACCGTGGCGCCGCTCATTTCCACCACCCCGCTTTTCACCCTGGCCCTGTCCTGGGTGTTGTTTCGGGAGGCGGAACGGATCAATCTTCGGTTGGCGGCGGCCGTGGCGCTTGTCTGCGCGGGCGCCGCGTTGGTGACGATGGCCCGGACTTGACCGGCAAGCCTTGCGCGGTGAGGATTCAGAAACTGCACGGCGGGCCGCGATCGACCCTTTCAACCGTCAAGCTTGAGCGAGAGGCCGGTGTTTGCAGCCCAGAGTTTCGCGATCCTGGCCGCCCTGGCGTGGGCGATCGGCGATTCCTCCGCCCGCGTCGCCTTGCGCACGTCCACCCCCGTTACGGGGACCCTGACGCTGGGGTTGGTGTCCCTCGCGGTTTGGGGCCCCGTCGCCTGGGGCGCCTTCGATCGTGGGGAGATACAAGTCCGGGGGTTGTTGATTTTTGTGGTGTCGGGCGTGACGCTGGGTCTCGCCAGAAACCTCCTCAACATGAGCTTTGGAAGGATCGGCCTGGCCCGCTCGACGACGATCGTGTCCTCATCGCCCCTGATCGCTGTCCTCGTCGCCGCGATTTTCCTGGGAGAAGCCCCTTCTTCTCTGATCTATCTGGGGACGCTCTCGATCATGGGCGGCATCATCTTCCTGGCGCAAGAGCGGCGGTCCACCGCCCGGGCCTGGGGTGCGGTCCGGCATGATTTCCTGTTCGCCGCGCTCTCCGCCCTGGCCTTCGGGATCACGGTCGTTCTCCGGAAGGCGGGGGTCTCCCTCGTCCCCAGTCTGAGCCTGGGTCTCTCCACGGCGGCTTTGGGGACGCTGGGGCTCATCGCCGTCTTTTATCCGCTTCTTCCCCGGACAGAGCGGGTTCAATTCAGTCGTAAGAATTTCGGTTACTTCCTGATCAGCGCGTTCTTCTCGACCCTGAGCCACTTCGCCTTCCCAAAGAGGGCCCCTGTTCACTGTAGCGCCGCTGGTTTACACGTCCCCCCTTTTCGTCCTGGTCTTTTCGTGGCTTTGGTTCCGGCAGGCCGAGGGGTTGAGTTTTCGCTTGGCGGCCGGGGTGGTTCTTGTCTGCGCTGGGGCGGCTCTCGTGGCGATGTCGCAGGGGTGAAGTCGAGCGCCCGTTAGGGGGTCGTCGCCCCGTGAGCAGGGTTCGGAGCGGCCGGGGCTCGCCCGGATCGAGACCGAAGCGCCGCCCTACGCCCCCGTGCGGGGTTCAAGTCCGAAGGCTTCGGCGAGGAGCTCATAGGACCTGACGCGAGCCGCGAAATCGTGAGTAATCGTCAAGATGACCAGCTCGTCGACAGCGTATTCCTCGGCCAGCGATTCCAGGCGGGCTTTCACTTGGTCCGGCGTGCCGACGACCGTGCGTTGCCGGTTGGCCTCGACACGGATCCGCTCCTCTTCGCTGTAGGGGTAAGCCAGGGCCTCATCGGGGGAGGGGTAGGGTCCCAGCTCTCCGCGATCGAGGCGGATGCGCCAAAGGTCGCGGCTGAGGGCGAGTCGCCGCGCTTCTTCTTCGATCTCGGCGCAAATGACGAAGACGCAAAGGCTCCCCTCCGGTTCTTTCCGCAGCCCGGATGGGTTGAATTGGTCCCGGTAGGCCTGGAGCACCTGGTCCCCCCCCTGCGGGGTGATGAAGTGAGCGAAGGAGAAGGCGATGCCGAATTGCGCGGCGTACATCGCGCTTTGGGCGCTCGATCCCAAAAGCCAGACCTCGGGGATGGACGGCGCCTTGGGCGTCGCCCGGACGCCGGAAAAAGCCTCCGTCGCCGGAGTGGAATCCTCCAGGAAGGCGACCAGGTCGGCAATCCGCGCCGGGAAGTATTCGATGCCGACCTGTGAGCCGTAGGCAAGCGCCCGGGCGGTGCGCGTGTCGCTGCCGGGGGCCCGGCCGATCCCGAGGTCGATCCGGCCCGGGTAGAGGAGCTCGAGCAGACGGAAGGTTTCCGCGACCTTCAGCGGGCTGTAGTGGCTCAGCATGACGCCCCCCGATCCGACCCGGATATCGCGGGTGGCGGCGGCGACGCGGGCGACGAGGATCTCCGGCGCGGAACCCGCGAACCCGTCGGTGCCGTGGTGCTCGGCCAGCCAATAGCGGCGATAGCCGAGCCGCTCCACCGCCTGCGCGAGCCGAACGGTCTCCTGAACGGCGTCCGAGGGGGTCCCCCCGCTGCGAACGGGTGATTGGTCGAGGGCGCTGAGATGAATCATGGAGTACGCACAGCCGCTGGAGGACGAATCCTCGAATCGTGGTGAACATCCGGTCACAAGAAAATTCAGCTTAACAGATGTGATTATAAAGGATTGTTGGGCCGATCCGGAGAGGCGTTCAAGAACGGGGGGACGCGGGGATTCCCCAGGATCTTATTGAAAGAAGTTCCAGGATCTTATTGAAAGAAGTTGGGGACTGTGGTTAAATAACAAGTAAATCGCATCAAAGGTGGAAAATCTTAGCGGTCTCAGTCCAGGCATATGCATGTGTTCCGCGGATGCCCGCTGTTGAAATCTCCGGACGCGCCGGAGAGGATTGGGGGAGGGGCCGAGCGGCTCGATCCGGGCGCCCTTCCCAGGTGATGCCACAGGAGGGAAAAACAATGAGGTATCTGTTGAAAGTCGCCGGGTTGTTTGTCGTCTTGTCTTTCCTGATGACGGGTTCCGCCCCGGCGGCCAAGAAGCTGAACTTCACGATGGACTGGATCATTTACTCGGCGCATACTTTCGCCGTCGCGGCCGATAAGCTGGGATACTATAAGGAGGCGGGGCTGAATGTCAGCATTCGCCGCGGGTTTGGCTCGACCGACACCATCAAGAAGGTCGGCGTCGGACAGGCCGATTTCGGAATGGCGGACACGGGCAGTCTGATCGTAGCGCGGACCAAAGGTGTCAAAGCGAAGGAGCTCGGGGTCCTTTACGCGAGGGCGCCGTACGAGCTTGCTTGTTTGAAGAAGAGGGGAATCGAGAAACCGAAGGATATCGAAGGGAAGATCATGGGGACCAACATCGGGACCTCCGTCTACACCCTCTTCCCCGCGTTTGCCAGAGCGTCGGGTGTGGATCAGTCCAAGGTCAAATGGGCCTTTATCCAACCCAGCGCCATCATTCCCAGCCTGGTGGCGGGGAAGATCGATTGCGCCTTCGTGTACGCGAACAATCGTCCCATCGCCGTCAACAACGTCAGGAAGGCCGGCCAGGGTGAGATCACGGTCCTCGCCTACGCCGATCACGGTGTGGACATCTACGCCAACGGTCTCATCACCCAGGATGAGCGCATCGCCAACAATCCCGACCAGGTCCGGAGATTCGTGGAGGCCAGCTTCAAGGGGGTCGCGTGGGTCGTCGAAAACCCGAAAAAGGGATTGCAGATCGTTCTGGACCGTTTCCCTTCCCTGAACCGTCAGAACAACCTGGAAGGCTTGAGAGTCAGCTTGGACTTGCTTTTGACGGATGAGACCGAAAAATACGGCATCGGCTGGATGTCCCGGGAAAAAGTCAAAAGAACCCGGGACCTTACCACCAAGTACATGAAGCTGAAGACGGTGGTGCCGATTGATGACATTTACACGATGAAGTTCCTGCCGAAGCTCTTCCCCAAGAGGGGCGAGCTATAAAGAGACTTCACCTTTCAAGGCTTTGAGATTCGGTTCGGAGTCCGGAGGGCGCGCCGCACGCGCGCCTTCCGGATGAGGAATCTTGATGTCCTCCATCCCGTTCCTCTAACCTCTATTTCTCACAAAGAGAATTTTGAACCTCGGATGGGCCAGTGAGCTGGTTGCCTTTCAATACATTGCCCGATGCGAGCGAGTTGCTTGGCTGAAACACCCCGTTCTCTGCGCGGGCGTGTGACGGGCCGGTACGGGGACCACCGAGGCGGTGGCACCGTCCGGCCCCTGCGACGAAAAACCCTGTTTACCCGTAGGGGCGGGTCCCCGTACCCGCCCGCAAAGACGGTCGTTGCGAGTATCCGCTACACTCCGCCGAACAAGGCGGCCGGTGCGATCTCTGCGGCAAGCAGAGCACGAGACCATCGGTTGGTGAGAAATCCAGGCTAATCGTTGACATGGGATTTTGAGCGTGAGTCACCCGGCTCGCGCGAAGGATCTTGCGTTTTGTGGCGCCGAATGCCGGATCAAGCCGGGGGAAGGGCGGGGGGAGACCCTTGTATCGGTTGACCCCCCGGGTCGGTTGACCCCCCGCTTTGATGCGTCATCCGGCCTTCCCTTTCGGACGTTGCTCGCCCGTCGCTCAGGGTGAAAAGGGCGTCGATTATTTATCGCTTCCCGTAAGACCTTCCGCGGAATGTCGTTGATCCGGTTCAATCCTGTGGTACACTTTTGGTTCGTTTTATCCAAGGATAGTGAGTCCCAACAGTTTCAGTAGGGGCATGTGTCTTTGATGCGCATATGCCTTGAAGGAAATCTGCGGATGGCCGGAGATGGTTTTTTGGAGGGACGCTGAGCCTCTTAAGAGAGGACGCATCCGACACCGTGACCAAGGAGGGAGAAATGAGACATCTGTTGAGAGCGGCCGGTTTGTTCGTTGCTTTGTCTTTCCTGATGTCGGCCTCCGCCCTGGCGGGCGAGAAGCTGAACTTCACGCTGGACTGGGTCATCAACGCGCCCCACTCGTATTTTATCTCGGCCAAAAAATTGGGTTATTACAAAAAGGGAATTATATACTTGAATCCCAAAAATGCCGGTAGTGTCTCAGTCACATGGGCTCCAATCCTATCGGGACAACGACTTCGAGTGGGTTCCCGTAGAAGCACTGCTCAAACAATTCTCTCTTCAAGTCCAGTCGGTCAATGAATCCCATCGGCCTGCGAATACACCCACACATGGCGGCCTCATCAAATAGACGGTCCTCAAGGTACAGGCGGGTTTCATGGTCTGCTGTCATGGCACTTCTCCTTTTGGGCGCACTGCGCCCGCAAAAAGAGTGTTGACAGCTTCTTGGAAGGAGTCTAAATTGAAGGATGTTGTGTTTCCTTCAATGAGACTCTCAGCCAATCGGCTGCCTGAAAAGCCTTCTTCCACGGAAGGCGAGGGTGTCCCGAATTCAGTTGAAGGTTTGAGGCGGCGGTCCGTGTGTGGTTCACCTTATGCGACCTCCTCTCGGGTGTCAAAGCGGGGCTCGTCCAGAACGGCCTTCAGGATCCACAGGTCCCGGTAGCCGTCCAGGCGACGGAAGTTCTTCTCGGTGGCGAGGAAGGCGGAAGCGGCCCACCTTTTCACCATCGCCCCGTCCCGCCAGCGGCCGACGCGCCGGGTGCGCATCCGCACCCCCGAACAGGGACTCTCGATCAGGTTCGTGCTCACCAGGCAGCGCCGAAGGCCGGGCGGAAGAGCCAAGCGGTTGACGGTGAAGATCTCCTCCAGACCCTCCAAAAGGCTGGCGGCCGCGTCCGGATGCTCGATCTGAAGCCACCGGGCCTGCTTGCGCAGACGGGCAATCCCCTCCTTCGGCGCCAGCCGCCAGGCCGCCTTCATCGTCGCCTTCACCGGATCCTTCAACTCCTCGGGCAGGTGGTCCATCACGTTCTTCACCTTGTGGTTGCGGCACCGCTGCACCGGATTGTCGTCCCCGTACACCCGGTCAATCGCCGCACGAAGCGCCCTCGAGCCGTCGATGACAAAAAGCCGACGCCGCCCGGGCCGCACGCCGCGCTCCACCAACTCCTCAAGAAGCGCCGTCACGACCGTGGCGTTCTCGGTGGCGCCCGACCTCAGGCCCAGAACGTGCTTTTGGCCCCGTGTGTCCACCCCAACGGCCACGATGACGTGATGCGCGCCGAAGCGCAGACCGTCCAGGTAGAGGATGAGGAGGTCGATGTCGTCAAAACGCCGCTCACAAAGACGCCGCAGCTTCGCCTCGGCCGCCTCGATGCTCTCCCGGCTCACGGCCGACTTCGACACCCCCACCGTCTCGGCCAGCTCGGGAAGAACGGCCGCGTAGTTCCGCGTCGAGACCCCTCGCATCAGCAAATCCAGCATCCGCTCCCCCAGCCCGGGGTCGGCCTGCATGGCCGCATACGCCGGCACCTCCACCTCCCCGCCCCGACCCTGGCCCCGGCGGCGAAGCCGCGGCTTTCTCACCTTCAGCTTGCGCCCCTTCAGGGTCACCCGGCCCCCCTGGCTGCCGTGCCGGCGGACCTCGCCACCCCGCTTGCCTGGATGCGGCGCGCCCGTCAAGCCCTTGGCCGACAGCAAAAGCACGGCCTCCAGGCCCGCCCGGCCCATGACGTCCATCAGGTCCTCCACCGCCAGTTGGGACTGCTCCACCAGCGACACCAGAGGAAAAAACGCCTGCCCGTGCTCCGCCACAAAGGCGGCCAACCTTTGGGTCTCTTTCTTCTCGATGATCTGGTAAGCTTCACTCATGGCGGTTCCTCCTCTTTGAATGTTTGCCAACCCGATTCTAACCGAGTCGGCAGGAGTGAACCGCCACCTCTTTTTCTCAACCTTCAACTATGAATGGGACAGGCTCCGGAAGGCTTTTTTGGGTCTAGGCCAATCAGGCCCTTTTGTCAATCCTTCCTACTGCTTCCCGGCGTTATCCACCGCCCACAAAAGTGCTTGACACCCTTTGGGATTTGTTGGTACAATGGCCTCCTGAATGGGAGGAAGGGCAATGGCTAAGAAGGGACCGGGCAAGCACTTCAGGCAAGGAATCACGACCCGTCAATTCTACTCTATGTTCGACGAGGCCACGGCGGAAGAGTGGTTCATCCAGCAGCGTTGGCCGAACGGCGTCTGTTGCCCTGACTGCGGCTCGCTGAACGTCAACCTCAAATCCAAACACAAGACGATGCCTTTCCGTTGTCGGGAGAAGGGCTGCTACAAGCAGTTCAGCGTGAAGGTCGGAACCTTCATGCATTCCAGCCCGCTCGATTATGTCGATTGGCTCTATGTCCTGTATCTCGTATCAACGAACCTCAAGGGCGTTTCATCCATGCGGTTGCACCGTGACCTGGGCCGGACACAGAAGACGGCCTGGCACGTTGCCCATCGGGTTCGGAAGCTCATGGATCAGGGCAAGCCGTTGTTCTCCGGCCCGGTCGAAGTCGATGAAACTTTCGTCGGCGGCAAGCGGAAGAACATGAGGCCGGAGAAGCGGAAAAGCTTGATGGGCCGGGGGGCGGTCGGTAAGGTTGCCGTTGCAGGGATGAGAGATCGGGCCACGGGACAGGTTTCCGCTCAACCTGTACCTGACACAACGGGCGAAACGTTGAGCGGGTTCATTGCGGACCGGTCGGTTCCTGGGGTGAAGGTTTTCACCGATGACGCAGTAGCATACAAGCACCTCCCGAACCATGAGTCCGTAAAACATTCAGTTTCCGAATACGTCCGGGGGGACGTGCACACGAATGGCGTCGAATCCTTTTGGGCGGGATTCAAGCGGGGTCACTACGGAACGTTCCACCGGATGGGTCCGAAACATCTGCACCGATATGTCGATGAATTTGTCGGACGGCACAACATCCGCGACCTCGACACGCTGGACCAGATGGCGGCGATAGCCAAGAGGATGCACGGGACGCGGCCCAGCTACAAGGCTCTGGTGGAGGGTGTCCGAAAAGGGTCTTGACACACTATGGCACATTGTGGCACCATCTTTAGAGCTGATGTTCGATTTGGGAGAGACTCAAGGCGAGCAGCTCAGAATGACACAAATCCATTGGGAGGTAACAGAAATGTTGAAGCGGAAAATGTTCAACAGTTTCTTCGCCTTCGCCCTGGTCGCGGCGTTGGTCATGGCGGGCTGTGGCGGCGGAGGTGGTGGCAGCAACGGCACACCGCCGGAGATGGCGGGGCCAGGCACACCGCCGGAGATGGCGGGGCCAACAGATGCAGAGAAGATCACCGCGGCGCAGGGCGCGGCCAAGACGGCCTACGAAGCGGCCAAGGCTGCGCTCGCGGCCGTTGAGGCGAACAAGGACGTTGATTTGGCTTCTCACACACGCGCCTCGGACGCCGTAGATGATGCAGAGGCCGCGAACGAGATGGCCAAGGCGGCCACCACGGCGGATGCAGCTGAAACCGCTCAGGGAGACGTAGAGGACGCCAGAGACAACGCCGTGAAGTACGCCGGCATGGTGACGATGGCGAAGATGGACGCGATGGACGCCAAGATGGCGGCTGATGCGTTGGCCGCGGCGAACAAGGTGGCGATGACGAAGAAGACGGCGATCATGACCGAGGAGACTGAGACGCCGGGCGATTCTTCGGGAGGCTTTGACGATACCGACAGCGCTTACACCCTGATGATCGAGCACAAGGACGGCGCGGTCAAAACGACCATCACTGATCCGGCCCTTCCAGATGAGAACGACCCCAAGTTCATGCAGTCCGGCATGATGAACACGCGGACCAGGAGTGGCATGACGGAAGTGGTCGTCGTCCATACGGACATCGAGGCTCCCGACGCCGTGCCGTTCGGCGGGACCGACTCAGGCTACAGCCTCACCGAAGACATCGATGACACGACAACAGCGCTGGACACTTACGTTGTTCTGCTTGAAGATGCCACCAAGCTCGGCGGTTCCGCGATAGTCCCAACCAAGGGAAGCGCTGGCACCAAAATCCTCACCCTTTATGATGCCGCCACTGAGGCTGGGAAAAAGACGTATAGAGGAAGCCTGGCCGAAGTGCCGGGGACATTCAGATGCAATGCAGGGACATGCACTGTCACAAGAGCCGACGATGCGGATGGGACCTTGACCATCACCGGTGGTGGAACGATCTGGTTCACACCGGACAGGGGCGCTACGGTGGACGTGGACGATGACGACTACCTGCACTACGGCCTCTGGGTGAAGAAGACCGTGAAGGAAGGCGTGACCACTTCTTACGACGCCGTCCAGACCTTCGCCGGTTCCAATCTGTCGGTCGCCGACGTTAGCGATATTGAGGGCACGGCTACGTATGAAGGCAATGCGGCCGGCGTGTACACGCACGACACGCTCGACGAAAGCGGGGACGTGGATGTATCCGGCGCCGGAACGTTTACGGCGGACGTTGCCTTGACGGCCTCTTTCGGAGGCTTTTCGGTCGCCCAAGATGACTTTGACACCATCAAGGGCACGGTATCGCGCTTCGAACTGTCCGGCGGCCAGGCCAACAACTGGAAGCTGGACCTGCCCAGCGCAGCAATCCAACCAGCTGATGGTACGTTCGGGGCCACGACTGATGTAGTATGGAGCGGGTCCCTCCACCAGCCTGATAACCATCCTGACGATGAAGCTCCGACCGTGGCCGTGGGCGAGTTCAACGGTTCCTTCGTGAACGGCAAAGTGGCCGGAGCCTTCGGCGCGCGGAAGATGGAGGAGTAAGGGGTAGACCGAACGGCCACAACATGACGAGCAACCAAGAAGGGGGGCCGTGTGGCAAACAAGCGCGGCTCCCCTTTCATGTTCTGGAGGAATAGACATGGACCCCCAAGACTGGATCATGTGGCTGTCGTAGTAGGGAACCTAGGATTCCTGTGGAACCTGCATCGGGATATGGCAGGTCTTCGCGAGCGGATGGCGAGTCTTGAGGGGAAGGTTGAAATCATGACGCAGGTTTTCTCCAATCATGTTGGGTTCAGAGCGGAAGCCTAGACGCGCCACCCGTTGGGGGCGTCCCATCACGCGCTACCGTGAGTGGTGTGAGTACTGATTCCCGTTCGAGAGATTGAGTCCTCCCCACGGGAAGATGGAACCGATGAGGACGCCCCCTCGCTACTCCGTCCTATCGGGAAAGGAGGCTAAGCATGGGCTAACATCTGGATCGGTTTCAAGGTGTTTTTGAGGGGCTCATGTCGAGGGAGAAAGCATGATGAGCGACAATCCTAAGAAGCGCACCGTTGAGCTGGTTCGTTCCACCTACCATCCGACGAAGCGCGAGAAGATGGAAGGTATCCCTCCGCTTTCAGATGACGCGCCGGAGGACATCACCGAGCGGATGGAGATGCTTGGGAAGGGTCTCACTGAGTCGGTGGATGTTCGCTGGATAGACAAGCCCAGGAACCGCCAGTAGGCTCAGGCGGTGTGGGATTCAAGTATATAATTCCCAAAGAAAAGATGACGCGGACCCGCGACATCATCACCAAGTTCATGAAATTGAAGGAAGTTATTCCCATCGACGATATTTATACGATGAAGTTTCTGCCGAAGCTCCTGCCCTGACCGGGGAAGCTCCGGGGAGGAATTGCGGTTGCTGATTTCCGCCGCTTGATTCACGCGCCGGAGGGCGCGCCTCGCGCGCGCCCTCCGGATTGCGTTTCTCCTCCGTCTCTCCGCCCCCTTCTTCAATGCCGTTGAGTTGTATGTCCCCGGACCGCGGCGCCCCTGTCGCCGGGGGACGCGGCCCTCCCCCTCCCCCCCCCCGCGGACCCTCTCGCGACGCATCGAAACGCGGAAAAGCCTATGGCCGGAAGCGTCATCGGAAGGTCGGTCCCCCGTGTCGACGGGCGCCCCAAGGTGACGGGGCGCGCGGATTACGTGGGGGACCTGAAACTGCCGGGCATGCTGCACGCCGCCGTGTTGAGAAGCCCGCACCCGCATGCGCGGTTGAAAAAGGTGGACGCCGGGGAGGCCCGGCGGGTCCCGGGCGTCCGGGCGGTCGTCACCGGGGCGTACCTTCTCCGGATGGACGATGTGCAGCCCCGCTACGGGCCCGCCTTCAAGGATCAGCCCATCGTCGCCATCGACAAGGTCCGCCACGTGGGCGAGGCGGTCGCCGCCGTGGCGGCCGACACGCGGGAGACGGCCGATGAGGCCCTCGCCCGGGTCCGCGTCGAATACGAGCCCCTTCCCGCCGTGCACTCCGTCCTGGAAGCCGTCAAGCCGGACGCGCCGCTGGTGCACGAGAAGGTGGAGTCCGCCAAGATCTTCGCCGACCTGGCCCATCTCAAGGGGGGCGGCTCCAATGTCATCCACCATTTCAAGCTCAGAACGGGCGACGCCGAAAAGGCCCTGTCCCAAGCGGCGCGGGTTTTTGAAGACGATTACGTTTCCCCTCCGGTCTCGCACGTGCACCTGGAGCCGCACGGCGTGGCGGCCCGGTGGGAGGCGGACGGACGGCTGACGGTCTGGTCTTCCACGCAGAGCCCTTCCGTCGTCCGGAGCGAGCTGGCCGCGATTTACGGGACGCCGATCAACCGGGTGAGGGTGATCGTCCCGTACGTGGGGGGCGCCTATGGGGGAAAGGTCTACAACAAGATTGAGCCGATCGCCTCGCTGCTGGCCAGACTGTCCGGGCGGCCCGTGCGGTTTGTTCTGAGCCGGGAGGAGGTCTTCGTCACCTCTTCCAAGCACGGGGCCGTCTGCCGGATGAAGACCGGCGTGTCCCGGGACGGAAGGATCACCGCGCGGAAGGTCGAGGTCTATTACGACACGGGCGCGTTCGCCGAGATCGGGCCTCGCATCGCGTACAAGACGGGTTGCGTGGCCTCCGGCCCTTACCGGATCCCCAACATCCGGATCGATTCTTACTGCGTCTATACGAACAAGACGCCCTCCGGCCCGTTTCGGGGGTTCGGCGTTCCGCAGCTCGCCTTCGCCTACGAAGCCCATATGGACAAGGTCGCGCATTACCTGGGACGCGATCCCGTCGAGCTCCGAAGGGAATACGCTTATCGGGAGGGCGACGTTTTCGCGACGGGAACCCCCCTCACGAGCCTCGGCCTTCACGAGTCGCTGGACCGCTGCGCCGAGGCCATCGGATGGACGCCCGGCCCGGCGGCGCCCCCCTCGCCGCCGCCCGCCAAAGGGGTTCGCCGCGGAAAGGGCGTCTGCCTGGCCATCAAGGGCCTGCTTGCGCCTTCAGCCTCCGCCGCGATCCTGGAGATGACGAGCGACGGCAGCCTGAATGTCCTTACGTCCACGGTGGAGATGGGGCAGGGGTCCGACACCGCCCTTTGCCAGATCGCCGCCGAGGAGATGGGCGTTCCCCTGGAGCACGTGAAGATCGTGCGGCCCGACACGGACGTCACGCCCTACGACATGCTTACGGCGGGAAGCCGATCGACGTTCAACATGGGGCGGGCCGTCCAGATGGCCGCCGCCGACCTGAAGCGGCAGCTTTTCGAAACGGCGTCCGAAGCCCTGGAGGTGGACGCGGGGGAGTTGGAGACCCGAGAGGGAGCGGTCCGGGTCCTAGGCGCGCCCGAGCGGAAGCTTTCTTTGGAAGAGGTGTTTCACCGCAGGTTTCAGGGGGCGCGGGGAGGAACGCTGGTGGGACAGGGGTTGTTCCAGATCGCCATCGTCCCCATGGACAAGGAGACGGGGCAGTCCGAGAACATGACGGCGCACTGGTTCAGCGGCGCTTCGGCCGCCGAGGTCGAGGTGGATTGCGAGACGGGGACGGTCAGGGTTTTGAAGTTCGCCGCGGCGGCCGACGTGGGGCGGGCCGTCCATCCCGCCCACTGTGAGCAGCAGATCAACGGCGCGGCCATCACGACGCTGGGGCTGACGCTTTTCGAATCCATGCGGTTCGAGGAAGGCCGGCTCACGAATGCGTCTTTCCTCGAGTATCCGATTCCCTCCTTCGGCGACGTGCCGCCCGAGATGGAGGCCATCCTGATCGAAGAGCCCCACCCGGACGGTCCCTACGGCGCCAAAGGGGTCGGCGAGACCGGGACGATGGCCACCGTCCCGGCGGTCGCCGGCGCGATCTTCGACGCCGTCGGGGTGTGGGTGAGCGAGATCCCGATCACCCCGGAATCCCTTCTGCGGGCCATCCGGTCGGCAAGGGGCGATGCGTGCGGTTCGGATGATTGATTTCCTCTCGGTTTGAAGCCGAAGAGGGGCCGGGTCGCGGTGTGGGAGGGCCGCGTCCGGCGGTCCTGGCGGTGTGTTCGCGTACGGATGTCCTTCCTATGTCCTTCCTATTGACACCCCCCCCCTTTTTTGAAATGATAATATTGGGCATGCTGCGCCTAGCCCTTGAACAGTGCGCTCCCTTCCATCCGACGGGGGATTTTCTCTCACCTTTACACCCTGGAGGCGTCCATGCAGTTTTATTTTTTCCATTTGATGCCTTACCCGTACATGCCGGAGGATTACCTCGAGACCTACGGGACCTCCTGGGCCACGATACCGAACCAGCTCTATGATCCCGAAAAGGGCCACATCCTTTACAACCAATACCTGGACGTGTTCGAGCGGGCGGATCAATTGGGCTACGACGGCATTTGCGTGAACGAGCATCACCAGACCTGTTACGGCCTGATGCCTTCGCCCAACCTCATGGCCGCCGCGTTGGCGCGCCGGACAAAGCGCGCGAAGATCGCCATCCTGGGAAACGCCATCTGCCTCCGGGACCATCCCCTGCGGGTGGCGGAAGAGGTGGCCATGCTGGACGTGATCACCAAAGGGCGGATCATCTCGGGGTTCGTCCGGGGGGTGGGGGACGAGTACACAGCCTTCAGCATGGACCCCACAACGTCGCGGGACCGGTTCCTGGAAGCCTACGACCTGATCATCCGGGCGTGGACCGAGCCGGGACCGTTTTCCTTCGAAGGCAAACATTACAACTTCCGGTATGTGAATCCCTGGCCGCGTCCCTATCAGAAGCCCCACCCCCCTGTGTGGATGCCCTCCCAGGGAAGCCAGGAGACGATTGAATTCGCCGCCAAGCGGAAGTATCCCTACATGCAGGTCTTCAGCCCATTTGAAGCGATGAAGAAGATCCTGGATCGATATAAAGAACAGGCCGAGGTTTACGGGTACACGGCGACGAGCGACCAGCTTGGCTGGGCCGTCCCGATCTATGTGGCCGACACCGACGAGCAGGCGTGGGCCGAGGCGGAAACCCACCTCTCCTTTCTCTTCAACAAGCTCTTGCGGCGTCCGGGGCACCAATTCTTTCCGCCGGGCTACCTGACGGATAAGTCCATGGCCCGCATCCTGGAGGCCAAGGCGGATAAGATGGCCGGAGACCGAAGCCCCCGTGAGCTGGACGAAAAGGGGGTCATCATCGTGGGAAGCGCGGCCACGGTGCGCGAGCGGCTTAAGGAATACGAGAAGGAGGCGGGGTTCGGGTTTCTGGTCACGCTATTGCATTTCGGAAGCCTGCCCCACGACCTCACCATGAAAAACGTCGAGATGTTCGCAAGCGAGGTCATGCCTCACTTTCAGGTCGAGGCCCCGGCGGGTGCGGCCACCTAGATCGCACGGCGGGCTCTGACCGGCGCGTCCCCGTTTTCGGATGGGGGGGGGGGGACGCTCAGGCGTCCAGGAAATTTCAGGGATCGGGAGGAACGGGGGGGCCGGTCCGCAAGGGTGCGTTTCGGATCCCCTCAGCGCGGGGGCGGAACGCCCGGAAGGACCGGGAACTCGTATTGAATCTGGAACTGAACGTTCTCCCCGAGCTTATGGCCGTTCTGGCCGCGTTCATGCTCAGCGTGGCCAATGTGTTTTCCAAGGGGGCGTTGAGGCACGCGCCCCCCTTCACCGGGGCGGTGATGTTCGCCCTGGTTCCGCTTGTCTTGTTGGGGCCGTGGCTCCCGGTCCTGGTTCCCTTGGAGGCGGGCACACGGGAGGGATTCCTTTGGTTTTTGCTGTCCGGTGTGGTCCACCCGGGACTGGCCATCACCTTCCTACTCCTCGGCAACCAGCGTGTGGGGATTTCGCGGGCCTCGACCATCGCTTCGGTGGCGCCGCTGATCAGCGTCCTCATCGGGGTCTCCTTTCTCGGGGAGCGTCCGGATTGGACGGTTTGGGTGGGGGGGCTGCTCATCGTGGGCGGCGTGGTGGCCATCTCCGGGGAAAAATCGGGGGGCCGATTCAAGCGGAAAGATTTCCTCTTTCCGGTCCTCGCCGGGCTTGCGATGGGCGTGACGCCGGCGTTGAGAAAACTGGGCCTCATGCATGTCCCTTTCCCGATTTACGGGGTGGTCGCGGCGGCGCTGGGCGGCGTGCTGGGGCTTTCCGCCATGGCCCGTTTTTTCCCCCGGGGAGAGCGGCTCCGACTCGCGCCCAAGGGCTTGTTGTTCTTCGGATGGGCGGCCTCCTTCGCCCTGGCGGGGCGGCTGTTGTTCTTTGACGCGTTGAACCGGGGGGAATTTTCCCGGGTGGTCTTCCTCATCCACTCGATGCCCTTGTGGGTGCTGTTGCTGTCGTGGCTGCTTCTGAGGGAGAGTGAGCGCATCACCTCCAGGCTGGTCGCGGCGACGGTGGTCGTTGTCCTGGGGATCGGAGTCATTTCGATGGGCGTATAAAGACGGGTTCCGGGGAGGGGAGGGGGATCCCCGGGTTCGTTTGCGTTCGGGGGGGGGTGCGTTTTGATTCTTTTCGAAAACAGGCTTTTCTCTCAACTCTTTTGACCCTGGGAGTGTGACACATGACACAGGCAACGGATGTACTCACGGAATTCGTCCAGGTTCGGGATGTGAAGGTGCGGCTTCTTCGCGGAGGGGAAGGTCCGCCCCTGCTCTATCTTCACGGAGCGGGGCGGTCGGGCGTCTGGCTGCCGGTGATGGAAGAGCTGGCCAAGGATTTCGATGTCCTCGCGCCCGACCACCCGGGTTTCGGCCAGTCCGATCGGCCCGATTGGCTCGACGGGATGGACGATATGGTCTACCACTACCTCGACTTTCTGGACCAGATGGGTCTGGATCAGGTCAACGTGGTCGGCATCTCCTTCGGCGGATGGCTGGCGGCCGAGTTTGCGGTGGCCCACCCTGAGCGGGTCTCAAAAGTGATTCTGTCGGCGGCCTCGGGGCTTCGCGTGGAGGGGACGCCCATCACGGACCTCTTCACCCTTTCCCCGGCCGAGACCGCGGAGTATCTGTTTTCGGATCCGGAAAAGGTGAAGGCGTTGGTGGAAAGCGAGCCGACTCCCGAGATTCAGCAGGAGCTCTATCGGGGACGGGTCACGCTGGCCCACCTGGGGTGGAACCCGCTTTTGTTCAATCCGGCGCTGCGGCGGCGCCTCTACCGGGTCACATGTCCGACCCGGGTGTTCTGGGGAGAGCAGGATCGCCTCGTCCCCATCGCGCACGGCGAGGCGTACGCCTCGGAGATCGCAGGTGCGGAGCTGGTGACGTTCAAGGACTGCGCCCACTCCATCCAGCAGGAAAAACCCGGGGAGTTCGCCGCCGAAGTGAAAAAATTCCTGAAGGCGTAGCCTCCGGAAAACGGGGAAGGAGAGGTGTGAGTTGAGGAAGCAAAGTCTTGGCTGCTGAGTGGACGTTTCCGAAGATGTTCCGGCTGGACGGCAAGGTGGCCCTGATAACCGGAGGCGCCAGGGGGCTGGGCCTGGCCATGGCCACGGGGCTCGCGGAGGCCGGGGCCGAGGTCGTCCTGGCCGATATCCTGCGGGACGAAGGCGAAGAGAAGGCCCGGGACCTGACCGCCCGCGGGCAAAAGGCCCATTACCGCACGATCGACGTATCTGATCGGGACGGTGTGTTCGCGGCGATGAATGAGGTCGCGGACGCCCTGGGAGGGATCGATGTCCTGATCAACAACGCCGGCGTGGGGGGGAAAAGCCACGGGGGCCCGTTCGCCGCCCAGGAGATGACGCCCGAACATTGGCGGGCCTTGATGTCCATCAACCTGGACGGTCCCTTTGCCTGTTGCCAGGCCGTCCATCCCATCATGAAGGCGCGGGGCGGCGGCGCCATCATCAACATCGCCTCTGTTTGGGGCCTCGGCGCCAGCTCGAGCATGCCCGTCGCCGCCTATGCGTCATCCAAGGGGGCGTTGGTCAACCTGACCCGGCAGTTGGCCGTTGAATGGGCCCGGGACGGGATCCGGGTGAATGCCATCGCCCCGGGATTTTTCGACACCCAGCTTGCCGCGGGCGGGGGAGGGGGCGGAGGCGGCCCGGAGGCGGATTGGAAGAAAAAGATGCGAGAGCAGATCGGCGAGCGAATGCCGATGGGGCGGCGTGGGGCGCCGGAGGAGATCAAGGGAGCGGCCATTTTCCTGGCGTCGGAGGCCTCCGGTCTGGTGACGGGTCACACCCTCCCGGTGGACGGGGGCTGGATGGCGTGGTGAGAGCGAACCGGCGACCCCGGGCCGGCCGTTTCCCCCGCAAACTCCGGGCTGATCCCATGATGAGCGGTTTTCCACATTTGGTGACCGGGAGGGGATGCCGTTGAGTATGATCGAGGACGAAAAACGCGTTTTGGCCTGGATCGATTCCAATCGCGGCGACGCCATCGAGCTTCTTCAGGACCTTGTGCGGATTCCGAGCCTCACGGGCGAAGAAGGTCCCGGCCAGGAATTCATGGCGGGTTACCTGAAAGAGATGGGACTCGAAGTCGAGCGTTGCGTCGCCGATATGGAGGCCCTCGAGGGCCATCCCGAGTTCATCCCGGTGGACCCGGAGGTGAACGTCGGGAACTATGAGGAAAGACCCAACGTCATCGGGAGATATCGGGGAGCGGGCGGAGGGCGCTCGATCATGTTCTTCGCCCACATGGACACGGTTCCGCCGGGAGACGGCTGGACCCGGGACCCCTACGGCGCGGAGATCGTGGACGGCCGGATGTACGGCCTCGGAACGGCCGACATGAAGGCCGGGATGGCCGCGTCTTTTTACGCGCTGAAGGCGTGCATGGGGGCCGGCGTCCGCCTCAAGGGCGACGTCCTTTGCATGAGCAACATCGAGGAGGAGATCGGCGGCAGCGGCGGTATTTTGGCCTGCGTCGCCCAGGGCTACCGGGCGGACGCGGGCATCCACACCCACCCGGGCGAGGGGAAGCCCGAGATGGTCTGGATCGCCTCCTCCGGCGTCCTGACTTTCCGGGTGAAGGTCAAGGGCCGGACGACCCACGGGTTTCAGTCCCACTTGGGCGTGAACGCATTGGAGAAGGCGTGGCGGATCGTCGAGGCCCTTCGGGAGCTCGACCGTCACTTGGGCGTGACGAGCCGGGAGCCCCTCACCGAGAGCACCTTTTACCTCAGCGGCCGGCCGGTCCGCGCCGTCAACCTGTACCTCAGCGCGATGCGCGGGGGCGGGTGGCTATACCAGGTCCCGCCGGACTGCGAGATGGACTGGGTGTACACCTTTCCGAACAACGAATCCCTGGAAGAGAACGTGTCCCTCATCGAGGAGACCGTTCGGACCGCCGCCGCCGCGGACCCGTGGCTGAAGGAGAACCCGCCCGAGGTCCAGTGGCTTCCGATCAAGTTCAGCCCCTGCCGGTGCGATCCCGACGACCCGTTTGTCCGGGTGACACGAGAGAGCATCGAGGCCGTCACGGGGGAGAAGACGAGTCTCGGGGCGACGCCGGTGGGGAGCGACATGCGGGTGCCCGCCCTGTACGCGGAGATGCCGACGGTCAACATCGGCCCCCTGGGCGGGGGCGGCCATTCGCCTGACGAGTGGGTGGACGTCGAATCCTACGTGGATGCCGTCAAGATGTTCGCCGTCCTCCTGATCCGGTGGTGCGGCGCGGCGTCTTGAGCCGGTAACCGCCGAGGGCGCGGCCCCGGTGATTCCGAAAGCGAGAATGGGCATTGCGGCTTAAGGATCGCGTTGTCATCGTCACCGGGGCGGCCCGGGGGATCGGGAGGGTCTACGCGAAGGCCGCGGCCGCGGAGGGGGCGAAGGTTGTCGTCTCGGACGTCCTGGACGGCGAAGAAGCGGTGGAGGAAATCCGCAAGGGCGGCGGGGAGGCGATGTACGTCCGCGCCGATGTGTCCGAGGAGCGGAGCGTGAGGGCCCTCGCCCGGTCGGCCCACGGCCGATACGGCCGCGTCGACGGTTTGGTGAACAACGCCGCGCGCGTGGCGGATATCCGCCTGGGCGGTTTCGATGAGGTCTCCGTCGAGGAGTGGGACGCGGTCATGGCCGTCAACGTCAAGGGCGCGTGGTTGGCCTCGAAGGCGGTCCACCCCTATATGAGAGACCGGGGATCGGGGAAGATCATCACCATCGCCTCGGGCGTCCCGTTCAAGGGAACCCCGATTCCCGCCCACTATACGGTCTCCAAGGGCGTGGTCATCACATTGACGCGGGTCCTGGCGCGGTCGATGGGGAAGGACGGGATTTGCGTCAACTGCGTCGCCCCGGGTCTGACGCGAAGCGAGAGCCTGGCCGAGGCGCGCGGCGAGGATTACGAGCGGGTGGAGACGCTCCAGATCGCGACGCGGGCAATCCCGCGCGGTGAGGTCCCGGAAGACCTCATCGGCGCCGTTTTGTTCTTCCTGTCGGACGGGGCCGACTTCATCACGGGCCAGACCCTGCTGGTGGACGGCGGCTCGTTCATGAATTGACCGACCACGCCGCCGACTTTTTGCCCTTGGAAGAGAGGAGTGTCAATGAAGACCCATGAGTTGTTCGCCAACCCGGACACGGTTCACTGGGGGACTTTCGACCATCGCCTGGAGCCCGTCCTGACCCTCGCCTCGGGCGACCGGGTGATTGTCCACACCTTGTCGGGCCATCCCGACCTGCTGCCGGAAGACGAGAGCCGGATCCCCGAGGAGCTGAGGGCCATCCACGCGAAGGTCCCCAAGGGGCCGGGGCCGCACATCCTGTTGGGCCCGGTGGCCGTGGAAGGGGCGGCGCCGGGGGACGTCCTGGAAATCGTCATCGAGGAGATTTGGCCGAGGTTCGACTGGGCGTATAACCGCTTAGGACCCCTGTTGGGCGCGCTGCCCGATGATTTCACGGAAGTGAACGCCCGGATCATCGACCTGGACCTGAACGCCGGCACGGCGGAGGTGGTGAAGGGGTGGAAGGTGCCCCTGCGCCCGTTCTTCGGCATCCTCGGCGTATGCCCGCCGGAGGGGATGGGCGCCATCCCGAGCAATCCGCCCTACCTCCACGGCGGCAATCTGGACAACAAGGAACTCGTGGCCGGCTCGACGATTTACCTTCCGGTTTGGAAGAAAGGCGCGGGTCTGTCCGTCGGCGACGGACACGGCGCGCAAGGCGACGGGGAGGTGGACGTAACGGCGGTCGAGACCTCGATGCGGGCGGTCCTCCGGCTCACGGCCCGCAAGGACGTGAAACTCAGGAAATGGCCGCGAGCGGAGACGCCGACCCACTACATCACCATGGGGTTCGATCAGGACCTGGACGACGCGGTGAAGGAGGCCCTCCGGGAGATGATCGAGTTTCTGGGCGACCGCTTCGGTCTCGGCCGGGAGGACGCCTACGCCTTTTGCAGCACGGCGGTTGACCTGAGAGTCACGCAGGTGGTGAACGGCTACAAGGGCGCTCACGCCATGCTGGCCAAAGACCTGACGCCTTCGTAGGGACAGGGGTTTTCGCGCATGCGGGCCGATCTGGAGATCCTGGAGGGGGCGTGCGACATCCACGTCCACACGAACCCCGACGTCTTCCCCCGGATGGTGGACGACGTGGAGGCCGCGCGCGGGGCGAAGGAATACGGGTTTCGCGCGATCATCACAAAATCGCACCAGCTCGAAACGGCCTCCCGGGCGCATTTCGCCCGGCGGATCGTCGGCGGGATCGACATCTTCGGGAGCACCACGCTGGACTACACCCACGGGGGGCTGAACCCGTTCAGTGTGGACGCCGTGATCAAGGTGGGCGGGAAGAAGGTCTTCATGCCCACGACCGACGCCGCCTACCACAAGGAGTTGTTCGGCGCCATCGGGGGCGTGGGGAGCTATGAGGCCGGCGGCGGAATCGGGGCGCTCTATGCCGAGCAGCCGCCCCTGCGGATCATCGACGGAAAGGGAAAGCTCCTGTCCGCCGTCCGCGACATCCTGAAGCTTGCGGCCGAAGCGGGGATCATCGTCAGCGCCGGCCACACCTCCTTGGAGGAGATCCGGGCGCTTCTGGCCGGGTGCAAGGACATGGGGCTTCGGAAGGTTGTCGTCGATCACCCGTTCTTCACGAAGATCCCCGTCGAGGCCCAGGAAGAGATCGCCCGCGCGGGCGCCTACATCAACTACGCCTACTGGGACATCTGCCCGAAGTTCTACTGCGTCTCCCTGCCCGAGCTCGCCGCCGCCATCCGCCGCGTCGGCCCGGCCCGGGCCGTCCTCTCCAGCGACGCCGGCCAGCTCTTCAACGCCCCCCCGGCCGAGTGCCTCCGGACGTACGTTCAGATGCTCCTGGAGGAGGGGTTTTCGTCCCAGGAAATCCGGCGGATGGTTTGTGATAATCCGGCGTTTTTGGTTTATGAGTAGGCAATGACGTTAAGTATTTCTCCATCCTTCTTTCCCCACATATTTAACGAATATTTTGACCTCACAAGATGAATGAATGTGTGATTCGTCCGGCGGGATGTGCATCACCCAGGGAGGTTCTGAGCGAGCGGAAACCATTTTAATCCACAAGGTGCGCATACGCTTGAACAGGCAAGGGAGGTTTATCCGAGGGGCCTGTGGATATCCTTCCGGCCGGCGGTTTTTTTGTGCGCCCGACTCGGTTAGGATTGTGGAAGGGGCGATTCACTGTGATCTCACACTCCGGTTCGCGCCGCATCCGAGGATGTGGCGGGAGGGCGCGTCATGGACGGAATTCTCATCAAGAACGCCGAGTGGGTCGTCACGATGGACCCGGAAAGGCGGCTCATCCGGGACGGGGCGGTGGCCATTCGGGACGACCGGATCGTGAAGGTCGGCAAATCCGAAGACATCGAGCGGCGGTTCAAGGCGGAGAAGGTCATCGACGGCGCCGGCAAGCTCGTCCTGCCCGGATTGATTGACACGCACGTTCACAACGTCCAGCAGCTCGGCCGCGGTCTGGCGGACGGATGCGATATGCCCGTCCACCTCCTGGAGCGATTGTACGGTTATGAGAAGGAGTTGATGGAGGAGGACGCGTACTGGGCCGGTCTCGCCTGTCAGCTCGAGATGATCCGGGCGGGGACGACCTGCTTCATCGATCCCGGGAGCTATTTTCCCGACCAGACCGCCGCCTCGCTCGGCGAGAGCGGCATGCGGGGGATCGTCGCGCGGACGGCCTTCGACCTGTTCGAGACGCCCATCGGCCCCCTTCCCGCCGGGATGTTCCGGGAGGACACGGACGAGACGCTTCAAAAGGCCCAGGACGTGGTGAGCCGGCTGAACGGCGCCCACGGGGGCCGGCTCAAGGCTTGGTACGCCCTGCGCATCCTCTCCGGGTGCTCGGATGACCTGATCCGGGAGATCAAAAAGTTTTCCGAGCGCGACGATGTGGGCATCGTCCTCCACGCCTCCGAATCCCGCGACGAGGTGGTCGGCTCCCGGGTGAAGTACGGCATGGCCGACATCGAGCGGATGGACGCCCTCGGCGCCCTTGGGCCGAACATGGTTTTCATCCACATGGGCTGGACGAACCCCCGGGAGGTCAAGCTGGTTGTGGATTACGATCTCAAGGTCTCGTGCACCCCGACCGCGGGGATGAAGCTGGGGATGGGCAGCATGAATTTCGGCCACTTCCCCGAGATGCTCGAGTTCGGAACCACCGTCGCCTTGAGCTCCGACTCGGCCATGTCGAGCAATTTCCTGGATATCGTCCGGGCGATGTACCTCGCCTCGGGCGGGATCAAGGCGGCCCGTCTGGACGCGACGATCATGGGGCCCGAGACCATGCTCGAGATGGCGACCCTCAACGGCGCGAAGGCGGCCCTGTGGGAGAACGAGATCGGATCGCTCGCCCCCGGGAAGAAGGCCGACATCGCCGTTTTCGATACAAAAAAGCCCGAGTGGCGTCCCATCCTCAACCCCATCGCCAACCTGGTTTATTCGTCCCGGGGGGGTGCGGACACTGTGATCATCGACGGAAAGATCGTGATGGAAGAGGGAACCGTTCTGACGATCGACGAAGAGAAAACGCTGGTGGAGGCCCAAACGCGGGGGGAAAAGCTGGCGGAGAAATCCGGGCTCTGGGACCTGGCGAAACCCAAGTGGCCCGTTCTTTGAGGGCGGCCGTTCGCCGCCGTTCGGATCGACCCAACGGGTAAGGAGAGGTATTTCGGCATGATCATCGATTGTCACGTTCACGCGGGGAAGATTGGAGAGCATTATCCCGAGTGGTGGGTGAAGGAGCTCTACCGGGTCTGGGGCGGCGTGGACCAGTGGACCGGCGGAAAGAAGGACCTGAGCGTGGGCGAGCGGCTGGTCGCCCAGATGGACGCGCACGGGATCGACAAGATGTGCATCATGACCTCCGACCACCGGCGGGTCTACGGCCGGGTGAAAGGTCCCTACACACCGAACGAATTCCTTCTGGAAGTCCGCAAGGCTGCGCCCGAGCGGTTCGCCCTGACGTGCTGCGTGGAC
This sequence comes from bacterium, assembly GCA_965261595.1. Taxonomy (GTDB): domain Bacteria; phylum UBA8248; class UBA8248; order JACPRG01; genus CAYRGS01. The sequence continues at coordinate 235,436 of CBDHDG010000003.1, forward strand.
CCGCTGCGGGACGTGTACGAGGCGACGCTCGAAGTCGAGCGGTGCATCCGGGATGAGGGCTACGACGCCTGCAAGATTTACCCCTCCTACGACCACTTCGACCCGCGGGACGAGCGCCTGTTCCCCCTGTACGAGAAATTCATCGAACTCGACATCGCCGTGCAGATCCACATGGGCTGGACGCCCTGCATGAACGCCCCCATGAAGTATCAGCACCCCCACCTCCTCGATGACGTGGCCCTGCGGTATCCCGAGATGAAGATGGTTGTGTGTCACCTGGGGTGGCCGTGGGTGGATGAGTGCATGGCGCTGATCGCCAAGTACGACAACATCCACGCCGACCTGGCCTACTGGGGCTGGTTCACGCCCGAGGAGAACCTGAAGGTGATTGAGCGGTTCGGCCGGCTCTGCGGGTTCGATAAGCTCCTCTTCGGCTCCGAGAACTCCCACACCCACATGGCGGTGGAGCTCATGCTCGGGCTGAACGATGAAGCGGCGCGCTTGGGGATTGGGCCGATCTCTCCGGACGACCTGGACAAGGTCATGTGGAAGAACACGGCCCGCCTTTGGAAGATCGATGTCTGACCCCATCTGTTCACACCCGAAAATGGGCGCCCCGTTGGACGCGGGGGGGGGCCATGCGGAAAAAGGAAGGAATGACCCGAGAGGCGCGGATAACGGGTCGGGACCCTTCAAGGTTGGTTCTCGTTTCCGATTTGGATGCCACCCTCCTTCACGAGGAGACCTACGATCCCGGCGAGGTCCGCCCCCTGTTGCGGTTTCTCGGGAAGCGGGGTGTTCCGCTGGTTCTGGCGTCGAGCAAGACCCGCAAGGAAATGGAAGCGGTCCAGGCGGAATTGGATGTTCACGGACCGTTCATCTGTGAGAACGGCGGCGCTGTCGTCATTCCGCCCGGGTTCTTCCCGGGGCCGGTTCCGGGCGCGGCCGTGATCGACGGCAAAGAAGTCCTCGTGCTGGGACGGCCGGTCCGTGTTCTCCAAGAGGCCGTGGGGAGAATGGCGGCGGAGGCCGCTCTGACGGTCCGGACGATCCTTGAGATGGACGTCGATGAGGTGGCCGCGCTGACCGGTCTTTCGAAGGAGAAGGCCGCGCTTGCCCGTGACCGGGAGTACATCCTGCCGTTTCAGCATGAAGGCCCGGACGCCGCCATGGAGGCGTTCCGGCGGAAGGCCGAGGGGGAGGGTCTCCGGGTGGTTCGAGGAGGGCGATTTCATCACCTCATGGGGGACGTGGACAAGGGGAAGGCCTTCTGGCGTCTCCGGGCGATTTTTGAATCCGACGGTGATCCGCGGTATGTCGTAGCGCTGGGAGACGCCGAGAACGACCTGGGTTTGTTGCGGGGAGCGAACCAGGCGGTTGTCATTCCCCGGCAACCGGGTTGGGATTGGAAACTGATGGAGGCGCCCGGCGTCCGCCCGGCGGCCAGGAGGGCCCCGGGCGGATGGGCCGATGAGGTGTGGGCCGTCCTGAATGAATTCGGCATAGGCGTTATGGATTCACCGGAATGAGGTTTTGCACGGCTCTTCGGTCGAATACGTATCACCATCCCGATTTTTACCGGCAGGTCCCTGAATTCGCTGAAATAATCGAATGATCTAAACTTCGGACGCTTTGATTGGGAATTCATGCGGGACACCGCTCACATGATGGTCTTTCGCTCCCATCGGGATGGTCGGTGAGCGGGAAAGGGGTGCTTTTTAATCTTTTCCCGAGAGTGATTTTTAGGTAGGATTTGTGATTGAGATGGCCCACATATAAATACCAACGGGGTAAGAAATATGAAGGTTTCCTGTAAAGACGATTGATTCTGTCGACTTGGCACGGTCCGGGGCGGGGTTGTCGATTCGGGATTCCCGGTTTTCACTTGCTGGGCCTTGAATTCATCATCGAGTTTTCCTCCAGCGACAAATTCAGGTCCACCCGGACACTCCGGACTCAGAAGTGATTTGGTGGAGAAGTTCGATCATCCAGTGATCCCACCCGGTGTGTAACGTGTAATACGGCAAAGGCGCGATGACAAGCGTCCATTCCGGGGGAGAAGGGATCCCCCAATCCATGAGGAGGGTTGACTCATGGCCGATTTTTATCAGAACGGACCCATCGCCACGCTGAACCGCTTGTGCTCCGATGTCCTTCCCGAGCTGGAAGAGGAGCTGGTTCATTACGCCGAGGAGTCCCCGATCTCCCTTGTCCTTCCGGCACTGGCGAGGGAAATGGACGGGGAAGCCCTTCCCCGCATCGTTCGCGAGCTTTGCGGGGCCGATTACGTGAGCGAGATTGTCGTTGCCCTTGGAAGGGCCGATGGGGAGGATTATCAGCGGGCGTTGGACTTTTTCGCCCCCTTGCCCCGCAAGAAGATTCTGTGGCTCGATGGCCCGCCGTTCCAGGGTTTGGTGGAGACCTTGGTCGAGAACGAGTTGAATCCGGGCGGGGAGGGCAAGGGCCGCGCCGCCTGGCTCGCTTATGGGTACATCCTCTCGGAAGGCCGCTCGGAGATCATCGCTCTGCATGACTGCGATATCACGACATACGACCGGGAGCTCCTGGCCCGGTTGTGCTACCCATTGGTTCATCCGGCGTTCCCCTTCGAGTTCTGCAAGGGGTTTTACAGCCGGGTGACGGATCGTCTCCACGGCCGGGTGACGCGCCTGCTGGTGACGCCGCTTATCCGGACCCTGCAAGGCCTGCTGGGCCATTTGCCCTTCCTGGATTACATGGACAACTTCCGGTATCCGCTGGCGGGGGAATTTTCCATGAAAATTGATTTGGCCCGCATCAACCGCGTCCCTTCCGATTGGGGGCTGGAGGTGGGGACGCTGGCGGAGGTGTACCGGAACTGCTCGGTCAAACGTGTGTGCCAGGCGGAGCTTTGCGAGAATTACGACCATAAGCACCAACCCCTTTCGGCCGACGACCCCACCCAGGGACTGCTCAAGATGAGCATCGATATTTGCAAGGCCATCTTCCGGATGCTGGCTTCGGAGGGCGTGGTCCTTTCCCAAGGTCTTCTGAATAGTCTCCGGGTGGCCTATCTCCGGATGGCGCAGGACCATATTGTGCGCTACCACGCGGACGCCGCCATCAATCAGTTGTATTTCGACCGCCACGAGGAGGGCCTTGCGGTTGAGGCCTTCGTCAGCGCCATCGAGACCGCGGGAAGCGATTTCTACCACGACCCCCTGGGCGAAAGGCCCATGCCCAACTGGAACCGGGTCATTTCGGGGATCCCCGACTTCTTCGACCGGATTCAGGCTGCCGTCGCGGAGAGCGAAAGGCTTGTTCAGGTGTAGGAGGAAGACCCCCCCGTCGGAGATCCCGAAAAGGGCGGTTTTGCGCCGCCCCCTCCTTTTCCATTGAAGACCTGTCAGGGTCTTGAGCGCCCCTCCCCCCCTCCTTCCCCGGAGGAGGCCGCGGGATGCAATCTCCCCTGAATTGATTATCAAATCTTGTCTGGCGGCCGCCTTTCGCTTCCATAAAAAAGCGTACGCAAAGTCCTGGCCCCATCCTCTGGTGCGGTTTTTGCACTTGTCACTAATGTGGTTTACGAAGGCGAGGGTCGCACAGTCTGGCCAAACGGCGCAAAATTTACGTGAATCATGGATTACGAAAGCAAAATCACCGAGCATTTGGATGTCATCGAGCGTTGCTCGATATTAACCAACGGGCGGCGGGCTTTGCTGGCGGGCCTTCCGGACGCCCGGTATCCCTACGTTTATCCCCGGGACGTTTGGGCCGCCGTCCGATTGCTCAGTGAGGTGGCGCTCAGCGATTTGCTCTTATCGGACCGGGCTTTCACCTTGTTGCGTGAAGTCGTGGCCTTCATCGCGTACGTCCAACGCGAGGATGGGCACTGGGGACAGCGCTATGAGGTCTCCGGCGAGGATAAGTCCATCTATCGTCAGGAGGACAACGTGGCCTACGCCGGCTCCGCGTTGGCGACCTATCTGCTCACCGCAAACGCACTCGGCCGGGAAGTCCCCAACTGGGAGGACCTCCCCCGCTCTAGGGTTTTGTTGGACACTCGATTGATCCATGATTCATGGAGAAAGGGGTGTCGCGATGAACGAACAAAAGCAAGAGGGGGCTTTGGCGGAGGGCGCCCGCAGGGCGAACGGAGCCAAGGCCCCAGGGCATCGCAGTGAGCGGGGTCGGTTCTCCTGCCAGCGCAAGCGGGAGGCGGTCCTGCGTCTTTTGCGGGGCGAGAGCCTGGAGACGCTCTGCCGCGAGTTGGGCACGACAGCGGCTCGGCTTTCCGCCTGGCGCGAGGCGTTCCTTCGCGGGGGCGAGGCGGCGCTCAAAGCCCGCCCGGCGGATGAGCGGGACGAGGAGAACGCCCGGCTCAAGGCCAAGGTGGGCGAACTCACGATGGAGGGCGAGGTCCTGCGGGAGAAGATCGACCGCCTGGAGGCCGGCCGCCCTTTAGCCGGCAGGAGGTGGAGGCGATGAGTCAGGCCCGCTTCACCTCCACGGGCAGAGCCTACGGCCTGAAGCGGGTGTGCGCCCTTTGGGGCTTGGCGCGCTCCACGGTCTACGCGCAACGGCGGCGAGAGGCGGTCCCCGTTCATGAACGCCCCACGCCCAATAAGCGCGGCCCTGTGGGCCCGTGCACCGATGCGGAACTCCTCGGCCACATCCGGCAGGTCCTGGAGGACTCTCCCTTCCATGGCGAGGGCTACCGCAAGGTGTGGGCGAGGCTGCGCTTCGCGGGCATCCGCACCAGCAAGGAGCGGGTGCGTCGCCTGATGCGGGAGGCGGGGCTTCAGGCCCCCCACCGGGTGGGCAAACCCCGAGGTCCCAAGGCCCACAACGGGACCATCCGCACCGAGCGGCCCGACCGAATGTGGGGCACGGACATGACGACGACGGTGACCACCGAGGAGGGGATGGCCTCGGTGTTCGTGGCGGTGGATCACTGCTCGGTGGACTGCGTGGGGATCCATGCGGCCAAGAGCGGCAACCGCTTCGAGGCCCTGGAGCCGATCCGGCAGGGGGTCGCCGAGCGCTTCGCCGGCTTGGAGGCGGATGTCGCCGAGGGGCTTAAAGTTCGTCACGACCACGGCCCCGCCTATCTGTCCGATGACTTTCAGCGGGAGATCGCCTACCTGGGCATGACCAGTTCGCCCAGCTTCGTGCGGGCGCCCGAGGGAAATGGCTACTGTGAGTGGTTTATCCGCATCTTGAAGGAGAATCTCCTGTGGGTGCGCTCTTTCGCCACCGTAGAGGAACTGCGGTGGGCGCTGCTTGAGTTCAAGAACCTGTATAACCATCATTGGATTCTCGAGGGCTACGGCTACCGAACGCCGGCCCAGGCAAGGCAGGAAAAACTCGCTCAAGTTGCGGAGGCCGCATGAGGTCGAATACCCTCACCCGAGTGTCCAATAACCCAGGGGCGGTCCAGTTCCTTGAAAGCAGCTTGTGGTCGCCGGAATTCGGTTTGTTGCAGCGTTACCTTCCCTTTAACGAATACATGAGTATGCACGCCCACGCCGGCAACGGCCCCTGGTTTCAGTACACCGGCATCCTGGCCCAGTATTACTATTTCATGGGCAACCGGGATCGGGGAGATGAAATCCTCAGCATCATGGACCAATACCGGTCTGAAGACGGCTATCTGCCCGAGCACGTCAGCTCCTGCGAGCGGTTTTGGGAGTTCATCCGGACGGAATGGGAGACCGGGAATGACGCCCGCAAGGAGTTCGATCCGGAAATCCTTTTGCCGAACCTGTCGTACGATCTCATCGTCGAGGAATTGGTCAACATGAAGAAATCGTACGATGGCATCCGCGGGTATTGCACCCTCCAGAGAGGCGGGTCGTCTTTCATCCGTTTCTCCACCCCGTTGATGTGGTCGCACGCCGAATACGCCATGGCCCTCCTCGTCCGCCGCAAGGCGGGATACCCGGCGATGATTTCCGTCTCGTGAGCCGCTGAAGAGCGGGATCGGGTCCTCCAAGATCACAGCGAATGGGTGGGACTTTTTCCAACGTGCTCGTACAGGGCGGGAGGAGAGGTTTGTCCCCGTTCGGCGATTTTGGGATGGGTGGGACAGCGCCGGAAGTTTCGCCGGGCCTCTCCGGAAACGATTTCAGGCTCGGAAATGTCGATTGCGCGAAGACCCGTTTATCGGCCGCCGGGGGGGTGTGGTAAAGGACGCGACGCGCCGATTACCCGGACCGCTCGATGAGATAGGCGATGAGGATCATCAGGAAAAAATACACGACGACCCACGCATAGACCCTGGGCCAGCGGATGGCTCCGTCCGTTTGGCTCCATTCCCGAATCGGGAGGACAAACCCGCTTTCCGTCACGCCTCGGATGGACAGGAGGGCGGCGACGAGGACCGGAACGATGAACCCGGTGAAATTCCACCAAAGCCACGAGACCTGCGTGAACCGCCACAGAAACAGGTTGACCGCGATTCCGGCCAGGACGCCGATCTTCACCGGACCCGGCTTGGCCCACCGGGTGGCCATGCCGAGGACAAAGGTCGCCAGGATCGGTCCGTAGAGCAGACTCCCCACGGTGTTGATCAGGATCAGGGTGGTTTGCCTCAGTGCCCCGCCGGAATGGGCGAGGCCGATCGCCGCCGCCACGCAAAACACGCCCCACAATCCCGTGCAGATTCTGGAGGCCGTCAAATAGTGCGCGTCGTCCGCGCCGGGGCGGATGCGTTTTTGATAGATGTCCCGGATGGTCACGGCGCTCAGGGAGTTCAGCGCCGAGTCGAGGCTTGACATCAGGGCGGCGAGGATGGCCACAAAGATCAAACCAATGACGCCGTGCGGCAGGTAGGAGAGGATGAAGAGCGGAACCAACCGGTCGGGGCTTTGTCGCAAGGTCTCCGCTACGGCGGCCGGATCGGACCCCGTCGCGGAAGCGATTGCGCTCAGCGCCCCGGGCTGAGAGACGGCCGCGCCGACGAGGACCCCCACCGCGCAATACAGGAGCACCACCGGATATCGGCCCAGGGCGTTCAACAAAAGTGATTTTCTCACCTCTTCCACCGACGGGACGGTGAGCTCCCGCTGCACCTGGCTCTGATCACATCCGTAATAAGAGGCGTAGAGGAACATCCCCCCGATCAGCATGGGCCAGAAGCCGTATTGACCCCCGCCGGAAAGGCCGAGACTCCGGAAGTCGAGGATTTGAAGGCGCCCGGGGTCCAAGGCGCTCCAGGCTTCCGACCACCCGACCATCGACCACGCGCTGCCCCCCACGATCACCAGGCCCAGGATCACGATCCCCATTTGCAGGACATCGCTCTGAATCACGATCCCGATGCCGCCGATGATGTCGTAAAGAATCGTGATCACCCCGATCAACAGGATGGCGGACGTGATGGACATCCCGGTCGCGCTCGAAGCGATGATGCCGCCCGCGAGAACGGCGACGGCGGTCGCGAGACCGCGCGCGAGCTGGAACAAGCCGCTGATCAGAATCCGGGTCTCCTCGTCGAACCGCTCTTCGAGGTATTCGTAGATGCTGATGTAGTTTCCCCGGTGAAGGGCGGGAATGATCAGCGCCATGACCGCGATCAGGCCCAGGGGAACGCCGAATTCGTAGGCCAGCCACTTGAGGCCACCGCCCTCTTTGAGCGCGACGAACGCGGGCGCCGAGACGAAGCTGATCGCGCTCAGCTGGGTCGCCATTGTGGATACGCCCGACTGCCACCAGCGGATCCGTCTGCCCGCCAGATAATAATCCTGGACATCGTTTTGGTTCCGGTTCATCGACAGGGCCATTCCCAGCAGGGCGGCCATGTAAATGGCGATGATGACCCAATCGAGGGAATTCATCGGATTGATCCTCGGGCGTCGGAGTCGGGTCGGACCGGGGGCTCTTCGGGATGCGAGCGAACGGGACAAACCGTCAGGACGGATGGCTGTGCGGGCGGGGGCGGAAAGTCTGCAATCCTGACGGATATTTCCAACCCGGAAGTTGTTGCGTGTATTATACCCGCATTTCCCATATGGATCATAAGTTTTGTCGGACCGAATGCCATTTTCTCGTGTAAGATCAAGGTGTTGGCCTCTCCCTGCCATCATCTTGCGAGGGGACCCAATGGGTGAAGCGAAGAAGGGGGCTTTGAAGATCCGTTTTGACCGTCGGCTGAGGCTTGAGTTTCACGGAACCAGAATCACTTCGGATGCAGGATTGCTGGCCTGCCGGGAGCTGGATGATGCGCTGGGTTTGACGGTGAGAGCGCCAGTGCAATTGCAAGAGATCCGTCATGGCCGGAACATCCAGCATGAGTTGGCGCCGCTATTGCGCCAGTCGGTCTATAGCCGCTTGGCAGGGTATGAAGACACCAACGATGCCGAGCGGTTGGCCCAGGACCCCGCGATGCAAGCCGTGGTCGGCCGCCGAGCGCTTGAGAAGCAGGCGGCGGGCGCCAACACCCTGAGCCGGTTCGAGACCGAGGTTCTCACCAAGGAGGAGAATCTCAAGGGGCCGGAGCGAGCTGAACCGGGAGTGGGTGGACCGGGCCATGGCACACTCACCCCATCAGCGAATCATCCTGGACATGGACAGCTCGGAAAGCCCCGTCCATGGGGAGCAGGAAGGTACGGCCTACAACGGCCACTTTCGTTGCACCTGTTATCACCCTCTTTTTTGCTTTAACCAGTTCGGGGACTGCGAAGGGGCGATGTTGCGCCCCGGCAACGTGCACAGCGCCGATGGCTGGCGCGAGTTGCTTTCGCCCATCGCGGCCCGGTATGAGCGGGCGGGTGTTCGCCGTTACTTCCGAGCCGATGCCGCCTTTGCGCGCCCGGAGGTCTATGAGTGCCTGGAAGCGCACAGCTTCCTTTACGCCATCCGCCTTCCCGCCAACGACGTGGTGCAGCGAGAGATCGACTTCCTCCTCACCCGCCCGGTCGGTCGCCCGCCCAAGAGACCCATCATCTTCTATTACGACTTCCGGTATCAGGCTGGAAGCTGGGACCGTTCCCGGCGGGTCGTGGCGAAGGTGGAATGGCACTCAGGCGAACTCTTCCCTCGCGTCGGATTCATTGTCACGAACCTGACGGCTCGACCCGAGGGGGTCGTGCACTTCTACAACCAGCGAGGCACAGCCGAGCAATGGATCAAGGAAGGCAAGTACGCCATGAACTGGACACGCCTTTCCTGTCACCGGTTCGTGTGCAACCAGGTGCGGCTCCTTCTCTTCGTCCTGGCGTACAACCTGGGCAATTTCCTGCGCAGGCTAGCCTTGCCCAGGGGGCTCAAGCACTGGTCGCTGCGAAGCCTCCAGGTCAAGCTCATCAAAATGGGCGGGAGGATTGTGCGGCACGCCCGGCAGATCATCTTTCAATTGGCCGAAGTAGCGGTATCCAGGGAAGAGTTCGCCATCATCCTGGACCGAATCAACCGATTACGGCCGGTGCCGGTCTAACCTTGTGCAGAGGGTTCCCGGCAGCATGAGGTGATTGGTTAACGGGTTGAACCGCGAATAAAGGGGACCGAAGGGCGAGGGTCCGCCTTTTGGGGCAGTCGATGGCCGTCAGCACCTTGTTGCGGAGGGTTGGAAGGCTCTTGACAAACCCATCGGAAGGGGATCAACTGGTTTTCATCGGGAAAGGGGACCGGAAACCACCCAAGCAAGTTGATATGGGAAATTCCGGTTATAACCAATCCAAATCAGCGTATCAGGGGTTTGACGAAACGGCATCCCCGGAATGAAGGAGTGATGAGGCCCGATGAAAACGGAATACTCAGCGGTCATGGAGGGCAAGGAGCGGATGAGCCTCCGGGAGTTCCCGTTGCCCGAAATCGGCGAGGACGACGGCCTCATGCGGGTGGAGATGTCGGGGGTGTGCGGGTCGGATTACGCTTGGTTTCATGAAAAGGTGAAGCTCCCGGAGTACCCCGTCATCCTGGGCCATGAGATCCTGGGCCGCCTCGAGAAGCTCGGCAAAAAGGTGGCGGACCGTCTCGGGCTGGCCGAGGGGGACCGGGTCGTGGTCGAGTCCCGCATCGGCTGCGATGGGTGCAGATACTGCAAGGCGGGACACTATGTCTTTTGCGAAAAAGAGCTCGGCTACGGCACGACGGTCTCTTGCGCCCGGCCCCCGCACCTTTGGGGGGCTTACGGGGAGTGCCTGTACATTGCCCCGGGGACCCGGGTGCACAAGATTGCCGAGTCCGTTCCGGCCGAGGCCGCCGTCTTGACGTGCGGCGTCCTGGCCAACGGGATCCGGTGGGTCCATCAAAAGGGCGGCGTCGGGATTGGGGACGTGGTGATTGTCGAGGGCGTCGGCCAGCAGGGGCTGGCGGCGATCATCGCCTCCAAGGAGGCCGGCGCCCACCTGGTCATCGCGACGGGCGTCTCAGGGGACGAGAAACGCTTTGCGCTGGCCCGCGAGTTCGGGGCGGACCACACCATCGACATCGAGGCGCCCGGCGCGGTCGAGCGCATTCTGGACTTGACCGAGGGTTTGGGCGCGGACGTCGTCGTCGACGCGACATCGAGCCCCGCCGCCTTGGAGACCGCCATCGACCTGGTGCGCAAGCGGGGAACCGTCATCAGCGCCGGCCTCAAGGGGACGCTGGTCCGGACGCCCATCAACGTGGACAAGGTCGCCCTCAACGAGATTCGGATTCAAGGGGTGTTCACCCACGACGCGGAATCGGTGGTCCCGACCATCAGACTGCTGGAGTCCGGGAAGTATCCGGTGGAGAAGATGGTGACCCACCGGTTCAAATTGTCCGAGGCCGAAAAGGCCGTTCAGTGCGTCGGGCGGCAGCTGGAAGGGGAGGACCCCATCAAGGTCGTCATCCTGCCGGAGGTGTAGCGGGAGGCGGGCAAGACGCCCGTTCTCACAAGGGGCGGCGCTGGCGGCTTCTCTGCCGGCGCCGCATTTTTAAAATGAAGCGCGCGTCCATTATTCCTGAGGCTGGTCCCCGTCCCGGCCCGTCACACGCCCATAGGGAACAGAATGCTGGAACTTGGTCAGCACCCGTGCGTTGGTAAATTATTGAACGCTAACCGGTTCAATCGACCTACACCGTTCGGTCGTTTAAGTTGCTGAGAAATGCGGCCTAGGGTCTCCCTGGTGCAAAATCCTCCAGTGTTCTCAGATCCGGAAGCGACAACGGCTCCTTATACAAATGTTGCTCTTGCCAGAGACCGCTCTCTCGGATCCTGGTTTTTGGCGAAAAGCTGCCCAACCAGCCTGGAGAGGGACAGCAAGAGCGACAGAGGGAAACAGTCGCAATGCCGCGCCGCTCGAATTCAAGGCAAACCTCGCGATTTGGGACGGCGATGGTGCAAAACGAGAGATTCCGTGTGATATGTTCCGATACAGAATTTTCGACCTGCCCCTGTCTTTCCTTGTCGACAAACGTCCCATAGCGCTCACGGTTTTTCCGTGAGGTGAGATCGAAGTCCCACGTTTTGAGGAATGGGTCGCCGTCCCTGTTGAGGAGCGCACGTACCAGGTTTTTGCGAAAGATACTACGATCCTTGTTCGGCGTTACGTGCTCCTTGAGACGTGCCCTCAGGTTGCCATCGCCAGTGTGACTGCCGATCCGCACGATACGCTCACCAACATGGCCCGGTTCGGCGGCCTCAAACAGAAAATAGAGGCCATTGTCCGGAATCCCGTAATCAGGCGGTGAAAAACTGTGTTGTTTGAGCCGGTGCAAGATCTCGTGGAGGCGTGAGCATAACTCTTCTCTTTCAACCAATTGGCGCTGCGACGGATGGAGAAAGCTCCACGGGTTTTCAAACGCCCGCTCTAGCTCTTCCACGTTGCTCATCACGCGAAAGCGGCGCTTTGCATCGGGCTGATCAAACGGGTCGGTGTTTGCCGCTACCAGTGGCAGAACAGGTGGCGCCACACCGGTCGCCAGGTTCAACAGCGCCTCGGCGGCCTCGTCGGGCAGGTGAGCGGCCAGTTCCAGAATGGAGTCTTCGTTGGCCTTCCGCACATCTGCCAGCCACTCGACAGGCAGCCCGCAGTCGAGCAGTTCATCATCCGACAGATGTTCATAGAGGGGTGGCTTGGGGAGATCGGGCTGTTCGACTTCCACGTACTTCGGGACGGGGATTTCCTGGACCCGCTCGCGAATTTCCACCAACTGCGCCGCGCCGGTTTTCGGATGGGTTTCCAGCTTGCGCTGCTCAGCCCAGTCATAGGCCCGGTCGTGGTGATCCACATAGCACAGGAGTAGGCTCGTTTTGGTCTTGTGCACGATGATCCGCAGGTCGCGGCTGACTCGCACCGAACAGAAGTTTTTGTCCTTGGCCCTGTCGAGCTTGTGGAATTTCTTGCCCGGGGTGTCGCGCTTTATCTGAAGGTCGAAGGCTGTGGTCTTGACGGCTTTTTGCTCGTCGCCGGTCAATCTCGTGAGGCTGTCAGTAAAGGTGTCGGCGATACGAAAGTCCATTACTTGTGGGGCCAAAAGTAATGCACCGGTGCCAGCCAATATTGCGATGGATCCCGTTCGCTCTCGTGGCGGATAGAGCTGAGATCATTCACCCACCTTTTTTCGAACCCCTCTCGTGCAGCGACCGCCGAGATGATGGCATCTCGCTCGTGTTCCTGTTTGTTCTTCATCTCTACCTTTACTGAGAACTGCTTGAAAAAAGTATCGCCTCTCTTCAATTTCAACGCGGCCATTACAGCTTTGGGATGAGTCTCCGTGACGCCGACATCCGGAAAGAGTCGTCGAATCCGGTCCACGAACATCATGCCTTGGACGAGTGCCGCGCCACGCAATGAGTTCACCGCTTACACCTGTCCACCGGAAAAACCGTACTCCCCTCTTAACCACTGATCCGCCATACGGGCGCTGGAACGCCCAGACGACCACCACAAAGGGGCATCCACTCCAATACCGGCAGGTTGCGCTTTCACGAGGTTCGTGACTTTATCGACGGCCTCATCCGCACAGTCCACACAACACGTCTGCGCCGACCCGTCCGATTTGAGAATAGCCAATCCAAAACTCCCCTTGCCGCCCGGATCCGCACCGATCCAGATGTTGTTGCGCGACCTCATACCTTGAACACCTCGAACCTCTGTCAAATCGATAGTTCATCATTGAGAAAAGCCCTTGCGCAGGCGTAGTGCCAGTTTGTGTGCACGGGCTTGTAACGAACCGTTCGCCAGCCAGTTTGTACGGGCGCCTCAGATGACGCGTAGAAGACAATCTTTTCGGCAGGAAGCTGCTTGGTTAGTCGGTAAAACAACGGGAGATAGTCCTTTCCCCCGCTCTAGGGTTTTGTTGGACACTCGATTGATCCATGATTCATGGAGAAAGGGGTGTCGCGATGAACGAACAAAAGCAAGAGGGGGCTTTGGCGGAGGGCGCCCGCAGGGCGAACGGAGCCAAGGCCCCAGGGCATCGCAGTGAGCGGGGTCGGTTCTCCTGCCAGCGCAAGCGGGAGGCGGTCCTGCGTCTTTTGCGGGGCGAGAGCCTGGAGACGCTCTGCCGCGAGTTGGGCACGACAGCGGCTCGGCTTTCCGCCTGGCGCGAGGCGTTCCTTCGCGGGGGCGAGGCGGCGCTCAAAGCCCGCCCGGCGGATGAGCGGGACGAGGAGAACGCCCGGCTCAAGGCCAAGGTGGGCGAACTCACGATGGAGGGCGAGGTCCTGCGGGAGAAGATCGACCGCCTGGAGGCCGGCCGCCCTTTAGCCGGCAGGAGGTGGAGGCGATGAGTCAGGCCCGCTTCACCTCCACGGGCAGAGCCTACGGCCTGAAGCGGGTGTGCGCCCTTTGGGGCTTGGCGCGCTCCACGGTCTACGCGCAACGGCGGCGAGAGGCGGTCCCCGTTCATGAACGCCCCACGCCCAATAAGCGCGGCCCTGTGGGCCCGTGCACCGATGCGGAACTCCTCGGCCACATCCGGCAGGTCCTGGAGGACTCTCCCTTCCATGGCGAGGGCTACCGCAAGGTGTGGGCGAGGCTGCGCTTCGCGGGCATCCGCACCAGCAAGGAGCGGGTGCGTCGCCTGATGCGGGAGGCGGGGCTTCAGGCCCCCCACCGGGTGGGCAAACCCCGAGGTCCCAAGGCCCACAACGGGACCATCCGCACCGAGCGGCCCGACCGAATGTGGGGCACGGACATGACGACGACGGTGACCACCGAGGAGGGGATGGCCTCGGTGTTCGTGGCGGTGGATCACTGTTCGGTGGACTGCGTGGGGATCCATGCGGCCAAGAGCGGCAACCGCTTCGAGGCCCTGGAGCCGATCCGGCAGGGGGTCGCCGAGCGCTTCGCCGGCTTGGAGGCGGACGTCGCCGAGAGGCTTAAAGTTCGTCACGACCACGGCCCCGCCTATCTGTCCGATGACTTTCAGCGGGAGATCGCCTACCTGGGCATGACCAGTTCGCCCAGCTTCGTGCGGGCGCCCGAGGGAAATGGCTACTGTGAGTGGTTTATCCGCATCTTGAAGGAGAATCTCCTGTGGGTGCGCTCTTTCGCCACCGTAGAGGAACTGCGGTGGGCGCTGCTTGAGTTCAAGAACCTGTACAACCATCATTGGATTCTCGAGGGCTACGGCTACCGAACGCCGGCCCAGGCAAGGCAGGAAAAACTCGCTCAAGTTGCGGAGGCCGCATGAGGTCGAATACCCTCACCCGAGTGTCCAATAACCCAGGGGCGGTCCACCTTGCCACCAAAAAAGTAGATCGGCCCCTCATCATCAGGGCTCAAATGGCAGAAATCCTCATACGGATCGCCTTTCCCGCGGCGCTTATAGGCATCGGCATTACCAGAAAAGGTGATGTCATAGATGGGAAGGGGGTAGTTGGCACGTACGAGCCCCCAGCCTGCAGACAAAATGAGAACATTTTCAAGACCAAACTTGGAGACCAGTTCCCGATAGATCGGAGGTCTGTAGAGTCGGTAAGCTTCGAGCAGTTTGAAAGGGTTGTCGTGTCGGGTGTCATCATAATTATCGAGTTGCTCGCGCCACGACGTGCCCGGTCGGTCTGAAGGAGCATCGTCATCGGGGTGCGCCCATTCCCAGTCGCTACTTGCAGGGGTTTTTTCGGGGTGCGCGACAAACTTCACGCGCTTGCCAGCCTTCGTCTGGAAAAAGCCCGCTGAGGGCACCTTCGACCCAGCGCACTGAATCACAACTTTCATGATCGATTATCTCACAAATTCAGGGACAGAAGTTCTGCAACGGATTTACCCGACAACTACTTTTTCGGTTAGTATACAAGGCGGGGAAATGGTGAGATCAAAAACTTCCTTGCAAACTCCGGCTTAAGACGCGGTGGGCCACTCTTGGTTTCTTGGACATTCGGGCGAGGGTAATCGACCTCATGCGGCCTCCGCGCTGCACAGGCTGACAAGCTGCCGGTGGCATCCATATTTAAAGACTCCCAGTTTAAAGAGGCGTCCAATATCCCCGAAGCTTTGTCAGCGAATGGATTCATCGGAACGGCGGTGCGCGTCCGCTCCAATGGATGTGTAACGGGGGGGATTGCGCTTGAGCAAGCCAGGGTTTAAAAAGGTGCGCTCGTTTCTCCCTTTCTGTTGACGTTCAATCAGGCTTGAATCACAAAAGGATTCGAACATGAAGGATTTGAGAACCTTCATCGAGGACATGGAAGAGCGCCACCCGGGTGAGATCCTGCGGGTCCAGCGCCCGGTGGACGCCCGGTTCGAGATCTCTTCCGTTATCAGACGCCTGCAGGAGGAGCGGAAATTCCCGGCGGTCTTCTTTGAAAGCGTCCGGGGAAGCGACCACGGGGTGATCACAAACGTTCACGCCACCCGGGAACGGATGGTGTACGGCATGGGCGTTTCGGATCGCAAGGCGATGCTCCGCGCCTGGAGCGAGCGGCTCGATAACCCCATCGCGCCGATCGACGTGGAGACCGGACCCGTCAAGGAGGTGATTCACTTGGGCGAGGCGTGCGACCTCCGGCGGCTCCCCATCGTGACCCACGCCGAGCAGGATTCGGGCGCTTTCATCACCGCCGGCGTCCTGATCATCCGGAATCCCGACACGGGCGAGCCGAACATCGGAATCTATCGCCACATGGTGAAGGGGCCGAACCGTCTGGGCTGCTTTATGAATGAGGGCACGCACCTGTTCCATCTCCTGAAGAAGGCCGAGGCGAAGGGACAGGATCTGGAGTGCGTCATCTTCATCGGCCACCATCCCCTGGGCATCCTGGCCTCCCAGGTCCGGGGGGCGCTCCAGAACGAGCTGGCCACGATGGGCGGGGTCCTGGGAGAGGCGATCGAGATCGCCCCGGCCGAGACGGTGGACGTGCCCGTGCCGGCCCGGGCGGAGATCGCCATCGAGGGCAAGATCCTCGCGGGCGTCCGGGAGGAGGAGGGGCCCTTCGGCGAGTACACCTTCTTATATGGGGAAGCCCGGAATTCCCCGGTCATCGAGGTGTCGGCCATCACGCACCGCCGCGACGCCATCTTCTACGACGTGCACTCCCCGTATATCGACCATGTGAACTGCTCCGTCCTGGCGCAGGACGCTTATGTGTTCAATAAGATTCGGGCCTCGGTGCATAACATCCTGGACGTGTTTCACCCCTCGGAGGGCATCGTCCATACGGCGATGATCCAGATCCGCAAAGAGACGGAAGGGCAGGGCAAGGCGGCGGGTCTGGCCGCGCTGGCCTCGGTGTACCTGCTCAAGATCGCCATCATTGTGGATGACGACGTGGATCCGACCAATCTCGGGGAGGTCCTTTGGGCCATCACGGCCAGGACCCGGCCGGATCGGGACTTCGACTTCATCAAGGACGTGCATTGCGGCACGCTGGACGCCATGGGCGTTTCGGGAGAGGGTTGGCCGCAAAGGGGCGGCCTCAACACCAAGGTGATCATCGACGCGACGAAGCCCATCGATGTCCCGCTGCCCGACCGCTGCGACCCGCCCGAGGCGATGTGGCGCGCGATGGACCTCGCCGAGTATTTCCCGGACGGGAATTTCGGGTCGGGCTGAGGCGTTTCGCTCAGGCGAGAAAGGAACAACATGCAGCGCGAAGCCATCCATTGTCCGAAGGTCCCCCGGCCCGTCATGGGGTCCCACGCCGTCAAGGCCGGGGACTTTGTCTTCCTGGGCGGGCAGATCCCGTCCGATTACAAAAACGGGCTCGCCCCCGAGGTGAAAAATAACAGCCGCGGTGTCTCCAACCCGGTGGACCTGTCGAAGATTCAGTCGGATTACATCCTCAAAAACGCGCGGGCCATCCTGAAATCCGCCGGGTCGTCTTTCAAGAACGGCGTCCGGATCGATCAGTTCGTGACACGGCCCGAGGCCGCCTCTCCGTATCTGGACACCCGCAAACGGTTTGTGCCGCCCTCCATCCGGCCGGCCAGCACCCACGTCGCGATCGAGGCCCTGGCTGTGCCCGACGCGTTGGTGGGGCTCGAGCTGATTGCCGTCACGGACGCCGGAGCGGCCCGGAAGCGGATCATCGACATGGAGGGCGTCCCCAAGTCTCCGGGCGGACCTTTCGCGGGGGGGCCGCAGGCGGTTGCGGCGGGGGACTTCATCTTCTTGACCGGCCAGATCGCGAGCGATTTCAAAACCGGCATCGTCCCCGAGGCCCGGAAGGATCCCGGTTTCTGGTACGGCTCGGCCATCGGGCTTCAGACCGAATACGTCCTGAAGCGTCTTCAGATGGTTCTCGAAGAGGCGGAGAGCTCGCTCGATCACGTCGTCAAAGCCGATGTGTGGCTCATGGACATGGAGGACGTCCGTGAGTTCGATGAGGTCTGGAAGGAGTATTTCCCGAAAAATCCGCCCGCGCGGAGCCTCCTGCCGGTCAGCCGGATCGCCGATGCCGAATGCCTGATCGAGATCAACCTGATTGCCGTCCGGGAAGGGGGGAAGGCGAAAAAAAAGAGCGTTATGGCCAGGGGCGTCCCCGCGCCGGGGGGCCACCAGCCCCACGCGGTTCGCGCCGGGGATTTCCTGTTCCTGTCTGGGATTTTTGCGGCCGACGACGGCCGGGAGATCGCTCCGCAGGCGCGGATTCACCCGGACATGCCTTGGTTCGGCGCCGCCGGCCGCCGGCAGACCGAGCATATCCTGAGCCAAATGGAGAAAATCTGCCAGGCGGGCGGGAGCCGCCTCGCGGACGTTGTCTGGACGCAGAACTTCTACACGGACTTCAGTGAGTTCGACGCCTCTCGCGAAGTCTGGGAGCGGGTTTTTCCGAAAGCGCCCCCGGCGGCGCTGGTTTGCGGGGTGAGGCCCCCCCAATGGGTTCGGGGCTGCACGATCCAGATGGATGCCGTGGCCATCGTCGCACGTTAGAATACGCTTCACGAGGTCACGCAGCCTCCGCGCTACACGCATCTTCTTCCAGAAAAAGGTCTCCCGGCGAAAGGAGCGGAACACCGTGTACGTCAATCCCGACAGCATCCGAACCGCCTATCCCGCGGCTTGGCCGCAATATCCCTTCGATGAAGCCCCGAAGACGCCGGAGGCCTCCGTGCCCCGGTATTCGATCTATCCGGAGGAAGGCATCCGTATCCCGATGCGCGACGGCGTCAAGCTGGCGGCGGACATCTTCCGGCCCTACGCCCCCGGGGAAAAGTTTCCCGCCCTGGTGGCGTGGTCGTGTTATTCGCGCCAGCTCCAGCACACGCCGGTCCCGCTCGGCCAGAACGAGGCGGGCATCACCCAGTTCTGGACGCCGCGAGGCTACGTCCACGTTGTGGTGGACGCCCGGGGCTCCAACGACTCCGACGGTGTGTGGGATTTCTGCGGGCCCGTCGAGCAGCACGACCTGTTCGAGACCATCGAATGGGCGGCTTCGCAGCCCTGGTGCAACGGCAACGTCGGGATGGTGGGCTGCTCCTATTTCGCGAGGAGCCAGATCATGGTGGCGGGCAGCCACCAACCCCCCAGCCTGAAAGCCATCTTCCCCTACGACGCCGCCACGGACATGTACCGCGACTCCTGTTTCCACGGCGGCATCCCGTCGGACGGTTTCCTGCGGGGCTGGTTCGCCAACATGTCCTATTTGAACTTCTGGGGCGGCCGGCTGAAGGATCCGTCCGGATTCCATCACCATTTCCAGACGGCCCTCGGTCTCAAGTTTCCCCTGGATTGCGAGTACTATCAGGAACGCTCCGCCTGGCCGAGGCTGGACCGCATCAACGTCCCCACGTACTTCGGCTGCGACTGGCAGTTCTATCAACTGCACCTCCGGGGCGCTTTCAGCGGCTGGGAGGGCGTGAACGGCGTCCCCAAGCGGATGCTGATCGGTCCGGTTCCGCAGCCCCGCAGGCCCTTCGCGAATTATCACCAGGAGGCCCTTCGGTGGTACGACCAATGGCTGAAGGGCATGGACACCCGGGTCATGGAGGGGCCGCCCATCCAGCTTTATATCCAGGGGGAGGACGTCTGGCGATCGGAGGACGAGTGGCCCCTGGCCCGCACCGTATGGACGGACTTCCACCTGGGCGGTCCGCGGGACGGCCTGGTGGGGACGCTCTCGGACTCCCCGGGAAGCGGCGGGGAGCGGACCTACGAATACGATCCCCTGAGCGAGGAGAGCCGGTACGGGAATCCGCGGTTAGTTTACCGGACCGAGCCCATGGCCGAGCCCATGGAGGTGACCGGCCCCATTGTCCTGAATCTGGCGGCGAAATCCTCGGCGGAGGATACGGACTGGTTCGTCGTTTTGATGGATGAAGGCCCGGACGGCGAGTCGAGGACCCTGACGAAGGGCTGGCTCCGGTCGTCCCACCGGGAGGTGGACGCGGAGAGAAGCAAGCCCTGGCAGCCTTGGCATACGCACGCCAGCGAAATCCCGCTGACGCCGAACCAGCCCGAGACATTCGCCATCGAAATCATGCCGACCTGCAACGTTTTCCAGCCGGGCCACCGGGTGCGGTTGGAGATCGCGAGCTGCGATTCGGTCGCCGACAACTTCTTCTGGTATCACGCCGCGAAAGCCCTCAAGGCCCGGAATACGGTCCTGGAAGGATCGGGCGGCTCGCGCCTGGTGTTGCCCGTGATTCCGCGATAGCGCGCGCCAGAAATGGATGAGATTTTGCGATGATCATTGAAGGAAAACTCGATATCGCGGCCCCCATCCAGGAGGTCTGGGATTTTGTGATGGACATGGAGGCGTTCGCGTCCTGCGTGCCGGGCCTGGACGAGATCGCTCCATTGGACGACCGGACCTTCGATGGGGTGATCGGCGCCAAGGTCGGCCCCATGTCCGGGAAGTTCCGGTTCCGGGCGTCCATCACCGAGATCGTCCCGCCCACGGACATGAAGGTTCGCGTGGAGGGGATGGATGACATGACCCGGAGCGCCATCAACGCGTGGGTCACGCTGAACCTGACCCCATCCGATCCGGCCGGGACGAAAATGACCCATCATTTCGACGCCGAGATCAAAGGCCGAATCGCAATCGTCGGCGACATGATCCTCCGGGGCGTGGCCGGTGTGATGCTCAAGGAGTTTTCGAGACGGCTCCGCCGGCGCCTGGAGCGGGCCGAGGCGGGGCGGGACGACGCTGAGGAGAAACAGGGTGATGGCCGAGCCATATGACGTGATCATCATCGGGGGCGGATCGGCGGGATGTGTAGCCGCCTCCCGGCTTTCCGAGGACCCCGGACGAAGCGTCCTTCTGCTCGATCGCTCGCCCGACCCGCAGCCGCTTCCGGACCTGGTCGCCGAATCCGCCAAGGTCGGACGGCTCCTTCTGGAGTCTCCCTACATTGAAATGTTTCCCTCGGACCGGTCCATTGACGGGAGCGTGTACTACTCCCTCGCCGGCCGGGTCCTGGGCGGCGGCTCCTCGGTCAATATGATGACGGTCATCCGGGCGATTCCGGCCGACTTCGAGGCTTGGGCCTCGTCCGGCAACCCCGAATGGGCTTGGGACAAGGTGCTTCCCGTCTTCAAGCGGATCGAGGCGGACCAGGATTATCCGGATCACCCCTTCCACGGCAGCGACGGCCCCCTGTATACCAAGCGGCGGGCGACCTCCTTCGACCAGATCACCAGTCCGCTGGAGCGCGCCCAAATGGACGGGGCCGTCGAGCTGGGGCTTCCGCTCATTGAGGACCAGAACCTTCCGAACCCCTGGGGGATCTCCATCACCGCGTACAACGTGAAGGACGGGATGCGGCAGTCCTCCGTGGTCGCTTTTCTGTCGGACGCCCGTTCCCGGCCCAATCTGACCATCATCGACGAGGCCCTGGTCCATTCGTTGGACATCGAGGGGGACCGGGTCACGGCGGTCCGGTATGAGCGTAAGGGGCAGGTTCAGACGGTTTCGGGCGGTGAGGTCGTTTTGAGCGCGGGGACCTATCACTCTCCGCAAATCCTGATGCTCTCGGGGATCGGCCCGCCCGCGGAGCTTGAGCGCCTCGGCGTCCCGGTCGTTCATGCGCTGAAGGGCATCGGCGAGAACCACCAGGACCACGCGGTCGTCTTTCTGCAATTCGAGGGCGCGAAAGAGCACATTGAGGACTGGATCACGCCCTGCACCATGATGAACCTGAAGAGCGACCCGAGTCTCGAATACTCGGATTTCCAGGCCATCATCCGTCAGCCCGCCGAGCTGGAAGGGTTGGGGCAGGTGAACACAATCTCCGTTCACCTCATCGAGCAGCGCTCGCGGGGCCGGATCCATCTGAAAAACACCGACCCAACCGCGTTGCCCGGCATCGACCCGCGGATGCTGGAAGACCCTGCGGACATCGAGGCCATGGTCACCGTCATGCGGTTCATCGATACGCTGGCGAAGACCAAGGCCATGAGCGAGTTTTACGGGCCGCTTTTCCTGCCGGGTCCGGATGAAGATTGGGCGGAATACGCGCGAAAGACGTATGACAGCTTCCACCACGGCGTCGGCACATGCAAGATGGGCCCGGCGTCCGATGACCTCGCCGTTGTGGATGAGCGGCTTCGCGTCCATGGAATGTCCAATCTGTGGGTGGCCGACGCCTCGATCATGCCCGTCATCCCGCACGCCCACACCAATAACACTTCGCTGATGATCGGCCAGCGGTTGGCGGATTTCATGAAATAAGAGGGATGTCCGGATTCGCGATGCCCTGCCGAAGGCTGCCACACGGAGCGTCGCCCGCCGAGGGAATGGAAGAGGCCCCTCAAAGGCTTTTGGCCGATCCGATTGATTCGTGTAAAAACTACGATAGCGAATTAATCACATCAGCGGCAATCGCCCGGGCTCTTTGCGTGGGGAGAAGCAGGCGTTCTTTCACCATCTTAACATCACCGCCGCCGCCCCTTGATTAATTGGAGGGTGCGTAAATGGCAAAATGGGATATATCCCGCATTTCCCATATGGATGATAATTTTTAACGCCCCGAAGGCCGTTTTCTCGTGTAAAATCAAGGTGTTGGCCTCTCCCTGCCATCATCTTGCGAGGGGACCCGATGGGTGAAGCGAAAAAGAGGCCGTTGAGGCTCCAATTCGACGGTCGGCTCAGGCTGGAGTTTCACGGAGCAAAGGTTACGAGTGACGCCGGTTTGCTTGCCTATCGTGAACTGGATGAGGTGTTGGGGCTGACGAAGGCGGCCGAGGGGTTTCTGTCCGATTCACGGACGGGCGGGAACACCCGGCACAGCCTCACCGCTTTGGTGCGCCAGTCGGTCTACAGCCGCCTGGCAGGATATAAAGACACCAATGATGCCGAGCGGCTCTGTGTCGATCCCGCCATGCGTCAGGTGGTTGGGGGGCGAGCGAAGTATCACACCGCTGCCTCCACCAGCCAGATGAGCCGATTCGAGACGCAGACCCTCACCCGGCCCCTTAACCCCTCAAGGCGCTGAGCGGTCTGCCCGGTGTGTTGGTGGATCGTGTCCGCAAACGCAAGCCGATTCGCAAGCTGATCCTGGACATGGACAGTTCGGTCAGCCCGACCCACGGTGAGCAGGAAGGCTCTTCCTACAACGGCCACTTCGGCTGCACCTGCTATCACCCACTGTTTTGCTTCAACCAGTTTGGCGATCTGGAGCGGGCGCTGTTGCGCAACGGCAAGGTCCACAGCGCTGATGACTGGTGGTCTGTATTGGAGCCGGTGGTAGCTCGCTACCGGGATGCGAAGGTCTGTCGGTTTTTTCGAGGCGACGCGGCATTTGCCAAGCCGGAGGTGTACCGATACCTTGAGGCGGAGGGCTACTCCTATGCGATTCGGCTTCCGGCCAACGCCATCTTGTACAGGGACATCGAATACCTTCTGACCCGGCCGGTTGGCCGACCGCCCAAAAGGCCCATTATCTTCTACCACAGCGTCTCCTATCAGGCGGCTAGTTGGGAGAAGCCTCGCCGGGTGGTGGTGGCGGTCGAGTGGCACCAGGGCGAGTTGTTTCCAAGAGTCAGCTTCATCGTGACCAACCTGCACTGGCGGGAAGAGAACGTCGTGAGGTTCTACAACCAGCGTGGGACGGCGGAGCAGTGGATCAAGGAGGGCAAGTACGCCCTGAACTGGACGCGCCTGTCCTGCCACGGCTTTGAAGAGAACCAGGTTCGCTTGCAACTATTTGCCTTGGCGTACAACCTGGCAAACTTCCTGCGGCGGCTGGCGTTGCCCAGAGCGGTGAAGCACTGGTCGCTGACGACGTTACGCGAGAAGCTGATTAAGATTGGGGCCAAGGTGGTCACCCACGCCCGGCACACCACCTTCCAGATGGCCGAGGTGGCCGTGCCGCGTCAACTGTTCAGGGCAATCCTTGAACGAATTCGACGGTTGTGGTTACCGCCTCCCGTACCAGATACCGGATGACGGAGCAGATGGCCCGGAAGCTTAGTGACGTGGTGGAGACGGGGGATCAGTCTGTGCCGAACTCCCCTGAGTGTGCCGGTAGAGCTGGGTTTTCAAGGGATTGCGGCTTTAGGACGGCCGTTGCCCCTCGATTGAGCAGAGGGTTCTGCAAAGAGACCCTGAATCTGTAGTAAAATGGGGTACTTTGATGACACAGGAGGACCGCAGGATGGCTAAGAGTGGTCATCTGGGAAATCCCGGTTTAAATCAAGACAACTCTTGTATTGACCACCCGTTGCTCTTTAACTCAATTAGAGCCCTCTTTACCGGGGCTGTCAACACCATTTCGGGCGCCTGAAACCCTGATCGGAGCGGTATCCGCCATTGGAAAACCATGTCAGCGCCGGCGTGTAAACGGGCTTGACCACCAGGTTTGGAGTCTTCGTCATTTTGCCCTTGTGTGGACTCCGCTTAGGGTCGCTAGACAGGCACCGGGCATCATCGCTTGATTCTCTCCAAGATAAGGGCAAATGTCTTCCTGGATACACCGACCTCGGCCAACTGGAAGGTGATGTGGCGGGCGTACCGCACGAGCCGGCCGCCCATTTTGAGGAGCTTAAGCTGAAGGCCGCGTAACGACCAGTGCTTGATCCCTCTCGGCAGGCCAGCAATCCCGCATCCGAAGTCATTCTGGTTCCGTGAAACTCAAGCCTCAGCCGACGCTCAAAACGGACCTTCAACGCCCACTTTTTCGCTTCACCCATTGGATTACCCCGCGAGAGGATGGCTCGGGGAGGCTCATGCATTGATTTTACTCCAGAAAATGTCCTCCGGTCCGACAAAAGTTATGATCCATATGGGATATCTGGGTCAATCCCGTTTCTGCGAAATATTGTCGAAATGACGACCGGCGATACCGACCCGAATTACTTAACCTCACGGCCATGTTGCATTGGAAGGAGGGGTCAGACGCGATCACGGTAGGTCAGTTGGACGATATAAATAACTCAATCTGCAATACAGATGGGGCTTCAGCAGACCCAACAAAGTTGATTTGCCAGCTACTGGTGGAAGAAGCCGAAGTATGTTTGGGCGCACAAGCGGGTATGAACCTTGAGAATAAGATCGTACTCGCTATTGCCATACGAATGGGGAGGGTGTCCCGAATTCAGTTGAAGGTTTGAGGCGGCGGTCCGTGTGTGGTTCACCTTATGCGACCTCCTCTCGGGTGTCAAAGCGGGGCTCGTCCAGAACGGCCTTCAGGATCCACAGGTCCCGGTAGCCGTCCAGGCGACGGAAGTTCTTCTCGGTGGCGAGGAAGGCGGAAGCGGCCCACCTTTTCACCATCGCCCCGTCCCGCCAGCGGCCGACGCGCCGGGTGCGCATCCGCACCCCCGAACAGGGACTCTCGATCAGGTTCGTGCTCACCAGGCAGCGCCGAAGGCCGGGCGGAAGAGCCAAGCGGTTGACGGTGAAGATCTCCTCCAGACCCTCCAAAAGGCTGGCGGCCGCGTCCGGATGCTCGATCTGAAGCCACCGGGCCTGCTTGCGCAGACGGGCAATCCCCTCCTTCGGCGCCAGCCGCCAGGCCGCCTTCATCGTCGCCTTCACCGGATCCTTCAACTCCTCGGGCAGGTGGTCCATCACGTTCTTCACCTTGTGGTTGCGGCACCGCTGCACCGGATTGTCGTCCCCGTACACCCGGTCAATCGCCGCACGAAGCGCCCTCGAGCCGTCGATGACAAAAAGCCGACGCCGCCCGGGCCGCACGCCGCGCTCCACCAACTCCTCAAGAAGCGCCGTCACGACCGTGGCGTTCTCGGTGGCGCCCGACCTCAGGCCCAGAACGTGCTTTTGGCCCCGTGTGTCCACCCCAACGGCCACGATGACGTGATGCGCGCCGAAGCGCAGACCGTCCAGGTAGAGGATGAGGAGGTCGATGTCGTCAAAACGCCGCTCACAAAGACGCCGCAGCTTCGCCTCGGCCGCCTCGATGCTCTCCCGGCTCACGGCCGACTTCGACACCCCCACCGTCTCGGCCAGCTCGGGAAGAACGGCCGCGTAGTTCCGCGTCGAGACCCCTCGCATCAGCAAATCCAGCATCCGCTCCCCCAGCCCGGGGTCGGCCTGCATGGCCGCATACGCCGGCACCTCCACCTCCCCGCCCCGACCCTGGCCCCGGCGGCGAAGCCGCGGCTTTCTCACCTTCAGCTTGCGCCCCTTCAGGGTCACCCGGCCCCCCTGGCTGCCGTGCCGGCGGACCTCGCCACCCCGCTTGCCTGGATGCGGCGCGCCCGTCAAGCCCTTGGCCGACAGCAAAAGCACGGCCTCCAGGCCCGCCCGGCCCATGACGTCCATCAGGTCCTCCACCGCCAGTTGGGACTGCTCCACCAGCGACACCAGAGGAAAAAACGCCTGCCCGTGCTCCGCCACAAAGGCGGCCAACCTTTGGGTCTCTTTCTTCTCGATGATCTGGTAAGCTTCACTCATGGCGGTTCCTCCTCTTTGAATGTTTGCCAACCCGATTCTAACCGAGTCGGCAGGAGTGAACCGCCACCTCTTTTTCTCAACCTTCAACTATGAATGGGACAGGCTCCGAATGGGAGCGGAACGATTCATGATCGATCGCATTGCCGATCCCGCATTTGTGGCGGAGATTACCGCCCACCAAACGCAGATCTTAATCGAGAAATTCGAGAAACTTTTCTGCGACGATCAAGAGACCATAACAACACTGTATCAGGTTGCGCTGATGACGCCGGAGAATATCCATGTGAACTCTTTTATGTATGAGCCCATTGTTGATATGTCGGATGATCACCTACGCAAGCTGTACCGCAAAATAAAGGCGTTGCATGGACTATCTCCTTATCTCGTTTTTCTTGGTCAGGTTTTCTCTTTCGGAACATAACTCGACGCTCGGGTGGGCGTGGTGTCAATACCGCGTCCACCATTTCATCGAACTTACCGTAAAGAGGATTTGTTAGTTTCGTCTCGGTGTCTGACTTGGAAGATTTTTCTTCCGCCATATCACCTGGTCAGGTTGGAGTAGGTCAGCCTTCGACCGAACATGCCAGAGACAATTCGCTCCAAGCAAGCTATCGTGTCACCCTTCATGTCATAGCGTCCCGAGAATTCTGTCAAGTCCAATATTAACCCAAATATATAAGTCCCAAAAATATCCCCCCGCCAGGTCGGCAAGCCCGCATCCGAAGTGATTCGGCTTTCATGGAGCTCAAGCCTCAGCCGCTGGTCAAACCGGACCCGCAAAGCCCCCTTCTTGACTTCACCCATGAGGCTCCTGTGTCGAAATGTGACCCGGGGAGGCTAACGGCTTGTTTTACACCAGATACAAGAACCACCTTGGTGAAAACCTACGATCCTCCAGGCAATCCGGGTATAATCACGCCAATCGGCAATTCACGGCGATCAGTTCCATCTTCAGGGGACAAAATGGGAAATTCAGGCCTGGAGGACGTTTTCCCCCTGGACGCCACGGCCCAGGCGGACTTGGTGCGGAAAGGGGAGGTCGCTTCCATCGAGCTTGTGGAAGCGGCCATCGCCCGCATCGAGCGGCTGAATCCCGCGCTCAACGCGATCGTGACGCCGATGTACGACCTCGCGCGCGAAGCGGCCTCCGGCCCGGTTCCGGAGGGTCCGTTCGCCGGTGTGCCATTTCTCCTCAAGGACTTCCTCGCGGAGTGCGCCGGGGTCCGCTTCACGGAAGGCTCCGCGTTCCTTAAGGATTTTGTCCCCGATGAAGACAGCGAGCTGGTCAAGCGCTTCAAGCGCGCCGGGTTGATCATCGTCGGGAAGACGAACACGCCCGAGTTCGCGATCGGCGCGTCCACGGAGCCGCGCCTCTTCGGGCCGACCCGAAACCCCTGGAACACGGACCGGACGGCGGGGGGCTCGAGCGGGGGCTCGGCCGCCGCCGTGGCCTCGGGCATGGTCCCCATGGCCCACGGAAACGACGCCGGGGGCTCGATCCGCATCCCCGCCTCCTGCTGCGGGGTCTTCGGCCTCAAGCCGACGCGGGCGCGGAACCCGCTGGGGCCGCGCTACGGCGAGCTTTTCAGCGGGCTGATCGTCGAGCACGCCCTCACGCGGTCCGTCCGGGACAGCGCCGCCCTTCTCGACGCCACGCGTGGCCCGGATTTGGGCGACCCGAATGTCGCGCCCCCCCCGGCCCGGCCGTTTCTTCAAGAGGTCGGGGCCGAGCCGGGGCGGCTTCGCGTGGCTTTCACGGCCAAGACCCCCCTCGGCACAGCGCTTCACCCAGATTGCGAGGCCGCCGTGCGCGACGCCGCGGCCCTTTGCGCGGGGCTTGGTCACGAGGTCGAGGAGGCCGCGCCCTCCTACGACGCCGAGACGCTCTGGAAGGGTGTGACGACCGTCCTGTCCGCCGGGACGGCCTGGGCGCTGGAGGACTGGAGTCGGAGGACCGGCCGGAAACTTGCCGCCGAGGACTTCGAGGCCTTCATCTGGGCCTTCGCGGAGAAGGGGAGGGAAGTCAGCGCGCCGGAATACCTTCTGGTCGTTCAGGACCTACAACGGATCACGCGCGACATCGCACGGTTCTTCGAGGGGTATGACGTATTTCTCACGCCGACCCTCGGCCGGCCGCCGGTTCCTTTGGGGACGTTCGTCATGCCGGAAGGCGCTTCGGCGGACGAGGCCGTCGAAGTCCGCCGCCGGACAGCGACGTTCTCGCCCTTCACGTATATCTTCAACGCCACCGGCCAGCCGGCGATGAGCGTCCCGCTTTATTGGAACGATGAAGGTTTACCCGTGGGGACCCACTTCATCGCGCGTTTCGGCGACGAGGCGTCGCTGTTTAGACTGGCCGCCCAGCTGGAGGCCGCCCGGCCGTGGACCGACCGGCTCCCGCCGGCATCGGCGTGATGCCTTCGTTGGGGGAATCCGCAGATTACACAGATGGAAAAATCAAGACAATGCTTTTGAAACTTTTTCTATCAGGTTCCGGAATAACGAGCTTGTTCAGGACCGTTGGAGCGATTCGTATGCTCATCCCATCGTGATGACGATTGTTGTAGGGGAGGGCCGAGGGTTGGTTGACCCTGCGCCCGCCCGAATTTTGCGAGGGGAGGATATACACCCATGGATTGTTTGACCCTTCCATCAATGGCTCATTGAGCCTCACGGGAGCCCGCAAGGGGCTCCCCTACATCCTGAAAGCGGGGTGTTCTGGAAATCCGTTGTGGCGGCCCCCAGGTTAGGCATTTTTCCTCAACCGTCTATATCTTTCCATCTGTGTAATCGGTGCAATCGGTGGATAAAACAGTCTTTCCATCCGCGAAATCTGCGGATCAAAAAGAGATTCAGGGAGAGGTTGCGGTAAAGGCACAACGAAAGTCTGGGGACTTTCTCACACCCAGTGGTCCATACTTCGGGGAGCACAGTGCTTTGGCTCCGGGCTTCGGCCACGGCGCAGTCTCCCTTTATGCCTGCTGAGACGCTTTTCTACGCCTTTGGTTAGTAGGCATAAAACGACCGAACGGTCGGCGTCCCTATTCCCCCGGGCTCTTGACGGCTACGGCGAGGCCTCGTGGCGTCAGAGCTCGTAGCCCCGTTCGCCGTGGGTCGCGAGATCCAGACCCTGGACCTCGTGTTCCTCGTCGACGCGCAGGCCCACGAGAGCGTTGACTATCTTGAGAATGATGAAGGTCAGCACCACAGCCCAGACGCCCGTGGCTACCACGCCCACAATTTGAACCCCAAGACCCTTGCCGATTGTCATGCCTTTGGCCAAGCCAAGGCCACCTAGGTTTTCGGCAGCCAAGAACGCGACCAGAATGATACCCAACGAACCCCCTACCCCATGCACGGCGAGAACGTCGAGGGAGTCGTCTACCTTGCACTTCTCCCGGATTATATTAACCGCGTAGGAGCAGACGATACCAGCAGCGAAGCCTATGATGATGGCACCGACCGGACCCACGAAGCCGGATGCCGGCGTGATTGTCGCTAGGCCCGCGATGGCGCCGGTGACAATACCGACGAGGGTGGGTTTTCCCTGTTTGATCCAATCGACGAACATCCAAGTCAGCGAGGCCGTGGCGGCCGCGATGTGGGTCACTGTCATCGCCATGCCCGCGCTGCCGTTGGCGGCCAGGGCGCTGCCAGCGTTGAACCCGAACCAGCCGACCCAGAGCATGCACGCGCCGGCCATCGTCATGCCCGGGTTGTGCGGTCGTTTGATGTCCGTCGGAAAGCCCTTGCGGTGGCCAAGTTGGAGCGCGACAACGATCGCCGCCATGCCGGCGCTCACGTGCACGACGAGGCCGCCGGCGAAGTCCCTGACCCCAAGCTTGGCGAGCCAGCCGCCGCTGCTCCACACCCAGTGGCAGATCGGCGCGTAAACGATGAGGATCCACAGGGCGGTGAAAAGGAACATGGCGGAGAACTTCATCCTCTCCGGATAGGTGCCGACGATGAGCGCCGGCGTGATGATCGCGAAGGTCATCTGGAACATGAAGAAGACGGTCTCGGGGATGTTGCCGCTCATGGTGTTGAGACTTACGCCGATGAGAAACGCCTTGTCGAAACCGCCGATCCACGCGTTGGCGGCGCCTCCGTCGCCGAAGGCGAGGCTGTAACCGACGACGAGCCACAGGACCGAAGCCAGGCAGCAGATGGTGAAACAGTGCATCAGGACCGACAGCACATTCTGGGCACGAACGAGGCCGCCATAAAACAGCGCCAGGCCGGGAAGGGTCATGAACAGGACCAGCGCCGTCGAGGTGAGCAGCCACGCGGTGTTGCCTTCGCTGAGCGTCGACGCACCCTGGGCCACGGCCTGAGACGGCAACAACAGAACGCCAAGCGTCGCGGCGATCAGCCCCCAGAAGACGAATTTCAGTTGTGTTTTCGGCATGTTATTCCCCCCCGCTTCCGCTTGACGGCTCAACGCTCTTACTCCGTACACACAATAAAGGACGTGAACAATCATCACGTCCTCAGCTCTTCGGAGAAATCCTTGAAGCTTCTTTCATCCAACAATGACGAAAGCCCTCCCTATACATTTTCGGGGGAGAGGTTTTCGTTGATCCCATCTTTGGCCCTTCCTTCAAAAAGGTCCACGCAAAAAGAACGTTTGTGCCGTAATCGGATGCCGCGTCGTTTAATCCGACCTCGAGCGTCACCTCGGCATAGAACTGCTTTATGAGTTGATACCCGAATCCCGCGTCCACGGAATGGGTGTCCGCGATGTTTCGAGTCGATAGAGCGTTGAAATACTCCACGAACCCACTCAGATTTTCGACGATGGGAAACGCCAAGGTCACGACTGTTGAATATTGGAAGTAACGATTGGAATCCGCTCTTCCGTTGGTTGGGCCGGCCAAACCGAGATTCAGATAGAGGGTGGTTTCCTTGGGCAAGGGAAGCGCTTCCACGCTCTTCCCAACCCCCCAAGCGGCGATGAAGGTGAAAGAGGGGTCGAATCCATCACTGGAAACGTTCCCCCCGCCTGTCGGGAAGCTCAAGCCGACCCTGCCCGCGGTGTTTGGAATCCATCCGTTCTCTGAAGTGATCCCGAACTTACCGAACATGGAAAAGTCACTTCCATCTTCCGTGCTGCTTCCCGGATCGGAATCAATCACGATCAAAGCGTCCCCGGAGAGCTTGATTTCTAGATTGGAGATAACTCCCGTAATGAAGGTGGGAGCGGGAAAAGAATGGGTGCTGGTATCCGGGGATGTATCTACCTCCTCTTAGATAAGTGTATCCAACCTCGAGCTGATAGTTTCCCGGCGCGACGAGCTCAGGACTCACGAATTGCGATGCGAGACGCAGGTCCAGCCATCCAAACGGCCGATGTTAGAAAAACAATCAGCGCTATCATTGTTCGACTGTAGAACGAGGACCTACCTCCCTGACGCGGACCTTCTTTCATCAACTTTCCCTCCCCACATGAAGTTCGGATCAGCCTGCAATCTTGAACCGGAATTTTCCATTTCAAATCCGGACGGCCCTGTCTGGACCGCTTTTTACCATCCTGATCCAATTAGACCTCTCTTTACTTGGGCTGTCAACCCCATTCGGGTGTCTGAAACCCTGATTGGAGCGGTATCCGCCATTGGAAAACCATGCCACACCGGTGAGTAAACGAGCTTGACCTCCAGGTGATTGGAATTGACCCGGTTTTGTGGACACCTGTTGATTTGCGAGAGGCAACAACGGTGAAAGCCGGAGGGATTGGGACAGGTCGTCTTATCACACCGGCCGCGCGTCCGGCAGGTACTTTTCCAGGCCGATGCGGATAGCGTCCACCGGACAAATGTCCTCACAATTCAGGCAGACGATGCAGGGGGCCTCTTCCAGGACCAGGAGCCGTTTTTCCTTCTGGGCGAATCCCAGACAGTCCACCGGGCAAGCCAGCACGCACAGGGCGCAATCCACGCAGGTCGGAAGGACGCTGATCCGGACGGATTTAATCGGCATGGGCGCTCCGGATCGGCACGGGAAGGGAGACCCGGGTGACATCCACCTCTCTTTTGATGGGCTCTTGACCCCGGAGGATGACGTCGTGGCAGATCCAGTTTTCCTGATCGGTATTCGGATAATCCGTTCGAAAATGGCATCCCCGGCTCTCCGTCCGAAAACAGGCCGAGCGGACGACCAACTCGCCCACTTCAACCAGGGTCTCGGTCTCCAACGCGGCCTTGACCTCGAACGGCGTCCGGGCGTGTAAATTCGGGAGGCGGTCGCGCTTGATCGCTTCCAAATCCTCCAGGGAAGTCTCCAGGCGTTCTCCGGACCGGAGCGGCCCGGCGTTCTCCCACATGGTCCTCTGTAGTTCCGTGCGGATCGTGGCGGGATCGCCCTCTTCGCTTGGCGGCCGGTCCCATGCCCGGATATCCGCCAGACGCTCTTGCACGGCTTCCCGATCCCAGTCCGCATCGGACACGAGGCGGGGGTTATCGCGGGCGCGTTCGGCGGCGGCCCTTCCCGCCCGCGCTCCGAAGACCAGGCAGTCCGAAAAGGCGTTTCCCCCCCTGCGGCGGGCGCCGTGGACGGGCGCGGCCGATTCACCGGCGGCGTAGAGTCCCGGCAGATTGGTCTCGCATCACGGTTTGATCCCAATCCCCCCCAGGTGGGTGATGGCCCCGGGAGAGATCCGGAGCGTATGGTTCTTCCAGTCGAATCCCCTCAACAGGCAGCGCAGGTCGTATCTGCCTGGAAGGTCGGATTCCCAAAGCTCTTCAGGAACATCCCGAAGATCGAGCCAGATGGAGTCCCCGTCGCCCCTCCCTTCAAAGATTTCGATGGCAATGGCCCGGGAGCTCCATCACGAGCCCAGGGTCCTGGTGGCGGCGCAGCCCACCCGGGGCCTCGACGTGGGCGCCACGGAGTACGTCCGCAACAAGCTCCTGGGTCAGCGGTCCCGCGGCGCGTCCATCCTGCTGATCTCGACGGAGCTGGAGGAGATCCTCTCCCTCAGCGACCGCGTCCTGGTGCTGTACGAGGGGGCCATCATGGGCGAGTTCAGCGGCGACGACGTGGACCTGGAGCGGCCGAGGGGAAGTAACGGGGCCGCGCAGCCGGATCGGACCCGCAAAAGTGCTACACTCGGATCCAAGCAAAGCAAGAAATTCAGCGGGTTCCCTCATTGGAAGCAGGGAGAACAACTATGCCCGACGGCGAATTCGACGGCATCATCATCGGAAGCGGCTACAACGGACTGACCCTCGGCGGGTACATGGCCAAGCAGGGGCTGAAGATCCTGGTTCTCGAGCGGCGGATGCACTACGGCGGCGCGACCATCACCGAGGAAGTCACCGTGCCCGGCGTTTATCACAACCTGCACGCCAACTTCACATGCGTCCTACGGCCCCCCCCCACCAGGACTTCGATCTCCACAAGTACGGCCTGAAGCTCATGTACGGGGAAGTGGAGCGCTGCTACCTCTTCGAGGACGGAACCACCCTGACCACCTACACCGACGACCCCCACAGGACCTACAAGCAGTTCAAGAACGTCATCGGCAAGGCAGACACCGACACGCTGGAAGAGATTTTCTACCGCTACCTGGTCAAGGTGGAGGAGGAGTTCTACGCCTCGCCCAAACCCAATGAGGAGCGCGGGGGCGGCCTGTCCGACAGCGTCCGCCGGGAATACCAGCGCCACTGCGCCATGAGCGGACGCGATCTGTTGAACGATCTCTACCAGTCCGACAAGCTCAAGACGTTCATCGCGGTCAACGCCTGCGTCCGGGGCAATACCGACTTCTATCCGGGCGTCGGGGATTTCTTCCTCCGCTATTCGGCCTCGCCGGGGCTCAGCATCATCCGGGGGGGGACCTCCCAGCTCGCCCACTCCCTCGCCGCCTTTTTCCACGCCAACGGCGGAATCATCCTCAACGCCTGCCACGTGGAGAAGATCAACGTGGAAGGCGGCCGGGCCACCGGCGTGGAGCTCTCCGACGGGCGAAAATTCACGGCGACCAAGTTCGTGGCCTCCGAGGTGGATCCCCCCGCCACGTTCCTCAGGATGGTGGGGGAGGAGCACCTGCCCGACATCATCGTCGAGCGCTGCGAGAACTGGGTGGTCAAGTAGCACAACGCCCTGTTCGGCTTCCACGCGGCCGTCTCGGTCCAGCCCGACTACTCGAAGAAATACAACGAAGAGGCGAACCGGGCCCTTTGCATCTTCCTCGGGATCGACTCCATGGCCGAGCTGGACAGCCACTGGAAGCAGATCGACCAGGGGAAGCTCCCCGACAGGCCGGGCGGGGACGGTTGCTGCCACACAGTGATCGATCCCTCCTACGGGGCGCCGGGGAAGAACCCCCTCCTCTTCTGGCAAGCGGGCCCCGCCACGGACAAGCTGGCGGACGGGAAGACCTACGACGACATCAAGTGGGACTACTTCGAGACCATCGCGTCGCGGTGGCGCGAGTACGCCCCCAACCTGACGGAGGACGTGTACCTCGGAAAATACTGCTACACGCCGTCTGACATCGCGAACCGAATCATCAACATGGTGGGCGGCGGGTGCCGGCAGGGCTCCTACGGAAACGGGCAGTGGCACGAAGGGCGCCCCTTCCCCGAGTGCAACAGCTACGCGACGCCCATCGAGGGTCTGTACCTGTGCGGTTCATGCTGCCACCCGGGGGGCTCCCTGCACTTCGGGCCGGGTTACAACTGCGCCAACAAGATCGTCGAAGACCTCCACATCGAGAAGTGGTGGCCGCCCTACAAGATCATCGGAAAGCCCGTCGTCTCCAGCAAGCCGATGTGACGAGCCCTCGCCGGGGGAGATTCGGAATTTGGCCTACCGTTTCACGCTGAATGGAAAACCCGTGGAAGCCGACGTGCCGGGTGACCGGACGCTACTGGACCACCTGCGCGAGGACCTGGATCTGACGGGCGCCAAGGAGGGGTGCGCGGAGGGGGAGTGCGGGGCCTGCACCATCCTGCTGGACGGCCAAGCGGTGGACGCCTGTCTGGTGATGGTGGGACAGCTCGAAGGCGCCGAGGTGCTCACCATCGAGGGCCTAGCCGCGGACGGCCGCCTCGACCCGATCCAGGAGGCCTTCGTCCGGGATGGGGCCGTCCAGTGCGGCGCCTGCATCCCCGGGATGATCTTCTCCGCCAAGGCCCTGCTGACCGAGAATCCCCGCCCGGACCGGAAGGAAATCCGCCAGGCCGTGGCCGGAAACCTGTGCCGCTGCACCGGGTACCAGAAGATCGTGGACGCCATCGAGAGGGCCCTGTCGTGACGGGGTTCATCAGCCCGAGGAGCGTGGAGGAGGCCTTAGCCGCCCTGGCCGAGGACGGGGAGGATCTACGCCTGGTGTCCGGCGCCACGGACGTGGTGGTCTGGGTGCGGGACGGCCGGATGAAGGGTGGGCGCTACCTGAACCTCTCCTACCTCGGCGATGAACTGCGGTATATTCGGGAGGAAGACGGGTTCATCGTCATGGGCACCCTGACGACCGTGACCGACCTCCTCCGCTCGGACCTGATCCGGCAACACGGCCAGGCCCTTCAGGACGCGGCCCGCCTGTTCGGGTCGGTCCAGATCCGGAACCGGGCCACGGTGGCGGGGAACCTGGGGACGGCCTCCCCTGCGGGGGACACCCTCCCTCCCCTCGTGGCGCTGGGGGCGGACGTGGTCCTGGAGAGCCAGAGCGGCCTCCGGGACGTCTCGCTCGACAAGTTCATGTTCGGTCCCGGGCAGATGGCCCGGAGCCCGGACGAGTTGATCACGTCCGTCCGGTTCCCGGTGATGCGGGAGGGGGAGACCAGTTTCTACCGCCGCCTCGACCTGCGGGACGCCCTCGCCATCTCGATCGCGGGCGTGGCCGGGAAGGTGAGACGCCGGGGAGGGCTCCCGGCTGCCATCTCCAACGCCCGGGTGGCCCTCGGGGCTGTGGCGCCGACCGTCTGCCGCGCGCCCGAGGCCGAAGACGCACTGAACGCGGGCCCGGTCCGGCTGGAGGACCTGATGGAGATCGGCGAGCTCGCCACCCGGTCGGCCCGGGCCATCAATGACGTCCGGGCATCGGTCGAGTACCGCCGGGCCCTGATACCCGGCCTGTTCTACCAGGGCATGTACGATGCCCTAATGGAGGCGTGACAGCATGACGACCAACGGCGGGAACGGCCACGTGGGGCGCTCGGTCCTCCGCATCGACGGGGCCGGCAAGACCACGGGCGAGACGCGCTTCTTCTCCGACCTCTATCCCGAGGACGTCCTGTGGGTGCAAACCAAGCGGTCCGAGCCGGGTCCGTCCGGCGCCGTGCACGCTCGCATCCGGTCCATCGACACTTCCCGGGCCGAGCGGGCCCCGGGCGTGATCCGAGTCATTACGGCCAAGGACATACCCGGCGAGAACCGGTTCGGGGTGTTCGTCTCGGACCAGCCCGTCCTTTGCGATGAGAAGGTCCGCTTCCACGGGGACGCCATCGCCCTGGTCGTCGCCGAGACCAAGGAGGAGGCGGCGGCGGCCGTGGATCTGATCGACGTCGCCTATGACCCGCTCCCCGCGGTGACGGACCCGGACGAAGCCATGAAGGACGGGGCGGTCCCCATCGCCGATGAGGGGAACATCTTCAAGGAGTTCCACCTCAGGCACGGCGACGTGGAGGGGGGGTTCGCCGACGCGGACGTGGTCATCGAGAATACCTTCGACACACCCCGCCAGACCGCGGCCTTCATCGAGCCCGAGTCCGGCGTGGCCCGCATGGACGGGGACGTGCTGGTCATCCAGACCGGGGCGCAGAACCCCTTCCGCGACCGCAGGGATCTCGCCCGTTCGCTGGACCTTCCCCTGGAGTGCATCCGCATCCAGGCCTCCCCCTTGGGAGGCGGCTTCGGAGCCAAGGACGGCATCACCGTGCAGATCCATCTCGGACTGGCCGCCATGCTGACCGGAAGGCCGGTCCGGCTGTTCTGGGAGCGCGAGGAGTCCACCCTGGCCGGGTGGAAGCGGCACCCCTTCCGCATCACGCTGAAAACCGGCGCCAAGCGGGACGGGACCCTGGTGGCGCACGCGGCCCGCGTGGTGGGGGACACCGGGGCCTACATCGGCTACGGCCCGGCCGTGGTGTGCGTGGCGGTGGAATCGGTGAGCGGCCCGTACCGGATCCCCAACGTCCGGGTGGACGGCTACTGCGTCCTCACCAACAACACGCCGGCCGGTGCGATCCGCGGGTTCGGGGCGGTGCAAGCCTGTCTGGCCATGGAGTGCCAGATGGACGCCCTGGCGGAGGCCCTGTCGATGGACCCGCTGGCGCTTCGCAAGCGCAACGCCATCCGGGCGGGGGAAACCGCTCCCCTGGGCAACGTCCTGCAATGTTCCGTCCACTACGAGGAGACCCTTGCCGCCATCGAGTCGTCCGGGGCCTGGCGGACCCAGGAGAACTGGAAGCGGGACGCCCCGCGCCCCTGGATCAAGCGGGGCGTCGGGATTGCGTCCGGGGTGAAGGGCGTAGGCATGGGGCAGTTCCCGGACGAGGGGTCCGTGCGGATGGAGATCACCGCCGAAGGAAAATTCGTTCTGGGCGTGGGGTTGAGCGAGATGGGAGAGGGGATCACGACGGCCTTCGTTCAGATGGCGGCCGAGGCCATGCACTGCACCCCCGACGACATCGAGCTCCTGTCGGTGGACACGGACCATGTCCCTGAAAGCGGCGGAACGGATGCTTCACGCTCCACGATGATCGGAGGGAACGCCATCCTGCGGGCCGCTCCGCTGATGGAGGCCCTGTTGAAGAAAGAGGCGGCGGGCAAACTCGAAGTGGACGAAGAGGACCTGGAGCTGCGCGACGGCGCCGTCCGGTCCCGCTCGGCGCCGGGTCGCTCGGTGGGCTACGCCGAGATCGGCAGGTCGATCCGGGACCGGGGCGAACCCGGCCGGGTGGAGGCGCGCTACGAATGGCCTCGGGATCAGGACCCCATCCCGGGCGCCGATGAGCTCCCCCATCTCTTTTACGCCTTCGCGACCCACCTGGCCCGGGTCGAGGTGGACACCCTCACCGGCCGCGTGCGCCTTCTGGGCCTGGTGACCGCCCAGGACGTGGGGCGGGTGATCAACCCCCAGGGGCTGGAGGGGCAGAGCGAGGGGGGGTCCCTGTACAGCGCCGGCATGGGAATGTGGGAGGACACCCTCCTCACCGAGGCAGGGGTCATGCTGACGCCCAACTTCACCACCTACCTGATCGGCACCGCCGCCGACGCCCCAGAGATCGAAACGCTTCCCATCGACGGCTACGAGCCCCTCGGCCCATTCGGCGCGAAGGGGGCCGGGGAGATCGTGACCCTGCCCGCGGCGGCGGCCGTGGTCAACGCCATCCGCGACGCCACCGGCGTCCGAATCCATCGCACCCCCGCCACGCCCGAGCGGGTGTTCCGGGCCCTTCGGGAGAAAGCGGAGAAGGCCGGAGCCCCATGACCCGCACACCCATCCGGAACGCCACTGCGATGGTTGACCTCGACCGGGAGCGGGGCTGGTTCCCGGGCGGTTATCTCGTCGTCGAGGACGGGGTCCGGCTGACCTGCGACCCCTCGGAGGTCCTTCCGAGACACCGCAAGCGGGCCCAAGAGCCGCAGGGCGTCGATTTCTGAGGAAATCGCGACGAAGAAGGAGGCGAGGTGACACGGGAATTCCAGGACCGATTCGTAACCGTCAACGGTCTGGCGCTTCACTATCTGGACTGGGGCGCCGGACCGGAGACGTCCGACCGGCGGCCCATGGTCCTCGTCCACGGCGTGACGGACAACTGCCGGCTCTGGGATCACATCGCCCGATCCTTCCGCCGGGAGTATCACGTCCTCGCCCTCGATCAGCGCGGACACGGCGACAGCGAATGGTCCCCGGAGAAGGCCTACACGAGCCTCGACCTGGCTTCGGACCTGTCGGCCTTCTTTACGGAGCTGGGCCTTCGCGACGCCGTTCTCATCGGGCTGTCGTGGGGCGGGCTTGTGGCGCTGATCCACACGGCCGAACACCCGGAGACGGTTCACAAACTGGTCCTGGTGGACATCGGCTGCGAGTTCGACGAATCCGAGACCGCCGTCCCCGACCGCCCCCTGGAGTTTCCGAACGATAAGGCGCTGGAGGGCTACGAGCGCTCGGCCAGTCCGTTCCCCGCGCTCTGGACCCTGCGGCCCCGGATGCGCGCCAGCGTCCGGGAGCAGGACGGCTCCCCGCGCTCTGGACCCTGCGGCCCCGGATGCGCGCCAGCGTCCGGGAGCAGGACGGCGGCCTCGTCCGAAAACACGATCCCTTCTTCGCGAGGCGCTGGCCTTTCCGGGCGATGAGTTACTGGGATTACGCCCGGCGCGTCGCCTGCCCCGGCCTCTTGTTGCGGGGGACCGAGAGCTTCGTCCTGTCGGCCGGGCTGGCGAAGAGGACATCCGAGGCCCTGCCGGACGGCCGGTGGGTCGAGATCCCCGACGCCGCCCACTTGATTCCCCTGGACAATCCGCCGGCCTTCGAGGCCGCCGTCCGGACATTCCTTGCGGATTAAAAATCGCCCCGGCTGCGCGGCGGAAAGGAGTGGGAAGGAAAATGCGGTTGGAAGGAAAGGTCGTCATCGTAACGGGCGCGGCTCGAAACATCGGGAAGGTCTACGTCCTCGGCCTCGCCCGCGAAGGGGCCCGGGTCGTGGCGGCCGACGTCCTCGACTGTTCCGACACGGCGGCGGAGATCGAGGCGGGCGGCGCGGAGGTCTTGGCCGTCCGGACGGACGTATCCGACGAGGCCGCCACCCGCCGTTTGGCCGAATCGGCCCACGAGCGATTCGGGCGCATCGACGGTCTCGTCAACAACGCCGCCATCTTCCACGACATCGTCCTGAAGCCCTTCCATGAGATCACGGGAGAGGAATGGGACCGCCTGATGGCCGTCAACCTCAAAAGGATTTTTCATTGCAGCAAGGCGGTCTTCCCCTACATGAAGGACCGCGGGTGCGGACGCATCGTCAACAATGCGTCCAACACCATATACAAGGGCACCGAAGGATTCCTCCACTACGTCACCTCGAAGGCCGGCGTCCTGGGTTTCACGCGCGCCCTCGCCCGGGAGTGCGGCTGGCACGGGATCAACGTCAACGCCGTCGCCCCCGACTACATCCCCCACGAGCGGGACGACCGCGAGCGGCCCGACCATGACCTCATGATCCGGAATCAGCGGATCCTCCAGCGTCGGGAAGTCCCCGAGGACATCCTGGGGACCCTTGTCTTCCTGCTCTCGGCGGACGCCGATTTCATCACCGGACAGACGATCCTCGTGAACGGCGGGATCGTCATGCAGTGACCCGGAGCCCGGCCCTTCAGGGAACCGAAAAACCGGCCCCCCTCAGAAATTCACGGATCTTCGCAGCCGGGATGAAAGACGCCCTCTTCCCGTTCGAGGAAAGGATGCCGAGGAGGGTCCGATCCCCCGGATCCAGGACCGCCCAAGCGCTGGAAACGGGACAGCCTTCGCAGGGGATCAGCTCCTGAAGGCCGGAAATCCGTCCCCCCGCGTGAAGCGGCCGGAGGTCCGGGACACTATGGTCGGGGGCGATCATGTGCTTCATCACCTTCGGCGGAGAGCCCGCCAAAACGACCGCCGCTCCGTTCCGGGGAAGTCTCCCGCCCAGGCGATAGACCGGCCCGGGAAAGGGCGCCGTCAGGGCCACCAGCCCCGTTTCCGGGTCCCGTCGGATGACCTTCGCGTCCCACTGGGAGACGCTGAGCGGGTCCACGACCACCAGGCTGATCGGCTCAGCCGGCAGGTTCCGCAGGGCGTCCTCGGTGGTGATAAAGACCCCCTTCGGGTCCACGCGCAAGACGGGCGTGTAGTGGAGCTCGACGTAGACGCGCCGGACGACCGGAAACAGGAGGCTCACCAGGGGGGTGGGCGTTCCCGGATAGCGCGGGATTCCAGCCCGGACGGGGACAGCCTGCGGCCAGGACCAGAAAAGAGACAGACCCACGAGAACAAGAGAGACCCTCCGCCGCATCTCGACCAACGGAATTTCCCCTCCGAGTCGTCCGGAAGAAACGTCATACGGGCCGGCCCCGTCGTTTCGGAGCCACCCTCTTATCTTACAATGGCGGCCGAGGGTCTTTGCCACGGCCCGGGCGTCGGCCTCCGCGTATTCCAAGTGCGGGATTTTTGAAGAGCGGCAGCGGTCGATTCCCACCACCCGCCTCTCGCTAACCGACCCCCGCCTTCGCCGGCATTTCCTGAAGCATCCGCACCGAGGCGAGGGCGTGCCTGTGTAGTCATTGGTGAAATAAGCTATATAACATCCGGCTTGCGCTGAAGCGGGCCCTGAAAGACCGGTGCCCGGCGAAGCAGGTCTTCCGTGCGGTCCATCACGAGCCGGTCCACGTTTCGGTCACTCCAAGATCACAATCTCCTCTATCTCCACAAGGGCGTCAGGGTCCGCCAGGCGAGACACCCCGACCGTGGTGCTGGGGATGGGCTCCGAGACGAAGTATTCCTGCCTGACCTCCCCGACGGCGGCCAACTGGTTATCGATGTCCGTCAGGTAGACGTTGATCTTCACCACGTTGTCGAAGCCGGCCCCGACCGCCTCAAGACACTCCTTGATGTTGTCAAATCCTGACGGGTCTGAGCCAGGATATCTCCCGTCCCAACGAGGTTCCCCTGGGCGTCCCGGCCGGCCACGCCCGGTCGAGGGTCCTGGACTCGGTGCGAAGGGATATCCGCGCGGCTGTGGCGAAGGTGATCGATGGGGAACAGGGGTGGGGGGAGGGGGGCTGAATGGCTGCCGTTGAGGGCGACGAGGGCCACCGGGAATGACCAACCTTCCCCCCGGCCTTCTTGACGAGCTCGCGGGTGTTCTTGCGGACGCCCTCATTGCCGATCTGGAGGAGCATCCGGCCCTTGAAGAAAATTCACCGCTCTCCGGGCAGGATGAATTACAATCGGACGAGGGGCCGGAAAGCGGAAGGCTGCAATTGGTCTCGAACCAGGACGGAGGGAACGTATGAAGGTCGCGATTTACGCCCGCAAATCGACGGAACAAACCGGGGCAGGAGAGGAACAAAAATCCGTTGCCCGGCAGATTCAGCACTCCCGAGAATATGCGGCGGGCAAGGGATGGACAGTCCTTGATGAGTGCGTCTTTTCGGACGATGGAATCAGCGGGGCCGAATTCCAGAAGCGGCCCGGTTTCCTCCGTCTGATGAACAGCTTGAAGCCACGGCCCCCGTTCCAAGTTCTCGTAATGTCGGAGGAATCGAGGTTGGGGCGCGAGGCCATCGAGACCGGGTACGTATTGAAGCAAATCCTTGACGCGGGAGTGCGCGTTTTTCACTACCTGGAGAACCGGGAACGCACGCTCGATTCGGCCATGGATAAGGTGATGCTCAGTCTTGTGAATTTCGCCTCCGAGATGGAAAGAGAACGGGCCAAGACCCGGACCCATGACGCGCTCCTTGACAGGGCGAAAAGGGGATACGTCACCGGGGGGACGGTGTACGGATACTCGAATCGGGAAATCCTCACGACTGAGACGGCGACGGACGGAAGCAGGGAAAGAAGCCATGTTTTGCGGGAGATTCATTCCGAACAGGCAGACACCGTGCGCCGGATATTTGGACTTTACGTTGACGGTCTGGGGTTCAAGCGAATCGCAAAACGCCTCAACGACGACGGAATCCAACCCCCCGGAAAGCGGTCCACCACATGGGCACCCTCCGCAATCCGGGAAATCCTTTTGCGCCCCCCTATACCGGGGTGAAATCGTCTGGAACAAGACGCAGAGAATCGACCGTGCGGGGACCAAGGCGCAAAGAACCCGGCCCGAAAGCGAGTGGGTGAGGTTCACCAGGGCGGAACTTCGAATCCTACCCGATGCCCTTTGGGAACGCGCCCAGGAGGTTCTTGAGCAGGCCCGCAAGACCCATTACGGAAAAGAAACGTCGCCAGGCGGAAGGGCTTTCCGGGCTTCCCGCCATCACCACGGGTCGCCCTACCTGTTGACGGGATTCGCCAAATGCACGGAATGCGGAAGCTCGATCATCTCCGTCTCCCGGAGCCACGGCAAGCAACGCGCCCACTTTTACGGGTGCAGTTATTACCATACCCGAGGGACACCAGCTTGCACGAACGCCGTTCAAATGCGCCAGGAGATCGTAAACCCCGCCATCATCGAGGCCATAAGCGCACCGCTCAGCCCGGAGATCATTGAGGTATCCATTCAACGGGCGATAGAGAAAATCCGGGATAGTCAATCAGGCCAGAACGTAGACGCAAAGGCCCTGGAAAAGCGAATCGCAGAAAGCGAGGCCCGGGAAAGGAATCTCATCGAAGCCGTGAAGCAAGGCGAGGCCCCCCAGGCCCTTTTGCGGCCCTCAGAGACGAAGAGGCCACAAGGGGAAGCCTACAAGCCGAACTGGACCGGCTGGCAAGCCTTCGCCAGTCCTCATCCCTTGACCTGAAGCGTATCGAAAAGATCATCAGAAGGCGGGTCGAGGATGTCCAAGGAGTGCTCGGACGGCATATCCCCGAATCCAGGCGTATCATGAAAACCCTACTCGTCGGACGAATGGAATTCACGCCTATCATTGAAGCGTATACAAGGGGTTACGCATTCAAAGGCAGGGCTTCGCTTGGCGGCTTGTTGGCGGGAACCGCCCATACCAAAGAGGTTGGTAGCCCCAACGGGAATCGAACCCGTGTTTCTGCCTTGAGAGGGCAGCGTCCTAACCGCTAGACGATGGGGCCGCGGCGGAGGGGTAGGATTAATTCTGGCTGGGGAGCAAGGATTCGAACCTTGGTTTTCTGATCCAGAGTCAGACGTCTTGCCGCTGGACCACTCCCCAGCCGAAAATGCCCATTAAATGTAACGTTCCCGGCCGGGCCGGTCAACAATTCTTTCGGAAAAAGAGGCCAGTTTCCTCTTGTCAATCTTCCGCTTGGAGGGCGTGCGCGACGGCGCGATCCAGGCGGGCGAGGGTTTCGTCTTTCCCCAGGATCGCCAGCACTTCCGTGATGGGGGGGCTGACGATCACGCCCGTCGCGGCGACGCGGGCGGGTTGGGCGACGGCGACGAGCTTGACCCCCTCCGCCTCGACGATCCCTTGAAGCACGCCGTGGATGGCCGCC
This sequence comes from bacterium, assembly GCA_965261595.1. GTDB lineage: Bacteria > UBA8248 > UBA8248 > JACPRG01 > CAYRGS01. Next base: position 279,742 of record CBDHDG010000003.1, read on the forward strand.
TCTTCGAAGTCAGGCAGCTCGGCGAGGAGGGAACGAAGTCTCCCGAGCCGCTCCCCGCTTTCGGCCGTCAGAAACTTGCGCGCGGCCTTTTCGTCGTACTCGAAATCGGATCGGTAGAAATACCGCGCCGATCGGGCCAGCTCCTTCAATGTCCGAGAGCGTTCCTGAAGGCTGCGGATGATTTGATGAAGGCGGGCGTCACCCTCCGGGTCCCGGGGGAACGCGACGCCCACCTCTTCAAGATAGGGCGCCAGGAGGGGGGCCAGTCCGGCCGGGTCCATTTGGTTAATGTGCCGGGAGTTCACCCAGAGGAGCTTGTCCAGATCGAAGATGGCCGAGGAAGTCCCGATGGGCCCCAGATCGAAGAGCCGGATGATCTCCTCGCGGGAGAAGATCTCCTGGTCGCCGTGGGACCATCCCAGGCGGACGAGGTAGTTGATCAGGGCTTCCGGGAGAAATCCGTCGCGCGGGTACTCCTGGACCGACGTCGCCCCGTGGCGCTTGCTGAGGCGCTTTTTGTCCGGCCCCAGGATCAGCGGGACGTGGGCGAACTCGGGCAGCGCAAGGCCGAGCCCATTGTAGATCATGGCCTGCCGGGGGGTGTTGGCCAGGTGGTCGTCCCCCCGGATGACGTGGGAGATCCGCATGTCCACGTCATCGACGACGACGACGAAGTTGTACGTCGGCGTCCCGTCGCTGCGGACGATGATCATGTCGTCGAGCTGGGCGTTCTCAAACGTCACGTCTCCGCGCAAGAGGTCGCGGATGACGGTCTGCCCTTCCTCGGGAGCGGCGAAGCGAAGGACATGGGGAAGGTCCGGTTCGTCCGTCCGGCGGCGGCACCGGCGGTCGTAGCGCGGGGGTTTCTTCTCGGCCCGGGCCCGCTCTCGCATCTCCTCCAGCTCTTCGGGGGTGCAGTAGCACCGGTAGGCCTTGCCCTCGGCCAGGAGCCGCTCGGCGTTTTCCGTATAGATGGCCTGGCGCTCAGATTGGCGGTGCGGCCCTTCGTCCCAGTCCACGCCGAGCCAGCCGAGGCCGTCCAGGATCTGGCCGATCGACGCCTCGGTGGACCGCTCCCGGTCGGTGTCCTCGATGCGCAGGATGAACGTTCCGCCGTGACGCCGGGCGAAAAACCAATTGAACAACGCCGTGCGGACCCCGCCGATGTGGAGGAACCCCGTCGGGCTGGGGGCGAAGCGGACGCGGATCTCAGTGCTCACTGGGGACTCGTCTCCTTACAGGGAAATTTCATTTTTGCTCCGCGGGAAATGGCCGTTCTTTTTTCGGCGAAAGATTTCTCGCGCCGCATGTTTCCTTCGCCGGCGCGAGATCCCCCTCAATGTGTCGCCCTACAACAAGAACGTCAAGACGGCCGGCGTCGTCACCAGACTGAAGAGCGTCGAGATCCACACCGTCGACGCCACGAGCTCGGGGTTTCTGTCGAATTTCTGGGCGAAAATGAAGTTGATGACGGCGGAGGGCATGCTGAAGGCCAGAATGAGGGCGCCCCGGGGCACGCCCTCGATCCCCAACAGGGCCGTGGCGGCCCATGCGAGAGAGAAGCCGCCCGCGATGCGGAGAAACGCCGCCGCCGAGGCGAGCCGGTAGGCGGTGAGCTCAACATGGACCAGCCGGTATCCGAGGGAGAAGAGCATAAAGCCGATGCCGGCGTTGCCCATGATCTCGATCGGACGAAAAATGTACACGGGGACCTCCCAACCCATCATCGAGACGACGATCCCGGCGATGGCGGTATAGGTCATCGGGAGCTTGAGGGCCTCGCGCGAGTTCTCCGACCCCCGGCTGATGATGGCGATGCCCAGGGTGTAGTGGGTCAACGCGTTGACCGAGAAGATGATGACGGCGAGCGCCAGGCCCTCCTGTCCGAAGGCGAACAGGCACAGGGGCATGGACATGTTGCCCGCGTTGGGAAACATGATGGGCAGATACAGCCCCTTGACGTCATCGCGAAAAAACCGCAGGAAAACCGCCGCCAGAACCCACATGCCCAGGATGATGACGAACCCCGCGAGGAAGATCAGGCCGAAGGTCTTCGGCGGGAGAACGCTTTTGGAGAGCGCCGCAAAGGCCAAGCATGGCGATCCGACGTAAACGACCACATCGGTCAGCGTGGTCAGGTCGATCTTCTTGAACCGGCCGAACAGCCACCCCAGGCCGAGGAGGAAAAACACCGGGAAGACGGTCGAGAACACTTTTGCGGCCAAGATGGACATTCAGCGGCATCCCGCGCTTCGGGGTCGGTGGGAAATGGTGTAGATTGCCGGAGTCGATGGATTCGGCAAAGGACCGCGAAATCTTACCGCAGGAATTCCGCTCTGGCAAAAGCGGGGCGGATGTCGGTCCGGGTGTCGAGGAGCAAGCCTTCGGCGATTCGGGGGTAGGGGGAGGGGGGGAGAGACCCGGTGGGCGAGTTTATGGGGAAGGCCGTCGGCGGTGCGCGCGCCGAGACAGGGCGCGGCCGGTTCGTTTGTCACCCCGTTCAGGCCTCAATCCTCCCGAGGCTCTTCCCATGAATCGGCGCGCCGTTTCGGCCTGGGCCTTTTACGACTTTGCCAACTCCGCCTATCCCACCGTCATCGTAACGGTCGCCTACAGCATCTATTTCAAGACCGTCGTCGCCGGCGGCGGGAGCGGCGGGGGCGCGGGGGATTTCTACTGGGGGCTCGCGATATCCCTCTCCATGCTTTTCGTCGCCGCGACCGCCCCGTTCCTCGGCGCCCTGGCCGACGTCTCCGGGGCCAAGAAGACATTCCTCGGGTTCTTCGGCGGGCTTTGCGTCGTTTTCACCGGTCTCCTCTTTTTCGTCGAGAAGGGGGACGTCCTGACCGGCGTCCTGTTCTTTGTCATCGCCAACATCGGGTTCGAGGCCAGCCTGGTTTTCTACAACGCCTTTGTTCCCGAGATCGCCGATCCGGCGGACTATGGAAAAGTTTCCGGGTGTGGCTGGGGGTTCGGGTACGTCGGGGGGCTTCTCTGTCTTCTCTGGGTCCTGCCCCTGATCCAAGGGGGATTCGCGCCGGAAAACCTCCCCAATTTCAGGATGGCGTTCTTGCGCGTCGCGATTTTCTATGCCGTGTTCTCCATCCCGACAATGCTCTGGCTGCGTGAACGAAAGACCGGGGGGGCTCCGGCTGCGTGGCCCGAGCGGATCCGGAAGGGGTGGATTCAGCTCCGCGATACGTTTCAGCATATCCGCCGCCTCAAGGGCCTTTTTCGGTTTCTGATCGCGTTTCTCCTCTATAACGATGGCATCGCGACGGTCATCGCGTTCAGCGCCATTTTCGCCGTCGGGACGCTTGGCTTCTCCGTTGCGGATGTGACGGTCCTGTTTATCGCGGTGCAGGCTTCGGCCTGCGTGGGGGCGTTCGCCTTCGGATTCGTCGCTGATCGGCTGGGCGCGAAGAAGACGATCCTCTATCTCCTCGCGCTTTGGTGCGGGGTGGTCCTCGCCGCCTTTTTCACCCGGACGCAGGCCCAGTACTTCGCGGTGGCGATGGTGGCGGGGGTGGGACTGGGCTCCGTGCAGTCGGCCAGCCGCAGCTTGATGGCGCTGTTCATTCCGGAGGGCAAAGCCGGGGAGTTTTACGGTTTCTACGGTGTGTGCGGGAAGCTGTCCGCGATATTCGGACCGATCACCTTCGGCGCCGTCTCGGCATGGACCGGAAGTCAGCGGGTGGCCGTTCTATCCGTGATGGTTTTCTTTTTGGCGGGGATGGCCGTGCTCTGGGGGGTCCGGGTGGAGAAGATGGACGTATAGTTTGAGACGCCCGGCGGCGGAGCCTCGTCCCTCTTCAGGCCCTATTCTCCTGGATCATTTCCCGCAGGGTGCTCAACAACTCCTCGGTTCCGTACGGTTTTGAAACGACCCCTTTGAACCCGTAATCCTGATACGCGGACATGATGGGATCGGTCGAGTACCCGCTGGAGACAATGGCCTTGACCTCCGGGTCAAAGGCCAACAACTGTTCGATGGCTTCCCGGCCGTCCATCCCGTCCCGGACCGTGAGATCCAAGATGACGCCAACGAACGGGTTGGCGGAAAGGCTTGCCTTTTTGTAGGCATCAACGGCTTCGGCCCCAGTCGAAGCGACCACCACATCGTATCCAAACCGGCCCAGCAGGGTCTTGAGCAAGTTGCGAATCATCTCTTCATCGTCCATGACGAGCACCCGGCCGTTGGGGGGGGCTTCCGGGTCCGGGGCTTTTCCCTGCTCCGAAACGGGGTTTTCCGAAATGGGCAGGTAAATGTTGAAAGTGGAGCCGACCTTCTCTTTGGATTCCACGCGGATGCACCCCTCATGTTTTGCGACGATGGAATGGGCGATGGTCAGACCGAGTCCGCTTCCATCGGATTTGGTCGTGAAATACGGATCGAAGATGTTGGGGAGGTGGTTTTTCGGTATGCCGACTCCGGCGTCGGATACAGCGATCTTGACGTATTTTCCATGTGGAAGAGGCAGGTCATCCCTCGGGCCGAGTGTGCGGGTCTCTCCGCGGACCCTGACCTTTCCGCCCTGGGGCATCGCGTGATGGGCGTTGAGGATCAGTTGGTGCAGGGCCTGAGTCATCTGTCCATGGTCAATGTTGATCCGCTCGAGCGAAGAGGCGAGAGAAATGTCGCACGGCAGCTTGGAGTTTCGCGCGGAAAACTCGGCGGCTTCCCGGATGAACCGGTTCGCCTCGATGGTCTTTTTGATGGGGGCGCCTCCCCTCGAGAACGTCAGCAGCTGCTGGGTCATGCCCTTTGCGGAAAGGATCGCTTTCTCCGCCGCTGTAATTCGCTCTTTGGCTTCTTTTTCAAGGCCCGAGGATAATTTCACCAGGGCGAGATTCCCCAAAACCATCGTGAGTATGTTATTGAGATCATGGGCGATCCCGCCGGCAAGCCGACTGACGGCTTCAAGCTTTTTTGCGCGGAGAACCTCCTCCGCAATCTTGGCCTGGTAAAAGTCATGGGTTTCTTTCAACTCATCCCGCTGTTGGGAAAGCCACCCCTTCGCCGCCCCGATGTAAAAACCCAGGGCCCCGAGAATCAAGGCGCCCGCAATGGTCATGTCGAGATAGAACGAGGAGTGAGTCCGAAGCTCATAGAAGAACAAGTCGACCGGGGCCTGGGTTCCCCGGAATACAACGAAAAGTCGGAGCAGGTAGGTTCCAATGGGGACAAAAAGGCCCAGAACCATCCCGGCGAGCCCGAACAGGATCCTGCGTAAAGTCAGCTTGGGAAACCGAAAACGCCCCCGTTGGGGGTCATCCCGAGTTAGGGCTTTCATACGAGCGGATCCAAACACAATGTAAGCAGGGAAAATTTGACCCAACACGCCATGATGAAGCCAACATTTCCAGAATATATTGTATCCAAGATGCACAGCAATAGACGTGAGACCGGGGCGCCCTGTCAATAAAAACGTTTCTAATTAGTAACAGAAGGACTCACCCTTTCCTTTCATCCGATTTTATTGGATTTTTACTGAAACAGGGCGGCCTCCGGACGGTCCATGTCGGTTTCCATTTTCAAAAATGCTCCCTCATTGTCGCTGATAATCCAAGCCAAGTGGATTTTTCCGCGGAAATCAAACCGCCGGGCGAGCCCGCGGCGGGGTCATGGTTATGGAGACGTTGGGAGAGTCGGCCCGAAATCAGGATGGTCCTTCCATTTCCATCACCACCGTCATTGAGCCGCGGGACCGATTAGTGATAACGTCAACAGGTGCATCGCGCGTTCGTGAGGGGGGGGAAAGGAGGAGGGGTAATAATTTGCTTTCTGTCGATGACGCCGGACGGCAGGCGATTGAAAAGGCCCCCTTTTTGGGATCGGAAAAGGTCGAGGTTCTCGCGGCATTGGGGCGCCCGAGCGCCGAAGACGTCGTTGCGGCCTTCAATCATCCCCGGTGGGAAAAGTCCGCCATGGACGGATTCGGTTTCCGGGCGGCCGACACCGCGGGGGCCGCGCCCGGGAGTCCCATCGGGCTGAAGATCACCGAGACCCTCACCGCCGGGGGCGAGGCCGGCGGGGCGCTCGGCCCGCACGAAGCCGTTCGCATCATGACGGGCGCGGTCATGCCCTCGGGGGCGGACGCCGTCGTCCCGCTGGAAGAGGCCCGGGCGGAGGAAGGCGTTCTCCAATTTCAGGTCCCGGTCCCCGCCGGCCAGTACGTCCGAAATCCAGGCGACGAGATCCGCGCGGGCGCGAGACTGCTGGATCGCGGAGAGGAGGTTCGGCCCGGCCACATTGAATCCGTCACGACGATGGGCAGGACCCATCTCGAGGTGGGCCGCAAACCGTCGGTCGCGGTTTTCTCGACGGGCGATGAAGTGATCGAGCCCGAGGACCACCGAACTGTGGAAGGCGGCTTGGGGCACGGACAGTTTTACTGTTCGATCAATTACTACATGGCCGCCCTGGTCGAACAGGCGGGGGGATCTCCCCTCCGGATGGGGATCGCCGCCGACACCCGGGAGGCCATCGCGGAGCGGCTCCGCCGGTGCGCCTACGCCGACGCGGTCATCATCACCGGCGGGACAGGCAAAGGGGACAAAGACCTGGTCGAGCCGGGAATGCGCGAGGCCGGCGCGGCGATGGTCTTCAAGAATGTAGCGATGTGGCCCGGCACGTATTCCGCCTTCGGCCTTCTGGGCCGCGGCCTGGTGTTCAACGTCCCGGGAAATCCGTCGGCGGCGCACATCTGCTTTGAATTTTTTGTTCGGCCCGCCCTGCGCCGAATGGCCGGATTCCGCCGACCCTTTCGGGAATTGAGACAGGTCCGCCTCGGCGCTGAAGTCCGCGTCAAGCCTCGGGAGGGCCTGCCGAATTACGTTCGCGGCAGGGTGAAGCACGACCCTTCGGACGGATCTTTGGTGGCGATGCCCTGGAAGTCCGAGCCTCTCGCTCCATCGAAGATGAACGCCTTCCTGGTGATCCCCGCCGGGGTGGGGGGCGTCGAGAAAGGCGGGCGCGCCGCGGCGGCCCTTTTTTCGCCGCCGGACGATGAGGCGGACGGCTGAATTGTGGAAATGAATTCCCGCCTGTTCTATCTTCATGAGGCGGGGGAACCGGAGAAGGGCCTGTGTCCGATCAAGTCGATGTGGAATCGCGCCTGAGAGAGCTCGGGATCGAGCTTCCGGAGCCTCCCGCGCCGGTGGGCGCTTACGTGGCGGTCAGGAGGTCGGGGCGGCTGCTGTTCGTCTCCGGGCAGCTCCCCCTGGCGGATGGAAAGCCGCGCTTCCTGGGAAAGGTCGGGGTGGAGTTGAGCGTCGATGAAGGAAAGGCGGCCGCCCGTCTGTGCGCGATCAATGCGCTGGCTCAAATCCGAAAGGCCCTGGGAGGCTGGGCGGGATTTGGCGGCCTCGTGAGGCTCAGCGGTTACGTTGCCGGCGCGGAGGATTTTACCGGCCAGGCGCGGGTGATGGACGGCGCGTCCGACCTCTTTGCCGAAGTCCTGGGCGGAAGGGGGGCGCATGCGCGGCTCGCCATGGGCGGGAGCGCGTTGCCGCTGGGCGTCCCGGTCGAGATTGAGGTGATTGCCGAGGCGGCCGGCTGAAGGCCCGCCGGCCGGCGCCCCTGTGTTGAAACATCCCGGAACCTTCCGGGGGAAACTCCTTTGGCCTCTCGAAAGCGACAGCGCAGGGAATTCGAGGAATCGGCCCTCGTTCACCTGGACACCATCTACCGGGCCGCGCTGCGGTTGGCCCGGGATCCGGCCGACGCCCGGGACCTATCCCAGGAAGTGTTCCTGCGCGCCTACCGCTCCTTCCACCAATACGAGCGTGGAACAAACTGCCGGGCCTGGCTGTTCAAGATCCTGAAGAACGCGTTCATCAATCGGGAGCGCTCGATGACCCACAGCCGGGCCAATGTCTCGATTGATGACCCGGAGACGGGCGGAGAATCCTGGTTGGAGGAAGCTTCCAAGGAGGCGGGGGGAGGCCCGGAGGACCGCCTGCTCAGCAAGGTGACGGGAGAGCGGATCAAGGAGGCGGTGGAAAGGCTTCCGGCGAGCTTCCGGCGTATCTTTATCCTGTCCGAAGTGGAGGGGTTCACGTATAAGGAGATCGCGCGGATTGAGGACTGTCCGCTGGGGACGGTCATGTCCCGCCTGTTCCGCGCCAGACGGGTCTTGCAAGACGCTTTACGGGAGTATGCGGAAGAACGGGATGTCCAGGTCGAGGAATCCTGAGGGGGGGGGGAGGCCGACGGCGTTGCCGCGACGTTCGGCGCAGCCCATCGGGTGTGAAAACCGGAGGCGTGGACCGGCCGGAGGAATTCAGTCCGTTGAGGAAGTCTGAGATGAGGCGACACATGGTTTGGGGACGCTCTTTACACGGGGTGTTCACGAGGGTTTATTTGTTTGTCTGGATTGCGCTGTTCTCGGTGGCGACGGGCGTTTCCCCCGCCGGAGGCCAAAGTCCGGGGTTCCGGCAGGCAAGGACGCTTGAGGAGACCTTCATCCGGATCGCCGAGTCCGTAACGCCGGGGGTCGTCTTCATACGGACCGTCGGGACCCGAGAGGCGCGCGGCGCGGGGAACCGGAAGAAAGAAGGCTCGGCGCCGCCTCGGGGGATCATTCCGCGTAGAAGTTTCGGCTCCGGATTTATTTTCGACGAGGAAGGACACATCCTCACGAACCAGCACGTCCTGGAAGGGGCCAAGCGGATTACGGTGGTCCTTTCCGATCGGAGCGAGCACCCGGCCGAGTTGGTCGGGACGGACAAGAGGACCGACCTCGCGGTGATTCGGACACTCGCGAAGAATCGTCCGGCGAGCGTCCCCCTCGGCGATTCGGACCGGCTGCGCACCGGGCAATGGGTGATGGCGATCGGTCATCCCTACGGCTTGCGGCGGACCGTCACGGTGGGCGTGGTCAGCGGGATCGGCAGGACCGGCATGGGCATCGCCCACTACGAGAACTTCATCCAGACGGACGCCTCCATCCACCCGGGAAACAGCGGCGGCCCCCTGGTCAATTTGAAAGGCGAGGTGATCGGCGTCAATACGGCCATCATCCCCCGGTCGAACGGCGGAATCGCCTTCGCCATCCCCATCAACATGGCCAAGTGGGTTGCGCGATCCCTCATCCAAAATGGGGTCGTCGAGCGTGGATTGCTCGGGCTGATGATCCAGCCGCTCTCATCGGATCTGGCCGCCAAGTTCGGACTCGGCCGGCCGGTCGGGGCGCTCGTCTCCGATCTCATGAAGGACGGCGCGGCGGCCAAGGCGGGGATCCAGCGGGGGGATATCGTGTTGGGGTTCAACGGCCGTCCGGTCCGGGATGTCCCGGCGCTCCAGCGATACGCCGCCGCGTCGCCGCCGGGCGCGCTTGTGAAGGTGAGCATTCAACGCAACGGAAGACGCATCCGGGTCCCCCTCATCATGGGGGCGCTGCAAACCGCGCGGGCGGCGCCCAAGCCCGAGCCTCCGCCGGAAAAATCCTCGTACGGCTTGAAGGTGGGCGCGCTGACCCGGGGGATGACCAAGGTGCTCGGCATGCGCGGCGTGCGGGGCGGGGTTCAGGTCATGGCGGTTCGTGCGAACAGCCGCGCGTCCTTTGACGGGTTTCAGGTGGGTGATGTCATCAAAGAAGTCGAGGGCCGGCCCGTGCGGGACGAGGCGTCGTACCGAAAGGCCCTCCGGAAGGCCCAGAAGAACGTCCTTGCGCTCATTTACCGGACAGGGCGGAGTCTGTTCCGGGTTCTTCACGATCCGCACGATCGGCGCTGATCGGCCCCTTTTCCCCAGGAGGCGTTTTGCACCCGGCCCTGTTCGAGCTCGGTCCGATTGTGGTTCGATATTACGGCCTGATGTACGTGGTCGCCCTGTTGGTCGGCGTTTGGCTCATCCGCAAGGAATCCGATCGACTCGGCCTCGGGCTGTCGAAGGACGAAGTCGCCAATTACTGCTTGTACGGTCTGATCGCGGGGATCGTGGGCGGGCGGGTTTACTACGTCATCTTCAACTGGTCTTATTACGGCCAATACCCCTTGCAGATCCCCGCCATCTGGAACGGCGGACTGGCGATCCACGGCGGGGTGATCGCGGGGGTTCTTTACACCCTGTGGCACTCGCGCCGGCGGGCGATTCCGATCTGGCGGCTGGGCGACGCCGTTGCGCCCGCCTTGGTCCTGGGGCAGGCTTTCGGGCGGTTCGGAAACTTCATGAACGGCGACGCCCACGGCGTGCCCACGGCGCTCCCCTGGGGGATCGTATTCCCGGCGGCGAGCATCGCGGGCCGGCAATTCCCGGGACAGCCCCTGCACCCCGCCATGCTGTACGAGCTTCTCCTGAACCTGTGCTGGTTCGCCGTCCTTTGGGGCGTCCGAAAGCGCCCGCACAGGGACGGGATGGTCTTCGCCCTCTATGTCATCCTCTACTCGGCCGGCCGGTTCGTCGTCAGCGCGTTCCGGGCCGACAGCCTGATGATCGGAGATCTCCGGACCGCGCAGGTGATCAGTGTTTTGCTCATCGCCGTCGGGGCGGCCTGGATCGTGCGCGGCCGCCTGTGGTCGGTGCCGGGGGATCACGCCTGAATGAAGAACGCGCGTTGGAGGACAGCTTGGCCGGGCGCTTCCCGGGGGCCGGGCGCTTCCCGGAGGCCGGGCGGTTGAGGCTTGACGACAAGGTGGCGCTGGTGACGGGGGGCGGCAGGGGGATCGGTCTGGGGATTTCCCGATGCCTCGCGGAGGAGGGCGCCTCGGTCGCGGTCGTCGATGTGGACGGGGCGGCCACCCGGGAGGCCGTCGCATCATTGCAGGGAATGGCCGGAGATCCCCTCGCCCTGGAGATGGATGTTCGGGACGAGGCGTCCATCGAGCGTGGGGTCCGCGAGACGCTGGAGCGGTACGGCCGGATCGACATCCTGGTCAACAACGCTGGCGTCCTGGGCGGGATGGTCTTGGGCGCGCCGCTGACCGACCTCTCCATCGAGCATTGGGACCGGGCGTATGAGGTGAACGTCCGGGGGACGTTTCTGGTCTGCCGTGAAGTGGCCCCGCACATGACGGAGCGGCGGCAGGGAAAGATCCTGAATATCGCGTCCCGGGCGGGACGGGACGGCCGGGAGACGCTTCCCCACTACGGGAGCGCCAAGGCGGCGGTCATCAACTTCACGATGGCCCTGGCCAAGGAGCTGGCGCCCGCCTTCGTCAACGTCAACGCCGTCTGTCCCGGTCTGGTCTGGACACCCATGTGGGATGAGCTGGGCAGGCTTTACGCCGCGAAGTTTTCCGAATTCGCCGGGTTTTCTCCCCGGCAGGTCTTCGATGAGTTCGTCGCCCGGCAGCCGCTCAAACGGGAGCAGACCCCCGAGGACATCGGCCGGGCCGCTGTTTTTCTGGTCTCGGAAGAAGCGAGGAATATCACGGGACAGGCGTTGCTGGTGGATGGCGGGTCTGTGATGTTTTAATCTTCTTTACGATGTGGACTTACCCCGGTTTCGTGGAGAGTTAAGCACTTGGGTTTTCAGGGTGTGCGTTGTTGTCTCCTTTCGTAGTTAACGGGTGACAGGTTGTCGATGGAGGAGTGCCGACGATGCGGGTTGTAGAAGCCCTCGATGAACCCGAACACCTCCATGCGCGCCTCGGCCCGGGTGCGGAAACTGTGGCGAGCGAGGAGCTCGCACTCCAGCGTGGCGAAAAAGCTCTCACACAGCGCGTTGTCGTAGCAGTCCCCGACCGAACCCATGGAGGGACGCCCGCCCGCCTGCCGGCAGCGCTGCCCAAAGGCGACCGAGGTGTACTGCGTGCTGCCCTGGTCGGAGTGGTGGATGACGGCCCGGGGACGGCGCTTATACAGCGCCATGTCGAGCGCGTCGAGCACCAACTCGGCCCGCAGGTGTGTGGCCATCGACCACCCCACGATGCGCCGGCTGAACGCATCGAGCGCCACGGCCAGATACAAAAACCCCGCCCATGTCGGAACGTAGGTGATGTCGGCCACCCACAGCCGGTCGGGGGCCTCGGCCGTGAAGTTGCGGTCCACCAGATCAGGGGCCGGCCGCGCCTCCTGCCGGCGCTGCGTCGTGCGCGCTCCCTTGCGCCGACTGACGCCCGCAAGTCCCGCCCCACGCATCAGCCTGGCGACGCGCTTGCGGCCCACACGCACTCCCTCAGCCTCCAACTCGGCATGGACGCGCGGCACGCCGTAAGTCCCCCGAGAACGCTCGTGGATCGCCTGAATGCGTTTGGTGAGCGCCCGATCGGCACACGAGCGGGCACACGGCGCGCGCCTGCGCCACGCGTAGTAGCCGCTGGAGGAGACGCCCAGCACCCGGCACATGGTGGCGGTCCGATACATGGCCTGGTTCGCCCTCACGAACCCGTAGATCCGGACGGGATCGAATCGGTATCCCGAGCAAACCAGGCCGCGGCTTTTGCTAAGATCTCCCGCTCCTGGCGGAGCTGTCGGTTCTCGCGGCGAAGTCGGCGCAACTCCTCCCGCTCATCGCTCGTGAGCCCGTCTTTGCGACGCCCCTCGTCAACGTCGGCTTGATGGGCCCAGGTGCGGATCGTCTGCGCCGAGGGCTCGAACTCGTGCGCCAGCGCCTCGGGCGTGCGTCCCGCCCGGACCAACTCTACCATCTGGCAGCGGAACTCCATTGGATAGCGTGGGTGAGTCTGTGGCATCGTGAACACCTCCTTTACCCCCAAATCATCAGGTGTCCACCAAACCGGGTCAACTCCATAGGAGTCCGCCATTGAAAACGATGCCACCACGAGGTGTAAAAGAGCTTCACCAACAGGTTTAAACTGCTTTCCCCCGCTCTAGGGTTTTGTTGGACACTCGATTGATCCATGATTCATGGAGAAAGGGGTGTCGCGATGAACGAACAAAAGCAAGAGGGGGCTTTGGCGGAGGGCGCCCGTAGGGCGAACGGAGCCAAGGCCCCAGGGCATCGCAGTGAGCGGGGTCGGTTCTCCTGCCAGCGCAAGCGGGAGGCGGTCCTGCGTCTTTTGCGGGGCGAGAGCCTGGAGACGCTCTGCCGCGAGTTGGGCACGACAGCGGCTCGGCTTTCCGCCTGGCGCGAGGCGTTCCTTCGCGGGGGCGAGGCGGCGCTCAAAGCCCGCCCGGCGGATGAGCGGGCCGAGGAGAACGCCCGGCTCAAGGCCAAGGTGGGCGAACTCACGATGGAGGGCGAGGTCCTGCGGGAGAAGATCGACCGCCTGGAGGCCGGCCGCCCTTTAGCCGGCAGGAGGTGGAGGCGATGAGTCAGGCCCGCTTCACCTCCACGGGCAGAGCCTACGGCCTGAAGCGGGTGTGCGCCCTTTGGGGCTTGGCGCGCTCCACGGTCTACGCGCAACGGCGGCGAGAGGCGGTCCCCGTTCATGAACGCCCCACGCCCAATAAGCGCGGCCCTGTGGGCCCGTGCACCGATGCGGAACTCCTCGGCCACATCCGGCAGGTCCTGGAGGACTCTCCCTTCCATGGCGAGGGCTACCGCAAGGTGTGGGCGAGGCTGCGCTTCGCGGGCATCCGCACCAGCAAGGAGCGGGTGCGTCGCCTGATGCGGGAGGCGGGGCTTCAGGCCCCCCACCGGGTGGGCAAACCCCGAGGTTCCAAGGCCCACAACGGGACCATCCGCACCGAGCGGCCCGACCGAATGTGGGGCACGGACATGACGACGACGGTGACCACCGAGGAGGGGATGGCCTCGGTGTTCGTGGCGGTGGATCACTGCTCGGTGGACTGCGTGGGGATCCATGCGGCCAAGAGCGGCAACCGCTTCGAGGCCCTGGAGCCGATCCGGCAGGGGGTCGCCGAGCGCTTCGCCGGCTTGGAGGCGGACGTCGCCGAGGGGCTTAAAGTTCGTCACGACCACGGCCCCGCCTATCTGTCCGATGACTTTCAGCGGGAGATCGCCTACCTGGGCATGACCAGTTCGCCCAGCTTCGTGCGGGCGCCCGAGGGAAATGGCTACTGTGAGTGGTTCATCCGCATCTTGAAGGAGAATCTCCTGTGGGTGCGCTCTTTCGCCACCGTAGAGGAACTGCGGTGGGCGCTGCTTGAGTTCAAGAACCTGTACAACCATCATTGGATTCTCGAGGGCTACGGCTACCGAACGCCGGCCCAGGCAAGGCAGGAAAAACTCGCTCAAGTTGCGGAGGCCGCATGAGGTCGAATACCCTCACCCGAGTGTCCAATAACCCAGGGGCGGTCCAGTCAGAGTGTCATATTTGACATCGGTGACAATGAATGCAGGGTCACCTTAATGGCGATTGACGACGGTCGCAAGGAAGCATCCTTTAATTTCCAGTGCCGAGATGGCCACAATAGTTGAAAACAACGAGACGACTCACGATAGTAGGAGTGGCGGGCCTGGTCCTGGCGGTGGGCCGGGCCGGTGGGTGCGCACAGCGGCGGAATGAATACGGCGGGTCATTATAGAAAGACACCGGACGCCAGTTAATTTCGCATGGGGGCGTAGACAATTGACTGTCAGTTAACGAGACAAGGAGTGACGGGTGCTTCGGTTCGACAAAAACTGGCGATTTGAGAGTCCGGGTCCGATAGCCCCGGCAGTAGCCGGCAAATTTCAAGATTTAATTTACCGGATTTGCAGTCAAGGTCGCCAAAAAACCGTGCTCGAATATTTCAAGGCGAATTTTGGGATGGCGACGGGCGTACCACACTACCCGAGCAGTGACGTAGGATGGGCGCACACCGATCTATTGAATATCATGAACAGCGTAGAGAAAAATGCCCCACTTTTTATAGAGGCGTTCTACAACGCCTGCGAGGGACTACGAGAGGACTACCCTGAACTAGCGATACCGACCATTACTCAGATTAACCGTATCCTGAGCGAATCGGATGCGGGCTTTCAGGTTGATCCGCCGAACCTGATCGCGACAACCGCGCATACCCTGGTTGTCGTACCGGATCAAGCACCTTCGCTTGATGCTCAAGCGAAAGGAATGATCGAAAAGAGCCTACAGGATGCGGAGCGTGAACTCCGGGTGGGACACGGTCGCCAAGCCGTGCAAGAGCTTCTATGGCTCTTAGAGACAATCACGACAGCTTTTCGGAACCCGGAGATTCTAGAAGGCAGCGTACAAGACCGATATTTCAACGAGATCATCCGTCGGCTGCGCCGCGAACATCGTCATCATGACCAGATTTTTCGCTGGATGCTGAGCCTGCACGGCTATCTCTCGTCGCCGACCGGTGGGGGAATCCGTCACGGCGTGGATGTGAAAGAAGGACTTCCGATCACACTAAATGATGCACGACTTTTTTGTAACTTGATTCGAAGCTACGTAACGTTTCTGATCTTCGAACACGATGACTTTAGCCGACAACCACCATCTGACGAGTTAACTGACTGACTGTCTCGATACGAGGACCGCCACAATGCTGTATCTGATCAGCTATGACGTACTCGACGGGGCATTAGAGTCGGAGCGCACCCTGAACTACAGACAGCTCCGCAGGAAACTTACCGACTTGGGCGTCTTCGACTCCGTCTGGATGGGTATCTAGATGCGGCACCTTCACGGAGAGAATCGCGAGAGGCTTACTCGCAACAACAAACGAAATCCACCGGAAACGTGCTTGATTACACATCACGCGCCCAGACTCCCAAACGCGGGGAGATCGTCGTATTTCGGAACGTGAACGGCTTTTACGCCGCAGTGCACGTGCTTGATATCAAGGATGACAGCCGAAGTCACGACCGGGACGGACTCCGATTCCGATACGCCGTTCAGTCAAATGGATCTGACGGCTTCGCCGAGTTCAAGGATGTGTGAGGTTCCGACCCTTATTCTCAATCGCACTTGGTCGTCCCCGAACTGGGATGAGATGAATTAATGGATACATCACAAATTGGCAAACGGGCGTGGAGCTATGCGGGCGTCTTGCGAGACGCGGGACTTTCCTGCTTCGAATACGTGGAGCAACTGACCCTGCTGCTGTTCCTCAAGATGGCGGATCAGCTAACAAAGCCTCCCTACGAACGAAAACCCATCGTGCCGCCGGAACTTGGCTGGAAGGCTCTCCTGCCACTTGATGGGTCAGCGTTGGAAGACCAATACCGCGCCAGCCTCGAAAAGCTCGGGTTCGAGCCCGGTATGCTCGGTGTCATCTTCAAGGAGGCGCGTTGCGAGATCCAAAAATCCGGCGCTATTGAAACAACTCATCGTCAACCTCCTCGATCAGGTGGACTGGCTCTCGCTCCCTGTGGACGTGAAGGGCACCATCTATGAGGAACTCCTGGCCCGCTTGGTGCGGGAATCCGCACGCGGCGCGGGCCAGTATTTCACCCCGCGACCGGTGATCCAGGCAATGTGCGAGGCTACACAGCCGACGCCGGACGACCGCATCTGCGATCCGGCTGCGGGCACCGGCGTTTTTTTTGCAACGCCTATCAGTATGTACTCGATCGCGACGGCGAAAACCTCGACAGCGACAAAAAGCGCGCGTTGCAGGAGAATTTGGTCGAAGGCATGGAGCTTTCGCCGAAGGTCGGCCGCATGTGCGCAATGAACGTTTATCTGCACAACATCGGCGGCGACAAGGTAGTCGTCCATTCCGGACACGACAGCCTTTCCACGCCCTGGAATCGCGAATACTCGATGGTTCTCACCAATCCCCCGTTCGGCAAGAAGCAGAGCCTCCTGTTCGTCAATGAGGAGGGAGAGACCGAGAAGGATGACCAGATCATCGTCCGCGAGGACTTCTGGACCTCGACCAGCAACAAGCAGCTCAACTTCGTCCAGCACATCTACACGCTGCTGAAGATTGACGGCCGTGCGGCCGTCGTGGTGCCGGACAATGTGTTGTTCGAAGGGGGCGCGGGTGAGAAGGTCCGCCGCAACCTGTTGGAGAAATGCCGCGTCCACACCCTGCTGCGGCTGCCGACGGGTATCTGGTACTCGCCGGGTGTCAAGGCCAACGTGATCTTCTTCGAAAAAAGGAAGGCCGATCCGAAGCGTGGACCGACTGGCTTTGGGTCTACGATCTGCGCACCAACATGCACTTCACGCTCAAGCAGAAGCCGATTCGTCGCGAGGACTTCGACGAGTTTGTCGAGTGCTACAAACCCGGTCGGATGCACGAGCGCGAGGCTACGTGGAGCGAGGACAATCCCGAGGGCCGCTGGCGGTCTTATGACTACGACGACCTGTTGAAGCGCGACCTTTTCTGGATCAAGGACAAGAGCCTGGCCGGACCGACACGGACTCGTTGCCCCCGCCCGACATCATCGCCGCCGAGATCGCCGACGATCTCGAAGCTGCGCTGGAACAGTTCACCAAGATCGCAGCGCGTCTTGGGCAGAGGGACACCACGAACGGGTGATTTGGAGCCTCCCGGCCACTCCTGAGGATGTGCTTGGCAGTATGGCGATGAGGTTTGATTCCGTTCTCACAATCAGCAATCGACAGGCCTCGACCTCTGTCACGTGCTCGGCGGTCACGAGACGGTCTGGTCGTACAGCATTCGGTGGGCTGCAATCCCGCAATAGGCTGCTGACATGAGTCATAATTTTAGGTCCCTGCGCCAGTGGCGCGGGTCGCAAGATCAGGCGTTCGAAGAGTTGTGCTACCAGTTCCGCGATCCAACACCCGAAGGCGCGGCCTTGGTTAAAACCGGAAGCCCGGACGGGTCGCTGGAATTCTTGGTCGAGGCGCTGGCCGATCGGTCACTGCCAGTTCTTTGCAAGCAGTATCTAAAAACTCCGTATATGCCTGCCTTCTCCCAAACTGCTTGCCGATCGAAGCTACCATCGAAGATCTCGCCCTGGACGCTCGCACGTTCATGTTCGTTTCGTGTCTTCATTATGGTAACATATTGAGAGTCAAACTCGCTGTGGCCTAGAGTTATTACCGAAAGTTGTGGATTGAGGGCATGAAAAAGGCGGCGTAACCTTCCGTGTCGGAGGACAACCCACACGTTCCTGGTTGGAGCCAGGGGGAAGGAGACGCCACCCATGTTCAAGGTAATCGAAAGCACGGCAGATGGGAAGTGCGAAGAGCCGGGACGGATGCTGGACGAGATAGCACGCGAGGGCGCCCGGCGGATGCTGGCCGTGGCGATGGAGGCGGAAGCGGCTTCCTACGTCGAGGACCATCGGCACGAGCGGGACGAAGGGGACAGAGCGCTGGTGGTGAGAAACGGCAAGGCCCGGCCGCGGAAGATCACCCTGGGTGCGGGCACCGTGGAGATTCACGCCCCGCGGGTCAACGACCGGCGCGTGGATGCATTGGGCCGCAAGCAGCGTTTTACGAGCCGGATTCTTCCGCCCTACATGCGGCGCTCGCCCAAGGTGTCCGAGGTGTTGCCGGTGCTCTACCTGCGGGGTCTCTCCACGGGCGATTTCCGCGAAGCGTTGCCCGTTCTGTTGGGAGAAGATGCGTCGGGCCTGTCGCCTTCGACGATCACACGGCTGACGGCCGATTGGGAGCGGGAGCATGCGGAATTTCAAAGGCGAGACCTGAGCGAACTCGACTACGTCTACGTCTGGGTGGACGGGGTCCACTTCCGTATCCGTTTGGAAGAGGATCGCCTGTGCACCCTTGTCATGATTGGGGTTCGTCCCGACGGGACCAAGGAGCTCCTCGCTGTTGAGGACGGCGACCGTGAGAGCCAGGAGAGCTGGGCGTCGGTGCTTCGCGATCTCAAACGGCGCGGGATGCGGGCGCCTGTGGTGGCGGTGGGGGCGACGGCGCGCTGGGCTTTTGGGCGGCGGTCGGGCAGGTGTGGCCCGAGACGCGCGCGCAGCGCTGCTGGGTCCACCGGTTGGCCAACGTGCTCGACAAGCTACCCAAGGGGCTACAACCCAAGGGGCCAAGCGCGCCCTGCACGAGATCATGCAGGCTGACACGCGCGCACAGGCGGTCGAGGGGATCGAGCGCTTCGAGCAGGACTATCGCGCCAAGTACCCCAAGGCGGTGGCCTCGCTTCGCCGCAATGAGAACAAGCTGCTGACCGACTTCGACTTGCCGGCCGAGCACTGGGTGCACCTTCGCACCACAAACGTGATCGAGTCCCCCCTGACGACGGTGCGCCTGCGCCAGCGGGTGACCAAAGGAGCCGGCTCCAGGACGAAAGGCTTGATGATGGCCTTCAAGCTGCTCGAGATGGCGCAGCAGAGATGGCGGCGAATCAACGGACCAAAACTCCTGCCCCTTGTCCGCGCCGGAGTGAAGTTCATCGATGGGGTTCAGGCGGAGCACATCAATCAACAAGAGCGGAAGGACGCCGCATGATCATGCGCCCGTCCATAACATTTGACAATAACTCCTGTGGCCTGCCTAGATATACCTCTTGAAGTCTCCGAATAGTGCTACCATATGGGCATCTATGAGCTACGCGGATACTTCTACTAGATCATTAGGAGAAGTTACATGAATGAGAATAGAGCTAAAATTAGACTGAAAATTGGCCAGTTAGAGGTCGAGTACGAAGGAAGTGATTCATTCTTGAAAGAAGACATATTTCATATGATGGAAAAAATGATTGGCTTTCATGCCGAACACCGTGCCGTTCTCCCCGCTGACCTCCAAGCCAATACAGAAGATGAAGGTGCGATGGTTGGAGATCCTGAACTTAACATTTCAACTAGCACAATAGCGACACGCTTGAGTGTAAATAGCGGGCCGGAATTGGCAATAGCCGCAGCCGCTTACCTGACTATAGTTCAAAAGGAGCCAAAATTTTCTAGAGAACAAATCCATAACAAAATGAAAGATGCTTCGAATCACTATAAAAAGAGCATGTTGGGAAATCTGACTTCAATCCTTCAAAGACTTGTAAAGGAGAACCGTCTCAACGAACTTTCTGATGGGCACTATGCTCTGTCGGCGACAGAGAAGAAGAAAATGGAGAAGAGCCTTCCTGAAAACATCTGACCTGAAAACATGGCTTCATCGTGGACTTGGGCAGCGTGACACACTACTTCTCATCCTCGCGTCGTTCGATACGCCGTGCCAAGTAAGCGACATAAAGGAACATGCCAGGGAGGCAGGATTCCAGGTGCCAAAGACGTGGAACCCATCCGCCTCCCTGGGCAAAAGCAAGGGATTGGCAATCAGAACGCCAAAGGGGTGGGAGATAACAGAGGCAGGGAGACAGCATCTTAGGAACCTTGGCGTTACCAAAGTCAGCCCAGCGGCGGTACAAGTGGCGACCGATCTCCGAGCAGAACTTCCAAATATTAAAGACGAAGAAACGCGTTCTTTCGTAGAGGAAGCAGTCAAGTGCTACGAGGCGGAACTCTATCGGTCAGCAATTGTCATGTCCTGGATCGGTGCTGTTGCCGTTCTGCACAACCATGTTCACGTTGGGCATTTGAAAGCGTTCAATGTGGAAGCAAAGCGTGTGGATGCCAAGTGGAAAGATGCAAAGACTAAGAATGATCTAGGTAGAATGAGAGAGGCTGACTTCCTAGACCGGATCGCGGCCCTCTCCATCATTGGCCAGGATGTGAAGAAAGCACTAAAGCAATGTCTTGATCGCCGCAACAGCTGCGGCCACCCGAACTCACTACAGATCAGCGCCAACACAGCAGCGCACCATGTCGAGCTACTGCTCCTCAATGTATTCAAGAGTTTGCAATAAACGCTCTCAATACAAACTTTGTAACAAGTCTGTACCCACACGCGCAGAACTTGGAAACAAAACAGTGCCTATAGGGCACCTGAAGGCATTGCCGGCGCGGGACGAAAAAAGAAAGTCTCCGTTACCCTATTGGAATAACGGGATTTTGGGGTTGCAGGGCCTTGTATTGGCCGAGGCCGACATTCACTCGTGGTCATAATCTAAACCTCTGACCAGCCCCCTTCAAACGAGTCCAGTTTATCAATGAGTATTCCTGGATTGTAGAAGGAGGCGAAGGCTGGCCAGGAAGCGGTTTACGGCCGCGCAGATCATCATCAAGCTGCGAGAGGCGGAGGTGGCCCAGTCCCAAGGGAAGACGGTAGGCCAGGAGTGTAAGCAGATCGGGGTGACTGAGCAGACCTACTACCGGTGGAGGAAGGCGTACGAGGGTCTGAGGATGGACCAGGCCAGGCGTTTGAAGTCCCTGGAGAAGGAGAATGGCCGTCTGAAGAAGCTGGTGGCGGGTCTGTCTGTGGACAACCAGATTTTGAAGGAAGTCTCCTCGGGAAACTTCTAGGCCCGGCGAAGCGGAGAGGAGCCGTGGTATGGGTGCGAGAGCGATTAGGATGGTAGAACTGGCCAGCGCGTATGGCCGAACCGGGTACCGGAGGATCACGGCGATGCTTCGTCTTAGAGGGGTGGAAGGTGAACCCTAAGCGAGTGGAAAGGCTTTGGAGACAGGAGGGGCTGAAAGTCAATGAACCAAGACCGCACCTGACAAATCTTTCGGCCGGAAGTCTCCTGACGTTCAACGGTCATTGACTATTGTCGATAGACACCGTACAATACCCAAGTGATCAAGACGTTCCGGCATCGCGGCCTGAAAGAGCTCTACGAGCATGGACACTCTGCGAAAGTGGCGCAGGGCCACGTTGAGAAACTCTTGCGCATTCTGACCGCTTTGGACCGGAGCGATGGCCCTGAAGGGATGGACCTTCCAGGTTTTCGCCTCCATGCTCTCAAGGGCCGCATGAAGGGTCGCTACGCGGTTTCCGTCTCGGCCAACTGGCGAGTGACGTTTCGGTTCGAGGAGGGACACGCTGTGGATGCCGACTATATCGATTACCATTAGGAGGTCGTGAGATGGCCATGAAAAACCCCGTGCATCCCGGCGCCATCGTGCGCGAAGACTGCCTGAAACCCTTGGGTTTGTCGATTTCGGAGGCCGCGAAACGGCTCGGCGTCGGGCGTCAGACACTTTCCAATCTGGTCAACGAAAAAGCGTCCGTTTCGATCGAGATGGCCTACCGGCTATCGAAGGCGTTCGGCTCAACCCCCGAGACGTGGCTCAGCATGCAGTTGGCCTTCGACCTTGCCCGCTCGCGTGATTTGGAACAGAAGATCAAAGTCGAACGAATCGTCGCCGCATAGACTTCCGTCAACCGCCGCGGACCTCGGGTATGGGTTTTCGCTCCACAACCTGCGGGATTCGTCCGCTACGGCGGTTTTCCCGAATAACTATCGACAATCGGCGTCAGACCATCGCCTGTCTATGGTCGAAGCTCCGTGTTGGCATAGTGTTGACTCCGGAGAAACGCTGTATCCGTTGTCCGAGGCTAGATCTTTGAAACACACGCAATATGAGTATGTTACAAGACAGTAAGCGATGTAGGATTGGTCTACATGCGGAAACCGAATGCCATGATTATTCTCCTTGTGCGTGAGGGTGCGGATGACAATGGGTGACGGAAGGGGGGAGAGCCTCTCTCTCCGGCCCCTTCGGTTCACCCTAGAAGAGCCTCTCCTTCTTCTCCGGCGTCGGCGCAGGCGGCTTCGGTCCTGATCCTTCGGATGGTGTGGGAATCGAGGCCGCTCTCGGCGAGTAATTCTTCGTTGGTGAGAACATCGAGTTCGAGGTCACAGTCGAGCATGGGCTTGCCTCCTGTTCCGGGGTTGCCGCTCTCGGCATCGGGACCGGGAGACCGTTCTCCCTCTCCCATGCCGGGCGTTCGCCCGGCCCTTGCTTCCCTCTGGCTCTACGGCGAGAAGGCGCTCGCAGACCGTGCGCGGTCTTCGTCCTCGCCCGGCTGTCGTCGAACACGGACCCGCTCGAGCTTGCATGCGGTGCGGGATTCGAGTCGGATAATACGCATGGACTACCAGGGACTCATCAAGCGGCGTGGGTTCTGGCTGCTGGCGCTCTTGTGGCTGCCGGCCGGGGTGGTCGCGACGGCGGCGGTGAGCTTCGCGCCGGAGGCGGAGCCCGTGACGTGGCTGTCTATGATGTTGATGTCGGCGGGGTCGCTGGTGCCGGTCGCTGGTGGCGGGACTGCTCGGCCCGGCGATACGGATTGCGGCGGTAGAAGGGCCGCCCCCCGGCTGGCGGGCGGCAGGCCGGCGGTACGTACCCCCGGCGAGCCGGCACAGACCGCGTTCACTGCCCCGTAAAAGACGCCATCGGTGACGTATCGCTAACGATCTCCACCTGATCGTGGGACAACCGGGCGAAGGCCAGGCACATGGCCACCTCCTCCCAGCTGTCCCAGGTCCCGTGGTCCTCGCCCGTGGCGGTCTCGATCACGGTGTAGCGCGGCGGAAGGATCGGAAGGCCCCGATGCTCGGCCGAGCGCACCCAGGACCGGTGCGCGCACGGCACGCACCGCGCCGCTCTCTGCGATGGAGCACCACAGTCGGACAAAGCCAGCTCTCTCGCCTGTGGACGTAGCGCCTTCGGCTGGCGGCGTTCTTCCGTGGATGGCGCCCGGCCTCGAGGGCGGCGCAGGGACCGCAGCGCGAGGCGCGGTCAAGGGCCGGCCCGCCGCAGCGACCACACCGACCATCGGCCCGCCGGGCGGCATACTGCTCCCGTTCGGCCGCTTGCCGTGCGTCACGGCAAGCCCGGCAGGTCGCGCCGCCCTGGACCGGGGAACGGTGGCCGCAACGCGTGCACTGGCCGACGTCCCGGTATGCACGGAGGCGCCGCCTGCTTCTCTCCCGCCCGATCCTTCGGCGGACCTTGGGATCCCGGCCGCCGTAGAGCCTGCCTTCGGCCTTGCCCTTGGCGTACCGGGCGCGTTCGGCCTTCCGCCGCTTCTCCCCGCAGGAATGGCACAGGCTGCGTTCGGGAGGGAGGGGCTCTCTTCCGCACTTCGGGCACATCCTGCTGGCGAGGCGCTCTTTGGTGCGCCTGCAGCAGCGTTCCCGGTCATGCTCGCGCGCCTTGTCGGGATCTTTGTAAGGCATCAACGTCTCCCACCGGGGCTGAAATCGGGACAACGGACGCCCGGCCGGCGCCGGGCCGGCGGGACATCCAGAAAGAGAACGCCAATCAGCGCTGCCTGCGTTCCGCGAACAAACCGGTCGCCAGATCGCCCCACAGTTGGACTCCGGAGTTCCGGAGGTTGATTCCGGTTGCAACGATGATCTCGTCCCGAGCGGGCCGCATCTTCCGGACCACTTGCCGGGACGCGATTGTCCCCGGCGCCTTGGGCCGGCCCTTGGTCCTCGGCCCCTTGGCGCGCAGGGGCCGGATGTCGCCGTCGGCCATGGACTGGAAGCGCTCGACCACGTAGCGGTCGTCATCGAGACCTTGGCCGAACAGGTGGGTGAGGAAGGTGCTTGCGTTGCCGGGATGCGTCTGGACCGTGTGCATGGCGTCGTCCTCCTTATGAGCCGGTGGTTGAGAAAGGCGGCGACGCCCTCTCCGGGACATCCGTCCGCCGCCCCGCTCACGGCCCGGCTCGGCCTCTTCGCGGCGCACCGCGCGTCGGGGGGGAACGGCTCCATCGACCGCCGGCTGGCCGGCGATAGGTATGCCGTATGAGCTTTTCGCGGTTCGACCCGGTGCTATCGGTGGGATGCGTTCAAAGGGTTCGACGCGCGTTGGAGGCTGGCCTTGGGAGACCTGCGGCCAGACCCGGTGACCGACGGCGGGCCGGCCGGCACGCTGTCAACGTTCGCCTGAACCGGCCTCGTGCGGCCGGGTTTCAGCCGTGGGTCTTCGCTCTGCCAGAGACCGCTACCGGACATCCGGCATGGATGCGGTGGAATAGAGATGGGGTGTGGTGGTGGGGTACGAAGGGTGGTTCGATACCGGCCGTTGGGCCGCCGGGCGGCGGGCTAGGCGATGGCCCATCCTCTTCGCACCGAGCAGGTGCTCCTGATCAGGATTTGATCCCGCGCCTCGCCAGGCAGACGAACTCGCGAGGCGGGACGCCCGGCGTGCGCAGACAAGCGGGAATGGCAGGCTAAGGTGCGGCAGGAATTCCGAAGTTCGCGGTGTCAGGCTAGGAATCAGGGTACACCTTCGATCTTGTCGATTATCGGTATCGCCGTCACCGCAAACTTAGTAAATTTGCCAACGAAGTACTTGGTGATCTCGCCGTCTTTCTCTTTGCACTCCTGATGCAAATCCCAGAGGCGTGAATCCAATCCCTTTTGTCCTTATGCAATTCCTCCTTCCATGGGCACCAGTCGTTACCGACACTTGCCCCAGGAGGAAGTCTGACCTGGAGCTCTTTATCAAGACGATCTCGCCGTTTCTTATCGTCTATCGCTATTTTGCTCTTTTTTATTGGAGACGATACAGCGATGAACCAGCCATTCGGACCTTCCTGCGGTGCACACAGTTCAATAATGGTTCGCTCGCCTGACTCGGGTCGTCCACCTTGATCTTGATATGGAGTCCAACACTTCCGATACAGCCAGACGCTGCATGAGTTCTTCTTGGGATTGCCCTCATACCTGCAGCCAACGTGCATGTCGTGATCGAATTTCTGCAACTCAGGCGCCTTCCCGATCCAATAACGCAGTTGTTCCAGGAATGGCTTACACACGCGCTCCCTGACATCAGACCAAGAATCATGCACCAACTTCGCGATTTTCAGATTCTCCCGATTGAACGGCTCCGACAACAAGAAGTCCAGGAGCTCCTTGGTTTCTTCGCTATCGGTAGTCATGGATTGGCCTCCAATCCGTTGGCAGAATGTCTCGGCATCGCGCAGGAACCAGCGAAGTCGGTCCACCTTGCACTTCTCCCGGCACTCTCCGAGCCACTCGGCGAGCGAATACTGAATGCGAAAGTCTTCGAATTCGTCCACATGTTTCTCTTGTCCTTGTATGTACGGTATGATTGCAAAGTGGCCTTTTCACTTCTCAAGTTCCTTCCTGTCGATGCTCCTTTCTGACGGACCTTCGCCGGTGGGAGAGAGGTAGATCAGAAGGAACCGGTCGCCGTATTCCCCCTCAAGGTGGTTGAGGTAGTCCTTGACCTGATCCTTCTGGTCGTCGGCGTAAGGCTTGTTCTCGATGGCCAGGCAGTGTCGTTCTCCATCGTGACCTACGATCTCAACGAAGATGTCAATACGCTGGCGGTCAGCGATCTCCAACTCGACTTTAACGGTAATCCGGCTCTTGTCGAGGTTGGGCCAGTGTGGAGTCTCTTTCAAGCCCTTCAATCTCTCCAGGAACGTCCGGAGAAACAGCTTCCCCTGACCATGGCTTGCCTCGGGATCGAGCTGATTGGCGATCATCGTGGAAAGCCCCAATTCTCTAACCCCCAGGTAGTCGAGGACGTTGAATCGGGGCGCCAGTTTTTTGTCGAGCTCCCGTTCTAGGGCTCTCGCCGTCTCCAATCGGGGAGTCAACTCGGCCAAAGCTCGCCGCGGACGCCGACTGCGACGTGATTCTGGGCGGGCACACGGGGATTCACTGGAGCCGCCGGTTACGCGCGCCGGGCTGGGTACGTGAACGCCGGGGCCCTGTGGCGCCCGGCCAACGACGGGCGAACCTGCGTCTGGTATGCTAAACCATCCACGGGCGCGGACCGGCTGGAAGTGGAGCATGTTCCGGTCCGCTACGATCACGAGGCGCTGGCTCGCGAAATGGCGAGAGAGGGCATTTGTGAGGAGTTCGTCACGACGATTCGCACCGGGTGGTGGACCACCTGACTGGAGATCCTGCCGGGCAAGGAACGGGCTCGCGGGCGCTACTGAGGGTCCGTGGTCCCGGCTTTCCTCCGGTGCGCCAACCGGGAGGCGCCGTTGAGTGCTCACATCGCCTATCTGGACGGACCGCGCCTGCGCCGGTCTCTGGTCGCCGCCTGCGAGTACACCCGCCAGCAGCGGCAGGAACTGAACCGCATCAACGTTTTTCCGGTGCCCGACGGCGACACCGGCACCAACCTGGCCCTCACCGTGGAGGCCATCGCGGACCGCCTGCGGCGCAACCGCGACCGGGCAGTTTCCGCCGTCGCGGACGATGCAGCCGAAGCGGCGCTGCTGGGTGCGCGCGACAACAGCGGGATGATGCTGTCGCACTTCCTGCTGGGCTTCGCGGCCCACCTGAAGGGACGCAAGCGCGTGGGCCCGCGCGGGTTCGCCGGGGCGCTGGGCGGGGGCATCGACAACCTCTACAACGCGCTCGATAACCCGGTCGAGGGCACCATTCTGACCGTCATCCGGGGCACCGCAAACGCCGCGAAGGAGAGCTCCGCCACGGACTTCGTCCCCTGCGTCGACCGGCTGGTGGACGCCGGCGGCCGCGGTTTCGTGCACATGCTGGAGGGCGTGCTCCTGCTCATCAACGGGGACCCGATCGTCGCCTCCGGAGACGAGACGGATTACGCGCAGGTCCCGGCGACCGTCGCCGAGGTCGAGTATCCCGAGGATGAGGAGCAGTACCGCTACTGCACCGAGGCGCTGGTGCGCGGCGAGGGGCTGCCGGCGTCCGCGATCATGCGCGAGGAACTGCGCCGCCACGGCGATTCCATAATCGTGGTCAGCTCCGACACCCTGCTCAAGGTGCACGTGCACACGGACGGTCCTGATGGAGTCTTCTCCTACCTGCGCACGCTGGGCAGGCTCGCCACGAAGAAAGCCGAGGACATGCGCGCCCAGCACGCGGCGGCGCGCCACGGCGGGGGCGGCCACCAGACCCTGGTGCGGCGTCCCTTCGCGATCGTGACCGACAGCGGCAACGATCTCCCCGAAGACATCATCCGCGCCCACGGCATCCACGTGGTCCCGGTCGTGCTAGTGGACGGAGGCCGCCCCCTGCGCGACGGCATCGACATCACCGCGGAGGACTTCCACGAGAAGATGCGCGACGCCAGCGGAGAACTGCCCACCACCTCGCAGCCTCCGCCGCAGGCCTTCGTGGACGGCTTCGCGCGGGCCGCCGAGGACGGCGACCAGATCCTGGGCGTCGTGCTGGGAAGCGGCGTGTCCGGCACCTTCGGTTCTGCGGAAGCGGCGGTGCGGACCTTCGACAAGGTGCCGGTGCACCTCTTCGACTCCCGCGGAGTGTCGATTCTTGAGGGGCTGCTCGTGCTGAAGGCGGCGGAACTGGCGGAGAGCGGGACGAGCGCCGGCGAGATCCTGGCCGAACTCTCCCGCGTGCGCGACCAGTCCGGCATTTTCGCCACCGTGGACACCTTCGACCGCCTGCTGCACTCGGGGAGGGTGGGGAAGGGCCAGGCCTGGTTCGGGGGCATGCTGGGGGTGAAGCCCATCCTGTCGCTGACCGAGGAGGGGAAGGTCGGTCCGGTCGGCAAGGTGATCGGCCGCAAAAAGGTGCTTCCGGCGGTTCTCGGTCTTCTGGAGGACCGCATCCCGGCCGGTGCGAAGAAACTCCGCTTCGGCGTGGTGCACGTCGGGTGCCCGGAGATCGTCGAGCAGGTCTCGGCCGCCCTGCACGCGCGCTACGGCGACGTGGACATCCTCGGCGGCCCCACGGCCCCGATCTTCGCCACCCACCTGGGGCTGGGCGCCTGGTGCCTGGCCTACATGGTCGAGGACTAGGGACTAGCTCAGCTCGGCGAGGGTTCAGCGCACATGGGCCGCCAAGCGGGCGAGGCACGTCTCCTAGGACGCGGGGCTGGTCACCACGAAGAGCAGATCAACTGCCATGCCGCCATTCCCCAAACGTCACCGCGCGGAACCACGCCCACCACGGGACAGCCAGGAACGCCCACCCACCACCACCTCATGACCACCACCCCCGCCCTCGACAAACGCTCGGCTGGATGAAACCATGTGAGGTCTTCGCCAAGACCGTTGCGTTGACCGCTTGTGGAGTTGACCCGTTTTTGTGGACACCTTCAGACTGTGCGGAGGAGGTGTTCAGATGCCGAGAACTCATTCACCCTACGCGCCGGAATACCGGCGCCAGATGGTTGAGCTGGTTCGCTCGGGCCGTACGCCCGGGGAGCTGGCCCTGGAGTTCGAGTGTTCCGCTTCGGCGATTCGCAACTGGGTGCGCCAGGCCGACCGCGACGAGGGCCGTCGTGAGGACGGTCTGACAAGCTCAGAGCTCGAGGAGCTACGGCGGCTTCGTCGGGACAATCGTCAGCTTCGCGAAGAACGCGAGATATTGGCAAAAGCTACGGCTTGGTTCGCTCGGGAGACCGGCTCGGTCCGGGCGAAGTCTTCGAGCTCGTGAAGGCGAATCAGGCCTGCCATCGGGTGGCCACGATGTGCCGTCGGCTGGGTGTCTCCCCCAGCGGATACTACGCGTGGCGAAGCCGTGGGCGCTCTCTTCGTGCGAAGCGCGAGGAGGCGTTGCGTGGCACGATCCGGGCCATCCACGAGGTATCTGGTGGCACCTACGGGGCGCCTCGGGTCCATGCCGAGCTGATGGCCGGCGGCTGCCGGGTGAGCCGCAAACGGGTGGCTCGTCTGATGCGCGAGGCAGGGTTGGCCGGGGTGAGCCGACGCCGAGGCATGCGCACTACACGCGTGGACCAGAGCCATCGTGCGGTGCCGGACCGGGTCGAACGCCAGTTCCAGGCCAATGCGCCGGATCGGCTTTGGGTGGCCGACGTGCCCTACGTGCCGACCTGGACGGGGTTCGTGTACCTGGCCATCGTGCTCGACGTGTTCAGCCGCCGGGTGGTGGGATGGTCGATGGCCCATCATCTTCGCACCGAACTGGTGCTCGGGGCGCTGAACATGGCGTTGGGACAGCGCCGCCCCGACGGGGTCGTGCATCACTCCGACAGGGGATCGCAGTACACTTCGCTCGCCTTGGGCAAGCGGTGCCGGGAGATGGGGGTGGTTCCCTCGACCGGGTCGGCCGGGGATTGCTTTGACAACGCCATGGCCGAGAGCTTCTTTGCCACGCTGGAGTGCGAGCTCATCGACCGGCGCTCGTTCCGTACCCAGGCCGAAGCGCGCCTGGCGATCTTCCAATTCATCGAAGGCTGGTACAACCCACGCCGTCGTCATTCGGCCCTGGGTTACCTCAGCCCCAACGACTTCGAACGCGCCGTGGCGAAGGAAACGCCACGTGCAGTGCGCAACGCTCATCGTCCGGCTCGAGCCGTCCCCGGTGCTTCCCGGAGCAGCGAGCCAAAGGTCAAGACATACCCCCCGGGGGCACCCTATCTATCGGATCGGGAGAAGACTTTACGTCCACCGGCTGTCGCCCACCTCAGGGCTGGGGACGACAGTCATAAACTGTCCACTGAAACGGGGTAACTCCAGCTCCTCATGGCGAAGCGCCCGGAGGACCAGCACGTCCTCGAGCCGCTCGACCCAGCGCCCTTCCTCGATCGCGGCGCGCCACTCGGCGACGATGCGTTCGATGTTCGCGCGCCCGCCGTCTTCGAGCCACTCGGTCGCTTCCTCGTCGTACTCGCCGATGAGGGCGTCGGCGATGGCGTGAATGAGCTTCGTGTTCGCCGTCATGTCGTGCTCCCGTCAGCAAAGATCCGCTCCGGGCCGTCTCGGCGGCTCTCTCCGAGCCCCTACCGGAACGACCTCTGTCCCCTCGCCTCGACTCCCGATGGCGGGGTGGGCCAAACGTGCGACCTGGGCTGTGCGACGAGGACGTACCGGTCCTGTCGGCGTCGGACCGAGAGAGACGGGAGTTGACCGAACGCCACCACGTAGCGGGCACGCGCCGGTCGAAACGCCAGCGGGCTCTACGGTGGCGGTGGAAGTATGGACGGGAGCGAAACGGGGTGGCCGGGTACGGGCGAGACCTGACAGCGGCGCTCCGCGAACAGAGCGCCCCCGTCCACTTGGAGAAGCATGGACGACAGGAGCACCACAGCGTGCGTTGGCCTTGGAACCGGGTTGTTTCCGGTATGCTTACCGCTCAGGTCACGCGGCGCGTCGCTGTGACGTAACGAGGAGCCTCGAAAACCTCATGAAAACAATCACATTTGTGGCTCAAACACGCGAAGGCGCCGCCTGTTCGTTACGAACATCGCGAGCAGCTGTTACCGAAGCTGCAGTTGCAGCCAAACTATGCCCGGCGTTACGGTGAGTGAAGCCTCGGAGGGTCAGGACACCTTGCAGGCGGATCGCCACTCCCGCTGCCCAGACAGAGCGTCGCAGTTGCAGGAGCCAATCGCATGTACACAAGAGGATGGATTAAGCCATCCACAACAAGATCCTCTCCTTCATCCGCGGGATCGAAGCCAACCTCGGTTCGCGTTCGCATTTGACACCGGACCGTCGGACGCTTTCAGCAGACGCCAAAAGGAGTGAGTCCCCGCGATGGCGATGATCACACCCGAACGCGATCTCGAAGAGTCCCTTGTCACGAAACTACGGGACCTCAAGTACGAATATCGCACCGACATCCGCGATCGAGGAGCGCTTGAAGCAAACTTCAGGGAAAAGTTTGAAGCCTTGAATCGTGTCACACTCACCGACGGCGAGTTCCAGCGACTACTCGATGAGATCGTCACACCCAACGTGTACGAGGCCGCACGCTCCCTCCGGAACCGGGAAGCGTTCGTCCGCGCCGATGGCACGCCGCTCAACTACACCCTCGTCAACATCAAGGACTGGTGTAAGAACCACTTCGAGGTCATCAATCAGCTCCGAATTAACACGGACAACAGCCATCACCGCTACGACGTCATACTCCTGATCAACGGCGTCCCGGTCGTTCAGATCGAGCTAAAGACGCTTGGGATCAGCCCGCGGCGGGCGATGGAGCAGATCGTCGACTACAAGAACGACCTCGGTAACGGATACACCAAGACGCTCCTGTGCTTTGTCCAGCTCTTCATCGTCAGCAACCGCACCGACACGTGGTACTTCGCCAACAACAACGCGCGGCACTTCGCCTTCGACGCTGACGAGCGGTTCCTTCCGATCTACCAGTTCGCGGCCGAGGACAATACCAAGATTACCCACCTCGACGACTTCGCCGATCGGTTCCTCGCCAAGTGCACGCTCGGCCAGATGATCAGCAAGTACATGGTCCTCATCGCGAGCGAGCAGAAGCTCCTGATGATGCGCGCGTATCAGATCTACGCCGTCAAGGCCATCGTCGACTGCATCGACCAGAACTGCGGCAACGGCTACATCTGGCATACAACCGGCTCGGGCAAGACGCTTACCTCCTTCAAGGCCTCGACACTCCTCAAGACCAACCACAGCATCGACAAGTGCCTCTTCGTCGTCGATCGCAAGGACCTCGACCGCCAGACCCGCGAGGAATTCAACCGGTTCCAGGAGAACTGCGTCGAGGAAAACACCAACACCGCGGCGCTTGTCCGCCGCCTCCTGTCCGACGACTACGCGGACAAGGTCATCGTCACGACCATCCAGAAGCTCGGGCTCGCCCTCGACGAGAACAGCAAGCACAACCGGCGGGACATGTCTCAGGGGCGGTCAACGTTCAAGCAGCGGCTCGAGCAGCTCCGAGACAAGCGGATGGTCTTCATCTTCGACGAGTGCCACCGCTCGCAGTTCGGCGAGAACCACAAGGCCATCAAGGAGTTCTTCCCGAACTCACAGCTCTTCGGCTTCACTGGCACCCCGATCTTTGAGGACAACGCGACCGTCAGGCAGATCGAGGTAGACGTCGCCACCCTTCGAACCACCAAGGACCTCTTCCAGAAAGAGCTCCACGCCTACACCATCACCCATGCGATCGAGGATCGGAACGTCCTTCGCTTCCACATCGACTACTACAAGCCAAAGGACACCCCAGCCCTCAAGCCCGGCCAGACTCTCACCAAGCAGGCGGTCGCCCAGGCCATCCTCGACAAGCACGATGCCGCGAGCGGAGGCCGACGCTTCAACGCACTGCTGGCCACCGCATCGATCAACGACGCCATCGAGTACTACGAGGTCTTCAAGAACCTACAGGCCGAGCGCCAGGCCGCCGACGCCGAGTTCGTCCCTCTCAAGGTCGCCGCCGTCTTCTCGCCGCCTGCGGAGGGTAACAAGGACGTCCAGCAGATCCAGGAGGATCTCCCCCAGGAGAAGGAGGACAACCAGCACGACCCCGAGGACAAGAAGATCGCGCTCAGGGCAATCATCGCCGACTACAATCTGCAGTACGGCACCAACCACGACATTAACAATTTCGATCTCTACTATCAGGACATCCAGCAGCGCATCAAAGATCAGCAGTTCCCCAACCGCGACCTGCCCCGCAAGGGCGAAGAGAAGGTCGACGTCACCATTGTCGTCGACATGCTCCTCACCGGCTTCGACGCCAAGTTCCTCAACACACTCTACGTCGACAAGAACCTCAGGCACCACGGCCTGATTCAGGCCTTCTCCCGCACCAACCGCGTCCTCAACGCCACCAAGCCCTACGGCCACATCCTCGACTTCCGCCAGCAGCAGGACAACGTCGACGCCGCCATCGCTCTCTTCTCCGGCGCCCAGCCCGACCGAGCCCGCGAGATCTGGCTAGTCGACAAGGCTCCCGTCATCATCGACAACTTCAAGCAGGCCGTCGCCGACCTCGGCGAGTTCATGCAGTCGCAGGGCCTCGAACCCAAACCCGATCAGGTCAACAACCTGATGGGCGACGACGCCCGCGCCCAGTTCATCAAGCGATTCAAGGAGGTCCAGCGCCTCCAGACCCAGCTCGATCAGTACACCGACCTTACGAACGAGCACCGGGAGCAGATCGAGCAGGTCCTCCCCAAGGACGGCCTCCGTGCCTTCCGCGGCGCCTACCTGGAAACCGCCCAGCGCCTGAAGGAGCAGCAGGGCGCGCCCGGCAAGGACGGCGAGCCGGCCAACTCCGAGGTCGACCAACTCGAATTCGAGTTCGTCCTCTTCGCCTCCGCCGTCATCGACTACGACTACATCATGAAGCTGATCGCCAAGTACTCCGGACAGGACCCCAAGAAGGTCCAGATCAGCCGTGAGCAGCTCATCGGACTGATCCAGTCCGACGCCAAGTTTCTCGACGAGCGGGAGGAGATCACCGAGTACGTCCGCTCACTCACGGAGGGTGAGGGCCTCGACGAGGCCGCCATCCGCGCCGGCTACGAGCAGTTCAAGGCCGCAAAGCAGGCCAGGGAGATTGAGGGCCTCGCTCAGGCCCACGGTCTGAAGACCGAGTCCCTTGCGGACTTCGTCGACACCATCCTCCAGCGCATGATCTTCGACGGCGAGCAGCTCACCGACCTGATGGAGCCGCTCGGCTTGGGCTGGCGTGAACGTCGCGAGCGGGAGCTCGCCCTCATGGCCGACCTCGTCCCGCTCCTGAACAAGCGGACCCACGGCAGGGACATCTCGGGACTCAACGCCTACGAGCACGGGGGCGCGCGATGACCGCCGACAAGCCATCGCCCTTTGTGCCGAAGCTGCGGTTTCCGGAGTTTCGAGACGTCCCTGATTGGGAAGAAGTGTCGCTTGGTACGTTCCTGGTTCGGGCACCTGATTACGGCGTGAACGCTGCGGCGGTGCCTTTTTCCGAGACCCTGCCAACATACATCCGGATCACGGACATCAACAGCGACGGTCAGTTTGCGCCATGTCCTCGGGTTTCGGTAGATGTCGGCGCTGCCGAAGAGAAATATCTCAGGGATGGCGACATTGTGCTTGCACGGACTGGGGCAAGTGTTGGGAAGTCATATCGCTATCGTGAGGAGGACGGCCGCTTGGTTTATGCCGGATTTCTGATTCGGGTGAGGCCAAATCCGCAACGATTATTGTCGCAGTTTCTAGCTGCGTACCTGTCGGCCTGGCGCTATTGGGACTGGGTTCGCCTCGCATCTGCACGAAGTGGACAACCCGGAATTAACGGTGCCGAGTATGCCTCAATGCCGCTACCTTTACCTCCAAATGGAGGAGCTCTGGCCGAGCAGCAGAAGATCGCCGACTGCCTCGGCTCGCTGGACGACCTGATCGCGGCGGAGGGCCGGAAGCTCGAAGTCCTGCGGCAGCACAAGCAAGGACTGATGCAGCAGCTCTTCCCCCAGCCCGGCGAGACCCGCCCCCGCCTTCGGTTCCCCGAGTTTGAGGACGCTCCAGATTGGGAAGAGGTAACGCTTGGAACGCTTCTGGATCGGCCACCTGATTACGGCGTGAATGCTGCGGCGGTACCATTTTCTGAATGCCTGCCAACCTACATCCGCATCACGGACATCAACGACGACGGTCAGTTTGCGTCGCGTGCTCGGGTTTCAGTCGATATCGACGCCACCGACGAGCAGTATCTTGAGGATGGCGACATCGTGCTTGCACGGACTGGGGCCAGTGTTGGCAAGTCACATCGCTATCGCGAGGAGGATGGCCGTCTAGTTTATGCCGGGTTCCTGATTCGGGTGAGGCCCAATCCGGAGCGGTTATTGTCGCAATTCTTGGCCGGGTACCTGTCGACCTGGAGCTACTGGAATTGGGTGCGTCTCACATCAGAACGAAGTGGGCAACCCGGAATCAACGCTACCGAGTATGCCTCGATCCCGCTCCCCTTACCTCCAGACAGACGAACTCTGGCCGAGCAACAAAAGATCGCCGACTGCCTGACCTCCATCGACGATAAACTCAACGCACAGTCCCGCAAGCTCGGTACGCTCAAGCAGCAAAAACAGGGCTTGACGCAACAGCTCTTTCCCAGTCTGGAGGCGGAATGAAAAC
Organism: bacterium; assembly: GCA_965261595.1. Classification (GTDB taxonomy): domain Bacteria; phylum UBA8248; class UBA8248; order JACPRG01; genus CAYRGS01. The sequence continues at coordinate 315,139 of CBDHDG010000003.1, forward strand.
CATCGAAGACATTGCTTCAGAACTGCGCGACGACGCTGCCGCCGTTCATTTGCTTTACGCCTTCAACTCCGTGGGGAAAACGCGACTATCAGTGGCGTACAAAAACGCGACCAAAGAGGAAGACGGAACGCACGCGGGCGTCTACTACAACGCATACAGCGAGGATCTCTTCGTCTGGAACAATGACATCGAGAACGATGAGGCCAACATCCGACTCACGGTCCTCCCGAGTAGTCTCAGCAGACTTCACGCCGATCTTAACGAACTCGACCTCCACGCGAAGCTGAAACCGTACAGAGCGAGCTTCGACTTCCGCTTCGTCATGCATCCAGATGCGGAGAAGGGGATTGAGTCGATTTCATTTTTCCCTGCGGGTACTCAGCCCGGCGATGTTCCGGCGATGAAGATCTCCCGTGGCGAGGAGCGAGTGTTTGTCTGGTGCTTCTTTCTGGCGATGATGGAGGTGGAAGGCTGGGCGGATAGGCAGCCTCGCCATATATTCATCGACGACCCGGTCTCAAGCCTCGACGACCACAATATCTTCGTGACCGCATCGACGCTGTACGACCTGATCGAGCAGCACTTCGGCGAACGGAAGCTCGTCATTTCCACCCATCATGTCGGGATGTTCTCAATCCTGTGCGATTGGTTGATGAAGGGCGAGAAGAGCAACAAATACAGACCGAATACAAAGGCGAGCATTCTCAGCGGTAAACATGGCGAGGTCTCGCTGGAGACCCACCGAAGCGACGTGTTCCTCTATCACCTCCGAATCCTTCAGGTGCTGGAGCAGGCTCGGCAAGAGAACAAGGTCCGTGCATACCACTTCGCCCTTCTTCGTCAGCTGCTTGAGACCGTGTCGTCGTTCCTCGGTGTCGGTCGGATCAGCTACGCACTCGAACGCATCGGCTTCGAGGAGGCGGAGGAGATCTCCCGAATCGTGAACACCCTCGCTCACAAGAATGTCTACTACTACGAATCCGACCTCCTTGCGCCGGACAGCTTGGCGGTATTTGACGCGATTTACGAGAAGCTGAACACGCAGTACGCGTTCGTCTCCCATATGGACTAACCCATGACAGAGAACAACCAGAAACAGCTTGGCAAGACGCTCTGGTCCATCGCCGACCAGCTCCGCGGGGCGATGAACGCGGACGATTTTCGCGACTACATGCTCGCGTTCCTGTTCCTCCGCTACCTCTCAGACAACTACGAGCAGGCCGCGAAGAAGGAGCTAGGGCGCGACTACCCCGACCCGAACGCCATCGGCAATGGCGGCCGGTCCTCCCTGTCTGTCTGGTACGAGCAGAACCCCGATGATGTGTCAGCCTTCGAAAAGCAGATGCGGCTCAAAGCGCATTACGTCATTCGCCCCGAGCACCTCTGGGCCAGCATCGCCCACATGGCCCTGACCCAGGACGGCGAGCTGCTCAACACGCTCCAAGCCGGCTTCAAGTACATTGAAAACGAATCGTTCCAGAGCACGTTCTCGGGACTGTTCTCGGAGATCAATCTCAGCTCCGACAAGCTCGGCAAGACCTACGCAGACCGGAACGCGAAGCTCTGCACGATCATCACCAAAATAGCCGATGGCCTCGCGGAGTTCTCCACGGACAGCGACACCCTCGGCGACGCCTACGAGTACCTGATCGGCCAGTTCGCCGCTGGCTCGGGCAAGAAGGCCGGTGAGTTCTACACGCCGCAGCGAATCTCGGACATCCTCTCCGCGATCGTCGCTCTCGACGGCCAGGAGCCGAAGACCGGCAAGCGGAAGCACCTCGCCAGCGTGAAGGACTTCGCCTGCGGCTCGGGCTCGCTGCTGCTCAATGTGCGCAAGCGCATGGGGCCGCACGGCATCGGCAAGATCTACGGGCAGGAGAAGAATATCACCACCTACAACCTCGCCCGGATGAACATGTTGCTGCACGGGGTGAAGGACTCAGAGTTCGAGATCTATCACGGCGACACACTTACCAACGACTGGGACTTGCTCCGCGAGACGAACCCAGCGAAGAAGCCCAAGTTCGACGCCGTGGTTGCCAATCCGCCGTTCAGCTACCGCTGGGACCCGAACGAGGCGTTGGGCGAGGACGTGCGCTTCAAGAACTACGGGCTGGCCCCGAAGTCGGCGGCGGACTTCGCGTTCCTGCTGCACGGGTTTCACTACCTCAAGGATGACGGTGTGATGGCGATCATCCTGCCGCACGGCGTGCTGTTCCGCGGCGGCGCGGAGGCGAAGATTCGCCGCAAGCTCCTAGACGACGGGCACATCGACACCGTCATCGGCCTGCCGGCGAACCTGTTCTACTCGACCGGCATCCCGGTCTGCATTCTCGTCCTGAAGAAGTGCAAGAAGCCCGACGATGTCCTGTTCATCAACGCGTCCGAGCATTTCGAGAAGGGCAAACGACAGAACCACCTGTCCGACGAGCATATCGAGAAGATCGTCGAGACCTACCAGCAGCGTCCGGAAAGCATCGAGCGGTACGCCAGACGCGTGGAGATAAACGAGATTGAGGCTAACAACTGCAACCTGAACATCTCGCGCTATGTCAGCACGGCCGAGCAGGAAGTCGCAATCGATCTGTCGGTCACTCATAAGGAGTTGGTCGAGATCGAGAAACAGATTCAGGAGTCAACGGCGAAGCACAACGCGTTTCTGAAGGAACTTGGACTGTCTCCATTGCCAGCGCCCAATAACTAATCGAAGCGATCTCTCCGCCTATGGCTGGCGCCGCATGCATGGGGCGCTGAGGGATCGCCGTTGGATCATGAAGCACATGAAGATCAACCATCTGTCCCGCAGCCATGGCCAAGGCCGAGTCAGCGCCGCGCAGCCGCGCACGGTAAGCAGGAAGACGGCTGAGACGATAGTGAGCGACCACTTCTTGAGGACGAATGACGTGCGGGCATGGCGCTCGATCACGACCTGAATGAACTTGAGATGCTTGGGAAGATCGTCTCATTCGGCTGCCATGTCGAAGGAGCGCGCCGGTAAAGGGGATGTGCCAGCTTGTGGATGGAACCCGAGCTCCGTGTACCGACGGGAACTCTGTGAAGCGCACCATGTGCACTGGCTGAGCCGCGGTGTTTGTCGATTCCATGCCGAAGGCGTTGGTGGCGACCACCACGTCGATGTCGCCGTCGTGGAAGCCGCGCTTGATCTCGCGCTTTTGCTCCGGCGAGAGACCAAAGTGAAAATGCTGGGCGATGAGTCCGCTGTCGGCGAACGCCTGCGCGGTCTCCTCGGTGCTCCGCTTGGTCGTGCAGTAGACGATGGCGCCTCCCGAGCCTTCTCTCTCAAGTGCGTTTTCGAGTGCCCGATGGATGTGCTCGATGCGCTGCGAAGTCGAAGTTGGCATCACCACGAATTCCAGATTGGTGCGTTCCGTTCCATCGTCGAGGACCTTGAGCCGAGACTCTAGCGTCCGCTCGAAATGCTCCCGAATGTCGTCGACGACATCGTGCCTGGCGGTGGCGGTCAGGCAGAGGATGGGCGCGGAATCCTCTCCGTGGTTCTCGGCGATGTAACGCGCGACGTAGCGATAGTCAGGGCGGAAGTCGTGTTCCCATTTCGAGAGGAAGTGCGCCTCGTCCACGGCCCGGCGTCAAATGCGGTTGGCGTTGCCGTGGGAGCTCGGACAGCGTGCTGCGTGCACGGACGCGGCGGCTGATACGCAGGGCGCAGGCGAAAGCCGAACGTGGCTGAATACGCTCGGCGTGGCGGTCGCAGTCGACTGGTCAGGACATGGTGTTCGGAGCGTCCGGACGACTGAAGCAGGCACAATTGCCACCGCTGACACGAGAGCCGGCAGGTGGGTCCAGCCCACGACAGGTAACGCGAACGAAATGGCACAGAAAGCGAAGACGGACGAAACACAGGCGAAGCCGGACGCCGCATGGGTGGATGTCATCTCGGGGAGCGAAGTGCACCGCGAGCACGAGCCCACGCGGCTGTTGCGGGTGAGTGGACTAGCCCCGCCGGGCGACCTGGGCGTGACGTCTTATTGGCTCGGTGGGCTGGCCTACACCGCCATCGCGCTGGCCGCCGGCGTTTGGCTGGCCGTGGACTGGACGATGATCGACAACGAGGAACCGTTCGATGATACCGAGGCGGAGGAGCGGGACTGGATCGCGGTCCAGCTACCCATCCCGGCGGACCCGGCGCTGGACGCGCGAGCGCTGCACTGGGCGATGCGAATACTGAGCGAGCTCGCGGCGATGGATATGCCCGACGGGCTCACCGTGAAAGGCCCGCGCGCCCCGGATGGGCCGGCGAGCTCGTGCGGGCACGGGTCGCGCCGCCGTGGGAGGCGCACGAAAGAGACGGAGAATCCGCGCCGGGCCAGATCATTGTGTGCGAAGCGCCGGTGGCGGCCTGGCAGGGGTTGCTTGGGCTGACCGGACAGCGGGGGGCGATTCCGCTCTGGTGCCCGGAAAGCAAGGAGAGAGCCATCATCGCGCACATGACGCACCTGGTGAGGCAGAGGCTGCGAGAGACCGGGTACGGGCTCTGCACGCCGGTGACGGGCATGCACGAAGGTAGCGGGAACAAGAGGGTGAGGAAAATGGCGTGGGGGATCGCCGCAACCGGGACTGGCGCCGGGTCGGCGAGCCGAAGGGATGTGAAACGTCTGCTCGAATTGCTTGGCTGAACGGCCGCGATGGTCGTTCGGCGGCGATTTGGATTGGGGACAACAGCCGACAGGCGCACCTAGAGATTGGAAATCAAATGGTACCTAAGTGGTACCTGGAAATTAGAGAGGCCGAGCGAGAAAATTGTATAACACATTGATAATAAGCCAATTATAAGGCTCTAAATCGAGGAAAATTGGAAGGAATATTTTAGATTGAACAGTTAGTGGAATCCAAATTGGGGGCGGACGACGCGTACGAGTGGAACTCTTGAGTGGCCGTACGGCAGGTGAAAGATGCTTCGGAGGCGGAAAGCTCGCATGGTGGACAGACTCTTGGCGAATGAGGTGTCGGCAGAGTCACTGAATGCGACACTGAGCCGAGGTGGTTACTCGTCGAAGTAGCCCTGCGGAAACATTGCTCTTCCACCATGCCGAAAATCGTTCATTACGTTTGCGTAGGGTACGGGGCGAGAGGAATGATCTTCGCGCGAGAGCGATATTAGTTTGATGCAATGGGAGGCTCTGTGAATCATCAGCTGTGGTATGGCTAGCCATCCTGCTCGATTGAAATGGCCTGATAAGGATCGTCTTATGGTATTAGTGACTATGTCTACTGCCTCAAGGCCGAATTCGGGCTCGGATGAAAACTGGAAATCCTCTCTTAGTAGAAGTTTGAGATCAAAGAAGTCACCCTTCTCAGCATCGTTGACAAACTGTAGTTTGTAGCCGTCGGGACGAATTCGAAAGCGTTCTTGCCAGCGGTAATCTCCTCCTTCCGCAGCCATAAGAGGCTCCCGGAATGTCTTTGATTCGGTCATTGGCAAAACTACGGTTGACCACCATTTCTCCCATGGAGTTATTCCCAGTCGATCTTTGGCGTCAATCCTCCAGTGATATTCTCCCAACTCCGGTGGTGTACGAAAGGCGAAATAAGTGTCAGCGTGATTGAGTGTCTGATACACCAATTCCCCCATCGCCACAGACTGCACATAGAGCTGAAGTGGCATGTCTTCCAATTCTCGACGTAGTTTCCAAATTTCGCCCACTAAAGTTGTACGATGTTCTGGAGTGAGATGGGCGGTTATCGCTTCTGCTTGTCCTGTCTTGTGAAATGTCAATTCCTCTTTCGAGTGCATTCCCAAGTCGACTGCAACCACTTCAAACAATGCGCCTATTTTTCTCAAGATCCGGGCGACCTCGATGACGTGTGCTTCCGATAGGTCGCGACCCTTGACTTCACCCTTTGTCTTGGGCAAACGCCTTCTCAGTCGTGCGTACAGCCTTTCGAAGCCTTTCATTGCACTGCTAGGGATTACGAGTGCGCCAACAGCAGAAATGCTATGGCGTCGATGTATTTGAGGCGCAAAGGTACCCGATTCGTCGATGAAGATGTGCAATTCAACCTCCGAGACGACAGGTCACACTCGTCGTCGAGCTGCGAGGGGGGTGGACCGCCCCTGGGTTATTGGACACTCGGGTGAGGGTATTCGACCTCATGCGGCCTCCGCAACTTGAGCGAGTTTTTCCTGCCTTGCCTGGGCCGGCGTTCGGTAGCCGTAGCCCTCGAGAATCCAATGATGGTTGTACAGGTTCTTGAACTCAAGCAGCGCCCACCGCAGTTCCTCTACGGTGGCGAAAGAGCGCACCCACAGGAGATTCTCCTTCAAGATGCGGATGAACCACTCACAGTAGCCATTTCCCTCGGGCGCCCGCACGAAGCTGGGCGAACTGGTCATGCCCAGGTAGGCGATCTCCCGCTGAAAGTCATCGGACAGATAGGCGGGGCCGTGGTCGTGACGAACTTTAAGCCCCTCGGCGACGTCCGCCTCCAAGCCGGCGAAGCGCTCGGCGACCCCCTGCCGGATCGGCTCCAGGGCCTCGAAGCGGTTGCCGCTCTTGGCCGCATGGATCCCCACGCAGTCCACCGAGCAGTGATCCACCGCCACGAACACCGAGGCCATCCCCTCCTCGGTGGTCACCGTCGTCGTCATGTCCGTGCCCCACATTCGGTCGGGCCGCTCGGTGCGGATGGTCCCGTTGTGGGCCTTGGGACCTCGGGGTTTGCCCACCCGGTGGGGGGCCTGAAGCCCCGCCTCCCGCATCAGGCGACGCACCCGCTCCTTGCTGGTGCGGATGCCCGCGAAGCGCAGCCTCGCCCACACCTTGCGGTAGCCCTCGCCATGGAAGGGAGAGTCCTCCAGGACCTGCCGGATGTGGCCGAGGAGTTCCGCATCGGTGCACGGGCCCACAGGGCCGCGCTTATTGGGCGTGGGGCGTTCATGAACGGGGACCGCCTCTCGCCGCCGTTGCGCGTAGACCGTGGAGCGCGCCAAGCCCCAAAGGGCGCACACCCGCTTCAGGCCGTAGGCTCTGCCCGTGGAGGTGAAGCGGGCCTGACTCATCGCCTCCACCTCCTGCCGGCTAAAGGGCGGCCGGCCTCCAGGCGGTCGATCTTCTCCCGCAGGACCTCGCCCTCCATCGTGAGTTCGCCCACCTTGGCCTTGAGCCGGGCGTTCTCCTCGTCCCGCTCATCCGCCGGGCGGGCTTTGAGCGCCGCCTCGCCCCCGCGAAGGAACGCCTCGCGCCAGGCGGAAAGCCGAGCCGCTGTCGTGCCCAACTCGCGGCAGAGCGTCTCCAGGCTCTCGCCCCGCAAAAGACGCAGGACCGCCTCCCGCTTGCGCTGGCAGGAGAACCGACCCCGCTCACTGCGATGCCCTGGGGCCTTGGCTCCGTTCGCCCTGCGGGCGCCCTCCGCCAAAGCCCCCTCTTGCTTTTGTTCGTTCATCGCGACACCCCTTTCTCCATGAATCATGGATCAATCGAGTGTCCAACAAAACCCTAGAGCGGGGGAGCCTCCAGGTCAAGCTCATCAAAATGGGCGGGAGGATTGTGCGGCACGCCCGGCAGATCATCTTTCAATTGGCCGAAGTAGCGGTATCCAGGGAAGAGTTCGCCATCATCCTGGACCGAATCAACCGATTACGGCCGGTGCCGGTCTAACCTTGTGCAGAGGGTTCCCGGCAGCATGAGGTGATTGGTTAACGGGTTGAACCGCGAACAAAGGAGACCGAAGGGCGAGGGTCCGCCTTTTGGGGCAGTCGATGGCCGTCAGCACCTTGTTGCGGAGGGTTGGAAGGCTCTTGACAAACCCATCGGAAGGGGATCAACTGGTTTTCATCGGGAAAGGGGACCGGAAACCACCCAAGCAAGTTGATATGGGAAATTCCGGCTTATATGTTAGTTTGGGAAGCGAAGCCCCAAGTCACCCGAACCTTCGCGGAGAAACTGGTAGAGAAACTATTGAGTGGTAGTGGGAAATGAGAATGTGAGGGATGCAGTATGGTGCCTCGGTATGCCAGCCTGTTGTCACCGGTCAGGTATACGCAGGCCAATGCGTTCTGAGGCTCGAAACCGTCGCCGACGGTTGAACACGCCTTCTGTTTTCTGCTGAAGTAGTGGACGTGCCCCGCGTAATCACGGTCTTCGTCGGACTGGTATGGTGGCGTAACTCTAATCCGAAGAAATCCATCAACAGAAGCGGTCAGACATTGCTCCTGATTCTTCGGCACGGACACTTGAGCTATGAACTCGACGTTGGAGTCAGGGCTAACGGGTTTTAAGCACTGGCGTGCTTTACCCTCGGCAAAACAGTGACGTGATAACATAGGGCTGTAACTTATTGTGGGTAATGACGTTAGAGCGATGAGTCGGGGCAAGACTGTGCGACATTTTACATTTGTTCATCTTTCTGACATTCATTTCAGCAAGCGTAGTGGCGATCACTACGACCTTGACAATGAACTAAGAAGAGAGCTCGAACGCGATGTGGTCGAACAGATCAGAGCCATCGAACGTCCGGCCACGGGAGTCCTGGTCACTGGGGACATCGCGTATTCGGGTAACGCTGATGAATATCGAAAGGCCCGAGAATGGTTGGGGCACCTTTGCGATCTCCTTGATATCGATACAGCGAATGTGTGGTTGACGCCCGGGAACCACGATGTCGACAGAAACATCGCTAAGGGAAGCCGGAGTCTTGAAGCTTTGCACCAGCAGGTAAAAGACGCCAAAGCTGCAGATGTAGCTCAAGTCTTGCAGAGCCTTTACCGCGATGAGGTCGATGCCAACTGTCTCTTTAGTCCTTTTGCGCAGTACAACAAGTTTTCTGAGCCATTCGGCTGCGAAATCGGACCTCAAAGACCGTACTGGAACACAACAGAGTCACTTGATGAAGGTTTTCGGCTCTCAATTTGGGGCTTCAACTCAGTCATCGTGTCAGGGCCGGGTGACCGGCGACAAGATTGTGAGCGTGCTGGGTCGTTAGTCCTTGGCGCGTTTCAGATTCCCTTGGCCGCTGACAAGACTGTTCACATGACGCTCTGTCATCACCCTCCAGATTGGTTGAAGGACAAAGCTGAGGTCGAGCCCCGTTTGATCAAACGGGTGAATATCCAGCTGTTTGGCCACGAACACCATCAGCAACTTGCCGTCCACGACGGCACCCTTCGCTTAGTCGCAGGTGCGGTGCATCCAAAACGTGGAAAAGATGAAGGGAAACCGGCGTACAACGTTCTTTCGATTCGAGTTGATGTTGGACCTCCAATGAAGCTGATCGTCACAGTGTCTCCCCGAGTGTGGGACAATAAAAGCCTGCAGTTCAACGGTGAGGGGATTCAGGAAGTCACCTTGCCACTCGTCGAATCACCGCCGCCCGCGCAAGACGGCGGCGGGCCTGAATCGATGTCACCGTTGTCGGTGCCTGACAATTCGGGTTTTGAGACTGTTTCAGAGACACTTGGAACGGGGAGGCCATCTGTGCGCAGTATTGCGTTTAGGTATATTGATCTGCCGTATCAGCGGAAGCTCGAAATCGCCCAAGAGCTCGACCTCTTCGATGATTCTGACGAGAATCTGAAAGATCGAGAAAGATTCAGGCTGGTCCTGCGTAGGGTTCGGGAACGGAAGCTCTGGCGTGAACTTCTAGAGCGGACCGAGAAGGCAGAGATGGCGGACGAATGAAATGAGTATCAAGATGGAGCACAAATGACATGGACATGCCCCTTAGTTTCCCCGACTGGTATCGAAACGGTAACATCCACACAGACGGCGATTTGGTCACTAAGAGATGGCAGAGGGTTGAATCGGCTATCGAAAAGCTAGAACTGAGAGAGGCGGTGGAAATTGCCAAGCTATTCGTGCGAAATCTGAGCTTAGCGCCTTCCTTAGCCGAGCGCATCATTTCACATTTCCAAAAGGCCGATTCTTCTTTCGGCCCAACAGGCAACGCGCACGAGCTCCGTGTCCTTGGTAGCTGTATTCTCGGTACGCTCTTCGAACAGCGTTCGGGAGACGCTGCGGACGCAGCCGCCTTAGCGCTTAGATGCTTGACGTTTCAGATGTCCAACCAGCACGGAGTTCCCTCTCCCGCGATCCTCACGCTCACCAATTCATATCTCGAACGTCGAGCAATCGAACTCAGAGAGCGCGTGGAGCCGAAACTTCCAGCAGTCCCGAGGATCGACTTCACGGAGGTTCTCTCACAAATCTCAGAGGTATCTCCTGGAGAAGCGAACAAGGTGGCGCAGCCTCTGAAGGTAGTGGTCGAAACACTGACCAAAAAGATCCAAACGTTTGCGAAGTCTGTCCAGAAGTTCAATAGTGATCAACTGACTTTCCTACGTGCGCAAGACGAAGAACTCAATATTGTGTGGTGGCTCTTTGGAGGAGCTAGCCGAGATGAAGATATTCGCTTTGAGGACCTAACTCCAGCGACCGCCTGTATTCGTGCCGCGAAGGAGCTTGCGGATTTGACATCCCTCAGTCTCCGCCCCCGGGGAGCACGTGCCTATTTGGAACATGTGATTCGAGCATCGAGCCGAGACGAAAAGCACCCTTGTATCAGTGTCACAACCGCCGTCGATGAAATCGGTGGGGAATGGTGTGCAGAATGGATTGCTTCCAAGGATCCGGTTTGGAAGAAACTGCTTGATAACAGCAAGGAGGCCTTACCGATCACATTTGCACTCGCCCTTCGCGGTGAGGAGCGCGATCAGCCGCATGTCTGGATTGGACCATTCGAAGAGATTAAATGTGTTTCTGTATCTGAGCAGCTCGAAGCCACTAGTCTCTCTCTGCAGTTCTACGATGAGCAGCTATTGATGAAACTGCTTGAAGAGTTAGAGGAGGCGTAATGGCGGAAGAAGATCTGAAGGGAGCCGACGAAACGAGTCCGGAAGCGATCGACCAGCCTGATGACGACGCTGCAGACAGTGACTATGTTGATCTTCCAGACGCGTCTTCATTGACAGAAGACGGCGCAGCAGAAGTCGTGCGCAGATCCGGCGGCGAAGTCATCGTCCTCGCTGGGTTACAGGGGGCCGGAAAGACGACGCTTCTGGCGAGTGCTTATCAAAGATTTCTCGACGGTCCGTTTGCTGGTTGTTCTTTTCAGGGTTCGCAATGCCTACGTGCGCTCGAAGATCGTTGCTATCTTGCACGTGTTGCGAGCCGAGGTCAGGTTCCGACGACGGCCCGGACTGAGCAATCCGAAGGGCTGCAGATCCTGCATCTGGGCGTACGAGCGGCTCAGAGAGAATCAGAGATTGTCAATCTTCTGTTCGCTGACATGGCCGGTGAATTCTTTCGGCGTGCTCGTGACAACGCGGAGGAATGCCGAAGGCTGCCGATCTTGCGGCGTGCCAACCATCTGGTTTTACTGGTTGATGGAAAGTGTTTGGTGAATCCTGAACAACGACCTGTTTGCCTTCGCGACGCTCGGGTACTACTGAGACGGTTCGTCGAGTGCGAAATGATAGGAGACTGGACCTCCGTCCAAGTCGTTGCGTCTAAGTGGGACCTCATTGCTACTAGTGACAACGTGGAGGCGATAAAGGAAGCGCTGAGAAGGGTCGAGCAACAGCTGAATGTGTGGCTTGGTCCAATGCTGGGAGCGTTATCGTTCTCCTACGTTGCCGCGAGTCCGGCTGCACAGCCAGAGCTTAAGGTCGGTTACGGAGTTGAGCGATTGTTTAAGCTCTGGACTGCTCGTCCCACGTGGGAGCGGTCGGCCACGATGGCTGCGGCAGGACCCTCAGACGGCGTTCAGCGCGAGGCCGACAGATTTCGACTTAGTTCTGAGCTGGGATAAGACACGTGAGCGAAGCCAAACAGCTCTTAGTGGGTCTGCCTGGTACAGGTAAGTCGACATTTCTCGCAGCCCTCTGGTACACCGCAGAATGGGGCAGTACTCATTGGAAGATCGACCAGTTAGGTGCCGAAGAAGAACACTTACAGATGATCTCTAAGCGGTGGTTAGAATGCAATACGATGGAGCGTAGTGCGCAGGCAGGTGAGGCTCTTGTTGCAATGCGTTTTCGAGAGGAAGAATCAGAAAAAAGGCTGACAGCATTCTTTCCGGATCTTGCTGGTGAAACATTTGAGAATCAGTGGGTCAATCGGCAATGCTCCAAGAGCTACCTAGAAGCAGCCCGGGCTTCAAACCAGATCTTGATGTTTCTGCATTCACAAAAACTCAGACATGGGGAGCGTATTGAAGACTATCTTCAGGAAGAGTGTGACTATGGACAGGAACAACGAACTGCTGTCGAGAGAAGGCCAGAAAGAGATCCGACTCAAGTTATCCTTGTCGACCTTCTCCAGATCCTGTCTCAGCCTCCTATTCTCCATGAGTCGCTAAAAGTTGCAGTTGTGGTGTCTGCTTGGGATCTAATCGAAAATGTGCAGGCACAGGTTGGTGTTCCCAAGGAGAATCCGGATACTTGGTTTAAGGAGCACCTACCATTACTTCATCAGTTTCTTAAGAACAATCACGAGTGGATCCAGTTCAAAGTATTCGGAGTTAGTGCACAGGGTGGCGACTACACAGATCAACTGCAAGTTAGCGATCTGCGAAGCATCGAGCCGAACGAGAGAGTGAGGGTGGTGGAAGGAGCCAAAACAACGAAGGATTTAACGGCTCCGATGAGCTGGCTTGCGAGGGTCTAGATGTCATGACGAGAAGCGGATCTGAAGTGATTCATCAGGCTCTTCACGGCTACGCCGATGGCCATCGCCTGATAAGAAGCTCGATTCAGTTGACGAAGTCGTCCGAACGCGAACTCAGTATACTTACGGATCTATCGGGGAGCACGGGAGGTGAGGCATTCGAGAGTTATATTACCGGGTACCCACTCCCTGGCACGAATATCTACGCTTTTTCTCGTACTTGGTCAGCTACAGAGATGCCGCGGCCCGGTTGCGTATGGACTCACACGTTGCTTGTCGATCGTGATGATCTTACTACTGTTGGCATTGATAATCTGCATCAACTCTTCCGTCGGCCTCAAGAGCCGAACGACCAGATGCCTTACTCCGAGCCGATCGTACCGAGACGACTTCTGTTTCCAGCCCTGATTCTGCCACCTCGCTCGCACTTGGCAGCAATCCTTGGTGCCCTGTACGCCGATAAGGCCCAGGCGACTGCGTTCGTAATCGACAGTCCGCACGAGATCGAGGCCGGTCTGTTGGCAGTGTGGTCTCAGCAATGGCCAGCTCTTGCGAGTAGTTTTACGTTTTGCACAGGCGCCATCAACCCGCGAAGAATCGATGGAGAGTCATTCGACTTGCAGTTCATTCCGCGTCACTTCTATCGATCGTCTAGATGGAAGGACACGTCGATTCTAATGAAGGGCAGGATGAAGCCAGTACATCAACCGCCGAAGTGGCTCGATGTCGGGATCGATGACGTGTACGTGAAGGATCGTCCAAGTAAATTGAAAGAGTTTATGTCGTTCATCGGTAAAGACTTGGGGCCGGATCGATCCGTGTTCGGAGCGCTCGTCAACGTGTTTGCTAGCGCGCAGCGATTGGTATCGACAGGTGGGACCATTGAGGAGGTAGTAAAGGTTGTTGCTGATGAGTTTCCAAAGGAACATCAGGCTAGGCAACTGAAAAGAGCGCTGTTCGGCCCACCTTCGGCACGTCAGGCGTCTCTTCTTGGCGACCGTAAAGAAGGTGAGATTCTTGATGCTCTTCTTTCTTCCGGAGCGTGTGACTCCCGCGAGTTGGAAGTAAGGAACAGAGCAAAGCAAGGATGGCAAGAAGGTGCTCTTACTTGGGATCTGTTGCAAACTGCGTACTCTGTAAGGACTGAGTCGACTGTCGCAAAAGACATCTTAGCAGGTATCGCAGCCGCTATTGATGCCGATGATCTTCGACAGGCGAGAGACACCGAAGGGTTGCTTGACGCACTCGTTAAGCTGCGACCTTCTCTACTTGAGATCCCAGAAACATGGCAAGGGTCCGAGGAGGAGCAGCGACAATTCAGTGAGATTCTGTCATCACAGTTCCGCAGTAACGTGGCGTTCGACAAAGTTGTTCGAGCAATGTGGAAGGTCAATAGTGATGCAGCGGCTCTTGAAGTTATAACGACCGGCGGCAGTACGGCGGTGTCGACTGTACTCGATCTGATCGATCTCAGTGAAGAATCCGGATACTCAGGGCACCAACCGTCGAAGAAGAGGTGGCTAGATGCCATTCAGTCACAACCACAAGCTGTGATCATGTTGCTAAACAAGTCTAATGAGTTGATGAGAGCTTCGTTGCGTGCCCTGTCGAAAGTTCTCGACCCACTGGATCCTGATGTCCAACGTGTGGATTCTGCGGCATGGCTGAGGGCTCTCAGTGACACCAGCCACCAGAAGTTGGGTCGGGACAAAGGAGTTGCGACTTTCATTCTGATTGCAGGCCTGACGAAGGAAGGTTCCAGCAGCGATGAGTTGATATGCCGGAGCTTCGATTCAGTCCATAAGGCGATCCTGGACGGAAAATTATCAAATCAGTGGTGGGGCCGTCTTCAGTCGGTGTTGGACGAGTTGCCGTGGTGGCGGCGCTGGGATAGAGCCGAAGCACTGCGTCTCACAGTGGTCAAGCGATGTGTCGAGAGGGAGTGGCCAGCAAGAAGTTTTCTACGTCTCGCTGAAGAACGCAGTCGGTTAACGTTGTTGGTCCGTACGGTGCGGACGTTTCCGGATGGCCAAGAATACCTAGCGGTGGTGAGTAAGGATGCTGCCTCACACCTAGATAGAGAGCCAAAGTGGAAGACGAGGAGTTTGTCGGAAGGTCTCAAGACGGAAGAGGAATCGCTTCTGTAGAACGGTTGAAAGGCGCTTGACCTGCTGCCCCCTTTAACCGGATTCATGAGGTGGGCGAAAGCCGGTGGACGTAAAGGCTTCCCCACGAGCGGTGGGTAGGGTCCTCCAAGAGGATATGTCTTTCCCTCCGACACGCCAATCCGGGAAGCCCCGAGGCCGGTTTGGTGGTGATGTGCACCGTTTCCGACGCGTCCGCGGCTTCCGGGACATGCCCCGACTGAAGCTCGCCTTGGTTGACCAATCCTCCCTCTTCAAACCACGGGAGATGGCCACTTAGAACCCATCAACCAGGAGCCCGCCACCGGTAACTTCAACAGCGAGCGAGACAACCCCAAGGTAATGGAACTTATCTTATTTCTTTCCTTCTATCAGGTCGTCGCTTCCCGCCCGTCCAATTGTCTCTGTTTTCGTTCCAAGTCGCTGGGGCTGGCATCCAAAGATAACAGCATCCGTAGAAGACAAATTTCAACGATTCTCTCCTTGGCTGCCGTGCACTACGTCTTCATGCGGCAGGAAACTGCACCGAAATCTCACGCATTTTCACACGACGGGTCCGACGGGACCGAGATCTCCGGCACGGGTTTCGTCGGATCGTCCGGCAATTCCGGCGCGACTTGGGAGATATTCCTGCTGATTTCCTCGACCTCGTCCCCTCGTCCGGCCCTCTCCATGTCCCGGGCAATGGCCTGGGCCGCGAACATCGCCGACCGAAGAAGCTGGATTTCATGCTCCGTGCGGGGCCACTCCCTGTGGTCTAGCGCCTCCATCGCGAGCTCGACCACGAGCTGGTTCGCCGAAATCCCCCGCTCCTCCGCCTCTTTTTCGATCCTCTTCCATTGCCCGGGCGTGGCCCGAATGTTCTTTTGCAGTGTCTGAGCCATCCGTTCCGCCGATCCTTTTGTGAAGACTTCAGTCCATTCCGGTCCCGAAACAACCGCAAAGTCCAGCTTCTTTACACCGCACACCCTCGTCCCGGACCGGAGAAAACTTCCGAATGATGCCGGAGGCCGAACAACCAAATTGGTAGCCATCATAGCGCAGCGCGGATCCGCGCGCGACCAGTCTGGTATCGGGCGTATGCCGCTTGAGATCTCACTCGAACTCCGGGCACTATGCGCGCTTGGATAAACGTAACAATATCAGTGAGATAGCGTCGTATGCCCCCGAGCCACCATATTGGTAGGACTTTTTCCGGCATCACGGAGACGCCGTAAGTGATTGATTGCGCACAGGAATGCAGGACAAGCGCGCGCATGGGGCACACATGCAGCCTGCTGCGTCGGGTGTGAGAGTAAAAGCGCCGACCGGCGTCCGACAGACCAAAATGTGAGGAACGAGCGAAGAGGGGATCTCCGCGGGCGCGTGACGCGCGTGGGAGCCGCCGCGGCGATTGAGCGGGCGGCCGTGCGGAGCATGGTGCATGGAGCAGTGCGGGGCGGTGCGAGCAGTGGGGTCCGCACCGGTGCGGTGCGAAGAGCGGCGGGCGGTGCGGCAGCGGGCAACGCGGAAGAAGAACGGGCCGCGCCGCCGGGTGGCGACGCGACCCGCGAGGTCGTTGGGCTCAGGCGGCGACGCACTGGACCGGGATGCCGAGCTTGCGCGCCTTGTCGACCAGATTGTCGGTGATGCCCGAACCCGGGAACGCGATGACGCCCTTGGGGAGGAGATTGAGCAGCTCGTCATTGCGCCGGAAGGGCGCCGCGCGTCCGTGTGCGTCCCAGTTGGGCTTGCAGACGATCTGGTGGACACCGTTGCGGTCCGCCCACTTGGCCGCGACCTTCTCGACGCCGGGGCCGCCGCCGTGGACCAGGACCACGTCGTCGTACTTGGCCTTGAGCTTCTCGAGGGTGCGGATGATGGCGCCTGCGTCGCCGGCGTGCTTGCCGCCTGCCACCGCGACGAGCGTTCCCTGGGGCAGGAGGGCCTTGTTCTCGCGGTCCCTGCGGGCACGCTGGAAGTCGCGGGCATCGATCATGGCCGAAGTGAGCTTGCCGGTCTGGGAGGTGTGGGACCCGCGCCGGGGCCGCCAGAGGTCTCCGGTCTCGACCCGGTAAGCCTCGGCCGCTGCATCGCGGAGTTGCTCGAAGGCGTCCCGCCGGTCCGTGAGGTTCTTGGTTCGGTCGGTGACGAGTTCGAGCTCTCGGGACCGGATCTCCGAGCCGTCCTGCTCTCGCTGGAGGTCGCGCATGTCGGGGAGGAGCCTGTCGGCCGCGCGGTCGAGGCGTTGGGTCTGGGCGTCGAGCATGTTGACGAATCCCCAGAGCAGGCTCTCGCGCTCGTCGGCGAGTTGCGTTCCGTCGGGGGCGACGCCGTGTGCCATGATGCGGAAGGCCTCCGTGACGGCGGAGAGGGCGTTCTCCGGGTCCCAGACCTCCCGGTTGTCGAATTCGTCGCGCTCTGGGGTTGCTCCGAAGAGAGCCGCCTGCTCGCAGACGGTGGCGGTGACGGACTGGTTCTGTTCTGAGATGTTGTCGATATCGTGCATGATGCTCTCCTTATGGATTGAGTGTAGAGAACCGTTATGGTTCGTTGTGCGGAGAGAGTCTCCGAACGTGATGGTTGAGTGGCCCACGCGCGCGCAGCGCCGTAGCCTTGCGAGCCAGGGCCGGAACGGAGCGGAGCGTAGTGTAGGACCCGCGGAGCGGGTTGGCGCAGCGAGCACGTGTGGGACAATGGTCCATCACGTCGAGAGGGATATTGTTAGCCACTGTCCCGGACGCCCTGTGCGGTTCCGGGATTGAGACCCGGGTCTCGGGCGCCGGCCCGGCAAGCGTAGCGCGCAGCGAGCGCCAGCGAGCGGAGGCGATAGGGATAGAAGCGAAAATCGGAGCGGAGCGGAGATTGCACGAAGAGCCCGGCCCGAAGGGATCGCCCGAAGACGGCATGGCCCGTCACCGCAACGGACGCGTATCGACGAGTGGCTCCGCAACCTCGCAGGCGAGATTGCCATCGTGGTAGACCCTGGACTCGTACGGGCGATGTTCCTCAAGGTAACGGATTGCATTTCGGTTCTCCTTCCGTGTTGCCGGTGCCCGGGGCCCTCTCTCTCCCTCCTCGCGGCGTTCGCCCCTCTCCCGCTTCACTCTCCCCTCCGTTCCGCCAGGACGGAGGCCGTCCATGCCGCGGCGCGGGCGAGGACCTGCCCATGGCAGGGCAGCGGCGCGCATCAGAAGGCCAGCGGCTTGCCGTGAAGGGCCGCGAGCGCCGCCCGCAGGGCTGGCGCATGCCTGAGATTGACGATGTGCGCCATGCTCTCTTCTCCTTTCGATCCGTTCACCCCTCCCCCGCTCTTCCCTCCCTCTCTCCGACCCGCTGCGGCGCGGGGAACAGGGCGGCGAGCCGAAGGGCCAGGGCCCGGGGTCCGAGAGTAACCAGGTCGTCGTTGAAGTCGCCGTATTCGGAGACGATGACGTGGGCGGCGACGCCCGCCCGCGCGCAGCGCCGGGCGAGGCGTTGGGCGGCCCGTTTGCCCTCGGAATCGTTGTCGCGGGCGATGACGAGCCGTTTGAGCCCGCCAGGTGGAGCGAAGGCGCCGAGGCTTCCGGCCGAGAGCGCGGCCGCCGAAATGACCCCGGGCGCCGCGGTGACGATCGACAGCACCGTCTCGATGCCTTCGCCGACGAGCAGCGAAGCGCCGTCGGCGGGCTTGCCGAAGCACACGGCGCGTCCGTGGATGCGGCCGAGCGCCTTGCGCGGGGCCGCATCCACGGACGCCTTGGCGGGCAAGCGCGAATCGAGCCAGGTGCGCTGCACGCCTTGGATGGCGCCGTCGTCGCCGGTCACGGCGGCGACCAGCGCCGGAAAACGGCGCAGGGAAGAGCCTTCGCGATAGCGAAGCTCGGGATGGAAGCGCAATGCCGGGAACCGGCAGCGCGCGAGCCCGCGGGCGTGGAGGTAGGCTTCGGCATGGGTGCCGCCGATGGCGCGGCAACGCCGCCAGAGGCGGCGGGCCGCTTCTGTTGCGTCGTAGCCCTCGCCCGGCGCCGGCGGAGCCGGCAGGGCGAGGGAGGCGCGGGCCTCGGCGAGCGCCGCGCGAAGCGTCGGCGCGCCCGAGCGATGCCGGACGAGATCGAGCAGGTCGCCGTGCTCTCCGGTGGCCGCGTCGGTCCACTTCCCGGGGACGCCGGGACCGTGCAGGCGGACGAAGAGCGAGCGGCCGCGAGCGCCTTCGAGATCGCCGGCGACCCAGTACCGGCCCTGCTTTTTGCCCTGGGGCAGGTAACGCCGGCAGACGGCCTCGGCGCACGCGCCGAGCGCGGCGGCGATGTCGGCGGCGGGAGATGCGGAACGGGACGATGGGGGCGGCATGACGGGCCTCCTCTGGATGGACGGGGAAGGCCCGATACCGGCCGGCCTCCGCCTCCGGCCGGCGCCGGAGGACGAAGCGCCGCGCGCAGCGCTGGCGCGAGGCCCGAACGGGCGCTGTCTCGGAACGGGCAGCAAGAAAAAGGGCCGACGCGCGAAGCGCCGGCCCAGGTAGAGGGAGGAAACGGAATGGCCGATCAGAACGGGATCTCGTCCACCGCCGCATCGGCGGACGGCGTCTCCGCCTCCGCGACCGGCGCGCCGTTGCCGTTGGGCTTGTCGAGGAACTGCACGCGCCCGCCCGGAACCAACAGGATCTCGGTCGAGAACCGGTCGGAGTCCTCGTCGTCCTTCTTCCAGCGACGGGTCTGCAGCTTGCCAGCCACATAGACCAGCCGGCCCTTCGTCGCGTGCTTCTCGAACATGTCCACCAGCCCGGGCTGGAAGGTCACGACCCGGTGCCACTCGGTCTTGTCGACCCGGTCTCCGGTCTGCTTATCGATGTAGCCCTCGTCGGTGGCGATCGACAGGTTGGCCACGCGTCCGCCGCTGGTGAGGTGGTTGACGGTGACGTCGGCGCCGAGGCGGCCGATCACTTCAGCGCGATTGAGTCCGAAGGCCATGATCATTCTCCTTAGAGTTAAGGGTGTGGAAGACAACGGGTGATGTGAAAAGGGGGGAGAGCCTCTCTCTCCGGCCCCTTGGTTCACCCCCTAGAAAAGCTCCTCTCCTTCGCCGGTGTCGGCATGGACCGCTTCGGTGAGGATCCTGCGGATGGTGTAAGAGTCGAGGCCGATCTCGGCGAGCAGTTCGTCATCTGTGGGGAGTTCGAGGTCGAGGTCCTGGTCGAGCATGGGCTTGCCTCCTGTTCGGGGGAGTTGCCGTTCCCGGCATCGGGACCGGGAGACCGTCTCCCTCTCCATGCCGGGCGTTCGCCCGGCCCTTGCTTCCCTCTGGCTCTACGGCGAGAACACGTTGTGGCGGATAGCGAGGAGACACACACGGACACCCGCCTGGAATTGCGCCCGGTTCGGAGTTCGGGTCAGATGAGGCATAGACAAAAGGGGTCAGACCTGACCGGGGAGGGAGGGTTTGCCAAGCGGGTCGGCTTCCGGTTGTTGGCGCTCTTGTGGCTGCCGCCGGGCTGGTCGCGACCGCGGCCCTGCGCTTCGGGATCCAGGCCGTGATCTGGACGCTGATGCCGCGGACCTCGTCGGGGTCACCGACCCCGGTCGCGCCGTACGGCCTGCCGCTGGCGCTGAGGTGCCGGCGGCTGTGGCAGCGTCGCTGGTGGCGGGATTGCCCGGCCCGCTCGCAATCGCCCTCTACGCGATAATCTCAAGCCTGCCGGTCCGGGCGCCGTGATGGTGGCTCGATCGGCGGGGTTGAAGCCTGAGGACGGCGGGCCGGCTGCGCAGCATGGCAACCGGAGAAAGGGGGATTGGCAGTGATCAGGGTCGTGAGCTGGAATATCGGCAAACGCATGGAGCCGTGGCGCGAGCTCGCGGAGATGGCGGACCGGGGCGAGGCGGACCTCGCCTTGCTCCAGGAAGCGGGGAGCCCGCCCGGCGACCTGGCGCATCTGCTCCCATAACAAGGACGACGTAGTCTGGAGCCGTCATCTGTATGATCGCTGGTGCCTGGTCGTGGGGTTGTCCGACCGGGTCGAGGTCGAGCGCTTCCGGCAGGTCCCCCCGCTCGGCGATGTCGGTGAGGGCGACATCGGCGTGAGCGGCATCGGGACCATCGCCGCCGCCAGGGCGATCCCGCGCAACAATGAGGAAGAGGCTTTCGTGGCGGTCTCGATGTATGCGCGCTGGATGAAGCCCCATCCCTCGAGCGGGAGTCCGTGAAGGACCGGCGCTTCCGACGTTTCGGCGCACCGGATCCTCTCGGATCTGTCAGCCTTCATCGGTCACACCGACCCCTCGAAGCACCGCATTCTGGCCGCGGGCGACCTGAACATGTTCTATGGCGCTACGGGTCGCAGCCTGTCGCTGCCGGAGCGCGAGCGCACGGTCTGGGCGCGGATGGATGCGCTCGGGCTGGAATTCATGGGGCCGCAAGCGCCGAACGGCAGGCAGGCGGCAACCCCACCGCCCGATGTCCCGGCCAGCACGGGGAACGTCCCGACGTATTATCCGCCCGGCAAGTCGGCGGCCAAAGCCGACCGCCAGCTCGACTACGTCTTCGCCTCGCGCGGCTTTCACGAGAGGGTAAAGGTTCGAGCGCTCAACGGAGTCGACGAGTGGGTCGCAGCGACCATTGCCGGCTGCTGATCGAGGTCGCCGCGGGATGAGGCGTCCGGCCGGCCGGTGTCAGACGTCTATCACCATCCGGTGAGCGTCATCATGGGCGAGGCGTCCGTAATAATCTCGACTTCTTCCAGGGAGAGCCTGGCATAGGCCAGGCACATGACCACCACCTCCCAGCTGTCCCAGGTCCCGTGGTCCTCGCCCGTGGCGACCTCGATCACGGTGTAGCGCGGGGGAAGGATCGGAAGACCCCGATGCCGGCCCGAGCGCGCCCAGGACCGGTGCGCGCACGGCACGCACCGTGCCGCTCCCTGCGAGGGCTCGCCGCAGTCGGTGCAACGCCACCTCTCTCGCCTGTGGGCGTAGCGCCTTCGGCTGACCGCGTTCTTCCGTGGATGACGCGCGGCCCTCGAGGGCCGCGCAGGGACCGCAGCGGGAGGCGTGGTCAAGGGCCGTTTCGCCGCATCGGCCACACCGGCCCGCTGCCCGCCGGGCGGCATACTGCTCCCGTTCGGCCGCTTGCCGCGCGTCACGGCAAATCTGGCAGGTAGCGCCGCCCCGGACGGGAGGACGGTGGCCGCAGCGCGTGCACAGGCCGGCGTCTCGATGTGCCCTGAAGCGCCGCCTGCTTCTCTCTCGCCCGATCCTTCGGCGGTCCTTGGGGTCCCTGTAAGGCATGGACGCCTCCCATCGGGGGTGGAATCGGGACGAAGGACGCCCGGCCGGCGCCGGGCCGGCAGGACGTCCGCACAGAAAACCCGACTTAGCGCTTTTGCTTGCGGTCGCAGAACAATCCCGTTGCGATCGAGCCCCAGTACTGGACGCCGGAGTTCCGGAGGCTGAGTCCGGTGCAGACGATGATCTCGTCGCGCGCGGGCCTCATCTTCCGGATCGTCTGCCGGGACACGATCGTCCGCGGCGCCTTGGACCGGCCCCTGGTCCCCGGTCCCCCGGCGCGCAAGGGCCGGATGTCGCCCTCGACCACGTAGCGGTCGTCATCGAGACCTTGGCCGAACAGGTGGGTGAGGAAAGTGCTTGCGTTGCCGGGATGCGTCTGGACCGTGTGCATGGTTTCGTCCTCCTTCGGGTCGGTGGTCGCGGGAGGCGGAGATGTCCTCCCCGGGACATCCGTCCGCCGCCCCCCTCACGGTCCGGCTCGGCCTCTTCGCGGCGCACCGCACGTCAGGGGGAACGGACCCTCCGGCCATCGCCCCGACGGCGATACGTATGCCAAACGGCCGGATGGGAGTCTGGATCGGTGCCTATGGACCGGGTTTGTTGAAGGGGGTTCGGCGCGCGTTGGAGGCTACCCTTGAGAGACCTGCCGCCAGACTCGGTGACCGACGGCGGGCCGGCCGTTACACGGTCAACGTTCGCCTGTCCTGGCCTCGTGCGGTCAGGTTTCAGCCGTGGATCTTCTCTCTGCAGAGGCCGCTACCGGGCATCCGGCATGGATGCGGCGGAGTGGGAATTGGGCGTGGTGGTGGGGTACGAAGGATGGTTCGAAACCGGCCGGCGACGGCTGGATGACGCCATGCCTGAGAGCTTGTCCGCCACGCTCGAATGCGAGCTCATTGACCGGCGTACCTTTCCCAAACAGGCCGAAGCGCGGATGCAAAACTCGTCAGAC
Organism: bacterium; assembly: GCA_965261595.1. GTDB lineage: Bacteria > UBA8248 > UBA8248 > JACPRG01 > CAYRGS01. The sequence goes on from CBDHDG010000003.1 coordinate 338,117, forward strand.
TGCGGTTGGATGATCTTCGGCATGCCATGGCCAGCCTTGTCGTCATGTCCGGCGAAAACCTGCCGCTGGTCGGCAGGCTGCTTGGAAACCGGCGGCACAGCACGCCCCCGAGCTACGCCTAGCTCGCCGACGCGCATCTCGTCGAGGCGGCGGAGAAGGTTGGGAGTGTAATTGCAGAGACGATGGGGTGCGGGTCCCCGCACGCCGCCGTTGCCGGGCGAAGCGGAAGACGCCGAGCCTGCCTGCCCGCGCAGCTAGATCAGGATTTGACCCGCGCCCCGCTAGGCAGACAAACTCGCGAGGCGGGACGCCCGGCGTGCGCAGACAGGTGGGAATGGCAGGCTAAGGTGCGGCAGGAATTCCGCGGTTCGCGGCGTTAGGCTGGGAATCAGGGCCCTCGATCCCGTCGATTATCGGTATCGCCTTCACCGCAATTTCAGTGAACCTGTCAACGAAGTACTTTGTGATCTCGCCGCCTTCCTCTTTGCACTCCTGATGCAAATCCGGGATGAGTGAATCCCAATCCCCTTTTTTCTCATCCACCCAGTCACAGCATGGCCACCAGGTATCATTTTTTGTCAGACCAAGCTTGTCCTTAAGCTGTTCATCAAGACACTCTCGCCGTTTCTGCTCTTCTTCCGCCATGTTGCCCTTGGGCATTGGAGAGCATATGCCGATCCTCCATTTATTCGGTCCTATCCCATGCGCCTGCAATCCAATTGAGGTCCGCCGGTCGAGTTTGGATTGTTCTGCTGTTTTGTATTGAGCCCAACATTCCCGATGTAGCCAGACGGCGCATGAGTACTTGGACTCACCGTCATACTCGTAGACAACCTCCATGTCGCCGGTGGAATCCTTCAGCTCATCCATTACGGCCGTCTTGATCCGACGACACAGTCGTTCCAGAAACCTTTCACACACTTCATTCCTGACAGCGGACCAGGAATCATGCACCACCTTCGCGGTTTTCAGTTTCTCCGGATTGAACGGCTCCGACAACAAGAAGTCCCGGACAGTATTGGTTTCGCTATCGGTGGTCATGGCTTGGCCTCCAAATGTCCGTTGGCAAAATGTCTCGGCGTCGCGCAGGAACCAGCGCAGTCGGTCCACTTCGCAGTTCTTCCGGCACTCTCCGAGCCACCCGGCGAGTGAATACGGAATGCGAAAAGCTTCGAATCCGTCCGCCTGCTCCTCTTGTCCTCGATGGTACGGCATGATGACAAAGCGGCCTTCCCATATCTTTAGTTCTGTCTTGGGAATGCTCGAATCTGACGGGCCATCGCCGGTGGGAGAGAGGTAGATCAGAAGGAACCGGTCGCCGTATTCCCTCTCAAGGTATTCAAGGTAGTCCTTGACCTGATTCTTTTGGTCGCCAGCGTAAGGCTTGTTCTCGATGGTCAGACAGTGGGTTTCTCCATCGTTGCCGACGATCTCAACGGAGACGTCAATACGCCGGTCGGCGGTGATCCTCCGCTCGACTTCAACGGTCATCCGGCTCTTGTCGAGGTCGTCGGGCCAGCGTGGAGTCTCTTTCAAGATCTTCAATCTCTCCAGCAACGTCCGGAGAAACAGCGTCCCCTGACCATGGGTTGCATCGCGATTGAGCAGATTGGCGATGATCCGGGAAAGCCCCAATTCATCATCCCGCAGGTAGTCGAGGACGTTGAATCGGCGCGCCAGTTTTTTGTCGAGCTCCCGTTCCAGGGCTCTCGCCGTCTCCAATCGGGGGGTCAACTCGGCGAAGAGCCGTTGGTACTCCATGCGGTTGGCCTCTCTCACTTCGTCCAGTCGCTTGCCCAGTTCTGCGAAGAAACGTTCCGTTTCCATGGCGTCGAGTATACCAACCGGAATTTCCCATATCAAATCCGGACAGGCCTGTACCGACCCCTCGTTGCTGTTTAAGTCAATTAGACCCCTCTCTCCCGGACCTGTCAATCCCATTTCAGGTGCCTGAAACCCTAATCGGAGCGTTATCCACCATTGAAAATCATGCCACCCCTCCGGGTAGGCGAGCCTTCCCAGCAGGTCATCTGGAAGGGACAGAACATTCACCATTTTGTCCTCGGGTGGACTGCGCTGAGAGCGGTTAGACAGGTACGGGCCGCCATCGGTTGATCCGGTCCAGGATGAGAGCGAACACCTCCCTGGATACGGCTACCTCGGCCAACTGGAAGATGATGTGCCGGGCATGGCGCACAATCCGGCCGCCCATTTTGATGAGCTTGACCTGGTGAGGTGGTCCCAGGAAATCGGACAGGTTGCTAAGGTGTATTCCACCGACTGAGGGAGGGATACGCAATGACCACACGACGGCGGTTCACGGGGGAGTTCAAGGCGAAGGTAGCGCTGGAAGCACTGCGCGGGGACAAGACGTCCATGAGATCGCGACGCGGCACAAGGTTCATCCGAACCAGGTAAGCGTCTGGAAGCAGCGGGCGGTGGAGGGGATGAAGGAGGTATTCTCCAAGGGAGCAGAGCGGAGTCGAGGGGACCACGAGGCGGAGATCCGGGACCTGCACGCGAAGATCGGGGAGTTGACGGTGGAGCGGGATTTTTTGCCCAAAGGGCTCAAGTGGTGAGCCGGGAGGGACGCAGGGCCATGATCCGGCGCGACCATCCCAAGCCAAGCTCAGCTTGAGCCGTCAATGCCGCTTGCTCTCCATCAGCCGATCCTCGCTATATCACACGCCTCAGGGCGAGAGTGCGCAGAACCTGGCGTTGATGCGGCGGATCGATGAGTTGTTCTTGAAATACCCGTTCTACGGCAGCCGCCAGATGGTGCGTCATCTGTGGCGGGATGGAGTCCGTGTCGGTCGTCACCGGGTTCGGC
>CBDHDG010000004.1:0-935196 GCA_965261595.1 bacterium
GCCGGTGCACGGCGAGTGGCGCGGCCAGGGAGCGTCGCCCGACGCGCCGCCGGCCCTGCTCCTGATCGGAAGGCGGGGCCAGCCCGCGTGCTGGTCCCCCTTCGCCAACGAGGCCGGCAACTACAACGTGGCCGTGACCGGCAAGTCCGGGTCGGGCAAGTCGGTCCTGATGCAGGAGCTGGTCGCGGGCATCGCGGGCGCGGGCGGCGAGGCCGTGGTGATCGATGACGGGCGTTCCTTCCAGCACACGGCCGAGGCCCTCGGCGGCGTCTTCATCGCCTTCGGCAAGGACCCGGCGAGACTCAACCCCTTCGCCATGATCGACGCGGACGTGGCGGCCCGGGACGGGGACTACCGGGAGGAGTGCTTTGCCATGCTGGCCGCCGTGGTCGGGCGCATGTGCCGAAGGCGCGGGCGCATCGACGACATCGAGGCGGCGCTCATCGACGAGGCCATCGCGCGCGCCTGGGAGGAGGCCGGCAACGGCGCCGACCTCGGGACCGTGCAGCGCCGGCTGGAGGCGGCGGGCGACCGGCGGGCATCGGACATGGCTCTCGCCCTCGGACCGTGGCGGCCGGGCGGCGCGCTCGGGCGGCTCTTCGAGGGATCGGAGACCCCGGCCCTGGACGCCGCGCTCACCGTGTTCGAGCTCGCCGAGCTCAAGGGCCGGGGCGACGTCCAGGGCGTGGTGCTGATGCTGGTGGTCTTCCTCGCCACCCAGCGCATGTATCACGGCCCCAGAACCCGGCCCAAGGCGATCGTCATCGACGAGGCCTGGGACCTCCTGTCGGGCGAGGACAGCCGGGCCTTCCTCGAGGGCGCGGCCAGGCGGGCGCGCAAGTACCGGGGCGCGCTCGTCACCGGCACCCAGAGCGTCAACGACTACTACGCCAACCCCGCGGCCCGGGCGGCCTGGGACAACGCCGACTGGACCATCTTCCTGGCCCAGAAGGACGAGTCCGTCGAGCTCCTCAAACAGGAAAAGCGCATCCACTGCGATCCCGGCATGGAGCGGGCCCTCAAGAGCCTGGCCACCGTGGACGGGCGCCATGCCGAGCTGGTGCTGCACGGTCCGGACGGCTGGCGCGTGGCGCGGCTCGCCCTGGACCCCTGGTCGGTAGCTCTCTATTCATCGCGCGGGCCGGCCTTCGCCGCGGTCGAGCGGCTGAAGGCCGAAGGCCTCACCACCGAGCAGGCCATCGACCGCATCGCCGACGGCGACGGTCCGGAGGCCACGACAGCCGGCCCTGCGGGCAGCGCGCCGTGACGGCCTCCATAGCTTAAACAGAAGGAGACGCACATGAGCAAGGACAGGAACAGGCGGGCGCCATCGAGTGCTGCGACACGGGCGGAGAAGCCCCGATCCGGGGATCGGCCCCTCGCCTGGCCGGAAGATCCGGAGGGGCTGACCCCGGACGCCGTCGACTTCGAGGCCCTGGCCCACGTGCTGGCCAACACCTGCCGCAGGGGCGGCCGGCTCAGGCGGTTCCACTCGCTGGCGGCCCACGCGGTGCTGATGAGCGAGGAGATCGAGGCCTTTGAAGGATCCGGGGACCGCCGGGAGGCGGCCCTCTACGCCCTTCTGGCGGACGCGAGCGTCGCGTGGCTGGGAACAAAGGCCGCTTCCTCCCAGCGCGGGGCGGAGCGGCTGAAGCGGCTCGGCGGGACCATCGACCGGGCCGTGCGCGAGTCGGCCGGGCTCGATGCGGAGCCCTCCCCGGAGCAGGCGGAACTGCTGCGTTTCGTGGCCCGCATGGCCGAGGCCGCGGAGGACCGGGACCTGCCGGGCGCGCGCGACGGCGCGGCTTCCGCGGTCGCCTTCCCGCCCCTTAAGCGCCGCATCCGGACCGTGGTTCCCGATCGGGCGGCCAGGCTCTGGCTGGACCGCTTCCGGGCCCTGAAAGGGCAGGAGGGCGCGGGACGGGGCCCCATCGCGTCCGCCCAGAGGGAGTCCCGTGGCACGCACGACCCCACCCCACCGGAGGAGCTTCATGTCACGCGCGAACAGACGGCGCCGGAACGGGCTGCGTCATGAGCGGGCCCACGGCGTTGGCCGCCGCGCTTGTGCTGAGTGCCGGGGTGGCCGCGGCGGTCTCGGCCGTCACGGCGCGCATGGCCCTGGAGAGGGTCCCGCGCATCGCGAGCGTGCGGCTTGCCGAGCTCACGGCAGACTACATGGCCAAGGCCGCCCGGGAGCACGGCGACCAAGAGGAGGCCGTAAAAGCCGTGCGCGGCTGGGCGCGCCGGTTGGAGGAGGCGCTCGTCCGGACGGCAGCCCGCCACCGCGCGGTGCTGCTGCCCGCAAGGGCGGTCGCCGCCGGCGCGCCGGACCTCACCGCCGAGATAAAGGCGGCGATCCAGACGGCCCTGTCCAAAACCCATCCCCCGACGAACACGGAGGACGAACGATGAGAGAGACCCTGCACGCCTTGCCGCGTGCGCCCGGACGGCGTGCGCCTGAACGAACCGGACGGGGCCGCAAGATCCTGCTCTGGATGGCCATGCTGGCCGCCCTGTGGCTCGTCGCGGTCTCGCGCGTCTACGTCAACGCGAGCTGGTCCGACGGAGCCTGGGGGTATTTCGTGCTGCCCCTCGTGGGAGAGTTCCAACGGGGCGACGCGGTCCTGTTCGACCCACCCGAGGAGGCCGGCTCGGGGATCCCCTACCTCAAGACCGTGCGCGGCCTGCCCAGAGACCGGGTGGAGGTGGACAGGGAGCGCCGGGTCTCGGTGAACGGCGCGGTCCTCGGCGTTGCCAAGACGCATGCGCTTGATGGGCGCAGGCTCGAGGCGATCGGGCCGGGCGTGATCCCGCCGGGCCGCTACTACGTCCACGCCGATCACGTGGACAGCCACGACAGCCGCTATTCGGAGATCGGGCTCATCCCGCAAGAACGCATCCGGGGCCGGGCCTGGGCCCTGCCCGACGTCCCCTGGCTCGGGCTCAAGGGACCGCTCGCCAAACCCGAGGAGGCGCGGCCATGACGCGGCGTGTTCTCCTGTCCCGTCTTCGGCTCATCGCGATTGCCTGCGTGCTGATGCTCGCGGCGCGGCCCGTACCCGCGAAGGACCTTGGCGTGCGCGGCGCGGTGTGGCCCATCGCCGAGCCCGACCTGCTCGAACGGATCGAGGCCCGGCTTGAAGCGCTGGAGTCCTCGGGCGACCTCACCCGCATGCGCCGGGAGGCCCTGGACCGGGGCCGGGAGCGCATCGAGGCGCCCGGGCGCGTCGAGGGCATCGGGCCCGCGCGCGTCCGTCGCACCCGGCTGTTCGATCCTTCGATCACGGTCGAGCAAGACGTCCGGGCGCACGATGGGACCCTGATTGCGGCCCGGGGCGCTCGGATCAACCCCCTCGAGGTGTACCCGCTGACCCGGGATCTGCTGTTCATCGACGGCGCGCGGCCGGCCGAGGTCACCTGGGCCCTCGGCCACGAACGGCCCGCGAAGATCGTGCTCCTGGCGGGCCGCCCGCTGGACCTGATGCGGCCCCACGAACGGCCGTTCTTCTTCGACCAGAACGGCCGGCTTGCGAAACGTTTCGGGCTCCGCGCCACCCCGTCCCTGGTCGCGGCCGAGGGATCCATGCTCAGGATCACGGAAGTGCCGCTCGACGACGAAGCCAATCCCGCGACCATCGGAGGGCGGCCATGAGATCCCTGAAGACCGTCTGCACGGCGCTGGTCCTTGCCGGAGCCCTGTCCACGGGGACCGCTTCCGCCCAGTCCTGCACCGGGCGTTTCGTGAACCCCGTCACGGACGTGTGCTGGGAGTGTCTTTTGCCGATCTCGATCGGGCCGATCCGCATGGGCAGCGCCACGGGCGCGCCGGACACGCCCAATCCGGGATCGCCGATCTGCCTCTGCGGCAAGCCGATCCCCCGGATCGGACTCTCCCTGGGCTTGTGGGAGCCGGCGCGGCTGATCGACGTCAGCCGCGCGCCCTGGTGCTTCCCCAATCTCGGGGGCATGACCATCGACCCGGGCCTGCCCGCGGGGCGCGGACGTACTGGCTCCTCGGGCGGCGACGGCGCCTCGGGCTCTGTGTGGCACGTCCATGACTACGTCTATCCGCTCCTGTCCTGGATCGGGGCCCTGCTCGACATCGGCTGCCTTGAAAGCGGGGGGCTCGACATCGCCTGGGTCTCCGAGCTCGACCCGGCCTGGCTCGACGACGAGCTGTCCTTCCTGTTGAACCCGGAAGCCGCGCTGTTCGCGGACCTGCCGGCCCAGGCGGCCTGCGCCGCCGATTGCGCCGCCGCCTCGGCTGGCCTGCCGCTCGACCCCCTGTTCTGGTGCGCGGGCTGCCAGGGCGGGATGTATCCCCTGACCGGCAACGTGGCCGCCCACGTGGGCGGGGTCCAGGCCTCGCTCCTCGTGGCCCAGCGGCTCGTGTTCCGTCTTCACCGGCTGCTGCTCGCCTGGGGCACGTCGGGGCCGGCGGCGCTCTGCGGGCGCTATCCCATGCCCATCATGAAGAAGTCCCAGTACCGCTGGCAGATGACCCAGCCGGTCCCGGCCACGTCGCCCCTCACCGGCTGCAACCCCACGGGCCGGTCCTCGGTGATCTGGGAAGCGCTGCGCGAGCTGCCGGTGGCGGGCGAGAACTTCGGCTATCTGCTCTGGCGCAAGCGCAACTGCTGTCTGCTCTGAGGAGGCTGACATGAACGATAACCCGATTCGTAAGACCATCCCGGCTCTCGCCTGCGCGCTCGTGATGGCGGCCTGGTGCGGCCCGGCCCGGGCCCAGGGAAAAGCCAAGGACTTGGCGCGCGATACTGTCGATCAGGTCCTGCGGCAACCGGCAAAAGTCCGTGACGGGGACCTGGACGCCTGGTCGCGCTCGGTGATCGAGCGCGCGCTGGAACGCGCGGGCAAAAACGCCCCCGGGGCCTCCGGCCCCCTCCCGGCCGAACGTCATGCCGGCCGCGTTGCCCGCGGCCTTTCCGAGCGTCCCCATGGCCCCGAGGTCATCGTCTTCATGAGCCTCTCGGCGCCCGCGGCGAGCTGGCGGCAGTGGAGCCGCGAGGCGGCGCGGATCGGCGCGCCGCTGGTGCTGCGCGGGCTCGGCCCGGACGGGTTGCAGGCCACGGTGAAACGCATCGGCCCGTACCTGGGCCGCAAGTCCGGCGCAACAATCGATCCGCGTCTGTTCCGGATCTTCGGCATCGAGGCGATCCCGGCCGTCGCGGTGGTCCCGGGCGGGGTCCCGCCCTGCACTAGCCGGGGTTGCGCCGCGGATCCCGCGCCGCCCCACGACCGCATCGCGGGGAACATCGGCCTGGAAGCGGCGCTCGAGGCCATCGCCGCCGAGGGAGGGCCGGGCCGCGCGGCCGCGCGCCGCCATCTCGCAAGCCTGAGAGGAAACTTGCCATGAACCGCAAGGACGACACGAACGAAAATCCGGAACCCGGTTCCGATCGCAGCTTCGAAGCCCTCATGGAGGCGAAGCGGCCAAGGCTTCAGATGGCGCGAATCGAGGCCTGGGGACGCTTCCCTTGCTGGACGATGGCCGCGAAGGCCTTCGTCCTGGCCCTGGTGGTCCTGACGCACCTCGTCAACGGCCCCGCCCGGGCCGAAGACCCGGCAGCGGCGGCCCGCGCGATCGGCCAGGCGGGACAAGCCGCGGCGGGCGCCATCGCGAAGGATGCGGATTCCGCCGCCCATGTGCCGGGCTACGGTGGAACGAGCCTGCCAGAGAGGGGCCTGGGCGCGGGCGAACTAAGAAACGCCGCGAACCGGGTGATAAACGATCCCGCCGATCCCGGGGGCCAAGCCGGCCGCGCGGTGATCGAGGGTACGGTCAAGCGCCCGGACGCCCCGGTCAAGGCGGACGATCCGATGGTGAGGCGCGGGGACGGGATCCAAGGCGACGCCCATTCCCCCCTCTGGGGCGCGGACGGGATCGCCTCCGGATCGGTGAACGACTGCAAGGCGGGACTCGAGCGCGCCGGGGCCGGCGGCCATTGCGGCTCGGTCTCCTGGTGCGTGGGCGCCGAGTGCGGAACCGCGGCGTCCCGGGCCAACACCGGGTTCGTCGATTCGGCGGCCCGGCTCAACATGGCCATCGAGCTGGGCGGAGAGGAATTCGACCGCCAGACCCTCCGGTTCTTCAGGGGCGATCGCCAGTCCTGCCGGATCCAGTGGGGAGGCCTCGCCGATTGCTGCAAGAACTCGGGCGCGCTCGTGGGCGTGGCCGGCTGCACCAAGGAGGAACGCCTCCTGGCCGAGGAGCGCCATGCCGGGAACACGCATTACCTGGGCAAGGGATGCGCGAAGCGGATCTTCGGCGTGTGCATCCGCTGGAAACGTTCCTGGTGCGTGTTCGGCTCCAAGCTCGGGCGCATCCTGCAGGAAGCGACACGCGGCCAGCTCGGGATCGGCTGGGGCAGCTGCCGCGGCTTCACGGTCGATGAGATGGAACGCATCGACTTCGAGGCCGTGGACCTCTCCGAGTTCACCGAGAATCTGACCGACGGGTCGTATGAGCCCTCGATCGAGCTTCCGGAAGCCGGCCGAACCGGCGCGGTGATGCGTGAGCGCATCCACGGCTTCTACACCAAAAGCAAGTGAAGGGGGCAGCCATGACCATCCCGTACGCCCTCGCACTCGCCTGCCTCCTCGCCGTCCTCGCGGCGCTGCCCGCGGATGCGCGGGAATGGCGGCCTTGGTGCGGTCCCCGATCGGGCCCAAATCGGGAGACTGAGCCCTCGCTCGGCTGGCACTTCTATTGCGACCGGAACGAGGAAGACGCGGAAGAGGACGCGCCGGCGGCGCAAACGCCTCCCGCAAGACCCTCTTCGCGGCCCGAGACCGCAATGGAGCGCCTCCTGGGGATGCGCCGGGCCCTGGAGGAAGCCCGGGCCAGGGCGATCCTGGACCCGAGCCCGGAGAACGTCACGGCCTACCTGCGCCTCCAGCAGGAGACCCTGCAAAAAGCCGCCTCCTTCTCGGACGCCTTCCGCCGCACGGTCTGGGCGAGCCCGGATCTCGATTACACGCTGAAGCGTCCGGTGGGCGCCCTGGCCAAGCAGGTCTGGTCGGAGCAGCGCCGGGCCGAGCGCGACGCCGTCCTGGCCCGGCTCGGCGAGCGTTACGGCCTCATCTATCTCGGCCATGCGCGATGCCCGGGATGCCGCGTGTTCGGCCCCCTTCTGCGCGCCTTCGCGCTGCGCCACGGCCTCGACGTGCTCGCGGTCTCGATGACGGGCGAGCCCCTCGATGGGTGGCCCGAGGCGGTCCCCGACCAGGGCCGCGCCGCGCGTCTCGGCCTCGAGGCCCCGGTGTTCCCCGCCCTTGTCCTCTACGACACGCGAACCAGGCGGGCGCTTCCGGTTTCCTTCGGCGTGGTCGCCAAGGACCAGCTCGCCGAGCGCATCTTCACCCTCACCGCACGGGAGATCGGACATGACTATTAAGCAAAGGATTGCGGGCATGACCATGGCTGCCCGCGAATTCGTGCTCGTGTGGGCCATCTCGCTCTGCCTCGCCCCGCCCGCGGGCGCGGACGTGCTCTCGGAGATGGAGAGCTTCTGGAGGGGCGCGGCGGTGAACACCACCGGGCCGACCGCCTTCGACGGCCAGGCCTCGGGCCACTGGACCCTGGGCAACCTCTACCTGCGCGCCCCCGTGCGCTCCGAGCCCATCGCCACGGTGAGCCTGCCCTCCTTCCGGGCCGGCTGCGGCGGCATCGACACGTTCGCCGGCGCCTTCTCCTTCATCAATTCCGACCAGCTGATCGCCTTTGGCCGCGCCGTGGCCCAGAACGCCGCGGGCTTCGCCTTCGAGCTGGCGCTCGAGACCATCTCGCCGGTGATCGCCGAGACCCTGTCCAAGCTCCGGGCCCTGGCCCAGTGGGTGAACAGCCAGAACCTCAACTCCTGCGAGACCGCCCAGGCCCTGGTCGGGGCGGTCTGGTCCAAAAACGACCGGGCGAGCGCGGCGATCTGTGCGGCCATCGGCACGCGACAGGGGATCTTCTCCGACTACGCCGCCGCCCGCCACGGCTGCGGCGCGGACGGCAAGCGCCACTCGACCCTGGCCGCCGCCTCGGGACCGCTCAAGGACCAGGCCCCGGTCAACGTCAACTACGCCTGGCGCGCGGTGAGGGCGTCGGGCTTCCTGGCGTCCGACCGGGATCTCGGCGAGTTCGCCATGTCGATCTCGGGCACCGCGATCGTCACCGCCCCGGTCTCCGACGGCGACACCTCCGGCCCCAGGATACGCATCCTGGAGCCGCTGGCCCTTGACCGCCGGGTGACCGAGATCCTGATGGAGGGGGGAGGCGACCTCCCGGTCTATCGCTGCGACACCTCCGTCGACTGTCTCAACCCCGTCCTCGGACGGCTCACCGTGCCGGCGGCGCGGGGTTTCCGGGACCGGGTGGCCGGCCTGCTCCGCCGGCTGGTCGAGGCGGTGCGCGCCGACACGGCGCCCCCGGCCGACGCGCTGGGGCTCGTCAATCTCACCACCCTGCCGGTCTACCGGGTGATCAACACGGCCGCCGCCTACCGCGGGGCGGTGGTGGACCAGGAGGTGGACGCGCTGGCCGAGGCGGTGGCCCTCGACGTGCTCCAGGTCTGGATCTCGGACCTCCACCGGACGGTCGAGGAACGCGCCGGCACCCTGGACATCGCCGACGGCGACCAGTTGGAGCGCTGGCGCGAGGGGCTGCGCCGGAACCGGGCCGCCCTCGCCAAACACCGCCACGAGGGGCTGGAGCGGTTCAACACCGCCCTCGCCGTCGTGGAGAAGCTCAGGCTGATCGAGACCGAGCTCGCGGGCGCGCTCTCGGCCGATCTCAGGGCGGCGCTCGCCTTCTCCCGGGGCGGCGCAGGAGCCCGGTAGGGGCAACGACCATGTACGAGCTCTTCACCCTGGGCGGCGGGACCTATCTGGTCGACCTGCTGAACGCGGTCGCCGCGATCACCGGCGGCGGGGCCTTCGTGACCCTGGCCCGGATCGCGGGCGTGGCCGGGCTCGCCTGGGTCCTGTTCCGCACCGCCTTCGGCGGCTCGTGGAAGGACAACGCCAAGTGGATCCTCCTCTTCATCGCCGTCTGGGGCGCGATGGTGGTCCCCAAGGCGACCGTGCGGGTCGTGGACCGGCTCGACCCGGCGCTGGCGCCCGCGGTCGTGGCGGGCGTCCCGCTCGGCCTGGCCCTCTTCGCCTCCCTGACGAGCCAGGTGGGCGACGGGTTGACGCGGCTCACCGAGCAGGCCTTCTCCCTTCCGGACGACCTGACCTACCGCCGCCACGGCCTGATCTTCGGCGCGAGGCTCGCGGCCGCCGCGACCCGCATGGAGGTGACCGACACGGTGTTCGCGCGGAACCTCCGGGCCTACGCAAGGCAATGCGTGTTCCACGCCCTGCTCCTGGGCCACGTCTCGGCCGACGATCTGCGCGAGAGCACCGATATCTGGCGGCTCGTCACATCCACTGGATCGCCTTCCGCCGGGGCCTCGCCCGCGCGCATGGTGGAGTACGCGACCCGGGGGACGCCGTCCGGCACCGGCGCCACGCCAATCGATCGCGAGATCGTCACCTGCGCCGAGGCCGCCCCGCGGCTCAACGCGCTCTGGGGGGCCGAGATCGCGAGGGCGTCCGGCATCTTCGGATGGAGACTCTTCCCCGGTGCGGCGACCGAGGCGCTGGCCCGGGCCGAGCTCATGGCCGCGCTGCCCGTGGCCCACGACTACCTGATCGGCGCCTCCAGGACCGCGGCCGAGATCCTGCGCCAGCAGATGGTCCTCAACACCCTCCACGGCGCGGGCGAGCAATGGGCCGCGGAGGCAGGCAACGCCGCCGCGCTCAGGTCCTATACCGAAGCCCGGGCCGAGGCCCAGACCGTCTCGGCCTACCGGGCCATCGGAAGGCAGGCCGAGACCTGGGTCCCGATGCTGCGCATCGTGTTCGAGTGCCTCTACGTGGGCGCCTTCCCCATGGCGGTGCTGCTCATGCTCACCCCCGCGGGCGGCGGGCTCTTCCGGTCCTACTTCGCCGGGATCGTCTGGATCCAGAGCTGGGGGCCGCTCTACGCGATCCTCCACCGGATCTCCATGGGCGAGGCCGCCGAGCGCATGAGCGCGGGCGCCCTCATGCCGGACGGCGAGAGCGGCGTATCGCTCGTCGCCCAGGCGGGGATCCGGGCCGTGGCCTCCGACGTGGCCGTGATGTCGGGCTACCTCTCGATGTCGGTGCCCTTCCTCGCCGCGGCCCTGGCCTACGGGGTGGGCAAGGCGACCATGCTCGCCACCTCGGTGCTCGCGGTCGGCCAGGACGCGGCCTCCTCGGCCGCCCACGAGGGCACGACGGGCAATATCTCCCTCGCCAACACCCAGGCCGACGTCCACCGCTTCGCAACGCTCGAGGGCCGCCAGCTCCGCACCTCCATGCACGTCGATACGGACCGCTATACCGGGTTCGCTCCCGAGGGCGCGGCCTTCACCGTGACTGGAGACGGTACCGCGGTCATGGACGCCGGCTCCGCCACCAGCCGGATCCCGGCGGCGGGCGTCAGACTCTCCGAATCCCTTGCGGTCAGCCACGAGAGCCGGGCAGGCGCCGCCCGGGAGCAGGCCCGGCACTGGTCGGCCGAGGCCGACACGGCGCGCACGGCCGTTGCGACCGATTCGGCGGCCATGGTCGAGCGGTTCTCCCGGGACGTGCACACGGGCCTCGCCCATTCGAGGGGCGTGACGGAAAGCGAGAGCACGCAAGTCCAGGCCCTGGAAAGCCACATGAAACGCCTCTCCGAGGCGGGCGGGATCTCGAAGGAGGAGGCGGCCGTTCTCATGGGCGAGGCCAGGGTGGGAGGGGGGTTCGACTTCATCGTGAAGTTCGGGGCCGACGGTTCGGCGAGCTGGCGGGGCCAGACCATCGGCCGGGAAGCCTGGAACCGGATGACCGACTATGCCGAGCAGAACCAAGTGATCGATCACTGGTCCCGGGTCGCCGATGCCTCCAGGCGCTACTCCACCGCCTCGGGCGAGAGCGAGCTCAAGAGCCTGGAGGAGAGTTTTGGCGCCAACCTGACGCGGATGCGCCGCTTCGGCGAGCAGGAGGCCCTGAGCCACCGGGAAGCCGAGAGCTGGAGCTCTCAGGCGGCCGAGGTGCGAAGCCGGTCCCGGGCCGTCGACCAGGAGCTGGGCCAGCCCTTCTTCGCCTGGCTGACCGCCCGGCCTGGCGCCGACGGGCGCGAGATCGGCGTGGGGGGCGCCATGCGGCTCGCCTCGCCCCAGACCCCGGAGGACGCCGAAGAGCTGCGCGCGCATGCCGCCGCCTTCATCGCGGAGCGCTTCCCGGCGCCCGAGGGGGTGGATCCGGCCTCGGTCCCGGGGCTGGCGGACTACGAGCGGAGGAGAGACGGGCTGAAAGAGTATCACGCGGGCGAGACCGAGGCGGCCTGGGGCGGCTGGTCGGCCTCGGTGCGCGACCGCGGACGCGGGGCCGGGACGCCCGGGCCGGGAAAGGTCGAGAACCGGGCAAGGCGCGAAAGCGCCAGGACCGAGCATGATCTGAGGGTAAGGGAGGCGGGACGAGAGGAGCGGGCCGGGATGACGGACGAACGCATCGAGCAAGGCCGCGCGAAGGTCGCGGCCGAGGCCGACAAACCCTTCGTCGAGCATGCCACCGAGGCGGTCCCGTTCATCGGGAAGTGGCTCGGCGGCAAGCTCTACGGCACCGCCAGGAACGCGGCGCCGGACCCGGGGAAGAAGGACGACCGCTGACGCGACGGTCCCTTCTACGGGGACCGGGTGCTCGGGCCGTGACCGCGAAGGCGCCCGTGGTCGTGGAGATCCCGGTCCTCGACGTCGCGGAGCCAGGCGTAGCGGCCGGTCTTGGTCGACCAGTCGAACCGGTCGCCGCCCTCTTCCGGGAGCCCGTAGCGGCCGAAGGCCGACCAGTCGCCATAGCGGAACCCCCGCCACAGGGCGCACGCGAGGGCGGCAAGGACGGTCCAGAGCACCGCCCAGAACCAGATGGCCCCCAGGAAGCGGGCACCGATCGCGATGACGACGGAAAAGACGGTGACGGCAAGGGCGAGTGCGATCCCGCCGAGGACGAAGGCCCGGGCGCGCCAGCCGTTGGATGGGTCGGATGGATTGGACATGGGTCGTTCCTCCGGGGTTGCGGTTCAAGTTCAAGCCTCTCGGGCGCCGGCCTCTCCGGTCCCGGCGTCCCGCGCCCTTGACCCCGCCTTCCTCGGCCTCCCGCCTGGCGCATTGCAACGGAACGGCGCCAAGACCGCCGCTATCCACACAACCTTGAATGGGAGAACCCGATGATGTTCGGCAACGCAACGCTCAGGGGCGGCCAGACCCTGGCCCACGACGTCCACATGTGGGGCCAGCTGGTCCGCTGGGGGCTTTTGGGCATCGCCCTGACGGTCGTCCTGGTCCCCGCCGTTGCCTTGTTCCGCACGACCGCCGCCCATGAATGGCGCCTCGTCGGAACGGGCACCCTCGCCCAGGTCAAGCTCGCGCTCGGGTATCCACGTCATTCCCTCCAGGCGTACGAGTGGCGAGAGGGCCAAAAAACGGCCCTGAGAATCGTGGATATCGCCCAGGACCCCAGGATCGAAAGGATCCGGAAACGCATGCTCCATACCGTCTACGCCAGGGCGTGGCTCGGCCTCTGGATCGGAGTGGGGGGCGCGGTCCTCTGTACGGTCCTGTTCTCGGTCCTGGGAAGGCGCCTGGACCGCGCCCAACGGGTCCGCGGCGCGGAAATGACGACGGCCCGGGAGCTGAGAAGGCGCGTGCAGCCCGTGTCCGCGCGCTTGGCGGAGGCCCTGTTCCCCGCCGCGCGCCGCGCCTCCTGCCGCATCGCCGGGATCCCCTGGCCCAGGCGCGCCGAGACCCAGCACACCATCGTCTCCGGCACCACCGGCTCGGGCAAGACCGTGCTGATCTCCGACCTCGTCGCCCGGCTCCGCGCCCGGGGCGAGCGCTGCATCCTCTACGACAAGATGGGGAGCTATACCCGCTCCTTCTTCGATCCCTCTTGTGACGTGCTGATGAACCCCCTGGACGCCCGGGCGCCCCGCTGGTCCCCCTTCTTCGAGGCGAGGACGCCCCGGGACTTCGACATGATGGCCGCGGCCCTCATCCCCCAGCAGAAGGACACGGTGGATCCCTTCTGGGTCACCGCCGCCAGGCAGCTGTTCTCCAACGGCGCGGGCGTGCTCTGGAAGAAGGGCGTGACCGAGAACCGGGTGCTCGTCGACCACCTGCTCAAGACCGACCTGACGGCCCTGGCCCGGGCCATGGAGGGCACGGTGGCCCAGTCCATCGTGGACCCCGAAAACCCCAAGACCGCCCTCTCGGTCCGGGCCATGCTGACCGCGCACCTGGGAGCGCTCGAGTTCCTGCCCGATACGGGAGAGCCCTTCTCGATCCGGGACTGGGTGGGCCAAGAGGACGGGACCGGGTTCCTGTTCCTGACCTCCCGGGGCGACCAGCACGCGAGCCTGAGAGGGCTCATCTCCACCTGGCTGGAGATCGCGGTGAACGCGCTCCTCTCCCTCCATCAGGACGACGCGAGAAGGGTCTGGGTGGTCCTGGACGAGCTGCCCACCCTCCACCAGGTGCCGAGCCTCCAGCCGGGGCTGGCCGAGTCCCGCCAGTTCGGAGGGTGCTTCGTGCTCGGGATCCAGGTGATCTCGGCCCTGCGCGACCTCTACGGAAAAAACGGGGCGGAGACGATCTCCGGGCTGTGCGGCACCCGGGTGGTGCTGGCCGCGCCCGACCAGGAGACGGCCCGGTGGTCGGCCGAAAGCCTGGGGCGGGGCGAGGTCGAGGAATACTCCCACGGGATGAGCTACGGGGCCAGCGTGCTGCGGGACGGGGTCTCGCTGACCCAGCGCCGGGAGATGCGCTCCCTGGCCCTGCCGTCGGAGATCATGCGGCTCGAGAACCTGCACGGCTACCTGAAGTTCCCCGGGCCCTGGCCCGTGGCCCGGATCGGGCTCGACTACGTCAAGAGGCCCAAGGCGGCCGAACGGTTCGTGCCCAGGGAGGATGGCGACACCGTGGAAACCCCGGAAAACACAGCGGAGGAGGCACCGGTAATCGGAGACCATCAAGGGGACATCGATCTCAAGAAACCCCAGGGTTCCGGCCCGGCGACGCGGGAACGGGTCGAGACAACGGAGCCCAGGCAGGCCTCAGCGACACCCCGTGGAGAATCCACGAGGCAGCCTCACAAGAAATCCGAAAAGGACGAAACGGGTGCGGCCGATGATCATGGGACCGACACCGAAGGCGTCCCGGCCCTTTCGCTTCCGGGCAAGAGCGGGAACAGCACGCCCGGGTGCGGGGAACCACGACCAAAGCCGCCTCAGGGCCGTTTGAGGCGCCTCTGACATGGTCGCCTCGATCGGCGTTGTCTCGGCCCCGTCCCAGGGCGCGGGCTACTACGAGCGGGACGGCTACTACGCGAAGGACGACCCGGCCCACAGGGAAGCGAGCGCCTGGGCCGGCAAGGGCGCGGAGGATCACGGCCTCTCCGGCCCGGTCGATCCGGACCTCTTCCGGGCGGTGCTGGAGGGCAAGGCGCCCGACGGCTCCGGACAACAGCTCGGACGCAGGGGGCCCGATGGGGCCCTGGAGCACCGGCCCGGGCGGGATCTCACCTTCTCCGCCCCCAAGTCCGTCTCCCTCGCCGCGCTCGTCGGCGGCGACAAGCGCATCGTCGAGGCCCATGACCGGGCCGTGAAGCGCGCCCTCGACTGGGTCGAGAGGAACGTCGCCGAGACCCGCATGAAGGACCCGGAGACCGGACGTATGGTAAAGAAGGGCGATCAGAAGATGATCGCCGCCACCTTTCGCCACGACGCCTCGCGCAATCTCGATCCCCTGCTTCATACCCATTCGGTGATCGCCAACATGGTGCAGGGCGCGGACGGCAAGTGGCGGACCATGTCCAACGAGAAGCTCTATGCCTCGAAGATGCTGATCGGCGCCATGTACCGAAGCGAACTGGCGCGCAATCTGGGCAGGCTCGGCTACGGGATCGAGAAGACCCATGCTGACGGGCGATTCGAGATCGCGGGCGTTCCCCGCGAGGTGATCGAGACGTTCTCGACACGGCGGGCGGAGATCGAGGCGGCCATGGCCGAACGGGGCGTGGACACACCGGCAAAGAACCAGCGCCTCGCCCAGCGGGCGGCGCTCATGACCCGGGCCCGCAAGCGGGACGTGGACAAGGCCGAGTTGCGGGGGATCTGGGAGAAGCAGGCCGCCCATCTCGGGTTCGACGCAAAGGCCCTTGCGGCCGAAGCGATCTCGAAGGGCGCCGTATCGCGGGACGCCGGCCGGGAAGGCGCCGGTGCGGCTCGCGAGACGTCTCGGGACCGGCGGCTGGCCGGGGAAGCCGTGGAATGGGCCGTGGCGCATCTCGCCGAGCGCGAGGCGGTGTTCTCACGCGCCGATCTGCTCGCCGGCGCGCTCGCCTGGGACCCCGGCGCGGTGGCCATGCCGGAGGCGGAACGGGAAGTGGGCAGGCTGGAGAAGGCCGGAACGCTGCACGCGGCCGGCCCGCCAGGGGCAAAGGACATGCTCACCACGAGCAGGGCCGTGGCCGACGAGCGGGAAACGATCGCCCTGGTGGAGGCCGGCCAGGGACGGGAAGCGGTCCCGATGCGCGCCCGGGCCGTGGACAAGGCCCTCAGAAAGGGTCCGCTGACACAAGGCCAGCGGGACGCCGTCAAACTCATCCTGTCGGACAGGGACCGCGTTATCGGCGTGCAGGGCTATGCCGGGACCGGCAAGACCACCATGCTGAGCCGCGCCCGCGCGCTCCTCAAGAAGCGGGGCTACGAGGTCAAGGGCCTCGCGCCCTCGGCCTCGGCCGCGCGGACCCTGGAAACGGAGGCCGGGATCAAGAGCGAGACCCTGCAACGCTTCCTTGCCAGCAACGCCGGGGTGGGCGAGGGACGGCTGACGAAGAAGGGCGAGAGGGAGATGCGAGCCGCTTATCGGAAGACCGTGCTGGTGGTGGACGAGGGATCCCTCGCCTCCACGGTCCAAGCCCGCAACCTCCTGAGGATCGCCAACACCTTGCGCCTTCCCCGGGTCGTGCTGGTGGGCGATGCGAAGCAGCTCGACGCGGTGGATGCAGGCAAGCCGTTCGCGCAATTGCAGCAAGCCGGCATGAAGACGGCGACCATGGAGGAGATCATGCGCCAGCGCGACCCCGACCTGAAAGCCGCGGTCGAGGCGAGCCTCGCGGGCAACGTTAGGAAAGCCTTCGAGAAGCTCGGCTCCAACGTGGCGGAGGTGAAGCCCGACAATCTCGCCGGCGCGGCCGCCGCACGGTGGCTCAGGATCTCGCCGGAAGCGCGCGCCAGGGCCGGACTGATGGCGCCGAGCCATACGCTTCGGGAGGAGATCAACGCCATCGTCCGCGATCGCCTGGTCCGCGACGGCATGGTCCATGGCCCGGCCATGAAGTCCGGGCGACTGGTCTCCCACGGCTTCACTCATGCCGAGAAGTCGCTCGCGGCCAACTACGGCCCGGGCGACGTGGTGGCGTTCCACCGCCCCTACAAGCGTCTCGGCGTCGAGAAGGGCGACGAGTTGCGCGTGGCCGGGGTCGATCACGAGGCACGCGCGGTTAGGCTTGAAGGCAAGGACGGGCAATCCGTCCTCTGGGAGCCCGGCCGTCTCGCGGCGCGGAGCGGCGGGGTCGAGGTCTACAAGGTCGAGCAGTTGGAGTTGCGCCAGGGCGACCGCATCCGCTGGACCCGCAACGACGCGGGGCTCGGTCTGGTCAACAGCCAGACCGCCGAGGTCGCGAGCGTGAAGGACGGCCGCGTGACCTTCCGTCTGGAGGACGGGCGCATGCTCGACATGAAGGCGGGCGATCCGCAACTGCGCCATATCGATCGCGCCTGGGCCTCGACCGTGCATGCGTTCCAGGGCCGGACGGTGGACAACGTCATCGCGGCCATGGAGGCGGGCCACCCGCAACTGACCACGCAGAAGAGCTTCTACGTCGAGATCAGCCGGGCTCGGGACCGGGCGGAGCTCGTGACTGACAACGCCAAAGCGCTGAGGGAGCGGCTTGAGGCCGCGACTGGAGAGCGGATATCGGCCCTGGAAGCGGTCGCGCCGGAGAAAGCGAAGGCACACGAGGGAACTCTGGAGAACGGCCAGGATATCATGCAAGGAATGGGAATGCCGGGGCAAATGCCTGGGTCAGATGCGGACAAGGCCAGGCAGCCGAAGGGCGTGGAACGCGATCTTGGACTGTGATGTTCCTATGGGATAGTGGAAAGACGTGTGGGAACATCTGTGGGGATGCTCCCCAGCACGGGCGTCAATATATTTGTGCCACCTGTTTCGGCGATTGTAGGCTGCGGAGGGCCGTGCCGCACGTCGATGGTAAACTCTTCCTCGGTCGTATGAGACTTGAGACAAACAACGGTAGAGGCACCATGCCCCGTCGAACGAGTGGTGGAAATTGCTGGCGGGAATTTGGGTCCTGGCAGCGGTAGGAAGGCTGGTTCGGGTTGGGACTGCACCGGCGTACGCTGGTCACTGGCGGGAGATATGGGGATGTTCGCCAAGGGGCTGTGAGATTCGCTCAACCACTAACGTGGAGACGTACGCGGTTTCCGGTCGTTGGAGAGATTGAATCGACGTTGGCGAGCAGCGTGACTTATATCGACGGCTGTCGATCTATGGGGACGGCATGGCAAACCCTGAACATGTAAACTGGCTGCGAGAGGGCGTCGGACCTTGGAACAATAGGCTGAGACAGACCCCATTCCATCCCGATCTTGGTTCGGAAGATATACGCTAGATTTCTGTCAATCTAAAGGGTATCAATCTGTCCGGCGCTGATCTAAGTCACTCCACGCTCAGAGACACTGATTTGACCGACGCGCATTTTCTTGACTCCAACTTTACGTGTGCCAAGCTGACCGGATCCAATCTATCTGGAACAATGGGCGTGGCAACGCAGTTGCGCAACGCCATACTCCCCCGCTCTAGGGTTTTGTTGGACACTCGATTGATCCATGATTCATGGAGAAAGGGGTGTCGCGATGAACGAACAAAAGCAAGAGGGGGCTTTGGCGGAGGGCGCCCGCAGGGCGAACGGAGCCAAGGCCCCAGGGCATCGCAGTGAGCGGGGTCGGTTCTCCTGCCAGCGCAAGCGGGAGGCGGTCCTGCGTCTTTTGCGGGGCGAGAGCCTGGAGACGCTCTGCCGCGAGTTGGGCACGACAGCGGCTCGGCTTTCCGCCTGGCGCGAGGCGTTCCTTCGCGGGGGCGAGGCGGCGCTCAAAGCCCGCCCGGCGGATGAGCGGGACGAGGAGAACGCCCGGCTCAAGGCCAAGGTGGGCGAACTCACGATGGAGGGCGAGGTCCTGCGGGAGAAGATCGACCGTCTGGAGGCCGGCCGCCCTTTAGCCGGCAGGAGGTGGAGGCGATGAGTCAGGCCCGCTTCACCTCCACGGGCAGAGCCTACGGCCTGAAGCGGGTGTGCGCCCTTTGGGGCTTGGCGCGCTCCACGGTCTACGCGCAACGGCGGCGAGAGGCGGTCCCCGTTCATGAACGCCCCACGCCCAATAAGCGCGGCCCTGTGGGCCCGTGCACCGATGCGGAACTCCTCGGCCACATCCGGCAGGTCCTGGAGGACTCTCCCTTCCATGGCGAGGGCTACCGCAAGGTGTGGGCGAGGCTGCGCTTCGCGGGCATCCGCACCAGCAAGGAGCGGGTGCGTCGCCTGATGCGGGAGGCGGGGCTTCAGGCTCCCCACCGGGTGGGCAAACCCCGAGGTCCCAAGGCCCACAACGGGACCATCCGCACCGAGCGGCCCGACCGAATGTGGGGCACGCACATGACGACGACGGTGACCACCGAGGAGGGGATGGCCTCGGTGTTCGTGGCGGTGGATCACTGCTCGGTGGACTGCGTGGGGATCCATGCGGCCAAGAGCGGCAACCGCTTCGAGGCCCTGGAGCCGATCCGGCAGGGGGTCGCCGAGCGCTTCGCCGGCTTGGAGGCGGACGTCGCCGAGGGGCTTAAAGTTCGTCACGACCACGGCCCCGCCTATCTGTCCGATGACTTTCAGCGGGAGATCGCCTACCTGGGCATGACCAGTTCGCCCAGCTTCGTGCGGGCGCCCGAGGGAAATGGCTACTGTGAGTGGTTTATCCGCATCTTGAAGGAGAATCTCCTGTGGGTGCGCTCTTTCGCCACCGTAGAGGAACTGCGGTGGGCGCTGCTTGAGTTCAAGAACCTGTACAACCATCATTGGATTCTCGAGGGCTACGGCTACCGAACGCCGGCCCAGGCAAGGCAGGAAAAACTCGCTCAAGTTGCGGAGGCCGCATGAGGTCGAATACCCTCACCCGAGTGTCCAATAACCCAGGGGCGGTCCAATACTTCACTCGGCAAAACTTGTAAGGTCGCACTTCATCAATTCCGTTTTTTCCGCCGCCCAGCTTGTGGGTGCCGATTTGCAAGCGGCCGTGTTCTTCGGCTGCAGGTTTGACGAAGCGCATCTCTACAGTGCCAATATGGTCGGAGCCGACTTCATTCTGTCGAGGCCGTGGACAGCTCGTCTTTATTTTCCATCCAATCAGGACTCAATCGATACTGTATCGTTCGAGAGGGAAGGAGTCGGAGGCATCAACGATCTTCTGGATGGATGCCGCGAACTGAGGGAATTCTACTGAGAGGACGCCATCCTGTATTTCAGAGGGGAAGGTTGCTTCTCTTGGGAGCTGCGTCCTTCCGTGATGAGAGTCTCTCAAGATGACCGATACGCTTTCCGGTCGGCAGAAGCCGAAATGCTAAACGATCTCATGACTCGTCAACCGGATGCGTTTAACGGAGTGGGCTCGGCTCTCGCGCAATGGGTCTTTGCACAACATCACAGATTGAAGACACGTCTTCTCGACATCAGCCGCAATCCGCTGGTCGCACTCTTCAACGCCTGTATCGAGAAGGAACAGGAGGACGGCAAGCTACACGTATTTGCTGTGCCCAGGTCTCTCATCAAGCCGTTCAATAGCGACACGGTCAGGATCATTTCGAACTTTGCAAAACTGCCGCGCAGCGAGCAGAATCTTCTTTTGGGCAAGACAGTGGCGGACGCAAGAGGAGATGTCTTCCCTGCTGAGGCGAACAATGTTCTCACCTGCCGAGAGTTGTTTTCCCGAGCCAAGGCGCGTCTGCATGCCATTATTCGCCAGGAGAGCCCGAACTTCGAGGAGAAGACCGATTTGCGAGATCTTTTCCGGGTCCTGGTCGTGGAACCTCAACGTATGTTTGATCGCCTTAAAGCACAATCGGGCGCATTTCTTATTTCGGCGTTCCATGAGAGGTTCGAACGTGACGAGGTATTGAAGTGGAATGCGGAAGTGCCGCTTTACGGGCATTACGTCTTGAGGGTGCCCAGTGGCCAATAAGATCTCGATTCTCAACGAACTCCAACTGCTGAACGTGACGCGTGAAGTCCTCTATCCGAATGTCGACGAGGCTGCTCGCGCAATTACTGAACAGCGTCTGGATCGGAAAGGCGGATCCGCATATCCGTGACTGGTGGAAGGCGTCAGCGATTGCCTGTTAGTGCTAGCACCGGCCAGTTCGCCCCGTCGAGGAACTGTTGGCCGTGACGCCAGAGCTCTTCCGGCCAAGGTGTTTGCCGGGAAGCTATAGGCTGGGCGATGTGGTCGCCTTTCATCCTCCGTGCAATCGGCTAGGCATTGATATGGGATGCGCGGTGCGGGCCACAGGCGCCTGTCGCGCCGCCTGCGCGGTGAGGCTGGAAGGTACGGTGGGTTGGGCTCCTGGGAGCGCGGGTGGTTGGCGACCGGCATGGAGGGGCGTCGAGATCTACTGCGCAGGCGACATTGAGCTGCTTGCGAGCGACCGCAATCCCGAAACTACAACGATATGGGTCGGAACTTGGTCAACAGCCAGACCGCCGAGGTCGTCGGGGTGAACGGTGGCAAGGTGACGTTCCGTCTGGAGGACGGACGCATGCTCGACATGAAGGCGGGTGATCCCCAGTTGCGACATATCGACCGAGCCTGGGCGTCGACCGTACGTGCGTTCCAGGGCCGGACGGTGGACACGGTCATCGCGGCGATGGAGGCCAACCATCCTAATCTCACCAACCGGAAGACGCTCTACGTGGAGATCAGCCGGGACAGGGACAGGGCGGAACTGGTGACCGACGATGCCAGGGCGTTGCGGGAGCGGCTCGATGCTGTGACCGGGGAGCCGATCGCGGCCCTGGAAGCGGTCGAGCCAGAGAAGGCGAAGCCCATGGACATCGGTCCGGAGGTGACCCACAGTCTTGACAGGGACGGCACCGCGCGGGAGTCCAGAGAGCAGACACCAGGGACAGAGAAGGCACGTGAGCCGCGGGGGGTCGAGATGGAGATGTAGGCTGACATGATTTCAATTGGGTCGGGTTTGCCGAATCGCGCATAAACTGTTAAAGTCGGGAGGTTGACTCCGAAAAGTGACGTTCGAGCGAAATGCTGGGCCGCTGTCGGCATTGCTCTGCAGGGTCTGGACGATGGAATCCTACAATATTATTGTTTTTCGCCAATGTTGATGTTTAGCGGTAAACTGCTTAGGAGGTTGACCGGAAATGCCTATTATGCCTGAGCAGTGCCGCATGGTTCGGGCAGGCTTGCATTGGAGCCATGTCGAGTTGTCACGTCGATCGGACGTTGCGCCAGCCACCATAGCGGCATTCGAGAAAGGTCTCAGGACGCCCTATCCCAGAACCGTTCGAGATCTGGAAGCGGCCCTTGAGACAGCGGGAGTTAAATTCGTGAACGGCGTAGCATCCGTTAATAAGGATCGCGACGAATGAGCAATGAAGTTGCATCGCCGGATATGCCGCCCTTGGCGTCGGTCACCACCGTACCGGTTGAACGGCTGGTGCTGGATCATAGCAACCCGCGTTTGATAAGCGTGGACGGCGATACAAACGATGTGGAAATCATCGCGCAACTCTACCGCGCGGAAGATCTTGGCGAGTTGCTCCAGTCGATCGCGTCCAACGGCTATCTGGACATCGAGCCTCTCATCGTCCTAGAGGAGAATGGGTGTCTAACTGTGCTTGAGGGCAACCGCCGTCTGGCGGCTATCCGCCTATTCCGGGAATCGGATCTCACCGCCCGTCTCTCTGAGCAAGGAAAGATCAGGATCACGCTTCCGGATATCCCGGATCAATATCGAAACACGCTCGACCAAGTTTCGGTCTACCGCGTAGCCAGCCGTGAGGATGCGCGTTCGTTTATCGGGTTCAAGCACATAAACGGCACTGCTAAATGGGAATCTTACGCCAAGGGCAAGTTCGCCGCTGACTGGTATCGCGGCGGCGGGGTTACGCTCAAGGGCGTAAACCGGATCTATAGCCGCGGGAAGGATCGCGCCAAAGACGAAATGGATGACGGGTTGACCTACGGCGCATACTCCAGGTTTCGTGACCGTTCAAGAAAGGAGTCCGACCGTGAAGAAGAGAGTTTACCTGGCAAACCCCTACGGGTTTTCACAACAACAGCAGCACGGGCTGCTTCCCGCCTTTGTAGAGGCGATTGGTTCGCTGGGAGCGGAGGTGTGGGAGCCCTTTCAGCGAAACAATCAGATCGACTTCACCGCGTCCGGATGGGCATACAAAGTGGGGCAAGCCGACCTGAAGGACGTTTTCGAGTCGGACGGTATTTTTGCCATCGTGAACGGCACCCCGCCCGACGAAGGAGTCATGGTAGAGCTCGGCGTCGCGATCGGCCTCGGGAAAAAGATCTTTCTCTTCCGCGACGATTTCAGAAGATGTACAGAATCGGAAGTTTATCCCCTGAACCTCATGCTCTTCACCGGTCTCCCTGAATGGGGGTGGGAAGACCATTACTATACGTCCGTGAGCGAGATCCCTTCTCCGAAGAAGGCGCTGGCCCGGTGGCTGCGTGGTGAACTCGACTGACCTGATACGCGACGCTATGATAGATGTTGACCGGAATTTCCCATATCAACTTGCTTGGGTGGTTTCCGGTCCCCTTTCCCGATGAAAACCAGTTGATCCCCTTCCGATGGGTCTGTCAAGAGCCTTCCAACCCTCCGCAACAAGGTGCTGACGGCCATCGACTGCCCCAAAAGGCGGACCCTCGCCCTTCGGTCCCCTTTATTCGCGGTTCAACCCGTTAACCAATCACCTCATGCTGCCGGGAACCCTCTGCACAAGGTTAGACCGGCACCGGCCGTAATCGGTTGATTCGGTCCAGGATGATGGCGAACTCTTCCCTGGATACCGCTACTTCGGCCAATTGAAAGATGATCTGCCGGGCGTGCCGCACAATCCTCCCGCCCATTTTGATGAGCTTGACCTGGAGGCTTCGCAGCGACCAGTGCTTGAGCCCCCTGGGCAAGGCTAGCCTGCGCAGGAAATTGCCCAGGTTGTACGCCAGGACGAAGAGAAGGAGCCGCACCTGGTTGCACACGAACCGGTGACAGGAAAGGCGTGTCCAGTTCAGGGCGTACTTGCCTTCCTTGATCCATTGCTCGGCTGTGCCTCGCTGGTTGTAGAAGTGCACGACCCCCTCGGGTCGAGCCGTCAGGTTCGTGACAATGAATCCGACGCGAGGGAAGAGTTCGCCTGAGTGCCATTCCACCTTCGCCACGACCCGCCGGGAACGGTCCCAGCTTCCAGCCTGATACCGGAAGTCGTAATAGAAGATGATGGGTCTCTTGGGCGGGCGACCGACCGGGCGGGTGAGGAGGAAGTCGATCTCTCGCTGCACCACGTCGTTGGCGGGAAGGCGGATGGCGTAAAGGAAGCTGTGCGCTTCCAGGCACTCATAGACCTCCGGGCGCGCAAAGGCGGCATCGGCTCGGAAGTAACGGCGAACACCCGCCCGCTCATACCGGGCCGCGATGGGCGAAAGCAACTCGCGCCAGCCATCGGCGCTGTGCACGTTGCCGGGGCGCAACATCGCCCCTTCGCAGTCCCCGAACTGGTTAAAGCAAAAAAGAGGGTGATAACAGGTGCAACGAAAGTGGCCGTTGTAGGCCGCACCTTCCTGCTCCCCATGGACGGGGCTTTCCGAGCTGTCCATGTCCAGGATGATTCGCTGATGGGGTGAGTGTGCCATGGCCCGGTCCACCCACTCCCGGTTCAGCTCGCTCCGGCCCCTTGAGATTCTCCTCCCTGGTGAGAACCTCGGTCTCGAACCGGCTCAGGGTGTTGGCGCCCGCCGCCTGCTTCTCAAGCGCTCGGCGGCCGACCACGGCTTGCATCGCGGGGTCCTGGGCCAACCGCTCGGCATCGTTGGTGTCTTCATACCCTGCCAAGCGGCTATAGACCGACTGGCGCAATAGCGGCGCCAACTCATGCTGGATGTTCCGGCCATGACGGATCTCTTGCAATTGCACTGGCGCTCTCACCGTCAAACCCAGCGCATCATCCAGCTCCCGGCAGGCCAGCAATCCCGCATCCGAAGTGATTCTGGTTCCGTGAAACTCAAGCCTCAGCCGACGGTCAAAACGGATCTTCAAAGCCCCCTTCTTCGCTTCACCCATTGGGTCCCCTCGCAAGATGATGGCAGGGAGAGGCCAACACCTTGATCTTACACGAGAAAACGGCATTCGGTCCGACAAAACTTATGATCCATATGGGAAATGCGGGTCAAGAAGATTGCCGATCGAATCGGCGGCAAGCACGACACGGTCAAGCGCATGGTCAATGCGATCTATGTGCTGGAACAGGCTTAGGATGAAGGAATCTTTCGCATTGATGATCGGGCGAGCACGCGGTTCAACTTCTCGCACCTTTACACGGCGTTGTCTCGTGCGCCTTATATGCAGTTTCTCGGTCTGGAAGCTGCCTGGTTCCGCTACGATCCGAATCCGGATCCGGTTCCCGCTGATGGACTGGAACCGCTGCGCGAAGTTTTGAAGTGGTTGTATGGATCACGGGAGGCAGACGTGCTTCCGGTGGTTCAATCTCAAAATCCGGACATCAAGCATCTGGGAGAAGTCCTCGCCAGTAGCGAGGGACTGACGGTTCTTAGGGGGACCGGCTCGCTCTCCGAAGCCCATGCGAGCACACAGCCTGCCGACCGCAAGTTCTCCGAGTCGTTACTGAGAGCGAGGAGGGAAGTTCGTGAGGCATCCAACAGTCTGCGCGGATTTGATGGCCGCGATGTGGCGCTTGTCGACATCGCTGAAGACATTTTCGAGACGGCCCAGACGATTCATGACCGAATGAAAAAGAAAATGCGAGACGCCGCGATGGGTGGCGAATGAGCGCTGCGGTCTATCTTCCATCCGATGAATTCGGCGGCACTCAGCCTCCTGATTTGGACCTTGCGTCGGACTACCTTGAGTTGAAGGCCATTTTCTCTGCAGACAGACAGTCCTTCAGTGAGGACATCGTTGACGCATTGGAGCTCGCGGCCGAGGCTGAATTCGATGATGTCAACGCCGAGATAGAGGCTCGCGAGGATGTCGCAGCCGGTGCGGTGGCTCGCATGACATCGCGCAAACGCGCGCTTGCGACGGCCTACCCGTTCGACCTCGATGACCGTGGAGACGCGATTTTCTTCACCGCCGAACAGCCGGACCTCGGACAGGCTGCCTATCTGGTGTCGCTCTTGCTATCCAACCTTCGCGCGCTATCCCCTCTGCTCGACGGTTCCGAAATGCATCCGTCGGACCACGAGGTGCGCCAGCTTCGCCAGCATTTTCAATATTTCGCAACAGCCGCGATCGCAGCGGAGATCGGTGGACCTGCCTGGTCCTTTGGACATCCGCGGCCTGACGGTACGGGGTTCATCAGAAAGCTCTCCGAAATCTGGGCCGTGCTGAAAGACGGAAGCGTCAAAGCCGACCCCGCTGCGCCAGCCGCCCCCAAGGACGATCAAGTGGACGTCTTCGCTTGGCGTGAGCAAAGAGACGGCTTACCCGGATTTCTCCTGGTTGCTGCGCAGGTGGCAACGGGCAGGAACTGGAGAGACAAGACGATCAAGTCCCATATTGACCGTGTGTTTGCCGCTCGCTGGTTCGATCGTCCTCCCGCAACCGAGATGGTCGTGTACCACGTTGTTCCATTTGCTCGGCCGGATCACAAGTTCCGC
The DNA here is from genome assembly GCA_965261595.1 of bacterium. Lineage (GTDB taxonomy): Bacteria > UBA8248 > UBA8248 > JACPRG01 > CAYRGS01. The sequence goes on from CBDHDG010000004.1 coordinate 26,102, forward strand.
GACGATGTATTGGTGCTGGGCAATGTGCTGCATCGCCTTCGCGTTCCGCGTCGGGTGACTGAGGCTGTTGACCTTGCCCAGAACGGCGTAACGATCGAGGCGATCGACAAGTTGGAAGCAGCGACGGAATGGATCAGGTCATACATGGAACGGGCGAGGGGCGCATGAGACACCGTTTCCATTCCATTTGCCCGTATTTCGCGATGTTCCCTGAGACCTTCGTCGAGAAACATCTTGCGGCGACGAGATTCGATGGTGTGGTCTTTGATCCGTTTTGCGGGCGCGGCACCACGGTCTTCGAGAGTCTCATACGCGAACGGAAAGCCGCCGGATGTGACGTGCACCCCGTTGCCGTTTGTGTGTCCGGCGCCAAAAGTGATCCGCCGACGCGTTCCGAAGTCTTCGAACGGCTATCCACGTTGGAGGGAGAGAGCTTTTCGTTCAGAGCCAGCGACAACGGGGGGGAACTGGCCGAGTTCTTCAGTCTCTGTTTCGAACCGGCAACTTACGACCAGGTTTACTTTCTGCGGAACAACCTCGATTGGCGCAAAGATCGCACCGACCGCTTTATTGCCGCGCTGTCACTTGGGGCGCTACACGGAGAATCTCACCGGAGCCTCAACTACTTCAGCAATCGAATGCCGAGGACGATCAGTACGAAACCGGCTTACTCAGTACGATGGTGGCGTAAGAACGGGTATGAGCCTCCAACAAGGGATGTGTTTTCGATCCTGAGGCGCACGAATGACTACCGTTTCAAAACCAGTCCGCCCGACCGACGCGGTGAAGTAGCCCTGTCGGACGCGAGAGATGCGGCCGGAAGTTTTCCTCATCTGGCCGGAAAGGTAACGGACGTCATCACGTCGCCGCCCTATCTGGACACAACGAACTATCGTGAAGATCAATGGCTACGATTGTGGTTTCTTGGTGGAGAGGCGACCGTCAGCCATCGGCGCTATGACGGCCGTCACTACAATGTCGACAAGTACCGAACATTTCTGACCGAAGCATGGGCGGGCATGGCCCCGCTTCTGGCCAACGAAGCACGCATGGTCGTGAGGATCGGAGGACGAAAGCTCAATAGGGATGAGATCCTGGAAGCTCTCAGAAACTCGCTCGAATGCGGAATCAAGCGAAGCGTTCACCTTATTGATGCCGGCGTATCGTCGCCGGTCAGGCATACGCAGGCCAATGCATTCCGTGGCTCGAAACCGTCGCCGACGGTTGAGCACGACTTCTGTTTTCTGCTGCGGTAGTAGGCCTGCCCTGCATCGACGCAATCGCCGTCGGACAGGTGCGGTGACAAGCTCCGAGCAGAAAAGGTCCATGAACAGGGCGGCCGGACATTAACCCTGATTCTCCGGCACGGATCGCTTAGGCGGTGAACTCGACCTATCGAGATTGGCGAGAATATCAAGAAGCCGTGGCCAGCTTTTTTCGGGAACGCGGCTGCAAGGTTAACGTTGAAGCCAAGATAACAGGTGTTCGCGCAACGCACTGCATCGATGTGGATATCACCTTCCGTCAGCATGGCATTGAGTGCCGCTGGATAGTCGAGTGCAAGCTGTGGAAGGGACGCGTGAAGAAAGAGAATGTCGAAGCCCTGAAGAGCATCGTCGACGATATCGGAGCCGATCGCGGGATCCTCTTTTGCGAGAACGATTTTCAACCAAGTGCGCGAGATGCCGCTCGCAACACAAACGTCCTTCTCCAAACGTCCCTTGAGGAGTTCAAACGGACGGTGTGTCTTGACAAGACGCGCGCTACCCTCGTCTACAAGGAGTCCGACGAGCCCGACGCCTCGCCGGTCCAGTTGTTCCTGAACGGCGACCAGCCACACCATCTCCTGCTGTATGGCGGTCGCGTGTTCGTCGGAAACTGGGGAACAGGCAACATTTCAATAGTTGATCCCGCGACCAAAACGATCGAGAGCACAATCGCTCTGGACAAGTACGAAGCCTCGCCGTCCGCCGGCAACGGGCGGGTGATCAGATCATATCTGCCCGGCGACATGGCGTGTGCCAATGAGAAAATCTTCGTTGGACAGGTTTTTTCTGATTTTGTCCTCGCCATCGACATCGACACGCAATCGATCGTCAAGCGAATCATGATCCCAGGGGGCGGCGAAGGTGCGATCGCTGCCTCTCAGGATGGGCGATGGATCTATTTCGCCAGCAACCAAGTGAATGGCTTCTTCATCATCAACAGCGCAACCTACGAGTATCGGAAAGTCGATTATCCGACGGGAGGCAAGGGCAGTTTGTGTGTTCTTCCACATCCATTCAAACCGCTTCTCTACGTCGGTATCCAGCGGGGCGGCAATCTCAACGGTAGAACCTACCGTGGTGGCAATTGCTTTCTCGCCACGTATGATCTGGCCGAGGACCGTTATGTCGAATCACTCTATCTCGCAGAAGTTGAGAACGGCCGAAGCGACGACTCGATGCCGATCTGCTTGATATACGATGAGGAAGAAGAATGTCTCTTCGTAGGTATGTTTCAGTCACGGCAAGGTATCTGCCGCGTCGATGAGCGTGGCCGAGAGATTCTTGCGAACATCCGCTTCCTGCCAAACGCGAGGAACAAGCACTTTCGTTGGGTGGACTTACCCCGGTTTCGTGGAGAGTTAAGCACTTGGGTTTTCAGGGTGTGCGTTGTTGTCTCCTTTCGTAGTTAACGGGTGACAGGTTGTCGATGGAGGAGTGCCGACGATGCGGGTTGTAGAAGCCCTCGATGAACCCGAACACCTCCATGCGCGCCTCGGCCCGGGTGCGGAAACTGTGGCGAGCGAGGAGCTCGCACTCCAGCGTGGCGAAAAAGCTCTCACACAGCGCGTTGTCGTAGCAGTCCCCGACCGAACCCATGGAGGGACGCCCGCCCGCCTGCCGGCAGCGCTGCCCAAAGGCGACCGAGGTGTACTGCGTGCTGCCCTGGTCGGAGTGGTGGATGACGGCCCGGGGACGGCGCTTATACAGCGCCATGTCGAGCGCGTCGAGCACCAACTCGGCCCGCAGGTGTGTGGCCATCGACCACCCCACGATGCGCCGGCTGAACGCATCGAGCGCCACGGCCAGATACAAAAACCCCGCCCATGTCGGAACGTAGGTGATGTCGGCCACCCACAGCCGGTCGGGGGCCTCGGCCGTGAAGTTGCGGTCCACCAGATCAGGGGCCGGCCGCGCCTCCTGCCGGCGCTGCGTCGTGCGCGCTCCCTTGCGCCGACTGACGCCCGCAAGTCCCGCCCCACGCATCAGCCTGGCGACGCGCTTGCGGCCCACACGCACTCCCTCAGCCTCCAACTCGGCATGGACGCGCGGCACGCCGTAAGTCCCCCGAGAACGCTCGTGGATCGCCTGAATGCGTTTGGTGAGCGCCCGATCGGCACACGAGCGGGCACACGGCGCGCGCCTGCGCCACGCGTAGTAGCCGCTGGAGGAGACGCCCAGCACCCGGCACATGGTGGCGGTCCGATACATGGCCTGGTTCGCCCTCACGAACCCGTAGATCCGGACGGGATCGAATCGGTATCCCGAGCAAACCAGGCCGCGGCTTTTGCTAAGATCTCCCGCTCCTGGCGGAGCTGTCGGTTCTCGCGGCGAAGTCGGCGCAACTCCTCCCGCTCATCGCTCGTGAGCCCGTCTTTGCGACGCCCCTCGTCAACGTCGGCTTGATGGGCCCAGGTGCGGATCGTCTGCGCCGAGGGCTCGAACTCGTGCGCCAGCGCCTCGGGCGTGCGTCCCGCCCGGACCAACTCTACCATCTGGCAGCGGAACTCCATTGGATAGCGTGGGTGAGTCTGTGGCATCGTGAACACCTCCTTTACCCCCAAATCATCAGGTGTCCACCAAACCGGGTCAACTCCAGCGGTGACCCGAATGTTCTTTTGTTGTGTCTGCACCATCAGCTCTCCCGAGAGCCTTTTATCATATTGATATTATTAGGAAATATACATTATTCCAAATCTTTTTCGGAACCTGCCTTCAGTTGTAGTATAATCCGCAGTAAATGGAGAGGTCGGCGTCAACAATTTCCTTATGTCCTTGTTCAGGAGTCGTTTCTACTTTTCTTCGATCTTCAATTTCTTCTTCGTTCGACAGCCTGATAGAAATAGTTTTGTGTTTCCGAGTTCCAGATCTCTGGGTTCCCAGAGCGCGCTGGCTCGTTCAGTTTCCAACATATCTTCTGTCTTTTGGTCTTTACTCGTTTGGAAATCAAATCCTGTCAGCTCTTCGATTTCACGGATCGTAGTCAGGTAGCGCTCATGTCGGTACTCTGTATGGCGTTCTGTGTACCCTGGTCCCACCTGTGGATACAGGAATGCTAGGACTTTCGTCACTCCCGAAGCTTCGTCCTCCCGCACTACAACTTTGAACAGCGCATCCGTATTGCGACTTGGTACTCGCCTTCCTCCCCGATCCAACCTGATGGCGTCTTGTTTCCAAAGATTGGCCCTTGGATTACCCAGATTCGTCGGTATTTCTGTGCCCAGGCTCCGGTCAGTAGCTCCAATTTCTGCCAGATCCCGCGGTTGAACTCACCTCGCTGCGGAACCGCGTTCAGCATTGTATGGGTCTTTCGGGCCGCATCCTTGCCGATTCGTTCGACCAGCAGCTTCATTGCCATGTGTCCACGGTCGAACCCGCTTCCGCGGTAGCTCTCGTCCGTCGGGGCTGTGCCCGCCTTCACCAGTCCTCGGTCGCTAGTCCACCGCGATGGCCGTTCGCCCGTGTCTAGACACCATAGTCGTGCCTCTACCTTGTCCGTTCCAGGTGGCTCCCAACGCCGAATCTCCTGGCTTACCCATTCAGGGACCCGCCGGATGTCTGGTATTCCATCCTTGTTGTCGTCGTCCTTCGAGTCGAAGCTCACTGTAAACCCTTCGAACTCGCGGATGATATCTCCTTGGGGTGCGAAGCGCTGGTGGTCATACCCTGGTGGTGCTTTAGCAGCGTTCGCTGCTGTGCAGATGAGGGCTCCTGCCAGGATCGTCCAGAGTGCCCATCTTCCCGGCTGTCTGGATGCTTTCACCTCTGAGTCTCCTCTTTTGCCGGGCTGAAGCGCTTCGCAATGCCCTCACTAAGCGTCTCGAAGGCCTGGTAGATCGGCTTCACTGAGAGGCCCACCGTAAACGCAGCAACAATCGTTCCCATCTTTAGTTCGCCGACTGCGAGCGAATCGACGGTTCCGCCTGTCCCGAATAGAAGGATGTCTATCACGAGTCCCAGGATCGCTCCGAGGAAAATCCGGGCTGCGATACCCTGCATTCGGTTCACCTCGTAGGACATCTCAAAGAGCTTGTCGGAGATCCTCTTTGCGAGGAATGTGCATGCTCCGATGGCGCCCCATAGTGCCGGTACGACAAATGGTACAAGGCTCCGTGTTGCTTCGTAGATGAAGCCAGCGATTCCTGTCAATTCGTTCTCCGGATCTGAGATTCCACCTACCCATGCTTTCAGGTATTCGAAGATCAGGGCTATGACAAAAAATCCAATCCCTAACAGAATTGGTATATTCTTCTTCTTCCAGATTGCTCCTTGCCTCCCGTTCAGTGTATCTAGGATGCTCTTGCCGGAAACGCCTCGCTCTTGGTACAAGGCACCAGATACTCGTGAGTACGCCTTGAATAGCCCTTGCCAGTTTTTTGCCGACGCTTCTACCGAGGCTTCTGCAATTGCTTCAATCAAGTCGGAGTGTCCCGGAAATAGTGGCGGACATAGCTTTGCACTGCCATCGGCCTTCTTCGGTTCTCCATTATCCGTTGCCTTATCTTCTTCGTTTACTAATGCTCCGCCGTGCCGCGCTAGGTATTCGTTGAGTACTTTCGCTTCATCGAGGAGCTTCCTCATCTCTTTTGGTTCCCAGTTATTCTGGTCGTCCTGCTTCGCCGCGATCTCTCCATCGTCGTCTGATCCGGTACCTCCGACGTTCGGCGTCGCTTCCTGGGCTCCATTGCTCATCCGGTTTTCCTCCCTTCGTTTCGTTCTCGTTGACGTGATGTTACTGAGTCCTTTGTACCAAGTGCCCTGGTACGGTACATCCCACACGCATCGCCCAAAGTCCTAGTTATGCTGCATCAAAAAAGGCGCAAGACGCTCCAGAATCCGGACAACGCGCGAACTCCCCAATGACTCGAAATTCCTTGATTTTGTCGAAGTAATTTTCGATCGGGTGTGGTGCCAGCCATACATAGCATTGTCGTAATTGATTTAAAGTTTCCAGCGGGCGGCGCGCCGGGTTCACCGCATAGGTCGTGGACTGGTTGGGGCGCGGGCGGTGGTGCGGCAACGGGGGACTCCATGTCCCCGCTAGCATGGGTCGCTGCAGTCTTTCGCGGGTGGAGTGAAAGGCCGGGTAATGAACTCGTCGTTCAAGTCAGATACAGGCACCTTCGCCGACTTGCCCGGCAATTCCGGCGCAACTTCGGAAATATTTCTGCTGATTTCCTCGATCTCGTTCCTCCGTCCGGCCCTTTCCATGTCGCGCGCAATGGCCTGGGCCGCGAACATGGCCGACCGAAGGAGCTGGATTTCATGCTCCGTGCGGGGCCACTCCCTGTGGTCGAGAGCCTCCATCGCGAGCTCGACCACGAGCTGGTTGGCCGAAACACCCCGATCGTCCGCCTCTTTTTCGATCCTCTTCCATTGCCCGGGCGTGGCCCGAATGTTCTTTTGCAGTGTCTGAGCCATCCGTTCTGCCGATCCTTTTGTGAAGACTTCAGTCCATTTTGGTCCAGGAAACGACCGAAATGGTCCTTGCTCCTGGACACCGGACGCCCTCGTCCCGGACTGTGAAGGCCTCCGAATGATGCGACCTCATGAACCACCGAATTGGTAGCCATCATAGCGCAGCGCGGATCCGCGCGCGACCAGTCTGGTATCGGGCGTATGCCGCTTGAGATCTCACTCGAACTCCGGGCGCGATGCGCACTTGAATAAATGTAAGAATATCAGTGAGATAGCGCCGTATACCTACGAGCTACCAGATTGGTAGGACTTTTTCCGGCATCACAGAGATACCGCAGGTCGTTGATTGCGCACAAGAATGCAGGACAAGCGCGCGCATGGAGTACGCATGCAGCCTGCTGCGTCGGGTGTGAGAGTAAAAGCGCCGACCGGCGTCCGACAGACCAAAATGCGAGGAACGAACGAAGGGAAGATCTCCGCGGGCGCGTGACGCGCGGGGGAGCCGCCGCGGCGATTGAGCGGTCGGCCGTGCGGAGCATGGTGCATGGAGCAGTGCGGGACGGAGTCAGCAGTGGGGTCCGCACCGGTGCGGTACGAAGTGCGGCGGGCGGTGCGGCAGCGGGCAACGCGGAAGAAGAACGGGCCGCGCCGCCGGGTGGCGACGCGACCCGCGAGGTCGTTGGGATCAGGCGGCGACGCACTGGACCGGGATACCGAGCTTGCGCGCCTTGTCGACCAGATTGTCGGTGATGCCGGAACCCGGGAACGCGATGACGCCCTTTGGGAGGAGATTGAGCAGCTCGTCATTGCGCCGGAAGGGCGCCGCGCGTCCGTGTGCGTCCCAGTTGGGCTTGCAGACGATCTGGTGGACGCCGTTGCGGTCCGCCCACTTGGCCGCGACCTTCTCGACGCCCGGACCGCCGCCGTGGACCAGGACCACATCGTCGTACTTGGCCTTGAGCTTCTCGAGGGTGCGGATGATGGCGCCTGCGTCGCCGGCGTGCTTGCCGCCTGCCACCGCGACGAGCGTTCCCTGGGGCAGGAGCGCCTTGTTCTCGCGGTCCCTGCGGGCACGCTGGAAGTCTCGGGCATCGATCATGGCCGAAGTGAGCTTGCCGGTCTGGGAGGTGTGGGACCCGCGCCGGGGCCGCCAGAGGTCTCCGGTCTCGACCCGGTAGGCCTCGGCCGCTGCATCTCTGAGTTGCTCGAAGGCGTCCCGCCGGTCCGTGAGGTTCTTGGTTCGGTCGGTGACGAGTTCGAGCTCTCGGGACCGGATCTCCGAGCCGTCCTGCTCTCGCTGGAGGTCGCGCATGTCGGGGAGGAGCCTGTCGGCCGCGCGGTCGAGGCGTTGGGTCTGGGCGTCGAGCATGTTGACGAATCCCCAGAGCAGGCTCTCGCGCTCGTCGGCGAGTTGCGTTCCGTCGGGCGCGACGCCGTGTGCCATGATGCGGAAGGCTTCCGTGACGGCGGAGATCGCGTTCTCCGGGTCCCAGACCTCCCGGTTGTCGAACTCGTCGCGCTCCGGGGTTGCGCCGAAGAGAGCCGCCTGGTCGCAGACGGTGGCGGTGACGGACTGGTTCTGTTCTGAGATGTTGTCGATATCGTGCATGATGCTCTCCTTCCGGGTAGAGGGTTGAGAACCGTTATGGTTCGTTGTGCGGAGAGAGTCTCCGAACGTGATGGTTGAGTGGCCCACGCGCGCGCAGCAAAGTCACCGTGGCCGCAAGGCCTGGCGCGGCGAGGGGCGCGAGTGGTGCGGGCGCACAAGCGACCGCAGGGAGCGCGGAGCCTCGGTCGCGGTTCTTGTCGCGCCTAGGCGCGCAGCGCCGTAGCCTTGCGAGCCAGGGCCGGAACGAAGAGGAGGACCCCGCCGGAGGCGGGGTTGGCGCAGCGAGCACGTGTGGGACAATGGTCCATCACGTCGAGAGGGATATTGTTTGCCACTGTCCCGGACGCCCTGTGCGGTTCCGGGATTGAGACGCGGGTCTCGGGCGCCGGCCCGGCAAGCGTAGCGCGCAGCGAGCGCCAGCGAGCGGAGGCGATAGGGATGGAAGCGCAAATCGGAGCGGAGCGGAGATTGCAGCGGAGAGCCCGGCCCGAAGGGATCGCCCGAAGGCGGCATGGCCCGTCACCGCAACGGACGCGTATCGACGAGTGGCTCCGCAACCTCGCAGGCGAGATTGCCATCGTGGTAGACCCTCGACTCGTACGGACGATGCTCCTCAAGGTAACGGATTGCATTTCGGTTCTCCTTCCGTGTTGCTGGTGCCCGGGGCCCTCTCTCTCCCTCCTCGCGGCGTTCGCCCTCTCTCCCGCTTCACTCTCCTCTCCGTTCCGCCAGAACGGAGGCCGCCCATGCCGCGCGGCGCGGGCGAGGACCTGCCCATGGCAGGCCAGCGGCTTTCCGTGAAGGGCGGCGAGTTCGTCGAGCCCGACCTTGGCGGCGCGAATGCGGCGCCAGAGATCGGCGCGATAGCGCGCGATCACTTCATCGCGCGGTCCGTCCGGGCCGATGCGGAACCGGTTTCCCCATTGAGAGCGACGGTCGATCCGCACGGTCCCGCCGTGCTCCGCCTTGCCGTCGAGCGCCGCCCGCAGGGCGGGCGCATGCCTGAGATTGACGATGTGCGCCATGCTCTCTTTCTCCTTTGGATCCGTTCATCCCTCCCCCGCTCTTCACTCCCTCTCTCCGACCCGCTGCGGCGCGGGGAACAGGGCGGCGAGCCGAAGGGCCAGGGCCCGGGGTCCGAGGGCGACCAGATCGTCGTTGAAGTCGCCGTATTCGGAGACGATGACGTGGGCGGCGACGCCCGCCCGCGCGCAGCGCCGGGCGAGGCGTTGGGCGGCCCGTTCGCCCTCGGAATCGTTGTCGCGGGCGATGACGAGCCGTTTGAGCCCGCCAGGTGGAGCGAAGGCGCCGAGGCTTCCGGCCGAGAGCGCGGCCGCCGAAATGACCCCGGGCGCCGCGGTGACGATCGACAGCACCGTCTCGATGCCTTCGCCGACGAGCAGCGAAGCGCCGTCGGCGGGCTTGCCGAAGCACACGGCGCGTCCGTGGATGCGGCCGAGCGCCTTGCGCGGGGCCGCGACGTCCGCCTTGGCGGGCAAGCGCGAATCGAGCCAGGTGCGCTGCACGCCTTGGATGGCGCCGTCGTCGCCGGTCACGGCGGCGACCAGCGCCGGAAAACGGCGCAGGGAAGAGCCTTCGCGATAGCGAAGCTCGGGATGGAAGCGCAATGCCGGGAACCGGCAGCGCGCGAGTCCGCGGGCGTGGAGGTAGGCCTCGGCATGGGTGCCGCCGATGGCGCGGCAACGCCGCCAGAGGCGGCGGGCCGCTTCTGTTGCGTCGTAGCCCTCGCCCGGCGCCGGCGGAGCCGGCAGGGCGAGGAAGGCGCGGGCCTCGGCGAGCGCCGCGCGAAGCGTCGGCGCGCCCGAGCGATGCCGAACGAGATCGAGCAGGTCCCCGTGCTCTCCGGTGGCCGCGTCGGTCCACTTGCCGGGGACGCCGGGACCGTGCAGGCGGACGAAGAGCGAGCGCCCGCGAGCGCCTTCGAGATCGCCGGCGACCCAGTACCGGCCTTGCTTTTTGCCCTGGGGCAGGTAACGCCGGCAGACGGCCTCGGCGCACGCGCCGAGCGCGGCGGCGATGTCGGCGGCGGGAGATGCGGAACGGGACGATGGGGGCGGCATGACGGGCCTCCTCTGGATGGACGGGGAAGGCCCGATACCGGCCGGCCTCCGCCTCCGGCCGGCGCCGGAGGACGAAGCGCCGCGCGCAGCGCTGGCGCGAGGCCCGAACGGGCGCTGTCTCGGAACGGGCAGCAAGAAAAAGGGCCGACGCGCGAAGCGCCGGCCCAGGTAGAGGGAGGAAACGGAATGCGCGCTCAGAACGGGATGTCGTCGATGGGCGCTTCGGCGGACGGCGTCTCCGCCTCCGCGACCGGCGCGCCGTTGCCGTTGGGCTTGTCGAGGAACTGCACGCGCCCGCCCGGAACCAGCAGGATCTCGGTCGAGAACCGGTCGGAGTCCTCCTCGTCCTTCTTCCAGCGACGGGTCTGCAGCTTGCCCGCCACATAGACCAGCCGGCCCTTCGTCGCGTGCTTCTCGAACATGTCCACCAGCCCGGGCTGGAAGGTGACGACCCGGTGCCACTCGGTCTTGTCGACCCGATCGCCGGTCTGCTTGTCGATGTAGCCCTCGTCGGTGGCGATCGACAGGTTGGCCACGCGTCCGCCGCTGGTGAGGTGGTTGACGGTGACGTCGGCGCCGAGGCGGCCGATCACTTCAGCGCGATTGAGTCCGAATGCCATGATGAATCTCCTTCTGCGTGAGGGTGTGGAAGACAACGGGTGATGGAAGGGGGGAGAGCCTCTCTCCCCGGCCCCTTCGGTTCACCCTATGAAAGCTCCTCTCCTTCGCCGGTGTCGGCATGGACCGCTTCGGTGAGGATCCTGCGGATGGTGTAAGAGTCGAGGCCGATCTCGGCGAGCAGTTCGTCACCTGTGGGGAGTTCGAGGTCGAGGTCACGGTCGAGCATGGGCTTGTCTCCTGTTCCGGGATTGCAGTTCCCGGCATCGGGACCGGGAGACCGTCTCCCTCTTCCCTGCCGGGCGTTTGCCCGGCCCTTGCTTCCCTCTGACTCGAAGGACGGTGACGGGACCCGGGGCGAGCTCAGAGGGCGCGACGGACGCCGGCAGCCGCTCGCCGACCTTGCGCGGTCTTCGCCCTCGCCCGGCTATCGTCGAACACGGATCCGCCCGGGCTTGCGTGCGGTGTGAGATTCGAGTCGGATAAGGAGCATGGACGACCAGGGACGCATCAAGCGGCGCGGGTTCTGGCTGCTGGCCCTTCTGTGGCTGCCCGCCGGGGTGGTCGCGACGGCGGCGGTGCACTTCGCGCCGGAGGCGGGGCCGGAGGTGGAGCCCCGAATGTGGCTGTCGATGCTGCTGATGTCGACGGCGTCGCTGATGGCGGGACTGCTTGGCCCAATCGTCATCGCCGACTACGCGATGGTCTTGAGCCTTCTGGTGTGGATCGCGTGGTGGTGGCTCGCGCGGCGGGGTTGAGGCCGGATGACGTCAGGCCGGCTGCGTAGCAATGCAGTCGGCTCACTGCACGGTCTTGCTATCCGGTGCGCCGTTCTCGGCGCGCATGGACCGTGCGGCCAGGGTGATGGGAATGTAGCCGCTTATGTCGTGGATAACGATTCTGATCTGCTGTAGATCGTTGTCGAGGTCGTAGGCCGGGGAGAAGGCGTAGTAGGGGTTCTTCGGCAGGGTGTGCGCGGTCATGTGCGGGCCTCCCTTGAGGGGTCGACGGTGCGCCGGGGGGCGCGGGTGATGGTCCCCCCGCTGGCGGGCGGCAGGTCGGCAGTACGTACCCCCGGCGAGCCGGCGCATAGAGGTCACTGCCCCGTAAAAGACGCCATCGGTGACGTATCCGAAATAATCTCCACCTGTTGGTGGGACAGCCGCGCGAAGGCCAGACACATGGCCACCTCCTCCCAGCTGTCCCAGATCCCGTGGTCCTCGCCCGTGGCGACCTCGATCACGGTGTAGCGAGGCGGAAGGATCGGAAGGCCCCGATGCCAGCCCGACCGCACCCAGGACCGGTGCGCGCACGGCACGCACCGCGCCGCTCCCTGAGAGGGTTCGCCACAGTCCGTGCAACGCCACCTCGCACGCCTATGGGCGTAGCGCCTTCGGCTGGCCGCGTTCTTCCGTGGATGGCGCCCGGCCTCGAGAGCCGCGCAGGGACCGCAGCGCGAGGCGTGGTCAAGGATATGTCTTCCGCACCTGCCGCACCGTCCCTCGGCCCTGCGGGCGGCATACTGCTCTTGTTCGGCCGCTTGCCGGGCGTCACGGCAAGCCCGGCAGGTCGCCCCGTCCGGGACGGGAGGACGGTTCCCGCATCGCGTGCACAGGCCGGCGGCCCGGCATGCCCGGAGGCGCTTCCTCCTTTTCTCCCGCCCGAGCCTGCGGCAGTCCTTGGGATCCCGGCCTCCGTAGAGCCTGCCGGCGGCCTTGCCCTTGGCGTACCGGGCGCGCTCGGCCTTGCGCCGCTTCTCGCCGCAGGAGCGGCACAGACTACAGTCGGGAGGAAGGGGATCTCTTCCGCATTTGGGGCACAGGCCTTGGGCGAGGCGCTCTTTGGTGAGCCGGCGGTAGCGTTCCCGGTCATGCTCGCGGGCCTTGTCGGGGTTCTTGTAGGACACCTGTGGACGCCTCCCATCGGGGCTGGAATCGGGACGACGGACGCCCGGCCGGCGCCGGGCCGGCAGGACGTCCTGATAGAGAACGTCAATCAGTGCTTCTGCTTGCGGTCGCAGAACAATCCCGTTGCCATCCAGCCCATATGTTGCATCGATGACAATTCCTTCTGTCCAGCAGGAGGTTGAGTAGAATTCATGCAACATAATTTTTCGGCACCTATGCACGTAATCGTGCCTCCACCAACAGGGAGACGCGACTATGTCCAAAGAACTGTTCACACAACCGGACACCATCAAGGCATACCAGGCGGCACCGCTCGCTCGGGGGTGGCGATATCTTCACCATCGCACGGAATGCAGTACCAGACCGCTTGCGTTGTAAAGATTGCCGGGACCCGATTGCGCTCGGTTCGCCTTCCTGAAATCCCTATGATTGCAAAAGGTTATGTTGCGGCGATCCGGACTTCTTCCATAGCAGTCAGAAGAATCTGTCATCGCTGCAACATATTCCGCCAGATAACATTACAGCCCCAGTACTGGACCCCGGAGTTCCGGAGGTTGATTCCGGTTGCAATGATGATCTCGTCCCGCACGGGCCGCATCTTCCGGACCGCCTGCCGGGACGCGACCGTCCCCGGCGCCTTGCGCCGGCCCTTGGTCCTTGGTCCCCCGGTGCGCAGGGGCCGGATGTCGCCGTCAGCCATTGACTGGAAGCGCTCGACCACGTAGCGGTCGTCATCGAGACCTTGGCCGAACAGATGGGTGAGGAAGGTGCTTGCGTTGCCGGGATGGGTCTGGACCGTGCGCATGATTCCGTCTCCTTACGGGCCGGTGGTTGAGAGAGGCGGAGATGTCCTCCCCGCGGGACATCCGTCCGCCGCCCCGCTCACGGCCCGGCTCGGCCTCTTCGCGGCGCAGAGCGCGTCGGGAAATTGCGGCGGTGAGTTGTCGTTGCGGTGAATGTTTCGGTGGGTGGGAATGCGACCCCCTCGGCCACCACCGGGCTGCCCGTGGTTCGGACGGGGGGTATCCTAATCTACCAATCTTGGGGAAGTCTTACGTCCACGGGCTGTCGCCCACCTCATGGCGGGGGCAAAAACCACCATCAGTCCAAGAGCCCTTCCTGGGGTCTGCAATCTCTATTTGGAATTCGAGCGGCAGGGCATTGTTGAGAATAGTAATAGTGTCCCATACGACGCGAAAGATTTCCACAGCATTCGGATCGTTCCGATGCAAAAGCTCACTTAATCTGTGATCGATCTAATCTTTAAGTTTAACTCGAAACTGGTAGAATAGGAATTGTGCACATCGCTTGAAACCGTGATAGATGGGAGACACAGGCGGGGAACAAAACGTAAACTTGGGTCTCGTCGATGTGATGTTCAACTTCTCGCACTTGCGGTCATCGCAGTCCGAGTGACACGGTGATTCCGGGCTAGGCCGACCACCCAAAAGGCCCATTGTCCCGCATTTCCCATTTGGGTCATAAGATTCGACAGACCGAAAGGCGCTTTCTCATGTAAAATCAGCGTGTTGGCTTCCCCCTGCCATGTTCTCGCGGGGGAACCCTATGGGTGAAGCGAAAAAGACGGCATTGAGGGTCCATTGTAACCGTAGGCTGAGGCTTGACTTTCACGGAGCCAGAATCACTTCAGATGCAGGATTGCTGGCCTGCCGGGAGTTGGATGATGCGCTGGGTTTGACGGTGAGAGTGCCAGCCCACTGGCACGAGATCCGTCATGGCCGGAACGTCCAGCATGAGTTGGCGCCGCTATTGCGCCAGTCAGTCTATAGTCGCCTGGCCGGGTACGAGGACACCAACGATGCCGAGCGATTGGCGAGAGACCCTGCTAGGCAAGCCGTAGTTGGCCGGCGGGCACTTGAGAAGCAGGCGGCCAGTACCAACACATTGAGCTGGTTCGAGACGGAAGTTCTCTGCAGCGAGGAGAACCTGAGTAGGCTGAGGCAACTGAACACGGAATGGGTAGAGCGGGCCATGAGCCGCACGCCGCATCAGCGGGTCATCCTGGACATGGATAGCTCGGAAAGCCGGGTGCACGGACAGCAGGAAGGGACTGCCTATAACGGTCACTTCGGTTCCCTGTGCGACCATCCCTTATTCTGCTTCAACCAGTTTGGGGACTGCGAGGGGGCGATGTTGCGTCTGGGCAACGTTCACAGCGCCGATGGGTGGCGAAAGTTGTTGGAGCCCATCACGGCCCGCTATGAGCACGCTGATGTTCGCCGTTCCTTTCGGGCCGATGCCGCCTTTACGAGCCCCGAGGTCTATGAGTACGTTGGAAGAGCGTGGCTTCCTCTACGCCATCCGGCTCCCTGCGAACGAAGTGCTCTACCCACGGATCGACTTCCTGCTGACTCGCCCGGTCGGTCGCCCGCCCAAGAGACCCATCATCTTCTATCACGACTTCCGGTATCAGGCTGGAAGCTGGGACCACCCCCGAGGGGTGGTGGCGAAGGTGGAATGGCACTCAGGCGAACGCTTCCCTCGCGTCGGATTCATTGTCACGGACCTGACGGCTCGACCCGAGGGGGTCGTGCACTTCTACAACCAGCGAGGCACAGCCGAGCAATGGATCAAGGAAGGCAAGTACGCCCTGAACTGGACACGCCTTTCCTGTCACCGGTTCGTGTGCAACCAGGTGCGGCTCCTTCTCTTCGTCCTGGGGTACAACCTGGGCAATTTCCTGCGGAGGTTAGCCTTGCCCAGGGGGCTCAAGCACTGGTCGCTGCGAAGCCTCCAGGTCAAGCTCATCAAAATGGGCGGCCGGATTGTGCGCCATGCCCGGCACATCATCTTTCAGTTGGCCGAGGTAGCCGTATCCAGGGAGGTGTTCGCTCTCATCCTGGACTGGATCAACCGATTGCGGCCCGTACCTGTCTAACCGCTCTCAGCGCAGTCCACCCGAGGACATAATGGTGAATGTTCTGTCCCTTCCAGATGACCTGCTGGGAAGGCTCGCCTACCCGGAGGGGTGGCATGATTTTCAATGGCGGATAACGCTCCGATTAGGGTTTCAGGCACCTGAAATGGGATTGACAGGTCCGGGAGAGAGGGGTCTAATTGAGTTAAACAGTAACGAGGGGTCGGTACAGGCCTGTCCGGATTTGATATGGGAAATTCCGGTTATAAGGCGTGGCGGTGAATGTCGGTCATTGTCGATGGCTGCGACGATGGCTTGGTGAAACTGGAGTTACTCCCCGCGTCCGCCGCCTAGACGTCGCGGGCGCGTCGCTGACATGCGAAGCGCCTCCAGCCGACTGTACGCACTTGAACTCTCGCCTAGGATTTCATCATACTGCTCAGTCCAGGTGTCCTGAATCGGAGATCGCCGCGACCTTTGTCCGCAGTTGATAGACGGGCTACTTACCGCTCGGACATGGGAACGCGTACCGGCGCTTCTACGGAGAAAAGACAATGAGGGCTATCGCTACCGACGAACTCGCTAACCCCTTATTTGTCCACGACTTCCGATCTGTCTTCCACGGGGATAATCCCCAGTACTGTATCGCAAATCGGACGGCAATCACGGATCCCGCCCATGCACCGTCAAGTTGGACGAATCTCCCATCCCCTTCGTCAAGGTCCATACACGGGCCTAGCCCAGGACCGACAGGCCTTGTAACACTGTCCCGATGGGCTTCGTCGGTGCGGAGATCGCACGGCCCAAACTGTTGGGGCCGCTCCTGGCTTCTATCTTTGGTTGCCAAGCCAAACCCCTCACCGCCGCCCAGATACCACCTGAATGAGGCCACATAATGAACGATACAGCATATTACTATCCGGCACCCTACTGGACCCTACGGGAAACTGACTGGATTAAGTCTCTATTGTTGTTTTTCGACGATATTGCCACTTTACTGCCTGACTACATGTATGGTCGCCACGTTCATGCAGACCCGGTTCTTGCCGCACCCCTTGAGGAACGTGGTCTACTCCGCGTACTTGAACCAAAAGATTGGCTCGATGAAGAAACGACGAATCATCTCGCAAACATTATCGTTAAATTGATCACAAACGGTGCATTCGACGATCTTCCGAAGACAGACTATTTCGCCGAACTGTCCCAATCCCGAATGGGATATGGCGCCGACGTTAAATTGGCGCAATTCTTGGTCGACGAGCTTCAAACTAAAGGACTGGCCAGACCCAGTGAAGACGGTGTATCCATCCCTCTTCATCCAACCGTCCGTACTACTATTCTCGTCATCCTTGCACAGTTGTCACGAAGAGCAGGCCAAAAGCGGGGAATGACAATTCATCCCACAACTGACAATCACGCCGCAGTGTCGGATCTCATTCAAACGTTATCCATGGAATCGATGCCATCGAGGCAAAATGTAGTCCAATTGGATCTCGAGCCTGTGACTTTCGATCTCTCATCCATTCCTCTTGATGATGTTTTGCAGTTTCGTGCGGAACACCAAATTGCCTACCGTTCCTACATGCGCGACCTCCGTCGCTTCATGATTGAACTGGCTGAGGTCGATGAGCCTAGTGAACGAGAAACCCTGTTACTAGAGCGACGGCAAGAAATTTCGGACGCAGCTCACGACATACAGCGAACGACCCATCGCACACTCCAAAAGAACTTGTCCTCTTGGTCTCTAGGAATTACTGGCGTTGTGTGGTCATTTTCCACTGGTGATCCGATAGGACTAATTTTGTCTGCAATCGGATTGATTCCTGGCTTGGTGTCCGGTGGACCAGAAAAGGTTGGTGCGTACTCCTATATTTTTGACATTGGCGGAACCTTCGGTGAGAAATCCGTGCGTTATTAGAAGCCCAAGGCCGACATCGGCGTCCAGACCGCGCCGCCACTGCTTGCCCGCAGCAGCCCCAACCCGAATTTCCGTCAAGTCCCGGAGTTGACCATCAACGACAGCGTAGACAAGCCTGCGTTGTCAGGTTCTCGTGGAAGACACGCTGGAGACAATGCGCAAGCTGCCCGTACACGCCTTGGAGGCTGATCCCCGTCTTACGTTCAGACGAACCGGGCTTGCGTCGTTCCTGTTCGCGATCGTTCGTCCTCCCCCGCTCTAGGGTTTTGTTGGACACTCGATTGATCCATGATTCATGGAGAAAGGGGTGTCGCGATGAACGAACAAAAGCAAGAGGGGGCTTTGGCGGAGGGCGCCCGTAGGGCGAACGGAGCCAAGGCCCCAGGGCATCGCAGTGAGCGGGGTCGGTTCTCCTGCCAGCGCAAGCGGGAGGCGGTCCTGCGTCTTTTGCGGTGCGAGAGCCTGGAGACGCTCTGCCGCGAGTTGGGCACGACAGCGGCTCGGCTTTCCGCCTGGCGCGAGGCGTTCCTTCGGGGAATTACAAAGAAAGGTTGACATTTCCGCTCTCAATCCCTATATTTCAAGTATTGGAAGGGAGAGCGGAAATGGCGAAAAAAGCACCCGGAAAAGCGCACCGCAAGGGGATCACCATCGTTCAATTGATGGATATGTTTCCGACCGAGAAAGCCGCCACGGCGTGGTTCGAATCGGTAATCTGGCCGGACGGTCGCCACTGCCCCAAGTGCGGATCGCTCCGCACCAGCGAGGCCAGTCACGCGAAAATGCCCTATTGGTGCACCGATTGCCGATCCTATTTCAGCGTCAAGACGGGCACGGCCATGCAGCGGTCGAAAATCCCACTCCGGAAGTGGGCCATCGCCATCTATCTCTGTCTGACAAACCTCAAGTCGGTTTCGTCCATGAAGCTGCAACGCGACATTGGCGTTTCGCAGCCCACGGCTTGGTTCATGCTTCACCGTATCCGGGAAGCATGGGGCGGGGATGGCGAAGGCCCGTTTGACGGCCCGGTCGAGTTCGACGAAACCTATGTCGGCGGGAAGCGCCAGAACATGTCGAACGCGAAGCGCAAGGCGACGACGGGGAGCGGACCGGTGGACATGGTGGCGGTCGTGGGCGCGAAGGACCGGGCGACGAACAAGGTCAACGCCCGCGTGATCGAGAGCACCGACAAGGCCACGCTGCAAGATTTCGTGGCCGAGAACGCCGAGCCGGACGCGGTGGTCTACACCGATGACGCCGCTGCCTACGAGGGCATCCCGAACCCGCACGAAAGCATTAAGCACTCGGTCTCCGAATACGTCAACGGCATGGCGCACACCAACGGGATCGAGTCCTTCTGGTCGATGCTCAAGCGCGCCCACAAGGGCACCTTCCACAAGATCAGCCCGAAGCACATGCAACGCTACGTCTCCGAATTTGCTGGCAAACACAACGTCCGCGACTCAGGAACGCTTGCGCAGATGCGGCACACCGTCGCTCGGCTGGTCGGGCGCAACCTTCTCTACCGCGACCTCATCGCGGACAACGGGCTTTCGTCGGGCTCCGGGGCGTAACGGTTCCGTGCGGCGGAACAGCGCCTTTGCCAGCGTCTCCGGAGTCGCGCCCGCCAAGTCCACCCTGGGGTCAAGCTTGGAGCGATACGGCATAGCAGTCGACCTCCACCCGTTAGGTAATTTCGTCTTGGTGCGCGACGAGACAGCGCGCCGCATTTTTCTGGAACCACTGGTGTAGAAGCTGGCCGTTGTACTGATCTCCGATCTGCGCACCAACCACCTTGTCAAACCTTGCGAGAATTTGCGCTCGCACGGCGATCAACTTGCTCGATGCCATGGTTTCATCGGGGTCGACGTAGCGATTCGCGATTACACAGGCCGTCGTATAATCCACTTCCAATGAAACCCCCGGTTGGGCGATCTTGGATCGCCTTCTCCGTATTTGACGGTAAACTACCGGCGTGTAGATGGCGAGGATGCCTAATAGCCCGACGCCAGCGAGAATGCCCCATCTGTAATCGCCTAACGGGAACATCGGTTCCGTCCAGAATCCGACGCACAATACGACTGTGGAGAAGAACGTTGACACGACAGGGCCTCTCCAATCCATCCGTCAAGCATGCGCGCCTCCCGCGCTGGCGTCAACCAATCTTTGTAATTCCCTTCCTTCGCGGGGGCGAGGCGGCGCTCAAAGCCCGCCCGGCGGATGAGCGGGACGAGGAGAACGCCCGGCTCAAGGCCAAGGTGGGCGAACTCACGATGGAGGGCGAGGTCCTGCGGGAGAAGATCGACCGCCTGGAGGCCGGCCGCCCTTTAGCCGGCAGGAGGTGGAGGCGATGAGTCAGGCCCGCTTCACCTCCACGGGCAGAGCCTACGGCCTGAAGCGGGTGTGCGCCCTTTGGGGCTTGGCGCGCTCCACGGTCTACGCGCAACGGCGGCGAGAGGCGGTCCCCGTTCATGAACGCCCCACGCCCAATAAGCGCGGCCCTGTGGGCCCGTGCACCGATGCGGAACTCCTCGGTCACATCCGGCAGGTCCTGGAGGACTCTCCCTTCCATGGCGAGGGCTACCGCAAGGTGTGGGCGAGGCTGCGCTTCGCGGGCATCCGCACCAGCAAGGAGCGGGTGCGTCGCCTGATGCGGGAGGCGGGGCTTCAGGCCCCCCACCGGGTGGGCAAACCCCGAGGTCCCAAGGCCCACAACGGGACCATCCGCACCGAGCGGCCCGACCGAATGTGGGGCACGGACATGACGACGACGGTGACCACCGAGGAGGGGATGGCCTCGGTGTTCGTGGCGGTGGATCACTGTTCGGTGGACTGCGTGGGGATCCATGCGGCCAAGAGCGGCAACCGCTTCGAGGCCCTGGAGCCGATCCGGCAGGGGGTCGCCGAGCGCTTCGCCGGCTTGGAGGCGGACGTCGCCGAGGGGCTTAAAGTTCGTCACGACCACGGCCCCGCCTATCTGTCCGATGACTTTCAGCGGGAGATCGCCTACCTGGGCATGACCAGTTCGCCCAGCTTCGTGCGGGCGCCCGAGGGAAATGGCTACTGTGAGTGGTTCATCCGCATCTTGAAGGAGAATCTCCTGTGGGTGCGCTCTTTCGCCACCGTAGAGGAACTGCGGTGGGCGCTGCTTGAGTTCAAGAACCTGTACAACCATCATTGGATTCTCGAGGGCTACGGCTACCGAACGCCGGCCCAGGCAAGGCAGGAAAAACTCGCTCAAGTTGCGGAGGCCGCATGAGGTCGAATACCCTCACCCGAGTGTCCAATAACCCAGGGGCGGTCCACCTTGCTCGTATGCCTCATTGAGGTCTGGGTCAAACCACATTGCAACAAAACCTTGTTTGGAGTCGACCATAACCTTCTGCAAGTGTTCTACATGAATCCATCCCTCATGGGTAATCCTTGCCCGATCTGCCGAAGAATATTCAACGTAGCGCTTATTCTTAAGAAGTGCCACCACGGAAGTTACTTCTCGTCTGTTTTTCCCGTGAATGGCCGATATGCAGTGTGGGTGAATTGCGTTCACTTCGCTATCATAATGCTGATATTCTTTGGCAATGTCCCCCGCTCTAGGGTTTTGTTGGACACTCGATTGATCCATGATTCATGGAGAAAGGGGTGTCGCGATGAACGAACAAAAGCAAGAGGGGGCTTTGGCGGAGGGCGCCCGCAGGGCGAACGGAGCCAAGGCCCCAGGGCATCGCAGTGAGCGGGGTCGGTTCTCCTGCCAGCGCAAGCGGGAGGCGGTCCTGCGTCTTTTGCGGGGCGAGAGCCTGGAGACGCTCTGCCGCGAGTTGGGCACGACAGCGGCTCGGCTTTCCGCCTGGCGCGAGGCGTTCCTTCGCGGGGGCGAGGCGGCGCTCAAAGCCCGCCCGGCGGATGAGCGGGCCGAGGAGAACGCCCGGCTCAAGGCCAAGGTGGGCGAACTCACGATGGAGGGCGAGGTCCTGCGGGAGAAGATCGACCGCCTGGAGGCCGGCCGCCCTTTAGCCGGCAGGAGGTGGAGGCGATGAGTCAGGCCCGCTTCACCTCCACGGGCAGAGCCTACGGCCTGAAGCGGGTGTGCGCCCTTTGGGGCTTGGCGCGCTCCACGGTCTACGCGCAACGGCGGCGAGAGGCGGTCCCCGTTCATGAACGCCCCACGCCCAATAAGCGCGGCCCTGTGGGCCCGTGCACCGATGCGGAACTCCTCGGCCACATCCGGCAGGTCCTGGAGGACTCTCCCTTCCATGGCGAGGGCTACCGCAAGGTGTGGGCGAGGCTGCGCTTCGCGGGCATCCGCACCAGCAAGGAGCGGGTGCGTCGCCTGATGCGGGAGGCGGGGCTTCAGGCCCCCCACCGGGTGGGCAAACCCCGAGGTCCCAAGGCCCACAACGGGACCATCCGCACCGAGCGGCCCGACCGAATGTGGGGCACGGACATGACGACGACGGTGACCACCGAGGAGGGGGTGGCCTCGGTGTTCGTGGCGGTGGATCACTGCTCGGTGGACTGCGTGGGGATCCATGCGGCCAAGAGCGGCAACCGCTTCGAGGCCCTGGAGCCGATCCGGCAGGGGGTCGCCGAGCGCTTCGCCGGCTTGGAGGCGGACGTCGCCGAGGGGCTTAAAGTTCGTCACGACCACGGCCCCGCCTATCTGTCCGATGACTTTCAGCGGGAGATCGCCTACCTGGGCATGACCAGTTCGCCCAGCTTCGTGCGGGCGCCCGAGGGAAATGGCTACTGTGAGTGGTTTATCCGCATCTTGAAGGAGAATCTCCTGTGGGTGCGCTCTTTCGCCACCGTAGAGGAACTGCGGTGGGCGCTGCTTGAGTTCAAGAACCTGTACAACCATCATTGGATTCTCGAGGGCTACGGCTACCGAACGCCGGCCCAGGCAAGGCAGGAAAAACTCGCTCAAGTTGCGGAGGCCGCATGAGGTCGAATACCCTCACCCGAGTGTCCAATAACCCAGGGGCGGTCCAAATGTGCTTTATTAAACTGTCCGCCTTCTCCAGAAGCGAAAGCGAGGGAATTGACCGAATTTGTTCTAGAATCTCGGCAGTTAAGGTTGGGGTTAATTCCAAAGAGTTTTGGTCGTAAATCCAACCGCTGACCTTATATGGTTCTTCCTCGTTAAAGTCATCCATCACACGGCGGCCAATGAGGGTGTCCCGAATTCAGTTGAAGGTTTGAGGCGGCGGTCCGTGTGTGGTTCACCTTATGCGACCTCCTCTCGGGTGTCAAAGCGGGGCTCGTCCAGAACGGCCTTCAGGATCCACAGGTCCCGGTAGCCGTCCAGGCGACGGAAGTTCTTCTCGGTGGCGAGGAAGGCGGAAGCGGCCCACCTTTTCACCATCGCCCCGTCCCGCCAGCGGCCGACGCGCCGGGTGCGCATCCGCACCCCCGAACAGGGACTCTCGATCAGGTTCGTGCTCACCAGGCAGCGCCGAAGGCCGGGCGGAAGAGCCAAGCGGTTGACGGTGAAGATCTCCTCCAGACCCTCCAAAAGGCTGGCGGCCGCGTCCGGATGCTCGATCTGAAGCCACCGGGCCTGCTTGCGCAGACGGGCAATCCCCTCCTTCGGCGCCAGCCGCCAGGCCGCCTTCATCGTCGCCTTCACCGGATCCTTCAACTCCTCGGGCAGGTGGTCCATCACGTTCTTCACCTTGTGGTTGCGGCACCGCTGCACCGGATTGTCGTCCCCGTACACCCGGTCAATCGCCGCACGAAGCGCCCTCGAGCCGTCGATGACAAAAAGCCGACGCCGCCCGGGCCGCACGCCGCGCTCCACCAACTCCTCAAGAAGCGCCGTCACGACCGTGGCGTTCTCGGTGGCGCCCGACCTCAGGCCCAGAACGTGCTTTTGGCCCCGTGTGTCCACCCCAACGGCCACGATGACGTGATGCGCGCCGAAGCGCAGACCGTCCAGGTAGAGGATGAGGAGGTCGATGTCGTCAAAACGCCGCTCACAAAGACGCCGCAGCTTCGCCTCGGCCGCCTCGATGCTCTCCCGGCTCACGGCCGACTTCGACACCCCCACCGTCTCGGCCAGCTCGGGAAGAACGGCCGCGTAGTTCCGCGTCGAGACCCCTCGCATCAGCAAATCCAGCATCCGCTCCCCCAGCCCGGGGTCGGCCTGCATGGCCGCATACGCCGGCACCTCCACCTCCCCGCCCCGACCCTGGCCCCGGCGGCGAAGCCGCGGCTTTCTCACCTTCAGCTTGCGCCCCTTCAGGGTCACCCGGCCCCCCTGGCTGCCGTGCCGGCGGACCTCGCCACCCCGCTTGCCTGGATGCGGCGCGCCCGTCAAGCCCTTGGCCGACAGCAAAAGCACGGCCTCCAGGCCCGCCCGGCCCATGACGTCCATCAGGTCCTCCACCGCCAGTTGGGACTGCTCCACCAGCGACACCAGAGGAAAAAACGCCTGCCCGTGCTCCGCCACAAAGGCGGCCAACCTTTGGGTCTCTTTCTTCTCGATGATCTGGTAAGCTTCACTCATGGCGGTTCCTCCTCTTTGAATGTTTGCCAACCCGATTCTAACCGAGTCGGCAGGAGTGAACCGCCACCTCTTTTTCTCAACCTTCAACTATGAATGGGACAGGCTCCGGCCAATTTCAAACTCTCCACAGCGATCACAGTTGACGTGCCAATGAAAGTCAGAAATTTCCCTTTTCTCTCTTAGATTCGCCCCACAAACAGGGCAGCGATTCGTAGCCATTTCCATGTTAATTCCCTTTAAACGGGAATTTCCTATTTCTACTTCCGCCGAGATCCTTCCGGTCCCTTTCGTAGTTCGAAAACATTAGACCCCCTCCAATGGGCCTGTCAACGGCTTCTCGAATTCCCCAACTGGGAGCTGATCGACAACTGCCATGGAGAAACGCGGAGTCCCGCCCTCGGTGATCCTTCCCGACGGTTCAACGAGTGAGGAAAAATATCCTCCTTCCGCCTACGGGGACTGCTCCGCTCAAGGTCAGACAGGCACAGGCCGCAATCGGTTGATCCGATCCAGGATGAGGGCGAACACTTCCCTGGATACAGCAACCTCAACCAACTGAAAGATGATCTGCTGGGTATACCGCACGATCCGGCCCCCGATTTTATCAGCTTCACCTGGAGGCTTCGCAGCGACCAGAGCTTGAGCCCCCCCCTCCCGGCGGGCCGGCAATCCCGCATCCGAAGTGATTCTGCCTCCGTCAAACTCACGCCTCAGCCGACGGTCAAAACGAACCTTCAATCCCCGCCTTTTTGCTTCACCCATTGGACGCCCCCGCGAGAAGGTGGCAGGGCCATCCCAACACGCTGATTTTACAAAAGAAAGCGGCTTTCGGTCTGTCTAATCTTATGATCCATATGCGAAATCCAGGCTGCATATGATTGGCCGCTTGGCGTCATCTCAGAAGAATGGTTGATTGCTCTCTGGTTAGGCACTACACTTTCAAAGGAATGAAGCGATTCCCCTGGCCCGTTTGGAGGCGGGGAAAGCCGGAGGTTTTTGGCAGGTTCGGCCATATGTGATTGAAAATTATTGGTTAACACCCCTGGAGTCGAGATGTTCGAATTAGTCAAAAAGATGGTGGGCACCAAGAACGACCGGCAGTTGAAGCGCCTCGCACACTACGTCGAGCGGACGAACGCGCTTG
Organism: bacterium; assembly: GCA_965261595.1. Classification (GTDB taxonomy): domain Bacteria; phylum UBA8248; class UBA8248; order JACPRG01; genus CAYRGS01. The sequence continues at coordinate 51,442 of CBDHDG010000004.1, forward strand.
AGGCCGGGATGAAGGAGCTTTCGGACGAGGAGATCCGCGCCAAGACGGATGAGCTCCGGGGACGGCTGGCGGACGGTGAAACCTTGGAAAACCTGCTGCCGGAGGCCTTCGCGGCTTGCCGGGAGGTCGCGCGCCGCAAGGTCCATATGCGCCACTTCGACGTCCAGATCCTCGGCGGCGTTGTCCTGCACGAAGGAAAGATCGCCGAGATGAAGACCGGCGAGGGCAAGACGCTCGTCGCGACGCTTGCGGTTTACATCAACGCGCTGACCGGCAAGGGCGTCCACATCGTGACGGTCAACGACTACCTGGCCCACCGCGACGCCGACTGGATGGGACCGGTCTATGAAGGACTCGGTCTTACGGTGGGTGTGATCCAGCACGACATGGCCGACGAGGATCGCCAGGCGGCCTACGCCTGCGACGTTACGTACGGGACCAACAACGAGTTCGGGTTCGATTATCTGCGCGACAACATGAAGTTCACCCCGGATGAAATGGTCCAGCGGAAGCTCCACTACGCCATTGTGGACGAGGTGGACAGCATCCTCATCGACGAGTCCCGCACACCCCTCATCATCTCCGGGCCGGCCGAGGAATCGACCGACCTGTACCACAAGATCGACCGCCTGATTCCTCCCATGCTCAAGGAGAAGGAGGACGCCGGGGAGGATGCGCCGCCCGAGGAGGAGCTTCCCGATTCCGAGAAGGACGCCATCAGCAAGATCAAGTACGCGTATCTCACCGTGGACGAGAAGAGCCGCACCGCCACGCTGAACGAGCTCGGCATGCCCGAGATGGAACAACGGCTGGAGAAGGCGGGGCTTCTGAAAGGGGACAGCCTCTTCGACCTGGAGAACATCGAGAGCCTGCACCACGTCAATCAGGCGCTCAAGGCGCACGTCCTCTTCCAGCGGGACGTGGACTATGTTGTCCAGAACGGCGAGGTCATCATCGTCGACGAGTTCACCGGCCGGACGATGCCCGGCCGCAGATACAGCGAGGGGCTTCACCAGGCCCTCGAAGCCAAAGAGCACGTCAAAATCGAGAACGAAAACCAGACACTCGCCACCATCACCTTCCAGAACTACTTCCGGATGTACGACAAGCTGTCGGGCATGACCGGAACGGCCGACACCGAGGCGGCGGAATTCGCCCAGATCTATAACCTGGACGTTGTGGCGATCCCCACCAACGTGCCCCTCGTCCGGACCGAGTTTCCCGATGTGGTCTACCGGACGGAAGGGGAAAAATACCAAGCGGCCATCGACGAGCTCGCCGATTGCCATGAGCGCGGCCAGCCCGTTCTGGTCGGGACCGGCTCCATCGAGAACTCCGAGAAGGTCAGCAAGCTGCTCAAAAGACGCGGGGTCCCCCACAACGTGTTGAACGCGAAGCACCACGCCAATGAGGCCGACATCATCGCCCAGGCCGGCCGCCTGAAGGCCATCACGATCTCCACGAACATGGCCGGACGCGGGACGGACATCCTCCTCGGGGGCAACCCCGAGTTCCTGGCCAGGACGGCGGCGGACGCCGGTGAAGACGCGGATTACGAGAGGGAGCTGGAGAAGTATCATGCCGTCTGCGCCAAGGAGCACGACGACGTTGTGGCCCTCGGCGGTCTGCACGTCCTCGGCACGGAGCGGCACGAGAGCCGCCGGATCGACAACCAGCTCCGGGGCCGGTCCGGCCGGCAGGGGGATCCGGGCTCGTCCCGGTTTTACCTGTCGCTCGAGGACAATCTGCTCAGGATCTTCGGCTCGGACCGGATCAGCGGGATCATGGATAAACTGGGCATGGAGGAAGGAGAGCCCATCGAGCACAATATGGTGAGCAAGGCCATCGGCAACGCCCAGAAGAAGGTGGAGGCCTACCACTTCGATATCCGCAAACACCTCCTGGAATACGACGACGTGATGAACAAGCAGCGGGAGGTGATCTACGAGCAGCGCCAGCAGATCATCGCCGGGGAAAACAGCCGCGAAATGCTCTTCGGCATGATTGAGGACGTGGCCGAGTCGGCCGTCGGGCTGCACCTCAACGACACCCTTCACCCCGACGACTGGGATCTCGATGGGCTGGAGCAGGCCCTCGGGCGTCTGTTCGGCCTTCAGGTCGAACGCAAGGGGTTCATGCTCTCTCTGGACGGCAGCCCGGATTGGCTCAACATGGAGGAATCCTCCCCGGAGGAGGTGGCCGAGCAAGTCGTCGCCGCCGTTGAAAGGGCCTACGAAAAGAAAGAGTCCGAAATGGGCGCGGACACCCTGCGTTTTCTCGAACGCATGGTCATGCTCCAGATCGTCGACGACCAGTGGAAGGACCATCTGCTGGCCATGGACCACCTCAAGGAGGGGATCGGCTTCCGGGGCTACGCGCAGAAGAACCCCCTCAACGAGTACAAGCGGGAAGGGTTCGATCTCTTCTCGGCCATGATGGGGCGGCTCAAGGAAGAGATCCCCCAATACCTTCTCCGGATTCAGGTCGATCCGGATGATGAGCAGTTGGGCGACGGATTTCTCGGCCGGCGGGCGGCCCGGATGGTCGAGCACCGGGGGGAAGAAATGTCGGTGGAGTCCTACGGCGGCGATGAAGACCTGATGACCAACACCTCCGAGCCCGGCGCCGTCCAGACTTACCGGCGCGAGGGGCGCAAGGTCGGCCGCAATGAGCCTTGCCCCTGCGGAAGCGGGAAGAAGTACAAGAACTGCCACGGAAGGAGCTGAGCCTTTGGGATTCAAGATCGCCGGCGTCCAAATGCGCTGCACGCCCGACAAGGACCGAAACCTCAAACGGGCGATCGAGTTGGGCGACCTGGCCGCGGAGCAGGACGCCCGCGTCATCTGCTTTCAGGAGTTGTTCCACACCCACTGGTTTCCCCGCAACACCGACCCCGACGCCCACGACCTGGCCGAGTCCATCCCCGGCCCCTCGGTGGACCGCTTGGCCGCCGAGGCCCGGCGGTGGAACGCGGCCGTCATTGCGCCGATCTATGAGCGGGACGGCGACGGACGAGGATTCAACGCGGCCGCCGTCCTCGACGCGCAAGGGGACCTCAAGGGCGTCTACCGGAAGGTCCACGTGCCGCATTTCGACCTCTGGGAAGAGCGCTCCTATTTCGAGGCGGGAGATTCCGGGTTCCCGGTCTTCGACGTGGGGTTCGCCCGGATCGGCGTCCAGATCGGCTGGGACGTGTTCTTTCCCGAGGTCTCCCGGGCCCTGGCGCTGAACGGCGCGCAGATCATCGTCACCCCCACGGCCGCCGCCTTCGCCAGCCACCAGCGCTGGGAGACCGTCCTGCGCGCGCACGCCATCACCAACGGGGTCTACATCCTCCGGGTCAACCGGGTGGGAAGCGAAGAGGCGCACGACTTTTATGGGTCGAGCTTCTGTGTCAACCCGGAGGGAGATCTGATCGGAGAGCCCAGCGGCATGACGGACGGCGTACTTCTGGCCGAGATCGACCTGGATGAGATCGACAGGGTCCGGAGCGAGTGGACCTACCTGGACGACCGCCGGCCGGACGCCTACGGCGCGCTTGTGAGTTGAGGATCCGCGAAATCTGTGTAATCCCCACCTGAGTTTGGACGGGGTCAGTGGATTCCATTTTTTGTCATTCCGAGCGAGGGGAGGGGTCGCCCCCGACGAGGAATCCCGCCGTGTGTGTCTTGACCTTCTCTTCTTCAATCTGTGTAATCTGTGGATTGCCCGGGCCTTTCGGTTTTTAGCCTCTCCCCATCCGTGTAATCTGTGGATAAAACTCTGCACCCTGGAGGTCCCATGAAATCCACCAAACATCTCCTCATCGGCGCCGGTCTGGCTTCCAACCGGGCGGCCAAGCAGCTTCGGGACAAGGACCCGGACGCCTCCATCACGCTGGTGGGCGAGGAGCCCGCCGCGCCGTACAACCGGCCCCCTTTGTCCAAAGAGTTCCTGCGCGGCGAGAAGGAAGAGGAAAAGCTCCTCCTCGATCCCGAGCGGATGTACAACGACAAGCGGATCGACCTTGTCCTCGGCGCCCCCGTCGAGGCGCTCGATCCGGCGGCCAAGACAGCAAAGATCGCGGGCGGCGAGGAGATCCGGTTCGAGAAGGCCTTCATCGCGACCGGCGGCAGACCCATCCCCCTGCCGGTCCCCGGGGGCGATCTCCAAGGGGTTCACTCCCTGCGGACCCTCGCGGACACGAAACGTATCGCGGCCGAGGCGGGTCCGGACAAGCGCGCGGTCATCGTCGGGGCCGGGTTCATCGGCATGGAGATCGCCGCCTCCCTGACGCTGATGGGCGTCAAGGTGGACGTCATCGAGGCCGAATCCCGCATCTGGTCCCGCTTCACCGATGAGTCCCTGTCGGGATTTTTCGAGGGCTATTGCTCCGAACGGGGCGTCACGTTCCACACCGGCGAGCGGGTGGCCGAGATCCGGGGCGGGGGGGGAGGGGGGGGACGGGCTTCTTCGGTCGTCACGGAATCCGGCGTCGAGCTTCCGTGCGATTTCGTGTGCGTCGCCATCGGCATCGTCCCCAACGTCGAGCTGGCCCGGGACGCCGGCCTGGAGGTGGAGGACGGAATCGTCGTCAACGATCTCCTTCAGACATCGGACCCGGACATCTACGCCGGGGGCGACGCGGCCAACTACCCGGACCCGGTGTTCGGCAAGCGGCGGCGGGTGGAGCACTGGGGCCACGCCGGGTACTGCGGAACGCTCGCCGGGCAGAACATGGCCGGCGCGGAGAACCGGTATGACCACCTGACCTCCGTCTGGTCGGACGTCTTCGACCTCAAGCTCCTGTTCGCCGGCGACGAGAGCGAGTACGACCGGGTGCTCGTCCGGGGGAAATACGAGGACGGGTCCTTCACGGTTTTCTACCTGCGGGAAAACGTCATGCGGGCCTACTTCGGAATCAACGCCAACTTCAAAGAGCTTCGCACCTTCCAGGGGTTGATCCAATCGGGCCGGGACCTCTCGGGGAAGGAAGCCCGGCTTCAGGATACGGCCTTCGATGTGAAAGATCTCCTTCCGGCTACGTGATTAAAGGCTTTCTTATCCACAGATTGCACAGATTGAAGAGCAGGAAAATTCATAAGGGTTTGAATCACTGATTCTTCTCTTTTCTAAAATCTGCGTAATCTGTGGATCAAAAGGGTCTGCCTTTTGTGGCTTGAAATGATATGAAATCCGCGGACCGATTCATCCTTCTCCTCACCGCCGCGCTCGTTCTGGCGGGGGGCTGCGCCGGCGTCGGGAACGTCCGGTTCCGGGTCGGGGAGAGGGAACACCAGGCCCTCATCAGCGTACCGAAAAAGGCAACGCCGCCTTATCCGGCGGTCATCTTCAACCACGGAATTCTTGTGGACCTCCACGGCCTTTCCGGGGCGAAAGCCCGCGGCTATTCGCTGAACGCCTTTTGCCAGGCCCTCGCCGGGGACGGCTTCCTCGCCTTCCTTCCCGTCCGCAACGGCTTGGAGGCGCTTTCCACGCAGCTCGCGATCGTCTTGGGGGCTTATCGTCACGTCGGCGAGATGAAGAACGTGGACCCCGGCCGGCTTGCCGTGGCGGGTTTCTCGCGCGGGGCGCTTTTGACGCTCATCGCCGCCCGGCACGGCCTGGAGGCGAAGGCGTTCGTCCTCATGGCGATCGCTCCCGGCCCGAGGTCCGAGCTGGCCGCCGCCGGGGAGGATGTCTCACGCGTCCGCGCGCCCGTTCAGATCCTGCTCGCGACCGGGGATGACCGCTTCATCGTCAACGGCAGCCAGCGTTTGGCCGCCGCCTTCCGGAGGGTCGGCAAGCCCGTCGATTTTCACGAATATCCGGGCGGCCCGTTGAATTGCAAACCCGGCCCCGGCGCCCCGTGCGCCCACAAGCTCTTTTACACCGTCGGGGCCTACTGGTCCGACGTGAGGGATTTCCTGCAAAAGACCCTGAGATGATTCGCGGATTAAGGACGAAGTGAAATTCTCCGAGAACCCCGGGTTCTTGCTTTTTTCCAATCTGCGAAATCTGTGTAATCTGTGGATAAGTATCTGTTGGTGGCCGTTCTGTGGATTTCATTCTTGTCATTCCGAGCCAGAGACCGGCAGGGTCGCGACGAGGAATCTCGCCTTGCGCTTCTTGTTCTTGTCTTCCCCCATCTGCGCAATCTGTGTAATCTGTGGATCTAGAATTGGAGGTTCCTCTTAAGGGCCGGGATAATGGAATTAGACGAGATCCTGAAGCGGAAGCGGGCGGAGATCCTCCGCATTGCCGCCCGGCACGGGGCGCACAACGTACGCCTTTTCGGCTCGGCCGCAAGGGCCGAGGCCGATGCGGCCAGCGACATCGATATCCTGGTGGACATGGCGCCCGACCGGAGCTTGCTGGACTTGGGCGCGCTCTGGAGGGAGTTGAACGACCTTCTCGGCGTCAAAGTGGACGTAGTGACAGAGAAGGGCCTCCGCGACCGCATTCGCGATCGCGTCCTGAAGGAAGCGGTGTCTTTATGAGGGATGAGCGCGAGCGGCTTCGACACATCTTGGAGGCCATTGAGCGGATTGAAAAATATGCCGTGCGTGGAGAGGAGGGATTTCGGCGGGACGAGTTGGTCCAGAACTGGATGGTCCGGTGGACTTACCCCGGTTTCGTGGAGAGTTAAGCACTTGGGTTTTCAGGGTGTGCGTTGTTGTCTCCTTTCGTAGTTAACGGGTGACAGGTTGTCGATGGAGGAGTGCCGACGATGCGGGTTGTAGAAGCCCTCGATGAACCCGAACACCTCCATGCGCGCCTCGGCCCGGGTGCGGAAACTGTGGCGAGCGAGGAGCTCGCACTCCAGCGTGGCGAAAAAGCTCTCACACAGCGCGTTGTCGTAGCAGTCCCCGACCGAACCCATGGAGGGACGCACGCCCGCCTGCCGGCAGCGCTGCCCAAAGGCGACCGAGGTGTACTGCGTGCCCTGGTCGGAATTGAAAAAAGAGAAAGGCAAGACATACACGGCGGGATTCCTCGTCGGGACCCGGCGGCCCATGCGTCGGAGGACGCCACGCGTCGGTGGATGCTTTGCATCGGTGGATGCCTCGCTCGGAATGACTACAAACCTTCAGGGGCGCATTGCGGAATGCGGGTATAATGACAGACGTGCATGGGCTGGCGGAAGGGGGAGGGGGGAGGAGAAATGACGGGTGACGGGGCGGCAATCCTCGAAGAGCTGAAAAAACGCAAAGACGACCTGGCCGGGATGGGTGTCCGGCGGCTGGGGCTGTTCGGCTCCTCGGCAAGAAATCAGTCGGATGAGACAAGCGACCTCGACTTCGTGGTTGAGTTCCACAAAAAATCCTTCGACGCATACATGGACCTGAAAGCCTACCTGGAAGAGCTTTTCGCCCGCAAGGTGGACCTGGTGCTCCGGGACGCCATCAAGCCGAGGCTCCGAGAACACATCCTGGCCGAGACCGTCGATGTCCCGGGACTATAAGGGTTTATCTGGAAGACATCCTCGATGCGGCGAAAAGTGTCCGCGAGTACACGGCGGGCATGTCCCCGGAAGGGTTCTCTTCCATAGAATGAAAGAGGCGAAAAACAAGGCAGTTTATCCACAGATTTCGCAGATTGGGGAAAGAGAAAATCAAGGCATAAAGTGCGAGAATCCCCGTCGGGGCGTACTCCCCCCTCGCTCGAAATGACAGGCGGTAAGGTGGGTTTTGGTTGATTCATAAATCTGCGTAATCTGTGAAATCTGTGGATCGCCATGGCCTTTCGGTTTTTCGCCTCCCCCAATCAGTAATCTGTGGATTCAGGTTCTCCGTTGGCCTTCGCCGATGAGCGGGAGAACCGCCCCGAGGGGGCCGGCGTCGTCGCCCAGGCGGCCGGGCAGGACCTCCAAGAATTCGGTGACGGCCGGGAAAGCCCTGCGCTTCATCTCCGCCCGGGCCGGGTCCAGAATCGCGTCTCCCGCCCGGGAGACTCCGCCCGTCACGACGATCTTCTCCGGGTTGAACAGGTTGGCGAAGTTGGCGAGACCGATGCCGAGATATCTCCCGGTGTCCCGGAGGATGTCCGCGGCAAGGGCGTCCCCGCGCGCGCGGCGTCGGCGATCTCCTGAACGCCCAACTCAGGGCCGGGGGCGAGACCGCTTGCCCGCCCGGAGGCGAGGGCGTCGCGGAACCGGCGGAGGATTCCGTACGCCCCGACGAAGGCTTCTAGGCACCCCCGGTTTCCGCACCGGCACGGAGGACCCTCCGGGTCGATCGTCGTATGGCCCCCTTCGCCGCCCATCCCGGCCCCGCCGCGCCAGACCTCGCTGTCGAGGATGAACCCCGTCCCGACGCCCGTCCCCAGGGTGACGACGACGAGGGCGCCTTTCCCCCCCGTCCCCGCGCCGCGCCAGCCCTCGCCGAGGGCGATGGCGTTGGCGTCGTTTTCGAGCAGGGTCGGGACGCCGAACGTCTCTTCGAGGAAGGGGCGGAGCGGAAAGCCCTCGAACGCCGGTAGGTTCGGCGAGGCCAGGATGGCCCGGCGGTCGCCGGACAGGACGCCCGCGCACCCGATCCCGGCGATCGGCTTCCCCTCCGCCGCCGATTCAACCAGGGCGGCGAGAGCGGCTCGGATCTCGGCGTTTCCTTCATCGGTTCCGACGGCCTCGGGCGATAGCCGGTGGACGCGGCTGAGGACCTCGCCGCCGGAGGAGATCAGCGAGGCTTTCAAGTTCGTTCCGCCGATATCGAGTCCGATATAGACCTTCTCGCGCATGGCTGAATTCCTTTGCGAGTCCGGAACGGAGGAGCGGCGATGGCGCCCGGAGCGGGGGGTGGGGGCGGCCCTTTGACGCATCTTGGCGCGAAGGCGTGATGTCGCGAAGGTGTGATATATAACACCCCGGGCGGATGAGGGGAGAATCCCGACTTTGGAAGTTCTACTCAATTTTTTTACAAGCCACACCGGGTGGCTGGTTTACGTCCTCCTGTTCGCCATTTTGTTCCTTTCCGGACTGGGCCTTCCGGTTCCCGAAGACGCGGTGCTCTTGTCCGGCGGGTTCCTGATCTATTTCGGTTACACGGAATATCTCCCGACCGTCGTGGTGATGTTCGTCGGGGTTTTGGCCGGCGACGTTCTGATCTTTACGATCGGCCGGAAGTGGGGGGCCGACGCCGTCCGCCACAAGAGCGTCAAGCATCTCCTCACGCCGAAACGGCTGGCCCGCGTTCAGAGACATTTCGAGAAATCCGGGACGATGACGATCCTGCTGGCCCGGTTTCTGATGGGGCTTCGGGCGGCGACGTACCTGTTGGCGGGGTCGATGCGGATGCCGTTCCGGCAGTTCTTCTGGCTGGATTTTCTGGCGGCCCTGGTGAGCGTGCCGCTGGTCAGTTATCTGGGTTACGTGTTCGCCCCGCAGTTGGAAACCCTCCTGGGGTTTCTCCGCCGCGTCGAGGTGCTCATCCTCATCGCTGTCTTGGTGGGGGCGGGCGTCTTTTACTGGCGCCGCCGCTCCAGAAAGAGTGAGGCCGTCTGAGCAACGGGGCGGCCGTCCAGGGGGGAAGGGGGAGGGGGGGGGCGACAGTCCCGTGAGAGTCGGATCAGCGCAGGGCTTTCAATTCTTTGCATCCGCCGGAGCCGTCTGCTCCCGTTGGCGCGGCCTCGGCGGAAAACTTGATGAAGCCGACCGAACTGTCCGCCCGGACCTTGAGGGTCGCCGTATCGGTTTGCACCGCGACGGACACGACGTCGGGGTTATCGTCCGTTTTGAATATTTGGCGGTAATCCTCCGCCAGGTTCCTTGATTCGGTGATCCAGGCGTCCAGCGGCGTCTCCTTGTTGCGCAGGACGACGTACCAGGTGATAGGCACCCCGACCACGCGCAAGGCCTTTCTCGTCCAGAAGGACCGCTCGGAGGGCGAGATGATGTAGCCGCAGCGCGGGGCTTCGGCGTCCCATAGATAACCGATGGCCCTGAGTTTCCCTGCTTTCCCGCGTTTGAATGTCACGTAGATGTTCACGGACTGGTCATCTTTGTAATAGTCCCGGGCGTCCGCGCCGCTGACGGGCAGACGGGTCTTCCACCGCCAGGTCAAAACGGGGGTTTCGGACATGGAGACGTTGAGCTTTTCCTTGCTGAGAAAATAGGATTTGTCGTTCGCTCGCAGACGCAAGACGGCTTTGTCCCCATCGGTTTCCACCGTGATGTCGCCCGGCGCCACGGTTCCCTTGAACTCCTTCAGGGTCCAGCCATCCGGGACGCCCTGCTTGCCGGCGGCTGTTGGCCATTCATCGACGATCGCAAAGCCCGAATCCTGCCCGAACGCCGGCGTGAATCCCGCGAGGAGCAAGACCAGGAAACTCGGCATGAACATTCGCATCGCATCCATCCCTCCACCTTTTATCTGAGCGCGCCGCAACTTCATTCTGACTAACGGACCTCCACCTCGATAATTTCCTCCACCTGCCGCAGGGCGTTGGCCAGGTCAACGGGACGTGAATTCGGCGGGGTGTCGAGGACGGCCCGGATTTCGATCCGGCCCAGCGAGTGATCCCGCCGAAAATCCAAACTGTTCACCGTTGCGCCGAAGCCGTCAAAAACGTCCTCCACATCTTTCATCAATCCCGGAGTGCTCCGGGCGCTGATGTGTACGCTCCGGGAGCCCCGGCCGGACATCAGGAGCGGCTCGATGCGGCGAAGGATCACCAGACTCAGCAAGAGGAATCCAGTCGCCACGAACGCCCCCCAATAGACCCCCGCCCCGACGGCCATGCCGATCCCGCCCGTGGTCCAGATGCTGGCGGCGGTTGTCAGGCCCCGGACCGAGATCCCGTACCGGAAGATGACGCCCGCGCCCAGGAATCCGATTCCCGTGACGATGTTGGCGGCAATCCGGGCGGGGTCGCTTCCGGTGCGGCTCCCCATCTCGAGGGAAACCACGGTCGTCAACGCGGCGCCCAGGCTCAAGATGAGATGGGTTCGCAGACCGGCGGGCTGGTTCCGCCACTCGCGCTCCATCCCCACGATTCCGCCCAAAAGGGCGGAAAGCAGGAGTCTCAAAAAGATGACGCCCGAACCCAAGTCCATGGTGGATTTGAGAACCCTCCAGGTTCTGCGGTCATGCGGGTTAGCCGGCCGGCAGCGCTCTCTTATGCCTGAAGGCGTCCATGCCGGCGTACTCGGCGGATGAGCCCAGCTCTTCCTCGATTCGGAGCAGCTCGTTGTATTTGGCCACGCGGTCTGTCCGGCTGGGGGCGCCCGTTTTGATCTGGCCGGCGTTGCAGGCCACGGCAAGATGGGCGACCGTCGTGTCCTCGGTTTCCCCGGACCGATGGGAGACCACCGTTGTGTATCCGGACCGCTGCGCGAGGCGGATGGCGTCCATCGTTTTGCTCAGGGCGCCGATCTGGTTGACCTTGATCAAGATCGAATTGGCGACCTTCTCGTCGATGCCCCGCTGAAGGATCTTGGCGTTGGTGACAAAGATGTCGTCGCCGACCAACTGGACCTTGTCTCCGAGGGTCTCCGTCAACAGCCGCCACCCTTCCCAATCCTCCTCGGCCATTCCGTCCTCGATAGAGACGATGGGATATTGGTCCACCATGCGCGCATAGAACGCCGCCAATTCCTCGGCGGGGCGTCCTTCACGGTCGCCCACCTCATACCGGTATTTTCCATTCTCATAGAACTCGGAGGAGGCCGGATCGAGCGCAATCCCTACGTCGCGCCCCGGGATGAATCCCGCTTTCTCGATGGCCGTCATGAGGATTTGCATCGCCTCATCGTTGGATTTCAGGTCCGGGGCGAATCCCCCCTCGTCCCCCACCGTGGTCCGGAGGCCTTTCTCGGCCAGGACGGATTTGAGGGTGTGATACACCTCGACGCCGACGCGAAGGGCCTCGACATAAGAAGTCGGTCCGCCGGGCACGATCATGAATTCCTGGATGGTCAAGTTGTTGTCGGCGTGCCGCCCTCCGTTCAAGACATTCATTAACGGCGTGGGGAGCAGATGGACCAGCGAGCCTCCAAGATAGCGATAGAGCGGGATGCCGAGATGCAGGGCCGCAGCCTTGGCGCACGCCATGGACGCGCCCAGAACGGCGTTCGCGCCAAGGCGCGACAGGTTGTCCGTTCCGTCCATCTTCAGGAGCGTCTCATCGATCCGGGCTTGATCCAGGGCGTCCCGGCCGAGGAGCGCGGGGCCGATCACCGCGTTGACGTTGCTGACCGCGCCCAGAACCCCCTTTCCCCCATAGCGTTCTTTCGATCCGTCCCGAAGCTCGAGTGCTTCCTGCCTGCCCGTCGAGGCCCCGGAGGGAACCGAGGCCCTGCCGAGCGCGCCGCTTTCCAGGACAACGTCCACCTCGACCGTGGGGTTCCCTCGGGAATCCAGAATTTCCCGTCCGATGATTTTCGAGATCCGGCTCATGTCTTTGCCTTTGCTCCCCGCCGTTTGGACTTTACGGAAGACTTTTTTCCTTTCCCGGTCTTTGACGCATTGGAGTTGCGGGAAGCCTTTCCATTCAAGGTCGGATCGGCTTTGCGCTTGTGCGATTCCGCCTTCAAGACCAGCGGGACCAACTCGTCCATCCGCTTGATGAAATGGAACTTGAGGTTGTCCCGGACGTTTTTGGGCACGTCCACCAGGTCATTTTCGTTGTCCGCCGGTAGAATGATGGTTCGAACGGAAGCGCGGGCGGCCGCCAGCACCTTTTCTTTGATTCCCCCGACGGGAAGCACCGATCCGCGCAACGTGATCTCGCCCGTCATGGCGACATCGGGACGGATGGGCCGGGCCGTCAAGTAGGAGAGCAGGGCGCTGAACATCGTGACGCCTGCCGAGGGTCCGTCTTTCGGGATGGCGCCGGCGGGGACATGGACGTGAAAGCCGGTTTCAGTAAAATTCTCCGCGCTGAGCCCAAGCTTTTCGGGATGGGACCGGATGTAGCTGAGGGCGGCCATCGCGGATTCTTTCATGACGTCGCCGAGTTGTCCGGTCAGGATGAGACCGCTTTCCCCTTGGATTCCCGTCGCCTCGACGAACAGGATGTCGCCCCCCGCGGGGGTCCACAGGCGAGCCCCGTCGCCACGCCCGGCACTTGCGTCCGCTCTACGGCGTCGGAGCGGAAATTCCTGGGGCCGAGGTAAGCGGCCACGTTGCCGCGTCCGACCCGGGTCGGCTTCTTGCGTCCGCTGGCCACTTCCTTCGCGACCGCCCGGCAAATGGCCGCGATTTCTCTTTCCAGGTTTCTGAGTCCCGCCTCCCGTGTGTAGCCGCTGATGATCTCATGAAGCGCGGCGTCGGAGAATGAAAGGACCTTGGCCTTGATGCCATGATCGTTCCGCTGCTTGGAGATCAGATAATCCTTGGAGATTCGGACTTTCTCTTCCTCCGTGTAACCCGGCAGGTCGAGCACTTCCATGCGATCCCGCAGCGCGGGCGGAATGGCCTGAAAGACGTTCGCCGTCATGATGAACATGACCTGGGAAAGGTCAAAGGGTAAGTCCAGGTAGTGATCGACGAAAGCGTTGTTCTGCTCCGGATCGAGGACTTCGAGCAGCGCGGCCGACGGGTCGCCGCGAAAATCGGCGCCCAGCTTGTCCACCTCATCCAGCATGAAGACCGGATTGCACGAGCCGGCTTTCCGGAGCCCCTGAATAATCCTGCCGGGGAGGGCGCCGACGTAGGTTCTTCGGTGCCCCCGAATCTCCGCCTCGTCCCGGGCGCCCCCGAGGGACACGCGGATAAATTTTCTCCCCAAGGCCCTCGCGATAGAACGGCCCAGTGAGGTTTTTCCAACGCCCGGCGGGCCGGCGAAACAGAGAATGGGTCCCTTGAGGTCCTCCTTGAGCTTTCGGACCGCCAAAAATTCCAGGATTCGCTTTTTGACCTTCACGAGGCCGAAATGATCCTCGTCCAAGGTCTTCTCGGTTTCCGAGATGTCGAGATTGTCCTCCGTCCTTTTGGACCACGGCAGCTCGACCAGCCAATCCAGGTAGGTCCGGGAGACCGTGTACTCGGCCGCCCCGGGCGACATGCGGTTTAAGCGGTCGAATTCCTTCAGGGCCTCCTTTTCGACCGGTTCCGGCATCCCCGCGCGGGTGACGGCCTCGCGGAGCTCTTCCATCTCGACGCTGTGCGCGTCTTCCTCTCCCAGCTCTTTCTGGATGGCCTTGAGTTGCTCGCGCAGGTAATACTCCCTCTGGGATTTATCCATCGTCTCACGGATCTGGTCGTGAATCTTCTGTCCCAGCTCGAGGAGCTGCTCCTCTTTTGCGACGAGCCCGAGCACCTTCCGGAGCCGCTGCGCCACCGAGAGGGTCTCCAACAACTCCTGTTTTTTGTCCAGCTCGATGTTCAGACTGGAACCCACGAGGTCGGCGAGCAGGCCGGGTTCGGAGATGTTCAGGGCCATGATGGCCAAGTCGGTGGGGATCTGCGGGGAAAGCTCGGTGATCTTGTTGAAATCCGTCTTGATCAGCGCCGCCATGGCGTCGATGGAGATGTCTTCTTCATCCTCCCGGTCGCTCAACACGCTTACCCGGCCGCGTAAGTAGGGGTCGCTCGATGTGATCTCACCAAGGGAGACGCGGGCCAGACCGCGGACGACGATTCGCAGGGAATCGTCCGGCATCTTGAACATTTTCTCGATGACGCCGGCCGTTCCAACGGAGTGGATCTGGTCGGGTTTCGGGTCTTGAATCTCGGGGTCCCGCTGGGCGACGAAGGCGATGAGCTTATCGCCCCGCAAGGCGTCGTCGACCATCTGGACCGAGCTGAGGCGGCCGACGATGAAGGGCAGCATCAGTGAAGGGAAAAGGACCGCGCCCTTCAAGGGCAGGATGGGAAGCTCGTCGGGGATCGCCGCGGCTTCGCCGCCTTCAACAAGCGCGTCCGTAACGTTACTTTCTGGATAGGCGGGGGTGGATGAGATCATGAATCCGATACCACCTGAACGACCTTCTTGCGCCGGTCCTTCGGAATGTGAACCGTCAATAAGCCGTCCTGATACTGGGCGTGGATCCGGTTTGCGTGAACCGGCGCGTCAATCCGGATGATTCGCTCAAATGGGCCGAAGTTGACCTCCATCTGATGAAACTTTATTTTCTCCGAAGAGTGACAGGCGGCGCGGGTCCCCGTGATGCAGAGGTCCGGCTCCTCGTACGTGATGCCGATGGATTCTTTTGACATGCCGGCCAGATCAACGAGGACGAGAAACTCCGCCTCCGTTTCATAGGCGTCAACCGGGGGATGCCATTTGGGGTCCGGCCTGGGCAGCCCGGGGGATTGGCGCTCCAACGCGTGGTCCAGCAGCCTCTCCAGCCGCTGCTGCATGGACTCCAACTCACTGCCTAAACGTTGAGCCACAGCGTCTGTTCCCGGATTCCGCAGAACACGACAAACCGAACGTCTCTTCAACGGATCAACGATAGCACAAGCTTTTCCCGACCAACACTCGGCGTCCACACCCGGTTGACAGGCCACCCGGACCGCGCCTAGCCTTCCTTTACAGAGGGTCCGCATTGGTCGAAACGGATCTGCTTCTGAGGTTATATGCGACGGGTCGGTCTTATCGTCAATTCTCAATCCGGCAAAGACGTACGACGCATCGTCGTCGGGGGGAGCACCGCGTCTTATCAGGATAAGGTGGACCTCGCGCGCAGGGTGATCACGGGCCTGGTCGGGTCCGATGTCGAAGAGGTCCTCTTGATGCCCGATCCCACGGGATTGGCGAGCCGGACTTTGGGCGGGCTGGACAGCGGCCGGCAAGCCCGTTGCAAGATCCTGGGAAGCCTGGCCGATGGGTCCCCGGAGGATACGGATCGGGCGGTGAAGGCCATGCGAAGGGCGCGATGCGGCTGTATCATCACGGTTGGAGGGGACGGGACGCATCGCAGGGTCGCGCGCCTTTGCGGCCGGGCGCCGCTGCTCCCCTTGTCGGGCGGCACGAACAACGTTTTTTCCGAACCCCTGGACGGGCTTGTCGCCGGGCTGGCGGCGGGGGCGTTTTTGAAGGCGGGCCGGGCCCGGGGGGACCTGTGCTGGAGGGGAAAGCGTCTGGCCGTAGAGCGAAACGGGGAGCCGTTCGACGTGGCCCTGATTGACGTGGCGGTGTCCGACCACGGCGAGATCGGGGCCAAAGCCATTTGGGAAGCCGACCGGCTCAGCGAGCTGGTTCTCTCCCAGGGACTCCCGACCCGGATTGGACTTTCGGCGATCGGCGGCATGCTGGAGCCGTTGGGGCCGAGAGAGGGCGGAGGGCTTCACATCCGCTTGAATCCCCGAAGCAAGAGCGGGCGTGTTATCCGGGCGGGCATCCTGCCGGGCGTTCTGGCCAAGATCGTTGTCCAACGGGTTGTCAGGCTGAAAGACGGGGAGACGGTTTCCCTCCGAAAGCGGGCCGGGGCCTTGGCGCTTGATGGAGAGCGTGAAATTCTCATGCGCCGGAAAGAGTCGTGGCAGGTTCGTTTGGATAGGGAAGGGCCTTGGATCATCGATGTGGAAAGACGTTGCGCGAAGCGGTCGCGAGAAATTGGCTGAACGGCATGGAGCCGGATTCCCCATTAGGCTTCAGGAGCCTGAATCCGTGTTGACAAGTCCCCCGGAAATGGCTCAGATGGGCAATCGGCGCCGGACAATCAGGTGCAGGTCCGCCCGGATTTGAAATAGGGAATTCCAATCTATAGCCGTTTGCTGGTTACGAAGACGCCAACGACGCCGAGCGATTGGCCCAAGATCCGGCGATGCAGGATCTGGCGGGGCGTCTGGTCCTTGAGAAACAGGCGGCCACGACAAACACACTTTCGAGAGAGGTAAACAGAAAGTTGGCTTCCAGAACCCCAAAGATGATCGAGACCGACGTTCTTGTCGTCGGCTCAGGCGGGGCCGGAGGCGAGGCCGCCGTTCATGCCGCCAAAGGGGGCGCGCGGGTCCTCATTCTCGACCGGGGCACTTTCGGACGAAGCGGCGGAACCATCACAGCGGGTCATACCTGCACGGCCGCGGTTGGCGAGGACGACACCCCGGACCTCCACTTTCGAGACACCGTCATCGGCGGCTACTGCATGTCCGACCAACGCCTCGTCGAACTGTACGCGAGGGAATCGCCCGAAACATTGTACGAGTTGGACGCGTGGGGCGGCGGCCAGACATTCCGGAAGGACCGGGACGGGAATTTCGACTTGGTCTGGCCCCCCGGCGGGCATTCCCGCAAGCGATCCGTTCATTACGGATTCATGACCGGCCCGCGCATCATGTGGGCGCTCCGACGGGAGATTGACCGGCTCAAAGTCCCCTGGATGGAAAATATCCTCGTTTCCAGTCTCCTGACGGAGGATGGCAGGGTCACGGGCGTGACCGGAATGGACTTGAAGAGCGGGGAGTTCAGTGTCTTCAAGGCGAAGGCGGTTATTCTGGCCGCCGGCGGCTACTCCACCCTGTGGCCCTACCGGTTCACGACCAACGCGGTCGAGACCGGGGGCGACGTGCACGGCATGGCGTTCCGGGCGGGGGCGGAATTGGTCGATATGGAATTTATCCAGTTCGTCCCGGCGCAAGTCGATCCCCGCATCACTCACATCAATCCCACATTGACGAATTTCCCCGGTTGGCGGCCCGAGATCCGGAAGCACGGAAGGTTCCGAAACGCCCTGGGCGAAGACTTTCTCGCCAACTACGATCACATTCGGAAATGGCACACGACGCGAGACGTGCGTTCGTTCGCCATCTACAACGAGGTGCGGAAAGGGCGGGGCTCCCCCCACGACGGGTGTTACATGGACCTGACCACCGTTCCATCGGACGTCATGGATTACGAGTTCAGCAAATTCCAGGGCGGCAGGTCCGTGCCCAGAAGCTATATGGTCAAATGTGAGCGCATCGGTTTCGACCTGTCCAAAGAAGCGATGGAAGTGGGCGCCAAGGCTCATTTCACGGGGGGAGGCGTCCGGACCGGGCTGGACATGATGTCGGACGTTCAGGGACTTTACGCGGCCGGGGAGGCCCAGGGCGGCGTGCACGGGGCGAACCGGCTGGGAGGGAACGCCCTGACGCATGTCTTGGCCTTCGGGAGAATCGCCGGCCGTGAGGCGGCGGTCTACGCCGCTCGTCACGCCGACGGAAACGTCTCGGCTTCCAGGGTGGAGGAGGAGCGCCGGCGGATTTTTCGCTGGACGGACACCGGCGAATCATCCGGTCAGAGCCCCATTCGGATTCGGCAATTGATGCAGGAAACCATGTGGGAGAAAGTGGGAATCATACGGAACAAGGAAGACCTCACCGCCGCGCTCGACTGGTTTGCCGAGGCCAAGCGAGAGCTGCTTCCCAAGGCCGGGATCGACGCCAAGCCCAAGGCATTCAATTTGGAATGGGCGACCGCCGTCCTTCTTCCGCACCAGCTCGACACCTGTATGTTGGTGGCCCGAGCGGCCTTGGAGCGGACCGAAAGCCGAGGCAATCATCACCGGGACGATTATCTCAAGATGGACAAGGAAAAATGGCAATGTAACACCTACCTTCGCCTTTCGGAGGACGGGGCCGTCGCGCTTCGTTCGGAACCCATTCACGTGACGACCGTCGATCCGCTGGAAATCGGCGACGAACGTCCGCAAATCGAGGCCGAAAAATGAACGGTCCGAATCTTCCGATCGAGGTCAACGGATTCGAGCCCATCGATGACCCGAGAAAAGATTGCGGAGGGGGCGGGTGTCCTGTGCGCGCGCCCGGGTTTCTTTGGAGACGCCCGGTGCCATATGCACAAACCGGGGATTTCGCTAGAAATCAGGATTTCGAAGATTGAGGCGGCGTTATTCATTTCAATCGAATCACCCGCCGGACCCCGCCTTCACCCGCCGGACACCCCTTGCCTTGACAGCCTCATGCCTCCCTTTTATATTGAAATCGGTAGCTTTCGGCGGGCCGGGACGGCTCTTCTTTCCGGGGAATCCAGAGCGATGAGCGGGAAATACTCAATCCTGACCTATGGCTGTCAGATGAACGAGAATGACTCGGAGTGGATTTCGGGGATTCTTCATCAAGACGGCTACAGTCGGGCGGACAACGCTTCAGACGCCGACCTGATCCTTCTGAACACATGCAGCATCCGGGATAAAGCCGAGCACAAGATGTTCAGCGACCTGGGCCGGCTCGCCCTCCTCAAAAAAGAAAATCCGAACCTCAAGATTGGCGTGTGCGGCTGTGTCGCCCAGCGGATAGGGGCCGAAATCGTCAGGCGCGCGCCCTTCGTGGATTTGGTGTTCGGAACGCAGAATATCGCCAAGCTTCCCGATCTCCTCGGGCAAATGCGGGACCGGGGGGACCGGGGGAAGAGCGTTGTCGACATCGAGCCGGTTCCGTTCGACTGGGACGCCGACACGCCGGCCATTCGCAAATCGAAGCTCAAGGCATTCGTGACCGTGTCCGTCGGGTGCAACAAGAATTGCTCCTTCTGCATCGTCCCCATCACGCGCGGCCGAGAGGTCAGCAAGCCGAAAGATGTCATCCTGAAGGAAACACGGATCCTCGCGGAGGAGAGTTGCAAGGAGGTCACCCTCCTGGGCCAGAACGTCAATTCCTATGGCTGGGATCTCGCGAAAAAGTCCACATTTCCTGACTTGCTGCGCAGCGTCGCGGGTGTAGACCGGATCGAACGGGTCCGGTTTACAACCTCTCACCCCCGCGATCTCTCCCCGGAGCTTATCGATGTAATGGCCTCCGAGGCGAAGGTGTGCGAGTATTTTCATCTGCCCATTCAATCGGGCTCGGACGTCATGTTGAAAAAGATGTATCGCGGTTATACTTCAAGGCAATACATTGATAAAGTTAATGCGTTACGTGAACGAATTCCCCGTATAGCCCTGACGACCGATTTCATTACCGGATTTCCGGGAGAGACCGACGAAGATCACAAGAAATCGATGAAAGTTCTTGCGGAAGTTGAATTCGATAATATCTTCTTGTTCAAGTACTCGATTCGACCCGGCACACCCGCGGCCGGACTTGGGGATCAGGTGCCGGCGGAGGCGAAGGCGGAACGGTTCGACGATTTGATGAGCCTTCAGAGAAAGATCACCGAGCGGAAGAATCAATCGTTGCAGGGAAGAACGCAGGAGGTTTTGGTGGAAGGGCCCAGTCCCAAGGACCTGGGAAAACTGACCGGCCGGACGCGAACCAACAAGATTGTTAACTTCTACGGGCCGCTTCAGATGGTCGGCCGGACCCTCCCACTCAAGATCACCCGGTGCGGGCTTTACAGTCTCGAAGGCAAAGCGGCGTAGGGACGGGGAGGATTATGAGCATGCTTGAGATGAAGGTTAAGGGTCTGACACTGGATCCCCTCACCAATATGCCGATTGTGATCCTCAAGGACACCGACGAGAAGAAGGTTCTTCCCATCTGGGTCGGCATTTTCGAGGCGAATGCCATCGCGTTGGAGATGGAGCAGGTCAGCACGCCCCGTCCCATGACGCACGACCTGCTCAAGAACATCATCGAAGGCTTTCAGGCCCAGGTCGCGCGGATTGTCGTCAATGATTTAAAGGACAACACCTTTTACGCGGTCATTACAATCAATCTCAACGGCAACGAAGTGCTCATCGATGCCCGCCCGTCGGATGCCATCGCCCTCGCCTTGCGTGTGAACGCCCCGATTTTCGTGGCTGAGAAGGTCATCGAAGAGGCCAAGAGCATCGAGTTCACCGAGCAGGTGGCGTCAGGTGAGCGGGAGGGCGAAAACATGCCCGAAAGTGATGATTGGAAAAAATGGCTGGAAAATCTCAAACCCGAGGATTTCGGCAAGTACGAAATATAAGGGCGGCCCAAACGGTTTTACTTCGCAAATCCGACGTATTCTTTCTCTTCCTTTATTCGGGTTTCAT
This sequence comes from bacterium, assembly GCA_965261595.1. GTDB lineage: Bacteria > UBA8248 > UBA8248 > JACPRG01 > CAYRGS01. The sequence goes on from CBDHDG010000004.1 coordinate 72,263, forward strand.
CTTCTTCCTTTCAACGCGCCCGGCGCCCGCTCCCTCTTACATTCTTTTTCCCCACATCGACAAACTCTTTCACGCCATCGAGTACGGCGTGTTGGGTTGGTTATGGTTTCGCGTCCTGGGCCGAGCCGGTCCCGAAGGCCGGGGGCTCAAGGCGCCGCTCCTCTCGCTGATCATCTGCCTGATCTACGCCGCGGCGGATGAGTCCCTGCAACGTCTTGCGCCCAATCGGCTGTCCTCGGCGGGGGACGTGCTCGCCGACGGCGCCGGCGCGGCGATCGCCATCGGCTTGGGCCGGTGGGCGCGCGGGCGGGGCGTCCGGAAGGCCGGGGGGAAACTTTCGCGTGCGTCGGGGCTGTGACATACTGCGCCGCAAAGGGATGTCCCCGCTCAGAAATGGATACCGCATGAAAAAGAGGTGCTGCTGATGGCTCGGATCATCCATCCGGTGAGAGGACTTCCCTTGATTCATCGGCCGAGGCGCCTGCGTGAAACCCCGGCCATTCGGCGGATGGTCCGGGAGACGCGTCTCGACCCTTCGGCGTTCATTTTCCCGATGTTCGTTGTCCCCGGAGAGAACGTCCGCACGGAGATCCCCCCGATGCCGGGGAATTTTCAGCTTTCCCTGGATATTCTCATCGACGAGGCCGCCGAGGTGGTCGAAGCCGGCGTTCCGGCCGTAATGCTGTTCGGCATCCCGGAGACGAAGGATGAGGAGGCGACAGGCGCCTGGGCGGAGGACGGCATCATCCAGCGGGCGACGCGGGCGCTGAAGCGGGCGCACCCGGGGCTGGTGGTGATCGCCGACACCTGCCTGTGCGAGTACATGAGTCACGGTCACTGCGGCGTGGTCGCCGAGGACGGCCGGGTGGAGAACGACGCCTCGGTGGAGATCCTCGCCCGGACGGCCGTTTCCCAGGCCCGGGCGGGGGCGGACATGGTGGCGCCCTCGGACATGATGGACGGCCGGATCGGGGCCATCCGGGAGACCCTGGACGAAGAGGGCTTCTCGCGTGTTCCGATCATGAGTTATGCCGCCAAGTACGCGACCTGCTTTTACGGACCCTTCCGGGTCGCCGCGGACTCCACGCCGGCTTTCGGGGACCGGCGCTCCTACCAGATGGACCCGGCCAATGTCCGGGAGGCCCTTCGGGAGGTCGCCCTGGACATCGAGGAAGGGGCGGACATCATCATGGTCAAACCCGCGCTTCCATACCTGGATGTGATCTGCCGCGTCCGCGAGGCCTTTGACGCGCCCGTGGCGGCCTATCAGGTCAGCGGGGAGTTCGCCATGATCAAGGCCGCCGCGCAAAATGGCTGGATCGATGGAGAGCTGGCGATGATGGAGGCGTTGACATCGATCAAACGGGCGGGCGCCGATCTCATCCTGACCTATTTCGCGAAGGACGCCGCCCGGCTTCTGAAGGCCGGATAAAGAACGGCCGGGAGGGGGGAGAGAGGCGGGTTGAAGTGGCTTCGGAAGAATCGGTTTTGGCCGAAGAGGAATTTCTGGGGCGTCCCATCCGGCTGGAGGCGCGGTGGCAGGGGGCCGACTTGGCCATCCGTCTCTACGGCGGGAGCCGCGCCCATATCGGATCGGTGGTCTTCGCCGTTGTCAGGCCCAGTCTTCGGGACCCCGACATCACGTCCTCGACCGCAAGCGTTTTGAATCGCCCGGGCCACCGGGACGAATGGCCGGCCCGGCGGATTGCCGAAGATTTTTCATCCCGCCTCAAGACGAATGTGGCGGTTCTGTGCAGCATCCACTATGACGGGTTGGATCGCGAACAGATAGAAGACGTGAACCGGTTGTGTGGTTCGCTCGCGCGCAAGGTCCTCCCGCTTCTTGACGAGCAGGCGCGGAGGAGGCCGGAGACGGGAGATGTCTTGGATTAATGACGTTGTGGCGCCGGAACCCGATTCTCTCATCCAGTGCGCCACGTTCGGATCAAGAATGATTGGCGCACATGGTGATTGAGCGGCAGGGGAGAAACCCTTGGTGAAAAGAAAAGAGATTGTCTTCCTGAGCGGGGCGCGGACGCCCATCGGCTCTTTCGGGAAGACCTTGAAGGACTTCACCGCGACCGAGTTGGGGACCGTGGCCGCGAAGGGGGCATTGGCTCGCTCGGGAATCTCGCCCGAGGACATCGACCACGTCGTCTTCGGCAACGTGAACCAGACCAGTGAAGACGCCGCCTATCTGGCCCGGCACGTGGGACTGAACGCGGGCGTCCCCATCGCCACCCCCGCCCTGACCGTCAACCGGCTTTGCGCATCCGGTTTTCAGGCCGTGATCGAAGGGGCCTATCAACTCCTGTTGGGCGAGTCCGATTTCGTTCTGGTGGGCGGCGCCGAATCCATGAGCCGGGCCCCCCACGCGATGTACGGGGCCCGGTGGGGTTTCAATCTGGGGGAGGGAAAGCTGGTGGACACCCTGGCCGCCGGTTTGACCGATGCCCGGTGCGGGTGCGGCATGGGAGTCACCGCCGAAAACCTTGCCCGGAAGTACGGCGTCACCCGCGAGGAATCCGACCATTTCGCCTTCCAAAGCCAGCAGCGCACAAAAGAGGCGGTCTCCTCGGGCAGGCTGGCGGAGGAGATCGTTCCGGTGATCGTCAAGGGCCGTAAGGGCGAGGAGACCCCCTTTCAGGTGGACGAGCATCCCCGGCCCGACGTGACGCCCGAGAAGCTGGCCGGGCTCGCGCCTGTCTTCCATGAGGATGGAATTGTCACGGCCGGCAACTCCAGCGGGATCAACGATGCCGCCGCGGCCCTGGTCATGACGACGGCCGAGGCGGCCAGGAAAAGGGGCCTATCCCCCATGGGCCGGCTTCTCTCCTGGGGCGTGTCCGGCGTCGAGCCGGAGATCATGGGGATCGGGCCCGTCCCGGCGTCCAAGACCGCTTTGGACCGGGCGGGGCTCACGCTCGATGACATGGAGGTCATCGAGGTGAACGAGGCTTTCGCGGCCCAGTACCTGGCCGTGGAGAAGGAGATGGGGCTGGATCGGTCGATCGTCAACGTCAACGGCGGGGCCGTGGCCCTCGGGCACCCGGTCGGGGCGACGGGCGCGCGGTTGACCCTGACCCTCCTGATGGAGCTGGGTCTCACCGGAAAGAAGCTGGGTCTCGCGACGGCTTGCGTAGGCGGCGGGCAGGGGGTGGCCCTCGTCCTGGGCGCCGCGGAGTCGTCCTGAGGTTTCGGGTCTTTCGCGATTGAACGGATGCGGGTCAATGAACGACGACGATTTCCTCGGGCTGGTTGAGGATGTGATCGAAGGGGTCTGCCGAGAGTTGGACGCCGAGGTGGGCGCGCGGCTGGAGAACGTCGAGATCTGCGTCGAGACGTGGCCGACCGAGGAGGTTCTCGACGCGGTCGGCGTCGCGGAGGGGGGGACGCTCTACGGCCTGTATCAGGGGATCCCCCGCACCGAGCGGTCCTTTTTCCAGGCCACGGCCTTTCCCGACCGGATTACGCTCTACCGAGGGCCCATTGAGTTGGAGGCCGCCGACCCGGCCGCGCTGCGCGGAATCGTCCGCAAGACCGTCATCCACGAAATCGCCCACCATTTCGGAATCAGCGACGAAAGATTGATCGAGCTGGGCGCGTACTGAGCGCCGTCCCGCCGGGAATAGCCCGCCATCCATTCCGATGGACCGTTCTTCGACCGCAAAATGGATGGGTGATGAGAAGTCCGGCCTATGCCTTGGGCTGAACGGTGCGGGGCTCAAGGCCGGCCATCCGACGGGCAAACACCACGATGTCATCCATGATGGCGTAAAGGCAGGGGATGAGGACGAGGGTCAGGATCGTCGCGAAAGAAAGCCCCCACACGACAGAGATGGCCATCGGGGCGAGAAACTTGGCCTGACCCGTCGCGAAGAACGCCAGGGGCGTCAGTCCGCCGACGGTCGTTGCGGTCGTCAGGAGAATGGGCCGCAGGCGCGCCACGCCCGATTGGAGGATCGCCGCGTCGCGCGCCGCTCCCGCCGCCCGCGCCCGGTTGATGAAGTCCACCATGATCAACGAATCGTTGACGACGACGCCGATCAGGGCGACCAGGCCGATCATCGACAGGAAGGTCAAGGCCTCGCCCATGACCAGGTGGCCGATGACGACCCCGTCCAGCGCGAAGGGGATGGCGGCCATCACGACGAGCGGCTGAATGAACGAGCGGAAAAGCGTTCCCAGGATGAAATAAATCAGCAGGATCGCCATCACCGAAATTCTCGGAAGAGAAGACAACGAGGACTCCGCCTGTTGACGCTCTCCTCCGATCAAGACCCGGTAACCGGGGAATCGCTTTCCGACGTCGGCGAATTTCTCGCGAACCCGGTTCGAGACCTGGACGGCGTTCGCTTCGCGGGTGTCCACGTCCGCGAAAATGGTGATCGTCCGCTTCTGGTTGTATCTGCGGATCCGGCTGTTGCCGACGGCCGTTTTCAGGTTGGCCACGTCCCGCAGGAACACCTGCTCTCCGGAGGCCAGCGTGATCTTGAAATTGTGGATCGCATCGGGGCGAAGACGGGTTTCCCGGGGGAAGCGAACGATGATGGGGATGTCCTCGTCGTGTCTTTGAATGGTCGAGGCCTCGACGCCCTGGAAGCCGTTGCGCACCTGCCGGGCCACTTGCCCGAGGTTCAGACCCAGCGCCCGGGCCTCCGGCCGCAGGGTGATCTGAAGCTCTTCCTTCCCCACGGTGAAGTCGTCCCGCACGTCCCGGACGCCGCCGATGCCCGTCAGGAGCGCCTGGGTCTCCTTCGCCAGTTGTCGAAGCGGACCCAGGCGCTCTCCGGCGATCCGGATCTCGATGGCGGGTCCGCCCGGGCCGGACTGCGTCTTCAGAAACTGAATCTTTAGAATGTCCGGAATTTTGCGCATGCCCTCGCGGAGCTCGGCCATGATCTCGTCCACGCCGCGCCGCCGATCTTCCGACAGCTCGACGACCAGCTGCCCGAGGTTCGGCCCGCGCTCGATCCGGACGACGTCCAACACCGTGACGCCGACGTTGGTGGCCAGTGATGCCAGCTCCCCGGCAGGCAGTCCGAGGACGACCCGCTCGGCCCGCTTGGCGATGTCCAGGGTGTCTTCGATCTTGTTGCCGGCCGAGGTCTCGAAATTGATGAAGAACAGGGACGACTCGAATTGCCGGAACATGACGAAGGGCATGCGGTAATACGCCGTGGCGGCAAGGAGCACTGTGACCGAGAGCAGGAGCCCGCCCACGACGTATCGCCAGCGAAGCGCCGTCGAGAGCAGGGCGCCATACGCCCTTCGGAGGCGGCCCAGGAGGGGGAGCTTCCCGCGCCGGATCCGCTTCGCGTAGGCGGGGGTGATGATGTCCGCCAGGTGAGAGGGCAGGACCAGAAGCACCTCGACCAAGGAGGCCATCAGGGCGAAGGTCACCACCAACGGGATCGGGGATAGGAACACCCCCATTACGCCGGGGATCAGGAGCAGGGGCAGAAAGGCGGCCACGGTGGTGATCACCGTCGCCACGACCGGCCAGCCGACCTCCGAGGCCCCCTGTACGGCCGCCTCCCGGGGGTCCATGCCCTCCTCGACGTGCCGGTAGATGTTCTCGGCCACGACGATTGCGTCGTCCACCAACAGCCCCAACACCAGGATGAGCCCGAAAATGGAGAGCATGTTCAGGCTGATCCCCCAGATCGCCATCAAGATGATCCCGCCCAACATGGCGACGGGGATTCCCAGGCCCGTCAGAAACGCGACGCGCGTGCGCAGGAAGACCCACAGGAGGGCGAACACGATGGCCAGGCCGATGACCCCGCTTTTGCGAAGGGTGTTGAGCCGGTTGCGGATGAAGACCGAGAAGTCGTTGTGGACACCGACCTTGACGGTCTCCGGATATCGCCTCCGCACCTCCTGGACCCGCTTGCGGACCGAGGCGGCGATGTCGATGGCGTCCCCATCGCGCTCTTTGACGAGGACCAGGTTGATGGCCGGTTTCCCGCCCCAACGGCTGATGGTCACCGGGTCCTCGAAGGTCTCTCTCACCTCGGCCAGGTCGGCCACCCGGAGGGGCGTGCCGGTGGAGAGGCTGCGCACGATGACCCGCTTCACCTCCTCGGCCCCGGCGGCTTCTCCCAACGTCCGGATCAGGATCTCGCCGCGTGGGGTTTTCAACGCGCCTCCGGGGACGTTCCGGTTCTGGGCGGAGATGGCCGCCCGGATGTCGTCCAGGGTCAGCGCGTATTGAGTCAACCGGGCCGGTTCGACCTCCACCCAAATCTGCCGCTCCCGGGCGCCGATGATCCGGACGGCGGCCACGCCCGGGATGCGGCGGAAGTCTTCCTTGAGGTCGCGGGCGATCGTCCGCAGGGAACCCTCGGCGATGTCCCCCGCCAGTGAGACGGTGATCACCGGCCAGGCGTACTTGACCTCCTGAATCAGCGGCGGCTTCGCCTCCTCGGGCAGGTCGGCGACGTTGTCCATCGCGCCCCGGACGTCGGACAGGGCCCGGCTCATGTCGGTGTCCGTTCGAAATTTCAGGAGGATCTCGGAAATGCCCTCGTGGGAGATTGAGATCAACTCGTCCAGGCCGTCGAGCTCGGCCATCTCTTCTTCGTTTTTGGCCGTGATGAGCTTTTCGACTTCCTCCGGAGAGGCGCCGGGGTAGAGGGTCTCGATCCGGACCGCCTGCCGGGGAAACTCCGGAAAGATCTCCCGGTGCATGGAGAAATACGTTGTCAGGCCCGCTCCGATGAGGAACAGCGTGAGCAGGTTGACGATGACGCGGTTGTTGACGGAAAAGGCGGCGAGCGCTCTCACGGGCCGAGGGGGCGGTCCCCGGACGCGGGAATCCGTCCACGGCGCTCCGCCACGATCCGGACCTTCGCGCCGTCCTCGAGGAGTCGTCGGCCGGTTGCGACCAGGAGGTCGCCGGGCCGGAGCCCCCCGCGAACGAGGAGCCGCGGCCCGAATTCGCGCGCGATCCGGATCGGCCGGCGGCGGGCGATGTTTCGCTTCGGGTCGATGAGGAAAACGAACCTGTTCTTCCCGCCTCCCGCAACGCTTCCCCTCGGAATCAGGATGGCCGAGGGATAGGTTTCGAGCGGGACGCGGACGCGGACGCGGGCGAACATCCCCGACAAGAGCTGTCTTGGGCCCCGGTTGGCGACCAGGACTTCGATGGGGAATGTCCGGGTCCGGTCGTCGGCCCTGGGCCCGACGTAGGCCACGCGCCCCCGGAAAGCCTCGCCGAATCCTTCCACCCGGACGGAAGCCGACAGGCCCGGATGCAGAAGACGGATGTCGGCCGCCGGCGCGCGGATCCGGATCCTCGCCACGTCATGATCCACCAGCCGGAAAAGGATGGTTCCGGGCTTGACCATCTCGCCGGCCGTCACGACCTTCTCGGCGATCACCCCGGCGAACGGAGCGCGGACCCGGGTGTCCTTCAAGGTCAGCCGGGCCCGGGAGAGATCGGCCGCCGCCGCGTCGACGTTCGCCGCGGCGATGCCCCGCTGTCCCTTCGTCTCCTCCAGGGCATTCTGGGCCCGCTCAAGCTCCTCCTGGCCGCGGCGGACGAGGAGCTCCGAGCGTTCCATGTCCTGTTGGGTGGTGAGTTTTCTCTTGAACAGCCCTTTCAGGCGATTCCATTCCGCGCGCGCCAGGCGGAGCTTGTCGCGGTTGATCTCGATGAGGGTGTTCTGTCTTTGGATGACGGCCTCGGCGCGGCGGTGCTCGGCCTCGGCCCGAGCGAGGAGCGCCTCGCGGAATTGCACTTCAATTCGGAAGGGCGCTGGATCGATCTCGGCCAGGAGGGCGCCCCGCCGAACCGACGCCCCCAGCTCGATCCCTTCCGGAACGCGCGCCACGGGTCCCGACACCTTGACGCTCAGCGCCGCCTCCCGGTTGGCCCGGACGGTTCCGAGGGCCTGGAGATAATGCGTAAAGGGTCCCGGCGCGACCCGGATGACCTCCACCGGGACCGGCGTGGCGGCCGGGATCGGGGCCGGCGGCTCTTCCACCGCCTGAAGCCAGTAGACGGCCCCAAGCGTCAGGGAGGCGATGATCGCCAGCATGAAGAGGGAGAGGACCCACCGCTTCGTGATATTCCGTTCTCGGGATTGGCGGGGGTCGGCGTCTTTGCGCGGAGGCGGGCGCCCCTAGGTTTCCGCCGCGTCCGCGGATGCGGAGGGAGGCTCAGGGAGCAAGGCCGGCTCGGAGGGTGAACCGCCGTTGACCTTGTCTTCCGCCGTGGCGATCCGGGCCGGGATTTCTGTGTCAGCGGGAGGCTCTGCCATCTTCAACCTGTACTCGGCCCGATGCGTCAAACCGTTATGGGACGCGGCCTGTTCGGAGGGGAGCGCCTTTTTCGGGTGCGGAGCGGCTGATTCAAACCTAGTCCGAATCGATTGGCCGTGCAAGGCGAAGCCGGATGAATTCCAGTCCTCTTCCCCTTGCGACCCGGGGCTCGACAGTCAGGTGGAGCCGGAGATGCGCGGCCGAGTCGGCCCGATTCGGGCGTATGGTACGATGAAGTCTCCGGGGTCGGCGCATGGGATTCAGGAAGATGCCTCCCGCCGCGCGGCCCTTGTGTGGATGCGGATATCAGCGTGTTCCATCTGCTTGGGCCGCGCGCGATGGGAAAGAACGGATGCTGGCCATCTCCACAGCCTACTGGCCTTCGCTTGAGGACGGCCAAAAGATCCTGGATGAGGCGGACCGCCTGGGTTTCTCCGCTATCGAGATATCGACGTACACGGGCCGGAAGGCCCTGGATGAAATGCTTCCGGCGCTGAGGCGCAGGCGATTCAAGACCGTGAGCCTCCATAACCCGTGCCCCAAGTTTGAGCCGAGATTGCTGCCGTGGGAGACGGAGCGCCCCGAGCCTCTGGTGACGGCGGAGGATCCGGAGGAAAGGAAGGCCGCCGTTGAGCTGGCCTATAAGACCATCGAGCTGGCCGCTGACCTCGAGGCGGGGGCCGTTGTCCTTCACCTGGGGACGACGGAGATGCCCGCGCCCACGGAGGCGTTGCGGGAGATGTTCGAGCGCGAGAGGGTCGAGACCGATGAGGGGCGCGAGCGCGTCGCGGAGATCCTGAAAGAGCGCGCCCGGGCGGGGGAGGGGGTGTGGGACCGGCTCTCCTTCAGCCTGGAGGCATTGACACAGAAGGCCGAGCGCCTCGATGTATTCCTCGGAATCGAGAACCGGATCCACCTGCCCGAGGTCCCCACGTACGAAGAGATCGGCCGAATCCTTTCCGAATTCGGTGGAGGAAACTTTCGGTACTGGCACGACATCGGCCATGCGACCGTCCATCAGAACCTGGGGCTGATCGATATCGAAGAGGCCCTGAGGGAGCTGGGTGGACGCCTGCTCGGGCTGCACATCCACGACGCGAAGGGTTTTGACGACCACATCGCCCCGGGAAAAGGAGATTCCGACTACGCCACTGTCGTCCCTTATCTGACGTCCGAGACCCCGCGCGTTATCGAGACCCACCCGCGGGCGCCCGAAGGGGAGGTCCTGGAGGGTCTCGGGGTTCTCCGGGATGCGGGCGTCCTCGACCCGGAGGGGTAAGAGGCCGGGACGGGCGATTCACGGGTTTGGCTCTTTTTGCGGGCGCGTCTAGGTAGAAATTGCGGGCCGTGTCCCATGGCGGTTCGTGTCTCGCAAGAAGCGGAGGGCGCCGAAAAAACGCGCGCGGCGATGGTTCCAACACGGGGGGCGAGCGGGAGAAACCACCGATGCCCGGCGAGTTCAAGAACATCCTCTATGAGGAAGGAGCGGGGCGGGTCACCGTCACGATCAACCGTCCTCCCTTGAATCTGATCGACCTGGAAACCTTTGAGGAATTGCAGCATGCTCTTCGGCGGGCCCGAAAGATCGAGGGTCTCAAGGCGCTGGTCCTGACCGGGAGCGGCGAGCAGGCCTTCTCCGCGGGCATCACGATCGAGAGTTTCACGCCGGAGCGGATACAAGGGTTTCTGGATATCGCGCGCGGCACGATGGGGATCCTTGAAGAGCTGGATGTCGTGACCATCGCGGCCATCAAGGGGCTGGCCTTGGGGGGCGGCTGTGAGCTTGCGAGCTGCTGCGACCTGATCCTGGCGGCGGACACCGCCCAGTTCGGATTCCCCGAGATCAAGGCCGGCTTGTTCCCGCCCGTCGGGGTGGTCGTGCTTCCCCGGCTGGTGGGTCTGCGAAAGGCCCTCGAGCTCGTATTGACGGGGGACATCATCGGTTCCCATGAGGCGCAGAAACTGGGTCTCGTGAATTCGGTTCACCCCCTGGAAGAGCTCGATCTCGCGGTCACGCGATTTGTGGGACGGATCAACCGGGCCAGCGCCGCCGTCCTGCGGATCGCGCGCAGGGCGGTCTATGCCTCGGCGGATGCCGATTTGAAGACCGCCTTGGACCGCAGCGGATCTCTTTATCTGAACGACCTGATGAACACCGAAGACGCCCACGAGGGACTCGCGGCATTCCGGGAACACCGCCGGCCTCGATGGAAGAACCGGTGAGGGGTCGGCTTGCCGGAGGATGACGCGCCCCGCCGCGGCCGGCCCTGAATCTTCCGTCCTCCCCGCCATTCAAGCATGCCCTCGCACGGTCCGAAGAGCCGCGTGATAAGATGGCGCGCTTGCCGGCCCGATGCGGGTTCAGTCCCGGGGGGGGGGGATGAGGCCGATGGACGAATGGGTGGACCGGATTCGACAAGGAGACATCGGGGCGGCGTCGCGCCTGATCTCGATGGTCGAGGATCGCCGCCCCGAGGGCCGTGAAGCCATGAAGGCCATCTTCAAGATGGCCGGCCGGGCGAGCGTTATCGGGATCACGGGCCCGACGGGGGCGGGAAAAAGCACTTTGACCGACAGGCTCGTCCGACTCTATCGGGCGGACGGAAAGACCGTCGGGATCCTGGCCATCGACCCGAGCAGCCCGTTCAACGGGGGCGCCTTGCTGGGCGACCGGGTCCGGATGAACCGTCACGGGATGGACGAAGGCGTTTTCATCCGGTCCATGGCCTCTCGCGGAAGCCTCGGCGGCCTGGCCCGCGCGGCGGATGACGCGGTTCATATCATGGACGCCGTGGGACGGGACGTGATCCTGGTCGAGACCCTTGGCGTGGGGCAGGACGAGGTCGCCGTCGCGGCGCTGGCCGAGTTCACCGTGGTGATTCTTCAACCATCGGCCGGCGATGAAATTCAGATGATGAAGGCCGGAATGCTCGAAATCGGAGACCTGTTTGTGGTGAACAAGGCGGACCTTCCGGGGGCGGGGGAGACCGCGCGGGAGGTGCGGGAGATGCTTCTTCGATCCGGCGCCCCCGCGTCCGAGCAGGCCGCCGGGCGTGTGGACCGGGAAGTTTTTTTGACGGTCGCGAAAACGGATCAAGGGGTGCGGCAGCTTTACGACAGGTTGCAAGCGTTGCGGAATTCTTTGGAGTCCAGACCTGAGGTGTTGGCCTACCGGCGGCGGGTCAGGCTCCGGGCGAACCTCCGGGCGGTGTTTCTGGAAGAGATTGGGAACCGGATGTGGCGCCGAATCGAGCGGGACGGCCGCCTGGCGGGATGGATCGGCGAATTGGTCAACCGGTCGACGGATCCCTACTCCCTCGCGGAAGCGCTCTTGGAGCCGCTGAGCGCCCACCTTGCAGCCGAAGAGGAAGTTTCGGGTTGAATGTAGCGGCATTCATGCTTCACTTGCGCCCCTTGTTTCCCCGCCGGTGTTCGGTCCTGGCAAATCTCCTGTTCGCCGCGGCGGTTTTCGCCCAATGGGTTCCGCCCTCCCAGAGCGCGGAAATCATGAGAGGGGGGAGGGGGGTGGGATCGGAAGTTCCGGACCGCGTTCATCGCCGGGTCCGTGGTGTCCGTGTTGGTGTGCGTCGGTCTGTCGGGGATCAAGCTCTTGCCTTCGGTGGAGAATTATCTCCTTTCCTCGCGGCTTCCTGCGGGTTACCCCATCGACGTCGAATCGGGGGACGCCTCCGCGCCCGCCCTGCTCAAGCAGTTGGGATACGTCGGGCTGAACCTGGCTTTTCCGATCCGCCCGCCGCTGATCCTCCAGGCTTTCGGGGGAAACCTGCTTTTACTTCGGGTTCCTGGCTTTGATTTGCCTGGCGGTGGCGAGAGGACGCCCGCGGGGCTGGCCGGGCGGTTTGTTCCTGGCGCTGGGGCTGATCGGGTTGGGCGTAAGCGTCGGGGGAAGGTTTTCGATGGCGCTTCTCACCGAGACCTTCGGCGAGCTCCGGTGGGCCTCCATCCTGCGGCCCTACGCGCAGCACCACAACCAGGCGCTCTTGACGACGACTTCCTTTCCCGTGGCGGTTGGCTTGGGCGTCATGGTTGGGCGCGCCGAGGACCCGGCCTGGGGGCGGAGGTTGGCGGGGGGGGGGTGGCATGCCTTTGCGTCCTCCTGATCCTTGCCGGCGGGCTCGGGGCGCGCGTCGGCGGGGCGCGCCTGGCACCGTTTTTCCGGAATTTCTCGGTTTGGATGGCGGCGGGGGTCGCGGGCGCCGCCGCGCTTCTGTTCTTTGCGCGCCATCGCGGTCTCCTCTCCAAAGACTTTCTGTGGATTGGGATCCTGGCGCTCATGGCCGTGGATCTGATGGTGATGGTTCGACTTCCGTTCCGCCTTGCCGAGCGCGGCCGGTTTTTCCCACGGACGGAATCCGTCGATTTTATCCGGCGCATGCCGGGCCGCCACCGGGTGGTGGCCTTCCAGGATCATGAGGGCCCCTGGACGTGGTTCTCTTCCGTGTTTCCGCCCAACACGGCCATGATGGAAGACCTCGAGGACATGCGGGGTTGGTCGAACTTCATGCTGCGGCGTCACGCCCAGCTTTTCAGCGGGGTCGAGAACTCGAACCTGGCCAGCTTGGATCGACTCTACCGGAACCGGATCGACCTCTACCGGAACAATGCCTGGTTCAGGTGGCTCGACCTGTTCAACGTAAAATACCTCCTCCTCTCCAATGATGAGGAAGACCTGTTGCGGCCCCCGAAATTTCGGCTGGTCCATAGCGGAGAGATCAGGATCTATGAGAATATGAACGTCCTGCCCCGGGCGTTTGTCGTTCACCGCTACGAGGTGGAAAAAGACCCCGCCCGGGCGATTCGGCGTCTTTCCGAGGCGACCATCGACGGGAAGGAAGCGCCCGTGACGCCGGCGAATTTTATCTTCCAGGGCGTGCCGGTCCCGGAGGGAGAGCACATGGTCGTCTTCCGCTTTCGGCCGGAAAGCTTTATGCGGGGAATGGCGGTGTCCGGCGGGACGGCGGTGTTCCTGTTGATCGCCGCCAAGAATCTGCTCGCGTCAGAGTATCGCAGGAACATCCTGCGGCAATTCAACACCTGGGGGTTCCGGCAGGTCCTCCACATCCTTTTCGACTATCCGTATCACGACACCCACGGGATCAAGATTTGGCGGGCTTCGGCCGTGCGGGAGATCCTGCCCGAGGTTCACTTCGACCGCGACCTGTTCGACACGGAAATGATTCTGCGCGGCGTCCGCGCCGGGTGGAGGGTCCGGGAGGTTCCGATTGTCGTAGAGGAAAAGCGCAGCCCCCGGCTTAGCATCCTGCCGAGGATCGCCAGAACCCTGAAGGACTTGATCATGCTTCGAAGGCTGATGAAACCGTGGGTGCGGCCGGGTCAATCCCGAGCGGCGGCCCGGGGAGAGGCCCCGCGCCCGGCGGGAGTCTTTCGGGCAAGAAGGTTCCGCCATGCGGAGCAGGTCCAGATCGGCCTTCAGGAAACACGCCACGGCGTCCTCCGGGGTGTTGACGATGGGCTCGCCTTTCACATTGAACGAGGTGTTCAGGAGGATCGGCACGCCCGTCTTCGCGCCGAAGGCTTGCAGCAGCTCCCAGTAAAGCGGGTTGGCATCCCGCGCGACCTCTGAACGCGCCCCGTTCCGTCCGCGTGCGTGACGGCGGGGATGAGGTTTCGGGCGCCGTCGCGTACGCGGTAGACCTGGGTCATGAACGGGCAGGGGAGGGTCCCGTGGAAAAACTCGGAAAGCCTCTCCTCCTGGACCGAGGACGCGAACGGCCGAAAGGCCTCTCGGAATTTGACCTTGGCGTTGATGATGTCCTTCATCTCCGTCCGGCGTGGGTCCGCCAGGATGCTTCGCGCCCCCAGGGCGCGTTGGCCGAATTCCGTCCGTCCCTGGAACCACCCGAGCACTTCGCCGGCGGCCAGAGCGCTCGCGGCGGCCGAGATGACGTCCGTGGAGACTTCGTATTCCAGGCCGCCCGCCGCCAGAGCGGCCCGCATGCGCTCTTCTCCCCATTCGGGGCCGAGTCGGGCGTCCCGAAGCGGCGCGGCGCGGTCCATCCCCGAAAGGGCATGACTGACGTAGAGCGCCGCGCCCAGGGATACCCCGGCGTCCCCCGCGCAGGGGGGGATGAAAACACGGTCGGCGATGCCCTGGTCGATGATTTTTCCGACGGCGACTGAATTCAGGGCGACGCCCCCGGCCAGACAAAGGTTGGGGCTGCCGGATTCGCTCCGGGCGATCCGGGCGAGGTGAATCAGGACTTCCTCTGTCCGGGCCTGAAGGGAAGCGGCCAGGTCTTCGTGTCGTTTCTCGACGGGGCCGTCGGACTTCCGGGGGGGGCCGAACGTTTGAACGAACCGCTTGGAGAAGAAGTTCTCCCGGCCGACGTGGTAACCGAAGTAGGCGGGATCGACCCTGAACCCCTTGTCCGTCAGGGTGGTGATTTCCCGGAACCGGTCCAGGCGGGCCGGCTCGCCGTAGGGCGCGAGGCCCATGACTTTGTACTCGTCGCTGAAAATCTGGAATCCGAGAAACTGTGTGACGGCCGTATACACGGCGCCCAGGCTGTGCGGCCATCCCTGGGAGCAGCGGCGCTCCAAGTCTCGGCCCCGGCCTCTGCCCATCCAGACGGTCTCCCACTCGCCGACGCCGTCCACCGTGAGGACGGCCGCCTCTTCGAAGGGAGAGGGATAAAAGGCGCTGGCGGCGTGGGCGAGGTGGTGATTAATCGCGTGGAAGGGGCCCCGGTATCCTGTTCGTTTGGTAAAATGCCCCCGGGCGGTGTCGAGCTGGACGTGACGGCCCGAGGACTAGATGAATATCCGGATCGACGCGGGGAAATGGCGAAGGACGTGGAGGATCTTTTCTTTTCTGTGGGCGCGCGGGTTCCACGCGAACGCAACCGCCCCCAGTCCCTGATGTCGATGCCTCCCCGCTCCAGGCAGAAGGCGAGAGCGGACGCGGGGAACTCCCGGTCGAACTTCCGGCGGCTGAACCGCTCCTCCTCGGCCGCCGCGAGGATGTTCCCGTCGCGGACAAGGGAGACGGATGAATCATGGCGCCCGAAGCATTAAAATCCCAGGATGTCGCCCTTGCTCACGCCTTCTCCTTTTGTCGCGTCGGCGGGCCGTTGACTTCTCGCGGACCGCTCAATGTAGAACACACGGGCCGGACGATCAACGCCCGATGCCTGAACCTTGGATTGATAATCTGGAAGGATGAAGATTCAGCGGGACCGGACGGTTGTGATGGATTCGCGGAGGAAAACGCTTCATGCGCCTCCCGAGCGCGGCCGGACCCGAACGAATCGCCGGCCAAAAAACCGGTCGGGGCTTGAAACCTGAAAGGAGCAATCTCGCAAGATGGTCCTTTACACCTATTCCTTCGGAAAAGGAAGAACGGACGGCAGGGCCGACATGAAAAACCTCTTGGGCGGCAAAGGGGCCAACCTGGCGGAGATGTCGGGCCTGGGCCTGCCGGTTCCTCCCGGTTTCACCATCAGCACGGAGGCCTGCGTCCGTTATTTCCAGAGGGATGGGGGATATCCCGAAGGCTTGTGGGAGGAAATCATCGAGCGCCTGGCCGGCCTGGAAGGGGTGATGGAGGCGAAGCTCGGCGATCCGGAGAACCCCCTGCTTGTTTCCGTCCGGTCGGGCGCGCGGGTTTCCATGCCCGGCATGATGGACACCGTGCTCAACCTCGGCCTCAACGACGACAGCGTGCTGGGTCTCGCCGCCCGCTCCGGGAGCGACCGATTCGCGTACGACAGCTACCGCCGGTTCCTGGGCATGTTTGGAAACGTTGTTCTCGGCCTGAAATTCAGCGATTTCGAAGGCCGCCTCGAGGCCCTCAAGGAGCGCGAGGGCGTCCGGCTCGACACCGAGATCAGCGTGGACGGGCTTCGCTCGCTGGCGGGAGAGTTCAAGGCCCTCATCCATGAGAGGACCGGGCGGGATTTTCCCCAGGTCCCCATCGACCAGCTCAAGCTGGCGATCAACGCCGTGTTCGATTCCTGGAACTCCGAGCGCGCCGGCGCCTATCGCCGGATCAAGAGTATCCCGGATGACTTGGGGACGGCGGTGAACGTCCAGGCCATGGTTTTCGGCAACCTGGGGGAGGCGTCCGCGACGGGCGTCGCCTTCACGCGCGACCCGTCAACGGGGGAGCGGAAGTTCTACGGGGAATTCCTGGTCAAGGCCCAGGGGGAGGATGTTGTGGCGGGAATTCGCACACCCGAGCCTATTGAGCGTCTGGCCGAAATCATGCCTGAGTCTTATCGACAGCTTGAAGGAATCTATCAAACACTGGAGTCTCATTATCGGGATATGCAGGACCTGGAATTCACCATCCAGGACGGCACGCTCTACATGCTCCAAACGCGCGGGGGAAAGCGGACCGCCACGGCTGCCGTGCGCATTGCCGTCGATATGGTCGAGGAAGGGCTGATCACCAAGAATGAGGCCATCCTGCGCCTCGACGCCGACCAGATGGAGCAGCTTCTTCACCCGCATATCGATCCGGATGCCGCGGTCCAAGTGATCGCCCGGGGTCTCGGCGGCTCGCCCGGCGCGGCCGTCGGCGAGGTGGTCTTCTCCGCCCGGCGGGCGGAGGGGCTGGCGAAGGACGGGAAGCCGGTGATCCTCGTCCGGACGGAGACCTCCCCCGAAGACTTCGGCGGAATGCACGCGGCCCAGGCCATTCTGACCGCCCGGGGGGGGCTGACATCGCATGCGGCGGTCGTCGCGCGGGGAATGGGGAAGTGTTGCGTGGTGGGGTGCGAAGAGCTCTCCGTCGATGAAGGCGGAGGCACGTTCTCGGCCGACGGCGTCGATGTCAAAGAAGGCGATATCATCACCCTCAACGGCTCGACGGGGGAGGTCATCCTGGGCGCGACCCACCTGGTCGAACCCGAGTTGGGCGAAGAGTTCGGAAAGGTCCTGGAGTGGGCCGATAAAATCCGGAAGCTGGGGGTCTGGGCCAACGCCGACACCCCCGACGACGCCCGGGTGGCCCGGGAAAAGGGGGCGGAGGGCATCGGCCTTTGCCGCACGGAGCACATGTTCTTCGAGGGGGATCGCATCCGGGCGGTGCGCGAGATGATCATCGCCGAGACCGACGGAGAGCGGCGGGCGGCCCTGGCGAAGATCCTCCCGATGCAGATCGCCGATTTCGAGGGGATCTTCGAGGCCATGGACGGGCTTCCCACGGTCATCCGGCTTCTGGATCCGCCCTTGCACGAGTTCCTTCCGAAAACGGATGAAGACCTGAAGGCCCTTACCGAAGATACGCGAACCACGGTGGACCACATCATAACGATCAGCAACCGGCTTCACGAATTCAATCCCATGCTCGGGCACCGGGGGTGCCGGCTGGGGCTCTCGCATCCGGAGATCTACGAGATGCAGGCCGAGGCCATCCTGACGGCTGCGTGCACCGTCGCCAAAAGGGGCGTGACGCCCGTTCCGGAGATCATGATTCCCCTCGTCGCCGAGGCCTCGGAGTTGCGCGTGTGCCGTGAGATCGTGGACAAGGCGGGCCGAAAGGTCTTCGAACGGGAAGGCGTCGAAGTCGATTACAAGGTGGGCACGATGATCGAGCTTCCGCGCGCGTGCATCGTGGCGGACGCCGTGGCCGAGCACGCCGAATTCTTCTCGTTCGGGACCAACGACCTGACCCAGACCATTTACGGCCTGAGCCGGGACGACGCCGGCGGGTTCCTCCCGACGCATGTGGAGAGGAATTACATCACGGCGGATCCGTTCATCGCCATCGACCCGGAGGGAGTCGGCGCAATGGTTCGGATGGGCGTGGACCTCGGCCGCAAGACCCGGCCGGACCTCAAGATCGGCATTTGCGGCGAGCACGGCGGCGAGCCGTCCTCGGTGGCGTTTTTTTACGACGCGAAGCTGGACTACGTAAGCTGCTCCCCGTATCGCGTCCCCATCGCCCGGCTGGCCGCGGCCCAGGCCCAGCTGCGGAATCCCGAGGGCGGCGTGAAAGACGGAAAAGGGCGGGCGGGCTCAGGCTGAGCGGGAGCGGCTCAGGTCCCGCATTCGGATATGCGGGGGGAGATGCCCCCGTCGCTGGTCATTCCTTAAATTTTGTCGCAAAGGATCGTTGCAACCGCGCTTGACGCGAGAGTTGAATTGATTCCCGGCGGTTGACACCCGTTACGTGACACGTTATAGTTGCTGATGATTCGAACCGTTCGGCACAAGGGATAGAAGTCGCTCTACGAGAGGGGCAGGTCGTCCGGCCTCAATCCCAACTGGATCCGGAGAATCCGGGCCATCCTGGCGCGTTTGGATGCCGGCGCGGAGCCCGGCGATTTGGACCAACCCGGTCTCCGACTCCATCCCCTGAAGGGCAAATACCGGGGTTATTGGGCCGTGGATGTATCGGGCAACTGGCGAGTCATTTTTCGTTTTAAGAAGGGTGACGTTTATGACGTTGACCTGATCGATTACCATTAGGAGAAAGCGCAATGCCGATGCATAACCCGCCTCATCCCGGCGAGGTCATTCGGGAGATTTGCCTGGAGCCCTTGGGTTTGACCGTCACGGAGACCGCCCGGGGACTTGGAGTGAGCCGTAAGACGCTCTCCGAGCTGTTGAACGGTCACTCGGGCATCTCCCCGGAGATGGCGATACGCCTTTCCAGGGCATTTGGCGGGAATCCTGAAAGCTGGTTGCGCCAGCAGATGCAATTCGACCTCTGGCAGACCCGGCGGAATGCGAAGACCTTGAAGGTGAAGCGCTTCAAGGCGGAAACGCTCACGGTTCCGCCGGAATAGAATCACAAGGCGAAAACCCGGGGTCGGAGAAAGGAAAAGGGTCGGGGCGGTGGTCTTCTCTCCTTGAGAAGAGACCCCTCCGGGGCTATCTATTTGTAGTGTCTCGTAAATGGTTTTACATTTTGAGACCCGAATTGCACCTTTCCGGCCGGGCAGGATGCCCGGCCTACCGAACGGTGGAAACCCGCTGTTTTTGACGCCATGTAGGGCGGGCATCTTGCCCGCCTTCTCTGCGATTTAAGGAGAATTGGGGCTTGAGCCGTTGGAGCGAGGCGGACCGCGCGCACATGAGGGAAGCCCTCGATCTGGCCGCCCGTCCGGGATGGCGAACCCACCCGAACCCAATGGTCGGCGCCGTTGTCGTAAAGGACGGCCGGGTCGTCGGGCGCGGCTGGCACCGGAGGCCGGGGGGGCCCCATGCCGAAATTCTGTCCATGCGCGACGCCGGACGGCGCGCGCGCGGCGCGACGCTCTATGTCACGCTCGAGCCCTGTTGCCATCACGGCAAGACCCCGCCCTGCACCGATGCGGTTATCGGCGCGGGGGTCTCGCGCGTTGTGGCGGCCATGCGGGACCCGAATCCGAAGGTCGCGGGCCGGGGATTACGCATCCTCCGGAGAAACCGCATCCAGGTCGAAACGGGGTTGTTGGGGGGCGCGGCGCGCCGCCTGAACGAGGCATTTTGCCGGCGGGTCGAGGAGAACCGGCCTTGGGTGATCCTGAAATCAGCCATCAGCCTGGATGGGAAGATCGCGACGGCCTCCGGGGACTCGAAGTGGATCACCTCGGCGGCGTCCCGGGCCCATGTCCACCGCCTTCGGGACAGTGTGGACGCGATCCTGGCCGGGATAGGCGCGGTTCTCGCCGACGACCCGCGATTGACCGCACGGCCGGCGGGGCGCACCGGGCGCGATCCGGTCCGCGTGATCCTGGACAGCGCGCTACGCATCCCATTGAAGGCGAAGGCGTTGAATCGTTCATCGCCGGCGAGTATAATCGTCGCGACGACGGCGCGGGCGGAGGTCCGGCGCGCTCTGGCGCTGCGGGACCGCGGCGTCGAGGTGTGGGTCCTTCCCTCACGGCGGGGCCGGGTCGGGCTCGGGTCCTTGTTGAAGAAGTTGGCCGCGTGCGAGATCACCACCCTCCTTGTCGAGGGCGGGGGGGAAGTCGCCGGGTCGTTCCTTCGGGAAGGATGGGTCGACCGCGCGGTGTTCTACGTCGCCCCGGTTCTTATCGGGGGGGAGGAGGCCCCCGGGCCGTTGCGGGGCGCGGGGGCGCGCAGGTTGAGCGGCGCCTGGAACCTCGAAGAGGCCGCGGTGACGTCTACCGGGCCGGACCTTTTGATTGAAGGATACGTTCGGTCCAGAAAGCGAACCGCTCGGAAAAGAAGCCGAGGCTGAAACAAATCAGGGACGACGGACCATGTTTACGGGCATTATCGAGCATGTGGGAACGGTGGATTCGGTTCGCGTCACACCGGACGGCGGGCGGCTTACCATCCGCTCCCCCGAAGCGGCCGGGGAGCTCGGCGAGGGGGACAGCGTCGCCGTCAACGGGGCCTGTCTGACGAAGGTGGGCGGAGAGGAAGAGACCTTCGCTGTGGATGTCAGTCCCGAGAGTCTGAAGAAGACGAACCTGGGCGCTTTGCGCAAGGGCGACCCGGTCAATTTGGAGTTGGCCATGCGCCTGGGCGCTAGGCTTGGGGGGCACATGGTGAGCGGACATGTGGACGCCGTCGGGCGGATCGAGAACCGGCGCACAGAGGGGGATTCGGAGATCGTCGCCATCCAGGCGCCGCCCGAGGTGATGCGCTATGTTGTTTCGAAGGGGTCCGTGGCGGTGGACGGAATCAGCCTGACGATCGCCGGGCGGGAAACTGGCCGGTTTCTAGTGGCGATCATTCCGCATACCGCCCTGAAGACGACGCTTTTGTTGAAAAAGCCCGGAGATCCGGTGAATCTCGAAGCGGACCTCATTGGAAAGTACGTGGAGCGCCTCCTCACCCAGGATTCCGAAGGCGGGACAGGCGGAATGACAAAGGAATTTCTCATTGAGAACGGATATGCCTGAATCAACCGACACGAATTCATTCGCCTCGATAGACGAGGCCATCCTCGATATCCAGGAAGGCCGCATGGTCATTCTGGTGGATGACGAGGACCGTGAGAACGAGGGCGACCTCACCATGGCCGCCGACAAGATCACGCCCGAGGCGGTCAACTTCATGGCCATCCACGGCCGGGGCCTCATCTGTGTATCTCTTATGGACGAGCGGGCCGATGAGCTGGACCTGTTGCCGATGGTGTCGGTCAACACCGCCAGCCTGGGGACGGCCTTCACCGTTTCGGTGGACGCCAAGCAGAACGTCACGACGGGCATCTCGGCGGGGGACCGCGCGGAGACCATTCGCCAGATTGTGGACCCGGGGACAAAGCCTTACGACCTGGCGCGTCCGGGTCACATCTTTCCCCTTCGGGCGAAGGACGGAGGCGTCCTGGTGCGCGCGGGGCAGACGGAGGGCTCCGTGGACCTGGCCC
Source organism: bacterium (assembly GCA_965261595.1). Classification (GTDB taxonomy): domain Bacteria; phylum UBA8248; class UBA8248; order JACPRG01; genus CAYRGS01. The sequence continues at coordinate 93,843 of CBDHDG010000004.1, forward strand.
GGTTGGCGGGACTGAGTCCTGTGGGCGTGATTTGCGAGATCATGAGTCCCGACGGGACCATGTCCCGGGTGCCCGAGTTGAAAGAATTCGGCAAGACGCATAATTTGAAGCTTGTGACCATTAAGGATCTCGTGGAATACCGGATGCGGCGCGAGTCGCTGATAGAGCGGGTCAGCGAGACGATGATTCCCACCCGGTTTGGAACGTTCCAGGTCAAGACCTATCAGGGAACCATCGGGGGGGAAATCTATTTGGCGTTCATTCTGGGCGACCCGATGCCGGAGGACAACGTCCTCGTCCGGGTTCACTCCCAGTGCCTTACGGGCGATGTCTTCGGCTCCTTTCGCTGCGATTGCGGCTCTCAACTCGAGGCCGCCCTGGAGAAAATCCGCGAGGAAGGCAAAGGGGTTCTGCTTTACGTCACCCAGGAGGGCCGGGGGATCGGCATTGTCAACAAACTCAAGGCGTACGCCCTTCAGGACGAGGGGCTGGACACGGTTCAGGCCAACGAGGCTCTCGGCTTCAAGGCCGACCTGCGGGATTATGGACTGGGGGCGCAAGTCCTGGCGGACCTCGGCATAAAAGAGATGCGGCTCATGACCAATAACCCGAGGAAGATCGTGGGCTTGGAAGGCTACGGCCTGACCGTCACGGACCGTGTGTCCATCGAGATCCGCCCCCGAAAGGAAAACCAGCGCTATCTCGAAACGAAGCGGGATAAGCTGGGGCATTTGTTGAGTCACAGTTGATCGGGAGCCGTCCGGCCCCGGCCGGGAGAGGCCCGGCAAGAGGCCGGTCCTGAGGGAGGTGTAGATGCCGAAGGTGGTGGAAGGAAATCTCAGCGCGGCCGGGTTGAAATTCGGGATAGTTGTCAGCCGGTTCAATCACTTTGTGACCGATCGGCTGCTGGAGGGCGGGATGGACGGCCTCAGCCGCTGCGGCGCCCGGGAGGCGGACATCGAGGTGTTCAAGGTCCCCGGGACGTTCGAGATCCCCCTGGCCGCCCGCAAGCTGGCCCAGTCGGGGCGGTATGACGCCCTTGTGTGTCTCGGGGCCGTGATTCGCGGCGCGACTCCTCACTTCGAGTACGTCGCCTCGGAAGTCTCGAAGGGAATCGCCGCCGCCTCCCAGGAGTTCGGCCTGCCGATCACCTTCGGGGTTCTGACGACCGACACCGTCGAGCAGGCCGTCGAGCGCGCGGGGACCAAGCACGGAAACAAAGGCTTCGATGCCGCCTTGAGCGCGATAGAGATGGTGAACTTGTTGAAAGAGGTCCCGAAGCCGCGACGCAAGTAAGGCGGGGCCTCCCGACCGGATGAGAGCATGGGTCTTCGAAGATCGGCGCGGGAAGAGGCGCTGAAAATCCTTTATGGCCTGGAATTGACCGGAGACGAGCCGGATCTCGCCTTGGGCCGGCTCGAGGAGGAATCCGAGGTTTCGCGGCAAGTCCGGGCTTACACCGACCGGCTTGTCCGGACCTGTTGGCGGGAGCGCATGGCGCTGGACGCCCTCATCGCCCGGGTTTCGGAGCACTGGGCCTTGCGCAGGATGAATTTCATCGACCGCAACGTCCTCCGGATGGCGGCCTGCGAGCTCGTCTTCTTTGATGACATCCCCCCCAAGGTGGCCATCAATGAGGCCATTGACATCGCCCGGAAGTACGGCACGGATACGTCCGGGGCCTTCGTCAACGGCATCCTCGATCGCATTGTTAAGGAGCGCGACTTGGAGATGGCCTGAGGCCCCCCTCCCCCAAGTCCGGGGCGGCGCGACCCGCCTTGGCCGGGAATCCAACCGAATCCTCCCTGAGAAGTGAGCCGACCGACGTGAGCGACCGTTACGACTTCGCGGCCATCGAGGCCAAGTGGCAGACCCGCTGGGTGCGGGATGACGCCTTCCGCGTCACCGAGGACGCCTCCCGCGAGAAGTTCTATCTGCTGGAGATGTTCCCGTATCCCTCGGGCCGCATCCACATGGGCCACGTGCGCAATTACACCATCGGAGACGTGGTCGCCCGGCAAAAACGGATGCGCGGCTTCAACGTCCTCCATCCCATCGGCTGGGACGCCTTCGGCCTGCCGGCCGAGAATGCCGCCATCCAGAACCAGGTGCATCCGGCGACCTGGACCCGGGAGAACATCGAGGCCATGAAGCGGCAGCTTCAGGGTCTCGGCCTGAGCTACGACTGGGGCCGCGAGCTGGCCACGTGTGAAGCGGATTATTACCGCTGGAACCAGTGGATCTTCCTGAAGATGTACGAGCGTGGCTTGGCCTACCGCCGGAAAACGTTTGTCAACTGGTGCGAAAAATGCCGCACGACGCTGGCCAACGAACAGGTTGTGGGGGGGCTCTGCTGGCGGCACGAGACCCCTGTCCTTCAGAAGGAGATGGACGCCTGGTTCCTGCGGATCACCGACTATGCCGAAGAGCTCCTCGCCGGACTCGAACACCTCGAGGAAGGGTGGCCCGCGCGCGTTCTCACCATGCAGCGAAACTGGATCGGCCGCAGCGAGGGCGCCCGGATCGACTTCCCCATCGTCGGGGAGGATGAGCGTCTGTCGGTGTTCACCACGAGGCACGACACCGTCTACGGCGCCACGTTCATGGTTCTGGCCCCCGAGCACCCCCTGGTGAAACGTCTTTCGGCCGGATCCCCGCAGGAGAATGCCGTGCGGGATTTCTGCGAGAGGGTCCGGAATCAAGACACCCTCGTCAGGACCGGCGCGGTGGAGGAAAAGCTGGGCGTCTTCACCGGCCGGTTCGCCCTCAACCCGATGACGCGGGAGGAGATCCCGATCTGGACGGCCAACTTCGTCCTGATGGAGTACGGAACCGGGGCGGTCCAGGCGGTTCCCGCCCACGATCAGCGGGACCTGGAATTCGCCCGAAAATACGGCCTGGACGTCCGGATCGTCGTGCGGCCTCCGGGGGGGGAGGGGGGGGGCGCCGGATCGCTGGATTCGGACGCCCTGACCGAGGCTTACGTCGAGGATGGGGTGAACGTGAACTCCGGCCCCTTCGACGGCCTGCCCACGCCCAAGGCCAAGGAGGCCATCGCCGATTACCTAGAGCAAAAGGGATTCGGCGGGCGCAAGGTCAACTACCGGCTCCGGGACTGGGGGGTTTCCCGCCAACGGTATTGGGGGACGCCCATTCCGATGATCCATTGCGGGGCGTGCGGCGTGTCTCCCGTTGCCGAGGAGGACCTGCCGGTCAAGCTGCCCGAGGACATCGAATTCCACGTCGACGGAACCTCGCCCCTGACCGCTTTGAAATCTTTCTACGAGGTCCCGTGTCCCAAATGCCGGGGGAGCGCCCGGCGGGACACCGATACGATGGACACCTTTTTCGATTCTTCCTGGTATTTCTGCCGATACACGAGCCCTCGGGAATCCGCCGGCCCGTTCAACCGGGCGGCCGGCCGGTACTGGATGCAGGTTGATCAGTACATCGGCGGGATAGAGCACGCGGTCATGCACCTGCTCTACGCCCGATTCTTCAGCATGGTGTTGCGCGATTTGGGATGGCTGGACCGGGCCGAGCCCTTCCGGAATCTGCTGACACAGGGGATGGTCATCAAGGACGGCCGGAAGATGTCCAAGTCCTACGGCAACGTCGTGGACCCGGACGCCATCATCGAAAAAAACGGTGCGGACACCGCCCGCCTGTTCATGCTGTTCGCCGCGCCGCCGGAGAAGGAGCTGGAATGGAGCGATTCGGGCGTGGAGGGATGCCACCGGTTCCTGAACCGCGTCTGGCGCCTGGTGAGCGCGCATGCGGAGAAGGTGCGGGATCTCGACGCCTCGCCCGGAGATTCGCTGACGCCGGCCGAGCGGGACGTTCGGAAGAAGGTCCACCAGACCATCCGCAAAGTGACTGAAGACATCGAGGAGCGGTTCCGGTTCAACACGGCCATCGCCGCCATCATGGAGCTGGTCAACACCCTCCAGGCGGCTTCGCCGGATAAGATGTCGGGGGCGGTCTTGAAAGAGGCCCTTCAGGCCGTCGTGGTCCTGCTCTATCCTTTCGCGCCGCATCTCGCGGAAGATCTCTGGAGGGAGCTGGGACGCGAGACGGATCTGGCGGAGCATTCTTGGCCGGGCTTCGACGCCGGGATTGCAGCCGAGGAGGTTTGGACCATCGTTGTTCAGGTGAACGGCAAAGTCCGGAGCCGGATTGACTTTCCCGCCTCGACCGATGAGGAGAAGATCCGCGCCCGGGCGCTCGATGATGAGCGGATACGGGGCTGGATTGACGGAAAAGAGGTCCGGCGGGTGATCGTCGTACCGGGGAAACTGGTCAATGTGGTTGTGTAAATCGACATGCGCGCGGCTCGGGCTCCTCGCGGCCGGACTGGTTCTGTCGCTTTCGGCCTGCGGCTACCACCTTCAGGGAACGGGGGGGTCCTCCCTTCCTCCGAACATCAAGAAAATCCACGTCCCCATCTTCACCAACAACACCCTGGAGCAGGGGATCGAGGTCCGCGTCACCGACTCGGTGCGCAACGCTCTCCTCAACGACGGGCGCGTATCTCTGGCCAATGGAATCGCCGACGCCGACGCCGTGCTGGAAGGGCGGATCATCCAATACCGCCTTCGCGCCATCGCGTTCAGCACGACCGACCGCGCACAGGAGTTTCGCCTTCGCCTGACGATGAAGGTCTCGTTGCGAGAGCTGGAAAGCAACAAAGTCATCTTCGACCAAACGATCGTCTCGGACCGGGAATACCGCGTCACCACGGACCTGAGCTCCAACGAGCGCGCGCAGACCCAGGCGTCGCAGCAGGCCTCCGAAGCCATCGCCCGCGAGCTGCAAAGCCTCCTGATCGAAGGCTTTTAGGTTTGGCCGCTTCCCCCGACGCTGTTTTCAGCGCGACCTTGAAGGCCCTTGCGTCGGGGTCGGTGGCGCCCGTTTACCTCCTGTACGGGGAAGAGGATTACTTGCAGGAAGAATTCCGGCGGCGGATTCTGAGGCTCCTTCCCGACCCGGCGGCGGCCGATTTCAGTTGCGAAAGGCTCGATGCCGAGACGTGCTCCCCCGAGGACGTCCGCAACGCTGTCGAGACCCTTCCTTTTCTGGGGGGGCGGAAGTTCGTCATCGTGAGGCGGGCGGAGCTCCTCGAGACCGGGGTCGAAGCGCTCGCGCCCTGCCTGGAAGACCCGCCCGTGTCGGCCTGCCTGGTGCTTTTGGCCGGATCGCTGAAGGCGTCCGCCAAGCTTCTCAAGGCGGTCCGCAAACGCGGCGTCACCGTTCCCACCAACATATTGAAGGGCCGGTCTCTGATGACCGCGGTGAAAGGGATGGCGTCGCGCCGGGGCTTGAAGCTGGAGGGAGAGGCGCTTTCCCTGGTGGTGGAGAGAAGCGGCGGATCGCTTTGGCGCGTGGCCTCGGAGTTGGAGAAGCTCGCCCTGCATGTGGACGCGCAACCGCCGGCCGGAGAGAAGGCGGCGGAGATATCCCTGGAGGTGGTGATCGAGGTGGTGGACGATGGTCGGACGGAAAACCTGTTCGATCTCACCGACGCTTTGGGCGCGCGCGACGCCGCCAAGGCCCTCGATGCGCTCCAGCGGCTTCTCCGGCGCCAGCACGCGGCGACCGTTCTGGTCTCGGTGATGGCCCGGCACCTCGTCCGGCTCCTGGAAGTGAGGGCGCTTCTCGACGCGGGCGCCTCCGCCGCGTCCGTTCCCAAGCGGATGGGCGGAAGCCCGTACTATATCCGGAAGTTGACGGAGCAGGCGCAACGATTTTCCGACGCCGAGCTTCGAAGCGCCCTTGCGGGGTTGCAGCGCGCGGACATTCAACTCCGGGGAAGCGGTTATCCGGACAGAATTCTGCTGGAAAGACTCGTGATAGACCTATGTCGATTGCGCAACGGAGGGGGGAGAGAAAAGGGCGGGCTTAGGAGGCGGCCGGTTTCTCGTGTTGGAGGGCGTGCACCCGCCGGCTGAGCCGGGAAATCTTGCGCGAGGCGGTGCGCGAGTGAATGACGCCCTTGGACGAGGTCCGGTCGATGGTCCGGATGGCATGTTCCAGGGCTTCTTTCGAGGCCTGCGCGTCGCCCAGATCGAGGGCCGCGTGGACCCGCTTGACCGCCGTCCGGTATCGGGTCCGGACGGACTGATTCCGAATCCTGCGCTTTTCGTTTTGACGAGCGGCTTTTAAGACCGACTTGCTTCGGGGCACTGAAAAATCTCCAAGACCAATATTCTAAAACCTCATACCAGCACCAAATATAGAGGTTTCGCGGCCGTTGTCAAGGCTTGGACCCCTTGTGCTTTTCGCCGGGGGGGGCGCGATTTGGCGTTGATCCTACATTTCGGCGGGCCGGCGCGCGGGGCGTCCCGGGCGATCAGGATTGGCTGCTCCGGCTGATATGTCCTCCGACCCCCATTCCGGCAATGCCGCTCCGGACGAGGCGCAAAAGCTGAATCGAGGCGCGCGGTTGGCCCGCTCCGCCGGCGTCGTCAGCGCGGCCACGCTGACGAGCCGGATCTTCGGGTTCATCCGGGACATGATTGTGGCCAACGCCTTCGGGGCCGGCTTCACCGCCGACGCCTTCTACGTAGCGTTCGGCATTCCGAACATCCTGCGCGTCTTCTTTGCGGAAGGGGCCCTGTCCGCGGCCTTCATCCCCGTATTCACCAAGGAGCGGGCGGCCGGGGGGGACGAGGCCGCGCGCCGCTTGAGCGGGGCCTTTTGGGTAACGCTTGCCTTGGTCCTGGCTGTCGTCACCGTCATTGGCATTCTGGCGGCCCCCTACCTGGTGAAGGTCCTCGTGCCCGGGTTCGCCCAGAACGCCGCCAAGTATGCCCTGACGGTGCGCCTGACGCGGATCATGTTTCCGTTTCTCTTTTTCATCGGCCTGGCGGCCATCGCCGCGGGCATTCTGAACACCCTCGGTCATTTTCTGACGCCCGCCCTGACGCCGGTTTTCTTCAATTTCAGCATGATCGCCTGCGCCTTGTGGCTGGCGCCCGTTCTGGAGCCCGCGGCGGCCGGATTGGCCTGGGGCGTGGTCATCGGCGGGGCGGTCCAGCTCATTGTTCTATTGAGACCCCTGCACAAGCGAAGGCAGCTTCCGAAGCTGCGCTGGGAGCCGGGGCATCCGGGCTCGCGGCGGATCGCGCGGCTGATGGTTCCGGCCATCTTCGGGTTTTCCATCGCCCAGATCAGCACCCTGGTGGACCGTATGCTGGCGTCTTTTCTGCCGGAGGGAAGCATCTCGTTTCTCTACTACGCGAACCGGCTTCTTCAATTCCCGTTGGGCATCTTCGGAATCGCTTTGAGCATTGCAATCTTCCCGGCCCTCGCCGCGCACGCCGCCAAGAAGGAGTCGGGTGAATTTTTGGAAATCCTGGGGGCCGGGCTGCGCCTGGTCCTGTTCGTCTGTCTGCCGTCCGCGGTGGGCTTGGCGATTCTGGCGAGTCCGATCATTCAGGTCTTGTTCGAGCGCGGCGCGTTTACCGCCGCGGACACCGCCATGACGGCCAAGGCCGCCCTTGCGTACGCCGCGGGGCTGGTGGCGTACGCGGGCGTGAAGATCGTCGTTTCGGCGTTCTATTCGCTGCAGGACACGCGCACGCCCGTGAAGATTGCCGCCCTGGTCCTCGCGGCCAACGTGGTCCTGAACGTGATCCTCATGGTCCCGTTGAAGCACGCGGGTCTCGCCCTGGCCGGGGCCCTTTGCGCGTTCCTGAACGTCGGATTGTTGCTGCGCGCCCTTCACCGCAGGCTGGGGGGCCTGGGAGGGCGCGCCATCGCAAGGTCTTTCTATCGGATTCTGCCGCCCACCGCGCTGATGGCCGTTATTGTGTACGGTGCGAAACAGCAGCTCTACGCCCCGGCCGGGTCGGTCGCCGGGCGGGTTTCCGCCCTGGCGGCCTGCCTGTTGTTGGGGGCGGCGGTTTATCTCCTGGCGGCGAAGGTGACGGGCTGCCGGGAGCTTTCGCTTCTGCGCGAGAGCCTGAGAAGCCGTCAGGCGGGGGGGGGAGGGAAGGCCCTGCCGACCGACTCGACTCCGGAGTGAGACGAGGATCCTTGACGGGTGTGTGAGGCATGACCGATTTCGACTTTCCGCAGCGCTATCTGGATTACCTGGCTGCGGAGCGCAGGCTCTCGGAGAACACCCTTCAGGCGTACCGCCGGGATTTGAGGGGGTTTTTGGCCATGGCCGCCAGACCGCTCGACGGACTGACCCGGGAGGACATCATCGACTTCCTGGAGGCGCTTCGCTCGGCTGGGAATTCTCCCCGAACGATCCGCAGAAAACTATCCACGATCCGGGGTTTTTGCCGCTTCCTGCATTCCGAGGGTGGAATGGCGGAAGATCCCTGCCTGGACATCGAGACCCCCGCGGCGGGCCGTCCCTTGCCGAAATTTCTTTCCGTCGCGGAGGTGGATCGGCTGCTGGCGCAGCCGGACCCCACGTCAATCCTGGGTTGCAGGGACGCGGCCATGCTGGAGACGCTTTATGCGACGGGCCTGCGCGTGTCCGAGCTCGTGGGCCTTCTCCTCTCCCGCGTGAACCTGGATGTCGGGTTTGTCACAACCCTGGGGAAGGGAAACAAGGAGCGCGTCGTCCCGTTGGGCGAGGAAGCCAACGAAAAGGTGAAGCGCTATATTGATTGGGCGAGAGAGCAACTCCTTCAAAGACGGACCCGGCCGCGGGGGAAGGGGGGAGGGAGAGGGGGGGGGAGAGAAATGTCCGAGCCTGAAGAGAAGATATTCCTGAACCGGAACGGTGTTCCGATATCCCGGGTGGGATTCTGGAAGGTTTTGAAAGGGTACGCCCTGAGGGCGGGCATCCAAAGCGATGTCAGCCCGCACATCCTGCGCCACTCCTTTGCGACCCACCTCGTGTCGCACGGGGCCGATCTCCGGTCGGTTCAGATGATGCTGGGACACGCGGACATATCCACCACCCAGATTTATACGCACGTCACGCGGGAAAGACTTAAAGTGATGATTAAAGAACATCATCCAAGAGGTTGATAATGAATGGATTATATTAATTATTAATATATGATAACCCTCTGGGTCCTCAGGGGGCGCGTCACGGCGGATATCCGGTTTGCGAGGGTTGAATCTCTCTGATATGGTGAGCTTGTCCCCTGGGTTGATGGGGGCGCGGGAGGGATATATTGGAGGAAACGGTCACCGGGAAAATCCGCCTGGTCGATCCCGCAAGGGTCAGGGATCTGTTCGGCATTCACGATGAGCACCTGCGGAAACTGGAGAAGATTTTCGAGGTGCGGCTCGTTGTGGAGGACGGAGAGATCGAGGTCCGGGGCGGGGCCGGCCCGGTTGCTTCGGTGGAGCGGCTTTTGTCGGCCCTTCAGGCCGTCATGAGCGAAGGCTACGATCTCTCCTCTCAGGATTTTCAGGTGATCGCCCGAGCCTACCGACAAGACGACGAGCTCGATCTGAAGAACCTGTTCGCGTCGCAGATCCGGACGGAGGGAAAGCGCCGGTTCGTCATTCCCAAGACCGTGGTGCAGCGGAGATACGTCGAGGCCATTCGCCGGCGCGACGTGGTGGTGAGCATCGGCCCGGCGGGGACGGGGAAGACCTACTTGGCCGTCGCCCTGGCCGTGGAGGGGCTCCTGCAAAAATCATACAGCCGGATCCTCCTGACCCGGCCGGCGGTCGAGGCGGGGGAGCGCTTGGGATTTCTCCCGGGCGACATCGCGGAGAAGATCCACCCCTTCCTGCGGCCCCTGTATGACGCGCTCAACGAAATGATGGACAGTGAAAGGGTCCAGCATCTCATCGAGCGGGGGACGATTGAGATCGCGCCGTTGGCCTACATGCGCGGGCGGACCCTCAATGACGCCTTCATCATTATGGACGAGGCCCAGAATTCAACGCCCGAACAGATGAAGATGTTTTTGACACGGCTGGGATTCGGCTCCAAATCCGTGATCACGGGGGATATCACGCAGGTCGATCTCCCCGGGGAAAAGGGATCCGGACTCATTCAAATCCAAGAGGTCTTGAAGGGAGTCGATGACATCGAGTTTGTTTATTTCACCGAGAAAGACGTTGTCCGCCACCCCCTGGTCCAGGAAATCATCAAAGCCTACGAACAGTACGGGAAGCGGTCTTCCGGCGATCGCCGGCTGCTAATCGGGTTGACAGGGGACGAGAGCGATGGCCAAGGCCAACGGTGAGTCCCTGAAGCGGTCGTTATCGACCCGAAAAACCCCACCCGGCATGAGCGACCCGGTGATTCAGTGGGGCGTCGCGATCGGGTTGCTCATTGCTCTGACCTTCCTGCTCATCCCGCGCGGGACGCTCCCTTCCAAGCAGCTCGACGCCGGAGACATCGTCCCCCGGGATATCAAGGCGGCCAATGACATTCTGGTGGAGGATGTCGAATCCACCGCCAAGATCAAGGAAAAGGCCGCCGAGACCGTCCGCGAGGTCTTCGACCTCGACCCGAAACTGTCCGAGGCGATCTCCAAGCGGGTCTTGACGGAATTCGAGAAAGTCCGGAAAGGCTACGAGACGCATGCCGCCGAAGCCGCGTCCCGGCGGCCCGCGAAGCGGAAAGGGCAATCCGGAGCGGATGCCCGGTTCGAGGAGACGCAGGCCTTCAAGACCCTTGAAGCCGGTTTTTTCGCGGCGCTGAGAATCCAGTCGGCCCCCAATCTTCTGCGCGTCCTTCGCGAGAGGCGGTACGACCCGGCATTGGCCCGGGACGTGGTAGTCCTGTTGCGCAAGGCGATGGCGCCGGGCGTGGCCGGCAACAGAAAGATCCTGGACTCTCAATCGGGCAAGGGCATCTCCATTCAGGTGGTCGGGGGAAAGGGGCTCCGGGAGGAGGTCAAGGACCTTCAACGTTTTCAGGACCTCGAGTCGGCCGCCAAAGGCCTTCCGGCGCTGGCGGAGGAATCGGGGGTCGGAAAGAACGCGCGGGAGCGCCGAGCCCTCGCGGTCCTGGCCGCGAGCCTCCTCGAGCCCAACCTGACGGTGAACAAGCAGGCGACGGAAAGCCTCCGGACCAAGGCCCGCGAGGCGGCCAAGCCGGTCTTTTTCAACATCAAGAAGGGAGAGATGATCGCCCGGGAGGGCGAGCGAATCTCTCCCCAGCAGGTGATCAAGCTCCAGGGCCTGACCGCCCGGCGGGAAAAGCGCGGATTTGCGGGGAACGTCCTGGGAATCGCCATGCTGATCGCCGTCGCCCTGGCCTTGGCCGCGATCTATCTTCATCGGTTCAAAGCGAAACTGATGCGGTCTCCGCAAAAGGTCGTCCTGATGGTGGTCATTCTGCTGGGGACAATCATCATCATCCAGGTTTTTATGCAAGTGGGATTGATGTTCTCCGAGGCGATGGGCTACGGGGACGCCATCAGTTATTACTACGCCATTCCCTTCGCCACGGGCGCGATGCTGGGGGCGATCCTCCTGGACCTGGAGGTTGCCCTGTTGTTCTCCGCCCTCACGGCTTTTCTCGCGGGGCTTGTTCTGCCGCAGACCTTCGGTCTGCCCTTGACCGCGCTGGTCGGGGGGGTGGTGGCGAGCTTCCGCGTCAACCACTACCGGCGGCGCTCGAGCATTCTGCTGACGGCGCTCTTCGTCGGCCTGGCCAACGCGGCGGTGATTGTTCCCCTCCATTTGATCGAAGGCAGGCTGTTTTCGGCCGAGGGCGGGTTTGCGGTCCTGATGGGGATCGCGGGCGGGGCCGTCACGGGGATTGTCGTGTCGGCGATCCTGCCGCTCTTGGAATCGATGTTCAACATCGCCTCGGACATCAAGCTCCTCGAGTTGGGGGACCTGGACCATCCGCTGATGCGCCAGCTCGTGATGAGGGCCCCGGGGACCTATCACCACAGCATCATGGTCAGCAGTCTGGCGGAAGAAGCGGCGGAGAAGATCGGGGCGAACCCGCTCCTGGTTCGAGTGGGCGCCTATTACCACGACATTGGAAAGATTCGAAAACGCGAGTATTTCATCGAAAACCAGACGGGGCCCGAGAATAAACACGACCCCCTGGCCCCGCGGATGAGCGCGCTGATCCTGATTTCCCACGTCAAGGACGGCGTCCTGCTGGGCCGTAAGCACAAACTGCCCGAGCAGATCATCGACTTTATCCCCGAACACCACGGGACGAGCCTGATCAGTTACTTTTACAACAAGGCCAAGGAGAGGGAGGACGCCTCGCAACAGGCGGTCAATGAGGCCGACTTCCGTTATCCGGGTCCGAAACCCCAGAGCCGGGAGGCCGGAATCCTCTTGCTGGCTGATGCGGTGGAGGCCGCGTCGCGATCGTTGCAGGACCCGACGCCGGCTCGGATTCAGAACATGGTCCGAAGCAACGTGACCCGGATTTTCGCGGAAGCCCAGCTTGATGACTGCGAGTTGACCCTGCGGGGTTTGAATCTCATCTCCAACGCCTTCGTCCGGATCCTGACGGGAATCTTCCACCACCGCATCGGTTATCCCCAGGCGGAATCGCAGGGCCAGCTCGAGATGGAGGCATTTTTCGATGCCGATATCGCTGAAGAACAGCCAGCGGACGGCGGGGATCGACCGCGCGTGGATCGTGCGGCGAGCCCGGAGGTTGCTGAAGCTTCTGGGCTGTCCAACTGAGGAGCTCAGCGTCCTTCTGGTCGATGACGGCGAGATGTCCCGCCTCAACCAACGCCACCGGGGAGACGGCCGACCCACCGATGTGTTGGCCTTTCCCATGCGGGAGGGCGCATTCTCCGACCTTTCGACCGGGTTGCTCGGGGACGTCGTTATCTCGGTGGAGACCGCGAGGAGCCGGGTCCGGTCGGATCCATCGCCCGGGGGGGAGGGGGGGGCTCCGCAAGCGGTCTGTAAAGGGGACCCTTTGGGAAAGGAAGTTCTCCAGTTGCTCATCCACGGGACGCTTCACTTGGTCGGTCACAATCATCAGACGCCGGGACAGACGCGGAGGATGAGGGCCGAGGAGCGGCGGTTGATCGGGCCCCTGTGGCCCGAAGACCCCCCGCGCGGGAAGGAAACGGCTTGAAAAATCTGTGGGCGCCCTGGCGGATGGCCTATGTCAAGGAGCATGATTTCGAGGACGGGTGTTTTTTGTGCCGCGATCTGGCCGATGGGTCCCAGGACACGGAAAACTACGTCCTCATCCGCTCGGCGCTCGCTTTCGTCATCATGAACGTCTTCCCGTACAGCAACGGCCACTTGATGGTTTCACCCCGCCGTCACACAGGGGATTTCACGGGCCTGACCGAAGCGGAATCGGCGGAGCTCACCCGCCTCACCCAGCAGTGTATCCGGGTCCTGGATGAGACGCTGAAACCGCATGGTTACAACGTCGGGTTGAACCTGGGGGAGGCCGCGGGCGCGGGTGTCGCCGACCACCTGCACATTCATGTCGTCCCGCGCTGGACGAACGACACGAACTTCATGCCGGTCCTCGCCGACGTGAAGCTGATTCCCGAGCATCTGACCGACACGTATCGGGTGTTGAGAGAGTCCTTCGAGAGGGCCGGGGAGTAGGCATGGGCGCCTTGCGTTTCATCATCGCCCTGGCGTTTGTGGTCTTGCTGGTTACGTTCGGCATCAATAACATGGAACCGGTTTCCGTGCGATTCTACGGCGTTCCGAGCCGGAGTTATCCGCTCTTCTTTCTCCTCCTGGGCGCTTTCTTATTGGGCGCCCTGGCGATCTGGCTGTTCAGCGTCTCGGAGAAGTTTCGCCTTCAGTGGCGGCTGCGCCGGGAACAATCCCAGCTTCGCTCGCTACAAGGCCGTGTGCGGGAGATGGAGGAGAGGAGCCTTGTCCCCGTGCCGGTGGAAGATGAAGATGTCCAAGAGCCTCGGGAAAACCTCCCGGCGGAAGTCCCCCCGGCCGTCCCTTGATCCTGTTTTGGCCGATTCCTTCTCCCTTCCCGCGGGCGGAAAGACCGCTCCGCCGGCCCCTTCCCGGACGCGCCGCGAAGGCCCCGCCTTGACGCCGATGATGCGCCAGTATCGCTCCCTCAAAGGTGAGAATCCGGACGCCGTTTTGTTCTTCCGGATGGGGGACTTCTTCGAGATGTTCTACGAAGACGCGGAGCGGGCCGCGCCCGTCCTCGATCTCGCCCTGACGTCCCGGCACGACGACGCCCAGGGAAAGGTGCCGATGTGCGGATTTCCCCACCACGCCGTCGAGGGGTACGTAGCCCGGCTGGTCAAGGCGGGATTTCGCGTGGCCGTCTGCGAGCAGGTGGAAGACCCGAAAAAGGCCAAAGGCCTCGTCCGGCGTGAAGTGGTCCAGGTGGTTTCTCCCGGGACCGCGACGCAGCCGCAGGTCCTCGAGTCCAAGAGCGGAAACTTTCTTGCCGCCCTGTTCCGCGGCGACCGGGCCATCGGCCTCGCCTTTGCGGACCTGTCCACGGGGGAGTTCCGGGCGCTTCAGCTGGAAGGCGAAGAGCGGCATGCCGCCCTGTCCGATGAATGGGCCGATCTGGACCCCAAGGAGGTTTTGTTGCCGGAAGGGGAGGCGGGCGGTCCCGATTCCCCCCCGCTGTTTCCGGATTCGCAGGAGGCCGGGAGCGCTTTAATCAGCGTGCGGCCTTCGTGGACCTTCGATCCGGAGGAAGGAGAGCGGGCCCTGCGGTCGGGATTCGGCCTCGGCTCCCTCGAGGGGCTGGGACTGAGCGACATGCCCCTGGGCGTCGGCGCGGCCGGGGCGCTCTATCACTACCTGCGCGAGACCCAGGGAGATCGGCTCGGACACTTACGGCCGCCGCGGGCCGAATTCCGCGGGGAAAGAATGCTCCTGGACGCCGCCACGCAGCGAAATCTGGAAATCCTGCGCTCCGGCCCCGAGGGGGAGCGGACCGGGACGCTCCTTGAGATCATGGACCGGACGATGACTCCGATGGGCGGCCGAAAGCTCAGGGACTGGCTCCTGCATCCGCTCATTCGAATCGAGGAGGTCCAAGCCCGCCTGGAAGCCGTTCGGGCGTTCAAGGAGACCGGCGTCGGCCTCGAAGCGCTGCGCGGCGCCCTTGAACGAATCGGAGACCTGGAAAGACTACTGGCGCGGCTTCACCTGGGGGCGGGCAACGCGCGCGACCTCCTCCATTTGGGGCGGTCACTCGACGCGCTGCCGCTCGTCCGGGAGGCCCTGGCGGACCTCGAGGCGGAAATCATCCGGGATCACCTCGGGGATTGGGACGATCTCTCCGACGTGGGCGCGGGAATCGACGCCGCCATCGCCGAGGAGCCGCCTCTGTCCCTGCGGGAGGGTGGCCTTATCCGGCATGGGTTCCATCCCGGTCTCGACCGCCTGACGGAGTTGAGCAAGGGGGCGAAGTCCTGGCTTCGGTCTTATGAAAAACAAGAACGAGAACGGACGGGGATCAAGAATCTCAAGATCGTCTACAACAGGGTCTTCGGCTATTGCATCGAAGTGAGCAAGCGCTCGGAGGCGGATGTCCCCGCCGATTACACCCGGCGGCAGACGCTGACGAATGCCGAGCGGTATGTCACGCCCGCGCTGAAGAAGACCGAGGAAGAAGTCCTTGAGGCCGAAGCCCGCTCCCGGGATTTGGAGTACGAGGTGTTCCAGGAGGTCCGCGGGGCGGTTCTGGCCGAAACGGAGAGGATTCAAAAGGCGGCGGAGCGGATCGCGGAGCTCGACGTCCTCTCCGGCTTCGCGGAGACGGCCATCCGGAACGACTACGTCGAGCCGGAGGTGGATACATCCGGGGCCGTTGAGATTCGGGAGGGACGGCATCCGGTTCTCGAACGCTCGCCCGCGGCGGTCGAGGAGCGGTTCGTCCCGAACGATACGGACCTGAGCGCATCCGAGCGGCAGGTTCTGGTGGTGACCGGACCCAACATGGCGGGCAAATCCACCTACATCCGTCAAGTGGCGCTGATCGTCCTTCTGGCCCAGGCGGGAAGCTTCGTTCCGGCCGCCTCCGCCCGTGTCGGCCTCGTCGACCGGATCTTTACGCGGGTCGGGGCGCACGACCGGCTGCAACGGGGGCAGAGCACGTTCATGGTGGAGATGGTGGAAACGGCCTACATCCTGCACCACGCCGGCCCCCGGAGTCTGGTCATCCTGGACGAGATCGGGCGCGGCACTTCGACCTTCGACGGGATCAGCATCGCTTGGGCGGTGGCCGAGCACCTTCACGGCGCCGGGGACAGCGGGCCGCGGACGTTGTTCGCCACCCATTATCACGAGCTGGCCGAGCTGACCAACCGGCTCCCCCGGATGAAGAACCTGACCATGCTGTCGCGGGAATACGAGGGGAGCGTGGTTTTTCTCCGTCAAGTGGTCGAGGGGGCTTCGGACCGAAGTTTCGGCATTCACGTGGCGCGCCTGGCGGGGTTTCCCGCGGAGACCTTGGAGCGGGCGGCCCAAATCCTTGCGACCTTCGAGGGCCGGGAAAAGGAGCGCGCGCCGAAGACGCCGCCGCCCGCGGACGCTCCTCAACTGGGCCTTTTTCGGCCGGAGGATTCCGACTGTTTGCAAACGCTGAAAGAGGCGGACCCGAATCAGATGACGCCCATCGAGGCGTTGAATTTTCTGCACCGGCTGAAGCGGAACGTCATGGGAGATGACGACCCCTCGTAATTTAGCCTTGCCCGCGGGGCCTGCATTCCCTAACATACCGTAAATCAAAGGTAAGGTGGTTTTAAATCCGGGAAGCCCCGGGCGTGTTTGTGAAAAGGTTTTTGTGAAGAGGAGGCCTTTCCGGTTTCCCGCGTAAAACGATTCACGAAAGATGGGTATTGGCCGGGCCGCCTTGCGGAATCTTGATCGCGCTTGAAAATTGACAGTAGAAGGACCGTCTTCTCGGGACCGCCTCCCGCTTGCGCTATTGGCCGGGCCGCCTTGCGGAATCTTGATCGCGCTTGAAAATTGACAGTAGAAGGACCGTCTTCTCGGGAATGGCCGGGACGCTTCATGCAAACAAAATCGACCGGAAAGAACGAACGCACGAAGACGAGGGTCCGGCGGATCATTCTGGGGATGGTGTGCGTTATCATCATGCTCGCCATCACCGGAATTTATTTCGAGTTTAATCCCACCCACCTGGTCGCCAACAACGTCATCGTTTACGCCCTGGTCAACGTCAACATCATTTTGTTGCTGGCGGTGATCCTCCTGGTGATGCGAAACCTCTTGAATCTTTACGCCGAGCGGCGTCAGGGGACTATCGGCGCCAAGTTCCGAAGCAAGTTGGTCACGGCCTTCGTGGGATTGGCGCTTGTGCCCTCCATTCTGCTCTTTGTCGTTGCCAACGGATTGATCAACCGGAGCATCGAGAGCTGGTTCAGCGCCCAGGTGGAAAGAACGCTGAGGGATTCCCAGGACGTGGTGCGGCGGATCACGGAGGAGACGGAAAGTCGATTGTCCACTTTGGCGACGACCCTGGCCGGGAAGATTAATATCGCCGACTTCGCCCGCCCCGCCTCGCGGGCGGAATTGCAATCGGCCTTGGGGGTGATGCGGCGCGAGCATCAGATCGACGGGCTGCAAATCATTTCCGCCGACCAAAAATCCTTCCTCAACGCCCGGAACAAGGACGCGCCGGCCGGCCTGCTTCTGATGGGCCTCGCGCCTGAGCGGATCGACAAGGTTTTGAGCGGAAAGAATGTGATCGAAAGGAAGCGCCTCGAATCGGGAAGGATCGTGCGTGCGGTCACTGCGCTGGAGGCCGGATCGGGGAAGAAACGGACGCTGGGCCTGTTGGTCCTGTCGCGTTTCATTCCTTTGAACCTGACGAAAAAGATGGAAAAGGTTGTGGGAACGTACCGCGAGTACAAGCAACTCGAGATGTTCGAGGACCCGCTCAAGCTGAGCTACCTCATCACGTTTTTGCTGATTACGCTGTTGATCATCTTCTCGGCCATCTGGTTCGGGTTCTATCTGGCCCGCGGGATCACCGAGCCCATCCAGGCCCTGGTGGAAGGCACCCGCTCGGTGGCCGAAGGCAATCTCAATACGCACGTGAAGCGGGGCGGCGACGACGAGATCGGCTATCTGGTGGACGCGTTCAACGCCATGACCTCCGATCTCAAGCGGGGAAAGGAATGGCTCGAGCGAAGCAACGACGAATTGGTAAGCCGGCGGGTGTACATGGAACGGGTCCTGGAGCGGATCGGGGCCGGCGTGGTGTCTCTGGACCGGCGCGGACGCGTGACCACCATCAACCGGTCGGCGGAGCGGGTGCTGGGCGTCAAGGGGGTGAACGCGCTGGGCTCTCACTACCGGCAGGTGTTCACGGCGCCGCTGATCGAGCCCGCCCGGGAGATCTTCCGTGAGATTCTCCAGGCCGGCCGCGATCGCCTGGACGCCCAGCGGTCCGTCACAGTCAGCGGCCGGCTCCTGACGTTGCTGATCAGCGTCAGCGTTTTGACCGACCGCGACGGAAAAGAGCTGGGCATGGTTTTGGTGTTCGAAGACCTGACGGAGCTGCTCAAGGCGCAGAAGCTCGCCGCGTGGCGGGAAGTCGCACAGGGGATCGCTCATGAAATCAAGAACCCCCTGACGCCCATTCAGCTTTCGACGCAGCGGCTGAGAAAAAAATATCAGGAATCCTCCCCGGACTTCGACGTGATTTTCCAGGAGTGCACGACAGTCATCATCAATCAGGTGAAGGGGCTCATGGAGTTGGTCAATGAATTTTCCCGGTTCGCCCGCATGCCCGAGCCCCAGCCCCGCTTCTGCAACCTGAACACCTTGATCCGGGAAACCGTGGCGTTGTACAAGGGACACCCGAAGGGGCTCGGGATCGAGACCGACTTCGATGAGCGGCTGGGGCAGGTCCATGTCGATGAAGAGCAGATGAAGCGCGTCTTCATCAATCTGATCGACAACGCGATTGACGCCGCGCGGCGGGGGGGGCATCTTGTCATCCGGACCTCGCGGGACGATTTTCAGGGAATGTTGAAGATCGAATTCAGTGACGACGGGTCGGGAATCTCGGCGGCGGACCGCAGCCAGTTGTTTCTGCCCTATTTCACGACGAAGCGGCGCGGGACCGGCCTCGGTCTGGCTATCGTCCATCGGATCATCGCCGATCACGACGGCGCCATCGAGGTCCGGGAGAAATCGCCGCACGGGGCGACGTTCGAGATCCGACTTCCCTTGAATGGCGAGACCGCGCGGTCCCGGTTGGCGGTCTAGCCTCAGGGCTGAAACACCATGGGAGGCTTGGCGATTTCAGTCCTTGCGGCGAGGGCCGAGGGTCGGTTGACCCTGCGCCCGCCCTGGCTGAGGCCCAACCGGCTGGAGCGAAGGGGGGTTTCCTCCGCACGGTGAGGGTGTTGGATAATCGCGGATTTCTCCCTGCGGATCGCGTCGCGGGGTTTCTCAATTTCCGCTTCAAGGCTTGATTGAGGGAAGAGCGCATTGAGTCGGGGTCATATCCTGATCGTAGACGACGAAGAGAGCATCCGGTTGTCCCTGGAGGGGATCCTCAAAGACGAGGGGTACACCATCTCTCAGGCGTCCGACGGGGACGAGGCCCTGGCGCTTCTGGACCGGGTGGTCCCGGATGTGGTCCTTCTCGATGTCTGGCTTCCCGGGCTGAACGGCATTCAGGCCCTCCAGGCGGTGAGGAAGCGGCAGGCGGACCTGGAGGTCATCATGATGTCCGGTCATGCCAACATCGAAACCGCGGTCAAGGCGACAAAGCTGGGGGCGTTCGACTTCATTGAAAAACCCTTGTCGCTGGACCAGGTGGTTCACACCGTCGAGCTGGCCTTGCGCCAGCATCGGCTGTTCCGGGAAAATTCGGGGATCCGGAGCCGCCTGGATCAGTCCTCGGAATTGATCGGCCGAAGCCGGGCCTTGTTCAAGCTTTGGCAGACGATAGAATCCTGCGCCTCCGGTGAAGGCGTTGTCTTGATTTACGGGGAGCCCGGGACCGGAAAGGAATTGGTCGCCCGATTGATTCAGGAGCGCAGGTCGGGCGTCGGCCAACCCTTCCTGCGTGTGGACTGCGGCGACGGGACTTCCGATCCGCTGTCTCTCAAGCAGCGAACCTTCGGATCGGAAGGGCCTTCCGGCGAGGTCCAGGCCGGGGCGCTGGAAGCGGCCGGGGAGGGGGCGGTTTATCTTCATGGGGCGGAGAGGATGAATTCGGAGGTCGCCCTCTTGTTGGCCGAGGCGCTCGAATCCGGTGAATTTCGCCGCGAGGGCGGACGTCGTCCGCTTCCCATGAAGGCCGGGATCATATTCTCCACAACCGCCGATCTTCAAATAACGCCCATCAAAGAATTATTCGATCGGGAAATCGGAGCCCTGATCTCCCACGAGCCCGTCCGCGTCCCGCCCCTGCGCGAGCGCTGGGAGGACATCCCGAGTCTCTGCGAGCACTTTCTATCGCAATATTGCAGCCATCACGGCCTGCGACGTCCGGTCATCGCCGAAGAGGCGATGGAAGCCATCGAGAAGCACGCCTGGCCGGACAACATCAAAGGGCTCATGAACACCATCGAATGGCTCATCGCCCAGGAGACCGGAGAGGTTGTTGAAGTGGAGGACCTTCCCGGGGTGGTGCGGGGGATTACGGAAAAGGAGGCGGAAGACAGGCCGACGGTTCAGGTCCGGGAGCGGCGGAAAGGGGCCAAGGGCGCCCTGATCGAGCGTCTGAAGGAAAACAACGGAAACCTCCGCAAGACGGCTTCCGAATTGGGAATCTCCGAAGGCGATCTGCGCGCTGGAATCGACGATGACCGCCCGGGGGCCTCTTCGGGGCGGGCGGGCGCGGGCGTGGCCCAGCGGACCCTGGGAAAAAGCGTGTTGTTGAGCGGCCAGGGGCTCCATTCAGGACTGAAAACCGGCCTGATCCTCTCCCCCCTTCCGCCCGACAGCGGGATCCGGTTCGGAAGCATCACAACCGAGGAGACCGTTCCGGCCCATCTGGACAACGTGGTCTCCACGGACTTCGCCACCACCCTTCAGCGGGGAAACGTCAAGGTCCGGACCATCGAGCACCTCATGTCCACCCTGCACGCCTACGGTGTCCACAATCTCTTGATCAAGGTCGAGAACGAGATCCCCATCATGGACGGATCGGCGGTGGAATTCTGCCGGCTCATCGACGAGGCGGGCGTTATCGAGCAGGAGGCGTCCCTCGATCCGTTGAAAATTCAATCGACCGTTGAAGTGGTTTCGGAACGCGCCGGACAGGAGCCCGCGGTGCTGAAGATCGAGCCTCACACGGAATTCATCATCGAATTCCAATTCCTCCTGCCGAAGCCCATCGGGATGCAGAAGTTCTCCTACACCCTGGACGGACCCGAATCCTTCCGGGACGCCATCGCCCCGGCCCGGACGTTCGGCGAGATCAAAGAGGTTGAGCGGCAGGGCAAACGCGGGCTGATCGGGGGCGGAAGACTGGACAATGTGATTCTCCTGGACGCGGGAAGGGTGATCAACACGGAGCTCCGCTTTCCCGACGAGTTTGTCCGGCACAAAATCCTCGACGTTATCGGCGATCTCTACCTCCTGGGCCGGCCCCTGAGGGGGAAGGTGACCGCCCGGATGAGCGGTCACACCGAAAACATCAAACTTCTCCGCAAGATTCAGACCGCGTGACCCGACCTGAAAATCCGAATCGGCCCGAATCCGGCCTGACCTACCGTGGGGCGGGCGTCGATATCGAGGCCGCCGACGCGCTGGTTCCGCGTTTGCGGGAGTTGGCCGAATCCACCCGCCGCCCGGAGGTGGAGGGAGCGATCGGAGGGTTCGGCGGCGGATTCCGGATCCCGCCGGGGCGCCGGGCGCCTGTCCTCATCGCTGGCATGGACGGCGTGGGCACAAAGCTCGATCTCCTGATCCGCACGGGGGGACACGCCGCCGCGGGGCGGGATCTGGTCGCCATGTGTGTGAACGATGTTCTGGCACACGGGGCCGAACCCCTTTTTTTCCTCGATTACATCGCGGCCGGAAGGTTGGACGCCGGCGTGGCGGCGGAAGTGGTGACCGGCGTCGCCGAGGCCTGCGTGGAATGCGGCTGTGCGCTTCTGGGCGGAGAAACGGCTGAGATGCCGGGCTTTTACGCCGGAGCGCGGTATGACCTGGCCGGCTGCGCCGTCGGCATCGTGGAACGGGATCAGGTCATCGACGGGAAAAAGATTCGCCCGGGCGACGTCCTGTTGGGACTCGCTTCGAACGGTCCGCACAACAATGGTTTCTCCTTGATTCGGCGCATCCTGGAAGAGAAATCCCTGTCGCTGGACGCCCTGCTTCCCGGCCCGGGGGGGGGGGAGGAGGAGGTGCGAACCTTGGCAGAGGCCTTGCTGGCCCCGACGCGGCTTTACGTCCGGCCCGTCCTGGACGCCCTTCGGGAAATTCCCGTTACGGGCATCGCCCATATCACGGGCGGGGGGATTGCCGGAAACCTGGCGCGCGTCCTGCCGGAGAACTGTCGGGCCGTCGTCAGAAACGGCGATTGGCCCGTGCCGTCCGTCTTCGGCTACCTCCAATCGGCCGGCGACATCGACGCCCGGGAGATGGAGACCGTGTTCAACATGGGGATCGGTCTCATCGTTGTGGTTTCCGCCTCCAACGGGGAGCGGATGATGAAAAAGCTGCGTCAATCCAGTGAGGAAGTCTACGCGATTGGACGCATCGAGGAAGGACGCGCGACCGGGAAGCGCGTGGTTCTGGAATAGGGGGGGAAGGGGGGAGGAGATGCGAATCGCGGTATTCGCCTCCGGCCGCGGCTCCAACCTGCGGGCCCTGATGGAAGCGGCCGGCACGGGCTACCTGAAAGCCGAGATCGCGGTTGTTTTGAGCGACGTCCAGAGCGCTCGGGCGCTGGAGCGGGCGTCTCAGCAGGGCCTGTCCGCCCGGTTTCTGGAGCCCGAGGCGTTCGAAGTAGCGGCCTTGGAGATTTTGAGAAACGCGGCCGCGGACCTGATATGTCTGGCCGGCTTCATGCGCATCCTGAGCGGCGATTTCATCCAGCGGTGCGGCGTCCCGATCCTGAACGTTCACCCATCGCTTCTGCCGGCCTTCCCCGGCCTGCGTCCCCAGAGGCAGGCGCTGGAGCATGGGGCGCGCGTTTCAGGAGCCACGGTCCATTTGGTGGATGAGCGGGTCGACCATGGTCCCGTCATCGCGCAGACGCCGGTTCCCGTTTTCCAGGATGATGACGAAGGGAGTCTCTCGGAACGTATTCTTCGGCAAGAGCACCGCATCTATCCGATGGCCGTGCGGTGGTTCGCCGAAGGCCGCGTCTCGGTCGAAGGACGGCGCGTGCGGATAGCGGCCGCTCCCGCGTAAAGGATCGCCTCTTCACGCCGTAATGCGGACCGGGATGCGGGGGTTCTCAGCGCATGAATCAGAGACGACCCGCCGGGTTGGCGGCCCGGCGGCTATTGTTCCCTTGTATTATCAATGACCTATCTGCGGATCGCGTGAAAGGGCCGATACAGAGCCCGGCCCCTACATGTCCATTGAGGAATCTTGTGTAACGGGCGGGGCGCGAGTCGGTCGACTCCCGTACACGCCCCAGAAGTGTCGGCGAATCCTCCGGACTTTTCGTCGAGCCGCTCCGGGTAGGAAATTATTTATGCCATCCTCAATAGGCGTTTCGGGGGGAAGCGCTCCGGGCGGGAGCCCGCTTCCTACTCCAATGAGTCCGTGATGATGGGGAAAGCCTCCGCGGCCAACTCCGCGTCCGCCACGGCGTGTTGGAGGATCACCGCGACGACCCGTTTGTCCTCGGGAATCGCGTAGATTTCCGTGTTCAGCCGCTGGCCGCCCAACTCGAAATCAAGGATTCGGCCCTCACGCTCCACGCCCTGGATGTTTCGTTTGACGGGGCCCCCGCTTCCTTTCAGGAACTTGGCCTCCTGGGATGTAAACTCGGTCTTAAAGCTCTCCATCAGCAGCTTGCGAACCTCCCCGACAGTCGTGGGCGAGGGGTAAAGCTGGATCATGGCGAAGAGGGATTCTTCATCTTCCAGGCTGATGGTGGCAATGCCCGACTCTTTTTCACTGGAGACCTTCATGGAGCGGGGATGGCGAAATGAGATCCCATAACCCGCGAATCGCAGGATTTTTTTCCGTTCGGAAGCGGACCGGGCGCGTGAGCCCTTTGGGAAAAACACGGCGAGCAGCCGGCCCAGAAATCCCGGACCCGAAGGGGCGGCGAGCGCCTTCAGTCCGTCGAGGCCGGCCTGGAAAATGTCGTTGGCCAGCAGGTCGCGGACCGCCTTTTCGTCCGCTTGCGCGACATCGAACTCCGCGGTCCACTCGGCCAGCGTGCAGTCTCCGTCGGAGATGTGATCGAGCCGCAGGGTCGCGGAGTGATTTTCAATGGGCAGCGGGGATTCGAGAATCTCGGTGGTGAAGGAGCGTTCTGCGTCCGCGTGCGCGGTGAGCTTCTCGCGCAAGGCGGCTTCGTTCCACAAGGTGAGCACGCGCACCGAGCCCATCTCGTTTCCGGAGGAGCCGTCCGCCAATACGCATTCCTCCACCGCCGGGTGCCAATCCGCAATCTCGCCGAAGTTCCGGACCCTCGCCCAAACCTGCTCAACCGGCTCGTCGATCACCGCGCTGATCTGGACCTTCGTCATTCCCGTTCTCCTTAATCCTCACCCCCCCCTCCCCCCCCCGCGGGTGGAAGCTTGAGCGCCGGACGCCTCCGGTCCGGCCGGGGTCACCGCCCGGTTCGGCCGAACGTCATCCCGGCCGCCTGGAAGTTATTCACAATCCCGCCCTGAAACTCGACCTTGAGATCGTAGGCGGATTCACCGCTCCACCCCCCCAGGTAAATGGACCGGCCCCGCACTTCCCAATTCCCGGTGTCGTGTTGCTCGCCGACGGAAGAAGCGTATGACCCGGATCGAGCCGACAGACTCGATGTGTACCGGGACCGGAAAGTCATATCGGCGGACAGATTAAGGAGCATTTCCCTGGAGCTGCTTCCCGATCCGCCCGTTTTTGCGTAGATCCCTCTCCACTGACCCACCAAGGCTCGCTCCAGCCGGCGGTTGCGCGCCGGGACGCGGGTCTGGAGAGAGGCGAAAACCGATTCGAGGCGGGGCCGGTAATGCGCCCAGCGATCGCCCATGATCAGCGCGATCAGCGGAAAACTGTAAGGGGGCTTGACCACCGCGTCGATCCACCCGCGGATGGGCCGTCCGTCGGCGGGCTGGCGCCCGCTGAGGGTCACCGTGAGCCGTCCCCCCCCCCCCCGCCTCCGCCGGCCGGATGAATGGACGGGCTCCCGTCCGGCCGAAGATGCGGCGCCTGTTTCAGGAGATCCTGAATCGCGCTTTGCGCCATCCGAGCCAGGCCGAGCCGCAGGTCGGAGCGCTGGACGCGCTGCCGGCTGAGGACGATCCGGGCCTCCAGAATTCCGCCGGGCTTCAGGCCCGGATTGAGAACGATTCCCTGGAAATCCCGGGTGTTCATCTCTTGCGCCGACCAGCCCTGCGGAAGCCGGAAGGAGAGGGTTCCATCCGCGCTTTTGAAAATCTCCCCTCCCGGAGCTTGTCTTTTTCCAGGAACCCTTGCGGTCTTCGGCAATGACGTCGGGCCGCCGGAAGCGCCCTCCTGTTTTTCATCGCTGGGAGGGGAAGGAGAAACATTCCGCGTTCCGCCGGGAAGGGATGAGGCCGCCCCCGAACGCCCGGAGGGTTTCTGGACGGAGCGTTGAAGGTCAGCGGATGAACGACCCCCGGGAGCGCCCGTCTGTTGCGAAGAACCGGATGCTTTCGGGGCCTCCGCTTTTCGGAGGCGCGGGCTTCCTCCTACGCGGGAAAGAACGATTGGGTCATCATGGGGGGTTTCCCAGAGGAGGAGACGATCCCCCCGCAAGGAGAACCGGAACCTTTCGGGGCTGTCGTCCGGAATCCGGATGATGAGAACGTCTCCCCGGATGACATACCTTCCGAAGTCGCCGTCGTAGCGCAGGGTCCCGTCCGGATTGATCCGGAGATCCATCACATCTCCCTCGTCGAGTCGCCCACGCCATGTCCCTGAGAGGTCCTGGCCGAAAGCGCCTTCCGACCCCATGAACGCGGCCACGCCCAGGATGAGGAGGAAGAAACGGCCCCAGCGAATGCCTCCCTGGGTTTTGAGCGGATGGCGGAAGAGACGCATCTTTCCCCCCTTATGCGAAATCATGGATTTCGAGCCGGGATTTTGTCATCTTCGGGCTTCGCCCTCCGTCGGATCGGGGGTGGGATGGACCGTGAATTTTTGCGGCCCGCCCCTAGCCGATTTTACGGATGATTGCCATAGCCGTGTCGTGAAGCATCTTGGACACGTTCGAAATCGTCTGCAAGATCCGCTGCGATTTCTGGAGCATGTTCTGAAGGTCGATGTTGGCGAGCTGGGCATCGTTGCCAACGCTCGACAGCTGCCGCCGCATATCCTCGATAGTTGCTTCCATGTGCGCCTTGGTCATCGTCTTCCAACTCCGCCGGATCAAGGCGTTCTTGCCCTTCTCGAACCTGCGTCGCAGAAGGATTGACCGAACCCGTACGCCGCCGCCTCGAAGCTTCGCGGCCTTCGCGCGCAACCGCGCCATGTGATTCCTGAGCGCCTTCTTCTGTTCATTGTAAAAGCGCACCTTGTCGGCGTGGAAAGCGAGTCCCCCGCTCTAGGGTTTTGTTGGACACTCGATTGATCCATGATTCATGGAGAAAGGGGTGTCGCGATGAACGAACAAAAGCAAGAGGGGGCTTTGGCGGAGGGCGCCCGCAGGGCGAACGGAGCCAAGGCCCCAGGGCATCGCAGTGAGCGGGGTCGGTTCTCCTGCCAGCGCAAGCGGGAGGCGGTCCTGCGTCTTTTGCGGGGCGAGAGCCTGGAGACGCTCTGCCGCGAGTTGGGCACGACAGCGGTTCGGCTTTCCGCCTGGCGCGAGGCGTTCCTTCGCGGGGGCGAGGCGGCGCTAAAAGCCCGCCCGGCGGATGAGCGGGACGAGGAGAACGCCCGGCTCAAGGCCAAGGTGGGCGAACTCACGATGGAGGGCGAGGTCCTGCGGGAGAAGATCGACCGCCTGGAGGCCGGCCGCCCTTTAGCCGGCAGGAGGTGGAGGCGATGAGTCAGGCCCGCTTCACCTCCACGGGCAGAGCCTACGGCCTGAAGCGGGTGTGCGCCCTTTGGGGCTTGGCGCGCTCCACGGTCTACGCGCAACGGCGGCGAGAGGCGGTCCCCGTTCATGAACGCCCCACGCCCAATAAGCGCGGCCCTGTGGGCCCGTGCACCGATGCGGAACTCCTCGGCCACATCCGGCAGGTCCTGGAGGACTCTCCCTTCCATGGCGAGGGCTACCGCAAGGTGTGGGCGAGGCTGCGCTTCGCGGGCATCCGCACCAGCAAGGAGCGGGTGCGTCGCCTGATGCGGGAGGCGGGGCTTCAGGCCCCCCACCGGGTGGGCAAACCCCGAGGTCCCAAGGCCCACAACGGGACCATCCGCACCGAGCGGCCCGACCGAATGTGGGGCACGGACATGACGACGACGGTGACCACCGAGGAGGGGGTGGCCTCGGTGGTCGTGGCGGTGGATCACTGCTCGGTGGACTGCGTGGGGATCCATGCGGCCAAGAGCGGCAACCGCTTCGAGGCCCTGGAGCCGATCCGGCAGGGGGTCGCCGAGCGCTTCGCCGGCTTGGAGGCGGACGTCGCCGAGGGGCTTAAAGTTCGTCACGACCACGGCCCCGCCTATCTGTCCGATGACTTTCAGCGGGAGATCGCCTACCTGGGCATGACCAGTTCGCCCAGCTTCGTGCGGGCGCCCGAGGGAAATGGCTACTGTGAGTGGTTTATCCGCATCTTGAAGGAGAATCTCCTGTGGGTGCGCTCTTTCGCCACCGTAGAGGAACTGCGGTGGGCGCTGCTTGAGTTCAAGAACCTGTACAACCATCATTGGATTCTCGAGGGCTACGGCTACCGAACGCCGGCCCAGGCAAGGCAGGAAAAACTCGCTCAAGTTGCGGAGGCCGCATGAGGTCGAATACCCTCACCCGAGTGTCCAATAACCCAGGGGCGGTCCACGAGGTCTTTCTTCTGTTCGAGGATGCTCTCCCGCAGCACCCACAGGATAAGGGCATGTACGTTCCGCGCCGTGCGCTTGGAGAAGTGGCTTTGCGAGAACCCTTGCCATCCGGCTTTGGCCGCCATCGTCCTTCCGGCCTTCAGGTCTCGCAGCACCCTCCTCAACGCGGCCTTCTCTCTCGCGGACACGCTTCGGGGCAACTTCCGCGCCGCCGCCGCCCGGACCATGAGCCGGATGTCAAACTTCCGCCCGCCCGCCGGGGGCTTCCCGACACGGGGCTTTTTGACAGTGGGCAGGTTAGGGTGCGGAACAGGGATCGGCCCAGCGGGAGAAGGAGTGACCGGCGCATCGGGGAACCCACGGCCGGGCTTTATCTTGGCAGGGGGCTTCTTGTAGCGATATAGGGTGAGCTAGATGCCTGTCCTTCGGCTGACGAGCCTGCCGGCGCCCGGGTTCTGCCGTGCCACGGTGTTGTGCTTGCTTCGCCACCTGGTCGAGACTTTCCGGCCCTCGATGTAAGGGGACAAACCCGTCCCCGAAGAATTCTCTCGGCGTTGGACACGCTGAGGTTGAGGACGGGGGGGACGGTGACCTTATGCGGCGGCGGGGGCGGCTTCGGTGGCTTCTTGATCTTGGGCGGGGGCGGGTGGAACCTGGCCAAGAGGAGGCCCGCGCTCTTTTCGGCCGCGATGACCGTGGTCTGCCCGAACACCGTGACGGGATAGCTTCCCGCAAGAATAAACGGCGTCAACATCAGCAAGAAGCGGGCAAAGAAGCGGCTAACCTTCTCGTGTGAGATAGTCATGAATACCTCTTCCTATCGTTTCCCGGTCCATGATTCTCCGAAGGGGAGAAGAGATGTCTTCCCGCCGGCACGAAAGCTCCCCTTGCCTGGACAGGCTCTCTCTGGCTTATGTTCCGCATAAATTAAACCTTGAACTGTAGCAACCTACCACATACGGACTCAGGGCGCCCTTTGGGTGCGTGCGGTCTCATCTTGAGGCCGCCCCCAATCGGGAGTTCGCATTGAGGTCTATTTTGGGATTACTACAATACGAGACTCAGTAGGCCATGCGCCGCGGACCCGGCGTGGTGAAATAGAGCCCCGTCTCCTTGTCGATGTAAATCGGCGGGAGCTCACTCGTGTTTTCGAAATACCGGTAAACGGATTCGAGGCTTTGCCAGAACGCGGCGAGATCCTTGCGCTTTTCTTCCAGGCCCCGGCGGATCGGTTTGTTGGCCGGATCGCTGAACCGGAAGGGAAAGATGTGCACCTGAGTCCCTCCCACCTTGCGGGCGTCGGTCAGGACGAAGACCTCTTCGATGCTTCGGTCGCCGATGGGGATGCACCCGATGGTGCCTTTTTCCCGTGAATGAATATTTCGTTGCCGAGCGGATTGACCCGTCCATCGCCCCAAAGGGACGGCATCCCTCTGATCAGAGACCGGTCTATCCGCCCATTGTTTCTCCGCCACCAGCGAAGCGCCGCCCGCTCCCCATTTCGGGTGATTGTCCCCAGGCGTCTGCCGAGAATCGCGTCGGACGGATTGGGGTAGCTGACGGCCAACGAAAGGTGATAGCTGCTCCAGGGGTTGTGATAGAGGATCTTGTAGACGCCCTCGGGAACCCGGCCGTCCCCCATCCTCCTCTTCGGTCCGGTGTCTTGGGACGCCTGATTTGGCCCCCGCCTGTAATTCAGGGGGAGGTTGAAGGCCCGATAGGTCTTCACACGGGTGAAGGGGCCCGAGGAGCCGTTTCTCGCCCAGAGATCGAGAGACTCTTCCAGTTTGAAGACGCGAAGAAAAACGTCGCCGGGCGGGTAGGTCAAACCCCGGCTCTCGAACAGAGGCCGCAGGCGCGCCCGGATTCGCCTTTCCGTCCTGCTCACCGCGCTGAGGATCTGGGGGGTCTCCCGGGCCTCCGCCACGGGATCGAGGTTGAACAAAGGGATCGCCAGGACGATTACGATGGCGGCATGGGTGCGCATGGATTTCATCTGAAGAGGACATCCCTTATCTTTGGCGCCGCCGACGCCGTGGTTTCGAGCCGACCTCGGTCGGAAAATTCGCGCGTTCCCCCGACGCGGCGGGAAATAAGCGCTGAAAATCTGATTGTAAGAGGAAACGCGGGTTGGGGCCATTGAAATCCGAAACGCGGCCGGACCATCAGGTTAAAATTTTCTTAGAATCGAGGGGAGGATGGCGCGGTCCGGATTTGCGGTTTAAATAGCGATTGGCTGTCGGTCGATTCCGTCAAACTCCGCCTTGTCGGGGGGTCGTTGGAAGGATGGATTCCAGGCTGGTCTCGGGGAGAACCGGATGTTACTTCCTCTTAAAGATGATAGTCCGACCCGGATCACGCCTTACGTCACGTATGTTTTCATCGGGTTGAATCTCCTGGGCTTTTTTATGGAGCTTCAGGCCCCCAGTGCTTTGGCGCAACGGAAGCTGGTTTTGGCGATGGGCGCCATTCCTGCTCGGTTTCTCCACGATGTCGTGTTTCGGGATTATTTTCTTCCCGTCTGGCTGACGCTTTTCACTTCCCTGTTTTTGCACGCGGGATGGCTCCACCTCGGCTCGAACATGCTCTACCTGTGGATATTCGGGAACAACGTGGAAGAATATCTGGGGCATGGGAGGTTCATCATCTTCTATCTTCTGTCCGGCGCGGCGGCGACCTGGGGCCACATTCTGGTGAATCCATCCTCCGTGACGCCCCTGATCGGCGCCAGCGGGGCCATCGCGGGCGTGTTGGGCGCTTATATCGTGCTCTATCCCCGGCACCAGGTGCGGTGCCTGTTGTTCATCTTCATTATTGTCCAGGTCATCAAGCTTCCCGCGGTCTGGGTCTTGGGATTCTGGTTTGTGATTCAACTGTTTCAGGGTACGATGTCATTGGGAGCGGCGACCTCCGGCAGCGTCGCCTGGTTCGCCCACATCGGCGGCTTCGGCGCCGGCCTGTTGCTGATTCAGATGGCGAGGAAGTTCGGTTGGAACGAATACAGAAACTGGTCGTAACGCTGGGAGCCGCCGCGTGGCTCGCCGCCGGCCCGGTTGTCTCCGCTCAGGCTCAGAGCCGGGCGCTGGACGCCGTCGTGGACGGCGTTCAGGACCGCTACCAGAAGACCCACTTCTTCCAGGCCCGGTTTCAACAAACGTCCACCTTGGCCTCATTGGACGAGAAACAGGAATCTCGCGGCCGGGTCTTTATCCGCAAGCCGGGAATGATGAGATGGGTCTATGAATCCCCAGAGAAGCAGCTTCTCGTGAGCGACGGCCTGAATTACTGGGTCTACACGCCGCGGCAAAAACAGGTCATTATGACCCGTTTCGGCGACGCATTTCGATCAAAGACGCCGCTCGCTTTTCTGGCCGGCAATGGAAAGATTCGAGATGAGTTCAACATCCGGTTCGCGAAGAAACCGCCGAAAGCCGGGGACGGACTGTCCGCCGTTCATCGTCTGGTTCTCACGCCCAAG
The DNA here is from genome assembly GCA_965261595.1 of bacterium. Classification (GTDB taxonomy): domain Bacteria; phylum UBA8248; class UBA8248; order JACPRG01; genus CAYRGS01. The sequence goes on from CBDHDG010000004.1 coordinate 125,281, forward strand.
GCGGCGCATCCCGGTTTGAAGGAAATCCTGCTGGAGGTTCGCAAGGAGGATTTTCTGATTGTCCGCAGCGCCTTGATCGACCCGTTCGGAAATATCACGGACATCCGCTTCAAGGAGATCCGCGTGGATAAGATCCCTCCCCTGGAGCTATTCACCTTTCAGATTCCCCCGGGCGTCGAGGTCGTCAGACCGCCCCGCCTGCCGGGGAGTTCCCAGTGATTCGAGCTGATTTGAGGATCCGCCATTGATCGCGACCATCGTTATTGCCATCTTGATTTTGGGCGTTCTGGTCTTGGTCCACGAGCTGGGCCATTTCCTGGCCGCCAAGCAGTTCGGCATCGGTGTCGAGAAATTCTCCCTGGGATTCGGCCGGAAGCTCATCGGCATAAAGCGCGGCGAAACCGAGTACATGATTTCTCTCATTCCGTTGGGCGGGTACGTCAAGCTCATGGGTCAGGAAGTGAGCGACTTTCCCGTGAAGAAGCAAGATGGGGATGACGGCGGAGAGACCGACGATGGGGAGCTCCTTGAGCCGGAGGTTCCGCCCGAGAAGTCCTTCTCCCTTCGCCCCGTCTACCAGCGGCTGTGGGTGGTTCTCGCGGGTCCGGTCTTCAACCTGATATTCGCCGTCCTGGTCTTTTGGGGGGTCAGCCTGGCCGGGACGCCGTTTATCGCCCCGTCCATCGCGAAAGTTTTTCCCGGCAAGCCCGCGCATCTCGCGGGCATGAAGACCGGCGATGAAGTCCTCGCCATCAATGGAAAGCGCGTCAAGCGGTGGGACGATCTCGTGAAGGCCGTGCGCGAATACGGAGAAGGGGCTCTGGTTTTCAGGATTCGCCGAGGCGACCGGGAGCTGAATCTGAGCATCCGTCCGGAGGTGGTGTCCGGGCGGGGCCTGACGGGAAAGCCTTTTAAACGGAAAATGATCGGTGTTCAGACCGAGGGCGTCCTCCGGCTCGGCGATTATCCCGAGGGGAAGTCTCCGGACCCCATCACAGCCATGGGCCGGGCGCTGGGGCATGTATGGGGGATCATTGCCCAGACCGGACAGGCCGTAGGCTTGATCGTGCGCGGCGTCGTGCCCGTGCGGGAGGCCCTCGGCGGCCCCATCATGATCGGGGAGCGGGCCGGCTGGCACTGCCAGGCGGGGGGAGTGAACTGCCTCTTTTTCGCCTCTTTCCTGAGCATCAACCTGGCGATCCTCAATCTTCTACCCATCCCCGTACTGGACGGGGGACACATTTTCTTCTACCTTATAGAGGGGGTCCGGCGGAAGCCGTTGAATCTGAGAACCCGAGAGATCGCTCAACAGGTGGGGTTCTTCTTTATCATCCTGCTGATGGCCTTCGCTTTTTACAACGACATCATGCGCTTCATGGCGCCCACACCGTGAGGACGTTGTGACGGGGATTATGGAAAAAAGTCGCACGACCAAACCGATCTTCGTGGGGAGCGTCCAGGTGGGCGGCGGCGCCCCGGTGATCGTGCAGTCCATGTGCGACACGGACACGCGTGACACCCTGGGCACCATGCGCCAGATCAACGCCCTGGAGGAGGTCGGCTGCGAGATGGCCCGCGTTGCCGTTCCGGACCTGGACGCGGCCCGGTGCATCCGGACCCTGAAGGCGGGGACCGGCATCCCGCTCATCGCGGACATACACTTCGATTACCGCTTGGCCCTTGAAGCCCTGAAGGGGGGGATCGATTGCCTTCGGATCAACCCGGGCAACATCCGTGCCATGGGAGGAGGGGAGCACAAGGTCGAGGAGCTGGCCCGGGCCTGCAATGACCTGGGGACGCCCATCCGGGTCGGCGTCAACGCCGGCTCGTTGGAAGTCGAGCTCGTGGACAAGTACGGCGGTCCGACGGCCGAGGCGATGGTGGAGAGCGCGCTGCGCCACGTCGAGCTATTGGAAAGATACAACTTCGACATGATCAAGATCTCCCTGAAGGCGTCCGACGTTTGGCGAACTGTCGAGGCGTACCGGCTCATCGCCGCCAAGGTGGATTATCCCCTTCACCTGGGCGTGACCGAGGCGGGCGCCCACGTCACGGGGGCGATCAAAACCACCGCCGCCTTCACGATCCTTTTGACCGAGGGAATCGGCGACACCCTTCGCGTTTCGCTGGCCGCCAGCCCCCTGGAGGAGGTCAAGGTCGGCTACGAGATCCTCAAATCGCTCGAGCTGCGCCATCACGGCGTCAACGTTGTGGCGTGTCCCACCTGCGGGCGGATTCAGATTGACGTGGAGGACCTCGCCAACCGGCTGGAGAAGGGCCTGGCCCACATCAAGTTCCCCATTAGCGTGGCGGTGATGGGGTGCGAGGTGAACGGCCCCGGAGAAGCCAAGGACGCGGATATCGGCATCGCCGGAGGCAAGGGCGAGGGGATGATCTTCAAGAGGGGAAAAAAGTTTCGTAAAGTCAAAGAGGCCGATTTCTACGACGTGGTTGTCGAAGAAGTCGAGCAGATGGCCGCTGAAGGCCAACTCGCCGCCCAGCAGGAGTCAGGGGAAACGGATGAAGCGCCTCCGTGGGAGCCTCCGCTCCCCGAGGGGATTAAAGTCCGGCTTCCCGTTGTTCCGTAGACCGTCGGCGAAGCGCGTATGCGCTTCATGTCTCGAATGCATTCCGTAGACCACCTCCAATCCGTTGACGGGCCGCTCTCTCAGGTCCCCTTTCACGAAAGCGGTGTAACCGGGAGCTGATGTTCCCGCCGGACATTGCTCTCATGGGTTTCTCAACGGCATGCCCTGTATTCGACAGCGAAGCGGATAGGGCTGTGCGAAATTCACGATTCACCCGCCCGACCCGGAGCCCCGCGTGCGTTACTCCCGCATGTTTCTTCCCACCCTGAAAGAAGACCCCGCCGAAGCCGAGGTGGTGAGCCACACGCTGATGGTGCGGGCGGGCCTGATCCGGCGCGTGGCGGCCGGGGTGTACAACCTCCTTCCCCTGGGCCTCCGCGTTCAGCGGAAGGTCGAGCGGATCGTCCGGGAGGAAATGACCCGGGCAGGCGCCCAGGAGGTCCTGCTGCCCGTCCTGCTCCCGGCCGAGCTTTGGCGGGAGACCGGCCGGTGGGAGGCGTACGGCAAGGAGTTGATGCGCATCAAGGATCGCCATGACCGCGAGTTTTGTCTGGGCCCCACGCACGAGGAGATCATCACCGACATGGTCCGGCGCGACGTCCGGTCCTATCGGGACCTGCCCCTCAACCTCTATCAGATTCAAACCAAGTTCCGGGACGAGATCCGTCCTCGGTTCGGCGTGATGCGGGGGCGGGAATTCACGATGAAGGACGCCTACAGCTTCGACCGGGATGAGGCGGGAGCGGAGGAGAGCTACCGGGCCATGTTCGACGCGTACCAGCGGATTTTCACCCGGTGCGGCTTGAGCTTCTCGGCGGTGGAGGCGGATTCGGGGCTGATCGGGGGGTCGTTTTCGCACGAGTTCATGGTCCACGCCGAAACGGGTGAAGAGGCCGTCACCGTCTGCGACGCCTGCGGATACGCCGCGAACGCCGAGCGGACGCCGCTGGATGAAGAGGCCGGCGGGGTTTCACCCGACGCGCCGTCTCAAGAGGGGGAGAGGGGGGGAGGCGAAGGCGACGCGCTTGCGGAGATCGAGCCTCGCAAGGTCCACACCCCCGACGTGACGACGGCCGACGACGTGGCGCGGTTTTTCGGCCGCGGCCTTGACCGGCTTGCGAAAACACTCGTTTATGAAGCCGACGGCGCACCGCTCGCCGTGATGATACGCGGAGACTTTCAGGTCAATGAGACCAAGCTGAGCCGCCACCTCGGGGCCGCCGAGCTCGTCCTTGCGGGAGAAGAGGCGACTGTTCGGGTGACGGGGGCGCCGGTGGGATTCGCCGGACCCCTCGGGTTGAAGGAAGAAGTTCCCATTCTTTGCGATTTCAGCATCAAGGGACAAGAGGACCTTGTCGTCGGCGCCAATGAAAACGACCACCACTTTGAAGGCGTGCGGCCGGGGCGTGATTTCGAGGTGAAGGAATATGCCGACCTGCGCCAAGCCCAGGAAGGGGATCCTTGTCCCCGATGCCGCGCGCCGTTGCGCATCCTGCGGGGAATCGAAGTGGGGCACGTTTTCAAGCTGGGGACCAAGTACAGCGAGGCCATGGACGCGACGTTTCTGGATGAAAAAGGGGAGGCGCGGCCGCCCATCATGGGCTGCTACGGAATCGGCATCGGGCGGACCGTGGCCGCCGCGATTGAGCAGAATCACGATGAAAACGGAATCATCTGGCCCGGCCCCATCGCCCCCTTCCACGTCATCCTGATCCCGATCAGCGTCAAAGACGAATCGGCCGCGAGGGCGGTGGAAGGAATCTACGCCGCATTGTGCGAAGCTTCCGTCGAAGTTCTGTTGGACGACCGGGACGAACGGCCCGGCGTGAAATTCAAGGACGCGGACCTGATGGGCGTCCCCTTTCAGTTGATTATCGGTCCCAAGGGGCTGGCCGAAGGCAAGGTCGAGCTGAAAATCCGAAGGGGGGGCGCGAAAGAGTTCATCGAGTTAGACCGGGCGGCGGAGACGGTTCGCCTGCGGGTGGCTGAGGCCCTTACCCCGGCGGGCGCTGAGGAAGGGGCTATTTCATAGGCGCGTCCGGTCTTTTTTCCGTCGAGTCCCCGTTTAAATTTCCTTTGAATTTCTACGCCGGCGGTGCTACATTAAGCCTAACTTTGGTATCTTGTGCCGGAGTGGGTCGATGTCGCCCACTCTTTTTTTTTGACCTGACCCTCGTCGATGCGGGCTGGGGAAGTCCCGGCCCTGTAAGAAAGTGGACCCTGCCGGGGCGGGAACGGGGGAGTTCGATTGCTTGCCGGGGAAATGAGAGGCCGGCTCTGGCCCGTCGTGGAACCCATCGTGGAAGAAGAGGGGTTGGAGCTGGTCGAGGTGGAGTTTATTCACCACAGCGGCTCTTGGGTCTTGCGGATTTACATGGACAGACCCGGCGGGGTGCGGATCGAGGATTGCGCGCGCGTCAGCCGCAGATTGAATCCGGTGCTCGACGTGGAAGACCTGATCCCCCACAACTATACGTTGGAGGTGTCGTCTCCCGGCGTTCCGAGGCCGATTCGAAAAGCGCGCGACTTCGAGCGCCTGTCCGGAGAACGGGCCCGAATCGAGATGGCCCTTCCGATGGATGGCCGAAAGCGGTTCACGGGAGAGTTGGCGGGTGTAAGCGGCGGTTCGGAACCCGCCGTGGCCTTGGCGTTGGATGACGGAGAAGTGGTTCATCTTCCCCTGACCCGGATCAAGCGGGCGCACCAGGAAATCGAGATTTAGGCGGTGGTTGCGCGATGCCCTGAGGCATCCGAAAGCCTTTGCAGGAGAGAAACACCGTGAACCAGGAGCTCATGCTCGTATTGGGTCAAATCCAGCGCGAAAAAGGCATCGACCAGGAGGTGCTCATCGAAGCCATCAAATCCGCCGTCGTGTCGGCTTCCCGCAAATGCTACGGTCCGACGGCCGAGATCGACGCCACCTTCGATTCGGAGACCGGCTCGATGGACGTGTTTTGTCATAAAACAGTCGTCGACGAGGTGATCGACCCGGACTTGGAAATCTCTCCGGAAGAAGCCGGCGACTACCTTGAAACCCCCGCGCTCGGGGATGTGGTCGATATCCCGATTCCCTATGCGAGCTTCGGCCGTATCGCCGCCCAGACGGCCAAGCAGGTTATTTTGCAGCGCGTCCGCGAGGGCGAGCGGGAAATGATCTACGAGGAGTACAAGGACCGTGAGGGAGAGTTGATCAACGGGACCGTCTCCCGTGTTGAAAAGGGGACGATCTACGTGGACATGGGAAAGGGGGAGGGCGTGCTTCCCCGGAGGGAGCAGGTGTTCCGCGAGGTTTACCGGCGGAGCGATCGGATCCGGACGTACCTGTTGGAAGTCCGCCAGGCGACCCGAGGCCCGCAGATCATTCTCTCCCGCACCCACCCCGGTCTGGTCCTGCGGCTATTCGAAATCGAAGTCCCCGAAATTTATGAAGGGATTGTGGAAATCAAGATCGCGGTCCGAGAGCCCAGCGGCCGGACGAAGCTCGCGGTGGTCTCCCATGACCGGGACGTAGACCCGGTTGGGGCCTGTGTCGGCATGAGGGGTTCCCGCGTCCAGGCCATCGTGCAGGAGCTTCGGGGGGAGAAGATCGACATCATCCTCTGGTCGGAGGATATCCAAACCCTCGCTGCCAGCTCTTTGAGCCCCGCGAAGATTTCACGAATTATCCTGGAAGAGGCTGATAACACGATGACCGTCGTAGCGCCGGACGATCAATTGTCGCTGGCCATCGGCAAGGGAGGCCAAAACGTCCGGCTGGCCGCGAAGCTGCTCAAGCGGCGAATCGACATCAAAGGCGAGACCGAATACCAGGCCGAGCAACTGGAAAGGGCGGATTTGCTTCTCTCCGGGGGCCGGTCGACCACCCCGTTGACGGAATTAGAGGGTCTCGGGCCTCGAACGGCCAGTCTTCTCGAAGAGCATGGAATCAAGAATATCGAGCAGCTCAAGGAGGCTTCGCCGGAGACGATGGTCGAGATTCCGGGAATCGGCCAAAAAATCGCGGAGGCCCTCATCGCCCGCGCACATGCGTACATCGAGGAGCACGCCCCGCCCGAGCCGGAAGAGCCGGAGGCTGGAGAGGATGAGGCCGCCGAAGAGGCGTCCGTCGATGAGCAGGCGACACCGGAGGACCTTGCGCCGGAAACCGGGGAAGGGAATGCGGAGGCCTCGAGCGAGGTTTTGCCGTCTGAGACCGAGAATCCGGCATCCGGAGAGGAAGAAGAGAAGCCCGGACAACCGGTGCCCGCGTCGGCCGCGCCTGAAGCTTCGGCCGGGGATGCCGAGGCTGAAGTCGCCCCGGAAGACGCTTCCCAGGGAGAAGATCAACCGGCGCAACCCGACTCGGAGGCGAAAGAAGAGGCGTAATCAGTCTCAAGGGTTCGGAACACGTTTTTTTTCAGGAGGTTATCAGGACGGGCCAACGGTCCCGCCTGTGATATAATTCGGAGCGAGAAGCCGAAGATCCCGGAGTCGATGGAGCGTTTGATGGCTGGAATCAAGATTTATGAATTGGCCCGAGAGATCGGGATGCCGAGTAAGGATTTGGCGGCCTGGGCGCGGGAAGCGGGTTTCTCCGTCAAGACGCACATGAGCTCGGTGGATGAAAAGACCGAGAAAGAGATTCGTGCGGGTTTGAAAAAAGCCGGGCTTGTCACCGGACCCAAAGCGGGCGCGGCTAAGAAGACTCCGACAAAAAAGCCGAAATCGACAAAGAAGGCCGATCAAAAGAAGCCCGCCGGCGCGGCCAAGACCCAAGCGAAGACCCCCGCCAAAAAAACCAAGACCAAAGTCAAACCGGCGGATGAAAAGGTCGAAGCCGGCGGCGAGGACGGGATCGACGAGCTGGAGGCGTTGGAACGCCAGTTGGAGACCTTGGCTGAGCAGGAAGCGGCGCAGGCCCCGCCGAAGGTCGAAACTCCCCTTGAGGAGGCTTCGTCCAAGCCTCCCCAGCCCGAGGAGCCCGCCGTCGAGGAGCCGGCGGCGGAGCCTGTGATCGCCGAGGTGGCGCCCGTGGTTGCCGAGGCGGAACCCGAGGTTGTCGAAGAGGCGCCCGTGGTTCTCGAGGCCGAGGCCGAGGCTGAGCCAGAGCCAGAGCCAGAGCCTCCCGCCCCGGTCGAGGAGGAAGCCCCTCCGGCGCCCCCCGAATCCCCGGCGGGGGAGACCCCTTCACCCGAGGATTCCCCGGAAGCGTCCCCCGTCGAAGCGACAAAGATTAGTCTCCCTGAAGCTCGGACCGTCAAGGAGCTTGCCGATCTGCTCGGTAAAACGACCGGCGACCTCCTGATGAAGTTGATGGGCAAGGGGCTCGTCTCCAATGTGAACACATTGGTGGACAACCAGACGGCGATGGAATTGGCTCGGGAGTTTGGTTTTGACCCGGAGCTCGCCGAAGCGGAGGTTGACGCCGACATTGAAGAGGACGAAGAGGAGAAAGAAGAAGACCTCGTTCCGCGTCCCCCGGTCGTCACCGTTATGGGCCACGTCGATCACGGAAAGACTTCCCTGCTCGACGCGATTCGGCAAACCAACGTGACGCAAAGCGAAGCCGGAAACATCACCCAGCACATCGGGGCCTATCACGTAACCGTGGACAAAGGAACCATCGTCTTTCTCGATACGCCGGGCCACGAGGCGTTCTCCGCCATGCGAGCCCGAGGCGCCGAGGTGACCGATATCGTAGTTCTCACCGTCGCGGCCAATGATGGCGTGATGCCTCAAACCCGTGAAGCTGTTGACCACGCCAAGGCGGCGGGCGTTCCGATTGTTGTCGCCGTCAACAAGATCGACCTCGACAACGCTGACCCGGAGAAGGTCCGGCGGGAGTTGAGCGAGCTTGGCTTGGCGCCGGAAGAATGGGGCGGTGACACGATTTACGTGAATGTGTCGGCCAAGCAGCGGACGAACATCAGCGGCCTGCTGGAGATGCTCATTCTTCAGGCGGAGATCATGGAGCTGAAGGCGAATCCCAACCGGAGGGCGAAATGCATCGTCCTGGAAGCCGAGTTGGACCGGGGCCGCGGCCCGGTGGCCAGGATTCTGGTGCAGCAGGGCTCCCTCAAGCTGGGCGACCCCTTCGTTACCGGCCTGCATCATGGGCGCGTCCGGGCGCTGGTCAACGATGAAGGCCAGAAGGTGAAGTCCGCCGGCCCCTCCATGCCGGTGGAGGTCTTGGGGTTGTCCGGCCTCCCGCAGGCCGGGGACAGCTTCACGGTCGTGGAGAACGAGCGCCAAGCCCGCCAGCTCGCCAGCCAGCGGATGCAGCGCCGGCGCCAGGAAGACCGGGGCGCGACGGTTCGGGTCACCCTGGAAGACATCTACCGGGGGGTCCAGGAGGGTGTGGTCAAGGAGCTTCCCATTGTGCTGAAGGCCGATGCCCAGGGGTCCATCGGGGCCCTTCAAGACGCCCTCGCGGGCCTGGGGGGGGGCGAGGTACGCGTGCGCGTGATCCACAGCGCGGTTGGCGGGATCACCGAGTCGGATGTCATGTTGGCCGCGGCCTCCAACGCCCTCATCGTCGGGTTCCACGTCCGTCCCACCCCGCAGGCGGCCGTGTCCGCCGAACGGGAAAAAATAGAGATCAGGCTCTACAACATCATCTATGAGGCCATCCAGGAGGTTAAGGATGCCCTGAGCGGACTGCTTGATCCGACCATCAAGGAGACCGTTCTTGGCCGGGTCGAGGTTCGGGAGGTGTTCCACATCCCGCGCGTCGGCTCGGTGGCGGGTTGTTACGTGACCGACGGGACCGTTCAGCGCAATGTGTTGGCGCGAATCATCCGTGATAACGTCGTGGTCTATGAAGGGAAGGTCGGTTCTTTGCGCCGCTTCAAAGAAGATGTGGCCGAAGTCAACAACGGCTACGAATGCGGCATCGGGATCGAAAACTTCCAAGATGTCAAGCAGGGCGACATCATCGAGCCTTATGCCGTGGAGGAATTGGCACGGACCCTGTAGATCATATGGTGATCGGCGTGTGCACCATCGAGTTGAGGATTCACGGGGGCCGGTCGCTGAAAGAGAAAAGACGGGTGCTTCGAAGCGTGAAGGATCGGATCCGCAACCGGTTCAACGTTTCTATTGCCGAGGTGGGTTACCAGGACAAATGGCAGCGGGCGCTTCTTGGATTCGTCGCTGTCAGCAACGACCGGAACCACGTCACCGGCTTACTGGAATCGGTCGTCTCCGCGGTCGAGTCCATGGGGGTGGCGGAGATTGTCGATGACGAGATCGAGATCCTCTGAATGCTGAACCGACGCCCTTTCCGACGCACGGACCGCGTGGCCGACCTGATACGCCGGGAGCTCGCCAATCTGGTTCAGACGGGCCTGAAGGATCCCCGGATCGGTTTCGTTTCCATCACGGGGGTGGAGGTCAGTCCGGACCTGAAGCAGGCGAAGGTCTACGTCAGTGTTTATGGCCCCCCCGAGGAGGAGGCGTCCTCCCTCGAGGGTCTACGGAGCGCGACCGGCTATGTGCGGTCGGTATTGAAGCGCTCGCTTCACTTGAAGCGGATTCCCGAACTGGTTTTTACCCTGGATGATTCCATCGCACAAGGCGCCCGAATCAATGCCGCTATTGCAAGCCTCAAAGATTAAGAACGCCGCGGCCAGCCGCGTTCAGGGATTCCTGAATATTGACAAGGCGGCGGGGCCCACGTCCCATGACATCGTAGCCCGGCTGCGAAAGGTCCTTCCGGGGGTCCGCGTGGGTCATGGGGGAACCCTCGACCCGGCGGCGGAGGGGGTCCTGCCCATCTTCCTGGGCGCGGCCACCAAATATTTCGATTTCCTGCTCGAATCCCGGAAGACGTATCTCGCCACCGTCCGCCTCGGGATCATCACGTCCACCCAGGACCGCGACGGAGAGGTGATCGAGGAGCGGCCGGTGGGAGACCTGGACCGTGATGCCTTCTTCGCTCTCCTGAAGAAGTTTGAAGGGGAGATCGAACAGGTGCCGCCCATGTTCTCGGCGCGCCGGCATCAGGGAAAGCGGCTCTACGAGCTGGCCCGCGCCGGCATCGAAGTGGAACGGAAGCCCCATAAGGGCAAGGTCTATTGGATCCGGATCTTGTCGGTTGAGGAACCCGAGGTCACCTTCGAGGTCCAGTGCGGCAGCGGCACCTACGTCCGAACCCTCTGCCATGACATCGGTCTGGCCTGGGGGACCGGGGGACATCTCTGCCGGCTGACCCGCAAGGCGGTGGGGGCTTTCGCGGTGGAGGACGCCGTCTCGCTGGAGATCGCCGAAGAACGAATTCGCGAGGGACGGCTGAGCGATGTCCTGAAGTCCGTGGAGGAAGGGTTGTCCTTCCTTCCCGGTGTCAACCTGATGCGGTCGCCGACCGGAGGCTTGCGGCGGGGCCTGTGGATCCTGGAGGGAATTTTCATCCGAAACATCCCGGAGTGCCCTCCGGGAAATCACGTTCGACTGGTCGACAACTCCGGCCGGACGCTGGGCATCGCCCGTGTCGTGCCCGGCGAGCCGGTGCGGCTCCAAGTCCGCAAGGTGATCGATCCGCCCGCGGAATTCTCCGCGTGAATCCGCGGCGCTCACGCGTTGAAGGAAAATCCAGATGATTACGAAGGAGCAGAAAGAAGGGCTGATCGAGGAATATCGGCATCACGACAGCGACACGGGGTCGCCCGAAGTCCAGATTGCGATCCTGAGCAACCGAATCGGTTACCTGACCGAGCATATGAAAGTTCACAAAAAAGATTTCAACACCCGTCGGGGTCTGTTGAAGCTCGTCGGCCAACGAAGGCGGCTTCTTGATTATCTCAAGGAGAAAAACATCGACCGGTACCGCACCGTCATCCAAAGACTCAATATTCGTCGGTGACCGGAAGAGAGGAGTAACTGAATGCATCACAAGTTAGAACTGGAAATTGCCGGAAGAACCCTGACCATCGAAACCGGGGAAATGGCGAAGCAGGCGGACGGCGCGGTCGTCGTCAGCTACGGGGAATCGATGATCCTCGCGGCCGTTGTCGCCGATGGCGTCCGGCCGGGACTCGATTTTTTCCCCCTCACCGTGGATTACCGCGAGAAATTCTTCTCGGCGGGCAAGATTCCCGGCGGGTTTTTCAAGCGGGAGGGGCGCCCGACGGAAAAAGAGATCCTCACGTGCCGCCTGATCGACCGGCCCGTCCGGCCCCTGTTTCCCGATGGGTTCAAAGAAGATACGCAGATCATCGTCGGCACCTTGTCGCACGACGCGACGAACGACCCCGATATTCTGGCCCTGATCGGCGCGTCCGCGGCGTTGAGCATTTCCGACATCCCGTTCCACGGCCCCATCGGCACGGTTCGGATCGGACGGCTGGACGGCCGGCTGATCATCAATCCCACCTACGAGGAGTTGGAGGGTGGAGACCTGAACGTGGTCCTGGCCGGGACGGCGGACTCTATCGTTATGGTCGAAGGAGGGGCGGACGGGGTCTCCGAAGAGGTGATGGTCGAAGCCTTTGAAGAAGGTCACCCGGTCATCCGGGACATCGTCGCTTTGCAGGTGGAGCTCCAGTCCCTGGCGGGCCGCCCGGACCGGGCCTTCGAGGTCCCGGTGAAGGATGAGGAGCTCGTGCGTCAGTTGCGCGAGCGCCTCGGAAACCGTCTGCGCGAAACCACGCTCATCCCGGAAAAGCACAAACGTGAGGAGACCCTGCATGCTCTCCGGGATGAAATGGTCGAAGCGCTCGGCGGAGAGGATCAGGACGTCCGGAAGCGGGTGGGCGGCGAGTTTCACGATCTGGAGTCCGAGGAAGTTCGCCGCTCGATCATTGAGAACGGGGTCCGAACCGACGGCCGGGATCTGTCCACGGTCCGTCCCATCTCGGGCCGGGTGAAGGTGATGCCGCGCACGCACGGCTCCTGCCTGTTCACGCGCGGCGAGACGCAGGCCCTGGTGGTCGCGACGCTGGGCACCGGGGACGACGAACAGCCCTTGGACAACCTCGAGGGCCGGGGCCGCAAGTCGTTCATGCTTCATTACAACTTCCCGGCCTTCTGCACGGGCGAAACCAAGCCCATCCGGGGACCCGCCCGCAGGGAGATTGGGCACGGCGCTCTGGCCGAGCGGGCCGTGCGGCCCGTCCTGCCCGACCACGAATCCTTTCCCTACACGATTCGGATTGTCTCGGACATCCTGGAGTCGAACGGCTCTTCCTCTATGGCGACGGTGTGCGGAAGCAGCCTCTCGCTGATGGACGCGGGCGTGCCCATCCTCGCGCCCGTGGCCGGGATCGCCATGGGTCTCATCATGGAGGGAGACCGCCCGTACATCCTGACGGACATTTTAGGGCTGGAAGACCACTTGGGCGATATGGATTTCAAGGTCGCCGGCACCCGGGAAGGGATCACCGCGATCCAGATGGACATCAAGATCGAGGGTCTGTCGATGGACATCATGAAAACCGCCCTCGCCCGGGCCAAGGAGGCGAGGCTGCACGTCCTCGACCGGATGGAGACCATCCTTTCCGAGCGCCGTGCGGAGCTCTCTCCCTATGCGCCGCGCATCTTTACGGTCAAAGTTCGGCCGGAGAAGGTGCGTGATGTCATCGGCCCCGGCGGCAAGGTCGTGCGGGGGATCATCGAGAAGACCGGCGTCACCATCGACATCGAAGACGACGGCACCATCCTGGTCGCCTCGATTGATGAGCCTTCGGCCAGGGCGGCCATCGCCATGATCGACGACCTGACGCAAGAGGCCGAAATCGGAAAGATTTACCGCGGCATCGTGAAGAAGATCATGGACTTCGGCGCGTTCGTCGAAATTTTCCCGGGCACCGACGGGTTGGTCCACATCTCCCAGCTCGACCACACCCGGGTCAAGACCGTGACGGATATCGTCAAGGAAGGGGACGAGGTCATGGTCAAGGTGCTGGAAATCGACGGCCAGGGAAGAATCCGCCTGAGTCGGAAGGAAGCCTTGAAGAAGACCGAATCGAACGGGTCGTAATACGCGCGCGAGGAAAGACCGGTCGCTGTCGCGACGAAGGAAAGTGGACCGGGCTTGTCCCATGTCCACTTTTTTTTCGCCCCCCTGTCGGGTTGCCGCCGCGCTGGAGACCAGAAGGCCGGTCCGGCGCCTTCGCACGAGAACTTCCGCGCCCTCCCGGTTGTCATAATCCGAGAGCGATCCCGTCCCGGGACGGGTCCGGGGCGGGCTGTCCATCGGCCCTTGAAAGTCCGGCTTGATGGGTTTGATAATGACGGTGTGGGGAAGCGGATGTGGAAGACGCGATTCGGGAGGGCCGGAAGGCCGATGATTGATCCGCAAACCCTGATTTCTTCCGGGCGTCGCGATCGCGGACGCCCCCCGGCGCGCCGATCGGGATTGTTCGCCCCGGCGCTGGCGGCGTTTCTGGCGCTGGCCGTGTGGGTGGGCGCGGCGGCGCCGGCCCGAAGCGACGAGTCTCCTTTGCTGCTCATGTTCAAAGGGCAGGCCCTCAATAATCAAGGGCGCTACGAAGAGGCGGGAAAAATCCTCCGGCGCGCCGTGACGCTCAGCCCCGCTGAGACCTTCGGACGGAACCAGCTTGGTCTTTCGATGGCCAAGTTGGACCAGCGGGCGGAGGCTGTCGCGCAATTCCGGCAAGTCCTGCGGCTGGACCCGGATAACTTTTTCGCGCGCGCCTGGCTCGGGGTGCTCAAGCAAAACCCCATCGACCGGCTCCTCCCCTCCAAGCCGAAGGCCCTATCGCTGCAGGAGCGCTTGGCGCTGAGCGAGGAGAAGCGCATGCTCTCGCGTCTTTCGGGAGGAGGAGGATTGAACCTGCGCATCGGACGGGTCGTCATCGATCCCGGCCACGGAGGCTGGGATTCAGGGGCCAAAGGCCCGACCGGATACATGGAAAAGCAGGCCACCCTCGATATCTCCAGGACCTTGAACCGCTTGCTGACGCGGCGGGGCGGGGGCGGGGGAGGGAAGGTGAAGTCGTTTCTGACCCGGTGCGGGGATTATTACCTTCCGCTAGCCGAGCGGACGACCATCCCAACCAATACCGCGCGGACATCTTCGTCAGTATCCACATCAACTCCAACAACAACCGCGGGGCCAACGGAACGCAAACGTTCTTTTCCTCTGAAAAGGCCTCCAGCAAAGAGGCCGCCCGCGTGGCGAGCCGGGAGAACGCGGTGGCGCGTGAAGAAGGGGTGTTTCCCGCCAGACCCGGTTTTGTGGACATCGAAGACATCCTCTTCCGGTTCGAGCGAAAGCTCTACTGGTCGGACAGCGAGAGGCTGGCCTCACGGTTTCAACGCGGCACGGGCGGCGCCCTGGGCCTGAAAAACCGGGGGATCGCGTCGGCCAATTTCTTCGTCCTGCGAAACGCGCGGATGCCCGCGGTGCTGGTCGAAGTGGCGTTCATCTCAAACCCGCGGGAAGAAGCCCTGCTGAAGACCCGGTCGTTTCGCACGAAGGTGGCCGAGACGATCTTCACGCAAATCATGAGCTACCGGCGATGAGACCTTCCGCGCGAAAATCGGTCATTTGGCTGGGGTGGATCCTGCTCGCCGTCGCGTCCGCGTGGGCTTTTCCCCCCGAGGCGTCTCCGCAAACGCAAGGGCTGGTTTTCGAGGCGGTTCGTGAACGTGAGAAAGGAAACCTGGATCAGGCCCTCGACCTGTTTCGGCGCGCCGTCGCCGCCAATCCCAGGCACCGGTTCAGCACGTTCGCCCGAAACCAGATGGCGCTCATCCTGGCGAAACAGGGGAAGATCCCCGAGGCCCTGCGCGTGTTCGAGGAAGTCCAGGGGATCGATTCGAAGAACACGTTCGCGCGGCTTTGGGCGGGCATCCTCCGGCTGAAGCGGGGAGAGATGGACCGGGCCTTCGCGGCATTTCAGAAAGTCGCCCGCATCGATCCGCAAAACGCGGACGCCTACTACTACATGGGCGCCATCTACAGCTTTCGGCGCAACCGCCGGACGGCCATCGAGTTTTTGAAAAAGGCGCGCGACGCGAACTCCGATGAGGCCGACACCCATTTTCGGCTGGCCCAGGCCTTTCACAACGCCGATATGGTGGAAAACGCCCTGCTTGAGTATCAGAGGACCCTGGACCTCAACCCCCGATACACGAAGGCGATGAATTCGATGGGCTGGATATACTACAATCGAAATCAATTCGATCGGGCCGTCGGGCTCTGGGGAAAGGCCCTGCGCCTGAACCCCAAAGACCGGGAGGCCCGGTTCAACCTGGCCAAGGCGTACAATGATGCTGCTTGGAGGCGCCACCAGGCCGGAAAGCGAGACGAAGCCCGGCGGTTTTGGAGAAAGACGTTGGGTGTTCATCCCCGAAACAAGGCCGCCAAATGGAACCTGAAAAACCTCTAGACGGCCCGGGGCCGCCTCGGCGGAGTCATTCGGGTCACCCGGCATTCAGCGGAAGAATCAAAATCGGAAGAGGAGGCGAGGAATGAAGCCAAGATGGATTTCCCGGATGATCAGCGCGCCTTTGGGGGTCATGCTTTTTCTCGCGGGGCCGGCCTGGGCGCAACCCGACTGGGTGAAACAGGAGCGCCAATCCACCCTTCGCCGGGCCGAGCCGATCCGCGTCGGGGGCAGACAGCGCGGCCGCTCCATCGTGGACTGGCAACAGGGCTACATCCAGGTCACGACGCGGGCCACCGCCGACCCGAAGATGTGCGTCAACATCTTCCAGTGCGCAGTCTCGCCGATCGGGCCGCGCGGACGCTGGCCTATGTCGAGCTTACCCGGATTATCAAGGGCGTGAGCGTGACCGCCTCGACCATCCTCCGGGATGAATTGGTCAAGGTGTCGGCGGCCCGGACGTTTGTGCGGGGTTTCATTCGGGGCGCCCGGCAGATCGGCGAGACGCGGTTCAGAGAGATTCAGGGGACGAAACACGTCGAGGCCGAGGTGAGCATGGGCGTTCTGATCAATGGGGGCCTGACGCGCGGGATCCTGAAGCTCGAGTATAAGAAGCCGCCGATTCCGCCCCAACAAACCTACCGGCCCAAGACCTTCACCGTGAAGCTGGCGCCGCCTCCGCCCCGCCGGTCCGGCCGCCTTCGCAGGCGCCCGCGCCGAAGAAGGAGAGCGCCGCGTCTCCACCCGTCGCGCCCGGGGCCGTCTACACCGGGGTGATCATCGACGCCTCCGGCCTGGGGGCGCGGCCCGCCCTGGTCGCGAAGCTGCGGACACCGGACCTGAAGGTGTTTTAGGGGACGCACCTGGTCCCCCGTGAGCTGGCCATGAACTTCGGACTGGCCGGATACGCGGGGACCGCGAAACAGGCCCGAGCCACGCACAAGTCGCGGATCGGCGAAAGTCCGCTCATCGTCAAAGGGCTGAGAGCGCACGGCACGAGGAAAGCCGACATCGTGTTGAGCGAAGAGGATAGTCAAAGGGTCGTCCTGGCGGATCTCAAAGGAAAATTCCTCCAGAAGGCCAAGGTCGTCATTGTGATCGACAAGTAGGGGAGCCATGAGACACTCGATCCGCGGGGCGCGCCGCGCTTTCCCGCACCGGATCCTGACACTCCTCGCCGTCGCGGCGGGCTTGCTGCTGGGGCTGAGCGGGATCGTTTCCGCCCAGGGCGGCAAGACCCTCTCCGTTCGGGCGGAGGGGTTCGGAACCATCATCGACGGCGATGTGGCGCAGGCGAAAAGCCGCGCGGAAGCGGACGCCCGCGTTTGCGCCCTGGAGAAGGCCGTCGGGGTCTACGTAGAGGCGGAGACCCTCGTCCAGAACGAGATCCTTCTCGACACGGCCGTACGCGACAAGACGGCCGGGTTCATCCAGAACTACCGCGTGCTCTCGGAAGGGAAGGCCAACGCGGGGACGTACCGGGTCGAGATCGAAGCCTGGATTGTCCCGAAGGCATTCCAGGGAAAACTGAAGCGTTTGCTCAGCAACGCCTCGGTCATCGTCCGGATCCCCGAGCGGCTCTGCGGCGAGCGGGTGGATGGCCCGACCATTGAAAATGAGGTCATCTCCGCTTTGACCGACCAGGGGTTCCGGGTCCTGGATCCCGAACAGGCCCGGAAAATCAAGCGCCGGGACGTTGCGCTCCTGACGCAAAAGCGGGACCGGAGCGCCCTGACCCGGACGGCCCTGAGGTTTCTATCCAACATCATCGTGGGCGGAGTCATCGAGGCGAAGCACGGTCAGAAGAACTTCGGTATTTACACCGCCCGCATGACCGGAAACATCCGAGTGGTGGAGGCCGACACGGCCAACATCCTGGCCAATAAGCGGATTCCCCGGAAGGTCCGGGGCGCGGCGGGTCTGAACTGCCGGGACGCGGCGGGCAAGGCCATCGACATGTTGGCCCCCGAACTGACGAAGTTCGTGACCGAGGCCTTGAGCGCGCACCCGAAGCAGAACCGCCGAAAAATCACCGTTGAAGCGCACGGACTCAAGACCGCCGGCGATTTTCAACGACTCCAGTTTCTCTTGAAGGAGATGGCCTGGGTCACGAACGTCCAGCCCCAGAGCTACACGAGGCGGACCGGCCGACTGACGCTTTCCTATCCCGAAAAGGTCGTCTATCTCGCGACCAGCCTGAACCGTCGCGCGGAGTATGAAGTGGCGTCGTTCGATTACAGCACGATCCTGTTGAAGACGAAGCCGTGAGCGCCTTCCGCCCGTTCCGCCGGCCCGCGGCGCCGGCCGCCGCCGTCCTCTTGGCCGCGGTCCTCTTTCTGGCCGCCGCCCCGCCCGTCCGGTCTCAGGGGATCACCGAGTCGTCGGGAATCGAAGCCCTCCGCGAGGCCCGGGAGTTCGTCGAGAGCGGACGGTTCCTCGAGGCCGCCGGGTTCCTGCAAGAGCTGGCCGAGTTGACGCCCTCGGACGAAATCAGGGCCCGCGCGCGGAAACTCGCCGGAGACGTCCTGAGCTACTGGCTTGAGAAGAGCAGGGCGGACCTGTCGGCTTACCTGGAGGCCCTCAAGGGGCCCCTGGATGGCACCGGGCGCTCGGCCGCGCTCTTCAACGTCGGGATGCTCTATTACGAGGAGCGGGATTTCGCCGATGCCGCGCAGGCCATGGAGACGTACCTCCGCGAGTTCCCGGCCGGCCTGCGGGCGCCCACGGCCCGGTTCATCCTTGAGCTGGCGAAAGGGAAGGCCGGAGAAAAAGAGGCCCCGCCGCCCGAAGTCGAGCGTGAGAAGCCCTCCGTCGCCCTGGAGACGGATCCGGAGATCCGTGTGAGGGTCTTGAAGGGAACGCGTAGCGCGGAGCTGGCCTCGGACAAGCCGATGAAGATTCGGATTCTCAAACAGGCGAGCGAATTCCGCCTCGGGGCCGCTGTCCGTGTGGAGGTCCGCTCGGGCCGCCTTCACGTTCTGGGCCGGGCGGTCGGGGGCGACGCCGCGGAGATCCGCCCGACGCAAGGGACGATCAGGCTCAACGGAAGGGCGTATCGGGGCCGGTTGACGGTACGCGTTGAAGACGGGCGTCTCCTCGTCGTGAACACGCTCAAGCTGGAGAATTATCTCCGGGCGGTCGTCCCGAAGGAGATGATCGCGAGTTGGCCCATCGAGGCGCTCAAGGCCCAGGCGGTCGCGGCCCGGACGTACGCCCTCTACCAGCGCCGCAAACGCATGGATTACCTCTACGACGTGGACGCGACGATCCTCTCGCAGGTTTACGGCGGGGAAAAGACCGAGCGGCCGAAGACCGACCGGGCCGTCTCCGAGACCCGGGGAAAGGTCCTCCTGAAAGGAGGCCGTCTCGTCCTGGCCTATTTCCACGCCAACAGCGGGGGTTTCACCGAGGATTCGGGAAACGTGTGGCGGGTCAGCTTTCCGTACCTGCAATCCAAGGCGGACCCCTACAGCCGCCGGAAGAAGAGCGCCTGGGCGTACGGTCTGTCGCTGGCCGAGCTCTCCCGCCGCCTGAAGAGGCGGGGCATCCGGGTGGGACGGGTATCCCGGGTCATCCCGCTGGAGCGGACCGCCTCGGGACGCATCAAGGCGTTTCGCGTGGTGGGCAGCCGGGGAAGCCGGAAGCTTTCGGGCAACACGTTCCGCATCGGCGTCGGGTCCACCCGGATGCGGAGCACCCTCGTCCAGTTCCGGGGGGGGGGATAGCCGTTTGAAAATGGAAGGCCGGGGTCTCGGCCACGGCGTCGGGATGAGTCAGTGGGGCGCCAACGAGATGGCCCGGCGCGGGATGAGTCATCGGAAGATCCTGTCCTTTTATTATCCGGGAACGCGGTTGACGGGCCGTTGAGCGGAACGGCTCACCGAGAAGAGATGGTTCAACACCAAAATAATCTGGTTCCCTTCAGGGAGGTGACAACCATGCGGCGCCTCAGCCAAACTTTGTTCTTCGGCCTCGCGGTCCTGTTTCTTCTCGCGCCTGTTTCGGCGCGCGCCCAGTGGGGAGCGGGGCAATGCCTGGTGCCAGGTCTCAGCCCCTCCGCTGTGATCGCGTCGTGCGAGGACGCCCTCAACATCGACCCGACGCATCCCGAGGTTCTCTATAAGATCGGCTGGGCGTTGTCCGAAATGGGGGATCACCTTGAGGCCGTCTTGTCCTACCGGGAGGCGATCCGGAACCAGCCGAACTACCCCCAGGCTTACTTCGGCCTGGGGAAGTCGCTGGAAAAGCTCGATCGTTTCGATGAAGCCATCGCCGCTTACCGGAAGGCCCTCCGGCCGAATCCGGAGAACGCCGCCGCGGAGAAGCTGGACACCGCCGCGAAGAAGCGGATCGATTCGCTCTCGGCGGGGATGCAAAGCCCGAAAAAGGAAGAGCCGCCTCGCGCCCTGGCGGCCAAAAAAACAGATCGAAAGACTGAGAAGCGGCGGAAAAAGGCCGCGCCCCTCGCCAAACGCAAGGTCGAGCGGAAAGAAGGATCCGTTTCGAAGCGCCCCAAGGCGGGAGAAAACCGTCCGGAGAAGCGGGCGCGGCTCGACGCCCCGAAATCACCGAAAAAGAGGACAGGGAAGGGGGGTGAGGAAGGGAAATTTCGCTTCGCGAAGGGGAAGGTCAACAAATACGCCGTCATCATCGGCAACCGGAATTACAACAAAAATTCCAAGGACATCCCCAACGTGAAGTTCGCCCATAACGACGCCGACGCCGTTTACGCCTACGTGAGGCGGGCGCTGGGTTACCGGGAAGGAAACATCATCCGTCTCCGGGACGCGACGCAGGCCCAGCTTGTCAGCACGTTCGGGACAAAGGCTGATCACCGGGGGAAGCTGAACAACTGGGTGCGGCCCGGAAAGTCGGACGTCTTCATTTTCTACTCGGGTCACGGGGTTCCGGGTCTTTCCGACGGACGCAGTTACCTGCTCCCCGTGGACGCCGATCCGGCGACGCCTCAACTGAACGGCTACCCCCTGGCAACGCTTTATGCCAACCTCGGCAAGCTGCAGGCGCGGAGCATCACTGTGATGCTCGACGCCTGCTTCTCGGGAGGCTCGGCCGGCGGCGTAGTGGTCCGGAGCACGTCTTCGATCGGCGTTGTTCCGAGAAAGCCCCCCCGGACGCCCGCCGGGGCCGTTGTTCCGACCGCCGCCGGAACGGACCAGGTGGCCTCTTGGGACCATGAAGCCCGGTTGGGACTTTTCACCCGTTACGTTCTTGAGGGACTCGCCGGGGCCGCCGATCGGGATGAGTTCGGCGACGGCAACGGAAAGGTGACGCTGGCCGAGCTGGGGAATTTCCTCAAGGACGAGATGACCTACCAGGCCCGGCGCCGGTTCGGCCGGCGGCAGACGCCCGAATTGAAGGGAAACCCCGGACGGGTGTTGAGTACGGTGCGGTAGGCCTCAGGCGCTTATCGGGTGAAACATGCACCGACAAAGAGCGGGGGAAAGAGGGGAGGGGGGGCTGTCCTGCGACAGCGCGCTCTTCGCTCAGAGCCACTTCTTTCGCTTGAAGAAAAAAATCGATCCGAGCGTCACCGCCCCCATCAACCCCAGGGCGTAAAAGTATCCATATCGGTACCCGAGCTCCGGGATCCATTCAAAGTTCATCCCGTAGATCCCCACAACCAGTGTGAGGGGCATCATGATCGTCGCGATGATGGTCAGGACCTTCATGACCTCGTTCATGCGATTCGACATGGTGGAGAGGTAGCTGTCGGTCAGGCTCGATAAGGTGTCACGGTAGCTTTCCGCCAGATAGGAAGTCCGGACGAGGTGGTCGTAAATATCGCGGTATTCGACCGTCAGGTTCTCGGGGATGAGGGGATGGTCGGTGTGGCCTAAACGATAGAGGATTTCCTGCTGGGGCTGTGCCAGGCGGCGAAGCCGCGCGACGGCGCGTTTGAGGTTGAAGATCCGCCGCAGGGAGTTTTCGCCCGGTTGATCGAACACCTCATTCTCCAGTTCATCGATCCGGTGGTCGAACTGATCCAGAATGGGCGTGTAATTGTCCACAAGGCCGTTGAGCAGGCTGTGCATCACCGCCGCGGGACCGCGCTTCGAGCATCCGCGTTCCCATCTCGAACCGCCGGGCCGTGTTCTCCACCGTCTGAAGCGGTTTCCCGTGGTAGCTGATGACGAAATTCTTTCCCAGGAACAGGCCGAGCTGGGTCGTCCTGAAATCCTCATCGGAGGCGTCGAAATCCACCGCATGGGCGACGACGAAGATGTGGTCTTTGTATTCATCCATCTTCGGCACCAGGCTTTCCCGCTTGGCGTTCTCCAACTCGAGGGGATGGTAATTCAGAAATTCTCCCACCCGGTCCAGGATCTCTTCGTTCCCCGTCGTCAGGTCCACCCAGATCGAGACATCTTGCCTCTCCGTATACCGGATGAGGTCCTGGACCCGGTCCACCTGGACGCCGGGCTCCTCGGGATCAAAGACATAGATGCTGGGCACAATCCTTCTCCAACGCGATGGATCGGTGGATGAAACGCTGCCCGGCCGGGGGAGGAGGGGAGGGAGGGAGGCCGAAATTGTCGCCGACCTCCCCGCATTCCGTATCTTAAGGACCCTCTCCCCCGCTCTAGGGTTTTGTTGGACACTCGATTGATCCATGATTCATGGAGAAAGGGGTGTCGCGATGAACGAACAAAAGCAAGAGGGGGCTTTGGCGGAGGGCGCCCGTAGGGCGAACGGAGCCAAGGCCCCAGGGCATCGCAGTGAGCGGGGTCGGTTCTCCTGCCAGCGCAAGCGGGAGGCGGTCCTGCGTCTTTTGCGGGGCGAGAGCCTGGAGACGCTCTGCCGCGAGTTGGGCACGACAGCGGCTCGGCTTTCCGCCTGGCGCGAGGCGTTCCTTCGCGGGGGCGAGGCGGCGCTCAAAGCCCGCCCGGCGGATGAGCGGGACGAGGAGAACGCCCGGCTCAAGGCCAAGGTGGGCGAACTCACGATGGAGGGCGAGGTCCTGCGGGAGAAGATCGACCGCCTGGAGGCCGGCCGCCCTTTAGCCGGCAGGAGGTGGAGGCGATGAGTCAGGCCCGCTTCACCTCCACGGGCAGAGCCTACGGCCTGAAGCGGGTGTGCGCCCTTTGGGGCTTGGCGCGCTCCACGGTCTACGCGCAACGGCGGCGAGAGGCGGTCCCCGTTCATGAACGCCCCACGCCCAATAAGCGCGGCCCTGTGGGCCCGTGCACCGATGCGGAACTCCTCGGCCACATCCGGCAGGTCCTGGAGGACTCTCCCTTCCATGGCGAGGGCTACCGCAAGGTGTGGGCGAGGCTGCGCTTCGCGGGCATCCGCACCAGCAAGGAGCGGATGCGTCGCCTGATGTGGGAGGCGGGGCTTCAGGCCCCCCACCGGGTGGGCAAACCCCGAGGTCCCAAGGCCCACAACGGGACCATCCGCACCGAGCGGCCCGACCGAATGTGGGGCACGGACATGACGACGACGGTGACCACCGAGGAGGGGGTGGCCTCGGTGTTCGTGCCGGTGGATCACTGCTCGGTGGACTGCGTGGGGATCCATGCGGCCAAGAGCGGCAACCGCTTCGAGGCCCTGGAGCCGATCCGGCAGGGGGTCGCCGAGCGCTTCGCCGGCTTGGAGGCGGACGTCGCCGAGGGGCTTAAAGTTCGTCACGACCACGGCCCCGCCTATCTGTCCGATGACTTTCAGCGGGAGATCGCCTACCTGGGCATGACCAGTTCGCCCAGCTTCGTGCGGGCGCCCGAGGGAAATGGCTACTGTGAGTGGTTCATCCGCATCTTGAAGGAGAATCTCCTGTGGGTGCGCTCTTTCGCCACCGTAGAGGAACTGCGGTGGGCGCTGCTTGAGTTCAAGAACCTGTACAACCATCATTGGATTCTCGAGGGCTACGGCTACCGAACGCCGGCCCAGGCAAGGCAGGAAAAACTCGCTCAAGTTGCGGAGGCCGCATGAGGTCGAATACCCTCACCCGAGTGTCCAATAACCCAGGGGCGGTCCACCTCCCCGCCGAATGGCAAGCCCAAAACAATCGGCGCGGGCGGACCCCTTTCCCATTTCAGTGGTATATAATCCGGCGTTGGCTGTCCGCGGATAGATTGGCGGCGTCTTCTGAGGGTTGCGGATGATGCCGGTCCGGGCGACCCCCGGCCGATGCGCCGCGTTTGGGAAATCCATTGATCGATTTGCATACGCATTCATTCTTGAGCGACGGCTCGCTCATCCCCTCGGAGCTTCTCCGGCGGGCCGAGCACAAGGGGATCGAGGCCCTCGCCATTACGGACCATGTTGACGCCTCGAACGTTGATTTCGTGGTTCCCCGTCTGGTCGAGGTCTGCCGGGCCTGCGCCCGCCACATGGAGATCCGGCCGATTCCGGGGGCGGAGATCACCCACGCTCCGCCCGAAACCATCCCCGGACTGGCGGAACAGGCCCGGGCGCTGGGCGCGGCCATCGTCATCGTCCACGGGGAGACCCCGGCGGAGCCCGTAAAGCCGGGGACCAACCGGGCGGCGCTGGACGCCCCCATCAATTTTCTGGCCCACCCGGGCCTCATCACGCCCGCTGAGGTCCAGCTGGCGAAAGAGCGGGGGATCGCCCTCGAAATTACGGCCCGAAAAGGACACAACATCGCGAACGGACACGTTGCCCGTCTGGCGCTGGCGGTGGGCGCGGAGCTTGTTCTGAACACGGACGCCCATGACCCGGGCGACCTGATCGGCGACGAGATGGCGCGGACGATCCTCCTGGGCGCCGGGATTCCCGAGGATCGGCTGGACTCGATCTTCACGAAGATGCAGATACTCGCAAACGAGGCCGGCGCCGGCTTGGGCCCGGCTTAACGAGGGAAAAGGTTCTATGGCCAGGGGTGCGGGAAAAATAGATCGCCGCAAGCTGAGGGCGCCCGACGAGTTCACCACCCGGTCGGCCCAGGTTATCCAGTACGTCCAGGCCCACCGGAAAAAGGTCTCCTTCATCGCGGGAGGCGTCCTCCTCGTCATCATCGCGATCTTCGCCTATCGCATGTATCAAGACGGGCAGGAGGCCCGGGCCTCCTCTTTGGTTTCCATGGCCATGGAAGGCTTCGGAAAAGACCCGAAAAACGGCGCGCCGTTCGAGCGGATCGCCCGGGACTATCCCGGCACGAAAGGCGGGCGTCTCGCCGCGTTGTACCTGGCCCATTCCCTGTACAGGCAAGGCCGAAACGAAGAAGCCGCGAAGGCTTATCAGAAGCTCGCCGAGGATTCCGCGGCCCCGGAGCTGCTTCGCACCGAGGCCATCCTCGGCCGGGGATACGCGCTTGTTACGCTCAAGCGGTGCGAAGAAGCGGAGAGCGCGTTCAAACAGACGCCGGCAAAGGCGAGTTTCGCCCAACAGCAGGCGCAGTTAGCCATCGGGCAATGCTACGAGCTCAAGGGAGACTCCCGCGAGGCCCTCAAGCATTTTCAGGAGTTCGCCGGACGGTTTCCTGAATCTCCGTTTTTGACCGAAATGCTTCGGCAGAAAATCGGTATGGCCGAAAAGAAATAATCCTGATAATTAGTGTATTTCCAAAGTGTCATTCGTGTTTATTAATGTTACACATCAGTGGTATAGTCCTCCACTAAAGCCGTATGGCGCGGGTCGGTTGACCCTCCGCCTCCGCTCGATCATCGCACGGAATCGAAGAAAACCAGTGCAAATCATCCCCAAACCAGAGGAAATCAGATGGTTGAAGAGAAGCTCCAGATTGGAAACCACCAGATCAAGATCGCCGTCGATGATTCCAAGCCGGGCGTTTTTACGTGGGATTTGAGCATCATGAAGCTCGACGGCCGAAAAATGTTCTCGAAGGATTTCCATTCCGCCCAGCCGTTTTCGACGATGGGAGAGTGTGTCGAGAACGCGAAGTACGTCGCCACCAACTGGATTGAGAGGAATCCGTAGGCCAAGAGACCGGAGATTGAGGGTGTCCCGAATTCAGTTGAAGGTTTGAGGCGGCGGTCCGTGTGTGGTTCACCTTATGCGACCTCCTCTCGGGTGTCAAAGCGGGGCTCGTCCAGAACGGCCTTCAGGATCCACAGGTCCCGGTAGCCGTCCAGGCGACGGAAGTTCTTCTCGGTGGCGAGGAAGGCGGAAGCGGCCCACCTTTTCACCATCGCCCCGTCCCGCCAGCGGCCGACGCGCCGGGTGCGCATCCGCACCCCCGAACAGGGACTCTCGATCAGGTTCGTGCTCACCAGGCAGCGCCGAAGGCCGGGCGGAAGAGCCAAGCGGTTGACGGTGAAGATCTCCTCCAGACCCTCCAAAAGGCTGGCGGCCGCGTCCGGATGCTCGATCTGAAGCCACCGGGCCTGCTTGCGCAGACGGGCAATCCCCTCCTTCGGCGCCAGCCGCCAGGCCGCCTTCATCGTCGCCTTCACCGGATCCTTCAACTCCTCGGGCAGGTGGTCCATCACGTTCTTCACCTTGTGGTTGCGGCACCGCTGCACCGGATTGTCGTCCCCGTACACCCGGTCAATCGCCGCACGAAGCGCCCTCGAGCCGTCGATGACAAAAAGCCGACGCCGCCCGGGCCGCACGCCGCGCTCCACCAACTCCTCAAGAAGCGCCGTCACGACCGTGGCGTTCTCGGTGGCGCCCGACCTCAGGCCCAGAACGTGCTTTTGGCCCCGTGTGTCCACCCCAACGGCCACGATGACGTGATGCGCGCCGAAGCGCAGACCGTCCAGGTAGAGGATGAGGAGGTCGATGTCGTCAAAACGCCGCTCACAAAGACGCCGCAGCTTCGCCTCGGCCGCCTCGATGCTCTCCCGGCTCACGGCCGACTTCGACACCCCCACCGTCTCGGCCAGCTCGGGAAGAACGGCCGCGTAGTTCCGCGTCGAGACCCCTCGCATCAGCAAATCCAGCATCCGCTCCCCCAGCCCGGGGTCGGCCTGCATGGCCGCATACGCCGGCACCTCCACCTCCCCGCCCCGACCCTGGCCCCGGCGGCGAAGCCGCGGCTTTCTCACCTTCAGCTTGCGCCCCTTCAGGGTCACCCGGCCCCCCTGGCTGCCGTGCCGGCGGACCTCGCCACCCCGCTTGCCTGGATGCGGCGCGCCCGTCAAGCCCTTGGCCGACAGCAAAAGCACGGCCTCCAGGCCCGCCCGGCCCATGACGTCCATCAGGTCCTCCACCGCCAGTTGGGACTGCTCCACCAGCGACACCAGAGGAAAAAACGCCTGCCCGTGCTCCGCCACAAAGGCGGCCAACCTTTGGGTCTCTTTCTTCTCGATGATCTGGTAAGCTTCACTCATGGCGGTTCCTCCTCTTTGAATGTTTGCCAACCCGATTCTAACCGAGTCGGCAGGAGTGAACCGCCACCTCTTTTTCTCAACCTTCAACTATGAATGGGACAGGCTCCGGAGATTTGTCGCAGAAATTATACTTATGATAAGGTATATTATGTTAACCTATAGGTGTGATTAGAATTGATGTGTTACATTCAAGGATAATATATATCTAATTCTATTATTGGATGTTATTAGATAATATCAACGAATTCACGAACACAATTTACATCCACCTGGTTCTCGGTGCGCCCTTCCCGCTTGATCCCTGTCCCGATGATCGCCCCGTCGGCCGAGGAGAGCAACGCTTCGGCGTTGGCGGGCGTGACTCCGCTCCCAATCAGGACAGGCAGAGCTGGGGCCTTCTCTTTGACCAGGGCCAAATCTGTGGTCGAGACAGCCGTCCCGGTTTCGCCTCCCGAGACGATGAGGGCGTCGGCAAAGCCGCGCGACGCCGCGTCCGAGGCCTCGTTTGCAAGGCTCGATGTCCCGATGGGCGAGGAATGCTTGACGGCCACGTCGGCGAAGATGGCGAGGTTCGGCAGATAACGCCTGCGCTCGCGCTGGACCTCATAGGCCGTGGCCTGGATCAGCCCCTGGTCGGTGAGCCTCGCGCCCACGAAGACGTTGATCCGGATGAATGCCGCCTCGGCGGCGTATGCGACGGCGAGAGCGGCCCGGGCGTCGTTCCGGAGGACGTTGATGCCAAGGGGAAGAGTGACCGCCCCGCGAATGCGCCGTCCGGCCTCCGTCATCGCCGCAACGGTTGCGGCCGGGACCCGGCCTGGAAAATACGGCACGTCATTGAAATTCTCGATGATGAGGCCGTGCATTCCGCCCTCTGAAATTGCTTTTGCGTCGGCGAGGGCGATCTCCAGCGTCTCTTCCCAGTCCCCTTGAAATTGGGGACTTCCGGGCAGGGGGCCCAGATGAACCATCCCGATGAGGGGCCGGTTGGCGTGAAAGAGCGCTTTCAGGTCCAAGGTTCATCCTCACGGGGAAGATCGGGATGGGTAGGCCGGGCATCCTGCCCGGCCGGAAAGCCGTGCAGCCCGCCCAAGCGCCGTGCTGAATCGAAATGCGGCGGCGGAGACGGCCCCCCTTTCTCCCCCCTCCCCTGCCCTCCCTGTCAGTCCTCGATAAACGCCACCAGCCGGCACATGGCGCCTTCGCCGCCATCGAACCGCCAGGGGAAGCAGCCCACCTTGCAGCGCCGGTTCAACACCTCGTCGATGTTTCCGCCCATGTTCTCGACGTGGACGCACCCCGCCGCGAAGGGGGTTTTGTGCATGACGTACCAGTTGTCGCGGGGAAACACCTCTTCGAGCTTCTTGCCCACTTTGTCCTCGTACTCGGCGGCAAGATGGGGGACGCGCTCGGCGATGTGGGTGTTCATGGGATGATCCCCGGACCCGCAATCGAAGGCCGTCCAGCGGATCTCCATATCCACCAGCCATTCGGCCAGCTCGGTGTGCCCGCCCGGGTGTTTGCACATGTACTTGAAGTCGTCGGGCTTGTCACCGCCCACGTAGTGGTGATGGTAGCCGGTGTGGTAGATGAGGATGTCGCCCTTCTTGATCTCCACCCCCTGGCTGGTGAGCATCTCGGGCGTGATCAGCCCCCATTCCTCGACTTCGCCGCTGATGTCCACGATGGCCGCGTCGCCGTAGAGCCAGTTGACGTCGTAATCGCCGATGCTCCGGCCGCCCGGAATGGCGTGCATCTGCGAGTCCAGGTGCGTGCCGATGTGGAGCGTGGTTTCGATGGCCTGGGCGTTGATCCCGGACGAGCTGATGGTCTGCCAGTAATAGATCTTCGGCGGGACGTATCCGACCCAGGCCGGCGTGTGCATGTTCCAGGGGTGGCTGAGATCGACCAGACGCATGTTCTTTTCTCCTTAACAGGCAAAAATGGGCCAGACGCTCGACCCAGGATAACCAGGACGGATGCAATCCGGAATGATAGCCGCCCTTGCCCGCCAATTCAAATGCAACGCGCCTTCCGCGGTTCGCCTTGGCGGGCCGGCGCCGCGGGCGATTCCCCTGATTATGGTAATCTGAATGGGGCGGGAAATCGCTTTCAGCTTTTGAGGAGAAGGGTTCAACATGCCGAAGACTGAGCGCCGCGAGGCGAAGCCGCCCGAGCTTTCCCCGGACGTGGCGAAAATCACGGACGAGGCCGTCGAGATTCGCAGGGACCTCCACGCCCATCCCGAGCTCGGCTTCCAGGAGGAGCGCACCGCCTCGGTCGTCGCCGACCGGCTGAACGCCATCGGTCTCCAGGTCGCCACCGGCGTCGCCAAGACGGGCGTCGTCGGCCTGCTCCGGGGAGGCCGGCCCGGCAAGACCGTCATGGTCCGCGCCGACATGGACGCCCTCCCCATCCAGGAGGCGAACGACGTCCCGTATCGCTCGCAAAACGACGGGGCCATGCACGCCTGCGGCCATGACGGCCACACCGCCATGGCCCTGATGGCCGCCCGGGTCCTCAAGGACCGGGGGGATCGGCTGCGGGGAAACGTGAAGTTCATCTTCCAGCCCGCCGAGGAGGGGCCCGGGGGAGCGGCCCCGATGATTGAGGCGGGCGCCCTGAAGGACCCCGACGTGGACGCGGCCATCGGAATCCACCTCTGGAACGACCTGCCGGTGGGGCGCATCGGCGTCCAGTCGGGAGCGATCATGGCGAGCATGGACGCCCTGGAGATCACCATCCGGGGAAAGGGGTCGCACGCCGCGAAGCCCAACGACGGCGTGGACCCGATCGTCGCGTCGGCGCACGTCATCACCGCCCTCCAGACCCTCATCAGCCGGGAGCGGAATCCCCTGGACCCCGCCATCCTGACCATCGGCTCGATCCACGGGGGAACGACATTCAACGTCATTCCGGATGAGGTGAAGCTCCTCGGGACGGTCCGGACCCTCTCGGACGAGCTTTGGGAGGCGATGCCCGGCCGCGTGAAGCGGATGGCCGATGGCGTTGCCGCGGGGTTCGGCGCGACGGCCGAGGTGGATTACCGGAAGATGTACCCGGTGACACGGAACGATCCCGCCCTCGCCGACCGGGTGGAGGCGCTGGCGCAGGACCTCGTCGGCCCCGAGTCCGTCATCCGGCACCAGACGACCCTGGGGGGCGAGGACATGTCCTTCTTCCTCCGCGAAGTGCCGGGGTGCTTCTTCTTCATCGGCTCGGCCAACGCCGAGCGGGGCCTCGACCATCCCCACCATAACCCCCGGTTCGATTTCGACGAGGACGCGCTGGGGATCGGGATCGAGATGCTCGTGCGGTCGGTGGAGTCGCTGCTTTCAACCGGGGATTGAGCGGCGGGGTTGCGCCTGGGGGGGGGAAGGGTTGAAATCCTTCAGGGAATCAACACCGGCCGGCCGACATACTCCCCCTTTGCCATTCGTTCGAGGACCGACTCCGCCTCCTCCAGGGGATAGGTTTCCGAGTAGATCGGTTTGATCTTGCCGCTCTCGACCAGCCCGACCACGTCACGCAGGTCCTGTTTCGAGCAGTTTCTCGATCCCATAACGGTCAGCTCGCGGCGCATGATGAGAAGCGGATCGGTCTCGAACGTCCGTCCCGTGTGGGACCCGATGATGGCCATGCGGCCCCGGATGGCCAGCGACCGGATGGTGTCGGCCAGCGTGGCCGTTCCGACCAGCTCGATGACCACATCGACGCCGCGGCCGTCCGTCCAGTCCAGAACGGCCTCCAGCAACGAGTCCGCCAGGGGGTCCACGGCCCTTTCGGCCCCCATTTCCAGGATTCCCGCGAGCTTTTCGCCGGAAACGTCCGCTCCCATCACCCGCCCGCCGGCGAGGCGGGCCAACTGAACGGCGTGCAGCCCGACGCCGCCGCCCGCGCCGGTGATCAGGACCGTTTCCCCGGGCCGGACGCCCGCCCGCTTCACGATCCCGTGGTAGGGGGTCCCGATAGCGTTGGCCAGAACGGACCCCGCCTCGAAGGAGATCGACTCGCCGATGCGGACGAGGTTCGCCGCGGGAGATTTCATCAACTCCGCGTACCCGCCGTCGAACTGCGCGCCGAGGTAGCCGTAAAAGTTCTCGCATACCGTCTCCGCGCCGCTTCGGCAGGGACGGCAGCGGCCGCACGTGAAATAAAGCGTGGACGCCACCCGGTCGCCCACTTCGAGGTCTCCGGCCCCGTCGCCCAGGGCGGCGATCTCGCCCGCGACTTCATGGCCCAGGATCAAGGGAAGCTTTGTCTCTTCGACGAGACCTTTGCGGATGGTGAGGTCGAACTGATCGACCGCGCACGCCCGGACCCGGACGACCGCTTCTCCGTAACCCGGGTCCGGGTCGGGGACGTTCTCCGCTTTCAGATGACCCGAGAACTCATGAAGGACCATCGCACGCATTGGATGTTGCCTCCTTACGAAATCCAAGCAAGAAATCCGGCTGGAGGAATCGGACGATCAGCGCATGAAACGTCCTCGCGGCTTGGCCGGAAAATGTTTCGATGGGCGTCCACACCCCTGGAAGGGTTTCTCGATGATGTTGTCCCCCCCTCTTCCCCCCCAATATGACCTTTGTGGAAATCCGGCACAAGCGCGAGGTTTTCCGGGCGATTGGGGTTCCCGGAACGGACCTTGACTTCATACACGGTGTTTGTTATCTTTAATTTCCGGCTTCGGCGAAAAAAGTGGTCCTGTTCGTCCCTGCCGATTTGCGTTTATTTCCACATTGTTTCATGACCACCATGGTGGAGGTCATGAGCCGCGTTTCCTTGATGAAGAGCGGATTGAGCGATGAAGAATTTTGATTACACGGCGCCTCGGAGCTTGGAGGAGGCGTTGGAGGTGATGAAGGACGCTGGAGAGGGCTGGCACGTTCTTTCCGGCGGCACGAACCTGGTGGTGGAGATACGGGACCGGAAGAAGCTTCCGGAAGTGGTGGTGGACGTGAGTTACATCGACTCCCTTCGCTACATTCGCGAGGAGGGGGGCAAGATCAAGCTGGGCGCACGTGCGAGCGTCGAGGACCTGCTCCGCTCGGACTTGATCGGTGAGAAGGCGGGGCTTCTTCGTGAGTGTGCGTTGAGCTTTGCGGGTCCACCGATCCGGAACCGCGCGACGGTTGCGGGGAACCTGATGGACGGCTCGCCTGCGGCGGATTGCATTCCGCCGCTTCAGGCGCTGGACGCGGTGGCGGTTCTTCAGAGCGCATCGGGTGAGCGCCGTGTGGCGGTGAACGAATTTGTGACGGGGGTGCGGCAGACGGTACGTCGTCCGGACGAGTTGTTGACGGAGATCGAGTTCGAGGGTTTGGGCTCGGGCTCGGGTTACGGGTACTACAAGCTTGGCCGCCGCAAGGCGATGGCGATCTCCGTGGTGAGCGCGGCGGTGGTTCTCCGGATGTCGAACGGGAGTTGCGAGGGCGCGGCGATATCTCTTGGTGCGGTGGCGCCGGTTCCGATACGGATATCTGCGGCGGAGGGATTGCTGACCGGTTCCGGTCCTCCGGAGGAATCGGTGATAGAGGAGTGCGGCCGTTTGGCGTCTGGAGCGGCGACGCCGATCGACGACATTCGGGCGTCGGCGGAGTACCGTACGCTGATGTGCGACGTGCTGACGAAGCGTCTGATTCGCCGGGCCTCGGGCCAAGAGGCCTGACCCGCATTTTTTGTGCAAAGCGCCAGCCCGAAAGAAAAGGGATCATGGACAAAGAGCGGACGGTGAAATTCACGTTGAACGGCGAGGAGATGGAGCGTAGTTTTCCGACGAACCTGTCTCTTCTGAACGCGCTTCGTTACGAGCTGGGCGCGACGGAGGTGAAGAACGGTTGCGAGAAGGGGGACTGCGGGGCTTGCGTGGTGGTGGTGGACGGCCAGGCGGAGAACACGTGCTGCATGCTCGCGGTCCAGGCGGACGGGAAGGCCCTGCGCACGGTGAAGGGGATGGGGAGCGTGGATTCCCTTCATCCGCTTCAGGAGGCGTTCATCGAGTTGGGCGCGATCCAGTGCGGATTTTGCACGCCCGGGATGCTTTGCGCGGCGGAGGCTTTTTTGGAGGAATACCCGAAGCCTACGCGCCAGGAGATCAAGGTGGGGATCTCGGGCAACCTGTGCCGGTGCACCGGATACGTGAAGATCATCGACGCCATCGAGGCCGTCGCGGAAGGAAAGTATTGACGGCGGCGCCGTATAGAGATATGAAGATTTAATCGAACGCCCGCGCTTTTCAGCGACCGGGCGTTTGCTTCGTCAAGGGACGATCCGGGGCCATTCCGGCTGAGCGGGCCCGCAACGGGTTGTTCAATTCAAGCCCGGTCCGAAACGCGGCCGCCGCGGTGGCCGCGAAAGACCGCCATCATCAACGAGGATCCCCTCGAATGTTCGACTCTATCGAGCACCTTCAGGAAGAGCTCCGAAAACAAAACTACATCGCCGATCGGACGCTTGCGACGACGCTGTATCTTTCCACAGAGATGAAGAAGCCCATCTTTCTGGAGGGCGAGGCGGGCGTCGGGAAGACCGACGTAGCCAAGGTGCTTGCCCAGATCACCGGCTCCAAGCTGATCCGGCTTCAGTGCTACGAAGGGCTGGACGTCAACACCTCTTTGTACGAATGGAACTATGCCAAGCAGCTTCTTCGAATCAAGATGGAAGAGGGCGCGAAGGGCGCGCGCGAAGCCCTGGAAGAAACCATTTTCAGCCCGGAGTTTCTTATCGCCCGGCCGTTGTTGGAGGCCATCCAGGATGGCAATGAGAAGTCGCCGGTTCTGCTCATCGACGAGGTCGACCGAAGCGACGAGGAATTCGAGGCCTTCCTTCTCGAGGTCCTGGCGGATTTCCAGATCTCCATCCCCGAGATCGGAACCATCACCGCCAAGCACAAGCCGTACGTGATCCTCACCTCGAACCGGACGCGGGACGTACACGACGCCCTGAAGCGGCGCTGCCTGTATCTGTGGATTGATTATCCGACCTTCGAGAAAGAGCTCGAGATCGTGACCGTCAAGATGCCGGGCATCGGAGAATCGTTGGCCCGGCAGATCTGCAACTTTATGCAGGGATTCCGCGAGGTTGATTTTTACAAGAAACCCGGCATCGCCGAAACCCTGGATTGGGCCACCGCCCTGGTGACCCTGCATAGGAAGGACCTCGACAGCGACGCGGTCAACGACACCCTGGGTGCCATCTTCAAGTACCAGGAAGATGTGATCCGGGCGAAGGATGAGGCCGTTCCGATGCTCATGAGCCGGTACGCGGGAGAATAGCGCCGTGCTGGAAGGCCAGACGACCCCCGCAACCGACGAAAGACAGAAAACCCCGATCCCCCGGGGGGCAAGCCGCCGGGATTTTACGCAGGACATGCTCGGGTTCTGCCGGGCGTTGCGGGAGAAAAAGGTCAAGGTCACCACCGGGCGGATCCTCGACCTGTACAACAGCCTTCAGATCATCGACGTGACCCAGAAAGACGATTTCCGCACGGCCGCCCGCTCCAATCTGGTCTCGAACTACGATGAGCTGAAAATCTTCGATGAGCTTTTCGACGAGTACTGGGCTATCGAGGACGGGGATGTCCTGCCCGAGGGTGCGGATGGGTGCGGCCCGGAGGGGGAGCCGCCGCCGATGGACCCGGAATCCTGCGGACCGGAAGGCGAGGATCCCGGCCAGGAAGGCGAGCAGGAAGGCGATGAGCAGGAGGGAGAGGGTCAGGGCGAGGGAGAGGAAGAAGAGCAGTTCATGCTGGATGACGAGGATGGACAGGAGGGAGAGGAAGGCGACCCTTCGGGCGATGAAGACAACCTCCCCAGCTACAGCCCCTTTGAGGTGCTCTCGGTCAAGGACTTTGGAAACATCAAAGGCGAGGAGGTGGAAGAAATCCGCAAGCTGATCGCCGAACTGGCCCCCAAGCTGGCCACGCGAATCAGCCGGCGAAAGACATCCACCCCACGGAAGAAATTCGTGGACATGCGGCGCACCATCCGCAAGAACCTGCGCTACGGCGGGGAAATCGTCAGGCTTTTCCACCGAAAATTGAAGATCAAGAAGAACGA
Organism: bacterium; assembly: GCA_965261595.1. Classification (GTDB taxonomy): domain Bacteria; phylum UBA8248; class UBA8248; order JACPRG01; genus CAYRGS01. The sequence goes on from CBDHDG010000004.1 coordinate 160,530, forward strand.
CATCGTTCTCCTGTGCGATGTCAGCGGCTCGATGGACGCCTATAGCCAGTTCCTGGTCCAGTTCATCTACGGCCTCCAGAGTGAGATCAAGAACATTCAGACCGCCGTGTTCAGCACGCGCCTGACGATCGCGACCCCCTATCTTCGGGATCGAGACCTTCACAAAGCGCTCAAGCGCTTGGCCGAAAAGGTGCACGACTGGTCCGGCGGAACCAACATCGGCGGCTGTTTGAAGACTTTCAACGAGCGCTGGGGAAGCATGATGGTCTCGAAGCGGACCATCGTCATCATCATCAGCGACGGATGGGACCGGGGCGAGATCGATGTCCTGGATCGGGAGATGAGGCGGCTCAAAAGCCGCGCGCGCCGCGTGATCTGGCTCAACCCGCTTCTGGGAAGTCCCGGGTATAAACCCATCGACCGGGGGATGCGAACCGCCCTGCCCTACCTGGACCAGTTCCTGCCGGCCCACAATCTGGGCGTACTGACCGATTTGGCGGAGGCCATCAGTCTCGACTGATCCCCCGACGGAGCGGACGCCGGTCTCGAAGACACCCTCATTGCGGCGCCCGCCGGCGGTGCCGGTTGTTCCCTGACCCGGCGGCAATCCTTCACCCGAAGGGACCCCCCGCGGTGGTCGCAACGCTCCTCGATTCAGGACGGGTCGAGACTTTGGCCGCGGTGACGTTGAACGCCCTTCTCTGTCTCGCCCTGCTCATCCAGCTTTACCTGTTCCTGCACGCCCGCCGGTTTATTCGGCGCCGGAGACATCTCTCGCCCGGACAAAGACGCGCCGCGGTCATGGCCCTGGCCGTTTTCTTCGGCTTGATGTCGCTTCCTTACGTGATTCGTCTCCTGTCGGGCAGACCGTCGGCCATTTCCTCCCCGTGGTTTACGTATGGGGTGCTCTACCCGTTCGGTGTTTGGAGCGTCGGGGCGATGATCCTGTTTTTTTTCCTCGGCTGCGCTTCTTCGCTTCGATGGATAGCCTCCCGGGTTGCGGGCGGATTCAAGCTCCCCTCCCCTTCCCCGGCGCGGACCAGCCCCGCGATGAGCCGCAGGTCGTTTCTCCTAGGAGCCGCCGGCGCGACAGCGGCCGCCCCTCTGGTGTTGTCCGCCTATGGGACCGTGTTTGCCCGCACGGATTATGAAACGGTCGAAATGGATATGCCCATCCGGAACCTTCCGCCCGCGCTCGTCGGCCTCCGCCTCGTTCAGATATCCGACCTCCATGCGGGGCCTTTCACCACCGGGCGGCAGATCGCGGGAATCGTCGGCCGGACGAATCTCCTGAGTCCTGACTTGGTGATGATCACCGGGGACGTTGTCCACGCCGCCCGGGATGAGATCGCGCCGTGCATGCGGGCCCTCTCGCTTCTTCGGGCAAGCTGCGGGGTTTTCGCGTGTCAGGGAAATCACGAGTACTGGGTCGGTCCCGAAGCGGTTCGGCGAGGCGCGGAGGGGGCGGGGATCAGGATGCTGGTCAACGAGGGCCGGGTTCTCTCCATCGATGGCGCGAGGCTGAATATCGCCGCCGTGGACGACCTTGGCCTGGGAAAACCGGATCTGCGCCGTGCCTTGGCGAGGCTGGACCCGGCGGCCCCTACACTCCTTCTCTCCCACCGGCCTGATTTATTTCCCGCCGCCGCCCGGCGCGGCGTGGACCTCACGCTGGCCGGCCACTACCACGGAGGACAAGTCAAGATCAGGATCCTGGGCGTCCCGCTCTCGCCGTTTCGTCTCGTGACGAAATACCTCGAAGGGCCCTTTCGGCGGGGGCGCAGCCGGATGTACGTGAGCCGGGGGCTGGGCACGACCGGACCGCCCGTCCGCATCGGCTCGCGTCCGGAGCTGACGCTTTTTCGGCTTATCCGCGGTTGAGAGAAATCGACGGCTCGACGCCCCTTCAAACGGGCCACGTCTCCCGACGGAAAGACATCTCCCAGAAAAAATATTCATAGCGGCTGCTGAGGAGGAAGATCTCGACGCACCGGCGTCTGGAAGACGGCGACGCCTCTTCGCCCAGCCGATTCAGGAGGGAGCAGAGCCAGTCGGCGATGGCCCGGAATTCTTCCGACGCATACGTTTGGATCCACTCGACGTAGGGGTTGGCCTCCGAGACGTCCCCCTCGCGCGCAAGGCGGCTTCCGATCTCCGCGTAACCCCATTGGCAGGGCATCAGTCCGGCGGCGATCTCGACAAGGCCTCCCGCATGGGCGATTTCCAACAAGTGCCGCGTATAGGCCCTGGCCGCGGGCGCCAACTCGACGGCCTCCAGGTCTTCGTTCGTGATTCCGAAACGCGCGGCATACGACCGATGAAGCTCCATTTCCTGATTCAGCGTGGCGTCCAGCAGGCCCGCGAACCTCCCCATCGCCGTCAGGCCGCCGCCCTTGGAAACGGCCAGCGCCAGAACCCGCGCATATTCGATCAAGAACACATAGTCCTGCCCCATGTAGAACCGGAAGGCCTCCACGGGCAAGGACCCGTCGGCGATCCCCCGGACAAAGGGGTGCGTGTGGATCTCCCGCCAGATTTCCTCCCCGCTCTTTTTCAGCTCCTCCGAAAATTTCACGCCCCCCCCTTCCTCCCCCCGTTCAAGGTCAGCTTGGATTCGTGGTGGCTTCACGCCGCTTGGTCATCCGCTTTTCCTGAATGGAACCCACTCTCCTTTAATAAAAGACCTCCACCAGAAACAATCCATGCGGCGGCGCCGTCGGTCCGGCCTGTTTCCGGTCCCTGGACTCCAGGATCTCCTTCACCCGCCGGGGCGTGATTTTCATCCTTCCGACGTCCGCCAGCGTCCCCGTGATGTTCCGCACCATGTAACGCAGGAAGCCGTCGGCCCGGACGCGAATCTCCACCGATTCGCCCGCCTGGGAGATGGTCAGTTGAGCGACGGTCCGAACGGCGTCTCGGGGGTCGTCGCCGTCTCCGCCCCAAAACGCGCTGAAGTCGTGCCTTCCCACGAGATGTCGGGCCCCTTCCCGCATGGCCGGAACATCAAGCGGAAATCGGACGTGCCAAGTGTAATGCCGGAGAAGGGCGGATGGGAATTCCCGGTTCAGGATGACGTATTTGTACTGTTTCCCCACTGTCGAATGCTGGGCGTGAAAATCCGGCGGGACCTTCTTCGCCCGCTTCACGACGATGTCTCGGGGCAAATTGGAATTCAGGGCGCGCTGGAGATCATCGGAATCCAAGCGGGTGTCCAGCTCGAAATTAACCACCTGTCCCAGCGCGTGGACGCGGGCGTCCGTACGACCGGAGGCATAGATCGTGGGTCGGGTCTCGGTCACTCGCTCAATCGCATCCAGGAGGACGCCCTGAACCGTCGATGCGTTCTCCTGGAGCTGCCAGCCGTGATAAGCGGTCCCGTCATATTCCAGCGTCAGGGCGAAATTGATTGGCATGACACCAGCTCATTGCGTGATTGCACATCGGAAATTCCCGGCGGATGGCAGTATCCCAGCGCCCCGGGAAATTGTAAAGCGCCGGGGTTCATGAAAGACCTTCTCGGCGGCCGCCCGGTGTTCCAAACCCGAGTGATGCGGGCGGACTCTTCCTCCCTCCCCCCGACCTTTTCGGCGAGTTCGCGAATTGCGGCGGCCAAGAATTATCCGACGGACAGAATGCTGAGGCATCCCCCATTTCTCCGCGTGAATAAACGAAGCTCGAAGGATCTTTTGTGACACCGGCCTTGAGGAATGATTTTCTTCACCCGCACAGCCGATGAAAATTGAGGATCACCGGCAAAGAAAGGCTTTGACGCCGCGTCAAGATTTGATTAGTATTTTTTTTTTGGAATCGTGGCAGATCTCGACAGCCCGGAATGCGTGGGATGGAGGCGGTCCGCCGCGGGGGAGAGCCGTGCTTCGGAAGGTTCGCCGGAGGCGGTGCGTCAGTAACACGGGGAAGATGGAACAGGGGGAGGTTGAAGGTCGGTATGGGAACGGGGACTGTCAAATGGTTCAATGAGGCCAAGGGGTTCGGGTTTATCAGTCAAGAAGATGGACCCGATGTGTTTGTCCACTATTCCTCCATCTCGGGGGATGGCTTCAAGACGTTGAATGAAGGGGACGCGGTCAATTTCGAGATCGAAGAAGGTCCGAAGGGGTTGAAAGCGATCAACGTTTCCCGCGCAGAGGACTGAAAGGACATTAAGGAACAGGCCGCCTCTTTTGTCTTGGGCCCTGGCCTCCCGACGCCGCCCCGGGGAGGAGAGGAGGGGCAACGCTGGTTCAATCCAACACCATCCCGGGTGTTATGGTGAACCGTAGCGCCCGGTGAGCCTTGCGGAGGGATTCCTCCGTCCGCTCGGGGGAAGATCCCCGCGCGAAGATGAAACCGAGATAACTGGACCCTTCGGGCGGCGGGACGAGGATTTCTCTTGTTTTCGCGGTCAGGGTCACCTCCTCCACGCCGTCGATCCCGCGCGCTTCTTCCAATCCCTCTGCACGATGCAAGATCCCCCCTTCCGGGATGGGGATCATCATGACGCCCGACGCCCCGTCTTCAAGCGCGTCCGATTCGATCTTGAGCCCGAGTGAATGACGGAGGATGACCTCCTCCAGCGCGAGACCGCCGGCGAATCTCAAGGCCCGCGAGCAAAGCCCCCCAATGGACCGGGAAGCGACCTCAAGGATCCAAACCCCTTCCGCGTTGACGCGCATTTCCGCGTGGACGGGGCCGTGAAGCAGCCCGACGCCGCGGGCCGCTGCTTCCGCCGTTCGAACAATCTCATCCTGAACGGTTTTATCCAACCGCGAGGGCGTCACATAGAGGGTCTCCTCGAAGAATGGTCCGTCCAGCGGGTCGGGCTTGTCGAACAAGGCCAGCGGCCGCAACCGGCCGCGCTCCATCAGACCCTCCAGGGCCGCCTCGCGGCCTTCGATGAATCCTTCCACGAGGATCCATTCGTTGGCTTCGTCCCGCATGGCCCGAATCTCGGGCTTGGTCAACAGGGCCGCCACCCGGCGGAACGCGGCCTCGAACTCTTCCGGGTCGTTCGCCCGAATCACGCCCCGGCTCGCGCCCAGCGCCAGGGGTTTCAGGACACACGGGTATGGCGCGCCCCCTCCCGCCTTTTGGGGGTCGGCCGTGATGGGGTGGGAGGAGAACGCCGGCCCCCGGAGACCCGCCGCTTGAAAGGCCCGCCGGGAGCGCAGCTTGTTTCGGCTTGAGGCTACAGCCCCGGGCGGGTTGTGAACCAGTCCCAGCGCCTGGGCGGCGAGCGCGGCGACCCACGTTGGACGATCCCCGATGGGAACGATGGCGTCCAGCGGCGTTTGCTCGGCCGCTTCGATGATTGAGCGGACAGCGGCCTCCGGGTCCTCGAACCGCAGGGGAATCGCGCCGTCCGCCCAGGGATCTTCCAGGACGTGGCACCGATCCGTTCCGATCAGGGTTTCAATCTCAAGGCGGCGGGCCGCTTTCAGGAAGTCTTCCGCCTGATAGCCCGTGGTCGTGTAGAGGAGGAGAACGCGGGGGGGCCGCGTGGATGGGCTCATGGATCCTTGCGATGTTCAGATGGGAGCCAACTGCTCCTCGAGGGGCTCCGCTCAGCAGTACCACGGTTCGGTCAGGAACGGGATGGCCGCTGGGGAGGGCAGGACCGGGAGCGCGGGGACATCTTCATCCGCCATCCCCTCGGCCACATGGACGGCGCGCCAGACCCGCGCGAAGATTTGCCGGCGGGTTTCCCCCCGGGCTTCGCCGCGTTTCACCAGGTCCAGGACCACGCGCTGGAGCTCGTCGACCCTGGGGTCTTCATTCCGCCAGGTGTAGCTCAACGCCTCCTCCTCGAAGCCGTCCACGATTTGCGCCACTTCCGGCAACTCCAACAACCGGGAGCCCGCGGGAATCAGAAGCCGAATGGCCAGTTGAACCGGCGAGACCCGGTCCACGAGTTCGAGGTCGATGAGAGAAGACAAAAGCGCCCGATACCCTTCTAAAGACGTCCAGGGTGTAAACGTCACAAACGTCGGATTGAGATGGAGACCGATTTCCCGGAACAAGCGGACGACCCGAATGAAATCCTCGCGGGTGTGTCCCTTATCGAAAATCCTCAGCACCCGGTCGTCAATGGACTCCACGGCGCTGGTGACGAACAGGCAGCCCGTCTCGCGGAGCGTGGCCAGGTGCGCGGCGTGTTTCAGCAGGTGCTCCACTTTGATGGTCACGTCATAGGTCAGGTCCGGATGCTCGGCGTGGAAGGCTTTGACCAGGCGGATGGCATGGCCCACTCCGTTGAAGAAGTCCGGGTCGCCGAACGTGATGTGGCGGGCCCCCGCGGCCGTCTGCCGTCGGATGTCCTCCAGGACCACATCGGGTTGAACAACGCGAAACGCGCCCCGATAGACCGGCACGATCGGGCAATGGCGGCACAGGTGTTTGCAACCCCGGCTCGCCTCGGTGTACCCGACGGTCCGGACGGGCCCGTTTCCAGGATTCAGTCCGGCGTAACGGGTCAAGTCCGGAAGCCCCCGCCGGTCCGGCACGACGAATCGCAGTTTCTCCAACGACACGCAGGACTCTTGTCGCGGTGTTTTGTCCCCATTTTCCAGGCCGCGAACCAAATCGACGAGCCCCTTCTCGAACTCGCCTCCCAGGATGGAGTGAACGCCCAGCCCCCTGAGATACGCCTCGTTGACCGGCGCGTAGAGTCCGTAAAAGCAGAGGCGGGCGGCCGGGTTGAGGGCTTTCACCCGACCGAGGACGCCCACGGAAATGCGGGTGGCGGTGTGCATCGGAACGTGGAACGCGACCAGGTCGGCGGCGCGAACGCGCGCCTCGTCCAGTTTATCAACGGCCAAATCCAGGCAGGAGACCTCCGCCCCCGCGCGGCGAAGCCACGCGGCGGGCGAAGCCAGGCCAAAGGGCTGCCGGCCCAGATCGTATGTTGAAAGGAGGACGACTCTCATGGCGGATCTTCCGGACGGGCCTTTGGAAAGCGGAGGCGCGATTCGCACGTTCCCGGGAAAGCTCAACCCTTGGTTTGGGGCGGAACAAAGCCTTCCGGCATGGCGCCCCCGTCTCCGAAAAAGAAATCCTCAACGGATTTTGTGAAGATCTCATCAGTTGAATCATCCATCAGATTGAGGCGATATTCATTGACGACCATCTTGAAGTACTCGAGAAACATGTTCCAGCCTTCCTCGGAAACGTTCTTGTAAACCTTTTGGCCGAGCTCTCCCGGGATAGGCGCCTCGGATAGACCCGGCGCCTCCCGTCCCAATTTGACACACTGGACCTGTTGTTCCGCCATCTTGATTCCCCCGGTTCGGCGTTCGGCCGCGTTTGGCTGACTCTATTCAATATATGGACTTCGTGAACCCGCCTTGTCCAGCGGGTCCAGCCGATCCCGCGGCTTTTTTCAAAGTCGAAGCCGCGCGTGAGAGATTGCCATTCGGGTGTTTTGACCCCCACACGTGAAAAATTATACCATTGGATCCCGATCCGCCGGAACGCGGTCATCCAACGCGGCCCCTGAGACCCCGGAACCGGACCCTCCGATTGGGTGCGCGCCCTCGTACATGATATTCTCTAGAGAGCGAGAATCGAAAGGTTGGGGACCCGAAGTCGCTCGGAGGCAGAGACACAGATTCGTACGATGACGTTCTCCCTCATCCGACGCAGGCGTGGATGACCCTGGAACACCCTTCCGGAGAAAAGATACCATGGCGAAGGATTCGGCGTCACCTGAATCATCCGATTCTTCTGTGATCGGCCGGACGATCCATGTCCGGGGAAGTATTGAGGGGCACGAAGACCTGACCTTCTTGGGCTCACTCGAAGGCGAGTTGAACCTCTACGGGCATCATCTGACGATCAGCGAAGGCGCCCGGGTCAACGCCGACGTCCGGGCGCGCGTGGTCAGCGTTTCGGGCGCCGCAACCGGAAAGATTGAACCGGGCGAGCTCCTTGAGATCCGGGCGCCGGGAAAGGTCTCCGGCGAGGTCTTGACCCCGCGACTTTCCTGCGAGGCGGGCGCATCGTTGACCGGCCGGTTTTCCGTGGGGCGGACCGGGGAGGGCGGCGCCGCCATCCCCGACTTCGAAAAGCTGCGCCTGTGGTTGGATCAGGAGCTGAAAGGCCTGACCGACGCCCAGTTGGATTATTCAGCGGAATCCCCGAATTGGGCCCGGTGGAGCATTCGGCGGCAGGTGAGTCATATGGCCAACAGCGTCATTCTTTGGCTGGTCGGAAGATGGGCGGACATCCTCTGGAAAGACCGCGGCCCCGATCCCGAGTTTCTGGAGATCAGCAAAGTGGAGCACGGCCACGACCGGATGCTGGACCCGGAAAAATATCGGGACATCAAATCCCTGGCTCAGATCCTTCAACGCGCTTACGACATGATCCGGCAGGTTGCGGGCCGGGAGAGCATGGAATCCCTGCGCGCGAAGACGCTTGTCCTGAAGCTTCCGGCCGACGCGAAGCTGGGGACTTCGAATGAGGGCGTCCACGAGATCTGGGAGCGGTACGGCGCCGCCCACAAAGGCGACATCGTCCGGGACCCCTCGAACGCATACACCTGGAGCTTTACGCTGGAGGCCATGTTGCGCCATCTGTATTTCGAACACCTGGCGCACATTCGAACGGTGCAGCGCCTCAAGGAGAAGCAGGCCCTGAAGGCGGTCGTCGAATTGCCCCGGGAAGGTTATCTGAAGTTTGAGGATCACTGGGCGAGCTGAAACCGCGCGGGATCAAAGCCGCCGGCCCCGCCGGCCGCCAATTCGCCCCTGAGAGGAGAGTTCAATCGCATGGCGAAATTCCATTGTGACCACATCCATTTCCGGGCAACCGATATTCCGCCGGTTATCGAGTTTTTCAAGAAGATGTTCGACGCCGAGGTTTTTTCAGAAGGCGAGATGCACGGCTATCCCTTCATCCGCATGAAGCTGGGCGATGTCGATCTCACAGTCTCCGGCCCCCCCCAAGGGGTCACGGACCTTCATCCGACGGCGGGAAAGCTCATGAGCGGGCTCGATCACATCGCCCTTGGCGTGGATGACCTGGATGCGGTCGCGGTGGACTTGAAAGCCAAAGGCGCCAAATTCATCACGGAGCCCACACAGTCCAATCCAAATCTGAAAATCTCGTTTATCGAAGGACCCGTCGGAATCCGCGTCGAAATCCTCCAACGGATGTAATCGATCTCCGCCGGGGCGGGGGCGAGGGGGGGGGGAGCCGGTTTGGAACAGATCAGTCCGCACGTTTTCATCTCTTCCGATCACGGCGCGTGCACTGTCGGGGCTGTCCGGACATCCGAGGGGGTGGTCCTCGTCGATGCACCCAACCGGGCCACGGGGGCGGTGCGCTGGCGCGAGGAGGTCAAGTCTCTCGGCGAGGCCCGCTATCTCATCAACACCGAACACCACGTCGACCACGTCTTCGGAAACCATTTCCTTCCCGGCGTCATCATCGCGAACCACTACACGAAAGAAAACTTCTATCAAGAGGGCTTTCACGGGAAAGGCAACGCCGCCGGGCCGAGCCGTCTCCTGGACCCTGTTGGATACACGAAAGATGAGGATCCCGAAGGGATCGGCCTGGTCGCGGACTACCGGCCCCGGGAGCCGGAAATTGTTTTTCGGGGCGGCCTGACGATTGGGCTTGGCGACTTCGAGATCGAAGTGTTCGAAGCGGCGGGACATATGCCGGCGAACACCGTCGTCTACGTCCGCGAGGATCGCGTCCTGTTCACCGGAGACAACATTTTCAACCGGGTGATGACGTGGTTCCACGAGTGTCTTCCGCGCGAGTGGCTGAAAACACTGGACCGGCTCAAACAATTTGAAATCGCGGTCGTCGTGCCGGGTCACGGGAAGCCCGGGGGAATGGAAATCATCGATGAGATGCGCCAAGTGGTCGAGGATGCCATCGGCCGCGTCCAGTCCGCCATCGATTCCGGAATGAGCCGCGAGGAAGCGGCAGGGCGGGTCACGTTCGAAGACCTCCAACCCGTTCTCGACCGGCTCCGACACCGGCTGCCCGGCCTCCAACGGGTCTTCGTGGGGCGGGTGTACGATCAACTTCAGGGGGAACAGCCGTGAGGAGATTTTGAAGCGGGCCGAAAAGAGCGCGCTGGACGAGTTCGTGACGGAGGTGTCCAAGGGCCTGGAGAAAGTCAGCGACGCTGACGAGGCCACCCGGGTGGTGCAGAAGGCCATCCCGAGACTCTTGGGGGATCGCGCGTGGCTTGCGGCCGAGCACCGGAACCCCTCCGCGCGGGAGTTCACCCGCAGCCTCATCTATCGACATCCCGACCTGGGCTTCGCGGTCGTGGCGACCGTCTGGAAACCCGGCCAGGGGACCCCCGTTCACGACCACGGAGGCGTCTGGGGCGTCGAGGGGGTGCTCGAAGGCACTGTCCGGGTGATCCAATATGACGTAGTGGGAACGGAGCATTCAGATGAGGAGATTCGCATCCGTCAGGGGCGCCGAATCGAGGCGCGGCCGGGGGACATCGAGCGTCTGGTCCCGCCGTTCGGACATCACCGAATGGTGAACGTCAGCGATACACCCGCCACCACCATTCACGTATTCGGCGATTACCCGCTCAAACCGCGAATTTACGAGGACAAGGGCGACGGCACATTCGGACTCGAGATCCAAGGCGAACATTGGGAGGAGATCGAAGCCGCGCGCGAGAAGAGAAAGGCGAAGCCTTCGCCCGATCAACGGCCGAATTGAGCCAAAAGAATCTCGGGGGGTGTGTGTGGAAGGAGGCGTAATCCGAACGCGGAAGAAGGTCCGGATAATCCGCGAGGGCCGATCGATCAGGATGACCCGGAATCTCAGAGATTGCCCGTGAAGTAGAGGCCGGCGAATGCCACCACCACAATCAAACCCAGCATGAGCCACAGAAACTGGTCCATCTCGCCCGCGGAGAAGTATCGGCTATGATGGATATCCATCTGCTGTCGTTCGATTCCGGAAAGCTTCTTCTTGTGCTCTTTGAATCTCGGCCGCTCCGGAGAGGGGCGCCGCCTGGTCGCCAAGTATTTCGACCGCGATTATATACTTGACCCCTCGACCCACTCATGTAGTAAAACGGACCCAAAAGGCCGAACCACAAGATGTAGGGGTTGACATTCTCCCTATTTCTGCTCGAAACTGAAGCTCCTTAGATCACTAGACTTTGATAGCAGAGATTGCACACAGGTTCTTGGAGTTACCCCGGTTTCGTGGAGAGTTAAGCACTTGGGTTTTCAGGGTGTGCGTTGTTGTCTCCTTTCGTAGTTAACGGGTGACAGGTTGTCGATGGAGGAGTGCCGACGACGCGGGTTGTAGAAGCCCTCGATGAACCCGAACACCTCCGTGCGCGCCTCGGCCCGGGTGCGGAAACTGTGGCGAGCGAGGAGCTCGCACTCCAGCGTGGCGAAAAAGCTCTCACACAGCGCGTTGTCGTAGCAGTCCCCGACCGAACCCATGGAGGGACGCACGCCTGGACCGCCCCTGGGTTATTGGACACTCGGGTGAGGGTATTCGACCTCATGCGGCCTCCGCAACTTGAGCGAGTTTTTCCTGCCTTGCCTGGGCCGGCGTTCGGTAGCCGTAGCCCTCGAGAATCCAATGATGGTTGTACAGGTTCTTGAACTCAAGCAGCGCCCACCGCAGTTCCTCTACGGTGGCGAAAGAGCGCACCCACAGGAGATTCTCCTTCAAGATGCGGATAAACCACTCACAGTAGCCATTTCCCTCGGGCGCCCGCACGAAGCTGGGCGAACTGGTCATGCCCAGGTAGGCGATCTCCCGCTGAAAGTCATCGGACAGATAGGCGGGGCCGTGGTCGTGACGAACTTTAAGCCCCTCGGCGACGTCCGCCTCCAAGCCGGCGAAGCGCTCGGCGACCCCCTGCCGGATCGGCTCCAGGGCCTCGAAGCGGTTGCCGCTCTTGGCCGCATGGATCCCCACGCAGTCCACCGAGCAGTGATCCACCGCCACGAACACCGAGGCCACCCCCTCCTCGGTGGTCACCGTCGTCGTCATGTGCGTGCCCCACATTCGGTCGGGCCGCTCGGTGCGGATGGTCCCGTTGTGGGCCTTGGGACCTCGGGGTTTGCCCACCCGGTGGGGGGCCTGAAGCCCCGCCTCCCGCATCAGGCGACGCACCCGCTCCTTGCTGGTGCGGATGCCCGCGAAGCGTAGCCTCGCCCACACCTTGCGGTAGCCCTCGCCATGGAAGGGAGAGTCCTCCAGGACCTGCCGGATGTGGCCGAGGAGTTCCGCATCGGTGCACGGGCCCACAGGGCCGCGCTTATTGGGCGTGGGGCGTTCATGAACGGGGACCGCCTCTCGCCGCCGTTGCGCGTAGACCGTGGAGCGCGCCAAGCCCCAAAGGGCGCACACCCGCTTCAGGCCGTAGGCTCTGCCCGTGGAGGTGAAGCGGGCCTGACTCATCGCCTCCACCTCCTGCCGGCTAAAGGGCGGCCGGCCTCCAGGCGGTCGATCTTCTCCCGCAGGACCTCGCCCTCCATCGTGAGTTCGCCCACCTTGGCCTTGAGCCGGGCGTTCTCCTCGGCCCGCTCATCCGCCGGGCGGGCTTTGAGCGCCGCCTCGCCCCCGCGAAGGAACGCCTCGCGCCAGGCGGAAAGCCGAGCCGCTGTCGTGCCCAACTCGCGGCAGAGCGTCTCCAGGCTCTCGCCCCGCAAAAGACGCAGGACCGCCTCCCGCTTGCGCCTGGCAGGAGAACCGACCCCGCTCACTGCGATGCCATGGGGCCTTGGCTCCGTTCGCCCTGCGGGCGCCCTCCGCCAAAGCCCCCTCTTGCTTTTGTTCGTTCATCGCGACACCCCTTTCTCCATGAATCATGGATCAATCGAGTGTCCAACAAAACCCTAGAGCGGGGGACGCCCGCCTGCCGGCAGCGCTGCCCAAAGGCGACCGAGGTGTACTGCGTGCCCTGGTCGGAGTGGTGGATGACGGCCCGGGGACGGCGCTTATACAGCGCCATGTCGAGCGCGTCGAGCACCAACTCGGCCCGCAGGTGTGTGGCCATCGACCACCCCACGATGCGCCGGCTGAACGCATCGGGCGCCACGGCCAGATACAAAAACCCCGCCCATGTCGGAACGTAGGTGATGTCGGCCACCCACAGCCGGTCGGGGGCCTCGGCCGTGAAGTTGCGGTCCACCAGATCAGGGGCCGGCCGCGCCTCCTGCCGGCGCTGCGTCGTGCGCACTCCCTTGCGCCGACTGACGCCCGCAAGTCCCGCCCCACGTATCAGCCTGGCGACGCGCTTGCGGCCCACACGCACTCCCTCAGCCTCCAGCTCGGCATGGACGCGCGGCACGCCGTAAGTCCCCCGAGAACGCTCGTGGATCGCCTGAATGCGTTTGGTGAGCGCCCGATCGGCACACGAGCGGGCACACGGCGCGCGCCTGCACCACGCGTAGTAGCCGCTGGAGGAGACGCCCAGCACCCGGCACATGGTGGCGGTCCGATACATGGCCTGGTTCGCCCTCACGAACCCGTAGATCCGGACGGGATCGAATCGGTATCCCGAGCAAACCAGGCCGCGGCTTTTGCCAGGATCTCCCACTCATCGCTCGTGAGCCCGTCTTTGCGACGCCCCTCGTCGACGTCGGCTTGATGGGCCCAGGTGCGGATCGTCTGCACCGAGGGCTCGAACTCGCGCGCCAGCGCCTCGGGCGTGCGTCCCGCCCAGACCAACTCTACCATCTGGCGGCGGAACTCCATTGGATAGCGTGGGTGAGTCTGTGGCATCGTGAACACCTCCTTTACCCCCAAATCATCAGGTGTCCACCAAACCGGGTCAACTCCAACCAGAGCCAAAACTCGCGGGTTGCGTAATACCATAGGTGACCAAGATAACAGGTGCTTACACGAGCATTTCAAGAGCAAAATTCAAACCAAAAGTTGATTATCACGAACCAGAAGAAAAAAACGGAATTATGTACTTGACGCAGACGACCACAACATGTAGATCGTCCCCGCGTCTCGGCTGACCACAAGATGTAGGGGCATGCTTCAACTCAAGTCATGGTGGAGTTGGATTCGCAATTATGCGCTTGACTCAACCGAAGAGGGATCATACAATGACTGAATCATGCTCAATTGGCTTCGCAAAGTCGCCCTCTTTTTGGCGGGTGAATTACTGCGGAGCTGGATATGGCCCATTGCGGTCACGGCGGCTGGCGTCATGATCGGTTTTGCGCAACATATCCAGTTGTTCAACCTATATGTTGGAGCGGTCATTCTGTTTTCAGTTTCCTCTATGGGATTGTTGCGATTCAGCGAATGGCGGTATCGTAATAGAGTTGCGGATATGCTTAACTTTCATAGTGTGAGAACTGACAGAATAATCGACAAAGCTGGTGTAGTAAAATCACTGCGGATTGGTGCTACGTTTAACAACAAAGCTCTTTTCCCGGTGACATTTGAGGTTGTAAATGTCGTCTCAACATTTGATAAGTTGTACCCGACAAAAGAGCCATATGCCAAGAATAGCTATACCATCCCTGCAGGAGGGATGGGGTGGTTTGACGATCACTACATATCCTATAGAGCAGAAGAGAAGCGGCGTTTTTGAGGGCGGTCTTGAATTTGAGTTTAAGTACGGAAGAAAAGGAAAAACCAACAACACATTGCATATAAACAAAAAGTTGTTTTTACACTTCAATGAAAAGGGCGATATTCAGCGCGTGGATTTTATCGATCAATGAAACCGAACGATCTGATAGAGCGCATCTTCTGGAAACGGATCGATGGAAGCATGCCCCTACATCTTGTGGTCAGCCGAGACGCGGGCGCGACCTACATGTTGTGGTCGTCTGTGTCAAGTATATAAATACGGAAAAAAATGATGGCGGATAAGCCGAAAAGCACGTCCCTTTCCCAACCCGTTCATCACAAAGACGCGGAATTTCCCGCGATTGAATGCGTCCCCAATCAATATGCGGGGCGAGATTATACTGTTGACCTATCGATCCCCGAGTTTACCTGTATCTGCCCGGTCACCGGTCAGCCGGATTTCGCAGAGATCCGCGTGAAGTATGTCCCGGGAAAGACGCTGATCGAATTAAAATCCTTGAAGTTCTATATCCAGGCCTACCGGAGCGTCGGCATTCACCACGAATCGGGCGTCAACAGGATCCTCGACGATTTGGTCAATGCTTGCGCGCCCCGAAAGATGGAGGTTGTTGGAGATTTCTCGGTCCGGGGGGGCATCAAGACCGTTGTGCGGACGGCCTACGAAAGCCGGGAATAGCTACGATCTCACGGGGTGGACCGCGCATGAAGACCCGCGAGAATCGCCCGGGCGCTGAGAACATTGGTGAAACCCGACAGGCCCTTCAGAACCCCCGTGTGGACCTCGGCGTCCCAGGTGGTCATCATGTCGTGGGCCATCACCACCCGGAAATTCCGTTGGTAGGCGTCGAACGCCGTGGCTTGCACGCAGTAATTCGTATAGACCCCGGTCAGGATCAGCGTTTCGATGTTCAGCGCGCGCAGTTGCTCTTCCAGATCGGTTCCGAAAAAGCTGCTGAACCGGACCTTGACGATCTCCAGGTCGAAGCCGGAAAACCCCTCCCCTTCCACCGTCCGCGCGCCCCAGGACCCGGGTCGCAGACCGTCCTCTTTCAGAAAAGGCCGGCTCTCGATGTGCAGCCCCGCCTCGACGGGCGCGCCGTCCGGGCCGCAGGCGTATTCCGTCCGAACGTTGATGAGCCGCGCGCCGCTCTGTTTGGATGCGGCCAGGAATTCGGCCAACGGACCCATCAGGGCCGAGATGCCGGGACATTCCAGCCCGTTGCGGGCATAAATCCCCTCCGGCGCGCAGAAGTCGTTCTGGACGTCGATGAGAAGAACCGCCGTGGATTCGGGCCGAAGCGTGAGGGGAATCCGCGGGAAGTCGCCCACCGCCTGACGAAATGAATCGTTCATGTCGCGCCTCCTTTCGCGGCCTCCGCCGGGTTGGGCCGGAGCGCCTGCTCCAGAATGTCCATCCCCACCCGTTTGCTGAAGCCCTCGATCAGTTTCATGGTGACCTTCCCGGGGACGGCGCCCCGGAGGGATTGGCCGTTGATGAGTCCGGCGGGCAGGATGGCGAAACTCGTGGTGCACAAGAAGGCCTCGTCCGCGTTGACCGCTTCGAAGATCGTCATGTCCCCTTCCCGGACAGGAATTCCCGCTTCCCCGGCGATCTCGAGAATCTCCATCCTCGTAATCCCTTCGAGGACATTCAGCAAACTGGGCGTCAGCAATGTTTCTCCGGACACCACAAAGAAATTGGCGAAACTGCTCTCTGTGATGAAACCGCGCAAGTCCAGCATCAGGGGATAACAGCGCGATTCCACGAGACGGGCCTGAAGGTTCGCCTGGATGTGGTTGGATTTGTTCGTGATCTTGGCCCGCGAATCCAGGGCCTCCGGCGGGGTGCGCCGGATCGCGGGCGTCACCAAGTGCGCGCCGCGGTGGAAGTCGCTGGCATAGGCCGTGAAATCCAGCGGGACGCAGTAAATCGCGACCGTCGCCGGCCCGGATACGCCGTGGGTGGATCGAAGGCTCACGCCCCGGCTGATATTGTGCCAGATTTGATAATCCTCTCCCGCGCCCAGAAGATGCCGGTTCCGATTAAGGACCTCGTGGGTCAGCTTCTCCAACTCGTCCAGTGACAGGCCGGGGTCAATCTGCATATACCTCATGGAGCTTTCAAGCCGCCGCAGGTGGCGGTCCAGCCGGAAGGGCGCCCCTCCGTACGTCCGGGTCATCTCGTAGACGCCGTCTCCGGCCCTGAACCCGGCGTCGAAAATCGAGACCTTCGCCTCGGATTCCGGGACGTATTCACCGTTGAGAAAAACCGTTCTCTCGCTCATCGCTGCCTCCTCGCCGGACATCCGAATCACCCTGAAGATGGAATTCAATCGGATTCCGGCGGGTGAACTTGGACTTTTTCTATGAACGGAAACCCGATTCTGTCCACGCGTCTATCGAACAGCCGGTTCCGACTTAACACTGTCGCCCCGATGGACGACGACCAAGGTCCATGTGGCGCTTTGCCCATCCGGCGTCAGTGGGGGACCTCCCCCAGAACAAAAAGTATCTTATAATACGCTTTATGGGCCGGGAACACGCTCTCCGGCGAGCAAACGCACCCATGTAACACGAAGCGTCCTGAATCAGGGCGATGCGGCGTTGCATTGCTTCAACATCTTGCTCGACAGAAGGCCGCACGTTGCGAACCAGACGAACGGGTAGCGGAACGTCTTCCAAAATGCGGAGGCCGATCATGGTTTTCCTATCGTTCTGACAGGGGTGAGAAACCGACCGTCCCAAAGACAACACCTTCCGGACCTTTCCGGAAACGGTTCCGGGGGGGGCAATCGGCGCACCCGAAAATCCTGAAGGCGAAAAAACCATGCTGAAAATACTCAAAAAGGCCTCGTGGTTGGCGATGGGCATCGCTGTGACGCTTCTTGTCGCGGCGGGGTCAAGCAGTGCCCAGGTGAAAGGCAACACCATCATTTTCGGGGCGGCCGTTTCGTTCACCGGAAAATACTCGACGGCCGGCAGGCACACCAAGAACGGCTACGAGCTCGCCGTCAAGCGCATCAACGAGATGGGCGGCGTCAGCGTCGGGGGCAAAAAATATCAAATCAAGTCCCCCGCTCTAGGGTTTTGTTGGACACTCGATTGATCCATGATTCATGGAGAAAGGGGTGTCGCGATGAACGAACAAAAGCAAGAGGGGGCTTTGGCGGAGGGCGCCCGTAGGGCGAACGGAGCCAAGGCCCCAGGGCATCGCAGTGAGCGGGGTCGGTTCTCCTGCCAGCGCAAGCGGGAGGCGGTCCTGCGTCTTTTGCGGGGCGAGAGCCTGGAGACGCTCTGCCGCGAGTTGGGCACGACAGCGGCTCGGCTTTCCGCCTGGCGCGAGGCGTTCCTTCGCGGGGGCGAGGCGGCGCTCAAAGCTCGCCCGGCGGATGAGCGGGCCGAGGAGAACGCCCGGCTCAAGGCCAAGGTGGGCGAACTCACGATGGAGGGCGAGGTCCTGCGGGAGAAGATCGACCGCCTGGAGGCCGGCCGCCCTTTAGCCGGCAGGAGGTGGAGGCGATGAGTCAGGCCCGCTTCACCTCCACGGGCAGAGCCTACGGCCTGAAGCGGGTGTGCGCCCTTTGGGGCTTGGCGCGCTCCACGGTCTACGCGCAACGGCGGCGAGAGGCGGTCCCCGTTCATGAACGCCCCACGCCCAATAAGCGCGGCCCTGTGGGCCCGTGCACCGATGCGGAACTCCTCGGTCACATCCGGCAGGTCCTGGAGGACTCTCCCTTCCATGGCGAGGGCTACCGCAAGGTGTGGGCGAGGCTGCGCTTCGCGGGCATCCGCACCAGCAAGGAGCGGGTGCGTCGCCTGATGCGGGAGGCGGGGCTTCAGGCCCCCCACCGGGTGGGCAAACCCCGAGGTCCCAAGGCCCACAACGGGACCATCCGCACCGAGCGGCCCGACCGAATGTGGGGCACGGACATGACGACGACGGTGACCACCGAGGAGGGGATGGCCTCGGTGTTCGTGGCGGTGGATCACTGTTCGGTGGACTGCGTGGGGATCCATGCGGCCAAGAGCGGCAACCGCTTCGAGGCCCTGGAGCCGATCCGGCAGGGGGTCGCCGAGCGCTTCGCCGGCTTGGAGGCGGACGTCGCCGAGGGGCTTAAAGTTCGTCACGACCACGGCCCCGCCTATCTGTCCGATGACTTTCAGCGGGAGATCGCCTACCTGGGCATGACCAGTTCGCCCAGCTTCGTGCGGGCGCCCGAGGGAAATGGCTACTGTGAGTGGTTCATCCGCATCTTGAAGGAGAATCTCCTGTGGGTGCGCTCTTTCGCCACCGTAGAGGAACTGCGGTGGGCGCTGCTTGAGTTCAAGAACCTGTACAACCATCATTGGATTCTCGAGGGCTACGGCTACCGAACGCCGGCCCAGGCAAGGCAGGAAAAACTCGCTCAAGTTGCGGAGGCCGCATGAGGTCGAATACCCTCACCCGAGTGTCCAATAACCCAGGGGCGGTCCACAAGGTCAAATATTATGACGATGAATCCACCCCCGCGCGGGGCGCCCAGCTTGCGGAGCGCCTGATCAAACAAGACGGCGTCAAGTTCATGCTGGGCCCGTACAGCTCGGGTTTGACCAAGGCCATCACGCCGGTGACCGAGAAATACAAAATCCCGATGGTGGAGGGGAACGGGGCGTCTCGCAGCTTGTTCAACAAGGGCTACAAGTACATCTTCGCCGTGCTCTCGACCTCGGACTACTACCTGCGGGCGGCGATCAACCTGGCGGCCGAGATGGCGCAGAAGGCCGGCAAGAACCCCAAGACCCTGAAGGTGGCCATCGCCGTTGAGAACGATCCGTTCTCCCTGGACGTCCGCGCCAGCGTGCTCGAGGACGCCAAGCGCTGGGGCATGAAGATCGTCATCGACGACAAGCTGCCGCCCGATCTCAACGACATGTCGGCGACGCTGACCAAGGCGAGGGTCCTGAAACCGGACGTTTTGGTGGTCTCGGGGCATTCCAAAGGCGCGACCCTGGTCGTCCGCCAGATGTCTTCCATGAAGGTGGATGTGCCGCTGCTCGCCATCACCCACTGCGAGTCGGCGTCGGTGATCAAGAAATTCGGCGCGGCGGCGGATTACACCCTCTGCGCGGCCCAGTGGGCGCCTCCCTTGACGTACAAGGACCACTGGTTCGGCTCCGCCACCGACTATGCCAACCGGTTCAAGAAGGAGTACGGCTACGTGCCGCCGTATCAGGCCGCGGAGTCGACGGCCTCCGTTCTGGTCTACGTCGACGCCCTGGCGCGGGCGGGTTCCTTCGACACGGAGAAGGTCCGCGACGCCATCGCCGCCACAATATTCAGACCTTTTACGGCAACGTAAAATTCGACAAGACGGGTAAGAACATCGCCAAGCCCATGGTCCTCCGCCAAATCCAGAAAGGGAAGTACAAGGTGGTGGCCCCGACGAAGTGGGCGACATCGAAGCTGATCCACCCGCGGCCCAAGTGGAGCCGGCGCTAATCCTTTCACGCAGGCGCCCGCTCCCGCGCGAACCGCGGGGGCGGGCGCGGTCTTTACGCCCATGCTGAACAACTTTTTCCTGTTGGTGAATGCGCCGATTCTGTCGGTGCAGGTGCTGATAGACGGAATTCTGATCGGCGCCATTTTCGCCCTGGCGGCGTATGGCATGGCCCTGGTGTGGGGGGTGATGAACGTCATCAACATCTCCCAGGGCGAATTCGTCATGCTGGGCGGCTATATGACCTATTCCCTCGCCTCCGTCGGCATGCACCCGCTCCTCACCGTGCCCGCGGCGGCGGCGGCGCTTTTCCTGCTCGGCTGGCTCATTTACCGGCTGGTCGTGTTCCGCGTTGTCTACAAGGACCTGTTCCTGTCGATCCTGGCCACGTTCGGCATCCGCATTCTGTTGCAGCAGCTGGCCAACGAGGTGTTCGGCTCGGATGTGCAGACGGCGGAACCCGGACTCGGCACGTTGTTCTTCGCCGACGGCATGTTGGTGGTGCCCGCCATCAAGCTGGTCGCCTTCGCCTTCGCGCTCATTCTCGGGTCGGTTCTGTTTCTGTTTCTGAAGAAGTCGCGTCTCGGGCAGGCGATCCGGGCCACGGCGCAAAACGCGCGCGCCGCCCGCATCATGGGCATCAACACCGACCGGGTTTATTCGACCACCTTTGCACTGAACGCGGCGATCTGCGGCGCCGCCGGCAGCCTGGTGGTGATGACTTGGCTCATCCACCCGTACCTGGGGCTGTCCTATATGATTCGCTCCTTCATGATCGTCATCCTCGCCGGTCTCGGCAACCTGGTCGGCGTGGTCCTCGCCGGCTTCGGCCTGGGCGCGGCCGAAAGTTTTGCGGGTTTTTTGTTGGGAACGGAATATCAGGCCGCCTTCGTCTACTCACTTCTGTCGGTGATCCTCGTGTGGCGGAGGTTTCGTTTGGGCCGCCAACGAAAGTACCTGAAATGACAGACACCGCCCGGAAAGCCGCGCCTTATGCGCTGATCGGTCTGGCCGGTCTGTTCGCCCCCTACATCGCCCCTTCGATCCTCATCCAGCTTTCGTTGCTCTGGTTGATGGTGCTCTTCGCCCTGACTTGGGATCTCGGGGGCGGACAAATGGGCTACAACTCCTTCGGCAA
The DNA here is from genome assembly GCA_965261595.1 of bacterium. Taxonomy (GTDB): domain Bacteria; phylum UBA8248; class UBA8248; order JACPRG01; genus CAYRGS01. Next base: position 181,707 of record CBDHDG010000004.1, read on the forward strand.
CATCCTGTTCTTCGGCATCGGCTGCTACGTGACCGTGGTGGTGAAGCGGGAGTTGTTTTTCAACATCGAGGAATATAAGAACGTCACCGGCGAAGGAGCGAGGTCGTTGACGGTGTTGGAATATTTCATGGGATTCTCCCTGGGATCGGCGCTTTCGGCCGTGATCGGTCTCGCCGTGGCGGCAGTGCTGGGCTCGGGGATCCTGGGTCTGCGGGGGCACTACTTCGCCATCTGCACCCTGGGGATCGGCGTGGCCGCGGGCGAGATCGCCAGCGGATGGGAATACGTCGGGGCAGGCTCGGGCCTGGTCGCGCCCATCTACCCGGGGGATCCGGATGAACGCGGGATCTTCTTCTACTACCTGTTTTTTGTTCTGGCTGTCATCTGCTTCTTCACGCTCAAGCGTCTCTATGCGGGCCGTTTCGGCCTCGCCATCAACGCCATCCGCGACGACGAAGACAAGGCCGAGGCCATGGGCATTCGCACCACCCGCTACAAAACCGCCGCCTGGTGCATCTCGGCGTTCTTTCTGTCCCTTGCCGGCGCCGCCTTCGGACATCTGAACAATTTCATCGATCGGGAGGTGGCCTTCCCCGGCGCCACTTTCGGCGTGTGGATGGTGCTCATGGCGATCCTCGGGGGCAAGGGCACCCTTTGGGGGCCGGTGATCGGCGCGGCCCTTTTTCATGTCGCCCAGGAGTTGTTCTGGACCTTTTTTCTGGGATGGCAGCGGATCGCCCTGGGACTTCTCATCGTGATCATCGTCGTGTTTTTCCCCCTCGGAATTATGGGGTGGCTGCGCGTGAGGTGGCCCGAGAAATTCGGCGAAACGGTGGACCTGGAGGTCCGCATCGCGTCCGGGTCCGCCGGGGAACGCCCATGACGCCCATCCTTGAAGTGAGCGACGCAACCAAGTCGTTCGGCGGCGTCATCGCCAACCAACGAATCAGTTTGAGCGTCCCCAAGGGCCGCATCATCGGTCTCATCGGTCCCAACGGGTCGGGGAAAACAACCCTCTTCAACTCGATTGTCGGCTTTCATCCCGTCGAAAGCGGCTCCATCCGGTTCGAGGGCGCCGAGATTACGCGCCTGCGCGTGCCGGAGATCGCGCGCCTGGGCCTGTTGCGCACCTTTCAGCAGACCCGCGTCTACTCACGGATGAGCTGCGTAAAGAACATGCAGATCAGCGCGCCCCACATCCAGGAAGGCCTGCGCGCCATGTTTTCCGAAAACCCGCCGGCGGCGGCGGAGCGGGCGGAAGACCTCCTGGAGTTCGTCGGGCTCTATCCCAAACGTCATCTGCTTGCGGGCGAGCTCTCCTTCGGCCAGCAAAAACTCCTGGAATTCGCCATGGCCCTGATGAACGAGCCGAAGTTGCTGCTCCTCGACGAGCCGACGGCAGGCATCAATCCCACCTTGATTAACAGCTTGATAGAGCGCCTCCAGCGCGTAAACGCCGAGATCGGAATCACCCTGTTCGTCATCGAGCACAACATGCGCGTCATCATGAACCTGGCCGAGCACATCTACTGCCTGGCCCACGGTGAGTTGCTGGCCGACGGTCCGCCCGAGAAGATCCGTTCCGACCCGCGCGTGATCGACGCCTATCTGGGGGCTAGGTGATGGCGGAGCATGCCTCTGGCGAGACGGGGAACACAGGGGCCTTTCCTTCCCTCGAAGGCGAAGCGGGACTGACCGTCAACAGGGGTCCCTCGCGTGAGCGCGTCGCCGAGCTGGCCGGGCGGGAACCCTTGATCCAAATCGACGGCCTGGTCGCCGGCTACGGCAAGATGGAAATCCTTCACGGGGTCGACCTGCAAGTCGGCGCCGGCCAGTCGCTGTGCCTCATCGGCCCCAACGGCGCGGGCAAATCCACAGTGCTGCATTCGATCTACGGATTCACCAACATCATGGACGGGGCCATCACGGTTCAGGGAAGCGACATCACCCGGCTCAGTCCTGATGAGAAGCTCAAGACGGCGGGCATCGCCTATGTGCTTCAGGATAATTCCATTTTCCCCGACATGTCGGTCGAGGAGAATTTGTGGATGGGCGGCTTTCTGATGGACACCCCAGGGGAGGCCAAAGAGGCGGCGGAAAGGATTTTCCGGGAATATCCCCGTCTGGCCGAGCGGCGGCGCCTGCGGGCGGGCATCCTGTCGGGCGGCGAGCGGCGGTTGCTTGAAATCGCCCGGGCCCTGGTCATGGAGCCGCGTATCTTGTTGATCGATGAGCCTTCCCTCGGCCTCGAGCCCCGCTTCATCGACATGGTTTTCGAGATCCTCACCGACCTCCAGGAGACACACGGCAAGACCATCGTGATGGTCGAGCAAAACGCGAAGAAGGGTCTGGAGTTCGCGGACATCGGGTATGTCCTCGTCTCGGGCGAGATCGCGATGGCCGAGAGAGGCGACGCCCTCCTCCGAGACCCCGAGGTGGGCCGTCTTTTCCTGGGCGGCGAGCATGCGCCGGCGTCATAGCGGGCCAGCCCCCACCCTCGACACGAAGTTTCCCCTCCCGCCATGAGAAGGGAGTAAACTGCCGGGAAAGCGGTCCGTCCGCCCGGACAGGCTGATGCACCTCTCCATTCAATCCTTTCTGAAATCCCTCCCCTTCGGGCGCGTTTCCGGATTCGGAAAGAACCTTGTTCTGTTTGAAAGGATTTCACGGATGATACACGATAGAGATTCTGCCGCCCGACGTCCCGGGCCGCCGGCCTCGGGTCCGCCACCGGCCCGCTGGGACTCTCCGTGAGCGCCATCGCGCTCGCCCAGATATTCGCCCTTCTCACCGCGTTCGGTTTTGCGGCGGGCGATACGGCCGTTCTTTTCGCGCTGCGAACCTCGACCCCCATCACGGGGATTTTGACGCTATCGGCGATCACCCTCCTGATTTACGGGCCGATTGCGCTCGCCACCTATCCGGTCTCGGAAATCGGGCTTCAGGGTTTCTTTATTTTTCTGGCCGCGGGCATTGCGTCGCCGGGTCTGGCCGGGACGTTTCTGTACATGAGTTTTCGTCGCATCGGCCTCTCCCGCTCCATCACGATCTCATCCTCCGCGCCGCTGTTCACGATCCTGTTCGCCGTCATCACCCTGGGCGAGCGGCCCACGGCCGGGGTTTATCTCGGAACCCTCTTGATCGTGGCCGGCGTGATGGTCTTGGCGCAGGAGCAGCGGTCACATTCCAAAAGCCTAGCGGAAGGGAAATCCGTGTGGCACGCCTTTATTTTCGTGATCCTGGCCACGATCATGTTTGTGTTGGCCGCGATTTTTCGGAAGATCGGGGTTGCGTTGATCCCCAGCCTGAGCGTCGGCCTATCCATCTCGGCCATGGGCGGCCTCCTGGTCGTCGCCCTGTGGCATCCCTTTTTACCAAAAGCGGACCGCGTCAGGATCGCCCGGCCGGCCCTGGGGTTTTTCATCATCAGCGGCATTCTCTCCAGCTCGGGACACCTGGCGTTCTTCGCCGCGCTCCAAAGAGGACCCCTGTCCATCGTGGCCCCCCTGGTCTACACGTCGCCCCTTTTCGCCTTGGTTCTGGCCTGGTTGTTGATACGCGAAGAGGAACGCCTGAACGCCCGCGTGGTGTTCGGCGCGATCCTTATCTGCGCCGGGGCGGCCCTGGTGACGATGTCGCGCGCCTGAGAAAACTCACCCCCTGCGGCGCCGGCGCGCCTCGGTGGGCCCGGAATGGAACACGCGATGAAGTATTTCTCATTCGTCAAAACGAACGGCCGGTTCCTCGCGTTCGGGCTGATCATGGCCCTGTTTTCGGGTTTCGGACAGACGTATTTCATCGCCCTGTTCAGCGCCGAGCTCCGCGCCGCCTTCGGTCTGACCCACGGCGGTTTCGGCTCCATCTACGCCGCCGCCACGCTGGCCAGCGGGCTTTGCGTAATCTGGCTGGGCAGAAAGATCGACCAGGTGGACCTGCGGCTTTACGCTGTGCTGGTCTGCGTGGGGTTGATCCTCGGCTGTTTCTTGATGTCGGTGGTTCCGTCCGTCGCCCTGCTCTATTTCTCGATCTTCGCGATGCGTCTCACGGGCCAGGGGCTCATGAGCCATACGTCCGTCACGAGCATGGTGCGTTACTTCGAAGGAGAGCGAGGCAAGGCGGTCAGCATCGCGGCCCTTGGTTTTCCCACGGGGGCGGCCGTGTTTCCGCTGATCGGCGTGGCCTTGAATCGGACCCTCGGCTGGCGGGGCGCCTGGAGCGCGATTGGCGTTGTTCTGGCCGTGACGCTCATTCCCCTCATCCTCTGGCTGCTTAAAGGGCACGGCGAGCGCCACCGAAGGTTTTTGAAGCGGGCCATCGGTGCGGGGACCGCCGCCGGCTTGTCGATACGACAATGGACCCGCCGGGAGGTTTTTCGGGATTTACGCTTCTATCTCATCCTGCCCTCGGTGGTCGCGCCCTCTTTCATCATGACGGGGTTCTTCTTTCATCAGGTCCACCTCGTAGAGGCCAAGGCCTGGAGCATGACTTGGTTCGCCGCCTGCTACGTGGCCTTTTCCGCCGCAACGATTGCGACCTCGCTCCTCTCGGGTCCGCTCATCGACCGCGTGGGGGCGTGGCGCCTGATGCCTTTCGTCTGCCCGCCTATGGGGGTGGCCCTGTGGATTCTCGCGGCCGCCGATTCGCCGATTGTCGCGCTCCTGTTCCTGACGGTTTCCGGCGTCACCTCGGGCGCGAACTTTACCATCGTCGGCGCGGTCTGGGCGGAGCTTTACGGGGTCGCGCACGTGGGAGCAATCCGAGCTACGGTCGCGGCCTTGATGGTGTTCGCCAGCGCGCTATCCCCGGTGTCGATGGGCCGGCTGATTGACGGCGGCGTTACGATGGAGACGATCTCCGTCTTGTGTCTCGTCTACGTGGTTGTCGCGACGGCTCTTGTTTGGGTCGCCGGCCGAGGGGGGCCGAACCCCGCCTCCGTCGAAGTGGGAGGGGAATGAAAGCCTCTCAATACGCACCGCCGCCCGGTTCCAGCCCCAGGGCGAAGCGCCCGTACAAAATTCCCGCGGCGTCCCAGTTGTTGGTGATGTGCATCGCCCCCGCGTGGACGTTGCGCCACTCGCGCTGAACGGGGTTATCGTTGAACATCCCTTTGGCGCCGACGGATTCATACAATCGGTCCACGGCCCGCACGAGAAGCCTGACGGCGAAGGCGTGGTCGCGCCGGTTCCGAAGTCGAAGATCCAGCCCGAGCCCCGCGCCGCCCGGAGCCATCGCGTCTTGGATGTCCGTGCAGACGCGCAACAGCAGCAAGCGGGCGGCGTCGATGGAATCCGCCGCTTCGGCGACACGAAGCTGAATCGTCGGAAGCTCCGAGAGGTGCAGGCGGGGGCCGCTGAACGCACCCTGCGTAGTCCGAGCGCGCAGGGCCTCGACGTAATGATCCAGCGCGCCCTGGGCCATCCCCAGCAGGGGCGAGCAGAGACAGATCGGGATCGCGGCGAGAAACGGGATCCGGAAGAGCGGCCCCGGATGGACCGCCGCGCCGGGGGGATTTCTCGAGCCCGCTTGCGCGACGGTCAGGACGCGATGCGCGGGAACGAACGCCTCATCAAGCACTGCCCGTGCCTGAAAGTCCCAGGACGTGCCAGTTGTCCTCGATCCGGTAGTCCGCCCTCGGGACGAGAAAAAAGCATTGTTGGGGAGAGGCGTCCCCGCTTCCGGGATCGGTCTTTCCGCCGATGATCGTCCATTGGGTGTTGTCGCACCCGCTCGCAAATCCCCATGCGCCGCTCAGCCTGTATCCCCCTTCGACGGCTTCGACCCCGCCCGATGGCGGATAGGACGAGGACGCCAGGGTGTCGGGATCGGATTTCCAAACGTCGTCCTGCGCCTGCTCCGGAAACATGCCGATGTGCCATTGATGCATGGCCGCCACGCTGTAAACCCACGCGGTCGCCCCACAACCGCGGCCAATCTCATCGATGATACGGACGAAGGCGTCCAGGCCGTATTCGAACCCCCCGTACCGGACGGGCTGAAGGACGCGAAACAGTCCGGCCTCGCGCAGGTCCTTCATGGTTTCCTCCGACACGCGGCGGTCGCGCTCGGCGGTCTCCGCCCTTTCGCGCAGGACCGGGATCAATGCCCGGGCGCGGTGGACCAGGTCGTCAGGTTTCAAGTCTCGTTCTCCGAATGCGAGATCGACCACCCTAGCCGGGAGCTTCCGTGAAACCGCAGTTTACCAACTCGCGACCGGCGAAGCGGATTTCTCTCGGTCCGATCCGGTCCTTCCGCGCTTCACAAGCCGTGATGGATTTTCTGTTATTTCTCTTGGGGAAGAACGCGGACCTTGTCCTGCCGATCTTGATGGTTGCGGGCGCGGGTATGCGCGCATGGTGTGATGGAAAAATGGGTGTCCGCGGGGGGGAAGTGAATCAAACATTCAGCGTCGCGGACAGGCCCTTGGGCCTGCCCGGCGGAAGCATCTTATCCTTCCGCCTCCCCCTTCCACCCCTCCGTCGGCCGGGAAGCGGGCCACCGGGGGCCTTCCTGTCTCATCCGGACGAGACGGCCCATCCAGTTGATGACCGCCTTCTTGTACATCCACTTCTCGACCAGGACGAGACGGCCCATATCGGGCGCGGAAGGGATCATGGCGTCCGTCCAGCGGATCTCCCCGGCCACGAGGCGGCGGACGGTTTCGCGGTCGGTCTCGAAGTGGGTGAAGTCCGGATGATTCCGGGTCTCGGGACCGCCGGCCCCTTCGGCGAATGTCAGCGCCCCGCCGGACACCTCGATTCGGAAGGACTCGCCGTCGGCGACGAGGAACCGGACGGTCTGGTCCAGATCGGACAGGACCGCCCGCGTGTCTTCCCTTTGGTTGAGCCCTTCGAAGAAGGACCGGGCTGACTCCATTGCTTCATCCCTCATTTCAGGCGCGCGCTCAAGGAACCTCCGCCAGAAGCGCGTCCGGATCTCCGTACTTGGCCGCGACCTCCCGGACCTCCGGGTCGTCCAGGATCAGGAGCCTCCCGGCGTCGATCACCCTTTGGCCCGCGTGATCCAGCGTGGGCTTCAACCCCCCGCCGTCCCAATGAAAGTCGCTCCAGATCCCCTCGAAGGGCCATAGGCCGAACCCGATGTGGTAGACGCCGGCGCGCCGGTAGAGCAGGGTGTCGCAGGCCCGTTGTTTGAGACCTTCCCGGAGGCTGACGACGGGGCTGATCCCCCACGTGATCTCGCAGCAATAATCGGCGTTGGGATAGCGCTTCATCATCTCGTTGAACCAGCGGGCCTCTTCGCCTCCCGAGCATTGCACGACCCGCTGTTCTTTGATGAGCAGGTCCACCGGCTCGCTCAGGATGCCCGCCGTCCCCTCCCACGTCTCGAAGACGATCCGCCCGTTCACCGGCGGCGCCGGGTAGAGGGCGACGTTTCCGAAGGGAAAAAAAATCCAGGCCCCGCCCCGCAGCTTCCCGCCGCCCGAAAAGCCCGCCCCGTCCGGCCAGGCCTTGAGCCTCCCGCGGATATCCGTCCCGGTGGGTTCAGTCATGTGAAACTCGGCGTCCTGAACGAGGCCCGCGGACTTGCGCATGATGGTCCGGGCGATCTCAATCGGGTACCGCGCCCAATCCGACGCGAGGAGGGCGCGCGTCGGCGTCATGCAGGCAGTGATTCGCAGGTCGTACTCGAACAGGCATCGCAGGATATGAATGTTGTCGATGGACGCAACGTTCAGGAGGGGAAGAAGCTGGATGACGCTGTGGCTCGCCTGGAGGGCCGCTTCGGTCGCCGCGCTCATCCGCTCGCCGAGGCGAAACTCGGGCGCCCGGTCCTGAAGGAGCGTCACTGTGGCACCGGCCTCTTCGGCGGCCTCGATCATCGCCTCCGCGACGCCGGGCTCGGGCGGCTCGTCGCGGTCGATCCAGACGAGGACGGTCTCGCCCGGACCGACGCCTGAGTAGTTCAGGACGCAGTTGCGCGCACCTTCCTTTAGATCGGTCTCGTTCACGGTTGGATCGGGCATTTCACGAATTCCTCGTCAAGACGTCCGGGACGGCGCGCCTTCCGCGCCGCCCCGGACAACCAAAGACCTTTCGCTGGAACATGGGACTTAATACTGGACGTTCATTTTCCGTTTTGGCACATACTTCACGTGGTACTTCGTGGTGTAGATGGAGCTCAAAGGCGCCTTCCTGGGTAGCTTGAAGTACTTGACCAGGGTGTCCCGCGTGTATTCCATCTTTTTTGCGTCCTGAAAACCGATGCCGTTTTTCGTGGCGGTCGGGGTCAGAAGGTGGTCCATGGTCATTTCCCACATGTCCGCGGCGATGCCCCGGTTGGATTGGGGGTACTTCTTCATGAAGGCGGCGATGGCCGCTTTCGGGTTCTCAACGGCCCAGTTGTGGCCCTTGAGAATCGCCTGCGTCACTTTGCGGACCATGTTCTCGTTCGACTTGATCACGCTGTGGGTCGCGAAAATGCCGTTGGAGTAAATGTCCACGCCGAAGTCGCTGTAGAGAACCGAGCCGATCCGCTTGCCGATCTTGGCCGCCCCGCGGGCGAGGATGGGGTAGCTCGCGTTATAGCAGGCCCACACCGTCGATGCTGCCCTTGAGCACGGCCGGGATGCTGACGCCGGGACCCATATCCACCCACTTCACCTTACCCAGGTCCACATTGTTGATCGCGGCCAGGGCGGGAAAAATCACGCGCGACCCGTCGCCCGGCGTCGCCGCGATTGACCGCCCCTCCAAGTCCTTGGGCGTCTTGATGCCTTTGCTCTTCAACGAGAAAATCACGTACATGGATTTGTCGTGAATGACGGCCGTCGACATGAGCGGCCTTTCCTGGTTCCGGTCCGCATAGATGATCTGCGCGGCGATGTCGGCGAACCCAATCGGGGCCACGCCCGAGGCGACGTCTTTCACCGTGCGGCCCGAGCCGAACCCCCGCACAAAGTTGATGTCAATTCCGGACGCCTTGAAGTAGCCCTCACTCAAAGCCCCCGTAAAACCGGCGTGTTTACCGATTGGAACCCAATCCAACGGAAACGTGACCTTCTCGGCGGCTTTGGCGGGGCCCAGGTTGAAACAGAACAAGACGGCGGCGATGGCGATCCCAACCGTCAGAAACCGGTGGATTCTTTTCATTTCACTCTTCTCCTTTGAACCGATGTCCCGAAAGGCCGCGGAAAGACACAACCTGCCCTTCCTGTCTGAATTTAAAACGGAATTTCCTATATTAAGACCTTGGCAAACTCTCCCGCTTGGATTATATTTGATCTCGTGAATGAAGATTGGATAACCCAAGCAAGGAGAGAATGTCATGGACATCATACAGGTTTTCGAGCAGTTTCCAACCCAAAAATCATGCATCGAACATCTTGAGGCGGCGCGGTGGAGGGGTACGCCGTGCTGTATGTACTGCGGATCCATCAAGGTGGCCCGACACATTAAACGGTGGCGGTGCTATGACTGCCGGACCTCCTTCAGCGTTATGGTTGGCACGATCTTTCATCACACGCACCTTCCCCTTCAGAAATGGTTCCTGGCGATCTCCCTCATCCTGAACGCCAAGAAGGGGCTGTCCGCCCTTCAGCTTTCGCGCGATCTCAAGGTGAACAAGAACACGGCTTGGCGCATTGCCATGCAGATCCGAAAGTCCATGACGCAGGCCGGGCAACGAGAAATGCTCACCGGGATCGTGGAGATGGACGAAACCTATGTGGGCGGAAAACCACGGAAGGGAACCGGCAAGAAGGGTGACACATCGAAGCGCGGGCGCGGAACGGACAAGGCCCCCGTGGTCGGCGCTGTGGAGCGAGGCGGCCGGGTGACGGCCAAGGCCGTGAAGAAGGGGAGCATGAAGGCTAAGCACCTGAGAGCCTTTGTCCGGGAGCGAATCAAGACACATGAATCCGAGTTGATCACGGATGAATACAAGGGCTATCTCGGAATGTCGAAAGTTCTCCCCCACAGGGTCATCCGTCACGACAAATGGTATGTGGACGGTGACATCCACACGAATACGATTGACGGCTTCTGGGCCTTGCTGAAACGCGGGATGTTCGGCCAGTTCCACAGTGTGAGCCGGAAGCACCTGCAACGTTACGTGGACGAGTTCTGCTTCCGATTCAACCTGCGCGAGTCCGATCCCATTATGGCGTTCGAGTTTACCATCAACAGGGGTATGGGGGTGGCATGATGAGGGATAAACCACTGGAAGTCATTGCAGGCGCGCCGGATAGACCGTTGAGCATCGGGGATATCGAGATTCAATGCTACGTCCTGGAAGACGAGACAAGAGTTTTGTCACAATCCGGGATGTTCGCTGGACTTGGACTCGCTCGAAGTGGACTGGTCCAAATCGGCGGCGGGGCGCAAATGCCTCGTTTTGCCACCTCAAAATCTCTCAAGCCCTATATTCCCAATGAATTAACGGCGGGTCTAAGTTCTCCAAAAATATTTCAGCCGGTCAGGGGGGGGAGAACGGCGTACGGATTGGTAGCGACCATCTTGGCTGACATTTGCGAAGCAGTGCTTCTTGCGAGAGGTGCAGGATCATTGACAAATAAACAGGAACGCTTAGCGGACAGATGCGAATTTCTTATGAGAGGATTTGCTCGTGTCGGAATCATAGCCCTCGTTGACGAGGCGACTGGCTATCAACGCATTCGGGAAGAACGCGCCCTTGCCAAAATCCTTGAAAGATACATTGCCGATGAACTGCAACCGTGGACAAAGACATTTCCCTACAACTTTTATGAGGGAATTGTCAAACTGAAACAGTGGCCGTCGATATATGCAATCAAACGCCCTTCCATCATTGGTCGATACACCAACAATATCGTCTACGAGCGCATAGAGGACGGTTTGTATCATGCGCTTAGAAGGAAAAACCCCAAGCTCCCAGCTGGGTACAGGAAGCATAAACATCATCAGTGGTTCACGCCTGAGCATGGTCATCCCAAGCTGGAGGAACATATCTCCAATGTCAGCACCCTTATGCGAGTTGCGGCAAATTGGAAGTCGTTTTATGAGACCTTGCTCCCGAGAGCATTTCCCAAAAAGCGCGAGCAGATACCCTTGGCACTGGATGATTGATATGACCGCCCCAAGTTGAGATAACGCTGGCCTGTCGGGGAACATATTATCATAAGGTCTTAATCTAGGAAATTCCGTAACAAATTTTTTCAGCTTCATCCAGCGGCGTGATCACCTCCCTGCCGCCCAGCTCGACATAGACCTTCTCCGATTTCGGCGTCCTCCCTGTCAGCCAGTCCGTCAGCCAGTCGGCGGCGTAATCCACATAAGGGGCCTCGATGGAGTGCTTCATCCCCTCGAACATCACGAGGCTCTTCGGCTGCCGAATCTTGCCGAAAACCTCCAGCGTTACGTCCATGGGCGACAGGTCTTCGTCCTCTCCGGTCACCAGCATCAGCGGGCAGGAGATCTTCTCCTCCAGGCCGTCTAGGGAGAGCGTCTCCATGAACCGGTCGAAGGCGTCCTCGTCGTCGTACCCGGACATGTACATGTAATTGAGCTTGAAGGTGGGCGAGGCCATGTTGAAGATGGTGTCCATCCCGCTCTCCCAGCAGGGGAGCATGAACGCGCAGGCCTTGAGCCGGCTTTCGGCCGCGGCCACGCGGAATCCCCAGTAGGTCCCCATGCTGAACCCCGCCAGGCCCAGGCGCGTCTCGTCGATGTCGTCCCGGGAGAGCAGATAATCGACGGCCCCGACCCCCGCTTCGACATAATTGTCCGCGGTCACCCGGATTTTCCGCAAGTTGGAGGCCCCCTGCCCCGGCCCGTCGATGATGAGCGTCGCGACGCCCGCTCCAGGAACGGATCGCCGTACATGGCGGAATTTTCTTTCACCATATCCATGCCCGGCGTGATGAGGACGGCGGGATGCGGGGGCGCCCCGCACGTGGGAAGGTGAAGCAGCGCGGGGACGGAGCGCCCCTCGAATGGAATCTCCACCCGCTCGATGAAGTGCGGGGCGTACTGAATGTACTTGTCGTAGCAATGGTCCTGCAATTCCTGGAGCTCGATGTGTTTCGGGTGATCGTCCTCGAAGAGCGGCCAATGGGCGTTGCAGTAATGCTGGACGGCGATGAAATAGTTCTCGCGCGCGAGGACGGTGCGGCCCTCCGCTTCGGCCTTCTCCGCCCGCGCCTGCCGTTTCCGGGCCGCCTTGGCGAACTCGCGCCCGATGTCCGCGTACCGCCCTGGCGGATCAACGTGACGTCGCCGAGGGCCTTGGGGCTGCAATAGTTCAGCACCCGGCTCGTCCGGCCCTGGTCCCAATCCACGCCGACGGCCCGGACGATGTTGTCCAAGATCCACCGCTGTTCTTTCCAACGGCGTATCACCTTTTCGCGATCCCGGCTGATCTTCATTCATCGTCCTCCGCGGTTATCGTTTCATCCTTTGAAAAGCTTGATTCGCCGGCGGCTTCCGACGCCTTCCGGATCACCGGGAGAGAAACCGCCGCCAGGCGTTTCGGAACTCCCGGACGGAGCCGGGCGCGTGTCCGGCGTAGTGGTTGTTGAAATAGACGAACACGTTATGGACCCCCTTGTTCAGAATATCCTGGATGATCGGCGTCCATAGGTCCATGTCCTCGGTTCGGTCCCAAATGAGCCGATCCCAATCCTGGGTCTCGGCCTCGATTTCATGCCGGTCGCCGATAAACCGGATATAGGAAAAGTCGGCCGTTACGGGGTTCACCCGTCGGTGGATCTCGTCCACCCGCGTCATCCAGGGGTGGTCGATGAGACAGAAGGCAATCCCCCTTTCGCGAAGCGGTCCGAGGAGCCGCTCGGTCACCCAGCCCTTGTTCCGCACCTCGACCGCATAACGGCGTCCCTCGGGAAGCGACGCCACGAACCTTTTCAGCCGTTCAATGAATCCGTCCGCATTCGGAAAGGCCTTCCGGTTGAAATAGGGGAACTGGAACAGGATCGGCCCCAGACGGTCTTCCAGGAGGTCCATCACCCGCAGGAAGGCGCGCACCTCGTCCTCGCAGTCCACGAGCACCTTTTCATGCGTGATGACCCGGGGCGCCTTCGCTGCGAAGAGAAACCCGTCCGGGGTCTTTTCTTTCCATCCCTGAACGGTCGCCGGCCGGGGGGTTCCGTAGAATGTGGAGTCTATCTCAACGGTGTCGAAGACGCGGCTGTATTCGCTGATGTAATTCCCCGCCCGGCATTTGTCCGAGTAGAACACCCCGCGCCACGACGCCGTCGACCAGCTTGATGTCCCGACGCGCAGGCCGGCGGGCAAGGCCATCTGAAATGTCTCCTGCCCGGAAACCATCCGGGCAATATAACCGACGGACCGATCCCGATCCATGAAGGAGATTCCTTCCCGCCTCCGTTGCCGGACAGGCCGTTCTCCTTTAGACTTTCCCCCAACCCGCAGCGGAGGACGCGAAGCGGAAATTCGCGGTTTGCTTCAAAACCTCCCTCCTCGATTCTGGCCCCAGTGGACTCAGAATGAGTGCATTCGCTACAATCAGAATGCCGGTGCCATTCATCACTGACGATTCAGGTTAAAGATGGCAGTTGTTTTTCAATTAGGCGAGAGTCCTTGGACCCGTAAAAAAATGTGTGATAAATTACAATTGGATAGATGTAGCAGTGTGACCGACAGCGGGCATAACCCCAGGTTGGACTTACCCCGGTTTCGTGGAGAGTTAAGCACTTGGGTTTTCAGGGTGTGCGTTGTTGTCTCCTTTCGTAGTTAACGGGTGACAGGTTGTCGATGGAGGAGTGCCGACGATGCGGGTTGTAGAAGCCCTCGATGAACCCGAACACCTCCATGCGCGCCTCGGCCCGGGTGCGGAAACTGTGGCGAGCGAGGAGCTCGCACTCCAGCGTGGCGAAAAAGCTCTCACACAGCGCGTTGTCGTAGCAGTCCCCGACCGAACCCATGGAGGGACGCCCGCCCGCCTGCCAGCAGCGCTGCCCAAAGGCGACCGAGGTGTACTGCGTGCCCTGGTCGGAGTGGTGGATGACGGCCCGGGGACGGCGCTTATACAGCGCCATGTCGAGCGCGTCGAGCACCAACTCGGCCCGCAGGTGTGTGGCCATCGACCACCCCACGATGCGCCGGCTGAACGCATCGAGCGCCACGGCCAGATACAAAAACCCCGCCCATGTCGGAACGTAGGTGATGTCGGCCACCCACAGCCGGTCGGGGGCCTCGGCCGTGAAGTTGCGGTCCACCAGATCAGGGGCCGGCCGCGCCTCCTGCCGGCGCTGCGTCGTGCGCGCTCCCTTGCGCCGACTGACGCCCGCAAGTCCCGCCCCACGCATCAGCCTGGCGACGCGCTTGCGGCCCACACGCACTCCCTCAGCCTCCAACTCGGCATGGACGCGCGGCACGCCGTAAGTCCCCCGAGAACGCTCGTGGATCGCCTGAATGCGTTTGGTGAGCGCCCGATCGGCACACGAGCGGGCACACGGCGCGCGCCTGCGCCACGCGTAGTAGCCGCTGGAGGAGACGCCCAGCACCCGGCACATGGTGGCGGTCCGATACATGGCCTGGTTCGCCCTCACGAACCCGTAGATCCGGACGGGATCGAATCGGTCTCCCGAGCAAACCAGGCCGCGGCTTTTGCTAAGATCTCCCGCTCCTGGCGGAGCTGTCGGTTCTCGCGGCGAAGTCGGCGCAACTCCTCCCGCTCATCGCTCGTGAGCCCGTCTTTGCGACGCCCCTCGTCAACGTCGGCTTGATGGGCCCAGGTGCGGATCGTCTGCGCCGAGGGCTCGAACTCGTGCGCCAGCGCCTCGGGCGTGCGTCCCGCCCGGACCAACTCTACCATCTGGCAGCGGAACTCCATTGGATAGCGTGGGTGAGTCTGTGGCATCGTGAACACCTCCTTTACCCCCAAATCATCAGGTGTCCACCAAACCGGGTCAACTCCACCTATCTAAAAACAATTATCGCTTGGCCCGAACGTTGGGCCAGAAACTCAAAGCCGATTTCGTCTTGATCGTTTCCGGCCGGAATGCCTTCCGCTTCACACTCGTCGACGTCAAGGGGAAAGCGCCCAATTATTTTATTCATGCGAGTTCGCAGAACCTTCGCGCTCCTTTGTTAACCCAGCGCTTAAAGCACTTGGTCTCGATAGCTGACATCCATATTGTTACGGCCCTCTTGCAAAAGGTCGTTGCATCCCACAAGACGGGGAAGAAAGCGGCTGCTCCCGCCAAATTTAAACGTCTCCAGGCACTTGCCGAGGAGGTAAGGGTCGAAGCGAAAACCCGCGCGGAGATAGTGCGTCAAAAAATCAAACGACGGAAGGGAATCTCTGAATTCAGCGTGGAAGAGGTGCGTAAGAACTCATATTGAAAATTGAAACACTTGGCAGCAGTGTCCGGACATATTCCTTTTTTGCTAGACCATTGCGGCTCCTTCCTCTCTATTTCCTTCCAGGGTGGCTTTGCTAAAATAGATCAACCGAAACCAGCCGCCCGCTCATCGGTCACCTAAACTCTTCAAAGGATTCCGGATGAACCCGTTCACCGCAATCGGAAAGCCCACGCCGCTCATCGACGCGCCTCAGAAGGCCTCCGGGACCGCCGGGTTCGTCTCCGATGTCCGCGTGCCGGGCCTGCTTGCGGGGAAGGTCCTGCGCAGCCCGCACCCGCACGCCCGCATTCTCCACGTCGACGTGGAAGCGGCCCGGAATGCGCCCGGCGTTCACGTCGTCGTCACGGGCGCCGACGCCCCCAATCCGCGCTGGGGTTGGACGGCCCTGAAGGACCAGTTCGTCCTGGCGACCGATCGGGTCCGGTTCGCCGGAGAGGAGGTCGCCGCCGTCGCGGCCAAAGACGAGGCCGCCGCCATCGAGGCCCTCGAGCGCATCCAAGTGGATTACGAACCCCTGGAAGCCGTCTTCGACCCGGAAGAGGCTATGACTGAAGGGGCGCCGCAGATCCACGGGAAACCCAAGAACATCGCCTACGAAGCCCACGTCGAGCGGGGCGACGTGGAAGCGGCCCTCGGCGCGGCGGACGTCGTCCACGAGGCGACTTACTCCACACACTCCCAATACCAGGCGTACATGGAGCCTATGGGGAGCGTCGCGAAGCCCGAGGGAAGGGACCGCTACACCCTTTGGACCCCGCTCCAGCACCTATTCCTTTCGCGGGATTTGATCGCCGAGACCCTGGGGCTGAACAAGGAAGACCTCCGCCTGATCCAGCCCTTCGTCGGCGGGGCCTTCGGGGGAAAGGCGCTCGAGGAGCCCAACGCCTTGATCACCCTGCTCCTGGCCATAAAGTCCGGCCGGCCGGTCCGGCTGTTCAACACCCGGACGGACGAGTTCACGGCCGCCCGGCCCCGGGTGCCCTCCAAGGTCTGGCTGCGCATGGGCGCCCGCAAAGACGGGAAGCTTCTCTCCAAGGAGGCGCGCATCGTCGCCGACAACGGGGGCAGCACCGGCCTGGCGGACGCCATCATGCGGACCGCCTGCTACCGCCCGGACAACACATACCGGATCGAAAACATCCGGACCGACGGCTGCCTCGTCTACACCAACAATCTTCCGTCCGGCGCGTTTCGGGGGTTCGGCAACCCCCAGGGGACCTTTCCCCAGGAAAGCCACCTGGACGCCCTGGCCCTTGAGCTGGGAATCGATCCCCTCGAGCTTCGCCTGCGGAACACCGTCCAGCCCGGCGACGTGACCGTTCACGGCTGGAAGATCGACTCCTGCGCCCTGGACGACTGCATTCGCTCCGCCGCCGAGGCGTCCGGTTGGAAGGAGATCCGCGCCCGGTCCCGGGAAAACGGGAAGATCCGCCGCGGTATCGGATTCGCGTGCGCCATCCACATCAGCGGAAACCGGATGTTCGCCGACTGGGACGGCTCCAGGGCGATTGTGGAGGTGAACGCCGCGGGCGGCGTCCTGGTCCGAACCGGCGAGGGGGACATCGGCCAGGGGTCCCGAACCGTGGCCGCCATCGTCGCCGCCGAAGAATTGAAGGTCGGCGTGGACCGCGTTCAGATCTCGGAGACCAATACGGAGACCGCACCTTACAGCCTCGGGGCCTATGCGAGCCGCCTGGCCCTGGTGGCCGGGAACGCTGTCCGGCTGGCCGCCGCCGCCGCGCGTGAAAAACTCCTCCCGGCCGCCGCCGATCTTCTGGAAGTCGCCCCCGCCGACGTGGAATTGCGCCTCGGAGGTTTCTGCGTCCGCGGCGCGCCCGAGCGGTCCGCGCCCTTCGAGGAGGTCTGCCGCGAGGCCTGCTCCCGAAATGGGGGGGCGCCGGTCGAGGGCGAGGGGGAATACGACCCGCCCACGCAGGCGGCCGACGAGAAAACCCTTTTCGGCAACATCGCGCCGGCCTATGAATTCGCCGCCCAGACCGCCGAAGTCGAGGTGGACACCGAGACCGGCCGCGTCCGGGTCGTTCGCGTGACGGCGGCGGACGACGTGGGACGGGTCCTGAATCCCTTGGCCGCCCACGGCCAGGTCGAGGGCGCGGTCGGCCAGGGGACGGGCTTCGCCCTCCTTGAAGAGGTAAAATTCGAGGGCGGCCAGGTGATCAACGGGAACTTCGCGGACTACGTCCTGCCCAAGGCCGAATCCATGCCCGCTATCGATTCGATCATGGTCGAGTCCGACGACCCCCACGGCCCCTACGGCGCCAAAGGCGCCTCGGAAGCGGCCATCGTCCCGACCGCCCCGGCCATCGCCAACGCCATTTTCCACGCGACGGGCGTCCGGCTCACCTCCCTGCCCATCACCGCCGAAAAGGTGCTCACCGCCTTGAAGGCGCTCGCCGCCTTAAAGGCGCAAGACGCATAGATATCGAATCCACCCGCTCCTTCCCGGCCGGAACGCGGCGAGCCGACTTGAAGTCGTTCCGTGCATGCCGCCGGGCTTTCATTCCTCGATCCCACCCCCGTGTAAAGGAAAAGCCATGTCCACCATCAAACTCCTGGAAGACGCGGAAATCACCGCCGGACCCGACGGGAAGATAGTCGAGCGGATTCTCCTGCGGGAGAAGAAACTCTTCAACGTCGATCATCTCTCGAACGTCTGGAAGGCCCAGGCCCACCTCCCTGGCTACATCGAGGCCAGCTGGAACCGGTCCCGCGCGACGATGCAGCGGGGAGATGTTCCGCCCATCATCAAGGAGCTGACCGCTTCCGCCGTCTCGATCATCAATGTCTGTCATTACTGAATCGACTCCCACATCGCCGCGGTCATGCGGCTTGGACTGGATGAAACGGGCGTGACGGAGCTGATGGCCATCGTGGACCACGTCCGCGGCTTGAACAAGGTGGCGGATGGCCTCTTCCTGGAAGACGACCGGGGCGCCGAAGAACCGCTGATTCCCTTTCCCAAAGAAGGCGATTTGGACAATCGGACATGTCAGATCCTGAATGCAGCCGCCGAGGCCGAAGAGAAGCGCCTAGGCCGCGTCGGCGTCCCGAAGATCTGGAAGGCCCTCTCCCGAAACTTCCACTACCTCGAGGCCACGTGGGCGAAGCACCGGCTCCTCTTCGACCGTCCGGGGATCGACCCCCTGGGAAAGCTCGCCGTGGGCCTGGGCGTCAGCGTGACGAACGGCAGCCGATACTTCATCCGCTATTTCACCCGGGCGCTGACCCACGCCGGGTGGGATGAAGGCCGGATCCTCGAAATCTTCGGCGTGGTGGACCACTACAGCAGCTTCAACACCATCACTTCCGGCATGCAGGTCGAGTCCGACATCCGGCCGGAAGGTTGAGCGGTGAGCATTCCCATTCACCAGGTCGACGCCTTCACCGATAAGCCCTTTCGGGGAAACCCCGCGGCGGTTTGTCTCCTTCAAGACCCGGCCGATGAAGACTGGATGCGGGCCGTCGCCCGCGAGATGAACCTGTCCGAAACCTCTTTTCTCTACCGGGATGGCGGCGGTTTCAACCTGCGCTGGTTCACCCCGGCCGTGGAGGTGGACCTCTGCGGCCACGCCACATTGGCGGCCGCCCACGTTCTTTGGGAAACGGGCGAGCTGGGCCGGGACGAGCGGGCGGTCTTTTACACACGCGGCGGCATTCTCACGGCCGGGCTTCAAGGAGGGAGGGATTGGATCGGGCTGGATTTTCCCGCCGCGCCCGAGCGCCCGATGACCGGTGAAACCCCGGATTCCGCGTTGGTGGCGGCCCTGGGCGTCAAGCCGAAATACATTGGAATGAACCGGTTCGACTACCTGGTTGAAGTGGATTTTGAAGAAACCCTTAAAACCCCCAAGCCGAATATGAAGTCCCTGGCGGAGCTGCCGGTTCGGGGAGTCATCGTCACGTGCGCGTCGGCTTCGAGCGAGTTCGACTTCGTCTCACGGTTCTTTGCCCCCGGGGCGGGAATCGACGAGGACCCGGTGACCGGGTCGGGCCACTGTTTCCTCGGCCCGCATTGGAAAAAGCGCCTCGGGAAAGACGAATTCACCGCATATCAGGCGTCCGAGCGGGGCGGCGTTGTCCGGGTGCGGGTTGCGAGGGAACGGGTCATTCTCAGCGGAAAGGCGTGACTATCTCAGCGGGACTCCTTAAAGTAACAGATTTATAAAATGTGTTATCTTATTGAAATAGCATACTGATATTTAATTCTATATTTCGAAACATGATATGGAACTGGGTCCTGCATTGACTAATTCGTTGAATATATCAATGACCGTCCACCGGTAGGGCGGGCATCCTGCCCGCCCCGCTTTGACATTTATGTGTGGCCCCCAAAGAAACCTTGATATCCGTGGTACAATGTGGACCTAGACAAGAACATTTAGGAAACTGGCAGTGTCAAAGCCCAGGGCAATTGGGCATTCTCGTCGTAGACTGTCGCATGGCTCCATTCTGAAGGGACATCTTGATGCCCTTTGGGAGCCGGAGGCTCTCTCCATTGGAGGATTCACCGATGAAACGAACCGCAAGGTGTTTTTCACTCTTTGTCCTTGCAGCAATGATGTTTCTCTTCAGTTCCTTCGCCACACCGGAAATGGGGGAGGCGGCGACCAAGGTTCGGGTCGCGATGAGCTGGGTTTTGGCGGGGGATTCCGTCCCGGAATTTGTCGCCTTGGAAAAGGGGTTTTTTGCGGCCGAAGGGATTGAGACGACCATCCAGCGAGGTCATGGCGCAGTTGACACCCTAAAAAGAGTTGCGGCCGGAGACCTCGACCTCGGGAGCTCGGTCCTGGTGAGCGTTGCACTGGGCCGTGCGTCGGGGACAAAGGCAAAGATCATCAAGATTTCGATGCACACCTCCCCCTATGGGCTGGCCTACATGAAAGGAATCGGGATAAATAAGCCCAAGGACCTGGAAGGCAAGAAGGTGGCTATTCCCATTTATTCCTCGGTTCTTCAATTCTGGCCGGCCTTTGCCAAGGTGAACGGGATTGACCGATCAACGGTAGAGATGATCAATCTCAAGGGCTCCCTTCTAGGGACCAGTCTCGCCTCAGGCATGGTCCACGCCGTGGACAGTTGGATGACCTCTTTCCCCCCAAAAGCGGCCGCCGCGAAGAAGATGGGCAAGGAGGCCGGGTTTTTCCTCTGGTCGGATTACGGACTGTCGGACATGTACGGGGCCGCGTTTGTAGCGAGAGAAGACACCATCGCCAACAAGCCCGAGATGCTCCAAAAATTCCTCAACGCTAACATTCGGGGAATGGTCTATGCCCACCAGCATCCCAAAGAGAGCGTGGAGATCTTCCTGAAACACAACGCGGCTGCCAGCCGGTCCCTGACTGCTCAACAGTGGAAAGCCATGAAGCACCTGTCGACGGATGAAAACTTCAAGAAGGATGGATTCGGCTACGTCAACGCGGGCAAAATGGAACGGGCCATGAAGCTGATTCGAACCTACGTCGGCTTGAAAAACCCCGTTGCGACCAAAGACACTTACACTAACCAATTCATCGAGCGGGTTCCCAAGAAATATCGCTTCCCCAAGCTCCCGTAGAGCGGGTGAAACGCGCTGGGGTTCTACCCAGTGTTTGAATAAGCAACGGCAGTGCCCATTTTATCCAAAACTTCGAAAGCCACTGAAATACAGGGGCGGGGCAAGAGTCGGCTGACTCTTGCCCCGCCCCTCGCGTTTGAAAGTGAAGCATATGGGGATTGAGTCGATCGTGTATTATTACCTCCGATGAATCTTCGTGAAAAATACAGGCTGACACTAGTCGAAACTGGGTGCAAAGCATGAATCATACGCGCGACCTTCGGGGTTTCATCGAGTTTCTGGAAAAGCACCATCCGCACGAAGTGATTCGGATTCGCAAAGAAGTCGACCCGAAGTTCGGTGTTTCGGGAATCCTTGCCCAATTGGAAAAAGACGACAGGTTCCCTCTTGTCATCTTTGAAAAGGTGAAGGGTTCGGACATCCCCCTGGTCGCCAACACGCACGCCAGTATCAGCCGCCTCTGCCTGGCCTTGGGGCTCGAAGACGCGGATGTAGGGGAATTCTTGAAAGAATACGCCAGGCGGGAGGCGAATCCGCTCGAACCCCAGCACGTCGAGACCGGGCCCGTCAAGCAGGTGATTCTCAAAGGGGACGACGTAGACGTGACCCGCCTGCCCATCTGCACCTACCATGAAAAAGACGCCGGACCGTACGTCACGGCATCCCTGGATGTCATGAAAGACCCCGAGACCGGCATCAACAACGTCGGCATCTACCGCCTGATGCTCAAGGACAAGAACACGTTCGGAATCCAGATCTCTGAGACCTCCCACGGCCACCTGATCTGGAAACAGTACGAGAAACGCGGCGAACCCACGCCGATGGCCGCAGTCATCGGACACCACCCGGCCTTTTTCCTGGGCGCCCTGAGCTACACACCGCTGGATATCGATGAATTCCGCATCGCCGGCGGCATGATGCGCCGGCCGGTCCGGTTGACGCCTTGCGAGACGATTCCCCTCCAAGTCCCGGCGGACGCCGAGATCGTGTTGGAGTGCGAGATCCTGCCTCATCTCCGCGAGCCGGAGGCGCCTTTCGGAGAATATCCCGGGACGTACGGTCCCGAGCGGATGAATCCCATCGTGAAGGTCAAGGCCATCACGATGCGCGAAAATCCCCTTTACCAGAACGCGTTTTGCTCGCATGCCGATGATTTTCTCCTCGGCGGCTTCACGCAAACCGCCGCCATCGAGAATACGGTCAGGATCGCCTGTCCAACCGTCAAAGCGGTTTTTCTCCCCCCGTCCGGTTTGTGCCGATTCACCTGCTACATCGCCATCGAGAAAATGATCGAGGGGGAGGCGAAGCAGGCGGCCATGGCGGCCTTTGTGGCCGACGCCTATCTGAAATTCGTCGTCGTGGTGGATGAGGACGTGGACGTGACCAGCGACAAAGAGGTCCTGCGCGCCATTGCGACGCGGGTGCGCGCCGACCGGGACATCTTCATGATCACGCATGCCAAAGGCTCCCCGCTCGACCCCGCCTCCTATAACCCGGCGGAGGGCTCCCACCTCGTCACAAAAACGGGAATCGACGCGACCCGAAAAGCCAATTACCCCGAGGAGGTCTCGGTTCCGGGGGTGGACGGAATTGATCTAAGGGAGTTCATCGAAGACTACGAGGCGTAGGATCAACAGAATCTTCTGAAAGCGGCCCGGCCCTTTCTCCCTTCGAACGGGCTTTTCCTGTCGAAAAGCGCGGTCTTCAGACCTATCTTTTAAAAATTGCTGTTTCGATGGGAAGGTCCCGGTGTTTGGGATTTTTTCGGATGACCGGCTCGTTACCCAAGGAATCGTGATGAAAGCATCCGACCTGTTTATCCGCTCACTTGAACAGGAGGGAGTTGAATACATCTTCGGCGTTCCGGGGGAGGAGACCCTCGACTTTCTCGAATCCTTGAGGGAGTCCCGGATCCGGTTCATTTTGACCCGGCATGAGCAATGCGCGGGGTTCATGGCGGCCACGTACGGGCGTTTGACCGGCAAGGTCGGCGTGTGCCTCGCCACCCTCGGCCCGGGCGCGACCAACCTGGTCACCGCCGCCGCTTACGCCCAACTGGGCGCCCTGCCGATCCTGATGATCACCGGCCAGAAGCCGGTCAAGAAAAGCAAGCAGGGCCGGTTTCAGATTGTGGACGTCGTCGAGATGATGCGGCCCATCACAAAATTCACAAAACAGATCGTCACTGGAGACAGCATCCCCGTTCTTGTCCGGGAGGCGGTGCGACTCGCGCAGGAGGAACGCCCCGGGGCCGTCCACCTGGAGCTGCCCGAAGACATCGCCACCGAGACGACCACCGCAGCTCCCTTTGAGGTCAGCGCCGCAAGAAGGCCGAGCGCGAACGAGCGCGTGATCGATGAAGCGGTGGAGATGCTGAAGGCCGCCAAGATGCCGCTTGTCCTGATCGGCGCCGCCGCCAACCGGAACCGACGAGCGTCGCCCTGGCCGAATTGATCGAGAAAACGGGCATCTATTTTTTCAACACCCAGATGGGCAAAGGGGTCGTCGATGAACGACATCCCCTGTTTCTTGGAACGGCCGCCCTTTCCACCGAGGACTACCTGCATCGCGCCATCGAGGCCGCGGACCTGATTGTCAACGTCGGTCATGACGTGATCGAAAAACCGCCTTTCTTTATGGAGCCTCAGGGGGCGCGGGTTATTCACATCAATCATTTTTCGGCGAACGTGGATGAGGTGTATTTTCCGCAATTGGAGATCGTCGGCGACATTGCCACGACCGTCGAGCGTCTCACCGGGCGTCTCAAGGACGGCGGGCCTTGGGCGTGCGGCTACTTCGACCGGGTGAAAGAGGAAATCGAAGGCCACATCCGCGAGAAAAGCCGGGATTCCAGATTTCCCGTCATTCCGCAGCATCTGGTCGCGGCCGTCCGCGAGGTCATGCCGGATAACGGGATCATCGCGCTGGACAACGGCGTCTACAAGATCTGGTTCGCCAGAAACTACAAGGCCTACCAACCCAATACGGTTTTGCTCGACAACGCCCTGGCGACGATGGGCGCCGGCCTTCCTTCCGCCATGTGCGCGAAGCTCGTCCACCCTGATCGGAAGGTGATGGCGGTATGCGGGGACGGGGGGTTCCTGATGAACTCCCAGGACCTCGAAACGGCCGTCCGGCTGGGCCTGGATTTGGTGATCCTCATTCTCCGGGACGACGCCTATGGGATGATTCGCTGGAAACAGGCGGGGATGGGATTCCAGGACTTCGGCCTGACGTACGGCAACCCCGATTTCGTGAAGTACGCGGAGAGCTACGGGGCGGCCGGACACCGCGTTTCATCGACAGACCGGCTGACGACCCTCCTCAAAGAGCAATTGGACAGCCCCGGCGTCCACATTGTGGAAGTTCCCGTGGATTACTCCGAAAACGAAAGGGTCCTGATTGAGGAGCTTCAGTCGAAGACATGGACCTTGTAGGGGAGAGCGATGCCGGGTCGGCTTTTCAGGAAGGGCGAATCGATACACCGATAATTTAGATTAATTAGATATATATAACATATTGATTAAAGAAGGAATAAATCTTCAATCCATGAAACCGTCCTGGTTGCGCTGGGACCAAAATCCTCCAAAACCGTTCTTCTCGAAGGGACGGCCCCTCAACCTCGCGGTTCGTTAGGGGGGGGGCGCTATTGTCCATACCGATCCTTATAGAAATCCAGGAGCTGTTGAATCTGGTCCTTCGTCATTCCTTTTCGCCAGGCGTGCATCTTCCCTTTGACGTGTCTGGCCGATATGCCCGGCATCAGCGCCTCCGCCTCGGGCAGGAACTTGAAGTAGAAGTGCTTGGCCACCTCGTAGAACCCGTGCCACTGGGTGTAATCTGGGCCTTGCATCGAGACCCCCATCCGCGCGCGGCGGCCCTCGTGATGCCAGAGCTCGAAAAAGGTCCACTCGATCTTATCGTCGAAGGGCGTCGGCGTGATCTTTCCCGCCGCCTTGAGCTCCTTCATAACGGCCTGCGCCGGCCTGGCGAACTTGTCGTTGTAGAGAATGACCGCATTGTCGAACTGCTTGTAGAACCCGTCGATGAACGCGGGGCCGTGACACGCCACGCAGACCTGTTTCATGTCTTTCCGCCTCGCTTCCCAATTCTCAAGCTTCGTCGAGATGACCGGCCGAAGCGTCCAACTGATCCGCTTGCCGACGTCATGCGTGACCGGCAGGTTCTTGGTGGCGCTCATGTGGCACGTCGCGCACGTCGGCGCGGCTGAGTAGTCCTTGCCCACGATCCAGGACTTGCTCTCCAGGTTTATCTCATTGATTCGGGCGCGAAAGACGATGCCGTGCTTCGATTCGTTGTAGATCTCGATCTGCGGATGATCGGGTCCCATGTGGCACTTCCCGCAGTTTTCCGGCTGCCGGGCCTGGGCGCGGGCGAACACGTGGCGGGCGTGGCAGGCGGAGCAAGCCCCGTTGCTTCCGTCGGGATTGATCCGCCCAATTCCTGTGTTGGGCCAGGTGGCGGGGTCCAGCTTGCCGTTTGCCATCACCTTGACGATGCTGCCGTGGCATTTCTGGCAACCGGTGATGGCGGCGGGGTTGCCCTCGACGACCACGCCGAGGAAGTTGTCCAGGGAGCCGATGAACTGCGTGGCCTTGGCGTGGTGGCTCGCCTGGAACTCCGTGACCTGCGGCTGGTGGCACTTGGCGCAATCCTTGGGCGATACGATGGTGGCGACGAGACTGCCTTCATGCTCCCAGGCGTCCGGGTCGCCCTTGTTTGCGGCGTGGCAATCGGCGCAGCCTACGCCCAGCGTCGCGTGGGTGCTGTCCTCCCATTGCTTCACGATCCCAGGCGTTTTTTCGCCGTGGCAGGTGACGCACGCCTCGTTTTTCGCCGTGACGACCGGCTTGGCTTTTTTGTCCGGCAGAAGCCGGTCGCTCTCGATCCAACCCACAATGAGGAGAGAGGCCAGAAAGAACAGACTCAGAATCGCGACGATCCACTGCTTCACCCTAAAATCCAACCGACCATCCTCCCAGCCGGGCCTCGTCTTATGATGCGAGGCCTTCCCAAAGCATGAGGCCCGTCAACAGCAGGACCGCGGCGATTCCCACGTAGATGCTGATTTCCAATCCGGGCGCTTTCTTATCAATGCCGGCGTCGATCCAGGGCCACAGGACCATGACCCCGACGCCCAGCAGAGCGCTCAACAGCCCGACCTGGAAAGAGAAGAGTTTCAACCAACGGAAGACCGGGTAGAAATACCACTCCGGCTTGATGTGCTCGGGCGTCACGGCGGGGTCCGCGGGTTCTCCCAGAGCGGCCGGAAAGATGAGGGCCAACTGGCTCAGGAGAAACATGAGAAAAACCGCGATGATCATCTCCGTCAGGATGTGGTCCGGAAAAAACGGAAAAAACCGCTCTTTCTCACCCGTCCCGCCCGCGCCCCCTTCGCGGCGGATTTCCGTCACGCCGTGGGCCCGGATCAGAAACACGTGCGCGGCGATCAGCAGAAACGCCAGTGTGGGCAGAACGCCGATGTGAAAGATGTAAAAGCGCGTGAGCGTGTTCGGCCCCACCGCGGGTCCGCCCCGTATGAACCCGGCGATGTAGCTCCCGACGAACGGCACGGCCTCGGAGATGTTCGTCCCCACCACCGCCGCCCAGTAGGAAATCTGGCTGTATTGCAGTGAATACCCCGTGAACCCGAAGCTCATGATGACGAGCAGAAGCCCGAAGCCGACGACCCAGTTCAACTCTCTCGGTTTCCGGTACGCGCCGGTGAAAAACACCCGCATCATGTGAAGGATGACCGAGACGACCATCAGGTGTCCCGCCCAGACGTGGATGCTTCTCAGGTACCAGCCGAAGGGCACAACCTCGGAGATGTGGCGCACCGAGTCATAGGCCCTGTCGGCTTGCGGGACGTAGTAGAAGGTCAGCGCGATGCCGGTCGTGACCTGGATGAAGAAGAGGTAGAGGGGCGTGCCGCCCAGACAGAACCACCACGACTTGAGGTGCCGGGGGATGGGCTCGCTGCTGAGGTGCCTGAGGTTGTCCCAATCGATGGGGACGCGTGTGTTGAGCCAGTCGATGACGCTGGACTTCGCCATTGAATCAGCCCCCCCCCCTCGCCATTTCGACGAAGACGCTTCTGCCCCGGACCTGAACCGGAATCTGCCGCAACGGCGTCGGGGGCGGTCCGGCAATCGGCCTGCCTTCGGCGTCGAAGTAGCCATCGTGGCACGGGCAGTGGAACTTTTTCTGCTCCGGCCGCCAGAAGACCTGGCACCCCAGGTGGGTGCACCGTGTGTCGAAGGCCTGGATCCGGTCCCCGGAATTGACCAGGACGAACTTCCGCCCCGCCAAGTCCTTGTACGTTCTGCTGGAGCCCGTGGGGATGTCGCCGATGGACGCGACCAGAATGTTTAAGACGGGCGGGCGGCTCTGTCTGCCGAACAGGTACCGCAGACCATAGACGGCCGCGGTCCCGAAGCTCAAGAGCAGGCCGGCGGCCATGAACACCGTTGCGATGAACCCGCGCCTGTCGAGCTTCCGATCGACCTCTGAAACCAACTTGCCTCCCCCCTCCCCCCCCGTGGACAACGACTACGCAATCGGGACAGCACCGGAGACAAGAACCATCCTTTGGGCATTTCCCAAAAGGCAGCCACATCATCAAACAATTTTCGCAAACAAACAAGGAAAACGCGCCGGCTTTTCTCAAATCCCTTCGGTTCGCCGCCGATGGCGGGCCGGCGGGCGGGGATTCCTCAAAATACCAGAGGCGCTCACGACTCTTCCTCACCCCCCCACCTTCGGGATGACCTCCTCGGCCAGCATCTCCACCTGGTCGGGATGATACTTGTAGGGAATCAGGACGATTCGATTCACGCCGACGTCCGCGTGCCGCCGGAGCTGCTCCGCGCAGTGATCGGCCGATCCGATGATCGCGCTCTCCTTCGTGGATTCGCTCCACGAGGCGTAGTCCCACTCGGTCGTGAGCCACTCCTCCATGTCCGCCCGCTCCCGGTCGGACTGGGTGACCATGATGGGGATCTGATTCAGGCTTTCCAGCTCGTTCGGGTCCCGGCCGGCTTCCTCGGCGTAGCCCTTGATCTTGTCCATGGACCGCGTGAACGCCTCCGGGGTGTAGAAATACGTCAGCCAGCCGTCCCCCTTTGTCGCCGTCCGCTTCAACACCCGGTCGGCGTATCCGCCGATCAGGATCGGTGGGCGCGGATTCTGAAAGGGCTTAGGCTGGAGCACGGCGCTGCGCAGGTTATGGGGAGGGTACTCGCCGCTCACCTTGTCTTCGGTCCAGAGTCGGGTGAGGATCTCCAGATTCCGGTCGAACAGGTCGCCGCGTTTTTTGAACGGGATGCCGACGGCGTCGAACTCCCGGGCGTACCAGCCGCTGGCCAGGCCGAGGATGAGCCGCCCTTTCGAGATGATGTCGAGCGTCGCCGTCTCCTTGGCCAGAATCGCCGGGTTTCTCAATGGGAGGACGAGGACGCCCGTCCCCAGCTTGATCGTCGTTGTGTGACACGCGATGGCCGTCAGAAGGGTCAGCGAGTCCAGGATCGGGAAGCAGGGCTCCACGCCGAGGAAGATGTGGTCCCACACCCAGACGGAATCGTACTCCAACTCCTCCGCGCGCTGGCAAAAGGCGATGAGGTCATCCGGATCGGGCATCTCCGGATAGGCCGTAAAGCTCCTGACGCCCAGGCCAAACGTCACACCGTTCCCAGTCATCTTTTTCTCCTCTCAACCATGGTCTCCTGTGGAGACCGAATGAATCCACCGGAGCACTGGCTTGTCTCAACATCCGGATGTGCCCGGGGAACCGCACATGCCCTTTCCCCGTGCGGGGGCGTGCGCGAAGATTTCCAGCACTGGATTAGACCGAATCCTCGGCTTCCTGGCAAGTCGTCGATAGAAAGGGGGGAGACAATTCTAATGGTTGTGCAAAGAGACCTTATCTCTGATAACATGATGGGCCATGTCAAACGAGGATAAGATTAGGATGCCGAAAGGTTGTATCTGGAAAATTCCGGATGAACTCTATGAGAGGCGTCAATCTCTTCTTCATTTCTCCCTGAGGCCGTTTGGCATCCATTTTTAGAGGTTTCCACCGGAATTTCCCATATCAACTTGCTTGGGTGGTTTCCGGTCCCCTTTCCCGATGAAAACCAGTTGATCCCCTTCCGATGGGTTTGTCAAGAGCCTTCCAACCCTCCGCAACAAGGTGCTGACGGCCATCGACTGCCCCAAAAGGCGGACCCTCGCCCTTCGGTCCCCTTTATTCGCGGTTCAACCCGTTAACCAATCACCTCATGCTGCCGGGAACCCTCTGCACAAGGTTAGACCGGCACCGGCCGTAATCGGTTGATTCGGTCCAGGATGATGGCGAACTCTTCCCTGGACACCGCTACTTCGGCCAATTGAAAGATGATCTGCCGGGCGTGCCGCACAATCCTCCCGCCCATTTTGATGAGCTTGACCTGGAGGCTTCGCAGCGACCAGTGCTTGAGCCCCCTGGGCAAGGCTAGCCTGCGCAGGAAATTGCCCAGGTTGTACGCCAGGACGAAGAGAAGGAGCCGCACCTGGTTGCACACGAACCGGTGACAGGAAAGGCGTGTCCAGTTCATGGCGTACTTGCCTTCCTTGATCCATTGCTCGGCTGTGCCTCGCTGGTTGTAGAAGTGCACGACCCCCTCGGGTCGAGCCGTCAGGTTCGTGACAATGAATCCGACGCGAGGGAAGAGTTCGCCTGAGTGCCATTCCACCTTCGCCACGACCCGCCGGGAACGGTCCCAGCTTCCAGCCTGATACCGGAAGTCGTAATAGAAGATGATGGGTCTCTTGGGCGGGCGACCGACCGGGCGGGTGAGGAGGAAGTCGATCTCTCGCTGCACCACGTCGTTGGCGGGAAGGCGGATGGCGTAAAGGAAGCTGTGCGCTTCCAGGCACTCATAGACCTCCGGGCGCGCAAAGGCGGCATCGGCTCGGAAGTAACGGCGAACACCCGCCCGCTCATACCGGGCCGCGATGGGCGAAAGCAACTCGCGCCAGCCATCGGCGCTGTGCACGTTGCCGGGGCGCAACATCGCCCCTTCGCAGTCCCCGAACTGGTTAAAGCAAAAAAGAGGGTGATAACAGGTGCAACGAAAGTGGCCGTTGTAGGCCGTACCTTCCTGCTCCCCATGGACGGGGCTTTCCGAGCTGTCCATGTCCAGGATGATTCGCTGATGGGGTGAGTGTGCCATGGCCCGGTCCACCCACTCCCGGTTCAGCTCGCTCCGGCCCCTTGAGATTCTCCTCCCTGGTGAGAACCTCGGTCTCGAACCGGCTCAGGGTGTTGGCGCCCGCCGCCTGCTTCTCAAGCGCTCGGCGGCCGACCACGGCTTGCATCGCGGGGTCCTGGGCCAACCGCTCGGCATCGTTGGTGTCTTCATACCCTGCCAAGCGGCTATAGACCGACTGGCGCAATAGCGGCGCCAACTCATGCTGGATGTTCCGGCCATGACGGATCTCTTGCAATTGCACTGGCGCTCTCACCGTCAAACCCAGCGCATCATCCAGCTCCCGGCAGGCCAGCAATCCCGCATCCGAAGTGATTCTGGTTCCGTGAAACTCAAGCCTCAGCCGACGGTCAAAACGGATCTTCAAAGCCCCCTTCTTCGCTTCACCCATTGGGTCCCCTCGCAAGATGATGGCAGGGAGAGGCCAACACCTTGATCTTACACGAGAAAACGGCATTCGGTCCGACAAAACTTATGATCCATATGGGAAATGCGGGTTAAGGTCTTTCTGATTTGTGATTTCTTGGTTCCCGGATTCGGCGTTCAAGCTGACCGTGTGGTTTGCATCGAAAAACCCGTTGGCGGCAAGGCTCTTCGCTATTTGGGCGGCGTTGTAGTAGTCAAACGTTCCTCTTTTGAAGTATGTCGACCCGGCCAGAAGCTCGTTGTACCGAATGATATAGTTCTCAATGGCGCTCTTTAAGTCTTTCGTATTTAGGGCAGACAACACCTTGTCATTAAATACCTTATCGTACTCGAACGAAGAAAATAGGTTGTCCTTTTGCTCTTCCACTTCCCTCTTTATACGAATTAGTGCGGCATCTAACTCGACGCTAGTGGGCATGATCGCAGACGATATCTCAACCTCCAGATCTTTCTTGGAGCCCGATTGAATCTTAATTGCGCTGAGAAGCGCTGCCTTGGCTGTGGACCGCCCCTGGGTTATTGGACACTCGGGTGAGGGTATTCGACCTCATGCGGCCTCCGCAACTTGAGCGAGTTTTTCCTGCCTTGCCTGGGCCGGCGTTCGGTAGCCGTAGCCCTCGAGAATCCAATGATGGTTGTACAGGTTCTTGAACTCAAGCAGCGCCCACCGCAGTTCCTCTACGGTGGCGAAAGAGCGCACCCACAGGAGATTCTCCTTCAAGATGCGGATGAACCACTCACAGTAGCCATTTCCCTCGGGCGCCCGCACGAAGCTGGGCGAACTGGTCATGCCCAGGTAGGCGATCTCCCGCTGAAAGTCATCGGACAGATAGGCGGGGCCGTGGTCGTGACGAACTTTAAGCCCCTCGGCGACGTCCGCCTCCAAGCCGGCGAAGCGCTCGGCGACCCCCTGCCGGATCGGCTCCAGGGCCTCGAAGCGGTTGCCGCTCTTGGCCGCATGGATCCCCACGCAGTCCACCGAACAGTGATCCACCGCCACGAACACCGAGGCCACCCCCTCCTCGGTGGTCACCGTCGTCGTCATGTCCGTGCCCCACATTCGGTCGGGCCGCTCGGTGCGGATGGTCCCGTTGTGGGCCTTGGGACCTCGGGGTTTGCCCACCCGGTGGGGGGCCTGAAGCCCCGCCTCCCGCATCAGGCGACGCACCCGCTCCTTGCTGGTGCGGATGCCCGCGAAGCGCAGCCTCGCCCACACCTTGCGGTAGCCCTCGCCATGGAAGGGAGAGTCCTCCAGGACCTGCCGGATGTGACCGAGGAGTTCCGCATCGGTGCACGGGCCCACAGGGCCGCGCTTATTGGGCGTGGGGCGTTCATGAACGGGGACCGCCTCTCGCCGCCGTTGCGCGTAGACCGTGGAGCGCGCCAAGCCCCAAAGGGCGCACACCCGCTTCAGGCCGTAGGCTCTGCCCGTGGAGGTGAAGCGGGCCTGACTCATCGCCTCCACCTCCTGCCGGCTAAAGGGCGGCCGGCCTCCAGGCGGTCGATCTTCTCCCGCAGGACCTCGCCCTCCATCGTGAGTTCGCCCACCTTGGCCTTGAGCCGGGCGTTCTCCTCGGCCCGCTCATCCGCCGGGCGAGCTTTGAGCGCCGCCTCGCCCCCGCGAAGGAACGCCTCGCGCCAGGCGGAAAGCCGAGCCGCTGTCGTGCCCAACTCGCGGCAGAGCGTCTCCAGGCTCTCGCCCCGCAAAAGACGCAGGACCGCCTCCCGCTTGCGCTGGCAGGAGAACCGACCCCGCTCACTGCGATGCCCTGGGGCCTTGGCTCCGTTCGCCCTACGGGCGCCCTCCGCCAAAGCCCCCTCTTGCTTTTGTTCGTTCATCGCGACACCCCTTTCTCCATGAATCATGGATCAATCGAGTGTCCAACAAAACCCTAGAGCGGGGGAGCTGCTTCAGTAGCACGGAGCAAGTCGTCAAATTCCTTTTTCAGTTTTGGTTCCAGAAGCAAAGTAGATGTTTGTTCCGTGAGGCCGAGCTGCTCGTCGTAAGGGGTCACCACCAGTATTCGCCGCCCGCTCACATCTTCGCCAGCCTCATCGGTGATCTTCCTTACAGTTTTGCGTTTCGTGAAGATACGATCTTCAGAATCCTTGTCATCGGCGGCGTCTTGGAATGTCTGGGCCAAAGACGATTTCATCACACCGTTGGGTGCATATAGCGCATAGGCCTGCGTGTTCGAAAAATCGAAATCTCTCTGGAGACCCTTAATCCCGCATTTCCCATATGGATCATAAGTTTTGTCGGACCGAATGCCGTTTTCTCGTGTAAGATCAAGGTGTTGGCCTCTCCCTGCCATCATCTTGCGAGGGGACCCAATGGGTGAAGCGAAGAAGGGGGCTTTGAAGATCCGTTTTGACCGTCGGCTGAGGCTTGAGTTTCACGGAACCAGAATCACTTCGGATGCGGGATTGCTGGCCTGCCGGGAGCTGGATGATGCGCTGGGTTTGACGGTGAGAGCGCCAGTGCAATTGCAAGAGATCCGTCATGGCCGGAACATCCAGCATGAGTTGGCGCCGCTATTGCGCCAGTCGGTCTATAGCCGCTTGGCAGGGTATGAAGACACCAACGATGCCGAGCGGTTGGCCCAGGACCCCGCGATGCAAGCCGTGGTCGGCCGCCGAGCGCTTGAGAAGCAGGCGGCGGGCGCCAACACCCTGAGCCGGTTCGAGACCGAGGTTCTCACCAGGGAGGAGAATCTCAAGGGGCCGGAGCGAGCTGAACCGGGAGTGGGTGGACCGGGCCATGGCACACTCACCCCATCAGCGAATCATCCTGGACATGGACAGCTCGGAAAGCCCCGTCCATGGGGAGCAGGAAGGTACGGCCTACAACGGCCACTTTCGTTGCACCTGTTATCACCCTCTTTTTTGCTTTAACCAGTTCGGGGACTGCGAAGGGGCGATGTTGCGCCCCGGCAACGTGCACAGCGCCGATGGCTGGCGCGAGTTGCTTTCGCCCATCGCGGCCCGGTATGAGCGGGCGGGTGTTCGCCGTTACTTCCGAGCCGATGCCGCCTTTGCGCGCCCGGAGGTTTATGAGTGCCTGGAAGCGCACAGCTTCCATTACGCCATCCGCCTTCCCGCCAACGACGTGGTGCAGCGAGAGATCGACTTCCTCCTCACCCGCCCGGTCGGTCGCCCGCCCAAGAGACCCATCATCTTCTATTACGACTTCCGGTATCAGGCTGGAAGCTGGGACCGTTCCCGGCGGGTCGTGGCGAAGGTGGAATGGCACTCAGGCGAACTCTTCCCTCGCGTCGGATTCATTGTCACGAACCTGACGGCTCGACCCGAGGGGGTCGTGCACTTCTACAACCAGCGAGGCACAGCCGAGCAATGGATCAAGGAAGGCAAGTACGCCCTGAACTGGACACGCCTTTCCTGTCACCGGTTCGTGTGCAACCAGGTGCGGCTCCTTCTCTTCGTCCTGGCGTACAACCTGGGCAATTTCCTGCGCAGGCTAGCCTTGCCCAGGGGGCTCAAGCACTGGTCGCTCCGAAGCCTCCAGGTCAAGCTCATCAAAATGGGCGGGAGGATTGTGCGGCACGCCCGGCAGATCATCTTTCAATTGGCCGAAGTAGCGGTGTCCAGGGAAGAGTTCGCCATCATCCTGGACCGAATCAACCGATTACGGCCGGTGCCGGTCTAACCTTGTGCAGAGGGTTCCCGGCAGCATGAGGTTCCCCCGCTCTAGGGTTTTGTTGGACACTCGATTGATCCATGATTCATGGAGAAAGGGGTGTCGCGATGAACGAACAAAAGCAAGAGGGGGCTTTGGCGGAGGGCGCCCGCAGGGCGAACGGAGCCAAGGCCCCAGGGCATCGCAGTGAGCGGGGTCGGTTCTCCTGCCAGCGCAAGCGGGAGGCGGTCCTGCGTCTTTTGCGGGGCGAGAGCCTGGAGACGCTCTGCCGCGAGTTGGGCACGACAGCGGCTCGGCTTTCCGCCTGGCGCGAGGCGTTCCTTCGCGGGGGCGAGGCGGCGCTCAAAGCCCGCCCGGCTCAAGGCCAAGGTGGGCGAACTCACGATGGAGGGCGAGGTCCTGCGGGAGAAGATCGACCGCCTGGAGGCCGGCCGCCCTTTAGCCGGCAGGAGGTGGAGGCGATGAGTCAGGCCCGCTTCACCTCCACGGGCAGAGCCTACGGCCTGAAGCGGGTGTGCGCCCTTTGGGGCTTGGCGCGCTCCACGGTCTACGCGCAACGGCGGCGAGAGGCGGTCCCCGTTCATGAACGCCCCACGCCCAATAAGCGCGGCCCTGTGGGCCCGTGCACCGATGCGGAACTCCTCGGCCACATCCGGCAGGTCCTGGAGGACTCTCCCTTCCATGGCGCGAGGGCTACCGCAAGGTGTGGGCGAGGCTGCGCTTCGCGGGCATCCGCACCAGCAAGGAGCGGATGCGTCGCCTGATGCGGGAGGCGGGGCTTCAGGCCCCCCACCGGGTGGGCAAACCCCGAGGTCCCAAGGCCCACAACGGGACCATCCGCACCGAGCGGCCCGACCGAATGTGGGGCACGGACATGACGACGACGGTGACCACCGAGGAGGGGATGGCCTCGGTGTTCGTGGCGGTGGATCACTGCTCGGTGGACTGCGTGGGGATCCATGCGGCCAAGAGCGGCAACCGCTTCGAGGCCCTGGAGCCGATCCGGCAGGGGGTCGCCGAGCGCTTCGCCGGCTTGGAGGCGGACGTCGCCGAGGGGCTTAAAGTTCGTCACGACCACGGCCCCGCCTATCTGTCCGATGACTTTCAGCGGGAGATCGCCTACCTGGGCATGACCAGTTCGCCCAGCTTCGTGCGGGCGCCCGAGGGAAATGGCTACTGTGAGTGGTTTATCCGCATCTTGAAGGAGAATCTCCTGTGGGTGCGCTCTTTCGCCACCGTAGAGGAACTGCGGTGGGCGCTGCTTGAGTTCAAGAACCTGTATAACCATCATTGGATTCTCGAGGGCTACGGCTACCGAACGCCGGCCCAGGCAAGGCAGGAAAAACTCGCTCAAGTTGCGGAGGCCGCATGAGGTCGAATACCCTCACCCGAGTGTCCAATAACCCAGGGGCGGTCCAAGGTGATTGGTTAACGGGTTGAACCGCGAATAAAGGGGACCGAAGGGCGAGGGTCCGCCTTTTGGGGCAGTCGATGGCCGTCAGCACCTTGTTGCGGAGGGTTGGAAGGCTCTTGACAAACCCATCGGAAGGGGATCAACTGGTTTTCATCGGGAAAGGGGACCGGAAACCACCCAAGCAAGTTGATATGGGAAATTCCGGTTAAAACAAGCATGAAGGGTATGCCTTTTCTCTAAATGGACTGAAAGACATCAAGGAACGGAGATGTTTGGACCTGGACCGCTATTTGTGCGGATACCAAACTCGTTCCCTCGTGGATGGCCGGTTATCGGACCCTGAAACACGCAAAAATCTTCTTTGGCGATTTGGTGGCTCGGTTAGCGAACCGTGTTCAACTGACAACCGATGGTCACCGCTCCCATCTTCAGGCTGTTGAAGAAACCTTTGGGGCTGATATCGACTACGCTCAGTGGGTCAAGATCTACGGCCCTGAGCCTGAGGGTGAGTCGCGGTACAGCCCTGGGAAGTGCAACGGAGCGGAGAGACACAAGATTCAGGTTAATGCCGTAACAGTTTTCGAAATCGATTCTGACGTGATCCATGATAAATCCCCTGCCGCTCGCGGGGGTACCCCGCAGAACCTCATGGGCCGTATCATGCCGCAAATTTGTTGTTTAGTCAAGGTGATATACCCCCTATTCACCGGGTAACCCGGCAATACAGCCGAAATCCCGACAGATGTTGGCTTGAGAGAAGTCTAGGTCAGGGTGATGGGAGAGTCAATGAGATTGGCAATCTTATTTGTGGCAGTGTCGTCACATTAACCCAAATATATAAGTCCCATATTTTTCCCTCACCGGTTGAACCTACGGGAAGGATCACCGAAGGGCGGGACCCCGCGTCTTGAGCCATGGCGGCCGGCGAGGCAGCGCCCGTTTGGGGCTTCAAGAAGCCCTTGACAGGGCCATTGGAGGGGAGTCTGATCTTTTAGGGGGCCGGACATCGACGGATATTGAAATGGAAAAAACCCGTGAAAAGGCTGAAGGAGTCATTTTAAGTGGTCTTCGCGGTAAAAAAAGGGATGGTCTTGTTTCCAGGCGCTTCAACAGGCCCCTGTCCATTCGGCTGTCTCGATATCTGGCTCGATATCCTATTACGCCCAACCAGATATCATTTAGGCGATTGTAAAAGACATGACACCGGATTAGGCTGGTGTCGTGGACCTGAAGAGCTTTGAAGTCCTTGTAAAATCGGAAGCTACAGCGAGACGCCATCTGCTCATGGCGTGTCAGAAAAACGGGCGTAAAATCTGCCCTCGTTGTGAGGGTCGAAAACGCTACGTTTTGGGCACGCGGGGGCGCTTTCGCTGCGCTGGGTGTCGGTACACCTTCGGGCCGTTCACGGGCCGCTGGCTGGGCCAACTTCGCCTCTCGGCCCGGCAGTGGCTTTGGGTGGTGAAGCTCTTTGAGCTGGAGGTCTCGGCCCGCAAGATGGCCCAGCAACTCGCCGTGAGCTATCCGACAGCGCTGCGGGCCGTGACGGCGCTCAGGCGCAGTCTTGTGGCCGGCACGCCGGGGGGACAGGAGCTTCTTCGAGGGGAGGTGGAGGCGGACGAGGCCTACTTCGGGGGCAAGCGCAAGGGCAAGAGAGGCCGAGGCGCAGCGGGTAAAGTCCCTGTTTTCGGCATATTGGAGCGGGGCGGCCGGGTGAAGGTGGAGGCGGTCGGCAACGTCAAGGCCCAGACCCTTTTGGCCTCCACCGTGAAGTTGGTCCGTCGGGGCAGCGTGGTCTATACCGACCGCTACCGGGTCTATGACGCCCTGATGTTCTGCGGCTATCGCCACTTGCGGGTGGATCATGATCGGCGCTTCAGTCGGGGCAAAGTGCACATCAACGGCCTGGAAGGCTTTTGGGCCTACGCCAAGGAGAGGCTCATCAAACATCATGGGGTGTCCAAAGAGCGGTTCCCCCTCTACCTGAAGGAGATGGAATTCCGTTACAATCACCGACACCAGGATCTCTTTCCCCTGGTGGTCCAACATCTCACTCAATTGGTGTCAAAACCTTTATAATCCCCATCATTTATATCTTTCCTGCTTTGCATCCTTGCCGCCGTGCTTTTTGCTACGGGGGGGTATGTAACACTTCTGTTGGGAGGGATACTTGCCCAATTCGCATCCATTGTTGACGGTTGCGACGGGGAGATTGCCCGGCTTAAATTTCAGAAAAGCGCCTATGGGGGTTGGTTTGATGCTGTTTTGGATCGATATGCCGATGCGTTTCTGCTCTTCGGCCTTACCTGGCATGCTTACACGACAGATACGCAACCTTTAGCGCTTTTTGCCGGATTCATGGCCATCCTTGGTTCATTTATGGTGAGCTACACGGCGGATAAGTATGACGCCCTCATGGCTAGCAAGATAAAGGGTAAGATTCGCATAGGGAGGGATATCAGGATCTATTTAATATTCTTTGGCGCTTTGCTCAATCAGGCTTTTTGGGTGTTAGTCTTTATCGCGGCCATTATGAATGCAGAAACCATAAGAAGGATATTGGTCTGTAGACCAATGAATAATCTAAAGCGCTTAAAAGATGAGATAAGAAGCATTATATCAAGATCAAAAGTGCCTGAAGATCCTGTGCACGCTCAAAATACGTTGGAATGGCTGTTGAAATTCCAACCGGGTGCGGATGAAACATTGCTGATTGCGGCCCTTGGACATGACATTGAGCGTGCGATGGAAGACAAAAAGGTGAGGCATGATCAATATGATGATTTTGATGATTTCAAGGCTGCCCATGCAGAAAACAGCGCGCGGATTCTAAAGAAGATCATGGAGGGTTTTGAAGTGGAAAAGGATCTTATAGAAGAGGTTTTCCGGATCGTATGTCATCACGAGACCGGAGGTGATCCCCGTTCCGACCTGATCCGGGATGCGGATGCTCTTTCGTTTTTTGAGGTCAATCTCCCGATGTATCTTGAGCGGGAAGGAGCGGAAAAGGCTTTAGAGCGGTGTCGATGGGGATATGAACGGTTATCCACGAAATACAAAGGCAAGATTAAAGAATTCAATTATGATAACCAGGAGATTCATCGTCTATTAAGAATTCTAATCGTGTGAAACGGTCATGTCAATCTACGAGTATCCGCATCTGAAAAAGACCTCTTAGAGATGAAAGACCTTTGAAGTTATCCTGTCGTTTTACAATAATCCCCACATTTTATTGAGATTCGAAGGCCGGATATTTTTAATCTGTAACTTTAAATATATCTTGATAACAAATTGATGTAAAAGAGTTATTACTTGCATAAGATATTTTCATTTTCATGGATCACTCGAAGTTTTCCACAGGATGTTCAGGCGGACGCGCTTCGGCCTCTCCTTCGCCCCAATCCGAGACCGTTAAAGAAAACCACGAAGATCCGGGTTGTTTTCGAGAAAATTCTTGAAATGCGGCGCATTCATTGACTCGAAACTTCGGTTTGGTGCATCATTCGGGTGTATTTCCGAGTATAGGGGGAGTCTCGCGGTCATTGAAATGCCGCGCCCACCCCCCCCATCGGATCCGGGCGGACTGGCGAAGCAACCGGCCCTTGCTCCCCCTTTCCTCCTTCCCTCTCCCCCCTCTTCCCCATTCCAGAGGATTCGCATGCCTCAATCCTACGAAACCCTTCGCAGATCCATCGAGGCCAAAGACCGGGGCATGCGGGAGAAGGTCCACTCGCTGGAGGAGGCCGTTGACCTCATCCCAGAGGGCGCGCATGTGGCCGTCGGGGGGTGCCACTATTCCCGGACCCCCATGGCGCTTCTCTGGGAGATCATCCGCAAGCGGCGCAAAAACCTCTCCTTCTCCCGAAGCATCACCAGCACGGAAGGGGACCTCCTCCTCGCCGGTGACGTGACCCGGAACATCATGACCTCCTGGTTCAGCGCGGGCGTCACGTGGGGCGTATCCCGCGTCATGAGAGAATACATCCAGAGCGGAAGGGCGCGCTACGAGGAGTGGAGCCACCTGAGCATGGGTCTCCGCTACCGAGCCGGCGGCATGGGCGTCCCCTTCCTCCCGTCCCGCTCGATGATGGGAAGCGGCATCGCCGAAAGGCTGCCCGAGCTGAAAACCATCGAGTGTCCTTACACGGGCGAAACCCTGGCGCTGATCCCCGCCCTGAACCCCGATGTGGCCCTGATACACGTCCACCGGGCCGACGCCTACGGCAACGCCCAGATCGACGGCCTGCCTTTCATGGACGCCGACATCGCCCTGGCGGCCGATAAGGTCATCCTTTCAACGGAGCGAATCGTCGACAACGACCAGATCCGCCGATCGGCCGACCGGACGTTCATCTCCTTTCTATGCGTCGATGCCGTCGTCGAGGTCCCATTCGGGAGCATGCCCCACGAATGTTACGGCCTTTACGAGCCCGCGTTCAGCCATATCGACGCGTACTGCAAGCGAATCGCCGCCGATGGCGCGAAGGGAGCGAAGGCCTACCTGAAAACCCACTGTTACAGCCGGAACACCTGGGAGGACTTTCTGGAGAAAATCGGGACAAAGGCCCTCCTGGCCGCCTCCAAGGCCGGGCGGGAGCTGGATCATGGCTGATCAAGACACCCGAACCGGTTACAACGCCTCCGAGCTCATTTGCGTCATGAGCGCCCGGGCGCTCATGGACGGCGACGTGGTCTTCGGCGGGGCGGGCCTGCCGCTCGTCTCGGCCATCCTGGCGCAGAACACCCACGCCCCCCGGCTGACCATCCTCTTCGAAGGCGGCGTCATCGGCCCCCGGGTGATTCCTGGCAGGCTCCCCCCCTCCACGAACGAGGCCCGGTGCGCCTGGGGCGCCAGCAAGCTGCTCTCCATCACGGACGTCCTCCTGCTGATGCAGCGGGGCTATGTGGATTACGGATTCCTGGGCGGCGCGCAAATCGACCGGCACGGCAACCTGAACAGCTCGTTCATCGGCGACCCGGACAGCCCGAAGGTCCGCCTGCCGGGGACCGGCGGGGCGAACGACATCGCCAGCATGACGAAGGTAATCGTCGCCATGCGTCACGAGAAGCGGAGGTTCGTTGAAGACGTCGATTTTATTACGAGTCCCGGCTATCTCAAGGGCGGCCGGTCACGGCAGGACGCCGGGCTTCCTGCCGGGGGGGTGCACTTGGTCATCACCCACTTGGGGCTCCTCGATTTCGACCGGAGACAGGGACGGATGCGCCTCAAATCCCTTCATCCGGGCGTAGATCCGCAGGAAATGCGCGAAAACACCGGATTCGAGCTCGTGATGCCCAAAAAGGTCCCCAAAACGAAGCCGCCGACCGCGAAAGAGCTTTCGAGCCTCCGCGCCCTAGACCCCGACGGGCGGTACACCCGCCGCGATTAACGGAAATTTTCATAACCACCTTGGTATTTCAGGCGAAACCGGATCCGCCGCCGCGAATTTCTCACCCCGGCCGGGATGACAGCGCCTGGCCGGCCCGCCTCCTTCCGCCGGAACGATGATTTACATTCCGCCTTTCCCTCCCCTCCTTTTGACCCGGGCGCCCTCCGCATTACGCCTTGAATCACCAAGCTCCATTTTTTCAAAAATTCCGGTCTTTTTCTCTATAGCCCATAGGGGGATTGACCGATAAGGAATTGTGAGGCCAGAAGGAGTTACTGTCAAATCTGGTGTATGGGCGTCCTGAATCAAGCGGCTTCCCTGCCCATCTCTCTCTCGTCAATCCCATCGATGAACTTCACGTCGGCGACCACGCCGGCCAGATGACGGAAGCCGCGTAGCCGACGCCAGCGTTTCTGGGCGCTCATGGCGAGTTGATGCACGAGGCTCAACGCCGTCTTCTCGCTCAGGCAGTTCCTGGTCTTCACCGTTCGCAGCCGTATGGTCGCGAAGGTCGATTCGATGGGGTTGGTAGTCCGCAGGTGCTGCCAGTGAGCCGCCGGGAAGTCGTAGAAGGACAGAAGCGTCTCCCGATCCCTGGCCAGGCAGTCGGCGGCCTTGGGGTATTTGGCTTCGTAGGTGGCGACGAAGCGCTTGAACGCCTCCTCCGCTCTCGCCCGTGTATCCGCCCGCCAGATCTCATGCAACATCGACTTCGCGCTGCCCTGAAGGCGTTTGGGAAGCTTGTCGAGCACGTTCGCCGTCTTGTGCACCCAGCAGCGCTGCGCCCGGGTTTCTGGGTACACCTCGGCCAGGGCCGACCAGAACCCGAGCCCTCCGTCGCCCACCGCCAGTTTCGCCGCCTTCACCCCGCGGTCGCGCAGGCTCAACAGCACCGCCTTCCAGCTCTCCTTCGATTCCCGGAACCCCGCATCCAGGGCCAGGAAGTGCTTGCAACCACGCACGTCGCAACCCACCACCACCAACAGACAACGCCGCTCCTCGCTGCGCACGTTCACGTATATCCCGTCCGCCCACAGATACACGAACTCCTCGCCTCCCCAGTCACGCTCCCGCCATTGGGCGTACTCGACCTCCCAGCCGCCCTTGAGACGTGCGACACTCGCCGCAGACAAACCCTTCACCGATTCGCCGAACAACGCTTGCAAGGCTTCCTCGAAGTCATTCGTCGATACCCCCTTCAGGTACAGCCACGGCACAACCGCTTCCACCCGCCTCGTCTTCTTCAGGTAGGGCGGCAACAACTCCGAGCGGAAACAATGTCCCCCGCCGGACCTGTCCCGCGTCCGGGGAACACGGACACGGACCGGGCCGATTCCCGTCAAAACCTCCCGCGAAGGCAGGTAGCCGTTGCGAACGACCGATCGGCGTCCCCGACCGTCGCGCTCGGCCGCATGCTCCTCCAGGAAGGCCTGCAACTCCGCTTCCACGGCTTGTCGAATGATTTGCCGTGCGCCGTGGCGCACCACTTCGCTGAGTTCGTCCCGAAAGGCTGGATTCGAAAATGTAACCGTCGTATCTTTCTCCATGGTGGCGCATCTCCTCTCTCGCTGAATAACCGGGCTCTTCACAACCCCATTTCAGCAGGAATGCGCCGCCTTCTTCAATTCACCCCATACACCAGATCTGAGCGTATCT
This sequence comes from bacterium, assembly GCA_965261595.1. Taxonomy (GTDB): domain Bacteria; phylum UBA8248; class UBA8248; order JACPRG01; genus CAYRGS01. The sequence continues at coordinate 224,433 of CBDHDG010000004.1, forward strand.
CAGCCAGAAGCCTCGCATGGCGTTCCGATCTGATCACCCGCGGGCGAGCGCGACGCCGCGCCCGATGAAGTCAGCAAATGAACCGCTCTCAGACGGTTCAGGAAGGACAACGCATCATGCGTCCGGAAGCGATGACGAAACCGGTTGGCCGCTTGACCGACGCAGCCCAGTTGCTTTTGTTCGAGGAGCCGCTCCAATGCAAAAGATAATCCTGTTCTCTTCCCTGCTGCTCCTCGGCCTTTTCAGCTCGCAGTTCCTTCCCGGGGCCATCGGGCCCGGGTACGAGTCGTTCTCCAGCGTGGTCAAGCTGCTGACCATGTTCGGGCTGTCTTTCATCATGATCCACGTCGGCTATGAGTTCGAGCTCGACAAATCGAACCTGAAGGCGTACGGCTGGGACTATGTGGTCGCGGCCACGGCCGCGGTATTTCCGTGGATCTTCTGCCTGCTCTATTTTGTCTTCGTCCTCTCTCCCCCGGAGCTATGGGGCTCCTGGGCCTCGTGGACAGACATGATGCTGGCCTCCCGGTTCGCCGCCCCCACTTCGGCCGGCGTGCTTTTTTCGATGCTGGTCGCGGCGGGGCTCGGGGCGACGTGGGTGTTCCGAAAGGCCAGAATCCTGGCGATCTTCGACGACCTGGACACCGTTCTGTTGATGATCCCGCTACAGATGATGATCGTGGGGCTCAAGTGGCAGTTGGGCGTCGTCATTATTCTCATGGCGGTGTTGTTGTGGCTGGCCTGGAAGCACTTGCACAAGCTGAACATCCCGATCACCTGGGGCTGGGTGATGGGATATGCCGCCGGGATCACCTTGGTGGCCGAAGGACTTTATCTGGTGAGCAAGGTCATCGACAAATCCGTGGCGATCCACATGGAGGTTCTGCTGCCCGCCTTTGTGCTCGGGTGCATGATCGCCAAGCATAAGCCCGCGCGCGCTTCCGAGGACCCCTCGGGGGATGAACACCACACCTGCGTACTTGAGACGTACAGGGAAAAACGCGTCGCGACGGCCGTTTCGGCGGCGTTCATGGTGCTCGTCGGGCTGTCCCTGCCGTCCATCTTCGGCGTCACGGCCACCCCGGATCTCGTCGCTTCGGCCCATGCGGCCACCGAGCCCGTGGTTGCGGCCTCGGGCCATGTGGGAGACGCCGACGCCCCTTGGCCCGGCTGGAGCTGGATCTTCATGCACGTCATCATTATCACGCTGATTTCCAACTTGGGGAAGATGTTCCCCGTCCTGTGTTACCGGAAAGAAGTGTGCTTGAAGGAAAGGCTGGCGCTGTCGGTGGCCATGTTCCCCCGAGGCGAAGTCGGGGCCGGCGTGCTGATCATCTCCCTTTCCTACGGAATCGGAGGGCCCATCATCACCGTGGCGATGTTCTCCCTGGCCCTGAACCTCCTGTGCACGGGCTTTTTCATTGCAATCGTCAAGAACCTCCTCACACCCGCCCGCCAAGAAGGCATTGGCCAGATGGAGATGGACCTGGGCGCCTGCGCACCGCCGGAAATGGTCGGTGTCGTTTCCCGGCCCACGCCCTGACGGGCCGCCGGGCTTCTTTGATGCTGATGCCCAGGGATGCGGATTGACGAATATCGGCCCGGGGATCCGGCGCTGTTGAGACCCGGACCGCCGACATCACGGGCGCGGGTTCTCGCGGGGAGATCGAGGCCCTTCACCCGTTTTGAATTTTCCGGAAATGGAAAATCGCGGACTATGCCGGGACGCGAAGGAGGTTCTTCGCGATCAAGACCTCGGCGATCTGGATACTGTTGAGGGCGGCGCCTTTCCGGAGGTTGTCCGAGACAACCCACATGTTCAGGCCGTTCTCGACGCTTGGGTCCTCCCGCACACGGCCCACGTACACCTCATCCTTCCCCGCAATGTCCCGGGCGAGCGGATAGACGTTATGCTTTGGCGAGTCGTGGACGATCACCCCCTCGGCCACCGATAACAAGGCGCGCGCCTCGTTCGCCGTAATCGGCCCCTCGGTCTCGACGTTGACTGATTGCGAGTGGCAGTGAAAGACGGGCACCCGGACCGTGGTCGCCGTGATCGCCAGATCGGGCGACCCCAGGATCTTCCGGGTTTCGTTGATCATCTTCGTTTCTTCTCCCGTATAACCGTCTTCGCCGAAATCAGCGATGTGGGGGAGGCAGTTGAAGGCGATCTCGTGAGGATAGACGGACGGCGCCGTCTCCTGGAAATTCAAGAGCGCCCGGACCTGTTCCTCCAACTCGGCGATGGCCTTCTTCCCGGTTCCGGAAACCGCTTGATACGTCGAGACCACCACCCTGCGAATCCCGACAGCGTCCAGGATGGGTTTCAGGGCGACGACCATCTGCATGGTCGAGCAGTTTGGATTGGCGATGACGCCCTTGTGCGACTCCAGCGCCTCGGGATTCACTTCCGTGACGACCAGGGGAACCTCCGGGTCCATTCGAAACGCGCTGGTGTTGTCCACAACGACCGCCCCGGCCTCGACCGCCCGCGGGACAAACTCGAGACTGCGCGCCTCGCCCGCCGAGAAGAGCGCCAGATCGACGCCCTCGAAGCCGTCGCCACCCAGCAATTCAACCTGGTAATCCCTCCCGTTGAACTCCAACACCTCGCCGACGCTACGCTCCGAAGCGAAGAGCCGCAGGCTCGCCAAGGGAAATTTGCGCTCTTGCAGGATGGAGAGCATCTCGTTCCCAACGGCACCTGTGGCCCCGGCCACAGCGACATTCCATCGATCCGGCATTTCAGCCCGCCTCCATCGCCTCAGCGATACGCCCGCTCATGGCCTTCGTCCCCACCACCGCCTCCCCCTCGGAAGCGATGTCCCCCGTCCGCACCCCGGATTCGAGGACCTTCGCCACCGCGGCTTCGATGGCCCGGCCCGCCCCGGCCTCGCCGAGACCGTACTCCAACATCATCGCGGCGGACAAGACCATGGCGATCGGATTCGCCATGTCCCGGCCGGCGATCTCCGGCGCCGTTCCATGGACGGGCTCGAACAGCCCGAGCGGCCCCTTTCCCGCCGGTCCGCCCTTCGCCGGGTCGCCCAAGCTGGCCGAGGGCAGCATCCCGATAGAGCCCGTGAGCATCGCCGCTTCATCGCTGAGGATATCCCCGAAGAGATTGCCGGTCACGATGACGTCGAATTGCTTGGGCTGCCGGATCAACTGCATCGCGCAGTTGTCGACGAGCATATGCTCCAGCTCGACGTCGGGGTGCTCGGACGCGATCTCCTCCACAACCTCCCGCCACAACCGGCTCACCGCCAGGACATTGAACTTATCGACGGAGGTGAGCTTCTTTCTCCGTTTTCGGGCCAACTCGAAACCCAGGCGGACGATCCGCTCGATCTCGGGGGCCGTGTAAACCATCGTATTGACGCCCGCCCGTCCGTCCCCCTCTCCCGTCACGCCTTGCGGGTCGCCGAAATAGACGCCCCCCGTCAGCTCGCGCACGACGAGCAGATCGAGCCCCTTGACAATCTCTCCGCGAAGCGAGGAGGCCGAGGCCAGGGCGTCGTAGAGCCGCGCCGGCCTCAAATTGCCGAACAACTCCAGCTCCTTGCGCAGGGGCAGCAACGCGCCCCGCTCCGGGCGCAATTCCGGCACCAGGCCATCCCATTTCGGACCCCCGACGGCGCCGAGAAGAATCCCGTCGGAAGCCTTGCAGAGCGCCAGGGTCTCCGGGGGCAGGGGGTGTCCTGTTTCGTCAATCGCACAGCCGCCGATAAGGGCCTCATTCAGCTCCAGCGACAGGCCGTACAGTCCGGCGGCGGTGTCGATCACCGCACGGGCGCCCGCCATCACTTCCGGTCCGATTCCGTCGCCGGGGAGGAGCGCGATTTTCAAGGTGTCCGCCATGACGGCTCACTCCAATCCAGAAGTTCCCTCGGTCCCATCCGAAAATCCCCGCCGGTTGAAACCTTCACCGCCGCGGATGGGGTTTTTCATCTTCAGAACCCGAAATATAGCCAAGATGGACGCGGCTTTCAAGGAAATCAGCCGGATACGGGGCCAAACGGGGCCATCGGCGAGCGGGGCGCGGCCTGGAAGCATTTGTTAATGTTTGTTGACAGACTTGAGTCAATGTAAGAGATTCAACAAGAAGGAGATTGTATCTGGTTCGGCATCGCCGAGGCGGCGTGGCTTCATCCTCAAACCAAAGGCCGCCGACTACGCGGGCGAGAGGACGATGAATCGAAGGTCAAGCACCTCCTCCCAGGGACGTAAACCGCTCATCCTGATCATCGGCGAGGTGTCCCAATCCCCGCTCAATCAGGCCCTGTCCAAGCACGGCTATCAGACCGCTCACGAAACGGACCCGGCCCGGGGGCTCAAGAGCGCCGAGCGCCATTGGCCGGACCTCATCCTTCTGAACCTCCGGTCATCGGACGCGGCGGGTTGCGAATTTCTCCAGAATGTCCGGAACCTTCCGCACCTCAATCACCTGCCGGTCGTCCTCATCCTGAACGACGAGACGCCCGAGAGCCGGATGAACGCCCTGGAAATCGGCGCGGACGATTGCATCTCGCGTCCCTACGACGCGGACGAGCTCTTGTGCCGCATCGACGCCGTTCTGCGCCGAACCCTTCAACAGATGACCCACCGCAGGATACAAACCGGCGTGGTCACCTATCTGGCCAACCATTATCAGCCAAAGGCTACGAGGTCTTTTCCCCCTGTCTGGCGGAGACCCCCGCCGTTCCGGGAAATTGGAAAGGGCCGTCGCCGGACCTGACGGTCGTCCGCAATGGCCGGACAATCGCGGTCGCCGCCGAATCCATCCAGTCGCTCCTGCGTGAAGACACCCCCGACCGCTGGATCGCCTTTCTGGCAAACGACATGGAAGGGCTTCGGATTGTGGTTCGCGACCGGGAGAGCGAGCGCGCCGCCAACCGGATCCGAAAGGCGCTGAAGCTTCCCGTTCAAGTCAACCGGGTTCGCCACCGCTCCGAGAACCAGGAAACTCCGAAGATCCGCTCCCTCCGGTTAAAGAAGAACCAACGGCGCGCCATCGCGATCGGAGGGGTCGTCATTTTCTTGGGGGTCGGCCTCGGAATCACCCGCCCGGCCTCCCGCCTGCTGACGCTGGGGAGCAACGCCATCTTGTGGTTTGTGCTTCAAGCCAAGCACTACCAGCCCAAAGACATTGAACGCCAACTGATGAAAGCAGCCGCGGCCAAAGGCCAATCAAAATTGCGGAAACGCGGAGGCGGAGCGTATCGACGCGCGAAAGCCAGACGGGGGAGAAGGTGATCATCGGCAGACCGGCCTTCTCCACCCCATTCCCGCTCCCGCGCGGGGCCTAACGGTCCGCATTCGGCATCTCGGGAAGGGCTCCCCGGGGCCCCTCGACCCGATAAAGCCTCACCCTCTCCGTTGAATCCGCCAGACGCCGAAGATTCCGATCCAGAAACGCCTCGACGGCTCGAAGGTTTTTCGCCCCCCGTTGGCCGTCCGGTTTGGCCCAGGCCGGGGCGTCCCGGTGCAGAACCACGTACCGAATCCCGACCTTCGACAATCCTTCCGTGGACATGACGGGCGCGGGCCCCGCCAAGCGTTCGGGCTTGCTCAACAGCCGCAGAAACGGCTCCTGTTCGATGAACCGCAACGCCGATCTATTGACGTGCGATATCGTCCCCCCCGTGATGGGACGGCCGTGGTGGATCTGGGCGAACATGTAGCCCTCCCCTTCCGTCCAACCCCGAACGGGAACTTCGAGTATGGCGAACCGGCCCTCATCGCGCGCGATCTTTCGGTAAACGGAAGAAACCCTCACCTCCCGGACCGGCAACGGCGCCGCCCAAAACTCAAAGAGAATCAGGAACGACGCGAGACCCGCCGCCGACCATTTCACCCTCCGGCTCCGTTCCCTCACGAGCTCGCGCAGGCCCAGGCCGACCAGGACCGCCAGACAGAGGAGCGCGACCGAGACAAACCGGCCGGGGTCGCGCGCGGCGTTCAGTAGCGGAACCTTCTGAACGAATCAGTTGTAGGGAAGCCGCGTGAAATCCAGCCGCTCGCTTCCCCCGACTTGAAGATCCGGCCCCAGCGCCAGGAGACAAAAGGCGATCGCCGCCGCCGCCCAGAACATCGCCCCCTTTCGCCAGGCCCGCACGGCTCCCGCCGCGGCCAGGATCAAGCCGACATACCCGAGGGCGACCGTCCCTTCCTCCAGGCTGGCCGAAAAGGCGCCGTACAAGGATTGAAGGGCGCTCCATCCGCGCGTCCACGGATGGAAGGGAGACGGAAGAAAAAACGCCAGAAGGTCCGCGGACGCGCTCTTGGCCCCCCCGCTCAGCTTTCCGAAATCCCCGCTGAACGCGGCCTGAATCATCGGCGCCGCAAAAGGCGATAGCAGAAGGGCGGCCATCGACCCGGCGACGCAAAGCGCCGCGATCTGTGGACCTTTCCGCATGGGCTTGTCGCCCTCGACCGCGAACCAGATCGAGAAAAACAATGTGAAGTAGAGGGCGAAGACCCCGTAATGCCAGGAAGACAGGGCCAGCAAGGTGAAAACAACGCCCGCCAAAACGCCCCGCGCGCCCGATGGACGGTCCCGCAATCTCAACAACGCCAGGACATAAAACGGCAAAAACTGAACGGATGTTACGGTCAAATGCTGAACATGCGAAAAGTGGAAAGGAGAAAACGCCAGGATCAGCCCGGCGGCGAGACTGGACGGCAAGTCTCCCCCGGTGACCCGAAGCGTCAGTCTGTAAGTGCCGTACGCGGTTAATGGAAACGTCGACAGATACGCGAGGTTGTACGTCCCCACCCATCCCAGAAATCGCTGGAGGGGGACCCCGAGAATGAGCGTGTTGTAGAAAGAGAGGGTGTGGAACGCGAGATTCGCCCCCTCGGGATAAAAAGCATCGGGGTGAAAAACGGACTCGTCCCATCATCCAAAACGGCCTTCTTGACCCACCAGAAATTCCAGAGCGATTGAAAATCATCCTGCCCGTATCCGGGGATTGCCGAAAAGAACCCCCAAGCCACGGGATACGTCGCCAGAATCGCGATGAGCCCGTACCCGGCTAAAATGACGGCCTCGCGCAGCCAAACCGCACGGTTTCTTCGGCTTGCGATCCCGGTCACAGCGGCGGAATGCATCGCACCTGATTCATCCGGGTTCCTCACCCACGGATCGACGCAAGGGGGGAGGGGGGGCGTGCGGAACCCCGCAAGGAAGGTCAAGCGGGGCGGGCAGGATGCCCGCCCTACCGGTGGACGGTGGATCCCACCCACGGGTAGGCCGGGCGTGGGTCGGTGGACCCGGGGGTCGGTGGACCCCCCAGCCCGGCTGAATACCGTGAAAAAACACCGTTGATTCATTCAATGAATGAATCAATCAGGACACCGGATTTTACTGTTCGACCCCCACCTTCCCTGAAGGCACATAATCCTCTATCCGGATGTCTTCCACCCCCGGGATCTCCAGGCGGTCCGGGTAGTCGTAGGGCAGGCCCATGGGGATTGTAGCGTCGATTCCCATCTTCGTGACCATCCCGTCTCTGGCCAATCGCGTGATCGTATACGTCGTCGGATCGAGCCGGTTCCCCCGCGCGCCCGGGATCATCACAATGTCCCGGTCGGCCACGACACGGGTGGCGATCGCCCAGTTCACGTCGCTCTCGTTGTTGATGTCGATGTCCGGGTCCACGACGACGACGAATTTCAAGTAGGGACTCATGGAAAGGGCCGCGAGGATCACGTTCTTGGCATCGCCCTCGTTGACTTTTTCCAATGAGATATAGGCCACATACCGGACGCCGGAATTCGGCAAGGCGACTCCCCGCACGGTCGGAACAACCTTTTTCAGCTCGGACAGGAGAAAACCCTCGCTCAGCGGGGTCTGGATATAGAGGTGCTCCACGACGATCCCGACGTTCTGGTACATGGCGTCCCGGCGGTGCGTGACGGCCTTCACATGAATCTCCGGGGCGTCCACGATTTGGCCGTAATACTGATGGAACTCCCCGAAGGGGCCTTCGGTCTGTCTCACGTTGGGCAGGATTTCCCCCTCGATGACGATCTCCGCCTCCGCCGGGACCTCGAGGGGGATGGTCTTGCAGGGGACAAGCTCGACGGGCTCGCCGAGCAGTCCGCCCACGACGGCGTACTCATCCTCCCCCATGGTGTCCGAGACGGGGCTTACGCCCCCGATGTGCAGGGCCGGGTGCATCCCCAGGATGATCGCGACGGGCAGGGCCTCTCCCTTCTCCTCGCAGTGGTGATGGGCGTATTGAAGGTGCTTGCCCCAGCTGTAGTAAATCCCCAGGCGATTCTTGCCGAGGAGCTTATGGCGGAAGATCCCCAGGTCCCGATGTCCCGTGTCCGGATCGACGGAAACAGTCACCCCAATTGTGATATAGGGGGCGTCGTCCTTGGCGCTGTGGGTGATGATGGGGAATTTCGTCAGGTCCACGTCATCGCCCTTGACGACCACTTCGTGGACGGGCGCGTCGGCGGCCTGTTCAGGGGACAGGGTGAAGGGCGGGATCTTCTCCCCCATCCGGTCGGCGATGGCCTCGGAAAGCCCCTCCACCGGCAGGTTCAGCGCCAGGGCGTACTTCTTCCTGTCCGCCAGAACGTTGGAGATGACGGGATGCTCGGAGCCGCGGACGTTCTCGAAGAGAACGGCGTTGCCCCGGCCGTCCAGGTCCAGCCGCCGGATGAACGCCGGGATTTCATACTCGGTGGACACCTCGCGCTCGACCCTCAACAGGTCGCCGGGATACCGCTCCTCGAGCTCGGCGAGGAAGGTCCGCAAATTCTGCCCCATGGCTCCAGCCCTTTCGGTCCAAGAGATTCACAACCCATCCGGGAGCGGTCTTTCAGTCGAAGCCGTCCGTCCACTCCTCCAGATACTCTTCCAGCTTCACGCCCTCTGTGCCGGGAATCCGCGTCGGCTCGGGGATCGCGTACGGCAGGCCGATGGGCGTCGTGGCGTCGATTCCCAGCCGGGTCACCATCCCTCCCCTGCCCCTGCGCGTAATCTCGTACGAGGTCGGGTCTTCCGATTCCCCCAGGACGCCGGGGACCATGAACAGGTCCCGGTCGGCGACCACCCGGGTGGCGAGCACCCACAAGACCTCACGGTCCACTTCCATCGCGACATCGGTGTCCACGGCAAAGACGGTCTTCACGCCGGGGATGGTCCCGAGGGCCGCCAGGATGGCCTTCTTGGCCTCGCCCATCCGGGTCTGGTTCACTTTGACGTATGCGTGATAACCGTTCGAGACGGCCGGGATCCGGACGTCCACAACCGCCGGGACGGCCGCCCGGAGAACTTCCAGGGCCCGGGCCTCACGGATGGGGGTGGGGAGGAAAAGCCTCTCGCCGAAGATCCCCGCGGCCTGGAAGACGGCGTCCCCGCGCCGGGTGAGGGCGCTCACGCGCAAGACGGGCGCGGTCCTCTCCCGGCCCTCGTAACCGATGGGAGAGGCGGGGGCCCGCAGGGTCGCGACGTCGCCGGGCGAGACGGTCCCCTCGATAACGATCTCGGCCTGGGCCGGCACGGGGAGATCCCCCGCCAGGCTCCGCGTAACGGAGAGGGACTCTCCCATCAGCGATCCGATGCGGCCGAGGGATTCGGGACCGTCCGCTCCGACGGCGGCGGAAAAATAAAAAGCCGGGTGCATCCCAATCACCAGCGCCACGTCCAGGGGCTTTTCTTCCTCCGCGGCGGCCGAGACGCAGGCGGCCAGGGGGGAGTCCTCCGCCGGGAGAATCCCCAACGCGTCTTTCCCGAGGACGACGGTTTGGGGAAGGCTGACGGTCACCGCGCCCGAGCGGGGGTCCCGCGCGACGGCGGCGCCCATCAGGAGGCTCGGGGCCTCGTCCGACTCGGCATGCGTCAGGATAGGGAGCTCGGAGAGGTCCACCTCCCCTCCCGTGCGCTGGACCTCGTGGACCGGTCCGGTTTGGACCTGTACGGGAGGAAGGAGCGCCTTCAACTTGTCCCGAAGCGTGCCTGCATAGTTTTCGGAATCCGGCACCAAGCCCAGGGCGAGACTGGCCCGTGCGCGGTTGGTGAGAAGGTTGCCCACGACGGGAAGAGGGCTTCCCTCGACGGAGGAGAAATAGACGGCGGCCCCGCGCCTCTCCCGCCGGGTCTTCTCCAGGATGGCCGAAATCCCGTGCCGGGGAGAAACCGGCTTCTCAACGCGCAGGAACGCCTCGGGCAGCTCGGCTTCAAGTGTAGCCAGGTAATCTCTCAGCGATTGAGGCATGACGGAAACCTTCGATTTTCGGGCGGACCTTCAACCCGCTTCGGATGGCGGCCAAGATGGCCGCCCTACCTTCATTTTGCGATACCGTCCGGGCATTTCGAGGCCGCACGCTATCGCAAGAAACTGGGCCTTGGCCGGATGCCGGAGGCTTGCGAAGCAAGACGGGCATCCGGACAAATCTAGAAAGCGCCGCAGGCCGCGGACAGACCGTTCAGCAAATCCAACACCCACCCCGTAAGGCCAAGCCACAGGCTTGGCCGCCAAAAGTTTTCCAGGGGGGTTGGGGGGGGACAGTTTTCAAAATGTCCCCCCCCGGGATTTTTTACGCTCCTCCACAATAAGCGTTCCCCGCAATCCTTTGCTTAGGTTTGGATGAATTCATCGAGACTCAGCTCCTCCACCCCCGGTATTTTCGCCCGCTTCGGGAACGGATCGTCGTATCCGGTCGGGACCGTGGCGTCCACGCCGATTTTCGTCACCATCCCGTCCCGGCTGAGGCGGGTGATGGTGTACGTCATCGGGTCCAGCCGGTTCCCGCGCGCCCCGGGGATGATCATGATGTCCCGGTCCGGCGCAACGCGCGTCGAGAGCGCCCAGAGGACGTCGTCCTCATTGAAGATGTCCACGTCCGTGTCGAAGACGAAGGCCCCCTTGATGTAAGGCGTCCGTGTCAGGGCGGTCATGAGGACGTTTTTCGCGTCGCCCTCGTTGACCTTCTCCATCTGAATGTAGGCGTGGTACAGGACGCCGGAGAGCGGGGCGTGCACGGCCCTCACGGTGGGAAAAAACCTCCGCAGCTCCCGGAGCATGTGGCCTTCGTTGGGGACAAGGGTGGCGGTGACGTGCTCGATGTATTGGCCGACGTCGTGATAGATGGCGTCCTTGCGGTGGGTGATGGCCGTGACCTCGATCTCCGGCGCGTCGACGATCTGGCCGTAGTACCGGTGGTACTCGCCGAAGGGGCCTTCGGTCTGCCTGACGTGGGGGAGGATCCTCCCCTCGATGACGATCTCCGCGTACGCCGGAACTTCCAGGTCCACGGTCTCGCACTTGACGAGGGCGACAGGCTCGTCCAACAGCCCGCCGGCCACCTCGTACTCATCCGTCCCGTTCTTCCGGGCGACCTGGGTCTGGGAGGCGATGTAAAAGGCGGGATGCATCCCCAGGATGATGGCGCATTCCAGCGGCTCGTTCTTCGCCTCGGCCTTGCGGTGGATGTACTGGAGGCGCTTGCCCCAGCTGTAGTAGACGCCCAGCTTGTTGCGGCCCACCTTCTTGTGCCGATAGATGCCGAGGTTCGACGCCCCGGTCTCGGGGTCCTTGGTCACCATCACGCCCATCGTGATATACGGGGCGTCGTTGTGCTCATGATGAAGGAGGATGGGAAGCTGGTCGAGGTCGACCTCATCGCCGGTGAAAATCACGTCCTTGACCGGGCCGGTCTCGACAAGGGTCGGCGGGACCTGCCGGATCTCGCGCGCCCCGATCTCCTCGGCAATCCTGTCTTCGGTCGTGTCCAGGGCGACGGCGAATTTTTTGCGGGTGGACAGGATGTTGGCGATCACCCGGAACTCGAACCCCTTGACCCGGTCGAACAGGACGGCCGGATACATCCCCTCCCGGTCCATCTTGGCGATGACGGCGATGGGCTCCCACTCGTGGGAAACCTCCCGGCTGACGCGCCGGACCTGGTCCGGGGCCGCCTCGTGGAGTTGCTTCAGGTAAGACCGCAGGTCCTTGGGCATGCAATAACACCCTGTTGACGGGCAATGGTTGATCGCTTCGGGAATCCATCCAGGGACATTATCCGTCATTATCGGGAAGGCCGCAATCGGGAAGCCGGTACGTCTTCCAATTTTCGACAGCGGACAAGAACCGGACCTCCCCCGGGAAGGTCTAACCTTACCGAGAGGAAGCGGTCCGGATCATGCCCTGGCGAAATCCCGGAAATCCCCATTGCGGAGGCTTCCGGCTCAGGGTAAATTATCCGGAACCGGGTTGGAGAGGTTCTTGCTCGTTCAATGGGAGGTTCGGCGGTGAGACCATCAGCGGGGATCGCAATTCTGACGGCGCTCGTGTGGACGTTTTCGGCCGGGGCCGCCGCGCACGCCGCCGATCCCAAGGCCGGCCGGGCCAAATACCTTCAACTGTGCGCCTTCTGCCATGGAAACGGCGGCAAGGGCGACGGACCCGCGGCCCGAGGCTTTCCCGTCAAGCCGGCCGACCACACGAACAAGGCCAAGATGAAGAAACTCTCGAACGCCGACTTGGCGAAAATCATCACCCGGGGCGGCCGAAGCGTCGGAAAAAGCCCCCTCATGCCCCCCTTCGGAAACCAGCTCAAGCCGGCGGACGTGGAAAACCTGATCGCCTTTATCCGGTCGCAGGCGAGGTAGGTCATCGGGCCGCTCATCGTCGTTCGATTCGGAAGCCTCCCCGTTTTCCCGCCAAATACGATTCTCGACCCCGCGTTCAGGATGGCCTGTTTGGTTTGAAAACCCGTGATTACGGGTGAACCGTCAATCCGTCAGCACCCTGTCCAAAATCACGGGAAATTCCGCCCGGGTCTTGGCAACCAGGGACAGGTCGACTTCGGCGGTCAGGACGCCCTCCCGGTCATCCAGCGACTCGACCATCTCCCCCCATGGGTCCACGACCATGCTGTTCCCCACGTACCACACGCCCCCCTGCTCGCCGCTGCTGTTGCACGAAATCAGGAAGCACAGGTTCTCGACGGCCCGGGCGCGGTTGAATAATTTCCAGTGCCCGAGTCTCGGATAGGGCCAGCCGGACGTGATGAGGAAGCATTCGGCCCCGCCGTCTAGCAGCGCGCGGAAGAGCTCCGGAAAGCGGAGGTCGTAGCACGTGGCCAGCCCGAACTTTCCCAGGGGCGTCTCGACGACGGCCGGGGTTTTCCCCGCGACCATCATGTCCTGTTCCTTGGACTGATACCCGAACAGGTGGATCTTCCGGTACGTCTTCAGGACCTCGCCTTCGGGCGACAGAAAGACGGCCGTGTTGTGGAGGCCCGCTTCCGACCGCTCGACCCAGCTTCCCGCGAAAAAGTGGCAACCCTTCTCCCGGGCGATCTCCTTCATGGCCGCGAGGGTGGGGCCGCCGCCCCCGCCCCCCCCTCCGCCCAGCGGTTCGGCGTCGGCCTCCATGCGCTCATACGCAAAGGCCCCGGACGTCCAAAGCTCCGGCAGGAGGATGAGATCAACTTCCCCGAGCCCGCCGATCAACCCCCGGGCGCGGTCGATCTGCTCCTCTTTCGTTCGATCCCCGGCGGCGAGCTGGATGGAAGCGATCTTCATGCCCGGCATTTCCTCATGTAATTTATAGCTTTAATAAGATAGATATAACTTATTGATATTACATAATGTCAGCCGCTTTTAAAAAATCATCAATCTCATACGCCTCCTTGTCCGGATGGAGAAGGAGAAACCGCTCCCGGAACTTCTCGGACTGGCTGACGAGGATGTCCACGTGGGCGAGACAGCAGAGGTGAAGCATCTCGTCGTCGTCGCTCCGCTTCCAGTCCTCGAACCGCATTTTATAAAGGTGCTGCTTCAGGAGCGGGATTTTCACGAACGCGGCGACGGCCGGGCACCGGTTGACCTTCGTATCCACCCGCCGGGCGATCTCGCCGGGCTTCTCGGCCCTGATCACGTCCCCCACCAGTCTCCGGATGTGATCCCGACGGTCCTCCTTTTCATACCGGACAAGCAGCGCCGGAAAATCTTCAATTCCATCAGTATCGAACGCCGACTCTTTGAACAGATGGTGCAGGACGCGGCCGAACGCCTCCCCCCGGCTCATCCGCTCCCGGAGGTCGATCTCCGTCGAAACCTCGTACTTGCCTTCAGAAAGGTCGGCCACCAACCGCCGGACCCGGTCGGCGTCCTTGTCCTCGTAGTGCCACCAGTACCGGACGATCATCTCCATCAGGGCCTGGATCTCGTCGCGGACGATCCAGCCGAAGTGCTTCAAAATGCGGCCCCCCACGACTTGCCGGAGCAGCTTGAACAACGCCGCTCCCCCTTCCGAATCGCCGAATCGGAACGCGCCCGCGAGGTCGACCAGGACGTTGTCGTCGAAGGTCACCTCGATGTCGTCGTGCTCCCGGCTATCTTTGTCGATGGCCGTGCCCGCGGGATCGATCCCCGCTTCCCGAAGATGGTGATAAACCGATGCGTCCAGATACACGATGGGCATGGAAAAAACCTCGTCTCAGGCGTTAATCTCAATGGTCACGTGTTCGTCAACCCGGGCGTCCAGCAATTCGGCGGCGTTGCCCGAGGGGACGAACACCTCCAGAAGATCCCAGGAATTGAACAAGGCACCACTCTTTTCCTCAGCGTCCTCGCGCGCGGCCCCCGCCTCCTCATAATACCGGACCCACCCGGCCACCGCCCGGTTTTTCAAAATGACGCGCGCGCCGACACCGCGGCCGGCGGCCCAAGCCTTATCGAACAGGGCGCGGTCCACGTTCGTGATGAGATTGCCGAACCGGTCGATGTGAACGATCACACCGTGAATCCGCGTTCGGTTTTCCTCCTCCTCCACCTCGATCAGGGGAACGGGAAACGGGCGCCGGACCGCGTCCGCAACCTCCGGGCCGGCGTCGGCCGGGGCCGCGCCCGAGGCCAGGCGCGCCGCCGCGGGGGCGAAGACGTCCCGGCCGTGAAACGTCGCCGACGGCTCTTCCAGGAACCAGCCGCGGTTGGCCAGCTCGCGGACCCTCGCCCCCTCCCGGTCCAGGGCGAACGTCAGAAGCCCGTTGTCCGGCCCGAGGAAGAGATTGTCTTTCGCGTCCTGAACGAGGATGGCCCGGCGATCGCTTCCGACCCCGGGATCCACGACGGCCACGTGTATCGTTCCGTCGGGAAAATACGGACAGGCCGCGCCCAGGATCAGCCCCCCCGCCCGGATGTCCTGCGGGGGAACGTCATGCGTAATGTCGATCAGGGTGATTTCGGGGAAGATCCCCAGCGCAACCCCTTTCATCGCCCCCACGAAGCCATCAGCCAGACCGAAGTCCGTGGTCAAGGTCACGACGGAAGGGCTCATACCGCAACGGGGAGCCTTAAGGCCGTCCCCAGAACGTGATCTTCATCCACCCGATAGACGCGAACCCGAACCAAGGTGTTCATCCAGGCCTCCGGTCCCGCCGTCAGGACTTTGATGTAGTTCTCCGACAGCCCCTGAAGGAGCCCGGTATCCTTGTGGCGGCTGTGCTCGATGAGGACCTCGACCTCTTTGCCCAGGTGCTCTTCGAAGAACGCCCGGCGCTTCTTCAACCCCAGGGCGCGCAGGCGCGAAACCCGTTGCTTTCGGGCCTCGGCCGATACGCACGTTTCCATCTCCGTCGCGCGCGTGCTCCTGCGGGGCGAGTAAGGGAAGACGTGCAGATAAGTAATGGGCGCCTCTTCAATCAGGGCGTACGTGCGCCCGAAGGCGTCCTCGGTCTCGGTGGGAAACCCGGCGATCACGTCCGCGCCGATCCCGGCGGACGGAAAAACCCGCTTGAGCGCCCGGAGCCGCTCGACGTAATAGGCCGCTTTGTAAGGCCGGCGCATGGCCTTCAAAACGGCGTCATCTCCGCTCTGAAGGGGAACATGAAAATGCGGGCATACGCACCGGGTCTCGGCGCACGCCTCGATCAGGGCGTCCGGGATCTCCCAAGGATTGAGAGAGCTGATGCGCAGCCTGTCCAATCCGGGAATCTCCCCCAGCCGCCGGACGAGGTGAGCCAGATCGGTTGCGGGCGCCAGGTCCCAGCCATAGCTGCCCAGGTCCACCCCGGTCAGGACCACCTCCCGGAACCCGTTCGCGATCAGGTCCCGCACCTGCTGAACCGCGCCGGCCAAGGGCAGGCTCCGGCTCGGTCCCCGGGCCAGCGTGATGGCGCAGAACGAGCAGCGAAAACCGCAGCCGTCCTGCACCTTGATGAAGGCGCGGGTGTGATCCGGAAAATTCCGGATCGGAACCTCGTCGAACTTTTCAACGCGGTCCATCTCCGCAATCTCCACAACTGGGTCCCCCGCGGCCCGTTTCCGAAGGCCGTTGCCATCGAGGAAGGCCCGCAACCGCTCCGCCAACCGAAGCTTCTCCCGGTTTCCGAGGATCAGGTCGACCCCCTGGAGATGGGACGCCTCGTCGGGGTTGGCCTGGGGATAGCACCCCGCCAGAACCACAACCGCGTCCCGGTTCGCGCGGACGGCGCGGCGGGCAAGCTGGCGGGAGCGATGG
Source organism: bacterium (assembly GCA_965261595.1). Taxonomy (GTDB): domain Bacteria; phylum UBA8248; class UBA8248; order JACPRG01; genus CAYRGS01. The sequence goes on from CBDHDG010000004.1 coordinate 240,920, forward strand.
TCGCTCTTCCCGGTGACGGTGCATGTGTTGATCACATAAACGTCGGCGAAGCCCTCGAAGGGGACAACCCGATAACCCGCCCGGAGGAGACCGTCCGTCATGACCGCGGTTTCGGACTGGTTCATCCTGCAACCCAGCGTGTCCAGCGCAACGCGAAGTCCATTCGGATCGTTCGGCATCTTGAATCCTTACGCCGTCCCGTCCCCGCTCCGGCGGGGGGGAACCTGCTCCGTTATCGCTTCGATTTCGCGACCCGGGCCGCGTACGCCGCCCAGGTGCATTCGACGAATTCGCTGAATTCGATCCCGTGGGTCAGCCCGCCTTCGAGGTGGTCCGCCTCGATGGGCCTCGGGTCTCCCACCAACCCGGCCGTGAGCTGCAATTTGGCCGTATCTTCCAGGGCGATCAGGACCGTGACGGACTCCTCGATGGAGCCGCCGACGCAGACCACCCCGTGACCGGCCAACACAAGGGCGGGCGTCCCGCCCAGGGCCTCGGCCACTTTCCGGCCCAACGCCGGGCCATCGATCTGCCCCGGATTGCCCAGAACGGGGACCTTGGGCGCGAAGATCGTCCCCCGGTGTCCTATCGGCAGGATGTCCGTCCCCGACACGCTGAAGGCGACGCTGGTGTGCGGATGGGCGTGGGCCACGGACTGGACGTCCGGCCGGGCCTTATAGATCTCCGTGTGGATGAACCGCTCCCCCGGCGGTTTCAATTCGCCCTCGACCACCTCGCCGCTTCCGTCCATGATCGTGAGGTGCTCGGGCGCGAGGTCGTCGAAGCTCTTTCCCAGGTGGTGAATATGGCCGATGATCAGGTAGCGATCCGGTTCGTCCAGCCGGACGCTGACGTGTCCCAGGTTCAGCTCGAACGCGCCATAGATCGAGAGAATCTGGTGGGCGAGAAGGAGCTTGTCTCTTAACTCAGGGCTTGCGGTCATCACTTTCCAGTTTTAAAGTGTTTATGTAACAGCAATATTATAATCCATTGATATTATATATATTATATCGTTTTAATAACTGTTTCATCTGACGAAACCACGGACGGAGCCAGAAAGTTCGCCCCCCGGCCGCGGCCCTCGATTTCATGAATTGCCTGAACGATTTCATCCCGGACCTCCCGGTCCTCTTCCGAGGCCAACCGCCCCCTCAAGAGGTTTTCGGCTTCCACCCCCCTCCCCCCGCCGCCGAGATTCCCCAGCGCCCAGGCGGCGTGACCGCGGACGATGGGCTCGGAGTGGTCCAGGGCCCGGCCAAGCGGCCCGGCCGCCCTCTCCTCCCCCGAGTTGCCCAGGGCGACAGCGGCGTTCCTGACGATACCCGCCCACCGGGCGCGCCGGACGGGAGAGCCCTCGAAGCGGCGGCCGAAGGTCTCCTCGTCCATCTCCAGGAGCTCGACGAGCGAAGGGGCGTCCAGGCCCTCCCGCGGCTGGAAATCCCGGTTCGCCGAAACGGGGGCGTCCTCATTATAGGGACAAACGCTCTGGCAGTCGTCGCACCCGAAGACCCAATTTCCCATCAACGGCCGCATCTCGCGCGGAATCCACCCCCGAAGCTCGATGTTCAGATAAGAGATGCACCGCCTGGCGTCCATGACGTAAGGCCGGACGAGGGCGCCCGTCGGACAGGCCCGGATGCACCGGTCGCACGTTCCACAGAGGTCGGCTTGAGGCTCTCCGGCGGGCAGGGCCACGTCGAGGAGCATCACGCCGAGGAAAAACCATGAGCCGAGGCCGGGATTGAGAAGAAGGGTGTTTTTCCCGATCCAACCCAATCCGGCGCGCGCGGCCCATTCCCGTTCGAGGACGGGCCCGGTGTCCACGTAGCACTTCACCGCCCTCCCCAAACCCGATTCCTCGACGGTCCGCGCCAGCTTCAACAACCGCTTCCGGACCCCCTTGTGATAATCGCGTCCCCACGCGTACCGGGAGATCGCCCCGATCAGGCCCCTGCCCTCTCCCGTCCCGGCTCTCTTCCTCGCCCCCTCTCCCCCCGCCGGAGAGCTCCCGGTGTGGTAGTTCATGGCGACCGTCACGACGGATTCGACTTCCGGCCAGACCTTCCGGGGATCTTTTCGGGAATCCCGGTTCCGGTAGAGATAGGACATCTTCCCGCCGAAGCCGCGGTCCAGCCAGCGGTCGAGATAGTCCCCCCGGGCCAGGGACGCCGCCCGCGCAATCGCCAGGGCGTCGAAGCCGAGCGCCTTGGACTCCCGGTGCAGGATCTCTACAAGCCGATCGGCCTGTTCGGGGGCCAACTGGGGCATCCGCGCTACTCCCGAGAAACGTTCGAGACGATTTTCCGAAAATCCGCGATCTGGGCGAACAGGCCCCCGATGGACGCGAGCAGGCTGAGACGGTTATTCCGCAAATCGGCGTCCTTCGCCATGACCAGAACGTCGTCGAAGAACTTGTCCACCGCCGGGCGTAGGGAGGCGATCTCCCGAAGGGCCTCCAGATAGTTTTTGTCTTTTAACAAGGTCTGAATCTTGTGCTCGCGTTCTTTATAGACCGCATAAAGGGCTCTTTCCGCATCCTCGCACAGGAGTATGTCCCGGACTGCTTGGGGAGTTCCTTCCGGAATAATGTTCATGACTCGCTTGAAAGTTGTAATTAAAGGTTCGAAGTCCTGGTCTCTAGAAATCGTGGCGAGGGCCTTAAGCCGCTTTTTGCTATCCACGATGTCTCGGGTTTTCCTCTGGGCTTCCAAAATCGCCCGAATGAGATCAACCCTGAATCCTTCCGTGAGGAAGAGATTCTCCAACCTGGTTACGAAGAAATCTAAAGCTAGAACTGCAAGGTCGCCATGTTGGGGCATTCCCAATAGCGGAGCCAGAGGTTTCGCGGCCACATCAATCAATTCGAGAAGATTCAGCCGGTACTCGTGTTCGAAAATCGTCCCCAGCACCCCCCTCGCCGCCCGCCTCAGGCCGAAGGGGTCCTCCGAGCCGGAGGGGAGCTTCCCGAGCCCCGCGTACCCGACGATGGTGTCGAGCTTGTCGGCGATGGCCACGAAGGCCGCCGGTCCGGCCGAGGCGAACCCGTCGTCCGCCCCTCTCGGGCGGTAGTGCTCATCGATGGCCCGGCAGACGGCCTCCTCCTCCCCGGAGAGCCGGGCGTACTCCCTGCCCATGATCCCCTGGAGCTCCGGAAACTCGTAAATCATCCGGGTTTCAAGGTCGGCCTTGCAGAGCCACGCGGCCCGGGTCGTTTGCTGAGCCTCGTCCGGCGCGAGTCTTCCGGCCAGCCATCCGGCCAATTCCACGACCCTCTCAACCTTCTCAAAGGATGTACCGATATCTTTTTGAAATATAACACTTTTAAGTGAATCAACATAGTCCTCAAGCGGCCGCTTGACGTCCTCCCGGTAGAAGTAGGCGGCATCCGACAACCGGGCGCGCAGGACACGCTCATACCCCTTCCGGATAACGTCCGGGTCTTCCGCGCGGGTATTGCTGACGGCGACAAAATTCGGCAGAAGGGTCCCCCCCTCTCCCCCTCCCCCCCCCCCCTTTCCGTTGATGACGGAAAAGTAACGCTGGTGATGCTTCATCGTCGTGATCAGGACTTCTCGGGGGAGCTCCAGGTATTCGGCTTCGATCCGGCCCAGGATGGCGGTCGGGTATTCCACGAGCCCGGCCACCTCTTCCAGCAAGTCGTCATCGGGGAGGATCGCCCCGCCGGCTTCCCGTGCGGCGGCTTCGGCCAACTGCCGCATGAGGGCCGTCCGCTCTTCCGGATCGACGATCACGAACCGCTCCCGGGCCTCCTCGATATATGCCTCAAAGCCTTCGACGCCGAACTCCCCAGGCGCCATGAACCTGTGGCCCCGGGACCGATCCCCGCTCGCGACGCCCCCCAGCTCAAACGGGATCACCCGTCCGCCCAGGATTGCGACGATCCAGTGGATGGGCCGCGCGAACCTGAGATCGCCGTCTCCCCACCGCATGGATTTCCGGAAACCGAGCCCCTTAATCAGCGCGGGCAATCGCTCCGTGAGAACCTCCGCCGTCGGGCGGCCTTCCTCTTTCCTGATAGCGGAGACGTACTCCCCCTTCTCGGTCTCGACGATTTCGAGCGACTCGACAGCGACGCCCTGGCCTTTGGCGAATCCCAAGGCGGCCTTGGAAGGATTGCCCGACTCGTCATACGCCACGCTCTTCGCCGAGCCCATGACGCGCTCTTCCAAGGATTCCTGCGTTTCGGCCACGTCCGAGACCGCGAGGACCAGACGCCGGGGCGTGCCGAGCGCGCGGACCTCCCCGTGAGCGATCCGGGCTTCCCCAAAGGTTTTCTTCGCCAGACGGCAAAGATCCTCGAAGGCCCGCCCTAGGAACCCCGAGGGGATCTCCTCCGTACCGATTTCGAGGAATAAATCTTCAGCGGGCATTTGTTGGGCGTCCGGTTCGGTTACGGGTTTTACGGGGGTGAATTTCAGGCAGCGGCGGGCCGCCGCGCGGTCTCAGGCGTTCTCAACGACCTCATCCGTCCGACTCGACGCGGCCTTCGCCCCCGCGAGCAGCGGGAACCCCATCTTCTCCCGCGCCTCTATATAGGCTTCGGCGCAGCGCCGGGCGATCTTGCGGATGCGGCCGATGTAGGCCGTCCGCTCGGAGACGCTGATGGCCCCCCGGGCGTCCAGGACGTTGAAGAGGTGCGAGCACTTGAGGCAATGGTCATAGGCTGGCAGAACGATCTCGCCCGCCTTGAGGAGCCACAGGGCCTCGGCCTCGTGGAGGTTGAACAACTCCAGGTGCGTTTTCACGTCGGCGGACTCGAAGTTGTAGACCGAGAACTCGACCTCGCTCCAGTGATGGATGTCGCCGTAGCGGATGCCCGCGGTCCAGACCAGGTCGTAGACGTTCTCCACGCCCTGGAGGTACATGGCGATGCGTTCCAGGCCGTACGTCAACTCGACCGAGACGGGCTTGAGGTCAACGCCCCCGGCCTGCTGGAAATACGTGAATTGGGTGATCTCCATTCCGTCCAGCCAGACCTCCCACCCCAGCCCCCAGGCCCCCAGGGTGGGCGACTCCCAATCGTCCTCGACAAAGCGGATGTCGTGGGCCAGCGGATCGATCCCCAGGATGACGAGGCTGTCCAGATAGGTCTGCTGAACCTCCAGGGGGGAGGGTTTCAGGATCACCTGGTATTGGTAATAGTGCTGGAGGCGGTTGGGGTTTTCGCCGTACCGACCGTCGGTGGGGCGCCGGGAGGGCTCCACATAGGCCGTCTTCCAGGGCTCCGGACCCAGGACGCGCAGGAACGTGGCCGGGTTCATCGTCCCCGCGCCGACCTCGATGTCGTAGGGCTGCTGGATCACGCATCCCCGGTCGGCCCAAAACCGCTCGAGCCGAAGGATGACCTCCTGGAACGTGTAGGCTTTGTCCACTTTCAAAAATCCAGAGTGTGGTCTTTCAGGTCTTCGAGGGGGCCTTCCCGCGCTTTTTCGGTCGAGGCGCCGGTTTCTTCCGGGACCGGCGGGCGGCCTGGACGGATTTCCCCGCGTTCTTCGCGAGTTTGTACTCGAAGCTGTCCACCAGGGCCTCCCAGGAGGCCTCGATGATGTTGGGCGAGACCCCTACCGTGGCCCACTTGGATTCGTGATCGCTCGACTCAATCAGGACCCGGGTCGTGGCCTCCGTGGCGGCGGACTCGTTGAGGATCCGCACCTTGTAATCGATGAGCTCCGTCTCGGACAGGCCCGGATAGAACTTCTCCAGCGCCTTGCGCAACGCCTTGTTCAAGGCGTCCACCGGACCGTTGCCCTCGGCCGCCGTGTGCTCGAGAACGCCGTCCACCGAGACCTGGACGGTGGCTTCCGCCCGGGCGGCCGAATTCTCATCCAGCTTTTCCACGGTCACCCGGTAACCGATCAGATCGAAGAACTTCCTGCGCTGCCCCTTCGCCCTTCGCATCAAAAGCTCGAACGACCCCTCGGCGGCCTCGAATTGATAGCCCTGGTTCTCCAGCTCCTTGAGCTCCCGGAGGATTTCCTGCGTCTCGGGGTCGTGGGTGTCCAGGTCGATGCCGAACTCCTTGGCCTTGTACACCACGTTGCCCCGGCCGGAAAGGTCGGAGACGAGGACGCGCCGGCGGTTCCCCACCACCTCCGGCTCCAGGTGCTCGTAGGTGCGCGGGTCCCGCAGGACGGCCTGGACGTGGACGCCCCCCTTGTGGGCGAAGGCGCTGTCGCCCACGAACGCCTGGTGGGTGTCCGACCTCCGGTTGGCCAGCTCGTCGATGAAGTGCGACGCCTCCCGGAGCTTGCGGATCCGCGCCGCCGTCACGCACCGGTATCCCATCTTGAGCTGGAGGTTCGGGATCACGGAGATGAGGTTGGCGTTGCCGCAGCGCTCACCGTAGCCGTTGATGCATCCCTGGACGTGGATGGCGCCCTGCTCGACGCCGGCCAGGGTGTTGGCCACCGCCAGCTCGGAATCGTTGTGGGTGTGAATCCCGATCGGCGTCGAGACGGTCCGGCGGGCGGCGGCCGTCCCGGCGACAATCTGACCCGGCAACGACCCGCCGTTCGTGTCGCACAGAACAACGCAGTCGGCCCCCCCCGCCTCGGCGGCGCGCAGCGTGTCCAGGGCGTATTCCGGGTAAAGCCGGTAACCGTCGAAGAAGTGCTCGGCGTCATAAATCAGCTCATCGCAATGCTTCTTCAGATAGGCCACCGAATCCTGGATCAATTCCAGGTTCTTCGGGAGGGTGGTCCGCAGGGCGCGCTGGACGTGAAAATCCCAGGACTTGCCGAAGATGGTGATGACCGGGGTTTCCGCCCGGACGAGGGCCCGGATGTTGGCGTCCTTCGCGACCCGGTTGCCCGCCCGCCGGGTGCTCCCGAAGGCGGTCAGGCGCGCGTGGCTGAGCCGGAGCCGCTTCGCGGCCTCGAAGAAATCCATGTCCTTGGGATTCGAGCCCGGCCACCCCCCTTCGATGTAGTCCATCCCCAGATCGTCGAGCTTCTCGGCGATGCGGACCTTGTCCTCGACCGAGAAGGCGATTTCCTCCCCCTGGGTCCCGTCGCGAAGGGTGCAATCGTAGAGCGCGATCTGCCGCATCATCCAATCCCTATGAGGCGCCTTCCGGCCGGCCCTCGGGGCCTCCGTGAGATTCCGCCCCCCCCTCCCCATTCCCGGGCGGCGAGGAGAGCGGGGCTCTCGCCTCGACGCTTTTCTCGAGCTCGAAAACCTTGTGAAGGGTTTGGACCGCGGATTCGGCGCACTCGGCGTCCACCACGCACGACACCAGAATTTCCGACGTGCTGATCATCAGGATGTTGGTCCCGATGTCCGCGAGCGATCGGAACATCTTGGCGGCGATACCGGAGTGGCTCCTCATCCCAATCCCGACGATCGAGACCTTGGCGATCCGGTCGTTCGTCCGGACGGCGCTCGCCCCCAATTCCCGGCGGGTGTTCTCCATGATCCTTTCCGTCAGCGCAAGGGACTCAAGCGGGACGGTGAACGAGATGTCCGCGGCCCCGTGGGACCCGACGTTCTGAACGATCATGTCCACCACGACGTCCGACTCCGCCAGGTCGCCGAAGAGCTTCCCGGCGATCCCCGGCTGGTCGTGAATCCCCTCCACGGTCACCTGGGCTTGGTTGCGGTCGCAATTGACGGCCGAAACCACGACCCGCTCCATGCCTTCATCTTCTCGAGTGACCACGGTCCCTTCCTCATCGGTGAAGGAGGATCGAACCTCGACCTCCACTTCGAATTTCTTGGCGAACTCCACCGATCGGGCCTGGAGCACATTGGCCCCGAGACCCGCCATTTCGAGCATCTCGTCGTAGGAGACGCGGGGCAGCTTCCGGGCGTCCGAAACGATCCGGGGGTCCGCCGTGAACACCCCGGTGACGTCGGTGAAAATTTGACACCGGTCGGCATGCAGCGCGGCGGCCAGGGCGACCGCGGTCAAATCGGACCCGCCCCGGCCCAGGGTCGTCACGTCCCGGTTGTCGTCCACACCCTGAAAGCCGGCGACGACGGGGATGGCGCCCTTTTCGAGGACGGCCACGATCTCATCGGCCGCGATGGTCCGGATACGCGCCGAGGTGTGGGCGCCCGTCGTCCGAATTCCGGCGCGCAATCCCGTGAACGACATGCCGGGGTGGCCCCGATCGCTCAGCGCGATGGCCAGGAGCGAGCTCGTGACCCGCTCCCCCGAGGAGAGCAGGTAGTCCATTTCCCGCTGATTGGGAAATTCGCTCAGCGCGCGGGCCATCGCGACCAGTTTGTCGGTCTCTCCGGCCATGGCCGACACCACAACCACGACCCCATGCCCCTCGTCCGCCGTCCGGCCGACGCGCTCGGCCACCTTGCGGATGCGCTCCAGGTCTCCAACCGAGGTGCCGCCGTATTTCTGAACGAAAAGCGCCAAAATCCCCACAACCCCGAAGCGGCGTCATCAAAAATCGGCGCCAATGATACCACAACCGGATTTCCGTCCCGGCGGGAAAAACCCGGCGGCGGCCGATCCGACGCCCTTCTCAGCCGCGTCCCATGAGAAAGGGGATGAGGCCCGCGCCGTCCGGCAAACGAAGGCTTCCCCGGACCAGGAGCCGCTCGTCATACTCTCCGGGACGGTCCGCCTTGATGCCCGTTCCGCAAACGGCGACCGGAACGGGCGCGGCCGCGTGCTTCGCGTCCACCGGACTGGTCCGGTGATCCGCCAGAACGGCCAAGCGGTGATCCCCCAAGGTCTTCAGGCGCTCCGCAACGGCCCCGGCCAGGGAATCGAACCGCTCGATGGCCTCGACCTTCCCGGCCGCGTCCATGCGGTGAGCGGCGCGGTCGCCCGCGTCGCAATGGACGTACGCGACATCCCCGGTCCGGAGATAGTCCGAAACGGCGTCGGCCCAATCATCGGGGGATGAATCAACCCCGGGGGGCGCCACCACGTCCATCCCGGCCGAAACGGCCAGGCCCCTCAGGACGGCGGCCCGCGAGAGGATTCCGCCCCGGACGCCCCAACGCTCCCGAAAGGCCCGGGTGCCGGGAACCGGGCCTCCCGCGCCGGACGCCCAGATGCTGTTGACGGCCGTCCGGCCCGAGCGCCTCCGCTCCTCGTTGCGCGGATGGATATTGAAGAGCATCTGGGCGTTGTTGTAGACCTGGTGGAGCTTCCGGCCGGCCTCCCCTCTCCCTCCCCCTCCCCCGGGCATCGCGTCCGCGACCTCGGCGCCCAACATCGCGTGGGGAGGCGTCAGCTTGAGATCGGCGCCGTCCCCTTTCCAAAGCATGACCCCCCGGTACTCTCCGACGTGAACGAACCGGAACTCATCATCCCCCAGGTCCTTCTCCAGGGTCTCGACGAAGGGAAGCCCCTCGGCGTCGTTTCGGATGTCCGCCGTATGATCCGCGAGGATGATCCGCTGATAGTCGGTGAATAAATGGACCAGATTGAACCGCAGGGCCAGTTGATCTTTTTCGGGGGGGATCCCGATTCCGAGCGCCTCCAGGGGTCCCCGGGCGGAGCCGCCCGGCGGCGCGTCCAGGCCGAGGAGGTTCGCGGCGACCGATTCCGCCACGGGCTCCCATCCGGGCGGGATGGTCCGAATCAGCCCCGTCCGGCCTTCCGCGGCGACGCGATCCAGGTTCGGGACGTTCGCGGCCTCCAGGGGCGAGCGGTTCTCCAGAAGCTCCAGCGACTCGTCGGCCATTCCGCCTCCGATCAGGACGACAGATTTCACCGCGACCCGCCTTCGCCCGCGCCCTTCACCCGATTCCGCCCGCCGGCGGGCTCTCCATCAAGATCCAGGCGGGCCACCACGGCATCGACGTCCGCTTCCACCGTGGCCGGTTTTTCGCTCATCCGGATCACGCTGTCCGGGTCCTTCAACCCGTGTCCGGTCAGGGTGCAGACAACCTCCGCGTCCGGCGGGAGCCTGCCCGCCGCGGCGTCCTTGAGGAGTCCGGCCACCGAAGCCGCCGAGGCCGGCTCGCAGAAGATCCCTTCGACCGAGGCGAGCAGACGGTAAGCCGCCCGGATCTCCTCATCGGACACCATGTCGATCCGCCCGCCCGATTCCTCGGCGGCGGAAAGGGCCGATTTCCAGCTCGCCGGATTTCCGATCCGGATGGCCGAAGCGAAGGTCTCCGGGTTTTCCACCACGCGCCCGCGCACGATTGGGGCCGCCCCCTCCGCCTGCCATCCCCGCATCCGCGGAAGAGCGTCCGTCCATCCCCGCTCATGAAACTTCCGGTATCCCATCCAGTAGGCCGTTATGTTTCCGGCGTTGCCCACCGGGATGTAGTGAAAGTCCGGCGCCCGTCCGCCGAGCTGCTCGCACACCTCGAAGGCGGCGGTCATCTGCCCCTCCAGCCGGTGCGGGTTGAGGGAGTTGACGAGTGTAATCGGGTGGTCCCGGCAGACCGCCTTGACGAGGTTCAGCGCGTCGTCGAAGCTTCCCTCGATCTGGATGACCGAGGCGGCGTGGATGATCGCCTGCGTCAGCTTGCCCAGGGCGATTTTTCCGCGCGGGATCAGGACAACGGACCGAATCCCCGCCCGGGCGGCGTAGGCGGCCGCGGACGCCGAGGTGTTGCCCGTCGAGGCGCACAAGACCGCCCGCGCCCCATCCTCGACCGCCTTGGACACGGCAAGGGTCATCCCCCGGTCCTTGAACGATCCGGTCGGGTTCAACCCTTCCAGCTTGAGATGGACCGGACGCTCCAGGCCCGCCCGCTCCGCGATGCGGATGGCGGGAACGAGCGGGGTGTTCCCCTCGTTCAGCGTGATGATCGGGGTGGCATCCGTTACGGGGAGAAATTCGCGGTATCGCCGGATCACGCCCGGCCATGGCCCCTGGGAGGCCACCCCGGCCTGGGAGGCCCCGCCGGCCTGGGAGGACGCCCCGCCCTGGGAGGCCGCCCCGGCCTGGGAGGCCCCGCCGGAGAGAAGGTCTCGCTTGGGGGCCGCCTCGCCGGGCATGGGGAGATCGGCAGCCATTACATCTGGCCCTCGGCGGTTTCCACGCGGATGAGCATGGTGGGGGCGCTCACGAACTCCAGCCGGTCGATTTCCGACAGCGCCGCCTGGACGTCCTTCTCGCGGGCCTCGTGGGTCATCATGACCAGGGGGACGTGGTCCCTCTCCCCCTCGCGGCGGCCCTTCTGGATAACCGATTCGATGCTGATGGCGTTGCGGCCGAGGACGCCCGAGATGGCCGATAGGACACCGGGCCGGTCTTCAACGGTGAAACGCAGGTAATAGGACGTGACGATCTCCGAAGACGGCCGGACGGGAATCGGCTTGCGGCCCCGCGGCGCGTAGGAAAGCGGCGGCACCCTGGCCCCCGCGCCAGCGACGCCCGCCAGCCTCCGGTTGCGGGCGATCTCGATGATGTCCGCCGCCACGGCCGCGCCCGTCGGCAGCGAGCCCGCCCCCTGTCCGATGAGGACGTTGGCGTCCGACTTGTTCCCTTTGATGTAGATGGCGTTGAAGGCCCCGCCCACCTGGGAGATGATTTGGGATTCAGGCAGCATCGTCGGGCAGACCCGGACGTCCAGGCTGTCATCCACGCGCTTCGCCGTGGCCAGGAGCTTGACGCGATAGCCCAGCTCTGCCGCGAGCTCCAAGTCGACCGGCTCGATAAGCCGAATCCCCTCGATGAGAATGTCTTCCATCCGGACGGGCGTGCCGAAACAAAGGTTCGCCAGAATCGCGATCTTGTGGGCCGAATCGATCCCGTCCACGTCGAACGTGGGGTCGGCCTCGGCGAATCCCTTGGCCTGGGCCTCCTTGAGAACGGTCTCGAAATCCAGGCCCTCTTCGGTCATCTTCGTGAGAATGTAGTTGCCCGTGCCGTTGACAATCCCGAAGACCGTCTCGATCACGTTGGCCGAGAACCCCTCCTTGATCGCGCGGATGACCGGGATGGTCCCGCCCACGGCGGCCTCGAATCCAACTTCCAGGCCCATCTCCTCGGCGACGGCGAAGATCTCTTCCCCATGCTGGGCCAGGAGGGCCTTGTTGGCCGTCACCACGTTTTTCCCCGCCTTGAGCGCCCGGAGGATGAAGGTCTTGGCCGGCTCGTACCCGCCGACCAGCTCCACCACGACATCGATTTCCGGGTCGTCCAGCAGGGCGTCCACGTCCTGGGACAGAACACCGTCGGGAACCCGGACGCCCCGGCCCGTGGTCACGTCCAAGTCGGCGATCCGCTTGAGGGTGACCGCATGGCCGACGCGACGTGCGATCTCCTCGGCGTTGTCCAGCAGGGCGCTGACCAGCCCGGTCCCGACCGTGCCGAAACCGATGATTCCGATGTTGAAGACCGATTCTGTTTTCATGCGTTGCCGCCGCCCGTGAATGCGCGCAATCCCCCGCCGTCTTCCACAACGGGGGAACGCTTGTTCCGTTGTTCCTTAGATCGGAATGCGAACGTAGGTCCGGTCCGTCCGGGTCTCCGCTGTCCCGTTTTTCCGGCGGGCGTTCCGGAGCTTCGCCTGGATGGCCTCGTATACGGATTCGGCGTTGAAGGAGCTCCGAACAAAGGGGCCCGAGGAGACGTAATCGAATCCCATCTCGAGCCCTATCCGTTCGTAGTCGGCGAAGTCATCGGGGTGAACAAACTCTTCGACGGCGAGGTGAGCCGGAGTCGGCTGCAGGTACTGGCCCACGGTCAGGATTCGGCACCCGGCGCCGCGCAGGTCCCGCATCACCCCGTGCACCTCCTCCTTTTTCTCTCCCAACCCCACCATGATCCCGGACTTGGTGAGGGAAAGCCCCGCGTCGGCCACGAGCCGGAGAAGCTTCAGCGACCACAGGTAATCGGCGCCCAGGCGCGCTTTTCGGTAAAGCCGCGGAACCGTCTCGATGTTGTGGTTATAGATGTCCGCATCCGCCCCGATGACCCGCTCGATGGCACGCTGATTTCCCAAAAAATCCGGCGTAAGGATCTCAACCGACGCGTCGGGCAGCCGCCGGCGCAGCGCGGCAACGGTCTCGACGAACTGGCTCGCCCCCTTGTCAGGCAGGTCGTCCCGGTCGACAGAGGTGACCACTACGTGTCGCAACCCCATTTGGGCGGCCGCGTCGGCCACGTTTTCCGGCTCCAGCGGGTCGACGTCCAAGGGTTTTCCCGTCGCGATCGCGCAAAATCCGCACTTTCTCGTACAGGTGTCGCCCAGAATCATGAACGTCGCCGTCGGCTTGGCCCAGCATTCAAACAGGTTCGGACACCGGGCCTCCTCGCATACGGTGTGGAGCCGCTTCTTGCGCATCAGCGCCTTGACCCGGTGGGTCTCATCCGAAAAATTGAGCCGCTTTCTCATCCAAGGCGGAAATCGCGGGGGCAAGTCGCTGTCCTCATCGGAGGCGGGAAACACGCACTTTTTCCGGCAAATCGCCGAAACACCGTTGATCCAATGAATGGTATGCCCCGCCCGTAGGGCTGTCAAGGTCAGAAAATTTTCGGGTGAATCGCCGGCCTCTCGCGCCGATTTCAGCCCCCCGGGCGACCCGCTTTCAGGGTGTGGAGGAGGCGGAGCGGGGGGGAGGGAGAGGGAGGAAAAATCACGGCGCGGTCGGATTGCGCGGAGCAGAAAACGTCAGGGGGCGCCGGTCTCTCCTTCCTTGAAGACGCGGGGGCGAACATTTTCCATCCGGCCGAGCCAGCCCGCCTCTTCGGTCGCGCGATCGAGATCCCGATACCGGCCGACAATCACCTGGTGCCGTTTTCCCTTTGCTCCCATGTCGGACATCCGAATAAACGCCGGGTAGGCGTTTCTTCTCAGCGCCTCTCTCTGCTCCAACGCATCCCGGCAGTCGGCATGCGATCCGACCAGAATGTAGTACCGGCCTTCCCGGGAATACGTGACCCGCACGGGCCTGGGGGCGGGGGGGCGTCCGGGACCTTGCCCGGCGTCGCGGGTCTCAACCCGGAGCGCTTGCCCCCGGAGGGAGGGAGGGGGGACGTCTTAATCGTGGACGGCATGCCGGCCTTCCGGATGCGGAACAGGTTCCGGGGTGTCGAAGTCCGTTCCGCCTCAAGCAACGGAGACATCGTCTTGACCGGCGCGGGGGGCCGAGCCCGGGCCGCATCGGCCGAATGGCGGGATCGGGAAGGCGCCACGCGTTTCCGCGGGAGGGGTCCGGATTGCGGGGCGGAGGCCTCCGCTTCGCTCCCCGGACCCACTCGCAACAGGAAGGAGGAAAGCTTTGTCTTCAGAGATTCCGGCCGGGCGACGGACGGCCGCACCAAACCCAGACCGCCGACGGGACGGGGGAGGGGGGGGGACAGAGCGGGACGAAGCGTGGCTGCCATTTTCGGAGGTTCGGCTTTTTTTGCTCGGACGGGAGGCCGCGGCTTGACCCGGCCCTTTTCAGGCGATTTCCCGGCCGCTTTCGCGGGAAGGGGATTTTCTCGGGGAATCATCCGCTTGACCATGCCACTTCCCTGGACGGCCTTCTTCAGTTTCTTTAGCCTCTTCCTTTTCGTTGTTTTTGTTGTTTCCAGGGCTTCGGCGGACGTGAATCGAATCCCGGCGGGTTTCAGAAAACGCCCCTTGGCTTCTCTCGTAACCGTGGCGACCCAGTCGGTTTCAGGAATAAGGGATTTGCCGATCAGAAAACCGAGGAGAAATATCAGCCCGAAAACAACGAGCGTACCGGTGAGGATTGTCCTCATCCGGCGCTGGCCGAACCGGAACTGATAAATGCTCTCGTTCTCGTCCCGCGACAGATTTCCGCGTCGTTTGCGCATGTGCGGCGCCGACCCCTTTGAAAGCGTCTCCTGCCTTTTATTATAGCATCTTACATGCGCTCTGGCGCGGAAATCCCCAAAAGGTCAAGCGCCCGCCTCACAACCAGCCCGAAAAAATCGACCAGAAACAAACGCGCCGCGTTCAATGCGGCGTCGTCGGAGATAAACCTGTGATGCCTGTAATAATTGTGGAAGATTGCCGCGAGATCCATCAGGTAGTGGGTCAGACGGTGCGGCTCGAGGCTCAGGGCGGCGGATTCCACGATTTCCGGGAACCGCAGGAGCCTCAGGATGAGCGCGCGCTCCTCGGGCAGCGTAAGCGGGGAGAGATCCACCTCCCCCAGTCCAAGGGGGGGGATTTGGACGCCCTGCTTTTCCGCCTCTCTCAAGACGCTGCACACCCGGGCGTGGGCGTACTGGACGTAATAAACGGGGTTATCCGACGACTGCTCCTTGGCCAGATCGAGATCGAACTCCAGTGGGCTGTCCGAGCTCCGCATCAAAAGGAAAAAGCGCGCGGCGTCCGTCCCGACCTCGCGCACGACCTCCGAGAGCTCGACGTATTGGCCCTGCCGTGTGGACATCGCGACCGGCCGCCCCCCGCGGGTGAGCGAAACAAGTTGGACGAGCAGGACCCGGAGGTCTTCCGCGGGCCTCCCGAGCATCTGGACGACGGCGCTTATCCTCGGGATATAACCGTGGTGATCGGCGCCCCAGATGTTGATGACCGTGTCGAAACCGCGCTCAAACTTGTTGCGGTGATAAGCCACGTCTGAAGCCAGATAAGTCGGCCGCCCGTCCTGGCGAATGATGACCCGGTCTTTCTCGTCCTCATACGCCGAGGAGCGGAGCCAATGGGCGCCGTCCTCTTCATAGACCTCATTCCTGGATTTCAGCGCCTCGACCGCCCCGGAAACCTCTCCGCCGTCGAACAAGGATCGCTCGCTGAACCAGACGTCGAACTCGACGTTGAAGTCCTTCAGGTCTCCCCGGATCCGGACAAGGATGGCTTGCGCGGCGCGCTCCCCGAGCTCTTCGAGAACAGCGTCTTCATCCCGATCCAGGTGAGAGGCCCCCGCCTCGGCGTAAATCTCCTCGGCCAAGTCGGTGATGTACCTCCCCTGATAGCACGCTTCGGGGTACTCGATGTCCTTCCCCGCGGCTTCCTGATAACGGAGATAGACAGACCGTCCGAGGGTTTCAATTTGGTTTCCAGCATCATTAATATAGTATTCTTTTTCAATAAGATATTCTGAATATATTAATATTCTACTTAAACTATCTCCAACCGCGGCGCCCCGGCCGTGGCCGATGTGGAGCGGGCCCGTCGGGTTGGCGCTGACGAACTCCACCTGGACCCGCTTGCCCCGGCCGATTTGGGACCTTCCGAAGTTCTCACCCTTCTTCGCGGCTTCAAGAAGCTGTTCCCGAAGGCAGGCCGGGCGGAGAAAAAAATTCAGGAATCCGGGACCGGCGATCTCCACCCGTTCGATGATCGGGTGCTCATCGCCGATCCGCCGGGCGAGGGCCTCGGCGATTCGGCGCGGGGGCATCTTCTGGACAGCGGCCGAGACCATGGCCAGGTTCGTCGAGAAATCCCCGTGCTCCTCCTGCGCGGGGCGCTCGACGGTGAAATTCAAAGCGTCGATGCCCGCGCCGTCCGATGAGAGGTCTCCGGCCTCGACCGCCTTGCGAAACGCCTCTTTGACCGTTTCCGTCAATGCCTGCTTCAAAGACCACCTCGATGGAATAAACGGATTGTCCACCCGATTCGACAGGGGATATTTGTGTGTGGCGCCCGACGTGTCAATCCCCGCCGGCGCGGGTCAGGCGTCCAGGAATTTCAAGGATTTCAAGCGCCTGCCGCTCACCCCGGTAAGAAAGACTTCGAGGAAGCGCCGCACCTCCGTCCGGACGGCGGGCACGGTCGAGACCTGGAACGCGCGCTCGATCGGCAGAGACCCCACGGCCGAGAGGTGCTTGACCGCCCCGGCCGAGAGGCGGAGCCCACCCGATGAGCATCCGGGGCAGCTCAGGTCCCCGGCGCCCGCCTGGAACACCGCCCCCTTCTCCGCCAGAACCTGACCGCATTTCGCGCACCGGTCCAGGTTGGGCTGATAGCCGAGCTCCCTCAGAAACCGCGCTTCGAACAAGATGAGAGGGTCTTCGGCCGCCCCGCCTCCCCCTCCCCTCCCCCCTCTCCCGGCCGTTTCCATCCGGTTCAGGACAGCGAGGGACAGGTTGAAGATTTCAGCCTGCGGCTCCCCGTCCTCGAGCATCCGGTCCAACATCTCCGCCATGACGAGGGCGATTTTGACCTTCTCGAAGTCCCGCCGGAGGCCGTCAAAGCTGCGGAGGACATCCGCGGAGTTGAGCCGAAAGAGGTCGGTGTTCTCCTTGCCGTAAAACTCCAGGTGAACGTGCGTCAGCGGCTCCATGGAGCCGGTGAACTTGCTCTTGACGCGCCGGGCCGAGCGGGCCACCGCCCGCATCTTTCCGCGCTCCCGGCTGAGGAAGGTCACGATCCGGTCGGCTTCCCCCAGGTTTTGCCGCCTGAGGACCAGAGCGTCAGAACGATAAAGGGCCACAAATCGTCTCTTTCCAGGAAACGCCCTACCGCCGGTCGAATCCGAGCTCTCTCAACATTCGCTCGGAGCGGCTCCAGTTCTTCTTGACGCGGACGCGCAGATCCAGGTAGATCGGCGTCCCGAACCACTCCTCCAGGGCCGGGCGGGCGGCGGAGCCAATCTTCTTGATCATCCGGCCCTTGCTGCCGATGAGCATCGGCTTCTGGGACTCTTTCTCGACATAGAGGGTCGCTATCACGTTCAACCGCTCCAATTCGAGATCCGCCTGGATGCTTTCCACGTCCACGGCGGACGCGTATGGAAGCTCCTGGGCCGTCGCGCGGATGACCTGCTCGCGGATCAACTCGGCCGCCATCTCTTCCTCCGCCTGGTCGGTCACGATGTCCGCCGGATAGAGCGGCTCCCCTTCCGGCAGGGTCTCTTCGACCGCATCGAGGAGGCTTTGCACGTTGTCTCCCGTCAGCGCCGAGATCGGAAAAACCTCCGCGAACTCCCGCAGACCCCGGTACCGGTCGATGAGGGGAAGCAGGTCGGGCTTCGAGGCGCGATCCACCTTGTTGATTACAAGGAACGAGGCCGGCCCGGACAGCTCCTCCAAGAGCGGCCTGTCCAGCTCGGCCGAGCGGGCGGCCGGCTCCGTCATGAACAGGAGGAGGTCCACGCCCGAGCGCGCGGCGTCGATCTCCCGTCTCAGGTACCGGTTCATGAGGGAATCAGTGCTCGGGACTCCGGGGGTGTCGATGAAAACCGTTTGGGCGTTCTCCGTGTTGCGGATCCCCAGAACGCGCATCCGGGTTGTTCCGGGCTTTCGCGAGACGATGGCGACCTTCCGGCCCAAGGCCCGGTTGAGGAAGGTGGACTTCCCGACGTTGGGCCGTCCCACAATCGCCACGAATCCGGATTTCAAGTGTTCATCTCCCGTTGAATCAACCCGGTTGGGGGTTCATCGAAACGATTACCGACTGCCTTTTTAAACGGGTGCCGCCGGCCGCCTGTCTCCCGGCGCCTCCTCTTACTTGCCGTCCCAAAGGGACCACCTTCCCCGCTTCATCGCTCTCAGAACCGCGTCGGCCGCCGCCGGCGGACTCGGCTTCCGTTTGAATCTCAACACTAGCCCGGGATGGATCAGGTCGGGGTCGGCGATCCCCTCCCGGTTGGCCTCATACAAGAGCGGCCACTTGAACGGGTCATTATAAACCCGGGCGTAGCCGGATATCCTCCACAAACTCTCGCCCCGGACCACCCGGTGACGCCCGTCGGGACGAGACGCCTTTGTTGAGTCCCCGCCATTCTTCTTATCCGGTTTGGCGGGAATGGCGGCAACCGAAACGCTCCGGGTCGCCGGGTCGCCTTCTTCCGCGGCCTTTCGGCCCTTCAACACAGGCCGGCGGCCCGCCCGCCGGGCGAGGTCTTCCGCCTCCAGCGCGACCCGCCTCGCCTCGACGGCGTTATCCCGCGCCCGGCCGTAGCGCGAGGACTCCACACCGCGGACGGACTCCTCGAACAGGTATTTGGCCAGGATGAATTCCACCGGCGCGCGCTCTTCGGCCCCGGCGGCCTTCGCGGCCGAGATGGCGACGTCCGCGCCCGCCATCTCGCCGACGGGCGGCCGGCCGGCGCACGCGGCCAGCGTCAGAGCGATCAGGGGAATAGAGAAAAAGGGATGGAACGGACGAAACGGAAACAGGACTCGTCGAATTTGACCCAATATCTAGGGACCTCTCCACCGGTCCCTCCCGACGACCGCGGCGCGGCCCCTCCTCCGGGACCGCCCCTTCGAATTCAACCAATCAGGAATTTAGGCCGCAATGGAATTTCGTCAAGGGGAGCGGGGTGGGGCCTTTCCCTTCGGCCAGGTTATCCGCGTGGTAATTATCCCTTCACCGCAGGTAAACAAACTGGCGGATATTGGATTGAATTCTCCGTGGAGGCGGTATAAGTTCTCGATAACCCGGGAGATTGTTCTTGACATCGTTTCGCTCAAGACTAAACTGCCCCCGTCTCGTGGAGAGGATGGTAAATGGAAGCGGGCAATGAATTCACTCCGGAGGGACGTCTTTGGTTAGCGATTCGTGAGGAGCTAACCCATGAGCAGCGAATAGAAAAAGCGAGAGAATTCCACGACCGGGGCGAGGATTTAGAGACAGTTCTTGCAATTTTCCCTGAATACCAAGAGGTTGTAAAAGAAAGAAAAGTCGGCTAATCCGACAGCCCCCGCCGTTTCATGGCCCAGCGAACCAGATCATCTATTGTCCATTTGGAACCTTCCGGATTTGCTTGGCTAATCGCCCCGAGCCATCCTCTGGCCTCATCAAAAAAATCCATTTTTGAGTAACACCCATCGAAAATCTTGTCCACGATTTTGCCTATCGCCACGCCCCTGTCCAAAAGCGTTTCAACCATTAAGCGCCGAGCCGTTGGATTCTCAAGCTCCCCACGTTGTTCCAGCTGTTTTAGGGCCGCGATTTTTTCAGTCTCGCTTTTCTTCGCCACCCAATCTCTCCCGTCCCAAATAAATATTCGTGTCGCGTCCCTCAAATTCGTCGTTTAAATATTGGACCGTTTCCAACATCGGCAGCCTTGTCATTTCCAGGAAATACGGTGCGCTCACTGCCGTGACCGATATGAGGTCTTTGCGGGACCGCGACCCCAGCCTCTTGCTCTTTTCCGAGAAATCCGCGTTACGCGCGCCCCTTTCCATACCCGATCCCCTCCAGCAGCTTCGCGATCTCATCGAGGACGGCCGGGTCATCGATTGTCGCCGGAACGGTGCACTCCTCATTGTCGGCGATCTTTTGCATCGTGCCCCGCAGGATCTTCCCCGACCGCGTCTTCGGCAGCCGCTCCGCGACGGCCGCCGTTTTGAACGAGGCGACCGGGCCGATCTTATCCCGGACGAGCCGGACGGCCTCGCCGACGATCTCGCCGTGCTCGCGGACGACCCCCGCATTCAGGACGAGAAAGCCCACCGGGACCTGCCCCTTGATTGCGTCCGCCGCGCCGATGACGGCGCATTCCGCGATATCCGGATGCGAGGCCAGCACCTCCTCCATCGCGCCGGTCGAGAGCCGGTGGCCCGCCACGTTGATGATGTCGTCGGTGCGGGACATGACATAGACGTATCCATCCTCGTCCACGTAACCGGCGTCGCCGGTCTGGTAGTATCCCGGAAATTCCTCCAGGTAAGACGAGCGGTAGCCCTCCTCGTTGTTCCAAAGGGTCGGCAGGCTTCCGGGCGGCAGGGGCAGCTTGACGACGAGGGCGCCGATCTTTCCCCTTTCGACCTCCCGGTTCTTTTCGTCCACAACGCCCACGTCCCACCCGGGGGCGGGCTTCGTCGGCGACCCCGCCTTGACCAGAAGCCGCTCCAGGCCGATGCAGTTGGCGACGATGGCCCAGCCCGTCTCGGTCTGCCACCAGTGGTCGATCACCGGCACGCCGAGCCGGTCCTCCGCCCAGTGCAGTGTGTCCGGGTCGCACCGCTCCCCGGCGAGGAACAGCGTTTCAAACCGGGAGAGATCGTGCTTCTTGATGTGCTCCCCTTCCGGGTCGTCCCGCTTGATGGCCCGGAAGGCCGTGGGCGCGGTGAACATGACCCGGACCCCGTGCTGCGAGATGACCCGCCAGAAGGCCCCCGCGTCCGGCGTGCCCACAGGTTTGCCCTCGTACAGGACAGTCGTGCAGCCGTGGAACAGGGGGGCGTAGACGATGTAGGAATGACCAACGACCCAGCCGATGTCCGAGGCCGCCCAGTACGCGTCGCCCGGATCGACGCCGTAGACGTTCTTCATCGTCCACTTGAGCGCGACGGCGTGGCCGCCGTTGTCGCGGACGATCCCCTTCGGCTGGCCGGTCGTCCCCGAGGTGTAGAGAATATAGAGCGGGTCCGTGGCCGCCACCGGAACACAGTCGTGGGGCGCCGCCGCCGCGTTCACCTCTTCCCAGTCCAGGTCCCGGCCGGGCGTCAGGTCGCAGCCCTCCTGAGGCCGCTGGACGATCACGCAGCCCTCCGGCTTGGCGGCGGCCAAATCGATCGCTTCGTCCAGCAAAGGCTTGTACGCGATGACGCGGCTCACCTCGATGCCGCACGAGGCCGAGACAATGATCTTGGGCTTGGCGTCGTCGATCCGGGTCGCCAGCTCCCGCGCGGCGAATCCGCCGAACACGACCGAATGCACCGCCCCGATGCGGGCGCAGGCGAGCATCGCCATCACCGCCTCGGGAATCATCGGCATGTAAAGGAGCACCCGGTCCCCCTTGCGCACTCCCCGCGCGGCCAGCGCGCCGGCGAACCGGGCGGTCCGGTCCAAGATCTCCCGGTAGGTGAACGTCCGGACGGTGTCCGTCACCGGGCTGTCGTAGATCAGCGCCGGCTGATCCGCCCGGCCTTCCTCGACATGGCGGTCCAGGGCGTTCTCACAGGTGTTGAGCGCGCCGCCGGTGAACCAGCGGTGGAAGGGCGCGCGCGAGTCGTCCAGGACCTTGTCCCACTTCTTGATCCAACGGACGTCCTCCGCCGCCTCCGCCCAGAAGGCCTCGGGCCGGGCGAGAGACGCTTCGTACGCCGTTTGGTAGGAGCCGGTCATGGAATTCTCCCCCCCTTGTCAATCGAGAACGTCGATGCCCAACTCTCGAAGCTGTTTCTCATCCACGCCCGAAGGGGCGTCCGTCATCAGGTCCAGGGCCCTTTGGGTTTTCGGGAAGGCGATGACCTCCCGGATGGAATCCACGCCCGCCAGGATGGCCACGATCCGATCCAGCCCCAAGGCGATTCCCCCGTGGGGCGGCGTCCCGAACTCCAGGGCCTCCAGAAAAAATCCGAACTTCTCCCGGGCCTCCTCATCGGTCAGCCCCAGGGCCTGAAACATTTTCCTTTGAATCTCCCGGCGATGGATCCGGATGCTCCCGCCTCCGATCTCCTGACCGTTCAGAACGAGGTCGTACGCCAGGGCGCGGATCCCTCCCGGATCCGTGTCGAAAAGCGCCTCGTCCTCCACGTGGGGCGAGGTGAACGGGTGATGGACGGCCTGATAACGCTTCTCGTCCTCGCTCCATTCCAGGAGCGGAAAATCGGTCACCCAACAGAACGCGAAGCGCCCCGGCTCGATCAGATCCAGCCGCCGGGCGACATGGAGGCGAAGCGCGCCCAGGACCGGCTCGGTGACGGCCGGCCGGTCGGCCACCATCAACAGAAGGTCGCCGGGCGCGGCCCCAACGGCGGCCGCCAACGCGCCCAGTGTCTCTTCATGAAAAAACTTGACGATGGGCGACGCCCAGCCGCCCTCCTCGCGCTTCATCCAGGCCAACCCCCCCGCGCCCTGCTCGACAGCGAAGGCCGTCAGGCCGTCCAGGTCCTTCCGGGAGACCGAAGCCATGCCCGGCGCGGCGAATCCCTTGATCATCCCGCCCGATTCCAGGACTTTGCGGAACACGCCGAACTCGGTGTCCTTGACAATCTCCGTCACGTCGCAGAGATCGAGGCCGAACCGGAGGTCGGGCTTGTCCGAGCCGTACCGCGCCATTGCCTCGGCGTAGGAAATACGGCGGAACGGGGCGCTCACCTCGACGCCGGCGCATTCCCCGAACAACTCCGTCATGAGCCGCTCGTTGACCCCGTAAATGTCCTCGCGGTCGATGAACGACATCTCCACGTCCACCTGCGTGAATTCCGGCTGCCGGTCCGCGCGGAGGTCTTCGTCGCGAAAGCAACGGACGATCTGGACGTACCGGTCGAACCCGGCGACCATGAAGAGCTGCTTGAAGATCTGCGGAGACTGCGGCAGGGCGTAGAACCGCCCCCGGTTCACGCGGCTGGGGACCAGGTAGTCCCGCGCGCCCTCGGGCGTGCTCTTCGTCAGGACGGGCGTTTCGAGCTCGATGAAGCCTTCGCGGTCGAAGAAGCGCCGGATGCACCGGTTGGCCCGGTGGCGCAGGAGGAGGTTCTTCTGCATGACCGGACGCCGCAGATCCAGATACCGGTATTTCATCCGGACGGCGTCGGAAACCTCGGCGTCATCCTCGATGGCAAACGGCGGCGTCTTGGCTTCGCTCAGCACCCACAGATCGGAGGCCCCGATCTCGACTTCGCCCGTCGGCATCTTCGGGTTGAGACTCTCTTCCGGCCTCCCGGCCACCTCCCCCCGGACGGCCAGGACGTACTCGCTTCGGACGGTCTCCGCCAGGCGGTGGGCCTCCGCGGAGCGCTCCGGGTCCACGACGATCTGGACGAGACCCGACCGGTCGCGCAGGTCGATGAAGATCAACCCGCCGTGGTCCCGGGCGGTCTGGACCCAGCCCTTCACCACCACCGCGGCGCCCATGTCGTCCGCCCGGAGGTCTCCGCAGTAGTGTGACCGGGCGGGAATCTCTTGCGTCATCTGAAGTACATCCCTTCCGCCTGGGGGCGGCGGAGGGAAGGGGCTCGGCCTTCCGTCTCCGCCCCGATTGATCGGCCTTGCAGCGCCGGCCCTTTCGATTTGGCTCTCCTAGAACAAATAAGGCCGGGCCCGCTTCTTCCATTCATGGGACGTCTTGCGTCCCGGGCCGAGATGCTCGAGGGCCGCCTTGACCCCCTCCAGGACCCGAATCCCCTCTTTCCCGCGAAGGCCGCCCACCCCCCGGCCGATAGGGATCCAGGCCCGGTTGTGCAGCACTTCGACCCAACGCTGATCGAACCCCATGCTCACCTTCTGGAGGATGAGGCGCGCCGCCTGGATATCCCTGAACCGCAGCCCGCGTCTGAGGTCCGTCGGATGGCAGGAATGGATATCCACCCACGAGACCCCGTTCTCGGTCAACTCGATCGTGGCCGGACACGTCACCGCCCTGGGCAGATACCGGCGCAGCGAGATCAGCGCGTCGGTCCCGGCCCCCTTCGGGAGCAACGAAGCCACCGGGTCCGGGCGGGGCGCGGCGGGGGTTCTCCCGCAGCCCCCCAGGACGCCGACCAGAAAGAGCAGGCCAAGGACCCTTCCGCCGTAACGAACGCCCACCGAATCCCTTTCCCAACCAGCCCGGGCCGAACCTCCATTCAAAAGAGCAATGTTATATGGGACAAAGAAGGCAGGCAACCCGATCCGTCCACGCTCCGGCCCTCCCGCCGCGACGGCGCCCCCCCGGGGGATAAACGAATCCGTTGTTTGATCATCACCGGAATGATATAAGACCTGAACTGAGCGCAAAATTGGCGAAAGAAATGATCGCTCCTTTCTTCCATGCGGCCATCGGCCTGGTAACGGGGATTGTGGTCTTGTCCCCCCGGACCTCCCTGTCTTTGACGGCCGCGTGGTGCGCCCTGGCCGGCACGTCCCTTCTCTACCTTTTTCGCGATCCCAAGAAACGGCGGGCCGCCTGGACCGGCGTGGCCGCCTTTGCGGTTGGGCTCTGCCTGCATCCGCTCCAGTCGCAATGGGAAACCAAGCTCGAGCTTCTGCCGAAGAACCTGCGATCGCGCCGGGTGACGTTGTACGGCCGGGTGGACAGCCCGATTGAGCGCGGCGGACGGTCCGAGCGGATTTTGCTTCGGATGGAGAAAATCGAAACGCCCGGCGGCGCGATCCCGATCCGCAGCCGGGCCCGCCTCACCTTCTACAGCCGGGGACTCGAAGCCCGATACGGCGACCGCGTGCGCGTGGATCGTGTGCGCCTGCACCACTCCAAGGGGTTCGGGAATCCGGGGTCGTTCGATTACGAGGCGTACCTGGCCGTGCGGGGAATCGCCGCCGTCGGCGGCGTGAGCCGGGTCTCGCGGCTCACCATCCTCGAAAGGGGCGGCGGGTCCCGGATTTTTTCCGCGCTCTACGGTGTGCGCGAGCGATTGCTGAAAACCGTCCGGAGCGCCTTGCCGCCCCCCGGCTCCCACGTCCTCAGCGCCCTGCTCTACGGGGAGCGCAGGGGCGTCCCCGCGAAGATCCGCGACGCCTTCTACGACACGGGGGCGGGTCACCTGCTGGCCATCTCCGGCCTGCACGTCGGATTTGTGGCCTTCTTTCTCTACCGGCTTCTCCTTTGGATGGGCCGCTGGACGCCGAGGGCCGTCCGGATGCGGACGCCCTCCTCTCTCACGCCGGGCCGCCTGGCCGCGCTGGGCGCGATCCCCCTGGTCCTGGCCTACATGGTCATCGCCGGCGCGCGGGTGTCCACCGTGCGGGCCGCCCTCATGGTCGTCGCCTATCTCCTCGCGCAATTTTTTCAGCGGGACCGGGACCGCTACAACACCCTCGGCCTCGCCGCCCTCTTCATCCTCTTGTGGGACCGCCAGTTTTTGTTCGACGCCGGGTTCCAGCTTTTCTTCATTGCCGTTCTGGTCATCCTGACCGGCGCTCGGCAAGCGTCCTCCCCCTCCCCGGGCGCTCCGCCCCCGAGCCGGGTCGCGGCTTCATCCGGGTGACGGTTTGGGTCTCGGTGGCGATGATCCCGATTGTGGCGTCTCACTTTCACCGGGTCGGCCTGTACGCCATCGCGGCGAATCTCGCGCTCATCCCCGTGACCTCGCTCGTCGTGCCCTCGGGACTGGCGGCCTCCGTCCTGGGAAGCGCGATCCCGTGGGCGGCGGACGCCCTGTTTTATCCCGTCCACCTTCTTCTGCTCCTTCTGACCCACGGCGCGCAGTGGATCGCCGCGCTGCCCCATGCCACAATCCGCGTCCTACCGCCCTCGCCCATGATGCTCATCGCGCTCTACAGCGCCGCGGCCGCCTGGATCCTGCTGGACCGTCGGAAGGTCCTCACGCGCGCGGGGATCGGGGCGTGCGCCGTCGTCTTCGGCGTTTCCCTCACCTGGAACCTCCTCGAGCGGTCCCGCGCCGCGAAGCAGGGCGAGCTGGAAATCTTCTTTCTCGACGTGGGCGACGCGGATGCGACGTTCGTCAGGCTGCCCGACGGTCGGACGCTCCTGGTGGACGCGGCGGGCCGGTTCTCTGAATCATTCGACGTGGGAAAGGCCGTCGTCGTTCCATTCCTGGAAACACAATGGATCCGGCGCCTGGACTACGCCCTGTTGACCCATCCGGAGCGGGACCACGCGGGCGGATTGCTGGCCGTCCTGGGATCGATGTCGGTGGGGCAGCTCTGGGAAAGCGGCCTGCGCTCGACCAACCCGCTTCGCGGCCGGGTCCTGCTGGCGGCGGCGGCCCGCGCGGTGCCGCTCCATCGGCTCCGGCGGGGCGCGAAGATAAGCGGGCGCGGCTACCGGATTGAGGTCCTCCATCCAAGCCCCGAGCGGAAAACCGTCGGGTATCGCCGGGACAACGATCACTCGGTCGTCCTCCGCATCGTCCACGGGAAGGTGCGCATCCTGCTGGCCTCGGACCTGGAGCGGCGCGGCGAGCGGGAGCTCCTCCGCTCGGGGGAAAACCTCCGCGCCGAGGTCCTGCGGGTCCCCCATCACGGAAGCCGCACGTCCAGCTCGTGGCCCTTCCTTCGGCGGGTCCGTCCGCGCGCCGCCGTCATCTCCGCCGGCCGTCCGTGGCGGGGGCACCCCTCGCGGAAAGTCATTTCCCGCTACCGGCGGATGGGCGCGAAGGTCTTTCGCACGGACCTCGACGGGGCGGTCCGGATGTGGTCCGACGGGAAAACCTACCGCCTGGAGAGCACGCGCCGGCCGGGGCGCCGGTTCGAGGCCAAGGGGGAAGGGATGGCGCCCACACGCGTCGCGGCGGAGCGCCGGCGGACCGATTGACTTCCCGGCACCCCGGACCCATTCTTTCCCGGGGGTGCGGACGCCCCCCATACGCGGAGGACAAGGGCGTTTCGGATTCACCCGCCGGGAGAGCGCGCTCTGAACCCGATTCCAAAAATCAGCCCGGCGGGTCTGGCCGCCTGGGCGGGCGCCGGCCGCAGGGTCGCGCTCACCGGAGCGGGCGTCTCGGCCGAGAGCGGGATTCCGACCTTCCGGGGCGCCGGGGGTCTTTGGAACGGCCGGCGTCCCGAAACCCTGGCTTCTCCGGAGGCATTCGCGGCGGACCCGAAGCTGGTGTGGGAGTTCTACGACTGGCGGCGCTCGGTGATTCATCAAGCCGCGCCCAACCCCGCCCACGCCGCCCTCGCGGCGCTGGAAGAGGGGTCGGAAGGATTCGTCCTCCTGACGCAGAATATCGACGGGCTCCACCGGGACGCGGGGAGCCGAAACGTCGTCGAGCTTCACGGCAACATCTGGGAAGTCCGGAGCGCGGCGGGCGGAGAAGTCACCGAGAACCGTCAGGTCCCCCTCGACCCGCTGCCCCCCCGGACCGAAACCGGGGCGCTCCTGCGGCCCAACGTGGTGTGGTTCGGCGAAGGGCTGGACCCGAAGATTCTGGAGAAGGCGCTGGAAGCGGCCGCCCGATGCGACTTCATGATCGTCGCCGGGACCTCGGCCGCCGTCCAGCCGGCGGGGTGCCTTCCGGTCCTCGCCAAACAGAACGGGGCGTACGTCCTGGAGGTGAATCCGGAACCCACGCCGATCTCCGGGTGGGTGGACGAGACCCTGCTCGGAAAGGCGGGAGAGGTCCTGCCGGAGGTCGTCGAGGCCGTCGGCCGGGCCGGGCGGCCGGGCCGGTGACACCCCGCCTTTTCCGCCCATTCACCGACATGCGAGGAAGCGAAAAGAATTGAAACCGGAAACGATTCGCGCCGTGAGGGGCGTTCAGGACATCCTGCCCGCGCGGACGCCGGCGTGGCAGCATGTGGAGGCCGTCGCCCGCCGGGCGTTCCACCGGTATGGATTCGGCGAGATTAAGATCCCCATCTTCGAGCAGACCCGTCTCTTCACCCGGGGGATCGGCGAATCCACCGACATCGTTCACAAAGAGATGTACACCTTCGAGGACCGGAGCGGGGACAGCCTGACCCTGCGGCCCGAGGCCACGGCCTCGATCGTTCGCGCCTATCGGGAGCACCACCTCGACAAGACGGGCGACGTGACAAAGCTCTACTTCATCGGCCCGATGTTCCGCTATGAGCGGCCCCAGGCCGGACGGCTCCGCCAGTTCCACCAAATCGATTGCGAGGTCTTCGGCGCGTCGCATCCGGCCGTGGACGCGGAGATCATCGCCCTGGCATGGGAGATCCTCTCGGCGCTGGGTCTGACGGGCCTGGACGTGGAGATCAACACCCTGGGAGACCCCGGCGACCGCCCGGCCTACCTGAAGGTCCTGCGCGCCTACTTCACCGGCCATCTGGATCGCCTGTGCGAAGACTGCGACCGCCGGTTCCGGGAAAACCCCCTTCGCATCCTGGACTGCAAGAAACCCGGGTGCCGGGAGGTCGCCGCGGCGTCCCCCGCGCTCTTCGACCACGTGAGCCGCGCCTCGCGGGAAACCTTCGAGAAGGTCCTGCGCCTCCTGGATGAGGAGAAGATCCCCCACCGGGTCAATCCGCACCTGGTTCGGGGCCTGGATTACTACACCCACACGGCTTTCGAGATCACGGCGGAAGGCCTCGGCGCGCAAAACACGGTCGCGGGGGGCGGACGGTACGACGGTCTCGTGGAGGCCCTGGGCGGCCCTCCCACGCCGGCCACCGGCTTCGCCATCGGGATGGAGCGCCTGATCTCGCTCCTCCCCGAGACGGGGGACGGGCGCGACGAGCGGAAGGTCTTCCTGGTCGCTTTGGGCGGGCGGGCCTCGGAGCGGGCGTTCGGCTGGGCGCAACAGTGGCGAAGGGCGGGGCTCTCGGTCCTGTGGGACTTCGACGGGCGCAGCCTGAAGGCCCAAATGAAAAAGGCCGACCGCTCCGGCGCGGCGTTCGCCGTCCTCATCGGCGAGGATGAGATCGAGACGGGGGCGGCGCGCGTCCGGGATCTGCGCGACGGCGTCCAACGAGCCGTGCCCTTCGATGAAATCCCGGCGCGAATCCTGGAGGAGCTCAGTTGATTTTCCGGGGGGCGTCCTCTTGGGAGGAGGGGGGAGGGGACTCCCTCCAGACAGCATGGGCCCGGACCGTGACGGTCGACTGTCCAAACCGGCGCATGACCTTCTGAACCACCCACCGTTGGATGACCGGCCGCGTGGCCGGAACCAGGCAAAAGAACCCGGCGGCGTCCGTGATCAACCCGGGCGTCAACAAAAGCGCCCCCCCCACCAGGATAAACGCCCCGTCGACGAGCTCGGAGGACGGCGGCTCCCCCACCTTGATGGATTCCCGGATGCGGCGAAGGACGCCGATGCCCTCCGCCCTGGCGAGCCACGCCCCGGCCGCGCCCGTGATGACAACAATGGAGATGGTGTACACCGCCCCGATTTCCTGCCCCACACGGATGAGGATGGCAAGCTCCAGCAGCGGCACGGCCGTAAACAACGGGAATAGCTTGAAGACCATCGGAGAGCTCCTCGAGAAACACCCTCGTCCGAAACCGGTTTCACCCTCTCTCCCCACGATAACCACGCCGCTTCGCCCCGTCAAATCCGACTTGCGGATGATAAGGCCGGAAATGGCTTCTGCCTGATTGTGTTAAGGTTCCGTTGCGTACACGTATTTGCGTGTATAAAATAACACTCAGGTCAGTTGATGAGGTGGACGGAGCTTTGGAGCGCGAATGTTCAGAAAAATCTGGGTGCTGGTCGGAATGCTTCTGGCCGTCTTCGTGGTTGGCACCCTCGGCTATGCGGTCATCGAGGAGGACTGGAGTTTATTCGACGCCTTTTACATGACGGTCATTTCGTTGACCACGGTGGGATACGGTGAGACCCGGCCGCTGACGGTTCAAGGCAGGGTGTTCACCGTTTTTCTCCTGCTCGGAGGTGTCGGGACCCTGGCCTACGGGATCTCCACCACGACGGCGTTCCTGGTTGGTGGACAGTTCACCCAGTTGATGAGGGAGCGGAGCTTGGAAGCGAAGATCCAACGGTTATCCGGCCACATCGTGGTGTGCGGACTCGGAGAGACCGGACGCCACGTGGCGGAGGAGTTCCGGAACACCGACCACGCCTTTGTCGCCGTGGAAACGGATCGGGAGAGGATCGAAGCGAGGCTCCAGTGGACCGCCCCTGGGTTATTGGACACTCGGGTGAGGGTATTCGACCTCATGCGGCCTCCGCAACTTGAGCGAGTTTTTCCTGCCTTGCCTGGGCCGGCGTTCGGTAGCCGTAGCCCTCGAGAATCCAATGATGGTTGTACAGGTTCTTGAACTCAAGCAGCGCCCACCGCAGTTCCTCTACGGTGGCGAAAGAGCGCACCCACAGGAGATTCTCCTTCAAGATGCGGATGAACCACTCACAGTAGCCATTTCCCTCGGGCGCCCGCACGAAGCTGGGCGAACTGGTCATGCCCAGGTAGGCGATCTCCCGCTGAAAGTCATCGGACAGATAGGCGGGGCCGTGGTCGTGACGAACTTTAAGCCCCTCGGCGACGTCCGCCTCCAAGCCGGCGAAGCGCTCGGCGACCCCCTGCCGGATCGGCTCCAGGGCCTCGAAGCGGTTGCCGCTCTTGGCCGCATGGATCCCCACGCAGTCCACCGAGCAGTGATCCACCGCCACGAACACCGAGGCCATCCCCTCCTCGGTGGTCACCGTCGTCGTCATGTGCGTGCCCCACATTCGGTCGGGCCGCTCGGTGCGGATGGTCCCGTTGTGGGCCTTGGGACCTCGGGGTTTGCCCACCCGGTGGGGGGCCTGAAGCCCCGCCTCCCGCATCAGGCGACGCACCCGCTCCTTGCTGGTGCGGATGCCCGCGAAGCGCAGCCTCGCCCACACCTTGCGGTAGCCCTCGCCATGGAAGGGAGAGTCCTCCAGGACCTGCCGGATGTGGCCGAGGAGTTCCGCATCGGTGCACGGGCCCACAGGGCCGCGCTTATTGGGCGTGGGGCGTTCATGAACGGGGACCGCCTCTCGCCGCCGTTGCGCGTAGACCGTGGAGCGCGCCAAGCCCCAAAGGGCGCACACCCGCTTCAGGCCGTAGGCTCTGCCCGTGGAGGTGAAGCGGGCCTGACTCATCGCCTCCACCTCCTGCCGGCTAAAGGGCGGCCGGCCTCCAGGCGGTCGATCTTCTCCCGCAGGACCTCGCCCTCCATCGTGAGTTCGCCCACCTTGGCCTTGAGCCGGGCGTTCTCCTCGTCCCGCTCATCCGCCGGGCGGGCTTTGAGCGCCGCCTCGCCCCCGCGAAGGAACGCCTCGCGCCAAGCGGAAAGCCGAGCCGCTGTCGTGCCCAACTCGCGGCAGAGCGTCTCCAGGCTCTCGCCCCGCAAAAGACGCAGGACCGCCTCCCGCTTGCGCTGGCAGGAGAACCGACCCCGCTCACTGCGATGCCCTGGGGCCTTGGCTCCGTTCGCCCTGCGGGCGCCCTCCGCCAAAGCCCCCTCTTGCTTTTGTTCGTTCATCGCGACACCCCTTTCTCCATGAATCATGGATCAATCGAGTGTCCAACAAAACCCTAGAGCGGGGGACCAGGACGATCCCAGACTCCTCTACATTGAAGGGGACGCCACCAACGAGGGGTGCCTGGAGCGCGCCAACATCCAGAAGGCGTCGGGTCTGGTGACCTGTCTGCCCGATGACAAGGCCAACATCTTTGTCGTCCTCGCCGCCCGGGAGCTCTGCCCCGAGATCCGGATCATCTCGAGGGTCATTCACCGGGACGCGGAATCCAAGCTGCGGAAGGTCGGCGCCGACGGAACGGTGTCGGCCAACTTCATGGGCGGCATGCGGATGGCCTCGGAGATGGTCCGTCCGGCGGTCGTCTCCTTCCTCGACACCATGCTGCGGGATTCCCGGGGGACTTACCGGGTCGAAGAGACCGCCATCCGCGAAGGCTCATTCCTTTGCGGAAAGATGCTACGCGCGGGCGAAATCCCGCAAAAGACCGGTCTGCTCGTCCTCGCCGTCCAGAAGTCGGGCGACCCTAATTACCTGTACAACCCGGAAGCCGATTGCCTCCTTGAAGCGGAAGACCTCGTTGTGGTCATGGGGCGGTTGAATCAGATTCAAGACCTCCGGGAACTCGCCGGCCCCGCATAAGCCGGAGACCAGGCATGGCCAAGCCGCAGAAGACCAAACCCGCGCCCCGGGCGATGGACCACACGCTGGAAGCGGTCCCCTGGGCCATCGAATTCGCGAACACCCCCCTGTCCGAGGACAACTGGAGGGACCACCTGTGGAGATGGTTCGCCGTGACGGTGGAGCCGGATGAGGAGGTCGCGCCCGAGGCGGACGAGACGCACCCTCGGGGCAAGCGCTCCCCGCAGTGGCACTTCGGCGGCATGGCCCCCACGCTGGGCCATATTCACCGGACGCAGGAAAGCATTCGCGAGACCCTGAGAACCCTGTCCGACAAGGGAACGGTCCCGCGGGACGTGGTCGAGCGGGTCAACAGCTACCTGATGGGCCTGCACGGCTTCAAATTTCACATCACCTCGGATTTAACGGACGGGGATCGGAACGGCGGCCGGGAGACCTCCGCTCCGCCGGACGGGGATTCAAAGGCGGCGGCCTCCGGCCCGGGCGCCTCGGGCAACGGCAAGGGCGTCCAACCTCAAACCCTCCGCCTTGAACCCATGACCTTCGACTTGAGAAGTCTGTTCTACTATCGCTTCTCCCTCTTCCTGATCAGCGCCGCCGCGCACCGCGTGCGGAAGTGCAAACAATGCGAAGGACACTTCATCCAGCGCTTCAATCACCGTAAGCTCTATTGCAGTGATCTCTGCCGATTCCGGTCTCACAACCGGTCGCGCACGCCGAAGAAGACGACCGGACACAAGCGCGGGGCCCAAGCGCCGCCTGCGAACTCCTACGTCAGGTGGCGCAAGTACGAGGGGGAATCCACCCCCGACTGAGCCCCGAGGGCGGGCCTTTCCGTTGCCGCTTTTTGAACATCTGCGCAAGGATCGCATGCGCCTGTTCGCCGCTCTGTGCGTGGGCGCGTCGGTCTTCGCCGGGATCTCGATCCTTTGGGCGCTCGATCTGTTCGAGCTCGCCGAGCTGAAAGCGCTGGATCACCACTTCGTTCGCTACGCCAACCCTGAAAAGGCAAACCGCGACATCGTCGTCGTCGCCATTGATGAAGCCAGCCTGGACCATTTCGAAGACCAGTTGGGCCGCTGGCCGTGGCCAAGAACGGTGCACGCCTATGTGGTGGATTTCCTCAAGATGGGCGGCGCAAAGCGCATTGCCTTCGATATCCTGTTCCTGGAGCCCGACAAGTCCAGCGACGAGGACGACGAGAACTTCGCCGCGTCGCTGAAAAAAGCGGGAAACGTTATTTTGCCGATGTTGTTCGACAAGAAGACGTCCGGTGGGCGCGCGGCGCGCTCCTCTCCCGCCGCCGCCCGTTGGCGGGTGAGATCGGCTGTGAACATCCTGGGGCGCGACGGCTCGCGGGCCCTTCCGTACAGCGGCGCGAACCTGCCCATCCCGGCGCTGCTCGATTCGGCCGAGGGGATCGGGTCCATCAATCTTCAGTCCGACCCGGACGGCCCAAGTCGCAGGCTGAAGCCGTTGTTCCTTTATCAAAAGCGTCGCTATGCCGTGTTCCCGCTGACTATCGCCATGCGGGTTCTCGGGACGCGGAGCGTCCGGTTCACCCGGGCGGGGGAGCTGGCCGTCGGCGGCGTCAAGATACCGCTGAACCGCCGGGGCGAGATGATCCTGAAGTGGCACGGACCTTCAGACCGGATTCACCCCATTTATCCCATCGCCAAGGTTCTCTCTTCGTTCAAGCAGATCCACGACGGGAAAAAACCCGACCTGGACCCGAAGGTCTTCAAAGACAAGATCGTCCTCATCGCCGGAACCGCCGCCGGCACTTACGACTTGCGGGTGACGCCCTACTCTTCCAAGATGCCGGGCGTGTTCATCCATATCGCCGCCCTGGACAACATTCTGGCCGGAGACTTCCTGCGCGAGACGCGGGGAAAAGTCGCCCTGGGCGCGCTGGCGCTGTTGTGCCTGCTGACGGCGGTCACGCTGGTCGCCTTCTCGACCTTCCGGGTCAAGATCGCGCTGGTCCTCGCCTACGCGGCCGGTTATTACGGGCTTTCGATTTGGCTCTTTCGCGCGGCGGGCCGCTGGGTGGACCTGGTCACGCCGGAAACCGGCGTCTTCGCGACCTTCCTGGCCGTCTCCGTCCTGGAATATTTCACCGAGGGCAAGCGCAAGCGGCAGGTCAAGCACATTTTCCAGCACTACATGACCCCCACGGTTGTCGAAAAATTATTGGAGAACCCCGACGACGTGAAACTCGGCGGGGAAAAGAAAGAGCTGACCGTGTTCTTCTCCGACCTGAAAGGTTTCACCTCGATTTCCGAAGGCCTGACACCGGAAAGACTCGTCCTCCTGCTGAACCGTTACCTCACGGCGATGACCGACATCATCCTCGCGCACGAGGGATACCTGGATAAATATGAAGGCGACGCCATCATGGCCGTCTTCGGGACGCCGCTGGATCAGCCGAGACACGCGACGCTGGCCTGTCACGCGGCGCTGGAGAACCAGCAGAAGCTCGAATCCCTCCGCGTGGAGCTTCTCAGCGAAGGGTTTCCCGAGCTCCGTTGCCGGATCGGCCTGAATTC
Organism: bacterium; assembly: GCA_965261595.1. Taxonomy (GTDB): domain Bacteria; phylum UBA8248; class UBA8248; order JACPRG01; genus CAYRGS01. Next base: position 275,706 of record CBDHDG010000004.1, read on the forward strand.
GGGTCCCATGGCCGTCGGGAACATGGGGTCGCAAAGCCGGATGGACTATACGGTCATGGGAGACGCCGTCAACCTGGGCGCCCGCCTCGAAGGGGCCGGCAAACAGTACGGCACGGAGATCCTCATCGGGGAGACCACCTACGCCCTCGCGAAAGAGGACATCGAGGCCCGGGAGATCGACCTGATTCGGGTCCAGGGAAAAAAGGCCCCCGTCCGGGTCTACGAGCTGTTATCCAAGAAGGGCGAGCTGCCGCCCGAGAGGGCCGGGCTGCTTGAGGACTACCGCAAAGGGCTCGCCGCCTACCGGCAAAAGGAGTGGGAGGAAGCGACCCGCCGCTTCGGGGCCGTGCTGGAGAAAAACCCCCACGACGGTCCCTCCCGGGTGTACATGGAGCGATGCGAAGAATTTCTGCGAACCCCGCCCGCCGGTGATTGGGACGGCGTTTACGAGATGAAAACCAAATGAGGAACCGCCGTCGAGGTTCTCAAGACCCCTTTTCGCGGAAGGAGACACCCGTGAAGCGAATCATTTTTGTCAGCGCGGTATCGGCCGCCCTAATCGCGGCCGGATGGGCCGCGGTCCCGGAGGCCCTGGCGGAGACCGTCTACGTCCGCGCCCGCTCCGCCAAGATCCGCTCCGGCCGGACGGCCCTGGACCGGGTGGTGGAGCGGGTCCGCCGCGGCACGCCCCTCGAGGTCCTCGAAAAGGACGGGCGCTGGCTCCTGGTGAAAACGCCGAAGGACAACGAAGGCTGGGTCTACGCGTCCCGCACCAGCCCGGAAGAGCCGGAGAAGGACGGCGGGCTGCTGGCCCTTATCGGGAAGGAGTTCCGGAGAGACGCCGCCGGAACGGCCGCCTCGGCCGGCGCGCGCGGGCTGGACAAGGTGGCCGAAGACTACGCCCGGCGGACCGGCGTCACGGCCGCCCACATTGCCGCCATCAACCGGATGGAAAAGTTCTCGGCCCGGATCAGCGAGGGGCAAGTGGAAGGCTTTCTCCGCAAGGGGAAGGTGGGGGAATATCGATGAGACACCTGGAATTTTTGAAAAGAGCGCTTCTCTCGATGTTTGCCGTCCTCGTCCTGGCCTCCTGCGCCGAGGTCGAGAAAGGCGTCGAGTTCATCAAAACCGAAAAGGGACAGCAGATCATCAAGGGCGCGGGGTCCGCCGTAAGCGGCCTCCTGCCCATCGGCGCGCGGGAAGAAAGGGCCATCGGCGGCGCCCTCGCCTCCCAGGTCGTCGCCCGGTACGGCGGCCTGGTCCGGAACCGCTCCCTGCTCAGGTACGTCAACCTGGTCGGGAAGGCCGTCGCCATGACCTCGGACTGGCCGGAGATCGATTACACCTTCGGCGTCCTCAACAACAACAAGGTGAACGCCTTCGCCGCTCCGGGCGGTTACGTGTTCGTGACCAAGGGGCTCTTGCGCCGCGTTCAGAGCGAAGCCGAGCTGGCGTGCGTCCTGGGTCATGAAATCGCCCACGTCACGGAAAAGCACATCCTCAACGTCATCCGCCGCAGCCGGGCCATCTCCGGACTGGCCCAAGTGACGCTGGCCTCGCTGGACAAAAACCCCGAGGCGTTCGACGAGATGATCAAGGAAGGAATGAAATCGCTCTTCGAAAACGGCCTCGACCAAAACCTGGAATTCGAGGCGGACCGCGTAGGCGCGGACTACTGCACCCGCGTCGGTTACGACCCCGCCGGCGCGCGGCAATACCTTTTGACGATCCAGTCGCTCCGCCCGAGGGAGGCGGACATCGTCCTGGAATCCACGCACCCCTCCGGCCGGGAACGGTTGGACGAGCTGGACGAGTTCCTGCTCAAAGTGGAGCCCCCCCCGGCGGCTGGTCCATGCTGACGGGCCGCTACCGCCGCGCAAAGGCGCGCGGGAGGATTTAGACGTGGATAAAGGCTTCTTCCCGAACGAATGATATCCTGAAAGGGAGAAAGAGGTCCCCCGGACGTCAGAGGCGGCCCCTCGAAGAGGCGATGTCACTTTACAAGCGCTCCTTCGTGAACATGCTCCTCGACCTCTTCGGCGTCCGTCAGGCCTGTTCCATTGTAGCCCTGCTTCGCCACGAGGCCGAACTTACCCGCGGGCGACATCGCCTCACTGGGCAGCGTTTGCCCGTCATCATCCCCGTTAAGCTTCTCACCCTCTTCGACTTCGGGCTCCATCCGAGCATGTGACAGCAACTGGGGTTCGGCGACGTAGTCCCCATTTTCCATGACCTGACCCCTTTCCTGCTCAGCCCGCTCGCTTTCCTGGCGTTCTCGAACCGCTCGGCTCCAACTTAAGAAATCACCGGGTGAAGGATGCCCGGGTGGAGAGGCGCGCAAAACTTCCCATACCAACCAGCCCAGAACGATTGCGGCCAAAGTTCCATACGTCACCAGGTTACCAACAAGAACACCGAACTTCACATTTTGAGATTCGAACCCATCCAACATGCGTATTGCGATCTGGTATTCGATGAACCACGAGACGTAAAAGAAGGATATCAAGAGCAAAAAGGATCCAGCGGCAAACACCCAGCGCTTCGGTTCTTTAGCCCCCTCGTAGAACAGAAACCATATAACCCCGGGCGCCATCTCGGAGGGGAATATTGCGAGTGGAAGCAGAAGAACCCATGTGACGGGAACGCCGATCAGCGTAGAGGCCACATTGGCAACCGATACGACCCATACGGAGTACCACGCAGAGGCGCCGATCCATGACCACAGCACGTATGATTCGATGGCGATGATCGGCAAAAGGGCCACAATCATGGCAGGCAAAGTAACGAAGATCATGGGTATAACGACGTTCGCATGGGCCGGCGTTGGCGCCAAAAATACCATGGCAAGGAGCACCAACAAGGTCCGTGTCAAATTCTTAAGGCTCATGGCAAACATCTCCGATTTTGTTCATAGCCCGAATGCGCGCGTCACGAACTCACGCATGTCTTGCATGGCCTTTTTCTTCGCGGGACCATTCCGCCCGGCGAGGACGCCCCGCGTCGAGCAAGCGGAAAGGGCCTTCCTCCTGTTCTTGAGGGTGTCCAAAGCCAACCCACTGGTCTTTTCAATCGTCGTTCCATCCGGCTGAATCTCAAAACGGCACTTTGTGATGTTGAAGGCTCGCTCAATTCGGTGGAGAGGCTTCTCGCCGTCAAAGCTGTGATATGCACCCGGATACACGGTGATTTTCGCGTCGTACCCGGCGGTCTTGAGCGCTTCCGTAAGCTCAACGCAGGGCTTGGCGGGCGTCCACTCGTCCAGCTCCCCGCTAAGGATCAGAATGGGAGCGCCCGTGAAACGGAGCGGCTTGAACATCCCGCAGGGAGGGTAGAAAGGAAGGTGCAGGGCGAACATCAAGTCGACTCCTACTGCCGCCTTTCTGAGCGGGTCCCAGGCGGTGAACAACGCAACCGCCCCCCCTTTCGACGCGCCCATGATGCCGATGCGTTTTGGGTCGATGCGCGGATGGGTGCTGAGGAGTCTCAGCGCATGGAAAGCGTCGGAGATCATCATCGCCTCGGTCACAGAAACCTGTTCGCCGACGGTGCCGGTCACTCCTCTCGGGCGGAAACTGTCCGCCCTGAAAATCGCCACACCCATCCTGCCGAGTTCCCGAAGGTAGCGTTCGTGTTTTGGCATCCACCCGCCGCTGCCATGGACGAAGACCATGGCCGGCACTTTCCCCTTCGCGCCTTTGGGGAGCTTGAGGTCACCGAACACCACAACCTTTCGAGCCTTCCCGCTTCCGTCGAGAATGTGCTTGAAATCGTAGGGGCTCGTGCTTTCGAAGTGGATCCTTCCCGTCTCTCCCCCGGCCAGGGTTTCCAGACCCTTTTTGGAAGCGGGCTGACAACCCGTCAGAAGGATTGAGGCGATCACCCCTATCATCAGTTTTCCCGCATTTGTCATTTCTTGTTCTCCCAATTGTTTTGTTCTCTTCATCAACCGGGAACAGAAGACATGCCGGGATCCCGATCGGATTCCAGTGTGCGACACTACCCGCCAGGAATGAAGCCTTCCAGGCCTTCGAAAATGGATTCAAAGGTGACCTGACCGTCAAATCCGTCAGTGCCGATTTCCTCGTCCTCGACAGTGCCTACACCCGACAGGAACTGCATCGACACTTCTTCCGCCTGAGTCTGGTCCACCCATGCGTCGAAGCCGTCGCCCTTCAGTTCCGAGACGAAGCCGACCCAAGACCAGAAAACGACAGTCACCAGGACCACCAGGAATACCCACTTGAATACGCCAACGATCCAGCTCATGGTCTTTCCCTCCCCTCAATTTCTACCAGTGACATAAGGCAAAGGGTGTGCCACGAGCTTTATTCTTAGAAAACTGTTATTAAATCAATAGGTTAGATGATAAGACTCCTCCGCGGCGCTTCAATATAACCGCAAGATATTGACCTTTTATGTATTTAGATATCCATTGAATGTACATAACTTGAGGAGGCTGCTATGCCATTCCTGACGCCAACCGAGCGGACTTTCTTACAAAGCAGTATCCAAGCTGGCCACGTGCAACCCCTTCCTTCCAGAACGCATCGAGTACCGTCGCGAGGCACTCGGTTCGGACTTCCGCGAAGAAGACCCCGTCTTTCGGATGCCGGTGGACAGACCCGACACCCCTCACGTCAACTTTTTAAAAATCAACGAGCGCTGCGACACGCTTGTGACGAGAATGCGGGAGGGTCTCACCGAAGGCGCGACCGCCACCCAACAGGAACTGGGGCTCTATGAAGTCGTTACCCTCTGGCTGCTGTGGCGCCGCTACAGTGATCACTTCCAAAGGGCCGTCGTCCAATCCCTGGAGGGGAAGGTCGGGCAAGGGGGATTCGGCTTCTATGATGAGTTTCTACGGGACTTTCGTGATGGCCTTCACATTCCCGGTGTCCTGCTGCCGACGAAGCACGAAGCGCCTCATCTTTTTGCTTTCTATTTTCAAATTTGCCGAGCGTTTCATCATATTTTCAGCTACATCATCGGGGGCTCGATGGCGGCGGCCCGACTCCGCGCCGCTGTCTGGCAGTCAATCTTCACGCACGACATACGGCGGCACCGCGATGGGCTCTACAAGCGGATGGGCGATGTAACCACCCTCATCACGGGTCCGTCGAGGACGGGGAAGGAGCTCGTCGCACAAGCCATCGGCCTGTCCTGCTACATTCCCTTCGACCCGAAAAGGTTGGCGTTTGCAGAAGATTTCTCTCAATCCTTTCACGCGCTGAATCTGTCCGCCCTGTCCCCCACGCTCATTGAGTCAGAGTTGTTTGGCCATCGGCGGGGTGCGTTTACGGGGGCTTTACAGGATAAACAAGGGTGGCTCGAGATCTGCCGGCCCGGCGGGGCGGTCTTCCTGGATGAAATCGGCGACCTCGACGCATCGATACAGGTCAAGCTCCTTCGGGTGCTTCAAACGCGCGGATTTCAGGCGGTAGGCGACACGAAAGAGCGGAAGTTTCAGGGGAAGATCATTTCCGCGACCAATCGCGACCTGGCCGAAGCCATACAGAAGGGAGAATTCCGGGAGGACTTTTACTATCGTCTATGTTCGGACGTGATTGCAACCCCCCCTCTTCACGAGCAACTGCGCGAGTCTCCCGCCGAGCTCAAGGAACTCCTGCTGTTCATCGCTCGACGTGTGGCCGATGCGGATGCCGAGGCGCTTGCGGAGGAGGTGGAGGTCTGGATCCTCGAAAACCTGGGGATCGACTATCAGTGGCCGGGGAATATCCGGGAGTTGGAGCAGTGCGTGCGTAGCGTGCTCATCCGGAAGGAGTACCGGCCGCTGAAGGGACGTGCGCTTCCGGCCCGGGAGGAATTTCTGAGGGCCGTCAGCAGTGGAACGCTGACGGCCGATGAGCTCTTACGAGGGTACTGCACCTGCGTGCACTCGCGGACGGGTAATTACCAGGAGACGGCGCGCCGCTTGGGCCTGGATCGCCGAACCGTCAAGAGCAAGATTGATCTTCAGCTTCTTCATCAATTGGGGTCAATTGAATAGAAGGGACGGCCAGCCCGCATTTCTCACAAATAGTGGAGTTGACCCGGTTTGGTGGACACCTGATGATTTGGGGGTAAAGGAGGTGTTCACGATGCCACAGACTCACCCACGCTATCCAATGGAGTTCCGCTGCCAGATGGTAGAGTTGGTCCGGGCGGGACGCACGCCCGAGGCGCTGGCGCACGAGTTCGAGCCCTCGGCGCAGACGATCCGCACCTGGGCCCATCAAGCCGACGTTGACGAGGGGCGTCGCAAAGACGGGCTCACGAGCGATGAGCGGGAGGAGTTGCGCCGACTTCGCCGCGAGAACCGACAGCTCCGCCAGGAGCGGGAGATCTTAGCAAAAGCCGCGGCCTGGTTTGCTCGGGATACCGATTCGATCCCGTCCGGATCTACGGGTTCGTGAGGGCGAACCAGGCCATGTATCGGACCGCCACCATGTGCCGGGTGCTGGGCGTCTCCTCCAGCGGCTACTACGCGTGGCGCAGGCGCGCGCCGTGTGCCCGCTCGTGTGCCGATCGGGCGCTCACCAAACGCATTCAGGCGATCCACGAGCGTTCTCGGGGGACTTACGGCGTGCCGCGCGTCCATGCCGAGTTGGAGGCTGAGGGAGTGCGTGTGGGCCGCAAGCGCGTCGCCAGGCTGATGCGTGGGGCGGGACTTGCGGGCGTCAGTCGGCGCAAGGGAGCGCGCACGACGCAGCGCCGGCAGGAGGCGCGGCCGGCCCCTGATCTGGTGGACCGCAACTTCACGGCCGAGGCCCCCGACCGGCTGTGGGTGGCCGACATCACCTACGTTCCGACATGGGCGGGGTTTTTGTATCTGGCCGTGGCGCTCGATGCGTTCAGCCGGCGCATCGTGGGGTGGTCGATGGCCACACACCTGCGGGCCGAGTTGGTGCTCGACGCGCTCGACATGGCGCTGTATAAGCGCCGTCCCCGGGCCGTCATCCACCACTCCGACCAGGGCACGCAGTACACCTCGGTCGCCTTTGGGCAGCGCTGCCGCCAGGCGGGCGGGCGTCCCTCCATGGGTTCGGTCGGGGACTGCTACGACAACGCGCTGTGTGAGAGCTTTTTCGCCACGCTGGAGTGCGAGCTCCTCGCTCGCCACAGTTTCCGCACCCGGGCCGAGGCGCGCATGGAGGTGTTCGGGTTCATCGAGGGCTTCTACAACCCGCATCGTCGGCACTCCTCCATCGACAACCTGTCACCCGTTAACTACGAAAGGAGACAACAACGCACACCCTGAAAACCCAAGTGCTTAACTCTCCACGAAACCGGGGTAAGTCCAATAGGGTTGCGAGAAATCTCAGCCTAAAACCTCTTCCACAACTTCGCCGCGCGCTCTCGCGCCCGGGCGAAAACCTCCTCCTCGTCAATCCCCTGAAGCTGCCGGTCGCGCATGACGACCCGGCCGCCCACGACGACCGTCCGCGCCTGGAGCCCCGCCCCCCCGTAGAGAAGGTGGCCCCAGAAGTTGTCCGCCGACAGCGGCGTCGGCGGCCGGTAGTCCGAAACGACGACGTCACCCGCCGCGCCCTCCCGCAGGATTCCGACATCGCATCCCAGGAATCTTGAAGCGATGGCCGGGTTGCCGGCCGTCAGAAAGTCTTTGACTTCGTCCCAGGCGACGCGCGTGTCCCCGGCCTCGTGCTTCTGCAACAGGTAAGCCGTCATGGCGGCGGCGTACATGTCCTGCGTCATCCCGTCCGTCCCGAGGCCGGCCTGAATCCCGGTCCACCGCCGAATGGCCGCGCAGCCCACGGCGTTGTTCATATTCGACTGGGGGTTGTGGACGGCGATGGTTTCGGTCTCGCGCAGCGCGGCCAGGTCCCCTTCGTCCACGTGGATGCAGTGGGCGGCGATGGAGTTTCGCCCCAGCACGCTGGCGTCGCGCAGGCGTTGAAGGGGGCGCTTGCCGAATCGCTCAAGGCTGTCCGCGACCTCGGGTTCGTGCTCGGAAACGTGGACATGGAATCCCACGTCCGTCCCCAGCGACCGGCCGGCCTCCAGACAGGCCCGCAGGGTCTCGTCGGAGAGGGTGAGCGGAGCGTGCAGGCCGAAGAGACCGCCGAGGCGCCCGTCCCGCTCACCTCGCACCCGGTTGAGGAACCGGACGTTTTCCTCGATCCCCGCCTTCATGCCGGCGTCGCCGTTGCGGTCGGTGACTTCGTAGCAGAGAACCCCGCGCAGACCCGCCTTCCCGAAGGCGTCCGCGAGAACGTCCAGGCTGCCCGCGATGGCGGACGGGCTGGCGTGGTGGTCGATGACGGTGGTGGTCCCGTTGCGGACGTAGCCGATGAGTCCGACCAAGGCACTGAGCCGGACGTCCTCCAGCTCGAGAACCCGGTCGAGCCGCCACCAGAGCCGCTCCAGGATTTCGACAAAGGTTTTGGGCGGCTCGTCCTTCAGGCCCATTCCGCGGGCGAAGGCGCTGTAGAGATGCGCGTGCGCGTCAATGAGGCCGGGCAGGATCAACCGGCCCCCGGCGTCCAGGACCTCCTCCCCGGACTTCGAACCCAGCGAGTCCGCGTCGCCCGCCCCGGCGATCACGCCGGCCTCGATCCGGACGGCGCCGGGGTTGAAAAACGGACGGGAGGGATCGAACGTCAGGAGAGGTCCGTTGGTGATCAGCATTTCGATGGCTCCTCGATTCAGGAGAGGGCGGAGCGCGTTCCGGAACGGCGGTCTGATCTTATTCGATCTTCAGGGCTGGAAGAAACGGCCCCACAAGAAAAGCCCCGGAAAACAAACATCTGAACAAGGCCTTGCGTCCGGTGGTATGATTCCGGACATGAGTGCGCGGCGGCTCCCCACCGGGAAACCATTCCACCGACGCCTTCGCCCGGCCGGCCTGCCCTGGCTGGCCGCGTTGGCGCTTGTCCTGCCGGCGCTCGCGGGGTGTTTTCCCTCGGGCGCCTCCGATCCCGATCCAGCCTCTCCTCCCGGCAAGGAGGCAAAGGCCAAAACCCCGGAAGACGTGGAAAGCGCCCCCATTCTCAAGCGGGGGAAATCGGCGGGAAAACCCGGGAAGCCCGGGAGGTTCTGGGTCACGGTCCTCCGCGTCATCGACGGCGTCACCTTTTCCCTCGACACGCAAAACGTAGTCCGTCTCATCGGCGTCCAGCCTCCGAAGGCGCGCGTCGGGAGGACGTACCGGGAGTATTTCGAGCGGGTGGTCACCCCCGCCGTCCGGCAGATCGTGGAGGGCAAGCGCGTTTACCTCATGCGCGACAAAGTCATCCGGGGCCGAGACGGCCGTCCGCTTCTTTACGTGTTCCTGGAAGACCGGACCATGCTGAACGCGATCCTCATCCAGAAGGGCTACGGCCGCGTGACCCATGAAGTCCCTTTCAAGTTTCAGGATGAGTTCAAGCTCTGGGAGCGCGAGGCCCGGAGCATCGGTCTGGGCTTCTGGGAGCGCGCCGGCCGATGAAACTGCCCCGCCCCGACCGTTCCCGCCGGGAGGCATCCATTGTTCACCGTTGAAACCGTTGCCATCGGCTCCGAGCTCCTGACCGGTGAGGTCCTGGATACGAACACCCGCTGGATCTGCACGCACGTAACCGGAATGGGGGGCGGGGTCGAGCGGGCGCACATCGTGGCGGATTCCACAGCGGACATCGCCGAAGTCCTCCGGTCCTGCCTGCGCCGCAGGCCGTCCTCGATCATCACGTGCGGAGGTCTCGGGTCCACGGCCAACGACATGACCCTGTTTGCCGTGGCGAGCGCCCTGAACCTGGAAATGGTGCTGCACCCCGAGGCGAAGGAATGGGTCCGCAAGCGTTATGAAGAGCTGGCAGAGGCGGGCGCGGTCGATTCCGCCGAGATGACCCCCGCCCGGGAAAAGATGGCCTACCTCCCCGCCAGGGCCGAACCCCTGCCGAACCGGGTGGGCGGGGCGCCGGGCGTACGGTGCCCCGCCGAGGACTGCGAGATCATCTGCCTGCCGGGGGTTCCGGCGGAGATGCGCGGGGTCTTCGAGGAGAGCCTATCGCCGCTGTGGCGGAAGCGGCTCGGCGCGGCCGGGGGTTGACCAGGCCTTTGCTTGCATTCCTGCTCTGAACGGGTATGTGAGGGAGCGGGACGAAGACGGTCTCTGTCGCTTGGTCTCGCTCGGGATAGGCTTGCCCATCCCCTATTTCTTCAAATGAAAACCCAACGATAAAGCGCTCTTCTTACTCTGCGCGCCGCGCGATGTGACCCGCAACGGCCCCCACCCCGAAACGGCAAACCTCGAGAACCTCCAGCCCCGAAGATTCCAGCAGCTTCGAGAGACCGGGAATCCCCGGAAAGGTCTCCAGCGAGCGGCGAAGCCAGAGGTAATCCTCCCGGCCCCCTTTGGCGAGATTGGCGAGGAAGGGAAGGAGCCACCGCAGGTACGCGAAGATGACGGGGCGCAGCGGCCCCCGCTCGGGGCGCGTTAGCTCCAGAGAAACGAAAAGCCCTCCGGGACGCAACACACGCGCGGCCTCCCGAAGGGCGGCGGGCAGGTCGATGACGTTTCGGAGACCGAAGCCGACCGTCGCCAGGTCGAACGTCCCGTCGCGAAACAGGGACAGGTCCGTCGCGTCCGCCCGCAGCCAGACCGCCTCCGCGCCCGCGCGGCGGGTCCGCTCCACGGCCACGCGGATCATCGGCTCGCAAAAGTCCAGCCCCACCAGCCGGGCGTCCTGACCCAGGATTTCCCGGAGAAGAAAAAGGTAGTCGCCCGTCCCGCAACAAAGATCCAGTCCGCGGATCGGCCTGCCGCCGGTCCGATCGGATAGATGAGCAAGCGCCCGCTTGAGGGTCTTTCTTCTCCAGGCCCGGTGGCGCCCGCCCGTGATGAAACCATTGGCCAGATCATAGTGGGGCGCGACGCGGGTAAAGAGGCTCCGGACGTACGCCGCCCTTTGCGCGCCGGTCAATTCTTCAGGCGACGGCATCCGATCTCCCCTAACTCCCTCCCGGGGGCTTCCCGGGGTGATGGGTTTCCATTCCCTTTCCGTATCCGGCCCTTCTAAGTCAATGGGCGGATCATGTCAACGGCCAACGGGTCCCCCGGGCCCCCCGGAAATCGGTCCTCGCGGCATGGGACTGTCCAGCCGCCAAACGGGCGACACCCCCCCCTCTCTCCCCTCCCCCCGGAAGCTCTTCGAAGATTTTTCCCCGCAAAACGTTTGGCCGGGTGAAATTTCCGGCTGGATCATGTAAAACTTTCCGTTATGGAAACATTGTCATCGAGACGGGGGTTTCGATAGGGAAGATTTTTTACGGCTGCGAAGAGGGCTAACGCTCTAAACACGGACACCTCAAACGGGAGAACGAGTGATGAGCCAAGGGAAAAGAATCAGCCGTCGGAGATTTGTCCAGGGTGTGGGTTGGGTCGCGGCGGGCGCGACGGTGGGGGCCTTCGCCGCTCCGCGGCGCGCGTTCGGCGCGAAAAAGGTCGTGGGCGCCGGTCTCGGACCCCCGTCGAACTCCACCATGATGCTCCCCATCATCCAGGGGCTCAAACTGGGCGAGAAGCACGGCCTGGATTTCAAGGTCAATCTCTACCGCCGCCTGGGGGCCATGTACGCCGACTTCGCCACCCACAAGTGGGAGAGCGTGTATAACCCGGCGTTCTCCAACGCGGCGAGGTTTTACAGCAAGGGCATCCCCATCCAGCTCATGTTCACCTACACCACCGCCAACCACGCCTTCGTCTCGAAAGACCCCAAGATTCGCGAGGCGGCGGATCTCAAAGGGAAAACGGTCGCCGCGACGACGGGATCGGGCTTCTGGGGGATGGCGGTCCTGTTCCTGCGGCACCACGGAATGAATCACCGGAAGGACTTGAACATCCTCAGCGCCTCGCCTCCGGCGGTTGCGACGCAACTCTATGCCGGGAAGGTGGACGCGGGAATCGTCTGGGAGCCCAACCTTTCCAAGATGCTGACCTCGGGGTTCCACCTGGTGGGCGACATGAGCGCCGGCGTTCGCAAAGAGATCGGCCTGGCCCCGGACGCGCCGGTCTGGTATCTGGGCGCGTACGGCTGGAAGTCCTGGCTCGACGAAGACCACGACCGCAACGTGAGCATCATGCGGATGTGGCAGGACGCGGTGAGGTTCTACTACAAGGAGCCCGAGCGGGCCGACAAGTTCATCAGCGCCTTCACGAAGATCCCCATCAAGGCCCTGAAGTACAGCCGTGAGCACAAGTTCATGACCTTCCTGGTGGAGCCTTCCAAGGACCGGAAGGATGAGATCATGGCGACGCTCAAGGGATTCAAGTCGGTGGGCCGGCTGAAGAAGCTCCCCGACGACGGGATCCACTACAAGTGGCCCACCCTGTAGGACCGGTGGAGAAATGCAGCCGCGGGAATCCCGCCGGATGTAAAACCGCTGAGAATGGATTGAAGGGCGCGCCCCCCCCTTCCGCCGGGAGGGGGGGGGCGCGCCTGACGAAACAGGGATCGATGAGATGACGCAGGCGGAGTATGCCGAAACCGGGGCGCGGGGAACCCACGTGGACTCGCCCGGGCGGACCGGAATCGCGCAATTTTTCGCGGAGGGCATTTCCTGGAAGGCGGTGACCGCCTTTTCGTGTCTTGCCGTCATTTGGCAGCTTGTTTCCTTCGTCTCCCCCGTCTGGCTGGTCCCGGGCGTTCACCTGATCCTCAAGGCGTTCTATGAAATCGTCACGACTTGGGAGCTTCTCAGCCAAGGGTTGATCTCCTTCGTCCGTCTGATCGCGGCCATCCTCGCTTCGGTCATTGTGGGCGTGCCCATCGGTTTGTTCATGGGTCTTTCGGCCAAGATCGACGATTACGTCCGGCCGATCATCAAGTTTGTCATGGGCGTGCCCGCGCTGAACTGGGTGATCATCGTCATCATCTGGTTCTCGGAGACGGAGCTCCGCATCGGGTTCGTCCTGCTGATGATCTGCGCGCCCATCACGATCTTCAACGTCTACGACGGGATCCGCTCCATCGACCAGAAGACCACCGACATGGTGAAAACCTTCGGGGCCAATTCCCGGCAGATGATCAGGATTCTCCTGTGGCCCTACGTGAAGTCCTTCGCCTTCACGGCGACAAAGATCAACGTCGGCGTCGGCGTCCGCGTGGTCATCGTGGCCGAGCTGGTCGGCGCCCCCTCGGGCATCGGCAAAGAGCTCGACCTGGCCAAGAGTCTTTTCGAAATGCCGCTCATCCTTGCCTGGACGCTCTGGATGATCATCGTCCTGCTCCTTCTGGAAACGGTTGTCGAGTGGCTGGAAGGCCGGGTCCTTTCGTGGCGGATAGAAGAAGGAGGGAAGATGTAATGGCCCAGGCCGCGGAATCCTCGGGCAACGGCCGGCCCAAGATCGTCGTCCGCAACGTCCACAAAACCTTCTATCAGAAACAAAAGGGCACCGAGGTCCGCGCCATCGCCGGCCTGTCCTTCGATATCGGCGAGGGCGAGTACCTGGTCATCGTCGGGGAGACGGGCGCGGGAAAATCGGTGTTCTTCGACTGTCTACTCGGGCTCAAGCACGTCGATGCCGGCGAGATCCTCATCGACGGGACGCCCGCGCAGAATTACCGAAAAACCCACGTCGGCGGGATCACCCGCATCTTTCAGGAAGACCGCCTCCTGCCCTGGCGGACCGCCACCGAGAACGTCTGCCTGGGCCCCGAGATTCAGGGCGTCTCCAAAGAGGAGCAGATCGAGACCGCCCACAAGTGGCTGAAGCTCGTGGGGCTGTGGGGGTTCGAGAACTCTTACCCCAACGAGCTATCGGGCGGCATGCGCCAACGCGTCAACATCGCCCGGGCCTTCGCCACCCACCCGGACATCCTCCTTCTGGACGAGGCGTTCGGCGGCCTGGACGAGGTGACGGCGATGCGTCTGCGCAAGGACTTCATCGACCTGGCTCACCAGCAGAAGATGACGTTCGTGATGGTGACCCACAGCATCGAGGAGGCGCTCGTCCTCGGAAGACGGATCCTCATCTTCGGCGTCCCGGCCCACATCGTCCACACCATCGACGTCCCGGACGACATCGAGAACAACCCATCCCTGTTCGAAGAGAAGAAGGAAGAGATCAAGCACTGGATCGCCAAAGAGGGACGGCTGAAAGCCACGGCTGACGAATAGAGGGTTGCGGCGAAACGCCCAAATCGGGGACCGCCACAACAGATTTCCAGGTCGCTCCGCTCTTTCAGGATGTAGCGGCGCTCCCTTCGGATTTGCTCAGGGCAGGCTCTTGAGGGCTCCCGTGCAGGTTCGATTGGCCATCGATGGAAGGGGCGACCCGAATAGGAATGACTACCGGACCAGCTCCCGCCGCAACACCTTCCCCACCGGACTTTTCGGCAGCGACTCGGCGAACTCGATGACGTGCGGGACTTTGTAGGACGCGATGCGGCCCTTGAGGTCATCCAGGATCTCCGCGGCCAACCCTTCCTCCGGTTTTTCCTGATCACGCACGACGACGATCGCCCGGATCCGGTTGCCGATCTCTTCGTCTGTCTGCGGCACCACTGCCGCCTCAACGACCGCCGGATGGCGGCTCATGGCGTTCTCGATCTCGACCGGCGAGATGAAGATCCCCCGGCTCTTGAAGCACTCGTCGCTCCGCCCCGCCACCCAGAAGTAGCCGTCCTCGTCCTTCCAGGCCAAATCCCCTGTATGGTACCAGCCGTTCCGCGTAACCTCCGCCGTCCGCTCCGGGTCCTTGTGATACCCGAGGAAGAAGCCGGGGTCGCCGGCCCAGATCAGGAGATGGCCGACCTCGCCCGGCGGGACGGGGCGATAGGCATCGTCCAGGACATCCACCACGACGCCGGGAAGCGGCCTGCCGATGGAGCCCGGCCGGACGGACCACTCCGGTCTCTCGGGCCGCCCCGGCCCCTGCCCCAGAACCATCTGCATCTCCGACACGCCGTAGTGCTCGTAGATGTCGCACCCGAACCGGCGCTTCCATTCGTGGTACGTCGCCTCCTGAAGCGGCTCGCCCGTGGCGTTGCAGCACCGCAGGCTCGACACGTCATACCGCTCCTCCACGCCCTCGATTCCGAGGATGCGGCGGTAGACCGTCGCGACGGAATAAAGGACGGTCACGCCATGGCGTTGGACGGCCTCCAGGACCCGCTCGGGCAGCGCCCGGCCCTCCAGGATGGCCCCGGTCACGCCGTTCCGGAGAGGGAACAGGACGTTGTGGCCAAGGGCGCTGATGAAGCTCCACTCCCCCGTGGCCATGGCCACATCGTCCGCCTCGGGCGGGAGGCGCAGGCGGTTGGCGTCCCCGAGGGCGATGATCCAGCGGTGCGCGTGGCGGATGCCCTTGGGCCGGCCCGTCGTCCCGGACGTGTAGACGATGAAGGCCGGATCGTTGGCGGCGGTGTCGGCGGCCTCCAGGGGATCGGCGTCTCCGCCCTCGGGCAAGTCCTCAAGCGCTGCCTCGCCCTTCGCCGCGCCCCTCGCGACGATCAGCCCCAGGTCCAATTCATCCTTCAACCCGCGCAAGGGTCCGGCGACCTCATCCAGGGTGATCGCCCCCCGGGCGTCGCTGTGCTCAAGGACATAGGCCGCCTCCTCCGTCCCCAGCAGGGAGTTCAGCAGAACGGGGAGCGCGCCGATCTTGACCAGGGCCAGGAAAGACGCGACGAACTCGGGGCAGTTGGGCATCCGGAGCAGGATCGGCGCTCCGCGCGAAACGCCACGCGTTAAAAGTCCCCGGGCCAATCGATCGACCCCCGACCTCAGCTCGGAATACGAGATTTCGCCGTCCGCATGGATGAAGGCCGTCCGGTCTCCGAAGCCCGGTCCTCCCTCTCCCTCTTCCCCCGCCCCCTTTCCCCGCCGGTCCGGGAACCACCGGTCCAAGACCTCCCGGGCGATGTTCACGCGCGGGGGGATTTTCCTGTAGCGTTCGGGAAGCCCCGCTTCCTCAGCTTCCATTCCCGTCTCCAAAGGGCCAGTTGTCATAGTAGGGGCCCCGGTAGTCCGGCGCCCTTTTCTCCATAAACGAGCGGATCCCCTCCTGGCAGTCCTTCGTCCGGGTGATTTCCAGGATCGCCGCAAGCTCTTTGGAATAGCCTTCCTCCGAGCGGTTGGCGTTCCAGTAGAACTTGACGAGGTCCTTGGCGTGGCGGACGGAGAGATAGGGGTTGCCCGCGATGCGGCCGGCCAGTTCGAACACCTCATCCATCAGTTTATCGTGGGGCGCCACGCGGTCCACCAGACCGATGCGCTCGGCCTCGGCCGCGTCGACGCGCTTGCCCGTGAGGATCATCTCGAGCGCCTTGCCGACGCCGATGAGCTTCGGCAGGTTCCGCGAGCCGCCGGCCTCGGGGACGAACCCCGCGGGGACAGCCACCTCGCCGAACTTGGCCCGGTCCGAAGCGATCCGGAAATCGCACAGCGTGCACATCTCCAGACCGGCCCCGACGGCCCAGCCGTTGATGGCGGCGACCGTGACGGGGGGCAGGTCTTCGAGCTTGCGGAAGCAGCGCTGGAGGACCTGGTGGCGTAGGTCGTTGAAGAAGTAGTGCGCCAGCTCCCGGTACGGGCCGTGGATGCCCATGTCGTAATCGTCGGCCGCGCCCAGGGGGCCGGCCTCGGTCACCACGTCGCCGCCGGCGCAGAAGCCCTTCCCCTCCCCCGTCAGGATGACCACTTTGAGGTGGCTGTTCCACTTGATCTCGTCGCACAGGACGTCGAGCTCCATCCGCATGCGCACGTCGATGGCGTTCATGGCATCGGGCCGGTTCAGCTTGATGAGACCGATGCACTTCTCTTCGGGCCGGTTCGGATTCGGATGAACGGACCAGTCCAGCGCCTGGTAATTCATGGCCCCTCCTTTCGGACGGAACAGGGGGAGCGCGAAGCCCCGAGGACCTTCCGGAGCCAAGACACCCCGCTTAGGGATTAGAAGGTTATTGTATCCGTTTCGGGAGGTAGGGAGGGGGTGGGGGGGCGGCGCGACGAAGACGGGGCGCAAGAAAAAGGCGTTTACTCGTCGCTGTCTTCATCGCCCAGCGGGGGATAGGGGGTCCCGCTCTTTTCAGACGATCGGTCCGTCCGTTTCTCACCGGAGGCCCCCCTTTCGCCTTTGTCCTCAAAGGCCCGGGACACCTGTTCCAGGTAGAGCGGGGGCGGGGTTCCCTCCTTCGGGTTTCCGAAATAGACCGTCCGGTGGGGGAAGGGAATCTCGATGCCGCGCTCGTCGAACACCTTCTTCATCCGGCGGTTGAACTCCCGGCCGACGTTCCACTGCTTGATGGGTTTCGTCGTGAAGCGCGCCCGCACGACGACGGCCGAATCCTCGAACCGGTCCACGCCCATGATCTCGATGGGTTGCAGGATGTCGGGTCCGTATTCCGGATCGGCCTGCATCCCGGCGCCGATCTCCTTGAGGATCTCGACCACCTTGTCCGTGTCCTCACGGTAGGAAACCCCGACGTCCATCACGTATCGCGAAAAGTCTTTCGTCATGTTCGTGACCCGGTCCACACTGCTGTGGGGGATGACGTGGACGTTCCCCGCGAGGTCCCGGATCCGGATGGTCCGGAGGCTGAGGTTCTCGACCATCCCGGCCGTGCCCTGCAAGACGACGATGTCTCCCACCGACATGCTGTCTTCGAGGATGATGAAAAGACCCGAGATGATGTCCTTCACCAGCGACTGCGCGCCGAAGCCGACGGCCAGCCCCAGGACCCCCACGCCCGCCAGGACGGGTGTCACGTTGATCCCGAGCTGTTCCATGACGACCAGGACCGCGATGACGATGACCGCCACTTTCAGCGTCGCCCGGCCGAGCGGGACCAGGGTCTTCAACCGGCCGGGAGGCTCGACCGTCTCGCCATCCGGGCCCGTCCGGGGTTGCAGCAGGGCATCCGCCGCGAAATCCCCGCCCTCCAGAACAACGAACGCAATGAGGAGCGCGACCCCAATCGCGAACAGCCGCTTCATCACAAACAAGCCGAAATCGGAGAACAGGAAATCGAAAAGCCGGACCTCCCACGCCTCGATGATCAGGAAGGCCGTCAGCAGATAGAGAAGGGAGAACGCGATCCGGTTCGTCACGCGCACGTAACGATTGGCCCGCCCCTCTAAGTCGGGGAACCGCGCCGCGAGCCGGGGGGGAACCTGGAACAGCCTCCGGAGAATGACCGCGAGGAAGCGCCGGAGGACGAAGCAAAGGGCGATCAGCAGGGCAGTGTACAGCGTCGCCCAGACCATCAGCCCCAGGGCGTCCGGATAGTCCAGAAGCCA
Organism: bacterium; assembly: GCA_965261595.1. GTDB lineage: Bacteria > UBA8248 > UBA8248 > JACPRG01 > CAYRGS01. Next base: position 293,943 of record CBDHDG010000004.1, read on the forward strand.
GAGACTGTAGCCCACGATGAGATAGACGACGGTGATCGCGTGCCCATAGACAGCCAGGAACCGCCTGACGATCCGAAGGGTCCCCCCCCGGGCCTCCCCGCCGGACTCGGCGTCCGACGCGAGACGGGCGCGGACCTCCCTCCGCTGCTGGAGAACCAGCGTAATCACCTGAATCACCAGGATGGCCGCATAAATCTCGAAAAGACCCCGCGTCAAGCCCTCCGAAGCCCCGAGAATCTCGACAATCCTGACAAAGTAATACCCATAGACGCCGAGACCCGTGAGGCGTCTCATCCAGACGTTCCAGTAGGCGGCTGTCTCGTCTTTCAGTGGAAGGAAGCGGACACTCGGCCGCAAGGGGGCGAAGAAAATCCGGCTCAAGGCGAGCAAGGCCGTCCTCAGGAAATAGGCCCAAGCCGCCGCCAGGGCGGCCGCGGCCCCCAGGGGGTGAGGGAGCAGAAGGGTCAGCCCCACGAAAACCGCCAGGAGCATCACCACCGGCGGGATCAGGCGCAACAAGGAGAGGCCGAGTGAAACCAGGAACTTCCGGATTCCGGGAGATCCGTCGTCCACCGTCAGCCGGTCCCCCGCCCGGAGGGCGTATCTCCTCGAAAGAAGCGCGAGGATGACCGCCGCGCCGAACGCGGCGGCCAGTTTCCAAAGAAGGTCCGCCAATCGCAAAAGGAAACTTTTTTCCCGGGCACGTCGCGTCCCTTCCGAGACCAACCGGGGAATCGATTTGAATCTCTCCGAGGCCTGAGATACGATGACGTTGAGTCTTCCGACAACCCGCTCATACACGTTGACGAACGTCACGCTTCCCGCCGGGACCTCCGACTTTCGCCGGCCCGCCCGCTCCCGCTCGACAAGCCCCTTCAACTGCCGGATCAGCCTTTTCCGCTCCGCCGGGTTCTCCAGCGTCTTCAACAACAGCTCGACGTCCGATGGGCCGCCGGCCGCCTTGGAAGCCCCGGGGGGCGTGTCCTGGCCGAAAACGGGCGCGGCGGAGACGGCGAGGCAGAGAAAGAAAATGCTTGCGATCAGCCGGCGCATGCTCAATGGGAGACGGGCGGGAATCTTCATTTCTCCTCGGGCTTCAGACCGTTTGGACCGCGCGGATCAGGTCCCAAAGGTGGTTGGGGCTGAGCGGAAGGGCCGTCACCTCGACCCCCAGCGGAGACAGGGCGTCCTCGACGGCGCTGGCGATCACGGCCGGCGCGGGAATCGCGCCCCCCTCGCCCGCCCCTTTCGACCCCAAGGGGGTGAAGGGCGAAGGGGTCTCCAGGCTGTCCACCTCGATGTGGGGGGATTCCATGGTTGTCGGCTTCAGATAATCCATGAAATTGGCCGTCAGGAATTGTCCGCTTTCATCATAGATGAATTCCTCGTAGAGGGCCGCGCCAATCCCGTGGACGGTCGCTCCGTGGGCCAGCCCCTCGACAATCATCGGGTTGATCTCCGTCCCGCAATCGTGGACCATTCCGTATTTGAGGATTTTGACCTGGGCCGTTCCCGGGTCGACCTCCACCATGGCGATGTGAACGGAGTTGCTGGCGAAGAGCTGGGTCCGCACGCGGCGTTCGGCATCGGGAAGATCGGCCTGCCGGTTGACATGATAGTGCCGGGCCTCGAGCCCCGCCTCCATTCCTTCCGGCAGCATGAGGAGGTCCCGGTAGGCGATCCGCGCGATCTCCGCGATCGGCATCGACCTCCCCTCCCCCCCCCCTCCCCTTTCCGCCGCCCGGACCTCGCCGTCTTCAATCTCCAGCGACGCCCTGTCCGATTTCATCAGGTGCGCCGCGAGGTCGAGCAGCTTGTTCCGGACCTTCCGCGCCGCGCCCAGGATGGCCGCCGTGTCTGTCCCGGAGAACTTGTTCGAGTAATTCCCCGAAGCGTACAGCCAGGGGGTGGTGTGGGAATCGAACCAGGGCGCGACATGAACGGCGTCGGGATGGACGCCCAGCTCGTCCGCGACGATCTGGGCCGCGGTGGTTTCGTAACCCTGCCCGCTGCCCGCGTCCCCGACGGCCGTCCGGATGGAGCCGTCCGCCTCGATCCGGACCAGGGCCGCCTCGCCCATCCCCGACGCCAGCCGCCGGCCGGTCGTGAGGATGTACGAGGAAAGGTTCGAGCTGCTGGGCTCAACGGCCGCGGCGATCCCGACCCCCACGCTCCGCCCCTCGGCCCGGGCCTCCGCCTGGACCTTTCTCAGACCCTCGTAGTCCATCTGTTTCATGGCCCGGCGAAGCGTCTCGGGATAATCGCCGCTGTCGTAGACCGTCCCGGAGGGAATCCGGTAGGGAAAGGCCTCGGGGGGTATGAAGTTGCGAAACCGGATCTCGGCGGGGTCCAGATCCAGCGTCTTCGCGATCAGGTCCATTATGCGCTCGGCGGCGAAGCACATGAAGGGTTTTCCGATTCCCCGGTTGGCCCCAGAGGGGCATTTGTTGGTCAAAACGGCGTGCGCCTCGAAGCGGACGGCCGGGATGGTGTAACAGTTGGTGAGCGTTCCCATCTTGAGGAGGGAGTGGACCGTCGGGTTGGCGAGGTTGTTCCCCTCGTCCGCCCAGTCGCGGATCTTCCACGCCAGCACCTTCCCGTCGCGGTTGAAGGCGGCTTCCATCTCGATCACCCCGTTGCAGGCGTGCATCAGCGCCATGAGGTTCTCCCGCCGGTCCTCGATCCACTTGACGGGCTTGCCCGCCTTTTTCGCCAGGAGGGCGGCCAGGAGAAGATAGGGCGCGCGCCGCTTGTTCCCGAACCCGCCGCCGATGTCCGGAATGATGAGACGAACCCGGGCCTGGGAAACGCCCAGGGCGTCGGCCAGAAGTCCCACCGTCAGCCCCGGCCGCTGGTCGTTGGACCAGAAGGTGTAGCTGTCGCTTCCGATGTCGTATCGGGCGATGCACCCGAAGGTCTCGAGCGGCGTCGATGTGTACCGCTGGATGGAGAACCGCTTCGCCAGGGTGAGGTCGGCCTCGGCGAACGCCCCATCCACGTCGCCGAAAGTGAACGTGTCGGACCAGATGACGTTCGTCCCCATCTCGTCGTAGAGGAGCGGTGTATCGGGATCCGCCGCCTTCTCCGGATCGACCACGGCGTCCAGCGGCTCATATTCGGCGCGAATGAGCTCAACGGCGTCTTCCGCCACGTACCGGTCCGCCGCCGCGACGGCTGCGACCGCCTCTCCCACGTACCGGACCCGATCGATGGCCAGGGCGCCGTAGCCGAGCTTGACGGGGACCGGGATGAGCGACTTCATCGTGTGGCCGGCCGCGTCCCGGCCGGTCAGAACGGCCTCCACGCCGGGAAGGCGCTCCGCCTCCGAGGTGTCGATGGAAAGGATGCGGGCGTGGGGATAGGGGCTGCGATAGATCGCCGCGTGGAGCGTCCCGGGGAAGGCGAAGTCGTCCACGTAATTCCCCCGCCCGGTGATGAACTTGCCGTCTTCTTTCCGCAGGACCCTCCGGCCCGCCCACCGCTTCTCCGGTTCGCTCATGACGGGACCGCCCCCGGCGACGCTTCAGCGGCCTCCCCGCTCCGCATCTTCAGCGCGGCGTCCAGAACCGCCCGGACGATGTTGACGTATCCGGTGCACATGCAGAGATTTCCCGCCAGGCCCTCCCGGACCTCGGCTTCCGTCGGATCGGGGTTTCGCTCGAGAAGCTCGCACGCCGTCAGAAGCATGCCGGGCGTGCAGAACCCGCATTGAAGGGCGTGCCGTTCGTGAAAGGCCCGCTGGAGCGGGTGGAGGCGGCCCTCCCCCTCTCCCTCCCGGCCCAGGCCCTCGACGGTCGTCACCTCGCACCCGTCCGCCTGAACGGCGAACGTCAGGCAGGACCGCGCCGCGGCCCCGTTCAGCAGGATCGTGCAGGCCCCGCACACCCCATGTTCACACCCCAGGTGCGTCCCGGTGAGGCCGAGGTTTTCCCGCAGGAAGTCCGCCAACGTCCGGCGCGGCTCGACCTCGCCCCCCACCTCGGCGCCGTTCACCTTCAAGCGAATCTCATGCCGCCGAATCAGAGGGCCCTCTCCCGGGCGGCCCGGAGGGCGCGCTCGCTCAGGACGCCCGACAGGTGTTTTCGGAACTCCGATGAGGCATGAACGTCCCCCGGAGGGCGAACGGCATCGGCCACGATCTTTCCCGCCTCCGCCAAGCGCTTCGGATCGAGCGGGCCTCCGCGCAGGAATTCCTCCGCCTCGGCCACCCGCAAGGGGCCCGGGCCGACGCCTCCCAGGACGAGCCGCGCGTCGGCACACCGGCCGCCCGGGTCCGGCGCGACGCCCGCCGAGACGCAGACGACGGCGAAGTCTCCATGCCGCCGGCTCATCTCCAGGAACGACCAGCCCCATTCATCACCCGGCACGGGGATGGACACCTCGGTCAGGATCTCCCCGGACGCCAGGGCGGTCTCGAAATAATCGGTGAAAAACGCCGCCCCGGGGATCGCGCGCTTGCCGTCCGGACCTTCGGCGTGCAGCGTCGCGCCCAGGGCGACTGCCGCGACCGGGAGCTCGGCCGCGGGATCGGCGTGGGCGAGACTGCCTCCGACCGTCCCCCGGTTGCGGATGGCGGGATGGCCGATGAGGGGAACCGCCTCCGCCAGGAGGGGAAAGGTCCGCGCGGCGAGGTGGTCCTCAAGCGCCCGATGCCGGGTGAGCGCCCCGATGCGCAACGCCCCGTTTCTTTCGATGTAGTCCAGTGAAGTCAATGGGTTGACGTCGACGAGACAGGCGGGTTTCGCCAAACGGAAACTGAGGAGGGGAACCAAGCTCTGCCCCCCGGCCAGAAGCTTGGCCTCTTCGCCGAACTCACCCAGATGATGAAGGGCCTCCTCGACCGAATCGGCCCGGCGATACTCGAAGGGAGCGGGTTTCATCCTACAACCGGAACAAAAGCATGGGATTCTGCTCGAAGATCATGGCCTCGTCCTCCGCCGGGAGCCGAAGCTTCTCGACAGTCGCCACGGGATCAGGATCTTCGATGGGAAATGGGTAGTCCGTCCCCATCAGGACACGCTCGCGGCCCACAAGCTCGATCAGGTGATTGATGTTGGCCTGATGATACAACAAGGTGTCATAGTAGAACCAGGACAGGTATTGAACCGGCGATTTCTTCAGACCGCCCCCCATGATTTGGGGGTAGCGTTCATAGCCCCACTGGAGCCGGCCGATCAGGAAGGGCAGACATCCCCCGCCGTGAACAAGAACGATCTTGAGATCCGGATGCCGGTCCGCGACGCCCCCGAACAGCAGACTCGCGGCGGCGAGCGTCGTGTCCAGCGGATTGCCGATCAGGTTGTTGAGGAAATAAGACGTCATCCGGTCATGTCCCGCCACGTTGTAGGGATGAATGACGACCGGCGCGCCCATCGACTCGGCCTGCTCCCAGAAAGGATCGAACTCGCGATCATCGAGATTCCTCCCGTCCACGTTGGACGCGATGGCCGCCCCTTTCAGGCCCAGGTGCTCCACGGCATAGGAGATCTCCTTCGCCGCCCGCTTCCCCGACTGAAGGGGAACCGTCGCCAAACCGGCGAGATGGTCTTTCCCCGCGATGTCGGCCGCCAGGGTCTCATTCTGAAGCCGGCACCAGGCCGCGGCTTTCACAGCAGGCAGGGAATAGCCGACGACGTCCAGCCACGTATAGACAAGCTGGAGATCGATCCGGCGGCTCTCCAGAAGCTCTCTTCGTTCTTCCAGCTCCCTCAGCCTCCGCCTGAGCGGCCTCGTCAGCGGGCCGTCCCCGAACCCAAGACACGGATTGCCCTCCTTGTCCCATTCGGTCCGGATGCCGAACCGATCGGGATGCTTCTCGATCTCCGAGATTGCGTCCGGAGCAATATAGTGTCCGTGGGTGTCGATGATCATCGATTCAATGTCTCCAGAATAAGATCGCCCGCCGGGTTTCGGACCGTCTCAAGTTTATGATACCCATTTTGGAGGGATTTGACACGCCTGCGGATTCCCGAGCGAATCCCTCAACGAGGCGGGGTTGCGGGAAGAGTCCCGCCGGGGTTATCACCGTCTCCGTCCAACCGGCATTTGGCAGCGTATGAGCGAACTCTTCCTGGCCCAGATTTTCGCCCTTCTCACGGCCCTCGGCTTTGCCTCCAGCGACGTCGCCGCCCGGTACGGCCTTCGGACCTCGACGCCCGTCTCGGCCATTCTCATGATGACCGTCATGACCCTCCTCCTGTACGCCCCCGCGGCGGCGGCCGGGTTCCGGTGGGAAGGGTTGAACCTGAAGGGCGCGCTGATCTTCTTGATTGCGGGCCTGGCCGCTCCCGGAGCGGCCGCCTTCTTTCACTATATGAGCTTCCGGAAAATCGGCCTTGCCCGGACGGTCAGCGTAGCGGGCTGCACGCCTCTCGTCACGGTGATCTTCGCCGTCCTGGTCTTGGGCGAGAGACCCAAGCCCCTGATTTACGCGGGCACGGTTCTGATTGTGGCGGGTGTGATGGGGCTGGCGAATGAGCGCAGGTCGACCGCCCACAAAATGGGGGGGAGGGGCGGAAAATCGGTCTGGCACGATTTCATCTTTGCGGCGGGGGCGCTCTTCTTGTTCTCAACGGCCACGACGCTTCGAAAGGTGGGGATTCAACTGCTCCCCGACTTGAGCATGGCGCTGACGCTTTCAGGACTCGGGAGTCTCCTCGCCATCGTCTGTTGGTATCCCTTTCTTCCCCGGCGGGAGCGCTTCCGATTCAACCGCGTCAACTTCTGGCAGTTCGCCGCCAGCGGCGTTTTGGCGGCGCTGGGTCACCTGACGTTCTTCGCCGCCCTGAAGCGCTTGCCCCGCTCTCCAGCGTGGCGCCCCTCATCTTCACAACGCCGTTTTTCGCCGTGTTGTTCTCATGGCTGTTCTTCAGAGAGCTGGAGAAGGTGAACGCGCGCGTGGTCGCGGGCGCCCTGTTGATCTGCGCCGGCGCGGCGCTCGTCACAATCTACCGGGGTTGACCCGCGTCTCCCGCCGACCCAAACGCCCGGACGAGGCGGGTCGAGTGAAACGGGTGTCTCCCAACGCCCTGTTCGCGACGGGCCATGGATGGGCCGGGGCGCGAAGCCAAACCGGATCTCTCAACTGTTTTTCCGATCGAAGTCCACAATCAGGTCCCGCATGACGGGATGAAGGGCGGTCAGCTCGATCAGCAGAGGCTTCTGGTCCTTCACCAGGACCTTGCAGGCCAGGGCGTCCCTACCGTTCACCCGGACCCGGCAGGTGCCGCAAAACGTCGCGTGACACGATTGCCTGAACCCCAGCCCCGGGTCCATCTCCTCGTAAATGTGGTTGATGATCGACAGGACGTTGTGTCCGCTCTCAAAAGGAACCTCGTACTCATCGAGGCGCCCTTTCCCCGTCGAGGGATCGAGCTTCCGGATGCGGACGGTGATCGTGTCCTTTCGCTGCACGAATCGGGCCTCCGTTCGACCGGCTCATGCCTGGGTCGCGGCGCTTTCAGGGCGAAGACGGGAAAGGACCGCGTCCCTCGGCGTGAACCTCATTTCGTCGCCTTCCTTGTGAATCAATATGTTTTTCAGCCAATTCACATTGTCGGTCTCCGGGAAGTCTTCGCGAGCGTGAGACCCCCGGGTCTCTTCACGCAAAAGGGAAGCCCCGGTGATCATCTCTCCCACCACGAGCAGATTATCGAGCGTCAGGGCCTCGTGAAGGACCCGATCGAACGTCGGTCCCGTGGGGGTGAAGCCGATCGGCGTTTCCCTGACCTCCCGCAAGACCTCTTGGGCCTTCTTCAACTGCTCGCCCAAATGCACGACGTTCACGTTCTCTCCGAAGGTCTCCTGAATCCGCTTGCGCAGCTCGACGGGATGGACGCCCCGGTCCCCTTCCCCGCCGGCCATCAGCTTCCGGACCCGTTCCGCCTCTTCGCCGACGAACGCGGCGTTCGCCTCCGGCGCCTCCCCCTTTTCCCCGTGGCGAAGGGCCGAGCGGCCCGCCCAGACCCCGGTCACCATCGCCAGGCTCAGGGCGTTTCCCGCGATGCGATTGGCCCCGCTGATGCCCGCAACGGCCTCTCCCGCCGCGAACAATCCGGGGACCCGAGTGCGGGCTTCGGTGTCGATCACCATGCCCCCCATGTAGTAGTGGGCAGCCGGGGCGATCTCCATGGCCACCTTCCGGGGGTCCAGGCCATAGGCCAGCAGGTCAACGCCTTCCCAGTTCCACTTCCCCCCGCAGTACTTCTTCACCTGCTCTTCGAGGAAGTTGGGGGCCATGTGGGTGGCGTCGAGCCATACGCCGCCATGGGGGCTGCCGCGGCCCTCTCGGATCTCGGTATAGATCGCGCGGCAGATCACGTCCCGCGTCGCCCGCTCGAGCGCGACGGGGTCGTAGTGGACCATGAACCGCTCTCCCAGGGAGTTGTACATGACGGCCCCCATCCAGTAGCGGGGCGGGGTGCATGGACCGACGTTTCCCACGACCCCGGGAGGATAGGCCATGGCCGGGAAAAACTGGACGAATTCCATGTCCGAGAGCTCGGCGCCCGCCCGATAGGCCAGGGCATAGCCGTCTCCCGTGGCCTCGTGGGTCCCGGTGTGCAGGGGGTGGATGAAAGATGCGCCCCCGGCCGCGATGACGGTCGCCTTCGCCCGGATGACCACGAGGCCGCCCGTCTGCATGTCCACGACAAAGGCCCCCGTGACACCCGAGCCGTCCTTTGCGGTCATCAGGTTGGTGACGAAATGATAGTTCAGAACGCGGGTGTTCGCGCGGCGCCCGACCGCCCTCTTCAGCATCTTGGCCAGGTGGAAGCCCGTCCGGTAGTTGATGTGGAGGGAGCGGGGAAACCGGCAGCCCGGCGTCTTGGTGCAGTCGAAATTACCGTCCTTCAGGTCCCACTTGATCCCGTTCTCGAACAACAGCCGGACCACCTCGGGGGCGTCCCGGGCGTACTGCCATATGAGATCCTGGTTGCCCATGTACCGGCCGGCGATGACCGTATCCTCAAAGTGGCGCTCCGGCGTATCCCGCCCGTCCGGATGACCCACGGCGGCGTTGACCGAGTAACCCCCGAGCTGCGTCGCCCCGCTTCCTCCCTGGAGGCCTTTGGTCACAATCATGATTTCCCGGTCCCCGGCGTCGGCCGCCAAAGGAATACAGGCGCCCGCGCATTCAGAACCAATCACCAGAACATCAGTCGCGAGCTCCTTGACCTCCGCGCCCATCACTGAACTCCTTATCGTGGGATCGCCTCGAAGGCCATTCGCGCCTTCGAGGGGCATTTTGGAGCAAAAGCGCTCCCCGCGAAACCCTCTCTTTCCATATGAGACAGAATATCGTTCACATGTTTCTGGTAAGCTTTCTCTTCTTGCTCCGCTCAGGGGGGCGACAAAATCGCGGAGATTATCGCTCTTCCCTTGATCACGAGGGGTCATGACGACGCTTCTGGCGGCTCAGATCTTCGCGCTCCTGACGGCTTTCGGGTTGACCACGTGTGACGCGGTCGCCCGGTACGGCCTGCGCTCATCGACGCCCGTGACCGCCATCGTCACCTTGGCGGGCGTGACGATTCTCCTGTACGCTCCGGCCGCGGCGGGGGCGTTCATCGCCCGGGAGGTGAACCCGTGGGGTTTCCTCATCCTGGTGTGCGCGGGCGCGGCCGCCCCCGGGCTGGGGGGGGTCTTCTTCTATATGAGCTTTCAACGGGTAGGAATGGCGCGCACCGCTTCCTTCGCGGGCGCCTCGCCCCTGGTGGCCTTGCTGATCGCCGTGACCCTGATGGGCGAAAGACCGGACCCCTGGACATACGTGGGGACGGGCCTGATTGTCGGCGGGGTGATGGTTCTGTCCAGTGAGCATCGGCTCGCCGCGCTCCCTGAAAAGGGGGGGGGGAATCAGCCGTTCTGGCGGGCGTACACCCCGGCGGCGGCGGCCATGCTCCTGTTCGCGGTGGCCGCGGCGCTTCGAAAGATGGGCGTCGTCAGGGTTCCCTCGCTGAGCGTCGCCCTTTGCGCCGCTTCCATCGGCGTCCTCGGGGCGACCCTTTTTCTCCAGCGGTTTCTTCCGGAGGGAAGCCGCATCCGGTTCACCCGCCAGAGCGTCGGCTGGTTCGCCGCGAGCGGGGCGATTAACAGCCTGGCCCATTTCTCCTTCTTCTCCGCCCTTCAGCGGGCGCCGCTTTCCAGCGTGGTCTCTCTGGTCTATGTTTCTCCGTTGTTCGCACTGGGCTACTCCTGGCTCCTGTTCAGAAAGGTGGAGCGTTTGAACATCCGCATCTTGGCGGGGGCCCTGCTGATTTGCGCGGGAGCGGTCGTCGTCACCCAGACGCGGGGTTGAAAATCCCGCCGGCGGCATCCTCATTCACGGCAGGCGATTCAACGTGAGAATCCACGGACCGCTCATACCCGGGAATCGGAACGCATGAGTCCACTATTGACCGCTCAGCTCCTGGCCATCCTGACGGCCTTCGGGTACGCCTCGTCGTCCACGGCCGCCCGTTTCGGCATGCGCACGTCGAACCCCATCACGGCCATCCTGACGTTGGTGTGGATCACCCTGCTCCTGTACAGCCCGGCGGCGATCCACGCCCTGCGGACCGCGCCGGTGGACACGCGGGGGATCCTGTGGCTGGCGGCGGCGGGGATGGCGGCCCCGGGGCTGGCCGGGACTTGGCATTATATGGGCATCCGGCAGATCGGCCTCTCCCGCTCAACCTCCATTGTGGGCTCCTCACCCCTGTTCGCGGTGATCATCGCCGTCTTGGTTCTGGGCGAAAACGCGAGGCCGCTGATCTACGCGGGGACGCTTCTGATCATGGCCGGCATCACGTTGTTGTCGCACGAGCGGAAATCCGCCTCCGACGCGGGGAACAAACGCCGTCCCTTCTGGAGCGGTTTTCTCTACGCCTCGGGAGCGGCCTTCATGTTCGGCGTGGCGGGCGTGCTCCGCAAGGCGGGCATCACGCTGATCCCGTCTGTGAGCGTGGCCCTGTGCGCCGCGGCCATCGGGGCGCTCGCCGCCATATTGCTCTGGAACCCGTTCCTTCCCCCAGAGGACCGCATCCGTTACGGACGCAAGAACATCGGCTACTTTCTCATCAGCGCGACGATCAACAGCCTGGCGCACTTCGCCTATTTCAACGCCCTGAAACGGGCGCCGATTTCCGCCGTGGTGCCCCTGGCCTACACGACGCCGCTGTTCGCCCTGGTCTTCTCGTGGCTGTTCTTCCGGAAGATGGAGCAACTGAACGCCCGCGTGATCGCCGGGGCCGTCCTGGTTTGCGGCGGCGCGGCCCTGGTGACCCTGTCGCGGGGATGAAGGACGCGAGTGCGCCCCGCCCCGCCCCGGATCCGCTTGCCGAGACACCGGCCGATTCCTATAATTATCGATTCAGGGCCGCCATTCGGCCCATCGCCTCTTTTTTTCCGACCTGATTCCGAGGCCGCCATTGAGCAAAGTCGAACCGAACGGATACCGCTACCGCCTGGGCGTGGATATCGGCGGGACCTTCACCGACGTGGTCCTCCTCGACACCGAGGCGCAGCGCACGTACGTGGGAAAGGTCCTGACTACGCCGGACTCCCCGGCCGACGCGGTGATCGAAGGGTTGCGGAAGATCCTGTCCGAGCACAAGGCGCCGCCCGAGGCCATCGACAACCCCATCCACGGCACGACCCTTGTGACCAACGCCATCATCGAGCGAAACGGGGCCAAGACGGCCTTAATCACAACGAAGGGCTTTCGCGACGCCGTGGAGATCGGGACCGAGAAGCGCTACGACCTGTTCGACCTCTTCATGGAGAAACCCGAGCCGCTGGCCCCGCGCGCCCTCCGCTTCGAGGTGACCGAGCGCCTCGATCCGGACGGAAACGTCCTCACGCCCCTGGACGAGGCCGAGGCCAAGGATGTCATCGGCGGACTCCGGAACATGGGCGTCGAGGCCATCGCGGTCACGCTCCTGCATTCCTTCCTGAATCCCGCCCACGAGCGGCGCATTGAAGCGCTCATCCGGGAACAGGACCCGGCGATCCTCACGTCCATCTCATCGGAGGTGTCACCGGAGATCCGGGAGCACCCGCGCACCTCGACGACCCTGGCCAACGCCTATGTCCGGCCCCTCATACGGACGTACCTGGAGCTCCTCTCCCGCCGCATCCGCGACGAAGGGATCCGGACCGAGCTTTACATCATGCTCTCCAACGGCGGGATCGCCACGGTGGAGACCGCCGAGTCCTTCCCAATCCGGCTCATCGAATCCGGCCCGGCGGCCGGGGCCATGGCGGCGGCGCACATCGGCAACCAGCTTGCCCTCAAGGACCTCATCTCCTTCGATATGGGCGGCACGACGGCGAAAACCTGCTTCATCGAGAACGGAAGACCCACGACGGTGACCGAGTTCGATGTGGCGCGGGTCTATCAGTTCAGAAAGGGCAGCGGTCTTCCCGTCAAGGTCCCGGTCATCGACATGATCGAGATCGGCGCCGGGGGCGGCAGCATCGCGCGGGTGGATGATCTGGGGCTGTTGAAGGTGGGTCCCCAGAGCGCCGGCGCGAACCCCGGCCCCGCCTGCTACGGCCAGGGCGGCGACCGCCCCACCGTCACCGATGCCGACCTCCTCCTGGGCTACATGAACCCGGATTTTTTCCTCGGCGGCGAGATGAACCTGGATGTGGACGCGGCGCGGTCCGCGATGGACCGGCTCGCGCGGACCCTCGGACTCGAAGGCCTTCAGACGGCCTGGGGCGTCCACGAAGTGGTCAACGAGAACATGGCCAACGCCGCGCGGATCCACGGCATCGAGAAAGGCAAGGACGTCCAAAAGTACGCCCTGATGGCCTTCGGCGGGGCCGGCCCGATCCACGCGGTCCACGTCGCCGAAAAACTGCGGCTCGGCACCCTCATCAGCCCGCCCGGCGCGGGAACGCTCTCGGCGCTCGGGATGCTCACCGCCCCCATTTCGTTCGATTTCGTCCGGACGAAGATCATGAAGCTCGATGCCCTGGACCCGGACGAGCTGAACGCGATCTTCGACGAGATGCGGGCCGAGGGCCGGGCCCTGCTCGAGCGCTCGAGCGTCCCGGCCGGCGAGATGAATTTCCTCCACTCCGCCGACATGCGGTACGAGGGCCAGGGGTATGAGATCCAGGTCCCCCTGCCGGGCGAAGAGATGTCCGCCGAAGACATGGACCGAATCCGCGAGAGCTTCGAGGATTCCTACAAAGCCATCTACCAGCGCCTCGGCCCCAAGGTGCCGGTGGAGGCCCTCAACTGGCGGCTGGTGGCGTCGGGCGCAACACCCGACCTGGACCTCCGCCCCGCCAACCGCGCCCGGCGCCCGGCGGCGGACGCGAAGAAAGACCCCCGGCCTGTGTATTTCCCGGCCTGGGAGGAGAAACGGGCGTGCGACATCTACGACCGGACCCGCCTCACGCCCGGCGCGGAGATTCCGGGCCCGGCCGTGGTCGAAGAATCGGAATCCACGGTGATCGTCCCACCCGCCTGGGACGCGCGGGTGGATGAGTTCTATCATCTCGTGCTGCAGAGGAAACCATGAGCGGCGTGACGACGGAAATCGATCCCATCCGGCTGGAGGTCATCTGGAACCGGCTCATCTCCATCGTGGATGAGCAAGCGGCGGCCCTGGTCAACGCCTCCTTCACAACGGTGGTCCGGGAGGCGGGCGACCTCTCGGGGGGTTTGTTCGACACCCGAGGCCGGATGCTGGCCCAGGCCGCCACGGGAACGCCCGGCCACATCAACTCGATGGCGACCGCGGCCAAGCACTTTCTGAAGCATTTTCCCCTGGAGACCTATCGGCCGGGCGACCATGTCTGCACCAACGACGCCTGGATGGTCTCGGGCCACCTGAACGACATCACGATCTTCTCCCCGGTCTTTTACAAGGGCGCGCCCGTCGCCTTTTTCGCCTGCACGTGCCACACGTGCGACTTCGGGGGGCGGCCCCTGGGGGCGGAGGCCCGCGACGTGTACGAAGAGGGACTCGCCATCCCCATCATGAAGTACATCGACGCCGGCGAGCCCAACCACATCCTAGAAACGATGATCCGGGCGAACGTCCGGATGCCGGACGAGGTGATCGGCGACATCTACGCGCAAATCTCGGCCAACGAGGTGGGCGGGAGCAAACTGGTCCAGTTCATGGAGGAGGCGGGGCTGGATTCCATCGACCCCACCGGCGAGATCATCCTGGAGCGATCGGAGACCGCGATGCGCAACGCCATCCGGGAGATCCCCGACGGCGTGTACGCGGGCGAGGCGGAAGCCGACGGTTTCGATGACCCGATCCACCTGGCCCTCGCGCTCACGGTGAAGGACGGCGGGGTTCACTGCGACTTCGAGGGCACGTCGCCGCAAAGCGCCTGGGGGATCAACGTCGTCGAGAACTACACGTACGCCTACTGCGCGTATACGGTGAAGTGCGCGGTGGGCGTGGCGATTCCGAACAACGAAGGCAGCTTCCAGCCCGTCACCATGTCGGTTCCCGAAGGGTGCATCCTCAACCCGAGACATCCGGCCCCGGTGGGCGCCCGGCACATCCTCGGGCACTTCGTGGCGGCGGCCGTCTTCCACGCCCTCGCCCGGGCCATCCCCGACAAGGTGCTGGCCGAGGGCTCGACGGGGCTCTGGCTCACGCAGCTCGCCGGGACCGACCGCAAGGGCAAGACATTCAGCTACATCTTCTTCTCCTCGGGGGGAATGGGAGCGCGGCCCACCTCCGACGGGCTCTCGGCGACGGCCTTCCCGAGCGGGGTGCAGGGGACGCCGGTGGAAATCATGGAGAACGTCCTCCCCCTGCTCTTCACCCGCAAGGAGCTCCGGCGGGATTCGGGCGGACCGGGCGGCTTCCGAGGCGGCCTGGGCCAGACCATCGGCCTCCGGTCGAGGACGGAGACGCCCATCCACCACTCTCCCATGTACGACCGTTTTCACCATCAAGCCAAAGGCGAGGCCGGGGGCATGGACGGCGAGATCGGAAGCCTGATCCTCTCCACCGGCGAGCGCCTGCACTCGAAGAAAAGGTACGCGCTCCCGCCCGATCAAGAGACCACGCTCAACCTTCCCGGCGGGGGCGGCTTCTATCCCCCGACCGAAAGGGACCCGGAGCGGGTCCGGCGGGATGTCATCAACGATTACGTCACGAAAGAATCGGCGGAGCGGGATTACGGCGTGGTGTTGAACGGCGACTTGACGGTGAACCTGGAAGCGACGGAACGAAAACGCGGACAAGGAGATGACTGATGAGCGCAGGCGAGGCGAACCGGCAGGATGAGACGCGGAGCAAATCTCGGACGGAAACACACGGCGCACCTGGGTCGGGGAACTCCTTCATCGCGGACGGGGTCACGGTGGCGGGAAAGATTTCAGGCCAGGGCGACCTCGTAATTGGGGGGACCGTCACAGGGGAGATCCGCCTGGCGAGGCATCAGGTGACCATCGAGAAAGGCGGGCGCGTTGAAGCCGACATTCAGGGCGAGTCCATCATCGTCGAAGGTTCGTTCAAAGGGAAGTTGACCGCGAAAGGACTGGTGATAGTCAAAAAAACGGCCCAGTGGGAAGGGGAGCTGAAGGCCGCCCGGCTTCAAATGGAAGACGGCGCAAAGCTCAAGGGGAGCGTCGAGCTGACGCAGTGATTGCTTGAAGAGGGATGTCGGAGGGGGGGGGTGATCCCGCCCGGGGCGTGACGCTCAACTTGTCAGGCGGCAGGCTTTGTCTCCATGTCCGGATTGCGGGTCGGCGGTTCGTGGGCCGGCGGAATTGACATCCGCCGGCTCGGACAATGATTCAAAAACACCTCCATTCAACCGACGACCCTCAGCGAAGTTTTTTCGATCCAAATCAGTGATCACGCCCGAACAACTCCGGCACAAACCGCCCCAGGTCGATCTCCTCCTCCCCCGGCACCCTCACCTCGTCCGGGAAACCCTCCTTCCGCGTGGCGTCGATCCCGGTCTTCGTGATGAGGTGGGAGCCGCCCGCCGGGTCGTACGACGCCGTGTCGAGCGGCGAGCCTTTGGCGTGCGTCACCATGAAGATGTCCCGGTCCGCCCGGACGCGCGTGGCGATGGCGTGCATGACCTCGCTGTCGCTCGTGATGTCCACGTCCTCGTCCACGACGACGACGAATTTCAAGAACGGGTCCGCGACGAATGCCGCCATCGCGGCGTTCTTGGCCTCGCCCTCGATCATCTTCTCAATCGCCACGTAGCAGACGAACCGGCACCGGCCCGAAGTCGGCATGTGGACGGCCCGGACGGTCGGGGAGGCGATCTTCACGGTCTTCAGGATGTACGTGGAGCGCGTGACGCCCGCCATGAGGAGAGGTGGTCCGGGTGGGCGGGGAAGGCGTCCTCATAGAGCGGCTCTTTGCGCATCGTGACGCACTGGACCTTCATCACCGGGCTCATCCGCTTCGGCCCGTACGTCCCCGGATACTCGCCGAAAGGCGCCTCCACCTCGCGGACGTGGGGGAGGATCTCCCCTTCCAGGACGATCTCCGCGTGGGCCGGAACCTCCAACGGGAGCGTCTCGCACGGGACAAGCTCGACCGGCTCTTCGAGGATGCCTCCGGCCACGTGGAACTCGTCCACGTCGTACGGCGTGAAGCTCATGCACCCCAGGAACAGGCCCGGGTGGTGGCCGATGACGATCGCGATGGGGGCCGGGAGGTTGCGCTCCTCGTAATACCGGCAGATTCCGTAAGCGTGCGAGGTCTGGGAGATGAGGATGCCCAGGCGGTCCCGGCCCTGGAGCATGAGGCGGTAGATCCCCACGTTGTTGACGCCCGTCTCCGGATCCCGCGTGACGCCCAGCCCGGCCGTGATGTATTTTCCGGCGTCCTGTTCGTGATACTTGCAGATCGGAAGCAGGCCCAGGTCCACGTCCTCCGCCCGCAGGATGACCTCCTTGACCGGGCCCGTCTCGACACGCTTGGGCTCCACCGGGCGGCCCTCCCGCTCTCCGTTCACCCGCAGGAGCCCGGCCAGGTCGCCTTCGTCGGGCATCCCCAGGGCGAGCCTGAGGCGGCGCAGGCTCCCGTGAACGTTGGAGACGACGGGGATTCGGGAACCCTTCACGTTTTCGAAGATGACAACGGAATCCCGCCCGGCCTTCTCCAACCGGCCGCGGACGCCCGCCAGCTCATAGACGGGGTCCACCGGCGCCCGGATCCGGATCACCTCGTCCGGATGCCGCTCTTCAAGAAATTCGATGAACGCGCGAAGGTCTTTGGGCATGTTTCATCTTCTCAGGGGGATCCTGGGAAAGAGCCGGCACTCTCTGAGGTCCAAGCGGATCCGCGTCCGCCGATCACCCGTTCGGTTTTCCGGCCAGCCCCAGAATCCGCGCGGCGTTGCCGCCGAGGATGAGCCGCACCGTCTCATCTGAATAACCCAGGCCCCGGACCGCCGCGATGTTTTGCGCGACCGTCTTCGGAACGCCGGGCCAGTCCGTGCCGAAGATAAACTTCGCCGGCAGGCGCTCGAGCTCGGGGAAATATTGCGGGATCTTCTTCACCGGCAGACCGCACAGGTCGATGTAAACGTTTTCGTGAATCCGGCACAGCGTAAAGGACCGGTCGAACCAGAACGTCCGCCCGCCGTGACACTGGATGAGCGTCAGGTTGGGGAAGTCCACGGCCACGTCGTCCAAGTAGAGGGGATCTGAATATTTCAGGCGGGAGCCGCGCAGGACCGATGTCCCGGTGTGGAACATGACGGGCAGACCCAGCCTCTCCGCCTCCGCGTAGACGGGATAGAGCTTGCGATCGTTGGGATAGAAATACTGGTAGTTGGGATAAAGCTTCACGCCCCGGATGGCCCACCCATCGTCCCGCTCGGCCAGGTCCCGGACGACGCGCCCGGGCCGGTGGTCCATATACGGGTTGACCGACCCGAAGGGGATCAGGCGCTCGGACGCGACGCAGAATTCCATGACCCGCTCGTTCGTCGCCATTCCCGCCGAGATGGGAGAGGTTTCCGCGAGGATGACGGCGTAATCCACGCCGTTCTCATCCAGGTGGGCGAGGACCTGATGGGGCGCGCCGTACCGCTCGACCAGCTCCTCATAAGGCATGCCCTGAAGCTGGGCCAGATAATCCTTGTAGATCTCGTCGATGTCTTCGTATTTCACCAAGTGGTTATGAAAATCCACCACCGGGTCATCGGATTCGGACAAGGGTTCAGCATCCTTTCAAGCGGGATTGCGAATCAAGCGGCGTTCACCCGAAACAGCCGGACCCTAGCAATTCCTCCGGGCGGGTGTCAATGGAGATCGCCGGCGAACCCCCCCCATACACGGTATCTCGCGAGATTGGCTTCCAGTCCGGCCTTTGGTAACATCGCCGGGATTCCAGCCGATATCTCCGCGCCTTGAAGAACGGCCCCGGCTCAAGGCTTACACCCGAGCGCCCATGGACCTGATTCACCGGCTCGAACTATCCGTCCTCCGTCACCCGGACCGTGAGTTTCTGGTCGACGGCCCCCTGCGCCTGACTTACGCCGAGTGGGACCGCGGAGCCAACCGCGCGGCCCGGGCCTACCGGTCGTTGGGAGTCCGCCGCGGGGACCACGTCCTTCTGGCCCTTCGAAACCGAGAGGAGCTCATCACCTCCTGGTACGGTCTCATGAAGCTCGGGGCCGTCGCGACGCCGGTCAACCACCGGTTCAGCCCGGGGGAGATCGCGTTCGTCGCCAATGACGCCGAAGCCAAGGTCTTCGTCTTCGAGGAGGTCTCGCGCGAAGCGGGTGTCCGGGCGTCCGCCGACCTCCCCGGCGGATGCCGGAAGGTCTACTGCGACGCCGAAATTCCGGACGGCTGCGAACCCCTCTCCGGCCTCTTGGCCGCTCAAGCCGACGCCCCCCCCGGCGAAAAAATCACCGACGACCTCCCCTGCCTCATGCTTTACACCTCCGGGACGACCGGCCGGCCCAAGGGCGTCCCCCGCCTCCAACGCGCCCAGGACGCCAGCGCCCTCGCCCACGCCGTCCAGTGCGGCTACGCCCTGGGCGAACGGACGCTGGGAGTCATGCCGCTCTATCACGTCATGGGCGTCGTCTCCCTCATGACGATGGTCCTGCTGAGCGGGGCGTTCATCGTGATGCGCGGGTTCGACGCCGAAGGCGCCGCGGCGCTCATTTCCCGGGAGCGAATCTCCTCCCTCTATCTCATCCCGACGCTTTTTCACGAGCTGCTGCGCGCCGGGAGCATCGGCGACCACGACCTTTCGTCCGTCCGCCGGCTGGCCTTCGCGGGCGCGCCCATGACGCGGGCGCTCGTCGAGGCCCTGGCGGACCGCTTCTACCCCGAGGTCTTCACGAACCATTACGGGAGCACGGAGATCTATACGTTCTCGATCAATCAGAACCTGCGCGCGAAGCCCTCCTCGGCGGGCCGGCCCGGCATCGGCTCGGCGCTGCGAATCGTCCGGGCCGACCCCGATGGGCGCGTCTCCGCCGATGAAATCCTCCCCCGAGGCGAAGTGGGCGAAATCATCGCGGACATGCGGAGCGAGGAGGCGTTCCGGGGCTACTGGCGCAGGCCCGACGCGGATGAAAAGGCATTCCGCGACGGCTGGTACTTCACCCGCGACATGGGTTATGAGGACGAAGATGGCGACCTCTTCGTGACCGGCCGCGTGGACGACATGATCATCTCCGGCGGGGAGAACATCTATCCAACAGAGGTGGAGGACATCCTGGCCCGTCACCCGAGGGTGATCGAGTCCGCGGTCATCGGCGTCGAGGACCCCAAATGGGGCCAAGTCGTCACAGCGTTCGTCGTTCCCGCCCAAGGGGGGGAGGGGGGGGAGGAGGAGGGGCTAACGCCCGGGGACATCGACCGGCATTGCCGCGAGCAGCCCGACTTCTCCGACTTCAAGCGGCCGCGCAAGGTGGTCTTCATCAAGAAAGTCCCCCGGACGGCCTCCGGGAAGATCCTCCGGCGGATGTTGAGGGCGGGGGAGTATGAGCTTGATTCGTAAAACGGGACCGGGACTGTCGCGTCATTCCCCTCACAGCGCGGGTCGGGCGAGCCGGGATTCCTCGTCGGGTCCTTCGGCCCCCATTCGGAATGAGATCAATGGGCCGGTTTCCCTTGAAAAATCGCCGCCGTATACACACACTACCCACGGAGACGCCGAATGGGAAAGATCCGCGTTGAACGAACCCACGAGGGGCTCGCCGCGAGGGTCCTCATCGACCGCCCCGACAAGATGAACGCCATGACGATCGATATGCGCGCGGCGTTCGGAGAAGCCGTCCACGAGCTGGGCGGCGACGAAAAAGTCCGCGCCATCGTCGTCCGGGGCGTCGGCGACAAGGCGTTCTCCGCCGGGGGCGACGTCGCCCAGTTCCTCGACCTCGCGCCGCGCGACCTGGTGGACTGGGGGAAGGAGATGGAGGCCGCCGAGGCCTGCCCGAAGCCCGTCATCGCGGCCATCGACGGATTCTGCCTCGGGGCCGGGTTCGAGCTGGCCCTGGCGTGCGACATCCGGATCGCTACGGACCGCTCGCTGTTCGGCCTCCCCGAGGTCCGCCTGGGGATGATGCCCGGCAGCGGGGGAAGCCAGCGGCTCCTGCGCCTCATCGGCCCGGGCCGCGCCAAATACTGGCTCCTGACCGGACGCCGGATGGACGCGGCCGAGGCGGAGCGGATCGGGATTGTCTCGAAGGTCACGCCCCCGGGGGACCTCGACGCGGCCGTCGAGGAGCTGGTCGGGGAGTTCCTGAAGCTCTCTCCCCTCTCGCTGCGCGTCCTCAAGCGCACCCTCCACGAGGGCGCGGACGCCCCCCTCGGGACCGCCCTCGAGCTGGAGCGCAAGGCGTACGCCTACCTCCGGTCCACGCGGGATTATGAAGAAGGGGTGCGGTCCTTCATCGAGAAGCGCCCGCCGAAGTTCGAGGGAAAATGAGACGTTGAATTCAGATACACCGACGGATCTCTCGCCTGTTCCCCCATAGGGGAAGAAAAAGGGGACAGATCTATTTTGGGGGAGAAACAGTGAAAAATAGATCTGTCCCCTTTTTGTGCTTTTTTGTGCCTCACCCCAACAGGAACTTCAAGAGTTGTCGCGTTGCGTGAGCTGGCGCCCCCGACCTCCACCGGGCGATTGGATTCTCAAGCGATATCTGCTAACCTGAACCGGGTCACGCCGGGGTAATCTCCCGCGCGAAACAGCGTTCAGGCGCGGACCTTTATCCGGTTTCGTCACGAGCCAGACCCAAACGCCGAGGAGCAGCGCATGTCTGAAACGGCCACACCTCCGTCCGGGCCTCAGACCTGGGTCGGCCGTAGCATTCGCCGCTCGGAAGACAAAAGGCTCATCACCGGACGGGGACACTACACCGACGACATCAAGCTCCCCGGGATGCACCATGCCGCCGTCCTGCGCAGCCCCTACCCCCACGCGGCCATCCGATCCATCGACTCTGCTGAAGCCCTGAAAATGCCGGGCGTGCGGGGGGTCCTGACGGGCGACGACGTGAAGGCGATGTCCAGCCCCTTCCCCCAGGCCGTGGACGAGCCGCTCAAGTATTACTGCATCGCCGTGGACCGGGCGCGCTACGTGGGCGAGGGCGTGGCCGTCGTCGTGGCCGAAAACCGGTATCTGGCCGAGGACGCGCTGAGCGCCGTCCGGGTGGAGTACGAGGTCCTGCCCGCCGTCGTTGACGTAGAGAAGGCCGTCGAAGCGGACGCCCCCCTCCTCCATCCCGATATCGGGACCAACATCATCAACCAACGGGCGCTGCGCTACGGGGATCCCGATGCCGCCTTCGCCGACGCCGACGTGATCGTCTCGGAGCGGTTCTCGTTCCCCAAGTACTCCTCCACACCGATGGAGACCTTCGTCGCCATCGGGGAGTACGAGCCCATCGAGGACATCATCACGATCCATTCCAACTTTCAGGGGCCCTTTACGATGCATCCCGTGTCGGCGGCGGCGCTCCGGATTCCGGAAAACCGCCTCCGCTTCATCGTCCCCACGGACATCGGCGGGGGCTTCGGGATCAAGTCCAGCATGTTCCCCCAAATGGTCATGGTCGCCCTGGCGGCGAAGAAAACGGGCGTCCCGGTGAAGTTCGTCGAGGACCGGATGGAGCACCTCATGTCCAGCTCGAGCGGGACCGACCGAGTCACGTACATCGAGATCGCCGCCAGGAAGGACGGAACGATCCTGGGCGTCCGAAAGAAGACGATGGACAACGTCGGGGCCTATCTCAGGAGTCCGGAGCCGGCGTGCACGTACCGGACGGTAGGCAACCAGCTCGGCGCGTACGACATCGCGAATCTCGCGTGGGACACCTACGTCGTCCACACCAACAAGAGCCCCACGGGACCCAATCGCGGCTACGGCTGCCAGCAGCTCTATTTCGAGATGGAGCGGATCATCGATCTCCTGGCGAATGAGATCGGGATGGACCCGGCGGAAATCCGCCGCAAGAACATGGTCCAAAAGGACCAGTTCCCCTATCACACGGCCACGGGCGGCATCTACGACGCGGGGGATTACGTCGCGTGTCTGGACATGGCCCTGGAGATGGGGGACTACACAGGGCTGCGAAAGGAGCAGGAGAAGGCGCGGAAAGCGGGCAGGCTGTTCGGCATCGGCCTGGCGACGGTCGTCGACCCCTCGGTTACGAACATCGCCTACATCACCGTGGCGTACACGCCCGAGTTCCGGGCTGAGAAGAAGTACAACCCGAAATCCGGCTCGGGGGAGACGGCCGTCGTCAAGATGGACCCCCTGGGGCACGTCAGCGTCATCATCAACACCGTCCCCGAGGGCCAGGGGCACGAGACGGTGGTGTCGCAGATCGTCGCCGACGAGCTGACGATTTCCCCGGACGACATCCGCGTCATCGCCGGCATCGACACCTTCACCCGGTTCTGGAGCATCACGACCGGGACGTACTCCAGCCGGTTCGCCTCGGTGGGAACCAGCGCCGTCGTCCTGGCCGCGCGGCGCGTCAAGGATAAACTCATCGCCATCGCCGCCCACGAGCTCGAAGCCGACGCGAAGGACCTGGAGGTCGCCGAAGGGGCCGTCCGGGTCAAAGGGTCGCCGGAGCGGAGACGGTCCATCCGAAGGCTGGCGGGCACGGCCCACTGGAACCAGGGCGACCTCCCCGAAGGAATGGAGCCCGGCATCCAGGCGACATACACGTACAACTTCCCGACTTCCACGGCCCCGGACAAAAAGGACCGGGTGGACTCATCGGCCACGTACGGCTTCATCGCCGATTTGGCCGCCGTCGAGATCGACCCGCGGACCGGTCAAATCGAGATCAAGAAGTACGTCACGATCCACGACTGCGGGAAGCTCATCAACCCGATGATCGTCGAGGGGCAGGTGTACGGCAGCTTCCTGCACGGCCTGGGCGGGGCGTTCTTCGAGGAAATGGCCTACGACGAGAGCGGCCAGTACCTGACCGGGTCCTTCATCGACTACATGTGCCCGACCGCCGCGGAGATGCCCGAGCTGGACGTGGGACACATCGAGATCCCCTCCCCCGTCACGGTCCTGGGCTCGAAAGGCTGCGGGGAGTCCTGCACGATGAGCGTTCCGGCCTGCCTCGCAAGCGCCGTCGCCGACGCGCTCAAACCCCTGGGGGCGACGGTCAAGCGCCTTCCCCTCAAGCCCAACGATGTCTGGCAGCTCATCCAGGACGCCAAGGACGAACAGGCGAATGAAACAATTATGTAGACAACACAGATCCGGGGGGGGCTTTTTTGAAAAACCGCCCCCCCGGCCCCCCCTGAGAAACTTTCTGCGGCCAACCCTTTGGGTTGGCCTTACTGGGGTGGATGGTGATTTGGCTAAGCAAACCGTCTGTGGCCAGCAACGGATCATGGGCCGATTTTCTTCCGATTAGGTGAGGCGGGTGCGGGTCGGTTGACCCTCTAGCCCGCGCCCCACCGCCGTTAAGGCGTAAATGAAACCGCCAATCTTCAAATATATACGGGTCGACACCGTCGAGGCGGCCTTAGCCATCCTGGCCGAGCACGGCGGCGACGCCAAAATTCTGGCCGGCGGACAGAGCCTCGTCCCGATGCTGAACTTCCGCCTCGCCGCGCCTGCCATCCTCGTGGACATCAACCCCGTGACCAAGCTGGATTACATCCAGGCCGGGAACGGGAGTCTCCGCATCGGCGCGCGGACGCGGCAGCGGACGCTGGAGTCCTCTCCCGAAGTCGAGGCGAATTGCCCGCTCCTGCGCGCGTGCGCGAAGTGGATCGGCCACACCCAGATCCGCAACCGGGGAACCGTCGGGGGCAGTCTCGTACACGGCGACCCGACGGCGGAGCTGGCCCTCGTCGCGATGCTCCTGGACGCCGAGATGGTTATCCAAAAGCGGGACGCGACCCGGACCGCCGCGCCGGCGGACTTCTTCGAAAGCTTCATGACAACGGACATCGCCGAGGATGAGCTCCTCACCGAGGTGAGATTCCCGGCCGCGCTCGCGAAATCGGGCTTCGGCTTCCGGGAGCTCTGTCTCCGCCACGGCGATTTCGCCGTCGTCGCCGCGGCCGCCCACGTTACCCTCGACGACCAAGGACGGTGCGCCGAAGCGCGCGCGGCCGTCTCGGGCGCGGGCCCCTCGGCCCTGCGCCTCCGGGGGGCGGAAGCGGCGCTCCGGGGGGGGGACGGGAGTCCCGAGAACCTGGACGACGCTTCGGAGAGTGTCCCGGCCGAGGTCCATCCGATCCCCGACTTGAAAGGAAGCGAGACCTACCGGCGGGAGATGGCCAAGGTGTTCGTCCGCCGGGCGCTGGAAGACGCCTGGACGATGGCGAGGGAGAGTCGTTGAGATGAACGAAGCGTTTCCCATCCAGGTCCGGGTGAACGGCGTCGAGTACGCCCGGACCGTCGAGCCGCGCCTCCTGCTCTCCGATTTCCTGCGCGAGGACCTCGGCTTGACGGGGACGCACGTCGGATGCGAGCACGGCATTTGCGGGTGCTGCACCATCCGGGTCGGCGGCGACACGGTCCGCTCCTGTCTGATGTTCGCCGTTCAGGCGGACGGACTCGAAGTCACGACGATCGAGGGCCTGGCGGACAGCGCCGCGCTTCACCCGATCCAGGAGGCCTTCTGGACAAATCACGGGCTTCAGTGCGGGTTCTGCACACCCGGGATGCTCTTCTGCGCGCTCGAGCTTCTCAAAGAGAACCCGGACCCCTCGGACCGGGAAATCCGGGAGGGGATCTCCGGAACGATCTGCCGTTGCACCGGCTACCACCACATTGTGCTGGCGGTGAAAGATGCCGCCGCCGGATGGCCGGAGGGGGGGGAGGGGGGGATTCCAGGTAGGGGATGACAACGTGAGCCCAAAGGGACAAGCAGAATCCGTTTACTTCGAGCCGGAGATAGAAACGGCGTCGCGCGAAACGATGCGGCGGATTCAAGAGGAAAAATTCCTGGAGCAGGTCCGCCACGCCTACGCGAACTCCCCCTTCTATCGGAAGAAGATGGACGGGGCCGGGGTGGAACCGGAAGACGTCCGCTCCCTGGACGACATCGGCAAGCTCCCCTTCACCACCAAGGATGAGCTCAAGGCCGATCAGGCCGAACATCCCCCCTGGGGGAGCATCCTGGCGGTTCCGTTCGAGGACTGCCTGCGCGTTCATTCGACCTCGGCCACAACGGGCCGCCCGGTCATGTACCTGGACACCGCGTCGGACTGGGAGGGGTTTTACCGGAGTTACGCCCGGAGCCTGTACGGGATGGGCATCCGCAAGTCCGACATGGTGATGTGCGCCTTCAGCTACGGTCCCTGGATCGGATTTTGGGCGGGGTTCTACGCGGCCCAAACCCTCGGCTGCCTCCTGTTCCCGGCGGGCGGATTCACGACCGAGCAGCGGATCGACGCCCTCCTGGCCTATCCGATCACGGTCCTGGGCTCCACGCCCTCTTACGCCCTGTACATGGCGGAGGAGGCCAAGAAGCGCGGAATCGACCTTGCCAAGGATTCCAAGATCCGCATCACCTGGCACACGGGCGAGCCGGGCGCGTCCATCCCGGCCACAAAGAAAAAGATCGAAGGGGCCTTCGGGGCGGAGGTGTTCGACCTCCCCGGCCTCACCGAGCTGGCCGCCTGGGGGTTCTCGTGCACGGAGCACTCGGGGATCGTCCACGTCCACGAGGACTACTGCCTTCCGGAGGTCCTGGACCTGGAATCCGGTGATCCCGTCGGCCCGGGCGAGGAGGGCGAGCTGGTCTTCACCAGCCTGTACCGCAAGGCCATGCCCCTGCTCCGCTACCGGACGCGGGACGTCATCAAAGTGGCCGACCGGGCCTGCCCATGCGGCCGGACGCTCTTCTCCATCGAGGGGGGGGTTCTGGCGCGGCTCGACGACATGAAGAAGATCCGTGGGGTCATCGTCTACCCGAAGCGAATCGAGGAGATCGTCCGGACCTTCCCGGAGATGGACGAGTTCATGGTGCACCTCAGGAGGAAAGAGGGCCTGGACGAGATCACCGTCGAGATCGACCCTTCGCTCGAGGTCTCCAAGGAAACGTATCCGGGCCTGAAGGAGAAGATGGAGTCGGAGCTGAGACTGGGCCTCGGCATCCGCGCAAGCGTGGAGATCGTCGAGTCCGGCGCCCTCCCCCGCTGGGACCACAAGGCCCGCCGCGTCAAGGACGAGCGGGAGGAAGTGCCGTTTTGAGTCGGACAATCGATTGTCGCCCGGATCAAGGAGGAGACGCCGCCGCCGGCTTGCCTGCCGGCGCCTTCTCCGAACCATTGGAGTCATTTAAATGAAAGCCGCAATCTTCCACGAGCACGGGGGCCCCGAAAAGCTCCTCTATGAAGACCACGAGACCCCGAAGGCCGGGCCGGGCGACGCCGTCGTCCAGGTCAGGGCCTGCGGGATGAACCACGTGGATCTCCTCCTCCTGGACGGCCGGTATCCCCCCCCCGGCGGCCTCCCCCACATCAACGGGTGCGAAGTGGTGGGGACGGTTGCCGAGGCGGCCGAAGGCGTCTCGAACGTGAAGGCCGGGGACCGGGTCATTGTCTTCCCCGGCTTCTCGTGCGGAACCTGCGAGTATTGCCTGAGCGGCGAGCGGACGGTCTGTCTGAAGTACGGGTACCTGGGCGCGGCGCGCAACGGCGGCTATGCCGAGTGCGTCAAGGTCCCAGCCGCGAACTGCCTCCCGCTGGCGGAGTCCGTTTCCGACGCCGACGGCGCGGCCATCCCCCTGGCCTTTTTGACCTCGTGGCACGCCCTGATCGCCCAGGCGCGGCTTCAGCCGGGCGAGTGGGTCCTGGTTCAGGCGGGCGGCAGCGGCGTGGGCAGCTCGGCCATCCAGATCGCCAAGCTCGTCGGGGCGCACGTCATCACGACCGTCGGGACGGACGAGAAGGCGGACTTCGCCCGCGAAATCGGCGCCGACCACGTCATCAACTACAAGACTCAGGATTTTGCGAAAGAGACGCGGCGGATCACGGCCAAGCGCGGCGTGGACGTCCTGATCGAGCACATCGGCGACGAGACGTTCGAAAAAAGCATCTACTGCCTGAACCGCCTGGGCAGGCTCGTCACCATCGGCTCCCACGCCAACCACTGGACCCGGATCGACCTGCGGCACGTCTACATGAAAAACCTGAGAATCTTCGGGACGAACCTCGGCGCCATCACCGAGCTCAAGACGATCCTGGAATTTCTTGAAGCGGGCGCCCTCAAGGCCGTCGTGGACAAGACGTTCCCGCTCTCGGACGCCGCCGAGGCGACGCGGTATCTGCTGGACCGGAAGAACAAGGGGAAGGTGATCCTGGTTCCGTAGGCGGCGGGCAGCGCCGGAGGACGATCCAACTTTGTGGTCTTGCCCGCGCGGCCGTAACGTTGGGTCTCTTCCTCAATCCCAATCAAGACGCGGAATGTAACCCTCATCTTCAGGAAAAGACTTTGCGGGAGACAAACCCTCCGCCCGCTTGTGCATCTGGATCGTCTTCAGGTGGACGTACGCTTCCCAGGGGTAGTGGCGGAAGGTGGACTCCAAGGTCTGGTGGAAGACGTCGGGATCCTCCTCGTCCTTCCACATCTCTCCCGGATGGGCGGGCATGACGAGGTTTTCAAGGTAATCGCGCACGCTCTCGCCCGTCGGCCAGGCCCGGTCCGGGGGCACGGTCCGGCGCAGGATCTTTTTCCGCAATGATCCCAACGTCTCCCCTTCCAGGATCTCCCGAGCCAAGGCGCAGGAATCCTCGAAGGCGGTGAAGATGTCCTCCATCGCGTGAAACTTCTTCGGGTCGAGCATCCGGTCCGCCCCCTCCGCCTCCTCCTCCCCGCCCGCTTTGAGGAGCGATGGGTCTCTCGGAAGGTTTTCGCCGAAGAGGGTCTTTCCCCAAAATCCAAGGAACAACAGATACGGTATCCACGCCGCGTGGCTGACCTGCTCGCGAATGGACCAGCGTCCCCAGCCCTTGTCCATCCGGCGGCGGTCAAGCTGCAACTCCGTCAGACCGCGCACCTCCTGCCTGAACAATCCCGGGAGCGTGGAATACTCGGGGAACACCTCGAGGCCCGGCATGGCGAGGTCTTCACTCATCGATTCAAACCCTTTTATTGATCCACCGATTTCATCAATGGGGAAAATCCAGAAATGCCAAAAATCTTTTAAACCTTTTTATCCACAGATTACACAGAGGGAAACCCAAGACAAAAAAATCTGTGCGAATCTGTGTAATCTGTGGATAAAATGCCTTTTCTTTAAGCCGTTTCAATCTGTGGATCATCTCCTCCGAACACGCGGGATGACCTCTTCGGCTATCAGTCGGATCTCCGATTCCAGGTCGCCGCCGGGGGGGACCAATGCCCAAAAACCGAAGCGCCGGACGCCGATGTCCGCTATCTTCCCAATTTGCGAGGCCACGTCCTCCGGCGTCCCGGCCCAGGCGAAGGCGTCCACAAACTCCTCGGGCGCCAAGGGTCCGGCCTCGTACATGAGCTCGTAATCGCGCTTGGCGATCATCTCCTCCAGGGCGCCCGGAACCTCCAGGCCGCACCGGGTGACGAATTCCCGGTTGGGATAGCTGGACCAGAGGAGGAAGGCAATCATCTGCTTCACCCCCTCGCGGGCCTTCTCCCGGTCCGGATGGACGCACGTGTCCACGCGCGAGATGATCTCGATCTCCTCCATGCGCCGACCAGCCCGCTTCGCGCCTTCGGCCACGAGCCCAATGGCCCGATCCACGTCCTCGGCCCGGGCGAGGGTGGCGAGCATCGCGCCGTCCCCCGTCTCCCCGGCCAGGCGCAGGATCGCCCGGCCCCGCGTGGCGATGACGACGGGGATATCGGGCCGGGATTCATAGTGGAGCCGCCCGCCCTTGCAATGGACCACCTCGCCCTCGACCGTGACCGTCTCGCCGCGCCACATCCCGCGCATGACCTCGACCGCCTCCCGGATGGCCCCCGCGGGTTTGGGACGCGCGACGCCCATCACGGGGAACCCGGCCCCGCCCGCGCCGATGCCCATGACAACGCGCCCGCCCGAGATCTCGTCCACGGTCGAGACGGCCGCCGCCGAGATGCACGGATGGACGCTGTAGGGGTCCACCAGGGCCGCGCCGATGCCGATCCGATCGGTATGAACCGCCGTCAGCGTCATCGAGGCGATCATGTCCCACCCAAATTTTTCGTTCGAGTGCCAAAGCCGGTCGAAGCCGAGGTCTTCGGCCATCTTGATGATTCCAATCCGCCGCTCGACGGGATAAGACGAAACCGTCCGCGAGCTGAACCCCAGGTCGAAGGCTATGTCATCGCCTGCCACAAATCATTCTCCAAAGAAGGGCGGGCGGGTGCGGGAGTCAACCGACTCTCGACCCGCCCCGGAACGGCCCGATGACCGCTTCGGCGAACCACGCCATCTGCTCGCGCATCTCTTCGACCGTGTGGGAAGGGAACTGGATCGCCGTGATCTGGTCCACGCCGGCCTCATCCAGAAACGCAAGCTGCTCCAGGACGCTGGCGGGGCTTCCGATCAGGTTGTTCGTCATGGCGAGAGCGGGATCGCGTCCGGAGTGCGCCAGCGATTTCCGGTGGGCGACCATCCCCGTCCTGCCGTACCCGGCCCGGGCCTCTTCGAGGGTTTTTCCAAGAAAGAGGGTCAACTGGACCGCCGCCTCCACCTCCGACGGCTCGCGCCCGGCCTCTTCGGTGAACTTCCGGAGCAGCGCCACGCGCTCCTTGATCTCCTCGAAGGGCCGCCAGCCCGGCAGCCAGCCCTGGCCGTGCTTCGCCGCGCGTCGGATGACGTCGGTGTTGTGGCCGCCCACGTAGATCGGAAACGGGTCTTGAACGGGCTTGGGCCGCATGGCAATGTCCCGGAACGCGATGTGCTCGCCCTCGAAGCTCGCGTCCCGCTCGGTGAAAAGGATGCGCAGCGCCGCCAGCGATTCGTCCAGCAGGTCCCCCCGCCTCGCCCGGCCCAGCCTCGGACAGTTGGCGAGGAACTCCTCCCGGTAGGCCCCGATGCCGACGGCCAGCGTCAGCCGCCCGCCCGTAAGCCGGTCCAGCGTGGCCACCTGCTTCGCCAGCAGAACGGGGTCGCGCACCGGGACCATGATCACCGCCGTTCCCAGGCGAATCGTCTTCGTATGGGCGCCGACCGTCGCCAGGGTGATAAGGACCTCGTAGAAGTTGGGCGGGTCCGGGAACTCCTTCCTGACGTAAGGGACCGGTGTGATGTGGTCGTTGCCGAAAAGACCGTCATACCCCAGCCGCTCCGCGTCCCGCGCCAGCGTCACAAACTCCTCCGGCCGGGCGAAGGGAATGGGATTGACCAGCCCTTCCGTGCAGGTGGGCAACTGGACGCTGAATTTCATTTCACAACCTCATGTCACACGCGGGTCGGATGACGGGCGATTTGAGCGCGTCAGGTTTTGTAGCCGTAAGCGTCGCTCAGCGCGCCCATCAGCGCCCCGAGATCCCCCCCCCCCCGCACAACGGGGACATCGCCCAGGCGCCCCTCCGTCGCCGCCGGGTCCTTGAGGCCGGTGGCCGTCAGGACGGCGACGACGGTGTCGCCCTCCCGGATCCGGCCTTCCGATCTCAGGTCCCGAATCGCCGCCAGCGCCGCCAGGGAAGAAGGCTCCGCGTAAATCCCCTCCCGCGCGCCCAACTCCGCCTGAAGCGAGAGGAGGTCTTCATTCTTCGCGGTCGAGGCCAGGCCGTCCGACGCCCTCAGCGCGTGAAGCGCCTGATAGGTGCTTTGGGCGACGTTGATGGACCCGGCCGCCGACGGCGAGGGCGGGGTCCGCGAGGGGATGGCGTCGACGCCATCCCGCAGCGCGGCCTCCAGGGAGCCCGCCGTCTCGCCCGCGACCATCCTGGGTCGAGAGGTGATGAACCCCATGTCCGCGAACTCGCGGAACCCCTTCCAGACTCCGAAAATCGCGTCCCCGTAAGCCACTGGAAAGACACAGAACTCCGGGGCGCGCCAATCGAGCTGCTCGCAGACCTCATAGGCGATCGTCTTGTAACCGTCCACGCCATAGCAATTGCTCCCGATGGGCGGACCGAAGAAGGGCGAGGTCGGATACCACCCCAAGTCGCGGATGGCCGCCTGGAGAAGCGTCCACCGGTCCTCCTTTTTCTCGGTCGCGACGGCCATCGCGCCGTAGGATCGGATCTGCGTCACCATCGCCGACGCGGCCCCCTTCACCGTCAGGACCACGCACGGCAGGCCCTGCCGGGCAGAATAGGCCGCCGCCGCCGCGCCCGCGTTCCCCGTCGAGCTGACCCCCACCGTCTTGGCCCCGAACCGCTCCGCCATGCCGAGGGCCGTGACCGCCAGCCGGTCCTTGAACGACCCGGTGGGGTTGCGGGACTCGTCCTTGAGATAAAGCCCGGGAACGCCGATGCGCGCGCCCAGGCTCGGGCAATGGAGGAGGGGCGTTATCCCCTCGTCCAGCGAGGCGACATCATCCAAATCGGCGGGCAGGAACTCGTGATACCGCCACATGTTGAGGGGGCGATCGGCCAGAGTCTCTTTGCGGAAAGCGCTTCGAATGCCCGCGTAATCGTACGCGGGGGTGAGGTTCGACGGGGCCTCGGCGGCGCAGTGGGGGCAGCCGTCGAATCGGGGCGCCACCGGAAAAGAAGCGTCGCATCGGATGCATTTCAGGCCGGTCAGGAAACTCACGATCGCGTGTCCGGGCGGTCAGGGTTCGAGGATTTCGAGGTTCCGGCTCATCGCCGTCCATCGCCGGCAGCCATCCTCGGTGACGAGGACCGTATCTTCCACCTGGAGACCGCCCATGCCGAGCTCGTAGTAAGGGGCCTCGACGGCGAGGACCATGCCGGGCTCGAGCGGCGCATGGTCACCGGGCGCCAGGCGGGGGCCGTCGTACCCGCCCAGCGCCAGTCCCATTCCGTGGCCGACGTGCTGGCGGTTGTAATGGGGAATCCCACGCCGGCGGACTTCCTGGACTGTGGCGTTGAAAATCTCGTCTCCCGTCGCGCCCGGCCCGACCATCCCCAAGGCCCGATCCTGTCCGGCGAGGAGGGCGTCGTAGTAGCCCGCGGCCTTGTCCGCGGACTTTCCCAATGAGAAGGTCCGCGCGGTGTCCGAGAGATAGCCCCGGTAGACGCAGCCCACGTCGAAGCGGATCAGGTCCCCCTTCGCAAGCTTGTCCTCGGGGAAGTTGTACATCCCCAAGGCCCCGCTCCTTCCGAAACCCACGTGGGCCATGTTGGGGCGCCCGTCCCGCTTGAGCTGACCCACCTCGAAGGCCAAGGCCATCTCTCTTTCCCCCAAGCCCTCCCTCGCCAACAAGACCGCCTCGGTGATGGCTGCCTCGGTGATGCCGACGGCCTTCTCAAGGCGCTCGATCTCAAGGGGGGTCTTGATCATCCGAATCTCGCGGAAGACGGCCATCGCCGGCTGAAGGGCAAGGCCGGGCAATTCCCGCTCGATCTTCGGGACGAGCGCCGGGTCGAGACCCCGCTCGTCGTACCCCACCGTCCCCTTACCCAGCCCGGCCGAGGCAAGAATCGAGACGACGCCCTCCAGGAATGAGCCCACCGGCTCCAGGTCGATCCCCAGGGCCTTGATCCGCTCCTCCCGCCCGGTGAGGGCGGCCGTCTCGTCCAGCTCCCGGTAGAACGTTCCGTACGTCGCGACGCCGGCGGGGCGGACGGGGGAGTCTTCCAGGTAGTCCACCTCGCTGCGGGGGATCGCCACCCAGGGGCGATCCAGGCCTTTCAAGGGAGCGGCGGCGGCCAGGTCGCCCTGCCTCCACACGCCGGAAAGGTAGAATACGTTCGGGATGTTCGTCGCGGCCAGAAGCCCGTCCAGACCTTTTTCGGACAGGACCCTCTGAGCGCGGGGGACGTTGATGATCACGCTACGCCCACTCCGTTCCGCCTTGGATTTTCGAAAGATTCCGACGGAGGATTATAGATGAGTTTGATTCAAATTAGCCAATCGAGAGAACATTCGGCGCCGGCGCCGGGCAGCCGGCGGTCTTCCATGTCACAAATTCGTTTTCACCGCTTGAAAGGTTCGCACTTGTCCGGTTAAACGGCCATCAGGACGCTCCAACATCGAGGCTCAAATCGATCCCCCCCCTCCCCCGCCGGCTCACCTGGGAGGCCTTTCGTAAACCAACCGGTGGTATTTCCACTCCCCCCAATTTTTCTCGTGCTTTTTGTAAACGTCTTGGGCCTCTTCATGGCTCAGGAGAAATGTTCGTGCATCTTCATGGCTCAGGAGAAATGTTCGTGCATCCCACAGCTCCGGAAACACCCTTTTGGCCAATGTCTTTTGCAGATAGGGAATTCCGGATCCCTCTTCTCCGTGAGTTGAAATCCGGCCTCCACCGAGCACCCGAGCGACCATCGCGATATGCCGGTCACGAAAGTTCGAAAAGGCTTGGTCCAGTACAAGCAAGGCCTCAATGAGTGAAGCGGGCCAGGCCAATAGGGGTTGATCGGAAAATTGCAAAGTAAAAACGATTGCGCATCGGTATCGCTTCCGGAAGTACAAGTCAATTTTGCGACTCGCTTCGGCCTTCAGCCTTTTCCCATGATCCCCATGTACCTTTCCCAGCCCGCCCAGTTTCTTCAAATCATTGGAATAGGCTTTGAGATAGATCTCCTGAAATCTCGCCGAGAAGAGGAGACTATGGCTTTTACGCGGCGGCGTCTTTCCTCCCGGGGATGGAAAAACCGCACGATCCAGCCACTCAACGACTGTCGAACGAAGCGTTCCATTTTGGTCCAGGTCTCTGAGACGATTTTTCAAGGCATGGTTCCTGGACTTCAATTCGGGCGGCAGGATGTCAAGATTTTCAATCATATTCTTGCATGTCTTTCGATAATCCAGTAGAGACTGAAATTCCTGCTCATCACGAGTCGGGTAAACAACCTCATTTCGTGTCCGTGATCCTTCCTTATCGTTTTTGGGAGCCTTTCCCCTCGGCAGTCTTTTCTTCTCTTCCATCAACCCTTTTTCGAACTCAACTTTCCCTGATACATATTTCTCCAGTTTCGGATCCCGGAAACCATCAACCATTCGACTTCCAGAAATCTGTAGGAATCCCTCCCGCTGCCCCCGAATAATTGACTCCTAAAATCATAAAAGCTCGTGGTTTGCAGGGTTTCCAATAATGGAAGATGGTCCCGAACCAGATTGAAGATTTCCGCCGCGCGTCGCACATGCTGTTCGATCGGTGGAATGTCATGTTCGGGAACATAATCAGACGAAAGTAATGTGCGCGCGAACTCCAGCTCGTCCAGGATTTGTGCAAACCAGATTTCAAAGGCCTGATGCGTGCGAATGAAGAACTTCTCGTCGGGATCTTTTTTCCTTCTCCCCTTTGGCTTCACAAGGGGAAGCCGGTCAGGGAAAATATAACCATCATAAGTGTTGGGCTTATTTTTAGAAGCCATTTCTCTTTCCTTCAGTAAGGAAAGACATGCTTGAGCCCAAGCGATGAGCCGTCTTCAGGATCCCCGCAAGACGGCAAACCCTCCCAGGCGACGCAGAGCCAAAGTTGGAGGCACGTCCTACATTCGACGCTTCCCTTCGGGGCGCCGTCTCCCAATTCTTCCGGATTGTCCGCTACAATCACCCCCTCGCCGATTTGAACCTTATCGGATAGAATAAGCTTAGGGGAGTGTCGAGAAACCTGGCTTGGGGGAAGGAGCGAAAAGAATGAGCCCGACTTTTGACCATGTCGGCTTGGCGACGCTGGATCTAGAGCAATCCATCGCGTTTTACCGAGACGTGATGGGCTTCGATTTTTCCAGCCGAAAGCGCCTGAGCGACGGCCGCGAACAGGCCGTTTTCCTGATCGGAGAGGGGATCCTCGTTCTGTTCCAAAGCCCCTCGGGGAATTACGTGGAAAAGGCCCGGCACGTGCGGTCGGGAATGCACCACCTCGCCTTTGCCCTGGAACCGGAGGCATACGACGGGGTGATCGAGCGGTGCGAGACCGCCGGGGTCGCGCTGATGCGTCAGGCGATCAACTCAGGCGCGCGGGGAAAGGGTCTGGCCACTTACTTTTACGACCCCGACGGGAATGATATCGAGATCAAGAAGTACGACGGGATCCCCGAGGAGTACGAGGGTTTCACGGCCAAGGGCTACCACCTCTGAGAGGCCAAAACGCGCGCGCGACCTCCGGCCATCCGAAACGGTTGATCCGTCGAGCCCGTTCATGAAAATCGCGACAGCGCCCTGAACGAGAGTGAGACATGTCGAAAGCTCTGGACAAGCTCAACGAGCGGCTCACGGCCCACATGGAGGTGATCCTCCGCTGCACGGTCGAATCCAAGAAATACGGCCGGCTCCTCCTGGCCTCCCCGCCGGTATCCCGCTATCCGTACGTCTACCCCCGGGACACGAACTGCGCCGTGCAGCTTTTCCGCCGCCTGGCCGGTTCGGAACGCGGCTACGACGCCGGACCGCGGGCCTTCGAGTTAATGAAATCGATGGCCCACTTCATGAAAGATGTGGTTTCCGAAGACGGCAACTGGGGTCAGCGATACAGCCTGGAGGGCGAAGACAAAAGCCTTTACAAGCAGGAAGACAACGTCGCCCACGGGGCGGCCATCATCTGCAACTATCTCCTGACCGCCCACCGCTTGAAACAACCCGTCGACGATCTGCAAAGCCTGCTCGATGCCATCGAAAAGGCCCTGCGCCACGCGCTCCGTGATTTCTACCAGCCGGAGCTGAACCTGTTTCAGTCCACCACGTCCATCCACGAATCGGCGATGGAAGAAGGTTACACGTGCTGGGTGAACTTCGCGTTCCTGTACGCGTTCTCGTTGGCGAACGAAGTGGCCGACAAATTCGACCAAGAGGGGCGGATCTCCCGTGATCACCTAAGCTTCCGAAAACACTTTCTGCATTCCGTCAACGAATTGTTCATGTCCGGGAATCGATACGTCCGGCGCATCGATCCGCAAGGACACATGGACTTCCGGCCGGACTTCACCTTGCTGAGCCCGTTTTACTTCGGTTTTCTGCATTACCGGAAAGAGATGGAGAAGAGCGTCGACTTCCTGGAGAAACAGTTGTGGGACCCCCAATTCGGGATGATCATGCGCTACCTCCCGTTCCGCCGGGACTTTACCACCCACGTCCACGCGGGCAACGGCCCCTGGCTGCAATACACGGCCATCCTGGCCCAATTCCACTATTGGAACGGAAACACCGAACGGGGCGACGGGCTGCTGGCCGCCATCGACGGGTACAGGAATGAAAAAGGCGAGATCCCCGAGCACCTGTCCACCTGCGCCCGGTTCGAGGCGTTCAGGAAAAACGAATGGAAGACCGGCCTCGACTTCGACAAGGAATTCGACAAACACATCCTCCTGGACGACGTGGACTTCGACAAGATGCTGGAGGAGACGAACCACATGGCCGCGGCTTATCGGGAAACGGGAGGCCGGGGCATGTTTCGCGATTCGGTGGAAGCGGAGGGGGGCTACATCCAGTTCGCCACGCCCCTGATGTGGTCGCATGTCGAGTACGCCCGCGCCCTCCTGGTCCGGGACAAAGACTGGTGGAAGGTCGCCTGACACCCTGGATTTCCTACAACGAAGCGGCTTGGCCGACGATCCACGCGTCCATCATTCTTGACCGCCTATGCGGCCCTACGCTAAATTGCTCCATTGGCGGACCGCGCCCCGGACATTGTCCCGGCACCATGACGCGCGCGCGGAAACCCGCCAAAATGATGAAGTGGAAATCCTTGGAATCCCACGGTTCTTGTCCCGCCCCCCAGGGTGGACCTCCTCGGGGGGGAGTCCCTCGGGGCGGAGCCTCCCCGGGCGGACGCACCGAACGGTGAAAGCGGAGATTGCCGTGAAGCTGACGCTGAATTCCTTCCCGGTCGATGAAATCAAGGATTCCCGAAAAACGGCCCTCGACGGCCACCGATTGCTGGTGAACCGGCAGGAGATGCGCGACCTCCTCCTCGAGGATGAGCGGCTCATCTCCGCGGAGATCGACTTCGCTCATCCGGGCGAGTCCTGCCGGATCATCAACATCCTCGACATCTTCGATCCCCGTATCAAAGCCGAGGGCGAAACCTTTTGCGGAATCCTCGGCCCCGCGAAGCTCGCCGGAAGCGGGACGACGAACGTCCTGATGGGAATGAGCATCGTGACGTGCGGCCCGTTGGACGGGGCGGAGGACGCCTTCCTGGACATGACCGGTCCTTGCGCGGAGCTCAGCCCGTTCGCGGGTCTCGAAACGGTGGTCGTGCGCCTGACGCCCGCCCCCGGCCTGGACCGGGGCGGTTTCGCGAGGGCGGCGGTCGAGGCGGGCGTAAGGGCCTCCGGCTACCTGGGAGAAACCACACGGTCCGGGACGCCCGGGGGCTCGGAGCGCTTCGAGCAGACTTCGCTGTCCGGATCTAACGGGCGCGACGATTCCCTTCCCAGGATCGCGTACATCTATCCCATTTACTCTCAGGGCGACGCCCGGGACATGCTCCTTTACGGGAGAAACACGCGCGACCTGATCCCGACGCTCATCCACCCCAACGAGGTGATGGACGGGGCCGTTGTCTGGGCGGGGTTCTGCCGGCCCGCCAAGAATGTGACCTACAACCATCTGAACCACGGCGTCATCCGGACGCTCTACGAGGCTCACGGGCGCTCCATCTCCTTTGCGGGCGTCATCGTGACGAACCACCCCAAGCTGTTCTCCGACAAGGTCCTCTACGCGGAGATGATGGCCCGTTTCGCGGCCGACATCCTCGCCGCGGACGGGGTCATCGTCACGAAGGATTCCGGCGGCCAGGCGGACCCCGACTTGATGCAGATCTGCGAGAAGTGCGAGGAGCGGGGCGTGAAGACCACCCTTCTGACCATGGAAGCGGCCGGCGACGGCGGCTCTTCGGCGGGCGCGCTGGTGGACGCAAGCCCCCGGGCCGACGCCATCGTCGCCGTCGGAAATACCGTCGAGGAGGTCCGACTCCCCCGGATGGAGCGCATCCTAGGGGGCGACCGCCTCAAGGACTTTGAACAGGACCCGCGCGATCCCGTCGAGGTCTGTTTCAACAAGGTCCCCGGCGCCATCAGTCTGTTCGGCGACAACCGTCTCGCCGCTCTGGAGATCTAAAGATTTTTTCGGAGGCCCGGCCATGGCCGCCCCATACCGCGTGGTCCATTACCTGAATCAGTTTTTCTTCGGCCTCGGCGGCGAAGAGAAGGCATCCATCGAGCCGACCGCGAAAGCGGGTCCCCTCGGTCCCGGCCGGCCCTTGCAGGAAGCGCTGGGCGGCGAAGCGGAGATCGTCAAAACCGTCACGTGCGGGGACAACTTTTTCGCCGAGCGCGCCGAGGAGGCATCGGATCGGCTCCTGGATCTCATCGAGGAGTCGCGGCCCCACCTCCTCCTGGCCGGGCCCGCCTTCGACGCCGGCCGCTACGGCCTGGCGTGCGGCCACTTGTGCCGAAAAGCCGGCGCGACCCTGAACATCCCCGCCATCACCGCTCTGGCGCCCGGAAACCCGGGCATCGAGCATAGCAAGGACGTCTACATCCTCTCCACCTCGAACAGCGTCCGCGGGATGAACCCGGCCCTCCAAGACATGGCCCGCCTCGGTCTCAAGCTGATGCGGGGAGAACCCCTGCGTTCCGCCCGCGAGGAAGGATATCTTCCAAGGGGGTTCCGGAAAAATTTCCGCGTCGAGAAGCGCGGAGCGGATCGGGCGCTCGACATGATCCTGGCCAAGGTCCGGGGGCGGGCTTTCGAGACCGAGCTCATCCTGCCCAAGTTCGACGGGGTCCCCCCGGCCCCGCCCGTCAAGGACCTGGAATCCGCCAAAATCGCCCTGGTCACCACGGAAGGACTGGTCCCCAAAGGCAACCCCGACCGGATGGACTCGACCCGGGCCGACCGTTACGCCAAATACCGTATCGAGGACCTTGACGCCCTCGACGCCTCGGCCTTTGAATTCCACCACGGGGGATTCTCCACCGCGGACGTCAATAACGACCCCCACCGGGCCGTTCCCCTGGACGTCCTCCGGGAGATGGAGCGCGAGGGCCGGATCGGCAAGCTCTTCGGCGACATCTACAGCTTTGCCGGATGCAGCACGTACTACGAAACGGCCGCCGGGATGGGGCGCGAGATCGCCCGGGAGCTGAAGGGACGCGGCGTGAACGCCGTCCTCATCCTCTCATCCTGAGGGACGTGCACCCGCTGCGGGTCAGCGGTCGCGAAGGAGATGGACAGAGAGGGCGTTCCGGCGGCGCTGATCACCACCTTGATCTCGGTCGCCAAAAACGTGGGCGCGAACCGAATCGTTCCCGGCGCCGGCGTCCCCCACGTAACCGGAAATCCGGACCTGGGACCGGAGGGCGAGCGAGCGCTTCGCGCCGCGCTCGTCGAGCGGGCCCTGACGGCCCTCACCACCCCGCTGGAAGAGCAGCGGGTGTTCTGAACATTCGGCGGCGGGACCGCCCCTTCGAGATTCGGCGGCGGCATCCGGCTAAGGCCAGCCCGGCGGTTTTCGGGCGATGATTCGAGAGGAGGATCCATGCTCAAAGGAAAAAAGGTGATCGCCCTGGGCGAACGGGACGGCGTGCCGGGCGACGTCGTTGCCGAGTGCGCCGAGGCGGCGGGTGCCCAGGTTGTCCTTCAGATGACCGAGTGCTTCGTCTGAACATCGGCCGGCGCCATGGACATGGAGCGTCAGGGCGATATCCGATCCATCGTCGAAGAGCGCAGCCGGGAAGACCTCATCGTCGTTCTCGGCGCGACAGACGTGGATTTCCTGTCGCTGGCGGCGGAGACGGTCGTCTCCGGCGACCCCAGCTATGCCGGTCCATTGGCGGGAGTCTCGTTGGGACTCCCTGTGTACCACATTCTGGAGCCCGGGCTTCGCGCGGAGATCCCCGCGCCGCTCTATCAGGAGAAGCTTGAGCTCGTCTCGATGGTCGCCGACCTGCCCGGAATCGGCCGGGCGTTGGAGAAGTTTCGCGCGGCGCCCACGGGAGATTGACACCCGGACGGCCGTGGCGCGGCCCCCGGCGGCCTCACGCCTGCTGACCCACGGAGGATCATGCGAAAGGCGACGATTTCGGCCTCAACGTGCGTTCTCGCGCACACGCCCGCGCTCGTTCGGTACGGCTCGAAGCCCTTCCGGGAGAGCCGGCGCGACGGCGGCTTCCTGCCGGCCCTCGAAGCCCGGATCCGGTCCTTCGAGGCGGCCGCCGCCTACCCGCCCAACCAGGTGTTTATCGGGAACCTCCCCCCCCAAGCCCTGCGGGACATCGATCCTCCTTGGTATGAACATCGGTCACCGGGGGCGGAACGAACGTCGCCCACGGGTGAGATCATCCCGGAGGACCGTTTCCTCGCCCTCCTCAACTCAGCCGACGCGTTCGGCCTCATCGACCTGTCTGAGGATTTTTGCCGAACGATAGGGCTGGAGGGCGCCGGCTCATCGCGCGACTTCTCGGGCCTGGGGAGCGCGGACGCCGAGCTGCCCCTGTTCTTCGAGGGTGAGGCCGTGGGGCGAATCCGATCGGACCATGAAGAAGACGATTCCCTCAAGGCGGCCGTTCTGCTCGAAAACCTGGCAGCGAAGGCCTCGGCCTTTCAGGCGCTGGAGCTGCTGCTGGCTCACCCCGGCGTTCCCGGCCGCGATTCGCTGGATTTCATCATCGGCTGTTCGGAGGAAGCCGTCGGCGACCGCTACCAACGGGGCGGCGGGAACCTCGCCAAGGCTGTCGGCGAGATGGCCGGACTCGCCCAGGCCGGCGGAGCGGACGTCAAGAACTTCTGCGCCGGCCCCCTTCAGGCGCTCATCTTCGCGGGCAGCCTCGTGGCGTCCGGGGTGTTCGACCACGTGGCCGTCGTCGGCGGGGGTTCCCTTCCCAAGCTGGGGATGAAGGCGTCCGCCCACCTGGAGCGCGACATGCCGATCCTGGAGGACGTCCTGGCCGGCTTCGCCGCATGGGTGTCGGCGGACGGAGAAGGCCCCCGGATCCGATTGGATGGAACGGGCTTTCACCGGATCGGCGCCGGAAACGCCCAACAGGCCATTCTCGAATCCCTCGTGGCCGAGCCCCTCGGGCGCCTCGGCCTGCGCATCACCGACGTCCCCGTGTACGCGACCGAGCTCCACAATCCCGAGATCACCGTCCCCGCCGGCGGCGGCGACGTTCCCCGGACGAACTACAGGTTCATCGGGGCGCTGGCCGCCCTTCGCGGGGAGATCGACCGCTCGGAGATCGACCGCTTCGCCGACGACCACGGGCTGCCGGGGTTCTCCCCCTCGCAAGGGCACATTGCCTCCGCCGTGCCGGCCCTCCCCCACGTCCTTCGGCGGTTCACGGAGGACGGTCTCGACCGGGCGTTCTTTCTCGCGAAGGGGAGCCTCTTTCTCGGCCGGATGACCCGGCTTTCAGACGGGGTTTCTTTCCTGCTTGACGCCGGTTGAGGGCCGATCGGCGGGAGGGGCGGCCGGAAACCGGTCCCTTCTCATCGGGCGGACTCCAAGCGCAACCGGAGAGACCGCCCGAAGAAATGACACGTCAACGACAAACTGCTACCATCGACACGAGTGGACTGAAGAAACAGATTGGGGAGAAGCAAACGTGCCGGGGTTGTATGTGGGAAACGTGGAGGAGTTCGAA
Source organism: bacterium (assembly GCA_965261595.1). Taxonomy (GTDB): domain Bacteria; phylum UBA8248; class UBA8248; order JACPRG01; genus CAYRGS01. The sequence goes on from CBDHDG010000004.1 coordinate 336,035, forward strand.
GAGCGCGGGTGCAAGATCATCGGCCAGGGGGACATCGAGATCGGCGTGTTCCGGGTCGGGGAGGAATATTACGCCTACCGAAATGTCTGCCCCCACCAAGGCGGCCCGGTCTGCCAGGGGCGGATCCTGGGCAAGGTGGAACAAAGCCTAGCCGAGGACAAAACAAGCCGGGGGCTGAGGTTCTCGAACGATCACATCCACATCATCTGCCCCTGGCACGGTTATGAGTTCGATCTCCAAACCGGGGTTCATCCGGGGGACCATCGCGTCCGCCTGGTCGGTTATCCGATAGAACGCCGCGGAAATGAAATCTACGTCGTCGTGTGACGCGCTCCTCACACAGGAGGGGAGAATGACAGATGAGTGATCCTCAGACGGAGCAGGTGGCGGAAAAAATCCGGGAGTTGGAGCGAATCGGCGATCAGACCGACACGCGCGAAATCCTGGCCCTGGCGAAGAAGCAGGCCATCGAGAGGAAATACGAAGACTACGTGATCGTGGACGCCGACTGCCACCACATGGAAACCGCGTCCTGGAAGAATATCCTCCAGTACGTCGAAGACCCGGTCATCCGCCAACAGGCCCTGGACTTCCAGGCCCGGGTCGCGTCTCCCCATTACGGCCTGATCGATCCGCTCGCCTACCACCAGGACGCGGGCGGACGCATCCGGCACCAGCGCCACCAAGGCTGGAGCGAGTCCGGCGAAGACGCGGGCGTTCATCGCGACATCGTCCAGATCCGTCGCTCGCTGGAGTGCCTCGGGATCGACTATTCGGTGCTCTTTCCGACAAGAATGCTGGCCCTGGGGATGAACCCGCAGATCGAGATGGAAGTCCTGATGGGCCGGGCCTACAACCACTGGATGGTCGATCAGGTGCTGCCGGGCGACGACCGGATTAAGTCGCTCCTCTATCTGCCCTTCAGCGCGCCGGACGCGGCGTTGCGCACGATCGAGGAGTTCTCCGACAAACCCGGCGTGATCGGCTTCCTGGTCACGAGCGTCCGGAACATTCCGGTTCACGACGACCGGTACATGAAGATTTACGCCGCCCTCGAGGAGCGCGGGCTTCCCCTCGCCTTCCACGGCGGTTACTCCTGGCACGACCCGAGCATGGCCCAATTCGACCGGTTCATCGGGGTGCACGCCATGGGCTTCGTGTTCTGGCCCATGGTCCACCTGATCAACTGGGTGATCCACGGAATCCCCGAACGGTTTCCGAACCTCGACATCATTTGGCTCGAGGCCGGTCTGGCCTGGGCGATCTTCCTGATGGAGCGCCTGGACGGCGAGTACATGAAGCGCATCTCCGAGGCGCCGCTGCTGAAAAAGAAGCCGAGCGAGTACATCCGGGAGATGCACTTCACCACCCAGCCCCTCGAAATGGATAACCTCAAGGCGCTGGAGCTGAACTTCGAGATGCTCAACGCCGAGACGCAGGTCCTGTACGCCTCGGACTGGCCGCACTGGGATTTCGACCTCCCCAGCACGATATTCGATCTGCCCTTCCTCAGCGATCAGGCCAGACGGAACATCCTGGGCGAGACCGCGATGAAGCTGTTCAAACTGGAGAAGCCGCGCAAAAAGATCATTCCCGCCGACAATTAGAAGACGCCCGCCGGATCATGTCGAATGTCCGAAGAGCAGGCAGCGCCTCTTCCTGAATCATCATGCCGATCTCGGCCCCGACCCCTCCGATTCGGGCGGCCTCGTGGAGGACGGCCGCGCGGTGGGTCTTCCTCACCGAGGTCAGAATGGTCTCCCGGTCGAGGGGGGCGACGGTCCTGAGATCGATCACCTCCACGTCCATCCCTTCCTCCGCCATCCGGTCCGCGGCCGAAAGGGCCAGGGGGACCATGGCCCCCAGCGCGACCAGCGTCAGATCGCTTCCCCGCCTCCGGACCTCCGCCTCTCCCAGTGGGACCGTGCAATCCCCCTCCGGAACGTCGCCCTGGACGGAATAGAGCCCCTTGTTTTCCAGGAAAAGGACCAGATTGTCTTCCCGAATGGCCGTCTTGAGGAGCCCTTTGGCGTCGGCGGGATTCGAGGGCATGACGACCCGGACGCCGGGGACGTGCAGGAACCAGGCTTCGAGGCTCTGGACGTGCGTCGCGCCGTTGGGGAACTGGCTCCCTAGGGCGCGCGGATGACGGCGGGGACCTTCACCTGCCCCCCCGACATGTAGCGGATCTTCGCCCCGAGGTTGACGATCTGGTCCATGGCCAGGGTGATGAAATCAAAGAATTGAAGCTCCGCCACGGGGCGGGTCCCGGCGATGGCGGCGCCGATGGCCGCGCCGACGTAGCTGGTCTCGGAGATGGGCGTGTCGATCACGCGGCCCGGTCCGAACTCGGCCAGCAGGCCCCGGGTCACCGTGAAGGACCCGTCGAAAATGGCGATGTCCTCCCCGAGACAAAAGACCAGGGGTCGCGTCGCATCTCTTCCCGCAGGGCCTCGTTCAGGGCTTCGGCGAACGTGATTCTACGCAAAATCGAAATCCTTCAAGCAAATACGTCCGTCAACGCCTCTTCATCCGCCGGGGGCGGACTGGAAAGCGCGAACTCGGCCGCTTCTTCCACCTCTTTCTCCACCCGGTCCCGTATGGCCGCCTCTTGCCCTGCGCTCAACGACCCCGCGTCCTTCAACAACTTCCTGAGCCGGTCAATCGGGTCCCGCTTCAGCCAGGCCTCCTTTTCCTCGGCGCTGCGGTATCGCTCATGATCGGCGGTGTAGTGGCCCTTGTGACGATAGGTTTTGCACTCGATGAGCGTCGGGCCTCCCCTTCCCCCCCCTCCCCCTCCCCTCCCCCTCCCCCTTTCGGGCGCGCGCCACGGCGGATTGGACGGTTTCATAAACGGCGACCGCGTCGTTTCCGTAGATGACCACGCCGGGCATGTCGTAAGCGGACGCGCGGGCGCCGATGTCCTGGACGGAGGTCGAGACCCCGACGGCGACGGACATGGCGTAGAGGTTGTTCTCACAGATGAAGATCTCCGGCAGCCGCCAGAGGCTGGCCATGTTGAGACACTCGTGAAACGTCCCCTGGTTCGCGGCGTCGTCGCCGAAGAATACGACGGTCACCTGGTCCGTCCCCTTGACCTTCGCGGCGAGTCCCCCGCCCAGCCCCAGGGGCAGCCCGCCGCCGACCAGGCTGATGGTCCCCAGCATCCCCACTATCGATGCTCTGGACGTGGAGGGTTCCGCCCTTGCCCTTGTTGTAGCCCGTCCCCTTGCCCAGGAGCTCGGCCAGAAGCCGCTTCATCGTCCCGCCCTTGGCCAGGACGTGGCCGTGCCCCCGGTGGGTGCTGACGATGTAATCATCCGGACGCAGGCAGGCGCACGCACCGGCGGCGACGGCCTCTTGACCGATGTAGGGATGCAGGTTGCCGGGGATTTGCCGGGCGGCGTGCATCTCGAGGGATTTCTCCTCGCACCGGCGGATCCGGAGCATCTGCTCGTAGATGCCCAGAAGGAGCGCGGCGCTTTCGAGGGAGGTCCACTTGCGGCTCTTGCCCGGCGCCTTCGTGGGGGCCGCCCAAACACTTGCATCCAGGGACCTCCTTTCTCTTGGCCCCTGGCACTCTACTCCCTACCCAAGGAGATGTCTCACATCTATCTGAACCTATACAGGGGACAACCCCGCCACAACCGAAGAGCGGCCATGGGCGGGTCTGTTACGATATCTCCGCGTTGCGGGCGCATCGATCGGCTTGAGCCGCTCCGCTCCGGCCGTCCGGCTGAATACATCGGGAAAAAGGCGATATGGAGTACAGGGACGAGATGGCTACGGGAAGGGCTATCGAAAACAGGCTTGAAGATTTTGAAGGTCAATAAAGGCAATGATCGCGATATTGCGAATTTCCATGAAACGCTTCAGGGCCGAGGTCTCATCCGGGCGCGACGGGTCTTACGCATCGGCCATGGCCGTATTTCTTCCGAGGGTCCTCAGAAATCGGAAATGGCCGGCGATGGCGGACCGCACTGTCGGGTAGCTGACGTAGGCAATTGAAAAGTCTCGACAGGTCTCTTTTACGATCTTGCTGATTTGCGGATAGTGCATATGACAGATTTCCGGGAAGAGGTGGTGTTCAATTTGAAAATTCAACCCTCCCAGATACCAGGCGGCGAGCCTGTTTGACGGTGCGAAATTCGCCGTGGTTTCAACCTGATGAATGGCCCATTCGTTATCGATGCCGCCGGTGTCATGATCCGGGATGGGGAAGGTGTTCCCCTCCAGCGTATGCGCCAGTTGAAAGGTGACGGCGAACGTCAGTCCCACCACCAAGTGAATCACCACAAATGCGATGAGCACGTGCAGAACCGGGTGAAAAAGAAGCGGTATCCCGATCATATAGACGAAGTAGAAGAACTTCGCCAGGAAAAACACCGCGCCTTCCGAGGCGGACATCTTGCGCAGTCGATAGGACCCGATGCGCCCGGAAAAGAATTTTTTGAAATCGCTATAAGTCACCCACGAGAGCGTCAGCAGGCTATAGACCGGAAAGGCATATAAGTGTTGAAACCGATGCCAAGGCCGCAGCTTCTGGTCGGGACTCATGCGGAGCAAGCCGGCGGATTTCAGGTCGTCGTCCAGCTCGTCGATGTTGGTGTACGTGTGATGCAGGATGTTGTGTTTCTGCCGCCACAGCATGTGGCTCCCCCCGATCAAATCCATTGTGAAACCCATCAGCCGATTGAGCCATTTGCTTTTTGAATAACTCCCGTGGTTGCTGTCGTGCATGATATTGAAACCCACGAGCACAACGATCTGGGAGATGACAAACGCGGTGATGACGGCCATCAGGAGGGACGCGGAGAAAAATACCAACAGCACGTAGGAGATCGCCAGCGCAGCCAGAATGATCGCTGTCTTGAGAAGCATGCGCCAATTTCCGGTCTTGGAAAGGCCGCGTTCCGCAAAATACCGCTCCACACGTCCTTTCAGGGTCTTGTTGAACTCGCCGCGGACAGGGAAGGATACCTTTCTCATGGTCAAGTTTTCCCCTTGCACGCGGAACGTTTCCACAAAGCCGCGCGGGTCATGGGCATCGGTTTGAGCGCCGAGCGCCGCACTCCGGTCTGGTCACCCTTACATCGTGTGTCGCATGGCCGCCGCGCGGTTTGTGAGGGCGATGTCCGGCGCGGCTCATCCCGGACAAACGCCTATTGCGCCAGTCCCGCCGTCCGGCGCGTGCGAGCGCCTCGAAATCGCCGGCGGCGGCTCGAGGCGGACGGAGCGGACGGAGTGGTCACCGCGGTCGGCGCCGGCTTCGGGCCGCTTCCGAGCCTCGGGCTGTCCACCACAGAGATCGGGCGCTTCGTCAGCCTCTCGATGTTGCGAATATGGGCCCGCTCGGCCGGGTCGCAGAAGGAGAGCGCAATGCCCTCAACACCTGCACGCGCCGTCCGGCCCACCCGGTGGACGTAGCTCTCCGGGACGTTCGGCACCTCGTAGTTGATGACGTGCGTCACATTGGCGACATCGATCCCCCGCGCGGCGACGTCGGTCGCGACGAGGACCCGCGCGTGGCCCGTTCGAAATCTCAGGAGGGCGCGCTGGCGGGCGCCCTGGGACTTGTTGCCATGGAGCGCTTCGGCCGAAACGCCCGTCTTGCTGAGCTGCTCGGCGACCCGGTTGGCCCCGCGCTTCGTGCGCGTAAAGACGATGACCCGGGCCAGTTCCGGGTCCATCAGCAACTTGGCCAGAAGGGCGCGCTTCTTCGTGTGGTCCACGTAGAAGACACGTTGGTCGACCTGATCGACCGTGACGGCTTCCGGAGACGCATTGACGCGGACGGGTTTGCGGAGGATTTCTGCGGCCAGCCGCGAAACCTCCGGGGGCATCGTCGCCGAAAAGAGCATCGACTGGCGCCGCTCCGGCAGGGCCGCGATGATCTTCCGCACGTCCGGGATGAAACCCATGTCCAGCATGCGATCGGCTTCGTCCAGGACGAGAAAGGACGCCTTTTCCAGCCGGACATGGCCCTGATGGACGAGATCGAGCAGGCGCCCCGGGGTGGCGACCAGAATATCAACGCCGCGGGCCAGCGCGTTGACCTGAGGCTGCTGGCCGACGCCTCCCAAGATGACGGTGTGGCGAAGCGGGAGATGCCGCCCATAGGTCTTGAGGCTGTCCCCGATCTGGAGCGCGAGCTCGCGCGTCGGCGCCAGGATGAGGGCGTGCGGCGAGCGCGGACGGGCGCGCCCGCCCTTCTCGGAGAGCTGTTGCAGGATAGGCAGCGCGAAGGCCGCGGTCTTGCCGGTGCCGGTCTGGGCGATGCCGATCACGTCTTTCTCGGCGAGGAGCAGCGGGATGGTGCGCGCCTGAATCGGCGTGGGCTCGATGTAGCGCTCGTCATGCAGGGCGCGCCGAAGCGGCTCGGCCAGGCCGAGATCGGAAAAAGAAGGGTTTGTCACGAAAATGGGTGTCCTTTTGCGCCAGGCGGCGCTCACCCGATGAGGGCGCGCGGACGCGTCTTGGCGTTTCGCCTCTTTCCACGCGCATTCTGGAGAAGACGGGGTTTTCTGGGAATTGTCTCGGGATGAGTGCATTTCCGATTGGCTGGGAGCACATCGCGCGATCGCGAGAAATATTTTTCCATATATGCGCTCCCGTTTCACGGATGTCAAACTTTGCGTGACCCTCTCCCCTGAACCCGCGTCCACACTCGGCAAAAACCCGATACGCCCCTGGAACGTCGCCCATACGACAACCCGTGAAATCTTGAATCCCACCGAGTCGTGATCCGGATCATTCAAAACCCGACCCACTGTCCACGACTTGAGTTCAAACCATGGTCCGGACCCGACCCCACTATAAAACCCTACCAGTCCTCATAAAATCCGTAGCCTTCGAGGAACTTCGGCTTCGGCCACCAGCGCTTGAGCTTCAGGTCCTCGGCGATGACGTTGACGGCGTTATACCCCGGGGCGAAGGTGATGGATCCGCCGGGATGACAGCACGAGCCCGTCATGTAGAGGCCCTCGATGGGCGTCCGGTAGGGCTGACGACCGATGCCGACCTGTCCGCCCGAGTAGGTGCCCATATGGTCATCGCCCCGCACCATGTTGATGATCGCCCGGGCGTTATCCAGAGGCGTATAGCTGTAACGGTGGACAACGTTTTCCCTCGTCATGTTCGGGGCGTACTCGGCCCAGCGGTCCAGAATCCGGTCGAAGTAGGACTCCTTGATCTCATTCCAGTATTCCGGATCGCGGCCATCGACCTCATACGGAACGAACTGCCAGAATCCGGCGGTGTGAAAGCCGCCCGGCCCCTGGCTGCGGTCGAAGAGCGTGGGCACCCAGGCCTCGCCGCCCGGCTTCGAAGGGACCCGGCCCGCTTCGATCTCGCGGAAATGCTCCAACATCTCCTCGGGGACGTCGTAGCCCAAGGTCTGGTGGAAGCACTCGTTCATGTCGGGATATTTCTCCGCCACCTTGTAGCGCGGCGGCTCCCGCAGGACCATGTGGGCGCCGAAGAGCGCGGACTCGTTCATCCGCCAACCCTTGACCCGCTCCACTTCCTCTTTGGGCAGATGCTCCTCGCCGACCATCTGCAGGAACGTCCGGCCCGGGTCGACGTTGCTGACGACGGCCTTCCTCGCCCGGTATTCCGCGCCGTCCTCCAGCCGCACGCCCACGGCGCGGCCCTGTTCGACCAGGATCCGCTCCACGGAGGACTGCTGGCGGATCTGTCCCCCGTACGCCGTCAAGAAGTTCAGAAGGGCCTTTGCGATCATGTTGCTGCCGCCCCGGGCCAAGCCGTAGCGGCCCAGGCGCAGCAACATGCGCAGGGTGCCGAAGCCGGTGGCCGGCAGGGCCTCGCGCATGCGCACCGCGCTGGTGCTGAAGAAAAGGCGTCCGGACGGTGTCGTCCTCGAAGAGCGTCTCGGTCACTTCGGTCGGGCTCATTTGGGCCAGGTCGAAGAACTCCGTCCCCAGCGCGCCGAACCGCCGCTCCAGGCGGTCCCGCCACTCCGCCGTCGGCAAGGGCGGGGCGTAGTGGTAGGCCCGCATCACCTCGTAATAGCGCTCCATCTCTACGAGCGTCCGGGCGTCTTTTTCCGAAAACTTGGAGAGGGAGCGGTAGGTGTCCTCGCGGTCCGAGTAGATCAGAAGGCAGCGGCCGTCCCGGAGCGGGATGCCGAAGTTCTTGTGGGGCACGATGTAGGATGCGCCGTACTTGTCGAGCTCGAAGTCCTGGTAGGCGGGCGTCTCGGGACCGAAGATGTGGAAGACGGAGTGCAGGTTGAAGTAGTAGCCGGGGAAGATTTGCTCGGTCGAGAGACCGCCTCCTTCCTCCAGGCGACGCTCCAGAACCAGGACCGACTGGCCGGCCTTGGAGAGGTAGTTGGCGACTGTCAGTCCATTGTTACCCGAACCGATGACGATGACGTCGAACGTTTCCATGGGTGTCCTTTGCATTCGTCGGCGCCGGCCGCGTCCAAGCCGGTGCCCGGAAATCCCGCCGGCTTTTTCAAGCCCCGCTCATCCGGCGAGGTCCGCATCGATCAGCCGCTCGATTCGACCCTCGGCAAGTGTTTCAACCGATTCCAAGAGGGCATTCAAGATTCGGCGCTTGCCCCCGCTTGCTCCCTGGCGGAAAAGATCAGCCCCTTGATCTCGGTTACGTGATCCCGGAATTGGGGCGAGAACTCCATCTCCGCGTCTCGCGGACGGGGGAGCCCGACATCGATGACCTTGGCGATTCGTCCGGGGCGCGGCGTGAACACCACCACCCGGTCCGCCAAAAGGACGGCCTCGGGGATGCTGTGGGTGACGAAGAGGATGGTCTTCTTCCGCTCCTGCCAGATGCGGAGGAGCTCGAACCCCATGTCCTCCCGTGTCATGGCGTCCAGAGCGCCGAAGGGCTCGTCCATGAGCATGAGGAGGGGGTCGTAAATCAGCGCGCGGCAGATGGAAACCCGCTGTTGCATGCCGCCGGACAGTTGCCGCGGCTTGTGCTTGTCGAACCCCCTCAGGCCGGTCAGCTCGATCAGGTCTTCCGCCACCCGCCGGTAATCCTTGTCGACGAGCTTCAAGATCTCGACCGGGTAGAGGATGTTCTCCATCACTGTCCGCCACGGCATCAGGATCGGCGCCTGAAAGACCATCCCGACATCGCGGTAGGGGCCGGTGACCTTTTCCTCCCGGATGAAGATCTCCCCCGTGCTCAGTGGCAAAAGACCGACCAGCAGCTTCAACAGCGTGCTCTTGCCGCAGCCGCTGGGACCGACAATGGTGACGAACTCCTTCTCTCCGACCTCCAGGTTGATATCCTGAAGGGCCGTCACGGGCTCGCTGTCCTTCACCTCGAAGGTCTTGCCTACGTCCCGGATGCAAATCACGCCGACACCCCCGGTTTCAATCTCAAAGCTGCGGCCCCGCCTCTTCTTCCAGGTACCAGGGGGACAGAAGACGCTCGATCCCGGCGACGAGGCCGAAAAGGCCCACACCCATGATGGAGAGGATCACAATGGCGCCGAACCCCAGGGAGGTGTTCATCCGGGCGCTGGCCGTGAGGATCAAAAATCCCAGGCCCGAGTCCGACCCGACGAATTCCCCGATGACCGCGCCGATGACCGAGAAGGCGATGGCGATCTTCACCCCCGCGAAGAAGTGGGGCATGGCCATGGGAAACCGGACCTTGACCAGGACTTGCCACCAACTGGCGCGCAGGATGCGGGACATCTCCAGCATTTCGGGGGGAATCAGCGTCAGGCCCGTCGTCATGTTCACCACCATCGGGAAAAAGGCCACCAGGAAAGCGACCGTGATGATCGGCCAGACGTTGATGCCGAGCCACACCAGGAGGATCGGGGCGAGCGCCACCTTGGGGACCGATTGGGTCACCACAAGCAGGGGATAAATGGTGTTCTTGAGAAAGGTCGATGAGATGATGGCGACAGCCAGAAAGACCCCCAGGACGACCGCCGCAACAAAGCCCAGGGCCGTCTCATAAAAAGTCACCCAGATGTGCTTGGGCAGAACGGCCCACCACTCCCCCAGTTCCCCGTAAATCTTTGAGGGGGCGGGCAACAGCCAAATCGGCAGGGCAAAGATCCGGACAGCCAGTTCCCAGATCACGAAAATCGCCAACAGCGTCAGCGTCGGCCCGAGATACTTCTGGGCGAAACTCCGCATCTTCAATTTGGAAACCCCGCCCCCCGCACCGATCCCCCGAATCCGGGTCGACCGAATGCCAAGAATCGGGGCGGGCCGGAAACGGCCCGCCCCCTCATGCCTTCAACCGCGGATCAATTCGGAATCATGATTCCCGGATTGAACGCGTTCGTGTAAACGTCCTTCGGCTTGACCGGCGCCGTGAGGTTCAAGTATTTCCGCATGGTCTGAATGGTCTGGGCAACCTTTTCGCGGCTCATATAGCCCATGCCATTCTTAAGGGCCTCGGGGGAGGACATCATATCTTTCACCAGGGCCCACTCTCCAAGACCCGCGCCGCGGTCCACCTGGGGGTTCAGTTTCCGGTGGATATCGATGGCTTCTTCGGGGTGTTTGAAGGCGTACTCCATTCCCTGGAAGGTCGCCTTGAGGAAGCGCCGGACCTGGTCCGGTTTGCCGGTGATGGTCTTATCGGACGCCAACAGGCTGTTGGAATAGAACTTCATCCCGCCGTCGGAATACAGGAAGTACTTGACTTTCAGCCCCTTGGTCGCCCCGAGCTTGTTGAGGAGAACGGTGTTGAAGATGTACTCCGTCATCGCATCCACCCGCTTGCTCAGAAGCAACTGGTTGAGGGTGTCGCCCTTCACCAGCTTTTTCTTGACCTTCCCCGCAATCCCGGCCGCTTTTTCGAAACCGAGGAACATTTTCGTCGTCGAGGCCCCCGCCGCCTGGGCCAGTGTTTTGCCGGCGAGGTCAGCGGGCTTGTTGATGCCTCTGCCCGCAAGATAATGAACGGCGTGGGGCGTCTTGGCGTAGACCACCCCGATGGCCTTGACGGGCACCTTGTCATTGCCCCGGGCGAGGACCAGCGCGCCCATGTCGGCGAGGGTATAGTCCGATCGGCCCTGGGCTATGAGGGCGACCGCCTTGACGGAGCCGAAACCTCGCTTGACGATGGCGTCGATCCCGTTCTGCTTGTAGAACCCCTTGCCGAGAGCCGTATAATATCCCGTGTGCCTGCCGAAAACGACCCAGTCCAGGTTGAACCGCACCTTCTCCGCCGACAGGCCTTCCGTGCTCAGACCCAGAAGGAGGAGCAAGGCAATCCCCCCCCAAAACCCCGAAAGAAGTCTGCTCCGCTTCATCACGCGCTTCCTCCATAACTGAAATCCAACATGGCGACTTGTTCGGCGCCGCGATTTGCGACCCCGCAAACAAGACGCCCCCACCCCCCCATCTCACGTCCGACGGCTCTCTTGAGCTCGGGACCGGGCCGGGCGGATCGCCCTGGAAACTGAAACCCGATTTTCCGCAACCCCGCGCTCTCGTCCCCACACGCATCCTCCCGCATCTCCCCCCGAAATTTTCCATTTCAACTTCGGACAGACCCATACCGACCACTCGTTGCTATTTAGCCCGATTAGACCCCTTTCTGCCGGACCTGTCAATCCCATCGCGGGCTCCTGGAACCCGAATTCAACCGGAGTCCGTCATGGGAAAACCATGCCGCGCCGGCGTGTCAACGAGCTTGACCACCAGGGTTTGGAGCGTTCGTCCCGCCCAATTTCGCGATTGAAATGATTACAGAATCCCAAGGCTCCGGCAAGATGATCTTCATCACCACGCACCGCCTGGGAGAAATGGACGAAGAAATCGGCAAGAACTATAATTCGTCACGCATCACGTGGAAACACTCCGCGACGCCGGGTTTATCATCAACCTGAAAGTCAGGCGCGAATAATCCCGAGAGGACGAGAATGCCGCTGAAAACGGATGAAAAACGATTTCTTAGGGGGACCCTCATCAAGACGGACGGTCCCCTATCCGGGTGAAAATGACTGAATCGATCCGCCCTACATTCCCCGAGTCGCCGTTTTCCGTCCAGGCGCTCAATGGCAGGACGCTTGTCGCCGCCGAGCCGGGAGGCGGCTCGAACGCCGGGATCTTCCTCGGCGAAAAAGGGCCGGTCATCATCGATTCCTTGCTCTCGCCGCCTTTGGGCGAGGCCCTCCGGCAATCGGTCTCAGGACTGACCCCGCTCCCGCCGCGCGCCCTGCCCTACACCCATCACCACGGCGACCGCACGTTCGGCGCCCAGGCGTTCGAATGCCCGGTCATCGCGCACGAAGGGGCCGCCGACGCCATGCGGTCCCGGGCCTCCGGCTTGAGCCGCTCTCGGCTTTTGGATCTCTTTTACGGCGAGCACTTCGCCCGGGCCATCGGGGCGGGCCGGCCCGACACCGCCGCCCTCGAAAGCCGCTTCAACCGCCTGGACCTGACCCGCCTTGTGGTGACGCTGCCTACGCTCACGTTCTCCGATCGTATGGCGCTGCATGATCCCGCGGGCGTTATCCAGCTTATCTCCCTGGGGCGCGCCCATTCCGCCGGGGACGCGGCCGTTTTCCTGCCCGAGGATGGAATCCTCTTCACCGGCGATCTGGCCTTCAACGGGCGGATGCCCTTCATGGCGGAGCCGATCGGACCGGCGGTTTTCAAGGCCCTGGACCGGATGGAGGGGCTGCGTCCGAAAATTGTCGTTCCGGGTCACGGCCCGCCGGGGGGGCCGGAGATCCTTCGATCGATGCGGGAGTTCTTCGGCGATCTCCGGGACGCGGTCGAAACCCTCCGGGCGCAAGGCAAATCGCTGGATGAGGTCAAGGCCGAGATCGTCCTGCCCCAATACGCCGATTGGCCCCGGTACGACAGGGCGCTCCCCCTCAACGCCGAGATGGCCTACCTGGGGCTGGATTCCTGAACCCGGGGTCCGGTGGAAAGGGACATGAGAAAACCGGGTGGTTCCGCCCGCCCGATTTTGGTCCTACAATGTCATTCTGATTTCGTCACCCGAATCCTGAATCCAACGCAATGCCGCAATTCGAAGAAGGGAATGCGCCATGATCACCAAGGAGGCCAGCCTTTCGCCGCAAGAGCGCGACCGGCGGCATCGCGCCCTGCGCGAGGCGATGGCCGGGGCCGGCTACGATGTCCTGCTCTTCGCCTCGCTGGGGCATGACAACCAGCGCGGCCCGGTCCGTTACGTCTCGAATTGGCGGAGCCCCACGTTCTCCGACTACGCCCTCCTGCCGCTCGAGGGGGAGATGACCCTTTGCACGCATTACCCGAAATACGTCGACCTCGCCCGGGGGCGTTGCGGCGTCGAGAAGGCGGTGGCCACCCCCTACGGCCAGGAGGATTCGGCCGTCATCGTGAAGCTACTGGCCGACTGGGGGGCGAAGCGTCTGGGTCTCGTCAGTCCGGCGACGATGTCGGCCGCGTTCCACCAGTCCCTCCTCGCGGCCCTCCCCTCCGGCGTGGAGACGGCGGACGCCACCGAATCTGTTCGAAGCGGTCCGGTGCATCAAGAGCGACGAGGAGTTCGGGCTGATTGGAGAGGCCGTCCGGCTCGGCGACCTCGCTTTCGAGACCTTCTGCGAAGCCGTCGCGCCCGGGCGCAAGGAGTACGAAGTCCTGGCGGACGTCGAGCACGTCCTCCGCCTCGAAGGGGCCGAGGAGGTCTTTTTCATCGTCGGCTCGGGCGAGCGACCCGTCAACCGCTTCTGGGACATGGCCGACCGGACGCTTGAAAAGGGCGACGCGGTCATCTTCTGCATCGAGCACTGCGCCTCGGGCGGGTACTGGAGCCAATTCATCCGGACCGTCACCCTCGGACCTGCCAGGGAGGAAGTCCTGCGGACGTACGAGGTCCTGCACCGTGCGCTTCAGCGGGCCGAGGAGACGCTGAAGCCGGGCGTACTGGCCCGCGACGTCGCCCGGGCCGTCACAGAGACCGTCGCCGCCGCCGGGCTGAAAGAGGGGAACCATCCGGGCCACGGCCAGGGACTCGACATCGTGGAGGCGCCCTTCCTCGGTCCGACGAACGAGACCCCGCTGGCGGCGGGGATGCACATGATCCTTCATCCCCATACGGCGTTTCCGGAGGGCGGAGGCCTTTGGGTGGGCGACCCGTACCGGGTGACGCCCTCCGGGGCCGAGCGCCTGAGCGTCTCGCCCCAGGATTTGCGCGAGATCTAGCGTCGTGTCTCAGAAATAACCTAACGAATTCTGAAGCTCCTCAGAGAGCGTGCCACTGGCGGCTTGCCCGCCAGTGCCTCATTATTTTTCGCGAAAGCCAAAGGGCATCCCGCCGTCGGAAACTCCGTGCCCCCATCTCATTGCGGGGTTGCTCCATGGCGGCACTGGCAGACAAGCTGCCAGTGGCGTCCTCGCTTGGAAGAGGCAAAACAGACGTCACGTATTTGTGGGACACGACACCAGCGTAGTTTCTCCAAATGGAATTGACATTTCAGAAATTCCAGAGAAGGTGGGCAGGATGCCCGCCCTACCTCCGTTTGAATACACCGGCTTTTCACCGTTCAGTGGGCCGGGCGTTTGGGTCGGTTGACCCCTTGCCCGGCCGGAAGACGACGATGGCTCGGGCGGGCGATGGGGTTTCGTGTCGCGGGGTGTTTCAGGCTTGACCCAAGGCTTCCCGGATGGGAGACTTAATCCCGCATTTCCCATATGGATGATAATTTTTAACGCCCCGAAGGCCGTTTTCTCGTGTAAAATTAAGGTGTTGGCCTCTCCCTGCCATCATCTTGCGAGGGGACCCAATGGGTGAAGCGAAAAAGAGGCCGTTGAGGCTCCAATTCGACGGTCGGCTCAGGCTGGAGTTTCATGGAGCAAAGGTTACGAGTGACGCCGGTTTGCTTGCCTATCGTGAACTGGATGAGGTGTTGGGGCTAACGAAGGCGGCCGAGGGGTTTCTGTCCGATTCACGGACGGGCGGGAACACCCGGCACAGCCTCACCGCTTTGGTGCGCCAGTCGGTCTACAGCCGCCTGGCAGGATATAAAGACACCAATGATGCCGAGCGGCTCTGTGTCGATCCCGCCATGCGTCAGGTGGTTGGGGGGCGAGCGAAGTATCACACCGCTGCCTCCACCAGCCAGATGAGCCGATTCGAGACGCAGACCCTCACCCGGCCCCTTAACCCCTCAAGGCGCTGAGCGGTCTGCCCGGTGTGTTGGTGGATCGTGTCCGCAAACGCAAGCCGATTCGCAAGCTGATCCTGGACATGGACAGTTCGGTCAGCCCGACCCACGGTGAGCAGGAAGGCTCTTCCTACAACGGCCACTTCGGCTGCACCTGCTATCACCCACTGTTTTGCTTCAACCAGTTTGGCGATCTGGAGCGGGCGCTGTTGCGCAACGGCAAGGTCCACAGCGCTGATGACTGGCGGTCTGTATTGGAGCCGGTGGTAGCTCGCTACCGGGATGCGAAGGTCTGTCGGTTTTTTCGAGGCGACGCGGCATTTGCCAAGCCGGAGGTGTACCGATACCTTGAGGCGGAGGGCTACTCCTATGCGATTCGGCTTCCGGCCAACGCCATCTTGTACAGGGACATCGAATACCTTCTGACCCGGCCGGTTGGCCGACCGCCCAAAAGGCCCATTATCTTCTACCACAGCGTCTCCCCTATCAGGCGGCTAGTTGGGAGAAGCCTCGCCGGGTGGTGGTGGCGGTCGAGTGGCACCAGGGCGAGTTGTTTCCAAGAGTCAGCTTCATCGTGACCAACCTGCACTGGCGGGAAGAGAACGTCGTGAGGTTCTACAACCAGCGTGGGACGGCGGAGCAGTGGATCAAGGAGGGCAAGTACGCCCTGAACTGGACGCGCCTGTCCTGCCACGGCTTTGAAGAGAACCAGGTTCGCTTGCAACTATTTGCCTTGGCGTACAACCTGGCAAACTTCCTGCGGCGGCTGGCGTTGCCCAGAGCGGTGAAGCACTGGTCGCTGACGACGTTACGCGAGAAGCTGATTAAGATTGGGGCCAAGGTGGTCACCCACGCCCGGCACACCACCTTCCAGATGGCCGAGGTGGCCGTGCCGCGTCAACTGTTCAGGGCAATCCTTGAACGAATTCGACGGTTGTGGTTACCGCCTCCCGTACCAGATACCGGATGACGGAGCAGATGGCCCGGAAGCTTAGTGACGTGGTGGAGACGGGGGATCAGTCTGTGCCGAACTCCCCTGAGTGTGCCGGTAGAGCTGGGTTTTCAAGGGATTGCGGCTTTAGGACGGCCGTTGCCCCTCGATTGAGCAGAGGGTTCTGCAAAGAGACCCTGAATCTGTAGTAAAATGGGGTACTTTGATGACACAGGAGGACCGCAGGATGGCTAAGAGTGGTCATCTGGGAAATCCCGGATAATGTTGTGCGACGGCTCCCTGAAGAGGATCGTGAACGCTGCTCTCTGGACACTACGCCTGCGCCGTGCTGCGTTTAGCCTGGATATCTCACAAAGAAAGAGAGCCAAGCCGGTTTTTTTCGGGTAAACTCTTTTTGATCAACGGGTTGCCCGAAGAAAGGAGACCGACTTGACTCGCACACAGTGTATCGCAGAACAGATGGAATTCCAAGGGTTGGGTTCTCGGCGTGTGATCGCCACTTCCAACGGCGGGGCGATCACCTCTGATGCGGGCGGTCTTTTGCTACGCGACACCGAGGGGCGGGTGAAGCTGATCGCAGGCTTCGCGGCCTGTTTTGAGGACGGTCGGGACGCGAGGCGGGTGGAAGATGAGTTGTGGGCGTTGTTGCGGCAGCGGGTGTACGCGCTGGCGCTTGGCTATGAGGACGTCAATGACCACGAGCGGCTTCGCTTTGACCCGATGCTCCAGATCCTCTCGGGCAAGCTGGAGGCCACGCGGCGCAAGGGGGGTCCGGCCCTTGCGGGCAAGAGCACGCTGAACCGTTTGGAGCGTCTTGCGGGCGATGGCGATGAGCGCTACCACAAGATCGCCTACCGAGGCGAGGCGATCGACCGGCTGTTGGTGGAGGGCTTCCTTCGGTCGCAGAGGCGGGCGCCGGGTCGGATCGTTTTGGACATCGACGCCACCGACGACCCGGTGCACGGCTGTCAGGAGGGGCGTTTCTTCCACGGCTATCACGGTCATTACTGCTACCTTCCGCTTTACATCTTCTGCGGGGATTTCCTTTTGTGCGCTCGGCTTCGGCCCTCCAATATCGACGCCTCCTCGGGGGTGGTGGAGGAGTTGGAGCGGATCGTTGCCCAGATTCGGGCACGCTGGCCGCAGGTGTCGATCCTGCTTCGGGCGGATTCGGACTTCTCGCGCGAGTGGATCATGGCCTGGTGCGAGGCGCAGGGGGTGGATTACGTGTTCGGCCTGGCCAAGACCTCCCGGCTGCAGGAAGCGGTGAAGGACGAGCTGGCCGAAGCGAAGGCGCGTCATCAGAGCACGGGGAAGGGGGCGCGGTTATTCCGGTCGTTTCCTCACCGGACGCTTACATCCTGGAGCCGGGTGCGGCGGGTGGTCGCCAAGGCCGAGCACCTGGCCAAGGGCGCCAATCCGCGCTTCATCGTGACTTCGCTGGACGAGGAGGCGATCGACGCGAAGCCTCTGTACGAGCGCATCTACTGCGCCCGGGGGACGATGGAGAACCGGCTCAAGGAGCAGCAGCTCGACCTGTACGCGGACCGGACGTCGTGCACGCGGATGCGCTCCAATCAGTTGCGGCTCTACCTGTCGGCGGTGGCCTATGAACTGATGCATGCGTTGCGTCGGCTAGGCCTTCGGGGGACGGCGTTTGCAAAGGCAACGTGTGGAACGGTGCGGACGCGGCTGCTGAAGATCGGGGCGCAGGTTCGGGTGAGCGTGCGGCGAGTGCACGTGGCCCTTGCGACGGGTTATCCGTACATGAATGTGTTCTTCCACGCCTGGCGGAACCTGCGCGCGGGGCCGGAGGGAGAGCCCGCCGTCTAAGACAGATTGCAAAATGAACGCGCAGGGAGTCGAGGCAAACGTGCGTGCGGAGCCGAGCCAAATCGGCCAAAAAGCCCCTCTCACGGGTCAACTCCAACCACCCACCGGCCCTGGTTCCACCGCAAAAGCGACAGACAGGAAAAAACACTCCAATTCACACCCGATAATCCATCCGCCGAGTGGGTGGTGAGAAATGCGGGTTAATGTATACTCTGATTTCCTGGATGGGATGGGAAGAACCTACCCGGTCGCCTGATATCGAGACGGGCGAGTTCCTCCAAGGCGGCGGACGCTCTCTATTCATTCCAGCGCACGCGGCCCCCGCAACTGCGTGAGGGGGCATGCATAGGGGGGGGCTCTCTGCGGAGACAACCTCGATTCGAATCGGTGGCAATAGGAGGGAGAAAACCATGAAGGCCACACGATATTTGATGGGCGCCCTTTTGGCGCTGAGCATGGCGACCGGCGCGGGAGCGGGCGAAAAGGCCAATTTAATCCTGGACTGGCTGATCATCGGCAGTCACGCCGGCTACTACTCGGCGCTCGACAAGGGCTTCTTCAAGGACCAGGGGATCGATATGACGATCATCCCGGGCAAGGGCTCCGGGTACGCTGTCAAGACGCTGGGCGCCGGCAAGGTCACGTTCGGCTACGCGGATTTAGGCGCGATGATCGTCGGCCGCTCCAAGGGAGCGACAAACCGGATGATCGGGATGTTGATCGGGAACGCGCCCTATGTCCTCTATTCCCTTGAACCCAACGCCGTCCGGAAACCCAAGGATCTGGAAGGCAAGAGCATCGCCTCCACGAGAGGCGATACGCTCTATATCCTTTTCCCCGCCTTCGCCAAGCTCGCCGGATTTGACGCGAACAAGGTGAAATGGCAGATCATGACCGTCAGCGCGATGATCCCGAGCCTCATCTCCGGCAAGGTCGATCTGTCCGCGCACTACACGGGAAGCGGACCCATCGTCGAAGGAACGGCGGCGAAGAACGGCAGGAAGGCCGTGCCGCTTTACTTCAGAGACTACGGCTTCAACATCTACTCCAACGGCCTTCAGACCCAGGATGAGACCATCGCCAAGAACCCCAAACTCGTCCGCGCGTTCCTGGCGGCGATCTACAAGGGCGTCGGCTGGGCCATCGCGAATCAGAAAGAAGCCATCAAAATCCTGGGGAAGTACAACCAGGCGCTGAACCCGGATTTGGGGCTCAAAAGCTGGCGGGTCACGATCAAGGAAATCCTGACCGACGAGGTGAAAAAACACGGCCTCGGCTACATGACGGCCGCAAAGGTGAAAAACACGCGCAAGATGATGATCGACTTTTTGAACGTCAAGAATCCCCCGTCGGTCAGCGAGTCTTATACGACGGAGTTCCTCCCCGGGATCAAACCGCCCAAGGCGATGTAGGGGGCGCTCCACGGGGATCTCGATCGCGGGCGAGTTGACAACCAACCCCGGAGGATGCCGGCCGGAGGCGAAGGAAGGTGCGCGAAGGGGATCTATGGCCCGCGCTGCGGGCGTACTGGCATCCGGTCGCTTTCGCGGAAGCCGTCGGCGAAAAACCGCTGGCCGTCCGGCTCCTGGATGAGCGGATCGCGGTCTGCCGCCTCGGGGGCCGGGCGGTCGCCTTCCACGACCTCTGCATCCACCGGGGGACGCCGATCTCCCTGGGTTGGGTGGAAGGCGAGCACATGGTCTGCGCCTATCACGGCTGGGCCTACGACGCCGGAGGAAAGTGCGTCCGGATTCCGTCGGTTCCCCCCGGGCATCCCATCCCCAAAAAGGCATGCCTCACCCGTTACCCTACGCAGGAGCGCTACGGCCTGGTGTGGGTTTGCCTGGACGAGAAACCCCGGGCGCCCATCCCCGAGTTTCCGATGCTGGAGGCTCCGGACGTTCGGTGGGTTTACCGCGACAGAAGAATCTGGAATTGCAGCGCCGCGCGGGCCATAGAAAACTTTCTCGATCTGGGCCATCTGCCCTGGGTGCACGAAGGAATCCTGGGCGACCGCGAGCATCCGCTGACCCCGGATATCGACGTCGTCCGGGACGGTGAAGAGATCCGGTTCACGGTGGACCAGCGGCCCGACAAATCCCACGACAATCCTTTTCAACGGATCTATCGCGTCAACCGGCCCTTCGCCGTCTCCATGCTGAAAGAAGAAGCGGACGGAAACGCGGAGCTCTTGGTTTTTGTCTGCACCCCGCATACGGCGCGGGAGAGCACCCGGTGCGTTTTGATCGGACGGAATCATGAACCGCCGTCCGAAGCGGCCCGGATCGAAATGTTCAACAACACCATCATCGAGCAGGACCGGACGATTGTCGAAAACCAGCGCCCGGAGGAGCTTCCGCTGGATTTGACGGAGGAGCTTCACCTCAAGGGGCCGGACGCCCCCGCCCTCGGATACCGGAGGATGATGAGAGAGCTCGGCGTAGAATAGGCCGAGCCCGCCCGGCGTCGCGGACGGGATGCCTCGATATCGCCGCCGTCGCTTCTCATTTCCACCCGCGGAATCAGGACCGCCCCATGATCCTCGAAGAGAAAGTCATCATTGTCACCGGAGCGGCGCGGGGCATTGGAAAGGTCTACGCCAAGGGAATCGCGGAAGCCGGAGGCAAAGTCGTCGTCGCCGACATCCTCGATGGCGACTCGACCCTGGAGGAAGTCCGGAATGCGGGGGGCGAGGGCCTTTTCGTGCATGCCGACATCTCGGATGAACAGAGCGTGCAAGCCCTGGCGGAAACGGCGAACAATCATTTCGGCCGCATCGACGGACTGGTCAACAACGCCGCGATGTTCGCCGGGATGACCTATCATCCCTTCGACCAAATCGCGGTCGAGGAATGGGACCGGGTCATGGCCGTCAACGTCAAAGGGCCCTGGCTGGCCGCGCGGGCGGTTTATCCCTTCATGAAGGCGCGGGGCGCCGGCAAGATCATCAACATCGCGTCCGGCGCTCCGTTCAAGGGAAACCCGCTCTTCAGCCACTATTCGGTTTCAAAAGGGGCCGTCGTCGCGTTGACGAGAGTCCTGGCCCGCTCGATGGGCAAGGACGGAATCTGCGTGAACACGGTGGCGCCCGGATTCACTCACACCGACATCCTGATTGCCACGCGGGAGGACCTGGAAGCGGTCGATGTGGCCGAGGTCGCGTCGCGGGCCATTCCCCGGACGGAATTTCCGGAGGACCTGGTCGGGGCGATCGTCTTCTTCCTTTCAAGCGGCGCCGATTTCATCACGGGCCAAACCCTCCTCGTGGACGGCGGGTCCTACATGTTGTGAGTCATGACCGCGGCGGCCAAACACAAACCGTCCCCTGAAAGGCGTTCATTGTGATTCATTTCCGGATAGGAATGAGCCATGCGTGAAGGAGATCTTTGGCCCGCGCTGCGGGCGTACTGGCATCCGGTCGCTTTCGCGGAAGCCGTCGGCGAAAAACCGCTGGCCGTCCGGCTCCTGGATGAGCGGATCGCGGTCTGCCGCCTCGGGGGCCGGGCGGTCGCCTTCCACGACCTCTGCATCCACCGGGGGACGCCGATCTCCCTGGGTTGGGTGGAAGGCGAGCATGTGGTCTGCGCCTATCACGGCTGGGCCTACGACGCCGGCGGGAAGTGCGTCCGGATTCCGTCCATTCCCCCCGAGCATCCCATCCCCAAGAAAGCCTGCCTCACCCGTTACCCTACGCAGGAGCGGTACGGCCTGGTGTGGGTTTGCCTGGATAAGAAACCCCGGGCGCCCATCCCCGACCTTCCGATGTTGGAAGACCCCTCTTTGCGCGTGGTGGTCCGCGACCGCAGGGTGTGGCAATGCACCGCCGCCCGCGCCATCGAGAACTTTCTCGACCTGGCCCACATCCCCTGGGTGCACGACGGGACGCTCGGCAACCATAACAATCCTCAGACCCAGGACGTCGATCTGGAAAGAGACGGCGAAGAGCTCCGGTTCACGGTCCAAGACGTTTCCGATCATTTGCACGCGCTCGCCTGCGTACGCTCGTATCGAACCCACCGGCCGTTCTCGGTCTTCCTGTTGAAAGAGGAATCCGACGGAAGCACGGAGATCATGTGGTTCAGCTGCACACCGCATTCAGCAAAATCCTGTACGCGGTGCATCCTGATTGCCAGAAATTTCGATCCGCCTCCGGGCGTGTCCAGAATCGAAGACATCGAAGAGATCGTCATCGCCGAAGACCAGGGCATCGTCGAAAACCAGCGGCCCGAGGAGCTTCCACTGGATTTGACCGAGGAGTTTCACCTGAAAGGGCCGGACGCCCCCGCCCTTGCATACCGCCGGATGATGAGAGAACTCGGCGTGGAGTGAGAAGAATGGAGACAGACGCGGTCCTGGCATCGATCGACAAGGAAGAGCTGGCGGACCTGTCCGTTCATCTCGGCAACATCCCCAGCCCGACAGGGTTTGAAGAGCCCATGGGAGAAGCGGTCTACACCTGGCTCGAGGAGAACGGCTTTCACCCCGCCAAGATGGAAGTCGCACCGGGGCGCAACAACGTCGTCGCAGTCTTGAAGGGCGCCGGAGAGGGCAAATCCCTGCTCTTCAACAGCCACATGGACACCAAGTACGGCGCACCCGGGGATGAGTGGGGCGCGGGGGAGGTGCTCCCCAGGCACATCAGCGCCTGGCGCGACGGGGACCGGCTCTACGGGTCTCCGGTGTTCAACGACAGGGGCCCCATGGCGGCGTTTTTCCTGGCGGCGAAGGCCATTCGGGATGGCGGAATCAAGCTCAAAGGAGATCTTTACCTGACGGCGGTGGTGGGTGAAATCGGGTCCGCCCCCGTCGACGAATTCCAAGGACCCCGTTATTTCGGCAAAGGCGTGGGGGCGCGTCATCTCGTCCACCATGGGGTCGTCGCCGACTTCGCGCTGGTCGCGGAGTGCACCAGCTTTTGTGTCACCTGGACGCAGTGCGGCTGTGTCTATTTCCAGATCACCACCATGGGCAAGGGAATCTACACCCCTTATATCCCGAGGCCCACGCCTCGGGAAACCGGCCCGAACGCCGTCGTCAAGATGGCGAAGATTATCCAGGCCCTCGAGGACTGGGCCGATGATTACATCGAACGCGAGAGCGCGACCATCGGTGGAGGGACCATCCGCCCCAACGCGACCATCGGGGCCATTCGAGGCGGCATCCCCCACAAAATCTCAAACTCCGTCGGCCGATGCAGCCTGTACTTCGATGTCCGGCTCCTTCCCGGGAAAAGCCCGCTCTCCATGAAACGGGAAATCGAGCGGGTCATTCGGGAAACGGGCGTCGAGGCCGAGGTCCGTCCTTATATGACCCGCAGGGGATTCGAGGCCGAGGGACAGGAGCCGCTCGTGGACAGCATCCAGCGGGCGCATGACAAGGTCATCGGAAAACCCATGGGGACCATTGACCCGCCCATCACGAGCATGTGGCGGGACATGAACGTTTTCAATGAGGCCGGAATTCCGGCGGCCACCTATGGGCCCTTCATCCGAGAAGTCTGGCAGGAAAAACCGGACCCGAATGCCGCGAATCGGGAATTCCTCCACGCGGACGACCTGCTGGCGGCCTCGAAGACTTACGCACTGATAGCGATGGATATCTGCAACCAAGACGCCGGGCCTTCATAAGTCGGTCCGCTCCGCGGAGCCCTCCCCCCCCACCCCGGGAAGCGCAACCCGCATTTCTCCCCGACCGATTCCTCCGCCCCCCCCCCACGATCCGGGACTTTCCTCCGCGGGAAACCCGCCTTCAGACACGGGCCGAGCACGCACCGACACAAGACCGCTTCATTCGAAAAATTGGGGATCAATCTCGAATTTTACAGCTAATCTAAGCGTCCAAGGATTATTAGAATTTTCTAATTGCAATTAATTTAATCAGTTATGATATAATCATTAATGTAGTTTGTGATTTATTCGGGGAAGCTGGGTCTGCCGGGTCTTTGTTGATCAGCGTTTTGGGCAATCAAAAGACTCATTTGAGGCATGATGGACCGTTTTATTGCTCCCGCTCTCAACCCAATCGCCCCCTCAGGCGACCGAGTTTCAAAACATGGCGCACGCCGCTATCGGGCAGAGAACCATGGCATCACAGAAGGGGATTCGCCCCGGCCTGGAGGTCACTCCGGGGATTTCCGGGCGGACCCACATGCGAGGAGGAGGAATGTTTTGCGTGGAAAATTGAATCGGCCGTTCCATGCGGCTTGGATCTTGGCGTTCATCAGTCTGGCCGCGCTCGCCTTCACCCCCGGCGTCGCGACGGCGGCCCAGGTGGTGCGCATCAAATCGAAGACCGCCAACGTCCGCTCCGGGCCGGGAACAAGATTCAAAAAGGTGTGGACCGCTCCGCGGAACTACCCGTACCGGGTCATCAAGCGCAGGGGGCGATGGCTCAAAGTCCGTGACTACGAGGGATATCAAGACTGGGTCCATAAAGGCCTGACCGACGCCAAACACGCGGTCATCGTCAAGGTCAAATCCGCCAACATCAGAAAAGGGCCGGGCGCGGACCAGCCGGCCATCTTCACGGCCGACAAAGGCGTCCCGTTCCTCGTGGTGGGAAAGAAGGGAAGCTGGCTGAAAGTCCGTCACGCCGACGGGGACGAGGGATGGATTGCCCGAAAGCTCCTCTGGGGGGCCTCCCGGGACCCATCGAACCTTTAGCCCCGGAAATGGGCGTCATGAGAAAGAAATCCCGCGCGGAATCCCGGTTTCTCACTCATTCCTGAGGACGGGCCAGGCCTTTCGGCTCAGGACGCCGCGGACGCTGGCCAAACCCAGAATCAAGGTCGCGCCCGCCCCCCCCGCGACGATCGTGATGAGCGGGACGGGCAGGAAGATCCAAGGGGTCCGAAGGACCCACTCGACAAAGGCGTACGAAATCAAGGTCCCCAGGAGGGACGCAAGCAGGGCCGTCGCCAATCCCTGAATGGAGAACTCGGCCACCAGGGAAAGAACTATGTCCCTTCGGGTGGCGCCGACGACCTTGAAGATCACCACCTCGTAGTGGCGGCTTCTGAGATTCGCCCGGAGCGCCTGAACCAGGACGAGCAGGCCCGTCGCAAGGGTCACCCAGGCCATGGCCTTCACCGCGAGACCGATCTTTCGCAGGATCTCCCCCACGTCCCTGAGGACATCTTTGATGTACACCGGCACGACGTTGGGGAACCTCCGCGTGACAGTCCTGAACAGGGCCGATTCCGTCTCATCCGCCGCGTAGGCCGTCGCGAGGTAGGTCACCGGCGCCCCGTCCAGCGCCCCGGGCGCGAGGACGATTACGTGATTCAGGTCCAACGAACCCCAACTGATTTTCCGCAGGCTGGCGATCCGCGCCCGGATCTCCCGCCCGAGAATCGTAAGCGTCAGGGTGTCGCCCACCCCCACGCCGAACCCTCTCGCAATCCTTTGATCCAATGAGAGAAGCGGCTTTCCCCGGTAGTCTTCCGGCCACCACTTCCCCTCGGTCACAACCGTTCCCTCCGGCATCTTCGCCGCGTACGTCATCGCCCGGTCTCTCCGCAACGTCCAGCCCACATCCGGGTCGATTCGGGCTTCGTCCGCCGGCACACCATTGATCCGGACAATCCGGCCGCGGATCAACGGCCGGCTCTCCATCCGCGACACCCCCGGCGCGGACCGGACGACCCTCCTGAACTCTTCAATCCGCGAAGGCTGGACGTCCAGAAAAAAGTACGACGGCGCAACCTCGGGAAGCGCCCGCTCAATCCGGGTCCGCAAATTCCCCTCCACCAGGGCCACGGCGGCCAGGGCGGTCAACCCGAGGCCCAGCGAGAAGAAGACCTTCGTTGTGAGCGCGCCCGGCCGGTGGAGGTTGGCCAGGGCTTGACGAAGCCGCGGCCCCTTGGGCGCCGGCGCCGAGGCCGCCGCCTTCATCATCAGTCCGGCCAATGCCCGGAATAGGACGGCGCTCCCGGCCGCCGCCGCCGCGAACCCCGCCGTCAAGCGGCCGTCTCCGGTGAAATTCCAAGTCAAACCGAACAGGGCCGACAAGGTCAGAACAACGGCAACGCCCGCCCGCAAGGAGGGCTTTCGGGGCGCCACGTCCGCATAGCCGCGAAAGAGCCGGGCCGGAGAAATCGCCCCGGCGGCGGACAGGGGCCAGAGGGAGAAGGCGAGCGCCGTCAGGACACCGTAGGCCGCTGCCGTCAGGAGGGTCTGCGGATCCAGCGCAATGCCGGCCGCGACACCGAAACCTTCCGCGATCAGGGAGAACACAGCGGCCGAAAAGGCCAGCCCGCCCCCGATCCCGAGTGCGCTCCCCGCCAAGGCCAGCGCCAGCGTCTGGAACAGGTAGATCGAAACGATCAGCCCGCGGCTCGCGCCCAGACATTTCATCGCGGCGATCGAGTCACCTCGGCTCTCCAGGTGGCTCCTGACGGCGCCCGCCGCGCCGATCCCGCCGACCAGCAGGGTGGCGAGACTCACCAGGGTGAGGTAAAGCGTCATGTGCTCGAAGAAATGCTCGAGGCGGGCCGTGGCCGATCCGTAGTCCCGGATCCGCCAGCCGGCGCCGGGAAACCGCGTCTTGAGCTCCCGCTTCACGGCGTCCAGGCTCGACGGTTCGGCCAACCGCACCTTGTAAAAATAGAAGACCACGCTTCCGGGCCGGACGAGACCTGTCCCGGGCAGCGCCTCCAGCCCCACCATCAGGCGGGGGCCGAGCTGGAAGAACCGGCTTGCCTTGTCGGGTTCCCGCGCGATGACGCCGGTGATCCGCAACTCCGCGCTCCCGAGCCGGATCCGGTCGCCGACTTTTACCCCGAGCCGCGTCAGCAGGGCCGAATCGACGACGGCCCCGAACACGCCGTCCCGCTCGGCCAGGGCCGCGGCCGCGCTCCCGCCCAATTTGAGTTTCAGCTCGCCGAAAAGCGGGTATGCGCCGTCCACCGCCTTCAGCTCGACCAACGAGGGATTGCCGGCGGCGGAGCGCGCCATGGCCCGCATCCGGGCGCCCTCCGACACCCGGCCCCGGGCCCTCAGGAACCGGAGCGCCTCGGGCCGCAAACGCCGATAGCTTTGGCTCAACTCCAGGCCCCCGCCCAGCAGTTTTCGGGCGTCCTTTCGGAGGGCCTCGCCGACCGAATCGGAAAGGGTTCCGACCGCGGTCATCGCACCGACGCCGATGGCCAGACAGGCCAGGAACAACCCGAACCCTTTCGGCCCGCCGCGCATCTCGCGCCCGGCCAGCCGCAACGCCAACGCCAAGTCCCGGCCCGCCCTCATGGCGGCGGCTCCTCCCCGCCTGCCAGGCGAAGCACGCCGTCCCGCATGAGCGCGTGGCGGTCGCAGCGCGGCGTCACGGAGGGGTCGTGGGTGATGAAGATCATGGTGGTCCCATACCGCTTCTGTAGGGAAAAGAGCAGATCGATGACCCGCCCGCCGGTTTCGGCGTCGAGGTTTCCGGTGGGCTCATCCGCAAGAAGAATGGACGGCCGCGCGACGAACGCCCGGGCGATGGCCGCGCGCTGCTGCTCTCCGCCCGAAAGCTGAGCGGGATAATGCTTGACGCGCCCGCCCAGCCCCACCGCCTCCAGACTCTCGGCGGCCCGGGCCATGGCGTCTTTCGCGCCGGCGAACTCCAGCGGCAACGCAACGTTTTCGAGGGCTGTCAGGGTCGGCGCCAGGTGAAACGACTGGAAGACGATGCCGATGTGCTCGCGCCGGACCCGGGCCAGCTTGTCCTCGTCGAGCGGGCCGAGATCCCGGCCGGCCACACAGACGCGGCCGGAGGTCGGCTTCTCCAGGCCGGAGATCACCATCAGGAGAGTGGTCTTTCCGGAACCGGACGGCCCGACAACGCTCAGCGTTTCCCCGGCCGAAAGACGCAGATCGACGCCGCGCAGGATCTTGACGGGGCCGCTGCCGCCCGTTAACGTCAAGTGGATATCGTCGAGAAGAACAAGAGGCTTCATGGGAACGGTTATCCGGATCGTCCGGACCGGCGCGGGCGGGATTCCCCGCGCGTCGGGAGGTTTCCCCGCCGAGCCGGACTCGACATCGAAATTCCTTCAACAAGGCAAAACGCCTCGACCATGAGACATCGCCCACGAGCCGCCGGGGGGGAGAGGCCATCGCGTTCAGTGTGGACGGGCCTCACGCCAATCCTCATCCTCTTATTTTTGACGCAAACCGGTTCCGCCGTCCATGCGGGCGCGACACGCCGGACCCTCACGATTCTGGCCTTTGGGGACAGCCTGACGGCGGGGCGCGGCCTGCCCTTGCGGAAATCCTATCCCTCGCTCCTCGAGGCCGCGCTGAGGCGGGACGGGTTTCAGGTCAAACTGATCAACGCCGGGGTCTCCGGCGACACAACAGCCGGGGGGCTCTCGCGCCTGGACTGGGCGCTGGGGGACAACCCGGCGATCGCCGTCGTCGAGCTCGGCGCGAACGACGGGCTTCGGGGTCTGAAGCCGAAGCAGACCGAAGCCAACCTCGACGCGATCCTGACAAAGCTGAAAAAACGCGGCGTCCTCGTCCTCCTGACCGGGATGTACGCCCCGCCGAACATGGGCCGCGCGTTCGGCCGGCGGTTCAACGCCATCTTCCCGCGCCTCGCCGAAAAATACAACGTCCTCTTCTACCCCTTCTTCCTGGAAGGCGTGGCCGGGAAACCCGCCTTGAACCAGGCGGACGGCCTCCACCCCAACGAAGAGGGCGCGGCGATCATCGCCCGAAGGCTTTATCCCTATGTCCGGAAACTCATCGAGATCACCCGGAGATAAACGACCTGAAAAGAATTTCCAGCCGCCGAATTTTTGACTGGAGTCTCGCCGGAAGTTCAGGTAGACTACTTTTTTTCAACCACTGGATGGAGAAGCTGGGGGCTCCGCCCGGCCTGCCCGCGGGACTTGAGGACACGCATGAGACCTTCGACTCCCGGGGGATTTCCCGCTCCGGGAGAAGTCGGCAAGGGGGACAAGAAGGCCTTTCGGAAGTTTTGCCGTATCCTGACGGCCTTAAAATAAGCCAGCGCAAACACATGAAGGAGGGAGCAATGAAAAAGGGATTGACCATTTTGGCGGCATTTCTGTTGTTGGCGGGACTCTCCGTCCAAGCGAGCGCCGCCAAAAAAACCACGTTCCTGCTGGACTGGATTTTCTACGGCAAGCACGCCCCGTTCTTCGTCGCCCAGGACATGGGTCATTTCAAGAAACGCGGCCTGGACATGGAATTCAGGCGGGGATTCGGCTCCGGCGACACCGTCAAGAGGATTGCCGCGAAAGTGGCGCGGATCGGCTTTGCGGACGCCGGCTCGCTGATCAACGGGCGGGCCAACAGTGACGTCAAGGTCGTGGAAGTCGCCATGATCCACGCCAAACCCATCCAGGTCGTGGTCTTTTTACAGGAAAACAACAACTGGAAATCGCCCAGGGACATGGTCGGGGCCAAGATTGGCTCGCCTGTCGGCGCGTCAACGCGCGTTACATTTCCCGCCCTGGCCGGCGCCAACGGGTTAAAAAAAGGCGACGTCACATGGATCACAATGCCCTACGGCCAGGTGGTTCCATCGTTGCTGCTCGGCAAAACGGATGCCGCCGTCTTGTTCGCCACCGAGCTTCCCACGATCTGGCCCAAGGCGAAATCATTTGGCAAGACCGTCAAAACCTTTTACTACGGCGACTATGGAGTCGACACGTACAACAACGGCGTGATCGTCCACGAAGACACCATCAAGGCCGATCCCAAGTTCGTCCGCGATTCCACGCACGCCGTGATGGAGGCCTGGGCGTGGTCGGTCCTCCACGTGGACGAAGCCCTGAAAAACTTCCTGAAATACGCCCCGGGGATGAGCGAGCCGATCGTTCGGGGACACTTCGCCTTCGCCATCGAGCATCTGTTCGACGATGGCGTCCGGAAGCACGGGTTGGGCTACATAGACTTCAAGAAGATGGACTACTCGGTTGAAATCCTCACCAAGCTTCAGAAGCTGAAAAAGCGCATCAAAACGACGGACGTCTACACAAACCGGTTCCTGCCTCAATGGCCGCAAATCAAGGCGACCCTTGGCGACAAGGCCATGTAAAACAGCTGCCCCGAGAGGCGTCCGAACCGCTTCTCGCGAAAAGGCGACCACCGAACATGGCGGACATCAACGTTCACGCGGAGCCGGGCGATTTCGCGTTCGACCCCGAAACGGCCGGACTCCTCGTGATCGACATGCAGAACGATTTCTGTCGCCCGGGAGGATACTTGTCCTTCCGGGTGCCGGACATCACCCTGCTTCAAAGACCCATCGAGCCCCTTCAGCAGGTCCTCAAGGCCTGCCGAAACGCGGGCATGACCATCCTCCACACCCGGGAAGGCCACCGGCCCGACCTCTCGGACTGCCCCCCCTCCAAGCTCGCCAAGAACCACAGCCTGGAACACGGCATCGGGCAGGAGGGCCCCCTCGGAAAGTTCCTGATCCGGGGGTCGCGCTCTCACGACTTCATCGACGAGCTTCAACCCGAGCCCGGGGAAGTGGTCATCGACAAGCCGGGGAAAGGGGCCTTCTTCGCGACCGAACTCGACCTGATCCTGCGCACCCGGGGGGTCACCCACCTGATCGTCGGGGGCGTCGCCACGCACGTTTGCGTCCAGAGCTCCCTCCGGGAAGCCGCCGACCGGGGCTACTGGAGCCTCGTCCTGGAAGACTGCTGCGCGTCCTCCGTCCCCGAGCTTCACCACGCGACGTTCGAGATGGTCAAATACGGAGGAGGGATCTTCGGGCAGGTGTCCGACTCGGATGCCTTGCTGAACGCGTTGGCCGCCGCCTGAGAATCTCAGAAAACCGCGGAAACGTAGCCCGCAGGACCCCGGCGGACCATCAATGGCAAGACCGTAAGACCTGACCCCATCAAGAGGCGTGTCCGGCCCCTACCGATCGAAGTAATCCTCCAGCGCAATCCCGTCCTTCCCCCGCGTCTCGGCGCGCTTGAACATGGCGCGCGTTTCCTCGGGCAGATCGACGCGGACCGTGGCGTCCAGGGCGAGCTTGCTGCTGGGATAGGCCTTGTGGAAGGCCGAAGGGTCCGGCGAGGCCCCTTTCGCCCCCGGCACGACGAAGTATCGCGGCTCTCCCGTATGGGCATCGATGGGCTGGAATCGGGTCGCGATCGCCCACAGGACCTGGGCCTCGTCGAACACGTCGATGTCGTCGTCCACAACCACGGCGAGCTTGATGTAAGGCGCCGCCCCCAGGACGGCCATCAGCGCCGTCTTCCCCTCCCCCGTCTCGAACCCCTCGGTCGTCGGCCGCCGCGTCATGGACACGTAGCAATGGAATCCCGCGCCCGAGGGCGGCACGTAAACGTCCCGCACCGTCGGAACGACCCGCCGGACGGCCTCGTGAATCGTCGCCTCGAAGATCACCGACATAAGGTGAAGGGTGTCCGGATGGCCGGAAAAGATGAATTGGTGGATGGGGTTCTCGCGATGCGTGATGGCCTTCACCGTCACCCGGGGACCCTGCTTCACCCTGCTGTATGTGAGGGACTGGTCCGCGAAGGGGGCCTCCGGGTGACGCTCGCCCGGGTGGATCTCGGCCTCGATGCACATCTCCGCCAACGCCGGGATCAGCAGGTCCACCGTCCGGCACGGGACAAGGTCCACCGGCTCGCCGCGCAGGCCGCCCGCGAGGGCCAGCTCGTCCACGCCCATCGGCGCCCCGTACGAGGCCGCCAGGGTGATCAGCGGGTCGACGCCCGGGAGGATGGCCACCTTCAGGGATTGGCCCTTCTCCTCGCACCGGCGGAAGAGGTCCGAAATGCCCGAGGTCTGGGTCAGCGACGGGATGAGGGTCTTGCCGTCCTTGACCATGAAGCGGTAAACGCCCATGCCCAGGGTCCCGGTGTCGGGGTCCCGGGAGACGCACACGCCGCTGGAAATATAGCGGGCGACGTCGTTCTCGTGGTGATGAACCAGCGGAAGCCGGTCCAGCGTGGCGTCGTCGCCGGTCAGAACCGTCTCATGAACCGGGCCCGACGCGACGGTCCGGGGGGGGATCGGCATCGCAATCCGCTTCTGGAAAGTCGGGAGAATCTCAGCCTCGGGAACGTTCAGGGCAAGGGCGAAGTGGGCGCGCCGGGCGAAGAGATTGCTCGTCACGCGCCAGCCGGGAAGGTCTTTGACCGCCTCGAACAGGACGGCCGAGAAATCACCTCCCTCTTCCATCCGGTCGAGGACGGCGGTCATCTCCCAGGCCGGGTCCGCCGGCCGCTCCGTCCGGCGGAGCGCCCCGTGCTCGTCCAATATGCCGAGGAAATCCCGAAGATCGCGGTGTCGGACCCATGCTTTTTCAGCCAAAAACACCTCCTCTTCTCCAACCTGGACTTCCGGCCTCTACACTGCGGCCACGATGCGTCCCTTGTCAAATTCCAGCCGAATCCCCCCGCTCCTCCCGCTCATAGAGCGTCCCGATCATAGAGAATCCCGCTCGCGGAGCGCCGCCAGAATCTTCCGGGGCGTGACGGGGAGGTCTTTGATCCGGACGCCGACGGCATCGTAGACGGCGTTGGCGATGGCCGCTCCGCAGGCGTTCAGGGCGCACTCCGAGCATCCCTTGGCCCCGAAAGGACCGTGGGGGTCGATGGATTCGATCAAGATCGAGCCGAAGTTGGGCAGCCCCTCGGCCTTGGGCACGGTGTAATCGGCGAGGTTGCCGTTCACGAACCTCCCGTTGTCCAGGACGGGGTCTTCGAACATCGCGAACCCGAATCCCTGCGCCATCTCGCCGTGAATCTGCCCTTCCACGGTCAGGGGGTTGATGACCCGGCCGAGGTCGTCGGCCGCGATCACCTCTTCCAACCGGACCCCGCCCGTCTCGGTGTCCACCGCCGCGACGGCCACGACGCAGACAAAGGAAGAGGCGGCGGTGACCTTCCCGTAGCGGGTCTCGGGATCGGGCAGCTCGGTGGGCGAATCCCAACTCGCCTCGGCGGACACGGTGGCTTCCCCTGACAGGGAGCGGTTCGCCTTCACGACCTCTTCCAGGGAAATGGACCTCTCGGGCGCGCCCTTCATCGAGACAACGCCGGCATCCAGCGTCAGGTCCCCCGGATCGACCTCCAGCCGGTCCGCGGCGATATCGAGAACCCGTTCCAGGCAGGCGGCGGCCGCCTTCTGGACGGCGTTTCCCGCAATCATCGTCAGCCGGCTCGCATATCCTCCCAGGGAGTAGGGCGTGTTCCCCGTATCGGCCTCCGCGACCTCGACGGCCCGGAATTCCAATCCCAGCGCTTCGGCCGTGAACTGCGCCAGGACCGTCTTGGCCCCCTGTCCGAGCTCCCCTTCGCCGCAGATGAGCCTCGCCTTCCCCTCCTCGGTGATCTCTACAACCGCCGATGAACCGTCCCACCCTCCGCCGTCTCCCGCTATCGAGTGCTGCCGGATCGAAGTCGAGTGAATGGCGCACGCCAACCCCACGCCCCTGCGGACGGGGCCCGCTTTCGGCGCGGACCGGCGCCGCCGCCAATCCACGGCGGCGACCGCCTTCTCGACGCACTCGCTGACGGCGCAGCTGTCCATCTTCCAGCCGTGGACGCTGGTGTCGCCCTGTTGGATGAGGTTCCGGAGGCGGAGCTCCGCCGGGTCCATCCCCAGCTTTTCCGCGAGGGTGTCCAGGTGGGATTCGAGCGCGAAGGCCATCTGAACGTTGCCGAATCCCCTGAAGGCCCCCGCCGGGAGGAGATTGGTGTAGGCGAGCCAGGCGTCCGTTTTGATGTTTTCCATCCGGTACAGGCAGTCCATTCTCATGGCCATGCACTGGATGACCTCGGGCGACAGGCAGGAGCAGGCCCCGTTGTTTCCGTAAATCCACGTCTCTTTCGCGGCAATCGTCCCGTCCTTCCGCACACCCATCTTGAGGCGGGTCTTCGAGGGCATGCGCGGGCGCGAGGCCCCGAACTCGTCCAGCCGGTTGTTGAGGAAACGAACGGGCCGGCCCAGCTTCAAGGCCAGGAAGAGCGTGATGAGGGCAGTGGCGTCCTCGTTCAGCTTTCCGCCGAACGCGCCCCCGATGTGCGGTTGAACCACCCGGAGGTCCTCCGGGGCCAGGTCCAGGGCCTCACAGAGGTACCGGTGCGTGAGGTGGATGGACTGCGTGGGGGCGTAGAGGGTCGCGCGGCCCCGGCCATCGGCGTCCGCCAGGGCGCCGAGAGGCTCCATGTAGGTCTGAAACTGGTAGGGCGTGGTGTAGACGTCTTCATGAATGACAGCGGATTCCGCGAACCCCCGCTCGACGTCCCCCCGGCGAATGCGGACCTCCTGGGCGAGGTTGTTCTCGGCCTCGTTGATCCGCGGCGCGCCCGGGGCCAGGGCCTCTTCGGGATCGAAAACGGCGGGCAGCGCTTCATACTCGACGTCGATCCGCTCCAGGGCCTCCAGCGCGGCGTCCTCGCTCTCCGCCGCCACGGCGGCGACTTCCTCGCCCACGTAACGGACCTTTCCGCGGGCCAGGACGTATTGGTCCTTGTGAATGATCCCCCAGGGCCGCTCCGGGGCGTCCTCGCCGGTGAAGACGGCCGCGACGCCCGGGACCTCGGCCGCCCGGCCCGTGTCCACCCGCAGGATGCGCGCGTGGGCGTGGGGGCTTCGCAGAATCTTGGTGTGAAGCATCCCGGGAAGGCTCATGTCTCCGACGTAACGGGCGCCCCCCCGGACCTTCTCGGGCGCGTCGATCTGAGGAATGGGTTGACCGACAACGCGTGGACTATCCATCGTGACGTTCCAAGGTGAAAACCTCATTTCTTCCATCGGCGCGCATTTGGCGCCACGGCCGTCTAAAGGGACGCCCGGGTGATCCCGGCCGTCCCGGTGAACAGGGTCTCATCACTCGTATTTTCACCAACGATTCCCCGCAAGGCAAGGCGCGGGATCGATATCCGTAAGCGGGTCCCCCATCCCCCCCCTCCCGCACCCATCCCCGCAAGCGTTGCGGGGCATGGGATTAGGCGCATCCGTGATTTTCCGGGCAGCCGGGTTGAGCGGTTTCGACTTTCTCAGTTCAGGCGAACGGCAGCTATTCCCGAAGGCTATCAGGGGGGGGTCGGGCTAACGCCTGTTAACCAGAAGAATGTCGCCATCCCCCTCCCGCCGTGATACGCTGTCGGTCCGTGTCATACTTCCTCTCTCCCCATCCCCTCGGGCTCCCCGCCCTTGGCCCCTTAGAACGAACGTCCGGAAAAGGAGTTGCCGGTGCCGCGGGAAAACGTGGACTTGCTCAAACTGGTGAAGGGCGGGGACATCATCCCCCGGTTCGTCTCGAACGGGTTCGATATCGGCGAGATCGAAGAGACGCTGGAAGGGATCCACCGCACGGAGGATTGGGCCCCGGAGTGGGCCCGGCTCGGAGAGAGGCACGCCGGATTGGCGGAAACGGCCCTTCGGGCGGGCCACGCCCTGACGGCCGGCGAAACGCTCATCCGCGCCTCCCTCTGCCACCACTACGCCCAGTTCCTGTCCTTCGAAGCGAACGAAGAGAAGCGCGGGAACCAGGAAAAGAAGATCGCCCTCTACACCCGGGCCCTCCCCCTGGTGGACCCCCCGATCGAGAAGGTTCGGATCCCCTTCGAAGGCGTATCGCTGCCGGGATACTTCCGTGTTCCGCAAGCGGGGGCCCGGCCCCGCGCCTGCGTCGTCTTCATCGAGGGCACGGACTCCACCAAAGAGGAATCCTATTACATGGGCAACGAGTTTCTCCGCCGGGGGATGGCCACCCTCGCCTTCGACGGTCCCGGGCAGGGGGAGACCTTTTACTTCATGAAGATGCGGTCCGATTTCGAGAAGGCGGTCGAGGCGGCCATCGACTTCCTCGCGGGCCGGCCCGAGGTGGACGCCGCCCGGATCGGCGTCCTCGGCCGAAGCTTCGGGGGACACCTGGCGCCCCGCTCCGCCGCCCACGACTCCCGGATTCGGGCCTGCGTCTCGATGGGGGGATATTTCGACACGTCCTTCTACCGCTGGGAGGAGCCCCTGCGCCGCATCCGGTTCCAGTTCATCTGCGGCAAGGAAAGCCTAGAGGAGACGAAGGCCGTCGCCGCCCGATTCACGCTCTCGGGAAGGGCCGATCGGATCCAGTGTCCGGTCCTGGCCGTCCACGGAGAGCGGGACCACGGCGTGCCCAGGGAGCAGGCGGAAAAAATCGTCCGAGGCTGTGCGGGAGAGGCCACGCTGCTCTCCCTGCCCACCGGCAACCACGTCTGCCACAACATGACACGTTACATCTTCGCCCACGTGAGCGACTGGATGGCGGACCGGCTGGGAAAGGAAGCGGGAACATGAGCGCGAGCGGCCCCGCCGATCGGGAGAAGACGCGGCCCGACGACGCCAATCCGGATCTCCCTCCCCGGTTCTCCGCGTCGGAATACGGCCGGCGCTACACCCTCGTCCGCGAAGAAATGGACCGGCGGGGTCTGGCGGCTCTCATCCTGTTCGGGGATTCCGGCCACATCGGGGGATTTCAGACCAACTGCCACTATCTGTCCAACTACATCGACCAGTTTTACAGCTACGTTGTCTTCCCGGCCGAAGGCGAGCCGACGCTTTTCTTCTGTCTCCAGCCGCACGAGACAGGGGTCCGCCAATACTCGGTGATCGAGGACATCCGCTGGGGCGGGTGGGACATCGCGGCGGCCGTCGCCGGAAGGATCCGTGAATTGGGTGTTGACCGGAAGCGAATCGGCCTCGTGGGCGTGAGCAGTTTTCAGATCCGGTTCACCCTCCCCAGCGACCACATGGAGACCCTCGGAAAGGAGCTTCCCCACGCGGACCTCGAGGTCGCGACGGACATCCTCGAAGAGATCCGCCTCATCAAGAGCGACGAGGAGCTCGACGCCATCCGGAAGGGGGCGGCCTTCTCCGACGCGGCCGTGCGCGCCCTGGAAGAAAACATCCGGCCGGGGATGCGAGAGGAGGAGTTGGAGGCGATTGTCGTGGACCGGGTGATCCGGGAAGGGGGGTTCCCTCACGTTCAGATGATCGGGTCCATGCCGATGGCCGACCCCGATCTGTTCTGCCCTCGGCCCCACCCCACGGGCCGCCGGCTGCAGAAAGGGGACATCATCTTCACCGAGATCAGCGCGAGCCACAAACCGGTACTCCGGCCAAATCGTCCGGGCCATCGTCCTGGGCGAGCCGACGAAGCGGATCCGGGAGTTGTTCGACCTCGCCGCTTCGGTCCATGACGCGATTGCCGGGGTCCTCCGGCCGGGCGCGACCGAGCAGGACGTGATCGGCGCCCTCCAGCCCATCAAAGAGGCCGGGCTGATCATCCAATGCTCGGGCCTGCACGGCTGGGGTCAAACGCTAGGGCGGCCGACCATCGGCTTGCCCGGCGTCGGGCGCTGGGTGGAGGGGGGCATCGCCCCGTTCACCTTCCGCGCGAACATGACGATGATGATCGAGCCCAATCCCGTGACGCCGGACAAAAAGATGGGGATGTTCGTCGGGAACCTGCATCTTGTAACAAACGGCGACGCCATAAACCTTCAGAAATACCCCCTGAAACTCATTTTCGTATAGCTCGAACGGAAGGGGACCTTTCCGGTTGGCAAGAGACGCGTGGTTGGACCCCTCGTCCGATCCCTAATGGGGCGGGGGCGAGAGCGGCGGCAGGCCGTAGCCTGTCTCTTGCGGGTCGGTTAAGACCTCCAACAGCCCTGGTTCACCCGTCGCAAGGGCCTCCTCAAGGGCGGCCCGAATCTCTTCGGGATCTTCAACCCGCCGGCCGGCCACGCCAAAACCTTCAGCGAGTCGGATGAAATCGAGATCGGGCGGGGTCAGGTCAACGCCAAGGTATTTAGCCGTCTTCGCCGCCCGGCCGTCGAGCCAGTGGAGGGGCGCCTTGACCGAGACGTAGCCCCGGTTATTAAAAACAACGGTAATCACCGGCAGCCCATAGCGGGCAACCGTCCAGAGCGCCTGGATGTTCATCACCAGGCTCCCGTCACCGCAGCAGGCGAACACCCTGCGCTCGGGCCAGGCCAGTTGCATGCCGAGAGCTGCGTGGAGCCCCCAGCCGATGCACCCGCTCGACACCGAGAAGAAGGCCGGCTTCGGGAAGGTGAGAAAGGTCTCCAGATACCCCCGGCCGGTGATGCTATCGTCCACCACGACGCCGTCGGACCCTTTGACCGCGTCGATCTCCCGGACCAGGCGCCAGGGCTTAATGGGGCGGCTTCCGGACTCGTTCTCCAACTCCTTGCGCAGCTCGGCCCGTCGCGTTTGCTGTTCCTTCTCCAAGGAGCCTCGCCGGTTCTCGGCGAGCTTCCGCTCCGGGTCCGTGATGCGGCCCCTGAGAGCCGCCAGGAGGGCGCGGAGCCCGCTTCCGGCGTCGCCCAGCAGGGGGATGTCTACAGGATGCGTCTTTCCCAACTCAGCGGCGTCCTCGTGAATCTGAATGAGACGGACTCCTGCCGGCAGGGTCAGGCCGTGGGCGAAGTCGGCCTCCATAAAAAGGCGGGCCCCTACGCCCAAAAGGACGTCGGCCCGGCGGTAGAGGGACGATTCGCCATCGAAACGGCCGAAATAGAGCGGATGAGTCGTCGGGAAGCTCAGGAAGGCGTTCCAGGGCTCTGAGACGACCGGCGCCGCTAGGTGTTCGGCAACCTCGGCCAAGTCGTCCACAGCACGGGCCGTGAAGACGCCGCTGCCACACACGATGAGGGGCCTTTCGGCCGCGAGCAGGGTGACGGCGGCACGCTCGATGCTCTCCGGGTCGGGGGCGAAAGAGGCGGGCGGAGGATGGGCATCCGGAAGCGAGACCTCGCTCTCTTCCCGGAGCAGGTCCTTCGGAAGCGATAGGTAGACCGGCCCGCGCGGCGGAGTCATGGCAAGGCGCAGGGCCCGGTCCACTGCCTCGGCCATGCGGTCGGCCCGGGGCACTTCCCAGGCCTGCTTGGTAAACTGCAGGACCACCTCCACCATGTCCGAGGTATCAGTGAAAGAACCGCGGCCCAGCAGCCGGGTATCCTGCTGGCCTGAGGCCACGACCACCGGGCTGCCGTCACGCCAGGCGTTGTAAAGCCCCCCCACCAGGTTGGAGGTGCCCGGAAGCATGTGCACCAAGACGAAGGCCGGCCGGCCGGAAGCGCGCGTGTAGCCGTCCGCCATGGAAACGAGGCTCCCCTCGTGGAGGGCCAGAATGAATTCAATCTGGGGGTGATCCACGAGGGCGTCAACAATGTCCTGCACGCTCGAACCGGGGATGCCGAACACGTATTTCACCCCGTGCGCGAGGAGCGCCTGGACCACCGCTTGCCCGCCCGTGATGCGCGGCATGATTCCCTCCCAACTCGACTTGGCTTGTCCGGAATCCCTGCGTGCTCAACCCGCGGATTCGGTGAGCCGATCCACCAGCCAGTCGAACATGTAAGGATAAACCTGGGAGGTGTTGTCCATATTGCAGTGGGCCGCACCCCCTTCATCGGGGCTCCACATCCTCAGCTCTTTCGGTCCGCGGGCGCCATCATAAGTCTTTTGGGCCGACTCGGGTGCGACGATGTAGTCCTCTTCTCCGTGGACGACGAGCAGAGGGCAGGTGAGACGTTCGATCACACCATCCAGCGTAAACTCTTTCAGTATCTTCCGTGCCTCTTCCGGCCCCTTGGCCCCCACCAGCCATTCCATCTGGCCCTGAATGGGAGGGAAGAAGTCATAGAGGTCCGGGAGTAGGTCGAAGCAGGCGCCGTAAGCGACGCAGGCCTTGACGCGGGGGTCGAAGACCGCGCCCCTCGGGGCGTAATATCCCCCCATGCTGACGCCGATGAGGCCGATGCGGTCCGGGTCAACCTCCGGACGGGCCACCAGGTAATCGACCGCCGCCTTGGTTGCCACCTCGTAGTCGGGCCGGCTGGGGATGCCGTGAAGGCGAAGCGTCTCTCCTTGGCCGGGGCCATCGACGGTGAGGCAGGCCATGCCCCGTTTCAAAGCCTCCTGGGCCCCGAGGAAGTAAAGCTCCTCGGCGTTGGAGTCGGCTCCGCCGAAGTAAACCAAGGCCGGGGTCTTGCCCGCAACGCCGGACCGGTTGGGAAAGAAGTACCCGTGCAGGCTCGTGTCTTCGTAAGGGACGCGGACAGCCTCGAGGGGCGGGCTGAAATACCGGCCGGCTTTCTGGAAACATTCCGTCCCGCGCAGATAGGTCGGCGTCTTGCGCTCGTCCGCCGGCTCGATCATGAACTCGGCGGCCCTGTAGTACGAGCAAGCGCGGAGGTGGAAGTCGTGGGCCGTGGCGGTATGGGACTGAGCCTCGGCCTCGCCAGCCAGTTGCTCCAGCCTTTCGGCCTCGCGGCGCCATTCCGTGTACCAGTCCTCTTCATTCCCTTCCCGCATTCGCCGGCAGACGCGGTGGCACTCGTTGAAATCCGCCGCCCCTTGCGGGGCCTCGCCCACGAGTCGCATGAAATAGGAAGACCAGTTCCGGTTCTCGGGAAAGTACATGAACATCCTTTCCACCTCCATGCATTTTTGTCAGAGCTTCCCAAAATATTTGCCGGCCAGTGCGGATCAAAAGACCGTTTCGTTTAACCTCCCAGGAAGTGGTAATATTATACACTATACTTTTGGCGCCACATAAAACTGCCGACTCCAGGTGAAGACCGTGGAATCCTTGTGGGATCTGATGGAGGGCGCTCGAAATTGCGTGCGGGGCTATACCTGCGTCGAGCCGGGGGAAAAGGTTCTCCTCTGGACCGATCGCTCCGCCGAGGTCGATTCCCGGGTGGTCGAGGCCTTCGGTGTGGCTGTGGAGGAGGTTGGAGCCGAGGCAATTCTCCTCGTCTCCAGGTCGGTCGTCCATCGCCTGAAGGAGCCTCTCCAGGGGCCCGTCCTCGCCGCGATGCGGGACGCCGATGTCGTCCTGAGCTTTCAGCGGCTTGAGAACGCAGCCACGATCCATAATGACGATCTGTCCGGCCTCCTCTTCTCAACGCCCCTGCGAAATACGGCCATCATCAGCCTGACGCCCGAGCTCGTGGCCTCGGCCTGGGCGCGGTTTCCCGCAGATCTCCTTTTCGCCCTCTACAAGAAAGTCCGCCAACAGGCCCTCTCCTCGGGGACGGACGTTTTCCGCCTGACCGATTCCCACGGATCGGACCTCACAGGCCGCATCCCCTACTGTTATGGTTTCAAGTACGTCGATCCACCGAAGAAATGGCAGTTCTTCCCCGGCGGGGAAATGGCCGAGCTTCCGGAGCCGCCCGTCGATGGTCAGTTGGTCTTTGAACAACTGGAAGGGTACGAGGGTTTCCTGACGGAGCCCATCCGCTTCACCATCGAAGGCCAGCGCGTAACCCGTGTCGAGGGGGGAGAGGAGGCCCGCTGGTTCAAGGAGCAGATGGATCGCTACGAGAATGGGAACTTCTTCTGCGAGATCGCCATCGGCATCAACCCGAAGGCCCCGGTCTCCGTAGGGCTGAAGACAAGGGCCATGGACACCATCGCCCACCGGCACTCGGGGACCTTCCACTGCGCCGTAGGCAAATGGGGCACTCCGGACGTGGAGGTGCCGAGCAAATGGCATTGGGACGGCGGCGGTCTCCGCCCAACCCTGATGATGGGCGAGGCTGTGCTTGTCCAAGGAGGAAGGCTGACGGCTCTCGATGACCCGGAAATTCGGGATCTAGCTTCCAGATACGGTCACCCGGACGACGTGCTGGCCGAGGTATGGTGAAGTGTCATAGAAGTGTTTCCATGAGAGGGGGGAGAGCAAGATGAAAAAGAATTGGACAAATGATTATCGGGTTCATCCTGGTGGGCATCTTTTTGGCCGGTGTCCCGGCGATCGTCACGGCCGAGAAAGTGAAATACAACCTCGGCTGGATCCCCTATGGCCTCCACGTGGGCTTCTTTGGCAGCCTTGGGGAGGGTTTTTACAAGAAATATAACATCGATGTGGAGTGGCAGAGAGGGTACGGGGCTCCCGACACCGCGAAGCGGGTGGCGGTGGGTCAATTCCAGCTCGGCAGATCCGACATCTCCAACGTTGCCCTCGGTCGGGCCCGGGGGCTGAACCTGAAATCCATCGCCCAGTTCGTGACCCTTTCTTTCTCCCCACGCGATCCTCACGTTCAAGGGCTCGGGCATCCGGCACCCGAGGGATCTCAACGGCCGGACGGTCTCCACGGCCCCCCGGGCAATCGTCGACCAGACCTTCCCGGTGCTTGCCAAGAGATGGGGGATCAAGGTCGGGAAATGGATCTATGTGGAACCCCGGGGGATGAACGCGACCCTCCTGTCGGGGAAGTCCGAAGCCCTCCTCGCCTTCGGCATCTACCACAATATCCTGAACCGAGTGGCCAAAAAAATAGGGAAAGAGGTCCGCATCATGTGGTGGAGCGACTACGGCTTTGAGATGTTGGGGGAATCCCTCGTGACGACGGACGAGTTCATCCGGGAGAAGCCGGATCTGCTCCGCCGGTTTGTCCGGGCGACGTTCGAGGGCGTCGCCTGGGCCATCGAGAACCCGCTGCAGGCCGCAAGGCATCTGGAAAAGGCTGTCCCGACATCTAAGCCCGCCATCGAGGTGGTTCAGTGGAGGGTGACCATCGGGCGGATCCTGGCGCCGGGGATCCTGAAAAATGGGCTGGGGCAGCATGACTTCAAAAAAGTTGCGATCACCCGGGATCTCGCTTTCGACATCAACAACATTGAGAAGAAAATCCCGGTCGAGGCGATTGCGACCAACGCCTTCCTTCCGCCGAAACCCATTTTCCCCAAGAGGTGAAAGGGGGCGTAGAATAGGCATTCCGGAGGCCGCTGGAGCTTCCAGCGGCCTCCGTGGAGGAGTCTGTGCATGTACGGATGGCGCGCATTGATCGGCATCATCCGACCCAGCGAGGATCCTTTTTGGGAAGAGGAATTCAGGATGGCGGCGCCGGAAGGGGTCGCCTGAACATGACGATGATGATCGAGCCCAATCCCGTGACGCCGGACCGGAAGACGGGGATGTTCGTCGGCAACCTCCACTGGGTCACGAAGGACGGCAAGGTCAACCTTCAGGCGTATCCGCTGAAACTGATTGTTGTTTGGTGTCTTGTTCGGTCATCCGTTGATAAAGTCGGCGCGCCCCATCGAGGCGGCTGTTTCCGTGTTGGTGGGGCGGGCATCTTGCCGCCATGCTTCGGCTGGTGCGCACGTCCCGGTTGGCGCCTTTCCGGTGAGCCGGCCGACGGCCGCCCTGAACCTTGTGTGAGGAGGTGGCTCGAAATCTCGCTTCCCTTGAATCTTTTCCCCAAAGGTCAAAAACAAAAAGGTTCGAGCCCGAGCGGATTCCTCACATTCTTCAGAGAGGAATAGCACAATGACGGGCCTTTACGCCTTCCATCATTCTCCCCTCCCCCTGATGGAGTTTTTTCAGCAAGCTGGTCTCTCGTCAGGACGATCCCATCGTTGAAGGAAGAATCCCGATGAAGCTCATCACCTTCGAAATCGAAACCCCCCTGGGACCGGTCCGGCGCGTCGGGGCGCTTTGGGACCAGCCGGAAGGGGGGGGCGAAGAGCGCGCCGTGGACCTCGCCCTCGCATTCGCGGCCCGGCTCCGCGCCGAGGGGGACGAGCCGCGCTACCGGGAATATGCCGACTTCCGCCTGCCCCAGGATATGTGCGCGCTCATCGCGGGGGGCGAGCCCTCCCTCGACGCCGCCCGGAGGGCGATCGAATACGTCGCGGAGGGGGGGGAGGAAGCCGAGGGTCCATCGGGCGAACGGATATCGTCCACCCGCCCGCCCAGGTCCGTCTTCTCGCCCCGGTCCCGCG
This sequence comes from bacterium, assembly GCA_965261595.1. Classification (GTDB taxonomy): domain Bacteria; phylum UBA8248; class UBA8248; order JACPRG01; genus CAYRGS01. The sequence continues at coordinate 379,689 of CBDHDG010000004.1, forward strand.
TCCGGCGAGCTTCCGGGACTTCCTCACATTCGAGCGGCACAGGGCGGACGCCGCCCGGCGGCGCGGCGAGGAGATCGACCCCCTCTGGTACGAGATGCCCACGTGCTACAAGGGCAACCGGCTCACGATCATCGGGCCCGGCGAGGACCTCCGCTGGCCGCGCTACACCGAAAAGCTCGACTACGAGCTCGAGCTCGGCATGTTCATCGGAAAGCCCGGCCGGGACATTGCCGAGGCGGACGCGATGGACCACGTCTTCGGCTTCTCGGTCCTCAACGACTTCAGCGCCCGCGACATCCAGATGGAGGAAATGTCCCTGTGGCTCGGCCCCCACAAGGGAAAAGACTTCGGCTCGGCCCTCGGCCCCTGTCTGGTCACAAAGGACGCGTTCAACCCGGCGGACGCCCGGATGACGGCCCGGGTGAACGGCGAGGCGTGGAGCCGGGGCAACGCGGGGGAGATGCACTTCTCCTGGAGCAAGCTGATCGCCTACGCCTCGAAGGAGGAGGAGCTGCTCCCGGGCGAGCTTTTCGGCTCGGGAACGGTGGGGACGGGGTGCGGGGCCGACCTCGACAGGTGGCTCAAGCCCGGCGACGTCTCGAGCTCGAAATCGAAGGCATCGGCGTCCTGCGAAACCGGGTGGTGAAGGGAGAGTAGCCTGGGGGGACATTTTGAAAACTGTCCCCCGGAATGAACCTATCGAGGGCGGGAGGTTCCGGCTTTTCAAACTCCCATAGGGAGCAAAAGTCATGATCCGGGCAACGCCCGGCCGTTCGTCATATCGTTCAGCCGTTTGCCTTGGTGACAAACAAAGGGAGATTGATAATGGACGAGGAAGACGCCACCCGGTTTTCCGGAAGCGAGTCGGATCGCAAACGGCTTCTGGAGCTTCACCGGCAATATCTCGATTCAAACCTCACGTTGGATACCGAGGCCCTGCGCGGGGTCTGGAGCGGGAACCCCGATTGCGTCTTTTTCAACGGCAACGGCTACACCTACCATGGCCTCGCGCATTGGACAAAGCTCTGGGACTTTTACCGCGACCAGGTCAAGACCGCCGAGCCCTGGCGGTCCACGGACGTAAGGCTTACGGGCGGAGGGGACATGGCCCTCCTTACGTGCGAGCGGACGTGCAAAGTGGACTGGACGGGCGAGGGGGCGGCCGCCGATTTCACGGGCAAAGTGTGGAAGACCCGCTCCACGGAGGTGTACGTCCGAGAGAACGGGGACTGGCGGTGCGTACATCTACACATTTCGACAGCCGCCGAAGGCCCCCGGCCCGGAGGGATCTGAACGGATGTTTTATCCGCAGATTTCGCAGATGGAAAAATCAACGCGAAGCTTTTGAAACTTTTTCTATGTCTTTCCTTCTGTGCAATCTGTGGATTCCTCCAAAGAAGTCGTAGGGGCCGGTTCAAGCCTGCCCTCTGCGAAGGCAGGGGGTCCCGGCCCGTTCCTTGCGGGTGAGCAAGTGCTTGGAGATTTCTTCATTCCCCTTCTTCCGGCCATGACTGTTGTGCTATTGTCGTTGTTGGACATTTGACCACTATCGAAGACAAGATCGTGTGACTATGCAGTCCGAAGTATTGTCGGATGTTGAGGCCAAGGTGGGAGGATGAGCATTGAGTCGCCGGATACATGGGTCATTACGGATCATGCCCGGTTTGCCATGCGGCATCGCTCAATTACGGAAGAGGAAGTGACAAGGGTCCTGTCGGACCCTGAGCAGAGCGAGGACATTGGTGGAGGACGATGGATTTACCAGTTGCGCCTGGAATCGGGCCTGCAAGGCAAGACCTATCTCTTCAGGGTGTTCGTTGACGTGAACCATTCTCCACCGCGGGTGATTACCGTTTACCGGACCAGCAAGATCAGAAGGTATTTGAGGGAAGAGCCATGAAGGTCGTTTACGACGAGGAAACGGACACCTTGACGGTGACGTTGAGGGATTCGTCGGTGGCGGAGAGCGACGAAGAGAAGACGGGAACAATTTTGGATTATGACGAAGACGGCAACCTCGTTTCCATCGAGATCCTGGACGCCTCGAAACGGGTGCAACAGCCGTGGGGAATCGAGTACGAGATGACGAAATAGGGCGCCTGTTCCTACGGCGAAAAACGCTGTGTGCCCGCAAGAGCCTGCCCTGAGCGTAGCCGAAGGGGGTGCCCCCGCGACCACGGAATACACAACCCACGAATTTTTTTCTTTACGCCTCCCGCCGAACTTTCTTACGATTCCGGGCGTCAAACCCTTGTAGTCAAAAAACGTCTGACATGGGGATGCTCGTATGAAGCGGGTCTTGATTTGGGTCCTTGTCCTGAGCGCGGGATTCGTTCTCGGCCGGCCCGCGCCCTCCCCCGCCGCCCAGCGGCGGATCGCCGTCCTGGACTTCCGGAACACGAGCAACCATCCAGAGCTGGGCTGGCTCTCCCAGGCCGTCCCGGAGACCCTCGTGACGAAGCTCGCGGGGGTCGCCTCGATCCACGTCATCGAGCGGGGACAGCTTGCGAAGGTCATCAAGGAGCAGCGCCTCGGCATGTCGGACCTGTTCGACCCCTCGAAGGCCGCGAAGGTCGGGCGGCTCGCGGGGGCGCACGTCATCGTCATCGGCGGGTACGTCGTCTTCGGAAAAGACCTGATGTTCAACCTCCGTTTCGTGGATACGGAGACCGCGATCGTCCTCCACACCGCCCAGGTCCAGGGGGGCGTCTCGGACGGCAAGGCCCTCTTCGCCGCCCTGATCCGTCTGGCGGACGCGGCGGTCGAGTCGCTGGGGAAGAAGGTCGTCGTCCGGGGAGGCGAGAAGCGGGTCGTCAAGGCCGCGCCGGTTTCCGTGACACCGAGGGAGAGGCGGCGCCTTGCGGCCCCGCCGGCCAAATCCCTCACGGCGTACGCGCTTTACGGCAAGGGCCTCGCGGCCTACAAGAAGGGCCGCTGGCGGGAAGCCGACGCGCTTTACGCCCGGGCGCTTGAGAGAGACCCCGCGTTTGCTGGCGCGGCCGGGTGGCGCGCGACGGTATTGATCGGCCTGGGGCGGTACGCCGAGGCCCTGAACCTCAACGCCCGGGCCCTGGCGCTCTACCGGGAAAAGCGTGACGAAAAAAATACCGCCGCCGTCCTCAATAACATCGGCGTGATCCACAAAAGACAGGGCCGGTATGACGAGGCGTTGCGGAGGTACGAGGAATCGCTCGACATCAAGCGCAGGCTCGGAAACCAGGCCGGAATCGCCGCGACGCTCGGGAACATCGGTTCGCTCTATTACCAACAAGGCCGGTATGACGAAGCCATGCGAAAGCACAAGGATTCTCTCGACATCGAGCGCCGGATCGGCGTGCCGACGAAGCGCACGGAAGGGAATATCACGGTTGTCAAGAAGCGGGTTCCGGGCGGGGGGTGTTGAGGGGGGGGGGGACATCATATCAGGTACGGTCAAATGGGGTCTCTTCAATATAGGGGCCGGACGGCGCCACCGCCTCGGTGGTCCCTGTACCGGCCCGTCACACACCCGCCGGGAACAGAATGTTGTGGCTTGGTCAACACCCAGCCGTTCGGCAGGTTGTTGAGAATCAACCGGTTCACTCGACCTAACTTCGTTCAGCCGATTGGCTTTGTGATAAATTCATACTAAACACGCCTGACATGGGGATGCTCGTCATGAAGCGGGTCTGGATTTGGGTCTTCGTCTTGAGCGCGGGATTCGTTCTCGGCCGGCCCGCGCCTTCCCCCGCCGCCCAGCGGCGGATCGCCGTCCTGGACTTCCGGAACACGAAGCAACCATCAAGAGCTGAGCTGGCTCTCCCAGGCCGTCCCGGAGACCCTCGTGACGAAGCTCGCGGGGGTCGCCTCGATCCACGTCATCGAGCGGGGGCAGCTTGCGAAGCTGCGCCTCGGCATATCGGACCTGTTCGACGCCTCGAAGGCCGCGAAGGTCGGACGGCTGGCGGGGGCGCAGGTCGTCGTCATCGGCGGGTACGTCGTCTTCGGCAAGGAGCTGATGTTCAACCTCCGTTCCGTGGACACTGAGACCGGCATCGTTCAGCACACCGCACAGATCCAGGGAAACGCCGCGACTGGGAAGGCCCTTTTCGGCGCCCTCAACCGCCTGGCGGACGCGGCCGTCGAGTCGCTCGAAAAGAAGGTCGTCATCCGGGGGGGTGAGAAGCGGGTCGTGAAGGCCGCACCGGTTTCCCTAACACCGAGGGAGCGAAAGAGGCTTGCGGCCCCGCCGGCCAAATCCCTCACGGCGTAAGAGCTTTTCGGGAAGGGCCTCGCGGCCTACAAGAAGGGCCGCTGGCGGGAGTCCGACGCCCTCTACGCCCGGGCGCTGGAGAGAGACCCCGCCTTCGCCGACGCCGCCCTCCGGCGCGCGACGGTGTTGAGTGGCCTGGGCCGGTACGGCGAGGCTCTCGACCTCAACGCCCGCGCCCTGGCCCTCTACCGTGAAAAGGGCGATGAGAAGAACGTCTCCGCCGTCCTCAACAACATCGCTACGATCCAGTACAGAAAAGGCCTATATGACGAGGCATTGCGGCGGTACGAGGAATCACTCGACATCGGGCGTAGGCTGGGAAACCAGGTGGGAATTGCCGCGACGCTCAACAACATCGGTCTGATCCACGATAGACAAGGCCGGTATGACGAGGCATTGCGGCGGTACGAGGAATCACTCGACATCAAGCGCAGGCTGGGAAACCAGGCGGGAATCGCGACGACACTCAGCAATATCGGCGAGGTCCACCGAAATCAAGGCCGGTATGACGAGGCATTGCGGCGGTACGAGGAATCAATCGGCATCGACCGCAGGCTGGGAAACCAGGCGGGAATCGCAACGACGCTCAACAACATGGCATTCTTGCGTTACAAGCAGAGAAAGTACGTTGAGGCCCTCAGGTTGCTCTGCCAGACTCTTACCATCCGGCGCCGGATTGGCGTACCTACGAAGAACACGGAAAAAGGAGTCGAGATCGTAAAAGAGCGCGTTCCGGGCGGGGGGTGTTGATGGGGGGACGAGGCATCATGAATCCCTACGGAAGGGCAGGACGGTTTGGCGTTACGGTTTTCGGTGGTCCGCGATGGGCGGGATGATGAACGGCTTCTCTACCGACACGCACTAGATGACGAAACCCCTATCTGCGAGATCCAAACCCTTCCCCCGCCGGAAACGCCTCCGTCTGCTGAATTTCGATTATGCCCAACCCGGCTACGCTTATTTCCTGACACTGTGCGTCAAGGATTCGCTTCCGGTATTCGGCAACCACGAACTCGCCGCGCGGGTTGTCTCCATCCTCCAGGAGGACCGATCCCGTCGGGGCATCCGGGTTTTCGCCTATTGCCTCATGCCCGATCACCTTCACCTCGTCGTGTCTCTCGATGGGCGGGGCAAGAGCATCCCGGCATGGCTTGGGGACTTCAAGAAGCTGACGACAAAAGCGGGTTGGGATTGCGGTCTGGAAGGAGGCTTGTGGCAACGCAGTTTCTATAACCACGTTGTACGGCGTGACGAAAACCTGGAATCGATCTGCCGGTACGTGTTGGAGAATCCGGTGCGAGCCGGAATGGTCACAAAAACCGACGAATACCCGTTTTCAGGAACGCCGGACCTCATTGCCCGTTGAGGGTTTTCGGGCCGGTACGGGGACCGGCCCCTACGAGAAACAACGTTGTGTGCCGTAGGGGCGGGTCCCCATACCCGCCCGCAAAAACGGTCGTTGCGAATATCCGCTACACTCCGCCGAACATGGCGACCGGTGCGATCCCTGCGGGAAGCGGTGCACGAGACCTTCGGTTGGTGAGAAACACGCGCCGGGCGAGGTCACCCCTTGACCAGCACCAGCCTCCACTCGCCGCCCGAGACCTTCTCGGCCGTCACGGCGTGGCCGGCGCGCTTCGCCCAGCGGGAGATGTTGTCCACGGCCAGGGGATAGTCCACGAGGGCGATCAGCCGGTCGCCGCCCGCAAGCCCCTCCATCGCCGACTGGACCTGGAAGAGGGGATCGGGGCAGACCTGTCCGCGCAGGTCCAGGGTTTGCTCTTTCATCCGCTCCGAAGCCTCCTTTGAAAGAACCAATACGTTCCCGCCCAGACCCCCAGGATGGTGAAGACGGTCGAGACGACGCTGCTCAGCGCCAGGGCCGAGACCCCCGTGAGGCCGTGGCTGATGTTGCACCCTCCGGCCGTCACGGCCCCGAACCCCATGAGCAGTCCGCCGCCGAATTGTCCGGCCATCCGCTGGGGGGGAGGCGCACGCCACGAGAGCTCCCCCGAAAGGCGCGCCGCGGCGAACGACCCGAACGGCATCGCCAGGACCATGAAGACCGCCCAGTTGATCCCCGAGGCGTCCCCCGCCGTCGCGAACCTCGCCATGAGGGCCGTGGGACCGGTGATCGACAGGCCGTAATGCCGGCCGGTGAGACCGGACAGGAACCACGCCGGCGCCGCCAGCAGGCCGAGGAGGAGGCCGGTCTTCATCCAGCCCCAGCCGAAGAGCGGGACCTCGCGGGGGATCCGAATGGCCCAGACAACTACCGCGACCGCGCCCACGCCCACGATGACCCACGGATGGACGCCCAGGAGGTTCGCCAGGGTGGGGACCTGGCCGCCAATCTCGATCTCCGACCCCGTCCCCCCCCGGACCCAGAGCCGCACGGGCCGCAGGACCCCCCAGACCGTCGCCGCCGCCGCCAGGCCGAACCCCAGAAGCGCCACGAACGAGCCCACCATCCCTTCCCCCACACGGCTCCACGTCCCGCTCGAACACCCGCCCGCCAGGGTCATCCCGATCCCGAAGACGAGCCCGCCCACGACCGCCGCCCGCCAGTAGAAAGGGACGCGCCACATCTCGAGCAGGCCCAGGGAGGCCCCGAGGTGAATGAGAACGGCCTGGACGGCTACGGCCAGCAGGTACGCCCGCAAGAGCGTCGCGTCCCCGGCGAACCGGACGGCCCGGAAGGCCGAGTTCATGCAGAACCGGCCGCGCTGGAGGATGATCCCGAAGAGAAACCCGACCGGCAGGCCGAGGGCGATTTGAAGGGCCATGAAACGGATTACTCGATGACCGGATGCCCGGCCTTGAACCACGCGCCGAAGCCTTCGGCGACGCTGGACGCCCGGGCGTATCCCCGGCCGGCAAAGAGCGCGGCGGCCGTCGCGCTCCGGAGGCCCTGCTCGCAGATGAAGACCAGATCCCGGTCTTTGGAGAATTCCCCGATCCGGCCCAAGAGGTCTCCCAGGGAGACGAGGCGCGCGCCTTCGATGACGCCGAGGCCCCACTCGAACGGCTCCCGGACGTCGACCAGCTCGAAGGCGGCCCGGTTCTCGCTCCAACTCTCGTGAAGCGCCTCGACGGAGATCAGGCCGAGGGGCTCGACCGGCTTCCCGGCGGCCGCCCAGGCGTCCATCCCGCCCGCAAGGCGGCCAAGGACGTCATACCCCCCGGCAGAGTCGAACCAGCCGCCCGCCTGCCGGACCCGGTCCTCCTCCCCGATGAGGACAACGCGGGAGGGAGCGGGCGCGACGGCGGGAACGTGCTTCGGGATGCTCCGCGCGCTGAAGGCGATGAAGATCGCCCCGGGAATTCTGGCCTCGCAATATGGGCCGAGGTCCCTGAAATCCAGGAGGACGGCCCCCCGCTCGGCGGCCTCTGAAACCTCATCGGGGTCCAGAGGCCGGAGTCCTTCGCTCATGTCGTTCCCCTCCCGCCCAGTGGATAACACATCCTTTTTTTATCCACAGATTACACAGATTACGCAGATTTTAAAGGCTGACCCAAGGAAAAAAATCTCTGTAGTCTATGGATCGATCAAGACGGATTGCCATCGACGGATTGACACAAGAAAGGCATCCTTAAGGGTGTAATCATCTTCCCTTTTTCCTCTGTGCAATCTGTGTAATCTGTGGATAAAAAAAGAAGTTCGTCCGTCCCCTATGCGACATGGGCGATCGACGCCGGGGGGAACGCCCCCAGGGCGTAGATGGTGTAGGTCTCGATGGGGGCCAGGGGGTTTCCGTTCAGAAGTTTCATGAGCTCTTCATGTGATGCCACCTCGAAGATGGAGGCGTAACCCTTCAGCCCGACGATGGGGTGAATCTTCGCTTTTCCCCTTGCTTCCAGCAAGGAAAAATACTCCACTCACCCCTGGATGTCGGCGCCCTTGGGCATCAGTGCGGGCGGCTCGTTGATGACGAGAAACTTCGGCATGGCGGCGTTCTCCTTTGGATGATTCAAACAGATCAGGGAAGGTTGAACTCGAAGCCGATGGCCTCCATGGCCTTCCGCTCCCCTTCCAGCGTTCCGAGCGCGTACACTTGGTACGTTCCCCACCGGCCCAGTGGGTTTTTGAAAAGCTCGGCCATCAAATCGTCGTGGCTCTCTACGTCGATCAGGATGGCGAACCCGTATCCGTCATCCTCGACGAGGGTGTGGATCTCCGCGTTTCTCTTCTCTTTCAACCCTTCGAGGTGCTCGATACACCCCTGGATGTTGACGCCCTCGGGCAGGGGCTTGGCCGGGCGGGCGAGGACCAGGAATTTGTTCATGTCCGATGCTCCGTTTCAAGCCGCCAAAAGCGGTCTGTTCAAGTTCCGCGGCCGGATGAGGGATATCTTCCCGGGGCTCAGAAGGTGTAAACACGCTCCCCCGTTTCCCCCGCCTCCGACCGCCGCCTCAGCTCGTTCCGCTTGATCTTACCAGATGTCGTTTTGGGGAGCGCCTCCAAAAACTCGATGACCTTCGGGGCCTTGTACGGAGCGATGCGCCTGCGGAGCAGGTCCCGGAGCGCGCGGGCCATCGCCGCGTCCGGATCCTGTCCGGGCTTCAGGACGACACAGGCCTTGACCCGCTGGCCCATCTCGGCATCCGCGACCCCGATGACGCCGGCCTCCAGAACGCCGGGGTGCTCCATACAGGTCTCCTCGACCTCTTTGGGGGAGATCAGGTAGCCGCGGCTCTTGATCAGGTCGTCGGTCCGGCTCACGTACCAGAAATAGCCCGCTTCGTCGAAGGAACCCAGGTCCCCCGTGTAATACCAGCCGCCGACGTGGTTCTCGGCCCACTTCTCCGGCATCTTCCGGTACTCGATGAAAAGCCCCGGACCGTCCTCCCGAATGGCGACCCGCCCCACTTCGTCCGCCGGAACCGGGCGGCCGTCGTCGCCGTGAATCTCAACGACCCCTCCGGGAAAGACCTTCCCCGCCGAGCCCGGCTTGATGGGCTCGCCCGCGAGGCTGCCGCAAAACTTCTGCGACTCCGAGACGCCGATCCCATCCAGGATGTCGCAGCCGAACCGCTCCTTCCATTCCCGGTAGGTCTCCGGCGGCAGGGTCTCACCCGAGCTGTCGCAAAGCCGGAGAGCGCTCAGGTCATGCTCCTTCTCGGCCCCTTCGACGGCCAGCATCATCCGGTAGGCCGTGGGGACGGCGGCGAGGACGGTGATCCGGTTCTCTGCGACGACCCGGAAGGCCTCGGCGGGTCTGAAGCGCTCGGGGTGGATGAACACAGGCGTTCCGCAAAAGAGGGGATACAGGAGACCGTGCCCCCAGGCGTAGACGAAGCTGAATTCGGCCGGGTGCCAGCAGAGGTCGTCCGGGCGGAGCTTCAGGACCAGCTTCCCGATGGGGTCGCCGGTGCCGATGAGCCAGCGGTGCGTATGGACAATCCCCTTGGGCAGGCCGGTTGTCCCCGAGGTGTACGCCATGAACGCCTCGTCCTCGGCGGAGGTCTGTATCGCGTCCACATCGAGGGGCTCGGCCGAGGCCAAGGAGGCGAACGGGAGCATCCCCGGTCCATCGCCGCCGAACAGGATGATGTGCTTCAGCGCCGGGCAGTCGGGCAGGACCTTCTCGACGCCCTCCATCCGGTCCGGGGTGGTCAGGACGGCCTTGGCGTCGGAATTGTCGATGACGTGCCGAAGCTCCCGCGGACCGAGCAGAGAGCTGCTCAGGACAGGGACGGCCCCGATCCGCAATCCCGCGAGGGCCGCGACGACATAATCCGGGTGGTTGTGGGAGCGGAGGATGAAGGTGTCCCCGCGCCCGATGCCGAGGTCGCGAAACGATCGGGCGCAACGCCGCATCCGGTCATCGAGCGCTCCGAACGAGATCTTCTCCGAACCGTAAACGAGGGCCGTCTCACCCCCCCTCCCCTCCGCCACCCACCGGCCGCAGACGGCGTGGGCCATGTTGAATCGGGTCGGAATCTTCAGATAGTCCGGCGGGAGGGGAACGTCCCAATTACCCATCCAGGCGCCCTTTCATGGACAAACGCAACGCAAACCGAAACCGCCGGGGGGGGGGGGCAATCGCTTGGGTCACTTCGCCCGTTCCCAAATCAGGACGCTGGTGGTCTCTCCCCCTCCATAAACGAGCGATGGCGTGCTCAGCTTCAATCGGCCGTCCGAGAACTCGAAAAACCGGACCTGTTCTCCGCCGATCCAGTTGGGGAAGAGGCTGGTCTCGACGCGATGGAGGACGCAGGCGTCGTCTTCCCGAACCTCATAGGTTCCGGAATAAGCGATGTAGCCTTCGAACGCGGCGCGAACCTCTTCGGATTCGCCTTTCAGCATATCGCCCGAAGCGAAAGCCGGACGGTCCCGGCGCATGATCTGCACGGACATCCGGCCGTCGGCGTCATAGATCACCCGGCCCACGGCATCCTCGCCCAAGGGGGTGATGACTCGGCCGTCCGACAGGCGCGCCTCAAAGGAAACAAGGTCCCACACACCCACGAAAGATTGCTTGGCGCCCATTCCGGCTTCCCCCTCCTCCCCTCCCCCCCCCCTCTTTCAGAGCGCGCGACGCGGCGATTCATTCGGGATCGCCCGACCGTCGACCTCAATCACCGCGTCGTCACACGCGTCCTCCAGCGAGGGATGTGGAATTGTAAAGAATGACAGCGGACCCTGTAAAGGATGCGGCGTCAGCCCCGATTTTCGGAAAGGCACCGGACGAGCGAGTCGGTCAGCCTCCGCATCAAAGCAAAATATTGCCCCGGCCCGGCTTGGAGGTCCGCGCCCAAAGGGTCGAGGACGGCCGCCCTCACGCCCGCGCCGGCCACAACCGTCCGGACAAGCGACAACCTGAATTGCGGCTCGGCGAACACGCAGACGACGCCCAGCCGCCGGACCCTGGCCCGGATCTCGAAAATTCGCCTCGCCCCGGGTCTTCGCTCGGGAGAAACCGTGAGCGAGCCCGCCACGTTCAATCCGTACCGATCCTCGAAATACCGGTAGGCGTCGTGGAACACAATATACGGGACGGCCGCCACCGGGCCGAGCCGAGACCGGATCTCTTCGTCCAGGGCGTGGAGCCGCCGAATCATCGTCCGGCCGTTTTCCTGGTATCGGCGCCCGCGACGGGGATCGGCGCGGCCCAACACTTCCACAATCTCCCGGACCATGGCCCGCGCGTTCACCGGGTCGAGCCAAACATGGGGGTCGAATGGCCCCGCTCGGCGCTTCCCTCCCTCCCCCTTCTCTCCCCCCCCCCAGGCCCCGCCCTTCCGGACGGCCAGCCGGACCAGACGTCCGGTCTTCGCAAACTCGATGATGCGCGCCCTCGTGGACAGGACCTTCAGGGGTTTACGCAGAAAAGTCTCGAACGTCTCTCCCACCCAGATCACCACATCCGCCCGCAGCAGCGCGCGCGCGTCGGAGGGGCGGAGGGAATAAGTGTGCGGCGAGGCCGCCCCCCGGACCAGGAGGCGCGGGACGCCGACGCCCTCCATCACGCCCGCGGCCAGCGCGTGAAGCGGCCTGACGCTTACGACCACCCTGGGCGCGCCTTCACCGGCCCACGCGGGACTTCCCGGGAATTGGACCAACCCACACACAACCCCAATCAACGCGGCAACCCACTTCCCCGAGTCTATCGCCATCGCCGGACGGGTCTCCCTATCGGGATGAAATTCGACTTATCTCCGATCATGCAATATTATAACATTAAATAACCGGCTTGTTTTTCGCAAGTCTTATAAGGTCTGAACGCCATGAACGACCCGCAAAAAGAAGACGCGTTCCTCTCCCGAAACCACGATCACAGGCTTTGCGTGAGCGGCGCCCTCCAGAGCGCCGAGGAGGTCTGCACCCGCCGGGGCGCCCGGCTGACGGCCCTGCGGCGGCGGGTCCTGGAGCTGGTGTGGGACAGCCACGCCCCCGTCGGGGCGTACGACATCCTGGAGCGGCTCTTTTCCCTGGGCCGCAGGGCCGCGCCGATCACCGTCTATCGCGCCCTGGATTTCCTCATGGATCACGGACTGGTCCACCGCCTCGCCAGCCTGAACGCCTACGTCGGGTGCGGGTCCTCGGGCGCGCCGCACAACGCCCAGTTCCTCATCTGCAAGGCGTGCGGGACGGCGGCCGAGCTGAACGACGCGCGGATCGACCGGGCCATCGCCCGGGGCGCCGCCCGGACGGGCTTCACGGTGGGCGGGTCGGTCGTGGAGATCCGGGGCCTGTGCCCGGACTGCGGCGGAAACTGAGGCCGGAATGACCCCTGATCAAAATTCAGATCCTCTCATCGAAGCCCGGGGGCTCGACCTCCATTTCGGACGCCAGTCCGTCCTGAGCCACGTGGACGTCTCGGTGAGCCCGGGCGAGATTGTGACGCTCATCGGGCCCAACGGGGCCGGGAAAACGACGCTCGTCCGCATCCTGCTCGGCCTCATCAAGCCGGACGCCGGCACCGTCCGGCGGCGTCCGGGCCTCGTCGTGGGCTACCTGCCCCAGCGCTTCGCCATCGACCCGGTCGTCCCCCTGACGGTCAGGCGGCTCCTCGGGTTAACGCGCCGCGCGACCCCGGAGGCCATGGCCCGGGTCCTCGACGAAGTGGGCGCGGAGCGTCTGATCGACCAGTCGGCGCCCGACCTCTCGGGCGGCGAGCTGCGGCGCGTCCTCCTGGCGCGCGCGCTCCTGCGCGAGCCCGACCTGCTCGTCCTCGACGAGCCGGTCCAAGGAGTGGACGTAACGGGGCAGCTCGAGTTGTACGAGCTCATCTCCCGCATCCGGGCGCGCCGTGGATGCGGGGCCTTCATGGTCTCCCACGACCTGCACGTCGTGATGGCCGCGACCGACCGGGTGATCTGCCTCAACCGTCACATCTGCTGCTCGGGACGGCCGGAAACCGTGAGCCGGCACCCGGAGTACGAGGCCCTGTTCGGCGCGGCGGCGCGCAACCTGGCCGTCTATATCCACGCGCACGACCATCACCACGACCTGGCCGGCGAGGTGGTCCATGAAGGGTCCGAGGCCGGGGCGTCCGGAGGCCCGGAAGAATGACCGAGGATTTTTTCTTGCGCGGGCTGATCGGGGGGCTCGGCGTGGCCGTCGTGGCCGGTCCCTTGGGGTGCTTCGTCGTTTGGCGGCGGATGGCCTATTTCAGCGAATCGCTGGCGCACACCTCCCTCCTGGGCGTGGCCCTCGGCTTCCTCCTGGGCGTCAACCTGACCGCCGGGATCATTACAGCGTGCGTGGCGCTGGCCCTTCTCCTCGCAACCCTTCAGGGGCGGGGACGGCTCGCGACCGACACCCTCCTGGGCATCATGGCCCACGCGGCGCTTTCGGTGGGACTGGTGGTCATGAGTCTGATGGAGGGCCTGCGGGTCGATCTGCTCGGCTACCTGTTCGGGGACATCCTCTCCATCACCCGGTCCGACCTGTATTGGGTGTACGGCGGGGGCGCCGGGGCGCTGGGGGCGCTGGCGTGGATATGGCGGCCGCTTCTCGCCCTCACCGTTCAGGAGGAGCTGGCCCGCGCGGAAGGGGTTCCCGTAGCGGCGGTGCGCCTGGGGTTCATGCTCATCATCGCCCTGGTCGTCGCGATCACGATGAAGATCATCGGCATCCTGCTGATCACGTCCCTTCTGATCATCCCGGCCGCGACGGCCCGGCGCTTCGCCCGGACGCCCGAGCAGATGGCCGTCCTCGCGAGCGGAATCGGCGCGCTGGCCGTGGTCGGGGGTCTCTTCGCCTCGCTGCGGTGGGACACGCCCACGGGCCCTTCCATCGTCGTCGCTGCGACGATCCTGTTCGTTCTGGCCTTCGCCTCGGGCGGGTTCCCGTCACGGTCCGGGGTTTGAGGCGGCGTCGCTTTGGGTCCTCGCGGGCGTGTAAACGAAAAGGCGACACTGGATGGAACGACAAAGCGGCATGAAGTGGAAGGTCAAGCGATGGCCGCACAATTCTCGCTTAACCCGCATTTCTCATCAAGAGATTCGGCAAGCCATCTTTCAACCTGTCAACTCGTCGTGGGCAATCATTTACCCAAGAGAACGGAGAGACTCGGTCTGCACACCCTGTGGTTCACGGAAGGACCAGATTCAATGGCGGTGTAGTGCGGAGACTTCAGCCTCCGCCCAAGCGCCACGCCGGATCGAAAAGCAGCGGAGGCTAAAGCCTCCGCGCTACATCGTATTCGCGAACGGGTGGACCCGCTATTGATCATTGACCGCTCACCGCCCTTTGGGTCGGATGGTTGGTGAGATATCCAGGTTAACCAGGGCTTGTTGTCATTCCGAGCGTAGCGAGGAATCTCGCCCCGATTCAAAACAAAGCGCTTCCGCCACCCTCCAGATGAAGGGCCGTGCGGACGTACTGCATCTACTTCATGACCAACCCGTCGGGGACCGCGTAACGAATAACCTGAAGCGGCGGGTCTGGGACCATCATTCAATGCGCGGTCTTGGTCGTATACATCCAATCGCTCAACCGGGGTCGGCGTGACTTGCGCGAGGATAAGCTTAAAGAAGAAGAACCTTTCCTTCTATCGAAGCGCGATTCCTCATTTCATTCGGAATGACATCGTTCTGCCGGAAACGGGGGTTGGGACGGCCGGGGGAATCAACCCTTGTTATTATCAGAACCCGAATTTTCTCTTGAAATGATCAAAGCGCTCACCGAGCAAAACGACTGTTCGATACGCACCCAATCGCTTCTCACTCGACACCCAGCTCCAGCAAGAATCTGCGGTACGCCAGGGCCAGGATGTCCGGGACCTTCAGGTGAAGCTCCTCGGCCAGGTCCAGGGGGATTTCCTCAGGCCGCTGGTTTTCGACAATCACCCGGTCCTGCTCGGCGATGATTTCGTCAATTTGCTGACCTTCAATCAGTCTATCCTCCATAAAGGCCGCCTGGTTCGACTCGGAGTCCGCCGGAGAACCAGGTTCAACGCGAGTGGCGGTCATCAAGAATCGTGTGCAGATCTTCTCGGTCTGGGGCCCATGGGGAGAGACCACGGCTATTGTTTTACCGTTCGGGAACTCGGACAATTGATAAATCGAAAAAGGGCGGTAAAGGATGTAGTTGCGATAGTGGGGAAACGGTTCATCCGGCGCCGGGGGATCCGTGTACCGGAAGCGCAGCGATTCCCCGGCCCTTTCCACCCTCATCTTCGGCGTGATCGGTCGGGAGCGGTCGCCCAGGATGCCTTCGTGCACCCAGGAAAAATGACCCAGGTCGAAGAAGTTTTCCATCGCCCGTGCGGCGCTGCACCGCCAGACCCGCTGATCTCTGAATGTGATCTGAAACTCGGGGTCCTCGAGGGCCGGAAAGTCGGGAATGGGCGCCCGCGGGTTCCTGGACAGGCAGACCCAGACGATGCCGTAGCGCTCTTCGGCAAGATAAGCTGTCAGGCAAGCCTTTTTCGGAATGGAATGATCCGGCGGCAGGGAGGGAATCCGCACGCATCGGCCGTCCGGGTCGTAGGCCCACCCGTGATACGCGCAAACGACCCGCTCGCCCTCGATCCAACCCAACGAGATGGGCGTGCCCCGGTGAACGCAGAGGTCCGCAAAAGCGGCCCACCGCTCTCCCAGCCGGCAGACAGCGATATCCTCCCCCAGCAGCCGGGCGGCCACCGGCCGGTCGCCGACGTTTTCCGCAAACGTGACGGGGTGCCAATACTCCCTGACAGCGGGCCAAAGGGCGCGCTCTCTCATGTGCAAATTCCCCCGGGACGCAAGATTCGGTGAAGGCAGATTATCAGCGCTCCCCGGGTTGTCAAGCATCTTCGAGGAGAGGATGGGGAGGGTGGTGAAAGAATGGCTTCAGGTTTCAATCCAGGTCCGCGAAAGCCGGACCCCAAAATCAACGACCTGTAGGATCCTCAATCACGCCCCCTTGGTTCCTGATCATTCAAAACCCACCTCCAATTCTTCATGGAACGGTTTGAGGAAGAAGAACCTTTTTCTAAATCGAAGCGAGATTCCTCATTTCATTCGGAATGACATCGTTCTGCCGGAAACGGCGGTTGGGACATCCGGGGGAATCAACCCATTTTATTATCAGAACCTGAACTCTCTCTTGAAATGATCAAATCTCTTGCTGCCCGTCGAGAAAAACGAATGCTCAATACGCATCCAATCGCTTCTCACTCGACACCCAGCTCCTGCATGAATCTGCGATACGCCAGGGCCAGGGTGTCCGGGACCTTCAGGTGAAGCTCCTCGGCCAGGTCCAGAGGGATTTCCTCCGGCCGCTGGTTTTCGACAATCACCCGGTCCTGCTCGGCAATAACGTCTTCAATCTTCCGGCCCTCGATCTTTCTGTCCCCCATGTACCCTGTTTGGGTGGATTCGATTTCCGCCGGTGAACCCGCTTCAACACGCTCGGTCGCCAACACAAAGCGCGTGCACACCTTCTCGGTTTCCGGGCAGTGGGGCGAAGCCATGGCCACCGTCCTGCCGTTCGGGTGCTCGGACCATTGATAGATGGAAAAAGGCCGGTGAAGCGTGTAATTCCGCCGATGATGGAACGGTTCATCCGAATCCGGGGGGTGCGTATACCAGAAGTGGAGCCGTTCTCCATCCTTATCCACCCGCATGTTCGGCGTGATCGGTCGGGAACGATCGCCGAGGATACCCTCGTGCACCCAAGGGAAATGGGCCAAATCGAAAAAGTTCTCCATGGCGCGCGCGGCGCTGCATTTCCAAACCCGTTGGTCGCGGTAGGTGACCTGATACTCGGATTCCTCGAAGGCCGGAAAGTCGGGAATGGGCGCCCGCGGGTTCCTGGACAGGCAGACCCAGACGATGCCGTAGCGCTCTTCGGCAAGATACGATGTCAGGCACGCCTTTTTCGGAATGGGATGATCGGCCGGCAGGGAGAGAATCCCCACGCATCGGCCGTCCGGGTCATAGGTCCATCCGTGATAAGCGCAAACGACCCGCTCGCCCTCCACTCCAACCCAACGAGATGGGCGTGCCCCGGTGAATGCACAGGTCCGCAAAAGCGGCCCACCGCTCCCCGAGCCGGCAGACAGCGATATCCTCCCCCAGCAGACGCGCCGCCATCGGCCGGTCGCCGACGTTTTCCGCAAACGTGACGGGGTGCCAATACTCCCTGACGGCGGGCCAAAGGGCGCTCTCTCGCATGTTCGCATTTCCCCGGGACAACAAGATTCAGTGAAGGCAGATTATCAGCGTCCCCCGCGTTGTCAAGGATCTTCCAACTGGGGGGCGGGCGTCGGAGGATATGCCTTCAGGATTGAATCGAACTCCGCGAGGGCTGGACCTTTTGCGCACCGATTATCACGCCATCTTCAACCTGTGTCATTGATGGCCCGACTTCAACTCTTCCTTCAGGTTAGAATTCCTTGACTTTCCGCGGCATTCAGGGAATTGTAACGCTTCATCTTCGACAGACTGCTTCTCGCTTCCACCGCGGGGTGGGAATCCTGATTCTGACGGAATCACAATGAGGTTTTCAGATAGGAGAAAGGTATTAAATCCTTATCAAAGTGTTTAGTGATTGGAGCAATTTTGACCTTTCTGCTTTCAGCCGCTCCACCGCGGACTTAAGCGGGGGATAAGGCTCTCTGGACTCTTGACTGGGCTCCTTACGCCGCCCACACAGGGTTTTGGCACGCCTTCGAGGAAGGATTTTTCAAAAGAGCCGGGATTGACGTCAAGATCATCCGGGGTTATGGCTCTGGGGACACCATCAAGCGGATCGCGGCGAAGAAAGGCGACTTCGGATTCGCCGATACCGGCACGCTGGTGGTCGCGCGCAGCAAGGGTGCAAAGGTGAAGAGTTTGGGCGTCCTCCACAACAACGAGGCCCATTCCGTCTATGCCCTGAAGAGCTCGGGCATCATGTCCATCAAAGATTTGCGGGGGAAGCACTACGGCGATTCCAAGGGCGGTTCCACCGCAGCCCTGTTCCCCGCACTAGCGGCCGTTCACGGCGTGAAGAACTGGAAGTTCACGCACCTTGCCCCGACCGCTAAAGAATCCCGCCCTTCTAGGCAAGACGGTGGATTTCATCTCCACCTATTCAGACGTCTCTGAAGGCATGAGACGCGCGGCCAGGAAGATGGGCGATGAGCTCATCGAGCTGCGCTGGTCCGACTACGGCCTGACGTTTCACGGCAACGGCATCGTCGCCCATGACGATACCATCGCCAACCGGGCGGATCTCACCGGCCGGTTCGTGAATGCGGTCTTCGCAGGCGTCGCCGATGCCATCAAAAACCCCGGCAAGGCGGTGGATAATTTCATCAAGCACGCCCCAACGATGAACCGCGACATTCTGGTTGCATCGTGGGACATGACCATCTCCCGCGCCCTTACCCCTGAGACCAAAAAGATCGGGGTTGGCGGCCTGAGCCGCAAGAAGATGCAATCCAACATCGACATCATCACCAAGTGGATGAAGGTCCCGACAAAGGCGAAGATCTCGGACATCTACGCCCCCGGGGTTCTGAAAAAGCATTTGCCGTAACACGGCCTTTGAGCCTGCGGGGTTGAGGATTCAGCCTAGCCCCGCCGGTTTTTTTGTGGATAATCCGAGTCATGGACCCTGCGGCAGACCCGTGGGATTGGAGTTCTGAGTCTCCATCTAAGAGTCGGCTTGAATCTCCCGGCTGGAAGGAACGAGGAGAGAGAACATGAATGAAAGCGCGGTAAAGGAAGCCCCGATTCTAGAGGGCGCGCTTTGGCCGGCCTTGAGAGAGTACTGGCACGTCGTTGCTTATTCCGAAGACGTTCCGGAAGACAAAATCTTTCCCTTTACGCTCTTGGATGAAGAGATCGTGATTTGCAGACTCGGGGGGAAGCTGGTTGCTTTTTCCGATCTTTGCGTCCACCGGGGAACGCCCATCTCCCTGGGTACCATCGAGCGTGACCGGGTCGTGTGCTACTATCACGGCTGGGAATACAACGCCGAGGGGAAATGCACCCGGATTCCCTCGATTCCGGACGAGCACCCCATTCCCAAACGGGCTTGTCTAAAGGCATTCTCTGTCCAGGAGCGGTACGGGATGATCTGGGTTTGCCTGTCCGCCACGCCCCGTGCTCCGATTCCCGAATGCCCGCTGGCCGAAGACCCGGCGTATAAACTGGTGTTCCAGAACAAGTGGATTTGGAAAGCCGGCGCGGCCCGCGCGACCGAAAACTTTTTCGACCAGGCGCATTTCGCGTTTGTGCATCGGGGGATTCTGGGGAGTCCGGATAGGCCGAGGGTGGCGGCCCCCACCATCGAACGCGACGGAGACGTCCTCGATTTCTGGGTGGATGTCCCCGCCGATTCCACCCACGAGATCCCCTATGTACGCCGATACACCGTCTTCCGCCCTTTCACGATTTATCAGCGCAAGGAAGTGCCGGATGGGGGAAAAGAGGTTTACCTGAATTACTCCTGCCCCAATTCAGAAAAGCACACCACCCGGTTTTTAAAAATCTTCCGGAATTATGAGCCCGAACCGGGTAAAGCGACGGGGTTTGAAGAATTCACCGATCTGGTTGTGGAACAGGACCGGATCATCGTCGAGCGGCAGAAGCCGGAGGAGCTGCCCCTGGACCTCTCCGAGGAGCTACACGTCAAGGCGCCCGACGCCATCGCGGTCCAATACCGAAGATTCATGAAAGAGCTGGGCGTCGATTGCTGAAATCGTGAGTGGCCGCTCTCTTTTACGAGACTGGTTCTCCCCATCCGATTGAGGGACAGAGCGCGATGCCACGTCCCCCGGGGATTGCGGTGTCGGAGACATGGGCATTCATCCGTCTCCAGAGCCCCAACCATGTGGCTTCGATAAGGATGGTCTGCCCCCCATTTTTGTATCAGGTTCTACGCGACCCTTCTGCATCGTATAGGCGCCGGACCGGTAAGCCATCGCCATCGCTTCATGGCTGACCTCCCTCTCGGTCAGCCCCAATTCTCCCTTATTTCAAACCCTCTCCAATGGGAGCACTATACCGGGACAGGGAGCGTCTGGGGTCAGGTCTCACATTCTATCATTTCGCGGGTTGGGCGCAATTTTTGGAAGGCAAGGAGGAGCCAACACCCCGATTCAGGAACGGAAGGCGGGCTGGAAGCCCGCCTCGCCAGGGGATCGGGAAAGGCTGTTTGCAAGGATTCTCTTGGGGACGTGAAAGGAGGCCCCCCAAGGTCTTCGCCGCCGAAAAAAGGGCGGCCCGACTTCACAAACGGCCTAACTCATCAGCTTCGCCTCGTGCGGAAACCTGCTGATGATCTCGTAACCCGTCTCCGTGACGATGAGGTTCTCCTCCAGGCGGACGCCCTGCCCCCCTTCCCCCGCGTACGTCTCGATCGCCAGGACCATATTGGGCTCGATGGGAACGGGGTGCTCCTTGGAGGAGGCGGTGATGAAGGGCGGCTCGTGCGTGCTCATTCCGACGCTGTGGGCGAAGTCGAGCGTCGTCTCCGAGTAGTCGTCGGGCTCGTTCCACCGGCCCGCGATGTCGGCGCTGGTGGCCCCCGGCTTCACGGCCTCGATCCCCGCCCACATCGAGTCGTAGCAGCGCTTGTAGAGCACCTTCTGCTCGTCGGTCGCCCGGTCGCCGACCAGGAATGTCCGGACGTAGTCGCAGCCGTAGCCGTTGTGGTTGTGCACCCGGTCGATGATGACCAGGTCCCCGTCGTGGAGGATCCGGTCGGTGAAGAGAAGCCGCCAGTAAGGGTGGGTGTGATCGCCCGAGGCGAAGTTCCCGCCGCCCGCGTAGAGCCAGCAGCAGTTCCGCGTGAGCTCGCGCAGGACGTCCCCCTGGATGTCGCACTCCCGCACACCGGGCCGGATGCTGCTTCGGACGACCTCGAACGCCGCGTCGGCCAGGGCGACCGAGAGGCGGATGCACTCGATCTCATCGGGCAGCTTGATCCGCCGGGCCTCCATCATCGCCCCGCCGTCGTCGGTGATTTCGAGTCCCGCCAGCCGGGCCTCCTCCTGAACGCGGAAGTCGAGCCGGTCCAGGGCGATGCGGTCGGTCCGGACGCCGAGCTCTTTCAGGACGCCCCGGATCAGCCCCCCCCATTCGCCCGTCAGCGTCCGGGGGAGAAACGTCAGGGGAACCGAGGGCCGGATGTGGTCCCCAAGCCAGGGGGCGCACACCTTCTGGCGCTCGAGGTCCCCGCCCAGCTCGAAGAGGATGGGCTCATGCCCCTTCGCCAGGACGCAGTACCGGGCGGCGGCCAGCGTCGGGGAAGGGTTCCCGAAAGTCCCCGTGATGTAGCGGACGTTATTGGCGTCGAAGGCCACCAGGACCTCGACCCCGAAGTCGTCCATGGCCTTCCGGGCTTTATCGAGACGCGCGCGTCTCAGCCGGCCGAAGTCCACCCGATCTTCATAGTCCACCATGTATTGGCCGGGCATCGTCTTCTCCTCGCCTTCCGGACGGAACCTCCGCCGGAACTCGTCACGTCCGCCGCCTGATCAATCGTGAATGTAGCTGAACCGGTCCGCGGTTCCCCGCTCCTTGTGCCAATCCTCGGAAATCACGACATTCCCGGTCCCCTCCAACTCGGTGAGGACGTGCAGGAGGGGATCCACGGTGTGGTCGGGCTTCCAGCACGTCCGGCCCTTGAGGTAGCCGGGCGGGGTTTTCTCCTGGAAATGCGTGTCGGCGAGGCCCGGGCAGAGCGTGTTCACGCGGATGCCGTACTTCTCCACCTGCATGGACAGGAAATGGGAGACGCCGTTGACGCAGACCTTGGAGGTCGTGTACGGAAAACTCCGGAGGAAATCGATCTTGAACCCGGCCGACGTCGTGGAAGAGGAGACGTTGACGATGTGACCCGATCCACGGTCGATCATGTGCGGAATGATCGACTTGCAGCAGATGAAGAGCCCCCTCACGTTGACGCTGTAGACCCGGTCCCATTCCTCGACGCTCAGGGTGTGCAGCTCCCCCATCGGCCCGGCGATGCCCGCGTTGTTGACCAGGATATCCACCTGCCCGAAATGAGAGAGGGCCTCATCCACCATGCGCTTCGCCCGGGACTCCTCGGACACGTCCACCTCCAGGGCCAGCGCCGTGGACTCGTCCCGCTGGATGGCCTCGACCACCCGCTCCGCCTGGTCCAGGTCGATATCCGCGACGACGACGTTGGCGCCCTCGCGCGCGACCGCCCTGCTCATGTTCTCGCCGAATCCCCGGCCTCCGCCCGTGACGATGACCGTCTGACCCGTCAGTTTTCCCGCCATGCCCTTGTCTCTCCTTTTCCCCTCCCCGGCCCGAACGGCGCTTCACGCCCGTCCGGGTCCATCTCCTTTTCAATCAAAAACTTCACTCTACGCCCAGCTCGGCCAGAAACCTCCGGTATTCCAGAGCGATGGCGTCCGGACCCTTGACGTGCAGCTCCTCGCTCAAATCCAGGGGCAGCTCCTCGGGCCGCTGGTTCTCGATGATCACCAGGTCCTGCGCCATGACCGTGTCCGTGAGCTGTTCGCGCTTGGCCCCTTCCGGACGGTCGGACTGATAGTTGCGCGCGATGATCATGAACCGGGTGCACTCCCCGGCCGTATTCGGCGTGGAGACGTTCAGGTAGACCTCGGTCTTGCCGTCCGCCTCTTCTTTCCACTGGTAGATGGTGAAGGGCCGGGTGAGGCGGTAGTTACGGCGGTGGGGGACGGGATGAAGCGTGTCGGCGTAGGTGTCGAGCCAGAAGCGGAGGTCTTCGCCGTCTCGCTCGATCTCGGCGTCCGGCACGCGCGCGTTCTCCCGGCTGCCCAGGATGCCTTCGTGGACCCACGGGAAGTGGCCCTGATCGATGAAGTTCTCCGTCGCCCGGGCGGCGCTGCACCTCTGGACGAGTTTCTTCCGGTAAAGCTCCTCGAAGCCGGGGTCCTCGAAGACCGGGTAATCGGGGATGGGGGTCCGCTCCTCCCCCAGGAGGACCCAGACCAGACCGTACTTCTCCCGCGCCCGACAAGTCTCAAGACACGCCTTTTTCGGGATGGGATGCTCGGGGGGAATCGAAGGAATGCGTGTGCATTTCCCTTCCGCGTTGTACGACCAGCCGTGGTAGGCGCAGACAATCTCCTCCCCTTCCACCCAGCCGAGGGAGAGGGGCGTTCCCCGGTGGATGCAGAGGTCCTTGAACGCCGCCGGACGGCCGCCCAGCCGGCACACGACGATGCGCTCGTCCAGGAGGATGAAGGGGACGGGCCTGTCGGTCACCTCGTGGTCATAGGCGACCGGATGCCAATACCCCCTCAGATCCGGCCAAAGCGCGCTTTCGAGCCTTGCCATTCTTTTCGTCCTCCGGAGCGACGCCGGCGGGCTTCGGGAATTCCGTTGCCTTGGGATCGGCGCGTAGCGGCATTCGCCGCGCCTACCCATATCCTACTGTCATTTCGGTGCGGATTTCCAGACCGGCCGCGGTTTCGCGTCGGAATCGGGTTGACCCGCCGGTCAATGTCCCGGGTGTGCAATCCGTGACGGCGATGATGTGGAGTCCGGGTCGCGGGGGGGGGGAAGGGGGGAGGAGGATGAGGACAGCGATCTTCGTAACTCAATGCTTCGGGGATTATTCTCCGGAGGGAGGCGACGGAGAGGGCGGGAACATCGCCGTTCGTCCTCTCCGCCGGGAGTGATTCACCTCTAGGCTTTACGGTCTCCCTTCTTGAGGAAAATCCCGCCTCCTTTCCAAGGCGTCCCCAAGGCGGGTAGAAGCCACCGGTCCAGGCCAATGTAGCCCGCGGTTTTCCACGCCAGGATGAGGAGCACAGACAGAGCGAAGAGCGCCGGGTTGAGCGACGCGGTTCCGGCCATCAGGAACGAGAAGTTCATGAGCATCCCGAACAACGCCGCGATGGCCGTCAGGGCGCCGAGGATCAGGGCGATCCCGATCAGCAGCTCGCCGTAGGCGATGACCTTGCCGAAAAGCCCCCACCACTCGTTGTCCAGCAGGTACTGGAGAAAATCCCGGTACCACCCGAACGCCATCTCGGGATGAGCCCCCTGGGTTTTGGCCTTGAGGACAAACGTCCAATACCCCTTGACGGCGACGCCGGTCTTCACCCAGGCGGGATTCCCTCGCTTGCCGAGGGCGGCGTGAATCCACTCGTACCACACGTACAGGCGGACGATCATCCAGATCCACGCCGCGTGCGAATCGTTGAACAGGAATTTCGCGAACGGCGGGTCCTCGAAATTCCACCTTCCTCTTGCCACGGATTCGGCAGCCATCGTTTGGTCCTCCTTATGTTATGGCGCCGGCCTCGGGCCCGCTCAGTTTTGACTGGCCCGAACGACCAGGACCGGGATGGGGCTGTTCCGGACGACCTTCTCCGCCACGCTGCCCAGCAGCCAGCGTCCGACGCCGGAGCGGCCGTGGGTGGTCATGGCGATGAGGTCGAACTTCCGATGCTCGGTGTGATCGAGGATCTCCTCCGCCGGATGTCCGTAACGGACGTGGGATTCGACCTTCAATCCCTTCTCGCGCAGACTGGCTTCCAGTTTTCTCAGGTATTCCTCGCCTCCTTGACGACTTCGACCTGGCCCTCGACCGGATCCATGCCGGGAAGGGTGTGGGCCATCGCCACCCGAAGGAGGTGGACTTCACTTCCGCCGCCGTTGTTGATGTTCCGAACGTGAGGGATGATCTGCTCGGCCAGCTCCGATCCGTCCAGCGTGACCAGAATCTTCTTGTACATTTTCATGTCCTCCTTGCCAAAAACCGTCACCGATGAGCGCCGCCGCGAACCGCTCACGGGCTCTCGAACGCGAACGCCTCCTTCCTCACCGTCCAAACGGGTTTGCGCGCGATCCGGACGACGGTTTCCGCCACGCTGCCCATGAATGCGTGCGCCACGCCGGTCCTCCCATGCGTGGCCATGACAATGATGTCCGCCCGCTCTTCGTCGGCCGTCCGGGCGATCTGAACCGAAGCGACGCCGGCCGCCACGCGCCTGCGGATCCGGATGTCGCGGATCAGGGCCGCGGGGACGTTGTCCCGGACGAATTCCTCCAACTGCCGGTCCACGTCCCCCCCCACCCGCTCCCATGGGTTGCCGGGAAAGAAGACCATGGCCTCGGCCTGGTTCGTCGCAACCACGTTCAGAACGATCAGCTCGGCGCCGAAGTGATCGGCGAGCTCGGCGGCCTGAAGGAGCCCCGTTGCGCTGTACAGCGAAAAATCGACGGGCGCGAGTATCCGTTCGATCTTCATGCGTCCTCTCCTTCGCGGTCCGATTCAACCTCCAAGCGTCCGAGACCTCCCTGGGGATCGAGCCCTTCGGGATGGAGGGTGAGCACCGGGCAGTCCGCCATCCGCACCACCTTCTCGGCCACGCTGCCGACGAGCATGTGATTGAACCCGGTGCGGCCGTGGGTGGATATGACGATCAGGTCGCAACCCTCCTCTCTCGCCTTTTGGATGATCTCCACGAAGGGGACGCCGCTCGCCGCGGCCGTCTCGGCCTTCGAAGCGCTTGGTCCCGGGCCCGCGGCCTTCTCGTAGCGCTCGGCGGCCGCAAGCTCCGCCTCCTTGAAAATCTCGTCCACGTAGCTGGAAGGGGGCGGCAGGGTCAGTTTCCGCTCCATCTCCTGAAGCGTCAGGACGTGAAACACCAGGACCTCCGATCCGAACGCCTTGGCCAGAGAATCCGCGCAGCGGAGACCCGCGTCCGAGTGGGCGGAAAAATCGGTCGGGGCCAGGATCTTCTTGAACCGTTTCATCGTTCGGACCTCCCCTTTCATTCCGGGACGCTTTCCTCATCATCCCCCGCCAACCCCAAGGACTCCCGCTCGGTGAGGGCGCTCAGGGCCTCCCGATCGGACACGGCGATGAGCCGGCGTCCCAATTGAAGGTGCCCTTCCCGCTGAAGCTGTCCGAGCGTCCGGATGGCCGTCTCCGGCGTCGTCCCCAGCATCTCGGCGATCTCGGCCCGGGCCAGCGGAATGCCCAGCTCCCAATGGCCGTTGACCGGCCGGCCGTAGCGCTCGAAGAGTCTCGACAGCAGGTGGAGCGCACGGAGGCGGACCGGCTGATAAGCGAGGTGCGCGTTCCGCGCCCTGGCTTCCCCGAGGGAGGCGTTGAGGCTCTCCACCATCTTCACCAGGAGATCGGGCTCCCGGCGCGCCAGCTCGGCCATCTTCCGCCGGCTCACGTGATTCACAACGGCCGGCGTCACCGCCTCGGCGGACACGGAGTGAACGGCGCCTTCGGAAAATGAGAAGTCGCCGAACCAGCCGCACGGACCGAGGATGTCTACAATGCTCTGCTTGCCTTCGGGGGATTCGCGGATCAGCTTCACGGCCCCGCCGCAAAGGAAGTGAAAATCATCGACCGGCTCGTCCTGAAAATAGACCAGCTCCCCGCTTTGATATTGACGGGTCTTGAAGGAACGGCTCAGCGGATCCAGGATTTCCCCGGGCAGCGATTCCAAAGGCCCATTCATTCGCTTCGGGCAGTTCGTGCAGTCGAACATCCGTTCATCCCCCCTTCTCATTCGGGTTTCATCAACGTCACGCCCCTATAACAAGGCAACATGGGCGCCGCTTTTCGTATGGGATTGAATCGGTGACCGACGGAGGGATCATGATTTGTGGAAAATAAATAAGTAATTAAACATCAATTGGTTATAAGGATAATCCCAGAAACTGCCGATTGCGCTTCCGAAAAATTCGGGGCGGTGATGTCTGGATGGCTGCGGGGATTGGTGTGGAGTTGACCCGGTTTGGTGGACACCTGATGATTTGGGGGTAAAGGAGGTGTTCACGATGCCACAGACTCACCCACGCTATCCAATGGAGTTCCGCTGCCAGATGGTAGAGTTGGTCCGGGCGGGACGCACGCCCGAGGCGCTGGCGCACGAGTTCGAGCCCTCGGCGCAGACGATCCGCACCTGGGCCCATCAAGCCGACGTTGACGAGGGGCGTCGCAAAGACGGGCTCACGAGCGATGAGCGGGAGGAGTTGCGCCGACTTCGCCGCGAGAACCGACAGCTCCGCCAGGAGCGGGAGATCTTAGCAAAAGCCGCGGCCTGGTTTGCTCGGGAGACCGATTCGATCCCGTCCGGATCTACGGGTTCGTGAGGGCGAACCAAGCCATTGGAGTTACCCCGTTTCAGTGGACAGTTTAGGGCTGTCGTCCCCAGCCCTGAGGTGGGCAACAGCCGGTGGACGTACAGTCTTCTCCCGATCCGATAGATAGGGTGCCCCCGGGGGGTATGTCTTGACCTTTGGCTCGCTGCTCCGGGAAGCACCGGGGACGGCTCGAGCCGGACGATGAGCGTTGCGCACTGCACGTGGCGTTTCCTTCGCCACGGCGCGTTCGAAGTCGTTGGGGCTGAGGTAACCCAGGGCCGAATGACGACGGCGTGGGTTGTACCAGCCTTCGATGAATTGGAAGATCGCCAGGCGCGCTTCGGCCTGGGTACGGAACGAGCGCCGGTCGATGAGCTCGCACTCCAGCGTGGCGAAGAAGCTCTCGGCCATGGCGTTGTCGAAGCAATCCCCGGCCGACCCGGTCGAGGGAACCACCCCCATCTCCCGGCACCGCTTCCCAAAGGCAAGCGAGGTGTACTGCGAGCCCTGGTCGGAGTGATGTACGACCCCTTGGGGCGGCGCTGTCCCAACGCCATGTTCAGCGCCCCGAGCACCAGTTCGGTGCGAAGATGGTGGGTCATGGACCATCCCACCACCCGGCGGCTGAACACGTCGAGCACGATGGCCAGGTACACGAACCCCGTCCAGGTCGGCACGTAGGTCACGTCGGCCACCCAAAGCCGATCCGGCGCATCGGCCTGGAACTGGCGTTCGACCCGGTCCGGGACCACACAATGGCTCTGGTCCACGCGCGTAGTGCGCATGCCTCGGCGTCGGCTCACCCCGGCCAACCCTGCCTCGCGCATCAGACGAGCCACCCGTTTGCGGCTCACCCGGCAGCCGCCGGCCATCAGCTCGGCATGGACCCGAGGCGCCCCGTAGGTGCCACCAGATACCTCGTGGATGGCCCGGATCGTGCCACGCAACGCCTCCTCGCGCTTCGCACGATTCGAACGCCCACGGCTTCGCCACGCGTAGTATCCGCTGGGGGAGACACCCAGCCGACGGCACATCGTGGCCACCCGATGGCAGGCCTGATTCGCCTTCACGAGCTCGAAGACTTCGCCCGGACCGAGCCGGTCTCCCGAGCGAACCAGGCCGTAGCTTTTGCCAGTATCTCGCGTTCTTCGCGAAGCTGACGATTCTCCCGACGAAGCCGCCGTAGCTCCTCGAGCTCTGAGCTTGTCAGACCGTCCTCACGACGGCCCTCGTCGCGGTCGGCCTGGCGCACCCAGTTGCGAATCGCCGAAGCGGAACACTCGAACTCCCGGGCCAGCTCCCCGGGCGTACGGCCCGAGCGAACCAGCTCAACCATCTGGTGCCGGTACTCCGGCGCGTAGGGTGAATGTGTTTTCGCCATCTGAACACCTCCTCCGCACAGTCTGAAGGTGTCCACAAAAACGGGGCAACTCCATTCCATTCATTTTATAGATCCCTTTCGTGAAGGTTCCAGTCCATCCCGGTCCCGAAACGACCGAATCAGCCCTGCTTCTTTACACCCGACGCAGGCGCAAGGGTTCCCCGTCAATCCCTATGTAATGGCGAATACGTCTTCACGGCCTTAAGGCCGTTAATTGGTCACACCTTCCTGACCACCCATAACACCTTGCCGAGGATGTGTACGTCCTGGACAAGGCACGTGTACGGGGCGTAGTCCGGGTTGGCGGAGAGTAGCGTGATCCGGACCGGGTCGCGCCTGATCGCCTCTCTCTCGTTCCTGTTCCTCTCTGAACTCATCCTTCCCCTTCCACCTGCCGTCTCCCCGGTTTTTGCCATATCCCCGCGCATTCCACCGCGACCGTGCGCAGGAATGTCAACAAACTGTAGGCCATACACTATCGATACCTGTGGGCGAACTCGCACCTTCCCCTTAAGTTCCTTCCCATGACAACGCTCGACACCCACTCCGACCTGCCCCTGGACGAGCGCCCGCGCCGGTCCCTTCTACGGGGACGGGGTGCTGGGACCATGACCGCGAAGGGGATCGTGGTCGTGGAGATCCCGGTCCTCGACATCGCGTAGCCATGCGTAGCGGCCGGTCTTGGTCGACCAGTCGAACCGGTCGCCGCCGTCTTCCGGGAGCCCGTAGCGGCCGAAGGCCGACCAGTCGCGATAGCGGAACCCCCGCCACAGGGCGCACGCGAGGGCGGCAAGGGCGGTCCAGATCATTGCCCAGAACCAAATCCCCCCGAGCAAGCGGACATTGGTCCCGGTGGCCACGGAAAAGACGGTGACGGCGAGGGCGAGGGCGCCGAGGACGAAGGCGCGGGCGCGGCAGCTGGGCCTGACGGGGACATGGGGCACATGGGGGATGCTACTGGATGGATTGGGATCGGTCATGGATGGTTCCTCCGGGGTTGGGGTTCAAGGCGTCTCGGGCGCCAGCCTCTCCGGTCCCGGCGTCCCGCGCCCAGGCTCCGGCCCGCCTCGACCTCCCGCCCGGCGCATTGCAACGGAATGGCGCCAAGACCGCCGCTATCCACACCACCTTGAACGGGAGGACCCGATGATGTTCGGCAACGCAACGCTCAGGGGCGGCCAGACCCTGGCCCACGACGTCCACATGTGGGGCCAGCTGGTCCGCTGGGGGCTTTTGGGCATCGCCCTGACGGTCGTCCTGGTCCCCGCCGTGGCCCTGTTCCGCACCACGACCGCCCATGAATGGCGCCTCGTCGGAACGGGCACCCTCGCCCAGGTCAAGCTCGCGCTCGGGTATCCACGTCATTCCCTCCAGGCGTACGAGTGGCGAGAGGGCCAAAAAACGGCCCTGAGAATCGTGGATATCGCCCAGGACCCCAGGATCGAAAGGATCCGGAAACGCATGCTCCATACCGTCTACGCCAGGGCGTGGCTCGGCCTCTGGATCGGAGTGGGGGGCGCGGTCCTCTGTACGGTCCTGTTCTCGGTCCTGGGAAGGCGCCTGGACCGTGCCCAACGGGGTCCGCGGCGCGGAAATGACGACGGCCCGGGAGCTGAGAAGGCGCGTGCAGCCCGTGTCCGCGCGCCTGGCCGAGGCCCTGTTCCCCGCCGCGCGCCGAGCCTCCTGCCGCATCGCCGGGATCCCCTGGCCCAGGCGCGCCGAGACCCAGCACACCATCGTCTCCGGCACCACCGGCTCGGGCAAGACCGTCCTGATCTCCGACCTCGTTGCCCGGCTCCGCGCCCGGGGCGAGCGCTGCATCCTCTACGACAAGATGGGGAGCTATACCCGCTCCTTCTTCGATCCCTCTTGTGATGTGCTGATGAACCCCCTGGACGCCCGGGCGCCCCGCTGGTCCCCCTTCTTCGAGGCGAGGACGCCCCGGGACTTCGACATGATGGCCGCCGCCCTCATCCCCCAGCAGAAGGACACGGTGGACCCCTTCTGGGTCACGGCCGCGAGGCAACTGTTTTCCAACGGTGCGGGCGTGCTCTGGAAGAAGGGCGTGACCGAGAACCGGGTGCTCGTCGACCACCTGCTCAAGACCGACCTGACGGCCCTGGCCCGGGCCATGGAGGGCACGGTGGCCCAGTCCATCGTGGACCCCGAAAACCCCAAGACCGCGCTCTCCGTCCGGGCCATGCTGACCGCGCACCTGGGAGCGCTCGAGTTCCTGCCCGATACGGGAGAGCCCTTCTCGATCCGGGACTGGGTGGGAAGGGAGGACGGGACCGGGTTCCTGTTCCTGACCTCCCGGGGCGACCAGCACGCGAGCCTGAGAGGGCTCATCTCCACCTGGCTCGAGATCGCGGTGAACGCGCTCCTTTCCCTCCATCAGGACGACGCGCGCCGGGTCTGGGTAGTCCTGGACGAGCTGCCCACCCTCCACCAGGTGCCGAGCCTCCAGCCGGGGCTGGCCGAGTCCCGCCAGTTCGGCGGGTGCTTCGTGCTCGGGATCCAGGTGATCTCGGCCCTGCGCGACCTCTACGGAAAAAACGGGGCGGAGACGATATCCGGGCTTTGCGGCACCCGGGTGGTGCTGGCCGCGCCCGACCAGGAGACGGCCCGGTGGTCGGCCGAGAGCCTGGGGCGGGGCGAGGTCGAGGAATACGCCCACGGCATGAGCTACGGGGCCAGCGTGCTGCGCGACGGGGTCTCGCTCACCCAGCGCCGGGAGATGCGCTCCCTGGCCCTGCCGTCGGAGATCATGCGGCTTGAGAACCTCCAGGGGTATCTGAAGTTCCCCGGGCCCTGGCCCGTGGCCCGGATCAAGCTCGACTACGTCACGAGGCCCAAGGCGGCCGAGCGCTTCGTGCCCAGGGAGGAGGAGGCGGCGCAGGTAACGGACGCCGTGGAGTCCGGGCCGCCGGAGGATGACGGAGGCATTGCGGCCTCGCCGTCGGAACCTGCAATCGAATCCCGGCAAGAGGAACTCGCACTCAAGCACCCCCAGGGTTCCAGATCGGGGACGCGGGAACGGGTCGAGGCGAGGGAATCCGGGCAGGCCTCAGCGACACCCCGTGGAGAATCCACGAGGCAGCCTCACAAGAAATCCGAAAAGGACGAAACGGGTGCGGCCGATGATCATGGGACCGACACCGAAGGCGTCCCGGCCCTTTCGCTTCCGGGCAAGAGCGGGAACAGCACGCCCGGGTGCGGGGAGCCACGACCAAAGCCGCCTCAGGGCCGTTTGAGGCGCCTCTGACATGGTCGCCTCGATCGGCGTTGTCTCGGCCCCGTCCCAGGGCGCGGGCTACTACGAGCGGGACGGCTACTACGCGAAGGACGACCCGGCCCACAGGGAAGCGAGCGCCTGGGCCGGCAAGGGCGCGGAGGATCACGGCCTCTCCGGCCCGGTCGATCCGGACCTCTTCCGGGCGGTGCTGGAGGGCAAGGCGCCCGACGGCTCCGGACAACAGCTCGGACGCAGGGGGCCCGATGGGGCCCTGGAGCACCGGCCCGGGCGGGATCTCACCTTCTCCGCCCCCAAGTCCGTCTCCCTCGCCGCGCTCGTCGGCGGCGACAAGCGCATCGTCGAGGCCCATGACCGGGCCGTGAAGCGCGCCCTCGACTGGGTCGAGAGGAACGTCGCCGAGACCCGCATGAAGGACCCGGAGACCGGACGTATGGTAAAGAAGGGCGATCAGAAGATGATCGCCGCCACCTTTCGCCACGACGCCTCGCGCAATCTCGATCCCCTGCTTCATACCCATTCGGTGATCGCCAACATGGTGCAGGGCGCGGACGGCAAGTGGCGGACCATGTCCAACGAGAAGCTCTATGCCTCGAAGATGCTGATCGGCGCCATGTACCGAAGCGAACTGGCGCGCAATCTGGGCAGGCTCGGCTACGGGATCGAGAAGACCCATGCTGACGGGCGATTCGAGATCGCGGGCGTTCCCCGCGAGGTGATCGAGACGTTCTCGACACGGCGGGCGGAGATCGAGGCGGCCATGGCCGAACGGGGCGTGGACACACCGGCAAAGAACCAGCGCCTCGCCCAGCGGGCGGCGCTCATGACCCGGGCCCGCAAGCGGGACGTGGACAAGGCCGAGTTGCGGGGGATCTGGGAGAAGCAGGCCGCCCATCTCGGGTTCGACGCAAAGGCCCTTGCGGCCGAAGCGATCTCGAAGGGCGCCGTATCGCGGGACGCCGGCCGGGAAGGCGCCGGTGCGGCTCGCGAGACGTCTCGGGACCGGCGGCTGGCCGGGGAAGCCGTGGAATGGGCCGTGGCGCATCTCGCCGAGCGCGAGGCGGTGTTCTCACGCGCCGATCTGCTCGCCGGCGCGCTCGCCTGGGACCCCGGCGCGGTGGCCATGCCGGAGGCGGAACGGGAAGTGGGCAGGCTGGAGAAGGCCGGAACGCTGCACGCGGCGAGCCTGCCAGGGGCAAAGGACATGCTCACCACGAGCAGGGCCGTGGCCGACGAGCGGGAAACGATCGCCCTGGTGGAGGCCGGCCAGGGACGGGAAGCGGTCCCGATGCGCGCCCGGGCCGTGGACAAGGCCCTCAGAAAGGGTCCGCTGACACAAGGCCAGCGGGACGCCGTCAAACTCATCCTGTCGGACAGGGACCGCGTTATCGGCGTGCAGGGCTATGCCGGGACCGGCAAGACCACCATGCTGAGCCGCGCCCGCGCGCTCCTCAAGAAGCGGGGCTACGAGGTCAAGGGCCTCGCGCCCTCGGCCTCGGCCGCGCGGACCCTGGAAACGGAGGCCGGGATCAAGAGCGAGACCCTGCAACGCTTCCTTGCCAGCAACGCCGGGGTGGGCGAGGGACGGCTGACGAAGAAGGGCGAGAGGGAGATGCGAGCCGCTTATCGGAAGACCGTGCTGGTGGTGGACGAGGGATCCCTCGCCTCCACGGTCCAAGCCCGCAACCTCCTGAGGATCGCCAACACCTTGCGCCTTCCCCGGGTCGTGCTGGTGGGCGATGCGAAGCAGCTCGACGCGGTGGATGCAGGCAAGCCGTTCGCGCAATTGCAGCAAGCCGGCATGAAGACGGCGACCATGGAGGAGATCATGCGCCAGCGCGACCCCGACCTGAAAGCCGCGGTCGAGGCGAGCCTCGCGGGCAACGTTAGGAAAGCCTTCGAGAAGCTCGGCTCCAACGTGGCGGAGGTGAAGCCCGACAATCTCGCCGGCGCGGCCGCCGCACGGTGGCTCAGGATCTCGCCGGAAGCGCGCGCCAGGGCCGGACTGATGGCGCCGAGCCATACGCTTCGGGAGGAGATCAACGCCATCGTCCGCGATCGCCTGGTCCGCGACGGCATGGTCCATGGCCCGGCCATGAAGTCCGGGCGACTGGTCTCCCACGGCTTCACTCATGCCGAGAAGTCGCTCGCGGCCAACTACGGCCCGGGCGACGTGGTGGCGTTCCACCGCCCCTACAAGCGTCTCGGCGTCGAGAAGGGCGACGAGTTGCGCGTGGCCGGGGTCGATCACGAGGCACGCGCGGTTAGGCTTGAAGGCAAGGACGGGCAATCCGTCCTCTGGGAGCCCGGCCGTCTCGCGGCGCGGAGCGGCGGGGTCGAGGTCTACAAGGTCGAGCAGTTGGAGTTGCGCCAGGGCGACCGCATCCGCTGGACCCGCAACGACGCGGGGCTCGGTCTGGTCAACAGCCAGACCGCCGAGGTCGCGAGCGTGAAGGACGGCCGCGTGACCTTCCGTCTGGAGGACGGGCGCATGCTCGACATGAAGGCGGGCGATCCGCAACTGCGCCATATCGATCGCGCCTGGGCCTCGACCGTGCATGCGTTCCAGGGCCGGACGGTGGACACGGTCATCGCCGCGATGGAGGCGAACCACCCCAATCTCACCAATCAGAAGACGCTTTACGTGGAGATCAGCCGGGCCCGGGACCGGGCGGAACTGGTGACCGACGATGCCAAAGCGTTGCGGGAAAGGCTGGAGGCCGCGACGGGTGAGCGCATCGCGGCGCTCGAAGCGGTCGCGCCGGAGAAAGCGAAGACGCCGGAAGCCCGACTGGAGGTGACCCACAGTCTCGACAGGGAGGGTGCCGCGCGGGAGTCCAAGGGGCCGAACACGCCGGAGCGGGTGTCCGGACCGGAGGCGGAAAAGGCCCGCGCACCGAAGAGCGTCGATCGCGATCTCGGGCTGTAATGCATGACCGCCGGATCGGGCGGCGGCGACTTCCCGGTCCCGCGGATGAACGTCGGACGCCGCCTGCCGGGAAAAGCCGACTCTTGACCTTCATCGCCACCGGAGCTAGATTGTCAGGAATACCCCCTGCGGTTTCGAGCGCAGGGCGCGGGGCCTCTTCGGAGGCCCTTGCTTTTTTGGCGGGAATCGATGCGCACTTTCGTCTATGTCGACGGGTTCAATCTCTATTACGGGGCGCTCAAGGAATCTTCCTGGAAATGGCTGGACCTGCTCGCCCTGTTCGAGAAGGTGCTGCAGCCCCATCACGATATTCTGGCGATCAAGTACTTCACGGCAAGGGTGTCGGGCACGTCC
Source organism: bacterium (assembly GCA_965261595.1). Taxonomy (GTDB): domain Bacteria; phylum UBA8248; class UBA8248; order JACPRG01; genus CAYRGS01. Next base: position 414,862 of record CBDHDG010000004.1, read on the forward strand.
GGCGATCCGTCCAAACCCCAGAGGCAGGACGTGTATCTCCGCGCCCTGCGGCATTATCGGCCCCGGGTGGAAATCTACTTCGGCCACTTCCTCAGCCACAAGGTCTGGGCGCCGCTTGCGCAACCGCTTGGGAGCCAGCGCATGGCGGAGGTGATCAGGACCGAAGAGAAAGGCTCGGACGTCAATCTCGCCGTGCATCTGCTGAATGACGGGTGGATGAACGCCTACGATTGCGCTGTGGTCGTCTCCAACGACAGCGACATCGCCGAAGCGATGCGCCTGGTGAGACAGCATCATGCTAAGCGGATCGGCCTGATAACGCCGGGAACCGGCCGTCCATCCCGCCAGCTGATGGCGCATGCGGACTTTTCAAGGCATATCAGGGACAACGCCCTGCGGCGTTCGCAACTCCCGAATCCGATCCCCGGTGCCAATATACGGAAACCTTCGCACTGGTAGCATGACTTCCGAAGCGTGGCCGTGGACGCCGGCGCCGGAAACGGAGATAGCGAGCGCTCTGTAACACATCAGGCACAATCCGGGACTGTAGGCGCGCGACTCCGGGGACTCGTAAGGCTCGTTCCCGGAGTCGCCGTTACAGTCCGGCCGCTCCGCGAAGACCCGCTCGGCAAACGCCGTCCACCCCTTCCGGTCGAACCCGAGCCGGGCATTCATGCCGTCGCAGAAATCCGCCGCGCTCGAAGCCGTGGGTGTTCGCGTCGTGCCGAGCGCGACGGGGAGCTGTGGGGCACGATCCGGGCCATCCACGAGGGCTCTCGTGGCACCTACGCGAGGCGCCTCGGGTGCATGCCGAGCTGGTGGCCCAGGGATGTCGGGTGAGTCGCAAACGGGTGGCTCGTCTGATGCGTGAGGCGGGCTTGGCCCGGGTGAGCCGACGCCGAGGCACGGGCACCACGCGGGTGGACCCGAGTCATCGTGCGGTCCCGGACCAGGTCGAACGCCAGTTCCAGGCCGATGCGCCGGATCGCATCTGGGTGGCCGACATCACCTACGTGCCGACTTGGGCCGGGTTCGTGTACCTAGCCATGGTGCTCGACGTGTTCAGCCGCCGGGTGGTGGGATGGTCGATGGCCCACCCTCTTCGTACCCAACTGGTGCTCGGGGCGCTCAACAGGTCACCGAGACCCCCTTCAGCTTCAGTTGCTGGCTCAGGCGCACTCCCCCCACATGGGATGCTCCAGGGATAAGGCCAGGATCTGCTCCATCACCTCGGGGGGCATGGTGAAGGGATGGGAGAAATGAATCGGGGGCAGGTCTTTGAGGCCCTCCCCCCCGTGGGTCTGAAAGCGGCGCTTGTACTCGTAGAACTGGCTGCGGCTCATGCCCCGTCGCGGTAGGCCTCCGATACGTTGCCCAGGGCCTCGGCCAGTTGCAGGGCGCTGAGTCGATGCTTCACAACCTTCTTCTCTGCCGTTGTTATGGCTCCTCCCGCTCTGTCATTCGGGGGTTCTCCTTCCCCCTTTGAAAGATATCATCTGTTCGGGTAGATGCATCGAGCTATTTTACGTGACTGTGAAACCCTTATATAATATTGATATATTGGATAATACACATTATTTCGGTTCTTTCTCGGAACTCGCCTTCTGTAGTCCGTAATCAAAATGAAAGCGGATTCGTTAAAACGCCTGCGCATCCCGGCGAGTCCCTGTCGGTAATCGTTCGACCGGGCCGTGATGGGCTGCTGATTCTACCGATTGAGAGTTGGCTTCCAATCTCTTCTGAGGGGGCGGAGCCAGATGTCCTTCTTGGGTTTGTCATATTGTTTGAACCTGTCCTAGCGCCCGCGTCCCTTGGTGGTTTCGACGTGGATCCAGGCGGAGGCCATGTAGACGCCGCCGGTGAAGCGCGGGGTCTCGACGGCGGCATATTCGCTCACCAGCCGCCCCCACCTTCACTCTCCGGCAAGTGGCACACCCTCCACGATGTGTCGCTGAATAGCCTCCGCCCAATGGGCCATGAAATCTTCGAAGGCCTCTCCGAACGATCGAACGAAGTCGTCCGCATCGGATGACAGGGACGTCATGCGATACCTTACGGACGCCCGGCTTCCGCCCTCACCGTCCGGGGGTCACACCAACGTCCACCATGGCAGCGGGGTGGTCCGGAACTATGTACACGAACGACGCGACACCTGTGGCGGGCTCATGTCGCGTCTGGACCCACGTCGCGGTTCCAACACCCTTCTTGGTGGTCTGAAAGACGACGCCCTCTCCCGCACCGAGCTCGACCGGATGCACGAAGCACGGGTCCCACCCTTCCACCCACCGTCGCTCACCCTATGCATTGAACAGCGGGAACGCCTCCGCATCCGACAAGACCATGCCCACCATGCCCGCCCTCTCTACGTGGACTCGCTCGCCAGTGTCAGTCGCCATGGTCGCTCCCGGCCCGTATGCTGTAGAGTCATGAAATTGCCAGCGTAACATGAGGGTCAGAACGGACAACCGCGCTACCGTGGAAGGACAAGCTGGACATGCTCCTCGTCGAGGGTAGGTGTTCGAGCAAACCGCCCTTGCGACGAGATCGCCTGCCGTCGAAGGCTCGAAGGTTATCGAGAGCGAGTAGGCGTCCATCAACGAATAGTGGACGCCGTCAAGGTGCCCAGCTCACGACCCCTCACCCTGCCCCAATCTCATCCGAACAGAACAGGCGGGCTGCGCCGGAGGGTTACCCATCACGGCCTGGCCGAACGGTTACCCCTGTCGCCCTGGCGAACCGTTGCACCTTCACCGTAATATAAAAAAGTCCGACCCTGCAACAAATCGCTTATGGTTACGCTCTGGCACCCGGTAACGCCTATCCACGAACCACCGGTCTTGTCTCTTACGCGCCGGAATACAAGCGCGTTTGACGGATGAGTTTTTGCCATGGGAACACCTCCTGCGCACAGTCTGAAGGTGTCCACTGAAACAGGTCAACTCCATAACGGTGATCGCGGCGGTCCGCGAAACTCCACGCCGGGGAAGGCGGGCGCGGCCGCGCGATGAAAAAATCTCCGGACATCGGCCTCAGCCTTTCCCAAGCGCGTCGGAAAGTACGCCGGAACCGGAGAAAGGAGGCAGAACGCCATGGCGAAGACCCTGAACAAGCACATCCGCGTCGATGAAGATCACTGGCAACGGATCGAGGACGCCCCCAACGCGCGCGGAATTTCACTGAACCGCTTGATCATCGAAGCCGCGTTGCAGGACGTCAAGAGCCGGGAATGACCGCGAACCGAGTTTGAACTCTGCGTCGCACGGTCGTGCCTGTTCACCGCGCAAGTCCTCGCGCGCGACCCGATCGCCGCCGGGCGCGAGAAAGAGCTCGAACAGATCCGCCACGACGTCTCGCAATTGGCTCCGGAACTGCCGGAGAAGACGGTGGAACCGGTGCCGCCCGGCGTCCAGTCTCCAGACATTCCCGAGGGCGATGCCTGATGTTGCCATCGGAATCCCGGCGTCGCACGGACGTGCCCGCAGCCGGCGCAGCGCGTGATCTCATTCTATCCATTGCGTCGCACCCTCGATGATCTCGGCGATAAGCCAGCCTCTTCTCTTTAGCGCAGCGATGGTTTGATCGGCGGACTGATCACCGCCCAACGCCGAGCGCGGAACAGCAAGGCAAAGCAAATGGCTGGGGCGGGTCATCGCCACATAGGTATGCAGAAGACGCTGCATATCCCGCTTTCCCGCCCCTTTTCCGTTAGACTTATCCCCAACTAGTTATCTGTTACAGTCCACTAGAACCGCATTCCGAGATGGAGGAGGCCGGAGTATTCCCGATCATCCGAACCCAGGCCGCCCGCCGAGACCTCGCCGCCGAGCGAGAAGCGGCCCCAGCGGTAAACCCCGCTCAGACCCGGCAGAACCCGGTTTTTCGCGGACTCCGACCTGAGATCCTCTCCCCATACCTCCAAGGCCGTTTCCGCGCTCTCGAACGTCCGCTCCGCATCCAGCGAGCCGCGCAAGGAGAACGTCCACTCCCCCCGACGGGCGCGGGTGCGGACGGTGCATCGACGTTTCCGGAATTCCATCCTCCGCTGGAGGGCGAGGTGCTCGCTTGGTCGCGATTGCCCCCCCACCGCATCAGCCTTCGCCCGGAGGCTCGGCTTCTGCGACTCCCCCTCAAGGGGGGAGTGATTCCGGAGCAGCGAGGGCATGCCATCAGCTTGTGATTCCCACCCTTGCCGGATACACGCGGGGACAGGAACCAGCGGGAATCCGTCCATCGGGGCTGAAACGGGGGTTCAATGGGCCTGAAACGGGCCTGCAAGGGTGTTGAAAAGGGGAGGGATTCTCATCGACATTTCCAGTTGATATGATATTCTTGGTAAAAGAATATGCAATATCTCGTGTATATATACGTTCATCGGTTAGTTCAGCCTCTACATGTTGCGTCTTTTTCGTCAAACATCTAATGCCGAAAACACGGGCCAATGAAGACGACCATCGAGCCTCCGGACTCCACGGCCGGGTCCGGCCTTCTCCGCCTCACGTAGCTCGGGCTCCCGCGGGGAGACACCGTTGTCAGGGTCTCGTGGTCTTCGCCATCGTGCTGTCGGCGCTTCTGTCCGGCGCCGCGGCGGCACAGGAGGACGTCGAGGTATGGGACGGTACAGTGGAGGTGTCGCCGGGCACGTTGACGATCGAAAAGGGAAAGAGCCTCTCCTACCGCTTGAGACTTTCCAAGGCGCCGACCTCCGACGGATGGTTTGTCAGGGTGCGCGTCGACGGCGTGGTGTACAACGACGGCCTCTACAAGGGCATCCGTTGGGTGCCGTCGGTCGGCTGGGAGTTCAATCAGGACAACTGGGACCAATGGCGAGACATTCACATAACGGCGCGGGATGACGCTGAACTCGATACGCCGGTGAAATTCACTCATGAAGTGTGGGAGGACGACTCCTTCTGCCCGGTGCACAATGTGGGCCCGGTGACGGTAACCGTCACCGACGAAGACGGGACCGGAACGACCACCCCGCCCTCGCTGAGCATCGACGACGCGACCGTGGCGGAGGTCTCGGGAGCGACGGCCGTGTTCACGGTGACGCTGAGCGAGACGAGCAACCAGGACGTGACCGTGAACTACGCGACCTCGAACGGCACGGCGGCCGCGGGGTCGGACTACACAGCCTCGAACGGGACGTTGACGATACAAGCGGGTTCCACGACCGGGACGATCACGGTTCCGATTCTGGACGATTCGGTGGACGAGGCGAACGAGACGTTCACGGTGACGCTGAATTCCCCGACCAACGCCACGATCTCGGGTGGTTCGGGGAGGGGGACGATCACGGACAACGACGATCCGCCCTCGCTGAGAATCAACGACGTGACGGTGATGGAGGCTTCGGGGGCGAGGGCCGAGTTCACGGTGACGCTGAGCGCGGTGAGCGGCCAGGACGTGACGGTGAACTACGCGACCTCGAACGGGGAGGCGGTTGCGGGGTCGGACTATACGGCCACCGGCTCGACGCTGACGATACAGGCGGGGTCCGAGACCGGAACGATCACGGTTCCGATACTCGACGATTCGGTGAACGAGCCGAACGAGACGTTCACGGTGACGCTGAGTTCACCGACCAACGCCACGTTGGAGGACGCGGTAGGCGTGGGAACGATCACCGAAGACGACCTTCCTCCATCTCTACGCATCGATGACGTGAGGACGGCGGAGGCTTCGGGAGCGACGGCCGTGTTCACGGTCAGGTTGAGCAGGGTGAGCGGCCAGGACGTGACCGTGGCCTACGCGACCTCGAACGGCACGGCGGTTGCGGGGTCGGACTATACGTCCACCGGCTCGACGTTGACGATACAGGCGGGCTCCGAGACCGGGACGATCACGGTTCCGATACTTGACGACGCGCTGGACGAGCCGACCGAGACGTTCACGGTGCGGCTGAGCAATCCGACCAACGCGACGATATCGGACGACGAAGGGGTCGGAACGATCACGGACAACAACGCTCCGCCCTCACTGAGCATCGACGACGTGACCGTAACCGAGGCTTCGGGGGCGACGGCCGTGTTCACGGTGACGTTGAGCGGGGTGAGCGGCCGGGACGTGACCGTGGCCTACGCGACCTCGAACGGGACGGCGGTTGCGGGATCGGACTACACGGCCACCGGCTCGACGCTGACGATACAGGCGGGGTCCGAGACCGGGACGATTACGGTCCCGATTCTGAACGACGCGGTGAGCGAGCCGGCCGAGACGTTCACGGTGACGCTGAATTCCCCGACCAACGCGACGATATCGGACGACGAAGGGGTCGGAACGATCACGGACAACGATGCTTTGCCCTCGCTGAGAATCAACGACGTGATCGTGATGGAGGCTTCGGGGGCGAGGGCGGTGTTCACGGTGACGCTGAGCGCGGTGAGCGGCCAGGTGGTGACGGTGGACTACGCGACCTCGGACGTGACGGCGGTTGCGGGGTCGGACTACACGGCCACCAGTTCGACGTTGACGATACAGGCGGGTTCCCCGACCGGGACGATACGGGTTCCGATTCTGAACGACGCGCTGGACGAACCGGACGAGACGTTCACGGTGCGGCTGAGCAATCCGGGCAACGCCACGTTGGAGAACCAGGAAGGTGTGGGAACGATTACCGAAGACGACCTTCGGACCTCTCGTCCTACGATTCGCGACAGCCGTGCCGATAGCCTCCGACCCACGCTGCGCATCGATGATGCGGCTCCCGTAGCCGAGGCTTCGGGGGCCGCGGCGGTGTTCACGGTGACGCTGAGCGGGGCGAACAGCCAGGACGTGACGGCGGCCTACGCGACCTCGAACGGGACGGCGGTTGCGGGATCGGACACACGGCCACCAGCTCGACGTTGACGATACAGGCGGGCGCCAGGACCGGGACGATCCAGGTTCCGATACTCGACGATTCGGTGGACGAGCCGAACGAGACGTTCACGGTGCGGCTGAGCAATCCGACCAACGCGACGATATTGGACGATGAAGGGGTCGGGACGATCGCGGACAACGACGGTCCGCCCTCGCTGAGCATCGACGACGCGACGGTAACCGAGGCTTCGGGGGCTGTGGCCGAGTTCACGGTGCGGCTGAGCGAGGCGAGCGGCCAGGACGTGACGGTGAACTACACGACCTCGAACGGGACGGCGGTTGCGGGATCGGACTACACGCGCACGAGCGGGAAGCTGACCTTCGCTGCGAGCGAGACGGAACAGACGATCACGGTTCCGATTCTGGACGACGCGGTGAGCGAGCCGGCCGAGACGTTCACGGTGACGCTGAGCAATCCGGTGAACGCTACGGTGGCGGACGACGAAGGGACCGGGACGATCATCGATGCGGTTACGGTGTCCTACGGGGCGGCGTCGTACACGGTGACGGAGGGCGAATTCATCGAGGTGACCGTGGTTCTCAGCGCGCCTCCCGGTCGATCGGTCGCGGTTCCGATGACGCACATGCCCGACGGCGGCGCGGTCGAGACGGACTATTCGGGGGTTCCCGAGAACGTGCTGTTCGGTCCTTCGGAGACGCAAAAGGCCTTTGCCGTCAGGGCCGTGCAGGACGCAGAGGACGACGACGGGGAGAAGGTCGTGCTCGGATTCGGAGGCCTTCCCCCGGGCGTGACGGCGGCCGATCCCAAAACCGCCATTGTGACCATCGAAGAGGACGATCATGCGCCGGATGCAACGCCGAGGCCGTGGCTGGCGCGGTTCGGACGGACGGCGGCGGCTCATGTGGTGGATGCCCTCGACGAACGGATGCGGTGGCTGGCGGAGCCGCCGCGCTGCCCGCCGGAGCACGGTCCCCGGTGGCGGTGCAGACCGCCGAGCAAGGAACCGCGGTCCGTGGTGATCAGCGGTCACCGTCTGGAAAGCGGCACGGCGATGACAGAGGCATTCGGACAAATCCGGGCGGAGGATGGGTCAGACGGCAAATGGACGCGGGATGACGGAACGCTTGGGGATCGGGGCGTGGACGCATTCCGGAGCCTGACCGCAAGCGAGATCCTGGCCGGGAGCTCTTTCCATGTATCGTCGGAGGAGGAGGGAGACGGGCGGAGGTTCAGCTTCTGGGGCCGGGGCGCGTTCTCCCGCTTCGATGGCCGCGATGACGGTCTCAGACTGGGCGGGGACGTCACGACCGCTACGCTTGGGGCCGATGTTGCGGTCGAACGCTGGCTGGCCGGGATCGTGTTGTCGCACAGCCGGGGCGAGGGGACGTTCCCGCTGGACGGTTTCGAGGGTGAGGCCGCGTCTTCCCTGACCGGTTTCTATCCGTACCTGCGTTACGAGGTGAGCGAGCGCCTGTCGATCTGGGGCATGGCGGGCTACGGCGCGGGAACGCTGACGTTTACGGCGGACGACGCTGAGCCGATCGATACCGGCATCGCGATGATGATGGGAGCGGCCGGCGCGCGCGGAGAGCTTCCGTCTCCGGCTGACGGGGAAGACCTCTCGCTGACGCTCAAGGCGGACGTACTGGTTCTGCGGACCGTCTCCGATGGGGTTTCCGGCCTGAGCGCGGCAAAGGCCGGTGTCAGCCGGCTGCGTCTGGGGCTCGAGGGATCATACGAGCTCGTCTCCGAGGGCGGCGAGTGGCTTTCGCCGTTCATCGAGGCGGGCCTGCGCCATGACGGGGGTGATGCGGAGACGGGCTTCGGCATGGAGATCGGCGGCGGGCTTCGCTATGCGCACCCGGAACTGGGCCTGACGGCGGAACTCAATGCGCGCGGGCTGCTGACGCACGCCACGGACGGCTTTGCGGTATGGGGCATGTCGGGGTCGCTGCGCTACGATCCGCACCCGTCCTCGGAGCTTGGCTTGTCTTTCACGCTCTCCCCGTCCTGGGGGGCGACGGCTTCGGACGGCGTGGACGCGTTGTGGAAGCGCGGCGCCATGGCCGACCTTGCCGCGAACGACGACGCCGGGCCCGGCGGGCGGATTGTTGCCGAACTCGGCTACGGATTGCCGGTCCTGGGCGGCTCGGGTACGGGAACGCCCCTGGCCGGGGTCGCGCTGTCGGAGACCGGGAGGGACTTCCGCCTCGGCTACCGTCTTGGATTCGGTTCCGCCCTGGACATGGGCATCGAGGGCGCGCTCCGGGAGATCGCGAACGGCAGCGATCCCCCGGAATACGGAATCATGCTGCGGGGCGCGCTGCGATGGTAGAGGCGGCGGCCGTCGGCAGATGGCCGGGCCGTTGGGGTTTCAGCACCCACTCAACCCGTCTGCCTTGCCCAGCCGCTCAACCCCATATCGATGAGGCGATAAGACGATCATGAAAGAAAAATCCAGGTTCGGCTCTACATGGGGCCCGGCGGTTCTTGCGCTGACGGTCCTTTTCATGCTCGCGAACGGCGGTCCCGCGAGCGCGGGAAGCGGCGATGCCGCTCTCAATTCCGTCCGGGCGGGGACGTACGCCGGCGTCTTCGCCGGCTTCGGTCGAATGAGCAACCGGATCGTCGATGTCGACGGCTTCGCGAACTGGGGTCATCCCGGTTCGGTTGTCGACTACGACGATGCCGGGTTCGTCGGCGGCGTGCTGGCGGGGAAGAGGTTCGAGATGGGCGGCGTGCCGTTCCGGATCGAGATCGACGCCACGTTCGGCGACATGTCGGCGAAAACGAACCAGCTCGATCCCGAAGGTCTGGACGAGACGGCGGAATCGGAGTTTCGATGGATTGTCACGACGCGCGCCGGCGTCGAACACGCCGTGGGGGGCGCGACCGTATTCGCCGGCGGCGGGTTGGCGGTCGCCCGGATCGCCCGTTCGGTCATTGACATCGATTCCGGCCCGACGCGGGTGGACCCCGACGATTCCTTCCGCGACACGTCAACGGACATCGGCTGGGTGATCGGGGCCGGGGTCGAGGTTCCGCTGGCCGATGCCTGGTTCCTGCGGCTCGACGGCTCGTACCTGGATTTCGGGTCGAGCACCTATCATGTGAACCGCTCCGGCAACAACTCTTGCGGGCCGGGAAACCCTCGAAGGCCTTGCCCTTACAATATTGAAAACAGGCTTGGCGTCGTGCGCCTGGCGATCATGTACCGGTTCCGCTGGCAGCGTTGATTCAGCGCGCCGGCTCGCGGAACACGGACAGCGACCGTGGGCTCTGTGGAGTTGACACACATAATTGATCCGAACAAAAATCAGGCTTATACAAGTCAAGCTATCGAACCTGAGGAGCGGAGGGAGAAGACATGCCACTGAACAAGCACGGCTGGACCGTAGCTGGATGTATCTTTGTCTGTCTCGCCGCCGCCCTGTCGTCGAATGGTCCTGCATACGCCGGCTGCATATCGCAGACGTTCGGTCATACCACCTACTACAATTGCGGCGGCAAGTCCGGCACGTCGCACAAGGTCGGCAACACCACCATCCACAACTTCGGCGGCAAGTCCGGTATGTCGCACAAGGTCGGCAACACCACCATCCACAACTTCGGCGGCAAGTCCGGTATGTCGCACAAGGTCGGCAACACCACCATCCACAACTTCGACGGCAAGTCCGGCATGTCGCACAAGGTCGGCGGTATCATCGTCCATAGCGGTTCACTGTTTAATCACCGCTAAACATGTCGGCGACGAGCCGTAGATCCATAAGGGGCGGCGCGTTCTCCGTCCCCGCTATCTCATTCAGATCGGGTTCTTCAGGAGTTGCTTCGGTTCGCGGGCGGGTTGTCCCGGCAAGCAACACTCCCCCGCTCTAGGGTTTTGTTGGACACTCGATTGATCCATGATTCATGGAGAAAGGGGTGTCGCGATGAACGAACAAAAGCAAGAGGGGGCTTTGGCGGAGGGCGCCCGCAGGGCGAACGGAGCCAAGGCCCCAGGGCATCGCAGTGAGCGGGGTCGGTTCTCCTGCCAGCGCAAGCGGGAGGCGGTCCTGCGTCTTTTGCGGGGCGAGAGCCTGGAGACGCTCTGCCGCGAGTTGGGCACGACAGCGGCTCGGCTTTCCGCCTGGCGCGAGGCGTTCCTTCGCGGGGGCGAGGCGGCGCTCAAAGCCCGCCCGGCGGATGAGCGGGCCGAGGAGAACGCCCGGCTCAAGGCCAAGGTGGGCGAACTCACGATGGAGGGCGAGGTCCTGCGGGAGAAGATCGACCGCCTGGAGGCCGGCCGCCCTTTAGCCGGCAGGAGGTGGAGGCGATGAGTCAGGCCCGCTTCACCTCCACGGGCAGAGCCTACGGCCTGAAGCGGGTGTGCGCCCTTTGGGGCTTGGCGCTCTCCACGGTCTACGCGCAACGGCGGCGAGAGGCGGTCCCCGTTCATGAACGCCCCACGCCCAATAAGCGCGGCCCTGTGGGCCCGTGCACCGATGCGGAACTCCTCGGCCACATCCGGCAGGTCCTGGAGGACTCTCCCTTCCATGGCGAGGGCTACCGCAAGGTGTGGGCGAGGCTGCGCTTCGCGGGCATCCGCACCAGCAAGGAGCGGGTGCGTCGCCTGATGCGGGAGGCGGGGCTTCAGGCCCCCCACCGGGTGGGCAAACCCCGAGGTCCCAAGGCCCACAACGGGACCATCCGCACCGAGCGGCCCGACCGAATGTGGGGCACGGACATGACGACGACGGTGACCACCGAGGAGGGGGTGGCCTCGGTGTTCGTGGCGGTGGATCACTGCTCGGTGGACTGCGTGGGGATCCATGCGGCCAAGAGCGGCAACCGCTTCGAGGCCCTGGAGCCGATCCGGCAGGGGGTCGCCGAGCGCTTCGCCGGCTTGGAGGCGGACGTCGCCGAGGGGCTTAAAGTTCGTCACGACCACGGCCCCGCCTATCTGTCCGATGACTTTCAGCGGGAGATCGCCTACCTGGGCATGACCAGTTCGCCCAGCTTCGTGCGGGCGCCCGAGGGAAATGGCTACTGTGAGTGGTTTATCCGCATCTTGAAGGAGAATCTCCTGTGGGTGCGCTCTTTCGCCACCGTAGAGGAACTGCGGTGGGCGCTGCTTGAGTTCAAGAACCTGTACAACCATCATTGGATTCTCGAGGGCTACGGCTACCGAACGCCGGCCCAGGCAAGGCAGGAAAAACTCGCTCAAGTTGCGGAGGCCGCATGAGGTCGAATACCCTCACCCGAGTGTCCAATAACCCAGGGGCGGTCCACGTCCTTGCTCAGGGTGGTGATGCTTGCCGGCGTTGGAAAGCGTTCCAGAAGGGCAAAGAACCAGTCGCTTCTGCTGTTGTTGCGAAAGCGCTCGATCTCCGGAAAGTAGAGCGGTAGGTAGTGGCCCTGAATCCGATGCAGGATCTCCGTCTTGGCTTTGGAAACCACATCATGAGTCTTTGACAGCTCCTGGATGTCGTTGATTCCGTTGGCCAGTGGATCGTAGTAGCGCTGGCTCGCTCCGATCTTCAGCATGTGAAGGATGACCTGGGCATCCTTCGGGTCGTTCTTGTCCCAGCCATTGTGCAAGGCCTCGCGGGTCCGGGCTAAAGCTACCGAAGAGATCAGGCGGACGTTGAAACCGGCTTCCAGGAGCCGCCAGGCCAATGGTCGATGATGGTTGCCCGTCGCCTCAAAGCCGGCAACGATCGGATGGCCCAGACCGCTCAGGGTCTGGATGAAGAGGTCGTGCGCCTCGCGCGTGTTCAATACCGTCAGTCGGCGACGTCGGCCGCGACCGGGAAGCTCTATCAGGACTTCATTCCGGCGCTTGGCGACATCGATGGCTACAAGTGCCGTATCGCTCGGCGTAGGGTGGTATCGGGTCATGGTCGGTCTGCCTCCAAAGTGGCGAATGAGCGCGCTTACTCTAGAGACCTGCGGTCCGGCCATGACCGCCCGCTTGAGCGCTCAATGGGCTCCACGGGCGGTCATGGCCACCACCTGCGCTTCCTTCCCAATGTGCTACGGATCGGATTCACGGCCAGGGTGGTCAGGGACTGGCTCAAGGCGGTTGGCGTGAGGACGTTGTCCATCGAGCCAGGGAGTCCCTGGGAGAACGGATATGTGGAGCGTTTCAACGGGAAGCTGAGGGATGAGCTCCTGAACGTGGAGGTGTTTGAGACGCTGAAGGAAGCCCAGGTGCTGGTGGAGAGGTGGAGGGGGGCGTACAACCAGCGACGGCCTCACAGCGCCTTGGCCCTACCGGCCGCCGGTGCCGGAGGCCAGATTCCCAAGCTCCCAAGCCCTGGCGCCGGTCCCCCGGAGTGGACTTCAAAGGGTCCCGTGTCTAACGTAGCAGGTGGTCTCGTTGGTGGGGGCAGGTCAATCCGGGTGGGCATTGGTCACGATCCGGCTCCGGGAGGCCTGACGGAACACCTCCGTCAGGCGCACGACAGGAACGGCCCCCGAGGCGATGATGTCGGAGAGCACCTGGCCCAGACCCACGGAAGGCAACTGGTCGATGTCGCCGACGAGCAGCAGGGCGGCATGGTCGGGCGCCGCCTTCACCAGAGACTGCATGAGCATCACATCCACCATCGAGCTTTCGTCCACCACGAGGAGGTCGCAGTCGAGCGGACTGTCCTCGTTGCGCCGGAACCCGAAGGCCCCGGGGTCGAACTCCAGCAGCCGGTGGATGGTCTTCGCCTCCATGCCGGTGGCCTCGGACATGCGCTTGGCCGCACGGCCCGTGGGCGCGCAAAGCAGGAGCTTCGCGTCCTTGGCCAAGAGGATCCGCAGGATCGCATTGACGATGGTGGTCTTGCCGACGCCGGGACCGCCGGTGATGACGGTTGCTTTCGAGCGCAGAGCGAGGCGCACCGCATCGGCCTGGCTCCCGGCGAGCGTAAGTCCGGTACAGGCCTCGACCCAGGGTAGCGCCTCGTCCGTGTCGATCCCGGCCCAGGGCAGCGACCCGGTGGCTATCCGCCGCAGGCGCACCGCGACGGCCCGTTCGGCATGGTACAGTCCGCTCAGGAAGATGCACGGGGTCTCTCCCACGCTGTCCGCGGTCACGGTTTGCTCGGACAGTTCCATCTCCACCGCGGTTGTGATCAGCTCCTCGGGCGCCTCGAGCAGCTTCTCCGAGAGCTTCTTCAGTTCCGTCGCGGGCAGCCCGCAATGGCCGTCGCTCATGGCTTCGGACAGCGCGAACGAGATCCCGGCGCGCACCCGGATCATCGCGGTCTTCCCGATGCCGAGCTGTTCCGCGATCAGATCGGCGGTGCGGAACCCGATCCCCCGGATGTCGCGGGACAGACGGTAGGGGTTCCCGCTCATGACCTCGACCGCATCCGCGCCATAGGTCTTGAAGATGCGCACGGCCCGGGCTGCGCCCACACCGTGCTGGTGCAGGAACACCATGATCTCGCGGATCATCTTCTGGTCGGCCCAGGCCGAGGTGATCCGCTCCGCCCGCTTCGGCCCGATCCCATCGACCTCGCGCAAGCGCTCGGGGCTGGCCTCGATGATGTCGAACACGTCCTTGCCGAATAGCCGCGCCATGCGTTTCGCATAGACCGGTCCGATGCCCCGGATCATGCCGGAACCGAGATACTTCTCGATGCCATCCAGGGACGAGGGAGCGGAGGTCTTCAGCAACCGTGTGCGGAATTGCAGGCCGTGGGTGCGGTCGTTGGCCCATTCCCCGGAGGCGGTGACCCATTCGCCGGCGGAGATCGTCGCGGCATGGCCGACCGCGGTAACGAGATCGCCCTGGCCCCGCGCCTTGATCCGCAGTACGCAGAACCCGTTCTCCGGGTTGTGGAAGGTCACCCGCTCGACAAGACCGGCCAGGACTTCGCGGCCGGGTACGGGGTTCGGCGCTCCTTCCCAGGCATGCCGAGCCGAATCACCGTCATGGCCGGAAGGGTCGGGGCCGCCCGTCATTATGAAAGGGCGTCGGGGCAGGCGCCGAATACGCAAGGTGGGCACGCGAAACAGCTCATTCGGAGGTCTCCTTCAGCGTGTCTGCATGCGCGTTGCGTGCGGCCTGAACGATCTCGTCCAGCTCTTCGCCGCGGCCCTCGCGGATCATCTCTTCACGTTTCAGGGTCGTAAGGATGTAAACGCCGCGATAGGTGCTCTCGATGAGTGCGGCGAGTCCGGGCGGAAGCGCTGCGGATGTGGCACTGGTTCTACCACGGGCGAGGTCCAAAACCGTGTCCCGGACGAACTCCGCGGCCGGAACGCCATGCTTTTCGGCCGCAGTCTTGACCTCTTCCCATTCCGAATCAGAGAACCGGATGCCCCGCGTCCGGCGCACATCGCTCTGTCTTGGGTCCCGACTGTCGTTGGTTTCGGGTTCGATCGGACCGTTTTCGGCCACGGTTTTGCTCCTTCCTGCTGCGAAATTGGTGATGCTACAGTGCCGCTCTCGGTGAAAAACAGCGCGATCCTGAACCCTTTGGCTACCGAATCACCCATGTCATGGCGATCCTGCAAGGCAGGAAACGGCAGCTTGGCAGCGATACCGGGCATCACGTTTGATCCCGGTGCACATGATTGCCCGGCGGGAACATCGTGAATTTGCCGCGGACACCGGAAATCCTGGCGTGTATCGCTATTGACCCGGCGCATTCCCGCGCACACCCGGATTGGTGGCGGCCGTGTATCGATCGCATACCGGTCCGGGCAAATGTCATTATATATCAATGAGTTAAGGACGTATATCGGTGCGGCATACGCTCGATCCAACAACAACCGGGCGGCCCCTGACGTTGTTTGCGCAAGACACTGCATGACAAGCGCGCGCGGGCATGCGAGAGCATCAGCGATGCGTGGGGTGTGAGCAAATCAGCGCCTCCCACGGCGTCGGACAGGTGGTATTCAACAAAAGGAACGAAGAGGGAATCTCCGCGGGCGCGGGACGCGCGGGGGAGCCGCCGCGGCGATTGAGCGGGTGGCCGTGCGGAGCATGGTGCATGGAGCAGTGCGGGACGGATTGAGCAGTGGGGTTCGCACCGGTGCGGTGCACAGTGCAGCGGGACGTGAAGGAAGGAGGAACGGGCCGCGCCGTCGGGTGGCGACGCGACCCGCGAGGTCGTTCGACTCAGGCGGCGACGCACTGGACCGGGATACCGAGCTTGCGCGCCTTGTCGACCAGATTGTCCGTGATGCCCGAGCCCGGGAACGCGATGACGCCCTTGGGGAGGAGATCGAGCAGTTCGTCATTGCGCCGGAAGGGCGCCGCGCGTCCGTGTGCGTCCCAGTTGGGCTTGCAGACGATCTGATGGACGCCGTTGCGGTCCGCCCACTTGGCCGCGATCTTCTCGACGCCGGGGCCGCCGCCGTGGACCAGGACCACATCGTCGTACTTGGCCTTGAGCTTCTCGAGGGTGCGGATGATGGCGCCTGCGTCGCCGGCCTGCTTGCCGCCTGCCACCGCCACGAGGGTTCCCTGGGGCAGGAGGGCCTTGTTCTCGCGGTCCCTGCGGGCACGCTGGAAGTCTCGGGCGTCGATCATGGCCGAAGTGAGCTTGCCGGTCTGGGAGGTGTGGGACCCGCGCCGGGGCCGCCAGAGGTCTCCGGTCTCGACCCGGTAGGCCTCGGCCGCTGTATCGCGGAGTTGCTCGAAGGCGTCTCGCCGGTCCGTGAGGTTCTTGGTTCGGTCGGTGACGAGTTCGAGCTCTCGGGACCGGATCTCGGAGCCGTCCTGCTCTCGCTGGAGGTCGCGCATGTCGGGGAGGAGCCTGTCGGCCGCGCGGTCGAGGCGTTGGGTCTGGGCGTCGAGCATGTTGACGAATCCCCAGAGCAGGCTCTCGCGCTCGTCGGCGAGTTGCGTTCCGTCGGGGGCGACGCCGTGTGCCATGATGCGGAAGGCTTCCGTGACGGCGGAGAGGGCGTTCTCCGGGTCCCAGACCTCCCGGTTGTCGAATTCGTCGCGCTCTGGAGTCGCGCCGAAGAGAGCCGCCTGCTCGCAGACGGTGGCGGTGACGGACTGGTTCTGTTCTGAGATGTTGTCGATATCGTGCATGATGCTCTCCTTATGGATTGAGTGTAGAGAACCGTTATGGTTCGTTGTGCGGAGAGAGTCTCCGAACGTGATGGTTGAGTGGCCCACGCGCGCGCTGCAAAGCCACCGTGGCCGCAAGGCCTGGCGCGGCGAGAAGCGCGAGTGGTGCGGGCGCACAAGCGACCGCAGGGAGCGCGGAGCCTCGGTCGCGGTTCTTGCCGCGCCTAGGCGCGAAGCGCCGTTGGACCGCCCCTGGGTTATTGGACACTCGGGTGAGGGTATTCGACCTCATGCGGCCTCCGCAACTTGAGCGAGTTTTTCCTGCCTTGCCTGGGCCGGCGTTCGGTAGCCGTAGCCCTCGAGAATCCAATGATGGTTGTACAGGTTCTTGAACTCAAGCAGCGCCCACCGCAGTTCCTCTACGGTGGCGAAAGAGCGCACCCACAGGAGATTCTCCTTCAAGATGCGGATGAACCACTCACAGTAGCCATTTCCCTCGGGCGCCCGCACGAAGCTGGGCGAACTGGTCATGCCCAGGTAGGCGATCTCCCGCTGAAAGTCATCGGACAGATAGGCGGGGCCGTGGTCGTGACGAACTTTAAGCCCCTCGGCGACGTCCGCCTCCAAGCCGGCGAAGCGCTCGGCGACCCCCTGCCGGATCGGCTCCAGGGCCTCGAAGCGGTTGCCGCTCTTGGCCGCATGGATCCCCACGCAGTCCACCGAGCAGTGATCCACCGCCACGAACACCGAGGCCATCCCCTCCTCGGTGGTCACCGTCGTCGTCATGTGCGTGCCCCACACTCGGTCGGGCCGCTCGGTGCGGATGGTCCCGTTGTGGGCCTTGGGACCTCGGGGTTTGCCCACCCGGTGGGGGGCCTGAAGCCCCGCCTCCCGCATCAGGCGACGCACCCGCTCCTTGCTGGTGCGGATGCCCGCGAAGCGCAGCCTCGCCCACACCTTGCGGTAGCCCTCGCCATGGAAGGGAGAGTCCTCCAGGACCTGCCGGATGTGGCCGAGGAGTTCCGCATCGGTGCACGGGCCCACAGGGCCGCGCTTATTGGGCGTGGGGCGTTCATGAACGGGGACCGCCTCTCGCCGCCGTTGCGCGTAGACCGTGGAGCGCGCCAAGCCCCAAAGGGCGCACACCCGCTTCAGGCCGTAGGCTCTGCCCGTGGAGGTGAAGCGGGCCTGACTCATCGCCTCCACCTCCTGCCGGCTAAAGGGCGGCCGGCCTCCAGGCGGTCGATCTTCTCCCGCAGGACCTCGCCCTCCATCGTGAGTTCGCCCACCTTGGCCTTGAGCCGGGCGTTCTCCTCGTCCCGCTCATCCGCCGGGCGGGCTTTGAGCGCCGCCCGCTTGCGCTGGCAGGAGAACCGACCCCGCTCACTGCGATGCCCTGGGGCCTTGGCTCCGTTCGCCCTGCGGGCGCCCTCCGCCAAAGCCCCCTCTTGCTTTTGTTCGTTCATCGCGACACCCCTTTCTCCATGAATCATGGATCAATCGAGTGTCCAACAAAACCCTAGAGCGGGGGAGTAATAACCAAAAGGACTCGAAGATCGAAACGTCGATCAAGACGGGCCTCAACGTCGGAGTTCCGATTGGGGACAATTATGTTGCCAACGTATACACCAGCTATAACAACCAGCTGGAACCGGATTCGCTCGATAGCGACTACTACATCCTGGGCGGGGAATTTAGCGTGTACTTCACCAAGCTCATTTCCGCGACCGCGGGCATCAAAACCGTTCTGGGGCTCGATGACTTCACGTCCTACGAAGGCCACCTCGGAGCCATCTTGAAGTTCTAGCGGTTCGTTGTGGACGCCCCCGGGCCCCCGCCGGGCTTTGGGGCGTTACTGTTTGGTCTAACTGGTTAGTGTCCAATTCGTTTCATGGAAGGAGAAATTAACTCTGTGAGGGGCGTCATCCCCTCTTTATTTTCCATAAGGCCGTTTGAAATCCATTTACAGAGGTTCCCGAGGTGTGATCGAAGCGATTCATCCATAACACCTTGATTTTCAGTATGATTTTCTGAGCCTAGTTTCTGGTAATAAGGAAAATTTCGCGTAGGCGCAAAGGAAGAGGGTAGCGGTCCTCGGTGCCATTTCGCCGATAAAGGACAAAGTTTGGCGGGGTCATCGAATCGGATTCGGGATTGCCAACCTGATTTCCCAAGCGCTTTTCAATTCCGGACGTTTCATCGTCATCGAGGGAAGGCGGAAGCCCGGAAGCAAACGGATGAGTTCACCCGTCGGAATTGGACCGCGCCGGAAAATGACCGCACGGGCGAACAGGCCATATCTCTCGCGAAAAAATTGGGCATCGACCTTCTCGCGGTCGGTCGAGGGACGTCCTATTTCCCCCGCTCTAGGGTTTTGTTGGACACTCGATTGATCCATGATTCATGGAGAAAGGGGTGTCGCGATGAACGAACAAAAGCAAGAGGGGGCTTTGGCGGAGGGCGCCCGTAGGGCGAACGGAGCCAAGGCCCCAGGGCATCGCAGTGAGCGGGGTCGGTTCTCCTGCCAGCGCAAGCGGGAGGCGGTCCTGCGTCTTTTGCGGGGCGAGAGCCTGGAGACGCTCTGCCGCGAGTTGGGCACGACAGCGGCTCGGCTTTCCGCCTGGCGCGAGGCGTTCCTTCGCGGGGGCGAGGCGGCGCTCAAAGCTCGCCCGGCGGATGAGCGGGCCGAGGAGAACGCCCGGCTCAAGGCCAAGGTGGGCGAACTCACGATGGAGGGCGAGGTCCTGCGGGAGAAGATCGACCGCCTGGAGGCCGGCCGCCCTTTAGCCGGCAGGAGGTGGAGGCGATGAGTCAGGCCCGCTTCACCTCCACGGGCAGAGCCTACGGCCTGAAGCGGGTGTGCGCCCTTTGGGGCTTGGCGCGCTCCACGGTCTACGCGCAACGGCGGCGAGAGGCGGTCCCCGTTCATGAACGCCCCACGCCCAATAAGCGCGGCCCTGTGGGCCCGTGCACCGATGCGGAACTCCTCGGTCACATCCGGCAGGTCCTGGAGGACTCTCCCTTCCATGGCGAGGGCTACCGCAAGGTGTGGGCGAGGCTGCGCTTCGCGGGCATCCGCACCAGCAAGGAGCGGGTGCGTCGCCTGATGCGGGAGGCGGGGCTTCAGGCCCCCCACCGGGTGGGCAAACCCCGAGGTCCCAAGGCCCACAACGGGACCATCCGCACCGAGCGGCCCGACCGAATGTGGGGCACGGACATGACGACGACGGTGACCACCGAGGAGGGGATGGCCTCGGTGTTCGTGGCGGTGGATCACTGTTCGGTGGACTGCGTGGGGATCCATGCGGCCAAGAGCGGCAACCGCTTCGAGGCCCTGGAGCCGATCCGGCAGGGGGTCGCCGAGCGCTTCGCCGGCTTGGAGGCGGACGTCGCCGAGGGGCTTAAAGTTCGTCACGACCACGGCCCCGCCTATCTGTCCGATGACTTTCAGCGGGAGATCGCCTACCTGGGCATGACCAGTTCGCCCAGCTTCGTGCGGGCGCCCGAGGGAAATGGCTACTGTGAGTGGTTCATCCGCATCTTGAAGGAGAATCTCCTGTGGGTGCGCTCTTTCGCCACCGTAGAGGAACTGCGGTGGGCGCTGCTTGAGTTCAAGAACCTGTACAACCATCATTGGATTCTCGAGGGCTACGGCTACCGAACGCCGGCCCAGGCAAGGCAGGAAAAACTCGCTCAAGTTGCGGAGGCCGCATGAGGTCGAATACCCTCACCCGAGTGTCCAATAACCCAGGGGCGGTCCATATTCCCGCAAACGCTCTCGGCTAGCCCTTGGGCCCCTTGTAAGGGGACAACAAACGATTGTCGTGAAAGTGAAGGTCGAGCTATGGGGGAGAGCGCTTCCACAACAGTTGGTCGCCGGGGGGGAGGGAAGCTCGAGGTTTTCCTCGATGGGCCTGGTGTTCGAACCCCGGAAAGACATTGTTTT
The DNA here is from genome assembly GCA_965261595.1 of bacterium. Taxonomy (GTDB): domain Bacteria; phylum UBA8248; class UBA8248; order JACPRG01; genus CAYRGS01. The sequence continues at coordinate 435,634 of CBDHDG010000004.1, forward strand.
GTTCGATGAGACAACCATTGGCCGGATCACCAAAGCCGAGATAAAAAGGGCCGTCACACGGTTCTTCGAGCTGCCGCCCTCTTCATTTTGATGGAAGCGGAAAGAAGAGGGAGTTTTTCTGAGCGCCGCCGGCCTCGCGAAAAACCTATCCCGAGCGCGAGAGACGTGTCGCCGTTGGGTGGCGACTGACCGATGTGAGGAGCATATTGAATATGGAAATAGATGGGGGATTTTGAATAACCGGTTTTCACTGAGGGTGTCGGGAGTAGACAAGGAGGTGGGTTGCACATGAAGACAACAACAGCGATCCTGCTGGCACTTTTGCTGGCGGGTTGTGCAACCCAAACCGCCGATAAGAAAAAGCCCAAAGGGACCCGGTTGACCCCTGATGTGACGCGGGGAACGATGGCGGAGCCGAATGGGCGGATACGGCAGCGAATCCAGATCTTTCTACGGGTGCCCGGGTCACGGTGAGACGGTGAGGAGAGTGGCTCTCGCGTACGTCCTCGGGCGGATGTGGTGCGAAGAAAAACCCCTTCCGGGTTGAAGATTACGGCGCTTAGGCATGCGGACTGCGGTGCTTAGTATAATCGGGCTGAATTCAGTGGCCTACGCGACGACTTCGATTGAGGAATCCCCATAAGAGCGGATGGAGCGGATTCGGCATCGGGCCTCTGCCGTGATTTTGGAATCCCGCGAGCCGAATGCCCGGGTCTCGCCTTCCCACCACCTGAAAAAGCAAGTTTTCCTGAAAACAACAGGCGGCGGAACAGCCGAATAGGCTCTGTATAAACCCTCCAGATTCCCTCCGGGAGGATGCGGTGACTCGGCGACTTCTATCTGAAAGTATCTGGGTTCGAAGAACGAAAAAAACTCAGAAACCATTTCCCGGAACCCATTCCTGATCGTGATTTGGCGAGTACCGCCCGTAGGGTTTCATCTCGCCCTTTTCCAAATGGACGGCAAAATTGGACCTGATCCTGAACAACGCCCGCATCGTCACGCCGGGCGGAATTGTTTCTGGGAGCCTCTTAATTGAAGGGGAGCGGATCGCGGGGATCCTTTCCCGGCCGGCGGATTTTCCGGCCGACCGCGTCGTCGACCTGGACGGCCGCTATGTGATTCCCGGCGTCATCGATCCCCACACCCATCCGGGCGCGAGAAACCCCCTGGAAGACGATTTCCGGACGGAGTCCCGGAGCGCCGCCGCCGGGGGCGTCACGACCTTCGGGATCATGGTCGGCTCCGGCCGGGCCGCCTGGACGTTCAAGAAATTCCTCACCGAGGACGACACCCGTCCCTGGAGCGAGGCCTTTCCCGTTCTCCGGGAGATGGGGGAGGAGAACGCCGTCGTTGATTTCTTCCACTCGCCCACGATCAACACCGAAGAGCAGGCGGCGGACATCCCCGAGGCGGCCCGCCGCTTCGGACTGACTTCCTTCAAGTTCTATCCCAATCTGAAGAGTCCGGGGACCACCAACGTCGTCCCCAAGTGGAAGTCCCGGATCGCTGTCCCAGCTTCCTTCGATGACGGACTCATCTGGCTGGGTTTCGAGCAGGTCGGCCGGCTCGGTCCCGCCGGCATGGTCCTCGTCCACAACGAAAACACCGAGGTGGGCACGGCCCTCATGAAGCGGCTGCTCCGGGAGGGCCGTCAGGACATCGCCGCGTGGACGGACCGCTGCCCCCCCTGGACCGAGGCCGAGCACGTTCACCGTTACGGGCTGTTCGCCATGAAGGCCGGGTGCCGGGTCTATGCCCTGCACATCTCGACGGCCGACGGTCTCGCGGCCTGCGCCGAGATGAAGGCCAAGGGCTGTCCGCTGGTCGTCGAGACCTGCCCCCAATACCTGCTCATGACCACGGACGACCCGGCCGGGCTGCTCCTCAAGGTGAATCCCCCGATTCGGGACGCGGCGCACAACCGGGCCCTTTGGGCGGGCGTCGCCGACGGGCGGGTCGAGTGCATGGGCTCCGACCACGTCGTGACCAATTTCGAGGAGAAGATGGTTCGGGGGGACACCGGAGACCGGGAGGGCGACCCCGTCACCGATGTCTGGGCCGCGGGCTCGGGTTTCATCGGCATGGGCCTCCTCCTTCCCCTGCTTCTGAGCGAAGGGGTCCACGGAGGCCGGATCTCCATCGAGCGGGTCGTCGAGATCAGCTGCCGAAACCCCGCGGTTCATTTCGGCCTGTATCCCAAGAAGGGGATCATCCAGGTCGGCTCGGACGCCGACCTTGTCGTCCTCGACATGGACAAGACCGTCACCCTCGCCCCCGAACACCTGAACTCCTTCGCCGACTTCTCGATCTACGAAGGGCGCGCGATCAAGGGTTGGCCGTGGATGACGATTTCACGCGGAACAGTGGTTTTCGAGGGTGATACAATTACGGGGAAGCGAGGCCATGGGCGGTACCTGCCCAGAAAACCGGGCAGCCTGAGGTATCCGCCGGAGGAAAGCTGGGACCTTCCCGAATGATTTGCGAATCGGGATAGCCCGCCCGGCCGCGTCTACGCATCTCCCGGACCCCAAATACCGAATACTCAACAAGGAGATCGCACATGCCCCCCGAGCCCCTGATGACGCTGGAAGAAAAGCTCAACCCCGAGTGGACGGCCCTGGTGTGCATCGACTACCAGAACGACTTTTGCGCCAAGAAGGGCGCGCTGGATCAGTGCGGGTTCGATGTCGCGCCCATGGCCGCCGTCGCCCCCAAGCTGGGCCGCCTGATCGACGAGGCGCGCGACTCGGGCGTCCCCATCATCTTCGTCCGCAACATCTACGCCACCAACCAGGGTTGGTACTTGTCGGAGGTGACCCGCTCCCAGACCAAGCGGACGCTTCGGGGCCTGAACCACGGGGTCCGGCTTTGCGAGAAGGACACCTGGGGGTGGGATTACTTCGGCGAGGTCAGGACCCGAGACGGAGATTGCGAAGTTTTCAAGCATCGTTACAACGCGTTTATCGACACCGACCTGCCCCTCATCCTGCGCAGCAAGGGGATTCGCACGTTGATCATCTGCGGGGTGACGACCAACGTCTGCGTCGAATCAACAACGCGCCACGCCTACTTCCTGGACTATTATTGTGTGGTTCCCGATGACGCCGTTGCGGCCTACGGGGACGACCTGCACGAGATGGCGCTGAAGAACATCGACTTTCTCTTCGGCGAAGTGACCGGGAGCGACAAGATCATCGAAACCCTCGCGGCCAACGCAAAGGCGCGGACGGCGGGTCAGGCGTAAGCGTCATTCACTCCGACCCGAAGCGGGAGGGGAGGAGTCGGTTAAACCTCCAGCCACCTACCGAAGGCGGCCAAGATGGCCGCCCTACCCTCGTTTCGTGCTATCACAAGAAAATTGGCCCATTGTCCGAATGCCGAGCCTGTCCCATTCATAGTTGAAGGTTGAGAAAAAGAGGTGGCGGTTCACTCCTGCCGACTCGGTTAGAATCGGGTTGGCAAACATTCAAAGAGGAGGAACCGCCATGAGTGAAGCTTACCAGATCATCGAGAAGAAAGAGACCCAAAGGTTGGCCGCCTTTGTGGCGGAGCATGGGCAGGCGTTTTTTCCTCTGGTGTCGCTGGTGGAGCAGTCCCAACTGGCGGTGGAGGACCTGATGGACGTCATGGGCCGGGCGGGCCTGGAGGCCGTGCTTTTGCTGTCGGCCAAGGGCTTGACGGGCGCGCCGCATCCAGGCAAGCGGGGTGGCGAGGTCCGCCGGCACGGCAGCCAGGGGGGCCGGGTGACCCTGAAGGGGTGCAAGCTGAAGGTGAGAAAGCCGCGGCTTCGCCGCCGGGGCCAGGGTCGGGGCGGGGAGGTGGAGATGCCGGCGTATGCGGCCATGCAGGCCGACCCCGGGCTGGGGGAGCGGATGCTGGATTTGCTGATGCGAGGGGTCTCGACGCGGAACTACGCGGCCGTTCTTCCCGAGCTGGCCGAGACGGTGGGGGTGTCGAAGTCGGCCGTGAGCCGGGAGAGCATCGAGGCGGCCGAGGCGAAGCTGCGGCGTCTTTGTGAGCGGCGTTTTGACGACATCGACCTCCTCATCCTCTACCTGGACGGTCTGCGCTTCGGCGCGCATCACGTCATCGTGGCCGTTGGGGTGGACACACGGGGCCAAAAGCACGTTCTGGGCCTGAGGTCGGGCGCCACCGAGAACGCCACGGTCGTGACGGCGCTTCTTGAGGAGTTGGTGGAGCGCGGCGTGCGGCCCGGGCGGCGTCGGCTTTTCGTCATCGACGGCTCGAGGGCGCTTCGTGCGGCGATTGACCGGGTGTACGGGGACGACAATCCGGTGCAGCGGTGCCGCAACCACAAGGTGAAGAACGTGATGGACCACCTGCCCGAGGAGTTGAAGGACCCGGTGAAGGCGACGATGAAGGCGGCCTGGCGGCTGGCGCCGAAGGAGGGGATTGCCCGTCTGCGCAAGCAGGCCCGGTGGCTTCAGATCGAGCATCCGGACGCGGCCGCCAGCCTTTTGGAGGGTCTGGAGGAGATCTTCACCGTCAACCGCTTGGCTCTTCCGCCCGGCCTTCGGCGCTGCCTGGTGAGCACGAACCTGATCGAGAGTCCCTGTTCGGGGGTGCGGATGCGCACCCGGCGCGTCGGCCGCTGGCGGGACGGGGCGATGGTGAAAAGGTGGGCCGCTTCCGCCTTCCTCGCCACCGAGAAGAACTTCCGTCGCCTGGACGGCTACCGGGACCTGTGGATCCTGAAGGCCGTTCTGGACGAGCCCCGCTTTGACACCCGAGAGGAGGTCGCATAAGGTGAACCACACACGGACCGCCGCCTCAAACCTTCAACTGAATTCGGGACACCCTCCGAATGCCGGAGCCTTCCAACGGAAGGCGGGCATTCGGACAAGTGTAGAAGCCACGGTCGGCCACAGACGGACGATTCAATCACTCCGCACCCAACCCGGTAAGGCCAAGCCAACGGCTTGGCCGCAAAAAGTTTTTCGGGGGGTTCCCAACCCCTGGGAGGGGTCCAGGGGGGCGGTTTTTCAAAAAAGCCCCCCGTGGCGGGTTTTCTTGCCTGAAAGTCGGGTTCGAGATCGAAAGCGCGACAATCAGGACGCCTCGGCCCGCATCTTCTCCGCCGCCCGGTGGACGGCCCGGAGGATGTCGGCGTGGGCGCCGCAGCGGCAGTAGTTGCCCAGGAGATACTCCCGGATCTCCGCGTCGCTCGGCGAATGGTTCTCCGACAGCAGCCCCTTCACGGCCATGATCATCCCCGGCGTGCAGTACGCGCACTGGAAAGCCGACTCCTCGATGAAGGCCGTCTGGACCGGGTCCGGTTCGCCGTTGCGCGAGAGGCCCTCGATGGTCAGGATCTCCCGCTCCGGGCCGATCTGCGCGACGAGCGTCAGGCAGGCGCTGATCGGCTCGCCGTCAAGCAACACTGTGCAGGTCCCGCAAGCGGAGACGCCGCACCCCTCCTTCGGGCCGGTCAGATCGAGGCCGTCTCTCAAGACATCCAAAAGCAGGGCGTTGTCCCGCACGAAGACGGTCCGGCGCTCTCCATTTACGTTGAGCTCGACGGGACGCGAGGCCCGGTCTTCCGAAGTCATCCCCCTCCCCTCCCCTGATGCGGCTCTTAACGTCAAACGGACGCGCCGCCCTTTTTTACTTTCCGGATTGCGCGGAGGACCTTTTCCGGCGTCACCGGCAGGTCGCGGACCCGAACGCCCACGGCGTCGTGAATCGCGTTGAGGATGGCCGGGGTCGTCGCGATGCACCCGGTCTCTCCCACCCCCTTGGCCCCGAACGGCCCATTGGGGTGCGCCTCCTCCAGGACAACCGGGACGAAATCGCCCGGAATATCGTCGAACGTGGGCATCATGTATTCCAGGAAGCTGCCGTTTGTGAGCTGGCCGTCCCGGTAGTCCATGTGCTCGAAGAGCGTCAGGCCGACGTTCAGCGTTGCGGCCCCCACGAGCTGCTGCTCGCATTGCCTCATGTTGATGGCCTTGCCCACGTTGCCGGCCAGGTGCAGACGCGTCACACGAACGGTCCCCGTCTCTGGGTCCACCTCCACTTCGGCGAAGGCCGCGCTGGAGGTCCAGTTGACGCTCAGATTGTCGGTGTGGCCTGTCTCGGGGTCCTCGGGCGTCGACTAGGTCTGGAAGGCCCCCCGGCCGATGAGATAACCCGCCGGGGGCTTGGACATCGCTTTCAGAAAAACCTCGGGGAGGGATAGCCCCCTGTCCGGGAACCCTTGCACGAACACCTTCCCCTCGGCCAGGTCGAGCTGATCCGGCGGGGCTTCGAGAAGCTCCGACGCGGCGGCGAACAATTCTCCGCGAATCTCCGCCGTGGCCCGCTGGATGGCGTTGCCCATATGGAAAGTCGAGCGGCTGCTCGCCGTCCCCATGTCGAATGGCGTGGCATCGGTGTCGGGCCGAACCAGCCGGACCTGCTCCACGGTAATCCCCAGGCACTCGGCCGTCATCTGGGACAGGACCGTGTCGCATCCCTGCCCCATCTCGACCGTGCTGACGAAGACCTCCGCGCTGCCGTCGGGGTTGAGGATCACCGTGGCTTCGGAGCCCGAGGGCGTGGCGGTGGTCTTGATCGCCAGGCCGACGCCCCTTCCCCGGGCGAGCCCGCCCTCCGAAGCGGGGGAGGGGGAGGGGGAGGGGGAGAAGGCCTTTCCGTCCGCTTTCCAGCCAAAGGCGTCCGCCGCGCCATGGAGGGACTCCTTGATCGAGACGCAATCAAGGATCTCTCCGGTCGGGTATCGGTCACCCTCCTGAAGGGCGTACTCCATTCTCAGACCCACGGGGTCGCGTCCCAGATATTCGGCGACCTGATCCATGTGGGTTTCCTGGGCGAAGGTGATCTGCGGGACCCTAAAGCCCCGGAACGCCCCGGCCGGCGTTTTGTTCGTGTACACCAAGTGGGAATCAATCCGGCAATTGGGGATCCTGTACGGTCCGTTCGCCGTGGAGGCCGCCTTCCAGGCCACGCGGGGACCGCTCTCGGCGTAGGCCCCGCAGTCGTAGTAGATCTCGAATTGCTGGGCGGAAATACCACCATCCGGACTCACGGCGGTCTTGAGCTTTACGACCGCGCCATGCTTGGAGCACAGGTAAAAGACTTCTTCCCGCCGAATGACGGCCCGCACGGGACGCCCAGTCACCTTGGAGAGGAGAACGGGGAAGGGCTCCATTTTCAGGTAGAGCTTGCCCCCGTACCCGCCGCCCAGGTAGGGGGAGATCACCCGGACCTGATTCTGGGGCGCGCCGAACATCGCGGCCAGCCACAACCGGCTGGAGGAGGGGCTCTGCGTCGAGGTCCAGACCGTGACATGTCCGCTCCGGTCCACCCGCGCCAAGGCGGCGTGGGGCTCGAGGTGCGCGTGCTGGGCGGGGGGCGACGTGAAGGTGTCCTCGAACACCCGTTGCGCCTCGGCGAACGCGCGGTCGACATCCCCCACCCGCTGCCGGTAGTGGGTGCAAATGTTGCTGTCCGGGCCGTGATGGCTGGCCTGGATCAGGGGGAACAGGGGGCCGTTGCGGACGACATCGTGCAAAACGGGCGAGCCCGGCCGCGCCGCGGCCAGGACGTCATCGACGATGGGAAGCGGATCGTAATCGACGCGGACAAGGGCGGCGGCGGCTTCGGCCTGTTCCTGTGTGTCGGCGGCCAGGGCGACAACGGCCTCGCCGATGAAGCGGACTTTTCCGATGGCGAGGAGGGGTTGGTCCGGGAAGATCATCCCGAAATAAGGGTCAACCCCCGGCATCTCCGCAAACGCCTGTCCGGTGACGACGGCCCGGACGCCCGGAGCGTCTTTCGCGCCGGAGACATCGATCCCGAGGATTCGCGCGTGGGGGTGGGCGCTGCGATGAATGGCGCAATGGAGCATCCCGGGGAGTTTCATGTCGCCGGTGTAGATCGGCTCTCCCAGGACCTTCGGCCAGCCATCGACCCGACGGACGTTCTTTCCGACGTTGCTCATCCACGGACTCCCGTTCGGCCCGGCCGGCTACCTGATCGGCGGCCCCGCCAGATGCCGGTTCGTGTAAATCTCATCCACAGGGATATCCATTTTGATGTTCCACGCGTCGATGGTGAAATCGCGCGTCCTTTTCATCTTCGCCCGGTCGATCCAGCCATAGCCCTTTGTGGCAAAGGACGGGCCCTTCATCAGCTTGTCGGTGGCCCGCGCCTGGTCCAGGACGATGGAACGCTTGAGTGTCGGAAACCGCTTAACGACCAGGCCCGCCGCCGCGTCCAGGTTCTTGGACACCCAGGCGTATCCCTGATAGGAGGCCCGAACGAACCTGTCGATGACCCGAGGCTTGGCGTCTATCAGTTCCTTGCTCGTGATGATCCCGTCACCGTAAACATCCAGGCCGAAGAGGTCGCTCAACTTGCGGACGCCGATGTCGACGCCCTTCTTCACCGCCGCCATCTTGACGATGGAGGCGTAGCTTCCCAGCGGGCAGTCCAAAAAATCCGTCTTGCCCGAAAAGAGCGCCGGGAGGGTCAGCGCGGGTTTCATCTTGATGAAAGCAATCCTGTCCCGGCCGACTTTCGCGTTGTCCATCATGATCGGCAGGACGGCCCGGACGGGAGAAAATCCGGTGACGCCGACCCGCTTTCCGGCCAGATCCCGGGGCGTGGCGAGGGTCATCTTGGCCCGGTCATAGCAAAGCGCCGTCGCAAAGGTGTCGTTGATCGCCCCGACCATCAGGGTTCTGCCGCCTTTGGTCCGGTTCAGGACAATCCCCTCGGGGGTTCCCCACCCGAAATGGGACAACCCGTCGGCAACATCGTCGACGGTGCGAAGTGCGCCGTATCCCCGCATCAGGGCAACGTCGAGGCCCTCTTTCTTATAAAACCCGCATTTCCCATATGGATGATAATTTTTAACGCCCCGAAGGCCGTTTTCTCGTGTAAAATCAAGGTGTTGGCCTCTCCCTGCCATCATCTTGCGAGGGGACCCGATGGGTGAAGCGAAAAAGAGGCCGTTGAGGCTCCAATTCGACGGTCGGCTCAGGCTGGAGTTTCACGGAGCAAAGGTTACGAGTGACGCCGGTTTGCTTGCCTATCGTGAACTGGATGAGGTGTTGGGGCTGACGAAGGCGGCCGAGGGGTTTCTGTCCGATTCACGGACGGGCGGGAACACCCGGCACAGCCTCACCGCTTTGGTGCGCCAGTCGGTCTACAGCCGCCTGGCAGGATATAAAGACACCAATGATGCCGAGCGGCTCTGTGTCGATCCCGCCATGCGTCAGGTGGTTGGGGGGCGAGCGAAGTATCACACCGCTGCCTCCACCAGCCAGATGAGCCGATTCGAGACGCAGACCCTCACCCGGCCCCTTAACCCCTCAAGGCGCTGAGCGGTCTGCCCGGTGTGTTGGTGGATCGTGTCCGCAAACGCAAGCCGATTCGCAAGCTGATCCTGGACATGGACAGTTCGGTCAGCCCGACCCACGGTGAGCAGGAAGGCTCTTCCTACAACGGCCACTTCGGCTGCACCTGCTATCACCCACTGTTTTGCTTCAACCAGTTTGGCGATCTGGAGCGGGCGCTGTTGCGCAACGGCAAGGTCCACAGCGCTGATGACTGGTGGTCTGTATTGGAGCCGGTGGTAGCTCGCTACCGGGATGCGAAGGTCTGTCGGTTTTTTCGAGGCGACGCGGCATTTGCCAAGCCGGAGGTGTACCGATACCTTGAGGCGGAGGGCTACTCCTATGCGATTCGGCTTCCGGCCAACGCCATCTTGTACAGGGACATCGAATGCCTTCTGACCCGGCCGGTTGGCCGACCGCCCAAAAGGCCCATTATCTTCTACCACAGCGTCTCCTATCAGGCGGCTAGTTGGGAGAAGCCTCTCCCCCGCTCTAGGGTTTTGTTGGACACTCGATTGATCCATGATTCATGGAGAAAGGGGTGTCGCGATGAACGAACAAAAGCAAGAGGGGGCTTTGGCGGAGGGCGCCCGCAGGGCGAACGGAGCCAAGGCCCCAGGGCATCGCAGTGAGCGGGGTCGGTTCTCCTGCCAGCGCAAGCGGGAGGCGGTCCTGCGTCTTTTGCGGGGCGAGAGCCTGGAGACGCTCTGCCGCGAGTTGGGCACGACAGCGGCTCGGCTTTCCGCCTGGCGCGAGGCGTTCCTTCGCGGGGGCGAGGCGGCGCTCAAAGCCCGCCCGGCGGATGAGCGGGACGAGGAGAACGCCCGGCTCAAGGCCAAGGTGGGCGAACTCACGATGGAGGGCGAGGTCCTGCGGGAGAAGATCGACCGCCTGGAGGCCGGCCGCCCTTTAGCCGGCAGGAGGTGGAGGCGATGAGTCAGGCCCGCTTCACCTCCACGGGCAGAGCCTACGGCCTGAAGCGGGTGTGCGCCCTTTGGGGCTTGGCGCGCTCCACGGTCTACGCGCAACGGCGGCGAGAGGCGGTCCCCGTTCATGAACGCCCCACGCCCAATAAGCGCGGCCCTGTGGGCCCGTGCACCGATGCGGAACTCCTCGGCCACATCCGGCAGGTCCTGGAGGACTCTCCCTTCCATGGCGAGGGCTACCGCAAGGTGTGGGCGAGGCTGCGCTTCGCGGGCATCCGCACCAGCAAGGAGCGGGTGCGTCGCCTGATGCGGGAGGCGGGGCTTCAGGCCCCCCACCGGGTGGGCAAACCCCGAGGTCCCAAGGCCCACAACGGGACCATCCGCACCGAGCGGCCCGACCGAATGTGGGGCACGGACATGACGACGACGGTGACCACCGAGGAGGGGATGGCCTCGGTGTTCGTGGCGGTGGATCACTGCTCGGTGGACTGCGTGGGGATCCATGCGGCCAAGAGCGGCAACCGCTTCGAGGCCCTGGAGCCGATCCGGCAGGGGGTCGCCGAGCGCTTCGCCGGCTTGGAGGCGGACGTCGCCGAGGGGCTTAAAGTTCGTCACGACCACGGCCCCGCCTATCTGTCCGATGACTTTCAGCGGGAGATCGCCTACCTGGGCATGACCAGTTCGCCCAGCTTCGTGCGGGCGCCCGAGGGAAATGGCTACTGTGAGTGGTTCATCCGCATCTTGAAGGAGAATCTCCTGTGGGTGCGCTCTTTCGCCACCGTAGAGGAACTGCGGTGGGCGCTGCTTGAGTTCAAGAACCTGTATAACCATCATTGGATTCTCGAGGGCTACGGCTACCGAACGCTGGCCCAGGCAAGGCAGGAAAAACTCGCTCAAGTTGCGGAGGCCGCATGAGGTCGAATACCCTCACCCGAGTGTCCAATAACCCAGGGGCGGTCCACTCGCCGGGTGGTGGTGGCGGTCGAGTGGCACCAGGGCGAGTTGTTTCCAAGAGTCAGCTTCATCGTGACCAACCTGCACTGGCGGGAAGAGAACGTCGTGAGGTTCTACAACCAGCGTGGGACGGCGGAGCAGTGGATCAAGGAGGGCAAGTACGCCCTGAACTGGACGCGCCTGTCCTGCCACGGCTTTGAAGAGAACCAGGTCCGCTTGCAACTATTTGCCTTGGCGTACAACCTGGCAAACTTCCTGCGGCGGCTGGCGTTGCCCAGAGCGGTGAAGCACTGGTCGCTGACGACGTTACGCGAGAAGCTGATTAAGATTGGGGCCAAGGTGGTCACCCACGCCCGGCACACCACCTTCCAGATGGCCGAGGTGGCCGTGCCGCGTCAACTGTTCAGGGCAATCCTTGAACGAATTCGACGGTTGTGGTTACCGCCTCCCGTACCAGATACCGGATGACGGAGCAGATGGCCCGGAAGCTTAGTGACGTGGTGGAGACGGGGGATCAGTCTGTGCCGAACTCCCCTGAGTGTGCCGGTAGAGCTGGGTTTTCAAGGGATTGCGGCTTTAGGACGGCCGTTGCCCCTCGATTGAGCAGAGGGTTCTGCAAAGAGACCCTGAATCTGTAGTAAAATGGGGTACTTTGATGACACAGGAGGACCGCAGGATGGCTAAGAGTGGTCATCTGGGAAATCCCGGTTTAAATCAAGACAACTCTTGTATTGACCACCCGTTGCTCTTTAACTCAATTAGAGCCCTCTTTACCGGGGCTGTCAACACCATTTCGGGCGCCTGAAACCCTGATCGGAGCGGTATCCGCCATTGGAAAACCATGTCAGCGCCGGCGTGTAAACGGGCTTGACCACCAGGTTTGGAGTCTTCGTCATTTTGCCCTTGTGTGGACTCCGCTTAGGGTCGCTAGACAGGCACCGGGCATCATCGCTTGATTCTCTCCAAGATAAGGGCAAATGTCTTCCTGGATACACCGACCTCGGCCAACTGGAAGGTGATGTGGCGGGCGTACCGCACGAGCCGGCCGCCCATTTTGAGGAGCTTAAGCTGAAGGCCGCGTAACGACCAGTGCTTGATCCCTCTCGGCAGGCCAGCAATCCCGCATCCGAAGTCATTCTGGTTCCGTGAAACTCAAGCCTCAGCCGACGCTCAAAACGGACCTTCAACGCCCACTTTTTCGCTTCACCCATTGGATTACCCCGCGAGAGGATGGCTCGGGGAGGCTCATGCATTGATTTTACTCCAGAAAATGTCCTCCGGTCCGACAAAAGTTATGATCCATATGGGATATCTGGGTAAAAACCCATCGCCAGCGCGACGACGAATCCGGCGATCGATACCTGTGGGCGCGAGGCCATTTTGAATTTGATTTTCTCCGCCGCCCCCGCCCCTCCCGCGCTTACGGAAGACATGGCGAAACACAGCGCGGCCAGCCACGCGAACCTTCTCCCCACCCTCCCCTTCGAGTCACCGGGAACCCGCACGATTCGAGTCTCGCAAGAGCAACGCCCATTTCATTCGGGGCGTGCGCACTGACAGCGATGGCGCATAAGGCGGCCCCTCGCTCCAGCCAAAACCGGATGCGTCCTTTATCCGGTTTTATACGCGGAATTGTCAAGTAAGAGCGCTGACAAGGAGTCCTCGGCCGAGGAGAACTTTGAAGGCGTCTCAGGGGGACTCCCGCTTTAAAGATACGTCGCGGGATTTAGCGGGTTGATGAGGTTGGAGCAGGCTCCGGCGGTTTGTTATTCGGCCCAATGAAGACGACTTGCGGAGAAAGCGTCAATCCATTGAATATCGAAACCCCCTTTTCAAATTCAAGATTCAGGACCTGACCCGGTATATCTTCATCTGGTGCATTCACGGCAAACTAACGAATGAATGCAACCCATCCAACTCGGGCAAGAGCACGACGCTCTCCTGTTCGTTGGGATCGGTCCGGGCAAGCACAATGCGACAAGGCTCGTCCTTGCTGTTGTTGTACGGCAAATGGGGCATGCCCGCCGGAATGTACAGAAATTCTCCGGGCTTGACGGTTGCATGTTCCTCCAACATTTCCCCATACCACATTTTGGACTCGCCGCTTATGACGTAAACGGCCGTTTCATGGTTTTCGTGAAAGTGCGCATGGCCCCGTCCCCCGGGCGGAATGGTCAGCATATGCATGCAAATGCCTTGCGCTCCGGTGTTTTCGGCCGCGACATCTTTCGAATATGTCAGTCCCTGTTTGCCTTGGTATGTCTGCCCCTGCGGGATCACCCTACAGGTGAGCTTACTTTGTGTCGTCATGTTTGATTGTCCCCCAATGTGCGGCTTTGAGAAGGAATTGTTGAACTTGACCCTGAATTTCAATTCCCCTCTTCTGGCCGCAAGCCTAAGGATGACGAGCAAAATACGGCGGGTCATGACTCTGATCCCCGGCAGGTGGCTTGTTAACCCTAATTTAGATACAATTCCCATGCCGGAGCTTTCCAGACGCCTCGGCCGAGTCATCCCGGGGCCTCTTTGTGGAACGATTTGCGTTTTCAAGAAGTTTCGGTCGGCGGCGGTGTTCGATCACGATCGCGTTGAAAAGCCGGGCCGCGTCTCGTCGCCGTACATCTCTCTTCCCCCCCCCCGTCCAGGTGGATCTACTGAAATAGTGGTACAACCTTCAGAGTCAGATCCGTTGGGGAATCCCGGTCCGCGGTCCGAAAGCGGTCCTCCATCAAACCCCCCGTGAGGTCCGTTGTTTCACTGGACATTGGGAAATACATTCAACCGCCCCGACAAGCAGGGAGAAGAGAATTGGAGGAGATCGCCCCGGGCGTTTTCGCCGAGACCGGGCACACCGGGTGCAACAACGCCTGCATCGTCACGGACGGGGGTATCGTTCTGGTCGACCCGCCGATGTGTCCCAGTCAAGCGGTGTCCTGGAGGGAAAGGACTTCCGGCCTGGGCGAGCTCAAGTTTGTGATCAACACCGAACACCACTGGGATCACATCGGAGGAAACTGCTTTTACCCGGAGGCGCGGGTCGTCTCGCACACTCTGACGCGGACGGGCGCCGTCGATGGGATGGAGGCGTTCGAATTCTGGCGCGACAGGATGAAGACGTTGGACCCGGAGGGCGCGGATCTGCTCGGAGATTATCAGGTCAGGTTGGCCGAGCTGACTTATGAACAGACCTTGACCTTGCACCTTGGCGGACGGGAGATTCGCCTCATCCACAAACCTGGACACACCGAGGGGCAAACGCTGGTCTATCTGCCGGACGCCCGGGCGCTCCTGCCGGGCGACAACGTCCTTTGGGATTGGCCGCCCCTGTTGGAATCCGGCGTCGGGGGCGCATGGCTGGCCTGCCTTGATTTCATTGAAACGCTGGATTTGGCCGTCATCGTTCCCGGCCATGGACAGGTGTGCGGCAAGGAGGCCCTTCCCCCGCTGAGGAATGACCTCAGGGAACTGATGGACCGGGTCCGGGAATGCGTCGGTGAGGGGATGTCCGAGGAGGAGACCCGCGGCCGCGTCCGGTACGACCGCCGGTGGAAATCGGTCCCCGACTCGTTTCACAAACGTTTCGAGCTCTTCTACGACCTGGGCGTTGCCCGGCTCTATCGCGAGCTGGGGGGTTGAGGCGAGGTGTCACCCTCCCCCCTTTCTCCCCCCAAAAGCTATCGAAACAGCGCCTTCCTCAGCCGCCGGAATCATCCACAGGCTTCCCGCCGGCCCGGATCGCGGCGAAAAACGCGCTGGGGATGTCATGGTTCCAGATGCCGGAGCTCTCCTTGCCTTCCCAGCGGAGGGGTTTGTAGTTGTCCTCGTCGAGGATCTGATCGAGCTCGGCGAATATCTCGATCACGTTTCCATCCGGATCGGGGTAGAAGACAAACAGGCTATGCCCGGGGCCATGGCGTCCGATGCCCCAGAGAGAGCGGACACCGTTTTTCCACGCCACGTCGGCCGAGTCCTTGATGGCCTTGATGTCCGCGACCTCGTACCCTGTGTGATGCATGGTGCGCGCGGGTCCCCGGGCCATGCCGGTTGTGTGGTGGTCCGGGTTGCAACGGAGAAAGACGAAAAAGTCCTCGATCCAGTCCGAGACGCGGAATGCCAATGTCTCCGTGAAGAACGCCGCGCTCTTCCGGGGATTCTCGGCATTCAGGATCACATGCCCAGCTTTGTGGGCTTGGCCGCGTGGGGGATCTCCGGACCGATGCTCTCAGCCATCCCCGCGCAGATTTCGACCCGGTTCCCCTCCGGGTCGCGGAAGCGGACGCCGTAGGGGCCGCCCGGCTCGTCCCATTCCGCGGGGCCGGCCAGGATCGTCGCCCCGGCGTTCTTCAAGACGCGGGCGGATTCGTCCACGTCAGAACGGTCGGGGACGGCGAAGGCCACATGGTCCAGGCCGAACCCGCCCGTCATCTCCGGGTCGGCTGGATCGGCGTAGCCGGAGGGGTAGAGCGCCAGGGCGTGGTGAGAGGGGCCGCGCCGCATGTAGGCCGTTCCGTCCGGACCGCGCTCGGTCAGGTCGATGCCGACAACGTTCCGGTAAAACCGGATGGAGCGTTCCACGTCGGCCACCCGCAGGGCGTGATGGCTCAGATGACTCAACGGGATCATCGCGGATCTCCCGGTTGAATGCGCGGCAAGCATAAGTGCGCACTCACGCTTTTTCGGAAACCGGCCTGCCGGTCAGAACTTCTGAAATCCCCCGGGAACCTCTGATTCGCCGAAATGAACCGGCGTATAGAAACTCGCGGTCGTCTCGGGCGGAGCGGCCTCGGCATATTGGTCGATGTTGCAGTAAATCTCGAGGGCATGGCCGTCCGGATCGAGAAAATAGATCTCGATGTGATGTCCCTGATTCCAGAATCCCGGCCCTTTTTCGATCTTCACGCCCCGCTCCTTCAGGAACCGCTCCGCGCGCGCCACCTCCGACGTATTTCCGATGTCGAAGGCATAATGGTGAAGGCCGAGGGGGCGTCCCTCCGGCATGGGCAGCAGCCCCAGGTCGTGATGGTCGGGCCCGCACCGGAAAAACGCCAGCCCCATCTGGTTGTATTCGGTCACCCGGAGGCCGAATTTGTCCTGATAAAACGCTTCGGAAGCGTTTCTGTCCGCAACCTTGATGACCACGTGCCCCAGCTTTCGGGGGGAGATTGGCCGGTCCTCCACCCCGCCGGGCGCCGGATTCGGGCGTTCGTTTCCGTTTGCCGGGGAGATGATCCACACGATGTTGCCGGCGGGGTCGGAGACGCTGAACCCGTCGGCGCCGGGCCGCGGACCCTCCCCCGGCTCCTTTGTGATGACGACGCCGCCGTCCCGGAGCTTCCGCGCGAGGTCCTCCAGATCCGCCGCGGGGTCCACCTCGTAACCGAACTCCGCCGGCGATGCGTTTCCGTCTCCGTCCTCCGACGACAGGGCGAGGGCGAAACGCCCGTCCCGCCCGCCGAGCCACGCGCCGCCGTCCGGCGTCCGCCCGAGGAGGTCCAGCCCCAGGATGTCCCGGTAAAACCTCTCGGCCCGCTCGGGGTCTGAGACCCGCAGCCGGATATGGTCGATTCTGGTCAACGGCAGCATTTTCGAACCCCCAAAAGGCGATAGTCAAGCGGCCGTGCGCGTCGCAAGGGCCGGGGTTTGCTTGGATTCCGCTCGCGAAGGTATGATAACAACTTCAGGAAAAGCGGACAATCCACTTCCGGCCGATCAACCCCGGAGGAAATCCAGCACGGGAGGAAGCGATGGCTCGGTATGCGCTGACGAGTTATGAGCGGGAGGGCGAATTCAGGGTCGGTCTCGTCGTTGACGGAAAAGTCTACGACTGCGTGAACGCCTGGGACGAAGTCCTCGGGGCCTCTCTGATCGGGGGCGATTACCCCATCCACGAGATGCTGGAGAACCTCGATGAGATCCATCCCCAAATCGAGGAGCTGGCCGGCGGCGTCGCGGACATGGATCGGCACGAAGTGGAAGAATCGGCTTTGCGCGCCCCCCTCCTCTACCCCCCCTCTATTTTCTGCGCGGCGGCCAATTACCGGGCGCACGCCGAAGAGATGGGCGGCGAGGTCACCGACAAGTCCAAGGGCGACCCGTACTTCTTCCTGAAAATCCCGCACCTGTGCGTCATCGGACCCGGCCAAACGATACGCCTTCCCGCCAACTCGGAGAAGGTGGACTGGGAGGTCGAGCTGGCCGTCGTCATCGGCCGGGGGGGGACGGACATCCCCGCCGATCGGGCCCTCGACCATGTCGCCGGGTACACCGCGTTCAACGACATCTCCGCGCGGGACAGGAATATGCGGGCCGAGTGGAAATTCAAATGGGACTGGTTCGGCGGAAAGTGCGCGCCGACCTTCGCCCCGATGGGCCCTCACATCACCCCGAAGGCATACATCCCGGACCCGAACAACCTGAATCTGAAACTCTGGGTCAATGACGACCTGATGCAGGACGCGAACACGGGCAACATGATCTACAACGTCCAGGATCAGATCGCCTACCTGTCTACGATGGTCTCTCTCTGCCCGGGCGACGTCATCGCGACGGGGACGCCTGAAGGGGTGGGCATGGGGCGCGGCGTGTTCCTGAAGGAAGGGGACAACGTGTCCATCGAAGTTGAAGGGATCGGCCGCATCACTAACCCCGTCGGCAAATAGGCGCTTGCGCGCCGGCCAAGCTGCGGATGTAAGTGCTCGTGCTTATCGCACCTCTTCGGCGCACACCTTACATCCGTTGAAAGATCAAAGGGTGGCTATCCCGGCCGCCGCCAAAGCGAGGTGGAGGTCTCAAAATAAATTGACACTTCACCGCTTGCGGAGAAGCGGCAAGGGGTCAACCGGCCAAACACCCGCCCTGCCTGTTTTGAAATACCGAGTTTACACCTTTCGGTAGGCCGGTCATCCTACCCGGCGGGAAAGGGACCATTCGCGTCTCGATATGTAAAACCATTTAAGAGACACTATACGAGGACGATCTATAGCTCCTCACCACGACGATTCAGTAAGGAGTAAGCGGAGATGGCTTATCGGGACCTGCGCACCTTCCTGGACGACCTTCGGGAGGCGGGCGAGCTGGCCCACGTCGAGGTCGAGGTCGACCCCAATCAGGAAATCGGCGCGATTTGCCGGAAGGTCTGCCGCGAGGGCGGTCCGGCCCTGTTGTTCGAGCGGGTCAAGGTGACGGACATCTCCTTCGCCGCCAACGTCTTCGGCAGCCGCGGACGCATCGCCCGGGCCTTCGGGTGCGACGGCTACGAAACCCTCGGGGACAAGTGGTCCGACCTGACGGGTCGCGGCGGAATCCCCCCGACCCTCGTCGCGGACGCGCCCTGCCAAGAGGTGTTCACCGACGGCGACGGCCCGCTCCTCGATCTCATCCCCTGGCCCGTCTGGAACTGGAACGACGCCGGTCCGTATATCACCCTCGGCGTCTGCATCGGGCGAGACCGGGAGTCCGGCCATCACAACGCCGCGCCCTACCGCATGCTGCGCCTGGACGGCCGCCGGGCGACGATGAACTTCGCGCCGGGGCGCGACCTGGGAATCCTCCGCTCGAAATACATCGAAGCCGGCGAGCCCATGCCCGCGGCCGTGGCCATCGGCGTGGACCCCATGACGGCCTTCGCGGCCGCCTGTCCCTTCAACCCGGAGGTGGACGAGCTGGACATGGCGGGCGCCTTGCTGGGCGAGCCCCTCGAGATGGTCCAGTGCCGCACCATCGACCTCGAAGTCCCCGCCACGGCGGAGATCGTCCTGGAAGGCCGGATCGTCCCAGAAATCACGGCGCCCGACGGACCCTTCGGCGAATATCACGGCTATTACGGACCACCCCACCGGGTCCCCGTCTTCGAGGTCTCGGCCGTCACCCATCGGAAGGACCCCATCTATCAGGGCCTCTATATCGGCATGCCGCCCACGGAGAACGCCTATTTTGAAACCGCCTCAATCGAGCTGGAGATCCACCGGGGGCTTCGGAGCGTGCCGGGTTATCTTCGGTTCAACATGGTGATTGCGGGCGCGAGACGAAACGGCGTTCTTCAAATCCGCAAACACTTCGAGGGCCACGGCAAAATGGCCGGCCTGGCCCTTTTGGGGCTTCACGCCGCCAGCGACATCAAGACCGCCATTATCGTGGACGACGACATCGATCCCTTCGATTGGGACGCCGTCAACTGGGCGCTTTCCACGCGCTTCAACCCGGCCGTGGACGTCGAGATCATGACCGGACTTCCGGGAAACCCCCTCGATCCGGCCATGCCCAAGGAGGAAGCGTACAAAGCCAACCGGATCTCGAAGATCATCCTCGACGCCACGAAACCGCTGATCGAGCCGCTCCCCGACACCTGCCTGCCGCACCCCGAAGTGATGGAGGCGGTCCTGGAGAACTGGGCGCGGTACGGAATCGGCCGGGCCGTCGGCGCAACACGGGAGGGGGGGGGAAGCGGCGATACGCCCGATGTGTCCGCGGAACCTTAGAATCCATCCCGCCCCAAGGCCGACAGACCTTCGCCGGCATGCGCCGCGCCGTCCCGGGCGATGGTTCGCAGCGAGTCTCCGGATTCCTCTTCTTCCGCTTCTCTTTCTGAGCCTTGCCGAACGCGCTATATCCGCGCCCGCCCCGATGCCAAAGTCCGTTTCGGCCCCCTCCCCCTCCCCCTCCCCCATCTCACAACCCGGCCCACGTTTCTATGCCGCTTCCTGGGCGGTGGTTGTCGGGATCGATCGGTACGCTTCCTCCGGGATCCCCCGCCGCCCCGGCGCGGAATCCGACGCCGCCCAGGTCGCCCGCGCCCTCACACGTCTGGGGTTTCCGCGTATAAACATCCGGCTCCTGAGGGGGCCGCGCGCAACCCGCGCCGCAATCCTTCGAACGCTTGAGCGCGACTTGAAACCCCGCATGAGGGAGCGCGACAGACTGTTCGTCTATTTCTCCGGCCGCGCCGCCACCGTGAAGATTCAAGGCGAGGATGCGGGATTTCTTCTGTCCTACGACGCGGAGGTCGCGCGTTGGCCGCCTCATGCCTCGCCCTATCTGCACGCATCCCCGGTGCGCGCCCTGGGCATGCGCGACCTCCTCTCCACATTGAAGGGGCTCGCCCCGCGCCACAAGCTGGTCGCCCTCGACGCCTCCTTCAGCGGATACGGTCTCCCGGTGAAGGACCTCCACGCTGTCGTCGGCGCGCCGACCATTCCCGATATCGAGCGGTAGCTCCGCCGGTCCGTCACGCACGTTTTTACGGCGGGACGCGCTGGTAGGGCGGTACACGCCGGGCGGCCGGCCGCTTTCACGCGGAGCGTGTTCACGAGACACCTCTTGGACGGCCTCGCGGGAAAGGCGGACACGGCCGGCGGCCGCCCCGACGGGGTGGTGGGCTTCGATGAGCTGGCCGCTTACGTTCGTAACCGGATGGTCCACGCGCCGGCTTTCTCCTCGCCGCCTCAAGCGGCGGAGACCGGCGACGGGCGGTTTCTTTTCCTGGTTCCATCCAACGGATCATCGCGCCCGGGGGCGTCGCTCGCCGGAGGAACATCCGGCGGCCGGTTGGGTTTCAACAAGCTCGGCGTCGCTTACGTGGAAGAACACCTGCGGCTGATGAAACGCGACCTCGGCGTCCGGCCGGTCAAGCTTCACCTCGGGTTGCACGCCCGAGAGTCCGGGCCGAACTTCGTAAATTACGACAAGGTTGTGAACGCCGCCGTCTCGCTCGGACTCCCCTTTGTTTTGACCATGGCCTACGTTCCGGACGCGTGGATTGAGACCTACGGGCCGGCCGGCTGGCAGTCCGTCTGGATCGAGAGGTATCTGCTGCCGTCCGTCCGGCGTTACGCCGCCAAGCCGGGATTCATCGGGATGGAGATCTGGAACGAGCCGTTTTACCTGAACTGGTCGAAACGGCATACGCCCCGAGAGGTGTTTCCCGACGCGGAATCTTACGCGGCCTTTCTGAGGAGATGCCGGCGGGCAATCGCCGCCGCCGGGCTCGATGCGCGGTTGATCTCGGCGGCCACCATCAACATCCTCCAGGGGGGCGACAAGTTTTTTCGGAAGGCGATTCGGCTGGCGGAGCTGCTGCCGCCCGGCGTGGCCTACAATCTCCATCTTTATGGAACCGACGTCCTCCGGTTCATTGCCTACGCGCGGGAAATCAAGTCCGTATTGAAGGAAGGAACGGACATCTTCATCACCGAATTCGGCGACGGCAGAAGGGAAAACCACTTCTTCGTCTACAACTGGATGCGCCCCATCGTTGATTTCATGCTGAGACCCAAGTTTATTTTCTGGTATCGGCTGATTGCCAACGCCAAGGAGAAGGACAGCCGCTCCCACGCATTGCTGCGGTATTCCGACGACCCGCGAAATCCGGTCGAGTCTCCGCTCTATCAACTCATGAAAAAAGAGCACGCGGATAGCAAGGACCGCTCAGGGCGGTCCCTTCCCGGGAGGAAAACGCGATGATCACCGGCAACCTCTTCTCCGGCATCCCGGAGCACGCGCCCAAAGAGGTCTTCGAGCGGCTTCTCGAAACACCGCACCTCAAGCTGGAGCGCATCATCTCGGCCGGCCATGCGACCCCGCCCGGAAAGTGGTATGACCCGCACACCGACGAGTGGGTCCTCCTGCTCTCCGGCGCCGCCCGGCTTCTCTATGAAGACGAGGAACAGCCCCGGGAAATGCGCCCCGGCGACTACGTTCTCATCCCCGCCCGCAAGCGCCACCGGGTCGAATGGACGGACCCCGTCCAAAAAACCGTCTGGCTCGCGCTGCATCATTAACGGCCCCGGGACGTGTTACACTACAGGCCGAAAATCCGACAAACCCCAGAGAAAGGAACGACTGTGGAAATCCATGTCGAGAGCGCCGCGGACGCCTACCTGGCGTTGCTGGCCCAAAGGGGAATCAAATATTTCTTTGCCAACGCAGGCACCGACTTCGCTCCCCTGGTGGAGAGTTTCGCGAAGCGGACATCGGAGGACGAGCCCTGCCCGACGCCCATCCTCTGCCCCCACGAGTCGACGGCCGTGAGCATGGCGCACGGCTACACCATGATCACCGGAGAGCCCCAGGCGGTGATGGTCCACGTCACGGTGGGCACGGCCAACGCGGCCGCCCAGGTCATGAACGCCTCCCGGGCCCAGGTGCCTATCCTGTTCAGCGCCGGACGCACGCCCATCAACGAAGAAGGCGTGTTGGGCAACCGAAACGTCTACATCCACTGGGCGCAGGAATCGCGCGACCAGGGGGCGATGCTCCGGGAGTACGTCAAGTGGGACTATGAGCTGCGTAATCCCGCGCAGCTGGAGACCGTGGTGGACCGGGCGCTCACCCTGGCCATGGCCGATCCGCCAGGACCCGTCTACCTGACCCTGCCGCGCGAAGTCCTGGCGGAAAAACAGCAGACCTTGTCCTTGAGGCGAGAAGAGGTCCGGTTCGGTCAGGCCTCCCCCCAACCCAACGCGGACCAGATTGAACAAGCGGCGGAGCTTCTGGCCGGGGCGAAATCTCCTCTCATCATCGCCGGCGCGTCGGGCGCCAATCCGGACGCCGTATCGCTTCTGGTGGACCTGGCGGAAACCGGGGCCATCCCCGTCGTCGAGTTCCAGAACATCTACACCAACTTCCCTTCGGACCATCCCCTTCACCTGGGATTCAACCATGCCGGCCTCCTCGAGGAGGCGGACGTCGTCGTAGTCCTGGAGACCGACGTCCCGTGGATGCCCGCGTTTTCCAAGCCAAAGGACTCGACGCCGATCATCCATCTCGGCCGCGACCCCTATTATTCCAACTATACGATTCGGGGATTTCCGATCGACGTTTCACTGGTCGGGGACCCGGCGGTCGGACTGCGAAACCTCCGCGCGGCCCTGGCCCCGCGCCTGAAGGGAAAAGAGGCGGACCTGGAAGCGCGGCGCGAACAATACCGCGCTATCCATGAACAGCAGCGCGCGGAGTGGGCGAAGGCGGCGGAGGCGGCCGACCGCGAGAAACCGCTCGACTACCGGTGGGTCTCACACTGCATCAACCAGGTGTACGACGACGACACGATTCTTGTCAACGAATACGACCTGCTTCCGAACCACGTGGATTTCAGGCGGCCGGGGGCGTTCTTCGCCTCCTCCCACGCGTCCGGTCTGGGGTGGGCCCTGGGCGCGAGCCTCGGCGTCAAGCTCGCCGACCCGGACAAGACCGTCATCGCGACCGTCGGCGACGGGAGTTACATCTTCAACTCTCCCACCTCGGCACACTTCGTCTCCCGGGCCCAAAACCTGCCGTTCCTGACGATCATCTTCAACAACCAGTGCTGGAACGCCGTCCGCCGGTCGGCGGAGGGCCTGTATCCCGACGGCTGGGCTTCCGGGCGAAACCAGTTCCCCTTGAGCGATCTGGAGCCCTCGCCCCACTTTGAAAAGATGATGGAGTTGCACGAAGGTTACGGCGAGCGAGTCGACGAGCCCGGAGAGTTGCCGGCCGCGCTGGAGCGGGCGCTTCGGGCCGTCCGTGAGGAAGGCCGCCAGGCGCTCCTCAACGTGATCTGCAAACACCCGTCGATGTGAGCATCGGGGGGGGGGAGCTGACCCGCCGGGGGCTATTCGACGCCGAGAAAATCGAGAAGCCGGCTGGCCCCTTTGTTCGCTCCTTCGACGCAGTCCGGAATTCCGACCCCCCGGTAGGCGCTGCCGGCGATAGCGAAACCCGGCAGCTTCTCCGCCTCCGCCTCGATGGCGCCGACCCGATCCGGATGCCCGACTTTGTACTGCGGCATGGAGTGGGGATGCCGGCTGAGGAGGGCCGCCTCGGGCTCGCCCTGTAGGCCCAGGATTCCCCGAAGCTCATCGAGCAACCGCCGGACGGTCTCCTCCTCCGAAAGCGAGAACGTCTCGCCGCCTCCGAAGAAAGCCCGGAGCAAAATCTTGTCCTCCGGGGCGCGGCCCTCGAACTTGACGCTGGAGAAGGAACATGCGACGAGGGCGCGGCCCTCGGTGGCCGGGACGACGAAACCCATTCCGTCCAGAGGGCGCTTCACCCGCTCCCGTTGATAGACCAGGTTCAGCGTCCCCATCGAGCCGTAGGCGATCTCGCTCAACAGCTCGGACATCTTCGGCGAGACCTCGCCCATCAGCTTCGCGGCCGGAGGCGCCGGGGCGGTGAGACAGACGGCGTCCGCCGTTACACTTTCCCCTCCTTCCAGACGAACCTTCCACCCGTCTCTTTCCCGGTGGAGCGTGCTCACGCGGCATCCGGACCGAAGGGCGCCCTCGGGGATCCGCTCCAACAAGGCGGCCACCAGGCTTTCCATTCCTTCCCGCAATGAGACGAACAGGCCGTAGCGCGGCCCGCTCGTCGAAGACGCACCCCCGCCTCCCCCTTTTCCCCCTCTTCCCGCGCGCATTTTCTTCCGCAGGGCCAGGATAACGCTGCGCTTCTCCCGCTCCATTTCAAGGAACTGCGGGAACGTCGCCGCGAGGCTCAGTGTCTCCGGGTCGGCGGAATAGATCCCGGCCACCATGGGCTGGGCCATCCGCTCCAGGGCCTCGGTCCCGAGCCTTCGCCGGACGAAGGACGCCAGGGTCTCATCGCCGTCCTCTTTGCGGCGCGGAATGAACAGATCCATCGCCATTCTCAGCTTGCCGAGCGGACTGAAAATCGGCGTTGTGATAAACGGAACGAAGGAAGAAGGCGCCAGGAGGTAGAACCCCGCCGGAACCGGCAGAAGAACGTTTCCCTTCAGGATGAAGCTCCGCCGGAACTCCGTGCCTGTTCCGATCAGGCTTTCTCCCAGACCCAGCTCCTCGCAAAGGGCGACGCCCGCGGGCTTGGTCGAGAGGAAGCAATCGGGGCCGTGCTCCAGAAGACACCCCGCCGCGCGGGAGGTCCGCAGCGCGCCTCCGAAACGGTCGGAGCTTTCCAGCAGGCGGACATCAAGCGGGAGAGCGCGCTCGCGCGCGCCTTCCCGCAATCGGTGCGCGGCGGCCAGGCCCGTGATTCCTCCCCCGATGACGACAACCCGTTTCGGCGGTTTTGGTTCACTCAAGAATTTTCCCGATGACCCGCGGCCGGTGCGCGTGCGCGGTCGATCCTGGATTTTCCCATACAAACAACCATAAGATTATCCGTTTCGTTTTCCATCTGAAATTCTCGCGCGAAGGAGTTTGCAATGCCACGAACGATCATCGATCTCAGCGTTCCCCTTCACAACAGCACATTCGACGGCATGATGCTCGAGATTCACTACATCAAGCACGAGGAGAACGGCCGCCTCTGGGCCAAGCGGTTCGACGTCGAGGTGGACGATCTGCCCCACGGCCACGGCTCATCCTCGGAACGGATTCAACTCATCAGCCACGTCGGAACGCACGTGGACGCCCCTTATCACTATGCGCCCGTGGACAGCAAAGGCAAGCCCATGCGGACCATCGACGAGCTCGAGCTGGAGCATTTCTTCGGCGACGGGTTCTGTCTCGACTTCACGCACAAAAAGCCGGCCGAGCGGATCTCCGCCGATGAGGTCGAGGAGGCCATCCGGAAAATCGATTACACCGTCAAGCCCGGGGACATCGCCCTGATCCACACCGGCACGGACAAATACATCGACAGCCCGAAATTCCTGGAAATCCAGCCCGGCATGACCCGCGAGTCCATCCTGTGCCTGACGGCCAAGGGCGTGAAGGTGATCGGCATCGACGCCTGGGGGATGGACATCCCGTTCTCCCAAATGGCGAAGGAGTTGAAAGCGGGAAACAAAGACCAGTTTTGGGAGGCGCATTTCGCCGGGAAGGAAAGCGAATACTTCCAGATTGAAAAGCTCGCCAACCTCGACAAGCTCCCCAGACCGCACGGCTTCCTGGTCGCCTGCTTCCCCATCAAGATCGAGCGAGGCAGCGGCGCGTGGACGCGCGCCGTCGCCATTTTCGAGGATTGAGGGAGTGAACGCCGTCATGCCGGCGGATCAAAATCTCAAGGGCCGCGTCGCCATCGTCACCGGATCCGGCCGTGGGATCGGAAAGACCACGGCGGAGACCCTCGCGCGCGAGGGGGCCGATGTGGTCCTCGCCACGCTTACGCCCGAGAACGCCGAGCGGACGGCCTCGGCCATCCGCGCCTCGGGCGGAAACGCCCTGCCCGCCCCCGTGGACGTCTCCAGCGGCGAGAGCGTCGGCCGGATGCTCGACCGGGTCCTGAAAGAATTCGGGCGCGCGGACATCCTCGTCAACGTCGCGGGGATCAGCACGCTGACTCCCCTGGAAGACCTGGAAGAAGAGGAATGGGACCGCGTCCTCTCGGTCAACCTCAAGGGCGTCTACCTGTGCACGCGGGCCGTCCTGCCCGGGATGATGGAGCGCAAGTACGGGCGCATTGTCAGCGTGGCCTCCATCGCCGGCCGGTACGGCCGGGCACAGATGAGCGCCGCCTACTCCGCCTCCAAGGCGGGAATTCTGGGGTTCACCCGGAGCGTCGCGAAACGATACGGCGAATACGGCGTCACGGCCAACGCCATCGCCCCCGGGACGATCATCACGGACATGAACCGCGGCCTGCCGGCCGAGACCCTCGACCGCCTCAAGGCGGACGCCGCCGTTCCCCGCCTCGGGACGCCCGCCGATGTGGCCGAGGCGGTCCGCTTCCTGGTCTCGGAAGAGGCAGGCTGGATCACCGGCGTGACGATCGACATCAACGGGGGGGCGATCATCGGTTGACCGCGGGATATCCGCAGTTCGTCCTATTCGCGCGACAGCGCCGAATCGATCCTTCGAAATCCAGGGAGGTCTGAATGAACACCGACGCCGTCCTCGCGGCCATCGATAAGAAGGAGCTCGTGGATCTGTCCCTGCGCCTGGGAAACATCCTCAGTCCGACCGGGCACGAGGCGCCGATGGGCGAGGCCGTCTTCGATTGGCTGGCCGACAACGGTTTTCACCCCAGTAAAATGGAGGCCGCGCCGGGGCGCAACAACGTCGTCGCCGTCCTGAAAGGAACGGGCGGCGGAAGATCGCTCATCTTCAACGGCCACATGGACACCAAATACGGCGCGCCCGGCGACGAGTGGGGCGCGGGGGAGGTGATCCCCGAATACATCAGCGCGTGGAAGGACGGCGACCGGCTCTTCGGCCACCCGGTCTTCAACGACCGGGGCCCTCTGGCGGCGACGTTCATGGCGGCGAAGGCCATCCGGGACAGCGGAGTCCGGCTCAAGGGAGACCTCCACCTGACGGCGGTGGTGGGCGAGATCGGCATGGCCCCCGTCGATGAGTATCAGGGGAGCCGCTATTTCGGCAAGGGGTTCGGGACGCGCCACCTCGTGGACCACGGGATCGTCGCCGACTACGCCCTGGTGGCCGAGTGCACCAGCTTCTGCACCACCTGGGCGCAGTGCGGATGCGTCTACTTTCAGATCACGACACGGGGAAAAGGGATTTACACGCCCTTTATTCCGAGGCCGACCCGGCGGGAGAAAAGCCCGAACGCCGTCATCCGGATGACCGAGGTGATCCGGGCGCTGGAGGATTGGGCGGACATGTACATCGAGCGTGAAAGCGTTCCCTTTGAAGGAGGAACGATCCGGCCCAACGCCACCGTTGGGGCCATTCGGGGCGGGGTTCCCTACAAGATCGCCAACTCCGTAGGAAGGTGCAGCATCTACTTCGACGTCAGGATTCCCCCCGGAAAGGATCCCCTCTCCATCCAGCCCGAGATCGAGCGCGTCATTCGCGGGACCGGCGTCGAGGCCGAGGTGCGGCCATACATGACCCGGCGCGGATATGAGGCCAAGGGTTATGAGCCGCTGGTGGACAGCATCCGCCGGGGGCTCACGGCCAAGTCATCGGCAAGCCCATGGAGACCATCGACCCGCCTGTCACGAGCATGTGGCGGGACATGAACGTCTTCAACGAGGCCGGCATCCCCGCGGCCACGTACGGCCCCTACATCCGGGAGATCTGGACCGAAGACCCGGACCCGGACGCTCCGGAGCGAGCCTACCTCCACGCCGACGACCTGGTCTCGGCTTCAAAGGCGTACGCCCTGGTGGCCATGGACATCTGCAACCGGGACGCGGGCTGAGTTATCCGCGGTTTTCACGCATGAAGAAACGAAGCCCGAAGGAATCAGTCGTGATTTCCGCCTGACGAGCGATCCGCTGAACATTGACCGCCCGCCGTCCTTCCGCAACACCCCCTGATCGTCAATCCCGCCCGCTGGGGAATGACAATCGTGTACAGACAAATTATGTTTATGTTAATCTGACTCCATTCTGTGGGGTCTCGTGGAAAGAATTATGGTCTGATTGCCTGGAGGGGAAGGGCTCCTCATCGAGTGGAGATGCGCGGGAAGCGCCGACCAAATTCAGAAAAAAGGGAGGGTGGTAAAATGCTGAAAAGAAAGATGTATGGATTTGTGGTGGTCCTGTCACTGGTTCTCTTTTCGCTGTCCCAACTCGCCGATACGCGGTTAGAGGCAGCCGAGAAAAAACTCAAGGTGGCGTTCCTCTACCTGGGCGTGGTCGGCGATTCCGGGTACAACCTGGCCCATGACATGGGTCGGCGCCACTTGGTGAAAATGGTTCCCGAAGTGGAGACGGCCTACACCGAAAATGTGGCGCGCGGTGATACGGAGCGGGTCTTGAGGACCTATATCCGCCGGGGCTACAAGTTGATCTTTGGAAATACTTTTGACTATCAGGATGGGATGATCCGTGTCGGAAAAAAATTCAAAGATGTGATCTTCATGGACGCCTCGGGCTGGAAAACCTCGAAGAACGTGGCCCCGTATTGGGGCAGAGAATATCAGGCCCGCTATTTGACGGGGCTTGTGGCGGGGCGGATGACCCGCACCAACCGCATCGGCTATGTCGCCGCCCATCCTTACCCGACGGTGTTGCGGGGAATCAACGGCTTCATGCTCGGCGTTCGGAAAGCGAATCCCCAGGCGACGGTCCGCGTCGTATTCACCCAGGCGTGGTACGACCCGGCGAAGTCCCGCGAAGCGGCGGACAGCCTCTTTGACGTGGGCGTGGATGTCATCACCCAGCACCAGGATTCTCCGGCCCCGGTTCAGGCGGCCGAGCGTCGGGGCAAGTATGCCATCGGCTATAACTGGGATATGACCAAATTCGCCCCCAAGGGACACCTGACGGCGGCCATCTTCAACTGGGGAGTGATCGTCGAGGCCATGACCAAGGCGGTCCTCAACGGCACATGGAAGAGCAAACCCATCTTTTGGGGATTGGAGAAAGGCGCGGTGGATATCGCCCCGCTGAATCCTATCGTCCCGAAGGAAGTCAAGGAATTGGTGGACAAGGAGCGGAAAAGGCTTGCCTCGCCCGATTTTGACGTCTTTCATGGCCCCCTCAAGGACCAGAAAGGGAAAATCCGGGTTCCCGCGGGCACAAGGGCCCAAGGTAAGGCGCTCGCCACGATGAGCTATTTGCTCGAGGGGATCCAAGGAACACTTCCGTAAGCCGACTTCCGGCATGACCGATCGCCGTCCCAACCTCTTCTTTGGAAAAATCCGGGGAGGTGGGTTTCAACATGCCGGCTTCAGATTGGCGGCGCCCCGGCTGTGGGTTGACCCATGCGCGCGTGACGGCCTGAGGGAGATGTACGTCCAATCCAAAGCGCCGGCGTGAATAAAGCGCCCCTTACCACAGCGAATCCTCTCAGAGAATGCGGGCGGCGGGCTTTTGGAGGGAAACCCCGCGGCTTCACCTCTTTATTTGTTCAGCGGTCGAGACCGATCGTGAACCTGAATGTGGATAAAGTCCCGGCGGCGTAGGACGCTCCGGGCTGTATGCGTCTGAGACCGCGCCTTGCGTCTATCGCCGCGGGGAAAGGCCGCCTCATGACTTCCATTCGTCTGGAAACCCGGCTGGAGTCATCACGACACTTGGGGTGGGTGATTCCACTCGCGTCCGTGGCGCTGGGACTTTTGGTGGGCGCTTTCATTCTTCTTGGGGCCGGAGTCAACCCGATTGCGGCCTACCGCGAAATGGCCGTGGAAACCTTTGGCAACTCGCAGGGCCTGTCGGAAGTGCTGGTGCTGGCGACGCCCCTGATGCTCTGCGGATTGGGGGTGATGCTGTCGTTCAAGATGCTTTTTTGGAACATCGGGGCGGAAGGTCAGCTCTACATGGGCGCTTTTGCCACCACGTGGGTCATCCTGACGGGTTGGGAAGGTCCGGCCTGGGCGATGATCCCCGTGATGATGTTGGCCGCCATGATCGCCGGCGCCCTCTGGGCGCTCATCCCCGCCCTCCTGAAGGTCAAGCTGAACGTCAATGAAATCATCACGACCCTCCTGATGAACTACATCGCCATTTTGTGGGTGGGTTATCTGGTGTACGGACCCTGGAAGGATCCGCTCACGTTCAACTTTCCGGTGACGCGGGAATTTCCCGAGGCCGCGCAGCTTTACCGGTTTGGCGATACCCGTGTGCATCTGGGCATCATCTTCGCGACCGTGTCCGCGGTGATCTTGTACTTTATTCAGGTGCGAAGCCGCTGGGGCTATGAAATCACGGTGATGGGGGAGAGTCCAAGGGCCGCCCGCTACGCCGGCATGAAGACGACGCGGAATGTCATTTTTGTGATGTTGATCAGCGGCGGCCTTGCCGGTCTCGCCGGAATGGCGGAGGTGTCGGGCATTCAGCTCCGGTTGCTCCCGTCGATCTCCCCTCCGAACGCCCCTTATGGTTACACGGCCATCATTGTGGCGTGGCTGGGCCGGCGGCACCCGTGGGGCGTCGTGCTGGTCGCTTTGTTCTTCGGGAGTCTTTATGTCGGCGGTGAGGCATTGCAGATCACCATGAAGCTCCCCGTGAACATCGTTCTGATCATCCAGGCCCTGATCCTTTTATTCGTCCTGGCCGGAGACATCCTTTCCCAACATCGGTTGGTTTGGGACCGGGGGCGGCAAGCAATCCCCACGCCTTAGCCAAAGGGCCTTCCGAAATCGGTCGGATTCAAAGTCTTTTTGCACGCGTTGCAAGGCTCCTACGTGACCCTTGCCCGCCCCATCTGTAAATATTCCTCGGGTCCAATGAAAGGAGGGCGGCTCCTATGGGTGCTTACCTTCTAAGACGTGCGAAAGTGAAGGGACATGAAGCGCCTGTGGATATCCACATCAAAGGGGACCGGATTGCAAAAATCTCCCCCACAGAGGAGGATGCCGGACCCGCCGGCGCGGAAGCGATCGAGGTCGGCGGCAGATTAGTGATTCCCGGCTTCGTGGACGCACACATGCATCTGGAAAAAGGCATGGTGTCTGACCGGAGGCTTAACCGGTCGGGGACCCTCGAGGAAGGCCTCGAGATCATGATGGAGGTCAAGAAGGGATTCACCGTAGAGGACATTCACCGCCGCGCCCGAAAGCAAATCGAGATGGCCGTTTCAAACGGCAGCACCAGCCTGCGCACCCACATCGACCTTGATTCCGCAATTGGCCTGAAAGGAGTGGAGGCCCTTTCCGCTCTTCGGGAGGAGCTGAAAGAGTCGGTTACGATTCAATTGGTTGTCCTTCCGCACGGCGATCCGGTCTCTTCCCAGGAGTTTTTGAAGGTCTTGCGAAAAGCAATTGAGCTTTCCGACTTGATCGGCGGTTTTCCGGGCCCGGGCGACGAAAAGCTGGTTGATCTCCTTTTTCAGCTCGCCCGGGAATTCGATAGGGATCTCGACCTTCACGTCGATGAAAAAGACGACACGGAGATCCTCGAAATCCGATATGTAGCGGAAAAGACGATCCAGGAAGGATACGAAGGACGGGTCACCGTGGATCACCTGTGCGCCCTATCCTCTTTACCCTCTTCAGAGGCCCGCGACGTGATCGCACTGATTCGCGACGCGGGCTTGAACGTTATCACCCTGCCATCGTCCAACCTTCACATTCAGGGCCGGGCGGATGACCATAAGCCGCGAAGGGGAATTACGCGCGTGAAGGAAATGCTTGCCGAAGGGATTCCCGTCGCCTACGCGTCGGACAATATCCGGGACGGATTTACACCCTTCGGGAATGCCGACATGTTGGAGGTCGGCTTGATCTTCGCCCACGGCGCCCAAATGGGATCCTTCGAGGAGCTGAAAACCGTTTTAGACATGGGCACCGAAATCCCGGGCCGGATCTTTTTCCGCAACGACACTTACGGCGTCCGGGTGGGAAACGTGGCTGACTTGGTCGTATTGGATGTCCACCGCTTCGAGGATGCCATTGTCACTCAGCCCACCCGGCTGTGGGTCTTCAAAAAGGGACGGATGGTCGCAAGGAGCTCCACAGTCACCGACCTTTTTCTTTAGCGGGAATCTCCGATTTCAAATTCAGAACCGATTCGCCCGCGACCCCCTCGAAGGCCGATTCCCCCATCCCCACCCCGACGGCGCTCACGCCTTCACCCGGTTCACGCCCTAAGCCAGGCGAGGGCGCGGGCGGGCGCCTGGCCATTGGCCATTGCCCTTGCCTTCTTACGCTGAACGGTGGATCCGGCTCGCCAGGGTCGACTCGGCGATGACCCTTCCCTGCCGGACGACCCAGAGCCGGGGAGGATGGAGACGAACCGCCTGGGCGGGGGTTTCGCAATCGATGACGACCAGGTCCGCCGCGCCGCCCTCCCGAATGCCGTAGTCGTCGAGACCCCAGATTTTCGCCGAGTTGAACGTGGGCATTCGGAACACGGATTCAATCTCGTCCGGGAGAGAAAGATGCGCCACATGGGCGGTCAGGAGGGCGACCTCCAGGAGGTCCGCCGTCCCGAACGGATAAAACCCGTCATAGACGCAATCCTGGCCGAACGCCACGTTGATCCCGGCCGCCATGAGCGCTTTCACCCGCGTGACGCCCCGGCGGATGAGACCCCGGTCCCCCCTGCCTTGAACCACCAGGTTCGTGGCGGGATTGGTGATCATGTGGATGCCCGCCCGCTTCACCCGCCGGATGACCTCCGCCGCGTAATCCTCCGGGTAAGCGGCGAGGGCGCACGTGTTTCCGGCGGTGACCCGGCCTTGATAATCCTCGTTGAGCGTCTTGTCCGCCAAGACTTCCAGGGACCGGATGGCCGGGTCGTCGGTCTCATCCACGTGCATGTCGATGTCGGCGTCGAAATGCTTCGCGATGCGGAACGCGATGTCGATGTGCTTTGCCCAGTCCTCCGGCCGCTTCTCATGGTGCGGCATGCCCCCCACCAGGTCGGCCCCCATGTCCATCGCTTGCCAGAGCAGGTCTTCCGTTCCCGGGTCCCGCAGGATGCCTTCTTGGGGAAACGCGATAATCTGCAAGTCCACGAGATCGGCGTAGCGCCGTTTGACCTCCAGCAGCCCTTCCACGGCCCGGAGACCGACAATGGTGTCCACATCGGCGTGCGTGCGGAGCCGAGTCGTTCCGTTCCGAACGGCCATCTCAATCGTCCGGCCGGCCCGTGCGACGATGTCCTCCACCGTGTACCGGCGCTTTCGCTCCCAGATGACCTCGATGCCGCCCATGAGCGTCCCCGTCCGGTTGGGCGGAATATCGCCCGCGTCGATCTCCTGGTCCGCCCGTTCCGGGATGTCGTGCGCGATTCGGGCGATGCGGTCCGCTGCGATCGCGATGTCAACCGGAACGTCCGCATCCACCCCGACCGGCCGCGCGTTACGGATTATCAGATCCAAACCCAACTCCTCTACGCTTCACTTTTTCACCCGCTTGGGCGCGTGTCTCCGTGCCGCAGGCCGGGGGAAATCATCCGCCCGCCAAACGCCCGGACCTTCCGGGGGATCTCCCCCATGTCCACCGTCGTCGGCCGGTCATCGTCGATCCGTGGAACCCGATCTTCAGGGCCGCATCGGCCGCTCCCCCATACCCCGAGGTTCTCCGGAAAGCTTGTTGGCGCCCGCCGGGGCAATCATTTCATGCATGTTCCCAGTCACCCATGACGGCGGGTCGCGTCATCATCCGCCAACTTGCGCTTGAGATCCATCGTTCGCCTGGTGATCGTTCCAGGCTTCCTTTGGTCCGGGAACTGGGTTAAAATGATGGCCCTGGAAGTCGATTCCTCATTTTGACACAAGGCCCTTCATCCCAGATATCCCATATGGATCATAACTTTTGTCGGACCGGAGGACATTTTCTGGAGTAAAATCAATGCATGAGCCTCCCCGAGCCATCCTCTCGCGGGGTAATCCAATGGGTGAAGCGAAAAAGTGGGCGTTGAAGGTCCGTTTTGAGCGTCGGCTGAGGCTTGAGTTTCACGGAACCAGAATGACTTCGGATGCGGGATTGCTGGCCTGCCGAGAGGGATCAAGCACTGGTCGTTACGCGGCCTTCAGCTTAAGCTCCTCAAAATGGGCGGCCGGCTCGTGCGGTACGCCCGCCACATCACCTTCCAGTTGGCCGAGGTCGGTGTATCCAGGAAGACATTTGCCCTTATCTTGGAGAGAATCAAGCGATGATGCCCGGTGCCTGTCTAGCGACCCTAAGCGGAGTCCACACAAGGGCAAAATGACGAAGACTCCAAACCTGGTGGTCAAGCCCGTTTACACGCCGGCGCTGACATGGTTTTCCAATGGCGGATACCGCTCCGATCAGGGTTTCAGGCGCCCGAAATGGTGTTGACAGCCCCGGTAAAGAGGGCTCTAATTGAGTTAAAGAGCAACGGGTGGTCAATACAAGAGTTGTCTTGATTTAAACCGGGATTTCCCAGATGACCACTCTTAGCCATCCTGTGGTCCTCCTGTGTCATCAAAGTACCCCATTTTACTACAGATTCAGGGTCTCTTTGCAGAACCCTCTGCTCAATCGAGGGGCAACGGCCGTCCTAAAGCCGCAATCCCTTGAAAACCCAGCTCTACCGGCACACTCAGGGGAGTTCGGCACAGACTGATCCCCCGTCTCCACCACGTCACTAAGCTTCCGGGCCATCTGCTCCGTCATCCGGTATCTGGTACGGGAGGCGGTAACCACAACCGTCGAATTCGTTCAAGGATTGCCCTGAACAGTTGACGCGGCACGGCCACCTCGGCCATCTGGAAGGTGGTGTGCCGGGCGTGGGTGACCACCTTGGCCCCAATCTTAATCAGCTTCTCGCGTAACGTCGTCAGCGACCAGTGCTTCACCGCTCTGGGCAACGCCAGCCGCCGCAGGAAGTTTGCCAGGTTGTACGCCAAGGCAAATAGTTGCAAGCGAACCTGGTTCTCTTCAAAGCCGTGGCAGGACAGGCGCGTCCAGTTCAGGGCGTACTTGCCCTCCTTGATCCACTGCTCCGCCGTCCCACGCTGGTTGTAGAACCTCACGACGTTCTCTTCCCGCCAGTGCAGGTTGGTCACGATGAAGCTGACTCTTGGAAACAACTCGCCCTGGTGCCACTCGACCGCCACCACCACCCGGCGAGGCTTCTCCCAACTAGCCGCCTGATAGGGGAGACGCTGTGGTAGAAGATAATGGGCCTTTTGGGCGGTCGGCCAACCGGCCGGGTCAGAAGGCATTCGATGTCCCTGTACAAGATGGCGTTGGCCGGAAGCCGAATCGCATAGGAGTAGCCCTCCGCCTCAAGGTATCGGTACACCTCCGGCTTGGCAAATGCCGCGTCGCCTCGAAAAAACCGACAGACCTTCGCATCCCGGTAGCGAGCTACCACCGGCTCCAATACAGACCACCAGTCATCAGCGCTGTGGACCTTGCCGTTGCGCAACAGCGCCCGCTCCAGATCGCCAAACTGGTTGAAGCAAAACAGTGGGTGATAGCAGGTGCAGCCGAAGTGGCCGTTGTAGGAAGAGCCTTCCTGCTCACCGTGGGTCGGGCTGACCGAACTGTCCATGTCCAGGATCAGCTTGCGAATCGGCTTGCGTTTGCGGACACGATCCACCAACACACCGGGCAGACCGCTCAGCGCCTTGAGGGGTTAAGGGGCCGGGTGAGGGTCTGCGTCTCGAATCGGCTCATCTGGCTGGTGGAGGCAGCGGTGTGATACTTCGCTCGCCCCCCAACCACCTGACGCATGGCGGGATCGACACAGAGCCGCTCGGCATCATTGGTGTCTTTATATCCTGCCAGGCGGCTGTAGACCGACTGGCGCACCAAAGCGGTGAGGCTGTGCCGGGTGTTCCCGCCCGTCCGTGAATCGGACAGAAACCCCTCGGCCGCCTTCGTCAGCCCCAACACCTCATCCAGTTCACGATAGGCAAGCAAACCGGCGTCACTCGTAACCTTTGCTCCGTGAAACTCCAGCATGAGCCGACCGTCGAATTGGAGCCTCAACGGCCTCTTTTTCGCTTCACCCATCGGGTCCCCTCGCAAGATGATGGCAGGGAGAGGCCAACACCTTGATTTTACACGAGAAAACGGCCTTCGGGGCGTTAAAAATTATCATCCATATGGGAAATGCGGGTTCATTGTCGTCCACTTTGAAAATCCGCGGGAGCAAGGACGCCCTTTACTCGCTCGCGCTCCTGGCCATCGGGCTCCTTCTCCTCATGGCGCCGGTGGGAGACGCGCCCGACCTGCCAATTAAAGAGGCCCGGGTCGTCTTCATGCAGAATACGCCGGTTATTTTATGGCTGGCGGTCTGGTGGGCGTCCGTGCTGCTCTACCTGCGGCTGGCCTTCGGCCGGGAGGATTTCAAGAAAAGCCTGGGTCCGGGCGTCCGGACCGGACTCATCTTCCACCTGGGACTTCTTCTTCTGGATTTCCTCGGCGACATGGGCGGGGGGCGGATCAGTCTGAGCCGGCCCTTCATCGTATACCTTCACCTTGTGACGTCGGTGGGGTTCGGCGCCATTGCCTGGTGGGTGTCCGGCCACTGGACGGTGAGACCGGACGACCGGGTGACAAAAAGAGGTGAAATCGAGAGCCACCTTTGCACCCTACTGGCGCTTCTTCTGGTTTGGTCCCTGTTGCAAACGCTTTGGACGCGGCAGTTTCTCCTCTTCGGCGTTCTCCTGATCATCTACGCCGCGTTCTGGAAAGGAGGCACGGCCGCCTCGGTCCTGCTGGAGCGCCGTTACCGGCTCATCGCCGCCCGGTTTTCTGGCGAGACGGCCTTCTTGGTCTCGCTTTTCCTCATCTCCCTGCTCTCATTGTTTCTCATTGTCTACCAAGTCACCAATGGGTTCACGCAATTCTACGAATATTTCTACGGGGTTTATTTGAATTGGGCCCGGGACCTGCTGGCGGGCCGGCCGGTCCTCTCGGGTGAGGCGACGGGATATTGTGTCTTCGTGGCGGGGGTCTTCCGGCTCTTCGGCGAAAGTAAGGTCGCCCTTCAGATCGTTCAGATCGTCATCAACGCGTCTATCCCGCTGCTCGGTTACTTCGTGGCGAGAAGGCTTGCGCCGAAGGCGGTGGCGCGTCTGGCCGCGCTGCTATTGACCTTCAATTTCATCCACCAGTGGGACGCCGTGAATTTCCACTGGTCCATCCTTGTGACCTTTTACTCGCTGGCGGCTATCGCCGCCTTTCTCGGCTTCAGCGAGTCCAGCCGGAAAAGCCGTTGGATCTACCTGGCGATCTCGGGTCTCGCCTTCGGTCTTCTGGTGGCCGTGCGTACTGAGAACGCCTTGTTTATCCCCGTCTTCCTCTGGTGGCATTGGAGGAGAAGGCGCCGCGAACCCGAGGGCGCCCGCCTCTTGATCGGAACGCCCAAGGTTGCAATGGCTGTGATCCTCCTGGCCTTGCTGAGCGGCGCGCCATTCGCCGCTGTCAACTACCTCAACATGGGGACGTTCTATCCCGTCAGCAACGAGGGCGGAAAGGTGGGCTCGCAGTACGCCCTTCAGGACATCTGGAGCCAGTATTACTACTACGTCCTGCCGGGGGGAGAGAACCCCATTCAGGAGCCCGCAAGGGCCTGGAGGGCGATCAAGAAAGACCCGCTGGGGTTTATCGGCCGTCTGTTCGTCAAAGGGGGACAAGAAACCCCGTGGCCGGGGGGAAGCATCGTGCAGAGACTGCAAAACGGCATCGCCATCCTGTTTTCAACCGCTCAATGGTCGTACTTCGACTTTTTTTACTTCAAAATGCTCAGCCGATGGCATCTGTATCTGAACTTCTACGCCGCCCTTCTCGCCTCGGCGGGAATCTGGGCTTTGATGAAGGATGCGCGCCCCCACCCATTCTGGAGGGCCGTCAACGTCTACCTCATCGCGCGCTATTTCATGCACGTCTTCCTCACGAACCACCCCGAAGGCGCCTACCGGTATGCAAGCCCGTTCCTTCCTTTCGTCTCGATCTACGTCGCCCTGGGAATCTGGATAATCTGGAGGGCCGAGTGGCCCCGATCTACGCGGCCGGTGCGGCCGGCCGCCGGTTGAAGCGGGCCCGGGCCTCCGCCGGTATGAAAGGGTCAGAATGAAAGAAGGCCGGAATCTCCTCTTTGTGAGAAATGTGGGTTAAACAGTGAAATCGCGCAGGTTGTTGAAGAACACCCGATCGCCTGAGTGGGACTCCCCCCGCGACATTCTCATCGAGGGAGGGAAGATCGCCCGGATCGGCGAGGGGCTGGACGTCGAAGCCGAATCGACCATCGACGTGGACGGCCGGGCCGTCGTTCCAGGCTTCGTGGAGGCCCACACGCACATCGACAAGGCGTACACCCTCCACCTCTGCGACAACGCGGCTGGGACGTTGGACGGCGCAATCCGGGAAATGTACAAGGTCAAGGAAACCGCGACCGTCGATGAGATTTATGGCCGAGCCGAAGCCTGCCTGCTCAATTTCATCTCCCACGGGGCGACAACCGTCCGGACGCACATCGACGTGGACCACTCCATCGACCTCCGGGGGATGGAGGCGCTCGTCCGGCTCCGAGACCGTTACCGGGAGAAGGTCACGCTCCAGCTCGTCCCCCTGGCCCGAAGCGCCCCGGGGGCGGCAGACGAGTCGGCTTACCGAAAATATCTGAGGGAAGCCGTGTCCATGGGCGCGGACGCGGTCGGCGGGGTCCCCACCATATTGGTCAACATGGCGGCCTACCTCGAGATCGCCTTCGAGACGGCGGCGGAGTTCGATCTTCCCGTCGATCTCCACGTAGACGAATCCGACAACCCCGATGACCTCGTCCTCGAACAGCTCGCGGAGAAGACCATCGCCCGGGGGTGGCAAGGGCGGGTCGTGGCGGGACATTGCTGCTCCCTCGCGGCGGTGGACGACGCGACGGCAGCGCGGGTCATCGACAATGTGGCCGAGGCCGGGATCTCCATCATCACCCTCCCGCTCTGCAACCTCTACCTCCAGGGCCGGGGCGACGCCCAGCCCGTCCGACGTGGGATCACGCGCGTCAAAGAGCTTCTGGACGCGGGGGTCAACGTGTTCTGCGCCTCCGATAACGTACAGGACGCCTTCGGTCCCTATGGACGCGCGGACACGCTGGAGGCCGCCTGGCTCACCGGATTGGCGGCTCATCTGAACGAGTCGTTCAGGCCAACGCTCTTGGACATGGTGACGGGGAGACCGGCGAAGGCTCTGGGTCTCGGAGACGGGTACG
The DNA here is from genome assembly GCA_965261595.1 of bacterium. Classification (GTDB taxonomy): domain Bacteria; phylum UBA8248; class UBA8248; order JACPRG01; genus CAYRGS01. The sequence goes on from CBDHDG010000004.1 coordinate 475,314, forward strand.
GGCTTCGGGAGGGCGCGGCGGCGGACCTTGTGGTGATGGCGTCGGAGTCGCCCGGGACCGTTGTGGTCGAGCGCCCCGAGCGGCTGGCGGTGTTCCGTTCCGGAAAGGTGGTTTGGGCGGGCGCCGGGGCGGAGGCCTTGGGAATCGACGGGCCGGAGGTCTAATGAGGAAGGCCTAAATCATGTCCTACACGGAGCGACTCAACAAAAACCGGGAGAGGTCCCCGACACTTCAGGGGCGGGTGCGGAATCACGCCCCTACCCGCGATTCCGCAATAAATATGAGGGGCCGGGCGCGAGTCGGTTGACTCCTGCACCGGCCTCATCACACGCCCGCGTTGATCCCCAAGACCCACGGGGGCTTACGGGGAGACCGGCTCGGCGGCCGCTTCCAGGGCCGTCTTGACCTTTTCCTTCGTCGCGGGCAGGTCGTAGATCCACACGCCGCAGGCGTCGTAGATGGCGTTGATGATGGCGGGCGCCGTCGGGATGGTCGAGACCTCCCCGACCCCTTTCGCGCCGAAAGGCCCTTCGATCTCTGGGTCTTCGACCATGATCGTGACGATTTCGGGGATCCGGTCGAGCCCCGGCATGCCGCACTTCTTGAAGAGCTTGCTCTTGGGCCGGCCGGCCTTGACCACGTACTCCTCGCTCAGGGCGTAACCGATCCCCTGGACGACCCCGCCCTCGATTTGTCCACGGCAGGCGGCGGGATGGATGACGCGGCCTACGTCGTGCGCCGTCACCATGCGCTCCACCCGGACCTCGCCCGTCTCTTCGTTGACGCTCACCACGGCCGCCTGGGCGCCGTACCCGTATGTCACGTGCGTCTTGTAGTCTTTCTTGTCGAAAGATCCCCACGCGTCGGTTTCCGGCGGCACATAGAGGTTTTCGGCGTCGAACCGCCGGTCTCCGGCCCGGGTCTTGATCTCGGCGAGGCCCAGACAAAGCTCCGGCTTCATTTCGACAAAAACCTTCCCCCCTTCGACCCGCAGGATCTCCGGCGGCACGTCCAGGAACTCCGCCGCCGCCCGCACGATCTGCTCTTTCACGTCCCGGGCGGCCCGGATGACGGCGTTTCCCGTCACGAAGGTCTGTCTCGAAGCGGAGGACACGCCGCTGTCCGGGGTCTCGAAGGTGTCGCCGGTCAGGATGTCTACGTCTTCATACGCGACGCCGATCGTCTCGGCGGCGAACTGTCTCAGGATGGTGGTCATCCCCTGGCCGATCTCGGCGGCTCCGGCGCGGACCCACACCCGGCCGTCTTCTTCCAAAGAGACCCGCGCGCGGGATTTGTCCTCATCGCTGGCGTTGCCGAGCCCGACGTTCTTGTAAGCCAGGCCGATGCCGACGCCCCGCCGCCAGGGAGAACCGTTGGCGCTCTCGTTGCGGAGCTCCTCCCAGCCGACGGCCTCGGCGACTCGCCGGACACACTCCTTCAGGCCGACGCTGGAAGGCAAAAGCTGTCCCGCGCCCGTCCGCTTGCCGGCTTCGAGCGCGTTTCGCATGCGCAGATCGATCGGGTCCATGCCCAGGGCTTCGGCCACCTGGTCCAGGACCACTTCGATGGGATAGGCCGCCTGGGGGGTCCCGAAGCCGCGCATCGCGCCCCCGACGGGGTTGTTGGTGTACACCCCGATCACGTCCACCCGGACGTTGTCCACTTCATAAGGGCCGGCCGCGTGCGTCGCGGCCCGGGTGATGACGACGTCCCCCACCGAAGCGTACGCCCCGGTGTCGCTGATGTGCAGGGCGTCCACGGCAACGATCCGCCCGTCCCGCGTCGCTCCCACCTTGACGCGAGAGATGAAGGGATGGCGCTTGGTCGAGGCGAGGAGCGATTCCTCACGGCCGAGGACGTATTTGACCGGCCGTCCGGTATTCACGGTGAGAAGCGCGCAAATGATTTGCGGGAGAACGTCCTCCTTCCCCCCGAAGGCGCCGCCGCACTTGGGCATGACCACCCGCACCCGCCCGGTCTCCCACTGGAGCGCGGCGCAAACCTGGCTCTGGTCCGAGAACACGTTCTGCCCCGCGCACTCGACGACCAGGATGGGCCCCTCCCCCTCCCCTTCCGGGCCGTCCTCCAGGTGCGTGAGACACGCCTCGGGCTCGAGATAGCCGTGCTCGACGAAAGGCGTCGTGAACTCCCGTTCGATGACCACGTCGCACCCGGCGAAGGCCGCGTCCACGTCGCCCCGGTTGATCCACCGGCGGCTGACGATGTTTTTCCCGTACTCCTTGATGACCTGCCCTTCCGGGACCAGGTCTTGGACGTAGGGGGCGTCATCCTTCAGGGCCTCGCGCGGGTCGAGGAGGGGCTCCAGGATCTCCCACTCGACGCGGATCTTCTTCAGGGCCGCTTGGGCGGCCTCGGCGGACTCGGCGGCGACCGCCGCCACCGCCTCCCCGACGCACCGGACCTTGCCCTCGGCGAAGACAGGCTGGTCGGGGGTCAGAAGGCCGAACCGGTTATGCGGAACATCGTCGGCCGTGATGACGGCGCGGACCCCCTCTAGGGCCTCGGCTTCGGCGGTGTCGATGGACAGAATTCGGGCGTGGGGCCGGGCGCTCCTGAGAACCGCGGCGTAGAGCATCCCATCCATATAGAGGTCGTCGGCGTAAATCGCCGCGCCGCAGGACTTGTCCAGGGCGTCGTCGCGCAAGAAAGAGCGGCCGATCACCCCGTTCCCGTCGAGACTGCTTTCAACGGGAGAGCCTTTTTCGGGATGGACGACCGAATCGATGGCTTCGAGGATCTGCCTGTACCCCGTGCAGCGGCAGACATTTTCGCGCAGGGCTTCCCGAACGTCCGCCGCCGCGGGCTTGGGCTCTTTTTCCAGCAAACCGTAGGCCGAGACGATGAAGCCGGGAATGCAGAACCCGCACTGGCAGGCCCCGTGCTCGGCGAAAGATCGCTGGAGGGGATGAGGATTCTCGGGCGATCCGATTCCCTCGATCGTGACCACCTCTCCGCCGTTGGCGATCCTCATGGTGGTCGTGCAGGAGTTCACGGCCTTTCCGTTCAGGATGACCCGGCAGGAGCCGCAATACCCCTGCGTACAGCCGTTCTTCGAGCCGATCAACCGGAGATCGTCCCGCAGGACGTCCATCAGAAGACGCTTGTCGCCCCCGAAAACGGCGACCTCTTTTCCGTTTACCTTGATGTGGAATTTTTTCGCGGGGTTCATTCGGACGAGATCCCCCCTGGGGCCGCGATGGGCCTAATTTTTGTTGATATCCGAGGCAGAGCTGGCCAACGCCCATTTTCTCCCCCCGAATCCATACCTATTTTACGCCCAATCGGGGAAAAGTCGAATCACGCAGACGGGAACGGCCGCCCCGACAGGTCATGCCGAGCGTCGGGATAGATCCGCACCACCGGAAGCGCATCCGGGGGCAAACCGCATGAATGGAAAGAATTGCGGGTTAGAGGGTCTCTACGACCTCTCCGATCGCTTGATCGAGAGCGTCCACAATGACATCCGCCTGCTCCGCGGTCAAAATCAGGGGCGGCGAAATCGTCAAAATATCTCCGACGTTTCGGAAAATGACACCCAATTCCTCCACCCGCGTCCGCACCCTTCCCCCGACTTCGCCCGGTTTGTCGAAAGGCTTCTTCGCGGACCGGTCCCGGACGAGCTCGACCCGCGCCAGGAGGCCGAGACCGCGCACATCCCCGACGATGGAATGCTTTTCCAGCTCCTTGAGGCGGTTCAACAGGTGGGCGCCGACCTGGGCGGCGTTTCCGGGCAGGTCCTCGTTCTCGACGATCGCAAGAGTCGCCAAAGCCGCCGCCGCGGCCGCCGCGTGGCCGCTGTACGTGTTGCCGTGACGGAAATCCTTCCCATCTCCCGGGGTCCCCAGAAACGCCTGATAGATCTCTTCGGTGCACATCGTGGCGCCCATGGGGACATATCCGCTCGTCAGCCCTTTGGCGAAGCACATGATGTCCGGCTGAATCCCGTACGTCCGGCTGCCGAACCAGGTCCCGGTCCGGCCGAAGCCGGTGATGACTTCATCGGCGATGAAGAGGACATCGTTCTTCGTGCAGATCTCCCGGCATTTCTTCAGGTAGGTTTCGGGCGGGATGATGACGCCCGCGGCCCCCATGATGGGCTCGGCGATGAAGGCGGCCACGCTGTCCGCCCCCTCGAAGGCGATGGCGGCGCGGAGCGCGTCCGCCGCCGCCTCGGAGACCTCTTCCTCCGAGAGGCCCTCGCCGAAATCGTTTCTGTAGCAGTTGGGCTCGGCGATGTGGCGGAACCCGGGCAGAAGCGGCTCGAACATCCGGCGGTTGGCCGTCATGCCAGACGCCGATAAGGCCCCGAACGTGACGCCGTGATAACCGTTTCTGCGTCCGATGACCTTGAATTTCCCCTCCTTCCCGAGGTTCCTCCAATACTGGCGCACCATCTTGAGGGCGGTCTCGACGGCCTCGGAGCCGCTGTCCGAATAGAATACCTTCCCCATCCCTTCGGGCGCGGCCAGCTCCTTGAGCCTTTCCCCCAGCTCGATGGCCGGCTGGTTCGAGTAACCCAGGAACATGCTGAAATAGGCCATCTTCTTCATCTGTTCATGGACGGCTTCGATCACCTCCTGACGGCCGTAACCGACGTTGACCAGCCAAAGACTCGCGTGGGCGTCGAGGTACTTCCTGCCCGAGGCGTCGTAGAGGTAGCACCCCTCGGCCCGCTCGAAAATGAGCGGGCCGTTCTCCCGAACAGTCTCCATCTGGATGTAGGGGGTCCAAAGAGCCAGGCGATGCGCCTGGTCCAGGTCGGTGAGCGTCCTTGTCATGTTGGCTTGCCTCCAATTCCCAGATGTACGTAAAGAAGTCTTCGTTTCGAAGCTTAAAAATGGCGGCTCCCGTCAGTCGATGGCCTCGCCCGTTGTGCGCTCCAGCTCGGCGATGCGCCCCTGGAGATCGAGGGTGATCGGCCCCGGACATGGAATCAGACGGCCGTCCACTTCCGCGACGCCGTGGATACGGCTGAAGGAGGAAGTCAAAAAGGCCTCGTCCGCGGTGTAGAGATCGTAGAGGGTGAGGTCGGCCTCCGCCGCCGGGATCCCCTCCCTATCGGCGATTTCCAGGACAGTCCGTCGCGTGATTCCATCAAGGATGCGTGTCTTTTCCGGAGTCCTGATCATACCCTCTTTTACAATGAAAATATTCTCCCCGGGGGCCTCGGCGATAAAGCCCCGGGTGTCCAACAGAATGGCCTCGTCGTAGCCCGATTCGATCGCCTCGATGCGCGCCAGGACGTTGTTCAGGTAGTTCAGGCTCTTTACGCGCGGCTCGAAGCACTCGGGCGGAACTTTTCGGACGCCCGCCGTCTTCAGCCTGAGACCCCGGCCCTGAACGTCGTAACTCGACCCCGTCTCGGCGGGGGGCGTCGGGTCATGCAGGAGGACGACCAAGGTCGGGGTCTTGACGACCCGGGGGTCCAGGACGGGATAGCCCTCCCCGCGCGAGACGACGACGCGGATGTAGACGTCCTGGACGCCCGAGCGGCGAGCCGCTTCTTTGACGATCTCGGCAATCCGGTCTTTGGACTCCGGGAGCTCGAGACGAAGCGCCCGCGCGGAGCGCTCCAGTCGGTCCAGGTGGTCCCGAAATTTGAAGAGCCGACCGTCACGGGCGGTCAAACTCTCGAAGACGCCGTCGCCGTAAAGAAAGCCGTGGTCGAAAGCGGAGACCTTGGCCTCGGCCGCCTCGACGAATTCACCGTTGACGTAGCAGATGAATGCCATTTAATTCCCAGTGGGGCAGCGGTACGGATTACCGGCACTACGACACACCCACTCTATACCCGAATGTGATGCAGAGATGAAATCCGTCCTCACACAGAATAATCGATATCAGGGTCGATAAGGAACAGCGCAAATTCTCGCCCATATTCAGTCAATCCATAGCTGTCTTCTGCCCCAAGTCTACCAATGGTCTCCCCCGCTCTAGGGTTTTGTTGGACACTCGATTGATCCATGATTCATGGAGAAAGGGGTGTCGCGATGAACGAACAAAAGCAAGAGGGGGCTTTGGCGGAGGGCGCCCGCAGGGCGAACGGAGCCAAGGCCCCAGGGCATCGCAGTGAGCGGGGTCGGTTCTCCTGCCAGCGCAAGCGGGAGGCGGTCCTGCGTCTTTTGCGGGGCGAGAGCCTGGAGACGCTCTGCCGCGAGTTGGGCACGACAGCGGCTCGGCTTTCCGCCTGGCGCGAGGCGTTCCTTCGCGGGGGCGAGGCGGCGCTCAAAGCCCGCCCGGCGGATGAGCGGGACGAGGAGAACGCCCGGCTCAAGGCCAAGGTGGGCGAACTCACGATGGAGGGCGAGGTCCTGCGGGAGAAGATCGACCGCCTGGAGGCCGGCCGCCCTTTAGCCGGCAGGAGGTGGAGGCGATGAGTCAGGCCCGCTTCACCTCCACGGGCAGAGCCTACGGCCTGAAGCGGGTGTGCGCCCTTTGGGGCTTGGCGCGCTCCACGGTCTACGCGCAACGGCGGCGAGAGGCGGTCCCCGTTCATGAACGCCCCACGCCCAATAAGCGCGGCCCTGTGGGCCCGTGCACCGATGCGGAACTCCTCGGCCACATCCGGCAGGTCCTGGAGGACTCTCCCTTCCATGGCGAGGGCTACCGCAAGGTGTGGGCGAGGCTGCGCTTCGCGGGCATCCGCACCAGCAAGGAGCGGGTGCGTCGCCTGATGCGGGAGGCGGGGCTTCAGGCCCCCCACCGGGTGGGCAAACCCCGAGGTCCCAAGGCCCACAACGGGACCATCCGCACCGAGCGGCCCGACCGAATGTGGGGCACGGACATGACGACGACGGTGACCACCGAGGAGGGGATGGCCTCGGTGTTCGTGGCGGTGGATCACTGCTCGGTGGACTGCGTGGGGATCCATGCGGCCAAGAGCGGCAACCGCTTCGAGGCCCTGGAGCCGATCCGGCAGGGGGTCGCCGAGCGCTTCGCCGGCTTGGAGGCGGACGTCGCCGAGGGGCTTAAAGTTCGTCACGACCACGGCCCCGCCTATCTGTCCGATGACTTTCAGCGGGAGATCGCCTACCTGGGCATGACCAGTTCGCCCAGCTTCGTGCGGGCGCCCGAGGGAAATGGCTACTGTGAGTGGTTTATCCGCATCTTGAAGGAGAATCTCCTGTGGGTGCGCTCTTTCGCCACCGTAGAGGAACTGCGGTGGGCGCTGCTTGAGTTCAAGAACCTGTACAACCATCATTGGATTCTCGAGGGCTACGGCTACCGAACGCCGGCCCAGGCAAGGCAGGAAAAACTCGCTCAAGTTGCGGAGGCCGCATGAGGTCGAATACCCTCACCCGAGTGTCCAATAACCCAGGGGCGGTCCAGGTCCAATCGTAAGTAACACCAAACCGCATCAATTCCTGGGCATACGCCAGGAGGCGTGACACAGAAATCTCAAGCAATTTTAAGAGTTCGCCGGATTTCACGTGGTCACAATTATTTGCCTTGTCTTCTTCTGTAAAATCTTTGCCCTATCGTAAATACAACGGAAAAGCGCTATGTGATCGAGACTAAGATCAGAAACGATACGTATGAACCCTTCTTTATATGGAGTTCGTGAATTCTCGAGAAATGCCGAATGAACAAAAATGTTAGCAAAAAGTTTAATCTTTTCTTCTTCATAAGCCCTCGCGTTGCGGGTCAGAATCTCAAATAAAAGTGATGCGAACTCATCGGATTCTACGAAGCTCTTGTCGAGTTTAGAGAGATCTAGACGATTGACCCTTTCTTTAACCTCTTCGGCAAACCGCTTCGAGTTTCCTTCAGCGATCTTGGCCGCTCGCGCACTTAGTACCGATACTGCGGCGGTGCCAAAGAAAGGTACGAGCGATAGGCCACCATCCATCAATCCCTTCCATACAGGCGATTTAGAGAGTGCTTCGTTAATATCATCGAGCCTCGATGTAAACCGCTTTTTAATAAATTTGTCTTCTCCGCCCACCCATCTACCCCCAACCCTTCAATCCAAAACAAGGCGAATTCTGGGTCACTTATCTCGTACGTTTCGAAACCTGCGCTATATCGCGCACCAGCCGTCGTCCACGATGAGGTCGAGGCCGTGGACGGCCCGGGCGTCGTCGGAGGCGAGGAAGACGGCCGCGCCGGCTATCTCTTCAGTGGAGATGTACGCCCGGTTGGTCGGGGTGAAAGACTCCAACATCTTCACGAACCCGGGGTTGTCCTGAAGATGCTGATTCAGCGGGGTCGCCGTGTTGCCCGGGGAGATGGCGTTGACGTTGATCCCGAATTGCGAGATTTCAGCCGCCAGGGCCTTGGTGATGAGGAGCACGCCGCCCTTGCTGGCGCAATAGGGCACCGCGTTCGGGAAGGCGACGCTCCCGGCGATGGAGGCCACGAAGATGATCTTCCCGAACCGTTTCTCCTTCATGATTGGCACGACCGCCTGGGCCGTCAGGAAGGCCCCTTTCAGGTTGATGTCGATCATTGTGTCCCACTCTTCTTCGGTGTACTCCTCGATGACCTTGTTGATCATACGGCCGGCGTTGCTGACGAGGATGTCCACCGTCCCGAATTCCTTCACGACGCTTTCAACCAAGGATTCGACATCGGACTTCTTCGACACATCGCACCGCATGGCCGCGGCCGTTCCGCCCCCGGCCGCAATCTTCTCCGCGACCCGCTGTCCAAGCTCCGGCCTGCCGTGATTGACGACGACAACCTTCGCGCCCTCCCGGGCGTACGCCTGACAGACGGCCTCGCCGATCCCCTGAGAGCCGCCGGTTACAATGGCGACTTTGTCTTTCAGCTTCATGGTCAATCCCCTCTTCTGAGCGCCAACCCCGACCCCCGTGGTTTTCCCAAGAACCTCACCAGACATGCACCCCGCCATCCGTTGAAGGGTCATCCGTCGGCCGGCTAAAAAGCGGGGCGGGTACAGAGCCCCGCCCCTACATTTCAGGGAGCGCTACGTGTTTGGCGTTTAGGGGCGGGGCTCTGTACACGCCCAAATTTACTCCGCAAGGCAAATCATCAGTCCTTGCCCCTTACCGGGCCTGTGGCCCGACCGGCGCTTTCCGAAGCGCGGCCGTGGCCGGCATGTCGATCTTTCCTCCGTTATCGAAAACGACGCCGTAAACCTCGCGGGCGCGCTTCCGGGTGATCCAGCCCTCCTCCACGTCGTGGCCAACCTTCTCCGGCGGCCGTTCATGGGGAGGGCCGTAGCCGCCCCCGCCAGCGGTGTAGGAGATGACAGTCTCGCCCGGCTCGAGGATGATGTTGGCGCACGCTGGCAGCTCTTCGAGCTCTCCGTCCGCCGTCCGGCGGTAGTTCCGGATCTTGGAGCCGTCCCCGCCCCCCAGCGTGCCTTTGGCGTTGTTGATGGCGCCGTCGGCGATATAGGCCACTTCGAGCTTTCCTCCACCCAGCGGCCCGTATTCGCACAGCCCCGCCGGCGCGCCCGTGGTCCGGCCCGCCCCTTCGGTGTCGGGGACGAGACGCCGCGTCTTGACGAGAATCGGGAAGTGAAGCTCATCCAACTCCACGCTGTCGATGAAGCACAGACCCGAATTCCCGGCATGGCAGATCGTGAGCCAGGCGTCCGTTTTCGCGGCGCCCGCGCCTCCGGTGTCCAGCATGAAGATTTGGTTGACGAACGGGGCGTTGTCGTTCCGGGGATCGAAGCCCGAGATGACGCCCATGGAAGCGGGGAAAAAGGGGCCGCACTCCGCAAGGCCCAGTCCGTCCCGGATCATCGAGAACGCCCGCTGAACGGGGTTGGTCACGCGGTCGGCCAGGTTCGTGGTCGCGACGGACATGCTGGTCGGATGGGTTCCGCCCCCGGCGATGCATCCCTCGCGGATGTGCACGCGGATTCGCCGGAAGCTGCCGGCGTTGGTCGGAACCTCGTCCTCGATGCTGTTGAAGACGGCAATCATGGCGGCCGTCCGCGCGCAGGCCTCGCTGAGGTTGAGGCCGCAGGGCATGGCGTCGGGGTTGTCGGTGAGGTGCACGTCGATCAGTGCGTTCACGCTGTCGATCTTCACCTTCACCTGAATGGGGACTCCCTCGGGCGGGGTGCCGGGCACCGGGTCATGAACGCTGACGGCGGCGGCCTCGCCGCTCGGCAGCTTCCCGATGGCGGAGACCATGACCTTCTCGCTGTAGTCGAACCACTCGGCCGTGAAGGCGTGCAGCGTCTCCCAGCCGACCTCCTTCGCCATCGCCAGGACCTCGCGCTCGCCGATCCGCGCCGCGCCCACCATAGCCAGGAAATCGCCCCGCCACTGCTCGGGGACCCGGATGCGCATCTCGCACATCCGGATGATGTCGGAGAGCTCCTCGTAGTCCTCTTCCACCTTGACCGCCGGAAAGATGAGCGCGCCTTCTTCGTAGACGTCGCGCGCGTGGCCCATGTAGGTCGTCGGCAGGGAGTTGCCGCAGTCCGCCTGGTGCGCCTTCACCCAGACGGTGAAGTGATGAGTCCCCTTCCCGTCGATGACCGGGACGAGGATGGTGTGGTCCGCCGGGTGGGAACAGCCGTGGTAGGGCGAGTTGTGCAGGAAGGCGTCCCCCCGCTTCAGCTCGGGATGGATGTCCATCATCGCCCGGGCCATGAGGTCCGCGCCGCTCAGGACGTGTATGGGAAGGGTCTCGGCGCCGGTGAGGAGCTCGCAGTCCCGCGTGACGATGCTGGTCGAGAAGTCCTTCGCGACGTTGAGAACCCCCGACCGTCCGGTGCGGAACAGGGTGTTCGCCATCTTCGACGTCACGGCGTCGAACCGCTTGCTCAGAACGGCCAGCGTGACCGGATCGATCCCCGCGCGTCTTCCGCGCCGGACCCGGGGCGTCGGCGTCTTTTTCGCCAATCGTGCTTTCGGCATGCGTTGCACCTTTCAGGGTTCTTCCACCGTCGTGTCTCGCGTGCGCTTTGACTCATAGAGTCCGCACCGTCCATCCCGCCGGGCAGGGGGTCCACCGACCCAAACGCCCGGCCTGCCCATCGATGAAAAAACGGTCTTTCCAACCGGCGGCGCGGGCATCCCGCCCGCCATCCATTTCCGGCCGGGCAAGGGTCCGCCGACCCAAACACCGGGCGCCCGTCGGTCGAATTCCGGGATTCCTGACAGGTAGGGCGGGCATCCTGCCCGCCATCCATCGGTGATCGGGCGCGCGGACTTTTGAGTGTCTCCTCCCCCCCTCTGCGCCTAAGGCGTGATGACCAGCGTCCCGCTCTTCTTGCGGACCGCCTTCGCGCCGGGGTCGATGACGACGGTCGTGAATGGGGACTCGATAATCGCGGGTCCTCGAATGGCAACGTCGCGCTTCATCGTCTCGAACAACTCGACGCGGGCCTTCACAGAGCCCGTTTCACTGAAATAGGCCCGGCGCGTTGAAGAGACTTTGACAACCTTCTCATGGCCGAGCCGCCCCAAATCCCCTTTGCGCAACCCGCAACGCGCCTCGGCCCGCCAACCGACGAATTCCACCTCGGAGCCGGGGTCGCGGAAGGCGAACACCTCCTCGTGCGCCCGGTCGAATTCCTCCCGCGCGCGGGCGACGTCCGCCTTCGACCGGAAACGCCGGATTGACAGGGGCAGGTCGATTTCCCAGATCTGATGACGGTACCGCGCCTCGGCGTACAGGTTGATGGCATGATCGACCGCGCCCTTCCCCGCGCTTTTGATGAACGCCCGACATTTCTCCCGCAAGGTTTTCAAAACGCCGTTCACACCGCTGAAGTCGAAGTTGTCCGTGGCCGAATAATAGAGCGCCCGGTGATCGGCCCGCAGCTCGGACATGAGGGCCCCGGCGGCGGACAGGGCCGCGCCCACCTCCGGAATCAGCAGGGTCTTGCATCCCAGCCGCCGGGCGATGGCCACCGAGTTGATCCCCGCGGCGCCTCCGCCCCCGACGAGGACGGCGGCGCGCGGGTCGATCCCCTGGTTGATGGTGATCTCCTCGATGGCGCTCACCATGTTCGCCGTGGCCAGACGGAGAATGGCCGAGGCCGCTTCCGGAAGGCCAAGGCCCAGCGGCGCGGCCACGTCCCGCTCGATGGCTTCGGCGGCCGGCCCCGCTTCGAGCGTCATTGTTCCACCCAGGAAGAAGGCCGGGTCGATGTACCCCAGGACGAGGGCGGCATCGGTGACGGTGGAACGCCTTCCCCCCTTGCCGTAGCAGGCCGGCCCCGGGACCGCGCCCGCGCTGGCGGGCCCCACGTGCAACAGCCCCCCTTCATCTACCCGGGCGATGCTCCCGCCGCCCGCGCCGATGCTCTTCACGTCCACGGAGGGAAACCCGACGATGTGGCCCCGGTAGCGTTGCCCCAGCCAGGTTTCCGGCGTCGTGGGGATGACGTCTCTGCGGACCAGGCTGATGTCGAACGTCGTCCCTCCGGTGTCCGCTACGATCGCCGTGTCGGAGGCGGCGTCGGCGCGGGCGTAGTGACGCCCGGCGATGGGGGCCATGGAGGGACCGGAGCCGATGGCGTGAATGGGGGCCTTGGCCATCTCGTCCGCGTCCATCACCCCGCCCCGCGAGGTCAAGATCAAAAGCCGGCCCTCGAACCCCGCCGCCCGCAACCGGGTCGACAGCCCGATGAGATAGCGCGACATGAGCGGCTTGAGGGAGGCGTCCATACAGGCCGAGGAGGCGCGCCGGTATTCGCGGAGGATCGGATTGAGGACGTGGGAAAGCGTCACGGGGACGCCCGGAAGATGGGCCTCCAAGAGGCGGCCGACGCGCTCCTCGTGGTCCGGGTTGACGGTGGACCAGAGAAGGGACACGGCCACGGCCTCCACCTTCAAGGCCCGCAACCGGCCGATGATGTCGATCACCGCTTGCTCCTCAAAAGGCTCGACGACCCGGCCGTCGGAGGCGATGCGCCCGGGGACCTCGAATGTCAACGCGCGGGGAACGTAAGGCTTCGGGAAGGGAACGGAGAAATTAAAAGGCTCGATTCGGCCCCCTTCGCGCAGAACCAGGACGTCGGGATGACCCCGCGTTGTGAGGAAGGCGGTTCGGGCGGCGGCGCCGGTGATGACGGCGTTGATGGCGTGCGTGGTGCCGTGGATGAAGAGGTTTCCGCCGGCCAGCAGATCCTCAGGGGTGGTCGACATGCTCTCGGCCGCGGCGTGAACGGCGTCCATAATGCCCTCCACCGGATCATGCGGGGTGGTGGGGGTCTTGAACATGTGGAGGACGCCCCGGCCGTCTTCGATAAGCAGATCGGTGAAGGTGCCGCCGGTGTCCACAGCGAAGCGCATGGATCACGTCCTCTCCGAAACCGGCTTCATAAAGCAGGCCCGGGCGATCCGGTTCTTCCCAAGCGTGATCCCGAATGTCCGGTTCTATGTGTCACTCAGTATCAACCCGGTCCGAAGACACGCGGACGACTGGCCCTGTGGGCCGAAATCAGATCGACTCTTGGGAACAAATGTTGATTGGTAAATTCAGAAGCAAATCTTCGCGCATCTGGAATATCGGGTCAAGGGGGAGGGATTCTGAATTCGGCTGAATCCCGTGTCTGGGTCCGCCCATTCGCACCGGCGTCCGGCGTCCTCGGGATGCGACCCCACCCCCGGTTTGGCCGGATCCCTGTTCCGGAATTCTCAGGAAATATAAGAGTATCAAGCGAAATTCACTGTTGACAAGGTTATGAGGGTGTATTACATTTATAAATGTATCTATATTGTTACAAGTGGAATTCATCGAAAATTCATTCATCTAACCCTCTGGGAGACCCTTGGCGTCTCCCCAATAAGTTGCGGACTCATACGTTGCTCATCCGAATCAAGACAGATACAAAAAATGGCGCGGTCGAAGTTGTGACCGACACAACAGGCAACGAGACTGAACCCGAGGGCCTCACGCTTTCAATCAGCGACGCCGTCCACGCCAATGGCACCTCCGCGCCGAAAGAAACGGCATCGGCCCCAATCTCTCTGGTTCAGGATCCCCCAAAGAGGAAAGCCGCCGAAATCCCGCCTGAAGAGTGCGAGGCCGCGTCGGAGGGGGCCGGCCAACTTTATGAGCGCATTCAGGATTTACTGGTGGGCCTGCTGAGGGAGATAGCGGCCAAGAAGAAGCTTCGGCTGAATTCCCTTCTCCAGCCGATAGAACAAATGGCGGGCCGGGAGGAGAACCTCGAAGCCCTTTACAGCCTGTCACTGCAAAACCGCGACTATGACAACGCCCTGTCGGCCCATCTTCTTCACGTGGCCACGTATGCCCTGAAGATTGGAAAGGCCCTGGGGTGCGATTCCGAACAATTAAAGCGTCTGGCGCTGGCGGGACTGCTGCACGATGTGGGGATGTGCCTGACGCCGAAGGAAATTCGTCACAAGGAGGCCCCGCTCACATCGCGGGAGATGGAAATCATTCGGCGGCACACTGAATACGGAAGCCGGATCATTCAGGCCCATCTGGGAGACAAGTTCGGATGGCTGACGCGGGTGATTTCCCAAGAGCACGAGCGCGCGAACGGCAACGGCTACCCCAAGGGTCTTTATGGCGATGAGATTGATGAGATGGCCATGATCATCGCCGTCTCCGATGTCTACGAAGCCCTCACAAGCCAACGCCCTTATCGGCCTCCCCTGCGGCCCAATAAAGCCATGAATGACATCATGGTCAAACAGAAGGGGGGATTTCCCCACCGGATTCTCAAAGTCCTGCTCTATCAGTTCCCTCACTACCCGCTTCATTCTTTGGTGCGCCTCAACACAAACGAAATCGCCCGGGTGGTCGAGATCGATGAAGAGAAGCCCCTGCGTCCGACGGTGAGCATTCTGCACGGACTAAACGGAAACGGACATCACACCCGAGACAACGGGCTCCTCCCCCTGATGGACAACCCGCTGATTTATATTGTCGATTCCGTCGATCAGGACCGCTTGGCCAAGGCCGAGTAGACGTTCCCCGGTTCACTGCCCCCCCCCCACGCAAAGATAACCATCAGCGAATCAAATTCGCTCCGGCAGGGGGCGATGCCCAATGAAGGGCGCCAGTGGCGCCCTCCTCTGAGGAGTTTGCAGAATTTGTGAGGTAATTTTTTTGAGACACACACTAAGACGGGTTGGCGGCCTCACGAGCGGTCTGGGCCGCGTTCTGAATATGCCGGGACATCAAACGACAGGCCTCTTCCGCGTCACGGCGCTGGATGGCGTCAAGGATCTTGAGGTGATCATCAAACGGCCGAGCCGAGCTCGGCTGAGGGCGCTCAAAGCCCATCGAGTTGCAAAGATGAAGCTGCGACTCAAGGGTCGCCCATATCTGGGAAAGCCGGCTGTGCCGCGCAAGTTTGAACAGCCGGCTGTGGAATTCCATGTTCACGATGACAACCTTCTCGGCCTGCCCGGACTCCGAAGCGGCTTGAAAGCGGCGGACGCCATCCACGAGCTCTGTAATTTCTTCATCCTCCGCCAGTTTCACAATCCGCTGGACCGCAAGCACCTCCAACGCCTCGCGCAGGCTGTAGATTTCCTCGACATCCGCCACGGCCGGTTCGACGACGAAAGTTCCGCGGTGGACATTAATCACCACAAGACCCTCCGCGGCCAAAAGCCGGAGGGCTTCCCGAATCGGACCCCGACTAACACCCAACTGCTCGGCCAACTCGGTCTCAACCAAACGCTGGCCCAAATCGAACGCACCTTCCAGAATCGCCGCCCGAATGGATCCGACGACGTTTTCCGAAAGAAGACTTTTCCGGAGGGGTTGCAAGCTTGCGATGGCCATAATAGATATTCCTTAGAACTAGGGGGTAATTTGTATTTCGATAACTGTACATTACAGCTTTGTATTCAAGTGTCAAGAGTTTTTGTGCGACAGTGGACCGCCCCTGGGTTATTGGACACTCGGGTGAGGGTATTCGACCTCATGCGGCCTCCGCAACTTGAGCGAGTTTTTCCTGCCTTGCCTGGGCCGGCGTTCGGTAGCCGTAGCCCTCGAGAATCCAATGATGGTTGTACAGGTTCTTGAACTCAAGCAGCGCCCACCGCAGTTCCTCTACGGTGGCGAAAGAGCGCACCCACAGGAGATTCTCCTTCAAGATGCGGATAAACCACTCACAGTAGCCATTTCCCTCGGGCGCCCGCACGAAGCTGGGCGAACTGGTCATGCCCAGGTAGGCGATCTCCCGCTGAAAGTCATCGGACAGATAGGCGGGGCCGTGGTCGTGACGAACTTTAAGCCCCTCGGCGACGTCCGCCTCCAAGCCGGCGAAGCGCTCGGCGACCCCCTGCCGGATCGGCTCCAGGGCCTCGAAGCGGTTGCCGCTCTTGGCCGCATGGATCCCCACGCAGTCCACCGAGCAGTGATCCACCGCCACGAACACCGAGGCCACCCCCTCCTCGGTGGTCACCGTCGTCGTCATGTCCGTGCCCCACATTCGGTCGGGCCGCTCGGTGCGGATGGTCCCGTTGTGGGCCTTGGGACCTCGGGGTTTGCCCACCCGGTGGGGGGCCTGAAGCCCCGCCTCCCGCATCAGGCGACGCATCCGCTCCTTGCTGGTGCGGATGCCCGCGAAGCGCAGCCTCGCCCACACCTTGCGGTAGCCCTCGCCATGGAAGGGAGAGTCCTCCAGGACCTGCCGGATGTGGCCGAGGAGTTCCGCATCGGTGCACGGGCCCACAGGGCCGCGCTTATTGGGCGTGGGGCGTTCATGAACGGGGACCGCCTCTCGCCGCCGTTGCGCGTAGACCGTGGAGCGCGCCAAGCCCCAAAGGGCGCACACCCGCTTCAGGCCGTAGGCTCTGCCCGTGGAGGTGAAGCGGGCCTGACTCATCGCCTCCACCTCCTGCCGGCTAAAGGGCGGCCGGCCTCCAGGCGGTCGATCTTCTCCCGCAGGACCTCGCCCTCCATCGTGAGTTCGCCCACCTTGGCCTTGAGCCGGGCGTTCTCCTCGTCCCGCTCATCCGCCGGGCGGGCTTTGAGCGCCGCCTCGCCCCCGCGAAGGAACGCCTCGCGCCAGGCGGAAAGCCGAACCGCTGTCGTGCCCAACTCGCGGCAGAGCGTCTCCAGGCTCTCGCCCCGCAAAAGACGCAGGACCGCCTCCCGCTTGCGCTGGCAGGAGAACCGACCCCGCTCACTGCGATGCCCTGGGGCCTTGGCTCCGTTCGCCCTGCGGGCGCCCTCCGCCAAAGCCCCCTCTTGCTTTTGTTCGTTCATCGCGACACCCCTTTCTCCATGAATCATGGATCAATCGAGTGTCCAACAAAACCCTAGAGCGGGGGAACAGATTAAAATATTTTCTCAAAAATTCGTACGTCTGACAAGCCCTTTACGTACGGAGAAGGTGGTCATGGGTGAAGAGTCTCCCGCCTGGGGCACAAAAATCTTAGCGGAAATTCAGCCTCACTCATTAACACACCTTGAAAAGCGGTTCTCTCTATTTTCCTGCCAGGGGGTCGGGGAAAACGGCGATGATGGCGCCGAGACGATGACGGAACGTGACGCCTGACACCACAGGCCGGGACGGCTGGGGAGCGCCGAGGCGAAAGGTCAAGGGGAAAACACGGCTTTTGCTTTGCAGGCCCTTTCCATCCATGACCGTCACGGTCAGCGTCATCCGCAGACCGTCGAACCGCCCCGGATGCCGAAGAACATCCGGTCCGCCTGTGTCGAGCTCCAGATATCCCGCCAACTTGCTAATCTCGTCCTTTTTGAATCTTTCCTGCCCCTCCTTCGGCGCCTTCCTGGGCAAGGCCAAGCGGATTTCTCCGCGCGAGGAGCCCCCGGGGCCTTCCTGATGAAGCTCCCATTCCAGGGTTTTCAGGTTTTCATCCTCATCCTCCAGAACGAGGTAGAGATCCCAGATCTCCCCCGGCGCCAGGAACCTCGCAGCCTGTGCGAATGATATCCTCGGCGCCGGATTCGGTCGTTTAATGGAACGGCCTGTCGACAGTCCCCGGTCCGCCCCTTTTCCGGACGCCTTGCCCTGGGGCCGTGCGTCATCCAGGGGTAGGTTCTT
Organism: bacterium; assembly: GCA_965261595.1. Lineage (GTDB taxonomy): Bacteria > UBA8248 > UBA8248 > JACPRG01 > CAYRGS01. The sequence goes on from CBDHDG010000004.1 coordinate 493,270, forward strand.
TGGCTTGAGAAAATCGGGAAGCTGAGCGAACGCCCTCCCGGCTGTTCCGGCCATCGGGAGCGCGGTGAGAAGCGCCGCGACAAAAATGGCTGTTCCGAGGATCCGGGATCGGGGGGGACATCGTATCAGTCGCACTCCCTCATCCCCTTTCGCCCTCTTGGTTCGGCCGCGGATTCGTCGAGACAATCACAAATTATATCCGTCTTCGATGCCCGCGCCACGAAACCTGAGACCGGGTTTTTCACCTTCCGGCGCGCCCGGTCCCGTTTGGCCGCATGTTTCCATCTCCGTGCCGCCCCTAAAATATCAATCCCCGAAGACACGCCCCGTCCTCCCCCTCTACTCCCTGAATCCGGATTGCATTACAATCGCTTCTTTCCCGGAGGCGGCAGCCGTGATTCAATGACCACGAACCGGAGTGCGAAATTGGACGAAGAACCGAAGATCACCATCGTCATCCCGGCTCTGAATGAAGAGCTGAACATCGAGAAATCGCTCACCACGCTCGAAGAGAAGCTTCTCACTCCCCACCTGGTGATTGTGGTCAACGACAGCTCGGACGACCGGACGGCGGAGATCGTAGAGAGGATTTCCGGCGACCGTCCGAACATCCGCCTGGTCAACAGCTCCCGGCCGCGCGGGATCACCAACGCCCTCAAATCCGGTTTTGAAAACGTCTCCACTCCGGTCACCGTGGTGATGATGGCCGACCTTTGCGACGACCCGGAAACCGTGCCTCGGATGTACGCAAAGCTCGAAGAAGGATACGATCTCGTCTGCGCTTCCCGCTATATGCCCGAAGGCAGGCGCCTGGGCGGCCCCGCGCTTCAAGGATTCTTCTCGCGGCACGTCTGTTCAAGCCTGAGAAAGCTCACCGGCATCCAGACCCACGATGTCAGCAACGCCTTCAAGATGTACCGGACGGAGATCCTGCGGACGACACCGCTGGAGGAGGCGGGGTTCGCCTCATCGCTGGAAATCTGTGTCAAGGCGTTCCTCAAAGGCTACCGCATCACGGAAGTTCCCACCATCTGGAAAGGCCGGACGGCTGGGACTTCCAGCTTCAAAATGCTGAAAGTCGCCCGAAGCTACTTCCGGTGGTACCTGTGGGCCATCCTGCTGCGGAACCACAGGTTCTGAGCCATGAGACCCGCCGCCGGCCCAATTGAACCGCACCCGCGGCCGCTATCCGCCGCTCCTTGCTCCCTGCGGATTCTTGCGATCGCCGTTGCGTTTCTGTTTTTGGGGGTCGCCTATCAGTGGGGGGCCGGCGCGACAGACCGCATGGCCGGGAAACGGGCGATCGGCCTGGTAAAGGAACGGTTGAACACCAACCTCACCGAGGGCGCCGCCAACACGGACGCCCGCTCTTACGACTGGCTCGCCCGAAAAGCCGCGCCCGATTTGTATCACGTCAAACAAAAGGGGATTACAAAGAAGGGTTGACATTACCAGGCTGACTCCCTATATTCAGAGTGTCGGAAGGGAGAGTGGAAATGGCGAAGAAAGCACCCGGAAAAGCCCATCGCGAAGGACTCACCTTCATTAGAGTTGATGGACATGTTCCCGACCGAGAAAGCCGCCACGGCGTAGTTCGAATCGGTAATCTGGCCGGACGGTCGCCACTGCCCCAAGTGCGGATCGCTCCGCACCAGCGAGGCCAGTCACGCGAAAATGCCCTATTGGTGCACGGACTGCCGATCCTATTTCAGCGTCAAGACGGGCACGGCCATGCAGCGGTCGAAAATCCCGCTGCGGAAGTGGTCGATCGCGATCTACATTTGCCTGACCTCGCTCAAGATCGGTTTCGTCCATGAGGCTGCAGCGAGACATTGGCGTTTCGCAGCCCACGGCTTGGTTCATGCTTCACCGTATCCGGGAAGCATGGGGCGGGGATGGCGAAGGCCCGTTTGACGGCCCGGTCGAGTTCGACGAAACCTATGTCGGCGGGAAGCGCCAGAACATGTCGAACGCGAAGCGCAAGGCGACGACGGGGCGCGGACCGGTGGACATGGTGGCGGTCGTGGGCGCGAAGGACCGGGCGACGAACAAGGTCAACGCCCGCGTGATCGAGAGCACCGACAAGGCCACGCTGCAAGATTTCGTGGCCGAGAACGCCGAGCCGGACGCGGTGGTCTACACCGATGACGCCGCTGCCTACGAGGGCATCCCGAACCCGCACGAAAGCATTAAGCACTCGGTCTCCGAATACGTCAACGGCATGGCGCACACCAACGGGATCGAGTCCTTCTGGTCGATGCTCAAGCGCGCCCACAAGGGCACCTTCCACAAGATCAGCCCGAAGCACCTGCAACGCTACGTCTCCGAATTCGCCGGCAAGCACAACGTCCGCGAGTCGGGAACGCTTGCGCAGATGAGGAATACTGTTGCCCGGCTCGTCGGGCGCAACCTCCTCTACCGCGACCTCATCGCGGACAACGGGCTTTCGTCGAGTTCCGGGGCGTAAAGGCTCCGTGCGGCCGAACAGCGCCTTGGCCAGCTTCTCTGGTGTCGCGCCTACAAGGTTCCACCTTCGGATCGAGCTTGGGACGGTAATTCATCTCACATTACTCCTGGAACAAGATGGGATAGAGCGCCATTGGACCGCCCCTGGGTTATTGGACACTCGGGTGAGGGTATTCGACCTCATGCGGCCTCCGCAACTTGAGCGAGTTTTTCCTGCCTTGCCTGGGCCGGCGTTCGGTAGCCGTAGCCCTCGAGAATCCAATGATGGTTGTACAGGTTCTTGAACTCAAGCAGCGCCCACCGCAGTTCCTCTACGGTGGCGAAAGAGCGCACCCACAGGAGATTCTCCTTCAAGATGCGGATAAACCACTCACAGTAGCCATTTCCCTCGGGCGCCCGCACGAAGCTGGGCGAACTGGTCATGCCCAGGTAGGCGATCTCCCGCTGAAAGTCATCGGACAGATAGGCGGGGCCGTGGTCGTGACGAACTTTAAGCCCCTCGGCGACGTCCGCCTCCAAGCCGGCGAAGCGCTCGGCGACCCCCTGCCGGATCGGCTCCAGGGCCTCGAAGCGGTTGCCGCTCTTGGCCGCATGGATCCCCACGCAGTCCACCGAGCAGTGATCCACCGCCACGAACACCGAGGCCATCCCCTCCTCGGTGGTCACCGTCGTCGTCATGTCCGTGCCCCACATTCGGTCGGGCCGCTCGGTGCGGATGGTCCCGTTGTGGGCCTTGGGACCTCGGGGTTTGCCCACCCGGTGGGGGGCCTGAAGCCCCGCCTCCCGCATCAGGCGACGCACCCGCTCCTTGCTGGTGCGGATGCCCGCGAAGCGCAGCCTCGCCCACACCTTGCGGTAGCCCTCGCCATGGAAGGGAGAGTCCTCCAGGACCTGCCGGATGTGGCCGAGGAGTTCCGCATCGGTGCACGGGCCCACAGGGCCGCGCTTATTGGGCGTGGGGCGTTCATGAACGGGGACCGCCTCTCGCCGCCGTTGCGCGTAGACCGTGGAGCGCGCCAAGCCCCAAAGGGCGCACACCCGCTTCAGGCCGTAGGCTCTGCCCGTGGAGGTGAAGCGGGCCTGACTCATCGCCTCCACCTCCTGCCGGCTAAAGGGCGGCCGGCCTCCAGGCGGTCGATCTTCTCCCGCAGGACCTCGCCCTCCATCGTGAGTTCGCCCACCTTGGCCTTGAGCCGGGCGTTCTCCTCGTCCCGCTCATCCGCCGGGCGGGCTTTGAGCGCCGCCTCGCCCCCGCGAAGGAACGCCTCGCGCCAGGCGGAAAGCCGAGCCGCTGTCGTGCCCAACTCGCGGCAGAGCGTCTCCAGGCTCTCGCCCCGCAAAAGACGCAGGACCGCCTCCCGCTTGCGCTGGCAGGAGAACCGACCCCGCTCACTGCGATGCCCTGGGGCCTTGGCTCCGTTCGCCCTGCGGGCGCCCTCCGCCAAAGCCCCCTCTTGCTTTTGTTCGTTCATCGCGACACCCCTTTCTCCATGAATCATGGATCAATCGAGTGTCCAACAAAACCCTAGAGCGGGGGACCATCTGGCTGATTTCCCAGACCTCGAACGATCCCTCGCCATCTCTCTTGTACAGCTTGTATGTACGGGCGGCGGTGTTCCATCGCGGAGATACAAAGAAAGCCTGGACGCCCCCATTCACTTCGATTGAGTGGTTTGTCAATCGGAATGAAACACACATATCGCCCTCCGTTCGAGTTGAATTCGAATCTCCGCGCGCCACGCTGGCCGTCCTCCATCCCGTTGAAATCTGCAACATCGCGCTCAACGATCTGCCGGAGTGCTACGAACTTCAACTCCAAACGACACTCCGCCCTGAGTTGCACCCAACGCGGCGGTTCTTTGTGAAAGATGCTGTCTACTTCGTTTGCCATGCTATGTTCTCCACCTTTTCATCGCTTTGCCCTTATCGCATCATGGTCTTGATACGCCTTCTCGCCGATCCAATCCTCTAAATACTTCCTGTAATAGAGGCCATTGCGCTTCCCCCATGAGTACTCGTCGTTGTAGGTCTTGAGAAGGTGGCGCGCTATCTCACTCGCTCGAATCGACGCCCCTGTTTTGGAGGCGTTGGGTCCTTGACGCCGCAATAGGGCCTCACCAAACGTCATAGTTTCGTTCGGCAAGCGTAATCGCACCAGTGAGGAGGCGATAAGCAATTTGATGGCGCTGGACCGCCCCTGGGTTATTGGACACTCGGGTGAGGGTATTCGACCTCATGCGGCCTCCGCAACTTGAGCGAGTTTTTCCTGCCTTGCCTGGGCCGGCGTTCGGTAGCCGTAGCCCTCGAGAATCCAATGATGGTTGTACAGGTTCTTGAACTCAAGCAGCGCCCACCGCAGTTCCTCTACGGTGGCGAAAGAGCGCACCCACAGGAGATTCTCCTTCAAGATGCGGATAAACCACTCACAGTAGCCATTTCCCTCGGGCGCCCGCACGAAGCTGGGCGAACTGGTCATGCCCAGGTAGGCGATCTCCCGCTGAAAGTCATCGGACAGATAGGCGGGGCCGTGGTCGTGACGAACTTTAAGCCCCTCGGCGACGTCCGCCTCCAAGCCGGCGAAGCGCTCGGCGACCCCCTGCCGGATCGGCTCCAGGGCCTCGAAGCGGTTGCCGCTCTTGGCCGCATGGATCCCCACGCAGTCCACCGAGCAGTGATCCACCGCCACGAACACCGAGGCCACCCCCTCCTCGGTGGTCACCGTCGTCGTCATGTCCGTGCCCCACATTCGGTCGGGCCGCTCGGTGCGGATGGTCCCGTTGTGGGCCTTGGGACCTCGGGGTTTGCCCACCCGGTGGGGGGCCTGAAGCCCCGCCTCCCGCATCAGGCGACGCACCCGCTCCTTGCTGGTGCGGATGCCCGCGAAGCGCAGCCTCGCCCACACCTTGCGGTAGCCCTCGCCATGGAAGGGAGAGTCCTCCAGGACCTGCCGGATGTGGCCGAGGAGTTCCGCATCGGTGCACGGGCCCACAGGGCCGCGCTTATTGGGCGTGGGGCGTTCATGAACGGGGACCGCCTCTCGCCGCCGTTGCGCGTAGACCGTGGAGCGCGCCAAGCCCCAAAGGGCGCACACCCGCTTCAGGCCGTAGGCTCTGCCCGTGGAGGTGAAGCGGGCCTGACTCATCGCCTCCACCTCCTGCCGGCTAAAGGGCGGCCGGCCTCCAGGCGGTCGATCTTCTCCCGCAGGACCTCGCCCTCCATCGTGAGTTCGCCCACCTTGGCCTTGAGCCGGGCGTTCTCCTCGGCCCGCTCATCCGCCGGGCGGGCTTTGAGCGCCGCCTCGCCCCCGCGAAGGAACGCCTCGCGCCAGGCGGAAAGCCGAGCCGCTGTCGTGCCCAACTCGCGGCAGAGCGTCTCCAGGCTCTCGCCCCGCAAAAGACGCAGGACCGCCTCCCGCTTGCGCTGGCAGGAGAACCGACCCCGCTCACTGCGATGCCCTGGGGCCTTGGCTCCGTTCGCCCTGCGGGCGCCCTCCGCCAAAGCCCCCTCTTGCTTTTGTTCGTTCATCGCGACACCCCTTTCTCCATGAATCATGGATCAATCGAGTGTCCAACAAAACCCTAGAGCGGGGGAGCGCCGTCTTCATCCACCCAACCGTTTTCAGCTTTGGTCTGGACTTTTATCTCGGTTGGGCCTTCTGCAATTGTCTTTAGCGGTATCTTCTGGGCCCACTGCCATATTTTTTGCACGCTGCCAAATATTTTCTTCCGCCAGTAGATGGCGCTGGGAAGCAACGCAAGGAAAAGCATTCCCCCCCAGCCCCAATGTCCAAGTGGAAGCCAAGGTTCCATCAGAAACCCCAAGAAGACCGGGGCGGCAGAAAGGCCCCCGACAGCGAGAATGCCCATCCGCCCCTTCTGCCAGATGGCGGCTGAATTGTCAACCCTTCTTTGTAATTCCCAAACAAAACCTCGTCCTGGATCGGACCTGGCGGTTTGACCGGTGGGAGAACTTCTGTTGGCAGGTTCGGCTTTCCGTCGAGGATGTCCGCATGGTGGACTGCCGGGCTATCCGTTGGGATAAGAGCCCTCAGCGGCATCAGGGCCGCTGAGCCGCAGGCCCGCGCGGAGAAGATACACGGCAATCCCTGCAAACACAAGGATGAAGAGCGAAAGCTCTATCGCCCGCTCCCGGACGCCGAGGGCCACCTGTTGCATCAGGTAGTAGAGGGAGTTCCCCCCCCCCGAGAGGTGTGCGATCTCCATCTCGATTCTCTTCTGAAACCTGTTCGACAGCTTTGCGACCTCAGGGGGCGGTTTCGTCCGGAACAAGGCCAGCGCCCGCTCAAACTGGCGGACCGCCTCCCGCTTGAAGCGGGGGCCTTTCAACCGCTTCAACACCATCGCCAAATCGAAGTGAAGCAGCGCGTCGCCCGGCAGCCAAGCAATGGCCTCTTGGAAGGCCGCCGCGGCCCTTGAAGGGTCTTCCTTGGCCATGTAGAGACCTTGCCCAGCTCCCGGGCCTTGGCGCCTCGCCTATTCCCGGTAAACCGGGCGTTTTTCATCCAAGCTGTCAAGCCCCCGTTGAATCCGCTGCCGGAACGACGCCCGCTCTTCGCCCGTCATGGTGACCGCCCGCTGGGCGAACACGGCATCGGCCTTGCGGAAGTGCCTCAGGGCGTCCTGGTCGCGGCCTTTGAACCGGGTGTAGGCCTCGGCGAGACGAAGGTGGAGACGGGGATCGTTCGGCGCGTAAACCAGCGCTTTTTTGTATTGAATGGCGGCCTTGTCGTACCACTTTCCGTTGAAATGATATTCCCCGACCTTGACGATGGTTTGCACCAGCATGTTGCGCGCCCGATCGTACGCGGGGACCAGCTCCACCACCCGCGCCAGCAGGTGCTCTCCCCTCGGCTTCTGCTGGTTCTTTCGCATCCTTTCCTCGCCGATGCTGGTCAGCTCCTTCGCCAACACCAGACGCGCCTTGGAATCCCGGGGGTTCTTCGTCATCAACTTCTCAAGGGAAAAAATCTCCGGCGCGCCGCTCAACCCTCTCTTGTCCCGAGGAATCAAAAATCCCACCACGCTCCAAAGCGCGTCCTTGGGATGAGCGGGATCCAGCCGCCCAATCTCCCGCAGGACGTTCGACCCGATGGGAAGACGCTTGAGCGCCGCCGCATAGGCCCGGCCGGCGCGCGCGTTGAGGTTCAAGGCCTCAAAGTGGCGGCCCAGGACTTCGTGGCCACGCGGGTCTTTGGGGCATTGACGGATGGCCCCCCGGATGAGATTTTCCCGAATGCCGGGCGCGGCGGCTTTGGCCGCTTCCAGATATTTTTCGGCCGCCTTCTGGCATTCCACCGCCTCTTCCGCCCGGACCTGCCCGGGCGACAAGCACGCAACGGCCAGCACAAGGACCGCCAGCGGCCCCGCAACACGAACACGCAGCCTGCAATCCGAGCGTCTGTCTCGACTTGAATCAACCCCGCCGAATGCCGTCATCTGAATTCCCAGTGAATACCCCGGCACCTCCCCGGATGTCCCGGCAGGAAAAACGGGCCGTCCGGATGACGCCGGAACCGTTGAGCCGGCATCAGATCCACCCCCCTCCCCCTTCCCTCCCCCGTCAGAGGTGAAGGACAGGGGCCAGCGATTCGCTCAAATCCTCATCGGCGACAAACGCGGCGGTCAACTCCTCCTCGCGAAAGACCTGCTTCGCCACCCGACGGACGTCCTCCCGTGTCACCTGCCCCAGGGCATCCAATTCCTCCCGGAGCGTTCGGACCTCCCCGTCCAGCAGGAGGCCCTCGCCGTTTCGCTCGGCGAAGTCGTCGGATTCCTCCCGCACGAGCAGAAGACCGCGCAGGTGATTCACCGCGGCCTCCAACTCCTCATCGTCCACCAGGTCTTCCCGAATCCGGGCGGCCTCCGCCAGAATGACGCGCGTCGCCTCGATGGCCTTGTCCAGCGCGACGCCGGCCTTCAGTTCCACATAGCCCGTATCCGTGAAACGGTGCGCCCGCGAATGCACGCTGTACGCCAGCCCGCGCTTCTCGCGCACCTCGTCGAACAGCCGGCTGGACATTTTCCCGCCCAGGATGTCGTTGAGCAGACGGAGCGCCGGGAGATCGGGATCCTGCCGCCCCGGAGCCCGAAATCCGATGGCCAGATTGACCTGGTCGGTCTGTCGGACGACGCTGCAGATTCGCCTCGCGCTCTTTTCCGGCAGGTCCGGGCGGGCGGGCCCGGCGTCCCGCGCCGGGCGCGAGCCAAAATACTCCTCGGCCAGGTCCTTCATCGTCCGGTGATCCAGACGGCCCGCGGCGGAGATGACCGTATTCGCGGGCCGGTACCAATCGGCCATAAGCGCCCGCATGTGTTCGGTCCGGATACTGTCGATGGTCTCCCGGTTTCCGATGACGCCGACCTGGAGATTGAACATGGTGGTCTCCAACCGGTCACTCACGACAAACCGCGGCATGTCCTCATACATCTTGAGTTCTTCCTGAATGACCTGGCGCTCCTTTTCCCACTCCGTCGGGTCGATCAGGCTGTTACCGAGGGCATCAGCGTAGACCGGCAGAACCTTCTCCAGGACCTCCGCCGGCGCGACGAAGAAATAGCACGTGCGCTCGGGTCCGGTGTTGGCGTTGATCGTCGCCCCCACGCCTTCCATTTCCTGGGCGATCTGGAGATAGGTGCGCGTCGGCGTGCCCTTGAACATCATGTGCTCGAGGGCGTGCGAAACCCCGACGACCTCGTCGGCTTCGTGTCGGCCGCCGCACCCGAAATAAACGTGGAACGCCACGGCTTCGGTGTTCGAGCGTTCCTGCGTGACAATGCGGATTCCGTTGCTGAGTGTGTCCGTTTGAAGCTCCATTTGGGTGTCGCTCATTCCATTCGGGTCCCGGCGTTCAACGGATGAGAAAGCCTCTGAGACGCTCTTCCACTCTAACGATGCATTATAGGCGCCCGGTGAATTCCAAACAACAGGCGGTCCGCGGCGCTCCGGGATATTCATTGACTTGGGTCCGGCAATCTTTTACGTTGATACATGGTCTTTCCCCCGGGGACGCATCGGCGGAAGAAAAAGAGGCCCCGAAGGCGATCCGGGCGCGAAAGCGGGTGGATGAAGGGGGCTGTCACCGTCAAAAGTCGAACCCTTCTGGAATGTCGAAGCGATCGGGAACCGTCACCTTGCGGATAACACAAATTCGGCGTCGGAACGGCTCGCCCGCCGGAGGAGGAAACGAAGAACGATGATTACGGTTGGCCTTTATTACGACGTAAAGCCCGGGAAAGAGGCGATCTTCGAAGAGAAATTCGAAGAAGTGCTGGGAGTGCTTGCGGATCAATCGGGCCACAAAGTCAGTTACCTCTACCATCAGGTCAAGCGGCCCAATTCATACGCCATCCTTTCCGAGTGGGAAAACCGGGAGGATTTCGTAGGCTTCATCAAGAGCGACCTGTTCAAACAAGTCACCGATTGGGGGCTGGATGAGGTTTTGGAAAATCGTCCGACTCACAAAGTGTACGGCCACGAGGGCGACATGAAGTGAATTCGGCGAAGACCGATGTCGGCGCCTCGAAGTTGAGCAGCCTTAAATATCTTCCCCGCGCCGGAAGGTTTCCCCCGAGTCTGGAAAGGGTTGTCCCAGGGGCGTCTTCGCCCGCTGCCCCCTGCCCTTGGGCGCGGGAAAGCTCAGGTTCACCGCCTTGGGGAACCGATTTTCCGGGTTTCTCCGCGTGAAAATCACCCGCCCAAGCCGCACATGACTCCGTGAGCGCGTAAAAGGCTTTTCAGCTTCACGGCAAACCGGTAGAATCACGGCATCCGGAAGACAGCGCCGCCTCTCGTGCTTGAGCGCCCGCGGCTGGGAGCGCGTTTAGGCGTCATACGAAAGTCGAGTGGACGGAGCCCTTTTACTTTTAGTCAACCTGAAACCAAAGGAGTTCACTATGGATCTCGGGCTTCAAGGAAAGGTCGCCATCATAAACGGTGGCAGCAAGGGCATCGGGAAAAGCTCGGCTGTGTTTCTGGCGGAGGAGGGCGCTGAGGTCGGTATCTGCGCCCGCAACCAAGAGGGCATGGATGCAGCCGCAAAAGAGATTCGCAACAAGACCGGAAAGGAGATCTTCATCATTCCGGCCGACACCACCCGGGAGGCCGACGCCCAGAACTTCGCCCGGAAGTGCGTCGAGCACTTCGGTCACGTGGACATCCTGATCAATTGTGCGGGTGGCTCACCTGGCGGAACGATCGATCAGATCACCGAGGCCGACTGGATGTCAAGCCTCAATCTAAAGTTCATGGGCTACGTGCGCTGTACGACAGCGATTGTCTCCCATATGCGAGAGCGCAAGTACGGGCGAATCGTCAACGTCATCGGCAACGACGGCATAAAACCAATTCACTTTGAACTCACGCCCGGCGCGGCCAACGCCGCCGGCATCAACTTCACACTGGCGATGTCCGAGTCCCTGGCGCTGGACAACGTCCTCATCAACGCCGTGAACCCCGGCCCGGTGGACACCGACCGCTGGTGGGGGCTGGTGGACACCATGGCCAAGGGAAAGGGCTGTACGCGGGAGGAAGCCGCGCAGATCGCCCTCAAGAGCCTTCCGCTGGGACGGTTTTGCACAGCCGATGAGGTGGCGGGCCTTGTCGTATTTCTTGCTTCGGAACGAGCCAGCTACATCACCGGGGCCTCCATCACAGTCGACGGTGCCCAACGGAAGGCCCTGATGGACGTCTAGCCCCCGCGCGGTCAACAGGGATCGGTGCGGAGAATCTTGTCTATAAAGCCGGATGCGGGCCTCAAATCGCCCCCATCCCAATGCGAAAGGGAGAAAACGGTGTCTAACGTTCAACTTGGCTTCGCGTGCGCGGATTACGACCGGACCCGATACATCGAGGACGGAACCGTCAAGCCCACCGGGATCGACCTCAACTACATCCGCTTACCGGTTGAAGATATTTTCTGGCGCCAGAGCAAGTTCCAGGAATTCGACGTGTCGGAGATGAGCTTCTCCGCCTACCTAATCTTTCGTTCCCGGCCCAACCCTCCGTTCAAGGCCATCCCGATCTTTCCCTCCAAGTTTTTTCGGCACTCATGCGTCTTCATCAACAAGAACGCCGGAATCGAGAAACCCGAGGACTTGGCCGGGCGGCGCATCGGTGTGCCCGAATACGCGATGACAGCCATCGTCTGGCTCCGGGGGACCTTCCACAACGAGTACGGTGTGGACCAAACCGGCGTCACCTGGGTAACGGGGGGCCTGGAGGAATGGGGCCGGAAGGAGCGCGTCGACCTGAACCTTCCCGACTCCATCACCGTCGAGAGCGCACCAGCGCCCAAAACCCTCAATGATATGCTGGACACGGGCGAGATCGACGCGCTGTTCACCGCGCGGGCACCCTCCTCATTCAACCATCCCGGGTCCAACATTGTCCGCCTCTTCCCCAATTTTAAAGAAGTCGAAATAGACTACTACAAACGGACCGGAATCTACCCCATCATGCACCTCGTCGTCATCAAGGAGTCCATCCTCGCGGAGCATCCCTGGGTCGCCCAGAACCTCTATGAAGCCCTGTGCGAGTCCAAGGACGTCGCCATCAAGACCTTAGAAGAGACCGGAGCGTTGGCGGCTACCCTTCCCTGGCTGATTCACGAGATAGAATTCAGCAAACAGGTGCTCGGCGAAGACTATTGGTCCTACGGTGTCAAAGCCAACCGGACAACCATCGAAGCCCTGACGCAGTACTCTTTCGAACAGGGGTTATCCGAGCGGAAGCTTTCGGTCGAGGAACTGTTCGTGGAAGCGACGCTGGAGGACGTGGTACATCTCTGAGCAGAAGAACTCAGCGAACAGGAAGCGGACACGGTAGTGCGGGGGCTTCAGTCCTGGCAAGAGATTACAGATCACGAACCAGCGGAGGCTTTAGCTTCCGCGCTACACACCTTATCTATTCGGAATTATGACGCAATGGTTTCTAATTGGCGAATGACCATATCTGAAAATAAAGTTCTGGTAGAAGCACTCGAATCCTTGGTCGAACGCAACTTGTTTTATCCATCATCGGGGGGTGATCTGCCCCACTCCATAAGCATGTTTTCACAGTGGATCGAAGACTTTTGGTTTGTTGATCTCAGCTATCCTATCCGCGCCCGTAACTCCGCACCCGCAAAAACGCGTCCGGTTCTCAACTGCAAATCCGGACCCCCATCGGGTGATTTTCCCCCTCGCCTCGATGGAAATAAGGTCACCACAAGGTCGATGGCTAAATTCCTCTATGGGGGCTACAACTTCCTGGAACACGAGACTGAGTACATATGTGGACTGCCTCTCCCCAGGGTTTTTGAACTTTATGAGAGGGGGCGCGGCCCCTTTATAAAGGAAGCAAAGTTTGAGATTTGCGTTTCCCATGAGACATACGAAAATGCGGACATGATCAGGAACATTCGAATTCATCGATGCCGTGGCCTAGGCGACGAGACCTTCCTGTATTTTTTCAAGAACAAGGGATGCCCGCTATCCATTTTCTACTACCGTGGAGACAGCCGGGAGAGGGCGGAAGCGGTTTCTATTGGCTTAACGGCTCAAAACTAAAGACTGTACTCGAAGTATTGGAAAACGGAGGTTTGATAGTTACGGACGGTTCCAACTGCGATGATCCAGCGACAAAACAACTAAACCCCACTGGGCGAGGCTTTGCCTCCCTCGAGGAATTCAACGACAAGACCGATGGCAATCGCATGCGTCTGGCAGAGCCTTTTGTGTTCTCCGATAGAAAGTTTATCTGCCTCGGGTACGTTGACAATTTGGTAATCTGGCAAGTTACGAAAGTCTAAATGCACAACTTGGGTTGGCCCCGGGTGTCATGGATCATCCAGACATCAGGTGACGGGCGGGCGGTTGAGTATTTCGTAGATTTCTACCCGCCGATCCCAAAAAATGTTGTTGAACTTGTTGAAGTCTTTGTCTCTCGACCGCTCAGGCTGAATTTCCACAACCTGCCCTTCTGGATCTTTGTCCCCCGCCCGGACCAGGAGCCTGCCCCGGGGATCGACGACCTGGCTGCCCCCCGTGTAGGTCAGCGTCTCGCCGGGTTTGCGCTTATCCCGACCCGTCCGGTTGCACGTCACGGCAAAGACGCGGTTTTCGAGGCAGCGGATCAGCATCGCCTGGTGACACAGCGTGAAGATCAGGTTGGATGGATGGCAGAGGATGTCGGCGCCTTGCAGAGCCAGCATCCGGGCAGTCTCGGGAAAGATCCAATCGAAGCAGATCATCAGGCCGAGCCGAACGCCGCCTACATCGAAGACCGGGGGCGGCTCCTTCCCCGACTGAAACCAGCGCTTCTCTTCGTAGAACAGGTGAAGTTTTCTGTACCGCCCGACGCAACCCTCCGGTCCGACAAGGACGCAGGCATTGTAGATCTCCCCGCCGTCGCGCTCGGCCAGCCCGGCTGCGATGTACATCCCGTGCTCATCCGCCAAGTCCATCAGGGCCGTGCACGTCTCTCCGCCGGGGATTGGCTCGGCCAGATCCCGGGCCTCGTCCTCCGACACGAATTGATAGCCTGTGTTGAAGAGCTCCGGCAGGACGATCAGGTCCGCTTCCAGACCGGGCAGGGCCCCGCGCACACGGGCCACATTGCCCGCCGGGTCGCCGAAAACCGGCGCGAATTGATAGAAGCCGACGCGCATCGCTCCCGCCCCTCCCCGCTGCCTACTTGTCTTTGAAGGTGAACACGTTGTCTTTGAGGTAACCGGCCGCCTCATAGAGGTCCAGCATAGGGGGCGTCCCGGTTCCCATGGTGATCAGGTCTTCGGTGTTCTCGGCCGGATTGGCGAAACCGTGCTTGACCCCGGCCGGGGCAAAGACCAGGTCGCCTTCCGTCACGTCGTGCCACCGGTCGTGCAGAAACACCCTGCCCTTTCCCCGGAAGATGAGGATCACGTCTTCGGCGACGGCATGGACGTGGGGCTCGAAGGCCTGGCCGGGCTTGAGCCGCGCCGAATGAGTGCTGAGCATCCGCGCTCCCATTCCGGGCCACACCAGGAGTCGCAGCGTGCCGTTGGGAAGCTCGTGGGCCGCTTGGCTGTCGTTGATGTTGAAGACCCCGCCCTCGCGTTGAACCTCTTCGATAGTCTTGTCTTCGCCGCGCTTTGAAGCGCCTTTTCCCGAAGGGGTCATTCACCACCTCCTGTGAGTTTTTTCCGCGTGTTAATTTCCGCTCAGCGTTGAAGGCCTTTTGCAGGTATCACTTGATGTGCCGGGCGGAGGCGCAAATCGCTTGACCCTCAGCCTCCGCCGGCCTTTGGTTTGTTGTCGCGGAGGGTGAACAACCTCCGCGCCGCACGAAACGCATCAACAATGACCGCGCGCCTAAATCTCTTTTCCCTCCGCTTTCATCCTTTGAATTTCGGCATAGACCTTCTCCGCCGTCAACGGCAGGTCGTGGATGCGGACGCCGCAGGCGTCATAGACGGCGTTGGCGATGGCCGCCGCGGTGGGCGCGAGACCGGGCTCGCCGAGTCCCTTGGCACCGTACGGGCCCTCATCATGAGGCACCTCGACGACCAGGGAGTCGTAGGGCGGGCAATCCAGGGCCGTGGGGATCTTGTAATCGGCCAGGTTGGGGTTGATGCACTCGCCGCCGTCGTACTGAAGCTCTTCGGAAAGCGCGTACCCCAGTCCGGTCGCCAAGGCTCCTTCGATCTGGGCGACGCAGCTGATCGGATTGATCGCCTTGCCCACGTCGTGCGCGCCCACGAGCTTTGTGACCACGACGTCACCGGTCTCGATGTCCACTTCCACATCGGCCGCCTGGGCCGCGTGCATCCAGAACGGCGTGGGTTTCGCCCCGTGGCCATCCTTATCCAAAGGCGTCGTCTCGTTGTTGTGCGCCCCCACCCCCATGATGGGGGTTCCCTTTCCACCCTGCCGGTGGTTCCCCATGAGAACATCGGGGATCCCCATCCCCTTGTCGGGATCACTCTTGAAGCGGATCATGCCATCGTGGATAAACAGGTCCTCCGGCCGGGCTTCCAGCTGCTCGGCCGCACGTTCGAGAAGCTGCTCGCGCGCGTCGATGGCGGCCTTCTTGATCGCGGGCCCCAGGATGAACGTCACACGGCTGGCCGCCGTGCCCCAATCGAAGGGGCCGATGTCGGTGTCCGCACTCCCCATGACCACCGCTTCCGGCTTGACCCCCAGCTCCTCGGCGACGATCTGGCCGAGCATGGTGTTCGAGCCTTGGCCGCAATCCACCGCGGAGGATTGAACGTTCACTGTTCCGTCCTCGTTGATTTTGAGGGTGGCCCCCGCCGAAAACGCGACCGTCGTCTTGTGCATGGCGGCGATGCCCCGCCCCCGCCGGATCCTTCCGTCGCTTGAGCGCTTCCGGGGCCAATCGATGGATTCGCGGGCCGCTTCCAGGCATTCCCCGACGGCGACGCTGTGGAGCTTTTGTCCCGTCCAGGTGACGTCCCCGTCGACGAACGCGTTCTTCAGCCGGAATTCGTAGGGGTCCATCCCGACCTGCTCGGCCAGCTCCTCCATGTGGACCTCGTGGGCCCAGCACACCTGAGGAATCCCGAAACCCCGGAAGGCCCCGCTCACGGTTTTGTTGGTGTACACGCAGAGGGCGTCGACCCAGACGTTGGGGACCCGGTAAGGTCCGGGCGAGCTGTAGCCCGCGTTCTTGGTGACCATGACCCCGCGCTCGGAATACGCGCCCGTGTCGTAGAGCATCCGGATCTTTCGGGCCAACAGCGTTCCGTCCTTTTTGACGCCCGTCCGGATGGTGACCTTCGAGGGGTGGCGCAGCGAGGTCCCCTGAAAGGACTCCTCCCGCGTGAACTGGACCTTGACCGGGACACCGCCGGTCTTCATCGCCAGGGCCACGGTTTCCGGCTGCGCCTGAAAATGCTTTCCCCCGAATCCGCCGCCCACATACGTGGCTATCACCCGGACCTTGCTCATCGGCATTTCCAGACATTCAGAGAGCTTCAGCCGCGAAAGGTAGGTCGTCTGCGTGTCGGCCCAGAGGTTGAGCCTGCCATCACGCGTAAATTGCGCGACGTGCGCGTTCGGCTCCAAGTAGACGTGGTGAACGGCGGGCGTGGTGTAGGTTCCTTCATAGACAATGTCGCTTTGCGCGAAGCCATCATCCACGTTCCCCGTCCGGATCTTGAAATGGTTCGCGATGTTGGTCCCCGCAACCGGGTAGAAGCCCGCCGTGACTTGATAGTCCCCCAACTCCGGGTGGATCAGGAAGGCGTCCTCCTTCAAGGATTCCTCCGAATCCAGCACGGCGGGCATCGGCTCATATTCGACGTGGATCAAATCCAGGGCTTCCAGCGCGGTGTCCAGGTCCACCGCCGCGACGCCGACCACCGGCTCGCCGACGTACCGGACCCGATCCACCGCCATGAAGTTCTGATCGCGCAGGACGAGGCCGAAGCGCTTCGGGTAATCCCGGCCCGTCGTGACGGCCCGGACGCCTTTCAGTTTCTCGGCGCGTGCGGTGTCAATGTTCAGGATTTTCGCGTGGGGGTGCTGGCTCCGCAGATATTTTCCGATGAGCATCCCCGGCAACGCGAAATCGGTGCCGTAGACGGCCTGGCCGGTCGATTTCAAATAGCCGTCCACATTGCCCTGATCCGTGCCGACAACTGTCAGATTTCCATGCTGGTCCATCAAGAACTCCTCGTCCACTGAATATCCGGTCCGGCTGCGCCGACGCGGCGCCTTCCGGGAATTCGGCCATTCTCCGGGCGTCCCTTTTCGGTGAGCGACTCACGTTCGGAAGACGCGGAGGAATGTCAGTATATCGCAAAACCGCAACCGGGCTGAGATTGCGCCGCCGCGCCCGGGCTTACTCGACCCCAATCTCTCTCATCATTTTTCTGTACACGACCGCGACCGCGTCCGGCCCTTTGAGGTGCAGCTCCTCGCTCAGGTCCAGGGGCAGCTCCTCCGGCCGCTGATTCCCGACGACGATGAAATCCTGCTGATAGATCGTTTCCATCATCTTGAGAAGGGCGCCGGCGGATTCACCCAGCGGCGGGGCGCAGATCTCCTCATCCTTCCAAACGATAGGACCGTCGGCGACCTCGGCCGCGTCGAGATTGAAGTTTCGGGTGATCAGCATATACCGGCTGCTCTCTTTGGCCGAATGCGGCGTCATGACCACAAAGAAGACCTCTGTTTTATCGTCGGGCTGTGCGTTGGTGTTGTGAATGGTGAAGGGCCGGCTGAGACGGTAGCTTCGGCGATGCGGAATGGAACAGAGGTCCGTGGGGTTTTCCTGAAACCAGAACCGGATGAGATCGCCGTCCCGCTCCAGGTGCATGTCCGGCGCTTCCGCCTTATCGCGCTCTCCCAAAATCCCCTCGTGGACCCAGGCGAAGTGGGCCTGGTCCACAAAGTTCTCGATCTCTCTCGCCGCGCTGCCCTTCCACGGTTTACGCTGCCGAATGAACATGCCGAAGCTTGGGTCTTCAAACTCGGGGAAATCCGGGATCGAGGCCAGGGGCTCGGCGTCCAGACAAACCCAGACGAGTCCGTACCGCTCCTCGGCTTGGTAGGGGGTCAGGCACGCCTTTTTGGGGATCGGGTGTTCCGGCGGAATCGAGGGGATTCGCACGCAACGGCCGTCTTCCGCGTAGGCCCAGCCGTGATAAGCGCAGACGAGGTTGTCCCCCTCGACCCACCCCAGAGAGAGGGGGGTCCCCCGGTGGATGCAGAGGTCATGAAAGGCCCGCACCTCCCCCCCGAGCCGGCAGACCGCCAGCCGCTCATCCAAAAGCCGGACCGCCAGGGGCTTCTCGCCCACCTCCTCGGAGAAGGCCACAGGATGCCAGTACCGACGCAAAGAGGGCCAAAGATCGCTTTCCCGCATCGTCATTTGTCCTCCACACGAAGCGTTGTCACGCGATTCCCGCAATGAACGAGACTGAATTTTGTATACCATACATGGACCGTCTCCCCCAAGGCTCAAGGAATTCGGGAGACGCCGCCGGCCATTCCCTTCCCCTTCCCCCCCCCTCTCCCCGCCCGCACTGCGCGAGCCTGCGCACTACCTTGGAATTCGCCCGGAGAGGAAGATGCGGTGGGATTCAAAAGGCCGATGGGGCAAAACTTCAGTACCAAACAAGCCCCGCCGTGACGTTGATGTCCTGGGCCGTCATGTGGGCCGCGCGGTCCGAGGCGAGGAACGCTGTCATCTCCGCCGTGTCCTCGGGATCGACCAGGGATTTGAGGGCGGAGGGACCCGTGAAATCCGCCCGGACCTCGGCCTCGCTCCTGCCCTCCCCTTCGGCGATATTTCGAATCACATTGTCGATCCGCTCTCCGGACGTCGCCCCCGGACAAACGGAATTGACCGTGATCCCGAACTCTCCCACCTCATGCGCCAGGGTCCGCGTAAACCCCATGACGGCCATCTTGGAGCTGGTGTACGGCGTCCGCCTCACCAGGGGGCGCTTGCCGCTCATGGAGGATATGTTGATGACGCGCCCCCACCGCTTGGCCTTCATCACTGGCAGCACTGCTTTGCAACAAAGAAACGGTCCGATGACGTTCACGGCGAATGTTTGATTCCAATCGTCGATGGTGGTCTCTTCACAAAGGGCCGTGGGACCCGCGATTCCGGAATTGTTGACCAGGATGTCGATGGTCCCGAAGGCCCCGAGCGTCTCTTTCGCCATCCGGTTGACGGACTCCTCGGAGGTGACGTCCGTCTCCACGACGAGGCAGCGGCCTCCGTCGCCTTGAATCTCCTCCGCCGTCGCCCGCAGCTGATCCAGCGACCGGGCCGCCAGCGTCACGGCCGCCCCTTCCCTGGCCATCACCTTTGCGATGGCGCGGCCAATCCCCCGTCCGCCGCCCGTCACGATTGCCACCTTTCCCTCCAGCTCCATGCGCGCTCCTCCGGTCTTGGAGACTGACAATCCGGAAATCCTATGTAATACAAGGAGTTAATCCTTATCACATGGCCTTTTCAGGTGTCAAACGGGATAACGGACGGTGAATGCCCGCTGACGATGATGGGATCGAGGACGCACTTTGGAGTCGTGAACATCGCGTTTTGTGTTAAAATCCGATTTTGGAAAATGACGTGTAGAAAAACAACCTGTGGAGCAATAGGAGCCTCACGCGCCCAGCGCGAAATTCCTCCCGGCTTCCACGCAGAGTCAGGCCCGTGGCGTCTCGCTGTTCCTCAAGAAGATTTTTCTGAAACAAGAGCCGCATCGCGCCGGGAGATCGAGCGCCGGAACGGATCAAGCCGGCCGGCGGGACGCCCTTCCTTCATTTTTCGCTACGGACCGACAGTCTCGATGACGAGCAAAACACTTCCCCCGACACACCGCGTTGTGGCCTGCCGGGGCGGCGACAGGACGGAGATCGAAGAGCGCCCGGTCCCCAGGGTGGGCGATGAGGAGGTGTTGCTGCGCCTGCGTGTGGTGGGGCTTTGCGGCACCGACCTGTTCAAGCTTGGAACCGGCGCGGCGTCCCCGGGCCAGGTCCTCGGCCACGAGGTTGTGGGCGAGGTGGTGGACAAGGGACCCGCTGTCACACGCTTCGAGGAAGGCGACCGCGTGGCCGTTCCCCACCATGTCTCTTGCGGCGCGTGCCCCCTGTGCCTGCGGGGCGCGGAGACCATGTGCGGCGATTTTAAGGAGAATCTCCTTGAGCCCGGCGGATTCGCGGAGCGAATCCTGGTGCGTCCGCGGGCGCAAAACCTGGCCGCGCGCAGGATTCCCGATGGGATCGCGGACGAGGCGGCGGTGTTCATGGAGCCCGCCGCCTGCGTGTTGCGGGGTGTCCGGCGGGCCGGCGCGGACGGCGTCGGCGCGATGCTCATCCTGGGGGCGGGCAGCATGGGCCTGCTCCACCTGTTGGTCCTGAAGGCGCTGTGGCCGGAGGTCAAGGTCGTCGTTTCCGATCCCGTCGCCGAGCGTCGGGCGCATGCGTTGCGCCTTGGGGCCGACATGGCGGTGAACCCCGGCGGAGAGGCGGCCGACGCGATCCGGGACATGACCGGCGGACTGGGCGCGGAAACGGTGTTCGACACGGTGGGCGGGGCGAAGCCGCTCGGCGAGGGAATCGCCCTGAGCCGCGAAGGCGGGACAGTCGTCCTGTTCGCCCACGCCCCCGAGGGCGGACGCGCGGATTTCGAGATCAATGATCTGTTCAAACACGAGCGCCGCGTGATCGGAACCTACTCCGGAGGGACGGCTGAGCAGGCGGAGATATTCCGCCTGCTCACCGAAGGGAAGCTCGATCCCGCCCCCTTGGCTACACACAGGCTGCCGCTGGAGGAATTCGAGCGCGGGGTGGAGCTCGCGCGGACGAGGCAGGCGCTGAAAGTGTTGTTCACACCCTCTGGATAGGGACGCCCGATGGCCGATCAAAACGCAATTCCGACGACGATGCGCGGCGCCTGGTTGCTCGGACCCGAAAAGATCGAAATCCGCGAAACGCCGGTGGCTCCCCCCGGCCGCGGGGAAATCCTGTTGCGCGTTCGGGCGGCTGTGACCTGCGGCACCGACGTGAAGGTGTATCGCCGCGGGGGTCACGCCCGGATGCTGACACCGCCCACGCTGTTCGGCCATGAGATGGCGGGCGAGGTCGCCGCGGCGGGTGGGGGCGTAATCGGCTTTGCCGCCGGCGACGACGTGGTCGTCGCAAACTCCGCCCCCTGTCTGGAATGCTCATACTGCCGCGCGGGCCGCGAGAACCTCTGCCCGGACTTGAAATACCTCAACGGCGCCTTCGCCGAGTATCTCCTTGTTCCCGAGCGCTTCGTGCGCACGAGCACCTACCACAAGCCGGCCGGCCTGGGCTTCGAGAAGGCGGCCCTCGCCGAACCGCTCGCCTGCGTTCTTCACGGCATGGAGGCGTGCGGCCTTGACGCCCAAGATGAGACAGGGGCCGTCGCGGTCATCGTTTACGGGGCGGGCCCGATCGGCCTCCTGCACGTGGCCGCTCTCAAACGGGCGGGCTATCGGGTGATTGCGGCCGACCCCAATCGTTCAAGACTCGAAGCGGCCCAGGCCTTGGGGGCGGACGAGATCGTCGCCATCGAGCGCGGCGGCGGCCAGGCGGAAGCAGTCAAGGCGCTAACCGCCGGCGGTCTTGGGGCCGATTACGCCATCGACTGCACCGGCGTGCCGGAGGTGTGGGCCGATGCGATAGTGTCCGTTCGGCCCGGCGGGGTCGTCTGCCTGCTCGGCGGCTGTCCGGCCGATACAATGTTGCCCCTCGACGCCCAATGGCTGCATTACAGCGAGATCACGGTGAAGGGCGTTTACCATCATCGCCCGGCGATGGTTCGCCAAGCCCTGACAATCCTCGCCGATCCGGCCTTCGAGGCCGAGCGCCTCCTGTCCGCTGTGCGGCCCATCGCCGAGGTCGAGGAAGCGCTGCGGAGCATGATGCGCAAAGAGGCCCTGAAGGTGGTGATCAAGGTTTTGTAAACCGGCGGGGCGAAAAAATGGCCGAGAGCGCCGGGCGGCGCGATTGTGGATTGGAACGCGACACAACGGCTCGGAAACGGAAATGAAAGCCCTGGCCCGCCCCCACGCTCAGAATCGTTGCCATTTCTCGAAATATTTCCTCTAATTCCACTGCAAATCCCCGTAAATCCAGCGGAAACTTGACACCCACACCGCTTGACTGTTAATTTTCCACGATTTCAATATTGGGAACGGGACCCCTTCTTGGCGTCCGCGGTTGGGGTCAACAAAGGGGGGGGGGAGAAAACCGGGGAGCTAAACCCCTTGCTTCATTGAGAGTTAACGCCTTGGATATCATCGTCTGCTTTAAACAAGTGTTGGACCCGGACATCCCCGTCCGCGATTTCAAGGTGGACGAGGACGCCAAGTGCGTCGTCCCGCCTCCGAACGTCTCACCCGTCATCAGCAACTTCGACGAATACGCCATCGAGGCGGCCGTTCAGCTCAAAGAAGCCTTGGGCGGGACCATCACCGTCCTCACCGTGGGCGATGACGGTCCGAAGGACAATATCAAGAAAGCCCTGGCCATGGGGTGCGACGAAGCCTTCCTTCTGAGCGACCCTTCATTCGAGGGCTCCGACGCCTTCGGCTCCGCGCAAATCCTGGCCTCGGCGATTCGGAAGATCGAAAATTACGATTTGATCCTCTTCGGCCGGGTGTCCTCCGACTGGAGCTCGGGCGCGACGGGCCTTGCCGTCGCCGAGAACCTGGGTCTGCCCGCCGTCACGCAGGTCCAGAAGATCGAGCCGGGTGAGGGCTCCCTCCGCGTCCGCGTCGAGCGGGTCATCGAGGACGGAAGCGCGGTCTATGACGTGCCGCTGCCCTGCGTCCTCACCATCAGCAACGAGATCAACGAACCCCGCCTGCCCACGGTTCCCGGCATTCTGAAGGCGTCGCGGAAAGAGGCGCCCACGTGGAGCGCGGCGGACCTCGACCTCCCGCCCGGCGGGTTCGGCGACGGCGGTTCCGGCGAGGACCTCCTCCGCCTTTACATTCCCCAACACGAGAGTCAGTGCCAAATCGTCGAAGGCGACTCGCTTGAGGAGGCGGCCGAAAACCTGGCCCTCCTCCTCCGCGAGCGGAAGCTTCTTTGAGGGAGAACGATGTGACGCAACCCATCCTGGCCCTGGCCGAGAGCGCGGACGGAAGGCTTGCTTCCGTCACGGCCGAGGTGCTCGGAACCGCCCGGAAGCTGGCCAACGAGTCCGGCGCGGCGGTCGTCACACTGCTGGCGGGATCCGAGGTCTCCGCCCTGGGAGAGCCGTTGATCCATCTCGGCGCGGACCGGGCCATTGTCGTGGACGACCCCCTGCTCGCCGGATATGAGGGCGGCGCCTATTCCTCCGTCGTCAACGGCGTCATCGAAGACGTCAAGCCCTCGGTTTTCCTCTGCGCGCTCAACGATGTCGGCCGCGATCTGGCCCCGCGCGTGGCCCACCGCCAGAACGCCCACCTGGCTGGCGACTGCGTGGACCTTCGCCGGGAAGGGGACAGGCTTATCGTGAGCCGTCCGGTCTGGGGCGGCAGCGCGATGGCCGAGGTGTCCTCCCGGGACGGCCGCATGCAGGTGGTCGCCCTCCGGCCGAAGGCCTTCCCCCGCGCCGAGGCGGACGCGGCCCGGACGGGCGAGGTCGAAGCGCGGCCGGCGGGGCTCGACGCGGCCACCCTCCCGGTCAAGTTCCTGGAGAAGGTCAGCGTCAAGACGGAGGGGGTGCGCCTCGAGGACGCCGCCGTCGTGATCTCCGGCGGCCGGGGGCTGGGCGGGGCGGAGAATTTCAGCTACCTGGAGGAGCTCGCCGAGGTTCTGGGAGCGGCGCTCGGGGCGTCGCGCGCGGCGGTGGACGCGGGCTGGGTCCCGCCGCAATACCAGGTCGGCCAGACAGGCAAGATCGTGAGTCCCGACCTCTACCTCGCCGTGGGGATCTCCGGGGCGACGCAGCACATGGTCGGCGCCGGACCGTCCAAGAACATTGTGGCCATCAACACCGACCCCGAGGCCCCCATCTTCGAACGGGCTCAATTCGGTGTCGTGGGCGATTACAAGCGGGTCATCCCGGCGTTCACGGCGAAATGCCGCGAGCTTCTGGACCCCTAGCTGAACGCGGGCGCATCATTACCGAAAAGGAAACGGACCATCAAACCTTCCCCCCCCTACTCCCGACTGGCCGAGTTGTATGACCGACACTGGACTGGGGATTTCGCGCGTGCGATTTTCGAGCGGTCTTCGGCGCTGCTCAAGGGCGAAGGCATCAAGCCCGGGGCGATGATCGACCTGGCGTGCGGGACGGGCCGGCTGGCCATCCTCTTCGCCGCAAAAGGCTGGACAGTCACCGGCGTGGACCTCTCCAAAGACATGCTGGCCGTCGCCGAAAAGAACTCCCGCAAGGCGAAGGGGGGACGGAAAATCACATATGTCCGCGGGGACATGCGGAAGTGGTCGAAGGAAAACGCGGCGGATCTGGTCACATGCGTCTACGACAGCCTCAATCACCTCCCCACCAAGTCCGACCTCCAGAAGGTCTTCCGCAACGTCTACAAGACGCTGAAGCCGGGGGGAATCTTCCTGTTCGATCTCAACGACCAGGAGTTTTACGAAACCTACTGGAACGGCCGCGCGGATTTTGCCGAAGGGAAGGACGATTCCCTCGTTGTCCGGTTGTCCTATTCGGCCAAACAATCGACCGGGCGGGTGGAATCCACGGCGTTTTTACGAAAAGGAAAGGTCTACGAACGGGTCCAGGAGGTGGTCATGGAGCGGATGTTCACGCCGAGCGACGTGGCCCGGATGCTGGGGACAGCCCGGTTCGTGGACATCAACGCCGGGCGGTTCAACCCGATCCCCCTCCCCTACCAAGGAACGCTCAAGACCTTCTGGTCGGCGAAAAAAGAACCCTCCTGATCCCTCGACGCTCCGGAATCCCGTCATGCAAGTCATCGACATCTTCTGGCAAAACAAAGAAATTCAAACCCTCGCCCCCATTTGGCGGCCCGGTCTGGATGTCCTCTTCGTCGGCCTGAATCCGTCCCTCCCCAGCATGGAGGCCGGTCATTATCACCGGGGCAACCTGGGCAAGCGGTTCTGGAAACGGCTGCGCTCGGCCGCCCTCGTGGAAAACGCCGATGACGGACGGGAGGACGAGGCCCTTCTCGACAGCGGCCTCGGCATCACGGACCTTGTTCCCCGCCCTACGGCCCGGGCCGATGAGATCACCGAGGAAGAGTTCTCCCTGGGCGCACAGTTCGTCCTGTATCAGATCCAGTCGGGAAATCCGCGCGTGGTCTGTTTCATCTACAAGAAGGCGCTCGAAGCACTGGTGGGCGGGAAGGTCCCCGGAGAGGGCGGGCTCATCGAGTCCACGGACGAAGCCTGGACCGGCCTGTTCGGCGAAAGCCGCGTCTTCCTCTTCCCCAGCCCCTACGCGAAATCCGAAATCGAGCGGGAAATCCTCGACAAGTTCAAGCGGCTCGTCGAGGAAGTCCGCGCCGGCCGGGGTTGAATCACAAACCGAAGAGAATCCCACGTGGCTCTTTTGTAAGCCAGCCCCCCGGAAAACTTTGTTGTGGCGATAGACGATCCCGGCCCGCCACACGCCTGTTGGGAATAATTTGTTGGAATGCAGGACCTGACCCCGAGTCCTCCACGAAACAAAACCGGCTGACTCGTTGTCCAATTCTGATATGTTGCCTCGGGCTCGGGTGCTTGGCTGGACGGCGCTGTGGTTTTGGGCGGACCCCGTTGCGGCTTCGTCCGAGGTAGAGGAAATCAAAAAAGATACGATTTAGAAATATGCGACCAGAGCAGGTGGAAGAGGAAGCAGGCATTTCAGGTTGTTTTGTGGAAGAAGGCGGGTGCTTGTCGGAATCAAGGAGGGTGATGATGAGAAGGACGGCGACGGTTTCTCTGGGTCTGATGTCGGTCCTGGCGGTGGCTTTGTCCCTGGCGCCGAAAAGCGCCTTCGCGGCGAAATGCAATTGGACCGCGACAGGCCGGTTGGCCGTCAAGCACCAACTTTCAGAATTGAAGGACAAGTTCAATGGGGAGTCCTTTCTGAAGGGAGTGCAGGTCAACGTCTCGGCCAGGATAAGGGTCGCCGGCGTGTGGGGACCCTGGGGAAGCTGGGGGACCGTCCGGACCAACCGCAAAGGCGAGTTCTCGATCTCGAAGAGAAAAAGTTGCGGCGTCCGAAGATTCAGGGTGCGGGTGAAGTTCAAGGACTCCTCCCTGGAAGTCCGGCACAAGAGGTCGACCTCATCCGTTACGAAGGTCAAGTGGTAGAGAGTCGTCAACAATCGCCGGCATCGGGCGGGGCGGGTCTCCTTTGGCCGACTCACATTCAGGTCGCGCGGCAGCCAAGCCCTGGGAAACTTCGAGGCGCGCCGCCACGCCGATATCTGGATCCTCTACAAGATGGCCATTCGGCACGTGCGTCGGATGGGCGGAAGCTACGCATTCACAACGAAGGTCAAGTTGAAACATCCCCACAACGGAATCGTCAAGGATGCGCAGGAAGGAAGTTATGCCAACCCTACGACCAAGGTGATCTACATTATCAAGAACACCAAAAAAGACCATTTCACCACCAGGACGCTGCTCCACGAGATCGGCCATATCTGGGCCTATAACCACAGCTACGGTGAGTTCTGCCTGACGGAGGGGCTGCTCAAAACGGGCAGCACCCACGGCTTGGTCAAAGACCACTGTGTCGCTTTCCACGAGGGGTTCGCCGAATACTGGACGGGAAAAATGAGACAGGCGCTCTTCGGAAAGGACGCGATTCTTCCCCGCGACCGAAGGTCGCTGACGAGCAGCCGCCTGCCCGTCCGCATCCTGGTCCAGCGGCACGACGCGGGGTGGAAGTCGGTCTCCAACAAGCTGACGACCCCCAACATCCACAAGTACGACTTCGGGACCGCCGTGAGGGGGTCCGGCAGTTCAATCCGGGAAAAAAGCCCCGCGCCCACCGGCTGCACGAGCCCGAAGATTACCTTCAAGAACGTTCTCCGGACGTTTAACCCGCGCTCTTCCAAAGGGTATCCGAAGAAGTTGAACAGGAAGGAGACGACCATCGTTAAATTTTTGAATCGGGCCGCGGCCATCCTCGGTCCAATGACCAGGAGGCACGGCCGGATGTACAAGGAGCTCGCGGACCCGTCCAAAACCCGCCAGCCTTCCGACTGGCTCTGTGGCAGCTAGGGGGACGGATGTTTCACATGCCAACATCCCCAAATTCCGGGCTAAAATACGCTTGGCCAACGGTAGGCGCGGGTCAACATCCCGTGTCGGGAAGGGAGGAAGTTGTTGTTTCTCCTCGATGCTTGTTCGACGGCGATCGCGGGAGAGGGCGGACGGTGAGACCGATCCATTCCTTCATTCTCCGCGCTCGGTTGGTCGCGCTGGTTGTCGCCGCCGGCCTCTTGATCGCGGGTTGTCCCCGCACTGTGCCCCACCTGGAGTACACGCCCCTCTCCGGGACGCCTTCCCTGAGTCTCGCTTCCCTGCAACCCCTGAAAATTTTCTTGGGCGCTGTAAAGGACAGCCGCGGCGTCGAGAAGCGGTTCCTTGTCAAACATGGCGGAGGGGACATCTTCTATTTGGAGGCGCCTTTGGCTGTGGACGTCAAGAAAGCCCTGAGCGCTGAATTCCGTCACATGGGAATACCTCTCGCCGCCTCCAGCTTACAGGCGCAAGGGCGTCTGGATGCGGAGATCACGCGACTTGAACTGGATTTTCAAGGCACCCAACCGGCCGGATTCCTTTACTTTCCGGAATTGATCAAGGCCCGGATCTACTTGAAGGTGACATTACAAGCCACGGGGCAGGCCATTCCCCTCTGGGAGGTCCGCCTGGAGGGCGCCGGGTGGGCGGCGCGGAGCGCGCTTCAAGGCCCCGAGCTGCCGCTGGCCGACGCCGTGTCCCGCGCTTTGAGCAAGGCCGTCGCCGGGTTGGGACAAGCCCCCGGATTCGCGGACACGTTGGCGAAACTGTCGGGCGCCGCGAGAGCCGTTGCAAAAAGGGAAACGCCTCCCAGGCGTCCGGAGGCCGTGGCCCGGCCGGCGGCGCCGGAGACGAAGGCTTGGCGCTCGGCGGGCTCGGGGTTCCTGCTGCGGGGTACGACACACATTCTGACGAGCTTGCACGTGGTCCAGGGAATGAAGGCCATCCGCGTCTCCTTCCCCACAGGAGAGACCTACCCCGCCAAGGTCGTGGCCGGCGACGCGAACAACGACCTGGCCCTCCTTCAGGTTCAGGGGATGCAGGCCAAGGCCGGGGGCTTCGCGGCGGATCTCAGGACAGAAGTCGATCCGGGGGAGAGGGTTCACGCCCTGGGCTATCCCCTCGGCGCGCAGCTCAGCCGCCGGCCCAGCATCGTGTCGGGTGAGGTCAGCGCCGCAACCGGCCTGGGCGACAACATCGCCCAGTTTCGGATGACCAACCCCATCAACGAAGGCAACAGCGGCGGTCCCGTCATCAACTCGCGGGGCCTCCTTGTCGGCGTGGCCGCCTCGGGCATGATTCAGCGCGGCGTTCAGGGCATCCGCTTCGGGACGAAGATCTCGGCCGCCACGCTCATCCTCCGACGGGCGAGGTTGGTGCGGAAGTTCTCCATCGCCGTCGTGCCCAAAGGCCGCCTCACCGCCGTCGAGATCTTCCGCAAGCACTCCCCCTTCGTCGTCCTCATCGAAACCCGGTAAAACCGGCTTCCAATGGTCTTTACACAATTGGGGCCAAGGTGGTCACCCACGCCCGGCACATCGTCTTTCAGATGGCCGAGGTTGCCGTGTCGCGTCAACTGTTCAGGGCTGTTCTTGAGGGAATCCGCCGGTTGTGGAGATTGGGGGGGGGGGGGGGCGCCGACCCGTAGTCGGCGCGCATCAAGGGAAAGGATTACAAGGAGTTTAGACCCGTGATTGCCCCCCGCAATACAAACGAACTCAAGATCCTCGAAATGGTGTTGACATTGTGCTTAAAGTCTGGCCCGCTAGAAAAACTTCTTGTCAGAAGTATGATTTGGTGGATCATCCAGGAAATCCCGGTTTCTTCGGAAAGGGGACCGGAGCGTTACCCTCGCAGGTTGAAATGGGAATCTCGGGTTGAAGAAGCCAAGCTTTTTTGTTCTGGGAGCGGTTGTTCCGGCCCTCTTTTTCATGGCTATCCCCGCGGCTACGGCGGATCTCAAAGGGGACCTGTCGTTGGGCCGGGAGGTGTACCTGGAGGTTTGCGCTTCCTGTCACGGGAAAAGGGGCGATGGCCGAGGAACGGGTTACAAGGACAAAATGCCGCTTCCCCAGGTCTTGGCCAACCCTTCTTACATGATGCGTTTGACTCCGCAGTACATGTTCGATGTGGTGAAGTACGGCAAGATAGCCGTTCTCAAAGGAGAGAAGAAGACGGGCCATTATCAAGTCATGCCGATGCCCGGCTTCGAAGGGGCCCTTGAGGACGACGTCATCCTCGCCCTTGTCGGCTACATAAAATCTCTTCGCACCGGACGGTGGAACCCCTCGAAAAGAGGGAAGCTCACCAGCGGAAACTCCCGCGAGTATTACGAGGCGGCGTGCGCTGAGCGTCATGGCCCGGCCGGAAGAGGCGATGGCCCAACGGCCGTCGGAGGGCAAGACCCCCGCAAGCCTTTCGTCAGCGTTGTACAGCCCGCGCCCGCCGATCTGACCGACCCCGTTCTGATGACTCGATTCTCAGATCGGTTTATCTTCTCGCTGATCAAATTCGTAATATCGACACCATCGATGTCGAGAACTACGATACGATGAAGCCCTTTGGCCAAATTTTAACGATAAGGAGATTTGGAGCACCGTCCGATATGTCTGGGAATCGTTTATTGGGAAGGAAGGTCAGGCGATAGCGAGTGATTGTGTCGAATAGAAAAAGCCCGGGGTTGTTAAGGGATTAAAAATTGTTTGTATCCAAAAGCCGGGTCATCGGGGAGACATCATTCTTATTTCCGCTAAAAAGAACAGAGGGGGTCAAATATTTTGTCGGCTAATTTTTCTTTTAAAGATTCAAAACGCGGATGAAAGTCATTTCGCCTCATTTCTATCAACAAAAGCTTTGACCCCTTTGACTCTTCTGGAACCAGGAATGACGGAACAGCGTCGATTACGAAGCCGCCGGGGTCTGATGACGTTACTCACCTTTCACGCGGGCAGCTTGGCCAGCTCTGCCAGGATTTCTTCCGAGCTCATGACAAGGCCGAAGATACACCGAATTCTCCCAAGCACGGCCTGATGCTGCTCAGGCAGGTGGCTCGCGACCAGGTCGGCGGCATAGATGACCTTGTATTCAAGCTCCGCCGCATGCCGGGCCGTTGATTCGACGCACTGCTCAGCGAAAACCCCACTGAAAATCAAGGTGTCCGCGCCCATACCTCTCAGGGCCACGTCGAGATCGGTTCCGATGAATCCATCCCAGCGATGCTTATAAACAATTTTCTCATCCGGCCGTGGAGCTATCGCGGGAAAGGTTTTTACCTCCTCGGTGCCGGATACCGCCTGTCTCTTGTTGATGAAACGTTCCACGAGCCGCGGGAAATATCTTCTGTGGCCGAGATCCCAGTATCGCCCCCCCGCCCGGGGATCGTGGCAGTGCTCGATGAATACCGGCCTGATTCCCACCTCCCGGCATCGCTCCAAGACCCTCTTGACCCTCGGAATCATCCTGTGCGCATCCGGGCAAAAGAGAGGGGCGTCCGGCCTGACCACGTCGTTCTGCGCGTCCACGTTCAAAAAAGCCGTCTTCTCCGGTTTGATTGGAAGAAACAGAGAACGATCCACACCGGACCCTTCATCATAAAACACTTCCCGCGCCATCTTAATCATCCGCTCTTCGCGCGGATAGAAATCCCCGGGCTCACGGTAGTGGCAAAGCTCCTCCTCGGTGATTGGGTATTCTCCTTGAAAACCCATCGATGATGTCTCCACTGGAAAGGGACAAGGGTCAAATCATTTGATGACGAAAGCCACTCGGGTCTCCTGTCAGGCCAGGATCTCGTACTTCATGGCCTTTGGGTCGTAGTCGTTGATGACGTTCACCTGAGGGCATGATGTTGCGGCAACCAGGATGTCCATCTCCGCCAGGAACTCTATGTAATCGCCTTTTTCGCACGAGGGGGGAAGAAACACCCAGGTGCCGTATTCGTCATCCTTGAAGCGCACGGGCATGAAAACGTTGAAGGTTCCGGACCCTTCGAGATCCTCGAGTCCGATTCCATGCGGTGCCAAGCACTCCGCGAAAAGCTCGACACAAGTCTTGTTGCCCAGATACTCGTCACCGGGCATCAGCTCTCGGACCTTCGGTGAATAGGAACCGTTGAAGAGATGGTCTCCCACCTTGTCATCTATCACGCGAAGCATCACTCGTTCCCAGGGTGGTTTCGAGTACAGCTCGTTTACCCGCTTGGCACCTCCGAGGATTTCTCCGCTCGGACGCTCGGAGTTGAGACAAGATGACCACCACGCACAAACCTGCTCCCTGTGATCGTACGCATTGATGAATTTGACGTCCGCAACCTGTTTCCCCTCGTGAGCGGTGATGCGCAGGGTCTGACCCTTCCGGAGGAAGAATGCTTTTGCGGACCCCTTGGCGATAACAAAGTCCTCAACCACTTCGCGGGTTTTCTTGTCGTCAGCAGTCAATCCGGATTCTCCCATAGGGATGTGGTCAGGTCTTACATCCTAACATTTTCCATGTTTCTCGCCGAATTCCTTCAAAACGCCTGAATTTCCCTTGATTTCCCTTCACAAAACTCTCATGCAAACGAATGCATTACGTAACTCAATAGGATAAAGTATCCATGAAGGTCACAAGGCGAAAATCGAGGCCAATCTACGGAAGGAAGCGTCGAGTATCCGCAGACGCCGTCCCCGTGCGGGCGGGGATTACACAATTTCCGCAGATGAAAACGGACCAAGAAAACCAACGCCAGGGCCAAAACGAACCACCTGGGCGATTCCTCGGCCAATCCTATTTCAGGGGATTTGTTGGCGGAAGATGCGGGTTGGCCGCGACGACAGGGTGCGTTGATCGGACTTAAAGCAGAAAAATTCAGTAAATGTCCTCAATCGCCTTTTGGACCTTCGCCCAAAGCTCCTTCTCGAAGTATCTCAGGATCAGGCCGTCCTGTTCCCACAGCAATTCGATCCCCGATTCGCCTTGATTCCAGGAGCGGGAAACCTTTCCCTTTCCCGAGGCTATCGCCTTGCTTTTGGAGCCGTCCGACTTGGCCTCTTCGGGAAAAAAATCCAAGTTTTTCGGCTCGCCGTATTTCCTTTGCAGGACCGCGTAGCTTTTCCGAAGCGTGAGCCACGTCCTCGGCTCATAGTCCGCCCAGACGGCCGAGACCCGGCCCCGGGTCGCGTAGGCGAACAGGTATTTCCCCGGTCCCTCGTCCACCCAGGCGTATTGCAGGGTGTCCGGGGTGACCCTCTTCGTCGCTACGGGTTTTCCGAGCTGACCGACGGTGATGGCCACCGGCTCCCGCAGGGTCACGATGCCGAAGACCTTCTTCAGCGCGAAGGCCTCCGGGACCATGACCCACGCGGCCGCGGCGATCAAAATGCCTGTCAGGACAACAGCCCGGCGCATGCGCGAATCCTCCGAAATCCCGATCCGGCCCCAACACAAACCCATCAATCGACTTGCAAGACCCGGACCGGCCGCGCCGGGTGAAACCGCCCGCTCGATTCCACCCGGCCTACGGGCAGACCTCCCCCACCCAATCGAGATACTCCCGCGAGCCCGCGACGATGGGCAGGACGATGACCTCCGCCACGTCGTAACTGTGGAGCGCCTTTACGCGCCCCTCCAGAGCGGCCAGATGGGTTTCCCGCGTCTTGGCGATCAGCAGGACCTCGGCGTCCCGGCAAACCTCTCCCTTCCACCGGTAAACAGACGTGACCTTCGGAACGATGTTGACGCACGCGGCGAGGTTCTCCATGACCAGGGCCTCCGCAATCTTCCCGGCCTCCTCTTCGCTTCCGCACGTCATCAGGACAACCCGGCACTCGGTCATATCCACTTCACACCCTCCCGGCCCCCTCCCCTTACCCCGGGAACCTCTTTGCGGGTTCACTTGAGCTCCCCGATGACCTCCCGGGCGATCAACAGCCTCATGATCTCCGTCGTTCCCTCGAACAGCCTGGCCCCGCGCGCGTCGACGTAGAGCCGGGCGATCCGGGAGGCCTCGAAATAGCCGATCCCGCCGTGAATTTGAAGGGCCGCGTCCGTCACTCGGCCCGCCTCCTCCGACGCCAGCAGCTTCGCCATGGCCGCTTCGGTCCCCCAGGACCGATCCCGCGCCTTCAGCCACGCGGCGCGCAGGGTCATCAGCTCGGCGGCGTCGATGGCCGTCGCCATGTCCGCCAGAGAGAACTGAACGACCTGGAGGCTAGCCAGCGGCCCGCCGAACTGTTCCCGCGTCTTGGCGTGCTGAAGCGCCAGGGCCAGGGCCGCCCGGGCGATGCCCACGCATTGGCCCGCGATCCCCAAACGCCCAATTCCGACGGCTGTCTGAATCAAGTCGAAGCCGGCGCCTTCCTCCCCCAGCCGGTCTTCGGCCCGGACAAAGCAGTCTTCGAAGCGATGAACCGTCATGTTGGCCGCGCACAGGCCGAGGGTCCGGGGCATCAGCTCATGCCGCACGCCCTCAGCGCGCTTCTCCACCATAAAAAACGTCAGCCCGCCGCGCCGGTCCTCCGAGGTCCGGGCGCACACGAGGGCGACTCCCTCATACGCGCCGTTGGACACGAAAACCTTCTCCCCGTTCAGAACGTATCCGCCACGGGCTTTTGTGGCCGAGGTTTCGATCGCCGTCACGTTGGACCCCGCCCGGGTTTCGGTCAGGGCGATGGACCCGATTTTTCCGCCCGCGACGTGGTCGGGCAGAATCCGCTGTTTCTGCTCATCGTCGGCCGCGCTTTGAATCGTGTCGCAGAACTGGTTGTTGATGGACATCACAAACCCGAGCGCCGGGGAGGCGGCGGCGACCTCCGCCACGGCCAGGACCCAGCCCACCGAATCGATGCCGCTCCCTCCGCACTCGGCCGGGGCGACCATCCCGAGGAACCCCTGCTGGGCCATGCGCGTGAGGAAATCCTCCGGGATGCGCTCCTCGCGATCCCAGGTCTCGGCCTCGGGCGTCACACACTCCTTCACGAATACCTTCGCCAGGTCCCGGATGCGGGATTGCGTCTCGTCGGGCTGAAAATCCAATCGGGTCCTCTCCACCAGAACCGGGACGCCGTCAACATGCCAACATCATATCCCCCAGGTTACCAGATGGCGGATGTCCGCTTAAGCGTTCCACGTGCGTATAATGGGCGACGCCCGAACCCGGGAGGGGGCCGCAACCGCCTCGAACCGAACCACCCGGCCGGAAAGAAAGGCTTCATGGAAGCGACCCGCGAGGTTTTCGGCAACATTCCAGGCGGCGAATGGATCTACCTGATCGCCCTCGCGTCGGTGGGAGTCTTCGTCTGGGGACTCTGGCGGCGCGTCCGCCTCTGGCGCATCGGAAAGCCGGCGGACCGCCTCGACCGCTGGGGCGAGAGAGTCCGGGGCCTCATCGTCTACGCGTTCGCCCACAAGGGGTTCTTTCGCGAACGGCTTCCGGGCGTCGGACACCTCTTCCTCTTCATCGGCTTCGTCGCGGCCCTCATCGCCACGACGATCATCGCCATCGAGAAAGACCTCGGCTATCTGGGACTCCGGGTCGATTTCTGGAAGGGGGGCTTCTACCTCTGGTACTCCCTCATCGGCGACCTCTTGATGGCCCTGGGCGTGGCGGGCCTCATCCTCCTCGGGTTCCGGCGCTACGTCCTGCGCCCGCCCCACCTGTCGGAGAGCTGGGACGACGCCGCCGCGCTCTTCGGATTGATCGGCGTCTTCCTGACCGGCTTCCTCGTCGAGGGTCTGCGGATAGGCGCGACCGAGCTCGGCCCACACCCCGAGTGGGCGGTCTGGTCGCCCGTCGGGTACGTTCTGGCCCGGTGGCTCTCCGCCGCGATCCCGTCCGAGGCCGCCCTCCTCGCCTGGCACCGCGTCTGGTGGTGGATACACGTCGTCCTCTCCTTCGGCCTCATCGCATACATGGGCTGGTCGAAGCTCAGCCACGCCATCTTCGCCCCCCTGGCGATCCTGTTCCGGAACCTGGACGCCCGAACCGAGCCCGCGCTCTCATACATCGACTTCGAGGACGAGACGGCTGAATCCTTCGGCGTTTCGAAGCTCAAGGAATTGACGTGGAAGGACCTCCTGGACGCCGACGCCTGCACCGGGTGCGGGAAGTGCGACGCCGCGTGCCCGGCCCACCTGAGCGGAACGCCCCTGTCGCCCAAGAACATCATCCTGGGCATCCGCCGCCACATGACCGACCACGGCCCCTCGGAGGAAGCGCCCTCCCTCGTTGAGACGCTGAACCCCGCGGCGATCTGGGCGTGCCGGACGTGCGGAGCCTGCCAGGAGGCCTGCCCCGTCCACATCGAGCACATCCCGAAGATCATCGAGGCCCGCCGCCACCAGGTCCTGATGGAATCCAAGATGCCCGAGACGGCCCAGACCTTCCTCAAGAGCATGGACGAGCGCATGCACCCCTGGAAGGGAACCCGGTTTTCGCGCACGGACTGGATGGAGGAGCTCGACGTTCCGCTGCTCTCGGAAAAGGGAAGCGCGGAGATCCTCTACTGGGTCGGCTGCACCTCCGCCCTGGTGGACCGGAACATGAAGACCGCCCGCGCCCTGGTGAAAGTCTTGAAGGCGGCGGGGGTGGATTTCGCCGTTCTCGGGGCCGATGAGGTCTGCACCGGCGATCCCGCCCGGCGGGTCGGCAACGAGTACACCTACCAAATCCTGGCCCGGAAGAACATCGAGACGCTGGAGAAGCACGGCGTTAAAAAGGTCCTCACCCACTGCCCGCACTGCTTCAACACCTTCCGGCGGGAATACCCGCAGCTGGGCGGCCGGTACGAAGTCGTCCACCACGCCGAATTCGTCGCCGACCTCCTCCGTACGGGGAAGATTCAGTTATCGGGTCCGGATATCGGACGCATCACGTACCACGACTCGTGCTACCTGGGCCGGCACAACGGCGTCTACGACGCGCCCCGCGAAGTGGTCTCCGCCCTGCCCGGGGCCGAGGTCCGGGAGATGAAGCGCGCCCGCGCCAACGGCCTGTGCTGCGGCGCCGGCGGGGGCTTCGCCTGGATGGAGGACGGGGAGGCGGACGACCGGGTGAACCGCATCCGCGTCCAGGACGCCCTGGACGCCGACGTCAACACCGTCGCCGTCGCCTGCCCCTTCTGCATGCAGATGTTCGAGGACGGCATCAAGACCAAGAACGCCGACGACCGGCTGGTGGTCAAAGACCTCGTAGAGCTGGTCGCCGACGCGCTGGATTAAGCCTCAAGACCAATCGCTTGGGCGGCCTTCCCGCTGTTTCGGGCCGGGCGACCTTTTTCCCGCGACATCCGCCCTGAGGGCCGCGCCGATCCTCACTGAAAAGGGCCTTCCCCCCCCCCCCCTCGCAACGGGCCCGCACAAATCCACTCTTCCATGATCGTGGTCATACAACCCCGTCGGGACGTCCCCATATTGAGTAGCGAGTGAATCGCGGCGTTGCGTCCCTCGCACCGGCCGATTTGACGCGCCGGGCGGCCGCATTCACCGCACGGGGGGGCCTCGCCAATGACCGGCCATTTCGCCACCATCGACGGCAACGAGGCGGTTGCCCGCGTCGCGTACCGAACCAACGAAGTCATCGCCATCTACCCCATCACCCCCTCCTCCCCCATGGGCGAATGGGCGGACGCCTGGAAGTCCGCCGGCAGGCCGAACCTCTGGGGAATCGTTCCCGAGGTGGTGGAGATGCAAAGCGAGGGGGGCGCGGCGGGCGCCGTTCACGGCACCCTTCAGACCGGATCCCTGACGACCACGTTCACGGCCTCGCAGGGTCTCCTGTTGATGATTCCCAACATGTACAAGATCGCCGGCGAGCTTACGCCGGCGGTCATCCACGTCGCCGCGCGGTCGGTGGCCGGACAGGCGCTCTCCATCTTCTGCGACCACAGCGACGTCATGGCCGCCCGAAGCACAGGATGGGCGTTTCTCAGCGCGGGATCAGTCCAGGAAGCGCATGACTTCGCCCTGATCGCCCAGGCGGCGACTTTGGAAGCCCGCATCCCCTTCGTGCATTTCTTCGATGGCTTCCGGACCTCCCACGAAATCTCCAAGATCCGGTGTCTGACGGACGACGACCTGCGGGCGATGCTCGCTGACCGGCTCATTCAGGAACACCGCGATCGGGCTCTCTCCCCGGATCACCCGGTTGTGCGCGGAACCGCGCAAAACCCGGACGTGTTCTTCCAGGCACGGGAGTCCGGCAATCCTTACTACGCGAGATGCCCGGATATCGTACAGAAGGCGATGGACCGGCTCGCCGAGCGCACCGGCCGCGCCTACCGGCTCTTCGAGTATCACGGCGCGCCCGACGCAGATCGCGTCATCGTCCTGATGGGATCGGGGGCGGAAACCGTCCTCGAGACGGTGGACGTCCTGACCGGACGCGGAGAAAAGGTCGGGGTCGTCAAGGTCCGCCTGCACCGGCCCTTCGACAGCAAGAGGTTCGTTGAATCCTTCCCGAAGACCGTGCGGTCCGTGGCCGTTCTCGACCGGACGAAGGAGCCGGGCGGCGCGGGTGAACCCCTCTACCTAGACTGCCTAGCGGCCCTGCACGAGGGAATAACAAACGGCTGGGGAAAGCTGAAAGATCCGCCGACGGTCATCGGCGGGCGCTACGGACTCGGCTCGAAGGAGTTCACCCCGGCGATGGTCAAGGGCCTGTACGATCACCTCGCCGGCCGCGAGCGGAAAAACCACTTCACCCTCGGCATCGAAGACGACGTGACGCACACCCACATCCCATTCGACCCGTCCTTTTCCATCGAGCCCGACGACGTTTTCCGAGCGGTCTTCTATGGTCTCGGATCGGATGGGACCGTGGGGGCCAACAAGAACGCCATCAAGATCATCGGCGAACACACCGACCATTGCGCCCAGGGTTTCTTCGTCTACGATTCCCGGAAAGCGGGCGCCGTCACCGTTTCCCATCTCCGCTTCGGCCCGAATCCCATCCGCTCCGCCTACCTCGTGAGCCGGGCCCAGTTCGTCGGATGTCACCAATGGGGATTCTTGGAACGGTGCGACGTTCTGAAGGACATCGTTTTCGGAGGGACCTTTCTGCTGAACAGCCCCTACGGTTCGCGCGAGGTTTGGGATCGCCTGCCCCGTCCTGTCCAAGAGGCCATCGTCGAAAAGCGCCTGCGCCTCCATGTCATCGACGCGTATCGGGTGGCCAAGGAGAGCGGAATGGGCGGACGCATCAATACGGTGATGCAGGTCTGCTTCTTCGCCCTGGCCACCATCAAGAATTCGATCCTGGAAACTTACGGGAAGAAGGGCGATGAGATCGTGCGGATGAACGTCCAAGCGGTGGACCGGACACTGGAAAACCTCCATGAAGTGCGGATGCCGGACCGCGCCGACAGCGACGTGGCAATCCCTCCGCCGGTTCCCGAAGACGCCCCCGATTTCGTTCGGCGGGTGACGGGGGAGATCATCGCGGGGCGCGTATCCCAGCGGCACCTCGAAGTGGGAGAAGCGGAACCTTGCCCGGGAGATCCCCGTCTGGGACCCGGACATCTGCATCGAATGCGGAAAGTGCGCGCTGGTCTGCCCGGACGCGGCTCTTCGGATCAAGGTCTGCGATCCCGAATCTCTGAAAGGGGCGCCCCCGACCTTCCAATCCAAGGATGCGCGGGACAAGGAATGGACCGGACTCAAGTACATCCTCCAGACGGCCCCGGAGGACTGCACCGGCTGCGGAATCTGCGTGGATGTCTGCCCCGTGAAGAATAAGTCGGAAACACGGCTCAAGGCCATCAACATGCGGCCCCAAGCGCCTCTTCGGGGACCGGAACGTGAGAACTGGGACTTTTTTCTGGGTCTGCCCGAGATGGATCGGCGTGCCCTGAAGGTCACAAACATCCGGCAACAGCAGATCTAGGAGCCGCTCTTCGAGTTCTCCGGCGCCTGCCCGGGCTGCGGGGAGACGCCTTACCTCAAGCTCCTCACCCAGCTCTTCGGAGACCGGATGGTCGCGGCCAACGCCACGGGCTGCTCCTCGATTTACGGGGGGAACCTGCCCACCACACCCTGGAGCCAAAACGCTCAGGGGCGCGGACCGGCCTGGTCGAACTCCCTGTTCGAGGACAACGCGGAATTCGGGCTCGGCTTCAGGATTTCCATCGATCAGCAGAAGAAAATGGCTTCCTGTCTGCTCAAAAAGCTCGCCGGCGAAGTCGGCCGGGAACTGACCGAATCCATCCTCCATGCCGTGCAAAAAGACGAAGCGGGCATCTTCGAGCAGCGGGAGCGCGTCCTTCAATTGAAGGAGAAATTGAAAGCGGCGGACTCAGCGGACGCACGCCGGCTCCTCGGGGTCGCGGATATGCTGGTCAAAAAGAGCGTCTGGATCATCGGCGGCGATGGCTGGGCGTACGATATCGGCTTCGGCGGCCTGGACCACGTCCTGGCGAGCGGTCGTGACGTGAACGTCCTGGTTCTGGACACCGAGGTCTACTCCAACACCGGCGGACAGATGTCCAAAGCCACGCCGCGCGGGGCCGTAGCCAAATTTGCCGCCGGCGGCAAGCCCTCGGCGAAGAAAGACCTGGGGCTGATCGCGATGACTTATGGAAACGTCTATGTGGCGACGGTCGCCATGGGGGCCAAAGACGATCACACCCTCCGGGCCTTCCTTGAAGCGGAAGCCTACGAAGGGCCTTCACTGATCATCGCGTACAGCCATTGCATCGTCCACGGCATCAACATCACCACCGCGATGCAAAACCAGAAGGCCGCCGTGGAAACCGGCCAATGGCTGCTCTACCGGTTCAATCCAGCCCTGGCCGCGGAGGGAAAAAATCCCTTTCAGTTGGACTCGAACAAGCCGAAAAGGCCGCTGGGCGAGTACTTGATGATGGAGAACCGATTCAAGATGCTGAGAAAAAGCGACCCCCGGGCGGCGAAAACGCTGGCGCGGAAAGCCCAGGAAGACATCGACGCGCGCTGGGCCTTGTTCCACCACCTCGCGACCCGGGAACAGGAAGCGGTTTCAAAATAGCGGTCCTTACGCAACCAAGAAAGGACGCACGCAACATGGACCTGACAACAACCTATCTGGGGATGAGCCTCCGCACCCCCCTGGTCCCCTCGGCCTCGCCCCTTTCGGAAGAAATCGACAACATCAAACGACTGGAAGACGCAGGCGCATCCGCCGTGGTCCTCTACTCCCTGTTCGAGGAGCAACTGAGCCTTGAACGTTTCGAGCTCCACCACCACCTCACACACGGCACGGAGAGCTTCGCCGAGGCGACAACGTATTTCCCGGAGCCCGCGCGATTCCACCTCGGCCCCGAAGGCTATCTGGAACATATCCGAAAGGCCAAGGAGGCCGTGGACATTCCCGTGATCCCCAGCCTGAACGGAACCACCCTCGGTGGGTGGACGGAATACGCCGCCTTGATGGAAGAGGCCGGCGCGGACGCCCTGGAGCTCAATATTTATTACATCCCCGCCGACATGGACCTGATGCCCGGCCAGGTGGAGAACACCTATCTCGAAATCCTTAAGGCGGTCTCCTCAACAGTGGAAACGCCCGTCGCCATCAAGCTCAGTCCGTTTTTCAGCAACGTGGCGAACATGGCTAAACGCCTGGATGATGCCAGCGCGGCCGGTCTGGTGCTCTTCAACCGCTTCTATCAACCCGACATCAATCTGGAAAAACTGGAGATTGAGCCCGGGGTGACGCTCAGCGCGCCCGGCGACATGCGGCTTCCGTTGACGTGGATCGGGATCCTGTGCGGGCGGGTCCGCGCCAGTCTGGCCGCGACCTCCGGGATTCATTCCGGCCGGGACGCCCTGAAGATGCTCATGGCCGGAGCGGATGTGACCATGCTGTGCGCGGCCCTTTTAATCAACGGGATCGACCACCTCCGCACCGTGGAGCGCGAGATGCGCGAATGGATGGAAGCGCACGAATATGAATCCGTCCGCCAGATGCGGGGGAGCATGTGTCAGATCAACTGCGCGGATCCCACCGCCTTCGAGCGCGCGCAATACATGCGGGCTCTGCAAACCTATCGGCCCGGATAGAAGACGCCGCCGGCACAATCGCGCCGGAAATGAATTTCTCCCGCCACGTCGAGTGACACACCGACCGCCGATCTGTTAAAGTCCCCGGGTTTTCCGTATACTCCCGATACTGCCTGGACAGCGCATCCGTCCGGTCTTCCCCTGAGGAAACAAATGTTTTACGGACCCATCGCTCTGGCACTCTACGCCGCGGCCATTTTCGCCTGCTCGGAGTTCACCGCGCGCGCCGCCCTGCGGACCTCCACGCCTTATATGGGGTCGCTCATGCAGGGGGTCGTCCACCTGAGTATTTTCGGCCTTCTGGCTTTCTGGATGGCCGCCGGCCACGATGTCTTCAGCGCTGGGGGCTTGTGGTTTTTCCTCGCGGGGACAATGGACCCCGGTCTCGGTGTGATCTGCTATTTCGTGGGGTTCAACCGGGTAGGGATTGCCCGGGGGGCCACGGTCCTCGGGACCTCTCCCCTGTTCAGCACCGCTACGGCCATGGCGATCCTGGGCGAGCGTCCCAACGCCTGGGTCTGGCTGGGAACGATGGCGATTGTCGTGGGGTGCGGCGCCCTGGCCTACGAGTCCAATGTCCGGGTCAAATCGAAATCAGGCTATATCTATCCGGTTCTCGCGGCGGTGTGCTTCGGCCTGGCGCATACGTTGCGGAAAATGGGGCTGAAATTGATTCCTTCATCCATCACGGGAATGGCGATCTCCAACGTCGGGGCCCTCGTCGCGCTCCTTCTGGTGGTTCCTTTCCTTCCCGCCGGCGCCCGATTCAACCGGAACGCCCGGGGCCTGGGCCTCTATTTCATACACTCATTGGGCATCGCCGTCGCGCTTTACCTCCTCCTGGAAGGCCTCCGCAAGGGAACGGTGAGCGTCGTCGTCCCCCTGGTGCACACCTTTCCCCTCATCGTGATTCTGTTTTCCTGGATATTCCTGCGGGAAAAAGAACAGATTTCCCCCAAGCTTTGGGCGGGCGCCCTCCTCATCGTAGCAGGGGCGGCGGTCATCTCCGGCCTGGGACAGTAAGAACGCCGTCAGGGATTGGCCTCTGGATTCGGAGGCGCCGATGCGCTCGCCGGTTGCTTTTCGGGGGATTCCGGCGCGGCGCCGGCGGGCGTCGGGACTTCCGCGCCGGGCGTTGCCGGGCCTCGGCCATCCATCTCCGGGGTTCGCGGCCCGCGCGCTTCCGTCTCCGGGATGGGGGACCGCGGGGCCGCGGGCGCGACGACGCCGACCTCTCCGGGCTTGGGCTTCACCTTTCCCAAAGCGATGGCCACCCTTCTCCAATTCGCGACCATCTGGACGCGCCACTCCGCGTCCCGGGTCTTCCACTCTTCCAGGGTGCCCAGCCGGCTGCCCGCCAATTGACGGACCGCCGCAACGGCCTGAAGGCGAACCTCCGGATTCGGGTGCATGAGAAATTCGAACAGGACCGGAAGGGCCGCTTCCACCTCCAGCGCGCGGAAGTACGTGATCCCCTCCAGGTGGGTTTTCTGGTTCTCGGGCAGGTCCGCCGGGTTTTCCGACGTCCGTTGAACGACCGCGACCACCGCTTCGGCGGCCTGGCTCACCTTCAGGTTTTTCAAGACGGCGATAATCGCCGGGAAGTCTTGGGGGTGTTTCCCGGAGGAGAGCATCCGGACAAGATAGGGCCAGGTCTCCCGGGCTTCCATGCGCTCGACCGCATTGACGGCCGCCAGCCTGACCTCGCGATCCGAATCCCCCAACGCCGCCCGCAACGCCGGCAGGGCCTTCTGGTCCTTCAGGATGGCCGCGGCCCTCATCGCGTCCGCCCGGACACCGGCGGCGTAACCGGGATCGGCGATGATTTGGCGCAGGGCGGTCCGCGCCTCTTCCGTCCCCAAAGCCAGCATGGCCTGGACGCCGTAATCGAAGTTCGCCCGCCGCAGGTCGATAGACAGGGGGGTGAGCGCGCCCTTTCGCCGCATGAATGTCAGGACCCGCTCCACCGCGCGGGGGTCATCGGACATCCGAAGGATCTGAAGGCCCTGAACCTGCTGAAGCTTCGCCCCCGAGGAGAGAAATCGCTCTGCCAATTCCCAACGGGCCCGCTTCATCTCCTTCAGGAAGCTCTCGGTCAACTCCGCGGACTTCTCAACGACGACGGCGTTCAGGCGCTCCCCCACCTGTTCCCGAAGGGCCGCGGGGATTTGCTTTTCCTGGAGGTCATCCGCCAGGACGCCGATCCCCCGGTTCATCCAAAACCAGCCGGCGGTCCCCAACGCCGCGGCCAGAAGCGCAAGCGCGATCAGCGACGTTCGGAGAACGGACCGGACGATTCCCCGGCGGAGCCTCGTCTCGATGAGCTCCTTGTAATCGTCCGCTGAAAACGGGGAGGAGGCGTGGACTTCCGGCTCGTCCAACCGGCCTTGAAGGGACTCCACCGCACTCAACAGCCGGTCGAGCTTTCCGTCGTCCGAATTCTCTTTGCTTGGCGCCATCCAGTCATTCCTCCTGAGATGAAGCATGAAACCGCGGCCTCTCCCCAGCCGACGCATCGAAGGATCATTCTACCCCGAGTCGGTGAAAAACCCCTCCCCCGTTTTTCGCCCAAACCCGCCCCCATCGGCCATCCGGCGAAGAAGGGGGACCCGGGCGATATTTAGAGTCCCCAGCCCCCGATGCAAAACCTCAGGATGGAAAAAAGGGCGCCCAATCCGATCCGATCCGCCACCGCCAGGGAGCCCAGGGGAGGGCCATCCTGAAACCGTGCCGATGCCTTCGACGCCGC
Organism: bacterium; assembly: GCA_965261595.1. GTDB lineage: Bacteria > UBA8248 > UBA8248 > JACPRG01 > CAYRGS01. Next base: position 537,193 of record CBDHDG010000004.1, read on the forward strand.
CGACCATGTTTGATTTCCCGCATGAACATGTAGGCGTCTTCCCGTTGAAAGCCGCCTCGATTCGGTAAGCGCCGCCGGGCCCGATGGCTGTCCGTGATTCTTTGCCGCGCATTAGACCTTCGGCTGATGAACGCTCATCCCCCGAACGGCTCGGGCGGCCTCCATGACGCTCTCGGCGAGCGTGGGGTGGGCGTGAATCGTCTCGGCCAGTTCGTCCACGCTGAGCTCCCAGGTCATGGCGACGGCGGCCTCGTGAATCAACTCGGCAGCGCTCGCGCCGATGATGTGAACGCCCAGGATCTCTCCGGTCCCCTCGGAGGCGACAATTTTGACCTCGCCGGCGATCTCCCCGGCCGCCTGGGAGCGGCCCAGCGCCCGGTACGGGAAGCGGCCGATCTTGACGCCCTTTCCCGCCTCCTCGGCCTGGGCTTCGGTGAGACCGATGCTTCCGATTTCGGGGTGCGTAAAGATTCCGGCGGGGATAGTCTCGTAGCGCATGATCTTGTCGCCCCCCAGGGCGTTCGTGACGGCCACGATTCCCTCCGCGCTGGCCTTATGGGCAAGGAGCTTCCCCCCCGCCACGTCTCCGGCGGCGTAGATGCCGGAGACGCCGGTCTCCATTCTCCCGTTGACCCGGATGTGTCCCTCCTCCGCCAGGGCGACGCCCGCCTCCTCGAGACCGATGTCGCCGGTGTTCAGCGCCCGGCCGATCGAGATCAGGGCCTTTTGGGCCTTCACACGCTCTCCACCCTCCAACTTCGCCTCGACGAAACCGGATTTTCTCTCCACACCCTCGACCTCCTGATCGACGATGAGACGAATCTTCTCCTTCTTCAGCTCCCGCTCGAGGAGTTTGGAGATATCCTCGTCCTCGGTCGCGACGGCCCGGGGGAGCATCTCCAGCATCGTCACCTCGCATCCCAGGGCGCTGAAGAGGAAGGCGAATTCGCATCCGATGATCCCCGCTCCGATAATGAGGAGGCTCTCGGGAATCTCCTCCAGGACAACGGCGTCGTCCGAGGAGAGGATGTCCTTGCCGTCTGTGGGGAACGCGGGAAACTGCGCCGGGCGGGCGCCCGTCGCCAGGAGGACCTTGTCCGCGGACAGGTCCGAGACACTCCCGTCCGCTTCGTTCAGCTCGATACGCTTCGCGGAGCGGAGCACTCCCCGCCCCCGGATATGCGTGACCCCGTGACTTTTGAACAGACCTTCGACGCCCTTCACCATTCCGGCGATGATCTTGTCTTTTCGGGCGATCATCGCGGCGAAATCGGCCCGGACCTCTCCATCAATCACCACGCCGAACTCGGCCGCCCTCTTGACCAAGCGCAAGACCTCGGCCGAGGCGATGAGACTCTTGGTGGGGATGCAGCCCCAATTCAGGCAGACGCCCCCCACCTTATCCCGCTCGATGACGCACACGCGCCCGCCCAGTTGGGCGCCCCGGATCGCCGCCACATACCCCGCCGGCCCCCCTCCCAAAACGGCCACGTCGAAATCCGCCATCAATCCGATCCCTTTCCCCCAAATCCGGAGGCCCGCCGGGACGAAAGGGATTCCTTTCGATTCCCGGCACCCGACATGACGCTTATTATGAACGCCGCCCCCGCCGCGGGTCCACCCGGCTGTCTCGATGGACCGGCCGCCCCATCTTATTCCAGGATTCGGGATCAGGTGTTTGCGGATCGCAATCCGCGATTTCGGGTTTTCTCCACTGGCCCACCCATCCCGCCGCGGGTGTGGTAAATTCATGGAGATGGCGCGAGGCTTCTTCCTCTCTTTGAGTGAATCGACGCGGACGGATTGACCATTGTCAGATCAAATCCTGATCACAGGGGCGACGGGTTTTGCCGGCAAGTGGCTGGCGGACCACCTCCTGGCCCAAGGCCAGAAGGTGGTCGGAACGATTTACGAAGGAACACCGCCCGAAGATTTTCCTATCGACCGGATTCCCCTGCACCCCTGCGACCTGGGGGAGATGAAAGCGATCCGGGCAATAATCTCGGAGATCGACCCCCGAGAGATCTACCATGTGGCGGCGCAGGCGGTCGTAGCGACCGCCTGGCAGGACCCCTGGATGACCTTTCGCGTGAACGCGATGGGAACGGTCAACCTTCTCGAGGCCTGCCGCTGTCATGGGAAAAAATCGCGGATTCTGCTCGTCAGCTCGGCCAGCGTCTACGGCCTCCCGCCGGCGAACGGAAAGTTGAAGGAAGACATGCCTTTGAGGCCCAATGATCCGTACGGCGTCAGCAAGGTCGCGGCCGACCAGGCGGCGATTCTCTATCATCAGGCATACGGGATGGACATCCTGCGGGCCCGGGCGTTCAATCACATCTGCCCGGGTCCCGCCGACAAGCACGCCGTCGGCAATTTCGCCCGGCAGCTCACCGAGATGGAGTCGTCGGGCGGCGGCGACATCAGGGTGGGCAACCTCACCGCCCGTCGAAATTTCACCGACGTCCGGGACGTGGCCCGGGCGTACGCCCTCCTGATGGAACGCGGAGAACCCGGAGAGGCCTATAACGTCTGCGGCGATACGGTCCTGTCCATCGAGCAGATCCTCGACCGGCTGATCGCCCTCAGTCCTTACGAGTTCAGAAAGGTCCAGGATCCGGCGAGGATGAGGCCCGTCGACACGCCCTTGAGCGACGGGGCCAATACGAAACTGAAGCAGGCCACGGGTTGGAAGCCCATGATACCCTTTGAGCAATCGCTTTCGGACCTTCTGGAGTACTGGCGGAAGCAAGAGCGGGACAACCCTCCGACATCGACCAGCGAAAAACCGCCGGGCGCTTGACAGCCTTCCGGGCGCAACCCTAAATAATGATTGCGCGGTGGGGGATTAGCTCAGCTGGGAGAGCGCGTGGTTCGCAATCACGAGGTCACCGGTTCGATCCCGGTATCCTCCACCAGGAATCCATTCTTATATCTTCCCGTAAGTGCCCGAAACTCCAGTAAGACAAGGGGTTTCGGGCTTTTTTGTTCTTGACACTTCCCGCCCATTTCTCTATATTCCCACATTGAAAGAGGGATAAACTGTGGGAAAACGGAGAAGCGACATGAGCAGACTCAATGCTGCAAAGGTGAAGGCCATAAAGGAGCCGGGGCGCTACTCTGACGGTGGCACGCTTTTTTTGTACGTTGCGCCCGGTGGATCGAAGTCCTGGGTGCAGCGGCTTGTCGTCTACGGCAAGCGCCGGGATATTGGCTTGGGCGGTTTTCCGCTGACTTCGTTGGCCGAAGCAAGGGAGAAGGCATTCGCGAATCGCAAGCTCGCACGGGATGGCGGCGATCCAATGGCCGCGAAGCGGCGGGCCAAGGTTCCGACATTCCGGGAGGCGGCGGAGAAGACCTTCGAGGCTAACCGCCCAAGATGGAAAAACGAAAAGCATGTCAAGAACTGGATTCAGTCGATGGAGAAGTACGCCTTCCCTGTGCTCTGGGATATACCTGTTGACCAGATCGGACGAGAAGAAGTGCTCCGTATCCTGACGCCGATATGGACAAGCCGACCGGAGCGTGCTCGCCGATTGCGACAGCGTATCCGCACGGTGCTTGGATGGTGCCAGGCTCACAACTACTGCGAGCACAACCCGGCCGGCGAAGGCATATCCGCCGCGCTTCCGAGCGTCCCAACCGGAAAGGCGCATTTCCGCGCCCTCCTATATGCCGAGGTGCCAAGGGCACTTGAAATCATCGAGGCGAGCCGGGCGTCGATGGCCGCGAAACTGGCGCTCCGGTTTCTCGTGTTGACGGCGGCGCGTTCAGGTGAGGTCCGGGCCGCGACCTGGGGAGAGATCGACATCGAGGGGCGGACCTGGACGATCCCTGGCGAACGCATGAAGGGCGGCAAGGAACATCGAGTGCCTTTGTCTGACGAGGCCGCAAAGGTTCACGAACGGGCGCGGGCGCTCGATGACGGGAGCGGGTTGGTTTTTCCGTCTCCGGTTCGAAAAGGCAAACCGCTTTCGGACATGAGCTTGACGAAGGTTTTGAGGGATACGGGCCTTGCCGAGAAAACGGTTGTCCACGGCTTCAGGACGGCATTCAGGACGTGGGCGAGCGAAAAGACGAATGCCGATCACGCCGTCATGGAATTGTCTCTCGCTCATGCCGTCGGGAGTGCCGTCGAGCGCTCATATGCACGATCCGATCTTTTTGCGAAGCGGGCGCGGCTCATGGAATCGTGGGGCGCGTTCGTGTGCGGGGGCACTGGTGCGAAGGTGGTCAAGCTCCATGGATGAAAAGACATTCGAAAGAGCGGTAGCAGTCACACGTCAACAGTTCCTGTCGAGGCCGGAATTAAGAGAGATCCGAGCGGAAACCTATGCCCGTCATTATCGAAAGGTTCTACCCAAGAATGGACGCGACGATTTTCTCCGCAACCTGATAGTCGAGTCTGCCGAAAGCAAGATGGCATGGGACGCGGTGAAGCTTATTACGGAGGATCTGTTGCGAACGAAGGAACCCCTGCCGGCCGAACTGCGGGAATGGCTCGCGGACGTGCTATACGACCAGCAAAGGCCAGGGAAAGACAAGCGCCAGGCACGGCCAACAAAAGGGGGTCCACCGGAGGCCAACCGGGATTGGATTATCTGCGGAGCCATCCAGTATGTCGGTACTGGACCGCCCCTGGGTTATTGGACACTCGGGTGAGGGTATTCGACCTCATGCGGCCTCCGCAACTTGAGCGAGTTTTTCCTGCCTTGCCTGGGCCGGCGTTCGGTAGCCGTAGCCCTCGAGAATCCAATGATGGTTGTACAGGTTCTTGAACTCAAGCAGCGCCCACCGCAGTTCCTCTACGGTGGCGAAAGAGCGCACCCACAGGAGATTCTCCTTCAAGATGCGGATAAACCACTCACAGTAGCCATTTCCCTCGGGCGCCCGCACGAAGCTGGGCGAACTGGTCATGCCCAGGTAGGCGATCTCCCGCTGAAAGTCATCGGACAGATAGGCGGGGCCGTGGTCGTGACGAACTTTAAGCCCCTCGGCGACATCCGCCTCCAAGCCGGCGAAGCGCTCGGCGACCCCCTGCCGGATCGGCTCCAGGGCCTCGAAGCGGTTGCCGCTCTTGGCCGCATGGATCCCCACGCAGTCCACCGAGCAGTGATCCACCGCCACGAACACCGAGGCCATCCCCTCCTCGGTGGTCACCGTCGTCGTCATGTGCGTGCCCCACATTCGGTCGGGCCGCTCGGTGCGGATGGTCCCGTTGTGGGCCTTGGGACCTCGGGGTTTGCCCACCCGGTGGGGGGCCTGAAGCCCCGCCTCCCGCATCAGGCGACGCACCCGCTCCTTGCTGGTGCGGATGCCCGCGAAGCGCAGCCTCGCCCACACCTTGCGGTAGCCCTCGCCATGGAAGGGAGAGTCCTCCAGGACCTGCCGGATGTGGCCGAGGAGTTCCGCATCGGTGCACGGGCCCACAGGGCCGCGCTTATTGGGCGTGGGGCGTTCATGAACGGGGACCGCCTCTCGCCGCCGTTGCGCGTAGACCGTGGAGCGCGCCAAGCCCCAAAGGGCGCACACCCGCTTCAGGCCGTAGGCTCTGCCCGTGGAGGTGAAGCGGGCCTGACTCATCGCCTCCACCTCCTGCCGGCTAAAGGGCGGCCGGCCTCCAGGCGGTCGATCTTCTCCCGCAGGACCTCGCCCTCCATCGTGAGTTCGCCCACCTTGGCCTTGAGCCGGGCGTTCTCCTCGTCCCGCTCATCCGCCGGGCGGGCTTTGAGCGCCGCCTCGCCCCCGCGAAGGAACGCCTCGCGCCAGGCGGAAAGCCGAGCCGCTGTCGTGCCCAACTCGCGGCAGAGCGTCTCCAGGCTCTCGCCCCGCAAAAGACGCAGGACCGCCTCCCGCTTGCGCTGGCAGGAGAACCGACCCCGCTCACTGCGATGCCCTGGGGCCTTGGCTCCGTTCGCCCTGCGGGCGCCCTCCGCCAAAGCCCCCTCTTGCTTTTGTTCGTTCATCGCGACACCCCTTTCTCCATGAATCATGGATCAATCGAGTGTCCAACAAAACCCTAGAGCGGGGGAGATCTCTTTATTCCGTTGGCTCGTTGGTTTTGTTTTTCCGGAAATTGACAGAAAACCATTTGCAATTTCAATCTTTCGGCCCGAATTCGCCGTAAAAGCGTTTAGCTACCTTGTGTTGATCATCCTGCTTTCCGCTTGTGGGGGCGCCCTTATCTCAGGACGTTCCGTGACGAATCAGATGCCCGGACGTTCGTGCACGCGGATGCGCTCCAATCAGTTGCGGCTCTACCTGTCGGCGGTGGCCTATGAACTGATGCATGCGTTGCGTCGGCTAGGCCTTTGGGGGACGGCGTTTGCAAAGGCAACGTGTGGAACGGTGCGGACGCGGCTGCTGAAGATCGGGGCGCAGGTTCGGGTGAGCGTGCGGCGGGTGCACGTGGCCCTTGCGACGGGTTATCCGTACATGAATGTGTTCTTCCACGCCTGGCGGAACCTGCGCGCGGGGCCGGAGGGAGAGCCCGCCGTCTAAGACAGATTGCAAAATGAACGCGCAGGGAGTCGAGGCAAACGTGCGTGCGGAGCCGAGCCAAATCGGCCAAAAAGCCCCTCTCACGGGTCAACTCCAACCACCCACCGGCCCTGGTTCCACCGTAAAAGCGACAGACAGGAAAAAACACTCCAATTCACACCCGATAATCCATCCGCCGAGTGGGGGGTGAGAAATGCGGGCTAACCCTTTCATCTTTTTCCGCGAATTCTGGAATGTGGGACAGCTCGAATGTTTGGCGTCACGGACACCGAAACGCGGGCCAGCCGGGCGCCCCTACCTCGCCAGCCAGCCGCCGTCGACGGGCAGGCTTACGCCGTGGACGAATCGGGCCGCGTCGGAGGCCAGAAAGACTACGGCGGGCGCCACGTCGGCGGGTTGCCCGATCCGGCCGAAGGGCGTCGAGTCGACGGCGAACTTCACGAATTCCGGGTCCTTGTGGAGCTCTACGCTCATGGCCGTGGCAATCTCGCCCGGGGCGATGGCGTTCACGCGGATGCCCTCCCCCGCCAGCTCCGCCGTCATCGCCTTGGTCATCAACTCGATCGCACCCTTGGTGGCGCAATAGGCCACCGACTCCGGGAAGGAACGATGCCCGGCGATGGAGGAGGTGAAGATGATGACCCCTCCGTTGCGGAGTTGGGGAAGCGCCAACTGGACCATCTCGAACGGGGCCCGGACATGCGTCACCCACTGCCGGTCGAGGCTTTCCAGCGGGAAGGTCTCAAATGGGCCGTATTCATGGATCCCCGCGTTGTTGACGAGGACGTTGAAGGCGCCGAAGACTTCGACCGCCTTCGAGACAATCGACTCCGGCGCGCCCGGCGCCGTCAGGTCCGCCTGAAAGACGCGGCACTCGCCTCCCTGCTCGCCGATCTCGCGCGCCACGCCTTCGAGGCGCTCCTGATTCCGTCCGACGGCGAACACGCGCGCGCCCGCGGCCGCCATCTGCCGGGCGATCTCCGCGCCGATGCCCGAGCTCGCCCCCGTCACAACAGCCGTTTTCGACGTCAGCTCAAATTGGGAATTCGCCATTGGACCCGTCCCCCCCCCCCACGCTGTTCTCCCGGCTCAGTTCCACCATCGCTTGGGACAAGCGGCGGTCAACACCTCGCACCCATCGGCGGTAATCCGCACGTCCTGCTCGAAGCCCGCCGCACCCACCTCGGGACGCCCCACGAGGGCCTCCACCGCGATGGTCATGTTCTCCTCCAGCACCGTTTCCTCTCCCTCGATGATCCAGGGGGGCTCCAGCCCCACGCCGATGCCGTGGCCGAAGGCCGGGAAAAGCTCGCCGAACTCGGTCCCCGCTCCCTCGGACCCCGCCCGGTGTGAGGCGAACCCGTTCTCCACCAGCCAGGAAGACCCCTGCTGGTACATCGCGTCAACGGTGATTCCCGGCTTGATGATCTCGATGATGCTCTCGACCACTCCGATGGGGGCCTCCAAGACCTCCCGCTGCGCGTCGGTGGGCCTGCCGCCGACGAGGTTCGAGCGGACAAGGTCGGTGTAGTAGCACTCGACCGGACCCCAGGCGTCTACGTGAACGATGTCCCCGTCTTCCAGTTTGCGCTCGTAGTCCCATGCGGGGATGCCGAACCGCTCAAAGCGGTGGGAATTGGGGCCAGAGGCGACGGCCACGTCATAAGGAAACCCGCCGTGGGCCGCAAAGTATTTCAACCCTTCCCCCACGAAGTCTCCTTCCGTCTTACCCGCCTGGACGGCCTCCATCATGGTGCGCATCCACTCAACGCCCACCGCCGCCGCGTGCTTCATGATCGCGATCTCGCCGCCGCTCTTCACCCTTCGCAGCGTCTCTAGAATGTCGTCGGCGGGCTCCGTTTTCAGGGAATGCCCGAGCGTCTCTTCCATGAGCTGGAAACTGTGATGGAGCAGACATTCCCTTCCGACCAGCCCGAGCTTGGCCTTGGCCAACCCGGTTTCTTTCAAAACTTCCGCTGTCTTCCGGGGGACCTTCAAGGTCGACCGTACGTCATCGACAAACGTCTTCGCTTTCGGGTAATCGGGTAGATCGACGACGAGAACGGGGTCGGCGTCCACCGGCAGGATCAGCGCGCTGTACGATCGGGCCGTCCAGATCGGGGTTTCCGAATTGTGCGGGAAGGGAGAGTGATGATTGGTCAGGTAGAGAACATCACCGTAGTAGTCGACGGTCGACCCGCCCCGCGACCACACCAGAAGTCCGTCCAAACCTCGTTCCTTGGCGGCTGTCACCGCTTTCCGTCTGCGATCCGCGAATTCTTCCGCCGGAATTTCCAAACTTTTCACACCGTCACCTCATTTCCGAACCCGCTGCTTGGGCCGTAAGCAGTGCTCAACGTTTCACGATGATCCGGGGATTCCCGCCTGCTCGAGGATGGCGGCCAGATTTCCTCCCAGAATTTTCTGGCGTTCCGCATCGGGCAGGGTTTGCAGGGCGGGAAGCGCCAATTCGCCCTCCGGATCCCCAACCTCGAAAGGATAGTCCGTTCCGAAAACCACTCGATCCGCACCGACCCGATCGATCAAAAACTGAAGGGATGCGCTGCCAGCGAGGAGACAATCATAGTAGAGCTGTCCGAGGTATTCCGCGGGCGGCTTTGAGATATTCGCATGGCAGGCCGGATTTGCTTCATAGGCGGAGGCGAAGTACCCGAGGTTGATCCGATCCCCGAGAAAGGGAAGCGTCCCCCCGCCATGAGCGAGGACCAGTTTCAAGCCCGGATGCCGTTCGAGGACACCCGCGTAGATCAGGCGCGCGGCGGCGATGGTCGTCTCTGTCGGAAAGGCCACGGTGGTATTGAGGGTATAATCCTCGAGGCTCGCATGAGAGAGGCTCGGACTCGGATGCATGAAGACCAGCAATCCCATATCAGCCAGCGCGGCGAACATCGGTTCAAAATCAGGCTCATCCAGGAACCGGCCGGCCGCGTGCGTATTGATGGCCGCCCCCTTGAAGCCGTGCGACTCGACGGCGCGCCGCAATTCATCGGGGATGAGAGAGGGCTCCGCCAGACACAGAAGGGCCAGCCCTCCGAGGCGTCCGCCGGCCTCGTCGACGAGTTTCACCGTGTATTCATTGATTCGGCGCGTCTGCTCGACGCTCCCCGCCAGTTGCTGGTCGAGAAAAATCGAAACCGGCGACGATACCAGTTGGAGATCGACCTGTCTTTCCTCAAGGCTTTTGAGGCGGCCTTCCAAGTCGAAAAGCAGAGGGTCCAAAGGACCGTATTTCGGGTGCGCAAATCCCCCGCCTTCCAGTTTTTCCAAATGAAGGCCGAACCATGGGCTACGCGCCATTTCGTTGGCAAGCTCATGGCTAATCGCATGGGCGTGGACATCGATGATCATGCTGTCAACCGGCCTCTACTCTTCTTGGGCGCAAAAAACAATCGCCCCTTGGGTTGAAAATTCGAGTTGCGCCCGAAGGCGGGGGGTCCGCGAAATCTTCCTGAAGTCTGCCACGGCGGATGGAAAGGCGTCAATCATTCGGGAGCCCGAAATCCACCCGGAATATTTTCCAACCCGGATCCCTGCCGCGCCGCGACCCAAACTCCGAATCGTGTCGGACGCTCGGAAAACCCCGCGCGAACACCCGAGCAACCGGACCGGACTGTCCGGCGGCTTCGGTGCGGGATATTTCCCGGGAAAAGAGAGCACCTCCGGCAGCCGCGGAGAATGAAATGACTTATGTGCACCCAATCGGAAACTCGTATACCATCATGGCATAGACTGAAAGAAATAATCCTTTCCCATGAATGCCGGATGGGAGAACGAAAGGCCGGGTCCGGGAAGCTTGATTCCTTCACGGCGACCTGTCCGAGAAAACGGGAGATGGCGTCCAATGAGCACTCAAAAGACCTATTACACTCCGGATAACCTCAAATGGTATGACCCGTTGCCGGCATCCCCCGCCGTCCGGGCGGGCGACCTCCTTTTTATTTCCGGGCAGGTGGCCTTGGACTCCGATTTCAAGCCTGTTTTCAATGGCGACGTCTCCGCCCAGGCCCGGTATGCCTTCGACAACATCCGACAGATTTTGGAGATGGCGAACGGAACCCTCGACGACGTGGTCGAGTTGATGGTGTTCGTCAAAGACCCCCGGGACATGGACGCCATTTACGAAATCGCCCGGGAGCACTTCCAAAAAGACTACCCCGCCTGGACCCTGGTCGGAAGCCTCGGGTTCCACAACAGCGAGTCCCTGGTCAGCATTCGGGCCATCGCCCATCTCGGGAAAGCCGAAAAGAAATGCTACACGCCCGATACGCTGAAGTGGTGGAAGAACCTCCCCGTCTCGGCCGGTTGCAAGAAAGGCGATCTGATGTTCATCTCCGGCCAGGTGGCCGCGGATGCGGACGGGATGATCGTGACCCCGGGGGATCACGCCGGCCAAGCCCGATTTGCCTTCAACCGCTTCAGGGAGATTGTCGAAATGGCCGGAGGCAAGATGGAGGACATCATCGATCTCATCTGCTTCTCCCGCGACCCGCGTGGAATGATTCCGGTCTGCGACACCTGGTGCAACGAATTCGTCAACGACTTGCCCTTCGATGAGATTGCGGCCTACACGGCCATCGGGACGACAGGCCTGTACGACCCCGGCATGATGAGCGCTAACCGGGCGATCGTCGATTTCAGCCCGGGCAAACGCATCGCCAAGACGCCCGCGAGCATTTGGTGGAAAATAACGCCGATTTCAGGGGGATCGAAAAAAGAAGGGGGCCGGGTGATTGGGCTGGCCGGCCAGGTCGCCTCCGATGGAGACGGCTTCATCACAACACCGGGTGATGTAAACGCGCAGGCCCGCTACGCCTTCAACCGCCTTCGGGAAGTATTGGCGGACTTCGGCGCGTCGATGGATAACATCATCGAGGTGATTTCCTTCCATAAAGACCCCCGCGATTGGGAAATCGTGATGGAAGTCGGACACGAGTTTTTCCAAAAAGATCAGGCCCCGGCCTGGACGCCCGTGGGCACGACCGGGCTCTTCAAAGAAGGATTTCTCCACGAGATTTATGCCTTGGCGATCATGTAAACCTCCCTGCGGACCTCCGACCGGAACCTGGGAGGATCTTCGGCTCCAGCAGTCAAGGGCCGAACGAACCGAAGCCCCCTTGAATTCCAATAAGGGCTTAGCTATACTCAGAAGATATTCGAGAAATATTTTCGATCGCATTGGGCCGGGGTTGGATTTGCATCCAACGGCTAGAGGGCGCCGTCGAACTCGCGGGCCTTGGTTAAATCCAACCTCGACACGGGTGGATGGTTTGCGAATTCAGGCAAGACTCGCTCAAAGAGGGGAGGACCTCACTTGATTATCCAACGGTTCAAGAATGAGGAAGAGAAAAAGCTCTTGATCTCCCACGTCGCCGCCGAGTGGGATATGGCGAACGGCTTCTACACCACGCCCCGCATGAGAGATAAGTTTTTCTATCCGCTGACGGACCCGAAATGCGTCCCCGCGGCGGAGGCCGATCACATGCTGGACACTGACCATGTGGTGGGCGTCCACCACAAGGGGAAAGCCCGGGCCTATGTTCTCTACATCCTGGACTACTACCACCACCTGAACGACGTGATTGAAGGAGACCCTCTCGTCTTCAGCACGTGAGAACGCTGCGGAACGGGTAACGCATTCAGCGGTCTGCTGAACAACCAACGGCTTCAATGGGGACACTGCGGCATTCTTTTGGCCCAGGCGGGGGCGCGAGACCTGGGAACCGACAGCTATTGGTGGCCTTTGGAGGGTCTTTGTTACACAGGCGAATTCAAGGACGAGATGCTGGACCCCATCCCGGTGGTCCACTGCACCTGGGGCGAGTGGAAGGAAATGCACCCGGACACGGACGTCCTGGCGGCGCCGGAGGATCCGAATCACCGCGATCCCCGAGGTGGACACGGCTCAGAGGAGTATTGGGAGCGGCCCGGCATGGACCAGCTCTTCATTCACTCCCTGTTCAAGGGAGATCTCGACCGCCAGCTTCCGGAAAACGCGATGATCATGGGCATCAACCTGGCGAGAGGTCACCGGGCATACCCTCTGACGGACATCAAGCTGGAGGGAGGTCTCGTCAATGATGTCCTGGGCGATGTCCCTCTCCTCCTGCTTTCCGGGCCTTCCCCCGAGAGCTTCTATTCCGGGGCCTTTGACCGAAGGGTCGGAGACCGGGTCCTTGAGTTTGAGGTCCGGGACGCGAGAATCGTCGACAAACAAACCGGCAGCACGTGGACCTCGGAAGGGTGCGCCGCCGAAGGCGAGCTGAAGGGAACTGAGCTTCAGCCCATCCACAACATGCTCACCCGGTGGCATTCATGGATCTACTCGCACCCTGAAACGGAGATTTTCAGAACGGAATTGCGGGAGGCCCCCAATGTCAAAACGGGAATCTTTGAAAAGATCATTGAGGGGCTCCGCGAGGCGCTGAACGATGTCCGGGTCGAAAGGGAACTCCTCAACCTTGAACGCCCACTCGAATCCGACCGGGGACTGGTTGTTCACATAGACGGCGACCGCTTCCTTCTTCACCACTTCACCAGTGAGACGGCCGCGCGGGACCACGCCTATTTCGCAAAGAAGGCCGTTCGCGCGGGGTTGTACGTCCTCCAGTCCGACCCCGAGCGGCAATTTGCGGACATCGCCCTGAACAACTCCCTGCTCCCGGACGAGGAGATCCAGTGGTCGAACCTTGTGGGAAACAAGGACTTCGAGAGCCGGTTTCAACGCTCGACGCCCGAAGAAGACGGGGGGGGAGACTACCCCGGTTTCAGCGACATCCTCGCCGGGCTCAACGAGAACGGGATCGACTGTTTCCCCGGAGCGCCCGAGATGCACACGGACATCGTGAATTGGTCGCCCTGGGGGACCTACGTCGGCCTCCGGCCGGGGGAGGAGAACTGGTTCGTCGTGACCATCGATACGATGGACCCCTTCGAGATCCACCGTTTCAAAACGGTCGAGGCGGCCGATGAATTCGTAGCGTTCGTGAAACACGCCTTCCGGATCGGGCGGTATGCGTTTTACTCGACTCCCCTGGACCGGTTCACCCTCCCGAGGTTCCGGATGGTGGACAAGCCGGAGGAGCGGGTGGACTGGTCGGCGTTTCTGGAGGACGACGAATTCAAGGCCGTCCTCCGCAAGATCATCCAAGATGAGCGTTGAGCGCGGAAGACGGTTTTGGCCGGACGCGACGGAGGCGTCCGACCCGCCGGTCGGGCGGTCGGGCCGGGTTTCCGGCTCAGAGCCGCCCCGGTGCAAAGCCGAACGGCGATTCCGCCTCCTTGACCCTTGTTCCCGGAACATTGCGTTCAAGGCGGCGACCTGAAAGGGAGTGAGATCGGCGAAATGAATACAAGCGGCGCCGGAAGCCCGGCGTTCGTGATCCGATCACTGGGGTCGATTCGCCCCCTGGCCCACCGTCTGTTCATGGGCGTCGGCGCGCTTCCCGTGGTGATCGTCGTCCTGGGTGTGATCTTCTGGTACTTTCAGCCCAGGTTTCTGTCCCAGACCAATCTGATCAACGTCGCCCGGCAAGGCTCCTTCCTGGCCATCGCGGCCTGTGCGCAGATGTTCCCCATCCTCTCCGGGGGCTTCGACCTTTCGGTGGGGGCGATCTTCGCGCTGGTCAGCGTCATCATGGCCCAGTTGACGCTGGAGGTGGGGATGGCCTGGGGGGCCGCGGTCGCCCTGTGCGCCGCCGGTCTCGTGGGCTTGTTCAACGGGCTGGTGATCTCCACCTTCCGGGTTTCCCCGTTTGTCGTCACCCTCGGAACCCTCTCGGCGGTCCGGGGGGTGGCGCTCATCTTGGCCAATGGACAGCCGATCTTCGGCATGCCAAAGCACTTCTCCTTCCTCGGGGCGGGCTACGTGGGGCCGATTCCCATCCCCGTTATCGTGGGGGCGGCGGTGTTTTTGGTCGGCTATTTCCTGTTGAGGTGGACGCGGTTCGGGCGCTACATGTACGCCATCGGCGGCAACGAGGAAGCGGCCCGCATCTCCGGAATCCACATCAAGCGGTACACGACCCTGGCGTACGTCGCGTGCAGCCTTCTCAGCGGAATCGCCGGCGTGGTGCTGAGCTCGCGCGTCCGATCGGGTCAGCCGACGCTGGGGGACGGCATGGAGCTGGAATCCATCGCGGCGGTCGTCATCGGGGGCGTGGCCCTCGGCGGAGGGTCGGGCACGCTCCCGGGCGTCCTGTACGGAGCGATCATCCTCAGCGTCATCCAGAACGGCCTCAATCTCATGAACGTTTCCACCTTCACGCAGTATGTCGTGATCGGGATGATCATCACCGTTGCGGTCATCTTCGACCGTCTCCGCCACTCGCAGCACTGATGAGAGAAAGGGGCAAGGTCCGGCAGAGAGGAGAACCCGACGCAGGTTCTTGTTGAAACTCACAACCGCAAGAGGAGGGCGTACGAATGCCGAAGTTGAAAAAACGCAGCGCCAGATGTTGGATCGGTCTCGCTTTGGCCTTGGGGTTCATCTTGAGCCTGACGGCGACAGCCCGGAACGTCGGGGCCGCAGGGGATGAGTGGCGGCCGAAAGACGGCTCGGAATGGGTCCGGCCGAAGGCCAAGAAGAAATACACAATCGGCGCGCTGATCCCGAGCCTTCAATCCCAGTACTGGGTCAACGTCGCCTATGGCCTCTTTGACGAGGCCAAGCAACTCGGTGTGACGCTGAAGTTCGCCGCCACGGCCAGCTACTCGCAGTACGCCAAACAGGTCAACTACATGGAGGACATGATCGCCTCGGGCGTGGACGCCATCGTTCTCGCGGCCGCCAGCAGCGACGCCATGGTGGGACCGGTGGATCAGGCGATCGCCAAGGGCATCAAGGTGATCCTCGTCGTTCAGAACATCCGCAGCGACAACTGGACGGCGCGCGTCGTGAGCGACCACTTCGCGCTGGGCTACCGGACCGGTGAAGTCCTGGCCAAGCTCATGAAGGGCCATGGGGAAATCATCGCGCTCAACGGCCCCCCCGGCCAGGACTGGTCCACCGCCCGCCGCAAGGGCCTGGCGGCCGTCCTGAAAAAGAACCCGTGCATCACGCTGAAGGGCGAGCGCTGGATGGGGGTCGCCCGGGATGAGGGCCTGCGGCACACCGAAGACTTCCTCCAGACCTTTCCCAAGATCACCGGCATCTGGGCTGCCGTTGACATCGCGCTGATGGGGGCGGTGGACGCCGTTCAGGCCTCCGGCATCAAGCGGAAGATCTTCATGTCTTCGGCCTCGGGGACGCAAGGCGCGCTGGAGATGCTGAAGAAGGGAGAGATCGACTTCGACCTGGGCGAAGGCCCCATCTGGCTGGGGCGTTGGTCCCTCGGCACGGCGGTCAAGATCCTGAACGGAGAAAAGCCGCCCCGGACGACGTACGTCCCCTTCCCGGAATTCACGCGGGACAACACCAGCAAGTGGCCCGAGATGACGAAATCCGAGTGGGCTCCGAAAGGTTGGAAGATTCCCCGGTAGGGAACCGATACGGTGCGGAATTCAGCAAAGGATTTCAGTTTCGCCCGTTGAGCGGATGAGTGCTTCGGCCGGGGGGCCATTGGCCCCCCGGCCCTTGTTTCAGATCCAATCTCCCCTTGAACCATTGGTGTTGTACAGGTATTTCTGAATGCCCCCCGAACTTTTCCCGGTTTGGGACCGATTCATAAAGATTGGACCTCGGACCGGGGGTCTCTTTTACCGGGTTCAGCGGTGAAACGAGAATCGAAATGGAAAAAGAAACCCGTCCCTTACTGCATCTAAGCGGGATCGTAAAACGGTTCCCCGGAGTCCTCGCGCTGAGCGGCGTGGATTTCGATTTGGAACCGGGCGAGGTGCACGTGCTGCTGGGGGAGAACGGCGCCGGAAAGAGCACCCTGATTAAGATCATCTCCGGCGTGTACACCCCCGATGAAGGCGAGGTTCGCTTCAACGGGGAACCCGTGAAAATCGATAACCCACACGACGCCATGGCCCGCGGCATCGCGACCATCCATCAGGAATTCAGCTTGGTCCCGGACATGACGGTCGCAGAGAATATCTCCCTGGGCAAAGAGCCGACCCGGGGAAACGTCTTCATCAAGTCCAAGGAAATGGTGAAGACGGCCGGCGAGATCCTGCGGAAGCTGGGACTCGAGCTGCACCCCCAGCGAAAGGTCCGCGCCCTTCGCATCGGCGAGCAGCAGATGGTCGAAATCGCCAAGGCCCTTTCCATCGAGTCGAGGGTCTTGATCCTGGATGAGCCCACCGCCGCCCTCACCGACAAAGAGATCGAGCACCTGTTCGAGATCATTCAGGGGCTGAAGCGTCAAGGCGTCGGGATCATCTACATCTCCCACCGGCTGGAAGAGATCCGGGAGATCGGCGATCGGGTGACAGTCCTTCGGGACGGTCGGCGCGTCGGAACCCGGAAGCTCGCGGACACCAATGTGGACGAGCTCATCTCCATGATCGTGGGAGAGGAAATCAAGGAAAAATTCCCAAAGAAGCCGGCGCCGGTGGGCCGGGAGTTGATGCGGGTCGAGGGCCTCACGGCGGACGGCGATTTCTCAGGCATCTCCTTTTCGGTGTTCGAGGGAGAGGTGCTGGGGTTCGCAGGACTGCTGGGCGCCGGCCACAAGGAGTTGGTTCGCGCGATCATCGGGCTTTCCCCTTATCGGAGCGGTCGAATCCTCATCTCGGGCAAGCCGGTGAAGATCACCCAACCGGCCGACGCGATCCGCCGCGGCATGACCTACCTCCCCGCCGACCGAAAGATGGAGGGATTGGTCCTCCCCCTGTCCGTGAAGGACAACATCTCGCTGGCCGGCCTCAAGCAATTCGTCCGGGGCGGCCTGCTTAATCTCAAACGGGAGCACCAGACCGCAGGCGACTACTTCGACCGGCTCGGAATCAAGGCCCCCGGCATCCAGACCCTGGTTCGTTTCCTCTCCGGAGGGAACCAACAAAAGGTCGTCCTGGCCCGGTCCCTGTGCAGTCAAAGCCGAATCTTCCTGTTCGATGAGCCGACACGGGGCATCGATGTCGGGGCCAAAGTCGAGATTTATCACCTCATCAACGAGCTCGCCAAACAGGGGTCCGCGGTGATCCTCGTCTCCTCCGAGCTTCCCGAGATTCTCGGCATGTGCGACCGGATCCTGGTGATCCGCGAAGGAAAGCTCATCCGCGAATTCCCGCGCGCCGAAGCCACCCAGGAGCGAATCCTGCAAACCTTCTTCAGCAAAAATCCTCAGACCGCGGGAACCGCGCGGGAAGCCTGAGAATCTCCTCAGCGCCGCTGGATACGACCATCGCCGTCGGCCGGATGCTTCCGGGGGAGTGTTCGAGCGGCATCCGAAGCCGAGGGAGCGCCCGGTTCACGCGGAGCGCCCCCATATCCGGGGCCGGCTGGACCACGGGGAGCGCGAGCGGCCGGGCTTTCGAAGCTGTGACCGTCAGTGTGAGGCCCGGTCCGCCCCGCCCTCCAGCGCCCCCAGGACCCGTTCCGGCGTCAAGGGGATCGTCTTGATCTGCACGCCGAGGGCGTCATAAACGGCGTTGGCGATGGCGGCGGCCGTGGGCGCCAGACCGGGCTCGCCCACCCCCTTGGCCCCGTAGGGCCCCTCGGGGTGAGCCTCCTCCACGAGGATCGGGACCAGGGGCGGCAGGTCCAGCGTGCAGGGGATCTTGTAGTCTATCAGGTTCGGGTTCAACACCCTCCCATCCTCCAAGGACATCTCCTCGAACAGCGCCGTTCCGATCCCCTGCCCCAGGGCCCCTTCAACCTGCCCGGTGCACCCGTTGGGGTTGATGGCCCGGCCCACGTCATGGGCCGCGCTGAGTTTGAGGATTTGGACCTCACCCGTCTCCTCATCCACCTCGACCTCCGCTGCCTGGGCGGCGAACATCCAGAAGACCGCCGGCTTGTCTCCCTGCCCCGTTTCGGGATCGAGAAGCGTGCCGTCCACCGGCGTGTAATGACCGCGGCCGAGGACGGGTCCCCCAACGACGCGCCCGTCCGGACCGTAAACCCCCATGGACACATCGGCGAAAGAGACCGAGCGCTCGGGCGCCCCCCGGGGGTGGATCCTCCCGTCCCGTGCTTCCAGGTCCTCCGGCGCGGCCTCCAGCAGGACCGCCGCGGCGCGGAAGAGCTGCTGCTTGGCGTCTCCGGCGGCCAGGCGCACCGCGTTGCCGTCGAAGAAGGTCGTCTTGCTGGCGGAGGTCTCCCACCCGTACGGGGTCATAGCGGTATCGGGTTGTCCCATCGAGATCCTCCGGGGGTCGAGGCCCAGGACTTCCGCCGCGATCTGCCGCAGGATGGTGTGAGCGCCCTGGCCGTGCTCCACCGCGCTGGAGAGAAGGACCGCGCTTCCGTCTTCATTGATCTTGATGGCCGATTGGACGTGCGCTCCGGTGACGGTGAACTTCGACATGCAGGCCAGCCCCCGTCCGCGTCGTTTCCCCGCCCGCTCCACCGTCTCGTCCGGACCGCCGAGCCCGTCCGCGGCCCGGCGGATGCATTCCTTGAGCCCGACGCTCACGAGGGTCTGCCCGGTCGGCGTGAGGTCACCGGTCTCCACCCCGTTCCGCAGTCTGAGCTCGACGGGGTCCATCCCAAGCTCCCGGGCGATGCGATCGACCTGACCCTCGTACCCGAAACAGGTCTCCGGGACGCCGAATCCCCGGTAGGCCCCCGCCACCGGCTTGTTGGTGTAAACGCAGTAGGAATCGATCCGGACGTTGGGAATCCGGTAGGGGCCGGACGCCGAGTAGCCCGCGTTTCGGGAGATGAGGACCTCATAGTCGCCGTAGGCCCCCGCTTCCCAGAGAAGACGAACCTCACGGGCCAGAAAATCCCCGTTGGACCCGACGCCCGTCTTGTACGTGATCCGGGCGGGCTGGCGCACGAAGGTGCAGGTGAACTCCTCCTCTCTGGACATCTCCAGACGCACGGGGCGGTGGTTGCATCTCAGGGAGAGGGCCCCGGCGAGGATCTCGATGACGCCGCTGATCTTGCCGCCGAACGCGCCGCCGACGTACGAGCACACGATGCGGACATCGCTCTGGGGAAGCTTCAGCCCCTTGGCCACTTGTTCCCGGGTCAGGTAGGGGCCCTGGGTGTTGCTCCACAGGGTGAGCTTTCCCTGCGGGGAGAACTGCGCGACACAGGCGTGGGGCTCCAGGGGGCAGTGCTGGACCATGGGGATCTCGAAGGTATCCTCGAAGATGCGGTCCGATCGCCGGAATCCCCCCTCCACGTCCCCCCGGCGGAGCTTGAAATGGTTGCAGATATTGGTTCCCGGGACCGGAGCGAAGAGCTTCCGGTTGCACGCGTATTGGCCGAGGTCGGGATGCAGGAGGGGTGCGTCGGGGGCTGCGGCCTCGACGGGATCGAACAGCGGCGGAAGTTCTTCGTACTCGACCTGGATCAGATCCAGGGCTTCTAGGGCGGCGTCTTCGTCGACGGCGGCCACGCCGGCCACCGCCTCGCCCACGTAACGAACGCGGTCCACGGCGTAAATGGGCTGATCGGCCAGCATCATCCCCCAATTCGAATCGGGGTGGTCCGCTCCCGTAACGACCGCCCGGACTCCCGGCAGACGCTTCGCCCGCTCCGTATCGACGCGCAGAACCCGGGCATGGGGCAAGGGGCTTCTCAGGATCTTCGCGTGGAGCATCCCGGGCCGGACCACGTCCGTCCCGTACACCGCCACCCCGCTCGCCTTGTCGTAACCGTCCCCCCGCTCGTAGGAGGCCCCGATCCAGGTTGATTTCATCGTCTCTCCCCCTCCCCCTCCCCTGTCGGCCGCGTGCGCTGTCATTCCCCCCGATCCCTCCAGAACCGGCAGTAGGCGTGATACAGGAGCGACGAGGCGTTTTTCCGCCAACACCGGAGAGAATCTTTCCCTTCGTGCATCAGGCAGAGGTTGCACGAGGTGCAATCGACGAGCCCGCGTCGCCCGTTTCGGATCTGGTCCACGATATCGGGTTCCCGAATATAGGTCCGGGCCATGGCCAGAAAGTCGGCGTCGCCCGAAGAGAGGACCCGCTCCATGGTTTCCGTTG
This sequence comes from bacterium, assembly GCA_965261595.1. Lineage (GTDB taxonomy): Bacteria > UBA8248 > UBA8248 > JACPRG01 > CAYRGS01. The sequence goes on from CBDHDG010000004.1 coordinate 557,755, forward strand.
TCCTCAGCCCGCCCACGAGGATCACGGGAATCCCGAGCCGCTTCTTCATGGCCCGCGCGTACGGCAGAAAGTACGCCTCTCGGCCCGGAGGGGAAGCCAAGCGGTGAAAGAGCCAGTCCCGCGCGGCCCTTCCAGGACCGACGCCGATGTATTCCCCGCAACTGTCGCTCTCCTTCTCCATCACGCCGCAAGAGACCTCGATGGCGTCCAGCCCCATCTCCTCCAGCGCAGCGGCCAGATCGACGCTCTCCGCGACGGTGAGACCCCCCTCGACGGTATCGGCCACGCCCAGTTTCAGCGTCACGGGGATGTCCGGACCCACGACCTCGCGGACCTTCCGGTACACCGCAAAGAGAAACCGGCTGCGGCGCTCCGGGTCGCCTCCCCATTCATCCTCCCGGCGGTTGGCGTGGGGCGAGTTGAACTCGCTGGCGAGATACCCGTTCGCGCTGTGGATGTGAACCCCATCGAATCCGGCTTCGACCGCCCGGTTCGCCCCTCTTCCGAACGCCTCAATCATCTCCTCGATCTGCCGGGGGGTGATCTCGGCCGGCAGGCGATCGGTCAGGGCGTTGGGGATGACCGAAGGGGCGATGGGCGTGACGGCGGGAACACGGCACTGGCTTCCCGTGTGGGCAAGCTGGGCGAAGATCCTTCCGCCCTCCCGGTGGACCGTCTGGGCCAACTGGGTGAGGCCGGGTGTGAGGTCGTCATCGTAGATGCCCGTCTGCCGGTGAAAATACTGGCCCGACGGGTGGATGTAGAGGTGGCAGGTGAAGAGGAGTCCCACACCGCCTCGGGCAAGGTCCCGGTAGAGTGTCTTGAGGTCCTCGGTGACCTCCCCCCGATCGGAGGCCATGGTCTCCGAGGTCGCCGCCCGGATGAAGCGGTTCTTCAGCGTCAATGAGCCGATCCGGCCCGGTTCGAAGAAGGTGGTTGCCGTCATCTCCCGCGCCTCCCCAAAGGGCCACTTCCCTTCCACGGCTCACCGAGCCCACCGTCTGACAGAGCCCACCGGCTCATAGGGCGCGAAGGATGCTCTCTTTCGCGTTGAGAACATGACGCTCCATGGTTTCCGCCGCCTTGGCGGAATCCCCCGACTCCAAATACCGGAGGATCTTCCGATGCTCCTTGTACGCCATGGAGACCGGCCGCCGGACCTGCGCCACGTCCAGGTGAATCACGCGCTCCATCCGGTCGAGGACCTGTTCCGTGGCGTCGAAGAGGAGGCGGTTTTTCGCCGCTCCCGCGATGAGCTCATGGAATCGGCGATTCAATTTCGGGAACTCGGTCAGGACGCCCTCGTCCTCGAATCTCGACGTGGATTCCACGACCCTGCGCAGGGCCTCCAGCTCTTCCTTGCCGATCCGCTTGGCGGCCAGCCCGGCCGTCCCCCGCTCGATGACGCACCGAAGCTCGAGGGTCTCGAGGACGTCCTGCAGACTGATGGGCGAAATCTGATACCCGCGGCCGTGGAGGGACTCGACAAACCCGCCCCGTTGAAGTCAGGCCAGAGCCTCCCGCACCGGGGTCTTGCTGACCCCGAACCGATCGGCGAGACTTCCCTCCAGAATGATTTCGCCCGGGGGGAACTGGGTCCGGATGATCTCCTGCTTGAGCTCGGAATAGACCCGCTCTTTGAGCGACAGGGCCGAGCCCGCCCCCGTTTGTGACCTCAAGCCGCGCCCCCTTCGGCGCGGCGTTCTCGTGCGGGTCGCGTTTTTCATTTCCGACCGATCTCAGCCCTCGGGATGAAATCCGCCATGGGTCATCCCCCGGGCAAAGCAAGACTTCCGGGAACGGCCCGATTGCCGGGGCCCCCGGTTCGCGCCCGCACCGGACTCCCGGACGCAAGGACGCATGACCCCAGGGCGCAAAGCGGATCCTTTCGCGATTCTCCAGCGGAATTATAACACTGGTCGAAGGGCGAGAAATATCTTGAGCTAATATCAGAAAGATATGTATACTATTTTTCAGTTCGTTCGAATTTCAGCCATCTTCACCCAACCCATCCAAGGCGGAGGCTGACTGTGGGCAAAGAACTGATCGAGGCGGATTCCGCGCCGAGGTCCCTGCTGCATGCCCCTCAGGCCGTGCGCAGCGGACCCCTTGTCTTTGTCTCGGGTCTCTACGCGACGGACTTCCAGACGGGCATCCCCGTCCACTCCAACCCGAACTTCCCCTTCGCGGGGAAAACCGACATCGAGCTTCAAACCGGGTACATCCTGGACAACCTTCAGACGATTCTCCGCGCGGCCGGGACGGACCTGGACCAGGTGGTCAAGACCGAGGTCTTCCTGACCGATCCCCCCCTGCTTCCCTGGATGGAGGAGGTCTGGCGGGAGCGGTTTCCCCGGGCCCCCCCGGCCCGGACCCTCATCGAAGTGGGAGACGAGCACATCATTCCCGGGGCGCTGATCGAGGTCTACGCCATCGCCGTCGTCCCGGACGCGAATACCCGCAAAGAGGTCATCTCGCCCGCGGGTTTCCCCAACGTCCGCGAGCACTGCTCCCCGGCCGTAAAGGCCGGTCCCTTCCTGTTCCACTCGGGCCTTCCCGCCACGGACTTCGAGACCGGCATCCCCGTCGGGAAAGATCCAAAATTCCCTTATTACCGGAACAACGCCGAGGACCAGGCGGAGTACGTCCTGTCCAACATGGAAAGATGCGCCCAGGCCGCGGGGACGACGCTTCAGAACGCCGTCAAGTCACAGCACTATCACGTGGACCGCAACGATTTCCACGATATCGACCGCGTCTGGAAAAAGTACATGAACGTTCCGCCGCCGCGAAGCTCGATGGAGATCAAGGGGTTCATGGTGCCGGGGGCGCTCACAACGGCCAACCTGATCACCCTCATTCCGGACGAAACCCACCAAAAGCGGGAGGTTCTGTACGACGAGCAGTTTCACCCGGGCATGCGGGGCGTGCATTTTTCGCCAGCTGTCGAGGCGGGGGAATGGCTCTTCCTGGCGGGTCAGGTCGCCAGCGACTTCAAGGAGCCCGTGTACGGCGTCCACCCGGGAATGCCCCACCACGGTGTCGACATCGCGATCCAGACCGAGTACACCCTGAAGAACCTTCAAGCGCTCCTGGAGCACTGCGGGGCAACGCTCGACGATGTCGTCGCGGCCCACATCTACCTCCTGGAGCCCAGGAGAGACTACCGGGGCTTCGAGCGCGTCTGGCGCCGATTCGTCCCCGACAATCCCCCCGCCCTGACGGTCATTCCCAGTACGGGGATCATGTTCCACGGCCCGTTGATCGAGATCGATTTCATCGCGCGCAGAGGATGAAGAAGGCTCTGCGGGAGAGCCACCCGCCCCCGCGAGATCGTGCGTCCATTTTCCGGGAGGAATTCCATGAAACCGAAAGCCGTTTAGTCCAGTGGACCGCCCCTGGGTTATTGGACACTCGGGTGAGGGTATTCGACCTCATGCGGCCTCCGCAACTTGAGCGAGTTTTTCCTGCCTTGCCTGGGCCGGCGTTCGGTAGCCGTAGCCCTCGAGAATCCAATGATGGTTGTACAGGTTCTTGAACTCAAGCAGCGCCCACCGCAGTTCCTCTACGGTGGCGAAAGAGCGCACCCACAGGAGATTCTCCTTCAAGATGCGGATGAACCACTCACAGTAGCCATTTCCCTCGGGCGCCCGCACGAAGCTGGGCGAACTGGTCATGCCCAGGTAGGCGATCTCCCGCTGAAAGTCATCGGACAGATAGGCGGGGCCGTGGTCGTGACGAACTTTAAGCCCCTCGGCGACGTCCGCCTCCAAGCCGGCGAAGCGCTCGGCGACCCCCTGCCGGATCGGCTCCAGGGCCTCGAAGCGGTTGCCGCTCTTGGCCGCATGGATCCCCACGCAGTCCACCGAGCAGTGATCCACCGCCACGAACACCGAGGCCATCCCCTCCTCGGTGGTCACCGTCGTCGTCATGTCCGTGCCCCACACTCGGTCGGGCCGCTCGGTGCGGATGGTCCCGTTGTGGGCCTTGGGACCTCGGGGTTTGCCCACCCGGTGGGGGGCCTGAAGCCCCGCCTCCCGCATCAGGCGACGCACCCGCTCCTTGCTGGTGCGGATGCCCGCGAAGCGCAGCCTCGCCCACACCTTGCGGTAGCCCTCGCCATGGAAGGGAGAGTCCTCCAGGACCTGCCGGATGTGGCCGAGGAGTTCCGCATCGGTGCACGGGCCCACAGGGCCGCGCTTATTGGGCGTGGGGCGTTCATGAACGGGGACCGCCTCTCGCCGCCGTTGCGCGTAGACCGTGGAGCGCGCCAAGCCCCAAAGGGCGCACACCCGCTTCAGGCCGTAGGCTCTGCCCGTGGAGGTGAAGCGGGCCTGACTCATCGCCTCCACCTCCTGCCGGCTAAAGGGCGGCCGGCCTCCAGGCGGTCGATCTTCTCCCGCAGGACCTCGCCCTCCATCGTGAGTTCGCCCACCTTGGCCTTGAGCCGGGCGTTCTCCTCGTCCCGCTCATCCGCCGGGCGGGCTTTGAGCGCCGCCTCGCCCCCGCGAAGGAACGCCTCGCGCCAGGCGGAAAGCCGAGCCGCTGTCGTGCCCAACTCGCGGCAGAGCGTCTCCAGGCTCTCGCCCCGCAAAAGACGCAGGACCGCCTCCCGCTTGCGCTGGCAGGAGAACCGACCCCGCTCACTGCGATGCCCTGGGGCCTTGGCTCCGTTCGCCCTGCGGGCGCCCTCCGCCAAAGCCCCCTCTTGCTTTTGTTCGTTCATCGCGACACCCCTTTCTCCATGAATCATGGATCAATCGAGTGTCCAACAAAACCCTAGAGCGGGGGACCAGCGCCCCACACCCCGGCGCATTACATGGTCTTTTGGCAGATCGAGGCACGCTTTGATCCCAAGTAATGATCCCAAAAGAAAGGGAATTATATAGATAAGTGGCACGCTCCCTGCTAGGCTAGGAGGGGCGTGAAAGGCTGGCTCTCTTGGGCTTCTCCAGGTAGGCGACTTCGACGGGACGGGTCAGGGCGCGCATGACTTCGGTCGGCGTGGGCACCGACCCGTCCGCGTTCCTCAGCACCGTCTGTTCTTCCTGCTCGGCCTTCGTCGGCTGGTACTCCGGGTGGGTCAGCTTGATAGGCTTCCGCTTGCCCTTGGTCTTCATCGGGTTTTCTCCTCGCAGGGATCACTTGGCCTTGTTGGCATTCGACCACTCTTCTCCGCCTTTGCTGATCTTCGTCGTACTCATCCGGAAGATCATTTTCATGTCTTCGTTCAACTCGATTTCCCCTGAGGCCGTGATCGCGCAGGGCTTCCCCATAAAGCCTGTGATGCAGTGTTCGTTGAAGAACGAAATAAACTGCTGGCGATCTTTACGGCCCATCCGGTCAATGAGCGTCTTCAGCTTGTACCCATCATCGTCGATGGTGATGTAGTCGTCCGCCGTCAGTTTTTCCTGAAGGTTCCGGGTTTTGCCGTCTACCGTGATCTCATGGCCGTACTTTGGAAAATCGAACGCATACTCGGACAGTTTGACAGGAACCGGTGCCGAGAAAGCTGGAAGCGTGAATGCAACCGCCAGGAAAGGCAACAGTACGCCTATCGAGGCTGACGGGGTGCGATCCAAGAGTGCCAGGATGCCACCCAGCAAGGCGAGGGCCATGAAGATGGCGACAATCGTTCCGCCTACGACCGCCGTGATGAGGGACACGACCACGAGCAGCCAAGCGGAGAGCTTGCCCTTGGCGGCAATGGTGGCGGTGCCGAGCCCGATGACCAAGAACGAGCAGAACACGCCGGCCCAGCCGAGGCCGACTACCGTGCTTGCTCCTTCCGCTTCGAGGGCAGAGCCACCCCGCCCACGAACAGAGTGATGAAAGCGGCGATCACGCCCAAGGTGCCCGCTACGACTCCGATGATTCCTCCGGCCTTCTTCATGTCATGCCTCCCGTTGGTTCGGATCAATGTCCCGGCGAGGTTGCCGGGACTCCCGTTGGATGCGTTCGGGTGCGAGACTAGGAAGGGTGGGCGGAGATGTCAACCGGAAACGCGGAGGTTGATGACCGGGAAGGTCGAGATTTTTTCACGGTACACGTTGTGTCGTACAACGTCGCGTGCTCCATTCACATCACAACCCACGGGCGCACAAGAGGGTCAGAATCCTCTCGAACGGAAGGCGGTTTCGTGTTAACAGTGGGGTCATGCCTCACGAGAGAGGGGGGGGTTGACCAATGCCGATCTTCATTATTGTGCTGGACGAAGATATTCCCGATGATGCCGTAGGGGCAGTCTCCCCCGCTCTAGGGTTTTGTTGGACACTCGATTGATCCATGATTCATGGAGAAAGGGGTGTCGCGATGAACGAACAAAAGCAAGAGGGGGCTTTGGCGGAGGGCGCCCGCAGGGCGAACGGAGCCAAGGCCCCAGGGCATCGCAGTGAGCGGGGTCGGTTCTCCTGCCAGCGCAAGCGGGAGGCGGTCCTGCGTCTTTTGCGGGGCGAGAGCCTGGAGACGCTCTGCCGCGAGTTGGGCACGACAGCGGCTCGGCTTTCCGCCTGGCGCGAGGCGTTCCTTCGCGGGGGCGAGGCGGCGCTCAAAGCCCGCCCGGCGGATGAGCGGGCCGAGGAGAACGCCCGGCTCAAGGCCAAGGTGGGCGAACTCACGATGGAGGGCGAGGTCCTGCGGGAGAAGATCGACCGCCTGGAGGCCGGCCGCCCTTTAGCCGGCAGGAGGTGGAGGCGATGAGTCAGGCCCGCTTCACCTCCACGGGCAGAGCCTACGGCCTGAAGCGGGTGTGCGCCCTTTGGGGCTTGGCGCGCTCCACGGTCTACGCGCAACGGCGGCGAGAGGCGGTCCCCGTTCATGAACGCCCCACGCCCAATAAGCGCGGCCCTGTGGGCCCGTGCACCGATGCGGAACTCCTCGGCCACATCCGGCAGGTCCTGGAGGACTCTCCCTTCCATGGCGAGGGCTACCGCAAGGTGTGGGCGAGGCTGCGCTTCGCGGGCATCCGCACCAGCAAGGAGCGGGTGCGTCGCCTGATGCGGGAGGCGGGGCTTCAGGCCCCCCACCGGGTGGGCAAACCCCGAGGTCCCAAGGCCCACAACGGGACCATCCGCACCGAGCGGCCCGACCGAATGTGGGGCACGGACATGACGACGACGGTGACCACCGAGGAGGGGGTGGCCTCGGTGTTCGTGGCGGTGGATCACTGCTCGGTGGACTGCGTGGGGATCCATGCGGCCAAGAGCGGCAACCGCTTCGAGGCCCTGGAGCCGATCCGGCAGGGGGTCGCCGAGCGCTTCGCCGGCTTGGAGGCGGACGTCGCCGAGGGGCTTAAAGTTCGTCACGACCACGGCCCCGCCTATCTGTCCGATGACTTTCAGCGGGAGATCGCCTACCTGGGCATGACCAGTTCGCCCAGCTTCGTGCGGGCGCCCGAGGGAAATGGCTACTGTGAGTGGTTTATCCGCATCTTGAAGGAGAATCTCCTGTGGGTGCGCTCTTTCGCCACCGTAGAGGAACTGCGGTGGGCGCTGCTTGAGTTCAAAAACCTGTACAACCATCATTGGATTCTCGAGGGCTACGGCTACCGAACGCCGGCCCAGGCAAGGCAGGAAAAACTCGCTCAAGTTGCGGAGGCCGCATGAGGTCGAATACCCTCACCCGAGTGTCCAATAACCCAGGGGCGGTCCAAGTCACCGAAAAAATCGAGGCGCACTACCCCAACCATTACGACTTTTCCAACAGGGTCTATCTTGTTTCGGGAGAGCTTACCGAGACGATTGCTGAAAACATCGGCATCAAGGGGGCTCAGCAGGTCGACGCCGCGACCGGCGCAGTCTTCAAGTTGAATGGCGCATATTCAGGCTACACGTCGCCGTCCCTTTGGGAGTGGCTTACGGAAGCTGAAAGTCGGAAGTAATGGCGGTTCGGCGACCTCCCGGCGGACCCCCGCCACAGGAAGGCGACCGTGAGGATAGGGAAGATATCGCAGTCAAAGTTGCCGTTCTTGGACAAAGAGTCACCGGCCTCCGCAATGATCTCGACAAGCATTATCCCACCAAGTTCCAGGTAGTCATGGGCGCGCTAGTCTCTATTGCCACGGCACTTTCCTTGGTCTTCGCATACCTCAAATGGATTTCCGCTTGATGCCATGGGCGGCTTGGATATCCGCTATAATTCCCCAGCCAAGCCGCCTCCCTAGAACACGTCGCTCCCCGGCGCGGTCAGCACCGGAGCGAGCTTGGGGGCAATCAGGTCATCGTACTTCAACCGCCGTCCGACCGTGCCCCGGAACACGGCGACCATCTGGGCAACCGTATCCTCATTCCGCAGATTGTGGCGTCCCGAGAACTCCGTCACGTACCTGTCCAGGTGCTCGGGACTCATGCGGTGGTACACCCCGTGGTAGCCCCTCTTGAGCATGGACCAAAAGGACTCGATACCGTTCGTGTGGGCCTGTCCGTCCACGTACTCGCCCACGGAGTGCTTGACCGTCTCGTGGTTCGGCAGGCCGTAATACCCGCCGTGGTCATCGGTGTACACCTTCGCGTCGGGTGCCACCTGCCCCAAGCACGAAACCCTGCAACGTGGGCGCGTCCGTCCTGTCTATCGTCATGGCGGTGACCCAGTTGGTGTCCCGGTCCTTCATGCCGATAACCGCCTTCTTGCCAACAGGCCCACGACCCTTGTTGATCTTCTTGACGCCATGCTTGTTGCGTTCCTTGCCACCCATGTAGGTCTCGTCTACTTCAACCGGTCCGGTGAACGCAAACCCTTCGTCATGCACCCATGCCTCGCGGAGCCGGTGGGCAAGATGCCAGCTCGTCTTTTGAGTCCGGTTCAGGTCCCGGTGCAGCTTCATGGACGACACGCCCTTGAGGTTCGTACAGAACAGGTACACGGCAATGGCCCACTCCCGATAGGTGACCTTCGACGATTCCATGACGGTGCCGGTCTTCACACTGAACTTCTGCCGGCATCCCTTGACTTGGCACCGGTACGGCATGGTCTTGTGACCGGTCGGGTGCTGCACCTTGTCCGAGTCGCACACTGGGCAACGCGGGCCATCGGGCCACCGCACTTCGGCAATCCACTTCTCCGCCGTCTCGTTGTCGGGGAACATCTCGGTGAACTGGACGAATCCGAGTCCTACGCGGTGGGCTTTTCCAGGTGCTTTGTGTGCCATCTCCCTTGACCTCCTACAGATAATCCTATAGGAAAGTGGCACGGATGTTAAGGGGGAAATGCCACTTATCTATATAATTCCCCTTCGAATGTGTGCAAAATGCACCGAACACAATTATAATCTTGTGAAGGCCCGACTGAAGTAGGTCAGTTGTGAAACGGTAAAGGGATGGAACAGGGAAGAAAGCTGAACGAAAATGAGCGCCAAGGACGCAAGAGAAAATCGAGGCTCCGTAGGCCGGCCGACGAAACTGACGCCGGAGGTTGCCGACCGTATCGTTGAGGCCATGTCTCTCGGACTTTCGTACAAGGATGCTGCACGAGCCGGAGGCGTTTCGGAACAAACACTTATCGAATGGCGGGCCCGTGGGGAGCTTGAGCCGGAATCCCCATATACCGAATTACTTGAGCGGATCGAGGGGGCCGTACAGGAAACCGGCGTTGAATACCTGAATGCGATCAAGCGGTCGATCCTGGAATCGACCACGATCACGAAAACGCACGTCCGCACCCTTGAAGACGGGTCCAAGATGGAGGAGATCACCAAAGAAGAGCGCCCCCCGGGTATCAAGGGCGCAATGTGGTGGCTTGAGCGCCGCTTTCCTGATCCCTTTGCCCGAAGGATTGCGCATGGCGGAAAGGTTGGAATCGAGACACCCCCGAAGCGGAAGGTCACCATCAAGCTTGTGAGCCCGGACGGGACGACCGAGGCGTTTGAGCAAACGGGCGGGGAATCTACAAAGAGCAACGTGTCGCCGAATCGTCTGACATCTACAGACGGCAGGAGGATCTCTTAAGTGCATCTCACTCAAGAGAATCGGAATTATGAGTTATGGGCTTTTAGGTGGTTACCCTTTGTCCTCTTCCCCTCCAGTATCTCTCCCACCATCAGTATCTGCGTCCGGACTGTATTTGACCCCATCAACTTCCAGGTCCCCCTCCTGCGCCCATATCCCTGTGAAAATTCCCGTCCTTCGTTGGCCCCAGAGGGTCCATAATAATCAAACCCGCCATGAGCGCCTCGTCATTGTCCAGAACGCCTTGCATGGCGCGCAGGTCTCGGATGGTAACGTGCTTACCTCCTTTCAAACGCGGCGGTGCATCGGACCTCTCGGCCCCTCAAAAATTCAACGCCCGCCGCCTCGCACGCCACCTCGATGCGGTGCTCGTATTTCCCCACCCTTCCGTCTGTGTCGTAAATCACCACAGCAGGCTTCTTGCCGGTCAGCCAAGCGAAGAACAAGGTGGACCGCCCCTGGGTTATTGGACACTCGGGTGAGGGTATTCGACCTCATGCGGCCTCCGCAACTTGAGCGAGTTTTTCCTGCCTTGCCTGGGCCGGCGTTCGGTAGCCGTAGCCCTCGAGAATCCAATGATGGTTGTACAGGTTCTTGAACTCAAGCAGCGCCCACCGCAGTTCCTCTACGGTGGCGAAAGAGCGCACCCACAGGAGATTCTCCTTCAAGATGCGGATGAACCACTCACAGTAGCCATTTCCCTCGGGCGCCCGCACGAAGCTGGGCGAACTGGTCATGCCCAGGTAGGCGATCTCCCGCTGAAAGTCATCGGACAGATAGGCGGGGCCGTGGTCGTGACGAACTTTAAGCCCCTCGGCGACGTCCGCCTCCAAGCCGGCGAAGCGCTCGGCGACCCCCTGCCGGATCGGCTCCAGGGCCTCGAAGCGGTTGCCGCTCTTGGCCGCATGGATCCCCACGCAGTCCACCGAGCAGTGATCCACCGCCACGAACACCGAGGCCATCCCCTCCTCGGTGGTCACCGTCGTCGTCATGTCCGTGCCCCACATTCGGTCGGGCCGCTCGGTGCGGATGGTCCCGTTGTGGGCCTTGGGACCTCGGGGTTTGCCCACCCGGTGGGGGGCCTGAAGCCCCGCCTCCCGCATCAGGCGACGCACCCGCTCCTTGCTGGTGCGGATGCCCGCGAAGCGCAGCCTCGCCCACACCTTGCGGTAGCCCTCGCCATGGAAGGGAGAGTCCTCCAGGACCTGCCGGATGTGGCCGAGGAGTTCCGCATCGGTGCACGGGCCCACAGGGCCGCGCTTATTGGGCGTGGGGCGTTCATGAACGGGGACCGCCTCTCGCCGCCGTTGCGCGTAGACCGTGGAGCGCGCCAAGCCCCAAAGGGCGCACACCCGCTTCAGGCCGTAGGCTCTGCCCGTGGAGGTGAAGCGGGCCTGACTCATCGCCTCCACCTCCTGCCGGCTAAAGGGCGGCCGGCCTCCAGGCGGTCGATCTTCTCCCGCAGGACCTCGCCCTCCATCGTGAGTTCGCCCACCTTGGCCTTGAGCCGGGCGTTCTCCTCGTCCCGCTCATCCGCCGGGCGGGCTTTGAGCGCCGCCTCGCCCCCGCGAAGGAACGCCTCGCGCCAGGCGGAAAGCCGAGCCGCTGTCGTGCCCAACTCGCGGCAGAGCGTCTCCAGGCTCTCGCCCCGCAAAAGACGCAGGACCGCCTCCCGCTTGCGCTGGCAGGAGAACCGACCCCGCTCACTGCGATGCCCTGGGGCCTTGGCTCCGTTCGCCCTGCGGGCGCCCTCCGCCAAAGCCCCCTCTTGCTTTTGTTCGTTCATCGCGACACCCCTTTCTCCATGAATCATGGATCAATCGAGTGTCCAACAAAACCCTAGAGCGGGGGAAAGGCTTGTTGCACGCTGTCCAGACTGCTCCGCTTGTCCAGGCCGCCTTCGTACACTGTGGTATCGGTTTCACAGTCCACTCTCACGTATCCTTTGCCGTTGGGATAGGTGTATTCGTGTCGCACCTCGGTTCTCCCTCCCAGACGGGCGCAAAATTCCCTGTTGTAATCGTCTTCCTTTTTCTTCTGCTGGGTCGCCCCGATGGATGGGATCAGAACACAACACACCGCCCCAGGATGAGACACCGGACTCTCATGTCAATACTCCCGTTCCTCTGGTGAAGGGGTTGAAGGGTTATTCCTTAATCGCCCTACGCGCGCGCGTGTGAAGTTATATGGAAAAACCGTTCACCCCTTTCCCCCGCTCTAGGGTTTTGTTGGACACTCGATTGATCCATGATTCATGGAGAAAGGGGTGTCGCGATGAACGAACAAAAGCAAGAGGGGGCTTTGGCGGAGGGCGCCCGCAGGGCGAACGGAGCCAAGGCCCCAGGGCATCGCAGTGAGCGGGGTCGGTTCTCCTGCCAGCGCAAGCGGGAGGCGGTCCTGCGTCTTTTGCGGGGCGAGAGCCTGGAGACGCTCTGCCGCGAGTTGGGCACGACAGCGGCTCGGCTTTCCGCCTGGCGCGAGGCGTTCCTTCGCGGGGGCGAGGCGGCGCTCAAAGCTCGCCCGGCGGATGAGCGGGCCGAGGAGAACGCCCGGCTCAAGGCCAAGGTGGGCGAACTCACGATGGAGGGCGAGGTCCTGCGGGAGAAGATCGACCGCCTGGAGGCCGGCCGCCCTTTAGCCGGCAGGAGGTGGAGGCGATGAGTCAGGCCCGCTTCACCTCCACGGGCAGAGCCTACGGCCTGAAGCGGGTGTGCGCCCTTTGGGGCTTGGCGCGCTCCACGGTCTACGCGCAACGGCGGCGAGAGGCGGTCCCCGTTCATGAACGCCCCACGCCCAATAAGCGCGGCCCTGTGGGCCCGTGCACCGATGCGGAACTCCTCGGCCACATCCGGCAGGTCCTGGAGGACTCTCCCTTCCATGGCGAGGGCTACCGCAAGGTGTGGGCGAGGCTGCGCTTCGCGGGCATCCGCACCAGCAAGGAGCGGGTGCGTCGCCTGATGCGGGAGGCGGGGCTTCAGGCCCCCCACCGGGTGGGCAAACCCCGAGGTCCCAAGGCCCACAACGGGACCATCCGCACCGAGCGGCCCGACCGAATGTGGGGCACGGACATGACGACGACGGTGACCACCGAGGAGGGGGTGGCCTCGGTGTTCGTGGCGGTGGATCACTGCTCGGTGGACTGCGTGGGGATCCATGCGGCCAAGAGCGGCAACCGCTTCGAGGCCCTGGAGCCGATCCGGCAGGGGGTCGCCGAGCGCTTCGCCGGCTTGGAGGCGGACGTCGCCGAGGGGCTTAAAGTTCGTCACGACCACGGCCCCGCCTATCTGTCCGATGACTTTCAGCGGGAGATCACCTACCTGGGCATGACCAGTTCGCCCAGCTTCGTGCGGGCGCCCGAGGGAAATGGCTACTGTGAGTGGTTTATCCGCATCTTGAAGGAGAATCTCCTGTGGGTGCGCTCTTTCGCCACCGTAGAGGAACTGCGGTGGGCGCTGCTTGAGTTCAAGAACCTGTACAACCATCATTGGATTCTCGAGGGCTACGGCTACCGAACGCCGGCCCAGGCAAGGCAGGAAAAACTCGCTCAAGTTGCGGAGGCCGCATGAGGTCGAATACCCTCACCCGAGTGTCCAATAACCCAGGGGCGGTCCACCTTCACCCTGTTCACCCACAATCGCCACGGTGTAAACATTGCCGCGTTTCCCGTGACGCTTCTCCACTCGGCGGCCCATCCAGATCCCCCATGCCGTCCGGCTCACGGCGCGGACGCCTTCGGCCTGGCACCAATCCTGATAGTCCTTGAAAAGAAACCGCGATGGCGTTTCCGTAATTTCCGATCGCTCGCACCTGGCCTCGAACCAGCCGGTCAGGGTGTCGGTTGATTCAAAATAGGCCGCCGTTGCGTCCAGGACAGCACGACAATCGCGCAGGCCGCCGGCAGCGTATGACATGGCCCCCTGCACGATCCACCGGAGCACGCCCGGCAATTCATCTGAGCGCAGCCGCGCCGGCAGCTTCGGGTCTGGCCTTTCGGGCTTCGCCTCAAACGGCCAAAGGCGCAGGCGGCGTCGCAGTGCATTGTCGACCATTCGCACGGAAGGCGGCTCGTTTGTGAGAATCCAGATGGTCGCTGCGGGCCTGAATTCGAAAAAATCTTGCCTCATGAACCGAGCCGGGAGAGTATCGCCGCCACTCAGGGCTTTGAGAGTTTCGCCCCTAAACGTGCCTCCCGTCACCTCCGGCGCGACGACATAGCGTTTGCCGAAAAGGCCGGCGATTCCGGTCGGATGCTGCTCGAATCTGGCATTGAGCACCGACGCAGGCAGGACGCCAGCGTAAGAGCCGAGGGCGGTGCTGATGGTATCGGCGCACGTAGTTTTGCCCGCACCGCCGTCGCCAGCCACGACATTCACACGGTGGTCCTCGTTGTGCCCACACGCCGACGCCCCCACCGCAACCTGAAGGGCGCGCGCCATCTTGTCATCACCGCCGCACCATTCCAACGCTAGTTTTTCCCAAAGTTCTGAAATTTCATCACCGAGGTCGCACCCTGTTGACATCGTGATCCAATCATCCAGTCGCTGTTCACGCTCTTCGCCCGTGGTGAGATCAACAACCCTACCGCCCAGAAGGCCGAGGAGATTGGGGTTCGCGTCCCAGTCATCTTGGCGGAGGAGTTCGCCGGCCAGGCCTAGTGCGCCCCTGCAATGCGAAACCCGAAGCCATTGGGACCGAACCTTGGCCGAAATAGTAGCCTCAATGACGTTGGCCATGTCGTTGAGCGGAGCGCAGGATTCAGTCCAGCAACCGCGCTCCCACGCCATCCAGCGGCCCCGTTTCGGATGAAAGCGGCGGTTGTCTCTGTGAACGGCTACGAATTGTTGGGCGAAGCTGACGTGATGTGGTTTCATCACGCTTCGCGCTTTTCGCCCGCCGCGCGGGGTCGGGAGTCGAGAAAATCCTTGACTTCAGATTCCCGCCACCGAACCGCCCTTTGGCCGACGCGAATTGGCTCAGGAAAATCAGCCTCGCGCATTAGCCGATAAATCGCCGAACGCGAGATTTTGCAGATTTCCTCAACTTCGTCGCGCTTAAGCATTTTGTACATCTTTTCGTTCCTCCGGGTTTCGGGTTTGCCTTCACTTTCCCTGAAGTTACTTCACCGATCCCGGATGTGTCATCCTAGCTTTTTGACCGCGTTGTGTAGGACAAGAGCGGATCGTGCTTTCCCCAAATCCGCTCTGTGTTCTTGTAGGCTTTGAGCGTCGCCCCAAAGACCGCCCGGCCAACAACATCGCAAGCCGAACCGCCTTCGGCGCAGCATAGCTCCGGTCCGCCCCCGTTTCGTGTCGGCGGTAGGTCGTAGAGCGTACTCCCCCGCTCTAGGGTTTTGTTGGACACTCGATTGATCCATGATTCATGGAGAAAGGGGTGTCGCGATGAACGAACAAAAGCAAGAGGGGGCTTTGGCGGAGGGCGCCCGCAGGGCGAACGGAGCCAAGGCCCCAGGGCATCGCAGTGAGCGGGGTCGGTTCTCCTGCCAGCGCAAGCGGGAGGCGGTCCTGCGTCTTTTGCGGGGCGAGAGCCTGGAGACGCTCTGCCGCGAGTTGGGCACGACAGCGGCTCGGCTTTCCGCCTGGCGCGAGGCGTTCCTTCGCGGGGGCGAGGCGGCGCTCAAAGCTCGCCCGGCGGATGAGCGGGACGAGGAGAACGCCCGGCTCAAGGCCAAGGTGGGCGAACTCACGATGGAGGGCGAGGTCCTGCGGGAGAAGATCGACCGCCTGGAGGCCGGCCGCCCTTTAGCCGGCAGGAGGTGGAGGCGATGAGTCAGGCCCGCTTCACCTCCACGGGCAGAGCCTACGGCCTGAAGCGGGTGTGCGCCCTTTGGGGCTTGGCGCGCTCCACGGTCTACGCGCAACGGCGGCGAGAGGCGGTCCCCGTTCATGAACGCCCCACGCCCAATAAGCGCGGCCCTGTGGGCCCGTGCACCGATGCGGAACTCCTCGGTCACATCCGGCAGGTCCTGGAGGACTCTCCCTTCCATGGCGAGGGCTACCGCAAGGTGTGGGCGAGGCTGCGCTTCGCGGGCATCCGCACCAGCAAGGAGCGGGTGCGTCGCCTGATGCGGGAGGCGGGGCTTCAGGCCCCCCACCGGGTGGGCAAACCCCGAGGTCCCAAGGCCCACAACGGGACCATCCGCACCGAGCGGCCCGACCGAATGTGGGGCACGGACATGACGACGACGGTGACCACCGAGGAGGGGATGGCCTCGGTGTTCGCGGCGGTGGATCACTGCTCGGTGGACTGCGTGGGGATCCATGCGGCCAAGAGCGGCAACCGCTTCGAGGCCCTGGAGCCGATCCGGCAGGGGGTCGCCGAGCGCTTCGCCGGCTTGGAGGCGGACGTCGCCGAGGGGCTTAAAGTTCGTCACGACCACGGCCCCGCCTATCTGTCCGATGACTTTCAGCGGGAGATCGCCTACCTGGGCATGACCAGTTCGCCCAGCTTCGTGCGGGCGCCCGAGGGAAATGGCTACTGTGAGTGGTTCATCCGCATCTTGAAGGAGAATCTCCTGTGGGTGCGCTCTTTCGCCACCGTAGAGGAACTGCGGTGGGCGCTGCTTGAGTTCAAGAACCTGTACAACCATCATTGGATTCTCGAGGGCTACGGCTACCGAACGCCGGCCCAGGCAAGGCAGGAAAAACTCGCTCAAGTTGCGGAGGCCGCATGAGGTCGAATACCCTCACCCGAGTGTCCAATAACCCAGGGGCGGTCCACGTGAGACTTCCAGGAAATGTTAAGATGTGATTTGGACCTATGCTTTGATCGCCCTGCCTTACGGAGAATCGGAATGACCCGGTCCCCAGCGTTAACGCCCGAGCTCCTCGACGATTTGGTGGAGCGCATCGTTGAGGCCGTTCATCCCCGGCGGATCATCCTGTTCGGGTCAGGGGCGAGAGGCGAAATGGGGCCGAACAGTGATTTGGACCTTCTGGTCGTGATGAAGGACAGCACGCATCGGAGGCGGACGGAGGGGCGGCTCTACCGGGAGCTGTCAGGTTTGGGAGTCGCGAAAGACCTTGTGGTCGTCACCGAATCGGACGTGCGGCAGTTCGCGGACGAACCATCCCTGGTGATTTCCCCCGCGCTGAAGGAAGGAAGGGAATTATACCGTGCCCCCTGAGCGGCCTGTTCCGGGTTCCCCGGCGGATTGGCTTCAGCGGGCGCGGAGCGATCTTGCGCTGGCCGGGGTTTCATTGCCGGATGACGCCTTCTACGAGGACCTTTGTTTCCACGCCCAGCAAGCGGCGGAAAAGGCGATCAAGGGGGTCTATCGCGCCCATCAACGCGAGTTTCGATACACGCACGACATCGCCGCTCTCCTAAATGGCTTGAAAGGGGAAGGCATCGAGATTCCCGAAGAACTTCAAGAGGCCGTAGAGCTGACAGGGTTTGCGCGGCAAGCACGCTACCCCGGGACCAGAGAACCCACAACGGAAGCGGAATACCGGCGCGCCGTCACCCAGGCGGAAGCGGTCGTCCGCTGGGCCGAATCGCTGGTTGGAGGGCGGGCGTCCTGAGGCATGGGCGACGCATGCGGGACCCGATACGCGACCGGGTGAGGGGAAATCAAGGGGAATGAAGGGGTTTGAAGGGGTTCCCGGACCATCCACAGAGATTCCGGCCATCCCGAGACGTTCGAATTGGGACGCTCATCGTCTTTGAGTGAGGTTGTCATGGCACAAATTTGTGTTTGACCTTAATTCCATATCTGAATGAAAATGCTGACAACGTTTTTCTATTTCCCAAAGTTCATGAGACTTCCGGGAAATGTTAAGATGTAAGACTTGACCCCATGCCTGACCAAAGTTTGGTCCACCGGTACCAATTCGAAAATTTTTTCTAAACCCGATAAGGTGTCGCGATGAACGAGGGTATGCCAAACTTAGTTGAAAATTGACGGAGCGCTCCCCCGTGGTGGAGTTGGGTTGTGTGAGATGCACATCCACCCACCGAAGGAAAGGAGACGCTCCATGAACACGGTGCGACGAGGGAAGAGGCAGGTCAAGGGTGAAGAGCCGAAGCGGGTCACGTTGGCGGATTTTGCGCTGCATGCTCCGGTGGACACGTTGGTCGAGTTGATCCAGGCGTTGATCCCTTTGGGGTTGATGGCGGTGGGGGATTGCCTGAAGGCGGACGTGGCACGCTTGGCGGGGGCGCGCTGCCGTCGTGGGGACGGCTTGGCCGGTCACGTGCGGTGGGGCCGTCAGCGAGGCTCGGTGTATTTGGCCGATCAGAAGCTGCCCATCCAGGTTCCTCGGGTCAGAAATCGCCTCACCGGCCAGGAGGCGCCGCTGGAGACGTACACGCGCTTGCAGAGGCCGCGCGGGGCCGATGCCGGGCTGTTCCGCCGGGTGCTGAAGGGGCTGAGTTGTCGGGACTATGAGGGATGCGCCGAGGCGGCGCCCGAGGCCTTTGGGCTTTCCCCCTCGGCGGTCTCGCGCCGCTTCATCCGGGCCAGCGCCCGCAAGCTCAAAGAGCTCTGCGAGCGCCCCCCCTGCAAGGGTATGACTTCGTGGGCCTGGTCCTGGACGGCAAGCGCTTTGAGGACGACCTCATGGTGATTGCCCTGGGCATCACGGTTCAGGGCGAAAAGGTGGTGTTGGGGTTTGTTCAGACCGGGACCGGGACCGAGCGGGCGTTGACGGCGTTTTTGCGGGAGTTGGTGGAGCGGGGGCTGCGCTCTGAGGCAGGTCTGCTCTGTGTGATCGACGGCTCCAAGGGCCTTCGGGCGGCGATCCGGCGGGTTTTTGAGGCACACGCGGTGGTGCAGCGCTGCCAGTGGCATAAGCGCGAGGGCGTGCTCAGCCACCTGCCCAAGGGCCGGCAGGGGCGCATCGGGCGGAAACTCCAGGCGGCTTATGATGAGCCCACTTACGAGGGGGCCAAGGGGGCGCTCGGGAGGCTTCGCAAAGAGCTTGAGCTGCTCAACCGCTCGGCGGTGAAGAGCCTGGACGAAGGCCTGGAGGAGACCTTGACGCTCCATCGCCTGGTGGTCTTTCCCATCTTGGGGAGAAGCCTGAAGACGACGAACTGCTTGGAGTCGATCATGTCGCTCATTGCTCAGCGAACGGACAGGGTGGACCACTGGCGCAACAGCGACCAGAAGCAGCGCTGGGTGGCCACGGCGCTCCTCGACATCGAGCCTCGGCTGAACCGGATCCAGGGCTGCCGGCATCTGCCGGCCTTGAGGGCCGCCATCCGCTCTACGCTCGGCCTTCGGGCTGACAGCAACGAGCGCGAGGTGGCCTAACATGCACCCAGGGGTCACTCCGGAATTTCAACTAAGAATGGCATTGACTCCGATGAACCTCAAGGACAAGGTCGTCATCATTACTGGCGCTACACGCGGAATTGGAAAAGGTTACGCTGAGTCTGTTGCAGCAAAAGGAGGTAAAGTCATTGTTTCTGACATCCTTGACGGGGAGAGCGTCGCGGAATCGATCTGCAAGTCGGGCGGAGAGGCAATGTATGTCTGGGCCGACATGTCGGACGAAGATAGCGTGAACCATCTCGCTGGGATCACGCACGACCGGTACGGTCGCATCGATGGGTTGGTGAACAATGCCGCAATATTCGCCAACATTCGGTATTGTCCCTTCGACGAGATCACGGTTGAAGAATGGGACGCCGTCATGGCGGTCAACGTCAAGGGGGTTTGGCTCGCTTCCAAGGCGGTGTATCCTTACATGAAGGCCCAGGGGGCGGGGAAGATCGTCAATATCGCCTCCGGAGTTCCGTTCAAGGGAACGCCTATCTTCGCTCACTACACGGTGTCGAAAGGGGCCGTGATGACGCTAACGCGGGTGTTGGCGAGGTCGATGGGTAAGGATGGTATCTGCGTCAATACGCTGGCTCCGGGTTTGACGCGAAGTGAGAGTCTGGCGGAATTGCATCAGGAACGGCTGGACCGGGATGATGCCATTGAAATCCAGATGCGGGCGATCCCGCGCAGCGAGCGGCCCGAAGACTTGGTGGGAGCCCTCGTCTTCCTCCTTTCAGAGGCCGCCGACTTCATCACCGGCCAGACCCTCCTGGTCGATGGCGGGTCATTCATGAATTAGCGACTCCCGCCCATGGCCCAGGCATTTTGGGTCTCATGTCAAGGCCCAACACCCTGGATATCCTTTTGGCCGGCGGTCCAAAACGTCCGGTGGTGGTTCGAGAAAAATTTCACTGCGAGTTTCGTTTTGTGCTAAACCATTGATCTAAGCAAATAGACAGGAAAATTCATGAGAAGGTTCGTGAGGAATAGAGGGGGGCCTCCCCATGGTCATGGACAGCAGAGAGTTCGCCATCCGCGTCATCTCCAATTCGGATAAGTACGCCGAGCGCCTTCGCGAGAAGGCGCTGGATCCGGTCACTTATCTGGACCGGGATAATCTCGTGATGATCTACAAGCGGCGGATGTGGTACGAGTACCACCTTGGGGTTCTGCCTCCAGCCAAGCAGATCACCCAGCTCTCCCCTGAGGATCTGGATCTCCGGTGGCTGCTGACCGAACAGCTCACGGAGGAGTACCACCATTCGAAGGTTTTCTCCGATATATTGAAAGAGATGGGAGAAGATCCGGATATCACCCATTTTGAGACCCGGCCGGAATACCATGAAGTCGTGCACCACACCCTTGACTTCGACACACCATGGGAAATTGCCGCGTCCCTTCAGGTCACTGGAGAGGTCATGCTGATCTCCATTCTCAAATGGCTACAGGGACTCGTGGAGCCTCGGATCTCCGATATCATCGAGAATGAGGTTCTTATTCACGAGGGAAAGCACGTCCGGTTTGGCCGAATGATCCTGGAGCGTTTCGCGACGACGGAAGAACGGCAACGGCGAGTCGTCGAGATTTCGGAGACGAAATTTGAAAGCCTCTGTACTGCCCACGATGTCAAGTTCTATGGCACCATCAAGACGGAAGTGGACTGAGCTGAGGTCGCGTCATAAAGGAGAGACGGCAGCATGTGGGAGGAGGTCAAAGAGAAGATCGACCATGCCGCCCAAATCTTGATGGACCAGATGGAAGCGTCCGGCAAGCCCTATCCGGCTGACGTCTATGGACCGCCCCTGGGTTATTGGACACTCGGGTGAGGGTATTCGACCTCATGCGGCCTCCGCAACTTGAGCGAGTTTTTCCTGCCTTGCCTGGGCCGGCGTTCGGTAGCCGTAGCCCTCGAGAATCCAATGATGGTTGTACAGGTTCTTGAACTCAAGCAGCGCCCACCGCAGTTCCTCTACGGTGGCGAAAGAGCGCACCCACAGGAGATTCTCCTTCAAGATGCGGATAAACCACTCACAGTAGCCATTTCCCTCGGGCGCCCGCACGAAGCTGGGCGAACTGGTCATGCCCAGGTAGGCGATCTCCCGCTGAAAGTCATCGGACAGATAGGCGGGGCCGTGGTCGTGACGAACTTTAAGCCCCTCGGCGACGTCCGCCTCCAAGCCGGCGAAGCGCTCGGCGACCCCCTGCCGGATCGGCTCCAGGGCCTCGAAGCGGTTGCCGCTCTTGGCCGCATGGATCCCCACGCAGTCCACCGAGCAGTGATCCACCGCCACGAACACCGAGGCCACCCCCTCCTCGGTGGTCACCGTCGTCGTCATGTCCGTGCCCCACATTCGGTCGGGCCGCTCGGTGCGGATGGTCCCGTTGTGGGCCTTGGGACCTCGGGGTTTGCCCACCCGGTGGGGGGCCTGAAGCCCCGCCTCCCGCATCAGGCGACGCACCCGCTCCTTGCTGGTGCGGATGCCCGCGAAGCGCAGCCTCGCCCACACCTTGCGGTAGCCCTCGCCATGGAAGGGAGAGTCCTCCAGGACCTGCCGGATGTGGCCGAGGAGTTCCGCATCGGTGCACGGGCCCACAGGGCCGCGCTTATTGGGCGTGGGGCGTTCATGAACGGGGACCGCCTCTCGCCGCCGTTGCGCGTAGACCGTGGAGCGCGCCAAGCCCCAAAGGGCGCACACCCGCTTCAGGCCGTAGGCTCTGCCCGTGGAGGTGAAGCGGGCCTGACTCATCGCCTCCACCTCCTGCCGGCTAAAGGGCGGCCGGCCTCCAGGCGGTCGATCTTCTCCCGCAGGACCTCGCCCTCCATCGTGAGTTCGCCCACCTTGGCCTTGAGCCGGGCGTTCTCCTCGGCCCGCTCATCCGCCGGGCGGGCTTTGAGCGCCGCCTCGCCCCCGCGAAGGAACGCCTCGCGCCAGGCGGAAAGCCGAGCCGCTGTCGTGCCCAACTCGCGGCAGAGCGTCTCCAGGCTCTCGCCCCGCAAAAGACGCAGGACCGCCTCCCGCTTGCGCTGGCAGGAGAACCGACCCCGCTCACTGCGATGCCCTGGGGCCTTGGCTCCGTTCGCCCTGCGGGCGCCCTCCGCCAAAGCCCCCTCTTGCTTTTGTTCGTTCATCGCGACACCCCTTTCTCCATGAATCATGGATCAATCGAGTGTCCAACAAAACCCTAGAGCGGGGGATCTACATCATCTGGAACGACTTGGCATATCTGCAATACGTGTTGGATGTGAAGGTCGAGTATTGGGGGTCCAAAGAGCGTTGACGCTTCCGTCACCCGCTGATGACAGTAAATCGATCGGAAGCGCTTCCAGCGTGGGCATTAGGGTTTATGTTTATGTGTGACAGTTTGGGGCTCCAGGGTGGACGCCCCGTGGAAGGAGAGGGTGGGGGAAGACGTATTTGCAATCCGGCGCCACACGGAGATCACGGTAATTCTCCAAATGCGAGGGGGGAAATCTAATGAGGAAAATTCGAGATCAGTTAGCCCTAAGGCTTTGTGTATGTCTTCTGTTTACCCTGGCGTGGGGGATCTGGAATTGCGTACCTCCAGTCAGTGCGGGAGAGAAGGTGACTCTCCAAGCAGCCTGGATCATCGATGGGGCCCTGTCCGGATTCTATCTCGCCGTCGATAAAGGATATATGAAAAAAGCGAACATTGATCTTTCCATAACACGGGGCTTCGGTTCTTCTGATACGACCAAAAAGGTAGCCACGAGAGCGGCGTTATTCGGACAGGCGGACACGGGGGCATTGGTTGTCGGTCGAAGCCAAGGGTTGAAGGCCAAGTCCTTGCTGATGTACTCCAACCATTCCATGTACGGCATCTGGGCGCTCAAAGGCTCAGGAATCACGAAGCCAAAGGACCTCGTGGGAAAGAAGTGGGGGACCACGGCCGGGGACGTAACGCGGACACTATTCCCCGCTTTTGCAAGCGTGAATGGGTTTCAGCCGGAAGCCGTGAAAACCGTCCTGATGGACCCTGCTTCTCTGAGCGCCAGTCTATTGAGTGGAAAGGTGGATGCCATAGCAAGCTTCCTGGTTCGAGGTCCGGTTCTCAACGCGATGGCCGGCAAGCAGGGCAAAAGCGTGGTCTCTATCCCCTGGCACAAGTGGGGCATCTCGATGTATTCGCTCGGGGTCATCGCGAGAGACGAAACCGTCGCGTCCAGGGCAAATTTCGTTCGAGGCTTCATTCAGGCGACTCAGAAGGGGATCAAACACGAGATCGAAAACCCGGAAGATGCCGTCGCGGCACTGGTTCGGCGACACCCGGAACGGAGCCGGGATTTGGCGCTGAAAACCCTGAAGATATATCATGCCCATCTTTTGACCCCGAGCGTGTACGAAAGAGGAATTGGCTTTATCGACCGGAAGAAGATGGAGTACACCCGGGATCTGATCACCAAGCATCAGGGACTCAAGGTGAAGGTTCCCGTGGATGACCTGTTCACGAACAAATTCCTCAATCCGGTGAAGCCGAAGAAATAGGCGAACTGAAAGGGGACGGAATTCACGGCTTTCAAGCTCAAGGAGACGTCTTGATTCCGAAGGGAAAATTCGGACGGGATGGACTCGTCCGATGAGCAACGAGAGAATGGAAGCAAGGGTGGCTGATACCCGAGGGTTTCCCAAATCAGATTAAGTGCCTGTTGGAGGACTGCTTGCGATGTCCGGAAGGATCTCGCGAGCAGTCCTTTCATTTTTCAAGGCTGCAATACAGGCGGGTCTGGATTGACAGGTCATCCCCAAGCGCCTTGAGCCAAGGCAGAGGGAAACCGGATGCCGAAATCGAAAGTCGACTTTCTGTTCAAGCACGCTGTTATTGTAACCCTGAACCCCGGCAGGGATATTCTCTGGGACGGGGCCATCGCCCTCCGTGCGAAGAAAATTATCGATGTGGGTCCAACTACTTCCCTCATGCGAAAGTATGAGGGAAAAATCCAAGTGGATGCCCGGCAGAAGCTCATCCTCCCCGGTCTTGTCAATGCCCACAATCATATATTCGGCGCTTTGTGCCGGGGGTTGGTCAACGACCATCCCTTGATCCCCTGGCTCAATAAGAAGGTGTATCTCACCTCGAACGGATTGGATGAGGAATGCTATTACCTGAGCACCCTCCTGCTCGGGATTGAAATGTTGAAGACCGGCACGACTTGCGTTGTTGACTGCGGGACCATGCCCGGGCTTGAAAGGAGCGCCGTTCGGGGGATTCAGGAAATCGGAATGAAAGCCGTTCTCGCCCGAACCATGGTGGACATAACGGGAAATGACCCCACCCAACCCTACCGACAGAAGCAGACGACGCAGAAAACCATTCGAGACGCAGAGCGGTTTGTGAGGGAACACCATGGTGACGCCGAAGAGAGAATCCAGGCTTGGTTCTGTCCCATCCAGACTTGGTGCATATCCGATCGGCTTTGCAGAAAGACCATTGACCTTGCCGAAAAGTATGATTCGGGATTTGCCACCCACGCTTCTGTGGATCGGGCGGAAGTGGAACTGTGTCGGGAACGCTTCGGCCACACACCCATCGAGCGGTTTCATCGACTCGGCGTCCTGGGTCCCCGCCTCCTCACCGCACACATGGGCTGGGCCACGGAGAATGAAATCGACCGAATCCTCAAGTCCGGGACTCATGTCGTTCACTGCCCAAGCTCCAGCATGAAATGCGCCTCGGGGGCGCTCAGTCACGGCAAGATTCCTTTGATGGAAGCATTGGGGGCCAACATCGCTCTTGGGACGGACGGGCCGGCCGCCGGAAATTACCAGGACATGTTTCGGGTGATGTATCTCGCAGCCGTCGGCCACAAGGAAGCACATCTGGACTCTCGTGTGATCCCCCCCGAAATCGCTCTGGAGTGGGGGACCCTCAATGGTGCGAAGGCTGTGGGATGGGGAGATCGAATTGGCTCCCTGGAGAAGGGGAAGCGGGCGGACCTGGCGATCCTGAATCTCAAGCGGTCCGAATTTGTTCCTCTCCATCCCGCCACGCTACTCCCAAACCTCATCTACGCAGCGACTGGCAACTGCGTGGAGACCGTTTTTGTGGATGGCAAGGTCCTGGTCGAAGACGGACGAGTGACGACCGTGGATGAAGATGAGGTCATCGATCGAATTTCTCATTACACGGATCACTTCGTCGGCCTCGCCCAGAATTGGGAGAAACAGCATGCTAATGGAAAGTCACAGCATGCTAATGGAAAGTCATGGTTGGGGTCAGGTCTTACATTCTAACATTTTGTTCCCTACAGAAGTGTGGCGGGCCGGGACCCGCTGCCCCGATAGATTCATTCGGGGGCACGCTTGGACCGGCTCCTACGACGAAAAATCCCCGGCTGGCCGTAGGGAAGAGTCTTCGGCCGGCTGGCTGCCCCGACCCGACCGGAAAAAAGGCCGTTGCGTGCATTCGCGACGTTCAGCCGGATAAGGCCGCCAATGGCGATTTGTCCGGGGCGCGAGCCGGGAGACCATCGATTAGTGTGTGGGATGGGTCTGGGATGGCGTCAGACCTTGACTTTGCGCTTTAGCCGTATGTTTCTCACAACCAGGAGGGGGGGATACCCGACCTCGTGCCTCAATTGGGCACGAACTCGTAGCGGAGTGCAAAGTCCAGATCTGTCCCCCACTTTCCCGGATACCTTTTTCTATCCCAAAGTCGGCGCGAAATACGGAAAATGTTAGAATGTAAGACCTGACCCCGTGCCCGTGGGAGAACCCGGATTGACTGCTGACGACAAAAGAGCCCGCGAAGTGGTTGAGGATTTTGTTATCCCCAAGGGGTCTGGGAAAGCATTCTTCCTCCAGAAAGGTCAGGCCCTGCGCATCACAGCTCACGAGGGGAAACAGGTAGCGGACGTCAAATTCATCAATGCTAACGATCACAGGGAGCAGGTTTGTGCGTGGTGGTCATCTTGTCTCAACTCTGAGCGTCCGAGCGGAGAAATCCTCGGAGGCGCCAAAAGAGTAAAAGAGCTGTACTCGAAACCACCCTGGGAACGAGTGATGCTTCGCGTGATAGATGACAAGGTAGGAGACCATCTCTTCAACGGTTCCTGTTCACCGAAGGTCCGAGAGCTGATGCCTGGGGACGAGTATCTGGGCAACAAGACTTGTGTCGAGCTTTTCGCGGAGTGCCTGGCGCCACATGGGATCGGGCTCGAGGATCTCGAAGGGTCCGGCACCTTCAACGTATTCATGCCCGTGCGCTTCAAGGATGACGACAACGGCGCCTGGGTGTTTCTTCCCCCGTCGTGCGAAAAGGGCGACTACATAGAGTTCCTGGCGGAGATGGACATCCTGGTTGCCGCAACATCATGCCCTCAAGTGAACGTCATCAACGACTACGACCCAAAGGCCATGAAGTACGAGATCCTGGCCTGACAGGATACCCGAGTGGTCTTGTGAATCCGTCAACAAAAGTTGGACCCTTGTCCCTTCCCGGAGGAGGACATCATCGATGGCTTTTCAAGGAGAATACCCAATCACCGAGGAAGAGCTCTACCACTACCGTGAGCCTGGGGATTTCTACCCGCGCGAAGAGCAGATGATAAAGATGGCTCGGGATATTTTTTATGATGAGGGGTCCGGCGCTGATCGTTCTCTGTTTCTTCCAATCAAACCGGAGAAGACGGCTTTTTTGATGGTGGACACCCAGAACGACGTGGTCAGGCCGGATGCCCCTCTCTTTTGCCCGGATGGGCACAGGATGATTCCGAGAGTCAAGAGGGTCTTGGAGCGATGTCGGGAGGTGGGAATCCGGCCGATATTCATCGAGCACTGCCACGATCCCCGGGTCGGGGGGCGATACTGGGATCTCGGCCACAGAAGATATTTCCCCCGGCTCGTGGAACGTTTCATCAACAAGAGACAGGCGGTATACGGAACCGAGGAAGTAAAAACCTTTCCTGCGATAGCTCCACGACCGGATGAGAAAGTTGTTTATAAGCATCGGTGGGACGGGTTCATCGGAACCGATCTCGATGTGGCCCTGAGGGGCATGGGCGCGGATACTTTGATTTTCAGTGGAGTTTTCGCTAGCAGTGTGTCGAGTCAACGGCCCGGCATGCGGCTGAGCTTGAATACAAGGTCATCTATGCCGGCGACCTGGTCGCGAGCCACCTGCCTGAGCAGCATCAGGCCGTGCTTGGGAGAATTCGGTGTATCTTTGGCCTTGTCATGAGCTCGGAAGAGATCCTGGCTGAGTTGGCCAAGCTACCCGAGTTGAAAGGTGAGTAACGTCATCAGACCCCGGCGACTGCGTGATCAACGCTGTTCCGTCATTCCCGGTTCCAGAAGAGTCAAATGGGTCAAGTCTTTTGTAGATAGAAATGAGGCCCAATGACTTTCATTTGCGTCTTGAATCTTCAAAAGAAAAATGAGCCGACAAAAGATTTGACCCCTCTGTTCTTTTAAGCAGAAATAAGTCTGGTGTCCCCCCGATGCCCCCCGGAGGCCGGCTAACCACTCCCTTGGGGCATCCCTGTACTTCCGGACATCGGGGAGCAGAGACTAACTCAAAATGTGGTGCAACTTTAGGGACAGGTCAATCAGCCTCCCGTCCCACTGACGGACTCCTCCGCCGTCAACGTGTCGAGTTCCGTCGGAACCTCACCACCTGTCTGCTGGTTCTCGTTGATCTCTTCGTCAGGGATAGGATCGGGATCGGCGTCGGCGGTCGACACATCGGGCGGCGGCTGCCCCGTGGCATCGGCGATTTCATCCGCCGCGTCGGGAACCTCGGCCGCCACGCCGGCGGCGATGTCCGCCGCCGCGGCGCCGACGGCGGATGCGAGCTCCTCCGGAGTCGCCGTCTCCATTGTCACTCCCTCGGGGAGACCTGCCTCGATGTCGGCGGCGAGATCTTGGGCCTCAGCCAACTGAATATTGCCCACCAAACCCACCCCGAGCACCAGCGACAGGACGACACAGACCAGCAAGGGGATTCTTCGACATTTCCCGGCGAATCGGTCCATCTTCTGTGCCTCCTTAGGCCCCAACGGAATCACGACCGTCATCCTTTATGTTAGAGTATATGGTTGCTCACTGATTAAGATTACGACAGTACACCCCTTTTATAAACCAGAATCCCCACAAAATCAATAGAAAAGAGATCCGAATCTTCCCGCGATTTTTCGGGGATCACTCACCCAAGGGAATCGCCCGGCTTGTCAATATCGGGGACCGCGTTCCCCCCCCCTCCCCCCCGGTCCGTACAGAATGGAGAGAATTCTCACATGGGGCCGGTTCACCCTGGAGTCGTCCAACCCGCGGGTCGGTCGACCCCTCGGCTGAGATAACGGCCGCGAGGCGTTTTGCCGCATGTGCGATCCACCCTCGGCTCCAGCGTAAAGTTGCGATGTACGAGGGAATTCCAGCAGGTTGCGGAAAAACGATTTCGGCATGGCCCCTTGCACCTTTTCGGGTGCGAATTCTTCTCAATCGCGACCGTTGTAGGGGAGGGCCTTGCGCCCTCCCGCCTTTCACGAGAGGAGGATAACCCATGGATTCATTGGTCCTTCCATCGATGACCCATCGAGCCCCCGCGGGAGCCCCAAGGGACTCCCCTACATCTTGAAAGCGGGATGTCTTGGAAATCCGTTGCGGGGATACCCATCTTGGGGGGGGGGTCTCCCCCGCTCTAGGGTTTTGTTGGACACTCGATTGATCCATGATTCATGGAGAAAGGGGTGTCGCGATGAACGAACAAAAGCAAGAGGGGGCTTTGGCGGAGGGCGCCCGTAGGGCGAACGGAGCCAAGGCCCCAGGGCATCGCAGTGAGCGGGGTCGGTTCTCCTGCCAGCGCAAGCGGGAGGCGGTCCTGCGTCTTTTGCGGGGCGAGAGCCTGGAGACGCTCTGCCGCGAGTTGGGCACGACAGCGGCTCGGCTTTCCGCCTGGCGCGAGGCGTTCCTTCGCGGGGGCGAGGCGGCGCTCAAAGCCCGCCCGGCGGATGAGCGGGACGAGGAGAACGCCCGGCTCAAGGCCAAGGTGGGCGAACTCACGATGGAGGGCGAGGTCCTGCGGGAGAAGATCGACCGCCTGGAGGCCGGCCGCCCTTTAGCCGGCAGGAGGTGGAGGCGATGAGTCAGGCCCGCTTCACCTCCACGGGCAGAGCCTACGGCCTGAAGCGGGTGTGCGCCCTTTGGGGCTTGGCGCGCTCCACGGTCTACGCGCAACGGCGGCGAGAGGCGGTCCCCGTTCATGAACGCCCCACGCCCAATAAGCGCGGCCCTGTGGGCCCGTGCACCGATGCGGAACTCCTCGGCCACATCCGGCAGGTCCTGGAGGACTCTCCCTTCCATGGCGAGGGCTACCGCAAGGTGTGGGCGAGGCTGCGCTTCGCGGGCATCCGCACCAGCAAGGAGCGGGTGCGTCGCCTGATGCGGGAGGCGGGGCTTCAGGCCCCCCACCGGGTGGGCAAACCCCGAGGTCCCAAGGCCCACAACGGGACCATCCGCACCGAGCGGCCCGACCGAATGTGGGGCACGGACATGACGACGACGGTGACCACCGAGGAGGGGATGGCCTCGGTGTTCGTGGCGGTGGATCACTGCTCGGTGGACTGCGTGGGGATCCATGCGGCCAAGAGCGGCAACCGCTTCGAGGCCCTGGAGCCGATCCGGCAGGGGGTCGCCGAGCGCTTCGCCGGCTTGGAGGCGGACGTCGCCGAGGGGCTTAAAGTTCGTCACGACCACGGCCCCGCCTATCTGTCCGATGACTTTCAGCGGGAGATCGCCTACCTGGGCATGACCAGTTCGCCCAGCTTCGTGCGGGCGCCCGAGGGAAATGGCTACTGTGAGTGGTTTATCCGCATCTTGAAGGAGAATCTCCTGTGGGTGCGCTCTTTCGCCACCGTAGAGGAACTGCGGTGGGCGCTGCTTGAGTTCAAGAACCTGTATAACCATCATTGGATTCTCGAGGGCTACGGCTACCGAACGCCGGCCCAGGCAAGGCAGGAAAAACTCGCTCAAGTTGCGGAGGCCGCATGAGGTCGAATACCCTCACCCGAGTGTCCAATAACCCAGGGGCGGTCCAGTTGGCCGCAATCAAGCGGGCTCTGCTGGCCGACAAATCACACGCTCACATTCTTGCGACAAAATTTGGGATACAGAAGGCATGAACTTCTTTCCCGGTCTGGGGATGCTCCAGACGTGACGCGCCAGGCGAGAAAACCCGCCGACACCGGAGGCGATGGACAAAATATTCGGGAGCGCCCGCTGACAGCAAGGCGGGCACGAAAATTCCGGGCTCTGCTGGCAAATCCGGCCTGCGTAGACACGTTCTGCGCAACCCCTTGCATCCCGGTGCTTTGCATGGGCCGCGCTGCGGTCGCCCGTAAGGGCAGCGGCTGGAAGTGGACTGATCGACACTTCTAGGGCCTGATGGTCGGCAGGCAGGGGAACCGAGTACGCGGTCCGAATTTTCGGGCTCCTCTTGATCGGAGGCAACATGCAGACCTTACATGGTGTGCATAAAGCGGAAAGGGGAGCATTGTGCCTTTTCACCTCCATCCCCCAAAATGGAGCCGGCGAGAAGACTTTACGTCCACCGGCTGTCGCCCACCTCAGGGCGGGGGACGACAGCCCTAAACTGTCCACTGAAACGGGGTAACTCCAGATTCGGTCTTGTCGAACGCTCCGCCCTGTCCGGTAATCGAGTTGCGAAGCCCGCCATGCGTAATAGACCCGCCGTAGCCGGTCCGGCCCCCGGACGATACGGAGTACCTTCCCTCCCCCCGATAGGCTTCAATCGCCCGTTTCAGCTTTTCGATTTGTCGCCACATGTCAGCCTTGCGCGGCTCCGGTTTCTTCAAGTATTTGCCAAACCCGCTCGCGTAAGTTGCGCCGGACCTCTAGGGCCTCTTCGGATGGGGGCTCGACGCCGGGGATTTCCTTGATACTGCCATCCGGGTTCAGGACCGTCACAACCCATTCGTCCGTCAGCCGTTCCCTTGCGCGTCTCCGTTCTTCGCTTTCCTTGACCATGCGCTTTCCCCTATTTCGCCATCCTTTTCAGGTCCCCGAGGACGAGTTTTTGGATCGTCTTATCGCTCCCTCATCCCGAAGCGTCCAATTTTACCATACGGCGGACCTCACGAATCCGCAGGCGGTATCCGGGAGGGATGATCATCTCCGCTTCGTCCGCGTTCGTGACGATTGCGGGCGTCCCCTCCGATAGATTCCCCATTGAAACATAATCCGGCAGTTTCACATGCTTTTCGAACAGCCCCTCGATCGATTTCCAGACCTTTCCCCCCATTTCCTTGGCGGTCGCGTTCGGGTCTGAGAAGGCATCAATGCCCCACACCTCTTCCCCTTTCAGCGATGGGCTTCGACTTGGGTGGCCTCTTCGGTTTCGAGAATTTCGTCGGCTTCGGGGCCTTCGGAGGCTTCGGCGGCGGGGCGAAGGAAAGGCTTCCGCACCTCAAAGGGACTGGCAGGCGTCACGCCTGGGGCCGATGCCGCCCGAATCAATGGCTACGATCCGTAAGGACGCATTCGAGGCGGTCCTGGCCGCATGCAGAACCCCTCCGAGCCTGTTTGTCGATAGCGATGGAACATCACAACACGAGGCCGTGAGACGGTGGCATTTGGGAGCGGTGTTGCCGCTCGCAAAGTTGCTCGAACATGAATTGACAATGAAGCTGGAAACGCCGGTTGAACTCAAATTCGATTCCTATGCTTTGGACATGGTGTTCGCGGGAAACCGTGGTCGCCAAGCTCGCGCAAGCGGGCGTTCCGATGGCGACCGCGCTTGAGGCGGTGGGGTTGAACGGTGACTAGCACCTGTACGATTCCCGGATGTGAAAGGAAGATGGCCGCGCGTGGGCTTTGCCATACTCATTGGGCGCTGTGGAAGAAACGGGGCGATCCCCTTGCGCCACGCCTCTCGGCTCCCTACTGGACCCTGGAGGAAGATCGGAAACTGTACGACTTGATCCGCGATACTCCCGGCGGAATCGGACGGGCTGGGCAAGGGGAGGTTGCCGAATTGGCCGTGCATCTGGAACGGTCGGTTTCC
Source organism: bacterium (assembly GCA_965261595.1). Taxonomy (GTDB): domain Bacteria; phylum UBA8248; class UBA8248; order JACPRG01; genus CAYRGS01. The sequence continues at coordinate 590,017 of CBDHDG010000004.1, forward strand.
GCCTGTCCACTCGCCTGTCTTATCTCCGATGGCGGCGAAGGACGGCACTCGGGCTTTAGACCCCATCATTTGCGTGGGAAAAATAGTGGTAACATGACCGTCTGGAATTATCTAAGTTGTATATATTCAATAAGTTAAACTATATATTCGATCCCGGTATCCTCCACCATTTAAATTCAATATGTTACAGCACACCTCTAATTCGCCGCCGGTTTTTCTGTGACCATTTTGTGACCACTTTCCTGTAATTTCGGCTCTTCAAGAAACGTTTCCTGAAGCTTTACGGACGCCGCCGGGTTGGTCTCTTCCATGAGATGACCGTACAGGTCGAGAGTCATTCTGATGGAAGCATGCCCCATCTGCGCCTGAATATATTTTGGGTGATGGCCCGCATGAATCATCAAAGCCGCGTAGCTGTCACGCAAAGAATGGAATGGAAGGTCGCGCAATCCCGCCCGCCTGAGCGTCGGTTTGAATTCACGGCTGCGGAGATTGTTCGGGTTCATCGGCTTCCCGTTCGCCTGGGGAAAAACTAGGTCCCCCGCGAATCGGCTTGGGGACTCTCTCAGCGCCTGGGCCAGCATCGGCGCCATGTCGATATCCCGCCGACTGCTCGCGCTCTTCGGCTCTATGAATGCCCCCTTGTAAAGACCGCGTCTTACCCGGATCTGCATCGAAGCGAAGTCTATGCAGTCCCAATGCAACGCCAAAAGTTCCCCCTGCCGCATTCCCGTCAGGATCGCACAGAGAAAGAAGGTGCGCAAATTCGGGCTGGCATGATCCTGGAATAGTCTCAGTTCTTGTGTCCTGAGAAAATCCTTTTCTTCCGTGACCACTTTGACAGGGGACCTGCCCCCCTGAAACCGGTCCGGTTTGAGAGTTAGGATTTTCGCACGGCTTTCGGGACTGGATTGGCCTAGAAAGGGGGCAATGATGAGTCGGAAGCGATTCACCGCGGAGCAGATCATCCACAAGCTTCGTCAGGCCGAGGTGGAGTTGGCCAATGGGCAGAGGATGGCTCAGGTCTGCAAGACGCTGGGGATCTCCGAGCAGACCTATTACCGGTGGCGGCGGGAGTACGGAGGCCTGCGCCTGGACCAGGCGAAACGACTGAAGACACTGGAGCAGGAAAACGCCCGGCTAAAGAAGCTGGTGGCCGAGCAGGCCCTGGATAACGCCATCTTGAAGGAGGCCTCCCAGGGAAACTTCTGAGCCCGCCTGCGCGGCGGCGGGCGATGGAGCATGTGCGGGAGAAGCTGAGCGTGTCCGAACGTCGCGCCTGCCGGGTGCTGGGTCAGGCCCGCTCGACTCAGCGGCGCTCTGCCCAGGTCCCTGACGATGAGGCCCGTTTGGTGGCGCGGGTGACAGAGCTGGCGAGCGAGTACGGACGGTACGGCTACCGGAGGATAACGGCTCTGTTGGAAAGAGAAGGCTGGCGAGTGAATCACAAGGGGGTGGAGCGGATCTGGCGCCAGGAAGGCCTGAAGGCGCCGAAGAGACAGCCCAAGCGAGGGCGTTTATGGCTGAACGACGGCTCTTGTGTTCGCAAGCGTCCGTCTTATCGGAATCATGTGTGGTCCTACGACTTCCTGGCCGCGAGGACGCACGATGGGCGGCCTTTACGGATGCTGGCTGTGATGGATGAGTTGACCCGGGAGCGCTTGGCCCTTGATGTAGAGAGAAGACTCAACTCCGAGGACGTCCTGGACCGCCTCACCGAGTTGTTCGTCCGGCGTGGCCTGCCGGCTTATATCCGCTCGGACAACGGGGCGGAGTTCACGGCGAATGCGGTGAGAGGGTGGCTCACCCGTCTTGGGGTGAGAACGCTTTACATCGAGCGGGGCAGTCCCTGGGAGAACGGCTATGTGGAGTCCTTCATCGGCAAGCTGCGCGATGAGCTGCTCAACGGGGAGATCTTCTACACCCTGACAGAGGCCAAGGTGTTGGTGGAGAGATGGCGACAACTCTACAACCGGGTAAGGCCCCATAGTGCCTTGGGCTACCGGCCCCCGGCGCCGGAGGCCATCGAACCAATGCCTCCGGGCATCCCTACACTTTCGGATATCGGGGAGAAGAGACTAACTCAAAAAGTGGTACAACTTTAGGGGGCGGGTTACGCATCAATGCCTCGTGGTTCCGCGCGGCGCACCGGGACCGGGACCCGCCCGACAGTTGGGACTTCACCCTGGGCTTCCGTTTCGCCAAGAACGCCCCTTAAAGCGCCCTCTGTCTTTGCACACTTTCCGGGGGTTCATTCAAGGGATGCCCTTGGCCGTGCCCGCGTGTAGCCTCCCCCCCCCCTTCCCTTTCTTGCCAATGTGGTAATTGTGGCAGGTCAGACAGCCCTCCGGCGCCTCCGCCTTTTTGTGGCAGGCGGCGCACTCGGCTTTTTTGATCCGCTTGAAGTTCCCGTTATATTTCGCGGGATTGAAATCCTTGTACAGGTCCGCTGTATTGCGACCCGGGCGATGGCACGTGAAACACCCCTTCCCGTCGCCCAGCGTCAGGTGCGGCGCATGGATGAAGCGGTTGAAATCCTTTCCATCGCTTCCCAGCCGCTTCTCCTCCCAGTTCACCCGGCGAACGCCTCCGATCTTGTCAACGCTGTGGCACTTCCCGCACAGGTTCGGCAACGAGGCGGCGTCGGTCAAAGCGGTAAAAATCTTCTCCAGCGCCGAACCCCTCCGGCCCTTGACACTGAGGTCCAACCAGCCACGAACGAAGCGGTCCGCGTGACCCGTGGGCCGATAAATCAGCGAAAAATCCTCCCGGCGCCAGGCGTCCGCGGCGCTCGACCCCTCGTCGGAAGAAGCTTTCGCCTGTCTGTCTTTCTTGCCTCCCTCTCCGCCATCGGACTTCTTCTTCTCCGCCGCCTTCCAGCGGGCCATCTCGGGTTCAAGCTTGGGCAACCAGGATCGCTGGGCCTTCCGGACGACCTGAACGGGCATTTGCATGATCAGTCCAAGGGTCTCCCCTTCACTCAATGATCGTCCAAGCGCCTTCACCAGCCGGTCTCTAAAGCCCTGCTGTCCTTTGATGGACAGGTCAAAGAGGAGCGCCTTCACCAGCCGGGCGAGCCGTCCGGCCGCGACCACTTGCTTCTCGTCGTCATCGTCATCCAGCGCCGCCTCCACCTTCGCAAAGCCGGGGTCCGACGCGAGGAGAAGACCCATAAAAGCGGTGATTTCTTTCTCCTGGGCGTCCTCCGGCCATTCCCCCACATCCACATCGGCATCCCGGAGGGTGTCGAGATCAAGGGCCGGCAGCGTGAAGATGGGGATGCCCTCGGCGCGGATATCCGCCTCATGGCAGAAGGCGCAGCTTTCTCCGAACCCTTTCATCAACATCTCGCCGCCGGCGGGGGACCGCTCGTGGCAACGCCCGCAAGGGAGCGGATCGCCCTTTTTGAGCAGGCCTTTTTTTCTGAAGTGTTTGGGATGGGAAACGTGATCGAAGATCAGCCGAGTCCGCCGCCCATATGGAAAACGCGTGAATTCGGGGTGACTTGTCCCGAAGTCGCCATACGGGTGGGCATGGCAGGCTTGGCATCGCCGATTGTCCATGGCCGTCAGGTCGAACTTCCTGCCGCGGTGTTCTTTATGGCATACGGCGCACGCCAACTTCGCCCCGCCGGTTTGCCCCCCCCTCAAATCGAGCAGGAAGCCAGGAATAGGGCCGGTGAGCCGCCGGCCGGGGGGGGGGCGCTTCCGGATTTTCGAGGTGATCCGAGCCAACTTCTCGGGCGAAGACGTGTGCGGCCTCAGGGCCTGATCGCCCAGGGTGTGGCAGCCCAGACAAAGCCCGCTGTCATCCCGCGCGGATCCGGACGTCATGGCGGCCCGGACCCACTTCGTCAAGCCCCCTTGAAACACCGCGTGGCAATTCTCGCAGCGTCGTCCGACCGTGCCGTGGTGCACGGTCAACGGGCCCGGTGAGATGAATTCCCGACCGGCATCGCCAGAGAGGAGCAGGAAGATGAGGCCGAACATGAGCGCCGACGCCCAGCGCGAGAGCGCCCCGCGGCGGGCCCTTGCGTTCAGAACCGGCCGGCAGGGCGGAACGACACTTGAGCAAGCGCCGTCGGGCAGCGGGCCCGCATCGCACGCCCCGCCGAAGGCGCTCGCACGCGCACATTTCCACCGGGCTCCGTTTTTTTTGGGCGCGCACTCGCGAGCGGCCATGCACCGGCCCTTGCGATCCGGTCCGATGCCGCAGGCCTTCCCCTCGGCCGCCCATCCGCAGACCCACTTCTGGGTCGGGCGCTCGTAATGAGATTGATCGAACCTGTAATCTTGCAAGCGCCGGCTCATGGATTTCCAACCGAGAAGGCGTAGACGAAGACGACGTGCGCAAGGGCCAGGATCAACAGGCAGTAGGTCAGCGGAACATGGAAAAACAGCCACCGCTTCAGCATCGCTTGCAGGGCGTACTGGTGGTCCAGGTGATCTTTTTGCCGCACGAGCTCAACCAAGTCGTCCATGTGGCGCTTTTGTTTCTCGTTCAGATAACGCCGCAAACCGGCGCTATCCTCCAAAAGAGCGTGGAGAGGGCCGTTCGACTGCAAGAGGTGCAACCAGAAGTTGCGCGGGCCGGCGAAGAAAGGCAAGAGCCGGTCGGCGTAAAAGTCCGCGATCGTCGTCGACTTCCCTTCCTCGGCGGATCGAACGACCAGGGCCTCCGCCTCCTCCCGCAACCGGCGGCGAAGCTCGGGGATTCGCTCGAAGATGACCTCTTCCCCATGACGGGCGAGACGGGGCGCGAATCGTCGTGAGATCCGAAGGCCGAACACGCCGCTGGCCGCCGCGCCCAGATACAACAGGGCCAGCGTTGTCTCCAAAGGCCCGTTCGGCGCCCGGAACCCCACGTGAAGCAGGAACAGGAGAATCGAGAACCACCCGACATTCAAGTGGACCTGGAGCCAGACGGAGGAAGACCCAAGCGGAAGAAAGGGAAGTTTTTTGCGGACGTTATAGACGGCGAGGAAGACGATGGCCGCCAGCAGAACCGAGCCGCTCAGAAATTGGGAGCGCAGAAGGGTCGAAGAATATGCGCGATCAACCGCAAGGGCGAGAAGGGAGAAAACGATGAGGATCGACAAGCTGAGCCACCGGCGGGCGGCGAAGGTCATCACCGGTTGACCCATTTCAAAAGGGACTTATATATTTGGGTTAATATCGGAGGTATAGACTCAAAATTCGAGAAAGGAAAACCATCATGAGTCAAGATCTTTCAGATTACAAATCGCATCCTGAAGGGCTTCAACGAGACCCTGTGCTTGCTCAATCGTTAGGCCATAAGGCGGAGAACTGGACGTTGGTTCGGAAGATCTCGTTATCGGAAGAGGAGCTGAATCAATCAATACGAGAATTTTGCGAATGCCTGCATGTTGAAGGACGCGAAGATTTGATATGACATGAATGTCATCCGAATCGATCAAGGGCACCATAACTATCTCTCTCCCTGGACGCACCTTCGCCCTTGACAAGAGGGGAGAGAATCCGCATGTTTGGGAGTACTTGGTTTCTCCCATATACGGATTCTCAGTATTGAGAGCCCCGCATGGCCGCGGGGCTCTCGCACGTCTGGCGACGATTATACCATAGGCCTACTGCTTCCCAGCCCCGAAGGCCCCAAGAAATACGGCGTCACTTCCACCGTGTGTTGAGAACTCTCCCCCGAACGTTCCCGCCACCAACCGTGGGTCCCCTTCGGCATCCTGAATACTGGAGAATCGGCCTCCCCAGCTCCCGCTCGAGTTTCTCACTGGTGTATCTTGGCTCGTCGCGGTCACATTGTTCTGGGTGAAAGAGCCATCATTAGATATCGGAGCCGCGCCGAGCCTAACCTCGAAGTCCGACGGGACACTATAAAACCCAACGGTTCTCCCGGTGACACCATCCTGGGCCGCACCGCTGAGCAGAATGCCCCCATCGCAACCGACGCATCCGCTGATCGTCATGTTGCCGAAGTCCGCGGTGAGCTTGGCGATACCGGAAAATTCCCCCACTGCTGCGCTCCCGACGGAGAACCCGGATGAAAGGGCTTCAGTGCCATAGATGATGGCATACATCCCTGCGGCCGTACCCCTGTAGCTCGCGGTTCCTTGAATCGGTAGAGTCGCTGGATTCGACGAGTCGATCTCAGGGCCGTCAATGAACGCGCCCACTCCGACATTCGTGACCTCGCCAGCCAAGACATTCCCTTCAACGTTCAACCAGTAGCCGCCGGCCAGGTAATCATTGGTATTGCCGTCAGCCCAATCGACAGCCACCCTTCCTATCGTGATCGAGAAGCTGGTGTCGGCGCTTCCCGAGATATCGATAACACCCCAATCGCGACCCGATCTGCCTTCCAGGCCTAAAATGGAGGGTCCAACGCCCTGATCCTCGACTGCTTTAGCCGTGTCGAGCCTGATCGGACCTCCGGCAGCACGTTGCGCCGACACGGTCAGTCTCTGGCCGTTGAAGCTCGATGATATTCCTGTCAACGTTTCGTTCGACTGGAATACGCTGCCGAACCGGGGCCGGGAGTTCGCGGCGCGCGCCGCCTCGTCGAGAATTTCTTCCGGATCGGACGTCTGAATGTCTCTCGTTGAAATCTCTGGTGGCGGTGGTTCGACCGGTGCCGACGGCGTCATTTCAGCTGGGTGCAGCGATGAGCCTCCGCCCCCTCCACCGCCACAACCGAAAAGCAGAATCGCTGTGAACAGAATCGCTACGATGTGTCTCATGGAATTCTCCATCCTGATGAATTTCACCGTGCCGGGCACACACGTGCCGGTCCGTTGCCAACACCTCCAGGAAACCTGATACCCCCGTCTATTCACCGGGCCTTGGGAGCTACCCCGAGCCGGACAGAGGGCTGTTGCATTCAGCGGGTAACCCGGCGAAGCCGGATTCCGACAGATGTTGGCTGGAGAAAAGTCTAGGTTCCCCCGCTCTAGGGTTTTGTTGGACACTCGATTGATCCATGATTCATGGAGAAAGGGGTGTCGCGATGAACGAACAAAAGCAAGAGGGGGCTTTGGCGGAGGGCGCCCGCAGGGCGAACGGAGCCAAGGCCCCAGGGCATCGCAGTGAGCGGGGTCGGTTCTCCTGCCAGCGCAAGCGGGAGGCGGTCCTGCGTCTTTTGCGGGGCGAGAGCCTGGAGACGCTCTGCCGCGAGTTGGGCACGACAGCGGCTCGGCTTTCCGCCTGGCGCGAGGCGTTCCTTCGCGGGGGCGAGGCGGCGCTCAAAGCTCGCCCGGCGGATGAGCGGGCCGAGGAGAACGCCCGGCTCAAGGCCAAGGTGGGCGAACTCACGATGGAGGGCGAGGTCCTGCGGGAGAAGATCGACCGCCTGGAGGCCGGCCGCCCTTTAGCCGGCAGGAGGTGGAGGCGATGAGTCAGGCCCGCTTCACCTCCACGGGCAGAGCCTACGGCCTGAAGCGGGTGTGCGCCCTTTGGGGCTTGGCGCGCTCCACGGTCTACGCGCAACGGCGGCGAGAGGCGGTCCCCGTTCATGAACGCCCCACGCCCAATAAGCGCGGCCCTGTGGGCCCGTGCACCGATGCGGAACTCCTCGGTCACATCCGGCAGGTCCTGGAGGACTCTCCCTTCCATGGCGAGGGCTACCGCAAGGTGTGGGCGAGGCTGCGCTTCGCGGGCATCCGCACCAGCAAGGAGCGGGTGCGTCGCCTGATGCGGGAGGCGGGGCTTCAGGCCCCCCACCGGGTGGGCAAACCCCGAGGTCCCAAGGCCCACAACGGGACCATCCGCACCGAGCGGCCCGACCGAATGTGGGGCACGGACATGACGACGACGGTGACCACCGAGGAGGGGATGGCCTCGGTGTTCGTGGCGGTGGATCACTGCTCGGTGGACTGCGTGGGGATCCATGCGGCCAAGAGCGGCAACCGCTTCGAGGCCCTGGAGCCGATCCGGCAGGGGGTCGCCGAGCGCTTCGCCGGCTTGGAGGCGGACGTCGCCGAGGGGCTTAAAGTTCGTCACGACCACGGCCCCGCCTATCTGTCCGATGACTTTCAGCGGGAGATCGCCTACCTGGGCATGACCAGTTCGCCCAGCTTCGTGCGGGCGCCCGAGGGAAATGGCTACTGTGAGTGGTTCATCCGCATCTTGAAGGAGAATCTCCTGTGGGTGCGCTCTTTCGCCACCGTAGAGGAACTGCGGTGGGCGCTGCTTGAGTTCAAGAACCTGTACAACCATCATTGGATTCTCGAGGGCTACGGCTACCGAACGCCGGCCCAGGCAAGGCAGGAAAAACTCGCTCAAGTTGCGGAGGCCGCATGAGGTCGAATACCCTCACCCGAGTGTCCAATAACCCAGGGGCGGTCCAAGGTCAGGGTGATGGGAGAGTCAATGAGATTGGCCAATCTTATTTGTGGCAGTGTCGTCACATTAGCCCAAATATATAAGTCCCTTTCAAAAGCCCATCCCCATCCCGCAAGTCCATGCGAATCAACGCATCGTGCGGGCAGGCCCGCTGGCAGGCGGGGCCGCCCATCTGGTCGATGCACAGGTCGCATTTCGTCGCCTTCTCAATCGGAAGGTTCGTTTCCTGGTCCAAGAAGAGGTTTCCTTTCGGGTCTTGGATCGGGACCATCCGGATGTTGTCATAGGGACAACTGTTCGCGCAGGTCGAGCACCCGATGCAGGTGGCGTCGTTGATGACGACCTGCCCGCCATCGCGGTCGCGATGGATCGCTCCAGTCGGGCAACCAATCATACACACCGGATCGATGCAGTGCATGCACGCGCTCGCGATCATGTAACGGCCGTCCCGCTTCCCGTGTCGGATGAAGCGCGGGTTGTTGTCGTGCGTCTCCGCGCAGGCCCGGACACATTCGTCGCACCGGGTGCATCGATCCAGGTCGATGACCATGGCGGCCATCCCGTTGATGAACCGGTTGTCGACGAGAAACTCTTGGAAGCCGATTTCAAGCTCCGCGCCTTTTCGCGCGTCCCGCCAGGCCGATCGGGCGGCCGGACGAGGCGTGACCCTCGGCGGGAGCGTCTCCTTCGGCAGCGTCGGGAGGACATACTTCTCAATGATGGCCGTCGGCACACGTAAAACACCGACGAATCCCACGGCCCGCAAGGTCTTTTGAAGAGGAACCGCCTCGCCGAATTGCCAGTTGTGGGCGATTTCCTCGAAGCCGAACGTCGCCCCCCGGCCCAGATAGCTGACCGTCCGGTGGCCGCTTTCGATGACCTCGGAGAGTCGCGCGAAACCCGTGCGGATCAGAATCAACCCGTCGGCGTAGTGCCCCTCCTGGGCGATGACGGGTTCGTCCTCAAGCCGCTCGGCCGCCTCTTTGGCGGCCAGGGACTTGAACGTTCCATACCAGTCGAAGGTCCCATATGTCTCGAAAAGGACGCTGTCCGCGACCACCTTTTGGTCTTCCTCGTTGAGCCGGCGGAACTCGGGAAGCTCATTCAGATAGACTTTCAGGCTGCGTTCCCGGTAGAGCCGATCGATGTATTTCCGCACCCCGTCGTCCCAGCGCCGGATATCGCGCAGCCCCTGCCATCGAACCTCGAGGAGCACGCACTCGCCGTCGGCGAAGACCGTCGGCGTCCGCGGGTGCCGGCCCAACGCCGCAAGTTCGCCGAACAACGTGCCCGCATGAAGGGGGGTGCTTTTGTATCGATCCAAAATGGCGGGTACGTCCTGAAGGAAAATACGCGTGTCCCGGCCCTCGCCCGACTGGGCGAAACCGCCGGACCTGTTGTGTTTCACCCGCTCCGGACTTCGGGAAGCCGGGGGTTCGACCAAAGCTGGCCGAGGGCCCGGAAGAAACCTTTCCCCTGGGGCTCGCGCCGTCCGAGGAGCGACTCCTCCAGAGGATCGATGGCGACGCGGACGGACCCCTCCAGGACCAGGAAGGCGGAATGTCCGTAATCTCCCCGGCGCACGATGATCTCGCCGTCATGGCACCTCAGGATGCGCGAGTCGTTCTTCAGGATGTCGCGAATCGGCGCGCCCGGAGGGAAGTTGGCGAGATCGACTTGATCGAGCGGCGGCTTCGTCAAGAGCCAATCGATGTCCGCGTCGGACATTTCGGCCGAAAACGGCTCGTCCCGCATCTGAGGGCGCTTTATGGCTAGGGGTTCAGCCGGCATGCGAGGCAATCTTGCGATTCGGGTGGAACTGCCCGGGCTATGGCGCTGGAGTCCCCTTGTACGCATTCGCTTGGGGAATCATCGGATCCAGGGCCGCCCACGCATCGCCGTTCGAGGGGTCAGACAGCTTCTTCGCCCCCTCGGGAACCTTCTCGGCGGCCGCAAGAAGAGCGTCTGAATGATTCGGTTTGAGCTCCACCGCGGACACGGCGGCCAGGATCGCGTCGATCTCGGTCACCTTGACCAGCCCAGCCGCACGTTTCAGGGACTCGATTGCGGCCGCCGCGCGCGCCGCCATCCTCTGGGCGTACACCCCATCGGCGCCGGCCTTGGCCAACCCGCGCAGGTTGTACTCCAGCTTCACAGCCTGGCCGACGAGAAAGAGAACCCGCTTGACCTCCACCGAGGCCTCGGCGTTCCGCTTTCCTTCAGAGGCGACGAAGTTGTGGAGGACCTCGCCCTGCGACCATGCGACGAGCTCGAAATCGCTTCCGGGCGGATGGCTCCCCACGTTCACCAGCTTCTCATTGGGGACGGTGTGGCACCCCAAACAGCCCGAGGCGAGACGAGTAGATCTCGACGGGCCGGATCATGCCGGCCGCTTTTATTTTCGCGAGCCGCATTTCTCTGTGCCCGGGGGTTTCATCTTTTTTTGCTATGTTGTCGTCGTCCCCGAATTTCTGATGAACGTCCACCCAGTCAACGGCCGCCCCGTGGCAGGACTCGCAGGAGACGCCCGCAATGGCTTTTGTCCGATTCCCTCTCGGTATCGAGGTGTAGTGGCAGCCCGCGCAAAAACCCCGTTTGATGAGCCTGACGTTCATCGCCTTGGCGATCTTTCGGCTCACCTTGCGCCGCGGATTCTTCGTCAAACTCCGGAATCCTTTGGCGTGCTTTGACGCCTTCCACGCTTTCACCGCGGACTCATGGCATTGGCCGCACTTTTTGGGTCCGACCACCTTCTTCGGGTCCGGGGCGGCCGTGGCTGTCCCCGCCAGTGCGCCGCACACCAGACCCAAGGCGGCGGCGATCCAAAGGCGGCGGCATCCCAAACCCAACAGGAAATATTTTCCGCTAAACATCACTGACCCTCTATCGTTTGCGCCGGATATCAATGCCTGAAAACGGGCAATTTTTGGTATCCAGCTTCAAATGCCAATTTGCCGTTCCGCAATTTAGGCCATCAGGGTGTGCTGTCGGGTCTCCGCCCAGCCGTTTAAAGAGCACAAATTGTGCCACAAATCCGCGTCCCCCCGCAAGCTATTTTGCCCCAGCGCCTTATGAGACTCGCATGCGGGGAAACGCTCACGCCTCCAACGTCAGATCGGCCTTGGGGACGGAAATACAAGTCAGACAGGATCCTTCCTCCGGAATCGCGCCGGGCTCCTGAAGGTAGTCCACCTCCCCTTCTTTCACAGCCGTAAGACAGGTTCCGCAATTTCCCGCCTGGCAGCCGGAGTTCATGGCGATTCCGTTGCTGAGGGCGAAGTCCAGAAGGGAGCCGATCGAGTGATCCCAAGGCAGGGTTTTGTCGCTTTTGGCGAACGTGACTTCAATCCCGGGCCCGGCTTCCGCCTCGGGCGCCCCGGGCGGGGTCCCCTTCTTTTTCACGCCGGCGGGCCCGAAGGCCTCGTGGTGGACCCTGCTCTCGGGCACGCCCCACTCATCGAGCTGCTTGGTGATCGCGTCCATCATGGGGCCCGGCCCGCAGATATAGAAGTCATAGTTGTTCGAGGGAAGCAGCCGTTTGAAGAGATCGACCCCCACCCACCCGCTGTGGCAGTGGTCCCCGCCCTCCACGTCGCCCTCCTCGGGCTCGCTGTAACACACATGGAGGCGGACGTTCTCGTTCTCGGCCGCGATCCGCTCGAGGTGCTCTTTGAAGATGCACTCCTTCCCGTTCCGCACGCCCAAGAACATCCACGCCTCGCGCCGCGATCCCGACTGGACGACGGCGTTCAATATGCTCAGAAGCGGAGTGATTCCAATTCCGCCGGCGATCAGGACGATCGGACGCGATTCGCTCATGTCGATATAGAAAACCCCCCTCGGCGCCATGACGTCGAGGATGTCGCCCTCTTTCAAGCGGTCGTGGAAGAAGCTGGAGGCCGCCCCGGGCGGCGCGTCGGGCTGATCAGGGGGCGGCGGGATTTTTTTGATGGTGACGCGGTACTGGATTGGAGGAATTCGCGCAATCCGACAGCGAATAGCACCGGACCACCTTCCTCTCGTCACTTTGACCCTCCCCATGGAGGTTGAGGTCGAATGTGAGGTATTGGCCCGGTTTGAATGAGGGCAGCGGCTTTCCATCGTGCGGCGCGAGGAGGAAAGAGTAGACGTCCCGGCATTCCGGAACTTTTTTCTGGATCCGGAATTTTCGGTTGCCGGCCGAAGCGTGCTCACCGCTCGCAACCTCGCCGGCGACGCCTTTGGCAATCTCGACCTGGCGACGGAGCAACTCCCGCGCGAGCCTTTGCTGGCCCCTGTCGTGGGCCAGCCGATTCAGCGACGAGAACAAGAGGATCGCAACCTGGATCAGGACCGCCGCAACGATGACGGCGCCCACGATTTGGATGACGTTGAGCGATGGCGTCAAGCCCGCCCTCCCTCCGATGTGATGCCCATAAACGGAATGAAGCCGGAACACGTTCGCGGAAAGAACAAAAGCGCCCAGCTCGTTGTCCTCCCAGTGCATATTATATTTGTTTCTTTCTGACTACCAGAGATTTGCAGCGGAACCGACGGCCGGGAGAGGGGAAGGGCCGGATTTCGGATTATCTCCACCATAACTCGGTGTTCTGTGATTCACATTCAGGCCGAACCCCCGCAAGTGATTGCGTTTGAACCCGGTGACCGGGAGGGGGGGGGAGGAAAATCCTCCGCAGGGAGAACAATCGTTCCGGGTTGTTTATCCAAAACATTGAAATTCTTTCGTACATCCCCCCCACGACCCAGGTGGGACACGCAAAACGCGTGATGTCTGAGAGGAAACCGGCCACGACACGGCCAAACAGGCGGGACAGCCCAACACCCCCGGCGCGGAATCGAAATTGCATAATTCAACAGATGGATTACAATACAAAGTGAGGAAGACAACCGACTGGACGACCGCACCCCAATCCAACATCCGGGCTTCCGGCCGCAGGGAGGTGAGAATGCCACAACCACGCTCGGTCGGAATCAGAGACATCCTCGGCATCGCTGCGGCGCTGGGTCTTTCATTCTTCCTGATCGCGACACCCGCGCGGGCCGCCTCCCCCTCCCCCACCGCGGAAAAACCCGCCAAACCGAAGGTTGAAAAATCCCTCCAGGGTCCGCGCCTGGCGCAGGGAGCCAAACCGGCAAAGTCAAACGGCGCGGAGACGGACGCCCGGGCCGCCCACGCGGCCCTCCTTGCCGAAAGCAAGTATCCCTCGGCGGCGACGTGCGGATCCTGCCATCCGCAACACTACAACAAGAGTGGTCGGTCTCACAGCATTCATATTCTCAACTGAGTCCGATGTACATGGCTATCAACAACTTTCTCAATTCAGTGACCAGCGGGACCATGGGGGACTTCTGCCTGCGCTGCCACAGCCAGGTCGGCGCGAACCTCGGCGAATCGTCATTCATCTCCAACCTCGAGCGGCATCCAACCTCCCGGGAAGGCATCACCTGCGTGGTGTGTCACCGGACCAACAAGGTATACAACAAGGTCAGCGGACGCATCGCCCTGGTCGAGGGGAGCCTCCTCGACCCCGTCTATGGACCCACCGGCAACAAGGAGCTCGCCCGCGTTTTGAAAGAGGGGCGGTTCGAAACGAAGGACATCAAGAAACCGGGACGGAAGATCCACAGAAAGGCGATAAAATTTTCCGCGATCTCCTCCTCGACTTTCTGCGGCACCTGCCACGATGTCACCCTGGTCAACGGCTTCCGGTTGGAAGAGGCCTTCAGCGAATACCGGGTCTCACCGGCCGCCCGTCGCGGTGTCTCCTGTCAGGACTGCCACATGGGCAAGGTCCAGGGGGTCGCCGCGGGTTATAACCGCGGGCCCGCCGCGATTGTCGACGGCAAACCGACCCGGACGCGGAAGATCACCAACCACCTGTTCGCCGGGCCGGATTACTCGGTCATCCATCCGGGGATCTTTCCGCATAACACCGACGCCCAGCAGATGGCCACGCTCCGGGAATGGCTCAAGTTCAATTACAAGGCAGGCTGGGGAACGGACAAGTTCGAGGACGACGCCGGTGACGACTACAAGTTCCCGGAGCGTTGGGAGTCGCTCGACGACCGATACGAAGCGCGTGATATCCTCGACTAACAGTTCAAGCGCCTCGAATGGGCGCGGGAAAAACGCCTGGAGCTCCTGCGCAACGGATACCTCCTCGGCCCCATCGAGACCCTGCGTGCCGCCAAGGAAGGCATCGGCTTCCGAGTCCAGGTGAAAAACGCCACCGACGGACACAACGTGCCGACCGGCTTCACGGGCGAGCGTTTGGTGTGGCTCCAGGTGACGGTCATAGACCGCACGGGGGCCGTGATTTTCCGATCGGGAGATTTGGACCCCAACGGCGACCTGCGCGATGTCGAATCATCTTACGTCCACAACGGCGAGTTGCCGCTGGACCGCCAGCTCTTCAACCTCCAGTCGCGCTTCGTGGTCAAGAACCTTCGCGGCGGCGAGCGGGAGCGGGTGATCCCCATCCCCTACCCCATCAGCGCGCTGCCTTTCGTCCGGCCGTCCATCTTCTCCCTGATCCTCACGGGCGAGCCGACGACGGAGCGAAACCACCGAAAAGGCATCGAGCCCCTGGGACACCGCTGGGCGAAATACCGGATCCCGGGCAAGGCCCTCACCGGGAAAGGCCCCTATCAGGCCAACGTCAAGCTCATGGCCGCCATGATACCGATCAATCTGGTTGCGGCCGTTCAAGGCGTGGGGTTCGATTTCAACATGAGCGCCCGCGCGGTGGGCGACGCGGTGGTGGCCGGACACGACGTCCTCTGGGAAAAAAATGTCGCCTTCAAGATCGACCCCTAGTAGAATCACCGAGATTCAGGGCGCTTGAGGACGCAGGCCCGTATCTGATATACAACGGGCTGGATGATAAGGTCCGCAATGGAGACTTTCGTGTATGCGCCAATCGCCTAGACGCTTGCTTGGGCCGTTCCTTCCGGCGACGGGCGCCGTCGTCCGCCTCGCACTCGCCCTCCTTCTTTCCGGGGCGCTGTCGGCTTGCGGCGGGATATACCCTTTGAGCGAGACAACGAAGGTCAGCCGGCTTCCCGACAAACCCATCCGGTTCCGGACGAAAGGAGATATTCCGGATCGGCCTCCACTCATCCTGGAGCTGGGCGATCCCTTCCTGGCCCCGGGCAATCTCCGCGCCGGCTTCGAGCTGCCGACGGGCGCGGTGTGGCAACCGAGGCTCTGGGTGTTCGGGACTTTACGGACCGCGCTTCAGACCTTCGACAACGGCGTCACCCCGCCCACCCCGGAATGGGTGAACCGTTTTGACCTGTTCGCCAACCTCCAGCTGACGGGAACCGAAAAGATCGTCTTCGGCATCCGCCCCCTGGACAAAAACCGATTCAACGCCTTTTCCGGCTACGCCATTGAAGAGGACAGGGTCAAAAACGAGCTCAACGCGAACATCCGCACCTTCTTCTTTGAGGGCGACTTCGGAAGCCTGTTTCCAATCTGGACAAGCAGGGATTCCTCCCCATCGATCTCGGCTTTTCGATCGGCCGCCAGCCGCTCCTGTTCCAGGACGGCATTCTGATCAACGACACCGTCGACTCGTTTGGGCTCGTCCGCAACAACGTTCGCCTTCCCGGCGTGTCGAACCTGCGCATCTCCGGCGTTTACGGGTGGGACGAGCTCGACACCCGCAACGACCGACAGGCCTATATGTTGGGACTTTTCCTCGCGGCTGACATACCGACCAGCACGCTGGAGCTCGACGCCATCTACGTCAACGAAGACCGGCCCGACAGGGGCTCTTTCCATGCCGGCTTCGCTACAACCCAAAGAATCGGGCACATCAGCACCACGTTCCGGGTCCTCGGCTCTTACGCCGAGGCCGAGAGCAACGCCCGTGTCGCGGACGGCGTCCTGTTGACTTCCGAGGTGTCGTGGACGCCGCAATCCTCGGACGACATCGTATACATCACCTCCTATGTGGCGATCGATAACTTCACGCAGGCGGGACGGGAGCCGATCGTCGGAGGTCCCTTGGCGGCGCTCGGGATTCTGTTCGCCTCACCGGGCCTCGGAAACCATCTGTCCGAGCTTAGCAGCCTCACCAACGACATCGTGGGCGGCGCAGTCGGATACCAGGCGTTCTGGGACAACCACCGCCGCAACCTCGTCCTGGAGCTGGCGGGTCGAGCGGACACGAGCGGCGAAGGACTCAACGACTTCGCCTTGGGCTTTCAATTCCAACAGGCGTTTTTCCGGCGGATCCTCCTCCAGGTCGAAAGCTTCTACGCCGTTCAGGAAGATCGGGACGACGCTTACGGGGCCCGTTCGGAGATCCTCATCCAGTTCTAACGTTGCCGTTCCCGCCCTCGAACCTTTCTCCCGGCGCGAACCTCATTCCTATTCCACGCAAGTGATTTTCTACGGAGGCGGGAGCGGTCCGGCTGTCGGAAAGCGCCTCCCCTTCCCTCTCTCCTTCCCGCCCGCCCGGTCCCCAACGGTCACCCCGGATCATCCCACTGGGGCGATGCGCGCCTCGTTGCGGATGAAGGGCTCAAAGACCGCCATCAGGGATGAAGGCCATTCCAGCTCGGCGCAGATCGCGAACATGTGCTCGACCCACGCGTCTCTTTGTGCGTCGGTGATTGGAAGCGGGTGGTGGGCGTTGATCAGGGACCTGATGCCGCGCTGCCGCGTGTACTCCCGCGGGCCGCCGAGGACCTCGATCAAGAAGAGCGCCATGCGCCCGGCATGGTCCTCCTCCGGGTCCCGGAACAATGGGTGCAGAAGCGGGTCCGCGAGGATGCGGTCGTAGAACTTCCCGGTCAGCCGGTGGATTCCCGCATCCCCGCCGGCCAATTCATAGAGGCTTTCCACCACGGGAGACATCCAACTCAGTCGGGGTCCAAGGGACCCGAAGCAATTTGAAACCCCGAACAATACACCTTAGCGGCTAGTGCGACCCGGAGACCGACAACCCATGTTTTTCGAAATACTGCTGATGATAATCCTCCGCCGGGTAATACACCGAAGCGGCCGTGATCTCCGTCACGATGGGCCCGGGAAACCGGCCGGCTTTCTCGGCTTCCTCCTTCGACGCCCGGGCCGAGGCTTCCTGTTCCGGGCTGTGGAAGAAAGCGGCCGAGCGATATTGCGTGCCCACGTCCGGACCCTGCCGATTCAGCGTGGTCGGGTCGTGGTTGGCCCAGAACACGTCCAAAAGCTCGTCGTAGGAGACCACGGACGGGTCGAACTCCACCTCGACGACTTCAGCGTGCCCCGTCCGTCCCGTGCACACGTCCTGATAGGTCGGGTTCTCGATTGTCCCGCCGCTGTATCCGACGCTTGTCGATGTCACCCCCCGGACCTGCCGGAACGCCGCCTCGACGCCCCAGAAACATCCCGCTCCAAACGTGGCCTTCTCCATGGACCGCTCCCTTCGTTTTGGAATCTCCGGCGAAGATGACCCGCCGATCTCCTCGGAGGCAATCCGAGCCGTCCGAGGCTTATCGGGCCATCCCCGCGTAATCCCAAGTCAACACGTTCACGGGGTCGAGACGGACCACCCGCGTCTTCCCGGCGCTGAGAATGCGGACATAAGGATGATCCTCCGACCCGCAGTGCCGATGCGCAAAGGCAATCTGGTAGGTGCGCAGGACATCGGGATCTTCCACAACCTCGGCGCGCCCCTGAATCAGAACGCCCTGATACTCATCGAACCTTTCACCGGAATCCACCGTAAAGGAGATTTGGGGGTTGCCCCGGATATTGGCGATCTTTTTTCGGGGAACCCGCGTCGAAAAATGCACTTTCCCTTTCAGGAGGACGTACCACATGGGCACAACGTGCGGGAATCCGTCCGGGTCAATCGTTCCGAGGCGGCCCGTTGTCCGTTCGGCGAGGAAAACCTGGATCTCTTCCTCGCTCCAAGTGTTGTAGACCTGAGAGTCGCGCATTCAATCTTCCTCCGAAGACCCGTCTAGAAAAACCCGCACCGCCCGGCCCTTCCCCGACCGGGAACCGTGGTCCGGCCGCCCGCTTATCCCGACCCGGACATTTTCCTCGCAAGACATAGCCGCTTTCCGCCGGGGCGCATCAAGGCAACGCGGCGACGGCCTCGATCTCCACGCACAGGTCCGGCGGAATCAGCCGCTTGACGGCGAAGGCGGAGCTGGCCGGGGGGTCCTTTGGAAAGTATTCCGCCCGCACGGCGTTCATGTCCGCGTAGTCATCCGGGTCGGTCAGGAACACCGTCAGCTTGACGACGTTCTCCAGCGATCCCCCCGCCGCCTCCAGAACGGCCTTGATGTTCTCGAACGTCTGCCGGGTCTGGGCCGTTACGCTTCCATCGCCGGCCATCTTTCCCTGTGGATCCAAGCCCACGGTCCCGGAGACGAAAACGAGGTTGCCGGTCTTGACGCCCAAAGAGTATGGGCCGACGGGGGCCGGCGCCCGGTCCGTCGTGATGACCTCCTTCTCCAATTTGAAGCCCTCCTCATCGAAAGCGAATCAAAAATCCAATCGTCCGGCGCCCCGACGCGGGCGCCCCTCATCTCCGATCAACACGGCGGATGGATCTCGGTCCCGATTCGGACCGATCCCGCATCGCGCCTTATGATTCCCTCCCCTTCAGGAACCGGTAGAGTATCCGCACGCTGACCGCCTCCACCCGATCATGAACGTCTTTGTAATCCTCGTCCAGGACGCAGAGGTCCCGGTACTTCACCGAATCCGCCGCCTCGTCTTCCGACAGCCCCCGGCCGATGGCCGAGCGAACCCGGTCGAGGACCTCCCGCGTCGTCTCCTCCATGCGGTCGATCCACTCCTTCCCGCACACGGGGCCGTGGCCGGGGACGACAACATCGGCGTCCACCCCCCTGAGTCGGTCCAGAGAAGCAAGACAATCGAACGGATCGGCGTCCTGCCACCAGACCATATGGTCGACAAACAAGTTGTCCGTGGCAAAGAGCACCCCTCGGCCGGGCAGATGGACGGCCGTCTCCCCTGAGGTGTGGCCGGGCGTATGAAGGAGCCGGATCTCCTCGCCCCCGACGTACAGGGTCGCGTCGCCGGAGAAGGTGACCTCGGGCGCGCGGGGCTTGTAGTTCCCCGCGATGGAGACCCCCTCCGGGTCGGCCTCCGCGATCCACGGGCCGACGCCGTCGATGCCGAACCCCCAAAGGGGGGACTTGTTATGGAAGTTCCGCAGGGTTTCCTCGTGGGCGACAATCTTTCCCTCGAAAAATGGGTTTCCCATCGTGTGGTCCCAGTGGGGCTCGGTGTTGATAAGCCACTTCACCGGGCCGTGCGCGGCGATGGCCTCCTTCCACCCACCCCACGCGGTGGGCTTTTGAGGCGTATCCACCATCACGACGCCGTCCCGCGTTACGATGAATCCCGGATTGCAGCCGAAGATGTTTGTCTCGGCAAAAACGCCATTTGCCACCTCTTCCATATGAATTTCCTTCCTGACCTCGCGCGCCCCCTCCCCAGGGCCGGGAGCCGCGTTCCATCCGGGCCGCCGGAGCTCAGCCGCTTTCCACAATGGCGACGGCCTCGGTCATAAGGGCGCAATCGGGAACAATCAGCGCCCCCGTTCCGATGGTTGTGCTGGCGGGAGGATTTTTTCCGTAGACCTCCGCGCGCGCCACCAGGGCCTCGGACAGATCGCCCAGGTCCGTATGATACGTCCAGGTCTTGACGACGCTTTCGATACTGCTCCCGGCCGCTTCCAGGAGTTTCCCGAGGGCATCCAGACAGTAACGCATCTGGGTCTCTCCTCGGGTGCGGTAGTGGGGGAAGTTGGGATCGATCCGGGCCTCGGGTGAAACGCCCGTCTTGTAGTCGGTGGGGAGGATCTCGCTTGTGAAAATCCAATCCCCCACCCGCAGCGCCTGGGGCTGATGCAGGGACGGCTCGGGAATCGCCTCCGTCTCCACGACGTCCACTTTCAATTTAGAATCGCCCGCGAGGGCGATCACGTCCACCTCGATGAGCATGCCCGGGTTGACGAGCCCTCCCTGGTAGGTCGAGCGCGCGGGCGGATTTTTCGGAAACCGGTGCCGCCACACGCGGTCAAAGCCGTAGAAGTCCCGGATATCGGTCAGCGTCACCTGGGCCTTGACGACGCGGTCCAGACCGCTCCCGGCATCCTCGAGGATCCCGGCGATCGTGTCGAGAACGAACTCCGTCTGTTTTTCGATGGGAGACTCGAAGAGCGGAAAGGCCGGATTTGTCCGGGCCTCGGGGGCGACGCCCGTCCGGAAGTCGCTGGCCAGGACGCCGGAAAGGAACCAGAAATCACCGACCCGGACACCCTGAGAATACGAGGCCAGGGGGCTCGGCGCCCGATCCGTGCTGAAATACTCGGGCTCGACGGTTTGATCGGCCCCGATGACATCGACGACCATCTTGCAGCCGGGCATCGGCGGAAGGGCCTCGATGGCCGTGCTGGCCGGGGGAGGCCCGGTCAGCCGCTTGCGCCGTATGGCCAAGTGTGACGCGAAGTCGTCCATCGTCTCGTTGAACGTCTGTATCTTCACCATACGCTCCAGAGACGACCCCGACGCCTCGAGAATTGTTGAGAGGTTGTCAAAAATGTAGTCGGTCTGAAGGCGCATCGGCGACTGCAACGTCGGGAATTCAGGGTTTCCCAGGGCCCGCGGCGCAATCAGCCGCTTGAAGTCCGACGCCACATTGCCCGAAAGGAAGACCAATCCGCCCGCCTTGACCGCCTGGGCGTACGGCGCCGTGGGAAGCGGAACTTTGTCCGTGACGACAACCTCTTTTTTCATGTCATGCCCTTTGTGTCCAGCAAGCTGAATAGCCAAGCAACCCCACGCCACCTCTTGGGCTTGAATCAAATTGTTTACCCAGGTGGATTGACCCTTCGTTCAGAACAACAGCCACAGCGGTTAAAGAAGGATGCCATCGATGGGCACAACCCAACCGTGTAGCCTAATCAACCTCCACCCCAGTAAGGCCAAGCCATAGGCTTGGCCGCAGAAAGTTTTTCCGGGGGGGTCCGGGGGGGGGGGGGTTCAAAAAAGCCCCCCCCTGGCGATTGTTTCACTCAGTCGGTTTTTCCTCATGTCCCGTCGTCGATCACCGCGATGGCGCGCACCTCGATTTTACACCGCGAGTCCGTGGCCAGGCAGGTGACGCCGACCGTCGTCGACGTGGGCGGGTGGTTTGGGAAAAATTTCGCCTGCGCCGCGTTGGCCTTGTCCTGCTCATCCATCGTCACGATAAACCGGCAGACGTCGACGATGTCGTTCATCGTCCCCCCGGCCCCCTCGACGGTCTTCTTGATGTTTTCGAAAGTGATGGCCGTCTGTTCCCCCATGTCCTCGGGAATTCCCTCGAACTCTTCCGGGATGTGCGGATGGGTGTGATAGACCGGGGCGGCGGTGCAGCCCGCAATGAAGAGGATCTTCCCCAGGTTGACCTTGATCCCCGGCGCGTAAGGCATCCATACGTCTTTCCGGGCATCCGGGTGGTGAATGACTTCGACATCTCTCGCCATCGCGGTTGACCTCCGTTGAATCAGTGGAACGGCTCGTGCGGCAGGAGACAGCCTCTGCGTCTCATAACCCGAGCGAGACCCTGGTTGAATCGGGCACGGGAGGATGTAGTATGGTGGAAACGGGGCAAAATCACGAACACCGAATCAAAGATTTCAACTCATTGGCTCTGACCAGGGAAACGGTGCGGTGCAATTTCGTAAAAGGAATCAGCGGAATGATCGAGAGTGATCTCTGGCCGGCGCTGCGCGATTACTGGCACCCGGCGGCGTTTTTCGAAGAGGTGTGCGACAAGCCCTTGGCCGTCAGGCTCCTGGACGAGCCGATCGCCGTCTGCCGGGTCGGAGACCGCTTGGCGGCGTTTCACGACCTTTGCATTCACCGGGGGACGCCCCTCTCCCTGGGGTGGGTGGAGGGCGACAGCATCATCTGCGCCTACCATGGCTGGGCCTACGGGGTGAACGGAAAGTGCGTCCGGATCCCCTCGATTCCGCCGGAGCATCCCATCCCCAAAAAGGCCTGCCTGACAACCTATCTCGCCCAAGAAAAATACGGAATCGTGTGGGTGTGCCTGTCGGACAAACCCCGCGCGCCCATTCCGGATTTCTCGCCGATCGAGGACCCGGGCTTCCGCCTGGTCGTCCATGACAAAAGGCCCTGGAAGTGCAGCGCGGCCCGGACCATCGAGAATTTCCTCGATTTCTCTCATTTCCCTTGGGTGCACGAGGGAATCCTGGGAGATCGGGCGAACCCCCGGACGCCCGACGTAACGACCGAGCGGGACGACGAGACCATCCGTTTCACGATTGGGAACGAGCCCGATGGACTCCACAGCGCTTCCTATCAACGCTACTACTGGGTCACCCGGCCTTTCGCATGTCACATCGGGCGGGTCGAGGCGGATGGGCGGGCGGAGCGTCTGTATTTCGCATGCACCCCGCATTCGGCGCGCGAGTGCACGCGATTTACGCTGATAGGCCGGAACTACGAGCCCGGCCCATCAGACGGCGCGCGGATCGAGGACGTGGAAGACCTGGTGGCCGAACAGGACCGCGTCATCGTCGAGAACCAGCGGCCGGAGGAGCTGCCGCTGGACCTATCCGAAGAGCTCCACGTGAAAGGCCCGGACACAGCGTCTATCGAATACCGGCGGATGATGAAGGCGTTGGGGGTAGAATAGGACGCGGCGGGCGCCGGCCGCGCGCACCTTGAAATGGCGGGGAGAGGTAGGCTAAATTCATCCTGCGCCCCCAACAGGGCCTTATCCGCAAAATTGTCTTTATTGGAGAAACACGATGACGACAAAACCGTTTCGGTTTGTGAATGAAGACACGGTTTTCACCCTCCCCTGGGAAGTGGGCATTCTCGAAGGGTTATTCGAGAAAGAGGGCATCGAGGTCGAAATCGCCGAGAAGAATCCCTCCAACGTCGCGCCCGAGCTTTTCGGCCGCAACAAAGAGGTCCTTTTCGAAGGCGGGGGCCTGGACGCCTACAACGTCTGCGAATGGGGGGCCATCAAGCGAACCGCGACGGAGGGCCATCGGCCGTCCCGCATCCTGAACCTCCGGGAATCGATCACCGTCATGGGAATCGTGGCCGGAAAGGACACCGGGATCACGCATCCCGAGGACCTGGCGGGCGTCCCCGTCGCCGTTCAGATGCACACCGGCTCTCATTACATGGTCCTCAAGCTGCTCCAGGGGTTCCTGCCTAAGGAGGATATCCAGGTCATCCAAATTGGCGGCCCCGCCAAGCGGCTTCGCGCCCTGCTCGAGGGCAAGGTCAAGGCGGCCGCCGTGATGGAGCCTTTTCTCAGCTTCGCCGAGATGGAGGGGAACCTGATCTCGATGGCCTACTACAACGGCATGGTCGTGGCCGGGGAAGGCTACGACGCCGAGACCATGAGGAAGATCCAGGGGATCCTCCGCCAGGCCGTCGATCTCATCAACCTGGACAAGCGGAAATACGCCCACCTGCTCCTGAACGATCTGCCCGAAGACCTTCGTCCCCAAATGACCCTGGATGACCTCCACATCGAGCGCCTGCGCTATGTATACCCACGCCCTTACCCGCGGGACCGGTATGAGATGCAGGCTCGTTGGATGAAGGAATGGGGGCTTTTGGACGAAGGCGCCAAGCCCGAAATGGTCTTGACGGCTTCCTGCTGATCGGAATGGACGGGGGGAATGATAAACCCCCTCGCTCGGATTAACCCGGCGTCAAAGACCGCCTCCAAATCACAAGGAGTGATTTCCATGCCCACGGCGGAAGTGAAAGAAGCCCTCGCAAGCTTCATCCAGAGCGGCGACACCTTCGACTTTGTCGACATGACCCAGCGCTGGCACAACCGGGTCCCGACGTGGCCCTACTTCCCGTCCTCGGAAATCCGGAATTTCCACAGCCACCACAAGGACGGGCTTTGCAGCCTCATCATCGAAACCAACATGCACTCGGGCACCCACATCGACGCCCCTCTCCACTTCAACGCCGGCGGGTGGGACTTGGCGGACATGCCCCTGGATCGCTGCCAAGGCTCCGCCCTCGTCGTAGACCTGAGCCACGAGGTCGAGGAGTGGACGTACATCAACCGAGAAATGATCGAGCGGAACATCCCGGAAGGCGAGGCCCTTCGAGAGAACGACATCCTGATCCTCTATTTCAACTGGAAGCGCTTCAACTGGGAAGGGACCGAGCGCAACGAGCAAACCTTCTTCTGCAAGCACCCCGGACCGGACCCCAGCGTCACGGACTGGTTGATCGAAAAGCGCGTCAAGTGGGTCGCCAGCGACGCCCCGGCCTTCGAACACCCCTGGAACCT
The DNA here is from genome assembly GCA_965261595.1 of bacterium. Classification (GTDB taxonomy): domain Bacteria; phylum UBA8248; class UBA8248; order JACPRG01; genus CAYRGS01. Next base: position 614,665 of record CBDHDG010000004.1, read on the forward strand.
GATGATCAAAAACTACCGCCCGGACCTCGTCCGCGAGTGGGAGCAAAAGACCGGCCTGAAGCTGGACGACGTCCACCTCGAAGACCACTACCTCCATTGCCACCGCCGGATGATGAAAGAAAATCTGATGCACGTGGACAACGTCGGCGGGGACGTGGACAAGGTGGTCGGCAAACGGATCTACGGCATGGCCCTCCCCTGGCGGTTCGTAGGCGGCGAGGCCTGCATCTGCCGGCTGGTGGGATTGGTCGGGGGTTGAGCCGGCGGGACCCCGGCCCCAAACGCCCGCGGCTCCTACACCCTGAACGGGAGAGCAATGGATGACAACCCGGACGAACATCCCCTCCACCATGGAGGCCGTCCGCCTCCATGGGGTCGATGATTTCCGCGTCGAGGAGATTCCGACGCCCGAGCCCGGCCTGCGCGAAGTCCTGTGCCGCGTGGAAGCGGTCACCATCTGCGGCACGGACATCGCCATCATCAAAGGCCATCACCAGCAGTGGGCGAAGGACCTGCCCCTGACCCTCGGCCACGAGTGGGCCGGCCGGGTGGTCGCGCTGGGCGAGGGATCCGAGGGCTTCGGCTTCCACCTGGGCGATCCCGTTTGCGGCACTTCCCACAGCGGCTGCGGGTTTTGCCGGATGTGCCTCATCGGCCGGTACAACCTTTGCGTCAACTACGGCCATCCGGAGCTGGGCCACCGCCAGTACGGCCATGTGAGCGACGGGGCCTACGCCGAGTACATGGTCAACACCCTCAAGACCATCCACAAGATCCCCGAAGACATGCCCTTCGAGATTGCGGCCAACGTGGACCCGGCCGCCATCGGCCTTCACTCGGTGAAGCGGACCGGGATTCATCCCGGCGAGACCGTGGTCGTCCTGGGTCCAGGCCCGGTGGGGTTTTTCGCCTTCCAGTGCGCCTTCGCCCTGGGGGCGGGGCGCGTCATCATGGTGGGTTCCGGCGAGCGCCTCGCCAAGGCCGCCGAGATGGGCGCCGAGACGGTGAACTACCGGGAGACCGATCCCGTCCAGGCCGTCCGCGACCTGACCGGCGGCTGGGGGGCGGATGTCGTCGTAGACTGCGCGGCGACGAAAGACTCCCTGGTCCAGGCCATCGACATGACTTGCAAGGGGGGCCGCGTCGCGTACACGGGGATCCCCACTGAGGCGCCGGTCCTCAACTACCGCAAGCTCATTCTCGAAGAGGTGGACGTTTACGGCGTCCGCGCCAACCCCAACGCCGCTGTGGAGACCATCCCGCTCTTCCACCGGGGGGCGATCCGAGCCGAGCCGTTGATCACCCATCGCTTCCCCCTCAAGGAATACCGGGAGGCGTATGACACCTTTGTCGAACGACGGGACGGAGCCATTCTCGTCAGTCTGAGACCGGGCGCGGAGGGGTCGGGGGAAACGGCCGGAACGGCGCAATCGAAAGGGTGATTCCGCACCGCCGGGGGGGGAGGGGAAAGACCATTACCGCGAACCACACAAAAATCCGCATTGAAGGCGCGACAAAGAGCTTTCTCAGCGGCTCCGTGGTGGCCTTTGAGAACCTCACCCTGGATGTCCGGACCGAAGAGATCATCTGCATCCTCGAGGGTGTCCAGAATTCAGTTGAAGGTTTGAGGCGGCGGTCCGTGTGCGGTTCACCTTATGCGACCTCCTCTCGGGTGTCAAAGCGGGGCTCGTCCAGAACGGCCTTCAGGATCCACAGGTCCCGGTAGCCGTCCAGGCGACGGAAGTTCTTCTCGGTGGCGAGGAAGGCGGAAGCGGCCCACCTTTTCACCATCGCCCCGTCCCGCCAGCGGCCGACGCGCCGGGTGCGCATCCGCACCCCCGAACAGGGACTCTCGATCAGGTTCGTGCTCACCAGGCAGCGCCGAAGGCCGGGCGGAAGAGCCAAGCGGTTGACGGTGAAGATCTCCTCCAGACCCTCCAAAAGGCTGGCGGCCGCGTCCGGATGCTCGATCTGAAGCCACCGGGCCTGCTTGCGCAGACGGGCAATCCCCTCCTTCGGCGCCAGCCGCCAGGCCGCCTTCATCGTCGCCTTCACCGGGTCCTTCAACTCCTCGGGCAGGTGGTCCATCACGTTCTTCACCTTGTGGTTGCGGCACCGCTGCACCGGATTGTCGTCCCCGTACACCCGGTCAATCGCCGCACGAAGCGCCCTCGAGCCGTCGATGACGAAAAGCCGACGCCGCCCGGGCCGCACGCCGCGCTCCACCAACTCCTCAAGAAGCGCCGTCACGACCGTGGCGTTCTCGGTGGCGCCCGACCTCAGGCCCAGAACGTGCTTTTGGCCCCGTGTGTCCACCCCAACGGCCACGATGACGTGATGCGCGCCGAAGCGCAGACCGTCCAGGTAGAGGATGAGGAGGTCGATGTCGTCAAAACGCCGCTCACAAAGACGCCGCAGCTCCACCTCGACCGCCTCGATGCTCTCCCGGCTCACGGCCGACTTCGACACCCTCACCGTCTCGGCCAGCTCGGGAAGAACGGCCGCGTAGTTCCGCGTCGAGACCCCTCGCATCAGCAAATCCAGCATCCGCTCCCCCAGCCCGGGGTCGGCCTGCATGGCCGCATACGCCAGCACCTCCACCTCCCCGCCCCGACCCTGGCCCCGGCGGCGAAGCCGCGGCTTTCTCACCTTCAGCTTGCACCCCTTCAGGGTCACCCGGCCCCCCTGGCTGCCGTGCCGGCGGACCTCGCCACCCCGCTTGCCTGGATGCGGCGCGCCCGTCAAGCCCTTGGCCGACAGCAAAAGCACGGCCTCCAGGCCCGCCCGGCCCATGACGTCCATCAGGTCCTCCACCGCCAGTTGGGACTGCTCCACCAGCGACACCAGAGGAAAAAACGCCTGCCCATGCTCCGCCACAAAGGCGGCCAACCTTTGGGTCTCTTTCTTCTCGATGATCTGGTAAGCTTCACTCATGGCGGTTCCTCCTCTTTGAATGTTTGCCAACCCGATTCTAACCGAGTCGGCAGGAGTGAACCGCCACCTCTTTTTCTCAACCTTCAACTATGAATGGGACAGGCTCCGACACCCCTTTCTCCATGAATCATGGATCAATCGAGTGTCCAACAAAACCCTAGAGCGGGGGATCCTGGCGTTATCCACCTATCTCGGTCACGTCAGCATGGCCTCGACCTACTGGTATCTGGAAGCCACGCCCGTCCTGCTCCGGGAGATCGCCCGCGCTGCTGAAAACACACATGTGGGGAGGATCTTGAGATGACCGCGCTTTCCCCCCATATCAGCAAGTTCCTGTACGAATATCTGCCGCGCGATCGTGGCGCGAGTCAGCATACTATCGATAGTTACTCGGTGAGCTTCCTACAGTTCATTGACTTCGCCGAAAACAGGCTTCGCGTTCGGGCTTGTACGCTCACGATCGAGCAGTTGACGGCCGAAGTCATCCTCGACTTCCTCGAACACCTGGAGCGGGACCGAGGAAACACGATTGGAACACGCAATGTACGGCTGGCCGCGATTAAATCCTTCTTCCGATTTCTCGAGCATCGGGCGCCGGCATGTCTTCACTTGGCAGCCCAAGTCCACGCGATTCCGCTTAAGCGCCGCAACCAACCATTGGTCGACTACCTCGACCACAATGAAGTACAGGCCGTGCTTGACGCACCGGATCCGTCGACGCGTGCGGGAATACGCGACCGCGCGATGCTCCACCTTGCCTATGCGGCTGGACTGCGAGTGTCGGAGTTGGTGGGCGTTACATGCCACGATCTCGAGCAACCCGGTCTCAACCTCGTCCGCATCCGCGGAAAGGGGCGCCGCGAACGCGTACTCCCACTGTGGGCGCAGACACGATCGGTGCTCCGGGACTGGCTCGCGATACGTCCTGAGGCGACCAGCCCCTACCTGTTCCTCAACGCCCGCGGGGTGGTCATGACCCGCCACGGCTTCGCTCACCGTCTGAAGCGGCATGCGGACACTGCTCGGCGATCAGTACCGTCGATCGCTACCAAGCGCATCACCCCCCACGTGCTTCGGCACAGCTGCGCCATGAATACCTACGAAGGCGTCGGCGACATCCGCAAAGTCTCGACCTGGTTGGGTCATGCAAGCGTCCAAAGTACGGAGATCTATGTCCGGGCAGATCCATTGGAAAAGCTCGACATACTTGCTGCACGACGGCCTCCGTCGATCCGCAAGGGGGTCTTCATCGATGCGAGGGACCGGTTGATGAGGATACTGAACGAAGACAAGCTGAAATAGAAATGGGAAGTTGCTTCGGTCCCTAATCCGCAGTCCACGGGGCCGGAGCACACCCACTCTCCATTACGCGGGAATCGCCATTACAGACGATGGCCGGCTGGCGGGACTCGACCAGCAGGGTGAGGGTCTTGGCGAGCTCGCTCGGACGAAGCGTGTAGTCGGCGGAGATGGTGTCGGTCATGGGCAACTCCGGAGAGAAGGGAGATCGAGGGGAGGACACCCCCTCGGGCGTCCGGCCTTCGCCCGATACCCGGCCCGACTCCGGCTCTCGGCGGCGAGGATCGCTTACGGGGAGAGGAAAGAACCAATGGGGACCGAACGGGTGTCCGGTCGAGGGGGAAATCGTGAGGGCTCCCGGACCTACGGGACGGTCACGGGCTCGACGCAGCGGGGGTCGTCGTTCGAGGGCTTGTTGACCAGGGTGCTCACGGGGTGGACCGTCATCCCCTCCGGAGGACAGGGGCCGAGCGCGACGGTCTCGCCCGCCAGCCACGGTTCGAACGCCTCCGGGGGCAGGATCACCGGCATCCGGTCGTGGACCCAGGCCACCGCCTCGTTGGTCGCGGTCGTCAGAATGGCGCAGGTCTCGATGGCCTCGCCCGGTCCCTTGAGCGCGCTCTCCTCCGGGACGGACCAGCGCTCCCACAGCCCGGCCAAGGCGAACAGCGCGCGCCCCTTCAGTCCGATCAGCCACGGTTGCCTGACCGCCCCCTGCCGCGTCCATTCATAGAACCCGTCGGCCGGAATGAGGCAGCGACGGTTCCGGTACGCGTCGCGGAACGCCGGCTTCGTGCCGACCGTCTCGGCGCGGGCGTTGATCAGCTTGTAGCCGATGTTGGCGTCCCTGGCCCAGCCGGGGATCAGACCCCAGCGGAGCATCGAGAGCCGGCGACCGTCCTTGCCCGAACGGACGACCGCGACGTCCTGACCCGGCGCGACGTTGTAGCGGGGCTTGAGGTTCACAGGCGGGCCGCTCAGGTCCAGAAAGGCCTGAACTTCCGGCCATGTACAACGTTGGGTGAAGCGTCCGCACATGGGGCGAGCCTATCAGTCTTTGCGGGGCCCGGCCAGATGGCTCCATATTCGGTTCGAACACGATATGGGGATCATGTAAGGAGGAACACCGGCCGGTTCCGAGGCGCAGGCTCGTGGTGAAAGCGGGTCGAACCCGCGCGGACAGAGAGTCTAGCCAGGGAAGTGCCAAGACCGACGGTGACGGCGTGACGGACGCCACGGACGGTGCGAAGGCGGCAAGGTATTTGGCGTATGGGCGGTCAGCCATGGACGGGCACGCTTACCTTCGTGACCGCCGCCACCCCGCGGCCTCGGCCTGCGCCTCGGTGCAGAACCACCGCTCGCCCTTTGACGTGTCGATGCGGGTCCGGTCATAGGACCGGCCTCCCGGCACATGATAGATGCGCGAGCCCGTGCGGCTGATGTTCCCTTTGATGCGACACTCGCCGGCGCCGGTGCGAACCGCCCCCTGAAGACGCTTCCCCCGCCGCCAATCCCACGGGGGCACGAACGTCCCTCGCCAGAGCCCGCGACGATCGGCCTTCGCGGCCCTCTCCTGAGGAACGTAGTCGGTCGAGTATTTACGGTACGCGAGCGCCCAGCCCTGGGAGACCATCCACGCATTGACATCCTCGCCGGCCACTCGACACACCGCCACGATGTGCCCGTAGCGGTCGCGGTCACGTTCCTCGCATACGACCGGCCGTCCGGCGAGGCGCTTACGGAGCGCGATCGCGGCGGCCCTTCCGCAACTCCAGGGCTTGCCGTCAGACCGGCAGGTCTGAGCGCTCTCCGGCGCGTCGATGCCGTGGAGCCGGACCCGGTGACCGGAGACCTTGAGGCTGTCCCCATCCGTCACCGAGGCCGTGCCCGAGAGCTGGGCATAGGCTGCGGGGCAGAAGGCAGCGGCCAGGAGTCCGATGATGCAGGCTACGGCGAGATGTATCATGCCTTTTGGCCCTCCGGGCTCCGGTCAATTGTCCCGAGCGGTGACACGGACAAGAACTCAGCTCCTCGCGATGTGTCCTGGCGGGTTCCGGCGTGCGGCTGATGATGGCTCTCATTGTAGCCGTTACGGTAGGTAAGATTTTCAAGCTTAGACAAGAATCGTCTTCGCGAACGAGGCACGAAAGTTTTGAATGCCATTCGCCGCACCTCGGCCTTCGGCGATCCTGGCATGGCGGGACAGAAAACGTTGCAGGGTTTGACACTTTACTCCGGATTCCCTGCAGAGCGTCTGCGCTGCCGAGACTGAAGGTGCGAGGCATTGCTTTGTAGCCCCGGCTTTCCGCAAGGGAATGGGGACGGTTGAGCGTCGTCGTTTTGCCGATACCGACGTAACCGTGCCCGCCGATTGTACAGTCCTTTGACGAAAGGAATATCTTGACCGCTTTTTTTGCCTTCCGTGAGCCGTTCCCGGTGGAGTAGGGCGGGTGAGCGCACCACTGGCCTCACATTTTTAGCAAGTCCTAGAGAACGGTGTTGTCCACATGCACCTCGGCAGAAGACATGTCAGCTACCCGTTTTCAGCCCTCAACTCGCGCAGACGACGGGTCCCGACACCTCCATGCCGCCTTCCTTTGACTTCCAGCGGTAGAAGGTCCGGTCCAATAAGCCATGGCGACGGCAGATCTCCTTTGCCGTGCCGCTAGCTTCATGCTCGCGTAGTAGACTGCAATCTTCTCTTCTGTAAACCGTTTCCGGTTCTTCTCAAGTTCTCTTGTCTTCAGTCTCTCCAAGAAAACTCACATTCGCACTGACCCTCATCATGTGAGAAGGTCAATCGGTCAGGAGCGCTGAGCCTAGAATGCACGGTGGTCTGCCATCAACAATGCACATATATTGGTTGGCATGAAAGGAATTAGAAAAAGAACCGTCAATAAAGTTGCAGACATGATCTGCGGCAATGAAAGCGATTACTTCGTGTATAGAAGCAGCACTTATTTGTCGGAGTTTTTCGAAGACTGTGACATGGAGCAGTATGTTCACGACGGCTCGACCCGGAAATGGTGGGTCGCAGGCGTCCTCGACAAGATCCTGAAAGAACCGTCTGACAATCCTGCTCTACCTAGGGCGGGTTTTCAGACCGTAATTCAAGTCCTGATGGATCGCGCGGACCACACTCAGGACGATCCTGAACGTGAGGCTGCGCTGGCGGAACTCAACGTGACGCTCGCACGCGAGGGGCTGGAAGCATTCTACGCCGAGGACAACTGCTGCTATATACGCAACACCAAGACCGGCGAGGAGGCGCGGCCCGGCCCGGTCGTAGCGCGTGCTCTCTCCCAGGACGAAATTGATCGCCGCCGACGCCTCGAGTCGTATATTGATGCGGCGAGCGAGGACGACATCACCGAAAAGGTAGTCTTTCCACTTTTTCAAACCCTCCGATTTCAGAGGATTACAATCGCCAGCCACAAGGGCAAGGCGATGGAGTTCGGCAAGGACCTATGGATGAAGTATTGTCTCCCCACCGGGCACTGGCTCTACTTTGGTCTGCAAGTGAAGCGCGGAAAGATAGATGCGACGGCGAAAACCAAGAATGAGAACGTCGCAACGATTCACCGCCAGCTCACCATGATGCTCGGACATGAGATATTTGATCCAGACATCAACAAAAAACGGCTTGTAGATCATGCACTCATCGTAGCCGGTGGTGAAATCACCAAGCAGGCCAAGCATTGGCTCGGAGAAAGGCTGGACGCCTCTCAGAGGAGCCAGATCCTGTTCACTGACCGGGCTGACATTCTTCACTTGTTCGTCGTCCACAACGTTCCAATGCCGGACGAAGAACGCAGGGAGGAATTCGATGAAGACATTCCATTTTGAAACATCTCTGAAGATGTGAAGACGCGTAGCGCGCCGTGGGCCAGGATCGCGACCTCGACCTGTTCGGAGATCTGGTTGGGATACGGAACCTTGTACCCGGCAGCCGGTCGATCAGGCCTTCGACGCCGTAGGTCTGATAGTTGCGCCGGATCTCGTAGAACTGCTGGTGCGAATTGCCCATGATCCGACACGCTTTGGAGACGTTGCTCATCTCGTTGGCCAAGTCACGCAGGCTCAGTTGCGTCGTGCTATCTTGTCCTTGGTGGTCAGTCGTTCTCTTGAAAGGTTGGATGTTGTGCAAAAACAATCGTCAACCACTCCGGGAGCGGTGTGGACACCGTCGGCGCACCAGACTCTTAAGGTCACGCCGACAGCCAAACAGGCAGGTGATGACCCTCTCAATGCAGTATATAAAGATGGTTGTCAGCTAAGGCTGGTGCCCAATAACTGCCGCTACAGCAACGCAGGGATGATCTCACTATCCAGCATTATCAGGAAACACTGGCGGAACCGCAGTGCTAGCATCTGAAACGTTCGTCGCGTGCTCAAACTGCTTTACCAACGAAGGACTGCGGTTGGATGCAGAACGTTTAGGTGCAAGCAATTCGTCGACTTGTCCGAGATGTACGACAACCGACGGTCGCAAGTTCACCAATGAGCAACTGATCATCCTCGCCCAGCACTTTTTTGTCTGGGGTTCTGTGCGTAAGTCTGAGTACGGAGCCGCACCATCCGTGCAGTTCAATGATAGTCGAGAGACGGACATCACCATGCCAAGATCACTTAACGCCGACGTTGCGCTACTGGAGGATGTCCTGGGCATAGGCTTCTTTTCCTATGGACCCCGATTTTGGATGTTCGGTGAAGTAGAACCCTTAAAACGCCTTCAACGAGAGGGGTCACGTAACGAGGTGATCGATAGGATTCTGCGGGAGTATGGTTCGAAGAAACTGACCGCACAAGATCGGTTCTATCGGATTCGGAAAGATCCTAGTGGACCCTCAGACAGTAGCCAATACGACAGCGCGCCAGCGAAACTCTCCAATGGCCGTCTCGACACTCATGAATGGCCGGTCCTGTATGTATCGCCGGATCTACAAACGTGCCTGCATGAGTGTCGCGTTACTGCCGAAGACGAGCTGTTTGTAGCGACCCTCAGACCGACACGCGACTTGGAAATCCTGAATATAGCGGCTTTACTGGAGGAACCACAGGAGGTGTCCGAGTTCGAAAGCCTGGACTTGGCAGTGAATATGCTATTTCTGGCCGGAGATCATTCGTATCCGATTACGCGAGCCATCTCGCGGGCTGTTCGATGTGCTGGCTTCGACGGGCTTATGTATCCGTCTTACTTCAGCATGCTCAGGAATGGAGTGAAGCCCTTTGAAACGACATACGGGATATCGCACCGGCGAATTCCTCAATACAGGGAATTCGAGGAGTCTAAGATATCCACCAATTATGCCATTTTTGGTCGACCAATCGAGGATGGGTTACTCGAGGTCTCGTGCATTAATAGGGTGGTGCTTAGTACGGTTATCTACTCCTTTCACTTTGGACCGGTTTTCGATGCCCCTTAGCATGCTGCCCGATTTCCTGGCATTAGTCGGTAAACTGCCCCGTTCGTTCCCGCAAAAAGATGATGCTGATGATTGGTTTATCACCGAAGCCGTGTAATGCGGTGTACGAAAACACGCCAAGCACGTGAAGACCTCATCCACACCAACTCGGCGGGTCTATGCCTAATGGCGAGCGGACCCTACCTCGCTTGGTCCTCGCTCATTCTCCTCGAACGGCTCCCAGAACAGTTCTTCCTGCTGCTGGCGGTCACGCTAGGCCGATTCAGCTAGCGCTCGCGGGATTCGTCGTGTGCGGACCGGCTGAGAACCTGCTGCCCTTCAGGATATCGACCGCGATGCTCTTCAAGATGCGAACCGCGCTCTTCTTCACCTAGTCCCCCCACGAGATGCGCATTGCGCTCCGTCGTCTCGACCTCGGAATGGCTGAGAAGCCACCCGATCATCGGCAAGATCTGCCCCAACGCTAAGGCTCTTGACACGAAGCTGTGACAAAGATCATAAAGGCGTTCGTCACGCGTTTGCTCTGGCTCGGACGATGCACCGGGAGGCGTCTTCACCAGACGTCTCTATTGATTATAACCATGGCTGCGACAGGCATACGCCGGGTTTTGTCCGGAAGCATGCCTACAGCCTTCGCCCAGAATATCGGCCGCGATGCTCCCGGCGATCCGCTCCGCGGCCTCCTGCACCGAGTCCCGCGCCAAGTGGGCATAGCGCGCCGTCGTCTCGACTTGGTTGTGGCCCAACAGCTTGCTGATCATGGGGCTGTTGAAAAAGCCGATTTCGAGACCGGTCGCATGCAGGATCACGTGGCGGCGGCCGCCCGCAAGTCTGTTCGGGGTGCGTAGGCGTGATGGACATGCAGCGGCTCTTGTCCGGCAACGCGGGCCGTCCAATCGGCCAATAGGATGGCAACAACGGCGGCCCCAAGCCGCTTGAGATTGATCGCCGCGGCCGTCAGGTAGGCCTGGATCTTCATGTTGTCGAGACCGCGCCGGACCGCGCGCCCGAGGCCGTGCCAGAGCTTCGCCTCGCCGTGGAAGCCTTCCGAACGCCAGAGGTGACGTTGATACTGCCGCCGATCCTCCTCGCTCCATCGCGCATGCCGGCGCCGCGCCCTGAGCAGCGCCGGATAGTCATGCGGGAGCACCACCTCCTTGTTGATGCGCGTCTTCGGCAGACACTCGCCTTTGAGCGGACAGCGCGCGCAGTCGCTGGTCCTGGAATGGAAGAAGCGTCCGCGCCCGGTGACCCGCAATGGACGCAGGAGCTTTCCCCGCGGGCACTTCACGATGTTGTTCCGAGCGTCGTAGCGGAAGCGACGCAAGGGAACGCCGCTCCTAGACGGCTCTTTCCGCGCCGGGATGAGCGGATCGATGCTGCGACGCTCAAGCCCGCCATAGACCTGGGCGTAGGCATAACCGGCATCGGCCGTCACCGTCGCGATTTCGCGTCCGGCGATCTCCCGAACCTCATCCACCTGCGCCTCGATCGTCTCGCGCTCGCTCACCGCTCCCGTCGTTACAGAAACGTCCAGTACCACGCCTCTCACATCATCGACCGCCGTGTGCTGCTTGTAGCACGGCTTAAGCCGCCGGTTGCACGCCGAGGTCGCCATGCTCGCGTCCGCATCGGTGCGGCTCACCTTCCTGGACTTACCGCGCCGACCGCCTCTGTTCTTCTCCCCTTCAACTTCCTCCTCCCCGCAGTTCTCCGTCATCACCTCATCCACATGCCGCTCGACCAAGCTCTCCCAGCTGACATCGGCGCGGACCAGCGAGGCATCGATGTGCACAACCTCGGCCGTAGCGACCTTCGCCTCCAGGCAGGCCCTCACCGTGCGCTGGAAAATCTCCCGGAACCGCCTCTCGCCCCAGCGCTGGCGGATACGGGTCAGGCTCGAATGGTCGGGCAGACGCTCGTGCAAGCCATAGCCGATGAACCACCGGATCGCGATGTTCACCTGCGCTTCCCGCATCAGCCTGCGGTCGTGCACGATGCCCAGCAGCAGGCCGGCGAGCATCAACCGCACCGCCACCTCCGGATCGATACCGGGCCGACCGTTGTCCGGGCAATAGCAGTCCGCCACTTCCTCACGTAGCCAGCCCAGGTCGAGAACACGGTCCACACGCGCCAGTACGTGATCCTCGGGCACCAGCTGCTCAAGCGAGCCGGTGATGAATAACGCCATCTGATCCCGCCCCTTCCGTCCCAACATCTCGTGGCCTCCCTGTCTCGAGCACTCAATATCGATACACGGAATCACAGAACCAGGACTTTTTCAACAGCTCCATCATCGGCAGACTCTCCCCCAACGCCAAGGCCCTAGACGCGAATGAATGACGGAGGTCGTGAATCGTCGCGGAAGCAAGGGTAGGAGACCCGGTTGCAGCCCGTTCCTGGTTGATGGCACTCGAAACTGTTGTGTTTCTTGATGCGCCCGCAGATGCCGCGAACCTCGCCCGGAATCTGCTTGATGTCTGAGCGATTCCGCGCCAAGCTGCCAACGCCGCGCCGCACACATCGCGATTGCCATCACGAACGGCGTGACGTCCGCGACGAGGGTGCGGTTCATGCCTTCTACGCCTCCTATGGAAGAGCAGATTGCGGAGCTGGTTGAATAGTTCCTGCGGGAGAACGGTATTGTTCCGGAATGGAGATGAACCGCCTGGAACGGGATCGCCCGCGGCATTGGTTCGCGGCAACGGACGGCGCACCGGCAACGCGAGGGCGTTGGTCAACGCCATCATTGCGGCCCTCGCCGGCGGGGGGGGGCCGGGTTCGGGGCGGCTCCGGGCCGGAGTCCGAACGGCTACGATTCGCGCGGCCGATGGTCTCGAATCGGCGGAAACGGCGGATCGGCGGCGGCGCACGGCGTCAGGAGCGCGCCTCGATATGGCACGGCGCACCGTGTTGAAATAGTGTTGAACTTTACAGGAAGTCGTCAGTCAGGAAAGATAGAGAAACAGATATTAACCTATAATATCAATGCGTTATACAATGGCCGTAAGCCGTGGGAAAAAGCGATCTATAAATTCCCAGCGCAACGTCAGGATCTCGCTCTTCCGGCATCCGGTCAGCAGCAGCAGCCGGAGCGCCGCAATCACCGGCGGCCACACCGAGCCGTCCGTTTCCGCGTCCCTCAACACACGGCCCAGCCGCCGGAACTCCTCCGGCGTCAGAAACCGCTCGCACGACCTCTCCTTGTAGCGGCGCACCGACCGGCACGGGTTCCGGCCGGGCGGCAGTCTTTCCCAGGCTTCCGCCAACGAGAACATTCTCGACAGAACCTTGACCGTCCGGTTGGCCATTGCAGGCGTGTCACGAAGCCGGTGATGCAGCGCGGAAATCTCCCTTCGTCCTACCTCGTTGATTGACATCGCGCCCAGGGTGGGAAGAATGTGCTTGCCGAGCACGCACCGGTACGTTGCAACGGTGCTCGGCTTGCAATGCACCTTGACATGGGTGCGCAGGAACCGTTCGGACAGTTCGGCCAACGTGAGCTCCGGCTCGGGCGGCGCGGGCACGGGGTCCTCCCCCCGCTTGATGCGGTCGATGACCACGGCCGCTCGCTTCCTCGCCTCCTCAGTCGACATGTCCCCATGCCGTCCGAGGGTCACTCGCTTCGGTCCGGCCGGCCCCCGGGACTGCACTACGTAGACCTTGCGACCCGTGGCATGGACACGCACCCCGAAGCCCGCCAGGTCCCGGTCCCAGAAGACGCCATCCTTGGCATCGACGGTGAGTGCATCCACGGTGCGTTTGGTGATCCTGAGCTCGCTCCTTCTGGGCATGGTCGCTCCTTGCCTTTGTTCTATGGTGATTCGGTATGCAATTCCGTAATCAAATAGAACACACGCTGCATCAAATCGGTGCGTATTTGAGCACAAGCGTGGCGGGAATGCAAGGGGCAAGAGACGGGACAATGAAAAATAAATTCAATGTTTACAGCATCTTATCTCAGCACAGCGTTCTCAGTCGCACCATTGGCGAGGTGAGATATTTTAACCACGTTTTGCATCTTGTGAAACCAGCACCGCTGATGGGGCGTGAAGGGGTAGACCACCTCCAGCGCCGCCAACAGCCCCGGGTTGCCGTCGGTGATGATGAGGCGAAGGGAGTGACCCAAAAGCCCCCGGTGGTAGAGGTCGTCGAGGAACTTCGTCCACGTGGCCTCGCTCTCCGAGTCGGCCAGACGGAAGTCGATGATCTCCCGCCGGCCCGCGAGTGTGACGCCCATCGCGCACAAAAGGACCTTGCGCCGGCTTCTCGACGCCCCGCGCACCTTGAAAGCCAGGCCATCCAGGAACACACAACGGTAGTGGTCGCTCAAAGGGCGGTCGTGGAACGCCGCAACGTCTCGGCTGAGCGCCGTGCACACCCGCGAGACGGTGGAGGCGCTCACCGCTTCACCCAACAACCCCTTCACGCACGCCCCCACCCGGCGGGTGGACACCCCGGCCAGGAAGCAATCGCGAAGCGTGCGGTCCACCACCGCCCGGCGGCGCCGGTAGCGCGAACGCCCGGCTCTGAAAGCCGCCGCCGCGAACCCGGGGCACACGCAGGGCGCGGATCAGCCCCCCCTCGGTCCCCAGGTCCCGGACGTAGTGGCCGTTGGCCCAGTCGCGCCGCTTGGGCGTGCGCTCCCGGAACCCGGCCGCCAGGTAGACGGCCCGCTCCTCGGCCATCAGGCCCTCCAAAAACCCTTTCAGGCTCGCCTCGATGGGCAACTCCACCTCCCACGTCTCATTCAGCTCTTGAAATGCCCGGCCCAAATCCTTATCCCCAAAAAGCAACTTCGGTTGCATTGGGTGTGCTCCTCCAAAATGGGTTTCTTGCTCCCAGGAAGAGTACACCCTCTCTTTTTGCCCGAAAACACTTTCTACACACAAAACGGTACATCACCGATTCAAACTCACTATTGACACTCCCCCACGGTTACACTACCTTGAAAGGGAGGATTCGGAACGAACGTAGGGATGAGCGTAGGGGGGATTTTCCGTCCCTCATAACCCATTGATTCTAAATGAAGCGGGAATAGCTCAGAGGTAGAGCATCGCCTTGCCAAGGCGAGGGTCGCGGGTTCAAATCCCGTTTCCCGCTCCAGTCATTTTCGATCCTCCGAGATCCGAAATCTCCGGGGATTTGGCGCCCGACCCGGCGGCATAGCCAAGCGGTAAGGCAGAGGCCTGCAAAGCCTTGATCCCCGGTTCGAATCCGGGTGCCGCCTCCAGAGTCCAGCAAGGCCGGGGAATGGATAGGCTTCTCCGGCTTTCTTTTTGCCCGAGAATTTTCCGGAGCGTCGAACGCCCATGGCCCTCTACATGACCGAAGCCGACGTCGAAAAGCTCCTCGATATGCCCACGGCCGTCCGGGCGGTCGAGGAGGCGTTTCGCCTCCTCGGGGAGGAAAAGGCCGGAAATCAGCCCCGCCGGCGGGTCATGGCGGGAGAATCCGTCCTGCATTTCATGGCGGGGGGAGCGGCGGACCTGGGCGCTGTCGGAAAGGGGGCGACGGCCGTCAAGGTCTACACCACCTCGAAGCTCGGCCCCCGGTTCACGGTCCTGCTCTATGACAACGACGGCGCGCCGCTGGCCGTGATCCAGGCCGGACGTCTGGGGCAAATTCGCACGGGCGCCGCGAGCGGCGTCGCCACCCGGCGCCTGGCCCGGAAGGATTCCCGGCGCGTCGCCATCATCGGGACGGGATGGCAGGCGCGCGGCCAGCTCCTCGCCATCCGGGAGGTCCGGCCCATCGAGCGGGTCCGGGCCGTCGGGCGGGACGAAGAGCGCTGCCGCGCGTTCTGCGCGGAGATGGAAACCGCCCTCGGGATTCCCGTCGAGCCGGCGTCCTCCCCGGAGGACTGCGTGAAAGGCTCCGACATCGTCATCACGGCCACCAAGTCGAAAGACCCCGTCCTTTTGGGCGATTGGCTGCGCCCCGGCATGCACATCAACGCCGTCGGCTCCAACTGGAACAACCGGCGGGAGATGGACACGCCTGCGGTCCTCGCCTGCCACCGAATCACGGTGGACACGATCGAGGTCGCCCGGCTCGAGGCGGGCGACCTGATCCTGCCCATCGAGGAGGGCGCGCTTTCCTGGGACCGGGTCGAGGAGCTGGGAGCGGTGGTCTCCGGCAAGCGCCCCGGCCGCGAATCGGACGACCAAATCACCCTCTTCTGCTCGCAGGGGCTCGCGCTGGAAGACGTCGTCGTCGGAAGGTGCGTTCACGAGGCGGCCGTCCGAGAGGGGGTCGGCGTCCCCTTCGAGCCTTGAGGCCGATCCAGGCCCGGCCGTTTTGAAACCGGAGAACATGCACGTCATCCTCTTCGACATCGACGGGACCTTGATCCAGTCCGGCGGCGCGGGCCGGCTGGCGCTCGCCCGGGCGTTTGAAAAGGCCAACGACTGGAAAAACGCCCTGGACGGGATCACCCTGCATGGAAAGACGGACCCCGCCATCGTCGAGTGGGTCTATCTCCAGCGGCGAAATTCCCCCCCCACATCCGCCGAAACCGCCCGGATTTACGGTCTCTACCTCGGGGAGCTGGCCGACACCCTGGCGAAGGCCGAGGGTTTTCGGGTCCTGCCGGGGGTGGGGCGTCTTCTGGCCCGGCTCTCCGTGCGCGAAGACGCGATGACGGGCCTGGCCACCGGAAACATCGAGCGCGGGGCGCGCGAGAAGCTGCGGCGCGCCCGTCTGAACCACCGATTCGCCTTCGGCGGGTTCGGCTCGGACGCCAAGGAGCGCTCCGACATCATCCGGGCCGGCGTCGGGCGCGCGAGGGAGCGACTGCCGGGCGGGGTCGAGCCGTTGCTCTGGGTCGTCGGCGACACGCCCGCCGATGTCCAGGCCGGAAAAACGGCGGGCGTCCGAACGGTCGCGGTGTCCACCGGCGGGGCCAACGCGGAAACGCTTCGGGAAACCCGGCCCGATGTCCTCCTCGCCGATCTCGGCGACGCCGAAGCCTTCCTCTCGATGCTCGACTCGGCCGCGGAGCGCACGAGCCCGGCGGGGGCCTCCTGAGAACGCCGCCCCCCCCCGCTCCCATCGACGGAACCTGCCTGAGAGGGTATCTCCCATGACCGCGAGCCTGCGAATCAACGCCAAACGAATCCGTAAAGACCTGGAAGACCTCGCCAAGATCGGCAAAACGCCCGACGGAGGCGTTCACCGGCCGGTCTTTTCCCCCGATGAGCTCCGCGCGAGGAAGTGGCTCATCGCCCGGCTGAAGGCCGCCGGCCTCAAAACCCGGGTGGACGGGGCGGGCAACATCTTCGGACGCCTGGAAGTCCCTGGAAAATCAGCGGCCGCCGTCCTCGCTGGCTCCCATATCGACACAGTTCCCAACGGGGGGCGGTTCGACGGCGCGCTGGGGGTCCTGTCCGTCCTCGAAGCCCTGCGGACGATTCAAGAGTCCGGGGCCGCGATTCGTCACCCGGTGGAAGTCGTCGCCTTCACCGACGAGGAGGGCCGGTTCGGCGGGCTCCTCGGGAGCAAGGCCTTCACCGGCGACCTGACGAAACAAGAGATCGAAGCGGCCCGGGATCCGCGAGGCGTCCGTCTCGCCGACGCCATGAAGAAGGCCGGCTTCCCGCCCGCCGCCGCGCTGAAAGCCCGCGCGAAACCCTCCGCGTACGGCGGGTACGTCGAGCTTCACGTCGAGCAGGGTCTCGTTCTCGAAGAATCGGGGGCCGAGGTCGGCATCGTGACGGGAATCGTCGGACTGTGGAAATTCGAGATCGCCTTCCACGGCCGCCCGGACCACGCCGGGACCACACCCTTCCCTCTTCGCAAAGACGCCTATCTGGGGGCCGCCGAATTCGGCGCGGGCCTGCGGAAGCTCGTGCGCAAGCACGGCTCGCCCATCACCGTCGCGACCGTGGGTTACATCGAGCTTTCCCCCGGGGCCTCGAACATCGTCCCCGAAACGGCCCGGTTCACCGTGGACCTGCGCGACCTGTCGATGCCGGTCCTCGGCCGGATGCGCAAGGCGATCCGCGAAAACCTCCGGGAGATCGCCCGCAAACACGGCCTGAAGGTCACGATGGAGCAGACCTTGGAGGCCAAATCCGTCAAGATGTCGGCGAAAGTCCGCGGGGCCCTGCAACGGGCCTCGGAGCGGGTGGGCGCCCGGTGGCGGGACATGCACAGCGGCGCGGGCCACGACGCCCAGATCCTGGGCAAGTTCACGCCGGCCGGGCTCTACTTCATCCCCAGCGTCGGCGGCCGAAGCCACTGCCCCGACGAGCTTTCCCGGTGGAAAGACATCGAGACGGGGACGAACGTCATGCTGCATACGCTGTTGGAGCTGGCGGGGGCTCGATAAGATTTGGTCGGTCTCGCAATCGTTACCTTATCTTACCTTATCGTTAGCTGATGAGATAAACTACTAATTTGCAAACACTAGAGAGTTGTCGAAGCGCGCGAAATTCGCCCTCTTTTCCGTGTAAAATAGGTACGTAATGGTGAGAGCCGAACATCTTCTTCTTCCTTAAGACAATTGCAAATCAGGGAAATGTATTCGCACCTGGTTATGGCCGATCAGTTGGTTGAACATTCTATAGTTGTCGGTATCCCTACGTAAGCGTCCTGCCACGATTGCGGGATGTATCCTGAGCTCATGTGCCAGCTCAACGATTTTACTTGGTGTACGCATTCGAAATGCGTCGCTTCGTCTCCACATTGATCTTGGGATGCAGGTTTCAAGGGCGAGTCTGGTGGCTTCTTTCTCTCTTCGGTCATTCTCTTGGACTGAATCCAGGTCATCGACAAACGACTCTTCTGAGTCTTTCAAATGCAGGATCACGTGCGCCAATTCATGCAACAAGGTGAACCAGAAATTATCGATTCGGTCATACCGGAGAGTGAGACCGATAACCGGCCTGCCTTCACCCGTAAGCATTGCGCCGCCATCAAGATGGGTCCTTGGCAAATGCGACACAATGACTAAGGCTACGCCTTTTCCCGCGAGATACTCCTGCGCGAGCAAGGGGCCCCTCGCCAATTCGCTCAAACAACAAATATCCTGCATGGACTCCTTTGTGAGCGTTCCCGGTTTATATTCTTGAAGATGTTCCAGGTTCTTCGATACCATGATCACACGGGCTATCCATGCGAGAAGGGCATAATCATCCATACCGACCTTTGAACTCTTATAAATCGTACGGCGACAAAATACTTGAGCGGGGATTCCCCTTTCCACTTTGTCGAAAAATTGTTGAACCAGCTCGGATGGGCGCTTGCGAAGACAATCGGCAGTCGCTGTTATCCACCCCATTTTCACCATTTCACGAACCGGGAATCGTTCCCACTCGATTTCTAAACCGTTTAGAGGAGTCGATTTCGGTCTTTGCATCAAGACCTCCAGCGAAATTCCCAATCCTTCATGGACGGCTTGAATCATCGGCAACGATAGAGGCCGTTTCCCGGAAAGGACCTCTGACACCCTGCCCTTACTCCCAATGTAGGGAACAAGATCCTTCTGTCTCAATCCCTGCTCCTCCATCCGAAATCGAATGGCGTCAATGGCATTGGGTTTCTCAAAAGGGATGTGCTCCTTTTCGTAGAGTTCGACAAGCGTCGCCAAAAGCTCCAAGCGGTCCGCCTCCGGGGTCATTGCATCCGGATCATGGGCAACCAGGCGTTCCACTTCCCCCAGGAACATTTCATAGTCTTCTCTTGTCTTGATTACTCGGGGTTCCATGTCACCCTCCTTCTCAAGACCACTTTTGGTGCTCCGCATGTGTTCCAACCCGTTTCACGAAGACAATCCCCGTTTTGAATGCGACTTGAATCTCCAAGCGATATCGATTGCCTTTCACGTTGAAAATGACGAAGTTATTGGCCAGGAAACTTGCGGCTCTATAGCGATCCTTGATGTCCTGATCCCGTTTCCAGTCAGCGGCCTCCACATCGGCAATCCAATTCTCTATCCACGACCTCGCGTCTGCATGTTTCCTTGCAAAAGTGTCAAGCTTTTCCCGTCCGACGAGTCGCATGAGGTCAAATATAGATGGTTCCCAGAAAGATGTCAATTACATAGTTTCATATATTGGAACTTTTTCCATCTGGTGCGTCCGCCCCTTCACTTCATTCAAGCCGCTTTCGACCAATTTATTGGTAATGAGAGAGCAATGGCGGTTTATGGGAAGCGGTGTTCTGCTCGTCTGGCCGGATGGACACAGGCCCTGATCGGGGCTATTCTGGCTCTCGGTCTCGGGCGGCGGCGGCGGCGGCAAAACATTTATGAATGGTGTAACCCCTTTGATTTCATTGGTGTTCCTCGCCCCGTTCCGGGTAATTATCCTTGACAGGGCGTTCGGTTCGGGCTAAACTCTCTAGCTTTGAGGGAGGGTGTTGTCGATTTTCGCCGACTGCAGGCGCGGACCGCTTGTTTTGGTGATTCAGGTCTTTCAAGGAGTCTGTTATCGTGTATGCAGTGATTGACTGCGGCGGGCATCAGTATCGCGTTGCCGAGGGCGAGATTATCCGTTTGCAGAAGATGGATGGAGAGGTGGGGGAGGCGGTGACCTTCTCGAAGCTGGCGGCGGTGGGCGCGGGCGAAGGGCTGGCCGTCGACGGCCTTGCGGGCGCTCACGTGAACGGGGTCATCGTGGAGCAGGGCCGCGCCCGTAAGATCATCGTCTTCAAGAAAAAGCGGCGGAAAAATTACCGCCGGAAAAATGGCCACAGACAATCCTTCACCGCGGTGCGGATCACCGGTATCGCCACTTCCTGAGAGGAAACGGACATGGCGCACAAGAAGGCCGGCGGCAGCTCCCAAAACGGACGGGACAGCAGGGGAAAGAGCCTCGGCATTAAACGATACGGCGGCCAGATGGTGGGCGCCGGAACGATCATCGTGCGGCAACGGGGATCGTCCTATCACGCGGGCGACGGCGTCGGAACGGGCGGCGACTTCACCCTGTATGCCCAGAGAGACGGCCGGGTTGAGTTCCAGACCCGGCGCGGCGGCCGAAAATTCATCCACGTCATCGAGGTTCCATCGGAATCGAGCTGACCCCTCCAAAAAATGTTTATTGACTCGGCGCGGATCACCGCACAAGGCGGAGACGGCGGCCGCGGATGCGTCAGCTTCCGCCGCGAAAAGTACGTCTCTCGCGGCGGTCCGAACGGCGGAGACGGCGGCGACGGCGGCGATGTCGTCCTCAAAGCGACTTCCTCCACCACCACCCTCCTTGAATTTCGGTACAGAAGCATTGTACTGGCCAAAAGAGGCGGACACGGCCGGGGTAAAGACCAGCACGGCCGAAGAGGCGAGGACACCCGGTTCGAGGTGCCCGCCGGAACGGTGGTGACCGACGAGGACACGGGCGAGGTCCTGGCCGATTTGGCCGAGGAGGGCCAGGAAGCCGTCGTCGCGCGCGGAGGCCTCGGGGGAAAGGGAAACGCCCGGTTCAAATCCTCGACCCACCGCTCCCCCCGATTCGCCCAGTCCGGCCTGCCGGGCGAGTCCAAGCCCCTCCTCCTCGAGTTGCGTCTGCTGGCCGATGTGGGCATCATCGGCGCCCCCAACGCGGGCAAGTCCTCCCTGCTGGCCCGGATCTCCGATTCCCGGCCGCGGATCGCCGATTACCCGTTCTCGACCCTCGAACCCGTCCTGGGCGTCGTCCACGTCGGGGATTACGAGTCTTTCGTGGCCGCGGACCTTCCCGGCCTCATCGAGGGCGCCCATCAAGGCAAAGGGCTCGGCTCGCAATTCCTTCAACACGTCCGCCGCACGCGGGTCCTGCTGCACGTTGTCGAGATGCACCCGCCCGAAGGCGCGCCCGCGGACACGTTTCGCAGCGTCTCGGCTGAACTGACACAATATGACGAGTCCATCGCGGACAAACCCGTTCTCGTGGCCGCCAACAAGATCGACCTCCCCGGCGCCCGCGAGGCCCTGGCGGAATTCATGCGGGCCGCGGGCCTGAGCGAGGTCTATCCCATATCCGCGGCGACGGGTGAAGGAGTTTCCGCGCTGCTGCAAGCCGTGCGCGGGGTCCTTTCCCGGGAAGAAGCGCCCGTCTCATGAAGAAGATGGAAAAAACCCGGAGCCGGCGCACCCCCGCCGGAGAGCCCTTGCGCAGAGACACGTTGGGGGGCTGCCGCCGCATAGTGGTCAAGGTCGGCAGCAGCGTCCTGGCCGGCCCGCGGCAAAGGGGATTGAACGCGGCCTCGATCCACTCCCTCGCCCGCCAGATCACCGGGCTTTGCCGGGAAGACCGTCAGGTCGTCCTCGTTTCCTCGGGGGCCGTCAGCGTCGGGATCGAGGTCCTGGGCCTCAGAGGCTCCCCGAAGAACATGCCCCTGAAACAGGCGGCCGCGGGCGTCGGCCAGAGCCGGCTGATCCAGGAATACCAGCGGGGTTTTCAGGAAGAGGGAATCACCGTGGGCCAG
Organism: bacterium; assembly: GCA_965261595.1. Lineage (GTDB taxonomy): Bacteria > UBA8248 > UBA8248 > JACPRG01 > CAYRGS01. The sequence goes on from CBDHDG010000004.1 coordinate 636,732, forward strand.
ATACTCCTGACGCATGACGACGTCCACCACAGAGAGCGCTTCCTCAACGCCCGGAACACGATATTCGCCATGCTGGAGCATCACGTCCTGCCCATCGTCAATGAAAACGACACGGTGTCGGTGGAGGAGATCCGTTTCGGCGACAATGACACCCTCTCGGCTTTGATCGCCACCATGGTGGAAGCCGATCTACTCATCATCCTGACGGATGTCGAGGGGCTGTTCACGTCCAACCCCGCTACAAACCCGGAGGCCAAGCTCCTTCCGGACGTGGACCGAATCGACGCCCGGATCGAGTCCATGGCGAAATGGGGAAAAAGCGAATTCGGGGCCGGCGGAATGATCACCAAGCTTCGGGCGGTGAAGACCGTATCGGAAGTGGGAATTCCTGTCGTGGTCACGGGCGGGCGCCGAGAGGGAGTCCTGCAATCCGTCCTGGCGGGGGAGCGGGTGGGGACGTTTTTCCACGCGGAACCCGCCCACCTGAGCGGCCGGAAGAGCTGGATCGCTTTCGCGCGGAGAGCGCAGGGAAAGATCATCGTGGACGAGGGCGCCCGCTCCGCCCTGACCGAAATGGGGCGAAGCCTGCTTCCTTCCGGGGTGGTGGCGGTGGAAGGAACGTTCCAGTTCGGTGATTTGTCTGTGTGCTGCACCCCCAACGGGCGGGAATTCGCCCGGGGTTTGGTCAATTACGGGTCCGCCGAGCTGGACCGGATCAAGGGCCAGAAGACCGGGGCCATTCAATCGATCCTCGGTTTCAAAGAATACGACGAGGTCATCCACCGGGACAACCTGGTCCTTCTTCATTGAGGCGATTGCGGTGTGAAATCCACCGATAATCCGGGCGAACGCGCGAGCCGCATCGGCATTCTGGGGGGAACCTTCAACCCCATCCACACCGGCCACCTGGTGGCGGCCGAGGAAGTGGGAAGAGATTTCAACCTGGACAAGGTACTGCTGATTCCGGCCAATCTGCCTCCATTGAAGGAGCACGACGGCGTGATCACCTCGGAACATCGGCTCCGCATGGTCTCGCTGGCCGCCCGAAGCAATCCAAGGCTGGAGGCGCGGGACCTGGAAATCAAGCGGGGGGGCGTCAGTTACACCATCGACACCGTGCGCGCCCTCATCGAGGAAACCGGACCGTCCGCGGACTTCTTCTTCATCATCGGCCAGGACGCCTTCCGGCACATCGGCGCCTGGCGTGAGGCGAAGGCGCTTTTCGCGTTGACCCACTTCATCGTCGTCAGGCGCCCGACGCTTTCGGTCGATGAGATGATCGGCCTTCTGGTTGATTCCATCCAATCGGAAAACGGAGAACCCACGTTCGTGCGCACGGGATACGACAATCAGGTTGCGGCGGACGGCCTTCGGGTGGAACCCCACGGCCGGGAAATCTGGTTGAAAGACATCCCCTACTTCGATGTCTCCTCCTCGCTAATCCGCAAACGGCTGGCCGAGCGGAGAAGCATTAAATATCTTGTCCCCGAACCGGTCGAGACCTACATTCTGGAGCACTTGCTGTATGCCCACTCAGCGGAGCCGAAAGTTGCCAAGTCCTAAAGGGATCATGATGGACGCGGAGGAGAGAGGGCTCCTGGCCTGCCGCGCGGCCTCGGACAGAAAGGCCCTGGACATCGCCGTCCTGGATTTGCGGGAGATATCGAGCATCACCGACCTGTTCCTCGTCTGCTCGGGACAGAACTCCCGGCAGATGCGGGCCATCGCCGAAGAGATCGACAACCGGCTTTCCGAACGGGGGGTGGAGCCCCTGTCCCGAGAAGGGACCGGCGAGGGAAGTTGGCTCCTCCTGGATTACGACGACTTGGTGATTCACATCTTCAGCGAGGACGCGCGATTGTTTTATGACCTGGAGCGCCTGTGGACCCAGGCGCCGCGGCTCACCCGGCTCGCGGGCGAGCCCATTCCGGAGCCGCAGGCAGCAGGAAAGCCGAGCCCGGCCGCGGCCCGAGCAGAAGGCGGTCCATGAACAAGAAAACCGTCGAAAAACATCGCCGGAAACTGATTGGGATTCGCCGCTCCCTCATGGGCGACGTCGGCGCGCGAATGCGCGAAAGCCAGGAAATCGGCGACGACGGCATCCAGGACATCGCCGATCAAGCAACCGGCATCAACACCCGCCAGATCCTGATCGGCTTAGGCGAAAAGGAGAGAGACCAGCTCAAGCTGGTCGATCTGGCCCTGGAGAAGATCTCCCGCGAATCGTACGGGATCTGCGATCAATGCGAAGAGAAAATCCCGGCCAAGCGCCTGGAGGCCATGCCTTATGCGCGTCTTTGCGTCCCCTGCCAAAGCGAGGCCGAACGGTCGCCCGGTGACATGTGACGCTCCGGCGCCCTTTCGGCCCTGAAGGCGGGGGATGACGATGCCGGTCCGATTCCTGCTGACCTTCGTTCCCATCTGCGCGGGCGGTCTCTACCTGCTCACCCACCCATCGGGCAACGTTCCCATCACGTTGTTTCCCGGCCTCCAGGCGCCCCTGGCCCTGGTCGTTCTATGCTCCGCGTTGATCGGCGCCTTGGGAGCGGGAATCAGCGACGTGCCTTCCCGCCTCGCGAACCACTGGCGGAAAACGCGCACGCTCCGCGACGCCCGGAAACGCCAAGAGGCCGAGACCCTGTACCAGGCCGGCCTCACGGCCCTTTCCTCGGGCGACGACCCGCTTGCCCGCCGCTCCCTGCGCCAGGCCCTGCGAAAAAATCCCGGCCACCACGCCGCCCTGCTCGAATCCGGAAACCTTCAGCGCCGCCTTGGAAACCTGGAGGCCGCCTTTGACTTCCACCGCAAGGCCGTCCAGACCGGGAGCAACGACCTCCGATTGATCGAAAGCCTGGCGGACGACTTCTCCGCCGCCGGACGCCCGGACGCGTTGCGGGCGCTCGTGGAACGGGTCCGGCACGCCGGCGGCGCGGAGTCCATCCCCCTGGCGCACCTCCGGGACCTCTACGTCTCCAAGGGGGAATGGGAGACCGCGGTCAGGCTCCAGAATCAGCTCATGCGCCTGCCCGGAGGGGACCGGGACGGGGACGCCCGGATGCTCCTCGCCAACCTGCTCTACGAAACCGGGTCGGGAAACGTGCGGAGCGGCAGGGCCGAAATGGGCGTCAACCAATTCAAAAAAGCCATCCGGACCCATGGCGACTGCGTTCCGCCGCGTGTGGCGATGGGGGACGCCCACCACCGCTCGGGAGAGCGGGACAAGGCGCTCCGCGTTTGGCGCGAGGGTTACGAACAGACACGCGCGCCGATCTTCCTCGACCGAATCGTCTCTACGCTGAACCCCGGGGACTCGGGGGGAGAGAGGGGGGAGGGGGGGGGAGAAGACGTGATCCACACCCTTCACCGGACGCTGCGCGGACGTCCCGCCGACGCGCGATTGCGTCTCGCCCTGGCCGAGGCGTACCTGAGCCAGGGCCGTCCGGCGGACGCGCTGAACGCGTTGAGCGAACCGTCCGAAAATTCGGCGCCGGCCGCCAAGGTCTTACGCGCGCGGGCGAAGCTGGAAATGGAGGATGTTGCCGGGGCGCGGTCCGAGCTAACCTCCGGACCGGAATCCGGCGGCGGGTTTCTGTGCTCGGCGTGCGGTCAGCGGACAGAAGCGTGGAGCGGCCGCTGCCCTTCCTGCGGAGGATGGGACACCTTCGGCGCGGCCTGAGCGGGGCCGGCGCCGCCGCCGGGCCAGAGGCGGCGGAACCGTTTTCCGCGAAGCTTCGCCTTCTACAAGGATATCCGTCCCAAAGGATCCAAGGGGGTTTCTACTTTTTTGAAGACAGAGCGATCTTGTCGCCGGGCATGATCAGGGCGTCTTTGGAGAGGCGGTTCCAGGACAGGAGATTCACCACCGAGACCCCGTACCGGCGAGAGATGTCCCAAATCGACTCACCCGACAGAACCACGTGGGCGCCGGCCGGGCCCGCGGCGGGGTTTTCGCTCTTCGCCCCCGCCGAGAGTTTCCCGGTGCGCGCCTTCGCCGATTTCGGATTCTTCTCCGGAAGGATCAGCCGTTGTCCGATGGCCAGCCTTCCGGGATTGCTCAGACCGTTGGCCTCGGCCAGGGCTTCTATCGTCGTCCCGAGATTTCGGGCGATCTCCCCCAGCGTATCCCCTTTCCGGACTTCATGGATTTTGCCGGCGTACAGGCTGGGCTTCCAATCCGCGATGGCCTTGGCCACTTTTTGGGAAACCCCGGGGGGGACCTTGATCTTGTATCCGGGGTAACCGGGAGGCGTCTTCCATCGGCGCAATTCCGGGTTCAGGGACCGGATGATGTTCATCGAGACCCCCGCGGCGGAGGCAATCCACCGCAAGTCGGTGGGCTGAGTGACGGGGACCTCTTCAAAACGCAATGGAGGCTCATACTTCAGACCGGTGAACCCGTATGCCTTCGGATTCTTGGCCAGTATGCGGGCCGCGACGAACTTCGGCACAAAGCTCCGGGTTTCCCGGGCGATCAGCCGTGTCTTGGCGAGCGTCCAGAAGTCTTTTCGCTTCAACCGATTCAACCCGCGGCGAATCTTTCCCTCTCCGGCGTTGTAGCCCGCCTGGGCCAGGTGCCAGGAGCGGAACTTCTTATGCAGGTCTTTGAAATACCGCGCGGCGGCCCGGGTGGCTTTGACCGGGTCCCGGCGCTCATCAATCCACCAATTGATCTTGAGGCCGTATCGCCGGGCGGTCGGTCTCATGAACTGCCAGATCCCGCTGGCGCCCGCCATGGAGTAGGCCCTTGAATTGAACCCGCTCTCGATCAAAGCGATATAGACCAGATCCTCCGGCACCCCTTCCTCGCGCATGATCCGGCGCATGAAATCCACATACCGGGTGGAACGCTCCAGCCATTTGGCAAAGGTGACCCGGCTGGGTCCCGTGTAATACCGGATGAACCAACGAACCTGAGCGTTGAGAACGATGGGGATCTGCGGACCGCCGCCCTTCTTGATCCGGGTGTCCCCTTCGGACTCGATCCGGGCGTCCTCGTCTCGGGGCGCCGCCGGCGGGACGGATTTCTTCGGCGACTCGGGGGCCGGACGGGAAGGGACGATGACCGAATCAGGGGGCGTGTAGAGGCGCCCGATAATGGCCCGCTGGCCGGGTTCCGCGCGTCCACCCGGGGAATCAAGCCCGGCAGCCGGTGAAGAGGATTTTCCGGAGGGTTTCGCAACCCGCGCGGGAGGAAGCGGCTTGCCGCGTGGCGCGTCCCACGTCTTGGGGATCAGCAGCGGCCCTGCGCTCTCCGGCACGGGGAGCGGCCCGACCACACGGTCCGGCTGCACCGGGGTCGCGGTGCAAGCGGCCAATGAGAGCAGGAACAAAACGGGAAAAACAAAGCGCGGCATGGAAACCCGCCCCGGAGTCAACATTCTAAATCCATTGAAGAAGGCCGCGCCCACCGGCTCTACGAAGATTCTGATCACCTCACCTCCCCGAGTGCGAACATTGAGATCGTATTTCCCCTTCGTCCCGAAGTCAATCAAAATTTCAACGTCCCTGCGCGAAAACAAGGCGCGCGGACCGGCATTTCGCCCCCACAGCGGTTCTTCTTTTTTTCCGGCGGCTCAACCCCCGCCCCAATAAGCCCCCTCCCCGGGGTTAAGGAAATCTCCATTCTTTCCGATGATTCAAAATATGAGCCACTTTCATGGCCAGGAGGAAGAAACCATGAGGCCCGCAACGCAAGTCATTGAAAAAGAAGAGGGTCATCCGGAATGCCATCCGGAAGGCCACCCCCCGCCCGAGCGGTGGTTCTGCACCCGATGCCGTCGGGAAATCGACGGTGAGTCAACGGTCTGTACGGTCCATGAGAGTTTATACATCTTTTACCACGCCGAATGCCTGGATGGATGACGGAACCAGCCGTTGAAGGGCCCGGGAAGTCCGGATGGAATTCGTTCCGCGCCCCTCTTCTCCCCCCTCTGCCCTCTCGCCCGCTCCTCTTCTGCTGAATATCGCGAGATCGTTCGCCCCGGCTTCCTCCGGAAAGACCCGCTTGACCGCCGCTGTCAGCCCCCCGTCCTTTCATTTTCCCGCTAGACCGTTTAAAAGATCCGCGGAGATCGCCTTTCCCTGAAAGTCCCGGTCCGCCCGGTCTCAAAATCGTCCCGGTCAAGCGTCTCACGCCGGGCGGTGGTCGCACCGGGCGGTGGTCACACCGGGCGGCGGGATTCCACCCAGTGGATGACCCGGATCAACCGGGAGAAATCCAACCCTCACGGAGATCAACGATGCGGATGAAAGCGCGGAAAATCGTCACGATGGTGGAAGAGATCAGGCGGGAAATCGGGCGGGAAGTCGCGCCCCCCATCCGGAAAGCGGCCGCAATCGCCGTCTTCGAGAACCCCTTTGCCGGCCAGTATCAGGAAGACCTGGACGACCTCATCGGTATCGGTGAAGAGGCGGGCGAACTCCTGGGGCGCTTGGCCGTTGAGGCCCTGGGCGGAGACGCCTTTCACGGTTACGGCAAGGGGGCCGTCGTCGGGACCGCCGGCGAGCTCGAGCACGCCGCGGCCATTCTTCACCCCAAGCTGGGAAAACCCCTTCGCGAGGTTGTGGGCGGGGGGAAGGCCGTCATCCCCTCCTCGAAAAAGCGCGGCGCGGCGGGCGCGGCCATCGACGTCCCCCTGCACTACAAAGACGCCCTCTACGTCCGATCCCACTATGACGCCATGACCGTCTGTGTCCCCGACGCGCCCTTCCCCGACGAGATCCTCTGCGCGATCGTCGTCACCAACGGCGGCCGCCCCTTCCCAAGAGTCGGCGGACTGAAGCTGGAAGAGATGACAGGGGAGGACGGGCTTCGCTGATGGCGACTGAACCGCGAAGTTATCAGATCGGGAAAAGTCTAAATTTAGAGTCCTGACCCCTCCGGGCCAAAAGTGGGTGAGAAATCCAGGCTATTCCTCTCCCCCCTCCCCCCCTCTCCCCATTAAGCGGGGCGTCTTATCCTTCGATAGGCGTCCCCGATGGGGTCCTCGATGAGGGCGGTGCATACGGCCGCCGCCGAGAGGATGACGGCCGTCGCCAGAAACGCCGCCGTGTACGTCCCCAAGGCGTCGAACAGCACGCCGGCCACAAGAGGTCCGCAGAGAGCCCCCAAGCCGTGGGCGGCGACGATGTATCCGAACACCTTCCCCAAACGCTCGGGGCCGAAGATGTCGGCCGTAGCCGTCGACGTCATCGGCGTGGTGGCGAAATAGAAGAAACCGTACACCCCGATGATGGCCCAAAGCCCCGCCGCGCCCCGCATCCACGGGAGAAAAACGAAACAAACCGCCCGGACAAGATAGATGAACGTCAGCGGACGGCGGCGCCCGATCCGGTCGGAGAGCGCCCCCAGGAGAATCACGCCGACAATGCTGATCCCACCCATAAACCCGTTGGCCGAACCGCTCAGCCACGGGGCGATTCCAGCGTCCACGGCAAAGGGCGGCAGGTGCGCGGCGAGAACGAAATCGCTGAACCCGCAGGCGAAAAAGCTGATCGCCAAACACCAGAAGGACCGGCTGTTCAGGATCCCCGCCGCCGCGTTTCGACTTCCCTCCGGGGGTTTCGGGGCCTCCTCTCTCGATGACCGGTAGGGGCCGTTTCGCAGAAAAACGAACGCCAGGGGCAGCGGCAGAAGCAGGGTGAGCAGCCCGAGGCCCGCAAACGCGTTCCGCCAGCCGTGAAGAAGGACCCAGTACTGCGTCAAGGGGAGGAGGACCAGCTGCCCCGCGTTGAATCCAGCCAGGGCCACACCAACGGCTAGCCCCCGGCGCCGGGCGAACCACTGGGTGACGGCGACACTCGAAACATTGATCGTGGACATGGAATAGCCGAGGGCGAGGACGACCCCGTAAGTCAGGTCCATTTGCCAAATGGACTGCACAATAGAACAAAGAAGCGCCCCGACGCCCAACACGGCCGTCCCGGTCACGATCACCCCCCGCGGGCCAAACCGGTCGAGAATCCTCCCCATAACCATCATCATGAGGAAGTAGACGAATTGGGAGCTCGAAACGACCAGGGAAACGGACGTGCGCGTGGCCTGAAATTCGGCCTCGATGGGTTTGACGAAGATGCCGAACATGTGCCAGATCCCGCCGGCAAAGCCGACGGTGACAAAAATGACCGCCACCGCGGTCCATGCCCGGCGGCCGGATGCGGCATCTCCGGTTTCAAGCGTCAAATCGAATCACTCCCTCGGTCGCACGGCAAACCAGCCTTGCATCGTGCGGGCGCACCTCCTCCACGTCAACCGGAATTTCCGAAATTCTCCGGCCGGAAACCGGGCCAATGCACTCCGCATACAACCCGTTGACCGGCATGCGGATTGCGACATACCCGTTACAGCGACTATCCCCCGGACGGTCCATACCGTTCGGGCGACGAAGGTCGATCGCGGCCGGCGCTTTGAAATCGAACCCGCGTTCAGACCCCCCCTTCGGCGGGATGGCCCGAGGCGCTCTTCCACCCATTGGAACCGGTCCCGGAGGGACCGATGAGGAGAAAGACGGTCATGGCCCTGAATGTTCAACTGCTTCGCGACACCTTCTCGGCAATCACGCCCAAGGGCGACGACCTGGCCAAGACGTTTTACGACACGCTCTTCGAGCGATATCCCGGCGTCCGGCCGCTGTTTGAGAACGTCCGCTTCGATGAGCAGCGGAAAAAACTCATCCGCGCCCTCGCGCTCGTCGTCCGCAACCTGGAAAAGCCCGATTACCTGAAGGCCTACCTGGGCGGACTGGGGCAGATGCACGTGGCCTACGGCGCCGAGGAGGCCCATTACGCGGCCGTGGGCGAGTGCCTGCTGGCCGCGCTGGAATCCATCGCCGGGAGCGCCTGGAACGATGAAGTCCGGCAAGCCTGGTCCGACGCCTACGGCGTCGTCGCCCAGTTGATGATCGACGGCGCCCGCAAGATGGAGATCGAGGCCCCCGTGGAAGCGCAGGCTATGAGCTGACCGCTCATCGGGCAAGGCCCGAGATTCTCCGCGATTGAATCCGGGCACGGACACGCCCGGGGGAGGGAGGAGGAGAATTCTTCCCTCTCTTGACGGGCGCCATCCCAGCCGTCTCGTAAACATCCGTCGCACACCGCTTCACCGGACCGGCCGGAGCGCCGGTCTCGATTCGCCCGGATTCGCCCGGATTCGCCCGCCCCCCCCCGGAAGGCATGAATCAATATCGGCAAGTCCGCCGTCTTCCGATTGAATTCCGCCACGCCGCTGTGTCAAAATACCGGGCTGAATTTGGAGGGAGACGCGCCGAAGTCCGGTAACAGCGCTCCGGCCGGCCCCCTCGAACACCGGCTGGAGCCCACGCTCGGGTATTGATTTCCCCGTTCCGAGAAATAGAGGATCCGCCCGGATAAAAGCCCACCTCAGACACGGAAAGCGCAACCGGCGTGATCCCGCCTGAATTCTCCATCGTCATTCCCGCCTTCAACGAAGAGCGCGTGCTCGGCAAATGCCTGGAGGCGGTGGAGGGCTATGTCCGGGCGAAGCAAATCACGTACGAAATCCTCGTCGTGGATGACGGGAGCACGGACCGGACCCGCGAGATCGCCCGGGGGCGCTCCGACCAAAACGGCCGCGTCCGCCTGCTGACCAACGATCAGAACCGCGGAAAGGGGTTCGCCGTCCGGCAAGGAATGCTCGCCGCCGAGGGAAAGCGGATTCTGTTTATGGACGCCGACCTTTCCACGGCGCCGGAAGAGTTCGATCGCATGGAGGACTGGTTCGACCGGGGTTACTCGATTGTGATCGGCACCCGCAGGTCCAAGGGCGCAATCATCGAGCGGCATCAATCCTGGGTTCGGGAATCCATGGGAAAAGTCTTCACCGCGCTCTCGCGGGGCGTTCTAAGGGCTTCGATAAGCGATTTCACCTGCGGTTTCAAAGGCTTCAGCCGGGAGGTCCGCCCGGACGGTGTTTTCCCGCCAGAGACTGAACGATTGGAGCTTCGACGCGGAGATCCTGCAGATCGCACAGCGCCGCGGCATTCCCATCAAGGAAGTCCCAGTCCACTGGGCCAACGCGGGGGACTCGAAAGTCCACATCGTCAAGGACACATTTCAATCCTTTCTCGGCCTGTTGCGGATTGTTATTCACTCACGTTCCGGCAAATACGACGGCTGACCCCCTGACGCACGCCTTCGGGCGCCCTCACGGTCATTCCCGAAAGGTTTGCGCCGGGACGCCGCTCGGATCTAATATTTTCATCGTGTACGAAACGGATTGAATTTCTTGGGAGCGTCCGAAACCAATGCGAATTCTGGCTGCCCTGTGCCTCCTGGTCGCCTTTTTGGGGGCGTCCCTTCCGGCCGCGCCCTCCGCCGAGGAGGCCCCGGATTGCCGATCCGCTTCGAGATGGGAGGCCGCGGCGCGCCGGCTCAAGTCTGACGCGAAGCTCGTCTCCCTTTTCGGAAAGGCGGCCGTCGAGTGCCCCGGAAATCTTCCGATCGCGAGTGTTCTCGGCAAACTCCTCCTCGAACGAAACCACCCCGAAGCGGCCGGCGGCGCGCTCCGTGCGGGACTTGCCCGCACACCGGGTCTCATCGAAACCCTTCTCCGCGCGGCGGAAGCGGAAGCGGTCCTCAAAAACCACCGGCAGGCCTTCCTCCTCCTCTCGGTCGCGCGCGCCATCGGCCCGAATCACCCGCACGTCCGCGCGTTTTTTGAAGACCTGCGCAACTTTCTGCCGCTCTCGGTCCGAAGAGAGGAAAGCGACGATCCAATGCTGAGGGTGTTCTTCGAGGGCCGTCGCGCAAGGGAGCGCCTGCGCAAGAACCCCCGGGACCAGGAGGCTCAGAGGAGGCTCGCCGGATACCTGCTGGCCCAGGCGCGCGCCCTGGTCGAAACGGGAAAAACCGAACGGGCCGAAGCATTGATCGGCCGGGTGCTCCGCAGGACCCCCCGCTATCGCCCCGCGCGGGAAGCCATGGTCGAGCGGATCATCGAGGGGGGGAACTACCATTTCCGTGGAGAGAATTACGTGGAAGCGCTCAAGCGGTACCGGGAAGCGGCCCGCACCCTCCCCGACAGCGTGGCCGCCCAAATCCGAATCGCCGAGGCGCTCCAGCAGATCCCCGGCAAGCGGGAGAAATCGCGACAAGTCTATCTGAAAGCGCGCGCGCTGATGCGGTCGTCCGCGCATCGGGCCTCGGAAGAGGATAGAGCCGAATTCACCCTCGCCATCGCAGAAGGCCTGACGCACGTCGATCCCAATCATCCCATCTACCGCAAGCGCTCCGCCCTGCGCGAAGTGGCCCGGGCCGATCGGGTCACCAAACAAGGCCGTCTGAAGGAGGCCGTGCAAGCCTATCTGAAGGCGCTGGAATGGACACCCGAAGACGGGGGCATCCATTCCTCCCTGGCCGATACGCTCAGGTACGTCGAGGACGGATGGCAGTCGGCCATCCGCCACTACGGCCTGGCCGCTTACCTCCTCAAGTCGAAACCCCCGGACGGGATGGACGCCGAAAAGCTCAAGGCGCTCATCCGCCACGCCGAGCAAGAGGGGGCCCGACTGGAGAAAAGCCATACGGGGACACTCGCCTATATTCGCGCCAAGTTCTTTCTGACCCTTCAGGAGCGCCGCCTGGAGGCCATCTTCTTCCTCATCGTGTTCGGCTCCGTCCTGGTCTTTCTGTGGCGCTCGAAGACCGATGAAGCGGAGGACTGATTCCCACGGCGAAGCCGCCCCGGCGGCGGACACGGCCGGCCTTCTCCCCATGATATAATCGGTCCCGGTTATCTTCTTTCCGGCGATGCCCGGAGGCAGGAGCGGTGCAGGGAATGAAAACCCGAACTCATCTCCCCCGCTTGAGCGCCCAGAAACTGTTCAAAGGGAAGCTGTCCCAGGACGATCCCCGCTCGGGCAGATATTTCTGCATGTACTCCAGCGTCTTGGGCGGAATCGTGACGGACCCGAGACTCATGACCATTCCTCTCGAGGACCACATGGTCCACCGGGGGGACGGGGTCTTCGAGGCCATGGAGATCCATCGGGGAAAGGTCTACCAGTTGGCCGCCCACATGGACCGCCTGGGCCGGTCCGCCGAAATGGCGGCGATTGAGTTTCCCATGCCGAAAAGCGAAATCCGGGACATCCTCCTCGAAACCGCCGCGGTGGGACAAGCGAGAGAGGCGATTTGCCGGGTGTTCATCTCCCGTGGAACGGGCGGTTTCTCCGTGGACCCGCGCCAATGCGACCAGAGTCACCTCTATTTGATGATCACCGCCCCGGAAGGCTCGGCGCCTTCGCACCAACTGCGCGGCATGAGGGTCATCACCACCGAAATCCCCGCCCGCGCGGAAGGCATGGCCCAGTTGAAATGCTGCAACTACATGCCCAACGCCCTCATGGAGCGGGAGGCCCATCTGGCCGGGGTGGACAGCGCCATCGCCCTGGACGCGAACGGTTTCCTGGCCGAAGGGTCCAACAAGAACGTCGCCATCGTCACCCCGGCCGGGGAGCTCAAAACGCCCACCTTCCGACACGCCCTTCAAGGAACCACGCTCCGGCGCGTGATGCAGCTCGCCGAGGGTTTGGTCGAGGAAGGGTTGTTGAGCGGGGTGAAGCAAACCGACATCCCCCGGGCGGAAGCCTACGGGGCGTCGGAAATCATGTTTGTGGCAACCACCCTCAAGGCGCTGCCGATCATAGAATTCGACGGACATCCAATCGGCGGGGGGGCGCCCGGACCCGTCGTCCCTCGCTTGCGGGAAATACTGGAACAGGACATGCGAGAAAACGAATCCCTCCTCACGCCGATTCCTTACCAAGACTGAGCCATTGAATCCCATTCGATACGCGGTCCCCACATGGATTGAAAGGTCCCGGACCCCCTCCAAAACCGGACGTCGAATAAAGCGGTGGGGGATCGCCGCCGGCGTCCTGCTCGTGCCGCTGGCCGCCGCCTTTCCCGCGTATTTGCTCGTAACGGGAGGGGGAACCCTGAAGCGGGCCTACCAGCATGTGACCTATGAAGTCCTGGCGCACAGGGCGTCCCCCGGCCGGGCGTCCGAGGTGAAAGTCGTGTCGGACCTGATGACCTTCCTCCACTGGCGGATGAACGTAACGGCCGACACCCCTTCGCGAGATCGGCCCTTCCTGGACGTGGCCGTGGATGGGACGGCGTACTGCAATCAGATCGCCGTCGGCCTGGCCCACCTCCTCGCGAAAAAGGGGATTCAAGGCCGTCTGGCGATGCTTCGGAACAAACAGGGCGTCTCCCCCCATTCCGTGACCGAAGTCTTTCTGGACGGCCGCTGGGTCCTGGTCGATCCCCTCAATGGCATTTTTCCCGGGGCCGACCGGGGCGGCGTCACCCTCCGCGAGCTCGGCGCGGACTTCTCACCCATCGAGAATTTACCCGTTGTGGGGGGGAAACACCGGCTCTCCGCGGTGGCAAGCGACGGCAGCCGCCGGGACGATTTCGTGGAGTGGTATCGGTCGTTCATCGTCAGTCCGATCGGGCCCGACCGACCGGGCATCAGCTTCGTCCGGGGTCAGCGGCCGAAGCAACGCCGGGTGATTCGGCTGACAGCGTTGTATTATCAGGTGTTCGGCAGGGCCTTCTCGTCCTATGTGCAGGACTTCTACTTCGTCCGGAACCGCTCCTGGTTTCCCGAGAGAAACCTCCCCCGAAAAAACCTGGCGGCCGCCCGGCAATACGCGCTTCACGCCCGCTGGCACAAGGCGCTTCCCCTCTATCGCGAGGTCCTCGCCTCGGCTGCGGGCCCGGCCCGCGAGGACGCCCTGTTCTTCTCGGGCATGGCCCTGCTGGAAGCGGAAAGGCCCCGGCCGGCGCTGAAGGCACTCAACACCCTGGCGGGCGAGTTCCCCGGGGGGGGGGGACGCTGGAAGGGAATCGTTCACTTCTATCGCGGAGAGGCCCTCCGGGCGCTGGGCCTTCTCGGAAAAGCCGAGGAGGCTTACCGCATGGCGCCCAGGAACCTTCTGACGCCCGCCCGGCGCCGCTTGACTTCCCTCAGCGTCGCCGCGAAACCCCGCTGACGGGGGGGGGACGCTCCTCCCCTTCGCCCAAACCCGCTGAGCTGAAAGGAAATTTTCGATGCCCGAAAAACGCAATCAGCCCCACGTCATTGTACGCACCGTCGGCCGGGGGACGCAGATGCAGATGTTCACGACAACGGGCAAGCACTCCTACATCCTCGATGAGCCTGAAATCCGAGGCGGAGACGATTTGGGGGCGTCGCCGTACGAGTTCTTCATCGCCGGATACGGCGGCTGAGGCCTCCTCACGCTACTGGGAGTAGCGAAGGCCCGCGGCATCCGGCTGGACGACGTCGAGATACACCTCAGCTTCAAGCGAAGCCTCACGCCGAAGTTTCACAAGGATTACCACGGCGATCCCGAGCGGCGAAAAAACAAGCTCGCCCAGCTCGTGTCGGACGTGTACATCAAAGGGGATGTGACTGAAGAGCAGAAGGCGATGCTTCTGGACGAGATGAAGAACTGTCCGCTGCACAACACGATGATGAGGCCGCCGGAGCTCATCGAGAACCTCCACATCGTCCCCCCGGACGGGGAAATGCCCCGGTACGAATGACCCGCGGCCGGGCGATGAACACCCGTCCCCCGGCGCTTGTCGAATCCGGAGGGCGCCGACCGAAAGGGGGACGCGTCCCTTCGGGGGCTTCGGCTCAATCCTCAACCGGATGGAGGAGGACCTTCACCTCTTCGGCCGCTTCGAGCCTCTCGAACGACGTTTCCCATTCGGTGATCGGAACCCGGCTGGAGACGATGGCCCGCGGGTCCACCTTGCCTTGGCCAAGGAGGTCCAACGCGCGCTTCCAGTCCCGCCAGTTGTGGGAGAACATCCCCGTCACCTGAACCTCTTTGTAGGCGATTTGCTCCCAGTCGATTTCGAACGGTCTGCCCATCAGGCCGACCTGGGTGAACTTCCCCGCCTTCCGGACCAGGTCCAACAGCAGTCCGGCCGCCGCGGGCGCGCCCGCCGACTCGAAAACGACGTCCGCCCCGAATCCGCCGGTGAGATCGCGGACGAAAGAGACGGCGTCTTCTTCGTCAAGGTTCATGACCCCCGCCAACCCCAGGGTTCGCGCGACCTTCAACCGGACGGTGTCGCGGTTCGTTCCCAGCAGAATGACGCACCCCCCTTCGGCCTTCGCGACCTGCGCCACCATCAGGCCGATGGGGCCGGGCCCCGTCACGACGACAACGTCCCCCGCCTGGACGCGGGTCAGGTGGATGACGCCGTGGACGGCGCAGGCCAGGGGCTCGGCCAGCGCGCCCGCGATGAAATCCACATTGTCGGGCAGTCGATGGAGGAGGGCTTGCCGCGCGATGACAAAATTGGTGAAGGCGCCGTCCACACCGTAGCCGAAACCGAGGCGGTCGTTGCAGAGGTTGTAATCGCCGCGCCGGCAGAACCGGCACCGGCCGCACGTCTTGGCGGCCGTTTCACACGTCACGCGGTCCCCGGGAGCGTATGCCGTCACGCCCTGCCCGACTTCAGCGACCTCGCCGCAGAACTCGTGCCCCATCACCACGGGCGGGTTGGACATGAAATGGTCGTGATAGATGTGGAGGTCCGTCCCGCAAACTCCGGCGTTCCGGACAGCGATTTTGACCTCACCCGGCCCGGGCGATTTCTCGGCGACTTCCCGGACTTCGACGTTGCCCGCCCCCCGCGCTGTCTTCACGACTCCAAGCATCGGAATCCCTCCCATCGGCATTCCCACGCCGATTTTCCATGATGAAAGGAGGCTTCCCTTGATCCTTCTTGAAAACGCCCCCCCCTCGCCTCTCTCCCGTTTTGCGCAACAAATTTTGGTTTGTATCTTCTTTTTTACTTTTAGGATTGCCTGAAAATGATTATACTGCCTAACAATCCACGGAATGGGGAAAGCCGGAGCTCACCGGTAACATGTGACTGGACCACCCCGAATATACCGAAAGCGAGTTGGTTTCGGCAATCTCGTAAAGATGGGCCGGAGGGTGTTCACTCAATCCTCCCGCGTGCCGATATCTATAAGGTGAAGCGGCCGAAACAGCGCCGGACGGGTCATTCCGCGAACCTCAGCCGAGGAAAATCAAAATTGTCCGAGAAGAGAGACACCTTCAGGTATGAGCTTCTGAACGGCGACGAGATGGTCGCGGTCGGAACCAGCCACAGCCCCCACCGTGTCGCCCGGGATTACTCAGCGGACGGGCTGGAAGTCTCCGACGTGCGCATCATCGGACCCGCCATCAGCCGGGAAGCCGCTGAGATTTGGGTGGAACAACGCCTCGATGAATATCGCCGCGAGAACGATGGAAAGAACCCCCGGTACAATCCGACGGAAATACAACTCGAGCTGCTGACCGAATCCGCTTAACACGTTATTCTCAAGATCCTTTCGATTCTGTGGCGAGGCCGATCCTTCCCTTGCTAATCTCTTCGCTTGCCGGACCTTCCGGCCGCCCTCCTCCCCCCGCCTTACAATGCACCATGAACGAGATTGGCCCCTTGCGTGGGTGAGAGAGCGAGCGGCGCCGAAGACCGAGACCGCAGCTCCCGCACCGAGCCGATTCCTTCCTCATCCATTTTCCGCAGAAGCCCCCGGGATATCCGGGCCGGCGCCGACGGACCCAGGTAGACGAAAGACGTCAGGATATCCACGATGCCGGCGCCCGCCTCCAGGAGACGGAAGGCCCCCTCTCCGTCGAAAACGCCCCCGGCCGTCTTGATGACAAGGCGTTCGTCAATCCGGCTTCGAAGGTCCCGGACAATCCGGAGGGTGTTGTCGAACACCGGGCGGCCGGTCAGGTTTCCCCTTCCCACCGCGAGACGAGGGTTATCATGCATGATTCCCCCGCCCATGCTGACGCCCTCCAGAGCGCACCTCGCCGCGATGTCCGCCATCGCCAGCGCCCTCCGCCAATTCTCCTCCGACATGCGCAGGGGCAGCTTCAGGAAAAGGGGCTTTCGGCGCTCGGCCGAAACCGCTTCCAGGAGGCGGGCGGTGTGATCCATCTCGTTCAAATCAGGCCGCTCCTTCTGGTTGGGGCAAATCCAGTCGATCTCCACCGCATCCACCCAGGGTTCCACAGCCCTGTGACTCGTCAGGATCTCCTCGACCGAGAACCCCCCTATGTTCGCGATGACCACAGGCCCGCCGGCCGGGTGGGACTCGCGGCGCCGGGAGAGGTTGGCAACGGCGTACTCCAGCCCCTTGGAGGGCAGCCCCAGGCTGTTGACCAATCCCATCTCCCGAGTCCGCCGCAGCAATCTGGGGCCGGGATTCCCGGCTCGGGGCTTCGGCATAATGGTTCCCACGGTCACAACGCCGAATCCAAGGCGGGAAACCCCCGGAAGGGTTTCCACGTCTTTGTCGAATCCGGCGCTCAAACCGATGGGGCTGCGCAGACGCAACCCCGCCACTTCGGTTTCCAGGCGTGAATCCCGGACCTGAAAACGTCCGGACATGGCCTGCCAAGGTTGTTTTCCGGCAAGGGCCCGCCTGCCCAATTTATGGGCCGGCTCCGGCGGAAGAAGAAACAGCAAAGGACGAACGAGGGACTCATAAACGGTCATTTTCAACCTCCCTTCGCGAAGGCAGGCACTGCCGAATCATCGTATCCCACGGGGTTCTTGGACACAACCGGAAAATAGACGACATTGACAATGTTTGAGGATAATCGTTACGCTCTTTCAGGGTATCCAATGAGCCTGCGGGAAGCCGTATCCGATGGATTGGAATGAGGGAGGAGGGGGGGGAAGGGGGGCCGTGAGCCGGAAGGGGGTCCAGTGATACGAAGAGACTTGGAGGGAGAATGGTTCCTCATCACCCAACCCGAGCACGCCCGCCTCTCCGGTTTTCTGGCCGGCCATTGGGGGGGGGAACCATCCCCGTCCCGAACCCCGGGACGAGGTGGTCCTGGCCGCCGCCGCGCACGACAACGGCTGGCGCGAATGGGACGCCCGGCCGAGTCTCAACGCCGACGGCGCACCCGCGTTCATGTACGAGAACCCCATCGGCGAGGTCTTCAAGATCGGCCATCGCGGGGTCGGGCGGCTTTGCGACCAGGGGCATCCCTACGCGGCCGCCCTGGTCAGCCAACACTACGTCAACTGGGCCGCGGACATCCTGACGGGCGTGCGCAAGATCCGGACCGTCACACCCGAGCTCAGGTCCGAGATCGAGGCCTTCAAATCAACCCAGGAGGAAAGGCAGGCCGAGCTTTGCGAACGGCTTCGGGAACGGCCGGAATTCGAAGAAGCGGTCGCGCCCGATCGCTTTCACCGCAACGCCCGATACGTCTGGACCTTCGACATGCTGTCCCTCCTGCTGTGCTGCCGCTGGCCCCATATCGAAACACTTCGGGATATCCCGGAGGGTGACGGATTCGGCGATATACAGGTCAAATTCGTGGACGACTGGAACCTTGAGGCAGCCCCCTGGCCTTTCGACTCCGACGTCCTGGAGTTCGCCGTGCGGGGACCCCGTCTTCCCGCAAAACCCTTCGACAGCCAGTCGGACTTCTGGGCGGCCCTGGAAGACACCCCCGAGGCGGAGGTCATCTTCCGGTATTCGCCGGGCTGAGGCGTCCCCTCCCCCCCCCTCCCCCTCCCGGGTTATTGGCCGTCTTCGCTTAAATCCCGGCCTCGGCATAACGCTCGAAGTTGAAGTTCTTCTCCACGCAGGTCTTGTTGCGGCATTCTCCGCATTGAGGGGACGACCTCTGAACCGGAAGCTCGTCATGCTCATTCCGGCAGACCTCGACCATCTCCAACGCGCGGTCGATTTTCTTCCGGCTTCCGCTCAAGTAAAAAGTCTCGCTGCCGTCCTTTCCCAACAGATCCCCCGAACCCACGGGAAAGGCCTCCAGGTCGAAGAGGATTCGGAAGGTTTCCACCTCGGTGACCGTCCGCCCCACGATGGGGATATAGCCGGTGGGCAGGCCGATGGACCAGTCGATTCGCCGGATGCCCATCTTCGGACAGTTCCTCATGACTGAGCCCAGGATGGCCTTCTGGAGGGAAACCGGAACGATCAGATGGGCCCCTTTGGCCAGGATGACGGGCATGGCGACCTGAAGGGTCCCGTAGTTCTCGGTGGCCAGAAACCCGCCCGCGAGACCCGTGGGGTCCACGGCGTTCCCCCCTTTGATGAAGACATCCCTCTCTGAAAATTCTCGCACCACGGATTGGAGCTTGTACTCCCGGAGCAGCTCCCCATTCTTGAAGACCCACGAGGCCCCGTACCCGTGCTTCAGCAGGAAGGCGCGCATCTCCGCGTCCGAGCAGAGCCCTTTGCGGACGATCAATCCGGCCGCCATGGCCCCTTCCGGGAGTTTCCCCGTCAGCTCGTAGAAAACCAGGACGGACGTGGTTCCCGCGTTGACAACGACGGTCTCGGATTCAAAGGCCCGCCGCACCTCGGGAAGCGAGGCCACGGCCTTGGCGATCAGCCGCTGACCGATGAGGGGCTCGACGTTGAGGAGAAGCTCCATTGACTTTTCACCTGGACGGGACGGAAAAATCGGGCAGCCGACCCAAATGCCCGCTCAACCGTTTGGAAACCCCGGTTTTCCACCGATCCGGTAGGCCGGGCATCCTGCCCGGCTGGGAAAGGGAGAATTCGGGTCTTGAAAAGCAGACCGATTACGGGACTCCACCCTAAATGCTTCCCGACGCCTCCTTGAGGACGTTGACCAGCTCCAGGGCGGCCAGGACTTCCTTTTCCGAGCCCTCGAGATGGAGGGTGATCGTCCCCTCCGCGCCAATCGCTCCGCCCGAGCCCATGTGGGTCGCCGCGACATTCGCCAGGAGCCCCAGGGCCTCGATCTCCGTGACGACTTTCCCCGGGAGTGGGAGAAATCCCACCGGCTCGCCCGTTGCGTGCCGGATCTTCCGGATTCCCAGACGGCGGCTGATCCCGACCACCGACTCGAAGACGGCCCGCTCTAGGCCCACCGGGACCAGGAAGTGAGACCCCTTGGCCAGGACCGTCCCCATGGCCACCTGGACCGCGCCCTCCGATTCCGTCCCCACAAAGGTCCCGGCGAACCCCTCCGGGTCGATGGCGTTCGCGCCCTTGATGAAAACATCACGGGCCTGGAACCCGTTGATAATCTTCAGGAGGTCGTATTCCCGCTGGATCGACCCCTCGCGGATCACCCACGAATCCCCGGCGCCCAGGGGCAGGTAGCGCCCGAGGAGGCCATCGACGTCCGACAACGGCCCGGGGTCTTCCGGCGCCTGGCCCTCGCGAAACTCCCGGACCACATGGACCGACGTGCTGTCCGCCGCGATGACGACCGTCCCGGAGCGGACGGCCTCCTTCATTTCCGGAAGGGACCAGAGCGCTTTCGCGATCAGGGCCATAGATTCCTCAGGGGTGAGACTCGCCAGGGCCTTCACGGGGCCTCCGGGAAAGGTTTCGGGGAATACGCGCGCGAAGCCGTCTCGCTCCATACCGCCCGCTCCGACACCGGACGCGGGTAGAACGATGGGTCTCTTTTAAAATACCCCCTTTCACCTTGAGCGGAAAAGGCTCTCAACCCTGAAGGGGGCCTCTTCTCTGAATCCGGCGGATCATCCCAGGTCTTCCAGTTTCTGATCGATGACATCCGTCAACTCCACCACGTCCGCCACCGTCCAATCTCCCATGTGTCCAATCCGGAACGTGTTTTCGCGTAATTTCCCATAGCCGCCCGCGATGAGGACGCCTTCATTTTCGAGGCTCGAATAGAGGCCGGGCAGGTTGAAATCCGGGGGGGGGGGGACCTCGACGGCCGTCACCGTGGGTGAGGCGAATCTTTCCTCGACAAGGAGGGAGAACCGGGATCCGGCCCATCCGCGAACGTGCGCGGCCATTCGCCGGTGACGCTCGTATCGCGCGTCCAAGGTCTCACGCTCGATGTCGCGGAGCTGACGGTCGAGGGCCAGAAGGTGGGCGCTGGAAGCGGTGAACGGGAGCTGACCCTTCTCCATGGATTCCACGCACCGCAGGAGGTCCAGGTAGAAGCCCCGGTCGGGATTTCCGCCCGCCCTGTGGAGCGCCCCGGGCGACAGGATGCCGAGGCCGAGGCCGGGCGGCAACGCGAGACACTTCTGGGAGCCGGACAGGCAGACATCGATCCCGTTCTCTTCCACCTCGACCGGCACGCCGCCCAGACTGCTTACGGCGTCGACCAGGAGAAGAACATCGGGATGCTCATGGACCGCCCCGGCGATCTCCGCCAACGGATTCAGGACGCCCGTGCTCGTCTCGCTGTGAACGAGCGTCACGGCATCGAACGCCTCCCCCCCCCCGCTCAGGGCGTCTCTCACGTCTTCCGGCCGGGTCGCCGCTCCCCACTCGACGCGAAGCGGAACGGCCTCCCGTCCGTGGCGCCGGGCGATTTCATGCCACCGCTCGCTGAACGCGCCGCAGATGAGATTGAGGACCCTTCCGCCCCGGGGGACCGTGGTAAGCAGAGCGGCCTCCATCATCGCGGTGGATGAGGAGGTGGTCAGGACGACTTTGTGCCCGGACGCGCTCTGGACGCCGAACAAGTCCCGGAGCCTCGGAACGATTCCTGCCAGCAGCCGCTTCATGGCCGGTCCCCGGTGGTGGATGGGGGGACGGGCCATCTCGGCCAGGATTTCCGGCCGGACCTGGGTGGGGCCCGGCATGAAGTTCTTCTGAAACATTGCCGCCTCACGTCCGGCGGGGACTCAGCCGTAGAGCAGGTTCGCCGAGTTGATGTGGGCCATCCTCCGGATGTCGTCGGGGGGAATGCCTTCCTCCAACAGGATCTCGAAGAGCAGGCGCAGGGCCTCGACGGGCGGCGGGTTGTGCAGTTGACCCACGTCGGAGGACAGGACCACGCGCTCCGGGCCGATCTTCCGGATCGACTCGGCCAACTCGCTGACGGACAGCGTCCACCAGCGCGGCGAGATCTCCATGAAGGTGTAGTTGAGCATCGCCCCCGCCCCCGCCAGCTCCTCGTGAAGGGCGAAGGGAAGCTTCGACCAGAAGGGGTGATCGGCCACAACCTTCTGGACGCCTTTCTCTTTCGCGAGGCCGACGAGGATCCGGATCTCCTCCCCCGACAGGTGGCCGCAGCTCAGGATCACGTTCGCCTCGGCGATGAGATCCAGGATGTCGTGAACCTCGGGAAGGACTTTTCCCGCCTCGTCGAGGATCTGGATGGGCCGGTAGTTCTCGTAAAGGCGGGAGGCCCGCTTCCCGTCCGCCGTCGCGATGCCCTTGTAGCCCCCGACCTGGCCCGTGATTTCGACATGATGGGCCGCGTCCACGGTCGGCATGAAGATCTTCTTGGCCCCGTAACGGATGGCGGTATCCACCGCCCAGGGATTCAACCCGCCCACCGGATAGTTCAGATTCAGGCTGCCGAAGACGTCGATCCCGCTGACGACCCGGGCGACGAGGGGCATCCGGTCCGCCGTGCCCTGGTGATGGCACTTCATCAAAACGGCCCGCATCCCCGCGTCACGGGCCTGCTTGGCGATGTCGATGTGGTCGTAAAGGCGTACAAACACGTCGGGCGACGAATGAATATGAATGTCGCAAGCCCCTTGAAGCAACTCGAGATCCTGCCGCATGACCTCTCTCCTTTCCGATCCTTCGGCCTTCAGCTCAGGCCGTCCAGGTGCTCTTCCAAATCGTGCGGTCTCCACCAGGGCCGGATGTCCAGGTCCTCGGCGATGACCTTCGCCGCGTTGTAACCCGGGCCGCCGGTGATGTTTCCTCCGGGATGGCAGCAGCCCCCGCAGAGATACAGCCCCCCGACGGGCGTCCGGTAGCCGGAAAGCTCGGGGATGGGCCGCCGGTCATAGAACTGCCCGTCCGACAGGTGGCCTTCGAGCTGGTCCCCGCGCACCATGGTGGCGATATGCGCCTCGATGTCCAGGGGGGTCTGGCAGAACCGGTTGACGATGACACCGGGCTTTCTGAGGTTCGGCGCGTACTCCGCCCACCGGTCGTGCAGGGCGTCCAGAAGCTCGTCCTGGATCTCCCGCCACCGGCGCGGCCCCCCATCCGCCAAGTCGTACGGGGCCATCTGCCACATGAAGGCCGTGTGCTTGCCGGGCGGGGCCTGGCTCGGGTCGAACACCGTGGGTGTCGTCCCGTTGAAAAAGAGCTTCCTGGGAATGCGCCCCTCCTCGTGGGCCCGGTGAAACTCGAACATGTCCTCGCGGGAATCCATCCCCACCAGCGTGAGGAGGATCCGGCCGGCGTCCGGCTCGCGCACCTCCGCCGTGTAGACCGGCCTCTCGTTCAACGCCAGATGGATGGAGAAGATCGGACCGACCGGCCCGTAGCGGAAGCCCCGGGTCTTTTCGGCCAGGACGGGATCGACCCGTCCCGGCTCGATGAGGTCGACAAAGGTCTGGGCGGGCCCCGTGCCGGCCGCGACGAACCGCCGGGCGAGTATCGTCCGGCCGCTCCGCAGGACCACGCCTTTCGCCCGGCCGTTCTCGACCAGGATGCGCGAAACCTCCCGGCCCTCGACCATGTCCGCGCCGGCGGAAAGCGCGCTGGCGTCCAGGGCGTGGGCCAGGCGGTGAGATGTCCCCCGCGCCATCTGGGGATTCACGCCGGTGGCGATCATGTGGGGGATCATCCAGCCCAGGCGCTTGGAGAAGCTGTGGTAGCCGCGCAGGTCGGCGAGGAAGAGCAGGAAGCCCCGGATCGCTTCGTTTTCGAACAACTCGCAGACGACCTCATCGGGAGACTTGTCGGCGAACTGGAGGAACTCCTCCCCGGACCGCGTTCCGCGCACGCGGGATTTCAAGTTCTCCCAGCCGATGGGGGGAGCGTACGTCATCGGCTCCGTCACGTCCCGAACAACAGGCCGCCAGCGGTGATGGACCTCCTCCCAGGTCCGGGCGTCCCGGGGCGAGACCTCCCCGATGGAGCGCAGCGTCTTCTCGAGGTCCGCATACAGCAGGACGCACCGCCCGCCCGCCATCAACATCCCGCAGCCGACCTCCGCCCGGATATATTCGACGTCGAATTCGCCGACCGCCAGGTCCTTCCACCAGGGGAGGTTCATGAGGTTGCGGTGAAAGAAGGAGTGCATGTTGTGCATGAACCCCGGATGCCGCGGGTCCACGTGCGTGTCGAGGCCGCCGCCCTGCTCCAGGTAGCGCTCGAGGACGACGACATCCAATCCCGCCCGGGCCATGTAGCCCGCCAGAATCAGCCCGTTGTGTCCCGCGCCGATGATGATCCCGTCGTATTCGGTCTGAAGGGCCAACGTTTGATTTCCTCTCCACAACCGGCCGGCGAGGCTTGCGCGCGGACTGAAGCAGCGAAACCCGGCGATAAGCCGGGGCCTCGAGAAAACGAAAAAACTCCGGATTTTTCTGCCGGATCAGCGACTTCGAATCATATCAGCAATGAGCGTTCGGCGCGGCGGAGGCGAACCGAATGTTGCGGGAGGGGGCAATGGATGAATTGTTCAGCCGCCGGGAAGCGGAACCGCGCGGTGAAAGCGGGCGCGCGTATCGGGAACGGATTAGGCAGACGGATCCGCTGAAAGGTGGGCGAAGCGCTTGGCAAAGACCGCGTTGGATCTTGCCGGGATGTTGACGGCTTGCGCCGCCGTCTACTTCCCGAGGGCCTCCAGGACCGCGTCGGTCGAATCGACTCCATGAATCGTCCGGCCGTCGACAACGTAAGTGGGCACCCCTTCGACGCCGAGGCGCTCCCCGTTTCTTCTCAGCTCGTCCAGCTCACCGGCGTAGGTTTCGCGCTCCAGGGCGCCTGCCAGCGCCTTTCCTTCCAGACCGACCTTTTCGCCCAATTCAACCAACACACCGGGGTCCGCGATGTCCCGGTCCTCATGATAACGGGCGTGATAGACGGCGTCCCGGAAGGGTTCCATCAAGGCGTAATCGCGGGCAAAGAGGGTCGCCTGATGAGCGAGACGGGTCCGGCATTTTTTCTGGGGGAAGATGAGCGTCATCCCGTAATTCGAGGCCAACGCCTGGTGCTTCACCAGACGCTCCTCCGCCTGCTCCGGCGTCGATTCAAGGAAAGCGACCCCGACGGGCCGTCCCTCCCAGGGCGTCCAGTTCACCTTGACGCCGCCTTCTTTCTCGACCTTCGCCATTCCACCGATGGCGATATAGCAAAACGGTCACGTGTAATCGGCGAACAGCAAGATCTCCCTTCGCGCGTCGGTCATTCTTAAATCCTCCCGCGGTTTGGTCCGCTCTTTCCATATCAACGGCTTCGCGCTTGATTTTACTGCGGAAAGCGGATGGTTTTCAATGGCGAGGGCGCGCTGTTCTCTTCCTAATCCCCCGCTCTAGGGTTTTGTTGGACACTCGATTGATCCATGATTCATGGAGAAAGGGGTGTCGCGATGAACGAACAAAAGCAAGAGGGGGCTTTGGCGGAGGGCGCCCGTAGGGCGAACGGAGCCAAGGCCCCAGGGCATCGCAGTGAGCGGGGTCGGTTCTCCTGCCAGCGCAAGCGGGAGGCGGTCCTGCGTCTTTTGCGGTGCGAGAGCCTGGAGACGCTCTGCCGCGAGTTGGGCACGACAGCGGCTCGGCTTTCCGCCTGGCGCGAGGCGTTCCTTCGCGGGGGCGAGGCGGCGCTCAAAGCCCGCCCGGCGGATGAGCGGGACGAGGAGAACGCCCGGCTCAAGGCCAAGGTGGGCGAACTCACGATGGAGGGCGAGGTCCTGCGGGAGAAGATCGACCGCCTGGAGGCCGGCCGCCCTTTAGCCGGCAGGAGGTGGAGGCGATGAGTCAGGCCCGCTTCACCTCCACGGGCAGAGCCTACGGCCTGAAGCGGGTGTGCGCCCTTTGGGGCTTGGCGCGCTCCACGGTCTACGCGCAACGGCGGCGAGAGGCGGTCCCCGTTCATGAACGCCCCACGCCCAATAAGCGCGGCCCTGTGGGCCCGTGCACCGATGCGGAACTCCTCGGTCACATCCGGCAGGTCCTGGAGGACTCTCCCTTCCATGGCGAGGGCTACCGCAAGGTGTGGGCGAGGCTGCGCTTCGCGGGCATCCGCACCAGCAAGGAGCGGGTGCGTCGCCTGATGCGGGAGGCGGGGCTTCAGGCCCCCCACCGGGTGGGCAAACCCCGAGGTCCCAAGGCCCACAACGGGACCATCCGCACCGAGCGGCCCGACCGAATGTGGGGCACGGACATGACGACGACGGTGACCACCGAGGAGGGGATGGCCTCGGTGTTCGTGGCGGTGGATCACTGTTCGGTGGACTGCGTGGGGATCCATGCGGCCAAGAGCGGCAACCGCTTCGAGGCCCTGGAGCCGATCCGGCAGGGGGTCGCCGAGCGCTTCGCCGGCTTGGAGGCGGACGTCGCCGAGGGGCTTAAAGTTCGTCACGACCACGGCCCCGCCTATCTGTCCGATGACTTTCAGCGGGAGATCGCCTACCTGGGCATGACCAGTTCGCCCAGCTTCGTGCGGGCGCCCGAGGGAAATGGCTACTGTGAGTGGTTCATCCGCATCTTGAAGGAGAATCTCCTGTGGGTGCGCTCTTTCGCCACCGTAGAGGAACTGCGGTGGGCGCTGCTTGAGTTCAAGAACCTGTACAACCATCATTGGATTCTCGAGGGCTACGGCTACCGAACGCCGGCCCAGGCAAGGCAGGAAAAACTCGCTCAAGTTGCGGAGGCCGCATGAGGTCGAATACCCTCACCCGAGTGTCCAATAACCCAGGGGCGGTCCACTAAGGTCCACAGCGATGGGGTTTTTTGCAAATGAAAAAGGAGCGCAGGATCTCACTTTCTTGATGTATTTAAGGTTGCCACCATGAGGGATCAGTCGTTAGAACGGCGGACGATATTTCGTCAGTCAGGACGAGCCGTTGAAACCCCATTCGACCGGATGGGGCGAGGGTGAAGTTTGAGTTTGTGAATCCTCTCCGCCCTTAGGGAGAGGATTCGGTTGGGGGTGGATCGGAATTTCCGAATAGGAGGGACCAGCAATGAAGAAGGGACCAGCAATGAAGAAAGGGTTGTCAATCGCGATCATGAGCGCGGGGCTGATGATTTGGGCGTGGGGTGGATCCGCCGCGGCCCAGAAAAAAGCCGTCTGGCTCCTGGACTGGGTTTATTACAGCGAGCACGTTCCGTTCTTTGCGGCGAAAGACTTTGGTTTCCTGAAGAAAGAAGGTCTGGATTTGGAGATCAAGCGTGGCTTCGGATCCGGTGATACGATCAAACGCATCGGGAATAAGGTGGCGCCCTTTGGCCTCGCCGACTCGGGTTCGATGATCATCGCACGTTCCCGCGGGGTGTTGGTGAAGCAAGTCGCGATGTACTACGCGAAGAGCCCGATGGTCCTGTGGTATCTGAAAGAGAAGGGATACAAGACCCCCCGGGACATCATGGGGAAGCGTATCGGAGGGCCGCAGGGCGACTCGGTCAAGAGGGTCTTCCCCGCCTTCGCAAACGCCAACGGCCTGAGCCCCAAGCAAGTGACCTGGATCACAATGGGCTATGGGGCCATCTCCCCGAGCGTTCTCACGGGAAAGATCGACTTCGCCCCCACGTACTATGACGCCTCGGTCACTTTAGACCTGAAAGCCAGGAAACTCGGCAAGGAAGGCGCGGTCTTCCGCTACAGCGAGTGGGGGGTGGACATCTACGCTAACGGCCTGATCGTCCACGACGACCTGATCAAGGAAAACCCCGGCATCGTCCGGCGGTTCGTCAAGGCGAACATCGAGGCATGGGGCCACTGTTTCATTTACGTGGAAAAGTGCATGAAGAATTTCCTGAAACGCCAGCCCACCATGAACCCGGAGTTCCTGCGTCAGCAGTACATGCGGACACGGGCGATGAACATCGACAAAGGAGTGCTCCAGCACGGCTTCGGCTACATGGACCGGGCGAAAATGGACCGCACTATCGACATCATGACCAAGCACACGCCGCTCAAGGTCCGTGTGAAAACGGAAGACGTCTATACGAACAAATTTCTCCCGCAATTGGCGAAATGACAAAGAATCCGGCCTCGGTCGAAGTGTTCGAGAATGGGATGAGTTGAAAGCCGAAGACACTTCGGCCGGTATCGGACCCGATCGGGATTCAGAAGGAGGCTCGGGCAGGGAGCCAATGCGACGGCACGACCTTGAAAGGCCGTCCAGCACGGTGCCACGGGGGGCGAATGGCTTGCGGCGTCGGACCCCGGAGAGTCGTCCGGGAACTTGCTTCGCCTCGGACGTCATCGTTGAGCCCCCGATCGCCGATCGGGCGGTTTGGACGGGAGAGAAAGGAGGCCAAAACCGCCGCTGGGGAGGAGGCATTTCAAAAGGTCCAAAAGGATGCCGAAAACACCTTGGGCGGCTTGGCATCCGCGCGAAATCCCGTTCGCCCGTTCATTGAGCAGAAGAATATTCATCGGTGGAGGAATGCTGAGCTCTTGGCATTCCCGGCTGACGAGATCTTTTTTGAAGGAGGTCAACCGGGGTATCCACGAAGGAGCATGGAATGGCCGAGGCAGTCGACATCCTCATTGAGAAGGGGACCATACTCACCCTGGACCCCGAAAGGCGGATCCTCACCGACGGGGCCATTGCCATCCGCGGAGACCGAATTGCCGCCATCGGCAAGACGGCTGAGATCAAGAAAGGCTTCGAGGGCAGGAAGACCATCGACGCCTCCTCCCGCCTGGTCATGCCCGGACTGGTGGACGGCCACTCCCACCTCATCGAGATCGCCCGCGGCCTGATCCCCGACACCCTGAAAACCAGCGATTGGCTCAAGTTCTGGTGCTATCCCTACCTCGCCGCCATCACGGAGGAGGACGAGTACTGGTATTCGAAGTGCCTCATCGCCGAGATGATCCGATCCGGCACCACCTGTTTCGCCGAGCCGGGCTGCAAGTTCCTTCCCACGACGCTGAAGGCGATCGAAGAAAGCGGCATCCGCGCCACGACGGGGAGCTGGGTTTGGGATCACGCCGGTCCGGATGGACACAAGTGCCCCGATTATTTCCTCAAGATGAGCCTCAAAGAGGCCCTCGACCTCACCGATCACAACCTCAAGACCTACCAGGGCGCAGCCGACGGCCGGGTGAAGGTATTCGCCACCATCGAAGGCGTGGGCACCTGCTCTGACGACCTGATGCTGGGCGCAAAGGAGCTGGCCGACCGCTACGACACGTTCACGCTGATGCACAAGGCGAGCTCGCGGGAAGAGGTCGAAAGCGAAGTCAAGGCCACCGGCGACAGGCCGGTCGAACACATGTACAAAATCGGCGTTTTGGGCCCCAACGTCTACCTCAACCACATGACGGCCGTGGAGTCGTTCGAGGTGGACATGCTGGCCGAGACGGACACCAAAGTCTGCCAGAATCCGCCCGCCGCGCTCAAGCTCGCCAAGGGAACCACCCGAATGGGGAAATTCCTGGAGATGAAGGCCAAGGGGGTGAACGTGGCGCTGGGTTGCGACGGCGTCAACTCGGCCGATCACAAAGACATGTTCCGGGCCATGTACCTGGCCGCGACGCTTCCAAAGGACGCACGGGTGGACCCGGAGGTCATCACGGCGGAGGATGTGATCGAGATGGCCACGCTGAACGGCCACCGGGCCATCGGCTGGGAAAAGGAGCTGGGCTCCTTGGAGCCGGGCAGGAAGGCCGACCTCATCCTGATCGACATCGACCGCCCCGAATGGGTGCCGACCTATAACTGGGTCTACAGCCTGGTCTATACCGCCAGCGGAGACAGCGTGGACACGACGATTGTGGACGGCCGGATCCTCATGGAAAACCGGGAGCTCAAGACCCTCGACCTGGATGAGGTCTGCGTCAAATGCCGGGAGCTGGCCCCGAAGCTCATCGAGCGGGCGAACGTCAAACCGAAATCGCGCTGGCCCATCGTCTGACCGGCGGGGCGAGGGTGGAAATAGGGGGGGGAGCGGACCCATGATCTCCTGTCTCCCTTCGGGAAAAGGCCCGGAAGGCTCACCGTTTTGGGAGGAGTGAATTCATGCGGATGCTCGACCTCAGCATCACCTTGGAAAGCGACCCCAGCCCTCTCATGAACGTGGAAATCAAGTGCCTCGACCACAAGCACGGAACCGAGGAATACAACAAGATGGGGATCAAGACGGAAGATCTCCCGCTCGGCCTGACGTACGCGGACGACGAAGTGGAAAGCACGACCCACGGCGGGACCCATATGGACTCCCCCTGGCATTTTCACCCCACCTGCGCGGGAAAACCCGCCCGGACCATCGACGAGATCCCGATCGACTGGTGCTTCGGGGAGGGGATCTGCCTGGATTTCCATGACCGCCCGAACGGGATGCGCCTGGAGATCGAAGACATCCGGAACAAGCTGAACGAGGCGGGCGTGACGCTGAAGCCGGGCAACATCGTCTTGTTCTACACCGGCGCGATGCACGCCTGGGAGAGAGAGGATTTCTGGGAAACGGGTTGCGGGCCCGGCCGGGACGCCACGCTCTGGATGATCGACCAGGGAATCCACGTGATGGGCACGGACGCCTGGAGCTTTGACCGCCCGTACAAGTACTGGCATCGCCGATTACAAAGAAACGGGCGACAAGTCCCTCATCTGGGAGGCCCATCTGGCCGGGATCGAGAAGGAATATTGCCACCTGGAGAAACTGACCAATCTCGACCAGCTCCCGCCCTCGGGCTTCAAAGTGGCCTGTTTTCCCATCAAGATCAAAAAGGCAAGCGCGGGGTTTGTGCGGGTCGTGGCCATGTTCGAGGACGAATAGGCCGCGATCCCCGCAAGTTGCGCGCCGCGTGGAGGTCGGTTCGCAGTCACCCGGGGCGCGCGGACAGGACCCGCTCGGGGACGCAGACGAGCCCTTCCATCAGCCGGCGGGCCGTTCGAATCACGGTGGCCTTCAAAAGCTCGCCGTCCTTGACCTCCGCCTCCACCTCGATGACCCCCGCCGGATGGCCGATGCGGAGGGTTCGGGGAACCTCGCCCCGGGCCTCCCGGACGATGCGGTTCACGAGGGTTCCCTCGATGTAAGCCGCCGCGGCCGTGCAGATGGCGCCGGTCAGCGCGTACGCCCGGTGGGCCCGGCCCATCGAGAGCATCCGGCCCCGGAGGTCGTGACCCTCGGCCGTGATGGTCTCCCCCGAAGAGGCCGTATAATCGGCGGGCGGAGCCACCACCGCCACTTTGGGGATGGCCGGGCTTTCCGCCCGCGCGCGGACCGGGTCCATCACGAACCCGAGCTTGAAGGCGATCTCCCCCCGGATCCGCTCGAGCCGAGCCAGGACAACCTGGGCCGCCTCCATCTCCTCGGCCGTCTCCGAGCCCGTCCAGCCCACCGCCTCCGCCTCCACGAAGAACAAAGGGTTGGCGGCGTCCACAACAGAGAGGGCGAACGTCCCGTATTCGCCGATTTCGACCTCATCGAGGGGCTTCCCAGTGGGAAGCAGCTTCCCCGTCACCGCCCCGCTGGCCCCGATGAATCCGACACGGATGGGCGCGGCCGTTCCGGGCACGCCGGGGATGACCGTGTCTCCCCCCTCCAGAGGCGCCCCGTCCTCCACGGGTACGTCGAACTCGATGACCTTCTTCGTATTGGTGTTGAGGACGCGGACGCGTGTGACGGGCGCCCGGGGCTCGACCCACCCATCTTCCACGGCGAACAGGCCGACGGCGGAGGAGATGTTGCCGCAGTTGTTTCGCCAATCGACGAAGGGCTGATCCAAGGAGACCTGGGCGAAGGTGTAGTCGACGTCGATGCCCTCATCACCGGAGGGCGCGACGATGGCGCACTTGCTCGTGAGGGGGTCTGCCCCGCCGAGGCCGTCGATCTGCCGGGCGTCGGGGCTTCCGAACGCGGCGAGGAGGATGCGATCCCGGCTCTCCCGGTCCTCGGGCAGGTCCTCTTCCTTGAAAAAGAGCGCCTTGCTCGTCCCGCCCCGCATGACGACGCAGGGGATCTTCACTTGCGACATCGATTCCTCCCGGCTTTTTATTTTGGCTAATCTGTGCTACTAGGCACCCTTCCTCACAGGCTTGATAAACCTCTTGACCGAATCACGATCTGTCGTCTGCCCAGGTTGCAATTGCCCTGGTGAGGGCGTTCGGTTTTGGGAAACTTCAGGGACCGGTTCAGGTCCTTCTGGAGCACTTGGTTAGCTGTTGCACAACAAAGATTCCTCTTTTGCGCGACGCTCGTCATTTGGGTCTGGCTGTGAGTCAAACGTGCGGAGCCACTCAACATAATCGGCTGGCAACCTGTGCTCGATGGCACCAGCAATGACGAGTTCTTTGTACCGGTGGTATGGTCGCAAAGCAGGCTCTTTCTTGGTAGCAACGTATGTAATTGCTTCGCGCTCCTCTCCGTTCGGCGTGACCACCCGAACGCGTTCTTCTCGATAGCCTTTTCCAAGCCCATCAGCGCAGTCGAGGTTGCGCTTATCAGCGCAAGATACCTTGAAAAGCACCCCATAAACCCGGTCAGTTGAATTTGCCGTGCTCTCAATATCGCACTTACCCGAGCCATCACTACTCACCTTGTCGAAAGCGAGCCTGCGGCTCGCAACGTACCCAGTTCCGATGTCAACTGCCGAAGGTGCGCGACCTTTCGCCTTGAGGCGACGAGAAAACATGTTGGAACCGTATGCGAAATAAACAAACGTGCCAGTTGCATCGGACATGGTTTCTTTGCACCTAACCCCGGATTTCGCATTTCAACCCAAAGATGTTGCCTCTTGATCCCCCGTTGTATGTAGAGCGGGATTTCCCATATCAAACTCTGGCGCTGCCCTTTCGCTTTTCATTCCCTGTGGAAGGCATTGAATCTCCTTCCAGAATCCCTGTCAAGAGTTCGAGACCCGTAAACCAAGTGCTGAGGAGTATCTGCCACTGCAAGAAGACAGAGTTCTACCGCTAGGTGCGCGTTGCCGACTGACCTTGGCCTGCCCCCGCTACAGCCGAGCGATCAGATGGTCATACACTCCATGTGAACCAATCCAAAACGAGACCATCTCGTCACCCTCACGAACGCCAAGCGCGCGGTATTTTCTGCTGATTCGGACGGAGTAGACGGGTCTTGTTGAATGAATCCGCTTGAAGCGCAAACCCGGATACTCTGGGTTCTCGGTGAAAAGTGCGTAAGCCGCTCGGGCTTGGCGCTGAACATCCTCCGGCAGTTGTTGAAATACCCTGCGGAAACGCGCCGTCGTCCGGGATCTCACAACTTCTCTGGGTCCAACTCTCGCGCGCCCCCTTCACGATACTCTGTGAGGGCCTCATCGGCCAACCTGCCCAGCGCTTCCTCGGACCTACCGTAGGACCCTGTCCACCGTCGCTCAGAAGCCAGCTCTTCCAGCAACCATTCGGCGAGCGCCTCCTGATCAGGCTCGGGAAGCTTTGATGCTTCGGCAAAGGCTTTTTGAAGAAGCTTTGTCATTGCCAACTCCTCTTCACGACCCCTTCCACAGCGGACGTGATCCGCGAAGCATCTCAGATCGCCTCAGGTGGGCTTTCCTCAGACCTACCTGGAAAGTGATTGTTTCTCAGCACGCCTGCTCTCTGTCTGCGATGCAGGTTGAGTCTGTATACACCGGAGCATAGAGACTTGACAGGTTCCATGTTTGCTTTCTTGCTCATAGAATCAGAATCAGCAAGCGCCCGGTTCTTGGGCGAGCGGAATGTCTAGAACCAACCCCGATATCCCACAGGTCGATCAACGACCTCCGCGATCCAGCGCCCGTCTCCTCCTTGTTCCATCTCAACCCTGAACGTCATCGCTCTTTGCCTCATTAACGAGAATCTATGCTTTTCTCTCCCGCTTGGGAAGACCTTTGCACGTTAAGAAAAGATTTCCGACCCGCCTCCTCCCAAGGTTCAAAAAGGCCGACCGAGCTTTATTGTCAAGATGGATATCATCACCGCCGTTCACTGGGGCAGGAGCGACGGAAGCCAAAGGGACAACGGAGGCAAAAATGTGATCAGAAGCAGCGCCGCGCACTCCGCCGCCACGAAAGGAAGGATCGCCCGCGCGACGCCCTTGAGCGGCTCCCCCGTCACGCCGCCCGCCACGAGCAGGTTGACCCCCACGGGCGGGGTGACCTGGCCGATGGCCAGGTTCACCGTCAAGACGATCCCGAGATGGATCGGGTCCACGCCCGCGGCTTTCGCCATCGGGAGCAGGATCGGAACGAAGATGTAGAAAATCGAAATGGCATCCAGAAGGCACCCCGCCGCCAGGATCAACGCGTTGACGGCGAGGAGGAAGAGGACGCGGTTCCCTTTCAGGATTCCCAACCCCGCCGCGGCGTCCTCGGCGATTCCCTGGTCCGTCAGGACCCACGCGAAAACCGACGCCATGACGACGATCGTCATCACAACCGCCGAAGTCCTGGCCGACGTCCAGAGGATCTCCGGCAGGTCCCTCGGTCTGATGTCCCTGTACACCCAAAGCCCGACGACCAGGCCGTACACAACCGCCACGGCGGCGGCCTCGGTGGGCGTGAAGACGCCCCCGTAAATCCCTCCGAGGATGATGACGGGCGCGCCCAATCCCCAGATGGATTCCCGCAGGGCCTTGGCGAACGGGACGTGGGCGGGGCCCGCCGCCTCCCCTCCCCCCTTCGCCGCCGCCGGCTCTCGCCGGGCCTCTATCCAAACGACGGCCGCCAGGCTCACGGCCATCAGCAGGCCCGGAAGGACGCCCGCCATGAACAGCTTCGGGATCGAGGTCTCCGCCAGGACGCCGTAGATCACCAGGGCGATGGAAGGCGGGATGATGATTCCGATCCCTCCACCCGCCGCCAGGAGGGCCGAGGCGAAGGAACGCCGGTACCCCGCGCTCTTCAACCCCGGATAGAGAAACGCGCCGATGGCCGCGACGTCCGCCGGACCTGAACCGGACAGGCCCGCGAAAAAGACAGAGGCGGCCACCGTCACGTAACCCAGTCCGCCCCGCACGGTCCCTACGAGCGAACGGGCCAGAACGGTCAGGCGTCTCGCGATCTCCCCGCGCGCCAGAATGTTCCCCGCCAGGATGAAAAAGGGGATCGCCAGCAGGGTCCAGGAATGGGCCGTGCCGAAGATGAGCTGCGGGAGAAACACCAACGGGGCCAGGTCGAACGCCCAGACCGTGACGACCCCCGCCAAACCCAGCGCAACTGCCACCGGGGCGCCCAGGAGAAGAAGGAGAACGAACGTTCCGAAGAGTAAGGCCGATATCAAAACGTTACCGGGGGCGCTTGCGCGCCGGCCAAGCTGCGATTGAGGTGCTTGCGCTCATGACAACCTCTGTAGCGCACGGCGCTCAGATTTGTTCTAACGCCTAGATGCGAGAGTGTGGCGTTTGCGCGCCGGCCAAGCCGCGGTTGAGGCACCTGCCTCATGACAACTTCTGTGGCGCCCGGCGCTCAGATTCCTTCTAACACCTAGATGCGAGAGTGTGGAGAGCCGCCACCACGTGTCCGGCCGGCCCGTTTATCGGAAGGGGGGCGCGCCCCATCCCCCCCCTCCCCCTGGCGGCCGTTCCGGATCGGCGGGGGAAAGAACACGATAAATATAGAGCGCCGCGCCGACCGGGACCGCCAGCGTCACCCAGTAGGCCGGGGCGCCCAGGGCCGTCGTCTCGCCCATCTGGATGGAGATCCCCACGGCCCGAATCCCCTGGACCGCGAGGACGCCGAAGAACAGGACCGTCAAGCCAGCCACGATCCCATCCAGCCGACGCCGCAAGCCGGGGGGCAGGTTTTCTCTCAGGACAGAGAGGCCCGGATGGGCCCCATGCCGGGCCGCGAGCGCCGCCCCCAGGAACGTCGCCCAGACGAAGAGATCAGGCACGACCTCCTCGATGTAGGCGATGGGAACCCCAATGGCCCGGGCGGCCGCGCCCGCAAACGTCAACGCCGCCATGACGGCCAGAATCGGAACGAGGAGGACCTCCTCCACCCGGCCCAACCATTTCACGGGCGCTTGCCCTCCTTCGACAATTCCTTCACGGCCCTTTGCACCTCGGACTCGGCGAGGTCCATCACATCCCGGCCGACCTTGGGCGCCCATTCATCGTAAACCGGTCTCACCCGCTTCCGGAACACGGCGAGCTCGGCGTCATCGAGCCGGATGACCTTCATCCCCTTCTTTTCGAGGAACGCGGGAAGGCGCTTATCGTCCTCCGCAATCAGCCTTCGCTCATACTCCAGGGCCTCCCGCGCGGCGGTCTGGAAAATCCGCTTCAACCGGGGGGAAAGGCCGTCGAAGAGCTTGCCGTTCATGGAAAGGATGAGGGGGTCGAACGAATAGTTCCAGATCGTGACGTGTTTCTGCACCTCGTAGAGGCGCGAGGAGGTGATGACCGAGAGGGGGTTTTCCTGCCCGTCGATCACCCCCTGCTGAAGAGAGGAGAACACCTCGCCGAAGTTCATGGTCAGGGCGTTCCCCCCCAGAAGGCGGAAAATCCTCAGGTACATCTTCGTCCCGGCGACGCGGAACTTGATGCCGGACAAGTCCTCCGGCCTCCGGATGGGCCGCTTGCCGTTGGTGAGCTGGCGGAAGCCGTTGGCGCCCCACGCGAGGGCGGCGAAGCCCTTCTCCCGGAGCCACCCCGCCCCCATCTTCCCCATCTTCCCATCCAGGACCTTCCAGACCGCCTCGTGGCTCGGGAAAAGCCAGGGGAGATCGTACACGTCGAACCGGGGGTCAAGATACAGGGCGAGGAGGATGGGCGACACCAGGTGCATTTGGATCACCCCGCTCCGGACCATCTGAAGCTCTGTCTTCTGGCTCCGGCCGGCCAGGGAGGCGCCGGGGTAGATCCGGATCCGGATTTCCCCGTTTGTTCTCTTTGAGACCCGCTCCGCAAACCGCAGCGCCCCTTTGTGCCAGGGAGATGTGGGCGACGTGATATGGCTCAGACGTAAGGTCCGGACTTCGGCGGGAGAAGACGTTGAAAAGAGGATGCACCCGGCAACCAGCAACACCGCCAGGGCGCGGGGCCCCCGGCCGGGATGAAAAAACTTCGCGATCTTCTTCATTCGAACATTTCCAGGTTGATCTCAAACCGTCCGGGACGCACACTGAAGCCTGTGACGTATGGTAACAAAATGGAAGACGGATTGTTCGAGATTCGAGGGACGTGATCCTGATGAGCCTGGACCTCTTCCATCCCCTCGTTGGCGCCTGGTTCACCGAGACTTTCGACGGGCCGACGCCCCCCCAGGCCGAGGGGTGGCCGGCGATCATGGCCGGCCGCGACACCCTCATCTCCGCCCCGACCGGCTCGGGCAAGACCCTCGCCGCCTTCCTCTGGTCGATCGACCGGCTGGTCCGGGCAGGCGCGGAAGGGGGCCTTGAAGACCGGACGCACGTCGTCTACGTCTCCCCCCTCAAGGCCATGGCCAACGACATCCAGAAGAACCTCCAGACCCCCCTCCAGCAGATCCGCAAGCGGGCCCAGCAGTCGGGCGTCCCGTTCCCGGAAATCAACGTCATGGTCCGCACGGGGGACACGCCCGCCAAAGAGCGCGCGCTCATGGTCCGGCGGAACCCGCACATCCTCATCACGACCCCCGAGTCCCTCTACATCCTGCTCACCGCCGAGCGAAGCCGCCGCATGCTCGAGCCGGCCGAGACGGTCATCATCGACGAGATCCACGCCGTGGCGGGGGACAAGCGCGGGAGTCACCTGGCCCTCTCCCTCGAGCGCCTGGACGCCCTGTGCGGCCGCCGGGTCCAGCGCATCGGCCTGAGCGCGACGCAAAAACCCATCGAAGAGATCGCCCGCCTCCTGGTCGGCAACGGGCGCGTCCTCGCCGACGGCCGTCCGGACTGCGCGATCATCGATACGGGGCGCCGCCGGGAGTTGGACCTTTCCATCGAGATCGCCGATCAGGAGCTCGGCCCCGTCGCCACGCACGAGCTTTGGACGGACGTCTATGACCGCGTAGCGGCGCGCGTCGAGACCCACCGCGCCACCCTCGTCTTCGTCAACACCCGGCGGCTCGTCGAGCGCGTCTCCCACCACCTCGAAGACCGCCTCGGCGAAGGCCGGGTGGCCGCCCACCACGGCAGCCTCTCCAAGGCCACGCGCCTGGCGGCGGAACAGGGGCTGAAGAACGGGGAGATTCCGGCCATTGTCGCGACGGCCTCTCTCGAGCTGGGGATCGACGTGGGCCACGTGGACCTCGTCTGCCACATCGGGGCTCCCCGGGCGCTCGCCACACTCATCCAGCGCGTGGGCCGCTCGGGCCACTGGATCGGGGCCGTTCCCAAGGGGGTCCTGTTCCCCATGACGCGGGACGAGCTGATCCAGTGCGCGGCGGCGATCCGCGCGATTCGCCAAGGCGGGCTGGACCGCGTCATCATGCCCGAGAGGCCGCTCGACATCCTCGCCCAGCAGATCGTCGCCACGGCCGCGGCGGACGAGATCGGGGAAGAGGACCTCCGCCGGATGATGCGGGGCGCGTATCCGTACCGGGACCTCCCGGAGAAGGATTGGGAGGCCGTTCTCCACATCCTGTCCGAGGGCATCTCGACGAAGAGAGGGCGGCGAAGCGCCCATCTTCACCGGGACCGGGTGAACGGTCGGATCAGGGGGCGGCGCGGCGCGCGGCTGGCGGCGATCACCTCCGGCGGGGCCATCCCGGACACGGCGGATTTCGACGTAATCGAAGAGCCCGCGGAAAAGCTCGTCGGGCGGGTGAACGAAGACTTCGCCATCGAGAGCATGGCCGGGGACATCTTCCTGCTGGGCAACCAGTCCTGGCGCATTCGAAGAATAGAGGCGGGCAAGGTCCGGGTGGAAGACGCCCGTGGCGCTCCGCCGAACATTCCGTTCTGGCTCGGCGAGGCCCCCTCCCGCACCCACGAGCTCTCGGCGGCGGTCTCGAAGCTCCGCGAGGAAATCGCCGGGCGGAGCCGGGGCTCAGCCGGTCCGGACGCCGCCGTTGAATGGCTCACGACCGAAACCGGCCTGGATCCATCGGGCGCGGAACAGGCGGCGGCCTACATCCGGGAATCCCTCCGGACGCTGGGGGCCGTCCCCACGCAGAACCAGATCATCGCCGAGCGGTTCTTCGACGAGTCGGGGGGGATGCAGCTTGTCCTCCACACCCCCTTCGGCGGCCGGATCAACCGCGCCTGGGGGCTCGCGCTCCGAAAAGGCTTCTGCCTGAATTTCGACTTCGAGCT
The DNA here is from genome assembly GCA_965261595.1 of bacterium. Classification (GTDB taxonomy): domain Bacteria; phylum UBA8248; class UBA8248; order JACPRG01; genus CAYRGS01. The sequence goes on from CBDHDG010000004.1 coordinate 675,854, forward strand.
TCAAGCGGCCGCCACCGACGACGGCCTCGTCCTCTCCCTCATCGAGCAGCACAGCTTTCCCCTGGAGAGCGTGTTCGGGTTCGTCCGGCCGGCCACCCTCGAGAAAAACCTCATCCAGGCCACGCTCCAGTCACCCATGTTCACGAACCGCTGGCGCTGGAACGCCACGCGGGCCCTCGCCCTGCTCCGCCACAACGGCGGCAGGAAGGTTCCGATGGCCATCCAGCGGATGCGGGCCGAAGACCTCCTGGGGGCGGTGTTTCCCGATCAACTGGCCTGCCAGGACAATCACTCCGGGCCCGTCACCCCCCCGGACCATCCTCTCGTGAACGAGACCCTCGACAACTGCCTGCGCGAGGCCATGGACATCGACGGCCTCCTCGAAATCCTCGAAAAGATGGAACGGGGGGAGATCCGCACCGTCGCCGTCGAGACCCCCGCCCCCTCCCCGATGTCCCACGAGATCCTCAACGCGAACCCCTACGCCTTCCTCGACGACGCCCCCCTGGAAGAGCGCCGCGCGCGGGCGGTCTCGCTCCGGAGATCCCTGCCGGACTTCGAGGACGGCGTCGCCGCCCTGGACCCGGAGGCCATCGCCCAGGTCCGCGCCCAGGCCTGGCCCGACGTAAGAGACGCCGACGAGCTTCACGACGCGCTCTTGACCTTCATCGTCCTTCCCGCGGCCGATGCCGCTGAATGGGTCTCTTTCGCCGAGGCGTTGATCGCCTCCGGCCGCGCCGCCGCGGTCCGTTGGGGCGCCTCCGATGGAGAAGAGCGCGGGGACTTCGTCGCCGCGGAGCGGCTTCGCTACGCCCGGGCCGCCCTGTCCGGGTTGCGCTGCGATGAGGACATCCGCGAGCCCCCGCCCGCCCCCGGAGAAGAAGCCGATCCGGAGGAGCAGGACGCCGTCCGGTCGATGGTTCAGGGGTGGATGGCATGCGTCGGGCCGATTACCGAGGCCCGTCTGGCCGAGCGCCTGGGGCTTTCGGGGAGCGCCGTCCGGACGGCCATGGCGGCCTTGGAGGCCCAGGGCGGCGTTCTGCAAGGACGCTTCTCCCGGAACTTGTCCGAGGGGGAGGGGGAAACCGAATGGTGCGACCGCCGGCTGCTCGCCCGCATCCACCGGATGACCCTCGGGCGGCTGCGCCGCGAGATTGAGCCCGTGACCCCCGCCGACTTCATGCGGTTCCTCCTCCGCTGGCAGCACGTTCAGCCGGGAACCCGGCTTCACGGGCGGGACGGCGTTCTGGAAGTCATCCGGCGGCTTCAGGGGCTCGAGCTTCCCGCGCCCGCGTGGGAACGCTGCGTCCTGCCGGCCCGGATCGAGGACTATGACCCGGATGATCTGGAATCCCTCTGCCTGGCCGGCGAGACGGCCTGGGGGCGGATCCGGCTGAACCCCGGCATGGGAGGAGGGGGGAGTGAAGACCCGCCCGCCGTCAACGGACCCAACGCGGCCGCCTCCCGGAGGTCCCCCTCTCCTTCCCGCCAGACCCCGCTCGGTTTCATGCTCCGCAAGGACGCGCCCGACATTCTGGAGCCCGCCCCCCCCGCCGAAGAGAGTTTCGCGCGCCTCTCACCCGTCGGTCAGGACGTTCACCGGTATCTGGAAGAAAACGGCGCGTCGTTTCTGGTGGACATATCTGGAGCGACCGGCCACCTCAAGACGGCCGTCGAGGACGCCCTCTGGGAGCTGGTCGCGCGCGGCCTCGCGGCCGGCGACGGGATCGCGGGCCTTCGGACCCTGCTCATACCGGACGCCGAGCGGAAACCCCGGCGAAGGCCTTTCCGGTCCCTTCGCGGCCGGCGCGCGGCCGAGCGGTTCATCCCGGCCGGCCGGTGGTCGCTCTGGCGCCCGCCCGCCGGTCAGGGGCGGCCGAAGCCGGTGCGGATCGAGGCCCTCGCCCGACGGCTCCTTCACCGGTACGGCGTCGTTTTCCGCGAGATCCTGGCGAGGGAGACCCACGGGGCGCCCTGGCGCGACCTCCTGGCCGTCTTACGCCGCCTGGAGGCGCGCGGAGAGATTCGCGGAGGAAGGTTCGTCAACGGATTCGTCGGCGATCAGTACGCGCTGCCCGAAGCCGTCGAGGCCCTGCGGGCGGTGCGGCGGAATCAGGAAGATGAGAAAACGGTGGTGGTCGCGGCGGCGGACCCGCTGAACCTCGTGGGCATCGTTACGCCCGGCGCCCGGCTGTCCCCTTTCTCCCGGCAGGTCATCGCTTACCGCAACGGGATCCCGGTGGACTCGGGCGCGCTGGGAGAGGTTCGACCCGCATTTCTCACCACCCACTCGGCGGATGGATTATCGGGTGTGAATTGGAGTGTTTTTTCCTGTCTGTCGCTTTTGCGGTGGAACCAGGGCCGGTGGGTGGTTGGAGTTGACCCGTGAGAGGGGCTTTTTGGCCGATTTGGCTCGGCTCCGCACGCACGTTTGCCTCGACTCCCTGCGCGTTCATTTTGCAATCTGTCTTAGACGGCGGGCTCTCCCTCCGGCCCCGCGCGCAGGTTCCGCCAGGCGTGGAAGAACACATTCATGTACGGATAACCCGTCGCAAGGGCCACGTGCACTCGCCGCACGCTCACCCGAACCTGCGCCCCGATCTTCAGCAGCCGCGTCCGCACCGTTCCACACGTTGCCTTTGCAAACGCCGTCCCCCGAAGGCCTAGCCGACGCAACGCATGCATCAGTTCATAGGCCACCGCCGACAGGTAGAGCCGCAACTGATTGGAGCGCATCCGCGTGCACGACGTCCGGTCCGCGTACAGGTCGAGCTGCTGCTCCTTGAGCCGGTTCTCCATCGTCCCCCGGGCGCAGTAGATGCGCTCGTACAGAGGCTTCGCGTCGATCGCCTCCTCGTCCAGCGAAGTCACGATGAAGCGCGGATTGGCGCCCTTGGCCAGGTGCTCGGCCTTGGCGACCACCCGCCGCACCCGGCTCCAGGATGTAAGCGTCCGGTGAGGAAACGACCGGAATAACCGCGCCCCCTTCCCCGTGCTCTGATGACGCGCCTTCGCTTCGGCCAGCTCGTCCTTCACCGCTTCCTGCAGCCGGGAGGTCTTGGCCAGGCCGAACACGTAATCCACCCCCTGCGCCTCGCACCAGGCCATGATCCACTCGCGCGAGAAGTCCGAATCCGCCCGAAGCAGGATCGACACCTGCGGCCAGCGTGCCCGAATCTGGGCAACGATCCGCTCCAACTCCTCCACCACCCCCGAGGAGGCGTCGATATTGGAGGGCCGAAGCCGAGCGCACAAAAGGAAATCCCCGCAGAAGATGTAAAGCGGAAGGTAGCAGTAATGACCGTGATAGCCGTGGAAGAAACGCCCCTCCTGACAGCCGTGCACCGGGTCGTCGGTGGCGTCGATGTCCAAAACGATCCGACCCGGCGCCCGCCTCTGCGACCGAAGGAAGCCCTCCACCAACAGCCGGTCGATCGCCTCGCCTCGGTAGGCGATCTTGTGGTAGCGCTCATCGCCATCGCCCGCAAGACGCTCCAAACGGTTCAGCGTGCTCTTGCCCGCAAGGGCCGGACCCCCCTTGCGCCGCGTGGCCTCCAGCTTGCCCGAGAGGATCTGGAGCATCGGGTCAAAGCGAAGCCGCTCGTGGTCATTGACGTCCTCATAGCCAAGCGCCAGCGCGTACACCCGCTGCCGCAACAACGCCCACAACTCATCTTCCACCCGCCTCGCGTCCCGACCGTCCTCAAAACAGGCCGCGAAGCCTGCGATCAGCTTCACCCGCCCCTCGGTGTCGCGTAGCAAAAGACCGCCCGCATCAGAGGTGATCGCCCCGCCGTTGGAAGTGGCGATCACACGCCGAGAACCCAACCCTTGGAATTCCATCTGTTCTGCGATACACTGTGTGCGAGTCAAGTCGGTCTCCTTTCTTCGGGCAACCCGTTGATCAAAAAGAGTTTACCCGAAAAAAACCGGCTTGGCTCTCTTTCTTTGTGAGATATCCAGGCTAAACGCAGCACGGCGCAGGCGTAGTGTCCAGAGAGCAGCGTTCACGATCCTCTTCAGGGAGCCGTCGCACAACATTATCCGGGATTTCCCAGATGACCACTCTTAGCCATCCTGCGGTCCTCCTGTGTCATCAAAGTACCCCATTTTACTACAGATTCAGGGTCTCTTTGCAGAACCCTCTGCTCAATCGAGGGGCAACGGCCGTCCTAAAGCCGCAATCCCTTGAAAACCCAGCTCTACCGGCACACTCAGGGGAGTTCGGCACAGACTGATCCCCCGTCTCCACCACGTCACTAAGCTTCCGGGCCATCTGCTCCGTCATCCGGTATCTGGTACGGGAGGCGGTAACCACAACCGTCGAATTCGTTCAAGGATTGCCCTGAACAGTTGACGCGGCACGGCCACCTCGGCCATCTGGAAGGTGGTGTACCGGGCGTGGGTGACCACCTTGGCCCCAATCTTAATCAGCTTCTCGCGTAACGTCGTCAGCGACCAGTGCTTCACCGCTCTGGGCAACGCCAGCCGCCGCAGGAAGTTTGCCAGGTTGTACGCCAAGGCAAATAGTTGCAAGCGAACCTGGTTCTCTTCAAAGCCGTGGCAGGACAGGCGCGTCCAGTTCAGGGCGTACTTGCCCTCCTTGATCCACTGCTCCGCCGTCCCACGCTGGTTGTAGAACCTCACGACGTTCTCTTCCCGCCAGTGCAGGTTGGTCACGATGAAGCTGACTCTTGGAAACAACTCGCCCTGGTGCCACTCGACCGCCACCACCACCCGGCGAGGCTTCTCCCAACTAGCCGCCTGATAGGGGAGACGCTGTGGTAGAAGATAATGGGCCTTTTGGGCGGTCGGCCAACCGGCCGGGTCAGAAGGTATTCGATGTCCCTGTACAAGATGGCGTTGGCCGGAAGCCGAATCGCATAGGAGTAGCCCTCCGCCTCAAGGTATCGGTACACCTCCGGCTTGGCAAATGCCGCGTCGCCTCGAAAAAACCGACAGACCTTCGCATCCCGGTAGCGAGCTACCACCGGCTCCAATACAGACCGCCAGTCATCAGCGCTGTGGACCTTGCCGTTGCGCAACAGCGCCCGCTCCAGATCGCCAAACTGGTTGAAGCAAAACAGTGGGTGATAGCAGGTGCAGCCGAAGTGGCCGTTGTAGGAAGAGCCTTCCTGCTCACCGTGGGTCGGGCTGACCGAACTGTCCATGTCCAGGATCAGCTTGCGAATCGGCTTGCGTTTGCGGACACGATCCACCAACACACCGGGCAGACCGCTCAGCGCCTTGAGGGGTTAAGGGGCCGGGTGAGGGTCTGCGTCTCGAATCGGCTCATCTGGCTGGTGGAGGCAGCGGTGTGATACTTCGCTCGCCCCCCAACCACCTGACGCATGGCGGGATCGACACAGAGCCGCTCGGCATCATTGGTGTCTTTATATCCTGCCAGGCGGCTGTAGACCGACTGGCGCACCAAAGCGGTGAGGCTGTGCCGGGTGTTCCCGCCCGTCCGTGAATCGGACAGAAACCCCTCGGCCGCCTTCGTTAGCCCCAACACCTCATCCAGTTCACGATAGGCAAGCAAACCGGCGTCACTCGTAACCTTTGCTCCATGAAACTCCAGCCTGAGCCGACCGTCGAATTGGAGCCTCAACGGCCTCTTTTTCGCTTCACCCATCGGGTCCCCTCGCAAGATGATGGCAGGGAGAGGCCAACACCTTGATTTTACACGAGAAAACGGCCTTCGGGGCGTTAATAATTATCATCCATATGGGAAATGCGGGTCGAAGCCGTCTGCGGAACCGGGACCCGGCCTTCCAGGAAGAGCGGATGGGCGCGTGACGCCGCCCTGGTGATGAAAAACCTCTCTATGCGGTGTGGGCGCTTGCGTGGATGACAGGGTGTTCAGACCTTGTGATTCCGTTCGCTTCCGGCAAGCGGTTGCTCGAAGTCGAGGGGGCGGGATGAAAGAAGGCGGGCATCTTCTCTTTTTGAGGATTGCGGGCTAACCGGCTTCCTGCACGGCCGGTTCGGTTTCTTCTTCCGACCCAATCTCGGCTTCGGGGTCTTCCTCCTCGGCGGCGGCGACATCCGCGCCGTCTGACGCGTCGTCCCCCTCCGCCTCCCCCTCGGCCTCGTCCGGCGTCTCGACCACCTCCCCCCCGGAAAACGGCTCTTCTTCCGCCTCCAAGGCATCCGAGGCGTCCAGGGTTTCCGGCGGCGGAGCGGCATCGATCTCCTCGTCACTCGGAAGGTCGTCGGTCTCGGACGGGGTTTCCGATTGATCTTCTTCGTCGAGATCCCGAATTCCGATCTTGGAGCTTTCAGCCCCTTCATCGAAAAACTGACGCCGCTTTCTCCATCCCGTGAACGCCCCGGCCAGGCAGAGCAGGCCGAGGCCCATCATGCTCATCTGCGGCCACCGGGCTTTCCAGATGGACGGCCTTCGGACGACCGGTTTCGCGGGCTTCCGGGACGCGTCCGCGTCGAAAACGATCACCTTCCTCCGGCTCGGTTTCCGCTTTTTCACGCGCGGCTTCTCCGGAACGGATTTCTTCTCAGGGGGTTTCGGGGCGGGGATGTCAAAAACGGGTTCAGGCGGCATACTGCCCTTTCGAAGGAACACCGGCACTTCCGTAATGGGGACGACCTTTCCGACGGGCCAACCCGATTTCGTCGCCACGGACTTCACGAAAACAACCCGAACCACCGGAGGCCGGGCGCTCCCTTTCACAGGGATCGCGGGTATCTTATCGATCACCCGCTCCCCGCCGGCCGGGGCCGATTCCTCGAAAACCTGAGGGAGCGCGTCCGGAAGCCGGTAGGAGACTCCCTGTCCGGTCTTTTCTTCCGCCGCTCGCAACCCATCGGCCACAACGACCTTCTCTGTAGGAGCCCGGGGCGGATTCTTCGCCGGCGCGGGTTTCCGCGAAACGGATTTCTTTCCGAGACGCCGCCTTTTTGCCGGGGCCTTCCGCCGCCTCGGTGGCGCCGGCTTAGCCTTCCCCGCCCTCTCCTTCCCCCTCCCCCTCCGCTCCATCCGGAAGACAAGGGACAACCGGGCGTCCGGGGCGAGGCGGAGGATTCTGGATTCTTCCCGGTAACCCTTCTTCCGAATCTTCAACTGGTGTTTTCCGGGTTTGAGGCCCAGAAGAAGAATGGGGGTCCTACCCTTCCACTTGCCGTCCAGGACCACCGCCGCCTGCCCGGGGGAGGAGACAATCCGCACGGTCCCGGTCCGGCCCGAAGCTTGCTTGCGCCGGTCCGGCGCACGGCGAGCCAGCTTCCGGGCCCGGTAGGAAGGCGGGAACAATGATTCGTTGAATGGCGGCGCGCCCAGGAGGTTCGCCTCCCTGACCCGCCCGCTCGGCCGTAGACGCGCGAGCCCACTCTTGACCCACTTCAGCACTGGCCGTGATCTTGAATGATCGACATGGCCCCGGGGGATCGCCTCCAGGATTCGCTCGGCCTGCTCGGCGTACCGGATGGCCCGCGCCTTGTCGCCCATCCGTTCATGGGCATAAGACGCCAACGAAGCCGCCTCGACGACGTTGGCCCGGCCCGCGCTCCGCTCGCAAAATCCCGCGACCCGATCCAAGAATTTGGTAGCCATGGAGAATTTCCCTTGCTCCAGCATCCGCTGACCCACCTTGATGCTGAAGCGCGCTTCACTCACAGTCCCCCTGGATTTCGCCGGACCGTCGCATGAACCCGCCGAAAGGCCTCCGCCAACGGCCAGGAGAAATCCCGGAACGAGAATGAGGAGGCCGATCAAGAATCGATGCTTCGGTCGAATCATTGAAATTGATCCCAACATCGAATTTCCCGCAAGTCGCCGGAAGCCGTTCCAACGCCTTAACGAGGTTCAAGTCCCGTGCCTTTTTTCGAGGATTTCCGGGAGATCTTAAATTCGCGTTATCATGGACATATAAACATTTATAAAACAACATGTTAATATATAAATATTAATTTAATTTATTAAATTAATGAGCGGCGCTTCCTGTGAATTCGATGCAGGCGTTTTTGTTCGGGGAGAGGAAAAATCTTCCACGGCATGAAGGGTTTGCCGTTCCGGAGGAAGGCCGGCGGGTGGCCACGTCGCCCTTTTCACCGCGAAACATCGTCCCACAGCTCGACCGCCCGCCCCTCCCGGAAAGACCGATACGCGGCGAGGACGAAGGCCAGGGCCCGCCGCCCATCGTCCCCGGACAGATCCGCCGTTTCAGCGGCCGGAACCTCCCCGGCGGACATCGCGGATTGCCGGGCCCTCACCCCCCGCAAGAACTCGGCGTGCATCGCCGTGAAACCCGTCCGGTCTCTCGGGGACAAGAGATGAATCCTCCTCTTTTTTCCCGCAAGATAGAGAAAGTAGCCGTGGTTCTCGATATAAAGCGTCCCCTCCGTCCCGGAGACCGAGGAAAACTGCACCTTGCCGGGGGCCGGGATGCCCCAGGAATGGGTCAATTCCCCGACAACCCCGCCCTCATGCTCGCTGATGATGTGCACCGTATCCTCGAGGGGGACGCCCTCGCGGGTCTTCGGACCCCGGACGGCATAGACCTTCTTCGCCGCTCCAGCCAGACAGAACAAGGTGTCCACCCAGTGGATTCCCCCGTCCAGGAGCGCGCCGCCGCCCATCCGTTCCACATCGGTCCGCCATCCGCCATGCCTTGAGAGCTCCGAAATCTTCACCCGGGCGCACTTCACCCGGCCAACGGCCCCCGCCTCGATGAGCCGCCGGGCCTTCCGGACGCTGGGTTTGAACCGGAAGTTCTCGGCCACCATCAGAACACACCGGCCGCCGGTCTTCGATTCCGCCGCGCGGACGGCCCGGATGATTTCGTCGGCCTCCTCCAGCGTCCGTCCGAGGGGTTTTTCCATCAAAACGTGGACGCCGCGGGACGCGGCCAAAAGGGCGTGTTCAACGTGGAGATTGTGAGGCGTGCAGATGACAGCGGCGTGGACCCGCTCATCCCCGAGGGCCTGCTCGTGGGACCCGAAGCCGGCGTCCCCTCCGAACCGCGCCCGATACGTCTCGGCTTTTTCGGCCGAGCGGCTGGCGAAGAACAGCCGGGGTCTGTCTTTCAGACGGCGGAGAGCCGCCGCGTGTCTGGGGGCGATCCCTCCGCATCCCACAATGCAAATACCGAGGGGTGAACGTGATTGGGCGGTCAATTACCGCTCCCGCATCCCGCCGTGACAGCGCGGCGTGCGCCGGCCGGGTGGTGATCCGTCCGACCCCTTCCAGCCGCCGCTTGGCCGGCGCGCAAGCGCCTCATTGAACCATCGAAGCGCCGTGCGCCACGGAGGTTGTCATCGGCGTATACACTTCAATCGCAACTTGGCTGGCGCGCAAGCGCCCAAGCGCCCTCAGCGGCCCTGGAGGTAGTCGCCCAACCTTCCCCGGGAATGTTCATCATCGTGGCAATCAGCGCAGAGGTTTTCCCAATTGCCGCCATCCGGCGGGTTGTTCCCCGGGTCGCCGTCCTTGTGGTGGACGGTGAGGAGATGGAGGTTCTCCCGCTCGAACTCCCGCCCGCACTTTGCGCATATCCATCCATGGAGCGCAAGGGAGCGCTCCCGATATCCGGCCTTCTTCCCGGACCTTGCGTCCTGAACGAAGTCCCGTATCTGATCGGGCTTAATCTCGGTCTTGAAAGGCCCTCTACCCCGCCGGCCTTTTCGGAATCCCGGACCCGGCATTCTGAATTCTCCATAAAGTTAAATCACTTTATTTCAAATATTTAAATAATATAATATAAGGAAACATATTAATAATACTGAAACTTATTTCTCTTCGGATCCGGGTTGGGGCCGGCTTATTGGGAGGCCTTCGAGAATCGCCTGGACGGAGGCGTCCGGCCCATCGGACGTCCGGCCTTCATCCGGCATCCTGAGCCGTTCGACAACCTCGCCGCCGACGATGTGCCGCTCGACGATCTCCTTCACGTCATCGGCGCCGCCGACCCAGTACCAGACAGCCTCGGGGTAGACGACCACGCTCGGCCCGAGATCGCAGGCGTCCAGGCAACCGGCCCGGTTGGCCCGCACCACGCCCTGCAAGCCGTGACGCTCGATTTCGGCCTTGAAGAGCTTTCGCAGGTCCCCGGCGCCGCGATCCATGCAACAGCCCCTCGGGTCGCTCGGGTCCCGCTGGTTCTCACAGACGAAAATGTGATGTTTGAAGGGCGGCATTGTTCACATCGCTCCGGACCCCCGAAAGTATATCACAAGCGGTTGAAGGCCCTTCGAACCCCAGGATACCCAAACCCATCTCTTTGAAAGCAATCGGAGTTCCCTCCGGGCGGAACTCCGAATGGAATCCGGATTATCAAATCGTCCGGACCCGGCGCGTCAGGGCTTGATGAAGGAGACAACGAGGTTCTGACAGAAGTGATGACCGAGGCGCCGCTCCAGGGCGGCCCACAAGGCGCCGTACACCTTGTCCACCGGCCGAAAGGGGGGCAGACACCGGGACAATTTTCCGGCCAGGTCCCGCATGATCCAGGCCGGCTCCCCCCAGGAACGCCAGTGCCCATAACCCATCGTCCTGTCGACGCGCAGTCCGGCCCTCCGGCCCAGCCTCCGCAAACCGGCGGCGGTGAAATCCGTCTCCCAACCGTATTTCCAAGCGCCGCGCCTCATCTTCCACCGCTTCATGACGGCATAACCGGAAAACCTTTGCGGGACATCGACGATCAACCGGCCGCCCGGCCGCAGGACGCGGACCTGTTCGCTCATCGCCCGGCCCGGATCAGGAAAGTGTTCCAGGACCCCCTGTGAGAACACGACGTCCCGGCACCGTCAAGCCATCCTTCGGGCGAATGGGCAGGTTGAATCCAAACGGCGTCGATATCGGACCCTCGAATAAACGGCGAACGGAAGGGCATTCCGTGGGCATCAAACGGCAATCCCGCCCGCGATGGGCGGAAAGATTCCAACCACGTCCCCTTCGGCCAGACGCTCCTCCGCTGAAACCTGCCGGTGATTCCGCATCAAGAGATTCACCTCCTCCCGCGGGATCCCCATGCGCCGGATGATGTCGGACACCCGGGCCCCCTCGGGTAAATCCAGGGTGGAGCGCTTCCCGCGCCGGTCTTCCGGCGGAAGATACCCGATGAAGTGCGCAAAGACCCGGACCTCAATTCTCACGGCGCAGGACCTCTCTGGCCGCCGCGAGGGCCTCCTCGTGCACCCGCCGGAGGGGAACCCCTTGCTCCCGCGCCGCCCGGCGGCAATCCTCGTACTCGGGCGACACCCCCGGGTCCGGCCCCCCGCACGGGGAAGACACCTTGACCCTCAGCGGGCCGTATCGCGTCCGCACCGTCATCTCGCGGCGCGCGACCGCCAGCCGGTCGGTCCAGGTCCAACGGACGCCGAGGCTCGATGTCTCTCGCAGGACCGCATGCACGAGGGCGCTCTTCTTCTCTGGCCGGCCCAACACGGAGAGGAGGATTCCGGGGCGGGATTTCTTCATGCCCACCGGCGTCCAATAGACATCCAACGCCCCCTCCGCGAAGAGGATCTCACCCACGTGCTCGTAGAACTCGGGGTTCATGTCGTCGATGTTGGCCTCGATGAGGACCAGGCGCTCGATGACCGCTCCCCCGCCCTCCCCATCCATCCCCTCTTCCACCGGCTCCCCCAGGACGAGCCGCAAGACGTTGGGCCGTTCCAGGTCCCGGGTTCCCGCGCCGTACCCCACGGCCTTGAGCCGCATGGGCGGCATGGGGCCGAAGGCGTCCGCCAGCGTCGTCAACAGGGCCGCGCCGGTCGGCGTCACGAGCTCGGCCTCGATCCCGGTCCCCCGAACCGGCACATCCCGGACCAGCTCCAGCGTGGCCGGGGCCGGAACGGGCTGTTGTCCGTGGGCGGAGCGGATGAACCCGGCGCCCAAAGGGAGCGGCGAAGCCTCGACGCGCCCGACGCCCAACAGGGCGAGGCCCGCGACCGCTCCCACGATGTCCGCGATGGCGTCCAGGGCCCCGACTTCGTGGAAATGGACCTCCTCAATCCCGATGCGGTGAATCCGGGACTCCGCCTCGGCCAGACGGCGAAAGACCCGCAGGCTCTTCTCCTTCACCGCCTCCGAGAGGGCGCTCGATTCGATGATCCGCCGGACCTCGGCGTAGCGGCGGTGTTCGTGGCGCTCCTCCCCCGGGGGAGGGTGGGAGGGGGGGCGGGCCGGGGTCACGACATCCACCTTTGTGGCGCCGAACCCGTTCTTCTTGACGGACCTTGCGCGCAAGGACAGGCCCGGCAAGCGAAGCCGGTCGATCTCCCCCTGAAGGTCTTCGATGGGAAGACCCGCGTCCACCAGGGCCCCCAGCGTCATGTCTCCGCTGACGCCCGACACGCAGTCGAAGTAGGCGAGCGTCACGTCCCGATCCGGTTGATTTTGTCGGCCTGAACCGCGGCGCCAAACCCGTTGTCGATGTTCACCACCGAAACCCCCGGGGCGCAGGAATTAAGCATGGCGAGCAGCGCGGCCAGCCCGCCGAAGCTCGCCCCGTAGCCGACGCTCGTCGGGACCGCGATGACCGGGCAGTCCACCAGCCCGCCGACAACGCTCGGCAGCGCCCCCTCCATCCCCGCCACGACGATGATCACCCGGGCCTTGCGGAGGATCGGCCACCTGTCGAGCAATCGCGGAAGGCCGGCCACGCCCACGTCGTAAACACGCTCCACCCGGTTGCCCCACGCCTCGAGCGTGAAGGCCGCCTCCTCGGCGACGGGATAATCCGCCGTCCCGCCGGAAGCCACCGCCACCCGGCCGAATCCGTCCCTCGGCGAAGCCGGGGGCTCACGGCGGATGAGAGCGATGCGGGCCTCGGGGTTGCACTCAAATGGAAATCCCAGGGATTCCAGGGCCCGCGCGGATTCCGGCGGGAGCCGGGTCGCCAGGACCATGTCCTCGCCGCCCCTCAGAATCTCCCGGGCGATGTCACGGGTCTGATCCGGCGTCTTCCCCTCGGCGAAGATGACTTCGCCGCGTCCGGTCCGCAGGGCCCGGTGATGATCGACCTTCGCGAAGCCGAGATCGGTGAAAGGCATCGCCCGGAGGCGATCGAGGGCCTCCTCCGGGGCGACCCGGCCCGCCTCGACCTCGATCAGCAAGGACCTCAGGCGATCAACGTTCATGCGCGAAAACGGGTGTGGAGATGACCGGCAGCGGGATCGACCCGGGACGATCGGCGGGCGGCCCGTTCAGGCTCCCGGTGCGGTACCCCTTCAGGTCTACGGAGACCTTGGGAAACCCGATCCGCTGAAACGCGCGAGAGACCGCGTCCATCATGCCGGGCTCGAAGAACCGGGCGATCTCCCCCGCCTCCACCTCGATCCGGGCCAACGGTCCGTGGTGGCGGACCCGGAGCTGGCGAAAGCCGAGCCCCCTCAAATGGGCCTCGGCCCGCTCCACCGTCCTGAGCTTCTCGGCGGTCACCCGCTGTCCCCGGGGAATCCGCGAGGCCAGACAGGCCATGGCCGGCTTGTCCCAGGTGGGCAGCCCCATCGCCTTGGAGAGGACGCGAATCTCCGCCTTGGTCAGGTCCGCCTCCAGCAAGGGGCTGCGAACGCCGTACGCCCGCGCGGCCGCCCGCCCGGGCCGCTCATCGGACAGGTCGTCCGGGATTGTGCCGTCCGCCACGCAGGCGATTCCCTCGCGGTCCGCAATCGAGACCAGCCGGCGGAAAAGCTCTTCCTTGCAGAAAAAGCACCGGTCGGCGGCATTGGCGGCGTATCGCGGATCGGCCAGCTCCCGGGTGTCGATCTCGAGGAGACGGATGCCGATCCGCTCGGCCACGCGCCGGGCCTCGGCGAGATCGGACGCCGGAAGAGAGGGCGACCGCCCCGTCACCGCGAGGGCGCCGTCGCCCAGGACGCGCCTTGCGGCGTCGGCCAGAAAGGCGCTGTCCACCCCGGCGGAGAACGCCACCAGGACGCTTCCCATCCGGAGGAGGATCGTTTCCAGATTCCGGTGTTTCTGTTTCGTCGGCGGGGGGATCAAAATCGGTCTCTGGGCGCGAAGTGGACGGGAGTTCAGGGAATGAGGATAATGCCCTTACATATACTTCATTATCTTCCCAAATGTCCGTTTAGGCAACGGAGGCAACGATGGCGAAGGAGAAAGCCCCGGTTGCGGGCCAGGCGTCGACAGCGGAGACCCCGCTTCCGGCCAAGCGCTCGATGTTCGAGAACGCCCAGCTCTATTTCGACCGGATCGCCGAACAGATGGATCTGGACGATGGAATCCACCAGCTCCTTCGCACGCCGGTGCGCGAGCTGACGGTCAACTTTCCCGTCGTTTTGGATGACCGCACCGTCCGGATCTTTCAGGGATACCGGATTCAGCACAGCCTCCTGCGCGGACCGGCCAAAGGGGGCATCCGCTACGCCCCCTCCGTCACGCAGGATGAGGTCCGGGCGCTGGCCATGGGGATGACCTGGAAGACAGCGGTCGTCAACGTTCCTTTCGGCGGGGCGAAAGGCGGGGTCCGCGTCAACCCCAAGGAGGTCTCCGATCGCGAGCTGGAGCGGATCACCCGGCGTTATACGTCGGACATTTCGATCATCATCGGTCCCGACAGCGACATTCCGGCTCCCGACATGGGAACCGACGCCCGCGTCATGGCCTGGATCATGGACACCTACAGCATGAACAAGGGTTTTTCGATTCCGGGCGTCGTCACCGGGAAGCCGATCTCGATCGGCGGATCCCTGGGGCGGGTCGAGGCCACGGGACGGGGCGTCATGTTCGCCACCGTCCTGGCCGCGAAGAAGCTCAACATCAACCTTCACGACGCCAAGGTCGCCATCCAGGGCTTCGGCAATGTGGGATCGGTGACCGCCAAGATCCTGGATGAAATCGGCTGCCGGATCATCGGCGTCAGCGACGGGGAGGGGGGCATCCACAATCCGTCGGGGCTCGACATGGAAGCCGTCTTCGAATACAAGGACGGACCCGGCGGCCAATCGGTCAACGGGTTTCCCGAGGCGGACGCCCTGTCGAGCGACGAAGTCCTCTATCTGGACGCGGACATCGTGATCCCCGCCGCCATCGAGAACCAGATCCGGGCCGACAACGTGGACCGCATCCGGCCCCGGCTCCTCATCGAGGCGGCCAACGGACCCACCACGCCGGAAGCGGACGCGGCGCTTCTCGACCGGGGGGTCTTCATCGTGCCCGATATCTTCGCCAACGCCGGCGGCGTCATCGTCTCTTATCTGGAGTGGGTTCAGAACCTTCAGGAATTCCAGTGGACGGAGGAATCCATCAACCACCAGCTCAGGCGGACGATGGAAGAGAGCTTTCACGAGATCAACGAGATCGCCGATCAGAAGAAGGCCGACATGCGGACGGCCTCTTACCGCCTCGCCGTGAACCGGGTCGCCGAGGCGTTCAACGTCCGGGGCATTTTCCCGTAATCCCCCGCGCGATTCCTTACGGGAGGGGGGAGGAGGGAGGGGCAATGTCACGGAAGCGAAGCCTTTGGGCCGCGCTCATCGCGTGGGTCCTTCTCGTTCCGCCGGCCCCAGGCCCGGCGGCGGCGAAGAAAGACCGGGGAAAATATTCCTCCTCCTCCTCCCCCTTTCGGATTCTCAAGCGCCGTCCGAAGTTCGGTCTCGTCCGATTCCCGAAAGCGCGCCCCTCGCCTGAATTCAGCCTCCCGGATCTCGAAGGGAAAATCGTCCGCCTTTCGGACCTTCGCGGCAAGGTGCTGGTCTTGAATTTCTGGGCCACCTGGTGTCCCCCCTGCGTGGAAGAAATGCCCAGCCTCGAGAAGCTCCACCGGCATTTCCAGGGAAGGCCGTTCGAGGTGGTCGCTGTCTCGGTAGACGCCGAAGGTGTGGAGAAGGTCCGGGAATTCGTGAAAAAAGGAGGATTCACCTTCCGGGTCCTGCACGACCGGAAAAAGACGACGGAGCGCCCTTTCGGCGTCCGCGGCCTTCCGATCTCCTACGTGATCGACACCAAAGGGAGGATGGTGGCGGGGGCCATCGGGGCCAAGGATTGGGCCTCGAAGAAGGCTTACGCGTACTTCGAGGGGCTTTTGAAGGGTGTTTCGAGCCCATAGCGGGTCAGGAAAACCGCCCGTCGCTCCCCCCTCCCCTCCCCCCCCCCCCGATTTCGCTTGCCGGAAATAAAACACCGCCCCTTGCGATTCAACCGGATGAGATTGGGCGGCGCCCTCCGCGCATCTTTCCGGCCTGGATCTCTTTGAATCCGGTCAGACGCCCGTTCGGCCGAAAAGGCGCTCTTCGATGGCTCGTCATGGTCTCCGCGTAATCGTCCTCCTCCCCCTCCTCCCCTTCCTCGCCGGCTTCGCCGGGATTCTCGCCGAGACATGGGGTCAGGCGGGAATTCCCCGCGACGATGCTCCGATGGCCCGGGTCCCCGCCGGTGTATTCCTGATGGGCGATTCGCGCGGGGCGCTCACCGAGCGGCCCCAAATCCGGGTCCACCTGGACGCCTTCGAGATCGACGTTCACGAAGTCACGAACGTGCGGTACGCCCGGTTCATGCGGGCGCGGCGCAAGACGGGAAGACCCGTCAGGACACCCGATTATTGGGACTCCCCCGCATTGAATCCGCCGCGGCATCCCGTGGTCGGGCTGACTTGGCAGTAGGCCCGGGCCTACTGCGCCTGGGCCGGAAAACGCCTTCCCACCGAGGCCGAATGGGAAAAGGCCGCGCGCGGAACGGACGGTCGGAGGTATCCGTGGGGGGACGCCTTCGGCGCCGGCAGGGCCAACGCCGCGCCGGCGGGTCTGAACCGGCCGGCGCCGGTGGGGTCCTTTCCTTCCGGGCGAAGTCCGTACGGACTGGAGGACATGGCGGGAAACGTCTGGGAGTGGACGGCCACGCCTTACGGGGCTTACTACTACCGGGTCTCTCCCCCGCGGAATCCCCGGGGCCCTCGTGACGGATGGCTGAAGGTCATTCGCGGCGGTTCCTGGATGAACGGGCCGGATCAGGTCCGGACGAGCGTGCGCTTCCGGCTGGACCCCGTCGTGAAATGGAAGCGCGTGGGCATGCGCTGCGCCCGCTGACCCGAAGGGCGCCCGGTTCTCATCATTCCAAAGCCGGAAACGGACAGAATAATCCAATTGAGAATTTGTTGACCCTATTAAATAATGACGGATCTCCCGTCTTCAGAGGATTTGTTCCCCTGACGACAAGAAAAGACGAGGATCCGAAGAAGGGACGTTTGGTGAATCGAATTCGATGGATGGCCCTGGGGATTGTGCTCCCCGCGATGTTCTGGACTTTTTCCGCGTGGGGTTACGAGGTCGTCGAGGTAAAGGACGGCGGCGCGGTGAGCGGAACAATCACATTCGAGGGACAGGCCCCGGCGCCGAAAGAATTGCGCGTCACCAAAACGAAAATGTCTGCGGGGTGAAGCCCTTATTTTCCCAGGAGTTCGTCGTCTCCAAGAAGGGGGCGCTCAAGAACGTCGTGATTTCGCTGGTCGGCGTTGAAAAGGGCAAGGCCTTCAAGAAGAAATCCGCCCGGCTGATTCAGCGGCAGTGCATGTTCGTCCCGCACGTCGCCCTGATCCCGGTCGGAAAGCGGTTCAAACTCGTCAACGAGGACAAGCTCCTCCACAACCTCCGGACCCTATCGAAAGAGAACGTCGCCCTGAACATCGCCCACCCGAAGTTCAAAAAGACCCTCCGGATCAAGAAGAAGTTCAAGAAACCCGAAATCATGCGGATCAAATGCGACATCCATTCCTGGATGGACGGGTGGATCATCGCCATCGCTCACCCCTACTACGTCGTATCCAAAAAGTCCGGCCGGTTCACCCTGAAGAACGTCCCCCCGGGCGCATACAAGCTCCGGGCCTGGCACGAGATCCTGGGCGAACAGGTCCAAACCGTCACGGTCCCCGCCGGCGGAGAGGTGAAGGCCGATTTCACTTTCAAGAAATAGCCTCCTCGGCATGAGCCCCCTGCCGCCCTCCGGCGCCCGAGCGCGCTCCGCGAGCCGTTCGCGCCCCTCCGCCCAAGGGCGATGCCCCCGCCTTGGGCGGGCCTGTCGCGCCCTCCTCGCGGGATTCCCCGCTCCGTCTTCCGCCCACCACGTCAAGATGCGGTCCGGCCCCTTCGGCGGAATGGTCAGCTCCATTTCCATCCACCCCTCGGACCCGCGAAGGATTTACGCGGGGGTCTTCGGCACTGGTGTCTTCGGCGCGGGGGTCTACCGCTCGGACGACGGCGGGACCCTTTGGACCGCGAAATCCAGGGGCCTGACGGACACCGGCGTCTACAGCGTCCTCGTCCTCCCGGCAGGCGGAACCGTCCTGGCGGCCACGAACACCGGGGTTTTCCGGTCCGTGGACGGGGGTGAATCGTGGAAGCCGTCGAATCGCGGACTCCCCGATACAGGGGTCCGGATGTTCGCCCCCCTGTCCGAAAGCCACATCCTGGCCGCAACCGGGTCGGGGGTGTTTCGCAGCCGCGCCGGGGGAAAGACCTGGGCGGATGCGTCCGAAGGGCTCACAAACCAGGACGTCCGATGGCTTACCGTCGAGCCCGACGCGAAGAGAACGATCTTCGCGGCCACCTTCGGGGGCCTTTTCGAGAGCCGGGACGGCGGACGGACCTGGCGGGAAAAGGGTCTCTCCCTCCCCCCACTGCGCACGGCCATTGTGGCGGCGGGGGGACGGACGGTGATCGCCGGTTCGGCGAACCGGGGCGCCTTCATCAGCCTGGACGGGGGCGCGACGTTCAAACCCGCGAATGAAGGCCTCCCCAGCCCCTACATCATGGCCCTCGGATTCTCGGCGGCGGCGGGGGAGGAAGAAGGAGCAGAGGGATCTCCACCCATCTTCCTGGCCGGGACCCTCGGCGGATTGTACGTGAGCCGCAACGGAGGAAGCCGTTGGAATTACCTGTCGAGCGACATGACGAACCTGTCCATTACGGCCTTCGCCGTCCATCCGAAGGACCCGAAGATGATTTTCGCCGCCACCGGCGGCCTGATCTTCCGGACGGCCGATGGAGGCCGCACTTGGACGAACCAGGCGCGCTGGGTGATCCATCATGCGGGGAGATTGAATCCGGCGCGGGGAAAATCCTTCGCCGGCCGGTGAACGGTTGCGGGACCGCCGGCCTGATCCGTGATTGCGAATGACCGTGGGCGCATGCGCCAAAGGAGAGAAGCTCCATGAAAGGGAGGGAAGTTCCATGAAAGGGAGAAACCGGAAGTGGTTGGGCGTTTCCTTGCTGGCCCTGGCGTTTGCCGTCAGCGGGCCGATGGGCTGGACGCAAACGTCCGACGCCGCAAAGAAGGCCAATCCATGTAACCCATGCGCCGCGAAGAAGGGAAATCCGTGTAATCCGTGCGCGGCCAAGGGAAATCCATGCAATCCCTGCGCGGCGAAGAAGGCCAATCCGTGCAACCCATGTGCGGCCAAGAAGGCCAACCCATGCAACCCGTGCGGGGTCAAAGCCAAGGCGAATCCGTGCAACCCGTGCGCGGCCGGCGGCGGCCGGAAGGGCCCCCGGGCCAAGGCCCGGATGATCATCGGGAAGGTGCTCTACGCGAAAGGCAATTACGTGGCGGTCCAGTGGAAGGGCGCGAAAATCAACATCGGCGTCCACGCCAAAACGCAGTACTCCCGCGGACCCGCCAAATCCTCCCTCGGCTCGATCAAGCCGGGAGAGCGGATCATCGTTTCGATGATGGATCGGGGCGGCAAACTGAGCGCCAACTACGTCTACCTGTCCAAGGCCTCGAAGGGCGGAAACCCCTGTAACCCATGCGCGGCCAAAGGGAATCCCTGCAACCCGTGTGCGGCCAAGAAGGCCAACCCGTGCAACCCATGCGCCGCCAAAGGAAATCCCTGCAATCCATGCGCGGCGAAGAAGGCCAACCCGTGCAACCCGTGCGCGGCCAAAAAGTGATTGCGGCTTGTGCCGACGGATTCCGAGCGGGATTCGAAAGAGACGCGTCCAAACGCGGAACACTCGAACTCAAGGGAGGTCAATCAATGCTTCGATCATGGACGAGGGTCTCGGCGGCCCTCCTCGCAGCGGTGGTGATGACGGCCGGGACGGCCGCAATCGCCTCCGCCCAGAAAAAGAAGACCATCCCCATGGGGCCCTATTTTCAAACGCTCCAGAAGGATGCGTCCATCGCCGCCGCCATCAAGCGGGGAAAGCGGCAGTTCAACCAACTGGGTTGCGCTGGCTGTCATCCGCGCGGGGGCACCATCGGCGGAACCGCCCGGGCGGTCGACGGAAGCCCGGTGCCCGTTCCCATTCCCCAGCTCGTGGGCGCGGCCCTTCACTACCCGCGCCTATCGATGACGGGGTTCGCGGCGAACATCGGCATCATGAACGACCTCTGAAACACGATCTTTCTCGGCCGTGAGCCGATGGATCCCAATTCCCAGCAGTACATGGACCTGTACGCCTACGTCGCCTCTCTTACACCGGCGGTCAAAAAGGAGATGCTCCGGTGGGAGAAAGAGCGCCAGGCCCTGATGAAGAAAATCATGAGCAAGGGCGGGGGCGGCAAAGGCAACCCCTGCAACCCGTGCGCGGCCAAAGGGAACCCGTGCAATCCTTGCGCGGCCAAGAAGGCCAATCCGTGCAACCCATGCGCGGGGAAGAAGTAAGAAACGCACGCTGTTTGATATAATTGAAAGGGGGACGGTTGCGAGGCCGTCCCCCTTTCGATTTGGTTCCGCGAAAAAATTCGGCGCGGATGAACACTGAAGATGGATGGAGAAACGATGAACGCATTCCGGAGACTCTTCGTCGGCGGCATTTTCCTGGCCGTCGGGTGGGCGGCGTCGCCCGCGATAAGCGCCGAAATCAAGGGCGACCTGGAACAGGGCAAAGACGTCTACGAGGAGATCTGCTTCTCATGCCACGGCGCCAGAGGGGACGGGAAGGGCCCGAGCTTCCGGAACACGATGCCCTACCCCCAGGTTTTCGCGAATCCCAACTACATGAAGCGCCTGACGCCGCAATACATGTTCGACGTGGTGAAGTTCGGCAAGCTCGCCGTCATCAAAGGCGAGAAGCAGACCGGGAAGTACGACGTCCTGCCCATGCCCGGGTTCGAGGATTCCCTGGAGGACGGGGAGATCCGCGGTCTGATCGCCTATGAGAAGTTTCTCCTGACCGGAAAGTGGAACCCACCCAAAGGAAGTGAATTCACGCAAGCGGATATGAAGGAGTACTTCGACGGGGCCTGCGCCGAGTGCCACGGCCCGAAGGGCAAGGGAAACGGGGACAAGGCGGTCGGAAAGCAGGACCCCGGCAAACCGTTCGTCAGCGTCGCCCAGCCCGCGCCCGCCGACCAGACCGACCCCCTCCTCATGGCCCGGTTCAACGACGAGTTCATCTTCTGGCTGATCAAGAAAGGCCGCATCGCCGTCACCGAAGAGAAGAACTTCGACATCATGAAACCCTACGGACACGTCATGAGCGACGAGGAGATCTGGAGCGTCGTGCGGTACGTGTGGGAAACGTATATCGAAAAGAAAAAGTGAGGCGGGCTTCTCGGAAAAGAGAAGCGGCCGACCCGTCCGGCGTTCGTTCTTCGAGGCGCGCGGCAATCCTACGGAAGCAGAATCGTTCTATCGTACAGGACATACGGCGAAGACATCGCGTGGGCGCGGGCCTTCTCGATCAGTCCGCGCGCCCGGGCGCTCATCCGGCCCTGGAGAAGCGAAGGGAAGAACGTCGCGCCGTAGTAATCGTCGGGATGGACCTCCACGAAGACGTGGAGGCGCTTCGCCCCCCGGGGGTTGGGCGCGTTGTAGTCGAAGACGCGGGTCTTCCCGGGGGGGATGCGCGTGTCCGACCGCTCGACCCAGCCGCCTTCGTATTCAAGCCGGCGTTGGATGCGGTCCGCCCGGCGGCTCCCCTCGATGGTCTTTCCATTCTCGTCGAGCAGCTCCACCTTGATGAAGACGGCCGGAATCATGTACGTCGGAAACATGTGACCCGCCCCGGTGTTGGTCAGGGTGATTCGCGCGACGGCCCGGCCCGGAACGGCCTCCTTCCCCCGGGGGACCACAACGCCCAGCGTCACCGCCCGGGCCGTCATCTCCTTGTCGTGAATGCCCCGCCACAGGTGCTTGCGCCCCGGCATGTGGCAATCCTGGCACTGAACGCCCAGCTTTGAATACGGCCCTTCTTTCCACTCCACATACGTGTTCTCAATCGGCTTTCCGTTAACGGCCGCCGACATCGGATGCTGGTGGCACGTCCGGCAAAACTCCGACCGCTCGAAGGCGGTCGTCCGGGTTACGCCTCCGTGGGGCGATTTCTCCACGCTGGGTCCAAGGGATTTCCCCGCCTTCGGCGGGCCGAACCGCTCGTGCCCCCGCACGTGACAAGCGGCGCAGATCAGCCCCCCCTTCTCCAAATCTTTCACGTAGCCCTCGTTCCTGACGACCGTCCCCGACCGCCCGACCCGATAAGGCTGCTGCTCGGCCAGGGGGGCGTGACAACCCACGCAGTCCTCCGCCCCGGCGGGATTGTCCACCCACTGGCCGACCACGCCCGGGCCCATGGCCTTGGCGTGAAGACTCGTCTTCCAGTCAGCGAGCTGGGCGGGGTGGCAAGCCCCGCAGGACTGGGGATCGAGCGCGCTTTCCAAGGGAGAGAACCCTTTGGGCGGCTTCCCGTTGGGCGCGAACGGAGATTGCCAGTGCTTGGCGACGAACGCTTCGATCGCCGGGTCCGGCGACTGGGCCGGGGCCTGGTCCGAAGAGAGCAGGAAGAAACCGGCGCAAGCGACGACGCGAAAAAATGTTTGCCGCATTTTCAGCGATTGATCCTCTCAGGGAAGACGAAAAGAAAAGACCCGGGAGGATTTTCCTTCCCGGGCCTTCTTTTTATCAGAATCCAGCCGAAATCAACAATCGATTGCTACTTCTTGGCCGCGCAAGGATTGCAGGGGTTGGCCTTTTTCGCCGCGCACGGGTTGCAAGGATTGGCCTTCTTCGCAGCGCACGGGTTGCAAGGATTGGCCGCCACCTTGGCCGCGCACGGGTTTGCAGGGGTTGGCCTTTTTCGCGGCGCACGGGTTGGCCTTCTTGTGCCAGGCCGCGTCACTCACCCCGGATCCCGCGACGAACAGGACCGCGACCGCCGCCACCAGGAAACTACACAACAGTCCCCCGCTCTAGGGTTTTGTTGGACACTCGATTGATCCATGATTCATGGAGAAAGGGGTGTCGCGATGAACGAACAAAAGCAAGAGGGGGCTTTGGCGGAGGGCGCCCGCAGGGCGAACGGAGCCAAGGCCCCAGGGCATCGCAGTGAGCGGGGTCGGTTCTCCTGCCAGCGCAAGCGGGAGGCGGTCCTGCGTCTTTTGCGGGGCGAGAGCCTGGAGACGCTCTGCCGCGAGTTGGGCACGACAGCGGCTCGGCTTTCCGCCTGGCGCGAGGCGTTCCTTCGCGGGGGCGAGGCGGCGCTCAAAGCCCGCCCGGCGGATGAGCGGGACGAGGAGAACGCCCGGCTCAAGGCCAAGGTGGGCGAACTCACGATGGAGGGCGAGGTCCTGCGGGAGAAGATCGACCGCCTGGAGGCCGGCCGCCCTTTAGCCGGCAGGAGGTGGAGGCGATGAGTCAGGCCCGCTTCACCTCCACGGGCAGAGCCTACGGCCTGAAGCGGGTGTGCGCCCTTTGGGGCTTGGCGCGCTCCACGGTCTACGCGCAACGGCGGCGAGAGGCGGTCCCCGTTCATGAACGCCCCACGCCCAATAAGCGCGGCCCTGTGGGCCCGTGCACCGATGCGGAACTCCTCGGCCACATCCGGCAGGTCCTGGAGGACTCTCCCTTCCATGGCGAGGGCTACCGCAAGGTGTGGGCGAGGCTGCGCTTCGCGGGCATCCGCACCAGCAAGGAGCGGGTGCGTCGCCTGATGCGGGAGGCGGGGCTTCAGGCCCCCCACCGGGTGGGCAAACCCCGAGGTCCCAAGGCCCACAACGGGACCATCCGCACCGAGCGGCCCGACCGAGTGTGGGGCACGGACATGACGACGACGGTGACCACCGAGGAGGGGATGGCCTCGGTGTTCGTGGCGGTGGATCACTGCTCGGTGGACTGCGTGGGGATCCATGCGGCCAAGAGCGGCAACCGCTTCGAGGCCCTGGAGCCGATCCGGCAGGGGGTCGCCGAGCGCTTCGCCGGCTTGGAGGCGGACGTCGCCGAGGGGCTTAAAGTTCGTCACGACCACGGCCCCGCCTATCTGTCCGATGACTTTCAGCGGGAGATCGCCTACCTGGGCATGACCAGTTCGCCCAGCTTCGTGCGGGCGCCCGAGGGAAATGGCTACTGTGAGTGGTTCATCCGCATCTTGAAGGAGAATCTCCTGTGGGTGCGCTCTTTCGCCACCGTAGAGGAACTGCGGTGGGCGCTGCTTGAGTTCAAGAACCTGTACAACCATCATTGGATTCTCGAGGGCTACGGCTACCGAACGCCGGCCCAGGCAAGGCAGGAAAAACTCGCTCAAGTTGCGGAGGCCGCATGAGGTCGAATACCCTCACCCGAGTGTCCAATAACCCAGGGGCGGTCCAACAGTTTCTTCATGCTCTCTTCTCCCTCTCGTTTTGTAATGGTTCCCACTTGGAAGACAAAGATTGACCGTCCGGATCACTCGGGCGCCGGATTGAGGGCTTCCCCGGAGACTCGACTTCATCCCCTCTCCCCCTGGATTCAAGCATCGCCACTTCTCTGATAACCAAAAAGAAGAGGAGAAATTTCATGGATCGTTGAAATCGTCTAAATTTTTCTTCCACCGGCCTTACCCCCGGCAGGCCGGACATCCGGGCCAACCTTGCCCGGCCCGAGCGCAAAGTCATTCCTCCGCCCCTTCAGGACCGCGCGTTCTCATTCGGAGGCTGATATACTGGCAAGGGAACCATCACCCGAACCCGACCCAAGAACCTTTGAACGCTCCACTTCGGCCGGGATCCCCCGGATTGCAGGCCCATCGTTTCATGCGGAGGAACCGAGCCCGTGTCGGAAAACCAACCCAAAGACCCCGGCGGCTACACCGAACACAAAGAACTCAGCGCCGACCAGGACTCGCTGCCCTTCGCGGTCATCACGGTCAGCGATACGCGCACCGAGGAAACCGACAAGAGCGGAAAACTGATCCGGGACATGCTGACGGAAAAAGGCCACCGGATCGCCCGGCGCCGCATCGTCAAAGACGACCCCGACGCGATGAAGGAGGAGTTGGAGGCCTGCCTCTCCGATCCGGACATCCGAATTATCATCTCCAACGGGGGGACCGGCGTGGCGCGGCGGGATGGGACCTACGAGGTGGTCACCTCCTTCCTGGAAAAAACCCTCTCCGGTTTCGGGGAAATCTTCCGCATGCTGAGCTACGACGACATCGGAGCGGGGGCGATCATGAGCCGGGCCACGGCGGGGATCGCCCGGGGCAAGGTCGTGTTCGCCATCCCGGGCTCCTCGGGCGCCGTCCGCCTCGCCATGGAGAAGCTGATCCTCGAAGAGGCCGGCCACATCTATTGGGAGATCACCAAATAGGAACGCGGCGCGAAATGAAATGAACGGTTCACGACATGCGGATGAGAAGACCCCGCGGGAGCCCTAGAAGCTGTGGGCGGGCAAGGGGTCTCCAACCCGGGGGGTCTCCGACCCGAGGGGTCTTTTACTTGCTGATCGTTATCGTGGGGGCGAAGGCACCGGAGACGTCCGTCAGCGTCATCTGGAAAAGTTGGTAGAGAAGGATGAAGGCCCGCTTGTCCCACCGCGTATCACTCACGGAATAGTGCCGATCCCTGAACGACGCCTGGGCGATGTGGGAGGGAGGGGGACTGCCGGTCACCCGGATCGCCAGCGTCCGCTTCGGGTTGGAATCGACCTTGCCGGTGCGCGGGTCTTTTTCCACGTCAAATTCGGGAATCCGCTCGACTTCGTCTCCCAGGAATTGAGTGATGAGGTTCAGGCTGCGGAGCTTAATCGCCCCGAAGAAGGAATAATCGCCACCGGGGCGCCCCGGCCGGATATCCACGAGAATGAAACTTTCCGGCCTGGAATTCGCCAACCGGTTGAGCTCCGCCCGTTCGGCGTTGCTCAATTTGCGCGGGTCATAGTTCGACACCAGGACCCGGCCGACCACCTTCCTGCGAAGCTCGTATGTCGTATTCTTTCCCGCCGTATTTCCTACGGGTCGAAGCCTGTATCCCATCTCCCGCGCCTTTATGAGATCCATCGCCGGCGGCGGTTTCGACAGCTTCATCCCCAGCGACTCTTCAAAGGTGATCCGGGAGACAAACAGCTTTCTTTGCCCGTTCAGCCAAGTCCAGTGCAGGACCCGCCTGCGGAATTCTTTGTATTCCTCCGTCTTGTCGGGAGAATTCAGGATGAAGCCTTGAAACGCTCCGTCACGATTTCGGATTTCGATCCCCCGCGCCATCAGCCGCGTCACCATGTCGAATCGCGCGCCTTGAATCAGAAGAAACTCGAATTTCCTTTCGTCCATCGGGGTCAAGACACGCTTCGTGAATTCCTCGCCCTGTATGGGGACGATGCTGAGCGTCGGGTTCTCCGCCACGCTTGACCCAAGACTCAACTCCAGCGAATCGCTCCCGGGAAATGCCAGGGTTCCCGTAAGCCCGATTTGTGTGCGGAAATCGAATGTCGCCGCGATGCTCGATGGACCGTGAAGTGACTCGGCAGATCATTGTGCTTCCGGGCGATGTTGAGCAGGAGCATCTCCCGATCCAGCCGGCTGATGGTCTCGTCGTAACCCAACACCGCCTGGTGGAGCGCCACCGGCCCCAAACACCCTGCCAAAAGAGGAAACAGAAGTAAGGACGCCAAGCGGAGCAGGGTGGGACGAAAACTTTCCATGATGAGCCTATCAGGGAGATTTACTGTTTCAAATTCGGACAGACGAGCACCGGCCCAGTCGTTGCTGTTCGGCCCGCTTTTACCCCGCTCTGACCGGACCTGTCAACTCCATCCCATGCTCCTCGGGGGTCGTCCGCCCGGCCACGGAGAAGCTTGATCCCCGAAGAGGGCGGGCAAGATGCCCGCCCTGCCCGCGTTTGAAAACACCCACCTTCCACCGTCCGGTAGGCCGGGCGTTTGGGTCGGTGGACCCCTTGCCCGGCCGGAAGGGGCAATTCGGATCTCGAACCGTAGAGCGATTTACAACACGCTACAAGATGGTGGAAATTCCCCCTTGCGGACGCGGAGGGGGAGCACAGGACGTTATTTCTTCAAGGCCGTCAACAGCTTCTCCGCCGTGACGGGAAGCGAGGTCATTCTCACGCCCGTGGCGTTATAGACCGCGTTGGCGATGGCGGCGGCGGTCGGGTCGATGGGCGTCTCCGACCCCCCCTTTCCGCCGAACGGGCCGTACGGGTCGTTCGTCTCCACCAGGATCGTCTGAATGGGCGGGGCGCCCTCGGCTCTCGGCAGGGGATAGTCGGCGAAGCTCCCGTTCACCACATCGCCCCCTTCGTAGATCATCCGCTCGTACAGGGCCAGCCCCAACCCCTGAATCACGGCCCCCTCCACCTGCCCTTCCGCCGTCAGCGGGTTCAGCGCCCGCCCGATGTCGTCGGCCGCGATGAGCCGCAGGACTTCAATCCACCCGGTCTCGACGTCCACCTCCACCTCCGCCGTCTGGGCGGTGAAGGTGTACGCGCCTGCGATGTTTCCGTACCGGGTCTCATCAGCCATCACCGAGGGGGGGTCATACGTCGCCCGGGCGACGATGGGCGCCCAACCGGGCCGGCAGACCGAATCCCGAATCAGCTCCCCGACCGAGAGGCCCTTCTCCCCGCTCCCCACGACCGAGATGCGCCCATCTTCGATCCGGAGGTCCTCCCGCGCCGCTTCGAGGCGGGAGGCGGCCAGACCCAGGATCTCCTCCCGGGCCTTTCCCGCCGCGCTCCGGACGGCGTTTCCCGCGATGAACATCAGGCGGCTCGCCCGCGCGCCGAACCCCAGGGGGATGATGTCCGTGTCCGCGGCGGAAAGCTCGATGTCCTCCAGACGGAACCCCAGCTCCTCGGCGGCGATCAGGGCCAGGACCGTGTTGGCCCCCTGGCCGATGTCCCCCTCGCCGATGACCAGGCCGGCCCGGCCGTCCTCGCGGATGCGGATCTCGGCCCCGGCGCCGTCCCAGTCCATGTGGACGCGGTTTCCGCTGACGTGGACGGCGCAGGCCATCCCGACCCCCCGGACGGCCCGCCGCCCGGCGCCGGAATCGAGCGCCCCTCCTCTCCCTTCCCCCTCCCGCCCTTCTCTCGCCGCCCCTTCCACCCGCAGGCCTCCGCCGCTTTGCGGATGCAGTCCGTGAGGCTGCAGCTCTTCATCTCCCAGCCGTGAATCGAGGTCTCGCCCTCCCGGATGGCGTTCTTCAACCGTAGGTCGAGGGGGTCCATCCCCAGCGCCTCCGCCAGGTGATCGAGGCAGGCCTCGAGGGCGAAGACCATCTGGGGGTTGCCCATCCCGCGGAACGCGCCCGCGGGCAGGCGGTTGGTGTAGACCATCCGCGCGTCCGTCCGGAGGGACCCGAACCGGTAGCAGTTGTCCATCCGCATGCACGTGACGCTCATGACCTTCTGCGTCCGGCCGCAGTAGGCGCCGGCGTCCCCCTCGATCCGGGCCTCTTTGGCCGTGAGATCGCCTTCGGCCGACGCGCCCACGCGCAGGCGGATCCGGTAAGGGACCCGGGGCCTCGATCCCCGGAATTCCTCCGTCCTGCTGTTCGACAGATGAACCGGAAGACCCGCCGCCCCGGCGAGCAGGGCGGCCAGGATGGTGTTGGGCTCGTCCACCATCTTTCCGCCGAACGCCCCGCCGACGCTGGGCTGGATGATCCGCACCCGGGAGGCCGATACGCCCAAGGCCTCGGCCACGCGGTCCCGGGCGGGAAAGATGTTCTGGACCGGGGCGTAGACGGTGAATTTCCCCGCCGGGTCCACTTCGGCGACTGTCCCGATGGGCTCCATGTAGGCGTGGTGCTGCATCGAGGTCTCGAACGTGTTCTCGTAAACGGCCGCCGCCCTCCCGAACGCCTCCTCCGGGTCCCCCCGCAAAAAGGTCATGCGCCGGGCGACGTTGTCCGGCCTCTCTTCATGGAGGACGGGCGCGCCCTCGGCCAACGCCTCGTCGATGCCCAGGACCGGCGGGAGGAGCTCGTATTCCACGCGGATCCGGTCGAGGGCTTCGAGGGCCGCGTCCTCTTCGGCCGCCGCCACGGCGGCGACCTCCTCTCCCGCGAAGCGGACGCGCCCCGCGGCCAGGGCCGTCTGATCTTTGATCTCGTGCCCCCAGCGGACTTGCGGAATGTCATCCCAGGTCAGGACGGCCCGGACCCCGGGGACCTTTTTGGCGGCGGCGGTGTCGATCCCGGCGATACGGGCGTGGGGGTGCGGACTGCGCAGGACTTTTCCCGTCAGCATGCGGGGAAGGCGGAGGTCCGCGACGTAAGCCGCCCTCCCCCGCGCCTTCGCCGGGGCCTCCAGCGTCGGGACGGGCTTTCCGATCCAGCGAAACTCGCCGGGGTTCCGGCTCATCATGAACCTCGAACAGAGACCGGACCACGAGGGGGGGGGTCCGCGTCGGATTACGGAATGACGATCAGCTCGTCGTTGGGGGTCTGATCGGACAGGACCTCGCACCCGGAATCGGTGACCGCGACCATGTCCTTGCTCTGAAGGCCGAAACCCTTTCCCACGCCATAGACCAAGGGCTCGATCCCGAGCACCATGCCCGCTTCCAGGCGGTGGTCGGAGTATTTTCCCAGGTAGGGATCCTCGTGCAAATGGAGACCGATGCCGTGCCCCACGAAGGAGATGGGGGGAAGACCGAGCTCCCCGAACTTATCCAGGAACGCTTCATAGACGGCCCGGGCGCCCGCGCCGGGCTTGATCAGACCGAGGACCCGTTCCTTGCACTCTATCAGGACCCGCCAGATGTCGATCTCCTCGGCCGAGGCCTCCCCGACGACCGCGGTCCGGCAAACGGCGGCGTGATACCCGCCGATGATCCCGAAAATCTCCACCCGGCAGAGATCCCCCCGCTTGAGGACGCGGTGCGTCGGCCCCACGTTGGGGTACTCGCTCCGCTCGCCGGTGGCGACGATCATCATCCTGAACTGTTCCGCGCCGCGCGCGTAGATCTCACGGGTCAGCGCCCCGGCCAGGTCCATCTCGGTCATCCCCTCCCGGACGGCGCCGAGCGCCTCGCCCACGGCCTGGTCCGTGATCCGGGAGAGCCGCCGGAGGAGGTCGATCTCCTCGGGCGATTTCAACTGCCGCAGGCGGTTGAAAATCTTCTGCGCGGCCGAAAACCGGGCCTCGGGCAGGAGGCCCCGTAGCTCCTCGAAGTCCCCGGCCGGGAGATAATCCATCTCGATCCCGACGGCGGCTTCGGCGAGTCCCAGGTCCCAGAGCAGCCGGGCGAACACCTCCATCGGCCGGTCGGTAAATTCCCCCCATACCCGGATCTCGACGCCTTCCGCCCGGCTCCGGACGGTGGTCTCCTCCATGTCGACGGTCAGGAGGGCCTCCCGTCCGTCCCCCGTGACGACGGCCATGGCGTGCCGCCAGCGCATCAAGTGCTGCGAGGGGACGACGAATCCGGCGGTGTAGGCGAAGTTCTCCGGCGACATCGCGACCAGGGCGTCCAGACCGGCCTCGGCCATGGCATCGCGCTGCCGGCTGATGATTTCCTTTTGCATGGGGAATCCCCCCCCCCTTCCATCGGTCCCGCTAGGTTACGGCCGCGAGGACCGCCTCCGGCGAAAGCCCCTCCAGACCCATCCGGGCCATGTTGAGGCCGTCGCGGCGATAGTCCTTTTCCAGGGCGATCGACGCCAGGGTGATCATGCTGTCCATGGCCGGGGTCTCGACCCCGACGAGCCGGCCGAACCCGGACATCGGGACCAACCCGTAGCCGATGTCCTCGTGTATGTACCGGTGGTCCAGGGAGGAGGGGGATTGGATGGTCGCGTTCGGCCCGCTTTCGAGCATGGCCCGGTGCACCGATCGCGACTGTCTCGCCGCCTCCGTCGTCAGGCCCGCCTCGCGGAAGTAGTCGATAAAGGCCGGAACCTTCAGGCCGAGCCGCCCGACAATGGCCAGACGCTCGGCGTCCACCTCCTCGATGACGCGCGCCACCGAGGGGGTGATCGACTCCTTGTAGAACAGAACGTCGCCCCCGGTGAACTCGATCCACCCCGCGTTCATCAGCATCCCCGGCGGATGGATCACGGCGTTGATGTTCATGAAACCCGTTTCCAGGACGCTGGAGGCCGGGAGGAGGTTGGGGAAGAGCGGGGTCAGAAGCCCCCGCAGCTCGGCCGTGCGCGAGGCCGGCAGGGCGGCGAACCGGAGGTTGGCCGTCTCCCGGTATACGGCGGCCGTCGCCGGCCCCTCCATCCGGCAGATGTAGGTCAGCGTCACCGACTCGCAAAGGGGGGGCTCGTCCGGCCCGTTCGCCGAGCGCAACGCGCCGGCGAAGTGGAGTCCCCCGCCCGTGTGTCCGGGGTTCAGGTAGATGACCTGCTCCCCGTCCAGGAGCGGCGCGAGGGCGCAGGCGTAGCCTTCGTGGGAAACCGAAGGGACCACCAGCATCACGAGATCGGACCCCGGGACAACCTCCGCGAGATCGGTCGAGAGGACCGCCGGCCGAACCGTTCCCCGATACGCGCCCTGAACGGTGATCCCGTCCCGCAGGGGGGCGAGGCGCTCTTCGGACCGGCTGTGCATCCGGACTTCGAAACCGCGCAGCGTCAGGACGGCGGCGGCGGCGCATCCCCCGTGGCCGGCCCCGAGAACGGCGACCGTTCGGATTTCACGCATCGGAGTCCACCCGGTATTTCGCGATCTTGTCCTCGTCTACGTCGATCCCCATTCCCGGGCCGTCCGGCACGCGGATCGCGCCGCCTTCGAAGGTGAAGGGCGCTTGGATCAGGTCGTCGGTGTAGTAAATCCCGGCGATCCGGCCGTCCTGGGCCTCGGCCGGGGTCGAGACGGGGACCACGCAGGAGAGCGTGACCGGCGCGGCGGCGGCGGCCAGGTGGATGTTGGCGAGGTTGCCCACGCCCGTCTCCACCGAGCCGTTCAGGTTGCACGGGAACCCCGCGGCCCGCGCCACCGCGGCGACCTCCATCGCCCGGTAAAGCCCCCCCGGCTTCGTCGTGTAGATCGAGATGATGTCCGCCGCCCGGCGCTCGAAAATCTCGAGAACGTCGTAGGCGTTCCACGCGGTCTCATCCGCCATGACCGGCGTATCCAGGGCGCGCGCGACTTCGGCCAGGCGCGCCATCCCCTCGACCGGCTGCTCGGCGTATTTGAGCCGGACGGGCTCCATGGCCTTGAGCGTCTGAAGGGCCTCCGCCGGACTGGCGTAGCCCTGGTTGGCGTCCACGCAGAGGTCGATCTCCTCCCCCACGGCCTCCCGGACCCGGTGAACGAGATCGATGTCCCGCCGGGGATCCCCGCCCACCTTGATCTTGATTGTCCGGATTCCCTCTTTCACGACCTGCCGGCATTCGGCCACGGCCTCGTCGCCGGGGAGAAGCCCGATGGAATGCGTGACCGGAATCCAATCCCGGACGCGGCCGCCCAAGAGGGCGTAGACGGGAACGCCGAGAGACCGACCCGTCAGGTCGTAGGCGGCCATCTCGACAGCGGCCTTGGCGTAGGGGTATCCCCGGACCGCGGCGTCCATCTTTTGGTGAAGCCCCGCGAAGTTCCCCGCATCCTCATTCAGAACCGCCGGCGCCAGACAGCTCTCGATGACGAACTTCACCGTGCCCGCCGACTCGCCGAAATAACGGCCGTAGTCGCCCGCCCAATCCTTGAGCGCGGGCGCCTCTCCCCAGCCGACCGTTCCGTCGTCGCCGGTCATCCGGACGAGGAGATACCCGCCGATGGAGTCGGTCTTGAGCCCCGTCCACTTGTGAACCCGCCGCGTCGGCAGGGCCACATGGATCATCTCTATCCTCCGGATTTGAGTCATTCAAACGTCTCCGGATTGTCCAAAAAATCAGGGAGGAGGAGGGGCGCAACCCTGGCGGCCGCCCCGGCCCATCGAAGGCGGCGTCCCGCTGTCAAAGAGCAAACCTTAACAGGAGGCGGTTCCACGGGGCAAGGGTCGTCCGGGGCGTCGAAACCGGCCCTTCTCAGGCACGTCGCCAAATCATGGAGCGTCGATCAGGTCTCAGCCCCCCGCTTCAATCCTCCACCGTGAGGGCCGAACACTCCATCTCCCCGCGCTCCCCCCGCCTGACGCGCGTCACGCGCCGCCATCCGGGGTCGATCCCGGGATGATCCAGCCGGTAATGGGCGCCGCGGCTCTCTTTTCGCATGCCGGCCGCGGCGGCCAGCATGCGGGCGACCTGACACAGGTTCCGGGTTTCGACGGCCGCGCGCATCGCCTGGTTGCGGGCCGCCGGGCCCATGCCGTCCAGCTCCTCGGGCGGAGCGAGCGTCAGGCTCTCCCGCACCCGCGTCTCCAGCGCCGCCAACCGCTCCACCGCCGCGTCGAGCCTCGGGCCTTCCCGGATGATGCCGAGGTCGGCTTGGGCCAGCTCCCGGATCTCCCGCCTTACGGCCGCGGCCGGGACGCCTTCCCGCCGGTCGCGGACCGCGTTGAGCCAACAGACGCCCTCCCCCCCCTCTCCCCCCTCCAACGCCGCCCCGGCCTCCGCCCGCGCGGCGCTCTCCCCGGCCAGGCGCGCCGCCGCTTTCCCCGCGCGGCTTCCGAAGACCATGGCGGCCGACAGGGCGCTTCCGCCTATCCGGTTCGCCCCGTGGATTCCGCCGGCGTTGTCCCCGGCGGCGAAGAGTCCCGGCACGTCCGCGGCCCCGTC
This sequence comes from bacterium, assembly GCA_965261595.1. Taxonomy (GTDB): domain Bacteria; phylum UBA8248; class UBA8248; order JACPRG01; genus CAYRGS01. The sequence goes on from CBDHDG010000004.1 coordinate 709,649, forward strand.
TACGTCGATCTTCACGCCCCCCAGCCAAGTGTGCGAGCCCGGGGCCAGCTCCTGGGGCCGCTCGGTCAGGTCGATCCCGTGGTTCTTGTATTGGCGGTGGATGTGGGGCGCGTACTTGAGGATCCGATCGAGCGGCAGGTGGGTGCTGTCCAGATAGATCCCCCCCGCCGGGGTCCCGCGGCCTTCGCGGATCTCCATGGCCATGGTGTGGCAGATCTCGGCCCGGCCGGCCTCCTCCGCGATTCCCGGATAATACCGTTCCATGAAGGCCTCTCCAGAGGCGTTGCGGAAAATGCTCCCCATGATGATGAAGCCGGTGGGGTGAGGGGCGAACCCCCGCATCTTCTCCGGCGCGACGCAGAGGGGCTGAAAATCGACCATCTCCAGGTTGATCAGAGAGGCCCCCGCGCGATAGGCCGCCGCGTATCCGTCTCCGGTGATGAGGGGCGGGTTGTCGTGCACAAGGTAGAGGGCCGAGCCGCCTCCGGAGGCCAGAACGACCGCCGGCGCGGAAATGGCCAGCCATTCGCCCCGGCCGTAATCCCAGGCGGCCGCCCCGGCGCAGCGCCCCGCTGAAACCGCGAGGTCCACGAGAACGGCCTGCTCCGCCCGCTCGATGCCCGGCGTTTTCTTGACCTTCGACGACAGACACTTCATGACGGCCACACCCGTGTGGTCGCGGCCGTGAAGGGCGCGGGGATAGGTGTTCTTCGGCATTTCCTTCTGCTGAAAGTCTCCGCCCTCCCGAACGAGGTCAAGCCCCCAGGTCTCCTTCTCGCGGACCAGGGGAACAATATCCCGCGTCCAGACCTCCGTGAGACGGGGGCTGTTCAGACCTCCTCCATTCCTCAACACGTCTTCGGCGTGGGCCGCCGGGCTGTCCCGGGGATCGCGAATGGCCAGGGCCGCGCCGAACCCTCCCCGCGCCATGCCCGAGACGCCGCTCGGGACCCGGCCCTTCGTCAGGAGGAGGACCTTCGCCCCCGCCTCCGCCGCGGAGATGGCGGCGAGACAACCCGCCGCGCCGCTTCCGACAACGAGGACGTCAACGGCCTTCTCGATAACAGGGGAGGGGGGGGGCAGGGGGGGCGGCCGGAGGCTCAAGGCTCGCGGCTCCGGCGTCCCGCCGTCTCGATGAGGCCGCACGCCCTTTGGACCAGAGCTTCGGCGAATTCCGGATCGTTGATGTGGGCGTCGACCCGCCGGACCGGAACCCCTTCCAGACCGGCCTCCAGCGCCTTCAGGAAGGCGCGGTCGGCCTCCGGGTCGAACCAGCGGGCCTTCGGACTGCCTTCGTGGGGGGAGACCTCGGGGCCGCCTTCGCGGTCCAGCGACGAAAACCCGCGAAGCGGGACCAGGACCTCCACGGGTCCGGCCGCGGCGTTGAGCTTGCGGGCCATCAAGCCTCCGAGCGCGCGGCTCTCCTCCGCGTTCGCGCGCATCAGGAGAATGTCCGCGTTGTAGCGGTGCAGCGTGCGCCGTCCGAACCGCTCGGCGGGAAAATCCTTCACCCAGAAATTCACCAGGTCCAGCGCGCCGGGGACAACCACCTGGGGGACGCCCGCCTTTCCCGCGCCCTCGAGCCGGTCCGGTCCGGCCGCGAAGCTTCCGCCGAGCAGGGCGTCCGTGAGCTCGCTCGTCGTCAGATCCACGGCCCCGGCGAACATCCCCCGGGCGGCCAGGTCCTCGAGGGCCCGGCCTCCCGGTCCGCTCGCGTGAAACAGCATCACCTCGTAGCCCTTCGCCTCCAAACCGGATTTGGCCGCGTCCACGCAGGGCTGGGTGACGCCGAAGGAAGACATCGCGACCAGGGGGAGGGGGCTCGCCATATCCGGGTACGGACGCGCGGCCATCCCGAGGACGGCCCCGACGGCTTCGGCCAGGATCCTCCGGGTGGTGCGGTTCAGGGACAAGTCCCCGATGGAGGAGAGCATCATGATGTCGCCCGCGCCGACGTAATGGGCGACCTCGCCGGAGGCCATCGCGGAGACCATCACCTTGGGAAAACCGATGGGGAGGGTCCGCATAACGCCCGTAGCGAGCACCGTCCCGTTCGCGCCGCCGAGGCCCATGACGCCCTGGACCTCGCTCTTCGCGGCCCACCCGCCGACCAGACGCGCGGCGCCTTCGACCAAAACCCGCGCCGCGTCCCGACGGTCCAGGCGGTGGACCGCCGCAAGGTCCATCCCGCCCAGGGCCGCCACCTCCCCCGGGAGGACGTCCGCCTCCGCCGCGCCTTCTCCCCGTAGGCTCACGTCCACCAGACGAACGTCCGCGCCCGCCTCGCCCAGAAGGGTCCGGACAAAGTCATACTCGGGCATCTTCGTGTCGAGCGTCCCGATGAGGGCGATGGTGATCTTCTCGCGGCTCAAAGCGTGATCCATCCGTCGTGCGACCAGCCTTGGCGGCGGTCTGATGGATTTGAGAAAATCCGACGCGGGTCGGGCCGATCCTCCCGCCCCCCCTTCCCCCCCTCAGACTCCTCGGATTTCTCGGCGATAAGATAAATTCGAGGCTACTCAACCACCCGTGCGTTCGTCAAACAAAATGGGCTCGGACCATTCGGGATCGGCGCGGCCTGAGGGACCGGCGTCGACTTCCGACCGCGGAAATCCGTCTATCCGGTTCTCGGTCCAGTCCCCCCGAAATCTCTCTCATTCAAAAAAACTGTTGACCCACCGCGCCAACACGGTCACATTATCCAAGCGTGTAATTGTGCCTGCATTTGTAAGGATGTTCGTCTCGTTTGCGGAGATCGCAAACAGTTCCTGTGGAACCCAGGGAGGAAGCTGAGTCGATGGCTACCAAGAAACCCGCCGCGAAAAAATCTTCGGCCAAAAAGACCACCGCGAAACGCGCCGCACCGAAGAAGGCCGCGGCCAAAAAAACCACCGCAAAACGCGCCGCGCCGAAAAAGGCCGCGGCCAAAAAAACCACGGCCAAAAGAGCGCCTGCCAAAAAGGCCGCCGCGAGAAAGACCACAGCCAAAAAGAAAACAGCGAGCAAGGCCAGAAAAAGATAGGGCCGGCATTTACAGAACGGCCGCGGAACGAAAACCTCGTCTTGCGCCGGGGAGCGGAATTCCCATTCCGTCCCCGGCCGGGCGTGATCATGTATCCATACGGTTCACGCTGTGGACTGACCCAAGCGGTCCCGGGAGGCCGGCCCGTCCTCTCTCGTCACCGCTCCCACGCCACGGGGCGTGACTTCCGCACGACCCGCCCGAAATGAAATTTCGTGCGGCGCCTTGCGCCCCAGTTTCCGGTATGGACAGCGCAACGGCCTCTCTATCCCTGAGACCCGGGCGGTTCGGTCATTGACGAATTCCAGGAAGATCTCACGAATCGATTCACCGCCCGGAGAACGCCGGACGGACGCCTCCCGGCTTGAGCTCCTCCGCCGGCTTTTCAACCGGTTGAACCGGGAGTTGTTCCGCGACGCCCTCCCCGCACCCAAGCTCCGCCTCAGCCGCCGGATGAAATCGAGCGCGGGCTCCGTCCAGTACGGCTCGGCGCACAGAATCCTGACCATCTCCATCCCCTATCACGATCATTTCGGTTGGGACGAAGAGCTTGTCTCCACCATGAAGCATGAGATGCTTCACCTCCACTTGGAGCGCACCCGCGGGATTCGGGGCCACGGCAAGGTGTTCTCCGACATGTGCAAGGCGCTCGGGACTGAGCGCTACTGCAAGGCGCGCACGCACGCGGGACCGACGCACTTGTACCGATGCCCGATGTGCAAAACCGAGTACACGTATCGAAAAAAGGTTCGGCTCTATTGCGGCTCGTGCCATCCGGCGGCCGGATTCAGAAGGACAAGGCTCCGCCTCGTCCGGACGACGACGCCCCGGCCGGCCGCGGCGGTCACGGCCCCGGAGCGGCCGCGGGAAATCCCGGCCCTGGCGGAGCGGACGGGAAGACAATTGCCGCTTCCGGGCTTTGAAGACGTCCAGCTTCAGCGCACGGCCGCCCGGCATCGAAAAAAAAACTCCGACGGGATCTTCCCCGAAGTGACACGAAGGATGGGCGACGGCCCGATCCCCTGAACGCCCCGATTCCAGGGTGAGCCTTTGGACCCTCCCTTGTGGACGGCCGAGCACGTCCGATTTCTGGAGACGGCGAGGGTGGGCCATCTCGCGACGGCCGACGGCCGTGGACGTCCTTCCGTCGTTCCCGTGGTGTTCGTCCTGGACGGCGGAAAGGTGTACACGCCCATCGACGGCAAACCCAAGGGCGACGCGGGGACACTCCGCCGGATCCGGAACATCCGGGAAAACCCCGCCGTCGCCTTCCTGGTCGACCGATACGATGAGGATTGGACGCGTCTGGCCTTCGTCCACATCCGGGGAACCGCCGCCATCCTGAGCGCCGGGGCGGCCGGATCCGGTCCGGCGGACAGCGACGAATTTTCCAGAGCCGAGACCCTTCTCAGAGAGAAGCACCCCCAATATCGTTCCGTTCCCCTGGGCGGTCCGGGAGGATTGATGATTCGAATCAACCCCAAGAGCTGCACCGCCTGGGGGCCGTTGTGAAGCTGAAACTTCCCAAGCTCCCCCGGCCTGAACGGGCCGACGAGGCCCCGCCGCTCATCGGGGTCGCCGGCCAAAGCGGCCCGGTCCTGCTCTCCGCGCTCAAGGGCCTTGCGGACCTGGGCAGGATCCGCATCGCCGGCCTTTGGGCGCCGCCCGGCGTGACTTGCGAACCGGCCGCCGATTCACTCCACCTTCCTCCGGAAAACCGATTCGACGACCTGGAGGCGCTGCTTCGCCGGGAAAGGTTGACCGCTCTCCTCGTGACGGGGGCCTTCGAGGACCGGACCGAGACCATCCGAAAGACCGTGGAACGGAAGGTCCACGTTCTGGCCGAGCCGCCCCTCGCCGGAACCGCGGCCGAGGCCGAATCGCTCATCGACGCGGCGGCCGCCGCCGGGGTCCACCTGGGCGCGATCCACAGCGCCCGCTATGACGCCCTCTACGCAGAGCCCCTTGGGGCCGTGCGGGAGGGGCGGATTGGAGAGGTCCTGTTCGTCCGGACCGAAGGCCCCGGTCCGGACGCCCTCGACGCGGATGATGGGGCGGCCCCCTTTTCCGCGCAGCTCTACGAGGACATCTACCTGACCCGCGCCTGGGCCTCCGCCCCCGTGACCTCCGTCTACGCGCGCACGGAATGCCGCAAGCGCCGCCGGAGCGAGGCGGGTTTTACGGTGCTGCACCTCGGCCACGCCGGAGGCGGCGCCTCGGTCCTGGGGCGGATCAACACGGCCGGCGCGCCGTCGGAGGTCCGCGAGATTCACGGGACGGACGGCGCCATTCGGATTCACCGGGCCGAGCGGGCGTGGTCTCTCCGCAAGCGGACGGAGGGGGGGGAAGACGAAGCGGGCGCCTGGACGCGAAACGATCCGGGCGAGGAGACACTGCGCGACGGCGCGGCGCCCGAGGGCATCCCGGCCGGGACGGGCGCCCGCCCCAGCGCCCGGGCGCTGGATGACGCCTTCACCTCCTTCGCCCGGGGGCTTCCCCCGCCGGTGGATGGACGCGAGGCCTGGCTCAACCTCCGCGCCCTCGACGCCGTCCGCGAATCCGCCCGCACGGGGGAGGTGGTCCGGGTGGAAATCTCCTTCCCCCGGTAGCGTCCCGCAGTCTCTTCGCGCGCATTCCAGGTGAACCGCCTGCTCCGGCGCGCTGATCTCAATCCATCAAAAAATTCCTGAATCCTTTCTCCCCGCCGGGTCTCTAAACCGTGTGAATGAGGAACAGTGGAAGGTCCAAAGAGACCTGAACAAGAACGCCAAACGGAAAAAGAGAAAGGGATCACAATCATGAAGACCACGAAGATTTTCAAGGCTGTTGCTTTTTCGGACCTGCTCCTCGCGGGAACCACGGGCGCCGCGCTGGCCCAGGATAGTCTGGTATCCGGCGAGCCCTATCAGGGATTCTTCCAGGGCGTTACGATTCCGGCCAACGGGCCCATCGTGACGACCCGCGTGGCGACTGAAGCCCCCGGGAATCTCGTGGCCGTCGAAGGTCAGGCGATTTATCAGGGTGGTCTGAGCAACGCCAAGCTGGCCGGCCTGAACCCGGAAGCGGTTATCGGTCAGGGTTGGTTCGAGACCGACGAGGACGCCGAGGAGGCCATCTCCATCGCGATGGCCAAGTAACAAGATGACCGCGGACCGGAAACCGCCCGGTGATCCAGGGCGGTTTCCGGACCCGAAGGAAATGGGGAGCCTTCCCCGAATCGAAAAGCCACCCTGAAGGGGTGGCTTTTCTTTTGAGAACAGGGCCCTCTCGTGATATAGGAGAAGTCGGAATCGGTCCAAAGAAGAGAGGGACACCTCGGCCGCCAGGCCCAACGGGAAAGCGTCATCGGCATGCACCGCTTCGCGTGTTTGGAAGTCCTCGCCTCCCGCCTCCGGGACGAGCTCTGCATCGTGGGGCTGGGGGGATTGGTGGACGAGTGGACCGAGTTGTATCCCGCGCACCGGAGCCTCCCTGTGAACGCCATGGGGTGTGTCGTGCCCCTGGCCCTGGGCGTCGCGGCGGGGCTTCCCGGGCGGCGGATCGTGGCCCTGGAAGGCGAGGGAAGCCTGTTGATGAACATCGGGATTCTGGCGACCCTCGGCAATGAGAATCCCCCCAACCTTCTGACCGTCGTCTTCGACAACCACTCCTTCGAGAGCTCGGGCGGGTTCGGCACACACACGGGAGAGGCAACGGACCTGGCCGCGATTGGAAGCGGCGCGGGGATCGGGCGGGCTTACGCCGTCTCGGACGTGGACGGTTTCAGCGGGGTCCTGGACGAATCTCTGGCCTTGAGCGAGCAGACGCTCATCATCGCGCGGGTCGACAAAGGGACCCGCCTCTCCCCCCAGCGCGAGACGGACGGATTGGAGGACAAATACAACTTCGTCCGTCACGTGGAGAAACTCGAATCCACCCGAATCATCCCGGTCGTTCCCCGCAAGAGGTATGACGTCGAGCTGCCTTGGAAAGCGAGAAACTGACTCGGCGGTTTCATCACCCCCCGAGGATCTCGGCCGCCTTCCGCGCGGCCTTCTCCCCCACGTCGATGCGCTCGAACTTCGCTTCCTTTCCATGAGTCACGGTCGCGTCGAGGCCCATCTTCGTCGTGAGCAGGGATCCGTCCCGCCGCTCGGCGGAGGGATCGATGGCGAAGCCGGCCGCCTTCGGGATCGTGACCAGGTCCCGGTCGGCCTGAAACCGCGAGGACACCGCCCAAGCGACCATCCGGCCGTCCTCCGGGTCCACGTCTTCGTCCACGACCACCACCTGCTTGAGCACGGAAAACAGGCCGAAGCAAAGGGCCATCACGTCCCGGGCGTGGCCGGGCCGGCTCTTTCGGATCGAGACCACGGCGTGGGTGGAGCACGTGCCCGGCACAAGATGGAGCGCCCGGACGGCGGGGTCCTGGGCGCGCAGGCGGAGTTCCATCGGAATCGCATAGGCCACGGCGAGGAGGGATTCCTCGTCCCGGCTCCAGGGCAACAGGGCGTGGTAGAGGGGGTTCTCCCGGTGCGTGACCGCCGTCACCTCGATGATGTGGCTCCGGTTGTGCGTATAAACGCCGGAGCTCTCTCCCATGGGGCCTTCCTTCACCCGATCGCCCGGCAGGACCCGGCCCTCGAGGACCATCTCGGCATGGGCGGGAACCGGGAGGTCCACGCTGACGCCGTCCGCGACCTCGACGGCCCCGCCCCTCAGCCCGCCCACGGACTCCAGCTTATCCGCCCCGGGTCCGGACTGAAGAACGGAGCCGAGATACAACCCCGGCTCCGCGCCCAGAACGATCCCGACCGGAAAGTCTTCGCCGCGCGCCTCGGCATCCGCCAGATGGCGGGTCAGGGGCGGGCTGATGATCTGCGCGCTCAACTGATTGGGCGTCTTCCGGATCTGGAGGCGGTAGATCCCCATGTTGACCCGGCGGGTCTCCGGGTCGCGATAGAAGAGGATGCCGCAGGTGATATAGGGGCCGGAGTCCCGCTCGTGGTAGGTGAAAACGGGGATCAGGGACGACAGGTCGATGCCCCTTTTCCGGACGACCTGCTGAACAGGCGTGTTTCGGGCCTTGCGAGGCTTGATTCGCCGGCCGAGGCGATCCATGACGGTCCGCCGATAATCTCCCTCCGACCCGAGCGCAAGGTTCAGCCGCCGGCGCGTGCTGAGCAGGTTGCCGACGGCGGGGACGCGGCGCCCCCTCAGGTTCTCGAACCAGACGGCCGGCCCGCCCGAATCATCGAGGGAGCGCAGGACGGCCGAGGCCTCCAGGCGGGGGCGGACGGACCGTCCGACGCGAAGGAGGTCCCCCTGATTTTCCAGCTCCTCCAGAAACGAGCGCAGGTCCCGGTAGGCCAATGTTCTCCCTCCTCGTATGCGGGTCGAAATAAGGGCGTCTTACTCTTGAGCCGGATTTTTCCCACCAACCATTGGCAAAACGGCCGGAAAGTCCCCGCGCCCATCACAGCCGGAACTCCGGCCCACCCCCCTCCCCCCCCCCGGCCTGGATGATCCCCCACAACCGGAACGGTGTCAGGGGAACCTCATGAATCCGGATGCCGTGGGGTTCGAGCGCGTTCTCGACCGCGGCGACGATCGCGGCCGGGGCCGCCATCGTTCCGCCCTCCCCCGCGCCCTTGACGCCCAACGGATTGAAGGGTGACGGGCTCTCCATGTGGGAAAGCTCGAAATCCGGCACGTCCGTGGCCAACGGCAGGAGGTAATCCAGGAAGGTGGACGCCAGGGGGGTTCCGTTCTCGTCAAACACCACTTCCTCGATCAACGCCTCCCCGATCCCGTGAACCACCCCGCCCTGGATCTGCCCGTCGAGCAGCATGGGGTTAAGCACCCGGCCGCAATCGTGGGCGACGTGGTGGCGCAGGACTTTCACAAACCCCGTATGCGCGTCCACCTCGACCACAACGACGTGACACGCGGCGGCGGTCGCCGCCCGGCTCGGGGTGTAGTATTCGGAGACCTCGAGCCCGGGCGTCCGGCCGCTCATCATGATCCCCGGCACGCCCGCCGCCTCCTTGGCCAGCTCGCCGAACGCGACCGATCGATCGGGCGCCCCCCGGACGAAGACCTTTCCATCCGCGAGGTCCAGGTCCTCCGCCGAGGCCTCGAGGCGGGACGCCGCGCACTCGAACATTTTCTTCTTGAGGGCCTCCCCGCCCAGAAGAACCGAGTTCGCCGCCATCACCGCCACCCGGCTGGCGAACGTCCCGATGCCGTAGGGAATCGCGCGGGTGTCCCCCGTCACGACGGTGATGTCTTCGGGCGTCACGTTGAGGACGTCCGCCAATACCTGGGCCAGGACGGTTTCCGTGCCCTGCCCTTGCGGGGCCGCGCCGGTGGCGAGGAGGATCCGCCCGGAAGGCTCCACGCGGATCACCGCCCCCTCGAAGGGGCCGAAGCCGGTCCCCTCGACGTTGCAGCCGATGCCGATGCCGACGAGCCGGCCGTTCGCCGGATCCCCCTCTTCCCCCGGGCGGCGCACCCCCTTTTTGAATTCCTCATACCCCGTGGCTTCGAGGGCCTGGTCCATCAGCTTGGGATAGTCCCCGCTGTCGTACGTCATCATGCTTCCGTCCCGCGCCCGGAGTCCCACTTCGTAGGGCATGTCCTCGGGCTGAACAAAGTTCCGGCGGCGGACCTCGGCGGGGTCCAGGCCCAGGGCGTGGGCAATGTGGTCGATCACCCGCTCCATGATGAAGGCGGCCTGGATGCGGCCGGCCCCGCGGACGGGGGCCACGGGGACCCGGTGGGTGTAAGCCGCTTCCAACACCCCTGAGAAGTTGGGGATTTTGTATGGGCCGGGAATGCACGTGAGAGAGAGCAGCGGGACAACGATGCTCCAGGGCAGATAGGCCCCCAAGTCGCAGATGCCGCGATCCCGCAAGGCCCGGATGCGGCCCTCATCATCGAACCCGATCTCCACCTCGTGGATCTGCTCGCGCTCCTGAACAGTCGTCTGGATATGTTCCAGGCGGTCCTCGATCCACTTGACGGACCCGCCCAGACGGATGGCCGCCCAGGCAATCACGGTGTCCTCGGGATAGGCATAAGCCTTCGGGCCGAATCCGCCCCCCACGTCCGGGGCGATGACGTCGATCGCGCTTTCCGGCCGGTCCAGCATGTAGGCCAGGTCTTTGCGCATCAGATGAGGGGTCTGCGTGGAGGCGTAGAGGGTCAGGTGGTCGAACTTGGGATCGTACGAGGCCAGATGACCCCGGGTCTCCATGGCCCCGGACCCTCCGCGCTGCATCTTCAAACGGATCGTCTCCCGGCGCGGCGCCCGGGCCAGCGCTTTCTCCGCGTCTCCGATGTTGACCTCGAGGCGGGCCGCCAGGTTGTCGCCCAGGTCGTCGTGAACCAGGGGCGCGCCTTCCTTCAAGGCGTCGGCCGGATGGACCGTCGCCTCGAGGATTTCGTAGGACGCCCGAATGCCTTCGAGGGCGTCCTCGGCCCGCGCGCGGCTTTCCGCCAGAACAACGGCGACGGGCTCGCCCATGTAGCGCGTCTTGTCCTTCGCCAGGGGGACGGTGTTATGCGGCCGGAGCGCGGGATGGGGAACGGGGACGGGGTATTCCTTCCACGCCGCCCCCAGGCCTTCGGCGGTGAACGCGGCTGCGGCCCCGGCCTTCAAGGCCCCCGAGACATCGATGGATTCAATCCGGGCATGGGCGTAGGGAGACCGGAGGAAGGCGGCGTGCAGGGCGCCGGAATCGGGCAGATCGTCGATGTATCGGCCATTCCCGGTCAGCAGCCGCTTGTCCTCGATCCGCGGAACGCGCGCACCGAAAAACCGGGGATTCAAAAGCGGGCCTGAGCTCATGAGGGACCTCTCGTTTGGGTGAAGAAGGCTTCTCCACGGCGTCTACGATGTGGTGACAGCCGGCGGATCTCATCCCGCGTCCGGGTCCGCGCCTCCGACAGCGCCGCCTTCCCCGCCCGATAAGCCCGCCCCTGAAAAACTGTGCATATCATAATCGAAATGACGGTCGGATTCACACCGCCCTTCCGCCCGAAGAACCCCGGCTTGTCGTTGGCCTATAATGAAACCGGTTCGGATCGTCATCGGGGGGACCCGGTTCGGCCGCGCCGGGATGGCCGGCCCGCACTTCGTGGCGACTCCGGCGGCCTCCCGGTCCGGATGGGTCCCCGGGGGCGGGATCGGCGGGACGTAATGTTTTCCGGAGGCTGAGGATTGACCGAATACACGATCCTGGGGAAGGCCCTTCCGCGCATTGACGGCAGGCCCAAGGCGACCGGCGCGTCAAACTACGCGGCCGACATATCGATGCCCGGCTGCCTTCACGGCCACATCCTGCGCAGCCCCTATCCCCACGCCCGCATCCTGAACATCGACACCTCCAAGGCGGAGGCCGTCAAGGGGGTCAAGGTCATCCTGACGGCCCGCGACCTGCCCGATGTCCATTACGGCATGTGGATCCTGGATCAGAGACTCTTCCAACCCGACAAGGTCCGATACATCGGCGATGAGGTGGCCGCCCTGGCGGCCGGGGACGAGGACGCCGCCCAGGAAGCCCTGGACCTGATCCGGGTGGAATACGAAGAGCTTCCCGCCGTCTTCGAATCCGAGGACGCCCTGAAGCCCGGCGCCCCGTTGGTCCACGAGGACTTCGCCCGGCACAAGGCCTATTTCGACGCGGCCGGGCGCGAGGGAAACCAGGTCTGCAAGGTCCGCTTCGGCTACGGCGACGTCGAGACGGGGCTTTCCGAGGCGGATGAGGTCATCGAAAACCGCTTCACCACCCACGCCAACCACCCGACCTATCTGGAGCCGCACGCGGCCCTGGCGAGCTGCGACGCGGCGGGAAGCCTGACGGTTTGGACGACCACCCAGGGGGTCTTTAAGGTCCAGGAATGGATCGCAATCCTCCTGGACATCCCGATGACCCGCGTGCGTGTCATCGGGACCGCGGTCGGCGGGGGGTTCGGCGGAAAGAAGCCCCGGGTGGACCTCTACGCCGCCGCGCTGGCGTTCAAGGCGCGCGCGCCCGTCCGGATTGTCCTTGACCGCGAGGAGGACATGGCGACGACGAACAAGCGCCATCCGGCCGCCATCGACATCCAAACGGGCGTGAAACGCGACGGCGCCCTCACCGCCTGGGACTTTCGGATCGTCCTGAACACGGGCGCGTACGCCGATCACGGCCCCTCGATTCTGTCGTTCGGCGCGTTTCACGCCCGGGGGCCCTACAAAACGCCGCACGTGAACATCGAGGGCCGGCTGGTGTACACCAACCGGAACATCAGCGGCGCGTTCCGGGGGTACGGCAACCCCCAGGTCGCCTTCGCCGTTGAATCCCAGATGGACATCATCGCCCGGCGCCTCGGAATCGATCCGGTGGAGCTTCGCCGCAAAAACGGCATCGGACCGGGCGACGCCATGGTGAACGGACAGCGGTATCCCGAGGTCTGGTTCCGGGACACCCTGGAGCAGGCCGTCGAGGCGTTCGGGTGGGAAAAACCCAAAGAACCGCCGGCCAACGGGCGCAGGCGGGGGATCGGAATCGCCGCCGGCTCCCACCCGTCCGGGGGGTGGAGCTCCTCCGCGACGGTCAAGTGGATGGCCGACGGGACCCTCCAGGTCGTGACCGGAACGATAGAGATCGGCGGGGGAGAATACACCGTCGCCGCCCAGATCGCGGCCGAGGCCGCCGGCGTTCCCTACGAGAAGGTCCGCGTCGTCGCGGCCGATACGGACATCACCCCCTACGAGCAGTTCACCGGCGCAAGCCGATCGACCTTCACCATGGGTCAGGCGGTCCGTCTGGCGGCGCTGGACGCCCGCCAGGAGCTGCTCCAACGCGCGGCCGAGCTCCTCGAAGCCCCGGTGGAAGACCTGACCACCGGCCGGGAGCGGGTCTTCATCGCCTCCGCCCCCGGCCGGGGCGTGGCCTTCGCCGAAGTGGCCCAGGCGGCCAACCTCCATCAGAACGGACCGATTCTGGGGAAGGGGGCGTGCTGCCCGCCCGCGCCGCCCGCCGTCCGGGAATGCTGGGAGGGGGCGGCCATGCACGAGTTCCCCGCCCACGGCTATGCCGCCCACATCGCCGAGGTCGAGGTGGACGAAGAGACGGGGACGGTCGAGCTCATCCGGCTCATCTGTGCGCACGACATCGGCCAGGCCGTCAACCGCGGGGGCTTGGAGGGTCAAATCGAGGGAGGGGCCGCGCAGGGGATCGGCTTCGCCCTCATCGAGGAAATGTGTTACGAGGGAGGCGTCCTCGTCAACGGCGCCCTGGTCGACTACAAGATCCCGACCATCCTGGACGTTCCGCCCATCGAGTATCGCTTCATCGAGAAGGCCGATCCCAACGGGCCCTTCGGCGCGAAAGGGGCGGGCGAGTCCGTCCTGGTCCCCACGGCCCCGGCCATCGCCAACGCCGTGTACGACGCCGTGGGCGCGCGGATCAAAGACCTTCCCCTCACGCCCGACAAGGTGCTTCGGGCCCTCCACAACATTTGAAAAGGCTGAAAGGACCGACCCTGACCGCTTCCGGGGCGGCTCGGACCGCTCAACCCCGCCATTGGGAGAAATCGCGTGATCATCCAGGGAAAGCACAAGTTCAAAGCCGGCCGTCAGGCCGTGTGGGACCTGCTCATGGACGCCGACGCCCTGGCGGCCGCAATCCCGGGCTGCCGGGGATTGAAGGAGACGGCGCCGGGCGCGTTCGAAGCCGAGCTCAACGTCGGCGTGGCCCCGGTGAAAGGCGAGTTCTCCGGGTCGGTGAAGTTGGAGGACCTGAACCCGCCCGACGACTACCGGATGGCCATCGACGGAAGCGGAACGCCGGGTTTCCTGAGGGGAACGGCGCACATCCGCCTGAAAGCCGACGGCGACGATACACACCTCGAGGTCGACGCGGAGGTCCAGATAGGAGGGGTCATCGCCGGCGTCGGACAGCGGATGCTCGGTGGAATCGCCAAGCTCCTGATGGGCCAGTTCTTCAAGGCCCTCGAAGGCCAACTGGCCGGGCGGAGCTGAGCGGCGCAGAGGCGTGACGATACCTGGTGTCGCGTCTCAGAAATACTTTCGATTAGTTTCGCGGTGCGGGATACCCTTTGGGTGTCCCGGAAAAGGCGGCAATGAGCCGGGAGCACGGCGCTGGACACCTCTCAAAGATGTAGCGCCAGACCCCCGGGCGCCCCTTGCGTCCAAACGGTTGGTGATCAATCCGGTCTATCCACCGACAGGCGCCGGGACCTTCGCGCGGAAGTGGGGCATCACCTCTTTCGCGAACACCTCGACGTTCTTCAGCGTGAGGTCTTGGGGAAGACTTCCGAAATGGAGGAGGACGACCAGCAGGCCGATGCCGGCCTCATTTTGAAATTCGGTGAGCCGCTCCCGGACGGTTGCGGCGCTGCCGATGAGGATCATCCCCTTGTCGTTCATGTCTCGGAGGTCATGCTGCTTGTTCCCAACCGATTTGTCCCCCATCACCCGGAACATGGATTTTTCGGTGAGGTAGCCCGGCGGGAAAAATTGGTGAAAGGGCCGCTTCAGGAGCTTGTTGAACAGGAAATTCATGTGCGGGCCGGCCTCCTCCCAGGCTTTCTCGTCGGTCTCGGCCACATAGAGGGGGACCGCCCACCCCAACTGCTCGGGCGGGGCCTCGTAGCCGAAGCTCCGGGCCTGGTTCTTGTATTCATCCAGGATCCGCTTCACCGTCGTGAAAGGGCTGAACACCTGCATGTAGGGATACCGCCGCTCGGCCGCGAAGGCGACGGTCTCCAGGCTCCCCTGGGAGGGCAGCCAGATGGGGGGATGCGGCTGCTGATACGGCCGGGGCCAGGTGTTCACGTACCGAAAGTTGTAATGCTTTCCCTCGAAGGAGAAGGGACCCGGCTCGGTCCAGGCGCGCACGATCAGGTCATGGGCCTCCAGGAACCGGGCCCGCGACGTTGTGGGGTCCATGCTGAAGGCTGTGTACTCGTCCCCCACCCCCCGGACAAACCCCGAAATGATCCGCCCCTTGGTGATCACGTCCAGCATGGCCACCTCTTCCGCCACCCGCAGGGGATGGTTTCGGAGGCAGATGGCGTTGCCCAGGATGGCGATCTTCGCGCGCGTGGTCCGGCGGGCCAGGGCCGCGGCCATGAGGTTGGGCGAAGGCATCAGGCCGTAACAGGTCTGGTGGTGCTCGTTCACGCAGATCCCGTCGTAGCCCAGCCGGTCGGCCAACTCGAAAACGTCCAGATAATCGTTGTACAGCTTGTGCCCCACCTCGGGGTCAAACAGGCTGTTGGGGATCGTGGCCCAGGAGGTCCCGTACCGGTCCAGGTAATCCTCCGGCATGTGCGGGTAGGGCATCAGGTGAAAGAAATAGAATTGCATGGGCTTCCTCTCGTGATCGGAACGGCCGGACCCAGGCCGGGGAGCGGACGAAAAACGTAAAACAGTTTACCAAAATCGTGGTTGACTATGGTATGATCCAAGTCTCTTCGAGACAAAGTGGATGAGACGGGAAAGAACCTCAGGAGGGAGTATACGTCAGGCTCCCGGGGGAAACCACACCCAACAGGGGGGAGGCAACCATGAAAGCGGGAAATTTCATCCGAAGGCTTTTGGCCGTTGCGGGGATCATCGGGCTCGTAGCGGGAGGGGTTTTCTTGCCAGACCGCACCTCGGCCGCTGATAAGGTCATCTTCCAGTTCGACTGGGTGCCCTACGGCAAGTACACCGGGTACATCAACGCTCGGGACAAGGGATTTTACAAGTCCGTCGGTCTCGACGTGAGCTTCCAGCGAGGCTATGGGGGCTCTTCTCCCTCCATCGCGGCGGGTAAGCAGGATTACGGCATCGACGCCGTAGGCTCGGTCGTCATCGCCCGCTCGAAGAATCTGCCGGTGAAGATGATCGCCATGTGGCACGAGAAGCTGATGTACAACGTCCTCGTCCTCAAGAGCTCGGGGATCAAGACGCCCAAAGACCTGGAGGGGAAGAACCTGGCCACGACCTTCGGCGACGCCCTTCATCGGAACTTCCCCCTCTTCCAGCAGTCCATTGGGCTGAAGAAATTCAAATGGACTTTCATTCGGCCCGCGGCCAAAAATCCCAGCCTCCTCTCCAAGAAGGTGGACGCCATCATCACGTACACCACGGTGGCCATCCCCGTGAGGATCCAGGCGAAGAAGATCGGCGAGGAGGCCGTGGAGTTTCTCTGGAGCGACTACGGCGTCCGGCTGCCAACAGACGGGCTCGTCACGACTGACAAAAAGATCGCCGAAAAGCCGGGCGAGGTGAAGCGGTTCCTGGGGGCCACCCTCAAGGGCCAGGCTTGGTCCATCGAGAACCCGGAGGAGGCCGTCGCCAACTTCCTGAAGTCCTATCCCAACCAGAACCCGGGTCTCACAAAAAAGTGGTGGAACCTCAGCAGCCGGTTCCAGGTGTGGGGAAACCTGAAGAAACACGGGTTGGGTTACATGGACCCGGATGTCATGAAGTACACGCGCGACGCCATCTCCAAAGCGTATAAACTGAAAGATCCTCCGGCCATGAAGGACTGGTATACGTCGAAGTTCCTTCCGAAGAACTTGCCGAAGCCGAAGCTTCCCAGCAGCTGAGCACGACGGCCCCGGGAGGGATTACGCCCTCCCGGGGCCGCCTCACAGTTTCCCGCTCACACGGGACGGCAACAAGCGCTTCGTCAGGAGAGCGTCAACGGATGATCGTGGATGCCCACGCCCACATCGCCCCGCTGGAGATGCGCCCGGCGAAATTCGCCGAAGAGATGGCGGAGCCGCAATTCCGCTGGCCCAGGCGTCCCCTGCCCCCCTCCCTCACCGCGCCCCTCAAGGTGGAGAACTTCCTCCGGGATTACGAGGCGGCCGGCGTCGATCGCGTCCTCATCTTCGCCTCGGCCCCCAGAACGCCCAGGGCTTACGGACGGGGAGGATCGCGCGAGATTCTCCGGGTGGGCGTGACCAACGAGTTTGTCTCAGAGACGGCGGGCCGTAATCCGGACAGGCTCATCCCGGTGGCCTCCGTCAGTCCTCACCTGGGCGACGCGGCCGTGACGGAGCTGGAGCGGTGCGTGCGCGACCTCGGGATGAAGGCCCTGAAGCTCTATCCCACGTACGAACATTACGCGCCCGATGACCGGGAGTTAATGTGGCCCATCTATGCGAAGGCGTTGGAGCTCGATATCCCGGTCATCATCCATCAGAGTTGGACGACGATCGTGAACGCGCCGATGAAATTCCAAAGGCCGGCGCAGGTGGATGACGTCGCGCGGGACTTCCGGGATCTGACCATCGTGATGGCCCATTTCGGCGTCCCCTGGGTGGACGAGGCCGCCTGCATGGTCGGCAAGCACGATCGGGTTTACGTGGATCTGAGCTGGTGGTCCATGCTGGAGACGCCCGAGGAGATCATGCGCCAGCTTCACCGGGCGCCGAGGTTCGGCTGCGGCTACGACCGCATGCTCTGGGGGACCGACCACCCGATGATCCTCCCGGCCCAAAGCCTACGGACCTTCCGGGAGGAGCTTCCCCGCGCGGCCAAGCGCATCGGCATCCCCGCGCTCACCGACGAAGAGCTGGCCCTCATCCTGGGAGAGAACGCCCGCGCCGTTTTCGACCTTTGAGGAGGGCGTCAGGTCCTCCCTCGGGGCTTGATGTTGTAGGCACGTTCCCTTGTGCGACGGGCCAGTCGGCCCGTCCGCTCATGCCAGGCTCTCGCGGGCGGCCGCGACAACGCGCGGCGTCGCCCAAAAAGCGGCATTCCCTTGCCGGGCCACCCAAGCCCCTAACCTGGATTTCTCACCAAGCGAAGGTTTCGTGTTTCGCTCAGCGAAGGGATGGCCATCGGCGGCTTTGTCGCGTTGAAACCAGCGGATACACACAACGGTCGGTTTTTCGGGCGGGGACGGGGACCCGCCCCTACGGGTAAACAGGGGTTTTCCGTCGTAAGGGCCGGTCCCCGTCCCGGCCCGTCACACTCCCATTGGGGAACAGAATGCTGGAACTTGGTCAGCACCCGTCCATTGGATAAATGATTGAAAGCTAACCGGTTCAATCGACCTACCCCGTTCGGGCGTTCAAGTTGGTGAGAAACCCAGGCTAACCCTCCACGAAACCGGGGTAAGTCCAAAACCCTTTGCGCCGGAGCGCTTGACATACATACTAAACGTGTGTATATTTTAACCGGTCGAAAGGAGGTTTCATCGAAATGCGTCAGCGCGTGAACATTACGCTCGCGGAAGAAACGATCCGGATGCTCGACGGAGTGGCCGGCAAGGGCGAACGGAGCCGCCTGATTGATGAGGCGGTGCGGCACTTCGTGAAGGCGCGGCGCCGGGAAACCCTCAGGACGCGGCTCAAGGAGGGCGCTCGGAAACGAGCTGAGCGGGACCTGCGCCTGGCCGAGGACTGGTTTCTCCTGGAAGAAGAATCATGGCGGCCCGACGCAAAATAGCCTTTCCGAAACGTGGCCAGGTGTATCTGGTGAGCTTTGACCCGACCGTGGGCAAAGAAATCAGAAAGACTCGCCCCGCCGTCATTCTCCAGAACGATGTGGCCAACCGCTGGAGCCCGATCACGATTGTCGCCGCCGTGACCTCGCAGTTCGAGGAGCCGTTGTATCCAACCGAGGTGCGGGTCAAGGCATCCGAAGGCGGCTTGAGCGCCGATTCCGTTGTGCTTTTGAACCAGATCCGGTCAATCGACAAACGGCGCCTCGTGAAACGCCTCGGGGTGTTGAACCAGGATACGATGGCCCAGGTTGACCGGGCGATCATAGCGAGTTTGGGGTTGGTGAATATAGCGGGATGACGGATCCCGAAGTGGGCGGTTTTCTCTCAGACGTCTCCCCTCGCGCCCACCCAGCCGCGCTGGGAGATGTCCACGACCACGTCGTCGGGGGCGGTGTACTTGAGCTCGTAAAAGACGGTGTCCTCGCCCCGCCCCTCGTACCGATCCGCCGCCAGCTCCGAGCCGTCCGCCTCCAACGCCCCGGCGGCTTTCTCCATGTCCTCCACGATGAACCCGAAGTGGTGGATGCCGGTGTAGTTTTCGCTGTCCCAGGACCGGTTGGAGTTGGGGATCTTAAACTTGAGAATGGCCAGGGAGACAACGCCGTCCGTCAGGTAGTAACCCTGGGCCAGGTCGTTCTCGATCCTGCCCGCAACCTCCATCTCGAAATGCTTCTTATAGAATTCGATCGTCTTCTCAGGGTCCTTCGTCGCCACGGCGATGTGTCTCAGCTTGGCCATGCCTTATCGCTCCTTTTTTCGAAACTTCCCTTCCCCCCTGTGAATTCACCGGCGATTATACCCGAAGTCCGCACGGCCTTCCGGAAAACGGACGCCTTCACAGCGAAATCCATTCAGGTGTAGAATTTCCTTTGCTTCTTGGACGGCTTCTCCAAGGTCTTCCCAAACCCGAGGGGGCGCGGATGCCCACGCTGCTGATCGACGGTTACAACCTCATCCCCGCCATCCCCTCCCTGGGCCGGTTGATCCGCCGTGACCTGGAACAGGCCCGGGACGCGCTGTTGGATCTTCTCCACGCCTATCGCGCGAACGCCCCGTCCCGTCCGTCGATAATCGTTGTGTTCGACGGCAAGGCCCACATCGAAAACCCCCATCCGTCCCGGAAGGCGGGAATCCAGGTCCGCTTCTCCAGCGGGGAGACGGCGGACGACCTGATCCTGAGACTCCTGGGGGGTGAGCACAGAGGGGCCATCCTGGTCACGTCGGACCGGGCCCTCCGGGACGCCGCCCGGGCCGATGCCGGGGAGCTGATCCGCACCGGAGAGTTTTCCGAAATGCTCCTCGCCCGTCAGGACCCGGAGGACGGCGGCCGCGAAGACGGTGAGACCACGCCGGTCCTCACCACCCGGAAAAAGGGAAATCCGAAACGGCGCCCGAAGAGGGATCGCCGAAGGGCGGGAAAGCTTCGCGGGTTGTGACTCCCCGACGGCGATCCAACCGTCCCGAAGCCGAACCGGCGACAAAAACCTTCCGGAACAGGAGACGTTCATGCGATGGCCGGTCCTTGCGCGGTCTTCCTCATGCTGTCGAGCGGTCCGGTGTCCGCGGACGATGTCTCGAATCAAATGGACGAAGCCAAAAGGCTTTATGAAAACGGAAGGCTGGCCGATTCGGTCCGGGAGCTCGAAACGGCCATCAGCGGGATTCGGCGCGGGATCTCGGCCCGGCTCGGCTCGAAGATGCCCCCCCCCCCCCGGCCGGAACGTTTGCCGACGGCGAGGTGTAAGCGGGCGGCTCATCAACCCATAAAACTGCAACGCTCCGGGACAACCTTGTAAGTGACCCGCACCTCTCCGGGTTTCAGAAGGGGGTACTCGTCTTTGCCCAGGTACTTCTTGGACAGCCTGTGGATGTGATCGACGCCGCCCTCTTCGGTGACTTCCACGACGCGGCCGCGAACCTCAAGATACCGGTAGCCGTTATCGGGGTCCAGGATGGACAGGGCCACGCGGCCATCCCGGCGCATGTTCAGGTCTTTCTTTCTTCCTTTGGAAGAGTTCAGGAAGATGTGAGCGCCGTCGTAATCAAACCAGACCGGCGTGTTCTGGGGGGAGCCGTCCGCGTTCAGGGTGGCGAGATGGGCGAAGCTTTTCTTCTCGAGCAGGTCCTTGAATTCCTCGGGCACGACTTGGGACATGGGCGTTTTCCTTTCTGACAAACGGTAGCCGATGGATTGATTCGCGTGTGAAATGTTTCGTTCAACCGGACAAATATAGGCTGCCATTCGTCAGGAAGCGAAAAAATACGGCCGAACATGACGACCCTGGTGAAAACGCTGTAGAACCCGGCGGCCGGCCGGCCCCACGGGCTACGTCCGCCCATTCGCCCCTGTATCTCCGATCCAAACCCGGTGGGATCTCCAGTAGTCCATCCCGGCGAATTGCTTGAACGCTTCACACCCGATGGGGGTCACGATGAGGTTGTGGCACAGCGTCCTGCTTGCCGCCCTGGCCGAAAATGGGACTCCTTTCCAGTGTGCGGATTTGTTCTTGTATTCCGTTTGATCCCGGTTGCCTCCGCCTTCTCTCTTGTGCTTGAATTCAAGAGGCCCAAGTAGTGAGTTTTCAAGGCGAGGTGAGAAAACAGCCCGAATTTCCAGGCCGTCGCCGGGGTGGCGGAACGGTAGACGCAGCGGACTTAAAATCCGCTGGGGCCAAGCCCCGTGAGGGTTCGACTCCCTCCCTCGGCACCACTGATTCGTTGGATGAGGCCCCCGGCCGATGCGGACCGGGCGGCCGCTTGCGGCCGTTTTCCGACTGCCGTATGGTTGATCCGAAATTGAAAACCTGATTCGATTCCCACCCGGTCCAATCCCTTCCCACTGAATCCGGAGGATTCCAAAATGACCCCAGATCCCTCTTTCCCCGCCTCCCGCCCCGCCCCGTCCGACGGCTTGACGAAGGTGCTCGTCGTCGCGGACTGCGAGAACAAGGAGAAGCTGCTCAGCAAGGTTCGCGCCTACCAGATGGTCGACCGAGGTGGGAAAGACGCCTCATCCGGCGGGTCTCCGCCCGGAGGGGGAGGGGTCGAGGTAAAAGACGGCCCTGACTTCACCTTGACCTTCTGTTCGGACGAACCCCCGCACCTGCTGGGCGACGGTAATTTTCCACAACCCCTGTCCTACATCGCGGGCGGAATCGGAACGTGACTGTTGAGCAACTTGAAGCTGTGCGCTTCAAAAATGAATCTCCGCATCCAATCGGCCCGAGTCCGGGTGGAGATGGACTGCTTCCAGGGAGGGTCGGTCCTCCAGGGCACGGTGGTCAGCGGATGCAGCGAGGTCAGGTCGGACTTCGAACTCGAATCGGACGAGCCCGATGAAAAGCTCCGTCTCCTGATCCGGAACGCCAAGCGCGCCTGTTTCGCGGAAAACATGGTCCAGACGACCATTCCGCTCAGGAGCTCCGTGAAGCTCAACGGCAAGCCGATCGACGTTCCGCTGGACGACTGACCGGAACATCTCGCCAGCGGCTTGTACGAAGCGGATGAAAAAAAGCGCCATGAGAAGCACATCAAGCCATCCCGTTGACCCGGGGATTGCCGGCAGGCCATTCCCCGGCCCGCTCACGCTGGCGCTGACATCCGCCCTTCCATTGCTCTTCGCCTTCCCGACGCCGCTCCATGCGCATGGAATTCAGGAGGTCCGGTATTCGCCCCCCATACCGGGCTGGCTCTTCCTGATCGGCGGGGGCCTCGTCGTCGCCCTCTCCTTCGTCTTCATCATCCTTCGCCCGGACCGGGGGGCGGGCTCACCCGGATACAGCCGCCGGGAAATCCCCGCCGGCCGGGGCGCCCGGTCCTCGGGCCGCCTGCTCTCGGGGGCCGGTCTCCTCCTGGCCGCCCTTATTCTGGCCGGCGGATTCATCGGCGACACGCGGTCCGAGGACTCGCTCCCGCCCGTTCTGGTCTGGACCGGCTGGTGGATGGGGCTGACTTGGCTGACGCTGGTCATCGGCAACGCCTGGCCTGCGCTCGACCCGTGGAACACGGTGCGCCGCTTCTTTGGACGGCGGATGCGCCGCCCCTTGTCCCTGGGCCTCCCCTACCCCGCCTGGCTGTCGGCCTGGCCGGCCGTACTCCTGCTTCTCGGATTCGTCTGGTTCGAGCTGGCCTGGTTTCAGGCCCGGGGCGGCGGCGGCGTCGTCAACTATTTCCTGCTCTTCACGGCCTGGCTCTGGGCGGGGATGGCCGTCTTCGATCCCGAAAGCTGGTGGAAGAACGCCAACCCGTATACGCGATTCTTCCAGGTCCTGGGCAAATTCAGTCCGCTTGAAAAACGCGGGGACCGCATCGAAGTCCGCATACCGGGAACGGCCCTGCAGGCAAGCCGGCTGGGACACGCCTCGGAGGCGGTTTTCGTCATCGTCGTCCTGTTCGCGGTGACCTTCGACGGTTTTGTCGCCACCCCGGAATGGTGGGTCATCCTTCGGCGGATGATGCTCAAGGCCTTCGGAATCCTCCCCAGGAGCCTGGCGTTTCACGCCTCGTTCCTCTTTGCGATCCTGGCGGGGGCGGTCCTGTTCTCCGCCGCGTATTTCACGGTCTGCGGCGTCATGAGCAGGCTGTCGCGCGGCAAGCGGAGGACGGCGGAGGTCGCCGGCGAGTTCGCCATGACCCTCATCCCGATTGCGGCGGCCTATCACATCGCCCACTTCATTCCCGCCGTTCCGGGCCGGGTGACCCGTCTCGTCCAAGCGGTCTCGGATCCCTACGGCTTGGGTTGGAACGTGTTCGGATGGCACGCGTTCAAATGGGACGTTCAATGGACCCCGGAAATCGCCGGGGTCATCTGGGTGATCCAAACGGCCCTCATCGTCCTGGGGCACATCGCCTCCATCTGGTCTTCCCACCGGAAGGCTTTGGCGATTTTCAAGGAGAAATCAATGGCGGCGAAGGTCGAGCTGCCCATGGCCCTTTTGATGATCTGCTACACGGTCATCAGCCTGTGGATCATCTCTCGACCCGTCCTGAATGGACCCCTGGTCCCGCTTCCGGGGATCACGCCATAACAGGCTACTGAGGCACTGGCGGGCAAGATGCCCGCCCTACCTGCGTTTAAATACATCGGCTTTCCACCGTTCGGCCGGCCGGGCATCCTGCCCGGCCGGAAAGGGTAATCCTCACGCGAATCAACGCAATGAAGCACGCGGCAACCCCGGAAGGTTTCCATCAGGCACGGAACAGATTGGGGAAAGGCGTTTCGGACGGGAGCCCCTTGGCGGACTCAGCCCAGCGGGGCGTCCTTGGACAGCAGGGCGTGGATGCCCTTGTTCCCCTCCGAGAGGCGCCGGCGAACGGGGAAGGGAATCTCCCCCCCCTCCCCCGTCCGCCGTCCTTGTTTTGATCGGGACCGGCTACCTGCCTACAAACGAATTGGTGTGCGGGGGCTGACCCGGGTTCACATTCCCCTTGCGATGCAGCTTCAAGGCCCTCGCCTGAATCTTCTCCAGCCCCTGTTCCACCGTTTGCCGGCCGGCGGCGGCCTCGGTGATCTGGATGGTGATCTCCTCCCGAAGCTGGATGTAATTCGAGAACCCGGGGTCGATCCAGCCGTGCTTCATGGAGATCAAGGCCGGCCCGTAGACCGGGTGCCCCTTGACAAACGGAATCTCCAGGGAGGATTTCCGCACGAGGAGTCCGTGTCCCGGCCCTTCGATCCACTTCTTCTGGATTCTCTTTGAGGCAAGCCACTGATGAAGAGATAGGACGCCGCCCGGTTCTTGCTGTACTTGCTGATCACCAGCGGCTCGGCCTCTCCGAAGCCGCCCGGGGGCATGTCCGCCTTCCGGGAGGGCAGCGGCGCAAAGCTGTATTCCCCGTCGGCCTTGGAAAACTTGGGGTCGTCGAAAACGAAGGCGAAGGGCACGCTCCACTGAATGGCCTGGGCGATGTTTCTCTTCGTCATCAGGACGAACAGGTCGATGAAGCCGGCCTCGGTGACGCCGGGAGGCGCAAATTTTCGCAGGCCCAGCCACCAATTCGTGGCGTCGGCGATCGCCCTCGTTGTGAACGTGGGTCTACCTTCCTTGTCGAAAACCGACGCACCCCAACCCTTCAAGATGTTGAACCACTCCCACGACAGAGAGGGCTCCCGTTTGCCCACCACGCCGACGCCGTAGAAATTGGTCTTCAGGACTTTGCCCGCCAGCTTCTCGCCCTTTTTCCGGGTGAGGAACTCGGCGATGTCCCGGTACTGCTTGAATGTTCTGGCCGGGCCCAGGTCGTAGCCGTACCTCTTCTTGAAGGCGGCCCGCTCCCCGGAGTGATTCATGAGGTCTTTGCGGAACCAGTAGACCATCTGGTAGTTGAACGTCGGAAGACAGGTCCGTTTTCCGCCGTTGAAAAGGCAGTAATCATCCCACAGGGGCTGGAGGAAATCGTCCGGATCCAGGTCCGGGTCCCGGAGCTTCGGGTCGTTCATGTACTTGTTGATCCATTCTACGTGCCCGTTGCCCACCCAGTCCTCGGCGCGGTTGTGGTGCATCATCACCAGGTCGAAGTAGCCGGTCCGCGAGTAAAGGTCGGCGTCTCCCTTCGCGTCCCACTCCGAGTGGGTGAATTTCTCCACCTTCACCTTGATCCCCGTTCGGGGCGTAAAGTCGTTCTTGATGAGCGGAAAAATGCCCCCCACAACGGGGACGAACGCTCACGCCCACCTTGAGGGTCGCCCCCCGGTAGGGTTTGGCCGCCTCTTCCAGGGTCCATCCCCAAGAAGGACCGGCCAGGACCAGCCCCAGAAAGGCCGTCAAACCCCAAACGACAAAATATCGCATGATTCGAAACGTCCTCTCTTGCCCCTTCATCCTCACTCCCTCCTCGATGAGCTGAGCTCCGCGGCACCTCAAACGCGGCGGGCGCTCAAGGGGGAACGCCGTTCCCGATCCTTCGACCGCTGAACAGGTCTTACGACGGCAGAACCGCCTTGTCCAACATGGCGTGGATGCCTTTGTTGCCGTCCACAAGCTGGGTGACCCGAAGGTCCGCCGCAAGGCTGCAAAGGGTGTAGGCGTCCTCGGGCGACAGCCCGGCGACTTCGCCCACGAGGGCGATCATCTCCCGCAGGGCCTGCTTGGCCGCGTCGTCCAGATCCTCGTTCATCCCCATCGTGATGTAGTGGGTGGGCGATTCAGCGCGCGGGAATTTCAGGGAAAGGTCTTTGCGGACGACGAGATCGAACGTCCCCGACAGGCTTGCCTCGATGGCCGTCAGGCAGACTTCCCCGTCCCCCTGAACGGCGTGGCCGTCCCCCGCCGAGAACAGGGCCCCCTCGTTCCAGACGGGCAGGTACAGGGTCGTCCCCGCCACAAGCTCCTTGTTGTCCATGTTCCCCCCGAACTCCCTGGGCGTATTCGAGGGGATCCGGCCGTAGACGGACGGCGGCGCGACGCCCATGATTCCGAAAAAGGGGCTGAGGGGAATCGAGCCTCCCCAGGGGGGACGGGCGGTCATGGCCTTGCGATCGAGGGGGATGTGGACCCGCCGGACCAGCGGGAAATCCTCGGGCAGCGTTCCCAGGAGGGGCAGGATGAGATTCCAGCCCCAGTCCTCCCGCAACGCGCAGTCGAGAATTCGGACCTCAAGGGTGTCGCCCGGCTCGGCGCCGTTAACCCAAACGGGTCCCGTCATGAAGTGGGGGCCGATCCCGCGATCGGCCTTGGCATGAATCTCCAGGAGCTCCGGAAGGACGTCGAACCCCTCGGGCGGCAGGTCGTCGGGCTCAGCCGTGACGGCGTGAATCGTGACCCGGTCGCCCGAATCCACCTTAAGGGCCGGGGGCAACGACGCGTCAAAATATCCCCAGTGAACCGTTTCCGGCGAAGCGTGAAGCTCGTGTTGAGCGGCCATGGCTCCCTCCTATCCTTTGACGGCCCCCATCGTCAGTCCACGGACAATATGCTTTTGGACGCAGAAGATCAGGACCAGAATCGGGAGGATGACAACGGACCCGATGGCGGCGATCACCCCCCATTCCACACCACGCTGGTTGATCAGGGAGGGGATCACGACCGGAAGGGTCTTCACGTCGCCTCCTCCCAGGATCAGGGCGTAGAGAAACTCGTTCCACGAGAAGATAAAACAGAAGATGGCGGCCGAAATGATCCCCGAGCGGGCCAGGGGCAGGGTCACCCGCGTGAAGGCCTGCCACCGGGTGTAGCCATCGATCATCGAGCTTTCTTCCAGTTCGATAGGGACGTCTTTGAAAAAACCGCGGAGGACCCAGATGTAAAAGGACAGGTTGAACGTCAGGTGAGCCAGGATGATGACGGTGTACGTGTTCAGAAGCCGCAGGTTCGAGAACATCAGGTAGAAAGGGATGGCCAGGGAGATGGCCGGGGCCATCCGGGTGGACAGGATGTACATGAAGATGTCGTCGCTGCGCCAGATCCGGAACCGGGCGAAGCTGTACGCCGCCGGGGTCCCGATGACAATGACCAGCAGGGTGGTGGAGACAGACACGATGATCGAATTGAGGAAGTTCGCGCCGAATCCCTTCTCGGTGAAGGCGTCCCAATAATGGTCCGTGATGGGCGTGAAGACCCAGACCGTGGGCGTGGAGTACATGATGTTGTCCGGCTTCACACTGCTGACGAGCATCCAGATGTAGGGGAAGAGCGAGTTCGCGACCACCAGACAGATCAGCACGCCCAGCACCCAGTTCTGGATCCGGCTCGATCCGCCCGACAAGCCCGATGAACTTCCGACCGTCTGCGCCAAGGAACAACCCCCTTCTTAGAACACCTTGTACCGCTTCTGCAAGATGGTGAACAGGATTCCGAAAACGATGAAGAAGAGCAGGAAGACGACCACCGCGAGCGCGGCGCTTTCCCCCAGCTTCCAGTATTCGAAATTAAACCGGTACGCGAAGAGCGAAATAGATTCCGTCGAGACGCCCGGCCCTCCCTTCGTGAGAATGTAGATCGTGTCGAAGATCTTGAAGGCGTCGATGAGGCGGATGAGCAGCATCACCAGGATGAACGGGCTCAGCATCGGCAGGGTGAGGTGCCGGAAGATCTGCCACGCCGACGCCCCGTCCACCGCCGCCGCCTCATACGGCCTTTGCGGCAGCCCCCCGAGGCCGGCCAGAAACACCAGGAACATGAAAGGCGTCCACTCCCACACGTCGATGCCGATGATGGCCGTCAACGCCCACCCCGCCCCGCCGAAAATGGACGTCTCTGTAAAGAGACCAATCCTGTGAAAGATGTTGTAGGTCAAGAACCCCCAGGGGGTGGCTAGCAAGATCTTCCACATGACGGCGATGGCGATGGGCGCCAGGACCGTCGGGATGATCGTCACCGTAACTGCCAGCCGCTTCAAGGGAAAGTTGCGATTGAACAGGTACGCGATCCCAAAACCCAGAACGAGTTCAATCGGCACGGAGGTAAGGACAATGAATGCCGTCGTCTTGAGCGAGGTCAGGAAAACCGGCTCGGAGAACAGGTTCCTATAATTTTCGAAACCTGCGAACTCTCCTGCGGTTCCGAACTTACGGAAATCGATCTTCCGAAAACTGAGGATGATCATGTACACAAAGGGGTACATCCCAACCAGGAGCAGCGCAAGAAGGCTCGGGGAAAGAAGGGCATACGGATAGACCCCGCGTTTGAAGCGCGTCATCCTTCCGTTTATCGGATTCAAGGGTTCAACCTCACCTGCCATTCAAGCCGCCTTGTCGTGGTGAAGCGGGAGAGAAGGAGGCGATAACTCCCTCTCTCCCGCCTATGTTCAGCCTTTAACCGGAAAACACCTACGCCTACCGGTGAAACTGGTTGACGCTCGGCTGGCCCGGATTGATTGGCCCTTTGGGGTGTAGCTTCAAGGCCTTTTCCTGAAGCGCTTTCATCGCCTGCTCAACGGTTTTCTGCCCGGCCGCCGCCTGGGTAATCTGGATGATGATCTCTTCACGAACCTGAGCGTAATTCGAATAACCGGCGTCAAACCAGCCGTTCTTCATGGAGACGATTGTCGGCGCGAAGACCGGATGTTTCTTGACAAACGGAAGCTCCAGGCTGGACTTCCGCACCGGCAGACCGCTCCCCGGTCCCTCGATCCATTTCTTCTGGGTTTCCTTGGAAGACATCCACTGCACAAACAAATAGGCCGCCTTCGGGTTCTTGCTATACTTGCTGATCACCATCGGCTCTCCCTCGCCCCAACCGCTGGGCGGGATGCCGATCTCCCGGACGGGCATGGTGTCGTAGGTGTACGCACCAACGGCCTTAGATATTTTTGGGATGTTGATCGCGAAAGCGAAATCAATCCAGTTCAGGGACTGGGCAATGTTGCCCTTTAGCATCAGGACAAACAAGTCGATAAACCCGGCCTCCGAGACACCGGGCGGCGCGAACGGGCGCAGGCCCAGCCACCACTTCGTAGCATCGATGACCGCTTGTTGATCGAAGTTAGGTCGCCCATTCTTTTCATAAAGCTTGATGCCCCAGCCGTTGAGAATGTTGTACCATTCCCACGAGAGGGACATCTCCCGCTTGCCCACTAGGCCAACGCCATAGTGGTTGACTTTGAGAACCTTGCCGGCAATCTTCTGTCCCTTCTTCCGGGTGAAAAACTCGGCGATATCCCGGAACTGCTTGTACGTTTTGGCCGGACCCAAATCGTAACCGTATTTGCTCTTGAACGCAGCCTTCTCCGCCGGGTGACCAAACCAGTCTTGCCGGTACCAGTAGATCATCTGGAAGTTGTACGTCGGGAAGCAAGCCAGCTTCCCCCCCTCGAACAGGCAGTTGTCATCCCAAAGGGGTTGGAGGAAATCGTCCGGATCCAGGTTGGGGTCGCGGAGTTTCGGATCATTCATGTACTTGTTAATCCACCGGACGTGGCCGTTGACTGCCCAGTCTTCTGCGCGGCTGTGATGCATCTGAAGCAGGTCGAAGTGTCCGGTCCGAGAGTAGAGATCGGCGTCTCCCTTGGCGTCCCATTCCCCGTGGGTGTATTTTTCGACCTTGACTTTGATGCCTGTCCGCTTTGAGAAGTTCTTGATCAGTGGAAGGTACCCTTCGATGACAGGGACCATGGCGATCCCCACCCGCAAGGTCGAGCCCTTGTAGGGCTTGGCCGCCTCCTCCAGGGACCAACTCCAGGCCGAACCGCTCAAGGCCAGCACCGAGAGTGCCGCGACCCCGAAACGCCCGACGCGCTTCCACCACCACGCCGTTTTCATTTTCATGCTAACTCCCTCCATCCAAGTATTCTTCCGAAGCCCGCTCGAAAAAGATCAGGCCCCCAACGATTCCCCCGAACGGGGGTTGAAGAAATGGTAACGGTCCGGATTGGGGACCAGCCAGGCGCGGGCGCCCGATTCGGGACGGACCTCTTTGCCCGTCTTGACCTTCAACGCATCCTCGCCCGTCCCGACGGTGACCACGCCGTATTGTCCAAGCGGTTCGTGCACGACCACCTCCGTCTCCAGGGACGGACCCGGCGGGGGACTAAAATGAATGGCGACGTCGCTCGGCCGGAGCCCGACGGAAACCCGGCCATCGCCATTCAACCTCCCGAGCGGGCCGGAGACTCCGGGGCCGACCGGCAGGGAGGCGCCTCCGATCCTCAGCCCCCAATCGCCCCCATCGTGAGAAACGTCCGCCTCGATGATGTTCATGGGCGGATCGCCCAGAGAGCGGGCGACGTACTCATTCCTCGGGCGCTCGTAAAGGTCCGCCGGCGTTCCGGCCTGTTCCAGGACGCCTTGGTTGAACACGGCAATCCGGTCGGCGACGGACACGGCCTCCAACTGGTCGGGCGTCGTCCAGAGCGTCGTGGCCCCGCGGCCCCTTTGCAAGTGTTTCAACCCGCCCCGGAGATGGTGTCTCAGCTTGGCGTCCAGGTGCGCGATGGGCTCGTCCAGCAAATGGACCGAGGCGTCGCGCACGAGGGCGCGTCCCAGGGCGACGCGCTGCCGCTGCCCCCCGGAAAGCTGGCGGGGAAGGCGATCGAGCAGTTGGCCGATCTCCAGCAAATCGGCCATGTCCCGCACACGGCGGCCGATTTCCTCTTCGGAAACCTTTTTGGCCACCCGAAAGGAGAAGGCCATGTTGTCGAAAACCGTCCGTTGCGGGTACAGGGCGTAGCTTTCGAACGCCATCGAAACACCTCTGGCGCGCGCCGGCAAGTCGTTGACGACGGCTCCGTCGATCCGGAGCTCCCCTTCGTCGGCGATCTCGAGCCCGGCGAGAAGCCGCATCAGGGTGGTCTTGCCCGCCCCTGAATGGCCGAGCACGACCGTCAACTCGCCCGACTCACACGTCAGGCTGAGCTCCTTCAGGGCCTCGACGCGGTCGAACCGTTTCGAGACACGATGGAAAACAATGGCGCCCATAGAAGGTTTCAGGCCCTTTCAGGCTTTTCTACGAAGTTGACGCCCGTCTCGGAATCGAACACGTGGAGGTGCTCTTCCGGAAACGACAATCCGACGGTTTCGCTCTCGCGGAGGCCGAGATTCCCCTCCGATTCCGACAGGAGACGCTGGTCCCCCATCCGGATGGAAGCGACGGCGGAGTCCCCGCGGGGCTCGAGCGAATAAACCTCCCCCCGCGCTCCCCCCCCCCCATCCGAAGACGACCCGCCGACGAACAGGCTCGCGGGCCGGATGCCCACTGTCAGGCCCGCGCCCGGCCGGGCCGAGATCCTTTCCAGAATCCGTCCCGAAACGGGAATCTCGAAGCCCGGCCCCCTCAAACGGCGGCCCGCCGGATCCGCCTCGCAAGGGAGAAAATTCATCGGAGGCTCCCCGATGAAGCCCGCGACGAACAGGTTGGCGGGATGGTCGAACAGATCCTCCGGAGGACCCCATTGCTGGAGGACCCCCAGATTCATCACGGCTACACGGTCCGCGAGGGCCATGGCCTCGATTTGGTCGTGGGTCACGTACACCGTGCTGACGCCGAGGTTTCTTTGAAGCCGCTTCAGCTCCCCGCGGAGCTCGATCTTGTGTGCGCTGTCCAGATGGGAGATGGGCTCATCCATCAACAGCACCCGGGGATCCCGGACAATGGCCCGCCCGATCGAGATCCGCTGCTGGGCACCGCCGCTCAGGCGCTGAACGTTCTCATCCCGGAGACTTTGAAGCCCAAGCATGTCCAAGGCCCGCCCCACCCGCCGCTGGATTTCGGCGGACTCGACCTTTCGGATCTTCAGGGGAAAGGCGATGTTGTGGTAAACGGACATGTGGGGATAAAGGGCGTAATCCTCGAACACCATCGCGATGTCCCGGTCTTTGGGGGAAAGGTCGTTGACCCGCTGCTCTCCGATGAACAGGTCCCCTTCGGAGATGGCTTCCAGACCGGCCAGCATTCTCAGGCTGGACGTCTTCCCGCACCCCGAGGGTCCCAACAGGGCCAAGAACTCGCCGTCCTCGCACGTGAGGTTGAGGTCCTTGACCGCTTCCACCGGGCCATAACGCTTCCAGATGTGTTCAAAGCGGATGGTGGCCATTCCAAATCCGGACTTACACGCGTTCCGAGTTGCATCACTGTGGATATCGTCCTCAGGACACGGGCACCCAACAGGTTCAACCCCTGGTTGATTCTCTCAAAAAGATAACGCACTTTAATGGAAACGGGCTGTCCATGCAACCGGACCGGAAAAAATACAGCCTGTTCGGATCTCCGGCCTGATTCCGGCCGGCGGCCGGTTGATTTCGGCCGAGGGAAGCCTTACCGTTGCAGGCCGGAAAAGGGACCGCGCCGACTAAGCGAGCAGGGTTCACGGGAGACGATACGGATGGTGGACGGCAACGGCGAAAAAAACTACGTCCTGGTGCACGGCTCCTGCCACGGCGCTTTCTGCTGGGAAGAGGTCATCGCCCACATGGAGAGGCAGGGAAAGCGGGCTTACGCCCTGGACCTGCCGGGGCACGGGGAGCGGATTCCCGAGCGTCCCAACGTCCGGTACGACGATTATCCCAACGCCGTGGTCGAATTCATCGAGGGGCGGGATTTGAACCATGTCGTCCTGGTCGGTCACAGCATGGCGGGGATCATCATCCCCAAGACCGCTGAAAGGGTCACGCGCCGTCTGGCGCATCTGGTGTTTCTCTCAGCCTTTATTTTGGAGGACGGCGAATCGCTCGTGGACAACTGCCCCGAGGAGCAGCAGGGGCTGTTCGGTGACCTGGCCGCGGCCAGTCCGGACAACACGGTGATGTTCCCGGAGGACGTCTTCCTGGGATTTTTCGCGAACGGGATGGATATGGAAAAAGCGAAGGCGGCATACAAAAAGCTCACGCCGACGCCCTATCATCCCTATGTCCAGAAGGTGGATCTAAAGAAGTTCTACGCGCTGGAGCTGCCCATGTCCTACATCTTCTGCAAACAGGACAAGGCCCTGCCCGACGGCTGGTGGCATCCCAAAATGTCGAGCCGGCTGAAAAACCACACCTACGCCGAAATCGACACCTGCCACGAGGTCATGTTCTCCGAGCCGGAGGCGTGCGCGGAGGAGATCATCCGGATGGCGGGGTGAGGGGGGCGGTGCACCGATCCCGTTACTTCGAAACTCCCTTGAGAAATTCCGTCACCAGCTTGGCGCACTCCTCCGGGGCCTCGACCATTGTCGTGTGGGACAGGCCGGGCATGAGGACCAGCGTGGCGTTTTGGATCCCCGCCGCGATGCCGCGCGTCCCTACGCCGCTGGGACCGGGGTCCACGGGCGTCATGATGTCCGCGTCCCCCGTGTAAACGAGCGTGGGGGCGGTGATCTTCCCCAGGTCTTCGATCAGGTCCATCTCGCTCATGGCCTGGCAGGCGCGTTTGAAAATTTCCACGTCGTTGTTCTTCTCCAGGATCGACCGGATGAACTCCACGGTTTCCGGCCCCTCGGAGCTGTCGAGGTGCTTGTACGAGCAGGCCTGAACGGCGCAAAGCGAGGCCAGGGCCAGCGAGCCCATTCCCTCCCGCTCGGCGATCGAGGCGTGGGTGCGGAAGTTGATCTTCGAGGCGTAGTCGAACTTGGCCATCGCGCAGTTGAGGACAAGGCCGAGAATGCGGTCCGGATACTTCGCCCCAAATTTGATGGCGATCATCCCTCCCATTGATGTCCCGTTGATGTGGGCCTTTTCGATCCCCAGGTGGTCCAGGAGCCCCACGGCGTCGTCCGCCCAAACTTCCATGTCGTATTTCTGGATGGGCCGCTCAGAAAGTCCGTAGCCCCGCATGTCGTACCAGATGATCTGAAAGTCCTTCTCCCAATACGGGACGATCGGCGCAAAGTTGTCGTGGCCGAACCCGGAGCCGTGGATGGTCAACATCGGCTCCCCCTCCCCGAAAACCTCGTACCAGATTTTTGCTCCGTTGATCGTGGCTTCAGACATGCAAACTCCTCCCGCTGAATTTGATGCCGGCGCGGTCCATCAGAAGAGGCCGGTCCCGCCGTCAGGGGCGCGCCCTCAAGCGTTTTTTCCTCGGAGGGCGTCGAGCACCCGCTCCGCCGTCACGGGAAGCTCCCTGATCTGGACGCCGATGGCGTCGAACACGGCGTTGGCGATGGCCGGCGCCGTCGGGACGATCCCCGGCTCGCCCACCCCTTTCGCGCCGTAAGGTCCCGTCGGCTCGCCCTCTTCCACGAGCAGCGCGGCGATCTCCGGCGTGTCCATCGAGGTGGGAATTTCGTATTGGGCGAAATCGGCGGTCAGCATCCTGCCCGTTCCGGCTTCGAAGACCAGCTCCTCCATCGTTCCATAGCCGATCCCCTGGGCGACCCCGCCCTCGACCTGCCCCTCGACGACGAGGGGGTTCAGGGCCCGGCCCACGTCGTGGGCGGCGACGAAACGCACGAGCTCGACCTCGCCCGTCTCCGGGTCCACCTCGACCTCGGCGAACTGGGCGCCGAAGGGCGGCGCGTTGGTGGGCGGCGTATAGTCGGCGCGGCCGACGATCTCATGCGGCGCGTCGCCGTATTGGGCGTCGAAGGCCACCGCGCCCACGCTCAGCGTCTTGCCCGGCGTCGATTTCACGGTGACCTCGCCGTCCACGATGTCGAGGTCGTCCACCGAGGCCTCGAGCATCTTGGCGGCGTGCTCCAGGACCTGCTGCCGCGCGTCCGCCGCGGCCAGCTTCGCCGCCATCCCCCCCACGTAGGCCTGGCGCGTCGCGTACGCCCCGTTGTCGTAGGGAGAAAGGTCGGTGTCGATGACGCGGTTGGTCTCGACATCGTCCAGCGAAACCCCGAACGCCTCGGCCGCCACCTGGGCGGTCGTCGTCTCGATCCCCTGGCCGGTGTCGGCGACGCCCATGCTCAGTTGAAGACCCCCGTCCTCGAGAACCCGGGCCGTGGCCGAGGAAGCCTCCAGGGCGAACGGGGCCGCGCCGCTGGCGATGGTAAAGACGGCCGCGCCGACGCCGCGCAGCTTCCCGTTGCGCCCGCCATTCGCCGACCGCTTCTCTTTCCAGCCGATGGCCTCCGCCCCCGCGTCGATGCACTTGCGCAGCTCGCAGGACTCGATGGTCCACTGCGTGGCCGGATGCACGTCCCCCGATCGGATGTGGTTCTTCCGGCGCAGGTCCAGCGGGTCCATCCCGATCTCCCGGGCCAAGTGGTCCATGTGCAGCTCGGAGGCGTACGTCCCCTGCGGAACGCCGTAGCCCCGGAAGGCCCCGGCGATGGGAAGGTTCGTATAGACCGTCCGGCCGTCGAAGAGAAAGTTCGGCGAGCGGTAGAGCCCCACCCACATCGCGCCCAAGTAGGCGGTGACGATGGGTCCGTGGCTGCTGAACGCGCCCGTGTTCGCGACGGCGTGAAGGGAGCGCGCCGTGATGACGCCGTCCTTCGTCACGCCCGTTTTCGATGTCATCACGTAGGGGTGCCGGTGCCGGGTGGCGCTGAACGTCTCTTCCCGGGTGTATTCGAGCTTGACGGGGCGGTGTCCCGCCGCTTTCGACAGCAGGGCGCAAAGCGGCTCCTCCTGCATGTCCTGCTTGCACCCGAACCCGCCGCCGACGATGGGCTTGAACACCCGAATCTTCCGCACGGGGACGCCCAGGGCATCGTGCATCAGCCGGCGGAGGGTGAAGGGAATCTGCGTCGAGGACCACACGTTCAACTTGCCGGTCGCCTCGTAGTGGCAGATCGCCACGACGGGCTCCAGCATGGAGTGCGCCTGGCCGGGGACCTCGCACCGGGTCTCGATGACGAAATCGGCCTCGGCGAACCCCTTCTCGACGTCCCCATCCTCCATGCGGATGACGGCCACCGTGTTCTTGCCGTGCTCAAGATCCTCCTGGATGTCGACGGCGTCTTCCGCCACGCTGTCCACCGGGTCGAAGCACGCGGGGAGGATCTCATACTCGACCTCGATGAGGTCGATGGCCTCCCGGGCGAGGTCATTCGTATCCGCGGCGACGGCCGCGATCTTGTCGCCGACGTACCGCACCTTGTGGTCCAGGATGAACTGGTCGTCGGGCGTGGGGTCCGGGGGGGGGTGGCCCGCCGTGGTGAACTTGTTCCGCGGGACGTCGTCCGGCGTGATGACCGCGCGCACGCCGGGAAGCGCCAGCGCCTTGGACGCGTCCACCTTCAGAATCCGGGCGTGGGCGTGCGGGCTCCGCAGGATCTTCGCGTGGAGCATCCCCGGAAAGGTCATGTCCACGGTGTAAATCCCCGTGCCGGCGGCCTTGTCGGCGGCGTCCTTCAACGGCAATCCGTGACCGACGACTTTCAAAGGCTCAATGCCCATGCCTATCAACCTCCTGTTGTGGCTGGGACACTTACGCGCCAGCCAAGGGCGCTTGCGCGCCGGCCAAGCTGCGGATGGAGGGGGTCGTGCTCATGACAACCTCTCTGGCGCACGGCCTTCCGAGAGTCCAACGAGCAGGTCCGCGAGTGCGGAAAGCCGACACCGAGTTTCTGGCCCCGCCGCCGGGGCGGGCGCGGGTCGGTTGACCCTCCAGCCCGCCTTCCAATGTCGGCCAAGATGGCCGCCCTACCCTTACGATGGCCGAATGCCGGAGCGTTCCGGAGGAAGGTGGGCATTTGAACAAAGCAAGAAACCACCGCTGGCCACAAACGGATTCTTTAGCCAAACCAACACCCCGCCCAGAAAGGCGAAACCAAGGGTCAACCGATCCGCGGCTTAGCCGCTGAAAGTTTTTCTGGGGGTTACCAACCCCTGGGAGGGGGAACGTGCGAGGTCAAGTTTTCGCACTTGCGTGCTTGGGCGCATCAATCCACGGATTGTGTGCGCCGACCAGGGTGCGATAAAGACGATCACCTTCATCCGCAGCTTGGCCGGCGCGCAAGCGCCCCGGGTCAATACTTTCCTTCCGCGACGGCCTCGATGGCGTCGATGATCTTCACGTATCCGGTGCACCGGCACAGGTTGCCCGAGATCCCCACCTTGATCTCCTGGCGCGTAGGCTTCGGGTATTCCTCCAAAAAAGCCTCCGCCGCGCAAAGCATCCCGGGCGTGCAAAATCCGCACTGGATCGCGCCCAACTCGATGAACGCCTCCTGAAGCGGATGAAGGGAATCCACGCTCCCCATCCCCTTCACCGTGCGCAGGGCCTTCCCGTCCGCCTGGACCGCGA
Source organism: bacterium (assembly GCA_965261595.1). GTDB lineage: Bacteria > UBA8248 > UBA8248 > JACPRG01 > CAYRGS01. Next base: position 746,725 of record CBDHDG010000004.1, read on the forward strand.
GCATGCAGCACGTGTTCTCCGCCTGGCCGTCCACCACCACCACGCAAGCCCCGCAGTCCCCCTTCTCGCAACCGTTCTTCACCTCCGTCGCGCCCAGCTCGTAACGAAGCGCGTTCAGAAGAGACAGGTTCGTCGGAAAACTACGCTCCATCTCCTCGCCGTTCAACGTGAATTTCACCGTCCGCTCTTTGTCCATGATCCCTTTTCTTTCGGGCTGGCGCTTTGCACAAAAAATGCGGGTCAGGCCTCTTGGCCCGAGGCCCGGCGAATCAGACGCTTCGTCAGCACGTCGCACATCAGCGTACGGTACTCCGCCGACGCCCGAATGTCGTCGATCGGCGTCGCCGCTCCAGACGCCAAACGGCCGCACTCCTCTATCACCGATTCCTCCGGAGGACCGGAACCGGTCAGCAATCCCTCCGCCGCAGATATCCGTATCGGAACCGGCGCCACCGCACCAAGAGATATCGCCGCGCCCTCGCAACTCCCGTTCGACATCCGGAGAACCACCGCCGCGCTCACCACGGAGATCGCCATCGCCTTGCGGCGGCCAAGCTTGTAGTACCCGTAACCCGAGCCCGAGCCCAAACCCTCGAACTCGATCTCCGTCAACAACTCGTCCGGACGACGTACCGTCTGCCGCACCCCCGTCACAAATTCGTTCACCGCCACACGGCGCTCACCCGATGCGCTCTGAAGAACCGCCACCGCGTCCAGCGCCTGAAGCGGCGGAATGCAATCCGCCGCAGGCGAGCCGTCCATCAGGTTCCCCGCAACCGTCGCGCGGTTCCGGATCGGTGGACCCGCAAAGCTCAACGCACACTCACGAAGAAGCCCCGCCTTCTCACCGATCAAGTCCGAGCGGAGCAGGTCCTCGACGCTCGCACGTGCGCCCAGCTTGATCTTGCCCCCCTCCTCGCGAATGTAGCGAAGGGAGTCGATGTAACTCACGTCCACCACCACTTCCGGAAGCTTCTTCCGGTCCCGTATCTCCACCACCAGGTTCGTGCCGCCGGAAAGAACGTGCCAGCCCTCTCCAGCGTCCTTCATCACCTCCAACGCCTCCTCCAAGCTCCGAGGCGCCGTGTAATCAAAATTCTTCATCGCTCAATCCTGTCGGTGTCGGATGGCGTGTTTCCATCCAATCGGGTGACTTGATTCACAATCGGGAATCACGCGACGGATGATACCACAACCATCGCCGCACATCGGACAACCCCTAGTAATCCCGCTCCAGAAACCGGCCCGTTCCCGGCTTGCCGGTGATTTCCCCGTCCCGGGCGCACACCTGGCCCCGGACCATCGTGAGCTCCGGCCAGCCCCGGACGGTCTTCCCCTCCCAAGGCGTGCAGTCGGAGATGTGGTTCAGGTCGGCGGCGCGAATGGTGACCTCCCGCTCCGGATCGACGATCACCAGGTCCGCGTCCGAGCCGGGGGCGATCAATCCCTTTCGGGGATAGAGCCCGAACGTCCGGGCGGGGGCCGCGGAGATGAGGTCCACCATCTTCTCGGCCGAAATCCGGCCGGCGTTCACGCCGTAGTGCGTCATCACCGGGAGCAGCGTCTCCAGCCCCGCCGATCCGACGATGGCGTCCCAGAAGTTGGGTTTGTGCTTAACGGCGTCCGGGGCGTGATCGGATCCAACCACGTTGATGCACCCCGCCTGAATGGCCGCCCAAAGGGCCTCGTTGTCTTCGTGGGTCCGGAGGGGCGGGTTGCACTTCCCCAGCACCCGGTCCGTGTCCTCCGCCGCGAGGGTAAGATAGTGGGGACAGGTTTCCGCGATCAGCCGGACCCCCCGCTTTCGGGCCTCGGCCAGGACGTTGGGCCCCTCTTTGATGGTGATGTGAACGATGTAGAGCGTGGCGCCGGTGAGCTGGGCGAAGAAGCAGATTCGCCACATCGCCTCCTCCTCGGTGAAATTGGGGCGCACGTCCCGCCACTGGAAGTCGTCCCGGCCCGAGGCCATGAGCTCGTCCTTGATGACGAAGATGGGCTCGATGTTCTCGCAATGCACGAGGGCGACGGCCTTCTCGCCCAGCGCGGCGATGGCCTGAAGCCCCTTCCAGATGGTCCCGTCATCGGTCGGCTCGAGGGGCGGCACGGCCTCGGAGCCCCGATAAGGCATGAAGAACTTGAACGAGGGAACGCCCATCTTCGCGACGGCGGGGATCTCCTCGACGTGGTTCAGCGAAAAGACCACCGCGTGAACGCTGGCGTCGGAAAAAGCGATGGCCTCCCACTTCTCCTTGCGCCGCCGGACGCCTTCCACGAGGCTGCCCGGCTCGATCATCATGTGCAGGTTCGTCGTCACCCCGCCGGTCACGGCGTTGGACGTGCAGCGGATCCCTTCCTCGAGCGGCCAATCGGGCCAGTCCCAATGACAATGGGAATCGACGACGCCCGGAACCAGCCACTTGCCGCCCGCGTCGATCACCTCGGCGGCGGACGGCGGATTCGCGTCCGACCCGCACGCCGCAATCTTCTCGCCGGAAATCCCGACCCACCCCTCGAACCGGCTGCGGGCGTTGATGACGACGGCGTTGTGGATGACGGTGTCGAGGTTCATTCATTCCTCCCGAATTTCAGCCCGGCTTCTCTAGCCGCCGGACGATTCATTTTCCGGCGACGCCTCCACGGCCGCTGAAACGGCGTCGATGATCCCGGTATACCCCGTGCACCGGCAGAGGTTTCCCGAGATGGCTTCCCGGATCTCCTCCCGCGTCGGCCGGGGGTTGTCCTTCAGGAACTCCGTCAGGGTCATCAGGAAACCCGGCGTGCAGAATCCGCACTGGAGGCCGTGATGGGTCTTGAAGGATTCCTGGAGGCCGCTCATGGCCTCCGGCGTCCCCAGGTCCTCGACGGTCCGGATCTCCCGGCCGTCCGCCTGAACGGCGAACAGGAGGCAGGAGCGCGCCCCGCGTCCATCCACGAGGACCGTGCAGGCCCCGCAAACGCCGTGCTCGCACCCCACGTGCGTCCCCGTCAGACCCGCGTCCTCCCGGATGAAGTCGCTCAGCAGCTTCCGCGTCGGGACCGCCGCCGTGTAATCCGTCCCGTTGATCCGGACCGTGATGGTCCTCTCCCTGCTCATTCCGGGCGCCCTCCCGCGTTCTGAAAGGCCTCGGCGAGACACGCGCGGGTCAGGCGCGCGGCCAGGTCGCGGCGAAAGGCCACCGTGGCGTGAATGTCTTCATCCGGGTCGGCCTCTTCTCCGGCGATCCGGCCGGCCTCGTCGATCCGCGCGGCCGTCGGCTCGGCCCCCTCCAGCGACTCGGACGCCCGGACGGCCCGGACCGCCGTCGGCCCGACGCCCATCAGGGCCACGCTCGCCCTTTTGCACACACCGTCTTCCACCGTCACCAGGGCCATCGATCCGGCGATGGCGAAATCCCCGTTCCGCCGGGACAGCTCATGGACCGCGAAGCCTGAGCCGGGCGGGTGAACGGGGATCCGGAAACCCATGAGCAGGTCCGTCGGCGCCAGCGTCGTCGTCAGGTACGTGACGAAGAAATCCGCCGCCGCTTCTTCCCGGACCTCGCCCGCGGCGTTTCGGATCAGGATTCCGGCGTCGAGCGCGAGCAGGGCCGACGGGATCTCCCCCGCCGGGTCGTTGTGCGCCGCGCCGCCGCCGATGGTGCTCCGGTTGCGAATTTGGGCGTGTCCAATCCAGGACGAAACCAGGGCCAACAGACCGCACTTCTCCCGGATCAGCGCCGATTCCTCCAGGTCCCGGTCCCGGGTCATTGCGCCGATCTCCAGACATCCCCCTCCCTCCCCCTCCCCCTCGCGGATGTAGGCCAGCTCCTCCACGCCGTTGAGGTCGATGAGCGCCGAGGGCCGGGCGAGGCGGAAATTCATCAGCGGGACGAGGCTCTGCCCCCCCGCCAGGAGCTTTCCGTCCTCGCCGTGCTCCGCCAGGAGCGCCATCGTCTCATCGACGGTCCGGGGATCGAAGTAATCGAAGGCCACGGGCTTCATGGACGCGCTCCCCCCTCCCCCTCCCCTCCCCGCTTTTCCCGGAGAAGGCTGTGCAGAATCCCGGGACCCAGGGGAACCGCGTCGATCTCGACGCCGAACTCGGACAGCGCGTCCTGAACGGCCTGGGCGATGACCGTGGGCGCGGGGATCGTCCCCCCCTCGCCGCACCCCTTGACCCCCAGGGGGTTGATGGGGGACGGCGTGACCAAGTGGTGAATCTCGACCTCCGGGACCTCCGAGGCGGTGGGGACGCAATAGTCCATCAGGCTCGCGGTGAGCAACGCGCCGCTCTGCTTGTCGTGAACCAGCTTCTCGTAGAACGCGCCGCCCAGGCCCTGGGCGAAGCCCCCCTTGATCTGGCCGTCCACAATCTTCGGGTTGATCATGTTCCCGCAGTCATGGACGATGACGTACTTCAGGATTTTAATGTCGCAGCGATCGGGATCGACCTCGACGATGGCCGCGTGCGTCCCGCTGGAGAAGGCCGCCGTTTTGGGGACGTGGAACTCGGTCGCCTCCAGGCCGGGGATGAAGTCGGCGGGGAGGTTCCCCCGGAGGGGATTCGCGAGACGCGCCACGTCCCGGAAGGTCAGCTTTCTCGCCGGGGCGCCCTCGACGTAAACATGGCCGTCATTGAAGACAAGGCTTTCAGGCGGCGCCTCCAGCTCCTCCGCGGCGACCTTGGCCATCATCTCCCAGACCTTCACGGCCGCCTTGTGGACGGCCGAGCCCGTCACGACGGCCGTCCGGGAGGCGTAATTGCCGACCCCCCAGTGGAACTTGTCCGTATCGCCCGTCGCGACGCGAATCCGGCCGGGATCGATTCCGAGCGCCTCGGCGGCGATCTGCGAAAACGTGGTTTCCGCCCCCTGCCCCGTGGCCCCGCTTCCCGTCCCCACGAAGACATCCCCCGTCGGCTCGACGTACACCCTCGCGCCTTCATACGGGCCGATGCCGGTCCCCTCGACATAGTTGGCGACGCCGATGCCGACGTACCGGCCTTCTTTTCGGTAAGCCGCTTTTCCGCTTTTGCGGAATTCCTCATACCCGACCGCCTCGACGGCGGTGCGCTGGCAGGCGGGGTAATCGCCGCTGTCATAGATGACGTCCGAGGTGTCCTGATAGATCATCCCCATGTCCCACGGGAACTCGTCCGGCTGAATCAGGTTTTTCGCGCGAAGCGCCAGCGGGTCCATGCCGAGGGCCTTGGCGGCCTCGTCGAACAGCCGCTCGATAACGAAGACGGCCTGGGGACGGCCGGCGCCGCGGTAGGGCGTCACCGTGATCCGGTTGGTGTAGACCGACCGGAGGCGGGACCGGTAGTTCCGCACGCGGTACGGGCCGGGCAGGGTGGTGCTCGTGACGATCCCGACGATGATCCCGTATGGGACGTAGGCCCCCGCGTCGAGGAGGAAGTCGTCCCGGACGCCGAGGAGGGTCCCGTCCTTCGCGAAGGCGATCTCGGCCTGGTGGACCTGGGCGCGCTCCTGGGTGCTCGCGAGGAAGTGCTCCCGCCGGTCCTCGATCCACTTGACGGGCGAGCCCAGAAGCATCGCGCAGTGCGGAACCAGGATCTCTTCGGGATAGAAGATGATGGCCTTCGGTCCGAACCCGCCGCCCACGTCGGGCGCGATGAGCCGCACGTCGTGCTCCGGCAGGCCGAGGATCTGGGCCAGCCCGGCCCGCAGCGGGACCGGGGCCTGCGTCGAGACATGGACCTTGAGCTTGCGGTCCCGCGCGTCCCACTCCGCCAGGACCCCCCGGCCCTCCATCGCGATGGAGGCCCCTCGGTCGATGACGAACCGCTTCTTGATCACGACGTCGGCCCCGGCGAAGGCCCCATCGGGGTCCCCCACGACCTGGAGGAAATCCGCCGCGACGTTGGAGCCGATCTCTTCGTGGACGAGAGCCCCCCCCTCATCCAGCGCCGCCTCCACCTCCGTCACCGGCGGGAGGGCCTCGTAATCCACCTCGATGAGCTCGAGGGCGTCTTCGGCGGTGTAGCGGTCTCCGGCGACGACGACGGCGACCGGCTCGCCTTCATAGCGGACCTTGCCGACGGCCAGCGGGGTCGGCGTCCTGGGGTCCTTGATCGCGGCGTGCGGGACAAGCTGCGGAAGCGGGGCGGCGAGATCGCCCAGGTCGGCGGCCGTCAAAACGAGCCTTACGCCGTCCAGGGCGCTTGCGGCGTCGGTCCGGATGGAGCGGATCTTCGCGTGGACGTGCGGGCTCCGCAGGACGGCGGCGTGCAGGCATCCGGGCGGATGGATGTCATCCACAAACCGGCCGCGGCCCGTGAGGAGACGCGCATCCTCGAACCGGGGCTGGCTCTTACCGAAATAACGGCCCGTCTCGACCCCCTTCATCGATTCAGCCCCCTCCCCCCCCATGATCGTGAACCCCTCAATCGGCGCCTCATGCCTCTGAATCCCGACGGCGGGAATCAAAAGTCCGAGGCGAACATCGCGCGGATCATTTCTCAGGATTTGTCCCATGCCGGCCGAAACGGCATTATATTCATTTGCCGCGCTCCAGGAAACCCCGGCCTGGGGGGTCATGTCCACGGAGTCGGGGGAAACCTTGAGCCGTTCAGACCGGATTCGCCATGGCGGGCGCCGGCCGGTTACACCTGAAGGATTGCCCATGCGCCGCTGGACCGCAGCCGCCGCCGTTTACCGGGACAAACGGATCCTCGTGATCCTGTTCCTGGGATTCTCCAGCGGACTTCCCCTCCTGCTGACCTTCTCCACGCTGTCCATCTGGCTCAAGGAGTTGGGCGTCAGCAAGACGGCCATCGGACTGTTCGCGCTGGTCGGGACGCCCTACACGCTTAAATTTTTGTGGGCGCCGCTGGTCGATCACCTGCGCGTGCCGTTCCTCACCGCCCGCCTTGGCCCCCGGCGAAGCTGGGCCATCCTGACCCAGCTCGCGCTGATGGCCGCCTTGGTCGGCCTGGGCTCGACCGACCCGCTCGAAGACCTCCGGCTCACCGCCATCCTGGCCCTCGTCGTCACATTCTGCTCGGCGAGCCAGGACATCGTCATCGACGCCTACCGCGTCGAAATCCTCGAGGAGAGCCAGTACGGCGCCGGGGCGGCGACGATCGTATTCGGCTACCGCATGGGGATGCTGACGTCGGGCGCGGGGTCGCTCTACCTTGCGTCCTTCATGGACTGGTCCGCTGTCTACGCCGTCATGGGGGCCCTCGTAACCGTCGGGATCGCGACGATCCTCCTCAGCCCCGAGCCGAAGCGCGGCGGCGTCCCCAAGCCGGGGAGCGGTCCGGCTTCCGAACGATCGGCCTGGGCCGAGGCGGCCGCGTGGATACGGACGGCCGTGATCGACCCCTTCGCCGACTTCATGAACAGGCGCGGCTGGGTCCTCATCCTGATATTCGTCATTTTCTACAAGCTCGGCGACACCATGGCCGGGGCCATGGCGAACCCGTTTTACCTGGAGCTCAATTTCACGAAGATCGAGATCGCCAACGTGAGCAAGCTGTTCGGCCTCGCGGCGACGCTCGCGGGCGGGTTCATCGGCGGCGTCCTGGTCAACAAGGTCGGCATCCTCCGGGGCCTGCTGATCTGCGGCGTCCTCCAGATGTTGTCGAACCTGATGTTCGCGATCCAGGCGGCCGTGGGCCACAGCGTCCCGATGCTGGCCCTCACCATCGGCATCGAGAACGTGACGGGCGGCATGGGGACGGCGGCGTTCGTCGCCTATTTATCGGGTCTTTGCAGCGCCCGGTACACAGCCACGCAGTACGCCCTGCTGAGCGCCCTGATGTCGCTCCCGCGGACGATGCTCTCGGCCTCGGCCGGGTGGCTGGCCGATCACCTGGACTGGGTGACCTTCTTCCTCGTGACAACCGCGGCGGCGCTCCCCGGCCTTCTTCTGCTCTGGCGCCTGATGCGGCGGGAGCAGCTCTCGGAAGTCACGGCGGAGTGAGTCTCGGCGCACCCGCCCCGAGGAGCGGCTACTTCCCCGCCGGCCTCTCCAGCCCGAAAAGCTTCAGCGCGGACTCGCCCAGGATGTTCCGTTTGGCTTGTTCGGACAGGAACGGCAGGTCGTAGATCGTGCTGGGCAGATCGAAATCCCAGTGGGGCCAATCCGAGGCGTAGAGGAGTTGGGTCTCGGCGTTGATCATCGCCAGGGTGGTTTCGAGACCCCTGCGGTCCGTTCTTTCCATGGGCTGGGAGGAGTAGTACATCTCGCGCATGTAATCGCTCGGCCGCCGCTGGAGCTCCGGCGCTTCGGACGTGCGCATCATGTACTCGCTGTCCAGCCGCTGCATCATGAACGGGACCCAGGCCAACCCGCTTTCGATCCAGAGGACCTTCACGTCGGGGAACCGCTCGGGCATGCCGTTGAGGACCCAGTTGGTCAGGTGAAGCATGTTCCAGAAGACGAACCCCAGGGCGTGGACGCCGATGAAGCGGCGGAGCTGGGCCATGGAGGGGTTCTCCCACGAATACCCCCCGTGAAACGCGAGGGGGAGCCGCCGTTCGTTGAGCGCGGCGTACAGCTTCATGTACTGGTTGTGGTGGACCGGCTTGTCCCGGACGCTGGTGACCATGAAGCCGACAACGCCGGGCTCGTCCGCGAACTCTTCGACCATCCGAAGGGCCTCGTCCGGCTCGCTGATCGGTAAGTAGAGCATGGATTTGATGCGGCCCTCGGCCTTCAGGATGTTCTCCACCATCCAGCGGTTGTAGGCCCGCGCCAGCAGGCACTCCATCTCGGACTGCGGGTGCATCCCCAGGTTGAGCATCTGCGTGGGGAAGACCACCATGTAATCGATGCCGAAGCTCTCCATGGCGCGTCGCGTGAGAACCACGTCGCGGTGCACGTCTTTGTCCTCGACCTCCTCCCGCCGGTCCGAATGGTGGGAGATCCGGCCGCCGACATCCTGATACCGCATGCCCAGGTTGCCGTACATGCCGTACGGAGGCGCGCCCACGCGGGACTCGTGATACGCCTTCGCCTGATCGCGGATCACCGGGTCTTCGATGAATTCCACCACCTCTTTCCAGGAAGAGACCTCGACGTGGTGTGAATCGATATCGACGATCACGTAATCCTGGAGGTTTCTTTCCTCCGCCTGCCGCCTCGCGTGCGCCAGGATTTCCCGCGTATCGGTGTAGACGTCGAACTGCTTGACCGGGAGTTCATGGACGGCTTTGGTTCTCGTCTCCATCACCCTGTCTCCTGAATCCGTCCTGAGACCGCGCGGGGTTGATGGCGGGCAAGATGCCCGCCCCACCATTTTGAAAACACCGGCTTTCCATAAATTGGTGGGCCGGGCGTTTAGGTCGGTTGATCCCTTGCCCGGCCGGAAGGAAACACGGGGGTCCCCAAATCTAATCCTAATTTTACGAAATATTACCCTAGACGACGAGAAACACCTCGCCGCCGCGCACCGCGACTTCGCATTTCCTGATTTTGACGTTGTGATCCCCGGGGTGCTCTCCGGTCTCGATATCGTATTCAAATCCGTGCCAGGGGCAGACGATGTGGACGTGGTCCTCGGAATATTTCAGCCCCCGGCTGGTCTGGTCCGGGTTCAGGTTCTCCTCCACTTTCCGGATGATCTTCCCCTGGCAAACCGGCCCCCCCTGGTGGGGGCAATGGTTATGGAAGGCGCGGAAACCGCCGTTGATTCGAAACACGCCGACCTCATGCCCGTCCACGACGAGGATCTTCCGGTCCCCTTCCGGAAAATCCGCTTCGTTCCCCACGTAGATTTCAGGCACGCCGCGCTCCTCCCGCTCTCTCAACCACCCGCCGCCGCGATGAAGCGCCGTCAAGTTCCGGCCGCATACGCCTCTTCCGAAAACCCTTCCGCCCGTGACGGGCTCGAAAAGGGGATTTCCCTTTCGAATCACTTTGGCCAGGATTTTAGTGCATCACCCCGCATCCGATCAACTGTCAGCCGATTAAAATTTCGGGATTATCCCTTGGGGAGAGACGGGTCGAAGGGTCTTCGCGGGGCGTTGAAGGGTTAAAATCGCGTCCCGATTTGAAAGCTCCCGATCACCGCGTCCCCCAGGTCCAACCGATTCCGGCCGCGATCATCATAATCCTCCCCTTCGAAGTAAAAACGGTCGAAGGCGAATCCGCCGCTGAAATCAACCCAAACGGAATTGCCCAGGGAAACCCGAACGCCCCCTTCGACCTTTTTCTCGTTATAAAAGAGCCGGTCATCGTCCCGGGTCCGATTCGCGCGCCGGTAACGCCGGCTCCACCAGAAGAAATCGGCGCGCCAGGTGAGCCGCCGGAACATCCGGACCTCGGCCCCGGCGTGAACCGTGCGAAGCAGGAGGTAAGTCAACCGGAGCTTGACGTTCCCCACCGGTTTCCACTCCGCGGACGTAATGGGGATCCCGAACAGGACTTTGGCCTTTCCGGAAGGCTCATACTGGTAGCTGACGCCCGGAAGCGGCAGGCCGTTCAGAAACTCCCGGTCATTCGAGTAGTTCAGGAAGAAGACCCAGGCGTTCCGAATCCCGTGGGGGACGCGAAGGAAGGCCGTCGCCTGTCCGGAGATCTCATCGGCGCTCGCGAAAGGCTCATCGCTCGGCGAACCCAGGGAAACGCTTACGACCCCAAGCCACCGGTTCTCAAACATGCGCCGTTGCGTGAATCCGGCCCGCACGTCCCAAAGACTCTTGGGAAACCCGACGCCGGCATCCGGGAGAACAGCGTTCGTATTGATGTTTTGCGTATGGACACCCATCTGGAACGACAGCTCGTTTTGATGATCCTGCGAAACGGGAAATGATAACTTTCCATCCTGCTGCGTAACCAAAAATCCCGTCCCCTGCCCTTCGACCGTCCCGTCCGCATAAATCGTCGTGCGATACCGCGTATGAATCTTCGCCTTGCCGACAACGGGGTTCAACAGCATCAGGACCGCTCCCGGCTGAGGGGCCTGCCCGGACGCAATGGGCGCCCATGAAAAGATTCCAAACACCAGAACGATAAATATCGGAATCAAGTCCCGGATGGATTTCCGCAATCTCGCCGTCTCCCATGCGATGGACGCCTTCCACGCCCGCAGAAAAATCCACAAGAGAATACAACGCAATCCAAGAAAACGGAAAGGCTTGCTCCCTTGGTGGGGCCTCTGAATGGCCAGGCCCCGTCGGCAACGGCCTTACCAGGCGATCCGCGCACGCTAACTCATCACCATAAATCCCCCGCCTACGACGAAAACCGTCGAGAGCATGGTCCGGGGGGTGATGTGCTCGATTCGCTGGAGGAACCCCCGCGAAAGGAGCACGACGAGAAGGGGCCAGGTGTGGGCGAGGGGGGTGACGACGGTGATATCGCCCGTCTCCAACGCCCGGAAATAGAAATAAAGAGAGAGGGTCACGAACAATCCCCCCAACAAAAGGTAGGGCAACGCCGCCCGCTCCCACCGAAACCGCTCGCCGGTGGGGATCAGCGGGGCCAGGAGGATCAGAAACACCAACCCCGCCCAACTCTGAACCGCGGCACCGAAAACGGGCGCGGGCGCGGCCTGGAGCCCGAGCTTTCGGAAAACGGCCGTCAACGCGAGACAAACCGCCCCCAGGATGGGATACCCGAGGAACCGCCAAGTCCGACCCCAGTGGGACTTCTCGAAGGACAGGGCCACGATTCCCAAAACGATCAAGAGGGTCCCCGCGATCACCCGTCCGGACGGGGTTTCCCCCAAATAGAGAACCCCGACGGTCGATGAAAGGAGAGGGCCCAGTCCGGCCGCCACGGCGCCGGTCCGGGATATCCCGATCCGGCGCGACCCCAAAATGATAAAAAGCGCCGCCAGCGCCGGGGAGGCGACGCCCGCCACAACGAAATCCATCAGCGCGGCGGCGGGGAATGAATCGGGGATGGCCGCAAACGGAAGGAACAGGCTCAACCCAATCGCGCAGATCCCGTTCGCCCACAGGTTCACGGAAAATGCGGAAGCGTACTGGACAGCGACCCTAGAGAACAGGTAGAAAAAGGCGAATGCGAAGGCCGCCAGGACGGCCAAGCTCTCGGGATTCACCCGCTCTCCTTCTCGATGGAAACTTTTTGCCGTCTCTAAACCCGACGGCCTACCTACCTGGGCGTCTTATCTTCAACGTGACTTCCAGATGTGGTCAAGTCGACGCGAATCTCCGAGACCGGTCCCGCGCAAATCCCAGAAGCGGCCGATCTGCAATTAAGAAGGCGAACGGACTCCTCGGCGGCCGTACGCAGGTTCCCATGAGGGAGAAGCGGCTCATGAATCCAGAGGGAAAATGGCAGCTGAGCGGCGACGCCCCTGAGATCTACGATCGACAGATTGTTCCGGCTATGCTGGGACCCCTGGCAGCACCCCTCATCGAAAGGGCGGCGGTTCAGCCGGGAGAACGGGTGCTCGACATCGCCTGCGGCACTGGCATAGTGGCCCGCACGGCCGCCCAAGCGGCGGGACCAACCGGTCGCGTGACAGGGCTCGACATTAATGAAGGAATGCTCGCGGTCGCAGTCACGCGCCCGCCCTCCGCGGAGGCACCCATGGCATGGCTCCGGGCGAGCGCGCAGGACCTCCCCTTTCTAAACGCTTCCTTCAATACGGCGCTCAGCTCACAGGGATTCCAATTCTTCCCAGACCGACCGGGCGCCCTGCGCGAGATCCGGCGCGTCCTAATGCCAGGGGGGCGCCTAGTCCTCAACGTTGTCCGCTCCCTGAAATTCAACCCGGTCCACGCCCTTCTCGTCGAAGCACTAGAGCGTCACGTGGGTCCGGAGGCGGCAGACATCCTGCGCAGCGGGTACACCTTGGGAGACGCGGACGACTTCCGCACCCTCATCGCAGGAGCGAAATTCCACGGCGTCGAAACGCATACCACTGAAGTGTGGGCCCGCTTCCCGTCCAGCGAATCGTACCTCCGGTGGCACATCTCCGGGTCCCCCATGGCCGGGCCGGTGGCACGTGTAGACCCGGCGGCCCGTAATCGGTTTCTTGATGAAATGACCGAATCGCTCCGGCCTTATCTGGACGATGAGGGACTAACGTTTCCACTCCAGACAAACGTCGGCGTCGGGTTCCGCTGAGACCATGAACAGCTGGGTCCGAACCAACGGCGTGATTCTAAAAGGGACAGCCTACGCCTTGACAGACTCGGCGGCGGCCCCTTTCCGATCCGGCGTCCCGGCCAGGTAGGTCTTGGCCTCGGCGAGGGAAATCACGTCCGCGTACTTGGCGTTCATGTCGAACAGGTTGATGGCGTGGCTGGCTTCGCCCCGGTCGAAATTGCACTCCTCGACCAAGGCCACCTTGTACTCATAGGAGAAGGCGTCGATGACCGTGGCCCGGACGCATCCGCTCGTCGTCGTCCCCGCGACCAGGAGGGTGTCGATCTCCAGCCCCCGAAGCAGGCTCACGAGGGGCGTCCCGAAGAACATGCTCGGCTTCAGCTTGGGGACGATATAATCCCGGGACTCCGGGGCAATCTCCTCGACGATCCGGTCGCCCAGGTTATCCCCCCGTTGGCCCGGCTCCATGGCCCGGCGATTCTTCGCCGCCCACCGGCCCATGTCGCCGCCGTCCGGCCGGAGGGTGTTGGTGGAATAGAAGATGGGCGTGTTTCGGGCCCGGGCGGCGTCGAGAAGCGCCTTCGTCGCGTGGATCCCCTCCCAGCCGCGCTCGCCGCAACTGTGATGAAACCTGACGATGGAATCCAGGATCGGCTCGGGCTTATCGCCGACGAAGTTGTAGACCATGTCCACCACCAGAACGGCCGGCCGCTCGCCCAGATCGCCCTTCTGTGACAAACCCGCCGCTTCGAAAACTTGTACGTCCAACGGCGTCAGAAATTTATCCCAAACCGGCATCGTCCGTTCTCCTTTCCTGGTTCATTCCGTCCCGCTGTCTCTCATCCGCGGGGCCACGAACTTTCCATCGCCCGGACGGGCGAGGATCTCCCGGTCCCGCATCGCGACCTTTCCTCTCCGGACCACCACAACGGCCCGGCCCTTGAACCGGCGGCCCTCGAACGGGGACCAACCCACCCGGGACTCCATGTCCCCGGCCCTGACGGTCCAGTCCTTCTTCAAATCCACCAGCGTGAAATCGGCATCCGCCCCAATCCGGATGGATCCCTTCTGCGGGTGGATCCCGGCGATCTTCGCCGGGGCGGCGCTCATCAGTTCCACCAGCCGCGCGAGTCCGAGCGACCCGCTACGAACCCGCTCCAGGCCGATGGCCAGCGAGACCTCCAGCGCGGGATAACCCGTGGGCGCCTTCCAGACATCCTTCGAGCCGAGGCGCTTCTCTTCAGCCGTATGGGGCGCATGGTCGGTGGCGATGGCGTCGATCGTCCCTTCCGCCATGGCCTCCCAGTACAGGGGGATCTCACCGGCGGGAAGCGCAAAGGGCAGGCCGAGCGGTCCCACCCGATCCAGGTCCTCCAGCGTCAGGGCCACGGGCGGGCATTCCGCCGTTACCCTCGCCCCCCGCTTCTTGGCGCGGCGGACGAGGTCGAGACACTCCGGCCCCGACAAAGAGATGTGCGCCACGTGGAGACGCGCCCCGGCGGCTTCCGCCAGGTGAACGCACTTCGCCGTGCCCAGGACGGCCGCCGGAATCCGGCGCAGGGCGTTCAGGTCCCGCATCCGGTTTCGTCCCGCCCGGATCAGCCGCTCACGCTCCGCCGCCTCAATCCCAGGCGCGCCGGCATGAAGACAAACGGGCAGGCCCGCCTCCGCCGCCCCCCGAAAGACCTCATGAAGGGCGTCCTCCTCGGTGCAGAAAAGCTCGTTGAAATACGCGTTCCCCGGAATCCGGGCGAGTTGCTGCTGATAGATTTTTATCCCGACCGCGCCCAGATCCGCGAAGGCTCGGTACGCGCCCGAATCGGTTCCGCCCGCCCACAGGCCGAAATCGCAAAGGGCCTTCGAGGCCGCCAGCGCGGCCTTCGCGCGGAAGGCCCCGGCCGTGGCGGTCGCGGGCTGGACGTTGGGCATATCGAAGACCGTTGTGAACCCCCCGGCCAGCGCCGCCCGGGCGCCCGTCGCGAAATCCTCTTTGTGGGTGAGGCCCGGGTCCCGGAAGTGGACGTGGAGGTCGATGAGACCCGGCAGGACGTGCAGGCCGCGCGCGTCGAGGGTCTCCCCCGCCACCGGGCCGAAACCGGGGGCGGTGAGGGCCGCGATCCGCTCCCCCCGGATCACCACGTCCGCGTCGGCCGGACCGGTCTCGAGAACGACCGTTCCTCCCCGGATCGCGAGATCGGGCACCTTCACAGGGAGCCGCCCTCAGTCCTCGCGCCGATCCGCGCCGCCGTTCCCTCCGGCGTCGATCACCCGGACGGAGACGTTCTTCCGCGCGGGGCGCCGGTAGTCGAGCCGGTGCGGATGGCTGTACACGTTGAACGCCTGGTTGCGCACGTACCCGATGAGCGTGATTCCGATCCGTTTGGCCATCTCCACCGCCAGGGACGTGGGCGAGGTCCGGGAGATGATGAAAGGGGTCAACATGCGGGCCCCCTTGCGGAGCATCTCCGAGGAGATGCGGCCGGTCGAGACGAGGACCCGGTCTTTCGTCGGGATGCCGCGGGCCAGGGCCTCGCCCTGGATCTTGTCCACGGCGTTGTGCCGCCCGACGTCTTCGGCCGTGATGAGGAGGGCCTCCGGGTCCGCCGGACGGGTGTCCGCGAGGGCGGCGGCGTGAATCCCCCGCGAGCGCCGGTAAAGCTCCGCCGAGGCGTAGAGCGCCCGGATCAAGAGTTGCACCGTCTCGGGCTTCAACCGGGCGTCGGACTGAACAGGCGGATAATCGGTCATCCCGAGATGGAAGCTGACGCCTCCGGTGCAGCCGGTGGTGATGACCCGCCGGGTGGGGCGGCGGAACGGGACGTGCAGCTCGACGTCCGCCGTCGCGTCTTCCAGGTCTACGTCGATGGACTTCACCTGGTCGATGTCGGTGATGATC
Source organism: bacterium (assembly GCA_965261595.1). Taxonomy (GTDB): domain Bacteria; phylum UBA8248; class UBA8248; order JACPRG01; genus CAYRGS01. The sequence continues at coordinate 762,653 of CBDHDG010000004.1, forward strand.
CGCTCGAAGTACAAGAAGCCCAGGACGAGGGTGTCGAGCTGGGTGGGCGTGGCCATCAGCGTCGCCAGCTCGACCCCGTTCACCATCAGGGCCAGGGGCGTTTCCTCGACGACGTGGATGTCCCCCGTCTCGAACCGGCCCCCTTTATATTTATAGACGTACGGCATGGGCCTTCCGACTCCAATACCGGGCGGCCTGTCTCTCCGCTCCGCGATGCCTTCAGTGTATCATCGTCCAAATGAATTTGTTACCTGAGCGCTCCCGGGAGATTCCGCAAATCCGCTCGGCCTTCCCCCCTCCCCCTCCTCCCCCCCCTCCGAGAGGGTCCCCTCCGAGAAGGTCCCCGTCCGGCATGCCGTGTCATAATGGCCGGGTGTGCGGCCCGTTAAATCCCGAGGCGTGAATCGCGCCCCGCGACGGTCTCCCCGAATCCCTTTCAAACCAAGGAGTCAGCGATGGCTGAAGACCTCAGGGCGGAACCCATTCTGGCAAAACTCAACGAGCTTCGGCACGACGCCGAAACCGATAAGGAAGACATGGAGTACATCGCGCTGCACCACGCTTTCTGCTTCATCTCTTATCAGATGAGTGAATTCGGGAAATACCTGAAAGAAGAGAATCAAAAAGAGGCGTGAGGGCGGGCGGGGCGATTCGAGAGCCGGCCTTTACGCCTTTCCGTCGATGATGTCCGTAATCAACGTGGCCGACCAAACCAGGTGAAGCCCCAGCGGGTCCTTTCCGCCGTCTTTCAGGACCGCCCCGACCGAAGAGGAGTGGACGCCCAGGAGATAAACCCGCCGCCGCGAGAAGGGATCGGCGCTCCAACGGGTCGCGGGGATGGAGGAAGGCTTCAGGATGACCGGGGAGCCGCTCGTCCCCGGATGAAGGTTGGCGTCGATGAGGGACAGGGGCTTCCCCTGAAACGGAATCGGATAGGGCGAGGCCAGCGTGGCATAGCGGATCACCGGCAGGTTGTGGACGTTGTCGTGATATCCCCGGGGATAGCCGATGACGAGAAGCTCCTGTCCCAGCTCGAAATCGAGGTCTTCGGGAACGTAATCGGCCTCGGAGAGCGCCGAGATCGCCACCGCCTTCTCCGCGGCGCGGCTGCGGATCTCCTCGACCTCCAGGCAGAGAACGTCAGAGTCGTTGCGGGGGTCCTCCAGCCAACGCGGCCGGCCCGCTTCGTCGAAGAGCGGCAGCGACATCCAGAGGTTCTCGCCGAGGTCGCTCGCCCTCTGGTGGAGATGAATCCGGAAGTGGGTGGGCTGAACGCCCCGCCTCCCGCTTTGGGCGACATGGCGGTTGGTGACGAGATAAATCCGGCCGTCCTTGGTGAAGAAGAAACCGGTCGCCGTGCCAAACTCCTCCTTCTCCCGGACGAGCTTGATCCGGACGATGCTCATCAAAACCGGGTCCACCCGGCGCTTGGCCATCTTTCCTCCCCCCTCCCCCCCCCCTCCCCGGACCGATTCGAGAGGGCCGGGGCGGCCCGTTCACCCTCCCAACCTTTGTGGGTCTCCGGAAAGCGCCGCCGCAAGCCTTTCTTTCAACATCGTCAAGCGCCCCCCCTCCGGGGCGTTCCGGATGGCGATGGAAAGGGCCCTCTTCGTCCCCACCAGAACCACAAGCCGCTTCCCGCGCGTGATGCCCGTATAGAGAAGGTTTCTCTGGAGCATGACGTAGTGCTGGGTGTGAAGCGGGATGACCACGGCGGGGTATTCACTGCCCTGAGACTTGTGAATGGACACCGCGTACGCCAGGACAAGCTCGTCCAGGTCGGAGAATTCATACGGAACCCTCCGCCCGTCGAACTCCACGTCCACCCGCTGGTCTTCGGTGGACAGGCGTGAAATGAACCCGATGTCTCCGTTGTAAACGTCCTTGTCATAGTTGTTGCGGACCTGCATCACCTTGTCTCCGCGGCCGAACGATCGGCCGTAACGCTGCACGGCCTCCCCGCCGGGATTCAGGGCGGACTGGAGGAGGGCGTTGAGATTCGTCGCCCCCAGATCCCCCCGGTGCATGGGCGTCAGGACCTGAACGTCCGTCTTGGGATTCAGCCCGAAACGCTTGGGAATCCGCTCGACGACGATCTCCCGGATGGTCTCGGCGGCCTCGGCCGGGTCCTCCCGCTCGACGAAAAAGACATCCTCGGCCTCCGCGGAAAACTCCGGCGCCCGGCCTTCCTTGATCTGGTGGGCGTAATCCGTGATGAGGGAGAGGTCCCCCCGCCGGAAGATCTCCGTCAGACGGACCACCTCGCAGACGCCCGACTCGATGAGGTCCTTCAGGACCTGTCCGGGTCCAACCGAGGGAAGCTGATCCACGTCCCCCACCCAGATCAGCCGGGCCCCGGCGGGGACCGCGTCGAGGAGGTGGACCATCAGCGGCAGGTCGATCATCGACGATTCGTCCAGGATCAGGAGGTCCAGCGGCAGGGGGTTCGCCCGGTTGAACTCGAAGGCCATCCGCCGGGGCTCGAACTTCAGCAGCCGGTGAATCGTCCGCGCGGGCCTGCCCGTGGCCTCGGCGAGCCGTTTGGCGGCCCTCCCGGTGGGCGCGGCCAGGCTGATCCGGACGCCCTTCCGCTCCAGGATGTCCAGGATGGCCCGGACAATGGTGGTCTTGCCGGTTCCGGGTCCGCCCGTGATGACGAGCAGCTTCTCCGACAGGGCCTTGCGCACGGCGTCCAACTGCCGGCCGGCGAACCGGATGGCGGACCGGTCCCGCATCCAGTCCAGGGCGGCGTCGATCTGAATGGCGAGGGTTTTCTCCGGACTCTCCCGCAAGGTCTTCAACCTAAACGCGAGGGCCGTCTCGGCCTCGTAGAGATCTTTCAGGAAGACCCGGCGCTCCCCCCCCTCCCCCTCCGTCTCGCCGAAGACTTCCCGCACGATCCGGCCTTCTCCCGCAAGCCGGGGGAGGGCCGCCTTCAGGGTCTCCGGGGGGATGTCCAGCTCCTTGGCGCAGCGCTCGATGAGGTCCGCCTCGGGGAAGAAACAATGCCCATCATCCCGGACCTCCTGCAACGAGTAAATGATCCCCGCTTCCGCGCGCACGTCGCTGTGCGGGTCGAACCCCAGCTTGAAGGCGATGTTGTCCGCCGTCCGGAACCCCATTCCGGAGATGTCCCGGGCGAGCAGGAAGGGATTGTTCTTCACGACGTCGAGGGAGGCGGGGCCGTAGGCCTTGAAAATCCGCGCGCCATAGGCCGAGGAAACCCCGTGCCCCTGAAGGAAGATCATGACGTCCCGGATGGCCCGCTGCGCTTTCCAGGCGTCCCGGATCCATTGGGCCCGCTTCGGGCCGATTCCCTCCACGCGCTGAAGGCGGCGGTCGTCCTCCTCCAACACCTCCAGCGTCTCGGACCCGAACGCGTCCACCAGCCGGTCGGCCATCTTCGGGCCGATCCCCTTGATCATGCCCGAGCCCAGGTAGCGTCGGATGCCCAGCTCGGTGGAGGGGACAACGGTCTCGAACCACTCCACCTCGAACTGCCGGCCGAACTTCTTATTCTGAACCCACCGGCCCCGGACCCGCAGGGTTTCTCCGATCTGGACGCCGGGCATCGTTCCCACGACGGTGACGGGGACGCCGCCGTCCGGGGCCTGAATCTGGGCGACCAGCCAGCCGGAATCCTCATTGGCGTAGGTGATCCGGTCGAGGACCCCTTCCATCGATTCCGATTCGGTCTGCTGGAAAAGGTCCAACCGCGTCAGCCTCCGCGCATCGGGATGATCGGGATGTCATGCCGACTTCAGGCGCCGCTCTATTCTATCCCTGTTCCCAAAAAATCGGCATCCCGCCGGGCTTTGATTGGAGACCGGGCCGGGCGGCGACAGGACGAATCCCCCCCTCCCCTCTCTCCCCCTCCCCTTTTCCTGGACGGACCCGGCCGGGTGCATTACCCTGTACGGGTTATGCTAAGCGTCCTGGCCATCATCATGGGCGGCGGACGGGGGTCCCGCCTCTATCCGCTCACCCAAGTCCGAAGCAAGCCCGCCGTGCCGCTAGGCGGCAGGTACCGTCTGATCGACGTCCCCATCAGCAACTGCCTCAACTCGGGCATCCGCTCGGTCTACATCCTGACACAGTTCCAATCCGCCTCCCTCAACAGCCACGTCGCCCGGACGTACCGGTTCGATCCCTTCGCGCCGGGATTCGTCGAGGTCCTCGCGGCCGAGCAGACCGAGGAAAGCCAGGAGTGGTATCAGGGCACGGCCGACGCCATCCGGCAGCACCTTCACCGGTTTTTGGACTCCGACCATGACCACTACCTCATCCTCTCCGGGGACCACCTCTACCGGATGGATTACCGCGACATGATCCGTCCCCACGCGCGGAAGAAGGCGGACCTGACAGTGGCCATTCAGCCCGTGACCCGGGAGGCCGCGAAGGATTACGGCGTCATGCGCCTCGCGGCGGACGGGCGGGTGGCCGGGTTCGTGGAAAAGCCCGATGATCCGGCCGTGTTGGACACCCTCCGGGTCCGGGAAGACGACCCCATGGTCCGGGGGCTGCGGGACAAGACCCGGCTGTATCCGGGCTCGATGGGGATTTACCTCTTCACGAAGGAGGCCCTCGGGCGAGCCCTTTCCGGCACGCGGGAAGTGGATTTCGGCAAGCACGTCATCCCGGGCGTCCTGTCGTCCATGCGCGTCATGTGCCATCCATTCAAGTCGTATTGGAAAGATATCGGAACCATCCGGGCCTTTTACGAGGCGAACCTTCGCCTCGCCGAACCCGATCCGCCCTTCTGGTTCTACGAGCCGGGCTCGCCGATCTATACGCGCCCGCGCTTTCTGCCCCCGGCCCGATTGCTCGATTGCCGGGTCTCCCACTCTCTCATCACCGATGGCTGCATCGTCGAGGGCGCGGAGATTCAGCGGTCCATCCTGGGCATCCGCAGCCACGTCAGGAACGGGAGCCGGATCATCCGCTCCATCGTCATGGGGCGCGATTCGTTTCAGGGGCCGGCGACCATCGGCCGAAACTGCCGCATCGAAGAGGCCATCCTGGACCTGAACGCCCGGATCGGCGACGGGGTGGAGATCCGCGGGGCGGAGGGCCGGCCCGATGAGGACGGCGACGGTTACGCAATCCGCGAGGGGGTTGTCGTGGTCTCCAAAAACTCCGTGATTCCCCCGGGGACGAGAATCTGATGGCCGCGGGCAAGCGAACGCTCCTTTGGAAGATGCTGGGGCGGGTCGATTACGAGCCGGCCCTGGCCCTCCAGGGGCGCCTGCGGGCGCGGCGCATCGCGGGGGAGACAGCGGACACCCTCCTGCTTCTGGAGCATCCCCCCGTCCTGACCCTCGGACGGGGCGCCGACGCGGCCAACGTTCTGGCGTCCGAGGAATCGCTTCGCGCCCTGGGCATCCGCGTCCACCGGATCGGCCGGGGCGGGGACGTCACCTATCACGGGCCGGGACAGTTGGTGGGCTATCCTATCCTGGATCTTCGGGAGCGGGGCCGCGACGTTCACAAATATCTGCGCGACCTGGAAGAGGTGTTCATCCGGTGGCTGGCCCGGCGGGGGGAGGGGGAGGAGGGGGGAGGAATTCCGGCCGGCCGCGTCCCGGGGGCCACCGGGGTGTGGGTGGACGGCAAGAAGATCACGGCCATCGGCGTCGGGGTCCGGCGGTGGGTGACCCTTCATGGGTTCGCCTTCAACGTCAACCCGGATCTGTCGCGTTTCGACCTCATCCGGCCCTGCGGGTTCGAGGCCGAGCGCGTGACCTCCGTCGAGCGGTTGACGGCGGCCGGAAGTCCCCCGCCGTCCCTCGAACGGCTGGCCGGGGAGATCGTCGAAGTCTTCGCCGAGGTGTTCGGCATGGCGCCGGTCCAGGCTGAAGATGCGGACTGGGCGGCCCCGATCATCCCGGCGGAGCCCATCGCCGGCGAGACGGCCGCCCGTTAGTGTGGTGTCGCGAAGATACCTTGAATATTTCCTTCCACTCCATAAGGAGGGCGCCACTGGCGGTCTGCCTGCCAGCGCCTCCTTTTTCGAGGAATCCAATGGACATCCCGCCCGGAGACTGATTGAACGAATTGCCGGGACGCGACGTTAGCTTGGGTTTTTCACATAAAGGCTGATCTTCTTTCACCCCTTCCACTGGATGTCGCACCGGCCACTTCCGCCTGAACGAGGTATGTGAGAAATGCGGGTCCCCGCACCCGCACACAAGAAAGTCCTGATCGGCCGACGGGAACGGGCGCCAACAACCTTCCACTCACCAACCCCGCTCCCGTGTTAAATTGTCGGGGAGAGATGGAGGGCGGACCCAATCGCCCCCCCCCTCCCTTCCCCTCCCCCTCCCCCTCCCCCTCCTCTTCCAAGGTCCTGGGGTGAGGCGAACGCAATCTCGACCTTAACGCCCGGCGCGGGGGGGATCCTTCCCGACCCGGGGCCGTTCCATATCCATCGGCGGAGAGAAAAACAAGGTGTTGATAAGATGATTCGGTCCTCATGGCAGCGCGCGTATAAAAGGAAATCTCGATCCGTCGGGCTTGCCCGCTGGATCCTGATCGGAGGAATCACGGCGGGCGTCCTGTGGGTTCTGGCCGCGGAGGCCCAGGGCCCGGCGTCGATTCGCGCGCCGCTCCTCGGGATCGAGGCGGCCGACTGGTTCGGGAAAATCTGGGGGCTCATCCGCCGCGGCGGGATGGTGATGTATCCCATCATCCTGTGTTCCATCCTCGCCCTGGGGGTGTTCCTCGAGCGTTCGGTCAGCCTGCGGAAAAAACGCATCCTCAATCAAGACTTCATCTCGGGATTCCGGCGCCACTGGATCCGCCGGGACCTGGACCGCGCCCTGCGGCTCTGCAAAGAGCACGACATTTCGATCTCCCGCGTCCTTCGGGCCGGTCTCCTTCGCCACCGGATTTCCATCGCGGACATGGAGCGCGCCATCGAGACCGCGGGCCAGCACGAGGTCTCCCTCCTCACGGCGAACCTTCGCACGCTCGGCGTGGTCGCCAACCTGGCCCCCATGCTGGGCCTCCTGGGGACGGTCATCGGGATGATCAAAGCGTTTTCCGTGATCTCGCAGAGCGGCACGGGCAATCCGGGCCTGGTGGCCAGCGGGATCTCCGAGGCCCTGGTGACAACAGCGGCGGGCCTCATCGTCGGGATTCCCGCCCTGGCCGCGCACCACTATTTCCGCGCCAAGATCGACCGTTACGTCTATGAAATGGAGCACATCAGCCTCGAAATCCTGGAGGGGATGAGCCGGGAGGAATTCTCGAAAGCGGACGACTTCGCCCCGACGGCTTCCGCCGGGGAACGCGAAGGCCCCGCCGTGGACGCCCTCCACACCGAAGCGGGCGGCGCCCCCGAACCGGAAGCGCAACCCCCCGGGGAGGCGCCGCGGACGTGAGGTTCGACACCCGCCCGGAAGAGGATTACAACCTTTCGCTGACCGCTCTCATCGACGTGGTCTTTCTCCTCCTGATCTTTTTCATGGTCTCCACCGCGTTCATCGATTTCAGCCGCCGGCTGGACATCCGGCTCCCCGAGGCCGGGGCGGGAACGGAGACCGGCGAGCGGATTCAGCAGGTTGTGGTCGAGGTCGGCCTCGAGGGCAGGATCACCCTCAACGGGAAGACCGTCACGCTCACCGCCCTGGAATCCGGGCTCAAGGCCGCGCGCGGCGCGTCCGAGCGGACGGCCGTCATCCGCGCGGACGAGCGGCTGCCCTACGGGCTGATCATCCGCATCCTGGGCATCTGCCGCGCCGCCGGCATCTATGACGTCAGCGTCTCCGTCAAAAAACAGTAACCGGTCCGGACGCGCCGCGTCCGAAATCAGCGGCTTCCCAGCTCCCTGAGCAGCCAAGGAGGGATTTCAACCTGATGGAGTGGACTCCGATTGACGAACACACGACGCGGATCTTCATGATCCGCCACGGCGAAGTCGAAAATCACGACCAGGGCGTCTTCAACGGCCAGCTCGACGTGGACATCACCCCCCGGGGCGTCGGGCACATGGAGCGGGCCGCCGAATTCCTGGCCGCCGGGGGGGGGGGAGGGGGGGGGGCGGGCGAGACAGGCGAGACGGGCGTCCGCCGCCTCTACTCCAGCGACCTCCTCCGGACGGTCCGGGGCGCGGCGATCATCTCCGAGCGGCTCGGGTTGAATGAAACGGCCCAAGCCGTCCCGGACATCCGGGAGATTCACCTGGGGGAGTGGCAGGGGCTCTCGTTCGAGGAGGTGGATGATCGTTTCCCCGGGATGCGGGAAACCCGCCACGCGGATATCATGAACTACCGGATTCCCGGCTCCGAAACGGTGGCCGAGCTCTCAGCCCGGGTCGTCCTGGCCGTTGAGGAGATCGCCGGACGCCACCGGGGGGAAAGCGTGGCGATTGTGGCCCACGCGGGTCCCAACCGGACGGTCCTCTGTCACGCCCTGGGCGTCCCGCTCAAGCGTATCTTCCACATCCATCAGGACTACGGGGCGATCAACGTCCTCGATTTATCGGCCGAAGGGGCCGTGGTTCGGCTGATGAACGGGTGAAACCGGGGCGCGTTCGGCCTGGTGAAAACCGCCCGGACGAATCCCTCTCAAGCGCGCCATTCCAGCGAGCCGGCCCTTTCGTGACATCTTGACACCCCCGCGCGGTCCTCTTTAGGATTGTGAGCCGTATCGCAAACGACGGGGATCGCCCCCGGTGAAATCCTTCCCGCCTCAAGGACCCTTTCGATGACTGACTGGATGCTTCAGCTCACGGTGATTCTGATCGGCGCCTTGGCCGCCGCGGAGCTCATGCGCGTCCTGAAGCTGTCCTCCGTCCTGGGCGAGCTGACCATCGGCATCGTCCTGGGCGGCTCGGTCCTGGGCTGGCTGCCGGAATCCCACCTCCTCGAGGTGTTGGCCGAGCTCGGCGTCATCTTCATGATCTTCATGGTCGGCCTCGAGACCCAGTTCGCGCACCTCAAGGCGGTCGGCCGGGAGGCGCTTCTGATCGCGATGTTCGGGGTGGCGGTTCCCTTTCTGGGCGGATACGGCCTCGGCGTGGCCTTCGACTACAACCTCCAGACCTCCCTCTTTCTGGGCACGATCCTCGCGGCCACGAGCGTGGCCGTCACCGCACGGGTCTTCATGGAGATGGGCAAGGCCAAAACTTCCGTCTCCCAGACCATCCTGGCCGCGGCGGTCATCGACGACGTCCTGAGTCTCCTCGTCCTGACCGTGGTTCTCGCCACAACGGGCGCCGGAGGGGACGTGTCCGTGGGCTGGGCGGTGTCGAAGATCATGATTTTCCTGGTTGTGGTCTTCCCGTTCTTCTGGTGGTGGGTCCCGAAAGTCATCGACTCCGTCAAGCGATACGGCGGGGAGCGCACCACCCTGGCGTTCGTCATCAGCCTGCTGTTTCTGTTCTCCTACCTGTCGCACGCCTCCGGGCTGGCGACGATCGTCGGCGCGTTCCTGATCGGGATGATCCTGGCCGAGACCAAGGTGCACCTCGAGATCATGGATCAGGTCCGGCCCATCTACGTGTTTCTGGCGCCGGTCTTCTTCGTGGTCACGGGGGCGCAGGTCCACATGGGCCTGCTCTCGAAGGTCCTTGGGTTCACCGTCCTGCTGACGGGGGTGGCGATCATGACCAAGTGGATTGGCTCGCTCGCCGGCGGGGCGATCTGCAAGATGAATTTCAAAAAAGGAACGCTCATCGGCGTGGGGATGATCCCCCGGGGCGAGGTGGGGCTGATCGTCGCCCTCATCGGCCTGAAAGCCGGGGTTCTCACCCAGGAGGTCTTTGCCGCCTCGGCCATCATGTGCCTGGCGACGACGTTCGTCGTGCCCCTGCTGCTGAAGTGGCTGGTCGGCCGGTTCCCGTTGGAGATGGAGGGCTGACATGAAGGTCAAGGACGTCTTTCAGACCCTCACAAAAGGGGCCGACGTGGTGCGGGAAACCGATCCGATCCCCGAGGTGATCCGCAAGGTCGCCCAAAACATCGCGACCCGGTCGGTGTTCGTCGTGGACGACGGGGAAAAGCTCGTGGGGATCATCAACGTCCGGGACCTCCTGCGCGTCGTGGGCGCAAGATTCCTCAACCGGGAAACGCTGACCGTGATCCCTTACCTGACCGCCCGGAAGGCTTCGGACATCATGCAGCCGCCCTACTCGGTCGGTCCAGACGACGAGATCGAAGAGGGCCTCCGCCTCGTTGTGCAGCACGACCTCAAAGACATCCCCGTCGTGGAAGGCGGCAAGGTCGTAGGCGATCTCAACTGCTTCGAGATCCTCCTGAACGTCAAGAACGAATAGTCCGGAGCTCCGGTCCCCCTCGCGCCCCGCCCCCCCGCCCGGCCCGCATCCTTCATAACCCGTCCACTTCGGCGTCGGACGACGATCACCCCTTCTCCGACGCCCCGAATGCCGCCCAGACGGCCTCGATGACCCGCGGGACCTCCCCGTCGCTCAGGGCGGGATAACAGGGAATCGACACCGCTTCGCGAACGGCCACGTCCGTCCTCGGAAACCCCTTGATCCCCAAGATCCGGTGAATGGGCCGGTCAACGGGCCTCCGGGCGATCACCCCCCTGCCCTTCAGGAACCGGAGGACGCCCGCCCCCCCCCCCCCCGGCTTGCCTGTCACTCGGACCACGTACCGGTGATAGACATGCCGCCCGCCCGGCGGATCGGCCGGAAGGGTGAGCGGGAGATCGCCGAACGCCCGGTGATAACGCGCCGCGATCCGCCGCCGGATGAAGGACTCGAGTTTCTTGAGCTGGGACCGGCCCAGGGCGGCGTGGAGGTCGCTCATTTTGTAGTTGAACCGGAGCCGGGCGTCGGGGGGCTCGTCGTAGGACCGCAGATCCCGGGCGACCCTCAGGATCCCCGCCCGGTCGGAGACGACCATCCCGCCCTCGCCCGCCGCCGCCATTTTGGTGGCGTAAAAAGAGCAGACCACCGCGCGTCCCACTCGCCCGACGGGGCCTTTCCCCCGCCGCGCCCCCAAAGACTGGGCCAGGTCCTCCACCACGGGAAGTCCCAGGGCGCGGACGCCGCTCAGGTCTATCGGCTCGCCGAAGGGGTGGGGGAAAAGGACAGCGCGGGTTCTCCGGTTCGCCGCGCGGTCGATCTCCTCGGGACCCGGGTGAAACCGGCCCTCGGCCAGGTCGGCGAGCCGGGGGACCGCCCCGACGAACCGGACGGCCTGGAGCAGCGCGCCGCAAACGTAGCTGGGGATCACGACGCCGTCCCCCCGGCCCACGCCCAGGGCCAGCAGGACGAGATGCAGGGCGGCGGTCCCGGAGCTTCTCGCGACCCCGCCCCGCAGCCCGAGACGCCGGGCGACATCCCCTTCGAACCGCTCCACCTCCGGCCCCGCGGCCACCTGGCCGCTCCGAAGGGTCCGCAGGACGGCCCGCTCATCGTCCGGACCGAAGACCGGCCGGGAGTGGGCGACGGGGGCGCGTCCGGCCGCCATGGCTCAGGAACCGGACGTGGAGAGAGCGGGGATCGCCTGCAGGACACGCAAAGGAACAAACCTTTCGGCCAGTTGGATGTGGACCTGCGTGCCCCGAAACTGGGCCGTCGCCAGGGCCACGTCCACGATGGTCAGACTCTCAATCTTCGTGCGCGTCACCTGGGAGGCGTGGGCGTTGAGGGCCGAGAGCTTCTTGGAGAAGGTGGAGGAGATATCCACGAAAACCGACGGATGGAAATCCCGCGTGCTCGGTCCTTCGTAGAACAGGACGTTGGGCACGAAGCGGGTGGCGGAGATCGCGGCGTCGCAAAGGTTCCGGTGGTCCTGGTGGGTGTCCTGACCGTAATGGATGAAAACGATTTCCGGCCGGACCTGATTGAGGAGGTTCTCGATGCGGGTGATGAGGGACTTATCGACGGGGATCTTGGTGTCTTCGTAGTCCCCGACAAACAACTCCTTCGCCTCCAGGATCTCGGCCGCCTTTTCCTGCTCGGCGTTGCGGACCTCGGCGTCGCCTCCCGAGGCGCCGGTGGTGAGAACAAACAGGTAGACATTGTGGCCCGCCCCGCTGTAGCGCGACAGGGCCCCGCCGCACCCGAACTCGATGTCGTCCGGATGGGAGCCGATCGCCAAAATGTTCATGATTCCTGCCTCTCCGCAAAGAAGGAGCGCGACGCGGCGGGACCGCGGTGAAAGAAGTAATCGATGGCCGACAAATTCGGGATGAACTCCCCGAAGACCTGATCATACCGGGGACACTCGAATTTTTGAAACCGGACCTCGATGCGGGCCTCCTCGAAGGCCGGCAGGTCCATGTAGTCCGCGCCGCCCGCCCCGGCCAGGTAGGTGTCGGCCTCCAAGGCCCGGCACGCCTCGATGAGGCGGCGGCTCGGGTCCGCCGGCAGAGAAAACTCCGAGGCCAAACGTAGCGGCGTCACGATGCCCCCCATCTCCAGAAAGGCCCGGATGACCCTGAGGTTGAGCGCCTAAAGCCATTCCCATCCTCGCGGGTCCTCCCAGATAAACGAAACCGCCGCCATCACCTCATCGAAGTGAGGGGTCCGGGCGTAGGAGGACACGAGGGCCTCCCGGTGTTTGCGTCTCCAGGGGGCGCCGCGATCGACGCCCACCTCCCGAATCCGCTCGGGAAACCGGTAGGTCACCGGAACGGTCACCCACTGCCAGCCCTCGGCCGATTTGATCCGGTTGCGGTTCTGCCATTCGTTCTTCTTGTACTGAACGTCATCCAGGATCAGAAACACGTCGGCGCCCGCGATTTTGTGCAGATACCCCAGCCAGGGAAGGTATTGGGGCTGGTGGGCCGCAAGGATCATGGGGCGGGTCCGCTTCGGGCGGCGGCCGAATACTTCACAAAAACCGGATTGGTCAAAATCCGCGCGCCCGACGGCCCCCAAACCTCCAGCCGATAGTAACGGGTCTTTCCCGGAGCGGCGAAGTCGTCGGCGAAGGATTCCTCCAACGGCGTCGCCCCATCGAAGGTCTTGATGGTCCGGCCCTGCCGGATGATCCGGACGGTGACTCGCCTCGGGCCCAGGTCGCCGGCGGTGATTTGAAAGCTCACGGTCACCGGACCGGGCGAGTCCAGCGTATGGCCCGGAACGGCCTCGATGGCCGCCAGCCCCCGGGGAGTGACGGAAAACCGGCTGAGCTCCAGGCGGACCCCGTCGCCCTCGCGCAGGGCGTACATCCGTCCCCCGCGAAAGGCGTCCAGGACCGCGGCCTGGGACCTCTCTTCCAGATAAAGGACGGTTTGAACCTTGATGGAAAACGCTCCCCCCCGCTCCCCGGCCGTCGCCCCGCCGTCGCCCCGGATCCTTTCGGCGGCGCCGAAGATCCAGGGAGGCCGGCCGCGTCGGCCCTCTGTGAAATCACCGAGCATCTTGTCCCAGACACCGCCGGGCGCCGTCGGAGCGGGGCGGCCCGCGGTGAAGGCGTCGAAGGCGGTGTAACCCCAGGTGCTCTCCAAAAGGTCCGGATGGGGGCGGGAGACCAGCCGCGCCGTCCCCGCCTTTTCGTCCCGGCCCTCTCCGACTTCCCCCGGCCACAGGGTGACGCCGCCGCGGGCGTTGACAAAATCGATGAGGAACTGGTACGGCAGCGCGCCCTGATCCCCGTGGTAGGCGTCGAAGGGAGAGGTGGAGAACGGGTGGTGATTCACGGCGGACAGGCCTCCCGCCATGAAAACCAGGAAAGCCAGCACGCGCCGCCTCCTGAACCCGAAGAAGAGGATCAATCCGATAAGCGCCGCCCCCAGGAAAAAGGCCGTCCCGATCCAAAGCCCGCGGGCGTAGAGCAGGGTGTAGCCGCCGTGGATCTCCGGGAGATTCTCGAAGGCCCCCGGCCGGTTATTCATGCCGAAGACCATCATCCGGGCGTGCCACTGACGCGCGGTGAGGTCGCCCTGAAACGGGCTGCCTGTCCAGTAGTAGAAGGGCGTCGTCGTGACGCCGGGGATGATGACGGTGCGGGGGTGCTTTTCATCGGCGGCCAGGACGGTCCTCAAGTAAGACGGAACCCCGCTCGTGTAAACCGACGGGAATTCCTGCTTCTTGCGCAGCAGGTTGCGAAATGGCGGCAGCCCCCAGGACAGGGAGAGACGGTGATGGTCGGCGAACAGGATCGGTGAAATCCCCAACCGCTGCGCTTTTGCGCTTAAAGCCTCGACGGATTCGCCTTCTCCGCTGAAGTTGGAGCGAACCCCGACCCACGCCCGGTAACGCTGAGCCTTCCGGGCTTCGGCCTCCGCCGGGAGCGGCGCGAAGCACGCGAAAACGAGCAGCGGGACCGCGATCCACCCGAAGACCGCCGGCCGCGGACGGCCGTTCCGCCCCCGGCGTTCTTTACCCCCGACCCTCCGGCGCCCCCCTCGCATCATGCGACCCGCTCCCGAACCAGATCCCGGTACAGGTCGCTCAACTGGTTATTCATCTTCTCCACCGTGTACGCCGCCGATTTCTCCCGGGACCGCTCCCCCATGGACCGCAGCCGCCCGCGATCATCCAGCATGCGGGAGACCGCCGCCGCCAGGGCGTCCGGCGCCCCGGCCGGGACCAAACAGCCGGAAACGCCCTCTTCCACCATGTCCGGCAAGCCGCCCACATTCGTCGCGACGACAGGAAGCCCCGAGGCCATGCCTCGACCAGCGCCCGGCCCATCCCATCGTTCAGCGAGCAAAGCACAAAGACATCCAGGGCGTTCAGGAGCTCCGGAACGTCCGACTCCCATCCCAGAAACCGGATGCGTCCTTCCAACCCGAGGTCGCGGGTTTGCGCCTCCAGCTTCCCCTTCAGCCCGCCGTCGCCGATCAGAAGCACGACAAGGTCCGGGTGGCGGTCCACGAGGATCTTCGCGGCCACGATGAGCGTCCGCTGGTCCTTGACGGCGGTGAGTCTGCCCACCGTGCCGAGGACGGGCGCCTCCGGCGGAATTCCCAGCCGCTCCCGCACCTGCTCTTCCGCGGCCGGAGTCCGGGAAGAAGTTCTCCAGCGGAATGCCCGAGGGGATGACGCTGTATTGCTCGGGCAGACCCACGCCGAGGCCGAGGTGCTCGCGGCGGCCGCGTTCGGTCAGGGTGATGATCCGGTCGGTGAATCGGGCGCACCATCGCTCCAACGTCAGAAAGAGACGGGTCACGACGGGACCGAAGTATCCGTAGAAGACGTGTCCGTGGGGCGTGTGGATGATGACGGGCGCCCCGGCCCACCGGGTGGCCACCCGGCCGACAATTCCGGCCTTCGAGGAATGGGTGTGAACGATATCGAACCGGCGGGCTTTGAGGAAGCGATAGATTCCGGTCACGGCGCGAACGTCCTTCGCGGGCCGAATCGACCGCACCAAGCAGGGGAGAGAGACAATTTCGATCCCTTCGTCCCGGGCTCGCCGCTCCAAGGGGCTCGCCGGCTCTCCAGGCTCTCCCGGGCCCTTCAAAACACAGGCCCGAATCCCTTTGCCCTCAAGGCCGAGAACGGTGAGCAGGGTGTTGTCCGAGGAACCGCCCCGATCCAGCCGGGTGATGATGTGACAAATCCTGACGATGCCGTCTCTGGATTCGGCCAATGGAAAGAAGGTTCCAAAACGGAAGGGACCGTTTCTGTCCCCGGGAGCCCGAGGTCCGCCAGTAAACCGCTTTTCACACCCGGAATCGTATCAAATCGGGGTCGGACCATCAACCAAAAATCCGGTGCGAGGCGCCGGCGAACGCGAGGCGGGGGGGGGAAGACGGGGAGTCGAAGTTTTCGCCCCTCCCCTCCCCGGATCGCCCTCAGAGAACGCCGCTCTCTCTCAATTCGCGGATCTCATCCCCCTGGATGCCCAGGAGGCCGCCAAGAATCGCGTCGGTGTGCTCTCCCAGCGCGGGCGCGCCGCGCTCGATCTCCGGCGGCGTCCGATCCAGCCGGACGGGGGAGTTGACGAACGGAAAAGGACCGATCCCCTCCTGTTCCCGCTCCACGATCATGTTCCTGTGGCGGACCTGGGGGTCGGCGACCACCTGGTCGATGGTGTGCACCGGGCCGCAGGGGATGCCGATGCCGGTCAGGCAATCCAGCCAATCCGCCGTGGTACGGGTCCCAAACAGCGCGGTGAGGGGCTCCTCCATGACCGGCTGATTCCGGTAACGGCCCTCCCGCGTCTGGAGCCGGGGATCCCGGGCGAGCTCATCCAGCTTCAGCTCCCGGCAGAAACGCTCCCACTCCTCGTTCTGGACAATCGCCACCACGACGTGGCCGTCCCGGGTGGGATAGGCCTCAAAAGGCGCGGAGAGGGGATGCCGGGAGCCGATGGGCCCGGGGATCTCGTCCGTGGCGAAATACCGGGCGATGGCGTTTTCGCATAAGGCGACCTGGGTGTCCAGCATGCTCATGTCCAGACACTGCCCGACGCCGCTGCGCTCCCGCTCGAACAGGGCGGCCAACATCCCGACCGCCGTCCAGACGGCCGCCCCCAGGTCGCCGATGGAGTAGCCCGCACGGACGGGCGGTCCGCCGGGAGCGCCGGTGATGCTCATCAGTCCGCCCATGGCCTGGACAATCAAGTCGTAGGCCGGCCGCTCGGCGTAGGGCCCGGACTGACCGAACCCGGTGACGGAGGCGTAGATGAGCCGCGGGTTTCTTTCCCGGAGCGTCTCCGCCCCGAGGCCCAGGCGCTCCATCACGCCCGGCCGGAAGTTCTCGATCACGATGTCGCTCGCGTCGGCCAGCCGGAGGGCGATGTCCCGCCCCTCGGGCCGCTTCAGGTCCAGGGTGACGCTCTTCTTTCCCCGGTTGATGCTGATGAAATAGGCGCTCTGCTCCTTCACGAAGGGGCCGGAGCCGCGGGAGATGTCTCCGCTTCCCGGCCGCTCGACCTTGATGACTTCGGCCCCCAGGTCGGCCAGGATCATGGTGCTGTAGGGGCCGGCCAGGACCCGGCAAAAATCCAGGACGCGGATGCCTTCGAGGGTCTTCAATACGGCTCCTCTGGTTGAGGGTCTCTCCGCCCCGGCCCGCCGGCGGAAGGCCGGGCTTCCCAACGGGAATTTCTTATTATGCATGGCCCGAGGGGGACGCGCCACCGCCGAGGGATGGCTGCTTATTGACGGCGGCAAACCCCGTTTTGTTCTACAATGGCGGGAGCCGGGAACTCGGCCAATCCCTCGAAACCTTCCGGGAATGAGAGGGGGGGGGGCGGCCGGACGAGGAAAAGGAACCGGATGATTGACCCCCGCTGAAAAAAGGGCGCCGGCACCGGACACCGCTTTAACCCCGGTGAAATGGCTGATTTGGGCGGCCGGGGAGATCGTGCGGAACAAGTCCGGGGCGAGGGCAGCGCTTCAGGCGGGGTTGCGCCGAGGGGCCGCTTTGCTCCTTTGCCTGGGCGCGTGGACCGTCGCGGCGTTCCTGGTCTATGATTCGGTCGACCGGTGGCTGGGAAGCGTGGAGGCGGGGCGGGCCATAACGGGCGTCCTGGCCTTTCCCTTCTCTCTTCTGGCCGCGGCGGGGGCGCTGACACTCACGGTGCGGGTGGTCCGGCGGTGGAAATTGATGGGGGAAGTCATCGCCGCCGACCCGGACGCCGTTGACACGGACCGGGCCGATTCCTATCTTAATCATCCCCCCAAGGACCCGGATTCGGAGGGGCGTTAGCTCAGCGGCAGAGCGCTGTCCTCACACGGCAGATGTCAGTGGTTCAAATCCACTACGCCCCACCAATTTTTCCCCGCGACCTCGACAGTCCGTCTTCATGGACCGGCCTGCCGGATCTCAGGTTTCCTTCTTTCCCTTCTTCAGAAAATAAAAGTAATCCCTGGCGACGGGGTTGGGC
Organism: bacterium; assembly: GCA_965261595.1. GTDB lineage: Bacteria > UBA8248 > UBA8248 > JACPRG01 > CAYRGS01. Next base: position 780,415 of record CBDHDG010000004.1, read on the forward strand.
TTTGTGATCTCCCCATAAAGCTCCGGCCGGCGGTCTTTGAACACGCCGGGAATCGTCCGGTAGGGTTTGGGCAGGCTCAGGCTCTCCTCCGTTTCCCGGAGCCACTTCAAACGGTCCAGGTCCAACGTGGCGTAGATGATGCCCGGCCGGGCGCTCTCGGCGAGGATTCCCTCCGGGGCGGCGATGACGGCCAGTCCGTCCTCCATGCCGAACAGGTTCTGGGTCACCACGACGTGGCAGAGGTTCTCGCTGGCGCGGGCCCAGACGATGTTCCGCCAGGCCTCCCGAATCTCGTACAGCACGCCCCCGATGGGCGCGACGATGATGTCCGCTCCCTTCAGGGCGAGGACGCGGCTCATCTCGGGCCACCAAAGCTCTCCGCAGATGATCGTCCCGATGTTGCCGATGGGCGTCTCGAAGACGGGAAGCTCGTTGCCCGGCGCGATGAGCTTCCCCGGCAGCAGGCCCTCGGTCACGTCCGCCGTGTTGGGCTGAGAGCGGTGATACGTCCCGATGAGGCCGCCGTCCGGACCGATGAGCTTCAGGGCCAGGCGGTAAACACCTTCCCCCACGTCGGGAGCGGCCTCCACCCAGCTTGCGATGACGTACACCCCGAACCGCTTGGCCTGCTCTGAGAGGGGATCGAGGGGGGAGTAATCGGCCGGCCCGTTGTAAGGCCCGGTATAGCCCTCGGGGAAAAGGATCAACCGGGCGCCCCGGCCCGCCGCCTCCTCGATGGCCTCGAGGGCGCGCGGAACGTTCCCGGCCTCCGCCTCCCCGCGGAGCGTATTCGGCTGCACGGCCGCAACGACGACTTTCATGGGCCTTTCCTCTTACCCGCAGGGCTGTTCACCCGGAGGGCTGTTCACCCGGAGGGTATCTACCCGGGGGGCTATTTAAGCGCCTTCTTCGAGAGATAGGGAACCTTCAGCTTACCGCTCTGGATGTCTTTCTCGATGGCGCGGACCCGCTTGGCCACGTCGGCCGGAACCCGCTTGTTGAAAGGCGACAGCCAGACTCCGCCATCGGTCGCGCTGACCAGGTAATGCTTCTTGAGCTTCTTGCCAGCTTTCATATCCAGGACGATCTTTTTCAAGGCGGCATGCCAATTCCATATCGAGCTTGTGATGAACGTGTCCGGCACCAACGGTCTCATATCCACATAGATTCCGATGGCCATGATTCCCTTTTCTTCCGCGGCCTTGTAGGCCCCGAAGCCCAAGGGCTGTGCGGTCACGTCGATCACGTCCACCTTCTGGTCGACCATGGCGATGGCGGCTTCCTTGGCCTTGGGGGCGTCGAACCAGTCGTTGATGAAGATGCTCGAGATTCCGATCTTGGGGTTGATGGACCGCGCCCCCAGGTAGAATCCGTTATGGTCGGCGATCTGTTGGGGGATGAGATATCCGCTGATGACGCCGATCTTTTGGGTCTTGGTCATCAAGGCAGCCAATATGCCGGCCAAGTAACCTGTCTCGTGCGCCTGAACCAGATAGTTCACCAGGTTCGGGATGTCCTTATTGTTGAAGAATCCCGCGACCGCGAAGGTCGTATTCGGGAAATTCTGGGCGACCTTCCGGGCGGGCGCCCCCCACGAGTACCCCTGTCCGAGGATGAGGTTGTACCCATCGACCGCCCAGCGGCGAAGCGTTCTCTCCATGTCCGCCACCTTCACGCGCTCCTAGAACGTGACCTCGGCCACTCCGGGGTCCTTTTTGAGCTTCAAAGCTCCCTGGTATCCAGATTCGTACCAGCCTTTGTCGTTATTGGCGCCGTCGAGCCCGATGGCGACGCGAATCTTCTTCGCCGCCGTCGCGGTTCCTCCAAATCCCGCCGCGAGCCACAAGGACACAAAAAGGCTCAGGAGAATCGCACGCCACAGTTTCCATTCTCATCACTCACCCTCCTCCTGGTAGGATACCGATCCGCCCCGGGCGCCCCGGGAAATGGACAATCCATCGCCGGTATCAGCGATTTTCCGGATCACCCCGCTCAACAATGCCCTGAATACATTTATCTGTATGGGAGCACACTTTGACGACAGGCTCAAGGTGTTTTTCGGAAGTCTTCCACCAAGAAAGGGGGCCAGGTCTTACATTCCAAGAATCCGCATCCGAATGGCGGCCCGGCCACACTGTGCTCCACGCAATGGAGCCCAAAGAACGCCCCGATGTCATGCAGGGTGTTGATATCGGAAGTGGACGATGAAGGCATTCAGCCCGATCGAGGCAATCCCTGCGATAGGGTCAGGCCGGCATCGAGTCGGAACAGCGCCGGGTGAATCTGAATCGGGCCTTCCGAGTTGACAATATTTTTGAAACCCGCGAGTATCTGGACAGAGAGCCGGGCAAAGGGAAAACTTTTGATCCCGGTCGATTGAGGGCAGTGCTCCACAACTGGAAATCCAGGGATGCCTTTGCCTCCATAATTTACCCAGGTGATTCTCAAGGGAGTCTGAAGATGGCGGAGTATGGAAACCTAGAGAGGAAACTCTCTGAAACCTTGACCCTTCAACGGCGCCCCGTGGGCGTGACGTTCGCCGACACCCCGCCTCCGGGAGTGGCCAAATTCGAAGGGACGGAGGCGTCCGGCTGTAGCTATTGGCGGATTGCCGCAATGGGTCGCACGTTTTATACGGTTCAGGCTGACCATTACAACTGCGCGATTGGCAGCTATACGCATAACATCCCTCTCCCGTCTGACCGGGCAAAGGAACTGGACGACACCCTGGCGTTTATGACCGATCTCAAATACCTCAGGATGGAAGAGGTCCCCGGCATAGCGCGCCTGCCCCAAACGCCGGAGGTTGTGATATACGCCCCTCTGGGAGACACGCCTGTAGACCCCGATGTGGTTCTCTTAGCCGGCCGCCCGGGCCGTTTGATGCTTCTACAAGAGGCCGCCATACGGGCAAAGGTGGAAACGCAAACACCGCTCCTGAGCCGCCCGACCTGTATGGCTTTTCCTCTCGCTCTCACCGGGGGATTCGTTGCAAGCACGGGCTGTGTCGGGAACCGCGTTTATACCGACCTGGGGGAGGACGAGATCTATGTGGCTCTGCCGGGCCGTGACTTGCCCAAGGTGGTGGCCGAGCTCCAGACTATCGGGGAGGCCAACGCCAAACTTTCCGAATACCACCAAGCGCGACGAAAAGAGCTGACGACCGAATAGGCCTTTGTCCGCCCCTCCGTTCTCTCAAAACGGTGGGGCGGGCGTCTCGGCCAGCTTGGACAGCATGCCACGGGAGGTTGGTCCGCCGGCGACTTCCTTTCCCCGGCAGCGTGTCAAAAAACCGCGGCGCACATGCCGCCGAGGCGCGAAAGAACACCTCTTTCACGTCCTTCACCCGGCTTAAACACCGCTAATCTTCGATCTCGCTCAGCAGCATCATCTTTAACGCTGCGTTCTCTTTCGCCGTGTCCACGTTCAGCCGGAACTTCAGGAACCGGACACTCTTCATTCGGGACGCTTTCGATCCCCCGCGCTTCCCATACATCCTCCGGAAGAGCCTGCCGGGAAGCGGCCTTCCCGCTTTCAGCTTTGCCGCCGCGATCAACCGCATCCTGAATCGGGCCTGTTGTTCCGGGGTTTACCCCTCCATGACCTGTTGAGCCTGCCGGGAAAGCCGGCGATAGGCGGCGCTGAAGCCTTTATCGCCCAGGGTGCCGCGATTGCCGGTCTCCAGCCCCTCGTTGATCCGCTTGTACTGCCCTCTCGTCATATGAAACTTGAACGGACACCCCTTGAAATAGCTCATGACGTTCCGCCGATCGGGCGCCAGGGTGTAGGTCTTCGTCCGATTCCCAACCTTCACGGGAATGGAGATCTTTCCCTTGGCCGGATCGCAGTGGTCGCCATAAACGGTTTTGAAAATTCCAGTCCCCGCGTCGGGCGGCGTGTCATGGACGCTGAAATGCGCCCTGGAGTCGCCGTCGAAGCCCTTCAACCCGATCCCATTTTTTGCGATGATCTTCGCCGCCGCCGAGATCGTCGCGGGACCCCCCCTAAAGGGATGGGCGGTGTGGAGATAGTGGCCCATCTCATGGGCGAGGAGTGTGCTCCCTCCGAATTTTTTCGGCATCGTCACGTAATATCCAAGCGCGGACGAGAAACCCCCTGAGCGAGACTTCAGCTCCCAGTGTTTTTCCTTCTTGTTCCACTTGGCGTATGTGTTTCCACCACGACTATAGACAACAAGCTTGTCCGGGTATTTGAGCGCCCACGCGGTTCGCGCGGCGGCCCTGGGCCTCGAGTCGCAAAGAACCCAGGAATCTTCCTTGTCCGCCTTGCCGTTACCGTTCAGGTCGCGTTTTTTGTTCTTCACGATGGTCCCGGCGGTCTGGCCGGACGCGAGCTTACAGTCTTGGTTCATCGTGGTGTTTTTGATCAGGCCATTGAAATTGAATCCGGGATCGACGTGAATCTGGACGTTGCCGCCGTTGCGCGCGTATATCCCGTTGGCCTTCTTGATCGCCGCCTCCGCCACGAAGAACATGATCGCCGAAGCCGCATCCGCCGGCCAATACGAAACCGAGTTCGGCAAGTATCCCCGCGTTCAAATCCTCACCATCGTTGACCTCTTCAACGGCAAAAAACCCGCCATCCCCTTCATCGACCCCGTGATGTTTAAAAAAGCCCCAAAGGTGGATACAACGAAACAGGAAGGTCTGTTCCAAAAAGATTAAAATCCAATCGGCGTGGGCATTTTAAGAAATCATTGAATTTCGTTTAAATTTCGTCATATTGAACAAGAGCGTTATCTCGTGGAGCATTCCGCGCGTGGATTGCGTCACATGGGGGGGAAACTGCGAGATTCCTCCTCGGGGGGTCCCCTCGATCGGAATGACGGTGTGCTGGAGTCGTGTAATGCCAGGGAAACACGTGGATTCCACCGTCATCGACTGTGAAAGCCGGGTGAGCGCAACGGACCCGCCCGTTGGTGGGACGGACCCGCCCGTCGGCGGGATCGTGATAGGTCCGCCCTTCATTCTTCGCCCGAGAGGGGACTGCGGCATAAAAAAGTACGATCCAAACCCAAAGACAGAACAACAAATAAATCAATGAGTTATTAAAACAATGGGGAGAGAGAATAGGATAATCGACCTAGCCTGGATTTCTCACCAACGATTCCGTTACAGGCCCGTCAATGATCGGCATTGGATTGTTGACCAACGCATCGGGGCGGGTACGGGAGTCCACTGACTCTCGCCCCACCCCTACAATTCAGAGCCCCTACCATCAAATCCGGTGTAAGAGCGGGGCTCCGTACCCGCCCCCCTCAAAGACAGGGTGTTCCACCCACCTCGGTTTCCATCTCTGGGGCAAACGGGGGAACGGCCGGGGGACTGTCCGCCTTTGAAGACGGGCGAGCCCCATCCAAAATTCCTTTGATCCTTTCGGTTTTTGGTTGACCCGCGCCCGGTTCGAGATGCATCTATAGTCATTCGCCAGATTTAGCCGGACGCCATTAAAGGAGCGGACGCCTTGACCAACCCCGAGAGCCTTCTGAAAGCGTTCATCCCCTACCCCAACGCCGAGCCCGACGACGTTCGCCGGTTCATCGCCGAGGGGGTCCGGCCCCGCGTCAAGTCCCAGGACGCTTACCTGGACGAGGACGGGAACCTCATCGCCCGCCTCGGACCGGAGCCGACTTCGGGGACTTCACCCTACTACATCTGCGCGTACGCCCAGGATTTCGGCCCCGGAAACCAGGAAGACCCCTATGAGCCCAAGGTCGTGGACGGCTCCCCCCATGGCCAGCAGGGCGACTCCCTCTGGGGGCGGGGGAACTGCGAGCATCGCGGGGCGCTGGCCTCGGCCCTGGCCGCCTTCAACACCCTCATCGGATCGGACACGCTTTTTAAGCGGCCCCTGTACTTCCTTGTCCTCGCGACCGGAGAGTCCGGCCACCACCGGGTCATCAACACGGCGCTCAAGAAAAACTCCCTCCCGATGGGGGACGCGGTCATCGCCCGGGGAACCGGGAACCGCATCTGCCTCGGCAACAAGGGGAGCCTCCACGCGCGAATCGAGGTCTACGGCAAGTCCTATCACCCCAGCAACCCCGCCAAGGCCCTGAACGCCATCGACGGGGCCGAGGAGGCCCTGCGCCGGCTTCGCGAATACACCTCCGCCCACCCCGTCCAAGACGATGAGCTGGGCGATTCCGTCCTCGTCCCCATCGGCCTCGAATCCTTCCCGAAGGGGCCGATCATCCCGGACCGCTGCGAGATCGAGCTTTCGGGACGGCTCGTCCCCGGACAGGACCCCGAACGCCTGATCGCGGGGCTGCGAGAGGCCCTTCATCTCCCCGACGGGTTCAATGCGGAAATCGTCCTGGAGCGCTTTCACTACGCCGCGAAAGTCCCCCCGGACGACCTTCTGGCCTTTGTCGCCGAGGAGGCCGTCCGCGAGGCCGAGACCGACCCGTCCCCGATCTACATGCACTCCTCCCTGGACGCCGGATGGTTCTGCCACCGGGGACGCGCGGCCATCTCCCTGGGACCCGGCGCGCCAGAGCTCGCCCATTCGGCCCATGACATGGTGTCCATCCAGGAGATCAAGGACGGCTCGCGGATCTACTTTTCCCTCTACCGAAAGCTGGCCACCGCGTGACCGCGAAGAACACGGACCGGTTCGACCACATCGGCGTTTGCCTGACGTGCAGACTCCCTTCGCCGGACATCATCCGGTATGCCCGGCTGGCGGACGCGGCGGGGATCGGCAGCGTCTGGGTCAACGAGAGCCACTACTACCGCTCGGCCTTCTCGGCCTTGGCCGCCGTCGCGGCCGTGACCAAAAAAACGCTGCTGGGGACCGGCGTGGTCAGCGCCTTCGCGCGCCATCCGGCGTTCACGGCCATGGACGCCGCCACCATCGACGAGATTTCGGGCGGGCGGTTTCTCCTGGGGATCGGCGCGACGCCGGTCTGGGGAGAAGACTCGGCGCTGCGAAACGGCGAGCGGCCCCTGGCCGCCGTCCGGGAGACGACGGAGATCGTCCGCGGCCTCCTCGCCCGGAACCTCTCGGACTACCACGGGAAGTTCTTCACGATGCTGGAGTCCGACCACCACAGTGAATGGGGCGCCTCCCTCAACTTCAAGCCGGTGCGCGAGAAGATCCCCATCTTCTATGGCGTGAAGGGGGAAAAGCTCCTGAAGCTGGCCGGCGCGGCGGCCGACGGGGTCCTCCTGACGAACCCCGCGACGCCCGCGTACATCCGCGAGGCGCGGACCGTCATCGAGGCGGGCGCGCGCGAGGCGGGCCGGGATCTCTCGGACTTCACCACTGCGGCCTTCGTCACGTTCTCCGTCGGGGACGACCGGGAGGAGGCCCGAGACGCCGTACGGGGGATGCTGGCGACGTACGTCGAGCACGTCGGGGTCGAGCATTCGGAGATCCTCGGCCTGAGCCGAAAGGAGGTCGCGGCCTACCAGGACGCGTTCGAATCGGGAGGCATCGAGGCCGCGGTGAAACTGGTGAAGGACGACCTGATCGACCGGCTGACCGTCGCGGGAACGGCGGAGGACTGCATCGAGCGGCTCTCGGCCTACATCGAAGCGGGCCTGGACATCCCCGTCTGCTTTCACGTCCTGGGACCGGACCGGGAACGGGCGATCCGGATCATCGGAGAGAAGGTCGTCCCGGCGCTCTGCGGATAAAGGCGGGCCCGGCCCGCTGCGATTTCGAGAAGCTGGGCCCGGCCCGCTGCGATTTCAGGGACACCGGGAAAGCCGATTAGATCATCGGGGGGGCGCGAAATTGAAAGCGAGGACTAACCCGAGGAATTGTGATCCGCCCTTTTGGCGTTCATGTAGGTGCGCAGGACCGCGTTCATCCGAGTCTGATATCCCCTCCCTTGGGCCTTGAACCACTTCAGTACATCGCGATCTATGCGTAGGGAAATCGCTTCTTTCGCTTCAGGCAGGACAATGGCGGCGTCTTTCCAGAATTCTTCATCGGTGAGCGGCGCGTCCGGGTCGGATTTGGCCGCGGCCTCCACTTCTTCTTCAGTCATCGCGTCCACGCGATTCCAGTCCGTTTCCCCCTTCCGCCCGTCTTCCGAGGAGCGCCTCACGATACGCTTTCCGCTCATCTCTCCTCGCCCTCCTTGCCGAAAAGATTCGGAATTTCTCCTCGCGAATCGTATAAATCACGCACAATTCGCGACCTTCAACCAACCCGATTGCCACGTTCCGGGTTTCACCAAATCCCTGAGCGACACTTTCTTTCTCCAAGACCGGACCGTCGAAGATGCGTATGGCATCATCGAAATCGATTCCATGCTTTTCAATGTTCCGCCGGTTTTTTCGCTCGTCCCACGTAAATTCCATTCCGGTATATATACATTATGTATATATATCGTATTACGGAAAAGTTAAACATGATTTCCCCCGGTTTTTTCCCGGCCCATGAACCGCCGGGTCACCGGCGCTCGGACCCCGGCTCTCATCGTCGCACGGCCGGAAAAGGGAACCGCTCCATTCCATGATAAAACCTTAATGGAAGGAGACACGTAAAATCCATGCTGGAATACGATTTCGAGAAGACCTTTCATTTTCGGGGGAAGCCGGATTTCCACCTCGAGGCGGCCGATTCGATGGATCGGGAGCTGACCGTCCTGTTCGGTCCTTCCGGGTCGGGGAAAAGCACGATCCTCAACATGTTGGCGGGCATCGTGAAACCCGACCGGGGCCGGGCGGTGCTTCAGGGGACGACGCTCTACGACTCGGCGAAGCGGATCGACTTTCCCCTGCGCGCGCGAAACATCGGGTATGTCTTCCAGGATCTGGCGCTTTTCCCGCACCTGAGCGTCGAGCGCAACATCGCCTACGGCATGCCCAACGGAACCCCGAAGGAATCACGCGTCCGGGAGCTCATCGCCCAGTTCGGCCTCGCGGGGCAGGAACGGAAATTTCCCGCCCAGCTCTCCGGCGGGCAGCGGCAGCGGGTCGCCATCGCCCGGACCCTCGCGGCCGAGCCGTCCCTGCTCATCATGGATGAGCCCCTCTCGGCGCTGGACGAGCCCACGCGGGAGCGGATCCTGTGGGACATCTCCGCCCTGAAAGAGCAGTTCGCCATCCCGATGCTCTACGTCACGCACAACCTGCGGGAGGCCTATTCGCTGGCCGACCGTGTGGTGGTCATCGATCAGGGCAAGGTCATTGAAAAGGGGGCGCGGGAGGATATTCTGGAGCGTCCGGCGCACTTCCGGACGGCCCAGTGCGTCGGCATCGAGAACCTCTTCGCCTGCCGGGTCCTGAACTTCGCGAACGGTGAAATGAAGGTTCAGATGGGGGAGAAGGAGATCTCCCTCCAGGAGGACGCCCGGTTTCGTCCGGGGGAGCGGGCCTACCTGGGGATCTCCCCCTCGGACGTGCGGTTGTCGGTGAGGCCGGAAAACCGGCCCAACACGCTAAAGGCCGCCGTCATCTCGATCATGGAGCGGAAAAACATCATGGTCGTTCACGTGAAAATATCTCCCGACGGCCCGAGGGTGGTCGCGGATATTCAGAAACATTTTCTTCCTAAATGGGACTTGGTGAGCGGGTCCCCGGTCGCCAGCGGGTCGCCGGTCTACGTCTCGTTGACCCAAAACGCCCTGTTCCTCTGCCGTGAATAGGTCAACGAAGCGCGCGGCGGGCGCGCCGCCCGCCCTTACGCGACCAGATCGCCTTCCGGGATCATCATGGCTTCGCCCGCCTCAGCCGGATCGTCTTCGCTCCCCTCATCCATACCCCCCGCCAGGCTTTTGAGGGCCTTTTCCTCCTCGAGCAGGGCCTGGGTGATGAGAAAGCTGTCCACCCGGTATCGGCCGTCCTGGATGGCCTCCTTGAGACCCTCAATCCGTTCCGTCCGATCGGCGGAATTGAGCTTTTCAAGTCCCTGGATCTCCGATAGGGCGACGGCCCCTTCGGAGAGCTTCACCACAACGCTGGAATTCTTCTGAACGGCCCGCCGCCTCGACATCAGGGGCTTTCTCCGGCCGACCTTCGACATGGACTGGTAATTCTTGTGCGGGTTGGCGTTCAACGTCATCGACCATTCTCCTCTATACGCCCGGCGGCGTGATGTCCGACCGGCGCCAACCCTCACCAAAAGAAAACGCCCATCCAGCGTAGGATGGGCGCTTTCGACACGAGGTCCGCGTCGGCAGCCCTACTGCCTTACCCCAACTTCGGGGATTAGGCTAGCGGCTTTGCGCCCTACCCTTTCTGTGTAGTTTGCCTTTTACGACTCAAACTTCCTGATCAATCTTTCTAAACGCCGGCTTGGTTCGCCGCCGTTAATCACCATATCGGGATTCGAGGCCGCTCACTTTAGTGGAATTCCCCATTCCGCCGATTTTTCCATCCCCGCAACACAAATCCGCCGGGACGTTTCCGGCCGCGCCGCGCCGTCAGGTCCCGACTTTCACCCGTTCGCGGCTCCACCAGGTGGCCAGATAAAGGGCCAGAAAAGATATGCCCGTGTGGCCCAAAACCAGCCAGTGGGCCTGTCCCAGGTCGCCCCCCGCGAAGGCCCCGTAAATCTCGAGCGGCATCGTATTGGTCCGCCCGGGGATGTTGCCCGCCAACATGAGGGTCGCGCCGAACTCCCCCATGGCCCGGGCGAACGCCAGAATGAGGCCGGCGATCAGCCCATGCCGCGCCAGGGGAAGGGTGATGGTCAGCGCGGTGGACCACTCGCTCTTGCCCAACAACTGCGAGGCGTACTCCACGTTGCGGTCCACCGATTCGATGGCCGCCCGTCCGGTCCGGACCATGAAGGGCAAGGAGACCACCGTGGACGCGACAATCGCCGCCCACCAAGTGAAGGTCACCGACCAACCCGTCAGGTCGTAGAGCGGCCCGCCGAGCAAACCCTTTCGGCCCAGGAGGCGGAACAGGTAATAACCGGTGACCGTCGGCGGCAGCACCAGCGGCAGCGTGACCAGGATGTCCAGGATGTTCTTTCCCGGAAAGTCGCGCTTGGCGAAAAAGTAGGCGATGGACGTCCCCACAACGGCCACGATCAACGTCGAAACACCGGCGACCCATAGAGACAACTGTACGGAAAACCAAGCTTGGCCTTCCAATGCCGCACTCCCCTGTCAATGCCCCGGGCGCCGTTCCCGCCACCCTTCGAGGCTGAAGGCGAATCCCCCCCCCCCCACTCCGCCGCCGGATTACGGCGGATCGGCGGATCCGAATCCGGCCCGGGACAATATGGCGCGGGACGCTTCCCCAAGGACGAATTTCAAAAAGCGCATCGCTCCCCGGGGATAACGGGATTCCGCGATCACCGCAATCGGATACGCGATGCGCGCGTGGCTTCCGGGCGGCGCCTCGGCCACGAGATCGACCCGGCCTTTTTCCCGCAACGCGTCGGTCCGGTAGACGATGCCCGCGTCCACCTCCCCCCGCACGACATAATCCAGGACCTGCCGGACGTGCTCGGCGAATATCAGCCTCGCGGAGAGCTTCTTCCAGTAACCCAAAGCGACGAGCGCCTGTTTGGCGTAAATGCCCGCCGGGACATGGCGGGGATTGCCGATGACCAGCCTCCCTTGGAATCCCCTCCCCAAAAATGTAAACCCATCCACCGCCCCGCTTCCGCGCGGCCGGACCAGGCTCAGACGGTTCGTGGCGAACACCTTCCGCGTTCCGGGCTGAAGGAGGTTCGCCCTCTCCAACGCTTCCATCGGAAACAACGCGGCGGGGGCGAACACATCCACCGGGGCGCCCAGCTCGATTTGCCGCTGAAGATGGCCCGAGGAGCCGAGGTTCAATGAAACGCGGTGTTCCGGATGGCGCGACTCGAATTCCTTCACAATCTTCCGGAACACCTCCTTGAGACTGATGGCGGCGGACACGGTCAACCGGGCCGCTTCCCCCCGGGGCGGCGCCGCGAAACCCGCAAGCATGATGAAAAGAAAGAGTATGGCGCGACGCACAAATCCATCCGTCCGATGATGTCGATAAGAAATCAGATAATGACCCAGGACCCTACACTAGATATTCAGGACAGTCCGGAAAAGTCAAGGAGCCTGGAAGACCGGGTCCCGCCGGTGGGGAGTGCGGGATCGCTCGAACTGTCGGGGGGAAGGAGGGGGAGAGGAAGAGAAGGCGCCGGGACGAAGCGGTCTTCTCTCCCCCTCCCCCCCCTGGCTTCGCAACAACAGGGTCAGAACTTGAAGTAGGCGCCAGCAAGGACGGCCCAGGCGCTGTCGCCGTTGTTGAACGGGTCGTCATCCGCGGCGCTGGTGACGGGCCGGTCGATGTCGAACACAAACCCGTTCACCGAGAGGCGGACCTCCTTGATCGGCCAGTAATTGAGACCGAGGCCGAGGATGTTCACCGTCTGGCCGGCCAAGTCTTCCGTCCCAGCCGAACGGTCGCCGTCGTCCATGTCGATGGATTCATACTTGGCCACCAACTCCAGGCCGTTCTTTTTTCGGCTCCCCGTCAGCAGGGTGCCCGCCTGGACGTGATAGCCGTAACGGACCAGGTCGTCGTTTCCTCTGCCCAATACGGGACCTTCCCGCTCCTGCTTCTCGTAGATGAACTCCGCCGTCGCCGAAAGGGGAAAGCCACCCTGATTCTTGTAGTCCTTGTTGTACCAGATGTCCGCGCCGTACCGCTGGCGAAGGCCTTCCGTCGCGACGTTGAACACCGTCAGCCGGTTGTCGCGAAGAAAAAGCCGCGTCCGGCCGCCAGTGGCGCTGTGGGGCTGATCCCCCACCGACGCGTTGATCGCGAGCTGGATCGGAAGCATCTTCTCGGCGGGAGATCCCTTGAAGGGATCCGCGATCAGGCGGAGGGCGAAATCCTTCTCGCTGTTGTTGTCGTTGTTTCTCTGCTTCCCATTGGAGACGCTGGCCTCATAGCGGAACGTGGGATGCAGATCGCCATAGACGTACGCGCCCCGGGACGCGCCTTCGGTGAGGTTATCGGAGATCATCGAGCGCTCGAGGAAGAACAGGCTGTACCGGCTCCAGGTCTGCTCGCCGCCGAAGCGCGTCTTATGCTGGCCGACCCGGATGCGGAATGCCTTGTACCGCTCCCAGCCCAGGTAGGCGTCCTGGTCCAGGACGTTGGAGGAAGCGCCATCCAGCTCCAGGCGATAGGTGAAGTCCTTGAACACCTTGCCGCGGAAGGTCAGCCGGCCGCGGCGCATGAGGAAGTTGTTATCCGCGCCGGCGTCTTCGGGAAACACGCTGAACTGGCTGAAGACTTGGACTCCGATCTGAAGCTCGTGCCGCGTGTCCTTGGACGTAACGCGGAATCCGTCCTTGTACTTCACGTCAAAGGGGGGCTGATCCTTCTTGATCTCTTCCCGGATACCGACTTCCTTGGCTTTCTCGGCCGACTTGATCTCTCGATATTCCCGCTCTGTGATGACCCCATTTTTCTTTAAAGAGGTCCAGGAGCTCGCTCGCTTGGCCGAGGGAGAGGGGGAGGGAAACCAACATCCCCATCGCCACAACCCATCCCAATAGGGCCTTCCAGGCTTTTCGTCGAGGTCTCATTTTCACCGTCCTCCTTTGTTTCAAAGAAGCGTTCCGGTGAGGAGCCGGACCGATCCGCCGCGTCCGGTTCCGGACTCGAATGCGGATGTACCTAGTCAACAAGATAAGTGATGGGCGAATTCTTGAACATGATCTGGATTACGTCAGTCCGTGCTGAAGATGCGCGCGCAGCATGACGCGGCCGGCCTTCCTCACTGGAGCAGCATTCCGGCTTTTTGGAGAAGCCTGACGGTCCCCCGCACATCGGTCAGGCGGCCGAGGTCCATGATCGGCGTCCGGATCGACCGGAGATCCCTCAAGCCCAGCGCGGGGTCCACCCTGAATCCTTTGGCGACGGGGTATTCGTGGTTCCCCCGGACGAAAACCTCCTGTCCGGTCTCCGACAGGGCGAATCCCAAGAACCGCTCGGCGAGTCCCGCTTTTCGGGAGCTTTTCAGAATGCCAGCGCCCGACACATTGACGAGGGCGCCGATGTCCCCGTTGGGAAAGTAGTAATTCCGGACGGGGAATCCTTTCCCCTCTTTGCGGATGAAACGGTACAGGTAATAGTGATTCACCAGACCCACGTCGATTTCGCCGTCTGCGATGGCCTTCACCGTCGGCGTATTCTTGGCATAGTATTTGGCTTGATTGGCGACAAGGCCCTTGAGCCAAATCAGCGTCCTCTTATCCCCCACCCGGACGCGCATAGCCGTCACAAACGCCTGAAAAGACGCATTCGTGGGCGGAAGGCCGATTCTCCCCCTCCACCGGGGATCGGCCAATTCAAAAATCGACCTGGGCAGGTCACTTTCCCTCAACCGCGTCGTCGAATACGACAGGACGCGCGCCCGGCCGGAAATCCCGATCCAATCCCCGCGCGGCGACCGGAACGGGGCGGGGACTTTTTCCAACAATAAATCGGGAAGGCGGCGAAACAGCCCTTTCTCCGCGACGGCCCCCAACGCCCCCGAATCCTGCGCGAAGAAGAGGTCGGCGGGGCTTCGGCCGCCCTCCTCGAGAAGCTGATTGGCCAGGGCCGCTGTCTTCGCGTACCGGACCCCGACGCGAACGCCCGTCCGTTCGGTGAACGCTTTGAACAAACGCTCGACCAGTTTTTGGGACCGACCCGAATAGACCGTCAGGCTTTCGGCCGACAGGGTCGGCCCGCCGGCCCCCCAAGCCGGAAGCGAAACGGCCAGGCAGATCAAAAACCGCCCGACACCCGCGCCTCCCCAAGCCATGGACAAACCCATAGAATCCAGATCCTCCCCTTCTCCAAATCCTCGCCGGACAAATTCGACCGGACGGCGCTCCCTCCCGGGAATCAACCACTCCGATTTTCGATGAACGATCCCACCGCCAAGAAAACAGCCGGAGAGAATTCCTTTCCACTGGGTAACATCCCCGGCTCGTTTGCTCAGTCCTTAGATTTTCAACTCAAGAACGGGTCGCTTGCCGGGCGACGGCGAATTGGGTCTATGGGTCAGGAGAAACCTTCCATGCCTGGTCACCTGGAGGCGGTGGAGAAGGTCGGCGCTCCCCTTCTCGGTCACCCCCCTCCCGGCAGGTCCGGTTGAATCAACTCATCCGGGGCGAGAACAACGTCGCAGTGGAAATTACAGATCCGGCAGGAATCTTCGGTTTCGCACTCCCGATGGAAGTCCCTGAACTGTTCCAGGACCCCTTTCCGATCCTCCTTTTCGAAGAATCGAATGAGGTCGATCAGGCGGTCGATGGTCCCTTTGGAGACGTAATGCTCCAACAGGCAGGCGTCCAGCAAGGCGCTCTCGCTCTCGACCCCCAGGACGTCTTCCAGGAACGTTTGCATGATCGAAAACCGGCTGGAGATTTCCTGGGCGTGGCGCGCGCCCTTGGATGTCAGGGAAACCTGCTCGTAGTGCCGGTGGTCCACCAGGCCCTCTTTTTTCAACCCCTTGACCGCCGCAGAAACCGCCGCCTTGGCGACGCCCAGCTCGTTTCCGATGTCCGTCACCCGGGCGTAACCCTTGTCTTCCTGAATCCTCCAGATGGCGCGCAGGTAGTGCTCCTGGCTCGGACTCAGAGCCCCCGGCGATCTTTTGTATGTGTTCTGCATCTCAAATCCTTTTCTATAAAGTTTACTCTGTTAAGAGTATATAACACTTTCTCTTTTGTCAAACAAATTCGGACACCAGCCAAATTTTCTTGGATCACCCGCCGCTGGGGAATGGTTTTGGAGGAACGACGCGCATCCCGTCCCGATCCCTGAACACGACCGCGTGGGAGAAAAAGGCCGCGCAAGGGAGACACGCCCCAAAATGGTCTCGGAGTGAAAATCAGCGGGAGGAAGGTTGGCGAACAGTGGGGATGAAGAGCCGCCGGTCGAAACGCTGGAACTCACCAATGATTCGCTGGCCCTCCGGTCCGGTGACGTATTCGATAAGGGCCCGAGCCAGGTCGAACTTGACGTGGGGATGCCGGGCGGGGTTGACGGCGATGATTCCATAAGGATTGAAGAAACGCTTGTCCCCCTCCACGATCACCCGGAGGCGAAGCTTTCCGCGATAAGCGAGAAACGTCGCGCGGTCGGAAAGGGTGTAGGCCCTCATTTCGTCGGCGATGCCCAGCGTCTTTCCCATTCCCTGGCCGACTTCCCTGTACCAGGCCCCGGAGGGTTTCGTCCCCGCCTCCTCCCAGAGCGCCCGCTCCTTTTTGTGGGTGCCCGAATCGTCTCCCCGCGAGACGAACGCGGCGGCGGTCTCCGCGATCCGCAAAAGCGCCCGGGCGGCGTCCTTCCCCCCGCGGAGGCCGGCCGGGTCATCGGCGGGGCCCAGGATAATGAAGTCGTTGTACATGAAGGACCTGCGGCCGACCCCGTACCCTTCCCGGACAAATTTCCGTTCGGCCCCGGGCGCGTGCACCATGACAACGTCCACGTCTCCATTCCTTCCCAGGGCCAGCGCCCTGCCCGTCCCGACAGGGATCACGTCGACCTGGACACCCAACCGCTTCTCGAAGGGGGGGAGCAGCACATCCAGCAGACCGGAATTGGCCGTGCTCGTCGTCGTCGCCAGCCGGAGTCTTTCCTGCGCGCAGGCATCCCCACCCAGCGCTCCCCCCAAGAACAGGAGGGCAAACCCGGCCGTGAGGAGAAAACCCGGCTTGCGGAAGACCGTCGTCTCTCGAATGAATGTCCGCATATCTCAATCGGCGGCCAAGGGCGACTCGCGTCCCAAACCTTCCGCATCATATCCGGTCATCCCCGCAACCGATCTCGGCAAACCGCAAGACCGCGGACCTCTCACCCCTCGGCCGTGGGTTCATCGGCGGACGCAACCGGAAACACGACGACGCGCATGGGCTCCACCGTAATGGTGACACGCGTCTCAAGCTCGAGAATAAAATCCCAAGGCGTCTGACTTCGGACGGTCCCTCCGCTCGGAAGCGCAATCACGTACAGGTTGTCCGAGCCGCGGAAGTGCCTCTCGACAACGGAGGCTTCCCCGTCCGGGGACGGGATGACATCCACGTCGGCCGGCCGGATGACCGCCTCGACCTTCGTCCCGTTCTCCAGGGGCGCATCGGGCGGGACAAAGAGAAAGTTGCCGAGGGCGGTCTCTACGCGGTCATTTTGAATCACGCCCGGCACCAGATCCGCCAACCCCAGGAATCGTGCCACAAAAAGAGTCCGGGGATTGTGATAGAGGTTTTCCGGGCTGTCCAACTGCTCAATCCGGCCCCGATTCATGACAGCGATGCGATCCGAAAGGTCAAAGGCCTCCGCCTGGTCGTGGGTCACAAAAATTGCTGTCATCCCCGAGCGCCGCAGGATCTCCTTGACCTCGCGGCGGACCTGGCGCCTCCTGTCGGCGTCCAGGTTGCTGAAAGCCTCATCGAAAAGAATCACGTGGGGGCTCGGCGCCAGCGCCCGGGCCAGGGCGACGCGCTGCTGCTGTCCGCCCGAGAGCTCATGAGGATGCCGCTCTCCCACCCCCCCCAGACCGACCATCCCCAAGACTTCCCGCACCCGATTCTCCCGATCCCCGGCGGCCCACCGGTGAAGGCCGAATCCCACATTCTTGGCAACCGTCAGGTGGGGGAACAGGGCCAGGTCCTGGAAGACCATGCCCACGCCCCGGCGTTCCGGCGGACTCCAGAGATTCCGGGCCGCCACCTCATTGCCGTCGATGAGGATCCGGCCCATCCCAATCCGCTCGAACCCGGCCATCAAGCGGAGGACGGAGGTCTTGCCGCATCCGCTGGGGCCGAGAAGGGTCAGGAACTCCCCCTTCTCCACATCCAGGAAGAAATCGTCCACCGCCCATGGCTCCTCGGGCCCGTACCGGAGATGGGCGTTCTCCATCCGGACTATCGGCCGGCCGGGATCCCCGGCCTTCGGGCTCGACATGGCGACGGTTCAACTCCTCAAGAAAGAGCCGGGTCATCCGGGGAATTCAAAGGCTGGAATCCACAGACTTCACAGATGACACAGATGAAAAAAGAAAAGTGAGAACCTGAAACGCCACCGGGCGCTGAATCATCTGATGACCGCCCCCTTGTCTTTTCAAAATCTGCGCAATCTGTGTAATCTGTGGATCCACCCCCCCGGGCATCACGCGCCTTCGCGCTTCACAATCAGGATCATCGCCGCCATCGAGAACAATAACAAGATGAGGGCCGGCGCGGCCGCTTCGGCGAAAAAGGCGTCCTCCATCCGGTCGAAGACCATCGCCGCCAGCGGACGGAAGCCGATCGGGCTCAGCAACAGGGTGGCGGGCAGCTCCTTCATCGTCGTCAGGAAGACCAGCGCCCCTCCGGAGAGCACGCCGGGCAAGACCAGGGGAAGGGTGATGGTCCGAAACACGTTGCGGGCCGAGCGCCCGAGGCTGCGTCCCGCTTCCTCCAGGTTCTTCGGAACCTGCAACAACGACGCGCGCGTCGATCCGACGGCCTGAGGAAGAAAAAGCACGACATAGGCGAAGACCAGAACCGGCAGCGTCTGGTAGTAATTGAACGCACGCGAGACCCCCCGCGCGGCTTCGGGGCCCAGCCCGAAGAACCGCCCCAGGGAAGCGACCTGCTCGGGCAGAAAAAGAAAGAAGTAAACCAGGGCCAGAGCGACCACAAGTCCCGGCAAGGCGAACCCGGTGTAGGTCGCGCGCTCGATCAGCAGACTCCACCTCCCCGGACGGCGGACGCTGAGGACCGCGACCGGAATCGCCGCCACGACGCACGCCGCCGCCGCCAGGACCGAAACCCGGACTGAATCCCAGGTGGATCGCCACACCCAACTCAGGTCCAGCGTCGGATCCCCCAACCCCTGGAAGAACCAATAGCCCACCGTCCCGGCCGGAATGGCGAGTCCCAGAGTCACCATGAGCCCGCAAAAGAGCAACGCGGGCGCCGTCCAAAAGCGCAAGGGAACCCGGGGCCGGTCCGAAAAGGTCCGCACACCCCGGACTTCATACCGCCCGCGGCTCCGAAAGAGCAGCTCTGACGCCAGAATGGCCAGCGTCAGGACCACCAGAACCAGGGCCAGAATCGCGGCCCGCTGGCGGTTGAACAGAGACTCCTGCTCCAGAAAGATGACATACGTGAAGGAGGGGAACTCGAGCATCGCCACGGCGCCGAAGTCGCTGATCACGTACAGGGCGACGAGCAGCCCGCCGGCGAACAGGGCGGGCCGAAGGAGGGGCAGCGACACCCGGAGAAGGGTCTTCGTCACGCCCAGGCCCAGGCTCCGCGAGGCTTCAACCAGTCCCGGGTCCATTCTCAGCCATTGGGCGCGCAAGGGCAGCATCACGTAGGGATAGGTCAGCGAGGTCAACAGCAGGGCCGCGCCCCAAAAGCTCTCGCGCAACGTCAGCCCGAGCGGTGCGAGGAGGGCCTTGCCGATCCAGGTGTTCGGACCGAAGGCGGCCAGATAGGCATAGGCACCGATATAGGAAGGAACGGCCAGAGGCAGGCTCAGCAGGACGGCCCACACCTTGGCCCCCGGCAGATCCGACCGGGACGTGACCCAGCCTCCCACCATCCCGACGAGGCACGCGAAAAACGTCGTCACTGCGGCCAAGCCCAGCGTATTGAGCAGGTAACGGCCCACCACGGGCCGCCAGATCGTCTGGAGGAACTCCCCGCCCGGTCCGTCCAGCGACCGAATCAGCAGATACGCGGCGGGGAGCACCATGGCCAGCGCGACGACTCCCCCCAGACCCCACAGGGCGACGGCGCCGAAGGAAATCCGCCCCCTGGGGGGAGCCGCCGGAGAGAGGTCCGCCGAAATGGATGTTGAACGCATGGCTTAAACCGGCCCTTCAGGCAACGGGAATCCAGGCCGATGGGAAACGGGCGCCCGCCCACTTCCCATCCGGCCTCACACGTCAGAATACCCCAATTCCTCGATCCCTTCATGAACTGTCTCCCGACGCAGCAGGAAAAATGACCGATTCTCATGGTTGTCGGATACGCGAACGCGCCTCCGGTCCCGGAGGTCCGCCGGGGGATCAACACCTTCACGCCGGGCGTCCGAAGCGGTCTTCGCCCCCCCATGCCACGGCATGGGGTTCTTTGCCGGGAACATCATCGGCAAGACTCGAAAAAAATTCCTGTTCACATCGGTCTGTTTCGCTTATCCTGTTGAAAAAGATGCGGTGAGGATATCCCATCCCTCCGGAAGGGGCTCTTGCGTTCCCTGACCTGATCGACGCCGTGCGCCGGTTCCAGGCCCGCCGGCATTAGAGGAGATCACGCGTGACAGACCGCATGGCGGACCCTCCCAGAGGGGACCCTCCGGCCCAACCCGTCGTCTCCATGCAGGGGATCACCAAACGGTTCCCCGGAGTCGTCGCCAACGAAGAGGTCGATCTGGACATCCTCGAAGGGGAGATACACACCCTCCTCGGAGAGAACGGCTCCGGGAAGAGCACCCTGATGAACATCCTGACGGGGATCTACCGGGCCGACGCCGGCCGGATGTTCATCCGCGGCCGGCCCGTGCACTTCCGGTCCCCCCGCGACGCCATCGCCCAGGGGATCGGGATGGTCCACCAACACTTCAAGCTCATCCCCACCCACACCGTCGCGGAAAACATCATCCTCGGCCTCAGCGGCAGGGCCGTGAAGCTCGACCTGAGGAACGTGGAGGCGCAGACCGCGCGCCTGGCTGAGCAGTACGGCCTCAAGGTGGACCCGCGGGCCCACATCTGGCAGCTTTCCATCGGCGAGCAGCAACGGGTGGAGATCCTGAAGGTTCTCTTCCGCGGGGCCAACATCCTCATCCTCGACGAGCCCACCGCCGTCCTGACCCCCCAGGAGTCCCGCGAGCTCTTCGAGACCCTCCGGGCCATGACCGCGCAGGGGCACTCGGTCGTCTTCATCTCCCACAAGCTCGACGAGGTCATGGCCATCTCCCACCGAATCACAGTCCTGCGCGGCGGCCGGGTCGTGGGGGCGGCCTCCCCCCGGGAGACCAACCCGCGGGAGATCTCGAAGATGATGGTGGGCAAAGAGATCCTGTTCAAAGTCCTCCGCCGGGAGGAGACCGCGGGCGAAACGGTCCTGGAAGTGGAGGACCTGACGGCCTTGAGCGACCGGAGCCTCCCCGCGTTGAAGGGAATCGGCTTCACGGTCTCGGCGGGCGAGATCCTCGGGTTCGCCGGCGTCGCCGGCAACGGCCAGCAGGAGCTGGCGGAGATCCTCACCGGCCTACGGCGCCCGACCGGGGGAAGGCTCCGGCTGGGCGGCCGGGAGATGGGCGGCGCCCCCGCCCGGGAATTCATCGAGGCGGGGGTGGCCTACGTGCCGGCCGACCGGACCGGGGTGGCCTCGGTGGGGAACCTGTCTCTTTCGGAAAACGTCGTTCTCAAGCGATATCGGGACGACCGGTTCGCCAACGGCCCCTTCCTGGACCGGGAGGTCATCGACACGTTCGCCGACGGCCTCATCAACCAGTACAACATCGCCACCCCGGGACACGACACGGCGGTGCGGCTGCTCTCGGGCGGGAACCTTCAGAAGGTCATCCTGGCGCGGGAGATCTCCTCCCACCACAGGGCGCTCATCATCATGTCCCCCACCCGGGGTCTCGACGTCGGCGCCACCGACTTCATCCGAAACACCCTGGACCGGCACCGGCGGGAGGGAACGGCGATCGTCCTGATCTCCGAAGACCTCGAAGAGCTTCTGTCGCTGAGCAACCGCATCGCCGTGCTGTTCGATGGAGAGATCATGGGAACGCTCCCGGTGAACGAGGCGGAGACCGAAACGCTGGGCCTGATGATGGCGGGGGCCAAGCGGCTGGCCAACGCCTCGGGGGAATCGGCCGCCTCCGCCCCGCCCTCGCCGACCGCCGCTGAGACCCGCTGATGGCTTTCCTCCGGTTGGAGATGCGGATCGAGCGGTCCAAGTCTCTCGACTATCTGATCCCGATCGGGTCCATCCTGTTGGCGCTGATCATCGGCGGGCTGATCCTCCTCGGGACGGGGGCGAACCCTCTGGCCGCTTACCGGGAGATGTTCGGCGAGTCCCTCGGGACCGGGTATGGAATCTCGGAAACCCTGGTCAAGGCCACGCCCCTGATGCTTTGCGGCCTGGGGGTGATGATCGCCTTCAAGATGCTCTTCTGGAACATCGGGGCCGAGGGCCAGCTTCACATGGGCGCCTTCGCGGCCACCTTCATCGTCCTCACTGGCTGGGAGGGCTCGGCCTGGACGATGATCCCGACGATGATGCTCGGGGGAATGATCGCCGGGGCCGTTTGGGCGCTGATCCCCGCGCTGCTCAAGGTCAAGCTGAATGTCAATGAGATCATCACGACGCTCCTGCTGAACTACGTGGCCATCCTCTGGGTCGACTACCTCAGTGTACGGCCCGTGGAAAGACCCGGGCACGCTGAACTTCCCCCTGACCAAACAATTTCCGGCGGGCGCCCAGCTTCTGCGGTTCGGCGACACCCGGGTCCACCTGGGGATCCTCTTCGCCATCGTGGCCGCCGTTATCCTTTATTACCTCCAAGAGCGAAGCCGATGGGGGTTTGAGATTGCGGTGATGGGCGAGAATCCCCGGGCCGCCGAGTATGCGGGGATGAAGACCGGCCGAAACATCCTCCTCGTGATGCTCATCAGCGGGGGGCTTTCCGGGCTGGCGGGCATGGTCGAGGTCTCGGGCATCCAGCTCCGGCTGCTGCACGGCATTTCGCCCCCCAACGCGCCATACGGTTACACGGCCATCATCGTCGCTTGGCTGGCGCGGCGGAACCCCTGGGGGGTGGTCCTGGTGTCGATCCTGTTGGCCAGCCTCTACGTCGGGGGCGAGGCGCTTCAGATTGAGATGAAGCTTCCGGTCAACATCGTCCTCATTATCCAGGCCCTCATCCTGTTCTTCGTCCTGGGCGGGGACATCCTGTCCAGGTACCGCTTGGTATACGGCGGCGGCTCGCTCCCCGAAAAGGGGGCATCCGCGGCAGCCGGAGGTTAGGAGGCTTGTCTTGGACACCAACCTGATCATCGCCATTCTTCAAGCGACCGTCCGATCGGGCACGCCCATCCTCTTCGCCTGCGTCGGGGAGATCTACGCCGAGCGCTCGGGGAACCTGAACCTGGGGGTCGAGGGGATGATGCTCATCGGGGCCATCGCGGGCTTTTTCGCAACCTTCATGACGCAGAGCCCCGTCGTGGGAGTGATCATGGCGGCCCTCATGGGGGCGGCCTTCTCCCTGATCCACGCCTACGTGACGATCACCCTGCGCGCGGACCAGATCGTGAGCGGCCTGACGCTGACCCTCCTTGGCACGGGCATGAGCGGTTTCTTCGGACAATCGATGGTCGGCCAGGTGGCGCCGGGCTTCGAGAAGCTGCCGATCCCCGGCCTGTCGGAGATTCCCTGGATCGGCACGATCCTCTTCCAGCAGGACGCCTTGGTGTATCTCTCCTACATCCTGGTCCCGATCGCGTGGTGGGTGCTCTACCGGACCCACCTGGGGCTGTCCATCCGGTCGGTGGGGGAGAGCCCGGACACGGCCGACTCTCTGGGCATCCGGGTGTCGGCCCTGCGGTACGGATGCGTGATGTTCGGCGGGGCCATGGCGGGCATCGCGGGGGCGTATCTGTCCCTGGCCTACACGACGATGTGGATCGAGCAGATGACCGCGGGCCGGGGCTGGATCGCCATCGCCCTGGTCATTTTCGCCGGCTGGAGCCCCATGAAGGCGTTCCTGGGGGCGTACCTCTTCGGGGGCGCGGACGCCATGCAGCTTCGCTTCCAGGCCATCGGCACGCCCATCCCGGCCCACTTCCTCATGATGCTCCCTTACCTGTTGACGATCGGCATCCTGATCCTGGCCACCCGGGAGTCCGTCCGCCGACGCCTCGGCGCCCCCGCGGCCCTGGGCATCCCGTACGCGCGGGAGGAAAGATCGAGATAATCGGAAAAATCTAAAGGCCGGAATCCACAGATTTCACAGATTGCGCAGATAAGAACATAAAGGCGGGAATCCGCGACAATACGGGAGTCCCATCGATATATGACCAACCTTTCGCCTTCTTGTTTTCTGTGGGGACTGTGAAATCCATGGATCGACATCCACTGAAAATGAGAGATCCAACGACGTATGCCATCATCGGGGGGACGATGGTGGTGCACCGAGAAATGGGTCCTGGACCGCCCCTGGGTTATTGGACACTCGGGTGAGGGTATTCGACCTCATGCGGCCTCCGCAACTTGAGCGAGTTTTTCCTGCCTTGCCTGGGCCGGCGTTCGGTAGCCGTAGCCCTCGAGAATCCAATGATGGTTATACAGGTTCTTGAACTCAAGCAGCGCCCACCGCAGTTCCTCTACGGTGGCGAAAGAGCGCACCCACAGGAGATTCTCCTTCAAGATGCGGATAAACCACTCACAGTAGCCATTTCCCTCGGGCGCCCGCACGAAGCTGGGCGAACTGGTCATGCCCAGGTAGGCGATCTCCCGCTGAAAGTCATCGGACAGATAGGCGGGGCCGTGGTCGTGACGAACTTTAAGCCCCTCGGCGACGTCCGCCTCCAAGCCGGCGAAGCGCTCGGCGACCCCCTGCCGGATCGGCTCCAGGGCCTCGAAGCGGTTGCCGCTCTTGGCCGCATGGATCCCCACGCAGTCCACCGAACAGTGATCCACCGCCACGAACACCGAGGCCATCCCCTCCTCGGTGGTCACCGTCGTCGTCATGTGCGTGCCCCACATTCGGTCGGGCCGCTCGGTGCGGATGGTTCCGTTGTGGGCCTTGGGACCTCGGGGTTTGCCCACCCGGTGGGGGGCCTGAAGCCCCGCCTCCCGCATCAGGCGACGCACCCGCTCCTTGCTGGTGCGGATGCCCGCGAAGCGCAGCCTCGCCCACACCTTGCGGTAGCCCTCGCCATGGAAGGGAGAGTCCTCCAGGACCTGCCGGATGTGGCCGAGGAGTTCCGCATCGGTGCACGGGCCCACAGGGCCGCGCTTATTGGGCGTGGGGCGTTCATGAACGGGGACCGCCTCTCGCCGCCGTTGCGCGTAGACCGTGGAGCGCGCCAAGCCCCAAAGGGCGCACACCCGCTTCAGGCCGTAGGCTCTGCCCGTGGAGGTGAAGCGGGCCTGACTCATCGCCTCCACCTCCTGCCGGCTAAAGGGCGGCCGGCCTCCAGGCGGTCGATCTTCTCCCGCAGGACCTCGCCCTCCATCGTGAGTTCGCCCACCTTGGCCTTGAGCCGGGCGTTCTCCTCGTCCCGCTCATCCGCCGGGCGGGCTTTGAGCGCCGCCTCGCCCCCGCGAAGGAACGCCTCGCGCCAGGCGGAAAGCCGAGCCGCTGTCGTGCCCAACTCGCGGCAGAGCGTCTCCAGGCTCTCGCCCCGCAAAAGACGCAGGACCGCCTCCCGCTTGCGCTGGCAGGAGAACCGACCCCGCTCACTGCGATGCCCTGGGGCCTTGGCTCCGTTCGCCCTACGGGCGCCCTCCGCCAAAGCCCCCTCTTGCTTTTGTTCGTTCATCGCGACACCCCTTTCTCCATGAATCATGGATCAATCGAGTGTCCAACAAAACCCTAGAGCGGGGGAGTCCCGGCTTTCTGGAGGCGGTGTGCCAGGAGGCGCTCGCTTTAGAATTCGACGAGCGGGGGGCGCCATACCAACGCGAGGTCGAATTGCCGATTCTTTACAAAGGGCGACAGCTCGACACCCCCTATCGAGCGGATTTTATTGGGACTTATATATTTGGGTTAATTGCGTTCAGGCGGAGCATGAACGTGGAGCCCCTAGAATACAAGAGGCTTACATCCTATGTTTAGGGAATTATATACGATAGTGCCGGAACCGCCCGCTAGGACGGTCGGTCCTTCCACTTGATGTTGACGGGTCGAAACGCGGCCTGCGCCAGTTCCTCCGGCGTTGGCATGGAGCCGTCCGCCTTCCGAACGTCGATAGGTTTCTCCATCTCTGCCTTGCTCGGCTGGTAGGCCGAACGGACAAGCGTGACGGCAGCCTTTGGGGCGGGCTTCGGCTTCGCAGTCATGTAGTAATCCCCCCGCCCAATCTTTCGCGCAGATTTTCGATCCGCTCTTGTGCAGACCATTTTTCCCTAATGCTGTTTTCGACATCGCCGCTGATCCTGGCGGTGTCGGTCGGGTCAACAGGGATCGGCAGCACAAGATGTCTCCATCGGTCGCCGATTGTCGGTAGCGTTATGTCAATACACACAAGATTGGGAATCTGATCTTGCACCGTTTTCGCCGAAAGGGCGGCGAGCAGGTAGAACGGCGTCAGACCATGTTTGTTGTCGTGGTCGAACAGGCGTAGCGTCATCAATTCACGAGTCAACAAAACGTCGCCATCCCGTGGCGACGCCATCGCCACCGTTCCAATTCGATAACTGCCGCGACGCACAAAGATAACATCCTCGGGTTCCGGGCGCCGCTTCTTTTTACCAATAACGTCCCCCGCTCTAGGGTTTTGTTGGACACTCGATTGATCCATGATTCATGGAGAAAGGGGTGTCGCGATGAACGAACAAAAGCAAGATGGGGCTTTGGCGGAGGGCGCCCGCAGGGCGAACGGAGCCAAGGCCCCAGGGCATCGCAGTGAGCGGGGTCGGTTCTCCTGCCAGCGCAAGCGGGAGGCGGTCCTGCGTCTTTTGCGGGGCGAGAGCCTGGAGACGCTCTGCCGCGAGTTGGGCACGACAGCGGCTCGGCTTTCCGCCTGGCGCGAGGCGTTCCTTCGCGGGGGCGAGGCGGCGCTCAAAGCTCGCCCGGCGGATGAGCGGGACGAGGAGAACGCCCGGCTCAAGGCCAAGGTGGGCGAACTCACGATGGAGGGCGAGGTCCTGCGGGAGAAGATCGACCGCCTGGAGGCCGGCCGCCCTTTAGCCGGCAGGAGGTGGAGGCGATGAGTCAGGCCCGCTTCACCTCCACGGGCAGAGCCTACGGCCTGAAGCGGGTGTGCGCCCTTTGGGGCTTGGCGCGCTCCACGGTCTACGCGCAACGGCGGCGAGAGGCGGTCCCCGTTCATGAACGCCCCACGCCCAATAAGCGCGGCCCTGTGGGCCCGTGCACCGATGCGGAACTCCTCGGTCACATCCGGCAGGTCCTGGAGGACTCTCCCTTCCATGGCGAGGGCTACCGCAAGGTGTGGGCGAGGCTGCGCTTCGCGGGCATCCGCACCAGCAAGGAGCGGGTGCGTCGCCTGATGCGGGAGGCGGGGCTTCAGGCCCCCCACCGGGTGGGCAAACCCCGAGGTCCCAAGGCCCACAACGGGACCATCCGCACCGAGCGGCCCGACCGAATGTGGGGCACGGACATGACGACGACGGTGACCACCGAGGAGGGGATGGCCTCGGTGTTCGCGGCGGTGGATCACTGCTCGGTGGACTGCGTGGGGATCCATGCGGCCAAGAGCGGCAACCGCTTCGAGGCCCTGGAGCCGATCCGGCAGGGGGTCGCCGAGCGCTTCGCCGGCTTGGAGGCGGACGTCGCCGAGGGGCTTAAAGTTCGTCACGACCACGGCCCCGCCTATCTGTCCGATGACTTTCAGCGGGAGATCGCCTACCTGGGCATGACCAGTTCGCCCAGCTTCGTGCGGGCGCCCGAGGGAAATGGCTACTGTGAGTGGTTTATCCGCATCTTGAAGGAGAATCTCCTGTGGGTGCGCTCTTTCGCCACCGTAGAGGAACTGCGGTGGGCGCTGCTTGAGTTCAAGAACCTGTACAACCATCATTGGATTCTCGAGGGCTACGGCTACCGAACGCCGGCCCAGGCAAGGCAGGAAAAACTCGCTCAAGTTGCGGAGGCCGCATGAGGTCGAATACCCTCACCCGAGTGTCCAATAACCCAGGGGCGGTCCAGACGCGCTGGTATTCGTACAGCGGGATACCCGCCACCGGGTTCCGATACATTTCCCAATTCACAATATCCTTAACCCGGATATACGGAATTTCACCCCGCCCCTTTTCCTCGGACTTTGGTGAGCCATGCCCGTCCTAAGCCCCGATAATGCCGTCATCAATCAGGTCGCCTAATGTCACGCCGTCGCAGCCATCTGGCATGATGGGCGCGACGCGTAAACCTCGATAGAAACGGGAGACCAGAACATCTTGGTCAATCTCTTGCCAGGGCACTGAAAACACATGGGCGTTGCCAGGGTTTTCAGGGTCGTCGATTTCGTCCATCACTTCCGCAAGATCGTCCCATAAATCGTCGGTGTCGGGCCGGTGAAGCGCGCGGCCTGTATGGTCATGCCCCATCTCTTCTGGCGTCGCCATGACAATGCTTCCCTGTTGCGCTTGGCCTTTGGCTAGAATCAGAAGGCAGGTTTTCGCATTGCAGTGCGGTCGGAAGGTGTTGTGCGGGAGATCGACTATTGCCCGAACATTATTCTCGGCCAGAAGGTGTTGCCGGACGTAACCAAGCGACGGCGCATGGAAGACCGACTCTGGCAGGACGATGGCCAGCGTCCCGTCGTCCTTCACCATGTCGAGACACCGTTCGATGAACAGGATGTAGGGGTCGCGTTGGATTACATTCTTGGTGGGTTCCCACTGGTCGCCCATCTCGCGCCACTTATGGCCGAGCGTAAACATCGCCGCGTCTTCGGCCAGCACTTTCGTCTTCGTGCCGAACGGCGGGTTGGTAATTACAAGGTCGAACTGGCGGAACTGCCCCTCCTCGACCATGTGGGCCTTGGCCTCGGTGTCGAACTTGTCGGCTTCATGCAGTGAGTTTTCGTGGACGATGTTGCTGCGGCCGTCGCCCGCTATCGCCATGTGGGCCTTGGCGATCTTGACAAGATCGGTTTCCTTGTCGATTCCGAAAAAGCATTTAGCCGCCAGAGATTTCTTGCGCTCTTTCAGATTCGGGCTGCCACGCCATTTCGGGTTGTCCTCCATCCGCGCCCAGACATGCTCCATCGTGTGAATGAGGAATCCGCCCGAACCGCAGGCCGGGTCGCAGACCGTATCCCATGGCTCCGGATTGGCAAGTTTCACCGCGACGCGAACGACGCCGCGCGGCGTAAAGAACTCGCCTTTCTCACCGATGAACTTGGATTCGGAAAAGACCTTGAAGGCGTCGCCAACAACATCGCTGTCGGTATCCTGCAGGCTGCCGCGCTCCAACTGCCCGACCACCCACGCCAACGATCGCTCATCCAGAGTGATGGTGTCATGCGCGGAGAAAATACCATCGTTCTTGAGTTCGTCGCGCACGCCAGCGAACAGGGTTTTGATCCGCTTCGCCACCACCTTCGGCTTTTCACCGGCACCCACTCGAAACTCGGACGGGCGCTCGGCTTAGGTCTGTTCGTCGTGCAACTTAGCGAAAATGACCTTTATCATCTCGCTGCCCAGCTTTTCCTTCCGGCTGATATTCGTATTCGCGTAAAGCGTGTGCAGGATGCGCCGGAAAGCCGATTGGAGCGCGCTTCGGTCGAACGGGCGAAGGTCGGCTCTTTCGATGCGCCCCACATCCTCGACGGACTGTCCGGCCGCCGGGATGTTGTTTAGGTAATCGCCGACGATCTTGTGGCCGTGGCGGGCCAGGTACGCGATATCGGTTCCGTTCGTCCAAACGCCCCATGCCGCCGACGTGGCGGTCATGTAGGATTTGATCTGCTCCAAGCCGTCTTTCCTCGTCGGTTTTTTGGTTTCGACGATGCCGAGAATGTGTTCTGCGGGATCACGCCCGCGGGCCGATTCGTAAACGACGATATCCGCCCGGTCCTTGTAGAATCCGGTGCCGCGCGGGATCTTTACTTCGATATCGAGACGCTGTTTCGGGTAGCCGTAACTCTCGACCAGGATACGTTCATATTCTTGGCGCACACGCTCTTCGGGACTTTCGATATCGACCGGCTTGCCGGTCGCAAAATCGACGATTTTACTGGGCATGCCTCACGCCACCAAGGCTTCGTAGGTTAGCCGTTTCCCGAACATGCCGGGGGCGATTCTCCCCAGGTACTCCATCGTGTCTCCTTCATGTTATAGTGGCCCAAGAACTCGGTCAAGTCCAATATTAACCCAAATATATAAGTCCCATTTTATTTGCTTTGATTCGGTGATTGTCGAAACCAAAGCACTTGGCAAGCTCAGCAGGGTTGAAGAAGCTCAACTCATCAATTACCTGAAGGCCACAGGACACAAAGTGGGTCTCCTGTTGAACTTCGGCACGGAGAAACTCGAACATCGAAGGTTTGTTTATTAATCTGTGTATTCTGTGAAATCTGTGGATTCCAATGGACCTTGAAACATACCGCCGCCGGATGGAGGGATTCTCCGAGGCCCTCTCCCGCGAATCCTACGAAGGCCGGGCCGGGCTGAAGGAGCGGGTCTCGTACGCGGCCGTTTACGAGGCGTACGCCGACCTCTTCACCCGCGAAGCGGTGGACGCGCTGAGCTCAGCCGTCCAGTCGGCGGAAGACCGCGAGTCCGGCCATCGCTTGAAGCTGCTTTTGGGATCCGTCACCCTCGCCTACATCTCCAACCGCACGCGGAAGCTCCGGGAAGACGCGGAGAACTTCGAGGCCGCGGCGGAGGTGAAGCTCCCCGGCGGCGAGAAGCTCCCCTACCGCGCCTCCGCCGTCCGGATGCTCAACGAGCCCGACCGGGAGACGCGCCGGCGGCTCGAAGACGCCCGGGGCGCCGTCGTCCTCAAAAAGAACGAATTTCTCGAACCGATCCACCGCGACGTTCACGCCCTGGCCGGGGAGCTCGGCTACGGCTCCTACCTGGACATGCTCGGGACGATCAAGTCCTACCCCCTCGAACCCGTCCGGGACGCCATGCGGGCCTTTCTCGAAGCGACCGAAACCCTTTATGCGCGCGAGATGGGAGCGGCCCTGGAGGGGATCGGGACGAAGCTGGACGAGGCCGCCCGCCACGACGCCGCCTATCTCTTCCGGGGCGGAGGGTTCGACGCCCTCTTTCCGCCGGACGGGATCGCGGGCGCCGTGGCCGCTTCCGTGAAGCGGATGGGTCTCGACCTGTCGGCGGACGGGCGCATCATCCTCGACCTGGAGGCGCGGCCGACCAAAAGCCCCCGGGCGTTTTGCGCGACCCTGCGCGTGCCGGACGAGGTGATGATCGTCGTCCTGCCGCGCGGCGGGATGGACGATTACCACGCCTTCCTCCACGAGCTCGGCCACGCCCTCCACTTCGCCTGGGTCCGGCCGGACGCGCCCTACGAATACCGCCTCCTCGGCGACAACTCCGTCACCGAGGGGTTCGCCATGCTGTTCGATCACCTACTCCTCAACGGCCGCTGGCTCCGCGAGGCCCTGGGGATCGTAGACACGCAAAAGCTCATCCGCCACCAACACCTGTACGAGCTCTACATGCTCCGCCGGTACGCGGCCAAAATCGACTACGAGCTGACCCTCCACGAATCCGCCGGGCTTTCGGGCAAGGGTGAGGTATATGCCGAGAAGCTGGGCCGGGCCAACCGGATCCGGTACGCCCCCTCCCATTACCTGGAGGACGTGGACGCCCACTTTTACTGCGCCAACTACCTCCGGGCCTGGATGCTCCAGGCGGCCCTCACCGAGGCGTTGACCGAGCGGTTCGGCGAAACCTGGTTCCACGACCCGAGGGCGGGCGCGCTGCTGAAGGAAATCTGGGCGGACGGACAGAAAGACAACGCCGAGGGGATACTGGCCCGGCTGATCGGAGAGGGCGGGCGGCCCCTCTCGCCAGATCCCCTCCGGGCCGCAATCGAACGGCATTTGGACGGATAGTTACAGAGAGCGATTTACTCGCATTTCTCACCAACTTTTGGATGAGAAGGTTTGACGCACGGATTGGAATCGGCGGCTTTTTGTCTTTGATGTGGACTGAGGGGTGCGACGGCGCTCTTTTCGGGCCGGGCAAGATGCCCGGCCTACCAGCATGACGCAAAATTCCTTCCGCAACTTTCGGCGGGGCGGGCATCTTGCCCGCCTTCAAGCCTGCGCACTCCCCGGAGGAGAAAGACAGAGGGGTTCCCTTCGAGAGGATGGGACCTTCGCGTAGACCTCTACCCCCAGACCTCTTTCGCCGTCTCGGCGACGAGACGCAGCTTGGCTTCCTGTTCGGCGGGGGTGATGAGGTTGCCCTCTATCGTCGAGGCGAACCCGCACTGCGGGCTCAGCGCCAGCCGCTCCAGGGGGATGAACCGCTCGGCTTCGCGTATCCTGTCTTTCAGCTTCTCCCGGCTTTCCAACGCGCCCGTCTTCGTACTCACCAGGCCCAGGACGACCGTTCGGTCATCGGGGACCCACTTGAGCGGCTCGAAACCGCCGGAGCGCTCGTCGTCATATTCAAGAAGAAACCGGCCGAACCGGGTCTTCTGGAAAATCTTGGCCGCGATGGGTTCATAGCCGCCGCCGGCGTAGAACTTGCTCTGGTTGTTCCCCCGGCAAAGATGCATGGCGAAGGTCACCCCCGAAAACCCCTCGATGACGGCGTTGTCCCGCTCGATGCAGGCGTCGAGGAGGCGATCCGGGTCGTTCCCGCGCCGGCGGTACATCTCGCGAACCTCGGGGTCCAGCAGGCCGGCGTACTGGGGGGCGTCCACCTGGATGATCTGGCACCCCAGCCGCACGAGCTCCTCCACCTCGCCCCGGAGGATGTCCACGACGTCGGCCATGTAGGCGTCCAGCGACGGGTAGGCCGCTTGCGACTTGTCCGGCTCGTAATAGGACGCGGCCTGTTGGGCGTTGATGAGCGTGGCCTTGACGCAAACGCCGCCCTCGCCGGTTCCGGCGCGCAGGTAAGCGAACTCTTCGGCGCACATGTGCCGCCGCCGTTTCAGGCGGCTCACGACGACGGGACGGCCGAAGGAGTGCGTCTCCCCTTCTTCGTTCCGGTAGGTCAGGGCCTTCCCGCCCCACTTGTCGAATCCCTCAACGGCGTCCACGAGATGGCCGAAGAAGGCGTACCGGCGCATCTCGCCGTCGGTGATCACGTCCAGGCCGGCGTCCGTCTGAAGGGCCACGGCCTCATCGACCGCCCGGTCCTCGATCTCCTTGAATTCCGCATGGGTGATCTCCCCGGCTTCGCGCCGGTCTCTGGCCGCTTTCAGGTCATCCGGACGAAGCAGGCTGCCGACGACGGTGGCTCGGATCTCGTCCATCCGGGTCCTCCTCACGTTTTGACGGAGCGATGCGCTCCCCTGCCGAGGTCTAGCCCCAAACCTCTTTCGCCGTCTCGGCGACGAGACGCAGCTTGGCTTCCTGCTCAGCGGGGGTGATGAGGTTGCCCTCCATCGTCGAGGCGAACCCGCATTGCGGGCTCAGCGCCAGCCGCTCCAGGGGTACGACCTGTTGGGCCTCCCCGATGCGCGTCTTGAGCGTCTCGCGATCCTCCAACTCGGGCTTTTTCGTGCTCAGGAGGCCGAGGACGACCGTCCGGTCGTCGGGGACCTGTCCCAGCGGCTCGAATCCCCCGGAGCGCTCGTCGTCATACTCCAACAGGAACCGCTGGAAGCGGGTCTTCTGGAAGACCTTCGCGGCGATGGGGTCGTAGCCGCCGCTGGCGTAGAACTTGCTCTGGTTGTTCCCCCGGCAGATGTGGAGGCCGAACACCGCTTCCGAATGGCCTCCGATGACCGCGTTGTCCATCTCGATGCAGGTGTCGATGAGTCGGTCCGGGTCGTTCCCCCGTTTTCGGTACCCTTCCCGGATCTCCGGATCAAGCAGCGCGGCGTATTGGGGTCCGTCGATCTGAATGTACCGGCAGCCGAGCCGGATCAACTCCTCCACCTCGCCCCGGAGGATGTCCACGATGTCGGCGAGATAGGCGTCCACCGTGGGATACGCCCCCTTGGATTTTTCGGCGTCATAGTAAGCCGCCGACTGCTGGGCGCTGATGAACGTGGCCTTGACGGGCACGCCGGTTTTCGCCCGGAGATACGCGATCTCCTCGGCGCACAGGTGGCGCTTTCTCTTGAGCTTCGAGACGACGACCGGACGGGGGTAGGTGATCTCCCCGCCCTTTTCGTCCCGGAACGGGATGGCCCAGCCGCCCAACCGGTCGAACCCCTCGACAGCATCGACCAGATGGCCGAAGAAGGCGTATCGCCGCATCTCGCCGTCGGTGACCACGTCCAACCCGATGTCGGCTTGAAGGGCGACGGCCTCGTCCACGGCCCGGTCCTCGATCCCCTTGAACTCGGCGTCGGTGATCTCCCCGGCCTCGAACCTCTCCCGGGCCTCTTTCAGATAATCCGGCCGCAACAGGCTCCCAACAACATCGCTTCGGAACTCGACCATTCCGGACCCTTCTTTCGGAATTTGCGCCATCGCGTCAGGGCACTCCCCGAAAACAGAGGGGCGCTTTCAGCAAACCGCTCTTACGATAACCGTTTTCAAGGGAAAATTGGAGATCCACCGGCCGACGCGCCGGGGGAACACGGGCGACCCACGAGCGAGCCCCGCGAATCGGAGACCCATGGACTTTCAGACCGCCGTCCGGCTTCGGATCAATTGGGAAAGAGGGCGAGGTTGAACGGACCGGGCATCTCGTAGATCTCGATGGGTTTCCAATAGGGCTTGATGTGGTCCGTCGAATCGAAAACGTCCCGCAGACCCGCCTCCAGCTCATCCTCCCCCGCCGGCGGCGCGGAAGAATGCACGTCCGCGATGGCGGCCGCGACCTTCTCGTCCCGGATCTCCCGCAGCCGCTCCAGAACAAAGGGCTCCAGGCCGTCATCCGAACCGCCGAGGTCCGAGCGCTCCGCGGTCCAATGGGAAATCCCGCTTCTTTTGTGGCCGAAAAGATACCTGCCGGTCCCCGCCGGATGGAAGAAGTGGTAGGTCTCCAAAACAAAATGATTGACCTGATCCTGGGACTCCGGGCACCAGGTGACGCAATTGATGTAAGGCAGGACGGCCAGGACAGCGGGCGCCTCCGAGCCGTCATCGTCTTCATCCAGGCTCGTGCGCTTCGCTTTCTGGCCGGGGGCGAGGGGTTTGGGCGGGTCGAAGTAATTCACGATGATGGCCCGGACAAGCTCGGGGTCTTCGTCCCGGTACCGGTACACCAGTCCCCGTTTGCCCTCGCGCGCGGCCCAAGGCTGGTCCTGAACCCCCCACTTATCGAACAAGTGCCACTGGTTGTCTTCGATGGGATAGTCCCGGAGGTAGAGCTTCAGGACGCCCATGGCCTTTTGATCCAGGCCCACCTTGACTCCTCTCCTTCAGCTTGCGCCGGGCCGCCCGTTCCGGCCCCGGCTTGATGAACCGGCATTCGCTCCGGCGAAAATCCCGCGTGAGTATATCAACTGGTCCCGCGAAAAACGACAGACGGAACGCTTCCGTCAACCCGCCGCCTCGAATGCCGCCTCCAACACCCGCCGGACGATGACGCGGACCATCTTGCCGCGGTATCCGGCCAGCTTCTCGATGTCGCTGAACGGCCGGGATTCCTTGGATGCCTCTTTGGCCGCCGACGCGAAGAGCGCTTCGGACGGCGCCTTTCCGACGAGGAGCGCGGAGGCCTTGACCGCGTCCACCGGCTTCATGGAAACGCCGTTCACGCAGACGCGCGCGGCCGCGCAGGTTTTGCCGCCGGCGTCGAGCGTTACAACCGCGGCCGCGCAGGCGAAGGCGAAATCGATGGCCCCCCGCGTGGCGATCCGCTGGTAACAACTCCCCGTCCCCGGACCCGGCGGCGGGACCTGAATCTCCGTCACGATCTCATTGGGCGCGAGTCCGATGGGGGTCTCGCCGATCCCGGTGTAAAACGCCTCCAGGGGGATCACCCGCTCGCCGTCCGGGCCGACGATTCGGACCTTCGCCCCCAGCGCGATGAGGGCCGGGGCCGTATCCGAGGCGGAAATCGCGTAGCACACGTCGCCGCCCACGACGACATGGCAAATGTCGCCGTCGTGCTTGAGACAGCGGTGGTGGGATTCCTTCCAGTGGGCGGTCTGGTCGTAGTACCAGCACTTGTTGTCGAGGCAGATGTTCCCGCCCAGGGTGGCCGTCTGGCGAATCAGGGGCGAGGCGACGTGGGAAGCCGCCTGGGCCAGGACGGGAAAACGTTCCTGAATGACGGGCGATCGCTCGATGTCCGCGAGCCGCGCGCCGGCCCCCACGACCATCCCGCCGTCATCGGTCATCCGGACCTCCTCGAGAGCCTTGATCCGGTTCAGGAGAACGACGTGCCCGGGCGCCTTCACTTCCTGCTGCAACTGGATGAGGACGTCCGTCCCTCCCGCCATGAGCATGGCCTTCTCGCCGTGGCGGGCCAGGATCTCCATCGCCTCGCCCACTTCGGTGGGCCGGTGCAGCTCGAAGGGCTCCATCACGCGCCCTTTCCGTTCGTCCCGCCGCCGGAGGACACGGGGCTTTCGGTCTTGCGCGCCCTCCTGCCGCGGCGCTCGATCGCCTGGAGGACCTTCTTGGGCGTAAACGGGGTGGTCTGAAGCCGGATGCCCACGGCGTCGTAGAGGGCGTCCTGGATGGCGGGCGCGGTCGGCACCTGGGCGGGCTCGGCGATTCCCTTCGCGCCGAACGGTCCGGCCTGTTCCTCCACTTCGACGAAGATGGGGACGATCTCGGGCATCTCCAGGATTGTGGGAACCCGGTAGTTGAGCATCGTCGCGTTGAGGGGCTTGCCGTCCTCCATGACCATTTCCTCGGAAAGCGCCATCCCCAATCCGCGGGAGATCGCCCCCTCCACCTGCCCTTCGGCCCCGATGGGGTTCAGCAGCCGGCCCACGTCGTGGGCGGAGACCACTTTGACGACCTTCACATGGCCCGTCTCTTCGTCCACCTCGATCTCGATCGCCTGCGCGCCGAAGATGTACGAGGGGCAGTAGTTCCCGTAACCGGTCACCGGGTCGAGGCCCTTGCCCTCGGAGCTGTATTGGCCCGTGCCGACCAGGGAAGCCCCGCGCTTGTAAAAACAGTCCCGGGCGATCTCGGCCAGCGAGGTCTTCTCTTCCGGGTTCGACTTGACGAAGATGTGGCCGTCGCGGGATTCGAGATCCTCCGACCGGGCCTCGAGGATCTCGGCGGCGTTCTCGTAAAGTTTCTTCTTGAGCTCGCGCGCGGCGCGGTGGGCGGCGTTCCCGCTGACGAATACCCCCCGGGTGGCGTACACCCCCAAATCGGGGGGCGTGATTTCGGTGTCGGAGAGAACAAGGTTCACCTTATCGAGGGGGATGCCCAGCTCTTCCGCGACAACGGTGCAGATGGCCGTCCCCAGACCCTGCCCCATCTCGCACGTCCCCGAGAAGAGGGTCACCGAGCCGTCCTCGGCCATCTTGACAATCGCCTCGCCGAAGTTGACCGGGCCGTGAAGGCCGATGGAGCTGGCCGAATGGCAGACCAGGGCCATGCCCAGGCCGCGCTTGACGCCCTTCTTCTTGAGGTCGCCCGGGCCGTTGTCGCCGCGCTTCCTCGACCACCCGATGCCCTCGGCCGCCCGCCGGATGCACTCGCTGAGCTGGCAAGTGTTGACCTCGGCGCCGGAAACCGTCTTGTCCCCCTGCTGCGTGCAATTCTTGAGCCGGAATTCCACCGGATCGAGGCCCAGCTCGGAGCAGATGCGGTTGAAGTGGCACTCCTGGGCGAAGGAGGACTGGGGGTTGCCGTAGCCCTGATACCCCCCGCCGTAGGGCTTGTTGGTGTAGACGACATAGGCGTCCAACTTGTAGGCCGGGTTCCGGTAGAGGACGGGAGGGGTGTTCCCGGCCAGGCTGGTCACCCGGTGGCCGTGACTGGTGTAGGCCCCGTTGTCGGTGATGATCCGGACCTGCCGGCCCTTGAGCATCCCCTCCTTCGACACCGCGGTCTTTTGCGTGATGGCCATGGGATGCCGGAACCGGGTGTAGATGAAATACTCCTCCCGGCTGTACTGAAGCTTCACGGGCCCGCGGGTCTTCATGGCAAGCAGGGCGGTGATGGGCTCGAGGGGCTCGATGTCGATCTTGCTGCCGAAGGCGCCGCCGATGTAGTTGTTGATCACCCGGACGTGAGAAACAGGCAGGCCCAGGACCCCCGCCAGCCGATCCCGCGTGGGATGCGGGTTCTGGGTCGAGGGCCAGATGGTCAGCCGGCCCGCCCGGTTGAACTCGGCCACGCACCCGTGGGGCTCCATGGGACAGGGCGACACGAAATGCGTGCGGAACTCGTCCTCAAAAACGTGGTCCGCCTCCGCGAAGGCCTTCTCCACGTCACCGAAATTGCGGTGATACTCCTTGGCGACGTTGCGCTTCTTGCCCTCGTGAATCTCGATGGCGTCATCGGTAAAGGCGTCTTCCGGCTCGTAGAGGGCCGGAAGCTCTTCATATTCCACTTTGATCAGGGAGAGGGCCTCCCGGGCCGTCGCTTCGTCCACCGCCGCGACGGCGGCGATCTCGTCCCCGACGAACCGGACCTTGTCCGGCTGAAGCGGAAGCTGGTCGATGGGTCCGTCCGTCACGCCGAACCGGATTCTCGGCCCATCCTTTCCGGTGATCACGGCCTTGACGCCCGGCAGGGCCTCGGCCTTCAAGGTGTCGATGTCGAGGATCTTCCCGTGCGGGATGGGGCTTCTCAGGACCTTGGCGGTCAGCATCCCCGGACGCTTGAAGTCGCTGACGTACACGGCCTCGCCCGTCGCCTTGTCCCAGGCGTCGATCCTCGGGAGCCGCTTTCCGATGACTGCGTATTCGGTCGTCACGACTCAGTCCCCCTTCTCTTCCATCCTCTTAAAATCAAGGGCAATCAATCGACGGGGCGCTTGCGCGCCGGCAAAGTTGCGATTACAAGTTTTATCTGCTCTCTATAACGTCTCTACCGCACGAAACTTCTCACAGGCGCCGATTCAAAGCCCTAAGGCCATCATGGGCCACAGCCGACCGGCACAACCAATAAGCCCCCCATCCCCAGTAGGCCGAGCGGAAGCTCGGCCGCCGAAAGTTTTTCGGGGGGTTCCCAACCCCTGGGAGGGGTCCAGGGGGGCGGTTTTTCAAAAAAGCCCCCCTGGCGCCTTTTCCGCAGCGCTCCGGATCGCCTCGATGATCTTCACATAACCCGTGCAGCGGCAGATGTTTCCGGCCAGGGCGTGGCGGATCTCCGCCTCGGAGGGTTTCGGGATTTCATCCAAAAGCGCCCGGCTCGTCATGAGCATCCCCGGGATGCAGTATCCGCACTGCGTCGCGCCGAACTTGATGAACGCCTCCTGGAGCGGGTCCAGC
Organism: bacterium; assembly: GCA_965261595.1. GTDB lineage: Bacteria > UBA8248 > UBA8248 > JACPRG01 > CAYRGS01. The sequence goes on from CBDHDG010000004.1 coordinate 819,531, forward strand.
TCGTCCCCGTCGGACAGGCCCTCGACCGTCCGGACGTCCGACCCCTCCAGCGACGCCGTCAGGATGAGACAGGAGTTCACCGGCCGGCCGTCGAGGATGACCGCGCAGGCCCCGCACGCCCCGGTGGTGCACCCTTCCTTCGTCCCGGTCAGGTCGATTCGCTCCCGCAGCGTGTGCAGAAGGAGCTCCCGGACGTCCACATCGAGACGAACGGGTTCGCCGTTCAGTGTGAATCCGACAGTTTGTGTTACGGCCTCCACCACGCTTCACCTCTCCATGCGGTTCGCGTTCACGGATTAACAGAGAGGTTGCCAGTCAGGGACCGGTCCGGACAGCGAAAAAATCAGGCCAAGGGACCGCTCTGAACCTTTCCGTTCTCCCGGCCTTCGCCGGCGACGCTCTCCAGAACCTTTTCCTTCACAATGCGGATGTGCTCGCGGGCCAGCCTTTCCGCGCGGTCCCCGTCCCCGCTCACGATGGCGCGAAAGATGGCGGCATGCTCCTCCACGTCTTTGACGGGCCGCCCCGGAAAGTAGGTCGCCCGAAAGCCCAGGGTCCGCGCCTGGCCGATGATGCTCTCAAGCAGCCCCTTCGCCTGGCCGTGTCCCGAGGCCGCCGAGACGGCGCGGTGAAAATTCTCGATGGCCTCGACGCACCCGTCCAGGTCATGCCGTTCCAGACACTCGGCCTGCCGGTCGAGGGCCTTCCGGATTTTGGACAAGGCGGCGGGATTCCGGCGCTCCGCCGCGCGGCGGCTCACCAACCCTTCGAGGACTTCCCATAGGGAGTAAATCTCCTCCACCCGCTCGGGCGAGTGATTGAGGACGAAAACCCCGCGGCGGGGGACGTTTTCGAGCAGGCCCTCCTGGGCGAGTTTCTGGACGGCCTCCCAGATGGGCGTGCGGCTCACGCCGAACTCGCGGGTCAGCTTCTCGACGTTGATCCGCGCCCCGGGCGGATAGGTCTCCTTGACGATCAGCGCCTTGAGCCGCTGATAGACCTTTTCCCTGAGGTTGTCGTGGGCGATGTTCAAGCTGGTATTCCTCCTGTCCAGCTTTCCGAACCTTTTTGAACAACACCTGGAAGGTACCACCATTGGAGGGGGGCGTCAACTTCGTATTTCATATTTCATGAAATTATTTTCGTTGAAACAGAAAAAAGCGGAAAGATTTTCATCCACAGATTACACGGAATGGAAAGAAAAGAACCAAAGACCGGATTCGGGATCTGGAGCGTCCTGATTTGATTTCTTAATAGGATGCCGCCCTTGTTTTTGAAAATCTGTGTAATCTGTGGATAAAATGTCTTTTAGTCCGTGCTCAGTCGGTCCACCGTAGAAGAGCCGAGTCCCGCTTTTTCGGCGGGTTTGGCCACAGGTTTGGAGGAAGGTGTCTCATGCCGGATTCCTATGACGTGATCATCGTGGGAGGGGGCTCGACGGGCTGTGTCGCCGCCTCCCGGCTGTCCGAAGACCCCCGAAGGCGGGTCCTGCTCCTGAACGCCTCGCCCGATCCTCAGCCCCTGCCGGAGATCGTCGCGGACTCCCGGCTGGTCGTGAATCTCCTGATGGAAAGTCCGTACCTCGGGCTCTATCCCACCCCGCGAAAACTCGACGGAAGCATGTTCTACTCCCTCGGGGGACTCATCATGGGCGGGGGGTCTTCCGTGAACTTCATGTCGGTCATCCGCCCGATCCGGCCGGATTGCGATAACTGGGTTCAACAGGGAAATCCTGAATGGTCTTGGGAACACGTCTTGCCGGTCCTGCGGAGGCTCGAGGCCGACCAGGATTACGGAGACTCAGCGCTCCACGGCAAGGAGGGCCCACTGTACGTGAAACGGGCGTGCAGCTTTGACACCATCCCGGAAGGCCAACAGCGGGCGTTTGTGGATGGCGTCATCAGCCTCGGCCTGCCCGTCTGCCCGGACCAGAACGTCCCTTACCCCTACGGGGTCTCCGCCACGGCCTCCTGCATCAAGGAGGGGCGCCGCCAATCCGCCGCCGTCGCCTACCTGGACCCCGCGCGCTCGCGGCCGAACCTCACCATCCTGGCGGACGCGCCGGTCATCTCCCTGGACGTCCAGGGCGATCAGGTGGCCGGTGTTCGGTACGAAAAGGACGGCCAGGTTCACACCGTCCGGGGGGAGCAGGTGGTCTTGAGCGCCGGCGTGTACCACACCCCGCAGATCTTGATGCTTTCCGGCATCGGCCCTCCAGCCGTGCTGGAGCGTCTGGGCGTCTCCGTGATCCATGGCATGGAAGGCGTCGGAGAGAATTATCAGGATCACGCCTCCATCATTATGACCTTCGAAGGCAAAAAGGATAATCAGGAGGACTGGATTGTCCCGGGCTTCATGCTGAATTACAAGAGCGACCCGAGCCGTGAATTCCTGGACTTTCACATCTTGATGCGGCAATCGACGATCATCGAGGGCCTGAGCCCCTTGCTGCCCGTAATGATCAACCTGCTGGAGCACCGGGCGCGCGGCCGCATTGTCCTCAACAGCCGGGATCCCCATGAGCTCCCGGGCATCGAATCCGAAATGCTCGAGGACCCGGCGGATATCCAGGCGATGGTCTCGGCCATGGCGTTCGTCGTCGAGCTCACCGAAACCGGGCCCATGCGGGAATACTACGGTCCGCCGACCCTGCCGGAACCCGGAGAGGATTTCGCAAAATTCGCGCGCACGAGCTTCGAAAGCTTTCATCACGGCGTGGGCACGTGCGCGATGGGCCCCGGCGCAAACGGTCGGGCCGTGGTGGATCAGCGCCTGCGGGTCCACGGGATGTCGAACCTGTGGATCGCCGACGCCTCGGTCATGCCGGTCGTCCCCCACTGTCACACCAACACAGCGTGCCTGATGATCGGAGAACGCCTGTCCGATTTCATGCGGGCCGAAACTTGATGGGCTATTTACGGACGCATCCCTGTCTCGGTCGGGTAGGCCACCCTGCGATTCACGCGGGCGCCGAATCCAATGGCGGTGTAGCGCGGAGGCTTCAGCCTTCCCCCGTTTTTTGCGCGGGGAGGATCACCCATTGATGGTTTGACCCTTCCATCGATGGCCCATCGAGCCGCACGGGAGCCCACAAGGAGCCCCCTACATCCTCAAAGCGGGACGGTCTGGAAATCCGTTGTGGCGGCCTTTGGATTAGGCGTTTTTCCGCATCCTGCTAATCAATGAGCTTCCTATCCAGGTAGGGCACCTTTAACTTGCCGCTTTTGATGTCCTTTTCGACCGCCCGGACCCGCCTCGCGATCTCCGGGGGCACCTTCTTGTTGAAGGGCGCCAGCACCGCGCCGCCGTTCGGAATGCCCACCAGGTAGAGTTTCTCGACCTTCCCCTTCTTCATGTCGAGGACGAGCTTCCTCATGGCGGCATGCCAGATGAAGACCGAGCTGCTGATTACGGTGTCGGGCGCCATCCGGTTCAGGTCCATGAAGCACCCGATGGCGAACTTGCCTTTTTCCTCGGCGCCCTTGATCCCGCCGAAACCCATGGGACTGGAGGTCACCTGGATTACGTCCACTCCCTGTTCGATCATGGCGAAGGCGGCCTCCTTCGCCTTGGAGACGTCCATCCAGTCGTTGATGAAGACGGACACAATCTTGACGTTGGGGTCCACGCTCCGAGCGCCCAGCTTGTAGCCGTTGTGCTCGGACATCACCCCCGGAACGGGAAACCCGCCGATGACGCCGATCTTCTTGGTCTTGCTCATGAGCGTGGCGAGGACGCCGCCCAGATAGCCCGTTTCGTGCGAAAGGACCATATACGTCACGACGTTGGGGCGGCCCTTTGTATTATAGAAACCGGCCACGGCGAACGTGGTGTTGGGAAACTCGCTGGCCACCTTCATGGCGGGGGCGCCCCACTCATACCCGTGGCCGAAGATGAGGTCATACCCGGCGGAGGCCCAGGCCCGAAGCGCGCGCTCCAGGTCGGCTCTCTTGATACGGTCCTGGGTGGTGACCTCGTCCACGCCAGGGTCTTTCTTGAGCATCAGCGCCCCCCGGTATCCCCCCTCGTACCAGCCATTGTCGTTGATCGGGCCGTTGTTGCCGATGGCGACGCGGATCTTCTTGGCCGCCGCCGCGGGGACGGCCGTGAAAGCGGCCGCGAGCGCAACGGCCAGAAAACACCCGACAAATCCCCTCAGAACGCTTCGACTGTTCATGGTCCGCTCCCTTTCCGTTCAGATGTTCCTCCCGAATTCAACGGCGAACAAAACACCTTATCTCCCCCAGTCAACCCGCAAAAGATGGAATCTCGAAACCCACTCAGGGCCCGGGCCGGCAAGAACGCCGCGACGGCCGGGCGGGGCGTGTGTCCGGCTGATCCTTCAAGACCCGGCGCCGGACATTTTGTCCGTGGGCTCAGTCTATGTTCTTGCGACTACGCTCCGCTCCGCCCAGGCGGCGACGACCTCATCAACCGTCGCAACCCGCCCGAAATAGTTGCAGCAGTTCGACAGCGTTCCTTCGTGATCCTCACGGCTGGTGGTCGCGCATGCGTCATCGACCATGACCACGTTGTAGTCCAGCATGAAGCCCTCGCGGGCTGTGCTCTCGACGCAGACGTTCGTGGCCACTCCCGTCATGAGAATGGTCTTCACGCCCAGACCCCGGAGGATGAGATCGAGGTTTGTCCCCGTGAATCCCCCATACCGATTCTTCTTGAGGAGGATGTCTCCGGGCTCGGGTTCGAACCCCTCGCAAAGGTCGGCGCCCCAGGTCCCTTCAACAACCAGGTCCGAACCCATGCCTCCCGGCCCGGAAAGGGCGCCGTCGGGAGCCCCGTCGGCCGACCCGGACTTGAGCCGCTCCAGCCGGTGATAGGCCGACCATTTGCAATCCGGCGAATGGACCACCTGGAACAGGACAACGGAAACCCCGACGCCGCGCGCCTCCTTCATCAGAAGGCGCAACGGCGGGAAAATATCCTGAATGGGGCCCATGTCAAATCCTCTTTTTCCGAAACACCCCTCGGAATGACAGAAGTCGTTTTGAACGTCCACGACGATTAGGGCGGAAGTTGAGGGGTCCACCCAATCGGCCAAAGCAAGGTCATTTTTCACTCGGAATCCCTCCTCACGGATTACAACGGTTCTGTTGCGGCCTTCAAACAAGGGAGGCATGGGGGCAGGATTCGGATTTTAACCTTTTCCAGGCTTCCCGGCCCCCCTAAGCCCTCGGGCCATCAATCTCAACCCCGAGCTCCTGCATAAATCGCCTGTAAGCCACGGCGACGGCATCCGGTCCGCGGACATGGAGCTCCTCGGTCAGATCCAACGGCAGCTCCTCGGGCCGCTGGTTCTCGACAATCGGCTTGTCCTGATCCGAGATCAAGTCCAGGAGATGGATATACTCCGGGATCTTGCCATCGATCGCTCCATCGCGCGACTTCATCTCTTCACCCTTCACCGTGATCGGTCCATGGACGACCTCAGGCGCGTCGAAGTCGTAATTCCGAGCCACGATCAGAAAACGCGTCGATTCCCTCGCCGAGTGGGGCGTGCACGGGTAAAAGTAGATCTCGGTCTTGTCCTCTGGCATCCTCATCCACTGAACAATACTGAACGGCCGGGTCAGACGGTAACGGCGACGAAAGGGGTCTGGATGAGCGATATCGGTGTCCCCGGCCGACTTCTCAACCGATGTTGAGAAATCGGCCTCGAACCAAAGGTCCTCGCCGTCCTGTCTTACGTCGACGATCGGCGCCAGGGGCCTATCGCGCTCACCCAATATCCCATCGTGGATCCACGGAAAATGAGCGAAATCCACAAAGTTTTCGATGGACCGGGCGGCCGTGCACTGCCACGGCTTTCTCTGGCGGAAATAGATGCGGTAGCTCGGGTCTTCGAGCTCGGGAACGTCGGGGATGGGCGCTCGGGGCTTTTCAGCCAGGCAGACCCAGATGATCCCGTATCGCTCCGCGGCGGGGTAATGGGTCAGGCAGGCCTTCTTCGGGATGGGATGCTCGGGGGGAATGGACGGGATGCGGATGCACTTTCCGTCCGCATCGTAAGCCCAGCCATGATAGGCGCAGACAATCGTCTCACCTTCCACCCACCCCAGGGAGATGGGCGTCCCGCGATGGACGCAAAGGTCATGGAACGCCCGGACTTCACCGCTTCCAAGCCGGCAGACGACCACGCGCTCGTCCAAGAGCCGGACAGCCAGCGGCCCCTCGTCCACGTCTTCGGAAAGAGCCACGGGATGCCAATACTCAGCCAAAGATGGCCATAAGGCGCTTTCCCGCAAAATCCCGCCCCCAAGTTACGATTGAGGCCGCAAAACTTGTAAGCAACCATAGGAAATAATGATAACAGGTCTGGTGTTTAAACTCAAGCCGGGATTTTCCAAATGACCGCTTTTTGCAGCCTGCCTGCGCTCGCGTAAGATCACAAAGATCATGATCCGCAGATTACACAGATTGAAAAGAAAAGGACCAAAGAGCGGATTCAGGGACCTGGAGCGTCCTGATTTAACTTTTTGAAAGGTGTGGCCCTGTTTTTTGAAAATCTGCGTAATCTGCGGATAAAAAGTCTTTAGTCCGTGGTTCCCCGTATCGGCATAGGATTGGGTGTGGTGTCGAACGCCCCGAGGCCCACGACGGTCCGCAGGCCCGGCGGCTGGGAGCGGATCTCGTTGACGGCGCTCATGAGCCGGCCAATCGTCGCCCCGTCGCCGAAGATCCCGCCGGGGATCCGCAGCGTCAGGTCCGGCGTCCCCTCGATCTCGATCACGTCCTCGGGGTCCTTCGCCCCCACGTACATTTGGATGCGGAGGTCGATCAGCGTCCGGCCGGCAAGCGTCCCCGTCGCCCGCTGATCGATCCCGGCCGCCTGCCCCGGCTCCACACGGACGTAATCCGTCACGACCGGCGCCTCGGCCACCACCGGGCCGAGGGTCTCGGTGATCTCCATCCCCTCCCACCCGAAGGCGTGGGCGATCAGGGCGACCGACTCCTGGAACCCCGCGTGGCCGAACTTGCCGCCGGCCGCCTTTTCACCGAACGCCTCGACACTGAGACCCGCCCCGATCTTCCGCTGGAGAGGCTCCCGCCGCAGGGAGGCGTCCACCGTCCGGTGGACGCGGATGGACGCGATCTCCGTGCAGTTCCGGCCGGTGTCCACGACGAGGCGATCCATCACAAAGCCCGGATTGACGCCCGTCCCCAGGACCACGACGCCCTTTTCCTTGGCCATCCGGTCGAGCCTCTCGGCGGCTTGCCGGTGGTGCAGCGGCGCGAACGCGAGCTGTTCGGAGGAAGAGACGACGGAGCACCCCGCCTCAATGATCGTCACGAGCTGGGACAGGATGTCGGGAATGTAGGAAGAGGTCGTATGGAGGATCACGTCCGGCTTCAGCTCCTCGATGGCCTCTTTGAGGTCCGCCGCAACGGAGACCCCCATAGGGGGGGGCGAATCCAGCCCGATGGCCTCGGCGGCGTCCCGGCCCGCCAGGGCCGGGTCCACATCCACGGCGCCCACCCACTCCAGCCCTCTCCGGGAAACGGCCTCCCGGGCGAGGGCCCTTCCGATGGACCCCAGTCCGCAGCTCAGGCACCGGACAACGTTTTCTGTCATAGCCACCTCAATGCGTTCAGGAGCCGGACGTTCTTGGGCCGGTCGGCCGCATTCTTTCCGATGTAGCGGAAGCGGACAACGCCCTCCTTGTCAATGATGAAGACCGCGGGCCGGGCAATACCTTCGTCCGGGTGCAGGACACTGTAGCGCCGGATGACTTCTTTGTTCGGGTCGGGCAATATGGTGAACTTGAGCCTCAGCGACGCCTTTGCATTCAGGGCGGTGTCGAGGTTGTCGGCGCTGACGGCCACGACCTGGGCCTTCAACGCCTTGATCTTCGACAGGTCGGATTGCAGCTGCACGAGCTGGGTGCGGCAGGATCCTCAGAAATATCCCCGGTAAAAGACGAGGAGCAGGTTTCCTCCCGCGAGCTGCTTTTTCAGATCAAAGCCTCCGAGCTCGAACGCGGGCGCCTTGTCCCCCACCTTGGGGGCCTTCGCCGTCCCCGCAAGGCCGCTTCCCCGGGCATGGCCGGGCGCCGCGAACGCGGCCAGGAAAAGGGCGAGAAGAATTCCGGCGGCGGCCGGACCAAATCGGCGGGTGAGTCTTGACATGACGGACTCCAATCAGGGACCGGATTTTTCAACACCTCTTGAGGATTATACCGCTTCCGGCGCAAAACCCATAAGGACCTCGCGTGGATGGCTTCTTGCCCGCCTTGTCCCACACTGTCTCCCTCCCCCCCCCCCCGCGCGGCGGGTTCGTCCGCTTGCGCCGCCTTTCCCGACAACGCCATACTGATTGCGCCATGACCGGGTTCGAAGCATGGAGCATATTCTCGAATCGCTTCAAACGGGAGGCGGTCCACCTGGCCTTTTTCACGCTCTTTTTGATCTCCCTGGCGATGTCGCCCTCCGCCTGCGGCCGGAGCGCCGAGGAGTTCTCCGGATACATCACCGTCGCCCTCGAAGCGAACCCCACGAACCTGGACCCCCGCTATTCGCTGGACGTCGCCTCGTCGCGAATCATCCAGCTCGTCTTCAATCGCCTGGTCCGCAAGGACCGGAACGACCGCATCGTCCCCGATCTCGCGGTCCGGTGGGAACGGCCCGACCCCACAACGTACGTCTTCCACCTCCGCAAGGACGCCGTCTTCCATGACGGCGGGCCGTTCACCTCCGCGGACGTGGCCTACACCTTCCGATCCATCCTGGACCCCGAGTCGGCGTCCCCGAAGCGCGGAAGGTACGAGATCATCCGGGAGATCGAAACGCCGGACCCATTCACCGTCGTCTTCCGTCTGGCAAAACCCTTCTCCCCGTTCCTGTCGGAGATGACGGCCCACATCGTCCCGGTCCGGGCCGAGCGCGCTGGGAGCGGGTTCGGCCGGAAACCCGTCGGGACCGGCCCGTTCCGGTTCGTCCGGTTCGTCACCGATCAAGAGGCCGTCCTGGAGGCGAATCCCCGGTATCACGAGGGCCGCCCTCGCGTCGCGGGGGTGCGGTACAAGATCCTCCCGGACGGCCTCATCCGCATCTTCGAGCTTCAGAAGGGGACCGTCGACCTGGCGGTCAACGCCATCCCGCCCGATTCCCTGGCCCGGCTGGAAAAAACGCCCGGCCTGAAGGTGATCCGCGCGCCGGGGACCAACTTCTCCTACGTGGGTTTCAACCTGGAAGACCCCGTCCTCTCCAACCCCAAGGTCAGGCGGGCCATCGCCCACGCCATCGACCGGGCGCCCATTATCCGTTACCTGCTGCGCGGTCTCGCGCGTCCGGCGGCGGGGCTCCTGCCGGAAAGCCACTGGGCCTATCGCGAGGGCCTGAAGCCGGTCCCCCATGACCCGGACCTGGCCCGGCGGCTCCTGGACGAGGCGGGGTTTCCAGACCCCGGCGGCGGCCGGCCCCGGTTCCGGCTCTCCTTCAAGACCTCTCAGAACGAGACGCGAATCGAGATTGCCGAGGTGCTCCAGGAACAACTTCGCCGCGTGGGAATCGTCCTCGACATCCGGTCCTACGAGTGAAGCGCGTTTTTCTCAGACATCCGCAAGGGTAACTTTCAGCTCTACACCCTCACCTGGGTGGGCATCACCGATCCGGACATCTACCATTACATTTTCCACAGCGCCAACGTCCCGCCCCGCGGGGCCAACCGGGGACGCTACCGGAACGGGGACGTGGACCGACTGCTTGAGCGGGGCCGGACGGCATACGACCCGAAAACCCGGCGCGAGGCGTATGGGCGGGTCCAGGAGATCCTCGGGCGCGATCTCCCCTACATCAACCTCTGGCACGCGACCAACGTGGCCGTCCTGAATCAGCGCGTCCGGGGGTTCGTCCTCTATCCGGACGAAGACATGATCTCACTGAAAGAAGTCCGCCTGGCAGGCAACGGCGCTCCGGGGAGGCCCTGAATCGTGCGGCGTTACCTCCTGCGCCGGGTTCTGCTGTTGATCCCCGTCGTCCTCGGCGTGGCGACGGCCGTGTTCTTCATCATTCACCTGATTCCCGGCGACCCGGTCGAGATCATGCTCGGGGAACAGGCCCGGGCCGCCGACCGGGAGCAGCTCCGCAAGACCCTGGGGCTGGACCGGCCGTCCTCCAGCAGTACGTCCGGTTCCTCGGGGGGCTGGCGAAGGGGGACCTGGGCCGAAGCCTCCACCACCGGCGCGGCGTCGCGGGCCTGGTCCTCGAGCGCCTGCCGGCGACGCTTGAGCTGGGGGCGGCCGCCATGGCGATCGCCATCGCCGTCGCCCTGCCTCTCGGCATCCTCGCCGCCGCGCGCGCCCGATCCTGGCTCGACCACGGCTCGATGGTCTCCTCTCTCCTGGGCGTCTCCATCCCCGACTTCTGGCTGGGGCCGATGCTCATCGCCCTCTTCTCCCTGCAGCTCAACTGGCTGCCGCCCTCGGGCCGGGGGGGGATCGAGCACCTGATCCTCCCCGCCCTGACACTCGGCACGAGCTTGGCCGCCATCCTGGCGCGTATGACGCGGGCCAGCCTCCTGGAGGCGCTTCCACGGGATTTCGTCCGGACGGCGCGGGCCAAAGGGCTCGCCGAGTGGGCCGTCCTGGTCCGCCACGGCCTGCGCAACGCCCTCCTCCCCGTGGTGACGGCGGCGGGGCTTCAGACCGGCGCGGTCCTCTCGGGGTCGGTCATCACCGAATCGATCTTCGCCTAGCCGGGAATCGGCCGGCTGACGATCGAGGCCATCGCCGCCCGGGATTACCCCCTGGTCCAGGGATGCGTCCTGGCCATCGCTCTGACGTACGTGGCGCTGAACCTCATCACCGACGTGGTTTACACGCTCTGCGATCCGCGCGTGAGATACGAGTCATGAGACGGATCAACCTCTGGGCGGGCGCTACCATCGTGGCGGCGCTCATCGCGGCGGCCGTCCTGTCGCCAATCCTCCCCCTTCCCGGACCCTACGAGCAGCGGCTGGAAGCGCGCCTCGCCCCTCCCGGGGGAGAGGGTTGGCTGGGCCGGGACAGCAAGGGGCGGGACCTCCTGAGCCGGGTCGTGTTCGGGGCGAGGATCTCCCTCACGGTCGGTCTGGTGACGGTGGGGATCTCGGCCGCCGCGGGGCTGTTGATCGGCGCGCTGTCGGGCTACATGGGCGGCCTCGTGGATGAATCGCTCATGCGGCTGACGGACGTCTTCCTCGCGTTTCCGGGGATCCTCCTGGCTTTCGCCCTGATGGCGATCTTGGGGCCGGGGGTCAGAACGTGATTCTGGCCCTCTGCGTCATGGGTTGGGTGGGGTACGCACGGCTCGTCCGGGTCCAGGTGCTGGCGCTGAAAGGCGAGGATTACGTCACCGCCGCGAGGTCCCTCGGGGGAGGCGCCCCGCGGATCATCGTCCGCCACCTGCTCCCCAACCTCCTGGGCCCGGTCCTGGTGGAGGCCACCTTCGGCGTCGCCTCCGCCATCCTGGCCCGAGGCGGGGCTGAGCTTTCTGGGGCTCGGGACGCAGCCTCCGACCCCTTCCTGGGGCGCGCTCATGAAGGAGGGGCACCTCCGTCTTTTCGGGGCCCCCCACCTGTCGTTCTTCCCGGGCCTCGCGCTTATGGTCACCGTCCTGGGGCTCAACCTCCTCGGCGACGGCCTGCGGGACCTGCTGGACCCAGGGATGCGGTTCCCGGGTAAATCCGGAGGCCGCTGAGCCGCTTAACAAGTTTTCTATTGACAGATTTCAGCTTGTCTCGGTAGGGTGAAAGCAAGTTCACCAGAGATTGGACGCGGGGAAGGGCTCCATGCGGAGTCTAGATGTTTCGCGTTTAGCCGGGAAGTAACGGGGAATAAGAATTCCCGAAAGGAGGATTCGCCGTGAAACGAGCTGGGGGTCTGTCCATCATTCTCGCATGGGCGGTTACGGCCTCGGGTTTTGCCGGCGCCGCTGAGGAATCCGTCACATTCACTCAGGCATGGACCATTCAGGGAACAACCTCGCCTTTTTATGCCGCCATCGAGCTGGGGTATTACAAGAAAGCCAATCTGAACGTGAAGATCGTCCGGGGGTTCGGCTCCTCCGACGCTATCAAGAAGGTGGCCGCCGGCGCTTTCCCTTACGGGCTCGGCGACGCCGGCGCCGTGGTGATCGCGCGCTCCAGAGGCGCCAACGTCAAACTGCTGGCCTTGGAAACCGCTCAGTCTCAGCACGCCTGGCACGCGCTGAAAGGGTCCGGGATTCGCACGCCCAAGGACCTCGTAGGCAAGACCACCGGCGGTCCCGCGGGGGACGTCCACAAGACGTTGTTTCCCGCGTTCGCCAAGGCCAACGGCATCGACCCGAAGACACTCACCTGGGTCACCATGCCGTCAAGCGCCGAGATCGGAAGCCTGTTCACCGGCAAGGTGGACGTCATTCCCTTCTTCACCATCGTCGCCCCGTTCATCAGAGGAGCGGCCAAAAAGGCGGGGAAAGAGGTCGTGACGATCCCGTGGGCCAAGTGGGGGATCGACATCTATTCGATCGGCGTCATCGCCACGGACGAAACCATTCAACGCAAGCGGGATCAGGTGAGGCGGTTTGTCGACGCGACGGTGCGCGGCATCGCTTGGGCCATCGAACACCCCGGCCGGGCCATCGAGATCATGAAAAAATACAACCCGGCGTCAAACGTCAAGTCGGCCAGGGAAAACTGGGAAATCAACATCGACAGCCTGCTGACGCCCGAAGCCGCAAAAATCGGGATCTCCATGATGGGCGAAAAAAAGATGCGGCTGACGCGGGATCTCATGACCAAGCACACCCCGCTGAAAGTCGTCGTCCCCGTGAAAGACCTCTACACCAACGAGTTCATTCCAAGACTCTTTCCCAAGAGGGGGAAGTAGGACGCTTCGAAGAAGAGCGCCTGATCGCTGAGGCGTGATCCGGAACCGGCGAAGATTTCACGGACCGTCCCGAGCGGAACGAAGCGGCCACGCTGAGACCCTTCGCTCCGCTCGGGATGACAAGCGCGTCAATCAAGTTCGGCTTCCCTTCGGACCCCCCTCCATAGAAGGCCGGTGAGCCCTTGGCCGGATCGGACCACTTCATCATCAAAGGCGGCTACGTCGTCACGATGAATCCCTCGCGCGAGGTGTTCGAGGAGGGATTCATCGAGATCGAGGGCAACCGCGTCTCCGCCGTCGGCGCCCTGCCCGACCTGCCGCCGGGCGCGCCGGCGGACCGGGTGATCGACGCCCGCGGGATGATCGTCATCCCGGGGCTGATCAACGCCCACCAGCATTTCTACTACCACCTGTTCAAGGGGCTGGCGAACGGCCTGCTCATCGAGGACTGGTTCCCCGCCGTTGTCTTCCCCGTCGTCCCTTGCCTGACGGACGACGACATGGAGCTCACGGCCTACCTGGCGGGGATCGAGATGCTCCGCACGGGGACGACGTGCTGCCTCCACCACCTGCGGACCACGAGCTCGGACGAGACCCTGGGGAGGATCGCCCGGCCGACCGCCGAGCTCGGCTTCCGGCAGGTCATCGGCAAGGAGGTCCAGTGCCGCCTGCCGGGCAACCCGAGCCATCCCCGGGACCTGGATGAGGAGATCGCCTACGTCGACGGGCTCATCCCGAAGTGGAACGGCGCCCACGGGGGCCTCGTCCGCCTGGCGCTGGTCACGGAGTGCAACTCCATCTTCATCGACCAACAGGTCACCTCCGAGGCGCTTCTGGCGGAGGGGAAGAGGCTCGCCGACAAACACGGCCTGAAGATCGCCGCCCATTATTCCGGCGGGACCCTCTCGTTCGACAAGAATTACATGCAGGTCCTCCGCAAGACCGGCCGCACGGACGTCCAAACCCTCATGCAGCTCGGCCTCCTGGACGCGACGTACATCCTGGCCCACGGGATCAACGCCACCGAGACCGACATCGGACTGATGGCGGACGCGGGTTGCAGCTCGGTCTACACCCCGACGAGCGAAGCGGTGCGCGGCGGCGGGATCGGCCCCGCCGTCCCGATGCTGCGGGCGGGCGTCAACGTCGCCCTCGGCTCGGACGGACCGATGGTGGACTACTCCGTGGACATGGTGGAACAGATGAAGGCCTGCTCCTTCCTCCAGAACACCAAGCACCTGGACCCCACCGCCATGAGTCCGGAGCAATGCCTGGAGATGGCCACGGTCAACGCGGCGAAGGCCCTGGGGATGGAGGGGGAAATCGGCTCGATCAAGACGGGCAAGCTGGCCGACCTGGCCGTCTTCGACCTCCACACGCCCCACGCGGCGGTCGTCCACAACCCGATATCGAGCCTCGTCTATTCCGCGAAGGGGACCGACGTCCACACCCTCATCGTGGACGGCCGGATCGTCATCGAAGGGGGAGCGCTCATGACGTTCTCGGACGAGGAAAAGGTGATACGGGACGCGACGGCCCGGGGAAAGGAGATCGCGGAGAAGGCGGGGCTGAAGGATCGGGCCCTGCCCCGGTGGCCGGGGCGAGAATCGGACCGTTAGCCCCGTCCGCCCGGGCGGGACGAACAGACCCGCAAGGCGCTTCCAAAAAGGTTTCTCAGGCTCCGCCTAAATATACCGCTGAAACAGGATCATCACCCCCAGCGTAACGCTCACCAGCAGGCCGACGGTGGACTTGCCGCACTTTTCGTACGCCTCGGGAAGGATCTCGAGGAACACCATGAACACCATCGCCCCCGCCGCGAATCCGAGACCGTAGGGCAGGAAAGGACGGAAGAGCTCCACGAAGAGGAATGCGGGAACGGCCATGAGGGGTTGGGGCAGGGAAGAGAAAATGCTCCACCCGGCGCAGGCCAGAACGCTGATCCCCTTGGGCCGCATGACCGCGCTGATGGCGAGGCCCTCGGGGATGTTGTGGACGGCGATCGCGATGGTGATCAGGGCCGCCAGCTTCGCTCCGCCCCCGAACGCGACGCCGACCGCCACGCCCTCGGAAAACGAATGGACGGTCATGATGCCCAGGACGATGAGAACCTGCCGGGCGCTTCCCCCCTTCAGGTCCATCACCGAGACGTCCCGCCCTTCCAACACCCGGTGGCCCACGAGGATGAAGAGCACGCCGGCCCCCGCGCCGGCCAGCGTCTCCCAGGCGCCGTGTCTCGTCCCCTCGATAATCAACCCGAAGCTCGCCCCCAGCATCAGCCCGGAGGCGATGGCGTTGGCCTGCGAAACGGCTCGCGCGGAGATTTGCTTGATAAACAGGAACGGGACCGCCCCCAGGCCGGTCGCGAGGGCGGTGATGAGACCATAGACGAAGACGAGAAGAACGGATTCGGTCATCGGAAGCGGCCCCCGTCCTAGACGAAGAAACCCTTCAACAGGACCACCCCCCCCGTGGAGAAGCTCACCAGGAAGGCAATGCTCGTGTGCCCGGCCCGCTCATAAGACCCGGGGAGAAGCTCGGTCATGACGAGATAGACCAGCGCCCCCGACGCGAACCCCAGCGCCCAGGGAAGAATCCCCGGAACGGCGGGCGTGACCGAGAAGACCACGATGGCCAGGAGGATCTGTGGGACATTCGTGACGATGCACAACCCGGCGCACTCCCCCAAGGACATGGTTCTCGTCCTCAGGAAATCGGTCAGGACCATCGCCTCGGCGATGTTGTGGACGGCCAGCGCAAGGGCCATGAAAATCCCGAGCTTCAGGCTCACCGCCATCGCGACGCCGATCGCGACCCCCTCCGAGGCGGAGTGGAGGGCGTTGAGGAGAATGAACTTCGCGCCGTAGCCCGGCTCGTACTCCTCCGCGGGCTTCGTCTCCAGCTCCTTCGTCCCGGTGTACGCATGCGTCCAGTAGGTGTACGCAACCCCCAGTCCCCCGCCGAGGACCACCGGCAGGGTCGCGCGTCCCAGGCCGTCCGCCATCAGGACATACCCGGCCCCCAACATCAGGCCCGACGCCAGCGCATAGGCCCAACCGACCCACCGCACGGGGACGCTCGCGCCTCCACAAAAGGGCAACGCGCCCAACCCCGCCAATCCGGCCGCCAAGGACGAGAAGAGAACGACGGTCAGAATCGCTTCGTTGGACGCAACCACTTCCATGAGCTCGAAACCAGCCCTTTCCGGAAACCACAACGCTCAACCCGGGTGAATCCCGAGGTACGTCGTCCGGATGCACGGCGTCCGAAAGCACGGGGGGTCGGCCGGCGGGTCGGAGGGATCGGCGGTCAACAGGGGAAGGCGTAACGCTCCAGCGGAGCGAAGTCCCTCACAACTTCCGGCCGTCCGGCGGATGGAGAGTGCGCCGGTGCGCGGGACCGAAGAAACCGGACTTCACACCGTGGCAATCCCGGCACTCTTCGGCCTCCCGAAACTTTCGCACCGTGTAGCGCGGCGTAATCTCCGCTACGTGGTTCGCGGCCGCGAAATCCCGGTGCACATGGCAGGAGCGGCAGTAATTGCTGATCACCCGGTTGTTTTCCGACGCCAGGAACTTTCCGCCCAGGGCCTGTTCGAGAGGGTCTTTCGCGCACGAAGCCAGTGTCAGGACGATGGCCGCCGCACAGGCGGCCACGACCGGACCCACCCACCGGGCGCCGAGGCGTCGGTTCGCGCGTTCACGCAACGTGGACCTCTCCGTTCATCGAACCGCCTCCTCCGGCCGCGCAACGTTCGGGACGGGGATGGGGTAGTCCCCGGTGAAACAGGCCGTGCAGTACATCCCCTCGGGAGCGCCGGGCGTCAAGCCGGCCCCTTCAGGCGGATGGTCTTTCGCCGCGTCGAGCATCCCCTCCAGGCTCAGGTACCCCAGGCTGTCCGCGCCCAGGAAGCGGCGGATCCCCTCCACCGGATGCGAGGCGGCGATGAGCTCGTCCCGGCTCGGCGTGTCGATGCCGTAAAAGCACGAGTGGGTGATGGGGGGCGAGCTGACCCGGAAGTGCACCTCCCGCGCGCCCGCGTGCCGGAGCATCTCCACGATCTTCTTCGCCGTCGTCGCCCGGACGATGGAATCATCCACCACGGCGACGCTTCGGCCTTTCAGCAGGTCGCTCACCGGGTTCAGTTTGACC
This sequence comes from bacterium, assembly GCA_965261595.1. Classification (GTDB taxonomy): domain Bacteria; phylum UBA8248; class UBA8248; order JACPRG01; genus CAYRGS01. The sequence continues at coordinate 836,549 of CBDHDG010000004.1, forward strand.
TTCACGCCGAAATTCCGGATCGATTGGCGGGGCTCGATGAACGTCCGGCCTACGTAGTGGTTCCGCACCAGACCCAGCTCGAACGGGAGGTCCGCCCGCAGCGCGTATCCCATCGCGGCGGGAACGCCGGAATCCGGAACGGGGATCACCAATTCCGCCTCGGCCGGATGCTCTTCGGCCAAGCGCCTGCCCATCGCCTTGCGGATCCGGTACACGTTGCGGCCGAAGACCCGGCTGTCCGGCCGGGCGAAATAGACCAGCTCGAACACACACGGCGTCGGCGTCCGGGGCTCGAAAGGCCGGATGGACCGGACGCCGGACGCGTCCACCACAACCATCTCGCCCGGATCGACCTCCCGGGTCGCTTCGCCTTCGATGAGGTCGAGGGCGCAGCTCTCGGAAGCCAGGACGTGGGCGCGGCCCCGCCGCCCCAGGAAAAGCGGACGCAGGCCCCGCGCGTCCCGAACCCCGATGAGCTTGTCTTCCGTCATGAGCAGTAGGGAATAGGCCCCCTCGACCCGGCCCAGGGCCTCGGCCACCCGCTCTTCCAGCGTGTCGCGCTTGGACCGGGCAATCAGGTGAACGATCACCTCCGTGTCCACCGTGGACCGGAAAATGGCCCCCTCTTCCTCCAGCGCCCGGCGCATCGCGGGGGCGTTGACCAGGTTTCCGTTGTGCGCAACGGCCAGGCCTCCCCGCGAATAGGTGACCACAAAGGGTTGCGCATTGGAGAGATCGCTCGATCCGGAGGTCGAGTACCGGTTATGGCCGACGGCCAGGCTCCCCGGCAGGCGGCTCAGGCGCTCCTGCGTGAAGACATCGGCCACCAGCCCCATGCCGACCTCCAGGTGCAGCCGGGATCCGTCGGAGGCGACGATGCCCGCGCTTTCCTGTCCCCGGTGTTGCAGGGCATATAGGCCAAGACAGGCGATCCGGGCGGCCTCCGGGTCGCCCAGAATTCCGAATACCCCGCATTCGTCGCGGAAATGGTCAGTCATGAGTGATTGAGAACCGGGGATAAGGAAGGGAGGCGGCATTTTTCAGTTCTGGAACGCGATCAGGATCTTCGCGGATTCGTCCCCGATCGCCACGGCGCCGTGAACGGCCTCTGGGGAGATGGTGATCACATCCCCCGCGTCCAGCATGACGGGTTCTTCTTCGATGATGAGCTTCATGCACCCCTCCAGGACGATGATCCACTCTTCCTGTTCGTGGGTGTGGTACGGGACCAGGACACCGGGGGACTGAACGGCGCCGAACACCTTGAAGTCCCGATCGGACATGGCCTCGACAATCTCTTCCGGCTTGGCGTCACAATCCAACCATTCCTGAACAGTGCCCACCGAGTAATAGGAATCTACGCTCATAACGCAAACACACTCCCCGAAGACCGGGCGGAAAGGCCGGGACTCCCGCCTCCTTCAACCGCACCTTGACTCCATCCATTATAGGCGGCCCCTGCCTCGGCAAGTCAAGCGGCGGGGCGGCGGACAGACTCCGATCGGACCTCCAGGAGGCTTGCCAGGAATCCGGCCGGCCAGCGGCCGCCATGAATGAAGGAAAGCAATATTCATTCCTCAACGGAAAATCGGACCGCGCGCCCTCAAACCGGACCGAGCGCCCGCTCAAGCCCCGTGCGCCACGCCTCCCACAGGTCCCGGACGGGGACGCTCCCCGCCGCTCCCGCGCCGCCGGAAACCTCGACCGAGAAGGATTCCCTTGTTACGCGCCCCAGGACGTCCAGCGCCACGCCCATCTCCCCGGCAACCGTTTCCAACCGGGGCAGCTCATCGGGGGGCAGTGAGACCACCACCCGTCCCTGGGCCTCGCCGAACAAAACCTCGTCCGGGCGTCCGTCCCGGACAATTTCCACCGATGCGCCCAGCGGCGGGTCGGCCAAAAGCCCGCTTTCGGCCAATGCGACCGCCAGCCCCCCGTCCGAGACATCGTGGCACGAAGAAAGAATCCCATCGGAGACGGCGCGCCGGCAAAGCCGATGCAGCGCGGCTTCCCGCTCCAAATCCACCGGCGGACAAGGCCCCCGCCTCTCCCCGAGAACGTTCCAGAGGTAGGCGCTTCCTCCCAGCTCCGGTTTCGCGGCTTCCCCCCCCGACGGACCCAGGAGGACCACCGAGTCCCCCTCGCGCTGAAACGCCGCCGGACAGAACCTCGCCGCGTCCTTCAGCAGCCCCACCATCCCCACCGTCGGCGTCGGGTGGATGTTCTCGCCGCCGGTCTCGTTATAAAAGCTCACGTTCCCGCTGACCACCGGGACATCCAGCGCCCGGCAGGCCTCGGATATCCCTTCCACCGCCTCGGAAAACTGCCACATCACCTCGGGCCGCTCCGGGTTCCCGAAGTTGAGACAGTCGGTAAGTCCGATCGGCTCGGCCCCGACGCAGGACAGGTTCCGGGCGGCCTCGGCGACGGCGATCCGCCCGCCCCCGCGCGGGTCCAGGGCGCAATAACGGGCGTTGCCGTCCACGGTGAGGGCCAACCCCTTCGAGGTCCCCTTGACCCGGAGGACGGCGGCGTCTCCCCCCGGCCGCAAGAGCGTGTCCGTGCGGACCATGTGATCGTACTGGGAATAGATGAAATGCTTGGAGGCGATGTTCGGGTGGGAGAGAAGCCGGAGCACCCCGTCCCTCAGGTCTTCTCCCGACAGGCGGGAGGGCAGCGCGCGCGCCTCCATGGAGGGATATTTGGGCTCACGGGGCGGAGACAGGGGTCGCGGCGGCCGCGGAACCTCGTCCACCAGAAGGGTGACGGGCAGGTCGGCCACGCAAAGCGCGCCGTCGAAAACACACAGACGCCTTTCCGCCGTGATCTCGCCGACGGCGGCGAAGGCCAAATCCCATTTCTCGAATATCTCCGCGGCCCTCCGGAGTCCTTCGGGCCTGAGAACCATGAGCATCCGCTCCTGGGACTCCGAGAGCATCACCTCGTAGGGCGTCATCCCGGACTCCCGCCTCGGCACGCGGGAGACGTCGATGCGCACGCCCACGCCCCCCCGGGCGGCCATCTCGGCCGACGTGCTGGTGAGCCCGGCCGCGCCCATGTCCTGGATCGCGACGATCACGTCCGTCTCCATCAGCTCCAGACAGGCCTCGATGAGGAGCTTTTCCAGGAAGGGGTCGCCCACCTGAACGGCGGGGCGCTTTTCCGCCGCCTCGCCGCCGAACGATTCCGACGCCATCGCGGCCCCGTGGATCCCGTCCCGGCCCGTCCGGGCGCCCACGTAGATGACGGGGTTCCCCGCCCCGCCGGCGACCCCCCGGAAGATCCGGTCCGTCCTGACGACCCCCAGGCAAAACACGTTCACCAGGCAGTTCCCCGAATAGGAGGGATCGACCGCCACCTCGCCGCCGACCGTGGGGACGCCGACGCTGTTCCCGTAGCCGGCGATCCCCGCGACGACCTCCTGGAGCAGGCGCCGATTCTTAGACTCCGACAGCGGTCCGAACCGCAGGGAATTGAGCAGGGCCGCGGGCCGCGCGCCCATCGTGAAGATGTCCCGCAAGACCCCCCCCACCCCCGTCGCCGCGCCCTGATAGGGCTCGATGTAGGAGGGGTGATTGTGGCTTTCCATCTTGAAGACCGCCGCGAGTCCGCCGCCGATGTCCACGACGCCGGCGTTCTCCCCCGGTCCTTGGAGGACGCGCGCGCCCTCGGTGGGGAGCTTCTTGAGGTGCGGCTTGGAGGACTTATAGGAGCAGTGCTCGCTCCACAGGGCGGAGAGGATGCCCAGCTCCGTAAAGCTCAGCCCCCGGCCGAGGACCTCCAGGGCGTGGGCGAACTCGGCCGCCGTCAGGCCGTGCTCGGCGACGAGCCCCGGCGTGACCTCGGGATCGGCCGGACGCGCGGCCGGGCCGGGGGAAGCGGGGGGGGGAGGGGGGGAGGGGGGGGAGCGGTCTGTCATGACTTGGAGGCGAACCCCTCAATGAGAGATTCGAGGAGCAGCCGTCCGTCCACGCCGCCGATGGAATCCTCGCAGGCCCGCTCGGGGTGAGGCATCATTCCCAGGATGTTCCGGCCCTCGTTGCAGATGCCGGCGATGTTGAAGAGGGCGCCATTGGGATTGGCTTCTTCCGTCACGCGCCCGTCCGGGCCGGCGTATCGAAAGACAATCCGGTCCTCGGCCTCCAGCCGGCTCAATGTCTCGGGGTCGGTGAAATAGTTTCCTTCCATGTGGGCGATGGGAATCCGGAGGGTCCGGTCCTTGAGGTTCCGGGTGAACGGGGTCGCCCCGCTCTCGACGCGGACGTGAACGTCTCGGCAGATGAACCGGAGCGATCGGTTCCGCAGCATGGCGCCGGGCAGCAGGCCGGCTTCGAGGAGGATCTGAAAACCGTTGCAGATGCCGAGGACGAGCCCGCCCCCGCGGGCGAACGCCTCGACCGCCCGCATGACCGGCGAGAACCGCGCCATGGCGCCCGTGCGCAGGTAGTCGCCGTAGGAAAACCCGCCGGGCAGGATCACGCAATCCAGGCCGCCGAAGTCCGGCTCCTTGTGCCAAAGAAACCGGGTCTCCCGCCCCAGAACGCGCTTGAGGGCGTGATAACAGTCGTGGTCGCAGTTGGAGCCGGGGAACGTGACGACGCCGAATTTCACGGGGAAAGCGATGCCTCTGGATGGAGGGTGGGGGCGGACGAACACGCATTTCCCGCCACCCCTTCGTGTGGTGTTTCCTAAATGTCTTTATACATCGAGACCCGAATTGCCCCTTGCGGCCGGGCAGGATGCCCGGCCTGGCGGCCCGTGGAAAACGAGTGTAGTCAAGTCAGGCAGGGCGGGCATCCTGCCCGCCTTCAGCTCTCATCGGCCTCGCGGGGCCACCTCCGCTATTCGTAAAACAACAATTTCTTTTCAAGCGTCCGTATTGGCAACTGAATAAGTGCATGGCGCCTAACCCTCTTCCGACCACTCGACCCGGAAATCCTCGATGACGGGGTTCGCCAGGACCTGCTCGGACATGGCGCGGAGGCGGTCATCGAGGTCTTTCCCCGAAGGATGATCCAACGCCACTTCGATGAACTTTCCCACGCGGACCTCGGTCACCTCGTCGAACCCCAGGGAGGCCAGAACGCCCTGGACCGCGAGGCCCTGGGGCTCCAGGACGCCTGGTTTGTACGTGACGTAGACCCGCGCCTTGGGCATCAATCCTCTCCCTTCGGCCCGGCCGGATCCGGGCCCGGGTCGGCGACGCCCTCGACGCGGCTCAGGACCTCCCGGTAGGCCTCCTCGACGCCGCCGAGGTCTCTGCGAAATCGGTCCTTGTCCAGCTTCTTGCGCGTCTTGGCGTCCCAGAGACGGCAGCCGTCCGGGGTGATCTCATCGGCCAGGAAAATCTCCCCGGCTGCGTCCCGCCCGAACTCGACCTTGAAGTCCACCAGCAGGATGTCCCGCGCGAGGAAGAACGCCTTCAAGAGATCATTGATGTGCGCGGTGGCTTGCCGGATCCAGCGCAGCGTCTCCTCGTCGCACAAGCCGAACACCAGGACATGGTCCTCGTTGAGAAACGGGTCGCCCAGGTCGTCCCGCTTGTAATACCACTCGATGATGGGCCGGGAGAGCTCGCCTCCCTCATCGAGCCCCATGCGCTTGGCCAGGCTGCCGGCGACGAGGTTCCGCGCGACCATTTCGAGCGGGATGATATCGAGACGCCGGACGAGCATTTCCCGGTCGCTGAGCTTCTCGATGAAATGGGTCCGGACGCCCTGCGACTCCAGGTGCTGAAAGGCCAGCGTGGAGATGGTGTTGTTCATCACGCCCTTGTCGGCGATGGTCCCCCGCTTCTCGGCGTTGAAGGCGGTGGCGTCGTCCTTGAAATACTGGATCACCTTGTCCGGGGCGTCCGTGGCGTACAGAATTTTCGCCTTGCCCTCATACAGTTTTTCTCGTTTTTCCACCAAAGGACCTTCCCCCTATTCGGATTTTCTGGGATTGAACACCCGCTCGAAGATCGCGTTCACATGCGCGAGGTGGTCTTTCAGCTCAAAGCACCGCTTCAGGGTCTCGGCGTCCAGGCGCTCCCGGACCTCGGGGTCCTCGGCCAGAACGGACTGAAAATCCTCCCCCCCCCCCTCCATCGCCCGAAAGGCGCAGCGCTGGACCATCTCGTACGCCCCTTGGCGCGAAAGCCCGGAACGGATCAGGGCCAACAGGACCTGCTCGGAATGGAACAGCCCCCCGCCCATCGCCAGGTTCCGCTCCATGGCCTCCTCGTGAATCACGAGGCCGTCGAGCAAGCCCGTCAGCTTCACCAGCAGGGTGTCCACCAGAATCGTCGAATCGGGCAGGATGACCCGCTCCACCGAGGAATGGCTGATGTCCCGCTCGTGCCACAGGGGGACGTTCTGAAGGGCGGCGGCGGCGTTCACGCCCACCAGACGCGAGAGGCCGACGAGCTGCTCCGAGACAATCGGGTTCCGCTTGTGCGGCATGGCCGAGGAGCCCTTCTGTCCCTGGCCGAATCCTTCCGACACCTCCCCCACCTCGGACCGGGAGAGGCTCCGGATCTCGGTGGCGACTTTCGCCACCGACGCCGCGGTGATCGCCAAGGCCGACAGGTACTCGGCATGGCGGTCCCGTTGGATGATTTGCGAGGAAGCAGGCGCGGGACGAAGGCCCAGCCGCCCGCAGACGAACGCCTCCACCTCGGGCGAGAGGTGCGCGTACGTCCCCACCGCTCCCGAGATCATCCCGACCCGGACACCCTCCATCGCCCGGGCGACCCGCTCCTCGTTCCTCGCGAACTCACCATACCAAAGGGCCAGCTTGAGGCCGAAGGTCGTCGGCTCGGCCTGCATCCCGTGGGTTCTGCCGATCAGGGCCCGGTCCTTGAGCTCCCAGGCGCGCCGGTGAAGGACCGCTTTGAGACCGGCCAGGTCCTGAAGGATCAATCGGGCCGCCTCGACCATCTGCATGGACAGGGAGGTGTCCAGGATGTCGCTGGATGTCAGGCCCAGGTGGAGATGGCGGGCCGCCTCCCCCGCCTGCTCCTCCACATGGGTCAGAAAGGCGATGACATCGTGGCGCGTGGTCTTCTCGATCTCCGCAACGCGGCCGGGGTCCGGAACAACAGCCTTGCGGACGGCTTCAGCCGTGCCGGGGGGGACTTGGCCGAGACCTTCCATGGCCTCGCAGGCCAGGCACTCGATCTCCAGCCAGTTCGCCAGCTTGGTCTCTTCCGACCAGAGGGCGGTCATTTCGGGCCGGGAATATCGGGGGATCATGGAAACTCCCGTTGTATCAAGCCGCGAGGGATCTCATCCCGCGGAAAGCCGCAAAACCTTGGGTGCATTCCGGCTTGCCACCTCAAATCTCGTGGCGTATCCGTTCAAGTGTTGAGCCGCCGTCCGGCGGACCAGGTCGGGGTGATTATTGGTTTCGCTCAGATGCGCGAGGATGACCGCGCCCAACCCCCGGTGAGCGACGCTCCCCAAGAGCCCGCCCGCCTCCTCGTTCGACAGATGGCCGCCGGGACCCGCGATTCGCTCCTTCAAAAAGGGCGGATAGGGTCCGCTCGCCAGCATGTCCGGGTCGTGGTTGAACTCCAACACCAGCCCGTGGACGCCGGAAAGCTCCGATACGACCTCCTGCCGGATCTCCCCCATGTCCGTCGCGATTCCCACCCTGATTCCCCCGGCCTCCAGGATGAAGCCCACCGGCTCTTCCGCGTCATGGGGCGTCGGAAACGCCCGGACGGCCCAAGCGCCGAGCTGGAAAGGGCGAAGGGCCCGGAACGTCTCGACCCGGGAATCCGGCGCCCAATCCCAGGGCTGCCGGGACAACGCGCGAAGCGTCCCCTCGGTCATGTAAGCGGGAAACGGGTTTCGCTTCATCAAAACGGGCATGCCTTTGACATGATCGCTGTGCTCGTGGCTCACCAGGAGCGCCCGGACATTTTCCATCGAGCCGCCGATGCCCGAAATCCGCCGCTCGATCTGGAGGCGGGAGATCCCCGCGTCGATCAGCAAGGCGTCCCCCCCCGACTCCAGATAGATGGCGTTTCCGCCGCTGCCGCTGGCCAATACCGCGATTTGAATCATCCGTCTCCCTTGTTTCCTCCGCCCGCCTCAGGAAAGACGGTCCCGCACCATCGTATAGAGAAGCGGAAAGAGGATCTCGTGGTGCCCGGTGATTTGAAAGCCCCGTCCACCCGGAATCGTGGGACGCTGAACGACGTTCTCCCTCGGCCGGTAGTGCTGGATCATGTCCAGGTTGGCCGTGACGATTCCGTGCGGTTTGCCCTTCAGGTTCCGGGCGATGTTGACGGCCTTCAGGAAAACCTCGGGCATGATAACGGCCGAGCCCAGATTGAGGTACACCCCGCCGCCCTCCAGTCCTAGAACCGCTTCGGAGAAAACGTGAAAATCCCGGAAGGCGGCGAGGCCGAGGGCCGCTCCGTCATGACCAGGGTGCATGTGAACGATGTCCGTCCCGATGGCTACGTGGAGGGTCGCGGGAATCCCGCGCGCGTACGCAGCCGCCAGCAAACTCAGATCCCGGTGGGGAAACGCCCCCTCCGCGATGTGCCGCCCCACCGCCTGACCCAATCCGCACCCTTCCCGGCCGGCCAGCGCGACGGCGTCCCAGTAGGCCCGTCCGGTCTCCTCGGCCATGCCGAAAGCGCCCTCGGGCAGCCCCTCGGCGACCTCCTCGGAGGTGTGTCCCTGCATGGCCATTTCGATGTCGTGAACGGCCAGCGCCCCGCCGGCGGCCAGGGCGTTCACGAACCCGCGATTCATCAGGTCGATGATCAGACGGCTCAACCCGACCTTGACGGGATGAGCGCCCATCCCGAGGATCACCGAACGACCCCCGGAGACCGCGGCGGCCCAGGCGTCGGCCAGCGTCTTGATGTCGCTTCCCTTCAAGATCGACGGGATCAGGTCCTCAAGAGACCGGCCGGGGGGTGAGTACGCCTCGGGGTCGGCCAGAAGATCCTTTTGCACCTTGCTCCGCCGGGTCGTCAGGGGCGCCGTCTTCGCCCCGGAGAAGTCCATCGACTTGTGCGGCCCCTTGCCGGAAGGTTCGGATATCGGACGGTTCAACGCCTCCCCCCTCCCCCCGCCCCGCCCCCCCCGCCCCGCCGGATGGCTTCGACCCGCGAGGACGTGGAGAAACCGGGCAGCAGCGGGATCAACTCGACGCGGCCCCCGGCGCCCTCAACCAGGTCCCGCCCGACCACCTCGTCCAGCCGATAGTCGCCCCCCTTGACCAGAACGTCGGGCCGCAGCGCCCGGATGAGGCGGAGCGGCGTCTGCTCGGCGAAGATGGACACGTAATCCACAAACCGGAGGGAGACCAGCATCTCGGCCCGCTCGTCCTCGCCGATGAGGGGCCGGCCCGTCCCCTTGAGCCTCCGGACGGAGGCGTCATCGTTCAACCCCACGACGAGCAGGTCTCCCCGCGCCCGGGCGCGCTGCAACAGATGAAGGTGGCCGGTGTGCATCATGTCGAAGCATCCGTTGGTGAACACCACCCGGTCGCCCCGGGCCCGGGCTTCGGCCAACCGCCTCTTGAGCGCGTCGCGCGAGAGGATCTTCAAGCCCGACGCGGAAAGCCCCCCGCCCATGACGCGGGCCAGGGCTTCGGGCTCCACGACCGCGGTCCCGACCATCCCGACGACGATCCCCGCCGCGGCGGTCGCGAGGCGCGCCGCGTCCGCCAGGGAAGACCCGCCGAAGGCGGCCATCCCCATCACGGCGGCCACCGTGTCGCCCGCCCCTGTGACATCATAAACCTGGTGGGTCTGCGACACGGGGACATGCGTCTTTCGGGGCCTCGCGCCCCCGGCTTCGAACAGGTCCATGCCCTCCGCGCCCCGCGTAACGAGAAGCGCCCGGACGCCCGTTCTCCCCATCAGCCAACGGGCGCGTCTGTCCAGATCGGGCCCGCCATCCTCGCGGCCGGCCATCTCGCGGGTCGCCTCGATCAATTCCCGGGCGTTGGGCGTCAGGATGTCCGCCCTCCGGTGCCTCGTGAAGTCCCGCCCTTTCGGGTCCACGAGGACAAAGGGGCGGCCCTTGTCGGAGCGTTTCTTCTTCGCCGCGGCCGAGACGCCGAAGACCGCCGCCAGCACCCCCTTGCCCAACACCCCCTTGGCGTAATCGGAGCAGATGATCCCCGAAGCGCCGCGTCCGAGACGCCGGACACTCGCCGCCACGCGCCGCTCCTCATCCGCCCCGAGGGGAAGGACCCGCTCCCGGTCTATCCGGAGGATGTGCTGTCCGCGCGCGATGACCCGCGTCTTCTGGCTGGTGGGCCGGCCGGCGACGGCCAGGACGCCCGAGGTGTCCACGCCCTTCTTGCGCAGGCGCCCGACCAGCCTTCTTCCCGGCGCGTCCTTGCCGACAACGCCGATCAACCGGACGCGGCAGCCCAAAGAGGCCAGGTTCAAGGCGACATTGGCGGCCCCGCCCGGCGCGTCCGCCTCCCGCTCCCACCGGAGCACCTGGACCGGGGCCTCGGGTGACACCCGGTCCACCTCCCCCCAGACGAAGTGGTCGTACAGGATGTCTCCGACGACGACCACCGGCCCCAACCGGCCGGCGTCAAGCGGCGCGGGGGCTCCCTTGGACCGGCGGCCGGAGGGACGCGCGGACGCGCGGGATCGGCCCGCGCCCCGGCTAGCCACGCGCGCTTCCCTTTTTCCCCGCCGCAGATCCTCCGGGGGACGTCTTACCGCGCTTCCGTCCGACCCGGGGCGCCCTGAGGCGGCGGTCGACCTCTTCGCAAAGAACGTGAAGCAGGAATCCATGCGCTTCTTGAATCAAGGGGACCTCGGCGCCGGGCACGATCAAGGCAGTATCGGCCGCACGCTTCGCCCTTCCCCCGGCCCCGCCCAGGAAGGCCGCCGTATGCGCCCCGCGCTTCCCGGCCGCGCGAAGGCCGCGGATCACGTTTTCGGAGCCGCCGGTCGTGCTGATGCCGATGGCCACGTCCCCCGGCAGGGTCAGGGCATCGATCTGGCGCTCGAAGATCCGCTCAAAGCCGTAGTCGTTGCCGATGGCCGTCAGGATGGAGGAGTCGGTCGTCAAGGCGATGGCGGGCAAGGGGTTCCGCTCGGTGAGGAAGCGACCCACCCATTCGGCGGCGACGTGCTGGGCGGCGGCGGCGCTGCCCCCGTTTCCGAACAGCAGGACCTTTCGGTCGCGGGCCATGGCTCGGGCGACGACGTCAGACAATCGATCCAACTGGTTTCCAAAATCGCCCTGCCGGAGGTTTTCAAAGAGGGTGATCCGGCGGGCAAGGGCGTGAACCCAGAAATCCGGTCCGGGAGGATTCTTTTCGGTCATGAATCAAATTCCAAACCCAAGGCCCTTCGCGTTGGGCGGCATTCGGACGCCTCCCGGTTTCATCTCCCTCACAAGGCCCCCTGGTCCGCGAAGCTGTAATAATCGCCTTCCCCGACGATGATGTGGTCCAGAACGCGGATGCCGAGGAGATCGCCCGTCTCTTTCAGCCGCCGGGTCAGCCGGCGGTCCGCCTCGCTGGGGGCGGGGTCTCCGCTCGGATGGTTGTGGGCGAAAACCACGGCGGCGGCCGATTCTTTAACCGCGGGCGCGAACGCCTCCCGGGGATGGACGACGCTCTCATTCAACGACCCCAGCGAAATCGTCTCGACCTTCAACAGATGATTTTTCGTGCTCAACAGCGCCACCTGGAAGAGCTCCTTCTGCCGGGCGCGCAGGCGGGGCGCGAAGTAGGCCGCCGCCTCCTCGGAGGAGCCGAGCGCGCGGTCCTTCTCCCCTCCGGCGAGGAAGCGCCGCCCCAGCTCCAGCGCGGCCTTGACCTGGGCCGCCTTGGCGGGGCCGATGCCCCGGATCGAGCAGATGTCGTTCACACCGGCCTTCTCGATCCCCCGAAGATCCTCGAACCGGTAGAGCAGGGAGCGCGCTAAATCCAGCGCGCCGCCGCCGCCGGCCCCCGGCCCGCTGCCGGTTCGGAGGATGATCGCCAGAAGCTCCACGTCGCCCATCTCCTCCGCGCCCCGGGCCAGAAGCCGCTCCCGGGGACGCGCCTGCTCGGGCCATTCCCGGATGGAGGTCGGATAGGGCTTCGCGGCATCCGGCGGGCGCATCATGATCGCTCCCTTCCCTCCTCCCCCCGCCGGTCCTCGGCAGCGCGTCAGGAAGACACCTTTCGCCGGAAATACTCCAGCGTGTCGCGCAGGCCCTCGTCGAGGGCCACGGCGGGCTGCCAGCCCAAAATCTCCCGGGCCCGCGAGATGTCCGGCTGGCGCACCTTCGGGTCATCCTCCGGGAGGGGCTTGATCTCGATTACGCTCCGGCTTCCGGTCGCCTCGATGATCACCCGCGCCAGCTCCCCGATGGTGATCTCGTTGGGGTTTCCGAGGTTGACCGGCTCGGCGCAGTCCGAGCGCGAGAGCCGGACGATCCCCTCGATCAGGTCCGAGATGTAACAAAAGCTCCGGGTTTGGCTTCCGTCGCCGAAAACCGTGATGGGCTCGTTTCGGAGGGCCTGCGTCAGGAAGGTGGGGACGGCCCGCCCGTCCTGAAGCCGCATCCGGGGGCCGTAGGTGTTGAAGATGCGGGGGATGCGGGTCTTGAGCGAGTGAAACCGGTGGTAGGCCATCACGAGGGCTTCGCCGTAACGCTTGGCCTCGTCGTACACCCCCCGGGGGCCGATGGGGTTCACGTTACCCCAGCAATCCTCCTTTTGGGGGTGAACGAGCGGGTCGCCGTAGACCTCGGACGTGGAGGCCAGGGTGAGCACGGCCCCTTTCGCCTTGGCGAGCCCGAGGGCGTTCAAGGTCCCGAGGGCCCCGACCTTGAGGGTCTGAATCGGATATTCCAGGTAATCGACGGGGCTGGCGGGCGAGGCGAAGTGATAGACATAATCCAACTTGCCCGGGACGGCCAGGAAGTGGGTGACGTCATACTTGATCATGTGGAACCGGCCGCTCGAAAGGTGGGAGACGTTTTCGTCGTTCCCGGTCAGCAGGTTGTCCATGCAGATCACTTCGTGGCCGTCGGCCAACAGGCGCTCGCACAGATAGGACCCGAGAAAGCCGGCCCCCCCCGTGACCAGGCTCCGTGGAGGCGCCATCAGGCTTTCCCCATGCAGTGGTATTCGAACCCGAGCCTCTTCGTCCGCTCCACGTCGTAGATGTTGCGTCCGTCGAAAATCAGGGGCCGGGCCATCAGCTCTTTGAGGCGGACCAGGTTCAGCTGGCGGAACTCCCGCCATTCGGTCACGACCACGAGGGCGTCCGCCCCCTCGGCCGCGGCATAGGCGCTGGGGCAGAACTCCACCCCGTTCAGGATGGACCGGGCGTTGTCCATCGCCACCGGATCATACGCTTTGACCTTGGCGCCTTCTTCGAGAAGCGCCCGGATGACCTCGACCGACTTGGCGTCGCGCATGTCGTCGGTGTTGTCCTTGAAGGCCAGGCCCAGAACGCCCACGACTTTTCCCTTCAGACTCCCCATGCTCTTGCGGATGATGTCGAGCAGGTGCGGCGCGCGCTCCCGGTTGACGGAAAGCACTTCCTTGAGCAGTTTGAAATCGTATCCGAGCTCCCCGGACTTGTGGACGAAGGACTCGACGTCTTTCGGGAAGCACGACCCGCCGAACCCGAGTCCGGGATAGAGGAACCCCCGGCCGATGCGGGAGTCGTACCCCATGCCCTTGGCCACGTCGTCCACGTTCGCCCCGGCCTGCTCGCAGACGTTCGCCACGGCGTTGATGAAGGAGATCTTCATGGCCAGGAAGGCGTTGCTGGCGTATTTGATGATCTCCGCGCTCGGCACGTCGGTGATGAGCATCGGGCGCTCGAGGGGCGCGTAGAGCTCGAGCAGCCTCATGGCGACGGTCTTGTTGGGCGCGCCGATGACGATCCGGTCCGGCGCCAGGGTGTCCTGGATGGCCGAGCCCTCGCGCAGGAACTCGGGATTCGATACGACGTCGAACCGCACGGACTTGCGCTTGTGGCGCTCGATGATGTCGGAAACCAAGGCCCCGGTCCCGACCGGGACGGTGCTCTTGTTGACGATGACCTTGTAATCGTCGATGGCGTGGGCGATGGCCGCGGCGGCGCTCTCCACGTAGGAGAGATCGGTCTCGCCGTCGTCCTTGGGCGGCGTGCCGACACAGATGAAGATCAGCTCCGAGTCGCGGACCAGCCGGTGCACATCGATCGTAAAGCTCAGGCGGCCGCCCTCCACGTTGCGGTGGATCATCTCATCCAAGCCGGTCTCGTAGATCGGCACCTCGCCCCGGTTCAACCGCTCGACTTTCTCCTCGTCGATATCGGCGCAGATCACGTCGTTTCCGAGGTCCGCGAAAACCGCGCCCGTCACCAGGCCCACATAGCCGATCCCGATCACTCCGATTTCCATTCAAAAAGCTCCCCAAAAATGATTCCCCGGCATTCAACCCTCCAAGAGGGCGCCGCGCAAGATCAGATAATCACGAAGGGCCTCGGCCCAGGACCGAAGGGGGCGTCCCGTCCAGCCCCGATAGGCCGATCCGTCCAGGACGGAATAGGCCGGACGCGGCGCCTTGCGGCCGAGAAGCCGCGCCGAGGTCGGCTCCACAATGACGGGGTCCTGCCCGGCGGCCGAGAGGATCTCCCGCGCGAAATCGTACCACGTGCACTCGCCGCCCCCGGTGACGTTCACCACCCCCCGGGCTTCGGTCCGCAGCAGCGCCTTGAGGGCCCCCGCCAGGTCCGCCGAATAGGTCGGGGCGCCGCGCTGATCGTTCACCACGCGGACCGGCTCGCCGAGGGCGCCCTTTTCCAAAATCGCGTCAACGAAGTTCCGCCCCGCCGGGCCGTAGACCCACGCGGTCCGGACAATCAGGGAGTCCGCCGGGCCGTGCGCCCGGACCGCTTCCTCCCCCTCCCACTTGGTGGCCCCGTAGACCCCGAGGGGGGAAATGGGGTCGTCCTCCCGGTAGGGCCGGTCGGATGTGCCGTCGAACACGTAATCGGTGCTGAGGTGGATAAGCCGGCATCCGAGGGAGGCGCACGTCCGGGCCACGTTGGCCGCCCCGGCCGCGTTCACCGCGCGGGCCGCGTCCGGCTCCTCCTCGGCCGCGTCGACCTTCGTATACGCCGCGGCATGAATGACGGCGTCTGGGGAGATTTCTTCCAGCTTCCCCTGGACCGCTTCGGGCCGCGTAATGTCCAGGTCGGCGCGGGTCAGGCCGACGGCCACCATCGCGTCCGGCCCCTCCGGCAGGCATGCCCGCAGGGCCGTCCCGAGGATTCCCCCGGCGCCTGTGATCGCGACCCGGCGGGTCCCAACCCGGCGGCTCTTCCTGCCCTCAGCGTCCGGCATACATCTTCTCGTAGTAGGCCCGGTACTCCCCCGCCTTGATCCGCCGCCACCAATCGGCGTGGGTCTCATACCACCGGACGGTCGCCGGGAGGCCGTCATCGAGGCGCCGGCCGGGGGACCATCCGGTCGCCGCCTTCAGTTTGTCCGCGCAAACGGCGTGGCGCAGCACGTGACCGGGCCGGTCCCGGACCCTTCGGATCAGGTCCTTCGGCTTGTCCAGGCACTCCAGGACGGCCTCGGCCATCTGGAGGATGTTCCGCTCCTCGCCCGTTCCGATGTTGAAGACTTCGCCCTCCGCCCCGTCGGCGTCGATCACCGCGAACAGGGCCCGGACGTGATCCTCGACATGAATCCAGTCGCGGCTGTTGAGGCCGTCGCCGTAGACGGGCAGGGGTTCATCCTCCAGGACGTTGGTGATGAAGAGCGGAAGCATTTTCTCCGGATACTGGTTCGGCCCGTAGTTGTTCGAGCACCGGGTGATCACGACCGGGGTCCCGTGGGTCGCCCAATAGGAGAACGCCAGCCGGTCCCCGCCGGCCTTGCTGGCGGCGTAGGGGCTTTTGGGCATCAACGCGTCCCGCTCGGCGGACGGCTCGGCCCCGTCGCCGCCAGCGGCTTCCCCGTACACCTCATCGGTCGAGACCTGGATGAACCGCCGGACGCCGGCGTCCTTCATGGCCTCGAGCAGGACGTAGACGCCCATGACGTCGGTCCGCAGAAAATCGGCGGCGTCGCCGATGGAGCGGTCCACGTGGGTCTCGGCGGCGAAATTCACGATCAGGTCTGCTTTGCGGACGAGCGGGCCGACCGCTTCGGCATCGGCGATGTCGCCGCGCTCGAACGTGTAGCGGGGATCGTTCTCGACGTCCGCCAGGTTTTCCGGCACGCCGGCGTACGTGATCTTGTCCAGGTTGATCACCCGGACGTCCGGCCGCTCGGCCAACGCCAAACGGACAAAATGGCTACCGATGAAGCCGAGACCGCCCGTGACAAGCCAGGTCTCCATCCTCAGCCGTCCTCGCGGGCCCATTCGTAAGGGATGGGCCCGCCATGGGGGGGGGGGCGGAACTCGTCCGGGTCGTCATAGCGATAGACCTCGGTGGGGATATTGAGGATGATCGCCGGTTCCGGGCTGACGCCTTTGAAGCCGTGATAAACGAGCCGGGGAATCTGAACGAGAAGCGGGTTCAGGACGCCCATGAAGAATTCGTTGACACATCCGCGGGTCGGGGAGTCCTCCCGGCTGTCATAGAGAACCACCTTGGCCATCCCACCCACGCAAACGAAGTGGTCGGTCTGGATCTTGTGGTAATGCCAGCCCTTGACAACGCCCGGATAGACGGCCGTCAGGTACACTTGGCCGAACTTCTGGAAGAGGTCGTCATCGGCCCGGAGCATCTCCATGAGCCAGCCACGCTCGTCGGGGATCCGCTTCAACGCCCTGACGACGACGCCCTCGATTCGCTCCGAGGTGATCCGGCCGTCCTTCCCGCTCACTGGATGTGCACCTGAGAAAAATCCCCCACCATGAGACGGCACGCCGAGGGTTTCGCGTCCGAGCGCCCGATCTCGGCGTTCCGTCCGATCAGGCTGTCGGCGATCCGCTGCCGCACGTCGCTGATTACACTTCCTTCCAGGATGATGCTGTGCTCGATCTCGGAGCCGTGGACCCGGACCCTGTCGCCGATGGCGGTGAACGGCCCGATGTAGGAATCGCGGATCTCCGCCCCCTTGCCGATCACGGCGGGTCCCCGGATGGTGCTGTTCACCACCCGGCTTCCCTCCTCCAGGGTCACCCGGAACTCGATCCGGGACGCCTCGTCCACCTCGCCCAGCCGGCGCTCCTCCAGGGTGTCCAGGATAAGCCGGTTCGCTTCCAGCAGGTCTTCCAGCTTGCCCATGTCCTTCCACCACCCCTGGACGACGTGGGAGTGGACGACGCGGCCGTCGTCGATGAGCCGCTGGATGGCGTCGGTGATTTCGAGCTCTCCGCGCGCGGAGTACTCTATGGCGCGCGCGGCGTCGAAGATGGTCCGGTCGAACATGTAGACGCCGACCAGGGCCAGGTCGCTTTTCGGCCGGGCGGGCTTTTCCTCCAACCGGATCACCCGCCCCTCCTTGAGCTCGGCCACGCCGAAATCGCTCGGGTTGGGAACGGGGCAGAGCAGGAGCATGGCGTTGGGCGCCTCGCTCTTGAAGTCTTCGACGAGGTCGCGAATGCCCCCCCGGATGAGGTTGTCCCCGAGGTACATCACGAAGGGCGAACCGGCCAGATAGTCTTCCGCCGTCAGAACCGCGTGGGCCAGCCCCAGGGGCTCTGACTGGGGGATGTAGGTCACCTCGACGTCCCAGCGCGAGCCGTCCCCGACGGCGGCCTCGATGTCGGGCTGGGTCTCTCCCACAATGATGCCGATCTCGCGGATCCCCGCCTGCCGGATGGCCTCGATTCCATAGAAGAGGACGGGCTGGTTAGCGACGGGAACGAGCTGCTTGGCGTTCGTGTAGGTGATCGGGCGGAGCCGGGTCCCCCGGCCCCCGCTGAGAATGAGTCCCTTCACTGATTTATTCCCCCCGTCCGAAACGGGGTCCGCCAGGGCGCGGGGACGGAATCCTTCGCAATCATCTGCCTCGTTATCGGGTGCGGGTCTTGAGGATCGCCTCCGGGAGACCCTCCGCCCGTGACGCGGTCTTCCCCCCGGCGCCGAAGGCCGGACCGCCGCGAGGAGGCCCCCCCCGCGCGTCGCCAAGATACTTCGGCCGCCCCTCGGAAGTCAAGGAATTGTATGGGTTCAAGACGGACGGAACGCCGGGCCCCGGCGTCGCCCCTTCGCGTCAAAGGAAGGACTTCCGCCCTCCCCCCCCCACCCCCCGATTCCTCCGGCCACGGGGGCGCTTCCGGTTAGGCGCGCCCTTCGGTGTGTGGTAAGGAAAGGCAGCCTGGATAATGTCGAACCTCACATCGGGATTTTCCATGACCCCTGTTTACGCGATTCTTGCGGCGCTGAGCGCGGCCTTCTTCTTCGCCGTGGCCGATATCTTCCTGAAGCGGGGCCTTCAGTTCACCTCCCCGACGATGGCCCCGCTCATCACGGCCCCTGTCCAGTGGATTCTCTTCACGGGCATTTGTCTGTACACGGGGGCTTTTGCCGAGCTCAAGACCGCGGCCGTGCCCTGGTTCATGGCCGCCGGATTCATGAACTCGGTCTCTTTCCTGTCCCTCTTCCTCCTCGCCATTCGACGCATCGGGGTGGCTCGCGCGGCCCCCCTCAAGGGGTGTTCTCCCATCTTCACGGCGGTATTCGCTTTCGTCATCCTCGGGGAGAAGCTGGCCGTCCCGCAATATCTTGGGATCGCCCTGGCCGTCGCCGGTCTGTTCGTCATCACGTCGGAGGATTGGGGGAAGGGGCCCCGCCCGGCCGGGAACCCGGCGGCGGATCGGGCCTCCGGGGACGGGGATCCCCCCGCCGCGGGGGCGGGCTCCGCAAAGGTCGGCTCCTTGATGTCCATCCTGGCGGGCGTGGCGCTCGGCATCGGCGCGGTGCTGGTCAAGATCGGCCTGGCCATCATGCCCTCGCCCCTGCTGGCCGCGTGGATCGGTTCATCGGTGGCTGTTCTCTTTTTTCCTTTTCTGGCGCTCTGCTTCCCGATGGGCGAGCGGCGCCGCATCCGGCTCGGGGCCCTTCCGTGGCTCATGCCGGCGGGCGCGATGGCGGGGACGGCGATCTATTCGCTGATCTTCGCCATCCATCTGGGAGAGGTGTCGATCGTCACGACACTTTATCAGACGTCCCCGCTCATGGTTCTCGTCCTGACGATGATTTTCCTTCGGCGGTGGGAGCGGGTGACGCCCCGGGTGGTCCTGGGGGCCTTGCTCACCGTGGGTGGAGGGTCGATGGTGGTTCTTGGATGAAAAGATTGCGGCTTTGAGCGACCTCTCGATTGATCGGATGGCTCCGCTAGGGGGGGAGGGGGCTCTGTGGTAAAACGGGCGCTGTGACACGGCGCGGGAACGGCGGGATGGCTATAGAGAGGAAATCAAGAATGTCGGACGCGAAGACGCTGTTCTCCGAAATGAAAAAGGAAATGGCCGATCTGGAGGATCGAATCCGTCACCATCCCTTCATCGCGGCCGTCGAAGCCGGCGAAGCGCCTCGGGAGGCGCTCACGATCTTCGCGGGGGAGCAGTATCACATCATCGAAAGCGACCTGAGGAGTGTGGCCCAACTTCTCTCCCGTCACCCGGTGCCGCTGACACACGCGTTCTTTTGGGGGACGCTTCAGGGGGAGAAGGCCGCGCTGAATCACATCGTCGTTCTCGGCCGGGCCCTGGGGCTGGACCGGGAGGCCCTCTCCGCGCGTGAGCCAGCCCCCGAGGCCCATGCCTATCCCGCCTACATGGCGTGGCTGGGGGTGTATGGATCAGCCGGCCAGACGGCCGCGGCGTTCGCTTTGAACTTTGACGCCTGGGGGGCGAACTGCGGCAGGATGGGGGCCGGGTTGCGGGAGCACTATGGCCTGTCCGCCGGGGATCTCGCCTTTTTCGAATCGTTTGCCAACCCCCCGGCGGATTTGGCTGAACGCGCGGCGGAAATCGTCGATCAGGATCTGGCGCGGGGCATCCCCCCCCAACGGATCAAACAGTCCGCGAGGCTCCTGCAAGGCTACGAGCTCATGTTCTGGGACTACATGGAAAGGCGCCGATGAATGGCCCTTCCTCCCCTGGTCAAGAAACGCGCCGAGAAATATTTCCACGCCTATTGCGAGAGAAAAGTTCCTCTTCACGTCAGGGACAAGGTGAGACTGGCTTTCGGTTTCCGCGGAAACAGCCTTACGCTCTTTGAGGAGCGGGAAAGCTATTTCGGCAAAAGCACGTGGACAAAATCCCCGGTGGCCCAATTCCGATATCGCCCGGAGAGCGGAGAATGGACGCTTTATTGCCGTAACAGGAATCTCCGTTGGCGCCAAGATTCCCCCAGTCGCCCGCGTGACGCTTTGCGCTCTTGCGCCCGCCGTGGGAGGTGTTGGCCGGATTGAAGTGGCCGCCCGCACTCTTTCCATCAGGAGAACCGCAATCGCCCTTGGCATGAACGTGAAAACCATGCGAGCCCGCGGGCGCGCCCTTCGCTTCCACACTGACCAAAACGCCGCCTTCGGTCTCTTGAATGCGGACGACGCCGGATACATGGCTGCCGCTCTTGGCTTCCAGCTTGGCCATGGCCCGTTTCACCGCCATCTTCTTACCCGAACCTTCTTTGTCACCGCCCCGGCGCCGCCGGTGATGAGCACGACGGCCGCGACGGCGGCGATAGCCGCAACTCGTTTTCTCCCTGACACTTTCATTCCTCCTTGAAGAATTATCCCCGGGTTCCCCTCAGCGGATTCACGCCAAGGGCATCCCGCACCATACCTCAGAACAGGACGATCAGATACCAGACGGAAAGCGCCCAATATGCGGCGGTCACGAGGCAGAGGATCACACAGTTCGCCGGGTGCGGCCGGACCCACGCGGGCAGAAGCTTCGGCATCCGGACGTAATTCAGATAGAGGAGGCCCGGCGCGTAGACGCCCATCGCCAGAAAGCTCGACACCCCCACGATGACGATCAACGGCCCCGGCCGCTCGAACCAGATGGTCGTCAGGCTGAGGACGGTCAGGAGGATCACCCACAGGTAATACCACCAGCGGAAGGGCCGCTTGCGCGCCCGGGACGACGCGGACCTCAGGTAATCGGCATGCATCCGCGCGACGCCGTCGGTGATGGTCAGCCACGTATCGGCCAAGAAAACATTATGAGAAAGTCCATTCTTCTGCCAATGAAGCGCCTGAATGCGTTCTAGTACTATAACTATTTATTTTTATTCACTTATTTCAGTTCTTCTCCTGTTTCCAGCCCCTTGCATTCCCGCCATGTTTGTGCTCAGATACGCACCGAGTTGATGCCGGTCATATTCGTATTGATTACGGACTTGCACACCGATTGCCATCGTATAAAGGCAAGGATGGTCCATGCCCAGACGAAGCGAGCTCAGGATAACCAAGCGCACCGTGGATGCGCTCACCGTCGAAACCGAGGATGCCGTCTTCTGGGATCGGGATCTGGCCGGCTTCGGGGTGCGTGTCCATGCCACGGGCCGCAAGGTCTACGTGGTGCAGTCCCGGGGGCCGATCGGGCCGAAGCGAGTGACCCTCGGGCGTCATGGGGACATGTCGACCGATGAGGCGAGGAAGCGGGCGGCCGTGGTCATCGACCGCATCAAGCAGGGCGAGGACCCCGTGCCCGCGCCACCCGTACCGGAGCTCACAGTGTCCGAACTGTCCGAACACTTCATGCGCGTCCATGTCAAGGTGCATTGCAAGCCGAGCACGGCCGCCAAGTATCGATTGGTGCTCGACAAACACATCTTGCCGGTGCTGGGCGGGATGTCAATCAGCGAGGTCGGACGAGGGGAGATTGCGGCGCTGCATCACCGGCTCCACGACACACCTGCAATGGCCAACGGGACGGTCAATATCCTGTCGAAAATGTTCTCGCTGGCCGAGGCGTGGGACCGGATACCGCCCGGACGGAACCCGTGCCGGTCGGTGCGCCGTTACAAAATGCGGTCGCGCGAGCGGTTTCTGACGCCGGAGGAGTTCCGGCGGCTGGGCCGGGTATTGAGAGATGTGGAAACGGACGGCTCGGTGTGGCCGCCGGCAATCGCGGCGCTCCGGCTGCTGCTGCTGACCGGATGCCGGAAGAGCGAGATCCTGACGCTGCGCTGGGAATTTATAGATCGCTTTTTCCCACGGCTTACGGCCATTGTATAACGCATTGATATTATAGGTTAATATCTGTTTCTCTATCTTTCCTGACTGACGACTTCCTGTAAAGTTCAACACTATTTCAACACGGTGCGCCGTGCCATATCGAGGCGCGCTCCTGACGCCGTGCGCCGCCGCCGATCCGCCGTTTCCGCCGATTCGAGACCATCGGCCGCGCGAATCGTAGCCGTTCGGATTCCGGCCCGGAGCCGCCCCGAACCCAGAAGCCCCCCGCCGGCGAGGGCCGCAATGATGGCGTTGACCAATGCCATCGCGCTGCCGGTGCGCCGTCCGTTGCCGCGAACCAATGCCGCGGGCGATCCCGTTCCAGGCGGTTCATCTCCATTCCGGAACAATACCGTTCTCCCGCAGGAACTCTTCCACCAGCTCCGCAATCTGCTCTTCCTAGGAGGCTTGACCTGCCCCCTTCAAGCGAGTCCAGTTCATAAAGGAGTATTCCTGGGTTGTAGAAGGAGGCGAAGGATGGCCAGGAAGCGGTTTACGTCCGCGCAGATCGTCATCAAGCTGCGAGAGGGGGAGGTGTCCCAGTCCCAGGGGAAGACGGTGGTCCAGGTGTGCAAGCAGATCGGGGTGACCGAGCAGACCGACTCCCGGTGGAGGAAGGAGTATGGGGGTCTGAGGATGGATCAGGCCAAGCGTCTGAAGTCGCTGGAGAAGGAGAATGGCCGGCTGAAGAAGCTGGTGGCGGATCTGTCTGTGGACAACCAGATTCTGAAGGAAGTCTCCTCGGGAAACTTCCAGGTCCGGCGAAGCGGAGAGGAGCCGTGGTATGGGTGCGAGAGCGGTCCGGGCCTGAGCGAGTCTGTGAGCGTCGGGCCTGCCGCGTGCTGGGACAGGCTCGATCGACCCAACGAAGAGTCCGACAGATTTCCAAGGAAGAGGGACGACTGGTGCTCCGGATGGTGGGGTTGGCCAGTCAGCATGGCCGGTACGGGTACCGGAGGATCACGGCGATTCTTCGCCTTAGAGGGGTGGAAGGTGAACCCCAAGCGCGTGGAAAAGCTTTGGAGACAGGAAGGGCTGAAGGTCCCGTCCAGACAGCCGAAACGAAGGAGACTGTGGCTCCATGACGGGTCCTGCGTGCGCCTGAGACCGACTCATCGGAACCATGTCTGGAGCTATGCCTGCGTACCCAAGAGGGGGGGGCTTTCCGTCTGCTGACCATTTTGGATGCGTACATCCTTTGAATGTTTATCCATTGATGCCCCAAGGCAGATGAATCACCAGGATGTGCTGGAGCGGTTGGCAGAGCTGTTTGTGGACCGTGGCGTCCCCGAATACCTCCGGTCAGATAACGGGTCGGAGTTCACGGCCAGGGTGGTCAGGCACTGGCTCAAGGCGGTTGGCGTGAGGACGTTGTCCATCGAGCCAGGGAGTCCCTGGGAGAACGGATATGTGGAGAGTTTCAACGGGAAGCTGAGGGATGATGGACCGCCCCTGGGTTATTGGACACTCGGGTGAGGGTATTCGACCTCATGCGGCCTCCGCAACTTGAGCGAGTTTTTCCTGCCTTGCCTGGGCCGGCGTTCGGTAGCCGTAGCCCTCGAGAATCCAATGATGGTTATACAGGTTCTTGAACTCAAGCAGCGCCCACCGCAGTTCCTCTACGGTGGCGAAAGAGCGCACCCACAGGAGATTCTCCTTCAAGATGCGGATAAACCACTCACAGTAGCCATTTCCCTCGGGCGCCCGCACGAAGCTGGGCGAACTGGTCATGCCCAGGTAGGCGATCTCCCGCTGAAAGTCATCGGACAGATAGGCGGGGCCGTGGTCGTGACGAACTTTAAGCCCCTCGGCGACGTCCGCCTCCAAGCCGGCGAAGCGCTCGGCGACCCCCTGCCGGATCGGCTCCAGGGCCTCGAAGCGGTTGCCGCTCTTGGCCGCATGGATCCCCACGCAGTCCACCGAGCAGTGATCCACCGCCACGAACACCGAGGCCATCCCCTCCTCGGTGGTCACCGTCGTCGTCATGTGCGTGCCCCACATTCGGTCGGGCCGCTCGGTGCGGATGGTCCCGTTGTGGGCCTTGGGACCTCGGGGTTTGCCCACCCGGTGGGGGGCCTGAAGCCCCGCCTCCCGCATCAGGCGACGCACCCGCTCCTTGCTGGTGCGGATGCCCGCGAAGCGCAGCCTCGCCCACACCTTGCGGTAGCCCTCGCCATGGAAGGGAGAGTCCTCCAGGACCTGCCGGATGTGGCCGAGGAGTTCCGCATCGGTGCACGGGCCCACAGGGCCGCGCTTATTGGGCGTGGGGCGTTCATGAACGGGGACCGCCTCTCGCCGCCGTTGCGCGTAGACCGTGGAGCGCGCCAAGCCCCAAAGGGCGCACACCCGCTTCAGGCCGTAGGCTCTGCCCGTGGAGGTGAAGCGGGCCTGACTCATCGCCTCCACCTCCTGCCGGCTAAAGGGCGGCCGGCCTCCAGGCGGTCGATCTTCTCCCGCAGGACCTCGCCCTCCATCGTGAGTTCGCCCACCTTGGCCTTGAGCCGGGCGTTCTCCTCGTCCCGCTCATCCGCCGGGCGGGCTTTGAGCGCCGCCTCGCCCGCGCGAAGGAACGCCTCGCGCCAGGCGGAAAGCCGAGCCGCTGTCGTGCCCAACTCGCGGCAGAGCGTCTCCAGGCTCTCGCCCCGCAAAAGACGCAGGACCGCCTCCCGCTTGCGCTGGCAGGAGAACCGACCCCGCTCACTGCGATGCCCTGGGGCCTTGGCTCCGTTCGCCCTACGGGCGCCCTCCGCCAAAGCCCCCTCTTGCTTTTGTTCGTTCATCGCGACACCCCTTTCTCCATGAATCATGGATCAATCGAGTGTCCAACAAAACCCTAGAGCGGGGGATGCCAGTCTACATTTCTTTGTTGTTCCGCATAAATCATGGGATTACCTGACAAAGTTACGAGTTCCCCGACATTTTGAGGTATTCAAGCTTGCAAAGCTTTATGCAGTACAAGCAGCTCAGGAACTTGTCAACATTCGCTATTATTTATCTAAATTACTGGACACGGCTGGCCCTTATGGGGTACGGAAGCATTTGAATGAGATGGTAGTTTCTCGCGAACATGTGTCTAAGAATTCTTGGCAAATGGCTACGTATGAAGCCTGTGCCAACAGCGACTGGTTTTGTCGCGGAGGATTCAAATAAGCTCGAGAGCTTGTGCAAATGGAGCTACTGTCAAATCTGATGTATGGCTGTCGTAAATCAAGCGGCTTTCCTGCCCGTCTCTCTTTCGTCCACCCCATCGATGAACTTCACATCGGCGACCACACAGGCCAGTTAACGGAAGCCGCGTAGGCGGCGCCATCGCTTCCGGTTGTTCATGGCGAGCTTGTTCACGAGGCTCAGCGCCGTTTTCACGCTCAGACAGTTCCTGGTCTTCACCGTTCGCAACCGTATGGTGGCGAAGGTCGACTCGATGGGGTTGGTGGTCCGCAGGTGTTGCCAGTGAGACGCCGGGAAGTCGTAGAAGGCGAGCAGTTCCTATCGGTCCCTCGCCAGGCAGTCGGCGGCCTTGGGGTATTTCGCCTCATGGGTGGCGAGGAAGCGCTCGTACTCCTTGTTCGCTCTCACCCGTGTATCGGCCCGCACATCTCGTGGAGCATCGACTTGGCTTCGCCCTGAAGACGCTTGGGCAGCTTGTCGAGGACGTTCGCCGTCTTGTGCACCCAGCAGCACTGCGTCCGGGTTTCGGGATCGCGGTAGGGACGCCCCATAAGCGTTAACTTGTTTAGCGCCATTCAAAGTAATTTAACAACTGCAACAGGAGATGGTTCACTTCGGAGTGGAACCGGGGGCTAAGAAGGCTAGAGATACGCTCAGATCTGGTGTATGGGGTGAATTGAAGAAGGCGGCGCATTCCTGCTGAAATGGGGTTGTGAAGAGCCCGGTTATTCAGCGAGAGAGGAGATGCGCCACCATGGAGAAAGATACGACGGTTACATTTTCGAATCCAGCCTTTCGGGACGAACTCAGCGAAGTGGTGCGCCACGGCGCACGGCAAATCATTCGACAAGCCGTGGAAGCGGAGTTGCAGGCCTTCCTGGAGGAGCATGCGGCCGAGCGCGACGGTCGGGGACGCCGATCGGTCGTTCGCAACGGCTACCTGCCTTCGCGGGATGTTTTGACGGGAATCGGCCCGGTCCGTGTCCGTGTTCCCCGGACGCGGGACAGGTCCGGCGGGGGACATTGTTTCCGCTCGGAGTTGTTGCCGCCCTACCTGAAGAAGACGAGGCGGGTGGAAGCGGTTGTGCCGTGGCTGTACCTGAAGGGGGTATCGACGAATGACTTCGAGGAAGCCTTGCAAGCGTTGTTCGGCGAATCGGTGAAGGGTTTGTCTGCGGCGAGTGTCGCACGTCTCAAGGGCGGCTGGGAGGTCGAGTACGCCCAATGGCGGGAGCGTGACTGGGGAGGCGAGGAGTTCGTGTATCTGTGGGCGGACGGGATATACGTGAACGTGCGCAGCGAGGAGCGGCGTTGTCTGTTGGTGGTGGTGGGCTGCGACGTGCGTGGTTGCAAGCACTTCCTGGCCCTGGATGCGGGGTTCCGGGAATCGAAGGAGAGCTGGAAGGCGGTGCTGTTGAGCCTGCGCGACCGCGGGGTGAAGGCGGCGAAACTGGCGGTGGGCGACGGAGGGCTCGGGTTCTGGTCGGCCCTGGCCGAGGTGTACCCAGAAACCCGGGCGCAGCGCTGCTGGGTGCACAAGACGGCGAACGTGCTCGACAAGCTTCCCAAACGCCTTCAGGGCAGCGCGAAGTCGATGTTGCATGAGATCTGGCGGGCGGATACACGGGCGAGAGCGGAGGAGGCGTTCAAGCGCTTCGTCGCCACCTACGAAGCCAAATACCCCAAGGCCGCCGACTGCCTGGCCAGGGATCGGGAGACGCTTCTGTCCTTCTACGACTTCCCGGCGGCTCACTGGCAGCACCTGCGGACTACCAACCCCATCGAATCGACCTTCGCGACCATACGGCTGCGAACGGTGAAGACCAGGAACTGCCTGAGCGAGAAGACGGCGTTGAGCCTCGTGCATCAACTCGCCATGAGCGCCCAGAAACGCTGGCGTCGGCTACGCGGCTTCCGTCATCTGGCCGGCGTGGTCGCCGACGTGAAGTTCATCGATGGGATTGACGAGAGAGAGATGGGCAGGGAAGTCCCCCGCTCTAGGGTTTTGTTGGACACTCGATTGATCCATGATTCATGGAGAAAGGGGTGTCGCGATGAACGAACAAAAGCAAGAGGGGGCTTTGGCGGAGGGCGCCCGTAGGGCGAACGGAGCCAAGGCCCCAGGGCATCGCAGTGAGCGGGGTCGGTTCTCCTGCCAGCGCAAGCGGGAGGCGGTCCTGCGTCTTTTGCGGGGCGAGAGCCTGGAGACGCTCTGCCGCGAGTTGGGCACGACAGCGGCTCGGCTTTCCGCCTGGCGCGAGGCGTTCCTTCGCGGGGGCGAGGCGGCGCTCAAAGCCCGCCCGGCGGATGAGCGGGACGAGGAGAACGCCCGGCTCAAGGCCAAGGTGGGCGAACTCACGATGGAGGGCGAGGTCCTGCGGGAGAAGATCGACCGCCTGGAGGCCGGCCGCCCTTTAGCCGGCAGGAGGTGGAGGCGATGAGTCAGGCCCGCTTCACCTCCACGGGCAGAGCCTACGGCCTGAAGCGGGTGTGCGCCCTTTGGGGCTTGGCGCGCTCCACGGTCTACGCGCAACGGCGGCGAGAGGCGGTCCCCGTTCATGAACGCCCCACGCCCAATAAGCGCGGCCCTGTGGGCCCGTGCACCGATGCGGAACTCCTCGGCCACATCCGGCAGGTCCTGGAGGACTCTCCCTTCCATGGCGAGGGCTACCGCAAGGTGTGGGCGAGGCTGCGCTTCGCGGGCATCCGCACCAGCAAGGAGCGGGTGCGTCGCCTGATGCGGGAGGCGGGGCTTCAGGCCCCCCACCGGGTGGGCAAACCCCGAGGTCCCAAGGCCCACAACGGAACCATCCGCACCGAGCGGCCCGACCGAATGTGGGGCACGGACATGACGACGACGGTGACCACCGAGGAGGGGATGGCCTCGGTGTTCGTGGCGGTGGATCACTGCTCGGTGGACTGCGTGGGGATCCATGCGGCCAAGAGCGGCAACCGCTTCGAGGCCCTGGAGCCGATCCGGCAGGGGGTCGCCGAGCGCTTCGCCGGCTTGGAGGCGGACGTCGCCGAGGGGCTTAAAGTTCGTCACGACCACGGCCCCGCCTATCTGTCCGATGACTTTCAGCGGGAGATCGCCTACCTGGGCATGACCAGTTCGCCCAGCTTCGTGCGGGCGCCCGAGGGAAATGGCTACTGTGAGTGGTTCATCCGCATCTTGAAGGAGAATCTCCTGTGGGTGCGCTCTTTCGCCACCGTAGAGGAACTGCGGTGGGCGCTGCTTGAGTTCAAGAACCTGTACAACCATCATTGGATTCTCGAGGGCTACGGCTACCGAACGCCGGCCCAGGCAAGGCAGGAAAAACTCGCTCAAGTTGCGGAGGCCGCATGAGGTCGAATACCCTCACCCGAGTGTCCAATAACCCAGGGGCGGTCCAGAAGCCGCTTGATTCAGGACGCCCATACACCAGATTTGACAGTAACTCGGGGCTAAGATCAAACCTCTATTTTGCCATACAGATTTGACTTACCCTGCTATTTAACCGTATCTTCAATCTAGACCAGAATAGCCCCAAACTGGCACAACAAGAAACCTCGAAGTGACCAAAAGGAAACGCCTCTTATGAATCCTGATATCATCACCATTTTCAACAATAAGGGCGGCGTCGGAAAGACAACCCTCACTTTCCACTTAGCGCATGCTCTTGGTGAAATGGGCAAGAAAGTCCTCCTAATTGATCTTGACCCGCAGTGTAACCTAACCATCTTTTCTTTGGGTATGGAGGAAATTCACGATATTTGGGCACCGGAAGACGATTTCATTGACGATTTTGCCGCTTCGCTAGCCAAATTTAAGGACAGAGATTTCGTCAAACTCATAAAGATGCCACGTACGATCCATTTTGCTCTCAAACCTACAGAGGACGGCACTGGAGAACTCGATACATTACCTCCACCAGCAGAGTTAACAGACAATGTTCATCTCATTCCCGGACGACTCACACTTCACCTGTTCGAGGCAAAGATAGGCGAACGATGGAGCGGTATCTATCAAGGAGACCCACTTGCAATAAGGACTGCCACGAGAGTTCGTCAGTTGTCATACGAGTACACAAAAAAATATGATTACGATCTAGTGATATTTGATACCTCTCCAAGTCTAGGTGCATTAAATCGCCACCTTCTCACATTGGCAGATGGTTTCCTCATACCCTGTTCTCCAGACCTGTTCTCCGTTTACGGAATTCGAAACATCGCCAGCGCCTTGAGTGTGTGGAGGAAACAGTTCGACAGCATATTCCACCTGCTCTCAGACTCCAAACGCAGCCAGTTTCCCGAGAGCTTTGTGAAGCTGATCGGTTACACAATCTACAATGCCAAACGTTACTCGGGATCCCTGAATGACCTCGATCTTGCGCAAGCACACTACAATTATGCGAAAGAGATTCCGGTAACAATTGAACATTACTTGGATCCAGAGAACTCGTTACCTTTCGACCCGCATTTCCCATATGGATCATAAGTTTTGTCGGACCGAATGCCGTTTTCTCGTGTAAGATCAAGGTGTTGGCCTCCCCCTGCCATCATCTTGCGAGGGGACCCAATGGGTGAAGCGAAGAAGGGGGCTTTGAAGATCCGTTTTGACCGTCGGCTGAGGCTTGAGTTTCACGGAACCAGGATCACTTCGGATGCGGGATTGCTGGCCTGCCGGGAGCTGGATGATGCGCTGGGTTTGACGGTGAGAGCGCCAGTGCAATTGCAAGAGATCCGTCATGGCCGGAACATCCAGCATGAGTTGGCGCCGCTATTGCGCCAGTCGGTCTATAGCCGCTTGGCAGGGTATGAAGACACCAACGATGCCGAGCGGTTGGCCCAGGACCCCGCGATGCAAGCCGTGGTCGGCCGCCGAGCGCTTGAGAAGCAGGCGGCGGGCGCCAACACCCTGAGCCGGTTCGAGACCGAGGTTCTCACCAGGGAGGAGAATCTCAAGGGGTTGAGCGAGCTGAACCGGGAGTGGGTGGACCGGGCCATGGCACACTCACCTCATCAGCGAATCATCCTGGACATGGACAGCTCGGAAAGCCCCGTCCATGGGGAGCAGGAAGGTACGGCCTACAACGGCCACTTTCGTTGCACCTGTTATCACCCTCTTTTTTGCTTTAACCAGTTCGGGGACTGCGAAGGGGCGATGTTGCGCCCCGGCAACGTGCACAGCGCCGATGGCTGGCGCGAGTTGCTTTCGCCCATCGCGGCCCGGTATGAGCGGGCGGGTGTTCGCCGTTACTTCCGAGCCGATGCCGCCTTTGCGCGCCCGGAGGTCTATGAGTGCCTGGAAGCGCACAGCTTCCTTTACGCCATCCGCCTTCCCGCCAACGACGTGGTGCAGCGAGAGATCGACTTCCTCCTCACCCGCCCGGTCGGTCGCCCGCCCAAGAGACCCATCATCTTCTATTACGACTTCCGGTATCAGGCTGGAAGCTGGGACCGTTCCCGGCGGGTCGTGGCGAAGGTGGAATGGCACTCAGGCGAACTCTTCCCTCGCGTCGGATTCATTGTCACGAACCTGACGGCTCGACCCGAGGGGGTCGTGCACTTCTACAACCAGCGAGGCACAGCCGAGCAATGGATCAAGGAAGGCAAGTACGCCCTGAACTGGACACGCCTTTCCTGTCACCGGTTCGTGTGCAACCAGGTGCGGCTCCTTCTCTTCGTCCTGGCGTACAACCTGGGCAATTTCCTGCGCAGGCTAGCCTGGCCCAGGGGGCTCAAG
Organism: bacterium; assembly: GCA_965261595.1. Classification (GTDB taxonomy): domain Bacteria; phylum UBA8248; class UBA8248; order JACPRG01; genus CAYRGS01. The sequence continues at coordinate 867,563 of CBDHDG010000004.1, forward strand.
CACTGGTCGCTGCGAAGCCTCCAGGTCAAGCTCATCAAAATGGGCGGGAGGATTGTGCGGCACGCCCGGCAGATCATCTTTCAATTGGCCGAAGTAGCGGTATCCAGGGAAGAGTTCGCCATCATCCTGGACCGAATCAACCGATTACGGCCGGTGCCGGTCTAACCTTGTGCAGAGGGTTCCCGGCAGCATGAGGTGATTGGTTAACGGGTTGAACCGCGAACAAAGGGGACCGAAGGGCGAGGGTCCGCCTTTTGGGGCAGTCGATGGCCGTCAGCACCTTGTTGCGGAGGGTTGGAAGGCTCTTGACAAACCCATCGGAAGGGGATCAACTGGTTTTCATCGGGAAAGGGGACCGGAAACCACCCAAGCAAGTTGATATGGGAAATTCCGGCTTGAGTCTTGAATTTCCATCTCCAAGGCATTCCGACTGAATCGCGGGGACGCCAACCTTATTTCCGCTGATCCCTTCGTTTTTCGTCCAAGCTTCCGCCGTTGCGGGACATGACCCAATGGGTCTTCAAGCTTTCCAACAAAACCGTCATTTCCCAAGGGTCTGCCTGTCCTCTCATGACGGCCTATCCTCTCGATCTCTTCCTCGGATACGCCTTCGAAGGTCTCTTGTCGGACTCCATAGGTGGAAATTCTGTAATCCACAGCCACAACACATTTCCAAGCATGGCGCAAAAATACCACCAACCAATGTGGCTTCTCCCTGACGTGGATCTGGAACAAGAGGATAAAAATACCATTGCTGGAAACCGAGAGAGATACCGCAAGACTCAAAGAGCTTATCAGGAATTTGCCAAAGACTTTCTTGGCAGGGTTGCCGAGCTATGAACGAAACCATCATAGAGGATGCTCTTAAACGGTACGATCAACAACGGCATGATCTTCAGATATTTATGGAAGGGGTCGTCAATTATATCGGAAGGCATCCGGAGTTAAATTTGAATGGTCACCAAGTAGTGCACTCGTTCAAGAGTCGTCTGAAAGACCGGGAGCATTTGCGTCAAAAAATTCTTAGAAAGAGCGCGCAAGGAACGGAGATTAATTCGGAAAATCTATTTTCTAAAATAACAGATCTTGCAGGCGTTAGAATACTTCATCTTTTTCAAGAACATTTCGAGAGTATTGATTCAGTTATTCGGCAAAAGGTGTTAGAGGAAGGGGATTGGTGGTTTGCCGAGCAGCCCAAAGCATACACATGGGATCCCAAACAGTTTCATTTTTTAAGCAGTTCGATCTCGAAGTGTCCGAAAAGCCCACCTCATATACGAGCGTCCATTATCTTGTCCGTCCGCGTGAAGATTCGGTGCTGTGCTGCGAAATTCAGGTGAGAACACTATTTGAGGAAATTTGGGCAGAAGTCGATCATCAGATAAACTACCCCGTACCTACAGGAGATATCTCCTTGCGCGAACAAATTGCAGTTCTATCGAAGATCGTAGGTGCGGGAAGCCGGCTCTTGGATTCACTTAAGCGGGTCGAAACAGCGGTTAATGGTCCCAATTAATTTCTTTGTTCCTCTCTAGCAGGCTGCTAAAACAAGAAAGATTCGAATAGCGACAGTATGGAATCGTTATTAGGCAATTTGCCAACCGATATTGCTCGTGACAGTTCTCAAAACAGTTATTCAGTAGCCTGCTACTGTCCCGATTCTTTAGTTTCTACCACTATCCTGCATACTGGGCAGTTTTGAGGGTTCTCAGACAGAACCGCTTGATGGAATCGAGTATCTCATCGGCGGTCGCTGTCTCCTTTGTCTGTTCCCTTTTGAGTCATCCGTTCCTAAGGAACAAAGGGCGGCGGTTTTGGGGAGAGAACGCGGATCGCACTGGCACGCGGTCCTCGGAGATCACTTGTCTCAAGTGGGACTGGATACGTGGCGACGACCGTCATTCCGGCCGGATCGAGGTGCAGGCCCAGTTTCTGATGGCTACGATAGAGGAGGAGGCGGAAGTTGTAGTCGGCGGTGCTCATGACGGCGTTGCTCTGAACGCCGAGGCGTCCCTTGAGGAAGTTTCGATCGAGTTGGCCCTCGGTTTGTTGCGACCAATAACGGCCTCGATGGCGCGTGAACCCCTCGCGGTACAATTTGTTGATCCCCGCCGTTCGACGTGGATAGGCCGCTATGTAATCTTCCAGGGCCTGTTCCAGGCCGAGCCGGATCCCTCGAATCGGTGTCATACGGCGTCAAGCATGCGCCCGTTTCCGGTCGGGGTGTCGGTGTTGAAATAGTGTTGAACCCAGGCTGAACGCGCCTTCCATGGTCATCGCGATACCGACAAGAATAATTATTTATCAATGAGTTATACGGATACTCGCCGTGCAGGAAACAACCTATCCATAAATTCCCAGCCAAGCGCCAGCGCGTACACCCGCTGCCGCAACAACGTCCCCAACTCATGTTCCACCCGCCTCGCGTCCCGACCGTCCTCAAAACAGGCCGCGAAGCCTGCGATCAACTTCACCCGCCCCTCGGTGTCGCGTAGCAAAAGACCGCCCGCATCAGAGGTGATCGCCCCGCCGTTGGAAGTGGCGATCACACGCCGAGAACCCAACCCTTGGAATTCCATCTGTTTTGCGATACACTGTGTGCGAGTCAAGTCGGTCTCCTTTCTTCGGGCAACCCGTTGATCAAAAAGAGTTTACCCGAAAAAAACCGGCTTGGCTCTCTTTCTTTGTGTGATATCCAGGCTAGGGGCGACAGCCATAAACTGTCCACCAACAATGGGGTAACTCTAGAAAGGCCAATCCAGGAGAATCGAGCATCATGAATGCCGCATTGCAGCGAATCGAAGCCAACGAGAAACAGATCGCCGCCGTCTTTTCCGACAATTACTCGTTCACCATACCTCCTTATCAAAGGCCCTACGCTTGGGAACTCCAGCATGCGACCGAACTACTCGATGATCTCTTGGACGCGATGCAACCCAACAGCGAATCAGATGGACTTTATTTTCTAGGAAGCATTGTTCTCGTAAAGATGCCCGAGGAGTCGGAAGCGCGGGTTGTCGACGGACAACAACGCCTCACAACCTTGACGATTTTGTTTAGTGTTTTGCGTGACCTTACTCAAGACAGTGAGCTAAGACTCTCCCGTGACGCACACATCAAACAAGCAGCCAGCAAAGACCTTGGGCGCCCGGAACGTCTGCGGCTTCATTTGCGCCAGCGTGACCAAGATTTTTTCGAAAAAACCATTCAGCGACGTGACGCGACATCCGACTTGCCGCGCCTTGAGAGTCTCGACGGCAGTGGATCTCATATAGTTGAAAATGCCACAGCCTACCGAGAGCAATTGTCGGCCATGACCGATGAACAACGCGATGACCTTATCTCCTTTGTTCTGAACAAATGTTACCTAGTAGTGGTCACTGTACCCACCGATGCAGCAGCCCGACGTATTTTTACAGTACTCAATGCCCGCGGCTTGGATTTGACGGCTACCGACATACTCAAAGCTGATTTCCTTGAACGTGCTGGCGAATCCCAAGAGAAACAACTTTCGGACCGTTGGGAGGAAATAGAGCTCGCTCTCGACCGTGATAGATTCGCCGATCTTTTCACTCATATCCGAATGATATTTCAACGCGAAAAACCACGCTCGGCACTTGATATCGGTTTTCCTCAGTTCGTTCGTCCGTTTCTCGGCGATCCCGCGCGATTTATTTCAGACACATTGGAGCCCTTTGCCGATGCGTTCACATTCTCTGAAGACCACAGCAAGATCAGTGCACTTTTTGGGACACATACGGCTCGACTCCTTGAATCATTGGGGCGTTTGGACAACAAGGATTGGATACCCCCCTTGTTGTTGCGATTCAAACAGCATTTGGAAAACGGACACGTCGATATTTCTGAATTCATTATGAAACTCGAACGACTGGCATACTACCTTTTTATTATTCGCGCTGACGTCAACACGCGGATGGCCAGATATGCCGATGTTTTGGAAGAGATTGATCCGCATTCGAATCGCACCCAACGGTCTTCCGGTCTCGAACTTGATAATGTAGAAGCCTACGATTTCTTCACGGCACTAGATGGTCCTATTTACCTAAAGAGCCGTGTCGTCAAATCTCTTTTACTGAGGTTGGAGTTAAGTCTGTCAGATGGATCTGCTTCATATGACTATCCAACTATTTCCGTAGAGCATGTCTGCCCGCAAACCATAGGGTCAGGAAGTCAGTGGGACAGCTGGTTTAGTGTCCGACAAACGCATACAGAGTGGCTACACCGTGCGGCCAACCTAGTCCTCCTGACCCATCGGAAAAACTCCAGCGCAAGCAATTGGGACCTGGACAAGAAGAAGAAAACCTACTTCACTAGAAATGATGCCTGTCCATTCTTGCTTACTCGTCATGTTCTCGACGAGATCGAGTGGACGCCAGCAGTACTACAAGAGCGTCAAGTGCAAGTACTGCGTTCGCTAGCTAAGTCCTGGGAAATTACAGAGCAGTTCGATAGTTGGCTAGTTGTCCGGGATGTACTTTGATCAGCGCAGTTCTATGGAGCTTTGCTCGATCCAGGGCCCAGACGAATTCCGACCAAATCTCTAAAGATACGGTCGAGCGGTGGCGTTCGCATTCGGTTATTGAAGGTAGCATGTAGGGCTCCAGGTTTGTGACCGAACAATTTCTTACAACGTTCCGCGGTTCATGCTGCACGCGATGATCGTGCGCGGAAACGCACGATGAAAGCAGGGCTGCACTCTGGTACCAACGCCCGGGACGGAAAGCTGTGACGGCAGTCGTGGATGCGTGTGTCCTTGAGCCCGGCGCGGTCGAAGATCAAATTCAAGGGTCGTTTTGGTTGCGGATCGGTCGGCCCTCGATCTTGTACGAGATGACCCAAGGAATGTCCGGTAGGCGCAGGATCCTCTGCAGCACGCGCACGGCTGTCGGCGCGAGCGAGACTGCCCGTGGACCGGTCTTGGTGTCAGGCAATCTGAGCTCGTTCGCCTTGAGGTCCACCTCGTCCCAGCGAAGCGAGAGGATCTCGTTCTTCCGGCATCCGGTCAGCAGAAGCAGGCGGATAGCCGCCACCGCGTGAACCGAAACCCCCTTGCAGGTCTCCGCCTCGTCCAGCACCCGGCCGAGACGCCGGAACCCCTCCCCGGTCAGGAACCGGTCGCGGGCGCGCTCACGGTACTTGACCACCAGCCGGCACGGGTTGGCGGCCTCCGGGATCAGCCCCCGGTCCCCGGCCGCGTTGTAGATCCGCGAGAGCACGTCCACCACGCGGTTCGCCATGAACGGCGTATCCCGGAGCTTGTGGTGCAACTCGCTCACATGGACGTGCCCGACCGCAAGCGCGGGCATCCTGCCGAGCGCGGGCAGGATGTGTTTCCGGACGGCCTGGCCGTACATCTCCACCGTCTTCGGCTTGCACCGCACCGCGACGTGTTCTTCGAGATACGCCCGGGCAAGCTCCGCCACCGTCGGTCCACCGGCCAGCCTGGCCGACATGGGTTCGGGGACCGGCTCCTCGCCCGCCTTGATCCGCGCGATGATAAGCGCCGCCCGCCTGCGCGCCTCCTCAGCCGTAACGACGCCGTGGCGTCCCACCGTCACCCGCTTCGCCGCCCGGCCGCCCGCGCGGGTCTGCACCACGTAGTACTTGCTCCCCGACGGATAGACCCGTACCCCGAAACCGCTCAGTTCGCTGTCCCAGAACACCGTGTCCTTCCCGACCTTGAGCGCCTCCACCGTACGTCTGGAAATCGTCTTCGTCTCAAACCTCGCCATACCTCTCCTCCCTCACGCGGAGCCGTTCAGAACGTCCGCCCCGATGCTGCCGCCGACCTTCGCGGCGGAGGCCCTCTCGGTATCACGCGCGAGATGCGCATACCGCGCCGTCGTCGTGACCTTTTGATGACCCAGGAGCTTTCCGATCATCGGAAGTCCCTCGCCGAGGGCCAGCGCCCTCGACGCATAGCTGTGCCGGCAGTCGTGGATGCGGACGTCCTCGAGCCCGGCGCGCGCCCGGAGCCTGAGCCAGATGCCGTCCAGGTTCTTGAGATGCTCCCCCGGGTTCCGTCCGGTGATGACCCAGGGGTTGTCCTCAAGGCGCGGAATCCCGGCGAGCACCGCCTCCACCACCGGCGTCAGCGGAGCCCGCCGCGCGCCCGTTTTCGCATCCTGTATCCGCAGTTCGCCCGCCGTGCGGTCGATGTCGTCCCACCGCAGCGTCACGATCTCGTTCTTCCGGCATCCGGTCAGAAGCAACAGGCGGAGCGCGGCGACCCCGGAGGCGAGCGCCGAACCGTCACTCTCGGCCTCGTCCAGTACCTCTCCCAGCCGCCGGTATTCCTCGGGCGTCAAGAACCGCTCCCGGCGCCGTTCCCTGTAGCGCCGCACCGAGCGGCACGGGTTCCGCCTCGGCGGCGTCATGCCCCAGGCCTCGGCGAGCTTGAACATCTTCGCCAGCACGCTCACCGTCTGGTTGGCCTGGTAGGGCTTGTTCCGGAGTTTGTAATGGAGCGCCGAGACATGGGACCGTTCCACGGCGGACAGTGCGAGTGCCCCCAGTTCCGGCGCGATATACAGATCGACCACGCGCCGGAACACTTCCACGGTGTTCGGCCGGCAGTTCACCTCGACATGGGACCGCATGTAGCGCTCGGCCAGATCGGCCACCGTCGGTTCCGGTGCGGGAGGAGGAGGATGCGGATCCTCGCCCCGCTTGATCCTGTCGATCACGACGGCGGCCTCCCGGCGCGCCGCATCGGCGGAGATATCCCCGTGCCGGTCGATGGAGGCGCGCCTGGGTCCACCGGACGGACCCCGCGTCTGTACGACATAGACCTTGCGGCCACCGGCGTAGACCCGCACCCCGAAGCCGGGGAGTTCCCGGTCCCAGAAGACGGCGTCCCCGTCTTTGACCGCGAGCGCGTCGACGACTCGTTTGCTGAGCTTGACTGCATCCTTCCGGACCATGGGAATGTCTCCTGTATAGGTTCAGATAGATGAGAGACATCTCCTTGGTTAGGGAGTAGAGTGCCAGGGGCCACGAGAGAGGAGGTCCCTGGATGCAAGTGTTTGGGTGGCCCCCGAGGGCCGGGCTCGTCTTCGCGCCCTGAGCCTTTGGCGGGAGAGCGGGAATGCGAAATTGGTTTGCAGCACATTTGGGGTGAGCCGGGCCACGCTGTACCGCTGGCGGAAGCGGTTTGACCCCCGAGACCTGCCGACCCTGCAGGAGCGCACGCGCCGGCCGCGCCGGGTGAGGCAGCCCACGTGGTCGCCAGAGCTGGTGAAGGCGGTCTTGCAGCTTCGGGAGCAGTACCCCCGGTGGGGAAAGGCCAAGCTGGCGGTCCTGCTTCGACGCGAGGGGTTGGTGACCTCGGTCTCGACGGTGGGCCGCATCCTGGCCGATCTCAAGCGCCGGCGACTGCTGGTCGAGCCGAGGGGCAAGGTGGTGAGCGCGAAGCGGCGTCGGGCGCGGCGGCCTTACGCCACGCGCAAGCCCAAGGGCTATGTGCCCGGCCTTCCCGGAGACCTGGTCCAGGTGGACGGGGGCTCGGAGTTCCGGGCGGTGTTCGAGGCGGCGTGCGCGGAGCGGGAGATTTTGCTCTTTGAGCTGCCACCCCGCTCGCCCAAGCTCAACGGCCGTGTGGAGCGAGCCAACAGGACCCATACGGAGGAGTTCTACGAGGTGTACGAACTCCCCTGGACGGTGGCCTCGCTCAACGTCCGCCTTCGCGAGTGGGAGCAAGTCTATAACCACATTCGACCCCACTGGGCCCTGGACTACCTGACGCCCGCCCAGGTCCTGGAGACATTCAAAAAAACGGCCCCGGTGTCTCATATGTCTTGAACCCATACACGCCCTTGACATTTTGCACCGCTGTTGGTGTGCACAGGCGGTAAACAGAACGATTCCACCGCATTGCCGAAGGCTATAGAATAGAAGACATGAGCAAGAAGAGGGACAGTGACAGCTATGGTTCGCTTATTCCATCATAAGGACGAGACAATACATGGCGACCTTTTGATTGAGGAGAACTCGTCAGGTAGCCGAGTAGAGGTTTCTTACGTCCCGCCTCCATTGAGGTTGGCTGAGTTCGGCATAAATCCTGATGAGGCAGGTAAATATGCAACAAAGCTTTTAGAGTTCGACACTGTTTCCGGTAAGTTTAGTATTTTCCCCATAAAGACAGTGGGTCCGAGTGAAACTTTTCTCAAACCAAAATATGAGAAGATACGGAAAATCACACTGACTGACGGGAACCCGGTAATCTTGACAAGTGCTGGGGACAGTGACTCGTTGAAAGACTATGCTCGTTCACTAACGTTCGGGCCTACGCAACATTTTGAAGACGATGTTGATGCTGCGGACATTGCAGAGTCGCCAGAGTCGACGGACCAGATTATGGAAATTCTGGAAAGCCTTCCATCTGGATTTACCAAAGATTATGACTACGGCCTGGGGCTTGCCAAATCGTACCGATTCATCGTGGAGGCCGTAGAAGAGCTAACGGACTGCACGGAGATCGTGATATCGGCGCAGGGTAAGACGAGTGTGGATGACGCAGGGACAATATTCCATATTGCAACTGAGGATTTTGAAACGATCCGCAAGATGCTGAATTCTACGACACGAATGGGTCAAGTTGTGGGAAGGTCCGTAAAAAGTGGAGAAGCATATAATTTCTTTGCTGAAATTCTTGGTCGACCGGAAATTCCAATAAAGGTGGGACGTCATCGGTTACGAAAACTGCTCACGAGAGCAGTGTTAGACGATGACACAAATCTGTCAGAGGAAGAACAAGAAGAGGTAATTGGTGTCATAACCCGGAGCATGAAGTCTATTTCGGAGAGCAGGCTTGAAACACTGGTACGATTACGAAATGATATAGAGCTCGTCAATCTTGGAAGTTTGATCGATCGCTTCCGGGTGATGCTTGGAGGAAGTCATGCCGAGTCTGTATGGCAAGAATTCTTCAATGAGAACCCGTTCATTTTGAGCATGGCATTTGGGTATCCTATCATTAAGGTTGGACAGCAAGCATTTATCGGAGGCCGAAAGCTCTCCGGAAGAGGAGAGAAGATCACGGATTTTCTAGTGAAGAATACTATGACGAACAACACGGCGGTAGTAGAGATAAAGACACCGGGCGCGAAACTCTTGAAGGAAAAGCAGTTTCGGGGCGGCGTTTTTTCGCCATCAAAGGACCTTTCGGAATCCACTATTCAAGCACTCGATCAGAAATATCAACTTCAACGTGATATTTCTGGAATAAAGGACAGAAGTAGAGAGCCTGATATTGAATCTTATGCCGTCCAATGCTGCTTAGTAATTGGGACCATGCCGGAGACAGACGACGAGAAAAAATCCTTCGAACTCTTTAGAGGAAATTCAAAGGATGTGCAGATCGTTACATTCGATGAACTGTTGGAGAAATTGGTCCGATTGAGAGACCTATTGGCGTCCTCTGACGATGCCGAGGAGGAGCTATCGCCTGAGGTGGACGTACCGTTCTGAATCGGCAAGTGGGTTCTATTCAAGTGGATTAGGAATGTTCGTCATGCATGGCCCGAGTGAAGTGGCAGGAAAACCTGAAGAGGTGTGGAGACCATGGGTTTAAAAAAGTGTCGGAATGGAAGAGTATCGGCGGGTTTGCATACAGTGGCGCATTGATATTGCTGGAAACGGTAGCTGGGTGTTATTTGGGAGATGTTCGAATGCAAGGCCATAACGCGGCAGTTCGGGTTGCGATGGACACAGGTTTGGCTGCGTGGACGGGGAGCGTGGACTGTGTGGACCCTGCGGAACGGGGAGTGCGTGGGCTGTGGAATCGCTGTGTGGTTGGGGCAGGCACAAGTGCGCTTGACCCAGAAGATTTCGGGTGTGGTGGACTTACCCCGGTTTGGTGGAGAGTTAAGCACTTGGGTTTTCAGGGTGTGCGTTGTTGTCTCCTTTCGTAGTTAACGGGTGACAGGTTGTCGATGGAGGAGTACCGGGCAAATCTGGCTTGTAATCAATGAATAGGGGCGGAGCGGAATGCAGGTTAGCCGACTGACGCTGGAGAACTTTCGAGGAAGCAAGTCTGCCGAGCTTGAATTCGATGGACATACGTTACTAATCGGCGGGAACAATGTCGGCAAGTCCACGATTTGCGAAGCACTTGAGCTTGCGCTCGGGCCGGACAGGCAAAGGCGGTTTCCTGTCGTTGAGGAGTACGACTTCTACAACGCGGTCTACTTGGACGAGAACGAAGATCCGGTAGAAATCCGGATCGAGGTGCTGTTGACGGACGTGACGCCGACGATTGAGAAGGCTTGCGGCAACTATCTGGAGCGCTGGGACCCGGCGAACCGGCGGATTCTTGGTCAAGGCGAGATTGGCCAGGTCGATGGTGCAGGGTTCGTTTGGTGCCTGCGGCTCTTGACCGTTGCACGCTACGACCAGGAAGAGGACGAGTTCGAGGCGGCGACGTACTACGCTAGGGCCTATGACCCAGAGGATGAGGACGACAGCCGTGTTCCCCGGGCGATTAAGCGCAACTTCGGTTTTCTTTACTTGCGTGCCCTTCGCACCGGGTCCAGGGCGCTCAGCTTGGAGCGCGGGTCGCTCCTGGACGTGATACTCCGCATTCAGAGCCTTCAGACAGGTATTTGGGAGCATGTCCGACGGCGGCTAGAAGCATTAGACCCGCCCATTGAGGAAGGCGCCGCCAAACTTACACCGGTGCTTCGGACCATCGAAGCCCGTCTCGCCGAGTACATTGCGATCGCCAAACCGGGCGAAGCGACACGCTTGTTCGTGTCGCAGCTGACACGCGAGCATCTTCGCAAGACCCTAAGTTTCTTCATCTCCGTCACGGAAGACCAGAAGCCTGTTCCATTTCAGGACGTCGGAACGGGAACGCTTAACACCTTGGTGCTGGCGCTTCTGAGTTTCATCGCCTAGCTCAAGGAAGAGAACGTCATCTTCGCCATGGAGGAGCCGGAGATCGCGCTCGCTCCCCACACACAGAGGCGAATTGCGACCTATCTCTTGACGAAGACGACCCAGTGCTTCGTCACCTCACACTCGCCGTACGTGATCGAGACCTTCGATCCTGATCGCATCGTCGTCCTGCGGAGGGACAACAAGGGGACAGTCACGGGCAAGCGGGTAACTCTCAGCGCGGATGTGAAAGCGAAGACGTATCGCCGCTATATCCGTCGCGGGTTTGCGGAGGCCATGTTGGGCCGCGGTGTCGTCGTGGCTGAAGGGATCACAGAGCAGTTGGCCCTCCAAGCGGTGGCCGAGAAGCTCGAGTCTTCCGATGATGCCCGATATCCGCTGGATCTGTCGGGCATCACGGTGATCACAACGGATGGCGATGGCAGCATCGCGGAGTTCGGACGCTTCTTCGTGTCGCTCGACCTGCCGACCTTTGCCTTTTTTGACAAGAGGGAACGGTCCGCGAATGAACAGAAGGCTTTGGACGAGGCCGGTTTTCAGATCCTCAACGAGACTGCGTACGCCGGCATGGAGGACCTGCTGGCCGCTGAGGTTCCGTTGAAGCATCAGTGGGCATACCTTGAAGGGGTTCGGGAGTCTGGCGTTGCGCCCAAGATTCTGATACCCGCAGCACCCCCGGGTGATGACAAGATTCGCAATTTCACCCGTCAGGTACTGAAGGATAGCAAAGGATGGGGTCGGGCGGCCGACTTGATCGAACGCTGCGAGGTGGTCGAGTTGCCACCCACTATCGTCGGATTTCTTGAGCGGATTTACGCACAGTTCCCGCGTCCCAAGAGACCGGAGATTGCCGGGCCTGACGGAGAGGCGGCGGAAGATCCAGCAGAAGGAGCCAAGCCCGCTGGTGCTGTGGAGCCGCAGCCTGCGGAGGATGCATGACCTTCGTTTCCTGTCCCGATCGAGACCGCGTTCTAGCAGCGGACGGTCATGTTGTCGTTACGGGAGGACCTGGCTGCGGAAAAACAACGGTTGCGCTCCGCAAAGCGTTGCTACGGGTTGGAGCCGGGTTGCTGGCGGGTCAGAAGGTGCTGTTCCTCAGCTTCTCTCGGGCGGCTGTTGCCCGCATCGTACAGGCGGCTCGTAAGGACTTGCCGAGAGAGTCCCGCAGGGATCTCGACATTCAGACCTTTCACTCATTCTGTTGGCAGCTCGTACGGGGGCATGGTTATCTCCTGGGTGCTGTGTCACCGATAAGCCTGCTGCCCCCGCACGATGAACGTGCGATACGCAACGGCGCCAGGAACTACGACCCGGTCTGGGATGCCGAACGGGAACGTCTCTTCCTCGAAGAGGGGCGCATCGCCTTCGATCTGTTCGCGCCCAAGGCTCTCGCGCTTCTTGAGGGGAGCGCAGCGCATAGGCAGCTGATCGCTGATCGCTATCCGCTAATCATCGTGGACGAGGCGCAGGACACGGGCACGGAGCAGTGGGCCTGCATGGAAGCGCTCGCCAACCTCACTCAGCTCGTGTGCCTTGCCGACCTAGAGCAGCAGATCTACGGCTTCAGGCCTGACGTGAGTCCTGAGCGCCTTAAACAGATCATGGCAGCGCTTGAACCGTTGGAGGTGGACCTTGGTGTTCAGAACAACCGCAGCCCTGGGGCGGAGATCGTCAAGTTCGGTAACGATATCCTCGCACAGACGCCGCGAGGTTCCGCCTATACGGGTGTCAGCCAGCGGATGTTCCACCCAGAGGCTGCATCGCGCGACAGTGCCATTCGCAGCGCCGTAGGGATGCTCTGGAAAAGGACCACCGAGACGACGGGGGCGCCACCGCAGAGCATTGGCTACCTGACGAACTGGGGTAAAGGTGTAACGATCATCGCCCGTGCACTTCAGGGCGGCGACGGCATCAAGGAAATCCCGCACCGTGTTGTCATGGACGAGGCCGAGGTGCTCCTCGCTACACGTGTCGTTGCCCTTTGCCTGGAACCGGTCAGAGATCGCTGGGCAACTCTGGCAAGCGGGCTTGACTTGATTGGCAAGTTGTACCGGGCGCGGGGCACAGCGAAGAAGGTTGAGCAGCTAGGCAGAAACGCCGCTGATGCTCGCGAGGAAAGGGTGCGGGGAAACGCAAAATGTCCACATGCCCTGAAGGATATTCTTGAGTATCTGCAAGCCAATCCCCACAGCGGAAGTCCCGGGCGGGATTGGCTGAGCGTCCGGGGCATGTTTGAGGCCAGCGGCGCGGCGGAGCTGCGGTTGGTTGCTCGTCAGGTCATTTATTTGATGGGTTTTAACCGCGGACGACGGATTTCTGATGCCCTTGCCGAGGTTTGGCAGCGGCGTGCAAGCTACGAGGGGGCGCGTGCCCTCATCGAAACGGCGGTTACCGAGGACCAGATCATCGGCAGCGATGGTGGCTTGAGCGGCATCAACGTAATGATCATGCACAAATCCAAGGGGAAGGAATTCGACGGGGTGATCATCCTGCACTTGGGCAATAGCATGTCGCCTTTGTCACCAGACTATGAGCGGGCACCGCATTTGAAGAGTCGACGATTGCTCCGGGTTGGGATAACGCGGGCGAAGCAGCACGTTCTGATGCTGACCGATGCGTATAGTCATTCGCCACTCCTGAAGAGACACAGTCTCAATCGCCAAGGATGATGCGTCGGGACATGTTGGCCCGCATTTCCCATTTAGATCATAAGATTGGACAGACCGAAAGGCGCTTTTTCATGTAAAATCAGCGTGTTGGCTTCCCCCTGCCACGTTCTCGCGGGGGAACCCTATGGGTGAAGCGAAAAAGACGGCATTGAGGGTCCATTTTACCCGCAGGCTGAGGCTTGACTTTCACGGAGCCAGAATCACTTCAGATGCAGGATTACTGGTCTGCCGGGAGTTGGATGATGCGCTGGGTTTGACGGTGAGAGCGCCAGCCCACTTGCAAGAGATCCGTCATGGCCGGAACGTCCAGCATGAGCTGGTGCCGCTATTGCGCCAGTCAGTCTATAGTCGCCTGGCCGGGTACGAGGACACCAACGATGCCGAGCGATTGGCGAGAGACCCTGCTATGCAAGCCGTAGTTGACCGGCGGGCACTTGAGAAGCAGGCGGCCAGTACCAACACATGGAGCCGGTTCGAGACGGAAGTTCTCTGCAGCGAGGAGAACCTGAGTAGGCTGAGGCAACTGAACGCGGAATGGGTAGAGCGGGCCATGAGCCGCACGCCGCATCAGCGGGTCATCCTGGACATGGATAGCTCGGAAAGCCGGGTGCACGGACAGCAGGAAGGGACTGCCTATAACGGTCACTTCGGTTCTCTGTGCTACCATCCCTTCTTCTGCTTCAACCAGTTTGGGGACTGCGAGGGGGCGATGTTGCGTCCGGGCAACGTTCACAGCGCCGATGGGTGGCGAAAGTTGTTGGAGCCCATCACGGCCCGCTATGAGCACGCTGATGTTAGCCGTTACTTTCGGGCCGATGCCGCCTTTCCGAGCCCCGAGGTCTATGAGTACGTTGGAAGAGCGTGGCTTCCTCTACGCCATCCGGCTCCCTGCGAATGAAGTGCTCTACCAACGGATCGACTTCCTGCTGACCCGCCCGGTCGGTCGCCCGCCCAAGAGACCCATCATCTTCCATTACGACTTCCGGTATCAGGCTGGAAGCTGGGACCACCCCCGAGGGGTCGTGGCGAAGGTGGAATGGCACTCAGGCGAACTCTTCCCTCGCGTCGGATTCATTGTCACGAACCTGACGGCTCGACCCGAGGGGGTCGTGCACTTCTACAACCAGCAAGGCACAGCCGAGCAATGGATCAAGGAAGGCAAGTACGCCCTGAACTGGACACGCCTTTCCTGTCACCGGTTCGTGTGCAACCAGGTGCGGCTCCTTCTCTTCGTCGTGGGGTACAACCTGGGCAATTTCCTGCGGAGGCTTGCCTTGGCCCAGGGGGCTCAAGCACTGGTCGCTGCGAAGCCTCCAGGTCAAGCTCATCAAAATGGGCGGCCGGATTGTGCGCCATGCCCGGCACATCATCTTTCAGTTGGCCGAGGTAGCCGTATCCAGGGAGGTGTTCGCTCTCATCCTGGACCGGATCAACCGATTGCGGCCCGTACCTGTCTAACCGCTCTCAGCGCAGTCCACCCGAGGACATAATGGTGAATGTTCTGTCCCTTCCAGATGACCTGCTGGGAAGGCTCGCCTACCCGGAGGGGTGGCATGATTTTCAATGGTGGATAACGCTCCGATTAGGGTTTCAGGCACCTGAAATGGGATTGACAGGTCCGGGAGAGAGGGGTCTAATTGACTTAAACAGCAACGAGGGGTCGGTACAGGCCTGTCCGGATTTGATATGGGAAATTCCGGGTTGGGGGAACGAACCACGATTATCCACTTGACACAGTAAGCCACCATATGTAGTGACCCACACGATTGATCCAAAACCACAAGATGTAGTAGGGTGAATTTTGAAATGGCTTGAGGGTGGAGTTACCCCGTTTCAGTGGACAGTTTAGGGCTGTCGTCCTCAGCCCTGAGGTGGGCGACAGCCGGTGGACGTACAGTCTTCTCCCTATCCGATAGATAGGGTGCCCCCGGGGGGTATGTCTTGACCTTTGGCTCGCTGCTCCGGGAAGCACCGGGGACGGCTCGAGCCGGACGATGAGCGTTGCGCACTGCACGTGGCGTTTCCTTCGCCACGGCGCGTTCGAAGTCGTTGGGGCTGAGGTAACCCAGGGCCGAATGACGACGGCGTGGGTTGTACCAGCCTTCGATGAATTGGAAGATCGCCATACGCGCTTCGGCCTGGGTACGGAACGAGCGCCGGTCGATGAGCTCGCACTCCAGCGTGGCGAAGAAGCTCTCGGCCATGGCGTTGTCGAAGCAATCCCCGGCCGACCCGGTCGACGGGCCACCCCCATCTCCCGGCACCGCTTCCCAAAGGCAAGCGAGGTGTACTGCGAGCCCTGGTCGGAGTGATGTACGACCCCTTGGGGGCGGCGCTGTCCCAACGCCATGTTCAGCGCCCCGAGCACCAGTTCGGTGCGAAGATGATGGGCTATCGACCATCCCACCACCCGGCGGCTGAACACGTCGAGCACGATGGCCAGGTACACGAACCCCGCCCAGGTCGGCACGTAGGTGATGTCGGCCACCCAGATTCGGTCCGGCCCATCGGCCTGGAACTGGCGTTCGACCCGGTCCGGGACCACACAATGGCTCTGGTCCACGCGCGTAGTGCGCATACCTCGGCGTCGGCTCACCCCGGCCAACCCTGCCTCGCGTATCAGACGAGCCACCCGTTTGCGGCTCACCCGGCAGCCGCCGGCCATCAGCTCGGCATGAACCCGAGGCGACCCGTAGGTGCCACCAGATGCCTCGTGGATGGCCCGTATCGTGCCCCCCAGCACCTCGTCGCGCTTCGCACGAGGAGAACGCCCACGGCCTCGCCACGCGTAGTACCCGCTGGGGGAGACGCCCAGCACCCGGCACATCGTGGCCCCCGATGATGGGCCTGATTCGCCTTCACGAGCTCGAGGACTTCGCCCGGACCGAGCCGGTCTCCCGAGCGAACCAGGCCGTAGCTTTTGCCAGTATCTCGTGTTCTTCGCGAAGCTGACGATTGTCCCGACGAAGCCGCCGTAGCTCCTCGAGCTCTGAGCTTGTCAGACCGTCCTCACGACGGCCCTCGTCGCGGTCGGCCTGGCGCACCCAGTTGCGAATCGCCGAAGCGGAACACTCGAACTCCCGGGCCAGCTCCCCGGGCGTACGGCCCGAGCGAACCAGCTCAACCATCTGGCGCCGGTATTCCGGCGCGTAGGGTGAATGAGTTTTCGGCATCTGAACACCTCCTCCGCACAGTCTGAAGGTGTCCACAAAAACGGGTCAACTCCACTGTTCAGTCCATCGGGAACGAGACTGTCGGTGGAGCACAGGCTGATTCCGACCAATCAGGTGATGCTGCTGGGTGTGGTGAAGTCGGTGTTCGTGCACACGGTTGGCGGCGAGGTGCAAGTGAGCCCTGCGCCCACGGCGAGCGAGGAGCGGGGAATCCCCATTCCGAACGACTTGGGTCTGTGCACGAGAGCGGACGAGCTGCTCTACTTCGAAACGCATTTCCGGGATGTCATGGAGCGCAAGGGGCCCGGCGGATAGCGGAACCACACCCTTCGTGACAGGCGATGGTGCGGGGCGGCGAAGGGTTCGGCCGGCCGTGCGTGTCTCATCTCCCGTCATCGCTTACCGAGGGCGAGTAAAGTGCATTGGGCACTATCGGAGCGATGAACGACCCCGTCGTGTTGCGCCCGCCCGGGCTCCACGCTCCCGCATGGGTGGACGGGCCGGTTCCGGGTTATGGTGAACGGTCGGTCCCGCGCTCCTGGAGAGTCTCGATGCTGTGCCGCGCTGCCATGAGAGGCTGGAAGACGGCGGACATTGGTGCATTCCGTACGCGAACTGGATTGCGCAGGGTATGTTCGATTTTGTCCGGGGCACGATCGATACCAGGGAGGCGTACAAGCGCGCGGGCAAGGCGCCCGACGCTGCGGTAGCCGGATTCTCGTCCTGTCTTGTCATGTCGGTCGCGATGGTGGCGGAGATCTCCCTGAAGACCCTTCTGACGCAGGAAGGGAGGACGCCGCGGGATTTTCGGAAATGGGGCATGACCTGCGAACGCTGTATGGCAAGTTGACGGACGAAACGAAGGCAAAGATTAGGGTGAAGTACGACTCCCTGGGGAGGCCCTATCGCGACTGGAAGGGGCCGGACGAGCTTGAGGAGATACTTCGAAGAGAGAGGCATAACTTCGTGTCGTGGCGATACCTAGCAGAAGGCCACGATGCGTCGCTGACCAGCAACCCCTATCACCTGGCCGCGGTGGGCTATGCGGTGTTTTCAATCCATGTGGGCGAAACGGACTTGCCGAAGATCGGCTCGCCATAGCCGGACGCGTCCGGGGAACGGTGCGACCGTGACCTGGCAGCCGGGGCGGATCACGGGGCGGGCCAGCGCCGTGGAAGTCTACAAGTTCGAGTCGACGGAGCTTCGGGCTCGGGACAGCATCCGGCGGACGCGCAACGACGCCGATTTGGGGCTCGTCAACAGCCAGACCGCCGAGGTGACGGCGGTCGCGGATATCTGGGACCCGTCGGTGCTTCGTATCGGACCCGATGATGAACCGACTCCCCGGCGACCCCGGCGCCGAGCGCAGCCGGCTACACGATCTGTGGCACGGCTTCGCCTCGCGGGCGCTCGCACTCGGTGAGGGCCTCCCGATCATCGGCCGACTCCTCGGTCACCGCCGGGTCGAGACGACCGCGCGCTATGCGCACCTTGCGCGCGACTCGATCAGGGAATCCGCCGAGCGAATCGCCGTCAGCATCGCCGCCGATATCCTCTAGGCGCTTCAATTCCGGTGACCCTAGCCACGTTCATGCTTCTTTTGCCAGAATGGCCCAAGCCGCATGCAGAACGCCGTCTAGCCCTTTGACTGTGCGGGCTTTCCTAGACCGCCAGGCTACGAAGTCCAACGCGCCCGTCATCGCTCCGCAAGCGGTTGGATTCAATCTGCTGTCCCTGGCCGGCGTCCTTTGGCACCTTGCCGGGCTCCCACCTCGCCGATCTGCAGCGACCCTGGCGGCGCATCCGCGAGCGCGCCGGGCTGGAAGATGTACGAATTCACGTTCTCCGACATTCTTTTGCTTCCCGTGCGCTGGCACTGGGCGAAAGCGTTACGATGATCGGGAAGCTCCTGGGTCACACCCAAGTCCAAACGACGGCGCGATACGCGCATCTTGCCCGCGATTCCATCCAGACTGCCGCGCACAGATCACGAAAAGCATTGGGGCAATCTGGTGGCCGGCAATGGTTCCGATCAAACCGCTCCGTAGCGCTCTACGGGGTCAATGACAAAGCTTCGCATCCTGGGTGCCGACGCGCGGCCAAAATTCCCTGGTCATCGGCAAAATGCTCGGTCACAGCCGGATCGAGACGGCGCGCTACGCCCATAAGGCATGCGACCCAATGACCAGCCGGCGTGCGTCGAGTAGTTCGGCTGCCTTGTCGGCGCCGCCGCGGGTAATAGCGGTAGACGGTAGTCAAGACTCCGGAACCGCTGGCCTCAAGCCACCACACCGTCTCGAAGAGCCCGACCGGGCAAGAGGGCGCGCTCCATCCGCCGCACGCGGAATCGGGATTTTCACGCCTGAATGTAACGTGGACGTGTCATTTGCAAAATCTTGCCGCATTTGACCGCGATTCCTACGACACTTGACGGCGGTTCCTGGAACACTTGACCGGGATTCCTGCGTGATTTGACCGTCGGGGATGGGGCCCTGGTTCCCGCCCTGATGCTCTGCTCGGCGACTGTTTCGAGGTCAGCCGAGGTGCCGATTCTCTCCCCGCCTTGCCTCATCGATCGATCGATCGAAGCGAGGAGGCAGAGGCTCGATGAAGAGGACCGGCATGATCGACATCAAGGATATTCTTCGACACCGTCACGGCCACGGCCTGGCGCGGGCGGAGATTGCGGCCGCGACCGGGGTGAGCACCGGGACGGTGTCGCATGTTCTCGAACGGGCGTCGGCGGCGGGTCTGTCCTGGCCGTTTCCGCCCGATCTCGACGATGAGGCGCTTCGGGCACGGCTCTACCCGGCGCCTGAGCGCGACAGCGGGCATGTGGAGCCCGACTGGGACGCGGTCATCGAAGAACTCAAGGCGCCTCGCAAGCGCCGCCGCGCCCGGCTGACCCGGCGCCAGCTCTGGGTCGAGTACCGCGACGAGGCGCTGGCGCGGGGCGGCACGGCCTACAGCTACAGTCGGTTCTGCGCGCGGCTCAAGGCACGGCTGAAGGACAGCACCGGGCAGGCGCAAATGCGCTTCGACTATGCGCCGGGGCTCTACGGCCTGTCCGACTTCTCCGGCAAGACGCTGGCGCTGCGCACCGGCCGCGGCGAGAAGGATGTGGAGATCTTCGTCGCGGTGCTGGCCCACTCCTGCCTGATCTACGCCGAGGCGGTGCCGAACCAGAGCGTGCGTCACTGGACGATGGCGCACCGCCGCGCGCTCGAGTACTTCGGCGGCGTCCCCGGGCGCTGGATCATCGACAACCTCAAGTCCGGGGTCGACAAGCCGGACCGCGAGCAGCCCCAGCTCAATCCGAGCTTCCGCGAGTTCGCGCGCCACTACAACGTCGCCGTGCTGCCTGCGCGCTCGGGGCGGCCCACCGACAAGGGGCTCGTGGAGTCGGCCGTCGGCGCGGTCCAGACGCGCATCCTGGTGGCGCTGCGCCATGAGACCTTCTTCTCGCTGGACACGATGAACGCCGCGATCCGCCGCGAGCTCGACCGGCTCAACCACGCCCCCATGGCATGCGGCGAGAGCCGCCGCGCCGTGTTCGAGGCGAACGAGCGGGCGTCTCTCCAGCCCCTGCCGGCGAACCCCTGGGAGTGGGGCGAGTGGATCGACCGCAAGGTCGGGCCGAACTGCCATGTGTGCATCGAACGCAACTACTACTCGGTGCCCGACGGCAATATCGGCCGCAAGGTCGACGCGCGCCTCGGCGAGCGCATGGTCGAAGTGTTCCTCGAACGCGGCGGCGAGCGCCTCGCCGTCCATCTCCGCAAGGGCGGGCGCAACCAATACGCTACCCGGCCCGAGCACATGCCCGACCGTCTCAAGGCGGTGCGCGACATCCGCAAACCCGACTACGGCGACATCCTGCTCGAACGGGCCCGCCGCATCGGGCCCAACGCCCTGACCTGGGCCGAGCGCTGCTTCGCCTCGCGCGACTTCCCCGAACAGGCCTTCGCCACCGTGCAGGGCATGATCCGCCTCGCCGAGGATCATGGCGGGCCGCGCCTCGACGCGCGCTGCGCCGAGGCCCTCGACCTCAACCGCCTCGCCTCCGGCTTCCTCAGGGAGCGGATCAAGAACGGCGGCGACGCGGCGCCGTCCCGCCCCGAAGCCGACGAGACCATCCCTGGCCACGCCAACATCCGCGGCGGCGCCTACTACAGCAACGATGAAGGAGCGACACCATGACCCTGCGACAACCCAATATCAAACGCATGCTGCAACTCGGCCTCTCCGGCATGGCCGAGGCCATGGAGGAGCAGCACGACATCGCCGACATCGAGCAGCTTGGCTTCGACGACCGCCTCGCCATGCTGCTCGAGCGCGAAGCCCAGCACCGCGACCACAAGAGCTATCTCGGCCATCTGCGCCAGGCCCAACTGCGCATCCGCGCCGACATCCAGGACGTCGACTGCCGCGCCGGCCGCGGCATCGCCCGCACCACGCTGACCCAGCTCGCCGCCGGCGACTGGATCCGCCAGGCCCTCAATCTGATCATCGAAGGCCCGACCGGGTCGGGGAAAACGTTCCTCGCCTGCGCGCTCGCCCATCAGGCCTGCCGCCAGAAACAGCCCGTCCTCTACCGCCGCGTCCCCAAACTGGTCGCGGCGCTCACCCGTGCCCGCGATAAAGGCACACACGACCGTCTGATGCGCCGCCTCGCCAAGGTCTCCCTGCTGGTCCTCGACGACTGGGGGCTGCAGGGCTTCTCCGCGGAGGGCCGGCGCGACCTGCTGGAGATCGTCGAGGCGCGCCACGGACGCAAGTCCATCCTCATCGCCAGCCAAATCCCCGTGGAGCAGTGGCCAAGTGTGATCGGAGAACCCACGATCGCGGACGCTGTACTCGACCGCATTATTCACAACGCCTACCGCATCGACCTCAAGGGCGAGTCCCAGCGCAAGCGCAACAAGCCGCCGCCGCTCGACGTAGGCAACGACAAATGAGGGTGCCCCGGCCTGACGGCCGGGGTCCAGGGGCGCCTGCGGCGCCGTTCCCGGCCGCAATACCGGGGCACGCGGCGGCATGCTGAATGTGAGAGCTTGCCGCCGCGCCCGGCGACGCTTTACAGGTCGATCCAGGCTCGCTTACGCTCGCATCGGGCCGGCCTCCGGCCAGCCCCCTCAAACCAATAACGGAGGAACCCCACAACAAACCCGGGAGAGAAGCGCCTCGGCGCCCAATCCGCGCGATCCAATCAGGCCAGATCCGACGGTCAAATCACGCAGGAATCCCGGTCAAGTGTTCCAGGAACCGCCGTCAAGTGCGCAAGAATCCGCAGTATTCCTAGAATTGAGCCAGATATAGAGAAAATGTCCTTCCAGACCGCCATATCTGGTGTATAGTAGTAGGATCATATGCATCACTTGTATGAGCAGCCGATGCCGAACCGAAAGAAAGCCAGACCTATGAAGCGCGTAACTGTTACGGTAGACCCTGACGATTACGCGGCACTGCTTCAACTTGCCCAGCGGAGCGACGTGAGCGCATCGTGGCTGATCCGCCGCTCAATGCGCGAGTTTTTGCAGCGGCACCACAACGATCATCGGATTGATGTCATACTTGATCGGGAAATCGCCTGATGGCCAGGCTGTCTTCCGCACGACAGGCATCGCTGCCCGGCCTGTGTCCAGTGGCTGATGCTGTCGCGCTCTTTTCCGCCTCCGGATTTGAGCAACGAGGCGCGATCTACACCAGGCGGGAAGTTATCGAATTCATTCTCGATCTTGCTGGGTACACGTCTGACCGCCCACTCTATAGGTACAGTGTGCTTGAACCATCTTTCGGTGACGGCGATTTCCTGCAAGTCATAATCGACCGCCTGCTAAAAAGCTGGCAGCAGAGCGATTCTCGCGGCGATCTCTTTGCCGCGCTAGCGCCGTGCATTCGCGGCGTCGAGCTAAACCACCTGTCTTTCAGGAGCACCCGAAGCAAGGTGATCGCATGGCTCAAAGAGTCAGGTATCGCAGCCGACAAGGCGAAACGTCTTGCCGAGTCATGGCTTGTCCAGGGTGATTTCCTGCTGTCTGCACTGCCCGACTCTTTCGACTTTGTTGTCGGCAATCCACCGTATGTGCGCCAGGAACTGATTCCCGATACTTTGATCGCCGAATATCGTTCACGATACCGCACCGTGTTCGATCGCGCCGACATCTATATTCCCTTCATCGAGCGGTCCCTTACATTGCTAACGTCCGGTGGAACGCTGGGTTTAATCTGCGCCGACCGCTGGATGAAAAACCGGTATGGCGGCCCGTTGCGCCAGTTGGTGGCCGAAGGCTATCATCTTAAAGTTTACGTCGATATGACCGACACGCCAGCGTTTCACGCTGACGTAATCGCTTATCCTGCGATCACGATCATTACCAAGGAAAAACCGGGCAAGACGAGGATCGCCCACCGCCCGACCATCGAAAAGACCGTGCTGGATGCCTTGGCGCAGCAAATCCGCGACGAAAAAACGCCGCCGCTTGGAGGTTCGGTGTTCGAAATGAACGATGTCGCCGCTGGAGCGCAACCTTGGATTCTGGCATCGCCAAACAAGCTCACACTCATCCGCAGGCTTGAACGCGACTTTCCTACCATCGAGCAGGCTGGCTGCAAGGTCGGTATTGGTGTGGCGACCGGTGCTGACAAAGCCTTTATTGGTCCAATGAACGAGCTGGATGTGGAGGATGACCGGAAACTTCCGCTCGCCATGACCCGCGATATCGACAGCGGCCAGGTGAAGTGGCGCGGCCTTGGGATTATAAATCCATTCGCCGATAGTGGCGGCCTTGTCGATTTGAATGATTATCCCCGTCTAAACAAATATCTCGAAGAGCGGCGTGAGCAAATTGCAAAAAGACATGTTGCGCGGAAAACTCCGGCCAATTGGTACCGGACCATTGACCGCATCTATCCGGCGCTTGCAACCAAACCAAAGCTACTTATCCCCGATATCAAGGGCGATGCTCATATTGTCTACGAAGACGGGCTCCTGTACCCGCATCACAATCTTTATTTCATCGTTTCAAACGATTGGGATTTGAGGGCGCTGCGCGCCGTGCTGTGCTCAGGCATCGCCAGGATGTTTGTATCGATCTACGCGACCCGGATGCGGGGCGGTTATCTACGTTTTCAGGCGCAATATCTGCGGCGCATTCGGCTTCCGCTCTGGCAAGACGTTTCTGTCTCCCTTAAGACCACACTTGCCGAGGCGGCGGCACGCAATGACGCAGATGCGTGCACCAACGCTGTCGAGAAGCTTTATGACCTTTCACAAGATGAACGTGCCGCAATCGACGGCATCGGCGAATAGAGGTACGCATGGCAATCGATCTTGCCGATTACGAACGTAAGGCCCGAAAAGCCGTCCAGATGTTCTGGGGTACTCGCGAGACGGCGCGTCAGAACCAGATCAAATCCGGCAGAGCCGACCAGGGCGAACGCGCCGGCGTGACGGCCGGGAAGAACATGGACGGCTTTATCGCCCTTGTCATCGACATCGTACGGTCCAATGGGCTGAATCACGCCGACATCCATCAACAGCGACGGGTGCTGACACTGCCAGGCTATTTTCGGCCAACGAAGTTGTGGGACCTTCTGGTTATCAATAACGGCCGCCTGATCGCGGCACTGGAATTCAAGAGCCAGGTCGGCCCATCCTTTGGCAACAATTTCAATAACCGCACCGAAGAAGCGATTGGTACCGCACATGATCTGTGGACCGCCTACCGGGAAGGAGCATTTGGCGAGCAAGCACGCCCCTTCGTCGGTTGGCTGATGTTGCTGGAAGATGCACCGGCATCGCGCTCATCAGTACGCGATTCATCGCCTCATTTTCAAGTCTTCAAGGAGTTTCGGGGCGCCTCGTACGCTGAACGTTACAAGATCCTGTGCCAGAAGCTGGTTCAAGAGCAGCTTTACACGACAGCTTCGATAATCACATCGTCCCGTACGGCTTTCAAGGACGGTGCATATTCAGAGCAGAGTGATATGACCGGTCTGCGCACCTTTGTTACCGGACTGGGAGGCCATGTCGCCGCCGAGGCGGCGAGATCTTGATCTGCTCCTGCTGCCCAGCCTGTCGCTTAGCTGGTGCCCTCGCATACCCTCGCCGGAGGCTGTTGGCTGATGTGGCCTGACAATGAAACAGAACGCGATTTTCTCAATTTCTCTGGCGTCGCCGACACTATTGCCGAGATTGTTGTCCAAGCAAGTGGCCGGCCCACCTCGATCGGCGTGTCCGGTTCTTGGGGAAGCGGCAAGTCGTCGATGATCAAGCTGGTGCGCCGTTCTCTTGAACAACGGGCTGAAAGTTGCGCGTCACCCTTCGTCTTTGTTGAATTCAACGCATGGCTTTATCAGGGATACGACGACGCTCGCGCAGCCTTGCTTGAAGTGATTGCCACTAAACTTGCAGAAGAGGCGGCCGCTCGTAACACTGGAATCACAAAAGCGCAAAATCTACTGAAACGTGTCAACTGGTTGCGGGCAGCGAAACTCGGAGCTGGCTCTGCCCTAGCCTTAGCGCTCGGCCTGCCACCCACGGGGATAGTGGGTGATGCATTACGTGCTGGACAGAATCTACTGTCAGATGACGGCGACGTGACTAACATCGCTGGTCTTGAGAAGAGTGCAACTGAAGCCAGCGCCGCTTTCGGTGGTTTGTTAAACCCGAAACCCGAGCTTTCACCTCCTCGTGAAATTCACGCTATTCGTGATAGTTTCAGGGAGGCTCTTAAAGAAATAGTGGACCGCCCCTGGGTTATTGGACACTCGGGTGAGGGTATTCGACCTCATGCGGCCTCCGCAACTTGAGCGAGTTTTTCCTGCCTTGCCTGGGCCGGCGTTCGGTAGCCGTAGCCCTCGAGAATCCAATGATGGTTATACAGGTTCTTGAACTCAAGCAGCGCCCACCGCAGTTCCTCTACGGTGGCGAAAGAGCGCACCCACAGGAGATTTTCCTTCAAGATGCGGATGAACCACTCACAGTAGCCATTTCCCTCGGGCGCCCGCACGAAGCTGGGCGAACTGGTCATGCCCAGGTAGGCGATCTCCCGCTGAAAGTCATCGGACAGATAGGCGGGGCCGTGGTCGTGACGAACTTTAAGCCCCTCGGCGACGTCCGCCTCCAAGCCGGCGAAGCGCTCGGCGACCCCCTGCCGGATCGGCTCCAGGGCCTCGAAGCGGTTGCCGCTCTTGGCCGCATGGATCCCCACGCAGTCCACCGAGCAGTGATCCACCGCCACGAATACCGAGGCCATCCCCTCCTCGGTGGTCACCGTCGTCGTCATGTGCGTGCCCCACATTCGGTCGGGCCGCTCGGTGCGGATGGTCCCGTTGTGGGCCTTGGGACCTCGGGGTTTGCCCACCCGGTGGGGGGCCTGAAGCCCCGCCTCCCGCATCAGGCGACGCACCCGCTCCTTGCTGGTGCGGATGCCCGCGAAGCGCAGCCTCGCCCACACCTTGCGGTAGCCCTCGCCATGGAAGGGAGAGTCCTCCAGGACCTGCCGGATGTGGCCGAGGAGTTCCGCATCGGTGCACGGGCCCACAGGGCCGCGCTTATTGGGCGTGGGGCGTTCATGAACGGGGACCGCCTCTCGCCGCCGTTGCGCGTAGACCGTGGAGCGCGCCAAGCCCCAAAGGGCGCACACCCGCTTCAGGCCGTAGGCTCTGCCCGTGGAGGTGAAGCGGGCCTGACTCATCGCCTCCACCTCCTGCCGGCTAAAGGGCGGCCGGCCTCCAGGCGGTCGATCTTCTCCCGCAGGACCTCGCCCTCCATCGTGAGTTCGCCCACCTTGGCCTTGAGCCGGGCGTTCTCCTCGTCCCGCTCATCCGCCGGGCGGGCTTTGAGCGCCGCCTCGCCCCCGCGAAGGAACGCCTCGCGCCAGGCGGAAAGCCGAGCCGCTGTCGTGCCCAACTCGCGGCAGAGCGTCTCCAGGCTCTCGCCCCGCAAAAGACGCAGAACCGCCTCCCGCTTGCGCTGGCAGGAGAACCGACCCCGCTCACTGCGATGCCCTGGGGCCTTGGCTCCGTTCGCCCTACGGGCGCCCTCCGCCAAAGCCCCCTCTTGCTTTTGTTCGTTCATCGCGACACCCCTTTCTCCATGAATCATGGATCAATCGAGTGTCCAACAAAACCCTAGAGCGGGGGAATAGGAATCACTCTGGTAGTGCTGATTGACGATCTTGATCGCTGCCTTCCACCGACCACTATATCGACTCTTGAGGCTATACGACTGTTTTTATTCCTCGATCGAACGGCATTTGTCATTGCGGCAGACGACGCGATGATTAAGCACGCCGTAAGTCAACATTTTGGCGGCGTTGATGGCGATTTCGTAACCAATTACTTCGACAAGCTTGTGCAAATACCGATTAGAGTGCCACCACTTGGAACGCAAGAGGTTCGGGCATACTTGATGCTACTGTTTATCGAGAACAGCGAACTCTCGGAGGAAGAAAAGGAATTCATTCGCCAAAAAGTTTGTGCACGTCTCTCCGAAACTTGGCGTGGCGTACGCGTCGATCGCGCTTTCATAGAGACGGTTCATACAGATTTGCCCACCGAACTTATCGGCCGATTCGACACGGCGGACAGACTCGCGCCACTAATGACTTCGGCTTCCCAAATATCCGGCAATCCACGGCTAATCAAACGCTTCCTCAATGCGTTGGCCATCCGCATGGCGATTTCGGATGCCCACGGTGTTGGTGTGGATGAGGCGGTGCTAGTGAAAATGCTTCTCTTCGAGCGCTGCGGCAATTCGAAAGCATATGACGAACTGACACGAATAGTAAATGAAGATACTGAAGGAAAGGCGCGGTTCCTTGATGGTTGGGAAGACAAGATCACAACCGGTGAAATGCTGGAACTTTCTGAGACCTGGGAGGAACCATTTATCCGTGAATGGTTGAACATCCCACCCAAACTCGGCAACCTAGATCTGCGCGGAGTGCTTTATGTCGGTCGTGAGCACGCACCGCTCATCACCCCCGAAGATCGCCTGTCTTCCGAGGCAGCAGAGTTGCTGTCGGCAATGCTTGAATCCCCCGATATGGCGGATCAGACTTCTTGATCGGCTGGCCACCGTCCAGCGAGCTGAATTGGCGATCATTATGAATCGGCTGCTGGAACGTGCTCTGCAGGAACAAGAGTGGGGGACACCCCCCATACTGAACGCTTGCCTTACCGTCACTCGCGCCGATCCAGGGCAAGGTACACGCCTTGCCGCCTTCTTGAGCGATCGCCCCGCAGCGCAGATCACAGCGCCAATAATTCCAAGAATCGGCGACCAGCCGTGGGCAGGAGAGGTATTCGGGAGGTGGCGGGAAAGCGGTGTGAACCCTCCAGTCAAAGCAGCCATAACGAAGAGGAAGAGGAATGGGGACATCCCAATCTAGTTCGGGCTCACCATCAAATGTTCCGATGGTGCCACCATGGGTTCCCGATGCGCCCGTCGACGGAGCCAAGGTCAGAATGAACCGGATGAGACCGATAAAGACTCGGGTACCGGGGACACTCAGCAACCGGCGCCGCTGACCACACGCCCGGTGCCCATAGCGCCCCGTGGCCGCTTCGCCCCGGCCCGGCGCGATATCGGGAGCTTTGGTCGCACCGGTTCAACAGACGATATGCGGCGGGGAGTCGGGCACTATGCCCGAAAAAGCCTAGGTGGCAGTGGAACGGCAGCCGCACGGTTTGGTGGTACAGCCCAAACGGCTGGCACGCTCTATGGCGCCCTTTCTGCGCTCTCCTCAGGCGAGACGGCGGCTCCTGGTAGCCCTCTTGATCTTGCACTACTTCAAGGTCGATCCGCGGACGAAGTAATTGACGCCGTTGTCGAAGCCGTTCGTCCGATTGATGGAAGCCAGGATACCGAAGCTAGCCGCTACGCCATCAACGATGCGCTCTCTGATGTTCTCGCCCATTTTCCGGATGCGGATTTGCTAAATCTGTCCGAAGAACAGAAGCTCTTTGCGATAGAGTGCTATATCGGACTCGATGTTTTCGAACGCTTTGATCTCGATGTAGGAAAACACTTAAGAGAAAATGCTTCAAGCGTTGCCGCCGCACTTTCCCGCTTTCGCGAAGTCAAGATCTATATCCGTGAAACGGTCGCCGCCTCATTTCGAGACATGCTCTCTGGATCACAGACCTTGAATGCTCACCAGATCAATAACATCGTACGATCGGCATTGCAGGAGGCCTTCGAGGTTTTCGAGGATTACCTGTCGTGAAACTTTTTTGTGCGCCCCGCGACCGCCTTGCCTCTGCCCCGCCCGGCACAGACCGTCTCGTTGTCTTGTATAGCCAAGCCGATACACCCAATACGATCTCGATTGGAGCAACGGCCCTTCAGAAACTCATCCGTCAAAAGTTTGTACCCGACCCGCGCGCATGGGACCTTCTCACCATCGCATTGTCAGTTATTGCCGCCGATACATCCGAGAGCCGAGGCAACAGCCCCGACGGCTGGACGCGTCAGATCGATTTGTGCATTGCCGTCAACGATCCGGATTTCTGGTCATCACAGGCGGATCTGTTTGAACACCAGTTGCGTTTCCTAACCACTGACATTTGGTCACTGAAATTCACCGACGGCGGTATCTTGCCGACTCCATCCAAAAAGGGGATGGTCAGGCCGGATGAAGACTGCGTATGTCTTCTATCAGGCGGTTTTGACAGCTTGATTGGAGCCATCGACCTTTCTGCAGATACCTCAAGAAATCCTTATCTTGTTAGTCAAGTTTCGCTGGGCGACAAGAGCCGCCAGACACAGTTCGCGCGCCTGATTGCAGGCGGTTTACCGCGCCTACAGCTCAACCATAATGTGAAAGTTCCATGGACGAATGAGCGGTCCCAGCGCGCACGTTCGATTATTTTTCTAGCATATGGGGTTCTTTTGGCAACCGCACTCAACAGATACCACGAAGGCAAACGGGTAACGCTCTATGTATGTGAGAACGGTTTTATCTCCATTAATCCTCCCCTTACTACTGGACGAGTGGGAAGTCTCAGCACTCGAACGACTCATCCGGTCTTCATCCGTCAGTTTCAACAGCTCCTCGGCGCGGCCGGACTGAACATACAAATTGAGAATCCGCATCAGTTCAAAACGAAGGGAGAGATGCTCTTAGAGAGTACTGACCAAGGCTTTCTCAAGGCCCATGCCTCCAACCCTGATTGTCACCGTTGAGGCTCAACAACCGGCTGGTAGCGCTCAGCTACGCCTGGACGAGCTCCCGGTAAGAAGGCTCGTGGTCGGGCCGCAGGCCGTGTCTTTTCATCCAGTCCGCCGCCCATTTGAATTCCTTCTCGGTATAAGCGTCGGGATAGACGTACGTGAGGCGCCGCAGACTCATGTCCTCGACCGAGAACTCCCCCCGAAGGTCGTCGGGAACGTCGCGCAGGAGGTAAGCCGCGTAGGTCCTGATGTCCCGATTGATCTCGTCCACCGCCCGCCGCAGCGCCCGGTACAGGGCCTCCCGGCTTTCCTTTCCGTAGTCCTCTGCGGTGTAGAGCAGACCCCGGTATTTTGTTTCAACCAGAATACGGCATCCCCGCGTTTCCGCCAGACTGATGAACGGCTCCATCAGATTCACGGCATCGACTTCTCCGGAGAGCAAAGCCCGGGTGCGGATGGCCGGTCCTCCGACGTGGTTGAGGACGATCTCATCGTCGGGCACATGCCCTTCCAGCATCTTGACCGCCGTGTAGTGAGAGCCGGTCTGGTCCTGAATGGCGACGGGGACGCCGGCCAGGTCGTCCGGCCGGTGATAAGGGGCGTCGCTCCGGACGCAAATCGCCATGGACGTCACGCTCTCGCGCTTGCCCAGGATCAATCCGCCCCGCTCCCCGTCGGCAGCCCGCTTGATGACGCCCCACTCGCACTTGTTGTAGGCCTCGAGGCCTCCCGCCTCGTAATCGAGCGTCACGGGCCGCTCGAAGACCGGCGCGGGCTCCAGCGCGGGATCGGGCTCCCAAACCTCCACCTCAATCCCATCCTCCTTGAAATAACCCTTCTCAACGGCCACGTCCCAGGGAAGGGTGAATACCGTTCCTTCATTCGTGAAACGAATCCTGACAGCCATTCGCGCGTCTCCCAACCAGCTTCCTCGAAACCTTCCTCGTCCACTCGATCGCCCGCCCGGATCCGAATCGGCGCCGAACGGGCGAAAACTCATCATTCACAAATATGCGCCAGCGCATCTGCAGGAAATTATAACCGATTCCGGTTTTCATTTGGATCACAGGCCGGACAGGAACCGGCCGTCAGCCCGCCCGGAAAATTCTGTACCGCGCAGCGCCGGCCGCGCCCCTGTGCCCGGCGGCAATTGCTCGAAAGTCCCCGTGTCCGTTTATCCGTTCGGTAACGGGGAACTCATCTTGCAAGAGATGACACTTTGGAAGGTGAAGCGGCGTTCATGTGAGGATACGGCTGTCAACGAGAAGCGGGGCGGGGCCTGAACGACCCCGCCCCGCGGAAGCTGTAATGATCAACTAATAGAGTTGCGCTTTGAAGCCATACTTGAGGCCCAGGCTGATAGTATTGACCGTTTCCTTCCCCGGCTTCTCGAAATCTTCCCGCAGATATTCAGCAAACACTCCCACGCTGCTCGTCAACGCCTTGAACAGCGTGAGATTGTAGCCGACCGCTCCGTGTGGAGGCTTATCAGGACCGGCTACATCTCCATCATAGGCAAAAAAAGCCGCGAGGCCGGTGTAGCCGTTGCCGAAAGAGTAGGAAGCCAGCAAATCCAGCGTATACCCGTCTTGATCCTCCTCCGTTGCATTCTTGGGAATCAAATGGTCACGGTCAATATACTGGTAAGTAAAAGCAAGGTAGAGAGCATCGGTCACATCCCAGCTGCCACCGACACCATAAAAGTCATGCCTAAAATCCTTTTCACTATTATCGCGCAGGTAGGATACACCGAGATAGGCAGGCCCATAACGGTAGCCTACACCAAAAGACGCCGCGTCCACGTGGCTGGGGTCGCCGCTGCCGACCGACTTGCCGTCCACCTTCACGCCCATACCCACCTTGAAACCACCAATATTGTGGGCGTAGCTGATCTGGTTGTCGGTATAGTACGGGCCATACAGGCCATTTTGAATATAGCCAAAGGGGCTATCGAAGTTGTAGAAAACGTCGACCACGCTCGCAACGATGCTGTAGTGCGGATCATACTGCGTGCCGATGAGGACGCTACCGTAGTCGGCGCTTTTCAAGCCCACATAAGCCAGTTTTCTCCTGCCAAGGTCGCCTTCATCATTGATGTTGACAGCCCATACACCCCTGAGCACCGCGGTGAGGGTATCGGTCACTTTGACATCCGCGGCGATACCGATCTTCGACCCCACATCGTAAACGTCCGTGGACGAGCCCTGCATTCCCACCCAGCGGTGGGAGTCAGCGTCACGATAGGTCAACGACGGCCAAAACGTACCGTCAAGATAGACATTGGCAGCATCGTCCTTTTTCCGGATTGGCGCAGCCTTGACAACTTCCTCGAGTTTCTCCCGCCCCTGCCTTGCCTCCTCCAGCGCCTGTCTCGCCTCCTCCAGGGTCTGTCTCGTCTTCTCCAGGGTCTGTTCAAGCCTGTTGATACGGGTTTCCAGCTCTTCCAGCGTCGCCGCATTGACAACCACCGGGAACGACAGAGCCAAAACAACGCACAACAAGCAATTCGCGAGAACCTTCTGAATCAAATTACGGCATCTCATCCCGTCTCCTCCAGATTCAGAGTCATCTAACCCGGAATTTCCCATATCAACTTGCTTGGGTGGTTTCCGGTCCCCTTTCCCGATGAAAACCAGTTGATCCCCTTCCGATGGGTTTGTCAAGAGCCTTCCAACCCTCCGCAACAAGGTGCTGACGGCCATCGACTGCCCCAAAAGGCGGACCCTCGCCCTTCGGTCCCCTTTGTTCGCGGTTCAACCCGTTAACCAATCACCTCATGCTGCCGGGAACCCTCTGCACAAGGTTAGACCGGCACCGGCCGTAATCGGTTGATTCGGTCCAGGATGATGGCGAACTCTTCCCTGGATACCGCTACTTCGGCCAATTGAAAGATGATCTGCCGGGCGTGCCGCACAATCCTCCCGCCCATTTTGATGAGCTTGACCTGGAGGCTTCGCAGCGACCAGTGCTTGAGCCCCCTGGGCAAGGCTAGCCTGCGCAGGAAATTGCCCAGGTTGTACGCCAGGACGAAGAGAAGGAGCCGCACCTGGTTGCACACGAACCGGTGACAGGAAAGGCGTGTCCAGTTCAGGGCGTACTTGCCTTCCTTGATCCATTGCTCGGCTGTGCCTCGCTGGTTGTAGAAGTGCACGACCCCCTCGGGTCGAGCCGTCAGGTTCGTGACAATGAATCCGACGCGAGGGAAGAGTTCGCCTGAGTGCCATTCCACCTTCGCCACGACCCGCCGGGAACGGTCCCAGCTTCCAGCCTGATACCGGAAGTCGTAATAGAAGATGATGGGTCTCTTGGGCGGGCGACCGACCGGGCGGGTGAGGAGGAAGTCGATCTCTCGCTGCACCACGTCGTTGGCGGGAAGGCGGATGGCGTAAAGGAAGCTGTGCGCTTCCAGGCACTCATAGACCTCCGGGCGCGCAAAGGCGGCATCGGCTCGGCAGTAACGGCGAACACCCGCCCGCTCATACCGGGCCGCGATGGGCGAAAGCAACTCGCGCCAGCCATCGGCGCTGTGCACGTTGCCGGGGCGCAACATCGCCCCTTCGCAGTCCCCGAACTGGTTAAAGCAAAAAAGAGGGTGATAACAGGTGCAACGAAAGTGGCCGTTGTAGGCCGTACCTTCCTGCTCCCCATGGACGGGGCTTTCCGAGCTGTCCATGTCCAGGATGATTCGCTGATGGGGTGAGTGTGCCATGGCCCGGTCCACCCACTCCCGGTTCAGCTCGCTCCGGCCCCTTGAGATTCTCCTCCCTGGTGAGAACCTCGGTCTCGAACCGGCTCAGGGTGTTGGCGCCCGCCGCCTGCTTCTCAAGCGCTCGGCGGCCGACCACGGCTTGCATCGCGGGGTCCTGGGCCAACCGCTCGGCATCGTTGGTGTCTTCATACCCTGCCAAGCGGCTATAGACCGACTGGCGCAATAGCGGCGCCAACTCATGCTGGATGTTCCGGCCATGACGGATCTCTTGCAATTGCACTGGCGCTCTCACCGTCAAACCCAGCGCATCATCCAGCTCCCGGCAGGCCAGCAATCCCGCATCCGAAGTGATTCTGGTTCCGTGAAACTCAAGCCTCAGCCGACGGTCAAAACGGATCTTCAAAGCCCCCTTCTTCGCTTCACCCATTGGGTCCCCTCGCAAGATGATGGCAGGGGGAGGCCAACACCTTGATCTTACATGAGAAAACGGCATTCGGTCCGACAAAACTTATGATCCATATGGGAAATGCGGGCTAACAGGTGTTAACGATACATTCCCCGCAAGAGTCGGTCAATCGATGTCCACGGCGGGAAGCCGCCCGCGCTCTCTGCCGAATTTGTCGATTTTCGGCCGGGACTTGCAACTTTAACCGCATTAGGGCTAAACTTCAAAAAGGCTATCATAGCAGTAGATCGTCGGGGGGGCGGCAAGAGAGATCGTTCGCCCTCGGCAACTCCTCATGGGCCGGCCATACCCTTAAGGACGTAACGCGCAGTGTGCCAATCGAATGGAGGATTCCATGATGAAATTCAAAGCTCTCACGCTCGCCGCCGTCGTCGCGCTCGGTATGGCGGGGGCCACCACCGTCGCGCCCGGCAAGGCGGAAGCCGCCTGCAAGGTCCATATCGGCGACCTCAACTGGGACAGCGCTAATTTCCACGACCAAGTGGTCGCCTTCATCCTGAAGCACGGGTATGGCTGCAAGGTGAACATGACCTACGGCGGTACCCTCCCGATCATGGCGGCGCATTACCAGCAGAAAAACGACCTGATCATGGAACTCTGGTACGACAATGTCAAGGACCAATACGACGCCGCCAAGAACGCCGGCAAGGTCCGGATGCTGAGCGCCAACACGCCGGACAGCCAGCAGGGCTGGTACATCCCGCGCTACGTCCAGGAGGCGAACCCGGGCCTTCGGTCGGTCTATGACCTACCGAAGTACAAGCACCTGTTCACGGATCCCGAGGACCCTTCGAAGGGGCGTTTCGTGAACTGCATCCCCGGCTGGGCCTGCGAGGTCATCAACTCGGTCAAGTTGCGCGCCTACGGGCTCGAGGAGAACTTCACCAATTTCCGGCCGGGGTCGGGCGGCGCACTCGCGGCGGCAATCAAGGGCGCCTATCTCAAGAAGAAACCGGTGCTCGCCTATTACTGGGCGCCAACGTCGCTCCTGGGCCAGTTCAATCTCGTCAAGCTCGAAGAGCCGGAATGGAACCAAGCTGATTGGAACGAGATGATGAAGCACGTCCTCGCGGTCAAGAAGGACGGCGAGGAAGCCATGGGCAACCCGACCAAGGCGACGGCTTACCGGAACACGGAACTGCCGAAGTCGGTCAGCACCAGGTTCGCGACCAAAAACCCCGAGATCATCGCTTTCATCGAGAAGTACACCCTGTCGTCGGAGGTGGTCTCGCAGGCGCTGTCCTATCTTGAGAACGAGGCGAACGGCGACGCCCAGGACACCGCCATCCACTTCCTCAAGACCAGCGACGTCTGGAAAGGCTGGGTTCCGGCCGACGTCGCCATGAAAGTCGAAGCGGCGCTCGCCTCGGTCTGAGGCGCGCCCGCGCGGGGCCCTGCCCCGGGAGGCGCCGCATCGCATTCGTGAGGAGGTGTTCATCGTGGAATTACTGCGCAGCCTGTTGCCCGACTGGGCGGTCGAATGGCCGAAGAGTCTGAACCTGCCGCTCAACAGTTGGACCAACGATTTCGTGCGATGGCTGGTCACGGAGTACGGCATCGTCTTCGAGGCCGTTTCCAATTCCATCCTCGTGCTGTTGGTCGGCCTCGAGCATTTCCTGCGCGACCTGCCCTGGACCGTCGTGTTGCTGGGCGTGGTCGCGCTCACCTATCTTTCCAGCGGCCGCAAGCGGGGCGTGACCGCGCTCGTGGGCGGCTCTCTGTTGTTGATGGGCGTCGTCGACCCCAAGCTCTGGGACTACGCGATGATGACCCTCTCGGTGATGCTGGTCTCGACCCTGATCTGCATCGTCGTCGGCATCCCGGTCGGCATCGTCCTATCCCACGGCGACCGTCTCCGGCACATCGTGCTGCCCGTGCTCGATCTGATGCAGACCATGCCGAGCTTCGTCTATCTCATTCCGGCGATCATGCTCTTCGGCCTCGGGGCGGTACCGGCCGTGTTCGCCACCGTGATCTACGCGATTCCGCCGGTCATCCGCTTGACCGACCTCGGCATCCGCCTCGTCGACAAGGAGGTGGCCGAGGCTTCGGACTCCATGGGCGCAAGCCGCATGCAGAAGCTGCTCGGCGTGCAGATACCGATGGCGCTCCCCAACATCATGCAGGGTCTCAACCAGACGACGATGATGGCGCTGGCGATGGTCGTGATCGCCTCGATGATAGGGACCCGCGGGCTCGGCAACGAGGTGTTGATCGGCTTGCAGCAACTCAATGTCGGACGTGCGCTCGAAGCGGGCGTGGCGATTGTGCTGCTCGCCATCGTCATGGACCGGTCGACCCAGGCCTACGGCAGGCGGCTCATCAAGGCCGCCGGATGAGAGCAGGACGATGGCGCTGATCGATCTCCGGAACGTCTACAAGGTTTTCGGGGAGTCCCCGGAAACCGCGATGGACATGGCCAGAGACGGAGCCGACAAGAGAGAAGTGCTGACCGAGACCGGATGCACGCTCGCCCTGCGAGACGTCAACCTCTCCGTCGAGCGCGGCGAAACCTTTGTGGTGATGGGCCTTTCCGGCTGCGGCAAATCCACCTTGCTCCGTCATATCAACCGGCTGATCGACCCGACCGAGGGTCAGGTGGTGGTCGACGGACAGGACGTGATCCAACTCGCCCGGAAAGAACTGGTCGCGTTCCGCCGCAAGACCGCGAGCATGGTCTTTCAGCATTTCGCGCTCTTCCCCCACAAGACGGTGACGGAGAACACGGCATACGGCCTCGAAGTCCAGGGGGTGGCGCGGGAGGAGCGCATCGAGCGCGCGGGGCGATGGATCGAGAACGTCGGGCTCACGGGCTACGAGGATGCGTACCCACACCAGCTCTCGGGCGGCATGCAGCAACGGGTGGGCCTGGCGCGGGCGCTCTGCATGGACCCCGAAATCCTGCTCATGGACGAGCCCTTCAGCGCCCTCGATCCGCTCATCCGCAATCAGATGCAGGACCAGTTGATCGCGCTCGAGCGCGAACTTCACAAGACCATCGTATTCATCACCCACGACCTGGACGAGGCACTCAAGATGGGCGACCACGTCGCCATCCTGAAGGACGGCATTGTGGAACAGGTGGGCGGCCCGGAGGAGATCCTGCTGAATCCGGCCACAGACTATGTGCGCGAGTTCGTGAAGGACGTGAACCACAGCCGCGTGGTGACGGCGGGTACGATCATGACGCCGCCGAACGGCGCGGCGGGCGGGCCGCCCGTCACGCGCGCCACGGTCATCCGGGACCTGCTGCCGAAGTGCCTGGAGAGCGAGACACCGCTGCGGGTGATCGAAGACGACGGCTCCGTGGTCGGCGCCGTCTCGCGCGAGACCGTCCTGCGCGCTCTCGCCATGCAGCCCGAACCGGCTCTCCTCAGTGACCCCCGTCTGGTTCAACCATGACGGCAAGTTCACCCATGTGAACCCTGCGCGAGGGACTCGCAAGGACCGAAACATGAGACGGGACCCTCGGACGGCCCTCTCTATTTTGGGTCCCGACGACGACTTTCGATATCTAGAGAGCCGGGCCCGCGTCGTGAAAATCCGCGAGAAACCGGACGGGTTCAAAAACACACGGGATACGACAACTACAGCGGATCCGGCGAGATTCGGGTCATGTAAGAAATCGCGCCGGAGCGAGCGGCTGACCCGCCTCCCTCGTTGAGCCCGAGATGAAATGATACAATGGGGCTTGCGCTTGACCGGGAGCGCGCCCGCGTGCCCGCACGATACATATTGGATACCACAGGCATCGGATCGTTATGTAGCAGAATATGGCGCCCAAAGAACCGCTCAAGATACCCACCCTGCCCTTTGAAAACCTTCTACTGCCTGATTCCTTTCAGGAACTGGACGATCTGGCTTTCAACCTCCTATGGATTTGGACGGCCAAGACCAGGGCCCTTTTCCGCCGCGTCGAATGGCGCAACTTGAAACCGAAACGCCAAAACCCCGTCGAACAAATCCTCGGCCACGACTGGCACGAATGGGAACCCCTGATCGCGGACCCGGCCTTCGAGGAGAGCTATCAAGAAGCTCTCCAAGGGCTGCATCAATACATGAGCGGCCTTGAAGCCTCCTGGTTTCACAGGCGCTACGGAGACCCGGATACCGGACCCATCGCCTACTTTTCGATGGAGTACGGCCTTCACGACTGTCTCCAGCTTTACAGCGGCGGCCTCGGTGTCCTGTCCGGCGACCATTTAAAGGCCGCGAGCGACCTTGGAATCCCTCTCGTCGCCGTCGGCCTGCTCTATACACGCGGGTATTTCTACCAAGAGATCGGTCTGGAGGGGAGGCAACAGCACATCTATCCGAATTATGATTTCTCGCGCCTCCCGATTCGCACGGTCAAGGCCCCGGGCGGCCCGCTCCTGGTTCCGGTCGAGTTCCCCGGCCGGACCGTTCACGCAAAGGTCTGGAAAGTTCAGGTGGGACGCGTGCCTCTACTC
This sequence comes from bacterium, assembly GCA_965261595.1. Taxonomy (GTDB): domain Bacteria; phylum UBA8248; class UBA8248; order JACPRG01; genus CAYRGS01. The sequence goes on from CBDHDG010000004.1 coordinate 906,131, forward strand.
CTCCTCGACACCGACATCCGCGAAAACGATCCCGCCGATCGGTCCATCACCGGCCAGCTTTATGTCGCGGGACGGGAAATGCGGCTCTGCCAGGAAATCGTCCTGGGCATCGGCGGCGTCCGGGCCCTCCGGGCCCTTGGGATCAAGCCCTCGGCCTGGCATCTCAACGAGGGGCACTCTGCCCTCCTCTGCCTGGAAAGGATCCGGGAGTTCGTGGACGAAGGCCGAAGCCGGGAGGAAGCCGCTGAAGAGGTGAGGGCCACCACCGCCTTTACCACCCACACGCCCGTTCCCGCCGGACAGGAACAATTCGACCGGGATCTGATGGAATGCCATCTCGCGCCTTTTACCGCGGGAACCGATTTGGACAGCGCGGAGCTTCTGGCATTGGGCTCGCCCGTTCCGGAGCAAAAGGACATCTCTTCCTTCAGCCTGACCGCCCTCGCCCTCCGCCTCTCGGCCTACGCCAACGGCGTCAGCGCGCTCCACGGAGAGGTCAGCCGAAGCATGTTCGGCTCCATACGCGATGAGACCCCCGAGGCCACGCCACCCATCGCCCATATCACCAACGGGATACACGCGCCCACCTGGATCGGCCGGGACATCCGGCGGCTGCTGGACTCCCCGGACGGGGGCGATTGGACCGAGCTCTTTCACGACGGTGCCCGCGGCTGGGAGCGAGCCGTTGAACAACTCCCCGACGAGGATCTCTGGACGGCCCACCAAAGCCAGAAGGACCGGCTCTTCCGGGTCGTTCGCCAGCAGGTCAGCGACCAGATGGCGCGTCACGGCGCCGGGCCGGACGAGTTACGGGCCACCCGGGAAATGTTTTCGCAGGAAATCTTCACGATCGGATTCGCGCGGCGGTTCGCCACGTACAAACGGGCCGAACTTCTGTTCAGCGATCCGGACCGACTGCACGCGCTCGTCAACGACGAAGACCGTCCCGTCCAGATCCTCTACTCGGGCAAGTCGCACCCGGCCGACGGGCCGGGGCAGGAAACCCTCCGCAGTGTTTATCAATTTTCGAAGGACCCTTCCTTCTCCGGCCGGATCGCGGTGTTGGAGAACTACACCATGCGGCTTGGCCGCCTCCTCGTCGGGGGCGTCGACCTCTGGCTGAACACCCCACGGCGTCCCCATGAAGCTTCGGGGACCAGCGGGATGAAAGCGGCCCTGAACGGCGTCATCCATTGCAGCGTTCTGGACGGCTGGTGGGATGAGGGGTATGACGGGGAAACCGGATGGGCCGTCGGAGACGGGGAGGAGTTCGCTTCGGAGGAAGAGCAGGACCGGCACGATGCCGACTCCCTTTACGATCTCCTCGAAAACTCCATTCTCCCCCTTTACTATGAGCGTAACGAACAAGGCCTCCCCCGGGGCTGGCTGGAGATGATGAAAACCTCGATGGCCAGACTGGCGGTACGGTTCAGCGCAGACCGGATGGTCCGGGATTATACCGAGCAGGCATATGTCCCCCTCGCCGGCGTCCCCCCGCAAGAGAGAAACCAAGCGTCTTGAATGGAAGGCGCCGCACATCGGCCTGAGACAGCCGGTTCCCCCCATATCGGCTTTCCCCGAACATGATGAATGAAGGTCATGACAACTCCGTTTCGTCCACTGGAATTTATCTTTTCTTTATAGTTTGTAACATGCCACAGAAACCGGAGATTGCCAAGTGGCGAGGAGTGAATTGAGTCTGCGAGGGTTCCGTGTTCTGAAAACTCATGCGTTGGGTGTGACAAGTCAAAACTCCGAATGGAGCCCGATGGGCGCTTCGTTCCCTCGATGCCAAGGCTGACGTCCGGACCGAGCCGCCAGCGCATGTCCGTCCGCCTGGTCCGCCAGCCCGCCTCGGACAATGCGAGGCCCCCGTACGGGGTCACCACCCCGACGTCCCACGGACCGCCCAGGCCGTAACCGAGCAGGCCCCACGCCGACACGCGTTCGCTCAGGTTCACCGTCAGGTTGGACGTGGCGGGTAGCCGCCCGTCCGTACCAGCAACCGCTGCACCGACTTCGTGGAGCATCCGATGGCTGATACGATCTCCGCGTGTGTCTGACCGGCTCTGATCCGTTCTCTGATCTCGAGGCGATCACTACTGCTTAGCCTTCCATGCTCCTCCCGTGGCCGCATCACCACCCCCTGGCAATGAGTTGATCATTACCAAGATGGTGCGTCGACCCCTTGAGACCGCCGGGGCAAATCCAGGAGGCGCTTCTGAATTGGTGCGCATCGGCGCCGTTTCCCTTCACTCGTTTCGATCCTGCCTCGCCTGTACTAGTACCTTGTAACAGAGACTTTGCTAGTGGTGATTCGCCGTGAGCCATCAGTATAGCTCCACTTGATGGGTTTGGGTTTCTTGTTGCACTGTCGAATATAGCGTATCAGTTTTCGAGCCAAATCAGGAACCGAAGTGAAGACGCCGCGGGCAATGACGTCGCGTTGGATTTTTGAGAACCAGATTTCGACCTGATTCAACCAAGAGGAATAAGTTGGGGTGAAATGCAAATGCACGCGCGGGTGAGCGTCAAGAAACTGTCGCACGCGGCGGCTCTTATGAGCCGACAGATTGTCTGCGATGATGTGAATTTCACGCCGCTTGGGTTGTCTGGCCACGATGCCAGAAAGCAAAGCCACAAAGGCCTCGCTGGTGTGCCTCGCTGCGGTCTTGCCGATGACCTCGCCGGTCTTTGTATTCAGGGCCGCATACAGCGAGAGCGTTCCGTGCCGGTAATACTCGAAACCGTGACGCTTGGCGCGACCCGGAGAAAGCGGCAACACGGGATCGAATCGGTCCAAGGCCTGAATGGCGGTTTTTTCATCCACACAGAAAACGGCGGCGTGTTGCGGCGGGTTGACATAGAGGCCAATGATATCGGCCGCCTTCTTCTCAAAGTCTGGATCATTCGATGCCATGTAACGTTGAATGCGGTGGGGTTGCAGACCCGCACGTTTCCAAACCCGGGCCACCATCATGTGGTTGGTGCCCAACTGCCGCGCCAGCTTGCGACTACTCCAGTGCGTCGCTCCGTCCGGTGGTCGGCGCCTGGTCCAGTCCAGAATCCGAGCCTCCAGCCGGGGGGTGCGCTTGTGAACCGCTCGACCGCAATGTCTGGAATACAAGCCGGCCAGTCCCTCTTGTTGGAACCGGGTCTTCCATCGGCTCACATACCGGGCATCGCAGCCCACGGCGCGCTGGATCCTCAAATAGGACTCCCCGGCATCGAGCATCAGAATGACTTGGGCTCGTCGGACGTCTTCGGACCGCAGCACGCGCGAACGGGATCGCCGTTGCAGTTCTTCTCTTTCATCGGAAGTCAGCTGAATGGGGGTGTTTGGCATGCATGATACTGTACTAAACATTACTGGCTATTTCATTGTTACAGTCCACTAGCCCGAAGAAGAAGCTCGGCGCAGGCATCGGCGATCAAGGGCCGCTTGGTCGGTTTCTGACGCGCGGTTCCAAGAGCCATGATTTCATCGATGAGCTGCGTCCGGCTCCAGGAGAGATTGTCATCGACAAACCGGGCAAGAGCGCTTTTTTTGGGACGGAGCTCGAACTCATTCTGAGGAACCGCGGTATGACACATCTTGTCGTCACAGGGGTCTCCACGTTCGTATGCGTTCACACCACCCTACAAGACGCGTACGACCGGGGGTTTGACAACCTCATCCTGGAGGACTGCTGCGCCTCCTCTATCGCCGAGCTTCACGACGCCGCCATAAAGATGGTCAAGGCCCACGGAGGGGTGTTTGGCCACGTGTCCAACTCCGGTGAATTCTTAAGGGCCTGGCAGGCTTTTTGACGGCAACGGCTCGCCGAGAAGAGGAATGAAGTGTTCGAGAGGGTATGTACCTCTCTTGGGTGTATCTCATTAACCTTATCCGAAGGGAGAAGGGGGGCTAGTACGATGCGAAGAGTAATGGTTGTCGGGATCGGGCTGACGCTGTTCTTGCTGTGTTCGGTGACAGGGGCACTGACCGCCGACAAGGTCAGTTTCGCAATGAACTGGGTGTTCACAGGCGAGCACTCAGCGTATTTCCTGGCGGAGAAAAAAGGGTACTACAGGGCAGAGGGGATTGATGCCACAATCCTTCCCGGCGCTGGGTCGGGCGATACGGTCCGGCGGGTCAAACTGGGGGCGGTGACGTTTGGCCACGCGGATAGCTCGGCCGCCGTCGTGGGCCGGGCCAGGGGAGCGACTGTGAAGATCATCGGCATGGTGATGGCCAAGTCCCCTCTTGTCATTTTCTCCCTGAAAAAGACGGGGATCCGAACGCCCGCCGACCTGGCCGGGAAACAAATCGGGGGGGCAAAGTGGGATGGCGGCCGTATCATTTTTCCGGCATTTGCCAAGATCAACGGACTCGACCCAGAGGCTGTGATTTGGGTCTCGACGACCCCGGCGGCCAAGGCGGCCTCCCTTCTCGCGGGCAAACTGGACGCCATCACGAACTTTACGATCGACGGAATCCCTTTGAGTGCAAGTGCGAAAGCCGTGGGGCGCGAAATAGCGGAGATACAATGCCGGATCTGGTCCGCAAGATCGAGCAAGGGAAACGCGGTTCGGTCGATTGCACCTCCTGTAACATTTGCAGCGACCACTCCGGCCTGCACGGGCTGCAATGCTGGAGGAAAACCAACAAAGACTTGCTCGCTCACGCGTGGTATCGATTCACGGGACAACTGCACTGAGACGCACGGACGGAACCTCATTTTTTACAATGCGGTCCGGCGCCATTCCGGCTTTATTGAATGGAAATGCGCTAGGCGGTTTTTTGCAGGGCCGCGAGAACGCGATCGGGCGAGAACGGGATGTCTTGAAGCCGGACCCCGACGGCGTCGCGGATGGCGTTGGCCACGGCCGCGGCCGTCGGGACCAGCGCCGGCTCGCCGATCCCCTTGGCGCCGAAAGGCCCCGTCGGGTCCGGGTCTTCCACAAGGAGAGAATGAACCTCCGGCATGTCCAGCGTGGATAGGATCTTGTAGTCGAGCAGCGTCGGATTGGTCACCGCTCCATTTTCAAACACCATCTCTTCCGATAACACCCACCCGACGCCGATGGACACCCCCCCTTCGATCTGTCCTTCACACCCCACGGGGCTGATGGCCCGCCCGATGTCATGGGCGGAATGGATGCTGATCACCTCCACGCCGCCGGTTTCGGTGTCCACTTCCACCTGGGCGATTTGCGTCCCGTAGATCAATGCGGGTCTCGATGTGAAATGCCATCCCTCGACCCGCAAGTCTTCAGGCGGATCGTATTCGGGAGGATCGAAGTGAGTCCCCTTTCCAAGGATCACGCCGCCATCCACGTAATGTCCGTACGTGACCACGGCGTCGTAGCCAGCCCGGCGGCCGGGCGCGCTCTTGACGTAGACCTCGCCGTCCTCCATCTCGAGATCCTTCGGATCGGCCTCCAGCATCGCGCCGGCGATATCCAGAAACTGTTCTCGGACCTCGGCCGCCGCGCGCACGATGGCGTTGCCGGTGTTGTACGTCGTCCGGCTCGCGTCGGTCGACCAATCGTAAGGCGCGGTGAGCGTGTCTGAAAGGACAATCGAAATCCTCTCGATGGGAACGCCGAGCGCCTCGGCGGCCATCTGGGCAAAGATGGTCCTTTGGCCGGCGCCGATCTCGGTCCCCCCCGCCATGACGGTCAGGCCGCCGCCGGATTCCATCTTGACGATGGCGCTCGACGCGTAAATAGCGCTCCCGTGCTCCATCGAGGCCACGCCGATTCCGGTCTTCTTCCTTGGATCGCGAGGCTTCCGTGCGGGCTTCTTCCGGTTCTCCCAATCCCAGCCCACCGCCGCCGCCGCCCGGCGGAGCGTCTCCTGGTACGCGGCGTGGGGCGTGGTCTGGCCGGTCAGAAGACGCCCCCCCGTTGTCATGCCGTTCTTCATCCGCAGCTCAATGGGATCGATGCCGATCTCCGCGGCCAAATCATCCAACTGGGACTCGCCGGCGAAGTGGACCTGCGGGCCCCCGTATCCCCGGTACCCTCCGAAGGGGACCTTGTTGGTATAGACGAGACTCCCATCCACACGGACATGGGGGACATGGTAAGGGCCCTGCGCGCGGGAGGCGGCGGTGCCGACCACACCGGGACCCTGATGGGCATAGGCGCCGGAATCGGCGATGAACCTGATCTCCCTGGCGGTGATCCGGCCGTCCGTCATGACGCCGGTCTTGTATTTCAGCCGGAAAGGGTGCCTGGGATGTCCCGAGATGAACTCCTCCTCGCGGGTGAGGACAATCTTCACGGGACGGCCCGTCATCCGGGCGAGAAGGACCGCGTGAGGCTCGACTCGAACGCTCAGCTTCCCCCCGAATCCTCCCCCGATGAACGGCGCGATGACCCGGATCCGGCTCGGATGAATCGCCAACGTGTCCGACAACCCCTGTCGAGTCTCGGCAACCGTCTGTGTGCTTGTCCAGGCGGTGACTTTTCCTTTCACGTCCACCTGGGCCACAACGGCGTGGGGCTCCATGTAACATTGGTGGTGGGCCGAGGTCCCGAATTCCTGTTCCAGAACGTGGTCGGCTTCTTCAAAGCCTTTCTCCGGGTTTCCCTTGAGCACTTTGACCCGGTAGGCGACGTTGCCGTAGCGGATGGGCTTGAAATGCGGAACGTGCTTATAACACTCCAAGTCCTCATGGACCAGCGGGGCATCGGGCTTCAGGGCCTCCAGGGGATCGAAGACAGGGGGCAGCTCCTCATAGTCCGCTTCAATCAGCTCGACGGCTTCCGCCGCCGCGTCCTCATCGGCCGCCGCCACCGCCGCGATGGGCTCGCCCACATAACGAACCTTCTTCTGGGCCAAAATGGGATAGTCGAGAACGACGGGGCCGAAGCCGAGGAGATTGCCGTCCCCGTCTTTCGGGCAGTCCTTCGCCGTGAGGACCGCTTTGACGCCCCGGACTTTCAGGGCCCTGGACACATCCACATTCAGGATCCGGGCGTGAGGCAGCCTGCCGCGGAAGTATTTTCCGTGCAACATGTTCGGCAGGCTCATGTCGGTGACGAAGGCGCCCGTGCCGGTTGCCTTCTCGGCCCCGTCTTCACGAGGCAGGTTCCGGCCGATCCATCGATGTTCTTTCACCGCTCCCGCTTTCCTCTCACCCTTCCCGTTTGAAACGAACCGTCTCAGGGCCGCATGAGGCTCAGATTTTGAATCATCAACCCACAAAAGACCCGACCCATGTCTCTGCGCCGCACTTCCACTCTATCCCCGAGAGGTTCCCGACGCAAAGGGTTAAAAGCCGGAATTTCCCATATCAACTTGCTTGGGTGGTTTCCGGTCCCCTTTCCCGATGAAAACCAGTTGATCCCCTTCCGATGGGTTTGTCAAGAGCCTTCCAACCCTCCGCAACAAGGTGCTGACGGCCATCGACTGCCCCAAAAGGCGGACCCTCGCCCTTCGGTCCCCTTTATTCGCGGTTCAACCCGTTAACCAATCACCTCATGCTGCCGGGAACCCTCTGCACAAGGTTAGACCGGCACCGGCCGTAATCGGTTGATTCGGTCCAGGATGATGGCGAACTCTTCCCTGGATACCGCTACTTCGGCCAATTGAAAGATGATCTGCCGGGCGTGCCGCACAATCCTCCCGCCCATTTTGATGAGCTTGACCTGGAGGCTTCGCAGCGACCAGTGCTTGAGCCCCCTGGGCAAGGCTAGCCTGCGCAGGAAATTGCCCAGGTTGTACGCCAGGACGAAGAGAAGGAGCCGCACCTGGTTGCACACGAACCGGTGACAGGAAAGGCGTGTCCAGTTCATGGCGTACTTGCCTTCCTTGATCCATTGCTCGGCTGTGCCTCGCTGGTTGTAGAAGTGCACGACCCCCTCGGGTCGAGCCGTCAGGTTCGTGACAATGAATCCGACGCGAGGGAAGAGTTCGCCTGAGTGCCATTCCACCTTCGCCACGACCCGCCGGGAACGGTCCCAGCTTCCAGCCTGATACCGGAAGTCGTAATAGAAGATGATGGGTCTCTTGGGCGGGCGACCGACCGGGCGGGTGAGGAGGAAGTCGATCTCTCGCTGCACCACGTCGTTGGCGGGAAGGCGGATGGCGTAAAGGAAGCTGTGCGCTTCCAGGCACTCATAGACCTCCGGGCGCGCAAAGGCGGCATCGGCTCGGAAGTAACGGCGAACACCCGCCCGCTCATACCGGGCCGCGATGGGCGAAAGCAACTCGCGCCAGCCATCGGCGCTGTGCACGTTGCCGGGGCGCAACATCGCCCCTTCGCAGTCCCCGAACTGGTTAAAGCAAAAAAGAGGGTGATAACAGGTGCAACGAAAGTGGCCGTTGTAGGCCGTACCTTCCTGCTCCCCATGGACGGGGCTTTCCGAGCTGTCCATGTCCAGGATGATTCGCTGATGGGGTGAGTGTGCCATGGCCCGGTCCACCCACTCCCGGTTCAGCTCGCTCCGGCCCCTTGAGATTCTCCTCCCTGGTGAGAACCTCGGTCTCGAACCGGCTCAGGGTGTTGGCGCCCGCCGCCTGCTTCTCAAGCGCTCGGCGGCCGACCACGGCTTGCATCGCGGGGTCCTGGGCCAACCGCTCGGCATCGTTGGTGTCTTCATACCCTGCCAAGCGGCTATAGACCGACTGGCGCAATAGCGGCGCCAACTCATGCTGGATGTTCCGGCCATGACGGATCTCTTGCAATTGCACTGGCGCTCTCACCGTCAAACCCAGCGCATCATCCAGCTCCCGGCAGGCCAGCAATCCCGCATCCAAAGTGATTCTGGTTCCGTGAAACTCAAGCCTCAGCCGACGGTCAAAACGGATCTTCAAAGCCCCCTTCTTCGCTTCACCCATTGGGTCCCCTCGCAAGATGATGGCAGGGAGAGGCCAACACCTTGATCTTACACGAGAAAACGGCATTCGGTCCGACAAAACTTATGATCCATATGGGAAATGCGGGACAATATCGCGATTGGGGCCTGGACCTTTATTCGGCAGGGATTGTAGCGACCGACAAGCTCATTGCTGAGAATAGGGATCTAGTGACGCGTTTTGTCCGCGCCACCATAAAGGGATTTGCAGCGACCCTGGAAGACCCGAAAGCGGCGGTCTCAGCCCTTATCCAAAAGGCCCCGACCCTCTCCTCTGATCTTGCCCTTAAGCAGCTCAGAATCGCCAACGATCTTCTCTTGAGTGAGGAAGCCTATAAGGAGGGACTTGGCACTCTGAGCCGGAAAAAGGTGTCGGCCATGATCGATGTGCTTACGCAGTATATGAACCTTCCGAGAAAGCTCTCGCCCGATGAGATATTCACAAACGAGTTCCTCCCTCGTATTATCCCAAAGAAGGGGAGTTGAAATAAGAAAGGAACGGCAAGGAGAAGGGTCTTAGGAATCGGGCGCGTTTCTGAAAAGGGAAGAGGCTGCAGGATGAACCGCATCGTTCTAAAGATCGAGGGGTAGGCATCCAAAGTACTCATGTCGAGAGGGGGAAAAGGCCTATGCTCCATGTGATGATCGAGCAATCGGCCAAATGGGTTTTGTTGCGCAAAACGAAGACCGTATCAACTCTTTGATGATCTTCGGAGCATCTGCTGAGGCCCGAACTTAATCCATCTCGGAAGCAGGGATGTGTTTCACACCACCGATAGCTACCGCCTGTTATAGTTTTTTGCTTTTTTGGGGGGAAATTCACATGGCGAAAAAAAGAAGGTGACTGTCCAAGTCAACGCCTAACAGTACAGGTTGATTCAGCAACTAAGGGAAAAAGGCACGTACGGCACCACAGATACCGAGGTTCTTCTCAAAGGCTTTCGCGAATGGGGAAAGAAAAAGCTACTGGAGCACCCTTCGTAATCGTCTCGGCGACGCCTCCCCACTCAGAAGAGGCCTCTAGGATGCGTGGTCTATGCACATTCCACGATTAAGGATAGAAGAAAAGGGGTGACCAGACCGATATTTTGTACCACTTATTGGGAGAGAGTTTCCATGACAGCCTGAGGCTGTGAAACCGGTTTTGGGGGAAGGAATGGAGTGCAGACCTCCGGCGCCGGGGGCCTGTAATTCAGCGCCGAGTGCGGTCTCCGGGTGTTATATTCCTCCCGCCATTGCTCAATCACAATCTGGGCCTCCTTCAACGAATAGAAGATCTCACCATTCAGGCATTCGTCTCTCAGCTTCCCATTGAAACTCTCACAATACCCATTGTCCCAGGGACTACCGGGTTCGATGTATAACGTTCCGATTCCGACCTTCCCCAGCCACTGGCGCAAGTCCCGGTCCAGAAACTCTGGGCCGTTGTCGGATCGAATATGCTCCGGGACCCCTTGCCACACCATCACGTCCGACAACGTCTCGATCACCTCCGGGCTGCCTATCCTCCGCTCGACTCGGATGGCCAGGCATTCCCTCGTAACCTCGTCCAGCAGCGTCAGAAGCCGCAGCGTTCTTCCATCGTGCGTTCTGGCGCTGACAAAATCATAGCTCCAGACGTGGTTCCGATGCTCCGGCCGCAGTCGCACACAGGAACCGCCGTTCAGCCAGAGCCGTCTTCGGGGCCTTTGTTTCTGCGGCACTTTCAAACCTTCCCGCCGCCAGATTCGCTGCACCCGATCCTTCCCCACCGGCCAGCCCGAGCTCTGCAGCAACGCCGTGATTCGTCGATAACCGTACCGCCCGTACTGCGCCGCCAGAGCCACCACCGCTCGTGTCAGCTCATCCTCGTCCAACCGATCCATCGGCCGGTATCGTTGCGTTCCCCTCCATTGCCCTAGCAGCTGGCAGGCGCGCCGTTCCGACAGGCCATACTTCCCCCGCGCACACTCCACCGCGCAACGTCGCCGCTCAGGGCTCAGAAGTTTCCCTGGGCTACGTCCCGTAGCACTTGCTTCTCCAGCGACAACTCGGCCACCAGTCGCTTCAACCGCGCATTTTCCTTCTCCAGCTCCTTCAGCCGTTTCGCCTGATCCAGCTTCAGCCCTCCATATTCCTTCCGCCAGCGGTAATCAGTCTGGGTGTGGATGCCGGCTTCCTTGCAGCCTTCGGGAGCCGTCTTCCCGTTTGCCATCTGCACTTCGATCTGCCGCAGCAAGGTCACAATCTGCTCTGCTTTGTACTTTCGGATCGGCATGTCCAGCTTCCTCCTTCGTGAGATCCTCTCTCACTTCTGCTGGTACAAAAAACGCCGGGCAGGTCACCGTTTCCCGCCCTGTCCTCCGCTTGGCCGGTACGTCCATTCACCGGCCGGTTTCCCGAACACGCCGATCCCCGTCGGGAGACCGAGGCCGGGCGGCGGCCGGGCGAAGCGCGGGCGCGGAGGCGAGGCAGGCGCCATGCCCCGGCCCCGCACGCCGTCCCAACGGAGGAACCACGATGACCGATACCAACATCACGGAGGAGCACCGACGGGCCTTCTCCGCCCTGACCAGCGGCGACTGTCGAAACTTCGCTCTCTTTTCCTGCTTCTGTGACGGCCGGCCCACGGCGGCCATCGCCGCGGTGACCGTCCACCCGCCCGCCGGCGAAGACGGCGAGGCGGAATACCGCGTCAGTCCGCTGTTCATCGGCCTCACGCCGGACATGACATTGACCGACCATGACGGGCGCGAGGCATGAGCGCCGACGCCATGCGCCGCCGGTCTCCGGCCGGTCCCGGCCGCATCCCGCACATTCGCTTGCCGCCGGAATGCCGGGAGATGATCCGGCGCGGCGCGCTCTTCGCCCTGAACCACAGCGGCGACAAGGACAGCCAGGCGATGACGATCCTTCTCGCCCGGATCGTCCCCCGGCAAAACCTTCTGGCGGTTCACGCCCCGCTCGGCGAGGTGGAATGGCCTGGCACCATCGAGCACATCGAGGCAACGATCCCGGGCGGCGTGCCCCTCGTTTTCGCGCCCGTCGCTTCCGGCAAGACGCTGCTCGACAGGATCGAGGAACGGGGCCGGTTCCCCTCGGCGTCCGTTCGCTGGTGCACGTCCGATTTCAAGAGATCGCCCATCGAGCGCGAGCTCCGGCGCCATCTCAAGGCCCATCCCCGCTTCGGCGGACGCGTCGTCAACTGCATGGGGCATCGCGCCGACGAAAGCGCCGTCCGCGCCGGGCGGGACCCCTGGACACGCAACGCCCGCAACAGCAAGGCGGGCCGGGAGTAGATGGACTGGCTTCCCGTCCATGCCCTCTCGACCGCCGACGTGTTCCGGGTCATCCGCGACGCCGGCCAGTCGCCGCACTGGGCCTATGCGGCCGGCATGAGACGGCTCTCCTGCAGCTTCTGCATCCATCGCGTCCCGCCAAGACTTCCGCACCGCGGCGCGGCTCCGTCCGGCGCGTTATCGCCGCTACGCCGCGCTCGAGCGGCGCATCGGCCACACGCTGTCGCCGTCGCGCATCCCCCTGCCCGAACTGACGGGCGTGCCGGCCGAGGCCGGGCAAACCCCCTTCGGAGGAGTTTCGCATGTCCCTGGATACCGCCGTGACCGAGCGCGCCGCCCGCATCCTGATCGAACGTGATCCGGGTCCCGGTGACCGGCTCGACGCCTTTCTCCTGCTCGCCGGCCAGGAGTATCTGTGGCGCCGCCGAGACCGCCCCGGCGCCGTCTTCGGCGCGGCGGTCCGCATGTACGAGGCCGCGATCGGCCGGCCCCTCCCGAGGCCCGCGTCCCTCCCCGTCTTCGGCGCGGTCAAGCGCCGGCGCACCGAGCGTCGCCGGGAAGTCGCCGTCTGGCTCGCGGGTCGTTTCCTCGGCTGGCTGTACAGCCCCAATGGCCGGGGCCGCGCTTCCGAGACGGACTGGCGTCCGGACGGCAGCCTGTCGATCTGCCTGGGGCTGCCGTACGAACAGGCCCTGAAGGAGCCTCCCCGTTCGCTTCCCCATGCCGAGCGTCGCGTGATCGAGCTCGCTCTCGCGAACGTCGTCGACCCCGGCGTTGAGGGTGTCGCCCGTGAGCCGCACGGTTGACGGCACGCCGGCGCCGCCACCGCTTCCCCGCCGAGCCGACCTGCCGCCCGGCATCCTTCCGCAATCCGCCTCGCGGTCCCGCGTGCGCGCCCCCGCGAGGCCGAGCCGGGCCGGGGCCGGTCGCAGGCCGGACGGCCGGAGCGGCCGTTCCCCGCGCCATCCACTTTCATCCATGGGAGATACGCATGAACCGCATTGCTTCCCCGCCCGAACCCGTCATCCGAACCATCCCGCTGAGCCGGCTGGACCTGGCCCCGGAGAACGTGCGCAAGACCCCGGCCGATCCGGCTGGAATCACCGAGCTCAAGGCCTCCATCGCGGCCCACGGGCTGCTCGAGAACCTGGTCGTCCGGGCCCAAGACTCAGGCGAGGACGGCGTCGGCCGCTACGCGGTCATCGCCGGCGGGCGCCGTCTCGTCGCCCTGCAGGCTCTCGTCAGCGATGGTGTGCTCGATGAGGACCACCCCGTGCCCTGTTTGATTGCCGCTGATGGCGATTGCGGAGAGCTGTCTCTCGCCGAGAACGTAGTCCGCGTCGCCATGCACCCCGCCGACCAGGTGATCGCCTTCACCAGGATGGCCGACGCCGGCGTCACCGTGTCCTCCATCGCCGCCCGCTTCGGCGTCTCCGAGCGCCTGGTCGAACAGCGCCTGCGGCTCGGCCATGCGGCCCCGGAACTCCTCGACGCCTACCGGGCCGAGGAGATCGACCTGGAGACCCTCAAGACTTTCGCGGTCACGACCGACCACGGCCGCCAGAGGGCGATCTGGGAGCTGGTGAAGGACCAGGGTTGCCGGCCAGGGGCCTGGCAGGTGAAGCGCATGCTGACCGAAGACAGGGTGCCGGGAGCCGCCGCCATCGCGCGCTTCGTCGGCATCGAGACCTATGAGGCCGCGGGTGGGGCCATCACCCGGGACCTCTTCGCACAGGAGGACGACCGCGGGATCTGGTTCGACAATCCCGTGCTCCTGAACGAGCTCGCCATGCAGAAGCTCCGGACGGCGGCGGACGAGCTGGACACCCGCTGGAAGTGGGCCGAGGCAGCGCCGGAGGCCGACTGGAGCGCGACCGCGCGGTTCGGGCGCATCCGGCCCGAGCCCGCGGAGCCGACCGACGAGGAGCGGGCCGAGCTCGAGCGGCTGAGCGCCCGCCACGACGAGCTCGCCGACATGGACGACGAGGACTGGACCGGGGAGCTCATAGAAGAGGCCGAAGGCATCGAAACGCGTCTCGATGAGATCCATGCGGCCGTGGATGCGCGGGCCACCTTCCGGCCCGAGGACATGGCCATGGCCGGGTGCATCGCGACCATCGGCCAGGACGGCGCGCTCCAGGTCATCCAGGGCCTGGTCAGGCCCGAGGATATGCCCAAAAAGGCCGGCAAGGGCGCAGACGGACTGGAAGCCGACACTGGGGACAGCGGCGCAGCCGAGCTTGGCCGCGTCGATGGCCCCGAGATCTCGGCCCCCGTCGCTTCGCCTCCCGACCCGCGCGCCAAGGCCCGGGAGGAGGCCGGAGTGGGCATCGGTCTCGCCGACGACCTCCGCGCCATCCGCACGGCCCTGGTCAAGGCGCATCTGGCCAAGGACTACGAGGCGGCGTTCGATCTCATGCTGTTCCAGCTCGCCCGGGCCGTGTTCACGAACGTCCACAGGGCCGACGCCCTCGACGTCGCCGTCAAGGAGACCGCCGACCGGCCCGCGTCGCGCATGAACGACGAGGCGTTCGCCGGATGGAGCCCGGGCGAGGCCATGCTCGCGGACCGCTCCGGCCTCTCCCTCGACTGGATGGAGCAGGAGGACGAGGGCGAGTCCTTCGCGGCCTTGCAGGCCCTTCCCGGGGGGGAGAAGCAGGCCCTGTTCTCAGCAGCCGTGGCGCGCACGGTCAAGGGCCAGCTCGCCTTCGAGCCGGACGCCCGGCCCGAGCTGGAAGCCACCATCGCCCGGCTCGACATCGACTTCACCGCCCATGTACGACCAAGCGCGGACATGCTGTGGTCGCGCATCAGGAAGGACCGGATCCTCGCCGTGGCGCACGAGACCCTGGGCCCTGCCTGGGCCTCGGCGCGCTCGAAGTACAAGAAGGCCGACCTCGCCAAGGCGATGGAAGAGGCTTTCGCGGCCGGAGACCCGCCCGTCGGACTCACCGCCTCTGCCAGAGCCGCCGCTCTCGCCTGGACGCCGCCCGGCTTCGCGCCCTTCGACACGGGCCGCGTGGAGGAGCCGGACAGGGACGTCCCGCCGGCTGGCGAACCCGAACCGGATCCCGCTCCGGTTCCGGACACCATGGAAGTCGTTGATGACGGCGTCCCCGATACGGTCGGCGGCGATGCGTCGGAAGCCTCGGGTCCCGGTGTGCCGGCAGACAAGGACCCCGGCCCGGAGACCGCCAATGGCGGCCCCAGCATCGACGTGTCCCAGGAGAACGTCCTCGCCCCGCCACGGGTCAACGGCCGCGACAGCGGCGACGGACTCGACATCCCCGAGTTCCTGCGCCGGGCCTGAACCGTCCCCGCATTCCCATCCCTCATGCGCCCCGCCGGTCCCGCGCCGGCGGGGCGCTTTTCGTTTCGGCCGCTTCCACGGAGACTATCGCCATGAACGACATTCCCGACGCGGCGCCCCGGCCCTGGCTTGGCCGCATCCGGGCGAGGATCCATGACAGCGCCCTCCAGCGCGTCACCCGGCTCTGGGCCGCCACAACCATCGACACCCTCGTGGAGAGTTTCCAGAATGGCAGAAGGGCCGGCGCGACGCGCGTGTCGGTGATCGTTACCGATCCCGCCGGTGAGCCATCCGACAACAGCGCCCTGACCGTCACCGTCACCGATGACGGCATCGGCATCGCCGATCCTGCCGTGCTCCTGAGTCTTGGCGAGACCGGATGGGACGGGGAGCTTGCCGGCCGAGAGGACGCGGCCGGGATGGGATTCGCCAGCCATGCCCGCCAAGGCTGCCGCATCGTCTCGCGTCCCCGCTCCGACAGTAGACAACCCGGCCCCGGCTGGCGCGTCGATCTCACGCCCGCGCATTTCCTGGGGGAGGAGGAGGCGACCGTCGTCCCGGAGGACGGCGGATCTTGGCCCCATGGCACGGCCGTCAGCTTCACGGCCTCGGGCGACCGCGATTCGATCCGCCGGGCGGTCGAAGCCGCGGCCCGCCATTATCCGCTCCCGGTCACACTTGACGGGGAGACCGTCCCCCGCCGGGCCTTTCTCGACGGGGCCGTTGACGCCGAGCCTTGGCGGGGACTCGTCTTCGGCGTGTTCGTGGGCCGCAGCCGCGGCTACAACGAGCCTGACCTCAACTTCCACGGCCTTACCCTGCCGGTGCGCCTGCCCACGGTCGATCCCGTGACCGGCCAGACCTGGTCGATCCGCGCCGAGGTTGCGAGCTGTCCCGAACTGGAGCTCGTTCTGCCGGCGAGGAAGGAGGCGGTCGAGACCCCTTTCCTGAACGAGACGCGAGAGGCCGCGCGGCTCGCCGTCTACCGAGCCATGGCGTCGACCGAGGCGCCGCCGCGCATCGCCTTCGAGGACTGGACCCGGGCGCGCGAAGCCGGGATCGAGCTTCCGATACCGTCCCTCCAACTGCGTCCCTGGCGGCCCTGCATCGCCGATATCGACGATTGGCGCGAGGCGCCCGCTCTCGCATCCGTATCCAACGACGCGCTCGTGATGCACGTGGATCCCGAACCGCCCGAAGCTCAGGCCCTCTGGCGCGCCGCCGAACATGGCGGGATAACCCCACGGCTCTTCGAGGCCGACCGCCGGCTCGACGGCTACGGTTGGTACGACGCGCTTCCCCGCGTCACCGATGTCCGCACCGAGATCGTGATCAACAACGAGGCCCGTCCGCTGGAGGACTACCGGACTCCGTCAGAAGGGTCCAGCCCCGTAGAGCCGCCTCCACGGCCGGATTGGATCCGCATTTGCCTCGATGTCGAGGGCGTGAACGGCAAGACCAAGACCCTCGATCTCGACGCCGATCTCGCATTTGCCGGAGAAGCCTGGGTCTGGCTTCCCGATGCGAAGCCGCTGGTCACGGCCGGGAGCGCCCTCGAGCCCGCCGAACTCGCCGAGCTGCTGCGCGCCGCCTACTTTTCTCCGTCGGATGAAGCGGATTCCGACAGTTGGGAGACCCAGCGCCTACGTTTCGACGAAGAGGCCATGCACATAGCCGTGAAGCTCCTTTGCTCGGCGGACGAGGCCCGCCGGATATCCATCGCCGAAGCGGTCAGGCGCGAGCTGTTCTGGCTCATCCCCCGGGACCGCGAGGTCACCATTGCCGTGCGCGACCGGGAGGTCAGCGTCGAGCTCGGCGCCGCCAGGGAGACTGCGGGATGAAGAAGCCATACACCGTCCAGTGCGCCCATGCGGCGTATTACGGCAACATCGTCACCGTCGAGGCCGACACCCTTGACGAGGCCCTGGACAAGGCGATCCAGGAAGCCGACGGCGATGCGGAAGGCTGGCGTTCCATGGACGACGCCGGCCCGACCTTCGTCGTCGAAGTCCGCGAGGGAACCCACCTCGATCCCCTGGATCGCGAGACCCCGGCGCTTCCCATCCCCGACCGGTTCACCGAGCAGGGCGAGCCGCCCGTCGTCACCTTGACCGATCCCGGCAGGCCGGTCGGCGCCATCGAGGTCTCCGGAGGCAGGGTTGTGCTGCGCTTCTCCAGCGGGGCCGCCACGGTTACAAGCGAGGTTTCCGATCCGCCCCATCCCCCGGCCAACCACCCCCTCGTCGTCATTCGGCGCCGCGCCGACGGCGCGCCCGACGTCACCGTGACCGAGGGCCGGGCCCGGGTCCGCATCCTCGACCCCTGACCCTGGCTGCCCGCCGCCGACCGGACCGCCCGTCCGCGCCGTCCTCCAACCATCGCCCACAGTCCGTTTCGTACTGCTCGGAGCCGATTGCCGGCGGTGCGGAGCAACCAAGACGCGGCAGCGGCCCCCGCTTCCTCGTCCCTCATCTCCGGGAGACACGTTCCATGAAACTCATGACCGAAAAGCAGCGCGAAAAACTGCTCGCCAACGGCGCCGACCGCGGGGCCGACCATGTCCCGGTGGTCAAGCTCTTCAACCCCTGCGGCGCCAGCACCTGGCTCCTGACCGAACTCGATCCCGAAGAACCATCCGTGGCTTTCGGACTCGCGGATCTCGGTTTCGGCTTTCCCGAGCTGGGCAGTTTCAGCCTGGAGGAACTGTCGGCCTTCCGGGGCCCGTTCGGCCTCGGGATCGAGCGTGACCTTCATTTCGAGGGCAGGTACGCGATTTCCACCTATGCCGAAGCCGCCCGGGCCGCCGGCCACATCGTCGAATACGGTCCCGAACTCGAGGCCGGCGCCCGGCGCCGAAGCGGGACCGCTGCAATCCGCGGCTGACCAACCCGTTCAGCGCCCCGTCCCGTCCTTTCCCGGCCAGGGCGGGGCCGTTTCCCTTTCCTTCAACCTTGTGGAGGCGCTCCATGCCCCATACCGCATCCCCAACTCCGGCCGCGCCCGCCGGCCCTCCGCCGGCCATGCACCCCATGGACCCCAGGCGCGGCGAGAACCTCTCGCCCGTGTTCACGGCCTTTCTCTGCTGGCTGCTCGGCCTGCCGGCCATGACCATTCCCGCGATCACCGGTATCGCGGCCGCGGGGGACAGTGTTCTCGCCGCCACCAGCACCGATCCGTTCTTCAACGCGCATCTCGGCAGCCTTGACGATTTCGAACGCAACATCCGCCGCTGGGGCGATGTCTGCGGTGCCGACGCCGCCACGGTCGAAGGCCTCCTCGCCAGGGTCCGGAGGGCCGGCCAATGATCATGTCCAGTGAGTTGTCCGACGATTTCAACCGCCACCAGGCGGCCCTCGACATCGTCGATCCCGGCGCCTGCAACCCGTCCGGGGTGGCGCTCGCCATCCACAACATTTGCCGCGATGTAATCGCCGGGAATGGGAATCAACGGACCGATGAGGCCGTCCGGCTCGCGGTCACGCAACCTTCCTATCTCGTCTCGGCGAGCGCCGACATCGATCCCGCCGAATACCGGTGCCTGATAGAGGCCTGCCGGTCCTGTTCGGCCGAACGCCGGAACGCCGCCAGAACCTGATCCTGCGCATTCCCTCTTCCCGCCGCAACGAGGCCGAGCTTGGCCCGGCCGGGTCGATCCGTGAGACGCGGGGGGCGTTCCCCCCCCGGCCCCCGACTTCCAAGACTTCCGAGGAGAAGACCCCCCATGCCCCACGCCCTGACGGCGGCGGAGGGCGGGCCTGTGAACGCTCGTCCGCACGCCTGCCGGTCCATCCCGTCCATGCCCGCGGCCGCCCTGTTCGCCGCGGCCCAGACCCTGTTGCCCGTGCTGGAAGCCGGCCGTCCCCTTGACGCGGCCGCCCTTCGTGGGGCCATGACCCAGGCCTTCGGAGCCACCGACGCCGAGGGGGCCTGGGTCTGGAAGGACGCCTACGAGGCTGCCGAAGCGGCCGTCGTGCTCTTCCTGAAGCGCTACGGCCGGGCCATGCGCCGCCGGGCCGGAGCCGGCGGCCCGCCCGCCATGCTGGCCCTGCTGCAAAAGATCGCGGCCCTGGAGCCCTCCCACACGAAGCGATCCGAGTCCCAGGTCCGCCTCCAGCAGTTCTCCACGCCCCTGGGCCTCGCCTATGCGGCCTTGCAGGCGGCCGCCATCCGGCCCGGCGACATCGTGCTCGAACCCAGCGCCGGGACCGGGATCCTCGCCGTCATGGCCGAGTGCGCCCTCGGGGCCGGCGGCGAAGGCGCGCTCCATCTGAACGAGATCGCCGGGACCCGGGCCGGCCTCCTGTCCCGGCTCTTCCCAAAGGCCTCGGTGACCGGGTTCAACGCCGAGGCCATCGCCGACCGTCTCCCGGACGTCCGGCCGACCGTGGTGCTCATGAACCCGCCGTTCTCCGCGAGTCCAGGGGTGCATCGCATCCGCCATGACGCTGACCTGCGCCACCTGCGCTCGGCCTTCGCCATGCTGGGGCTTGGGGGCCGGCTCGTGGCCGTCACCTCGGCGGGCTGCATGCCCGGGGACAGGGTCTGGAAGGACGCCTTCGAGCGCCTCGATCCCCCGGCCCGCGTCGTCTTCTCCATGGCCATTGACGGCCGGGCCTATGCCAGACGCGGGACCACCTTCGACACCCGCCTGACCGTGATCGACCGGAGCGGGGACCGCGAGCATGCCGCGATCGATCCTGCGGCCCGGGCGGACAGCTCCGCCGAGCTCCTCGCCGCGGTCATAGCGCGGGTTCCGGCGCGCCTCGCCACTGGCGCTGTCGAGATCCCGGACACAGCCGCTCCGATCCGGGACCTCTTCGGCGACACGGCCCCGGTCAAGTCAAAAGAGCGCAAGACCACGGCCAGGCCCGCCCACCGGCCGGCCGAAGACAAGGACCGCCGTCACGACTGGGGGCCTGTGTCGGAGCTCGCGTATGCGACGGCCCCGGTCTCCGGCGATGCCCCCGCCGGCTCCGAGACCGCTACCGGCCCCTATGCGCCCTGGAAGCCGGGCATTGTCCATGTCCCGGGCGCCGTCGTCCATCCCACGCCCCTGGTCCAGTCCGCGGCCATGGCCGCCGTACCGCATCCCGGCCCGTCCTACCGTCCGGTGCTTCCGGAGCGCGTGGTCACCGGCGGGCTCCTGTCCGACGCCCAGATCGAGAGCGTCGTCCTGGCCGGCGAGGCCCACAACCGCCATCTTTCGGCCCGCTACCGGATCGGCTCGGGCTGGGAGACGGTCCACCGCTGCAACGACGATGATGCCGGGGTCCGTACCGCCGGCGAGACCGAGGACGGCGAGGCGCTCTCCGAGACGGTGCGCTTCCGTCGCGGCTGGATGCTGGGCGACGGCACGGGATGCGGCAAGGGCAGGCAGGTCGCCGGGATCCTCCTCGACAACCGGCTCCGCGGAAGGAAACGGGCCTTGTGGCTCTCGCAGTCCGACAAGCTCGTGGAGGACGCCCGCCGGGACTGGGCCGCCCTCGGGGGGAACGAGGACGACGTGATCCCCTTGGGCAAGTTCCGCCAGGGAGCGGAGATCCCGCTCCCGGAGGGCGTCCTGTTCGCGACCTACGCCACGCTGCGCTCGCCGGCCCGCCAGGGTAAGGCCTCGAGGCTCGAGCAGATCGTCTCCTGGCTCGCGGGGGGAACGGAAGAAGACCAGCGTCACGCCTTCGACGGCGTGATCGTGTTCGACGAGGCCCACGCCATGGCCAACGCGGCCGGCTCCAAGGGAGCGCGCGGGGAGGTCAAGCCCTCGGCCCAGGGACGGGCCGGACTCAGGCTTCAGAACGCGCTGCCCGACGCCCGTGTTCTCTACGTCTCGGCCACCGGGGCCAGCACCGTGCCCGGCCTCTCCTACGCCGGACGCCTCGGCCTCTGGGGAGCGGGGGAGACGCCCTTCGAGACCCGGGGGGATTTCGTGTCGGCCATGGAGGCTGGAGGCGTCGCCGCCATGGAGGTGGTCGCCAGGGACTTGAAAGCCCTCGGGCTCTACCAGGCCAGGGCCCTGGCCTATGACGGGGTGGAGATCGACATCCTGCAGCACCCGCTGGCGCCTGAGCAGCGGCGCATCTACGACGCCTATGCAGGCGCCTTCAAGGTGATCCACGCCAACCTCCAGGACGCGCTCGAGGCCACCGGCGTCATGCAGGGAGACTCGACGCTGAACAGGAACGCCAAGTCCGCGGCCCTGAGCGCCTTCGAGGGGGCGAAACAACGCTTTTTCGGCCACCTGCTGACCGGCATGAAGTGCCCGTCCCTGATCCGCGCCGTCGAGGCCGATCTCGATGCCGGCCGGTCGGCCGTGATCCAGCTTGTCTCCACGGGCGAGGCCCTGATGGAGCGCCGCATCGCCGAGATCCCCGCGTCCGAATGGGATGACCTCTCCATCGACCTCACGCCCAGGGAATACGTTCTCGATTTCCTGGCCCACGCCTTCCCGGTGCAGCTCCAGGAGCCCTTCACCGACGAGGAAGGCAACCTCATGAGCCGGCCCGTGTTCGACACCGACGGCAACCCCGTGCTCTGCCAGGAGGCCCTGGCCAAACGCGAGGCCCTGATCGGGAAACTGGCCTCCCTTCCGCCCGTGCAGTCGGCCCTGGACCGGATCCTCCACCACTTCGGCCACGAGGCCGTGGCCGAGGTCACGGGCCGGTCCCGCCGGGTGCTCAGGATCGCGGACGGCCGGGGCGAGCGCCTGGCGCTGCGCAGCCGGCCCGCCTCCGCAAGCCTGACCGAGACCGCCGCCTTCATGGACGGGGAGAAGAAGATACTGGTTTTCTCCATGGCCGGCGGCACGGGGCGCAGCTACCACGCGGATCTTGCATGCGGCAACACCGCGCGCCGGGTCCACTACCTGCTCGAGCCGGGCTGGCGGGCCGATCAGGCCATACAGGGGCTGGGCCGCACCCACAGGACCCACCAGGCGTCGGCCCCCGTGTTCCGGCCCGTGACCACGGACGTGAAGGGCGAGAGGCGGTTCATCGCCACCATCGCGAGAAGGCTCGACTCCCTCGGGGCCATCACCCGGGGCCAGCGGGACTCCCAGACCGCCATGGCCGGCGATGACGCGGCGCTGTTCCGCGAGAGCGACAACCTGGAGAGCCCCTACGCCAAGGCGGCGTTGAGAAGGTTCTACATTGCGCTGTGGCGCGGCCGCATCCCGGGCTGGTCCCTCGGCCGCTTCGAGGAGGCCACCGGCCTCGCCCTCACCTGGGAGGGAGCGCTCAAGGACGACCTGCCGCCCATGCCCAGGTTCCTGAACCGCCTGCTGGCGCTGCCCATCGACGAGCAGAACGCGCTCTTCGCCGAACTGGAGTCCCTCATCGCGGAGAACGTCGAGCAGGCGATCGAGGCCGGCGCCCATGACATCGGCGTGGAGACCCTGCAGGCCGACTCGCTCGCGGTGGCCGGCCGCGAGACCCTCTACACCCACCCCGGGACCGGGGCCGCGACCGATCTCGTCGAGATCCTCCTCCGCGACCGGCTGGAGCCGACCCCGGCGGACGCGGCGCTCGAGATCGGGACCCAGGGCGGGGACAGCCGGCCTGAACTCGTCGTCAACAGCCGCTCGGGACGGGGGGCCGTTGTCCTGCCCGCGCCGTCCAGGATGCTCGACGACGGCGGGGTGCAGGAGCGGGTGCGCCTCCTGCGGCCCACGGCCCGGGAAGCCATGGCCAGGGCCGAGCTCGAGGCCTCGAACTGGCGCAGGGCCTCGGAGGGGGAGTGGCGTTCCCGCTGGGAGGAGGAGATCGCCGGCCTGCCGACGCATACCGAGTCCCGCTTCTGGCTCGTCACCGGGCTGCTCCTGCCGATCTGGGACCGGCTCGGAATGGAGAACATGCGCGTGCGCCGGCTGTTGACCGACGCCGGCGAGGCGATGATCGGCCGCGCGCTCGACGCCGAACAGGTACGGGCCGCGCGCACCTCTTTCGGCCTTGCCGGCGGTCCCGGCATGACCCCCCTTGAGACCTTCGAGGCGGTCATGGGGCGAGGCGCGTCCTTCGGCCTCGCGAACGGCTGGCGCCTCGCGCGCCGGCGCATCATGGGGGCCGACCGCGTCGAGATCGAGGGTCCCGTTGACGGCGACATCGCCGCGCTCAAGCGCATGGGGTGCATCGTCGAGATCGTCTCCTGGCGCTCACGCCTCTTCGTCCCCGACGCTGGCGTGCTCGAACGCGTCATCGAGCGCTGGCCCCTCGCGGCCTGAGCCTGTCCGTACAGCCGGCCCGCCGTCCGCCCGCGGGGGGGGCCGTTCCACCGCCTTCATCCGTATCGCCGTCCGCCCGGATACGTATCGGCCCGGAGCCGTCTGGAACCCGTATGGCCGGGGGGGGGCCATCACCCACGCCCCCCGGCGCACCGCCGACACCTCACGGGAGACCCGAACATGACCGCGCACACCCTGCCGGACAACCCCGACTACGCCTTCTGTCCCGCCTACGGCCTCGCCGACGAGCCGCAGCAGATCCGAATCGTCATCGACGGCATGGCGGGCTACGTTCCCACCGCCCTGGTCGCGCTCACCCTCGAGGACGCGGAGCGCATCTGCGACCGATTGAACGCTCGCCTCGGACTCTCGCGAAAGGACTGGACCGAACTCGCCGCACGGTCCATGCGCGCCGAGAACGGTGCACCGGACAACGAGACCGTGCACTGAGCCGACCGCCATGCGGCGCCCCGAGCGGGTAAAGCAGGGCGCCCGGCCACGCTCAGGGGCTCTCGCTTCGAGGTATGATGCACGTTTGTCCGGTAGCCGTGGCACCAGACCTTTGCGGTCTGCGGATCGGGGCTGGCCGGACGGTGCTCGAAGAAGATGACGTTTGCCTCGACGCCTGGGGCATGGAAGATGCCCGTTGGCGGCTGCGGGATCGTGTGCATGCCGGTGGTTGTTCATGGACGCTCCGCCGATCCGGTGAACGCACACCGATGCGAGTCCTTCCCGGCGCATCGTGACGCCGAGGGAAGGGAGCGTCCATTCCATCGCCACGGCGCTTCCGAAAATTGCTGCGAATGGTGCATAAGCGTCCTTCGGGTTCCGGCCAGCGTCGACCGCGGCGGGCTCCCGGCGTTCGCACGGCCGTTCGGAACGGGCCCGAACCGCGGCGGTTGCGGACGGGCCGGCATCGAGACCGCCGGCCGGGCTTCGCTTGCCGGACCCGGGGTGACGCCGTGTCCGGGGGTCTGCGGAATTCCGCCGGGCGCCTTCGCGCATCCGGGGAGTTCGATCGGGGGCGCCGCAACGCATGGATCTCGAGGAAGGTTGGGCAATGATGAAGACGAGACACCTGATGATCATGTTGGTCGTCGCGATGACATCGACAGCCGCTCACTCGGAACCGCCCGAAGCCGCGACGGCGGCGCGGACCGCCGCACCGGTGACGGTGTACGTGAACGCCCGGGTCCATACCGGGGACGAGGATCTGCCCCGGGCCCGGGCGTTCGTCACGAGGGGCGACCGGTTCGCCTTTGTCGGCTCTGTCGGGGACGCCCTGCGCTACGCCGCCGGGGAGGGCGGTGTCGTGGACTTGCAGGGACGGTTCGTGATGCCGGGCATCATCGACGCGCACACCCACCCCGGCCTGGTCGCCCTCTCGGGCGACCTGTCGGTGCTGGAGGCGGCCCCCGGAGAGAACGAACGGCCCGTCGGGACCGACAGGATGCCGTCCAGGCCGAAGGAGGCGACGCTGGCCTGGCTGCGGCGGTACGCCGACGATCACCCGTCGGCCCTCACCATCGTGCAGGGGACATGGGATGTGGCCGCGTACCTGCCGCACGGGCCGCACAAGCGGGACCTGGACCGGATTTCGCGCACGAAACCTATCATGCTGCACGACAAATCCGGGCACAGCTACTGGGTCAATTCGGCGCTGCTCCGGGCGTTGGGCATCGACAGGAACACGCCGGATGTGAGCGCGAACCTGTCGCATTTCGTGCGTGACGCGAACGGAGAGCCCACCGGCTGGGTCAAGGAGTTCGCACTGATACCGTACGCGGGCGCAATCGTGCCGGACGCCGGTGCGCTGAAGTCGCGGCTGCTCAAGTACCTGAACTACAAGTCGAGCATGGGCATCACCACATTGTGGGATGCCGGCAACTTCAACATGGACGACGCGGTATACCGGGCGGCGCACGAAATCGCGAAGGACGGCGACCTGCCGCTGCGCTGGGAAGGCTCGTACCACATATGGGCGCCGGAGCAGATCGACACCGCGGCGCACTCCCTGCTCCGGCTGAGGGAAGAGTACGGCCACGGCAAGCTCCGGTTCAACACCGTCAAGATCCATTACGACGGGATGCAGGACATTCTTACCGCCGCCATGCTGGAACCCTATGCCACGGACCCCGGCAACCACGGCGCCGTGCTGTTCCCGACGCGGCGGCTGAGCGGCCTGATGCGGGAGCTGGACGGCCACGGCATCGATCTACACCTGCATGCGGCGGGCGACCGGGCGGTGAGGAACATTCTCGATGCGGTCGAGCAGGCCCGGGCCGCGCTGGGGCGTCCCTTGAGGATCGAGATCACGGCGAGCCATCTGTTCTCGGTCGCCGTGACCGATATCGAACGCTTTCGCGCGCTGGACGTGCACGCCAACTTCACGCCGCACTGGTTCGGTGGGACGGTCTTCGGGGACGCCAGGGAAATGAACGTCGGAGCGGAGCGGGCCGGACGCTCCCAGGTGGTCGGGCGTTTCTTCGAGCGCCGGGCCAATGTGACGCTGTCGAGCGACGTCATCCACGACGCGCGCCGGGTGAGTCCCTTCATCGGCATCGAGACGAGCATGACCCGGCGGGCGATGGGCGATGCCGCCGCCGCCCCCATGCCGCCGGCCGATGCCGCAATCTCCCTGGAGCAGGCGCTGGCCGGCTATACCGTCAACGGCGCCGCGCAGCTCGGACTGGAAGAGGAGCTCGGCGCGATACGGGCGGGCTTTCTCGCAGACTTCATCGTCCTGCCGCGGGACCCGTTCGAGACCGATGTGCGGAGCATCCACGGGATCGTCCCCGCGGCGACGATCGTGGCGGGGGAGCTGCGAAGCGGCGCCCTGGCGCGGGCGGTGCACTAGGAGACCGGGCGTTCCCCGGGCGCTTACGTTTCGAGCGGCCGATCGCAGCGGCAGGATAAGCGCAGACACCGGATGGAGATCTGACACGATCTCATCTCGGCCCCGGACGGACAGGTGCCCGACGGAAGAGGTGGCAGCGCAAATTCGAAGTTGAATTAGGCACCGACATACCGGAGCCTAACAAACATTGGATGCAGAAGAAGATGTTGGAATCAAGAAAGCCAGACAAATACTGGGTGGAGGGTTTGTTGGTGTATTTTGACCGACCCTTTCCTCACCAAGATTCGGATCCTCGCAGAGCCGGGTTTGAAGTTGGTCAACGGATTGAAGATTGAGGTGGTCCCACTTTCTGGACAGTTAGGCGGCCGAGTTAAGGTGTATTCCGTATGATGGGTCATGCCGCCAGCGTCCTGTTTGACACGTTTTCCTGTTCCGGTTGAGCCGGCAGAGGGGGCTTGGCCTGCATCTCCAGCAGCATCCCTCTTTCGTAGGCCTCGGCCGGGGTGGAGTCCGCCAGGGCGGAGTGAGGCCTTTGGGTATCATAAAAGGCCATCCATCGGGAGATGACCCGTTGGGCTTGGAAGCCGTCGGTGAGCTCGTGCAGGTAGACGGCCTCGTATTTGAGCGAACGCCAGAGGCGCTCGATGAAGATGTTGTCCATGTATCGGCCCCTGCCGTCCATGGAGATGGCGACGCCGGCGTCTTGGAGGGTCGCGGTGAACGCGAGGCTGGTGAACTGGCTGCCTTGGTCGGTGTTGAAGAGCTGAGGCCGGCCGTAGCGCTCCAGGGCTTCAGTCAGGGCTTCGACGCAGAAGCGGGCATCGAGGGTGTTGGACAGCCGCCAGGCGAGCACCCGGCGGGTGGCCCAGTCCATGACGGCTACCAGGTACAAGAAGCCGCGCTGGACGGGGATGTAGGTGATATCAGCCGTCCAGACCTGATTAGGCCGCTCGATGGCGAGTCCCTTGAGAAGATAGGGATAAACCCGGTGTTCCGGATGCGCTCTGGTGGTTCTCGGCACCTGATAGATGGCCTGTAGCCCCATCACCCGCATCAGACGCCGAACCCGGTGACGACCGACACGGACTCCATCCCGCCACAGATGACGCACCATCTGGCGGCTGCCGTAGAACGGGTATTTCAAGAACAACTCATCGATCCGCCGCATCAACGCCAGGTTCTGCGCACTCTCGCCCTGAGGCGTGTGATATAGCGAGGATCGGCTGATGGAGAGCAAGCGGCATTGACGGCTCAAGCTGAGCTTGGCTTGGGATGGTCGCGCCGGATCATGGCCCTGCGTCCCTCCCGGCTCACCACTTGAGCCCTTTGGGCAAAAAATCCCGCTCCACCGTCAACTCCCCGATCTTCGCGTGCAGGTCCCGGATCTCCGCCTCGTGGTCCCCTCGACTCCGCTCTGCTCCCTTGGAGAATACCTCCTTCATCCCCTCCACCGCCCGCTGCTTCCAGACGCTTACCTGGTTCGGATGAACCTTGTGCCGCGTCGCGATCTCATGGACGTCTTGTCCCCGCGCAGTGCTTCCAGCGCTACCTTCGCCTTGAACTCCCCCGTGAACCGCCGTCGTGTGGTCATTGCGTATCCCTCCCTCAGTCGGTGGAATACACCTTAGCAACCTGTCCGATTTCCTGGGACCACCTCACCAGGTCAAGCTCATCAAAATGGGCGGCCGGATTGTGCGCCATGCCCGGCACATCATCTTCCAGTTGGCCGAGGTAGCCGTATCCAGGGAGGTGTTCGCTCTCATCCTGGACCGGATCAACCGATGGCGGCCCGTACCTGTCTAACCGCTCTCAGCGCAGTCCACCCGAGGACAAAATGGTGAATGTTCTGTCCCTTCCAGATGACCTGCTGGGAAGGCTCGCCTACCCGGAGGGGTGGCATGATTTTCAATGGTGGATAACGCTCCGATTAGGGTTTCAGGCACCTGAAATGGGATTGACAGGTCCGGGAGAGAGGGGTCTAATTGACTTAAACAGCAACGAGGGGTCGGTACAGGCCTGTCCGGATTTGATATGGGAAATTCCGGTTGGTATACTCGACGCCATGGAAACGGAACGTTTCTTCGCAGAACTGGGCAAGCGACTGGACGAAGTGAGAGAGGCCAACCGCATGGAGTACCAACGGCTCTTCGCCGAGTTGACCCCCCGATTGGAGACGGCGAGAGCCCTGGAACGGGAGCTCGACAAAAAACTGGCGCGCCGATTCAACGTCCTCGACTACCTGCGGGATGATGAATTGGGGCTTTCCCGGATCATCGCCAATCTGCTCAATCGCGATGCAACCCATGGTCAGGGGACGCTGTTTCTCCGGACGTTGCTGGAGAGATTGAAGATCTTGAAAGAGACTCCACGCTGGCCCGACGACCTCGACAAGAGCCGGATGACCGTTGAAGTCGAGCGGAGGATCACCGCCGACCGGCGTATTGACGTCTCCGTTGAGATCGTCGGCAACGATGGAGAAACCCACTGTCTGACCATCGAGAACAAGCCTTACGCTGGCGACCAAAAGAATCAGGTCAAGGACTACCTTGAATACCTTGA
>CBDHDG010000005.1:0-1119735 GCA_965261595.1 bacterium
CCGCGAGGCCCACTGGGTGCGCGCGGTGCTGGAGCCGGCGCGCTGGAGGCTGCCGTGATCGAGCGCCTCAAGGACCTGCTCAGGGGACCGGACGCGCTTCAGCCCTGGATCCTTCCGGCCCTGCCGGCGCCCCTCGCCGGCCTCTTGCCCTGGCGGGCCTGGGACGAAGGGAGCGAGCTCTATATCAACGCCGCGAGCTGCGGCTTCCTGCTGGAGCTGCCGCCCTTCGTGGGCATCGACGAGGAGACCCTGGGCGCGCTGGCCGGCACGCTCGCCGACGCCGCGCCCGAGCGCGCGGTGGTGCAGATCATCCATTGGACGAGCCCGCGCTACGGGGCGGCGATCCGGAGCTGGGCCGAACCCCGGCGCCTGACGGGCGGGGTACAGGCGGGGATGGCGGCGCGGCGCAGGGCCCTGTTTGCCCATGCCGGATGGCGCCCCCTCCATGCGAGCGGACCGCCGTTCACGCTGAACGACTGCCGGGTGTTCCTCGCGGCCTGCCTGGCGGGCCCGGCCGGACCGGCGGCCGAGACCGCCCTCGGGGGGTTCCGGCGGGCCTTGGAAGGCACGCTCGCCTCGGCCGGCGCCGAGGCGCGGCGGGTCGAGCCGGACGTTCTGCTGTCCCTCGCCGCGGAGATCACGGCCCCCGACCTGGCGGGAGAGCATGACGGCGGGCTCGACAGGCCGCAAAGGCGCTGGTCGCCCAGAGACCCCATTCATCTTCAGTGCGCGGCGCCGGGCCGGGCCCTGACCGTTGCGCCCACGGGCCTGGTCTTCCTTCACCCGGACGGGACGGACGTGGCGGTGCGCGTGCTCTCGGCCCGGGCCTTCCCCGACGTCTGGCCCGGCTGGCGCGGCAACGCGCTGATCGGAGACTTCCACCGGGACTTCCTGCAGCCGGGCGCCCCGGTCCTGACCGCCCTCACCGTGACGATGGGCGACGCGGCCGCCGGCGAGCGCGCCTTCCTCAAGTCGGCCCGGGCCACGCAGCAGGGCGGGCACGGGGATCGCGCGCTATTTGCCGGGCCTGCCCGAGAAGGCCCGGGACTGGCGCTTCGTCACCGAGCGGCTGAAGAACGGCGAGCGGCTGGTCAAGGCCTGCTACACGATCGCGGTCTACGCGCCCCTGGACGCCATCGACGAGGCCGAGCAGGCGGTGCGGGCCATCTATCACGGCCAGGGCTGGCGCCTGGGGCGCGGAGCGCTACGCCCACCTGCCGGCCTGGCTCGCCTGTCTGCCCATGGTTCCGGCGGGCGGGCTCGACGCCGACCTCGCCCGTATGGGCCGGATGAAGACCCTGCTCACCTCCTCGGCCGTCAATCTCGCGCCGGTGCACGGCGAGTGGCGCGGCCAGGGAGCGTCGCCCGACGCGCCGCCGGCCCTGCTCCTGATCGGAAGGCGGGGCCAGCCCGCGTGCTGGTCCCCCTTCGCCAACGAGGCCGGCAACTACAACGTGGCCGTGACCGGCAAGTCCGGGTCGGGCAAGTCGGTCCTGATGCAGGAGCTGGTCGCGGGCATCGCGGGCGCGGGCGGCGAGGCCGTGGTGATCGATGACGGGCGTTCCTTCCAGCACACGGCCGAGGCCCTCGGCGGCGTCTTCATCGCCTTCGGCAAGGACCCGGCGAGACTCAACCCCTTCGCCATGATCGACGCGGACGTGGCGGCCCGGGACGGGGACTACCGGGAGGAGTGCTTTGCCATGCTGGCCGCCGTGGTCGGGCGCATGTGCCGAAGGCGCGGGCGCATCGACGACATCGAGGCGGCGCTCATCGACGAGGCCATCGCGCGCGCCTGGGAGGAGGCCGGCAACGGCGCCGACCTCGGGACCGTGCAGCGCCGGCTGGAGGCGGCGGGCGACCGGCGGGCATCGGACATGGCTCTCGCCCTCGGACCGTGGCGGCCGGGCGGCGCGCTCGGGCGGCTCTTCGAGGGATCGGAGACCCCGGCCCTGGACGCCGCGCTCACCGTGTTCGAGCTCGCCGAGCTCAAGGGCCGGGGCGACGTCCAGGGCGTGGTGCTGATGCTGGTGGTCTTCCTCGCCACCCAGCGCATGTATCACGGCCCCAGAACCCGGCCCAAGGCGATCGTCATCGACGAGGCCTGGGACCTCCTGTCGGGCGAGGACAGCCGGGCCTTCCTCGAGGGCGCGGCCAGGCGGGCGCGCAAGTACCGGGGCGCGCTCGTCACCGGCACCCAGAGCGTCAACGACTACTACGCCAACCCCGCGGCCCGGGCGGCCTGGGACAACGCCGACTGGACCATCTTCCTGGCCCAGAAGGACGAGTCCGTCGAGCCTCCTCAAACAGGAAAAGCGCATCCACTGCGATCCCGGCATGGAGCGGGCCCTCAAGAGCCTGGCCACCGTGGACGGGCGCCATGCCGAGCTGGTGCTGCACGGTCCGGACGGCTGGCGCGTGGCGCGGCTCGCCCTGGACCCCTGGTCGGTAGCTCTCTATTCATCGCGCGGGCCGGCCTTCGCCGCGGTCGAGCGGCTGAAGGCCGAAGGCCTCACCACCGAGCAGGCCATCGACCGCATCGCCGACGGCGACGGTCCGGAGGCCACGACAGCCGGCCCTGCGGGCAGCGCGCCGTGACGGCCTCCATAGCTTAAACAGAAGGAGACGCACATGAGCAAGGACAGGAACAGGCGGGCGCCATCGAGTGCTGCGACACGGGCGGAGAAGCCCCGATCCGGGGATCGGCCCCTCGCCTGGCCGGAAGATCCGGAGGGGCTGACCCCGGACGCCGTCGACTTCGAGGCCCTGGCCCACGTGCTGGCCAACACCTGCCGCAGGGGCGGCCGGCTCAGGCGGTTCCACTCGCTGGCGGCCCACGCGGTGCTGATGAGCGAGGAGATCGAGGCCTTTGAAGGATCCGGGGACCGCCGGGAGGCGGCCCTCTACGCCCTTCTGGCGGACGCGAGCGTCGCGTGGCTGGGAACAAAGGCCGCTTCCTCCCAGCGCGGGGCGGAGCGGCTGAAGCGGCTCGGCGGGACCATCGACCGGGCCGTGCGCGAGTCGGCCGGGCTCGATGCGGAGCCCTCCCCGGAGCAGGCGGAACTGCTGCGTTTCGTGGCCCGCATGGCCGAGGCCCGCGGAGGACCGGGACCTGCCGGGCGCGCGCGACGGCGCGGCTTCCGCGGTCGCCTTCCCGCCCCTTAAGCGCCGCATCCGGACCGTGGTTCCCGATCGGGCGGCCAGGCTCTGGCTGGACCGCTTCCGGGCCCTGAAAGGGCAGGAGGGCGCGGGACGGGGCCCCATCGCGTCCGCCCAGAGGGAGTCCCGTGGCACGCACGACCCCACCCCACCGGAGGAGCTTCATGTCACGCGCGAACAGACGGCGCCGGAACGGGCTGCGTCATGAGCGGGCCCACGGCGTTGGCCGCCGCGCTTGTGCTGAGTGCCGGGGTGGCCGCGGCGGTCTCGGCCGTCACGGCGCGCATGGCCCTGGAGAGGGTCCCGCGCATCGCGAGCGTGCGGCTTGCCGAGCTCACGGCAGACTACATGGCCAAGGCCGCCCGGGAGCACGGCGACCAAGAGGAGGCCGTAAAAGCCGTGCGCGGCTGGGCGCGCCGGTTGGAGGAGGCGCTCGTCCGGACGGCAGCCCGCCACCGCGCGGTGCTGCTGCCCGCAAGGGCGGTCGCCGCCGGCGCGCCGGACCTCACCGCCGAGATAAAGGCGGCGATCCAGACGGCCCTGTCCAAAACCCATCCCCCGACGAACACGGAGGACGAACGATGAGAGAGACCCTGCACGCCTTGCCGCGTGCGCCCGGACGGCGTGCGCCTGAACGAACCGGACGGGGCCGCAAGATCCTGCTCTGGATGGCCATGCTGGCCGCCCTGTGGCTCGTCGCGGTCTCGCGCGTCTACGTCAACGCGAGCTGGTCCGACGGAGCCTGGGGGTATTTCGTGCTGCCCCTCGTGGGAGAGTTCCAACGGGGCGACGCGGTCCTGTTCGACCCACCCGAGGAGGCCGGCTCGGGGGATCCCCTACCTCAAGACCGTGCGCGGCCTGCCCAGAGACCGGGTGGAGGTGGACAGGGAGCGCCGGGTCTCGGTGAACGGCGCGGTCCTCGGCGTTGCCAAGACGCATGCGCTTGATGGGCGCAGGCTCGAGGCGATCGGGCCGGGCGTGATCCCGCCGGGCCGCTACTACGTCCACGCCGATCACGTGGACAGCCACGACAGCCGCTATTCGGAGATCGGGCTCATCCCGCAAGAACGCATCCGGGGCCGGGCCTGGGCCCTGCCCGACGTCCCCTGGCTCGGGCTCAAGGGACCGCTCGCCAAAACCCGAGGAGGCGCGGCCATGACGCGGCGTGTTCTCCTGTCCCGTCTTCGGCTCATCGCGATTGCCTGCGTGCTGATGCTCGCGGCGCGGCCCGTACCCGCGAAGGACCTTGGCGTGCGCGGCGCGGTGTGGCCCATCGCCGAGCCCGACCTGCTCGAACGGATCGAGGCCCGGCTTGAAGCGCTGGAGTCCTCGGGCGACCTCACCCGCATGCGCCGGGAGGCCCTGGACCGGGGCCGGGAGCGCATCGAGGCGCCCGGGCGCGTCGAGGGCATCGGGCCCGCGCGCGTCCGTCGCACCCGGCTGTTCGATCCTTCGATCACGGTCGAGCAAGACGTCCGGGCGCACGATGGGACCCTGATTGCGGCCCGGGGCGCTCGGATCAACCCCCTCGAGGTGTACCCGCTGACCCGGGATCTGCTGTTCATCGACGGCGCGCGGCCGGCCGAGGTCACCTGGGCCCTCGGCCACGAACGGCCCGCGAAGATCGTGCTCCTGGCGGGCCGCCCGCTGGACCTGATGCGGCCCCACGAACGGCCGTTCTTCTTCGACCAGAACGGCCGGCTTGCGAAACGTTTCGGGCTCCGCGCCACCCCGTCCCTGGTCGCGGCCGAGGGATCCATGCTCAGGATCACGGAAGTGCCGCTCGACGACGAAGCCAATCCCGCGACCATCGGAGGGCGGCCATGAGATCCCTGAAGACCGTCTGCACGGCGCTGGTCCTTGCCGGAGCCCTGTCCACGGGGACCGCTTCCGCCCAGTCCTGCACCGGGCGTTTCGTGAACCCCGTCACGGACGTGTGCTGGGAGTGTCTTTTGCCGATCTCGATCGGGCCGATCCGCATGGGCAGCGCCACGGGCGCGCCGGACACGCCCAATCCGGGATCGCCGATCTGCCTCTGCGGCAAGCCGATCCCCCGGATCGGACTCTCCCTGGGCTTGTGGGAGCCGGCGCGGCTGATCGACGTCAGCCGCGCGCCCTGGTGCTTCCCCAATCTCGGGGGCATGACCATCGACCCGGGCCTGCCCGCGGGGCGCGGACGTACTGGCTCCTCGGGCGGCGACGGCGCCTCGGGCTCTGTGTGGCACGTCCATGACTACGTCTATCCGCTCCTGTCCTGGATCGGGGCCCTGCTCGACATCGGCTGCCTTGAAAGCGGGGGGCTCGACATCGCCTGGGTCTCCGAGCTCGACCCGGCCTGGCTCGACGACGAGCTGTCCTTCCTGTTGAACCCGGAAGCCGCGCTGTTCGCGGACCTGCCGGCCCAGGCGGCCTGCGCCGCCGATTGCGCCGCCGCCTCGGCTGGCCTGCCGCTCGACCCCCTGTTCTGGTGCGCGGGCTGCCAGGGCGGGATGTATCCCCTGACCGGCAACGTGGCCGCCCACGTGGGCGGGGTCCAGGCCTCGCTCCTCGTGGCCCAGCGGCTCGTGTTCCGTCTTCACCGGCTGCTGCTCGCCTGGGGCACGTCGGGGCCGGCGGCGCTCTGCGGGCGCTATCCCATGCCCATCATGAAGAAGTCCCAGTACCGCTGGCAGATGACCCAGCCGGTCCCGGCCACGTCGCCCCTCACCGGCTGCAACCCCACGGGCCGGTCCTCGGTGATCTGGGAAGCGCTGCGCGAGCTGCCGGTGGCGGGCGAGAACTTCGGCTATCTGCTCTGGCGCAAGCGCAACTGCTGTCTGCTCTGAGGAGGCTGACATGAACGATAACCCGATTCGTAAGACCATCCCGGCTCTCGCCTGCGCGCTCGTGATGGCGGCCTGGTGCGGCCCGGCCCGGGCCCAGGGAAAAGCCAAGGACTTGGCGCGCGATACTGTCGATCAGGTCCTGCGGCAACCGGCAAAAGTCCGTGACGGGGACCTGGACGCCTGGTCGCGCTCGGTGATCGAGCGCGCGCTGGAACGCGCGGGCAAAAACGCCCCCGGGGCCTCCGGCCCCCTCCCGGCCGAACGTCATGCCGGCCGCGTTGCCCGCGGCCTTTCCGAGCGTCCCCATGGCCCCGAGGTCATCGTCTTCATGAGCCTCTCGGCGCCCGCGGCGAGCTGGCGGCAGTGGAGCCGCGAGGCGGCGCGGATCGGCGCGCCGCTGGTGCTGCGCGGGCTCGGCCCGGACGGGTTGCAGGCCACGGTGAAACGCATCGGCCCGTACCTGGGCCGCAAGTCCGGCGCAACAATCGATCCGCGTCTGTTCCGGATCTTCGGCATCGAGGCGATCCCGGCCGTCGCGGTGGTCCCGGGCGGGGTCCCGCCCTGCACTAGCCGGGGTTGCGCCGCGGATCCCGCGCCGCCCCACGACCGCATCGCGGGGAACATCGGCCTGGAAGCGGCGCTCGAGGCCATCGCCGCCGAGGGAGGGCCGGGCCGCGCGGCCGCGCGCCGCCATCTCGCAAGCCTGAGAGGAAACTTGCCATGAACCGCAAGGACGACACGAACGAAAATCCGGAACCCGGTTCCGATCGCAGCTTCGAAGCCCTCATGGAGGCGAAGCGGCCAAGGCTTCAGATGGCGCGAATCGAGGCCTGGGGACGCTTCCCTTGCTGGACGATGGCCGCGAAGGCCTTCGTCCTGGCCCTGGTGGTCCTGACGCACCTCGTCAACGGCCCCGCCCGGGCCGAAGACCCGGCAGCGGCGGCCCGCGCGATCGGCCAGGCGGGACAAGCCGCGGCGGGCGCCATCGCGAAGGATGCGGATTCCGCCGCCCATGTGCCGGGCTACGGTGGAACGAGCCTGCCAGAGAGGGGCCTGGGCGCGGGCGAACTAAGAAACGCCGCGAACCGGGTGATAAACGATCCCGCCGATCCCGGGGGCCAAGCCGGCCGCGCGGTGATCGAGGGTACGGTCAAGCGCCCGGACGCCCCGGTCAAGGCGGACGATCCGATGGTGAGGCGCGGGGACGGGATCCAAGGCGACGCCCATTCCCCCCTCTGGGGCGCGGACGGGATCGCCTCCGGATCGGTGAACGACTGCAAGGCGGGACTCGAGCGCGCCGGGGCCGGCGGCCATTGCGGCTCGGTCTCCTGGTGCGTGGGCGCCGAGTGCGGAACCGCGGCGTCCCGGGCCAACACCGGGTTCGTCGATTCGGCGGCCCGGCTCAACATGGCCATCGAGCTGGGCGGAGAGGAATTCGACCGCCAGACCCTCCGGTTCTTCAGGGGCGATCGCCAGTCCTGCCGGATCCAGTGGGGAGGCCTCGCCGATTGCTGCAAGAACTCGGGCGCGCTCGTGGGCGTGGCCGGCTGCACCAAGGAGGAACGCCTCCTGGCCGAGGAGCGCCATGCCGGGAACACGCATTACCTGGGCAAGGGATGCGCGAAGCGGATCTTCGGCGTGTGCATCCGCTGGAAACGTTCCTGGTGCGTGTTCGGCTCCAAGCTCGGGCGCATCCTGCAGGAAGCGACACGCGGCCAGCTCGGGATCGGCTGGGGCAGCTGCCGCGGCTTCACGGTCGATGAGATGGAACGCATCGACTTCGAGGCCGTGGACCTCTCCGAGTTCACCGAGAATCTGACCGACGGGTCGTATGAGCCCTCGATCGAGCTTCCGGAAGCCGGCCGAACCGGCGCGGTGATGCGTGAGCGCATCCACGGCTTCTACACCAAAAGCAAGTGAAGGGGGCAGCCATGACCATCCCGTACGCCCTCGCACTCGCCTGCCTCCTCGCCGTCCTCGCGGCGCTGCCCGCGGATGCGCGGGAATGGCGGCCTTGGTGCGGTCCCCGATCGGGCCCAAATCGGGAGACTGAGCCCTCGCTCGGCTGGCACTTCTATTGCGACCGGAACGAGGAAGACGCGGAAGAGGACGCGCCGGCGGCGCAAACGCCTCCCGCAAGACCCTCTTCGCGGCCCGAGACCGCAATGGAGCGCCTCCTGGGGATGCGCCGGGCCCTGGAGGAAGCCCGGGCCAGGGCGATCCTGGACCCGAGCCCGGAGAACGTCACGGCCTACCTGCGCCTCCAGCAGGAGACCCTGCAAAAAGCCGCCTCCTTCTCGGACGCCTTCCGCCGCACGGTCTGGGCGAGCCCGGATCTCGATTACACGCTGAAGCGTCCGGTGGGCGCCCTGGCCAAGCAGGTCTGGTCGGAGCAGCGCCGGGCCGAGCGCGACGCCGTCCTGGCCCGGCTCGGCGAGCGTTACGGCCTCATCTATCTCGGCCATGCGCGATGCCCGGGATGCCGCGTGTTCGGCCCCCTTCTGCGCGCCTTCGCGCTGCGCCACGGCCTCGACGTGCTCGCGGTCTCGATGACGGGCGAGCCCCTCGATGGGTGGCCCGAGGCGGTCCCCGACCAGGGCCGCGCCGCGCGTCTCGGCCTCGAGGCCCCGGTGTTCCCCGCCCTTGTCCTCTACGACACGCGAACCAGGCGGGCGCTTCCGGTTTCCTTCGGCGTGGTCGCCAAGGACCAGCTCGCCGAGCGCATCTTCACCCTCACCGCACGGGAGATCGGACATGACTATTAAGCAAAGGATTGCGGGCATGACCATGGCTGCCCGCGAATTCGTGCTCGTGTGGGCCATCTCGCTCTGCCTCGCCCCGCCCGCGGGCGCGGACGTGCTCTCGGAGATGGAGAGCTTCTGGAGGGGCGCGGCGGTGAACACCACCGGGCCGACCGCCTTCGACGGCCAGGCCTCGGGCCACTGGACCCTGGGCAACCTCTACCTGCGCGCCCCCGTGCGCTCCGAGCCCATCGCCACGGTGAGCCTGCCCTCCTTCCGGGCCGGCTGCGGCGGCATCGACACGTTCGCCGGCGCCTTCTCCTTCATCAATTCCGACCAGCTGATCGCCTTTGGCCGCGCCGTGGCCCAGAACGCCGCGGGCTTCGCCTTCGAGCTGGCGCTCGAGACCATCTCGCCGGTGATCGCCGAGACCCTGTCCAAGCTCCGGGCCCTGGCCCAGTGGGTGAACAGCCAGAACCTCAACTCCTGCGAGACCGCCCAGGCCCTGGTCGGGGCGGTCTGGTCCAAAAACGACCGGGCGAGCGCGGCGATCTGTGCGGCCATCGGCACGCGACAGGGGATCTTCTCCGACTACGCCGCCGCCCGCCACGGCTGCGGCGCGGACGGCAAGCGCCACTCGACCCTGGCCGCCGCCTCGGGACCGCTCAAGGACCAGGCCCCGGTCAACGTCAACTACGCCTGGCGCGCGGTGAGGGCGTCGGGCTTCCTGGCGTCCGACCGGGATCTCGGCGAGTTCGCCATGTCGATCTCGGGCACCGCGATCGTCACCGCCCCGGTCTCCGACGGCGACACCTCCGGCCCCAGGATACGCATCCTGGAGCCGCTGGCCCTTGACCGCCGGGTGACCGAGATCCTGATGGAGGGGGGAGGCGACCTCCCGGTCTATCGCTGCGACACCTCCGTCGACTGTCTCAACCCCGTCCTCGGACGGCTCACCGTGCCGGCGGCGCGGGGTTTCCGGGACCGGGTGGCCGGCCTGCTCCGCCGGCTGGTCGAGGCGGTGCGCGCCGACACGGCGCCCCCGGCCGACGCGCTGGGGCTCGTCAATCTCACCACCCTGCCGGTCTACCGGGTGATCAACACGGCCGCCGCCTACCGCGGGGCGGTGGTGGACCAGGAGGTGGACGCGCTGGCCGAGGCGGTGGCCCTCGACGTGCTCCAGGTCTGGATCTCGGACCTCCACCGGACGGTCGAGGAACGCGCCGGCACCCTGGACATCGCCGACGGCGACCAGTTGGAGCGCTGGCGCGAGGGGCTGCGCCGGAACCGGGCCGCCCTCGCCAAACACCGCCACGAGGGGCTGGAGCGGTTCAACACCGCCCTCGCCGTCGTGGAGAAGCTCAGGCTGATCGAGACCGAGCTCGCGGGCGCGCTCTCGGCCGATCTCAGGGCGGCGCTCGCCTTCTCCCGGGGCGGCGCAGGAGCCCGGTAGGGGCAACGACCATGTACGAGCTCTTCACCCTGGGCGGCGGGACCTATCTGGTCGACCTGCTGAACGC
This sequence comes from bacterium, assembly GCA_965261595.1. Lineage (GTDB taxonomy): Bacteria > UBA8248 > UBA8248 > JACPRG01 > CAYRGS01. The sequence goes on from CBDHDG010000005.1 coordinate 10,243, forward strand.
GGTCGCCGCGATCACCGGCGGCGGGGCCTTCGTGACCCTGGCCCGGATCGCGGGCGTGGCCGGGCTCGCCTGGGTCCTGTTCCGCACCGCCTTCGGCGGCTCGTGGAAGGACAACGCCAAGTGGATCCTCCTCTTCATCGCCGTCTGGGGCGCGATGGTGGTCCCCAAGGCGACCGTGCGGGTCGTGGACCGGCTCGACCCGGCGCTGGCGCCCGCGGTCGTGGCGGGCGTCCCGCTCGGCCTGGCCCTCTTCGCCTCCCTGACGAGCCAGGTGGGCGACGGGTTGACGCGGCTCACCGAGCAGGCCTTCTCCCTTCCGGACGACCTGACCTACCGCCGCCACGGCCTGATCTTCGGCGCGAGGCTCGCGGCCGCCGCGACCCGCATGGAGGTGACCGACACGGTGTTCGCGCGGAACCTCCGGGCCTACGCAAGGCAATGCGTGTTCCACGCCCTGCTCCTGGGCCACGTCTCGGCCGACGATCTGCGCGAGAGCACCGATATCTGGCGGCTCGTCACATCCACTGGATCGCCTTCCGCCGGGGCCTCGCCCGCGCGCATGGTGGAGTACGCGACCCGGGGGACGCCGTCCGGCACCGGCGCCACGCCAATCGATCCGGAATTATGCCCTTGACAAAGTAGGCCACAAGGTCTATATTCTAGGGTATGGCTGATTCATCGTTCACTTCAGCGTCTTTCGACCTTTCGCCCACAATCTTGTCTACTTCCTTCATAACCCGTTTTCCGAATATCTTCTCCATAAAATCATGGCCCGAAAGTTCGAGGTCTTCCTTTTTCAGTTCGTCTTTCTCTTTGGGGGATTGACCCATGGACATGAACCTCGTTTCCTTGATGGACCGCTTCAACTGCGATAAAAAGTGCCGAAAGGCCCTGGAGCATATCCGGTGGCCCAATGGTGTCGCCTGCACCCGTTGCGGCGATATGGACGTTCTTCCTCTTCCCAAACACTGCCGATGGGAATGTAAGTCATGCGGCTACCAGTTCAGCGTCATGTCGGGGACCATCATGCACGATTCTCATCTTGCCCTTCGCAAGTGGTTCCTGGCGATCTACCTGATGTGCGAGTCGAAGAAGGGGATTTCCGCCCTTCAGATGAAGAGAACGCTTGGGACAACCTACCGGACGGCCTGGCACCTGTGCCACCGAATCCGCGAGGCGATGGGCAATGATCCGTTTGAGGGGCCTACGCTTCTCGGAGTGGTAGAGGTCGATGAAACGCTTGTGGGAGGCAAGAAGAAGGGCAAGGGCCGTGCCTACAAGGGCAACAAGGTTTGGGTCGCAGGAGCCATCCAGCGAGGCGGCAAGGTCCGGGTCGAGCGTATCTCCGACGTGAAACGTCACACGCTCCATGGATTCATTAGCCGCGCCGTTCGGGACGAAGCCGAGGCCATCTATACGGACGAATTGAAGTCCTACCTGGGAATTGCCGACAACAATACGCGCCATGAGACGGTCAACCATTCAGCCGAACAATGGGTCATTGGCGAAGTTCACACCAACAGTATAGAAGGTGTTTGGAGCCTATTCAAGCGTTCCCTGATGGGTGCGTTCCACAAGATGAGCGCGAAGCACATGGACCGCTACCTCGAAGAGCTTGAATGGCGGTTCAACAACCGGAACAACCCGAATCTATTCCAAGATACCCTTGCCCGCATTATGGACACTAAGAATCTGACTTATCGGGAGTTGGTGGCTTAAGTCTTCCACGGTTTCCCTCGTCATTAACAGACTCTGGTGGAAGTTGTATATGCAAGAGGAATAATGGAACATCACCAATTTTCTCTGCATACCTGCGCAAGGCCTTTATAGACACTTGTTGATTGTCTCCGGGGATCTTTTCCTGAACTCCTGCAAAAGTCTCCAGAAACCCTGGAATCCCCCCCCCAATTACTTGACAAATCTTTGACGATAATGGCATCCTTGAGCTGGCTTAACATAACCTTGATCCTTGGATCTTTTGTTGCCTGATGAGGATCTATGGAAAACCACAAACAAGCCGCCTGAGACAATGATAGATTTTTGTGTTTTTGGTATAATGAAACATCTACCTCTATGGGTTCTTCACCTGGAGCTACAGTATCTGTGTGGATGCACTCATCGATCTTCTTGTCTAAACGTTCCACCTCGAGACGAAAAGGCGCCATTAACAAGTTCCATAGGAATGTTGGAACGATAGCCACCAATATGAATATGATAGCGATCACAATATTATCCGTCATTTCTGAACTAGCCTTTTCTTCTTCTCCGATATAGCTGAGTAGCAAAATAAATATCGCAGGAACGAGAACCAACACAAGGACGGTTCCAAATGACAACCCAAAACTCTTCCACGTGTCAATACACGCTTTCTTAAAGATTTCCATGCAACAAAACTACACATGGGATCGGGCTTTGTCAAGGGCATAATTCCGAATCGATCGCGAGATCGTCACCTGCGCCGAGGCCGCCCCGCGGCTCAACGCGCTCTGGGGGGCCGAGATCGCGAGGGCGTCCGGCATCTTCGGATGGAGACTCTTCCCCGGTGCGGCGACCGAGGCGCTGGCCCGGGCCGAGCTCATGGCCGCGCTGCCCGTGGCCCACGACTACCTGATCGGCGCCTCCAGGACCGCGGCCGAGATCCTGCGCCAGCAGATGGTCCTCAACACCCTCCACGGCGCGGGCGAGCAATGGGCCGCGGAGGCAGGCAACGCCGCCGCGCTCAGGTCCTATACCGAAGCCCGGGCCGAGGCCCAGACCGTCTCGGCCTACCGGGCCATCGGAAGGCAGGCCGAGACCTGGGTCCCGATGCTGCGCATCGTGTTCGAGTGCCTCTACGTGGGCGCCTTCCCCATGGCGGTGCTGCTCATGCTCACCCCCGCGGGCGGCGGGATCTTCCGGTCCTACTTCGCCGGGATCGTCTGGATCCAGAGCTGGGGGCCGCTCTACGCGATCCTCCACCGCATCTCCATGGGCGAGGCCGCCGAGCGCATGAGCGCCGGCGCCCTCATGCCGGACGGCGAGAGCGGCGTATCGCTCGTCGCCCAGGCGGGGATCCGGGCCGTGGCCTCCGACGTGGCCGTGATGTCGGGCTACCTCTCGATGTCGGTGCCCTTCCTCGCCGCGGCCCTGGCCTACGGGGTGGGCAAGGCGACCATGCTCGCCACCTCGGTGCTCGCGGTCGGCCAGGACGCGGCCTCCTCGGCCGCCCACGAGGGCACGACGGGCAATATCTCCCTCGCCAACACCCAGGCCGACGTCCACCGCTTCGCAACGCTCGAGGGCCGCCAGCTCCGCACCTCCATGCACGTCGATACGGACCGCTATACCGGGTTCGCTCCCGAGGGCGCGGCCTTCACCGTGACTGGAGACGGTACCGCGGTCATGGACGCCGGCTCCGCCACCAGCCGGATCCCGGCGGCGGGCGTCAGACTCTCCGAATCCCTTGCGGTCAGCCACGAGAGCCGGGCAGGCGCCGCCCGGGAGCAGGCCCGGCACTGGTCGGCCGAGGCCGGCACGGCGCGCACGGCCGTTGCGACCGATTCGGCGGCCATGGTCGAGCGGTTCTCCCGGGACGTGCACACGGGCCTCGCCCATTCGAGGGGCGTGACGGAAAGCGAGAGCACGCAGGTCCAGGCCCTGGAAAGCCACATGAAACGCCTGTCCGAGACGGGCGGGATCTCGAAGGAGGAGGCGGCCGTTCTCACGGGCGAGGCCAGGGTGGGAGGGGGGTTCGACTTCATCGTGAAGTTCGGGGCCGACGGTTCGGCGAGCTGGCGGGGCCAGACCATCGGCCGGGAAGCCTGGAACCGGATGACCGACTATGCCGAGCAGAACCAAGTGATCGATCACTGGTCCCGGGTCGCCGATGCCTCCAGGCGCTACTCCACCGCCTCGGGCGAGAGCGAGCTCAAGAGCCTGGAGGAGAGTTTTGGCGCCAACCTGACGCGGATGCGCCGCTTCGGCGAGCAGGAGGCCCTGAGCCACCGGGAAGCCGAGAGCTGGAGATCTCAGGCGGCCGAGGTGCGAAGCCGGTCCCGGGCCGTCGACCGGGAGCTGGGCCAGCCCTTCTTCGCCTGGCTGACCGCCCGGCCTGGCGCCGGCGGGCGGGAGATCGGCGTGGGGGGCGCCATGCGGCTCGCCTCGCCCCAGACCCCGGAGGACGCCGAGGAGCTCCGCGCGCATGCCGCCGCCTTCATCGCGGAGCGCTTCCCGGCGCCCGAGGGGGTGGATCCGGCCTCGGTCCCGGGGCTGGCGGACTACGAGCGGAGGAGAGACGGGCTGAAGGAGTATCACGCGGGCGAGACCGAGGCGGCCTGGGGCGACTGGTCGGCCTCGGTGAAAGGTCGCGGACGCGGGGCCGGGACGCCCGATCCGGGCAAGGTCGAGACCCGGGCAAGGCGCGAAAGCGCCAGGACCGAGCATGATCTGAGGGTAAGGGAGGCGGGACGAGAGGAGCGGGCCGGGATGACGGACGAGCGCATCGAGCAAGGCCGCGCGAAGGTCGCGGCCGAGGCCGACAAACCCTTCGTCGAGCATGCCACCGAGGCGGTCCCGTTCATCGGGAAGTGGCTCGGCGGCAAGCTCTACGGCACCGCCAGGAACGCGGCGCCGGACCCGGGGGAGGGGAAGAAGGACGACCGCTGACGCGACGGTCCCTTCTACGGGGACCGGGTGCTCGGGCCATGATCGCGAAGGCGCCCGTGGTCGTGGAGGTGCCGGTCCTCGACGTCGCGGAGCCAGGCGTAGCGGCCGGTCTTGGTCGCCCAGTCGAACCGGTCGCCGCCCTCTTCCGGGAGCTGGTACCGACCGAAGGCCGACCAGTCGCGATGGCGGAATCCCCGCCACAGGGCGCACGCGAGGGCGGCAAGGGCGGTCCAGATCATTGCCCAGAACCAAATCCCCCCGAGCAAGCGGACATTGGTCCCGGTGGCCACGGAAAAGACGGTGACGGCGAGGACGAGGGCGAGCCCGCCGAGGACGAAGGCGCGGGCGCGGCAGCTGGGCCTGACGGGGACATGGGGCACATGGGGGATGCTACTGGATGGATTGGGATCGGTCATGGATGGTTCCTCCGGGGTTGGGGTTCAAGGCGTCTCGGGCGCCAGCCTCTCCGGTCCCGGCGTCCCGCGCCCAGGCTCCGGCCCGCCTCGACCTCCCGCCCGGCGCATTGCAACGGAATGGCGCCAAGACCGCCGCTATCCACACCACCTTGAACGGGAGAACCCGATGATGTTCGGCAACGCAACGCTCAGGGGCGGCCAGACCCTGGCCCACGACGTCCATATGTGGGGCCAGCTGGTCCGCTGGGGGCTTTTGGGCATCGCCCTGACGGTCGTCCTGGTCCCCGCCGTGGCCCTGTTCCGCACCACGACCGCCCATGAATGGCGCCTCGTCGGAACGGGCACCCTCGCCCAGGTCAAGCTCGCGCTCGGGTATCCACGTCATTCCCTCCAGGCGTACGAGTGGCGAGAGGGCCAAAAAACGGCCCTGAGAATCGTGGATATCGCCCAGGACCCCAGGATCGAAAGGATCCGGAAACGCATGCTCCATACCGTCTACGCCAGGGCGTGGCTCGGCCTCTGGATCGGAGTTGGGGGCGCGGTCCTCTGTACGGTCCTGTTCTCGGTCCTGGGAAGGCGCCTGGACCGTGCCCAACGGGTCCGCGGCGCGGAAATGACGACGGCCCGGGAGCTGAGAAGGCGCGTGCAGCCCGTGTCCGCGCGCCTGGCCGAGGCCCTGTTCCCCGCCGCGCGCCGAGCCTCCTGCCGCATCGCCGGGATCCCCTGGCCCAGGCGCGCCGAGACCCAGCACACCATCGTCTCCGGCACCACCGGCTCGGGCAAGACCGTCCTGATCTCCGACCTCGTTGCCCGGCTCCGCGCCCGGGGCGAGCGCTGCATCCTCTACGACAAGATGGGGAGCTATACCCGCTCCTTCTTCGATCCCTCTTGTGATGTGCTGATGAACCCCCTGGACGCCCGGGCGCCCCGCTGGTCCCCCTTCTTCGAGGCGAGGACGCCCCGGGACTTCGACATGATGGCCGCCGCCCTCATCCCCCAGCAGAAGGACACGGTGGACCCCTTCTGGGTCACGGCCGCGAGGCAACTGTTTTCCAACGGCGCGGGCGTGCTCTGGAAGAAGGGCGTGACCGAGAACCGGGTGCTGGTCGACCACCTGCTCAAGACCGACCTGACGGCCCTGGCCCGGGCCATGGAGGGCACGGTGGCCCAGTCCATCGTGGACCCCGAAAACCCCAAGACCGCGCTCTCCGTCCGGGCCATGCTGACCGCGCACCTGGGAGCGCTCGAGTTCCTGCCCGATACGGGAGAGCCCTTCTCGATCCGGGACTGGGTGGGCCAAGAGGACGGGACCGAGTTCCTGTTCCTGACCTCCCGGGGCGACCAGCACGCGAGCCTGAGAGGGCTCATCTCCACCTGGCTCGAGATCGCGGTGAACGCGCTCCTTTCCCTCCATCAGGACGATGCGCGCCGGGTCTGGGTAGTCCTGGACGAGCTGCCCACCCTTCACCAGGTGCCGAGCCTCCAGCCGGGGCTGGCCGAGTCCCGCCAGTTCGGAGGGTGCTTCGTGCTCGGGATCCAGGTGATCTCGGCCCTGCGCGACCTCTACGGAAAGAACGGGGCGGAGACGATATCCGGGCTGTGCGGCACCCGGGTGGTCCTGGCCGCGCCCGACCAGGAGACGGCCCGGTGGTCGGCCGAGAGCCTGGGGCGGGGCGAGGTGGAGGAATACGCCCACGGCATGAGCTACGGGGCCAGCGTGCTGCGGGACGGGGTCTCGCTCACCCAGCGCCGGGAGATGCGCTCCCTGGCCCTGCCGTCGGAGATCATGCGGCTCGAGAACCTGAAAGGCTATCTGAAGTTCCCCGGGCCCTGGCCCGTGGCCCGGATCGGGCTCGACTACGTCAAGAGGCCCAAGGCGGCCGAACGGTTCGTGCCGAGAGAGGAAGGGCCTTCGGAGCAGGGCGGTTGGGTCTCCGATGTGACCGCGGCCGATTCCGGAAGCGGGCGCGACACCGATGCCCCGGCGCCGGACGATGCCGGGAACGAAAGCGAGCATGGCGATACGGGCGCGGCGTGCTCAGCGGCGGAATGGACCGGCGATCAACCCGAGCTCGGTCTCGAGCCGGCCCCGGCCGAATGCCGCGCGGTGGAAGCGGAAGGAGCGGAAATGCCCGAGGTCCCGGTTGCCGGTTCCGGCGGCCGGGATTCCGCTCTTTCCGGGCAACGGGAAGACCCCGCGGCCGATCCGGATGAACCCGAGGACAGCGGCGCCGGCGGCGCGGACGAGCGCTGTCCGGTCGACTGGCTGTGATGGTCGTCTCGATCGGCGCCGTCGCGTCCTCTGCCCAGGGCATCTCCTATTACGAGAGGGACGGCTACTACGCGAAGGACGACCCGGCCCACAGGGACGCGAGCGCCTGGACCGGCAAGGGCGCGGAGGACCTCGGCCTCTCCGGCCCGGTCGATCCGGACCTCTTCAAGGCGGTGCTGGAGGGCAAGGTACTCGACGGGACCGGACGGCAACTCGGACGCGGGGGACCCGATGGGGCCCTGCAGCACCGGCCCGGGCGTGACCTGACCTTCTCGGCTCCCAAATCCGTCTCGCTGGCGGCGCTGGTCGGCGGCGACGCCCGCATCGTCGAGGCCCATGACCGGGCGGTCAAGCGCTCGCTGGCCTGGATCGAGGGCAACGCCGCCGAGACCCGGTTGAAGGACCCGGAGACCAGCCGCATGGTCCGCGCCGGGGACCAGAAGACGGTGGCCGCGACCTTCCGGCACGACGCCTCGCGCAATCTGGATCCCCAGCTCCACACCCACGCGGTCCTCGCCAACATGGTCCAGGGCGGGGACGGCAAGTGGCGGACCATGGCCAACGAGGCGCTCTACCGCCGCCAGAAGTTGATTGGCTTGATCTACCGGAGCGAGCTCGCGCGGGAGTTGGGCAAGCTCGGTTACGGAATCGAGAAGAGCCATGCCGACGGACGCTTCGAGATCGCCGGGGTCCCGAGGAAGGTCATCGAGGCGTTCTCGACCCGGCGGGCCGAGATCGAGGCGGCGGTGGCCGAGCGGGGCATGAGCGGCACCGCCGAGAATCAGCGCCTCGCCGAGCGCGCGGCGCTGATGACCCGGGCCCACAAGCGCGAGGTCGACAAGGCGGCGCTCAGGGCAAGCTGGGAGAAGCAGGCCGCCGGGCTGGGGTTCGACGCGCGGGCGCTCGCAGCCGAGGCCATGGCGAGGGACTCCGGCCGGGAGAACGCTCCCGCACGGGATGTCGATCCCGCTTCGGCGAATGCTGCCGGGTCTCCCACCTCCATCGCGGAAACCGACCCAACGCGGCGGGAACCGGCAACGAAGGAGCCGGCGGCCGAGGCCGCGGAATGGGCGATGGCGCATCTCGCCGAACGCGAGGCGGTGTTCTCGCGCGCCGATCTGCTCGCCGCCGCGCTGGCCTGGCAACCGGGCGCCGTGTCCGTCGAGGCGGCGGAGAAGGCGTTGGGCGATCTCGAAGGTCAGGGACGGCTCCATGCCGCGCCGGCATTGCATGCGGGCGACGGCATGACCACCGACAAGGCCCTAGTCGACGAGCGCGAGACGATCGGGCTGATGCAGGACGGACAGGACAGAAGCCCGGTGGTGATGCGAAGCTGGATGGTGAGCGCGCGGCTACACAAGGGACCGCTGACCGAGGGGCAGAAGCAGGCCGTCAAGCTGATCCTGTCTTCGAAGGACCGCGTCGTCGGCGTGCAGGGCTATGCCGGCACCGGCAAGACCACCATGCTGCGGCGCGCCAACGCGCTCGCGGGCAAGAGCGGCTACCGCATGATGGGACTGGCGCCGTCGGCCTCGGCGGTGAAGACGCTGGCGACCGAAGCCGGGATCGAGAGCGAGACCCTGCAACGCTTCCTCGCGCGGAACGCCGGGGTCGCCGAAGGGCGTTTGACGAAGAAGGGCGAGAAGGAGATGCGCGCGGCGTTCGCGAAGACCGTGCTCGTGGTGGACGAGGGATCCCTCGCCTCCACGGTCCAGGCCCGCGATCTGCTCAGGATCGCGAATGCGCTCCGCGTCCCCCGCGTAGTCCTGGTCGGCGACGAGAAACAGCTCGACGCTGTCGACGCCGGAAAACCCTTTGCGCAGTTGCAGCGGGCAGGCATGAAGACGGCGGTGATGGACGAGATCCTGCGCCAGCGCGACCCGGAGCTGAAAGCGGCCGTGGAGGCGAGCCTCGCCGGCGAGATCGGCAAGGCCTTCGAGAAGCTCGGCCCCAACGTGGCCGAGGTCCAGGCCGACAACATCGCGGGCGCGGTGGCGGCGCGCTGGCTCAAGCTGTCCCCCGAGGCGAGAGAGAACACCGGCGTCATGGCGCCGAGCCATGAGCTTCGCCGGGAGATCAACGGCCATATCCGGGAGCGCCTCGCGCGCGACGGCAGGATCCACGGCCCCGCCTTCACGGGTGAGCGGCTGGTCTCCCACGGCTACACGAACGCCGAGAAGTCGCTCGCCGCCAACTACGCCGAGGGCGATATCGTCGCCTTCCACCGCCCCTACAAGACGCTCGGAATCGACAAGGGCGACGAGCGGCGGGTCGCCGACGTGGATCACAAGAGCCATACGGTGATACTCGAAGGCGGGGACGGCAGGACCGTTCCGTGGAAGCCAGGCCGGATCGCCGGGCGGACAGGCGGCGCCGAGGTCTACCGGGCCGATGGGATCGAGCTTCGCGCCGGAGACCGCATCCGCTGGACCCGCAACGACAAGGGCCTCGGCCTCGTCAACAGCCGCACCGCCGAGGTCGCGAGCGTGAAGGACGGCCGTGTGGCCTTCCGTCTGGAGGACGGGCGCATGCTCGACATGAAGGCGGGCGATCCCCAGCTGCGCCATCTCGACCACGCCTGGGCCTCGACCGTGCATGCCTTCCAGGGCCGGACGGTGGACAACGTGATCGCCGCGATGGAGGCCAATCACCCCCACCTCACCACGCAGAAGAGCTTCTATGTGGAGATCAGCCGCGCCCGCGACCGGGCCGAGTTGGTGACGGACGATGCGGCGCGGCTGCGCGAGCAACTCGAAACCGCCACCGGCGAGCGGATCTCGGCACTAGAGGGGATCGGAGAGGCGGCGCGGGACGCGCCGGCAAAGGGCATGGAAGCGGGTGAGAGGGCCGGACGATCGCCGGATCGAGGCGTGGAATCCGGTGCCGGGATGGAGCGAGACGGCGGCGGACAGGCGTCGAAGGATCGGGAACCTGCCCAGCCCGTGCGCGAAAAATCCACCGGGATGGACTTCGGCCTGTAGTGTGGAGAAACTAACCGCCGCCGGGCATCTCCGCGCTTGCGACGACTCGTTTTTCTTCTACACATCAGACGCATCTTCGATGCTATGAGCGAGTCCGGTCCATCCCAAGGGACCGATTTCTACTTTGTAACAGTCGATTAGGCCGTTTTCGGCCTCACACCGCGCCCCCCTGCGCGGGACGAGGCAAGCCGGCCGAAATGGACTTCGGCTTGTAAGCGAGGAACCGGTGTTGCCGTATCCTTTGGCGGGCTGTATCGTCATGATATTGAGCGGGGTTGTGGTATTTTCGGCGAGCGGTGGAGGGTTTTGGTTCATGGCGGCGGTGACGCGAGCCCACTTTAGAGAGGTGGTCATCCGGGAGGCCGGCTTGCCGCGCGACAAGGCGTCGCGGACTGGCCACAATCCCGCGACCGGCATGGAGGCGCCGATATCGCCGCACCGTGTGGTGACGTTCCGGCCGTTGCTCTGGCCGAGGGATTGGGAAAATAGCGGAATGGCGGGCACCGGCCGGAACGTCGGCCTGGAGTATTTCCGTCCGCCGGTTCGGGCGTCCATCTGCAACGAAGTCCAGGAATTTGTGAAGGCCGGCGCCAAAAGAGACAGCTGATCGAGTTCCGCATGGGCTTGATCGGAAACACAGATTGTGGCATACATGAATCTGGTGGAGGAGGCTCGGCCAGTGAGTGAGTCGTCCAGTTTCAAAATATCCGTTTGGAGCGCTTTTGCGCCCCAAACCGATCTGGCTATCGATACAGGTTCAGGTGAGCCGCAGGTTCGTGTGGTGGCCAAACAAAGTTCCGGCCTCCATAAGGAAGTATTCGGCTGGCGCATGTCCGAAGATCTTTTTGCCGGAATCGCCGACGAAAGTGACCGAGACAAACTGAAAGCGGCTTTATTCGACAAGATGGCAATCGACATCGATCCGAATAAACGCTCAATCGATTCCCTCAAGTCTTTTGTCGATGTGGCTAACGAGATTCTTGACGCCAACCGTGTCGAATGGATCGGAAGCCAAAACCCTTCTGGAGACGATGACGAGAAAGGACGCCTGAATCCGCTACTCGCGCTGGTCAATCACCTATCATGGCTGATCGGCATGTTCAAGGACATGCCTAATACATCGATCAGTGTTCGATGATGGCCAAGAGTCTTACGCCGCCCGCCGATACCGTTGAAGCGGTTGCAGGCCTGTTCGAGCCAAACTCCATTTGCAACCTATCGATACGGGAAGACCGTGCGTTCGGTCCCTCCGAGTTTCTTTGTCTCGGATCGATAAGACTTTTCCCGGAGGATAACGGTTTAGAGCACCGTGCTCGGGCCGTCCGGCGCGGGGCGTTTGAGTGGCGCGCGCCCGATGTCGCGGCGGTCAATAAAGAAATTCAGGAAGTCCTCGGCATTAAAGACCTGAAAGAAGAAGCAGGTATCCGGGCAAAGGACAAGGTCCTGAGAATTCTCGACATGTTCGGCGCCGTTCCGGTCCGTCTTGGTCTGAGTCATCCGATTTTCGATCCCCATGCTCTTGAGGACATGCCGTTTCGCCGACCGGTAACGGTCGTAAGTGACACGTCGGGCGTCTTGCAGGGCGGCCTCGGCTTTATATCGCGATATTTGCATCCGGCCGCCCGTATCAAGGTACCGGCCGTGACGCATATGGAGATTGTTAATTTCGCCGACAGATTTCTTAAAAATAGACGTGCGAGTAAAGTGAAGCGGCCGGACCTCATGATAGATCACCTCAATAGCCAAGCCGGCCAGAGAGTTCTTGTGCAACTTGAACTGCGTTCGGACGTCGAATTGGAAAGAACCTTCCTGTTAGGCGATCCTTTGAGGGGTTCGTTTCAACATGATCAGGACCGGGAACTCAGTCAACTGAATCTCAGTATCCCGATCAAGTCGTACTCAGACCGACTGATTCTGGAAGCCACACGGCAACATCGGTCACAGGCGGATTCCAGTCATCGGGTCATGTTGCTCACGGGCGACCAAGGTCTAGCGCGCATGGCCATGGCGGAGGGAATAAACTCGATATATTTCCACAGCGCGGGAGCCGATGCGTTCTTCGGCAAGCGCTTCACGGGAGCGAATTTCCATCCGTTTTCCGAGGAACTTCACACTACGAGTATTCCGGAAATTCTATGGGAACTCGCCACCATTTCCGGCTGTGCGCGGCTGTCCGCGGAAGATCCCGAACGAAATCTAACGGTTCATGCAATCGGCGAAGACCTTGCATGGGCTCCCTATCATTCGCAAGACGATCTTCTCTGGGTTGAATTTCCTGACGGTCCAGCGACTTCGTGTGGGCCGGTGGTCCGGAGCGCCGAAGCGACGCTCTCACCGGAGGCCAAGAGCCACGCCGTCGCGGAAGCGCCCAGCGGAAGCCGAGCCCGCCCGCCCGCCCGTCGGGGACCATTGGGCGAGGGCGGGGCCGCGAAGGCGGCCCTCTACAAGTTCAATCTCGGTCGTCTATTCGCCCTGATCGATAAATTGGAAATCCGTCAACAGCTTCCTGTCAACGAAGTTATGACATCGCTTGGCGTTCGCACCGCAAGCGGACTGAGCGACTATCGTCGTTTCCTGGAGTCGGGCAAAACGATATTCGTGGACGAAGGAAGCTGGTCGGCGGCCCCTCCTCTGAGTCGTATCGCGGTTGTTCTCCAGAACGCCGATGTCGACGAATTGCGAAAAGAGCTTCGCTTGTTTCCGTCATATGTAGAACTGGAGCGGGTGTTGTCACAGGAAGCTGTCGGGGGTGCGTTCGATGCGACAACTTTCGGGCGGGCAGCGTATACGTATACGGCCTTGGCGGAGCTTGCGGAGCTTGGTGCATCCGTTCAGGGAAAGGGCTTTTTCGTCACCCCACGAGATCCCGGCGATGATGAGTTCGCGAAGATCGCCGTATCCGCATATGATCGGTTGGAGCTAGGCGGCAACTGGGTCGCGACGGGACGCTGGCTTGAAGAACTGATCGTGAATGATGGAATCCACCCCGTCGTTGCGCGGCGACGGCTGCAATCCGCCGCCAACCATGGCTTGGTCAAGCGCGTTACCGAAGGATCGACTACGGAAACCGGGCATGACCTTCAGACACTGAGGACGCTGGCGTTGAAGGACGGTGTCCCGTATGTGAAGGTGGAGTATCTTTACAGAGGTGATTTCCTCATTCCGGGGAAAGCCAGTTCGAGTTTGAAAATCGAAATGATTGAGACATGAGCCTCCGCGAAAAACTGGGGAGTAAGCAGGGAACCAGCCGCGATTCTCTTCTGTCGGACTTCGGCGTTCTTTCCAACCCCTTTCCGACTGCGAATCAGACCCTTGATAATCCTCATTATCCTGTACCGAAGGATGATGAGGCAGAAGAAAGAATTATTACGTTCCTGCGGGAGATGAAATCCGAAGTCCTGGTTGTTCTCGGCACCCAAGGGGTCGGAAAAACCAATTTCCTCAATTACCTAGACGGGCAAATCCAAGAAGTAAAAGACACACTGGACGGCTACTACATTGTCCGGTATATGGCTGATCCGGAACCGTCCTTCGACGCGACGGTTCGCATGATCTTTTTGGAATTCGGGATTCCACATCTTAAAAAAATCGCGGAATCTCTATCCAATTCACGCGATGCGTTGTCTACCGTTAGATCCTATGACCTGAGAGAGGCCCTGTCGGCCCTTTCCGATAATCCTGACGATAACGAACTTCTCGGGCTTTGCCAACAGTGGTTGTTCGGCTCGCGTCTTCTGAAGGCTCACAGGAACGGCCTCGGTGTCAACTTTAGGCTGGACACAGTGGAATCACGCACGGCAGCATTACGAGACTATATCATGCTCAGCGCGGAACTGGGATTATTGAAGGGCATATTCCTTTTGCTTGACGAGTTAGAAAAGCAGGCGGGCGTGCTCGGTCCCACAGCGGTGGTCCGCTACCTGTCGGGTTTACGGGCGATCATGGACGCACTTCCGAAGCATCTGTTTATGATCATAGCTGTTACGCCGGACGCGATGCGCAGGTATTCAAGCGCCCTTCCCGCCTTTCGGAGCAGGTTGGAAAATCAGATTGAGTTAGAGCCTCTTGCCAATTCCAAAGAGGCAATGGGTTTGGCGAAATTCTATCTGGAGAAAGCGAAGTCGGCGGTTCCCGTGAAGCAAAGGAAATCGGGCTCGCGAGATTTGGTGACCGAGCCAGAGATGTTAAATATTTTTAACGATTCAATGAAGTTATCGAAACGCCGCGGCGACGACGGTGTTCGGCAGCGAGAATTTCTGAACGGGCTACACGACATCGCGGAAAAGAAAATTCAAAAACGTGTGTGACCGGGTTGACAGGGACGGCTCCGTCATCGATTCAGGATGGCTGCGCGCGCCCCTCACGCATCAGTAATACCAAACTGAACTGGCAATGCACGGCAGGTTTATGCGGTTGCGTTGGGGGCGGTAGCCCAACAGCGGTACATAATGGAGGCGATCCGGTCGATCAGCCGATCCCGGGATCGGGGCGATCGGGCGCCAATTCGTCCAGCCTGGGGCCGAAGACACGCTTGAAATCCAGCAGTTTGTCGATCATCCAATCTTCTATTTCTTTCAGCGTCTCCGAGTCGCCGTCAATGCTACCTTGGCGCACGACCGCAATGCGGCTCGCCCTGTGATCGTCCAGGCGTTCCCAATTCAAGCGATTCCGAGAGTTCGGATTCGATGGATTCTTTTCGTTCCATGAGGCGGTCGAACAGAATCTTGTTCCAATCCCTATCGGTGTTATCGATATAAACTTCAATCCTGGCTCTTTTCTCTTGAACGAAAGTAGCGCCGTATTGAACGCGTTGCGCATGCCCCGCCGAGAAGTAGTACCAACTTTGAAGCTGCGCCTTGCGCACATTCGTGAATCCTCGCTCTCTGAGCGCGTCCATGATTTCCTGCAAAAAACGCTTGGTAGCGAAGGTTCTTATCCGAGTCCCCAAGCCAAGGAGTGAAATCGGCGGCCTCGTGCGGCCAAGCCTCACGGAGGTCGGCCTTTTCGATGCGACCAAGTCCCGCCGTTTCCGTCATTGTTCTCTCCCTCCCTTTCGGTTTTCCATCGAACGCATGCGGTTCAGTAGCCGGGTGTTTCTCGACGGCCGGCTTCATTTCGAGGCATCTTCCAGGATCGTCGCCTGGGTCTCCCGGGCCAATTTTATCATCTCGTCGAGTTCGTCGCCGCGCCCTTCGCGGAGCATTTCATCGCGTTTGAGGGTCGCAACGATGTACGTGCTTCGATAGATGCGCTCGATCAGCGCGACGATTCCTAGCGGCATCACGGTGGGGTCCGCGATGTTCTTGTTCCGGGCGAGGTTCAGAGCGGCATCGCGGACAAACTCGGCAGCCGGGATTTTATGCTCTGCTGCCGCCGTTTTGACCCGTTCCCACTCGGAATCCGAGAACCGGATTGCCCGCGGCGTGCGCGTGTCGGTCTGCTTTTCGTCTGGAGTCGCGCCGGTTTCAGCGTCAGTTCGCTCGTTTTCGCTCATGGTTTTCTCTCTCCGGGTCGCGGTTTTCGTTCGGAAATGCACAGATTTCCCCAGGGAACGGAAGCGGTTCCGTGCTCCACAGCGTCTAATCCCCGTATATCGGTGCAGCATACACGGCCGTCACAACTGCGACATGAGCGTATACCGGTCGTATGCCGGTCAGAAACAAAATACAGCAATATCAATGTTTTAGACTCGTATATCGGTACGGCATACGCTCGATCCAACAACACCGGGGCAGCTATTGGTGCCGTTTGCGCGGGAAACGGGATGACAAGCGCGCACCTAGATGCGAGGGCATCAACGATGCGTGGGGTGTGAGAGTAAAAGCGCCGACCGGCGTCCGACAGACCAAAATGTGAGGAACGAGCGAAGAGGGGATCTCCGCGGGCGCGTGACGCGCGGGGGAGCCGCCGCGGCGATTGAGCGGGCGGCCGTGCGGAGCACAGTGCATGGAGCGGTGCAGGACGGATTGAGCAGTGGGGTCCGCACCGGTGCGGTGCACAGTGCAGCGGGACGTGAAGGAAGGAAGAACGGGCCGCGCCGCCGGGTGGCGACGCGACCCGCGAGGTCGTTCGACTCAGGCGGCGACGCACTGGACCGGGATACCGAGCTTGCGCGCCTTGTCGACCAGATTGTCGGTGATGCCCGAGCCCGGGAACGCGATGACGCCCTTGGGGAGGAGATCGAGCAGCTCGTCATTGCGCCGGAAGGGCGCCGCGCGTCCGTGTGCGTCCCAGTTGGGCTTGCAGACGATCTGGTGGACGCCGTTGCGGTCCGCCCACTTGGCCGCGATCTTCTCGACGCCGGGACCACCGCCGTGGACCAGGACCACATCGTCGTACTTGGCCTTGAGCTTCTCGAGGGTGCGGATGATGGCGCCTGCGTCGCCGGTCTGCTTGCCGCCTGCCACCGCGACGAGCGTTCCCTGGGGCAGGAGCGCCTTGTTCTCGCGGTCCCTGCGGGCACGCTGGAAGTCGCGGGCGTCGATCATGGCCGAAGTGAGCTTGCCGGTCTGGGAGGTGTGGGACCCGCGCCGGGGCCGCCAGAGGTCTCCGGTCTCGACCCGGTAGGCCTCGGCCGCTGCATCTCTGAGTTGCTCGAAGGCGTCCCGCCGGTCCGTGAGGTTCTTGGTTCGGTCGGTGACGAGTTCGAGCTCTCGGGACCGGATCTCCGAGCCGTCCTGCTCTCGCTGGAGGTCGCGCATGTCGGGGAGGAGCCTGTCGGCCGCGCGGTCGAGGCGTTGGGTCTGGGCGTCGAGCATGTTGACGAATCCCCAGAGCAGGCTCTCGCGCTCGTCGGCGAGTTGCGTTCCGTCGGGCGCGACGCCGTGTGCCATGATGCGGAAGGCTTCCGTGACGGCGGAGAGGGCGTTCTCCGGGTCCCAGACCTCCCGGTTGTCGAATTCGTCGCGCTCCGGGGTTGCTCCGAAGAGAGCCGCCTGGTCGCAGACGGTGGCGGTGACGGACTGGTTCTGTTCTGAGATGTTGTCGATATCGTGCATGATGCTCTCCTTCCGGGTAGAGGGTTGAGAACCGTTACGGTTCGTTGTGCGGAGAGAGTCTCCGAACGTGATGGTTGAGTGGCCCACGCGCGCGCAGCAAAGTCACCGTGGCCGCAAGGCCTGGCGCGGCGAGGGGCGCGAGTGGTGCGGGCGCACAAGCGACCGCAGGGAGCGCGGAGCCTCGGTCGCGTTTCTCGCCACGCCTAGGCGCGCAGCGCCGTAGCCTTGCGAGCCAGGGCCGGAACGGAGCGGAGCGTAGTGTAGGACCCGCGGAGCGGGTTGGCGCAGCGAGCACGTGTGGGACAATGGGCCATCACGTCGAGAGGGATATTGTTTGCCACTGTCCCGGACGCCCTGTGCGGTTCCGGGATTGAGACCCGGGTCTCGGGCGCCGGCCCGGCAAGCGTAGCGCGCAGCGAGCGCCAGCGAGCGGAGGCGATAGGGATAGAAGCGCAAATCGGAGCGGAGCGGAGATTGCAGCGGGGAGCCCGGCCCGAAGGGATCGCCCGAAGACGGCATGGCCCGTCACCGCAACGGACGCGTATCGACGAGTCGCTCCGCAACCTCGCAGGCGAGATTGCCATGGTGGTAGACCCTCGACTCGTACGGGCGATGCTCCTCAAGGTAACGGATTGCATTTCGGTTCTCCTTCCGTGTTGCTGGTGCCCGGGGCCCTCTCTCTCCCTCCTCGCGGCGTTCGCCCCTCTCGCGCTTCACTCTCCCCTCCGTTCCGCCAGAACGGAGGCCGCCCATGCCGCGCGGCGCGGGCGAGGACCTGCCCATGGCAGGGCAGCGGCGCGCATCAGAAGGCCAGTGGCTTGCCGTAAAGGGCCGCGAGCGCCGCCCGCAGGGCTGGCGCATGCCTGAGATTGACGATGTGCGCCATGCTCTCTTCTCCTTTGGAGCCGTTCACCCCTCCCCCGCTCTTCACTCCCTCTCTCCGACCCGCTGCGGCGCGGGGAACAGGGCGGCGAGCCGAAGAGCCAGGGCCCGGGGTCCGAGAGTAACCAGATCGTCGTTGAAGTCGCCGTATTCGGAGACGATGACGTGGGCGGCGACGCCCGCCCGCGCGCAGCGCCGGGCGAGGCGTTGGGCGGCCCGTTCGCCCTCGGAATCGTTGTCGCGGGCGATGACGAGCCGTTTGAGCCCGCCAGGTGGAGCGAAGGCGCTGAGGCTTCCGGCCGAGAGCGCGGCCGCCGAAATGACCCCGGGCGCCGCGGTGACGATCGACAGCACCGTCTCGATGCCTTCGCCGACGAGCAGCGAAGCGCCGTCGGCGGGCTTGCCGAAGCACACGGCGCGTCCGTGGATGCGGCCGAGCGCCTTGCGCGGGGCCGCATCCACGGACGCCTTGGCGGGCAAGCGCGAATCGAGCCAGGTGCGCTGCACGCCTTGGATGGCGCCGTCGTCGCCGGTCACGGCGGCGACCAGCGCCGGAAAACGGCGCAGGGAAGAGCCTTCGCGATAGCGAAGCTCGGGATGGAAGCGCAATGCCGGGAACCGGCAGCGCGCGAGTCCGCGGGCGTGGAGATAGGCCTCGGCATGGGTGCCGCCGATGGCGCGGCAACCCCGCCAGAGGCGGCGGGCCGCTTCTGTTGCGTCGTAGCCCTCGCCCGGCGCCGGCGGAGCCGGCAGGGCGAGGGAGGCGCGGGCCTCGGCGAGCGCCGCGCGAAGCGTCGGCGCGCCCGAGCGATGCCGGACGAGATCGAGCAGGTCGCCGTGCTCTCCGGTGGCCGCGTCGGTCCACTTCCCGGGGACGCCGGGACCGTGCAGGCGGACGAAGAGCGAGCGGCCGCGAGCGCCTTCGAGATCACCGGCGACCCAGTACCGGCCCTGCTTTTTGCCCTGGGGCAGGTAACGCCGGCAGACGGCCTCGGCGCACGCGCCGAGCGCGGCGGCGATGTCGGCGGCGGGAGATACGGAACGGGACGATGGGGGCGGCATAACGGGCCTCCTCTGGATGGACGGGGAACGCCCGATACCGGCCGGCCTCCGCCTCCGGCCGGCGCCGGAGGGCGAAGCGCCGCGCGCAGCGCTGGCGCGAGGCCCGAACGGGCGCTGTCTCGGAACGGGCAGCAAGAAAAAGGGCCGACGCGCGAAGCGCCGGCCCAGGTAGAGGGAGGAAACGGAATGCGCGCTCAGAACGGGATGTCGTCCATGGGCGCTTCGGCGGACGGCGTCTCCGCCTCCGCGACCGGCGCGCCGTTGCCGTTGGGCTTGTCGAGGAACTGCACGCGCCCGCCCGGAACCAGCAGGATCTCGGTGGAGAACCGGTCGGAGTCCTCGTCGTCCTTCTTCCAGCGACGGGTCTGCAGCTTGCCCGCCACATAGACCAGCCGGCCCTTCGTCGCGTGCTTCTCGAACATGTCCACCAGCCCGGGCTGGAAGGTCACCACCCGGTGCCACTCGGTCTTGTCGACCCGGTCTCCGGTCTGCTTGTCGATGTAGCCCTCGTCGGTGGCGATCGACAGGTTCGCGACGCGTCCGCCGCTGGTGAGGTGGTTGACGGTGACGTCGGCGCCGAGGCGGCCGATCACTTCAGCGCGATTGAGTCCGAAGGCCATGATCATTCTCCTTAGAGTTAAGGGTGTGGAAGACAACGGGTGATGTGAAAAGGGGGGAGAGCCTCTCTCTCCGGCCCCTTGGTTCACCCCCTAGAAAAGCTCCTCTCCTTCGCCGGTGTCGGCATGGACCGCTTCGGTGAGGATCCTGCGGATGGTGTAAGAGTCGAGGCCGATCTCGGCGAGCAGTTCGTCACCTGTGGGGAGTTCGAGGTCGAGGTCCTGGTCGATCATGGGCTTGTCTCCTGTTCCGGGATTGCAGTTCCCGGCATCGGGACCGGGAGACCGTCTCCCTCTTCCCTGCCGGGCGTTTGCCCGGCCCTTGCTTCCCTCTGGCTCGAAGGACGGTGACGGGACCCTGGGCGAGCTCAGAGGGCGCGACGGACGCCGGCAGCCGCTCGCCGACCTTGCGCGGTCTTCGCCCTCGCCCGGCTGTCGTCGAACACGGACCCGCTCGGGCTTGCGTGCGGTGCGAGTTTCGAGTCGGATAAGGCGCATGGACGACCAGGGCCTCATCAAGCGGCGCGGCTTCTGGCTGCTGGCGCTCCTGTGGCTGCCCGCCGGAGTGGTCACGACGGCGGCGGTGCACTTCGCGCCGGAGGCGGAGCCGGAGGTGGAGCCCCGAATGTGGCTGTCGATGCTGCTGATGTCGACGGCGTCGCTGATGGCGGGACTGCTTGGCCCAATCGTCATCGCCGACTACGCGATGGTCTTGAGCCTTCCGGTGTGGATCGCGTGGTGGTGGCTCGCGCGGCGGGGTTGAGGCCGGCTGACGTCAGGCCGGCTGCGCAGCAATGCAGTCGGCTCACTGCACGGTCTTGCTATCCGGTGTGCCGTTCTCGGCGCGCATGGACCGTGCGGCCAGGGTGGTGGGAATGTAGCCGCTCATGTCGTGGATAACGATTCTGATCTGCTGTAGATCGTTGTCGAGGTCGTAGGCCGGGGAGAAGGCGTAGTAGGGGTTCTTCGGCAGGGTGTGCGCGGTCATGTGCGGGCCTCCCTTGAGGGGTCGACGGTGCGCCGGGGGGCGCGGGTGATGGTCCCCCCGCTGGCGGGCGGCAGGTCGGCAGTACGTACCCCCGGCGAGCCGGCGCATAGAGGTCACTGCCCCGTAAAAGACGCCATCGGTGACGTATCCGAAATAATCTCCACCTGTTGGTGGGACAGCCGCGCGAAGGCCAGACACATGGCCACCTCCTCCCAGCTGTCCCAGGTCCCGTGGTCCTCGCCCGTGGCGACCTCGATCACGGTGTAGCGAGGCGGAAGGATCGGAAGGCCCCGATGCCAGCCCGACCGCACCCAGGACCGGTGCGCGCACGGCACGCACCGCGCCGCTCCCTGAGAGGGTTCGCCACAGTCCGTGCAACGCCACCTCGCACGCCTATGGGCGTAGCGCCTTCGGCTGGCCGCGTTCTTCCGTGGATGGCGCCCGGCCTCGAGAGTCGCGCAGGGACCGCAGCGCGAGGCGTGGTCAAGGATATGTCTTCCGCACCTGCCGCACCGTCCCTCGGCCCTGCGGGCGGCATACTGCTCTTGTTCGGCCGCTTGCCGGGCGTCACGGCAAGCCCGGCAGGTCGCTCCGCCCGGGACGGGAGGACGGTTCCCGCATCGCGTGCACAGGCCGGCGGCCCGGCATGCCCGGAGGCGCTTCCTGCTTCTCTCCCGCCCGAGCCTGCGGCAGTCCTTGGGATCCCGGCCTCCGTAGAGCCTGCCGGCGGCCTTGCCCTTGGCGTACCGGGCGCGCTCGGCCTTGCGCCGCTTCTCGCCGCAGGAGCGGCACAGACTACAGTCGGGAGGAAGGGGCTCTCTTCCGCATTTGGGGCACAGGCCTTGGGCGAGGCGCTCTTTGGTGAGCCGGCGGTAGCGTTCCCGGTCATGCTCGCGGGCCTTGTCGGGGTTCTTGTAGGACACCTGTGGACGCCTCCCATCGGGGCTGGAATCGGGACGACGGACGCCCGGCCGGCGCCGGGCCGGCAGGACGTCCTGACAGAGAACGTCAATCAGTGCTTCTGCTTGCGGTCGCAGAACAATCCCGTTGCCATCCAGCCCATATGTTGCATCGATGACAATTCCTTCTGTCCAGCAGGAGGTTGAGTAGAATTCATGCAACATAATTTTTCGGCACCTGTGCACGTAATCGTGCCTCCACCAACAGGGAGACGCGACTATGTCCAAAGAACTGTTCACACAACCGGACACCATCAAGGCATACCAGGCGGCACCGCTCGCTCGGGGGTGGCGATATCTTCACCATCGCACGGAATGCAGTACCAGACCGCTTGCGTTGTAAAGATTGCCGGGACCCGATTGCGCTCGGTTCGCCTTCCTGAAATCCCTATGATTGCAAAAGGTTATGTTGCGGCGATCCGGACTTCTTCCATAGCAGTCAGAAGAATCTGTCATCGCTGCAACATATTCCGCCAGATAACATTACAGCCCCAGTACTGGACCCCGGAGTTCCGGAGGTTGATTCCGGTTGCAATGATGATCTCGTCCCGCACGGGCCGCATCTTCCGGACCGCCTGCCGAGACACGATCGTATTCGCCGCCTTGGACTGGTTCTTGGTCCTTGTGGACCGCCCCTGGGTTATTGGACACTCGGGTGAGGGTATTCGACCTCATGCGGCCTCCGCAACTTGAGCGAGTTTTTCCTGCCTTGCCTGGGCCGGCGTTCGGTAGCCGTAGCCCTCGAGAATCCAATGATGGTTGTACAGGTTTTTGAACTCAAGCAGCGCCCACCGCAGTTCCTCTACGGTGGCGAAAGAGCGCACCCACAGGAGATTCTCCTTCAAGATGCGGATAAACCACTCACAGTAGCCATTTCCCTCGGGCGCCCGCACGAAGCTGGGCGAACTGGTCATGCCCAGGTAGGCGATCTCCCGCTGAAAGTCATCGGACAGATAGGCGGGGCCGTGGTCGTGACGAACTTTAAGCCCCTCGGCGACGTCCGCCTCCAAGCCGGCGAAGCGCTCGGCGACCCCCTGCCGGATCGGCTCCAGGGCCTCGAAGCGGTTGCCGCTCTTGGCCGCATGGATCCCCACGCAGTCCACCGAGCAGTGATCCACCGCCACGAACACCGAGGCCACCCCCTCCTCGGTGGTCACCGTCGTCGTCATGTCCGTGCCCCACATTCGGTCGGGCCGCTCGGTGCGGATGGTCCCGTTGTGGGCCTTGGGACCTCGGGGTTTGCCCACCCGGTGGGGGGCCTGAAGCCCCGCCTCCCGCATCAGGCGACGCACCCGCTCCTTGCTGGTGCGGATGCCCGCGAAGCGCAGCCTCGCCCACACCTTGCGGTAGCCCTCGCCATGGAAGGGAGAGTCCTCCAGGACCTGCCGGATGTGGCCGAGGAGTTCCGCATCGGTGCACGGGCCCACAGGGCCGCGCTTATTGGGCGTGGGGCGTTCATGAACGGGGACCGCCTCTCGCCGCCGTTGCGCGTAGACCGTGGAGCGCGCCAAGCCCCAAAGGGCGCACACCCGCTTCAGGCCGTAGGCTCTGCCCGTGGAGGTGAAGCGGGCCTGACTCATCGCCTCCACCTCCTGCCGGCTAAAGGGCGGCCGGCCTCCAGGCGGTCGATCTTCTCCCGCAGGACCTCGCCCTCCATCGTGAGTTCGCCCACCTTGGCCTTGAGCCGGGCGTTCTCCTCGGCCCGCTCATCCGCCGGGCGGGCTTTGAGCGCCGCCTCGCCCCCGCGAAGGAACGCCTCGCGCCAGGCGGAAAGCCGAGCCGCTGTCGTGCCCAACTCGCGGCAGAGCGTCTCCAGGCTCTCGCCCCGCAAAAGACGCAGGACCGCCTCCCGCTTGCGCTGGCAGGAGAACCGACCCCGCTCACTGCGATGCCCTGGGGCCTTGGCTCCGTTCGCCCTGCGGGCGCCCTCCGCCAAAGCCCCCTCTTGCTTTTGTTCGTTCATCGCGACACCCCTTTCTCCATGAATCATGGATCAATCGAGTGTCCAACAAAACCCTAGAGCGGGGGACTTGTACCCCCGGCGCGCAGGGGCCGGATGTCGCCGTCAGCCATTGACCGGAAGCGCTCGACCACGTAGCGGTCGTCATCGAGACCTTGGCCGAACAGGTGGGTGAGGAAGGTGCTTGCGTTGCCGGGATGGGTCTGGACCGTGGGCATGGTGCCGTCCTCCTTCGGGTCGATGGTTAAGAGAGGCGGCGATGCCCTCCCCGGGACATCCGTCCGCCGCCCCGCTCACGGCCCGGCTCGGCCTCTTCGCGGCGCATTGCGCGTCTGTGAATAGCGGTGGAGATGTCGTTGTGGTGAATGTTTCGGTGGGTGGGAATTCGACCCCCTCGGCCACCGCGGGCTGCCCGTGGTTCGGACGGGGGTATCCTAAATCTACCGATTCTGGGGAAAACTCACGTCCACGGGCTGTCGCCCACCTCAGGGCGGGGGCGACAACCATAACCTTTCCATCAAAACGGGATAACTCAAGTACATGAACCCCTTGGTGAGGGTATGCCAAACTTAGTTGAAAATTGACGGAGCGCCCCCCCAGTGGTGGAGTTGGGTTGTGTGAGATGCACATCCACCCACCGGAGGAAAGGAGACGCTCCATGAACACGGTGCGACGAGGGAAGAGGCAGGTCAAGGGTGAAGAGCCGAAGCGGGTCACGTTGGCGGATTTTGCGCTGCATGCTCCGGTGGACACGTTGGTCGAGTTGATCCAGGCGTTGATCCCTTTGGGGTTGATGGCGGTGGGGGATTGCCTGAAGGCGGACGTGGCACGCTTGGCGGGGCGCGCTACCGTCGTGGGGACGGCTTGGCCAGTCACGTGCGGTGGGGCCGTCAGCGAGGCTCGGTGTATTTGGCCGATCAGAAGCTGCCCATCCAGGTTTCTCGGGTCAGAAATCGCCTCACCGGCCAGGAGGCGCCGCTGGAGACGTACACGCGCTTGCAGAGGCCGCGCGGGGCCGATGCCGGACTGTTCCGCCGGGTGCTGAAGGGGCTGAGCTGTCGGGACTATGAGGGATGCGCCGAGGCGGTGCCCGAGGCCTTTGGGCTTTCCCCCTCGACGGTCTCGCGCCGCTTCATCCGGGCCAGCGCCCGCAAGCTCAAAGAGCTCTGCGAGCGCCCCCTGCAAGGGTATGACTTCGTGGGCCTGGTCCTGGACGGCAAGCGCTTTGAGGACGACCTCATGGTGATTGCCCTGGGCATCACGGTTCAGGGCGAAAAGGTGGTGTTGGGGTTTGTTCAGACCGGGACCGGGACCGAGCGGGCGTTGACGGCGTTTTTGCGGGAGTTGGTGGAGCGGGGGCTGCGCTCTGAGGCTGGTCTGCTCTGTGTGATCGACAGCTCCAAGGGCCTTCGGGCGGCGATTCGGCGGGTTTTTGAGGCACACGCGGTGGTGCAGCGCTGCCAGTGGCATAAGCGCGAGGGCGTGCTCAGCCACCTGCCCAAGGGCCGGCAGGGGCGCATCGGGCGGAAACTCCAGGCGGCTTATGATGAGCCCACTTACGAGGGGGCCAAGGGGGCGCTCGGGAGGCTTCGCAAAGAGCTTGAGCTGCTCAACCGCTCGGCGGTGAAGAGCCTGGACGAAGGCCTGGAGGAGACCTTGACGCTCCATCGCCTGGGGGTCTTTCCCATCTTGGGGAGAAGCCTGAAGACGACGAACTGCTTGGAGTCGATCATGTCGCTCATTGCTCAGCGAACGGACAGGGTGGACCACTGGCGCAACAGCGACCAGAAGCAGCGCTGGGTGGCCACGGCGCTCCTCGACATCGAGCCTCGGCTGAACCGGATCCAGGGCTGCCGGCATCTGCCGGTCTTGAGGGCCGCCATCCGCTCTACGCTCGGCCTTCGGGCTGACTGCGACGAGCGCGAGGTGGCCTAACGTGCACCCAGGGGTCACTCCGGAATTTCAACTAAGAATGGCATTGACTCCCCCTTGGTCATCGGGAGAGAACAGATGTCGACCACCCAGACTTAGTTGGGGCGCTGAACGGTGAGATCCCTAAGCCGGTAAGGGTCCAGCTCTGGGTACGATGTCACCGTCTTCGGGCGATCACCGGAAAGCGATGTCGCCTGTCCGGCATGCGTCAAGGGACGGCTTGAGCGACGCGAGAATGCCCGGGATGGGAGCGCCTTCTACGGCTGATCGAACTGGCCCAATTGCGGGCACAGGCAATCCTCCTGCCCTGCTTGCGGGACGGGATTGCCCGTCAAGGCGAAGGGCGTGTTCCGTTGCCGCGACTGCGGTCAGGCCATGGAGGGATGCCCGGACTGCGACGGCTGGCTGCAACGCAGGAGCGGCAAGTACGGCCCCTTCCCAGGATGCACGAATTGGCCCGATTGCAGATACACCCGAGACGTTCGGCAGTAACGGCCACGGAACTAGACTCCCGCCGGAGGTTCCGGTCTCGGCGGTGAACGAATAGGACCCGCATTTCCCATTTGGATCATAAGATTGGACAGACCGAAAGGCGCTTTCTCATGTAAAATCAGCGTGTTGGCTTCCCCCTGCCACGTTCTCGCGGGGGAACCCTCTGGGTGGAGCGAAAAAGACGGCATTGAGGGTCCATTGTAACCGCAGGCTGAGGCTTGACTTTCACGGAGCCAGAATCACTTCAGATGCAGGATTGCTGGCCTGCCGGGAGTTGGATGATGCGCTGGGTTTGACGGTGAGAGCACCAGCCCACTTGCAAGAGATCCGTCATGGCCGGAACGTCCAGCATGAGTTGGTGCCGCTATTGCGCCAGTCAGTCTATAGTCGCCTGGCCGGGTACGAGGACACCAACGATGCCGAGCGATTGGCGAGAGACCCTGCTAGGCAAGCCGTAGTGGGCCGGCGGGCACTTGAGAAGCAGGCGGCCAGTACCAACACATGGAGCCGGTTCGAGACGGAAGTTCTCTGCAGCGAGGAGAACCTGAGTAGGCTGAGGCAACTGAACACGGAATGGGTAGAGCGGGCCATGAGCCGCACGCCGCATCAGCGGGTCATCCTGGACATGGATAGCTCGGAAAGCCGGGTGCACGGACAGCAGGAAAGGACTGCCTATAACGGTCACTTCGGTTCCCTCTGCTACCATCCCTTATTCTGCTTCAACCAGTTTGGGGACTGCGAGGGGGCGATGTTGCGTCCGGGCAACGTTCACAGCGCCGATGGGTGGCGAAAGTTGTTGGAGCCCATCACGGCCCGCTATGAGCACGCGGATGTTCGCCGTTCCTTTCGGGCCGATGCCGCCTTTCCGAGCCCCGAGGTCTATGAGTACTTGGAAGAGCGTGGCTTCCTCTACGCCATCCGGCTCCCTGCGAACGAAGTGCTCTACCCACGGATCGACTTCCTGCTGACTCGCCCGGTCGGTCGCCCGCCCAAGAGACCCATCATCTTCTATCACGACTCCCGGTATCAGGCTGGAAGCTGGGACCACCCCCGAGGGGTGGTGGCGAAGGTGGAATGGCACTCAGGCGAACGCTTCCCTCGCGTCGGATTCATTGTCACGAACCGGACGGCTCGACCCGAGGGTGACCGAGGCTGCGAAGAGGCTCGCCGTGTCGCGCAACACGCTTTCCATGCTGCTCAACGGCCGGATCGGCATTTCCCCTGAGATGGCCATCCGGCTCTCTCAGGCTTTCGGGGGGAGTCCTGAAAGCTGGTTGCAGCAGCAGATGCAGTACGATCTATGGCAGACTCAGACGAACCGAGACAAGATTGCGGTTCTCAGGTTCGTGACCGCCTGATCGCCGAAGACGAACAGGCCGCGCAGAACCCCGGCGGAAGCGCGATGGTGGTCCGCTTCAACCCCAGATACATCGAGCCGTTTTCATGAGCCGTAAAATCCTCATATCATATTGATATGAGGATGAATATTCATTTTCTCCAATCCCGTTCGGAACCCGTCTTTTACAACTTGTAATCAAAACGAAAGCGGATTCATTAAGGGAATTATAAAGGTTTTGACACTAATTGGGTGAGTTGTTGGACCACCAGGGGAAAGAGATCCTGGTGGCGGTGATTGTAGCGGAATTCCATCTCCTTCAGGTAGAGGGGGAATCGCTCCTTGGACACGCCATGATGTTTGATGAGCCTCTGCTTGGCGTAGGCCCAAAAGCCTTCCAGGCCGTTGATGTGCACTTTGCCCCGACTGAAGCGCCGATCATGATCCACCCGCAGGTGGCGATAGCCGCAGAACATCAGGGCGTCATAGACGCTGGTAGCGGTCGGTGTAGACCACGCTGCCCCGATGGACCCGCTTCACGGTGGAGGCCAAAAGGGTCTGGGCCTTGACATTGCCGACCGCCTCCACCTTCACCCGGCCACCCCGCTCCAAAATACCGAAAACAGGGACTTT
Organism: bacterium; assembly: GCA_965261595.1. Classification (GTDB taxonomy): domain Bacteria; phylum UBA8248; class UBA8248; order JACPRG01; genus CAYRGS01. Next base: position 38,415 of record CBDHDG010000005.1, read on the forward strand.
ACCCGCTGCGCCTCGGCCTCTCTTCCCCTTGCGCCTGCCCCCGAAGTAGGCCTCGTCCGCCTCCACCTCCCCTCGAAGAAGCTCCTGTCCCCCCGGCGTTCCGGCCACAAGACTGCGCCTGAGCGTCGTCACAGCCCTGAGCGCCGTCGGATAGCTCACGGCGAGTTGCTGGGCCATCTTGCGGGCCGAGACCTCCAGCTCAAAGAGCTTCACCACCCAAAGCCACTCCCGGGCTGAGAGGCGAAGCTGGCCCAGCCAGCGGCCCGTGAACGGCCCGAAGGTGTACCGACACCCAGCGCAGCGAAAGCGCCCTTTCGTGCCCACAACGTAGCATTTTCGACCCTCACAACGAGGGCAGATTTTACGCCCGTTTTTCTGACACGCCCTGAGCAAATGGCGTCTCGCTGTAACCTCCGTTTTTACAAGCCCTTCAAAGCTCTTTACGTCCACGACACCAGCCTAATCCGGTGTCATAGCTTTTACAAGCCCCTAAGGATTTGATGACTCTCATAAGAGAGTGCGCCTGCGTTTTTCAAGCCAACTCCGGGCTCGCTCGGAGTTGACGGCCCACATGCCGGAGCCCTTGCCTCCGGGGGAATAGAAGGGTGCTTCGGAATCAGGCAATCCCCTCTGCCTGAAAACGGTGGAATCGACACAGTTTTGATTGTAGGAACTCTGAACAGCTTCCTCGAACTTTCCAGGGATAGGTAATCCAGTATCTTTGCGTTGCTTTTCAAGTGTGTCGAGAATCCACCTCCTCGTCATTCCATTTTTGTGCGGCAGCAGGAGCTTGATCAAGCCCTCGACATAGGTGTGTTCCTTTCTTAACTTCGCCAATTCGATGACTTCAACAATGTTACGACATAATGCGTCATAGTCAGGCCCATTTTCGGCCATTTCTCATCTCCTCAATCATCACCCAGAAAAACCGGCTTGACAAGGGATTGACAAAAAGGGGTCAGATCTATTTTTCATCTCATGAGTTGAGCGAGAGTTGCCGTCGACTCGCCGGGCTGCGAAAAATAGATCTAACCCCTTTTTCACCACCGAAACATCCTGGAAGCACATTCAAGATTTCAGATGGTCGGGAAGAACGCACCCCTGGGTTCAAGGTTCATAAAGGATTATCGGAGAACGAAGAATACACGGTTTCGTCAGTCATTTTCACATGCAACGTAGAGGATGATTACATATGTATTGACCCGCCTACTGGAGACGAAATCACCGTTACGCGCGAATGGGACGATGTATCGGTAAGGTGCGTTTTGTCGATAGGCTCTGATGAGGTAGAACCTTGGCAAATCAGCAAGAGAGCCCTTTCGAAGCTATTCTTTAGTTGACCTCAGAAGTTCGAGTGTTTCCAGAAGGCCCTGGATCATATTCTTTAAACTCGCATAATCAGTCTTGAAGACATCCTTCCCCCCTGCCATATTCTCGATGATGAGAGCAACAGAAGAGACGTGCTCTCCATCCAATAAGATCACATCCATGTCCCGAAGAACGAAGTCCAGAGGATTTAGTTTCTTGGCCAATTCCGCGGCCAGTTCCCTGTCTAGCCTGTAATGACATCCACCCTGCATCAAATCGGAGGTGTTATTTCCAGACATCAATACCAAGGCAAGGGACCCGTCTTCTTGACGAACCACCTCACAATCCTTTAGGGGTCTAGGTTTCACTTCATCCAAAATGTTCTTTACGTATTCGTCACGGCTCATACTATCCAGTAGGTTGTCTTGCATCATCTTTTCTCTCCAGTTTGTCCTTCGCCCGCTTCTTGTACGGCCCACGGGGCCCGGGCTTGGGATCGCGCGCCTCGATGAGCTCGACGATCCACTCCATGGTCCGCGCCCATCCGCCAGGCCGGCCCGCATCGCCGGCGTTCCTTGGCCGTCAGGCAGGCGGGGTGCGCTCAATGAGGGTCTTCTGGCCATCGATAAGGGCTTTGAGGGCGGCCATGCTTTCATCGGCAACGTTACACTTGACATACCACGCACGATCCCCCATATTGGGGTCAGGAGGTATTCTCTCATGGCCCACTCTGTTCTATCTGCCTCGCATTTCCACAATGAGGATGCGGCCTTCGCATACGTCGAGAATTCCCTTTGGTCAGATGGCCCTTACTGTCCGTTCTGTGGCGCTACTGAAGATCATGTCCGCAAGCTGAATGGCAAGACCACCCGCAAGGGTTTGCACAAGTGTTACGCCTGCCAGAAACCGTTCACCATTCGGATCGGGACTATCTTCGAGTCTTCGCACCTGCCGCTGCACTTGTGGCTGCAAGTGATCCATCTGATGTGCGCCAGCAAGAAGGGCATCGCAACCCGCCAAATTCAACGGATGCTCCAGTGCAGCATGAAGACTGCGTGGTTCCTTGCCCATCGCATCCGCGAAGCCATGAAAGACGGATCGCTTGATCCCCTGGGCGGCGAAGGCAGGGCGGTCGAGGTCGACGAAACCTATATCGGCGGCAAGGAGAAGAACAAGCATGCCAACAAGAAACTGCGCACTGGCCGTGGCTCTGTTGGCAAGGTAGCCGTGCTGTCTCTGGTGGAGAGAAATGGACGCGTTCGTTCGATACGCGTTGCGAGCGTCACCGCCGGAAATCTGCGGCCGGTGTTGGTGGCCCAGATTGACAGCAAGTCCAATCTGTACACTGACGAAGCTGGTCAGTACCGCCAAATGGGGCGAGACTTCGAGCACAATAGCGTCAACCACAGCTCCAATGAGTACGTGCGCGGGAATGCACACACCAACACCGTCGAGAACTATTTCAGCATCCTCAAGCGCGGTATCACCGGATGCTACTTCCACGTTAGCGAGGCACACCTGCATCGCTATCTGGCCGAGTTCGACTTCCGCTACAGCAACCGAGAAGGGTTGGGCGTAGACGACGTTGGCCGCGCCGCGGTCGCTCTGAAAGGGTTCAAAGGCAAACGACTCACCTACGAAACGGCTCACTCGTAAGCAATCGCTAAACGAGAAAACCCGGCGCTGGCGGGTATGGGCTCGGTTGCAGTTGCCCGACCCGCAACTAGAGTTTTTCTTCATCGTTGAGGACTGACTGGTTGTGAGGTATGGTTCACCCATGATGCAGAAGCCCACACATAAGACAGCTTTTAAGCCTGACGATCCTGAGCAATATAGGCGTTTTCTCGAAACCGCCGAAGAAGTCGAGGTGGATAAAGACCCAAAGGCTTTTGACCGGGCATTCAAGAGCATATCTCTAGCCCTTAAATCCCGAGTTACAGTAAGGGTGCGAAAGCCGTAGATTATCGCTTTGGTTGTCTCCCCCGCCCTTTGTTCGAATCACATGATCAAATGTCACAGAATTACTGTGGATAGGCGCTTTGCAAATGTCACATCTAATGGGATTATCTAGCGCCGTTCGAATGAATGTTGCGGACTTTGATTCACGGGATGCCCCACGCTTACTGACCTCCCTGTCGAACGTCGGCGGCGGTATGCTTGACTGCTTCAAGTGGACAAAATCATCTCGTTCGATAAACGCCTCGAATAGATCGGCATCGGACAGCCTTTGGTGCATTCCCTCAAAGATGGACCAGTAGAGGTTGGCGATACGATTCAGGCTGCGCCCACCACTTCCCAACCTACTAATCGTGAGAGATACAAACAACTTGTTTGCATGAAGATACTCTTCTAATCGATTCCGAACGCGCGTAAAGTCATCTTTTCTATTTTCTTTATCTAGTTTTTTGGAAAACTCCAGAGATGCGAGGAAGGCGTTTGAAAGAAAGAGACCTGATCTCGCGTAATAGTAAATAAGAGGGTGGAGCCCTAGAGACCCTGCATGGTTTGTGCTAACCAAAATAAGGCGTTTTTTAACATTCTCTAGGTATTCAATGGTTTCCTCTCCAGTTTCATCAGGCGGAAGAGGATTTTCCAGAGATACGCTCAGATCTGGTGTATGGGGTGAATTGAAGAAGGCGGCGCATTCCTGCTGAAATGGGGTTGTGAAGAGCCCGGTTATTCAGCGAGAGAGGAGATGCGCCACCATGGAGAAAGATACGACGGTTACATTTTCGAATCCAGCCTTTCGGGACGAACTCAGCGAAGTGGTGCGCCACGGCGCACGGCAAATCATTCGACAAGCCGTGGAAGCGGAGTTGCAGGCCTTCCTGGAGGAGCATGCGGCCGAGCGCGACGGTCGGGGACGCCGATCGGTCGTTCGCAACGGCTACCTGCCTTCGCGGGAGGTTTTGACGGGAATCGGCCCGGTCCGTGTCCGTGTTCCCCGGACGCGGGACAGGTCCGGCGGGGGACATTGTTTCCGCTCGGAGTTGTTGCCGCCCTACCTGAAGAAGACGAGGCGGGTGGAAGCGGTTGTGCCGTGGCTGTACCTGAAGGGGGTATCGACGAATGACTTCGAGGAAGCCTTGCAAGCGTTGTTCGGCGAATCGGTGAAGGGTTTGTCTGCGGCGAGTGTCGCACGTCTCAAGGGCGGCTGGGAGGTCGAGTACGCCCAATGGCGGGAGCGTGACTGGGGAGGCGAGGAGTTCGTGTATCTGTGGGCGGACGGGATATACGTGAACGTGCGCAGCGAGGAGCGGCGTTGTCTGTTGGTGGTGGTGGGTTGCGACGTGCGTGGTTGCAAGCACTTCCTGGCCCTGGATGCGGGGTTCCGGGAATCGAAGGAGAGCTGGAAGGCGGTGCTGTTGAGCCTGCGCGACCGCGGGGTGAAGGCGGCGAAACTGGCGGTGGGCGACGGAGGGCTCGGGTTCTGGTCGGCCCTGGCCGAGGTGTACCCAGAAACCCGGGCGCAGCGCTGCTGGGTGCACAAGACGGCGAACGTGCTCGACAAGCTTCCCAAACGCCTTCAGGGCAGCGCGAAGTCGATGTTGCATGAGATCTGGCGGGCGGATACACGGGCGAGAGCGGAGGAGGCGTTCAAGCGCTTCGTCGCCACCTACGAAGCCAAATACCCCAAGGCCGCCGACTGCCTGGCCAGGGATCGGGAGACGCTTCTGTCCTTCTACGACTTCCCGGCGGCTCACTGGCAGCACCTGCGGACTACCAACCCCATCGAATCGACCTTCGCGACCATACGGCTGCGAACGGTGAAGACCAGGAACTGCCTGAGCGAGAAGACGGCGTTGAGCCTCGTGCATCAACTCGCCATGAGCGCCCAGAAACGCTGGCGTCGGCTACGCGGCTTCCGTCATCTGGCCGGCGTGGTCGCCGACGTGAAGTTCATCGATGGGATTGACGAGAGAGAGATGGGCAGGGAAGCCGCTTGATTCAGGACGCCCATACACCAGATTTGACAGTAACTCGATTTTCCATGGTCTTGTTCGCTAGGCTATTAGGAATCTTCAATCCATTCGTGAGACTCACCAGATTGAACACAAACGGCAGAGCGTTATAGCCCTGCCCGGCTATCGGCAGGTCGGTGGATGTAATGGGCGGGGCATGAGCTGGTGGACCGCCCCTGGGTTATTGGACACTCGGGTGAGGGTATTCGACCTCATGCGGCCTCCGCAACTTGAGCGAGTTTTTCCTGCCTTGCCTGGGCCGGCGTTCGGTAGCCGTAGCCCTCGAGAATCCAATGATGGTTATACAGGTTCTTGAACTCAAGCAGCGCCCACCGCAGTTCCTCTACGGTGGCGAAAGAGCGCACCCACAGGAGATTCTCCTTCAAGATGCGGATGAACCACTCACAGTAGCCATTTCCCTCGGGCGCCCGCACGAAGCTGGGCGAACTGGTCATGCCCAGGTAGGCGATCTCCCGCTGAAAGTCATCGGACAGATAGGCGGGGCCGTGGTCGTGACGAACTTTAAGCCCCTCGGCGACGTCCGCCTCCAAGCCGGCGAAGCGCTCGGCGACCCCCTGCCGGATCGGCTCCAGGGCCTCGAAGCGGTTGCCGCTCTTGGCCGCATGGATCCCCACGCAGTCCACCGAGCAGTGATCCACCGCCACGAACACCGAGGCCATCCCCTCCTCGGTGGTCACCGTCGTCGTCATGTCCGTGCCCCACATTCGGTCGGGCCGCTCGGTGCGGATGGTCCCGTTGTGGGCCTTGGGACCTCGGGGTTTGCCCACCCGGTGAGGGGCCTGAAGCCCCGCCTCCCGCATCAGGCGACGCACCCGCTCCTTGCTGGTTCGGATGCCCGCGAAGCGCAGCCTCGCCCACACCTTGCGGTAGCCCTCGCCATGGAAGGGAGAGTCCTCCAGGACCTGCCGGATGTGGCCGAGGAGTTCCGCATCGGTGCACGGGCCCACAGGGCCGCGCTTATTGGGCGTGGGGCGTTCATGAACGGGGACCGCCTCTCGCCGCCGTTGCGCGTAGACCGTGGAGCGCGCCAAGCCCCAAAGGGCGCACACCCGCTTCAGGCCGTAGGCTCTGCCCGTGGAGGTGAAGCGGGCCTGACTCATCGCCTCCACCTCCTGCCGGCTAAAGGGCGGCCGGCCTCCAGGCGGTCGATCTTCTCCCGCAGGACCTCGCCCTCCATCGTGAGTTCGCCCACCTTGGCCTTGAGCCGGGCGTTCTCCTCGTCCCGCTCATCCGCCGGGCGGGCTTTGAGCGCCGCCTCGCCCCCGCGAAGGAACGCCTCGCGCCAGGCGGAAAGCCGAGCCGCTGTCGTGCCCAACTCGCGGCAGAGCGTCTCCAGGCTCTCGCCCCGCAAAAGACGCAGGACCGCCTCCCGCTTGCGCTGGCAGGAGAACCGACCCCGCTCACTGCGATGCCCTGGGGCCTTGGCTCCGTTCGCCCTGCGGGCGCCCTCCGCCAAAGCCCCCTCTTGCTTTTGTTCGTTCATCGCGACACCCCTTTCTCCATGAATCATGGATCAATCGAGTGTCCAACAAAACCCTAGAGCGGGGGACTGGCTTATACAATATATCCCAAATCTGAGCCCCTAGTTCCTCTACCTGTTCCTGTCGGCACAGATCGAATTTAGCCCAATATTTGTGGCCTCTACCGCCCCTGGCTATGCATCTAGACGCTATCGCGTTCGGGGATGTGCGACTTTGAAGGATACGCCGCTCGACGGGATCAATAGGCTGTGCTGCTTGATTGATCTTAAAGAATGAATTCTCCGCGGCTTCGGTACTCTCTGCCTTAACCCATTGAATAAGAACAGAATTCTTTCCAATTGCGCTTAGATACCTTGCCTTTACAGGATTGGGGACCGACTGCCCTATCAGACCAATAAACTCAGCGTATGGTCCAATTTCCTTATTAATGACCTTTCTCGTGCGGTCGGCAATCTTTCGCTGTTCGTCAGTCAGCCCGCTCCCAAAGATCGCGTTAGAATTAGTGCCGTCGCCATAGTCATCGCGAATCCACCCAATGAGAGCACTCAGCCGGTGCGCGCCATCAATAACAAAAACTTCGTCTCCTCGCTCCCAAAGAATGACGGCTGGGATTAGATCGCCCTGAAGGAATGCGCGGACCAAATCGTATACTGCCGCTGGCGCCCAGTGCGTCGTTTCGCGCTGAAAGTCCGGCTTCCTAAGTGAGTTTTGGAAGAAACCATTGCTGCCAAAGTCTGAAATGCTGATTGTTTGTCGTGGACTTCCGCCGGATTGGATCGCCTCCGAGACAAAGTCGCCACGGGGTATAAGAGCGTCGAGGTTAACCGTCACGGGCGTCATGCGCTTTTCCCCAGTAAATGGTGCCAACTTAATCATAGCTTAGCACCCATCACTGGGTATGTCAAGTGTAACGTTGCCCAAGGTAATGGGGTACTCGCGCCAGCAATTTTACGAGATCCGTCGCAACTTCAGACCTACGGTGCCGAGGGGCTGATCGACCGACTGCCTGGGCCGCGCGGACCGCACCCGAACCGGATGGCGGCACAGAGCGAGGCGGCCATCCTGGAGCATGCGATACAGCACCCCTGCCACGGTGCGATCCGGGTCGAGCAGGAGATGCGCCTTCAGGGCATCCAGGTCTCCTCGGGCGGGGTGCGCGGGGTGTGGCAGCGCCACGGGCTGTTGACCAAGCATGAGCGCCTGCTGCGGCTTTTGACGGCCACCGCCGAACGCAAGCTCGAACTCAGCGAGAAGCAGATCCAGCTCCTGGAGCGGTTCTCCCCGGAGTTCCGCAAACGCCATATCGAAGCACCCCATACCGGCTCCCTGGTGGCCGTCGATACCTTCTTCGTCGGCACCCTCAAGGGTGTGGGCAAGGTCTACCTGCAGACCGCGATCGACTGCCATTCGCGCCATGCCTGGGCGCGCTTGTACCCGAACAAGCTGCCGGTGACAGCCGTCCACCTAATGAACAACGACGTGCTGCCGACCTTCGAGGCTGCCGGCGCGCGCATCGAGGTCGTGCTGTCAGACAACGGCCGTGAGTTCTGCGGTCGGCCCGACAGGCATCCCTACGAGCTGTTCCTGCAACTCGAGGAGATCGAGCACCGCTCTACAAAGGTCAAGCGGCCACAGTCCAACGGCATCGTGGAACGCTTGCACCGAACGCTCCTGGACGAGCACTTCCGGGTCGAGGGAAGGCGGACCTGGTTCGAAACCATCGATGAGATGCAGACCGTGCTCGACGACTACATGACCGTCTACAACCGCAAGCGGCCACACCAGGGTCGCGGCATAAACGGCCGGACACCCGGGCAGGCGTTCAAGGACGGCTTGCCAGCCACCAACAAACCGAGCACAATCAAACAGACGGAGAATCCTAAAGCCGCTTAATCAAACCCCCCGCCGTACGTGCGGCAAACGGGGGGGTACTGTCAGGTGAATACCATCCCTGTACAAGCTGTCACGAGCACCGTTCTCTTACATATTCAAACAGAGTTTCAGTGAATGGTTTCTGTCCTGCCGGAAGAATCCATAGTGTTTCCTCATTCCGTACCGAATTACCCACCGCACTTGTTTTTCCCTCGAATTTATTATCATACTTGAAGTTTATCATCATAGTTTTATTCGATTTTAACGCTTGTTCTAGCGATGCAAATTCAACCATATCTGCAAGTGTTATTTTCAGTCCTTGCATCGTTCCCGCTATTTTAGAAAATCGCGTAACAGCATTTTTGTACAGTTCGACAACTTTTCTTCTTGTATCGTCGTTTAGATCGCCGTATATTTTTATAATGTTGTGCGTATGTTCACATTCTTCTTCATTTTCTAACTCCCAAAGTATCTTTATAGAGTTTTCAAATATTATGACATAAAGCATATGGGAAGTAATGTTTCTCTGCCATCTGTGTTTGTCCATTTCCTCCTCAGGATTCTGTCCCGGCACAACCGGAATTATATACTGGGGACTTGATGTCAAGTATTTTGCCATATGAAAAAAGGCCTCTGTGGCTTCCAATTTATCTTCTGTCTCACGCATTTTCATGTCGACTACCCTCCTGCTAAACAGACATTCCCCATTTGAGGGTCACACACTATCTGCCTGTAGTGAGCGTACCCGGCTTGCAAGGGACTTTGGCACTTGGGTCAGGCTCGACTACTGGATCACTTCTGAGGCATTGCGACCTCCGTCCGGCTGGTGACGAGGCTTGTCTGTGAGGCCCGGTCATCTATGGCGGCCATGATGAACTTTCGACAATCCAAGAGAGCACCGATTACGTCCGATTCAAGGTCTAGTGTATGACCGCGATATTGAAGGATCGCAGAGTCCAAGAAGTCCGGCTGATCAAAGATCGTCAAGGCGACTGGATCGATCTTCTGTGAAGGACCGAACTTACCCATTGCGCGATCATCAATGTGTTCGAATGCGTGGCGCATTTCTTCGACCGGCCTGCTTATCTTGTTTACGCTGTCAGGCACTTCCAATTCAGGGCAGAACTGATCAACCAGCGAATGCACCATTCTTGTGCACCGATGCAAAGCAATGATTGCCATTTCGGCTGTTGCCAGTGCGATGAAGGATTTGTGTCGCTTAGGAATCCCATCGGCCTTCAGTGCCTCATTTCTGGTTTCCATGGCCGACGCCCACAACGCATGTGCTGCGTCAGTTCTCCGGGCGAGGGAAAACAGGAAGAGCACGAACCCTACACGTTCGGACACAATCCGGTACCATGTCCAAATGGTGTTCGCTACAGGCGCATAGCCGCCCAACCCTGGGCTGGAGTAGGTATCTATCTGATCTGTACTAACGACGAGCGCGCCGGGCTCGAATACCAACCGGTCTCCTTTCTGCAATGGGATCGTTTTACCGGGGTCTTGTTCTCCTGGCCGGAGAGAACGATAGTAGACTGTGTTCCCTTCCCGCCTGACGGGCACGATTCTGCCGCCAAACAAGAACTCGCCTTTGTCTTGTTGAGTGTCTGGGGCGTCGGGGGCATTGTCAAATACTCCATTCTGATTACAGTTAATCTTTTCCGCCAAAGTCATCATGCGGCGCGGGCCTCTGGTTCGGCGGGTGTCACTTCTGATCACTGCACTGGACACAACGCGGACGGTGTGGGTGACTTGCGACATCAGGAGACGTTCGGTGAGCTGCCCGAGGAAGCTGTAAAGACGAGATTTGTTCATCGTCAGTCCCTCATGTGGTGGTTTGTACTATGTTGATCTCAACATTGTACAAAGCAACTCAACAGGGCGAGTTATAGCATCGCCCGTTCTGCAACGCCATCAAGGCATCGTGGTGTTCGGCGGTTATAGTCGAATCCGATGACGTCCGGCGCGCCGGCCGCTACAGTAGGATGGTTGTTTGCAGGCTGGCCGCTATGCTCGGCCGAATCATTTTGCGGGATTGGAGGTGTGCGATCGGCGTCTAGGCGGCGGTGCCGGAATTGGATGCAATTAGGGTGATGGTTGCCTAGCGCGGACTTGCCGCGCCTGTATACTGGATTGAGGATTGATGATTGAGGCTGTGACCCAACAGCTTTCCGATCATGGGGCTGTTGAAAAAGCCGGTTTCGAGACCGGGCGCATGCAGGATCACGTGGCGGCGGCCGCCCGCAAGTCTGTTCGGGGTGCGTAGGCGTGATGGATATGCAGCGGCTCTTGTCCGGCAACGCGGGCCGTCCAATTGGCCAATAGGATGGCAACAAGGGCGGCCCCAAGCCGCTTGAGATTGATCGCCGCGGCCGTCAGGTAGGCCTGGATCTTCATGTTGTCGAGACCGCGCCGGACCGCGCGCCCGAGGCCGTGCCAGAGCTTCGCCTCGCCGTGGAAGCCTTCCGAACGCCAGAGGTGGCGTTGGTACAGGCGCCGGTCGTCCTCGCTCCATCGCGCACGCCGGCGCCGCGCTCTGAGCAGCGCCGGATAGTCATGCGGGAGCACCACCTCCTTGTTGATGCGCGTCTTCGGCAGACACTCGCTCCGAAGCGGACAGCGTGCGCAGTCGCCGGCCCTGGAATGGAAGAAGCGTCCGCGCCCAGTGACCCGCAGGGGACGCAGGAGCTTTCCACGCGGGCACTTCACGATGTTGTTCCGGGCGTCGTAGCGGAAGCGACGCAAGGGAACTCTGCTCCCGGACGGATCTCTCCGTGCCGGGATGAGCGGATCGATGCCGCGGCGCTCGAGCCCGCCATAGACCTGGGCGTAGGCATAACCGGCATCGGCCGTCACCGTCACGATCTCCCGACCCGCGATCTTCCGAACCTCATCCACCTGCGCCTCGATCATCTCGCGCTCGTTCACCGCTCCCGTCGTCACAGAAACGTCCAGCACCACGCCTCTCACGTCGTCCACCGTCGTGTGCTGCTTGTAGCACGGCTCAAGCCGCCGGTTGCACGCCGAGGTCGCCATGCTCGTGTCCGCATCGGTGCGGCTCACCTTCCTGGACTTGCCGCGCCGACCGCCTCGCCTCTTCTCCCCTTCAACCTCCTCCTCCCCGCGGTTCTCCGTCATCACCTCATCCACATGCCGCTCCACCAAGCTCTCCCAACTGACATCGGCGCGGATCAGCGAGGCGTCGTGCACAACCTCGGCCGTGGCGACCTTCGCCTCCAGGCACGCCCTCACCGTGCGCTGGAATATCTCCCGGAACCGTTTCTCGCCCCAGCGCTGGCGGATACGGGTCAGGCTCGAATGGTCGGGCAGACGCTCGTGCAAGCCATAGCCGATGAACCACCGGATCGCGATGTTCACCTGCGCTTCCCGCATCAGCCTGCGGTCGTGCACAATGCCCAATAGCAGGCCGGCGAGCATCAACCGCACCGCTACCTCCGGGTCGATGCCGGGCCGGCCGTTGTCAGCGCAATAACAGTCCGCCACTTCCTCGCGCAGCCAGCCCAGGTCGAGAACACGGTCCACGCGCGCCAGTACGTGATCCTCGGGCACCAGCTGCTCAAGCGAACCGGTGATGAACAACGTCAACTGATCCCGCCCCTTCCGTCCCAACATCTCCTGGCCTCCCAAAATCGAACACTAGATATCGATACAGAGAAGCACGAAGGCCGAGCTTTTTCAACACCCCCATCATCGGAAGGCTCTCGCCCAGGGCCAGCGCACGGCTGGCATACGAGTGACGGAGGTCGTGAATCGTTGCGGAAGCAAGGGTAGGAACCTGGTTGCAGCCCGTTCCTGGTTGATGGCGCTCGAAACTGTTGTGTTTCTTGATGCGCCCGCAGATGCCGCGAACCTCGCCCGGAATCTGCTTGATGTCTGAGCGATTCCGCGCCAAGCTGCCAACGCCGCCGCACACATCGCGATTGCCATCACGAACGGCGTGACGTCCGCGACGGGGTGCGGTTCATGCCTTCTACGCCTCCTAGGAAGAGCAGATTGCGGAGCTGGTGGAAGAGTTCCTGCGGGAGAACGGTATCGTTCCGGAATGGAGATGAACCGCCTGGAACGGGATCGCCCGCGGCATTGGTTCGCGGCAACGGACGGCGCACCGGCAGCGCGATGGCATTGGTCAACGCCATCATTGCGACCCTCGCCGGCGGGGGGCTTCCGGGTTCGGGGCGGCTCCGGGCCGGAGTCCGAACGGCTACGATTCGCGCGGCCGATGGTCTCGAATCGGCGGAAACGGCGGATCGGCGGCGGCGCACGGCGTCAGGAGCGCGCCTCGATATGGCACGGCGCACCGTGTTGAAATAGTGTTGAACTTTACAGGAAGTCGTCAGTCAGGAAAGATAGAGAAACAGATATTAACCTATAATATCAATGCGTTATACAATGGCCGTAAGCCGTGGGAAAAAGCGATCTATAAATTCCCAGCGCAACGTCAGGATCTCGCTCTTCCGGCATCCGGTCAGCAGCAGCAGCCGGAGCGCCGCAATCACCGGCGGCCACACCGAGCCGTCCGTTTCCGCGTCCCTCAACACACGGCCCAGCCGCCGGAACTCCTCCGGCGTCAGAAACCGCTCGCACGACCTCTCCTTGTAGCGGCGCACCGACCGGCACGGGTTCCGGCCGGGCGGCAGTCTTTCCCAGGCTTCCGCCAACGAGAACATTCTCGACAGAACCTTGACCGTCCGGTTGGCCATTGCAGGCGTGTCACGAAGCCGGTGATGCAGCGCGGAAATCTCCCTTCGTCCTACCTCGTTGATTGACATCGCGCCCAGGGTGGGAAGAATGTGCTTGCCGAGCACGCACCGGTACGTTGCAACGGTGCTCGGCTTGCAATGCACCTTGACATGGGTGCGCAGGAACCGTTCGGACAGTTCGGCCAACGTGAGCTCCGGCTCGGGCGGCGCGGGCACGGGGTCCTCCCCCCGCTTGATGCGGTCGATGACCACGGCCGCCCGCTTCCTCGCCTCCTCGGTCGACATGTCCCCATGCCGTCCGAGGGTCACTCGCTTCGGTCCGGCCGGCCCCCGGGACTGCACTACGTAGACCTTGCGACCCGTGGCATGGACCCGCACCCCGAAGCCCGCCAGGTCCCGGTCCCAGAAGACGCCATCCGTGGCATCGACGGTGAGTGCATCCACGGTGCGTTTGGTGATCCTGAGCTCGCTCCTTCTGGGCATGGTCGCTCCTTGCCTTTGTTCTATGGTGATTCGGTATGCAATTCCGTAATCAAATAGAACACACGCTGCATCAAATCGGTGCGTATTTGAGCACAAGCGTGGCGGGAATGCAAGGGGCAAGAGACGGGATAATGAAAAATAAATTCAATGTTTACAGCACTTTATCTCAGCACAGCGTTCTCGGTCGCACCATTGGCGAGGTGAGATATTTTAACCACGTTTTCCATCTTGTGAAACCAGCACCGCTGATGGGGCGTGAAGGGGTAGACCACCTCCAGCGCCGCCAACAGCCCCGGGTTGCCGTCGGTGATGATGAGGCGAAGGGAGTGACCCAAAAGCCCCCGGTGGTAGAGGTCGTCGAGGAACTTCGTCCATGTGGCCTCGCTCTCCGAGTCGGCCAGACGGAAGTCGATGATCTCCCGCCGGCCCGCGAGTGTGACGCCCATCGCGCACAAAAGGACCTTGCGCCGGCTTCTCGACGCCCCGCGCACCTTGAAAGCCAGGCCATCCAGGAACACACAACGGTAGTGGTCGCTCAAAGGGCGGTCGTGGAACGCCGCAACGTCTCGGCTGAGCGCCGTGCACACCCGCGAGACGGTGGAGGCGCTCACCGCTTCACCCAACAACCCCTTCACGCACGCCCCCACCCGGCGGGTGGACACCCCGGCCAGGAAGCAATCGCGAAGCGTGCGGTCCACCACCGCCCGGCGGCGCCGGTAGCGCGAACGCCCGGCTCTGAAAGCCGCCGCCGCGAACCCGGGGCACACGCAGGGCGCGGATCAGCCCCCCCTCGGTCCCCAGGTCCCGGACGTAGTGGCCGTTGGCCCAGTCGCGCCGCTTGGGCGTGCGCTCCCGGAACCCGGCCGCCAGGTAGACGGCCCGCTCCTCGGCCATCAGGCCCTCCAAAAACCCTTTCAGGCTCGCCTCGATGGGCAACTCCACCTCCCACGTCTCATTCAGCTCTTGAAATGCCCGGCCCAAATCCTTATCCCCAAAAAGCAACTTCGGTTGCATTGGGTGTGCTCCTCCAAAATGGGTTTCTTGCTCCCAGGAAGAGTACACCCTCTCTTTTTGCCCGAAAACACTTTCTACACACAAAACGGTACATCACCCTGTGACTTCCTGTCCTTGACACCACCCAGGAGATTTCGGAGCATGCGGGACGGAGCGGCGGATGGTTGGGAGGGCGGGAGGTGGCGGCGAAACCCGGGATTCAAGCCGAGCGCATCCGGTCGGACTTGGTGAGGTTCGCCCGCATCGGGGCGATGCCCGGCGGCGGCGTCCAGAGGCTTTCGTTCTCCCCACAGGAGATCGCGGCCCGCCAGCTCGCCCTGCACCTGATGCAGGCGGCGGGCCTCACGGTCCGGATAGACGGGATCGGCAACCTCTTCGGCCGGGTGGAGGGGAAAATCCCGGCGCTTTCCCCCCTCTGGGTGGGCTCCCACATTGACACGGTTCCGGCGGGCGGAAAATTCGACGGAAGCGTCGGCGTGGCGGCGGCCTTGGAGGTCGTCCGCGTCCTGCGCGAGGATTCGGCGCCCCCGGATCGCCCGGTGGAGGCGGTTGTCTTCGTCTCCGAGGAGTCCAGCCGGTTCGGCCTGGCGACCATCGGAAGCGGCGTCGTGGCCGGGGTGTTGCGGCCCGAGGAGCTCCTGGAGCTTCGGGACGCGGACGGCCGCCGCTTGGTGGACCTCCTGGCCGCTCAGGGCTTCGACGCGGAAACCATCGCGTCTGCGCGCATCGGACCGGACGATGTGCGTGCGTTCTTCGAGGTCCACATCGAGCAGGGCCGGGTGCTTGAGACGGAGGGGATGGGCATCGGCATCGCCACGGCCATCGCCAACTCCACCCGGTTGCGGATCACGTTTCTGGGCCGGGCCGATCATTCCGGCGCGACACCGATGAGTCTTCGGCGCGACGCCTTTGTAGCCGCCGCCCACCTGACCACCTATATTGAAACCCTCTGCCGGGAAACCGATCCCCCCGTTGTGGGGACGGTCGGCGTCGTTCGTGTCGAGCCGGGCGCGATGAACGTCATCCCCGGCCGCGTGGAGCTGGGCGTAGACATCCGCTCCACCTCCGGACCGGCGAAAGAGGCGGTGGCGGAACAGGTGGAGGCGGAGGCCCGGCGAATCGCCGAAGGGCGCGAGCTGGGCATCGAGGTCGAGCTCCTGGGCCGGGGCGTTCCTGTGGCGCTGGGGAAGGAGATGGTGGATCTCCTGGAGGATGTTTGCCGCTCGCGGGGGTGTCCATACCGGCTCTTGCCCTGCGGCGCGGGACATGACGCCATGCAGATGGCCCGGCTCACCAAGGCTGGCCTGGTCCTCATCCCCTGCCGCGAGGGGGTCAGCCACAACCCGGCCGAGTGGGCCGAGATGGCGGAAATCGTGCAAGGGGCGGAAGTGATCCTCGAGGCCGTCCGCCGGTTCGAGGGCCGGCGGCCTCAGGGTTCTTCAGACGCCGAAAGGAATGAGACATGAACAGCGAGGCGCGCTGCATTCTCACGGCGGGCGACATCCAACGGGCCCTGGACCGCATGGGGGCCGAAATCGTCGAACGGAACCGGGGCATTCGCGGCCTGGCCCTCGTGGGAATCCGGACGCGCGGGGAGTTTCTGGCCCAGCGTCTTCAGCAGTCCATCGCCTTTCACGCCGTCACGGGTTCCGGAGAGGGCGGGAAGGTGCCGGTGGGCGTGCTCGACACCACCATCCACCGGGATGACTACGACCCCCTGCGCGGGGAGGTGCAGATCCACAGGACCGAAATCGCCTTCGATGTGGAGGGGCTTCACCTGATCCTGGTGGACGATGTTCTTTGGACGGGGCGGACGGTGCGGGCCGGGATGACGGGGGTGATGAGCTTCGGGCGGCCCAGCCGGATCAGTCTGGCGGTCCTGGTGGACCGCGAAGGTCGGGAGCTTCCCATCAGCGCCGATTTTTGCGGCCGGGAGATTTCGACCGCGCCGGACGAGCGCGTGAAGGTGCTGCTTCAGGAGGTCGACGACCGCGATGAGGTCCTGGTGATCCGGAACTGAGGGGAAAACCGCGGGGGGCGCTTTTTGTAAGGCGCCCCCCCGCACCCCCCCGCAAAACTTTCTGACGGCCCGGCATTTCATGCCGGGCCTGCTGGGGTTGGGCGTCAGGCCGGCCGGCCTGAGAGTCTGTGCGTTTCCGGTGGCTTGGGTCTTTGTCCGGATGCCCGTCTGCCTACGACACTTGCGTGTCTTCGGCAGCCGCAGCATCCGGACAAGGGGCCAGGTTTCTTGCGACAGCGTGCGGCCCGGAGGGCCGCACGCTGTCGCCTCTTGAAAGTTTTCTGGGGGGTTCCCAACCCCTGGGAGGGGTTCGAGGGGGCGGCTTTCAAAAAGCCCCCTCCGAGGTTTTATGTTTTGCCTTTAGGAGGTTTTGGCGTGGAGATTGGAAAGTTGGACCACATCGGCGTGGCCGTTCGGGACATGGAGCGGGCCATCGCCCAATACGAAAAGACATTGGGGGGCAAGGTCCGCAGCCGCCATCCCAATCACAACAACGAAGTGGACGCCGCCTTCGTCCTGATTGGCGACACCGCCATCGAGTTCCTCGCCCCGACGAAGGAAGGAAGCGTTATGGACAAGTTTCTGGAAAAGCGGGGGGAGGGGATTCATCACCTGGCGTACAAAGTCCCGGACATCCACCGGGCCGTCCAGACCCTGATCCAGGACGGTCTGACGCCGCTCGACAAAGAACCGCGGCCCGGCATTCTGGGAGAGTTGATTTTCTTCTTCCACCCCAAGAGCACCCACGGCGTCCTGATAGAGCTTGTCGAAGCGGCCCCTGAGGGCGGTTAGGGGATGCCCTTTTTTTTGGCCGGTCCATTGGAAGCGCAAGAATCACAAACGGATTGCGGATTAACGATGATGGCCGGGATGGTTGTTCGTTCTCCCGTTTGAATCCTCAACAATTTCGATGACGGTCGGGGATGGCCGGAGGTCGGTTGAGCCCGCGCCCTCCAGCCCTTTCAGATGATCTGACGAACGACTGATTCGTAATGTCCCCGGCCGGCGGCGCATCGGCGTCACGACGGGAGCTCGCAAGGAGCTTCCCCCGGGCTCGGGGTCAAATCACCCTTCCGCGACATCCGCGAAAAGAGTTTTTCAGGAGTCTGCCGGCAGAGGCGGAAGAGTCCTTTCTTCCCGGGCTTGCGTCTGCTCGGCGCCGTTTCTCCGCCGCAGAGGGTTTCCGCCAGGTTGAACATGGCCCGGGTGACCGGCGAGCGGGGCGCGCATTCCCATAAAGAGAGTCCCCGGTTGATGGCGTGAATCACCGTGCGATAATCCGAAGGAAGAGATGTGAGGACCGGGATGCCCACTGTCTTCCCGATTTCCTCCGGGCTCATATCGTCCTCGGCCGGATTGTACCGATTGACGATGAGGCGGATTTTCTTCTCATAGCCCAGGGTCGTGAAGACATTCAGGGTGCGCTTGGCGTGGGCGACGGCCGCGAGGTGAGGAAGGGTGACCAGCAGAATCGTCCCGGACAGATCCAGGGTTTTCAAATTGGCGGGAGAGAGATTGTTGCCGGTGTTGATGAGGACGAAATCGAACATCTCCCGCATCTCCAGGATGATCGGACCGATATTTTCCGCCGTCACCTTTTCGGCCTGTTGGATCTCCTTCGGGGCGGCCAGCACCTCGACGCCAGAGGCGTGAGGAATAAGCGCTTCGTGGAGGGCGGTTCGGATGGGCAGGTCATTGCGTTCGGCGATCTCGGCCAGGGTGGCGGAGGGGGAGAGGTTCAGGAAGAAGGAGACGTCCCCGAATTCCAGATCCATGTCGATGAGAGCGACCTTCTTGTTTTGCTCCCGCGCCAGCAGGATTCCCAGGTTGACCGTCAGGGTGGTCAGCCCGCTCCCGCCCTTGGGGCTGAAGAGGGTGATGACCTGCCCGAGCCGCCGGGCGTCTTTGACCCGCTCGATCCGGGAAAGCGCGGCGATGGCCTCTTCGGAGTCGAAAGGGAAGGCCAGGAAATCCCGGAAGCCGGAGCGCACACCGCGAATCAGGTGGTCCTCCGTTCCGCCCTTACTCACGCCGAGAAGGACCGATTGGGGCGAGGAATCCGATATCTCGGCCGCAACGGCCATCGCCTAATCCGGGTTGGCGTCCAGGTTGACGAAGATCGCGACCGGCGCCCCCTCCCGGGCCGCGACGACGGCCTCCGTCCAATCCGGGACGCCCCCCAGAAATGTCCACCCATCCATGGACTCCGCGAGGCTCCGCACCTCCCGGAAAATCTTTTTTCCGGATCGACGGCCAGGACGCCCCAGGGCTGTCCCGGCCCTCCATCGGATATTCCTTCGCGTTCCTTCGGATGGTCGCGCATGGTCATACCTTATATATCGGTTGTCGGGGCCGCGAGATGAGTCCCGGGGGTTTGTCCCGTGTTTACGAAGGCTTTCGGGGAAACGGCGCCGCCCTCCCGTTTCGCTCAGGGGGAGGGGGGGGGAGGGAGACGGGTGTGGAGCGAAGGTTCCCGCGAGTTCCGGATTTTGGATGGGGTTGCATGGTCCTCATCTTTTCGGTAAACTGATTGGATGGAGATTTTCTTCTTCAGACCCGTGCTTTTGCGTCCCGATCTCGCGACCGGTTTGCCGTTATCGGACATGAGTGACTCGGACGGCGTTTCCGGGGGGGAGAGGGGAGGGGGCAACCCGGATTTTTTCCCGCCGGAATGCGGTGACTCTTCACGCCGTCTTCTTTCAATCCTTCATCGGCGAATCGGCCCGAAGGCTTTAGCGGACAACAGAAAGTTTCACCGGGCCTTTCGCCCGTGACCCGCCGAATGGGCGAGGCCGCCTACTCCGCCTGGACGCCGCCCGTGACGACGCCCCCCGCAAGGTCCCGGCGGGCGGCGACGATGGAGATCGTGAACCCCGCGATCACGTCCAGCAGCGACATCAGGCCGATGATCAGAAAAGCGGAATTGCCCGCGCCGGGCGCCAGGATGAACTCCACCAGAAACACAATGAAGACCAGCATGGACAACGTGTGGTTGATCACGGAAACCTTCGTGGTTCGGGTGGCGCGGAAGAGCTCGAAGTACAGGGCCAGGATGCCGAGGACAATCAGGGAGTCGCCGAAGGTCGCGACCCATTCCCCCCCCCCAAAAAAGACAGCGGAAGGGTGAACAGTGTGGCGTCTCACAAATACGTGACATGTGTTTTGCCTTTTCCAAGCGAGGGTGTCACTGGCAGCTTGTCTGCCAGTGCCGCCTCGGAGCAACCCCGCAATGAGATGGAGTTTCCGGTGTCGGGATACCCTTTGGCTTTCCCAAAAAATGCGGCGTCGGCGGACAGACACAACCGTGTCGCGCCGCCAGTGGCGCCCTTTTCTGAGAAGCTTCAGAATTCGTGAGGTTATTTCTGAGACACGACGCTAGGGGGACGGTTCGTGGGCGGCTTGCAAGGGCCGCGGGTCGGATTCACCGGTGACGTCCACCTCGAAGCCCATGTCCCGAATCATCCGGTGGGCCTCGTCGGGGGGCTGGCCGGGGGTCGTGAGATAGCCCGAGACGAAGATGGAGTTGGCCGGGTAGAAGGCGAGCGGCTGGAGGGCGCCCAGTTGGATTTCCCGGCCTCCCGCCACGCGGATCTCCGAGCGAGGATTGAAGAACCGGACCAGGGAGAGAAGCCGCAGGCAGCGCGCGGCCCCCAGCGCGGCCGTTTCCGCCAGGGGCGTTCCCCCGAGGGCGTGCAGAAAGTTCACGGGGATGGACTCGGGCTGAAGCGCGCGAAGCGTCCGGCACACATCGTAGATGTCTTCGCTCGATTCGCCCTGGCCGAAAATCACCCCGGAGCAAAGCTCCATGCCCGCCCCGCGCGCGGAGTGGAGCGTTTGGAGGCGATCGGCGTAGGTGTGCGTGGAGCAGATGGAGGGGTAGTGCCGCTCGCTGGTGTTGAGGTTATGGTTCAGCCGGTCCACGCCGTGCGCCCGGAGGCGTCCGGCCTCCGCCTCGCCGAGGATCCCCAATGAGCAGCAGATCGAGAGGTCGGTTTCGGCTTTGATCCGCCGGACCGCCGAGCCGATGTGTTCGATCTCCTCATCCGTGGGTCCGCGCCCGCTGATGACGATGCAATACCGGCGCGATTTCGCCGCCACCGCCCGCTTCGCCCCTTCGAGCAGGGCCGCTTCATCCATCAGCCGGTATTTTTCGATCGGGGCGGAGGAGACCGCCGATTGGGAGCAGTAAGCGCAGTCTTCCGGGCACAGACCGCTTTTGGCGTTGACGAGGAGGTGGATCTGGACCTTCCGGCCGAAGAACGCCCGCCTGACCCGGAAGGCCGCGTGAAGGATGGGGAGGAGGTCGTCCGCCGGGGCGTTGATGATCGCCTCCGCCTCATCCCGGCCGGGCGCGTCCCCGTTCAAAGAGCGTCTCGCCAAATCCTGATAATCCATCATGGATGGACCGGCTTCCATCGTCACCGGCGGGGTCCTCGGTCTATGGAGTCTTGCGGGCGGCTCTTCCCCGGAAGCGGATGATCCCCGGCCCGTCCCATCACGAGGATGCGGCCGCGGGCGGGGGGGCGCCGTACAGGATGTTGCTGAGCGCGTCGCGGACCGACTCGGGGTCCATGCCGTTGGAGCGAAGAAAAGGCCCGCTTTCGTCCAGGACGCGCTGGATGTCTCCCAGGAGACGGAACCGCTGGAAGTAGGCGTCGTGGTGAATGTCCATCGCCTCGCCGACGAGGGAGATGAAGTTGCGGACGGCGAACGGTTGATTCGCCTCCTCGCCGCAGAGCTCCCGGTAGCAGCTGTGATACGTGGCGGCCAGGGTGTCGATGCCCGCCGCCCGGGCCTCCCGGAAGAGCGTTTCCCTCATGTCCTCCTTGGCCGCTTCCAACAGGAGCGTCGGGCACTGATAGCCGTTCTGGACGAGCTGGGGGATCTCCACCAGCTCGAGGCCCGGCACGGAGCGCAGGATCTTGCGGACGTCCTCGTTGATTCCCGGCATGCCCGTGTGCTCGTGAAGCCCCACGCGCTTCTCGACCGGCCGGACGTACAGGGCCTTCAACGCGTCCAACCGGTCCGCCAGAAACCGGGTGATGTGCTCGAACGGCATGTCGGTGGGTTTTCCCAGGGGAGGGCGCTCGGTGTACTGCATCTGGCAGGAAGGGCAGAAGGTCACCACCTTGTCCGGATCGAAAGCGGCGAAGTGGCTGAGGGAGTTGGCCTTCATCCTCCCGCCCCCCTCCTCGTCCCCCGCACGGAGGTGGTTGACGCCGCAGCAGTTCGCCGCGCCGCCCTCGACGACGTAATCCACGTTCAGCTTCTCGAAAACGTCCAGGACAGTGAAAACGATGTGGGGCGTCTGGAGAAGGTTGCAGCCGAAGTAGAAGACGATGTCCGCTTGGGATTTTTTCCCCCGGCGGACGGCCGTCAGGTGGCGGAACCGCTCGGGCGCCATCTGGACGCCCGCGACCAGTTTCAGTGTCTGGCTGAAGCGCTTGAAGAATTCGCCCGTTTCCGCTTTTATCCCGGCCGCGCCGACCTCTTCCACCCTCAGCTTGGTTCGGGCGTAGGCGAGCATGGTTCGCGGGTTCACCGGCTCCGGGCAGGCGTCGATGCAGAGCCCGCTCATCATGCAGGCCTCCGCCCAGGCGGCGCCCTCGCCGCGGACTTCTTTGTCCTGGATCAGGTCGATGACGTCCCGCGTCACCCGCTCGGGATCGGTGCCGGCGAGATCGGTGTAGGGGACCATCGGGCACGCCTTGAAGCACTCGCCGCAATACGTGCAGGCGGCGGCCATCCGCGCGATGTCCTCGTTCATGTAATCAATGTGAGATGTCGGCAAAGTTGTCATCGTCTTCTCCTCAAACGTCCACTCGCCGCTGAGCGTTACGGTAAGTTTCATTGTAGACCCGGAATCGCGCATCTCCAAGCCGCCCCGTATAGGAACGCGCGCGGTTTCCCTTACGCGATGAGCCAGCGGAACAGGTGGAAGGTCGCGAGGGCGATTCCGATAATGAGCAGGACATTGCGAAACCACAGGGCGGCCCCCAGGGCCGCGAGCGCCGCGTAGAGTGCCGGGTTGGCCTCGAAGCCGGCGAACTCGCCCCCCGGAAAACCGACCAGAGAGACGGTCAGGGTGGCCAACGCCGCCACCGGCGCCGCTTCCAGGCAATGTTTCAAAAAGGGCGGCAGGCGGAGCCGTCCCGCCGTCGCGAGGATGGGACCCCGGGACAGGTACGTGACGGCCGCCATCGCCAGGATCAGGTAGAAGACCGGCTGCGTAACCAATTCAGGTAGCCTCCCGCGACAGAGATGAGGACGATGGTGACCAGGACGGCGTGCGCGTGGGGGAGAACGGCGGCGGCGCCGGCCGTGACGGGGACGGCCAGCAGGGCGACCGCGATCTCGGCGGGGCCGCGAAGCAGGGGAATGAGGATGGCGATAAAGACGGCGGGGTTGACGATCTCCAGGCCCATGTCCCGGATCTCGGGAAGCGATTCCAGCAGGTAGCCGCCGATAAAGCTCGCGGGGATCCAGGTGAGGTAAATGAAGAGGGTGACCGCGAGATAGTAGGCGTCCTTGCGCGGCGCTTCGGGATCGCGCAGGCACCGGGCGATGGACAGGGCGTAGGCCGCGTCCACCAGCCCAAAGCCGATGAAGGCCAGCCAGCGGGGCCTCCGGTCCCGGAAGTGGGGGGCCAGCGAGGCCGCGTAGAGGACGTAGCGCAGGTTCACAAGGAACGTGGTGAGGACGATGAGGACGAACCCGGCTCCCTGTTTCATCAGCCCCACGGCGATGAGCTGGGCCGGCCCCGCGTAAACGATGGCCGACATCAATCCGGCCTCGACCCAGGTCAGCCCGGCGGCACGGGCCAGCGCCCCGAAGATGAAACCGATGGCCGTCAGGCCGATGACGATGGGGAAAGACTCGCCCAGTCCCCTGCGAAATTCCGCCCGCGCGGCGTCCGATTCAATCATGAAGGCGTCCAAAGGTTCGTCGGGCTTGGCGGCCGCCCCGCGTGAGGCGGCGCGAAACGCTTCCGCCGCTCACAAGGCGGGGGAGGCGGCCCGGCCGATGGACCGGGGCAGGAGCAGGTAGTACGCCCCCGGGTGTTTCATCCGTCCCGCGTAGGCTTCGGCCCGGTCCCCCGTCCCCCAGAAGATGTCGCCCCGGACCGGACCTCGAATGGCGCCGCCCGTATCCTGGGCGATGAACAATCGGCGCAAGGGCCGCCGATCTCTCCAGGACCGGCCTTCCGCGGGGGCGTAGGTGTCGAGCCAGAGCGGGACGCCGAGAGGGATGAACCGCCTGTCCACGGCCAGCGATCGGAGGGCCGTCAGCGCGACGCCCTGCGCCCCGATGGGGCCGTCGCCTTCGATTTCCCGGAAAAAGATGTAGGACCGATTCTTTTCCAAAAGGGCGCGTCCCTTTTTCGGATGGCTCTTCACCCAGGCCCGGATGGACTGGAGCGTGACGCCCTCGCGTGCGAGGGCGCCGGTGCGGATCAGTTCCCGCCCGATGGAGCGGTAGGCGTGGCCGTTTTGGCCGTCATAACCGATCCGCAGGAGGGTTCCGTCTTCCAGGATCACCCGGCCCGAGCCCTGGACGTGAAGAAAGAAGGCGGCGACGGGATCGTCCACCCAGACGATTTCGAGTCCCCGTCCTTCCAGGGCGCCGGCGTTGATGCCCGCCCGGTCGTCGTACGGCCTGAGCTTGCCCCCTTCGACCTTGCCGACGATCCGCCGCCCCCGCAGGTCCCTTTGGAATTGGCCCAGGTCGACCGTGACCAGGTCTTTCGGCCGGTTGTAAAGAGGGTGGAAGTACGGCCCGCCGCGCGTGCGGGAGCCGCGGAGGACCGGCTCGTAGTAGCCGGTGAACAGCCCGTTCGGGTCATCGTGGTCGGCCGCCCGGTAGGGGATGAACCATTTCTCGAAAAAGGCCCGCGCGCCCGGATTGTCCCGGGGACGGCCGTCCTCCAGCCGGGCCGCTTCGGCGCAGACGGCCCGCCAGTCGGCGACGCGTCCGGCGAAGCGCTTGCCGTCGATGGGCCGTGGGTCCGGCTGCCGATGAAGGCGTTCACAGGATTTCCGGAAGACGGGAAGGACCTCCGCGTGACGCTCCGCCCGCCACCCCGGCAGGTCTTTGAAGGCGGTCCGCTCCAGGATCAGTTGTGCGCGTCCGTGGACGGGGCCGGAGATTCGCTCGGGAGCGGAAGGCCCGAGGGAAATCGCGCAGCCGGAAAGGGCGAGGAGAAGAAGGAAGAACCCCCCGAGCGGGCCAAGGGGGGAACGCCGACGGGTCATCTTCATTGGACGCTCGGATAACGACTCGACATCGGAAATGGCCAAAGACATTCCAATTGAAAGTAATAGGATGGGTCGGTTTCGTCAAGTGAAATGGAGTTTGGGGGGGACCTCCATCTCTGAAGTCGCCGGTCCCCGGGAAGGATGCGACGTCTGGGTTTCCCATGTTTTGGACCCATGCCTGCGGCGGAGGATCCGTAATTTGATACAATCCGGATGGAAGCGGTGGATTCCGGTTCCGGCGCGAAGTCGCGGAACCGGATTCGTCCAGGACGTCTCAAAGACTGCCGACTCCCGGTCAACGGGCAAGACGCCGCGGGGGGGGGGCTGTCCGAGGATTTTCATGGAGCGATCGATGCGAGAGGTGAATCTTCTGGACGCGTATCCCAGGATCCAGCGTCCGATCAAAGAGCGGGCGCAATGGAAAGATCGGACCGAAGAGGGCCGGGCCGTCGCCAAGCGGTTCGGCCGGGAGTATTTCGACGGGACCCGGGATCAGGGGTGCGGAGGTTACCGTTACGATGGCCGGTGGAAGCCGGTCGCGAAGCGGATGATCGAATATTACGGTCTCACCGGCCGCGAAAGGATACTCGACATCGGAAGCGGGAAGGGCTTCCTGCTTCACGATTTTCGTGGATGGATGCCCGAAGCGGAGGTCGCGGGAGTCGATATCTCCGCCTACGCGATCGAACACACCCTGGAGGACATCAAGCCGTTCATGCAGCGGGGCCATGCCGCGGACCTGCCCTATCCGGACAACACCTTCGACTTGGTCATTTCCATCAATGTCATTCACAACCTTTGGGACAAGGAATGCCGCCGGGCCCTCCGGGAGATGGAGCGCGTCGGGCGCAAACACAAATATCTCCAGATGGACTCTTTCCGGAACCGGGAAGAGGAGGAAAAGCTGAGGAATTGGCAGTTGACCGTGGAGTTGTTCTATATCACGGACCAGTGGAAGCGTATGTTTGAAGAAGAAGGATACTCGGGCGAATTTTATTGGACGATCACCGAATGAGGGCGACAAAGGCGGCCGGCCTGGAACCGCCGAATGGCCCCCCCCCCTTCCGGCCCGGAGTCAATACACCCGTTGATCGGGTCTCCAATGTCAGCCGTTTCCTCATCCATTCCCACCCGATAAAAAAAGGGCCACGGGATTTCCCGTAGCCCTTTGAATTTCATGGTGCCGGGGGGCGGAATCGAACCGTCGACACATGGATTTTCAGTCCACTGCTCTACCGACTGAGCTACCCCGGCACCGTTTGTTTTTCAATGAGTTACACTAACGGCCTTCCACTTGATAGGCGCTAGTGTCTGTTTTACTGCCTTCTGCGCCGTCAAGAAGCGCCACCGCCTGGGCCTTGTGACGGTCCGTCAGGTGCGAATACCGCATGACCATCCGCCTCGTCTTAGCGCCCCCTTGAAGCCTGTACGGATGCTCTGTATCGCCTCCCCGTCCTGGGGTCGACAGAACACAAATCCCCCGTCCAGACGGGTACGGGATGCTCTCCAATATCGCACGGGCCGTTGCGTTCAGTGGGACCGTCCGACCTTCACCGGACTTCGCCTCTCCGACTCTCAGATACCCCCCTCTGAGGTCCACATCTTGCCACTTCAGGCGAAATATCTCGCCCTGTCGAAGCCCTGTGTGACGGGCGAAATCGTAAATCCGGCAGATGCGCGGGTGCATCTCGGCCCGAAGCCGTTCCCGTTCTTCCGGTTCCAGAATTCAGCAACGGGCGTTATTCTCCTTCAAAAATTTGACTTTGGCAACCGGGTTGCTTCCGGCCTTCCCGCCCTCAATGGCACGATTGAACAGCGTTTTCAAAAGCGCCAGTTCCCGGTTGACCGTCGCGGGTTTCTTCCCCTGGTCCAGCCTGTTCGTTTGGTAGCCGTGGACCATTTCCGGCGTGATGGCGTCCAGGTACAGGTCCCCAAAAGCGGGTAGAAGGGCCTTGATGCTGGCTTCATCCCGCTTCGCGGATTTCTTTCGGGCGGAATAGACGCGGGCATATTCCTCCCCGTACTGCCGAAACGTCACTCGCCGGACCATCTTCTTGTCCAGATGCTTTCCTTCGGCGATCTCCGTCCTCCGCTTCCCCATCACGGTCACGGCCAGCCGCTTGTTCGGCCCGATCCATTCCCGGACCCGCCTTCCACCGGCGTAGTAATCCAAGAAATAATTGCCCTTGGTATCCTGGTGCACCCCAGGCGGGAGACGGAGGGCCTTTCGCTTGGATGACCCGCGCGATTTCCGGGAGGTCGGTGCGTTCATGGCTTTTTCCTCCGTTTCTTAGGGCGTTTGGCCGTCCCCTCGGCCTCGCGGTCCAGGGCCTCGGCGATAAAGCGCCGGGCAACCGCCGAGACAGTTGATCGCTCTCGCTCCGCAATGGCCTCTAAATGCCGGGAGTCCTCGGCGCTCATCCGAAGATGGAAACCAACCTCATATCTTGTTTTACGCTTCATGTAGAACACAATAGAATATTTAGCTACGGATGTCAACCGCCTTTCAACCTTTCAACGAATGATCTTGGCGGCGGTCTTGTTGCCCTCGATGTACCAGTTCCAGGCCCTCCACGTCGAATCGGAGGGGTTTCCCCAACTTCACCTTCGGAATGCGCCCCATGATGGCCCATTGGCGAACGGGCAGCGCGGTAAGGAGGGTGGGTAACCGCTGCGTAACCGCTGGGTAACCGCTAGGTGGTTACCTTTTTCGGCGGCCGGGGAGATCCGCTCAACCCGCGTCGTTGCAGGCTTTAGCGGTATCGGCGGGGGAGGAAGGCTGCGGGCGCTTACAGGGCATAACCGAAGTAACCGCATTTGTAAGGGGGGGGAGCCTATAGAATGTTGTCGGGGGGGCCACCTATCACCCCGTAGGCGTCCTCCTTGAATAGCAATAATCCATTTTAAAACAACTTGTTGCACTGAATCCATATGGGGCCCGAGTGCAATTTATAGCCCCCTAGTCCCCCAAAGCGGTTACTTCGGTTACGGCCAAGGGCGACGGGAGGGGTGGAAATTCCTCACTCAGAATCCCAATCGGGCTGATCGTTTTCGGACTGGGCTTCGAGCGCAGAGAGGGGTGGGAATTCCTCACCCAAGAGGGCCGCCACCGCCGGGCACCTCACCTTCAGGACGCGGTGATTTTTTCCCTTAATCTTCACGACGTAGGAATTGCGCCCCGTAGCGCATTCCGTAAGTCCCTCCTTGCCGAGGTCCTGGTGGAGCCGCCCCTGGCGGACGGCAAACGGCTCCCCGGACTCCTCGCAGAAACGAGAAACCGCACGGAAGGATGCTACGGGGAGCAGGTAGAGGTCGTTCTTGTCGTGCCATCCCAAGAACTCCGCCCGCCCGGTGTAATCCTTCCCGAACTCGAACTGCTTGCGGGCGAAAACGATCGCCTTCCCCTGAGTAAGCAAATTCGCCAGGACCTGAAAAAACCGCACGGAGGGGCGCTCCTCCTCCACCGCTTTTGATTGCACCGCCGCCAGTTCCGCCAGGGCTTCCCACCCCTCGGCGCGCAGGGCCTCCGCCACGGCGTGCGGGCAGGCGCCCACCGCCTCCGCGTACTCGAGGCCGCTCTCCATGCCAAGCCACAGGTGGGCAATGACCTCCGGGATGCGCAGGTGCCGCCCCCGGGCAGTGGCTTTGCGCCGCGCTTTCTCGAACACTTTGGCCAGCTTCTTGCGGAGCTTGGGTATCTGCGGCGCCAACCAGAGCACGTAGCCTGCCATTGCGTGAGGGAGGCGAGAATCCCCCTGCTGCACCGCGCTCAGGGCCTTCAGGTCCACGTCCTCGCGCGTGACCTCGACAATCAGCATTCGCGCCAAAAGACTCTGGCCGGGAGGCCGCCCCTCACCCGTCGAGATGATGATCCCCCGGGGGGAATAGGCGGGGCGGTCGGTCAGGTCCGCCCGAAGCCTCCCCCGCCCGGCAAGGTTCCCCTGGGAGCGCAAGAGTCGAGCGGCCGTGCTTTCCAGCTTGCGGCGGTCGTTGCCTGAGGGGGCGAAGTCGTCCACCACGAACGGGAGGTCCTTCAGCGCAAAAGCCTGCTTTTCCAACTGGTTGGCCGTCGAACTCCACGCGCCAGGCAGATGAGTCCGCTCAAAATCTCCGAAGTGGCTGAGGAAGAGGGGGGCCAGAGTGGATTTCAACGAGCCCGTCTGTCCTTCCAGCCAGAGGTTAAGGTCACAGGGAAATATGGACGCC
The DNA here is from genome assembly GCA_965261595.1 of bacterium. Lineage (GTDB taxonomy): Bacteria > UBA8248 > UBA8248 > JACPRG01 > CAYRGS01. The sequence continues at coordinate 67,758 of CBDHDG010000005.1, forward strand.
AGGGGGGCTCGAAACATGACGGCCCAAAGGGGGAGCGTAATGCGGAGGGGGGCGAGGCGGAGAAGTTTGAGGCTTTCCTCCATCGCACCCGCCGGGTCTTTGGGTTCTCGGGGCAGAGAGTAGCGCGTGAGCTCCTGACCCAGGTCCACCTCGAAACCCTCATGTCCGACGGCGCCGCCTGATGTGAGGTAGACCCACTCGCCGTCCATCTCGCGCCACCCCGTGTGGGTGAACACGTGGCGCCGCCGCGCTTTCGGCGACAGCACCTGAATGGCCTCACGGAGATAGTCCTTCGTTGCGGGTCCGGCGGCCACGATGGCCTTGAGCCCCCACCGGTCGGTGACCCAACCCAAGCCCCCGAATTGCGCGGCAGGGATTGTTTTAGGCGGAAGCGGCTCGCCGGTGTCCGTGGCGCCCTCGATGCGGAAGGCCGTCGTTGTCTCAACGCCATCATCGAGGATGAGTTCTTCCGTCACGTGGCAGACGAAATTGTTCGTGAGGGGATGCGCGACCGGCCCCTCGCGCGTCTGGCGCCACCTGATGATCCTGCCATCCTTGATTTCGTAGTGCGACCCGCCAGGGGCCTCCCGCGCCTCCCGCGCCCCGCCACGGAGTGCAAGCCACTTCCGCAGGCAGGCGACCACCTTCTTGCCGTCTCCCCGGAGAAGTTCCGCAAGCGTCGGTCCACCTGTGGTGGGGCGCCCGCCTTTAAGGGCCTCGGCCGTCCCCGTGTCTCCGCGCTTCCACGACTCCTCATCCCCTGCGGCCCGCGCAGCCTCTCTCACGATGCGTGCGGTCAGGTCCTTTCCCATGCCGCCCCGCAGGAGGAACCCCTCCACGGCCAGCGCGGCGTGATGGCGGCTTCCCTTTTCCGGCCAGTAGCGGGCGAGAACGGCAGTAGAGGCCACCACCGCGGCCAAACGCCGGAGATCCTCTCCGTCCACGCGGGGAGGAGGAGGGGGGGCTGCTTCTTCCACCCAAAGCGCTCACCTGTGGGGTGGACAGAGTTCGGTACGAGGGTCTGCACCCTGTTGGACCGGAGCTCTATGAGCATCTTCCCGTCTGGGTCGATGAATTTTTGAGTCTTGAGGGCAGGTGTGCAGCAGTACCAAAAGTGAGAAAGGGGATTCCCGGGTCTCCCGTGGACACAATCCGTTGGGGGGAGAAACGCGCCCGCCACGGCGCAAGCTTCGGATGCATCCAAGTCCACGTCCACCAGCCCGCCCGACGGCTCTCCGAGGAGCAGGCCGATGTTCGAGCCGCTGTGGAAGTAACGCTCCAAATCGTTATCGGCAATCCGGAGCTTCTGACACTCGGGCAAAGTGGGTCCCCTCTCCCCGGGGGGTACGGGTACGGGGCAGGCCTTTCAGGCCTGCATATAAAAGCGAGCCCAGGCAAGCGCCCAATCCCCATTTTTCGGGAAGGGAGTGCGCGTCATCTTGCGCCGGGGGGGCTGGTTTTTACTGGAGCGTTTTTTAGTCATCGCCGCGCCCCCTTGCGGGACGCCGAGAGGCGGCGATAAAGGCGTCCACGTCCGAAATTTTAGACCGGACGGCCCCGCTGATCTTCACGTTAGGGATACGGCGCTGGTTCGTCCAGGCGCGTAAAGTCCATTCGGCCAGCCCGAGATACTCGGCCGCCTCCCGTGTGGTGAGAAGCCGACGGGTGGCGGGGCGATCGTTTTTCTTTTTGAGATCCATCGAAGTTCTCCTCAAAAAAAACCGCAGCGGGAAACCCCCCTGGACTTACCCCGGTTTCGTGGAGAGTTAAGCACTTGGGTTTTCAGGGTGTGCGTTGTTGTCTCCTTTCGTAGTTAACGGGTGACAGGTTGTCGATGGAGGAGTGCCGACGATGCGGGTTGTAGAAGCCCTCGATGAACCCGAACACCTCCATGCGCGCCTCGGCCCGGGTGCGGAAACTGTGGCGAGCGAGGAGCTCGCACTCCAGCGTGGCGAAAAAGCTCTCACACAGCGCGTTGTCGTAGCAGTCCCCGACCGAACCCATGGAGGGACGCACGCCCGCCTGCCGGCAGCGCTGCCCAAAGGCGACCGAGGTGTACTGCGTGCCCTGGTCGGAGTGGTGGATGACGGCCCGGGGACGGCGCTTATACAGCGCCATGTCGAGCGCGTCGAGCACCAACTCGGCCCGCAGGTGTGTGGCCATCGACCACCCCACGATGCGCCGGCTGAACGCATCGAGCGCCACGGCCAGATACAAAAACCCCGCCCATGTCGGAACGTAGGTGATGTCGGCCACCCACAGCCGGTCGGGGGCCTCGGCCGTGAAGTTGCGGTCCACCAGATCAGGGGCCGGCCGCGCCTCCTGCCGGCGCTGCGTCGTGCGCGCTCCCTTGCGCCGACTGACGCCCGCAAGTCCCGCCCCACGCATCAGCCTGGCGACGCGCTTGCGGCCCACACGCACTCCCTCAGCCTCCAACTCGGCATGGACGCGCGGCACGCCGTAAGTCCCCCGAGAACGCTCGTGGATCGCCTGAATGCGTTTGGTGAGCGCCCGATCGGCACACGAGCGGGCACACGGCGCGCGCCTGCGCCACGCGTAGTAGCCGCTGGAGGAGACGCCCAGCACCCGGCACATGGTGGCGGTCCGATACATGGCCTGGTTCGCCCTCACGAACCCGTAGATCCGGACGGGATCGAATCGGTCTCCCGAGCAAACCAGGCCGCGGCTTTTGCTAAGATCTCCCGCTCCTGGCGGAGCTGTCGGTTCTCGCGGCGAAGTCGGCGCAACTCCTCCCGCTCATCGCTCGTGAGCCCGTCTTTGCGACGCCCCTCGTCAACGTCGGCTTGATGGGCCCAGGTGCGGATCGTCTGCGCCGAGGGCTCGAACTCGTGCGCCAGCGCCTCGGGCGTGCGTCCCGCCCGGACCAACTCTACCATCTGGCAGCGGAACTCCATTGGATAGCGTGGGTGAGTCTGTGGCATCGTGAACACCTCCTTTACCCCCAAATCATCAGGTGTCCACCAAACCGGGTCAACTCCACCCCTTTGAAATCAGGTCATCCAAGACAGGAACCAGCTGTTCAGTCCGTACCAATACTTCATCGGCGGATTGCCCCCATACTAGGCCGAGATAGCGAACCTGCGGTACTCCGAGCTCGAGTCGCAACTGTAGATCCTTAAGTTTTTGCTGGGCGCCGCCTGGGCTTAGCCGACCAATATCATCGTTCCAGAATGAAGTACCAGTGAAGACTAGGTAAATGCATCCCATCGCCAGAATAGCTAATGAACTCCACTTAACCGTTCGTACCTGGTTCAACTGTATCACAAATCGAGGCAATTTTACGGCATTGGGTCCGACCCCTGGCCATAACAACAAAAGCGATGGAACAACCCAGCGAGTGACTATGGCCGTCACAATTAACCCAGAGATCGCAAAAGTCCCAAGATGGATCAACCCTTCAAATCCGGCCAAGAGCAGCGCAGAAAAACCAACGCAAGTACTCATCGCGGCCATCCGAAGTGTTGGCCATATCCGTTGTAAGTGTGCCTCGATCCGTTTCGGCGTGTTAGCAACTGGTAGAACAGCATGTATGGGGTAATCCACTCCTATCCCCATGAGAGCAACCCCAAATGACAGAGTTATTCCGTGGATTGAACCAAAGAGGAATGTAACTGCCGTGACTGCAGCCAATACTCCGGATACCAAAGGGACTGCAATAAGAACCAAGAGAGGCACTGAACGAAAGACCCATAGCAAAAATGCAGTAACGAGAATCGACCCCATAACGGAAAATAACAATGCATCATCCTGGAGTTGACCCGGTTTGGTGGACACCTGATGATTTGGGGGTAAAGGAGGTGTTCACGATGCCACAGACTCACCCACGCTATCCAATGGAGTTCCGCTGCCAGATGGTAGAGTTGGTCCGGGCGGGACGCACGCCCGAGGCGCTGGCGCACGAGTTCGAGCCCTCGGCGCAGACGATCCGCACCTGGGCCCATCAAGCCGACGTTGACGAGGGGCGTCGCAAAGACGGGCTCACGAGCGATGAGCGGGAGGAGTTGCGCCGACTTCGCCGCGAGAACCGACAGCTCCGCCAGGAGCGGGAGATCTTAGCAAAAGCCGCGGCCTGGTTTGCTCGGGATACCGATTCGATCCCGTCCGGATCTACGGGTTCGTGAGGGCGAACCAGGCCATGTATCGGACCGCCACCATGTGCCGGGTGCTGGGCGTCTCCTCCAGCGGCTACTACGCGTGGCGCAGGCGCGCGCCGTGTGCCCGCTCGTGTGCCGATCGGGCGCTCACCAAACGCATTCAGGCGATCCACGAGCGTTCTCGGGGGACTTACGGCGTGCCGCGCGTCCATGCCGAGTTGGAGGCTGAGGGAGTGCGTGTGGGCCGCAAGCGCGTCGCCAGGCTGATGCGTGGGGCGGGACTTGCGGGCGTCAGTCGGCGCAAGGGAGCGCGCACGACGCAGCGCCGGCAGGAGGCGCGGCCGGCCCCTGATCTGGTGGACCGCAACTTCACGGCCGAGGCCCCCGACCGGCTGTGGGTGGCCGACATCACCTACGTTCCGACATGGGCGGGGTTTTTGTATCTGGCCGTGGCGCTCGATGCGTTCAGCCGGCGCATCGTGGGGTGGTCGATGGCCACACACCTGCGGGCCGAGTTGGTGCTCGACGCGCTCGACATGGCGCTGTATAAGCGCCGTCCCCGGGCCGTCATCCACCACTCCGACCAGGGCACGCAGTACACCTCGGTCGCCTTTGGGCAGCGCTGCCGGCAGGCGGGCGGGCGTCCCTCCATGGGTTCGGTCGGGGACTGCTACGACAACGCGCTGTGTGAGAGCTTTTTCGCCACGCTGGAGTGCGAGCTCCTCGCTCGCCACAGTTTCCGCACCCGGGCCGAGGCGCGCATGGAGGTGTTCGGGTTCATCGAGGGCTTCTACAACCCGCATCGTCGGCACTCCTCCATCGACAACCTGTCACTGGACCGCCCCTGGGTTATTGGACACTCGGGTGAGGGTATTCGACCTCATGCGGCCTCCGCAACTTGAGCGAGTTTTTCCTGCCTTGCCTGGGCCGGCGTTCGGTAGCCGTAGCCCTCGAGAATCCAATGATGGTTGTACAGGTTCTTGAACTCAAGCAGCGCCCACCGCAGTTCCTCTACGGTGGCGAAAGAGCGCACCCACAGGAGATTCTCCTTCAAGATGCGGATAAACCACTCACAGTAGCCATTTCCCTCGGGCGCCCGCACGAAGCTGGGCGAACTGGTCATGCCCAGGTAGGTGATCTCCCGCTGAAAGTCATCGGACAGATAGGCGGGGCCGTGGTCGTGACGAACTTTAAGCCCCTCGGCGACGTCCGCCTCCAAGCCGGCGAAGCGCTCGGCGACCCCCTGCCGGATCGGCTCCAGGGCCTCGAAGCGGTTGCCGCTCTTGGCCGCATGGATCCCCACGCAGTCCACCGAGCAGTGATCCACCGCCACGAACACCGAGGCCACCCCCTCCTCGGTGGTCACCGTCGTCGTCATGTCCGTGCCCCACATTCGGTCGGGCCGCTCGGTGCGGATGGTCCCGTTGTGGGCCTTGGGACCTCGGGGTTTGCCCACCCGGTGGGGGGCCTGAAGCCCCGCCTCCCGCATCAGGCGACGCACCCGCTCCTTGCTGGTGCGGATGCCCGCGAAGCGCAGCCTCGCCCACACCTTGCGGTAGCCCTCGCCATGGAAGGGAGAGTCCTCCAGGACCTGCCGGATGTGGCCGAGGAGTTCCGCATCGGTGCACGGGCCCACAGGGCCGTGCTTATTGGGCGTGGGGCGTTCATGAACGGGGACCGCCTCTCGCCGCCGTTGCGCGTAGACCGTGGAGCGCGCCAAGCCCCAAAGGGCGCACACCCGCTTCAGGCCGTAGGCTCTGCCCGTGGAGGTGAAGCGGGCCTGACTCATCGCCTCCACCTCCTGCCGGCTAAAGGGCGGCCGGCCTCCAGGCGGTCGATCTTCTCCCGCAGGACCTCGCCCTCCATCGTGAGTTCGCCCACCTTGGCCTTGAGCCGGGCGTTCTCCTCGTCCCGCTCATCCGCCGGGCGGGCTTTGAGCGCCGCCTCGCCCGCGCGAAGGAACGCCTCGCGCCAGGCGGAAAGCCGAGCCGCTGTCGTGCCCAACTCGCGGCAGAGCGTCTCCAGGCTCTCGCCCCGCAAAAGACGCAGGACCGCCTCCCGCTTGCGCTGGCAGGAGAACCGACCCCGCTCACTGCGATGCCCTGGGGCCTTGGCTCCGTTCGCCCTGCGGGCGCCCTCCGCCAAAGCCCCCTCTTGCTTTTGTTCGTTCATCGCGACACCCCTTTCTCCATGAATCATGGATCAATCGAGTGTCCAACAAAACCCTAGAGCGGGGGATCACCCGTTAACTACGAAAGGAGACAACAACGCACACCCTGAAAACCCAAGTGCTTAACTCTCCATGAAACCGGGGTAAGTCCATCCCGAATTATGTTCCTTGTTTGAATGGCGACCACCGGTATCCCCGTAACAAACAATGTCATTTTTCGATCCTTATATTCCGCATTTCCCATATGGATCATAAGTTTTGTCGGACCGAATGCCATTTTCTCGTGTAAGATCAAGGTGTTGGCCTCTCCCTGCCATCATCTTGCGAGGGGACCCAATGGGTGAAGCGAAGAAGGGGGCTTTGAAGATCCGTTTTGACCGTCGGCTGAGGCTTGAGTTTCACGGAACCAGAATCACTTCGGATGCGGGATTGCTGGCCTGCCGGGAGCTGGATGATGCGCTGGGTTTGACGGTGAGAGCGCCAGTGCAATTGCAAGAGATCCGTCATGGCCGGAACATCCAGCATGAGTTGGCGCCGCTATTGCGCCAGTCGGTCTATAGCCGCTTGGCAGGGTATGAAGACACCAACGATGCCGAGCGGTTGGCCCAGGACCCCGCGATGCAAGCCGTGGTCGGCCGCCGAGCGCTTGAGAAGCAGGCGGCGGGCGCCAACACCCTGAGCCGGTTCGAGACCGAGGTTCTCACCAGGGAGGAGAATCTCAAGGGGCCGGAGCGAGCTGAACCGGGAGTGGGTGGACCGGGCCATGGCACACTCACCCCATCAGCGAATCATCCTGGACATGGACAGCTCGGAAAGCCCCGTCCATGGGGAGCAGGAAGGTACGGCCTACAACGGCCACTTTCGTTGCACCTGTTATCACCCTCTTTTTTGCTTTAACCAGTTCGGGGACTGCGAAGGGGCGATGTTGCGCCCCGGCAACGTGCACAGCGCCGATGGCTGGCGCGAGTTGCTTTCGCCCATCGCGGCCCGGTATGAGCGGGCGGGTGTTCGCCGTTACTTCCGAGCCGATGCCGCCTTTGCGCGCCCGGAGGTTTATGAGTGCCTGGAAGCGCACAGCTTCCATTACGCCATCCGCCTTCCCGCCAACGACGTGGTGCAGCGAGAGATCGACTTCCTCCTCACCCGCCCGGTCGGTCGCCCGCCCAAGAGACCCATCATCTTCTATTACGACTTCCGGTATCAGGCTGGAAGCTGGGACCGTTCCCGGCGGGTCGTGGCGAAGGTGGAATGGCACTCAGGCGAACTCTTCCCTCGCGTCGGATTCATTGTCACGAACCTGACGGCTCGACCCGAGGGGGTCGTGCACTTCTACAACCAGCGAGGCACAGCCGAGCAATGGATCAAGGAAGGCAAGTACGCCCTGAACTGGACACGCCTTTCCTGTCACCGGTTCGTGTGCAACCAGGTGCGGCTCCTTCTCTTCGTCCTGGCGTACAACCTGGGCAATTTCCTGCGCAGGCTAGCCTTGCCCAGGGGGCTCAAGCACTGGTCGCTGCGAAGCCTCCAGGTCAAGCTCATCAAAATGGGCGGGAGGATTGTGCGGCACGCCCGGCAGATCATCTTTCAATTGGCCGAAGTAGCGGTATCCAGGGAAGAGTTCGCCATCATCCTGGACCGAATCAACCGATTACGGCCGGTGCCGGTCTAACCTTGTGCAGAGGGTTCCCGGCAGCATGAGGTGATTGGTTAACGGGTTGAACCGCGAATAAAGGGGACCGAAGGGCGAGGGTCCGCCTTTTGGGGCAGTCGATGGCCGTCAGCACCTTGTTGCGGAGGGTTGGAAGGCTCTTGACAGACCCATCGGAAGGGGGTCAACTGGTTTTCATCGGGAAAGGGGACCGGAAACCACCCAAGCAAGTTGATATGGGAAATTCCGGTTTGATCACATAATCCCGCATTTCCCATATGGATGATAATTTTTAACGCCCCGAAGGCCGTTTTCTCGTGTAAAATCAAGGTGTTGGCCTCTCCCTGCCATCATCTTGCGAGGGGACCCGATGGGTGAAGCGAAAAAGAGGCCGTTGAGGCTCCAATTCGACGGTCGGCTCAGGCTGGAGTTTCACGGAGCAAAGGTTACGAGTGACGCCGGTTTGCTTGCCTATCGTGAACTGGATGAGGTGTTGGGGCTGACGAAGGCGGCCGAGGGGTTTCTGTCCGATTCACGGACGGGCGGGAACACCCGGCACAGCCTCACCGCTTTGGTGCGCCAGTCGGTCTACAGCCGCCTGGCAGGATATAAAGACACCAATGATGCCGAGCGGCTCTGTGTCGATCCCGCCATGCGTCAGGTGGTTGGGGGGCGAGCGAAGTATCACACCGCTGCCTCCACCAGCCAGATGAGCCGATTCGAGACGCAGACCCTCACCCGGCCCCTTAACCCCTCAAGGCGCTGAGCGGTCTGCCCGGTGTGTTGGTGGATCGTGTCCGCAAACGCAAGCCGATTCGCAAGCTGATCCTGGACATGGACAGTTCGGTCAGCCCGACCCACGGTGAGCAGGAAGGCTCTTCCTACAACGGCCACTTCGGCTGCACCTGCTATCACCCACTGTTTTGCTTCAACCAGTTTGGCGATCTGGAGCGGGCGCTGTTGCGCAACGGCAAGGTCCACAGCGCTGATGACTGGTGGTCTGTATTGGAGCCGGTGGTAGCTCGCTACCGGGATGCGAAGGTCTGTCGGTTTTTTCGAGGCGACGCGGCATTTGCCAAGCCGGAGGTGTACCGATACCTTGAGGCGGAGGGCTACTCCTATGCGATTCGGCTTCCGGCCAACGCCATCTTGTACAGGGACATCGAATGCCTTCTGACCCGGCCGGTTGGCCGACCGCCCAAAAGGCCCATTATCCCGCATTTCCCATATGGATGATAATTTTTAACGCCCCGAAGGCCGTTTTCTCGTGTAAAATCAAGGTGTTGGCCTCTCCCTGCCATCATCTTGCGAGGGGACCCGATGGGTGAAGCGAAAAAGAGGCCGTTGAGGCTCCAATTCGACGGTCGGCTCAGGCTGGAGTTTCACGGAGCAAAGGTTACGAGTGACGCCGGTTTGCTTGCCTATCGTGAACTGGATGAGGTGTTGGGGCTGACGAAGGCGGCCGAGGGGTTTCTGTCCGATTCACGGACGGGCGGGAACACCCGGCACAGCCTCACCGCTTTGGTGCGCCAGTCGGTCTACAGCCGCCTGGCAGGATATAAAGACACCAATGATGCCGAGCGGCTCTGTGTCGATCCCGCCATGCGTCAGGTGGTTGGGGGGCGAGCGAAGTATCACACCGCTGCCTCCACCAGCCAGATGAGCCGATTCGAGACGCAGACCCTCACCCGGCCCCTTAACCCCTCAAGGCGCTGAGCGGTCTGCCCGGTGTGTTGGTGGATCGTGTCCGCAAACGCAAGCCGATTCGCAAGCTGATCCTGGACATGGACAGTTCGGTCAGCCCGACCCACGGTGAGCAGGAAGGCTCTTCCTACAACGGCCACTTCGGCTGCACCTGCTATCACCCACTGTTTTGCTTCAACCAGTTTGGCGATCTGGAGCGGGCGCTGTTGCGCAACGGCAAGGTCCACAGCGCTGATGACTGGTGGTCTGTATTGGAGCCGGTGGTAGCTCGCTACCGGGATGCGAAGGTCTGTCGGTTTTTTCGAGGCGACGCGGCATTTGCCAAGCCGGAGGTGTACCGATACCTTGAGGCGGAGGGCTACTCCTATGCGATTCGGCTTCCGGCCAACGCCATCTTGTACAGGGACATCGAATGCCTTCTGACCCGGCCGGTTGGCCGACCGCCCAAAAGGCCCATTATCTTCTACCACAGCGTCTCCTATCAGGCGGCTAGTTGGGAGAAGCCTCGCCGGGTGGTGGTGGCGGTCGAGTGGCACCAGGGCGAGTTGTTTCCAAGAGTCAGCTTCATCGTGACCAACCTGCACTGGCGGGAAGAGAACGTCGTGAGGTTCTACAACCAGCGTGGGACGGCGGAGCAGTGGATCAAGGAGGGCAAGTACGCCCTGAACTGGACGCGCCTGTCCTGCCACGGCTTTGAAGAGAACCAGGTCCGCTTGCAACTATTTGCCTTGGCGTACAACCTGGCAAACTTCCTGCGGCGGCTGGCGTTGCCCAGAGCGGTGAAGCACTGGTCGCTGACGACGTTACGCGAGAAGCTGATTAAGATTGGGGCCAAGGTGGTCACCCACGCCCGGCACACCACCTTCCAGATGGCCGAGGTGGCCGTGCCGCGTCAACTGTTCAGGGCAATCCTTGAACGAATTCGACGGTTGTGGTTACCGCCTCCCGTACCAGATACCGGATGACGGAGCAGATGGCCCGGAAGCTTAGTGACGTGGTGGAGACGGGGGATCAGTCTGTGCCGAACTCCCCTGAGTGTGCCGGTAGAGCTGGGTTTTCAAGGGATTGCGGCTTTAGGACGGCCGTTGCCCCTCGATTGAGCAGAGGGTTCTGCAAAGAGACCCTGAATCTGTAGTAAAATGGGGTACTTTGATGACACAGGAGGACCGCAGGATGGCTAAGAGTGGTCATCTGGGAAATCCCGGTTTAAATCAAGACAACTCTTGTATTGACCACCCGTTGCTCTTTAACTCAATTAGAGCCCTCTTTACCGGGGCTGTCAACACCATTTCGGGCGCCTGAAACCCTGATCGGAGCGGTATCCGCCATTGGAAAACCATGTCAGCGCCGGCGTGTAAACGGGCTTGACCACCAGGTTTGGAGTCTTCGTCATTTTGCCCTTGTGTGGACTCCGCTTAGGGTCGCTAGACAGGCACCGGGCATCATCGCTTGATTCTCTCCAAGATAAGGGCAAATGTCTTCCTGGATACACCGACCTCGGCCAACTGGAAGGTGATGTGGCGGGCGTACCGCACGAGCCGGCCGCCCATTTTGAGGAGCTTAAGCTGAAGGCCGCGTAACGACCAGTGCTTGATCCCTCTCGGCAGGCCAGCAATCCCGCATCCGAAGTCATTCTGGTTCCGTGAAACTCAAGCCTCAGCCGACGCTCAAAACGGACCTTCAACGCCCACTTTTTCGCTTCACCCATTGGATTACCCCGCGAGAGGATGGCTCGGGGAGGCTCATGCATTGATTTTACTCCAGAAAATGTCCTCCGGTCCGACAAAAGTTATGATCCATATGGGATATCTGGGATAATGTTAGCATTATGCGCATTCTGACTCTACCAGGGCCCAAAGGGGAATTGCGTCTCCAACGGTCGGGGAAGGCCGCTCACTCTCGCTCTCGAGGGGGACGGAAAAGGGAGGATGTCACAATGTACCGAAAGATCATGACCGTTTTGCTGGCTTTAGGTTTTCTGGGTAAATAAGGGTTTGGGACAAAGGAGATAGTTATGTCGAAGGTACTTTTGAGTCTTGTCCTGCTTGGTGTCGTAGGCCTTACTGGTTGTGCCAGTAAAGCCGGTCCCTTTGTTACGAACATTAGTAGCGATGGGCGCGGCGGGATTGTCATAGAGAAATGCATGGTGCGCCTGGATCGGACGATCAATACAGTAGAGGCGTCGGATTGCACCAACACGAGCATCCGATTGACGCGCCCACCAGAAACTGGAAAGCAACCCTAGCCTAGATGTAGGTCCACGGCCAGCTCGTTTTCTGGTTCGCCGCCAGTTGGTTGAATTTCAGGAAGCGGCCCCTGCGCCCGTTCGTACTTCAAGGGCAACGGCCCCTGCCGCCGCCGGCGCGCCACGTCCCTGAGCAAGTCCCTGACGGACCGGACAGCCTCAAACGCTTCCCGTTCTTCCTGGTGACGCTCACGCTTCCGCTCACAGGCACCCTCCGTCCCCAGCTCAACCGTCAGGGTGTCCAAGTCGCGCACCAAGGCCTTGAGCCGCCTACCGTCCCGTTTCACCAGGCCAACAGCCTCGAGGGCCAGGACGTTCTTTCGTTCTGTGTCCCGACACCGCCCCGTAAGACGGGCCAGGGCCGCCAGGCTTCGCACTTCACCCTCATTCAAGAGCGTGTCCCACGTACTTTCAGCACTTCGCGGTAACCTCTCCCGAAAAGCGTCGTGCCGCCCACACCGCCGAATAGTGGGACAGTCTTGCCTCACGTTTTTTGGGGTATTAGGGGTTGTCTTTGGGGTATATTCCTCAAACTTCTTCCTTATTAGGCCTAGATCGTGCTGAAGAGAGTCTATGACAAATGGCCGACTACGTACCTCCGCAACGAATATGGTACTTCTTCTATCTTTCGAAAACCAAACCCCGTCATGTCTCTGCAATTCATTGCCAACGCTCATATTCTTCATCACCTGTAAGAACTCTCCACTTGGATCGTTGGCAAAGTAACGCTTCTGGAGTATTCCGCGAGATGACGATAACCCCTTAACCTGTCTTTCCAAGGATTCCCGTAACCCCCTCGCAGTAAAGCTCCCTCCTTTAACACCGGGACTGAGGAGATAACGATTCCTAAAGAGAAAAGATATGTCGTCTTGGATGAACCCAGCCTCACCGTTGAGGATTTGTACAAACCGACCGCTCGCCATCAGATCCCTAGCCATTCTTTTATTCAATCTCGCGAGCGATTCCGCATTATCCTCATTCATTGATACCAACATTGTCCTTGACCCATTACCTTCTCTAAGTAGCAACAATAATAGCCTGTCTTGAGCGTTCGAACCATTTGGCAGAAATATAGAAAAATCGGTCACTATTTTACCTTTCATCACAACTCCCCATCCAGCTAAACCGATAAAGCCAAGCCACAATAATATAATAAGCTTTCTTTCTGACCCTCTTTTACTCATTACTTAAATTCATTATAGTCCGATCTCCAGTCCTTTCTATGTACTGGAATTCTCAATTTTCACATTAGCCCCCATGAGAAATATTGTCTTTAAGAAGAGATTCAATCTCCAACTCTTTGGGGGTATGTTTATTTCCCCCAATCAAAAGATCCAGCTATTTCCTATTTATAATTACGCTGAAGGGCCTCTAAATCGCCATCTATTGTCTTTAGCAAGCCCTCCACTGCACCTTTTATAGGAGGCAAGGATTTAAGATTTTGTTTATCTGACCTTTCATCATTCTCGATTACTACCTCCCTTTCTAAGATCGTTACCTCCCCCTTATACGGTTTAACCGTCATCTTAGTAATCTTTCCAGATGCCTTATAAGTTAGTGTCCCTTGAATCATGAGTGCCTTATCAAGGGCAGAAAGGTATCTCATTTCAAGAAAGTTAGCTTCTTCACATCTTAGCTTGGGACAACTCTGTCCGAAATATGCCTAAAGTGATTGCCATGGTGTGATTTGATTGGCGACGGCCCCTCTCGGCAACATTAACGACCGATTAGAAAAGCGGCATCCTAATTCCAGATAGGTCAAATACCATCTTTGTATGAGCATGGGATCTCCCTCTATTCTTTCCAAAACTTGTAGAAATTGAACCAGTTATAGGGAGCCATACGGCAATATTCTTCAAGTCTCCGGACATATTGCCGAACAAGAGCCGCGAATTCAACCTCACGCATCCCCTTAAGCTTCTGAGGTTCATTCACTAAGGGTTCAAAATAGATTTTATAGCGATTTCCACCCATATAAAGTCCGAAGAATATAAAGATTGGTAAGCGTAGAGTGGAGGCTAGTCGGTAGGGGGAGACAGGAAAGGATGTCGGACTCCCGAGGAATTCCAATTCTATAGTGTCACGATCATTAAAGACCCGATCTCCAAGAATTCCAACAATGCCCCCTCCCGTCGAATCTCCGTTAACCCGAGGAGAGAATTTGCTGTTCCAATCGGGATTATTTGCTCTGCCATCTCTGCATTAAAACCTTCCAAGCGGCGGGATATCTTTCTTGCTTCGTCTTCAACCATAAGCATATAGATCTTGATATTCTGCCTTGTCATTCCAAGTACTCGCACAATCTCGAAGCTTCCAAGATGGGACCCCAACAAAATACATCCGCCAGATTCTTTGAGACACTCAAATAATGCCTCCTCTCCTTCAGTTGTCACCTGAAACTCCTTGTATCTGCCACTCCAAAAGAATATCCGATCTAGAATTGTACTTCCAAACGTATGAAAATGGCGATACAAGTGCGTACATCCAATTGATTCCCCGAGGACTTTGTAAAGGAATTCCCGTGACGCCTGACGCGCTTTCCTTTCCAGGATGAGGTAATAGAATACTATGAATGGCAGGAAGGCTCGGGAAGCATTGCGCCCAAATGTGAGACTGAGGCACGCATAGAGGCGCATTAATATAGAACTGCCCCGCTCCCGCTGATTTATCCAGGCTTTAGCCATGGGTTCTAGAGTCCAGGTTCTGATTCTTTCCATAGCGACAAATCGCTACAAAAATCTTGCTATTATTAACCAAACCCTCAATCCGAACAATCGAATCTGTCAGTTGAGTAATACTTAGATCTACGGTTTCATCCGGGCGCAATGGTCGGACGAACTTTGCAGATTCAAGGACTGGAAGGTGGGGGTCGAATTCTCCTCCTTTCTCTAGGCGAACAATGATTTCGTCAAGAATTACTGCACCTGGGACAAGGGGATTCTCTGGGAAGTGACCAGAAAGAGAGGCATGACTAGAGGAAATACGAATACTGGAATTCGTTGAGTTATCCCGCCTCGGTCTCATCGCTAGAAAGCTCGCTCATGGGGCGCTGTTGATTAGCTTTAATAGCTCGTCACGGGAGATCTTACCGGTTTCATTCATAGGTAAGGAGTCGATAAAGTATATCCGACGAGGGATAAACGCGGCGTCGAGCCTATTGGATAGTGCTTCTATAATGGTGCTGGGCGCTACATTTGGCGCTACAACCACTGCCTCAAGCCGCCCTAACTCTCGATAATCCGAGCGTTGTTGAATAAAGCACCCATCCTGGACTCCAGGAATCTCGTTTAGATGGCAGTTAAGATTTCCTAACGATTCCCTTTTGCCTGCGATCCTAATCATGGAGGACAGGCGGTCTCCTAACAGGAGGGTCTTCTCTGATTTCGGCTCAATATTATCCATCAACGGAATTGTTTCCGGGAGGTATGGAGCTTGAACAACACATCGGTCTCCATCTCCCAGGATCCGTACGTCATCAAGGAGATGCCACAATTTCCCATCCGAGGTCCTGCGGACCGCGAGTGATCCTGCTTCAGTACATCCATATATTTCGTAAACATTCGTATTGAACTGGGTTTCAGCTTTTCGGGACAAATCAAGACTAAGATGATCGGTCGCGGAGATGACAATTTCCAGATCAGGTAGAGGGAGTTTCGCCTTTAAAAGGATGTTTAAATAATGCGGCGTCGTTACAAATACCCGTGGTGGAGGTATATGGGAGAGAGCCTTTTGGACATCTTTTGGGTAGTAAGGGCGCTTAAAATAAAAGGTAGATCCTGTTTGCAAAGGAAGCATTATGCCAACTTCCAATCCATACATATGCTGAGCAGGGACTGTTGCGATGTAGTTATAACGCAGTGTCTGATTCAACTGCAACGATTCTGCTGTGCTCTTTGCTACCTGGACTGGAGTTGACCCGGTTTGGTGGACACCTGATGATTTGGGGGTAAAGGAGGTGTTCACGATGCCACAGACTCACCCACGCTATCCAATGGAGTTCCGCTGCCAGATGGTAGAGTTGGTCCGGGCGGGACGTACGCCCGAGGCGCTGGCGCACGAGTTCGAGCCCTCGGCGCAGACGATCCGCACCTGGGCCCATCAAGCCGACGTTGACGAGTGGCGTCGCAAAGACGGGCTCACGAGCGATGAGCGGGAGGAGTTGCGCCGACTTCGCCGCGAGAACCGACAGCTCCGCCAGGAGCGGGAGATCTTAGCAAAAGCCGCGGCCTGGTTTGCTCGGGAGACCGATTCGATCCCGTCCGGATCTACGGGTTCGTGAGGGCGAACCAGGCCATGTATCGGACCGCCACCATGTGCCGGGTGCTGGGCGTCTCCTCCAGCGGCTACTACGCGTGGCGCAGGCGCGCGCCGTGTGCCCGCTCGTGTGCCGATCGGGCGCTCACCAAACGCATTCAGGCGATCCACGAGCGTTCTCGGGGGACTTACGGCGTGCCGCGCGTCCATGCCGAGCTGGAGGCTGAGGGAGTGCGTGTGGGCCGCAAGCGCGTCGCCAGGCTGATACGTGGGGCGGGACTTGCGGGCGTCAGTCGGCGCAAGGGAGCGCGCACGACGCAGCGCCGGCAGGAGGCGCGGCCGGCCCCTGATCTGGTGGACCGCAACTTCACGGCCGAGGCCCCCGACCGGCTGTGGGTGGCCGACATCACCTACGTTCCGACATGGGCGGGGTTTTTGTATCTGGCCGTGGCGCTCGATGCGTTCAGCCGGCGCATCGTGGGGTGGTCGATGGCCACACACCTGCGGGCCGAGTTGGTGCTCGACGCGCTCGACATGGCGCTGTATAAGCGCCGTCCCCGGGCCGTCATCCACCACTCCGACCAGGGCACGCAGTACACCTCGGTCGCCTTTGGGCAGCGCTGCCGGCAGGCGGGCGTGCGTCCCTCCATGGGTTCGGTCGGGGACTGCTACGACAACGCGCTGTGTGAGAGCTTTTTCGCCACGCTGGAGTGCGAGCTCCTCGCTCGCCACAGTTTCCGCACCCGGGCCGAGGCGCGCATGGAGGTGTTCGGGTTCATCGAGGGCTTCTACAACCCGCATCGTCGGCACTCCTCCATCGACAACCTGTCACCCGTTAACTACGAAAGGAGACAACAACGCACACCCTGAAAACCCAAGTGCTTAACTCTCCACGAAACCGGGGTAAGTCCAGTCCGGCTGGAAGACCTAGCTAGAGACACTTCCGGATCGTGACCGACCTGGGACCGCGTGAGGTTCCGAAGCGGAGAGAAAAGGGGCCCCGGACAGGGGGGTCGATGGGTTGCCGCTGTTCGAACAAGAAGACGAACAGCAATTGAGGGACGAACCCGAAAGCCGTTAAGCGGAGAGCCAGGGAGAGCTGTACCCTCCGGGGTGCGGGGAAGGCGAGTTCTGCGGTAAACGGTGCCAAGCGTCAGGTGTCTGTTTTAGTGTCTATTGGAGGTGCAAAAGCACCCTTATTCATACAAAATGACACAAAGGGCAGATTGCCGAAAATCCTTGTCCTGTCTACGATTGTGCCTATTGACGCGGATTTCCGGGAGCGTTCAGGATGGATTTTCAGTCCACTGCTCTACCGACTGAGCTACCCCGGCACACACCCTTCAAGTGCGCGTCCCGCCCTTTCGGCTCTCGCAAGGCAGGGAACAAGCACATTCTCCATTCCCCGATGGGGTTGCCGAAACACCGGATTCTATCACAAACACCTTATTACGCAATTCGGCCGGATGGCGCAAGAAAAGGTGACTCCGGGGTGGGTTGATTGGGACCATAACGCTTGGCTTCACCCCCGAATTGTGGATGATCCGCATGCCCGCACAGGAGACGGGGGAGGAAGCCGCGGCCGGTCCCGGCGACTGGGTGCATGCGCCCGTGGTTGAAGGTTCATGGACGGATTTTGAAAGCGTTTACGTTTCGGCCCCCTCTGAAGAAGTGGATCCGAAGAAAATATTGTATGCTTCCAAGACGCTTGCCGGAGTGACGGTTCAAATGGAGGATGACGCCCCAATTTTTTCTGCGCGGTCGTTCTCGATGGAGGCCAGACGAAGATCACCTCGAATCCGAAACTCCTCCCCGGCAAACTGCCCCCGGAGCTTCTGAGCCGGATCCTGGCGGCCGGGCCCGTTGAAGACCCCCGTGTCGTCGCGGGTCCCGCCGTAGGCTGGGACGCCGCCGTCCTCGATTTCGGCGACCGCTATCTGATCGCCAAGACCGATCCCATCACACACGCCACGGATGAGATCGGCTGGTTCGCCGTCCACGTCAACGCCAACGACATCGCCTGCCTGGGGGGCGTGCCGAGGTGGTTCCTGGCCTCGCTGCTTCTCCCCGAGGCGTCGGCCGACAAAGGGCTGGCCGAGCGGATCTTTGCCGACATCCGGCGGGGGTGCGCGGAGATCGGTGTCTCGCTTGTCGGGGGCCACACGGAGATCACCTTCGACCTTCCGCGTCCGGTGGTGGCCGGGACGATGCTCGGCGAGGTGGAGCGGCGCAGGCTTGTCACGCCTGAAGGGGCGAAAGCCGGGGACGCCGTCGTCCTGACCAAAGGGATCCCGCTGGAGGCCGTGGCCATCATGGCCCGGGAGCGGCGGGAGGACCTGGCTCGGGTCTTCGGAAGCGAGGTGGTGGACGCCGCCGCGCGGCTCCTCTACGAGCCGGGCATCAGCGTCGTCCGCGACGCCCGCATCGCCTGTGACGCCGTCTCGGTCCACGCCATGCACGACCCGACCGAAGGGGGGCTCGCCACGGCGGTCAACGAGCTGTCGCGCGCGACGGGGCTGGGCGTCCTCATCGAGGCGGAGAAAATTCCCGTCCTGGAGGCGGGGAGGATGTTTTGCGACCACCTGGGGTTGGATCCCCTGGGGGCGTTTGCGTCGGGCGCGCTGCTCATCTGTGTGGACCCGGCCGACGTCAAGACGCTTCTTGCCGCCTTGGGGGAAGCCGGAATCCCGGCCGAGGCCATCGGCGAGATGCGGCCGGAAGGCGAAGGGGTTCGGATGTTGAAGGACGGCCGAAAAACGGAAATCCCCGTATTCAACATGGACGAGATAGGGAAGATTTTTTAAATCGGGATGGCGGGCTTGCGGCCGGAAAGCCGCCTGGCCCGGCGGACCCGCCAAGCGCCGGAGAGAGGTCTTGATGTCAGGTCAATACCGCGGGGTGCTCTTCGATTTCGACGGCACCCTCACGAAACCCTTTTTCGACTGGATTCGGATGAGGGACGAGATGGGGTTCGAGACGGACTTGGACATCCTGGATTATCTGTCCAGGGCGGAAGGGGCCGAGCGCTCGCGCGTCGAGGAGATCTTGTTCCGTCATGAGGCCGCCGCTTCGGAGGGGGCGGAATTGGCCGAAGGCGTCGAGCCGGTCTTGGGGCTTCTGGCCTCCCGGTCCGTGCCCGTGGGGATTGTTACGAACAATACCTACCCCAACGTCGAGCCGGTCCTGGAGCGGTTCGGCCTCGAGTTTCGGGCGGTTGTGACAAGGGATATCGGTGTGTGGAAACCCGACCCCAGGCAGGTGGAAGCCGGGTGCAGGGCCCTGGGGCTTCCGGCGTCTCGGGTGATTTTCATCGGGGATGGCCGGTACGACATGATGGCCGGCCGAGAGGCGGGAACGCTCAACATCGGCCTGCTGAATACGACCCAGAAGCGGACGGAATTCATCCGGTTGTGTGATCACGCCGTCGAGAACCTTCACGAAGCCATCCCCCTGTTGGAGGGTCTTCTCGCGAAGGAATGATCCGCCGGGATTCCTTCAACCCGTAGAAAGGTTTTCCGGACGGATGGGATGACCGGGTTCAAGCCTCGGCCGGGTTGGCGGCCGGCTCAAGAGAGCGCGGCGGTCGCGAGGTTCTTGGCGCGCTGCGCCAGCGCCAGGATCCCGGCGATGATGAGCGCCCCGACTCCGATCAAGACCGCGACGCTCAGCCCGAACACAGCACTCGCTGCTTTCGTGACGGTCATTTCCGGATCTCCACTGGCAATCCCTCGATTCCGGGGGATTCACTCCCTCTATGAGAAGCAATCCACGTGCCATTTGCGCGGATTCGCCGTTCCGGGGGATCTCAACGGGAATTTCGAGTGGAGACGCTTTTCGGGGGGGTCGGTTGACCCCTTGCCCGCCTTCTCTGCTTAGTTGCACGATGTGACCGCCTGCTTGCCGTAGTATCTCGTGACGCAGTATTGCCAGGTTGTTTTCTTCTTCCGCCAATGATAACGGGGCGGGGGGGATCGGAACCTCTCGTCCGGATCGGGCGGGCCGTCCACCCGGTCCGCCTGGGAAGAGGCGCGGTCTCCCGGCCGGGGTGGAAGGGGGGTGCGCGAGCTTCGCGATCCGGGTGTCGGCACCGGTGATCCCAGGGGGCGGCTCGGTGTTCGGTCCCTGGGGCCTCTGAGGTCTATGGTCTTCTTCCTCTTTCTCTCATTGTACGGCGTTGTGTGAAGCCCTTGGGGTGTGGCGGGGGACGTGAAAGTCCCGCTCCCTTTGTACGGGCGGGTGAAAGTGCCGCTTTTGTTCAGGCGCCCGCGTCGAGAACGCGGCGAGTCGCCCGAGCCGGTGCTGGGCAGTTTCCTCTGGGCGAGCTTCATCAATGGGGCAAGCTCAATCCATCCCCGACCAACGCTTTGCGCGGCCGGTCCGCGTGTGTCCGTCGGACCCGGCGGCAAGGCCGCGGCGGGGCGGAGAAAAGGAGCGCGGAAAGGACCGAGAGGAATGGCTTCAAGGCCGAGCCTCCCCATGGGAAGGTCCGGGGTCATTTTGCGATCCCTCCCCCACCCCCCCTCCCCCCCCGTCCTTGTTGCGGGCAAAAACACGAAACACCAGGCTTCCCGCCAGGAGAACCGACACGGCGATCACCGCCCAAACCCAAATGTTTGCCATCCCGAGGTGTTCTCCAAGCCAGGAATAAACCAGGACCGCGGGGATCATCCCGAGGCCGGTGGCGAGGGCGAAGTCCAGGACGGACATGCGGGTCAGACCCGCGCCGTAACTGATGGGGTCGAACGGGACGATGGGGATGAGGCGGGCGACGAACACCGCGTACTTCCCATGTTTTCGGAAGAACCGGTCGGCGAGCCGGATTCCCGCTTGGCCGACCAGGCGCTCGACAACGGGCCTCCCCAGCCCGTCCGCGATGAAAAAGCAGATCAGCGCCGCGGCCAGCGCGCTCGACCAGGACAGGAGCCCCCCCCAAAAAGCGCCGAAGATCGTGCCGTTCGCCAGGGTGATCACAAAGGCGGGCAGGGGGGCGATGACGGCCTGAAGGATCATCAGAACGCCCGACGCCACCGGAGCCCAGATCCCGAAGGAAAGGATATAGGCCCTCAAGGCGCCCATGTCTCCCATCGAGAGGACGTCCAGGGAGCGGCGGACGTTTTCCGAGACGGCGGGAATGAAAAGATAAGCGCCGGCGCCGAGAACCAGGAGTCCCGCGATTGTCCACGTTTTGAGCCGGGAGTGCGGCCGGACCTGTGAGGATGCCATCGAACCCCGCCGGTTTCAGAGCGCGCGGCCCGCTCGCCGCGCCGGGCTCATGCGGCCCCGTTCAAGCCCCGCAGCCTACGGAACAACGCGGATGCGCCCGCTTTCTTCGTCGATCACCTTCCCGATGATCGCCGGGGCCGGGACGCCGGCCGCCTTCATCTTCCCGACCAGGGATTCAGCCCGGGCCGGGTCGATGGAGATCAGGAGCGGGCCGGAGGTCTGGGCGTCGCACAACACGGCGAACTCGTTCTCGCCCACCCCGGATTCCAGACGGACGAATTTCCGCACCCATTGCCGGTTCCGCTCACCGCCGCCCTTGGTGCCGTTGATGGCGTGGGCCTCGATCCCGTCGTACTTGGGGACGGCGGCATAGGAGATCTCGAACCCGGCGCCGCTGGCCTCGGCCACATTGTGGGCGTGGCCCAGCAGGCCGAACCCGGTGATGTCCGTGCAGGCGCCCGCGCCGGCCTCCGTCATCAGCTCCCCGGCGGTCCGGTTCAGGGTTTTCATTCCCTCGAGGGCTTCCTCATACACCTCGTCGCGGATCGCCTTGTGTCCGTTGCCGCCCGAAATCATCCCCAGTATTTTCCCGAACCCGGTCCGGGTCTTGCGCATGTTGGTGATGATTCCCGTGCCGATCTTTTTCGTCAGGATCAAGACGTCGCCGGGTTTCGCGCCCGTGTTGGTGATCATCTTCCGCGGGTCGACCGTGCCCGTGACGGCGATCCCGTACTTGGGCTCGGGGTCGTCCACGCTGTGCCCGCCGAGGATGACGCCGCCGGCCTCCATCATCTTCTCGGCCCCGCCCCGGAGGATCTCCCCCAGGGGCTCCAAACCGAGATGACAGGGAAAGGCCACAAGGTTCAGTCCCGTCACCACGCGGGCGCCCATGGTGAAGCAATCGCTCAACGCGTTGGCGGCGGCGATGGCCCCGAAGTCGTACGGGTCGTCCACAATGGGGGTGAAGAAATCCACGGTTTGGACGATGGCCAAGTCTTCGCGGAGTCGATAGACCCCCGTATCGTCTCCGGCGTTGGAGCCGAAAAGAAGATTCGGGTCGGTGAAGGAAGGCAGCCCTTCCAGGGCGGCTCGAAGGTCCTCGGGACCGATCTTGCTCCCTCAGCCGCCGGCTTTGACAAGGCGGGTCAGCAGGAGTTTTTCTTCGCTCGCGGTCGGCAACGCTTTTCCTCCGCAGGTCATCGGGGCCCATCGATTTCGATGGGGTGGTTTCCCCTTCTGTTCCCATATCTACAGACACCCTCAAGTCCGATCCAACTTCTTTGAAATATAGCACGGCGCCAAAGGGGTGTCTTGCCGGCGCGGCGATCCCCCCCCCTCCCTCTTTGTTGAAAAACGGCCCTTTGCCGGAGAAATTTAAAAACATGACGCGGATCATGTTCTCGTGTTCCGCCGGGACGTATACTTAGGAACGAAGAATGAGGTTGTGGGGCCCCGGCCCCGGTGGCGGCGTCTTCCGCGGGTGTCCCCCCCGACCGACTGCGGGGAGCGAAGCGCCGGGCCGGGGCACCCGTAGCCTTGTTCGGCTTGCCGCCCCACCCGTGCAATCCGCTTCTCCCGCACCCGCCGCTGTCTGTCCCTTATCCATCCAAACCGGTCATCACGGGCTTCGGACCGCCCGATTCCTGTGTTATCATCCTTACCTGGGAGGAGCGCGCGGCGGCCCGATGGCGGCGGCGCGCTTGAGTCCCAACGACCGATTTCAGTTCCTCTTCTCTAGATTTCGAAAGAAAACCGGGGGATGAGATGACCCAGACGAAGGATCTGCGCGGTTCCGATGGGGGTTACGCAACGGTCGGCAAGCCGCTGCCGCGGTTGGATGGACCGGAAAAAGCCCTGGGGACCGCTGTGTTCGGCGATGACGTTTCCCTGCCCGGCGAGCTTGTGGGACGGATCCTGCGAAGTCCGCTGCCCCACGCCCGAATCGTGAGCATTGATGTCGAGGCGGCCCGGAGCCTGCCCGGCGTTCATGCCGTCCTGACGGGCGGGGACATCCCCGACGTCCGTTACGGCACGATCATCAAGGATCGGCGCGCCCTGGCCCTTGAAAAGGTCCGCCACGTGGGCGACCCGGTGGCCCTCGTGGCGGCGGAGGATGGCGAGACGGCCGAAGCCGCCCTCGGACTCATCCGGGTCGAGTTCGAGGAGCTTCCGGCCCTGTTCGATCCGGTCGAAACGATGGCCGAGGAGAAGGTCCTCATCCATGAGGAGTTCGCTCGGTACGAAGGGCCGAAGATTTATGAGAGGCGGGCCAACATCTGCACCGTCAAGACCGATGTCGTGGGCGACCCGGACGCGGCCTGGGACCGGGCGGAGATCGTCATCGAGGGCGAGTTCGACACCCACGGCGTCCACGCCGGGTACATCGAGCCGCACGCGGCCCTGGCATCGGTCGACCGGACCGGGAAGGTGACGGTCTGGACCACCACCCAGGGGTCTTTCGGCTGCCGGGATCAAACGGCCCGGGTGATGGGACTGGCCCTCCATCAGGTCAACGTCATCCCGACGGCCGTCGGGGGGGGATTCGGGGCGAAGATGCCGGTCCTGATCGAGCCCCTGGCCGCGCTTTTGGCCGCCGCCGCCGGCCGGCCGGTGAAGATCCTTCTGAGCCGGGAAGAGGACACCGAGGGGAGCACGCCGCGTCATCCGACGGTGACCCGATCCCGGCTGGGGGCCGACCGGAAAGGCAACCTTCTGGTCCGGGAGGTTGATTTCTACATGGACACGGGCGCCTACGCCGATTTCGCCCCCAACATGGCCAACACCCGGGCCCAGATGGCCGTGGGCCCATACCGCGTCCCGAACGCGCGGGTGAACATCTACGCGGTCTACACGAACAAGCCGAGTTGCAGCATCGTCCGCGCGCCCGCCGGCCCTCAACTGACGTATGTGACCGAAAGCCAGATGGACGAGCTGGCGCGCCGGGTCGGACTGGACCCCTTCGAGCTGAGGGCGCGGAACTCCCTGCGGCGCGGGGATGAAGGGATGGACGGGAAGCTGAACTTCAACATCAGCCTCCCGGAAACCCTGAGCCGGGTGCGGGAGGCGGCGGGTCCGCCCTTGAAGAACGGGGACGGGCGTCTCTACGGCCGGGGCGTGGCGAGCAGCTTCTGGAAAGGCCCCGCCGGCGCGGCGAGTTGCAGCGTCCGTCTGGATGACGACGGCACGGCGCGGGTCATCACGGGCTCGATCGACATCACGGGCTCGAGCACGTCCATCGCCCAAGTGGTGGCGGAGGAGCTGGGCCTGGGGCTCGACCGGGTCAGCGTCATCACGGCGGACACGGACTCTGGGTCTTTATCGCCGGGAAGCGGCGGCAGCCAAGTCACCCGGGCCTTGAGCACGTCGGCCCAACAGGCCGCCCTGTCGGCCAAGCAACAAATCCTGGAGACCGCGGCCGCGAAGCTCGAGGCCCACGTGGAGGACCTTGTCCTGGCGGACGGGCGGGTGACGGTCCGCTCCTCCCCCGAGCTCAGCATTTCGCTCGAGGAGGTCCTCTCGGCGGCCAAGTCAATCCGCGGCCCCATCTTCGGACATGGAATCTCCCCGAACCTGCCCGCGGCGCCCATCTACGTCACCCAGGTCGCCGACGTGGCGGTGGACCCCGAGACCGGCGAGGTGGAGATCCTCCGGGTCGTCTCCGCCCAGGACGTGGGGTTCGCCATCAACCCCCTCAGCATCGAGGGCCAGATTGAAGGCGCGGTTTTGCAGGGGATGGGCTACGCGACGATGGAGGAGCTGAAAATCGAGGACGGCCGCATCTTGAACCCGGACCTGGACGGGTACATCCTGCCCACCGCGCAGGACGCGTTTGATGTGGTTCCCATCATCGTCGAGGAGGCGGCGCCGGAAGGCGCCTACGGCGTCCGGGGGGTCGGAGAGCCGCCCATCATCTGCACGCTGGGCGCCATGGCCAACGCTGTGTACGACGCCTCGGGCGTCCGGGTGACGCGTTTGCCGATCAGCCCCGAGCGCGTCGTGAAGGGTCTGCGCGAGAACGCCGCCCCGCCCCGGGGCGGTCTCCGAGAAGATTCCCGGTTGAGGGGGGGGCCGTCATGGCGGACACCCTGATCGAGGTTTTCGAGGAGAGCGTTCGCGCGTTCGCGGCCCGGACCGTTTCCGAGCGGGAGGGCGGGGCCGGTAAGGTTCGCGCGTTAACGTATGCCGAGTTTGCTGGGAAGAGCCGCGGGGTGGCCTGGCAGCTCTCCGGCCTGGGCGTTCGTCCCGGCGACAATGTGGGGGTCCTGTCCGATAACCGGCCAGAATGGGGGATCGCGTTCTTCGGCGTTCTCCTGGCCGGGGCGGTGGTCATTCCCCTCGACATCCACCTGAAGCCCGCGGAGCTTGCGAACATCCTGTCCCGCTCGGGAGCCCGGGTCTGCGTCGCCGGCGCGGAGGCGGACGAGACCCTCGCCGGAGCGCGTCCGTCCACCCCCGCCCTCGATCACATCGTCTCCATGGATGACGCCGGCTTCGGGCCGTCGCGCGAGGACTCGCCCGAGATCCCGCCGCCCGACCCCGACGCGGTGGCCGTCATCCCTTTTTCATCGGGGACGACCGGTGTTCCCAAGGGCGTGATGCTTTCTCAGCGAAACCTGGCGAGCAACGTCCAATCCATCCTGGACCTTTGCATCTATGAGACGGGCGGCAATCTGCTCTCGATCCTTCCGCTCCATCACACGTTCGAGCTGACGGCGGGCTTCCTGACGCCTTTCGCCAAGGGCGTTAAGGTTTTTTATCTGAACGCAATCTCGCCCCGAGCCATCTCGGCCGCCCTGGCCGAGCGGGAGATCACGGTCTGCCTGGTCGTTCCCGCGTTGGTGCGGCTGTTTCACAAGAACATCTTCAGACAGGTGGAGAAGCAGACGGGCTTGCGGAAGGTGTCGTTCCGGGTCCTGTTCGGGGTGAGCCGGGCGGGGTTGGGCGTGGGGCTTCGGTTGGGGAAGGTGTTTTTCGGCCCCATCCGGAAGCGGTTCGGCGAGGGCTTCCGGTATTTCTTCAGCGGCGGAGCGGCCCTGGACCCCAACGTCGAGCGCGACCTCCGGGTCTTGGGTCTGGAGGTCCTTCAGGGATACGGCCTGACGGAAACCTCCCCGGTGTCGAACGTGAATCCGCCGGGGAAGAACAAAATCGGGACGGTGGGCCCCCCGGTGCCGAGGGTGGAGGTGAAGCTGGGGCCCGTCGAGGGGGCCGGACCGGGGGAGGGGGAAGTGCTCATCCGGGGGCCGAACGTGATGCTGGGCTACTTCGAGAACCCCGAGGGGACGGCGGAGGTGCTGGTCGACGGGTGGTTCCACACCGGGGACATCGGCCGGCTGGACGGGGACGGATACCTCTCCATCTGCGGGCGGTCCAAGAGCGTCATCGTCTCCGAGGCGGGCAAGAACATCTATCCCGAGGAGGTCGAGGACGAGTTGATGCAGAGTCCGTACTTCCAGGAGGTGTGCGTCCTCGGCAGGAAGTCGGAGAAGGGCGGCGAGGAGGTGTTCGCTGTCATCGTCCCGAACGAGGACGCGTTCAAGGACCGGGGCGAGACGGGCCGGGAGGAGGAGATCATCGCGCGCGAGGTCAAAGCCGCTTCATCGCGCCTGGCCGACTACAAGCGCGTCCAGAAGTTCGGCGTCGTGGACCAGGAGCTCCCCAAGACCACCACGCTCAAGCACAAGCGGCCGGAGATCGTCAAGCTGTTGGAGGAGAAGGGGATTTGGTAAACACGGAATAGAACCTATCTCAATATCCCATTTCACACTCCTTGGGCCTTTTGTCGTCATTCCCGCGAAAGCGGGAATCCAGTGTTTTCAAGCTGTTCTGGATGCCCGCTTACGACATGCGGGCATGACGGGTAGGGCGCCATCAATTTTGAGATAGGTTCTAGTGTTTTTCAGATAACTCTTTTGATTTCGAATTTACTGACTCCATAATTGATTCAACAATTTCACGCATTTCCTCCGCCTGATCAGAAAGTATGCTGGTATCCTCCGCCACGAGGACATCCGTTGCTATTCTGAATGGTTCGAACACTTCTTTGTCGTCCTTCCATCTCCAGCCTTTATCGTTGATTTTTCGGAAAAGTTCTTCGATGTCTTCAAATCTCTTGTGGCACAATAGGTTGAAAAGCATATTTCTTAGTAAAGCATAATGCACATCTTCGGAAAGGTTCTCGAACAATTCCCAAATTAATTGATGGGAGTTCAGATTTAATTCAAAAGAGATCGCCCTGTCTGCCGGTGAAAGTACATAGGCGACTGCCACGCCTACAGTGTTGATAGCCTCTTTGAAATTTCCCTCTTCTCCTTTCGGGGTATTTCCCATTAGCCCATTTTCGAGATATTCTAAAAATAGAGACAGTTGATTACTTTCAAGCTTACCTCCGGCCGCGATGACGGTAGCTAGATAAAGGTTCGGCATGGAATAGTCCGGTGCTAACATCATGGCATTTTCAAAAGCTTTTTTTGCGGCAATGATATTCGAGGTTTTTATGTAGCAGGCACCAAGAAAAATCCAGCTATGAACAAATTCTTGGTCAATTTCCGTTGATCTGATAAAAGCTTGAGTCGCGTCTTCATATTTGCCTAGGCCAAAGGAAGAAGCACCCAGTACAAAGTCTAGTCCAAAGTGAGTTCTTTTCTTTTCTGGACGGAGCTTGGAGGCCAAAAGATACGCCTCGTGCGCCTTCTCAAAATCCTGGTTAAGCAAATGGATGTTGCCGCGTAGGAAAAAGATATTTCCCCTCTCTATATCTGTCAGTTCCCTGAGTGTCATCAACTCCTCGGAGACCCTCCAGACTGTATCAAGTTGATGCAGGTCCCAGGCGGAATGCATTAACCATGATAAGGCAAGTTCGTAAAGTCTTGGATCATAATCCGAAGTTTCATGATCTCTGGAATTGGTCAGATCTTGAAAGAAAACGATTATATCAGAATGAGTAGGAGCTATTGCACCTTCCCTGGAAAAGACTTGAATACGAGCCAAAATAATCTGAACCGCTTCTGATTGGGAAGAAACTTTTTGCAGATAGCTGCAATACTCGTCTAGATTATTAATGGAGGTCTTATCGTCAAGATTGATGGCATCATGCAAGCGTTTGACGATAGATTCAACTTCCCTGCTTATGCTAGCAGAGGTTAACCATATCTTGAGAAACGTCAAAAAGAACGGGATTCGTCTGTTATCCGTTGTGATACGCATTTCTCTCCAGATGCGGAAAATGCGCTCTGTAATTTCCCAGGAAGAACGTTTCCGAGGGGGTGACTTGATTTGTCGGACATAACCCAATTCGCGAAGGCGGCCCAATTGGGTTGTCACTTGGCGCACTCCGATTCCGGATTTTCGGGCTAGGGCGGTTGGTGAAGTAGGGCCATTCATCATGGCCATCGTATCAATTAGCTTTCGTTGTTGAGAGGCCAGGCGATTCATCCTGTCCTGATAGAATGGTGTCAGCTCATCGAGAAGCTCTTGAAGCGCCTCTTTCGCCTCAATGAATTCCGACTCGGCAAAGATTCGGTAGACCATCAGGATCAGCCTGGGAATCCCGCCGGTTAGTTGGGTGGTGGCAAGGATCCTCGGGCGCAGGTCATCGAATTGGTCCAGGAGGTCCTGTCGGCCGTCAAGCTCCGCCCTTTTTCGGATCAGTGTCTCTACTTCATCGGAGTCGAGCTCTTCAAGGATTTCGATGTCAAAGAATTCATAGAATGACTGACCGTGGTTGATGATTTGCTCAAATACGGACGGCGCGCCGCCGATGAGAAGGATCGTTCCATCCGTCATGAGGACATCGCGCAGTCTGGCCGTGTCTATCTCACCAAGCTGGTCCAGAATCCGGTCGAAGTTATCGATGAGCAAAAGGATCTGCCGGCCGGAGTCTCTTAATTTGTGCAGATAGCTCAAGGCTCTGTCGGTCAGAGCATCGGCGCTCATGGAACCCGCTTCATCGAGGATGGCTTTCGCCTCGGAATCTCCTGTGTCCTTGGATATTTCTTCTACGATGCGTAACAGGAAATCGCCGATACTTGAAATCGAGTATTCCTCTTCATTGAACCGGACGGGTATCCATTTTTGGCTGAGTCCAGGGTCTTCTTTGACCGCGTAATAGAGGAGCAACAAGAGGTGGGTTTTGCCGATTCCGCGTTGGCCGATGAGGATGTAGTTCGTAAAGGTCTTCTTGCCGGAGGATTCCTTGATCTTTTTCAGAAGGTCTTCCAGCAGGGCCTCCCGGCCGACGAGCATTTGCCGAAGCTCTTCTTTGTCGATGAGCGTGGGATTGTAGACCAACTGCGCCATGCGCTTTCCTCAGTCCAGGAGGCCGTAGTGCCGGAGCCACCAGTCCCTCAAGACCTTCGAGGCCATCGTGTATTTCTTTTGCGTTTCGTCGAAGCGAATGTAGAAATCCTTCTCCATCTCCGTCAGGAGGAGGCTGAAAGCCTCCGGGTTCATGGGGTGGCCGATGGCCTTCGTGCAGTGCGCCTGGAGAATGTCCCGCGGGATGAATTCCACCGGTGCGAGGGCCTTGATGATGGCCTGCGCGGCCTTTCGTGTCGGACCATCGTAATATCTCTTCAGCCGCTGGAAGAAATAATCGAAATGGTTCCGGCTGTGCGGCCCTAGAACGCGCTCCCGGTATGCCCGCTCAATGGATTCTGTCGTGACTTGAATCCCTTCGAGCCTTTTCGATTTGGCCAGCTGGTTGAGGAGGAGGACGAGGAACATCGGCACGGCCTCGCCAATCGTGTCCAGTATCGCGGCGATGTTCTCGGAGGTCAGGGCCAGCCCCTCGGTCGCTGAGATGATTTCACAGAACGCCTCGGCGGTCTCCCGCGAGAAGGGA
Source organism: bacterium (assembly GCA_965261595.1). Taxonomy (GTDB): domain Bacteria; phylum UBA8248; class UBA8248; order JACPRG01; genus CAYRGS01. Next base: position 97,959 of record CBDHDG010000005.1, read on the forward strand.
TCGATCGGAATGGTCTCGACGTCGTTCAAGGTGTGGGTCGCCGAGAGGCGGACGAGCAGACGATCCATGCCGATGGAGCCGCCCAGAAGAAACCGGTTCCGGCCCAGGATGTCCGGGTTTTGCCGCAGGCTGCGAAACCAGTCCAGAAGGAGACCGGCTTCTTTTTCATCCCTTTCCGCGACTCGCTGGATCATCCAGGGAAATTCGTCGAGGATGACGAGATGGCGGACGGATTCTTCTCGTAAGCCTCTGACAAGGTGTTGACCCAACTCGAACCAGTCTCTTTCCAGGGGTTCACGGATCTTTGTCTTGAATTCCCAGATTTCAATCTCGTCGATCTCTTCTTTGAAATCCGCCCAAATTTTCGTAACGGTTTCCTTGAACTTGCCGAGGGGAAGAAGCGCCGCCGTAAGCTCGGTGAGCAGTTTCGCGGGGGTGTCGATGGCCTCGACATCCAGGAACACGGGCGTCCATCCCTCTCGGGGCCGGTCCCTGAGGGCCATCATCACGCTGGTTTTCCTGAATCTCCTGGGAGCGGTCAGAAAAACGTGGTTTCTTTCCAGCCGCTCCCAGATCAGGTCGATCACCTCATCCCGGCCGAACAGGTCCGAGTCCGTCGCGGGACTTCCGACGATGAGCCTGGGCTTTCCTTTTGCGCTATTCGACATATCCCATCACCTGTCGACATATCCCATCACCTGGATATCACAACAAAACTGATGTACATCAAATCTGTTGTACAACATATTTGTTGACTACATATGCAACAATTTTGTTATATGTCAAGAGGGAGGCGTGATTTGTGATGTAATCGTATATCTTACAATGAGTTGTATTTGATTCAGATCAAGCAGCCGGCCTGCGGGAAACCGGGTCGAGGCGCAATGGCGCGAGGACTTCTCCCATATCGAGAGGTCTTTCAGCAGCATTTTGGCCGATATTAAGGTTTTTCATCCCCCGGCCTTCGCCGCCAGGGATTCGTAGCTCACGCCGTCTCCGTTGTCCGCGCTTACCGGAAGGCCGAGCTCCGCCCAGCCCTGGGCGATGGTTTGGCCGGACTCGTCTTTCATCCCGCCGAATCCCCCCCGGATGTTGGCCACGTTCCGATAGCCCGCCTGGACGAGGATCTCCGCGGCCTTCTGGGAGCGCATCCCCACCTGACAGCCCATCACCAGTCTGGCGTCCTTGGGGAAGTGGGCTTCGACCACCTTGAAGAAATCGGGGTTCTCAACCATCCCCCCCGCTCGGCGTCGAAGTGCAGGACGGGGATGTTGACCGCCCCCTCGGGATGTCCCTGGGTGAACTCCGGGACCGACCGGACGTCGATGTAGCGCTCCTTCTCCTCGCCGTGCATCCGGCCGTGTGCGTCTTCGGGCGTGATCTGCGGAATGTCCATGGCGAACCTCCCCGTTGATGGTGTGTCTCGTCAATGGGTTGAACTATCGAGGCCGGCCTTGTCCCTTCCTGCCGGTCGGTCGGTGGAAAGCCGGGCGTCGTTCCCATCCTCGTTTCTATTCTACCGGCTAAATCCCCAACGGGTAAGCGGGGGAGGGGGGAGGGGGCGAGCGGAGGTCCGATATACCGCTGTCACTGAGTCCGGCGCTTCCGCTTGTGTCCGAGCGCCACGAGGAACATCACGCTTTTTCCCCGAGCGTGGGGCGAGAAGAACCCGGTCACGTCATCGTCGAAGAAGGTCAGCCCCGTCGCCCCGAGCCTTTGCGCGTAGGCGGCCAGATAGAGCTTTCCGCCGAGGATTCCCGCTTCGAGCTGGGCCGCCCGGTAGCCCCGGTTCCCGAAGCGCTCCAGAATCGGCTCCAGGTCCAGCAGGAAATATACGTTCAAGGCGGCGTCCGCGGGCAGCGATTGGCCCAGGTCGAGGTGTCCGGCCCGGTTCCTGAAATCCCCCGCTTCCAGGAGCTCGAGGATCTTTTCCTTCGGGTGATACACGTATTTGCCCGGGGGGATTCCCTCCACGGCGTGGACGATGAGGTAGACATCATTCAAAAGGACGCCGGGCGGGTCCAGAAAGTCCGCGGGAAAGCCGGTGATCGCCCGGTCCAGCGCGGTCGAGAGCTGCTCGAAGGAGATCGGCTCGCGGGCGAATGCCCTGGCGGACCCCCGCCGGATGATGACGTCGCCAAGGCGGTCGTCCACATCCCCGAGGCGCCGCGCGGGTTCCAGGGGAAATGTCTTTCCCGCGGCCGGCGGAGGCGCCGGCGCCGGCGCCTTTCCGCGCCATGCGACGGCCTCGGCGGCCGAGGCCAGCGAGGAGGCCGCATGAATCTCGCCCATGGCCGGATAGTCGACCCGCCGCCCAGAGAGCGGGAGGGTTTCCAGATTCCGGGGGCGGATCTCAGGCGGCTCCGGGAGGGGTTCGGCCGGCGGACTTTCCGCCCCGCCGAGCGGGATCAGGGAGAGGGCCGCCTCTCGTCCCTCCTCCAGATCGAGAAGACGGTTCACCTCATCGTCCACGAAGCCGCAGACCACCTTGGCGGGAACGCCGTAGCCGGCGGCCGCGGCCAGGAGATTCGCGAGGATGGTTCCGTTGTCCCACCCGCAGTGCCGGTAGGCCCGGGCGCGATATTTCCAGGCGTTTCGCCAATAGGTCGAAGCGGAGACCAGGATCGCGGGCGAATGTCCCACGGACGGCTCCTCCCCGCTGGCGCGGACCAGACAGGAGCGGTGGTCGCCGGATCGGAGCCTGCCGAGCGCGAAATCCTGCGGACTGAAATGGTAGACCCCCGCATCGAGACCGGGCAGATCGCCGCAGACCAGATAGAGATCGATGTGATAAAGCGCCCCGGTGCAGGCGGCGGCCCGGAAGTACTGCTCGCCTCCCGGGTAACTGCGTTTCTTGGTGATCCCGGCCGAAAGCAGGAGAAGCCGTCCCAAGGTTTTCAGGTCGGGGTTTGCGGTCGGTCCGGTCCCGGCGTGGGAGAGGGCCGACAGGGCGCCCATTTCGGAAGGTGGGAGATCCGTCGGAAAAGGGATGGGGTCCAGCCCCGGATACACCTTGAAAGGCAGCGGATGGTTTTCCCAGTCGAGGGGATGGGGGTCCGCCCGGATGCTCTGTACGGAGTGTTTGGTCCCCTCGTGATAATTTCGAGCGATTTGCGGATCCCGATTGTTCATGGGTTCTCCCGTGACGGCCCTCCCCATCCGGGCGCGCCGGCAAGGGCTGGTCCTGTAGAGCCGGCCCGAATCCCCCCCCCTGCGGATTTTATTTCAGACTTCGATCAAGATGTCGTCGCCCTCCAGGCGGACCGGGTAGCACGAGACGCCGGACGGGGCGGGGGCGCTGAGGGCATCGCCGCTCTCGATGTTGAACCGGGCCCCGTGCCAGGGACAAGTCACTTCGTTTCCTTCCACCTCGCCTTCAGACAGCGGTCCTCCCTTATGCGTACACGAATCGTCGATGGCGCAGTAGCCTTTTTCCGTGCGGATCAGGGCAATGCGCTTGCCCCCCGCTTCCACAAGCTTACATGAGTCCTCCGAGAGATCACCGACCTTGGCGACTTTGGCAAATTCACCCATGTTTGGTCTCCTTGCTGATCCGTCCGGCCCGTCGGATTCCGGGACCGGGTATGTTGGCTCCTTTCTCTTCCGCGCCGCCGACGGATTCTCCCCGCCGTCGCCTCAGTGGGGTGGGAGACCCCTCCAAAGACGGGAGCCGCCTTGTGGTCCGGAAGAGACGCTTGATCCATTATACCCGGATTTCTCACCAACCAAAGGACGCAAGGGGTGGCGGGGGGTCGATGTCCAATAGCGGGTCCACCCGTTCCCGAGAGCGGCCACTTATTGGGCTTTCCCGCCCCCCAGCAGCCTTCCGAAGCCCTCGACCGGCCCGCTGCGACCCAGGGCGTTCAGCGCCTTGTAGAGGATGGGGTTGAACTGCGTGAGGACGGGGACGGCTAATTCCGCCTCCAGCTTTTCGATCGTGTCCGAGGCCCCGTGCCAGAGGGGGCAGGAAAGGTAGATGGCCTCCGCGCCGGGCGCCGCCAGGAAGACCTCTTTTCCCTTCTCGTAGGGGGTGTCCTCCCGGAGGGCGTGGATTTCCCCGTGGCTGTTGGTGTGGTACCCGGAGATGGCTGTGACCTCCAGGCCCGCCGCCTCCAGGTAGCCCCGAATATGCTCGTTCTGGTCGTCCCGGTGAGGGGTCCCCACTGCGACCTTCTTGACCCCCATGTCCTCGAGGGTCTCTGTCACGGCCGTCATGGCGGTCGTTGCGGATTTTCCGGTGGCCTCTTCGATCGACCTTTCCAGCTCCTTTGTCCAGCGGGGACCCATCGCCGCCTGGATCAGGTCGCCCGTGACGGCGAAGAAATCGGGCGACTGGTATCGCTGGAGCTGGAGGACATCCGCGATCACGCTGTCCCGCTGCCCCTTGAAGTCTTCCACGTCGAACTGTCCGGGGTGGAGCATCTTCAGCGCCCACGATGTGGTGTAGATGATCAGGTTGATGTCCGCGGGGACCATCCGGAAGAAATCCTGATAGGTTTTGTCCACGGTGCCCGGCGTCACCCAGCCGATGGTCGCCTTCCAATCGTCGGTCCAGCCTCTCATGGCTTCTCTCCTTCTCTGGGATCTTCAAGGTGTTGGATGGGTTAAGCGTCACTTCCCCCCAACATACCGGAGAGAAATGCGTTCATGACTTCTCCCTGCTCTGCAACGCCGTCAGCATAATGACCGGAATGTCTTTGAGGGTCTCGTCCGTCCGGATTCTTTTCAGCATATTCAGGCCGTTCATGACCACATTCGCCAATCCGCCGGGATCACGTCCACGGTTGTCCTGTCAAGGTTTGTCACCGACATCCCCCGTCAACCTTCTCCCTCGACGGCGCCGACGAGCTCTGCGGGAGATGAGACCCGCTGCCACAAATAGAGCCCGACGAGGATGAGGATGCCCACCCCATCCGTCCAGAGGGAGCCGTTGAGAAGCGCCAGGGCCCCCAGGAGCAGAAGCCCCCGCTGCACAAGTGTCGCCGGGCGGACATAGAAGCCGGCCGTGAACGCGGCGAGACAGACAACCCCCAGCACGGCCGTCAGGACGGACCAGAAAATTCCGCCGGCGCTCCCCGCCAGAAGCAGGGAATTGTTGTACACGAAAAAGTAGGGTATGAGAAAACCGGCGAGCGAATATCGGAAGGCCAACCAGCCCGTCTTCCAGGGATCGCTCCCGGCGATGGGGGCCGCGGCGTAGGCGGCCAGGGCCACCGGCGGCGTCACGTTGCAGACAATCGCGAAGAAGAAGACGAACATGTGCGTGGCCATCGGACTGACGCCCATTTCCTCAAGGGCCGGCGCGCCCAGGGTGGCGACGATGATGTAAGCCCCCACGGTGGGCATCCCCATCCCGAGGATCAGGGAGGCGATCATCGTGAAGAACAGCGCCGCCAGGAGGTTCCCGCCGGAAAGGAGCTGAATGAGGTCGTTGAGCCGAAGGCCCAGGCCGGAGATCACGATGAACGAGACGAGGATTCCCGCGGCAGCCCCCGTAACGCCGACGGAGACGACCCCGCGGCCCGCGCGATCCAGGGCGTGGAGGAATTTCCTCGGCGTGATCCGGCTCTCCCGGCGAAAGACCGTCACCACCAGGACGACGAGGATCGCCCAGAACCCCGCCATGAGCGCGGTGTATCCCCGGACCAGGAAAAACACGATCGCGGCGACCGGGAGAAAGAGAAACCAGCCCTCCTTCAATACCGCACCAACCCGGGGCAATTCGGATTTCGGAAGTCCCTTGAGGCCCAGGCGCAGGCAGAGGAAGTGGACCACCATCCCCACCGAGAGGAAGTACAGGAGCGCCGGAATGATGGCGGCCTTCATCACCTCCAGGTACGGCACACCCAAAATGGCCGCGATGACGAAGGCGGACGCTCCCATGATGGGCGGCATGATTTGCCCCCCGGTCGAGGCCGCGGCCTCAACGCCCCCGGCCATCTCCCCGCGGTACCCCATCCGCTTCATCATCGGGATGGTGAACGAGCCGGTCGTGACCACGTTGGCCGCGGAGCTTCCCGAAAGGGAGCCGATGAAGCCGCTCGACACCACCGCCACCTTGGCGGGGCCGCCCGAGAAGTGTCCCGCAATCGCGTTGGACAGGTTGATGAAGAAGTTGACCGCACCCGTCTCTTGGAGGAAAGAGGAGAAGATGACGAAGATGATGATGAAGGTCGAGAACACACCGAGGATGAGACCGTACAGGCCGTCCGTCGCCATGAAATTCAGCGTGATGATCTCCTCCACCGAGTAGCCGCCGTGGGCGATGGCCGTGGGAAAGTACCGGCCGAACATGGAGTACAAGAAGAAGAACAGGGTGAGGATCACCATGGCCCATCCCACGGCCCTGCGCGTGGCCTCCAGCACCAAAACCAAGACCGCCCCACCCAGCCACAGGTCCAAATTCGTCGCCGCGCCCGCCCGGATCAGGATGTCGTCGCTGTTCGCAGCGCTGTAATACCCGATGACGACGACCAGAGCCAGGCAGAGGAGGTCCACCCCCAGGAACAAGCGGTTGTCCGGGGCTCTTTTGCTGAGGGGTTGAGTCAAAAAGACCAGCAGCAGGATGAACGAAACGTCCAGGGAACGCTGAAAATAGGACTCGAACACGCCGAAGTACGCCGTGTAGAGGTGAAAAACCATGAAGACGACAGCCACCACCGTGGCCGTTCGGTTCCACCAGGACGCACCCGCCTTCCCCAGAGGTTTCGACGCCTTGTCCGCCAAGATCCACCTCCCGAGGAAAAGCGGCTCTCCGTTTCCGTTTCGCGAGCGCCGGGGGGATTCCCTCCCCCCGGCTCCTCGGAATCCAGGTCCGGGTGTCTTGCCCTATTCGGACCGAACGGTGATCCCCTTTTCCTTGTAATAACGGGCAGCGCCGCGGTGGAAGGGGATGGGGACGCCGCTTGTGGCGGTCTTCCAGCTCATCTTTCTCAACCAGGCGAGCTTCTGGAAGGGCTTGGGGGTCTCGTAGATGGCCTTGGTGATCTTGTAGACCAGGTCGTCCGGCAGCTTGCTACTCGCGACAAGCATGTTGTTGTCGGAGATGGTCCAGGCGTCTTCGATCTGCCCCTTGTACATCCCCTTCGGGATCTTGACGGCGACATAGCCCGGGAAGTTGCTCACGAGCTTATCGGCAACAGCCTTCTTCATGCCCAGAACCCGGACCGGGAAGGAGGCCTCAAGCTGCATGATGAGGGGGTTGGGGATCGACTGGGCCAACTGGATCACGTCCACCTGCCGGTCCTTCATGAGGAGAACGGCATCGCTCCAGCCCACGTGGTGGACCTTTCCGCCGGACTTGCGGATCATCTCGAAGCTGAGCCCGTGGGCCGCAAGCATCCGCGCATAGGCCTGTGTAGAGCCCCAGCCCTTCTTTCCCGCGGAGGTCCGCTTCCCCTTGATGTCGTAGAAGGTCTTAATGGAGCTCTTGGCGGGCACGGTGATCGAAAAAACGGAATCCATATAGATTCCGATGGCCCGGAAATTCCGGTTGGGCTTCTTGAAAACGCCCTTTCCATTCCAGGCCTCGCCCGAAACACCCGTGTAGGTGAACCCCATCTGGATTTTACCGCTCTGGATGTTGCGGACGTTGGTGATGGCTCCCCCCGTCGTCACGGTGGAGATCACGCCGGGGATCTTGGCGTTGATGACGCTGGCGGTGATGGCCATGGTGGGGAACCACGAACCGCCCAGACTGGAGGCGCCGATCTTGAGAAAAGTCCTCTCCGCGGCAAGGGCGCCCGTCCCGGCAAAGCCGGTTAACCCCAGAAAACCTAAAGCCAGCAAAACGGTCATGATCTTTCGGTACATTGTGACATCCTCCCTTTTCCGTCCCCCTCGAGAGCGAGAGTGAGCGGCCTTCCCCGACCGTTGGAGACGCAATTCCCCTTTGGGCCCTGGTAGAGTCAGAATGCGCATAATGCTAACATTATGTGATCAAACCGGAATTTCCCATATCAACTTGCTTGGGTGGTTTCCGGTCCCCTTTCCCGATGAAAACCAGTTGACCCCCTTCCGATGGGTCTGTCAAGAGCCTTCCAACCCTCCGCAACAAGGTGCTGACGGCCATCGACTGCCCCAAAAGGCGGACCCTCGCCCTTCGGTCCCCTTTATTCGCGGTTCAACCCGTTAACCAATCACCTCATGCTGCCGGGAACCCTCTGCACAAGGTTAGACCGGCACCGGCCGTAATCGGTTGATTCGGTCCAGGATGATGGCGAACTCTTCCCTGGATACCGCTACTTCGGCCAATTGAAAGATGATCTGCCGGGCGTGCCGCACAATCCTCCCGCCCATTTTGATGAGCTTGACCTGGAGGCTTCGCAGCGACCAGTGCTTGAGCCCCCTGGGCAAGGCTAGCCTGCGCAGGAAATTGCCCAGGTTGTACGCCAGGACGAAGAGAAGGAGCCGCACCTGGTTGCACACGAACCGGTGACAGGAAAGGCGTGTCCAGTTCAGGGCGTACTTGCCTTCCTTGATCCATTGCTCGGCTGTGCCTCGCTGGTTGTAGAAGTGCACGACCCCCTCGGGTCGAGCCGTCAGGTTCGTGACAATGAATCCGACGCGAGGGAAGAGTTCGCCTGAGTGCCATTCCACCTTCGCCACGACCCGCCGGGAACGGTCCCAGCTTCCAGCCTGATACCGGAAGTCGTAATAGAAGATGATGGGTCTCTTGGGCGGGCGACCGACCGGGCGGGTGAGGAGGAAGTCGATCTCTCGCTGCACCACGTCGTTGGCGGGAAGGCGGATGGCGTAAAGGAAGCTGTGCGCTTCCAGGCACTCATAGACCTCCGGGCGCGCAAAGGCGGCATCGGCTCGGAAGTAACGGCGAACACCCGCCCGCTCATACCGGGCCGCGATGGGCGAAAGCAACTCGCGCCAGCCATCGGCGCTGTGCACGTTGCCGGGGCGCAACATCGCCCCTTCGCAGTCCCCGAACTGGTTAAAGCAAAAAAGAGGGTGATAACAGGTGCAACGAAAGTGGCCGTTGTAGGCCGTACCTTCCTGCTCCCCATGGACGGGGCTTTCCGAGCTGTCCATGTCCAGGATGATTCGCTGATGGGGTGAGTGTGCCATGGCCCGGTCCACCCACTCCCGGTTCAGCTCGCTCCGGCCCCTTGAGATTCTCCTCCCTGGTGAGAACCTCGGTCTCGAACCGGCTCAGGGTGTTGGCGCCCGCCGCCTGCTTCTCAAGCGCTCGGCGGCCGACCACGGCTTGCATCGCGGGGTCCTGGGCCAACCGCTCGGCATCGTTGGTGTCTTCATACCCTGCCAAGCGGCTATAGACCGACTGGCGCAATAGCGGCGCCAACTCATGCTGGATGTTCCGGCCATGACGGATCTCTTGCAATTGCACTGGCGCTCTCACCGTCAAACCCAGCGCATCATCCAGCTCCCGGCAGGCCAGCAATCCCGCATCCGAAGTGATTCTGGTTCCGTGAAACTCAAGCCTCAGCCGACGGTCAAAACGGATCTTCAAAGCCCCCTTCTTCGCTTCACCCATTGGGTCCCCTCGCAAGATGATGGCAGGGAGAGGCCAACACCTTGATCTTACACGAGAAAACGGCATTCGGTCCGACAAAACTTATGATCCATATGGGAAATGCGGGTTCAAACCTTCCCGCCGCCAGATTCGCTGCACCCGATCCTTCCCCACCGGCCAGCCCGAGCTCTGCAGCAACGCCGTGATTCGTCGATAACCGTACCGCCCGTACTGCGCCGCCAGAGCCACCACCGCTCGTGTCAGCTCATCCTCGTCCAACCGATCCATCGGCCGGTATCGTTGCGTTCCCCTCCATTGCCCTAGCAGCCGGCAGGCGCGCCGTTCCGACAGGCCATACTTCCACCGCGCACACTCCACCGCGCAACGTCGCCGCTCAGGGCTCAGAAGTTTCCCTGGGCTACGTCCCGTAGCACTTGCTTCTCCAGCGACAACTCGGCCACCAGTCGCTCAACCGCGTATTTTCCTTCTTGAGCTCCTTCAGCCGTTTCGCCTGATCCAGCTTCAGCCCTCCATATTCCTTCCGCAGCGGTAATAAGTCTGGGTGTGGATACCGGCTTCCTTGCAGGCTTCGGGAGCCGTCTTCCCGTTTGCCATCTGCACTTCGATCTGCCGCAGCAAGGTCACAATCTGCTCTGCTTTGTACTTTCGGATCGGCATGTCCAGCTTCCTCCTTCGTGAGATCCTCTCTCACTTCTGCTGGTACAAAAAACGCCGGGCAGGTCAGGTATTCCGTTCGGTTTGCGATAGTAATATAGAACGTCGGGGACGGAGCCTCGGCGGCCTCGACGCTGCGCTATTTCCGGTCAACGGACGCGACAATTACGACTTCCGACACTGAAGTGGGTACGGACGCGGTGCCGGGGCTTGCCGTTGCGAGGACCAGCCTCCATACGCTGGAGAAGCTGCCAAGCCCCGGAACGTACTACTATGGCGTGTGCGTGGACGCGGTGGCGGGAGAATCCGACACGTCGAACAACTGTTCGAGTGGGGCGGAGGTCGTTGTACCGGCGCCGGCGCCGCTCCAGGGGAGGGACAACCCCGACCTGATAATCGACGGACTAACGGTCTTCATTAGCCCTGGTCCTTTTCAGGGAGGGCCGTTCAGCCTGACGGCGACGGTGCGGAACGTCGGGGACGGAGCCTCGGCGGCCTCGACGCTGCGCTATTTCCGGTCAACGGACGCGACAATTACGACTTCCGACACTGAAGTGAGTACGGCCGCGGTGGCGGGGCTTGCCGCTTCGGAGAGCATCGGCGAGTCGGTCGACCTGACCCCTCCAACGACTCCCGGATCGTAATACTACGGGGCATGCGTGGACACGGTGACGGGCGAGTCCGACACGACCAACAACTGCTCGACATCCGTGCAGATCGGTGTCAATTGAATTTTCTTTCTCCGCGCTCTGATGCTCGAACCCCAACGCCGGTCAGGGAATGAGGATCAGCCGGTGACTTGGATCGCTCCCGGCGCGGGGTTGCGGACGCCTACAGGCTGACCGGGACGGACCGCTGGATGGCGCTGATGCGGTGCCTAGTGATCGTACGCAAGTACTGACGGCCAGAGGCGGGAGATGGGCCGCGCTCGATCGGCGCGTGTGCGGCACCGGGTCTGAACGAAGTCAGCTTCCAGGCGCTCAAGGTGTTGCGCCGACCCGGCTGCGGGTTGTGTGAATCGTGGCGCTGCCAAGTTGCACGGTGCACCGCGATTTGTTACCTCTGGTGCCGGAAAGACAACGCGGAACGTATTAGCTTTGATTTAATCTGACATATCGGCGATAGTTGGCGGGTTTCTGACCACGGGACGGGGGGCTTCGGGCCTGTATCAATATACGGCGATAGACGATTGCAGCCGCTACAAGGTGTTGGGGATTGATCCGCGCCGCACGGCCTCGAACACCCTCGACTTCCTTGAGCAGGTGCTTGAGGAGAAGCCTTTGCCCATACAGCGGTTCCAGACGGATCGTGGCCGCGCGTTCTTCGCCTACAAGGTCCAGCAACGCCTCATGGAATGGGCGATCAAGTTCCGTCCGATCAAGCCTCGGTCACCCCATCTGAACGGCAAGGTCGAGCGCAGCCAGAAGACCGATCTGCAGGAGTTCTGGTCAACCGTCGATCTGAAGGCAGTCGATCTTCAACAGCAGCTGGACGAATGGCAGCACTTCTACAATTGGCATCGACCGCATACGGCCCTGAACGGCCGTTCACCCATTGATCGTGTTTGCGACCTGCCGTCGAAAACGCCCCCGTCCGAAGACGCCTACGCCGCGTTCGATCCGACCAAGGAGCGAATCTGGGACCAGAACTACGCTATGGATCAGAAGCTGCGCGAATTGAAATGAACTGATACGAACCCCACAGCTTACACGGTCTGCTTGTAATCGATTTTTAGGCTAGGAAACATCTCGGCCAACTTCTTCGCGGCGTCGTGTGTGGTGTTTCCCCATTGATTGGACAGGACATAAGTTTTGTTCTCGGCATGAAAGGGTTCACCCTCTTCGCAGAAGAAACGCTTCGACCGTGGCACGGCTCCCCCACCGTCATCCTTCACGATCTGTTCTTTCACCTGCTCCGCATCCAGCGTACCCTCGAAGACTTTTAATTTTCTCTTGGGGATGGCGCCCATGATTTGTTCCGGTGTGCCGCCGTTCGCCAGCACCTCTGAAACAAGCAGAAACATCATCTTGCGTTTGTTTTGTGCCCGGTATTGTTTACCGGCGATGCTGACGTCGTACTTGCTGAAATCTCGTGCGCCTTGTCTCGATTCCCGCTCTTTTTGTTTCTTCTGCCGAATCCGGACTTGATAATCGGCCGCTTCCGGTATTGGGATGACGGTTTGGACGTCCATGAAGGTCTGCCCGTCACTTACATAAGGGTGCATTCGGACGCAGCGGATATCCAGCCCAAGATCGTTCAGCCACATCACCGCCGTCGTCAGCTCTTTTGAAAATTCGGCCGAGGCGAGGACGATTTTGACCTCCTGGCCGAATGCCTGTTCATCCAAATCATTCCAGTCCAGGAATTCGAGCAGACTTTCTCTCGCGTCCTGCTCAATGTTGCTCTTACTCAGGTAGCCCTCGTATCCCCCGCTCTAGGGTTTTGTTGGACACTCGATTGATCCATGATTCATGGAGAAAGGGGTGTCGCGATGAACGAACAAAAGCAAGAGGGGGCTTTGGCGGAGGGCGCCCGCAGGGCGAACGGAGCCAAGGCCCCAGGGCATCGCAGTGAGCGGGGTCGGTTCTCCTGCCAGCGCAAGCGGGAGGCGGTCCTGCGTCTTTTGCGGGGCGAGAGCCTGGAGACGCTCTGCCGCGAGTTGGGCACGACAGCGGCTCGGCTTTCCGCCTGGCGCGAGGCGTTCCTTCGCGGGGGCGAGGCGGCGCTCAAAGCCCGCCCGGCGGATGAGCGGGCCGAGGAGAACGCCCGGCTCAAGGCCAAGGTGGGCGAACTCACGATGGAGGGCGAGGTCCTGCGGGAGAAGATCGACCGCCTGGAGGCCGGCCGCCCTTTAGCCGGCAGGAGGTGGAGGCGATGAGTCAGGCCCGCTTCACCTCCACGGGCAGAGCCTACGGCCTGAAGCGGGTGTGCGCCCTTTGGGGCTTGGCGCGCTCCACGGTCTACGCGCAACGGCGGCGAGAGGCGGTCCCCGTTCATGAACGCCCCACGCCCAATAAGCGCGGCCCTGTGGGCCCGTGCACCGATGCGGAACTCCTCGGCCACATCCGGCAGGTCCTGGAGGACTCTCCCTTCCATGGCGAGGGCTACCGCAAGGTGTGGGCGAGGCTGCGCTTCGCGGGCATCCGCACCAGCAAGGAGCGGGTGCGTCGCCTGATGCGGGAGGCGGGGCTTCAGGCCCCCCACCGGGTGGGCAAACCCCGAGGTCCCAAGGCCCACAACGGGACCATCCGCACCGAGCGGCCCGACCGAATGTGGGGCACGGACATGACGACGACGGTGACCACCGAGGAGGGGATGGCCTCGGTGTTCGTGGCGGTGGATCACTGCTCGGTGGACTGCGTGGGGATCCATGCGGCCAAGAGCGGCAACCGCTTCGAGGCCCTGGAGCCGATCCGGCAGGGGGTCGCCGAGCGCTTCGCCGGCTTGGAGGCGGACGTCGCCGAGGGGCTTAAAGTTCGTCACGACCACGGCCCCGCCTATCTGTCCGATGACTTTCAGCGGGAGATCGCCTACCTGGGCATGACCAGTTCGCCCAGCTTCGTGCGGGCGCCCGAGGGAAATGGCTACTGTGAGTGGTTCATCCGCATCTTGAAGGAGAATCTCCTGTGGGTGCGCTCTTTCGCCACCGTAGAGGAACTGCGGTGGGCGCTGCTTGAGTTCAAGAACCTGTACAACCATCATTGGATTCTCGAGGGCTACGGCTACCGAACGCCGGCCCAGGCAAGGCAGGAAAAACTCGCTCAAGTTGCGGAGGCCGCATGAGGTCGAATACCCTCACCCGAGTGTCCAATAACCCAGGGGCGGTCCACGTATTTCGTCACCAACTCGTCAAAGGTTAGCGTGGAGATCATCGCGGCATAGCGAATGGCCTGCAGTTCCATGTATCCGCCATCTTCCGTGCGCTTTAGTTCGATCACGACGAGGTTGGCGCCTTTGTCGATGCCCAGCAAATCAATGCGCCGCCGACTGCCCTCCCAGTCGCTAAATTCCTCAGCCACGATCAGCGTATCCGGAGAAATCACATCGATCTGGGATTTCAGAAGAGCCTGGAGATCATGCCGCTCCCGCAAGCCTTGCTGCGCAAACGTTGTGCGTTCGATCGGAAGAATTTTGTTGTTATCGATGCGGTAAATCGGCATACGGCTATCCTTTCATCGTGCGCTCCGGCGGCTTGTTGCGGCGGCCCTTGCGGTGGGTCCGGCTCTTTAGTCCCTTCTCCTACAGCACGGCCTTGATCTCCGCCGACCGGTAGACGCTGTCCGCCCATGCGTCCGCGGCGGTGTTGTCGGGATCGAGAATGTCTTCCACCACCTGGCTGTCGTGCACAGCCGCGTCCGTCACGTGATAGCACCGGATCAGCTTATGCTTGCGGTCCACGTTGATACGGTTCATGTAACCATGATAGTTCCCGCCGTGCTTCTTGGTCCGGCTCGGATGACGGCTCTGCTTCGCGCGCCGCACGCGGCGTTGCCTTTCCCGCAGCGCGGATTATACCTGCCCTCGATGAATTGGAAGATCGCCACGCGCGCCTCGGCCTGGGTACGGAACGAACGCCGGTTGATGAACTCGCACTCCAGCGTGGCGAAAAAGCTCTCGGCATGGCGTTATCAAAGCAGTCGCCGGCCGAGCCGGTCTCCCGAGCGAACCAAGCCGTAGCTTTTGCCAGTATCTCCCGCTCTTCGCAAAGCTGACGGTTCTTTCGACGAAGCCGCCGCAGCTCCTCGAGTTCCGAACTCCTCAGACCGTCCTCACGACGGCCCTCGTCGCGATCGGCTTGGCGTAACTAGTTGCGAATCGCCGAAGCGGAACACTCGAACTCGCGGGCCAGCTCCCCTGCCATGCGGCCCGCAAAGACCAGTTCGACCATCTGGCGCCGGTACGCCGGCGCGTAAGGCGGATGAGTTTTCGGCATCTGAACACCTCCTGACCAATGTCTGAAAGTGTACACGGAAACGGGTCAACTCCAGTTTCCGTAGACGACATCGACAAATATTGCCGCGACTACCAGAAATTCAAAGAACGGGTCATCACATGGGCAAGACGGCTACCCGAGATACTGAGTCAACTCGACTTTGCAGCGCCAATACAGTTAGAGATATCGAATGAGGGTGATGCCTTTGCGGAGCATGTTGAGGTGAACGTTTCAACGTCTACCGGATACAGTTTCATCCCTATTGACCCGCATTTCCCATATGGATCATAAGTTTTGTCGGACCGAATGCCGTTTTCTCGTGTAAGATCAAGGTGTTGGCCTCTCCCTGCCATCATCTTGCGAGGGGACCCAATGGGTGAAGCGAAGAAGGGGGCTTTGAAGATCCGTTTTGACCGTCGGCTGAGGCTTGAGTTTCACGGAACCAGAATCACTTCGGATGCGGGATTGCTGGCCTGCCGGGAGCTGGATGATGCGCTGGGTTTGACGGTGAGAGCGCCAGTGCAATTGCAAGAGATCCGTCATGGCCGGAACATCCAGCATGAGTTGGCGCCGCTATTGCGCCAGTCGGTCTATAGCCGCTTGGCAGGGTATGAAGACACCAACGATGCCGAGCGGTTGGCCCAGGACCCCGCGATGCAAGCCGTGGTCGGCCGCCGAGCGCTTGAGAAGCAGGCGGCGGGCGCCAACACCCTGAGCCGGTTCGAGACCGAGGTTCTCACCAGGGAGGAGAATCTCAAGGGGCCGGAGCGAGCTGAACCGGGAGTGGGTGGACCGGGCCATGGCACACTCACCCCATCAGCGAATCATCCTGGACATGGACAGCTCGGAAAGCCCCGTCCATGGGGAGCAGGAAGGTACGGCCTACAACGGCCACTTTCGTTGCACCTGTTATCACCCTCTTTTTTGCTTTAACCAGTTCGGGGACTGCGAAGGGGCGATGTTGCGCCCCGGCAACGTGCACAGCGCCGATGGCTGGCGCGAGTTGCTTTCGCCCATCGCGGCCCGGTATGAGCGGGCGGGTGTTCGCCGTTACTTCCGAGCCGATGCCGCCTTTGCGCGCCCGGAGGTCTATGAGTGCCTGGAAGCGCACAGCTTCCTTTACGCCATCCGCCTTCCCGCCAACGACGTGGTGCAGCGAGAGATCGACTTCCTCCTCACCCGCCCGGTCGGTCGCCCGCCCAAGAGACCCATCATCTTCTATTACGACTTCCGGTATCAGGCTGGAAGCTGGGACCGTTCCCGGCGGGTCGTGGCGAAGGTGGAATGGCACTCAGGCGAACTCTTCCCTCGCGTCGGATTCATTGTCACGAACCTGACGGCTCGACCCGAGGGGGTCGTGCACTTCTACAACCAGCGAGGCACAGCCGAGCAATGGATCAAGGAAGGCAAGTACGCCCTGAACTGGACACGCCTTTCCTGTCACCGGTTCGTGTGCAACCAGGTGCGGCTCCTTCTCTTCGTCCTGGCGTACAACCTGGGCAATTTCCTGCGCAGGCTAGCCTTGCCCAGGGGGCTCAAGCACTGGTCGCTCCGAAGCCTCCAGGTCAAGCTCATCAAAATGGGCGGGAGGATTGTGCGGCACGCCCGGCAGATCATCTTTCAATTGGCCGAAGTAGCGGTGTCCAGGGAAGAGTTCGCCATCATCCTGGACCGAATCAACCGATTACGGCCGGTGCCGGTCTAACCTTGTGCAGAGGGTTCCCGGCAGCATGAGGTGATTGGTTAACGGGTTGAACCGCGAACAAAGGAGACCGAAGGGCGAGGGTCCGCCTTTTGGGGCAGTCGATGGCCGTCAGCACCTTGTTGCGGAGGGTTGGAAGGCTCTTGACAAACCCATCGGAAGGGGATCAACTGGTTTTCATCGGGAAAGGGGACCGGAAACCACCCAAGCAAGTTGATATGGGAAATTCCGGCTTGATAGGCCCGGACGGCCTGAGCGCGTGGAAGGCCGAATCATTCCAATAGCCAATCCTTGTCCAACCAAATCGACGATCCTGAGAGGCCTAGCCATCCATGACAGTCTACCAGAAAATGTTGGAATGTGAGACCTGACCCCATTCCTTTTGCGTTCGATGTCCAACGAGACCCGACCAATTTTTTGTTGACAGGCGGAGTCAAGAAATGCTATACTGGGTCATAATTCGAGAAAAGTCTGGCCATCGTGGTCGGGGAACCTTTCCCCTGAAGCCCCGTGATTTCCGGGACTTCAGGGTGAAAATCAGGGTGTCTTCATGGCAATCCTTTAGCCCCACGCGCAAGAGGGAGGTGCCAAGATGAAAGGCGTTCGCCAAATCATTTGTCTCATGGTTGTGGCCGCAATGGTGGTCTTATTTGGAACCGGCTTGAAAGAGGGCTGGGCGGCCGAAAAAAGGTTCAAGGTGGCCATGGTCCTGTTCGGGAAGATCACCGATCAGGGCTGGAATTCGATGATGTACGAAAGCGTGGTTAATCTGAAGGACAAGCACAATCTCCAGATCGAGTACTCCGAGAACGTCTCACCAGCGGATGCCGAGCGTGTCATCCGGGGTTACGCTTCCCGCGGATTCAATCTGATTATTGCGCACGCCTTCGCCTACGGCAAGGTCACGATGGGAGTGGCCAAGGACTTTCCGCAGGTGAAGTTCGCTCGCTGCTGTTACGGCGGACCCAAGGACATTGCCGAAAACGTCAACGTGTACGACGTTGACTCACATGAGGTTTCCTTCCTGGCGGGGATGCTCGCGGGACTTTACACCAAGAACAATAAGGTGGGTGTAACGGCCGCCCTGAAGATTCCTGATTTCAACGAGAACATCAACGCATTCAAACAAGGCGTCAAGGCCGCCAATCCCTCCGCCCAGTTCATCGTCACTTGGGTTGGATCCTTCGAAGCCCCGGTCAAAGCCAAAGAGGCCACCCTCGCCATGATCGACAACGGCGTGGACGTCGTCTTTTCCCTCGGAAATGGAACGGGCCTTGGGACGATTCAGGCCTGCAAGGAAAGGAACATTCCCGTCGTCGGCATTCACCGGGACAAAAACAAAATCGCCCCGGGCGTGGTCATCACAAGTGTGGTCTGGCGGATGGAGCCCATCATCGAGCGGTTCATCAAAGATGCGCGAAAAGGCACCTACGGAAAGCTCCTCTTCAGGGTCAGCCTGAAAGAAGGCGGGGCCGAGTTGGCGCCGTTCCATGCGTATGAAAACAAAATTTCCGCTGACATCAAGGACAAGCTTGCCAAGGCGAAACAGGATATTTTGAGCGGAAAGATCAAGGTGAAGTTCGATCAGAAGCCGCCGAACTAAATCCTCTCGAATCGGCAGACAATAGAAGCCCCCTGCCCTGGCGGAAACTCAGTCGTGGAGACGGACAGGCGTGACGTCACTGGTACGTCTTGAAGGAATCACCAAGCAATTTGGCCGGGTGGTGGCCAACGACCATGTGGACTTTGACCTGAACCCCGGAGAAGTCCACGCCCTCCTGGGAGAAAACGGCGCCGGCAAGACCACGCTGATGGGCATTCTGTATGGACTCCTCCCGCCGGACGAGGGGACCATTTACCTTCAGGAAGAGCCGGTCTCGTTCCGATCTCCCCACGATGCCGTGGCCCGCGGGATCGGTATGGTCCATCAGCACTTCATGCTCATCCAGCCCTTCACCGTCGCCGAGAACATCATGCTGGGCGTACGGTCGTCACGGGGACTCCTGCTGGACGCCAAGGCCGTCAAGTCACGACTGGCCACCCTCTCCCGAGAATACGGCCTTCAGGTTGACCCGCAAGCGACGGTCGCAGAGTTATCCGTTGGGGCACAGCAGCGGGTGGAGATCATCAAAGCCCTGAACCGAGAGCCCCGCATCCTGATCCTGGACGAACCCACATCGGTGCTCACCCCTCAGGAGGTCACCGATCTGTTCGGCGTTCTGCGCGCGCTCAAGGACAAGGGGCTTTCGGTCATCTTCATCAGCCATAAGTTGAACGAGGTCATGGACATCAGCGATCGAATCACCGTCCTTCGGGACGGGAAGGTGATCCGGGCCGTTCAAACAAACGAGACCACGAAAGAGGCGCTGGCGCAAATGATGGTCGGCCGGGAAGTCTCGCTGACGGTCAAAAAGTCTTCGCGGAACCCCGGCGCTCCGCTCCTGCGGGTCGACGATCTTGAAGTCCTGAGCGACCGAGGGACCTCGGCCCTGGCCCGGGTCTCGTTTTCTGTCCGGTCTAGAGAAATCTTCGGCATTGCGGGCGTTGCGGGGAACGGTCAAACCGAGCTGGCGGAGGTCATTACGGGATTGCGACCCGCGGCAGGAGGACGAATCACCCTGGCCGGAGAAAACATCATGGAGCGAAAAAGCCGGGACCTATCCAATCACGGCTTGGCCTACATCCCCGAGGACCGGTTGGAGCAGGGACTCGCCAAAGGGCTTTCCGTCGCTGAGAACTCCATTCTCGGGTTTCATCGGTCCCCTCCCTTCAATCGATGGGGATTTCTCAGCCGTGAGGTCCAACCCCACGCCGAACGTCTCGTCGAGGAGTTCGATGTGACCACCGTGAACACGGAAGTCCCGATTCGTTTTCTCTCAGGCGGAAATCAACAAAAGATGATTCTCGCCCGTGAGTTGCACGCCGGGCCGGGTTTCATCGTCGCCGTCCAACCGACGCGAGGGCTCGATATCGCGGCCACGGAGTTCGTCCATCGCCGCCTGCTCGAGGAGCGGGAACGGGGCGCCGGGATTCTCCTGATCTCGACGGACCTCTCCGAGGTCCTCGCCCTGAGCGACCGGGTGGGCGTCCTGTACCAAGGGGAGCTGATGGATGTGGTCTCCCGTCCGGAGGAACATCTCGAAGAGATTGGGTTGATGATGGCGGGTACGCGGACGGCCTCGTCGCATGCAGCCCATTGGGCGGGGTCCGAGGGATCCTGATGGCCCGGCTCTCTCAGATGCGATGGCGATACGGGATCGTAACCGCCATCCAGGCGCTGGTCCCACTCTGGGCCGTTCTGGCCGCACTGATCGTGGGTGGGTTTCTGATCGCAGCGACGGGTGCGAACCCCTTCCACGCCTACCGGTCTCTCGTCATCGGGGCGTTTGGCAGCGTATACGGCCTGAGCGAGACGGTGGCCCGGACCTGTCCTCTCCTCTTTGCCGCACTGGGGACCGCAATCTGTTTTCGGGCCAAGATCTACAACATCGGTGCGGAGGGTCAGCTCTACATCGGGGCATTAATGGCCACGATGACCGCTCTGTGGATTGGAGACGCCCTGGGCCCTTTCTCGATCCTTCTGGTGATTGCCGGGGGGTTTCTCGGCGGAGCGGTTTGGGGAGGTATTGCCGGATTTTTGAAGGCCCGCTGGGGGGCGAATGAAATCATCACCACCATCATGTTCAATTACATTGCCATCTACGTGGCGGGGTTCTTCGTCAACGGCCCATTAAGAGATCCCGAAGGGGCGTTTCCGTGGACCCCCATCTTCGCGACCCACGCTCAACTCCCGAGACTTCTGGCGGGCACTCGTCTTCACGCCGGCGTCCTTGTCGCATTGGCCGCATCCTTCGTCGTTTTCCTGCTGCTCCGAAAGATGGTCATCGGATATGAGATTTGTGTGGTCGGCGAGGGGGAACGGGTGGCCCGATATGGTCGCATCCCCGTCGAGCGAATCATTGTGGGCGCAATGATTCTGGGAGGCGGATTTGCCGGGCTGGCCGGGATGAACGAGGTAGCGGGGATCCACCACCGAATGCTGGAACATATCTCCCCGGGATTTGGATACACGGCCATTGCAGTGGCTCTCCTGGGCGAACTGCATCCCATGAAGATCATCCTGGCGGCATTCCTTTTCGGCGCCCTTGAGATCGGCAGCAGTGCCATGCAGTATGAGGCCAAGGTCCCCGCGGCCATGGTGTTGGTGATCGAGGGCCTGATCGTCATCTTCGTCATCGGCCGGGCCTTCCTGACCCGGAGGCTCCCGCGGCTCCCGCCCTTACCGGGGACGTAGTCGTCGTGGAAGCATTTCTCAAAGAGGCCTTTTGGGTCAGTTTCCTCTTCGCCACCATTCGCATGGCGACTCCCCTTCTGCTTGCGTCCCTGGGCGAGATTGTGAGCGAGCGGTCCGGGGTCTTCAATATCGGGCTTGAAGGGATGATGCTCATGGGGGCCTTCTGCGGGTTTCTCGGATTGTCCCTGACGGACAGTCTCTTGATCGGCATCCTGGCCGGGATGGCGGGGGGCCTCTTTCTGGCTATCATCAGCGCGTATTTGAGCGTGACGCTCGGGGTGGATCAGATCGTGAGCGGGATTGCCCTCAACATCTTCGCTGTCGGGTTTACCAGTTCTTTTTATCGCATCATTTTCGGCCTGACTCCGCCTCAAGTGGAGTCGAGTCGCATGGTCCCCCTGGGAATCCCCTGGCTCAAAGATCTCCCGTTCTTTGGGTCCATCTTCTTCAAACAGGTACCGCTGGTTTATGTGGCCTTTGCACTCGTGCCCTTCCTCTGGTTCATCCTGTTCCGCACGACCATCGGACTTCAGGTTCGAAGCCTCGGAGAGCACCCGCTCGCAGCAGACATTGCGGGGATCAAGGTGGCGCCGCTTCGATATCTGTCGGTCCTCTTGGCCGGGCTCTTCGCGGGTCTCGGGGGCGCCTATCTGTCTCTGGGTCCGCTCAACCTGTTCAGCGACAATATGATCGCGGGCCGCGGATTCATCGCCCTGGCCGTGGTCATCTTTGGACGCCTGAATCCGTTCGGAGCGCTGGGCGCAGCCCTTCTGTTCGGAGCCACCGAGGCCCTGCAACTGAGGCTTCAGGTCATAGGCCTGGATATCCCCTATCAATTCCTCTTGATGCTGCCATACGTTGCGACCGTCGTGGCCCTGATCGGCTTGATTGGGAAGACACGGCTTCCGGCGGCTTTAGGGGTCCCCTACAATGCATCCAACCGCTGATTCCGTTTTCAGGATGACGAGAAAGTCATCCCTGTAGAGGAGGTTCCCCCTCTTGTACTCGGTGGGCGTTGATATTGGCGGCACGTTCACGGATGTGGTCGTCTTGGACGAGGAAGGAAATCTTCGGACGTATAAGACCTCCTCCACGCCGGCCGACCTGGGCGAGGGGGTTGTCGAGGGTCTTCGCCTGGCGGCATCCGGCTTGGATCTTACGCTGGAGCAGCTCCTTACCGATACGGCCTACTTTGGGCACGGAACCACCGCCGCGACCAACGCCTTCATCGAGCGAAAAGGCTCCAAGACGGGTCTCATCACGACCCGAGGTTTCGGGGATACGCTCTTGATCCAGCGCATGCTCGGGATGACGGCCGGGCTTCGTGAGGAGCAGATGTCCCGCTACAGCCTCAGAGCGTACCCGGATCCCCTCATCCCACCTGAGATGATTTTCGAAGTGACGGAGCGCGTGGATTACAAGGGGGCGGAAATCGTGCCGATTCAGGAAGAGGATGTCCGGCATGCCGCCCGTGCCTTGGCAAACGCCGGCGTCCGGACCGTGGCCGTTTGTCTCCTTTGGTCCTTCAAGAATCCGGCCCATGAGCGCCGGGTTCGGGAGATTTTCCACCGAGAGGCCCCGGAGATCGAAATCAACCTGTCGAGCGACGTCATTCCCGTCATCCGCGAGTACGAACGGACGGCGACGACGGCCATCAACGCCTATCTCCGCTCCGTCATCGGGACGTATATCGGCCGGCTTCAAACGGGGCTTCAAGACAAGGGGCTGAAAGGCCCCTTCCTGATCATGAATTCCATCGGAGGGGTCGTCACCGCGGACGAAGCCCCCACCAAGGCCGTGACGCTTCTCACCTCCGGGCCGACAGGAGGCGTCGTCGGCTCTCTTTCCCTGGGCAAGGTGTTGGGCCATTCCCACATCATTACGACCGATATGGGCGGGACGAGTTTCGACGCGGGTCTCATTGTAGAAGGACGGCCGCTTCTTTCAACCATCACGACCGTCGAGAAGTATCACATCCTGACTCCAATGATCAGCATTGACACGATCGGGGCCGGAGGAGGTTCCATTGCCCGCGTGGAGGGGGGACATCTGAGGGTCGGTCCGGAAAGCGCGGGGGCCGATCCCGGGCCGGTTTGCTATGGTCGCGGCGGGGAACGCCCCACAGTCACGGATGCCGACTTGGTTCTCGGAATTCTGAACCCGGACTATTTCCTGGGGGGGCGAATCCCTCTCGACCGCCCGAAGGCGGAGGAGGCGATCCGGAGGCACGTTGCCGAACCTCTGGGGATTTCGGTGCCGGAGGCCGCGGCGGGGATCCGGAGGGTCATTGACAACCGGATGGCCGATCGGCTCCGGCGGCTCACCCTCGAGAAGGGTCATGACCCAAGAGACTTCGTGCTGTATGCCTACGGAGGCGCCGGACCGGTCCATTGCACCGCCTACGGCGCGGAGCTTCACGTCCAGAAGATCCTGGTCCCCGTGACGGCGACGGTTCATTCCGCGTTCGGGGCCGTGGCCTCAGACCTTCATTACACCTTTGAAATTTCAGACTTAATGCGGACCCCCGCTCACTTCGATGTGGCGTCCAAGCACCTGCCTCCCGGGCGGATCAACGAGATCTTCGAAATGCTGGAGGAGCAGGGCCGTCGAGCCTTGGAGGCCAACGAGATTCCCCCGGATCGCATGCGGTTATATCGAAGCACTGACTTCCGATTTCGCCGTCAGACAAACGAAGTGCTCATCCCCACCCCGGACGGGGAGCTCAATGAACAGGCCGTGGATTCATTGGTAGCGGATTTCGAGGCGCGATATGAGCAGCTGTACGGACCTGGATCGGCTTTTCGGGAGGCGGGCATAGAGATCACCACCTTCCGGGTCGAAGCCGTCGGGCTGATGAACCCCTGTCAGCTCCGGGAGTACCCCCTCGAGAAAGGCGAAGCCGAGGCCGCGCGGAAAGAGACCCGCGACGTCTATTTTCCAAAACAGGGCGGAAGCGTACCCACACCCATCTATGAGGGCGAAGCCCTCCGGGCCGGATGGACCATTCCGGGACCGGCCATCATCGAATATCCGGGGACCACGATCGCCGTGGGGCCTTCTCAGAAGGCCGCTCTGGACCCATTCCTCAACGTCGCGATAGAGGCCCTCTGAGGGGAAGCCATGGAAACCGTCAACACTCCAATCGATCCTGTCACCCTCGAAGTCGTCAAACACAAGCTGTGGGCCGTGCCGGAAGAGCAGGCCATCACTTTGAAATCCGTCTCCGGTTCCCCCATCGTGACCGAGGCCAACGATTTCAATACCGGCCTGTATCTGGCTGACGGGTCCATTGTGAAGATGAGTCATCAGGTCATCCTGCACGCGGGTTCCATGTCCCAAGTCATTAAGTACACCTTGCAGGACTGCGCGGAGAATCCGGGCATCGAAGACGGAGACATGTTCATCGTCAATGACCCCTACAAGGGCGCCCTTCACCCGCCGGACGTCTCGATCGTGGCCCCCATCTTCGTCGACGGAGATCTGTTCGCGTGGGTCGGGGCATGTGCTCACCAAATCGATGTGGGCGGCATGGACCCGGGTAGCTGGTGCTCGCGGGCGACCGAAAGAATTCAGGAGGCCATGGTCATCCCCCCGGTCAAGCTGGTCGAGGGAGGGAAGGTGAGAAATGACATCTGGAACATGATCCTCTCGATGTCCCGTCTCCCTTTCGTGGTGGGCCTGGACCTACGGGCGATGATCGCAGCGAATAACGTGGCCAAGAGGCGATTTCTCGAGATCACCCAACGGTACGGAGCGGAAACCGTTCGCCGGGTCATGGACGAATTGATCCGGTTTTCGGAGCGGCAGTTCAGGGACCGGCTCCGGGGGCTCCCCGACGGCGTCTACCGGGCCGTCGATTTCCTCGATCACGACGGACATGAAAACCGCCTCTACAAGGTGGCCCTCGATGTTCGAAAAGAGAAGGACCACCTGATCTTCGATTTCAGCGGAACCTCCGCGCAGGCGCCCGGCTTCATCAACTGTACGGAGTCGGGGCTGATTGGAGGGGTCGCGGCGGGGGCCTTCACTATTTTGGCCTACGAGATCCCTTGGACCGAGGGGTTGCTGAAACCCATGGAAATCGTGGCGCCCCCCGGCACCCTCTGCAACGCGCTTCCGCCCGCGCCGAACAGCATGTCTTCGGTGGCCGGCACGCATGTCGTGGAGAACGTCGTCATTTCGGCGCTCTCCAAACTGGTTCAAACGAAAGAGGAACATCGCTCGGAGGCCCAGGGGGTCTCCCGCGGTGGCGTCTCCGTCCTCACGCTGTCGGGGAAGAATCAGTACGGCGAGCCCTTTGGCACCTACCTGCTCGACGCATCGGCGGGAGGCGGTGGCGCCCATTCATTCCGGGACGGCCTCAACGCGACCGGGAGCTACCACAACCCGACGCCC
Source organism: bacterium (assembly GCA_965261595.1). Taxonomy (GTDB): domain Bacteria; phylum UBA8248; class UBA8248; order JACPRG01; genus CAYRGS01. Next base: position 123,442 of record CBDHDG010000005.1, read on the forward strand.
AACATTGCAAACGTCGAAACCAACGAAAACTTCTCTCCCATCCTGTATCTGAACCGGAGACTGATTCCCGATTCCGGAGGTCCTGGGTACCACCGCGGCGGTCTGGCCTGCGGGCTCGCCTTCGCCCTGCACGATGTGGAAAGCCTGAACGGGGTCCTCGTCTCCCACGGGGTCGAAGTGCCCAACTCGGCCGGCATCTTTGGCGGCTTCCCCGGGTCCTGCATCGTGAACGGGGTGTTTCGCACATCGGACGTCAGGGTGCAATTCGGCGACGGGCGATACCCCTCGGACAGCAGCGAGCTGGAAGCGCAGTGGGATTGCCTCGGCGCCAAACCGGGACGAATCCAGCTTCACGAGGATGACGTGCTGGAGTACACCTGGCAGGGCGGCGGGGGCTATGGGGACCCGCTCAATCGCGAACCCGAGAGGGTGGCGCGCGACGTGGCCCGCCGCTGGGTGACTTCCGAATCGGCCCGGACCCTCTACGGCGTCGTATTCAAAGACAGCGCCTTCGAGGTGGACGCCCACGCCACAGAGGCCGAGCGTAAAAAGATTCGGCAGAAAAGGCTCAAGAACCGGCCGGCCGGTTTCAAGCATCGCCCGTCGGAGGATGAGGCCGAGGTGATTCTACCGCTGGGCTATTCTGTCGAACTCATCCGGCAAGGGCCTGACAACCGGGTCCGGTGCCGCAAATGCCGGCACATTCTGGGTCCGGCATCCGAGAACTGGAAACATCATTCCGCAAGGGCCGTTGTTCCGCCGGACTCCGCCGGCCCGCTCATTCGCTTGCATGAGGAACTGGAGCTCCGCGAGTTTTCGTGCCCCAACTGCGGAACGCTCCTCAGCCTGGACGTCGCCCGGAAAGAGGATCCCGATCTGTTCGATATCGAAATTCCAAACCAAGGAAGTTAATCCCAATCTCGGTTGATCCAACAATCACCGCCGGACGCCAACCAAACTCCCCTCTTTTCAACGACCGGTCTTGCATCGCACCGACCGAAAATTTCTTGCCCTCACTTTTGGAAAAGATAGAGCGGGGTCAGGTCTCACATTCCTACATTTAAGATAAAAACCGTTCACCAAGGATACAGAACTAAGCTGAAATCCGAATCCTTAGTGGGCTTTCAAACGCAACACTTTAACCCGCATTTCCCATATGGATCATAAGTTTTGTCGGACCGAATGCCGTTTTCTCGTGTAAGATCAAGGTGTTGGCCTCTCCCTGCCATCATCTTGCGAGGGGACCCAATGGGTGAAGCGAAGAAGGGGGCTTTGAAGATCCGTTTTGACCGTCGGCTGAGGCTTGAGTTTCACGGAACCAGAATCACTTCGGATGCGGGATTGCTGGCCTGCCGGGAGCTGGATGATGCGCTGGGTTTGACGGTGAGAGCGCCAGTGCAATTGCAAGAGATCCGTCATGGCCGGAACATCCAGCATGAGTTGGCGCCGCTATTGCGCCAGTCGGTCTATAGCCGCTTGGCAGGGTATGAAGACACCAACGATGCCGAGCGGTTGGCCCAGGACCCCGCGATGCAAGCCGTGGTCGGCCGCCGAGCGCTTGAGAAGCAGGCGGCGGGCGCCAACACCCTGAGCCGGTTCGAGACCGAGGCTCTCACCAGGGAGGAGAATCTCAAGGGGCCGGAGCGAGCTGAACCGGGAGTGGGTGGACCGGGCCATGGCACACTCACCCCATCAGCGAATCATCCTGGACATGGACAGCTCGGAAAGCCCCGTCCATGGGGAGCAGGAAGGTACGGCCTACAACGGCCACTTTCGTTGCACCTGTTATCACCCTCTTTTTTGCTTTAACCAGTTCGGGGACTGCGAAGGGGCGATGTTGCGCCCCGGCAACGTGCACAGCGCCGATGGCTGGCGCGAGTTGCTTTCGCCCATCGCGGCCCGGTATGAGCGGGCGGGTGTTCGCCGTTACTTCCGAGCCGATGCCGCCTTTGCGCGCCCGGAGGTCTATGAGTGCCTGGAAGCGCACAGCTTCCATTACGCCATCCGCCTTCCCGCCAACGACGTGGTGCAGCGAGAGATCGACTTCCTCCTCACCCGCCCGGTCGGTCGCCCGCCCAAGAGACCCATCATCTTCTATTACGACTTCCGGTATCAGGCTGGAAGCTGGGACCGTTCCCGGCGGGTCGTGGCGAAGGTGGAATGGCACTCAGGCGAACTCTTCCCTCGCGTCGGATTCATTGTCACGAACCTGACGGCTCGACCCGAGGGGGTCGTGCACTTCTACAACCAGCGAGGCACAGCCGAGCAATGGATCAAGGAAGGCAAGTACGCCCTGAACTGGACACGCCTTTCCTGTCACCGGTTCGTGTGCAACCAGGTGCGGCTCCTTCTCTTCGTCCTGGCGTACAACCTGGGCAATTTCCTGCGCAGGCTAGCCTTGCCCAGGGGGCTCAAGCACTGGTCGCTGCGAAGCCTCCAGGTCAAGCTCATCAAAATGGGCGGGAGGATTGTGCGGCACGCCCGGCAGATCATCTTTCAATTGGCCGAAGTAGCGGTATCCAGGGAAGAGTTCGCCATCATCCTGGACCGAATCAACCGATTACGGCCGGTGCCGGTCTAACCTTGTGCAGAGGGTTCCCGGCAGCATGAGGTGATTGGTTAACGGGTTGAACCGCGAACAAAGGGGACCGAAGGGCGAGGGTCCGCCTTTTGGGGCAGTCGATGGCCGTCAGCACCTTGTTGCGGAGGGTTGGAAGGCTCTTGACAAACCCATCGGAAGGGGATCAACTGGTTTTCATCGGGAAAGGGGACCGGAAACCACCCAAGCAAGTTGATATGGGAAATTCCGGTTGAAGTACATAACACCGAGATTGTGCTGGCCCAAGGCGTGGCCCTTCAGTGCAGACTTGCGATACCACTTCACCGCCTGAGCGTAGTCTCGGTCTACACCTCGGCCTTTATCGTACATAGCGCCGAGATTGGATTGCCCAAGGGCGTGGCCCTTCAGTGCGGCCTTGTGGACCGCCCCTGGGTTATTGGACACTCGGGTGAGGGTATTCGACCTCATGCGGCCTCCGCAACTTGAGCGAGTTTTTCCTGCCTTGCCTGGGCCGGCGTTCGGTAGCCGTAGCCCTCGAGAATCCAATGATGGTTGTACAGGTTCTTGAACTCAAGCAGCGCCCACCGCAGTTCCTCTACGGTGGCGAAAGAGCGCACCCACAGGAGATTCTCCTTCAAGATGCGGATGAACCACTCACAGTAGCCATTTCCCTCGGGCGCCCGCACGAAGCTGGGCGAACTGGTCATGCCCAGGTAGGCGATCTCCCGCTGAAAGTCATCGGACAGATAGGCGGGGCCGTGGTCGTGACGAACTTTAAGCCCCTCGGCGACATCCGCCTCCAAGCCGGCGAAGCGCTCGGCGACCCCCTGCCGGATCGGCTCCAGGGCCTCGAAGCGGTTGCCGCTCTTGGCCGCATGGATCCCCACGCAGTCCACCGAGCAGTGATCCACCGCCACGAACACCGAGGCCATCCCCTCCTCGGTGGTCACCGTCGTCGTCATGTCCGTGCCCCACATTCGGTCGGGCCGCTCGGTGCGGATGGTCCCGTTGTGGGCCTTGGGACCTCGGGGTTTGCCCACCCGGTGGGGGGCCTGAAGCCCCGCCTCCCGCATCAGGCGACGCACCCGCTCCTTGCTGGTGCGGATGCCCGCGAAGCGCAGCCTCGCCCACACCTTGCGGTAGCCCTCGCCATGGAAGGGAGAGTCCTCCAGGACCTGCCGGATGTGGCCGAGGAGTTCCGCATCGGTGCACGGGCCCACAGGGCCGCGCTTATTGGGCGTGGGGCGTTCATGAACGGGGACCGCCTCTCGCCGCCGTTGCGCGTAGACCGTGGAGCGCGCCAAGCCCCAAAGGGCGCACACCCGCTTCAGGCCGTAGGCTCTGCCCGTGGAGGTGAAGCGGGCCTGACTCATCGCCTCCACCTCCTGCCGGCTAAAGGGCGGCCGGCCTCCAGGCGGTCGATCTTCTCCCGCAGGACCTCGCCCTCCATCGTGAGTTCGCCCACCTTGGCCTTGAGCCGGGCGTTCTCCTCGGCCCGCTCATCCGCCGGGCGGGCTTTGAGCGCCGCCTCGCCCCCGCGAAGGAACGCCTCGCGCCAGGCGGAAAGCCGAGCCGCTGTCGTGCCCAACTCGCGGCAGAGCGTCTCCAGGCTCTCGCCCCGCAAAAGACGCAGGACCGCCTCCCGCTTGCGCTGGCAGGAGAACCGACCCCGCTCACTGCGATGCCCTGGGGCCTTGGCTCCGTTCGCCCTGCGGGCGCCCTCCGCCAAAGCCCCCTCTTGCTTTTGTTCGTTCATCGCGACACCCCTTTCTCCATGAATCATGGATCAATCGAGTGTCCAACAAAACCCTAGAGCGGGGGACTTGCTATACCACTTCACCGCCTGAGCGTAGTCTCGGTCCACACCATGACCGTTTTCGTATTCAATTGAGTCTGTCCAGCTTCGCTGTAGGTCTCGTCCTATTGGGGTGCGGTCAAAGACCTACCGGCGTTTCCGTTTTCAACAAGGCACTGGAGATCAACCCAAAGTATTCTGAGGCTTACAACAATCGGGGATTATTAGTTTCGAAAAGGCTATTCTTTCGAAGCAACGCTTGTAAGAATTTCTTTCTAATTCGCGCTACTTTATCCTAAGATCACAAGAAATGTCGTGATGGAATACAAGAAAATGAATTTCACCCAACGCGAAAACACAGGTCTCCGGTTGGGGTCCCAGGGTCAGTTCTCGACTTCATACAATTGTCAGCGCCGGGAGGATTGTCGGTATCCGTTGCCCCCGGCGCCTCGATTCATCACGTGATACCAGGCGCCCTCGTACATCATCCGGAGTGATCGGGCCATAGACACGGGCACTCATATGATTGTCTCTTGTCAATACTGGACCCCAATTCCACGTCTTAGAGGCCGCGGAGAGCAGGGGAGTTTCGACGACTCGATCGCCCGGGCGAATCGCGTCGCATTTTCTTCCTGGAACAGAATCGCCAGGACAGCGAACGTGTCCACCATGCTCATTTGGGCAAACCATGCTTGTCGTAAAGAATTCCTTCGGGCGTCCAGGTATCGAGCGTCGGCTGGGACGCGCAGCGCCGACCGATTTCCATCAACCACTCGGCAACGCCCGCGCGGTTCCGCCCTTGGAACTGGCGATCCAAACGTTTCTCCATCGCCTTGGTCTTGGTCTCGCCGGTCAAACGCACGAACTCCTCGGCCAAACGGCAGGTCGCTTCATTCTTGATGTTCAGGCCGATTCCGATTCTACCATCTCCACGGCCGTTACGCCAAAACCCCGGGGCCGCGGCAAGGGGCGGCAAAAATCAACGATTAAGTCCTTTACCTTTTCCGCCGAAATGTAAATGGATAAACTTTGGCATCCGTTCGTTCAGTTCGCGCGGAGAGGGCGCAATGCCGTTTACGATCTTCATCAGTAATAGGCCGGGTGACATCGACGTCGTTCGGTTCATCGCGTCACAGCTTCAATTGGGCGGGCAAAGACCCCTCATTGCGCATGAGGACCGGCCCCTGAAAGCGGCCCGATCCCTTCCGAAAATAGTCCGCGAGCGGATTCTGGAGTCCGGGTGCGTCCTGGCGTTGATCTCGAATCAGGGGTCCCAATCGGACCTTGTTCGTCAGGAGGTCGAATTCGCGTCCGACAAAAGGCCGATCATCCCCATCGTGCGAGGATCGGTTTCCGCGTCCGGATTGGATTTCCTGCGGGACGCGCAAATCATTCGCTTTTCAGCCCGGGAGCTCAATCCGTCTTTGGAAGGGCTGATTTCCTGGACGCCCCAAATATCCGTTAAAGGGCGGCCGACGGAAGCCCTCAGACAAATCGCCTTCCTCACCCTCGGCGCGTTGATGACCTGGCGCATGAGCGGACAACGGGGATGAACGGGGTTCCACCGCGACGGACCCACCCGAAAACCCGTCCTTTCGCGATTGGAAGAAGGGCGTTACACTAAGCGGCGGCGCTCACCCCGATTCCAATGGGACTTATATATTTGGGTTAATATTGGGCTTGACGGAGTTATCGGGCCGCCATAACATGAAAGGCGACACGAGTAGTGTACAAGACGATTGCAAGCCGAGTGAAACGTGTTCCCTCTGGGAAACACGGCGCGTATTCACCCGTTCAGGGACAATCTTCACCGCAAACCGACCATGACCGATCCGGAAATGGAAATTCTACTCAATGATGAATCGAAGAGAATTAACGGCGACATTGTGTGGGGCGGAGACGAGGACCATTCTCCTGCCGTGCAGTTTTCGGTTGATATCGAATCAGACGACGAATTTCCTCTTGTTGCAAAAGGATGGCACAACCCAGCATCTCAAAAACTTAATTACACGATTATTGTTCGACCGGTTGGAAGAATTTATGCACTCGACTTAGGGCAGGAGCATAGAGATTCCAAGGGAGACCGGCACAAACACTATTGGACAGAATTGAGGCAAGCTCGGAATACGTACGTGCCAGAAGATATAACGGCCACATCTAATCAGGTAATTGATGCGTGGAATCAATTCTGCACGGAAGCGAAACTCCAGCATGCAGGAAGCATGATCTATCCCGCCATTCCCCAGATGGTATTAGGGCTTTAGTAATGGCGACTCCGTGTGAACAAATTGCCGCTAGCATGGGTGCACTTTTCGAATGCTCGCAGATCAACAGGTATACGCGCATCAGAACACCGTTTCTGTATCCAGACGGAGATGTGATTGACCTTTATTGGGATGAACAAGACGGAAACATTACCATAACCGACCTTGGGGGATCGCTTGGATGGCTTTCCATGCAAACCGCAAGCCCCAAAAGACTGCCAAACAAAGACGGCTCATTCAAGATATATGTACGAATCATGGCATTGAGCAATATCGGGGTATGCTGATGCTTCGAGTTAAGCCGGGAGATGATGTTGCGGACAAGGTTTCAAGACTTTCTCAAGCAGTAATTAGAGTGACCGATTTATGGTTTACTTTTAGGCATCGAGCGGTTCAGTCAATTACCGATGAAGTAGGGGAATTTTTGGGGGAGAAGTCGATAAGATATGACCGAGGGGAACGGTTGCCTGGAAGATCGGGCAATATTTGGAAGGTAGATTTCCACACCCGGACAGCATCCAAGAGTTCACTTGTTAATGTGCTTTGCTCTGGAAGCAAGGCGGCCGCCCATAAGGTGACTGAGCATATCGTGACACTCTGGCACGACCTGAGCCACCTTAACCTGGGGGAAGAATCATTGCAGTTCGTTTCGCTCCTTGACGATACAGTAGATGTTTGGACGGATGAAGATATCAAATTGGTATCGGAACTCTCAGACTTATCTTATTGGAGCAGACCCGACGAATTTGCGGAAAGATTAGTGGCCTGATTTCCTTCCTACATCTTGTGGTCAGTTAATGTGAAGGCGGGATCTACATATGGTGGCTCACTGTGTCAAGGGCATAATCACGAAAGAAATGAATGAGAAAGAACAGGATCGCCCCGAGCAAGACTTGGTATTCAGGCTAAAATTGCAAGCCAATCCGGCATTAACCCAAATATATAAGTCCCATTCCAATCAGGGCGGTTTATGAAACTCGGCATCGACCTCGACGGCCGCATTCCCATTTCGGACATGGTGGAGATGTGCCAAGTCGCCGACGCGGCGGGGTTCCACTCCGTCTGGGCGGACCAGCACCTGGGCTACCGGGACGCGGTCTCGACCTCCGTCGCCTTCCTCGGCGCGACGAAACACGTGCGGGTCGTCCCCACCGCCCTCAGCCCCTACGTCGCCCACCCCCTCTACTGGGCCATGGGCGTCGCCACCCTGGCCGAGTGCGCACCGGGCCGGATCGCGCTGTGCGCCGGGACGGGCAACCCGAACGTCATGGCCGAGATGGGTCTGTCGCCCAAGAAACCCCTCGCCTCCATGCGAGAGATGATCACCGCCACCCGGCGGCTCTGGGACGCCGGCCGGCAGCGCGTCGAGTTTCGCGGCGAGACGCTGAACCTTTACGGCGCTCACATCGATTTCGACCTCCCGGAGGCGAGAATTCCCATCTACCTGGCGGCCGTGGGACCGAAGATGTATCGGCTCGCCGGGGAGGCGGCCGACGGCGTCGTCCTTTCCGCCGGGGTCTCCGCGCCTTACATTCAGTGGGTGCTGGAGCAGGTCGAAAAGGGCCGAAGGAAGCGGGACGGCGGCGGGGGGGGCGGCGCCGGGAACGGCTTCCTGGTCGCGGGGCTGATCGTGACCTCGATCTTCGAGACGTATGAAGAGGCGCTTGCGGCCAGTCAGGCCGGTCTCGCCTACCTCCTCCGGAACCCGGCCCTCAAGGCGAGCCACGAAGTCAGCGGGGCGAAACTGGACCTGGACGCCATCAACGACGCCTTCGTTAAAGAGGACCGGGAGGCGATCCGGCGGCTCATCCCCGAGGAGGTCGTCCACGCGTACAGCGTCACCGGAACGCCCGAGATGGCGGCGGACCGAATCACGGAGTTCATCGATGCGGGTCTCGAGGTCCCCGTCCTGGCCTTGCGCGGGACGGCGGAAGAGAGGAAAAAGGCCCTGCGGCTTTTGGCCGATGGGCTCGCATCCAACCCATAAGGGAGGGCGATTTTCATGAGCGACGGGCACGAAAAATTCCTGGCGATGGCTATCGAGGAGGCGCGCAAGGGACTACAGAAGGGAGAGCAGCCTTTCGGCTCGGTCATCGTCCGCAACGGGGAGGTCGTCGGCCGGGCCTACAACACCGTCAACTCCTCCGGGGACCCGACGACCCACGCGGAAACGTCCGCCGTTCGCGACGCTTCAGCCAACCTGAAGGGTTCCGACTGGAAGGAGTGCACCCTCTACACCTCGTGCGACCCCTGCCCGATGTGCTGCGGGGCGACGCTGTTTTCCGGCATCGAGCGGCTGGTCATAGGCGCGCGCTCCGCGAAACTGGCGGAGATCCGGGGCCAATCCCCGAGGACCTACTCCGCCGAGAACCTCGCCGGGCAGATGCACATGAAGCTCGAGGTCATCCGGGGGGTTTTGCAAACCGAGGCCGAGGAGGTCCTGGCGAAATTCGACTGGTCCACATTGTAGGGTGCTGTCCGCGCTGGGAGGCGACGCTCTACAGATGGCCGTGAAAGACTTACGCGCGTCGTATCCGGGCGGGCATCTTGCCCGGCCCAAAGACTTAAGGACGCATGAGAAACATGACACCCCCTCGGATCTATCCGGTTCCAAGACATCGGGCAGCGAAGACAGGAGAATCCCCATGAGCGTCGACCACGAGAAGTTCATGGCCCTGGCCGTCGAGGAGTCGCGGGCCGGGCTCCGGGCGGGCGACCGGCCCTTCGGGTCCGTCGTCGTCCGGGACGGGGAGGTCGTCGGGCGCGCATACGCCAATCCCCGCTCGACCGGGGACCCGACGGCGCACGCGGAGGTGATGGCCATTCGCGACGCGGCGGCGAACCTGAAAAGCCTGTCCCTGAAGGGCTGCACCCTCTACACCTCGTGCGACCCCTGCCCGATGTGCTGCGGCGCCATACTCTTTTCCGGCATCGACACCCTCGTCGTAGGGGCCCGCTCCGCCGCCCTGGCGCGCATCTCCAATCGAACCCCGAGAACTTACACGGCCGAAGGCCTCAGCGAACAGATGAACATGACACTCGAGGTCATCCGGGGGATTTTGGAGACCGAGGCCAAGAAAGTCCTGGAAGAATTCGGCTGGTCCAAGGAGATAGGGTGCTGTCCGCGCAATTTATCAATGATCGTGAAAGGCTTACGCGCGTCGTATCCGGGCGGGCAAGGGGTCAACCGACCCGCTGCCCGCCCTACCGGATATTGGAAGAGTCAGCCCGTACACGGCCCGGTAGGCCGGGCATCCTGCCCGGCGCCAACTCGCACCCCGATTCGGTAGGCCGGGCATCCTGCCCGGCCCAAAGTGTAAGGGCGTATGAGAAACATGACACCCCTTCGGATCCACCCGGTTCCAAAACATCGACCACCGGAAACAGGAGAATCCCCATGAGCGTCGACCACGAGAAGTTCATGGCCCTGGCCATCGAGGAATCCCGCGCCGCCGTCCGGAGCGGAGAGCGGCCCTTCGGGTCGGTCATCGTCCGGGACGGAGAGGTCGTGGGCCGGGGCCGCAACATCGTCAACTCCACCGGAGACCCCACGGCCCACGCGGAGACCTCGGCCATCCGCGACGCGGCGGCCAACCTCAAGACCCCAAAATTGACCGGGTGCACCCTCTACACCTCGTGCCACCCCTGTCCCATGTGCGCCGGCGCCACGCTTTGGTCCGGGGCGGGGACCATCGTCATCGGCGCGAGCCCGGCCGCCCTCAAGCGCGAATCCGGAGCGATTTACGACATGAACGATTACACCATCGAGCGCGTCGTCGAGCTGATCGGCCTGGACCTGGAGGTCGTCAACGGGGTGCTGGAAGAGGAAGCCGAGGCCGTCTTCCGGGAGTACAAGGACTGGGGCGACGCCTCGCCCAATGTCCTCCGGTCGGAATAGCGCCTCGCCCTGCCTGTTTTGAAAACACCGCTTGTCCACCGGCCGGCAGGCCGGGCATCTTGCCCGGCGCCAACTCGCAACCCGATCGGTAGGCCGGGCATCCTGCCCGGCCCAAAGACTTAAGGACGCATGAGAAACATGACACCCACGCGGATCTATCCGGTTCCAAAACATCGGACAGCGAAGACAGGAGCATCCCCGTGAGCGGCGATCACGAAAAATTCATGGCCCTGGCCATTCAGGAAGCGGAGGACGGCGTGAAGGAGGGGCACCTGCCTTACGGGGGCGTCATCGTCAAGGACGGCGAGGTCCTCGGCCGGGGGAAAAGCGTCGGCATCTCCCTGAAGGATCCCACGTGCCACGCGGAGATGATGGCGATCCGGGAGGCGGCGAAGAAGATGCGCTCGGGGGACATGCGAGGCTGCGTCCTGTACGCCAACTGCGACCCCTGTCCCATGTGCGCCGGCGCCGCCATCTACTCCGGCGTCGGAACCGTCGTCATCGGCGCGGGACCCGAGGCCCTGCGGCGCTGCTCCAACGGGCGGTATGACCTGGGGGACTACACCATCGAACGGCTCGTCGGGCTGACGGGCATGAATGTGAAGGTCATCCGCGGGGTCCTGGAGGAAAGGGCCGAAGCCGTCTTCAAGGACTTCGGCGACTGGGACATCGCCGCGCCCCCCGATCCAACCGCGTGATTTCCCCGTAGACTCTTCTCTTTGCGAAAACCTCGGGTCAGGACGGCGGCGGTCCGGCCGGCGCGCCTTTTCGCCGAACCCAGATTTCAAAATCCGGGTCTTCGTCCGAAGCCCCCGGTCCGAGCCAGTCTCCGGGCGGAAGAGGGGCGTAGTCCCGGAAAACCCGGTCCCGCAACCGGGTCGATCCCTCTCCGGCGAGCCGTACAGGCTGAACCGTGCTCTTCCAGAAAAGCGACTTGCGGTTCACCACCAGAAAGCGGACGCGCGGCAGCCTCTCGACGATGCTCTCCTGCATCTCCGGCGTCAGCAAACCCCAGGTCGTGGCGTTATAGCGGGTGACGCTCGGCCTTCCCGTCCAGATGTAGATGCTCGACATTCCCGGCATGGTGAAAATCGGCTCGCCCGGCGCCGTGCGTCTCCGGAGATACCGGATCAGGGCCTCCAATTTGGGGGCGATCTCCGATTGAAACCGGACCCCCGCGGCGGACGGCGCGGACAGGGGGATTCCCTTTTGGCGCTCCTTCGCCAGGGGAATCACCCCCAGGCCCAGGAACGGCAGCAGGAAGGCGAGCGTCGCCGCCGGGAACACCAGCTCGGCGATCGAGCGGGACACCGGAAGATTGAGAGGCCGCCGGTTTTTCTCGGGCAGCTTGCGTCGATCCAGCAGCGCATACGTAAGCGCGCCGGCCAGGAGGACGACGAGGGGCGTCGCAGTCCCCCGCTCTAGGGTTTTGTTGGACACTCGATTGATCCATGATTCATGGAGAAAGGGGTGTCGCGATGAACGAACAAAAGCAAGAGGGGGCTTTGGCGGAGGGCGCCCGCAGGGCGAACGGAGCCAAGGCCCCAGGGCATCGCAGTGAGCGGGGTCGGTTCTCCTGCCAGCGCAAGCGGGAGGCGGTCCTGCGTCTTTTGCGGGGCGAGAGCCTGGAGACGCTCTGCCGCGAGTTGGGCACGACAGCGGCTCGGCTTTCCGCCTGGCGCGAGGCGTTCCTTCGCGGGGGCGAGGCGGCGCTCAAAGCCCGCCCGGCGGATGAGCGGGACGAGGAGAACGCCCGGCTCAAGGCCAAGGTGGGCGAACTCACGATGGAGGGCGAGGTCCTGCGGGAGAAGATCGACCGCCTGGAGGCCGGCCGCCCTTTAGCCGGCAGGAGGTGGAGGCGATGAGTCAGGCCCGCTTCACCTCCACGGGCAGAGCCTACGGCCTGAAGCGGGTGTGCGCCCTTTGGGGCTTGGCGCGCTCCACGGTCTACGCGCAACGGCGGCGAGAGGCGGTCCCCGTTCATGAACGCCCCACGCCCAATAAGCGCGGCCCTGTGGGCCCGTGCACCGATGCGGAACTCCTCGGCCACATCCGGCAGGTCCTGGAGGACTCTCCCTTCCATGGCGAGGGCTGCCGCAAGGTGTGGGCGAGGCTGCGCTTCGCGGGCATCCGCACCAGCAAGGAGCGGGTGCGTCGCCTGATGCGGGAGGCGGGGCTTCAGGCCCCCCACCGGGTGGGCAAACCCCGAGGTCCCAAAGCCCACAACGGGACCATCCGCACCGAGCGGCCCGACCGAATGTGGGGCACGCACATGACGACGACGGTGACCACCGAGGAGGGGATGGCCTCGGTGTTCGTGGCGGTGGATCACTGCTCGGTGGACTGCGTGGGGATCCATGCGGCCAAGAGCGGCAACCGCTTCGAGGCCCTGGAGCCGATCCGGCAGGGGGTCGCCGAGCGCTTCGCCGGCTTGGAGGCGGACGTCGCCGAGGGGCTTAAAGTTCGTCACGACCACGGCCCCGCCTATCTGTCCGATGACTTTCAGCGGGAGATCGCCTACCTGGGCATGACCAGTTCGCCCAGCTTCGTGCGGGCGCCCGAGGGAAATGGCTACTGTGAGTGGTTCATCCGCATCTTGAAGGAGAATCTCCTGTGGGTGCGCTCTTTCGCCACCGTAGAGGAACTGCGGTGGGCGCTGCTTGAGTTCAAGAACCTGTACAACCATCATTGGATTCTCGAGGGCTACGGCTACCGAACGCCGGCCCAGGCAAGGCAGGAAAAACTCGCTCAAGTTGCGGAGGCCGCATGAGGTCGAATACCCTCACCCGAGTGTCCAATAACCCAGGGGCGGTCCAAGTTGAGTTAAACTCAGCCATCCAGAAAACCCCGCTCTTGAGAAGATTTTCCAAAATGGCCAAGTGACTAAAGCAAAAAGCCCAAAAATCACAACCAAGATCAGCAGTTCCTGCAGTCCAAGTCCAAACATGTTTTTCTCCTTCTCAACTGTACGATATCTATCAAACGAAAACATCCCCACCGTTCACCAGCAGGGTCTGGCCCGTCATGAACGCGCTGGCGTCGGAGGCCAGGAAAACGACAGTCCCGACCAGGTCCTCGGGCTGTTGATGGCGCTTCAGGGAGCGTGTCCCGACGATCCGCGCCTCCATCTTATTCCACCACTCCGCCTTGTCCGGGTCCTCCGTCAGTCTCCGGTTCCCCTCGCTCATCGTGAAGCCGGGCGCGACGGCGTTCACCCGGATGTCGGACTCCCCCAGCTCGCGCGCCGCCGCGCGCGTCATCCCGATGACGGCGCCCTTGGAGGCCACATAGTGAAGGAAGCCGGGGACCCCCTTGTGCACCGTGTCCGAGGCGAAGTTGATGATGGAGCCGCCGCCGGCTTTCCGCATGGCCGGCGCGGCGGCCTTCATCCCGAGGAACACGCCCCGGACGTTGACGGCCATCACCCGGTCCCACTCCTCGATGGGGATGTCTTCGAGGGACTGGTCTCTCTTGAGGTTCGCGAAGAGCGCGGCGTTGTTCACCCAGACATCGATCCGGCCGAATTCCGCCGCGACGCCTTCCGCCAGGGCTTTGACGGCGGATTCCTCCGCGACGTCCGTCTCGAAGGCCCGGGCGTTCCCGCCCGCGGCCGCGATCTCCTCCGCCGCCGGGGCCGCGTCCTGAACGTCGGCCAGGGCCACGTCCGCCCCCGCCCGCGCCAGCCCCGCCGCAACGACCTTGCCGATCCCCTGGGCCGCCCCCGTGACGACGGCCACCCGGCCTTTCAGATCCGCCTCCATGTCTCGCCCACCTTTCTCGCGTTACGTCGAAGGTGTTTCCTGTTCAGCGACGGACCCGCGGCCGGCCGGTCCCGATAGGGCGGCCTCCGGCAATCCGAAACGAAATAAAGACGCATTCTAAGGAATGCGTGAGGCTAGTCCCGTGCGAACCGAGGGATCTCTCAAGCTTGGTTTTCCGCGCGGAAAAGACGGTGAGGGCGTCGACTTCCCGTTCCTTCCGGGTCTTCCCGCGAATGGGCCAGTCCTTCAGCCCGCCCAGGGGGTCCCCCGACCCGAGGGGTCATCCAACCCGAGGGGTCAACCGACCCGCGCCTCAACCCGCCCACCGCTTGAAATCCTCGGGACTCAGGTACTCTTCGAGGGGCGTCTCCTGGAAACGGGCGCGCATGAAGAGCGGCGGGACGCCTTCCTGCTCGATGGTCTTGTACTTCCAGGGGATGGTGGCGTCGGTGATCATCTTGGCCTTGACGACCGAGTCCCCCGGAATGAGCGAGCGCACGCCCGCGATGGGGTTGTTCCGGTGGGTCTTGGCCTCGGGCAGGATGTGGACCTGCTCCTTGGGGTTGCACCGGGTGGTGACGGCCCAGTCGATGGCGTCCATGTCGTAGATGTCCACGTCCTCGTCCACCAGCGTGAGGCTCTCCAGATACACCGAGAACCCGAACGCCGCCAGGGCCACCTGGATCTGCTGGCCCTCCCGGTCCGGGGTGTCCTTTTTGAGCTGGAGGATGCCGTGGTGCCAGTGGGCCGAGCCGCGCGTGAGCGCAGCGTCCACGACGAACGTGGGCTCGATGGCCTTGACGTACTGGTAGAAGGCCACGTCGTTGGAGATGCGGATGTTGTAGTTCTCTTTCGTCCCGGGGACGATGTTGTAGCTCATGGGCTGGGCGCAGTGCGTGACGCCGGTGATCCGGAAGATGGGCTTCCGCTGGGGGATGCTCAGGTATTTCAAGAATTCCGGCCAGGGCCCCTCCCATTCCTCGTCGTAAGGCGGCTCGACGACGCCCTCGATGACGATGTTCGCCGACGCCGGGACCTCCAGGTCCACGGTCTTGCACTTGACCAGCTCGACGGGCTCGCCCTTCAGGACCCCCGCCAGGGCGAATTCCTCCCGGCCGAAGGGGAGTTTGGTCACCCCGGAAAGGTAGATCTCGGCGTCCATGCCGAAGATGAGCGCCACGGGGAAGGGCGCGTTCCGCTCCTTGGCCTTCCGGAAGTGCATCCCGATGTGGGCCTCGGGCCGGATGTTGATGACCGTGCGGTTGTCATCGAGGAGCATGTTCCGGTACACGCCCATGTTCCGCGTGCCGGTTTCCGGATCCTTGGTGATGACGGCGGCCTGGAAGTACTTCCCCCCGTCATCGAGCGACGCCTGGATGGAAGGGACAAAGCTCAGGGCGTCGAACCCTTCGGTGTGGACGACCTCCTGGCAGGGGCCGTCGGAGACCACGACGGGGTCCACCTGCTTTTCCATCGCGGCCAGGAAGGCGCGCTTGAACGCGATGTCCTCCTCCGGCATGCCCAGGAGCCGCTTGACCCGGGAGCGCTCGCTGAACAGCGTCCCCCCGACGGGCATCGTGTATCCCTTGACGTTTTGAAACAGGACCGCCGGGGTGTACCGGAGCTGGTCCAGCTTCATGAAGATCCCGGCGACCTCGTGGACGCTGTCCACCTCGCGCTCGATAACGACGACCTCGCCCTCGTCGATCATCCGCTGAAAGGTCGCCCCGATGCCGACGGCTGTCTGGATTTGTGTCATCCTCTTTCACTCCGAACACGGAAGAACAAGAAACCCTGCGGCCGGACGCGCTATCGTCCAATCCTTCCCTCCGCCCGCCGGGTGAAGGGTAATGACCGACAGGCCGAAAACACTTTCTACACACAAAACGGCACGACACCCTTGACAGGGTCTACCTTGTCCCGTGCATGTGATTGCTGTATCATAAAAGGTGCACTCTCAAGAGAGTCAACGGCGAAGGAGCGACCCTTCCCGCCAGGTGTCCCTCTCTTGCGGCGGCCCGGACCGGGGCCGCGGGCCGCAGGCGTCCGCCAAGGCCTTTGCTCACTTCCCGGCGAGGCGTTATGGCTCCTGAGAATCCACACATCAAGTCGCCCCTCCCATGGGAAGACGTGTTCACGAACGAGTTTCTATAAGGCATCAAGCTCCCCACCCAGTCCTCCCAGGGAGGGCGCAACAGGCCAAGCGTCCCGGAATGGAGTCGAATGAATGAGATCCGGAAGGTCGCCGTCATCGGCGCGGGGACCATGGGTAACGGCATCGCCCTGTGGTTCGCCAAGGCCGGCTTGGGCGTGAGCTTTCGGGACGTGGATCATGAGTTTCTGGACCAGGCCCGGAAGACGCAGGATGAGACCTTGAAGGCCCTATCGGCCGCGGGCGCCGTGGCCGAGGGGGAAGAAGAAGCCATCCGGGGTCGCATCCGGGGGACGACGGACATGGCCGAGGCCCTGGAGGGAGTGGATTTCGTTCTGGAGGCCGTCCCGGAAGCGCTCGAGCTCAAGCGTTCCGTCTTCGCTGAGCTGGAAATGGTGGCTCCGCCCGGGATTCCGCTGGCCTCCAATACCTCGGGGATCAGCATCTCCCTCATCGCCGAGGGCGTCAAGGACCCCTCCCGCGTCGTCGGCATGCACTGGTGGAACCCGCCCCACGTGGTCCGGGTCATCGAGGTCATCCGGGGTCGGGGGACGTCTGACGCCACCGTGGAGGCCACCCAAGCGCTGGTGGAGCAAATCGGCAAGAAGCCGGTCCTGGTCAAGAAGGACGTGCCGGGATTCCTGGGGAACCGCATCCTGTACGCCCTGCTTCGGGAGGCCATGTACTGTTACGAACAGGGGGTGGCGGACGCGAAGGATATCGACCTCCTGGTGAGCGAGGCCTTCGCCTCGAAGCTCGCCTTCATGGGACCGATGGCCCTGTTGGACTTGGCGGGTCTCGACGTTTACCACAATGTGTCCCAGTACCTTCACGAGGGTCTTTGCGACGCAAAGGAGGTCAGCCGGACCATCGCGGAGAAGCTCGCTCGCAACGAGTTGGGTCTGAAAACGAAGAAAGGGTTTTACGATTACTCTGACGTGGACATCCCAGAACTGATGCGGAAGAGGTCGGCCCAGATGGAGGCGCTCCTCAACCTCATGTGAGACGGGATATCCCCGGAATCAGGCGCGCAGAATGGCCGAACCTCAAAATGGAACCGCAGACGGCTTTGATTAAAGAAGACCGGGCGACGGAATCCCACCGCGGAGAGGCCTCCTCCCGAAGCGGGATCATCGAGCTGGAAGACGTCACCGTCACCTACGAGGCCCAACGAGGGAAGCCCTATACCGCGGTGGAGGACATCCATCTGCACGTCCACGAGAGGGAGTTCGTCTCGCTCATCGGCCCTTCCGGGTGCGGGAAGAGCACGCTGCTCAAGGTGATCACGGGCCTTCTGGACCCCTCGGAGGGGAAAGTGACCATCGAAGAAGGAAGCCCCCACGAGGCCAGGAGACGGCGGCTTTTCGGGATCGTCTTCCAGGAGCCCACCCTCCTGCCCTGGCGGGACGTCCGCCGGAACGCGGGGTTTCTGGTGGAGCTGGCGGGGGCCATGGGCTCGGATGCGAAGTTCGGCGACCCCGAGGATCTCCTGCGGATGGTGGGGCTGGAGGGTTTTCACCACAACTACCCCCGGGAGCTTTCGGGAGGGATGAAGCAGCGGGTGGCCATCGCCCGCGCCCTGTCCATCGACCCGTCCATCCTGATGATGGACGAGCCTTTCGGCGCCCTGGACGCCATGACCCGGGACAACATGAACGAGGAGCTGTTGCGCATCTGGCGGCAGACGCAAAAGACCGTCGTGTTCATCACCCACAGCATCCGGGAATCGGTCTATCTGTCGGACGCCGTCTACGTCATGGCGGGCAAGCCGGGCCGGGTGGTCGAACGGGTGAAGATCGACCTGCCGCGTCCACGACGCCTTGAGCAGCAGACGACGCCGGAGTTTCAGCGGCATCTCGACATGCTGCGGGAGCTTCTGGAGAGGGGGGAGGGGGCAAGGTGAACCGGGGGAAAGACATCATTCGGCGGTTCTGGCCGACGGCCGTGACGGTGGTGGTCCTCATGGCGCTGTGGGAGGCGGCCATTCGCTTCTTTCAGGTGCCCGCCTGGTTCATTCCGACACCCTCGGCCATCTTCAAGGATCTGATCATCTACGAGGGGTTCTACGAGGATGCCTGGATCACCACACAGGAGATCCTCCTGGGGGTCGTCATCGGCGACATCCTGGCGGTGGGGATCGCCGTCGCGGTAGTCTCCTCCCGATTTGTGCAGCGGACCCTTTACCCCATCGTGATCTTCTTCCAGAACATTCCCAAGATCACCCTGGCGCCCATCATGCTCCTGTGGTTCGGGCTGGGACTGGGAACGAAGGTGGCGATCGTGATCCTGATCTCGTTCTTCCCGGTGATCATCAACACCATCTACGGCTTGCAATCCGTGGACCCCAACCTCATCGACCTGGCCCGATCGGTGGCGGTCTCCCGGTGGGTGATCCTCCGGAAGATCCAGATCCCCCACGCCCTCCCCTACATGTTCGAGGGGTTCAAGATCGCCATGACGTTCGCGGTCATCGGGGCCTTCGTGGCCGAGTGGATCTCCGGGAGCAACGGGCTGGGGTACCAAATCCGGGTGGCCTCCTCCGACATGGAGTCCGCGACGCTGTTCGCCGCCGTGGCCGTGATCTCGGTCATCGGCGTGATCCTGTACTACCTGGTTTCGTTGGCGGGCCGAAGGCTATTCCCGTGGCACGAGGCGGCCCGGGAAAGCGGCCCGCTGGTCTGACGGACGGTTCAAGGAGGGTGTGACATGAGCAACGGAAGGTGGATGCGGTTCGGATGGTCGGCCATGGCGGTGGCGGCCCTGCTGTTCCTGGCCGGCTCGGCGGCGGCCGAGAAGGTCAAAGTACGCCTGGACTGGGTGTTTCGCGGCAACCACGCCATGTTCCACGTGGCCAAGGACAAGGGCTACTTCAAACAGAACGGCATCGACCTGACCAAGATCGACCCGGGCAACGGGTCGGTGCGCACCATGAAGTTCGTGGGCGGCGGCCAGTACTCCTTCGGCTTCGGGGACCTGCCGACGCTCGCCACAGCCAAGAGCAAGGGGGTTCCCGTGACCTCCCTGGTGGTGGTGAACCAGCTCAGCCCGATGTCCTTCGTGACGCTGGCCGATTCGGGAATCAAGAAACCCAAGGACATCGAAGGCCGGAAGATGGGTGTCTTTCCCGGAGGCTCGACGCGGATCTTCTACCTGGCCTTCACCAAGATGTTGGGGATCGACCGGAAGAAAGTCACGGAGGTGGCCGTCAGCTTCCCCTATGAGAGCTATCTCCTGACCCGGAAGGTGGACGCCATTACGGGCTACCTAGACGCCGAGATCCCCATCCTCAAGGCGAAGGCCAAGATCCACGTCATGCAGGGCGCCAAGTACGGCTACAAGGGTTACGGCAGCGGCGTGCTGGCCCGGGACGACGTGATCAAGAACAATCCGGACCTGGTGCGGCGCTTCACCAAGGCCTACATCCAGGGATTCGTCTCCGTGATCAAGAACCCCGACGAGGCGGTCGAGATCCTGGCCCGGTACCAGAAGAAGGCCCCCAAGAAGGTCTGGCGGGCCCAGCTCCAGGCCGACATCGACTCCTCCTTCATGGACGAGATCACCAAGGCCCACGGCCTGGGGTGGCAGACCGGCGAGCGGTGGAAGGTGACCCAGCAGATCCTGGTGGACCAGGGCATCATCAAGAATCCGGTTTCGGTGGGGACCCTCTTCACCAACGACTTCCTGAAGGATTCGCCGAAGATGTAGCGAGGCGCAGGCGGGGACTCCTCGTTCTCAGGTCGGCTCCGGCGGTTTGCGGACCTCCGGGCGCGGGGGGGGGGGGGGTCGACCGGGGATCTACGTCCCCGACAATCAGCGACTCCGCGGGCGGGTTCGCAGAATGGGTTTGTGTTCAATGCCATATGAAGACCTGCGACACTTCATCCGCGACCTGGAGGAGTATAACCTCTTCCGATGGGTCGACGCGGAAGTGGATAAGGACTGGGAGATCAGCGCCGTCACCCGGACGTATTTCCGGCGGGTTCCCAAAGAGACGCGCGGCGCACTGGGCTTCCGCAACATCAAGGGATGGCCGGGCCACCGTCTGGTGGTGGGAACGGTCGGCGGTGGTGTGGAGGTCTATCACCGGGCCCTGGGAATCGAAGGGGGGGGCTTCGACGCCGTCAACCGCAAATGGCGCGAGGCCCTGACCCGCCCCATCCCCGCCGTGCTGACGGACGGGGACGCTCCCTGCCAGGAAGTCGTCAGGATGGGAGAGGAGGCCGACCTCCATCGCTTCCCCATTCCCACCTGGACCCCGGAGAAGGACCCCGGCCCTTTCCTGACCTCGCCCTGCCTGGTGACGAAGGACCGGGGGACGGGGGTGGTGAACGTGGGCGTTTACCGGTTGGAGGTCAAGGGACCTCGAAAGACCGGGGTCTTGTGGGACCTTCCGAGCCAGCACGGAGCGGTCCATTTCGCCGCGTATGAAGCGGCGAGCGAGCCCATGCCCATGGCCGTCGTTCTGGGCGTGGAGCCGACGATCCTGATGGGCGCTGTGGCGAAGGCCCCCATGGGGTTTGACGAGTTCGCCATCGCGGGGGGGCTGCGGGGCGCTGCGGTGGAGCTGGTCAAGTGCAAGACCGTTGACCTGGAGGTTCCGGCCCGGGCCGAGATCATCCTCGAGGGTCATGTCCCTCCCCACGTTCGGGAGCGGGAAGGTCCTTTCGGCGAGTACACCGGCTACATGGGCGGACCCTACGAGATGGCGGTGTTCGAGATCGACTGCATCACGCACCGGAAGGATGCCCTCCACCAGGCGTTTTTCAGTCAGATGCCTCCGAGCGAATCGAGCCTGATCCGGGCCATCCCGGAGGAGGCGCACATCTACAAGCACTTGGCGCAGGACTTGCGGATTCCGGGCATCGTAGACGTCCACCTGCCCGAGGCCGGGGGAAGCTATTCGATCTGCTGGGTCCGGATGAAGCAGGCCTACCCCGGTCAGGCGCAGCAGGTCCTATCGGCCGCCTGGACGCACCACCCCGCCTTCGCCAAGTGGATCATCGTAACCGATGAGGACGTGGACATCCGCGACCCCTTCCAGCGGGAGTGGGCGCTGGCCTGGCGGGTTCAGCCCCATCGGGACCTCTTCACCATCCCAAATACCGCCCCCGTTCTGCTCGATCCCTCCGCGGGTCACCATGGAGAGGGCCTCTGGGAGAAGCGGGGCTCGAAGATCCTCATCGACGCCACCAAGCCCTGGCCCGATTTTCCCGATGTCTCCCTGCCACCCCAGAAATACTTGGACCGTGTGGCCGAAGAGTGGGAGAGGTACGGTCTCACCGACGCCTCCGAGCCCGCAGGAGAAAGCCCATGATTTCAGAAACCACGCTCATCAAAGGCGGACGGTTCATCGTCGAGACGTGCATGCACGTCGAATCGGGCGAGAAGGTCGTCATCCTCTACGACGAGGACCATGAGCGTCACGCCAAGGTGCTCTCGGGGCTCTGTTTCGCCCTCGGCGCCTTTCCCGCCCTGATCGACATGACGCCCTACGTCACCGCCGGCCAGGCCGACACCGGCTACCCCATGACACCGCCCGATCACATCGCCCGGGCCATCGTGGACGCCGAGGTGACCCTCATTTACACGAACCTGGAATGGGCGAACCGCTTCGCTCACGTGCCCTGCGTCAAAGAGACAGTGGACGCCGACCACCGAATCGCGTCCATCGAAGAAGGGATGGACCGGTGGGTCCTCACCGATGAGGACCTCGCCACCGTCGCCAAACGGTGCGGCGACCTGGGAGCGCTCGCCAAAGGGGCCAAAAACATCCGGGTCACCTCCCCCGCGGGCAC
The DNA here is from genome assembly GCA_965261595.1 of bacterium. Taxonomy (GTDB): domain Bacteria; phylum UBA8248; class UBA8248; order JACPRG01; genus CAYRGS01. The sequence goes on from CBDHDG010000005.1 coordinate 145,667, forward strand.
GGACATCCGCGTCTCCATCGAAGGCCGTCCGGCCCTGGTTCTCCCCCCCATCAAACAGAACGGGATCATGATGTCCCCCATCCCGCTCTGGACCGAAGTGGCCTGGGCGTGCGTCGAGGACAAAACCGAGGGACGCATCGTGGTGGACGGCATTCAATTGGGGATCGGAATGCCGGGAACGCTCCCCCGCCCCATTGAATGGATCGTCAAGGACGGCCGGGCGGTCGAGATCAACGGGGGGGCCGAGGCCGAGGCCCTCAAGAAGACCATCGCCGGGGTGAAGAACGTGGAGATCATCGGCGAAATCGGCGTGGGCATCAGCGACAAACCGCCCTTCGGCGGACCCTCGGAAAAGGGGAAGCTGGGCACCGCCCACTTCGCCCTCGGGGACAACTGTCATGCCTACCCGGGGGGGCGAAACGACTGCCGGCTCCACCTCGATGGGTCGGTGCGCAACTGCACCTTCAGGGTGGACGATACGGTGGTCGTGGAGAACGGCGAATGGAAGCTCTAGGCCTGTCTGGCCCAAAGTATCGCTCCCGGCCTGAACGAGGTTAGAGAATGGCGGTGAAACCCTTTGAATATCACTCGCCGGAGTCGGTCGAGGAGGCCCTGGGCCTTCTGGAGCGGTACGGAGAGGACGCGAAGCTTTACGCGGGGGGAACCTCTCTGCTCTTCCTGATGAAAGAGGGCCTGTTCTCGGCCGAGCAGGTCGTCAACCTCAAGCGCGTCTCCGGCCTGGATCGAATCGAGCTGGAATCGGAGATCGGCGGGAGCCGCGTCCACATCGGGGCGATGGCGACCCACCGGGCGCTCGAGTTCTCGGACTTGCTCAAGGACAAAATTCCCGTCATCCCGGAAATGGAATCCGATCTGGCGAATGTCCGGGTGCGGAACGTCGGGACACTGGGCGGGAGCCTGGCCTTCGCCGAGCCCCAGTCCGATCCCCCTTCCCTCCTCATGGCCCTGGGCGCGGAAGTGAGCGTTGCCGGGCCGCAAGGGGAGCGAGTCCTAGACCTGGATTCGCTCTACGTCGACTATTACGAAACCGCCCTCGACCCGCTGGAGATGATCACCCGAATCTCCATTCCCGTTCCGGCGGGGGAGGTGGGCTGCTCGTACCGGAAGTTCTGTCAGCGAACGGCTTCGGACAAGCCGACGGTCTGCGCGGCGGTCCGCCTCGCGCTGAAGGCCGGCGTCGTGGATGAGGTGAGCATCGTCCTCGGGGCCGTCGCCCCGACGCCCGTCCGGGCGAAGCGGGCCGAGGAATGCGTCCGGGGAGTCCGTCCGGAAAACGGGGGCTTTTCGGCCGAGCTGCTGGAAACGGCCGCCCAAGCGGCGGGGGAAGAGATCAATCCCCAAACCGACATCTACGGCTCGGATTGGTACAAGCGCGACGTCGCCCGGGCCCTGTTGAAACAAGGCCTGGCCGAGGCCATGGCCATGGCGGCCCGGCCCTCGGAGAAGGAAAGCCCATGAAGCCGGCCAAACGGATCCTCCGCCTGAGGGTGAACGGCGCGGACGTGGAGGCCGCGGCCGAGCCCCGGACGCTGCTCCTGGACCTGCTGCGCGATGGCCTGGACCTGACCGGTCTGAAGAAGTCCTGCGACATTCAGGTATGCGGCTCCTGCACGGTCCTGGTGAACGGGCGGGCGGTCAGCGCCTGCACAACCCTGGCGCTCGACGCCGAAGGCGCCGAAGTGACGACCATCGAGGGACTCGCCGAGAACGGCCGTCTCGACATCCTCCAGCGGGCCTTCATCGAATACGGCGCCATCCAGTGCGGCTATTGCATCCCGGGAATGATCATGATGGCCCGCGCCCTGTTGAGCGAGAACCCGAACCCCACCGAAGATGAGGTCCGACTCTACATGGCGGGAAACCTCTGCCGGTGCACCGGGTACAAGAAGATCGTCGAAGCCATCCTGGCCGCTTCCCGGGGCGAGGTCCGCTTCGACACACCCAACCTCGTCTTCACCCCCCGGGCGGACGAGGAGGAGGCGGAAGACCTCTCCCTCGGCACGTTCCGGTTGAGCGAGTAGTCCCCCGCGTCTTTGATCGACACGCAATTTTCGTAGAGGTGACCACATGGCCGACACGCTGAGCGTTGTGGGAAAACGGCTGCCCAAGGTGGACGCGCTGCCTAAGGCCACGGGCGAGATGCACTACCTGGCGGACCTCAAGCTGCCGGGGATGCTTTACGGCGCGATCCTCAGAAGCCCTTTCCCCCACGCCCGAATCCTGAACATCGACACCGCTCCGGCGCAAAGCCTCCCCGGCGTGCGCGCCGTCCTCACGTGCGCAGATACGCCCCAAAAACGCTTCTCATTCGTGGAATACCTGGCCGACAAATACATCCTCGCCAAGGACAAGGTCCACTACGTGGGCGACGAGGTGGCGGCGGTGGCGGCGGTGGACGAGGAAACGGCGCGGGCGGCGGCCGATCTCATCCGGGTCGAGTACGAAGAGCTTCCGGCCCTGTACGACGTGGACGAGGCCATGCAGCCCGGAGCCCCCGTCATTCATGAACACAAAGACTCGAACATCGCCTTCGAGCTGCACCGCAAGTACGGCGATCCGGACCGGGGTTTCGCAGAGTCAGATCACGTGTTCGAAGACCGTTTCGAGACCCAGCGCGTGGCGCACGCGCCGATGGAGACTCGGGGGTGCGTGGCGCGGTTCGACCTTGCGGGCCGGTTGACGGTTTGGGCTCCGAGCCAGGCCCCCCACACCCTGAGGAACGAGATTGCGAAGTCCCTCCGCATCCCTCCCTCCCGCGTGCGCGTCTGCAAGCTCCCCACCGGGGGCGCCTTCGGGAACCGGCTGGTCATGGACATGACCCCTCCGGTGGCGGCCATCCTCTCGGCCAAGACCGGGCGGGCGGTCAAAATCGTCAACACCCGGCAAGAGGAATTCGAGACCAGCAAAACCCGCTATCGCTACATCATCGACCTCAAAACAGGCGTCAAGAAAGACGGCCGGGTCCACGCCCGGGCCGCCCGGGTCATCGCCGACAACGGCGCGTACAACGACAAGGCCCCCGCCATCCTGAGCTTCACGGGCTCGATGTTCTGCCTGATCTACGACGTGGAGCACCTCCAGTACGACGCCTGCGCCGTCTACACGAATCGGCAATACGGAACGGGGTTTCGGGGATTCGGCAACCCCCAAATCACCTTCGCCCACGAGCACCAACTCGACCTCATCGCCGAGCGCCTGGGAATGGATCCCCTCGCGTTGCGCCTGAAAAACGCGAACCGCCCCGGAAAAACCCGGGCCGTCGGGGCCGAGATAAAGGTCATGGACATGACCGAATGCCTGGAGCGGGCGACCGCCGCGGCCGGCTGGGCCGAGAAGCGGAAGACGTACGGCAAGCGCGAGCCCGGCGGGCCGTGGCGGGGGATCGGGGTCGCCACGATGATCCACACGGCCGGCGGCAACCGGTTCTATGGCTACAACGCGGCGTCTTCGGTGGTGAAAGTGTCCGAGGACGGGATGGTGACCCTCGTCACCCCGGCCTGCGACGTGGGCCAGGGCGCGCAGACCGTCGTGGCGCAGATTTGCGCCGAGGAGATGGGCGTCTCCCTGGACGACGTGGTGATCATCACCGACGACACCGACCTGACCCCCTATGACCTCGGCTCGTGGGGGAGCCGGACGACGTGGGTGGTGGGCCAGGCCGCTCAGGCCGCGGCCCGGGAGGCCAAAGGGCAGATCCTGGAAACCGTGGCGGAGGCCCTCGAGGTCTCGCCCGAAGATTTGGAATCCCGCGACGGCTGGGTCGGCGTTCCGGGTGCCCCCGAGCGGGGGATGTCCTTCGCCGCCGCCGTCGATCTGTGCTTCAAGAAAAGGGGAAGCCCGATCCAGGCGGAGGGGAAATTCATCGACGAAGCCGCACCCGAATTCAAGGACTGGGAGACCCAGAGCCCGAACTATTCTTCGGCGGCCCACGTGGTCGAGGTCGAGGTGAGCCCGGAGACGGGCCAGGTCCGCGTCCTGGACTTCAAGGCCGCCCACGGCATCGGCCGGGCCATCAACCCCATGGCCGCCGAAGGACAGATCGAAGGGAGCGTCGCACAGGGCGTGGGCTTCGTGCTGATGGAAGAATTGCTCCTGGACGGAGGCAAGACCATCAACCCCAGCTTCGCCGACTACAAGATCCCCAGCTTCCTGGACTTGCCGCGCGTGGAAGCCATCCTGGTCGAAAACCCCGACCCGGACGGCCCGTTCGGGGCCTCGGGCATCGGCGAGCCGGGTTTGGTTCCCACGGCCGCGGCCGTGGCCAATGCCATCGCCCACGCGACGGGCTGCCATTTCAGAACCTTGCCCGTCACCGCCGAAAAAATCCTGAAAGCCTTGAAAGACCGGGACGCGGCCGAACCGTAAGGGCGGCAAGCGCCGTCCATGCACCCCATCCGGACCCGGGAAACACCGGTTGCGGCGGAGAACCATCATTTCCAGGAATCCCGGGAGAAATTTACCGAGGAGACAGCCTGATGTCAGACCGGCTTCAGTTCGGCGTCAACATCAACACCCGCGTACCGATCATCTACCCCGATTTCTATACGGCCCAAGACATGTACGAGATGGCCGAAGAGGTCGAGAGCCTGGGGTTCGACTCGGTTTGGTGCGGGGACAACTTCTTCGAGAAGGCGCGCGTCGAGTCGACCACCACCCTCGGCGCGTGCGCGTCGCGCACAAAGCGCGTCAAGCTCAGCACGGCCTCCTTCATCCTGACGACCCGGAACACGGCGTGGATGGCCCTGACCTGGGCGAGCCTGGACCAGCTCTCGGGCGGGCGGATGATCATGACCGTCTGCGTGGGCGGCGGAAGCCCCGAGGCCGGAGGCACCCAAGCACATGAGCAATACACCGTTGTGGGCGTGCCTTACAAAAAGCGCGGCTTCTACATGGAGGAGCAGATCAAGCTCCTTCGCCGGCTCTGGCTCGAGTCGAACGTCGTCAACGAAAGCGACATGCCCTTCCACACCTACAGCGGAATCTCCGTGGACGTGCGGCCCGTCCAGAAGCCGATCCCCATCTGGATCTCCAACAACCCCCAAATCTTTCCCGTCAAGCCGCACGTCAAGGAGCGGATGATGCGGCGGGTGGGGGAGCTGGCGGACGGCTGGCAGACCTGCACGGCAACCCCCGCCGAGTACGAAGAGCTCTTCGGGATAGTGAAGGGTTACGCCAAGGACGCCGGACGGCGCCCCGAGGACATCGTGGGGGGCTATCAGTTGACGTGCAGTCTCCGCCCCAATCCAGACCAGGCCCGGAAAGAGGCGCTCGAATTCCTCAACAAGTACTACGTCACGGAATTCACCGACCTTTCCCAATCCATGTGGAACCGGGACCCCTTCGGGACGCCGGACGATGTCATCCGCAATATCGAGGGCCTCGCGGAGAAAGGGTGCCGGCACTACTGCGTCCGGTTTGCCACGTACGACCAGTTCGCGCAAATGCGTCTCTTCTCGGAAAAGGTTCTCCCGCGCTTTCAATAAGCGCGCATGCGCGAAGGAGGGAGATCCTGTCATGAGTGGAGCCTTCGACCGCACGACGCTCATCCTCGCCGCCGTCGCCGCCGCGCTTGTCGTTTATCACTACGAGAGGACGGGTCAAATTCCCTGGGTTTCAGCCAGCCAGGCGGGCCGGATTCTTGTCAGCATCCTGCCGAAAATCGTTTGCGGCTTTCTGATCGGCACGTTGCTTCTGGAAGCGCTGCCCGAGGCGTTGGTGCGGAATTGGCTTTCGGACCGTTCCGGCTGGAAGGGGATCGCCATCGGCTGGGCCGCGGGGAGCCTGATGCCCATAGGCGCGCCCTTCGTGATGCTGCCCATGATGGCGGGCCTGCTCAAAGAGGGTGCGGGCATGGGCCCCGTCGTGACGCTTCTGACGGCAACGGCCCTCCTTGGACCATCGCGCATCTTCGTCTACGAGATTCCGATTATGGGGGGCGGCTTCTTCCTGGTGCGCTTCGCGTCGGTGTTTTGGGTGCCGCCGGTCACGGGCGTTATCGCCCACTTCGTGGCGACCCGGTTCCCGGCCGGTTGAACGCCGGTCCGAGACGCGCTCCGTCAAGCTGAACGTGGATTTTGCGAACAGCGCTTCAACAGGATCGCATATTCGTAATCCATAGAATCTTCGGCAAAGCTTTCCCCCCTTTTTCCATGACGATTTTCCAAATCAAAACACTCGCCGGAAGCAGGCTCAGACCAGGAACGCGCAGGGGGCGGGAAGACTCGATCACGCGTCGGAGCCGCCTCCGGCGAGACTCACACCGGATCGATTTGTTCTCTGTCAATGGGTGGCTTCTATGTGGCAAAAGAAGACATCTGATTTTCAAGAAGATTCTTGGGAACCATTCCCACATCAGGTGGAGAGTTCTTTCGGAGGGAAGAGAATGAATCGCATCAGGAAGGGCGTATTGGCGCTTGCGTTAATGGTGGGATTGATCGGATGGAGCGGCCCTGGATGGACGGCCGATCCGGGGGTCACGGATACCGAGGTGGTCCTCGGCGCATGGTTCCCGCTGACGGGTTTTCTGTCCTTCACCGGGACATCCGAGCGGATATCGGGATTGCGCTCGCGCAATTCTCGGGACAACATGGAGGCTGCTTCGCCGATGATCTGTAGGTGGTGGACCACCCAGACTTAAACAAGTTTTTCCCCGAGAAACGTTTCTTTTCCCTTGGCCGCGTACTCTTCGATGTTGGCGATGGCTTCCTGAATGTCGAGAAGGCGTTGCTGGTCATCCCGCATCGGGGTCCTAAGGGGACGGCTTCTTTCATGACGCGCTCGCGGACGCGCGGCCTGAGACCCCAGTCGCTCACCAGGTTGACCTTGCAGCCCAGGAGGTCTTCCAGCTCCTGCGCGAGATCCACATGCCCAAACAGGCTCATGTCCGGCCCCGGGTGGATGAGGAGATCGATGTCGCTCTCGGGACCGAAGTCGCCGCGCGCCACCGAGCCGAATACGCGCACATTGCTGGCGCCGCGTCCCTCAACGGTTTCCAGAATTTTTGCCCTCTTCTCCTTCAAGATTTTTCAAGATTCATCCTGGACCCCCGCATTCTTACATCAGCTTCCTCACCCCAAGAGCGCGCAATGGGAAGGCCTACCGCCGAGACCTCTTCCCTCGGCTCCTGTTAGCACTCGAGAGAAAAACAGTCACGGGATTCTCCCGCAACCCTTTGAAATCAAATGGTGGAGCTGAGGAGGATCGAGCCCATAGCCTCATGACCGCCGGTCAAATCAGAAAGCCTTGAATCATCGGCCCGATTCATTTTGGCGGCACTGCTCCGGTTGTTTCAACGATGAGGCCATAGTGCTCAGGACGGCGGTGGGCGGCGAAATCAAATGTGGTCTCTCTGAGGTACCGGCCGGCTTCCAGATCGCATTTCGCCACGATTAATTCATCCTCCAGTGTCAGACTCTGGGCGACGATTTCGCCGGTGGGCGAGATGATGACGCTGCGACCCATCATATCGACCCCCTCCTCTCGGCCGGCCTTGGCGACACCGACCACCCACGCGCCGTTCTGGTAGGCCCCCGCCTGCATGGAGAGGTGGTTGTGAAAGGCGCGCAGATGCGGCGGCTCAAACAGCAGCCCGTTCAGCGTGGGGGTGTTATAGCCGATGAGGACCAGTTCGACCCCTTGCAGCCCCAGGACGCGAAAGGCTTCGGGCCAGCGGCGATCGTTGCAAATCAGAATTCCGATCAATCCGCCCATGGCCTTCCAAACCTTGAAACCGAGGTTTCCCACATCGAAGTAGCGCTTTTCGAGGTGCTGAAACATGCGTTTGGGGTCCTCTTCCGCGTGGCCCGGAAGATGGATCTTGCGGTACTTGCCGATGACGTGGCCCGACGGGTCCACGAGGATGGCGGTATTGTAACGGTGGAATTTCCCGTTTTCCTCGGTCAGTTCCGCGAACCCCAGATGAAAACCGATCTGAAGCCGCGCCGCTTCCTCGAAAAGCGGACGGGTTTCTTCGTTGGGCATCTCACGCTCATAAAAACCGTTCAGTTCTTCCTCATTCTCGATGTGCCAGCGCGGGAAAAAGCTCGTCAGCGCGAGTTCGGGATAGACGACAAGCCCGCACCCCCGCTCCTTGGCCTCCCGCAAGAGGGCAAGCATCCGCTGGACTACGGACCCGCGTGGCTCGTTCCGCGCGATCGGTCCAAGTTGTGCGCCGCCCACCGTCAGAATTCTCGACATGGACCTCCCTCCGTGATTCGTGAACGATCTATGATTCCGGCACTTTGGCACGTTTCGCGGATAAACCCAAGAAGAGCAAACGCGAAATAAGGCGATTCGATTGGGTCTTTTATTGAACATCAGTCCCCCGCTCTAGGGTTTTGTTGGACACTCGATTGATCCATGATTCATGGAGAAAGGGGTGTCGCGATGAACGAACAAAAGCAAGAGGGGGCTTTGGCGGAGGGCGCCCGCAGGGCGAACGGAGCCAAGGCCCCAGGGCATCGCAGTGAGCGGGGTCGGTTCTCCTGCCAGCGCAAGCGGGAGGCGGTCCTGCGTCTTTTGCGGGGCGAGAGCCTGGAGACGCTCTGCCGCGAGTTGGGCACGACAGCGGCTCGGCTTTCCGCCTGGCGCGAGGCGTTCCTTCGCGGGGGCGAGGCGGCGCTCAAAGCCCGCCCGGCGGATGAGCGGGACGAGGAGAACGCCCGGCTCAAGGCCAAGGTGGGCGAACTCACGATGGAGGGCGAGGTCCTGCGGGAGAAGATCGACCGCCTGGAGGCCGGCCGCCCTTTAGCCGGCAGGAGGTGGAGGCGATGAGTCAGGCCCGCTTCACCTCCACGGGCAGAGCCTACGGCCTGAAGCGGGTGTGCGCCCTTTGGGGCTTGGCGCGCTCCACGGTCTACGCGCAACGGCGGCGAGAGGCGGTCCCCGTTCATGAACGCCCCACGCCCAATAAGCGCGGCCCTGTGGGCCCGTGCACCGATGCGGAACTCCTCGGCCACATCCGGCAGGTCCTGGAGGACTCTCCCTTCCATGGCGAGGGCTACCGCAAGGTGTGGGCGAGGCTGCGCTTCGCGGGCATCCGCACCAGCAAGGAGCGGGTGCGTCGCCTGATGCGGGAGGCGGGGCTTCAGGCCCCCCACCGGGTGGGCAAACCCCGAGGTCCCAAGGCCCACAACGGGACCATCCGCACCGAGCGGCCCGACCGAATGTGGGGCACGGACATGACGACGACGGTGACCACCGAGGAGGGGATGGCCTCGGTGTTCGTGGCGGTGGATCACTGCTCGGTGGACTGCGTGGGGATCCATGCGGCCAAGAGCGGCAACCGCTTCGAGGCCCTGGAGCCGATCCGGCAGGGGGTCGCCGAGCGCTTCGCCGGCTTGGAGGCGGACGTCGCCGAGGGGCTTAAAGTTCGTCACGACCACGGCCCCGCCTATCTGTCCGATGACTTTCAGCGGGAGATCGCCTACCTGGGCATGACCAGTTCGCCCAGCTTCGTGCGGGCGCCCGAGGGAAATGGCTACTGTGAGTGGTTCATCCGCATCTTGAAGGAGAATCTCCTGTGGGTGCGCTCTTTCGCCACCGTAGAGGAACTGCGGTGGGCGCTGCTTGAGTTCAAGAACCTGTACAACCATCATTGGATTCTCGAGGGCTACGGCTACCGAACGCCGGCCCAGGCAAGGCAGGAAAAACTCGCTCAAGTTGCGGAGGCCGCATGAGGTCGAATACCCTCACCCGAGTGTCCAATAACCCAGGGGCGGTCCATCAGCATCCAGCCGGGTTCGCCTACGCTTTGCAGGGGTTTCCTCGCGGGAATTTGAATGAGAGGCCTGGCCCCGTCCTCATTGGATGGTTCCGGATGGGTTCAAAAAAGGGAGGGTGAATCAGTGGTAAACTGGGGATTCCGATGTCATTTGCGGATTGCGGGATTGCGAAACTGGAGTCATTTGGGAAATCCCGGTTTGAGCCAGCTCATCACACTGGATGAGATCAGACAAAGCCGTGAGAACCTACCCGCCTTCATCCGGCGGACGCCCATCCTCCCCATCGGAAGGGGCCCCGCCGAGACCGGCCGCGAGGGTCTCTTCGTCAAGGCCGAAAATCTCCAGGTCACCGGCGCCTATAAGCCCCGCGCCGCCTTCAGCATCCTGAACGCCGTTTCGCCGAAAGCGCGGACGGCCGGGGTGGTGATGAGCTCATCGGGGAACTTCGCTCAGGCGTTCGCCTATGCCGGGGCTTCCATGGGCGTGCCGATCGTGGTCGTCATGCCGGAGGGGACAAGCCCGTACAAGATCGATGCCGCGCGGGGCTACGGGGCCGAAGTCTGTTTTTGCCGGGAAACCCTCGACCGCCAACCCACGGTGGAGCGCGTCGCCCGTGAACGGGGGATGACGGCCGTCGACACGTGGGAGCACCCCATGACGGTGGCCGGACACGGCACCCTGGGGCTGGAAATCCTCGAGGACCTTCCGGACGTGGAGCAGATCCTGGTCCCCGTCGGCAGCGCGGGCCTGGCCGCGGGAATTGCCACCGCCGTGAAGGAGTCGCGCCCCGAGGTGAAGGTCATCGGCGTTCAGCCAGAGCGGGCCAACGCGGCGTATGTTTCCCTCCAGCGAGGCAAGCCGGTGACGATCGACGATTGGGACAGCATCGCCGACGGCCTCGCGCCGAGGCGTCCGGGCGACCTTCCTTTCCGCCACATCCGGAAGTATCTGGACGGAATGGTGTTGATCGCCGAGGCGGACATCGCCTCCGCGTTCCGGACGCTGCTCTTCCGGGGAAAGATCCTGGCCGAGCCAGCCGGCGCCGTCGCCCCGGCGGCCTTTCTGACGGACAAGGTGGACACCGCCCGCAAGACCATCGCCCTCGTCACAGGCGGCAACCTGACCGAAGCGGTGATGCGGAAGATGCTGGAGATGCCGGCGGAATGAAGATCGGGAACAGGAAGGAGAAGGATCGCGGACACCCGAATTATCTTCGAGAGATGATGGGACGCGCGGACATCCATGTGACGATGCGCTACGCGCATTGGTCACCGGCCCATAAGGCGGCCGCGGTGCGGAAGTTTGGAAACTTATGGAAACTTCGCCGAAATCGGAAGGTGATGGGAAAAAACCGGCGACTGGAACTGATTGATACGCAACAAGTCATTTGGTGGAGCTGAGGGGGATCGAATATATCGTTTAACTTATTGAATATATACAACTTAGATAATTCCAGACGGTCATGTTACCACTATTTTTCCCACGCAAATGATGGGGTCTAAAGCCCGAGTGCCGTCCTTCGCCGCCATCGGAGATAAGAACAGGCGAGTGGACAGGCGGAAACCGACCGTTCCAGATGCACGGCCAATTCGGCAACCTCCCCTTGCCCAGCCCGTCCGATTCCGCCGGGAGTATCGCGGATCAAGTCGTACAGTTTCCGATCTTCCTCCGGGGTCCAATTGGGAGCCGAGAGGCGTGGCGCAAGGGGGTCGCCCCGTTTCTTCCATAGCGCCCAATGAGTATGGCAAAGCCCACGCGCGGCCATCTTCTGCTCACATCCGGGGATCGTACAAGTGCTAGTCATCGTTCACCCCCACCGCCTCAAGCGCGGTCGCCATTGGAACGCCCGCTTGCGCGAGCTTGGCGACCACGGTTTCCCGCGAACACCATGTCCAAAGCATAGGAATCGAATTTGAGTTCAACCGGCGTTTCCAGCTTCATTGTCAATTCATGTTCGAGCAACTTTGCGAGCGGCAACACCGCTCCCAAATGCCACCGTCTCACGGCCTCGTGTTGTGATGTTCCATCGCTATCGACAAACAGGCTCGGAGGGGTTCTGCATGCGGCCAGGACCGCCTCGAATGCGTCCTTACGGATCGTAGCCATTGATTCGGGCGGCATCGGCCCCAGGCGTGACGCCTGCCAGTCCCTTTGAGGTGCGGAAGCCTTTCCTTCGCCCCGCCGCCGAAGCCTCCGAAGGCCCCGAAGCCGACGAAATTCTCGAAACCGAAGAGGCCACCCAAGTCGAAGCCCATCGCTGAAAGGGGAAGAGGTGTGGGGCATTGATGCCTTCTCAGACCCGAACGCGACCGCCAAGGAAATGGGGGGAAAGGTCTGGAAATCGATCGATGGGCTGTTCGAAAAGCATGTGAAACTGCCGGATTATGTTTCAATGGGGAATCTCCCGAAGGGAACGCTCGCAATCGTCACGAACGCGGACGAAGCGGAGATGATCATCCCTCCCGGATACCGTCTGCGGATTCGTGAGGTCCGCCGTATGGTAAAATCGGACGCTTCGGGATGAGGGAGCGATAAGACGATCCAAAAACTCGTCCTCGGGGACCTGAAAAGGATGGCGAAATAGGGGAAAGCGCATGGTCAAGGAAAGCGAAGTGGAGTTACCCCGTTTCAGTGGACAGTTTAGGGCTGTCGTCCCCCGCCCTGAGGTGGGCGACAGCCGGTGGACGTAAAGTCTTCTCGCCGGCTCCATTTTGGGGGATGGAGGTGAAAAGGCACAATGCTCCCCTTTCCGCTTTATGCACACCATGTAAGGTCTGCATGTTGCCTCCGATCAAGAGGAGCCCGAAAATTCGGACCGCGTACTCGGTTCCCCTGCCTGCCGACCATCAGGCCCTAGAAGTGTCGATCAGTCCACTTCCAGCCGCTGCCCTTACGGGCGACCGCAGCGCGGCCCATGCAAAGCACCGGGATGCAAGGGGTTGCGCAGAACGTGTCTACGCAGGCCGGATTTGCCAGCAGAGCCCGGAATTTTCGTGCCCGCCTTGCTGTCAGCGGGCGCTCCCGAATATTTTGTCCATCGCCTCCGGTGTCGGCGGGTTTTCTCGCCTGGCGCGTCACGTCTGGAGCATCCCCAGACCGGGAAAGAAGTTCATGCCTTCTGTATCCCAAATTTTGTCGCAAGAATGTGAGCGTGTGATTTGTCGGCCAGCAGAGCCCGCTTGATTGCGGCCAACCGCCGTTTCAGTTTCCGGGTTTCCCTTCGTGCGGTTTCCAAGAGATCATACGTTTCCGCCGATTTCTTTTTCTCGCGCATGAGCGACAGTTCGATCTCGTTTTGCTTGTCCTGGCTGGCGGCACGATCCACCGGGCCGGCAGAGGCAAGTTGCTCCCTTGTTTCCTTAAGCTCCTTCCTCATCTGAGCCGTTTCGACTTCAGCGCGTTCGGCCCGGACGCGATCCGTTTCTACCTCGATTTCCACAACCTCTTTCCTGGATGGTTCTTCCGGTTCGGGATCGCGTTTCTTTGGAGACTTCGGAGGAAGAGATTTGAGGGCCGAATCGATGGTTTCAAAAGCGCAGAGACTGCGTTTTTCGATAGTCGCAATCTGTAAGTAAACCTGAGCCGTTCTTGATTTGACCTGTTCCCCCACGGGCCAATCTATCCATTGGCCGTGTGCCAATTGTGCCTTGATTTCAGTCAGGGCAACCCCAGCGGTCCATGCCCATGCAACCGTCATCCGGCCCAGTTTTTGGACCTCCGTATAGCTGACCCGGAATTCCGTTTCCAGGTCGGCGAGGCTCTTTCCTGTTGGCTGTACACCGTTCATTTGCCGCGTCCCAGTTCTCCGGTCGCACGGGGTCGGCTGTCGATGTAGTCGCGTATTTCGGATTCTCGCCAGCGCACGGCCCTGCTGGAAATCCGGATCGGCAATGGAAATTTTGGCGGTTTCGATCTGATTAGTCTGTAAATTGAGGATCGGGAAAGTTTGGTGAGCGTTTCGACTTCGGGTCGCGTCAACAATCGATATTTCATCACATCCTCCAGGAAAACATTTGATTCGCTACTTCCTGAAAGATGCAACTTTTTCCCAGATGCTTCAAAACCTAACGAAAGGGGGGTGCGTTTTAGGGTGTTGGAGTTGACCCGGTTTGGTGGACACCTGATGATTTGGGGGTAAAGGAGGTGTTCACGATGCCACAGACTCACCCACGCTATCCAATGGAGTTCCGCTGCCAGATGGTAGAGTTGGTCCGGGCGGGACGCACGCCCGAGGCGCTGGCGCACGAGTTCGAGCCCTCGGCGCAGACGATCCGCACCTGGGCCCATCAAGCCGACGTTGACGAGGGGCGTCGCAAAGACGGGCTCACGAGCGATGAGCGGGAGGAGTTGCGCCGACTTCGCCGCGAGAACCGACAGCTCCGCCAGGAGCGGGAGATCTTAGCAAAAGCCGCGGCCTGGTTTGCTCGGGAGACCGATTCGATCCCGTCCGGATCTACGGGTTCGTGAGGGCGAACCAGGCCATGTATCGGACCGCCACCATGTGCCGGGTGCTGGGCGTCTCCTCCAGCGGCTACTACGCGTGGCGCAGGCGCGCGCCGTGTGCCCGCTCGTGTGCCGATCGGGCGCTCACCAAACGCATTCAGGCGATCCACGAGCGTTCTCGGGGGACTTACGGCGTGCCGCGCGTCCATGCCGAGCTGGAGGCTGAGGGAGTGCGTGTGGGCCGCAAGCGCGTCGCCAGGCTGATACGTGGGGCGGGACTTGCGGGCGTCAGTCGGCGCAAGGGAGCGCGCACGACGCAGCGCCGGCAGGAGGCGCGGCCGGCCCCTGATCTGGTGGACCGCAACTTCACGGCCGAGGCCCCCGACCGGCTGTGGGTGGCCGACATCACCTACGTTCCGACATGGGCGGGGTTTTTGTATCTGGCCGTGGCGCTCGATGCGTTCAGCCGGCGCATCGTGGGGTGGTCGATGGCCACACACCTGCGGGCCGAGTTGGTGCTCGACGCGCTCGACATGGCGCTGTATAAGCGCCGTCCCCGGGCCGTCATCCACCACTCCGACCAGGGCACGCAGTACACCTCGGTCGCCTTTGGGCAGCGCTGCCGGCAGGCGGGCGTGCGTCCCTCCATGGGTTCGGTCGGGGACTGCTACGACAACGCGCTGTGTGAGAGCTTTTTCGCCACGCTGGAGTGCGAGCTCCTCGCTCGCCACAGTTTCCGCACCCGGGCCGAGGCGCGCATGGAGGTGTTCGGGTTCATCGAGGGCTTCTACAACCCGCATCGTCGGCACTCCTCCATCGACAACCTGTCACCCGTTAACTACGAAAGGAGACAACAACGCACACCCTGAAAACCCAAGTGCTTAACTCTCCACGAAACCGGGGTAAGTCGACTTAGCCATCCTGCGGTTCTCCTGTGTCATCAAAGTACCCCATTTTACTACAGATTCAGGGTCTCTTTGCAGAACCCTCTGCTCAATCGAGGGGCAACGGCCGTCCTAAAGCCGCAATCCCTTGAAAACCCAGCTCTACCGGCACACTCAGGGGAGTTCGGCACAGACTGATCCCCCGTCTCCACCACGTCACTAAGCTTCCGGGCCATCTGCTCCGTCATCCGGTATCTGGTACGGGAGGCGGTAACCACAACCGTCGAATTCGTTCAAGGATTGCCCTGAACAGTTGACGCGGCACGGCCACCTCGGCCATCTGGAAGGTGGTGTGCCGGGCGTGGGTGACCACCTTGGCCCCAATCTTAATCAGCTTCTCGCGTAACGTCGTCAGCGACCAGTGCTTCACCGCTCTGGGCAACGCCAGCCGCCGCAGGAAGTTTGCCAGGTTGTACGCCAAGGCAAATAGTTGCAAGCGAACCTGGTTCTCTTCAAAGCCGTGGCAGGACAGGCGCGTCCAGTTCAGGGCGTACTTGCCCTCCTTGATCCACTGCTCCGCCGTCCCACGCTGGTTGTAGAACCTCACGACGTTCTCTTCCCGCCAGTGCAGGTTGGTCACGATGAAGCTGACTCTTGGAAACAACTCGCCCTGGTGCCACTCGACCGCCACCACCACCCGGCGAGGCTTCTCCCAACTAGCCGCCTGATAGGAGACGCTGTGGTAGAAGATAATGGGCCTTTTGGGCGGTCGGCCAACCGGCCGGGTCAGAAGGTATTCGATGTCCCTGTACAAGATGGCGTTGGCCGGAAGCCGAATCGCATAGGAGTAGCCCTCCGCCTCAAGGTATCGGTACACCTCCGGCTTGGCAAATGCCGCGTCGCCTCGAAAAAACCGACAGACCTTCGCATCCCGGTAGCGAGCTACCACCGGCTCCAATACAGACCACCAGTCATCAGCGCTGTGGACCTTGCCGTTGCGCAACAGCGCCCGCTCCAGATCGCCAAACTGGTTGAAGCTGGACCGCCCCTGGGTTATTGGACACTCGGGTGAGGGTATTCGACCTCATGCGGCCTCCGCAACTTGAGCGAGTTTTTCCTGCCTTGCCTGGGCCGGCGTTCGGTAGCCGTAGCCCTCGAGAATCCAATGATGGTTGTACAGGTTTTTGAACTCAAGCAGCGCCCACCGCAGTTCCTCTACGGTGGCGAAAGAGCGCACCCACAGGAGATTCTCCTTCAAGATGCGGATAAACCACTCACAGTAGCCATTTCCCTCGGGCGCCCGCACGAAGCTGGGCGAACTGGTCATGCCCAGGTAGGCGATCTCCCGCTGAAAGTCATCGGACAGATAGGCGGGGCCGTGGTCGTGACGAACTTTAAGCCCCTCGGCGACGTCCGCCTCCAAGCCGGCGAAGCGCTCGGCGACCCCCTGCCGGATCGGCTCCAGGGCCTCGAAGCGGTTGCCGCTCTTGGCCGCATGGATCCCCACGCAGTCCACCGAGCAGTGATCCACCGCCACGAACACCGAGGCCACCCCCTCCTCGGTGGTCACCGTCGTCGTCATGTCCGTGCTCCACATTCGGTCGGGCCGCTCGGTGCGGATGGTCCCGTTGTGGGCCTTGGGACCTCGGGGTTTGCCCACCCGGTGGGGGGCCTGAAGCCCCGCCTCCCGCATCAGGCGACGCACCCGCTCCTTGCTGGTGCGGATGCCCGCGAAGCGCAGCCTCGCCCACACCTTGCGGTAGCCCTCGCCATGGAAGGGAGAGTCCTCCAGGACCTGCCGGATGTGGCCGAGGAGTTCCGCATCGGTGCACGGGCCCACAGGGCCGCGCTTATTGGGCGTGGGGCGTTCATGAACGGGGACCGCCTCTCGCCGCCGTTGCGCGTAGACCGTGGAGCGCGCCAAGCCCCAAAGGGCGCACACCCGCTTCAGGCCGTAGGCTCTGCCCGTGGAGGTGAAGCGGGCCTGACTCATCGCCTCCACCTCCTGCCGGCTAAAGGGCGGCCGGCCTCCAGGCGGTCGATCTTCTCCCGCAGGACCTCGCCCTCCATCGTGAGTTCGCCCACCTTGGCCTTGAGCCGGACGTTCTCCTCGGCCCGCTCATCCGCCGGGCGGGCTTTGAGCGCCGCCTCGCCCCCGCGAAGGAACGCCTCGCGCCAGGCGGAAAGCCGAGCCGCTGTCGTGCCCAACTCGCGGCAGAGCGTCTCCAGGCTCTCGCCCCGCAAAAGACGCAGGACCGCCTCCCGCTTGCGCTGGCAGGAGAACCGACTCCGCTCACTGCGATGCCCTGGGGCCTTGGCTCCGTTCGCCCTGCGGGCGCCCTCCGCCAAAGCCCCCTCTTGCTTTTGTTCGTTCATCGCGACACCCCTTTCTCCATGAATCATGGATCAATCGAGTGTCCAACAAAACCCTAGAGCGGGGGAAAGCAAAACAGTGGGTGATAGCAGGTGCAGCCGAAGTGGCCGTTGTAGGAAGAGCCTTCCTGCTCACCGTGGGTCGGGCTGACCGAACTGTCCATGTCCAGGATCAGCTTGCGAATCGGCTTGCGTTTGCGGACACGATCCACCAACACACCGGGCAGACCGCTCAGCGCCTTGAGGGGTTAAGGGGCCGGGTGAGGGTCTGCGTCTCGAATCGGCTCATCTGGCTGGTGGAGGCAGCGGTGTGATACTTCGCTCGCCCCCCAACCACCTGACGCATGGCGGGATCGACACAGAGCCGCTCGGCATCATTGGTGTCTTTATATCCTGCCAGGCGGCTGTAGCCCAGATATCCCATATGGATCATAACTTTTGTCGGACCGGAGGACATTTTCTGGAGTAAAATCAATGCATGAGCCTCCCCGAGCCATCCTCTCGCGGGGTAATCCAATGGGTGAAGCGAAAAAGTGGGCGTTGAAGGTCCGTTTTGAGCGTCGGCTGAGGCTTGAGTTTCACGGAACCAGAATGACTTCGGATGCGGGATTGCTGGCCTGCCGAGAGGGATCAAGCACTGGTCGTTACGCGGCCTTCAGCTTAAGCTCCTCAAAATGGGCGGCCGGCTCGTGCGGTACGCCCGCCACATCACCTTCCAGTTGGCCGAGGTCGGTGTATCCAGGAAGACATTTGCCCTTATCTTGGAGAGAATCAAGCGATGATGCCCGGTGCCTGTCTAGCGACCCTAAGCGGAGTCCACACAAGGGCAAAATGACGAAGACTCCAAACCTGGTGGTCAAGCCCGTTTACACGCCGGCGCTGACATGGTTTTCCAATGGCGGATACCGCTCCGATCAGGGTTTCAGGCGCCCGAAATGGTGTTGACAGCCCCGGTAAAGAGGGCTCTAATTGAGTTAAAGAGCAACGGGTGGTCAATACAAGAGTTGTCTTGATTTAAACCGGGATTTCCCAGATGACCACTCTTAGCCATCCTGTGGTCCTCCTGTGTCATCAAAGTACCCCATTTTACTACAGATTCAGGGTCTCTTTGCAGAACCCTCTGCTCAATCGAGGGGCAACGGCCGTCCTAAAGCCGCAATCCCTTGAAAACCCAGCTCTACCGGCACACTCAGGGGAGTTCGGCACAGACTGATCCCCCGTCTCCACCACGTCACTAAGCTTCCGGGCCATCTGCTCCGTCATCCGGTATCTGGTACGGGAGGCGGTAACCACAACCGTCGAATTCGTTCAAGGATTGCCCTGAACAGTTGACGCGGCACGGCCACCTCGGCCATCTGGAAGGTGGTGTACCGGGCGTGGGTGACCACCTTGGCCCCAATCTTAATCAGCTTCTCGCGTAACGTCGTCAGCGACCAGTGCTTCACCGCTCTGGGCAACGCCAGCCGCCGCAGGAAGTTTGCCAGGTTGTACGCCAAGGCAAATAGTTGCAAGCGAACCTGGTTCTCTTCAAAGCCGTGGCAGGACAGGCGCGTCCAGTTCAGGGCGTACTTGCCCTCCTTGATCCACTGCTCCGCCGTCCCACGCTGGTTGTAGAACCTCACGACGTTCTCTTCCCGCCAGTGCAGGTTGGTCACGATGAAGCTGACTCTTGGAAACAACTCGCCCTGGTGCCACTCGACCGCCACCACCACCCGGCGAGGCTTCTCCCAACTAGCCGCCTGATAGGGGAGACGCTGTGGTAGAAGATAATGGGCCTTTTGGGCGGTCGGCCAACCGGCCGGGTCAGAAGGTATTCGATGTCCCTGTACAAGATGGCGTTGGCCGGAAGCCGAATCGCATAGGAGTAGCCCTCCGCCTCAAGGTATCGGTACACCTCCGGCTTGGCAAATGCCGCGTCGCCTCGAAAAAACCGACAGACCTTCGCATCCCGGTAGCGAGCTACCACCGGCTCCAATACAGACCGCCAGTCATCAGCGCTGTGGACCTTGCCGTTGCGCAACAGCGCCCGCTCCAGATCGCCAAACTGGTTGAAGCAAAACAGTGGGTGATAGCAGGTGCAGCCGAAGTGGCCGTTGTAGGAAGAGCCTTCCTGCTCACCGTGGGTCGGGCTGACCGAACTGTCCATGTCCAGGATCAGCTTGCGAATCGGCTTGCGTTTGCGGACACGATCCACCAACACACCGGGCAGACCGCTCAGCGCCTTGAGGGGTTAAGGGGCCGGGTGAGGGTCTGCGTCTCGAATCGGCTCATCTGGCTGGTGGAGGCAGCGGTGTGATACTTCGCTCGCCCCCCAACCACCTGACGCATGGCGGGATCGACACAGAGCCGCTCGGCATCATTGGTGTCTTTATATCCTGCCAGGCGGCTGTAGACCGACTGGCGCACCAAAGCGGTGAGGCTGTGCCGGGTGTTCCCGCCCGTCCGTGAATCGGACAGAAACCCCTCGGCCGCCTTCGTCAGCCCCAACACCTCATCCAGTTCACGATAGGCAAGCAAACCGGCGTCACTCGTAACCTTTGCTCCGTGAAACTCCAGCCTGAGCCGACCGTCGAATTGGAGCCTCAACGGCCTCTTTTTCGCTTCACCCATCGGGTCCCCTCGCAAGATGATGGCAGGGAGAGGCCAACACCTTGATTTTACACGAGAAAACGGCCTTCGGGGCGTTAAAAATTATCATCCATATGGGAAATGCGGGTGTAGACCGACTGGCGCACCAAAGCGGTGAGGCTGTGCCGGGTGTTCCCGCCCGTCCGTGAATCGGACAGAAACCCCTCGGCCGCCTTCGTCAGCCCCAACACCTCATCCAGTTCACGATAGGCAAGCAAACCGGCGTCACTCGTAACCTTTGCTCCGTGAAACTCCAGCCTGAGCCGACCGTCGAATTGGAGCCTCAACGGCCTCTTTTTCGCTTCACCCATTGGGTCCCCTCGCAAGATGATGGCAGGGAGAGGCCAACACCTTGATTTTACACGAGAAAACGGCCTTCGGGGCGTTAAAAATTATCATCCATATGGGAAATGCGGGCTTAGTTTATGTTATTACAATTTCCGTTTTCCCCACGTTTATCTCCACATGAAAAGCAGGAATATACGGGAATTTCACCAAACCTCGCCTATGAGACCCTTGTTTTTCCGGGGCCACCACGACCCTTCGGTAAAGATTTTCGCGCGCCTGAGCGTCGCATTCAAATCCTCACGGCATGTTGGCGATTCATCCAGGCCCGCGAGGCACGCATGACCCGCAATGGTGCTCCGCGGAGGACGCTTCGGTGCCCGCCGAAACGGGGTAGTAACTCCAGGGCAAAAGTTACCGCGCCCGGCTACCAGCGGCAATTACGTAGTCCGCGGTCGTCGCTATGTCGGCGTCGCCCGCCCGACAGGCGCCGTGTCTTTTCCGCCGTGGACCGACGGTTCCGCGCACCACTGATGACGCATCGCTGATGCCCTTCCGGCCAGCGTCCGCCATCGCGTGAACTGGCGGAAACGTCCGTAAATACAGGGCCTTCCGGCTCGACCCGTCCCGCCCAGGCGCACGGCTTCCTTGGATAAACGCCGCCGCGGCCGCTTCCTATACTGACCACCGGTCGCGCGGCCCAACTCAGGGAGCCGCGACCCATGACCGACCCAAACAGATCCACCTTCGCCCGCCGCGTCCACGCCGCCAGGCCCCGTAACAAGCCCTACGATGTCTGGGACGACGTGATCACCGGCCTCGCGCTGCGCGTCGGCACGACCGGCTATCGCTCGTTCTTTCTACGCCGCAGCGTGCGCGGGCACAAACGCTACGCCACCATCGGCAACGCCGACAAGATGACCGTACCCGAGGTCCGGCGGGAGGCCCGCAAGCTGATCGCCGCCTTCATCGACACGTTGAAGACGAACGACGGCCCCAGGACGCCCGGCCGACCGATGGACGCCTTCGCCGACGAGTTCCTCGAACGCTACGCCCGCCACTGGAAGCCCAAAACCCTGGAGTCCAGTGCCCTCTGCATACGCAAGTACATTCTCCCCGCCTTCGGCCACCTCACCGTGGACGCCATCACCGTCGAGCACGTCAAGGACTGGTTCGCCTCCATGGCCGACCGGCCCGGCATGGCCAACCGCTCCATGCCGGTCCTGTCCGTCATGATGCGCATGGCCGAGCTTTGGGGCTACCGGCCGCACAACTCCAATCCCTGCAAGAACACGAAGCGCTACCGGATGCAGGCCAGGGAACGGTTCCTTACGGCCGAGGAGATGGCCCGGCTCAACGCGGTGCTCACCCGCGATGAGTTCTATTGTCCCCAGGTCGTCGCCATCATCCGCCTGCTCATGCTGACCGGCTGCCGCCTGGGCGAGATCGTCTCGCTCGAATGGGGCTGGATCAAGGGCAAGCGGATCCATCTCCCCGATTCCAAGTCAGGGCCACGTACGGTCTGGCTGTCCAGCGCCGCCCGCGCGGTGATCGACGCCATACCGCACTACAGCGAAGATTGCCCGTTCCTCTTTCCCGCCCGTCCCCCCACGAGCCACATCGAGAACTTTGCCAACCAATGGCATCGCATCCGCAAGGAGGCCGGTCTGGAAGGGCTGCGGATTCACGACCTCCGCCACAACTGGGCTTCGGTCGCGGCCATGAACGGCGTGGATATGGTCACCATCGCCAAGCTCTTGGGCCATGCCCTGGTCGAGACCACGGAGCGTTACGCCCACCTTTCCGACCAGTCGGTATCGGACGCCGCCAACCGGATGTCGAACCGCATTCAGGCCGCCCTGGCCGGAAGGGGCGCGGAGGGTAAGGGAGGGTCCGATCATGCCCACGGTTGACCTCACCCCGCGCCTGGCCCGCGAGAGCAGGCCCGGCGACAAGGACACGTTCCTGTTCGACAGGACGCTCCCCGGCTTCGGCCTTCGCATCCACCCCTCGGGGCGTAAGGTCTGGATCGTCCAGGCCCGCATCGAGGGACGGAGCCGGCGCATCGTCATCGCCCGCCATGGCGAGATGGAGTTATCGGAAGCCCGCCGACGCGCCCGAGACATGCGCGGGCGAGAACCCCGCCGAGGACATCCGCAGGGAGAAGGAGACGCCGACGCTCGGGGAGTTCGCGGACGAATACCTGCGCCGCTGCGATCCGCTTTGGAAGCCTTCCGGGCGCAAGACCGTGCGAATCTATCCCAAGGCCCGCATCCTGCCCGCATTCGGTAGGATGCCCATCGACCGGATCGGCCCCGAGGACGTGGCCGCGTGGTTTGACGCGGCGAGCAAGGACAGGCCGGGCGCGGCCAACCGGGCGTTCGAGATACTCCGCGCAATGATGTTCCGGGCCGAGGAATGGGGCTGGCGCGAGCGCGACAGCAATCCCTGTCTCGGCATCGTCAAGAACCCGAGGAACCATGTCGCCCGGTTCCTCGACACGGACGAGTTGGCGCGGCTGGGCCGCGCGCTCGACGCCCGCGAATCGGAATGGCCCGAGGCCGTCGCGGCGATCCGGCTGCTGGCCCTGACCGGATGCAGGCGGGGCGAGGTGCTCAATCTCAGATGGCGCGACATCGGTAACGACGCCATCAACCTGCCCGACTCCAAGACTGGTCCGCGCGCGGTGCCGCTCGGCGAAACCACACGGGCGCTGATCGACGCGCTGCCCGGACCGCGCGATGCGGAAGCATGCCTGTTTCCGCGACATGCCGACGGCCGGGGTCTCTGGATTCTCGCGAACTGCTGGCGCACGGTCTGCGCCGACGCGAAGCTCGGCAGGCCGCGTCTGCATGACTTGCGGCATACCGCCGCCAGTCACGCCGTCATGTCCGGCGAAAACCTTCCGCTCGTGGGAAAATTGCTCGGGCATCGGCGGCACCAGACCACGGCGGGCTATGCCCACCTGGCGGATGCGCACCTTATCGAAGCGGCGGAAAGGGTCGGAAACGTGATTGCAGAGGCGATGGCCTGTATGTACAAAGGAGGCGATGTAGTTACAGTTACAATATTGGCGTGAGGACTACGCATCCGAAGCGCGTGTAACCCTAAACATCCGGTACATCATGCTCCGCAGATCGTCCTCCCAATCAATTTCGGCGGCTTTCAACGCCATAATGAAGTCCACTTGTTCCTTGCTATGCGGCGGGCGGCGTAATATCTCGCGTAGGGTCTGCGGATCAAAAAATCTATGAAGATAATCGTAAGGATTCTTTCCGCTTGCTATCTGCTCAACCATTATCTTCGCCCACTGCCTTCTTCCCTGTCGCGTGTGGCTGTCCTCGATATCGAAAAAATCTTTCTCTGAAGGAGTTACATTCCTAGCGAACACATTGTTAATTTCGCGAAGAAGGCCATTTAACAATCTGAAATGCTTGCGAATTATGCCGGATAGCTGCACCTTTTCGCCGTGAAGGGTCAAGACAAAGTTTCGAGACCTGTCATTCCATTTTCCAGACTATATCAAATTATCAATATAATACATCATGGAGCCCGTGCTGTCTTGTTGTTCAAAACCATAAGAAATTTCTCACTGTGGAATAATTACTCATCCATGCAAAAGATTATTTCTAAAGAAAATGTCTCACATCTATCTGAACCTATACAATCCTGGCGTCAAGCAATTCCGGCGACGTTGTAATGGACCCGTTTTGCGGGTGCGCCACAACGCTTGAGGCGGCTCACACGGAAGGCCGTCGCTGGATAGGCATCGACATAGCCATTCACGCGATAAAGCGCGTGGCGCGGGTCCGGCTGGGCGACAGATGCGGCCTGGTTGAAGGCCGGGATTACGTGGTCGATGGTGTTCCCCGGGATCGGGAAGGCGCGAAGGATCTATGGGAGCGGGATAAATGAGCCTGTCCCATTCATAGTTGAAGGTTGAGAAAAAGAGGTGGCGGTTCACTCCTGCCGACTCGGTTAGAATCGGGTTGGCAAACATTCAAAGAGGAGGAACCGCCATGAGTGAAGCTTACCAGATCGTCGAGAAGAAAGAGACCCAAAGGTTGGCCGCCTTTGTGGCGGAGCATGGGCAGGCGTTTTTTCCTCTGGTGTCGCTGGTGGAGCAGTCCCAACTGGCGGTGGAGGACCTGATGGACGTCATGGGCCGGGCGGGCCTGGAGGCCGTGCTTTTGCTGTCGGCCAAGGGCTTGACGGGCGCGCCGCATCCAGGCAAGCGGGGTGGCGAGGTCCGCCGGCACGGCAGCCAGGGGGGCCGGGTGACCCTGAAGGGGCGCAAGCTGAAGGTGAGAAAGCCGCGGCTTCGCCGCCGGGGCCAGGGTCGGGGCGGGGAGGTGGAGGTGCTGGCGTATGCGGCCATGCAGGCCGACCCCGGGCTGGGGGAGCGGATGCTGGATTTGCTGATGCGAGGGGTCTCGACGCGGAACTACGCGGCCGTTCTTCCCGAGCTGGCCGAGACGGTGAGGGTGTCGAAGTCGGCCGTGAGCCGGGAGAGCATCGAGGCGGCCGAGGTGGAGCTGCGGCGTCTTTGTGAGCGGCGTTTTGACGACATCGACCTCCTCATCCTCTACCTGGACGGTCTGCGCTTCGGCGCGCATCACGTCATCGTGGCCGTTGGGGTGGACACACGGGGCCAAAAGCACGTTCTGGGCCTGAGGTCGGGCGCCACCGAGAACGCCACGGTCGTGACGGCGCTTCTTGAGGAGTTGGTGGAGCGCGGCGTGCGGCCCGGGCGGCGTCGGCTTTTCGTCATCGACGGCTCGAGGGCGCTTCGTGCGGCGATTGACCGGGTGTACGGGGACGACAATCCGGTGTAGCGGTGCCGCAACCACAAGGTGAAGAACGTGATGGACCACCTGCCCGAGGAGTTGAAGGACCCGGTGAAGGCGACGATGAAGGCGGCCTGGCGGCTGGCGCCGAAGGAGGGGATTGCCCGTCTGCGCAAGCAGGCCCGGTGGCTTCAGATCGAGCATCCGGACGCGGCCGCCAGCCTTTTGGAGGGTCTGGAGGAGATCTTCACCGTCAACCGCTTGGCTCTTCCGCCCGGCCTTCGGCGCTGCCTGGTGAGCACGAACCTGATCGAGAGTCCCTGTTCGGGGGTGCGGATGCGCACCCGGCGCGTCGGCCGCTGGCGGGACGGGGCGATGGTGAAAAGGTGGGCCGCTTCCGCTTTCCTCGCCACCGAGAAGAACTTCCGTCGCCTGGACGGCTACCGGGACCTGTGGATCCTGAAGGCCGTTCTGGACGAGCCCCGCTTTGACACCCGAGAGGAGGTCGCATAAGGTGAACCACACACGGACCGCCGCCTCAAACCTTCAACTGAATTCGGGACACCCTCGGATAAATATCACTTTCAGAAATGGGCGGTCGAGGAAGTCGATGGATTCGTGACCACGAAGCGGACGGCGGACGGCGGGATCGACGATCGCCTGTACTTCGCCATCCCCAAAGAGAAAGACCTGCAAAGCATGGCCCTTGAGGTGAAGGGCGGAAAGAATGTGTCTATCCGCGATCTTCGTGCCCTTCATGGCGTCCTGGACAATGACGAGGGGCTCATGGCGGGTTTGATCATCATGGACCCTCTAGGGCCGACGAAGGACCGGAACTTTCATTCTGACATGGCGAAGGCCGGAGACCTTGAAGTCGATGGGGTAAAATACAGCCGGATGCAGATGCTGACAGTCGATGAAATTCTGGAAGGAAAGCGATTTCACACGCCGGGCGTTGTGGGGCGTGGTCTTTCACAACCGACCTTACCAGGAACGTTAAGCCCATAACTTATGATTCCTTTTGGCAAACTCCCGACCTGACATCGTCATCTCAAGACTCCTGTCTAAAATCCGACGTGGAAAAGACACTCCCTCTCTTTGAGGCTTCTTTCTCTTGGCTACGAGTGAGATTCAATTGTCGCACGCAAGCCTCCGAGCACCTTTTCCGCCGTGATGGCCAGGTCGCGGATGCGCACGCCGCCGCCGTCGTAGACCGCACCCGCGATGGACGCCGCGGTCGGCACCAGCACCGCCTCCGAGAACCTCTTTGCGCCAAATGGGCCTGTGGGCTCCGGTTCCTCGACGAAATTCTGGAGGATGGGCGCGCCGTCCTATCGGCGCCCCTTCGCTCATTCGGCTCGATCCGCCGGACAAAATGGGATGCGATCCCGATATTCACCTCAAGTCACAAGCAAAACGCTCCAACACTCCGTCGAACGGTCAGGGAGTTCCATTCCTATTTCAGAAACTTATCCGTGTAGGTATCCTCGATGCGGACCTTCTTGGGGTCCTTTCCGAACGAGCTCAATACAGTGTCCCGCGTCCGCACCATCTTCTCCCGGGTCATATGCCCGATGCCGTGTTTCTTGGCTGCCGGGGTAAGGACCAGGTGGTCACGGAGAATATCCACGGTTTCGCGGGAGAGCTTCGGGTTCAGGTGTGGTTGCGCCTTGAGGAGGATCTTGGTCGACTCGTCGGGGTGGTCGAAGGTGTAATAATAGGCCTTGACCACGGCCTGGACGAATCCCCGGAGGCTTTTCGGGTTCGCGGCAGCGAACTCGTCCTTCACCACAATCCCGTTGCTGTAGATGTCCACGCCGTAATTCGCATAGACGATCTTGTTGTACCCTCCGAGCTTCTTGGTCACCATGTTCATGACCGGGTCGAGGGTGATGAAGTTCGTGGCGCCGTCCACCTTTTTCGCCAACAAAACGGCCGTCTTCTGGGCGGGGGCGACGGTCAGCCATTTGACCGCGCACGGGTTGATGCCCGCCTTTTTTGCGAAGACCGGAAACAGCTTCTTGTTGATGTCCCCGGCTGCGGCCGCGATGGTCTTCCCGACCAAGTCCTTGGGCGTGGTCAGGCCGCTCTTTTTCAGGGTGTAGATGAGGTACGGCGCCTTTTCGTACATCACGGCGACGAGCTTGTTCATGGCCCCTTCGGTCCGGCCGAGGATGGTGGCCCCCGTGTCCCCAAAGACGATGTCGGCCTGTCCCGACGTCACGCGCTTGATGCTGTCGCTTGCCCCATAGCCGCGGGTCATCGTCACGTTGAGGCCCCGGTCCTTGTAATACCCTTTCTCGAGAGCGACGAAAAAGGGCGTGTGCGCGCCGTAAAAGGCCCAATCCGCCGCGAATTTCAGTTTCGTCTTCTCCGCTCCCGATACGAGGCCCGCAGGCACCAACAGGATGGAGAAGACCAGGGAAGAAATGATCCCCAAGCCACGTCTGGAGCCTGTCCCATTCATAGTTGCAGGTTGAGAAAAAGAGGTGGCGGTTCACTCCTGCCGACTCGGTTAGAATCGGGTTGGCAAACATTCAAAGAGGAGGAACCGCCATGAGTGAAGCTTACCAGATCATCGAGAAGAAAGAGACCCAAAGGTTGGCCGCCTTTGTGGCGGAGCACGGGCAGGCGTTTTTTCCTCTGGTGTCGCTGGTGGAGCAGTCCCAACTGGCGGTGGAGGACCTGATGGACGTCATGGGCCGGGCGGGCCTGGAGGCCGTGCTTTTGCTGTCGGCCAAGGGCTTGACGGGCGCGCCGCATCCAGGCAAGCGGGGTGGCGAGGTCCGCCGGCACGGCAGCCAGGGGGGCCGGGTGACCCTGAAGGGGCGCAAGCTGAAGGTGAGAAAGCCGCGGCTTCGCCGCCGGGGCCAGGGTCGGGGCGGGGAGGTGGAGGTGCCGGCGTATGCGGCCATGCAGGCCGACCCCGGGCTGGGGGAGCGGATGCTGGATTTGCTGATGCGAGGGGTCTCGACGCGGAACTACGCGGCCGTTCTTCCCGAGCTGGCCGAGACGGTGGGGGTGTCGAAGTCGGCCGTGAGCCGGGAGAGCATCGAGGCGGCCGAGGCGGAGCTGCGGCGTCTTTGTGAGCGGCGTTTTGACGACATCGACCTCCTCATCCTCTACCTGGACGGTCTGCGCTTCGGCGCGCATCACGTCATCGTGGCCGTTGGGGTGGACACACGGGGCCAAAAGCACGTTCTGGGCCTGAGGTCGGGCGCCACCGAGAACGCCACGGTCGTGACGGCGCTTCTTGAGGAGTTGGTGGAGCGCGGCGTGCGGCCCGGGCGGCGTCGGCTTTTCGTCATCGACGGCTCGAGGGCGCTTCGTGCGGCGATTGACCGGGTGTACGGGGACGACAATCCGGTGTAGCGGTGCCGCAACCACAAGGTGAAGAACGTGATGGACCACCTGCCCGAGGAGTTGAAGGACCCGGTGAAGGCGACGATGAAGGCGGCCTGGCGGCTGGCGCCGAAGGAGGGGATTGCCCGTCTGCGCAAGCAGGCCCGGTGGCTTCAGATCGAGCATCCGGACGCGGCCGCCAGCCTTTTGGAGGGTCTGGAGGAGATCTTCACCGTCAACCGCTTGGCTCTTCCGCCCGGCCTTCGGCGCTGCCTGGTGAGCACGAACCTGATCGAGAGTCCCTGTTCGGGGGTGCGGATGCGCACCCGGCGCGTCGGCCGCTGGCGGGACGGGGCGATGGTGAAAAGGTGGGCCGCTTCCGCCTTCCTCGCCACCGAGAAGAACTTCCGTCGCCTGGACGGCTACCGGGACCTGTGGATCCTGAAGGCCGTTCTGGACGAGCCCCGCTTTGACACCCGAGAGGAGGTCGCATAAGGTGAACCACACACGGACCGCCGCCTCAAACCTTCAACTGAATTCGGGACACCCTCCACGTCTGCCCTTTCGCATTGTTGTTCTCCTTTTGCTCAAGGTTTGAGGGGTCACAATTTTCACCGATCGCTTCCGAAAGGTTGAGAATTCATCATTTGAGTCTCTAGACTCTTTATCCTGAATCTTGTGTCTCTCCGCTCCGTTGCACTTCCCAGGGCTGTACCGCGACTCACCCTCAGGCTCAGGGCCGTAGATCTTGACCCACTGAGCGTAGTCGATATCAGCCCCAAAGGTTTCTTCAACAGCCTGAAGATGGGAGCGGTGACCATCGGTTGTCAGTTGAACACGGTTCGCTAACCGAGCCACCAAATCGCCAAAGAAGATTTTTGCGTGTTTCAGGGTCCGATAACCGGCCATCCACGAGGGAACGAGTTTGGTATCCGCACAAATAGCGGTCCAGGTCCAAACATCTCCGTTCCTTGATGTCTTTCAGTCCATTTAGAGAAAAGGCATACCCTTCATGCTTGTTTTAACCGGAATTTCCCATATCAACTTGCTTGGGTGGTTTCCGGTCCCCTTTCCCGATGAAAACCAGTTGATCCCCTTCCGATGGGTTTGTCAAGAGCCTTCCAACCCTCCGCAACAAGGTGCTGACGGCCATCGACTGCCCCAAAAGGCGGACCCTCGCCCTTCGGTCCCCTTTGTTCGCGGTTCAACCCGTTAACCAATCACCTCATGCTGCCGGGAACCCTCTGCACAAGGTTAGACCGGCACCGGCCGTAATCGGTTGATTCGGTCCAGGATGATGGCGAACTCTTCCCTGGACACCGCTACTTCGGCCAATTGAAAGATGATCTGCCGGGCGTGCCGCACAATCCTCCCGCCCATTTTGATGAGCTTGACCTGGAGGCTTCGGAGCGACCAGTGCTTGAGCCCCCTGGGCAAGGCTAGCCTGCGCAGGAAATTGCCCAGGTTGTACGCCAGGACGAAGAGAAGGAGCCGCACCTGGTTGCACACGAACCGGTGACAGGAAAGGCGTGTCCAGTTCAGGGCGTACTTGCCTTCCTTGATCCATTGCTCGGCTGTGCCTCGCTGGTTGTAGAAGTGCACGACCCCCTCGGGTCGAGCCGTCAGGTTCGTGACAATGAATCCGACGCGAGGGAAGAGTTCGCCTGAGTGCCATTCCACCTTCGCCACGACCCGCCGGGAACGGTCCCAGCTTCCAGCCTGATACCGGAAGTCGTAATAGAAGATGATGGGTCTCTTGGGCGGGCGACCGACCGGGCGGGTGAGGAGGAAGTCGATCTCTCGCTGCACCACGTCGTTGGCGGGAAGGCGGATGGCGTAAAGGAAGCTGTGCGCTTCCAGGCACTCATAGACCTCCGGGCGCGCAAAGGCGGCATCGGCTCGGCAGTAACGGCGAACACCCGCCCGCTCATACCGGGCCGCGATGGGCGAAAGCAACTCGCGCCAGCCATCGGCGCTGTGCACGTTGCCGGGGCGCAACATCGCCCCTTCGCAGTCCCCGAACTGGTTAAAGCAAAAAAGAGGGTGATAACAGGTGCAACGAAAGTGGCCGTTGTAGGCCGTACCTTCCTGCTCCCCATGGACGGGGCTTTCCGAGCTGTCCATGTCCAGGATGATTCGCTGATGGGGTGAGTGTGCCATGGCCCGGTCCACCCACTCCCGGTTCAGCTCGCTCCGGCCCCTTGAGATTCTCCTCCTTGGTGAGAACCTCGGTCTCGAACCGGCTCAGGGTGTTGGCGCCCGCCGCCTGCTTCTCAAGCGCTCGGCGGCCGACCACGGCTTGCATCGCGGGGTCCTGGGCCAACCGCTCGGCATCGTTGGTGTCTTCATACCCTGCCAAGCGGCTATAGACCGACTGGCGCAATAGCGGCGCCAACTCATGCTGGATGTTCCGGCCATGACGGATCTCTTGCAATTGCACTGGCGCTCTCACCGTCAAACCCAGCGCATCATCCAGCTCCCGGCAGGCCAGCAATCCCGCATCCGAAGTGATTCTGGTTCCGTGAAACTCAAGCCTCAGCCGACGGTCAAAACGGATCTTCAAAGCCCCCTTCTTCGCTTCACCCATTGGGTCCCCTCGCAAGATGATGGCAGGGAGAGGCCAACACCTTGATCTTACACGAGAAAACGGCATTCGGTCCGACAAAACTTATGATCCATATGGGAAATGCGGGTTATAAGGGGTTTTCGGACCTGAGGGTTCCGTTTTGTGATTGCGGGTGGATCGGCGGCTTAATGAAGCCGAGGCCCATCCGCTTCCGAGTGAGGGGGGGAGGAGGGGGGGAGAGCTGACCGATGCCGTTCGTGAGCCGGTTGTTCGTCAAGACCAGTCTCGTGTTTTTTGTCCTGACCTTTGTGTCGGGCGGGATGCTGTTGACATACCAATCGTTCGGGAAGATGGACGTCCCCTGGGGGTTCATCGTCGCCCACACGCACGCGGGCACGGTGGGCTGGCTGGTCATGATGGTCAATGGGGGTCGCTTACTGGATGTTCCCCCTGGACAAGAAGCGGTTCGAAGGCGGGCGGGGGAGATACCAGGAGGGCCTGGCCTTGGCCAGCTATTGGCTGGTGTGCGGCGGACTGGTCATCCGCATCGTGGTCGAACCCCTGACCGCGAGGGGGGCCGGCGGAGTGTTGGGCGGAATCTTGGCCCTTTCCGGAATCGCCCAGAGCGTGGGGGCGCTCATCTTCGTGTGGGAGATCTGGTCTCGCGTCCGGGGAATCGGAAAGGAGGCGCCATGAGTCAGGGGGCCTGAAAAAACCGGCGCCCGCAAAAACGGGGAAGCGGGTGCTTTTGGGAAAATCCCCCCCTAAAATTTGTTCTTCGAGTTGGGACCGGGTAGAATGAGAGGAGCGCGGAGTGGGGCGTGTCGGTTTCCGAAGGGGGCTCCTCCGGGCTGAGCGGTTCGATTTTCGGCTCCCCCCCCCATCGTTTGAAGGCCTCTTGCCATGATCGCTTCCCGAGAAGAGGGCGGGCGCGAGCCTTCATCAGAGATACGCATGGGTCTCAATCCCTTTGGCCTGATCCGGCGGCTGGGCGCGGCCGGCATCTCCGTCCTCCAAGAAATGGGGCGGATGTTCATCTTTCTCTTCGATGTCTTGCGGGGGTTCTTCCTCCCCCCGTTCCGTCCCCGCCTCGTTCTCAAGCAACTCCACTTCATCGGCGTCCGGTCCATTGGGATCATTACGCTGACGGCCCTGTTCACCGGGATGGTCATCGGCCTTCAGGGCTATTACACCCTTCGCCAGTTCGGGTCCGAGGGGCTTTTGGGCGCGGCCGTCGCGTTGAGTCTGATTCGGGAGCTGGGCCCGGTCCTTTCCGCCCTGATGGTGACGGCCAGGGCGGGTTCGGCCATGACGGCCGAGATTGGCATCATGACCATCACTGAGCAGATCGACGCCTTGTTCTCCATGGCGGTGAACCCGATCCGGTATCTTGTTGTGCCGAAAGTTCTGGCGGCCCTGATTGCCGTTCCGCTGCTTTGCGCGATTTTCAACGTGGTGGGGATCGGCGGCGGGTATCTCGTCGGCGTCAAGCTCCTGGGGGTCAGCGAGGGGGCTTTTTTCGGGCAAATGGAGTCGAGCGTAGTCTGGAAAGACGTCTACAGCGGAATTCTGAAATCCATCAGCTTCGGGTTGTTGCTCACGTGGATTGCGTGTTATAAAGGCTACACAGCGGGACATGGTGCGGAGGGCGTCAGCCGGGCGACGACGGAATCAGTGGTGATGGCCTCCGTGTCGATATTGATCTGGGATTACTTCATGACCTCGATCCTGTTGTGAGATAAGGGACGATTGGGTGAAACAGGCTGGCGTGGAAACGCTCGTGGGCGTATTTGTTCTGGCGGGGATGGCTTCTTTGGCCTATCTCGCGATCTCGCTGGGCGGCCTGGAAATTTTCCAAGGAAATAATTACCGTGTCATGGCGTTGTTCGGCTCCGCCAGCGGCCTGACAAGCGGGGATTCCATCGAGATCGCCGGGGTGGAGATCGGCAAGGTGGGACGGATCTCCCTGAGTGACGACGACCAGGCGCGCGTGGAGATGAAAATCCGCGGAGGCGTCAAACTCACCGAAGACGTGATTGCTTCCGTCCGGACGAAGGGGCTCATCGGCGACCGCTACATCAAGCTGGAGCAAGGCGGATCGGAGCGCTATATTAAGGCTGGTGGTCGGATCCGGGAGACGACTCCCCCCTTGGACATCGAAGAGTTGATTGGCCAATTCATCTTCGGTAAAATCGACAAAAAGAAATAAAAAGTGAGAATCGGCATTCGGTGCGCCGGGGAATGAAATTTGCTTCAAAAGATGAAGGTGATTCTGTTCATGGCGGAGGACGCCCGGGCAATCAGGTCCCTGAACCCGAATTCCGACCCCTTTGGAGGCGAACGATGAGTCCGGCACCTTCTGAGTTGGCCCGGCGGGCGTCGAAGGGTGTTCTTGCGGCCCTGTGCGCATTGAGCTTGTTGTGGGTCGGTGTCCCGCGGGCGGGCGCCCAGAAGCCGTCTTCCGGTGACGCGGGGTCCTCGAAGAGGACGCTGACGCTGGACCAGTGCATTCAAATCGCCCTGAAAAACAACCCCGAGATCAAAGAGCGCCGGGCGGGCGTGGCCGGCGCGCGGGCGCGGAAATCTCAGGCCGACGCCGCGCGTTATCCGCAAATCGACGGCTTTGCCCTGCTCGGTCCATCGCCCCGGGCTCGAGGGAACCAGATTGACTCGCCGGACGATCAAGACAATCTCATCATCACCGGCGTTTTCGCCCGGGGAATCTTCAGCCTCGTTCAGCCCATCTTTACATTCGGCGAAATCAGCGGGTTGCGTAGCGCGGCCACCTCGAACATCAAGGTGGAGGCCGCGAAGGTCGACCAGAAGGCGGGCGAGGTCATCACGAAGGTTAAGGAGTACTATTACGGCTATTTGCTCGCCCGCGATTTGCTGAGCCTGGTGAAAGATGTCAAAGGTGAATTTGACGGCGCCAAGAAAAAAGTCCGCAAAGCGCTCGACGAGGACGCGGAATGGGCCGATGAAATCGACCTCTACAAGCTGGAGGCCTTCTCTTCCACGGTTGATGGCGCGATGGCCCAAGCCCTGAAGTCCGTGCGATTGGCCATGGGCGCATTGAAGTTTTCCATGGGGTTGCCGGGTGATCGGCAAATCGCCCTGGCGGATTCTCACATCGTCCCGGACGTCAGCCGCGTGAGAAAGCTGCCTTTTTACCAGGAGCGGTCTTTGAAACTCCGTCCGGAGGTTCGTCAAATCCGCGAAGGCCTGAAGGCCCTTGGATCCCTGGTGCAAGTGGAACGGAGCAAGTATTTCCCCAAGCTGTTCATTGGCGCCGTGCTGGATGTGGCCGAGGCGACCAACCGGGATGATCTCAATAACCCCTTTGTGATCGATCCCTTGAACCATGATACCGGCGGTGTGGCGGTGGGGTTCAAATGGCACTTCGATTTCGGCATTACGGCCGGACGGGTTTCCCAGGCTCGGGCGGAAGTCCAGAAGGTTATGCACAAGCGGACCTTCGCGCTCCAAGGGATTCCGTTGGAAGTCCGAAAAGCGCACGAGGAGCTTTTGGAAGCCGAGAAAAACATCAAGTCCACAGGGAATTCATACAAGTTCGCCAAGAAATGGCTGGTCGCTTCGATCGCAAACTTTGACCTGGGCATCGGGGAGGCGGAGGAAATCTTCAAGGCCCTGGAACAATTTGCCAAGATCCGTGCGGAAAATTATAAGCAAATCTATGCCTACAATATGGCCATTGCGAACCTCGATAGATCCAGCGGTCTGGCCATGAGATATCTCAATAAAATCAGCCAATGAGGAGTCCCGCCCGCTGGAATATCTTTTGGTGGGGGGCTCTTCTGCATTCATATTGGTTTCATAGGAGGATCCCGCGTTGAATGGTCGCGTGAGATGCATCGGCGGGACGGCGGCCCTTGTGGGTTTCTTGCTCGCCGCGTGGGTTTTCACGGGGGGAGGGGCTCGCGCTCTGGCCGGTGAACCCCGGGAAGAGTTGAAAAGTTCCATCTCTCGGGTGTTGGAGGTGCTGAGGGATCCGGCTCTGAAGGGGAAGGAGCACCGGGAAGCCCGAAGGAAAAAGCTGCGCTCGATCATTCATGTCAGATTCGATTTCGCTGAAATGGGGAAGCGGTCTCTCGCAAGGCAATGGTGGAAAAGGAGCCCGGAGGAAAAGAAGGAATTCGTCGACCTCTTCTCGCACCTTCTGGAAGACTCTTACGTGTCCAAGATCGAGGCCTATTCGAACGAGAAGATTGTTTATCCGAAGAAGCGCAAGGAAGAGCATTACGCCGAGGTCAATAGCAAGATCGTCCCGAAAAGCGGCCGGGATATCGCTATTGATTACCGGCTTCACAAGACGCCGGAAGGTTGGCTCGTCTACGACGTTATTATCGAAGGCGTGAGCCTGGTGGCGAATTACCGCAGGCAGTTCAAGCGCCTGATCCGGAGAAGCTCGTACGAGGAACTGCTTGCCCGCATGAAGACCAAGCGGGGAGGGTTCGAAGTCAACACCGACGGGAAGGGCAAAAAGTTATAGATGTAGCGTCTCGGACATCTCTTTTTGTCTCGAGACCCGAGCCTTCCTTCCCGCCCGGGCGGTGACGCCGGGGTTTTTAGACGGGCCGGGCGCGGCGAAAGGTCGGCTTTGTTCTCGACGGGCTTGCTCACCCGCGGCTCCAATCACACTGATCTCCTGATTTTCATGCCTACCCCTTGTGTCCGGCCGGTTTCAATCAGGCGCAAGCCCTTGAGCGCAATCAATGGTCCAATGAAGTCTTGATCCCATCGCGGACGATCCACCTTCCGTCCCCGGGAAGGCGATCAACCCGGATGGAAAGCGGACGCCGTTCGGATCCATCACCCGGGAGAGGATGTTGGGACCGCCGATGAGTTTGGTTCGCATGACAGGCAGGCTGATCAAAGGCCGGGGGGAGGGGGCGGGATTCACACAGATTCCCTGGGTCAAGGAAGCCTTTACGCGGATTCTGGGTTTCGAGCCTTATCCGGGGACGGTCAACCTTCGGGTGGATCTCTCCTCCGAGGCGAAGGACGCCCTGCGAATCATCCGAAAGTCGGAAGGGATTTTGATGCCGCCTCCGGAAGGGTCGGGATTCTGCGCCGCCCGGTGTTTCCGGGGAAGGTTGGGGGCCGCGTGTTCCGCGGGCTTGGTCATCCCGGACGTGGAGGGTTACTACGAGGATGTATTGGAGCTCGTGGCGCCCGTGAACGTCCGGGAGGCCTTGGGGGTTTCCGAAGGGGAAACGATCGAGGTGGAGATCGATCTGGACTCCGGCCCGGAAAGCGGGGGGACCTGATGTCCGCGCCTCGGGTCCGTCCCGGATTCTGGCAAATCTGGAGACAAGGCCGGCTGGCGGTCCGGCTGTTGAAAGACGATCGGGTCCCCGCCTGGCCGAAGGCCATCTTGGCGCTGGGGATGGTCTATCTGCTGTCGCCCATCGACTTGATTCCGGATTTCTCCCTGCCCGGCTTGGGTTACGTGGACGACCTGTTTCTCCTCCTGCTGGCCCTGCGGGGGTTTATCGCGGTTTGTCCGAACCCTGTGGTGCGGGAGCACTTGCGGGGGATCTAGCCTCAATCCGGCGGCGCCTCTTTCCAGGATGTCCCGTTTCACAAGCCGACCCCCCCGCTTCTCTCCGGGGTCGCGTGAATCGCCGCAAAGCCCGTCCATTTCAGCGGCGGCGCGTTGCGCCCGCCTTTCTCGCTTTATCCGTTTTGGGCCGTATCGGTGTGCTTTGCGAATGGGTCTCGTTGCCGGAGATCCAACGTCCCGGCGCGCCGATGCCTCCGCGCGGCCATGATAGAGGTATCTCTTCCGGCCGGCCGGGTTTCATTCACGTCTGAACCGGCCGGGAAGGGGAAGCTCCTCTTCTCGTCGTCAATTGGGTTCGACGGAGGCCTCCAGCGCGAAAGGTCCATGGGGCGACGTGAAGGGGATGATGAAGCTGAATCCGGCCGAGACGTGACTCAGGGTGTGTCCGTCGCCGGAGACGACTGTGGGGAGACCCGCCTCCATGCTCACGCCGTGTTCGGACATCCGCCGCCGGGCGTCGCCGCAGATCATGTTTGTGAACTCGCCGATTGTGTCTTCGACCTCTTTGTCGATTTCAGTCTTTTTGTCTCCGAACAGAGCCTCCGTGAGACCCAAGGCGCATTCCCGGCTGAAGCTCAAGGCCAGGGAGCCGCGCCCTTCACCGGCGAAACCAATGACGCCGCTGACAGCGAAATCCATAATGCCGACGACATCGGATCGCTCCTGGTCGGATCGCTTGATGCTGGGTGTGCCCGGCGTGGTTTCCAGGCCGGCCATCGAGCTCATGACCGATTTGGTTCCCTGGACGATGGCCTGGGCCATAATGGCGTAAAAGCTTTTGGCCTTCCCTTTTGTTGCAGTCGCTCCGTTCTCTGGCGGGGGCATTCGAATTCCCTCCTCCTATTCTTGAGGGTGACGTTGTGCAAGCCGCGGGGCGCCCGTTCCCGCCGAAACGGGAAATTGACGCTCGGCGCGGGATCGGAAGTGAGCTCCCGCTGCCGCGTTGTCAGCCTCTAGTTCAGGTTTTTGAAAATGGCAGTCATCTTCTCTTCAAGGACATCCGGGGTGAATGGTTTCACCACGTAGTTGTTGGCCCCGGCCGAGATAGCCATGACGACGTTTTCCTTGAGGGCCTCGGCCGTGACCATGAGGAGGGGGGTGTTTTTGATTGACTCCTCCGCGCGAATGTTTTTCAAAAGGTCAAGACCATTCATGACGGGCATGTTCCAGTCGGAGACGACAAAATCAATCCCCCCGTCCTGGACGGCCTTGAAGGCCTCGGCGCCGTTCTCCGCCTCGACGATGTTTTCAAACCCAAGCTGGCGGAGAATACCCCGGACAATCCGCCTCATGGTTGAGAAATCGTCAACAACGAGGATCCGCATGTTTTTGTCCATCTCACTCATGTCCCTTTCCTAAACCGGTGCCGTGTGTGTTCAAGTTCGCCGACTCCATCGTGGCTTGTCCTTTCTAAGAGCTTCGGCGCTCGCCGGCGCGAGCGACCACGGGGGAGAACGAACTGCCTCGCCCCTATTTTGATTCGCGTCCCGGGGTGTTCCGGAAACGATGCGGGGCCGTCTCGTCTTGCGGCAATCAGACGGCTTTGTCTTCGGCGGCCCTTGCCGGTTTCATGTCCTCCCCCCTGTGGTTCGGATCACGCCCACAGCTTCAATATCGGTGAACGCGGCGTTGGACTTGAACGAAACGCATGCCGCCGGGGGGCGGCCCCAAATGAGCGGATCATCCGAACCTCGTCGGCCGATTTTCCGGACCCAATCCGTTGCCTGGGGATCGGCGGCGATTCGCGGTCCGCCGGCAAGGCCCTGGATTCCGATCGGGTTATTTGCAATCTTCGGCGATGGCTTCCGTGATCTCCTTCAGGACGAGGGCCAACTTTTCATCCAGCGGATTGGCGCCGCGATCGTGGACGGACTCCGCAGCCGTCTAAGGTGATGCGTTGCCCCACCGGCCCGATGGGCCGCCCGCCGGTTGCGCCGCCGCCGTCGGGGCGTTTTGACTTCCCCCGGCGTTCGCCTCTTCTTCCGTCATGATGGCTTCTTTGATTTCCTGAAGCAGGAGATCGTCGGTCATCAGGCTGGATTCGCCGGCGTCTTGGATCTCCTCCGGCGGATTTTTTACTGACATGTCATCGCATTCCGTTTGGGACATTCCTGTGTCCACTCCCTGGTGTCCACCATAACCGGTGTGCATCCCATCGATCCCGGCCGAGCGTCTTCGATAGACCTTCAGGTCGTCTGTCTCGAAGCTCCCCGTTTCTTCCGGTGTCCTTCACGCAAGGCGGCCACGGAAGGGTGATTCCCGAAGAACCCTATAGGCCCATACGTCGCGGCGGCCCCTCCCCGCAGATGGGGGGCCATATCCATTTTCGTCAAGACCACAATGGTGATGAGCGCGATGAGCGAAAATTTCCCGGGAAAATCCTCATCCCGGCCGCCCAGTCCCTCTCAATAAGCCCGATGTGGTCTACACGGGGCATGGACCCTCTTGGGTCCGAGCCGCAAGGGCGTGATGGAGGGAGACGGCCCCGCGGATCATCCCTTACACTACGCATCGGCAAATTCCAGATAAGCATGAACTGCAATGGGTGTGCCGGAAGAGTCTCATCGAGCCGGAAAATGTGTGGGCCGGCCGGTCAGAAGCGCGATGGACCTGTAACAGATTGGAATCAAATAGGTTGGAACGATTTCCACCGCGTATGGATATGTTATGTCAACGGAAATCCCCGGGCGAGTTGTTTGAAGATGAATCCGGGTCTTGCGGGAAATCAGTCGGTTTTCCGACAGGATCCGCCTTCGCGCGAGTGATTTCATCCGGTGGATAAGCATCTTTCCATGGAGGGGGATTTCTTGCCGTTCATCCATCAAGATTCGGGACGGCCGGAGAGCGCCCCCTCGCGAAGGGCAAACGGGCGCGGCCGAAAGGGTCGACTTACAAGGTTGAAACCGAGTGCCGCTTCGCGTGCGCGAAAAAGAGATTTTTAGCAACCCGGGATGATTTCCCGTCATATAATGAGTGAAAAGACATGTGTTGTTAGCGTGTCGTCGGGGAAAGGGTTCCCCAGCGGGGTCGGTGATGGGACGTCAAGAGGCCGAAGAGTTCTTTGCGCGGGCCTGGGAAAATCACCGCAAAGGGGACGTGGACCGCGCCATCGCGCTCTACGAAGAGTCCATCCGGGCATTCCCGACCGCCGAGGCCTACACCTTTCTGGGCTGGGCTTACAGCCATCAAGGGGATCTGGATCGGGCCATTGAAGAGTGTCGCCGGGCCATCGAGACGGACCCGGATTATGGCAACCCCTATAACGACATCGGCGCGTACCTGGTCCAGAAGGGGAAGCATGAGGACGCCATCCCCTGGCTTGAGAAGGCGATGCGCGCGGGGCGCTACGAGAGTTATCACTATCCCCACATGAATCTGGGGCGCGTCTATTTACATCAGAAAAATTACGTGAAGGCGATGGCGGAGTTCGAGAAGGCCCTGAAATTCGAGCCGGCGTATACGCTCGCGAAGGTTCAACTGGCCAAGTTGCGGGCGATGTTCAATTGAGATCCCGGGAGTCAACGTCGAACTTTTGAAAAAATCCATCAGAACGGAAACGAGGCCCGTTCATGGCGGCGGTCCTTTGGGTTTCCCCGATCACGGATCGCTTGCCCTTTGTATTGGTGAGGAATCCAGGCTACCCCCCCCCCCCCCAACCCTGAAGCCCCCGATGAGCGGACACAATGAGAGAAGGGCTTCCTCTTCTCCTGTGCGAAGCGCCGGCTAAGGAATTTCAGCGCGCGCGAAGGGGGCCTTCGCCGCGTCGAGATGCCTCTTGACGATGACGGCCTCCACCGTACGCCGGCCGTCGCCGATCTCCAACGGCTGACCGGCCGCCAGGTCCGCGCGCAGATACGCCAAGCCGATGGCCCGGCGGCCGCTTTCCTCGGACGGATTCGCGCCATCAAATTGCCAATAGGGGATCATCGTCCCGCTGGTGACATGGCCCGCCGGCGCGCCCCCGCCCGACGGCGAGACCTCATGGCCCTGCCGGGCGATTCCCCTTCCGGTGACCCTGAAGGGGAAGATCCGTTTGGGCAGCGTCCAGGACCCGGGCGGGCCGTCCATCTCTCCCTTGCGCCTCGCTTCCAGCTCCCGGTGCTGGGCTTGCAGAGCCTCCCGCCCGACGAAGTCGCCCTTTTCCTCCGAAAAGCTCACGGCGAAGCGTGAGAGGGGAACG
This sequence comes from bacterium, assembly GCA_965261595.1. GTDB lineage: Bacteria > UBA8248 > UBA8248 > JACPRG01 > CAYRGS01. The sequence goes on from CBDHDG010000005.1 coordinate 186,482, forward strand.
GCGAAGATGGGGATGTCCCGGCCGTCGGGTCCTGGACCGAACTCGTGGCCGTAGAGCGGATAGCCCGCCTCCAGGCGCAATGAATCCCGGGCGCCCAGCCCCACGGGCGAGATCCCCAGAGGACCTCCCGCCGAAATCAGCCTCTCCCAAAGCCCGACAGCGAACTCCGCCGGCGTGAAAAGCTCGAATGAATGGGGCTCCCCGGTGTATCCCGTCCGGGAGAGGATGAGAGGCTGGGCCTCAATCTTTACGGATGTGAAGGAATTTCGCTTCGCTTCCAGGAGGGACCGGATGGCGCTTCTTGCCGGGTCGGGCAGCATGGCTTCCAGGATGGCCGGAGATTCCGGACCCTGAAGAGAAGTCATGAAGAGGTCCGCGGTGATGTCCTTGAGCTCGGCCTTCGGGAATCGCTCCAGATGTTGGGACAGCACGCCGTAATCCTTGCCCGTGTTCGAGGCGTTGACGACCAGGAGGTAATCGCCTTCGCCCCGTTGATAGAGATAAGCGTCGTCCACCGCCGCGCCCGCCTCGTCGGGGATGATGGTGTACTGGGCGAGGCCGGGCGTCAGGGCGGAGGCGTCGTTGGTCAGCGTGTGTTGGAGGAAGGGGAGGGCTCCCTCGCCGCTCACCCGGAACCTCCCCATGTGGGAGATGTCGAACAAGCCCGCCCCCTTCCGCGTGGCCAGGTGCTCCGCGAGGATGCCCGGGGCGTAGTTCACCGGCATGTCCCATCCGCCGAAAGGGACCATCCTGGCCCCGTTCTCGCGGTGCCAGCCGTTCAAAAGGGTTTTTTTCATTGCTTCGGTCATGGTCTTTCTTCCGGATTGGCGGGTTATGGGGCGGTCGGCGTTTCGAGGGGAAGCTCTTCGTGGTCCCCCCACTCCTTCCAGGATCCGACGTAGTTCCGGACGTTCGGATAGCCGATGAGCCGTAACGCCAGGTAGGCATGGGCCGACCGGTAACCTCCCTGGCAGTAGGGGATGATGAGCTTCTCCGAGGTCACGCCCTGTCCCTCGTACATCGTTTTCAGCTCCGCCGCGGGTTTGTAGCAACCCTCCCCGTCCAGGTTCTTCGTCCATTCAATGTGGACGGCGCCCGGAATGGCCCCGCCCCGCTTGGCGCGGACGAGCTTTCCGGTGTATTCGTCGTCCGAGCGGGTGTCGAGGATGCAGACATCAGGATCCCCCAGCCGCGCCAGGATGTCGTCCGCGCTGGCCAGCCGGTCCGCGATCGGATGGTCGCCGACGAATTTCGTCGATTTCGTGTCCACGGGGTCCGTGCTCAGCGGAAGGCCCGCCGCCTTCCAGGCGCCGATTCCCCCGTCCAGGACGTGGACGTCTTCGTGTCCGAAGTATTCCAGGAACCAGAATCCGCGGCTCGACTTGAACCCGGAGTTTTCCTCGTAAAAGACGATGGTCTTATCGTCATCCACGCCCCGGCTCGCCATCAGGTAGGAGATCATCCACATGAACGCCGCGAGCGGATCGGGCCGCGTATCGTTCAGGCTGATCCCGAACAGGTCGAAGTGAACCGCCCCCGGGAGGTGTCCGCGGACGTAATCCGCCGTCGGCCGGACGTCGATAACCAGGAGCCTGTCCTCTCCGAGACGCTCGTTCAACGGACGGGGGGCGAAAAGGAGGTTCGGATTTGCGTAATGGCGATCATTCATGGCCGGTTGATTCCGTTCGCGAGGCGGCCCCCCGACGCGATTCTGCCGGGACGGCCCCGTTTCCTGGGTGGAGTCCGGAGCGGACCGCACCTGAAGGGGCGCCCCTCGATAGGTGGGGATCTCTATTCGTATTCCGTCTGGGTCTCCGTCAAATGAAGGTAATCTTCCCTCACCGGGCTGAAGATATCCAGGTTGAGGGCGGGCTCGTCTCCCAGGATATCGGCGAAGTGAATGACATCGGGAGGGATGACGCAGAGGCTTCCCGGTCCCATCTCGTGGACCTCTTCCCCCACGGTGAAGCGGACCCGGCCCTTCAGGATGTATGCGAGCTGCTCGAAGGGATGGCTGTGCGGCCGCCTCTCCATGCCCGGCTGAAGCTCGTTGAGAACCATCAGCGTTTGGGCCGACCGAAAACCCTTGCGGCGCACCCCGGGACGGACTTCTTCCCAGGGGAGATTGTCCCAGTGGTATGTGTTCATGTGTCTGTCCGGAATTCTTTCGTGGGTGGTGTTTCTCAGGCCCTCGTTTGAACCGATGGATGATTCGGTTTACCGGGCGGATCGGGATTCAGTATGCGCCCGCCTCGACCGAGTCACCGTCCGCCTCGACGGGAATGGATGCCTGAGACGGAAGGACGAATCGAACTCAAAATCCCCATAGATTACCGCCCGGGCCGGGGCTTGACAACCCAATATTGGGAACATGAGGCGGGTCTGCCGGTTTAATTTCCGTTACAAGCGCTCGAATGACGGAAAAAGTCTTGACGTGCTCAGAATTGCGGATAAGTAAGTGTTTGTCTTCAGTCTGACCCCGGTGCATGGGTGACTTCCCGTCTGCCCTCCAGCCCATGCGGTGGGGTTTTTTTGCCTGAAATCCGCGAAAATCCTTCCGGTTTCATCCGCCGGCGAAGCCGTCGGCCGGGTCATGCCCTCTATCATCCCGACGGGGTTGGGTCCCGGTCTCGACCCGGGCGCGGGCGGACGCCTGTTTCCGGCGGGCCGGTGGTTGAAATCCCGCGTCGTCGGCGGTAGGCTGGCGCTGTCCTGAGCATTTCGCCAAGAAAATCCGGAGGAACCATGTCCGAGTACACGGTCATCGGCAAGCCGCTGCCCCAGGTGAACAGCCGGGAGAAGGTGTCGGGCGAGGCCCTTTACGTTCACGACATCGAGCGGCCCCGGATGCTCCACGCCAAGGTTCTGAGAAGCCCTCACCCCCATGCCCGGATCAAGCGAATCGACCTTTCCCGCGCCCGCTCGCTCAAGGGCGTCAAGGCGGCCGTCGCCTTCGGCGACACGCCCGGTCTCGCGTGGGGTCCGATTTACAAGGAGCACTACATTTTCGCCAAAGACCGGGTTCGCTACGTGGGCGAAGAGGTGGCGGCGATCGCCGCCGCGGACGAGGACACGGCGACGGAGGCCCTGTCCCTCATCGACGTGGAGTACGAGCCCCTGCCCGTCGTTTTCGACACCGAGGAGGCCCTGGCGGAGGGCGCCCCGCTGATCCACGAAGATCGGCCGGGCAACCTGGCGCGGCACATCCATATCGAGCGGGGAGACGTGGAGCGGGGCTTCGGGGAATCGGCGGCCGTTCACGAGGCGGTCTACGATAGCCCCCATCAGTTCCAGGCTTATATCGAGCCCATGGGCGCGGTGGCCGAGGTGGACGGCGGCGGACGGCTCATCGTCCACGCGGCGACGCAAAGCATCTACTTCACGCGCGAGATCCTGTCCGAGGCCGTGGGGATTCCCCCTTCCAAGATCCGGGTGCTCCAACCGTTTATCGGAGGGGCCTTCGGCGGAAAGCTGAGCGAGGACCACGTCGCCCACATTGCGGCCTTTCTGGCGCTGGAGACCCGGCGGCCCGTCCGGCTCATGAACAACCGGCTGGAGGAGTTTCAGGCCTCCCGGCCCCGCATGCCCGCCCGGGTATATCTCAAAATGGGCGTCCGCAAGGACGGGACCCTCGCTGCCAAAGAGACCCGAATCTACGGCAACAACGGGGCGTATAGCTGTCTCAGTCTGGAGGTCCTGCTCGTGACGGCGAACCGGATGGACTCCCTCTATCGCCAGGAGAACCTCCGGACCGACGCCTACCTGGCTTACACCAACCTGATCCCCACCGGCGCCTTTCGGGGTTTTGGAAACCCCCAGATGGCGTTCCCCCTGGAAAGCCACATGGACGTCCTGGCCGAGCAACTGGGGATGGACCCGGTGGAGCTCCGCCTGCGCAACACCATCCGCGCCGGCGAGACGAGCATCCATGGCTGGCGCATCGGAAGCTGCGGGGTGGAGGAGTGCATCGAGAAGGCGACCGCCCGGATCGGATGGACCGGGAGGCGGAAAGAAGGACCCGGCGCGGGAAAGATCCGGCGGGGGATCGGCGTGGCCTGCGGCATCCACGTAAGCGCCAACCGCCAGTTGGGAGATTGGGACGGCTCTTCGGTCGCCCTCAAGATCAACGAAGACGGCAAGGCCACCCTCATCTCCGGCGAGGGCGACATGGGACAGGGCTCCCACACGATGATGACCCAAATCGTGGCCGAAGAACTGGGCATGACACCCGGGGACGTGACGATCTCGGCCCCGGACACCGACTCCACCCCCTTCTGTTTCGGAGGGTTTGCCAGCCGGTTGACGATGCTGGCCGGAAACGCCGTGCGTCAGGCGGCGCGGGAGGCCCGGACCCAGTTGGTCGAAGTCGCCGCGGGCCAACTGGAGGCGGACCCGGGGGACCTGACCCTGGCCGGGGGGTTCATCTCGGTCCGGGGAGCGCCCGACCGAAGGGTCGGCCTGGCCGACGCCGCCAAGGGCGCGATCTTCCGCCGCGGCGGCGAGGGAATCTTCGCTCAAACCACCTGGGACCCGCCGATGACGGAAATGGCCGACAAGGTCACGTATATGGGAAACGTCGCCCCGGCCTACTCCTTCGTGTGCATGACGGCCGAAGTCGAGGTGGATGTCGAGACCGGGCAGGTGAAGCTTGCGCGGGTGGTCGCCGCCGATGACGTCGGCAAGGCCCTCAACCCCCTGACGGTGGAGGGGCAGATCCACGGCGAAGTGGTCCAGGGGGCGGCGCTGGCGCTCCTCGAGCACGTTGTCCACGAGGGTGGCGCCATGGCCAACGGAAACTTCGCCGACTACGGCGTCCCGACGGCCGAATCCATTCCGACGGTGGAAAGCCTCCTGATCGAGCCCATCGACCCCAACGGGCCTTTCGGGGCGAAGGGGTGTTCGGAGACGGCGTTGGTCCCGGTGGGGGCGGCCATCGCCAACGCCATCTATCACGCCGTGGGCGTCCGGGTGACGAAGCTCCCCGTCCGACCCGCCGACCTGCTCGCGTTGATGGCGGAGTAGGGCCGGGGAGGGCTCGCGGCGGCGGAATCCCGCGGATGGAGAACCCGGACGCGGACTGGATGGACCGGAAGAGGGCGTGCGGCCCTCGAGGGGTCCAGTCCCTTCTTTCATGAGGATTCGAATCAAATGGGTGAGATCATTTCCGCGTATGCGGCCTCCCACGCGCCCCAAATCCTTGTTCGGCCGAAGAACGAGCGGAAGGAGTGGGTCGAGGAGGTCCATGCGGGCTACAACCGGATGCGGGACGAGCTGAAGGCCCTGCGGCCGGACGCCTTGATTGTCATCAGCAACGACCACATGGAGTCATTTTTTGCCGAGGGCTACCCGACGTTCGCGATTTTTGCCGGCGAGACCGTTTTCGGGACGTTCGGCGAGCGGTACGATCGGGATTACAAGGTTCACGCCCCCCTGGCGGACGCCCTGTTCGAGCACTGCATAGAGGCCGATTTCGATCCGACCCTCTGTAAGCGGGGATCGATGGGCCACGGCTTCGTCGTCCCGCTCCATTTTATTCTCCGGGACATGGAGATCCCCATCATCCCGATCTTCGTGAACGCCTACGCCGTCCCCCAGCCCAAGCCCGCCCGCTGCTACGCCTTCGGCCGGGCCCTGGGCGAGTGCGTCGCGAGCCGTCCCGAGCGGGTGGCGGTGCTCGCGACCGGCGGCATGAGCCACTTCCCGGGGACGGACAAGTATCCCCAACCCAACCACGACGCGGACCGCCGCTATCTGGAGATGCTGACCGGGGACCGGGCCGCCGAGTTCGGAGAGGTGACGTCCAAGGAGCTGGACGAAACGGGCAACCCGGAGCTGAGGTCCTGGGTCACGGCCCTTGGAATGATGGGGGGCGGGACGGCCGAGCTTGTGACCTATCAGGCCAGCTGGCACATCGGCTTCGGGATGATCCGCTGGCCGTTGAACTGAATTCGCTGGGAGGAGATCCACCGTGGCGTTTTGCGCGACACCGATCCACGAAAATTCCGCCTTGAATCGCGTCTTCGAGAAGGTGATGCACGGCGCCGGGTTCCGGACGCTTTTCGTCGGGGACCGGGACAAGGCCGTCGCCCCGTTCAACCTCACCGTCAAGGAGCGCGAGGCCCTCGACACCCTGAAGCCCACGAATCTCGTCCCCCTGGGCGCCCACCCGATGCTCGTCGTCATGGCGCTCTGGCGGCTGGAGCTCGAAGGGCTGCTGCCTTCCTACACGCCCTACGGCGTCGCCAAATCCACCGACCCGGCCGACCCGGAGTATACGTATTACTGAGGCCGGCGGATGGTCCCGGCTGACAGAGCGCGGGATGTTTGCGCAAGATTCGAGGCGGTTGGAAATCCGACTTGGCCCCGCGAATTTCTTGCAAAAGCCTCTCGTGGAGGCTTAACCTCGACGTGGGTTTCCACTTCCTTTCACCTGACCGCCATTCGCCCCCGAAGCCCCAGGGCGCAGGCCGCCGCCCCCGCCAGCAGGACCGCGCCGATCAGGAACGCCTCGTCGTACCTGCCCAGGGCCTCGTAGACCAACCCCCCGGTCAAGGGCCCCGAGAACGCGCCCAGATAATGCACGAAAATCAGATAGCCGTACAGCGTCCCGAAGGACTTCGGGCCGTACAGCTCGCGCGTGGCGGCGGAGGTGACGGGGTTCGAGGCGAACAGGACGAACCCGTAAAACACCATGAAGACGTAAAGCGGCGCGGCGCTTCGGCTCATCATCAGGAGCACGAACCCCGCCGCGCGGACGGCGTAAATCGCCGCCAGGGGGATCGTCCTGCCCGTCCGGTCCGACAACCATGCCAGCGACACCGTCCCCGCCAGGCTGATCCCGCCCGCTGTCCCCAGGATGTTGGCCGCCGTCTGATCGGCAACGCCGAGGCCGATGGCGAAGAGCGGGAAGTGGAAGAACAGGAGGAAGTCCGTGAACCCGCAGGCGAAGTAGGTTCCCGAAAGCAGCCAGAAGGGCGCCGTCCGAAGGGCCTGCCGCACGGGAACGTTGAGGGAGGCGCCCGGAGGGTCTGTTTCCGGGGCCTCCCCGCCGCCGCCGGAATCTCCGGTCCGGTCCCGCAAGAGCGCCCACAGGAGGGGGACCACCGCCGCGAACATCCCCGCGCCGAGAATCCGGAACGCCGCGCGCCAGGACCATTCCAGGATCAGGAACTGGATGAAGGGGGTCAGGATCATTCCGCCGGCGCTGAGGCCGGCGAAGGCGATCCCGATGGCCGCTCCCCGGCGTCGGTCGAACCACGGGGCGATCACGTTGCTCACAGAGACCAGGGAGGAGAACCCGTATCCCGCCGCCATCACCAGGCTGAACGTGAGGTAAATGAAGGCCACACCGGGCGCGAAGCCGCTCAGGAAAAGGCCGAGCCCCATCAGCGCGATTCCGGTCCGGATGACGCGGGACGCGCCGAATTTCCCCATCGCCCATCCGATGACAAGCTGCGTCAGCGCGATGACGATGATGGCGGCGGAGGACACCAGGGAGACCGCCGTCCGGCCCAGGCCGAACTCCGCCAAAAGGGGTTTGAAGAAGATACCGAAGCTGTGCCAGATCCCGGCCGAGAAGAAAAGGGTGATGAAACCGCCGGCCACCACCGCCCACGGCCGGAGGACGCTTCCGTGATCCGGGCGGTTTCCACCTTGATCAGACAAATAAAAGACTCCGGGAGCGGCCCTATTCGTCCTGCCGCTCGATGGCCAACAGGAAGGGGTTGGCGGCGCGTTCCTGCCGGATGCTCGTCGAGGGCCCGTGTCCCGGGTGAACCACGATGGCGTCGTCCAGCGTGAGGATCTTCGTTTTGAGGGTCTCCATCAGCGTTTCGTGGTCCGCGCCGGGAAGGTCCGTCCGGCCGATGGAGCCCGCGAACAGGACGTCTCCGCCGATCAGCCGGTCGGGGAAGAGGTAGCCCAGGCTGCCGGGACTGTGGCCGGGCATGTGGACGGCGGTGAAGGCAATATCCCCCAGCGTGAAGCGGTCGCCCGGCTGGGGGTGGTGGGTGACCCGGGGCGTTTCAAACGGACCGAGGCCATACGCCGCGGCGGACTCCTGAAGGCGGTCGAGCAGAAACCCGTCATCCGGGTGGAGATGGAAGTCCACGCCCGTCTCCCGCTGGATGCGGCCCACCGCCCCTACGTGGTCCATGTGGCCGTGGGTGTTGATGATCCGGGTGAGGCGGAGGTCCTTTAGCGAAATCGCCGCGAGGATGCGCTCGGCCTCGTCGCCGGGATCGAACAGAATGGCCTCGCCGGATTTCTCATCGCTCAGCAGATAGCAATTTTCCTCAAACGCTCCCACCGTCAGACATTCAAGATTCAACGCGGCGGCTCCCTCCACTTCGGCATGAGTCTTCTCCCTTCGGGTCGCGGCCCGAAGCGGCGGCCGGGCAAACCGCCGGGATTCCCGAGGCGCCCTGATTGTATCAGAGACGGCTCGACGGAAGAACGGAGACCCGGCCTCGGGCTCCCCCCCGGTCATGGCCGAGAGGGGGGGCTCAGATCTTTCTCAGCTCTTCGAGGATCCGGGGGACGCGGGGCCAGTCCAGGGGACCGCGGCCGATGTGTTTCCAGCGGATGTTTCCTCTCTTATCCAGAATAAAGGCGGCCGGGGACGTCATGAGGGTTCCAGTGTTATACGTCTCGTAAAGGTCCGCCAGTTGAAGGCTGGAGATCACGGGAAACGACAGCCGCAAATCAGTCGCGGTCTGAAGGGCGAGGCTCCGGCTCTCTGTTGTGACGGCGATCACCTGCGCGCCGAGCGACCGGAATTTCTGATGGTTCGCTTGGAGCGCGCGAAGCCGATTGGTGGAGGTTGTGGAAAACGATCCCCGGTAAAAGATCAGGACGACCTTCCGCTTCCCCCTGAACTGCGCGAGCGAAATCTTTTTCCCTTTGATCGTCCGGCTTTGGAAGGGCCGGAGGGGTGCTTTCATCGTGGCGGGCCAGAACATCCGCTTCGCCGTGACCCCCGCCGCGGCGAGGAACACGCCAATGACGAACCAGTGGAATTTTCGTAATACAGGAGAAGGCTTCCTCCTGCGCTTGGAACCCACATGGTTCGGACGATTGGAGGAAGAACGCCGGGGCGCAGCCGGTCTTTTGGGCGCGGCCCGGGGACCCGTTATCGGACGCTTCGGCCGGGTGGGTCCCTTGGACCCGGGTCTTCTCCCCCGATGGCCTTCTTTAGACAAACCGACTCCCCCCCTCTCATCACCCCCGACATTTTACATGATTCGAAATCGGATCGCCTCGACGCGATCGGGGCGAGGATTGCGGCTGAATGGAGCGTGTCATCGGACGGGGGGGGCTTTATATAGATCGAGGCTTGAGCCTCAGGTCGAGGCTTGGCCTCAAAATTTCGGGATGATCCGGATGAATCCTCTACAAAAAGCGGAATCGGACGCCCCCTCCCCCTCCCCCCCCACGGTCACGGTGGAAATCGAATCCCTAGCCTACAAGGGCTGGGGGGTCGGTCGATCCGACGGACGCGTGATTTTTGTGCAAGACACCTGTCCGGGGGACCGGGTCGATGTGCGCCTGGAAAGAGACCTCGGGTCGCACGGGTTCGCCCGCGTCGTCCGAATGCTCCGGAACGGCCCGGCGCGGCGATCCGCGGCTTGTCCGGTCGCGGGGGAGTGCGGCGGTTGTCAATGGCAGCAAATCGACGAGCGGGTCCAGCGGGAGCAGAAGCTTGCCGTCTTTCGGGATCTTCTTCGAAGGATCGGCGGGATCGCGCCGTCCGACGCGGACGGAGCGCCCGTCCTCGGCATCCTCTCCCCGAGAGGTCTGGCCCTCGGCTACCGGACGCGGGTGCGAATCGCCGTCCAACCCCGGGGCCCCGCGTTCCGCCGGGGCGGAAGCCGGGAGGAAGTTCCGGTGTCCGGATGTCCGGTCGCGGTTGAGCCCTTGCACCGGCTGCTGGCCGCGTGGGCCGAGAGGCCGCCGGCGTGGTTCGCCACCGGGGATTTCCACGAGGCGGAGGTGACTTGGTGCGCGTCGCCCGGGGGGTTTCAGGTGAACTTGATCACCCGGCCGGGACGCAGACCCCGCCAGCCGAAGAACGATAAGGATCGCGAAGGGCGCGGGCTTTTCTATGCGGTGGACGGCCGTTGGCCGGGGGGGGGGCCGCCGCGGGCCCTGAATCCGCCGGGCGCTTGGACCTATCTCATTCCCCCGGAGGCCTTGGGCCGGACGGAGGGATTGTACATGACGGCGGGACCCGGGGAGTTCCTTCAGCCCAACCCGGCCGAGAACGCCGCGCTGATCGAGACGGTTCTGGATTTCAGCCGGCCCGCGGCGGGTCCGGGAGCGGCCGGCGAACGCGCCCTGGACCTCTATTGCGGCGTGGGGAATCTGTCCCTTCCCCTGGCGCTGGCGGGGTATGGCGTGTTGGGGGTGGATTCCTCTTCGGAGGGGATTCGGAGGGCCCGTGAGAACGCGAAGCGCAACGGCGTGGACGGCTGTGAATTCAAGGCTTTGAGCGTCGAGCGCGCCCTCGCCCGGATTCGCCGGGGAGGAGACGCGTTCGATCTCGTCGTGCTCGATCCCCCGCGGGCGGGATGCAAGAAGATCGTGGACGCGGTGGCCGATATCCGGCCGGGCCGCATCCTCTACGTGTCCTGCAACCCCGCCACCCTGGCCCGGGATTTGAAGTCCCTGGCCCAGCGGGGATACCGGCTGGCCGAGTCCCGCTTGGTGGACTTCTTTCCCCAGACGTATCACATCGAATCCGTCAATTTGCTCCTTTCGGCCGAGGTGTCTGGTGAAAGCGGTGGAATGCGATAAAATGAACGGGGTCCCCGGAGAGGGTCTTCTCCGGTAAGCGGAAGGGTGTCCGAGGAGGAACGGACTGAATTGAATTCGACGCATCCTCGTCTCCGGCCGGTCGAAGCGCATCCCCTTGAGCAGAACGGAACGCGGGGGATTTGCCTGCGTGATCCCCACCGTTATTCGGAGAGCATGATCTTTGTCCCCGAGGGGTTGATCCCGCTGCTCCAGTTGATGGATGGCTCCCGGAGCCTGGGGGACATTCAGGCCGAGTTGACGCGCCGGTTCGGAAGCACCGTCCCCACCCAAGAGCTTCAGGCCCTGGTGGACACGCTCGACCGCGCCCATTTCCTGAATTCCGAAAACTTCGCCGCCCACAGGGCGGAAGTCGATCGCCGGTTTCTGGAGTCCCCGGTTCGCGACGCCTATCTGGCCGGGCAGGCCTACCCGGATCCCCGGATGATCTGGCCCGGTATATCGACGAGTTGTTGCTCCATCCGGACGGACCCGGCGCCCCCCCCCCCCCCCCCCCCCCCGCGATTCCGGAGAAGGGCGCCCCCGGATCCCGGAGCAACGGGACGCCCAAGGGGGCGATCCTCCCTCACATCGATTTCACGCGCGGCGGGGCGGTCTACGCCTACGGATACCGCTCCCTGGTCGAGGCTGAACCGGCCGACACCTACGTGGTGCTGGGCACCGCCCACATGGGCGCCCGCCGGGTGTTCGCCCTGACGCGGAAGGACTTCGCCACCCCCTTGGGGGCCGTTCCGGCCGACCAGGGGTTCATCGACCGGCTCGTCGAGGAAGTCCCGGGGGGGGGGGATTATTTCGAGGATGAGCTGAGCCACCGGGCGGAGCACTCCATCGAGTTTCAGGCCGTCCTGCTCCGGCGTCTCATCGGACGGGATCGTGACGTCTCGATCGTTCCCATCCTTTGCGGCTCGCTGCACGAGTATGTCCGGACGGGGCGCTCCCCCATGGATGACCCGGAGATCGCCGGATTCGTGAAGGGGTTGAAAAGGACCCTGGCGGGGCGGAAGGAAAAGGTCTGCGTGATCGCCAGCGTGGACCTGGCCCACGTTGGGCCGCAATTCGGCGCCCCCGAGCCCGTGGATGAGGCCCGGATCGCCGACACAAGCCGGAAGGATCACGAAATGCTGAAGCGCGTCCTGGACCGGAACCCGGAGGGCTTCTTTCAATACGTCCAGGAAGAGGGGGACGAGCGGAACGTCTGCGGGCTGACGCCCATCTACACGATACTTCATGCCCTGGAAAGTCGCGAAGTGGAAATGATCAAGTACGGCGTGGCGCCGGACCCCCAGGGGACGGTGACCTTTGCAAGCCTGCTCGTTCATTGACCCGGCCGGGTCCGGGGCGAGGGGGGGGACGGGAAGAATTCAGCGCCGGAGTTGTTCTACCCTAATGATGAGGACGGGCGCGCGGGTGCGGTTTGTCAAATCCGGAGTCGAGGCCTTATCCAAAGTCCGCCCTGTTTGTCTCCCCCGCGTCGCGGGGGGGGGAGGGAGGGGGGCGGGGGGCTGGGGCGCGCTGAATCGGGGGGATCCGAATGACGGATGAACACAAGATTTCTCCGCCGGATGAGATCCGCCGCTTCCTGCGCTCGGCAGAGGTCCGATTGCGCCTCTGGTCCCTCCTCGAGGCCGGCCTGTGGATTGTGGCCCTGGGTTGCTTGGTCCTGCTCTTGGGAATCGGTGCCCGGGCGCTTCGGGATCTCTGGGCGTTCACACCGCCGGTCTACGCCGGCCTCGCCGCCGCCCTGGCCGTTTGGGCGCTTGTCCTGCTGGCGTCCCGGGGGTTTCGAAAAATCCCCCCGGACCAGGTGGCCTTCCTCATCGAGCAGCGCCACCCCGGACTCAATAATTCGCTGATCAGCTCGGTTCAGTTGACGGCCTCCGGCCGGCCGGAGAGCGCGGGGGAGGACCCGGAAGGAAGGGCTCCCGCCTCGGGCGGCTCCGCTTCGCTGATTGGCGCCCTGCTTGCGCGGACGGCCGACGCCATCGGGCGCATCGCGCCCGGCGACGCCGTCGACCGGTCCCGTTTGCGCGGACCGCTCCGGGCGGCCGGCGTCCTGGCCGCCCTCACCCTGGTGGTGGGCGGGATCGGGCCGTCCGCCCTGGCGGGCGCATGGCGCCTCCTGACGCACCCCATCCAAAGCATGCCCCCGCGGGCGCTTCTCATCGAGACCGCCCCCGCCGCGGGCAGGGTCCTGCTGGGCCGTCCGGTGACCCTGATCGCCCGCACCGCCGGGCGGCGGACAAAAACGCTCAGCGTCGAGATCGCCCCCGAAGGGGAAGGGGGAAGGGGGGGAGCGCCGCGGGTGGTCGAGATGACGCGCGGGCCGGATGGACCGAACGGGGAGGGGAGGTTCAGTCACCGGACGGGTCCCGTGAGGGCCTCCTTCACGTATCGCGCGTTCATCGGGGGCGACGTTCACCTACGAGATCGGCGGGCTGTGCGTCGCTCATCTGGGAGACGCGGGCGGAAAGCTGACGACGCGGCAGCTCAAGGAGCTGGGCGTGGTGGATGTTTTGATGATCCCCATCGGGGGACGGTTCAGCATGGGCCCGGCGATGGCCCGGATCGTGCTTCGGCAGATCAAGCCCCGGGTCGCCATCCCGATGCACTATTGGAGCCGTGAAGACCTGTTGGGCGTTTTCCTGGAAGGGTTGCGCCATCGCCGCCACAACGGGTCCGTTATCCGCTTTACGCGGGAGACCCTTCCCCGAACCATGACCGTCGTTGTCCTGCGGCCCCCCGGCGGGGCGAGCCGTCCGGTGTTCCCCGCTTTGCCGTTTCGGTGAATCACGGGGGCGGGCCGCCGCCGGTCGTATCCAAAAAGAGACGTGCGCGCGGTGCGTCGGGCCACTAAAATGATTCCTGGCTTGTGTCAAACCCTATGCGAGAAGGAGGACTCCATGAAGCGAGTTGTGTGTTCCCTGGCCGTGGTGGTCTTGATGGTCATGGCCACGGGGTGCCGGACGATCGGCCAAGACTTCGATCAGCAGGTCGTCACGCGAATCGAGAAGGGCAAGACGACCAAGGCCCAAATCCAGGACTGGCTCGGCGCTCCCTACGAAAAAGGCATCCAGGAGGGGCTTGATCTCTGGACGTATACCTTCATCAAGGCCACCATTTCCGATGAAACCAAGAAAGATCTCTCGATCTGGTTCGAAAAGAGCGGCGTGGTGAATACATTCACGTACACCACAAACTACGCGCCCTGGCAGGTCTCGAAATAACGGCCGGCGTCCTCCGTTGGCGCGCGCGGCTTCCACCCCTTAGCCGATGGTTGGGTACGGCCGCGGAATGCCCTGCCGCGGTGGGGGAAACGATCCTCTTTGTCTCCGATCTTGCTGGCCCTTGCGGCCACAATCCTCTTCTCGTCCACGTTTGTCTGGGCGCGGCGGGGGGTGCTCTACTGCGACATCCTCCTGGGAACCCTGATCGCGTCCTGGATCAATTTTTTGATCCTGACGGCATGGGTGGCGGCGACGGCCCCGTTGTCGGCTTTTGCCGACAAACGAATCCTCATGTTCTTCGGTCTCGGGCTTTTCGTGCCGTCCCTCTCAAGGCTCCTGCTCCTGGCGGCGGTGGAAAAGGTCGGCGCCTCCCGCGTCTCCAGCCTGCGGGCGATGTCGCCTTTTCTCGCCTCGCTGACGGCCGTCCTGTTCCTGGGCGAGCGGCCGACGCCCTGGAACGTGATCGGGATGATCGTGATCATCGCGGGCGGGATGATCCTGTCCAAGCCGGGGCGGAAGGAGCGGGTCTGGAGACGCAGGGACCTGATCTATCCGTTGGCGGGGATGGTTCTGCTCGGTTTCCGCGACGTGGTGATCCGGTATGGCGTGGCGGACCAACCGCATCCCGTCGTGGGCGCCTGGGCGATGCTTCTCAGCTCGGGTGTGGTCATCAGCGGGATCTGGCTGTGGCGGCGTCCGGCGGGAGAGGGTTTTCCCCCTCTGCGGGGTTGGATTTATTTCGGACTCGTGGGGGGGGTCCTGGGGATTGGCTTCGTGCTCTGGTTTTTCGCGTTCCAGACGGGCCGGGTCGTTACGCTGTCCCCCATCTCGGGGGCCACCCCGCTGTTCACCCTCCTGTTCAGCGCCATCTTCCTGCGGGACCTGGAAAGGCTGACCTGGCCCTTAGCGGCGGGGTGCCTGTGCATCGTGCTGGGGGGCGTCCTGGTGGCGCTCCGGATTTGAGAAAGCCTGTAGCCCATTCAGGCGGCCCCCGTGCCGCGTAGCCCCGGGCGTCCGCCCTCCGCTTCGGTGCCGGCCCTGTACGGCGGTCTGCTTGTCGGCGTTGTCGCGGTTTCCGGCTCCGCTGTCTTCGTCAAGCTCTCCGGTCTCTCGGCGGCCAACATCGCGGCCGGCCGGATGACGATGGCCGTGCTCTTGATGGCCCCGTTCGCCCTGCGCCCGGCCTGGCGCGCGTGGAAGGATCTCGGCCGCAAAGAGGCCGCCCTTCTGGTCCTGGCCGGGGTCGGTTTGGGCGTCCATTTCGCTGTCTGGGTGGCCTCGCTCAAGTACATCTCGGTGGCCAGTTCGGTCATTCTGGTGACGACGAGCCCATTGTTCGTTTCGCTCGGTTCACGTTTTTGGCTGAAGGAGCCGCTGTCCCGCCGGCTGATCGTCGGGATGGTCGTCGCCGGCGCGGGCGCGGCCTGCGTCGCGTGGACGGACGCCCGGGGCCCGGGGCATGGTTTGACCGGAGACCTCCTCGCGCTGGCCGGGGCGGTCATGTTCTCGGTCTATCTGTTGGCGGGCGCGCGCCTGAGAAAGTCGCTCTCGACCGCCGCCTACACATTTCCCCTTTACGTTATTTGCGCCGGGTTTCTCCTGCTGTTGGCCGCGGGGCCGAATCTCGGAGGACTGTGGGAGTTCGCCCGGGCGGATGGGCGGGAGTGGACGCTTCTCCTGCTGATGGCGGTCGTTCCCACCCTGATCGGTCATAACTGTCTGAATTGGGCCCTTGGGCGCCTCTCTTCTCCCGTCGTGGCGACGGCGATCCTGGGCGAGCCCGTTCTGGCGGCGGTCTTCGCGTATTTCTTTCTGGGGGAGGGAATCTCCGCCGGTTTGGCCGTAGGGGGTGGATTGATCCTGGCGGGGGTTTTCGTGGCCGTCTCCGGGGCGGCGTCGGGGTCGGCCGGGTTCGGTCTTGACCGGCGAATGGGCGGGGACTAAGGTTTACCATGATGAGAAGCGGATACGGAAAAACGGACGGCGCCGGGGGAGGAGGCGGAAAATTTCGCTTCGCGGCTGGCTTGTTCATGGCCTTGTGGGTTGTGTCCTGTGCGGATCAAAGCCGGGAGATTGTCGAGCCGATCTGGTCGTATCGAATGGAGAAGCCTCCCGCTCCATGGGCGTCGGGCCGGGGGGAGTCCACGTTCGCCGAGATCGATTTGGGCGGGGATTTTTTCTTTCACAACCTGTACACGGGGGGCCTGATGGTGATTCGGGCCTTCCCGTTGAGTTTCCGCTACCGGCATTTCGAGTTGCCCGATCACGCGCGGCGGATTTATCGGGCGGTCCTGGAAGGGTGGGGGAACGACATGCGGGCCATCAAGGCCGGCCGGTTCCTCCCGCTGGACCGGGCCTGGACGTTGAATAAGGCAAACGGCCTGGAGCGGCTGGAGTTTCAGCTTCGCGGAGGGCTTTCCCGGCCTTTGATCGACGAGCTGGCCGAGAAGAAACACATCGAAGACGAGGTGCTCTTCGGCACGTCGGAAGAACGATTCGGGCCGGAAATCCGCAAAGCGAAGCGAAAACGCATCGAGCGGGAGCAAAGCCGCACCCAGGTTACAAGAGGGGCGCGGGGGAAGTTCATCCTCATCCTGAAGCGGGGCCGGAATCTGGACATCCTGTATGAATTCGTCTTTCTTGACCATGAGCTGGCCTTCCAAAGCACCGTGAAGGCTTTCAACCGGATGGTGAAAAGTTTTCGGGTCCTGCAATGAGACGGCCGGAGGACGGTGAGGGAAGTCCTCCTTCGGGGGCGTTCGTGAGGAAATCGATTGCGCGTTCTGGTTGTTGAAGACGAGGCCAAGGTGGCCAGCTTTATCGCCCGCGGCTTGGGAGAAGCCGGGTACACGGTGGACGTGGCGAGCCAGGGGCCCGCGGCGCTCGAGGAGGCCACGGTCAACGATTACGACCTGATCCTGCTCGACGTGATGCTGCCGGGCATCGATGGCTGGGAGGTCCTGTCCCAGTACCGGGAGGGCGGGGGGAATTCCCCGGTGATGATGCTCACGGCGCGGAACGCCGTGGAAGACAAGGTTCGCGGACTGGATTCCGGGGCGGACGATTACCTCACGAAACCGTTCGCCTTGACCGAGCTGCTCGCGCGCGTCCGGGCGCTGCTGAGGCGGGAGGACCGCAAGGCCCCCATTCTGAAGGTGTCCGACCTGGAGTTGAATCCGGCCAGCCGGGAGGTGCGGCGGGCGGAGAAGAAGATCAACCTCTCGGCGCGGGAATACGCCCTGCTGGAGTATTTCATGCGGCATCAGGACCGGATTCTCTCTCGCTCGATGGTCCTCGAACACGTCTGGGATTATTCCTTCGACCCCGAGACAAACGTCGTGGACGTCTATGTCAGCTATCTGAGGAACAAGATTGACCGGGGTTTCGATCCTCCGCTGATCCATACGATGCGAGGCGTGGGTTATCGGTTCGGCCTTCCGGAAAAGGCTTGACGGGGGCGCTGTCAAGGGATGGATGAATGGGGTCCATGAAATCGCTCAGATTTCGGTCGATGGGTCTCAAGGCGCGCCTGACCCTGTGGTATTCGGGTGTGATGGCGGCGCTCCTGCTTGCCGTCAGCCTGGTCGTTTACGCGGCCGTCGGCCACCAGCTCCGTTCGAACCTGGATGGTTCGCTCCGGGCCGCGGGAAACGCCCTGGCCGCCTTTGATCGTCCCGACCTCACCGCTCCGCCAGAATCGCTCCTGTCAAAGCTCTTCCCGGGTTTGCCCGTGAGCCGGATGTTCGACCGGATGGTTCAGGTCCTGGACCCGGAGGGCGAGGTTCGGATGCGGCCCTTGTCGCTGGGCGGGACGAAGATCAAACTGAGCGCCCTCGCCCGCCGAAACGCCGCCTCGGGACGGATCACCCTCGAAACCGTCCACCCGCCCAACCGGCCGGCCATCCGGGTGTTGACCCAGCCCGTCATCCGGTCCGGCCGGGTGGTCAATTTCGTCCAGGTCGCGGCCTCGTTCGGCGAGGTCAACGGGACCCTGCGGCGGCTGGCCCTGATTCTCCTGGCGGTGGTTCCCTCGGCGGTCCTGCTGGCCGGCTTCGGCGGGTGGAACCTGGCCAAGCGGGCGATGCGCCCGGTGGACGAAGTCGTCGCCGCGGCCCGGCGGATCACCGCCGAGCGATTGAACGAGCGGATCGCCCGGCCCGACTCCGAGGACGAGATCGCCCGCTTAGTGGATACGCTGAACGCCATGATCGCCCGCCTGGAGGCGGCCTTCGATCGGGTCCGTGAGTTCAGCGGCGACGCCTCGCATGAGCTGAAGACCCCGCTGACCATTCTTCGGGGCGAAGCGGATCTGCTCCTGTCCTCCGACCGGACGGTCGAGGACTACAGACGGGGGCTGGGCGTGATCCGGGACGAGAGCGGCCGAATGGGCGGGATTGTGGAAGACCTGCTGACGCTGGCCAAGGCGGACTTGGGGGCCACACAGCTTCATTTTGCGCCGGTGGATCTGGGGGACCTGGTCGGCGAGGTCTATGAGAAGGCGAAGACCCTGCCGGAGGTGGACCGGAAGGTGTTTACGCTGAGCAGGCGGGACCCGTTGGTGATCGAGGGGGATGCGGACCACCTTCGACAGACCGTCATGAATCTGGTCGTGAACGCGTTTCGTTATACGCTGCCCGGGGGCGAGATCGATCTCTCCCTGACCCGAATGAATGGCAGCGCGATGATCGCCGTGAAGGACACCGGAATCGGGATCGCCGAAAAAGATATCGGCCGCATCTTCGACCGGTTCTACCGCTCGGCCGAGGCCCGGGAGATGGGCGCGGAGGGCACGGGACTCGGCCTCAATATCTGTCGGTTGGTGTCGGAGGCCCACGGCGGGGTCATCCGGGTGGAAAGCCACCCGGGGCGCGGAAGCACTTTCACCGTCGAGCTGCCCTTGGATCCGGAGGCCCATCCGGAGGATGAGACCGCCTGAATCGGTCACCCGGAATGGTTTCAGGTCAATCATTTCATCCATCCAATCGGGGGAATGCGGAATCGCTTGATGGCGGTGTTTTGTCCATTGAATTGATAATCCATTCTGTTTCAATCAGTTATATGAATTTTATTGCTTCAGTCGCACCTGGATCTCCCCCCCAAATCTTTGTTCGCGAATTAGATGATTTTAATGTTCTCTTAACTGTCCTCTAATGTTGGCGGCCTATATTCAGTGTCGACCATTCGGAGTGAAGTTGGGGAAAGGGACCTCCCAACCAATCTCCGGCTTAAGAGGGACGCGCGTACTACCTCCCAACGCCTTCCCTCATGGCCAACGGCGGGGGGCTTACGCCCCCCGCCACTCCCCAAAATATCCGGAATTCGACAACACCCGGAACACGGGTTGGCGGATGACTTTGAATTCGAATGAATATCCGTGCGCATGCGCTTCACCATTTCCCGGGCGCTTCATCATTTCCAATGTGTTTCAAAGGGGAGACTTCCTTTGACAATCCAGGGTCCCGCTGGAGAGCCAAGATGTTGAAGAAAATCAGAAAGGTGGTGTGGGTGCCGTTGATGTTGGCGATCCTCCTGACCGGCGCGTTCACGGCCGGAGGTGTTCTGAGGGGCTCTGGGCCCGCGCTGAACGCGGCCGAAGCCGCCCCCCCGGCCGGGGCGATCGCCGGGCTGCCTTCCTTCCGGGAGCTGGTCGAGCGCGTCAAGCCCACGGTCGTGAACATCCGTGTGGTTCAGAAGGTGGCGCGGAGCTCTTTCTCCGAGAAGATGCCTTCCCAGGGGCATCCCTTTCAGGAGGGGCCCTTCGGGGACCTGTTCCGCCGCTTTCGTGACAGGGGGCCGGGCGCGAGACGTCCCACGCCCGATTTCCACCGCCGGGGACTTGGCTCGGGCTTCATTTACAGCCGTGACGGCCTCATTGTGACCAACAACCACGTGGTCCGGGGGGCCGACGAGATCCGCGTGACCCTGCACGATGGCCGGACCTTCGAGGCCAAAGTCCTGGGGCGCGATCCCAAAACGGACTTGGCCCTGTTGAAGATTACGGAAAAGGTCGATCTGCCGGCCGTGACCTTCGGCGATTCCGACGCCCTGGCCGCCGGCGACTGGGTGTTGGCCATTGGAAATCCGTTCGGCCTCGGCCACACGGTCACCGCCGGGATCGTCAGCGGAAAGGGCCGTTCCATCGGGGCGGGACCGTACGACGATTTCATCCAGACGGATGCCTCGATCAATCCCGGCAACTCGGGCGGTCCGCTGTTCAACGTCCGGGGCGAAGTGGTAGGCGTCAATACGGCCATCCTCCCGAACGGACGGGGGATCGGATTCTCCATCCCCATCAACCTGACCCGCGATGTCGTCGGCTCTCTCAATGCCCGGGGTTATGTGTCGAGGGCTTGGCTGGGCGTTCAGATTCAGAATGTGACGCCCGGGCTGGCGAAGGCGTTTGGCCTGAAAAAGGGCCGGGGCGCCTTGGTGGCCGAGGTGCTGCCCGACGGCCCCGCCGAGAGGGCGGGCATGAAGCGCGGCGATGTCATCGTCAGCTTCGCCGGCCGGAAGGTCGACAGCGCCCGGGCGCTTCCCGCGCTTGTGGCCCGCGCGGCCATCGGGAAAGTGGTGAAGGTCCAGGCTGTCCGAAACAGAAAGAACCGGACGTTCACCGTCTCCCTGGATGAGATGAAGGACGCGGCCCGGAAGGTCTCCCCGGCCAAGAAAACCGGATATCACATCGGGGTCCAGGTTCGGCCCCTGAGCGAGGGGGAGATTGCCCAGCTCGGCTTGGAAAAGGGGACGGGCCTGCGAATCGTCTCGGTCGTTCCGGGCAGCCCCGCCGCGCGCGGCGGTTTGCGGAACGGAGATGTCATCGTCGAGGTGAACGGCAAGCCCGCCGGGAAGGTGGAAATTCTCCGGTCCGAAGCGGCCTCGGCTGATAAGGACATGGGCCTTCTCCTGCTCGTGAAGAGGAACCGGGGAAGCCTCTACCTGGCGATTCCCAAGGGCTGACCGGCCCCGCGAACGGTTGCCTTAAACGGATGACCCGGTTGGGATTTTCAGGCGGCGCGGAGACGCGCGGGAGCGTCTCCGCCCGCCGCTTTTGCCACGGACCGAAGGGACCGAATGGTCCGGGGGACCGCAAGGTCCGAGGGTCCGAAGGTCGCCCGGCCGGGAGGCAAGGCCATGTCCGATGACGAGACGCCCACGGTCCTGGGGGTTTTATCGGACACCCATGGGTTCCTGGATCCCCGGGTGTTCGATATCTTCGACGGGGTCGACCACATTCTGCACGCCGGGGATCTGGGGTCGGAGTCCGTGGCCGTCGAGTTGGAGGCCATCTCGCCCGTGACGGCGGTGGCCGGAAACGTGGACGCGCATCTGCCGCCGGGCCGATTCCCGGCCTTGCGCCTTTTTCAGGCCGGACGAACGATGATTCTCGTCGTCCATGAAGCCATCGTGCGGGGAAAGCCCCTGCCTGCTGTCGGAGACCATGTGCGCGATCACCGCGCCGATCTTGTCATCTTCGGTCACACCCACAAACCCTACGCCGGCTGGCCGGCCCCGGGCGGGGGTGGGAGCGGGGGAGGGGGAGGGGGAGGGGATTGCTTTTTTTTCAATCCGGGAAGCGCGGGCAAGAAAAGGTTCACCCTCCCGAGAACGGTTGGCCGGCTGGTGGTGGCACCCGGAGGCGGGATCGCCGGCCGGTTGATCTCCCTCGAGGGCCGGACGGAGGATGAGAGGGAGTTTGCGGCGCCGGGGCGGGAAGCCGCCGGGCCGGGTGTCGAAACGCTTTCTTGAGCGGAACAAAGTCGGCGTCGATCCAAGCGCGCGAGGAAGAGAGGCGGGGGAGGGGGGCGCGATTCGCGGCCGCCGGCCCGTCCCGAAGACAAGCGCGAGCGGGCGGCGGGAAATCCGGGTCGAACCTTGTCATCCATGGGCGGCCGGACTACTGTAAAATACCATTCACCTTTGACTCCGGTTGGATGTCCAAGGCATCAGGGGGAGGAGAACGTTGAGCGTCATTCTGGCGAGGACGGCGGGTTACTGCTGGGGCGTGAAGCGGGCCATCGACATCGCGATGGATATCGCCAAGGAAAATGAAGGGGAGGCCATCCTCACCCACGGTCCGCTGATTCACAACCCGCAGGCCGTCGACCTGCTCAAACAGAAAAAGGTTCGTCCCATCGAGGAGGACGAAGTCCCGAGCGGGGGGACGGTGGTCGTGCGCGCCCACGGCGTGAGCCCCGAGACCCGGGCGGAAATCAAGGGCTGGGGGGTCAAGTTGAAAGACGCGACCTGCCCCATCGTGGCGCACGTCCAGGGAAACATCAAAAAGCACGCCCACAAAGGCTATTCCACGGTCATCATCGGCGAGGAAGGCCACCCCGAAGTCATCGGCCTTTTGGGATTCACCGGGGGGCGGGGGCACGTGGTCAGGACGGTCGAAGAGGTCGAGGCCCTGCCCGCGCTGGAGAAGGTCAACGTCGTCGCCCAGACCACGACGAACACGCTCGAATACGACGCCCTCGTCGCCGCCCTGAGGCGGCGGTTTTCCGTCTGCGAGGTGACCAACACGATTTGTCATGACACCATCGACCGGCAGGACGAGATTGTCAGCCTGGCCCGGTCGGTGGACGCCATGGTGGTCATCGGCGGACACAACAGCGGCAACACGCAGCGGCTGGCGGAGATCTCCAGGTCTTTCGGCAAGCCCACCTGGCATGTGGAAACCGAG
Organism: bacterium; assembly: GCA_965261595.1. Lineage (GTDB taxonomy): Bacteria > UBA8248 > UBA8248 > JACPRG01 > CAYRGS01. The sequence goes on from CBDHDG010000005.1 coordinate 209,201, forward strand.
GCCGAGCTCGACGTGGATGCCGTCAGCCGGCACGAAGACGTGGGCGTCATCGCTGGCGCCTCCACGCCCAGTTGGATGATCCAGCGCGTGATGGACGCCATCCAAGACGCCAAGGGCGAGCGATCGGCCCTGGGGACCGGCTGGCAGCGCGTCGCGGGCTTTTTCCTGAAAACCAACGTTTATGTGGCGGCCGGCGCGGCGTTGATGACCCTGCTGGCCTCGATGCTTCAGGGAATCCGGCCGGCGACCTGGTACTTCCTCGTTCCGGCCCTTTACATCTTCGCGATGCACACCTTCAATTACTGCCGGAACGTCGAATCCAGCCGATACAACGACCCGTCCCGGGCGCGGTTCTACGAGCGGTTCAGGCGCTGGATGTACGGAGCTGCCGGCTTGGCGCTGGTCGCGGCGCTCGGGGTGGTCGGCGCCCACTCGTTGTCGGCGTTCTTCATCCTTCTCGTCGCGAGCCTCGCGGGATCGGTCTATTGCCTTCACCTGGAGCCGACCCGCTTCAAGCGGCTCGACCTCTGGCTGCTCCCGGCCTCCAAGTGCATGATGACGCCGGCGGCCTGGGTGCTGGTGACGGTGGTCCTTCCCCTGTTTCTGACCCCGCTGGGGCCGGTGGGGGCCCTTTCGGCGGGAACCGCCGTCACCGGCCTCTGTGTGGCCATGCTGGTCTTTTCCGTCACGGCCATGGTGGACCTGCGCGACATCCAGGGGGACCAGATCGTCGGCAAAGAGACGCTGCCCATGCTCATCACCACCTGGATGACCCGCAAGGCGATCTGGGCCGTTTCGGGGGGGATGTCCATCTTGTTGATCATGTCCGCTTGGATGGGCTGGGTCTCGCCGCTGGGTTATGCGCTGCTCCTCTCCCCCGTGTACACGGCCTGGGTCCTCCACTACACCCATCAGCGCAAGGTGATGAACCTCCTGGTCAGCCAAACCCTCATCGAAGGGTGTGTCGTTCTGCCGGGGATCATCGGGTTGGCGTTTTTCCTGCTTCGTTGAGGGACCGGACGCCGGGGGGGCGCGCGGCGGCCCTCCGCCCGGATGAGGAGGAAGTCCCGTTGCCCCTTCTTCGGACCCTTCTGTTCGTCCCGGCGACGAATCCCGGCCGGATCCCCAAAGCCCTCGCGTCCGGCGCGGACGCGGTGATCGTCGACCTGGAGGACGCCGTCTCCTTTGAGCGGAAGGCCGAGGCCCGGGATTCGGTGGCGCGTTTTCTGGAAGAGAACCCGGACCGCCGGGGCCCGCCCCTGTATGTCCGGGTGAACGGCCCGGGGACGCCGTGGATGGACGAAGACGTCGAAGGGGTCGTGCGTCCCGGACTTTCAGGGATCTTTCTTCCCAAGTCTCAACGCCCGGAGGAGGTTTCCGCCTTGGGGGATCGGGTCGGGGCCCTGTCGAAGAAGAGAACCTGTGAGGCGCCCCGGCTCGTGCCGATTGTCGAGACCGCTTTGGGTCTTCTCCATGCTTTCGAGATCGCTTCGGCGGATTCCGGGTGCGCGGCGCTGGCCTTGGGCGGGGAGGATTTCGCTCGGGACATCGGCGCGGTGCGAACCCCGTCGGGCGAGGAGATTGCCTTGGCCCGGATGCGGGTTGTCCTGGGGGCGAGGGCCGCGGGCGTCCTCCCGATCGATACGGTGTACACGGATTTCCGGGATGAAGCGGGTTTGTCGCGCGATGCCGAGCGCGCGCGCCGGCTCGGGTTCGCCGGCAAGCTGGTGATCCATCCCTGCCAGGTCGGGACGGTCAACCGGGCGTTTTCGCCGAGCCCCATCGAGATCCGGCGGGCGCGGGAGGTGGTTGCGGCCTTCGAGGCCGCCCGGGAAAGGGGCGAGGCCGTGGCCCAGCTGGACGGAAGGATGTTGGACCCGGCCGTCGTGGATCAGGCCCGCCGGGTCGTTGAGCTGGCGGAAGAGCAATCCCGGGTGGAGGCGTTGTCTTGAATATTCAGAAACGGCCCCGGACCCTCCGGCCGGTTCTCCTGCTGGCCGTGCTCTGCTGGGGAGTCTCGGGGGAGGCCATCGCCCAGAACAAACCGGCGCTCATCGCGCCCCCGCTCGACAGTGTTTTGAAGCGCTTTTCCCGCCGGATCGACCCCGCCCTGAAAAAGGTCATCGAGGAGCGCCGCCGCCAGCTCATGAAGATGGGGTGGCTGGAGTTCTGGGAGAGGGAGCAGGACGTCTGGGAACGCATCGTGCGGCATCGAGCGGAAGAGGAATCCATCGATAAGCGGCTGTTTTCGCTGGAAAGGGAGAAGGGGAAAGTCCTCGGCCGGCTGCGCAGGCTTTACCGCGAGAAGAGCCCGCTCTCCAAGAGAATGAACGACCTATTGGTCCTTCGGAATCTTTCCCATTCCATCCTGCCGCTCGCCGCGAAGCGGTCCAAGGCCTCCGGGGAGATCAGGACCTTGTTGCAGGAATGGATGCTCTTTCAGGACCTGGCCCAGGATCTTGTCCGAAGAGAATCCGGACGCGGCCAACAGGAGCTCGCCGCCGGGATCATCGGCCGCTTCCTCGGTGCATTCCTGAAGGGGAACACCAAAGACATCTCCCGGCTCATGCTCCGGGGCGTCCGTGTCAACGGCCACTTCGACCGGCGGGCTTATCTCAGGCATCTACAGAACTATTTCGGGCGCGTTCGCGTGACGTCCTACAGGGTCAAGGACCGGGACTTCCGCGAGGTGAACCCGTTCACCCTTCGGGTCCGGGGGAAGTACGAGATAGAGGAAACTGAAATCGTCAAGGAGAAGGGAAAGAAGCCCCGGCAAAGAGGGCGAACCGGGAAGGTCTCCTTCACCCTGAGGGAGATTGGCGGAAATTGGTTGATCTCGAAGATGAGCGTGCCCGAATGATCCCCGGCCGGGGTTCCGTTTCCGGAACCCGAGAGACCCCCCGTTTGAATCCCCCCTCCCCCCCGCCGCGAAGGAGGCCGACATGCTTATCGCAGGATGGGTGATTTGGCTTGCGGGGGCGGTCTGGTACTTTTTCGAGCTTCGGCGGGGGATCTACCGGCTTCACCCGGTCTGGACGTACCTCTTGATGGCCGCCGGCCTGGGGTTCGGCGGCGCGGCGGTCGTTGTCGCACCGGGGATTCAACGCTGGGTCTCATGGGGCGCGATGGCGGCCCTCACGGGCGTTTTCCTCTACTGGATGTTGGTTTACTCCGTCACTCCGGGGCGGCTTCGCGTGCGGCCGGGGGAGGCGATGCCGGATTTCGAGGTGCAGGACTCGAAAGGGGAGGCGTTTCGGCCCCGCGATTTGGCGGGGCGCCGGGCGGGGCTGTATGTGTTTTACCGGGGCGGATGGTGAACGGTGTGCATCGTGGAGCTGGCTCAGCTCCAGCGTCGGGCATCGGATTTCGAGGAGGCGGGCGTTGAGGTTCTCCCCGTCAGCGCCGACCGGCCCGAGGAGTCCGAGAAGGTCCGCCGGAAGCTCGGGACGGAATTCAGATTTCTTTGCGACGTGGAAGCCCGCGCGGCCGAGCGCGTCGGGCTGCTTCACCTCAAGGGGCGCCCGTCGGAGAAGCGGGACATCGCCACGCCCGGCGTGATCCTCGTCGATGCGGACGGGATCGTCCGCTGGGTCTTCAAGCCGAGGAACTACCGCATGCGGGCCGACCTGAACACCGTTATCGAGATCGCCCGGTCGTTGCCGGAGTCCCCGAAAGGGTAACACTCAGGCGCCCGGCCGGGCGCCATCCGGCGCACCCGTCTCGTATTCCCACCCCCCGCTTTTCCTTCTTTTCCTGAACCCGATGTCCGTCATCTCCCGGGCGGTGATCCCGTCGAAGACCGGCCCGTCCGTGCAGACGCGGTAGCCGTTGCACGTGCATTGCCCGCAAAGGCCGACGGCGCACTTCATGTACCGCTCCAGTGAGAAATACGCCTGGTCCGGAGGAAGCAGCGGCTTGAGGGCCGCCATCATCTTGTCGGGTCCGCAGACGCAGTAGTAGCTCCCCGCCCGCGGCAACAGGTCCGTGATGAGACCCCGCGTCCCCAGCGAGCCGTCCTCCGTCGCCAGGTGGACCGTTCCCGCCCGCTCGAACTCATCCAGAAAGAGGATGTCATGGGCCGTGCGTCCGCCGAGGAGGATGGTCGGGCGGTCGGCCCGTTTGGCCAGGATCAGAAGCGCGGCGATGCCGACCCCTCCCCCCAGAAGGACCGCCCCATCGCCGACGGGAAAGCTCGTCCCGTATGGTCCCCGCAGCCAGACGGAATCGCCGGCCTTCAGGCCGATCAGGCCTTCGCTGTACCAGCCGAGGTTCTTGACGGTGAAAGCGTTCTCGTAGGAGAGAGAGAAAGGTTTTTCGCTCTCTCCGGGGACCCAGGCCATGACAAACTGGCCGGGCCGGACATCGAAGGCGCGATCCAGGAACAGGGTGTGATTGTTTCCGCCGTCGTTCCGGTTTTCCGTGACCTTGCAGTGGACGTGCATCGAATTTTCCCAATCGTGATGAAACAGGTGGGGCGGGCGTCCCGCCGGCCTTCAACCCCTTTGGGCGGCGCCCACGATCGATTCCAGCGGCTCGCCCTTCAGATAATCCCGGACGCCTTTCCACAGCGCGGCCGTATCCCGGACGATGTCGGCCGTGTTTCGGTGGGCGAAGAACGTCCCCAGGCCGATGACGCTTGCCCCGGCCAGGAAGTATTCCACCGCGTCCTCCCAATCCCCGATTCCCCCGTACGCCACAATGGGACATCCGAGGGCGGCATAGGCGTCGTAGACCATCTTGAGATTGATGGGCTTGAGGGCCGGTCCGGAGACCCCGCCGGATCCGCCCGCGAGGACCGGCGTCCGGGCGTGGAGGTCGATGGCGATGCCGGGCATCGTGTTGCCGCAGCCCAGGTAGTCGGCCCCCGCCTCGATGCAGGCCCGGCCGACCTCGACGTACACGGTATTGGGGGAGAGCTTGGCGATGACGGGTTTGTCCGTGGCGTCCTTGGCGGCGCGGACCACCCGGGCGGCGGCCTCGGGGTGTTGTCCGACGATGGCGTTGACGCTTTCCTCGCCCGGCACCAGGTTCGGACAGCTCAGGTTCAGCTCGAACCCCCCGGCGTAGGGATCGGTCATGCCCACGATTCGGCTCACCCCCTCGGGACTGACGCCGTTGACCGAGATGATGAGTTTCGACCGGACCAGGCGGGTTTCCCGAAGCTCTTCGAGCCATTCCTCCGGCGTCTGGGAGGGGAGGGCCAGGGAGTTCAGCTTGGGAAGATCATCCGGGCCGGACTCGACGAGGATGGGGTTCTCGTTCCCCAGGCGCTCTTCGGGGGAGATGGACTTGGTGATGTAACCCCCGATGGACGCTCCTTTGCGGTCCAGGAGCTGGAAAATGTCCAGGAAGCTGAGAATTCCGCTCCCGTTGACGATGGGGGGATCGAGGTCCAGGTGCATGCGCGTCTCGCGTTGAGGAGCGGGGGAGGCGCCGATGGAGCGGATTTCCGGCTGAAATCCTTTCATACCACGAAGCGGCCGGGTGGCATAGACGGGGCATGCCGATTGCACTCTTCCTGTGGGGGTGTTGGGGGGGAGAGGGAGAGGGGGAGAGAGGGACAACGACCCGGAAGCCCCCCCTCCGAACGTGGCTCCCCAAGGGCGGCGGCGCGCCCTGTCCGAATGTTCTTGCAATGCGGCCAGCATCATATAATGTTGAATGGAGCGCAAAACACTTGGAATTGAACCGGTGGGAGATGAGGATTCCGGATGAGCGCGCCGTTCATCATCAAGACGCTTTTTGTCTCGCTGGCCTTGATGGGATACTTCACCGGCGCGGTGGGGCACGTCTACTATTTTCTCTATCGCCGGAGCCGGATTCTCTGGGTGGCGACGATTGGCGTGGTCATCGGATTCGCCGCTCACACCGCCGCCCTGATTTCGCGGTTCGCGGATCTGGGGACGATTCCGGTCACACAGCTTTTCGACTTCCTGATGGTGTTCGGGTGGGCGGTGGTCCTGGCCTACGGCGCGGCGCAGTTGCGGTTGAAGATGGCCCATTTGGGGTTGTTCGTGGTTCCGGTGGTCTTCCTGGTTCTGGCGGCGGCCTTCCTTCAGCCCCGGACCGGGGTGGCCGATCCGCCCCCCTTTGACAGCGTTTGGCTGACGATCCACGTCGTCATGGCTTTCCTCGGGGCGGCCGTTTATGTGTTGTTGTTCGGCATGGGCATCATGTACATGATCCAGGAGCGTCAGGTGAAGAAAAAGACGTTTGGAACGTGGTTCTACCGCCTTCCGTCCCTGGAGGTCCTGGACGGGGGAAGTTTCCTGGCCCTGGCGCTGGGTTTCCCGATGATCACGCTGGGTCTCATCTCGGGCTCGGTCTGGGCGGCCTATGCCCGGGGGTCCTACTGGAGCTGGAATCTGGAGCGAACCCTGCCGCTGGTGGTCATTTGGGGGGCCTACGGCCTGCTCTTGTTCGGCCGGGTGGCGGCCGGGTGGCGCGGCCGCCGGGTGGCGATTTCTTCGGTCATCGGATTTGTCGGCGTGCTCATCTCTTACATCCTGCATTTGTGAGTCTGTGATGGACCTCCTGGTCACCGGAATCAGTCATAAGCGGACCCCGATGGAGATCCGTGAGCGGGTCTACTTCGATGAAAGCGACCTGCGAACGCCGGTTTTGGAATTGAAGGCCCGCAAGGAGATCGAGGAAGCCGTCCTCGTTTCCACGTGCAACCGGATGGAAGTGTACGCCCGGACAGACGACTTCGACCAGGCGGTCTCGTCTATCCAGGAGTTCATCGGTCAGTTCCATGAAGTTCCCCAGGCGATCCTGAAAGAGCACGGTTACGCCATGAAAACCAAGGAGGCCGTTCGACACGCCTTCCGCGTATCGTCGGCCCTGGACTCGATGGTGGTGGGCGAGCCCCAGATCCTGGGGCAGGTGAAAGAGTCCTACCGGATCGCCCAGGAGGCGGGGTCCACGGGAATCTATTTGAACCATTTGTTCGAGAGAAGCTTCGCCGTGGCCAAGCGGGTGCGGACCGAGACGCGGATCGGGGAGAACGCCGTCTCGGTCAGCTATGCGGCCGTCGAGCTGGCCCGGAAGATTTTCGGAGACCTCGATGCACAGCGCGTGATGCTCGTGGGGGCCGGGGAGATGGCCGAGCTGGCGACCCAGCACCTGGTTCAACTGGGGGCGCGCGGCGTGGTGGTGGCCAACCGATCCATCGAGCGCGCGGAGGCGCTGGCCGATCGGTTCGGCGGGCGCGCGGTGGATATCAATCATGTCGAGGCCGAGTTGGTCGTCGCGGATATTGTGCTGTGCTCGACCGGCGCGCCGCACGCCGTGATCCACCGGGAAACCGTCCAGCGGGTCATCCGGCGCCGCCGGAACCGGCCCATGTTTTTTATCGATATCGCCATCCCCCGGGACGTCGAGCCGGGCGTTCAGGACATCGGCAACGTGTACCTGTACAACATCGACGACCTGGAGCACGTGGTCACCGCCAACATCCAGGAGCGCGAGCGCGAGGCCGCGCGGGCCGAGGTGCTGATCGATGAGGAATCCGCCGCCTTTCTGCGGTGGATGGAGACACTGGAAGTGGTTCCGACCATCGTCTCGCTGCGCGAGCGGGCCGAGGCGGTGCGCCTCCAGGAGGTGGCGGACCTCCGGTCGAGGCTGAAGGGCCTGAGTCCGGAGGCTGAGGAGGCGGTGAACGCCCTGACGGCTTCTCTGGTGAACAAGCTTCTTCATTCCCCCATCACCGAGATCAAGCGCCGCGCCGCCGGCGACGACGCCCCCACCTTCCTCCGCGTCACCCGAAGCCTGTTCGGTCTCGATGACTGATCCCCGACACCTTGGAGTCGAAAATCCCGCCGGGCCTTCCGGTTCGCCTGAATCCCCCTCCCCCCTCCCCCTCGATTGCTTCCGGACGGACGGGAAACCCCTTCGCGTCGGGTCGCGCGGCAGCGCCTTGGCCTGGTGTCAGGCGGAAGGGGTCCGCGACGCCCTCCAGGCGCTCGGCGTCGGCGTCGAGCTGGTCGAGATCCGCACCGAAGGGGACCGGATTCTGGATCAGCCCCTCACGGCCATCGGCGGGAAGGGCGTTTTCACCAAAGAAATCGAAGACGCCCTCCTGGACGGGCGGATTGACCTGGCCGTCCACAGCCTCAAGGACCTGCCGACGGAGTTTCCGCCGGGTCTCTCGCTGGCGTCGGTTCCGCGGCGGGAAGACCCCCGGGACATCTTCATCGCCAAAGACAGCGCGACGAAACTCGCCGACCTCCCCCCCGGCGGACGGGTCGGCACCGGCAGCCTGAGACGGCGGGCCCAGCTCCGCGCCTTCCGGCCCGACCTGGAAATGGTGGACATCCGGGGAAACCTGGACACGCGCTTGCGCAAGCTCGATTCGGGCGAGATGGACGGCATTGTCCTGGCGGCGGCGGGTTTCTCCCGGCTGGGTTGGAAAGACCGGATCACCGAGCTTCTGTCCACCGGGGTGTGCCTGCCGGCGGTGGGGCAGGGGGCGCTCGGTCTGGAATGCCGGACCGAAGATCGCGACACCCTCTCCCGCGTGTCCGGGTTGGATCACCCGGAAACGAATCGCGCCGTGCGGGCGGAGCGCGCCCTTCTCCGGCGTCTGGAAGGAGGGTGTCAGGTCCCCGTGGGCGCCCTGGCGCGGATTCGCGGCGCGGCAATCGACCTCGAGGCCGTCATCGCCTCGCTGGATGGGAAAGAGACCGTTCGGGGCGAGGCGTCCGGAGAAGACCCGGAGGCGCTGGGGGTCCGCCTGGCGGAAGACCTGTTGAACCGCGGCGGCGAAGACATCCTTCAGGACATCCGTCCGGAGGCCTAAGCCGCAAGGAATCGTCTTTTGAATCCGGACAACCCACAACCCCTCGCGGCCCGGCGGATTGTCATCACCCGCGCCGCGAAACAGGCGGGCGAATTCGCGGACCTGCTTCGCTCGTTCGGCGCGGAGGTGCTTGAGTTTCCGACCATCGCCTTCCGTCCGCCCGAGAGCTTCGAGGCGCTGGACGCGGCCCTCGGGCGGTTGGCCGGCTACGACTGGGTCATCTTCACGAGCGTCAACGGTGTGCGCGGGTTTTTCGACCGTCTCTCATTTCACGGCCGGGACGGCGGGGAGTTGTCGGGCCTGAAGGTCTGCGCCATCGGCCCGGCGACGGCGGAGGCGCTCCGCTCCCGGGGAGAGATCGTCGCGGACATGGTCCCGGAAAAGTTTCAGGCCGAGGGCATCCTGGAGGCGTGGGCGGGCAGGGACCTGAGCGGCGTGCGGATTCTCCTGGCGCGGGCCGCGGTCGCCCGGGAGGTGTTGCCCGAGGCGCTGCGGAAGTCCGGCGCGCGGGTCGATGTGGTCACGGTGTACCGGACCGTGCCCGCCGAGGGCCCCCCCGGCGTGCGGCGGGAGATCATGGCGGGAGACATCGATGTCGTGACCTTCACCAGCCCATCGACTGTGGAGAATTTCTGCGTCCTGTTCAGAGAGGAGGAACGCGCGAGGTTTCTCGATTTGTTTGTCACGGCCATTATCGGTCCCATCACGCGGGACCGGATCGAGGAATTGGGGTTGACGCCGGGCATCGAGGCGGACCCTTACACCGTCCCCGCCCTCGCCGAAGCCATTGTCCGGCACTTCGAAACGGTTTCCGGCCCGCCCGCGCCGCTCTGTTGAACATGGATCTCCGTCCGGATTGGACGAGTCGCTCCCATGGTCGATTTTTCGCCCTTGCAGGAATATCCGATAGGCCGCTGAGAAGCGCTTGCTTCACTTTCAGTGCACGGCTGTTCGATGAAGCGCCGGTGCATGATGCAAGGAAGCCCCTGCCGGGCGCTCGTTGCGAGCTTGAGTGTCATTCGCCGGTCGAAGTATCATCGGCGGTCGAAGTTGTGAAGCGCTTTCCCGATGGAACGGCATCCAAAAGGCGTCGAATGTTCATCTATCTCATCCGTCACGGCGAGACCCCCTGGAACGCGGAGCAGCGCATCCTGGGGGCGACGGACATCGGGCTGACGGACAAGGGCCTGCTTCAGGCGGAGGCGCTGGCCGACGCCATGAGTGACCGGCCAATCCGGGCCGTCTATTCCAGCGACCTCAGCCGGGCGCTGCGGACGGCGGAAGCGCTCGCCCGGCCGCATGCCCTTGAGATTCGCGCGCGCCCCGGTTTGCGGGAGATGAATCAGGGGTTCCTGGAGGGGTTGACGTTCGAGGAGCTCCGCGACCAACACCCCGATTTCCTGGAGTCCTGGAAACAGGATCCCAGCTCGATCGTTATTCCCGGCGGGGAATCCCTCGGGCAGCTTCAGGAAAGGGTTTGGAAGGCCGTCCAGGAGCTGGCGGAGGCCCATCCCGACGAAACCATCGCGGTGGTCAGCCACAACCTGGCCATCGTGGCGGCCCTGTGTCGGCTGCTCGACCTGCCGCTCAGACGGTTCCGTCAATTGCGCCAGGGATACACGGGCGTCAGCCTGCTGGAGTATGGAAGGCTGGGCTGGGCGGTTCATTACTTGAATGTCACGACTCACCTTCAGGGCGTAGAAGGATACCTGGAGCCGACGATTCGCGGCGCCAATGACTTTTACCGGGAGGGGGAGCCCCGGTGGTCTCCCGAGGGAGGCTCGGCATGATTTCCGTCCCGGAAGGCGCCGCCGCATGTCTATCCTGAGCGATTTCAGCCTCGAGGGCCGGAAGGCCGTCGTGACGGGGGCTGGCAGCGGCATCGGGCGGGCCATCGCCGTAGGGCTGGCCGAAGCCGGGGCCGACGTCGTCGCCGCGGGCCGCACCCGTGACGCCCTGGACGCGGTGGTCGGGGAAATCACGTCGCTGGGCCGAAAAGGATTGGCCGCCACGGTCGACGTGTCGGACGAGGCGTCGGTCACCGACTTTCGCGACAACGTGGAAGAGGCCTTCGGTCCCGTTCAGATCCTCGTGAACAGCGCGGGGATTACTGTGCGCAAGCCCGTCTTGGAGCTCTCTTTGGCGGAGTGGGACGAGGTTATCCGCACCAATCTGACGGGATGTTTTCTGACGGCGCGGGCCTTCGGACCGACACTCATCAGGCAGGGATGGGGCCGGGTGATCAACCTCTCGTCGATCCGACTGTCCGTGACCTCCGCGGGGCTGGCCGCCTACGCCGCTTCGAAGGGGGCGATCGTTCCCTTGACGAAGACCCTGGCGCTGGAATGGGTGGAGCACGGCGTCACGGCCAACGCGATCGCGCCTGGATACGTGGACACGCCCCTGGTGGAATACGTCAAGGATCTGCCCAGGTCTACGCGGACACCCTGCGGCCGATTCCGATGGGCCGGTGGGGAGAACCGAGGGAGATCGCCCGCGTCGCTGTCTTCCTGGCCTCAGAGGCCTCCTCTTACATCACCGGCCAAGTGGTCGTCGTAGACGGCGGTCGGCTGGTGTGGTCATAGCCGCTCGGAGGGGGGGGAGGGGAGGAGGGGGAACGGCGGGATCAGGAATCCCTCCGCAACAATCCGCGGCGGGCCGACTTCCTGGGTTTCAAGCGGTTGCGGCGACGGAGAAGGATCCGGCGGGGGGGAGGCCGCCGATTCTCCAGCTCTTGCGGTCGGTTCCGGTGCGTGGCAAGATGATGGAAAATTGTTATGCCGCATTTGCTGGCAACGGTTCGGGCGGTCGTGTCGTCGGCGGTTCCCTGAGAGAGCAATGCAGGACGTTGGAAAAAGCCGGTCTCGAGAGCCTCGCTCGTTCTCGGGCTGGATCAAGAATGTTGTCCTGTTGCTGCTCTCCGTGTCGCTGGTTCTGGCCGGGGCCGAGGTGTTCGTCTGATACCACGATCCCCAGATGCTCAGCTTTCCGCATTCCCGGAAAAATTTTGCGCCGCCTATCTTTCGCGCGAACGCCAAGAGGCTCTTCGAGCTTCGTTCGGGAACCGTTTATGACCATCAAAGCCCCTATGGCGATTTCAGGGTCACTGTCCGGGTCAACCGGGAGGGGTTTCGGAGCCCCGCGGTAGAGGCTCGAAAACCGCCCGGGGTGTTCCGCATATTCACCGTGGGGGATTCAACCACATTCGGATTGGGCGTGGAAAACCACGAGACGTTTCCCGCCCGGTTGGAAGCCAAATTGAATGAGGGGGCGGGAGAAGGCCTCCGGTTCGAGGTGATTAACGGCGGTGTTCCCGGGTACAACCTGGCGCACTATTACCTGGTCCTCCGGGACATCGTGTTTCGCTATGACCCGGATCTGATCCTGATGGGAATTCTGCCGTGGAACGATTGGGACTTGGCGAAGAAGGATTGGGTGGACGCAAGAGATGGGCTGCCCGGCGGGCTGCGCCAGGCGTTGTATGTGGACGCCGATGGCCGCGTCCGATTGAAGGGCCGGAATGTTCTTCGGCCGGAATCCCTTCGGTTCAATGTGCTTCCCGCCGGCGTCAAGCGCTTTCTGAGGGCGAATTCGCACCTCTAACACTTTTTGGGCGAGCGCCTGTACAGGCTGGGCAAGAACCTGAATCTGGCCTCATGGGTCGGGTGGGCCGACGCGGCGGAGCTCACCGCGGACGGCCTGCGCAAGCTGGGGCTGAGCCCGGAGGCCATCCGGAAGAAGCTTGATGAGCAGGATCGGGAGAACTGGCGAAAGGGGATGGCGCTCTTCGAGGCCATCTTGCGGATGGCCCGCGAGAAAAATATCCCTTTGGCGGTTCTGCTGATCCCGCATCTGTATGAGTCGCATAGCACCATTTTGGCGCCCAAGCGCACCTATCTTGGGGGGAGGCAGCACCGGACTCCATCTGCGCAAATGGCTGAAAAAGCGGAAAGTCCTGACCCTGGAGTTGGTCCAAAAGCGGGACCCCTTTAACGAGAAGAAATTGTATCTGAGATACGATAAGCACTATAGTGCCTACGGCAACGAGTTGATCGCCCGTTTTCTCCACGCCTTTCTCTTGAAGAATCGACTGGTTCCCGCCAAGCGGGCGGCGGCGAAACCGGAACAGCTATAAGAAAGGAATCGATGATCCAGGCAATCGTGCGGTTCGGAAAACTCCTCTTCAAGGGCTGGATGGCCTTCGCCAACGTGTTGGCCTGGGGTCAACACCCGTATCCTCCTCATTTTGGTCTTCTTCGTGGTGATCACCCCCGTGGCGGTCGTGATGCGTCTGTTCGGCAAAGACCTGCTCTCCCGCCGTCTCGAACCCGGGGCCGAGACGTATTGGAAGCCGAAAGAGCAGTCTCCTATTGATCCGCAATCCTATCTGCGGCAGTTCTAGCTGACACCGGAGGGCCAGTTCAGAGGGATATCGATGGCCACGCACATCTTGGGAATTTCCTGCTTTTACCACGACGCCGCCGCCTGCCTCCTCCGGGACGGCGAAGTGGTCGCCGCCGCCTCCGAGGAGCGTTTCACGCGCAAAAAGCATGACGCCGATTTCCCCATGAACGCCGTCCGGTACTGTCTGGAAGCGGGCGGGATTGAAATGGCCGACCTGGATCACGTCGGCTTTTACGACAAGCCGTTCACCAAGTTCGAGCGCATTCTCGAGACCTATCTCGCCGTCGCCCCCCGGGGCATCCAGTCCTGGGTCATGGCCATCCCCCTTTGGCTGAAAGAGAAGATCTTCATGCGCAAGACCATCGAGAAGAAGCTGGACGGCTATGAAGGGGACATCCTGTTCTCCGAGCATCACGAATCCCACGCCGCCAGCGCCTTCTACTGCTCCCCCTTCGAGGAGGCGGCCATCCTGACGCTGGACGGCGTCGGCGAATGGGCAACGGCCGCCAAAGGTTTCGGCCGGGGGGAGGAGATCACCCTGACCCACGAGATCCATTTCCCCCATTCCCTGGGGCTTCTCTATACGGCGTTCACCTATTATCTGGGTTTCAAGGTGAACAGCGGCGAATACAAGGTCATGGGTCTCGCGCCTTATGGGAAGCCCGAGTATTTCGACCTCATCATGGACCGCCTGATCGATGTGAAGGCGGACGGCAGCTTCAAGCTGAACATGGATTACTTCGCCTACACCCACAAGCTTACGATGATCAACAAGAAGTTCAACGACCTGTTCGGGGCGCCCCCGCGGACGCCCGAGACCTGGCTCAACGAGCGGGAGTTCGACATCGCCGCGTCCATCCAGAAGGTGACCGAGGAGGTGGTCCTGCGGCTCTGCCGGAGCCTCCACGCGGAGACCGGCCTCGACAACCTCTGTCTGGCCGGGGGGGTGGCGCTCAACTGTGTGGCCAACGGGAAGATCATCAAACAGACGCCTTTCAAAGACATCTACGTCCAGCCCGCCGCGGGAGACGCCGGCGGCGCGCTCGGCGTCGCCCAGTTGATCTGGCACCGCTACCTGGGCCGGGAGCGAAAACACCCGCTGCCGGACGCCTATCTGGGCCCGGAATACTCGAACGAGGAGATCAAGGCCTTCCTCGCGGAGAAAGGCGTGCCATATCGTGAGCTGGACCCGGAAACGCTGGTAAGCGACGTCGCCCGGCTCATCGACGAGAAGAACATGATCGGCTGGTTTCAGGGCCGGATGGAGTTCGGCCCGCGCGCCCTGGGCGGCCGGAGCATCCTCGGCGACGCCCGCGACCCCGAGATGCGCAACATCGTCAATCGGCGGATCAAGTTTCGGGAGGGCTTCCGGCCTTTCGCCCCGACGGTCACGCTGGAAGGCTGTTCGGAGTGGTTCGAGCTGGACCAGCCGAGTCCCTATATGCTCCTGGTGGCCGACGTCCGGGAGGGCAAGCGCGTCATCCCTTCGGTGACCCACGTGGACAACTCCGCCCGGATCCAGACCATCTCTGAAGCGGAGAACCCCCTCTACCACCGTCTCCTCAAGGCCTTCGAGGCCAGGACGGGTGTGCCTGTCATCATCAACACATCTTTCAACGTCCGGGGCGAGCCCATCGTCCGGACGCCGGCGGACGCTTACCTCTGCTTCATGCGGACGGACATGGATTATCTGGCGATGGGCGATTTCCTGTTGGACAAGAAAGATCAGCCCCCGCTGAAAGAGGACATGGACTGGCGTTCACAGTTCGAGCTCGATTAGCGGGCAATCCAGCAGGAGCGCGATGCGCTCGGCGTTGCGCCGTACGTCACGAGCGGCCTATTTCGCCCGCGCCGGGCGAGTGGATCGGCGGCGCGCAGAACTCGGGCGCCTCACCGGCGGGCCGTGGACAGTGTAGTCCCGAAGGACCCATTCACGGACATCGTCAGAAAATTCGAGGTCGGAATATAGGCTTTTTTATCTCTCGGTACGCGCCATGATTCAGCACAGGAGTGAGATAAGGGCTTCCTCGGGGGGAGTGGAGGCCTTCGCCGGAGAGGATGAGGCATTCAGCCGGGTGAGATAGAAAAAGGTTAAAAAGGCTGGAACCTGGACTTTGATACGCTGGATGCCGAATACAGCGGCGCAGGTCTCCAACCATTCTTTCGCGGATGACGCGAGAGGCGAGAGCAGACAGTCAAAAGCAAAGCCGGCCACGTCGAACATAATGTTCCCGAGTCGGGTCGCTTCGAAATCGATGATTCCAGCCAGTCGACGGTTGATTCCAGCGGATCGCGGAGACGTGACCAGTACATTGTAAGTCGTGAGTGAGCCGTGCACGATTTTGTCCGTGCACCCTGCCCAGTCTTCTTGGCCGGCGTTGTCTAATACTCGTTGGAGCGCTGAATTCAGCCGATCGGTCAAGTTTTCTTTATGAACCGCAAAAAATTCACCCGCGGCTTTTGTGGGATTGAAATCTTTAGCGTGAGTGCCGATCCTTCGTTGCGCCTTGGCTTCGCACAGGTCGTGAACCCGGGTTTGGTTTTGGAAATCTCTGAGCCAAAATGCCATGTCTTGAAAGATTCGTTTTCTTGAAGAGCCATCCATGGTTCCCATCACGTGGTGAAGCGAGACCCCCTGGAGCTCTTCCGTGATGAGGAAATGGGACCCATCGGGAATGGCTCTCCCGTGGCAGAGCAGCCTGGGGACGAAACCGGCTGAATCCTCCAAGGCCTCCAGGACGTCCGCCTCATCGGCGACGGACATCGAAGGCTGCGGTCCCCCCTGAAACTTGAGGAAAATCGGGTTGGACGGCTCTCTCAGCGTAAGGCGATAGGTGAGGTTGCGGCCTTCGAGGTTACAGGCCTCGATGGCCAAAATTTCCTCCGGGCGGGTCTGAAGCGTCGAGGCCAGGGTCCGGCGGATCGCGTCCTTCGTTATCAAACCGGCCCCCGAGAGAGGAGATGGGCGATCGCCTTGGAGATTTCCAATCCGGTCAACTCCTCGATCCACCCCCACTGCCCGTTGGGATTCAACTCCAGAAATGTGACGGCGCCGTCGGGCGACACAACGAGGTCGACGGTCGAGAACGCAAGACCGAGCCGCTTCGTGAGAGCGACACATTTCTCCGCGAGCTCCGGCTGAAGATCTTGAGCGACATGGGGGGTGTTCGGAAAGTCATAGCGCCGCCAATCCACGCTTGTTTGCGGCGTTGCTTGGGAGTGAATTTCACAGGCGAATGTTTCTTGGCCGACAACGGTGACCCTGAGCTCGCACTGCTTTTCCAGATAGGCTTGGTAGGTTGCCGGGCAAACCGCCAGTGGGTCATCGCGCCCAACGTCCTTGTCCTCAAGAAGAGCGGTATAGATGCAGTATTGCTCCTCGGGATTGGGCGCCCGGGGCGGGCCCTTTGAAACGAGCTTTGCCGCGCAACGCTGTCCCCGGTCCCGAAGAGCGGTGTAAAAGTCCCGCACCTCATCCGGCCGCGCGGAAACCAACGTCTCCGGTATGCAGAACCCGCAGGCCCGGGCCACCTTGAGTTGATAGAGCTTGTAAGAAGCGGTTCGAATTGATTCGGGATGGCTGACCCAGGGACAATCCAGAGAATACAAGGTCCCATAAAGTTGAGCCTTCAGCTCCGAAGCGGCAAATGCGCGCGCGCCGGGATCGGTAACCGAGGAATCCGGAACGGGCGCCTCGGGCCGGCGAACCCAGATCGAGGCGATATCTTTTCCGTCTACCACGACCTCATCCACCACGACCCTGACTTGCGGAGCTCCTGACCCGATCCGGTAGTCGATGTGGGCGGATGTTCCGAAAATCTCGGTGTTCAGCCGAACATAAGACGCACCGATCCGTCCGAGCTCTTTTTCAACGAGCGAGGCGGTCTCATCGCCCTCGCTGGTCAGGATCAAAACAGTCGGCGGCGACGACGGTTCCACGAATTTGCCCGAGGATGATCTAGTCGTCCGAATTGTAATCCATCGGATCGCTGGTGGTCAGGGAGGACGAGGTCATTCCCCGATTCGACATGTCGACAATATATTCCCGCTTGCTGAAAAGAAGCGGCTCGGGACCCGGCGGATCTTCAGCCGGAATCTTGATTTCTTCTACGGACGGCTCAACGTGTGCTGTCTTGGCTGAACTCATCGAATCCTCCCTGAATGGATGTCGGCGCTTCAAACCTCGAGGATCGAAACACCTTTTTCGTCTTGGGCGCAACGTAACACACATCAAAACTCGCAATCAACCGAGATCCCGCCTCCCCCATCCAGCGCGGTGGCCAAAAGCAATCTTCCGCCGGTTGCTTCGCTTGCCCTCAAAACTCGATTCCGGGTTGCGCCTTGATTCCAGCCCGATATGGATGCTTCACCATCTTCATTTCCGTAACCAGGTCGGCCATTTCGATTAATTCGGGCTTGGCCCCGCGTCCGGTGAGTATCACATGAAGCATCTCCCGCTTTTTTTGAAGTGCGTCCAGGACTTCATCGAGCGACAGTTGATTCTTGTGGATGGCCACATTGATTTCGTCGAGCAGGACCATGCCGATGTCGCGCCGCTCCAACAATTCCAGCGACTTCTCCCAGGCCTTTCGAGCCGCGCGCCGGTCCATCTCTTGATCCTGGGTGATCCAGGTGAACCCATCACCCATCCGGCGCCACTCGACCTGGTCCCCAAATCTCTTGAACACTTCCGTTTCGCCGGTGGGCATCACGCCTTTAATGAATTGAACGACCCCGACACGAATTCCGTGGTGAATCGTCCGCAGCAGCATCCCGAACGCCGCCGTGCTCTTCCCTTTCCCCGGACCCGTGTGGACGATGATCAGGCCTTTTTCCCGCGTGGCCATCGCCTTTCGCTTTGCATGAGATTCATGGATGCGCTGCATCTTGTCTTGATAGGCATCACCCATTTCTGATTCTCCTGGAGAAACCGTAATGGCGTTCGCCGTTGTGCACCCAATAGTGGGTCTCGACCTCGAACACCTTTCGCATCAACCCGGGGAGCAACACTTCGTTCGTTGTCCCTTCGGCCACCAGCCGGCCGTCATGGACCAGCAAGAGCCGATCGCAGAATTGTTGGGCAAGGTTCAGGTCGTGAATCGCCACCGTAATCGTCCGCCCGTCGGCCGCCTGTCCGCGTAGGATGTCGAGAAGGTCCAGGCAGTGCCGAATATCCAGGTTCGCGGTGGGCTCGTCCAACAAAAGGACAGACGCCTCGGTCGCCAGGGTCCGCGCCAGGAGAACGCGCTGACGCTCTCCCCCTGAGAGATCGTTGACCGGCCGGCCTTTGAGCGAGTCCGCGTCGACCGCGCTGAGGGCGGCATCCACGGCCCGCCGGTCCTCAGGCCCCTCAGACCCGAACCGTTTTACGTGCGCGTACCGTCCCATCATCACAACGTCTTCAATGGGCAGGGAAAAAGGGACTTCCGTGCTTTGGGGCAGGTAACCCACGCGGCGGGCCACTTCTCGCCGGGACAGAGCGGACAAGTCCCGCCGATCGATTTTCACGCGACCCGCCGCCAGCGGGACGAGCCCCGTCAGGGCGCGCAACAAGGTGGATTTCCCCGCGCCGTTGGGCCCAAGAATCCCCGTGACCGCTCCCTCCTCGAACGAGAGCGTGACATCCCGCAGCACGGACCGTCCGCCGAGCTCCACGCTTCCATCTTCCATGGCCAGCTTCATCAGAACACCTCGGTCCGTTTCCGATGCCGCAAGACAAGATACAAGAAAAACGGCCCCCCCAGACCGGATGTCAAAATCCCCAGACGGATTTCCTCTCCGGCGAGGATTGAGCGGGAGAGAAGATCCATTCCCGTCAGCAAGACCGCGCCCGCCAGCATGCTCGCGGGCAAAAGACGCCGGTGGTCCGGTCCCAGAAGCAGCCGGACGATGTGAGGGACGAGCAGGCCGACGAACCCGATGACGCCGGCGACGGCCACGGCCGCTCCAGCCGCTCCGGCCGCGACCGTGAGGATCCAGCGCTTGGTTTGGGCCGTGTTCACCCCCAAGGCCAGGGCCGACTCCTCTCCGGTCATCATCACGTTGAGCTCTCTCGAAAAGCACAAAGAGGCGGCAACGCAGACGACGAAAAAGGGGAGGATCATGAAAACATGCTCCCACGTCCGGTTTGTCAGACCGCCCATCAGCCAGAAGAGGATCTGGCGTCCGATCTCCCATTCGCGGACGCTGAAGCTCAAGACCAGTGAGGTGAGCGCGCCGGCAATCGAGTTGATGGCAAGGCCGCAGAGGATGAGCGTGGCGATGGGCGTCCGTCCCCGATGGGTCGATAACGCGTAAACCTGGAAGGCGGTCAACAAGGCCGCGCCGAAGGCCATCCCGGGCACCGCCCAGATGGAGAGGGCGCCCAGGCCGAGCGCGATCGCCGAGGTCGCCCCCAGCGCGCCCCCCATGCTGACACCGATGACACCGGGGCTCGCCATCGGATTCCGGAACAGTCCCTGGAGGAGCGCCCCGGACAAGGCCAAAGCCGCTCCGACCAGCGCGCCCGTCAGGACGCGCGGAAGGCGGATGTACCAAACGATCGCCCGTTCCTGTTGACTGATGTTCGCGGCTTCCGGGGATCTCAATCCCGTTTCGACCAGAAGAACATCGGCCACTTTGTCCCAGCTCAAATCCGCCGGCCCGGACGTGATCCCGAGAGTCATCGTCACAACGAGAAGCCCCAGGCAAAGGCTCAGGATGATCGAGCCTCTCATGGGCGCATTCCTTGAACGAGATCCCCGATGTCTTCAACGACGTAACGGGCGCCGGTTGTGACATGGGCAAAGAGAATGGCGAGGGCTCGTTCGTTCATGAGATGTCTGAAGAGACCCTCTTATTCAGCGAGAATGGCTCGTCGAATCAAACGCGCCCGCAAATCGGCGGCGGCGTCGGCGATGAAATGGGAGTTGGTGTACAAGGTCCGGGCCGGGATTCCGATCACACGCCGGGTGCGCACCGCCGTCAGGGACGAATAGCGGAGATCCGTCCGAAGCCTCTTGATCCATCCCTCGAACTGAAGGTAACCCTCGCTGACCAGAATCAAGTCAGGATCCACTTTCAGGACCCATTCCAACTGGACGACCCTGTGGCCGTCGATTTCCGATGCGGCATTTTTCAACCCGGCGTACTTGATAATCACCTCCACGCTGGTGTTTTTGCCGGAGGTCCAACCGCCCGGTGTGTAGAACAAAGCGCTCAGCCCGGAGCTCGGAAGACCCTCCAGGTTTTGAAGCTTTCGATCCATTTTCCGGATGAGGCTCTCCGCTTTCAGCGTTTTCCCGATGGCCCGCGCCACCACGAGAATGCTCCGGCGGATGTCCTCCAAGCCAAGCGGTGTGGGCACCCTCGTTACGGACACTCCCGCTTGCCTGATCAGGGCCTCCACTTCTTTGGCGGCTCGGGTGGAAAGAAGCACCAAGTCGGGACCCAGCTCCAGGATGCTCTCCACATCGTCTCGCCTGAGCCGGGGAATCCCCTTGGCCAGACTGAAAACATAACACTTGAGCGGATCGTTCGCGTACCGCGAAACCCCGACGACTCTCTCTCGGGATGCCAGGGAAAGCAGAATTTCATCCGTGACGACGGACAGCGAGACGATTCGCTTCGGCGCCGCCGCGGCCGATCCTTCAGCGCCGAAACACAGGATCATAAAGAGGAGAGGGAGGACCCAGCGTTTCACGGCCGGATCACCACAATGCTCAGGTCACTGAAATCTCCGGAAAGGGCGTCCAGGCGTCCTTTCCATGTGCGCTCATCCAGTGAAAGAGATTCGAACACGATGACTTCGCGATCGGGCTCGACCCCTCTGGCCAAAAGATCCCCCGCGATATCGCGAGGCATGAAATCCCAAGGATGCGGCAGGACGATGGCGCCGCGTCCCAATTGCAGCGCCGACGCGAGAAATCCTTTGTCCCGCTCTAAATCGCCTCTCTTGTGAAATGTGACAAAGACCAGATCCTCAAAGGCCAAACCCGTCTTCGCCGCGGCAAGTTGGACTGAGCTGATCCCCGGGATCACTTCCACCCGCTCCCCGCAGGCCTTTTCTACGCGCGCCAACAGTTGATGTCCGGAAAAGCTTGGATCTCCCATGAAACACACGACACAACGCCGGCCGCTTTTGTGAAGAGAAGCCACTTCATCGAGCTTTTCTTCCTGGTCCTTGTACGTCAGGATGACCCGCTTCCCCCGACCGATTTGTTCCACCACTTTGAGCACCGTGGCAAACCCCGCGACGATATCCGCCTCTTCCAGGAGACGGCGGGCGCTCAACGTCAGAAGTTCGAGGTCGCCCGGTCCTACGCCAACTGCGTAAATCATCTCTCAACCCGCCCTCAGCAACTGCCGGATTCTTTTTGGCCGAAGCGCTTCCAGCGTGACCACGGGGATGTTCCAACGAGAACCCCACCCCTGCATCATGCCCATCGTGAAAGGACCCTCTTCGGTATCGACGAGCAGAAGATCCACCCGGCTTTTCGAGAAATGATGGAGCTCTCGCTCTGCCGCGCGGACGGGATCGATGTTGCCGAACCCGACGGTCGGCCGGCCATCCGAAACCAGAACGAGAGATTGCGCAATGGCGGGATGTCGGCGCCGAGAGTGAGCCAGCACCTGACGGGCTGTGTGAAGCGCATGAGCGAGCGGCGTTTTCCCCCCGACCGGAAGATCGCGTATGCTCCGTTGAGCCCTTCGAACGCTCCGCGTTGGAGGCAGGACAACGCGAGCCTCCGAGCCCTGAAATGTGATCAATCCCACTTCGTCGCGTTTTTGATAGGCCTCTTCCAAAAGACCCAACAGGACGCCTTTGGTCACCTCCATTCGACGGCGCGCCCCCATCGAGCGGCTTGCGTCCAGAACAAACAGGAAAAGGCGTTGATAAGGCGTGCGCCGTATCTTCTCCCGGAGATCTGTCGATCGAATGGAAATCGCCGTGTCCTCAGTCCTCCCGTTTTCCGGTCTGATGACAGCGGCGCGAAGTGTGGCGTCCAAAGCGAGGTCCGTCACTTTCCCTTTCGGAAACCTTGCGCGCACATAAGGGCCGCGAAAGGCTTTGGCCGTCTCCCATCCGCTCCGTCCGCCCGGCTGAACGATGCGGCGCTTCATTCGGGACTCCGTTTGCGGATTCCGAACGGGTCCCTCAGTGAGGGGATCGAACCGCATGGAAGCATCGGGATCCGCAGATCGCGGGGCCTCCGTTTGTTGCTTTGGCCGTGGCGGGGCGGGGGGGCGGGGGGGGGAGGGGGGCGGCGGATCCGGCGGATTCTTTCTCCGGTGCGCCAGCGCGAACTCCGCAATCCTTTCCACGTCGTCCCGGTTGACGGTCTTTCGTCCTTCCCAGGCGGCCAAGGTCATTGCGCCCTTCTGGATCACGATATCGGCCCGAAGCCCCTCTACATGCTCCCGGCAACAGATCGCGGAGACCTCCTCGGTGATCTCTTCGGGAATACGAACTCCGCCCATCATGTCCCGCGCGCGAAGGATGCGTTCGCGCAATCGCGTTTCTTCATTCGCCCAGGTCCGCGCGAAGGCCTCGGGATCCGCCTCGAACGCAATCGTCCGCCGAACGATTTCGGTCCGTTGAGCCGGGTCGGAAAGATTCTCCACTTGAACGGACATTCCGAAGCGGTCGAGCAGTTGGGGACGCAGCTCACCTTCTTCCGGGTTCATGGTGCCGATGAGAATGAACCGCGCCGGATGCCGAACGGAAACGCCTTCCCGCTCAACAACGTTGACCCCGCTCACGGCCACATCCAGCAGGATATCGACCAGGTGATCGGGCAGCAGGTTCACTTCATCGATGTAAAGAACACCCCGGTGGACGCGAGCCAGGAGGCCGGGTTCGAAGCGCTTCTCCCCGAGGCGAATCGCCTTCTCCAGGTCGATCGTGCCGAGTACACGATCCTCTGTGGCGCCGATGGGCAGGGACACGAAGGGCGTAGGGACCTCATCGGTTGCTGTCTCGCTTGTTTCCTCGTATGGATCATCCGGGTTGCTGTTGTAATGGGAATCTCGAATCACCCGAATGTCCGGGAGAAGGTTCGCCAGCCCACGGGCGGCGCAAGACTTGCCGGATCCTTTCACGCCGGAAATCAAAACACCCCTGATGTTGGGGTTGATCCCATTCAGGATGAGAGCGAGTAACATGTCTTCCTGGCCGACGATGGCCGAGAACGGGTAGTCGTTCACTTCATGTCCTCCAGGGCGGCTTCGTTTTCCAGGAAGATTTGTTTCAGTTGAGCCGCCATTTCATCCGGCGGCGACTCCCAATATCCTCGCTCCTGCGCTTCCAGCAATCGCTCGACCATGCCCCGGAGGGCCCAGGGATTCTTTTCCTGTAAGAAATTTCGCACGGATTCGTCGAAGATATACGCTTCGGTGACCTTTTCATACATCCAGGGCTCGATGACGTGCGCGGTCACGTCATACCCGAAGAGATAGTCCACTGTGACGGCCAGCTCGAAAGCGCCGCGGTAGCCGTGTCGTTGAATCGATTTGATCCACTTGGGGTTCACGACCCGGGAGCGAAAAACGCGCACGACCTCCTCGCGCAAGTCTCGAATCTTCACGCGATCGGGTTTCGACGTGTCCCCGAAGTACGCCTTCGGATTCTTCCCGGTCAGCGAGCGAATGGAGGCGATCATCCCCCCATGGAACTGGAAGTAGTCATCACTGTCGAAGATGTCGTGCTCCCGGTTGTCCTGGTTCTGCACGGCCACATTCACGCCGGCGAGGCGGCGCCGAAACTCGTCAAAGGCCCGGACGCCGGGTGCGTCCCGGCCGTAGGCGTACCCGCCCCACGCCACGTAGACATCGGTGAGGTCTTGGTCCGTTGACCAGTTGCGCCCATCGATCAAACTCAGCAGACCGGCCCCGTAGCTTCCCGGCTTGCTTCCGAAGATTCGGTACGCGGCTTTTCGAGGATCAACGCCCCGCCGGACTTCTTCGGAGATGTTGCCCCGAACGTAGTTTTGCTCCGGAGACTCATCCAGATCAGCGACGGTCTTCACGGCCTCGTCCAGAAGCTCAACGACATTCGGGAACGCGTCCCGGAAGAATCCGCTGATGCGAACCGTTACATCAATGCGGGGGCGTCCCAGTTCTTGGAGCGGAATGACCTCGATACCGATGATCCGCCGGTTGATGCCTTGCCATACCGGCCGAACACCGAGGAGATGGAGAATCTCGCCGATGTCGTCACCACCGGTGCGCATGTTGGATGTCCCCCAGACGACGATGCCGATGGAACGCGGATATTCTCCCGTCTCTTTCAGATAGCGTTCCAGCACCCCTTCGGCGGCGCGCCGGCCGACTTTCACGGCGGTCTGGGTCGGGATGCCGCGGATGTCCACGGAGTAAAAATTGCGCCCGGTGGGTAGGATGGTGGCCATTCCCCGCGTGGGGGCGCCGCTCGGGCCGGGCGGGACGAACCGGCCTTCCAGCGCGACCAGGATATTGGAAATCTCGTCCGGGACCCGCTCCAGACGAGGCTTGACCTCCTCGGTCAGGAACGCGAGGGTTTTGGCTGAGCTCGGGCCGGCGGGGCGGGTTTCGGCCACCACCTCGCGCGAGCGTTGTTCTAAAAGTTCAATCAAATCACCCGCCGTCCGGCAACCGGGATAGGAGACCCCCTTCGCGGGATCCTCAACCAGCGCCTCATAATCGACCCCGAGATCTTCCGCGACGGCGGCCGGCAAGCCGAGAACGCCGGACTGGTCCAAACGGACCAGTGAGACCAGGAGATCCGTCAGGCGGCCTTCTTCCGGCATTTCGCCCAGGACATGCAAACCGTCTCGAATCTGGGATTCCTTGATCTCGCAGAGATAACCATCGAACGTCTGAATGAAGTCATCCAACTCCTCCGCGGATGGCGGCCGGTCGTAATTCAGGTCCCGGTAGATGCGGCTTTGGTCGATCAAATGCAGCATTTGCTCGGCGACGAGCGGGCATTTCGACGGATCCATAACGCTGACCTGTGCGTACTCGTCGGCGAGTTGTTCCAGTTTGACCAAATCTCCGTAGGACTCGGCCCGGGTCATCGGGGGGATCATGTGATCGACAATGACGGCATTCGAGCGACGCTTGGCCTGTGTTCCTTCTCCCGGATTGTTGATGATGTAAGGATAGATGTTGGGGATGGCGCCCAAGGCAATCTCCGGATAACAAGCTTCACTCAGCCCGATCCCCTTTCCGGGAAGCCACTCCAGGTTTCCGTGTTTGCCGACGTGCACAATGGCGTGCGCCCCGAAGTCCTCGCGGATCCATTGGTAATAACTCAGGTAAAAGTGTGTGGGAGGCAGGTCCGGGCTATGGTAGACGGCGGCCGAGTCTTTCCCGTAGCCCCGGGAGGGCTGGATGCCGACAAAAACGTTGCCGAGCCGCAAACCGGGGATCGCCAGTCCGTCCGAGGCCATCATGTATGCGCCCGGCGGCTCGCCCCATTGCTCCGTGATGGCCTCGCGTCGGGACGTGGGTAAGCGCTCGAACCGCTCAAGATACCGCGTTGGACTCAACTTGAAAGGCGTGGAATCAAGATTCTCTTGTGTCTGAAACTCTTCGTCGTGTGTGCAGCCGGCCAAGAGCTCGTGAATCAAGGCGTCTCCGTTCTCCGGCAAAGGCCCCGTTTGGTATCCCGCCTCTTTCATGGACCGAAGCAGCCGGATAACACTCTCCGGTGTGTCCAGTCCCACGCCGTTGCCGACCCGGGCGTCTCGGGTGGGATAGTTATTGAAAAGAACGGCAACGCGCTTTTCAGAGACGGGGGCCCGGCGAAGCGCGCACCAGGAAATCGCCAAACGGGCGATCTGACGGACCCGATCGTCTAACGGAACGTTGCGGCGCAATTCGACTCCCAGCGCGTCATCCCGTTCGCCATCTCCTTTAAAGGTCATGGGGACCGAGATGATCCGGCCGTCGAATTCTGGAAGGGCCACGTGCATGGCGACGTCCTGCGGACTCAGGCCTGTCTCCGACGCGCCCCATTCCTCGAGACTGGATCCGCTGAAGATAGCCTGGATCACCGGGCAATCAAGCCCGTGGGGCGCGCCGAAAGCCAGGGTCGAGATCAACACGTCCGCGTCCGGGAGATGATCGCGAATCACCAACGGCACACCGTTTTCATCTCTTTCCTTGAGGGATTCGCAAAACACGGGACGGGCGCGGCCGCCCAAATGTTGGATTTCGCGGGCCAAGGCGTCGACGGCAAGCAGGTTCCCCGAGAGCCAGTGCGCCCGATAGAACAAGATGCCGACGAGCGGCGCTTCCGCGCGAACCGGGGGCAGGTCCGTGGGCTCGTATACGCCTCGGTCCGGCGTCGGTTGAGCCGGGTCGTAGCCATATCCCGTCAGCAGAAAACGGTCGGAAAGATGTCGGAGAAGATGCTCGAAGTTGCTCACGCCCCCGTACACGAAGTATTCCAACACCCCGGTGAGTGTGGAAATAGGGGCTGTGCTGATCGCGGTAAGCTCGGGATCGAGCTCCCGGCTTCCAGGCAACGCGATCAGCGGGACGTCATGGTCGCGGCAGGCTTTCGAGAGAATTTCAAAACCATCTTGAAAATAGGCGAATCCACCCAGGATTCGGACGAGAAGGACACGGGCCGTGGGAACGACCTCCCGTGCGTAGCGGTCGAGGTCTTCCGGCTGGGACAGGCGCCGGATGTGCGCGGCCCGAACGCGGGGGAAATCCTGAGGCAGCCGGCCGCGCGCCTGAGACAGGCTCAGGATCTCGGTGTCCGCCGCGGTGATGAACAGGATCTCTCCCTGCTGGCAACCCATTCAGCTTCTCCCGCCGGCGTGAATCCCGCGGACCGGCTTTGGACGCCTCATCCTGTTTTCACCTGGATGTCTCACGATAAGGTTTTTCCCATCACCACCTCAGCTCGATTCCGCCCAGGACGTTGATCCCCGGAGATTCGATGCCGAACGTTTCCTGGTAATCGTTGTTGAGCAGATTCCGGATCAGGAGCCTGAGCCTGAGCTCGCGGCCCTTCGGTTTAAAGGCGATGACGCGATACGACGCGGCGAGGTCGAGCTTTCCGAACGCATTATTGACCACCCGCCGGCCGGACGAGGAAGCGGCGAAGTCGCGATCGATACGGTCACCGACCACGGTCCCGGATAAATTCGCCTGAAGGTCGCCCCACCGGACATCGATAAAGAACGATCCGCCGTGCCGCGGACGGCGAAGGAGCTGTTCGCCCTCTACGAAAGAAGTGTTCGTCAGCCCCCCGGCATCTGTGACTTCCGTTTCAAGATAGGTGTACGCGCCGCCGAACCTGATCTCTTCGGAGAGACGGAATGTAAAGCCGGTTTCGAGCCCATGCGATTCCGCCTCTTGAATGTTCTGGTAGGTTCCGACGAGGAAAGAGCCGACCAGGGCAATCATATCCTTATACCGGTTCTGAAAATAGGTGGCCGACAGCAGGAGTTTACCCTCCCAGACAGTTTGGTCCAGACCGATTTCCCAGGAAAAGGATCGTTCCGGATCGAGATCGGAATTTCCTTGAATCCCTCCCAAGCCGAACGTCTCGAGGAAGCGCGGTTCCTTGAGCCCGGTTCCGATGGCGCCGCGGATCTTCGTCCCGATGGATCGAAGCAGATACGCGATGGAGCCGCGTGGATTGAACGAGCTGCCGAACTTGGAGTTGTCATCGAAGCGAAAACCAGCGGTCAAATATAACCGCTCGGAGATGGAAAGCCGCTCTTGGAGGTAATAAGCGAATGTGGTTCTCGTCTCATCCAAATTACGTCTCGATACGGCGCCACTGGATGAAATTGTCTTGCGGTCCTGATTAAATGTTTCCGGCTCGAATTCGAAGCCCAGTGTGAGCGTGCTTCCCACGTGACTCCAGGGTGAGCCCCGAAAAAGTTGACGGTAATCCACGGAGAGTCTTCGCTCGTCCGTGAAGACCTCGATGTCCGAAAAATCCGAGGGGATGGGGTCGTTTCCATCGAAGTCCCGGTTGCTGTAGTCGAAAAGCCCCACCTTCAGACGATTTCCCCACCATTCATTGGCATTGAATTCCAGGTCGAAGCCGACGATGATTTCCTCGGTTTCGCGCCCTTGATCGGGATCGATTGGGGGAAACCCCCGTCCGGCGACAAAATCAGTCGGGAAGTTGAAGTCGCTTTGGATGTATCCCACGGTGAGACCGAGGGAGAGGAGTGGGTTCGGGTCGAGATCGAATCTTGCGCGGAGCGATGTGTTTTTCGCCTCGTTGTTCAGATCGAGCAGCCCATCGGTGTCGTATCGTCCGGCCGATAGGGAATACCCGAACTTTTTGATTCCTCCTCTGAGGGAAAGTCGTTCTTCCGTTGTGTGATAGCTCCCGCCTTGCGCCACCAATTCGGCCTTCAGCGGACCTTTCCCCCGCTTCGAGATAATATTGATGGTCGAGGCAATCGCGTCCGAGCCGTACAGGCTGCTCAAAGGTCCTCGGATGATCTCTATTCTCTCGATGTTGTCAGCCGCCAGATTGGCGAAGTTAAAGAATCCACCGGCCTGATTGATTTGAACGCCGTCGATCATCACCAGGTTGTAATCGGGTTCGCCCCCTCGGACGAAGGTGGAGGTCCTCCCGCCGCGGCTTCCCGCCTGCACGATGGTGAACCCCGGAACTCCCCGGAGCAGATCGAGCACGTCTCGCGCTTTTCGGCGTTCGATCTCCTTCGCTGTGATAACGGTCACCGACGCGCCCACCTGCTCCAAAGGGATCTCTATCTTCGTCGCGGTCACGATCACTTCCGGAAGGACGAATTCCTGTGCGGACTCCGTAGGGGCCGATTCGCCCGCGGGCCGCTGGGCGGGCGCCTCTTGACCCATGAGGAAAAGAGATAAGGCCGCCGCGCCATAAATACGGAAACGCTTTCGAGCGGTTTTTTTCCCGGAGGTGTTCCAAAGATCGGGTCCGGTCCATGTGACTTCATCACCGGGCCGTCGGACGTTTATGTTCCCAACGCTTGCCAAGACAAATGCCTCCATGGTTCCATCGATAGGATGAACGCCCGAATTCCGGTGAAGAACGCGAGACCGATGATGGATGTCGCGTACATCCACTTGACAGCGCGGGGGATGTCCCGTGGTTCGAGGTCACGAAGCGCATCGCCGAGATGGGGTCGTTTTTCCGCCTTTCCTTGATAGATGTTGACGCCGCCCAACTGGACGCCCAGAGCGCCCGCCACGGCGGCTTCGCTGATGGCCGCGTTCGGACTGGGGCTCTTGCGCCCGTCCCGCCAAGAGACGGACCAACAGCGGGCGGCGTTCAGGCCGCACAGAAGCGAGGCTACGGGATAGAAGAACCGGGCCACCCTCGCCGGAACGAGATTGAGCAGGTCATCCAGCCGGGCCGAGGCCCAGCCGAAGCGAATGTATCGTTCGTCGCGGTGGCCCGTCATGGAGTCCAGGGTGTTGGCCGCCTTGAAAGCCATGGCCAGGGGGGCGCCGCCGAGAACCGCGAAGAACAGCGGAGAAAGGATGCCGTCGACGGTTCCTTCCGCGATGGTCTCCACCGCTCCCCGGACGATTTCCCGCTCATTCAACTGATCGGTCGAGCGGCCGACGATCATTGAGAGGTCCTTGCGCGCGGCGTTTCGGTCTCCCCGCTGGAGGGACCGGAAAACTTTCATGCTCTCTTGATCCAAGTCGCGCGCCGCGAGGGCCGAGTAGAGAAAGTACACGGTCAGGATCAGGGTCAGGCGGTGGTCGAATCTCTCAGCCGCATTCAGGATTCCCCACACGGCGAAATAGGCCCCCCCGGCGACCATCGCCGCGAGAAGCGTTCCGGAAGAGCGGTTGCGGCCAAAAAGGCGCGTCAACAGGGGTTCCAGTCTTACGGTGACCCGCCCAATCAGACGCACCGGGTGCGGAAGCCAGCGGGGATCGCCGAGGATCCGGTCCAGGCCGAAGGCGGCCATCATGGAAACGCTCAGCTCGTCGATCACGCCACCCGCCTCACAATCTTGTAAATCTCGCCGATATCCAGGTCCGCCCTGACCCGATCCGCCAATTGATCAATCGCGCCGGAGAGGTTCGTATCGGCCGGCGTCCACAGCGGGTCCAGGCCTTTTCGAGCTCGCAACGCGTTGATGAAACGGCGGCGGAATGGACCGCTATCAAAAACCCCATGGATGTACGTGCCCCAGACCCGGCCTTGGTCGGCCGAGGCGCCGTCCCAGTCACTGGCGGGTTTTCCAAGTCGTTCCACAACCCGGAAGACGGCCTTCCCTTCGCCCCGTGTCTTTCCCATGTGAATCTCGTAACCGCTCACCTCCGCGCCGCTTTCGATGTGAATCGCTCGGACCTGGGCGGTCTGCTTGTTCTCGTCGAACACCGTCTCCATCGGCAGAAGGCCGAGTCCCTTCTCCGTCTCTGTTTCTGATTCGATATGGTCGGGATCCCGTAACACCCTCCCCATCATCTGGAAGCCTCCGCAAATTCCGGCCACGGTGACTCCCTGTTCCCGGCAGCGCGCTACATGCTCGGGAAAACCCGCGGACTTGAGACGCCGGAGGTCGGGAATCGTGCTCTTGGTCCCAGGGAGCAGGAGGGCATCGGATAGAAGATCTTCAGGGCGGTCCACGTAGCGAAGGGAGACGTCCGGCTCGGCTTTCAGCGCGTCGAAGTCCGTGAAGTTGGAGATCCGGGGATGACGGATCACGTCGATACGGACGCTGCCTTCGTGATGCTCCGCGTTTCCGTTCCACAAAGGGACGCTGTCTTCCTCGGGAAGGCGGATGTCTTGATAGAACGGAAGAACGCCGAGCACCTTTTGTCCCGTCTCGGCCTCCAGGTAATCCAAACCGGGTTTCAGGATTTCGGGATCGCCGCGGAACTTATTAATCACGAATCCACAAATCCGGGCCCGTTCTTCTTCCAGGAGCAGATGCAGCGTTCCGACCAACTGCGCGAATACGCCGCCGAAGTCGATGTCTCCGACGAGGATGACCGGAGCGTCCGCCAGGGCGGCGGTCTTCATGTTGACGATGTCGCTCTCGCGCAGGTTGATCTCCGCCGGGCTGCCCGCCCCCTCGATCAGGACCAGGTCGTATTCATCTCGAAGCTGGTCAAGGCACCGCTGAACCGTCGGAATCAGGGAGGGCTTGAAGTTTTGGTATTCCCTTGCGTTCATCGTTTTGACCGGACGGCCCATGACAATGACCTGGGAACCCGAATCCGTGCATGGCTTGAGCAGAACGGGATTCATCTCAACTGCCGGCGCCACGCCGCAGGCCATCGCCTGCAAGGTCTGGGAACGCGCGATTTCTCCGCCGTCACGGCACACGAACGAGTTGTTCGACATGTTCTGCGCCTTGAAAGGGGCTACGCGCAGGCCGTCCTGGCGGAAAATTCGGCCAAGCGCGGTCACAAGAAGGCTCTTGCCGACGTGCGAGCCGGTCCCCTGGACCATCAGCGTCCGGCTGGGCATGGATTCATGATCTCCCTGCATGCGGCCAGAAGTCGGTCATTTTCCTCCCCTGTGCGCACCGCGAACCTCACGTAGCGGTTTGGTTCGATGGCGGTGAATGAATCGCAGTTTCTGGCGGCAATGCCGCGGCTGAGGAGCTCTCGACATAGGGATCCCGTGTCGGGGACCTTGCAGAGAACGAAGTTGGTTTCCGACGGAAGCGGATTCAGCCCCGCGTCCGAGAGCCCCCGGGTCAGGCTCTCGCGTAGCCGCCGAACCGTCCGGCGCGTGCGTTCGCCATACTCCCGATCCGCCAGCGCCGCGACCCCGGCTTGAATCGCGAGGGCGTTGACGTTCCACGGAGGCTGCAGGCGCCGGAGGCGTGAGATGGTGTCAGGCGCCGCGATCAGATAGCCGAGGCGAAGACCCGGAATGGCGTAAAACTTCGTCAGCGAACGGATCACGATCACCCGGGGGTCTTCCGCCGCCCTGTCCACCAGCGATTCCGATCCCGCGGTAAAGTCCATGAACGCTTCATCGATGACGAGCTTCCCGTCCAACCGCAGGATCTCTTCCCGTGGAATCAAGCGTCCCTCCGGGCTGGTCGGATTGCCGGCGAAGGTTACGTCGTAGTTCTCTTGGTTCACAGGGATCCCCGCGGCCTCACAGGCGTCCTCGTATTCCGTGAAGGCGGGGACGACCACGCGGGCCCGGAGGCCCACAAAGAGGCGTGTCACCAGATAGATCAAATCGCTGGCGCCGTTGCCCGCGAGAACGCACCCACGCGGGATGCGGTGGTGAGAGGCGGCCGCCTCGCAAAATTCTCCGGCGTCGGGCGTCGGGTATCGCAGGATTGAATCCGTCCGCTGGATCAAAAGGGATCGCACCCCCTCGGGCGGACCCAGCGGGTTCACGTTCGCGCTGAAGTCCAGGACGAATGGGTCGATCGCGCCCCCATGCCCCCGTTTCACAGGCGCCACCTCCAAAACACTTCCGGCAGAACCCCTTCAACAGCGGAAAATGACAGAGATGAGGTTGCCAGGAGGACCAGGAGAAATACGGTTTCCGCCACTTCGTTGGCGGCGCCGCAAACGTCTCCCGTCACGCCGTGGATTTTCCGCCAGACGACGCGAAGCAATATTCCCAACCCCCCCAGGGCTCCCAGCAGCGCGCATATCCCCGCGAATTTGAGGACGGAAAACGCCGCGACAATCATCAGAGACAAGGCGAGCGGCCAGTCCCACTTCGAGCGATGATCGGCGAACGCTTTGCCGAGACCGGAGGGTCGCGCGTAGGGAAAGGCCAGAACCATGACCATCGACCCGCGTCCGATGGCCGGCGCGACCAGAATCCCTCCCCTGCAGAACTCCTCGGACAAGGAGGCGAGCACGGCGGTTTTCAGAAGGAGCACGGTGACGATGGCGATGACGCCCATGGCGCCGACCTGCGGATCTCGCATGATCCGGAGCGCGTGGTCTCGATCCTTTCCGCCGTAAACGCCGTCAACGGTGTCGGCCAGTCCGTCCAGGTGGAAAGCGCCGGAAAAGAGGATCAGAACGACCAGGGTCAGCACCCGCGCGGCCAAAACCGGAAGGAAGGCGCTGAACAATAGATAGGCGCCCAACAAAACGCCGCCGATGAGCCCGCCCACGATCGGAAAGAAGACCGCCGAACGTCCGATCTCCTTTTCCGTCGCGCCCTCGGCGGATAGGGGGATGCGTGTGAGAAATTGAACCGCCACCCAAAGGGATCTCACGTTCGCTTCAGTCCTCCGTTTGTCTATGCCTTGCCCCGCGCGCCATGAGGTTTCCCTCTTTCGGCGCCCGCGCTACCTGAA
This sequence comes from bacterium, assembly GCA_965261595.1. Taxonomy (GTDB): domain Bacteria; phylum UBA8248; class UBA8248; order JACPRG01; genus CAYRGS01. Next base: position 242,642 of record CBDHDG010000005.1, read on the forward strand.
ACCCGCGCTTCTTCAAAGGTTGCCATCTCGTCGAGAACCTTGCCCGCCGCCTCGATGATGTTCATCGCGAGAACCGCGCCCGTGCCTTCGCCAAGGCGCATGTCGAGGTCTAGAATGGGCTTGAGTCCCAACCACTCAAGCGAAACGGAATGACCCGGTTCCGCGGAACGATGCCCCGCAAACAGAAAGTCTTTGACCGAATGACAGAGCGTCGCGGCAATCAGCGCCGCGGCCGCCGAGATGAAACCGTCGATGACGATCGGAATCCGTCGCGCGGCGGCGCCGAGCATGACGCCCGCCAGTCCCCCGATTTCGAATCCTCCGATCTTCGCCAGGATATCCAATCCATCCGATGGGTCCGGGCGGTGCTTGGCAATGGCCCCCCGAATGACCTGGATCTTGTGTTGCAGCGCAACGTCGTCGATGCCTGTCCCCCTTCCGGCGGTCTCTTCCGGCGGCCGTCCCGTGACGGCCGCCGTAATGGCGCCGGCCGCCGTGGTATTGCCGATCCCCATTTCGCCGGTCCCGATGAGGTCCGCTTCCCGGACGAGCTCGACACCCGTCTCGACGGCGCGAACCGCCTGGTCCCGCGTCATCGCCGGCTCGCGGAAGAAATTGCGCGTGCCTGGACCGATCGGACGTGAGAGGAGGGCGGGATCAGGGTCCGGATCGGAGACCATCCCCAAGTCGGCCAAGATCATCTCTACGCCGGCATGCTTGGCCAAGACATTGATCGCCGCTCCGCCCTGTAGGAAGTTGCTGACCATCTGCCCTGTGACTTCCCGCGGGTAGGCGCTCACCCCCTCGGCGACGACCCCGTGGTCCGCCGCCAATAAGAAAATCATCTTGCGGCGGATCCGGGGTCTTGGATTTTTCGTCATGCCGGCGAGTCGGACAGAAATTTGTTCGAGAACCCCCAGACTACCCGGCGGCTTGGTCAGCGAGTCCAGACGTTCCCTCGCCCGCTCCATCGCGGATCGGTCCAGGGGGGCAATGGCCGTGAGGGTTTGTTTCAGCCTTTCCATTCAGCCCCCTTCACCCAAACCGGAACCCCGCAAACCATCAGGATCACCTCATCGCAGCGCTCGGCGGCGATGCGGTTCAGCCGTCCGGCCAGCTCTCGGAACCGCCGGGCAAGGGCATTTTCGGGGACGATTCCGCAGCCCACCTCGTTGGTGACCACCAACAACCGGCAGGGGGGCGAGTCAAATATGCGAGTCACCTCCGCGTCGATTTCCGACTCGGATACGCCGTCAACGAACATCTGGGAAATGAGCAAGGTCAGGCAGTCGATGATCGCGGCGTCATATTCAGCGGCGAGGACCACCGCGATCTCCCGGGTTCCTTCTACCGTGCGCCAAGTCGAAGGACGCTCCGCGCGATGACGTGCGACCTTGGCCCGCATCTCATCGTCACCAGGGACGCACGTGGCTACGAACAGGACATTTTCACCGCACCGAGCCGCGCGCTCGCACGCGTAGCGGCTCTTTCCGCTTGCCGCGCCTCCCGTGATGAGCGTGATGGCGGTCAAGGAAGAGCCTCCCGTGTCTCACGCACGTTGTGGAGGAACAAACAGGCGGGAGGCGCTTCCGGTTTCCAGAATTCATCCAGGCGCCGGGCAAGCAGTATCCTGATGGGACCCCCATGTGTGATGAGCGCGATGGTTTGGCCGGGAGCTCGGCGGGCCAGATCACCAACAAAACAACGGATTCTTTCGGCGAGGCGGGTGAGGGATTCCCCGCCCGGCGGGCTCACGCTTTGGGGGTCATCGAGCCAGCGGCGGTAAAGCGATGGGTAGGCCCGGGCAAGGCTGTCGGAGGTCTGGCCCTCCCAGCGGCCAAAGTGCAGCTCCCGCAATTCTTCCGTATGGATGATGTTGGATTGAGGCGCCAGGATCTCGGCCGTTTCACAGCAACGACAAAGATCGCTGGAAAAAACTTGATCCACGTGAAATTTTTGGAAGCGTTGCCGCAGACGGAGGGATTGCCGCCGGCCATTGGAAGTAAGGGGGGTGTCTACGTGGCCCGCATATCGGCTTTGGGAACCCAGGACTGACTCGCCGTGACGGATAAGGAGAATCCGGGTCACAAACAAACTCCCAACTGTCAGCTTGGGAGGGACTGCACCCGTGTCCTTGATCCCTCTATTCCGGGTATTAAATTGCCCGGGCGACGTCCGCTCCCTCCATCGGAGAGCTTGATACGCGCTGGCTCAGGCAGGTCTTCTGGCTTCTGGACTTCCTACTCCCGCGCCTTCCCGGCCTCATCAAGAAGCCAGTGGCCTTGCGGTTTCGTTTCCAGTTACAGCGGCGGGACCGCCCCCGATTCTCACGGGGTTCCCTATTAAGCCTTCTCAGGCGCCTGGGCTTGAGTTCGTTTATAGCTTAACGCTCTGCCGGATGTCAAGAATCACATTGGAAGCGCCAAGCATTCCCTATGCAGGGCGATTTGTTGACGAAGCCGGACGATGTTTCCCTCGGGAAGATGGAAAGGAATATCCTGATTCGAACCGCTAAGCTCGACCTTCGACTCCTTCGAAGCGTTTGGAAAATAACCCCGCTATTCCACCCAGAATGAGCCAGTATATGGCAGATGTTGCAAATGTGACCATCACGAAGGAGCGCGATAATTGTTCCGGCGCCAGACCCCCGTGTTCCTCCGGAAGAGGGGCGCCAACGATATGAGGGAGAGCGATGAGGAGCACACCGAGACCCTTCCAATGGGCGCCCGCCTTGAACAGGAGCAGAATGAGTCCGCCGCCGGTTCCCGCGACAGTCGCAACCCACCACATCTGCCGTTCCTGAAGAGGCGCAGCGAGCGAGCCGGGCAGCTCAGGGGAAAGCCCGATGGATGGGGCCAAGAAGAAGGTCGCGAATCCACCCAGGCCCCAGAGGATGCCCTTTCTCCAGTCCACATCTCCATGGATGGTAAAGGCCGCGATCAGAAGGAGGGCGAAACCGATAGAGGTTAGAACATTCGAGATGACTGTGAGTGCGGTCCGAGAAAATCCCCCTTCTTCTTCGTCACGAGGAGTCTGGCCGGCCTTGGTCATCTCCTCTTGTTTCTCGTAGGTCTCCGCTTTAAGAATCAGCGGAATGGCGCCAAAGGATTGCAAAGCGGAGAGAATCAAGCCGGCGACGAGTCCGGAAATCGCCGCGGCGAAGACGATGCGTCGAAACTTGACCGGAAGCATTTTTCCGCTCAATGACAGGGAAACGCGGAGGCGTGGCGTATGTCGTGGGCAGCGTCGTGAATGGCCTGGGGCTGGGCGAAGGTGACGCCATAAAGGATTGCTATGCCGAGCAGGGCCGCGCAAAGGGCGGATTTAACCGCCGTGACGCGCTGGCTTACGGGCCCCGCAATAGCCCGTTGCGTCAACTCCGACTGCAGATTCACCATCGTATAAGCTCCTTTGACTTGTAGCGGGATCCCTACACAAAACCCCGTAATGGATTGATGGCAACCCAAAAATCCCTCGCAGTTTATCACAAGCGGAGCATGGGAGGAAGTGGAGTCGAATCAGAGTTGGCCCGATTTCGTGGACCTTGCCCGCGGAATCGTGATGATTCGAGTCCGGAAGAGCAAGAGTCGGAAGGAGCGAGACATCTTCGTTGGAACTCGCTTGACAGAAATCCTCGGAGTGGCTAAAGATAAAGATGAAGACGTGTTCAAAGGCCCAAAGGGGGATCCGATTTGTTCGGTCGGATGGTCGAAATATGGTCGAAGTGGGGGGCCATTATCAAGAGCCGATTCGGCTAAATATTTCAAACTAAAAGCGTCGGGGCGTAGCGCAGTCTGGTAGCGCACCTGAATGGGGTTCAGGTGGTCGGAGGTTCAAATCCTCTCGCCCCGACCAATAATTCAAGGGGTTGCCGATACATTCGGCAGCCCCTTTTGTTTTTGTGATCGAGTCTATGTTCGAACGATGCCTTGGGCGGCTAAAAGACCATACCTCTGAAGCGAAGGGCTTCCGGATTTCGTCGGAATCAATGAATTGCTCATGCGCGGACGGACGGCTTTTGGCTTCCCCCCGTCGGAGAGCCTAAATTGAACGGGACGAAGAGGGTTTCGCGGCCCTTTTCTCCGTCATCGGAAGCGTGATTTGAGCCGCGGACCGGTCCGGCCCCTGGCATTCTGGGCGATGGGCCGCTCAGAGGGAGGTCAGGAAGTGAAGGGGTCCATCACCATTGCCCTGGCACTGATCCTGACGCCGGCCGGGCCGGTCTTGACGCCGCACGCCCAAGGCGCGGAAGAGATTACGCTTCGCCTGATCGAGGCGGACGGAACGATCGGCCGCAGGGTGCGGGGAGGGATACTTCACGGCGACGGCGGGTTCTCCCCGATGGCCGAAGGGGTGATTTACCTTCGGGATGGAACGGTGGCGTTTGAGCGGGGGGGCTTCCTGATCCTTCCCGATGGGGGGCGATTTCCGTCCTCTCACCGGATCGGGGGTCCAAGGAGGTCCGGGACGAGAATGGAAAGCGTTATCGGATTTCTCCCGGATTTCACTTGGAGAAGGAAGCCGACAGCGGGCGGCACTTTGTCGTTCCGGAGGGCGGCGCCGTCGTCCTGGATCGGGAGGGGCGCTATCACGTCCTCCCGCCGGACGCCCGCCTCGAGCGGGACGGGAACGGCCGCACGATCGTTGTCCCGCCGGGGGCTGAGCTTGTTCTCGACGATTTCGGAAGGGCTTACGTGGTTCCGAAGGGCATGCGCATCGTCTTTCTCCCCTCGGCGACCCGGCCGCCCCGTTACGTGGTCCTCCCGTCCGGGGCGGAGGTGGTGAAGGCCGGAGGCCGGGCCTACGTTGTCCCCAAGGGAGGAAAGCTTGTCCGCGAGGAGACCGACCGCTGGCCGCCGAGGTTCAAGGTCGTCTTCGGGGATGAGGGGGAGTAAGCCCCCAACGCCGCTTCGGGGCCGGTGGGCGTTTCACGGTGGGCGGATCCGGATGAACCGAGCGGTGGCCGTTCGGGTTTGGGAGAGATTCAACTCCCGCGCCTAAAGTGACCATTTCCTGATCCTGGAGGGTTTTTTCTTCATCTGAACGGGTTCGATGAGGGTTTTCTCGACTTCGGATTCCAGGCTTTTCCAGATGCGCTTGACCGTTCTGGCGAAGGCGGGGTCGGACATGCTGTCGAACGTGCGCGGACGGGCGAGGGGGACTTCGACCACCTCGATCACACGTCCGGGCCCGGCTGAGAAGACCGCCACCCGGTCGCACAGCAGGACGGCCTCCTCCAGGTTGTGCGTTACATAGACGAACGTCTTGTTCTCCCTTTTCCAGAGTTCCTCCAACTCCTGCCGCATGAGGATGCGCGCCTGGGGATCGATCTGGGCGAAGGGCTCATCGAGCAGGAGCACCTCGGGGCTTGTGGCCAGGGCGCGGCCGATGCCCGCGCGCTGCTTCATCCCGCCCGAGAGTTGTGCGGGGTAGAGGGTTTCCGTCCCCCGAAGGCGGACCTTGCCCAAAAAGAAATCCGCGATGCGCCGGTAGATGCGCTTGGGCGCGCCCTTGACCTCCGGGCCGAAGCCCACGTTGCCCCGGGTGTACCGCCACGGCATCAAGGCGAAGTTCTGAAAGACCATCGCCGAGCGTTGCTCACTCCTTTGCTCGCCGGTGAATACAATCGACCCGGAGGTGGGCTCCTTGATCTCGCCCAGAAGGTGAAGGAAGGTGGTCTTCCCGCAGCCGTTGGGGCCGATGACGCCGAAGAAGGCGCCGTCCTCGATGGTCAGGTTGACCCCATCCAGGGCGACCTTCTCCGTGTCCCGGCCGGTGTAGACATACGTCAGGTCCCGGACTTCGATCTTCATGATGGGAAAATCCTCCGTCCCGGCGGCGTTCCCCAGGCCCGCTCGCTCCGCGGCCCCCCCCTGCCAATCGCCTATGATACCATCGTCTCAACGGACGTTCCGTTCGTCCATCCGATGAATGCAGCCAAAAAGTTCGGACCGGGGAGGATAATCCTTGACCATCGATCTGCACGCTCACTATGTCCCGGGGGCCTATCTGCGTCTCATGCAAAAGGAAGCGGCGAGGTTCAACACCCGCTACGGCGAGGATGAGCAGGGCCGGCCCTACGTCGAGCATCCCGGCAGGGGCCGCGCGTTCTTTACGAATGAATTCACGGACAAGGACGCCATCCGGGCGCGAATGGACAGGGCCCGGCTGGACCGCCAGATATTCTCCCCCCCGCCCCAGCTCTTCCACTACGACCTGGCGCCGGAGCCGGGGCTGGAGATCGCCCGCCTCTGGAACGACGCGCTGGCGGAGTTCACGGCGGAAGACCCGAAGCGGTTCGGCGCGCTGGCTTCCGTCCCGCTGCAAAGCCCCGAGGCCGCCGCGACGGAGCTTCGCCGGGCGGTGAAGGAGAAGGGCCTGCTGGGCGTCGAGATCGCGACCAACATCAACGGAAAATATCTGGATGAATCCGGGCTGGACCCGTTCTTCGAAGAAGCGGCGTCACTCGGCATCCCCGTCCTGGTGCACCCGTGGAATCCCCCCGGGGGGGACCGGATGAGCGAGTACGCCTTGTTCGAGGTGGCGGCGTTCCCGTTCGATTCGACCGTTTGTCTGATCCGTTTGATGTTGAGCGGAACGCTCGACCGGTTTCCCGATGTCCGGTTCTGCTTCGTTCACGCGGGGGCCTACGTGCCGACGCTACTGGGCCGAATCCGGCGGGGGATGGAGGTCTATCCCGATATGGCCGGGAACCTGAAGGCCGGGCCGGAGGAATACCTGAGGCGGCTCCATTTCGACACCATCATCCTCAGCGCCCCGGCCCTTCGTTTCGTCATCGATTGCGTGGGGATCGATCGGTTGTTCCTGGGGAGCGATCACCCCTTCGGCGTCGGGGACCCGGACCCGGTCACCTCGGTCGAGGCTTTGGGCCTCCCGCCGGAGCAGGAAGCGGCCATCATGGAAGGGAACGCGAAGAGATTGTTGGGGATGTAGCGCTTTGGGGAGAGAGGGAGGGGGGGAGAAGCCAGCCGGAATCGGCGCCCCCGGGGCGCTTCGTCAGGTCTTCATCATCTTCGCGGCCTGTTGGATGGCGCGGATGATCTCGAAGTAGCTGGTGCAGCGGCAGAGGTTGCCCTCCATGAACTTCTTGATCTCCTTCTCGGTCGGATCGGGATTTTCGTCCAGGAGGGCCTTCGCCGTCATGATCATCCCCGGCGTGCAGTACCCGCACTGAAACCCGCCCTGATCGATGAACGCTTCCTGGAGGGGATGGAGCTCGTCCTCGCTCGGGGCGAGGCCCTCGATGGTCTTGATGTCCGTCCCGTCGGCAAAGGGGGCCAGCAAGACGCACGTGGCCACCGGCCGGTCGTCGAGAAGGACCGTGCAGGCCCCGCAGACCCCCAGTCCGCACACCTCCCGGGGGCCCGTCATCCGGAGCTGGTTGTGGAGGACGTCCATGAACGTGTGGTGAGAGCGGACGGTGATCCGGCGCTCCTCACCGTTCAGCGTGAAGCGAATTTCCCGTTCCATCAGGATGAGGCCTCCCGTGCTTCCTTGTCCCGCAGGGCGCGGAGCACCTTCTCGGGGGTGATGGGCAGATCGTGGATGCGCACCCCCACGGCGTCGAAGACCGCGTTGGCGACGGCCGGAGAGGGCGGGGTGATTGAAGTCTCCCCCGTCCCCCGCGCGCCGAAAGGTCCGTCTTTCACCGGCGTCTCGACCAGGATGTCCTCCATCTCTCCCGGGATTTCCTCAAACGAGGGGAGGATGTAGTCCACGAAGTGAGGGTTCAGGGGCTGTCCGTTGTCGAAGTTCAAGGACTCGAAAAAGGTCTGCCCCAGCGCCATCATGGCCGATCCGGAGACCTGCTCGCGGCAACTCTTGGGGTTCAGGGCTTTGCCCACGTCCACCGCGTTGACGAACTTGCGGACCTTCACGACGCCTGTTTCCGTGTCCACTTCCACCTCGGCCGCCCCCGCCGCGGGAAACCAGTACACCGTCGTCAGCTCTTCGAGCGCCAGGCCGGTTTCCTTGTCGAGCTTGCCGCCTTTGGTCTTGAGGACCCCCCGCCCGAGGATGTTCCCGCCGTCCATCCCGAAATAGCCCTGGATGACATCCTGGATCGAGATGTTCCGGTCCGGGTCGGTCTTCGGAAACACCCGCCCTTCCCGGATGTCCAGGTCTTCGGAGGCCGCCTCCAACAGGTCGGCGGCCAGATCGCAGATCTGCTTTTTGGCATCGACGGCCGCCATGCTCACAGCCGATCCCACGTGGAAGGTGGACCGGCTGGAGTTCGTCATCTGGTCGTAGGGCGTCACGTCGGTGTCCGGGTGGACGATCTTCACGCTGTGGTAGGTCGTTCCCAGGGTCTCGGCCGCGATCTGGGCCATGACGGCGTCGGACCCCTGGCCCATGTCCACGGTGCTGCAAAGGACGGAGACGCTCCCGTCGTTGTTGACCGTGATAAAGGCGCTCGAGGTCGTGGGCGTCACGGTGCTCTTGATGGCGACGGCCACGCCCCGGCCCACTTTGACGTGCGCTTCCGCGGCGGGTTCGGGCGGCTTGTCCCAGCCCAGGGCCTCGGTGGCCCGGCGGAGGTTTTCCTTGAAGTCGATCTCTTTCATGATCGAGGTCGTGACGAATTCATCCCCCGGCTCGATCAGGTTCCGGTCCAGGAACTCCCGGCTCTCGATCCCCAGGGCGTGCGCGATGATGTCGTTTTGCTGCGCGTAGGCCCACGATACCTGCGCGACGCCGAATCCGCGAAACGGTCCGGACGAGGGCTTGTTGGTCAGAACGCAGTGGGAATCGACCCAGGCGTTGGGCATCTTGAACGGTCCGCATGAGACGTACCCGCAGTTCTTGGCCACCCGAGGGCCGATGTCGGCGTAGGCCCCGGTGTCCAGGTAGATCTCCGTCTTCCGCGCCCGGAAGCGGCCGTCCCGGCCGACGCCGGTCTTGATCTTGACGAGGGAGGCGTGCTTGACGCATTCCAGGAAGCATTCCTCCCGGGACAGTGTCAGCCGGACCGGCCGGCCGCACTTCCAGGCCAGACAGGCCGTCACCGGCTCGATCCGGGCGTAGGTCTTGCTGCCGTATCCGCCTCCGAGGTATCCGGGAATGATGATCCGGACATTGCCGACCTGCGTCTTGAAGACCCGCGCCACGGAGTTGCGCGCGAGGAAGGGGTTCTGGGTGCTGGACCAGATGGTGACCCGGTTGCCCCGCTCGACCTTCGCGACGGCGTTGTAGGGCTCGAAAGCCACGTGCTGCGTCGTCGGGGTGGTGAACTCGTGCTCGAAGACGTGGTCCGATTCGGCGAACCCTTTGTCCACATTCCCGTAGCGCAGCCGGTACTGGTTGCAGATGTTGGTGCCGGGGATGGGGCGGATCGTCTTCAGGTCGGCGAACCCCTGGGACGGGGGCTCCAGGATTCCGTGGATGAGAGGCGCCCCCTCGGCCAGGGCGGCCTCAAGGTCCGTCGCTGCGGGGATCTCCTCGTACTCCACGTCGATGAGACCGAGCGCCTCCTCGGCCGTGTCGATGTCCGCCGCGGCGACGGCCGCCACGCGGTCCCCCACGTAGCGCACCTTGTCCAGCGCGACGACGGGTTGATCGTAATAGACCGGACCGTAGGTCGGGGTGAAGCGGTCGTTACCGATGAAATCGTCCCGGGTCAGCACGCCGAAAACCCCGGGCAGCCGCTCCGCCCGGGAGGCGTCGATGTGGCGAATCCGGGCGTGGGGATGGGGGCTTCTCAGGACCAGGGCGTGGGCCGCCCCCGGCACTTCGAAGTGCATCGTGTAGACGCCTTCGCCCCGCACCTTGGATTCGGCTTCGGGGCGGATCTCGGACAGGCCGATGGTTACATTGCCCATGGTTCCTCCGCTCCTCAGGCGGTAACATTTTCGCCGATGGCCCGCTTCACGATACGGCGGGCGAAGACGCGCGAGAGTTCTTTCTTGTACCAGGCGGATCCCCGGGAATCCTCCATGGGGTCCACCCGGTCGAAGCAGTGCTCGGCGATCTCGTCGATGAGGGCGTCGTCCAGCCCCCGGCCGGCCGCCATCTCCGGGACCCCGGGCACGCGAAAGGGGATTTCGGTCACGGACCCGAAAATGATCTCCAGCGAGCGGCACGTCCCGTCCCCTTCCAGTTCCGCAAACGCCGCCACGCCCAGGCAGGGCCAGTCGGTGGAGGTGTTGGGCGTGAATTTCAGATAGGCGGACCGCAAGGATGGCGGGGCGTCGGGAATCACGACGCTCCGGAGGATTTCGTCCTCCTCCAGGGCGGATTCCAGATAGCCGGTGAAGAAGTCGGCGAAGGGTATCTCCCGCTCCCCCCGGACGCTTTGGACGACCGCGTAGGCCCCCAGCCCGATGAGGACGGGGGGGGGGTCGGAATGCGGGTCCGCGTGAGCCAGCTCGCCGCCCAGCGTGCCCATGCACCGGATCCGGACGTTGGCCACCTGGCTCATCACCTCGGCCAGCAACGGGCAGTGCGCGCGGACCGTCGGTGAGGTTTCCAGCGTCCGGTGCAGAGCCCCGGCGCCGATGATCAGACCGACCCCCGATTCATGGCGGATGGCGTCGAAATCCCGGATGCGCCGCACGGCGACCAATCGCTCGGGCCGGAAGATTCGTTGTTTCATCAGGATGGAGAGCGCGATGCCGCCCCCGACGACCTTCACGCCTTCGCCAGCCTTGGAGAGTTGATCGCAGGCCTCCTCCAAGGAGGCGGGTTCGAGGATTTCCAGGGAGACCATCCGGTCCATCCTTTCTCAACATGAATTCACAGAGACAGGCGGTGAAGGCGCCCCCCTCCCGCGTGCAAACCATCCTGTCCTGTCGGGGAAGTCTCCAATCGGTCCGGTCAGGCCGCGGATCGGTCGCGGCGCGTCCCTGTCGTTACCGGATGCGGTTCCGCACGCGCCGACCGGACATTTGAATTCCAGGAACGGGAAAGTGTATTCCGACACGAAACGGGTTGTCAAGGTTGCGCGTTCGTTCGCGCTCCGGGATGGGCGGGGAGGCGGTTCACAAGCGGCGGGGCCGGACGCGCCGCGTCCCTCGGAAATCGGGTGTAAAATATCCAACCCCCAGTTTCCGGGGGGGATGGGCGCGTTCCGGTCCGGGATGAGCCCCGCGGTCAAGGAATTCTCGGATATGGCCAGCCGAAACCGATGGGTCCTCCTGGCAATCGCCTGGTGCGTCGCGCTGAACCTGCGCGGGATCTCCCTCTCGGTGTCGCCCCTGTTGCCTTTCATCAAGAACGATCTGGGGTTGACGTACGTGGAGGCGGGGCTCCTGTTCTCGACGCCCACGATCCTGATGGCCGTCTTCGGGTTTCCCGGCGGATGGCTGGCGGACACCATCGGCATGAAGCGGACCCTGACCCTGGGCTTGGTGTTGATCCTGGCGGGCGCCGCGCTTCGGACGGCCGCGCCGGGTTTCCGGATGCTTTTGCTCTGGACGGCGCTTTTGGGGGCCGGTATGGGGATCTCGGGCCCCTGCCTGACGCGGATGGTCAAGGACCGGTTCGCGGACCTGCCGGGCACGGCCACGGGCATCTACACGACCGGGATCATCATGGGCGCGACGCTGGCGACGTGGCTGACCTATCCCTTCCTGTTGGGGTGGACCGGGTCCTGGAAGGGGACGTTCCTGGTTTGGAGCGCCGTCGCGTTGTTCGGGTTATTGGGATGGGTGCTGCTGGCCCCGTCCGGCGACGGCGCCGGCGGCGGCGCTCCGAAGATCGCGGGAATTTGGCGGGACAGGACGGTTTGGAAGCTGAACATCATTTTTCTCGCCCAGGGGTTCGTGTTCTATTCCCTGTCCTCCTGGATACCGACGTACTATCACGAACTGGGCCTGACGCTGAAGACCAGCACGCGGATCCTGGCGGTGTTCATTTTTCTGAATCTGCCTTCAAGCCTGATCATTCCTTATGTCTCGGACAAAACCGGGGGAACCAAGACGAGCCTGATCGTTTCGGGCGCCATTCTTCTTCCGGCGGTGTTCGGGATAATCTTTTTTCCCCTGGCGTTGACTTGGTTCTACCCAATTTTGATGGGCGTTGCGATGGGGGGGATCTTCGCCCTGAGCTTTGCCTTGCCGCTGAAATACGTTGAGCCCCGCCTTGTGGGCAGCGTGGCGGGCGCGAACCTTCTGGTCGGGTACGGGGGGACCTTCGCCGGACCCATCGTGATCGGTTGGGTCCACGACCTGACGGGCGAATTCACGGGGGGCTGGTTTCTCGTGATCAGGTCGATCGTCCTGCTCATGCTGACCGCCTGGCGGCTGCCGAAGCAGGTGTATTAATCCACCCTCGGGGAGGGGGACGCCGCCTGCCTACGAAGCGGTCGGATTTTCCCCGTCCCTGTTTTCCGGGTCTTTCTTCTCGGAGGGCGAGTATTCATCCAGATAACGGCGGATGGCCGACGTGACGATCTCTGTGACCGTTCTCCGCTCTTGGGTGACGATCGAGTCCAGCTTTTTTGTGACGTCCGGGGGCAGGGCGAGGGTGTGGACCCTGACCGCGCGGAATCGAATGCCCTGGGCCATCTTTCTCCTCCCACCTTTCCTCCGGCCGCATCCCCCGGTCTTGCGGGGCGCCGTTTTCAAAACAGTGAACGCGGGCGTCAGGACGCCCCGTTGAAGTCGGGTCCGATGAACTCCATGTACGGCTTCGAATACGAAGCGATGAAATGATTCGTGCGATCCTCGATAAGCCCCTCCACCTTCTCCTGGATTTCCGGCGTCGTTGCGTAGCGCTCCAGGATCAGCCGGCCGGTGTGGATGTGATTGCCCTCGTGGGCCATGACCTCCTCCTCGATGACCCGGGCGGACTCCTTATCCACAAGCGTGACCAGCTTTTCCATGCACGCGGCCAGGATGAACTCGCCCGTCAGGTTGCTCGCGGCCGCGATGTAGACCGGATGGTCCCAGGAGAGGGTCTTCTCGAGCATGCCGTTGTGGGCGGGTCCGGCCTTGAATCGGGTGAGGTCGCTCTCCGCCCCGCGGTCGGCGACGAGCTTGGCGAAGACCTGGTAGTGGTGATATTCCTCGACGAGCTGTTGTGTGAGGAGAAGCTTGAGGTCGAGGTCTTCCGGAGAAATGAGGGTGATCATTTTGGCCGGGCAAAAGACGCCGAGGTAATACTCTCTCCATTCGTGAGACTGGAAGGTGGCGGTGATCTCGTCCTCGGAAAGCGTAGGCGTGCGCTCCAGGACGGTTTCCTTCATTTTCTCGGCGTTTTCCGTCGCCCTGGCAAGAATCCGCTTGGCAAATTCCCGGCTGTCCATCGCCTCGCCTCCTTCAGGTCTTGAGGGTGGATTTCAGACCCTTGAAAGTTCCGCCTTGGAGTCCCTTTCGCGGTTTGGGCGAAGGTGAAATCCTGTCATAAGGTGGAAGCCCCGGCGAGGCGTCCCTCGCGGCGCGGCGTCCGGCGCGTTTTTGGTTCGAGGTGTCAACGTTACTTGATTCCGGCGGGCTTGCAAAGTTGATTTTTTTCTCTGCTGAGGTTCTGGCCCTTCTGACCGCTCTGGCCTTCGCCGTCAGCGACACCTTGATGGGGGCGGGAGTCCGGACCTCGACCCCTTATACGGGCGCGGTCGCCCTGACCTTCCTGGTCGGGGTTTGCTACGCCGCGGCCATGCCGTGGGTCCTCCCCGGCCTGGAGTTGAACGCGGCGGGCGTCTTCTGGTTCCTTCTGGTGGGCATTTCCCAGCTCGGGTTGGGGATGTTCTTCTTCTACCTCAGCATGCGCCGCGTCGGCGTCGCCCGGGCGGCGGTGATCTCGGTCTCCGCGCCCGTCTTCAGCGTGGCCCTGGCCGTCCTCTTCCTGGGAGAGCGGCCCACGGTCTTCATCTACATCGGCACGGTGACGGTTGTCCTGGGCGTCATGGTCTCGGCGGGGAGGAAGCAGGGAACGGGGGAGGGTCGGCGGATGAGTCCGGCGGACCTGGCGTTCCCCCTCCTCACGGCCTTCCTGTTCGGCGTGAGTCCCCTCTTCCGCAAGGTCGGGCTGGGGAGCATCGCGTCCATCCCCCTGGCGTCGGCGCTTGCGGGGATGGGCGGGTTGGCGACGCTCCTGCTCTTGGGCCCGGTCTTCCCCCGGCCGGAGCGGTTTGTGTTCGCGCCGAGGTCCGCGCGGCTCTTTCGCCGGGGGCCTCGTGATGGTGGGCGCGCAGGCCACCTTCTTTCTGGCCCTGCAATCCGGACCGGTCTCCGTCGTGGTCCCCCTGATTTTCGTCAAGCCCGTTTTTGTCGCCGTCATTGTCTTTCTGACCGGCCGGGGGAGGGAGGGGAGGGGGGGGAAGAGGAAGAAGATGGGCGCGGGCGTCTATCTCGGCGCCGCTCTGATGGCGGCCGGGGCCTGGCTGCTTTTGGGATTTCGTTAAGGGGGGGGGATTTACGGGGTCTTGCTCAGGGGGCCGAGGCGTCCCGTCCAAGGAGGAGACGTTTCACCCGCGCGACCACGTCCGGCCTCATCCAGTCCCGGTCGCCGAAGATCCGTTTTACGATGAGACCGTCGCGTCCGATGAGGTAGGTGACGGGGAGGCCGTGGACGGCGTATGCCCGCACCGATCGGCCAAGGGGATCGAAGACGACGGGAAAGGTGACGCCCACATCTTTCACGAACGCGGCCGCGGACCCGCTTTCCGGCTCGTCCGCGTCGATGTTGATCCCTAGGACAACCAGCCCTTCTTGTTTGTAGACCTTGCCCAGGGCCTCCAAGGAGGGCATTTCCTTCCGGCAGGGAACGCACCAAGTCGCCCAGAAGTTCAGGATCACCGCCTTCCGGTTCCGGTAGGACGAGAGTCGCAGCGTTCCGCCTCCCCGGCGCTCCAGCTCGAAATCCGGCGCGAGGAGACCGGGGCGGGTGCCCACGTCGCCCGCCTCCCGCGCGCGCTCCTCGATGCTTTTCGGGATCTCGGGCTTCCCTTTGAACCAATCCCGCCAGCCCGCCTCGGCGCCCGATGACGCGGCCAGCGCCAGAATGCCCGAAGCCAAGAGAACGGAAAGGACCGGATTCGCATTCACGGGCGGAGGTTCCCCCTTCGTGCGGGTGGGCTTGGAACAATCGCCCTGATTATATGAAATGGATGACTTGCGATAAAGCGGGGGAGGGTGAAGGTGTGCCGGATGATCCGCAAGAACGCCGCGCCGGGTGCCGTCCGAACCGAATTATTTCTTCGAGTCCTCCGGGAATAATCTCTGAATAAAGTGGTTCTTATTTATTTACTATTGCTGTCTATGATAAGCGTTTATGGATATTTTAAGACATGTTGAATTTCGCTACAATTTAATATTGTCGAACAGATGGTTATTATCATCTGGAATAAATATGCAATAAGGCGGTTATCATCATCGAGAATGCGGAGGCGCCTCCAAAACCCGTGTTTCTCTCAGGTAGGAGGAGTCAAGAGATGAAGAAGCGGAATACGCCTGTTTGGCTTCTGGCATTGGTCGCCGCCGTTTCGCTGGCCGCGCTGAGCGCGGACGGGCTGGCCCAGTCCAAGCTGAAAGGCTTCGGCAGGACCGTCCAGATCGATGTGCTCGAAGGCTTTATGTCCGCCGAGCACATTGTGATCGATCGCGGCACGACGGTCATCTGGCATAACGCCACGGACAAAGCGGTCAACATCGTTTTCGGCATCGGCGAGAAGGCCAAGCGCGCCTGCGTCGCCCCGACGCGGTTTGTCCTCCAGGGAGGCGAGTACTGGGCCCAGTCGATCCCCCCGGGCGGCGTGGCCAGCTTGTGCTTCGTACAGTCGGGAACGTTTGATTACTCGGTGGCCCCGGACGGCGTCCCCGGCGGCGAAGGCTCGAAACCCGCAAGAGGATTGATATCGGTCAGGAGTGGAAAACCGGCGGGCGCATAAGGTAAAAAGTAAAAAGAGAAATGGAGAAGGCCCCGCGGCGGGTGCGCCGCGGGGCCTTTTTTTCGGGTGCGTTAGATCAGCGAGCGGGACTGCCCGCCGTCGACGTTGAGGCAGACGCCGTTGATGAGGCTGGCCGGCGCGGACGCCAGGAAGGCCACGACGCTTCCGATCTCCTCCGGTCGGCCCATCCGGCCGTAGGGCATCTCGGCGCGGATGAAGGCGTCGACCTTCTCGGGGTCCTCCCGGCGGCGCTTCCACCAGGAGCCGCCCTCGAACATGATCGATCCGGGGGCGATGGAGTTGACGGTGATTGCGTCGTCCGTCACGGAGCGGGCGATCTGCTTGGTCAGGGCGATCATCGCGGCCTTGGAGGACATGTACGTGGCGTTGCCGCCCCACTCCCGGCCGAAGATGGATGAGATGTTGATGATTCGGCCCCACCCGCGTTTTTTCATCCCGGGCAGCGCCAGGCGCGTCAGGGCGACCGCCGAGAAGAAGTTGATCTCGAACGCCCGCCGCCAGGTCTCGTCGTCCGCGTCGATGTTTCCGCCCGGGTTGGAGCCGCCGATGTTGTTGACGAGGATGTCCACGCGGCCGAATCGGGCCTGAGTCTCGGCGAAAAACCGATCGGTGTCCTCCTTCTTTCCCGCGTCCCCCTTAAGCGTGAGCGCCTCGACGCCCCGGGCCCCGATCTCTCTCGCGGCCGTTTTCAGATCCTCGGCGCCGCGGGCCATCGTGCTGACATGGCAGCCCTCGGCCGCCAGGGCCAGTGCGGAGGCCTTCCCGAGTCCCCGGCTTCCCCCGGTGATCATCGCGACGCGGTCTTTGAGTTCCAGGTCCATCTCATCGGCTCCTTCTGTGGCGGATTCGCGGGGTTTGCGGCCCCCGGGGTTGAAAGCCGCCGGTGTCCGGCGAGGTCGCCCGCTTGGTCGATACCGGATTTCCAATTCATGAGCTATAATAAAATTGTATTGTCGGAATGATCAATCCGGGGCGGGCGCGGTCCTGCCCGGAAGAATGAATCGGGGGAACCCATGAAAACCATCCGGACCACCTGCGCGCTGGATTGCCAGGACGCCTGCGGCATCGACGCCGACGTCGAGGACGGTCGGGTCGTCCGCCTGCGCGGCGCCCAGGATCATCCCTACACCGAGGGCTTCCTGTGCATCCGCCTCAACCGGTTTCTCGACCGGCTCTACGGCCCCGAGCGGGTGACGCGCCCGAAGCGGAAGACAAAGTCCGGCTGGCAAGAGATCGCGTGGGACGACGCCCTGGACCTGGCCGCGGAGAAGTTCCGCGCCGCCGTGGACGAATACGGCTCGACCTCGATTCTGTATTACATGGACGTGGGGTCGTTCGCGATCTCCAAGCAGTACAACATCCGCCTGTTCAACCGGTTGGGCGGGCCTACCGTCGCTTCGGGCAGTCTGTGTTTGGGCGCGGGGCTCGCCGGCATGCTCCAGAGCCTGGGCCGCGTGTCGGGACACGAGCCCTCGGACATGCTCAACAGCCGGATGGTCGTTCTGTGGGGCCGGAACCCGGCCGCGTACGCTGTCCACCTCGTGCCCCTGATCAAGAGGGCGCGGGAGCGGGGGATCGAGATCGTCCTCATCGACCCGGTCCGGACTGAGTCGGCGAAGTTCTGCGACCGCCACTATGCCCCGAGGCCGGGGGGGGACGGATTTCTGGCGCTCGCCATCTGCAAGCACCTCCTCGATTCGGGCAAGGCCGACCGGAAATTCCTGGAGAACCGATCGGCGAACCCCGAGGCCATCGAGAAAATGGCTGAAAGCTTCTCCTGGGACCGGCTGGCGGCCGGCTGCGGGCTTCCGCCCGAGACCCTGCGGGAGATCGCCGGCCTCTTCGAGCGGAACCATCCCGCCTGCATCCTCATGGGCAAAGGCCCCCAGCACTACCGGCAGGGGACCGAGATCACCCGCCTCATCCTGGCCGCCGCGGCGGTCTCCGGCAACATCGGGGTCCCGGGGGGCGGCTTTCAGTACTCCTCCGATTTCTGGGCGCCCTTCGACCGGTCCTTGATGGGGGAGGCGTTCGTCGAAAATCGCCGGACCGTGCCCAAGGGGATCCTGGGCGAGGCCATCCTGAACACAGAAAATCCGCCCCTTCGGGCGGCCTTCATCAACGGCGGAAACCCTGTGACCCAGTGTCCCAACTCCAAGAAAGTGGCCAAGGCCCTCCGGTCCATCGATTTCGTGACCGTCGTCGACCAATTCATGACTGACACGGCCGAGTGCGCGGACCTGTTCCTTCCGTGCGCCATGTTTCTGGAGGAGCGCGACGTCCGGCCGGCGAGCTGGAACCCCTACGTCGGGCCGGTGATCCCGGCGGCGGCGCCCCTGGACGGCGTCAAAACGGATTGGCAGATCATCGGCGAGCTGGCGAAACGCATGGGGGTGGAAGACCCGTATCTGGGAGAGCCGGTCGAGAAGCTGCTCGAAGGGATCCTGGCGCCGATGGCGGCCCACGGCCTCGACCCCAAGCGGGCGATGAGCGAGTTCTTCCGCAAGCCCAACGCCCCGGACGTGGCCTTCGCGGAAGGGGAGGGGGGGGGAGATTTCTCGACCCGCTCGGGCAAGTTCGAGTTCCTGGAAGCGTGGACGCCGGACGGCCTCGGCGGCGTGAGCGGCGCGGACTCGCCCGCCGGTGGGACGGACCCGCCCGTCGGCGGGACGGACCGGGCTGAAGGCTCCGGCGCGCCGGATGGAGAGGATGACCCGTACCCCCTCAACCTGCTCTCTCTGAAGGACCCAAAATCCCAGGCGTCCCAGACCCTGGAGTCCACGCAGGAGCGGCGGGAGGCCAAGGCGTGGCTTCACCCCGAAACCGCCGCGCGGTTCGGGGTGAAAGAGAACGCGGAAGGGAGGCTGGTTTCCGCGTACGGATCTTACGCCGTGAGATTCGTCCTGGACGACGGCGTCCGGACCGACGTATGCGTGGCCCGGGCGGGGGGATGGCTGAAAAAGGACCGGGGGGTCAACGTCCTCACGGGCGACGTTCTTTCGACATACGGCGAAACCCCCGGCTATTACGAGACGAAGGTCCGCGTCGTCATGGACGCCTGAACCGTTGCCCCCCGGAGGGGAGCGGTCCTCGCCCGTTGAAAGGGCGCATTCGCGGCCCCCATCATCGACCACCATACGCACCTTCATCTCAACTACGGGCATGACGCCCGGACCGGGACCGGGGACGTCCTCACGGCCATGGAAGAGGCGGATGTCGCGCACTCGATCATCATCGACGTCTGCGGGATCTATGGCGAGGATTACCGCGAGGGGAACGACCACGCGGCCGAAGCCGTCCGGGAGCATCCCGACAAGCTGACCGGATTCGCTTATCTTCATCCCCCCTACGCCGGGATCGAAGCCTGTCTGGCGGAAGCCGACCGCTGCATCCGGAAGCTGGGGTTCAGGGGGCTGAAGATCCACCCCGTCACCGATTACCACCCCATCAACAGCCCGGAGTTCGTCTATCCGCTGGTGGAGAAGGCCGTCGAGCACGATGTGCCCTTCTTCGTTCACACGGGCCACCCGCCCATGTCGGGCCCCATCCTGATGGCGGACCTGGCGCGCAAACACCCGAAGGCCAAGCTGATCCTGGGCCACCTGGGGCACGCAATGTTCTCCGACGCCTGCTGGGTCGGGAAGGAATACCCCAACGTCTACGCGGACCTCTCGATGAACCAGTTCGGGGCCATCAAGAACGCCTACCGCGCCTTCGGGCCGGACCGGATGCTCTTCGGATCGGACAGCCCGACCAGCCACCCCATCGGCGCGAAGTCGTTCGTCGAGAACCTGCCGATCCCCTCCGAAGAGAAGGAGCGGATCCTCGGCGGGAACATTGTCCGCCTTTGCGGGTTGGATCTGTAGGAATTTTCTCCCCGGCCCGTGAAGGAGGGAATCCGCGCCCGTTATGATCATCGACACCTCGATCTCCTACAAGCATCCCCATCACCCGGAGACCTCTACGGCCGACGCGCTCCTGCGGAGCCTGGACACCGCGGGGATCGACCGGGCGGTCGTCCACCACTTCGGGCCGATTGTCGACTTCCGCTTCGAGGCGGCCAACGACGAGCTTTCCCGGGTGGTCAAGGCCCACCCGGACCGGTTCATCGGCGTCGGCACGCAGAATTATTACAAGGGGACGGACGAGACCGACCGCTGCCTGAACGACCTGGGCCTGCACGGCGTCAAGCTCTTCTCGTCCTGGGGGCTTGCGCCGGGCACGGGCCTGGTGGAGAAATTCTTCTTCCCCATCGCGGAGAAGCTCCAGGCGGCCGGCTCGGCCCTGATGATCGAGCATGAAGGCCACACCCCCATCATCGGCGGAGCGGTCTTCTGGGACAACCTGATCGCCCGCGCGTTCCCGGACCTGCCCGTCGTGATGTGCCGGTGCTGGACGTGGGCCTACTGGCCCGATTACCTGATGACCGCCGAGCTGAACCCCAACGTCCTCCTGGAGTTCACCCTCGCGCCCACGTCCTGCGTCGACCGGGCCTTGCGGGAGCTCGGGCCAGGGCGCATGGTGATGGGGAGCTGGGCGCCCGAGATGGACCCCGGCGCCGTCGTGGACGCCGTGAACCGGTTTCCCATCGACGACGAGGGGAAACGGAAGATCCTCGGGGGCAACGCCGCGCGGATCCTGGGGCTGGAGGGTTAGTGTGGGGCGGGTACAGAACCCTGCCCCTACATTATTAGTGCGTACAGGAGTTTTCCATGTAGGGGCGGGGCTCCGTACCCGCCCCCGCTTCCCGGCCTAACGGTGGACCACCGTTGTATCGAAGGTGCACTACAGCTCCGGCCAAAACTTTGTGAGATATAAAGGATGAGCCCGGAATCCGGCTGCCCATTCACAATAAGGAGCCGTCATGCTCGAGAACCTGCATCACGCATCGATCACCGTCGGCGATATCGATGAATGTCTCGAACTCTACCGCGACCTCCTGGGAATGGAAGTCGCCATGGACATGGAGTTCAAGGGCGAGGGTGTCGAGAAGATCATGGCCAGGAAAGGCGTGCGCTTTCGCGTTCTCCATCTCAAGCACAAAGACGCCGTATTGGAATTGCTCCAGTTCCACGAGCCCGAGAAATCGTCCGGCAGGGCGCCGATCACGCATCCGACGCAGGTCGGCCTCACCCAGATCGCCTTCACGGTGAAGGACATTCAGTCCCTCACCGACACGCTGAGCGCGCGAGGGTACGAGTTTCTCCAGCCTCCCGTTGAAACCCCGAGCGGCAGACGGGTGAACTACTTCCGCGCCCACGACGGCGTCCTCATCGAGCTGATGCAAGACCCGCCGACGGGCGGGTCCGTCCCACCGACGGGCGGGGCCTAGTGTCGCGTCTCGGAGATAGCTTCACGAATTCCGAACTTCCTCAAAGAAGGGCGGCACTGGCGGCTTGTCCGCCAGTGCCGCCCTTCGATCAGCGTTTCACCAGGATGTACTCGTGCGCCCGCAGGGCGGCCTTGGCCCCTTCCCCGGCCGCCACGACGACCTGTTTGTCCTTGACGTTCGTGACGTCGCCCGCGGCGAAGACCCCGGGGGCGCCGGTCCCGGTCTGGCAGTCGATGATGATCTCGCCGGTCTCGTTCACGTCCAGGGCGTTCATCACAAAGGCGGAATTGGGCAGCAGGCCGACCTCGACGAAAACGCCGTCGACCTCGATGGCGCGCTCGGTCCCACCGGCCTTCGAGCGGATCCGCACGCCCGTCACCCCGCCTTCCCCGAGGATTTCCACCGGGACGAACTCCTGGAGGATCTCGACGTTCTTCATCCGGTGGACCCGGTCGATCAGGATGTCGTCGGCGATGAACTCGCCGCGCACGATGAGGTGGACCTTCCGGGCCATGCGGTCCAGCTCGCCCGCCGCTTCCAGGGCGGAATTGCCGGCGCCCACGACGGCGACCACTTTGTCTTTGTAAAAGGGCGCGTCGCACGTGGCGCAATAGGCCACGCCTTTTCCCATCAGCCGGTCCTCGCCGGGGATGCCCAGGGGGCGGGGGAACTTTCCGCTGGCGACGATCAGCGTGCGGCCCCGGTAGCGGTTGCCCGCCTCCGTGCGGACTGCCTTGATCTTGTCGTCGATCTCGATGTTTGTGACCGTTTCACCGATGACCCGGGTGATGTCGAAGCGGCCGACGTGTTCCTCGAAACGGTCAATCAGGTCCTGAGCCTCGATGTAGGAATACCCAGGATAGTTCTCCAACTCGGCGGTGATGTTCAGCTGCCCGCCGACGTCCTTGGACAAGACCAGCGTCTGAAGCCCCTTCCGGGAGGCGTAGATGGCGGCGGTCATCCCCGCCGGTCCCAGCCCGATGATCATCACGTCGTAGAGCGTTTCTTCGGCCCGATCGCTTTCGCGGCCGAGCTTCTCGTCCAGCACGCCCCGGGCGTTGAGCGTGGCAAGCTCGGTGTAACCGCCGATGATTTCCCCGCCGATGAGGATCTGGGGCGTGGTCCGGCCCCCGGTGCGCTCGATCATGGCCTCCCATTCGGGGGTGTCGCCGCTGACGAGGATCTCCTCGAATTCAATGTCCTTTTTCTTGAGCAGCCCCATGGCCCGGTGGCACCAGGGGCATTGCGCTTGCGAATACACCTCCACTTTGGGCGGCATGGATTCTCTCCTTCCGGCCTTCGTCAACCGGCGCCCCGTGAATCCATGTGAACTCCCAATCACCACCTTTTCCGAATCATTAGATAGAAATTCGGCCGATTGGATTCATTCAGGGAAAGGTATTTCCGTGATCGTCTCCCCCCCCTCCTCCCCCTCCCGGGGATTTCGCTGATAAGATGAGCGGGTCTGAGCGGCGCCAATTTCAAGCCCTCGATATTTCGGAGTCCCGAATCCCTGATGACCCGCAACCCCCCCCCCAGTACATCGGTCCCCAGCCGATTGTTCGGCCGCGATTACACCCTCACGGTCCTGGCGACCTTTTTCTTCATGCTGAATTTTACGACGTTTTACCTCCTGCCGCTGTTCATTCAGCAGATTGGAGGCAACGAGACCGACATCGGGTTTGTTTCCGGATCCGGGTGGATCATTTCTTTCATCTGCACGCCGCTTTCGGGTGTCCTGGTGGATCGCTGGGGCGCCAAACGTCTCCTGCTCGCCGGGGCCGCGCTTTTGGGAATCGGCGCGGCGGGATACCTGTTCGTCCAGCGGGTCGGACCGTTGATTTATTTCCTCCGGGCCCTCCAGGGCGTCGGACTGGCCGCGGGCCTGACGGCCGGATACACGCTCGTGGCCGAATTGAGCCCGGCTTCCCGCCGGGGGGAGTCCTATGGTTTCTATATGGTTTTCACCCTCTCTCCGCACGCGATCGGGCCTTGGGCCGGGGAAGGCTTGGTTTCGATCAGCGGGTTTCCGGCGTTGTTCGGGGTGACGGCCGCGTATGCGTTCCTGTCGGTCCTTCTGGGGGCGTTCATTCGGGGCCGCGCCGATGATCCCGACCCGGCCCCAAGCTCTTCCCTTCGGGCCTTGCTGGTCCGGCGCGATCTCTGGCCTGTGATGGGGACGGTCCTGCTGACCGGATCGAGCTTCGGGGCGGTGCTGACGTTTGTCCCCACGTACCTCAAAAGCCGGGGCTTCGAGACCATCGGCTTCTTTTTCATCACCTACACGGTGGTCGCGGTTCTCATCCGAATCTTTCTGACGGGACTTTCGGATCAGTGGGGGCGGCGGCGGATTCTCCTGCCGAACCTGCTGGGGATGGCGGTCGTTTTGGTTCTCCTGGCCTTGGCGCGGAATGTCTGGGGATTCGCGGCGGCGGCCTTTTTCTTCGGGACGAGCCAGGGATTTGTCATGCCGACGTTGGGCGCGCTGGTCATTGACCGGGCGAACCCATCGGACCGGGGAAGGACGATGGGCCTCTTCTCAGGTTTCTTTCATTTTGGGGTGTTCCTCAATTCAGCCGCGCTGGGCGGCGTCGCCGCGCGCTTTGGCTATCCCGTGGTGTATTGGATCGCGGCCGCCATGGCCCTGGTGGGGGTGGCCTTCTTCGCCCGCTTCGACCCGTCGAGATCCCCCGACCCGGACCGGCTTGGACCCGCCGCGGCGCCTTGACGATGGGTCGCGTTTCGGCGGAGGATCGGGAAGACGCGCCGTAAGGTCATGGTCCGCTCAAGCCCGACTTCGAGGCGGCGGGGCGCCAGGTTTTTATCCGGCCGTCCAATCTCTTGCGGAAGGGATGAGGGTTGAAAATTCTCGTGACCGGCGGGGCCGGATTCATCGGGTCGCACGTTGTGGACGCCTACGTGGCTGAGGGCCATGAGGTCACGGTCGTGGATGCGCTCTTCCGGGAAAGCGAAGAAAACCTGAACCCGGGAGCGGCGTTCCACCGGGCGGACCTTTGCGACGCGGCCGCCCTGCGGGCCGTCTTCGAGCGCGAGCGGCCGGACCGGGTCAACCACCATGCCGCCCACGTGGACGTCCGGCGGGCGGTGGAAGACCCCGCGTACGATGCCCGGCAAAACGTCCTGGGGACGGTCAACCTCCTGGAGCTTTGTCGGGAGTACGGGGTCGGCAAGGTCATCTTCATATCGAGCGGGGGCGCGGCCTATGGAGAGCCGGAGTCGCTTCCGGTCCGGGAGGATCACGCCGTCCGGCCCCTTTCGCCCTACGGGCTGTCCAAGTACGTCGGAGAGAAGTACGTCGAGCTTTACGCCCGTCTTCACGGCCTCGATTACACCATCCTACGCTACCCCAACGTGTATGGTCCCCGGCAGGACCCCTCGGGAGAGGCCGGGGTGGTGGCTATCTTCTCCGAGCGTATCCGCGCGGGACGCCGCCCGACGATTTTCGGCGATGGGACCAAGACCCGGGATTATGTCTTTGTGGGCGACCTCGTCCGGGCCAACCTCCTCGTCACCGGGGATGCCGGAAGCCGGGAGGCGTTCAACCTGGGGTGGGGCGAGGAGGTCACCGACCGGGAGGTCTTCGAGGCCGTGCGGGACGCCCTGGGGGCGGACGTGGAGCCCGTCTACGAAGAGCGGCGCCCCGGAGAGGTCGAGCGGATCTGCCTGGACGCCTCCAAGGCGGAAAGAGAGCTGGGCTGGCGTCCGGAGGTGTCCTTCCGGGAAGGGGTCCGCCGGACGGTTTCCGCGGGCGGGAAGTAGCCGCGGCCGGCGATCTTGAACGAATGTCGCGGGGGGGGGAGGAGGGGAGGGGGGGGATTCACCATCCTTCGTATCCGGACCGGTGGATGGGCGGCGCTGACCGAAAGAATCGAGCGAGGATGAGCCCCGACTTCAAAAGGGATGAAGATGAATCGAAGCAACCCGGAGGCCCGCTCATGATCCGCTTCAGAAAACAATCCCATTCACGGGGTCCGATAACCATCCCGCCCAGGCGCCTTCCGGCGGGTTATGCGGCCGTTCTTCTTCTCATCGGATTGACGGCGGCATCCGCGCGCCGACGGCGGGAAGCCTCAACGTTCGGGGAAATGCGGTTTCCGCGAAAGGCAATTACGACGAGGCCATCAGGCTCTATCGAAAATCCCTGGCGTTGAACCCCAGGCTGCCGGCGGTCAACGCGAACCTGGGATGGGCCTATCTCCATAAGAAAAACTACGACGAGGCGGTCGTCTATCTCAAACGGGCCTTGTCATACAAGCCCGAGTACAAGCACGCGATGCGGGGGCTCGCCCGGGCCCTGTTCCGGAAAAAGGATTACAAAGAAGCGCTTCGCTATTTCCGGCGGATCGTCGAAGCCGATCCAGGCGCGGTCGGAGATTTGGATTATCTCGGCGGGTCCCACTTGAACATCGGAAACTACGATCCGGCCATTTCCGCTTATCGAAGGGTCCTTTCCCGAAAGCCTCGTCACCAATCCGCCCTGAACGGCCTCGGTATCAGTCTCTACAGAAAGGGAAGCTATCCCGAAGCGCTCGGGCATTTCCAGAAGTTGCTCGCGATCAAACCGAAGACGCCCCAGGCGATCTTTCGGAAATTCTCGCCCTACGTCGTCCTCATCGAAACCCGGTAGTATCGTGACTCGTAAATGGCTTTACATGACGAGACCGGAATTGTCCCTTCCGGCCGGGCAAGGGGTCAACCGACCCAAACGCCCGGCCTGCCGGTTGGTGAAAGGGCGGTGTTTTTTTAAGCAGGTAGGGCGGGCATCTTGCCCGCCTTTCGCTCAATGGTTCTCTGAGAGCCTTCTTTCCAATTCGTGAAGGGTCAACTTGTCTTCGAGACACTACGGCAGGCTGTATTGTCGGGGATGCGGTGCGCCCCGCCCCGCTCCGGGGCGATGGGCCGGCGTCCGAGGGCGGATTCAGGCCCCGAGCGTCTTCGCGATCACCCCGGCGATCCGCCGGACCTGCTCTTCTTCGAGCTCCGGGTACATGGGAAGCGAGAGGACCTCCGCGGCCGCGCGCTCCGACTCGGGGAAGTCGCCCGGCCGGCCTCCCTGGTCCTCGAGGGCGGGTTGAAGGTGAAGGGGCGGGGTGTAATGGAGACCCGTTTCGATGCCTTCGCGCGTGAGCGCCTCGCGGAGGCGGTCACGCGCGGGCGTTCGTATCACGTAGAGGTGATAGACGCACCGCCGTCCTTCGGGCGCCGCGGGGAGGACGAGGGGCAGGCCTTCGAGGGCCTCGCGATACCACCGGGCCGCCCGCCGGCGCTCCTCCGTCCACGCCTCCAGGTGTTTCAGCTTCACCGCCAGGACGGCGGCCTGGAGGGCGTCCAGGCGGTCGTTGGTCCCGATCTCTCCGTGGAGGTATTTCGCGCTCCGGCCGTGGTTGCTGGTCTTGCGCATCCGGTCCGCCGCTTCTTCGTTTCCCGTGACGACGGCGCCGGCGTCTCCGACCGCGCCCAGGTTTTTGCTGGGAAAGAAGCTGAAGCATCCCGCGTCTCCCAGGGATCCCGCGCGTTTTCCGAGAACCTCCGCCCCGTGGGCCTGGGCGGCGTCCTCGATGACGAGCAGGTCCTCGCGCTTGGCGATCTCCAAAATGGCGGGCATGTCGGCGGGCAGGCCGAACAGGTGAACCGGCATCACGGCCCGGGTCGCGGGGGTCAGGGCGTTTTGGATCCCTTCGGGATCGATGCACATCGTCTCGGGATCGATATCCACGAAGACAGGCTTCGCCCCCACGTGCCGGATAGAAGCCGCCGTGGCGATGAAGGTGAAGACCGGCGTCACGACTTCGTCGCCGGGTCCGACGCCCAGGCACCGAAGGGCGTGGATGAGCGCCGCGGTTCCCGACGAGACGCCCACACAGAACGGGGCGCCGCAGAATTGAGCGAAGCGCGTTTCAAAGTCAAGAACGGCCGGACCGCCGATATAGCGTCCGGAGGGGAGAACGGCGTGGACGGCTTCTTCGATCTCCCCCTGAATCCTTCGGTATTGGGCTTGAACGTCACACAGCGGAATGGCTTCCGGCGAGATCACGGCTGAATCTCCCGGGAAGAATGAGGAAGGGGCGGGGTTGACGAACCGGTTTGATCCTCCTGTTCCGGATATCCCCCCGGAACCGTCGAGGCGCTCGTTTGTTTCAAGGCGGGGGACATGGAAGGAGACCCGGGAACGAGAAGGCCGCGCAAGGTTTTCGCGAAGGGCAAGACAACGGGCGGACGGACTAAAAGCGAACCCCCAACCCGCCCAAGTACATGAACGGTCCGAGGTTCAATGAGTCGTCACTGGTGTTGGTGTTCGTACCGAGCTTGGCGTAAAAGCCGCGGAACTCGCCCAACAGAAAGACCCTCGAGCTGATGTTGAACGCGACGCCGCCAACCCCGTGGTAGCCCACGGTGGCAAAATTCCGATCTTCATTGGCCTGAATGGCGACCTGCGGGACGCTGTTGGTCAGCTTCACCTCGCGATTGAGGACGTACCACCCGACCCCGAGGCCCGCGTAGAAGTCGAACCGCTTGATCGGCCAATGCGCTTTCGCGGTGACGAGGCCGTAGAAGGTCTTGAATTTCACATCCCCGTCGAGCAGGATCCCCGTGGTGGTCGTCTTGTTGAGATTGGTTTGCTGGCCGCCGAAGTATCCGAATGATCCGGAGAAGCTGAAGTGCTTGTAGAACCGGTAGGACGCCTCGCCCTCGTAAGCGACGGAGTTGAAATCCTTCGCGTCGAAGGCGCCGATGGCGGCTGTCGAGTCGAAATATTCGCTGCCGACTCGCCGATCCACATAGCCGCCCTTGACGGCGAGGGAAAGGCCGATCAGGTCCGCGCCTGGGGCGGGGCGGACCTGGAGGATCTGCCGGCGGAATAACCGCAAGGACCGCTGTTCCCCGGGATCTTTGTACTGGGCCAGCGCGCGGTCCACCGAACGCAGGGCGTCATCCCATTTGGCCTGCTGGTATTGGGCGAGGGCCAAGTTGGAGAGTGCCCGCAATTTCGGGTTCGAGACCCTCCGGAAGATTTTTTCGGCCTCCGCGAACTGGTTCTGCATCAGCAGGATCACCCCCCGGTTCAGGATGGCGTCCTGGAAGTCGGGTCGAAGGCGCAGGGCGGTTTGAACGGACTCCAGGGCTTGTTTCATCTTTCGCCGCCGGATGAGGGCGCTTCCGAGGTTGTTGTGATAAATCGCTTCGCCGGGATCCAGCTTCGACGCGGTTGTGAACTCCCGCGAAGCCCGGGCCAGCCTGCCCTGGAAATAATAAGCGGTCCCCAGATCGGAATGAATGGCGGCCGAGTCGGGTATGGCCTGGACCGCCCGCTCCATGAGCCGGACCGCCCGAGCGAGTTTGCCCGCCTTCAGGGCGTCGAAACCATCGAAGTATTCTTTCGGGAAGAGCTCGGAGACGGCCGGCCGCGCCGGAATCAGGGTCAGCAACAGAAGAAGCGCAAGAATGCCTCCGGCCAAACTCCGCCGCGCCAATCCAATTCGCATTCCACTTCCTCTGGTTGAAGGAATCAGGGTCGAATTCCTTGATGTTCTATGCAACACCACCCATTTGGATAATATATCTGGATTTCACCTAATTTCAAGGCAATTATTCATAATCCTATGAGACTGAACGGCTTGCCGGATTAAGCGGTTTAGTTTTCCGGGCTGCGAACCTGCAATCCGTGTGATGACAACCCCTTCCCGTGGCGTCTCCGGGGGGGGGCAAACGGCCGTTGCGGGCCTCCCGGGATTTTTCTCTGTCCGGCCCTTAAATCAACAGCAGCTTCAAGGAGCCCGTGAGGGCGATGATCAGAATGACCGAATTGAACACGCGGTTGGAAACCGCCTTGTGGGCTTGGTAACCCAGATAGGCCCCGATCGCGAGGAGGGGGACGGTGTAAGCGGCCCACAGAATGATCTGCGGGTCGGTGATGTCCGCATACAGGTACGTCCCCAGCTTGAAGACGTTCGTAATGCCGAACAAGCCGAACCCCGTTGCGACCA
The DNA here is from genome assembly GCA_965261595.1 of bacterium. Taxonomy (GTDB): domain Bacteria; phylum UBA8248; class UBA8248; order JACPRG01; genus CAYRGS01. The sequence continues at coordinate 271,848 of CBDHDG010000005.1, forward strand.
CGGCCCCCTTCTTGAGTCCGCTGGAGATGAAATAGGGCGTCGTAATCACCCCGCCCGAATGCGCCGCCGTCGTGCTGAATCCCGCCAGCATCCCGACCAGGTGTCCGGCGGTTCGGGTCGGCGGGACATAGGTGATTTCGGACCGTCGAATCAGCTTGATGATGTGGTAGAGGGAATAGAAGAACGCGAAACCGCCGATCATGCGGCGGATGCCGGCGTCGGAGAGGTAGGACAGCAGCGCCGTCCCCACAATGGTTCCGACCACCATGCTGGGGAGGAGGGCCAGGACGAACTTGCCGTCCCATTTCTTCCAGAAGAAGTAAACCACCAGCAGGTCGCCCAGGACCATCAGCGGGGCGATGATCCCCATCGCCATCCTGGCCGAGACCAACAGCGTCAGGATGGGGGCGATGACCATCCCGATGCCGCCGCCGAAGCTGGTTTTGAAGAACCCCGTCAGAAAGCTCGCCAGCACGAACGCCAGCAGGGTGTCGAAGGTTGCTTCCATCTTGGAACCGGTCCGTCCTGTTTTGAGCGATCAGAAAAAAAGCTTGAGCGCCCCCCCCACGGCCAGCGCGAGGGCGACGCGGTTGAACATCTCGCGGGAGACCGTCCGGTTCACCCACCGTCCGATGAACCCGCCCAGGACCGCGATCGGGAGCACGGTGATCGTCCACCGGATGATCTCCCAGTTCACCATCCCGACCCCCACATAGGAGCCCAGCTTGATCCAGTTGCAGACCGCGAAGAGCGCGAAGTTCGTGGCCACGACACCCTCTTTGGAAAGCCCGCTGGCGACGAAATAGGGTACGGTGATGACGCCGCCGGAATGCGCGGCCGAAGAGCTGAACCCCCCGAGAAATCCCATCAATGCCCCGAATCCTTTTTTGGGCGGCACGTAAATGGGCGCCCCCCGGCGGTACAGGGTCAGGAGTTGAAAACCCGTGAACACCAGCACCAGGACGCCGATGGCTATCCGCGCCTGCTGGTTCGACAGCCGGCTCACGAGCAGCGTCCCCAAAACGACGCCGACCGCCATGGTCGGCAGCATCACGAAGAAGAACTTGGAGTCCCACTTCCGCCACAGAAAGTAGACCACGGCCAGATCCCCGATGATCATCATGGGCGACAGGATTCCCAGGACGTATCGCGGGGCCAGATAGATGCTCAGGATCGGCGTCAAGATCAACCCGACGCCCGTGCCGAAGCTGGTCTTGGACAGGCCGACGGCGAACGCGGAGATGGCGAAGGCGGAAAATTCGACCCAGGTGATGCTCATATTCTCGACAGCCCGTCCAAGAGGAGTCCGGCGGTCTGGATGCCCCGGTGGACGCACTCCAGCGGCATACGCTCGTTGGGAGAATGCGTGCGATCGTCGTGTCCGCCGAACGGGACCAGGAGGCTGTCCAGGCCGAGGACGTCCTGAATGGCGCCCACGACGGGAATCGTGCCTCCCTCCCGGACGAGGACCGGGGCGCGCCCGAACCCTTTCTCCAAAGCGGCGCTCGCGGCCTCGACCCCTTTGCTCTTGGCATCCACCAGAACGGCCCGGCTCCCCCAGTGCCGGGAGATTTCGACCCGGACGGTGTTGGGCAGGCGCTCCCGAATCGTCGCCTCGATAAGATCGTTGATTCGGTCCGGATCCTGGCGGGGCACGAGGCGCATGCTCACCTTCGCGGCCGCCCGCGAGGGGATGATGGTCTTGGCCCCGGGCCCCTGATAGCCGCCGTAAATCCCGTTGATGTCCAGCGTGGGCCGCCCCCACCGGCGCTCCAGCGTGGAGAATCCCTTCTCCCCGAACAGGGCCGGCGCGCCGATGCTTCGCTGATACTCGGCCTCGTCGAAGGGCAGGGCCGCGAAGGCCGCGCGCTCCCAGTCCTCCAGGGGGAGGACATCGTCGTAAAACCCCGGAACCGTCACGATTCCGTTCTCGTCCTGTAAAGTGGCCAGCACCCGGACGAGGATGTTCGCCGGGTTGTCCACCGAGCCGCCGTACCCTCCCGAATGCAGGTCGTGATCGGGGCCCGTGAGAACGACTTCCAGATAGGAGAGTCCCCGAAGGCCGTACATGAGGGCGGGGACGCCTTCGGCGAACATCGAGGTGTCGGACACAACGGCGTAATCCGCCTTGAGCATTTCGGCGTTTGCACGCATGAACCCTTCGAGGTTCGGGCTGCCGATTTCCTCTTCCCCTTCGATCATGAACTTCACGTTGAGCGGCAGCCGGCCCCGGACCCGGTGGAAGGTCTCCACCGCCTTCAGGTGGCAGAAGTTTTGGCCCTTGTTGTCGTGTGCGCCTCGGGCGAAGACGTACCCGTCCCGGACGATCGGCTCGAAGGGGTCCGTCTCCCAGAGGTCGATGGGGTCGGGAGGCTGGACGTCGTAGTGGCCGTAGATGAGGACCGTCGGCAGGGCGGGGTCCTCTATCCGCTCCGCAAAGACGACGGGGTGGCGCGCGGTCGGGTGGATCTCGGCCGTGAATCCCGCCGCGCGCAGCAGTCCGGCCACGTACTCCGCGCAACGCCCGACCTCCCCGGCGAATTCCGGGTCGGTGCTCACGCTGGGGAAGCGGAGATAGGCCTTCAGCTCCTCCAGCGAGGCGTCTCGCTGAGATTCGATGGCGTCGAGGATGTCTTGCATGAATCGGGTCTCCAAAGAATTCCGGGGATTGCCGGACAAACGAGAACCGTGGAATTATACGCGGATGGCGGCGTCGGCGTCACGATGGGCCGCGAGGGGCGGGGGTTTGAGGCTGAGGCCCTCCCATGTAAGGATTCTTATCGTTTCGAGGGGGAATCATGGTCATCGCGGGGAAATCCATTTCCTTATTCCTGTTGGCGGGACTCCTGGAGATCGGCGGGGGCTATCTCGTCTGGCAATGGTGGAGGAACGGAGCCCATTGGGGAATGGGGGCGCTGGGGGCGCTGACCCTGATCCTTTACGGAATCGTCCCGACCTATCAGCCCGCTCACTTCGGCCGTGTGTACGCGGCTTATGGAGGATGGTTTGTGGTCCTCTCGATCTTGTGGGGTTGGGGCGTGGATCATATCCCGCCGGACCGCTATGATCTCATCGGGGGCGCCGTCTGTCTGATGGGCATCGCCGTCATCATGCACTGGCCCCGGTAGTCAGGATTTCACACAAGGAAGGACGGTTCAGCGGTTTCGATTCAAGAAATTCTTTGAAGATCCACCGATTGGCCGGGAGATGGAAACCCAGGCGACTGGAACACCCTGTCCTTCAGGGGGACGGGTGCGGAGCCCCGCCCCTACATCGGATTTGGTGGTAGGGGGTCTGAAATGTAGGGGCGGGGCTCCGTACCCGCCCCGATGCGTTGGCCAACAATCCAATGGCCGATCTTGCACGGGCCTGTAACGGAATCGTTGTGAGAAATGCAGGCTTATCAAGGGAGAACACGAGGTCTTCAGGGGGGGAGGGGGGGAGGGGGAGCGCGCGTCATCCTCGGCCCGGGACTCCTCCTTCTCAAGAAAGGATCTGAGCGATGAAATTCGTTCGGGATTTGGAGCCGGAAGACCAAATCATGGGATATTTCCGCGTGTCTTCGAAGCAGGTGCGGGAGACCCGAAACGGGAAGTCCTATCTGGACCTTCGCCTCGCCGACAAGACCGGTGAGATCCCCGCCAAGATGTGGGAAGACCCGGAGGGGCGGTGGGACGACTTTGTGCGCGGCGATATCGTCAAGGTGCAGGGGCGCGTCGAGGAGTACGACAACAAGCCCCAGATGGTCGTTCTGCGGATTCGGACCGTGACGCCCGAAGACGAGGGGTCCGAATTCGATCCGTCCAGGTTCGTCGAGTCCACCGAATACGACATCGACGCCATGTGGGAGGAGATGCTTGCCCTGGCGGGAAGCATCGAGCCTCCGCTGGATTCCCTGGTTCTGGCCGTTCTGGAGGACCACCGGGAGGCGTTCCGCCTGGGTCCGGCGGCCGCTCACCTCCACCATCCCTACCTGGGGGGGCTCCTCGAGCACACCCTCAGCGTCGTCCGGACGTGCGAATACTTCGCGGGCAAATACCCCGTCCGGCGCGACATCCTCCTGGCCGGCGCCATCCTGCACGACATCGGAAAGGTGGAAGAGATCCGCCCCTACCCCGATCAGGAGTACACGACGCCGGGCAAGCTCATCGGCCACATCGTCCAGGGCTGGGGGATCGTCCGGGGCAAGGCGCACGAGCTGGGGACGGTGGACGAGGAGACGTTGACGCTGGTGGGGCACCTCATCCTCAGCCATCAGGGCCGGCCCGAGTGGAGCTCCCCCCGCGTTCCCCAGACGCTTGAGGCCCTGGTCCTTCATTACGCCGATGACATGGACGCCAAGGTCCAGATCTTCTGCCGCTCGGTGGACCGGGACAAGCAGGAGGGGGAGTTCACGGCCTGGAGCCGGTCCATGGCCCGGGATTTCTATAAGCCGACGTACGAGGCCCTTCGCGAAGAGGTCCGCGAGGCTTCCCCCACCCCGCCCGAGCCGGCGGAGCCCGATCCGTCCTGATCCCCTTCGGTCGAACGGGGGGGGCCGGCGGCGGCGAATTCCCCTTGCTCACCCTTGATTCCGCCTTTTTTTATCCAACCCGGTGGGCGGTCTTCCGGCGTGGGGGGAAATCCCCCCAGTGTGGGGTGTTTCCCCCCCACGCACCTTCGATCCCTGTATTTAAAGGCGTTTTTGAGAATATCCCGCCTCCGGTCCGCCTTATCCCGGGGGGAAATCCCCCCACCCCCGGGTTCCATTTTCGCCGGGTCGGCGGGACTTCCACGCAAAAACGCGACCTTTTAATGGCTATCGAATCAGTGAGTTACCTGACTTTAAAGCTCCGAGATCCGTGGGATTCCGACTTTGGCACACCTCTTGAGATATATAAGCGCGACTCCTCGGCATGGGGGGTCGAGGAAAACAACGGAACACCGACACTCAGTTACACGAAGTCGAGGAGATAAGAAAATGACTAGCGGAATCGGAGTCGCACCTATCGTAACGGGCGCCACGAAGATCAACCCCTCAAAGATGAGGGCCATGATCAAGAACCTCGAAGAGAAGAGGATGGAAGAGAAGGGGAAGAAGGCAAAAGGCGCGCCGCCCACCGATATGGTGAGCCTGAGCATGGAAGGAAAGGAAGCCGGGAAAAAGGGCAAAGCGAAAGCCGAGGCTACTCCTCATGAGAAGGGGCCCAAGGGTGTGAAAGGCCACCATGAGAAGGGGCCCAAGGGTGTAAAAGGCCACCATGAGAAGGGGCCCAAGGGTGTGAATGGCCACCGGAAGCGGATCACCGACGCCTATGAATTGATCAAGAAGCACGCGGCGGAAAATAAAAGCGAAGCTCCCAAGGCCGACTTGGCCTCGAACGTCTCCGCGAACATCAGTTTGAACGGGACGGCCACAGGGAAGGTCGAGGAGAAGACCCCGGCCGCGACAGAGACCTACACCCCCAAGGCCGCTCTTCCTGAGAACGACATCCTCAAAAGTTTGAACAACTTTGATAACTCTCTGAACCAGCTACTGAGCGGAAACAACGGCCTGGGCGCCGGCTCTCTGTTCAACAATCTGGATAACCTCGCGTCCAGTCTCGGCGCGCTGGGCAACATTTTCTAGAACCTCACGAATTCGGAAACCCCTCGGATAGAGGAGAAAAGACAATGGAAATCGAACCCATCGAATCGAGCACCACGACCACGGAAATCTCGACGGTGGAGACCACGACCACGACCACGACCCTCGAAGAGACGGCGATAGTAGAGGAGACAGCCGAGGCCACCGATACGGTGACCCTGAGCGCGGAGGCATTGGAAGCCGCGGAAGCGAATGAGCCACTCTCGATCGAGGCGCTGGGCGAGAAGCTCTTAGCCGCCACGGGTCAGTTGCAGGCCCTCACCCAGGAATTGCAGGACCTGGGGGCGGACGAGACGGCCGTCGGAAACACGCTCAGCGAGGAAACTCAGGCGTTGAACGAAAAGGTGACGAAAACGAATGAGCAGGCAGTAACGGATTACCTATCGGGCAATATCAACGATGAGGAATACGTAACCATCCGTCTCCAATCCGCCATCGAGCAGGTGGAGGGTATCAACTCCGTCCTGGGGAAAATTCGGGACGACCTGAAAGCGAGCGCTGAGGCGAGCGCCCCGGTCGAGATCGAAGCCCCCGAGGCCGACCTGACTGAGAATGTCTCCGCGAACATCAACGGAAACGGCGTGGCCAATGGGAAGGTCGAGGAGAAGGCCGAGGAGACGGGCGGGTACTATTCCGCGAAGGCCGCGGCCCTTGCCAGGGCGGCCGAGGAAAAGGACAACGAGAAGTCTTTCGAGAAGGTGGAATCCAACGGCGTCGGTCCCGGGAAAGTGGGCCTCGGCATCCTCAAGAAGTTTGAGGACATCGAGGACTCTCTGGCCAAGCTGGTCGGCAAGAGAGGCCAGGGCAGCTTCGGCAACGGCGGCCAGGGCAACGGCTCATTGTTCGGTGCCCTGAATAAGTTCTCGGGCAACCTCGAACGCCTGGAAACCATTCTGGAAAAGGCCATGGAGGACAAGAAAAACGCTGAGAGCAGAGGTTTGAAGCTTAGTTTCACCGCCGAGGAGCTGCTCGAAAGAGCCCTGGGCGACGACCAGCGCAAAAAAGAGCTGGGCACCGTTATCCAACGAACCGGTTTCGGATATGGCGTGGCCGGGTTTGGCGGCGCCGCACCAGCGGGCGGGCCGGTGATCCATTCGCGGAACGAATCAGACGGTGAGCGTTCCGGGATCCTGGCCGGCTCGGCCAGCGGCATCGGGATGGGCCAATTCACCGGGCGGGCGAATAAGGATGCGAACACCCCTTCGCTGATGAGCGCGTTCGGCGGGGTCCGCAACATCAGCGGCGCGGTGTCGCGCTCCAAGCTCAGCGTGGTGGCATAACCCGGTTCACGAAAGGCTGACGGAGACAGCGCACCATGGCGACAGTATCCGACATCCTGGCCGCAACCTTCCAGCACCGGATGCGGCTCCAGGACCTGAAGGCCAAAGAGGCGGAAGGGGCCGCCGGGTGGTTCGAGAAGAATCGAACCGCTCGGGCGGCCCGCCCGCTTTAAAAAACCGGCCGCGGCGAGTATCCGCACCTTCAACGCCTCAAACCCTCCGATATCCATCCCTTCGCCAACCGGCATTTCTCACAAAGATAATCAGCCGGCCTTTTTTCACGCGGTCAACTCATCGTGGTTCAACCCGTTTCCGGAAACAAGGATTTTGAATGGGTGCGGACAGGGTGTTCCCCCGAGGGTTTGTCGGGGGCGGGTGCGGCGCCCCGCCCTTACCTTGGTGTGATCGTGAGGGCTTTGGCGTGTAGGGGCCGGGCGCGAGGCGGTTGACTCCCGCACCGGCCCCCTGTTGCCGGCGCATGAGCCGTGAGCGGGTGACACGGCCCCCACAGAATATTTGTGAGAAATTCAGCCTAAAGCTTAGGGTTTGCGACCCTTTCCGCGCTCCACCGCCTTCGCGGCTGGGTGAACCCGCTTTTGGACATCGGCTCCCCGCCGCCCCTTGAATCCCGCTTGATACCGCAGATTCCGCCTTTTTTCAGCCAACCCTCCGGGGGCCTTCGGGCATGGGGGGAACCCCCCCCAGTGGGGGGTGTTTACCCCCACCCAAATCAACCCATTTAAAATCAAAGGGTTATTGAGAATATCCTGCTTTCGGCCCGATTTATATGGGGGGGATTCCCCCCACCCCCGAAGTCCATTTTGGGCGGGCCGGGGGGGCTTCCGCGCAAAAGCGAAATCTTTTAATCGTTGTTGAATCAGTATGTTACAGTTGTTTCAAGCCTCTCGATCCGGCCAATTCCGACTTTGGCACACCTCTTGAGATATATAACCGCGACTCCTCGACGTGGGGGGTCGAGGAAAACAACGGAAACCGACACTCAGTCAACCCAAAGTCGAGGAGAAAAGAAAGTGGCTAACGGAATCGGAGTCGCCCCCGTCGCATCGGACAGCACGGACAGAAACCTCTCGGTCATGCAGGCATCGAAACAGAACCTCGAAGAGAAGATGGTAGGAGAGAATCAGAACAATGGAAACGGCTCGCAGGCCGCCGACAAGGTGGTTCTGAGCCCTGAAGCCAAAGCGGCATCGGCTTCCTCGCAGGCTGGGACGACTCCTGAAGTCACGCCCGCGGCCGATTCGGCCCCGGCGGCTGCTCCCCGGGACATGTAGGCGATCAAAAAAGACATAGACACCGTCGTTCATGAGCTGAAGAGCCTCAATGTCTCCGAAAAGGACGTGTCGAAGGCCCTGACAGAAGCCGCCGTCGACCTCAAGAAGAAAACGGCGAAATCCATCCAGAAGGCCGTCAGTGACCACAAGACGGGGATCACCAACGAGACGAAATTCGCCAAGGCGCTGGACAAGATCGCCGCCGATCAGGCGGAGGGCGTCCTCGACGCGCTCAAGGGCCTCCGGGACCAGGCCGCCAAGCCCGCCGATAACGCGGCGACGCCGACTGCCAAGCCCGAAGTCGAGACCCCCAAGGCCGACCTGGCTGAGAACGTCTCCGCGAACGTGAGCAAGGACGGCTCGGCCAATGGGAAGGTCGATGAGAAGACCCCGGCCCAGCCGGCCGCCAAGGTCGCCGAGAAAATCGAGAAGGCCGAGGACAACGATGGTGGGCGGTTCGTCGGAACAGCCTCCGCCCCGGGACTTTCGGGCTCCAACGGGTCCAACGGGTTCAGCAGGCTCAGCGGGATCAGCGCCTTCGCCGACAAGCAGTTGGAGAAGATAACGGAGCGGCTGAGTTTTCTCCAGAATGCCGTTTCAGCGCTGAAGCTGGGCGTGAATTCCAAAGACTCCGGGGGCTCCGCGTTCGACGCCCTGAGAATGTTTACGAGTCAATTGGACCGGGCCGATCGCTCTGTCGCCCGGGCGGACCTTTCAGGTGCCACGTTGAAGATGGAAGACCTGGAAGGCGCCCTGGGTTCTCTGGTGAAGAAGGCCCGGGAAGATAAAGCCGTAACGCGCAGCAGCGGCACGTTCCTGCAAGGCGGATTCGGAGTCGGGTTCGGCAGCGGAGGCAGCGGCTCCGGCGGCCCGGCGGTCCATACGCGGGAAGATTCGGACAACGAGCGTTCCGGGTTCATGGTCGGCTCGGCCGGCGGCATCGGCATGGGCCAATTCACCGGGCGGGCGAAGCAGGATTCGCTCCTGACCTCGTTCGGCGGCATCCACAGCATCGGCGGCGCGGTGTCGGGCTCCAAGCTCAGCGTGGTGGCGTAACCCGGTTCACGAAAGGCTGATGGAGACGTAGGACCATGGCAACGGTATCGGACATCCTGGCCGTGAACTTTCAGCACCGGGTGCGGCTCCAGGACCTGAAGGTCAAAGAGGCGGAAGGCGCCGGCTCGGCGAAGAAGGCCGAGTCGGCGGGCCGCCGGGCGGTTCGAGAAGACTCGATCCGCTCGGGCGGCCAGCCCGCTTCCAAGGCCTTCGTCGTCTCCCTCAGCGACGCGGCCCGCGACATTGCCGGAAAGACAACCAAGCGCCCGGCGGATTCCAAGGACGACGCCCCCCGAAAAGCGGGGACGGCCGCCGGGGGACCGAAGAGGGCCACCCGGACCGGGGGTCCGCAAGGCGCGGCCCCGGGGCATGAAGCCCGGGAGCTTCACGCCCTGTCCGCCGGCCTGGAGGAGCTGGGCGGCGGAATCGACGCCGTCCGGGCCATCATTCGGCGCGCGGCGAAGAAGGCGGAAACGCCCGAGAGACAACACCTTGAGCTGGATGTCGAGGCATTGCGGGCCGGCGAGACGGACGGCCGGACCGTCCTGGACCGCCACTATGCGGCGTCCTTCAGACAGAGCAAGACCTTCATATCGAGCCTGCGGGTGATTCGCTCGCGCCTGAAGGAGCGCTCGGCCGACGTGACGGGGACGGCCCCGGCCGGCGGGACGCCCGAAAGCCGGACACCGGACGCCCGGCGCGCGGCGGCGGCGAAAGCGTACGCTGAGGCCCCGCGAACCGGTGCCTCAGAGGTGGTGGCGAGATCCGTTCAGAGCCTCGACGGGTATCAGCGGGCTTTCGGCCGGGTCATCCATTCCGACGGGGACGTCTTCGAGGACCTGAGCCGGCTCGGCGGGAAGCTCGAAGACCTGGCGGAAACGCGCTCGGACTATCTGTCGGCGAAACGGACGGAGCGGGCCGAGGCCGCGCGCGCCAAACCCTCAGCCGTCCAATCGCCCCTCGCCGCGGGTCTCATCAGAGAGTTCGCCGCCGGGTAGGGCCGGACTCGCCCACCAGACAGGATTTCTCAGCAAGATGATGGTTTCCCGCATCGCCCTGCTCCCGCGGTCTTTTTCTTCGATGGTGAGAATTTCGCTGAACAAAAAAACCTCCCCTTCCGGTCGAAAGGCCCGGAAGAGGAGGTTTCGCGCGAAGAAAGAGATTTTCGCCGATTCAGGATTCGGCCATGAGCACCTTTTCGGCTTCCGCCTCGAGAAGGGTCCAATCTCCCGAGCTGATCTCCAGCTTGGTGCTGCGCGCCCGGTTGGCGATGATCACCGGGTCCAGAATCTCGCCGCAACATAAACAGTGCCAACCGTAAAACGTGCCGGCCAAGTCCGTCCCGAAGCCGTAATGCTTGAAGTAGGTCATGAAACCCGTGCATTTCGGACATTTCATCAATGGTGTCCTCCCTTCCGGGCCATGAGCCGAAGCCGGCTCAGGCGGCGGGAAAAAGGTTTGCACACTCCTTGAAGCGGGACGGCGGCGCGGATTCAGGTCACGTCTATGACCCCATCCGATTCGGGTGTCGTAATCGGAACGCCTGATGAGTGTCTCATCCTCCTATCCCACTTCAAGGGTTCTGGCGATGGCCGCCACCCCGATTCACCGGTCGGTTGTTGAAGCCGGATCTTATCCGGAAAATTCCCCGACGACGCGCTCCTCGGAGGCCTGGCTGACCAGTTGGGCCAGCTCGCTCACCGTCCGTCCGGACAGGGCGTTGTCGATGGCCTCCTGGATGTCTCGCCAGATGGGGATCTGGTAACAGCAATCGGCCCTTCCACAGGCACCCTCGAAAGGGATGCACTCGTGGACCACGATGGGGCCGTCCACCGCTTCAATCACCTCTTTCAAGGTGATCTCATCGGGATCGCTCCCCAGACAGTAACCGCCCTCGGGGCCGTAAGAAACCTTGACGAAACCGCGGTGGACCAATGGGCGAAGGAGCGTTTCGAGAAAATTTCCCGGTACGCGCTCTCTCTCCGCGATCTCCGCCAGGGGGGCGACCTTGCCGCCCGGGAGCGTCGCCAGGTATCCGATCGCCCTCAGGGCGAAATCCGCCTTTCGGCTGATCTGCATCTGCATGAGCGGTTCCTTATATCAGTCATGTCTAAAGGAGACTAAATTTTTCGCATTTAAAGTAAGTCGTCTTTTTCACCCTGTCAAGCCGAATTGAAAAATTTTCGGGGAATGAAAAACCGGCCGGGGCGGAGCCGGATCGCGTTCAGCCTCGCGGTGCGGGGAGTAGATCGGAGGCCTTGTACAAGGCCGATTGGAGCGAGGAGAGGGCTTGGGCCTTCCCGGGGGCCACGCCTTTGTGCTGGATGAGGACTTTCAACGCGCCCCCCAGCCCGCCGGGGAGGAGAAGGTTCTTGATGGACAGATTCCGGTGAAGGGCCCGGATGGCTTCCTCGCCTTCCCCCGGTGGAACGCTCCGGATCTCTTCGGCCACGCCCAGTCCGACCAGGGCGTGGTGTTGGTCGGTGAAGCCGGCGGGCGCCAGCCCCTCCTCCCGGCCGGCCATCGCCAGCGCCGTGAAGTCCACGTGGGCCGTCAAGTCCTGTTCTCCCACGTGGATGTACGGGTCCGCATGCGCCCGGTGGCGGTGGTAGCACATCAACGTTCCTCCGTTCGAGAGACGGTGAGGCGCGTAGAGATCCGAAGCGGGGAGTCCATAATCCAACGTCAGGACGAAGCCCCGCAGCAGCTTTTGGCCGATTGTCCTCATCCAATCCATGGCTTTCAGGTTGATTTCGGTCCTCGCCTTCTCGTCCTCGCCGGCGGGGACGGGACCGAGGGTCTCGAAGTGGGCGGCCAGGGCCGGCGTGGAGGGATCGCCCAACTCCTCGTAGAATCCCCCCCTCTTCCCCCCCCCTCCCTCCTCTCCTCCGGCGGCGGCGCGGACGTAGACCTCAGACACCCCGTCCACTCGGGGGTGGACCCGATGAACGGGAAGGGCGTCGAAAAACTCGTTGGAAAAGACCACGCCCGTCATGCCGGAGGGAACTTCCTCCATGGAGTCCACCCACACAACGCGGCCGCGCCAGGCGTCGCCCGCGGAATCCAGCCCCTCCTCCAGGTCCCGGCGCCGCCCGGGGCTTCTTTCGACGGCCACGTAATCTGTGCGGGAGAGGCAGTCGGGCGCGTCCCGTTCCAGGGCGCGGCAGATGTCCCGGCAGAGCAGGCCCCGGCCCGCTCCCAGCTCGACGATCCGAAACCGGGGCGGTTCATCCAGGGCCCGCCACATTTCCGCGAGCTGGCGGGCCAGACACCTGCCGAAGATCTCGCTGACATCCGGACTGGTGTAGTAATCCCGTTTTCGGACCTCCGGCGGCAGCCTCTTCATGTAGTAGCCCCCCTCCGGGTCGTAGAGGGCCCGTTCCATGAAGCGCGCGAAAGGGATCCGCCCCTCCCCGATATCTCGGGCGATTCTCAGCGCAAGGGGGGTGGGGGGGGGGTGGGGGGAGGGGAGGGGGGCTGAGTCCATGGCGGCGTCGGGAAGGTTCTCGTTGAAAGGCGCAGGGGCCTACTTTTTCCAGAACATCAGCCGGTCGAGCCAGGTCTTCTTCTGGACGGCCTCCGCCGCCAGCAGGGGCGTGGAGGCCAGGACCCGGCCCCGGACGATCACCTCAATCTTCCCCACCTCCCGCCCCTTCCGGACCGGGGCCGAGATGGGGTTCCTCTTCAGGGTGATTCGGGTCTTGACTTTGGGGACGTGGATCCGCTTGACAAGAACCGAGATGGGCTTGGCCGCGACGATGGTTATGGTTTTTTTCTTCCCCTGAGCCACGGCGACGGGTTTGCCGATCGGCCTCCCGTCGGTGAAGAAGGAGACCTTTTTGTAAACGCGGAATCCCCGCGTCAGGAGTTTCCTGGTTTCCCGCACCCGGCCTTTCTGCGTGGGGGCCCCCAGGACCACCGAGATCAGCCGGAATCCGCTCCGCGTCGCGGTCGTGCAAAGGTTGAACCTCGCCTTTTTGTAGTAGCCCGTTTTGATTCCGTCCATTCCGGGGAAGCGGCGCAGGAGCTTGTTCGTGTTGTAGAGCTTGAATTTTCCGTTGCGGAAGGTGTCCTCCACCGTGGCCCCCCACTTGAGGAGGAGCGGGTGGCGGACGATTTGCCGGGCAATGATCGAGATGTCCCGGGCCGAGGTGTAGTCCTGGGGCTGGCCGGGGGCCGGCGGAAGGCCGTGGACGTTGGTGTACACCGTCCGGGTCAGTCCAAGATCGCGGGCGCGCTCGTTCATCAACTGGACCATCGCCTCGGGGGCGCCGGCGATGTGCTCGGCGATGGCGTAGGCGGCGTCGTTAGCCGAGGCGATGACGACCGCTTTGAGCAGCTCGCCCAGCGTGAAGACCTCCCCCTCCTTCAGGTAGACCTGCGATCCCCCGATGCGGCTGGCGGCCCGCGAGATGTGCACCTTCTGGTCAAGCGAGAAGGCGCCCTCTTTGACCGATTCCACCACGATGAGCATGAGCATCATCTTGACGAGGGAGGCGGGTATGAGCTTTCTGTCCGCCTGATCCTCGATGAGAACCTGGCCCGTCCCGGCTTCGATGAGGAGGGCGGCCCGGTAGCGCGGCGGTTTGTCCGCTTTGGGCTTGGCCCGCTTCGCGGCGGAGACCGGGAGCGCGGAAAGGCAGAACGCAAGGGCAATGAACGCGGCGATGGATCGGATGCATGGGGAGTGTCTGAATCGCATAGGGAATCTCTCGGATTGGGACCGCCCGGCGGGAGAGGCCTGCCCGTGCACCTCGCCCCGAATCTAGACCGGTCGGGGACGGGTGTCAAGATGCGGGAGGCGTCCAAGGTTTTGAAAATAGAGATTGCCGGGTTTGCGGACGACATGAAAGCGCCGCGCGGACTTCCGTGAGCGCTTGCGTTCCAGCGCGGAGTCCGGCGAATCCCATGATGCAAGCAGGGTGCCATTCGCCGCTCCTTGACACCCCCCGGCGGGGCGGTGGAAAATGGAACGTTTGGGCCTGTATTTTCTATGCCCGGGCAGGTGAATTTCGTTTCCCGGTCTTGAAATGTTCGGTGCGGAGGGCCGCATGCTCGACACCATCTCCATCCGGGGGGCGCGCGAGCACAACCTCAAGGGGATCGACCTCGACCTCCCCCGGGGGAAGTTCATCGTGATCACCGGCCTCAGCGGGTCGGGGAAATCCTCCCTCGCCTTCGATACGCTTTACGCCGAGGGCCACCGCCGCTACGTCGAGTCCATGTCCACCTACGCCCGCCAGTTCCTCGAGCGGGTGGACAAGCCCGACGTGGACTACATCGAGGGCGTCTCCCCGGCCATCGCCATCGAGCAGCGCAACCCCGTCAAGCACTCCCGATCCACCGTCGGAACGGCGACGGAGGTCTACGATTATCTCCGCCTCCTTTTTGCCAAGGTCGGCGAGACCGTGTGCCCCGCCTGCGCGGCGCCGGTCCGTCCCGATACGGTCGAGGGCGCGGTGGACCGGCTGCTGTCCGGCCGCGCGGGCGACCGCGCTTATGTGACCTTCCCGGTCGAGACGGCCCCGGCGGACCCGCCCAAGAAGGGAAGGGGGGGGAAGGGAAAGAAGGGCCCGGGAAAAGACGGCCGGAAGGAGCGCCTGTCGAACCTCCTCGATCATCTCCTCGCCCGGGGCTTCCTGCGGGTCTGGATCGGCGAGGAGCTGTTCAACCTGTCCGAGAAGGAGGAAATGGCCGAGGCGGCGAGTACGGAGTCGGACGACATTCAGGCCGTCGTGGACCGGCTGCGGCTCGGGAAGAATGTCCGCTCCCGCCTGGACGATTCACTCGAGATCGCCTTCCGTGAAGGAGGCGGCAAGGCCGAGGCCCGGATCGCCGATGGCCCGCGTCTTCCCTTTTCCCGGGGGTTTGTCTGCTCCTCGTGCGGGAGGGGGTTCGAGCCGCCGACGCCGCTGTTCTTCTCCTTCAACAATCCCCAAGGGGCCTGTTCGGAATGCGGCGGCTTCGGCAACAAGCTGGACCTGGACCTGGACCTCGCCATCCCGAACCGGACGAAGACCCTCGCCGGGGGGGCCGTGGATCCCTGGACCCGCCCCCGGCACAAAAGCCATTTTCAGGAAGAGATCCGAAAGCTGTCCCGCACAGAGGGCGTGGACCTGAATGTCCCGTTTGAGTCTCTCCCCAAAAAACATCAGCGGATGGTCATCGAAGGGACGAAGGCGTTTCAGGGCGTCCGGCCCTTTTTCGAGCGGCTCAACCGGAAGAAGTACAAGATCTGGGTGCGGATGTTCCTGCGGCGGTACCTGGGGACGTTTCCTTGCCCCCGGTGCCGGGGGGCGCGCCTGCGCGAGGACGCCCTGTACGTGCAAATCGACGGCCGGAACATATCCGAGGTCTCGGCGCTATCGGTCCGCGACCTGAGGGGCTTCCTGGACGCGATCGACTTTTCCCCCGGACAGGCCGACGTGGCCGGGGATATCCTGGCTCAGCTCCGGTCGCGGCTGGACTTCCTCGCGCACGTCGGCGTGGATTACCTCACCCTCGGCCGCTTGACCCGGACGCTGTCGGGCGGAGAGGCCCAGCGCATCAACCTGGCCAACCAGCTGGGGGCGCAGCTCGCCGGGACCCTCTATATCCTCGATGAGCCTACGGTCGGACTGCACCCGAGCGACAACGCGAAGCTCCTGCAGATCCTCAAGGGGCTGACCGGCGCGGGAAACACGGTGGTGATCGTCGAACACGACCGGGACGTCATCCGGGAGGCGGATTTCCTGGTGGACCTCGGTCCCGGGGCCGGGGAGCGGGGCGGGGAGGTGGTGTTCGCCGGGCCCGCGGGGGATATCCTCTCGTGCGAAGATTCGGTCACGGCGTCTTACCTCCGGGGAGAGCGGAAGATCCCCCTGCCCGAGCGGAGGCGGCCGGTGGGCGATCCGCCGGCCGTGAAGACCCGGCGCGGGAAACCCGCTCGGCCCGGCGAGATCCCGTTCGCGATCGCGGCCGAACCCGGGACGGTCTTCCTCTCCCTTCTGGGGGCCTGTGAGAACAACCTGAAGAATGTTGATTTCCACCTCCCCCTCGGGACGTTCACGTGCGTGACGGGGGTCTCCGGATCGGGAAAGAGCACCCTGGTGCACGATACGCTTTATCAGGCCCTCCACCGGGTCTTCCACGGCGGCTCGACGCCGATGGGCCGGTTCCGGGAGGTCCGGGGGGTGGAGGCGCTCGGAGGGATCGTCCTGTTGGATCAGGCCCCCATCGGCCGCACCCCGAGGTCGAACCCGGTGACCTACATCAAGGCCTACGACGCCATCCGGCGGCTCTTTGCCGAGACCCCCGCCGCCCGCCTCCTGCGCTACGGCCCCGGGCATTTCTCCTTCAACGTCGCCGGCGGGCGGTGCGAGCGGTGCAAGGGAGACGGCCACGAGAAGATCGAGATGCACTTCATGGCCGACCTGTTCGTGCGCTGCCCGGAGTGCGAGGGGAAGCGGTTCCGGCCCTCGACGCTGGAGGTGAAGCGCCGGGGCAAGAACATCCACGACGTTCTCTCCCTGACGGTGGACGGCGCCTTGCGGTTTTTCGCCGGCGAGCCGTCCCTGGTGCGGCGGCTGGAGGCCCTCTCCCGCGTGGGGTTGGGATACATCCGTCTGGGACAGCCGGCGACGACCCTCTCGGGCGGAGAGGCGCAGCGGTTGAAGATCGCCGTCCATCTCTCCGGGAAAGACCCGTCGCGCATGCTCTACATCCTGGATGAGCCGACGACGGGCCTTCATTTTCACGACGTGGAGGTCCTGTTGCGCGCCTTGCACCGGCTGGTGGCTCTCGGCAACACGGTCCTCGTCATCGAGCACAACCTGGATGTGGTCAAGACGGCCGATCACATCGTGGACCTGGGTCCCGGCGGGGGCGACGCGGGCGGGCGGATCGTCGCGCGGGGGACGCCCGAAGAAATCGCCGATTGTCCCGAGTCCCTCACGGGCCGATACCTCCGCCCGCTCCTCGAAGTCCGCCCGCGCGATGAGGCCGTGATGGGGTCAGGGGTTTAGTTTTGGTTTTTGATTTCCATGTTCTTCCGGTTGCATCCAATCAGATTCATCCGGCCTCATATCCCCCTCCCGAGCACACGAGAAAGTCACCAGTGGAAGCGATTCATCCGTGACACCCTTGTTCCGAATCCGTTCCTGGAAGAAAATGTAGACGATCCCCTTTTCCCGTTAGATTAGATTATTTTTTTGACTCTTTCCCCGACGACGGCGATGCGCAAACCTCTCTTATATTTCGCTTCCGCTCTCATCCTCCTGCCCGCCCTGTGGGCGTTCGCCTCGCGCCCCGCCGTCAGCCTCCTGGCCGCCATCGACATTCTTTCCGATCAGGGAGGTCCGCTTGCCCGGATCCACCCGGAGGTGAAGAAAGAGGGCGTGCGGATCCCCGTAGGGGGAAAGACGCTCGAAGCGGACTTCTACCGCCGGACCGGTCCGGGCGGGTCCGTCAAGCGCCCCGGCCTGTTGCTCATTCACGGTCTCGCCGAGGCGGGGAAGGACGATCCAAAGCTCGTCCGCTTCGCAACAACGATGGCCCGGGCGGGGTTCGCCGTCCTGGTTCCGGATTTCACAGGCCTGAAGTCGTTCCGCGTCCGGCGGGACTCGGTGGACGAGGCGGCCGCCGCGTTCGATCATCTGGCGGCGAAGGCCCCGGGCGTCCAGCCCGGAAAAAACGGCATCCTGGGAATCAGCTTCGGCGGGGGAATCGGCCTGCTGGCGGCGGTGGACGCCGGTATCCGCGAGCGAGTCGCGTATGTCGTCTCCTTCGGCGGGTACTACGACCTGTCCAATGTGATCCGGTACTACACCACCGGGGGCTATGCCTACGGCCCCGAGCGCGGCATCGGCAATCCGGTCCCCTGGGCCAAGTGGCATCTCATCCTGAAAAACCTGGATTTCCTGGAGGACCCCGCCGACCGGACGGCGTTCGACGCCCTGGCCCGGCGGAAGCTGCGTGAGGAGACGGCCGACGTTTCCGGATGGGCGCGGAGACTCTCCCCCCGGGGCCGGGCGCTCTATGCCGTCTTGGCGGAAGAGGATTTCTCCCGCTTCCCGCCGCTCTACGCGAAGGTGTCGCCGCGCGTGCGGGATTTGCTGAGGGCGCTCTCGCTTCCGGAAAAAATCCGCGACGTGAAGGCGGACGTGATCCTCTCCCACAGCATCCCCGACCCGCTCATCCCCCACACGGAGACGCTCCGCCTGGCCGACGCCTTGAAGGAGAGCGGACGGCCGGACGTGAGCGTGACGCTCCTGAGGCTCTTCCGCCACGTGGACCCCGCCCGGCCCGCCGGGACGGAATCCCTGGGATGGCTCGAAAAGGTCCAAGAGGGCTGGAAGTTCTTCCGTCTGGTGGACCGCATCCGCGCAAAGGCGGGACTTTAGGAGAGGTGAAAACCTTGTGGGGGGCGCTTTTTGAAAGGCGCCCCCCCACGCCCCCCCGCAAAACTTTTGTTTCGCGACAAGGGGCGGCTCCCTTGGGGAGCCGCCCCTTGTCGCAAGTGCTTCCTTAAAATCCATTTATCTGTCATTTCGGTTAATCTGTTATTCCGAGCACAGCGAGGAATCGCGCCTTCCCCTCCCCGTTGGATATCCACCCCCCGCTCAGCCTTCGGATCACAGCGGACTTGAAACCGGCGTAGCGACTGTCTACCTCGTCAAGGGTGAATCGCTTTGGGCTGCCATGGTTGCCCGGTTCGGACCATTGGACCGCCCCTGGGTTATTGGACACTCGGGTGAGGGTATTCGACCTCATGCGGCCTCCGCAACTTGAGCGAGTTTTTCCTGCCTTGCCTGGGCCGGCGTTCGGTAGCCGTAGCCCTCGAGAATCCAATGATGGTTGTACAGGTTCTTGAACTCAAGCAGCGCCCACCGCAGTTCCTCTACGGTGGCGAAAGAGCGCACCCACAGGAGATTCTCCTTCAAGATGCGGATAAACCACTCACAGTAGCCATTTCCCTCGGGCGCCCGCACGAAGCTGGGCGAACTGGTCATGCCCAGGTAGGCGATCTCCCGCTGAAAGTCATCGGACAGATAGGCGGGGCCGTGGTCGTGACGAACTTTAAGCCCCTCGGCGACGTCCGCCTCCAAGCCGGCGAAGCGCTCGGCGACCCCCTGCCGGATCGGCTCCAGGGCCTCGAAGCGGTTGCCGCTCTTGGCCGCATGGATCCCCACGCAGTCCACCGAGCAGTGATCCACCGCCACGAACACCGAGGCCACCCCCTCCTCGGTGGTCACCGTCGTCGTCATGTCCGTGCCCCACATTCGGTCGGGCCGCTCGGTGCGGATGGTCCCGTTGTGGGCCTTGGGACCTCGGGGTTTGCCCACCCGGTGGGGGGCCTGAAGCCCCGCCTCCCGCATCAGGCGACGCATCCGCTCCTTGCTGGTGCGGATGCCCGCGAAGCGCAGCCTCGCCCACACCTTGCGGTAGCCCTCGCCATGGAAGGGAGAGTCCTCCAGGACCTGCCGGATGTGGCCGAGGAGTTCCGCATCGGTGCACGGGCCCACAGGGCCGCGCTTATTGGGCGTGGGGCGTTCATGAACGGGGACCGCCTCTCGCCGCCGTTGCGCGTAGACCGTGGAGCGCGCCAAGCCCCAAAGGGCGCACACCCGCTTCAGGCCGTAGGCTCTGCCCGTGGAGGTGAAGCGGGCCTGACTCATCGCCTCCACCTCCTGCCGGCTAAAGGGCGGCCGGCCTCCAGGCGGTCGATCTTCTCCCGCAGGACCTCGCCCTCCATCGTGAGTTCGCCCACCTTGGCCTTGAGCCGGGCGTTCTCCTCGTCCCGCTCATCCGCCGGGCGGGCTTTGAGCGCCGCCTCGCCCGCGCGAAGGAACGCCTCGCGCCAGGCGGAAAGCCGAGCCGCTGTCGTGCCCAACTCGCGGCAGAGCGTCTCCAGGCTCTCGCCCCGCAAAAGACGCAGGACCGCCTCCCGCTTGCGCTGGCAGGAGAACCGACCCCGCTCACTGCGATGCCCTGGGGCCTTGGCTCCGTTCGCCCTGCGGGCGCCCTCCGCCAAAGCCCCCTCTTGCTTTTGTTCGTTCATCGCGACACCCCTTTCTCCATGAATCATGGATCAATCGAGTGTCCAACAAAACCCTAGAGCGGGGGACCATGGCATTGAGGATCAGCAGCAACTTGCGCATGCAGGCCACCAGGGCCACTTTTGGGGGCTTTCCCGCTGCACGGAGGTGTTGGTAGTGAGCGCGCACCACATCGTTTTTTCGCATCCCCACCAGCGCGGCCATGTACAGCGCGCGACGCACCGGCGCCCGCCCCCCCCGGATGTGACGCTCACCCCGCCGTGCGCCAGAGTCCCAGTTGATCGGCGCCACACCCACCAGCGTGGCCAACTCCCGCCGGCCCAGCCGACCCAATTCCGGCAGCTCGGCAATCAACGTGCACGACACCACCGGCCCGATGCCCGGCGCCGAACGCAACAGCTCGTCCTTCGCCCGCCAAAGCGGGCTTTGGCGTATCGTGGCACTGAGTTCTTTTTCCAGCTTCGACAGTGCGTCCTTCAGCCAGCGGATGTGCGCCTGCACCCCCTTGCACAGGGCCGGGTCCTGGGTGCTCCGCAGCCGGTTCTGCTCGGCGGTGAGCATCTCCACCAACTGCCGCCGACGGGCCAAAAGCTCCGAAAGCCTTTGGCTGTCCGCATCGGGGACTTGACGGCCTCGGCAAAGCGGGCGATGACTTCCGCGTCCAACCGGTCGGTCTTCGCCAAGCGGCCTGTGGCGCGGGCAAAATCCCGCACCTGCCGGGGATTGACCACCGCCACCGGCAACCCCGCGGCGGCCAAGGTCGCCACCGCCTGCACCTTCTCCGTAGCCTCCAACACCACCACCGCCACGGACAAGGCCTGCAGGCGGGCTGTGAGCGCCGAAAGGCCCGCCTCGTCGTAGTCCACCGACCAAGCCTCCCCCTTGGGCCAGGTGTGCACGTCCAGGCGACGCCCCGAGACGTCAATGCCGACATAGACTTCCTGGGTGTTCATGAAATGGGTCTCCCTTCCTTGCGAATCCGGGCTCAAGATGGCCCTAGCGACTGTTCGGGATTCGACTTCCAAATGGATGGGGAGCCTCGCTACGAAACGGTCTCTAAGGACCTGGGGCCGGTGCGGTCTCCCGTCCACGTTCTTCCCCTCACCCTCGGGGATAGACCTCCTCATTGTCATGCCCAAAAAAGGCCGCGACAAGGCTTTGTCCATCAATGCCAAGATTACAAGGGGCCGGTCTCCGTACCGGCCCGTCACACGCCCGCGTGGAGAACGGGGTGTTTCAGCCAGGCGACTCCCTTGCATCGGGCAATCTATTGAAAGGCAACCAGTTCACCGGCCCATCCGAATGAGGCGGAAAAAGACAAAAAAAAGACCGCGCCATGACGGCGCGGCCCTTGCGGATTCAATACACTCGGCTCGGGAGGAAAACGCCCGGTCCTACGGAACGTTGCTTCCGTCGCTGATGGGCGGGACGATCCTCCCCTCGATGACGCCGAAATTCCTGGCGAATGTCAGGTTGGATTTCGGCGGCGGGAACTTCTTGGGCGCGAGGATATCCAGGGTGACGTCAAACGACCCCACCCGGCTGATCCGGCCCTCCACGTCCCGCGCCCAGATCTTGATGTAGACGTACAGGTCCTGCGTGTTCGAGAGCGTCCCGCTGTGGATGGCGTCGAACGTGCTCAACGTGAAGTGGCCGGAGACCTCCTTCTCCTCGCCCGGCTTGATCCGGTAATTGCCGAAGGAGACTTCCGCGTAGGGCGGGCTCTCGAAGCTCCAGACGATCTCCTTGAGATCGGCCGCGCCCGCCTTGACCGAGACGTAGACCGGCAGGTCGTTGGGCGGGACGATCCGCTTCGGCGCGTGCATCAGGACGAGCTTCGGG
This sequence comes from bacterium, assembly GCA_965261595.1. GTDB lineage: Bacteria > UBA8248 > UBA8248 > JACPRG01 > CAYRGS01. The sequence goes on from CBDHDG010000005.1 coordinate 293,980, forward strand.
CCATCGGGCGAGATGATTCGACCCTTCCGGATCGTCGTCTGCGCCATCGCGCCCGTTGCGGCGATGGTTATCCAGAGAAAGAAAACCCCCAGCGTAAACGCCCAAGCTTTCCGAGTCGCCATCTTTCCATCTCCCGGTGGTTCAGCACCCTAACCTGCGCGACGTTCGGCCTGTGCGGGAGGTCCCACCCCGGGGGTCCGAAGCCCACATCACAATATATTCGGATCAACGCACCCCGGTGACACATATTCCCGGACGAATCCCCCCCTCCCCCTCCCCCCCTCAACCGCTCACGCCGCGGAGCTCCCGCAGCTTCTCCGCCGGATCGTCCGCGCGCATCAGGGCCTCGCCGACCAGGAAGCAGTGGAAATCGCCCCGCTGAAGCCGCTCGATGTCGGCGCGGGAGTGAATCCCGCTCTCGGCCACCTTCACGCACCCCTCCGGAATCCCCGCCGCCAGCTCAAGGGACGTCCCGGTGTCCGTATGAAAGTTGGCCAGGTTTCGGTTGTTCACCCCGATGATGTCCGCCCCGCAGGCCGCCGCCCGTTCGACCTCCTCCGCCGTGTGCGCCTCGACCAGCGCCGCCATCCCGAGATCCTGGGCGAGGGCCTGAAGGTCGCGGATCTCCTCGTCCCGAAGGCATCGGGCGATGAGGAGAATGGCGTCCGCGCCCGCGGCCCGGGCCTGATAGACCTGATAGGGGGTCACCATGAAGTCCTTGCGGAGGACGGGGATCGAAACCGACTCCCGCACCGCGGACAGGTGGTCGAGGCGGCCCTGAAAGTACCGGGGCTCGGTCAGGACGGAGAGGGCGGCCGCGCCGCCGCTTTCGTACCGGCGGCTCAGGCCGACCGGGTCGTAGGGGTTCGCGATGAGGCCGGCCGAAGGCGACGCCCGCTTGGCCTCGGCGATGATCCGGACCTCTCCCCCGTTTCCCCCGCCGCTCCCGCCCGCCAGAGCCCCTTTGAAATCGCGCGGCGCGGGGGCGGCCCCGGCCCGCCGGCGGATCTCCGCCTCCGGAACGCGCCGAATCTCGTCTTCCAGCGCCGCCCGGACGGATTCGACGATCTCCTCGAGGACGGTCCGCCGGGCGGAGGATCCATGGGAGGATGTTCGGTTCTCAGCCATCGGATTTCGCGGATGGGTCTGGACGGCGGGTGAACGCCTTGACGGCTTCCAGCTTGGCCAGGGCGGCGCCGGAATCGATGGATTCGACGGCCGGGGCGACCGCGTCTTTCATCGAGTCGGTGATCCCGCCGACGTAAATCGCCGCGGCCGCGTTGAGGAGAACGATGTCCCGGGCGGGACCGGTCCGGCCGTTGAGGACCATCAGCGTTGTCCGGACGTTGTCTTCCAGGGTCGCCACCTGGCAGGCGTCGATGGGATGGGCGGTGAGTCCCAGGTCCTCCGGGGAAAGGTCGAAGGTGCGGACTTTGCCTTCCCGGACCTCGGAGACCCGGGTTTTCCCGGCCAGGGTGATCTCGTCCAGCCCGTCCGAGCCGTGGACGACCAGGGCCCGGTAAACCCCCAGGTTGTTGAGGACGCTGGCCATCAGTTCGGTCAAGGAGGCGTCGTAGACCCCGATGATCTGCCCCTGGGACCCCGCCGGGTTCGTCAGGGGACCCATGACGTTGAAGATGCTACGCAGGCCGGTCTCCCGCCTGGGGCCGACGGCGTACTTCATCGAGGCGTGCAGGGCGGGAGCGAACAGGAACGCGAAGCCGACTTCGTCGAGACAGGCGCCGACGCGCTCGGGGGAGATCTCGATGTCGACCCCGAGCGCCCCCAGGACGTCCGCGCTTCCGCAATGGCTGGAGACGGCCCGGTTCCCGTGCTTGGCCATGGGCGCGCCCGCCCCGGCGGCCACCAGGGCGGCGGTGGTCGAAATGTTGAACGTATGCGAGCCGTCGCCTCCCGTTCCGGCGGTGTCCACCACAAGGTCGTGCCTCGTCTCGATCTTCGTGGCCTTGGCGCGCATGGTGCGCGCGCTTCCGGTGATCTCCTCGACGGTCTCCCCCTTCATGCGGAGGGCCGTCATGTAGGCGGCGATCTGGGCCGGCGTGCACAGCCCGCTCATGATCTCGTTCATGACCTCCTCGGCCTCATCCACCGAGAGGTGGTTTCCCGCAACGATTTTTGTCAGGGCTTCTTTGATCATGGGTCTCGACGCTTCATGAGCCTTCCGGGGAAGGCGTGACCAACGGGAGGGCCTCAACCTTTTGAATTCTGAGGGGGAGGTAATAAAGCTTCGTCCTGAACCTGAATTCTTCCCCCGCCCTCAGGCTTTCATCCCCGTAGTAGAAGCCCCTTTCATCGCTGTACGCGCACAGGCATTCCAGTTTCAGCCTGATACTCCGCCTTTTGGGTATCGGCCAATAGTTATCGCCTATTTTCGGAATCTCTTGCCGGGACCCGGGGGGCGGCCGGAAGACACGGCTGAGCTTCAACCACAGGAATCGGCCCTCGGGAGCATTCGGGGCGGGCAACGCCCGGTCTCCCCGCCGGGGCATGTCGGCCACAGCCTCTTCAATCAAATCCGTGCGCGCCCAAATCCGCAACCTCCTCCTCACGGGTAAATACTGGATGATGAAGGTGTCATCCAGCCGGAGGGCTTCGCCCACGAGAACGTACTCCGGTGTCACGAACGTGTAGGACTTTCCGCGGATGAACGGTTGCTGTTTGTAGTAGAAGGTTTTTCCCTCCATCCGCCCGTAGATCTTCATCCTGACGCGAACCATCCTTTTCTCTCCCGGGACGGTGGCCAGGACCTTTCTCTTGCCCATGTTCACGACGTTGAGTTGCGGGTCGTTCCCCAGGACCTCCAGGATCTCGGCCGTTCTGTCCGGATGCGCGGTGTCCCGATTTCCGGGACGGATCCGGGCGGCCAGGGTCGGGTCCAGATCCCGAAAGACGAACTGGACGTCCCGGATGACCACGGGCGACCCCTTCGGTCCTTTCCGGGTGTTTGTCCCGGGACCGGACGCGGCCGAGCTTGTGTCCGTCGGGATCATCGCGGGCGTCGAGAACCCGTAGTACCCGACCAGTAAGGCGGCCGCGAGGATCGCCGAGAGGTCGAACAGGTTCACCCAGCCGCCGATTCTTCCTTTTTCGTCCACCCACTTCAATCGCTGATCGCTCCGCCGGGTTTCCGTGGCCCGGTCGCTCCGAATGCCGCCGGAATTTCCGAATGAGGCCCATTCACTACCACACCCCCCGCCGAATGGGCAAATCCTCTATTTTGGGCGGGTGTCGCCGCACTTCACTCTCCCCGGCCTGCCGGGACGCCGCGATCCAGCCGTTTTTTCTTTCTGGCGCCCAATTTTCCCTTGACAGCACATCCCGGAGGCCTATCTTTCTTGGGATTTTCCCGCGCCGCTTGGTTGAGTATTGAGGTCCGGCATCCGATGAAACCAATTTGGCGCGGGAATTTTTTGTTTTCGTGGATTTTTTCCGGCCGCCAGCGGACATCCCGTCGCCGGCCGGTAAAGGAGATTCGAAGATGATTTGCACGACGATTCGGGAAGACGTGGAGTGCGCATTTATGACGAAGGAGGGGTGCGGGTTCAACGGAGGACAGTGCCACACCATCGTCGAGCAGTGTGAAGGCTGCAAATCCGTGGTGGATTTCCCGTCCGGGAAATATTGCCGGGTCTCTCCCGATCCCGGGGGCAAGTGGGCGTTCGGCCCCTGCAACCTCGCGAGCCATCTGGATCGAAAGAAGGTCGTCGCCGACCGGAAAATCAACCCGCTCAAGGCTTCCAAACGAGCCCAAAAAGCCGGATGAGCCCTCCCCCCCCCTCCCGGCTTCTTCGCCCCGGGGGGTCTCAGACCCCCCGGGTCCCAGACCCCGAGAGTCCCAGACCCCGGGGGTCTGATGGGCGGGAGTCGGGGCGTGATAGAGGGCCGTTTACCCGGCCATTCGCAGAACGTTGCCGAGCAGGTTCTTCCCCTCTTCCGTCAAGATCGATTCCGGGTGGAACTGAACCCCCTCCACCATCCCGTCTTCGCTTCGAACGCCCATGATCTCGTCGCGGTCCGTCCGGGCGCTGACCCGCAGGTCCGGCGGAAGGCTTTCCGGGTCCAGCAGGAGGGAGTGGTACCGGGTCGCGACGACCGGGTCTGAAAGACCGGCGAAGACCCCCCGGCTGTCATGAAGCACCTCCGACGTTTTTCCGTGCATGATCCGGCCGGCGCGGACGACCTTTGCGCCGAAGGCGACGCCCACGGCCTGGTGGCCGAGGCAGACCCCGAAGATGGGGATCTCCCCCCGGAGATCCCGGACAAGCTCCACGCAGATCCCCGCCTTCTCCGGTCGGCCGGGTCCCGGCGAGATCACGATGAGCTCCGGATTCAGCGCCCGGGCCTCCTCGACCGTCAAGGTGTCGTTCCTCCGCACGTCCACTTCGCCCCCCAGCTCGGACAGATACTGAACCAGGTTGTACGTGAACGAATCGTAGTTGTCGATCATCAGGATCATGGATGGCTCCCGTCGACTTTCCCGGGCGTCACGATCCCCAGGACGGGGGTGTCCAGCCGGATGTACTTCCGCGCGGCGCGCAGGACATCCTCCGCGGTGAGCGCGTTGATCCGCTCCGGGAATCGCATGAACTCATCCCAGCCCAGGCCGTACCGCTCGTTGAAGGACATGTCCGCCGCCTGCGCCCCGTTCCGCTGGAGGTCGATCTCATACCCGCCGATGATGTACTTCTTGGCCCGCTCCAGCTCCTTGGAAGAGATCGGCGTGGACAGCAGATCCTGAAGCTCCCGCCGGATCCCTTCGAGCGCGGTTTCCACCTTTTCCGGCGTGGTGGCGATGTACACGCCCAAGGCACCCGGGTCCATTCCCTCGAAATGAAAGGACGAGACCGCGTAGGCCAGACTCTGCTTGTCCCGCAGCTCCAGGAAGAGGCGGCCGCCTTGACTCGACAGGACGGCGTTCAGGATCTCCAAGGGGTGGCGGTCCGCGTCATCCAGGGTCGCGCCCAGGAAACCGAACGTGATGTGGGCCTGCTTCTTCTCCCGGTGGACCACCTTCCGCACCGGGCTCTCCGGCGGGCGCGCGGGCGTTGGGACCGGAAGCGAGAACTTTTCCCCGCCTGTGCGGCCGAACGCCTCTTTCATCCGGCGGACGACGGTTTCGGTCCGGATGTCTCCGACCACGGCCAGGACCAGGTTGTCGGGCGTGGTCACGCTCCGGTAGTAGGCCAGAAGGTCCTCGCGCCGTATCGACCGGACCGAGTCGGCCGTCCCGTTCACCGGCAGGGCGTACGGATGTTGCCCGTAGAGCGTGCGGAAAAAAAGCTTGAAGGCGGATTGTGACAGGTTGTCCTCCTCGCGCTTGATCTCGGCCAGGATGTCGCGGCGTGATTTCTCGACTTCCTCGGGATCGAACGCCGGATGAAGCATCGCCTCGGTGAGCAGGTCGATCAGGGGGTCGAAGAATCGGGCCAGGGATTCCGCCGCGACGCCCAGACTGTTCCGCCCGGAAAAGCCGGAGATGCCGGCCGCCAGGGAATCCACCCGCGTCGCGAACTCGGTGGCGGTGTGGCGCTCGGTCCCCCGGGTCAGGAGGTCGGCGATGAAGTTGTTGATGCCGTTGCGCTTTGCGTCCTCGAAGCGGGTCCCCCCCAGGTAAACGGCCCGGACGGCCACGGTCGGAATCGACGGGTTCTCTTTGACCAGGAGGGTGACGCCGTTGGGGAGAATCTCCCGGTGAACCCCGGTGCCGGGGCGGCCTCCGGGGGACGGGCCGGCCGGGGCGGAGACGGAATGCCCGTTGGGAGCAGGGCCCGCGCCCGATGGGGTCCGCGCCTCCGCGGCGGGGTTCGCCGCCTCCTCGGCCGCCGCGCGGATCTCGCCCTCGTCCGCGAATGCGGCTTGCGCCTTCGGCGTGAGGACCGCGACGGTCAGGTTATCATTTTTTAAATATTTCCGCGCCGCTTCCCGGATGGCCTCCGGCGTCAGGGCCCGGATGCGCTCCACGTAATCCTTCTCGAAATCCAGGTTCCCCGCCACGGTTTCGAAGTATCCCAGACCCTGCGCCTGGCCCTGGACGGTTTCCCGGCGGAAGATGAAGTCCGCCTCGATGTTGAGCTTGGCCTTCTCGAGCTCGGCGTCCGACGGGGGGTCGTCCTTGAGCGCGTAAATCTCCCGCAGGATGGCTTGAAGGGCGGCGGCCAGCTTCTCCGGCTCCAGAACAGCCCCCGCCACCCACACGCCCGGGTCCTTCGGCGTGTACGCGGACGATGAGACGGAATGGACGAGCCCGAGCTCATCCTTCACCCGGCGGTGCAGCCGGCTGCTCTCTCCCTGCCCGGCCACGAGCGAGAGCACGTCCAGGGCGTAGACATCCTCGTGATTCAGCGCGGGGATGTGAAAGGCCGTATCGAGGTGGGCTTCCTGGACGTTGTCCTCGAGGGTGACGACGCGCATTCCGGTCTGTTCGGGCTCGGGGGGCCGGGGCCGCTCCGGGACCGGCCGGGAGGCCCAATCCTCGAAGGCCTCACGGATTCGGGGCAGGGCCTCATCGGCCTGAAAATCCCCCGCCACCACGAGGGCGATGTTTTCGGGGACGTACCACTTCCTGAAGAAATCGACGATGGCGGGCCGCCTGAAGGTGCGCAGAAGCCGGGTGGTTCCGATGACGGGCCGGCGGTATGAATGGACCCGGTAGGTTTCTTGAAACAGCGCTTGGGACAAGCGGCGCGAGGGGATGTCCTCGCCCCGTTTCACCTCCTCGAGGACCACCTCGAGCTCTTTCTTCAGCTCCTCCGGGTCGAAGGCCGAGTTCCGGACGACGTCGGCCACGATGTCGAGACCGGTGTCGAAAAACCGGCTGGCGAGGACGATGTGATACACCGTCTGATCGAAAGATGTGAACGCGTTGATGTCGCCGCCCGCGCTCTCCACTTCCTGGGCGATCTGACCGACCTGCCGCCGCTGGGTCCCTTTGAACATCATGTGTTCGAGAACGTGGGCGAGGCCGGATTCCGCGTCGGTTTCGTCCCCGCTTCCCACCTTGACCCAGACGTTGAAGGCCACCACGGGGGAAGCGTGGTTTTCCTGCAAGATCACCGTCAGGCCGTTTCGCAGGGTGTGGCGGTTCAGGCGGGGTTCGCCTTCGATGGCCCCCGGAGCGCGTCCGCCCGCAAGCGAGGCTCCCAAGGAGGTGAGATCCATGGATGACATCCAGCCGATTCCTTTCATTGGTTTGCGCTGTTCGAGGCCCCGCCGCCTGTATCCCTCCTTGCGCTTTTGCCTCATGACTGTCAAGGGGGAGGGCGCCATGATTTCTATCCATTTTCCGCCGAGGCGCGGTATTCTTACATCCGGACATATTCGGAGAGGGTTTCCGGCTTTCCTCCCATCCCCGAATCGGAGAGGGAGGGAGAGGCGTTCCAGGCGGCGGGCGTCCTGAGCCCATGGAGTCGGACGATGCGGTATGCGCGAATCTGTTTCATTTCGGTCGCGGTGATCGCGGCCCTTTTCAGTCGGACGGTCCGGGCCGGGGGGGGGGAGCCGTTTCGGGGGAAGACGTTGAAGGAGGTCCGAAAAGGACTTCCCGTGAAGGAAATCGAGGGGGTCATCCGCGAGTATCTCCTGCGAACCCCGAGGTCGTCGAGGAAGCCTTGCGGCGTCTCCGGGAAAAGAGGCGAAGGGCCAAGGCGGCGGCGGTGAAACGGGTAATTGCCAGGCGGGCGCGGGACCTGTTCCGCGATCCGGAATCGCCCGTCGGCGGCAATCCCGATGGAGACGTCACGCTGGTCGAGTTCTTTGATTACCGGTGCGTCCATTGTCGGCGAATCGCGCCGATGATGATCAAAGCCGAGCAAGGCGACCCGAACCTCCGGATTGTCTACAAAGAGTTTCCCATACTGGGGCCCGAATCCTCTTTGGCCTCGCGGGCGGCGCTGGCTTCGCGGCGGCAGGGAAAATACCTTGTCTTCCACAAGGCGCTGATGCGGACGAAAAACCCCTTCACCGAGGAGGGCATTCTCCGGACCGCCGCCTCTGTCGGGATCGACACGGCGCGGCTTCGGAAAGACATGGAGGCCCCGGGCGCCTTCCGGGCGATTCGGCGGAACTACGCACTGGCCCGGGCGCTCGGGATCGATGGGACCCCGGCCTTCGTCGTGGGGGATGAGCTGATCCCGGGCGCCGTCGATCTGGAGGCGCTCAAGGCGCTGATCGCGCGGTCGAGGTCCAGGTAGCGGCCGCGCGGGAACAACCGGCCGCTGACCCGCGTCATCGCCGATTGATCGGGGGGAGGGAGAGGGGAGGGGGAAGGGGAGAGCGGGGATTGAGCTTCGGCCGGGAATCTCGCGGTTGCCGCCCGGCTCAGAGCCCGAGCTTCTCAAGGACCTTCGGGTTGACCACATGGAGCGGGCGCTCGCCCCGCAGAAACCGCGCCGCCTCGGCCGGCGCGCCCTCGTGCAGACCCTCCAGGGCTTCTTCGGAATACCAGGCCGAATGCGGCGTGACGATGTTCCGGGGAAAGCTCAGCAGCGGATGGTCCGGGGACAGGGGAGATGGGTCCTCCACCACGTCCAGGCCCGCCGCCGCGATCCATCCCTCCGACAGGGCCTTCACCAGGGCCTCGTTGTCCACGATGGGGCCGCGCGCGCAGTTGATCAGGCAGGCCGTCGGTTTCATCCGCCGGAGCTGCGCTTCGCCGATCATGTGACGGGTGTCCGGAAGCAGGGGGGTGTGGACGGTCAGAAAATCCGACTCCTCGAGCAGCTTGTCCAGCGACGCCGCCTCCAGCCCCTCCTTCTCGCCCGCCTCCGCCGGCACGTACGGGTCGTGATACAGGACCCGCATCTCGAACGCCCGCGCCCGCGCGGCCACCTTCCGGGCGATGCTCCCGAGGCCCAGGACCCCGAGGGTTTTGCCGGCGATCCGGCGCATGGGCTTGGCCGCCTCCACGTCCCAGACGCCCCGGCGGACGTCCCGGTCGTAGACGGTGATGTTCCGGGCCATGGCCAGAAGGAGCGCCAGGGTGTGCTCGGCCACCTCATCGAGGCAGTACGTGGGATTGTTCGTCACGATGATGCCGTGATCGGTGGCGGCTTCCAGGTCGATGGTGTCCACCCCGATTCCGTAGCGGGCGATCATCTTCAGCGAAGGCAGGGCCTCGAAGAGCGCCCGGTCCAGGGGGACGAAATAGGTGTTCAGCAGCACCCGGGCGCCCCGGGCCGTCTCCACCAGCTCCTCGGCGCTTTTGCACTGGATGGCGATGAACTCGACGCCCAGAGAGCCGAAGAGCGCCTCTTCCGGCTCAAGGGAATCCCACACGTAGTCGGTCAGGACGACCTTGATCGGGTCCGAAGCCATCTGGTTCCGCCTCCGTGGAATGGGTGTGGCCGAAGCGGGCCTCGGCAACGGGTTCTGAAGTGGTTTTCGCAACGAGGCTCCGATCCTACGAAATCGGTCCCGTAGGAGTCAACCGGAGTCTTGCGGGCTTGAGAGAAAAAATCCCCTTGTGGTAAGATTCGACGTAACGCCTTGAGACTTTTGGCGTTTTGGTCCATCGAACAATCCCTCCGGAAGAGAGGAGAGCCGAAGTGGCGGATGGCGGGGGCGGCGGCTCACGGGTCCGGTTGGCGGCTGACAGGACGGCGCTGGTCGTGGTGGATATGCAGGAGCGCCTGATGGCCGCCATGCCCGAGGAAGCCCGCGGCCGAACCGTCCGCAACGTCGGGATCCTCCTGAGCCTGTCCGGGCGGATGGGTCTCCCCGCCGTGGCGACCGAGCAATATCCCAAGGGGTTGGGCCGCACCATCCCCGAGGTCCGGGACGCCGTCGCCGATTTTCGCCCGGTGGAGAAGATCGCCTTCAGCTCCTGCGGGGCCGCGGGGTTCATGGACCGGATCACGGCGAATCGGACCCGGGCCGTGGTGGTCGCCGGGACCGAGACCCACGTTTGCGTCTTCCAGACCGTCTGCGATCTGCTGGACTCGGGATTGAACGTTCACGTGCCTTCGGACGCCGTCTGCTCTCGGACCGCTTCCAATTGGGAGGTCGGCCTGCGGCTGATGGAAAGGGCCGGGGCGGTCATTACCTCCACGGAGACCGTCGTCTTCGATGTCCTCCGCGTCGCCGGGACGGATGATTTCAAATTCATGGCCCCCCTCCTGAAGTAGCGCCCGAGCGGGACGCCTGGAAAGGAAAAGAATCATGGCCCATCATCGACTGAAGGCGCGCCTGAACGCGGGAGAAACGGTGTTCGGCGTATTTCTGGGCATCCCCGCTCCGCCCATGGCGGAGATCGCCGGCTGGGCCGGCTTCGACTTTGTCTTCGCGGACACCGAGCACGGGCCCGGACATTCGGAGAGCGTGGTGGGGATGGTCCGGGCCGCCGAAGCGGGCGGGACCGAGGCCCTCGTCCGGGTGACCTCCTCGGAGCGGACGAACATCCTGCGCGCCCTGGACGCCGGCGCCTCGGGGGTCCTCGTGCCCCAGGTGAACTCCAAAGAGGAGGCCGAGCGGGCCGGCGCCGCCGCCCACTATCCGCCCGACGGCGTCCGCGGGATCGCCTTCTCCATCCGCGCGGCGCGGTACGGCCTCAGAAAGCCCGCCGAATACCTGGCCGCCGCCAAGGAAGAAACCCTCGTGTGCGTTCAGGTGGAGTCCGGGCGGGCGGTGGAGCGGGTGGCGGAAATCGCCTCGGTCCCGCTGATCGATGTCCTGTTCGTCGGCCCCACCGACCTGAGCATGAACCTGGGACACCCCGGAGATCCGACCCACCCGGAGGTGGAAGAGGCCATCGACCGGATATTCGAGGCGGCCCTGGCTTCCGGCAAGGTCCCCGCCATCCTGGCCAACGATGTTCCCACGGCTGAAAAATGGATGGCCAAGGGCGCGAGGATGCTCGCGGCCAACGGGACGGGCATCCTCTCCAAGGGCATGGCCGATCTCCAGTCCGGTTTCCGAAGTCTGACAGGATGAGCCGGACTGTCCGACGGGTTGCGCTCCTGTTCGGGGGCCGGTCGGCCGAGCACCGGGTGTCGCTGGCCTCGGCGGTCTCGGTCGCCCGATCCGCCGATCCGGAAGACCTGCTGATTCTGCCCGTTTTGATCGGGACCGACGGGGCGTGGACCCTCCTGGAGTTGCCGGAGGCCCTCCCCCCCCCTTCAGCGCGGGGCGTTCGCGTCACCCTGAGGCCCGAGCCCGGCCCTCCCGCGCTGGTGGAGATCCCGGGCGGGACGGCCCATCCGTTCGACGTGGCCTTTCCCGTCATACACGGCCCGGGCGGTGAAGACGGGTCCCTCCAGGGAATTTTGGAGTGGGCCGAGGTCCCGTTCGTCGGCGCGGGCGTGGCGGCGTCGGCGGCCGGGATGGACAAGGAATTGACCAAGATCATCTGCCGCTCGGCGGGCGTGCCGGTGGTCGATTGGGCGACGCTGCGGTGGGAGGTCCACCGGGACGATCCGAAGGCGGTGCGAAGGGCGCTCGAAGAACGGGATCTCGAGCCGCCGCTCTTCGTCAAGCCGGTCGCCCTGGGGAGCAGCGTGGGCATCAGCCGAGTGGACCGCGAAGGGGACCTGGACGAGGCGGTGGCCGCGGCGTTCCGTTTCCACAACCGCGTGGTTGTGGAAAGGGCCGTCGAGGGCCGCGAGATCGAGTGCGCCGTGTTGGGGAACACGACCGGAGGGGAGGGGGATGACGCCCCGGCGGCGTCCGTGGCGCTGGCGGAAATCCTGCCCCGGGGAGGCTGGTACGACTACGAGCGGAAATACACCGATGGGGCGACGGAAATCGTCATCCCGGCCTCGGTCGAAGAACCTCTCGCCGATCAGATCCGGACCTTGGCCCTGCGGGCTTACACGGCCCTGGGCGTGGACGGAATGGCCCGGGTGGATTTTCTGGTCGAGGACCCCTCCGGGCGCCCCACGGCGCTCCTGAACGAGTTGAACACCATCCCCGGCTTTACGGCGACCAGCGTCTACGCGAAGCTGTGGGAGGCGGGCGGGCTCCCGTATCCGGGGTTAATCAGCCGCTTGGTTGATCTGGGTCTCGCCAGACGCCGGTTCCTGGACCGGTTCGCGGCGGCGCGCGGCATCGACGACTGACCCGGTTGGCGGGGGAGGGGGGGGGGCGTCACAGCGGAATTGCGAAGATCCGGGTTTCGGGATCAGGAGGTTCCATGAAGACTGAAGACGCGCCCAAAGGGAGCGGCCGCCGATGACCCTCGCGGCTTTGATCCTCCTGGCCTATGTCGGGTTGACCTACGCCTTTCGTCTCTATGAAAAAGGGAAGGATCCCGACTTCTCGCGGCGCTTTTACCGGATCTCGTGGCGAGGGATCGGGGGCGTTCTCGTCGAGACGATGTGCACGGCCGTCCTGATTGTCCTTTGGATTGCGGATTGGGTCTGGACGCTGGCGCGCCGCCTGCTCCGGATGGAGAGGAAGGCGCGGGCTTCCTTCCGGCCCGGGGATCGGCCCGTGGTCCTGTGCCACGGATATCACATGCGGGGCCTGACGTTAGGGGTTCTGGCTTTTCGGCTGCGGAGGATGGGCCGATCGGTGATCACCCTGCCCAACTTCGGACCCGGCACGGCGGGAATCCGGCGCTACGCCGACCAGTTGAGCGACCACATCCGCGAGGTCCTTCAGGAAACGGGGGCCGACGCCGTAGACCTCGTCGGACACAGCATGGGGGGGCTCGTCGCGAGGGCCTGCGCGGCAAACGCCCGCCGCTCGGCCTCCGACGATCTCCGTATCGCCCATCTCGTGACGCTCGGGACTCCGCACCGGGGGAGCGGTTTCTGGGTGTTCACATGGGGCGAGTGCGGGCTGGACATGAGGCCGGGGAGCCCGTTCCTCGCGTGGCTGGAGGAAGACCCCCCGGACGTTGACGGGACGGCGGTTTATTCACCCTTCGACGCCTTTATTCCCGAGGATTCCGCCTCGGGATGGAGCGCCCCGGCCGTCCGGAAGGTTCGCGTCGACGGCGTTGGCCACATCGCGCTGAGCATGCTCGCAGAACCCGCCCGGCGGGTCATCGAGGCGCTGAAAGATTGAATCGTCCGGGAATCGCCCCCGGGAGATAAGGGGGCGCTCTTCCCGGCGGGGCCGAATCCGGCCCTTTCGGGTGGGTCCTTCGTGATCCACCTTCCTCCGAGCTCGCTCCCGGACAGGTGGGGTGATGCGCGTCTTGATCATCGGCAACCCGATCGCCGGCGTGGGCAGGGCGGGCCGGCGCGTCGGAGAGCTGGCCCGGCTTCTTCGAGACCGGGGGTGCGAGGTGACAACGCGCCTGACGCGCGGCCCGGGGGACGCGCGCGCGTTCGCCGAAGGCGTCGGCGGAGACGTGGACTGCCTGGTGATCGCGGGCGGCGACGGCACGATCCATGAGGCGATCAACGGCTTGGCCGATCCGTCCGGCGCGCCGATCGCGATCCTCGGAGTCGGAACCGCCAACCTGTTGGCGCGCGACCTGGATCTGCCCCGCACCCCGCAAGGCGTGGCCGACTTGATCCATCACGGCCGGACGCGGATGCTCGACCTGGGGCTGATCGGCGGAGAGCGGCGATTTTTCGCGCTGGTCAGCGCCGGGTTGGACGCGATGGTCATTCGCGCCCTGCACGGGACGCGCCGGGGCGCCCTCGGGTTCGGGGGCTATCCGCTCCCGATTCTCAAGGCGATTTCCCGTTACCGGGCGCCGAGGCTCCGCGTGAGTGTGGAGGGGGGGCGGCCGATCGAGGGCGCGTGGGTTGTTGTGGCCAACACGTTCACGTACGCGGGATTCCTGAGCGTGGCCGACCGCGCCCGGTGCGATTCGGGTCACCTGGACGTGGTGGTTTTTCCGCGGGGATCGCTCCCCGCGCTGGCCCGTTACGCCTGGGCGGGCTGGCGGAGCCGGGTTTCGAGCCTGCCCGGTGTTTCCTACATCAACCGGTGCGTCCGTCCGGATTGATTCGTCCGATCCCGTGGATGTCGAAGTGGACGGCGAGCACTACGGCGTCACGCCGATCGACATCACGCTGCAAACCGCGGCGGCGCGAGTGCTGACGCCGGTTTTGCCTGGCTCGGCGGCCCGCCCCGGGTCTCTCGGCGGCGCGTTTGACAGGGCGCGGGATACGCAATAGATTTCCATCCTGGCAATCGAGCGGGATTGCGTCGCGGCGGGCCCGCGGGGGGAGATCGGGATGGTCCAGAGCCAGGAACAAAGACTCCACCTTACGCAGGATTCCTTCCGGCGGCTGATGCGGCGGGGCGCGACCGCGCACGCCCAAAACCTGCTTGAGAAGCTTCACGCGGCGGACCTGGCGGAAATCCTCCGACACATGGCCGAGGAAGAGAAGCGGTCGACCTTCGGGTTGATCGAGGATCGGGTGCGGGCGGCTCGGGTCCTCAGCGAATGCGACGAGCAGACGGCCAAAGAGCTCCTCGAGCCCATGGAGCCGAAGGACGCGGCGGCGCTCTTTCAGGAAATCGACGCCGACGACGTGACCGACCTCATCAACCTGCTGCCGGATGAGGAGGCCAAGGCGGTTCTGGACATCCTCCAGGCCCGGTGGCCGAGCCGGTGACCGACCTGCTCCAGTACGGGGAGGAGACCGCCGGCGGGATCATGACGCCCCACTGTCTGGCGCTGCACGAGGCCATGACGGCCGGCGAGGCCATCACCCGCGTCCGGAAGGAAAGTGAGGCCGAAACGGTTTTCTACATTTACGTGATGGACGAAGACAACCACCTGGAAGGCGTGATCTCCCTGCGCCAGCTCCTCCTGGCCCCCCCGGAAGCCACCCTCAAGGGCATGAGCCGGGAGGATGTCTATCGGGTGTCCACCGACACGGACCAGGAGGAGGTCGCGCGGCTCGTCGAGAGGTATGACCTGCTGGCGGTCCCGGTTGTGGACCACGAGAACCATCTGGTCGGGATCGTCACGGTGGACGACGTCATCGATGTCCTCCGGGCCGAGGCCACGGAGGACATTCTCAAGATGGCCGGCACCCACGACGAGGAGATCCTGACCCGGTCGGCCTTCCGCGTGGCGCGCTACCGTCTCCCCTGGCTTTTGGTCGGTCTGGCCGTGGGGATGGTGACCGCCCAAGTCATCGCCCGTTTCTCAGGGCTCATCTCGGACCGGGTCTACCTGGCGGCCTTTATGCCGTTGATCCTGGGGATGGGGGGGATTGTGGGCAACCAGTCGGTGACTGTCCTGGTCCGGGGGCTCGCCACCGGGCGGCTGAATCCCGCGCAGTGGGCGCAGATCATCTGGAAGCAGTTCCAAGTGGGGGTCCTGCTGGGGCTCGCCATCGCCATCCTCCTGGGCGGGATCACCGCCTTGCTCTACACGGAAACGCCGTGGCTCGGCCCGACGGTCGGTCTGGCCATCCTGATCGGAATCGTGGTCGCGGCGGTGTGGTCCGTCCTGGTCCCGTTGGCCTTCACCTGGCTCCGAATCGATCCGGCCGTGGCGACGCAGCCCTTCGTTTCCACGACCATCGACATCGTCAGCGCGCTGATCTACTTTACGATGGCCTCCGTCCTGCTCATCTGAGGGAGCCGGCCGCTTTGTCCCCCCACGTATCCGAGGTCGTTGGCCGAAACCGATTCAATGGGCTTGGCCCACCACGCGGTTTATTGGATTGGGTTCGAGGCGCCCCGAACGGACCTGCTCCGGAAGCTGGGATTTTCGTACCGGAGGCTGGAGGAAGAGGGTTGCCGGATGCCGGTCGCGGAGGCGGGCTGCCGGTATCGGGCGGCCGCCCGGTGCGAGGACCGGGTTTCCATCGAGGCCCGGGTGGGCGAGGTCGGCCGGGCCCGCGTCCGGATCGACTACACGGCGCGGAACGAAGAGGGCAAGGCGCTGGCCGAGGGCTTCACGGTCCACGCCTTTCTGACCCCCGATATGCGCCCTGTGCGCTTCCCGCCGGAGTTGGCCGCGGCCATGCGCGCGGACCTGGCGGAGACCGCCTCCTGACGCCGCCGCGCCGTTTTCTCGACGATTTCGAGCGCCCGGCGGAGAGTCACCGGGTGAAATAGAGATACAACGCAACGCCCAGGACCGCCGCGCCGCCCCAGGCCAGCCGCCCCTCGATCCGCTTCGCCCGCCTCCAATCCGCCGGATTTTCGTACCCCGCGAAGGGTTTCCCTTCCTCGGCAGCGGGGGCCTGGGACCTTTCCGACCAGTTCCGAAGGGCGAGGTACAGGGCCGCCCCGAACAGGTAGATCAAAGCCCCCGGTTTCTTCCCGATGGCCGCGCTGATGAGCAGGCCGATGAGGATGAGGCAACCGATCATGGGCCGAAGACCCTCATGGGCCGAAGACCCTCGGGGTCGCAGACCCTCAGGGCCGCAGACCCCGGGGCCGGTCTCGCCCCGGACCTGTGGCAGGCCTGGACGCCTCGCGGTTGAAAGGGAGTCGAGAGAACCGTCAAAGCTGGATGATTGCCTTTGGCGAGAAAGGGTTGCGGAGGCGCCGCCCGCCGAAAAAAGCCGCCGGGCCTACGCTGAATCAAGGTCTTCCGGGGGCCGGGCGGGAGAGGCCGCCTCTTTCGACGCGAACCGCGGACGTCGCGCGCCTCCCCCCCCTCCCCTCCTCCTCCCGCCGATGACGTGGCCGTGGGCCTTGAGACCCGCCTTGATGAGGCACAGGGCAAGGAGGGCGTCTCCCAAAAGCTCGACCGGGCCGATTCCGGACGCGATGAAGGCCACGGAGAGCAATGTCAAAAGGCCCCAGACGATGTGACCGGCCTTCAGCCTCTTTCCCTGTTTGGGTCCCATTGGAAGGCTTCCGGCGCTCACCGCTTAACGGGCTCGACGGGTCCGGGCGATAAGGACGGGCGGAGCGGTCTGCCCTTCTGCTTGTAATAGAGCCGGATGAGGATCGACGCGATCTGCGTGGACAGGACAGGATAGAGCCAGACCTGGATCCAGAGCCAAAGCCCCGTGCCGGAACGAAGCCTCACGGCGTCCCAGAACCCGATCCCCTTTACAACGGCCACGTTGCGCATCCCGTAATAAATCCCCGCCCCGCACAGGAGGGTCCAGCAGATGCCGAAGACCGTGAAGAGCATCACGTAAAACCCCCCGCCCTGGAACCGCGTCCAGGGAGAGAGCGGCGCGTAGACGCTCGGCTCGCCGACGTAGGGCCACTCGCCGGTCCGATCGCCGTCGGCTCGGGTGCCCGCGTCTTCGCGCGCCGGGCGGTCGTTGGCGGGATTGGACACCAATCACTCCGACCAGAGAACGTCGCCGTAGACGGGGCTGGTGCGCTCTTTCGAGGCGAAGACGGCGTACTCTTTTTTCGAATCGCCCACGGTCGTGTTGTCGCCGTGTCCGGGATAGAGGACCGTCTCCTCAGGCAGCGTGTACACCCGCTTTTGGACGTTGTCCACGAGGACCTTGAAGTCTTCCGGGCTGTTGGTCCGCCCCGGCCCCCCGGGAAAGACCGCGTCTCCGACGATGCAGTGTCCGCCGGGCAGGAGGAAGGCCGTGCCCGCGGGGGAATGCCCCGGACCGGACAGGAAGGCCCCGACCTCGCACTCTCCGAACCGGATCGTGTCGCCGTCGTTGATGTCGAAGTCGCCCTGGATGCCGAAGTGAGCGGCCTCCACGGGGGGGATGCCCACCGGAACGCCCGTCGCCGCTTTCAGCTCATCCAGCGCCTGGACGTGGTCGGTGTGGCAGTGCGTCATCAGGATGTAACGGACGTTCGTCCCCTCGGCGGCGGCCAGGATCTTGTCGGCCTCGAAGGAGGCGTCCACGATGACGCTGTCGTTTGTCTTCTTGCAGACCAGGACGTAGATGTTGTTTCCGAAATCTCCGACGCGGACCTTCTTGATGAGGGCCGCGCCGGTGTCCGTCGTTTCCATGAGTTTGCTTTCTCCCCGCGCGGGTTTCACAACTGATTGGATTTCAACGCTTAATCTCATGCTAACACCGGCCCGACGCGCACGCAAGAAAGGGGGTTGGGGGGGGGGCGGCCGGGACTCCCGCCGGCTGGCTTAATCCACCGCCGCGCGCTCCCCCTCTCCTCCCCCGCCGGTCTTTTCTTCGATGGCCACCTCGGCCAGCGTCTCGTAGACCGCCCCCTGGGGATGGAGACGGCTTTCCATCAACTCGATGCCCCGGATGGGGAAATCCGCTTCAAGCCCGCTCTCGGTTTCACGGAGGGCCTCCGCCACCCGGCCCGGTTCGACGTTTTCCCGGATGCGCCCCAGCGTGAGGTGGGGGTGAAAGGGCCGGTCCTCTTTCTCGAAACCCAGCAGGTGGAGGGCTTCCTGGACGTGAAAATGGACGGCGCGGAAATCGGCCGGAACGGCTTCCGGGTCCGATCCCCACCACAGGACGCGGGGCCGATTGGCGTTGGGGAAGACACCGAGGCGGTCCAGCCGGATTTGCGTGGGCCGGCATCCTTGCGACACGATGGAGAGTTGTTGGGCGATGTAGGAAATGTCTTCGGCCGGCACGTCCCCGAGGAATTTCAATGTGATGTGAAAGGCGTCGGGTTTCAACCACCGGATTCCGGACAGCTCCCGGCGCCCCTGGAGCGCGGCTTGGATGTCCGCCGCTTGGCCGCGGACGGCCTGCGGGGCCGTTACGGCGACGAAGCACCGTATTGTGTTTTCCCGGCCGGGGGCGTCTCCGTCCACGATCGCCTCATTCCTCCTTCGGCCCGGCCGCGGCGCTTTTCTCCGCCGCCGGCGCGAGACCAAGCAAATGGTCCCGCAGCAACGCCAGGGCGGCGTCCCGGCTCTGGTTTCTCACCGATTCACGGCCGCCGGAAAACATGAAATGGCGGACGGTCTCCCCTTCGTCGGAGGAAACGCCGATGTAGACCGTCCCGACGGGTTTCTCCTCGGTCCCGCCGCCGGGGCCGGCGACGCCGGTCACGGACAGGCCGACCGAGGCCTTCCTTCCTCCCGCCACTTGTCGCGCCCCGCGGGCCATCTCCGCCGCTGTTTGCGCGCTCACCGCGCCGTGGGTCTCGAGCGTCTCCTCGGAAACCCCCAGCCGGTCCCGCTTGACGTCGTTGTGATAGGCGATGACGCCGCCCCGGTAATACGCCGAGCTTCCCGAAACCGCCGTCACCCGGGCGCCGATGCCTCCGCCGGTGCAGGATTCCGCGGTGGCCAGCATCCAGCCTCGCCGCCGGAGCAGGGGGGCGATCTCCTCCTCCACGGGAGGAGGGGAAGGACGGGGGCGATCCGTTTCACGCATAGAGGGCCTCTTTTCCGGCTCACAGAAAAGCCCCGGCCAGCCACAGGGCGATGTGCAGGCAGATATTGGCGGCGACGCCGGCCAACAAGTCATCGAGCATGATTCCGAAGCCCCGCGAACCCGGCTCGCCGAAGGGCTTCCAGATGTCGAAGACCCGAAACAGGACAAACGCCGCCAGAATAAAAGACACATTCGGCGGCATGGCGTACAAGGCCACCCACATTCCGATCATTTCGTCCCAGACGATCCGGGGGTCGTCCCGTCTCCCCGATCGCCCTTCCGCCCAAGCGCTCAGCGGAATTCCCAGCAGGAACAGGGCGAGGACGGCCGTCAGGTAGACCGCGTCTCCCGGGCGGGGAACCGCCAGGTAAATCCCCAGGGCGAGCAGGCTCCCGGCCGTTCCGGGCGCCTTGGGGATGAAACCGGCGCCGCCCCCCGCGGCGAACGCCCAGCCGATCCCCCGTCCCAGGGCGGTCCAAGGCCCGGGCCCCCGGGGGTTCGCCGTTGCGGGCTCAGCTCCGTCCGGCGCCATTCCACCGCGCCAGCACCGCCGCCGCCTCCTCGCGCGCCCACCCGTCCGCACGCTGGATGGTCTCCAGATCGATGTTGCGTTCGGGCCGGTGGGCCTCCATGCTCCGCTCGATCAGCTCCGGGATCCGGATGAAGGGAATCGACCCTTGCAGAAAATACTCGACGGCCATCTCGTTGGCCGCGTTCATCACGGCGGGCATCGTCTCGCCGACCCGCAGGGCCTCCCGGGCCAGGGAGAGACTGGGGAACCGTTCCGGATCGGGGGCGGAGAAAGACAGCCGGCCGACCTCGGTCAAGTCGAGCGGGGGGAAGTGGGCCTCGATCCGCTTGGGGTGCCGCAGGGCGTAAGAGATCGGAATCCGCATGTCCGGCAGGCCCAACTGGCCGATGAAGGAGCCGTCCACGTATTCGACCAGCGAATGGACGATGCTCTCGCGGTGGATCAGGACCTCGATGTGATCGCCGGGGACGCCGAAGAGCCAGTGCGCCTCGATGATCTCGAGCCCTTTGTTCATCATCGTGGCCGAGTCGATCGTGACCTTGGGGCCCATGTCCCAGTTGGGATGGCGAAGGGCCTCCTCCCGGGTGACGGTCCGCATCTCCTCTTTGGAGAGATCCCGGAAGGGTCCGCCCGAGGCGGTGAGGATGAGCCGGCGGACGTCTTCGGGCCGATGCCCTTTGAGGGCCTGGTAGATGGCGTTGTGCTCGCTGTCGACGGGCAGGAGCAGAGCCCCACGCTCGGCCGCCCGGGCGATCAGCAACTCGCCGGCCGCGACCAGGGGCTCCTTGTTGGCCAGGGCGACGACCTTTCCGGCCTCGACGGCGGCGAGCGTGGGGACGAGTCCGGCCACGCCCTCTACGGCGGTCAAGACCACATCCGCCTCCGCCAGCCGGCCCATCCGCTCCTGGCCTTCCGGTCCGGACCAGACCTCCACTTTCAGGTCGCCGAGCCGCTCCTGAAGCTTCCGGGCCGCGTCCCGCTCGTACACCGCGACCACCGGCGGCCGGAACTCCCGCACCTGCGCCTCCAGACGGTCGATGTTCCGGCGCCCGGCCAGGCCCGCAATCTCCAGCTCGTCCCGGTTGTGCCGGACGATATCGAGGGCGCTGGTCCCGATGGACCCCGTCGCCCCGAGGATGACGATCCGGTTCCGGCCGGCATGCGCCTCAACGCTCATATCGATTGATTCTCATTCAGGAGGCGAGGGACGGGCGGTGGCGACGACGCCCCCGCTTTAAGCCGCCGCCGCTACGGGAACCCCCGCATCCATAATATCGCATAAAGAACGGGACCCGCGAACATCAGGGCGTCCAGGCGATCCAGCATCCCGCCGTGGCCGGGGATGAGCGCGCCGGCGTCCTTGACCCCGGCCGATCGCTTGATCGCCGACTCGGCCAGGTCCCCCGCCTGACCGGCGGCGCCCAGAAGCAGGGCCGCCGTTCCCGCCGCGATCCATCCCCATTCGGGGCGCGCGGGCAGGAACCACGCCCACGCGAGGATCCCGGCCGCCAGGCTCGCCCCCAAACCGGCCAAGGCGCCCTGGACGGTTTTCTTCGGGCTCAGCCGGGCGTGCAAAGGGCGGCTGCCCCACGCCCGGCCCCCGTAATAAGCGCCGGTGTCCCCCCCCCAGACGACGATCCACAGAAAGAAGATCCACCGCCACCCCTCGGCCCCGTCTCCTCCCTCCGGGAAGCTCCGCAACAGGGTCATGGACCCGAGAGTGAATCCCACGAACAGGGCGCCGAGGATCCCGCCGGGGATTCCCTTCGGGGCGGGCCAGACGCGCGGGGGCAGGCAGAGCGCCGAAGAGAAGAATAACAGAAGCGCCGGCCAGACGGCCAGCACGGCGGCGGGCGGGAAATTCGGGCTCCCGAAGGCCAGCGCGGCCCCGGCGGCGGCGCCCAGCCCCAGGGCGATCCGGTTTCCGAAAAATCCTGTCAGGCGGAGGAATTCCCACGTGCCGACGGCCGCCGCGGCCGCGACGAGGAGGGAGAAGGAGAGCGGACTGCCGTAACGGACGAAGGGGATCAGGACCAAGAGCGCGATCCCGGCGCTGAGAACGCGGGTCACGTCTTATCCCTTTTTTTGGGTGACTTGATCTTGGGTCCGGCCGAAGCGCCGCTCCCGGTTCTGGAACTCGAGGATCGCCCGGTAGAGCTCGGGCTTGCGGAAATCCGGCCACAGGACGTCGGTGAAGTAAAGCTCCGTGTAGGCCAGCTGCCACAGGAGAAAGTTGCTGATCCGGATCTCTCCGCTCGTGCGGATGAGCAGATCCGGGTCGGGCAGGTCGGCCGTGTACAGGTATTGGTCGAAGAGCCGCGGGATGTCCTCGGGTTTCATTTCGTCCCGTCTCACCGCCTCGGCCATCGCCTGGGCCGCCCGGATGATCTCCTGCCGGGACCCGTAACTCAGGGCCAGGGTGAGCACCATGCCGTCGTTCTCGGCCGTCCGGCTTTCGGATTCCTCGATGATCCGCTGAGCGCCCTTGGGGAGGTTTTCCACCGCGCCGATGGTCTTGAAACGGATGTTCTCGCGCATCATCCGGTCGATCTCTTTCCGGAGGAACTCCCGCAGGATCTCCCACAGGGCCCGGATTTCCAGGGAGGGGCGGCTCCAGTTTTCTTCGGAGAAGGCGTACAGCGTGAGCGCGCCGACGCCGATTTCCCGGCAGGTGGTGACGATCTCATCGACAGATCGGACGCCTTCGCGGTGTCCGGCGATTCTCGGCAGGCGGCGGCCCCGGGCCCAGCGGCCGTTGCCGTCCATGATGACGGCGATGTGGCGGGGAAGTTTCCGGAGGTCGATCTGTGCCGGAAGGTCATCGGCGGACACGGGTGGAATTCCTTCGGATGCGGTGGAAGAGAAGACGGATCGGGCGCCCCGGGCGGTCACTCCTCCATGACTTCTTTCTCTTTTTTCGCCGTGACCTCGTCCACTTTCCGGATGAACTCGTCCGTCAGCTTCTGGATCCGCTCCTGGGCGCGGCGGTTATCGTCTTCGCTGATCTCTTTGTCTTTTTCCATCTGCTTGAGCAGGTCGTTGCCGTCGCGCCGGACGTTCCGGACGGAGACCCGCCGGTCCTCGGCTTTTTTCTTGACGACCTTGACCAGGTCCCGCCTGCGCTCTTCGGTCAGGGGCGGGACGGGGATCCGGAGGATCTTTCCGTCGCTGACGGGGTTCAGGCCGAGGTTGGAGCGCTGGATGGCTTTCTCCACTTCGGGGACCACCGACTTGTCCCAAGGCTGGATGACGATGAGGCGGCTCTCGGGGACCGAAATGGTGGCCAACTGCTTCAACTGCGTCTGGACGCCGAAGTAGTCCACCAGGATTCCGTCGACCAGGGCGGTGGTGGCCCTTCCCGTCCGCACGCCGGCGAACTCCTTGACCAGCGAATCCAGGGTCGATTGCATGCCGTCTTTCACTTCCTGGTGGATTTCTTCGATCATTCGTCCAGGTCCTTCACCATGGATCCGATCCCCTCGCCCAGAACCAGCCGCTTGAGGTTCCCCCGTTTTCGCAGGTCGAAGACGGCGATCGGGAGATGGTTCTCCATGCACAGCGAAACGGCGGTGGCGTCCATCACCCGGAGCCCACGCTGCAAAACCTCCTTGTAGCTGAGCAGCGTCAGCTTTTTCGCATCCGGGGTGGTTTCCGGGTCGCCGGTGTAGATGCCGTCCACCTTGGTGGCCTTGATGATGACGTCCGCGCCGATCTCCACCGCCCGGAGGGCGGCCGTTGTGTCGGTCGTGAAATAAGGGTTGCCCGTCCCCCCGACGAAGATCAGGATCCGGCCCTTCTCCAGGTGGCGCAGGGCCCGGCGCCGGATGTAGGGTTCGGTGAACTGATGAACCGAAATGGCCGACATGACCCGGGTGACGAGGCCCGAGGACTCCAGCGCGTCCTGGAGCGCCAGTCCGTTCATGATCGTGGCCAGCATCCCGATTTGGTCCGCGGTGACGCGGTCCATGCCCTTTTCCGCCCCCGCGACGCCGCGAAAGAGGTTCCCGCCTCCGATGACGATGGCGACCTCGATCTCCAGGCGCTGGATCTCCTTGAGCTGCTCGGCGATGTCCTGGAGAACGGTGGATTCGATGCCCAACGGGCGTTTGCCCATCAGGGCCTCCCCGCTGAGCTTCAGCAGGATCCGATGGTAGGCGGACGCTGTCGACCGGATCGGCTTGACGGGTTCAACCGGCCGACTCACATTCGTTCTCCGTGTTCGGGCATCCAGAAAAGAAACCCTGCGGCCGGGGGGGGTGGATTAGGCGTTGGCAATCTGCTGTTGAACTTCTTCGGCGAGGTTCTTTTCTTCGTGCTCCAGGCCCTCTCCCACCTGAAAGCGGGAAAACCGGCGGATGGAGATGTTCTCGCCCAACTCGACGATCTTTTCCTTCAACAAGGTTTGGATGTCCTTGTCCGGGTCCTTGATGAAGGCCTGTTCCAGCATCACCACCTCGCGGTAGAACTTGTCGATTTTTCCATCGACGATCTTGTTAAGGATGTTTTCGGGCTTCCCGGTTTCCCGGGCTTGTCCGGCGTAGACCTCCCGCTCCCGCGCGATGACCTCGGGCGGCAGGTCCTCCCGCCGGACGCAAAGGGGGCTGGCGGCGGCCACCTGCATGGCCACGTCTTTGACGAATTCCTGGAACTGCGGGGTCAGGGCCACGAAGTCCGTTTCGCAATTGACCTCGAGCAGGACGCCGATCTTTCCGCCCGCGTGTATGTAGGCGTAGACCAGCCCCTCGGTGGCGGTCCTTCCGGCCTTGTTGGCCGCGTCGGCGAGCCCTTTCTGCCGGAGGTGGTCCAGGGCCTTTTCCAGATCGCCTTCCATTTCAACCAGGGCGTTCTTGCAATCCATCATGCCCGCGCCCGATTTCTCCCGGAGGGTTTTCACCAGCGAGGCGGGGATGTCCATGCTCATTCTTCCTCTTGGTTTTTCGATTCCGAAATTCCGCTCCGCGCGTGTCCGGACGGCTCAGCCGGGCCGGCCGGGGCGCTATGCCTTCGGCGGCTCCGCCGGCGGAGTGGGGTTTGCCGGGGCGGGGTCGGGCTTCACGGCCTCCGCGGGGGCGGGGGCCGTGGTTTTTTCAGGAGCAGCCGTTGCCGGCGCGGCCGCCTTGGTCTCGGCCGCCGCTTTTGCTTTGTCCGCTTTGTCGCGGCTTTCCTGCTCGGCCTTGAAAGCCTCGGCGAGCTCCTCCTCGTCCTTTTTCCTGGCCTTCCCCTTGATGATCGCGTCGGCCACCACGGAGGAAAACAGACGGATCGCCCGGATGGCGTCGTCGTTGCCCGGCAGGATGGTGTCCACCCCGTCCGGGTTGCAGTTGGTGTCTACGACGGCGATGATGTGGACGCCCATCTTCCGGGCTTCCCGGATGGCGATGGATTCTTTGTTGGGGTCCACGACGAAAAGGGCCCGGGGGATCTTGTCCATGTCCCGGATGCCCTGAAAGTATTTTTCCAGGCGCGTGCGCTCCCGGCTGAGCTGCAGGACTTCCTTCTTGGTTTTGCCCTGGGTGAGCTGGGCGCCGGGTCCTTCGCCGTTGTCCATCTGCTGGAGCTCTTTCAGGCGGTTCACACGGAGCTTGATGGTCGTGAAATTCGTCAACGTTCCGCCGAGCCACCGCTTTGTCACGTAGGGCATCTCGCAGCGTTGGGCCTCTTCCTCGATTGCGGTTTGGGCCTGGCGCTTCGTTCCCACAAACAGGACCTTTCCCGGGCCGGCCCCCAGCTCCTGCAGGAACTCATCGGCTTCGCTGATTTTTTCCAGGGTTTTCAGCAGGTCGATGATGTAGATGCCGTTGCGGGAGCCGAAGATGTACGGCTTCATCTTCGGATTCCACCGTTTGGTCTGGTGGCCGAAGTGGGATCCCGCCTCCAGTAGACTTTTCAGGCTCACTTCCGCCAAATTTCGGTCACCTCCGTTGAATCAAGAATCGAAAATCAGACCTCAACCCCCACCCGCTTTCGCGACTTGTCCGGCTATTCTCTGCATTATAGGCGCGGCGGATGCCTTTGGGCAACCCAAAATTGAGCGGGCGGTCCGCACAAGCCGGGCGATCCTCCCCGCGGGCCGTGTCTCAAGTGTGATACTCCGCGTTGATTCGGACGTATTCATAGCTGAGATCGGAGGTCCAGACCGTTGCGGTCCCGTCCGCCACCCCCAGGTCGATCTCGATCTCCACCTCCGGACCGTCCAGCGGTTTCGCCCCTTCGGGGTGGGCCCTTCCGCCGCCGAACGTCTCCGCCCCGTTGAGCTTGACCCGGAGCGTTTCGGGACGCACCTCCACGCCGCTGGCCCCCGCCGCCGAGACGATCCGGCCCCAATTGGGGTCTCGGCCGAACAGGGCGGTCTTGACCAGGTTCGAATCCGCGATGGCGAAGGCCGCCGTCCGCGCCTGCCGGTTGTCCGCCGCGCCGCTCACCCGGACGGTGACGAACTGGGTCGCCCCTTCGCCGTCCCGCACAATGGCGTGCGCCATTTTCAGACAAACCGCGCTGACGGCCTCCTGAAAGGTTTCCAGATCCGCGGGCGCGGACGCCCCGACGCCGGACGCCCCGTTGGCCAGGAGGAGGACCGTGTCGTTGGTGCTGGTCTCGCCGTCCACGGTGATGCGGTTGAACGAATCGTCCGCGGCCCGGATCAGCGTCTTCCGCAAGTCCGCCGGGGCCACCGAGGCGTCCGTCGTCACGAAGGCCAGCATCGTGGCCTGGGGGGGGGAGGGGGAGGGGGGCGCGCCTTCCGGCGCGGCGAGGCGGGGGCGGATCATCCCGGACCCCTTGGCCATCGCGCCCACGCGCACGCTCCCGCCGGAGAGCTCCACCTCGATGGCGGCGGTTTTGGGGACGAGATCGGTCGTCAGGATGGCCTGGGCGGCCGCCTCTCCCCCCTGTGTGTCCAGGGACGAGACGGCGGCGGGGATGGCGCTTTGGATCTTCGCCATGGGCAGCCGGCGGCCTACGATGCCCGTCGAAGCGACCAGGATCTGATCATCGCCGGCGAGCCCCAGGGCTTCCCCGGTCCGTCGGGCCATGGCGAGGGCGTCCTTTTCCCCCGACTCGCCCGTGCAGGCGTTGGCGTTTCCGCTGTTGATGATGACCGCCCGCGCTTTCCCCCCGTGGACGCGCTCGCGGCACAGACGGACGGGCGCGGCGGCCAGGGTGTTCCGGGTGAATACGCCGGCAACGGCCGCCTCGCGCTCGGAGAACACCAGGGCGAGGTCCAGCCCCTCTTGTTTGATCCCCGCCCTCACGCCGGACGCCGTAAAACCCCCCGGTGCCGTGACGCCTCCTTCGACCCATCGGATGGGGGGGGGGGGGGGAGGAGAGATTTCTCCGGGGTTCATACGGGGACTCCGGATTGGGCGAGGCCCGCGGTTTCCGGGAGCCCCGCCATCAGATTCATGTTCTGAACCGCCGCGCCGGCGGCGCCCTTGGTCAGATTGTCCAGGGCGGAGACCACCACGACCCGTCCGGTGCGGTCGTCCAGCGCGAAACCCAGGTCGGTGAAGTTCGAGCCCCGCACTTGGTCCGTGGAAGGGACCCGGCCCGAGGGCATGAGGCGCACGAAAGGCTCGCCGCCGTAGGCCCGCTCGAAGGACGCGTCCAGCTCGGCGGCGCCGACCCCCTCTTTACGCCGGGCGTAACAGGTGCTCAGGATCCCGCGGTTCATGGGGACCAGATGAGGCGCAAAGGTCAAGGTGACGTCCGACCCCGCGGCGCCGGAGAGCTCCTGCTCGATCTCCGGCGTGTGCCGATGGGCGCCGATGGAATAGGCCCGGACGCTCTCGTTGACTTCGCAGAAGGAAAACTCCACTTTGTCTTGTCTCCCGGCGCCGGAAACCCCCGATTTCGCGTCCACCACAATCGAGGCCGGCTCGATGAGGCCGTCGCGCAGAAGCGGCGCCAGGGCCAGGATGGCCCCGGTCGGATAGCACCCCGGATTGGCCACCAGGCGGGCGTCGCGAATCGCCTCCCGGTGAAGCTCGGGCAGACCGTAGACGGCCTCGTCCAGACGGGCCGCGTCGGTGTGTTTCGTCCCATACCAGGTTTCGTACACGTCCGGAAGCTTGAGGCGGTAATCGGCGCTGAAATCGACGACTTTTTTCCCGGACGCCAGGACGGCCGGGACCGCATTCATCGCGGTTCGGTGGGGGAGGGCGGTGAAGACCAGATCGGCCCCTTCGCCGACGGTCGCCGGGTCCAGGGGCGCAAGCTTCGCTTCGATGACTCCCTGGAAGGCCGGCAGAACTTCGCCCAGCGTCCGGCCCGCAAACGTCTCCGAGGTGAGGCGGACGATCTCCACCTGAGGATGGGCGGCCAGGATACGCAACAGTTCGCCTCCCGCGTATCCGGTGGCGCCCGCAACAGCAATGCGCAGCATCCTTCCGCGATCCTTTACAGGGCGGGGTTCAGCCCTCCGAGCCCGGGACGGGCGCCGGTCTTATCGTTTGGAGAATTGGAAGCGGGCGCGCGCGCCTTTCTGACCATACTTTTTTCGTTCTTTGACGCGCGGATCGCGTGTCAAGAAACCGGCGCGCTTCAGTAAGATTCGGTGATTGGGGTCCGCTTCGACCAGGGCTTTGGCGATGCCGTGCCGAATGGCGCCGGTCTGACCTGAGAGCCCCCCGCCCTTGACGGTGATGAAGGCGTCATACTGGCCCCAGGTTTCGGTTGTGTTGAACACCGATTTCAGGGCCATCTGCGCCGTTTCCCGCGGGAAGTACTCCTCGATGGGGCGGCGGTTGACCATGATGCGGCCGGGTCCGGCGCTCAACCAGACGCGCGCGATGGCGGATTTTCGTTTTCCCGTGGCGTAGAAGCGGTCGGCCATAATGTCTCTCGCTGTCTTCTCTTTCAGGTCTCGAGCGGCTGCGGCTGCTGGGCCTCGTGCTCGTGGTCCGGCCCGGCGTACACTTTGAGTTTTTTCAGCATGGAGCGGCCGAGGGAATTTTTCGGCATCATCCCTTTGACGGCCATTTCGATGATCCGCTCCGGATGGGCGCCGGTGAGGATCTCTTCGGCCGTTCTGGCCTTAATCCCGCCCGGATACCCCGAGTGGCGGTAATACACCTTGTCCGTCCGTTTTTTGCCGGTCAAAACCACCTGTTCCGCGTTGATCACGATCACGTGATCGCCCCCGTCCACGTGGGGGGTGTAGATCGGTTTGTGCTTGCCCCGCAAGATGGTCGCGATGCGGGTCGCCAGACGGCCGAGAACCTGACCCTTGGCGTCCGTCACGTACCACTTTCGCTCCTTCAGGGCGTCTTCTTTTCGCAACGAGAAAGTTTTCTGCGGCATGATCCCACCGACTCCACCGAATCAATAAGAGACAAGAGAGGCTAATTTACTCCAGCCCCGGTTGATGTCAAGCGATTCAAGCCGTCCGGCTCAATTCCTTAGGAGAGGCTTGCGGCGCTTTGTTGGAACCATTCCACGGTTGTCCGAAGCCCGTTCGTCAGCCCCACGGCCGGTTCATAGCCCAAGATCTCACGGGCGAGGCTGATATCGGCCTGCGAGTCCCGGACGTCGCCCGGGCGGGCGGCCCCATAGTCCGCCTCGACGGAGGACCCGGTGATCTCCCGAAGCAGGGCGAGCAGATCGTTCAAAGAAGTCCGCGTTCCGCACGCCACGTTGAAGGTCCGGCCCGGGGCCTTCTCGGCCGCCGCCGCCCGCAGGTTCGCGTCCACCGCGTTGGAGACGAAGGTGAAGTCCCGGGTCTGTTCGCCGTCTCCGAAGACCATCGGGCGCTTGCCGCCGAGGTGGGCGCGAATGAAACGGGGGATGACGGCCGCATAATCGGAGCCGGGGTCCTGCCGGGGTCCGAACACGTTGAAATAGCGCAGCGCCACGGTTTCGAGGCCATGCAGGTTGTAATAGATCCGGCAGTACCACTCGCCGGATAGCTTGCTCAAGGCGTAGGGCGATAGCGGGTTCGGCGGTTGTTCTTCATGCTTGGGCAGGGTGGCGGTGTCGCCATAGACCGAAGAGGAGGACGAATAGATGACCCTTCGAACGCCTTCGGACTTAGCGGCTTCCAGGACCTGCAGGGTCCCCATCGCGTTGACCGCCTCCGACTCCAGCGGAAACTGGACTGAGCGCTGAACCGAGGGCAGGGCGGCCAGGTGAAAGACGCATTCCACGCCCCGGACCGCCCGTTTGAGGGCCGCGGGGTCCCGGATGTCCCCCTCGATGAGCTCGATCCCTTGGCCGAGATCTTTCAGGTTTTCGGAAGACCCGGTGGATTTGTTATCGAGGACGCGGACCGCGTCCCCGCGCTCGGCGAGCCGGGCGGCGAGGTGGGAGCCGATGAATCCCGCGCCCCCGGTGACCAGGTGATGTGCCATTTGTCCTCTTTCTTCACGGCCGCGCGACGCACCGCCTCTTTCGAGTCCGCCCCGACGGGGGGGAAGGCTCAGAGCTTGAAAATCTTGCGGTTTTTGAATTTCTTGAACGCGTTGCGTGTGTCCACGATGATTTTTGCGTCTTTGAGGAGGTCCTTCAGCGCGAAGGCCTTGTGATCGGTGAGGAGGACGATGCAATCGGCCGCCCGTAAGACCGCCGGCCGGGCCTCCACCCCCTTGAGCCGCTTGTCGAGTACCCGGATTTCCGACACGAAGGGGTCGGTGTAAGACAACCGGGCGCCCCGCTCGGCCAGGAGGGTGAGGACATCCAGGGCGGGGGATTCCCGGATATCGTCGGTGTCCCGCTTGTAGGTGACGCCCAGGGCGTGGACGCGGGAGCCCCGGACGCTCTTGCTGCGTTTGTTCAGGGCCTCGGTGACCTTCTCGACCACGAAGGCGGGCATCATGGAATTGACCGTGCCCGCCAGCTCGATGAAGCGGGCTTCAAAGCCGTTCATCTTCGCCTTCCAGGAGAGGTAGAAGGGATCGACCGGGATGCAGTGGCCGCCCAAACCCGGGCCGGGATAAAAAGGCATGAATCCGAACGGCTTGGTGCTGGCCGCGTCGATGACCTCCCAGACGTCGATCTTGAGCTGATTGCACAGCAGGGCCATCTCGTTCACCATGCCGATGTTCACGCTCCGGAACGTGTTTTCCAGAAGCTTGACCAGCTCCGCCACGCGCGTGGAGGAAACGGGGACGACTTCATCGATGCAGTTGCGATAGAGCGCGGCCGCCAGCTTGCAGCACGCCGGCGTGATGCCTCCCACCACCTTGGGGATGCTCCGGGTGGAGTATTCGGGGTTGCCGGGATCCACCCGTTCCGGGGAGAAAGCGAGATGAAAATCCCGCCCGACGCAAAGCCCGGTCTCCTCCAGAATGGGCAGGACAATTTCCTCGGTGGTTCCGGGATAGGTTGTGCTTTCCAGGATGACCAGCAAACCCCGGTGCAGATGGTCTCGGACATTCTCGGTGGCGGCGATGACATAAGACAGGTCCGGATCCTTTGTCTTTCGCAGGGGGGTCGGAACACAGACGTTCACCGAATCCATCTGCCGAATCTCGGAATAGTCAACGGTGGCGCGAAGCCCCTTCTCCCGGACAGCCCGGCGAAGCAACGCTTCGGACACATCGGGAATGTAACTTTTCCCCTTGTTGATCCGGCGGACCTTGTCGGCGTCGATATCGATGATGGTTACGTCGTACCCGGCCATGGCAAACTCCACGGCCAAGGGAAGGCCGACGTAGCCCGCCCCGATCACGGCTGAGCGAATCTTTCGGTTCTCGATGGCTTGAATCAGATTCATGAATGGTCCAATGACGGTGTCCAAACGCCTCATCGCCTTGCCATCCGCCGCGACATGTCGGACCGGTGGGGCGATGAGGCACACAGTATCACAATTGGTTCGGAAAGAAACGGACCGCGCGGCCATCCGGGCTGTCGAGGGTCAAAATACGGTCTCAGCGATATTTTCAGAAAGGCGGTTTTGGGAAGTCGAAAGGAATGAACCTTTACATCGGAAAGCTACGGCCGGACTGAGCATTTCGCCCTGATCGGCCTGAGAATCAGAGACTGCGCCGGGGAGGGAGGAGATGGGGGGGAGGGGGATTTCCACCAGGATAGGGGAGCGCCCCGGCTGACTAGCGGCGGTTTTTCAAGTCCTTCATGATCTGGTCTTTCGCCTGCGCCTTGGCTTCCTTGATTGACGTCTTGACCTGGGATTCGATGACACTTGCCATCTTGCCTTCCAAATCCATGTTCAGGATCGCGTTGAGAATGAACGCCGCGAAGCCCACGGCCACCGTGATCCCCACAAACATCTTCATCTGCCGCCTCATACCGCGCCGAATTCGCCGCCGACCCTTCTGGCTCGATGACCTCCTCGAATGGGACGGCCTCCTCGAAAGGGACGGCCTCCTCGAATGGGACGATTTTCTCGAACGGGACGGCCGATTATCCCCGGACGAAGACCTTCCCGGACTCGGGCTTGCCGATCTTGTATTGGCGGAGGTTCGCTGTGGAGGACAGGAGCCGCGGCGGGAGGAGGAACCGCTGGCTGCCCCGCGGGCCCCGGGGGCTCCGGGAGCCTTCGGCCTTCGCCTGGGCGGTGAGGAACTCATTGTCGGCGCTTCTCCCGAGAGCGATTCATGAATCGCGGCATAGGAACCATGGATGCCTCATACGCTGAATTTGAACCTTTTTCACAAGGCTTTTCAAGGGGAAAGCCAATGTAATCACCCTGTTACGCAATTCTCCCGAAGAGGCTGGACTCCAAGCCGATTGCGTAGCGGCGAACCATTTTCTTTCAATCTTGAAGCCGCGAGACCCACATCCGGGACGCAATCCGGAGCGGCGATTCATGAATCCGAGAAAAATCAGCGCGCGTCTAGGCTGAATCCGGCGCTAATCGAGCCCATGTCGGTCATCAAACCGTGAAAAACCGGATATTTAACTTAATCGAGAAAATGTTCAATCTTTTTAAATTCTTGATGTTATGGCATGAAAGTTGTGAAATCTTCTGAAGGTCCGCGCTTGATGGGGCGGGAGTGGAAATTCTTGATGGTGGATTCCCGACTTGATGGGGAGGAGAACGAAACGTATGCGGAATGCCAAAATTTTGATGCCCGCTTTCTTGGACGCGACCGGCCGATCGGCTTGGATCCGCCTCGGGGTGTTCGGTTTGTTCATGGCATTTCTTTTGATCGGCTGCAATTCTCACTTTATGAGGCCCTTCCGGGTCAAGTCGGACCCGAATGAAGTTCTTCTAGAGCTCGGTCCTCCAAGCGCGGGGCATTTCAAGGCCGTTGTCATGGCCGATTTCAACGGAGACCGGATTCTGGATCTCGCCGCCGGCGACGTGCGGAACGGGCGGATTCTGGTCTGGTATGGCGGTCCCCGCGTCACATGGAAGCGGCCCATCGCCATCAAGACCGATGGAGAGGTCAGAGACCTCGTCGCCATCGACTTGAACGGGGACGGCCTCTCGGACATCGCCTACAGCCTGCGCGGCACCCCCGGAGGCGTCTATACCTTAATCAGCGCGCCGACCGAAAAGGCGAAGTGGCGCGCCGGGACGCCGGCCGCCCTGGAAGGTCTCTACGAGGGACTCAGCGTGGCGGATGTCAACGGCGACGGGAAGTGGGACTTGGCCGCGGCGAACGGCACGGCGGAACGGAACGGCGGGGTTCAGGTGTTCCTCGGCGACGGCCGGGGCGGGTGGTTGGGGGAGTCCGGCCCGACGCGCGGCGGCATATTTCGCGACGTGAAGCTTGTGGACTTGAACGGCGACGGCCTCACCGATTTGGCGGCCGCCGGCTGGGGCCCCGTGTCCGGCCTCCGAGTCTGGTTGCAGCGTGAGAAGGGCGGCGGTTGGAAGGGACTTCCGCTCATCGTCCGGGGCAACTTTTGGGGCGTCTGGGCGTCGGATCTCAATCGCGACGGCCGGATCGACCTGGCCGGCGCCACTTTTCAGAACGGTGTCCGGGTTTACTGGGGAAAAGGGGACGGCCAGTTCGAGAAGGGCAAGTCGCCGGTGCGGGATGGAAGCTTCTGGAGGGTCCGCTCCGCGGACATGAACGGCGACGGCGCCCCCGACCTGCTGGCCACCAGCATCGACGGAGGCGGCGTCCGCCTCTGGCTCAATGACGGCAGGGGCCGGTGGGAGGCGGACCCGCGGTATCTGCCGAAGTTCGGGGTTTTCTACGGCCTCGAAGTCCGGGACATCGACCGGGACGGAAAGCTGGACGTGACCGTCGCCAGCCGGCAGGACGGCGTCAAAGTCTGGCTGCGGGGGCCGACCGCGCCTTTCGCGAATTCCGGCCTGCCGAAGGGCTTGGCGCGCGCCGCCGCCGTGGCAAGGATGCGGCACGATGTGCGCAACGGGGCTGACGCCGGGGCAAGACCCGTCCGCAAGGCGGTCTCCGGCGGCGGGCCGGTCCCGGACAACAAATCCATGTCTCGGCTTCACCCCGGTTTGTTCTATCCGGCCGACGCGGTGAACGGGCCTTTATCAAAACGGAAAAGGCTCCCTTCCGCCGCGAAGGTGATTCCTCCGGTTTCCGTTGTCAAGGTTGCGCGCGCGGATCGTCCCGGCCGCTCCGTCCGTTTTCAGGGGGGGGCGGCCCCGGTCAAGGGCGAAGGGTCCGGTTTTCCGGACGGGACCCGGGTGGCTCAAGCAACGAGGAGGCGACGTCCGATACCGGCCGAAAAAGAGGGCTGGGAGCCTCCGGGAACACCCAGACCTTACAGAATCGGCGTCGGCGACCAGTTGGCCATTAACATCTGGCGGGGGCTGAAGGCGGACGTGAACCGGGTGCTCGTGGACGAGCAGGGCAAGGTCGGGTTTACGTTCCTGGAAAACGTACAGGCGGCGGGTCTGACGGCCACCCAGTTGGACGCGTCGATCTCCCGGCTGCTGAGGAAATTCATCAAAAGGCCCCGTCTGGATCTCCGCGTGATAGAGTTCCGCAGCCAACACCATACGATGCTGGGCGAGGTCGGGCGGCAGGGCCGCTTTCCCATCATGGGTCCGATTCGAGTTTTCGACGCCGTCATCGCCGCGGGGGGCGCCAAAACCGGATCGGACATCAAGCGCACCAGGGTGCTTCGCGGCGGCAAGTCCATCCCGGTCGCATTGAACAAGATCTTCGATGGCGACCAGAGGACGAACATCCTCCTCCAGCACGGCGACCAAGTCCTGGTCCCCAAGCTGGACATTCGTCGGGGGGCGATCCGGGTCGTCGGACAGGTTCCGAGACAGGGGAGCTACCCTGCCGGGGAGGGGCTGCGCGTTTTGGACGCGGTCCTGAGGGCCGGGTGCTGCCGCCGGGTGTCTGGGGGCGACCCGCTGCCCGATATTAGCAGGACCCGCGTGATCCGCAAGGGCAGGATCATCCCGGTGGACCTGAATACGGTCATCCTGCGGGGAGACCAGCGGCAGAACATCGTTCTGAAGGATGGGGACCAAGTGATTGTTCCCGGGGAGCCCAGGGGCTCCCTGACGGTGGTGGGGGAGATCCGCCAGCCGGGCCGGTACAAGATCGAGGGCCGGACCCAGCTTCTGGACGTGATCCTGCTGGCGGGCGGACACCGGGACGCCGCGGACCTGACGCAGGTGAAGATATTCCGGGGGGGGGCAGACGATCCTGGTCAATCTGGCCCAGGTCCTTTTTCAGGGCGACGCCAAGCAGAACGTTCTCATCCGGGACGGAGATCAGATCGTGGTCCCCTCCCTGCCGGCCGAGCGGCAGCGGAAGCTGGAAAGAGACCGCCGGATCTACGCCCTGGGGGAGCTCAAGAACCCCGGTTCTTACTCCTTCAGGCCGGATGTCCAGAACCTGAGTCTGCTCGATGTCCTGACGAGGGCCGGCGGGTTCACGAAATTCGCCGTCGGCTCGAGCGCGAAAATCATCCGCGGGGACATCGAGCGTCCGGTGATCCTGTCGGCGGACATCGATCGGCTGCTTGAGAAGGGGGACATCACGCAAAACCTCCCCCTCCAGGACCGGGACATCGTGTTTATTCCGCGAAGTTTCATTGGAGACGCCAACGACTGGATGGATAAGATCCGGCCGTTCCTGACATTCTTCTTGTTCCCCGGCACGTACCGGGACACCTATGCGACCAGCACCGAGTCGCTTCGGGTGGATATCGGCGGGAAGAGAACGGAGTCGACCGGGGGGGCTCAGCAGACGATCGATTTGGCTCAGTAGCGTCCTCCCGCTGGAGTTGAGTGATGGCGCAGTATGACATCAACATCCGGGATTACTGGAGGATCATCCGCAAGCGCCGGACGGTGATCATCTTCACAACGGTCTTGTTGGCGTTGCTCAGCTTTGTCTTCGGCAAGCTCAACGAACCGATTCCCATCTATTCCGCCGCTTCGGCGGTCAAGTTCCAGCGCAGCACGACGCTCGCCGGACTCGTGGCGGAAGCCTTCACGTTCGCCCCCACCGATGAAATGGCCACGCAGATGGTCATCGCCAGGAGCTACCCCATCATGGAGGGGGTGGCCAAAGGCCTGAAGCTGATCGATCCGGACCTTTCGTCGGAGAAGATTCGCTCCGACCGCCGCCTGGTCTCCACCGTCAACGGGCTGCGCAGGCAGGTCGCCGTCACGCAGCAGGGCGAGACCAACATCATGACCATCCGCGTCACCTCCACCGACCCGAAACTGGCCTCCCGGATCGCCAACTTGGTGGCGCGCGTGTACCAGGCGCAGATGGCCCTCGATCGGAACAAGGAAACCCGCGAATCGCGCCTGTTCATCGAAAGCCAGCTCAAGCTGGTGGAGGGCAGACTCCGGAAGGCGGAGAACCGGGTCAAGAAATTCCAGGAGACTCACCGGTTCTTTACCGTCCGCGGGCTGGCGAGCGCGATGACGTCGGAGCTGCAGAAACTGGAAAGAGACCTGGGGAACCGGCGGAACAAGCTGATGGCGACGAGCCTGCTCTTGAAGCAGCTCCGGGGGATCAAGGCCTTGAAGGGCCACAGCAACGAGCGCCTGTTCATCGACGCCGGCTCGCCGGCCGCCCGGTTGAACGGCCGGCTGCTCGATTTCCAGCTCAAGCGGGACGCCCTGCTCCTCGTCTTCACCAACGATCACCCCGAGGTCATCGAGACCAACCGGCAGATCATCGACCTGCTGGATGAGATGGAGAACGAGTTGTCGGCCGAGGAGCGGATTCGAAAGCTCCGGGTGGGGGAGTTGGCAAAACAGGTCGAATCGGCGAGGAAGCGGGCCGCGGAAGTTCCGGACATCGGCGTGCTGTACGGCCGTCTCCAGCAACAGGTGAAGGTCAACGGCGAGGTCTACAGCCTTCTGATCGGCAAGCTGCAAACGGCCCGGATCCGCGAGGCGGGGCTGACCAGTGAGGTGTCCATCGTCCGGCCCGCGTTCGAGCCGAACACCCCGATCAACAAGCCCTCCCTCATCCTCAACTCCCTCATCGGGGCCATCATCGGCATGGTGGTCGGGTTGGTCTTCGCGTTCCTGCTGGAAACGCTGGACACCTCCATCGGCGCCATCGAGGACGTCGAGGAGTTTCTGGGCGTTCCGGTGGTGGGGATCATCCCCTACACCGATCCGGATTTCTTGTTCCGGGATTATCTCAACGAGAATCCGGGGAAGACGGAGAGTTTCGCCTCGGAAGTGTTTTACCGCCTGGCCTGCCATTTCATGCCGCGAACGCCCATGGCGGAGGCCTACCGCTCGCTGCGGACCAACATGGAGTTCCTGTCCCTGGAAAAGAGCGGCAACGCGTTCGTGGTGACGAGCTCCTCTCCCGGCGAGGGGAAGACCAATACGGTCATCAACCTGGCGTTGGCCTTTTCCCAGTCGGGCAAGCGGACCCTGCTCATCAGCGCGGACCTCAGACGCCCGACCATCTACCGGATCTTCGGCATCGAACGGGACCCCGGCCTGACCGATGTCCTCCTCGGAAACAACGAATGGCGCGAAGTGGTGCGGACCGTGACGGACATCATGATCGGAAAGTTCGACATGGAGGACATCATGTTGACCCCCGGTCTGGACAACCTGTCCATCATGACTTGCGGCCCGATCCCCCCCAACCCGGCCGAGCTGCTCAACTCCGCCACGATGAAGAACTTCCTCCAGGAGGTCTCCGAGGCTTACGACGTTGTCCTCATGGACACCCCCCCCATCCTCCCCGTCACCGACGCGGCCATCCTCGGCACGATGGTCCACGGCACCATCCTGGTCTACCAGGTCGGTCAGGTCGCCCGGGGCGCACTACGGCGCGCCAAGGTGACGATGGACAACGTTCAGGCCCCGGTTTGGGGAGTCGTTCTCAACTCCCTGCGAGTGGAAGATGACGAGGTGGATCCGGAGGAAGCCGGGCGGGTTGAGGACGAAGCCGATGATGATGAAGACGTGGAATACCGGACACCGCCGGGCGGAGGGAGGCGGAAGTCCTCCAAGACCCCGGCCGTCGGGTTCCTCTTGGGGGTTCTGGCCTTGGTGGGAGGGTGGCTCTGGCAGGAAGGGTATCCGATTCCTTACGTGAAGGCCCGTCGCACCCTCATGGAACCCATCCGGAAGTCCGCCCCCGCGACGAAACCCGCCCGGCGGAAGGTGACGGGTTCCACCCTCCCGGCGCGCGACGAAGGCGCCCGTCTTTCCAACCGAAATGCGCGGTCTCCGTCCGGCGGGCCCAAGAGCCCATCCGCGACAAGGCCGATCGGGCCCGGTCCATCCAGTCCGTGATCAGCCTCCGGTGGCCTGGACCCTTTTGATCTGGAAAGCCGAAGCCGGTCAGAGCTTTGAAAAACAATTGAGTTTGAGTCCTCTTCTGATTTGTATAAGACTTTACACTTGGCGGATTTCACCCCTAAAATGGCATAAAATGTTTCCTGGCGGAGGGCATCGCCCGGCTGAGCCGTAAGTCTTATCGCGGACGGTGGGTGGACGGGCGCTTCCGGGGGGGGTGATTCGGTTTGGGGCATTGCTTCGAGTCGGATGACTCCGCCTCATTTCTTTTAATAGCGAGAGACCGAGCCAAATGACGCACCCGACGTTCAAGGACATGATGCAGGACGTGGTGTTCTGGGGGAGTTGTTGCGAGTGCGGATCGTGCGTCCTCGTGTGCCCCCACAACGTCATCGAGTACGTGGGCGGCAAGCCCAAGCAGACGGCCAAGGCGGCGGCCGCCCACGACTACTGCGGGATCAGCGAAGGCATCGGCTGCGACGTCTGCGCGGCCGTTTGCCCCAGGCTTTATCCGAAGGAGTGGCATCTCAAGGACCTTCTGTTCGGAAACGACCGGCCCTACGAGGGAGCCTTCGGGACGTACCGCACCATCCAGGTGGCCCGCGCCAAAGACCCCGGGATGCTCGCGGCGGGCGAGGACGGCGGCGTCGTGACGACCATCCTGGAATGGGCCATGCGGGAGGGCGTCATCGACGGGGCCGTCACCGCCTCGTTGGACGGGAAGCTTCCCTGCCAGCCTGCGCCCACCGTGGTCACCTCTGTGGAGGAGCTCCGGAAGACCGCCAAGTCCTGGTACACCTATGTCCCCAACAACCTGGGGCTGGAGGAGGTCAAGAAAAAGGGCCTCGAAAAGGTGGCCTTCGTCGGCGTGCCCTGTCAGATCACCCCGATCCGGAAGATGGAGCTCTGCGACCCGGACTTCATCAAGACGCCGGACAAGCGGCCCAAGATCGTCGAGAAGCAGGAAGAGTTCCTGAAGGGTTTCAGCCGGCGCGTCGCCCTGAACATCGGCCTGTTCTGCACGGAGGTCTTCAACTACCAGGGCCTGATGGTGGAGAAGATCCAGGGCGAGCTCGGCGTCCCCCTGTCCGACGTGGTCAAGTTCAACGTCAAGGGAAAGGTCCTTGTGTACAAGAAGGACGGAGAGACCGTCGAGCTCAAGCTGAAGGAGTGCGCCACGAAGTACGGCCGGCCCGAGTGCCACCATTGCGGGGACTTTTCCGCCGAATTGGCCGACATCGCCTGCGGGGGCGTCGGCGCCATGGGGTGGACCATCGTCGTCACCCGAACGCCCAGGGGGGAAGAAATCTGGAACCGCGTGGAGGCGTCCGGCCTGGTCGAGGTGAAATCCATCGAGGACTTCGAGAAGTCCCTCCGGGTCCTCAATATCCTCGCCGAGCGGCAGACCAAGCGGGTGCCGGAGGGGACGCGGCTGCGGGGCATGCCCCGCGCGCCCCTGGAAGGCGGCGTGGTCCAGCGAACGGGCACGGAGCCCATCGAGACCGGGACGTTGTTGGACGCCTGATTCGGGTGAAGCGCCGGCCCGCGGGCGTTTGAAAGGCGGTGTCGCCGGACTGCCGTGTTGATTGCGCTCCTCGTGATCGGGCCTATGTGTGAAGCTCGGGAATTCCACTTGAACCGGGAGGGTTGATGCCGTGGTGAAAGAGCTATTCCGCCCCGCGACCCCGGAGGACGCCGTCGCCCTCCTCGCGGAGCACAAGGGCAAGGCCAAGGTGCTGGCCGGCGGAACGGACCTCGTCGTCCTGATTCGCGCCGGGAAAATCGCGCCGGAGGTGATCGTCAGCCTCAACGGGATCGCCGCGATGCGGTCTCTGTCGTTCAACCCGGACGACGGGTTGCGGATCGGGGCGTTGACGACGCATTCGGAGCTCCTTGAAAACGGGGACGTCCAGGCACGGTATCCGGTTCTGGCGGAGACGGCCCGGGCCCTCGCGGGTCCGCCCGTCCGCAACGCCGCTTCGGTGGCCGGGAACCTGTGCCACGCGGCTCCGTCGGCCGACTTCGGGCCCCCGCTTCTGGCCCTGGGCGCCTCGGTGGCGGTCCTCGGACCCGGGGGGGAACGGATGGTTCCGCTCACGGACTTCTTCAAGGGGCCCAACCGGACCGACCTGGCCGAGGACGAGATCCTGACGGAGATCCGGGTTCCGACCCCGGCCGAGGGTTCCGGGGCCGGTTACCAGAAGCTGGGAGTCCGGAGCGCGATGGAGATCGCCATGGTCAGCGCGGCGGCTTCCCTGACGAAGACGAACGGCTCCTGCTCGGACGTGCGCGTCGCGCTGGGGGCGGTGGCCCCGGCGCCGTTTCTGGTGAAATTGGCCGCGGCGGCCGTCGAGGGCAAGGCCCCCTCGGCGGAGGTCTTCGCCCGGGCGGGCGCGGCGGCGGCGGCGGAAAGCCAACCCATCTCGGACATCCGGGCTTCGGCCGAGTACCGGAAGAAAATGGTCGCGGTCCTGACGCGCCGGGCGCTCGCCCGCGCGGCGGGACTGTGAGAGGAGAGGCGGCGATGGAATGCACGCTCAACATCAACGGAAGGTCGCACATCGTCTCGGTCCGGCCCGATGAGACGCTGCTGGACGCCCTGCGCGAAAGGCTCAACCTGACCGGCTCGAAAGAGGGCTGCGGGGAGGGCGACTGCGGGGCCTGCACGATCCAGGTGGACGGCCGGGCGGTCAACGCCTGCCTCCTCCTGGCCGCGGACGCCGAGGGCCGGGCGATCCGGACCATCGAGGGCCTGGCCGAGAACGGCGAGCTGAGCCCCATTCAGCGGGCCTTCGTCGAGAACGGGGGCATCCAGTGCGGGTTCTGCATTCCGGGAATGCTCATGTCCGCCGACGCCCTGCTGCAAAAGAATCCCAATCCCTCCGACACGGAGATCCGCGAGGCGCTGGCGGGGAACCTTTGCCGCTGCACCGGCTACATCAAGATCTTCGAGTCGGTGAAGGCCGCGACGGAAGAGACGGCGGGATAACCAACCCCCGATGACCGGCGGGCCCCGCGCGCGGCCGCCGGTTC
Organism: bacterium; assembly: GCA_965261595.1. GTDB lineage: Bacteria > UBA8248 > UBA8248 > JACPRG01 > CAYRGS01. The sequence goes on from CBDHDG010000005.1 coordinate 335,348, forward strand.
CACGGAAGGAGAGAGACCATGGCGCAGGCTTCCATCGGGACAAGGGTTCCCCGGCTGGACGGCGGCGAGAAGGCGATGGGCAAGGCCCAGTACCTGGCGGACCTGAAGCTGACGGGGATGACGCAGGTCCGGTTCGTCAAGTCCCCCCTGGCCCACGCCCGGATCAAATCCATCGACACCTCCAAGGCCGAGGCCCTTCCGGGCGTCGTGGCCGTCGTCACGCACGAAGACGTCCCCGACACGCTCGTCGGCGAGGTCGTCATGGACCAGCGGCTCTTCGCCAAGGAGAAGGTCCGTTACGTAGGCGACATCGTGGCCGCGGTGGCGGCGGAGGATCTGGACACCGCCAACCGGGCCGTCGAGCTCGTGAAGATCGATTACGAGGAGCTGCCGGCCGTCTTCTCGGTCGAGGAAGCGTTGAAAGAAGACGCCCCCGAGCTTCACGAGGAGTATCAGAGCTACGAGACCATCCCGCCCGCGGCGGATCCGCACAAGATGATGACCGGCCGGAACATCTGCTGGAGGGGGATGATCAAGAAGGGGGACGTCGAGAAGGGGTTCAGCGAGGCGGACAAGGTTGTGGAAGACCACTTCGACATCCCGGCCGCCCAGGGCTCTCCCATCGAGACCCACGGCGTCGTGGCGGAGCCGGCCCGGGACGGTCGGGGAGTGACGGTCTGGACCTCCACGCAGGTGCCCTTCGGCGTCCGGGAGGTGACGGCCCACGGCCTCCACCTGCCCATTTCGAGCGTGCGCGTCATCGCCCCCACCGTCGGCGGCGGCTTCGGCTCCAAGTGCCAGCCCTGGGTGGAGCCGATGGTCGCGGCCGTCGCCATCAAGGCCGGCCGGCCGGCCCGGTACGTGATGAGCCGGGAGGAGGAGTTCGAGATCACCCAGCCGCGGCACCCGATGACGGTGATCGTGAAATCCGGGGTGATGAACGACGGGAAGATTGTGGCCCGCCACGTCCGCATCATGATGAACACCGGCCACAGCGTGATGCTGGCGCCCATCATGGTGTCTCTGGTCGCCCATGTGGGCGGAGCGCCTTACAACATCCCCAACCTGTGGGTGCAGTGCGTCGCCGCGTTCACGAACCTGCCGAGCTTCTCCCTTGTCCGGGGGCCGGGCGGACCCCAGGCGACCTTCGCCGTCGAGCAGCACACCGACCGTCTGGCCGACGCCGTCGGCATGGACCGGGTTGATTTCCGGATGAACAACTGCGTCGGCCCGGGCGACAAAGGCCCCTCCGGACAGGAGCTGGGCGGCGTGGGTCTCAAAGAGGCCCTCCAGAAGGTGAAGGAATCCATTGGGTGGGGGCAAGACCGGCCCGAGGGGCGCGGCGTCGGCGTCGCCATCGGCTGGTACTCGACCCTCATCGGGATGGGCTCCTCGGCCACTGTGTCCCTGAACGAGGACGGCTCGGTCAAGGTGACGACGGGATTCGTGGACCACGGGACCGGGAATGTGTACGGCGGTCTGCCCATCTTCATCTCCAACGAGCTGGGCGTGGACATGGACAAGATCCACATCACGAGCGGCGACACCGAGACGGGGCCCTGGGACTACGGGACCGTGGGCAGCCGCTCGACGTACAACCACGTCCGGGCGGTGGGCGCGGCCATCGAGGATATCAAGGGGCAGCTTCGCGAGCGGGCCGCCGGCATGCTCGAAGCCGATCCCAAAGAGATGGACATTCAGGACGGCAAGGTGTTCGTCCGGAGCACGCCGGACAAGGCCATTCCCGTGGGTGTGCTCTGCGCGACGGCGGGCAAGCCGGGCTTCCCCGGCCCCATTGTCGCCAACGGCTCCTACAACGGGACCCCCTGGCCGCCCGGGGAGGACGTGGAGGTCGCGTTGGCCCTCACCTCTTTCGGGGAGCCCCCCTTCGTGGCCCAGGCCGCGGAGGTCGAAGTCGACCCGGAGACCGGGAACATCAAGGTCCTGAAGATCGCCTCGGCCGTGGACGCCGGATTCGCCCTCAACCCCATCGGCCTGGAAGGGCAGGTCGAGGGCGGGACGATACAGTCTCTGGGCCAGGCCCTGACCGAGCGGATGGTCTTCGACGACAAGGGCCGCCTGCTCAACGCGAGCTTCCTGGACTATAAGCTCCCCCTGGCCCCGGACATCCCGGAGTTCGACACGATTGTTGTCGAGAGCCAGGCCGATCAGGGAGCGATGGGGACGAAGGGGGTCGGCGAGGCGCCGGTCGTGGCGACGGCGGCAGCCATCGCGGGCGCGGTGAGCGCGGCCACGGGCGCGACGTTCGACAAGCTCCCGCTGATGCCGGAATATGTCCTGGAACGCATCGAGGCCGCATCAGCTACGGTGTAGAGGCAAAACCGCGGGGGGCGCTTTTTGAAAGGCGCCCCCCCGCACCCCCCCGCAAAACTTGCTTCTTGCGAAAGAGGGCGGCGCCATAGGCGCCGCCCTCTTTCGCAAGAAGCAAGGGGCTGGACGGCCCCAAATGCGTGCTTATGATGTAGGGGCGGGTCCCCGTCCCCGCCCGAAAGTTCCGCGCGGCAAGATGAGTCGTTAGCCGTTCCATGTGCCGCCGCAAAAAGTTTTCCGGGGGGTGTGGGGGGCCGGCTTTCAAAAAGGCCCCCCACGGTCTTGCTTTTTATTCTCCTCGAAACTCCGGTTTCCGCTTCTCGGCGAAGGCCGAGGTCCCTTCTTTCGCGTCTTGCGTGCCGCGCAGGAGCGTGAACAGCGTGTTCTCGAAGGCCAGACCGTCGGCGAGGTTCATCTCCGCGCCCCGGCGGATCGCCTCCTTGGCGAACCGGACGCCGAGGGGGGCCTTCCGGCAAATGTTCTCGGCCAGCTCCCGCGCCGTTTTCATCAGCTCGCCGGGCGGGACGACGCGCGTGACCAGTCCGATGCTGAGGGCGGCGCGGGCGTCGATGCGCTCTCCCGTCAGGACCAGGTCGAGCGCGCGGGCCATGCCCACGATGCGCGAGAGCCGCTGAGTCCCGCCGGCGCCCGGCATGATCCCGAGGGACACTTCGGGCAGGCCGAGGCTCGCCGTTTCCGACGCGATCCGGATGTCGCAGCAGAGCGCCAGCTCGAGGCCGCCGCCGAGGGCGTACCCGTTGACGGCGGCGAGGATCGGCTTGGTCTGGTTTTCCAGGGCGTGGCAGACGTCCCGTCCGCCGAGGTGGGACTTGCGCTGAACCCAGGCCGATTCGTCCAGGACGGAGGCGATGGTCTTCTTGATGTCGGCGCCGGCGCAGAAGGCCTTCTCTCCCGCGCCGGCGAGGATGGCCGCCCACAGGCCGTCATCCTCCCTGAAGTCGTCGAAGACCTCCCGCATCCGCGATTCGGTTTCCGGGTCGAGGGCGTTGAGCGCCTCCGGGCGGTTCATCGTCACCGTCAGGATCCGGCCGGTCTTGTCCACATCCAGGCTCATCTTGGGGATCTCCTTTCGTCGTCGGGGTCGGGGGGGGGGGGGGAGCGCCCGATCGTTTGATCGCCGGAGAGGGTCAATGCGGATCGGCGATTGTGACAGAAGCCGGGGAGATGACACCAGAGGTTGCGGGTCTCCGTCAAGGGCTTCCACGGGAGGGGGAGAGGGAGAGAAGGGGGAGGACGGCGCGCCGGTTGACGGAAAGGGCGGCGAGGCCGGATACTCCGTACGGTTGATTCGGGGTCCGTGTCGGAATTTCGCGGACTTTCAGCGTTGGACAGGAGCGGCTTGATGAAAAACCGCTGGGTCATCGTTTTCTCCGCGGCCGTCATCACGACGGTGGGCTTCGGGAGCCGGGGCGTTTTCGGCGTTTTTTACGTCGAGATGTTGAGAGAGTTCGAGTGGAACCGGGCCGACCTGGCGGGGGTGTATTCCCTGGGTCTGCTCATCATGGGGGCCGGGGGCGCGTTGGCGGGCGCGCTCGTGCGGTTTCTCGGCCCGAAGCGGTTCTATCTCCTCGGCGGGCTCCTCGTCGGGCTGACCTTCTACCTGGCGAGCCGGGTGGAGTCCCTGCTCGACGTGTACCTCGCCTGGGGGGTGTTGGGCGGATTGACCCTGGCCGCCTTGGGGCCCGCTTCGGCCCAGGGGCTGGTGGCCCGGTGGTTCACGACGCGGAGAGGGCTGGGCATCGGCCTGGTCGGGGCGGGGACGGGGGGCGGGAGCCTCATCCTCGCGCCGTTGGCCCAGACATTCATCGACTCGTACGGCTGGCGCGGCGGTTTGGTGGCCGTCGGCGTGATTTCGTTCATCGTGGTTGCCGTCGTAGGCGTGGTGTTCATGCGGGAGCCGCCGACTGAGATTGCCTCGCAGTCTCCGCCCAAGCCCGAGACCGGCCCGCCCGCCGGAGGGGAGGTGAGGGGGGGAAGCCCGGCCGCGGAGTCCGCCGCTGTATGGACCCTGAGCGGCGCCCTTCGGACCGGCCCCATCTGGACGATCTCCATCGCGTGGCTCGGCCTGGCCACATCCATTCATTTCATCGGAACGCATTTTGTCGCGTTGACCGTGGGTGTGGGGCATCCGGCGCTGTTCGGGTCGACCATCCTGGCGCTCAGCGGCGTGATCTCCATTGTGAACCGTGTGGTCGGCGGGGGGCTCTCGGACCGGATCGGGCGCGTGAAGACCTTTGTGACCGGGGCGTTCGTGGCGGCCCTCGGCCTGGCCGTCCTGTTTTTCCACCAAACGCCGGATCGGGTGTGGGACCTCTATCTCTTCGCGGTTCTGTTCGGCGGGGGGATCGGCGCGATGACCGGGCAGACGACGGCCCTGGCGTCGGACATGTACCGGGGAAAGAATTTCGGGACCATCCTGGGGTTCATCACCATCGGTTTCGGCCTCGGCGGCGCGGCGGGCGCCTGGCTGGGCGGGCTTGTCTACGACCTCACGGGCGGCTACCGCGTGGTCGTCGCGTATGAATTCTTCGCCCTGATCATCTCGGCCCTCTTCTTCATCGCCGCCGGCCGGGCTATCCGGAGGTATCAGGGGGTGTCACGGGTGTAGCCGCCGGAAGCCGAATTTCGCGGGCAGGCGATGGGGGTGGCGTGTGCAAGATTGGACAACATCTTCATGTTTGGACCAATAACAGACAAACGAGGTTTGTGGTTGTAATCGAGATGTAACCGGTTGATTTATGGTTCCTCATAAGAATCTGTGCACGAGTTTGGGTTTCGGGAGCTTGCCGAGACAGTGATACAGGGCAGTGATGTAGGTGCGGGCGGTCGAGATCAGGATCCAATACATTGGCCCACTTCGGCAAATCATGACTTGCAAGGAGGAAACCCTCCAAGTCGAGCCGCCCGTGACGGTGCGAACCGTCCTGAATTGCTTGATTCAAGGTCATGGGGGGCGCCTGAAGAATGTGTTTTACAATACACAGGGCTGGCTCGATTCGAGTATCCTGTTTGTGATTGACGGTCAAAGGCCGGAGGCGCGAGAAGGGCTCGACACCCCGATTTTCGGCGACGAAGAAATCCAGATCGCCATGGGGATCCCCATGTCCGGTGGTGGACCCGGATTCCGGGTAGTCCACCCCCTCCCCCGACATGCGCTTGCGGTGTGAGGGCGCTATGCTCCGATACGCACAAACCAGATATGGAGGTCAGCACAGATGAGCGGAGACGTCGTGAATGATTTTCTGAAGACCTTCGGCAGAACGCCGGATGAGCTTTTCGAGGGAGAAAAGGAGTTCATCGAAGATTGGCACAAGGACTACAACACCGACCGGCATCACGCTTTCGAGATTCAGGAGGAAGAGTGCGCCCTCATTGTGGTCGACCTCCAAAATGACTTCGTCGCCCCGAACTCGCCCATCTGGGTCCCCGAGGCCCTGCGGCAGATTCCCCGAAACAAGAGGTTGATCGAAGCCGCCCGCCGGCTTGGCGTCCCGGTCATCTACACCGCCCACACCTTCAACGCCGACTGCTACGCCGATTTCCGAGAGTTTTCGGATGCGCACCGCGATGGCGCCCTCATTGAGGGTTCCAAGGGAACTCAAATTTATCCGGAAGTCTCCCCGGAGGAAGGGGAGCGCGTCATCGACAGCAAGCACAACTACGACGCCTTTGCCGGGACCGATCTGGATTATGTCTTGCGCGACCACGGAACGAAGACCTGCGTCGTCTGCGGAACGGTGACCAACTTCTGCTGTGAGTCAACGGCGCGCAGCGCATACTTCAAGAACTACCATGTCGTCTTCGTGGAGGACTGCGTCTCATCTGACAATCCCTACGCCCACGAGTCCACCATCCGCACCTTGCGGCGTGGTTTCGCCCGGGTCTTGAAGAGCGACGAGTTAATCAACATCTGGACGGAAGGCGATGACCTTTACGCCAAGGCCCGGAAGGCTAGGGAGACCTGATTTTTCGGCCGGGACCTTTCTGCGGATCCATGCATCCAACGCGTCTCCTCTAGGCCGGCCCTTCTTTTTCTCTAAGTCCCTTCAGGATTTTCTGAGGCGTGACAGGCAGGTCCTTCAAGCGGAGGCCGACAGCGTCGTAGACGGCGTTGGCAATCACGGCACCGCAAGCGTTCAAGGCGCATTCGGAGCAGCCTTTCGCGCCGAAGGGGCCGTTCGGGTCGTTGGACTCCACAAGGATGGAGGTGAAATTCGGCAGCCCCTCCGCCTTTGGCACGGTGTAATCGGCCAAGTTGCCATTGACAAACTGCCCGCCATCCAGCACGGGATGCTCGAATAGGGCCAATCCGAGTCCCTGAGCGATTTCTCCGTGAATTTGGCCCTCGACAGTGAGCGGATTGATGGCTCGGCCGAGGTCGTCGGCCACGACAATGTCCACCAGCCGGACCCCTCCCGTTTCCGTATCCACCTCGACAACGGCGGCGACGCACGCGAAGGAGGCGGCGGCCGTATTCCTGCCGTAATGAGTCTCCGAATCGGCCACCTCGGTCGGCGGATCCCAACTTGCCTGGACGGAGACGCGATCCCCCCCTGGATGAGAGCGGTCCCCCATAACGACCTCGCTGAGGAGGATCCTCTTTTCAGGAGCGCCCTTGTTGAAGATCACGCCCCCCTCGATTGCCAGGTCTGCCGGGTCGGCCTCGAGTTGCTCCGCCGCCATCCCGAGCAGACGTTCCCGGCAGGCAATGGCTGCCTTCCGGACAGCGTTTCCCGCGATCATGGTCAGACGGCTCGCGTATCCCCCAAGGCAGAAGGGTGCGTTTTCCGTATCCGCTTCCGCGACCTCTACGTCCTGAAAATCCAGGCCCAGCTCTTCGGCCGCAATTTGCGCAAGAACCGTCTTGGCCCCTTGACCCAGCTCCCCTTCGCCGCAGATGATCTTGGCCAGGCCGTCTTCGGTGACCTCCACGATCGCCGCTGAACCGTCCCACCCCTCCTCGGCTTCCACGCTGACGTGCTGCCGGATGGAAGTCGAGTGGATGGCGCATGCCAGGCCCACGCCTGTCCGAAGCGTCCCTTTTTTTAAGGCTGACCGACGTTCCTTCCAGTTCACGGCAGTCATCGTCTTGCGAATGCACTCGTCGATCGCGCAGCTCTCCATCTTCCAGCCGTGTATGCTGGTGTCTCCCTGCCGGATCACGTTTCGGAGGCGAATCTCTGCGGGGTCCATTCCCAGTTTTTCCGCGAGCACATCCAGGTGGGATTCCAGGGCGAAGGCCATCTGCGGGTTGCCGAATCCCCGGAAAGCCCCCGCCGGAAGGAGATTGGTATAGGCCAGATAGGCATCGGTTCTGATGTTCTCCATCCGGTACAGGGAATCTATCCGCACGGCCATGTGCATGATGACCTCCGGCGAAAGGCCCGAACAAGCCCCGTTGTTGCCGTAGATTCGCGTCTGTTTTGCCGCGATGGTTCCGTCTTTGCGAAGCCCCATCTTGAGGTAGGTCTTGGTGGGCATCCGGGGCCGCGAGGCCCCGAAATCATCCAGCCGCGTATTGAGGAACCGCACAGGCCGGCCCGTCTTGAGCGCAATGAAGGCGGTGATCACGGCCGTCGCGTCCTCGTTCAGCTTCCCGCCGAATCCTCCTCCGATGTGGGGCTGGATTACCCGGAGCTTCGTGGGGGGGAAATTCAGGGCCTCCGAGACTCGTGCGCGCGTGAAGAAGATGGACTGGGTGGGCGCATAGAGGGTCAGGCGGCCATGGCTGTCGATATCCGCCAGGGCCCCAAGGGGCTCCATGTAGGATTGAAATCGTGATTATGCCTTTGACGCAGTAAGACACAAGATATAGGTGCGATTTTGAGACACTACATGTTGTGGTTATCCAACAGGAGGGGGTCACTTTTAGGGACCCGTGGAACCACATATCCTCCCATTGATGATGGCTGGTGGCCCGACGTAAGAGCCCCGAATTTCGAGTGGGATGCGTTTCTTCGGCGGTTTCTTATTCCTTATCCCCATCAAGTAGAAACCCGCATAGAAGAGAAGATCAATAACCCTAGAGGCTGCTTCGGAGATGAACCATTCAAAAACGTCAAATCCTTCGCATTTTGCTTCCATTGCCCCAGTCCTCCTTCAAGGTTGGGTGGTGATGGAACCGCAGCGCCAGGGGCGGGATCCCCTGGCGCTGCACTTGTAAATCTTATTTTCCACTTATTTGCACGAGATGAACTCGCACAACGTCTCAAAAACCTTGAATTCCCCTTCAAAACGGAAAGTCGTAGAGCCAGGGATGCTCTTCAGGTATTGGAATCCTTTTGGATGCTCACTCACCATGAAAATACGCCATTTCTCCTTTGCGTTTCGGTATCCAAGTTTATACAAAGCTACCAAATCGCGATCGTCCAACATGCGAAGTATGAGTTTTCTTCGTTCCAAATCCACATAAGCGGGGCTGTACACCGCACCTTTTCCGATAAAACAGGCCTTGTTGGATTCTCCAGCCATGACGGCGGAAGATGCGATGAGGGCAGTTGTAAGTATGCAACCGCCGATAGTACGCATGGGCAGACCCCCAGAAAATCGAGGTTGACACGGGCTTGGGGATTTGCTACAAGGAGGGTCTGTGAGGTCCTCTCTTGTAGCAACGCCCCGGGGTTCCCTCGGGGCTTCCACCCTTTGAAGTTCCATATACCACATGTAGTGGGTCGGATTCAATTTTCGAGGGACCACCATATCTTGTGTCTTACTGCGTCAAGGGCATAATCACGATTGAAATTGGTGAGGCGTGGTGTAGCTGTCCTCGTGGGTGACAGCCGATTCCGCGAAGCCCCGCTCGACATCGCCCCGGCGGATTCGGACCTCCCGGGCGAGGTTCTGACTCCCTTCGTTGACCTGCGGCGCACTGGGAGCGAGGGCCTCCTCGGGGTCAAAGACGGCGGGAAGCTCCTCATAGTCAACTTCCAGCTGCTCCAGGGCCTCTCGGGCGGCTTCTTCGCTCTTGCCCGCCACCGCCGCCACTTCCTCACCCACATATCGGACCTTGCCCGACGCCAGGACCTTTTGATCCTTATGAAAGACGCCCCACCGGGTCTTCGGCGCGTCTTCTCCCGTGAGGATGGCCACCACCCCAGGGACCCGGGCGGCCTTCTCCGTATGGATCCGCAAGATCCGCGCATGGGCGTGAGGGCTTCGAAGGACCTTGGCATGAGTCATCCGGGGAAGGGCCATGTCGCCGACATAACCGGCATTTCCAAGAGCTTTCTCCGGTGCGTCGATTTGCGGGATAGGCCTGCCGACGACCTGTAGCCTCTGCATCCTTATGCTCCTACGCGGAATTCCTTCTCTTTGGACATCGAATCACGCAACAGTCACGACTCTCCCCTTGGGTTCAGAGACACCGCATAACCGTCTCTGAATGCTCTTTGTTCCTTCGAAATGCGGGATTGATGTGGCGGAATGATAGCATATTCGACGAAGGGTCTCGACTTCTTCCTTCCGTGGGTGAAGTACAAAAATTTGTGTAGAATCTTCGACAGGGTGTCATCCTATCGGGGCAAGCTCGACCCGGTCCTTCATCAAAAAAATGCCGGGATTGACGCGGCGGCCAAAACAGAGGAAGCTGAAAAATTAACGAATGCCGCCGCTAGATTTCAAGAAGAAACGGGACATTCCCGACCCCGTTGCGGCATCGACGTTAAGGGGATTGCGGTGATTCGCAGAGACTACCAAGGAGATTGGTTTCTCATCACCCAACCCGAGCACGCACGCCTCTCCGGCTTCCTGGCCGGCCATTGGGGAGGGGGAGGGGGGGACTTTGTCCGCTCCGAACCCTGGGACGAAGTGTGTCTGGCCGCCGCCGAGCATGACAACGGTTGGCGCGAATGGGACGACCGGCCGAGCCTCAACCCCGAAGGCGCGCCGGCCTACATGTACGAGAACCCTATCGCCGAAGTCTTCAAGATCCTCCACCGCGGCGCCGGGCGGCTGATCGACCGGGGGCATCCTTACGCGGCCGCCCTGATCAGCCTGCATTACGTCAACTGGGCCACGGACGTCCTGACGGGCGTCCGCAGCGGGCAATGGCCCGTTACCCCCCGATTGAGAGCCGAGATTGAGGCCTTCAAGGCCGAGGAAGAGGAGAGGCGGGACGCTGTTTGCCGCCGCCTCCGGGAGCGGCCGGGGTTTGAGGAGGCCGCCGCGCCGGAGGGAATCCGCCGCAACGGCCGGCTCGTCTGGACGTTCGATATGTTGTCTCTTATCGTATGCTGCCGCTGGCCCCACGTGGAAAGCCTTGAGGCCGTTCCGTCGGGGGACGGCTTCGGCGCGCTGGCCGTCGAGTTGGTGGATGACGTGACCCTCCAGGTGAATCCCTGGCCCTTTGATGGCGACGCCTTGGAGTTCGCCGTGCGGGGACGCCGCCTTCCCCCGAAGCCTTTCCGCCGGGCGTCGGATTTTTGGGACGTTCTCAACCGTGTTCCCGGGTCGGAAATCGTCTTCCGGTTCGCTCCGGCCTGAGGCCTGATGCGTGGACGTAGGCTAACGGCGGGCGCCATTTGAAAGGCGCCCGGGAATCCCCCTGGGGGCTTATTGGGAGCGCCCGTATTCCTGCGACAGCCGAGGCATCTGCCCAATGAGCCGTTGAGGGGTCAATTTGAGGCCGACGGGGAGAGGGAGTTTTGTTGTCCACAGACCTCAAAAGAAGACACTTGACAGACTCGGGTTCCTTTTGTTAGCTTTAATTCACTCCGAAATGAGAGGACTTGGAAAAGTCGCTCAGCCCGGAAAATCCGTGTGGGCGATTCTAGGCCGGGAAACATTCGAGTCGTCCGGGTCTCCAATATCGGAATTTTTGGAGAAATCCCTGGTCCATCCAGGCAACCAGCAAGGGGGTGCATGATGGGACGGAAAATATTTTGGGTAATATTCGCGTCGCTTTTTGCCCTATTTCCTGTTGTTGCGGGAGTCGCGCAAGGACAAACCAAGACCGGCGGGAAATTTGTATGGGAGGGCGTAGACGACAGCGGCAAAAGGTCTCCTTATCAAGTCACCCGGCCAACACCCAAGAAGGCATACCATATCGGCGTTTCCTTTCCTCACCTGAAAGATCCGTATTGGGTGGATCAGGCGTATGGCGTTATCAAAGAGGCGAAGGAGCTCGGACTCAAGATCACAATCCTGACTGCCGGAGGCTATCCCTATCTGAGCAAACAGATCGCTCAGATGGAAAACCTCCAGCAGATGGGAGTGGACCTCATTATTGCCGGCCCTATCAGCTTTAAAGGGAACGTCGCTGTAACGGACGAAATCGTGAAGAAGGGGACGCCTGTCGTCAATCTTGGCCAGACAAGTGATACGAAGTCATGGACGACCACCGTTTTGGCTGAGGACTACAAGATGGGGGAGATTATTGGGAACTGGATTGTGAAAGATGCCGGCGGAAAACCCGCCAATGTCGTTATGCTGAGCGGACCCGCCGGTGCCACGTGGACGATGGACCGTTCCCGTGGTTCCCGCGAAGTTTTAAAACAGCATCCCAACATCAAGATCCTGGCTGAGCGCTGGGCGGATGAAGACCGCTCGGTTCAAACGAAAATCATGGAAAACCTGCTCCAGACATTTCCCAAGATCGATTATGTGATCGGAGTCGCGTTCCCCGACACGGCCGGCGCCGCGGACGCCATCCGATCGGCGGGACGCGAGGGGAAGGTCAAGATAGCCGCCTCCAGTCTTGATCAGGCCCTTGTTCCCTTTATGCGAGAGGGGCAGGTCCACTATGCCATCGCAAAGCACATGATCCTCACGGGGCAGGCGATCGTCAGGATGGCGGTCCATCTTCTGAATGGCCAGAAAAACATTCCGAGACTCATCTATTCCTCGATGGAGGGATTTACGCCGAAAACCCTGAAGGATCTGGATCTAAAGAACGAATTTCCACCGAAGAACTGGCGAGTTCCACTTCGCTGAAACCACGTCCTGGATTCTGCGCCGAATGGTCAATTCCGAGCCTCTTCCCGCTCAGTTGAGAGCGGAGAAGATCACGAAACGCTTTCCGGGCGTCGTTGCGCTTCGGGACGTCTCCTTCGATCTTCTCAGAGGTGAGGTGCATGTCCTTGTCGGCGAAAACGGCGCCGGCAAGTCCACGCTGATTAAGGTCTTGTCGGGTGCACACCGTCCGGATGAGGGAACGATCTTCATTGGCGGAGAGCCCGTTAAAATCAGGGAGCCCCGTCATGCCCAGAATCTCGGCATCTTCACAATCTATCAAGAGCTCCCCCTAGTCCCCCAACTTACGGTTGTGGAGAACGTCTTTCTCGGCCGGGAACGAGGGCTGTCGGCCCTTTCCATTCTGGCTGCGAAATCCGCCCAGTTGGCCCGGACCCGCGAGGTGCTGGAAAGGCTTGAGTACCCCCTCGACCCGAACGCGCAAGTGCAGGACCTTCTCATCGGCGAGCAGCAAATGGTGGCCATCGCCAAGGCACTGGTCAACGACGTCCGGATTCTGATCTTGGATGAACCCACCTCGGCATTGACGGACCGTGAGGTCAAGGTCCTTTTTGGAATCATTCGGCGTCTCAAAGAGAGCGGCGTTTCGGTGATCTATATCTCCCACCGCCTGGAGGAAGCGAAGGAAATAGGCGACAGGATAACGGTTCTCCGGGACGGAAAGACCATCTCGACGATGCCGATAGCCGATGTCGAGCTGACGGACGTCATTCGAATGATGGTCGGGCGGGACATCAAAGATAAATTTCCAAAGCTCGAGGTCCCCATTGGAAGACCCTTGTTGGAGGTAAGGGATCTAAGCCGCGGAAAATTCTTTCGAGATGTCAGTTTCGATCTGCACGAAGGGGAGATCGTTTGTCTCACGGGATTGGTGGGATCGGGTACGACTGAGTTAGGGCGTTCGCTTTTCGGGATTGAACCCGTGGAAAAGGGAACGCTCAGATTGCGGGGTCAACCGGTGGAGATTCGATCCCCCCGGAGAGGGATTCGCCTGGGCTTCGGCTACATCCCACCTGACAGGAAGCGTGAGGGCGTCATCAACATTTTAAGCGTAAGGCAGAACATTTCCCTTCCAATTCTTCGCCGCCTGAGTCGGTTCTTTTGGCTCCGTGATAAGGAGGAAAAGCGAATATCCGAGGACTTCAGACGCCGCTTGAATATCAAGGCCCCCACGGTGGACACGGTGGTTCAAAACCTGAGTGGCGGAAACCAGCAAAAGGTCGTTCTTGCCAAGATACTGGCTACACAGGCGAGTTGTTTCATTTTCGATCAGCCTACCGCCGGTATTGACGTCGGCGCGAAGGCTGACATCTACCAATTTGTTGCGGAACTTGTTCGGGAGGGGGCCGGCGTGATTCTCATCTCTTCGGAGATTCCGGAATGCCTCGCGATTGCCGACCGGATTTTGGTCTTCTATGCAGGTTGCATCGCGGGGGAATTAAATCGGGAAGAGGCCACACAGGAGCGCATCTTGAACCTGGCCTTCGGCCACGGGCCTGGCCAAATGAGGGAGGTGGCCTCGTGACAGGCCACCCGGAGGTCCAACGGGGTTTCTGGGCCCGGAACAAACGGTTATTCTCCTTCGGCGATGTCGGCTACCTGCCCTTATTCATCATATTCCTGTTCCTCCTTTTTGCGTTTCTTCAACCCAGGTTTGCCACGTTCGCGAATCTCCAGAATGTGAGCCGCCAAGGGGCTTTCCTGGCCATCGTGGCATGTGCCCAGATGTTCCCCCTGCTCGGCGGGGGATTTGACATCTCCGTGGGCGCGAACATTGGACTGGTCAGCGTCATTACATCCATTGCGACGTTGCAATTCGGCATGGCCATTGGTTTACTCTCCGGGATTCTCTGCGGGGCGTTTGTTGGACTGATCAACGGCACGGTCGTTTCAATCTTTCGTGTTTCCCCTTTCGTTGCAACACTTGCGATGATGTCCGCCGCACGCGGCGCCGGCCTCTTCATCACAAATGGACAACCTATCTTCGGGCTCCCGAAATCCTTTCTTTACATCGGGACCCGGTATATCGGACCTTTTCCCATCCCCGCCCTAATCGCCGCGTTTGCATTCCTTTTGACCTACCTAATCCTCAGGAAATTCTTTTTTGGCAGGTACTTTTATGCGATCGGCGGAAACGCGGAAGCGGCAAGGCTTTCAGGGGTCAACGTAACGGGCTATCGCCTGTTGTCCTATGTCATTTGCGGCACTTTGACGGGGATCGCAGGCGTGACGATCACGTCGCGGATAGGCTCAGGCGAGCCCATGACGGGTGCGGGATTGGGCTTGGAATCCATCGCCGCCGTAGTGGTGGGCGGTGTTGCGCTCACGGGCGGCAAAGGCACGGTTTTGGGGGTGTGCCTTGGAGTGATCACACTGGCTCTTATATCGAACGGGCTGGATCTCATCAATGTATCATCTTATCTCCAGATGGTCGTCATCGGCGCCATCATCGTCTTCGCAGTCATTGCGGACCAGTTCAGGACCGGCAAGAAAGGGTGATTCGCTCGAATCGATCCCGTTGAGCAGATGGCTTCGCAGATTCCGGACCAAAGGGGTGAGGCCCCAAGGGCGGCCTGACATGTCGAAAGAAACCAGCATCCACGTCTCGCCTGGCCAAGGGCGGTCGTTCGAGGCGAAAGCCGGCCAGTAGGTTTCGGTGATCAACCTGCAAGGCAGGCAAGTTGGGGATTTGATCGCCTTCAACGCCGCCGACGGCAGAAAGACATGGGGTCAGGTTTCATATTCAAACATCTTCGAAATTGCGATTGATCCTGGGAATGCATGACCTGCCGGAAACACGTTTATCCTGCCCCTGAATCAGCGATACGTATGTTCTCGCCGAAGACCGCGGTAGCGAAGCACGATCTCGTTCTCATAGACATCGTCATGGAAGAGGGATCGTCGGAGGTAAGGCAGATACCGCTCTGCGCCGAAATCTTCGTGAGAAATGCGGGTCAAGCATCCCCCAAGTCATCCAGATACTCGAACCGCTCTCCGGCGAAGTTCCTGAAGACGATGTGGCCGTCCTCGGACGCCTCCCGGTACTCGGGCAACAGCGGGACCTTCCCCCCGCCGCCCGACAGGTCCACGGCGAACTTCGGGACGGCGTACCCGGAGGTGTGGCCGATGAGGGTTTTCATGAGGTCGATGCCCTTTTGGAGCGGCGTGCGGAAGTGGGCCGTGCCCTCGATCTGGTCGCACTGGAAGAGGTAATACGGCCGCACCCGGAGCCTCAAAAGCCGGCGCATGAGGGTCCGCAGCGTCTCTTCATCGTCGTTGATCCCGGCCAGCAGCACGCTTTGGCTGCCGACGGGAATGCCCGCGTCCGCCAGCCGCGCGCAGGCCCGCTCGACCTCGGGCGCGAGCTCCTTGGGGTGGACGACGTGGAGGCTCACGAAGAGGGGATGGAGCCGCTTCAGCCCCCGGACGAGGGCGGGGGTGACACGCTGGGGCAGGGTGATGGGAACGCGCGTTCCGATGCGGAGAACCTCGACGTGGGGAATCGCCCGGAGCCTCCCCAGGAGTCCCAGGAGCCGGTTGTCCGAGAGGGTCAAGGGGTCGCCGCCCGATACCAGGACGTCCCGGATGGCCGGGTTCGAGGCGACGTAGGCCAGTCCCTCCTCCCACTGGGCCGCCGTGACGGCCCGCTCCGGGTCTCCCACCATCCGCTTGCGGTTGCAGTACCGGCAATACGAGGAGCACACGTTGGAGGCCAGGAAGAGCACCCGGTCCGGATAGCGGTGGACGACGGCGGGCGCGGGCGAGAGGTCCTCTTCCCCCAAGGGGTCCGGGAAATCGGCCGGCGAGGGCCGGGCCTCCTCCGCGCGGGGGATGAACTGGCGCCTCAGCGGACAATCCGGGTCCTCCGGGTCCATCAGGCTCGCGAAGTAGGGCGTCAGACCGGCCCCGAAGCCCCCCCCGTTTTCCCCGCCCCCCCTCTTGCG
The DNA here is from genome assembly GCA_965261595.1 of bacterium. Classification (GTDB taxonomy): domain Bacteria; phylum UBA8248; class UBA8248; order JACPRG01; genus CAYRGS01. The sequence goes on from CBDHDG010000005.1 coordinate 351,613, forward strand.
TTCGGAGAGGGCGATCCCCTCTTCCTCCTCCGGGCAGAGGGAAAACCGGCGGCGGAAATCCTCGATCCGAACCATCCGGTTCTTCATCTGCCAGCGCCAGTCGTCCCACTCGCGCTTCGTCGCTCCGTATTCCCGCCACGGTCTCGCGATCAATTTCCTCATGTCGGTTTACCGATCCTCGCCAGGAGGGCTTTTTTGAAAAACCGCCCCCCTGGACCCCTCCCAGGGGTTGGGAACCCCCTGAAAAACTTTCTGCGGCCAAGCCGGAGGCTTGGCCTTTCTGGGGTGGGTGTGGGTTTGGCTGAGCAGTCCGTCTGTGGCCAATGGGCCAGGTTACTTGCGATAGCGTGCGACCCTGAAGAAGGCCATGCGCCGGAGAGGTTCTGAGGAGCGTAATGTATTCCAACCGCAATTTGGTCGGCACGCAAGCGCCCCGTTCGGCCTCGTCTCAATATAGCCTTGAAGAATGAAAAAGTCGCTTTGTCCAAGGGCGTCCACCCGCAGACCCCAGTGATCCCCGGTTTTCATCGGCTTTGCGGCGCCGGCGATCGTGAGAACAGGCGAACGTCCACCCCGAGCCTTCATTCCCGCGCAGGCGGGAATCCAGTGTTCTGAGCTGCGGGTCCATTCTCCTGCCAACGTGATCCTTGCGTTGAAAAGTATACAAGAGGGAGAAGGGCCTTCGGCGCAGCCGGAGATTGGAATCATTGGGACCGATCAGAAGCACTTCTGGATTCCCGCCTGCGCGGGAATGACAATCGGGGCGCGGGAATGACAATCGGGGGGCGTTGCGGAATAACGGCGGGCTGTCAAGGTTAAGGGGATCGCTCGTCGGGGCGGGAATCACGACTGATCCTTCGGGGCTTCGTTTCTTCAGGCGCCGAAAACTGGGGATCACTGAGCCCGCGGACCCCATGAGGGCGGAGCATGCTAGACTGGTTGATATCCAAAAACGATTCGCGCCGCGGGCGCTTCGGCCTTTGGCGAGGCGGCCGGGCGGTGCAAGATTCGGTTCAGCGTCCTGCTTGATAGGGGAGGGAGTCTCCAGTGAAGGCAATCAGGGTTCACGAGTTCGGCGGTCCGGAGAACATGGTGCACGAAGACGCCCCCGACCCGAATCCCGGAGAGGGCGAAGTTCTCGTTCGGGTGAAGGCTGCGGGCGTGAACCCCGTGGACATGGCCATCCGCTCCGGCAAACATCCCGCGTCCGCCATGATGAGCCTTCCCTACATCCCCGGCGTCGACGCGGCCGGCGTGGTGGAGGCGGCGGGTCCGGGCGTCACCGGAGTGAAAGAGGGGGAGAAGGTCTACGGGCGGGTGGCCGGCGGGAGCTATGCCGAGTTGACGCGCATGGCGGGGACCGAGGTTTCGCGGATCCCGGACGGGTTCTCGTTCGAGGACGCGGCGGGCGTCCCCATCGTCTTCATGACCGCGTGGCAGGCCCTGTTCAACAAGGCGGACCTCCAGGCCGGCGAGACCGTCCTCGTCCAGGCGGGCGGCGGGGGCGTGGGCACGGCGGCCATCCAGCTGGCGAAGTGGAAGGGGGCCGAAGTCCTCACGACCGTGGGCTCCGCGGAGAAGGCCGAGCGGGCCAAGGCCCTGGGCGCGGACCACGTTATCCTCTACAAGGATTCCCCCTTCGATGAAGAGGTCAAGCGGCTGACGGACGACAAAGGGGTGGACGTCATCATCGAGACCGTCGCGGCGGACAACATGGCGCGGGACCTCTCGGCCCTCGCCCTCTTCGGCCGGATCGTCCTGATCGGAAACGGAACGGGCAAGGGGCCGGACGCCACGTTCCCCGTCGGCGCGGCCCTGTTCAGGGACCTGCACTTGTTCTCGATGACGATGTTCAACGCCGGACCGCAGGTGTCGGGCATCCTGAAGGGGCTGGCGGAGGCGTTCGCCGGGGGCGAGGTCCGGCCCCAGGGCGGGGCCGCCTTTCCCCTGAAGGAGGCCGCCGCCGCTCATGAGGCCCTGCTGGCCGGGAAGTTCTTCGGGAAGGTTGTCCTCTCCCCCATCGAGTGACTCGACGGCGTGTACCCCCCCCCCCCTTCTTCGGTCAAGACGCCTGTCGCGCGGGAGCCGGCGGGGGGGGGCGCGCAAACGCTTCTTCTCCCCGGATTCCTCCCCCTGCCGGACCGCCTGAAATCAAAATCTTTCTTCTCACACGAACTTTTTGAAATATCCGATGTCCAAATACCTGTAAAAGGAAGATATTGACAAATGGAAATCAGTGAAACGGTTCAAAGTCCATCAGGAGGAACCATAGACATGATACGATTCGGTCCATTTCGCTGGAGGCCCTCGATCTCCGGGATTCGCGGCATCCTCCCGGCCTTCGTCGGCCTGTCTCTTCTCTTTTCCCTCGCGGCGACGGACGCCCGGGCCGCCAACAGCATGGCGGGCTTCACGCGCGTTTACCAGACGGACGGGACCCTGATTGTCAGCGCCAGGTTCAAGTACGACGGGGCAAAGGGAGACAAAGTCTTCGTCGGCGCCTATGCCCTGGACGGCCGCAACCGGAAGGTCTTCACGGGCTACCGGCCCTGGATGATCTCCCGGGGGTCCGGGCGCGTGTACGTGCAGCTTGCGTTACACCGGGTCCCGACAGCTCAAGTCCAAGAAGATCCGGCTCACCATGTACGTCGGAGGCCGCGCCTCCTTCTATTCAAAGGTCTTCAACCTGAAGAAGACCTGGAAGAAGTCCAAGGACCTGATCAAGGCCTGGACCTTCCGCTCCCGGAGCGAGAACGCCAAGGACCTGACCTTCAGCATCCGCTTTGACCTGAACTCCTCCCACAGCCGAAAGGTGCGAATGGGCGCGATGTCCCTTCGCAAAGGAAAGGTTTCGCGGAAACACGGGTTCGGGCCTTCGAAGCGCCTCAAGCGCGGCAAGAACAAATCCACGCGGGCGCGGCTCTCCTACATCAAGAGCTCGTGGGCCAAGAGCGACGCCATCCTCGTCGGGCTGTACGAAGAACAAGGCAAATATTTCTCCCTCGGCCTCGTGCCCAGGGTGAAATACTGGTCCAAGAAGAAAAAAGACCGTGACCACGACGGCATCAGCGACGTGGTGGAGGCGGCGCTTCGGACGAACCCCCGGAAGAAAGACACCGACGGCGACGGCCTGCGGGACGGCTGGGAGCTGGAAGGCTACCGGCCGGGCGGCTACGTCCACACCAACACCAACCTGCCCCTCATGGGCGTCCATCCCCGGAAGAAGGACCTCCTGCTGGAGATCGACTGGATGAAGACCAGCGGGCACAACCACAAGCCCAGGAACGGGGCCTTGACGACGCTGCGAAGCATGATGGCCTCCGCGCCGGTCTCCAATCCCGGCGGAAGCAACGGGATCCGGGTTTACATCGACGTCAATGGAAAGGTTCCGCACCAGAATGAAGTCGATTTCGGCTCGGGCAGTCCCCGGAAGTTCAGCAAATACAAGAAGGATTATTTCTCAAAGCGTAGGAAGAAGCTCTTCCACTACATCCTGTTCGCCCACAAGCGGGTGAGCACCACCTCCTCCGGGCGGGCGGAAATCCTGGGCAATGACGTGATCGTTTCCCTGGGCGCCTTCACGGGACAGATCGGGACCCTGAACCAGCAGACCGGAACGCTGATTCACGAGCTGGGTCACAACCTGAACATCCGCCACGGCGGCAATGAAAACCGGAACAACAAACCCAACTACGTGAGCGTCATGAACTACGACTATCAGTTCCGGGGTGTGGACACGAACTGCAACACCACCCCGGACGGCGTTTTCCGCTATTCCCGTGGACGCCTGGCCGCCTTGAACGAGGCCCGCCTGAACGAGCCCCGGGGAATGTGCAACAGCGTGGCCATCGATTGGAACGGAAACGGTTCGAGCAACCAGACCGGCCTCCGCTTCGACATCAACGGCGACGGCGGGATCAACACCATCCGCGATCACAACGACTGGGGCCGTCTCCGTCTGGATTTCCAAGGCAGCGCCAATGCCGCGGACTGATTTCTTCGCCATGAAAGGAAAACTTCCGATGAATGCAAGGAAGCGATTCAATCGAAACGTCGGCGGGCGAACCGGATCCCGGATTGCCCTGCTCGCGGCCCTTCTCTCGGGTCTGATCATCGCGGCCGGTCCGGCCGCCGCGCAGAAGGCCCCCAGGCTTCAGCTCAAGGCCCTGCCGAAACTCCCCATGCTGAGGTTTCAGGCGAAGCTGGGCCGGAAGGCCCTCATCGGCCGGAAACTGATCCGCGGGCGGTGGAAGACCCTGCGGGGCAACCGTATCGTCCTCACCGACCAAGCCAGCAAGAAAGACCTGGTCCTGGACTACAACCTGCCGCGCGGCATCACCCTGCCCACGAAGAACGTCGGGCGCAACATCACCCTGCTGTTGAACAAGATTCAACGCCCGGCGGCGTTGGTGGAGGCCATGCGTCTCACCGACGAGAGGGGTCTGGTCTTCCTGACGGAAAACCGGGGCGTCCGCTCCGTATTCACCCGCGCGGAAAAGTCCGGGTTCTCCTTTGTCCAGAGGCGCCGGGCGCAAGGCAAGGCCGTCTTCAAGGACGCCTGCATGGAGATCTACAACGTCCCCGTCAAGGTCAAGCTGGGCTCGCGGGAGCTCTCCATCGCGGCGGGACGCAAGCAGAACATGCAAAAGGGCGGCAACCGCTTCGAGGTCCAGGTGGTGACGAGCCAGTACGTCAAGGAAATCCCCTGCCGCTACTCCTTCGAAGAGGCGCCCCTGCGTCTTCAGTACGTCGTGAAGCGGACGAACTGATCGCCCGCTTCAGCCGGGGTTAAGATAGGGGCCGGAGAAGAGGATCTTCTCCGGCCCCTTTTTATTTTCCAGCCGGGAGACGAACGATGGACGGATGGACGAAATCGGCCCTTTGGCTTATCGCCATCGCTTTGTGGGGAATCCTGCTTCGGCCCCTGATCGCGCCGGCGCCGGCGGGCGCGGCCCGCGAGAAGATCGACGTCAACATCGCCGCCGTCGGCGGCTCCAGGCTGGGATTCAACGGTCCCATTCCGGTCGCCCCGGTTCGGGCGAAGTGATTCCCAAGAATCACCGCGCGTTCAGGTCGGGTTTTTATTTGAGGGACCGGGTTAAAACAGCCCCGTGATCTTCCCGTCCGAGTCGATATCCATCCCCGCGGCGGCGGGGGTTTTCCCGAGGCCGGGCATCTGCATGATGTTGCCCGAAATCGCCACGACGAACCCCGCCCCGGCCGAGACATAAGCGTCCCGGACATTCATCGTGAACCCCCTGGGCCGGCCCAGAAGCTTGGGGTTGTCCGACAGCGAGGCCTGGGTCTTGGCGATGCACACCGGCAGCGCGCCGTAGCCGAGCGTCTCCAGCCGCTCGAGGCTCCGGGCCGCGGCCGTCTCGAAGGCCGCCGCGCCGGCGCCGTACACCTTCTTTGCGATCGTCTCGATCTTTTGCCGAAGCGGCATGTCCAGCGGATAAAGGGGCGTCTGGGGTTTATCCGCCGGCCGGGCGAGGTCGTCGGCCATCTCGGCCACCTCCAGGTTCCCCTCGCTCCCTTTCCCGTGAAACTCGTGCACGCCGCAGGGCGCGCCCATGTCCGCGGCCCGCGCCTTCACCCGCTCCACCTCGGCGTCGGTGTCCGAGGCGAACCGGTTGACGGCGACGACGACCGGCACGCCGAAACGGCCGAGGTTTTCGATGTGGGCCTCCAGGTTGGCGAACCCTTCATCGACTGCTCCGACGTCCTCTCTTGCCAGGACTTTCTTGTCGAAGGGGACGCCGCCGTGCAGCTTGAGGGCGCGAATCGTCGCCACGAGGACGACCGCGTGGACGGTGAAGCCCGCGGCGCGCGCGGTGATGTTGAAGAACTTCTCCGCCCCCAGGTCCGCGCCGAAGCCCGCCTCGGTCACGACCAGGTCCCCCAGCTTGAGGGCCAGGCGGTCGGCGATGATCGAGTTCGTGCCGTGGGCGATGTTGCCGAACGGCCCGCCGTGGATGAAGGCCGGCGAGCCCTCGAGGGTCTGGACCAGATTGGGCTTGAGGGCGTCCTTGAGCAGGAGCGCCATCGCCCCCGAGGCGTCGAGGTCGCCGGCGGTGACCGGCGCGCCCCGGCGCGTGTAGCCGACGACGATCCGGCTGATCCGCTCTTTCAGGTCCACCGGGTCGGAGGCGAGGCAGAGCAAGGCCATGATCTCCGAGGCGGCGGTGATCATGAAGCCGTCCTGGCGGGGAGCCCCGTGGGATTTTCCGCCCAGGCCGACGACGATGTTGCGAAGCGCCCGGTCGTTCATGTCCATGACGCGCTTCCAGGTGATCTGGTTGATGTCCAGATCGAGCCCGTTTCCATGAAAGACGTGGGCGTCGAGCAGGGCGGAGAGCAGGTTGTGGGCGGAGGTCACGGCGTGGATGTCGCCGGTGAAGTGAAGGTTGATCTCATCCATCGGGAGGACCTGGGCCTTGCCGCCGCCCGCCGCCCCGCCCTTGACGCCGAACACCGGGCCGAGGGAAGGCTCGCGCAGGCAGATGACGCTTCGCTTCCCCATCCGCGCGAACGCCTGGCCGAGTCCGACTGTGGTGAGGGTCTTGCCCTCGCCGAGCGGTGTGGGCGTCATCGCCGTGACCAGGATCAGGCGTCCGTCCTCATCGCTGGACCGCCGCTGAAGCGCTTCCAGGCCGACCTTGGCCTTGAAGCGGCCGTAGGGTTCGATCTCGTCCGGTTCCAGACCGAGCTCCCCGGCTACTTCCGCGATGGGTTTCAGATCAGCCGCTTGGGCGATTTCTACGTCGGACGCGATGGCCATTGTCTCTCCCGGATGGAATTTCGGCGTTTTCCCAAAGGGGCCGCTGCCGGCCGCGGGCGCCTCTCGATGTCCTGAAGACCATCGTTCAACCTTTGATCCAGAGAAATTTCGGACGGGCCGACCCGTGTGCGGGACATTCGCCGCCGCATCGGCCGCCTGGGCGGCTCGCCCGAGAGGCTTCAATCCTCAGGATTTTGAATCGGTGTACGAGGAAACGGACGTAATGACGCGTGTGACCTTCCGGCTCTTGCATTTGGGGCAGACGGGGCGCTTCTTTCCGTACTCGGTGATCGACGCCTGAAAAGAAAACTTCTTCCGGCATTTCTCGCAGCGGAATTCATAGAGTGGCATACGGTCCTACTCCTTCTCGGTTACGGTGGAAACGGTGCTTTCATCCACTTTTCCGTGGCGTTTTTCAATCCGCGGGGGTCTCGACTCCGCGGCGCGGCAGGTTGAGGTCAGCCGGCAGGTCCTCGGGCCGTTGGTAATCCGGCGGCTCTCGCTGTCCGGGACCCCGGGGGACCGGGTCCGGGGCTTCGGCGGCCCATTCCTCGACCCACTCCCCGGCCGTCTTTTTTTTCCGGCCCAGCTCCTTCGCCGGCTCGTGAAAATCCTTTTTTTTTTGCGCCCCTTGCAGGTTGTACGGGCACACCATGAGGCAGAGTTTGCACCCATCGTACTTCTTAAAGTAGGGCAGGCACGCCTCGGTGTCCACGTGCCAGATCCGTTTCATCTCGTCGAAGGTCATCTTCACGCCGAAGGAGATGACGGCTTCGTGAGGGGGCGGCTCGGTGTCGGCGAAGAAGAATTCAGGGACGAATTCGCACACGTCCACGATGTCGGCCCCCCACTCGAGGAGGGTCTCCTCGAGGTGGCGGGTCAGGCCCCCCGGGTTGTCCACCTCCATCCGGACGGGGTTCACCGGCCCGTCGAACAGGCCGCGGTCCTCGAAGTCCGTCCGGAGCCAGCGGTGGCGCATCACCTCCGGGTGGCGGGTCTTATACCACCCGGGCATGTTCATGAAGACCTCGCCGGGCGTCCCCCGCGTCGGGCGCTCGGCGGTCTCCGGGATTTCGGCGTAAGGCATGGGTCTCCTTGACCGATGAGCCGCGTTGATCCCCTGTCCGGGGGGCCGCCGCAGAGCCCGGCGCCGGCCATCGGTTGTTTCTCCGTCGCCGCGCTTCCGGGGAAGACGGGGAACCTTACGGCTTGAAGCCCGCCATTATGCGGCGGGTCGTGGCCGGATTCCAGGCGCCGGCAGGGCTGTCCGGTCCGGACAGGGCGAATCCTTTTGGCTCGCCTCGTTTTTCGCGTCCCTGAAGGCGTCTTTTCTCACCCCCGGACCGCAATCCGGACGGCCGTTCATTGACTCGTTCCCGGAGCCGTGATAACGGTATTCGGGTCCATCGGACGCAGGGGAGATGAACCACCATGGCGCAAGACCTCCGCACCTTTCTCGAACAGGTCCGATCCGGCGCCCCCGAAGAGTACGAGGTGGTGGAGCGGGAGATCGACCCGAAGTTCGAGATCACGGCCCTGACCGAAAACCTCGAAGCGGCCCGGCGGCGGCCCATCCTGGAGCTGCGCGGTGTGAAGGGGACGGATTTCACCGTCGTCACCAACGTCTTCGCCAAACGCTCCCGCCTGGCCTTCGCCCTGGGGACCGATGTCCAAGGGGCCGCGGCCGAGTTCGACCGGCGCGGCCGAAACCCCGTCCCCCCCAAAGAGGTGGGCGCCGGGCCGGTCCAAGAGGTGATCGAGACGGGGGACGCGGTGGATCTTCTCAGGCTGCCGCAGATCCACCACCACGCCACGGACGCCGGGCCGTACATCACCGGGGCCATGGCCATCACCCGCGACCCGGAGACCGGCGACCTGAACGCCAGCTTCAACCGCCTGATGATCAAAGGCCCGAGGAAGACGGGCATCCACCTGACCCTCGCCAAGCACCACTGGGAGTTTTACCGGAAGGCCGAGCGGCGCGGCGAGGCCCTGCCCATCGCCCTTGTCCTCGGCCTTCACCCCCTTTGGGCGCTCGGGACCCTGCACGTGGGCGCGGCCGACGAGGACGAGCTTTCGGTGATCGGCGGACTCCTGCAAGAGCCCCTGGAGGTGGTTCGCGGCGTGACGGTGGACATCCCCGTCCCGGCCCGGGCCGAGATCGTGATCGAGGGGGAGATCCCGCCCGGCGTGCGGGAGCCCGAGGGGCCGTTCAGCGAGTTCACGGGTTACTCCCTGGGCGAGCGGATGCGGGAGGTGGTCGAAGTCAAGGCCGTCACCCGGAGAAAAGACGCCCTCTTTCACGACATCAACGTCGCCCACGCGGACCACATGGTGCTCTCCACCATCCCCATGGAGGCCAACCTCCTCAAGGCCGTCCGGGCGGCGGTTCCTTCCACGCGGGCGGTTCGCGTTCCGGCCCCTTTCACGGCCTATCTGTCCATCGAGAAACGGATCGAGGGCCAGTCCATGAACGCCCTCCTGGCCGCTTTCGGGTCCGAGCTCTACCTGAAGCGGGTGGTCGTCGTGGATCACGACGTGGATGTCTTCAACGATTTCCGCGTCCAATGGGCCATCGGGACCCGCTGCCAGCCGCACCGGGACCTGCTCATCATTCCCAACGCCCGGGGGTCGGACCTCGATCCCTCTTCCGAGCCCGACGGGTTCACGTCGAAGGTCGGCGTGGACGCCACGGCCAAGCCGACCCTGGCGGAGTTCGCGAACCCGAATCGAATCCCCCCCGAGGTCTTGGAGCGCGTCCGGCCGGAGGATTTCCTCGGCGGTTCCGGCGGCTAAAAGGACGACGACCCGTTCCCCTGAGTCTCGGCCCCTCTTCACGTCCTCATGACCGGCATATGACACGGCCCCCTCCCCCCCCCTACTGGAAGCGTGAGATCGAGACCGCCTCGCCCGAGGCCGTCCGGCGTCTGCAATGGGAAAGGCTGCGGCCGCTGCTTGCGTACGTCTTCGAAAAATCCGGTTTCTACCGGGAAAAGTATGAGCGCGCCGGCGTCCGCCTCGGGGACGTCCGCTCCATGGACGACCTGCGAAAGCTCCCGCTGACCACCAAGGAAGAGTGGCTGGAGGAGCAGGCCGCCCGCCCGCCCTTCGGCCGGAACCACACCGAGGCCGCCGAGGATTACATCCGGATTTTCCAGACTTCCGGGAGCAGCGGCCGATACCTGCGGGTGATGGAAACCCGGCAAAGCTGGGACTGGCGGCTTGAGACAGCGGCCTACCTGTACCGCTCGGCGGGGGTTTCCGAGCGGGACCGGGTCTTCTTCGCCTTTCAGTTCGGTCCCTTCGCGGCTTTCTGGACGATCTTCGGCGGCGCCGAGCGGCTTGGCGCGGCGGTCATTCCCAGCGGCGGCTTCTCCTCCGAGGAGCGGCTTCGGCTGATCCTCGACCTGGAGGCGACGGTCCTGGTCTGCACCCCTTCTTACGCCATTCGGCTGGCCGAAGTGGCCCGAAACGGGGGGATGGACATCGCCGGCTCATCGGTCCGGCGGACGATCCATGCGGGCGAGTCGGGGGCGTCGATCCCCGCGACGCGCCGAATGATCGAGGAGGCGTGGGGGGCGAAGAGCTTCGAGTTCGCCGGGATGACCGAGGTGGGGCTATTCGCGTATTCGTGCGACGAGCAGAGCGGCGTTCACTGCCTGGAGTCGGAGAACTTCCTCGAAATCCTGGACCCGGTGACCGGAGAGCCCGCCGGCGAAGGGGAGTCCGGCGAGCTGGTCGTCACGAACTTCGGCCGGCACGGCTACCCGGCTGTCCGGTACCGGACGGGCGACCTCGTCCGGCCCGCGGGGCGGGATTGCCCCTGCGGCCGGAAGTTCTTGCTGCTCGGCGGCGGCATCCTGGGCCGGGTGGACGACATGCTCATTGTCCGGGGCGTCAACGTTTACCCGACGACGGTGGAGCGCGCCCTGCGCGAGTGCGTCCCGGTGGACGAGTGGCAGGTGGTTCTGGCGAAGGATGCTTCGGGCGTGGATGAGATCACCGTCCGGTTCGAGCCGAGCGGGGGCGGCGTCGGAGGGGAGGATCTCTCCCGGGAGGTCGGTCAGACGCTGAGCCGTTTGCACGGCGGGCTCCGGTTCAATATCGAGGTCGCCGAGCCGGGGAGCCTCCCCCGTCACGAGTTCAAGGCCCGGAGGGTTGTGGACCGCCGCGTATCTTGAGTGGACCGCTCGTTTCTGGCGCCGACATTGAGCGGCGGCGCCCAGCTCGAAGGTGCGCGACGTTGCGCTCTGCCGTGCCGCCGCGATCGGCGGGCGCCAATTTTTTCTTGACGGGAAGGTCTATACAACCCCAAGCAAGACCCGGGGGAGGGGGAAGGGGGAGGGGGGTTTGTTCAACTTGAAATGGATATCCTGTTTCGAAGATGTAATTTGTAAAAGGACTTTGATTGGATAGCGGAGTCAGTCGATTGAAGGGAGAGAGGACATGACCACGGGAACGACAACGGACCTTTATTCCGAGTATCTGGAAATCGTCCGGCGCCGGCACACCAGCCGGAAGTTCAAGGAAGAGACGATTGGAAGGGAGGTTTTCGAACAGGTCGTTGAAGCGGGCCGCCACGCCTGCTCGGGTGCCAATTCCCAGCCCTGGGACTACATCGTCGTCGAAGACCCCAAGCTCAAGGAACAGATCGGCGAATACTTTATCCAGGAGGCCCGGTCCCGCGCCAAGCTCAAGATGGGATTTCCCACGCCCAACTACAACGGTATGAAGACGGCCCCCGGCCTGATCGTGGCCCTCGTCGATTACCGCTACGTGAACGCCTTCCCCGTCCTGAACGACGGAAGCGACCTGGACAGGATGTACCAGGAAAACGCCCAGCGGATCCTGCTTCAGAGCCTGGCGTCCTCGGTCATGAGCATGCACCTGGCCGCCGCGGCTCTGGGGTATTCCTCCTGGTGGGTCACGGCCATCGGCCAGGAGAAGGCCCAGAAAGCCCTGAAGCCGATCCTGGGCGTTCCCGAAGTCCTTCACGTCATCGACATCCTGTGTTTCGGCCATCCGGAGAAGGAACCCTACGTCCGTCAAAAGAAGCCGCTGGAGGAAATCCTCCACTGGGGGCGTTACGACGCCTCGCACGAGAAATCGGACGAGGAAATCCAGGACTGGATTGAAAACCGCCGGCACAAAGTGATGTACCGGGACGAATCGAAGGTCGATTAAGTCGGTCCGGGGCATGCGGGATAAGTCCTTGTGGGATGAGTCCCTCAAGGAGATGGGTCCGGCCCTGTTCTGGATGGACGGACGCGCCGGCTTTGGGCCTTTGCGCGGTATGTGGGGAGGCGCGGGTTGTTCTTCGCAAAGGATATCGAAACGGCCAAGCGTGAGGAGTTGACCGCGCTCCAGGTCGAAAAGCTTCGGGGGCTCCTCGACGCGATCCACGGCCGGAACGGCTTCTACACGAATAAGCTGAACGCCGCCGGCGTCAAGCCCGGCGACGTCCGGGGCTTGGACGACCTCCGCCGGATTCCCTTCACCTTCAAAGACGAGCTGGTCCGCGACCAGGCGGAGAATCCCGAGTTCGGGTCGAACCTCACCTTCCCGGAGGCGGATTATATTCGCGTCCACCAAACCTCCGGGACGACGGGCCGGGCGCTCAGGTGGCTGGATACGGCCGAGAGCTGGGAGTGGTGGGGAACGTGCTGGGGATTCGTTTTCGCCGGGGCGGGTCTCACGGCCCGCGACCGGGTGTTCGTGGCATTTTCCTTCGCCCCGTTCATCGGGTTTTGGGCGGCGGTCGAGGGCGTCCGGAGGATCGGCGCGATGCTCATCCCCGGAGGCGGGCTTTCCACCCGGCAGCGCGTCGAGGCCATCCTCGAATCAAGGGCCACGGCCGTGGTCTGCACGCCTACGTACGCCCTGCGGCTGGCCGAGGAGGCGCGGGAAATGGGGGTGGAGCTGGCGAAGTCTCCCGTCCGGGTCACCCTCCACGCCGGAGAGCCGGGGGCCAACATCCCCTCCACCAAACAGCGCATCGAGCGGGCCTGGGGCGCCCGGTGCATCGACCACGCCGGGGCGACCGAGGTCGGGGCCTTCGGTTTTGAAGGGGTGAACCGGCCGGGCGGCATGTTCTTCAACGAAAGCGAATTCATCTGCGAGGTCCTCGATCCCGACGGCGATCGCCCCGCGGGCCCGGGCGAGGAGGCGGAGCTGGTTATCACGAACCTGGGGCGGACCGGGATGCCGGTCATCCGGTATCGGACGCGCGATCTGGTGAAAATCTCCTCCGAGCCGGACCCGGAAGGACGGACGTTCCTGTGGGCCGAGGGCGGGATCATCGGGCGCGCCGACGACATGTTCATCGTCCGGGGGGTGAACGTTTACCCGAGCGCCATCGAAAACATCGTCCGGGAGTTCGAGGAGGTGAGCGAGTTCCGGATCGAAGTGGAGACCGTCCGCGAAATGGCCGAGCTGAAGCTGTGTGTCGAGTGCGGGGCCGGCGTGTCGGCGGCCGCCGTTTTGGATCGGCTCTCGGGCGAGATTCAATCGAGACTCGGCGTCCGCGCCCTCATCACCCCGGCCGAGCCGGGTTCTCTCCCGCGCTTCGAGTTGAAGGCCCGCAGGGTGCGGAGAACCCCTTGATGCGAAGGGAGGGGGAGGGAAGGGCGGAGCCGATCCCGCCCCAACCTCGCGTGAGCCTCATGGTGCGCCGATGAAAATCCAAGTCATATTGACCAGTGTGCTGAGAGACGCCGTGGGAGCGGAGCGGCTGGAGCTTTCGTTGGAGGGGGAAGAAACCGTCCGGCGGGTCCTTGAGCGCCTGAAGACCGATCACCCCGCGCTGGAGAAGGATCTGTTCGACGCCGACGGCGAGTTGGAGCCTCATATCTTCGTGGCCGTCAACGGCGCCCAAGTCAGCCGGGACGGAAGCCTGGAGCGCGCCCTGCATGACGGCGATGAACTGGCGCTGATGATCTCCTTCGCGGGAGGATGACGGGCGGGGGCGGCGGGACGGGTCCCTCCGGGACGGGTCCCTGCGGGATGCGCATAAACCCGGCTGTTTGATTATGTCTGAATTTATATATATAAATGTTCTTCACAGCTTGTGGCCCATCATCGGGGCGATTGGAGGTGAATTTTGCTGAAATACGCCATTCTTGGGCTTCTCAGACGAAAGCCGCTGACCGGTTATGACATCAAGAAGCGGTTCGAGGAATCCCTGACCTTCTGCTGGCACGCCGAGCACAGCCAAATCTATCCCGAGCTGAAGAAGATGGAAGACCGGGGGCTCGTCAAGTCCCGCCAGGAGATTCAGACCTCCCGGCCCAACCGGCGGGTCTTCGAGATCACCGACGCGGGCATCGCGGCGCTCAAGACGTGGCTGCGGACACCTCCCGGTCCGCTCAAAGTGAAGGACGACTTGGTGCTGCGCCTTTTCGCCGTGGACATGATGGACACCGAAGACGCCGTCAACGTCCTCCGGGAAGCGAAGACCCTGCACCAGGAGCGCCTGGACGCGTACAACACCATTCTGGACAGACTGGAGAAGGAATACGGCCACCTGCCCGACTCGGAGCACGCCTCGCTCTTCGGTCCGTATCTTTGTCTCCGGCAAGGCATCGAATGCGAGCGGTCCTACGTGGATTGGTGCGATTGGGCCGGGAAGGAATTCAAGAAGTGGCGGAAGTCGGGAGAACGTGCCGGGGAGGGCGAGCGGGTTGATCTCTACGCCTCCGGCGCGTGACCGACGCTTCCCGCCGGGACGGGCGGTAACGCCCCGGCCCCGGCTGAACAAGGCGAAACCGGAGGGGTCCCCGCGGCATGACGTCCGCCGGGATCTCCCGGGGGAGATTTCAGATGGATTACCAGGGTAAGGTCCTGTTCGTCGATCTGACGACGCAACGGATGCGTGAAGAAGAGGTGCCCGAGGTCCTGGTCCGCTCGCTGCTGGGCGGACGCGGGATCAACGTGTATTACCTCTACAAGATGCTCCCGCCCGGCACAGACCCGCTTTCGCCCGAGAACCCCCTGATCATGGGGCTGGGGCTTCTGACCGGCACCAAGGCCCCGAGCACCTCCCGGTTCAACATCACGGCCAAGTCCCCGGAATCGTTGATCCTCGGAGATTCCAACATCGGCGGCCACTGGCCCGCCTCCATCCGGAACGCGGGCTACCAGTATCTCATCTTCACCGGCCGGGCGGAGAAGCCCGTCTATCTGCATCTCGAGAAGGGCCACGCCGAGCTCAAGGACGCCGCCCACATGTGGGGGATGAACGTCCACGATTTCCTGGCGCTCCTGGAGCGGGATTTCGGCAAGGGCGCCAAGGCGGGGTTCATCACCCGCGCGGGCGAGCGGCTCGTCCGCATGGCGGGCATCATGGGGGGGAAGAAGGCCATCGCCGCCCGGGGCGGCCTGGGGGCGGTCATGGGGTCGAAGAACCTGAAGGCCGTCGTTTGCTCGGGGCGGGGCAAGGTCGAATACTTCGACGAGCCGGCCGCCGGCGCGCACCGCAAGGAGCAGAACGCCTACCTGGTTCAGGCCAAGGTGATCGGCACGCTGGGCCGGTACGGCACGCCCCTTCTCTACCGGCCCAGCAACATCCTGGGCGCCATCCGCACGAAAAACAGCCAACTCAATGCCTGGGACGAAAGCCTGGTCGCCGAAGAGATCGACAAGCACGTTACGAAGATGGCCTCCTGCTTCAACTGCGTGGTCCACTGCCGCGCCCGGAACAGCGTGGACGACGGCCTCGGCCATAAGGGGGGAGAGGGGCCCGAGTACTCCAGCATCGGGACGATGGGCTCGAACCTGGGCATCACCGGCGCGGAGAACGTCATCCGCCTCTCGAACATGTGCAACGAGCTGGGCCTCGACACCTCATCCGCGGGGTCGATCATCGCCTGGGCCATCGAGCTCTACGAGAAGGGGATCGTCACCGATGAGATGACCGGCGGCCGGGCGCTGCGGTTCGAGGACTACGACCTCGTCGTGGACCTCCTTCAGGACATCTCCGAGCGTCGCGGCTTCGGCGACCTGCTGGCCGACAGTACGCAGGCCTGGAGGCATTTCGGCGAGGCGTCGAAGGATTACCTGATCGCCTCCAAGGGCCTGACCCAGACCGACCCCCACGACCCCCGCATCCTCAAGGGCTTCGCCCTGGGCCTGGCCGTGTCCTCGCGCGGGATGGACCACCTCCGCAACCGCCCCACGCTGGAGATCTTCCGCCTCCCCAAGGATGTGACGACGAAGCTTTACGGTCAAGAGGTCGACCCGGACTTCACGGCGTACGACACCCGGGAGATCCCCGTCGCCTGGAGCGATGAGATCTATGCCGTCAACGACGCGGTGGGCTCGTGCCGGTTCGTGTCCCACGGCTTCAACAGCCCCCGGATGTTCGACTATCCCCACTATATGGAAATGATCCGGGACGTGACCGGTCTGAACTTCGGCGAGGACGAGCTTCGGGAGATCGGCCGCCGGATTATCGACATCGAGCGGTTCATCAACATGCGCGAGGGCGTCACCCGCGACGACGACACCCTTCCCAAGAAATACTTCGACGAGGGCCTGCCGCTCAAGGAGTACGCGGGGCACCGGATCGACCGAGAGGAGTTCGAGAAGATGAAGACCCGGTACTACCGGCTGAGGGGGTGGAGCGACGAGGGCGTCCCGCCCCAGACCCGAATGGAAGAGATCGAAGGCTTCCTCGCGGCGGTGTAACGCGTTTCTCTCACCTCTGATTTTGTCTTTCGGTCGGACGCCGATCAGGATCCGCCGCAAGCCATCTCTTTAGTCCGCATTTCTCACCAACGCGATTGCCCGAACGGGGTGGATCGAGCGAGCGGATTGTATCTGAATCGTTTATCCAGCGGACGGGTATCGCCTCGTGTCCTGATTGAGTAATTCGTTGATGAACTCAAGGGAGTTTGTCTGCCCATTGAGGCCGGGCTGGAAGCCCGGCCTACCGAGCGGCGGGGCCGTTTCCAAACGGGTAGGGCGGGCATCTTGCCCGCCTGCCTTGGGTGTTTGGTGACTGGACGCACGGGGACGCGCCCCTACGGCACACGGCGTTTTTCGTCGTAGGGGCCGGACGGCGCCACCGCCTCGGTGGTCTCCGTCCCGTCACACTTTGTGAGAAATGCGGGTTAGCAAAGACGCCCCCGTCTTCGAGGACCTCCCGGAATTTTTCAGCCACCTTCCGGCGAAGCTCTTCCGAGGCCTTGTTGACGAGAGGGAACTTATCCTTCCAGCTGAAGGGCCGGCAGGCGTTGATGATGAAGCGGTTGTTGGTCAATTCCCGGGCGTTCGCCGTTCGCCGGACCTCCGGGGAGTGGATGGGGTCCACGCCGGAGCTGTAACCGTCCCGGATCAGCTCATAATCGTCCGGGGCCCTCGCCCGCGTCACCACCGCCCAGATCACTTCATCCAGGTCCGTGATGTCCACGTCCTCGTCCACGACGATGATCCACCGGGCGCAGTACGCCGCGCCCTTCGAGCCCGCGGTGATCAACCCCGCCGCCTTGGCGTGGCCGGCATAGTGCTGCTTGATCGCAACGACCGTAATGAAACTCGATGTCCCGTACTGCCAGACGCCCTTGACGTCCTGGATGCCGGAGGACTCCAGCGTGTCCCAGGCCGAGGCCGCCCAGAACGGGACCGCGCTCAGCTCCGCCAGGGGCGGGCGGAACGGGGGTGCCCCGTAGATGATGGGATCGTCCCGGTGTATGAGGGCGTTGACCTTGACCACCGGGCGGGGGAGGCGGTCCCCGGCGTAGTACCCCGTCCACTCGCCGAAAGGGCCTTCCTCCCGCTGGTCCGTCTCGGGCGGCGGGATCTCCCCCTCGATGGCGATCTCAGCCGTTGCCGGGATGGGCAGCCCGGTCCGCTCCCCTTCAATCACCGGGATCGGCTCGCCCTTCAGCCAACCGGCGAACTCCAGCTCGCTGTGGGAAGGGGGAAGAAAGGTGCCGGCGGCCATGAAGATCGCCGGCTCGTGGCCGAAGGTCACGGCCACCGGCGCGCTTTTCCCTTGGGCGTGATATTTGCGGACCAGGAGGTCCCCGTCTTTTCCGGGGATGATCAGGATCCCCAGGGTGTTCTCGTCGTGCACCATCATCCGGTAAGTCCCGACGTTCACGTTGCCGGTGTCGGGTCCCGCAGGATAACGGCGCATCCCGTTCCCAGAAACCGCCCGCCGTCGTTTTCGTGCCACCGGGGAGAGGGAAACCGCCACAGGTCCACATCGGCGCCGCTCTGGACGTTTTCGAGGACGGGGCCTTCCCGAACGATCGCGGGGGGAACAGGCTGAAAAGTCCCCATCTTGATCCGCCAGTGCCGCAGGACATCCAGGCCGGGGGTGTCTTCGGGAAGGCCGAGGGCGATGGCGGTGCGCGGGATGGTGGAAATCGAGTTGCTGAGGACGCGGTGTCCCCGCGGATGACCGGGAATGTTGTCGAACAAAAGAGCGGGGTGGTCGGGCCGCTCGATGATCAGCTCGGTGAGGGTTCCGATCTCCAGGTCCCAGTGAGCCCCGTCGATCCGCTTCAAATCGCCCCGTTCATCCAGACGGTCGAGAAACGCTCTGAGGTCCGCGAAAGACATGCTCGGTTCTCCTCCCCCCCCTCCTCGCCTCCGCGCCGGGGGGGGGCGCGTCCGGCGCCGGCCAATCCGTGTGGTGAAAAATTCAGCGCGCCACCCGATTCCGGGTAGCGAATTCAGAAGGTCCCGCAACGCCCCCTCTTTCCCCCGCCCTTCTCCCGGAGGGTTTCACCCCACGGGCAGGATGAGGCGGGAGGCCGCCGTGGCCACGAACAGCGTGATGACGCGCTGGTCGATCAGCGCTGCGTCGCCCGGTTGCGCGCCCGTGCCCGGGTTGATCGCGTAGGCCGGAAATCACGCCCCGGCCAAGCTCAGGCGGAGTCTGCGCCCACGTGGGATTCGGCAGCAGATCGCACGGAGGGAGAGCCTCAACGGCCCGGTCCGCGCGCCTTCTTCGATCCGCGAATGGCTCTGGGTCAGGGTGAACGCCCGCCCCTCGGGCGTCACCTCCGAGACGACGGCCGACAGGTCGAAGTCCGGTACGTCGGACCGGAGCCAAACCTCCAGCGTCACGTCACCGGCCAGGTGCAGGTCTTCTTCCAGCGGCTCTGAGGTGTAGGTCAGCACGTCCGGCCGCCCATCCACGCCGGACCGCTCCGCGGGGCCGGCCGGGGCGCCAAGGCAGCCCCCCACCGCGGGAACGGGCCGCCAGGGGTCGAACACCACCGCGTCCTCCCCCCCCCCTCCCCCGTCTCGGGCCCGGGGGCCAGCCCGCCGTTCGTGAGGTCGATGGCCGCCCGCCCGCCGCTGGTTAGATAGCGGGAGCTGCCTGGCCCGTCCGGCCAGCGGTCGAAAGCGCGCCAGCGCTCGCCGCCCATCTCGTAGAGCAGAACGGGGGGCTCGTCCAGCAGGCCGGTGTCCACCCCTTTGAGCCAGTGGTCGAACCAACGGATTTGAAGCCGGTCAATGGGGCTCACGGCGCTCGGCCCGTAATCCCGGTCCCCCGCCTTCGGGCTCCAGGGGGTGTGGACCCAGGGGCCGATCGCCAGGCGCTGGGGACGGCGGCAGCGCGCCGCCCAGTCCCGGTGGCACGCGAGGGTTCCGGGAAGGAAGGCGTCGAACCATCCTCCGATATGAAGAGCGGGCAGGTCGATGCTCCGGGCGGCGGTCTTGGGGGAGATCCGCTCCCAATAAGGTCCGGGCTTGGGGTTTGAGACCCAGTCGTCGTAATGACAGTATGCGGCGAACCGCTCGAGCGCCTCGGGCCGGGCCGGCGTCATCCCGTCAAGGGGCAGAGAGCGGGAGGCGGCGAACAGGGCTTGGTGCGCCTCCGCGTCTCCCTTGCGGCGGGCTGTTTCCGCGGCGAGCTGGACGGCCCAGGCCATGACCAGCTCCAGGCGGAGCGCTCCGCCCTCGTAGGCGAAGTGTTCGTAGACGTCATAGGCGATCATCGCCGGGCAGATGGCCTTGAGCGCCGGGGCGCCCGAGGCCGCGGCGAAGACCTGCGCCATCCCCTGATAGGAGAACCCGTACATCCCCACCTCCCCCGTGGCGCCCGGCAGCGCGGCGGACCAGGCGACCGCGTCAAAGCCGTCGTCAAGCTCCTGGGCCAGGAGATCGAACTCCCCTTCCGAGGTCCCGCGGCCGCGCACGTCCTGAATGACGACGATGTAGCCGTGCCGGGCGTACCAGCTCGGGTGGGCGTGAGAGACGGTGGAGGCGATGGTCCGGCCGTAAGGCTGGCGCATCAGCAGGACGGGAAAGGGCCCGTCGGCGTCGGGCCGGTGGAGGTCGGCGTCCAGGCGCACACCGTCCCGGGTCCGCATGGAGACGGTCTCGCGGGGACGAAGGTTGTAGGGTGCGGGGGCGCTCATGCGGGCGGCCTCCGACGCGCGTGCTTCTTGATGGGGTCTCCACGGCGGAAACCGCTCCATCCCGCCGGGCGGGGCGTCGCGTGGATCATATCATTTCCCCATCCCTCTCACGGGAAGGAGGAGGGGAGGGCGGGCTCGACGAAAACCCTGTAAAAAGAGGGGGCGATTCGGTATAATTCTGTCTTCATCAGGATTGTGAACGTCGTAGTCGAAGCAGGTGGGGGACCCTCGACGCATCCGATGGCTGTGAGGGTTTCAGGTCAACGCGGCGAAATCCAGCGGAGGGTTGGATTCGCCCGAAGCGCGGATTCCGCAAAATCGCTCCCCGATCCCGGGGAGTCCGGTTCGAGCGGAACGCCGTGCTTGATCAGAAAGGGGAGAATGCGATGTTGAAGAGAATCGTCCAACGAACCGCGTCTCGCTTGATCTGGAAGGCAGTCCTGACCGCGTTCTTCGTCCTCGTGGCGGCGGGCGCGGCGTCCTCGGCGGAGCGGGTCAGGTTCATGACCAACTGGAAGGCCCAGGCCGAGCACGGGGGCTTCTACCAGGCGATCGCCACGGGGATTTACAAGAAATACGGCCTGGACGTGAAGCTCCGCATGGGCGGACCGGGGGCCAACAACTCTCAGCTTCTGGCCGGGGGCGCGATCGACATCAACCTGGCCACCAACACCTCCCAGGCCTGAACTTTCTGAAGAACAACGTCCCCATGATCACCGTCGCGGCGATCTACCAGAAAGACCCGCAGGTCCTGATCTCCCATCCGGGGCAGGGCAACGACTCCATCGCCGCCATGCAGGGCAAGCCGATCCTGATCTCGACGGCCGCCCGGACGACCTGGTGGCAGTTTTTCAAGATCAAGTATGGCTTCAAGGATCGTCAGATCCGCCGCTACACCTTCCAGATGGCCCCGTTCCTGGTGAACAAGAAGGCCATTCAGCAGGGGTATGTGACCAGCGAGCCGTTTTACATCAAAAAGGAGGGGGTTGACCCGATCGTCAACCTGATTGCCGACGCCGGCTGGCCGAGCTACTCGGCGATGCTCACGACGTCCAAAGACTGGGTTGACAATAAGACGGACGTGGTGCGGAAATTCGTGAACGGGAGCATCGAGGGCTGGTACAGCTATCTCTATGGCAATCCCGCTCCCGCGAACGTGTTGATCCGGAAAGACAACAAAGAAATGAAAGACGCGCAAATCGTATTCGGCATCGCCCAGATGAAAAAGCACGGGATCGTCGATTCGGGCGACGCCAAGAAGCTGGGCATCGGCACCATGACGCAGGCGCGCCTCAAGGCCTTTTTCGAGGTCATGTCCCAGGCCGGGCTGTTCGACAAGAACCTGCCCTATATGAAGGCCTTCGATCTGCGCTTCGTCAACAAAAAGCATGGCATGAAGATGTAGCGGTTTTTCGGTGTCCGCCGGCCGGCGCGGTCCATCCGCCGGCTGGCGGACTGTCCACCATGTTCCCGCACGCGGCGGGGGAGGGGTTCCACCGAGCCATGGCCGGACCCATCGTGACCCTTTCGAACGTAGACAAGGTCTATTCCAACGGCGTCGTGGCGCTGAGGGACTTTGACTTGGCCGTCGCCGAGTCCGAGTTTGTCAGCCTGTTGGGCCCCTCGGGTTGCGGCAAAAGCACCGGCCTGCGCCTGATCGCCGGATTGGGCGATTTGACCGGCGGCCGGATCGACTGGTCCGAGACCGCGCGCGAAACGCGGAACGGGAACAGCCGGAACATCGGCTTTGTGTTCCAGGAGCCTACGCTGATGCCCTGGGCCACGGTGTTCGACAATGTACGGCTGCCGCTCAAGCTCGGCGGCGTCCCGAAATCAAAGGCCGGGGACCGGGTGAACGAAGTGCTCGGGATGGTTCACCTGAACGGGTTCGAGGGGGCCTATCCGCGCGAGTTGTCGGGGGGGATGAGGATGCGCGTGTCCATCGCCCGGGCGCTCGTGACCCGGCCCGACATCCTCCTCATGGATGAGCCTTTCGCCGCCTTGGATGAGATCACGCGCTTCAAGCTCAATGCCGACCTGTTGGAGCTTTGGAGCGGCCAGCGCCTGACCGTTATCTTCGTGACCCACAGCGTGTATGAGTCCGTCTTCCTGTCGAACCGGATCTGCGTCATGGCGGCGCGGCCGGGAAGGGTGATCCGGGAGATTGCGATCAACGCGCCCTATCCGCGCGATGAGGGCTTTCGCACCTCCCCGGTTTACAACGATTTTTGCCGCCAGGTGTCCGGCCTCCTCCACGAGGCCATGGGGGCCGGCGGTTGAAGCATGATGAGCCGATGACGGCCAACCCGCAAACGCTCACGGCCGAGGCCCCGAAGGCCCGGCGGGATTTCGAGGACCTGCCGCCCGTGCGGAAGGAAGATCGGCGGATTCTCGGCGTCCGGGTTTCCCTGTTCCCCAAAATTTTGGCCCCCATTGTGGTGGGGGTGCTCGCCCTCATTGTCTGGCATCTGATCGTTGTTTTCTTCGATATGCCACACTATGTGCTGCCCCGCCCCTGGTTGGTGATTCAGACGTTGTTCAAGGACTGGGGCACGCTTTCACCCTCCTTGTGGGTCACGCTCAGGATCACGGGGTTGGCCTTCCTGTGCGCCGCCGTCGGGGGGTTGGTCATCTCCGTGCGGTTCACCTTGTCCAAATGGGTGGAGATGAGCTTCTTCCCGTACGCCGTGACGCTTCAGGTGACGCCCATTGTGGCCATCGCCCCGTTGATCATCATCTGGGCCGGGAATGTGTTTCCGGATCGGGGCATCGATATCGCGCTGTTGATTTCCGCCTGGATCGTTGCCTTTTTCCCCATCGTCTCGAACACCACGCTCGGACTCAACAGCACCGATCACAACCTCCTGAACCTGTTCCAGCTCTACGGGGCGTCGCGGTGGCAGATTCTGTGGCGCCTGCGCCTGCCCAACGCGCTGCCCTACTTCCTGGGCGGCCTGCGGATCAGCGGGGGACTCGCCCTGATCGGCGCGGTGGTGGCGGAGTTCGTGTCCGGAACCGGCGGGGACGCCTCGGGGCTGGCCTATCGCATCCTGGAATCGGGTTACCGGCTCAACATCCCGCGCATGTTCGCGGCGTTGTTCATGATCTCCCTCTCCGGCATCCTGATCTTCCTTGTCCTGACGCTTCTCCAGCACCTGTTGCTCCGGCAAGTGGCACGAGAGCGCGGTGAAACGGGAAAACTAGAGCGCCCTGGAAGGGCCGGTCCGGCCTGGAAAAATGAGGAGGATGGCGCCATGCGCCCGAAACGGAAAGAGATCGACTGGGAGGCCTTCGCCCGGGCCCTGGACGGCGTGCCGGCGAGTCTCGACCCGGCCCTGGTTCGGCAGAAGTCCCGCGACTACTACTGGTTCAGCCCAATCCTCAAGTGGACCCTGAAAGACAAGATCGGCGACATCGTGATCACCCCCCGCGACGAGGAAGAGGTCGTCCGGGCCGCCCGTACCTGTGTGGCGTGGCGGGTTCCGATCACGGTCCGGGCCGGCGGCACGGGCAATTACGGCCAGGCCATGCCGACCGAGGGCGGCGCCATCCTTGACGTCACGCGGCTGAACGCCGTTAAATGGATCAAACCGGGAATCATCCGGTGCGAGGCGGGGCTGATGCTGGACGCACTGGATGAAGAGGCCCGGAAGACCGGCTGGGAGATTCGCCTCTATCCGTCGACCAAGCGCACGGCGACGGTCGGCGGCCACGTGGCCGGGGGCAGCGGGGGCGTGGGATCCATCCGGCACGGCCTGCTCCGCGACCCGGGCAACGTCAACGTCGTTCGCGTCGTGACGCTGGAGGACGAGCCCCGGATTCTGGAGTTGCGGGGGCGCGACATCAACAAGGTGAATCACGCCTACGGAACCAACGGGATTGTCACCGAGCTGGAGATGCCCCTTACGCCCGCGTTCCCCTGGGCCGACCTCATCGCGGTCTTCGGCGACTTCATGACCGCGGCCCGCTTCGGCCAGGCCCTGGGTGAAGCCGACGGCGTCGTCGTCAACGAGTGCAGCGTTTTCGCCTGGCCGATTCCCGAGTACTTCAAGCCGCTGGGCGAATTCATCCCCGACGGGAGCGCGACCGCCTTTTGTCTGGTCGCCGAGTCGTCGGTAGAATGGTTCGAGTGCCTCGTGGCCGATTTCGGGGGGTCGGTGTGTTACCACAAGAGCGCGGCGGAGTCCGCCCGGACCACGCCACTCTACGAATATACCTGGAACCACACCACGTTATACGCCATCAAGGCGGACCCCTCGATGACCTATCTCCAGACCCTGTTCGAGCCCGGCCGCAGTCTGGAATTGGCCGAGCGCTTCTACGAGCACTTCGGCGACGAGACCCCGATGCATCTGGAATTCGTCCGGCTGGGCGGGAAGGTCGGGGCCTTCGCCGTGCAACTGGTTCGCTATACGACCGATGAGCGGATGGACGAGATCATCGAATACCTCGAAGAGCACGGCGCGCCGGTGTTCAACCCGCATACGCCCGTTTTGGAAGACGGCGGGATGAAGGTCGTGGACGTCGAGCAGCTCGAATTCAAGAAGGTCGCCGACCCTTATGGTCTCTCCAATCCCGGAAAAATGCGCGCCTGGTGGGAGGAAGGCCGGGCGGAGATCCGGAAGGAGGGGGCCCTGTATCCCGTCCGCGAGGGGGGCAAGGTTTTCGAGGGGTGAACGGTCCGGCTTCAAGGATCGGCGAGGCTCCCCCCCCCCAGTCATTCGGCCCGAGGAGGGTTTTGTTGACCGGCGTTCGATACATCGGGGCGGATGTGCCCAGAGAGGACGGGAGAGAGAAGAGCACCGGCGCCGCCCGGTACGCCACCGATTTCTATCCCGAGGACGCCCTCCATGTGCGGATCGTGCGGAGCCGCAGACCGCACGCCCGCATCCGCTCCATCCGGACCGAGAACGCCCGGCGCGCCGCCGGCGTCGAGACCATCGTCACGGGTCGGGATTATCCGGACTTTTATTGGGGAACCTTCATCCGGGACCAGACCCTGTTCGCCGTGGACAAGGTGCGTTACGTGGGCCAGCCCGTCGCGGCGTTGGCGGGAGGCGACGGCGACGCCCTGGCCGAGGCCGGGGATCTCATCGAAATCGAGTATGAGGACCTCCCGGCCGTTTTCAACGCGCCGGACGCCCTGTCCGCCGGGGCGCCCATCCTCCATGAAGATCTCGGGAGCTATGAGCGCGTTCCCGGGATTGTCTTCCCCTCGCCGGGCACGAACGTGTGCAACCACTTCAAGCTCAGAAAGGGAAACGTCGAGGAAGGGTTTGACCGCGCCGATTTCGTCTTCGAGGACGCCTACCGGATCCCGATGGTGCAGCACTGCCCGATGGAGCCGCACGCCTGCGTCGCCCTGTTCGAGACGGGCGGAAAGCTGACCCTCCACACCTCGACGCAAGGGCCGCACTTGGTGCGGAAGCAGGTGGCCGAGGCCCTGCGCCTCGATCTGTCACAGGTCCGGGTCGTGGCGCCTTACTGCGGGGGCGGATTCGGCGGAAAAATCAGCGCCGTCGCCGAGGTCCTGAGCGCCTCGGTCGCCCTCAAGCTCCCGGGCCGGCCGGTGCGGTTGATCTTCGACCGGGAGGAAGAGTTCGGAAGCTCCTTCGTCCGGCAGGAGTTCTACGCGGAATATAAAACGGGCGTGATGAAGGATGGCGTCATCGTGGCCCGCCGGGCGAAGCTGATCTGGGACGCCGGGGCGTATGGGGACTATGAGGCGTCCGTCGCCCGGACGGCGGGTGCCAACGCCGCCGGCCCGTACCGCATCCCCAACGTCTGGATCGATTCATACTGCGTTTACACCAACAAGCCCGTCGCGGGGGCGTTCCGGGGGTTCGGTGTCTCGGAGGTCTGCTTCGCCTACGAGCAGCAGCTCGACCGGATCGCCGCGGCGCTGGGGATGGACCCCCTGGAGATCCGGATGAAGAACGCTGTGCGCGAGGGCGACGAGCACGCCACGGGACAGGTCCTCAAGGGTGTGGGTCTCGATGAATGTCTCCGGAGGGTGAGCCGGGCGCTGGGGGCGATCGGCGACGCCCTGGACGGCTCGGCCGGGACGAAACGGCGCGGACGCGGTATCGCCTGCATGACGAAGTCCACGGTGGCCGAGGTTCAGGCGGATGCGGAGATCGTGGTCCGGGAGGACGGATCGGTCCTCCTCAAGACGAGCGCCATGGAGCACGGACAGGGGGCCCACACCGTTCTGAGGCAGATGGCCGCGGAGGAGCTGGGGTGCGACGTGGCCGACGTGATGGTGGATGTCGTGGATACGGATACGAGCCCGTATACGTCTCAGACATCGGCGAGCAAGACGACCTTCTTCGACGGCAACGCGGTCCGGATGGCGGCCGCGGAAGCCAAGCGTCAGCTTCTGGGGAGGGCCTCGCGGGCGCTCGAAGCGGACCCGGAAGACCTCTCCGTCGAGGGGGGACGCGTTCATGCCCGGGGAGCGCCCGGGCGGAGTTTTTCCATCGCGGAGCTGGTGGACGGGGAGGGACCGATCGTCGCCCGGGAGAGTTTCAAACTGGAGGACGCCACCGGCATCGATCCCGAGACCGGGCAGGGGAAGCGGCCGGCGGCCTTTCAGATGTACGCGGCGCAGGGGGCCGAAATCGAGGTCGACCTCGAGACGGGCCGGATCGAAGTGCTGAGACTGGCGGCGGCGCACGACGTGGGACGGGCGATCCACCCGAGGGGCTGCGAAGGCCAGATCGAGGGCACCCTGATTCAGGGCGTGGGGACGGCGCTGTTCGAGGAGCTGCGGTGCGAGGACGGCGCGCCCGTCAACGGAAACCTGGGCGATTACAAGATCCCGTGCGCCCTCGACGCGCCCCGGATGGGGCCGATCCTCGTCGAAGCCGCGATCCCCGACGGCCCCTGGGGGGCGAAGGGCGTCGGCGAGCCGGGTCTTGTGCCGACCGCGGCCGCCATCGGCAACGCCTTTTTCTCGGCGACCGGCCGGCAGCTCAAGGCTCTGCCGTTCATCCCGGAAAAGGTCCTGGCGGCGTTGGGCGGGGACGGGTGAGGTGAAGCGGGCCGCCCCGCTCCTGTTGGATTGAGCTATGATTTGCGCCAGTCAACCCTGACGCTGTTCCGGATGAAGGAGGTCCGACCGGTAGGCCGGGCATCTTGCCCGGCGCAAGGAACAATTTGAGTCTCGAAGGGTAAAGCCGTTTGCGAGAGATTTCGCTGGCGGGTCCCGATCCATCCGGACGTGTCCGGCATCACACGATGATCATCCTCGGGAGGCAAGATGAAGACAGACCGGAAGTTGTTGGAAAAGGTCTGGTCGAAGGTCGATCAGAAGGAGCTGGTTTCGCTGGCGATGAAGCTTGTCGACATCCCCAGCACCACGGGAAGCGAAGAACCCGCCGCCCGGCTTTTGGTGGACTGGCTGAACGAGCGGGACATCCCCGCTTTCTACCAGGAGGTCGAGCCGGGCCGCGGAAACATGGTCGGCCGCCTCAAGGGGTCCGGCGACGGGCCCACGCTGATGTTCAACGGCCACCTGGACACGGCCCTTTCGAGCGATCCGCAGGACGCCCTGTTCGCGGGCCGCATCAAGCCCGAATGGATGGCCCATGCGCGCAAGGTCAAAAACCTTATCTACGGCAGCGGGATCGTCAACGACAAGGGGCCGCTCTGCTGCTCCCTGATGGCCGCCTACGCCCTCAAGAAGTCGGGGGTCAAGCTGAAGGGCGACATTGTTTTGACGGGGGTTTGCAGCGAAATCGGCCGGGCGCCCATCGATCAGTACCAGGGCGCGCCCTACCGGGGTAAGGGCATCGGGATGCGGTACATGCTGACCCACGGGGTAGTGGCCGACTACGCCATCGTCGTCGAGCCCTCCCGCCTCGGGATCACCTGGGCTCAGGCGGGGGCGGTGTTCATCAAGATCACCGTCTGGGGCGAGCCGATGTATGCGCCCTTCGTCCAGCACCCCAAAGACCTGTCGAAGAGCAAGAACGCCGTCGTCAAGATGAGCACGCTGATCGAGCCGCTCGAAGCGTGGGCGCGCCGGTACGAGAAGGAGCACACCTATAAGTTCGGCGCGGGCAAGCTCGTGCCCAAGGTCAACATCGGCGCCATCATGGGGGGCGCGCCGTTCAAGCCCAACTTCTCGCCAGCCGTCTGCAACCTGTACGTCGAGGCCTTCACGAAGCCGGGGACGCGGCCCATCGATGTCCTGCGCGAAGTGGAAGAGGTCCTTCAGGCCACGGGCGTGGAAGCCGATTCGGAGCTTTATCTTTCGGTGCTGGGGTATGAGGCGAAAGGGGCCGAGCCGCTGGTGGAAGCCATGCGGGGGGCCTACCGGGCGGTGCGGAACCGAGCGCCCAAGCCGATGCAGACCGAGCTGAACAGCACGTATGCCGACCTCACCATCCTGGTGGAGATGGGCATCCCGGCCATCAAGTGCGGACCCGCGCCGGAAGACCCCAACCTCAGACCGGCCACCGGGGAGGTCCAAAGGGTCGAGGACCTGGTGGACGCGACGAAGATGTACTGCGCGGCCGCCATCGAGGTCTGCAACCACCTGCCGAGGACGTGATGGATCGAGAACCGAAATTCCAAGGGGGACTTTTTTGAAAAACCGTCCCCCTTGACCCCCCGAAAAACTTTCTGCGGCCATAGCCTGCGGCTTGGCCTTTGGGGAGTGGACGTCTGATTGGCTATGGTGGTCGGCTGTGGCCCGCGACGCTTTTGATCTTTGGCCGGATGCCCGTCTGCCTGCGGCAGCCGCAGCATCCGGCCAACCAGCCAGTTTTTCTGCGATAGCGTGCCGCCCGAAGGGCGGCACGCTATCGCCTAATGAAAGTTTTCGAGGGGGGTTCCCAACCCCTGGGAGGGGTCCAGGGGGGCGGTTTTACAAAAAAGCCCCCTTGGCGATCTTTTTGTGTCCCCATCTGTGAGGAAAAAACCCGCATGGACTTCGAGCTTCCCGGGGAGTTGAAGCTTCTTCGCGACATGGTTCGGGACTTCGTCAAGAAGGCGTTGCTGCCCCTGGAGGACCAGGTGGAAGAGGCCGACGACGTTTCCCCCGACCTCCTGCGGGAGCTCCGCGTTCAGGCTCGGGACCTGGGCCTTCTGGGGCTTTGCATTCCCAAGGAATGCGGCGGGGCCGGGATGGGGATGCTTGCCAACTGCGTCGTGCGGGAGGAGCTGGGGCGGACGAGTCTGGCCATGTCCTACACCGTCCGGGGCCCCTCGCCGATCCTGTCGTTGGGCACGGCCGAGCAGCGGGAGCGGTACCTCGCGCCGTGCCTGCGGGCCGAGAAGCGGGACTGCTTCTCCCTGACCGAGCCCAACGCCGGCTCCGACGCTGCGGCCATTCAGAGCACCGCCGTCCGGGACGGGGACGACTTCATATTGAACGGGACAAAGATCTTCGTGACCGACGGCGTGAAGGCGGACTTCGTGATCGTCTTCGCCGTGACGGACAAGGAGAAGCGGGCGCGGGGCGGGATCACGGCCTTTCTGGTGGACAAAGGGACGTCGGGGTTCGAGGTGGGGTCGGTGTTCAAGAAGATGGGCTGGCGGGGAACGGACCTGGCGGAGCTGGTCTTTATCGACTGCCGGGTTCCGGCGGCGCAGGTGCTGGGTGAGGTGGGTCAGGGGTTCGCGCTGGCGATGAAGTGGATCGACACCGGCCGGCTGGGGATAGCGTCGGCCGCCCTGGGGACGGCCGAGCGGCTGTTGGAGATGGCGACCGATTACGCGGGCCAGCGAGAAACGTTCGGCCGGCGGCTGGCGGAGCGTCAGGCGATTCAGTGGATGATCGCCGATTCGGCGACCGAGCTCAAGGCGGCGCGGCTGTTGGTCTACCAGGCGGCGTGGAGCGGGGAGCAGGGGCGGGACACGCGTCAGGCGGCGGCGATGGCGAAGCTGTACGCCACCGAGATGGTGGGCCGGGTCGCGGACCGCGCGCTCCAGATCCACGGCGGGATGGGGTACATGAAGGACCTCCCCATCGAGCGCATGTACCGCGACGTCCGATACACCCGGATCGCCGAGGGGACGTCGGAGATCCTTCGTTTCCTCATTGCCCGGGGGATTTTGAAGGGGGGATAGGCCGTAATTAGCACAAATATTTCGTTACAGGCGCGTGTATGATCGGCGCTTGGATTGTTGGCCAACGCATCGGGGCGAGAGTCGGTGGGCTCCCGTACCCGCCCCCCCCGACGGCGGCATCACCCGCGATACGCCTCGCTTATCTCTCCTCCCCCGCACCATCATCGATCTCGATTCCATAATCCGCCCGGGCCTTTTCCGGGGAGAGGATGCCGTCCCGGATGTCCTGAAAGACCTTGGACGGGTCCCGCCCGGCGGGGTCTCCCCATCCGCCGCTGCCCGCGGACAGGACCCTGAGGATCCCGGGGCCGACTTCCATCACGCCGTAAGCGGGAAGCGCGCCTTCCGCCTTGCCGTCGGGACGAAACGAGACCCGGGCGGGCGCGCCGGCCTTGCCGCCGGAGGTCCCGTACCCGCTGGGCGCCCCCTGGCCCTCGCCGCGCAGACACAACGTCCCCGGGGCCAGGAGCTCCACCTGATAATCCACGCCTGTTCCGCCCCGAAACTCCCCCGGTCCGCACGAGTCCCGCCGGACCTCGTGCCGGAGGAACCGGACCGGGTTGAGGTGCTCGAGGGACTCCAGGTTCGGGATGATCATCCCGCCCATGTTGATGGGGGTCCCGATCTGGTCCGTGCCGTCCTTTCCTTTCGCGGCGCCCGCGCTGGCCAACCCGGCCAGGTTGAACAGGACGAACACCCGCCCATGGCGGTCGAGCCCCGAGAAAGTGGGGTTGGCCATCTTCCCCCAGCCGGCGCACACCCGGTCCGGGTCGGCCACCGCCAGGGCCTTCCAGCAGCAGTGCATGATCTCGTGGGCCGGGTGGATGGTGGCGAAGCCGACGGGCGCCGGCTCGGTGCAGTTCACCACCGTGCCCTCCGGGGCGATGACCCGAATCGTCCGGTGCATCCCTTCATTGTGCGGGATCTGCGGGTCCACCACCGTGGCCAGGGCCGCGTAGACGGCGGAGTAGGTGTTGGGCAGGTTGCTGTTCTTATAGGCGGGGATCTGCGGGTCCGTCCCGGTGAAATCCGCCTCGATCTCGCCGCCCCGGACGGTGAGGCGGAGGCGGATGGAAACGCTCCGGTCGGAGAAGCAGTCGTTGTTCATGGTCTCCGCCGCCTCGTAAACGCCGTCGGGGATGTTCTCCAGCTCCAGCCGCATCCGGTGCTCCCCGTAATCGAGCAGGGCGTCGCAATACGTCCGAAGCCGGTCCCAACCGTGTTCCTTCAGGAGGTCTTCGACCCAGCCGAGGCCCTTCTTGACGGAGCCGACCATCGCCCCCAGGTCGCCGGCCAGGATGTCCGGACGGCGGCTGTTGGTCTTGAGCAATTCCAGGACGTCGGCTCGCGGGACGCCGCGGTCCTCAAGCTTGAGCGGCGGGATGCGCAGGCCCTCGTGGAAGATTTCCTTCGCCTCGGGGTTGTACGTGCCCGCCGCGCCGCCGCCGATGTCGAGCTGGTGGGAGCGGATGCACGTGAAGGCCACCGGGTTGCCTCCGGCGAAAACCGGGGCGAAGACCGTCCAGTCGGGCAGGTGGTTGCCGCCGGCGGTGTAGACGTCGTTCGACACGAAGATGTCGCCGGGGCGGATGTCCTCTCCGAAAAAATCCAGGAGGGCGCGCACGGCGAACCCGCCGCCCCCGGTGTGGATGGGAATGCCTTCGGCCTGGGAGAGAAGCCGCGCCCGGACGTCGGTGAGGAAGCAGGAGAAGTCATGCGCCTGGCTGGCGATGGCGCTCCGGGCCGTCCGGGTCATGACGGCCCCCATCCGGTGGGTGATGCCGTCCAGCTTCTGCTGAATGATCGTCAGCGTCGCCGGGTCGATGGCCGCGCGTCGGGCGGTCATGGCTTCGCCCCCTTTTTCGTCAGGACGAGATTGCCGTAGGCATCCGCCTCCACCGTGTTTTCGGGGGCGACCCATAACGTTGTATTCGGCTGTACGATCACCGCCGGACCGGAGAGCGGTTGTCCGGGCGCCATCGAGCCGCCGGGGATCACGGGCGTGGAGACGGCCGGACCCGGAGCGTCCGGGAACACGTCGCGGCGCGCCGACTTCGCCCCGTCCGGCGTCTCCCGTTTCCGGACCGCCAGGGGCGGCGTGGCCGCGGTGGCCGTCACCCGGAGGCCCGAGAAGTCGATGGCGCTTTCCGGGTCCCGGTGGCCGTAGAGGGTTTCGTGCCGGTCATGAAACGCCGCCGCCAGCGAGTCGAGCGCGCCGGGATCGTCGATGTTCGCGATAACGACCGGGATGTCCCAGTTCTGACCCCGGTAGCGCAGGTCGGCCCGGAATTCGATCCGGATTTGCTCTGCGGGAACGCCGGTCCCGGCGACTTCCTCCTCGGCGAGGCCGCGTAACCGCCCGAACGCCTCCTTCAGGTCCCGGGGGGACGTTTTCTCCAGCTCCCCGATGAAGGTCTGGACGTAGTCCCGTCGAAGGTCGGCGTGGAGGAGGCCGAGGGCGCTGAAGACGGCGGCGTCCCGGGGAACGAAGACGCGCTCGATCCCGAGGGCCTCGGCCAGCGCGCCGGCGTGAAGCGGTCCGGCGCCGCCGGCGGCGATGAGGGTGAACTCGCGCGGGTCCCGTCCCTTTTGGACGCTGATCATCTCGATGGCGTCGATCATGTTCTGCGTGGCGATCCGGACGATTGAGAGCGAGGCCTCCGCCGCCGGGAGGCCCAGGGGCTCGGCGATTCTCCGGCGGACGGCGTCCTCCGCCGCCGCCCGGTCCAGCGTGATTTTCTCCCCCAGCACGTCCCCGTCCCCCAGCCGGCCCAGGACGAGGTGGGCGTCCGTCACCGTCGGCGACCGGCCCCCCCGCCCGTAGCAGGCCGGTCCGGGGTCCGCCCCGGCCCCGTGCGGTCCGACCCGCAGCATCCCGCCCGCGTCCACAAAGGCGATGGTCCCTCCGCCCGTTCCGATCGTCGAGATCTCCAGGGACGGGGCGGCGAGGTGATACCCTTCGATTTCCAGGCCGTCGAAGAGGGAGACCTGTCCGTCCGCGACGACCGTGATGTCGCAGCTTGTGCCTCCCATGTCGAAGACGATGAGGTTGGCCGCCTCGCCGCGCCCTCCCCCTCCCCCCTCTTCCCCCCCCAGGGCCTCTCCGGCCTGAAGGGCCGCCGCCGCGACCGCCGCCGGTCCGGACAGGATGAGCTGTCCCGGCTGTGAGACGCTGCGTTTGATGTCGGTGACCCCGCCGTTGCCCTGCATGATGAGGGGCGGAACGCGCAGCCCTCCGGCCCGCAGCTCGGAATCCAACCCTTCGAGATATGATCCCGCGCCCGGGGCGACGTAGGCGTTGATGACGGTCGTCGAGACCCGCTCATACTCCCCCATGACGGGGAGGACCTCCGAGGAGATCATGACGGGGATCCCCGGCATTCGGGCGAGCGCCCGCGCCTTGATCGCCCGCTCGTGCTTGCCGTTCGCGTATCCGTTGAACAGGCAGACGGCAATGGCCTCGACGCCTTCGCCCTCCAGCGCGTCCAGGGCCTCGGCCGCGCTCTCCCCGTCCAGGGGGACGAGGGGCTCGCCGAAGCAATCCATCCGCTCGCGGACCCCGCGCCGGAGATGGCGCAGGACGAGGCTCGGCGGGGAGGGCGTCTTCATGTCCCAGATAGAGGCCCGGATCCCCCGGCGCAGCGCCAGGGTGTCCCGGAACCCCTCCGTCGTGATAAGGCCCACTTTTGCGCCCGCGCGCTGGACCATCAGGTTGGTGCACACGGTGGTCCCGTGGACGAACGACGAGGCGTTCGCCAGGAGGCCGGGCAGGTCTCCTCCGAGCCGGGCCGCGGCCTGGGAAAGCCCGTGGAAGATTCCTTCCAGCGGGTTATGGGGTGTCGTGGGGGTCTTGAGGGACAGGATCTTCCCCCCCCCCTCCCCCCCGCCCTCGGGCGCCACGACGACATCGGTGAATGTCCCGCCGACGTCCACGCCGATCCGCACGGATTCGGTCAAAGGATGCTCCTTTCCACTTCCCGGACCTGGACGGTGGACCATCCATCGCGGCATAGCTTAAACTATGCGCGCGGAAATCGAAAAACCCCGATGGCCCGAACCCACCCCGCGATTCCGGGCCGAGCCCCGGGTGATCGACGTTTATGGAGGAGGATGTCAACTGTCGCCGTTGCTTATGGGGATCGGTGTTTTTCCCACGGAAAGCAAACACTCCGCCGGAAAAGTCGTCGAGGCCGTCGAAGAGGCGGAACGGGCCGGGTTTGATCGGGCGTGGCTCGTGGATTCGCAGGGGCTGTTTCCGGAGCTGTACGTCACCCTCACCCAGTGCGTCGCGCGGACGAAGCGCATTCACCTGGGCACGGGCGTCACGAACCCGCTCACTCGTCACCTCTCCGTCACGGCCCGGGCCATCGCCACGCTGGATGAGTTCGGGCGGGGGCGCGTCCGCCTGGGCCTGGGGGCCGGGGACACCTCGATGAAGTACATGAGGCGCCCGCCGCTTCGGCCCGATGAGTGCGAGGAGGCGGTTCGCTGTCTCCGGTCTTTGTTGGCCGGCCGGGAAGGGACCTTCCGGGGGGAGACCATTCACCCGTTCGATCATTATGAACCCCGGGACATCCCCATCCACTTGGCGGCCAACGGCCCCCGGATGTTGCGGACGGCCGGCAGGTGCGCGGACGGCGTCATCGTCTCCGTGGGCGCCGATCCCGCAATCATTCAGTACGTCTTCGATTCGGTGAGGGAAGGGGCCGAGAGTGTGGGCCGCGATCCGGCCGAGATCCCTGTCTCCCTCCACGTCGGCTGCGACGTCTCCGAGGATCGGGAACAGGCGCGGGAGAACGTCAAGACCTATGTGGCGCGGCGGCTGATCGCCCCGCTGCCGCGTTCGCTGACGGGATTCACGAAGGCGGAGCAGGAAAAGTTCAGAGAAGGTTACTCCCTGGCGGGTCATCTCCAGGTGGATTCATCCCATGCCCGGTGGGTGCGGGAGGAATGGATCGACCGTTTCTCCCTGGCGGGGACGCCGGAGGAGTGTCTGGAGAAGGTGCGGATGTTCGAGGCGTTGGGGGTGAGCGAGTTGTTCCTTTTGCCCACCACGTCCAGCTCGGTCGGGCTCATCCGGACCTTCGCCGACTCCATCCTGCCGAAGCTGCGAGCGTCCGCCATCGGCTGAGCGGCGGCTTCCTTCCTCCGGGAGGGCCGGTTCGGCCGCAACGGAGAGGATTTCACCATGTCCGATCTTCAGCCGCTTCTGGCGCCGCGTTCCATCGCGGTGGTCGGGGCCAGCGATCAGCCCGGCACGGGCAAGGCCGTTCTGGCCAATTTGCGCGTGTGCGGGTTCGGCGGAGAGCTGGTCCCCGTGAACCCCAAGTACGAGACCGTGGACGGTCTGCCCTGCGTCCCGGACCTTTCGCGCCTGCCTCATCCGGTGGACCTGGCCATCATCGCCATCCCGGCGGCGCACATCGCGCGGGCCCTGGGGAGCGTTGCCCCCGGCGCCGTCCGGGCGGCCGTCATCCTTTCCGCCGGGTTCGGTGAAACGGGCGCGCGCGGCAAGGCGCTCGAAGCGGACGTCCTGGCTGCCGCGCGGGACCGGGGGATCCGGTTCTGCGGTCCAAACTGTCTGGGGTTCATCAACGTCCACGGCAGGGTGGCGGCCTACAGCGCGTCCCTTCGCCAGCGGCCCCGTCCGGGCGGGATCGGGATCGTCGCCCAGAGCGGCACCGTATGCATCGGGTTGGTCAACGCCCGGGCCGACCTGGGTTTCAGCCACATCCTGTCCACCGGGAACGAGGCGGACCTGACCTCCGACGAATGCATCCGGTTCCTGGTGGAAGACTCCCGCACCGAGTGCATCGGCCTCTTCCTCGAAGGCGTCCGGTCGGCCGAAGGCTTCCTGAGCGCCCTGGACCTGGCGGAGGAGGCGGGCAAGCCCGTCGTTGTGCTCAAGGCCGGCCGCTCGGACACCGGCCGGCGCGCGACCCTCGCGCACACCGGCTCGCTGTCCGGCTCGGATCGGGTGTTCCGCGGTCTCTTCCGGCAGAAGGGGGTCATCCAGGTTTCCGATATGGACGAGCAGCTCGCGACCCTGGGTATGCTCTCCGGAGGCCGCCGGCCCGCCGGAGGGGGGATCGGGGTCACGACGGTCTCCGGCGGGCAGTGCGCCCTGATCTGCGACACGGCGGAGGATATCGGCCTGGAGCTGCCGGACCTCGCGCCGAAGACGAGCGAACGCCTGGCCGCCGTCCTGCCGGAGTTCGCGGCCAACGCGAATCCGCTGGACACGACCGGGGTGGGGGTCGTCCGGCACGACCTCTACGAGGAATGTCTGCGGGCCCTCGCGGATGATCCGGGCGTCCACTGCGTCGCCGCCCTTCAGGACATCCCCGCCGGTATGGGTCCTTCATCCCGGAAGAATTACCACGAGAATTGCATGTGCCTGGTGAAGGTCGCCCGGTCGACCGATAAGCCGGTCGCGCTGTTCACCCAGTTTGGCGGCGCGATGGACCCGGAGATGGAAGAGACCCTGCGGGAAGGCGGCGTCCCGCTCTTGCAGGGGCTGATCCCCGGCCTGCGGGCCATCCGGAATTCGGTTCGGTGGGCCGAGAGGATGCGGACCGGCCGGCCGGGGCCGGCTGAGCCGCGGGGAGATCCGGACGAAGCGGTGGCCGAGAAGCTCCGGGGGGCGAACGGCCCCCTGTCCGAGCGGGAGAGCAAAGAGGTCCTGGCCCGCTGCGGCGTCGCCGTGACGCGGGAGACCCTCGCGAAGTCCGAGGCCGAGGCCCTGGAAGCGGCCGAATCGCTGGGCTACCCCGTGGTGCTGAAGGTGGACTCCCCCGATCTGCCGCACAAGACCGAGGCCGGCGCGGTCCGCCTCGGGCTGGATTCCCCCGGCGGCGTCCGCTCGGCCTACCGCGAGGTTCTCGATTCCGCCCTCCGCTACCGGCCCGACGCCCGGATCAACGGGGTTCTTGTTGCCGAGCAGGCGGCGCCGGGCGTGGAGATGATCATCGGTCTGTCCACGGACCCCCAGTTCGGAAAGACCATCCTCGCCGGGATGGGCGGGATTCTGGCGGAGGTTCTGGAGGACGCGTCCGTCCGGTTGGTTCCGATCACCCGGCGGGACGCGGAGGAGATGCTCGACGAGCTCCGGGCCTCGAAGATCCTGAAGGGCGTCCGCGGACGCGGACCCTCGGACCGTGAGGCGGTCATCGGGGCGCTGCTGGCGCTTTCGGAGTTCGGACAGCGCTACGGAGACCTTATCGAGGAGGTGGACATCAACCCGTTGATCGTCGGACCGGAGGGCTCAGGGGTCCGGGCCGCCGACGCCCTTGTCGTTCCCCGCGCCTGACGCGGATTTCTCACCCGTCCATCGGGGCAGGGGTTGGGCGGGGGGGGGAGGGGGGGGCTCGATGTCCAATCGCGACGAGTCCCGGGGCCGGGTATGGCCGCTTGATCTATGGGGCGGACTTGAAGGGGCCGTCGCGTTTTTCGAGGAACTTCTTCAACCCGTGCTTCCGTCCGTACCGGGCCCATTCCAAGCTCTCTTCCGTGGCGTGGATGATGCTTGCCGTCTCGACGTTGTAGGCCAGGGCCTGCCGGAGCCCCATCATGTCGTACGTGCGGTGGATGGACTCTTTGTTGATCCGAAGCGCCTTGGGCGGCACGAGGGCGAGGCGGTTCGCCAGCTTCAGCGCTTCGTCCTGTAGGGAGTCGTGCGGGACGACCCGGTTGACCAGCCCCAGGCGGTGGGCCTCTTGGGCGTCGATCAGGTCTCCCATGTAAAGAATCTCCTTCGCGTTTTTCAGTCCGGTGAGCCAGGGCAGGATGAGGGTGGGGGGCGCCGAAGAATGGCGGATCTCCGGCTCGCCGAACTTTGCGCGGTCGGAGGCGACGGTGAGGTCGCACACCATGCTGAGGTCCATCCCGCCTCCCACGGCGTACCCGTTCACCGCCGCGATGACGGGCTTTACGCAGTCCCAGACCTTCATGACGTTGTTGAAATCATCCTTCATCTTCTCCCGCCATTCATCCACCGTTGCCAGGGTCTTCTTCTTTGAATCCTCGGTGTCATAATTCACCGAGATGTCGTAACCCGCGGAGAACGCCCGGCCCGCCCCGGTGAGGATGACGGCCCGGACGTCTTCGTCGGCCACGGCTTCATCGAGCGCGGTTTCCATCTCCCGTTTGAGGTCGAAATTCAGGGCGTTGAGAACCTCGGGGCGGTTCAGCGTGATGCGAACGACGGCGTCAAGCTTCTCGTAAATCAGCAGATTGTAGGACATCATTTTCCCCCGGATGTTCTTGAGCAGGGCGTCCCGATGGAGGATCCGGGTCGGGCGCGTTGCGCTCTCGTGTCATTATGCGCATGGGCGTTTGGCCGTCAACGGCGTCCCGGGGCGGAGCGCTTCCCCCGTTGAGGATCGCGGCTTCGGGCCGGCCGGTACCAAGCTATAATGCCTCCGAAGTCCGCGAAGGGGGATGGTTGATTCATGCCGGTTTCAGGATGAAGACCGGCTTCACCGAGAGGAGGCGCGGACCATGTCCGTTTCCGAACAGACGCAGGCCTCGGCCGGGATGAGCCTCATCGGCCGTCCCGTGCCCGCGGCGGGCTCCCCGGACAAGGTGAGCGGCGCCGCCGCCTACGTGGGGGACCTCCGTTTTCCCCGGATGCTGCACGCCAAGGTTCTCAGAAGCGGCGTTCCCCACGCCCGGATCGTCGAGATCGATGTCTCGAAGGCCCTCCGCCTGCCGGGTGTCAAGGCGGTCATCACCGGAAAGGACCTCCCGGACATTCTGTGGGGGGAGATCGTCAAAGACCAGCGCACGCTTCCCACGGACAAGATCCGTTTCGCCGGGGAAGACCTCGCGGCGGTGGCCGCCGTGGACGAAGCCACCGCCCTCGACGCCCTGGAGCTGATCCGCGTGGAGGTCGAGGAGCTTCCCCCCGTTCTGGGCATCGAGGAAGCCATGGCGGAGGGCGCGCCTGTCGTCCACGACGGGGTCCCGGACAACGTGGTGAAGCGGTTCACCATCACCCGGGGGGACCTGGAGGCGGGGTTTCAGCGGGCCGACGTGATCCTGGAGGAGACCTACCGCACCCAGCGGCACCACCAAAGCTACATGGAGCCCTTCGGGGCTGTTGTGGAAGTGGATAACTCCGGCCGCCTGACGCTTCACGCGGGCGTCCAGGGGATCTTCCATTCCCGGGATCACGTGGCGTGCGCCCTGGGGATCTCCCCGAGCCGGGTTCGGGTCATCCAGTCCTGGGTGGGCGGCGCCTTCGGGGGGAAGCAGACCTTCCGGCCGCTGCCGATCCTGGCCGCCGCGCTCGCGCGGAAGACGGGCTGCCCGGTCCGTCTGCTGAACAGCCGGCAGGACGAATTCCTGGGAGGAAGCCCGCGCCTGCCCGTAAAGATCCACCTCCGGATGGGGGTCCGGAAGGACGGGACCCTCACGGCCAAGCACGGCCGGGTCATCGGGGACGCCGGCGCCTTCGCCACCATCTCGCCCGCCATCCTCCACACGGCGACGATGCGGATGGACAACCTGTACCGCATCGAGAACCTCGTGAACGAAGCGACCCTGGTGTACACCAACCACGTCCCGTGCGGACCGTTTCGCGGGTTCGGGACCGTCCAGGGGGCCTTCGCGATGGAGAGCCTTCTGGACGCCCTGGCCGAGGCCGTCGACATGGACCCGGCCGATCTCCGGCGCGGGAATTTCGTCCGGACCGGCGACACCACGGTCCACGGCTGGCATCTCGGGAGCTGCGGGATCCAGGACTGTCTGGACACCGCCGTGAAGGCCAGCGGATGGGAGGATCGAAACGGCCGGGACGGCGGGGGCCGGTTCCGCCGGGGACTCGGTCTCTCGGCCGCGACGCACGTGAGCGGAAACCGCCACTACGGCGACCTCGACGCCTCCACGTGCATCCTGAAGTTCAACCAGGACGGCAAGGTCAACCTCATCAACGGCGAAGGGGAGCTCGGGCAAGGCGCGGCCACGGTGCTCTCCATTTGCGCGGCGGAAGAGCTGGGCCTCCGCCCCGAGGACGTGACCGTGGCCCAAGCCGACACCGACACGTCGCCTTTCGCCATCGGCGGTTACGCGAGCCGCGTGACCATGATCGCCGGCAACGCCGCGCGCCTGGCGGCCCTCGACGCCCGGCGGCAGATTTTCAGTCGGGCGGCCGAGATGCTGGAAGCGCCTCCGGACCAGCTGGCGCTTGCGGACGGTTTCGTCTTCGTGGAGGGCGCGCCCGCCCGGCGGCTTTCGCTCTCCGAGGTGGCCCACGGCGAGCTCTTCCGGCGCGGGGGGCGGACGATCATCGGCGTGGGTGAATACGACGCGCCCACGCGGATGTACGACGGCGAGACGCGCTACGGGAACATCGCGCCCGGGTACGAGTTCACCGTCCAGGTGGCCGAGGTCGAGGTGGATACGGAGACGGGGGCTGTCCGCGTCGTGCGGGTGGTCGCGACCGACGACGCCGGCCGCATCATCAATCCGCTGACGGCGGAAGGGCAGGTTCAGGGCGGAATCGTCATGGGCCTGGGGATGACGCTCACCGAAACCATGAAGTACGAGGGCGGCGCCCTGTTGAACGGCAGCTTCGCCGACTATAACCTGCCCCGGGCGGATTCCGTCCCGCCCATCGAGTCGCACCTGATCGAGACGTCCGAGCCCAACGGGCCCTACGGCGCCAAGGGGGTCAGCGAATCGTGCATCGATCCGGTCCCGTCGGCGATCACCAACGCGATCTATGACGCCGTCGGAGTCCGGGTCACCGAGCTTCCGGTCTCTGCCGAGAAGGTCTTGCGGGCGCTGCGGGAGAGAGGATGAGCGGGGAGGGGGGGTAGGGAAGGGGCGGCCGCGACGGTCCTCCCCCTCCCCCTCAGTGCGCCAGGTAACCGCCGTCGGCGACCAGGTTGTGGCCGGTGACGTAGCTCGAGGCGTCTCCGGCGAGGAACAGGCAGACCTCGGCGATCTCCTCCGGCCGGCCCATGCGGCCCATGGGGACGTCCGCCAGGAGGTTTTCGAGTCTCTGGGGGTCCTCCTGGAACCCGCGATTGATCCCGGGCGTGTCGGTCGGGCCGGGGGCGACGGAGTTGACGCGGATGTTCCGGTCGGCCAGCTCGAAGGCCAGGGCGCGGGTCATGTTGACCACGGCCCCCTTGGACGTGCAGTAGGGCGAGTACTCGGGGATGACCACGAAGCCGAGCTGCGAGGAGATGTGGATGACGCTGCCGCCTCCCCGCTCGATCATGTGCGGAACGACCTTTTGCGTGAGAAAATAATAGCTGGTGACGTTGACTTCCAGGACCCGCCGGAACTCCTCGATCGTGATGTCCAGGAACTTTCCCCGA
Organism: bacterium; assembly: GCA_965261595.1. Taxonomy (GTDB): domain Bacteria; phylum UBA8248; class UBA8248; order JACPRG01; genus CAYRGS01. The sequence goes on from CBDHDG010000005.1 coordinate 393,174, forward strand.
ACCCGGTGGACGATGGTGTTCACGAGGATGTCGATGCCGCCGAAGGCCCGGGCCGTCTCGGCGACGAGCGCGTCCATGACGCCGGGGTCCGCCGCGTCCCTCTCCAGGACGAGGGATTTTGCGCCCGTCTCGCCGCACGCGGCTTCGGCCTCGGCCAGCCCCGCGGCGTTCATGTCCACCAGCGCGACGTTGGCGCCCTCCCGGGCGAAGCGAACGGCCGTGGCCCGGCCGATTCCCGACGCGGCCCCGGTGACGATGGCGGTCTTGTCTTTCAGGATCATTTTTCCCCCTCAGGCTTGCGCGGCGTTGTCGCGAGGATCATGACGGCCGGTGGGTCTACCGGCCCTCATGTCCGCCCGGTTCGAAATCAACGGCGAATATGAAATCTCCGGCCGCGGCGCGTCCCGCCGGTCCATCAGGCGTCCACGCCGATCTCCCGGAGCATCCTCCGGTACGCCAGGGCGATGCCGTCCGGGCCTTTGACGTGCAGCTCCTCGGTCAGGTCGAGGGGCAGCTCCTCGGGCCGCTGGTTCTCGACGATCACATAATCCTGCTCGAAGATGAGGTCGTGAAGGTTGAACAGGTCCTTGACGGTCGAGTCGAGGACGCCGGCCCGGATCTCCTTGTCTTTGATGATGACCGGCCCGTGGGCGACGTCCGTCGCGTCCAGGTCGTAGTTGCGCGCGCCGAGCATGTATTCGGTCGTTTCGTTGGCCGAATGGGCCGTGTGCGCCGTGTAGAAGACCTTCGCCTTGCCCTCGGGCTCCTCCTTGCGCATGTGCAGGGTGAACGGGCGGTAGAGCCGGTAGCTCCGCCGGTGGACGAACGGGGCGGTCTTGTCCGGGATGTTCTGGAACCAGAACCGCAGCATCTCGCCCTCGCGCTGGATGTGGACCTCCGGGGTGATGGGTTGGGCGCGGTCGCCGAGGAGGCCGTCGTGGATCCAGGCGAAGTGACCCAGGTCCACGAAGTTCTCCATCACCCGTGCGGCGCAGCCCTTCCAGCGTTTGCTCTGGATCATGAACATCCGGTAATCGGGTTCTTCAAGCTCGGGAAAATCGGGGATGGGCGCGACCGGCTCGTCGGCCAGGCAGACCCAGACGAGGCCGTACTTCTCCTGTGCGGGGTAGGGCGTGAGGCGGGCCTTTTTTGGGATGGGATGCTCGGGCGGGATCGATGGGATCCGGACGCACCGGCCGTCCCCCCCGTAGGCCCAGCCGTGATAGGCGCACACCACCTTCTCACCCTCGACCCTTCCCAGGGAGATGGGGCAGCCGCGGTGGACGCAGAGGTCGTAAAACGCCTTGACCTCTCCCCCCAGCCGGCAAACGGCCAGACGCTCGTCCAGGAGCTGGACGGCCAGCGGCTTGTCGTCCGGCACGTCCGCCGACAGGGCGACGGGGTGCCAGTAGGCCCGCAGGAGGGGCCAGAGGTCGGTTTCCTTCGTTGCGCGCATTTCGGGTTCCGGTTTAAACAGGGTGCGCTCAGGGGCCGGCGCCGGATCCCAATCATAACAGGATTCGCGGGTCCATCGGCGAAATCCTTGAGGTGGTTGACTGGTGTGGTGAGGCTTGGGTAAGGTTCAGTCCTGGATTGTCGACAGTCTGGACCCGCGGGGTCCCATACCCGGGGGGGTCCCAGACCCGCGAGGTCCGGTCACGTTGGGAACGGGCCGGCCCGGAGACTTGGAGCGAAATCCGGCGGTCTCCTGAAAAACCCGTCAAAATTTTTCGAGGGAATCCAGTGAAAGAGGGTTGCGCGGACCTGGTGATTGAGGGATTGAAGGAGGCGGGGGTGAGCATCGTCTGCACCCTGCCGGAGTCCTATCTCAAGCAGGTGTTCGTGAAGGTTTCCCGGGATCCCGAATTCGAGCACGTCCCCGTGACCAACGAGGGGGAGGGGGCGTCGATCGCGGCCGGGGTGTGGCTGACCGGCAAGCGGGCGGCGCTGATCATGGAGAACTCGGGGCTTCGCGTCGCCACCGAGTCCCTGGCCCGTCTCGGTATGACGCACGGCATTCCGGTCGTGATGTTGATGAGCTACCGGGGGGACGTGGGCGAGGAGCAGTGGTACGGCATCCCGCACGGGATCACGATGGAGCCGCTGCTTCAGACGCTGCGCATTCCTTACGTCATCGTCCGCAAAGCGGAAGAGATCAAGCGGGCCATCGGCAACGCGTACAAGACGGCCGACAGCTCGAAGTATCACGTAGCGGTGGTGTTCAGCGGGGAGATCGTGCAATGACCCGGTACCAGGCCCTGAAGGTTCTGGCCGCGAGCTTGAAGGACGAGCTTTGCGTCGTGTCGCTTGGGGGGATTCAGAATGAATGGTTCAACGCGCGGCCGGCGCCTCGGGGGGCGAGCCTCTACATGATGGCGCTGGGGTGCCACATTCCGGTGGCCCTGGGCGTGGCCCTGGCGCTTCCCCACCGGCAGGTCCTGTGCCTGGAGACGGATGGCAGCGCATTGATGAACATGGGGGTGTTGGCGACGCTGGCGAACCGTCAGCCGAAGAACCTGAGCGTATTCGTCTTCGACAACGAGATGTACGAGTGCAACGGGGGGATGCCGAGCCATACGTCGGGGGTGTTGGACCTGGCCGGGATGGCCCACGGGGCGGGGATACCGGACGCGCGCAGCGTTTTCAGCGAGGGTGAGATGCGCGAGGCGGTGGACGAGGTCCTGACGAGCGGGCGTCACCACTTCATCGTGGCCAAGATCGAGCCGGGGACGGAGGAGGGCCTCCCCAACAAGCTGACCGACGGGATCGAAGACAAGTACCTGTTCGTGCGCTACCTCGAAGAGTCGGAAAACGTCGTTGTCCTGCCCGGCCTGACGGGCGAAGCGGGCCAACCGGAGAGGGGGCGGAAGCGGTAACGGCGTTGGATGGCAAATCGAATGGCTTGAGAGAAAGACGCCGCTCAGCGGTATAGGAACGCCGCGCCGAATCGCGCGAAGAACGCGCCGAGAGGGTCAACCGACCCGCGCTACAGTTCACAGATCGTGTGTGCCGACCATGTTGTAATAAGCACGAGCCCCCCCATCCGCAGCTTGGCCGGCACGCAAGTGCCTAGACCCTTTCCGACCAGTACGTCCAAGGATTCGACGAGAGCGAGGGCCGGTCGATCTTCAGCGCCATCCCGCTTTCGACCTCCTCCAGCGGCATCGGCTCTGGCGTCCCGAGGACCGAGGCGGCATGGAGGAGCCGGGCCGTGTCCTCGAGGATCGTGGAGACCGCCACCGCCTGCTCGATGCTCTTCCCCACGACCGCCGCCCCGTGATGTTTGAGCAGGACGGCCGGCGCGCCGCCCAGGACTTCCGCGATCTCGTCGCCGACCTCCGGCGACTCCACCTGAATCGATTTTGGATAGACGGGAACCTTCGGGTGAAAGATGCCGCCGTAGTGGCCGACGGGGATGATGTCCCGGCCGGCGATCGTGCAGGCGATGGTCATGAAGGGGTGGCAGTGGATGACGGCGTTCACCTCGGGGCGGGCCTTGTAGATGCTGGTGTGGTTGTACCGCTCGCCGGGGGGCTCGAGCTTGCCGCCCACATGGTTGCCGTCCAGGTCAATGACGCTCAGGTCGTCCGTTTTGGCGGTCTGAAAGGTCTTATGAACCTCGTGCAGGTGGCCCATGATCAGGATGTGGCCGCCCCCCCCCCTCCCGCTCTCCCCATCGGGGAGGCGGAGGCTGGCGTGGCCCAGGTTGAGCTGAAGGAGCCCGGCGGCGGAGAGGATCTTGTGGGCCAGGACGAGCTTCTCCCTGAGTTCCTGGACGGTCTGTTCCCGGTCGGACATGATGTCGCCTCCTTCGTCGGTCGAACGAGCGGGTTGTCTCTCAATCGTTTACCCAGCGGACGGGTATCGCCAGGTTCCAACATCTTATTTTCCACGGGCGTGTGACGGGCCGGTACGGAGCCCGGCCCCTACAACAAAACTCTCCGTGTGCCGTAGGGGCGGGTCTCCGTACCCGCCCGGAAAGACAGTTGTTGCGAGTATCCGCTACACTGCGCCGAACAAGGCGGCCGGTGCGATCCCTGCGGCAAGCGGAGCACGAGACCATCGGTTGGTGAAAAATCCAGGCCAAAGGGGTTGGGTCGCCGCCCGGATGTTCTCGCGGTCAACGCTTCAGATGCTCGGCGAGGAATTCCAGGGACCGCTCCCAGGCCAGCTTGGCCGCGTTCGGCTCATAGGTGTCCGGTTTGCCGTCGTTGGCGAACCCGTGGACGGTGTTCTCGTAGACGATGATCTCGAACTCTTTCCTGTTGTCCTGAAGGGTCTTGCGGATGCGCTCGACGTGCTCCGGGGGGGCGGTGTGGTCGCTTTCCGCGTAGTGCCCCAGGACCGGACACCGGATGTTCGCCGTCATCTCCACCGGGGGCGTGGGCATGTTCTCGGTCGGGGCGTCGTTGACGATCCCCCCGCCGTAGAACACCACGCAGGCGGCCAGCTCCGGGATCGTGCAGGCGGCCAGATAGGAGAGCCGTCCCCCCAGGCAAAACCCGAGAGAGCCGATCTTCTCCGCGTTGACCTCCTCCAGCCCTTTCAAGTGTTCCACCGCGCCCCGCATCTCGGCCACGAGGATTTCATCCTTCAGCCGGGAGCGCTTCTCCAGGCCGAGCGGGGCCTGATCGTACGGCGTGACGGGCTTCGCTTCACGGTGGAAGGGGTTCACGGCCATCGCGGCGAACCCGTGGTCCGCCAGGCGCGTGCAGACGTTCCGGATGTTCTGGTTGACGCCGAAGATCTCGCACAGGACGATGATCCCGGGATGATTTTCCCCGCCGTCCGGAACGGACAGGTGCGCGGGAACCGGCCTTCCGTCGACCTGGATCTCTACGGGTTGAATCGTTGCCACCTGATGGACTCCTCCTTCAAGTCGTTTCGTTGTTTGATCCCGTCCACCGGCCTGGAATTCAGTGAGGTCATTTCTATCATCCGTCCGCGCCGCGCATCATCGCCAGAAGGTCGGGGACGCTTTCGAGCCCCGGGTGGGTCGGCGCTTCGGGGAAAGGCTCTCCGTAGGGCCGGGTCGCGTCGATCCCCATGGCCGAGCCCAGCGTGCCCTCCGGCGCTGTCGGGTCCAGGGCGGGACTTGGGTACTTGGGGACGATGATGACGTCCTCGGCCGGCCGGGAGCGCGTTGTGACGGCCCACAGGACCTTCTCGTCCTTGAAGATGTCGATGTCGTCGTCCACCACCACCGCAATCTTGGGGTGCAGGATGTTCCCCAGGATCGCCATGAGGACGTTGCGGCCTTCTCCCAGAAAGGTCGTTTTCAGGCTGACATAGACCAAGTACTCGCAGCACCCCGCCGCCGTGTAGTGGACGGCCTTCACGCCCGGAAACCCCGCCTTCAGGTCTTTGTACATCGTCGTCTCGTAGGGAAGCACCTTGATGAAATGGTTCTCCGTCATCGGCTCGCCCGTGAGGCCGGCGTGATAGATGGGGTCTTTCCGGTGGGTGACGGCGGTGATCTCCACGACGGGACGCAGGGCCTCCGGACCGTAATATCCGGAGTATTCGCCGAAGGGGCCTTCCGATTCCCGGCGGTGGGGCATCATCCGGCCCTCGATCACGATCTCCGCCGTGGCGGGGACCTCCAGGTCTACGGTTTCGCATTTCACAAGGTCCACCAGCTTGCGGCGCAGGCCCCCGGCGATCTCCATCTCGTCCTGGCCGTATCCCGCGCGGACCTGCGTGGCCAGCATGATCACGGGGTCCACCCCGAGGGCCACGGCCACCTCGAGCGGCTCGTCTTTGGCCTCGGCCTTGACGTACTGGCGGTAGAGATCGTGGAACCCCTCGCACAGGATGCCCATTTGGCGCTTGCCCTGAAGCTGCATCCGGTAGATGGAGGCGTTTTTCGTTCCGGTCTCCGGGTCTTTGCTGATCTGGACGCCGTGGGTGATAAAGGCGCCGCCGTCCTTGAGGGCGTAGGTGGGGATGGGGAGCGTTTCGAGATCGACCGCTTCCCCCTTGAGGATGACGTCCTTGCACGGGCCGGTCTCGATCAGGCGGGGCGGGATGGGATTGGTCACCCCGTCGTAGAAGCGCTCGTAAACCGTCTCTTTGTCGGTCTCCAGGGCCAAGAGGACGCGGGCCCGCGTGGCGAAAAGATCCCCCCGGCCACGACCATGCCGCTTCCCTTGACGTTCTCGAACAGAAGGGCCGGCCCCTGCTGGTCGGAGGTCTTGCGGATGTAAGCGCCGATGTCGAACTTCGGGTCCACCTCGGCGGTGATCCGCAGGAGCTCCTTGCGCTCCTCCAGGTGTTCGAGAAAGTCGCGGGGGTCGTCAAAGGGCATATGGGTTCTCCATTCGGTGGGTCTGGCGCGGATCTCTCATCAAGACTTCGCCACCGCCGCCCGATCAGCCCACAACTCATCCGCCGGCCTCACCGTGGGGCCGGTTCGGGGCACGCCCCTGTATGGGGGGGGGCCGGGAGGTGGCGTCAAATCGCCGTCTACTCGACGCCCAGCTCCCCCAGGAACCTCCGGTAAGCCAGGGCGAGGGCGTCCGGCCCCTTGATGTGAAGCTCCTCGGCCAGGTCCAGGGGCAGCTCCTCGGGCCGCTGGTTCTCGACGATCACCCGGTCCTGCTCGGCCAGGATGTCCTGGAGGTCCGCGTTGGATTCCCCCTCGTACGACCCGCCCTCATAGTTTCGGGTCACGAACATGAACCGGTGACACGCCCCGGCCGAAAGGGGTTGGCACACGAAGATCAGGGCCTCGGCCTTCCCGTCGGTTTCGACCTTTGACTGATAGATCGAGAAGGGCCGGGTCACGATGTAATTGCGGCGGTAGGACACGCCATGGGTCGCGTCGGCCGTTTCGTCGGCCCAGAACTTCAAAAGCTCCTCGCCCTCCCGCTCCAAGGTGACCTCCGGCGGAATGGGATGGTCCCGGTTGCCCAGGATCCCTTCGTGCACCCAGGCGAAGTGGCCGAAATCGAAGAAATTCTCGATGGCCCGCGCGGCGCTGCACGTCCATTTCCGCTTGTCGCGGAAAACCACGTGGAAGCCCGGGTCCTCCAGGGGGGGATATTCGGGAAGCGGCGCCCGGGGCTCGCCCAGGCAGACCCAGACGATGCCGTACCGCTCCCGGGCCTTGTGCTGGGTCAGGCGCGCCTTCTTGGGGATGGGATGCCCGGACGGGACCGAGGGGATCCTTGTGCACCGGCCCTCTCGGTTGTACGACCACCCGTGATAGGCGCAGACGACCTCCTCTCCCTCGATCCGGCCCAGGGAGATCGGCGTTCCCCGGTGAACGCACAGGTCGTAAAACGCCGCGACCTCGCCCCCATGGCCCTCCCGGCCGCCCAGCCGGCAAAGGGCCAGCCGTTCATCCAGCAGGCGGACGGCAAGGGGCTTCTCGCCCACCTCCTCGCTGAAGGCGACGGGCAGCCAGTAGTCCCGAAGTTGGGGCCAAAGACCAGTCTCGGTCATCCCCTTGGCGGCGGCCGATTCCATCCAATACCTCTCGCTTGGGCGTTGTGCGCGCTCTTTTCCGAACGCAAAGGAGTATACCTGAACGATGTCGGCGTTGCCCATTCCATGGGCGGGAAATCGGGGGTGGCGCGGACCGCGAACGGCGAAAGACAACCTCCCGGCGCGACGGAGACGGGAGAGGTGACGGAATCGGCAGGAAATCCCGACGCGTTGAGGTTAGCCCTTCCACTCCGGAGACGGGATCTTCTCCCAGAAAGGCCGGACGCCCAGGTCCTCCGCGATGACATTTGCGGCGATGTAGCCGGGGCCTCCATTCAGGCCGCCGCCGTGACAACTCGAGCTGCAAAGGAACAGACCCCGGACCGGTGTGCGGAATCCCGACAGGAGGGGGTGCGGCCGGTTCACGCCGATCTGGTCCGAGGTATAGCCGCCGCCGCGCTGGGATCCCCGCACCATGTTGAGGTTCCGCCTCGGGATGTCGAACGGCGTATAGACATAGGTCTTCAGGACGTTGTCGTCCGTCAGGTTCGGAGCGTACCCGCGCCAGGCTTCGAGCAGACGCCGGGCGGCCTCTTCCCGCATCGCGTCCCAGGCGGCGGCGCCTCCCGCCTTCAGGTCATGGCGCGCCCAGACCCACCAGAAGGCCGTGTGCTTGCCGTGGGGGGCGTAGGTGGGATCGAACCGGCTGTTGCAGGCCCCGTTTCCCATCGGGCGCGATGGGAATTCCCCCCGGTGAACCTCGTTGAAGTTTTCGGTTATCTCCTCTCCGCTCTCGGCGCCGAAGTGTACGTCGTAGGTTCGGTCGATGTCCGGATCGAAGGAGGAAGAGAGGTAGCGCGGGGGTTCGTTGAGGGCCAGGTGGAGGGTGCAGAGGGTATGGGCGCCCCAGTTCCAGCCCTGGAGCTTCCGGACGACAGTCTCGGGGAGCGCCTCTTCGCCCAGCAGCCGCAGGATCTGGGGGGCGTCGATGCCGCCGGCGATGAACTTCCGGGCCTCCCAGCGCTCGCCGTCCTCCAGGACAACCGCCCGGGCCTCGCCCGAGGAGACCTCGATCTTCGTGACGGTCCTGCCGCGGAGGACCTCCCCGCCGTTGGCCTCGATGCTCCGGGTCAGAGCGCGGGGAAGCTGAACGGACCCCCCCACCGGCAGGGCCGTCATGGCCAGACCGGAGATCGCCATGGGAAAAAAGACGCCGGTTCCCGGAACATTCTCGACGGTTGCGGAATGGATCACCATTTTGATGAAAGACCGGACCTTGTCGTTCTCGAAGGTTTTCTCGATGGCCTCGTTCATGGTGAGCGAGGCGTAGGCAAGAAGCTCCTCCCCCTCGGGTCCCCGGATGCGGGCCTTCAGCCCGTCGGAAGGAAGCGGGGGAGAATACATGAGGGACAGGAGGAGGGGCCGCATGCGCACGGCGTACCGGTCATAGAGCTTCCGGTAGGTCTCCGCGTCGCCCTCGGAGAACCGCGCGATGGAGGCGGCGGTTTTCTCCGGATCCCGGTGGACGACGAGACAGGTGTGGTCCCTGAACGTGATCCCCCGCTGGACGGGGGGAAGGATCAGGGAGAACCCGTAGCGGTCCAGCTCCAGGTCCCGGAAGAGCGGGGCGTCGGCGCATCCGACGTAAAAGTTCGAGTGCAGGTTGTGCCGGAACCCCGGAAGGGTGACCTCTTCAGTGGTGCACCCGCCGCCGAGCTCGGGGTTTCTCTCGATGACGGCCACGTGTAGGCCCGCCCGGGCCATGTAGGCGGCGCAGATCAGCCCGTTGTGTCCCCCCCCGATCACGATTCCATCCACTGTGCTCATTCGTTCTCACCCTTTCATGTCGCGCAGGGCCTTCAGCACCTTCTCGGCCGTGATGGGCAGGGTGGTTATCCGGACGCCGATGGCGTTGTAAACGGCGCCCGCGATGGCGGCGGCGGTGGGGTCGATGGGGGTTTCCGATCCCCCTTTTCCCCCGAAGGGGCCGATGGGGTCGTTCGTCTCGACGAGGACGGTTTCCACCCGGGGAGATCCCTCCGCCCTGGGCAGGGAATAATCGGCCAGGTTTCCGTTGACGATTTCCCCCCCGTCGTGGATCATCCGCTCGAACAACGCCCAGCCCATCCCCTGGATGACCGCGCCCTCGACCTGCCCCTCGGCCGTCAGCGGGTTGAGGGCCTTTCCGATGTCGTCGGCGGCGATGAGCCGCAGGACGTCCACCTGTCCCGTCTCCCGGTCCACCTCGACGACCGCCGCCTGGGCCGTGAAGGTGTAAGCCCCGGAGACGTTGCCGTACCGGGTTTCGTCCGGCTCGCTCGAGGGGGCGTCGAATGTGGCCCGGACGACGATGGGCCGCTCGCCCGGGCGACAATCGGGGTCGCCCATCAACTCTTCCACGGTGATCCCCCGGTCCCCGCTCCCGGCCGCCGAGATCCGCCCGTCGCGGATGTCCAGGTCCTCGGGGGCGATCTCCAGACGCTCCGAAGCCATCGCCAGGAGCTCGGTCTTGGCCTTCTCCGCCGCCCGGAGGACGGCGTTGCCGGCGATGAACGTCAGCCGGCTCGCCCGCGCCCCCAGCCCGACGGGGGTCAGGTCCGTGTCGGCGGGGGAGAGACGGATGTGCTCCAGGGGCAGGCCCATGGCTTCGGCGGCGATGAGGGCGAGAACGGTGTTGGCGCCCTGGCCGATGTCACCCTCCCCGATGACGAGGGTCGCCCGCCCGTCCTCGTGAACGCGGACCTCGGCGTTGGCGCCGTCCCAGTTTCCCGCGGAGCGGTTTCCGCTCACGTGAATCGCGCAGGCCATTCCCATGCCCCGCGCCTTCGCCGGACCGGCGGGGCCGCCGGGGCGCGGCGCCGCTTTGCGGTGTTCCGCCCATCCGGCGATCCCGGCGGCCTTGCGGATGCACTCCGAGAGGCCGCAGCTGTTGATCTCCCAGCCGTGCACGGAGGTGTCGCCCTCGCGGACGGCGTTTCGGAGGCGAAACTGGAGCGGGTCGATCCCGAGCTCGCCGGCCAGGTGGTCGAAGCAGGCTTCCAGGGCGAACACCATCTGCGGGTTGCCCATCCCCCGGAACGACCCGGTGGGAATGTGGTTGGTGTAGACCGAGCGGGCGTCGGCGCTGACGGCAGGGATCCGGTAGCAGTTGTCCATCCGCACGCAGGTGTTGTTCAGCACGCTCATGCTTCGTCCGCAGTAGGCGCCCGCGTCCCCCAGGATGTGGGTCTCCTTGGCGAGGATTTTCCCGTCCGCCGCCGCGCCGACGCGGATCCGGATGCGGATGGGCACGCGCGGCCGGGCGGCCCGGAACTCCTCGGTCCGGAGGTTCACCAGCTTGACCGGCCGTTCGGCGGCCCGGGCGAGGAGGGCGGCCAGGATGGCGTTGGGCTCGTCGGCCATCTTTCCGCCGAAGGCCCCGCCCACGTGCGGCTGGATCACCCGGACCCCGGAGACGGGGACCTCGAGGGCCTTCGCCACCCGCTCCCGGCAGGGGAAGAGGTTCTGGACGGCGGCGTAGAGGGTCACCCTCCCCGAGGCGTCCACGTCTGCCAACGTTCCGATGGGCTCCAGGTAGCCCTGGTACTGCATGGAGGTCTCGAAGACGTTTTCGTAGACGGCGGCCGAGCGTCTGAGGCCCTCGTCCGGGTCTCCGCGCCGGAGGGTCCGCCGGGCGGCCACGTTGCCCGGGCCGCCTTCGTGAAGTTGGGGCGCCCCCTCCGCCAGGGCCTCGTCGATGGTGTACACGGCGGGGAGGGGCTCGTAATCCACCCGAATCCGCTCGATCGCCTCCCGGGCGGCGTCCTCGTCGTCGGCGGCGGCGACGGCCACCTCCTCCCCGCTGAACCGGACGCGGTCCATGGCGAGGGCGGTCTGGTCCTTGACCTGGGATCCCCAGCGGACGGGCGGGATGTCGCGCCCGGTGAGGACGCCCCGGACGCCCCGGACCCGGACGGCCCCGGCGGTGTCGAGGCCGGCGATCCGCGCGTGGGGGAGGGGACTCCTCAGGACGCACCCGAACAACATGCGGGGGAGCCGGAGGTCCGTCACGAAATCTGCCCGTCCCCGCACCTTGGCGGGGGACTCCAGTGTGGGCGTCGGGCGTCCGATCCAGCGCAGGTCGTCACGCACGGGCGTTTCTCCTCGGTGGTGGAATTCGGGGAGAGGGGGAAGGGGCGGAAGAGGAGACGGCCACGGCCTCAGGCCGGGAAATCTACGCCCACGGCTTGATGTAATCCGCCAGATTAATCTTCTCGATCCATTCCGGAGGGACCTGCGCCCGTTTCGGGAATTCCGTCGGCGGGGCGGGCCGGGTCGCGTCCATGATGACCTTGGTGTGCATCGTGCCGAGGCCGTCCCGCGTGATGTTGTAGGACGTGGGGTAGACCTTGTTCCCCATGCAGTTGGGCATCACGATCAGGTCCCGGTCGGCCTCGAAGCGGCTCATGACGGCCCACAGGACTTCCGGCTCGTTGAACACGTCGATATCGTCGTCCACGAGGATGACGAGCTTGACGTTGTTCTCGGCCATGAAGGCGGCGAAGGCGGCTTGCTTGGGTTCTCCGTCCACGCTCTTTTTCAGCGAGATGTAGACGTGCGCCCGGGCGCCCCCGCTCATGGGGACGTTGACCTTCGTGACGCTGGGGACGACTTCCTTGACGCGCCGGTAGATGCTTCCCATCCGCGGCAGGCCCCCGACGAAATTATGTTCGGGATGGGCGGCGAAGATGTCGAAGTAGATGGGGTCTTTGCGCATGGTGATGGCCGTCACGTTGATGTACGGCTTCGGGCCGGTCGCGGTGTAGTACCGGGGCCACTCGCCGAAGGGGCCTTCGTGCTTCATGTCCGACGGATGCACCAGCCCTTCCACGACGATCTCCGCGCGCGCCGGGACCATCAGGTCGACGGTCGAGGCCGGGACGATTTCCATGGGCTCATTCATCAGACCGCCCGAGCCGTCGAACTCGCCGCCGACGCCGGGATAGCGCGAGATCGCCCCCATGACCGCCCCGGGGTGATGGCCGATGGCGATGGCGAAGGGCATGGGCTCGTTCATTTCCGAATGGCGCCGCCAGACGTGGTAGCCGTGATGGGCCTCGTAGATCCAATTGCCCAAGGTCCGGTTGTCGTGGACCTGGTGCCGGTAGATGCCGACGTTGTGCTTGCCGGTCTGCGGGTCTTTGCAAATCCCCAGCCCGGAGCAGATGAAGGGACCCGCGTCCAGGGCGTTGTGGGTGGTGATCGGAAGCACGGAGAGGTCGGCGTCGTCCCCTGTCAGGACCACCTCTTTGACCGGCCCGTCGGAGACTTCCACCGGGGGGATGGGGTTCTCCTCACGCTCGCAAAAGGTCTCGACCATCCGGTCCACCGTGGTGTCCAGGGCCATGGCCAGCCGCTCGTAAGAGGCTGTCAGGTTGATGATGGAGGGGAAGTTCGAGCCCTTGACCTTCTCGAAGTAGACGGCGGGATACCGGTCCGCCCGCTCCAGTTTTTCGACGACGGCGGTGAGCTCGTGCTTGGGGTCCACCTCCTTGTCCACGCGGACGATGTCATCGGGCCGCTTCTCCGCGAGTTGGTCGATGAAGGTCCTCAAATCCTTCGGCATGCTCATTCTCCTTTCGGGATGCGCATCTCCCGGCGTCCGGTTCCCGTCGATTATACAGGGAGACGGGGCGCGAGATGGAAACGCCGTGTTATCGAGTTGGGAGGGCCGGCGGGAGGAGAACGGGAGTATCGGTCAACAAGGTCGGCTGACTTTTCACGGAAGTGTGCCACTGGCGGCTGGTCCGTCAGTGCCGCCTTTGCCCTAAGTTGTCATTCCGAGCGGGGGGTTTCAGACCCCGAGGGTCCACCGACCCCGAGGAGGAATCTCGCGGTGGTGCTCCCGTTTTTTTTTGATCTCATCCTCGAACTCCGCTAACATTTCCGCTGTCTGATCCGAAATGACGAAGATGCCAATAGAGGGGTTCGGCATGAGGTCGTTCGCGCGGGGAGCGGCGGTTTCGGTTCTGGGGGCCCTCTTTCTCTCATCGGCGCTGTTCGCCCAATCGCTGACCGTCCGGGTCCCGAAAGGCAACGTCCGCGCCTGGTCGGAGACCACTTCCCCGATCATCGGCAAAATCAAAAAAGGCGAGCGGTACGATGTAGAAGCCCGGCCGGGCGACTGGTTCAAGATCCTCCTGGAGACGGGCCGGGAGGGCTGGGTCTTCAAGTCGCTCGTCGAGGTCTCCGGTAAGCGCTCCATCGGCGTCGTGCCTTCGGGTCCCGCACCATCCGCCTCCCGGCCCTACGGCGAATCCTGGGCGCTGGTCGTCGGGATCAACCGGTACAGGAAGCAATCCCTCCGCCTGAGCTACGCCGTCAACGACGCCCGGGCCGTCGTTTCGGCCCTCGTGAAGATCGGCTTTTCGCAAAATCGCATCACACTGTTGGAAGACGGCCGGGCGACGGGCCTTGCCGTCCGGCGGGGCTTTGACCATTTGAGGCTGAACACGAAGCCCGAGGGGAATTAAGGGGACACCCCGAGGGGAATTAAGGGGAATTAAGGGGACACCATACTTAATTTTCAAATAGGTATGGTGTCCCCATGATTCTTCGACCGCTGCACACTCTACCCATTCAGTTGATATTGTCCACTAGAAGCCCTGCCAATAGCGACGCCCTTCCACGCGCACCAATTGACCGAAGCCCGGCTCGGGAAAGTGGCAAGCGACCAGCGTGGCTTGCTCCGCCTCTACTCGGTCGAAGACTTGGCGCCGGACCTGTGCGGCCAGCGCCGGGTCCATATCGAAGTGGAACGACCAGTCGGTCTCGGTCACCTGCGCTGGATGGATGGCCACGTCGCCCATAATCAGAGCCCGCTGCCCTCCGGATTCGATGGCCAGGCACATGTGGCCTGCCGTATGGCCTGGGGTCGGAATCGCCGTGATCTCGCTGGTCAGGGCATGCTCGTCTGCGATGAGATCGAGCACCCCCAGGGCTTCCAGCGGAGCGAGGGTTTCCTCCCAGTACTGAAAGGGGTGTGTGGCCCGCACCTCGGGCCGCTGAAAGGCTTCCCAGTCAGCCTGATGAACGACGTAACGGGCCTGGGGAAATGTCGGCCTTGGGTTGGCCCCTGCCTGACTCAGGTTCCAGCCGACGTGATCCGGGTGTAAATGGGTGAAAAACACCGTGTCCACCTCGTCGGGGCGCACACCGGCAGCTTGCAACTCTTCCATGAGCCGCCCATCCACCCCACCCGCGAGCGTGGTGACCATCCCCGGGTTGGTGGCCTTGCTCCCGATGCCGGTATCCACCAGAATCGTCCTCCCTTGCGAGCGCAACAGGTAACACCCGAAATGGTTGTGCCAGGTATCGGGGCCACTGAACACCTCCGGGTAGCGCTGCCGGAACGGGACCCAGTCCTCCGCCGGAACGTTGGGAAAGAGTTCACTTAAGGGGATGGGGAAATCGAGTTCACTATCGGTGAGGGCCAATACCTCTACACGACCAACGAACAGTTTGCTTTCCGCCATGATTATGTACCTCCCTGCGGATATTCTGGATTAGATTCAGAGAAATTCGAAATCATACCTTCGGCGGGGGGGCAAGTGAACAAGAAAACGGGTTGATTCCGGGATTGTGCGGAAGGAGGGAAGCAGCAATAGCGGGCCAGCAGGAATGCTCAGGACGGCGAACTTTGATCGCCTGTGGGTGGTCTATAATTCCGAAGCGTGTGTTTGTTTTTTTGCGACGGCTTGCCCCAAAGGGGCGAGCCATCTAACAGGAGGCATTGAAAATGAAGAAAGCGGCTATCGGGATGCTGGTGGTTTTGACTTTGACACTCGGGTCGGCCACGCGCGGAGAGAGCGCGAAGGTTCTCGGTTGCATCACCCAGTTCTCCAACTGGGTAAGGAGTAACGGTCAACTTATTCTCAGGGTGGAAGTCGGGAACAAGTGGTTTGTTTTCCATCCGGCCGTGGTAAAGATGGGTGGTGGTAGCAGTGTGTGGTTGACCCGTGCTCAAATGGTCGCATGAGAGCCGCTAGTGGCGAACTTACGCGCGGCAGCTCACGCTAAGGTTAATGTCCAGGTCCGGTATCACGATCGTACGAAGGTGGTTAGCGATTTCCAGATGCATTTTGATCGGCGCTGCCGGTGAGGGGCGGTTCGCCTAGAGCCAGTCGGGCAATCGGCTGATCGACGGGTAGTGCGAACGCCACGATGGGGCCACAGTACTAATCCAGCACCCGATTGAAAAAGGGGGCGAGTGCGCAATGGCGTCGATGGAAGCTCCCCGTCTCCCCACGATCCCCCCGGTAGGGCGGGCATCCTGCCCGCCTCGCCTGACTTTTCACTCGTGCAACCTGAGCCCGCGGTCGTGTGGGTCCGAACGTTGAAAAATAGATCTGTCCCCTTTTTCCACTCCCCTTTTTCCACTCCTGGTGATTAAGACGCAACTGATTGATTTTTTGTGAGTTGTAAGGTGAAACCCGACCTCGCCCGTTTCTCTCGGCGTCAGCTAAAAACTGAACTCCCAACTTGGATTGAAGGCTTGCGAAAGGCGGCTAATACCGCCGGCCTCGCTGGTTCGATCACTCCGCCTTTCCCGATATGAAAAATAGATCTGTCCCCTTTTCCTTGCGATAGAGGGCGGCCCATTCGGGCCGCCCTCTATCGCCAAACGAAAGTTTTCGAGGGGGGGAGGATTGGGGGAGGGGCAGTTTTCAAAATGCCCCCCCCCCAAGGTTTTAATCTTTTTCCCGGAGCCTGAACCTCTGGATCTTCCCCGTGGCGGTCTTGGGGAGGGCGTTGACGAACTCGTACCAGCGGGGCCGCTTGTAGGCGGCGATCTTCTCCCGGACGAACGCCGTCAGCTCCTCGGCCAGGGCGTCCGACCCCTCTCCCTGGTGACCCTCGGCCAGGACGACGCACGCCTTGGGCTTGATGAGGCCGTCGTCGTCCTCTTGGCCGATGACGCCCGCTTCCAGGACGGCGGGGTGCGCGATGAGCGTGTTCTCGACCTCGACGGGCGAGACCCAGATGCCGCCGACCTTGAGCATGTCGTCCGACCGACCGCTGTACCAATAGTGGCCCTCTTCGTCTCGGGTGTACTTGTCGCCCGAGACGAACCACTCGCCGCGCATGGATTGCTTGGACTGCTCGTGCTTGTTCCAGTAGAAGGGAGAGCCGCTTTCGCCCTTCACCCAGAGGTTTCCGATCTCGCCCTCCGGGACGGGCCGACCCTCCTCGTCCACGATCTTCACCTCGTAGCCGGGGACGGGCGTGCCGCTGCTGCCGGGCTTCACCCGGCCCGCCCGGTTCGACAGATAGATGTGGAGCATCTCGGTCGAGCCGATGCCATCGAGGATCTCGACGCCGAACCGTTTTTTCCACTGGTTGAAGAGCTCGGCAGGCAGGGACTCGCCGGCCGAGACGCAGAGGCGGAGCGAGCTCAAGTCGTAGCGGTCCTCGGCGTCCTTGATCTGAAGCATCGCGGCGTACATCGTCGGCACGCAGTAGAAGAGCGTCGGTTTCTCGCGGTCGATGACCTGGAACATCTCCTCCGGCTTGGGCGGACCGGGGTGGAGGACGCAGGACCCCCCCACGCGGAAGGGGAAGTAGAGGTTGTTCCCCAGGCCGTAAGCGAAGAAGAGCTTCGCCACCGAGAACGTGCGGTCGGCCTCGCCGATGTCGAGGACGTTGCGGGCGTACAGGTCGGCGCAATGGATCATGTCGTGGTGGAGGTGCACGGCCCCCTTGGGAAAGCCCGTCGACCCGGAGCTGTAGAGCCAGAACGCGGCCTCGTCCCTGTGCGTCCCGGCGGGATCGAGGTCGTCCGGTTGGCCATCCACGAAGTCGTCGTACGAGACTTCGCCATCGCCCGGATCGCCGACGACGATGACGTGTTCCGGGAAATTCAGCCCGGCGCGGATCTCCCGGACCTCTCCCATCAGCCGTTCGTGGGCGATGAGCGCGCGGGCGCGAGAATCGTCGAACAGGTAACGGTAGTCGGCCGCTTTGAGGAGGGTGTTGATGGGGATGGGGACGGCGCCGATCCGCATCGTCCCGAAGAACGACGCGGCGAACTCCGGCGAGTCCGGAAGCAGGAGGAGCACCCGTTGCTCGCGCTGGACGCCGATCGAGAGCAGGGCGTTGCCCAGGCGGTTAACCATCCGCCCGACCTGAAGGTAGGAGAAGGTCTGTCCCTCGTAGTGGATGGCGGTCCGATCACCCCGGCCGGCGGCCAGGTTCTCGTCGATGAAGGTCGTCGAGGCGTTGTAGGTTTCGGGGATGGATGCGGCCACGGTTTCGGCGTCCCACATGGTGCACCTCCTTGCGGGATAAAGGGCGATCGGGGGGCGGGGAGGGGGGGGACTCTCGTTGCCGAAACCCGTATACCCTATCTCCTCGGGGGTTTGCAAACCCTATTTTACGGGGGGTTTGCAAACCCTATTTTACGGATGGATGGAAGGAGAGCCCATTTGGTTATTTCCTGTCAATGGTTTAATATGCAAATGCCGTAATATTCTTGAATAGAAGTATCACACGGGTTTTGTTCGAGCCGGGACCGACCCGGTCTGGGGACCGCCCGGTCTGGGAACGCGCCCCGGTCTTGTGAGGATGCTTTCAGGAGGAATGTCATGCAGGACAACGCGAAACTGGTTTCCCTCGATAAAGAAGACGGGGTGGCGTACTTGACGCTGAATGATCCCCCGGCGAACACGTACACCCACGAGATGATGCGTCAGCTTGATGATGCCATCCTGGACGCGCGCTTCGACGATTCGGTCTCGGTGATCGTCCTGTGGGGGGAAGGCGAGAAGTTTTTCTGCGCGGGGGCGAACATCGGCATGCTCAACGAAGTCACGCCCAAGTTCAAGTATTACTTCTGCCTGCACGCCAACGAGACCCTGAACCGCCTGGAGCAGACCCCCAAGCTGGTCATCGCGGCGCTGAACGGCCACACCGTCGGCGGCGGGCTCGAGATCGCGATGGCCGCCGACATCCGCGTCGCCAAGAAAGACGGCGGCAAGATCGGCCTGCCCGAGGTGGGCCTGGGCGTTCTGCCGGGCACCGGCGGCACGCAGCGCCTGCCCCGGATCATCGGAAAGGCCCAGGCCATCGAGCTCATGGTCACCGGCCGGACCTTCGGATTCGATGAGGCCCGGGAGATGGGGCTGGTCAACGCGATTTTCGAGGCCGATGGTTTCCGGGAACAGGTCAAGGAGTACGCCCGGACGTTCGCCCCGCCCAACAAGGCCTCCAAGGCGGTCGGGCACATCAAGCGGTGCGTCCAGTCGGGACTGGAGGCCTCTTTCGGGGACGGCCTCGCCATCGAGCGCGAGCTTCAGCAGATCCTGTTCCAGAGCGAAGACGCCAAGGAAGGGATCGCGGCCTACACCGAAAAGAGGACCGCCAAGTTCTCCGGAGACTGATTGTTACTCGGCCGGGGCTCGGCCGGCCGATTCGATGAAGCGGGCGCGGCCGGATGCGCGCCCGTTTTTTGCGTCCCGATCCGGAGTTTCCCGCTCACCGACCCGTGCGCCAGCGGTCCACCTCTTACCCTGATCGTGGAGAGATGGGCGGGGGGAGAGAGGGGAGAGGACGGTTACTTCCGCCGGCCCTGTTCGTCGTACGTGTAGACGCCCCGGCCGGTCTTTCGGCCCAGCCGGCCGGCGGCGACGTGCTTCAGATGGATGGGGGTGGGGCGGTAGCGGTCGCCGAGGGTTTTCTGGAGGTGTTCGAGGATGTGCAGGCGCGTGTCGAGGCCGACCATGTCCACCATCTCCAGCGGCCCCATCGGGTGGTTGAGCCCCAGGCGGACGGCGGTGTCGATGTCCTCGGCCGAGGCGACCCCTTCCTGAAGCATCCGGAAGGCCTCGTTGCCCACCAGGGCGTTGACGCGCGACGTGATGAAGCCGGGGGACTCGTTGACGACGACCGTCTCCTTCCCCATCCCGCGCGAGACCTCCTCGGCCGTCCGGATGGATTCCTCCGAGGATTCGAGCCCCCGGATGATCTCGACCAGCCTCATGATGTGGGGCGGGTTGAAGAAGTGCATGCCCAGGACGCGGTCGGGGCGGCTCGTCGCCCCACCCATCTCGGTGACGCTCAGGGCGGAGGTGTTGGACGCCAGGATGGCGTGGCCCGGGGCGATGCGGTCGAGCCGGCCGAACAGGTCGAGCTTCGCGGCCATGTCCTCGACGACGGCCTCGATGACCAGGTCGGCGCCCGACGCGGCCTCTTCCAGGTCGAGCGTGAAGGTGAGACGGCCGAGGGCGGCCTTCATCTCGTCCTCAGTGACTTTGCCCCGCTCGACGCCTTTTTGAAGGTTGCGCCGGATGGCGTCCAGGCCTTTTTCAAGGAAAGCCGCGTCGAGGTCCAGGAGGCAGGTCGCATAACCGCCCAGCGCCGCGACGTGGGCGATCCCGCCCCCCATGATCCCGGCCCCGATGACGGCGATTCGTTTGACTTCCACGGCGTGTCCGTCCTTTGCCGGAACCGGATCGCCGAAGCGTCCGCGGGGGTTATCGCGTCGCGGCGCCCGGCGCGGAGAAGGTGGGCCGCGCCCGGACATGACGTTCGGGCTTGATGTGCGGGAAAGTATAGCATAAGCTTCCCGTGGCCCATGGGCCACCGGATGGCGGCGAAACCCGCCGTTGTCCGTCCCTTTGCCGGAGATTTTCGTGCCGGAGGCTCTAGTGCCGGAGGCTCTCGGGATGCGCGCGGCGCCGGGAAGATCGGTCGTCGAGACGGAGCGGCTGCTCCTGCGCCCCCTTGCGCCCGCTGACCTGGAGGATTTCGCGGCGATCTTTTCCGACCCGGAGGTCACCCGCTATCTGGGGTACGACGCCGGGGACTACGGCCGAAGCAGACGGGAGCTCGAGTTCTGGATCGATGCCCATGAGCGCCGGGGGACCGGCATGTCGGGGGTGGTGCATAAGGCCGACGGGAGGCTGATTGGACGGTGCGGGTTCGCGCCCTGGGAGCTGGACGGCATGCGGGAGATCGAGCTGAGCTTTGTCCTGAACCGGTCTTATTGGGGACAGGGGATCGCGACGGAGGCGGTCGCCGCCCTTCGCGATCACGGATTTCAGGCTTGCGGCTTCCAGCGGCTGGTCTCGCTTCTCCATCCCGACAACACCGCCTCGGAGCGCGTCGCCCGAAAGGTCGGGATGACGTTCGAGCGGGACGTCCACTCGGTCACGCAGAGCCTTTCGCTCTTCGCCGTCCACCGGCCGTAGCCAAAAACGAAGCCGCTCCGGGCTTGTTTTCGCTCGATCAAAACGATCTGGGGGGAAAGGGTGATGGCCGGGCGTCGTTTTGCGTTCATCGAAATGGTATTCTCGTCCGCACGAAGTCTTTGGAGAGGTTGAGATGCGCGGCCGCATCGGTTGGTCCCCCTTGATCGCATTCATCCTGGCGGGTTGTTGCGCGCCCGGCGGCCCCCTGGTCCGGGTCCCGCCGGCTCCGGATATCGAGGCGGCGCGCAAAGAGAATTCGGTGATTTGGTATACCTCGCTTCGGCGGGAAACGGCCGCCAAGCTGATGGAGGCCTTTCGGCGGGCATCCGGAATCGATGTCCGCGGCTTCCATGGGTCGGACGCGGCGTTGAAATCGCGGTTCGTCGGAGAGTGGACCGGGAAGAAGGCCGGAGCGGACCTTCTCCAGTTGACCGACCCCGGGATGTTCGCCGATCTCAAAGCGCGCGGGCTCCTGCGCCGGGCGGATACGCCGAACCTACTGAAAGTCCCGCGCTGGCTGAGGGATCCGGGGGGGTTCTGGGTTGCGTCCCACATTGTGACGGCGGTCCTGGCGTATCGGCCCGATCGTCTCAAGCCGAGGAGCGTCCCCCGCTCCTGGAGCGCGCTGGCCGACGCGCGTTTCCGGAACCGGCTGATCGTCCCCGATCCGGCCGAAAGCGGGCCGGCGTTTTATTGGGCGGCGGCGATGGTGAGACTCCATGGCTGGAATTTTCTCGAGGCCCTGGGCCGGAACGCGGCGGCCGTCCTTCCCTACCGTGAAGCCGCCGGACGGCTGGCCGCCGGACAGGCCTGGGTCTCGGGCGGGTTGTCGGGCGAGGGTGTCTGGCGGGCGGTAAGGGCCGGGCGTCCGGTGGCGCTCGGGATTCCCGCCGAGGGCGTCCCGGCGATCCCCGCGGCGGCGGCCTTGCCGGAGGGGGCGCCCCATCCCATCGCGGGCGCGGCGTTCCTGGATTTTCTGTTGTCTCCGCCGGCCCAGCGGATTCTCGCCGGCGACGGATTTTACCCCGCCCTTCCGGATGTCCGGGCGCCGGCCGGGCGCACGGCGCTGAATCGGCTCCGCCTGCTTCAGCTTCCCTGGGAGCGAACCGCCCGGTCCGGAGAGAAATTCCGCCGGAGGCTGGGCCGAAGCCTGAGGGCCGCCGCCCGATCGGGTGCAATGTTCCCTGAATCTCCCGGAGTCGCGGGGGCGTCCCGGCCGGCCGGCCGAAGGACGCGGGCGCTTCCGGTCGAGCCGGTTCGCGGCGGTGCCCACCCATGCGGCGGGTTCGGATTTCAAACGGCCGGACTTCAACCCTTCCGGGTCTCACTCCGAAGCCGGTGACTCCTCCTCGCGGCTATTGTCGTTTGACGAATATCGGATTGGTGATCAGGTGGGCGGAGCGTGAGACCTGGGCGTCCAGCCGGTAGTATACGGTTTCGCCCTTGAGAGATTCGGTGTCGACGTGCCGCGTCTCAAGGGGCGTCTTCCCCGTGAACGTCCGGATGACCTTTCCGTTCCGGATGAGCTGGACCGTGAGGTCCCGGGCGCTGTCGTCGGAGGCGGAGATGCGGAACCGGATCTCGGGGGGGGTGTCGGTCGTCAAGGTTTCTCCGGACAGGGCCATCAGGTTCCGATCGCGCGAGAGGATCTCAAAGCGGTCCAGGCGCAGCCGCCCCGGGCCGTAACCCCGGACCACGTACATCCGTCCTTCCTGAAGGGCCGTGAGGACTTCCTTCTCGGAGCGTTTTTTGAGCAGGAAGACGGTCTGAATGTCCGACAGCCGCTTTCGCGAACGAATTTCTTTCTTGTTATGGAAATCGACTCCCCCGTAGGCCCAGACGGGGGTCTTTCGTTTGTTTTGGATGTATTCCCCGAGGACCCGGTCCCATTGCCGGCCGGGTTTGCTGGCGACGAAGTTATCCTCATAAATGGCGTCGAAAGCCGTATATCCCGTCGATTCAATCAGGACGTCGGGGTTGGGGTCCGTCTCCAGCGTCACGGGACCGAGGTTTTGCGTTTTCAGGAGGGAGCCTTGATGCGCCCACAGGACGACCCCCCCCTTTTTGACGGCCGCGTTGATGAGGGCCTGGTACGGCAAGATGCCCGGGTCTCCGCCGTAAGGATCGCTCGGGGGCTTCACGAAGGGGAGCTCGTTCACCGCGAGCGGAACGAGCGCGACAAAGATGAGGAACCCCACAAACCGCCGGAATCCCCGCCGGAACATGAAGAGGATGCCGATGAGGACGCCGAATCCGTAGATGGCCGAAAAGAGGTACGGCCAAAAAGTCCGGGGAAACGCGGAGGCCCCCCTTTCGAGCAGCAGGTTCGGCGAGACGCCTCCGGCCACGGGAAGCGAAAGGAAATCCTCCGGCCGGTTCAGCCCGAGGATGTGCATGTGCCGCCGCCAGTTGTGGGCGACCAGATTCTTCTTGAAGGGATCGCCGCTGAAGTGGTAGTGGGCGGCCGCCTCGACTCCGGGGATGATCAGGACCTTCGGGTGCGCCCGATTCGCTTTCGCGACGGCCGCCAGGTATCGGCCCACGCCCGCCTGGAAGACCGAGCGTCTTTCCTCTCGAACGCGGAGAACGTTTTGAATCGGATAGACTCCCCACGTCATCGAGAGCCGGGCGTGGTCGGTCAGGACGAGAATGCTGAGGCCGTCTTCCTCGGCCATTTTCGCCAGCTCGTCGATGGAGAATTCCCCCGAGCTGAAATTGGAGTGCACGTGCACCGCCGCGCGGTAGGGTCTCGGGGCCTGGGCCGCGGCCCGGCCGGAAAGGCCGAGGCCCGCGACGGCCAGGACGACCGCGAAGAGGGACGGGAGAAGCCTGAGGATTCGGCGCCCCCGTCGGATTCCGGGCGTCCGCCCGGGCGGACGGTCAGAAAATGAGATCGATGACAAAGCTTGGAACCCCGTAGAGCGTCAGGAAGAAAACCAGGATGAGATAGAGCAGGCAGAGCAGGAAAGTGAATTTGCCGTGTCCGCGGGAGGGGTTTCGTCGGGCCATGGATTTAGCGCACGTTTGAAGGGTAGTCGGGTCGCGTGATTCGCACGCCCATTCGGGCGCGGACCGGAATGGATCGGCGGGTGGGCATGGATGATCCCGCAAAGGGATCACCATCCACCGGATGAACGGGCCTGGGCCGGATGACGGCCCCGAGAATCGGAGAGCGGGACCATGGCAGCCTCCACGGCGGGTTCCGAAGCTCCGGACGAATCCTTCGGGGCCTCAATCACCTAGCGTATCTTAGCATCACCGCGATGGCGCGTCACCCGTTTTCTCCGAGGCAATCCACGGGTCGCCGCGGTGGGTATGGCGTTTCCGCGGGATAGCTGTTAGGCTGGCCTCGATAGGTTGGATTTCTTCACGCTCACGTACGCTTCCTTCCTGTATGTATCCGAATTTTCGATAGCGAATTTCACGCCGTGCATCGATTCCGAGAAAGGGATCGCATGGGTGAGACCTTTTCCATCCGGACAGGGACGATGAGCGCGCGTCTCCTCCCGCTTGCAGAGGAAAGAACCCCATGACCCGAAGTCGGACGGGGAGCGACCCCGGCGGGCGGACCGTCATCGATGTCCTGGAGCAGGGAGGAGAGGAGGGGGGGAAGGAGACCCTCTCCGAGATCCGCCTCGGCCTGCTCCGAACCCCCCGCGAGATTTCTTCGAAATTCTTTTACGATGACCGGGGCTCGGCCCTCTTCGAGCGGATCTGCGATCTGCCCGAGTATTACCCGACGCGCGTCGAGCGCGCCCTGTTGACCCGATTCGCGGATCGGATCGTGGACCGGAGCCGGGCGGACGTGCTGGTCGAGCTGGGCTCCGGATCCTCCACGAAAACGCGCCTTCTGCTCGACGCCTTGGCGCGCGCGAATCGGCTCTCGGCGTATGTCCCCTTCGATGTGAATCAGTCCTTTGTGCGGGAGGTCGCCGCCGGCCTGACGGCCGGATACCCGGGCCTCCGGGTTCACGGCGTTGTGGGCGACTTCATGAAGCATCTGATGTACATCCCGGACGGAGGCAGGCGCTTGGTGATATTCCTGGGCGGGACCATCGGAAATATACAGCCGAGCCGGGCCGCCGCCTTTCTCTCGGGGGTGTCGGACCGGATGAGCGCCGGTGAGTTCTTTCTGCTGGGGACGGACCTGATCAAGGACGTGGATCGCCTGGAGGCCGCCTACAATGACACCCAAGGGGTGACGGCGGAATTCAACCGGAACGTCCTCCGGGTGATGAACGATCTCCTGGACGGCGATTTCGACCCGGAGGGCTTCGAACACCGGGCGTTCTACAATCGGGAGCGGGACAGGATCGAAACGCGCCTGCGATCGAAGCGGGAGCAGGTCGTCCGGTTGCCGGGAATCGAGATGGAGATCGCCTTCGAGCGCGGGGAGGAGATCCTGACCGAAGTCAGCGCGAAATACGATCGGCCCCGGGTCGAGGCGTTGTTGAGAGAGAGCGGCTTTGAGATGGTCGAGTGGCTGACCGATCCGGAGAACCTGTTCGCCCTCAGCCTGGCGAAGAGGGTGTAGCGCCCTTCTCGCGCCGTACGTCAACCCATGAAATCGTACACGTCCTTTCCTTCCTGCGGCCGGGCGGCGACGGCCTCGATGGCGATCTTCCGCTCGTCGCGGAGCCCGCTGACCTCCACCATGGAGATCGCGGGCAGGCTCTCTGGAAAGGCGGCTTCCAGGGCCTTGTCGATGGCTTGGGCGTCACGCGGGTCCGTCAGGTAGATGGTGCACTGGAGGACGTGGGCCAGGCTCTGCCCGTTCGCCGTCAGGACAAGTTCCAGGTTC
Organism: bacterium; assembly: GCA_965261595.1. Taxonomy (GTDB): domain Bacteria; phylum UBA8248; class UBA8248; order JACPRG01; genus CAYRGS01. The sequence goes on from CBDHDG010000005.1 coordinate 418,629, forward strand.
TCGAGCGCGCGCGCGGTTTGTTCGGAGCACAGGGGGCTGACCACCTTTCCCGACTTGTCCACGCCCGAGATGGCCCCGGTGAAGGTGAATCCGTTGCATTCGACCGCGGCGGGGAAGGGGCCGGCGCCCACCTCGGCCCGCACCGGCCGCCGGGGGCCATGTCCGTTCGCTTCAGGCTTGTTCTCGGCCAAGGCCGGACCCTCCCCATGACTTCGATTCGCTGAGCGTTTTCCTCCCGGGTTTCCGCCCCGGGACGATTCATGCTGACCGAGCGGGGACCCTTCCCCTTTTTCGGTCAAACAGCCTTTGAAACCCCCTGAAGCCGCGGCGATCGCAGCCGCTCCGCCAGGTCCCGGGCCCACGCCATCTTCTCGGCGTCCATTTGGAGCCTTTCGGCGAAGGGGTCGTCGGTGGGTTTTGTGGCGTCGACGCCCAGTTTCGCCGTCACCCCCTGCTCGCTGGCGGAGGGATCCAGAATGGCGCCGAGGGCGCCGGGGATGATCACCAGGTCCCGGTCGGCCTGAACCCGGGTCGTCATGGCCCAGATAACGTCTGAATCGTTAAAGACATCCACGTCGTCGTCTACGATAACGACGAACTTCAGGTAGTGGTCCACGCCCAGGGCGATGGCGATGGCGTGCTTGGCCTCTCCGGGGCGGGTCTGGCGCATCGAGATGAAAGCGGTGAAGGCGGCGCACCCGGAGTTGGGGAGGTGTACGTCCTTCACGCCGGGGATGGATTTCCGCAGGGCGTTGCGGACTTCCATCTCCCGCAGGCAGCCCACCGTGGTGAGGTGGTCGCCGGCCATTCCGGAGGCGATGCTCTGGAACCAGGCATCCTCGCGCATCGAGATGGCGTTGACCTGGAAGACGTTCTCCGTGCTTCTGGCGGAGAAATATCCCGTGAACTCGCCGAACGGCCCCTCGGGTTCCCGCGCGCCCGCGAGGAATTCCCCCTCGATGACAATCTCGCTCCAGGCGGGCACGTGAAGATCGAGGGTGGCGCATTTGGCGATCTCCATCGGCTCGCCGAACAGTCCGCCGACGGCCTGAAACTTGCTGACCTCCGGCGGCGGGTAGGACAGAGAGCCCATCGCGACGGCGGGGTGAAGGCCCAGGCAGATGGCCGCCGGCATGTTTTCGCCCCGTTCTTCGTACAGGCGCAGGTACTCGAACATCCGCCTGCGCGAGTGGAGGCTGCAACCCATCTTTCTCGCCCCCTTGATTTGAAAGCGGTGGTAACCCTCCGTCACGACGCCCGTGTCCGGATGTTGGGCCACCAGCATGCCGGCGGTGAGGTAGGGTCCGGCGTCTCCGGGGAAGTACGTGGGGATCGGGAGCCGGGCCAGGTCGGCGTCTTCGCCCTTGAGGAGGATTTGGCGGAACGGCGGGTCCTCGACCGACACCGGGTCGATGTATTCCTTGAGCCGGCCTGAATATTCTTCGACCAATCGGTCCTCGGGCGTCTCGATGGCCTTGGCCAGGGAGCGGCGTCCGGCCACGAGATTGCAGATTACGGGAACTTGATGGCCCTTGATGTTGTCAAAGAATAAGATTGGATATTGCCCCTGCCGTTCATATTCGAGGACCAGGGCCATGATGTCGTATTCCAGGTCGACCGGCTCAGAGACCCGAATCATCTCCTCGGGGAATTCTTTTTCAAACGCCTGGATGAAGCTTCGAAGATCCTGGTTCATGATTTCTCCTTCCCGCCGGCGCGGCGGACGGCGTCGGGTCGGCCGGGTCGAGAGCCCGGAGCGCGTCGGGCGCAAGGCGTTCATCGGTCCTGACCGTAAATCCCAAGTGCACATTGGACCATTTGGACACATATCCTATCAAATCGGCAAATGAAGGGTGCGTTTTTGAGGAATGCGGTTCGGGGGCGGACGGGAGAGGATCCTGACCCCCGGATGGTTTCAACGGCGAAGCGGGAGTTCTGGTAAAATTCCCTGATCTGTGGGCGCTGTCGTTTCCGGCGGTTTGTCCCTCGGGTGGGTGGACCCTACGGGTTGGTTCTTTGGCCCCGGGGTCGGGAAAAATCTCGGAAGGAGCGGATGGATGTCTCGGAGAGTCGGGTTCCCGATGAAGTTTCAAAAGATGGTGAGTTTGCTGTTCTTGATGGTTTTGGGGGTTGCCGGGCCGGTTTCTCCGGGGGCCGATGCGCAGGAGATCAAGTGCCGGGCGCCCGGGTCGGAGTCCGCTCGGGCCATCGCCGCCAAGATCAGCACGAAAACCCTTGCGTCCATCGTGAAGGCGAGCGGCTCCTTCGAGACCAAGGTGTAGCGCATCCGGAACGTCTCGCCCAAAGGGGCGAACTTCGACATCATCGCCTTCCGGCTGTGCGAGGCCGCGCAAAACAGGCTCATCACGCGCGAGTTTTATCAAAAATACCTCCTTTACAAGCCTTCGCCCCGTCGGGACTGTCGCCGAGAAGTGGAACCTGAGCGGGGACGTTTACGTCAAAGGCAATCGGACCGACCGCCTGGCGAACGCGGAAGTGGAGCTGGGCTTTGAGCCGCCCCGTGTGACCTCCACCGCTCCCGATGGCACCTTCAGCTTCGCCATGCGGGAAGAGGACGCGGGCAAGGCCGTGGTCGTCCGGATCAGAAAGCCCGGCTACCGGATATTCGTCAGCCGGGTGGTTCTGAAGACCAACATGGCATCCCTCAAGGTCCCCATGCGCCCCCTCAAGGACACGTTCGTGTTCATCGGAAAGGTGACCAACAGCGAGGGGACCCGTCCGCTGGCGGGCGCCCGGGTGACGCTCGGAACCGATCCCCCGTCCGATGTCCGGACGAAATCCGACGGACGTTTCCGCTTCGACGTGGACCGCGACAATCTTGAACAATTCGTGAGCCTGCGGGTGGCGCGAAACGGCTACCGGTCCTATGTGAAAGACATCCGTCTGGCCGAGAAGATGAAGAAGCCCGTGACCGTGATGCTCGAGCGCACGACCTTCCGCGTGCGGGGGTCCATTCGGGACAAAGAGACGCAGGAGCCCCTGGAAGGCGTTCGAATCACCCTCAGGACGGAACCGGTCACGCGGGCGTCCACCGGCAGCGACGGGAAGTTCAACCTTCGGGTCCCGATGAAATACGACGGCGAGTTCGCCGCTCTTCGGGCCGAGAAGCCGGGTTTCAAGACGTACACGGCGGACGTCGAGCTCGCAAAAGACGGTGGGGATCCGGTCGAGGTGGAGATGTCCCTGGCCCAGTAAGAGAGGAACCCGATCAGGTCGGGATTCTTGAGAGGAGTCGGGCGAAGTGAAAAAGTGGGCGCCGTTAATCGCGATGCTGTTGCTGCTCTTGTACGTGGGGAGCGTTGCGGCCCAGGACGACACCCCTCCCGCCGAAGAGGACCCCCCTCCCGTCGCGGATGAGAAGCCCCCGCCCTCCTCATTGCTTGAAGAGGACGACGAGGAGTTGACGGACGAGAAGGGCATGGCGCCGCTGGCGCCGTTCAAGGCCCCGAAATTCAAGGCGATGGAGAGGTTCAAGCGGGAGGAGGAGGAGGAAAGGCGTAGAGAGAGGACGCCGCGCCTCCCGTCCGCGCAGCGTGCCCGGCGCGCCCACCGGGGCGATCACCGCGCTCACCCTGGCCGACCTGATGGCCGGCGGCGAGTCGCACATCAATCAACTCGTTCTGCTCAAGGTTTACTACATGGGCAAGGGGAGCTTGAAAGGGAAACGGTTCAAGATCCCCCGGGGGAAGTACAACAACATCCGGGTCCGGGACCGGGACCTCGAAGTCCTGAACCTGATCTTCGTGCCCAAAAAAGACGCGAGCATCCTCAGCCGCCTGAAGCGGAACTTTCGCGTCACGATGGTGGCGAAGGTGATCGACGTTCACAACCTGACCGACATGCCCATCCTGGTTGTGACGGTTCTGAAAAAAGGGTGGGAATTCAGCAAGGAGGATTTTCTCCCCGAGGGAGAGGCGCCCCCCGTCGCCTCCGTTCCCCCCGACGCGGACGACACGCCGGCGGACACGCTGGATGCCGATTCGGAAACGCCCGACTTGGACGCCCCCCCGGCGGTCACCACCCCCGACTCCGACACCGCGGCCGAGGACACGCCGCCGTCTGATGGGGACGCGCCGCCCGATGACGACGCGCCGCTCGATGATGACGCGCCTCCCGATGACGAGCCGCCCCCGCCGCCGCCGGATGATTGAACGAGGGCGCGGATCGCCTCCCCCCCCCTCCGGCGGCCGAAATGCCCTTACGGTTTGACGGCCACGCGCAGCGGATTTCCCTCGCGCTTTTCGAACATCTCCATGGCCCGTCCGATCTCTTCCAGCGGGAACTCGTGCGTCAGCATCCGCTGCGCGTTCACGGCCCCGTCGGCGATGAGCTGGATGGATGGGGGGTAGCAGTTGGGCGATCCCCGGGCGCCCAGAAGGCTGATCTCGTCCAGGACGAGGCGGTCGGTGTTGATGGGGATTTCCCGGCCTCCCGTGATGCCTTCCAGGACGACGCGTCCGCCGCGCTTGACCATCCCGATGGCTTGGAGGGTGGCCTCCGGCGATCCGGAGCACTCGACGACGAGGTCGACGCCGGCCCCCCCGGTGTCGTCCATGACGATCCGGACCGGGTCTTCCCGGGTGATGTCGATGGCGAAGTCGGCCCCCAGCTCTTTGGCGACTTCCAGGCGGGGGCCGCGCCCGGTGATGTAGGTCTTCGACGCGCCGTAGTGCTTGGCCAGCTCCAGGACGCAGAGACCCAACAGGCCGGGGCCGGTGATGGCGACCTTGTCGGTGGGCGCCACCCGGCCGCCGCGGTCCAGGGCGTGCATGGCGATGACCACCTGGTTCACAATGACCCCCTCCTGCCAGCTCATGGAATCGGGGATCCGGTGGAGGTTGTTCGGCGGCGCCACGCCGTATTCGCTGAAGGCCCCGTTGAAGGTGTGGCCCAGTAAACGGTAACCGCCCTCGATGTCCTTTCCCGCCGCTTCGCAGATATGATAGTCGCCGCGGATGCACCGGGCGCACTGCCCGCATCCGATGGTGGGCTCCGCAATCACCCGATCGCCCACCTTCAGGTCACGCTTGACGTTCCGGCCGAGCGCCGCCACGGTCCCGCACCATTCGTGTCCCTGAATGAAGGGGTAGTGGGACGGCCAGAGGGGACGCATGTGCCCGGACAGGATGTGCAGGTCCGTCCCGCAGATCCCGCACATCTCCACCCGGACCAGTACGTCGTCGGGCTCATAGTCGGGCAGGGGGACCTCCTCCACCCTTATGTCGTTCGCTTCGTGCGTGACGGCGGCTTTCATCGTTTTGGGAAGGGCGGTCAACGCGATTTCCTCCAGTTGGGCGGCCCGGCCATCGCCAGCCTGCGGCGCGATTGATCTTCATGTCCATTCGATTGTAACCTGGGACCTGAATTCTGTCACATGCGGGGGGAGGGGGGCGCCGTTTCAGCCCGTCCCAGCCACATCGCATCGCTCTGGAGGGGATGATGATTCGCAGGGAGTGGGAAGACGACTGGGTTCTTTTTCCTCAGCCGGAGCACGCCCGAATCTCCGGCGTCCTGGCCGAGGCCTGGGGCGCCGGCGATTTTTCCCGGCCCGAGCCGTGGGACGACGTTCTCCGGGCGACGTACGAGCATGATCTCGGTTGGACCGAATGGGAGAAGGCGCCCACCCTCAACGCGGACCGTCAGCTGGCGCATTTCACCGAAACCCCCGTGGATGTTAATTTCGATATCTTTCGCAACGGCGTCCACGTCATTTACAGCGGGGGATATCCTTATTCGGCCGCCCTGGTCAGCCGCCACGCGTCCAACGTCTACAGCGGGATCCTGCGGGGCTGGGTCCGGCCCGTGACGCCCGAGGAAAAGAGCAAGCTGAGCGCCTACGTCGAGGAGCAGGAGGAGCGGCAGGCCGCGATCTGCCGGGAGATCAACGAGGGAGGGGGGGGGTCGGGCAAGGACGAGGCCGTCACCCTGGAGGACGTGAATCGACACGGAAAGTTCGTGACCGCGATGGACACCATCTCGCTGGTGCTTTGCAACGGCTGGAACCACCGGAACCGTTTGCAGCAGGTGCCGGTCGGGCCTTCGGAGGAGGACGGCCTTGCCGATATCGCCCTGGATCTCGCGGACCCGCACACCCTCCGGGTCTCCCCCTGGCCGTTTTCGCGGGATTGCGTGGAGGCGACCGCGCGGGGCCGCCGCATCCCCCGAGAGCCGTTCGATTCCGATGAGGATCTCCACGCCGCGCTCCGGGACGCCCCGATGTTCGAGATGACCTACCGCCTCATGCCCGGCTAGGCGGGATATCCAAAAACGTTTTGCGGCGCGAATGTCCCCGGGCCGAAGAAGCGGGGGCGTGCGCCCTGACTCCATCTTCCTCCCTCCCTCCCTCCCTCCCTCCCTCCCTCCCTCCCTCCCTCCCCCTTTCGTCCATTTCGGTTGTGTTAAGGTAAGGTGGTTTCCAACTCAATCGATCGAAGCGCCATGGGAATGGTGAGCGAAAAATGCGTTTTCAGGACCAGGTTGTGATCGTCACGGGCGGCTCCCTGGGGATTGGACGGGCCTACGTGAGGGCCTTCCACGCCGAAGGGGCGAAGGTCGTCATCGCCGACGTGGCCGATCCCGGGGAATTTCTCGACGAGTTCGAGGGCGGCGCGTGCGTCTATGTCGAGACGGACATCCGGCGGGAGGAGTCGACCCTCGCGCTGGCCGAATCGACCCTGGAGCGGTTCGGCCGGATCGACGTCCTGATCAATAACGCCGCCCGCCCCGGCCGGACCGCGCGCTGGCCCTTGATGGACATCAAGCTGGAGGACTGGGACGAGGTGTACAGGGTCAACGTCCGGGGAACCCTGTTGTGCACGAGGGCCGTGGTCCCGGCATTCGACGAAGCGGGTCGCGGGAAGATCGTCAACATCGCCTCGGACAGCTTCTACAAGGGCCACCCGGGGATGCTGGCCTACGTTTCCTCGAAAGGGGCCGTGATCGCCATGACGCGGTCGCTTTCAAAGGAGCTGGGTCCGCTGGGCGTCAACGTCAACGCTGTGGCCCCGGACTGGATTCCCCTCGGGCCCGACAAGGACAATCCGCCCCCTTATTCGAAGGCGGTCCTCGAGTCGCGCGTGTTCAAGCGGCATATGGACCCGGAGGACGCCGTCGGGGCCGTCCTGTTCCTGGCCTCTTCAGAAAGCGAATTTATCACCGGCATAACGCTTCCCGTCAGCGGTGGATCGTATTTCGTGTAACCAAGCCACTCGAAACCGCAAGGAGACAGGGCATGAGCATGATTCATGACGATTTGATTCCCGGGCGCAAAGGCGGCGCGTGGGTGGTCAAGAAGGGCCAGTACATCAAATTGGTCGACGTGGAAGGCGGCGCCATCGGCGATTTCGTCACCTTCAACGCGAACAACCTGAAGGAGCGCTTCGATCAGGGCCGGACGAAGGCGGACAACGGCAAGATCCTCGTCACCACGGGTGACCATCTCTACACCCGCGACAACAACATCATGCTGACCATCGTCGAGGACACCTACGGGATTCACGACCTCCAGTACGGGATGTGCAGCGCGTGGGTGTTCGAACAGTTTCACCAGACGAAGGCCGACGGGGCGTACCATGGATTCACCGATCGCTTCACGGTCGGAGGCCCCATGGGCGTGCCGCCCTTCGGTTGTTACGAGGTGCTCCAGGAGGCCCTGAAGGGCTACCCTATCGCGCCCGAAGACATCCCGGACCCGCTGAACCTCTTCCAGACCATGTGGTTTAATATTGAGGAGGGGACGCTGGGCATCGAGGACGGCCGGAGCAAGCCCGGCGACCATATCGTCTTCGAAGCCAAGATGGATACGCTGTGCGGCCTGAGCGCCTGTCCGTCGACCGGCAGGCCGTTTCACGTGCAGGTTTACGAGGGGTGAACGCTCATGTAGTCGTCGGCCGAAGGCGGAGATCACCCGCCCATGACGTGGTTCCCGCGGACGCGGCGGCAATTCCGGGAGGAGAGGGGCAAGATCGGGGGTTGGCGATGACGGAAGCAAAGATGGCAACGGTCCGTGCGGCGTCGAAACTGGTCGGGCCGGGGCAGGGCGTTTGCGAGGTCAGGGGGCGCCGGTACAGGCTGGACGCGCCCCCCTTGATTGATGGACCCAACGAAGAGGTGAACCCGGTGGAGGCGATGATCGCCCCCCTGGCGGCGTGCGCTGTTCTTTTCCTCCAGCACTTGGCCCGGACGATGGACGTTCCCATCGAGGATGTCACGGCGGAGGCCGAGGCGGATTTCGACCCGAGGGGCGTCCGGGGCGAAGACGTAGATTCGGCGCTGGCCGCGGTGCGGCTGACATACCGCGTCCGGCCGGGGAGCGGCGCCGATCGGGCGGGCGTGGAGAAGCTGGTCGAGGCGTTCCGGGAGCGTTGTCCCGTCCACCGGACGTTCGCCAAGGCGGTGGACATCGCCGAGGAGATCGTTCTGGTTTAGACCCCCTCCTCCTCCTCCTCTCCCCCCTCAATCGAACCTCCCCCGTTCGGGCGTTCGCTTTGGCGCAGAAATGAGGGGAAGTCTCAGGCGGGCGTCTTTCGGCGCAGGATCCTTAATTCCGCCCCTTCGGCGGCGGCCGCTTCCACGCGGCAGATGTTTGTGCACTCGGAGGAAATGTTAAAACCCATTTCCCCGGGCGTCACATGCATGTCCTCCCAGTTGATGTCCTCTTCCGCGGTGAGGGCGAACAGTTCTTTGACCGCCAGGCGGACCTGCTTGGTTTGCGCCGTTGGGCCGAAGCGCTTGTCGAGAATCGCGCGTATCTCTTTGTAACGTAGCGCCGGATCCATCGGGTCACCTCCTTGCGCAGCAAGGGATCCCCTTCTTGGGAATTTCGGTGGAGCCTCCGAATCCGGCCATGTTCCACGTCATGCGGGCCGAGGGGGGGAAGGCCGGCAATTTCCTGAAACCACCCTCCGCTCACTGTTCCGTCCCGGTTTTTCTCACTCCGCCCCCGGGCGTGAATCCCGTTCCTCGACGCTCGAATCGCCCGAAATTCCATAGAAGCGGCTGAAATGGTTTTTCATGAGCCGCCGGATGTGCGGATGGCCGTCGAAGGGCGCCTCCCGCAGCATTTCAAACCGCTTCTCCAACTCGGCGGATACGTCGAGGCCGTCATCGTGGTAAATCGCTTTGTTGTCGAGTTTGGTGAGGAGCCGCTGGATCTGCTTGCGCCCCGAATACCGTTCGAGGATCCCCAGCCATTTCCGAAACCTTTTGTACCGGCCGAGTTGTTCCTTTCTGGGAACGGCCCGGGTCTTGGCGTTCAGGACGTACAGTTGTCCTCCGCTCCGGAGGAGCCGGCGGAATTGGCCGATCAGCCTCGGCAGAGATTCGCCGTCGACGTGCTGGAGCACATAGACGGTCAAGACCAGATCGATGGACCCGGTTTCGATATCGGGAAGCCGGCCGGCGGGAAGAAGCTCCAGCCTGCCGTTCTCGAAGTGCTCGTCCGGGATGTAGTCGCGCGCGTGCCGAAGCATGCCCTCGGAATTGTCCACGCCGAGAACTTTGATGTGGGGATGGCGCTCCAAGATCGCCCGGGTCATTCTGCCCACCCCCAGCCCGTAATCCAGGACCTGCCGGGCCCCTGTCAGCTCGGCCTCCAGCGCGTGGATCAGAACGTCGGTTTCCACCCCGAATCGCTCACGGGCCGACATGCCGTGGTAGTACGTGCAATTGGTCGTCATGGCCGCGTCGAGCGAGTCTCTTGTGAAGATGAATTCGTTGGGATCTTTCATCATAACCATTGGAAAGTAAATGAGTTATAAGGATACGGGTTGCACAGAGGCTAGCACGGGGGGGCCGAGGTGTCAACGTCTCATTGGTTCTGCTATGTTACCCGGAGTGATTCCTTTGAGACCGTTTTCCGACGGATTCCGGGAGGAAGGAAATGGGTGAGCAGACGAAGGTTGAATCGGTGACCCGCGTGGCGGCCGCCCAATGGAAGGGTTCCATGCGCTCGGAAGTGTCCGTCCGGGACTGCGAGCCGGTCATCATCGACGAGCCGCCGGGCCGCGGCGGCCTCTACGAATACCCGACCCCCTCCGAGTACACCATCGCCGCCATCGCCGGGTGCAGCGTGGCCCACATCGAGTTGTTCGCCAAAGAGGCGGGAATGCCGCTGGAGGACTGCCGGGTGGTGGGCGGCCTGGAGTTGGCGCACTTCGAGCCCGACAACGAGCGCGGAAAGAACGGCGGCGTCCTGGGGATCGACCTGAAGTTTTATGTGACGTCCTCCGGGACGGAGGAGCAGCTTGGACAGGTGAAACAGCTCTTCCATGACCGCTGCGTCCTCTACCGCTTCGCCAAGTCCGCCGCGCCCCTCACGGAGGAATGGGTGCTGACCCCGCCGTGCTGACTCCCAGGAGTTCGGAACCCCCCTCGAAAACTTTTTGCGGCCAAGCCTGCGGCTTGCCCTTCCGGGGGTGAAAGTCTGATTGGCTATAGCGGTTGGCTGTGGCCCGCGACGTCTTGGATCTTTGTCCGGATGCCCGTCTTCCTACGGCAGCCGCAGCGTCCGCACAATGGGCCGATTTTCTTGCGATAGCGTGCGGCCCTGCAAGGGCCGCACGCTATCGCCAAACGAAAGTTTTTCGGGGGTCCAGGGGGCGGTTTTTCAAAAAAGCCCCCTGGGACGTTGCCTTTTTCATCCTCTTTTCTGCTATCTTCCGGGTATGGTTTTCTCCGGCAACAGTCATCCGCCCGAGGACAATCCGCCTTCCGGAGCGCGGAAAAGAATCTTCCTCCTGGGCACGCCTTGGGGCGAGGCCCTGGTCCTGGCTTTGTTCGCCGCCGTCATCACCCTCTACGGCCTCGGCGCGACCAGTCTCATCGACAACGACGAGACGCGATTTGGTCTCCTGGCCCGGAACATGATCGAGACCGGGGACTGGGTGGTGCCCCGCTGGTCTCACCGGCCCCAGGGGACCAAACCCCCGCTCTTCATGTGGGCCGTCGCCGGGTTTTCCTTCCTCACGGGCGAGATAAATTCCTGGTCCGCGCGGGGCCCCTCGGCCCTGGCCGGGGTCGGCGTGGTCGTCCTGACGTACTTTTTGGGAAGGCGATTTTTTCCTCATCCCGTCCCGTTTCTGGCGGGATTGGTGATGAGCACCAACGTCGCCTTCTACCAAATCGCCCGGACGGCCCGCACGGACATGCTCCTTGTGTTCTTCGTCCTGTTGGCGGCGACGCTCGTCCTGGAGGGGCAGGCCCGGGGGGAGGGGGGGAGGAGAGGGGGACCTCGGGGCTATCTGCTCGTGATGGGGGGCTACGCGGCGGCGGGTCTCGCCGTGCTGACGAAAGGCCCGGTGGGTTTTCTCCTGCCGGGCTTCATTGTTGGGGGCGTTTGGATCGCCCGGCGGGAATGGAAGCGGGCGTCCATCGCCGCCCACCTCGCGGGTCTGGCCGTGATGGTCGGCGTTGCCGGATCCTGGTACTTCCTGTTCCAAGACGCCATTGGCGGGGAGAGCGCACGGGGCTTCGTTCTTCGGGAAAACCTTTCGCGCTTTCTCAGCGCCTTCGATCACAGCGCGCCGTTTTATTACTTCGTCTACACCTTCGCGGGCGATTTCATGCCGTGGACGCCGATCTTCGTTTTGGCCCTGGCCTGGGCCTGGGTGAGGCGCAAGGCGAAAACCGCCGATTACGGCTCGGTCTTGATCTGGTTCGCGGCGGTCTTCGTTTTCTTCAGCGTTTCGTCCTCCAAGCGGGGACCCTATATCTTCGCCCTCTATCCGGCGGCCGCCATGATGACGGGGGCTTTTCTGGCGACGGCGATGGCCCCCGTGGGGAAATCCCTGGACCGGTGGCGGACGGCCGGCGTCTGGACGTTTCGGGGGCTCGGCGTCGCCGCTGTCGGTTTGGCCGTGGGTGGTTCGATCTGGACGGCCATGAGATTTCCGTCCGTTCTCATTCCCGCGATCGCGGCGGGGGTGCTTCTGTGCGTTTTCGGCGCGTGGATGTTGCGGGAGACATTCCGCGGCACGCTGGGTCGGGTCACGTTGGTGATCCCCACGGGTTTTTTGATGATCCACCTTTTGGTCCAGCCCCTGGCCGCGCCTCACCTGGAGCGAAGGAAGTCGCCGCGGCCCTATGCGAAGGAGGTGGCCGATCTGGTCGGACGGCATCACCTGGTCTCGTACAAGTTTTCCAAGCCGTCGCTGGATTTTTACGCCCCGCCGGAGATGGGGGAGGTGTATTTCATTTATGACTGGGGCATGCTCCGATACTTTTTCCGCTATCACCAGGAACCGGTCTACGTCGTGATGAGCCGGAAGAATTATCAGGCGATTCGGCCCGAGGCCCTGGCGGGGTCTCGTCTGCTTCGAGAGAATCTCAAGTACCGAAAAGATTCCCTGGTTGTCTTGACCAACCGGCCGGTTCGCCCGGATCCCTCCGCGCGGGTGAATGGGGCGGCGCCGCCCACCCGGTCGAATCGGAAAGGCCCGGCCGGCAGGCGATGAGAATCCAAAACGCCCCCTTTCAGGTTGTCCTGCTGATCCTCGCGGCCGGGGTGCTGTTCTTTCTCCGTCTCGACGCCAAGCGCCTGATGGACAACGAGGAGAGCCGCTTCGCCCTTCAGGCCCGGGTGATGATCGAGACCGGGGACTGGGTGGTCCCCCGGTGGTCGCAGCGGCCGCAGGGCACGAAACCCCCGCTCTTCACCTGGGCCGTCGCGGCGCTCTCCAAGGCCTCGGGCGGCGTGAGCGAGTGGACCGCCCGGCTGCCTTCCGCCGCGGCCGCCCTGGCGACGGTGCTCGTGGTCTACTTCCTCGGGGTGCGCCTGTTTGGAAGGACCGCCGGGTTCCTGGGCGCCCTGGTTCTCGCCTCCTCCTTTCTTTTCTGGGACCAGGCCCGGTTCGCCAAGTCGGACATGTTCCTGACGTGCTTTTTGACGATTTCGGTTGTTTGCCTGATCCGCGGGGCGGAGGCGGGCGCACGGTCCTCGCTCTGGCTCCTGGGGGCGTTCGCGGCGGCGGGCCTGGCCGTCTTGAGCAAGGGTCCGGTGGGGGTGGTGCTGCCGGCGTGGGTCGGATTCCTCTACCTGACCCTCCGGCGGCGCTGGGGAAGGTTTCCCCTCTGGAGTTTCGGGGCGGGTGTCCTGGTCTTTGTCGCGATCGTTTCTCCGTGGTACATCCTGTACGCCCAAACCGCCGGCGGGGAGCACATCCGGGAGATGCTTTTCCGGCAGAACGTGACCCGCTACCTCAGCGCCTTCGATCACAGGAAATCGCTTTTCTTCTATCTGGCGTATTTCCCGTCGAATTTCCTTCCCTGGATGGGGCTGACGCTGGCGGCGCTGGTGTACGGGGCGTCCCGGAGCTGGAGAAACCGGGAAGCCGGCGTGATGGTTTTCTTGTGGTGGGCCGCCATCTTCCTGTTCTTCAGTTTGTCCACCTCGAAGCGGCCCGCCTATATCCTGCCCGCCTTCCCTCCGGCCGCCCTCTTGACGGGGTTCTTTATTCGGGCCGAGGTGCTTGGAACTCGGGGGGCGGGGCTGACCCGGAGGGATTGGGGGTGGTGGGGCGGGCTGATCCTGGGGATCACCTTTGCGGGACTCGCCGCCGGCGGGATCGGCTTCGTCCTCTGGGCGGGGATCGCCGATCCGGAGTTTCTCCCGTCTGCCCTATTGTTGGGCGGGATCTGGATCGCCTCGGGGGCCGCGGCGCTTTGGACCCAGAGGCGTGGAAGGCCCCTTCGGGCGATCGCTGTTTTCGTGTGCGGGATTCTGGCGACCCAGGGGGCGTCTCAGTGGAGCCTGGCGCCGCGAATCGACAGCCGCCTCGGGACGGCCGCCGCCGCGCGGAAGGTGGTCCGCGCCGCCGCCGGCGCGCACATCGTTTCCTTCCGGTTCCCGAAAGCCTCGCTGGCCTTCTATGGCGCCGGGAGCGGCGGGAAGAATGGGGAGGGAGAGGGAAAAGCGGGAGAGTTTTACTACTTCAGGCAGCCCTGGCGGCTGCGATATTTCCTGAATGACTTCCAGGCGCCGGCCTTCATCCTGTTACAGACGAAAGAGTATCGGAAGCTCCCCGAGGACATCCGTTCAAAGATGACGGTGGTGGAACGGGACCTCCGGTTCGGCCGGCATCGCACGGTGCTTTTGAAGAACCGGCCCTATCGGCCGGGGGTTTCGCGGGATTGACGGGGCGGGCGAATCAGGATCCCTTGCCGTTCACCAAGGTGAGCAGGGGCTCGCCCCCGCTTGATTCATGGCCGACTCTTTGCTTTGAATGCCGGCCGTTGCGGGCAAGGGTCCGGGCGGTCTCGGGTTCGATGGAATTCGGAGGGATTCCGGCGGATTTTTGTTTCTCTTCTATCCACCAGGCTTCGATGAAGAGATCTTCCCCTTCCACTTTGACCTCGTATGTTTGAACGTGGTGTCCGAAGGCGTCGGCCGATTCCCCTGTTCTCAGATCGAATCGCATCCCGTGAGCCGGACAAATCACGCACATGTCCTGAACGGCCCCGCAGGAAAGGGTTCCGCCCCTGTGGGGGCATACGTCGTTGACGGCGTAGAACTTCCCGTCCACTTTGAAGACGCCGACGAGCTTGTGTCCGACATTGACGACCCGGCCCTTTCCTTCCGGAAAGTCACAGGTTTTGGCGACCCACACGAACTTGCGCATTTTCACTCCCACTTGTGGATTCCCGTGCATCGCTGAACGTGGCGCCGGGAGGCGATGAAGCTGTATCCCCTAGATATACAGCAGATTTCATGCCAAACAGACGTTGCCTGTCTCCGCGCGGCGAGTAGACGCGAAGAGGGAAGACCGCGGAGGACATTTGCCTGTTTTGCTTGGTTTTAGGCCGTCGTCGTTCTTGAGGCGCGGTTTCATCGATTCGAATGTCGGAGGATTTGCCGAACCCGGGTGGATGGATATCCCGCGAGGCGACGTGATTTTGACGCCAATCGTTCGGGGCGGGCGCGAGTCGGAGGACTCTCCGAGTCGGTCGACTCCCGCACCGGTCCGTGTCGTTGGCCAACGGATGACCCGTGAGCAAATGGCGTCCCGGACATCTTTCTGAGAAATGCGGCTTAACGCTTTTTCTTGGCCCACCAGGCGTCAATCCAGACCGCTCCGTCCTCCACCTTGATCGAATACGTCTGCAGCGTATGGCCGAACTCGTCCGCCGACCGGCCCGAATCCAGATGAAATCGGAGCGCGTGGTAAGGACATGCGACGGTCGTCCCGGCCAGCGCCCCGGCCCCGATGGGTCCGCCCATGTGTGGGCAGATGTTGTTGACGGCGTAGAATTTCCCGCCCGCCTTGAAGACGGCGACGGGTTTGCGGGCGGCGCTGATGATTCGGCCTTGCCCCTCGGGAAAGTCCTCGACCGCGCCGATCCGAACGAAGTTGGGCATCGCAGGGCCTCCTTCCGTCTCTAAGGGGGCATTCCCCCCGTGCGTTCCGCGACAAAAGATTCCGGTTCGGCGGGCTCGGCGCCGCGGGGTTTCAGGGTTTCCTTCATTTTGATGGCCATGAGCCCGACGATGAGCACCCCCGCCGCGTGCGTGGCGAACGTCCATTGATAGCCCACGTGGCTGATCGTCAGCCCGCTGATGATGGGCCCGATGATAAATCCGACGTCGCCGGCCATGCGAAAGATCCCGATTCCGGCGCTTCGCACCCGGGCGGGCATCACGTCCGAGGCGATCACCGAAGGCGGAATCCCGCAAATTCCCGTCGTAACGCCGAAGAGCGCGCTGACCAGGATCAAACCGGAAAAGGTGTCCGTCCAGCCGAACGCCACAACGGCGAGGGCGGCCGCAAGATTCCCGCCGATCGCGACCGCCTTCCGGCTCCGGTCGACGGCCCAGCCCGCCGGCCAGAGGGTGAGCAGGTTCATGACCGTAATGAAGCTCAACAGCAGGCCGGTGGAGAGGGGATCCAGGCCGGCCGCGTCCCGTGCGTAAAGGGGCAGCGTGGTGTGTCGCGCGCCGGAGCGCAGAAAGAATATCGCCGCCGTCAGGAACAGGGCCATGACGTATTCAAAGTTTCCGAACAGACGCCGGATCTCGCGGCCTTGGCTCAGGAGTCCCACCCGTTTCGGGCCGCCGGGTTCGGCGGGGGAGATCCGCAGGACCGTCCAGGTCAAGATCGCGCTCAGGGCCGCCAGCCCGCCGTACGTGTAGAAAGGGAGCCTGAATCCGCCCACGCCCGCCAGCAGGCCGCCCACGACGGGGCCGATGGAAACGCCGGTGGAGAACGACGCGTGATAAAGGCTCATCGTTTTCCCCATTCGTTCGGGGGGCGTGATCCGAATGATGTAACTCATCGAGTTGGTGACGAAGAGGGAAGACCCCAGACCTTGCAAGGATTGGCCGACAATGAGCCATGAGAAGTCGGGCGCGGAGCCGGAGATCAACGCCCCGCAGGCCACGAAGCCCGCGCCGGCGGCGCAGACCTTGCGCTCCCCCAGGCGCGAGCCGAGGAGGCCGCTGGGGAGGTTGGTGAGCAGGCGCACGGCCGGAAACAAGGCGATCAGGAATCCCACCGTCGTGTAGCTGACTTCGAAGCTCTCGGCGTACAGAGGCAGCACCGGGCCGACGAGCCCGAACCCCATCATGATGAACAGGTTGATTCCGGCCAACGCCCAGATGGGATAAGGGGTCTTCGTCATTCTTTGATCGATGTCCGTGAGGCAGATCCCCCCGTCCAAACGGAAGAGGGGGATCGGGGGCGGCCGGATAACGCCTCTCCCCGTCCCCCTCCAAGGACAGGCAACCATTCTTGTCTGGGTTCGCGCTTACATCTTGTTCAAGGCCCGAAGCAGCTTGTCGGGGGTGATGGGCAGGTCCATGATCCGCGCGCCCACGGCATCGTAGACGGCGTTGGCGATGGCCGAAGCCGTTGGGGCCAGCACGGCCTCGCCGATGCCCTTCGCGCCGTAGGGCCCGGCCGGGTCCGGTTTTTCGATGAACCGGTGCTCGATGGTGGGGATGTCCAGGCTG
Source organism: bacterium (assembly GCA_965261595.1). Classification (GTDB taxonomy): domain Bacteria; phylum UBA8248; class UBA8248; order JACPRG01; genus CAYRGS01. Next base: position 435,592 of record CBDHDG010000005.1, read on the forward strand.
TTGGGGATCAGGTAGTCCACGAGATCCGCGTTTTTGAGAACGCCCCCGTCGTACACCATCTCTTCGAGCAGGGCGTAGCCGATCCCCTGGGTCACTCCGCCATCGACCTGTCCTCCCAGGCCCCCGGGATGCATGATCTGTCCGATGTCGTGTGAGCAGATCATCCGGAGGATCTCGATCTCTCCGGTGTCTTCGTCCACCTCCACCTCGGCGATGTGGGTCACAAAGGCGTGTGTGGGGAAGCCGTGCAGCGCGGAGCCTTCGATGTTCTCCATCGCCGGGGGCGGGGGGTTGGGGGTGTAGGCGCCCTTGCCGATGATGGGGCCTTTCATGTGAATGTTGGCCGCTTTGGCCACATCGGCGTAGCTCAGTCCGCGATCCGGCGCCGAGGCGATGAATGCCCGCTCGTCGCCGGTGTTCAAGTCCTCCACGTTGGCCTCGAGCATCTCGGCCGCGCGCACAAGCAGCTCGTTGCGCGCGTCCTCCGAGGCCAGGCGCACGGCGTGGCCCACGTTGAACGTGATTCGGCTGGCCGCCGTGATGTTTTCATACGGCGTCCCGTCGGTGTCGGCGGTGACCATTCGGATTTTCTCGTACGGGACGCCGAGGGTCTCCGCGGCGACCTGGGCCGCGATGGTGTACTCGCCGGGGCCGATCTCGATCACCCCGCTCAGGACCTGGGCCGAGCCGTCGGGCATGATCTTCACAATCGCCGAGGACCCCATGCCGCCCGATGGATGGGAGCCGCACGCGAGCCCGATTCCCCGCTTTTTCCCGTTGGACGGCTTGGCGGCCGCCTTTCCCCAATCGACGGCCTCGGCGGCGCTTTCCAGGGTTTCCCGGAGGTTGACTTCCGGGTACCCTTGGCCGTTGACCATGGGGTCGCCGTCGCCCATGCCGTTTTTGTATCTCAGCTCGAGGGGGTCGATGCCCAAGGTCCGGGAAAGGATGTCCATCTGGGACTCGACGGCCCAGTTCGCCTGGGGGTTGCCATATCCGCGGAACGCCCCGCTGATCGTCTTGTTGGTGTAGACCAGGCGGCCCTCGATGTTGACGTGCGGCGTTTTGTAGGGCCCCCGGGAGTGGAAGCAGGACATCGCCAGGATGGAGGGCCCGTGGTCGGCGTAGGCCCCCGTGTCCATGATCATCCGGAAGTCCCAGGCCGTCAGGGTCCCGTCCTTCTTCACGCCGGATTTGATGTCGACGATGGAGGGATGACGCTGGAAGGTCGTCTCCATGTCCTCTTCCCGGCTGAGGGTGATGCGGACCGGCTTGCGCGCCTTGTACGCCATCGCGGCGGCGTAATGCTCGACCCTCGGCTTCTTTCCGCCGAAGCCGCCCCCGACCGTCGAGCCGATGACCCGGATCCGGCTCAGCGGCATGTCGAGCAGCTTTCCGATGACCTCCTGGACCTTGAAGACAGACTGGGTGGTCAGCCAGACGGACATGCTTCCCGAGGCGTCGTATTCCGCCAGGGCCGAGTGGGTTTCGAGGTAGGCCGGGTGATGCGGGTGCGTCGTGAAGTGGTTTTCGATGATTTCATCCGCTTCTTTGAATCCAACGTCCAGGTCCCCGTGGTGGAACCGCGTTTTGCAGGCCTGGTTGCCCTGCCGATGCCTGACGTCGAAAATCGCCTTGGTCGAGCCGAAATCCTCGTGGATGATCGGCGCGTCCGGGCGAAGGGCTTCTTCGGGATCGAAGACGGCCGGCAGCTCTTCGTATTCCACCCGGATCAATTCCAGGGCCTCTTGGGCGACATCGTTGTCGATGGCCGCCACGGCGGCCACCTCGTCGCCGGTGTACCGGACTTTGTCCCGGACGAAGAGGGTCTCATCGAAGATCCACTGGCCGAAATGGATGTTGGGAAAGTCTTTCCCCGTCACGACCAGCTTCACCCCTTTGACCTTCTCGGCCTGGGAGGTGTCGATATTCAGGATTCGCGCGTGGGCGTGGGGACTTCTGAGAATCCGGCCTGTGAGGCAGCCGGGAACGGCCCGGTCGTCGGCGTACTTGGAATCGCCGGTGACCTTCGGCTTGCTGTCGATTCGAGGCACGTTTTTGCCCAATACCGCGTATTCACTCATTTTGTTTGCTCCAAAGGAATATGGGAAAACATAATCTGTATTATAGCCGCCAATGGGGCGGAGGGCCACCTCCGGATTATCCCCGTTCGGGGGGAGGAGGTCCGGCGGGACGATGGATGCGGCTTTCTGCTAAAATATCATGCGACGTTCGACGAAATCCCGGCCCGGGGCCGGACCCCGCGTCGGGTTCTCCGGGTCTCGGAATCTCTCCCCGGTAGAAGCAGGATGGAGGCGCCCGTGAATACCGGGGAAGAAAAGCGCGCGATGAAAACAGCCTTGAAGATCGTCGTCGGGACCGTTGTCCTGGCCGTCGCCATGTCACTGCTCCCGGGCCTTGGGGACGCGCGAAAATTGAAAAAGGTCGGTCTGATCGTTCCGGGGCCGATCGGCAACAATGGTTGGAGCGCGGCCGGGTACCGGGCGCTCCGGAAAGCGGCCAAGAAATATGGATTTCAGGCCAGCCATCAGGAGAATGTGAATCCGCCCAAAGCCGAAGGGGCCCTGCGAAAATTCGCCGAGGCCGGGTATGACCTGGTCTACGCCCATATGTTCGTATACTCGGAGGCCGCGGCCCGGGTGGCGAAGGCCTTTCCCAAGACAAAATTCGTGGTCATCCATGGGACCGTCCGGAACAAGACCAATCTCGTCTCCTATCAAACAATGACCCAGGGCGGCGGATTCATGGCCGGCGCGCTGGCGGCGCTGGTTTCCAAGACCGGCAAGATCGGCGCCCTCGGGGGACGGCCGATCCCGCCCATCGCGGACGCCATCGCCGGGTACGTGGCCGGGGCCAAGCATGTGCGGCCCGGCGTCAAGCTCGTGGTCGAATACACCGGCGATTTCCATGACAAGTCCCTCGCCCGCAAGAAGGCCCTGGCGATGATCCGGGGGGGGTGGACGTGCTTGTTCAGGAAGTCCCGCCCGCGGGCGTGGCCGCCCTCAAGGCCGCCCAGGAGAAAGGGGTGCTCGCCATCGGCTTCATTCGGGACCAGCACGCCATCGCCCCCAAGGCGGTCCTTTCGAGCGTCCAGATCGACTTCAACCAGGTCTACGACAGGATCGCGGCCATGGCGAACGGTGGAAAGTGGAAAGGCGGTTTTCTCCGGATGGATCTCTCCCAAAGCGCCGTCGGACTGGCGCCTTATCACGGCCTGGCCGATCGGGTGACGCCGAAGATGCAGGCCAGACTGGATCAGATCCGGGCCGACCTGATCTCCGGCAAGATCAAGGCCCCCGTCGCCAAGCTGCGGAAAAAAAAGTAGGTTTTCCTCTCCGCCGCGAAACCATTCCGGGAAACGCGGTCTAATCCCCCAATTCCACCCCGACATCCTCCCCGTTCACCTTGTATGTGCTCTTCACCGGGACGGCCGTCTGGACCATGTTTTCGGCGAAGCAGCCCCGTTTCGCGTTCCGGATGAGCTTGAGCAGACTCTCCCGCGCTTCGTCCGACTCCAGCTCGAAGTGCGTGCGCACCTCGCTGAATCCGCTATAAACCGTCCCCTTGAGGACGGAGCCTCCCAGGAAGATGTCCGACTCGACGCGCACCTTCACCGACCTGACTTCGAGCTTCATCATAGAAGCGTACCGCTTCACCTGGGTGAGCAGTCACTGGCCGATTCCGGCGGTGAGGTAGGTCAGGGGCTGGGGATGGTTGTTGTCCCCGCCCAGGCGGGGCGGCTCGTCGGAGTGCCAGGTGAAATTGTCCCGGGTGGCCCGGTGGAGTTGCTTGCTCTCGTTCTCGCACTCGACGACAATCGTGCTTCGCATGGCCTCTTTCGGCAGCTCCTCGCCGAAGGTGCTTTGTGGGATGTCCGGTGGCATGGCGGATTTTCCTCTCTGAAAGAATGATGGGTATTGACCGGCGTCACCCGGTGGATGGCGTGTTCCGCTTAGGATTGCATTTTCCCTCTTTCATGCGCAACGCTTTTGGGCGGCGATTCTCCCGCGGGCCGCGCGGTCCGGCGTAATTGACAGCCCGCCGATCACTGGATACCATCCCTCCGGTGGCGTTGCCTCGGGCCTCGGCGGCCGATGGGGCGGGAGCGCGGGCTTCAGTCGAGCCGAAACGTGGAGGTGGAACGATGAGCGAGTGGGTGGATCTTTCGTTGACGCTGGGCGGACCGCGGATGTCCGTTGTTCCCGGCCATCCCGAGGTGACGTTCGAGCCCATCAACACCCACAAAGAGCACTTCCGCTCGAATACGTACATGAAGATGAGCATCCACTGCGGCACCCACGTGGATTGCCCCCGGCACTTCGTGGACGGGGGGACGACCATCGATGAGATGCCGATCGAGCGCTACATGGGCCCGGGCGTCCTGGCGGATTTGCGGGGCAAGGTGGGCGAGAATGAGCCCGTGACGCTGGAGATCCTGAAACCCTTCCATTGGACGCCGGAGCGCATCCGGGACAAGATCGTCGTCCTCTACTCCGGCTGGGTGGAGCAGGAGTTCGGGACGGAGCGGTCTTACGTGGACAACCCCTACATGTCGGTCGAGGTGGCCGAATACCTCGTGGGGGCCGAGGTCCGGGCCATCGCTGTGGACTTCACCGTCGACAAGCTCCCCCCGGGCCAGCCGCCCCGGGACGGTGACTGCCCCATCCACCGCATCGTCCTCCCGAAGATGATCCCCCTCATCGAGAACCTCATCAATCTGGACAAGCTGGTCGGGAAGGAATTCGAGCTCTACGCCCTGCCGCTCAAGATCCACCAGGGAGACGGCGCCGCCACGCGCGCGGTCGCCAGGATCCTGGGAGACGCGAAAGCGTAACGGGCGATTCGGACCCCCGCGTCCCACCGCTTGGGTCCCCCCCCCGGGCGCCTGACGGTCGGAGCGCTCCGAGGGCGCAGGCTCGCGCACCCGCACGCCGCGTCCGCGCGCTCAGTGCAGCCGCCCCGTGAACCGATGCCAGGCGTGGAGAAGGAGGTCCCGGTTGTTTTTTCTCCAGCACCGCAGGGTGTGAAAGCCTTCGTGCTGAATGCAGATGTTGCACGACGTGCACGCCACCGCACCCCTCCTTCCCTGCTGGATCTGCCGGACGAGGTCGGGCTCCCGGATGAGCGGCCGGGCGAGGGAGATGAAGTCCGCGACGCCTTCGGCGACGATGGACTCCATCCTCTCCACCGTTCGCAGCCCCCCCACGAGGATGATCGGGCAATGGACGGCCTCCCGGAGGCGGCGGGCCTCTTCCAGGAAAAGGACCTCCGGCTTCGGGGCCGCGAAGAGGCGGTGGAGCAGCTTGTCTTCCAGGGCGCGCCTTCGGCTGAGGCCCACGTATTGGGTGGCGCTCTCCATCCTGCGGGAAGTCAGGCCCGCCGTGACCTCGATGGCGTCCACGCCCAGCGCTTCGAGCCGGACGGCGGTTTCCAGGCCCTCTTCCAGCGTCAGGCCCCCGGGAACGAAGTCCCGCATCCCCAGTTTCACCGTCAAAGGGAAGTCCTCGCCCACGGCCTTGCGCATCGCCCGGACCACCTCCAGCAAGAGCCGCCGGCGGTTTTCGGGCGAGCCGCCCCATCTGTCTTCTCTGCGGTTGGAGTAGGGGGACGAAAACTGGGTGAGCATGTACCCGTGACCGGCGTGAAGGTGGACGCCGTCGAAGCCCGCCGCCCGGACCCGCCCGGCCGCTTGGCCGAAGGCGTCGATGATCTCCGCGATTTCCTCTTCGGCCGCTTCCTTGGGGGTCCGTCCATGCTGCGCGTTGGGAACGATGGAAGGTGCGATCGGGTCGACCGCGGGGTCCCGGCTCTGGCTCCCCGCGTGGTTCAATTGGGCGAAGAACCGGGAGCCCTCGGCTTGGACCTCCGCCGTGAGGGATTTGAACGGCTCGATGTGCTCGTCCCTGGAAAGGCCGGTCATGTCCGGTGTGTAGCGGCCCCGCGGGTGAACATAGATGTGACCCGTGAATTGCAGACCCACCCCGGCCCGGGCCAATGTGAGATGAAGGTCCCGGTAGGCCGGCGTGATGAAGCCGTCGGTGTCGGCCATGCACTCGGAGGTGGCGGAGCGGATGAAGCGGTTGCGGGTCTCTACGCGGGCGATGCTGCCCTGCCGGAACAGGGCCGGTTGATGGGCGTCGGCCATGGCGGGGGTTTCCTTTTCCCAGGGTTTCCCGCTTGTAGGCATTGATTCGCCTCGGCGGTCGGAAAGGAGGGTACCCGCTGGATGAAATCAAGTCAACCGTCGGCGTCCCGGCCGGGCCTGGTTCTCTTGTGGTTCTCTTGACACCCCATCGGGTTTCACGTTTAATGGACTCAGTTTCCAGACGGATTCCTTGTCGAATGAATGGGTGTTGGCCGCCTGGCTGAAGAAAACCGCTCATCGAGAACCGCTCGCCGATGAAGTGTAGAGGCGGACTGGGGGGGGTCCGGATCACCACGTTTTCAGGAATGGAGGGCAGAGATGAAGTTCGTCAAGTTTTTGTGGATCGGGTTGCTCGCACTCTCCTTCGCCGTTGGCCTGCCGGTTTCGGCGAACGCCCAGATGAAAGACGTCGTTTTCTGCTTGGGCTGGGTTCCCTATGGCAAGCACGTCGGATTCTACGCGGCGGTGGGGAAGGGGTTCTATAAGAAGGAAGGCCTCAACGTCAAAATCATCCGCGGCGTGAGCGGCATGGACAACGCCAAGCGGGTCTCGACGGGGAGCTGCATGGTGGCGTCGGGCGGGCTGGATACGCTCGTCATCGCCCGCTCCGAGGGCTTCAAAGTGCGCGCCATCGGCGTCTGGCACACCAAGAGCATGCACGTCATCTACGCCCGCAAGGACCGGGGGATCAATTCCGTCAAGGACCTGGAGGGCAAGAGCATCGCCACCGTCGCCAAGGAAGACGGCCAGGTCCTCTTTCCGGCCTTCGCGAAGGCGGCCGGGGTGGACGCCTCCAAGGTGAAATTCGTGGCGATGGATTGGGCCTCGAAGATCCCGAGCGTCATATCGGGGAGCGTCGACGCCCTGCTCACGTTCGTCACGGTCCGGCCCAATGTCCTCAAGGTCGCCAAGAAGAACAACGTGGGGATCACCGAGATCATCTATGCCGAGCACGGCCTGGATCTGTATTCCAACGGATTCCTCGCGACTGAAAAGAGGATCAACACCGAGGGAGGATTCCTCCGGCGGTTCATGCGCGCTTCGCTGAAGGGACTGGCCTACGGGGTGGAGAACCCCAAGGAGAGCACGGCCATTTTCAGCAAGCTCAAGCCCGAGATCAACCCGGCGCTGGCCAAGGAGCACTGGCGGATCGCGGTGAATCACATGATCACGCCGGACACCGAGATGAACGGCCTGGGCCACATCGCGTACGGGAAAATGAAGTTCACCCGGGACGTCGTCGCGGAGGCCCGGAACATCAAGAACATCGAACCGGTCCGGAGCTACTACACCAACGAGTTCCTGACGCCCATCTTCCCGAAACGGCCGGGGATGTAAGGCCCGGACTCACCTGGAAGATACGGATTCCCGCGAAGAGACGCGCGCCGCAAGCGCGCGTGAATACTGGAAGGGAGAGGGTCCCGCGAGGCCCCGGAAACGGGGGCCCGTGAGACTCCTCTCCCTTTCAGGCGTTCACCGATAGGGGAAAGGTTCAATGGCAGACGCTTCAAGGGAGGAGGACCTCTCGATCGTCGGGCATAGCCCGCCCAAAGTGGACGGGAAAATTCTCCTCACCGGAGAGGCCCGGTATTCTTTCGACGTCCAGCTTCCCCGGATGCTTCACGGGAAGGTTCTGAGAAGTCCCCATCCCCACGCCCGCATCCTGAAGATCGACACCTCGAAGGCCGAGCGGCTGCCAGGGGTCAAGGCCGTGATCACGGCCGAGGACACCCCGAAAATCCCTTATCACTTCCTGGGCCCCCCTCACGAAGATAAATATCCCCTCGTCATCGACAGGGTCCGCTTTGTCGGGGACGAGGTGGCCGCGGTCGCGGCGGTGGATGAAGACACGGCGGAAGAGGCGCTCTCCCTCATCGAGGTCGAGTATGAGCCTTTGCCCGCCGTCTTCGACCCCGCGGAGGCCGTCCAGCCGGGCGCCCCGCTGATTCACGCCGGGAAAGAAAAGAACATCGCCGCCCACGTTGTCCGGGAATCCGGCGACTGGGAGGAGGCGCTGCGGACGGCGCCCGTCGTCGTGGAGGGCCGGTTCACCACCCAGCCGGTGGCCCAGACCCCTCTGGAGACGCACGGGTGCGTGGCCCAGTATGACGCCTCGGGCCGCTATACGTTCTGGGCCTCTACGCAGGCCAGCGACCTCCTGCGGCGTGAGCTGGCGCACGCCCTCGGCGTCCCGCTCGGCCGGGTCCGGGTTGTCGAGGTCTTCATCGGCGGCGGATTCGGCGGCAAGTCGAAAGTGGGCGCCAGCGAGGCCCTGGCGGGCTTGCTCGCCAAGAAGAGCGGCCGGCCGGTTCGGCTCTTCCTCACCCGGCAGGAGGAGTTCACGACCTCCGGCCACCGGAGCGCGCTGAGCATCCACATGTGGACCGCGGCGAAAAAGGACGGGACCCTTCTGGCGCGCCGGGCGGAGTCCTACGTCGACAACGGGGCCTATAACAATGTGACCCCCGCCACAACGGGCGTCGGGGGAAGCATCTGCGTCTCTCTCTACCGGGTCCCGGCCGTCCGGTACGACGGCTATGTCGTCTACACGAACAAAAGCTGGGCAAATGCCTTCCGGGGGTTCGGCGGGCCCCAGCTTGTCTTCGCCGTCGAGTCCCAGATGGACCAGCTCGCCGAGGAGCTCGGGATGGACCCCCTCGCCCTTCGCGTGAAGAACTCCAACCAGCCGGGCGATGTGACGCCGGTCGGTTGGAAGATCGGCACGTGCGGGTTGCAGGAGTGCATCGAGAAGGCGGCGGCCGAGATCGATCTGGGATGGAAGAAAACGAAGCGCCCCGAGACCGGCGCCGTCAAGCGCGGGAGGGGCCTGGCGGCGATGATCTATACGGTGGGGGCCCGCGCCTATTGGGACGCCGACTGCGCCGGGGCATTTCTGAAGATTCACGACGACGGCTCCGCGAGCGTCATCACCGGAACGGTGGATTGCGGCCAAGGGGCGAGGACCGTTCTGACGCAGATCGCGGCCGAGACCCTCGGGATGAAACTCGACGACGTTCGGATCTACACCATGGACACCGAGGGCGCCCCCATGGACAGCCGCGGGGCCAGCGCGTCGAGCGTGACGTTCATCTCGGGCAACGCCGTCTACTACGCCGCCCGCCAGGCTCGGGAGAGGCTCCTCAAAGTCGCGGCGGAGAAGCTCGAGGCTGACCCGGAAGACCTGGATACCCGGGAAAGCCGGGTCTTCGTGCGTTCGACACCCGAGCGGTCCATGACGCTGGGGGAGGTCGCGGAGATGTCCACGTACCGGCAGGGCGGCGAGGCCATCCTGGAGTCGGCCCACTATGACACGCCCACCGAGTTCATCGATCACATGACGGGCACCGGAAACATCTCGCCCTGCTACTCGTTCGCGGCGCACGCCGCCGAGGTGGAGGTGGATACGGAAACCGGCCGAGTGAGGGTCGTGCGCGTCGCGGCCGCCCACGACGTGGGCCGGGCCATCAACCCCATGCTTCTGGAGGCCCAGATTCACGGCGGTCTCTCCCAGGGCCTCGGTTACGCCATCGCCGAGAACCTGTCGATTGAAGACGGACAGTTCGTGAACGGCAACCTGGCGGATTACAAGATTCTCACCTCCAAGGACATGCCGGAGATCATCCCCATCATCGTAGAGACGAGCGAGCCGGAGGGTCCCTACAACGCGAAGGGAATCGGGGAGCCCGTCCTCGTCCCGACCGCGCCGGCCGTCGCCAATGCGGTCTACGATGCCGTCGGGGTGCGGATCCACGACCTGCCGATCACCCCCGCCCGGGTCTTCGAAGCCCTCAAGCGGGCGAAAGAGAACACGTCATGAAGCCCTTCGAGGTCATCGCGCCCGATACGGTCGAGGAGGCCGTCGAGGCGCTGGGGCACTACGGCGAATCCGCCCGGGTCATCGCCGGCGGGACGGCCCTGGCCTTGCTGATGCGCCAGGGCCTCTACCGGCCCAAGGCCCTCGTCAACCTGAACGGGGTTCAGGGGTTTCGCGGGATTCGGGGAGATGCGGACGGCGGGGTCTTCATCGGTCCGCTGACCCCGCACCGGGAGATCGAGCGGGACCCACTCCTGGCCGAACGGTTCCCCGCGCTGGCCGGGATGGCCCGCCATGTGGCCAATCCCCAGGTGAGGAACGTGGGGACGATCGGCGGCAACCTCTGCCATGCCGACCCCGCTTCGGACCCGCCCACGGCCCTCATCGCGGCGGGCGCGGAGATCGCCGTCCTGGGTCCGGCGGGAGCGCGCTGCCTTGCGGCCGAGGACTTGTTCCGGGGATATTACGAGACATGCCTCGGCCCGGACGAGGTGTTGACGGGGATTCGGCTCCCCGCGCCCGAGCCGCGCTCGGGGATGGCGTACTTGCGGTACACGACGACGACCGAGGAAGACCGGCCCTTTGTCTGTGTGTGCGTCCGGCTGAAGGTGGGCGAGGGCGGGAGGCGGTGCGAAGACGCGCGGGTCGCCGTCGGCGCGGCGGGGCCGGCGCCCGTCCGGGCGATCGGCGCTGAGGAGGCGCTCCGGGGCGAGGACCTCTCCGAGGAGCTTTTGGCCGCCGCCGCCGAGCGCGCGATCGAGGGGATCGACCCCATCGGTGACGTCCGGGGCCCGGCGTCCTACCGGCTCGAGATGGTCAAGGTGTTCTTCCGCCGGGCCGCAAGCGCGGCCTGGACATCGGCGAAGGAGGCGTAGTGGAGGGGAAAGTCGATCACACGATCCGGTTGACGGTCAACGGCGAAGCCGTCGAGGAGACGGTCAAGTCCTCCGAGCTGCTGGTCGAGGTCATCCGGCGCCGTCTCGAGCTGACCGGAACCAAGCGGGGCTGCGAGAGCGGCGTCTGCGGGGTCTGCACGGTTGTTTGCGACGGCGCCGCCGTCAAGTCCTGTCTCCGGTTCGCGTTTCTGGTGGACGGCGCGGAGATCTTGACCGTGGAGGGGCTGGCCGAGGGAGAGGACCTTCACCCGATCCAGCAGGCGTTTTTGGAGAAGACGGGCATGCAGTGCGGCTTCTGTACGCCCGGCATGCTGATGACCGCCGTGGCCTTCCTGGCCGAGAACCCCGACCCCACGGAGGAGGAGATCCGCGACGCCCTCGTGGGGAACCTCTGCCGCTGCACCGGTTACGTCAACATCATCGCCTCGGTCCATGCGGCCGCCGAGGCGCTTCGGTCGGGATAAGGGCCTGGGGGGGGCCACACGTCTTCCAACCCGAAATTCTCACACGTATCGCGGGCGGTTATTACATTTCAACAAACTCGGAAAATGCCGGGTCTCCCCCGATAGGGCTCATGTTTCAGGGGGTGCGCCACGGAGAGCGCGTCCGCCCGGGCCTCCGCTGAATTCAGGAAATCATCTAAGGCGGCGCTGGCGGGCAAGCCGCCGGCGCCGCCCCTTGTTTGAGATTTTACGGGCCGGGGCCTGTCCCGATCTGGGTCGAAGGGATCGGCATAAAAGGGGGGGAGAGATCTTCGGGAATATTTCTCGTCCAGTTGTCGTTATCTTATAAATGGTCAGTTAATCATGCTCTGACCGCCGCATTTCAATGGTTGGTTCATCTGGACGGGACGATCGTCTGGTGACCGACGCAAACCGGTCTTGTATTCGACAGGAGGGTTTCATGACTCACGAACCGGTAAGAACCCCTTGGGGGGTCCGGCGCGGGATTGCCGCGGTAATCCTCGTGATTATGCCCTTGACGCAGTGATACACTATATGTAGATCCCTCCCTTACATCGGCTGACCACAAGATATAGGGGCGTTGACAATCCAGCCTTTTCCGACATAAACTTAACTTTCCTTGCCTAACAACAAATCGGACCACATGAGACCACATTCTACAGAATCGAGTCAGCGTACACGAACCCTTTATTATGGCGACAATTTGCCTGTCTTGAAAGACATGCCGGATGACTCCGTTGACCTGATCTATCTGGACCCGCCATTCAATTCAAAAAAATCGTACAACATAATCTACCCTGACGATCTCGGACAGGTTCAGGCTTTCGAAGATACTTGGATATGGACGCCAGAATGCGACTCCTTGCTGGATGAATTGGGAAGGGACGCTGATCTGTTCGGTCATCGTCGCGCTGTTCATCTTTTGGATAGCTTGGTTGAAGGTTTGGGCAAGACTAAGCAAATGTCCGCCTATCTCGTAAATATGTCGGCTAGGCTCATTGAAATGTATCGGCTGCTCAAACCCACTGGTTCGATCTATCTTCATTGCGACCCTACCGCTTCTCATTATCTCAAGATCATGATGGACGCGATTTTCGGGGGTGAGAATTTCAGGAATGAGATCGTTTGGAAACGCTACGGTGCACACAATGATGTAGGTCAGGGTCCCCCGCTCTAGGGTTTTGTTGGACACTCGATTGATCCATGATTCATGGAGAAAGGGGTGTCGCGATGAACGAACAAAAGCAAGAGGGGGCTTTGGCGGAGGGCGCCCGCAGGGCGAACGGAGCCAAGGCCCCAGGGCATCGCAGTGAGCGGGGTCGGTTCTCCTGCCAGCGCAAGCGGGAGGCGGTCCTGCGTCTTTTGCGGGGCGAGAGCCTGGAGACGCTCTGCCGCGAGTTGGGCACGACAGCGGCTCGGCTTTCCGCCTGGCGCGAGGCGTTCCTTCGCGGGGGCGAGGCGGCGCTCAAAGCCCGCCCGGCGGATGAGCGGGCCGAGGAGAACGCCCGGCTCAAGGCCAAGGTGGGCGAACTCACGATGGAGGGCGAGGTCCTGCGGGAGAAGATCGACCGCCTGGAGGCCGGCCGCCCTTTAGCCGGCAGGAGGTGGAGGCGATGAGTCAGGCCCGCTTCACCTCCACGGGCAGAGCCTACGGCCTGAAGCGGGTGTGCGCCCTTTGGGGCTTGGCGCGCTCCACGGTCTACGCGCAACGGCGGCGAGAGGCGGTCCCCGTTCATGAACGCCCCACGCCCAATAAGCGCGGCCCTGTGGGCCCGTGCACCGATGCGGAACTCCTCGGCCACATCCGGCAGGTCCTGGAGGACTCTCCCTTCCATGGCGAGGGCTACCGCAAGGTGTGGGCGAGGCTGCGCTTCGCGGGCATCCGCACCAGCAAGGAGCGGGTGCGTCGCCTGATGCGGGAGGCGGGGCTTCAGGCCCCCCACCGGGTGGGCAAACCCCGAGGTCCCAAGGCCCACAACGGGACCATCCGCACCGAGCGGCCCGACCGAATGTGGGGCACGGACATGACGACGACGGTGACCACCGAGGAGGGGATGGCCTCGGTGTTCGTGGCGGTGGATCACTGCTCGGTGGACTGCGTGGGGATCCATGCGGCCAAGAGCGGCAACCGCTTCGAGGCCCTGGAGCCGATCCGGCAGGGGGTCGCCGAGCGCTTCGCCGGCTTGGAGGCGGATGTCGCCGAGGGGCTTAAAGTTCGTCACGACCACGGCCCCGCCTATCTGTCCGATGACTTTCAGCGGGAGATCGCCTACCTGGGCATGACCAGTTCGCCCAGCTTCGTGCGGGCGCCCGAGGGAAATGGCTACTGTGAGTGGTTTATCCGCATCTTGAAGGAGAATCTCCTGTGGGTGCGCTCTTTCGCCACCGTAGAGGAACTGCGGTGGGCGCTGCTTGAGTTCAAGAACCTGTACAACCATCATTGGATTCTCGAGGGCTACGGCTACCGAACGCCGGCCCAGGCAAGGCAGGAAAAACTCGCTCAAGTTGCGGAGGCCGCATGAGGTCGAATACCCTCACCCGAGTGTCCAATAACCCAGGGGCGGTCCAAGGGATCGCGACACTTTGGGCGAATTCATGATACGTTGTTGCTATATAGCAACGGAGAAAAACCAATATGGAACCAGATTTTCACGCCGCTTGATCCGCAATATGTAGAAAAAACATACAGATACATAGAGGAAGATACAGGGAGACGCTTCACCACAACGCCACTAACCGGGCCCGGTGGTGAAGCGAAGGGTAACCCTATCTATGAATGGAACGGACACACAAGAGCATGGAGGTACGGACGGGAGACGATGGAAAAGCTCGATAACGAGAAGCGTCTGTATTATTCCAAAACCGGCTATCCAAGAAGGAAATTTTACCTTGAGGAGTCCCGTGGCATACCGGTTCAAGATATATGGAGCGACATAAGCTCTCTTTCCGGTGCCCATAAGGAACGTTTAGGATACCCTACCCAAAAACCCCTGGCACTCCTACAGCGCATCATCAAGGCATCGTCCAATCCGGGAGACCTAGTGCTTGATCCCTTCTGCGGATGCGGCACTTCCATTGCGGCCGCTGAAATTATGAATAGAAAGTGGATTGGGATCGATATCACCTATTCCGCCATCGCTGCGATTCAGGAACGATTCAAGCGTCAGAAACTCAATATATGGAATGACATTGAAGTCCTAAACATCCCAAAAACGACTGACGAGGTTGTCAAAAGATTACTGAGTGCAAAAGTCTCATCTACTTATGCTCGAAAAGAGTTTGAGAAATTTTGCGTCACCACGATCAACGGACTCCCGAATGGCAGAATGGGAGCCGATGGAGGGATCGATGGGCGTATTCCCCTTGTAGCCAAAAACCAGGCCATCGTTTCGGTTAAAAGTGGTCATGTGGGGGTGGAGCATGTTCGAGCGTTGAAGGGTTTGTTGGATGAGAAACAGATAGCGGGAGTTTTCATATCTCGACATAGCCCAACGAAACCGATGAAAGACTTCGCAGACACATCCGGCCTTTGCCGCATTCAAAGGAATGGTCTGTTTGACGTGTCCCCGTTTCCAAAAATGCAAATATTGACGCTCGAAGAAATACTACGGGGGAAGCTCCCTGAAGTGCCCTACGCGAACGCCGCCTAGGCGTCGCCCTATATATTGTGGTTAGCCCATGTGAGGGCGTGATCTATATGTTGTGGTCGTCTGCGTCAAGGGCATAATCACTCCGTTCCGTTCTTCGGCTGTGCGGCGCTTTCATCCAAGCCGATTCAGGACTTCAAGGCCGTCGCGGGGAAATGGGAGGGAAATCTAACACGTCAGGCTGCCCAGTACGGCACGACGACAGGCGCGGCCACTTGGTTGATCAATGAGGACGGTACATTTGAGATGATTACGGGAAAGTGGCGGGCCAAGGGGACAATGAGAATCCAGGACGGAAAGATTGTCTATTCCGATGGCCCGCTGGCAAGCGGCATCGCATCCTTGCATGTAGGATCGGGCGGAAGGATATCGTACAGCACGGGCGACGCACCCGGCACCTTTGGGGCCTGGTCGCCCGCAAAGTAGACAGAGAATCAATGGGGTCAGACACGACTTTCACGCAACCCGTGTGCGGGTCGGGAGGGTAAGGCAGCCGCGCGCCTATCCGGGGCCCGGTTGTCGTTATGATGCGGGCCGCGATTGAATCGAGTCTGACCCCATTTTCTCAATCCACAGATTTCAGAGGATCTTCGGTTTTTTAAAATCTGTGTAATCTGCGAATTCATAAGCCTTTAAAAAGACCCTGGAAATATCCAAAAATTTCGCAGATTACGCAGATAATTCCTGTGTTACAAAACCTTCAAATCTACCCAACCTGTGGATTGATTAGTATTTGAAACGACATTGGAACCTTCCACTGAGTTCGCAGATCGCACAAATACTTCTTATTCTTTCAAATCTGTGCCATCTGTGTAATCTGTGGATTCATCGGCCTCTAAATCAGTTGCCGGGCTTCTTGGCCTTGACCTTGAGCTTCCGTCCGAATGGATGGACTTCCCCGGGGCCGTGTCCGACGGGGAACTTCTTCTTGGCCAGCCTCTTCCGGAGCGCCCGGGTCGCCTTGATGTCCACTTCGTATTCCAGCGCCTCGGGATCCCCCACCTTGATCGCCACGCCGTAGATCTTTCGCGCGACCTCCAGGGAGATGAGCTCGTTCATCACGTCGTCCAGGACGAGCTGGGGGTCCCGTTTTCTCGGGTCGCCGAAACCTCCGCCGCCGTTGCTCCGAAAGTTGATCACGTCGCCGGGGCCGATCGGGACGCTCGCGGCGTGCATCCCCAGGCGGCGCTCCCGTTTGGTTCCCTCGTTGAGGGTCAGGGCGTTGGGCCCGCCGTTCAGTCCGCCGGACAGGCCGTAAGGGGTGACCTCCTCCCGGTCACCGTGGATGGTGATGACCCCCTCTCCCCACATCCGGTAGTGCCGCTGGAAGCCGAGACCGCCCCGGAACTTGCCGTGGCCGCAGGAGTCGGGGAGGACTTCGGCCTTGAGATAGGTGTACGGATACCAGCGCTCCAGGACTTCGACCGGCTGGTTGCAGGCCCCGCCGGCGAACATCATCATCATATAGCTGGGTCCGTCCCGGTCGACGCGCGCGCCCTGGCCCCCCTCCATCCAGTTGTAGGAGACGAACTGGTTCCCCGACCTCGGGTGCTTGCCGCCGCAGACGCAGTTCTCGAGATTTACCGTTCCGGCGTGAATCTGCGTCGGGTCCACCTGGGCCAAGGGCTGCGCCCAGCAGGCCATGACCGCGGCGTCCACCTTTTCATACGTCCCCGCGCAATACCCGGCCATGGGCGATGGGGGCAGGATGTGGACGGTGCTCCCCGGTATGCTCAGCAGCTCGATGGACCGGGTGATGCCGTTGTTGAGCGGGGTGAGGTGGGGGAAGCAATGAAGCGTGCCGTCGAACGCCGCCGAGATCAGCCCCGGATGCGTCAGGCCCGTGGGTCCCCTGGGCGCCGGATCGCTCTTCCGGAAGTCGAGGGAGGCCTGGTCCCCCCGGATGGTGAGGACACAGTGGATCTTGACCCTGGGGTGGTCGGGATGCCCCTCGTCCATGTCGGAGTAGTCCGTGAATTCATACCTCCCGTCGGGCAGGCGGGAGACCTCGTGGCGGAGGAGCCGCTCGCCGTGGTTCATGGATTCCTCGAATGCCCGCGTGACGGTCTTGGCGCCGTACTTCTCCGCGTACTCCTGGATTCGCATCTCCATGACCTTCACGGCCTGGTACTGGGCCGCGAGGTCGCCCATGCGGTCGTGCGGGACGCGCACGTTCCAGCGGATCAGGTCGAAGCTCGACTTGACGGGCCGGTCCTGGTCGTAGAGCTTCATGGTGGGGACCAGGAGCCCCTCGGCGTGCACCTCGCGGGCGTTGGGGTTGAACGTCCCGGGAACAGGTCCGCCTATGTCGGTCCAGTGGCAGTTGGCGATGGTGAAGGCGATGTGCTCGCCCCGGTGGAAGACCGGCCGCACGAGGCGGACGTCCTGGGTGTGGGTCCCGCCCCGGTAGGGGTTGTTGAACATGTAGACGTCCCCCGGCCGGAAATCCTCTTCCACGTCCTCGATGATGCTCTGAACCGTCCCTTCGAAGGTCCCGAAGTGAGGGGTGTGGTCCCGGGTTCCGTGGGCGACGAGCCGGCCGTCGGCCGTCAACATGGAGACCGAGAAATCACGGCCCTCGGTGATGGCCGGGGCGTAGGCGATGCGCTCGATCATCGCGCTGCCCTGGGTGCAGAGGTCGCGAAACGCGCTGCGAAGCACCTCGAAGGTGATGCGGTCCATCTCGGGGAGGGGGGTTTTCTTTTTCGACTTGGCCATGCGGCGGGGCTCCTCCAGCGTCATGTCACTTGCGTGACGGATCGGTTCAGCGTCCGTTGGGCGTGATGATCAGGTTCAGGTAGGTGTCCACCGTAGCGGCGGCGCCGGGCGGCAGAACCGTCGTCGAGTCGGGCTGCTCGATGATCGCCGGCCCGCGGAGGCGGTTCCCGACGCCCAACCCTTCCCGGTCATAGATCTTCGTCCGCGTAAATCCGCCGGCTTCCCGGAAATAGACCCGCCGGGACCCCTTCAAGGCGCTTTTCAGGCTGCCTTTCTTCCGGGACTTCCGCAGGCTCCCTTTCGGGACGACGCCGACGGCCGAGAGACGCGCGTTGCTGATCTCGACCTCGGCGTACTCGTCGGGGATCCGGTAGCCGAACTCTCTCTCATACGCCGTGACGAATCCGTTCACGATGTCGTCCAGCGTCCCTTTCGTGACCCGGCCCGACGGCACGGGGATCGTCATGTATTTGGACTGGGGGAAATACTTCACGTCGGCGAGCCGGTGGAGCTCGACCCGTTCGAGCGGAATGTTTTCGCCCTTGAGGGTCCGCCGCGCCTCCGCCTCCAGGTCGCGGTACACCCGGGCCAGCTCGGTGTGGGAGAGCTGGTCCGACTTCTTCAGGATGGGCCGGATGAAGTCGTGGCGGACGTCCACGCGAAGCGCGCCGAAGGCCGAGGTGACCCCCGGATAGCGCGGGACGATGACCTTGGGGATCTTGAGCTCGGCGGCCAAGGATACGGCGTGCATCGGTCCCGCCCCGCCGAATGCGACGAAGGCGAAGTCCCGGGGGTCGTACCCCCGGACCACGCTGATCAGCTTGACGGCGTTGATCATGTTGGCGTCGGCGAGCCGCAGGATTCCGTCGGCGGCCTCCTCGGCCGACATGCCCAGCGGACGGGCGATTTTGTTCTCGACCGCCTGTCGGGCCCGGACCGGATCCAGGGACATGGCGCCGCCCAGGAACTGATTCGGATCGATGACGCCGTGGACGACCTGGGCGTCCGTGTTGGTGGGTTCATCGCCTCCCCGGCCGTAGCAGGCCGGACCCGGGAAGGCGCCGGCGCTCTTCGGGCCGTTCTTGAGGGATCCGCCTTCGTCGATCCAGGCGATGGAGCCGCCGCCCGTTCCGATGGTGGTGATGTCCACGCACGGGAAGCGGATGGGGATCGTGAATTCGACCTTGAAACCCGGTTGGAACAGCGGCTGTCCCTTCCAGACCAGGGACAGGTCCGCGCTCGTCCCGCCCATGTCGAACGTGATGAGGTTCTCTTGTCCGGCGAGCGAGCCGATGTACGCCCCGCCGACCACGCCGCCGGCGGGGCCGGACAGGCAGGTCCGGGCGGGGATGGTCCGCGCGAGATGGGTGCTCATGACCCCGCCCCCCGAATGAATGATCAGGACGTCGCCGCCGAACCCCCACGCCCGGGTCCTGGATTCCAGCTCGGTCAGATACCCTTCGAGGATGGGCAGGAGGTACGCGTTGACGGTGGTGGTGCTGGTCCGCTCGAACTCGCGGATCTCTGGGAACACCTCCGAGGAGGTGCAAAGGAAGACCCCGGGAAGGAGCTTGGAGAGAACGGCCTTCGTCCGTTTCTCGTGATCCGGATTCATGAAGGCGTTGATGAAGCAGACCGCCACGCTCTCGATCCCGCGCTTTTTGAAGATCCGGGCGATGCGCTTGAGCTCGCTTTCCTTCAGGGGCGTGAGGACTTCCCCTTCGAAACTGATCCGCTCCGGCACGGTCTGCCGGCTGTACCGGGGGACCAGAGGCGGGGCGGGGTCCCAGGTCAGGTCGAACACATCGGGGCGCTCCCCCCGGGCGCCTTCCAGGACGTCCCGGAAGCCTTCGGTGGTCACCAAGCCCGTCTTGGCGCCTTTGCGCTCGAGAATGGCGTTTGTGGCGATGGTCGAGCCGTGGCGGAAGGTGGTCATGTCCTTCGGGTCCAGGCCGGTTTTCTTCAGGACCTCCATCACGCCCTCGATGAACGTGGGGGGCGTGGAGGGCATCTTGTGGTTGGTGACCTGGCCGGTTTCCTCGTTGAGACACACCAAGTCCGTAAACGTTCCGCCGATGTCGATTCCCACGCTGTAACGGGCCATTGTTTCTCCTTGAGGGCGTCGGGCCGCCCGGCGGCCCCGCCGGGGCCGCGAGGGCAAGCCATCATCCGGCCTGCCCGGGACGGGCCGGGCCATTCGGGGCTTATTCTCAATGGACTGGAGTCGAACGAAGCGAAAGGTCCGCCTCTATCGAGGGCGGTATTGTTACATTCCGACGTTCGCGAAGTCAACAAATTCGGATGATCCGATGAAGACCGGCTTGCTCTTTCCCGCAGGTGGAAAGTCCTGAGGAGCGGTGGCTCCGTTGACCGTCAGTGAACCAGAAATCCCCCGTCCGCGACGAGGTTGTGACCGGTGACGTAGCTGGAGGCGTCGCTCGCGAGAAAGAGGATGGCTTCGGCGATCTCTTCCGGCCTGCCGAGGCGGCCCATCGGGACGTCGGCCAGGCGGGTTTCCAGCATGGCGGGGTTCGCGTGGTAGGTGTCCGCCAAGCCCTCCGTGTCGGTGGGGCCCGGGGCGACGGAGTTGACCCGGATGTTCTTCTCGGCCAGCTCGAACGCCAGCGCCCGGGTCATGTTCACAACCGCCCCTTTGGCGAGGCAATAGGCCGAGAGCTTGGCGGCGCCCACGAAACCGAGCTGGGAGGAGATGTAGATCACCGCGCCGCCGCCGCGCGCCTCCATGTGGGGGACGACCTTCTGTGTGAGGAAGTAGTAGGACGTGACGTTGACCTCGAGGGCGCGGCGGAACTCCTCGATCTCCACCTCCAGGAACGGCTTGGTCAGCCGCTGGATGTGGGGGACAACGAGCACGTCAATCCCCCCGAACCGCTCGACCGTCCGGGACACGAAGGCGTCCATGGCGGCGGGGTCGGACGCGTCGTGGACGGCGACGATCACGTCCGCGCCCAGGCCGCGGCATTCCTCTTCCACGCCCGCCATGGCTTTCGCGTCGAGGTCGATGAGTGTCAGGTCCGCTCCCGCCCGGGCGAAGCGGACGGCCGCTCCCTTCCCGATGCCCATCGCGGCGCCCGTGATGACGGCGGTTTTCCCTTTCAGGCTCATCGATCTCTCCTTTTCTCAGTCGGTCGCAGATGATTCCGATGTCCCATTGGGTGTCATCGTCAGCGGGTTGGCAATCTGAACATCGTGTGCCACTGGCAGCTTGTCTGCCGGCGCCGCCCTTTCTTAAGAAGTCAGGCGCGCGGAGAACAGCCAGTCATCCCTCACGCGCTCGATTGTCGCCTGTCTCATTGGACTTCCTGCCAGATCCTTTCCACGTCCTCCCGGTCCACCGGGCGGGGGTTCGTCCGACGCTGGAAGCTGTCCAGGATGGTCTCCAGGATATTTTCCGGCAGGACCGCCGAGCGTTCGATCTCCGAGAGCCTGCGCGGCGCCCCGGCTTGATCCGCCAAGCGCGCGATGGCGTCCGCCAGGGCGTCGGCCGTCATTTTTTGAGGCCGGTCCCCTTCCCGTAAAAGGGCGGGGGCCAGCACCTCCGCCAGAAGCGCGTAATCCTTCTCGGCCGCCGACGCGTTGAACCGGATCACGTGGGGCATGAACATGGCGCACGACGCGCCATGGGGGATTTGGGTCATGGCCCCGAACGGGTGGGCCAGGGCATGGACGAGACCGAGGCCGGCGTTCGACATGGACATCCCGGCCATGCAGCTGGCGAAGATCATGGTTTCCGCCGCGCCGGGATCGCTTCGATCCTTCAGGTATCGGTGGAGTCCGTCGGCCCATCGGCGCGCCGCGCCCAAGGCGAGCGTCTCGGTCATCGGGGTCCGTCCATTGGAAACATAGGACTCGACGATATGGCTCAGGGCGTCCAGGGTGGAGTGAGCCGCCACCGTCGGGGGCAGGCCGGCCAGAAGCTCCGGGTCGAGGATGGCCAGCCGGGGGCGGATGGCCGGAGAGATCACGACGAACTTGTTTCGACGCTCCAGGTCGGTGATGACCGCGGCCGCGCCCACCTCGCTCCCCGTTCCGGCGGTGGTCGGAATGGCGACGAGGGAAGGCGGGGGGGCCGGGTAGGCTTCCCGCGGTCCTTCATAATCCACGGCGGTTCCGCCGTTCGCCGCGACGACGGCGGCGGCCTTCGCCGTGTCGATCGAGCTTCCTCCGCCCAGCCCGATGAAGCCGTCCGAGCCGGATTCCCGGTAGGCCTCCGCCGCCGCCTGGACGACGCCGACGGGCGGATCGGCCGCCGCGTCCCGGAAGGTGGAGACCTTCAGGCCGGCTTCTTCCAGGCCGGAGGCGACGCGGCCGAGGATTCCCGACTCGGCGACGCCGGGGTCGGTGACGATCAGGGGCCTTTCGATGCCGATTTTCTTGATCGGGTCGCCCGCGCGCGTGGATGACCCGGCGCCCGAGAGGATTGCGCCCGGTGTTTGAAACCGCGTCGTGTTCGTCATCGTCCTTTCTCCTGGCAGATCCTTCGGGTCCGGCGGGTCAGGTCCGTTGGTCATCCCTCCGGGGTCGATCCCTCCCTCTCCTCGGGCGGTCCGTATCCCCCTCCGCCGGAGGTCTCCATCAGGATGACATCCCCCTCGGTGAGCGGGAGGCTTTCCTTTCCGCGGATCGGCCGCTCGCCGGGGCCGGGGTTCAGGGTGACGCGGAACGTCTGGCCGGGCTCGCCGCCGAACGCGCCCCAGGGGGGGACCTGCCGCCTTTCGAGCATGGTCGTGACGCGCGCCTCGGAGGCCAGCATCCGGTAGCGCCGCCGGATGCCGAGGCCCCCCCGTCTTCGCCCGGCCCCCGCGCTTCCGTCCCGCAGCGCATACTCTTCGACCCGCATGGGATACTCGGCCTCGAGGACCTCGATGGGGGTGTTCATCACATTGCTCATGTGTACCCGCGTGGCGTTGCTCCCGTCCCGGTGGGCGGCCGCGCCCGCGCCGCCGCCGTGGACTTCGTAGAGGATGAACGTCGTGCCGTCCGCCTTCTTTCCGCTGAACAGCGTGAGACCCGAGGTCGCCGGCCCGCCCGCGGTGATCCGATCGGGCAGGACCGGGGCCAGCGCCCGGAAGACGGCGTCCACGATCACCTGGGACGTCTCGTGGTTTCCCCCGACCAGCGGGGCCTCCCGGCCCGGGTTGACCAAGGTGTTCTCGGGCGCGTGGACGGCGAGGGGCCGGCAACACCCGTCGTTCATGGGGATGCCCCGGCCCACGAGGACGCGCATGCTGTAAAAGACGGACGCCGCCGCGATGAAGGGGGTCGTGTTGATGGGAAAGGGGACCGGGGGGGACGTGCCGGTGAAGTCGAACGCCGCCCGGTCCCCCTCGATGCGGATGGCCAGGCGGATGGGCAGAGGCGCGCCCCCTTCCTCCATGCTGTCCATGAACTCCTCCGCCTCGTACAACCCGTCCGGGATGGCGGCGATCTCCCGCCGCATCCGGGTCTCCGATTCCTCCTGCATCCGCTCGAACGCCGCCAGGGTCGTCGCGCGCCCCCACTGGCCGAAGATGTCGAACAGGCGCGATTCCGCCACGGTCTGGCCAGCGTATTGCCCGAGGATGTCGCCCTCCCGCTCTTCCGGGTTCCGGACGTTCTCCAGAATGAAATCCAGCGTTTCCCGAACGGGACGGTCCGCCGAAAATATCTTGATCGGGGGGATTCGCAACCCCTCCTGATAGGTCTCCGTGGCGTCCGGAACGTAGCTGCCGGGCAGCGCCCCGCCGGTGTCCGGCCAGTGGGCGAGACAGACGGCGAAGGCGGACAGCGCTCCGTCGTAAAACACCGGCCGGATCGCTTTGACGTCGGGCAGGTGGTTGCCGCCGATCTCCGGCAGGTTCGTCAGGTACACGTCGCCGGGACGCAGGTCTTCCGGCGGGACGACCTTGAGAAACTCCTTCACCGTGAAGGCCATGACCCCCAGGTGGACGGGCGTGTCCTGGCCCTGGGCGATGACCCGCCCCCGGGCGTCGGTCAGGACGCACGAGAGGTCCCCCGCCTCCTTCAGCAGGGGCGCCCGCGCCGAGCGCATGACGATGAAGCGCATCTCCTCCGAGGTCGCGAGGACGGCGTTGCGGATCAGCTCCAGGGTGACGGGATCGATGCGGCTCATGGCTTCATCCGGAGGATCAGGCGCCCCCGGCCGTCCACCGTGAGCGAGCGGCCGGGCGGCAGGACCGTGACGGACCATTCATCCTCGACGACGGCCGGCCCTTCGACCCGGTCGTCCGGGCCCAGGGCGGCGCGGTTCAGGATGGGCGTTTCAATCCGCTCGCCGTCGAAATCCACCTCGCGGCGGCCCGCTTCGCGCTCCGCCGCCGCGTCCGGGCGGCGCTCCCCCGCGGTCCGCGTTTCCGTTGTCACGACGGCGGCGACCCGGACGTTCACGCACTCCACGGCCTCTTCCGTCACGTAGTGGTAGAGCGCCTCGTGCTCCCGATCGAACGCGCCCCGGACCTCGGCGGCCGACCAGCCGTTCACCCCGGTCAGGGGGATCTCGATCTCGTAGTTTTGCCGTTTGTAGCGGAGGTCCAGGGAGGGCTGGACCTGGATCGAATCCGGCGCGCACCCCTCTTCGATGAGGAGGTCCCGGGTGGCCCCCAGGAGATCATCCCAGAGGGGTTTCAGCGCCTCCGGCGAGAGGTCCTCCAGGAATACAGGGTGGGTCCTGACGGCCTCGTAGCGCAGGTCGGACGTGAGGCACCCCAGGGCCGAGAAGACCGAGGAGTCGGCCGGCACGATCACGGTCTCCATGTCGAGCGCCGCCGCCAGGGATGCCGCATGGACCGGCCCCACGCCTCCGTAGGCCACGAGCGCCCCTTCGCGAACGTCGCGGCCCCGCTTGATCGAGACGAGCCGGAGCGCGCCCAGGACGTTCGCCTCGGCGATGGCGACGATGCCCCGCGCGCTCTCCTCCAGGGTCATCCCCAGCGCCCCGGCGAGGCGGCCCACCGCTTCTTCCGCCGCCTCGCGGCGCAGGCGAATCTTCCCGCCCAGGACGGCGTCGGGATTGAGACGGCCGAGGAGCAGGTTGGCGTCGGTCAGCGTGGGCTCCGTTCCCCCGAGGCCGTAACAGGCCGGTCCCGGGTTCGCGCCCGCGCTTCGGGGGCCGACGTGGAGGGCCCCCACGTCGTCCGTCCAGGCCAGCGAGCCCCCCCCGGCGCCGATGCTCTCGACCGCGACCGACCGCAGCCGGAAGGGCTGGCCGGCGACCTGTCTTTGGGCCATGAGCTCGGCGCGGCCGTTTTCGATGAGGCAAACGTCCGTTGTCGTGCCCCCCATGTCCAGGGCCAAGGCGCGGTCGCACCCCAACTCCCGCGTCAGGGCGCAGACCGCCGTCACGCCTGCCGCCGGGCCGGACATGACGAGGTTCAAGGGCTTTCGCCGCACGGCGGATTCGGACATCATTCCGCCGTTGGACTGGACGAGGTGGAGATGGGCGTCCCGGCCCGCCAGGTCGGTGTCCAGGTGAGAGAGGAAATCCGAGACGGTGGGCATCAGGTAGGCGTTCAGAACGGTCGTGAGCGCGCGCTCGTATTCCCGGAACTCGGCGTTGACTTCGGACGAGAGGCTGACGTGGTCGAACGCCTCCCGCAGGGCGTCGCCCAAGGTCCTTTCGTGCGCCGGATTCGCGTAGGCGTGGAGCAGGCAGACGGCCACCGACTCGACCTCGGCGTCCTTGAGCCGCCGGATCAGGTCCGGGATCTCGTCGGTTCGGATGGGCGTCAGGACCCGGCCGGAGACGTCCAGCCGCTCGGCGATCTCGAAGCAGAGGTCCCGGGGGACGAAGGGCGGCTGGCGGGAAGGCTTTTGGATCTCGTAGATATCGTCCCGCGACTGCCGGGCGATTTCGAGGAGGTCGCGAAATCCCCGTGTGGCGATCAGGGCCGTTCGCGCCCCCCGCCGTTCCTCCAGCGCGTTGGTGGCCACGGTGGTGCCGTGGACGATCTCCAGTCCCCGCAGGCCCCCGCCCGCGTCTTGAGCCACCCGTTCGAGGACGTGGAGGAGCGCCGCCGCCGGGCGGGCCGGATCGCTCGGGACCTTGAAAACCGTGGAGGTCCCGTTCGGGGAAAGGGCGACGACGTCGGTGAACGTTCCCCCGACGTCCACGCCGATCTTCCAGGAGGGTTGAGTCATCGGTGACGCTTTCCTGATGAAACGGTTGAGGCGATTGATTCAGGCACCCGAGCCGGCCGCCGATCGGGCGGCCAGGGCGGACAGGACCCGCTCGGGCGTGACGGGAAGCTCCCGGACCGGCTCGCCCAGGGCGTCGGCCACGGCCAGGGCGATCGCCGAGGCGGCGGGGGTGAGGGCGGGCTCGCCGATCCCCTTGGCCCCGAACGGCCCCAGTCCGCTGCCGGATTCCAGGATCTCGGTCTTCACGTCCGGCGTGTCCAGGGCCGTGGGCAGCAGGTAAGTTTCCAGGTTTTCGGTTTCGGTGACGCCGGCTCGAAGGACAACCTCCTCCATCAGCCCCTGGCCGAGACCCATGTAGGCCCCGCCTTCCATCTGGCCTTCGACGCTGGTCCGGTTCACGGCTTTGCCCACGTCGAAGCAGGACGAGAGCCGGCGCACGATCACCTCGCCGGTTTCGGCGTCCACGGCCACTTCCGCGCCGACGGCGCCGAACGTGTAATCGTTGAACGCCCGGCCCCGGCCCGTCGCCGGGTCGATGGGATCGCCGCCGGGGGCGTCCCATTTGGACAGGTTGCCCAGCGGCTTTCCAGTCGCGGCCATCCGGCGGACGACCTCGGAGAGTCCGAGCCCCCGCTCGGGAAATCCCCGCACGGCGGCGCGTCCGGCCCCCAGCTCGATCTCCTCGGGCGAGACCTCGAGCATGTCCGCCGCCACCTCCAGCAGGTCCCGGCGGATCTGAAAGCATGATTCCAGGATGGCGTTGCCGCTCATCATGAGCTGTCGGGTGGCGGTGGTCGTCCCGGCCAGGGGGGTGAGTTGGCTGTCCGCCCGCTGGACGGTGATTCCGCCCGGGTCGACGCCGAGGACTTCCGAGGCCAGGGTGGCCATGGAGGAGGCCTGTCCGCCTCCGTGGTCCGGGGTCCCGGTGCGGATCACCAGGCTCCCGTCCATCTCGAACCCGACCCAGGCCTGGGCGCTGTCGTGCGTCCAGTGCATGCGCCCGTAGGGGGTGATGCCGGCGGCCACCCCCCGGCCGATCAGGGGCCGGCCCGGCGCCGCTCCGCTCCCGGACGGGCCGTCCTGCGAAAGCGCCTCCCGGCAGCGCCGGGCCGCCTCGGCCAGCTCCACCTCCGAGCGGATGTCTTCCCCGGTGCCGAGGGCGTCTCCTTTGCGGAGGTAGTTGATCTCCCGGAACCGGCCTGGGTCCATGCCGAGGGCGCGGGCCGCCGCGTCCATCTGCATCTCGTAGGCGAAATTGGACTGGAGCGAGCCAAAGCACCGCATGGCGCTGGCGAAGGTGTTGTTGGTGTAAACGCCCTTTGCGTCCACATGGACGTTGGGGATCCGGTACGGGCCGGTCGCGGTGACGGCCGAGTAGTGGACGACCCAGACGGTCAGGTAGGCGTAGGCGCCGCCGTCGGCCAGGAGGTCGGCCTCCAGGGCCGTGATCCGTCCGTCCCGCGTCACGCCTGTTTTGTACCGCATGACGTAGGGGTGCCGCTTTCCGTGGGCGAGGATGGATTCCTCCCGTTTGTATTCCAGGCGCACGGGCCGCCTCGTCTTCCAGGCCAGCAGTCCCAAGAAGACCTCGACGGTGACGTCCTCTTTGCCCCCGAAGCCGCCGCCCAGATAGGCGCACCGGATGCGGACCTTGCTGTCCGGAATCCCGAGGGCCTGGGCGACGTCCCGGTAGTGTTCGAGCACCTGGGTGCCCACATTGATGTTGATGACCTGGTCGTCGTCCACCCAGGCGACGCCGGTCTCCGTCTCCAGGTACGCGTGGTCGATCCACTGGGTTGTGTAGCGGTTTTCGACGATGATGTCGGCCTCGGCGAAACCGGCCTCGATGTCGCCCCGGCGAACGGACCAATGGCAGACGAGGTTTCCGCCCTTGTGGACGCGGGGGGCGTCGGGACGGAGGGCTTCGAGGGGGTCGAACACGCCGGGCAGCGGCTCGTAATCGACCGCGACGCGGGCGAGCGCCTCCTCGGCGGCGTCCTCAGTCTCCGCGGCCACCAGGGCCACGGGCTCGCCCAGGTAACGAACGCGGTCTCCGGCGAGGATCTGGTGGAAGGCCGTGTGCGCCCCTTCGCCCGCATCGGACATGCGCCCCGGCAGACCGGCGAGGAGCTCGTTGCGCGGCACGTCTTCAGCCGTCAGGACGCAGGCCACGCCGGGCACGGCCAGCGCCGCCGTTTTGTCGATCCCGCCGATCCGGGCCGAGGGATGTTTCGCGTGGAGCACCCGGCCGACCAGGGCGTTGCGGGGGATGTCGTCGGATGCGTAGCGGAGGACGCCCCCGGCCTTGTCCACCGCGTCGTGGCGGATCATCCGCCCGCCGACCCCATGGGGGCTTCCCCGCGTTTTCATCCGATCCTTGACCGCCATCGAGTCCGAACCCCCGGGCAAAAGCCCCTGCTAAACGTCCCAGCCGCTGTCGATGATCAGGGCTTGGCCCGTCATGTTGCGGGATTTTTCCGAGCAGAGGTACAGGACCGCGGCGGCGATCTCTTCTTCGTCCGGAAAACGGCCCAGGGCCATCTCGCTGGTGTACTTCTTGTAGACCTCGTCCCTCGTCTGATTCCAGGCCTGGGCCTTTTCCTGGATGATTTTTTCCATCCGGTCTCCGTAGATGGGACCGGGGCAGATGCAATTGACGTTGATGTTATGAGGGCCCAGCTCGAGCGCCAAGGTCCGCGTGAAGCCGCGCACGGCCCACTTGGAGGAGGAATAGGACGCGCGGTTGATGTAACCCCGGAGCCCGGAGGTCCCGGAGATGTTCACGATCTTCCCCCACTTCTTCTCCAGGAGGGTCGGGATGACGTGCTTGCAGCAAAGGAACGTCCCCTTCAGGTTGACGCCGAGAACGTAGTCCCAATCCTCGACGGAAATCTTGTGGACCGGGGTCTCCACCGGGCCGATGACGCCCGAGGTGTTGACGAGGATGTCGATGCCGCCGAACGCTTTCAGGGTCTCATCGAGCATGGCCTTCACCTGGTCCTCTTCCCGGACATCCAGGGAGAGGGTGACCGCCTCGACGCCGGGGACTTCCTTGCGGATCTCCTCGACCTGGGCGTCCAGCGCGGCCACGTCCCGCGCGCACAGGGCAAGACGCGCGCCTTCCCGGGCCAGGTCCAGGGAGATCCGTCCGCCCATCCCTTTGGCGCCGCCGGTGATGATGGCGACCCTGTCCGCAAATTCACCTTTGCCGTTTTTCGGTTTCGCGTTCAATGTTCTTTCCGCCTCCATGGGGACCCCGCGCGGGCCGGCCCCTTGTTAAGGGTTTTGCCCAGGGCTGTCAACTTCCGGCGGGCCGTGCGGCCGCCCGGGAATGCGGACCGATCCACCGAAAATTCAGCGTTGCCGGTTGTTCTTTCGTCTGTTCCGCTTCTGAATATTAACCAAGGGTTGTCCGGAAGGGAAGTTTCCGGACGGCCCGCCTGAATGGAAAACCGTCCGCCCACCCGGCCGGGTTCCCGCACATGATGAATTCCGGTATTATGACATGAAGAAAGTTAAAAGGTCTTGAACGGACGGAATAGGGACGCCCGATCCCGGGGAGGAACTTCCCCGGGGCGGGAGGAAAGCCGTCCGAAGCGCGGGTGAATCGCCTTTTCAATTCACGGCGAATTTCGCCGACGGTAACACTTCATCGGTTGGGGGGAGAACATGGTGCAGGTAGATACGGTGATTCAAGGAGGTCAGGTGGTTCGGCGGGATGGGACCCGGGTTGAGGACATCGCCGTCCAGGACGGCAAGATTGTCGCCGTGGGCGACCCGGGGACGATGCCCGAGGCGAAGGAGGTCATCGACGCGGCCGGTCTCCACGTCATCCCCGGCGTGATCGATCCTCACGTCCACCTTCAGCTCTTCAAGAACCCGTTCGAGATCAACGTCCTGACCGAGTCTCGCTCCTTCGCGGCCGGCGGCGTCACGACGGCCATCCCGATGCTTCTCAACCGGGAGGACGCGACCAAATCCTACCGGGAGTACACCCCCTGGGCCATCGACGTGGTCGAGAAGAACTCGATGATCGACATGGCCTTCAGCGCCGTTCTGGGGACGGAAGAGCAGATCGAGGACATCCCCTTCCTGGTTCGGGAGTACGGGATGTGCTCCTTCAAGTTCTACATGGCCTACACCGAGGACGAGGCCAAGGTGTTCGGCATCATCGCCGTGGACGACGGGCTGCTTTACGAAGGGTTCAAGAAGGTGCGGGACATGATCGCCGAGGGCTATCCCTGCCTCGCCATGGTCCACGCGGAGAACATGGAGATCATCCACCGGGAAAAGAAGCGGCTCATCGACGAGGGACGGAACGACCTCAAGGCCTGGACGGACGCGCGCCCGGAGTTTTGCGAGGAGGAATGCCTGCGGCGGGCCTTTTTCTTTATCGAGGAGCTCGGCTCCCGGCTGTACGTCGTTCATCTGACCGTCGCGAAGGGGGTGGACCTGGTGCGCGAGATGCACCGCCGGGGCGTGGACATCATCGCCGAGACGTGTCCCCATTACCTCACGTACACCAAGCACGACCACGACAAGATCGGCTTCCTCGGCAAGGTCAACCCGCCGCTCCGCGACACGGTGGACCAGGAAAAGCTTTGGGAGGCCCTTCAGGACGGGACGCTCAACAACATCGGCGCGGACCACTCCACCGTCGTCCCCCGGAAAGACAAGGTGGGCGACGGGATCTGGAACGCCATTCCCGGATTCCCGATGACCGGCTGCTCGCTCCCGGTGATGCTCCATGTGGCGGTGCACACGGGCCGTCTGACGTTCGAGCGCCTCGTTGAGCTGACCTCGTACAACGTCGCCAAGGCCTACGGGCTGCTCCCGCAAAAAGGGGACATCGCCCCCGGATTCGACGCGGACATTGTCCTTGTGGACCTGGAGAAGGTGCGGCACGTGACGCCGGAGATCTGGCACTCCGACGCCGATTGGAGCCTCTACGATGGTTGGGATCTCAAGGGATGGCCGGTCCGGACGATCGTCCGGGGCGTCACCGTGGCCCTGAACGGCGAGATCACCGGCACGCAGGAACACGGCCGATACATCCCCCGGAATATTCCGAAGAAGCCGGTGGCCTGAGGAGGGATTTTGTCCGGGCGGGGGTGCGCCCGAGTCACGAGACCGGGTCACCCCCTTCCGACGATCTTCTCGAACGAGCCGCGCCAGCCGGGCGACAGGGCGGGGATGCGGAGGGCCTTCGCGGCCCCTTCGATGTTCTTCCCGTCGAAGTAGAGCAGGTGATGGACCGCCTGGACCGTCATGCGCTCGGGGCCGGTTTCGGTCCGCACGATTTCATCGCCCGCGCCGACCTCGCCTTCCTCCAAGACGCGAAGATAGAATCCGACCCGCTCGCTTACCAGAAACTGTTTGTGGAATTCCGGCAACCCCATCCGCATACCGAGCTTGAAGCAGGGGACGCGGGGCTGAGTCACTTCGACCCGTGCGCCGCCCACTTGGAAGACGTCTCCGATATGGACCGCGTCTTCCGGCATTCCCTCGACGGTGAAGTTTTCACCGAATTGGCCGAATGAAAAATCGTCGCGGCCGAGCTCGTCCTCCCAGTGGTCGTAATGTTCAATCGTGTAAACGTAGACCGCTTTGTGGATTCCGCCGTGCCCGCTCCGGTCGGCCTGGTCGTCGCCGTCCAGGTTCAGCGCCCGGAGCATCACGCGGCCCCGGACAGGCTCCTTGAAGATCCACGTGGTTATGATCTTGTCGTTATGCGGGACTTCCAACGCTGGTGACACATTCACCGAAAGGAGCCTCATTGTTTACCGCCCTCCTTCCCCCCCTCCGCGTTTTCTAATGCTCCCACAGTCATAGACCGAAGAAGAAGACAGAGAAAAGGAAGTTTATCGATCTTCAAAACCCGCCGGTTTCTTTATAAGCGAAGAGCCGGCTGGAAAGCCAATCAGTTTTCTTCATGGAGGACATTCCGGTGAACGGTCGAAAAAGATGTGTTGTCCTGGCGGCGGCCCTCCTGTGTTGGGTTCTGGCCGCGGGATTCTTCACGCCGGGGGGGGCGCCGCCCTCGCCGCGGCGAATCCCAAGCAAGAGCTGAAGGCGTCCATCGATCGGGTGTTGGACGTATTGAGGGATCCGTCCCTGAAGGGCGATGAGCACCGCAAGGCCCGCAGGCGCAAGTTGTCCGAGATCATTCAGGCGCGTTTCGATTTCGCGGAAATGGGCAAGCGGTCCCTCGCGCGTCAATGGCGGAAAATGAGTCCCGCGGAAAAAAAGGAATTCATCGGGATTTTCGGCAACCTCCTGCAAGACTCTTATCTGACCAAGATCGAGGCGTTCGCGGACGAGAAGATTGTTTATCCGGCGGAGCGCATGGAAGAGCGATACGCCGAGGTCAAGACCAGGATTGTTCAGAAGAGCGGGCGGGCATCGGCATTGATTACAAACTTCACCGGACTCCGGAAGGTTGGCGCGTCTACGACTTCGTCATCGAAGGCGTGAGCCTGGTGTCGAATTACCGCAAGCAATTCAAGCGACTGATTCGGAAGACCTCTTACAAGGAGCTGATTGCGCGTATGAAGGTCAAGTATGAAGAGGTCCGGGGCGGTTCCTACGAGAAGGAAAAAACGCTCTAGGCTGGATTTCTCACCAACGCATCGGGGCGGGTGCGGGAGTCAACCGACTCTCGCCCCGCCCCTGCATTTCGGGGCTTCTACCATCAAATTCGGTGTAGGGGCCGGGGCTCCGCACCCGCCCCCCTCAAGGACAGGGTGTTCCACTCCCCTCGGTTTTCATCTCTTGGCCAATCGGTTGATCTTCAAAGAATTTCTCGAAGGAAAACCGCTGAACCGTCCTTACTTGTGAGATATCCAGGCTAGGGTCGTGTCCCAGAAACATATTCAAAAAAGTTGTCCGCGCCCCCGTCTCATTGCAGGGTTGCGCCTTCAGAAGGACCTTCGGCGCGGAACCGGCTGAAGGACCCGGACCCCCTTGTCCCTCCGTCATCTCCCTTCCCTCTTCACGGTCTTCGATGGAACGCTGTGGGAAATTTCCGGCGTTCATTTCGCGCGCCGGCATGCATGGGGATGATTCCTTCAAACGAATTGCTGTATCGTCGAGAGATGAACCCGCCGAAGGATAAACACCAGAAACCATGATCACCGTCCACATGGATGTCGTCGGAAGCCTCCTCAGACCCCCGGAGCTGCTGGGGGCGCGGGAAGACGCGGCCGGGGGGAGGCTCTCGCGGGCCGGGCTCAAGGCAGCCGAGGACCGGGCGGTGGATGCGGCCGTTGTCCTTCAGGAGAAAGCCGGGCTGGCCGTCGTCACCGACGGGGAAATGCGGCGGCTCTCCTTCCAGTCTCAGATGACCGAGGCGGTGGAGGGGTTCGGGGAGTGCGGCATCGACGCCTTTCTCTGGGGGGACTGGCGCGGCGATGAAAGGGTCGGGGACAAGGAGATCCGGCGGCCGGCGTCGCTGGGCGTCGTGGGCAGGCTTCAGCGCAAGCGCCACCTCTCGGCCGAGGAGTTCACGGTCCTTCGCGCGATCACGAGGGGAAAGCCCCTCATTCCCAAAGTCACCCTTCCCAGCCCGAGTCTCTGGATGAACTTTTGGCCGACGGATCGCCGGGTGGACGCCTATCCGACCCTCGACTCCTTCCTGGCCGACGTCGTGGATATCCTGCGCGGCGAGGTCGCCGAGCTCGTCCGGTTGGGCGCGACGTACATCCAGATCGACGCGCCCCAATACACGGCCGCGCTGGACCCGAAAGGCCGGGCCTTTTACGAGTCCCGGGGTTGGAGTGGGGGGGAGAGGGGGGAGGAATGGCTGTCGCGGGGGATCGAGATGGACAACGCCGTCATGGACGGCTTCCCGGACGTCACCTTCGGCTTTCACCTCTGACGGGGGAACCAGGCCAGCCGGTGGCTGGCCGAGGGCGGCTACGGCCGCATCGCCCGGACCGTTTTCCGGGGCGTCCGCGCCCAGCGCCTCCTACTCGAATACGACGACGAGCGCTCCGGCGGTTTCGAGCCGCTCAAAGACGCGCCCGAGGACAAGACCGTCGTCCTGGGTCTTGTCACGACCAAATCGTCCCGCCCGGAGACGGTGGAAGGGCTCTCCGCCCGCGTCCGGGAGGCCGCCCGCTACGTTCCGCTCGAACGGCTGGCCCTGAGCCCCCAGTGCGGGTTCTCCACGTCCGTTGTCGGAAACCGGATCTCCGCGGAAGAGCAGAAGCGGAAGCTGGAGGTGGTCGCCGAAACGGCCGGGGTGGTTTGGGGGGCCGGATGAACACCCTCAAATGTTTCAAGGCCGGCCGCGTCCCGCACCCGGGAGACGGCCTGTTCGGTCCGGCCGGGTCTACGACTCTCCCCGGGAAGAGAGAAGGGCGGAGACGCCGAGGGTGATCGCCCCGAGAAACACGGTGTTTGCGAAGTCCAGGTAGGTCGCGGAAGCGACGGACATGAGGAACCCCGCGCCAAGCCTGGCGATAATTCACAGGATCACGGAAACGGCCCCAATCACGAAACCCGCACAGACCAGATTTTTCATCATCCCTCTCCTGTTTTGTCCAGCCCCTGGCCAAGGTCACATCTTTGAAGCGGCTTCTTCGAGCCCGCTCATTCTCGTCTATTGCCACCCCGGGTGCCACCCGAATTCCGTACGAATGCCCCTGATGTACGCGATCTGTCCCGTGTGCTGGGCGATCTCCGACGTCAGCAGGGTGAGCTGTCCGCCCATTGTTTTGAAACCGGCGACCTCGCGCTTCATCTCTCGGGCGAAATCCGCGTCCGAGCAGGTTTTGAAGAATCGCACCGTTTCCTCCCGAACGGCCGCTTTGTACCCCATGACGGTTTCCAGGTCCGGGATCGTGAACGTCCCGGCTTCCTCGGGAGTAAAGCCGTATCCGGTGTATTCGGGGTCGGCCGGCTTGCCGAACCTTTCGTGCCAGCCGCCGGAAATCCAGGCCTGCTCCCGTTCGTCGAACTTGGAGATGACATAGTCCTCCTCGCGCGACATGTGCCAGAGCATGAACCTGATGGGGTTCACCTTGGGATCGGGCCGGTAGGCCAGGTCCTCCTCGGTGAGGCCGTTTACGGCGGTTTCCAGGGTGTGTTGGAGCCGGTCGAGGATCTCGATCAAAAATTCAGGGGCTTGCATGTGTGTTGGACCTCCGAGGAAGGTTTCATCCGGGGCTGTCCTGGGCCGGTGACGCCGCGCCCGATTCGTGGGTCTCGGTTTCCCGGGTCGAGGGACGCCTCCTCCTCCCCCCCCCTTCTTCGCCCGCTTGGGGAGCTTTGAAATGGAAGCGTTCCGGCGTTGGCTAAGACGCGGCCGAGCGCCTCAAATCCTTGAGGACGAGCTGAAGGCTTTCCTGTCCGTTCCACCGGTTGACCTCCGGCTCGAACGCGGCGTCTACGAGCTCGCCGGGCCGGTTCAGGAAATCCAGTCTGTCGTCGCTCCCCATGCCGAAACCGATGGCCTCCGCCGATTGGCCGGAGGCGGGGTCGTGAAGCTCGATCTTCAGGTGCCGCCCCTCCCGGCCCACCGCCCGGATTCCGCCGACGACCCGCAACCCTTCCGCGGCGTAAACCGGACGGGCGTTCCCCGGACCGAAGGGCGCCATTCGCTCGAGGGCCCGCATGGTTTCGAGCGTCAGGTCCGATAGCTCGACCCGGCCGTCCAGCTCCAGGGCCGGGACCCCGTCCTCCGGGGCCGTTCGCTCCCGAACGATCTGAGAGAACCGCTCGGCGAACGCCCCCAGGCGCTCGGTCCGAAGGGTCAGGCCGGCCGCGTGTTGGTGGCCGCCGAAGGTTTCCAGCAGATCGGCGCAATCGGCCAGGGCCTGTTGGAGGTGCAGCGCTCCGGCGGTGCGGCCCGAGCCCTTTCCGAACGCGCCGTCCAAGGCGATGAGGATGACGGGACAATGAAACTCCTCCGCCACCTTGGAGGCCACGATGCCCAGGACCCCCGGGTGCCAGCCCGTCCCCCACAGGACGATGGGCCCGTCCCCGTGCGAGCGGCCGGCCGGAACCCGGCGCCGGGCATTCTGATAGACCTCCTCCTGGATGTTCTGCCGTTCCGCGTTGATCCGGTCCAGCTTCGAGGCCGATTCGGTCGCCCGCGCGAGGTCGGTTTCCAGGAGAAGCTCCAGGGCGAGGTCCGCCTTTCCGAGCCGCCCGGCGGCGTTGATGCGCGGGGCGATCTGGAAAGCCACCTGGGCGTACCGGAGCGTTGCGTCCGGGCCGTCCGGTTCGGGCGCGGTCCCCGCCATGCGGATTAGAGACCGCAGCCCCGGCCGCGTCGATCCGGCAAGCTCGCGGAGACCGTGGCGCAGGAGCACGCGGTTCTCGCCGCGCGTGTCCGCGACGTCGGCCACCGTCGCCAGGGCGACCAGGTCGAGGGTCCGGCGGAGGTTGGGCAGGGGCTCGGGGCGCCCCGCGTCCCGAAGCGCGCGGCGGAGCGCCGAGACGAACTTGAACGCGATCCCCGTTCCGCAGAGCGACTTGTCTGGATACGCGCAGCCGGGCCGGTGCGGATTGACGACGGCGCAGGCGCGGGGCAGAGGGTCCGGCGGCTGGTGATGGTCGGTGATGATCACATCGAGGCCGACGCCCCGCGCGGCCTCCACCTCGTCGGGATTCGAGATCCCCGAGTCCACGGTGATGAGGAGGCCTTTTCCCTTCGCGCCGAGGCCGAGGATCGCCTCCGTATTCAGGCCGTATCCCTCCTTCAGCCGGTCCGGGATGTAGGACTCGACCTCCCGCCCCAGCTTCCGGAAGAAGTGGACCAGCAGGGCCGTTCCGCACAGACCGTCCACATCGTAATCCCCGTAGACGATGATGCGCTCGTTATCCGCCAAGGCCCGGCTTGCGCGGTCCACCGCCCGGTCCATGTCCATCAGAAGGAAGGGGTCATGGAGGGCCTCGATCGGCGCGTCCAGGAAACTTTGGGCGGTTTCGACCCGGGAGTAGCCGCGGCGCCACAGGATCTCCGCGACCAGGGGCGGGAGGTCCAGCGCCCGGGCGAGACGCGTTGCATCCTCCGGCGTCGGGGGGAGGGGCGGCGGCCGCCATTCACGCTCTGCGCCTCCGGGTTCTTCGGCCCGAGCACCGGCGGTCATGGGGTTCTTCTGCGGGAGGGTCTCTTCCGGGGGACGGCGCGCCGGTCCGGGCGGACGAGGTCGAGGGTGATCCGGTCCTGAAGCCGTCTCATCCGCCAGTGCGAGCAGCGGCTTCTGTTCATCAGGATGGAGAAGGCGATGATGTCTCCGGCCAGACTGAAGGCGTACCCGGAGAGGGTGTCCACGCCGTTGAGTGTGCCCGTCTTGGCGCGGATCCTTCGCTCGGCCGGGGTGTCGTCCAGCCGATTCTTCACCGACCCGTCAACGCCCATGACCGCCAGGGAGGCCACGAACTCGGGACGGAAGCGGATGTCGTCGTACATGTCCGTCAACACGCGGACGAGCTGGGCCGGGCTGATCCGGTTTTCCCGCGACAGCCCCGCGCCGTCGTCCACGACGAACGACCCGGCGCCGTAGCCCAGCCGTTTCATGTACCGGTTGACGACGGCGATCCCTTTCCGGCGCGTCCCCGGCACGCCCATGATTTCAGCGCCCAGGGTTTTGAGAACCTGTTCGGCGATGAAGTTGTTGCTCCACTTGTTGAGATCCCAAAGGATCATGGCCAGGGGCTTGGACATGTGGCTCGCCAGCTGGTGGGCCGCCGGAGGCGTTTTCCCCCGACGGACTTCTCCGCTGACCTTGATCCCCTCCCACTCCATGAATTCCCGGAAGGTGTGCCCCAGGTACAGGGTGGGTGTGGTGATGTTAATCCAGAAGCGGTGCGGGCGGCTTCCGACGGGGATGCGGCCTTCGAGGATGAGCAAGTCGCCGTCCGCGTGGGCGGCGCGCCGCAGCCGGATACTTGCCTTGCGGCGGCGGTGGACGGTGTTGGCGTTGTTGATGAGCTGGACATAGGACGAGGCGGGCTCGACCACCGCGCGCGGCGGTTTGCCGACGACCGCGTTGGGCTCCACGTAAACGCCGAGGGTGTTGAAATTCAACGACGCGGCGCCATGCGGGGCCTGGAAAGGACGGAGTCCCCGGCCGCCGTTCGTCCCCGGGACAAATCGCTCGTTGTCGAAGTACTTGTCGTCCACCACAATGTCTCCGCGGACCTCCCGCAGCCCTCGCCGCTTTAAGGTCCGCACCAACATCCAGAGCTCCTCGTTGACCAGGCTCGGGTCTCCGAATCCCTTGAGGTAGAGGCTCCCCGACAGTCTTCCGGCGGAAAACCGGCCGGTGGTGTACACGTTTGTCTTGAACTTGTAATCCGGCTTGAGGTAGTGAAATGCCGTCGCGGTTGTCAAAACCTTGACGTTGGAGGCCGGGATGAATTGTTCGTCTCCCCGGAGGTCGAAGAGCACCTCCCGGGACTTCAAGGAAAAAGCCCGGATTCCGACCCGGCTCTTTTGGATGCAGGCATCCCGAAGGTGCCGCGCCATCTTCCGTTTCACGTACGGGATTCCCCGGGGCGCGGGCGGGGTCCGGCGTACGGATTTCGACGCAGTCCGGATTTGGGCGAAGGCAGGGCCGGCCGCCTGCTTTGAAAGCACGGGAAGGAGAATGGCCGCCGCGACGCCGAGGGCGATGATCGCGCGCCCGCGCCTGTTCGCGTGTCCGGGGTCAGCAGGCTCCATCAGCAAAGCGCTCCCGGCGCCGGTTGTCTTGAAGCAGGGTGGTGATCACGAGTCCCATCACCCCCGCCACGAGATTGAACCCCACGTCTCTGATATCGCCGAAACGGTTCGGCAGAAGATATTGAATGGCCTCGTCGAGGAGTCCCACGGCGGCGGCCAGACCGACCGTTGCCGTCCGCAAAGGCCAGAACCCCAAGCCTTGCCACGTTGTTCCGATGCAATGATACGCCAGGAAGCTGAGGAAGCCATATTGGAAAAAATGGACCTTTTCGACCGGATTTTCGAGAAGCCAGAGGAAAAACACGAAAATCAAGGCGCTGACGCCGAGCACCAGCCCTCGGAGGGGAGACCAACCTTTTCGCAGGGTCAGGACCCTCATGACTTTGAGCAAAACCCATGCCCCGCCCAACCCCAGAACCGTTGAGAGGGCCGTCGTGGCCGGCGGGCCGATTCCATCTCGGATGGGGACCCAGATCATGGGAATCAGCGGGAGTGTGACCAGGATCACGACCACGTAAAGGATGAGCGTGGACCATCGGGACCGAAGCGGCTTTTTCAGAGCGCGGGATATCAGGCAGGTTTCTCCATCCTCCAAATATCGGCCTCCCGGGGGAGACGGCGGACCGGATCCGACTCCCACCAAAGTTATGATAGGAGCGGAGCGGGAAAAGTTCAAGGAAAGGTTTGCGTGTGTCCTTCCCCCGCCGGGCCGCTGTAAAAGGCCTTCGGCGCCCGATTTCGACGCCGCTTCCGTGAATCCGGGGATGTTGAGCCCGCATTTCACATAAACAGGAGATGCCGGCCTGGTTTCATTCTGATTACCCGTTTTTGATCAGCCGGTTGCCGGAAGCGAACAGAACGGCAAGGCCGGAACACCGTGTCATCCACGCAAGCGCCACATTCAATCGCGCTACTTTGCCAAGGCTTAAAAAATTCTTGAAATACCCTGATTGAGGCACGGATCCTGAAGGGGGTAGTAGGCCGTGGGGGGAATTCGCCCGAAATCGGGGGCGCTGGACTGTCCGGCGGGTATATCCAAGGCCCTCCCGGGCATCGAGAGAAGGGCCGGACTCAAGGAGAGGGGAGGGATCCGCCGGGTCCCTCCAGGTTTGATATGGATGAATCCGCCGCTTACATCGTTGAAGACCTCCGGAAATATTTCGACCAGGAAAAAGTCTGGTCGGATTTTGTGGGGTTGGAATACGAAAGCGCCGTCGAGGACATCCTGCGTCAGCTGCTGGAAGAAGAGCGGCTCGATTTTCGCAATCCGGCGCACCAAAACCGAAAATTGCTCTACCGCTACGCCCTGCCGTACATCTGTTTCAGCATGCAACAGGCGAGGGAATACTTCGCCTCGGCCCGCGGCGCCACCCTGCTGACCAAACCGCTCCTCCTCTATTACGGAATGATGTCTTTCGTCCGGGCGCTGATCACCCTGGTCTCGCCGGACTTTTTCACCGACCAGGAGGATCTCTATCACGGCGTCAAGATGCTGGACCGCGGCCCCTCGAGCTATCGACTCGCCGACCGGCGGCTGCGCGTGGCGCGCAACGGTCTTTTCCCCCAGATGCACACCATCATCAGCGGCGAAAAAACCATGGAGACGCCCCTGACCTTGCTCGATATCTTCACTCGGCTCCCCGACCTGTATTACAACTGTTTGTACATCTACGACCTCTCGGATGAGGACATGAATTGCATCCGGCTGGTTCAGGCGGGCGTTCGGAAAGAGGACAAGGAAGGGACGATGTGGGTCCAAATCGAAGCGGAGGCCGGCAGGACGCTGAAACCGGAGCGGTTGCCCGGGCTTTTGTCGGAAGCGTTCCAGGAAGTGAACGGCGATCGCCCCGTCCACGTCTGGGTCAGTCGGACCCGGAGCGGTGCGCTCGTCGAGGTGGGAAAAATCCTTACCCAGCTCCGGGAATTGAGCCTGGATGAAGAGAAATTCCTGATCTGCCCGCTGCCCTCATCCAAAGGGAAGCAGGTTCAATTCTCCGAAGTCGAGCTCCACTATCTGCTGATGTTCTATCTGAGCAACATCGCCCGCTATCAGCCCCATCTCTGGGGAGAGATCTTGATCGGCCGAAAAACGGCGGAGACCCTGCTGGTGCGGAATTTTATCGAGAGCTCGGAAAAGAAGTTCCCCTGTCTCATCCACACACAAATCTTCCGGAACATTCTCCTCGGCTGAATCGGTTTGGACCCGACCGGACCGGGTCGATCCTCCCGGCGCGGACGCGGGTTGAGCGGCGGCCGGGTTGTGCAGCGCCCGGGATCCGTGGCAGATTGAGGGGGACGAACCTGCTTCCCGGTGGAGTCCGGCCGGCGCCCGCGCGCGGATGCGGCTTCTTTGAATCCATGATTCACCCGAAGGAGGGACCATGTCGACCGAGCTCCAGGAGCTGAAAGAAAAGATGGTTCTCGCCCACAAGATCATGGCCGCGGCGGGGGTCCTGCATATGAACCTGGGTCACGCAAGCGTCAGGCTGCCCGAAGGGGACCGGATATTGATCCTGGGCCATCTGCATCACGTCGGAAAGGTGTTCGAGACGGTGACCGTGGATGACCTGAGCGTCATCGATCTGGATGGCAATCATGTGGACGGGGATCTCGAACCGCCGGGCGAGCGTTTCATTCATTCCGGCGTCTACAAGACCCGGCCCGATGTCGGCTCGGTCGTTCACGCCCATCCCTTCTGCGGCGTCGCCTGCACGATTGCCGGGCAGGACATCCTCCCCGTGGGCCATTGGGGGACGGTGTTCGCGCCCAAGGTTCCCGTGTATCCGAGCTCCGAGCAGATCGAATCCCAGCAGATGGGCGAGGACATCGCCGAGGTCATGGGGGACGCGCCTGCGGTGATGCTCTCCCAACACGGGGCCGTGACGGCGGGCAAATTCCTCGAGCAGGCGGTGGCCCTGATGATCAGCCTGGAACACACCGCGAGGCTGATCGCCGAGGCGAGCCGGATGGGGACGCCCAAGCCCCTTCCCCAGGCGCAGATCGACAGTGACAAGGCGGTTCGGCTGAATCGGCCTTCCTTTTGGGAGAACCCCTGGGCCTACTGGTCTTCCAAGGTGTCGTGACCGGCCGCGTTCTCCGGCCGGGGATTCACCGGCGCGGGGTCAAGGGGGGATTTCGGGGAATGCCGGTTTCCGCCCTTGTTCGTCCGGCGGGGTCCGGAGGCTTCGGGGAGGGGGGACGCCGGGAGGGGGCCTTCAACCCAGGATGTCGGTCATCTTGACCATGACGCTGCTTTCCAGGTAGTCCAAGTCGATGGGATTGGTGATGTAGTCGTGGGCGCCGTCGGCGATGGCCTGCCTGGCGATGTCTTCATCCTGGACAGCCGTAATCATGATGATGCCCATGCGGGGATTCAACGTCTTCGCGTGTTCGAGGACCTCGATGCCGTCCATCTCGGGCATTCGGATGTCCAGAAGCATCAGGTGGGGTTCTTCGCTCTTGATCTTCTCCAGCGCCTCTTCCCCGTTGAGGGCGGTGATGATCTGATATCCCAGCGGTTCCAGGAAAGCCCCCAGGAATTTGCAGGTTTCGATTTCATCGTCGACGATCAAGATTTTCGGTGTCATTGAGTTGTTTCCATTCCGATCAACCGCTTAAGCCGTGGCCGAATCCAGCCCCTCCGAGGGCCGCCCAACGCTCGATTCCGACGGTCCGTCAGTCCACCGCCTGACTGAATTCTCTCCGGGTTGGTTCTGCGCTACGCCCCGGGAAGCGCGGCGATTCGGGGAACCTCCAGATGGAACGTTGCGCCCACGCCCACCTCGCTTTGGACGTCAATCCGGCCCCCGTGATTTTCGATGATGCCGTGGACAATGG
The DNA here is from genome assembly GCA_965261595.1 of bacterium. Classification (GTDB taxonomy): domain Bacteria; phylum UBA8248; class UBA8248; order JACPRG01; genus CAYRGS01. Next base: position 477,964 of record CBDHDG010000005.1, read on the forward strand.
AAAGCCCCAGCCCCGTCCCCTCCGCCACATCCTTGGTCGTGAAAAAGGGGTCGAAAATATGGGGGAGCGCCTCAGGCGGAATCCCCACACCCTCGTCTTTGACGCTGCACCGCACCCATGGCTCTCCCCCCCGGTTCACGGATTCGGCCGAAAGGGTGACGGCGCCCTTCTGGTCCATGGCGTCCAGGGCGTTGTTGATCAGGTTGATAAAAACCTGGGAAATCTGATCACGATCCGCCTCCACCGTGATCGGAGTCTCCGGGAGCTTGAGCTGGTACGTTGGGCCGGCCATCCGGAATTGGGGTTCCAGCATGGCCAGGGTGTCCCGGATGAGCTCCAGGATGTCGAACCGCGTGACGGAGGAGTCTTCCTCTCTCGAGAAGCGGCGCAGGCCGCCGCAGATCTTGGCGATCCGCTTGACGCTCTGATAGATGGTTTCGCAGGATTTGCGGACTGCCGAGGGGTCTTGCGGGGTCCGTATCAGTCCCTGCGCGTGCATGCCGATAATGTTGGCCGGATTCAGGATCTCGTGCGCCGCGCCCGCGGTCAGGCGTCCCAAGGAGGCGAGCTTCTCGTTGCGCAGCAACATTTCCTGCGCCCGGATTCGCTCGGTGATGTCGCGGGCCAGCGCCAGGATCCGCCGGTGTCCGCCCGACTGGATGAGCCCGAGTCGGATCTCGACCGGGAAGGTCTCCCCGTTCTTGCGCCGGTGCATCCCTTCGATCGTCAGGGTTTTTCCGTCCTCGACAGTTTTCCACATCCGCTCCAGCATTTCGTCGTTGAAATTCACATCGATCTCGCCAACGGACAGCTTCAACAGCTCTTCCCGCGAGTAGCCCAAGGTGTCGCACGCCTGCTGATTGACATCGACAAACCGGCCGTCGAGGCCATGGACGAACACAGCGTCCGCCGCTTGCTCGACCAGGCTTCGAAAGCGCTCCTCGCTTTCCCGAAGGGCCTGCTCAGTGCGCTTTTGGGCCCCGATGTCCCGGTGGATTGCGATGAATCCTTCAAATTCCCCGTCCTGGTCCCGGAGCGTCGATAGGCTGATCGAGACCTCCAGCGGGGCGCCGTCTTTGCGGTGCATTACGGTTTCGATGGGAGAGACCTCCTCCTCCGCAATCAGCCGGTTGCGGTACGTCATCATTCGGTCTCTGGGCCCCGGATCCCTGGCCAACAGGTTCAGAAAATTTTTTCCGACGGCTTCGCGCGCGGTGTGCCCATACAGGGCCTCCGCGCCCGGATTCCAAGAGGTGACGACCCCTTCGGCATTGACCGTGAGAATCCCATCCGTCGCGCTGCGGACCAGGTTGTCCAGCCGTTCGCCCGTTTCCCGGACCTGGGCGTACAGTTCCGCGTTCTTCATGGCGATCGCCAGGTGGTCGGCCACGGAAACCAGCAGGTCGATGTGTTCCGGCGTGAAGGCGTCCACCTGTTCGGAGACGACGCTCAACGCCCCGATGCAGGACCCTTCGCTTAAAACGGGGACCGTCACGACGGACAGCAGTCCCTGCGAAGCGAGTGAGAGAAGCCGGGCGTAAGGACCGTCTCGGGTGTCCGGCGTATAGAGAGGCGCGTGGGTCTCGAAAAGTCTTTCATACTGGCTGCCGGTCAGATCCCTTCGTGATTCGACCCACCCTTCCCGCGGCTCGTTGATGTCCACCGTCCAATAATCCGTGATGGATTTCCGCTTTTCGTCGATGGCGTACAGGGCGCTGCCCACGCAGGGCGCCAGCCGTCTGACTTGCTCCACAGCGATTTTAAACAGCGCTTCCAGCTCCAGGGTGGAGTTGACCCCCTTGGCGATCTCCTCCAGGATCTCCAGATTCGTGGCCCGCCGCTGGACTTCCGCGAAGAGCCGGGAGTTATCGATGGCGATGGCGGCTTGGTCCGCGAAGGCCTGACTGGTGGCGACCAGGTCCGGCCTCAATTCCTGTAGGGTGTCGAAGCAGAAGGTCATGGCCCCGATGATCTTTCCCCGAACCCGGAGGGGAAGGATGAGGGCCGAGCGGAGACCCTCCCGCTCCACCCACTCGCGGACGGCTTGTTGCCTCGGGTCGTTCACGGCGTCGTGAATCAGGATCGGCTCGCCCGCTTGGAGGACCTCCCTGCGGGACAGCCTTTCTTTCAGGTTTTCGAGTTCATCCAGAAATTCCCGCGAAAGACCCCGCGCCGCAAGGTATCGTCCCTCCTTGTTTCCCTCTCCGGACAGGTAGACCGAGCCCCGGTCCGCGCCCATCGCCTCGAACGCTTCCTCGACGATCCTTTCGAGAATCCCCTCCAATTCCAGAACCGAGGTGATTCTCGCGGAGGTGTCCACGAGCGCCTCCAGTCTCTCTTTCGCCATGAGGACGTCCCGGTGTGAGGCCTGGACCCGCCCCAGCAGGTGGTTGATCCCTTCCCCCAGCCGGGACAACTCGTCCCCTCCCCGAACCGATACGCGCCCGGACAAGTCTCCGCCGATGTGGAGATCGGCCAAGCCCTTCGTCAGTCCGGCGACCGGCCGCAGGACGGACCTTTCGAGAACGACGATCGTCAAGCCCCCGAACAGGACGCCCACCCCGACAAGGGCCCACAGAAAGTACGAGGATCTGCGGCGGCCTTGGTCGTAAATGTGCCTGGACAGATTCGCCCGCAGGACCAGCGCGGGCTTGCCGTAGATGTCTTGGAGAAGCGCGAATCCCGAGACCAGTCGGCTGTCCAGGGGTTGAACCCCAATGCGTTTCCCATCGGCCAGTGAGGGAAGCGCCGCCTTGAAGGCCGCGGGCAGGTTCGGATCATCGAAGCGGTGTGCTGTGAAAGCGACATGGGTCCGCCGGGCGATCTTCCGGACCTCCGCCCGGTCCAGGATTCGGCCCATCACCACGGTCCCCCGGATGGGTCCATCGCCCTTCCCCGCCAGAATGGGACGGGAGGCCACGAGCAGGACCTGTCCCTCGGAAAGGGAAAGAACCCCCTGGAGACTGCTTTTGGAGGCCGTATGACGCCAGAGGCGCTTTTTTGAGAGATGCTCTTCCAGGATGCTCTTAGGGGACGGGCAGCTTGCTCCCCTTTTTCAGATCGAAGCCTTTGCCCCAGACCAGCCGGCCGGATTTGTCGATCACGAGCAGAAGGTTGAGTTTGAGCTCGCTGAACGCGGCGTCCGACAGGCGTTCCCGGATGAAATCCGCATTGCCGTCGCGGACGAACGCGTATGTATCGTCGCGGGAACCCATCCGGGACGCCGCCGAGTCCAGGGCGTGGAGGTCATCCGAGATGGCGCTGAGGACCTGTCCGGCGCTCCGCCGCGCGTCCCGCGCCTCCAGGTCCTCGTAGCTGCTGAGCAGGACGAAGCGGAATACGCCGTACAGGACGCCGATGAGGACGACGAGCACGGCCCCGATGATGAGGAGCGTTTTCTGACGAAGCGTCATGTTTTACACCGCGGAGGAGGATTCATGAGGATTCCCGCTTCCGGCGCCCGAGGCCCGAGACCCGAGGAAAAGGGCTCTGCCTCTCCGAATCGGAATGGAAACCGGCGGGATGACCGGAGGGCATCGAGCAAACCGATCAACTTCTCCTGATTTTATATGCGAACCCTATATGGCATGCTACTTCTTCCTGATGGGGATCGGCCCTCCGCAAAGAGCTCGTAATCGCCGCTTCGCCAAACCCGCGCGTCAGGACCGGGCCTTTCCATGGAGGGGAAGCCACGCATCGGCCGCGGTTTCGATGGGCCGATTCTAACGCGACAGAAAGCGGCGGATCGATTATATTACGTGAAAATTCATGCTCTCCCTTCACGCCTGTAGCCTGCTCAATGGCGGCCGGGGGGGAGGGGGGATAGGTTTTCTCCGTCCGGATCGAATTTCACGTGTCTTGGACGTTGGAGAGGAGTGAAGAGGATGGCTCGAGAAGGGTTGGGGAACCTGTCGGAAACCCATGCGTGCTCGCTGGCCCAGGAACGGGCGGCGGCCTTCCTGCGGCAGGTTTACTGGTGGATGACGGTCGGCCTCGCCGTAACGGGATGCGCGGCCTGGGCCGTGGTGGCTTCGCCCGGGTTGCAGCGTTTCATCTTTGGCAGCCAGATCGTGTATTTCGGGCTGATCATCGTGACGCTGGGCCTGGTCTTCACCTTGAGCGCCCGTGTGGAGAAGATGAGCGTCCAGGGGGCGACGGCGACGTTCCTGATTTACTCGCTGCTCAACGGGCTGATGCTTTCGTCCATCTTCCTGGTCTATACGGCCGGCTCCATCACGGGGGTCTTCTTCATCACGGCGGGGACGTTCGCGGTGACCAGCCTTTGGGCGTATACGACGAAGCGGAGTCTGGCCTCCTGGGGAAGTTTCTTCTTCATGGGCCTCATCGGCATCATCATCGCCTCCGTCGTCAACATGTTCCTGCAAAGCTCGGCGCTGCATTGGGCTATCAGCTACATCGGCGTGCTGGTGTTCGTCGGTCTGACGGCCTACGACACGCAAAAGCTAACGCTCCTCGGCGCCCAGGGATTCGGCAATGAGGCCACTGCGGCGAAGGCCTCGATCCTCGGAGCGCTGAGGCTCTACCTGGACTTCATCAACCTGTTCCTCATGCTCCTGCGGATTTTCGGGCGGCGATAAGAACGGAGGGGTTTCCGCGGGGAGCCTCCCCCGTGTCGGGACGGGCTCGGCATTCCGTCCGCGCGGGTTTGTTGAATTGTTTCGTTTGGCGAAATCGGGCGGCCTTTTGGGCCGCCCGATTTTTTTGCGTGCGCCGGGAACCCCGGCGTCCGGCGGCCGAGCGCCCGGAACCCAACCGGACTCCGCGCGATTGTGAGGTATAATCGGCGCGTCCTGAAACCGAAACATGGGAGCGCGACGCTTGGCCACGACTGAAAAATGGCGGCACGTGGGAAAACGGGTTCCCCGGCTGGACGCCCGGGAGAAGGCGATGGGCGGCCTCCTGTATCCGTCCGACCTCGTTCGGGACGGGGTGCTCTGGGTGCGCGTCCTGCGCGCCGGGCGGGCGCATGCCCGGATCCTGAGCATCGATGCCGACGGGGCCGGCCGTGTGCCGGGGGTCGCGGCGGTCCTCACGGCGCGTGACGTCCCGGGCCTGAACCTGTGCGGCGCCGTGGCGGCGGACCGGCCGGTTCTATGCGGAGATGTGGTGCGCTATGAAGGGGACGCCGTCGCCCTGGTCGCCGCCGAGACGCCCGAGGCGGCCGCGCTCGCCCTGGACCGGATCACCGTGGAATACGAAGACCTGCCCCCGCTGCCGGACATCGAGGCGGCTTTGTCTCCCGGCGCCGCCCCCATTCACGGGGACGGAAACGTTTTCAAGGAGATTCACGTGTCCTGAGGAGACGTCGAGGCGGGATTCGGCCGGGCGGACTGGGTGGTCGAGGAAGGTTTCCGCACGCAAAGCCAGACCCACGTCTACCTGGAGACCGAGGCGGCCTTGTCCTTCCGGGATGAAACGGGCCGGCTGACGGTCGTCGCGACGGGCCAGTTCCCCCAGTTCGACCGGACGCAGGTCGCCCGGGCCCTGGGACTCGATGAAGACGCCGTCCGGGTCCTCAATCCCTCCAACGGAGGGGCCTTCGGCGGCAAAGAGGAAATCACCGTTCAGGTCTATCCCGCCCTCGTGACCCTCTTGACGGGCCGGCCCGCCAAGATCGTCCTGGGCCGGGAAGAGTCCATCGTGGCGGGGACCAAGCGGCACCCGATGCGTTTCCGGTACAAGGCGGGCGTCCGCTCGGACGGCTCGCTGACGGCCTTGTCGGTGAGAATCGAAAACGACACCGGCCCTTACCTCTCCTATGGGCACATCATCACGAACGTCGCCCTGACGCATGCGTGCGGGGCTTATTCGATCCCCGACGCGCGCCTCGACGCCGCGACCGTTTTCACCCACGGGTCATTCGGCGGGGCGTTCCGCGGCTTCGGCTCCTCGCAGCCGGCGTTCGCCGTCGAGGTCTTCATGGACATCCTGGCCGAGCGCGCGGGGATGGACCCCATCGCGTTTCGGCTGAAAAACCGCGTCGCCCAAGGGCGGCCGATGGTGGGGAACAAGGTGTTGGAGATCTCCGCCCCCGTCGCCGAGCTGCTCGAGACGGCCCGCGCCCATCCGCTCTACGCCGAGCGCGAACGGATCCGGGCCGAGCAGCCGGATCTGCCTCCCGAGCGGCGAAGGGACTGCCGGACGGGCATCGGCGTCGCCCTGTCGATGAAGAACTGGTGCATGGGGTCGAACGTGAAGGACGAGACCCATGTGGAGGTCCGTCTGGAGGCGTCGGGGCGGGTTGTCGTCGAGTCCGGGATCACCGAGATCGGCACGGGCAACCTCACGGCGATCGCCCAGGTCGCGGCGGAAATCCTCAATTGCGAGGTGGAGCGGATCCGGGTCGTGGAGGGGGACAGCGACTCGCCCGACGGCGGGCCCACCAACGCCTCGCGCACGGTGTACATGGGCGCCGGCGCCGTCCACCAGGGGGCGACCGCCCTCAAGGAGGAGATCCTCAAGCGGGCGTCCGAGATGGCGGATGTTCCCCGGGAACAGCTCTTTCTGGAAGACGGGCGCGTGCGCGGCCGTCCGCCGGCCGACGTGGAGGTTTCTTTCGCCGACCTGGCGCGGGACGGCGCGGTCAAGGCCCGCGGGTTTTTCGAGGCCGCCCAATTTCACGGCGATGACGACTGGCTTCCGCCCTATCTCTTCGCCTTCGCCGTTCATCTCGTTCAGGCGGCGGTGGATGTGAGGACGGGGGAGCTTGACGTTCAGAAGGTCTTTTGCGTCCTGGATCCCGGCCGGGTCATCAACCCCATCGGCGTGGAGGGGCAGTCCGAGGGAGGGGTGGCCATGGGCTTGGGCTGCGCCTTCATGGAAGAGCTCGTCCTTCGGGACGGAATTCACGAGAACGTCTTTTTGGGCGATTACCTGATCCCGACTTCCCTGGACGTTCCCGATATCCGGACCGCGTGGGTCGAGCATCCCGAGGAGACTTCTCCGTACGGGGCCAAGGGGATCGCCGAGTTGCCGATGAACCCTTTCGCGCCGGCCCTTTCCAACGCCCTGTATCATGCCTTGCGCGTCCGGTTTCTATCCACGCCCATCACCCCGGCTGCCGTCGTTTCGGCCCTGAGGGGTCGCCGACCCTGAGGATCCGCCGACCCTGGGGGTCCGCCGGCCGGTCGTGCGGTGAAGGCGAGGAGTTCGCGGCCCGTCCATGACGCGCCCGTCTCATGAAGAGGATGACGACGTGACGAATTCCCGGTTGCTCAAGAACGCCCGCGCGCCCGGCTGGGACGCCCCGCGCGACCTCCTCATTCGGGGCGGGAAAATCTCGGCCGTCGGTGAAAACCTGGACGCCGGGGGGGGGGAGGGGGGGGGCTCCGTCATCGACCTCGGCGGCCGGGCGGTCATCCCGGGTCTGGTCGAGGCCCACACGCATCTGGACAAGGCCCTCACCCTCGATATCTGCAAGAACGAAGAGGGAACGCTGATCGGCGCCATCCGCGCGATGGCGAAGCTGAAGCGGGCGTCCAGCGCGGAGGACGTCTACCGGAGGGCCGAGGCCTGCCTGTTGAAGTTCATCGCTCACGGGGCGACGGCCGTCCGGACGCATATCGACGTGGACCCCTCCATCGAGCTCCGGGGGATGGAGGCCGGGGTTCGGCTGCGGGAGGAATACCGGGACAAGGTGACGCTCCAGCTGGTGGCCTTCGCCAGCGGGGCCTCGGGCTCCCTGGACGCGCCGGAGCACCGGGACCGCCTCGCGGAGGCCGTCCGCATGGGGGCGGATGTCGTCGGCGGGGCGCCCACCCTGGCCGACGACCCGAAGGCGCACGTGGACGCCGTGTTCGACTTGGCCCTGAAGACCGGCCTGTCCCTCGATCTGCACGTGGATGAATCGGACGATCCCGGCGCCCGGGCCCTGGAAATCGTGGCGGAAAAGACAATGGCGGAGGGTTACGAAGGGCGGGTGGTCGCCGGGCACTGCTGCTCCCTGGCGGCGATGGATGACGCGGCGGCCGGCCGGATCATCGAAAAGACCGCCCGGGCGGGGATCGCCATCATCACGATGCCGTTTTGCAACCTGTATCTTCAGGGAAGGCGCGACGCCCAGCCCGTCCGGCGGGGCATCACGCGCGTGAAAGAGATGGAAGAGGCCGGGGTCAACATCTATTGCGCGTCCGACAACGTTCAGGACCCCTTCGGCCCCTTCGGCCGGGCGGACACGCTGGAGGCGGCCTGGCTGACCGGGCTGGCGGCCCAGTGGGATCCGGGCAATCTCCCCGCGCTTCTCGATATGGTCACAGCCCGTCCGGCGCGGCCCCTGGGGTTGGGCGAGCCTTACGGCGTCCGGGAAGGGTCGCGGGCGGACCTGGTGGTGATGGATTCCGACGCGGCCGATCATGTCGTCATCGAGCGGCCCGCGCGCGCCCTCGTCATCCGGTCCGGCCGGATCGTCTCCACCGGACCCGGCGCGCGGGACCTGGGAATCCATGAGTCGGAGTGTTGAGGCGGCGCGGCGATCGTGAGAACAGGCGAACGCCCATCCCGAACTGTCATTCCCGCGCAGGCGGGAATCCAGCGTTCTGAGTTGTGGGTCCATCCTCCTGCCCACGTGATCATTGAGTGGAGAAGTATACGAGAGGGAGAAGGGCTTTCGGCGCAGCCGGGGGTCGGGTTGATTGGGACCGATCTGAAGCACTTCTGGATTCCCGCCTGCGCGGGAATGACAAGCGGGGGGCGTTGCAGAATGACGGCGGACTGTCAAGGTTCAGGGGATCGCCCGTCAGCGCATGAATCACGACTGACCCTCTGGGGCTTCGTTTCTTCAAGTGCCGAAAACTGGGGATCACTGGGGAACGGACATTGGGCTGCCGATTTACGCTGAACGGAAAGGCGGTAGAGACCGACGCGCCGGGCGACCGGACGCTTCTCGACCACCTACGCGAAGACCTGGACCTGACGGGCGCCAAGGAAGGCTGCGGGGAGGGGGAGTGCGGGGCCTGCACGGTCCTGGTCGACGGGGACGCCGTCGTCGCCTGTCTCGTCCCGGTGGGTCAGTTGGAAGGCCGCGAGGTCGTGACCATCGAGGGGCTGGCCGCCGCCGGCCGGCTGGACACCTTGCAGGAGTCCTTTGTCCGGGAGGGGGCCGTCCAGTGCGGCGCGTGCATTCCGGGGATGATCCTATCGGCCAAGGCCCTGTTGGCGGAGAATTCCAGTCCAGACCGGGTCGAGATCCGCCGGGCCATCGCGGGCAACCTCTGCCGCTGCACGGGATACGTCAAGATTGTGGACGCCATCGAGCGGGCCTTGTCATGAGCGGATTCATCTCGCCCCGCACCCTTCAGGAGGCTTTCGACGCCCTCGCGGATGACGGGGAAAACCTCCGGCTCCTTTCCGGCGCGACGGATGTCGTCGTCTGGGTCCGCGACGGCCGGCTGAGCGTCCGCCGCTACCTGAACCTTTCCGGTCTCGAAAGAGAGCTTCGCTACATCCGCGAGGAGAACGGCTTCATCGAGATGGGCGCCTTGACGACCGTGAGCGACCTCCTGCGCTCGGACCTGATCCGACGGCACGCCCGGGCGCTGCACGACGCCGCGGTCCTGTTCGGGTCCGTCCAGATTCGGAACCGGGCGACGGTGGCGGGAAACCTGGGGACGGCCTCCCCCGCGGGGGACGCGCTGCCGCCCCTGTTGGCCCTGGACGCGCAGGTGGTCCTGGAGAGCAGCAGCGGAGTTCGAGACGTGTCTTTCGACAAGTACATGTTTGGTCCCGGAGAGACGGCCCGGAGCTCCGATGAGCTGATCACGGCCGTCCGGTTCCCGGTCATGCGGAGCGGGGAGACAAGCTTCTACCGCCGCCTCGATCTCAGAGACGCCCTCGCCATCTCCGTTGCGGGCGTGGCCGTCCGGGTGAGGCGGGAGGGATCTTCCCCGGCCGCCGTCTCCTCCGCCCGGGTGGCGCTGGGGGCGGTCGCCCCTACGGTCCGCCGCGCGCCGGAGGCCGAGGAGGCCCTGACGGCCGGGCCCGTCCGCCTGGACGACCTGATGGACATCGGCGAGCTGGCCGCCCGCTCGGCCCGCCCCATCGACGACGTTCGGGCGTCCGCCGGGTACCGGAAGGCCCTCATCCCCGGGCTGTTCTATCAGGGCATGTACGATGTCCTCACGGAGGGTTGAGCCATGACGCAGGATCGCGGCGAAAAGGGTCCCGTCGGACAATCCATCCGGCGCGTCGACGGGGCCGGCAAGACGACGGGCGAGACGCGCTTCTTCTCGGATCTCTATCCCCCGGACGTGCTCTGGGTGCGGACCCTGCGATTCGAGCCGGGTCCGTCGGGAAGCGTCCACGCGCGCATCCGCGCCCTCGACTCGTCCAAAGCGGAAAGCGCCCCGGGCGTCGTCCGGGTGATCACGGCGAAGGACGTTCCCGGGGAGAATTCCTTCGGCGTGCACGTCCAGGATCAGCCGGTTTTGTGCGACAGCCGGGTCCGTTTTCACGGGGACGCGCTCGCCCTGGTCGTCGCGGAGACCCGAGAGGCGGCCTCGGCGGCCTTGGATCTCATCGACGTGGATTACGAGCCTCTGCCCATCCTCCTGGACCCGGACGCGGCCATGGCCGGGTACGCCTTCCCCATCGGCGAGGGCGGCAACGTCGTGAAGGCGGTCCACGTGGAGCGGGGGGACCTGGAGGCCGGATTCGCCGAGGCGGATGTCATTATCGAGAACACCTTCGAGACCCCCCGGCAGGCGGCGGCCTTCATTGAGACCGAATCGGGCGTGGCCCGCATGGAGGGGGGGGGAGAGGGGGACATCCTGGTTGTGCAATCCGGCGCCCAGAACCCCTTCGACGACCGCCGCGAGATCGCCCGGTCGCTGGGGATCCCGGTGGAGCGAATCCGCATGCAGGCGTCGCCCATCGGCGGCGGGTTCGGCGCGAAAGACGGAATCTCCATGCAGATCCACTTGGCGCTGGCGGCCTGGCTGACCGGCCGGCCCGTGCGGCTCTTTTGGGAGCGCGAGGAGTCCAACCTGGCCGGCTGGAAGCGCCACCCGTTCCGGATTTCCCTCAAGACCGGGGTGAAGCGGGACGGGACGCTGACGGCCCACCGGGCCCGGGTGGTCGCCGACACCGGCGCCTATGTCGGCTGCGGCCCCGCGGTCCTCTGCGTGGCGGTCGAGGCGGTGGGCGGCCCGTACCGGATTCCCCACGTCGGGATCGACGGCTATTGCGTCCTCACCAACAACACGCCGGCCGGTGCGATCCGGGGGTTCGGGGCGGTGCAGGCCTGCCTCGCCATGGAGTGCCAGATGGACGCCCTGGCGGTGGCCCTGTCGATGGACCCGCTGGCGCTTCGCAAGCGCAACGCCGTCCGGGCGGGCGAAACCGCTCCCCTGGGCAACGTCCTGCAATGTTCCGTCCACTACGAGGAGACCCTTGCCGCCATCGAGTCGTCCGGGGCCTGGCGGACCCAGGAGAACTGGAAGCGGGAAGCCCCGCGCCCCTGGATCAAGCGGGGCGTCGGGATTGCGTCCGGGGTGAAGGGCGTAGGCATGGGGCAGTTCCCGGACGAGGGGTCCGTGCGGATGGAGATCACCGCCGAAGGAAAATTCGTTCTGGGCGTGGGGTTGAGCGAGATGGGGGAGGGGATCACGACGGCCTTTGTCCAGATGGCGGCCGAGACGCTCCACTGTTCCCCCGGGGACGTCGAGCTTCTTCCGGTGGACACCGATCAGGTTCCGGAGTGCGGGGGCGCGGACGCCTCCCGCTCCACGATGACCGGAGGGAACGCCATCCTGTGGGCCGCTCCGCTGATGGAGGCCCTTTTGAAGAAAGAGGCGGCGGGAAAACTCGAAGTGGACGAAGAGGATCTCGAGCTGCATGGCGGCGCCGTCCGGTCCCGCTCGGCGCCGGATCGCTCGGTGGGCTACGCCGAAATCGGCCGGTCGATTCGGGGCCGGGGCGAATCCGGCCGGGTGGAGGCGCGCTACGAATGGCCTCGGGATCAGGACCCGATCCCGGGCGCCGAAGAGCTCCCCCATCTCTTTTACGCCTTCGCGACCCACCTGGCCCGGGTCGAGGTGGACACCCTCACCGGCCGCGTTCGCCTTCTGGGCCTGGTGACCGCCCAGGACGTGGGCCGGGTGATCAATCCCCAGGGGCTCGAAGGCCAGAGCGAGGGGGGGTCGCTCTACAGCGCCGGAATCAGCCTGTGGGAAGACACCCTCCTCTCGGACGCCGGGGTCATGCTGACGCCCAATTTTACGACCTACCTGATCGGGACAGCGGCCGACGCGCCCGAGATCGAGACCCTCGACATCGACGGCTTCGAGCCCCTCGGCCCGTTCGGCGCCAAGGGGGCCGGGGAGATCGTGACCCTTCCGGCCGCCGCTGCTGTCGTCAACGCCATCCGCGACGCCGCGGGCGTCCGTGTCCGCCGCACGCCGGCAACGCCCGAGCGGGTCTTCCGCGCGCTTCAGGAAAAGGCCGCCGGGGTCTCATGACGGGCGCGCAGGGAGCATCCTCGGCTGGACCTTGAACCGCGATTGAAAAACGCTCAGTCTTTGGGTTCGTACACTTCAAAAAATCGAACTTCCGGCGGCCCCTTCAAGATATCGCCGGCCTTTTCGCGCAACGCGGGTCCCAGGGCCGCGTCAACGGCCTCCGCGTCCTCTTTTGTTTCCCAAAGGCTCACCGTTCCATACTGATTGGTATCGTTTTTCCCGAGAAAAGTCACGGACTGAAACCCCTTGAGCGCCCGGTAATGGGCGGCCATCTCATCCGCAATTTTCTCCATCGTGGACCTCATCCCCGGACCCACAGTCAGAACGGCCAGGCGTGCATGCATAGGCGTTTCCTCCATCAAAAGATTGCCAAAGAGGCTTGGGTCATTTCCCGCATTCTAACATTCTCCCACGCCCTCAAACTGGCGTCTCCCCCGTAGCAACGTCGCACGAAAGAGCGCCCCGGACGCACCCCCTTCCAGCGCCCCCCGAGAAGGATCGCCCGACCGGCGGGGTGACAGGCAGTCCCCTGCCCGATGGGAAGAAACTGATTGATCGGTCGCGGCTCTCCAGCGATCTCTCCCGCATACAGTGTTATCACACAAGGAATTCCGGGCGGCCCATTCGCCGATTACCAAGTTAACAAATTCAACCTCAGAATCCTGACCCTCCTTCCCCTTAATAAGAGTCAATGACTGTAAATTCAAATGGTTATCATGCTATCCCCCGTTTTGGCATCCTGGTTGCTTTTATAGGAGATGCGACGGCCGCAAGAATCCCGCGAGAACATCGGCCGATGAAACGACAGCCCCAAGAAGGCCACAAAGTTGTATCCAAATGAGGGAGGGAGAAAAAATGAAACGGTTCGCGTCCATCCTGTCGGTCCTGGTCGTATTCACCGCCCTTGCCGGTTGCGCGAAAAACCCCTACGGCCCCAAAGGGGATTTCCAGGCCATCCGGCCCTTTGACCCGCCCCCCAAGGGCGTTACGGCCTATGTGGGGATAGGCGCCGCGAAGGACGACAACCTCCACATCGGAATCCGGAAAGCCGAGACCGCCGCCATGGGGGATTTGGCCCGGAACATTTTCCGAGTCGTCGCCTCCGAGAGCAGCGTCTACGTGAAAGACCTGGAAAAACAGAAGATCCTGTTGGATGACGTCACCACGGTCGTCACGGTCCTGCCGCTGCCGGGAACGATTTTCAAGGGATGCGTCCGCAACCCGGACAACAATGAGGTCTGGTGCCGGGTGTACATGGCCAAATCCGAGGTGGACGAGGAGATTTTCAGCCACCTTGCGGCCATGAGCAAGAACCTGCTCAAAGACTCCGAAGAGAAGCTTCGCCAATACATCCGAAAGAGCGGCTCCCGCGCCGAGCGGGACGTTCGCATCCTCCGGGAGTTCCGGGGCCGCCCCCTGAAATCCTGATCGCGGGGACCCCTGATCGCAGGGGTTCTCGAGAAAAACCCGGATTGCGGGTATCGCGTCCCCATGGACTCGCCGCCCTCGGAGGCCCGGAATATGCGACGGAAACGCCCCCCTCGAAACCCGTGGATCGGACGACGGCGAATAGGAAGCGCGGGACGCGTCCTGGCGCTGTCCATCAGCCTATCGATGGCCGCCGGATGCGCGGGCCGCCCGGTCCCCACGCTGCCGTCCATCGAGCGGCGCGGCGTCCTGGACGGCGTCGGGTACGCCCGAATCAAGGACGGTGACGTCGGCCGGGCCCGCAAACAGGCGGTTCGGGCCGCCCTGCGGGACATGGCCCTCTCCGCACGCGCCGTTGTGCGCATCCGATCGGCTTACCGGATTCGGGCCGAAGACGGCCGGCCCATTTCCGAATCGCTCAAGGACCTCGTCGAAGTCAGGGCCTTCCAGGTCCTGGCGTCCCGTCACGCGCGCGAGGACGTCGACCTCAAGGCCGGGATGTACCGGGTCTATCTCTGGCTGACCGAGGAAGATCTCCGCGATAGCATCGAGGAGACCCGGATCGCCCGCCGGGAGCGCTACGCCCGCGCCCGCCGCCTGTACGAGGCCGCCCCAGCCGAGACCGGCGGGAATCCGTATGAAATTCGGAAAAAGCTCACCGAGATTCGCGACCTGATCGAGGAGGCCGATTTGCGGAGCGACCCGGACGGCGCCGCCTTTCACGCGCGCGTCGAATCCCGCCTCAACCGGATTGAATCGCGAATCCGGCAAGGGGAGCGCCTCATCGTCCGGGCCGGGAAGGCGCTGCGGGAAGGCCGCTTGAAGACCGCCGCGGGCCGGCTGGAATCGGCGCGGAAGAAGGTCCCCGGGGCCGCGCGCCTCCGGGCGCTGAAGGAGGATCTTGAACAGAGGCGCCGGCGGGTCTCGGACCTCAAACGCGAGGCGGCCGCCCTTCAGGCGAGGAGAAGCACTCGGAGGCCCTGGAGGTCTTCCGGGAGGCCGGAAAGATCGACCGGGAGGATGAGGAAATCCAGGACGGTGTGAGCAAGCTCCGAGCGGTCATCGCCTGGAAGGAAAAGGAGCGGAACGCGAAGATTGTCTCGGGCGTCAAGAACTTCTTCCTGATCCTCGGCGCGGCCGCCCTGATCGGCGTCGTGGCGGCCTCCGGCGCGAGCGTCAGCCCTTACGCCCATACGGGCGCGTGGAGGCGGTAGACCGATTCAAGTTTCGATTCACTCCCGCTCCGCCCCTTCAGGGCATTCGCCGTCCCCCCCTCCCCCCGATATCATCCCGTTGCGGATTCAGGTTGTGTCGCCTATGATTGAAATAGTCGAATAACGCGCGGGTGAATCCGTCCATTGAACCCAAAGCGGAACCGCTTGATTCAGAGGGCCTGACGCAATGTCCAACCCCGTCCTGGTCGGTGTGAACGACCTCTTCTTCTCCGCCAAAATCACCGGCCCCGCGAATGTGCTGGGGGTTCCGATGAAGTGCTTCCCCAGCTGCGACCGTCTCCTGGCCGCGGCCCGGGAAGCGGGCTCGACCCCCCCCCTCGTCATCCTGGACCTGGAATCCGTCGGGGGGGACCCCGTTTCCCTCATCCGGGCCGTCAAATCGGACGAGGGTCTGAAAGACGCGCGGGTCGTCGCCTTCGGCCGGCACACCAACGCGGAAACACTTCAGGCGGCGGACGACGCGGGCGCCGATCAGGTGATGCCCCGGTCGGACTTCGTCCAGGTTCTCCCCGACCTGCTCCGCGCGTGCGCCGACGGGGCGCGGACCGCCCTAAGGGCCCAAACCGCCCCAAGGGCGCAAACCGGGACGGAATCTTCCCCATGACCCCCCGGAAGCCGGTCCTGCGCGCGACGCTTCTCCAACTGTCCGCGCTCCTGTGGGCGGTCGCGGCCCTTACGGGCCTCCATGGGTCTTCCGCCCTCGCCGCCGAGGTGGGGGACCCCCGCCCCGGACTTCCGCCTGAAGAGCACGACGGGCAGGCCCATCGCCCTCAGCGACTACCGGGGGAAGAAGAACGTCGTCGTCCAGTTCTACGTCCTCGACTTCACCCCCGGCTGATTGGCCGAGTTCACGGCGAGTCAGTTGGACTACGCCAGGTTTCGGGCGCTCGACGCGGAGATCCTCGGGGTCAGCGTCAACGCTCCCCATTCGCAGGCCATCTTCGCCCAGATGCTGAAGCTGA
The DNA here is from genome assembly GCA_965261595.1 of bacterium. GTDB lineage: Bacteria > UBA8248 > UBA8248 > JACPRG01 > CAYRGS01. Next base: position 494,062 of record CBDHDG010000005.1, read on the forward strand.
AGTTTCCCCTCCTCAGCGATTTCAGGATGGAGGCCATGCGGAAATGCGGGGTCAAGAACCCCCGGCGCGAGATGGCGCTTCTCTCCTGGTTCATCGTCGACAAGAAAGGGATCATCCGCCTCAAGCACGTCGCCCGAAAGCAGGGCGACATCCTCCCCACAAAGACGCTGCTCCGAGAGCTGCGGGGGATCCGGGGGGGGGGGGGGGATGAAGGCGCTCTCGGCCCGTCTCTCGGCCCTCGCGGCGATCCTTCTCGCGGACGCCGGCGATCTCGTGGCGCACCACGAGCTGGCGGACCCCTCCGTCATCTTCGACAAAATGGACCGGCCCCTCGTGACGGCCACGTCCGCTCAGGCCCTGTGGGCCGCGCTGGGCATTCTCGTGATTCCCATCGTCATCATCGCGCTGGTTTTCTGGTCGCAGCGCTCAAAGGAGTTTTGAAAAACCGAATGAAAGCCGACCTTCGAATCGACGGCGGAACCCTCGTCCTTCCCGAAATGGGTTTGGTCCGGGCCGGTCTGGCGATCCGGGACGGGAAGATCGCCGCCATCGGCGACGAGAGCGCCCTCCCCTCGGCCCGAAAGAGAATCGACGCCTCCGGCCTCCACGTCCTGCCGGGACTGGTCGATCCCCACGGCCACATGGGACTGAACGACGACTTCGCCGGGGAGTGCGAAACCGAGACCCGCGCCGCGTTGAAGGGCGGCGTCACAACCATCGGGTTGTTCATCCGAACACCGGGGGACTATCTGGCCGATATCCCGGACCTCGCCGCCCTGGTCGGCCGGACGGCGTTCATCGATGTCTTCTTCACCCTGAACATCTCCGACGCGGAACGAGTCGGGAACATCCCTCGGTATGCGAAACAATTGGGCATTCATTCGTACAAGTTTTACATGTGGTCCGTGCCGGGCGGGAAGCCGATGGACGACGCCCTGCTCTTCCGGGGGTTCCGTCAGGTCGCGAAGCTCGGCCGGGCGGGCCTGGCCTGCGTGCATGCCGAAACGAAATCGCTGATCGATGAGGCCACCGAGCGCGTAGCGGGCCTTCCTTCCGGGAAAGGGTCTCATCTCAAGCGTTACACCGCCAGCCATCCCCCCCTGGCGGAGTCCCTGGCCATCGAGACCGCGGCGCATCTGGCGGCCGCCGCGGGCGTGCGGCTCTACATCGTTCATCTCTCCTCCCGGGACGGTCTGGAGACGGCCTCGCGCCTCAAGTCTTTCATGCCGGACCTCATCCTTGAGACCACGCCCCATCACCTGAACCTGACCGAAGAGCACGACGCGGGCATGTGCGCCAAGATCGCCCCGCCCGTCCGGGATAAATCCCACCCGGAGGCCCTGTGGAAAGGATTGATCGAGGGGAGGATCGACACGATCGGCACGGACAACCTGCCCCGGCGGCGGGCGCAGAAGGTCGATCACTGGCGCGACGCCATCACCGGGTTCCCGGGCTACGGCACGCTCCTGCCCCTGATGCTTCACGAGGGCCACCACAAGCGGAACCTCCCCCTGGAAGAGGTCGTCGCCAAGGTCACGGCCAATCCCGCGAGGGCGTACGGGTATTTCCCCCGAAAGGGGACGCTCCGCCTGGGGAGCGACGCCGACATCGTTCTTGTCGACTTGAAGAAAACGCGCACCGTCCGGTGGAAAGACCTGGGCCACTGGTCCGATTTTTCGGTCTACGAGGGCATGCGCCTCAAGGGCTGGCCGGTCATGACGATCAAGGCCGGGAAGGTGGCCTGCGCGGAGGGCCGAGTTTTGGCGAAGAGGGGATCGGGGGGGTATCTTCGTCACTGACAGGCTGCCGAAAAACTTCTTCGAGCTTGAACAGATTCCTCACGCGGGTTGGTTGACCCTCGTTCGGAATGACAACTTTGAGAGGTGAGTGCACCCACGACATGTCAGTCCGAGCGGTGCGCAGGAATCCGTCCCTGGGATTTGACAGCCAAATAATCCGGTGGCGGGGGATTCAGGTTCAACGGGGTTCATCCCAAACCGCACCCAAATAGGATGAAATTTCGATAGCGTTTTCTTCCCCCTTCCCCTCCCCTGAAATAAATTCAAGCGAGCGCCCCCTCCAGGAGCGTCAGGAACTTCTCGTTCTGCCCGGCCGGTCCCACCGTGACGCGGATGTGCTCCGGAAGTCCGAAGGACGCGCACGGCCGGACAATGATCCCGCCAGCCATCAGGTCGCGGACGATTCGGGAGGCCCCCGGCCCCAGCCGCAGGAAAACGAAGTTGGCCTCGGTCGGGACGTACTCGATCCCGAGCTTTTCGAGTCCGGCGTAAATCCGGCGCTTTCCCTCATGGACCATCTTCAGCGATCGCTGGTGGAACGCATCGTCTCCGAGGGCGGCACGGGCCGCCGCCAGCGCGGGGCCGGAAACGTTGAACGGATCCTTCGTTTTGTGAAGCGCGCGGATCAACGCCGGGCGTCCGATGCCGAACCCGACGCGAAGGCCCGCCAGTCCGTAGACCTTCGAGAACGTCCGAACACCCGCAATCCAGGCCCCCTTCCGCTCGATGTAGGTCTCGCTCCGGGGGAAACGATGATCTTCGGAAAAATCCGCGTACGCCTCGTCCAGCACCACAACGGCCGTTTCGGGGAGGTCGCCCAGGAAGGCCTCGAACTCGGTTTGTGAGAACAGCGTCCCCGTCGGGTTGTTGGGGTTGCAGAGAAAAACAAGCTTCGTCCGGTCCGTTACGCGTGAGCGGACGTCCCCCAAGTCGATGGCATGGTCCCGCAGGGGGCTGTACACCGGGACCCCGCCCATGACCCGCGTTACGGTCGTGTAGGGATGAAATGAGGGCGACGGAATGACGCACTCCTCCCCCTCGTTGACGAAAGCGCGCGCCAGGTTGTGCAGGACGTCGTCGGCCCCGTTCCCGACAAAGAAGTTCTCCGGCCTCAGCCCGAACCGCTCCGCCAGGGCGGCCTTGAGGTCCCCCACGTTTCCGTCCGGATAGAGGTGAGATCCGTCCAGGGCATTGCGGGCGGCCTCGACGGCGAGGGGAGAAGGGCCCAGGGGGTTCTCGTTGCTTGCCATCTTCTCGACCGCGTCCAGGCCGAACTCGGCCTGGACCTCCGCAACGGACCGGCCGGGGACGTAATCCTCCAGGTCTTCGATTCCGCGGCGCATCAAACGGCTCACCGAGTCATCCATCATCCCTGATTCCAAAGGCAAAGGCCCGGGCGGCACGGGTCCGGGCGGGGGCGCGGGAGAAGGGGGGGGGGCCGTGATTCCTCCGGAGCGTCCGCCCCGATCTGAACGGGGAGAAACCGGGGAACCCGCACGCCGGACCCACCCAAGCATATCGAATCGGCATTATATCCGGGGAAGCGTCCTTGAACAGCGGCCCGGAAGGATGCCCCCCGGCCGGTTCGGTCCACCCGCCGGGGGCGCCCCTCCATGTTCGGTTAGAATGGACCAGAACCCATTTTCCGTGATATCCACCATCCGCCGCCGCGCGACTTGAGGGAGAGACCGATGGCTCAACCGAGATTCCGGGACACACTGAGAAAGGCGAGCAAAAAAGTCTGGGAGGCTATCTTCCGCCACCCCTTCCCCCGCGAAGTCGGGGAAGGGACCCTGGAGAAAGAGAAGTTCCGGCACTTCATCGTCCAGGACTACCTCTATCTTCAGGATTTCGCCCGGGCGCTGCTTATGGCGGGAAGCAGGGCCCACACCCAGGACACCCTGCAAATGTTCGCCCGGCACGAGGCGGGATGCGTCGAAGTGGAGCGGGCGCTGCACCGCGGCCTGGCCAGGCGCATCGGCCTCAGCCGCAAGCGCCTGCAATCGGCGAAAAGGGGGCCGGTGACCGAAGCCTATACCCGCCACCTCTTGTCCGTCACCCGGAGCGGAACCCTGGCCGAATCCGTTGCGGCCGTCCTGCCCTGCTACTGGATTTACTGGGAGGTGGGAAAACGCCTGAACCGCCAACCCCCCACGGAGCCGATTTATCGGGAATGTAACGCTCCCGACAAAGGAATAGGCGAAAACGGCTAAAAATGGAATAAAAACGGCCTCCGTTTTCCATGCTCTCCGGTTCTTTCCGTTATTGTTCGATCACATTAACGATCACATGGACGGCCGGCGGGGCGACTCAGCGCCGCCCCCGACCCCGCCCAATCGGGACGACGTTCCGTTCCGCCGGCAGGCCCTCGACATATCGCTCGACCCGGATCTGCGCCTCCAGCTTGTCGGCATCGGACGTGATGTTATACCGATCCATCATCGCCCGCGTTTTCCAGCCCATGATCGCCATCACGACGCCCTCCGGCACCCCGGCTCGGACCATATTCCGCGCCGCCGTTTTGCGGAGGTCATACGGGATCTTCCCGACGACTCCCGCCTCCCGGCAGGCGCTCCGCCAGGTTCCACGGAAATCCCTGATCGGCTTCCCCCGCCGGTGAAACACGAACGGGCACCCCACCACGCGCCGCTCCAGGCGCCGCTCCATGATTTCCGAATAAACCCCCGTCAGAGGGAAGGCCACGCCGACGCCGACCTTGTCGTCGGCCGGATGCAGCCGCAGCGTCCACGATTCCGAATCGAACGCCGCCCACAGGTAGGATTTGATCGCCTTCGGTCGCTGGCCGGTCCAGAAAAACCACTCGAGCAGGTCCGCCGCGTCCGGGTCCCCCCGGCCCCACCGTCCCGCGCGGCGCCTCACGTAGTCTGACCTGCCCCCCTGAAACCGGTCCGGTTTGAGAGTTAGGATTTTCGCACGGCTTTCGGGACTGGATTGGCCTAGAAAGGGGGCAATGATGAGTCGGAAGCGATTCACCGCGGAGCAGATCATCCACAAGCTTCGTCAGGCCGAGGTGGAGTTGGCCAATGGGCAGAGGATGGCTCAGGTCTGCAAGACGCTGGGGATCTCCGAGCAGACCTATTACCGGTGGCGGCGGGAGTACGGAGGCCTGCGCCTGGACCAGGCGAAACGACTGAAGACACTGGAGCAGGAAAACGCCCGGCTAAAGAAGCTGGTGGCCGAGCAGGCCCTGGATAACGCCATCTTGAAGGAGGCCTCCCAGGGAAACTTCTGAGCCCGCCTGCGCGGCGGCGGGCGATGGAGCATGTGCGGGAGAAGCTGAGCGTGTCCGAACGTCGCGCCTGCCGGGTGCTGGGTCAGGCCCGCTCGACTCAGCGGCGCTCTGCCCAGGTCCCTGACGATGAGGCCCGTTTGGTGGCGCGGGTGACAGAGCTGGCGAGCGAGTACGGACGGTACGGCTACCGGAGGATAACGGCTCTGTTGGAAAGAGAAGGCTGGCGAGTGAATCACAAGGGGGTGGAGCGGATCTGGCGCCAGGAAGGCCTGAAGGCGCCGAAGAGACAGCCCAAGCGAGGGCGTTTATGGCTGAACGACGGCTCTTGTGTTCGCAAGCGTCCGTCTTATCGGAATCATGTGTGGTCCTACGACTTCCTGGCCGCGAGGACGCACGATGGGCGGCCTTTACGGATGCTGGCTGTGATGGATGAGTTGACCCGGGAGTGCTTGGCCCTTGATGTAGAGAGAAGACTCAACTCCGAGGACGTCCTGGACCGCCTCACCGAGTTGTTCGTCCGGCGTGGCCTGCCGGCTTATATCCGCTCGGACAACGGGGCGGAGTTCACGGCGAATGCGGTGAGAGGGTGGCTCACCCGTCTTGGGGTGAGAACGCTTTACATCGAGCGGGGCAGTCCCTGGGAGAACGGCTATGTGGAGTCCTTCATCGGCAAGCTGCGCGATGAGCTGCTCAACGGGGAGATCTTCTACACCCTGACAGAGGCCAAGGTGTTGGTGGAGAGATGGCGACAACTCTACAACCGGGTAAGGCCCCATAGTGCCTTGGGCTACCGGCCCCCGGCGCCGGAGGCCATCGAACCAATGCCTCCGGGCATCCCTACACTTTCGGACATCGGGGAGCAGAGACTAACTCAAAAAGTGGTACAACTTTAGGGGGCGGGTCACGCCATCAGGTTCACGAAAGAGGGTGAAATCTCCGTTCGGGCGGGCATCGAGAATCAATCGGAGAAGGAAATCACGGTGCGTCTTGAAGTGTCCGATACGGGAATCGGCATCTCTCCCGAGGCCCAAGCCCTCCTCTTCCAGTCCTTCACGCAGGCCGAAAAATCCACCACCCGCAAGTTCGGCGGGACGGGACTGGGACTGGCGATATGCAAAACACTCGCGGAAATGATGGGCGGCGAGATCGGTGTCGAAATCCGGCCCGGCCAAGGCTCCACGTTCTGGTCACGACCCGGCTCGGATTAACCGACGCCAACGCGGAGACCTCGCCCTCCGGCCCGGAAACGCCGCTGCGCCCCCGCGAGGGCAAACCGTCCGCCGCCGGAAACGGGACCTCAAAATTCGCGTCGCGGACGAACCACGGCCGGATCCTGGTGGCCGAAGACAACACCGTCAACCAGAAGCTCATCCAACGCATGCTCGAAAAACTCGGGTATCGCGCCGACATGGCGGCCAACGGTCTCGAAACCGTCGACATGTGGGCCTGGGTGCCCTACGACCTGATCCTGATGGATTGCTCGATGCCGGAAATGGACGGGTTTCAGGCGACCGCGGAGATCCGCGGCCGGGAGCGGAAGACCGAAAGCGGCCGCCACATCCCGATCATCGCCCTCACGGCCAACGCCATGACGGGCTTCCGGGAGAAATGCATCGAGGCGGGCATGGACGATTACGTCTCCAAGCCGTTCAAGCGGGCGGACTTGGAAGCGGTCCTCGAATCCTGGACCCATCCCGATCCCCCCCCCAAGCCGCTCGAATCGCCGACGCCGCGGCAAGTTCCCGAGGGTCGTCCGCCGGAGCTCTCGGTGGACACGGAAATGGTGGAAGCCTTACACGAAACCATGGGGGATGAGCTGAGCAAGTTATTCGATTTGTTCTTCAGTCAGACGCCCGAGCGCGTGGAGGCCATGCGGCAGGCCGCGGCCCAGAAAGACGCCGACGCCTTGACCCGGGTTTCGCACAGCCTGAAAGGAAGCGCCGGCCTCATGGGGGCGCAACGGCTGGCCGGCTTGGGCGCGAAGCTCCAGGCCCTGGGAGAAACCGGAAACGTCGAGGGGGCCGGAGACCTGATCGAAATGGCGGAGACTGAATTCGCGGCCGTCAAGGCCATCCTCGAGAATGAAATGAGGCAGATCTCGGCTGCCCGGACCTGAGCCCCCGCCCACGTCGCGAACCGCCGGAAGGACGCCTTCTCCCGCCGGCCCGGCCTTCGCCACCTTGAAAACGTGCGGGTGATCGCGGCGCTCACACCCCCCCCCCGTCCCGGGCCTCCAACGCCGCCAGGATCTTCTCCGGCGTGATGGGCAAGTCGCGCATGCGGACCCCGATGGCGTCATAAATCGCGTTGGCGATGGCCGGCGCGGGGGGATTCGTGGGGACCTCCGCCACGGCCTTGGCCCCGAAGGGGCCGTGTGCGTTGGGACGCTCCACCATCAAGACGTCGATTTCCGGCATGTCGTTCGCCGTCAGAAGCTTGTAATCGAGCAGGGTGTCGTTCAGGGGGGCCCCGCCCGCGTCGTACCGGATCCCCTCCGTGAGGCCGTAGCCGAGCCCCATGTGCAGGGCCCCCTCCACTTGCCCTTCCGCCAGGAGGGGATGGATGCACACCCCGCAATCCACGGCGGCGACCAGCCGGAGAACCTTCACCACGCCCGTCTCCGTGTCCACCTCCACTTCGGCGAACTGGGCCGAGACCGGAGGCGAGCTCATCGGGGCGACGTAGGACGCCGTGGCCGCGATCTGGCGCATTTGCCCGTACAGGGCGTGAAGCGCCACCTCCCGCATGGAGACGCCCCGGCCCGCGCTCGTCCGGACCTCGCCGTTCCCTATCGCCAGGTCATCCGGGCGGGCCTCCAGGAGATCGGCCGCCGCTTCCAGCACCTGCGCCCGCACGTCTTCGGCCGCCTTGAGGGCCGCCGCGCCGGAAACCACGGTCGTGCTGGACGCATAGGCCCCCACGTCGAAAGGCGTCCGGTCGGTGTCGCCGGAGTAGACGACGACCTGATCCATCTCGACGCCCAGGGTCTCGGCGACCATCTGGGCCACAACGGTGTCTCCGCCGCCGCCCAGGTCCGCTTCCCCCGCGAGAACGTTGTACGAGCCATCGTCGTTGATCTTGATCGACACCGAGCCCCAGTCGATCCCCGGGATGCCGTTGCCCTGAAGGGCGCACGCCATGCCGGCGCCACGGCGGACTTTCCCGCCCCGCCCGGCACCGGTTCGGCCCCCGTTTCCGGACCCCTTCCAGCCGAACGCCTCCGAGCCTCGGCGCATGGCCTCTTCCAGACCGTCGTCCAGGATGCGCCTCGCGGCGGCCTTGCCTTCGGAAAGGACCCGCGAGATGGGGTCGTCCTGGTCTTTCTTGATGCAGGTCTTCATCCGGTATTCCAGCGGGTCCATCCCCAGGCGCTCGGCCATCTCGTCCATCTGAAGCTCGACGGCGAAGATCCCCTGCGGGGTTCCGTACCCCCGCATGGCCCCGGCGGCCGGCAGGTTGGTGTAGGCGACCTCGCAGTGGAACCGGATGTTCTCCGCCGGGTAGAGCGGCAGCGGGTGCGCGCCGGTGTTGGCCTGAACGGTCATGGCGTGCCCCCCGTAGGCCCCCGTGTCGGCCACCACCCGCAGCTCGTTCGCCACCAGCCGCCCGTCCTTCATCGCGCCCGTTTTCATCCACAAGACCTGGGCGTGGCGGGACCGGCCCTGGGTGAACTCCTCCCGGCGGCGGAGCTCGACCATCACGGGCCGCTCCGCCGCGAGGGTCAGCGCACCGGTGATGTCTTCGATGACCATCTCCTGCTTGCCCCCGAAGCCCCCGCCGATCCGGGGCTTGATGACCCGGATGCGCCCCTCGGGAACCTGAAGGGCGGCGGCCATCTGCCGCCGTGTGTGGAAGGGGACCTGCGTGCTGGTGCGCATCACCAGCCTCCGATCCTCGTCCAGGCTGCCGACGGCGACGTGCGTCTCCAGGCTGCAATGTTGGATCCGCGGCACCCGATACTCGTTCTCCACGATGATGTCCGCCTGCCGGAACCCCGCCTCCACGTCCCCGACCGCCACGTCGATGAGGGCCGCAAGGTTCCGTGACGCGTCCTCGGCGCGGGTGATCTCCGGCTCGTCGTGGACGACGGGCGCCCCGGGTTCGAGGGCCTCCAACGGGTCGAACACCGCCGGCAGCACTTTGTACTTCACCTGGATGAGCTTCAGGGCCCGTTCGGCGATCTCCGGCGTCTCGGCGGCCGCCGCGGCCACCCGGTCCCCGACGTGCCGGACCTTGCGGTCCAGGATGAAATGGTCCCAGGGCGAGGGTTCCGGGTAGTTCTGTCCGGCCGTCGAAATGGCGACCCGGGGGACGTCACGGTGCGTCAGAACGGCGTGGACGCCCGGCAGGGCCTCGGCTTGCGAGGTGTCGATCTCCTCGATCTCGGCGTGAGCGTGCGGACTCCCGAGGATCCGGCCATACAGCATCCCCGGCAAATCGACATCCCCCGCAAAGCAGGGCGCGCCCGTGACGAGCTTGACCCCGTCCAGCTTCCGGACGTTCTTTCCGACGACGCGACGGCTGCCGCTCATGAGCTTGCTCCCCCTCCCCCTTGGGTTACGGCGGCCGATCCGGCGCCGTCCCGCATTCTCCGGGCGGCGGTCAGGACGGCCTCGACGGGCTTCCGGTATCCCGTGCAGCGGCACAGCACCCCCGCCAGGGCCTTGCGGACGTCCGCCTCGGTGGGTCCGGGGTTCTCCGCCAGGAGCTCCTGGGCCACGAGGATCATGCCCGGAATACAGAAACCGCACTGGACCGCGCCGCAATCGAGAAACGCCTGCTGGATGGGGTGGAGCCCCTCAGGGGGGGCCAACCCCTCGGGTGCCAGCCCCTCGATGGTCAGGATCTTCCGGCCCGCCGCGGACCCCGTGAAGGTGACGCAAGGATTGACGGCCCGGCCGTCCAGGAGAACGGCGCAGACCCCGCAGTCCCCCGTCTCGCAGCCCCGCTTGACCCCATAGAAGCCGTTGCGGCGGAGCGTATCGATCAGAAGCTCGCCGGGGGCCGTTTCCCATGTCCGCTCGCGGCCGTTCACCTGAAGGATGATCTCCATCGCCCTAGTCCTCCCCCGGCGCAATGCCGGCCTCCGGCCCAAGGCCGGCGTTTCTCAGGCAGGTCTCCAGCCCCCGCCGGGCGAGCACGCCGCCGACCTTTTTGCGGTAGGCGGCGCCGGCCCGGTGGTCGTCTATGGGGCGGATCCTCGCGCGGACCGTGTCCGCCGCCTTTGCGAGCAGGTCCGCGGCCGGGGCCTTCCCCTCCAGGAGGGCCTCGGCCTCGGGAACCCGCATGGGCGTCTCTCCCACCGCCCCGAGGGCGATCCGCACGTCGCGGCATCGGCCGTCTTCGACCCGGAGGGACACCCCCGCGTTGACGATGGCCAGGTCCTCGGCTGTCCGTCCCACTTTGAGGAAGCTCCCCCGCCGGCCCTCGGGATGGGGAAGGGTGACGCGCGTCAACAGGCCGCCCTCCAGGACGGTCTGTCCCGGTCCGGTGAAGAACTCGGAGAGCGGAACCGCCCGCTCCCCCCCCCCCGCCGCTCCCCGGATATGAACCACGGCGTCCAGGGCCAGGAGGGCGGGCGGCAGGTCCGCCGCCGGGGCGCCGGAGGCGAGATTGCCCCCCAGGGTGGCCGCGTTTCGGATCTGCCGGGAGATGAAAGATTCAGCCGCATCGGAGAGCATTCCATCGGCCGTGCCGCGAACCGCCTCCGATGAGATCAAGTCGTGCATCGTCACCGTCGCGCCCAGGGAGAGCGCGCCGTTCTCCGCGCGGATGTCGTTCCATCCAAGGCGGGTGACATCGACCAGGATTTCGACATCCTCCCCCAGGCGGACCGCGACGTCGGTCCCTCCCGCAACGGCGGCCGCTCCCGGCCGTTGAAGCAGGGTGAGGGCGTCATCGGCCGTCTTCGGCGAATGAAACTCACGAATATTTTCCACGGCGGCCTCCTCGATGAACGGACATCGCGCCCGGAGTCCCGTCGCGCAATCGTCCGAACCGTTTTCGGTCGTCAAAACCCACGGACATGAGACCCGCGGGCGAGGAGAGAATTCCGGGCCTCGCTCTAATCAGGGCGTCGCGGGAAGGATCCCGTTGATCTTTACATGCGCCGGACTTCGCTTCAACCCCTGTTCCGCGCTTGGAATCACCCTTTGACCCGGACGGCCATCGTTTGCTACTCTGCACTGCGTAGAAGAGGGTGCATACCGTCTCCTCTTCCGATGGAAGGCCACCTAACCCCGCTTCAGGTTGCACGCCAGATGGACCACACCCGCTCTAAATCCATTCGGCCGGCACACCGCTTCCGAGGGGGAATTCTCCTCTCGGCCGCGCTGGCCCTCTGCTGTTCGGCCGTTCTCGGCTGGACGGTCCCGGATGCACAGGCCCAGGCGCCTTCCAATCTTGATCTCCGGATGACCCTGGTGAAAGACAAAGCCGCCGCCGGCAAGGTGTCCAATCTCCTGTCCCAGGGCGAGTCCTTCGCCGGCCTCGCGCGGCGGTTCTCCACAGATCCGACAAATAAGCGCGGCGGGTTTTTGGGCCGGGTGGCCCTCAAGGACCTGAACGATCAGGTCCAGGCGATGGTGGGAAGCCTCAAGGTGGGCGGGTTCACCGGCCCGGTCCGCGTCGAGAAAGGCCTGGCGTTTTTCCAGCGCACCACCACGGCCCATTACACCTTCGCTCTCGAAATGATGAAGGCGGAAAAATATAAACAGGCGTTGGTTCCCCTGGAAAAGGATCTGGCCCTGAACCCGGACCGGATCCACAGCCGCGCGCTCAAGGCGTACGCCTTCCAGCGGCTCAATCGCACAAAGGAAGCCAAGGACGCCTACCGGGAGATCATCCGGCGGGACCCCAAAAACGTCCTGGCCAACAACAACCTCGGCACCCTGCTCGACCAGGAGGGCAACTACACCGAAGCGGCCCAGCGATTCGAGCGGGCCATTTCGATCGAGCCGAAACAGGACGTGACGCTGCACAACCTGGCCTGGATCTACTCCTCCCGGCTGGGCAGGCCCTCCAAGGCCCTGGGTTTTATCCGCAAGGCCATCGAGCTGAAGCCCGATGACGCCAACTATTACACCATGCTCGGCTCCATCTACCGGCAGCTCGGCAAGACCTTCGAGGCGCGCAAGGCCGTCGCCCAGGCCGTCCGGCTGGAGCCCGCGAACGCGGAGCACCGGAAACTTCTGGCGCTGCTCGGGGGGCCGGTGAAAGAGCCGGCGCCCGCGAAGAAGGTCGCGGTGAAACCGGCCGGCCGCGAGAGGTCCGGGACCCCGCGAAGGGCCGACAAACCCCCGGCGTCCGTCCGCGACCGGCTGGAGACCGCGAAGAGGAAACCGCCGTCAAAGACGGCAACGCCCCGAAAACGAACGGCGTCCGTCCGCCGGCCCGCTTCCCCTTCTCCGTCCATCAAGGTCGTCACCCGCCTCGGGGGCGGCAAGACCGTCCGTTTGGTCGGCCGGCTCTTGCGGCGGAACGGGTTCCCCGTGGCCCTGCGCTTGAAGGAAGCCAAGCCGATGAAGGGGATCAAGATTTACTACAAAGTGAAATCCGTCGGCGCCGCGCGGAGAATCCGCGACCTGATCAGCCCCAGGCCCCAGCTCAGGCGTATGAGCTGGAACTCCCAGTTCGACATCATCGTATTCGTCGGAAGATAGCGGGCGGCCCTCCCATGGCCATCCGAAGCGGTCCGGTTGACAGTCCCGCGGATGGGCCGTAAAGTTCCACGGTATCAGGCTTCGAAAGGAATTTTTTCAGGTGAAACCAAAAACGGATCGACAAAACCAGTGGTGGCGGAGGGGAGGACAACCGCGCCCGTAGCCTGAAGGACCGATTTAAAATCGCAAAGGCCGCGGGCAATCAAGCTTGCGGCCTTTTTTTCGCGTCATGACCCGAAACCGCGGACCGAGCCATGTACACCCCCAGTCTGGAAGACTTCCGCCTCAAAGCCCGCCAAGGGAACCTGATCCCGGTCTACCGGGAGATTCTCGCCGATCTCGAGACCCCGGTCTCCGCATTCCTGAAGATTGCGGAAAGCGAGAACGCCTTCCTCCTGGAAAGCGTGGAAGGGGGCGAAAAATGGGCCCGGTACTGCTTTCTGGGCGCGGACGCCTCGGTCGTCCTCCGGATCAAGGGACGGACCGTCACTGTCGAGCGGGGGGGGGGAGGGGGGGGCGGTGAATCGGAGACCTGGGAGGCCGAAGGCGACCCCCTGGACGCCCTCAAGTCCCTGATGGCGGCGTACCGCCCGGTCGCCGTGGAGGGCCTGCCCCGCTTTTACGGCGGCGCGGTCGGGTATCTGTCTTATGACATGGTCCGCTTCTTCGAGCGGCTGCCGGAGAGCGCGGACGACGACCTCGGCCTGCCGGACGCCCAGTTCATGATCACCGACACCCTGCTTGTGTTCGACAACGTGACGCAAAAGATCAAGGTGGTCGCCAACGTCCACCTGGAGGAGAACGGCGAGTCGGAAATCAAGACCGCTTACGAGGAGGCCGTCGCCCGGATCGAGGAGGTCATCGCCCGGCTGAACCGTCCCCTGTCCAGACGGGCGGGCGGAATCCCGCAGGCCCCCTCGGCCGCGGAAGGTCCGGACTGGTCTTCAAGCTTCCGGGACCGGGCCGCCTTCGAAGCGGCGGTGAGGAAGGCGCGCGAGAACGTCCACGCGGGAGAGGTCATCCAGGTGGTCCTGGCGCAGCGGTTGAGCGCGGCCGTAGCGGCCGACCCGTTCGACGTGTACCGGGCCCTGCGCACGGTGAACCCCTCGCCGTACATGTTTTTCCTCCAGTTCGGCGGCCTCAAGCTCGTGGGGTCCTCCCCGGAGGTCCTCGTCCGTCTCGAAGGCGACCGGGTCGAGGTCCGCCCCATCGCCGGAACTCGTCCCCGGGGGGCCGGCGAAGAGGAGGACCGCGCGCTGGAGCGGGACCTGCTGTCCGACGAGAAAGAGCGCGCCGAGCACATCATGCTCGTGGACCTGGGACGCAACGACGCGGGACGGGTCTCGCGAAGAGGCACCGTCGAGGTGAACGAGTTGATGGTGATCGAGCGCTATTCCCACGTCATGCACATCGTCAGTAACGTCCGGGGGAAGCTCGCCGAGGGCCGGGACGCCTACGACGTTCTCCGCGCCTGTTTTCCGGCCGGGACGGTCTCCGGCGCGCCGAAAGTCCGCGCCATGGAGTTGATCGAGGAATTGGAGCCTGTCCGCCGGGGGCCTTACGCCGGCGCGGTGGGCTACTTTTCGTTCTCGGGGAACATGGACACGTGCATCGCCATCCGGACGCTGGTCATGAAGGACGGCCGCGCCTACCTGGGCATCGGGGCGGGCATCGTGGCGGACTCGGTCCCGGAGCGGGAATTCGAAGAGACGATGAACAAAGGCCGGGCGCTTATCCGGGCGGTCGAGCTGGCCGTTCATGGGTTGCGGTAGCCCGCGATTTTCACCGGCATTTGGAAGCTTTTTCCGGGCGAGTACGGGAGTCAACCGACTCTCGCCCCGTCCCTATATACAAGCGCACTTCAGGAGTTTTCCATGTAGGGGCGGAATCGTTGTGAGATATGCGGGTTAAGCGGATGCTTCTTCTGAGGCGGGGAGGAAGATGTCGAAGGAGGTCCCGACCCGAACGGTGGATTTGACGCTGACGGCGCCGTTGTTTCTGGTCACGATCGAATGGGCGAGGATTAAATCCAGCCTCCCTCCTTCTTCCTTTGTTTTGGAAGAGAGTTTGAAAAGATTATTCAGTTGGTCTTTGGAGAATCCATCTCCGTGATCCGAGATGGTCAACTTTACATAATGTCCCGCGGCCAATGCCATGCCGTCCTCCGGCCGAAGCCGTTTGTTCTCGGCGCGGACATGGATGGCGCCTCCACCGGGCATGGCATCCCGGGCGTTGACCATAAAGTTGTGAATGACCTGCCGCACCCTTTCTTCATTGATGTCAACGGGTGAAAGGTCTGAAGGGATGGATACGTCGCACCGAATGTTGGAGCCCACCACCGTAAATTCGGCCATGTCCCGGATTAATTGGGCGATGGACGTCGCCGCCTTGGCGGGCGGCTCGTCTTTGGCGAACGTGAACAATTGTCGGGTCAATGTCTTGGCAGAAATGAGCGCGGATTCCGCCGCGGTTAATTGTTCGTAGATTTCTTCTTCGCGGTCTACGGCCATCTTGGCCAACCCGAGGTTTCCCACCGACCGCGATAAGAGATTGTTGAAGTCGTGCCCTATCCCCGCCGCGAGCAGGCTCACCGACTCCAGCTTGCTCCCCGTCGAGGTTTTGTAGAAGTGATGGGTTTTGAGCAGGGTCTCGTTTTGCTGCGACAGCCAGCCCTTCGCCGCGCCGATATAAACACCGAAGGCCGCGAAAATGGAAGCGCCGGCGATGGCCATGCCGACGTAGAAAGAGGAGTAGGCTTGGATTTCGTAAAAAAACCAATCGATGGGTGTTTGCCCGGCGCGATAAAAAACGAACAAGCGGAACAGGAAGGTTCCTATCGGAACGGTTAATCCCAGGATCATCCCAACCATCGCAAAAAGAATGCGGCGGGCGGTCAGCGCGGCGGGCGGTCAGCATGGGAAAATGAATTCGCGCCGATATCTTCCCCGCCGCCCCCCGATCGGGCGCTTTATCCGGGAAGGTAACTACCCCCTTACAGCACGTATGGTGATCTCGGAGTGTAGGTGCTATATTGGGGCGTATGAAATGGGCCGCCACAAAGAAGCCGCCGTTACCCGAGAAGCAGAAATACCCATCCTACCAGAATGGACGGTTACGTGACGAGCGAATTGAGAAGATGCAGGCTGAGGGTGGCGTTTCTGGGAATGTTTTTATGGGATTGATCAGGAGGACAATTAAGGCACACCTAATCCGTAGTGGTGATTCTTGAAGGGCGGCGTCTCACAAATGAGATTTTCTTTTCCAGCCTTGCCGGACCTGGATTGCCTAGTCTAAGCAGATATGCACCTCCCCTTGCAGCCTTAGAAAGTTCCAAAACTCTTTCGATGGTCTGAATGATTGCACACGCTTTAACAAACCGATTCTTGTTATGTAACTTACCGCTCATAATGACATGGGTGATCTCGTAGCGCTCACAAACGCGGGGAAGGCTTTCCCCCTTGCCTTTTTCATTTTCGCCTTTGTCTCCGGATATAACTATCCATGATCCATCCACTATTAGTTGAACCCAATCCTCATCCCGCATCCCTTCCATTTTGAAATCTATTATGTGCCGGATCTCGACCTTTGTTTCTTTATTCCATCCAAATAGCATTTTCAAGAGTTTACACACAGCTATTGGAACACATTCATCTAAAAGAATCTTTATGTCTTCGCTCACGCAGCAACCTTATCCTCATGTCTCGGAAGTAAAGAAACGATATACTTGCAAGCAATATCTACATCTTCAACTTCGACATCGTAGGCGTCTGCGGCAGCCTCTTTACTTCCCTCAGATTTGCTAGCATCATAAAGGGTTTGAGCCGTAAAGCCACACGGTTCTACGCATGGCTCCCCAAAATGCCATTTTGGGTTTAGAACTATTCGCTTCAGTGTTCCATTAAATTGCTTTTCCAGCGGGACATAATAATCGGCAATTCCCTTGATATTGAAATGAAGATCAATTACATATGGCTCAACGATTTTGGTTATCGCTACTTGGCCTATGCCACCCCCTGAGGCCTGTACATAATCATTATCCATATAAATATACGCAATGATAACTTAGGGGCTTGACAACTTCAAAATCATCGCCCAGATCAGGTTTACTTCAAGATCGTCGCCCAGATCAGGTTTACTTCAAGATCGTCGCCCAGATCAAACTTGACTCTCCCCTTTAGATCCTGAATTATGTCCTCGGGCATACAGTTCGTGAGCGGCCATCATCCGGGTCGCCCGCCGAATACAATACCGATCCGCCAGGGTCGGAAACAGGCGGGAGCCCGCCTTCTTTGCGGACTGTATGCCCACCGGCCCGGCTGCGTCTGGGCTCGGTTCTCATACACCGGAAAGAGGGAGGCATTCACAATGAGAACGATCACGATAGGGCTGACCCTGCTTTTGGGGACGAGTTTAACTGTTTCTCCGGTATTTGCATCGAACGAATATCGAGATGAATTTCGGGAACATCTTACAAACGTTTGTTTTGGGGTCGCTATCGAAACAATCAAAACAGGAAATATGACTAAAGAAGATTCTATCAGCTTCCTCGGATCAATAATGCTTTTCGCAGACCCAAAATTCTACAAACAATTGTATCCTCACCTAAAGAAAAGGGCGATGGAAGGGAGATTAAAACTGTACGAAAGATTTTCCTCTCCTTGCAAGGAAAAGGCTGAACGGTATAAGCTCGGAGAAAAAACGTTCTACTATAAAGAGATATCTAAATATGTAACGAAATCCTGCCTAAACAGAGTTACCACCCTCTTGACTCAGGATGGACTGACCGGGGGGCGGGCTCGAATCGCGGCAAAGAAAGCGATGATAGAGATTTTTTCCACTACCAACAAGTTTATTTACGCCGCAGTTGTCGGGAAAACTAAGAAAGAGAGAATGCGATTTTACTCCGCAGCGAAAATAGTGTGCACGGGGGAAGTAAATCGGGGATATGAAAAAGCGAAAAAGATCCTTGAAATTACACCGTAACACCTGTAAATTCTCTCCCAGAAACCAACAACCCCTCCAAAGAGGCCGGGGAGGGGTCGCGGCATCGCACCTGAAACGGCCTCAAACGAAGAGGTGATAGATGATTTTCTCTTAAAAGTAGAAAGCCCCAAGAGCTGCAGGCTCGAAGGGCAATCTGGGGGTAGATATAGTCTCAGCACCAATTGAGATGAATTTACTCCCTTCACAAAAAAATGTCAAGACCGAATTTTCTGCGGGTGCGTCTTGGCGGAGGAGGGAGTTTTGACCCATGTCCGAAAAGCACATATTCAAAAGAATTCTGCCAGACCCAGAAGGCAATGATGTTGTGATTGAAGAGACGGAAGAGGTTTGTGAAATCAACGGAGTCAAACTACGGCACCTAAACATGGACGGAGAGGAGAAACCGCTCAATCAAAGCAGCCCTGCATGAACACGTCGAAGGCGTCCCCTCGGCCTCGATTGTTGTACTTCCAGCAAGCCTCGGCAACGTACAAGGGGGTGTAGATCTTCTGGTAGTGGTGATGCGATCCGTACCAGGCCCGCTTGAGGAGGGACCAGAAGCCTTCAATCGTGTTGGTGTGCCTCTCCTCCTGGACGTAGCTTTCGGCGTGGTTGATCACGGCGTGGCGGAACGTGGACCGGATGGCGCGATATGACGGGTATTCATCTGTCATGACCACGGAGTTTTTCGGGTTGACCGCGCTCCTGATGAATTCCAGGACTCCCCGGCCCGTCAAGTCCGTGGCGAC
The DNA here is from genome assembly GCA_965261595.1 of bacterium. GTDB lineage: Bacteria > UBA8248 > UBA8248 > JACPRG01 > CAYRGS01. The sequence continues at coordinate 512,507 of CBDHDG010000005.1, forward strand.
CTGAGCTATGACTCTCCCGCCTCGCTCGACCGCTCCAATCACGGGAGTTTTACTAGTTCCACGTCCGCGCGGGTTCTTCGGGCCGCCGTCCCGGCTGTTCTTCTTCCGGGGCTTTCCGCCGATGTATGTTTCATCCGTCTCGACAATTCCCTCCAGGAAGGAGGACTGTCCGGACGCCATCTCGGAGCGGATACGAACCTGGAGATACCAGGCCGTGGGCTGAGTGAGTTCGAGGTCCCGAGCAAGTTGATGGCTCGACAGGCTCTTCTTTGCGTTGAGGATCAGCCCGATGGCGAGAAACCATTTCTGAAGGGGTATCTTCGTCTTCCGGAAGATGGTCCCGGCCAGGACGTTGAAGCTGGATTTGCAATCGTGGCAATTCCAACGGCCCATCCTGTTTCCTTCGACCTTCCGAGCAACGTCGATGCTTCCGCAATATGCGCAGCACGGCGTGTCTCCCCAACGGACGAGCTCAAGATGTCTGATGCAGGATTTTTGATTCGGGAATCTTTTGAAGATGGTGATCAGGTTCATTCGAGGCTTCCTCCTTACCCCTAAATATAGGACAAAGGAAGGACGTTGTCAAGCCCCTAAGTTATCATTGCGTACAAATATACCGTATGCTTTTGGATAAATGGGTGGGAAAGGCGATAACGAGTTTTAAATTCCTTTACAGCCTCTCTGATTTTTTGCAAGGGGATTTTGTACTGCGCCTGAAATCTTTAATGGCAAGAACCTGAATAAGATCTCTGAATGTAACTATTCGATCATTGTAGAAATCTGGCGTAACCACGCTCTCATGTTTGCCATGACCATACAGCCATCTAGTTACTAGCGTGGGTATAGACATTGGCATAAAATGCCGCCTCACGGGGGGTATAAATTCCGACACCTAGAATCGGCTTGTCGTTTTGAATTTTCTGTTCGATGTTCATCTCCAGGGCTATATGGCCCTGGACAAACTACCCCCAAGGCCACTATATTGGACATGGCGGCGATGGGAGTGGCCGCCAGTCTCGCTGAGAATCACCTGGCCGTGGTCCTCGGTTACTTGCCGACCGGGGAATAGTCTCCGTGTTTTCCTGATCGGACCTTTTTCACCCGCCGGCCACGGCTTTGTACATGGCCGCGTCATCATCCCTGTGATTATACCTGAAAGCGTACTCGTCAATATACCCCTGGAGATGCTTTTTACTCACAGAGTGGTAAACCCCCGAGATTCCTCGCTTTAGCAGGCCCCAGACCCGTCAGTCGTGTTCGTGTGGACGTTCCCGATCACGTAGATTTTCTGTGCGTGAGGGATTCGCCGGTGGCGGTATCCATCCCTGCGGAGGTGGTCATAGGACGGCCATTCATCCGTGTAGACCATCGAATCCTGAAGCACAAATTCCTTGATGATTGGGTCAAGGCTTTTCTTGCTTGCATCCGTCGTCACTAAAGCGGCGACCTTCCCGCCCCTTTCAACCAGTCCGAAAACTGGGGTCTTGTGCGAATCCTTGCCCGGACGCCCAACCTTGCCGCCCCGACGTCGACCGCCCATGTAGGTCTCGTCAGCCTCTACCTCACCCGACAGCCTTTCGATTTCCTCACCAAGCAGAGAACGGATCTTGTTGAACATTCTCCAGGCGGTCTTGTACGTGACCCCCAGTTCCCGCTCAAGCTGTTTGGCCGATATTCCGCAACGGGTGCTGGACATGAGATACAGGGCATAGAACCACGATTTCAGGGACGTGCGCGACTTCTCGAAAATCGTCCCGGCAAGCGGATAGACGTGCGTCCCGCATCGGTCGCACGAGTACGCCTTGCGCCTGCTCTTGAGTTGGTGGTGTTTGGTGACTTCCCTGCAAGCCCGGCAATCAATCCCATTTGGGTAAATCTCACCCACCAGTAAATCGAGACAGGCATCGTCATCGGGGAAATCTTCGTTGAAATCCTTGATTGTGTACCGTTCCATGCCTATATCCTCCCTTTCACTCCTTGAATATAGGCCCTGGTATACGTGCTGTCAAGGGATAATTACATCCGGGAAATCACCCTGGAAAGCGGCATTCGTGGCGCCTTGGATTGGTTTGGACGCCGTTTTCATCACCATCCGCGGACCCGCTCCGGACCCGGCGACGCCTCGGGCATGGAATCGCCTGTCCGCCGGCGTCCCGGGCGTGGATTGTTCCCGCTGAAGGCGGCGTCCCCCCCCCCCCCTCCCGTTCCGGATTCCGCCCAAAGGCTCGGTGATCCATTCCGGGTTTGTCGAAGTCAGGTGGTTCAACAGGGCTGCTGTCGCCAAAATTTCTGCCTCCCGCGGCGATGAGGCCATCGCCTCCGCCTCACCCCTGAAAGCCTTTGCGGCATCCTCCAGGCTGATAGAGCCTGGGTTGGTCTTCAATTTTCGGATCGTGGCCAACATCGTCATCTTCCTCAACTCCCCCCATCCTTTCGCCAAACCCGGTTGCGGGCGCGTCGAACCAGCGATATACCGCAATGCCGGGCGGCTCGAAATTAAGCCCCAATTTTCACTTCTCCCCAAGATATGTAACTCAAGAACTGTGGACTTACCCCGGTTTCATGGAGAGTTAAGCACTTGGGTTTTCAGGGTGTGCGTTGTTGTCTCCTTTCGTAGTTAACGGGTGACAGGTTGTCGATGGAGGAGTGCCGACGATGCGGGTTGTAGAAGCCCTCGATGAACCCGAACACCTCCATGCGCGCCTCGGCCCGGGTGCGGAAACTGTGGCGAGCGAGGAGCTCGCACTCCAGCGTGGCGAAAAAGCTCTCACACAGCGCGTTGTCGTAGCAGTCCCCGACCGAACCCATGGAGGGACGCCCGCCCGCCTGCCGGCAGCGCTGCCCAAAGGCGACCGAGGTGTACTGCGTGCCCTGGTCGGAGTGGTGGATGACGGCCCGGGGACGGCGCTTATACAGCGCCATGTCAAGCGCGTCGAGCACCAACTCGGCCCGCAGGTGTGTGGCCATCGACCACCCCACGATGCGCCGGCTGAACGCATCGAGCGCCACGGCCAGATACAAAAACCCCGCCCATGTCGGAACGTAGGTGATGTCGGCCACCCACAGCCGGTCGGGGGCCTCGGCCGTGAAGTTGCGGTCCACCAGATCAGGGGCCGGCCGCGCCTCCTGCCGGCGCTGCGTCGTGCGCGCTCCCTTGCGCCGACTGACGCCCGCAAGTCCCGCCCCACGCATCAGCCTGGCGACGCGCTTGCGGCCCACACGCACTCCCTCAGCCTCCAACTCGGCATGGACGCGCGGCACGCCGTAAGTCCCCCGAGAACGCTCGTGGATCGCCTGAATGCGTTTGGTGAGCGCCCGATCGGCACACGAGCGGGCACACGGCGCGCGCCTGCGCCACGCGTAGTAGCCGCTGGAGGAGACGCCCAGCACCCGGCACATGGTGGCGGTCCGATACATGGCCTGGTTCGCCCTCACGAACCCGTAGATCCGGACGGGATCGAATCGGTCTCCCGAGCAAACCAGGCCGCGGCTTTTGCTAAGATCTCCCGCTCCTGGCGGAGCTGTCGGTTCTCGCGGCGAAGTCGGCGCAACTCCTCCCGCTCATCGCTCGTGAGCCCGTCTTTGCGACGCCCCTCGTCAACGTCGGCTTGATGGGCCCAGGTGCGGATCGTCTGCGCCGAGGGCTCGAACTCGTGCGCCAGCGCCTCGGGCGTGCGTCCCGCCCGGACCAACTCTACCATCTGGCAGCGGAACTCCATTGGATAGCGTGGGTGAGTCTGTGGCATCGTGAACACCTCCTTTACCCCCAAATCATCAGGTGTCCACCAAACCGGGTCAACTCCACTGTGCCAATATTGAGCATTCGTTGTAATTCTTTAATTATCAAATGGATACTCAAATATACCAATATCGGACTTGTGTCTGAACAAGGATTTTTGATACAACCATTCGTCTCATTGATGTCTCATGGTGTCTCATTTGAGACAGAAATGGGGAGAAATCGACACTATTGTTTACAATGATATTTTTTATTATTTCGTGCCTTGATTCGTCCCGGGTGACTCGGGACGGAGAATTGCCCGAGGGTCCCGGTGAATGGATAATGCTGAATGAAAGGATTGACCCGATGACTTGCCAGCTCCATCCATACTATGGCATGTTCGTCTTCGGGCGAGACCCGGGAGGCGGGCCTTCCGGCGTTGTTAAGGGATGATGAGTAAGGAAACGTTGGGAGAGCCTGATGAACAAACAATTCACACTTCCGGCGTCCGAGTTGATTGAAATGGTGAGGGACGCCCGCGAGCGCACGCTCGAGATGATCGCCGACTTGAACGAGGACCAGTTGACGGTGCCGATGATGGAAGTCGTCAACCCGTTTCGCTGGGAGCTCGGCCACATCGGTTTCTTTTTCGACGCGTTCGTTCTGGGGGGCTTCGGGGCCGGCGGGTCCGTCCTGGCCGGGGCCGAGAAGCTGTACGATTCATTCAAGGTGGACCATGACGACCGCTGGAGCCTCCCGCTCCCCTCCAGGGACGAGGTGTTGGCCTATCTGAAGGGGCTCGATGATCGGGTCGTCGAGCGGTTGCGCGATCATGAGCCCGACGCCCGGGAAACGTATCTGTGCCTTCTTGCGGTCTCCCATGAAGACATGCATTGCGAGGCCTTCACGTACATGAGGCAGTCCCTGGGATATACGGGACCGATCCTGAGCGTTCATCAGGGTGCGGACCCCGCCGCGTTCGGGGGGGAGGAGGGGGGGCCGCTGCCCGGCGACGTGGAGATCCCCGGCGGCGTGTTTCAGTTGGGCGCGTCGCCCGATGACCCGTTCATATTCGACAACGAAAGATGGGCCCATCCGGTCGAGGCGCCCCCGTTCCGAATGGCCCGGGCGGCCGTGACGAACGGAGAATACAGCCGGTTCGTCGAGGAGGGCGGATATTCGCGGAACGATTTGTGGAGCCATCAGGGTTGGGTCTGGCGCACGAAGACCGGGCCTGCGCGCCCCCTCTATTGGGAGCGCGGAGAGGAGGGGTGGCTGCGCCGGCGGTTCGATCGGCTGGTCGCCCTGAAGGAGCACGCCCCCGTCGTTCATGTGAGCTGGTACGAGGCGGAGGCGTACTGCAATTGGGCGGGCAGGCGGCTACCCACCGAGGCGGAGTGGGAGCTGGCGGCCAGTGCGGCACCGGACGGCGGCCAAGGCGTCTCGGACCGGAAGCGGCGGTATCCATGGGGGGACGAGCCGCCCGCTCCCGAGCACGCGAACCTGGACGGGCGGTTCTCGGGGTGCGTCGACGTCGGGGCCTTCCCGGCCGGCGACAGCGCGTTCGGCTGCCGCCAGATGGTCGGCAACGTCTGGGAATGGACGGCGTCCGCCTTCTATCCCTTTCCCGGGTATATCGTGGACACGCCGTACCGGGAGTATTCCGCGCCCTGGTTCGGTTACCGCAAGGTGTTGAAGGGCGGGTCCTGGGCCACCCGGTCCCGGCTTGTCTGGAACACGTACCGCAACTTCTTCCCGCCGGAGCGCCGGGACGTCTTCGCGGGATTCCGGACCTGCGCGCTTTGAGGGCGGGGGGTGTCTGTTTATCTCCGCGCGGCCCGAGACCATCGAGAACAAAAACCGATGGAAATTGACTCATTGAATGAGATGAGTTGTCGGGTCCGGCTTTCTCGCCGCCAACCAGGATTGAGAAGGAAGGTGAAATGATGAATGGTTCCCGTTGTTTATTCCGTGTGCGGCCTTTCTTCCCGTTTTTGCCGCTTCTTGCTTCTTTCGTCTTCGGTTTTTCCGTTTCCGCGTTCGCGCAATCGGGACCTGTGGCCGCCCCGGCGACACCCGTCCTGCTGGCCCAGGCCAACCAGGTTCTCGTGAGAGACTTTCTAGGAAAGCGGCTCGCCCGAGCGAGAGCGGTTCTCCGCGGCAGGGGGCTCAGGGTGAATGTCCTGTATGAGTGGACCGGAAGTCGGTACGACGCGAATCGCGTTCGGCGACAGGACCCTCCGCCCAACACGCGGGTCATCCGGGGTTCCACCGTCACCTTGACGGTCTGGGGCTATGGCGGGCCGAGGCCTGTCGTGCAACGGGTGATCGTTCCCGATCTCCGCGAACCGCTTCCTCAGGCAAGCTAATTCCGAGCTGCGGCTCCGCGGCCTCAAGAATCAACGGTTCCGCTCGAATGATTTCGCCCGTACGTGGGACCGCGATCTCGCCCTCGGGGGCCGCGTTTTCTGGCAAGACCGCGCGCCCGGCACGCTGGTGAGAAGGGGTTCGATCGTCCGTCTCCGTGTCTATGTGCTTCGCACGGGTCGGACCACCACGGTCCCTGACCTGAGATTTGCGGACATCTACTCGGCCCGGATCGGATACCATCAGGCGGGCTTGAACGTCAGGACCATCACCTATTCGACCACCCAGGATTAGCGTCTTCATGGGACCGTGTTGTCCACACGGCCCCCGGCCGGACGCGTCGTGCCCGCGAGGTCCCCGATCGACGTGCGCATTCGCATCAAGCGGGTGAGTTCCGACCGGTCGGGAGTGCACGGGGTGCCGAACCTGCTCAACCAGGACCTGAGCCGGGCCCTTCGCGGACTTTTCAATGCGTACCACAAGCTCAGGTTCATCAACGTTGTGAACACGCGAGACTATAAAAGGCACGGTCTCGTGTCTTCTCAAAGCGTTTCGCCCGGGGTCCGAATACACAACAGGAACCAGGTCGGTCTAAACGTGGACTTCAAGATGTTGCGTTGACGGCGGGAGGCCCTGCAAAATCCCGCGGCCAGGGTCCGGTTCTCCGAATCCGGATTCCCTCGAAGAAGGGCGGAATTTCGATGGACACAAGTCAGACATCTGTCCCGAGAGCCGGCCGTTCGTCTTCCCAAGGGATCCCTTTGGGGGGCGCTCCATCACGAAAGCGGGAGAGAGGGGGTCGAGGCCCGGTTTCAATCGTCGGTCCGATTTGAAACTCCATGGCGCCAAGGCCATCCGAGATGCCTCCGCGCTACACCGCATAGAGAGGTTTCGCATCACCCGAGCGGCGTCCGGCGTCGAGACAAAAGCGTTGTGAGAAATCCAGGCCAATTCCAGGAAAGATGGGGAGGATCGGAAAGATGAGAACGGGTCGAAATTTCAGGGTCGGCCGGTCGGCGCTTTCGCTTGGTGCGGGCTCTCTGATGTTGACGGCCGTCTTGTTGAGCGCCTCATCCGTGTTCGCGGGAATCAAGTACATCTCCCTTGGAAACCCGTTTCCGACCTTCACGCCCACTCAGCGCACGGCGTTGTTCCACGGAAGGAATCAGATCAGGTTTCACGGGACAGGGGTGAACCTCGCCACGAAGATTAGGTTTCCCGCCCGTCACGCCATGATCAGCGCCAAGATCAAAAAGAGAAAAAGCAAAAAGTTGAGCGTCACGGTCTTTGTGTCGTTGGGGACGCCGTTGGGATCGGGCAGGGCGGCCCTGCACTATCCCGTGGGGAAGAGCCGCTTCAACTGTCGGGTCTTCCGGCGGGGCACGGTTATGTCCATTCGTGCGAACCGCACCACCGCGGACCTGGATGACAGGGTCCGGGTGACTTTCCGGGGCATGTTCTTCGGAAGCAATACGACGTGGAATTACGTGCCGGCGGGCAACAATTTGCGGTTGTTCAAAAACACCCGCCGGGTGGGGAATGGAACCGACGGCCGGGTCGTTTTCGATGTCACTCCGGTAGTTTGCGGCCGGTTCGATATTTCCCCCTGGATGTTGGCGGACGCCGGGTCTCCTGACACGCCCGGCGCCATCGGCGGCGTGATGCACACTCGGCGGGGATACCTGGGCGCGAACAACAGAGTGAAATTCAGGTTGACCGTGCGCGCGGCCGCCGGCCAGCGGTGCCCGTATCGGCCTCCCCCGCCTCCCCCAACGACGTCTACTTCTTGCGCCCCGGGCTTCGTTTTCAGAAATGGCCAATGCGTCCGCCCCTAAACGCGGCCGTATCACCCATGGAGGGGAAAACCCAACAGGAATGATGGAGTCGGCCCATTCCCCCCCCCGAAGGGATATTTTTCAAGGGCGAACGACCCATGGCTTCCATGGGAGTGAATCCTTCCAACCGTTCCAGCCCGAATGAATTCATCGGAGGAAAATCCATGAAGACCCTCTTCCCGACCCGGAGAAAAGCGGCGGTCCTCATCGCCGGATTCATCACCGTCTTCTTGGTGATCCCGTCCTCCCCCTCCCCGGCGGAGGCGGCGTGCCGGTGGACGGTGAAGGGCTTTGTGTTCGTCCGGGACAATCTATTTGTGACTTCCGGCGCGAAAGCTCGGCCTCTGAAAGGGGCGAAAGCAACGGTTTGGTTGTCGACCATCAATCATGGCGGGTGGCGAAAGTTGGGCCGGACCACGATCAATTCAGCCGGCAAATACTCCGTCAGCGGGAAGCCAGCTGAAAGCGGCCCCATTGGCTGCAAGAAGAAACGCAGAATCCGCGTCCAGGTGAAGCTTGACAACACCATCGCCCGCGTCATGCGGCATCCGGCCCCGACGGCCTGGAACCACACCATCCGGTCTACGAACAAGCGATCCGGTCCGGTCATCAGCCTCGGCGCATACACCTACCGATTCTACGACGATAAGAAGCCGAGAACCGCGGTGACAAGATACACCGCGACGAAGGCCGCCACGATGTTTTTGGCCTACCAGCGGGTCTATCGGAAGCTGAAGTCCTGGGACCTGAAACCCAAGAAGGCCAATCTGCTCTATCCCGATGGGGCGGGCGACAATAATTACTTGGGATTCAGCGATCCCGCGTGTTGCGTAAAGATCGCCCGGAACTGGTTCTCGCACAACGGCCGCGCATGGCGGGTCAGGGAGCTGACCCTCGAGCTTGTCCCACCAGTGGTTCAACAAACGTGTGTTCACGCCGGGGTTTATCAGCGGGAAGTCCTTCGGCACGCACGACTTCCTGGAAACCACGGAATTGACGCTTTATGAAGAATTCGCCGAATTTGCCGCCGTCGAGCTCAACTACGCCATCTACGGGATTTCCAATTCCGGGAACGCGAGCATCCGCACCCGGCGGGGCGTCTACAAGAAGTTCCGCGACGCCACGCATGGCGATCCGAAGGTGAAGTACTACAAGGGGCGAACCCTCCGGAGCATGGTCCACGGGAACACGTCCAAATGGAGGAAAGACCTCTACCGGTCGAAGACCTCCGTCCGGAACTATCTTCGTCTGTTGACGGTCAAGGACTGGCACTGGCTGGACTTCGGCGGCAGCTACCGGAGGGGAAACGATTGGGCGGCGGCCATCCCCGCGGCGGAGCGGAGCAAGTACGACTGCTCGCGCCTCAGGTCGCCGATGTTCTCCCCGCGCCGGTTGATGCGGCTCGCCAAGGCGTGGAAGGACCGGAGCCCCAACCGCAAGATTCGCACCCCGCGCGGCATCAAGCAATTCTATGATTTCCTGGCCGCCCGGGACAGCCGGTTCAAACCGCTGAAAACACACTTCCTGCGCCTTGGCAATCCCCATTTCGCCGGAAAGGTGAGGAGGGTGTCCCGAATTCAGTTGAAGGTTTGAGGCGGCGGTCCGTGTGTGGTTCACCTTATGCGACCTCCTCTCGGGTGTCAAAGCGGGGCTCGTCCAGAACGGCCTTCAGGATCCACAGGTCCCGGTAGCCGTCCAGGCGACGGAAGTTCTTCTCGGTGGCGAGGAAGGCGGAAGCGGCCCACCTTTTCACCATCGCCCCGTCCCGCCAGCGGCCGACGCGCCGGGTGCGCATCCGCACCCCCGAACAGGGACTCTCGATCAGGTTCGTGCTCACCAGGCAGCGCCGAAGGCCGGGCGGAAGAGCCAAGCGGTTGACGGTGAAGATCTCCTCCAGACCCTCCAAAAGGCTGGCGGCCGCGTCCGGATGCTCGATCTGAAGCCACCGGGCCTGCTTGCGCAGACGGGCAATCCCCTCCTTCGGCGCCAGCCGCCAGGCCGCCTTCATCGTCGCCTTCACCGGATCCTTCAACTCCTCTGGCAGGTGGTCCATCACGTTCTTCACCTTGTGGTTGCGGCACCGCTGCACCGGATTGTCGTCCCCGTACACCCGGTCAATCGCCGCACGAAGCGCCCTCGAGCCGTCGATGACAAAAAGCCGACGCCGCCCGGGCCGCACGCCGCGCTCCACCAACTCCTCAAGAAGCGCCGTCACGACCGTGGCGTTCTCGGTGGCGCCCGACCTCAGGCCCAGAACGTGCTTTTGGCCCCGTGTGTCCACCCCAACGGCCACGATGACGTGATGCGCGCCGAAGCGCAGACCGTCCAGGTAGAGGATGAGGAGGTCGATGTCGTCAAAACGCCGCTCACAAAGACGCCGCAGCTTCGCCTCGGCCGCCTCGATGCTCTCCCGGCTCACGGCCGACTTCGACACCCCCACCGTCTCGGCCAGCTCGGGAAGAACGGCCGCGTAGTTCCGCGTCGAGACCCCTCGCATCAGCAAATCCAGCATCCGCTCCCCCAGCCCGGGGTCGGCCTGCATGGCCGCATACGCCGGCACCTCCACCTCCCCGCCCCGACCCTGGCCCCGGCGGCGAAGCCGCGGCTTTCTCACCTTCAGCTTGCGCCCCTTCAGGGTCACCCGGCCCCCCTGGCTGCCGTGCCGGCGGACCTCGCCACCCCGCTTGCCTGGATGCGGCGCGCCCGTCAAGCCCTTGGCCGACAGCAAAAGCACGGCCTCCAGGCCCGCCCGGCCCATGACGTCCATCAGGTCCTCCACCGCCAGTTGGGACTGCTCCACCAGCGACACCAGAGGAAAAAACGCCTGCCCGTGCTCCGCCACAAAGGCGGCCAACCTTTGGGTCTCTTTCTTCTCGATGATCTGGTAAGCTTCACTCATGGCGGTTCCTCCTCTTTGAATGTTTGCCAACCCGATTCTAACCGAGTCGGCAGGAGTGAACCGCCACCTCTTTTTCTCAACCTTCAACTATGAATGGGACAGGCTCAAGGTGAGCGCGCGGGATAAGTGCAAGCTGAAAAAGGCTTAGCAGGCGCGTAAAGAAAAAAGTCGGATTTTACATTTCAATCTTAATGCGCTGGAAGGTATTGGGGCGTCCTTTGGACGCCCCAATTCGTAAGCGTCTTGTGGAAAAGGAAGGCGTGGGCCGCATGGGGCCTTGGTGCGGTCGAAAATCTTTGAGAATGGTAAACCCGATCCGTCTCTCCGAATCGTCCGGCCGCGGAGGTCCGCTCAGCCCGTCCCGCGGCTCAACTTGCCATAAAGGCCCGGATCTCCGCCTCGGAGATCTTCTCCCGCGTGATGCCGTGCTCCTTGTCCCATTCGGGGGAGGGGATGTGCGCGCCGGTCAGCTCGGGCGTTTCGCAGACGAGATGCCGAAAGGAATCCGCCACCCATTCGGTCCGCCGCATGCCCCCCGGGAAGCTCACCAGCCGTTCCACGTCTGTGTTGAAGGATTTCTGCATGTCGTTGAGCGTGGGGCCCGGGGCGAGGGTGTTGAAGCGGACGGCGTAGGGCTTCATCTGCATGGCCATGGAATGATTGAATCCTTCCACCGCCCACTTGGAGACCGCGTAGGGGACGTTCACGGCGTTTCGCGATCTGGCCGTCCCGGCGGCCGAGGAGATCGTAATGACGTGTCCGGAGCGGCGCGCCGTCATGGCGGGCAGGACGGCCTGAGTCACCAGGAAGACGCCCTTGACGTTGGTTGCCATGACGGTCTCCCATTCGGTTTCCTCCACGTCCACCAGCAGCGCGGTCGAACTGTGGACGCCCGCGTTGTTGACGAGGATGTCAATCCTCCCGAACGCTTCCATCATCCCGCCCGCGAGGTCCCGGGCCTGATCCCGCTTCGTCACGTCGCAGGGGATGACGACGGCCTCCCCGCCGCCGGAGCGGATCTCCTCCGCGACGGCTTCCAGATTCCTCACGTTCCGGCCGGAGACCGCGACGCGCGCGCCCTCACCGGCGAGGGTCAGCGCCAGGACGCGGCCGATCCCCCGGCCCGCGCCGGTGACAACGGCCGCCTGCTCCAGAAGACGCTTGGGTTGTGATGGATTCATTTCGCTTTCGGCTCCGGGCGCGTGAATCCGGCGGAAGAGGAAGGGGGCGAAGCCTGCATTCTAGCAGCAGCCCGATGGGGAGAGGGGCCGTTCTTCGGTCTGGGTTGCGCCATAAGCGGTGGGCGGATCATCGAAGCAAAGGTCAAAGCCCCTCTCCCTCCCCCTCTCCCGTCAGGGTGTTGGGTTACAATATGGTCATGGAACGCGCGCCTTGCGCGATTCACGGGGGAGGAACGTGAAGGCCCGAAACCCCCTGAATCATGGATTCACATCTTGACTCCAGGGAGACCGCCATGGCCGGGCCGGAAGACTTGAAACCCCTTTCGGGAGATTGGAGCGCCGCCCTCGCCATCATCGCGCATCCCGACGACATGGAGTTCGGGGCGGCCGCCGCCGTCGCGCGGTGGACCGCTGAGGGGAAGCGGGTGTGCTATCTCCTCGTGACGCGGGGAGAGGCGGGGATCGACTCCATGCCCCCGGAAGAAGTGGGGCCTCTCCGGGAAGAGGAAGAGCGGAAAGGGGCGGTTCTTGTGGGCGTGGATGAAGTCGAGTTCCTCGACTACCGGGACGGGACCGTTGAATACGGCCTCCCCTTGAGGCGGGATTTCGCCCGCGCCATCCGGCGGCATCGGCCGGACCTCCTCATCACCCTGTCCCATCACCTCACCTGGGAAAACGGCCCCCTCAACATGGCCGATCACCGCTGGGTGGGCCTGGCCGTGATGGACGCGGCCCGGGACGCGGGTAACCGGTGGATCTTTCCCGAGCTTCTCTCGGAAGGCCTCGAGCCCTGGAGCGGCGTGAAGCGGGTCTGCGTAAGCGGCTCTCCTCACCCGACGCACTCGGTGGACGTGACGGATTTCATCGAAAAGGGCATCGCGTCCCTGGAAGAGCACCGGCTCTATCTGGAAAACCTTCCTGAGGGGTCCGATTTCGTCTCATCCGTCCGCGCCCAGGCCGCCGAGACGGGCAGGCGTACGGGGCGCCGGTACGCGGTGTCTTTCGAGGTCATCGACATCTGAGACCCCGCCCCCTTCCGCAATCCGCTAGTCCCCGGCCCCCGGTTTTCGAACCAATGCCCATAGATCGGGCGCCTTCTCGACCCCCGGCACGCCGGGCGAATCCGCGAAGGGCTCTCCGAAGGGACGGGTCGCGTCCAACCCCATCACGGCCGAGTAGCTCGGCCCCGGTGACGATGGATCCTCGGGCGCCGCGCTGACGCCCGGGACGACGACGGTGTCCCGGTCCGCCTGAAATCGCGTGCTCAGCGCCCATAGCACTTTCGCGTCGTTGAAGATATCGATGTCCGCGTCCGTCACGATGACCAGCTTGGGCCGCTTGGCGCTTCCCAGGGCCGCGAGGATGACGTTCTTGGGCTGTCCTTTGTAGCGCGGGGTCATGGAGATGTAACAGTGGTATTCGGAGCTGGCGGAAGTCGGGAAATGAACGGCCTTCACCTCGGGAAACTTGGCCTTGAGCTCCCGGTAGACGCTGACCTCGTTGGAAAGCTGCTTGATAAAATCATTTTCCGAGCTCGGCGTTCCGGAAAGGCAGGCGTGGAAGACGGGCGAAGCCCGGTGCGTTATGGCGGTCACTTCGATGATCGGTTTGTCGGCGACGGGCGCCAGGTATCCGCAAAACTCGTTGAACGGGCCTTGGGGCTCCCGGTGGTTGGGCAGCACCCGTCCCTCGAAGACGATCTCGCTCGTGGCCGGAACTTTCAGGTCCACGGTCCGGCACTGGACGACCTCGACCGGTTTTCCCCGAAGCCCCCCGGCCACGGCCAGCTCGTCGAGACCGTAAGGCACCTTGGCGGCGGCGGCCAGCAGGATGACCGGGTCGACGCCCAACGCCACGGCTATTTCGAGGGGCTGTCCCTTCCTCTCCGCCTTCATGAACTGGTGGTACGCGTCCTGAAAGCGGGCCGCTTCAAACCCCAGGCGGTTGCGTCCCTTGAGCTGCATGATATAGATGGCCGCGTTCCTGCTCCCGGTCTCGGGGTCTTTGGAGATGTGGACCCCGTGGACGATGTAGGGCCCGCCCTCCCCGCTGTAATACGTGGGAATCGGCAGCCGGTTCAGGTCGACTTCCGCCCCTTCCAGGACGACCTCCTGGCAGGGGGCTTCAGCCGCCGCGACGGGCTCGATCGGGTTGTCGATTCCGGCCATGAAGCGGTCGTGGGCCTCATCGGGGGAGCACCCCAAAACCTGGAGGATCCGTTCCCGCGAGTTGAACTGGGCGCCCGCCACCGGCATGTCGTATCCCTTGACTTGCTCGAAATACAAGGCGGGGCCTTCCTCGTCGCAGGACTTCCGGATGTAGGAGGCGATCTCGTGAACCACGTCCACGGGCGTCGAGACCCGGGCGAGGACGCCTTTTTCTTCAAGGAATCTCAGGAAATCCCTGGGGCCGTCAAAGGGCATCTTTCAGTCCTCTCTCGAAATCGTCCCGACCGGTTTGAACGCCCCGGCCTTTGAATTCGTTGCGTGATTGAGGCCCCGGTTCTTCGCGCACCCTCAATGACGCGAATCCGGGAACGATTTTGTATTCCAGACGCATATCTCACACCGAAAACTTGGGGTCAAGGGCTGAGTCTTGAAATCGTCTGATGGGCGGATTGGGATTCCGTATAGAATGGATGGAATGTACGCTCAGCGCGTGGGGCCGGCAGCCGGCCGTTGAAGTCATGAACCCCCATCCGGGATTCACGGCCCGACCCGACGATGCGCATCCAGGGAGGCTCGATTGAAAAGTATGACAAGGCCGGCCAAATGGATTGCGATTTGTTGCATCATTCTGGGCGTATCGGTTGTCGTCGTCGCGTCCAGGGTCTCCCCGCCGCGGCGGGGAGCGATAGCGCTGAACCTGGAAGACCCGGGAGTTCCTCGCGAGATCGGCGGCGGCCTGGACGCGATGATGGAGGTCTCCGCCGGCTGGTTCATCATGGGGAGCGACGGGGGGCGCGATAACGAGAAGCCGCGGCGTCGGGTTTACCTGGACGCCTTCTACATCGACAAATATCCGGTGACAAACAGCCGATTCCGGAAATTCGGCAAGCCCAAGAAGGATTACGGCGCGAAGTTCAACGGCCCCCGCCAGCCGGTGGTCGGTGTGGACTGGTTCCAGGCCCGGGACTACTGTAAATCCGCCGGCAGGCGATTGCCGACGGAGGCGGAGTGGGAGAAAGCGGCAAGGGGAGTGGACGGCCGGAAATATCCCTGGGGGAATGAATGGGAAAAATCCAGGGTGATTCGGGAGAAGAACAGCGGGCGGAGGACGCATCCCGTGGACCGGACGGCCAACACCCACCGGAGCCCTTACGGCGTGGTGGACATGGTTGGAAACGTCTGGGAGTGGTTGTCGGACTGGTACGGCGAGGATTACTTCCGAAACGCCCCGAACCGGAACCCGAAAGGCCCTCCGTCCGGTAAAAGCCGCATGTTGCGCGGCGCCGGCTGGTACTTCAACAAGGCCGCCGAATTCAGAATTGCCTTCCGAGGCAGACACAATCCGGATAGCTGGAACGAAAACAGGTCCTTCCGTTCCGCGAAAGATCCCGAAGGTTAGCCGCCTGAATTCAATGGAGTTGATTTCCTATCCTTTTGCTGCGGACCGGCCAACCGCATTTCGCGTCGACGGTGTACACGTATACGTGTACACTGGCACGCGGAGATTCACGAAAAACCGGCTCGGGCGATTCTTCGATGGGCCAAAGGGAAAAACTGACCATGCGCTTCTACGGCAGGGTGTATAAAGATGGCGCGTTTTGGCTTGCCGAGGCGCCGATTCTCGACGCGATGACACAGGGCCGCACGCGAAAGGAAGCCTTGTCCATGGTCGAGGACTTAATCGAGACCTTGGCCGGCCGCCCGGGGTTTTCAGTGAAGGCGCACCCGGGCAAGGACGGCGATTTCGAAGTGAGCTCGTCCGATACGCGTGGCATGATCAGCCTGTTGCTGCGGCGGCAACGTGAACGGAGCGGTCTGTCATTGGCCGAAGCCGCCGAGCGTTTGGGTGCCAAGTCGCGCAATGCTTATTCCCGTTACGAGCGCGGGACATCCGTTCCGACCTTGGAGAAGCTGAACGAGCTGCTCCAGGCCGTTTCCCCCGGTCGAGATTTTGTCATCGATCAGAGTGTTGTGGTCTGATCCCCGTCCGGTTCAACCTCCGGGCGCCCGCCTGACACGGGCAGACTTTGAGGTCAGCGTGGAGCTGGAAATCGTGTCTGCCCCCATTAATGACCGGCGGTTTCTTTTTTGAAGTTCCGGGCAAACGGAAGGGAAGCTGCCCTGGGAATTCTCACCCGTGTCTGGCGCTCAAGCGGCAGGTCAGGCCGGGAAGGTCGCGGGCCGAGGTTTCTTTCCCCACGACCCTCGGTGTATAGAGTGCGCAATATTTCTTCATGATTCCGGTGACGCGGGCGATCTCCATGAATTGCCCTTCCACCAGCTTGTGCATGAGGCGGTTGAGCGAGTCAATCCATTTTCCGAGCTTGGGATCGGATTGGAAATTGACACCGGGGTCGAACGTGAACAGCCGGATGCCACTCAAATCTGCGGGGGGCCAATCGCTCAGGGCGTCTCTCTTCAGCTGAAGGTCCTGGGCTGTCGTTTCAGCTGAGGGAAACTCCCCTTTGCGAATTTGATCCGCCAGTTCTTCAATCCTTTGCCCCCAAGCTGGGTCAGTCACACGTTTCACTCCGATTTCAGGCATATGCTTTCAGACCAATATCCCATAAAGACATCACAGGACCAATTCCTTTCGATGAACTTCGACAAGATTTTCGGCCCCCCCCTCCTTCCGGCGAAAGACTCGCCTCTACATCGCAGGGTCTCCTGACCACCTTTCCAATCTCCCGCCAAAGGCCGGACGCTTCTTATCGGACCCTCTCCGCGAGAAAGGTCATACATTTCCAAATGAGCAATTCCTGATAAAATGAACCCTTCGCGATGGAAGAGCTGGGAGAGAGGCATTCGTCCCACGCGTCATCTTTCTGGGAGATGGGCCGCGCGGTGATCTCCGTTTCGACCTGGGTCCTCTTTGCGGGGCAGGTCCATTGTCGTCGGCTTTCGCGCAGCTTTCTGAGTTCCTGAAGCCGATTGAAATGGGAAATGCCGGTAAGAACAGAATAGGTTTTTTATGAGGGGGAACTTCTGAATGACCACAACCGATCCCCGTCTGACGGGGAGGACATTGAATCTGCCCATCTACCGCCGGGCGTGTGAGTTGTGGAAGGGAAACCAAACAGTCTCTCGCGCTCTGGTGTTTCTTGGCGCGAAGCTGGCGGATGCGAATCATTTCTGTAACCGGCTGGCCAGGCAGACGGACGAGATCAATTCCTCCAATCAGCCGGTGGGCCCGGGCAGATGGCGAACGGTCTCTCGCGAGGCCGACGCCTTCATCTTTGCCGTCTACGGGGCTTTGGACGCCTACACCCAGGTGGCTGCGCGGGTCGCGGGGGTCGCGACCGACCGGGAGATCAAATTCCCACAACTCTCCCGCCTCTTGGCAGAGGAGAGCCGGACTCCCGTCCGGTGGGTCGCGCTTCGGGAATGGATGGAGAGAACCTACCGCGCCCGCTGGTTTGTCGCGCTTCGCAGGATGCGAAACGAGGTCAACTACCGAAGTGTCCTCCCCTACCCCCTCAAGCAGCCACTCCGGATGCGTGGGCCCCTCGATTGGCCGGCAACCTACAAGAACGTCATCCATTGCGTTGAAACTGGACTCGGTTACCTGGTGAACGTCAAGCAATCCTTATAAGCAGCCGTTTAGGCGGCTCATTGCTGTATGGCGAAACGCATGAACCAGACCCTCTCTGCCCAATGGGTCCCTCATTTCAAGGACCGCTTTGTCGTCCTGGTTCTGGACAACGAAGTGACGGTCGACCCGTTCGTGACCCATCCCCCGCTGCCGTGGATTCGGATGGTCGAGCGGGAGGGTGCGTACCGCGTCCCTTCCGGTTATCCCACCAAGCTGACTTCAGAGCAGGCGGAACGGGAGAGGTTGAACTGGGACCAGGTCTCGCATCCTGCCATCCTTCAGGCGCTGAACGATTTAGGGGACGGGGTGGACTATGTCGTCTTCGGGAACAACGCCGCTCAGGGTTTCCCTCTCGCCCAACGGCTTCCTTCCCACTGGCGAGCGGAAAAAGCCGCCGTCCTCTATGTAAGCAGCCTCCCTGAGCAGGAGACATACGAGGCGGAGGGGCGCCGGACCTTCCGCGCCCGGAGCGACTGGATCGCCCACGTGAGGCCCCTGGCCGAGTCGGCGGGAAAACCCCTCGCTCTGGCGTTCATCAACACCATCCAGCACACCGAAGCCAACTTTCATGTCCCCTGGACCGGCAGGTCGGGTTGATGGGAAATCCTGGTTGATGGGAGAGACGCCAATGCGGGAAGATCTGGAGGACGCGCTCGATCTTTATGAAGGAATGAACGAGGCCGGCCGCAAGCACTGGCGCGAGCGCGCAGCGTCTTCTATCTCCTTCCAGAGCGAAGAAGAACGGAAGCTCTTTTTGGATAACCTCGACCGCATCGACCGGGACGAAGAGCGCGAGGAGTGAGCGAATCGCCTTACGCACGAGCGAAAGCGTCGGGAACTCCCCCCCTCCCCCGCGTTCACCTGGTTTCTTTTTCTGAACTTTGGTGGCGGGAAAATGAGACATAGGGCCCCAGGACGCCTTTTGCGGGGGACCAGACGACGGCCCTTCTCCCTCTCTTCCATTGGACGAGAAGAGGAGCGCGCGCGCCCAAGGGCCTGCCTGTGGTCGGATCGATTCGGAAGGGACCCAAGAGGGTCGAGCACCGAAGAGTGGAAGCGGCTTCACGCAAACGTGCGGGATTTCCCCGTCCCGCCAGCTCGAGGCATCGTGCGGCGATGAGACAGGCGGCGTAAGCCTGCGCCCCAGGATAATCGGCCGAACCACCCAAGCGGGCATTGAGCCGGTCGGCGAATTCCTCCGAGCCCAAGCCCAGATCCGGCCGATGTCCGCCTTCCACTTCCCACTGACTCGGGCCCAGGAACCCCTCCGCGCTTTGACCCAGCGCTTCACCGAAGGCCGACGCCCCAGCCGCCACCAACGCGACCGCCCGCGGCTTGAGACGCACTTCCCGCAGGGCGCGTGCGAACGCCAAGTCCTCTTCGAAACGGCCCGCTCCCAGTATCAGGTCAGGCTCGAGGTCTCGAAGCTCGACTGCAAGGCGGTTGAGGTCGATTGTGGATACGGGATAGGGTCTCTTCAAGACGACCTCGAATCCCTTCTCGACCGCCCACCTGAGCGCGCCGTCCGCGATGGCGGCGGGGAAGCCGCCACGCGCGCCGTAGAGAAGAGCGACCCTCACGCTCGCAAGGCCGCCTTCGCGCACCCATTCGAAGACGCCGCGGAAATAGGTGCTCGCCGGCGGGGCCAACCCCACGAGGAATCGGAATCCCCGCTCGTAGAGGGTGTCCGCCGACCCTCCATGGTTCCAAAGCGGAATCTTGAAGGACTCCGCCACGAGAGTGGCGGAGAGGGTCAGCGCGCTCGAATAAGGACCGAGCAGGATTTCGACCCCTTCAGCCCTGATAAGTTTCTCGGTATTGCGGGCGGCTGGGTCGCGGGCGCTCCTGTCATCCAGAAAGAGAAGATGGGGGAGATCCTTCTCTCCACTTGGGGGGATTGAGATTCCACCTCCTTGCTTCACTTCCTCGGCCCAACACTCGATCGCGGCCCGGGCCTGTTTGCCCATGGGAGAAAAGGGACCGCTGAGGGAGAGAGACGCCCCGATTCGAAGCATCAGGCCTGCACCAGTTTGTGAAACATGGGGTCAGAATCGAATCCACCCCTCAAAAGCGCGCGCCTTCATCGGGCGACGCGGATACCAAGATGCCGGAGAGCGCCGGGCGATGCAAGCGTGAATCGGAGGACGGCGATCGATGTGCATGGGGCCGACCACCAGGCGTTGAAGTCCTGATCCGCGATTCAAGATTCAAGATTCAAGACGTGACCGTTCCTCCTTCCCCGGAAGACGGAAGGTCATCGGCGCTCCTTCGCCGTGCCGGACGCCGGTCGGAAGCCTGCGGGGGTCCCCGCCTCTACATTTCAAAGCGGGGTCCGTACCCGCTCTTTACTGGCCCCATCCCACTTGCTAATCTGTTGGAAAGTGAGAACCGACCACGTTTCTTTTTCCGTCGTGCCATCGCAAGATCGGATACAATACAGAATCTTATAATTGAAGACCTGACCCTATTTCTTTCTCTAATTCTTTCTTGACCCTAATTCTTTCTGTCATTCCGAGCGTAGCGAGGAATCGCGCCTCGATTAATAGCAAAGCTTTCCTACCGCGATTTTCATGACCACCATGCGAGCGTACTACGTCTACATCCTGACCAACCCCTCGGGGACCCTTTATACCGGCGTCACGAACGACCTTAAGCGGCGGGTCTGGGAGCATAAGCAAAAACTCGTTTCTGGATTCGCTAAGAGGTACAACGTTTCAAGATTGGTTTATTTTGAGGAGACTTCGGACGTTTATGCGGCCATATCGCGTGAAAAGCAGATCAAGGCTTGGCGGCGGGAGAAAAAGGTCGCGCTCATAGAATCGGTCAACCGGGATTGGCGCGACTTGAGTGCGGATTGGTTTGAGGACCAAGGACTTTCTCTTGGATCGAGGCAAGATTCCTTTCTGCGCTCGGAATGACACCCGTTGGATCGCAACGGGGATGAGCATTCCGTGGATTGATGGCCCGGGCGTCTGGCGATGAAGGGAAATCCCTATCCTGATTCCGATTCCAATTCACACGCACAATGTCATTCCGAGTGCGGGCGACCGGCCCGCACGAGGAATCCCGCCTCGAACAAGGGTTGAGGGTTTCGCTGGTGGTCGAATAGTGGGCGGTGAGCGATCTGTATGGGGCCGGCAATCAGGCGTTGAAATCCTGACCCGTGATTCAGGATTCAAGACCTGATCGCTCCTTCTTCCACGGAAGACGGAAGGTCATCGGTGGGCCGTTCACCGTGCCGGACGCCGGTCGGAAGCCTGCGAGGTCTGCATGGACGGGGACGGGGAAAACCCCTACATTTCAAAGCGGGGTCGCACCTGCTTTTTACTGCCCAATCCCACTCGCTAATCTGTTGGAATGTGAGACCTGATCTCGTTTCTTTCTCCGTCCTGCCATCGCAAGATCGGATACAATACAGAATCTTATAATTCAAGACCTGAACCCCGTGCCTTTGTGACCCCGTTCCTTTGCATTGCCGATGAAAACCATGAGATCCCCTTTCGGTGATGCCGTCAAGAGAGTTTTGAGGCTGGTGTGTTGGCAAAGAAGAGAGAGTCAGCCTCATCACTTGTCACCCGGCATTGCCTGTCTGATGGCCCTCGCCAACGGCATGCAAACCAAAGCGCCGGGGAGCGCGGGGCCGCGCAAGCGTAACCGAGAGTGCGGCGAGCGACCGGTGTCAAGTGGGGGTCAACTCCAAATAAATTATCAAGAGATGATTTGACCCGCTGTCCTATAGAATCCAGGCTCGTTTCTGGCTACCCAACTCTGGGAAAGGAGAGATAGAGCGTTTTTCCCTGATGATCATCTTTTTTACTATAGGAGGCCCGCCTCTTCGGATGGTCAACAAGTCCTGCCTCCTCCTCCGGGGACCACCCTAATGCGACAAGGCGGTTATTGAATGTCCCCACGCGAACACGATAATGATCTGCCGCCGCCTTATGAGATTTGAATGTAACACCCGCTATGGTAATCGCCTTTCCAGCCCGACGCTGCGGCCGGGGGGCAATGGCGAGGGCCTCTTCAACGGACCATCCCTTCATGAGTCTTTTGCGGAATATTGTTGGCGGTATCCCGAAAGCCCTGGCAACCGCGGAATGAGAAGGGTACCGAACCCCTTCAACGATAATGGGTTTCCATAGCGGGTGAGGGGGAACAGGTTTTTGTTTTTCTCGTGCTCTCGCTGAATGTGGAGCAGTCCGTAGCGCTTTCTCTACCGGCTCGCCGTTCTTCAATCGGCGTCGAATGGTTTGGGGGCTTACGATGGCACTTTTATCGACTTCTTGAAGGCCGCCGAAGGATTCGGCGCCGGTTTCCAAATTGAGAGCCCCCTTCCCGCCGCCCCGCCTCGGTGTCAACCCGACGGCCTGCTCGGGAGTCCAGCCTAGCCATAGGCGGTTATAAAAGAGCTGGTGCGGGATGTTGAAATGTTCAGCGGCTTTAGCTCTGGAAATATAGACAACGCCATTGATAGAGATTTCCTCGGAGACGGAATCCGCGGCCGTCTCTCGTGGAGTGGATTTCCGTAATGGGTGCGCGCCGAAGGAGGCTCGGTTTCCGAGGAGGGCTTGCTTTCTCATGATCCAGTCCGGGAATATCGCATCGTGCGCGAAGCCGTTGAGCGCACGATACGTGAAGAAGTAGGTCGGGGGCACTCCTTTCAAGTTGGTCACCTGGTCCAGGAGGAGGTGAAAGAGGTGGCCCATGGCCACGCCCCAGAGCCAGGCAGAGGCGGGATTCAGTACCGCGAGCGCCCAGAGAAGAGCGGACACTTCATACCCGTGAAGGGGCTTGTATGCAGTATCCGTGCGATAGGGCTTTCCGACGCCCAGCCGGGCCAGACGGCCCAAGGCCTTCCGCAATCCCCACGCATGGATATAATCGAAGATATAGTCCAGGTCGATGGTCCAGCCCGCAAGGAAAAAAGCCGTTCCCATTTCGGGTGACTCGGTTGCGGCGCCCACGGCGACGCCGGCTACGGCGGATGATACAGTATGGCGCACTGCATTCATGAGCGATCCGTTCCCCAAAGAGGGATGTAGCCCGAATTTCCCATTTTAACCCATATACACGGCATAACTCGAGAATTCCCGGATAACGGTTGGCGTGTAACGATTAGGTTGCCAGGATTTTGACCGCGTGTAAATGAGTTGTCCCCCGCTCTAGGGTTTTGTTGGACACTCGATTGATCCATGATTCATGGAGAAAGGGTGTCGCGATGAACGAACAAAAGCAAGAGGGGGCTTTGGCGGAGGGCGCCCGTAGGGCGAACGGAGCCAAGGCCCCAGGGCATCGCAGTGAGCGGGGTCGGTTCTCCTGCCAGGCGCAAGCGGGAGGCGGTCCTGCGTC
Organism: bacterium; assembly: GCA_965261595.1. GTDB lineage: Bacteria > UBA8248 > UBA8248 > JACPRG01 > CAYRGS01. The sequence goes on from CBDHDG010000005.1 coordinate 535,619, forward strand.
TTTTGCGGGGCGAGAGCCTGGAGACGCTCTGCCGCGAGTTGGGCACGACAGCGGCTCGGCTTTCCGCCTGGCGCGAGGCGTTCCTTCGCGGGGGCGAGGCGGCGCTCAAAGCCCGCCCGGCGGATGAGCGGGCCGAGGAGAACGCCCGGCTCAAGGCCAAGGTGGGCGAACTCACGATGGAGGGCGAGGTCCTGCGGGAGAAGATCGACCGCCTGGAGGCCGGCCGCCCTTTAGCCGGCAGGAGGTGGAGGCGATGAGTCAGGCCCGCTTCACCTCCACGGGCAGAGCCTACGGCCTGAAGCGGGTGTGCGCCCTTTGGGGCTTGGCGCGCTCCACGGTCTACGCGCAACGGCGGCGAGAGGCGGTCCCCGTTCATGAACGCCCCACGCCCAATAAGCGCGGCCCTGTGGGCCCGTGCACCGATGCGGAACTCCTCGGCCACATCCGGCAGGTCCTGGAGGACTCTCCCTTCCATGGCGAGGGCTACCGCAAGGTGTGGGCGAGGCTGCGCTTCGCGGGCATCCGCACCAGCAAGGAGCGGGTGCGTCGCCTGATGCGGGAGGCGGGGCTTCAGGCCCCTCACCGGGTGGGCAAACCCCGAGGTCCCAAGGCCCACAACGGGACCATCCGCACCGAGCGGCCCGACCGAATGTGGGGCACGCACATGACGACGACGGTGACCACCGATGAGGGGATGGCCTCGGTGTTCGTGGCGGTGGATCACTGCTCGGTGGACTGCGTGGGGATCCATGCGGCCAAGAGCGGCAACCGCTTCGAGGCCCTGGAGCCGATCCGGCAGGGGGTCGCCGAGCGCTTCGCCGGCTTGGAGGCGGACGTCGCCGAGGGGCTTAAAGTTCGTCACGACCACGGCCCCGCCTATCTGTCCGATGACTTTCAGCGGGAGATCGCCTACCTGGGCATGACCAGTTCGCCCAGCTTCGTGCGGGCGCCCGAGGGAAATGGCTACTGTGAGTGGTTTATCCGCATCTTGAAGGAGAATCTCCTGTGGGTGCGCTCTTTCGCCACCGTAGAGGAACTGCGGTGGGCGCTGCTTGAGTTCAAGAACCTGTACAACCATCATTGGATTCTCGAGGGCTACGGCTACCGAACGCCGGCCCAGGCAAGGCAGGAAAAACTCGCTCAAGTTGCGGAGGCCGCATGAGGTCGAATACCCTCACCCGAGTGTCCAATAACCCAGGGGCGGTCCAGCTCGACCCTGACGGCAACCCCGTCACCCAGGAGCGGTCCGAACAAATTTACGGCCCGGAGGTCGGCCGGTAAGGGAAAATCGGATCAGCGCCGGCCGGCCGTTGAGCCGATCTCGCGGCCTCAACGAAATCTTGATGAGAAATCCAGCACAATCGGCGGTCAAGGAGAATTCAAAATGGGTGATGAGAAAGTGATCCGCGTTCCGGCCGGGAATGCGAGGGCCTTCGAGGCGAAGGCCGGCCAATACGTGACGGTCGTCAATCTGGAGGGCCGGCAGGTCGGGGACTTTATGGTCTTCAACCCGGAAAACCTGAACGAGAAGCTCAGCACGAATGCCACCATCGTGCACATTAATAAGCTTTTTCCCGGTGTCGGGGATGAGATCCTCTCGGACCTCAGAAACCCGATGCTCGAAGTCGTCCGGGATGACTGCGGGCGTCACGACCTCCTCATTGCGGCCTGCGATCCCCGCAGGTATGAGATTTATTACAATGTCTCGGGCCACTCGAACTGCTCGGACAACTTCATCGAGGCCTTACGTCCCTGGAAGCTCGAGCGTCACCAACTCCCCCAACCCATCAACCTCTTCCAGAACATGGGGTACGACGACGATGGGGGGCTGGAGTTCCGGGAATCCCTCGCCAAGCCCGGCGACCGGATCGTCTTCCGGGCCGGGATGGACCTGGTGGGGGGCGTCTCCTCCTGCCCAATGGACCTGAACCCCATTTCGGGATTCAAGGTCACGGACCTGGAGATCCGGGTTTCGGACTCCGTGTAAAGCACCCGAAGTTGCGCTGGATCGGCGCCCTTCAGCTTCGGCCGGAACCTGTATTCAGGGCGCGCCCCTCACAGATGATTCGGCCGCTCTTTGAGCAAGGGGTCGCCGACCCCAAGGGTCCGCTGACCCCAAGGGTCCGCCGACCCGCGGTCGAGAGAGAATGTCCGGCTGTTCTCAGGCCTCGCGCCTCAATGACAGATCCGTCCCCCATTGACCAGAAAAGTCTGGCCCGTGATGAAGCCCGCCCGCTCGGACGTGAGGAAGGCCGCCAGCTCGGCGATGTCCTCGGGCAGGCCGATCCGGCCCATCGGCACTTGCGAGGCGATCGAAGCCTGAAATTCAGGGTCCAGATACCTTCCGCCTCCGATTCCCGTGGCCGTTACGCCGGGCGAGACGCAATTGACTCGAATGTCGGGCGCCAACTGGAGCGCGAGCCACTGGGTCATCATCACCCGGCCGCTTGCGGCTACGTGATAGGGAAGGCTCTGGTTCTTGGGATGAAAGGCCATCTCGGAGCCGATGTTCAGGATGACCCCGCCGCCCGATCGCCGCATCCCGGGAACGGCTTCGCGGGTGCAGAGAAAGTGGCCTTTCAGGTTGACCGCCAGAATCCTATCCCAAAGCGCTTCGGTGACATCCTCGAAATTCGGGGCGAGAGGCGCGATGCCCGCGTTGTTGATCAAGACTGTGGGCGGGCCCAGGGAATCCTCCACGGCGCGGAAGATGGAGGCTACGTCCTCCGGGATGGAGATGTCTCCCGCGACCGCGACGGCCCGGACGCCCGTCTCGCGCGCTTCCCCGGCGGCTTCCTCCGCTTCTCGCCGGCCTGTCCGGTAATGAAAGGCCACGTCGAGCCCCTCGCGCCCGAGCCGCAGCGCGATGGACCGCCCGATGCCGCCGCTTGCCCCGGTGACGAGGGCCACTGGGTTGTCCATCGGATTCCTCCTTCCGTGGGGCGGGTGGTCAAAGATAAAGGGGGTCCATCCTGAAAAAGAACGGACCCCCCGGATTCATTCTCGGACGGTGTTTCGGCCTGCGATTGTCTGTGTCTCGTAAGTGGTTTTACATATCGAGATCCGAAGGGTCCCTTGCCCGCCGGGCAAGGGGTCAATCGACCCAAACGCCCGGCCTACCCGACGGCAGACACCCGGTTTTTTCAAAACAGGTAGGGCGGGCATTTTGACCGCCTTCCCTGCCACACCGGGTCAATCCGCTTTGTTTCGCAGAAAGGTCGGTGTGTCCAGCTCGTCTTCCTCGTAGGGTTGGTAGGCGAGGGAGCCGCTGATCGGCAGGGAGACGCCGGCGTTGCCGCGGCGTATGTTCGTGGGGATGTCGAGATCCTCGTGGACGACCCTTTTGAGGACTGGCTCGGCGGCCGATTTATCGCCGAAACCGGTCGCGATCACCGTGACGCGGATTTCGTCTTTCATGCTTTCATCGACCACCGCGCCGAACATGATGTTGGCCTCCTCGTGGGCCGCTTCCTGGATCAACTGGGCGGCCTCGTGAATTTCATGAAGGGTGATGTCCGGCCCGCCGGTCACGTTGAAGAGGATGCCCCGCGCCCCGTCGATGGCGGCTTCTTCCAGCAGCGGACTGGAGATGGCTTGCTGGGCGGCCTCCATGGCCCGGTTTTCGCCCGAGGCCTGGCCGGTCCCCATGAGGGCCATCCCCATCTGGGACATGATGGTTTTGACGTCGGCGAAGTCCAGGTTGATCAGCCCCCCTTGCGTGACCAGGTTGGAGATCCCCTCCACCGCCTGGTAGAGCACGTCGTTGGCGATGTTGAAGGCTTCGGACATCGTCGTGTTCCGCGCCACGACGTTCATCAGGCGCTGGTTGGGAATGGTGATCACGGTGTCGCAGGTCTCTTTGAGCTCCCGCAGCCCGTCTTCGGCCTGGGCCAGACGCGTCTTTCCCTCGAAGAGGAAGGGTTTTGTCACGACGCCGACCGTTAGGGCGCCGCAGTCCCGGGCGATGCCGGCCACCACGGGAGCGACGCCCGTTCCCGTGCCCCCGCCCATGCCGGCCGTGATGAACAGCATGTCCGTGCCCACCAGCAGCTCGGCGATGCGCTCGGCGTCTTCCAATGCGGACTTCCGCCCCAGCTCCGGGTTGGCCCCGGTCCCGAGTCCTTTGGTGAGCTTGGCGCCCAACTGGAGCTTGACCGGGGCGGTGGAGATTTCCAGGTCCTGAAGGTCGGTGTTCGCCGCGATGAATTCCACCCCCTTCAGGCCGGCCGCAATCATGGCGTTGACCGCGTTGCCTCCCGCTCCGCCCACGCCAAAGACCTTCAGCCTCGCGCCCACGTTTCTTTCTTCTTCGAGATCAAATAGCATCGTCTGGCTCCCTGCCTTGTGGTGATTTCCCCCGCTCTCCGGTGAAATCATTGGAAAACCTTGGATAAGACGGACTTCATTTGCTCGTAGACATCCCCAAAACCGCCCTTGTGGCCGTTACCCCCGAATCCATTGGATGAGACCTCCCGGTTGAGTCCGTACAGCAAAAGGCCAATCCCCGTCGCGTGAATCGGGCTTCGGACCATCTGCACCAAGCCGCTCCCGACCCCTGCCGGGATCCCCCGGCGCACCGGAATGCTCATCGTCTCCTCGGCGACTTCCGGCATCCCTTCGAGGAGGGTGGATCCGCCGGTGATGACGATCCCCGAGGCGATCAAATGGTCACAGCCGCTCTTTTGAATCTCCCCGCGCACCATCCGGAAGATCTCCTCCACGCGCGGTTCGATGATCTCGCACAGTACGCGGCGGGAGAGGATCCGCGGCTCGCGCCCCCCGATGCCCGGAACCTCGATGGTATCGTTGCGGTCGACCAACGCGGCCTGCGCGCACCCGTAACGCCTCTTGATCCGCTCGGCCTCGCCGGTGGGCGTCCGAAGCCCCACCGCCAGATCCCGGGTGATGTGATCGCCCCCGACCGGGAGGACGGCGGTGTGCTGGATGGCGTGATCATGAAAGATGGCGAGATCGGTCGTGCCCCCGCCGATGTCCAACACGCCGACGCCCAACTCCCGCTCGTCATCGGTGAGGCAAGACAGCGAAGAGGCCAACTGCTCCAGGACCAGCCCTTTCGCCCGCAGGCCCGCTTGCTCGACGCTGCGCGTCAGGTTCTTGGCGGCTGTCACGGAGGCCGTGACAAGATGGGCCCTGCCTTCCAGCCGCACCCCCGAGATCCCCAGGGGATCCTGGATGCCGTCCTGATTGTCCACAATGTAGCTCTGCGGGAGGACGTGGATGAGCTGCTGATCGACCGGCATGCTCACGGCCTGCGCGGCGTCCAAAACGCGCTCGATGTCGTCTTGGGCCACCTCCGGGCCGCGAACCGCCACGGTCCCGTGGCTGTTGTAGCTGCGGATGTGGCTCCCGGCGATCCCCACGTAGACTTCGAAGACGGGGACATTGGCCATCCGCTGGGCCTCCCCCACGGCGGAGATGATGGACTCCACCGTCCGCTCGATGTTGACCACCATGCCCTTGCGGAGGCCCTGGGAGGGATGGGTCCCCACGCCCAGGATGTCCAGAAGACCGTCCTCTCCCCGCTCCGAGATCAAGGCGCACGTCTTCGTCGTCCCGATGTCCAGGGCGACGATGTACTCTCCTTTTTTGCTCATTTTTTGTGCCTTTCCGGGCGACGGGCCGATGACCGCACGACCACCCGGCTCCCCATGGAGAGGTCCGCCTTACCCGGCCAGGGTTTCTCTCCCCGCCGCTCGAGGAGGAAGGCGAACCGCCTCAACCCTTGCTCCATGTCCCGGGGAGAGAGCCGGACCCAAACCGTCCGCCCCCTCGACCCCAGAAGGTTCATCGAAATCCTTTCCTTGCCCGGGTGACCGCTCAGATCCACCGCCGCCAGCCGGACCCCGCCCTTTCGGTCCGGGGGCCAGACGGCGAGATAGGCCCGAATGGCGGCCAACCCCGTCTCGATCGTCTTGCCCGAGAGCGGCCGGCCGGCCCGCGGGGGCTTCGGGGCGCCGCTTACGTCGGGACCCCGCAGGACCGGGAGACCCTTCCAGCCTCCCTCCCCCCCCTCGGCCAGGATGACGCCCTCCGCGTCGATCAGGCGCGCCCCCCGGCCTCTGTCGCCCGTTGGGAAATACACGGCCCAGGGCTTCCTTTCGACCACTTCGACCCGCAGGACGCCGGGGAGATCGCGGGAGAGCGAAGCCGAACGGACCCAGGGATGGCTCTCTATCCTCCGCCGAAGGGTCTCAAAATCAGCCGCCAGAAGGTTGTCCGTTCTCCGAAGCCCGAGGCGGGCCTTCACGACCGACCGGCTCAGGTGGGCCGTTCCCGAGACCCTCACCTCCCTCACACGAAAGTAAGGGGAGGCGAGCGACCCACGGTAAAGGGCGTTCGCCCCGCCCAACAGGGCGAGTGCGGCGGCCCCGCCGCCCGCCGCCAGAAGCCAGACCCGCCGGAACCGGCCTCGGGCGGGATCTTTGGAGAGGGCGGCCGCTTTGGTTTGCGATGGGGTCCGGCGCCGGACTCCTCCGGCCGGGGTCGCGACGGCGCTTGATCTCATGCCGGACGCTTCTCCTCACGCCTCATGGTCCGGCTCTCCCATCCGGTGAATCTCCAGCTCCAGCTCGGTCCCGATCCGGCGCCGGATCTCGAGGACCAGCCGCTCCACGTCCCGGGCCGTGGCCTGGCCGTGGTTCACGATGAAGTTTGCGTGGACGGTGGAGATTTCCGCGTCTCCCGCCTTGAGACCTTTGAGGCCCGCCTCCTGGATCTGGCGGCCGATCGATTCACCGGGCGGGTTTTTGAAGACCGACCCGGCGCTCGACTGGTGCAGGGGCTGCGTCTTCCGCCGCTCCCGCACGCGGTTTCGGATGTCGGCGAGCGCCTCCTTGCGCGGCCGGTTTACGCACCGGAAGGATCCGCCCACGACAGCGCCCGCGACAGGGTAGGCCGTCCGCCGGTATCGGAACCCGATTTTCTCTCCCGGCACCAGCCAGAACCGGCCCTCGCCGTCCACCAGCTCGACGGACTCGACCACGTCGCCGATGAACTCCGTCGTTGTCCCGCTGTTCATGATGAGCGCGCCCCCCACGGTGCCCGGGACGCCCGCGAGGAATTCCAGACCCCCCAGGTCGGCTTGGGCCGTCTTGCGGAGCAGGTCACCGATTTGGGCGCCGGCGCCGGCGGAAACCACCCCCCCGGCGTTTGTGCGCGACGTGACCTTCACCTCGTCGAACCCCTTGCCGAGCGTCACGACAATCCCCCGGAACCCCCGGTCGGAAACCAGGAGATTGGTCCCCCCGCCCACCACGCGGATGGGAATGCGCTCGGCGTTTCCACGGGCCAGGATCTCCTGAAGGGCGTCCAGGTCCTCCGGCTCGACCAAGGCGTCGGCTCTCCCGCCGATGCGGTAGGACGTCCGGTCCCGCATGGGCGCATCCACGCGGACGCGGGCTTTGACGTTGTTCAACCAGCTCAACCAGGTTTCCCGATCCATGAGGTTCTCAAGCCGCCTCGCCACCCGCCGCGGACGGGCGGTCTCGCTGTCCGGATTCTCCGCCGGAACGCTTCCCCCCCCCGCCCCCCCTCCCCCGCCCGGCGGCGGGGGCCTCTTGAAGCCGCTTCACGAAAGCGGGGGCCGCCTTCCAGATGTCCCCGGCGCCCAGGGTGATGAGGAGATCGCCCGCCCGGACGCAATCCATGAGAAAGCCCTGGGCCTCCTCCAACCCGTCGACGCTGTCCGCCTCCACCGTCTTCCGGGCGCGAACGCCCTCGAGGATCCGGCCGGCGTTGACGTGGGGGATGGGCTTCTCGCCCGCCGGGTAGATGGGCAGGATCCCCAGCCGGTCGGCCTGATCGAACGCGTCGAAGAATTCCTCCAGGATGTCCCGCGTCCGGCTGTACCGGTGGGGCTGGAACAGCACGACGATCCTCCGATTCGGCCAGGCCTCCCGGGCGGCCGACAGGACGGCGCGGATCTCCTTGGGGTGATGGCCGTAGTCGTCCACCACGGTGACGCCGTTCACCTCGCCGATTTGCTCGAATCGGCGGTGGATGCCGCTGAATTCCTCCAGGGCTTTGCCGATCGGCCCGGCGCCGATGCCGAGCTCGGTCGCGACCGCAACGGCCGCCATGGCGTTGGAAACGTTGTGCGAGCCCCGCAATCGGATGTTCATGCGGCCTATCCGCCGGTCCCCCTGAAAGGCCGTAAAGGTCATGCCGTCGGGGACGGGCTCGACGTCGCGGGCCGTGTAGTCGGCGCCCTCCTCGAGGCCGTACGTCACCGACTTGCGCTCGATCTCGGGGATCATGTTCCGGATGTGTTCGTCGTCGGCGCAGAGCAGGGAGAATCCGTAAAAGGGGACCTTGTTGACGAACTCCCGGAACGCCTCCCGGATGGCGTCGAACGTTCCGTAGTGATCCAGGTGCTCGGCGTCGAGGTTCGTCACAATGGCCACGGTGGGCGTCAGCCGGAGGAAGGACCCGTCGCTTTCATCGGCTTCGGCCACCAGGTACTCTCCGCGTCCCAGGCGGGCGTTGCCCCCAAGGCTGTTCACGCGGCCCCCCACAATCGTTGTCGGGTCGAGGCCGCCTTCCGCCAGCACGGCCGCGACCAGTGAGGTCGTGGTGGTTTTCCCGTGCGCGCCGGCCACCGCCACGCCGTACTTCATCCGCATCAGCTCGGCCAGGATCTCGGCCCGGGGAATGACGGGGATGTTCCGGCCCCGCGCCGCCGACACCTCCGGGTTGGAGGCCGAAACCGCCGAGGAATAAACCAGGACGTCGACTTCTCCGATCTGCTCGGCGTGATGACCGTGGTGGATCTTCGCCCCCAGACCGGCCAGCCGCTGTGTGGTCTCCGATTCGGTGATGTCCGAACCGCTGACGTTGTAACCCAGGTTCATGAGAAGCTCGGCCAGGCCGGACATGCCCGCCCCGCCGATGCCGACGAAGTGTATTCGGCGGCAGCGGGTGAGAAACGGGTGGTTCTCAATGGGGGTCGCGATCATCGGGTTCTCCTCCGTCCGCGACGGACCGGCACAACCGGGCGATCCTCGCCGCGGCGCCCGGCATCGCTTTCGCGCGTCCCGCGGCCGACATGGCCCTGAGCCGGGCGGGGTCTTCCAGCAGGGCCGCCGCTTCGCCGCCCAGGCGCGCTTCGAGCTCCTCTTGGGGAATCGTCAAGGCCGCCCCCGCGGCGGCCGCCGCGTTCGCCGCTTGATGGTGATCGGCCCCCGCCGGCATCGGGACGAGAATCGCCGGAACACCGGCCGCCATGAGCTCCGAGACGGTTACGGCGCCGGCCCGGGCGATGGCCAGATCCGCTTTGCGGTAGGCCGCGGCCATGTCCTCCAGAAACGGCGAGACTTCCGCGTCGAAGCCGGCCTCCCGGTGCGCCCGCCGGACCGATTCGGCGTCCGCCTCCCCCGTGACGTGAATCACGGACACGCTCAGTCCCCGGGCCTTCCAGGCGGGCAGGGCCCGGCAAAGGGCTTCGTTGAGCGCATGAGACCCCTGGCTTCCCCCGAAGACGAGGAGCGTCGGGGGCGATCCGGACGCGGGGTCCGCTTCCCTCTCCCCCCCCCCCTCCGATCGGGTTTCGGCGGCCAGGGCTTCGATCTCGGGACGCAGGGGAACCCCCGTCACCACGCAATGCGTCCGGCCGAGGAGGTCTTGGGCTTCGGGAAACCCCAGCGCCGCGGCCTTCGCGAACCTCGACAGAAACCGGTTGGCCGCGCCGGGATGCGCGTTTTGTTCCATCAGGACAACGGGACGGCCGGTGCACCACGCCGCCAGGACCGCCGGCGCGCTCGCGTAGCCGCCGACGCCCAAGACCACCCGGGGCCGGAATCGAAAGAGGATCCAGAAGGACGCCGCCACCCCCCCGAGAAGCAGGACCGCCGAGCGCAGCCGTTCGCTGAAGGTCTTCCCCTTGAGGCCGCCCGCCGGAATCAGGCGGTGGGGAAGTCCGGAGGGGCCGAGGAGTTTGCGGTCCAAAGGCCGCCTTGCCCCGACGAGCAGGACTTCCGCGCCCGCGTGCGTCTCCAGCCAGGTTCGGGCGACGGTCATCGCCGGGACCAGGTGTCCTCCCGTGCCGCCGCCCGCGATGAGGATCTTCAAGGTTCGACTCCCGGTTCATGACGCCCGGCCCCCTCCGGGGTTTCGGGCCCCCACGCTCAACAAAACGCCCGCGCCCGCCATGGCCGCCACAAGCGACGATCCCCCGGCGCTGAAGAACGGCAGGGGCATTCCCTTGGTGGGAAGCAGCCCGGACACCACGCCCAGGTTCGCCAGGGCCTGAAGGCCTATCCAGGAAGTGAAGCCGGCCGCCAGATAGGCGCCGAACGGGTCCGGACAGGATGTGGCCAACCGGGAGGTCCTCCACAGGAGAACGCCGAACAAGGCCAGGATGAGGCCCGCCCCGATCAGCCCGAGCTCTTCGCCCACCACGGCGAAGATGAAATCCGTATGCGGGGCCGGAAGAAAGAGGAGCTTGGCCTTGCCCCGCATCAACCCTTCGCCGGTCCAGCCCCCTTGCGCGAGGGAGAGATAGGATTGGACCATCTGGTATCCCGATCCTTCCGCGTCCGCCCAGGGGTCGAGAAAGCTTAGCAGCCGTCTCCTGCGGTACGCCGCCGAGACCAAGAAAGCGGCGAGGAAGGGGAGGGCGGCGGCCAGGATTGCTCCCAGGTGGAGGGGCCTTGTGCCCGCCAGGAACAGGAGCGTGATCGCGACGCCCAGAAGAAGGAGGCCCGACCCGACGTCCGGCTGGAGCATCACCAGAACGGACAAGGCGCCCGCCATGCCGATGGCGGGGAGCAGGCCGAATCCTATCTCCCGGATCCGATCGCCCTTGAGGGCGAGAAGGTGGGCCATCAGGACCACCAGAATGAATTTCACCGGTTCCACCGGCTGGACGGAGAAATCTCCCAGGCGCAACCAGCGGCGCGCGCCCCCGGCCTCCGCGCCCCAGCCGGGGATCAAGACGACTGACAGGGCCAAGAGCGAGAGTCCCAAGAGGGGATAGGCGGCCCGGCGCCAGAGCGCATAATGGATTCGGGAAAACGCGAACAAGACTCCCAGCCCCACAACCGCATACGCGATCTGCCGCTTCAGGAAGTAGGCCGAATCTCCGTATCGCTCAAGCGCCAGGACGGCGCTGGCGCTGTAGACCATGACCACCCCCGCGCTCACAAGGGCCAGGACCGCTCCGAGAAGCCAGGGGTCGGGCCGGTGGCCGGCTCGGGTTGCGCTCATGGCGTCAGGTTCTCCACTTCGGCCTCGAATCGCCGGCCCCGATCTTCGTAATCGGCGAACATGTCGAAGCTGGCGCACGCCGGGGACAGGAGGACCACGTCTCCGGGCCGGCCCCGGTCGTCCGCCGCCCGGACGGCCTCCGCCATGGATTCGGCCTCGACGCAATCCGCCAGGCCCGCAAAAGCGGACCGGAACCGCGTCCTCGATTCCCCGATGAGGATCAGGGTTTTCACCCGGTCCCGGACGAGCGGCCTCAGCGGCGTCAGGTCGCCGGCCTTGTCGCGGCCGCCGGCGATGAGAATGATCGGGTCGGAGAAGCTCTCGATGGAGCGGACGGCGGCCCCGACGTTTGTCCCCTTGGAATCGTTGTACCAGCGGACGCCCCGCCGCTCCCGGACCAGCGTCAGGCGGTGTTCGATGGGCCGGACCCCTCTCAGGGCGCGGCCCATGGTCTCCGCCGGGACGCCGCACAGCGAGGAGACGGCGATGGCCGCCAGGGCGTTCTCGACGTTGTGGACGCCGTGAAGCGGGAGGGCGTCACGCTCGACAACGCTCTCGGACGCGCCGCCGTTACGCCGGACGAGGCGCCCTTCCTCCAGGCAGGCCCCGTCGGTCACGAGCGCCCGCAGGCTGAAGAACCGGACCCGGGACGCGGTTTCCCCGGCGAAGGCCCGCACCCGCTCATCGTCCGCGTTCAGGACCAGGTGGTCTTCAGCCCGTTGGGCGGTGAAGATCCGCCGTTTCCAGCCGACGTATTCTTCCAGGTCCCGGTGCCGGTCCAGGTGATCGGGTGTGATGTTGGTGATGACGGCGATGTGGGGCCGGAAGGTCTCGACCCATTCCAGTTGGAAGCTGCTCACCTCGACCACGATGAAGTCCGGGGGGTCGTCCTCGGCCAGGGCGGCGATGAAGGGGGCGCCGATGTTTCCCGCCGCCGGGGCGCGGCGCCCGCCCGCTTCGAGCAGGGTTTGGATCAGGCCGGCCGTGGTCGTCTTCCCGTTCGTCCCGGTCACCCCGATGACGGGGGTCCGGCAGAAGCGGAAGGCGAGCTCGATCTCGCTCAGGACGGGCACGCCGGCGGCGGCGGCGCGCGCCAGCAGGGGGTGATCGCGCGGAACGCCGGGACTGACCACGATGCCTTCGGTCTCTTCGAACAGGGCCGCGGGGTGGCCGCCCACGGCGCGTGCGACCCCGGCGGGAAGCCGGGAGAGGATGTCGGCCAGCTCCGCCTCGGGCCGCTGGTCCGTCACGGTGACCCGGGCGCCGCGGTCCGCCAGGAACCGTGCGGCGGCCTCTCCCGTCCGGGCCAGGCCCATGACCGTATAGCGCTGTCCCCGAACATCGGGTTCCATCACGGGGGGGGGGGCGCCATGAGGCTCATCCTTTCGTCCCGGTCATCGCAGCTTCAACGTGCTGAGGCTGAAGAGGGCCAGGATGACGGCGATGATGAAGAAGCGCACCACCACCTTGGGCTCTTCCCATCCCTTCAGCTCGAAGTGGTGGTGGAGCGGGGCCATCCGGAAGATCCGCCGGCCGGTCAACTTGAACGAGACCACCTGGAGAATGACCGACACCGCTTCCAGGACGAAGATTCCGCCGGCGATGACCAGCGCGGCTTCCTGCCGCGTCACCACCGCGATGGTCCCCAGCGCCCCCCCGAGGGCGAGCGCCCCTACGTCGCCCATGAACACCTGGGCGGGATAGCTGTTGAACCACAGGAATCCCAGGCAGGCGCCCAGCATTCCCCCGCAAAAAACCGTCAGCTCCCCCGCCCCCGTTACGTAGATGACCTGAAGATAGCGGGAAAACAGGACGTTTCCGGCCACGTACGTGAAGAGCACGAAGGCCATGGTGGCCACGAGGATAGGGCCCAGCGCGAGTCCGTCCAGACCGTCGGTGAGGTTCACCGCGTTGGAGGTGCCGGTGACGACCACCAGGACGAAGAAGATGTACCCGACGCCCAGGTACGGAAAGACGTTTTTGAAGAACGGGACCGCCAAGCGCCCCTGGAGGTCCGGGTTGACGGGGTCGTACAGAAGGAAGACCGCGATCGCCAGCCCCACGACGGCCTGGGCGGAAATCTTGGAGGAGGCCCGGAGTCCCTTTCCGTTGTTCCTCGTGATTTTCAGGTAGTCGTCCACGAATCCGATGGCGCCGAAACCCATCGTGGCGAACAGGACCAGCCAGATATAAGGGTTCGTCAGGTCCGCCCAGAGGAGCGTGGGGAAGACCAGGGCCAGAATGATCAGGAGCCCCCCCATGGTAGGCGTGCCGGTTTTGGCCCGGTGCCGTTCCGGGAGATCCTCCCGGACCGCCTGGTTGGGCTGGATGGATTTCAGGTACTTAATCAAGCGCGGACCCACGAGGAAGCTGATGAGCAGTCCCGTCAGGATGGCGAAGGCCGTTCTCAGTGTGATGTACTGAAACAGGTTGAAAAAGACGTGGACGTCTTTCAAGGGCGCCAGGAACAGGTAAAGCATCAGGTGGACCTTTTCTTGTCTTGCAACGGGTTTCTTCCCCTACGGATTTCTCCGGACCTCTTTTTTCCCCGGGAGGCGGCCTTCACGGCCGGCCGAAGCCCCTCCAGGATCCGCTCCATTCCCATTCCCCGGGAGCCCTTGAGAAGGATCCAATCCCCGGACCGCGTGTGACGTCTCAGCCACCGGGCGGCTTCGGCGTGCGTCTCGCACACGGTGACGCGCCGTCGGTTCATCCCCCGCTTCAGTGCTTCGTCGGCCATCAGGCGGGCGTGTTTGCCCAGGACCAACAGGTGATCGATACGCCCGCCGGGCTGTTCCGCCAGGCGCGCGACGGCGGCGCCGATGGATCGGTGGGCGGCGGCCGCGCGCCGGCCCAGCTCGAGCATGTCTCCCAGGACCGCCACGGACCGGCCGCCGTTGGTCAGACCGGCGAAGGTCGCGAGCGCCGCCGCCATCGAGTCCGGGTTGGCGTTGTACGCGTCGTTCACCACGTGAAGACCCTCGGGCAGGTCCAGGACTTCCATCCGCATCGGGGCGGGCCGGAATTCCTCCAGACCCGCCGCCACGTCGTCGGCGCCGACGCCCAGGGTCCACGCCACCGCGGCGGCGGCCAGGGCGTTGGCCACGTTATGCTCGCCCGGCGTCCGGAGTCGGACATCGCGCCGCTCCGTCCCCATCCGTAGGGTGAAGGCCATGCCCGACTTGCCCAGGGACCGCACATCCGCGGCCTGCACGTGGGCGGCGGCCAGCCTGCCGAACAGGACGATCCGTCCTTCCATGTCCCGGCCGTAGCGCTCGGCCACGTCCAGACAGTGGGGGTTTTCGGCGTTCAGCACCATCATGCCCCGTCCCCGCTCCGCCATGACCTGGACCATCTCGGCCTTGGCGTCGCGGACCCCGGCGACCGTCTTCAGAAACTTCAGGTGAACCGGCCCGATGTTGGTGATCACGCCGACCGTGGGGCGGGCGATTTCCGTGAGCCGCCGGATCTCCCCCGGGCGGTTCATCCCCAGCTCCACCACCGAGGCCTGGCGCCCGCTGTCCAGCCGGAACAGGGACAGGGGCAGGCCGAAGAAGTTGTTCAGATTCCCTTCCGACTTGTGGACCCGCCATTTTCGGCTCAGGACGGCCGCCGTCATGTCCTTCGTGCTGGTCTTCCCGCTGCTGCCGGTGACGGCCGTCAGGTGAAGATGAAATCGCCGCCGGTGGAAGGCGGCCAGATCCCCCAGGGCGCGGGTGGTGTCCTCGACCGTGATGAGCGACGCCTTCGCGGGCCAGTCGGACGTCCGCGCGCCGAGGCGGTCCCCCTGGACCAGGATCGCCGCCGCGCCGCGTTCCAGGGCCTGGGGGATGAAGCGGTGCGCGTCCTGCCGCTCGCCGACGACGGGGATGAACAACTCGCCCGGACCCGCAGTCCGGGAGTCGATGGCAATCCCCTTGATGGTCCGGCGTCTTCCTCTTTTTACGATGACGCCGCCCGTGGCCGCCTTCACCTCTTCCACCGTCATTCGGGGCATGATCCGTTTTCCCGGGCCGCCGCCCGCTTCGGGCCGCCGCCCGCTCCGGGCTTTCGCCCGTTCCGCGCGTTACATCTCGTCCGGCGCCCGCCCGCCGTAGCCCAAATCCCGCAACGCCTTGCGGGCCTCTTCCCGGTCGTCGAAATGGAGGACTTCCTCCCCGACGATCTGATAATCCTCGTGTCCCTTCCCGGCGATGACGACCGCGTCTCCGGGGGCCGCCCGGGCCAGGGCGCGGCCGATGGCCGCCCGCCGGTCCACGCACATTTCATGACTCGCGCGCCCCGTGCCGAGGCCGAGGATCCCGGGCTCGATCTCCGCCAGGATGGCTTCCGGGTCCTCCGTCCTCGGGTTGTCCGATGTGACGACGACGTGATCGGCGACTTCGGCGGCCGCGGCGCCCATCCGGGGGCGCTTGGAGCGGTCCCGGTCGCCGCCGCATCCCATGACGGCGATCAGCCGGCCGCCGATGAGCTCCCGCGCCGCCGCCAGGACGCGGCGCAGGGCGTCCTCGGTATGGGCGTAATCGACAATGACGGCAAAGGGTTGGCCCCGGTCGATCCGCTCGAAGCGGCCGGGGGCGTTTTTCAGGCGGTGCAGGCCTTCCACCACGACTTCGAGGGGAAGTCCCAGGGAGAGGCCCGCGGCCGCGGCGGCGAGGGCGTTGTAGAGGTTGTACGAACCCGCCAGGCGCAGCCGGACGGGGGTTTCTCCGGCGGGTCCGGCGAGGCGGAAGCGGAGGCCGGACCCGCCGATCTCCACGTCCCGCGCGGTGACCGAAGCCGGCGCGGAAAGCCCGTAGGTCAACCCTGCCTCGCCGGCCGGGGTGGCCTCGACGTCGGCCCAGATGCGCTTGCCGTAGGGGTCGTCCAGGTTGACGACGGCCCTTCGGACGGGATGGCGGGTAAACAGGGAGCGCTTCGCCTCGAAATAGGCGTCGAGGGTTTCGTGATGGTCGAGGTGATCCTGTGTCAGGTTCGAGAAGACGGCGGCCTCGAAATCGGTCCCCGCGACCCGGTCGAGGCTCAGGCCGTGCGAGGAGACCTCGAGCAGGCAGTATTCCACTTCGGCGTCGGCCATCTTCCGGAGGATGCCCTGTAGATCGGGGGCCTCGGGCGTGGTTTGGCCGGCTTCCAGCTCGATTTCCGCTCCGCCGTCCGGTCCGCGGTCCCAGCGATAAGCGATGGTGCCGATGACCCCGGTCCTCACTCCGGCCGCCCGGAAGATGGATTCCATCAGATAGGTCCAGGTGGTTTTGCCGTTCGTGCCGGTGATGCCGATCACCCGTAGGTCGCCGGATGGATGCCCATAGAATGCGTCGGCGAGGCGGGCGAGGGCCCGGCGGGTGTCGGCGGTCTCCGCCAGGGCGACCGAGGAGTTGAGCCCCCGGGCCTTCGCGTCGGCCAGGTCCCGGACAATCAACCCGGCGGCGCCGCGTCCGACGGCCTCCTCCAGGTAGCGTTGTCCGTCCGTCCGCGTTCCGGACAGGGCGATGAACAGGTCGCCCGGCCGGACCTTGCGGGAGTCATAGGCGATCCCGGTGATGTCCGTATCGGGGTTTCCCGATACGGGCAACGGCCCCAACCCTTCCAGAAGTTCGCGGAGCTTCACCATCCCTCGGGTTTCTCTCTATCCCCGGCCGGAGCGGGCGCTTGCGGCCTCGCCGGCCGAAGGGGCGCTTGGCGATGACGCCCGGATTTGGCGGGCCCCTCGCGGCGGAACACGGAGGTAGCGGAGGGTCTTCTCCGCGATTTCGCGGAAGACGGGGGCGGCCACGGCGCCGCCGGAGATGCGGGTTTTGGGGTGGTCGATGGAGACGAAGATCACCACTTTGGGGCGCTCGGCCGGGGTGAATCCGACAAACGAGGCGACGTATCGGTCCTCGGAATAGGCTCGCGTGGCCGCGTCGATCTGCTGGGCGGTGCCCGTCTTGCCGGCCGCCGAATACCCCCGGGGCTTCGCGGCCCTGCCGGTTCCGCGTTGAACCACGCCGGTCAGCATCTTCCGGAGGGTCCGGGCCGTTCGGGCGCTCATGGCCCGCCGGACGATCTTCGGCGCGAAAACGCGCAACGATGCCCCTTGGTCCCGAATCTCTCTGACGATCCTCGGCCGCATGAGGTAGCCGCCGTTGGCGACGGCGCCGTACGCCAGGGCCACCTGGAGGGTCGTGACGGAGACCTCCTGCCCCAACGGCGCCGCCCCGATGGAGGAGCGGGTCCACTGACGGACGGGGCGGATGAGCCCTGGAGATTCCGCGGGCAGGCCGGAGCGGGTGGAGGCGCCGAAGCCCAGGAGGCGGATGGTGCGATGCAGGTTGGCGGCGCCGACGCGCTGTGCGATCCGGATGGTGCAGATGTTGCTGGACACTTCAAGGATTCGGGCCACGGTGAGGACGCCGTGCGGGCGCGCGTCGCGGATCTTCCTGCCCGCCACGCGGAAGCGGCCCTTCCGGCAGTCGAAGGTGTCCGTCGGAGACCCGCCGCGGGTTTCGAGATAGGCCGCCATGGTGGCGATCTTGAATGTGGAGCCCGGCTCGAACACGGTGGTGATTCCGGGGATCCCCCGCATCCCGGGCGAGTCGGTGCGAAACCGGTTGGGATTAAAGGGCGGAGAGACGGCCAGCGCCAGCACCCTGCCCGTTTCAGGCTCCAGGACGAGCGCGGTCCCGGAACGGGCCCGGGTGGATTCGACGGCGCGGCCGAGTGCGGTCTCGGCGAAGTGCTGGACCGCCTCGTCGATGGTGAGGACCACGTCGGCGCCTTTCCTGGGCGGACGCTGAAGGATCTCGAGGGGGTAGAGATCGCGGCCCCGGCCGTCCCGCGAGACCCGGATGGTTCCGGGCAATCCCCGCAGGTAGGGGTCGAAGGCATACTCCAGGCCCTCCAGCCCCTTGTTGTCGATGCCCACGAATCCCAGCAGGTGGCCGGCCAGCGGTCCTTTGGGGTAGTGTCGCTTGCCCTCCGGAACCGCCGCGACCCCGGCGAGGTTCAGCTCGCGCACCCGCTTCGCCTCTTCCGGCGTCGATTGCCGGCGCAGCCAGACGAAGGGTTTCCCGGAGGTCAGTTTCTTGCGCAATTCCGGTTCGGGCAGCGTCAGATTTTTGGAGAGGAGCCGGGCGGCGACAGTCGGCCTTGCCAGGGCGGCCGGCCGTACAAAGATTGAATCGGCAAGGACGCTCAGGGCGAGAGTCCGACTGCGCCGGTCCATGATGGTCCCACGCTGAGGCTGGATGGGAACGCTCTTTGCGTACTGCCGCTTCGCCCGGCTCAGGGTGAGCTGGTTTGGGGTCACCTGCAACTGATACAGCCGTGCGGCGACCATCCCCAGTCCCGCCAGGAGCAGGACGAGGAAGAAGCGTTGGCGACGCCGGAATCCTTCCAAGGATGTCACGGCATCTCCTCTCGAACCCGGGCAAGGCTTGGCGCCTCGACCCAGAGGATTTGTCGCTGCGCCGGATCGATGAGGCCCAGGTCCCGGCGGGCGATCGTCTCGATTCGGGCAAGCGACCGAAGCTCGGCGTTCTTGAGGCGGAGACGGCGGTTTTCCCGCACCCTCCGGTCCTGCTCCGCCCGCAGCGAGTGGAATTCGTAGCGAAGCCGCAGGTCGTAAAGCCTCGGCCATGCCAGCGCGATGACCGCCGCGGCCAGGACGGGCAGGCAGAGCAGGTAGCGCCAGCTTCCCGCGCGCGCCGGACGGGGGAGTGGCTTCACGGTTCTTCCCTCCGCTCGGCGGATCGCAGCAGAGCGCTTCGGGACCGGGGATTCTCTCCGATCTCGGATTCGCTCGGCCTCAGCGGCCGCTTCGTCAGGATATCGAGAAGGCGCGCCCCCCCCCCCCCGGGCTCGCCGAAGGGGGACCGGTCCGGGCCCTCGATTCCGGTCGCCAGACGCCGGAAGGTCTGCTTGACCTGCCTGTCTTCCAGCGAATGGTAGGCGAGAACGGCGATCCGTCCTCCGGGGCGCAGACGGGAAATCGCGTCCTCCAGCGCCGCCGGCAGGACGTCCAACTCGTGGTTCACGGCGATCCGAAGGGCCTGAAAGGTGCGGGTCGCCGGATGCCGCCGCGGAGGCCAAAACCGGGCGGGGATGGCTGACGCGACGATTGAGGCCAACTCATCCGTGTTTCGAATGGGCGATGTTCGGCGAACCCGGACAATGGACTGGGCGATCCGCTTCGAGAATCGCTCTTCACCGAAGGTCTTGAAGATCTCTTGCAGATCCTCGGCCGAGAGGTCGTTTACGAGATTCGCGGCTGTGATATCCTGATCCCGGTCCATCCGCATGTCCAATGGACCCGGATGCGTCCAGCCGAAGCCGCGCTCCGGTTCGTCCACTTGGGGCGAGGACATTCCCAGGTCGAACAGGGCCCCGTCGATGCGGTCGATGCCGAGGTCGTCCAGGGCCGCCGACAGATTGGAGAAATTATCCTTGACCAGGGTGACCCGGCCGCCGAAGCGGTAAAGCCGGGTCCGGGTGAAATCCAGGGCCTCGGCGTCTCGGTCCATGCCCACCAGCGTCAGGTCCGGATCGCCCGCATCGAGGAGGGTCTCGGCGTGCCCGCCATAGCCCACCGTCGCGTCCAGGAAGATCCCCCCTCCCCTCCCCGGAAGGAGGAGATCCAGCGTCCTCTCAACCATGACGGGACGGTGGGGGTCTTGCACGGTCATGATTTCCAGTGCGGCCAGGAGGGTTGGCATGGTCCCGTCTCTCTGGAGAGGGGTCGTTGTCTTGGGCCGGTTTTCTCAGAAACCGATGCCCGAGTTCTCGGCAATTTCCACCATCCGGTCCTGAGAAGGCTGGACTTCCTGATCCCAGCGCTCCCGGCTCCAGATCTCGAACTTCGGTCCGATGCCGGACATGTAGACCTCTTTCTCCAGCCCGGCGCCGGTTCGGAGGTGTTCGGGAATGAGGACGCGGCCCTGTCCATCGACCTGACAATCGGCGGCGTTGGCGTAGAACATCCGGAGGAAATTGCGGACGTCCTGCCGGCTGGTGTCCAGCTCGCGCGCCTTGCGCTCCACTTCCTGCCATTCGTCCATCGGGTAGGCGACCAGGCAGCGCCCGAACAGCGTGATGACGATCTGGTTTGTGCCCCTGGAGGTGAGGCCGTCCCGAAATTTGGAAGGCACACTGAGCCTTCCTTTGGGATCCAATTTGACTTGGTGCTTCCCGATGAACATGATGGATTTTCCCCACTTCCACCCACTTTGTACCGATCTATCCCAAAATAATGGCACCGCGCGGTATCCCTGTCAAGGGAGAAACCCGATTATTTTGACGAAAATTAGACAAATATCCTAAGCGTTTCACAAAATTATTTTCCGCGTTTCGGGGTGCCGGATTGCGGGTTGGATGGTTCTCTTTTTCACCTTCTTACAATCGAATTATAAACCTTGGATACGGTTCCGGTGTGGCGGGAAATATCCTTCATTGAGTAGGGTTGTGCTCAACGCCTCTATCTCATTGAAATAGGAAGGCCTGGGTCTGTTGCGCTGTTTGACGACGAAGCGCCGCTTCGGTTTCCGACGCATTTAGAAATCGCAAAGGGCGTACCAATGGGAGGCAACGGAGTGCGGGGGGGGGGGAGGGAGGGGGCGCGAAGCAGGGTGGAACCCTTGTGGAAGATGGCGTGGCGGCCGCCACCAGGTGAAATGGGAATCCTTCCCGGGGCCGGCAAAAGAAAAAGGGAGGGTCCATGGCCCCTCCCTTTTGTAGATTGAATTCGGGTTGAGACTCAGCGCGCCGAGCGTCTCATTTCTTTTTCGGCGGGATGTGGCGCACCTTGCGGACCGCGGGCAGCGGTTTCAGGGTGCGCAGGTAGGCGACGATGGCGTTCAGGTCCTCCCGGGTGATGTTCTTGTACCAGTTATACGCCATCGGCGGGAGCATCTTCGCGCCGTCCTTGCGGACGCCGTTCGTGATGGCGATCTTGATCTGCCGGTCCGTCCAGTCGCCGATGCCCGTCTTCTTGTCGGGCGTGAGATTGGCCGAGAAGATCGTCCCCCAGGGACCGTGGAAGGGGAAGCCGCCGGCGCTCTTCCTACTCATGTCGCGTCCGCGCTTGCCCATGGGCGTGTGGCAATCCAGGCAGTGGCTGATGGCCACCAGGTATTCACCGTACTTGACCTTGTCAGCCCTCGAAACGTCGGGCACGCTGCCCAAGGGTGGGCCATAGGCCGGGGGAAGCGGTATGCGATAAACCGATTTTTTGACCTTGTTCTTGATTGACCTGCCCCCCTGAAACCGGTCCGGTTTGAGAGTTAGGATTTTCGCACGGCTTTCGGGACTGGATTGGCCTAGAAAGGGGGCAGTGATGAGTCGGAAGCGATTCACCGCGGAGCAGATCATCCACAAGCTTCGTCAGGCCGAGGTGGAGTTGGCCAATGGGCAGAGGATGGCTCAGGTCTGCAAGACGCTGGGGATCTCCGAGCAGACCTATTACCGGTGGCGGCGGGAGTACGGAGGCCTGCGCCTGGACCAGGCGAAACGACTGAAGACACTGGAGCAGGAAAACGCCCGGCTAAAGAAGCTGGTGGCCGAGCAGGCCCTGGATAACGCCATCTTGAAGGAGGCCTCCCAGGGAAACTTCTGAGCCCGCCTGCGCGGCGGCGGGCGATGGAGCATGTGCGGGAGAAGCTGAGCGTGTCCGAACGTCGCGCCTGCCGGGTGCTGGGTCAGGCCCGCTCGACTCAGCGGCGCTCTGCCCAGGTCCCTGACGATGAGGCCCGTTTGGTGGCGCGGGTGACAGAGCTGGCGAGCGAGTACGGACGGTACGGCTACCGGAGGATAACGGCTCTGTTGGAAAGAGAAGGCTGGCGAGTGAATCACAAGGGGGTGGAGCGGATCTGGCGCCAGGAAGGCCTGAAGGCGCCGAAGAGACAGCCCAAGCGAGGGCGTTTATGGCTGAACGACGGCTCTTGTGTTCGCAAGCGTCCGTCTTATCGGAATCATGTGTGGTCCTACGACTTCCTGGCCGCGAGGACGCACGATGGGCGGCCTTTACGGATGCTGGCTGTGATGGATGAGTTGACCCGGGAGCGCTTGGCCCTTGATGTAGAGAGAAGACTCAACTCCGAGGACGTCCTGGACCGCCTCACCGAGTTGTTCGTCCGGCGTGGCCTGCCGGCTTATATCCGCTCGGACAACGGGGCGGAGTTCACGGCGAATGCGGTGAGAGGGTGGCTCACCCGTCTTGGGGTGAGAACGCTTTACATCGAGCGGGGCAGTCCCTGGGAGAACGGCTATGTGGAGTCCTTCATCGGCAAGCTGCGCGATGAGCTGCTCAACGGGGAGATCTTCTCCCAGATATCCCATATGGATCATAACTTTTGTCGGACCGGAGGACATTTTCTGGAGTAAAATCAATGCATGAGCCTCCCCGAGCCATCCTCTCGCGGGGTAATCCAATGGGTGAAGCGAAAAAGTGGGCGTTGAAGGTCCGTTTTGAGCGTCGGCTGAGGCTTGAGTTTCACGGAACCAGAATGACTTCGGATGCGGGATTGCTGGCCTGCCGAGAGGGATCAAGCACTGGTCGTTACGCGGCCTTCAGCTTAAGCTCCTCAAAATGGGCGGCCGGCTCGTGCGGTACGCCCGCCACATCACCTTCTAGTTGGCCGAGGTCGGTGTATCCAGGAAGACATTTGCCCTTATCTTGGAGAGAATCAAGCGATGATGCCCGGTGGCCTGTCTAGCGACCCTAAGCGGAGTCCACACAAGGGCAAAATGACGAAGACTCCAAACCTGGTGGTCAAGCCCGTTTACACGCCGGCGCTGACATGGTTTTCCAATGGCGGATACCGCTCCGATCAGGGTTTCAGGCGCCCGAAATGGTGTTGACAGCCCCGGTAAAGAGGGCTCTAATTGAGTTAAAGAGCAACGGGTGGTCAATACAAGAGTTGTCTTGATTTAAACCGGGATTTCCCAGATGACCACTCTTAGCCATCCTGCGGTCCTCCTGTGTCATCAAAGTACCCCATTTTACTACAGATTCAGGGTCTCTTTGCAGAACCCTCTGCTCAATCGAGGGGCAACGGCCGTCCTAAAGCCGCAATCCCTTGAAAACCCAGCTCTACCGGCACACTCAGGGGAGTTCGGCACAGACTGATCCCCCGTCTCCACCACGTCACTAAGCTTCCGGGCCATCTGCTCCGTCATCCGGTATCTGGTACGGGAGGCGGTAACCACAACCGTCGAATTCGTTCAAGGATTGCCCTGAACAGTTGACGCGGCACGGCCACCTCGGCCATCTGGAAGGTGGTGTGCCGGGCGTGGGTGACCACCTTGGCCCCAATCTTAATCAGCTTCTCGCGTAACGTCGTCAGCGACCAGTGCTTCACCGCTCTGGGCAACGCCAGCCGCCGCAGGAAGTTTGCCAGGTTGTACGCCAAGGCAAATAGTTGCAAGCGAACCTGGTTCTCTTCAAAGCCGTGGCAGGACAGGCGCGTCCAGTTCAGGGCGTACTTGCCCTCCTTGATCCACTGCTCCGCCGTCCCACGCTGGTTGTAGAACCTCACGACGTTCTCTTCCCGCCAGTGCAGGTTGGTCACGATGAAGCTGACTCTTGGAAACAACTCGCCCTGGTGCCACTCGACCGCCACCACCACCCGGCGAGGCTTCTCCCAACTAGCCGCCTGATAGGAGACGCTGTGGTAGAAGATAATGGGCCTTTTGGGCGGTCGGCCAACCGGCCGGGTCAGAAGGCATTCGATGTCCCTGTACAAGATGGCGTTGGCCGGAAGCCGAATCGCATAGGAGTAGCCCTCCGCCTCAAGGTATCGGTACACCTCCGGCTTGGCAAATGCCGCGTCGCCTCGAAAAAACCGACAGACCTTCGCATCCCGGTAGCGAGCTACCACCGGCTCCAATACAGACCACCAGTCATCAGCGCTGTGGACCTTGCCGTTGCGCAACAGCGCCCGCTCCAGATCGCCAAACTGGTTGAAGCAAAACAGTGGGTGATAGCAGGTGCAGCCGAAGTGGCCGTTGTAGGAAGAGCCTTCCTGCTCACCGTGGGTCGGGCTGACCGAACTGTCCATGTCCAGGATCAGCTTGCGAATCGGCTTGCGTTTGCGGACACGATCCACCAACACACCGGGCAGACCGCTCAGCGCCTTGAGGGGTTAAGGGGCCGGGTGAGGGTCTGCGTCTCGAATCGGCTCATCTGGCTGGTGGAGGCAGCGGTGTGATACTTCGCTCGCCCCCCAACCACCTGACGCATGGCGGGATCGACACAGAGCCGCTCGGCATCATTGGTGTCTTTATATCCTGCCAGGCGGCTGTAGACCGACTGGCGCACCAAAGCGGTGAGGCTGTGCCGGGTGTTCCCGCCCGTCCGTGAATCGGACAGAAACCCCTCGGCCGCCTTCGTCAGCCCCAACACCTCATCCAGTTCACGATAGGCAAGCAAACCGGCGTCACTCGTAACCTTTGCTCCGTGAAACTCCAGCATGAGCCGACCGTCGAATTGGAGCCTCAACGGCCTCTTTTTCGCTTCACCCATCGGGTCCCCTCGCAAGATGATGGCAGGGAGAGGCCAACACCTTGATTTTACACGAGAAAACGGCCTTCGGGGCGTTAAAAATTATCATCCATATGGGAAATGCGGGCTTCTACACCCTGACAGAGGCCAAGGTGTTGGTGGAGAGATGGCGACAACTCTACAACCGGGTAAGGCCCCATAGTGCCTTGGGCTACCGGCCCCCGGCGCCGGAGGCCATCGAACCAATGCCTCCGGGCATCCCTACACTTTCGGATATCGGGGAGAAGAGACTAACTCAAAAAGTGGTACAACTTTAGGGGGCGGGTCAGCGTAGATCCGTGTTACTTCCAGGGTGCCCATTTGCCAATGAAATTGGGCTAAAATCGCTCAATAATTATTACGCGAACTTTTGCAACTAAGCACTAGAGAACTCAATGAGATTCGACAACTCATAATATAGGTTCGAGGTGAGGGGATTCACCTCACTTTATTCCGCTCAGGGGTTCTATTCAGATGGGGTGCAGAAGGCGGTCATTCGAAGATGTAGCTGAACCGCTCTGTCGTCCCCCGCTCCTCATGCCACGCGGGCGCTTTGATGGAATGCCCCGTTCCCTCCAGCTCGGTCAGGACGTAGAGCAGCGGCCCGACGGTGTGGTCGGGGTTCCAACACTGCTGGCCTACGAAGTAGGGTCTCGGCGAGTTTCTCTGGAAATTGGTGTACGCCAAGCCCGGACACAGGGCGTTCACGCGGATGCCGTTGCCTTTCTCCAAGGCGGACAGGCTCCAGGAGATCCCCTCGACCGCATACTTGGTTGTCGTGTAGGGAATGCTGCGGATGTGCGTGAAGCCGATGCGCGCCGTCGTGGAAGAGATGTTCACGATGTGGCCGGATTTGCGCTTGCGCATATGAGGGATGATCTCGCGCGTGCAGAGGAACACGCCGTTGACGTTGACGTCGTAAACCGCCTTCCAATCCTCGAACGCGACTTCGGTGTAATCGCAGCTTGGCCCCGACACGCCCGCGTTGTTGACGAGGACATCGATTTGGCCGGTTTGCTCCAAGGTTCTGCCGACCATCTCTTTCACTTGGGCCTCGTCCGTTACGTCCGTCCCGGCGGCGATGGCTGAGCCGCCCTCCGCTTCGATGTCCGAGACGACCCGCTCCGCCTCCCCGACGTCCCGGTCGGCCACGGTCACAAAGGCGCCCTCTTTCGCGACCGCCCGGCTCATGTTCTCGCCGAAACCCCTGCCGCCCCCGGTGATGATCACGGTTTGTCCGGCCAGACTGCTTGCCATCTGAATTCCTCCGTCCTTCGTGGGTTTCCGGGAGGGTCAGGTCGATTGCGCTCGGGTTTGAATCTCGCGATGGACCGTCAGCATCCGGTCCGTGTTCAGGGAGATCGGGAACCGCTCCGCCAGCCGCCGGGCCGATAGCCCCATGGTCCGGCGCAGGTCTTCATCGAACAACCGCTCCAGCCTCGCGGCCAAGCCGTCCGCGTCCGTCGGGTCCTCCAGGATGAGCCCGGTCTCCCCTTCGGTCAGGATTTCCGATGCGCTGCAGGGCTGGCTCAGTATACAGGGAATCCCGCTCGCCAGGGCCTCCAGGGCGGCGAAGCCGAAGGGCTCGTACAGGGACGGGAGGACGAAGACGTCCGAGGCCCGGTATGCGTCCGCGGTTTGCGTCTCCTCTCCGGGGAATACGACGATTTTCTCCACGCCCAGCCGCCGCGCCATGCGCGCTGCCGCGGGCCTTCGTCCCGGGGGAGCGATGATCAGAACCCGGAGCCGCCTCGGTCCGTTTTGGAGCTTGGCCGCCGCGCGCAGGAGGTGAACCAGGCCCTTTCGGAAAAAGCCAGATCCGACGAACAGGACGACGAAATCGCCGGGATCGAGGCCGAGCGCTTTTCGAATCTCATCCTTTCTTCCGGGGTTTTCGGCGGGGGAGAACTCCTCGAGGTCGACGCCGTTGTAAATGACGGTGATGTCATCCTCGCCGAGGGCGCACCCCTCGTAAGGGGCGCTTTCCTCGGGCGCGCCGTAATGCCGGAGAATGTCCTCGCGGACCTTCCTCGAAATGGCCACGACCCGCGTGGAGACCTGTTTGGAGAATATCCGCCGCTCGGTCGAGAGATGAAACGCGTGAAGCGGGTCCAGGCGTCTGGCCATCCGCGAGGCGGGCGGCAGGTGGGCCGCGGCCACCCGAAGCCACTCCCGGTGACATCCTTCGCCGGCCCGGTAAATCCCCCGAACGGGCGCCCGGTCGAAGTTGTAGACGGCATCGAACCGCTCGCCCCTGAGGGGCCCGCCCCGGAGGAGCTCGCCCCGAAGGGCATTCTCCACGCCGCGGGCGAAGCTCCACGCCTTGAGGACCGACAGGCCGCCCAGCCGGCCGACGGGGCGCCGGATGATCGATCCGGGCAGCGCCTCCCAATGGCGGGCGAAGAGGTGGACCTCGTGGCCCCTCGCGGCCAGGTCCCGGGCGAATTCCCACACGTAGCGCTCGACCCCGCCGCGGCGGTGGGCGGCGATCCGCACGAGGGCGATCCGCAGGGGCCGGTCATCGTTCATGAGGGGGGCGTCCTCCATCCGGAAGGGGCCGGGGGGGGAGGGGGGGGACCCGCTACCCCGACCCGCCGAGCATTTCCAGAAGGGTTTGCACCCGCCGCCGGTGGGTGTGATCCCGCAGGGCGCGCTCCATCGCCTTGCGGGACATCTCCGCCGTTTCGTCCGGGTGAGAGACGTGGTATTCGATGAGCCGCCGGAGGTCCGCCCGGTCGCGATAGGTGGCGATCTCCTCGCCGGGCGTGAAGAACTCGCCGATGTCCTCCTTGTGGTTGGTCAATTGGAACCCTCCGCTTCCGGCGATGCTGATCGAGCGGTCCTTCAGGCTGAAGACGCCGCCTCCCGGATGCTGCGGGTTCAGGTTGATCCTGGACGCCGCGTAGACCCGGACCTTGTCCTCATTGGGGAGGACGCCTTGGTAACGCTCGCGAATCCAATCGCTCTTCACGTCTTTCCAGCGGCCCTTTCCCCAGATGCGGAGGTCCACCTTCGGCCCGACGATTCCGTCCATCAGGGCCACCCGGAAAGGGTAGGGCGATCCCACGAAGCTCACGTCGGCGCCGAACCGGCGGCGGTTCTCCTCGCTCAGGTCGGGCGGACGAAAGTACGCGGGGTCGTACCCGTGGGGCAGGTATCTTACGTGGTCGATCCCCTGTGCGCGCAGCTCCCGCTCGAAGTACCGGTCCTTCGTCAGGAAGAGCCGGTAGGCCTGGATCACTTCGAACGGCAGGGGGGGATAGACGCCCGCCAGACCCCAGGGGTTGTCGTTGTAAAAGTTGACGGTGACGCAGGAGGTCTTCCGGTTTACGGTGTGAATGGTTTCGGCGGATACGTATCCCCCCCGGAAGACGAGGAGCAGGTCCGCCTTCCAATCGCGCACCCGCTCGACGAGGCGCTTGTTCATCCGGCGCACCCAGGCCTTCCGGAAGTTGGAGTAGGCGAAGCTCTTCTTCCGGTAGTAGAAAATCTCCGTCTCGTGGCCCAACTCGCATAAGGCCCGGTGATACCCGTATTGCTCGACGCCGGGGACGTTCGCGCGCTCGTTGGTGACGATGAGAATTCGCATGCATCCATTCCGTTGATGAAAGGTCCGTTCGGATTCACCCCTTCTCGGCGTTTTCGGTCCCCGCCTTGCTGATCAGGAAGTCTCCCAGGATCAGATGAGGCAGCTCGGACCGCTCAAAGGTCTCAATCGCCTCGGAGGGTCCGCAGACGATTGGATCGCCGTGAAGGTTG
Organism: bacterium; assembly: GCA_965261595.1. Taxonomy (GTDB): domain Bacteria; phylum UBA8248; class UBA8248; order JACPRG01; genus CAYRGS01. The sequence goes on from CBDHDG010000005.1 coordinate 564,114, forward strand.
AACGACGTGTTGAGGACGGCCCCCACGCCCGTCCGCTCCTCGAAGCATCGGATCAGCCGGTCGTACGCCGGGTTGTCCTCCTCACGCAGGATCTGGGGCCGGCCGGTGGCGTCGTAGGGATGAACGGCCGCCGCCAGGGCCTCCCGCCCCTCCGCGGTCGTGTCGAAGGCCAGCATCATGAAGGGTGACGACAGGGCCCCGCCTTCCGGTGGCCGAAGGTAGCGAGCCGCGCCCCCGGCCCGGACGGTCGGGGCGAAGGGCATCCAGAAATCCCGGCTCTTGATCATTTTGTTGATGCGGGCCACGACCCGGAAGTCGCGGGGATCGGCCAGGATGGACCGGTTCCCCAGGGCGCGCGCGCCGAACTCCATCCGCCCCGCCATCCGCGCGACGACCCCGTCCCGAACGATCAGCTCGGCCGCCCGGGCCTCCATGTCGGCGGGCCGGGAAACCTCGTGGCGGTCCGAGACCCCCGCCCGGCGGAGGGCCTCCTCGATCTCCCGGGAAGAAAACTCCGGTCCCAGGTAGAGGTGGTCCAGCGGGTGGAACCCGGCGGCCGGGCGTCCGCCCTCTGCCTCCCCCCCCCCCTTCCCGTAATGGGCCTGATAGGCCGCGCCGATCGCGTTGGACTCGTCGCCGCAGCTCGGCATGACGAAGAGCTCGCCGATCTCGGGAAGTCGCGCCAAGACCTGGTTGGCCTTGACGTTCATGAAGATCCCCCCCGAAAGGGCCACCCGCCCCGGCGCCGCCCGGCCGTTTCCGCCCGTCCCGGCGGCCAGCCGCAGGCTCTCCCGCGTCCAGGCCTCGAGGAGGTTCTCCAGGTGGTCCTGGGCCGCGGCGGCCACCCAGTCGAAACGCATCCGGGCCAGCTTCATCATCATGTGGGCGAAGCGCCGCTTCCGGACCCGCCAGCGGAACCGGGCGCCCTCGCCGGTCCCCGCCGGGACGTATTCCAGCATCTCCCGGAAGATCCGTTGGACCTCTTCGCGTCCGTGGGCGGGCGCGTAAGGCGCCATGCCCATCACCTTGTGCTCGTGCTCCAATTGCCGCATCCCCAGGAAGACCGTCACCAGGGAGTAAAAACTGCCCAGGGACCCGTGGGCGCTCCGGCTCGCCGAGAGCCGCCGAATGCCTTCCCGGGTCGCGCGGCTCACCGAGGCGCACAGGCCGTCGCCCGCGTTGTCGTTGGTCAGGATGAAGGCGTCGCCCCCCGCGAAGGGGGAGGCGTAATAGGCCGCCGCCGCGTGGCAGCGGTGATGCTCGACGGGCTGGATGCTGGAAGCGGGAACCCCGACGTGGGCGGCGACGCTTGAGATGCGCTCGTCCGGAGAGAGCGGGCGCTTGCGCCGCAGGGCCCGTCTCCTTCGGCCCGATGGGAAAAACGGGGGCGGTCTCCAATCCCCGGGCGAGCGGGGGACCTCGAAATAATCGTCGATGTACGACTCGTCCCGGGTGATTCGGTCGAACCATTCGGGGTCCATGGCCTCGCGCCCGGCCAGGGCCACGGCGTCCGGAGCGTCCGCGCCTTCGGGAAGAAACCCCAGACAGTACTCGACCGCCCGGCGGGGATAGCCCCCTTCGTTCTTCTTGCGGGTGAACCGCTCCTCGCTGACGCAGGCGACGACGCGGCCGTCGATGAGGAGGGCGGCGGTGGCGCAGTGCGAATCGGTTATCCCCAGGATGGCCGTCATCGGCCGTTCTCTCCCCCCCCCCCCTCACCGGCTCGCGCGGCGGGTGGATCGGCGCCTTCCATCCCCTCGGGCGGCGCCCCGCCGGCGGGTTCCGCGGGCAGGCCCAGGGCCCGCCGGTAGACGCCCACCATCCTCCCCGTCCAGGCGCCCCGGTCGTACTCCCGCTCGGCGCGGTCCCGGGCGCTCCGGCCCATGTCCCGCCGCCGCTCGGGATTGCGGACGAGCCGTTCCATGGCGTCGGCCAGAGCGGCCGGGTTCTCGGGGGGGACGATCAACCCTTCCGTCCCGTCGCGGAGGAGCTCTCGGACGCAGCCCACGTCCGTCGCCACGACGGGTTTTCCGAGCGCCATCCACTCCAGGACGGCCCGGCTTGTTCCCTCCGAGCTCCGGGCGGCGAACAGTCCGGCGTCGGCGGCCGACAGGGCGGTGGGGAGGTCGCTCCGGAATCCCAGCAGGTGGACGGCGTCTCCGATGCCCATCTCCGCGGCCCGCCGGGCCACCTTCTCCTGATCCCCCCCGGCGCAGGCCGGCAGGAGCCGGGCGGGCAGGCCCCGACGCCGGAGCCGGGCCAGCGCTTCCAGGGCCGTCATGTGCCCCTTGAGGCGGATAAAGCTCGAATTCATGCCGAAGACCACGTCGGAATCGGGGATGCCGAATTTCTCGCGGTCGGCCCGGCCGTTCAGGCCGGGGCGAAAATCGCGCGCGTCGACGCCGCCCCGCAGGGTGATGATCCGTGCGGACCGGAACGCGCCCGAGCGCTCAAACCCCTCCCGGATTTTTTCGGTCGCCGCGACCACCCGGTCCGTGGCCCGGTTATAGAGCCAGCGGTTGGCCGGATGCGTCCGGACGGGTTGGAGGATGTGCCGGGAGCGGATGAGCGCGGCGGGCGGCCGATTTCCTTCTTCCCCCCCCCCTCGCCCCCCCCCGCCGAGGCGCAAGGTCGCGGCCGCGAGCCAGTGGTCCTGGCCCCGGTGGGCGTGGAGGACCTGGATGTCGGCGGCGCCCATGAGGCGGCGGAGTCCCCGGATGTCCCTTCGCCAGACCGCCGGCCTGAGTCCCGATTGGAAGGACAAGAACTCGATCCTCCGGACACCGGCCTCGGCGGCCTTTTCGGCGACGCCTTCGCCCTCTTTCTCGCGGCACACGAGGATGACCTCATGGCCTCGCTCCTGCAACCCGAGGGTCAGGGAGACGGCTGCCCAGGCGTCGGAGCTCCAGCCGCGGCAGCTCATGAGCTGGAGGACGCGGAGCGGCCCTTCCCGCCGGCCTTCGGACACCTTAATTCGTCCCGAGGGCGCCGGCGGGGGACGCTTCCCGGGCGGGTTTGAGAATCGGCGATTGGAGGTGGTGGAGCCGGGCGTAGAGGCCCTTCCGGGCGAGGAGGGTCTCGTGGGTTCCCTGCTCGATGAGCCGGCCCTCGTCCAGGACGAGGATCCGCTCGGCCCGGCGCACGCTGGAGAGCCGGTGTGCGACGATGAGGGTGGTGCGGTCCCGCATGAGGACGTTGAAGGCCTCTTCGACCAACCGCTCGGATTCGGAGTCCAGGGCGGAAGTGGCCTCGTCCAGGATCAACAGGATCGGGTTCCGCAGGACCGCCCGGGCGATGGCCAGGCGCTGGCGCTCGCCGCCGGAGAGCTTCGCGCCGTCCTCGCCGATGAGGGTGTCGTACCCCTCGGGCAGATCGGAGATAAAACCGTGGGCGTTCGCCGCGCGCGCCGCCGCCTCGATTCGCTCGGGAGGGACGTCGGGCAGGTTGTACGCGATGTTGGCCGCAGCGGTGTCATTGAACAGGACGATTTGCTGGGTCACGACGGCCATGTGCGCCCGCAGCGACGCCGGGTCGTATTCCGACGCGTCCTTTCCGTCCCAGAGGATACGTCCCGAGGTGGGCGCGTACAGGCCGAGAACCAGGTCGAGGAGCGTCGTCTTGCCCGAGCCGGTCTGGCCGACGATCGCCGTCACCTCCCCCTTGAGGATCTCGATGTCCACGTCCTGAAGGACCGGTGCGTCCTCGTAGCGGAAAGAGACCCGCTCGAATTGGATGGAGCGTTGGAGCGCGGGCGCCGCCCGGCCCCCGCGCCGGGTCTTCAAGGCGGCGGATTCATCCATCAGGGCGAAGACCGCGTCGGCGGCCGCCATCCCCTCCTGGAGGGTGTGATACGTGCGGGACAGGCGCTTGAGGGGACCCATGATCAGTCCCAACGCCGCCAGGAAAGAGATGAACTCCCCGGGCGTCCGGACGCCGCTCAACACTTGGTGGCCGCCGGCCCACAGAATGAAGGCCGCCCCGCCGCCTCCCAGGATCTCGACGACCGGATGGCTGAGCGCCCGCACGCGCCGGGCCTTCATCGCCAGACCGAAAAATCGCCGGTTGCGCTTGGAAAAACGGGCGAGCTCGTGGTCCTCGGCGTTGTAGGCCTTGACGACGCGGGCCGCCTGGAAGGCCTCTTTCATGGCCGTGTTGATGTCGCCCATCTGCGTCTGCATCCGCCCCGTGATGCGCCGGATCTTGCCGCCCAGGCGGCCGATGATCAGACCCAACGGCGGAAGGACGACGACGAAGACGGCGGACAGATACGGGTCGCGGTAAAAGGCGAGACCCAACAGGAACAGCAGGCCGAAGGTGTGTTGTCCCAGGTCTCGCAGCCCCGACGCGGACGCCTTCTGCAACAGCGCGATGTCGTACGTGATCTTCGACATCAGCTCGCCCGAGGTCTTCCGGACGAAGAACGAGAGCGGTATTTCGTGAAAGTGACGATACAAATGGTTGCGCACGTCCATCACCATCCGCTGGGAGAGCCAGAACATGAAGTAACTCTGGCCATAAGCGAAGATTCCCTTGACGATATATGTAAGGAGAATGACCGCAACGATGAGGTTCAGCATCCTGGCGTTCTTTGCGATGAACACGCCGTCGATCATATCCTTGGCGATATAGGCGGGAATGGCGGTGACCGCTCCGAGGACGACCATACAGATCCCGGACAGGACGCACCTCCGCCAGTACGGCTTGAGATAACCGAGGAGGCGAAGATAATTATTCATCTTCGAAGGTCCGTTAACGGGACGCTTTTCAAACAGATATCCACAGTTCGAGTATAGGCAGGATGAGGCCGGTCGGCAACCGGGGTATTGCGTCCTAAGACGGCTTTCCCTTTTCGGCGCGGCTGAGAAGCTCCCGGTAAAACGCCACGGCCCGGCTGGCTTGCACGGGACGATCGAAATCCTCCCGGACCTTTTTCCGGCCCATGGCGCCCAGCGCCGCCGCCCGCTCCGGATCGCGAAGCAGACCGATGACCGCCTCGGCCAGGGCCCGTGCGTCGGCCTGGGGGACGACCGACCCGGTCTTCCCGTCCTCGACGATCTCGTCCAGGCCGTCGCGGGCCGCGACGACGCAGGGCAGACCGTACGCCATGGCCTCCAGGAGCGCCCGGCCCGTGCCCTCCGATCCGCCGGACTGGAGAACGAAGACGCTCATCCGGCGCAGGACGTCCCGGAGGTCGCCGTCCCAAAACCCCGCCAGGATGACCTCGCCCCCCGCGCCCGTGCCGAAGCCAAGGGCCTCGGACCGCCGGACGATCTCCCCCCGGTGCTCGCCCTTGCCCGTGATGAGCAGCCGGGCCCCCGGGATTCGCTCCCGGATAGAGCCGAACGCCTCGAGGAGCGTGGAATGCCCGCGGTTCGGGGCCAGGCGGGAGACGGTTCCCACAACCGGCCCCGCGCCGTCCAACCCCAGATGTCCCCTGGCGGATTCCGCTCCCGTCCCCGGCCGGAAAAAATCCGTATCCACCATGCCGCGCTGGGTGCGGACCCACCCCGGGGGCAGACCGGCGGTCTCGACGCACCGCTTCCGGATTGCGTCGGAGACCGCCACGAACCCGTCCGTCCGGCCGTAGCAGAAAACCCGGTGGAATGGGTCCGCATGAACGTGGCGGGGGAGGTGAAAGGTTCGCACCAGGGCCGTGGCGGGAGGCGCCTTGCCCCGCCCCGCCGCCAGGGCCGTCCAGTGGTCGTGTGAGAGATGGGCGTGAACGATCCGGACGCCGCTCCTGGAGATGAGGCGGCCCAGGCGGCTTCGGTCCCGCAGGAAATCCCCGGGTCCCCATCGCCGGTTGAAGTGGAACCCCTCGAAGGCCAGACCCTCCGCCCGGGCCCGCTCCTCGAGCAGGTTGCCGGGAGTGGCGGCCAGGAGGACGCGGTGGCCCAGGTCCCGAAGCGCGCAGGAAAGCTCGAAGACGGCCGATGCGGCCCCCGTCAGCCAGGGGCTGCTGACGACCTGGAGGACCGAGAGCCCCATCCCGTCCGTCAACGTCCGTTCCTCCCCCCTCGGGCGGCGCGGAGCGCTTCCTCGTAGATGTTTTCCAGGCCGTTCAACATGGCTTCCAGAGAGTGCCGCTCGCGCACCCGGTTCATCCCCGTTTTTCCCATGCGCTCCCGCTGCCCGGGATCGGCCAGCAGCCGCTCGACGGCCCGCGCCAGCGCGGCCGAGTCTCCCGGCTCGACCAGAAGCCCTGTCTCCCCCTCGCGGACGACCTCGGGGATGCCCCCGACCCTCGTTCCCACGACGGGCACGCCCGTCGCCATGGCCTGGAGGCCCGCTTGCGGGATGCCGTCGGTGCGGGTCGAGGCGATCACCAGGACGTCGAGGGCCGCCATCACTTCCGGAATGTCCTCCCGAAAGCCCGTCAGGGTGATCCGCGCCGTCATGTTCTCCGAGCGCACTTTCTCCGCGATCAGGTCCCGCCAAAGCCCGTCGCCGACGATGAAGAAGCGGACTTCGGGATTTCGGGCGGACAGGATCCGGGCGGCCTCGATGAAGTGGTCGTGGCCTTTGGAGCCCCGGAGCTGCGCCACGATCCCCACGACGGGCGTTTCCTCGCCGAGGCCGAACGCCTCCCTGAACGGCCGGCCGGAGACGTGCGGGCCGAACCGCCCGAGGTCCACGCCCGTCGGCAGGGTGATGACCCGGCCGGGGGGAACGCCGCACCGGCTCACCAAGTGGTCCCGCGTGGCGGACGCCGTGACCAGGATGCGGTCTGGAATTTGGTAGACGGGGTTCAGGCGGTGTGCGCGGACCGGGATGGATACGTGGCGCGTGCGGAAGATCACCGGGACGCCCGCGCTCTTTCCGGCCAGGCCGGCGAGCCAACTGTCCTTCGAGCTGTGGGTGTGGAGGATGGCGGGCCTTTCCCTTCGGAGGAGGCGGAAGATCCGCAGGAGGGCGAGGGGGTCGGCGACGCTTCGGATCGGGGCGGCCAGGAAAGGAAGCCCGCGGCAGCGCGCCTCCCTTTCTATGCCGCTGCCCGAGGGCCCGGCGACGCGCACCCGGTGCCCGCGCCGGGTCAGGTGGTCCGCCTCCAGAATCGTGCGGGCCTCCTGCCCGCCCCATCCGGCCGAGGATTCCGTATGGAGGATGTCAAGCATCCGGGTCTTTCGTCAGCTCCAGGAGCCGGGCGTATTTGGCGAAGACGTAAAAGGCGTCCAGGACGGAGAAGATGAGACCGTCGATTCCGTCCGTGAAGCCGCGCATCAGGACCAGGTTGCGGAAAAACCGGACGGGGGGCCGAAGACAGAGGTGGGTCCACCCGGGACGGACCCCCCGCGCTTGTAGATCGAGGGCGGCGAGGCGCGAGTAGCGCTCGAGCCGCCGCAGGTAGTCGCCCAGGTCCTCGTAGCTCCGGTGTTCGAGGGCGCCCCGCAGGGTTCCCGTCCGCCCCTGAATCTCGACCGATTCGTGCACGCTCCGGTCGTTGAACCGGCCCGCGTGTTTCCGAAACAGGCGCATCTGGTAATCGGGGTAGAAGGATTTGCTCTTCATCCACCGGCCCCAGAAGATGTTCCGCCGGGGGACGAAATAGCCGTCGCATTCCGGTTCTTCGCGGTCCAGGAGGTCCTGGATCTCCCGCTTGAGGTCGTCCGTGACGCGCTCATCGGCGTCCAGGCTCAGGACCCAGGGGTGCGAGGCGTTCTCCAGGGCGAAGTTCTTCTGGGCGGCGTATCCGGGCCAGGGGTTTTCCAGGACGCGCGCCCCGCGGTCGCGGGAGACCTCCCGGGTGGCGTCGCTGCTGCCGCCGTCCACGACGATGATCTCGTCCACCCAGCGCAGGCTGTCCAGGCAGGCGCCGATTCGGGCGCTCTCATCCTGTGCGATGACCGTTGCGGAAAGTCCTCGTCCTTCGCCCATGCCCCGGCTCCGCCTCCCGTCTCTTCCCCCTTCCCCGCCGTCGGGACGGGCTTCCGGACGCGGGGGTTTACTCCCCCCCGCCCCCTTCCAGGGGTGACGCCTCGTCGATGAGCATGATGGGGATGTCGTCGCGGATGGGGTACTTGAGCTTGCACGCCTCACACGTCAGCCAGCCCGCGTCTTCATCCAGCCGGAGCTCCCCCTTGCACTTGGGACACGCCAGGATCTCAAGAAGTTCTTTGTTGATCGCCACCCAATTTTCTCCTTTCCTGCCATTCGTATTGGCGCTGGATGCCGTCGCGCAGGCTCACGCGCGGAGCGAAACCCAGCTCCCGCTCGGCGCGGGAGACATCCGCCCAGGTATGCCGGACGTCCCCCGCCTGTCGGTCGTGATGGCTCCGCTTCGCGCGGCGCCCGGAAACCTCTTCCAGTATTTCCACCACCCGGTTGACCGAGGCCCGTTCGCCGCCTCCGATATTGTAGACCGTCCCGTTCCGCCCCCGCTCCGCCGCCGCGAGGTTTGCGGCCACCGCGTCGCTGACGTACGTGAAGTCCCGCGTCTGTTCCCCGTCGCCGTAGATCCGGATCTCCTCTCCACTCAACATGGCGTCGATGAACCGGTTGAAGGCCATGTCCGGCCGCTGACGGGGGCCGTACACCGTGAAGTAACGCAGCGAAACCACCGGCAGGCCGAACTGCTTCCAGTAGAGATGGCCCAGATGCTCGGCGGCAAGCTTGGACACCCCGTAGGGGGAGATGGGCCGGGGGGTCGTGTCCTCCGGGGTCCGGGCCTCCTCGGCCTCTCCGTAAATCGAGGAGGAGGAGGCGTAGACGATCCGGCTGACCTTTCCGTTTCCCTCGGACCCCGCCTGCCGGACGGCCTCCAGCAGGCGTTGGGCGCCCAGGATGTTGTTGTCGGTGTAGGTCCGGAAGGAATCTCCCCAACTGGCCCGGACGCCCGCCTGCGCCGCCTGGTGAAACACCCAGTCCACGCCTCGCAGGAGGCCGCCGAGGTCGATCCCGGCCAGGTCCCCCTCTACGAGCTCGAAGGCGGCTTCGTCTTTCAGGCCCGACAGGTTCGATTCCTTCACCTCCCGGGCGTAGTAATCGGCGAAAGAGTCGAGCCCCAGGACTTCATGCCCCTCGGCCGTCAAGGCTTCCGCCAGATGGGAGCCGATGAAACCGGCGACGCCGGTGATCAGGCAACGCTTGTTCAAGAGCGGTTTTTCTCCTCAGCGCCGGCCGCGACGCCGGCCCAGGGGGGGTCCGCCCGCCCGCGCGACCAGAGCGCAAGGGCGCTCTCGGCCGCCTCGGCCGGCGTGATCCCGGTCAGACATCGGATCCCGAAGCCGGGGCACTTCCTCTCGTAACAGTGGCTGCACGGGAGCTCGTGATGAACCACCGTCCCCCGGCCGCCGCCGGGGGGGCCGGGGCCGAGCGGCCCGTTTCGGGAGGGCGTCGTGGGGCCCATGAGGGCGACGGTGGGGACGCCCAGCGCCGCCGCCAGGTGAAGGGGGCCCGTGTCCCCCCCGATGACCATCCGGCAGCGCTCCAGGAACGCCGCCATCTCCCGGACCGACGTGGGGGGGATCACCTCGGCGGGCGCCTGGAAATTCGCGCGCAACGCTTCGGCCAACGGTCCCTCGTCCTTTCCCCGGACCACCAAAAGCTTCGCCCCGGTCTCCGCGGCAATCCGGTCGCCCAGCGCGGCGAACCGCTCCACCCCCCAGCGCTTCGTCTCCCAGCCCGCGCCCGGGCATATCGCCACGACGGGAACATCGGAGGTCCAGCCCCGGTCGGCGAAGAAGGTGTCCGCCGGCCGCCGGTCCGACTCCGTGAGGGCGAGGGGGAACTCGATGGGGATGTCCCCATCGATCCCCAGGGGCGCCAGCAGCGAGAGGTTTCGCTCGATCACGTGCTCCGCCCCGCTCGGCGGCGCGACGGGATGCGTATAGAGCGCCGAGGCCGCGGACTCCCGGCAGTGGTCCGAATCGAACCCGATCCGTTTTTTGGCTCCCGAGAGCCGGGCCAGTATGGCACTTTTCAGCAGTCCCTGGAAATCCAGGGCCACGTCGAATCGGCTCCGGCGGACGCGCCGCACGGCGTCCACCGGCCCGGCGGCCCCCCTGCGAAGCCGGCGCCACCGCCGGGTGTCCATCACGTAGAGGCCGTCCAGCAGGGGGTGTCCCGCCAGGAAGGGCGCGTGGGCGGATTCGACCAGCCATTCGATTCGATTCCCGCCGGAGGGTCCGCTCCCGTCGCGCGGGAATTTTCGGCGCAGGGCCGAGAGCGCCGGCAGGGTGTGGAGAATGTCTCCCAGGGAGCCGAGCCTGATGATTGCGATTCGCACGGGTCGCACCCTCTATGGCCTTGCGTCCGTATCGCCGGGATCGGGACGCATCCGCGCCGCGAGCTCCGTCGATGACCGGGTCTTCGGGTCTCCGGTGATGGCGGTCTCGCCGCCGTACTCCAGCACGACGTCCCGCTCGGGGACGGTTTCGACGGTGTATTCCGTTCCCTTGGCGTGGACGTGGGGTTTCAGGCGCCTCAGCAGGCGGCTGACGTCCCCTTCCCCGAACAGGATGAGGTGATCCACGCAAGAAAGGGCCGAGAGGATCTCCAACCGGTCCTCCTGCGTCATCCACGGCCGGCCTTCTCCCTTCAGGGCGCGGGCGGAGGCGTCGTCGTTGACGGCGACGATGAGAACGTCCCCCAGGGCGCGGGCCTCCCTCAGATAACGGATGTGGCCCACGTGCAGGACATCGAAGCACCCGTTGGCGAATACAACGCGGCGCCGCCGCGCCTTCAGGCGCTCGACCGTTTCGGCCAGGGCCTCGGCGGTCAGGATCTTGGAGGTTTCCTCCGTCACAGGACCTCCAGCAGCTCCCGTTGAGACACCGTGGCCGTTCCGCGTTTCATGACGACGAGTCCCCCGGCGATGTTGGCCAGCCGGGCGGCCTCCGGCATGCCGGCCTCCGCGGCCAGCGAGAGGCAGAAGGTTCCGATCACCGTGTCGCCCGCGCCCGTGACATCGGTCACGTCGTCTCCGCCGAAGATGTCCAGGGATTGGGGAGGGCGTCCCGCCTCGAAGAGGACCATTCCGTGTTTCCCCCGGGTGAGGAGGAGCCCCTGAATTCCCATTTGCTCGCGCAGCGCTTCGGTCTCGCGGAAGAGCTTGTCATCGTCGTCCGCCGCGCCCGCCGGGCCGCCCAGCACCGCGCTCATCTCCTCCTCGTTGGGCGTCACCGCCGTCACGCCGTGAAAGCCGCGCAGGTTATAGCGGGAGTCCACGAGGACGGGGAGTCCGCCGTTCGCGGCGCGCTTGTCTTTCGCCAGGGCGTTCACCGCGCGGAGGACCTCCGGCCCCACCGCGCCCAGGCCGTAGTCGGAGATCAGGATCGCGTCGGCCGTCTCCGCCCGCTCTCTCAGCGCCCTGGCCAGCCGATCGGCGGCCTCGCGGGGAACCCCGCCTTCTCCTTCCCGGTCGATGCGGATCACCTGCTGCATCGCGGTGTTGGTCTGTCCGGCCAGGATCCGCATCTTGACGGTCGTTTCGATTTCCGGCAGCCGCTCGACGCCCGAGGCGTCGATGCCGTGTTCTCGCAGGAGGTCCGAAACCTCCCGGCCGGCGTCGTCGTCGCCCAACAGTCCCAGGACGGAGACCTCGCCGCCCAGGGCCCGGATGTTGTTGGCGGCGTTGCCCGCGCCCCCGAGCTTCACCTCCCGGGAGCGGCGCCGCAGGATCAGGACGGGCGCTTCCCGGGAGACGCGATGGGCCGTTCCCAGGAGGTATTCGTCCGCGATCAGGTCGCCCAGGACCAGGACGCGCCGGCCCCCGAAGGCTTGCGCCTGGCCGCGTAGGTCGGTGTCCATCAGTCCTCCTTCACCCCCAGGTCGCTCAGGATCCAGCGTGCGGCCTCGATCAGGTCTTCCACGATCGCGTCCGGCGGAGACGGCCACCCCGACCCGTTCCAGCGCCACTCGCCCCGGCCGTACCCCGTCAGGACCAGAATCCCCCGCGCGCCGATCCGCGCCGCCAGCTCGAGGTCCCCCGCCCGGTCCCCCACAACGTAGCTTCGCGCCAGATCCAGGCTTAGGTCCTCGGACGCCCGATGGGCCAGACCCGGCCGGGGTTTCCGGCACTCGCTGTCCCGGTTGTAGGGCGCGACATTGCCGTGCGGGTGATAAGGGGAGTGGTAATGCGCGTCGATGTGCGCGCCGGATTCCGCCAGCCGGCCCTCGATCTCGCGCCGGACCTCGTCGACGAAGGACTCGGGAAAGTAGCCCGCGCCCACGCCCCCCTGGTTCGTGACCACGGCGACGGGGATCCCGGCGGCGTTCAGCATCCGGATTCCCTCGGCGCTCCCGGGCAGAAGGGCCAGGCGGCTGATGTGATTGAGGTAACCCATCTCTTCACAAAGGGTCCCGTCCCGGTTCAGGAGGACGCCCGGTCTCAGGGGGGAGGGGGGGGGGGTATCCATGGCTCACTCCCGCGCCCGCCCGGCTGGAAGCGGAGACGCGGAGGATGTTCCGGACGGCCCGGCAGACTTCATCCACGGCCGTCTCCTCCATGCATTCGTGGCCGTAAGGGCACTGTTTCAGGAAGCAGGGCGAGCAGGACAGGTCGCGCCGCAGGACGGTGTGGCGGTCCCCCAGCGGTCCGGTGCGTTCCGGGTCGGTCGGTCCGAACAGGGCCACAACGGGCGTTCCAACGGCAGCGGCGATATGCATCGGGCCGGTGTCTCCGGTCAACAGGACGGAGAACCGCTGGAGCAGGGCGGGGAGGAAGGCCAACCGGTCTTTTCCCGCCAGATCCACGGACCCGGTTTTCATGAGCGACGCGATCCGGGCGGTCAGCGGACCCTCTTCCGGGCTTCCGAGCAGGACGATGCGGACCCCCTCGGATTCGGCCAGCTCGTCCGCCGCCGCGGCGAACCGCTCGGCCGGCCAAAGCTTCGTGGCCCCGAATTTCGCCCCCGGCTGAATCCCAACGACCGGCTCTTCGGGATCGATTCCGTGCTGGAGGAAGACCTCACCGGCAAAGGTTTCGGCCTCCCGGGAGACGGCGACGCGGGGGGTGCGGGAGGTGACGCTCACGCCGGCCGCCTCCAGGAGCCCCAGGTATTCGTCCACCTGATGCCGTCCGCCGCCGCGGGGGGGGGGGCGGGGGACCGGGTCCGTGAGGAGGATGGACCGGCCGTCCCGTCGGTATCCGACCCGCCGGCGCGCTCCGGCGGCGAGGGCCAGCAGGGCCCCCCGAATCGAGTTGGGCAGGATGAACGCAAGGTCCATCCGGTCCCGCCTGAAGGAGGCGGCGGCGCGGAAATCCGCCGCCCCTCCGGGCCGAAGCCGAAGCGCGTCCACGTCGGGATGGCCGATCAGGATGTCCCCGGCCCAGACCGTGGACAGGCAATGGATCTTCGCGGCCGGAAAGGCCGAGCGCAGGTTCGCGAGGACGGGGGTCGCCAGGACGGTGTCGCCCACCCAGGTCGGCCCCACGATGAGGATGTTCATGGGGAAACCCCCGATCCGTCCGTCCGGCCCGCACCGGAGGCGCCCGCGGGAAGTCCGCCGCCGGCGGGCGCGGCGCGGCGTCCGTCGGCCGGGCCGGGCGCGGCTTGGGTCCGCCACCTCCGGTGTATCCAGAGCCAGTGATCGGGGTGCGCCCGGATGGCGTCTTCGACCGCTTGGGTGTGCCGCGCGGTGTTGGCCTCGAGATCGGCTTGAAGGTCTCCGGTCCGAATGGTTGGGATCTCCCGGCCGAAGACCAGGCGGTGCCGGAAGGGGGCCTGCCGGATGATAAAGCCCGGGAATACGGCGGCCCCGGTCCGCAGGGCGAGCGCGGCCGACAGGGGCGTGGTGCACGCCGGTTTCCCGAAGAAGTCGACGAACACCCCCTCGCGGTGGATCATGTTCTGGTCGATGAGGACCCCCAACATCTCTCCGGCCCGCAGCCGCCGGAGGGCGTTGCGGACGATTCCCCGCCGCGTGAGCACCCGGCATCCGTAACGGCCGCGAAGCCTGTTCAGGGATTGATCCAGCAAGCGGTTGTCGAGGGGCCGAACGATCAAGTTGATTGGCCCATGCGCCCGCGCCCAGGTGAGGAGCATCAGCTCGAAGTTGCCGAAGTGGCCCGTTACGGCGATCACCCCGCGGCCCTGCGCGAGGGCGTCGAGGAGGGGGCGGTCGCCTTCGATCTCGACCCGGTCGATGGCCCCGTCGAGGCCCTTCCGACGCCAAGTCCGGGCCCACTCCACGAAGGTCAAGGCCCACTGGCGATAGGCGCTCCGGACGATGCTCTCCTCCGCCTCCGGCGTGTTCTCGCCGTGAAAGGCGGCGGCCAGGTTCTCCCTGACCACGGGAAGCCGGATCCCGAGTTTGACCGCGGCCTTCGCGGCGGTTTCGGCCAGGGCGACGGATTGCCGTTCCCCCGGCGCGCTCAAAGCGAAAACCAGGGAGCGCAAAGCGGCCCACTCGAGGACATCCAGGGTCCGGGAGTGAAAATTTCTCTTTTTTCTGCGCCTTTTTCCCATTGCGGCGCGATGCCAATCCTTAGGATGTACGACGGGTTATTAAACCAAGACAGCGAATTCCTTGTCAATATGGTCCATTTGGGACCGGACGCAAAATGCTTTCAAAATCAATTAGTTTTAAGCTTCAGGGGGGGAAGCGGCATTTCCTTTACTTCCTCGGATCACTGAATTAATATGCCGGGAAATCCGGAGGGATCTCCTTTGCGCATCATCACACGCTACATCTTCAAAGAACTGGCCTCCTACATGATGATGGGGCTGCTGATTTTCACCTTTGTCCTGTTCATGAACCAGATTCTCCACTTTACTGACCTGGTGATCAACAAAGGCTTGCCCTTCGGGACGGTGTTCAAGATGATGCTGGTGATTTCCCCTTCGTTTCTCCTCGTAACGATTCCGATGGCGTTTCTGGTCTCCACGGTGATGACGTTCAGCCGGATGTCGGCCGACAGCGAGAACGTCGCCCTCCGCGCGGTGGGCATGAGCTTTTACCGCCAGCTTGCGCCGGTGGGGATCTTGTCCATCCTCTGCTATCTGGCTTCCAACTTCCTGGTGTTTTACGCCTTGCCCTGGAGCGAGGACCAGTTCAACGAGCTCCGCTTCAAGTTGGTCAATGCGGGCGCCGCGACGACCTCCATCAAGGAGCGGGTGTTCAACGACGACTTCGACGGGTTGATCCTCTATGTCAACGAAAAGCCGGCGCAAGAGGAGGTCATGAAGGGGATCTTGATTTATGACAGCCGTACACAGGAGAATCCGCAGACCATCGTTGCGGAAGAGGGTGTTCTGGTCTCCAACCCGGAATCGCTCAAGGTGTCGCTACGGCTGCGAAACGGATCGATCCATCAGGCCATGGAGGCGCAGGGCAAGTATCAGGTCATCCGGTTCACCACCTACGAGGTCAACCTGGACACCCGGTCCCTGATGGGCGACACCGGCAAACTGGAACGCGCCGGCAAGAACCATTCCCTGTATGTGATCCGGGAAAAACTGAAGCGGTACAAAAAGGACAACCCGAGGTACAACAACCTCCTGGTGGAGTATTACAAGAAATTCTCTCTGCCGGCCGTGTGTCTGATCATCGGTTTTGTGGGCGCCCCCTTGGGCATCCGAAACCGGCGGTCGGGGAGATCCGGAGGGCTGGCCCTCAGCCTCGCCATCATCATTTTCTACTATGTCATGCTCTCCATGGGAGAGGGTCTCGGAGACGGCGGATTCATGCCCCCCCTGATAGCCATGTGGTTTCCGAATTTGGTGCTGGCCGCCATCGGATTTTATCTCACGCGCAAGGTCCAGACGGACTCCCCCTTCCAGTTCGCCGAAACGATCGCTGAGCGCATGGAGGTGTTGCTGGCGGCGCTGCGGACGAAGTTCTTTCCACAAGGGCTGAAACCGGAGAAAGGAGGACAGGCGTGAGGTTGGTGACCCGCTATGTGGGCGCCCAGTTTCTTCGCGTCTTTCTGGTCGGTCTCCTGGCATTTCTCGCCATCTACCTGATTGTCGAGTTTTTTGAGCGCGTCGACGATTTCCTGGAAAAGGGGACCCCGTTCCGGCAGGCCGTCGGCTATTTCGTATACAAGATCCCCCAGATTCTCATGCAAATCAGCCCGGCGGCCATCCTCCTCGCGTCGGTGTTCTCCCTGCTGATCCTGGGACACAACAACGAGATTACGGCCATGCGGGCCTGCGGCCTGAGCCTGTACCGGATCTCCCTGCCCATCCTGGTCTTGGGGGCGATCGGAAGCGGTCTGTTGTTCTTCGCGGGGGAGTACCTGCTCCCGATCACCAATAAGAAGGTCAACTACATCATTCAGGTCTACGTCAAAAAGCGGCCCCCGAAGGGCGTCATCCGGAAGAATAAGATCTGGTATCGGTCGGATAACCGGACCATCTGGCAAATCGAATCCTTCGATCCGGACCGCAATATTCTCAAGGGCGTCACCTTGTACCGCCTGTCCACCGAGGGCCGGCTCCTGGAGCGGCTCGACGCCAAAACGGTGACCTGGGACGGCAAGCTGTGGATATTCCGGGACGGACAGCACCGGAAATTCCCGCGCAAAGGCCAGTTGGAGTCCCAGGCCTTCACCGAAGCCCAGGTTGATATCCCCGAGCGGCCCAAAGACTTTCTGCAAATCAAGAAAGAGCCCGGTGAGATGGACCTGGGCGAGATGCGGGAATACATCCGGGGCCTGCGCGCCAACGGCGTGGACGAAACCAAGTACGTTGTGGACTTCCACGCCAAGCTCGCCTACCCCCTGGTGGGGCTGATTATGGCGCTGGTGGGCATCCCGTTCTCCCTGGAAACGGGGCGCAGCGGCGGACTCGCCCGAAGCATCCTCTTGACCCTGGCGATCGGGTTCAGTTACTTCATCCTCTTTTACGCGGGCCTTTCCCTCGGGCACGCGGGGATTCTCCCGGCCATCATCGCCGCCTGGTCGACCAACGTCATCTTCCTGGCCACCGGCGTCTACATGATGGCGACGGTCCGGGGATAGGAACGGCCGCGACACCCGCTCACCCCCCCGGCGGTCAGCCGGGGCCGCGCGTCCAGTCCTCCCAATGCGGCTCGCCCGAGAGGATCTCGAGCCGAAGCCGCAGCGACCAGGCGGGCGGATCCCCCCCCCCCCCCCTTTTTTCTCCCCCCGGCCAAAGCCGGAGCTTGACCGCGTCCTTTTCCGTGGTGAGCAGACCCTCGGCGCCGGCCGTCCTCGCGCGCTCGCGCAGGTGCGCCGCCTCCGCCGGGGTGTACACGTGATGGTCGGGGAACGACGCAAGACCCGCCACTTCGAGCCCGGCTTGGATGGCTGTTTGCCGAAAACCCGACGGACGCGCAATCCCGCAGACCAGGAAGACACGCTTGCCGATCGGGTCGATCTCCTCGCCGGATTCCAGGTCCCGGACGCCGTCGGGAACGAAGCGGCTGACGACGATGGGCAGCGCGGGATATTCCCGCCGGAGCCGCGCTTGCGTTTCGGGTTCCGGCGAATCGGCGCGGGTGATCAGGATGCCGTCGGCGCGGGCGGACGCCCCTCGCGGCTCGCGCAGCGTCCCGCGGGGGAGCAGGCGCCCGTTTCCGTAGGGCCGGTCGGCGTCCAAGAGAAGGAGGTTCAGATCCCGGTCCAGCTGGACGTGCTGAAACCCGTCGTCGAGGAGGACCCCTTCCACGCCGAACTCGGCCGCCGCGCGCTCGCCCAACGCGTATCGATCCTTGCCCGTCAGGACGGGAACGCCGGGCAGGCGGGAAGCCAGCAGATACGCCTCGTCCGCGGCCTCGGGGGGGTGAACCCGGAGGTTCTCTCCGTCCGAGACGACCGTCACCGGTCCGGGCGCCCGTCCCCCCCACCCGCGGCTCAGGACGGCCACCTTCCGTCCCCGCCGGGTCAGCGCCCGGGCCACCGAAAGGACCACCGGCGTCTTCCCGGTCCCCCCCGCCGTGAGGTTGCCGACGCTGATCACCCAGCAGGGCAGCTTCCGCGTTTTGAAGATCCCCGCCCGATAGGCGGACATTCGGGACGCGTGCCCCGCGCCGTAGAGCCAGGAGGCGGCGAGGAGGCCGCCCTTCACGATTTTCCCCCACGGGCCGCCCGGCAGCCGGTCTTCCTGCAAGGCGATCCCCGTTCGTCCGGCCCCGGCGGCCCCGGCCCTCCGCCATTTGGACCCGTTGGGAGGAGAGGGCGTCACGCTCAGGTCCTCCCCGCGGAGATTTCGGCGACCCAGTCCGCGTAGCGCTCGGCGGCCCCCGCCTGGGCGCGGACGACGCGTCTGCCGCGATCGCCCATCGCCCGGGCCGTTTCCGGGGAATCCAGGATCCGGCCGACCGCCTCCGCCAGCCGTGACGCGGCGCCGTCGAGGGGCCCGCTGATTTGGAGCGCCGCGGACATTCCCCCTCGCCCCTCTCCCCCCCCGGGGGGCGTTTCCAGCAAAGCCCGCGCGGCCTCTTCGAAATTCTCCATGTGTTCACCGAACAGGACGGGAATTCCGATCCCCGCCGGTTCCAGCGGATTCTGCCCCCCCCACGGAAACAGGCTGCCCCCCAAGAAGGCCACGTCGCCGGCGCGGTAGGCCCAGGCGAGCTCCCCCACTGTGTTCAGGATCACGACCGGCGCGCGGGCCGGTCCCCCCCCCCCCCCCTCCTTTCCGCAAAAGGTGCGGGACCTTCCGGCCGCGGAGCAGGTCCGCGACGGCCCCCGCGCGGTCCGGACGGCGCGGGGCCAGGATGAGCTGGAGGGACGGATGGGTTGTCAGAAGCGACCGGTAGGCGTCCACGACCGGGGCTTCTTCCTTGGGATGAACGCTCCCGGCCACCCAGACGGGCGCGTCCCCCGAAAGGCCCAGCGCCTTCCGGACGGCGGTTTTCTCCTCCGGCCCCGGCGGCTCCGATTCGGCCGCGCCGTCGAATTTCAGGTTGCCCATCACGCGGACCCGCTCCGGGGGCGCGCCGAGGCGGGTGACGCGGCGCGCGTCGGCTTCGGACTGCGCGCCGAAGCCGGTCACCTTCGAGAGCGCCCGGGCCATCAAGGGCCGGACGCGGAGGTATCGCCGGAAGGAGCGGGGCGAGATCCTGCCGTTCACGATGACCGTCGGGATCCCTTCGGCGAAAAGACGCCACAGGAAGTTAGGCCAGATTTCGGTTTCCAGGACGACGACCAGGCGGGGCTTGACGCGGCGGACGGCCGCGGCCACCGGACCGGGGAGGTCGAGCGGAAAGTAAATTCGGGCGTCGGCCTCGGGGATCCGGCGGACGCCGGCCTCCCGCCCGGTTTCCGTCACCGTGGAAAGGACAAGCCGCCAACCGGGCAGTTTGCGTTTCAGCGCCTGGACGAAAGGGGCCGCCGCGTGGACCTCTCCCACGGACACGGCGTGCAGCCACACTGTGGGCGTGTCGCCGGGGGCGGCGGACAGATCGGGAAACCCCAGCCGGTCCCGAAGCCCCCGCCGGACCTTCCCCCGAAACAGGGCTTGAAAGATCCAGTAAGCGGCCAGGATCGGCAATCCCGCGGCCAGGAGCAGGTTGTAAAGAAAGTACATGTTTTACCGGTCTTTCCCGAAAAGGTCCCCGGCGGCTCCTTCAGGGAGGGGCTCCGGGGCCGCCGCCTCGCGACGCCGGGCGCTCACGGGCCTCCGCCCGGTGCGTTGGAGGGCTCCGGATCGGGCCCGCCGCCCGGACCCGGAGGCAGGGGTTTTTTTCGAACTGCCGCATCGGCCGCCTCGAGCGTCCAGGCCATTTCCGCCTCCAGCGCTCGGCGCTTTTCTTCCAGCAAGGCTTCGTCCGCGTCGGGCGGGACCCTCACCGGCCTGCCGAAGACCACGGCGACGCGGGTGAAAGGGCAGGGCAGGCAGAAGCGGTCCCAGCTTGCGAAGGTCTTTGCCCGCGCCGCGCCGAAGATGATGGGAATAATCGGCGCCCCCGTCCGGGCGGCGAGATGGATGATCCCCGGCTGGACGCGCCACGCCGGACCCCGGGGTCCATCGGAGGCCATCCCGACGTCTTGCCCCGCCCGAAGGGTCTTGATCAACCGCCTCATGGCGGGCGCGCCGCCCTGCGAGGTGGATCCGCGAACGGTCCGGTATCCCAGGGCCCCCAGGACCCCGGAGAGGACCTCGCCGTCGCGGCTCCGGCTGATGAGGACCGAGGCCCTCGCCTTCCGCCGGAAGTAGGCCGGGTAGAGCATCCTTCCGTGCCAGAGGGAATAGATGCGGCCCGGCCGCCCGGGGACCCGGGAGGGCTCGCGCTCCGCAAACAGGACTTCGGCCCGGCAGGTCGCCGAGAGGGCGCGGAGCGCCGCGCCGATGATCCACCCCCCGCACCGGGGAAGGAGGCCGCCGGGACGGCCGGCCGGCGTTCCGAGCGGGCGCTCCCCGGCCGGAATTTCGTTTTTTTCCTTCAAGACCCCACCAGCTTTGCGATGACCTCCGCCGCCCGTTCGAAGCACCCCTTGCCCCCGGCGCGCGGTTCTCCGAGGGAGCGGCGGATGTCCCGGAGTCTACGCTGGACGTGGCCCCTTCTGGAGTCGTCCTCGATGAGACGTCTGATCTCGCGGGCCAAGCGCTCGGGTCTCACCCGGTCCTGGACGAGCTCCGGAAAAAGTTCTTCTCCGGCCAGGATGTTGACGAGCCCGATGTAATACCGCTCCGGGGGAAGGTTCGACATCCACCGGACAATCGGAAACGATAAGGGGTGGAACCGGTAAGCCAGGACCGAGGGCGTTCCCAGCAGCCCCGCTTCCAGGATGGCGGTTCCGGACGCCACCATGGCCGCGTCGGCGGCCCGCAGGACGTCCCGGGCTCCCCCCCCCCCCTCTCCCCCCCGGACCGGATGGACGCCGGCACGCTCCGCCTGCCGGGCGATCGGCTCCCAGGCCAGGGTGTCCGCGATGGGCAGAAGGAAGCGCGCGCGGGGATGGGACGCCCGGAGAATCCGGGCCGCGTCCAGCATGGGGGGGAGGAGGCCGGACACCTCTCCCCCCCGGCTCCCCGGGAGGATTCCCACCACCGGACCGCCCGGGTCGGCTTCCAGGCCGAGCCGTTTCCGGGCCGCTTGGAGGTGTTCGGCGGCGCCTCCCTCCCTCCCTCCCCCCCCCGGCCCCGGCGCGAGGTCCGCGGCGAGGGCGTCGGCGATGGGGTTGCCGACGAACTCCGCGCGGATGCCGAGCCGGCCGAAGAACTCCGGCTCGAAGGGAAGGATGACGAGCAGCCGATCGATGGACCGGGCCATCCGCCGCGCGCGCCACCGGCCCCAGGCCCAGAGCTGCGGCGCGACGAATTGCACGGTTTTCACACCCCGGGCATGAAGTCTCCCGGCCAGGCGCAGGTTGAAGCCGGGATAGTCGATGAGGATCGCGGCGCGGATGTTTCGGTCGCGCACTTCCCGGAGGATCCGGGCCTCGACCCGGAACAGGGCGGGCAGACGCCTTGCCACCTCGACAATCCCGACGACTTCGAGGTCCTCGACGCCGGCCCATGTCTCCACGCCGGCGGCCCTCATGTCGGGGCCGGTGACCCCGAAAAGTCTCAGGTTCGGCAGCCGGTCCCGGAGGGCGGCCGCGAGGCCCCCCCCCAGGGCGTCCCCCGAGGCCTCCCCCGCCACGATCAGGAGTTCAATGATCGGTCTCCCTTTTCTTTTCTTCTCCCATGGAGAACACGGCGATCTTCCAGCGGCGGGCTTCTTCCAGAAAGGCCTGTCCGGCGACGATCATTGTGCGTTCGGCCTCGATGCCCAGGGCGGTTCCGCCGCCTTCGCCCAGGGCGCGCAGCGTCTCTTCGCCCACGACCGGCACGTCGAACCGCGGGTCCTGCCGAGGCTTCGCCACCTTGACGGCGACGGCTCCCCGGCGCGCGATGGCGCACCCCCTGCGGATGGTTTCATCCGTGCCTTCGATGGCTTCGACCGCGAGGACCGCCCGATTGCGGACGACCACCGTCTGGCCCAGGTCCAGCGCCGCCACGCCCTTGGCCATGCCGAACCCGAACTCGAGGTCCTCGCGCTCCCGCTTCGTCGGCGGCCGGCGCGAGAGGACGCCCGGCCGGGCGAAGAGGTCGTCCAGGAATTCCTTCTGGGGAAGTACGTGAAAGCCCTCCGATTCCATTTCTTCGATGACGGCCAACATGATGGAGTCGTCGCGCCGGTCCTTCAGGCGGCGGAGCACCCGAACGGCCCGCAGGTCGAGCCGGGGGTTTCGGAACAACCACCGTTTTTCCACCTTCCCGGCGAAGACCACTTCGCGCACCCCTTCCCGGTGCAGGAACCGGAAGATCTTGTTGGGCTGGCCGGGGCCGCACCGAAGCAGGGAGGCCGAGAGGGGTGTGAGGGCTTTTTCGACGGGGGAGGAAAAGGTGACGGTGACAGGTTCCAGCCCCCGGGCGCCGGCGTTGCGGGCCACGAGCTCGGGCAACTCTCCCTCGCCGGCCATAATACCCAGGCGCTTCCATTCCGGCGGGCTCACCGGCCGATCCGGTTCTTCATGACGGCCTCGGAGGGGAGGACTCGCCATGAATCTGAGAGAGGATCTCTACGGCGAGCCGCAGGGATCGCAGGTCCTTTTCGGCGTCTTTCAACCGGCTGGGGTCCGCGCCGTTGGCGGCGGTGCGCAGGAGGTGGCGGATTTCCAATTTCAGCGGGTTGTCTTTGTGAACGAAGATCCGCTCGATGAAGGCCTCCTGGCGGTATCGGAGTTGTTCCTGGGTGAGGGTGTGCTCGGACGCGGCGCGGCGATGGACCTGGATGTTCTGCTCCGCGTAGTCCAGGAAGATGTACGTCTTCCTTTGTGTGACGGCCAGGGTTCGCACTTTGTCTTGTGTCGCGCGGCTGGCGGTCAGGTGGGCGACGCAGTGGTTCTCGAAGGTGAGCGATACGCTGGCGATGTCTTCCCGGTCGGAGTGGACGCTTGTGCCGACGGCGTAGCAGGTCTTCACGGGGGAATTGACCAGGCTGAGGACGATGTCCAAATCGTGAATCATCAGGTCCAGGATCACTCCGTCTTCCTGCACCCTGGGTTGGAACGGTCCCATGCGCCGGCATTCGATGAGGAGGGGGTCGCGGACGAACTTGTGCAACTCCTGGACCGCTCCGTTGAACCGCTCGACATGACCGATTTGAAGGGTCCGGCCGTTTTCCCGGGCGATGCGGAACAGGTCCTCGGCCTCCTCGATGGAAGAGGCTACGGGTTTTTCAACGAGGACGTCTGTTCCGGCCTCCAGGAAATCGCGGGCGACGGGGTAGTGCTGGGCGGTCGGGACCGCGATGCTGACGGCGTCCACCCGGCCGAGCATCTCCCGGTAATCCCGCAGGGACTGTGTGTCATATTGCTCGGCGATGGCGCGGGACCGGACGTCGTCCACGTCCGCGACCGCCACGAGCTCGGTCTCGGGAAGCTCGTGGTAGACGCCCGCGTGGTACCGGCCCATGTGGCCCACACCGACGACGCCCACCCGGATCGTTTTGGAGGAAGGATTTTTTTTCATGACGCCTCAGGCGCGGCTCAGCGGTAAAAACCTCGTTTGGACTTCTCGATGAAGTCCGCCAGGTGAACGGCTTCCGGGACGTCTCCGTGGTCTTCGCGGATCCGCCTCACGGCTTGCTCGGTGCTCGCCTCTTCCTTCAGAAGCAGCTTCAGGACGTTCTTCAGCGTCTTGCGGACTTGGGGAGGCGCCTTTTGCCGCCTGAGCCCCTCGACGTTGAGACCCCGAACCCTCGGGGGATGGCCCTCCACAATGGTGTAGGGCAGAATATCCTTGCGGACAGGCGAGAGCGTGCCGATCAGGGACAGCCTGCCGATCCGCACAAACTGGTGCACGGGCACCAGGGCGGAGATGAAGGCCCCCTCCTCCACGAGAAGATGACCCCCCAGGTTCGCCGCGTTCACCACAACGACCCGGTTTTCGAGAACACAGTCATGGCCCACGTGGGAGTAGGCCATGAGGTAGCAGTCGTCGCCGACGAGCGTCTCCCCGTCCGCCTCCTCGCTTCGGTGGACGGTGACGTACTCCCTCACCACCGTGCGCTTGCCGATCCGGACCGAGGAACGGTGGCCCTGGTCTCCCAGGGACTGGGGCGCGCCCCCGATCACGGCGCCGGGGCCGATGGTGCATCCTTCCCCCACGGTCGTCCAGTTTTCAATGACGGCGTGGGCGCTGACTTTCGTTCCGGCGCCGAGAATGACCTTCTCCCCCACGACGGCGTACGGTCCAATCCCGGCATCGGGCGCGATCTCGGCGTCGGCGGAGACGATCGCGGTCGGGTGGACAGCTCCGCTCAAGGGGCCCGGGTCCCCATGGTGGCCTGGGCCTCCCCTTCCGCCACACGTTTCCCGTCGACGGTCCCCGTGCCGCTGAACCACCAGATGGGGCACCGAGCCCGCAACAGCCGCGCCTCCATCAAGAGCTGATCGCCGGGAACAACGGGCTGGCGGAAGCGCACCTTCTCGAGGCGCGTGAAGATGGGGATGATTTCCGCCGCGTTGTCCAACGAATCCAGGACCAGGATGGCGGCCATCTGAACCATGGCCTCGACGAGCAGAACCCCGGGCATGATGGGTTGCCCGGGAAAGTGTCCGTCGAAGAAGGGCTCATTGCGGGTGATGTTTTTCAGGCCGACGATCCGCTCGCCCGGCTCGTGTTCCACAATCCGGTCGACGAAGAGGAAGGGGTAGCGATGAGGCAAAAGGGCGATCAATCTTTTCGAGGTCTCAGCGTCGATGACTTTCGCGGAGCTCATGGGCTTTCCCTGCAGCGGCTCTTCTCGATGGCTGACAGCCGTTTCTGGTGGTCCGCAATGGTTTTCAGGGCCTCCGGGACCCGGCCGAGACTGACTTCCAGCCGGCCGTGCTCGTATGCCGGGCGGGGTATCCGCGCCGACGCCCAGAGGGTTCTGGGTTCCACGTCGCGGTTCACGAGGGTCATGGCCGTCAGAATCGCCCGGTCGCCTACGTGAACGTGGTCCCCGACGCCCGCCCGGGCCGCGAGGGTGGCGCCCTCGCCGAGGCTGGAGCTTCCCGCCATCCCGGATTGGCCGAGCAACAGACAATTTTCGCCGATCCGGACGTTGTGCGCCACCTGGACGAGGTTGTCGATTTTCGTCCCCCGTCCGATCCGGGTCTCCCCCAGGGTCGCCCGATCCACGGCGGCGTTGGCGCCGATCTCGACGTCGCTTTCGACGATGACCCGTCCAATGTGGGGGATCTTGCGATGCGTTCCATCCTCCCGCCGGACGTAACCGTAGCCGTCGCCGCCCAAGGTCGCCCCGCTGTGGATGACGACCCGGTCTCCGACTTCGACGTCCCGGTAGATGGACACGTTGGCGTGAATCACACTCTGCCGGCCGATGCGGCTTCCGCGCCCGACATAGACGTTCGGATAGAGAACCGTCTGATCCCCGATCCGGACGTTATCGTCGAGGACCACGCCGGGCAGCAGGCAGACCCCCCGGCCCAACTCGACGTTCCGGCCGATGTGGGCTTTTTCGTGGATGCCCGGCGGAGGAAGCTCCCCGGGATGAAAATGCTCCAGAAGCTCCGCGAGGGCCAGGCGGGCGTCTCGCACCCGGACGGCGGGTTTGCCCACTTCCCAGGGGCCACCTACGACGACGGCCGCCGCCGGAGAGGATTCCAGGTCCCGGAGCCGGCGCTTGTCGGCGAGAAAGACGATATCCTCCGCCCCCGCTTCGGCGGGCTCGGCAACGCCCCCGATGAGCAGGTCCGGGTCTCCTTCGAGGGCCCCGCCCAACCGGTCCGCGATCTCCGCCAGACGCAGAGGGGGTGGGGATGCGGGATTCATCTCTTGGCTTGGTTGTACGTGCGGATCACTTTATCGGTGAGGTCGATCTTCCGGCTGTCAAAGAAAAGAATTCGGGACCGCTCGAGGATGATGGTGAACTTCTCTTTCTTCCCGATTCGGTTGACCACGTCCCGAATTTCTCGCTGAACCTTGGAGGTCGCCCGTCTTCTTTTCCGGTTGAAATCGGCTTCGACCTCTCTGCGGAATCGGACCAGCGAATCCCGATTCCGCGTGAATTCTCTCTGCTTCTGCCGGAATTCCTCCTCCTTCTGCTGCCGGACTTCTTCGCTGTACAGAAGGCTCTTCTGCCGGATGTCCTGCTGCAATTCTCTGAGGGCCTGCTCCTGGCGCGCGAGGCTCTGGGTTTTGACGATCATCTGATCCTGGAATTGTTTGGAGGTCCCCTGCAAGGCGACGAGGGCGGTCTTGCCCGGCTCCGATTCGCGCAGGACGCGCCCCATGTCCACGACGCCGAATTTACCCTGGGCGGAGGCCGCCCCGGCCCACGTCCAGAGCAAGACGCCCGCAAGGAACAGGAGCCCGGCCCACAGCCGGATGGCCCGCGGCCGGACCTTTGACGCCTGATGGTTCATGGTTTGCGCCGCTTCCTCTTTTGGACCCATTCGCCGTTCCCTTCCCGGTCCGCTGTTCGAGATTGAACGGTCCGGATGAATTGTCTTTTAGAAGGTGCGTCCGATGGTGAAGTGGAACTCGCTTAAGGATTCCCCCTCCTGCCGGTCGAGTTTGACGCCCCAGTCCATGGCGATGAGACCCAGGGGGGAGAGGATTCGCAGGCCGCCTCCGGCGCTGGACCGAAGGTCCCTCAAGTTGAATACGTTGTCATTGCTCTTTCGGTAGACCTGCCCGGTGTCGTAGAAGATCACCGCCCGGAGCCCCGCAACGAAGGGGAACTGGAGCTCGACGTTGACCAGCACCGAGGCGTTCCCGCCGATGGCGTTGCCATTTCCGTCTTTGGGGCCCACCTCGCGAAAGTCGAAGCCGCGCACGGTCCGGGCGCCCCCCAGGAAAGCCCGTTCGAAGATGGGCAGGTCCTGTCCGCTGAACCCATCGGCCCAGCTCACCCGTCCCCGTCCCATGAGGATCACCCGTTTTTTGAAAAAGGGGTAGTAATGGCGGTGCTCGCCCGACACGGCGTAGAAGTCGTTGTCCCCGCCGAGGATGCCGCTGGCGACCCGGGAAGAAAATCGGCTCAACCCCCCTTTGGTCGGGCGAATGCGGTTGTCGCGGCGGTCTCGGCTGAGGGAGGGGGTGATGCTGCTGGTGGCCGATCGCCCCTCCTGCTCCTGGATGAAGTTGGTGGCCTCGGAAGAGATGTTGAAGACGTCGTTCTCTTCGTACTGGTAGACCATGCGGGCAAAGATGTGCTCCGCCACCCAGCGCCCGGTGCCGATATTTCCACCGACGCGGTCCCGTTCGAAGTTGGAGAACTCGTCGTTTTGGAGAAAAACGCTCGTGCTCAAGTTGAAGTTCGAGTCCAGGATATGGGGCTCGATGAAGATCACCGTGCCGGTGGTGTCCAGGTCGGACCTGCGGAGGCGCAGAGACAGGGTCTGCCCCCGGCCGAACAGGTTCTGCTCGCGGACCTCGCCGAACAGCAGAAAGCCCGACTGGCTGCTGAATCCCGTCCCGCCGCTGATGGAGCCCGTCGGCTTCTCCTTGAGGCTGACCTCCACGTCCAGCAGATCCGGTCTGGCCCCCCGCTTGGTCTCAATCTTGACCTCTTCGAAAAATCCGAGGTTTCTCAGCCGCTTGCGCGTGAGCTTAAGCTTCTCCCCGTCAAAGAGCGAACCCTCCAGCAGGGCCACTTCGCGCCGGATGACCTTGTCCCGGGTGAAATCGTTGCCCCTGATGATCACCCGCCCGATAAAGGCCCGACGGCCCTTTTGGGGGAGTATCCGCAACGTCACCAACTGCTTTTCGTCGAGGATCGTTGTTTCCGGGATGATGTCGGCGAAGGCGTGCCCTTTCTGGGCGTAGGCTTCCGTAATCCCGACGATGTCTGAATTCAGCTTGGAGCGGTTGTACACATCGCCCTTTTTGAGGCTGATGCGCTTTCTCAAATCGTCCGCGCTGAAGACGTCATCCCCTTCCACGCTCACCTTCCCCACACGGTATTGTTTTCCTTCGAGGATGGAGATGACGAGGGTCAGGCTGTTTCCCTTTCGGTTTTCGCGAATGCTCGGCTCTTTGATCGAGACCCGGATGTAGCCGTGGTTCTGGTACCAAACCTGGAGGCGAACGAGATCGGTCCGGATTTGGTCCTCTTTATACACGTCCCCTCCGAACAGCCAGGACAGGATCCAGTGCTCCTGGGTTTCGATCACCTTCTTGAGCGCCCTCTCGGAGAAGGCCCGGTTGCCCTTGAAGTTGATTTTGCGGATGGTGACTTTCTTGCCCTCGGTGATCCGGAACTCGACGTTGACCTGGTTGGCGCCGGTTTCCTCGACGATGGACTCGATTCGGGCGAAGTGGTAGCCCTCTTCCTGATACAGGCCGCGGATGCTCTCCACGCTTTCCCGGACCGTCCCCCGATTGAGGATGGACTGCACCGTCACGGTCACCTTCTCCAGGATGTCATCGAGGTCGACCTCCTTGTTTCCGACGATGCGCACACCGGCCACCGAGGGTTTTTCCTCCACGATGAAGACGATGCGCAACCCGCCTTCGAAGGGGGTCACGTCGATTTTGACGTCCCGGAAAAAGCCCAGGTCGTAAATCTTCTTGATGTCTTTGCGGAGTTTGGAGACGGAGAAACGGTCGCCGACACGGGTGGAGACGTAGAAGCGGATCGTACCCTCTTCCACCCGGCGGTTGCCTTGGATCTCAATGTTTTTAATGGGCAGGCCGGGAGTCTGGGCCGGCGCGCTGGAGGACCACAGAAAAAAGACCAGCGGTATCAACGCGAAGGCCAGCCACCCACCCCTCCCCTGTGAGGCTTTGGGTGAAAGGGGCGCGCATTTCTTCAACAACAATCGATCCATGAAATCCTTCGTGCGGGCTCGCGCGGATGGGGAAGATTCACGTTGATCTCTTCCGACGCAAGGGGCGTTGCGCCGCCCCCGCCCGATATTCAGCCCGGAGAGATTGTTGATCGAGCCAGGCGTCCGGCGCAATGGACGGCACGCCGCCCTCAGGCGTCCTGCAAATCGCTGACGAGTGCTTTATCCTCGAAGACGAACGCGTCGTTTTCGAACCGGACCCGGATGCTCCCCGCTTCCGAGAAGCGTCCTTTCAAGACCTCTTCGGACAAGGGATCCTCAATCTGGCTTTGAATGATCCGTTTCAGCTCCCGGGCGCCGTATACCGGGTCGTAGCCCAGCTCGGCCAGTTTTTCCTTGGCCCCCGAATCCAACTCGACGGACAGACCGCGCTCGATGAGCTGTTTGTTCAACTGGTCCATCATCAGGTCGACGATTTCCAGAATGTGCTCACGGGAGAGCGAGTGGAAGATGACTTCCGCGTCCAGGCGGTTGAGGAACTCCGGGTTGAACGTGCGCCGCGTCTCGGTGCGCATCGCGCCCTTCAACCGCGCGGCCAGGGCGTCCGAGTTTCCCGCTTCGTCTTCTTTGTGGAAACCCATCGAGGCAGACCGCGTGATGTCCCGGCTGCTGAGGTTGGACGTCATCACGAGGACGACATTGCGGAAGTCCACCCGCCGGCCGTAGCTGTCGGTGAGCTGACCTTCGTCCATGACCTGGAGCATGATGTGGAAAATGTCGGGATGGGCCTTCTCGATCTCGTCCAGCAGGACGACCGAATACGGCCGGCGCCGGACGCGCTCGGTCAACTGGCCCCCCTCCTCGTAGCCCACGTAACCGGGAGGCGCTCCGGTGAGGCGCGACACGTTGAACCGCTCCATGTACTCGGACATGTCCACACGGATGAGGGCCTGCTCGTCTCCGAACAGGAACTCGGCCAGGGCGCGGCAAAGCTCGGTCTTGCCCACGCCGGTCGGTCCGAGCAGCAGGAACGAGCCGATGGGCCGTTTGGGGGACTTGAGACCGGCGCGCGAGCGCCGGATGGCCTTGGTCATCACGGAGATGGCCTCGTCCTGGCCCACGATGCGCCGGTGCAGCTCCTCCTCCATGTGCAGCAGGCGCTGACTTTCGCTCTCTTCGATCTTCGACAAGGGGATGCCCGTCATGCGGGAGACGATGAAGGAAACGTCCTCGTCGGTGACGATCGTTTCCTCGTCCGTCTGGGCATCTTCCCACTCCTGCTTGCGCTCGTTGAGGCGCTCGCGGAGCTCCTCTTCCTGATCGCGCAGCTTGACGGCCTCCTCGAAGTTCTGCTCTTCGATGTGAGCCCGCTTTTCCCGGACGATCTCTGCCACCTTGCGCTGAAGGTCGCGGACCTCCTGGGGGTAGGTGACCTTGGCCAGCCGGACCCGGGAGCCCGCTTCGTCGAGGACATCGATGGCCTTGTCGGGCAGGTAGCGGTCGGAGATGTACCGGTCGGACAGCCGGACGGACTCCAGCACGGCCTTCTCGGTGAACTTGGCCCGGTGGTGAGATTCATATTTGTGCTTCAGGCCCCGGAGGATCAGGATGGCTTCCTCCACCGTGGGAGGGTTCACCATGATGGGCTGGAAGCGGCGCTCCAGGGCGCCGTTTTTCTCGATGTATTTTCGGTATTCATCCAGGGTGGTGGCGCCGATGCACTGAAGCTCGCCCCGGGACAGGGCGGGCTTGAGCATGTTCGAGGCGTCGATGGAGCCCTCGGCGGCGCCCGCGCCGACCAGGGTGTGGAGCTCGTCGATAAAGATGATGACGTTTTCGGACTGGGTGATCTCTTTCATGATGGCCTTGAGGCGGGCCTCGAACTGGCCGCGGTATTTCGTCCCGGCCACCAGGGCGCCCAGGTCCAGGGAGACGACCCGCTTCCCGTAGAGAACCTGGGGCACTTCTTGGGCGATGATGCGCTGGGCCAATCCTTCGACGATGGCGGTCTTGCCCACCCCCGGCTCGCCGATGAGGACGGGGTTGTTCTTCGTGCGCCGGCTGAGGATCTGGATGACCCGGTCGATCTCGTTGTCCCGGCCGATGACGGGGTCGAGCTTGTCCTCGACGGCCAGGTCTGTCAGGTCCCGCCCGAACTCGTCCAGCGAAGGCGTCTTGCTCTTTTCCTTCGGGCGTCTCGCCGTGGGCTCCCGCAGGAGGTTGAGGGTCTGTTCGCGTGTCTGCTGAAGCTTGATGCCGAGGGTGGAGAGGATCTTGGCCGCCAAACCGTCCTTTTCCCGGATGAGCCCGAGCAGAAGGTGTTCGGTGCCGATGTAGTTGTGGCCCATCAGCCGGGCCTCTTCCACGGCGTACTCGAGGACCTTCTTGGCCTTGGGCGTGAAGGGGATGTCGCCCTCGACCGAGCTGGTCAGGCTCTTGGGCAGGTTCCGCTCCACCTCCACGCGGATCTGCTTGATGTCCTTGTCGACCTTCTGGAGAACGGCGATGGCGATGCCGCCGCCGTCCTTCAGGATGCCGAGCAGGATGTGCTCCGTGCCCAGGTATTCGTGCTGATAGCGTTCCGCCTCTTCCCGGGCGAGGATGATCACTTTTCGAGCGCGCTCAGTAAATCGTTTAAACATTCCTGAATCCTCGCTCTGGTCGCTCACGTCACTCCAAGATTCGCCCGTCCGCAATCCGCACCACCCGGTCCATGCGCTCGGCCAGGCGGGGATTGTGCGTGGCGATTAAGAAACTGGCTTCCTGGTCTCGGTTCAGGTGTTCCAGCAGTTCGTGGATTTCCTCGCCGGTCCGCTCATCCAGGTTTCCCGTAGGTTCGTCGGCGAGGATCAGGTCGGGTTTGTTCATCAACGCCCGCGCCACGGCGACGCGTTGTTGTTCGCCGCCAGAGAGTTCGCCGGGCTTGTGGTTCAGCCGGTTCGACAGGCCCACCTCCTTCAGGAGCGTCTCGGCGCTGTCACGGGCCTGGTCCATTCGGGTTCCGCCGATCAGGGCCGGCATCATCGTGTTCTCCAGGGCCGTGAACTCGCCGAGCAGGTGGTGAAATTGAAAGACGAAGCCGATGGATTCGTTCCGGAGCCTCGCCAGCGAAGCCTTGTCCAAAGAGAATACATCCCGCTCTCCGTACAACACCCGGCCCTCGCTGGGCCGATCCAACGTGCCGAGGATCTGAAGGAGGGTGGTTTTCCCGACCCCCGAGGTCCCCATGATGGCAATCATCTCTCCCCGCCGAATTGTTAAATCGACGCCCTGAAGGACTGAAACCCTTTTCTCGCCGCTTTGAAAATCCTTCCGAAGCCCTTGGGCCTCGATGACGGCGGGTCCTTCACGGCCCCCGGCTCCCTCATTCATACCGTAGGGTCTCGGCCGGGTCAACCCGGGATGCCTTCCAGGCTGGATACAGGGTTGCCAAAGAGCAAAGCCCGAACGCGGTTGCGACGATCAGCGCCACATCTCCGATTTGTACGTCTACGGGGAGCCGATTGATAAGATAGACGCTGCCCTGAAAAATTTCAAGGCCAAACTGGTTTTCCAGGAAGTCCGCGATGTCCGGCAGTTTCAGCGCCAGGGCGATCCCGCCGGCCGTGCCGAGAAGCGTCCCGACGGCGCCCACTGTCATCCCGTCCACCATGAAGATCTTCATGACGCCCCGGTCCGTTGCGCCCATCGACTTCAGAATCGCGATGTCCCGCGCCTTTTCTTTGACCACCATGATGAGCGTGGCGACGATGCTGAAGGTGGCCACCAGGGTGATGAGGACCAGAATGATGAACATGACCGTTTTCTCCATCCTCAGCGCGGCGAACAGGCTGGCGTGCATCTGCATCCAGTCCCGCGTCCAGTAGGGAAACCCCAGCTTTTCCCGAACGGCGCCCGCCACCTCACGGGCCTTGTAGATATCGGATACTTTGACTTCGACGGCCGACGCGGTGTCGCCCATCTCGAAGAACGCTTGCGCCTGCCCCAGCGAGATAAGGGCCAGACCGTTGTCGTACAGGTAATAACCTGAGTTGAAGACCCCCGTCACGCGGAACTTCCGCGCCCGGGGAATCAGGCCCGCCGGCGTCACGCGGCCCAGGGGAGAGATGACCAGCACCTCGCTTCCCGGCGAGACCCCCAGGGACCGGGCGAGATCCGCGCCGAGGATGATCGCCGGCTGGCGCGTCCGGTTCGGTCCGGGAAAGGTGCGCTCCAGGTCCTCGAACCGCCCCCGGGTCATCCTGAGGGCGAATTCGGTCACCTTCCGCTCCAGAGCCGGGTCGACCCCCCGCAGGACGATGCCCGTTACGCTTTGTCCGGCCCGCAGGAGGACATGGTTAACGACGTAAGGCGCCGCCGAGACGACCCCCTCGATCTTTCCCACCTTGGCCAACACCCCACGGTAGTCCTTGATCGCCCCTTGAAATTGTTGGATGAGAATGTGCGCCTGGCCGCTCAGGATCCGCGCCTGGAGGGATTTCTGGAAGCCCGTCATGACGCCGACGACGCAGATGAGCGTCGCGACGCCCAGCATGACGCCCAAGGCGGAGATCCAGGGACCCACCGAGATGAGGTGGTTCTTCCGCTTGGAGCGCAAATAGCGCAGGCCGACCCAAAGTTCATACGCCAACCGGCTCGTCTCCCGGCCCCGCCGCCCCCCCCTCCGGGCCGGCGCCGGCTTCATCGCCGCCGGTTTCCGCCTCGAAGATCTCCCGACGAAGTTGGGGAAAGAGGATGACGTCGCGGATGGAGGGGGAGTCGGTGAACAGCATCACCAACCGGTCGACGCCGATGCCCGCGCCCGCGGTGGGCGGCATGCCGTACTCCAGGGCCCGCAGATAGTCGTGGTCCATCATCTGGGCCTCCTCGTCGCCCATCTCCCGCCGGCGGACTTGCTCCTCGAAGCGCTCCCGCTGGATGTCGGGGTCGTTCAGCTCCGTATAGGCGTTGCCGATTTCCTTGCCGCCGATGAACAGCTCGAACCGCTCGGCCGTCTCGGGGTCATCCTCCCTGGGCTTGGCCAGGGGAGAGATGTCCCGCGGGTAATCCACAAGGAAGGTGGGCTGGATCAACGTCGGCTCGACCGCCGTTTCCATGATTTTGTTCAACACCTTGCCGTAGCCGTGGTGATGGGAGACGTCGATCCCCTTCCGGCCGGCCCAGGCGCGGGCGGACGCTTCGGTCTCCAGGTCGGCGTCGGACATGCCCGCTTCTTTCAGGGCGTCCTTCAGCGGCAGCCTCCGCCAGGGCGGAGCGAGGTCCACCTCGCGCTCGTTCCAGGTGAGTGTCCGGGCACCCAGGACGCCGTCGGCCACCTCGACCAAAAGCGCTTCGACCAGGGCCATCATGTCCGTGTAGTCGGCGTACGCCATGTAGAATTCGAGCATGGTGAACTCGGGGTTGTGCTCGGTGGAGATGCCCTCGTTGCGGAAGCTGCGGTTGATCTCGAAGACCCGGTCGATGCCGCCGACGACGAGCCGCTTGAGGTAGAGCTCCGGGGCGACCCTCAGGTACAGGGTCATGTCGAGGGCGTTATGGTGCGTGACGAAGGGCCGGGCGGTGGCGCCCCCGACCAGGGGCTGCATCATCGGGGTCTCGACTTCGACAAAGCCCCGATCGCCGAGTTTTTCGCGCAGGGTTTGGACGATCCGGGCGCGGCGTGTGAATACCGCGCGCGCCTCCGGGTTCATGATCAGGTCGACGTATCGTTGGCGGTAGCGGGTTTCGACGTCCTGAAGGCCGTGCCATTTCTCGGGCAGGGGCCGGAGGGATTTGGTGAGCAGCGACACCTCGCCCGCCGCGATGGAAAGCTCCCCGCGCCGGGTCTTGGTGATCTCTCCCCGGATGCCGATGAAGTCGCCGATGTCCAGCGACTGAAGGGATTGGTAGGCCGCTTCTCCGAGGCGGGACTTTTCGGCGATGAGCTGGATCTTCCCCGTTCCGTCCCGCAGGTCGCAGAAGGTCAGCTTTCCCTGCCCCCGCTTGGCCATCAGCCGGCCGGCCAGGGTGTGGGTCTGGGGGTCGGCCTCCAGGGCTTCGCGGTCCAGGTCCCCGTATCGCTCGACGATCCGCCCGAGGCGCTCGGTCGTGGGAAACCGGTTGACGAAAGGGTTTTTCCCTTCCGCTCTGAGGTTTTCGAGCTTCTGTCGCCGTTGAGCCCTCAGCGGGTGCGTTTCATCCATCGGGCGGGCCTTCCAGACTGAATCGGTGATTGATTGGACTTTGAGTGACTTGAAGCTGGGGCATGGCAACCCTCGGGAGCGATTCGGTCCTCGATCGGTTCAGTCCATCTCATGAGGCTTCACGATCCATCCACCTGGAATTCTATCAGATAGGCCTCGATGAAGCGGTCGAGATCCCCGTCCAGGACGGCGTCCACGTTTCCGACCTCGACGTTCGTCCGGTGGTCCTTCACCATCTGGTAGGGGTGGAGGACGTAGGACCGGATCTGGCTTCCGAAGGCGATCTGCTTCTTGCTGCTGTGGATGACGTCCAACTCCTCTTCCTTCTTCCTTTTCTTCAGGTCGTACAGCCGGGCCTTGAGGACCTTCATGGCCGTCGACTTGTTCTTGTGTTGGGAGCGCTCGTTCTGGCAGGAGACGACGAGCCCGCTGGGGATGTGGGTGATCCGCACTGCCGAGTCGGTCACGTTGACGTGCTGGCCGCCCGCCCCGCTGCTGCGGTAGGTGTCGATCTTGAGATCGCCCTCGTCGATCTCGATCTCGATGTCGTCGGCCACTTCGGGGAAGACGAAGACCGAGGCGAAGGAGGTGTGCCGCCGGCCGGCGGTGTCGAACGGCGAGATCCGGACCAGACGGTGGACGCCGACCTCCGGGCGGAGGTAACCGAAGGCGTACGGGCCGTTGACCGCGAAGGTGGCGCTTTTGATGCCCGCCTCCTCCGCCGACAGCAGGTCGAGGGTCTCGGACGTGAAGCCCCGGCGCTCGGCCCACCGCAGGTACATCCTCATCAGCATCTGCGCCCAGTCCTGGGACTCGGTCCCTCCGGCGCCCGCGTTGATGTGGACGAGGGCGTTTCGCGCGTCGTTCTCCCCGGACAGCTTCAGCTTGAACTCGATGTCCTGGAGGTTCCGGAGGAGCTCCTCGACCTCTCCCTCAAGCTCCGCCACCTCGTCGCTGTCGGCCTCTTCCTCCGCCAGAAGCTCCTGAAGCTCCTCCGCGTCGGTGGCCCCTTTGTTCAGCTTGTTCCATTCCTCGACCGGGGCCGCCAGGGCCGCGCGGCGCTGAAGGGTCCGCTGCGCCGTATCCGGGTCGTCCCAAAAACCTGTCCGGCTGATGACCTGATCGAGTTTTTCAATCTCCTTCTCTTTGCCCGCTAAGTCAAAGACGACCTCGGACGGTTTCGAGGCGCTTGGAAATGTCCTCCAAGGTGTTCTTGAGGTCGCCGATCATGATTCTTCCTCCCTCCGCGGTCACGGACGTAATGATTCGATGGCGGTCCCGGCTCTGAACGGTCACCCCTTGCGGGCCGAATGTCTGCCGGCGGCCCATTGCAGTCCGAGGATCAAGACCGCGAGGGCCGCGCTCAGGTAAGCGAAGAGGTCTCCGTGCCGGGTGTAAAAGGTGAGTCCCGCCGGGCCGGGCATTCCGGGCGTGACGTTGGCGAGCACGCCCGTCCGAACGAACAGCGCCGTCGCCTCGCGGATTTTCCCGGTCGCGTCCACAACGCCGGTGATTCCCGTATTGGCCGCCCGGACGAGGGGGACGCGATTTTCCACCGCCCGAAGGGCGGCGATGCTCATGTGCTGATAGGGGCCCGCGCTTCGGCCGAACCAGGCGTCGTTGGTGATGTTCACCAGAAGCCGCGCCCCGTTCCGGACGAGGACGAACCGCCTCACCTCATCGGCAAAGATCACCTCATAGCAGATTAAAACGCTGAACGGCGCTTTGGCGAGAGGAAAAACGGTGCGGCGGTTACCGGGAAGGAAATCCCCGATGCCGGAGACCATCTTCCGGATGAAGGGGAAAAACCGCTTCAACGGGACGTACTCACCGTATGGGACTAAATGCGTCTTGTTATATTGACCGGCCACCTTCTTTTCGGGGGTGACGAGGAAGGCGCTGTTCCGCAGGCGGCGCTCCCGGTTTCGAAGCGCCACCGACACCGCGCCGACCAGCAGCGGGGCGCGCACCTTCGCGGACAGGTTCAGAACCCGCTCCCGGTAGGCCTTGTCCCGAAGGAAGAAGAACG
Organism: bacterium; assembly: GCA_965261595.1. Classification (GTDB taxonomy): domain Bacteria; phylum UBA8248; class UBA8248; order JACPRG01; genus CAYRGS01. The sequence goes on from CBDHDG010000005.1 coordinate 600,964, forward strand.
GCGCCGCGGTCTCGGGCCACACGATCAAATCCGGTTTTCCCTGCGCGTGCTTATACGTCAGCTTTTCGTACACTTCGAGCGTTTTCAGCCGATACGCCTCGTCCCACTTCACCTCCTGCGGGATGTTCCCCTGAAGGAGGGCGACGCGGACGGACCGGTCCGGGCGTGCGCCCCCGGAGGAGGGGGGGGGGGGGGGCGCGGAAAAGGTCTCGAGCCGGGCCCGGCCGTAAAGGAGGGCCGCTCCCAGCAAGACCGCCGCCGCGCCGAGCGACCACGCGCTTCCGCGAAAGGCCCGGCCTTCTCCCTTCCTCTCCCCCCCCGGCTTGCCGCGCGGCCTCGCGTACGCCGGAATGAAATCCCGAATGACGCCCCAGAGCGCCGAATTGACGAGGACGATGAGGAAGCTCACGCCGTAAATTCCGGTGATGTCCGCGACCTGGATCACCGGCAGCGCCGCATACTGCGTATACCCCAAGGCCGCCCAGGGAAAGCCCGTCAAAAGGTGCGTCCGCGCGAGTTCCAGGGCGACCCACAGGAAGGGGGCCAACGCGAGCCGGACCCACCGGCTCTCCCGGCCGAACCGGCAAACGAGCGCGCAGAAGACTCCCGTGAACAAGCTCAGGTACGCCGCCAGCATGAGCATGACTATCCAGGCGACGGGAAACGGGAGATTTCCGTACCGCGTCATGGTGATGGTGACCCAGGAGAGGGTTCCGATGTAGCCGACGGTTCCCGCGAGGCCGCCCAGCCAAAAGGCGCGGCGGGGCGCGACCCCCTCGATGGCCGCCAGCAGGGGGATCAGGGCCATCCAGGCCAGCGCCGCCAGGTCGTACTTTGGAAAACAAAAGGTGAGGAGGACGCCCGAGAGGACGGCCGCGACCAGCCGGCGCCGAAGGGGCGCCCCACGGAAGGGGGATGTCGCCGGGCCCTCCGATTCGGCCCGCGCCGCCGATGCCCGCGCCGAAGCGGTCATTGCGTCTCCACTCCCGCCGAAGGGTTCGCGGCCGGGTATTCCGGCTCCGGGGGGGAGGGGGAGGGGGGGCCGGGGAGGGCGGCCGGGCGTGCGCGCCCGTCCTCTCCACCGATCCCCGCCACACGGTCTTTGACCGCCCGGGCCAGGGTTTTGTTTATGTGGGGGATTCCGGCCAGTTGATCGACGTCCGCTTCACGGATCTGGTCGACGCTGCCGAAGTACCGCAGGAGTGATTGCCGGCGGGCCGGGCCGATGCCTTCGACTTCGTCGAGGATCGAGCGCAGACGCGCTTTTCCGCGGCGCTTGCGGTGAAACTGGACGGCGAAGCGGTGCGTCTCGTCGCGGACCCGCTGGAGCAGGTAGCGGACGGGCGAGTCCGGCAGGAGGGGGATGGGGTCCGGGTGGCCGGGGAGGAAGATCATGTCGTTTCGCCCGCGCCGGTCGCCGCCTTTGGCCATGGCGATGATGGGCAGGTGCTGGAGCGCCAGCTCGCCGAGGACGCGCCGGGCCGCGCCCAACTGCCCTTTGCCCCCGTCCACGAGGATGAGGTTCGGCCAATCTCCCCCTTCGGCGAGCGCGCGCCGGAACCGTCTCTCGATGACCTCGGCCATCATGGCGTAGTCGTCCGGGGTGTTTTCCGTCCGCATGATGTAGCGGCGGTATTCATCCTTGGCCGGTTTGCCGTCGAGGAAGACCACCATGCAGGCCACGGCGTCCGTCCCATGAAGGTTCGAAATGTCGAAGGCCTCGATACGCCGGGGGAGGTCGGTGAGGCGCAAGACGTCCCGTAGCTCGCCCAGCAGGTCTTCCCCGGCCGGTCCCGCCTCCTCGGGATTCTCGAGGAAGTGCCGGGCGTTGTCCGACGCCATCCGGATCAGGCGGGCCTTGTCCCCCCGCCGCGGAACGCTCAACCGGACCCGCCGGCCACGCTGGCCCGTTAGCCACTCCTCGATGAGCGCCGTATCCTGGATGGAAAAGGGCGTCAGAACCTCCGGCGGAATGAAGACGCCCCGCGCGTAGTATTGCTTGAGGAACGATTCCAGCAGGTCGCCTTCCGGCTCGGAGGCCGGAAATTTGAAATCGTACCCCTTGTCTCCCAGGACCTTGCCCCCCCGGACGAAGAAGAGGTGCACCCGGGCGCGGTCCCCGAACCGGTGGAGACCCACCACGTCCTGGTCCTCCAGGTCGGTGGAGACGATCTGCTGCCGCTGGAGGCTCCGCTCCACGGCCCGGATCTGGTCCCGGTAGCGGGCGGCCTCCTCGTAGCGAAGCGTCTCGGCGGCGGATTGCATCTTCTCCTCCAGACTCCGGAGGAGCTCCCGGTCCCGGCCCTTGAGGAACAGGTTCACCCTGTCCACGAGGCCGTTGTATTCCTCCGGCGTGCAGTAGCCGACGCAGGGCGCGATGCACCGCTTCATCTCGTACTCCAGGCAGGGCCGGTCGCGCCGGCCGTCCATGGGCTCTTCGCACGAGCGGATCGGAAAGACCTTGTGGATCACCCGGAGGGTCTGGCGGATGGACTTCGCGGAAACGTAAGGCCCGAAATAGGCCGCCCCGTCCTTGTGCACCCGGCGGACGATCTCCAGCCGGGGGTGCGCCTCGTGGGTGGTGAACCGGATGTAGGGGAAATGCTTGTCGTCCCGCAGGACGACGTTGTACTTGGGCCGGTGGCGCTTGATGTAGTTGCTTTCGAGGATCAAGGCCTCGACGTCGCTGGCCGTGACGATGTAATCCAGCGACCGCACCTGATCGACCATCGACCGGATCCGGGGCGAGGGCCGGGCGGAAGGCGCGAAGTAGGAGCGGACCCGCTGCCGGAGGGACTTGGCCTTGCCGACGTAGAGGACTTTCTCTTTGTCGTCCCGCATCATGTAGATGCCGGGCGAGGCGGGCAGACCCTCGCCCAGACGGTCTTTCCCCGCAACCTGCGTCCCGACTTCCCGCGCTTCGACTTTCTTGGCTCGCATTTTGAAAAACCTTTAAACCTTGGGGGGGCTTCTTGTAAGACGCCCCCCCAAACCCCCCTTAGAACTTTTCGACGGCCGAGCCAAGGGCTCGGCCTCTTCGCGGTGGGGATGAGTCGGCTGATTGTTCGTTAGCGGCGCGCGCAACTCTTACTTCACGAGGTTGCACCCCACTTTATTCAGTGCAAGGCCCGGCCGGTGATGATTTGTCGGCTTTCCCCCTCGCACCAGGGAGGGCGGGCGTCACGCCCGGCAATTCAGGGATATCGGGCAGGGGTGAACCGACCCGAATGCCCGACGCACATTTTAATGTAGGGACCGGGCTCCGTACCGGCCCGCTTTCGTAAGAAAACCGGCTAAAGATAAGGGAGGCATCGAGAGGACGCAGACAATCGGGACAGCCTGATCCGCCTCCAACCCAAGTAAGGCCAAGCCATATGGCTTGGCCGCCATCGGAAGGCGGGCTGGAAGCCCGCCCTACCGGGGTCTGGGGGGGCGTCTTACAAGAAGCCCACCCAGGAGATTGCCTTCTCACACGCTGACTCCCAGCTCTCGTTTTTCCAGGGCGGCGATTCGGTCTCGGAGTGCGGCGGCGGCCTCGAACTCCAGGCGCTCGGCCGCTTCGATCATCTCCGCGCGGAGTTGTTCGATCCGTTTGGACACGTCGCCCGGCGAGTCCGCCGTGAAGTACGGGGCGTCCTCTTCGGCCGCCTTGGAGACCGACGCGTAGTCCCGCTGCGACACGTTGCCGAGGACCTCGTTGATGTTCCGGACGATGGATCTGGGCGTGATCCCGTTCTCTTCATTGAAGGCCTCCTGGATCTCCCGCCTCCGCTGGGTTTCGGAGATGGCCGTCTCCATGGATTTCGTCATCCGGTCGGCGTACATCAGCACCGTTCCGTTGATGTTCCGCGCCGCGCGTCCGGTGGTCTGGATGAGGGAGGTCGCCGAGCGCAGGTAGCCCTCCTTGTCGGCGTCCAGGATGGCCACCATGGAGACCTCGGGGAGGTCCAGGCCCTCCCGCAACAGGTTGATCCCGATGAGGACATCGAACTCGCCGAGGCGAAGCTCGCGGATGATGGCCACGCGCTCGAGGGCGTCGATGTCGGAATGCAGGTAGCGCACCCGCACCCCCGCCTCCTGGTAGAATTCGGCCAGCTCTTCGGCGAAGCGTTTGGTGAGGGTGGTGACGAGGACGCGCTCGCCGGCCTCGACGCGCTGCCGAATGGCGGCCAGCAGGTCGTCCACCTGGCCCCGGACGGGCCGGACCTCCACCTCCGGGTCGGTCAGCCCGGTGGGGCGGATGATCTGCTCGGCCACGAGGCCGCCGCTGATGTTCAGCTCGTAGGGCCCCGGCGTGGCCGAGACGTAAACGACCGCGGGGATCCGCGCCTCGAATTCCGGATAGCTCAGCGGCCGGTTGTCCAGGGCCGAGGGGAGGCGGAAACCGTGCTCCACGAGGGTCGTCTTGCGGGAGCGGTCGCCGGCGTACATGCCGTGAAACTGCGGAATCGCCACGTGGCTCTCGTCGATGATGTAGAGCGAATCCGGCGGAAAGAAGTCCAGGAGCGTGTGCGGGGCCTCGCCCGCCGTCCGGCCTTCCAGGTGGCGGGAGTAGTTCTCGACGCCGTTGCAGTAGCCCACCTCCCGGAACATTTCGAGATCGAACTTGGTCCGCTGCTCCAGGCGCTGGGCCTCCAGGTATTTTTCCTCCCGCTTGAGCTCGAACAGGCGTTCGTCCATCTCGGCTTCGATGGCGATCAGGGCGCGGCGCAGGCGGTCTTCCGGCGTGACGTAATGGCTCCTCGGGTAGAGGTCCACCGACTGCCGCTTGCGGATGACCGTCCCGCGCAGGGGATCGATCTCGCTGATGGACTCGATCTCGTCGCCGAAGAACTCGATCCGCAGCCCCGTTTCCGTCTCGTAGGCGGGAATGACCTCGACCACGTCCCCCCGGACGCGGAAGGTCCCGCGCTTGAAGTCGATGTCGTTGCGTTGGTATTGGATCTGCACCATTCGGGTGAGGACCTCGTCCCGGTCGATGTGCTGTCCGGTTTCCAGATAAATGTGCATGCCGTGGTAGGTCTCGGGCGAGCCCAGGCCGTAGATGCAGGAAACGCTGGCGACGATGATCACGTCCCGGCGCGTCAGGAGGGAGAAGGTGGCCGAGTGGCGGAGCCTGTCCAACTCTTCGTTGACCGAGGCGTCTTTCTCGATGTAGGTGTCCGTGCTCGGCAGGTAGGCCTCGGGCTGATAATAATCGTAATAACTGACGAAATATTCGACGGCGTTTTCCGGGAAGAAGGTCCGGAACTCGTTATAGAGCTGGGCGGCCAGGGTCTTGTTGGGGGCCGCGACGAGGGTCGGTTTCCCCAAATCGGCGATGACGTTCGCCATGGTGAACGTCTTGCCCGATCCCGTGACGCCGAGCAGAACCTGGTGGCGGCAGTCGTCCCGGAGGTTCCCGAGGAGGCAGTCGATGGCCTCCGGCTGGTCTCCGGTGGGCTTGAAGTCGGATGTAAGCTGGAACGCGCTCATGGCCGGTTCGAGGGTGAGGGGGGAAGAATCCCGCGGGCCGGGCCTTCCGCCCGGTCCCCGCGAACACCAGTCGTCAGCCCCGTCGGGGCCGGTAGGGCTCGATGTACTTTTCCCAGGATTCCAGGGTGGACGCCTGGACGGTGCTGGCCACGTATTGGTGGAACAGGAAGTAAGGCCGGTGAGGCCGCCGGTACAAGCGGAGCCCGCTCTCCGCCAGCGTGCGGTTCCCCTTGTGCGAGTTGCAGGATTGACAGGCCGCCACCACGTTTTTCCACGAAGTGTCGCCCCCCCGGGAGCGGGGAATGACGTGGTCGATGGTCAGCCCCTTGCCCTGGCGGCCGCAGTATTGGCAGGTGTGGTTGTCCCGGCGTGTGACGTTCCGTTTGCTGAACGCAACCTCCCCCCGCCGGGGGAGGTGGATGTATCGCTGGAGGCGGATGACGCTGGGCAACGGCAGCGACAGGGCGTAGGAGCGCACCCGGAGGCCGTTTTCCTCCACCGCCTCGGCCCGGCCGCCCAGGATCATCGTAATGGCCCGGCGGCCCGAGCAGATGTGCAGGGGCTCATAGCTCCGGTTCAGCACGAGGACCCAAAGAGAGTTGAAATCCAGTGTTGTCACGCCCATGAATCCGATGCAAATTACCTTTTTGACAATACGGTCCGGGCGCCCTCGCTGTCAACGGGGGTGCAACCCGAGCCCGGCGACGGACGCGCGGAGCGGTCCGAACCCTTGTGATAGAATCTCTTCGCCGGAAATCTCGCCCGCCGGCGGAGCCGCGAGGAAAGCTTTCTGATGCCGAAGATCAAGCTCCTTCTTTTTTTCCCCCTCGTCATCGCGGTCGGCGTGGGGACGGCCGTGGGCCTGTTGTTCGCCCAGTTCGAGGGCCTCCCCGAGGTTCACGACCTCGAGCGCTACCGCCCCAGCACGATCACCAGGATCTACGACCGCCGGGACGCCCTGCTGGCCGAATTCTACATCGAGCGGCGCATCCTGGTTCCGTTCCACCGCATCCCCAAAAACCTGATTCAGGCCACCCTCGCCATTGAGGATAACAAGTTTTACAGCCACTTTGGAATCGACTTCAAGGGCCTCCTCCGCGCCCTGTATCAGAACATACGGGCCGGGCGGGTGGTTCAAGGGGGGAGCACGATCACCCAGCAGCTCGCCAAAGTCCTGTTCCTCACCTCGGAGCGCAGCCTCAGCCGGAAGATGAAAGAGGCCCTGCTGGCCCTGCGCATCGAGCGGACGTACAGCAAGGAGGAGATCCTCGCCCTGTACTTCAATCAGATCTATCTGGGGAGCGGGGCTTACGGTGTCGAGGCGGCCGCACAGACGTATTTTGACAAAGGGGTGGCCAATCTCACCCTGGCGGAGGCCGCCCTGCTGGCCGCCCTGCCCAAGGCTCCCTCCTTCCTTTCCCCGCTCCGCTATCCGGAACGCGCCCGCAAGCGAAGGAACCTGGTTCTCAGCCGGATGCAGCGGCTGGGTTTCGTCTCGGCGGGCGCGGCCCGCGAGGCGCGCATGTCGCCCCTCGGCGTCGCGGGCGGAAAATCGGTCGAGGCTTCGGCCCCTCACTTCGTCGAGCGCGTCCGGCGCGAGCTTCAGGAAATGTTCGGCAACCGGGACCTCTACCGCAAGGGCCTGCGGGTTTATACGACGCTTGACCTGGGGCTTCAACGAAGGGCCCGCGACGCCGTGATCAAGGGTCTGGAGGCGGTGGACCGGCGCAGGAGTTTCCGGAAGCCGACCGGCGCGGCGTCGCCCAAAGGAAAGGCCCCGTGGCCCGCTCCCGGAGCCCGGTTGATGGGCCGGGTGACCCGCAGGGACGGCAAGCGGATTTTCGGTCTCTTCGGCGGGCATCCGGCGAGCTTTGTCCTGGTGGACGCGGGACCGTGGAAACACCTTTCCGCCGGGATCCCCCTCCTTGTGGAGGTCGAGTCGGCCGACATCGCCGCCCGGCGCCTGACCGTGAAGCCGGTCGCCCCGGCCGAGGGTTCCCTGATCGCGCTGGACAACCGCACGGGCGCCGTTCGGGCGATGGTGGGCGGCCGGGATTTCGAGAAGAGCCAGTTCAACCGGGCCATCCAGGCGTTGCGCCAGCCGGGGTCCTCCTTCAAGCCCTTCATCTACGCGGCGGCCCTGAAAAAAGGGTTCAAGCCCAACGACATCATCGTGGACGCGCCCGTTTCGTACTGGGACCCGTCCAGCAAGAAGATGTGGAAACCCACCAATTACGAGAAACGCTTCTTCGGCCGGGTGACCCTTCAACGCTCGCTGGAGCACTCGATCAATGTGGCGACGATCCGGCTCCTGGAAAAGGTGGGGACGCGGCGGGTCAGCGGGCTGGTGAAGCGGCTCGGCATCCTGAGCCCCATCGAGCCTTATCTTTCCATGGCGTTGGGGACGTCGGTGGTGAACCTGCTCGAGATGACCTCGGCCTACGCGACGATTGCCAACGGCGGGCTTCGGACCGTCCCCTATACGATTCAACGGGTCGAGACGGCCGACGGCAGAAACCTGTTCGAGCGGGAGGCCCGCATCACCCGAGCCCTGGACCCCGAGACCGCCTATCTTATGGCCCACATGCTGCGCGGCGTCGTCGAGCGGGGCACGGGCCGCAAGGCCAAGGTCCTCGACCGCCCCCTCGCGGGGAAGACGGGCACCACGGACGAGTTCAAAGACGCCTGGTTCATCGGATTCTCGCCCGGCCTCGCCTTGGGCATATGGGTGGGGTTGGACACCAACGAGTCCTTGGGCCGGGGAGAGACGGGGGCGCGGGCCGCGCTCCCCATTTGGGTCGAAACCATGGGGGTCTGGATCCGAAATCACCCCGACGAGAAGTTCCCCATTCCGCGCGACATCCGGCTGGTCGAGGTGGACAGCCGGACCGGACTCCTGGCCGCGCCTCCCTGCAAGCGGTTCGCTATCCGGATTGCGCTGAAGAAGGGGACCGAGCCCTCCCGCAAATGTGGACGGCCGCGATGAGCGCTCATCGCCGGAAAACCTGTCGCGGCCCCGGATTGAGGCGGATCGAGGGGGTTTCGCCCGGATGAGGATGTGCGTGCGCCTTTGAGATCTAAATTGAAGATGTTATCTAACTAACTGATTTATTTGGTTTAACATAATATTTTCGCTTTCATTTCATAAAAAAATGCTTGTCAGTCCCCTCCGCTTGTGGTACTTAAAGGTAACAACCCATTGATCCAACGGAGCCTAGCATTCGCTCTTGATGGACAACTGACCCCCGGGGACACTGCCCGTGCGAATGAATGGAAAACCCAAAATTCTCATATTGGACCAATCGGTAAAATCCCGCGAAGCCATTCAGGAAATTCTGCTTCAGGATGAGTATGATACGGAAACGGCGGAATCCGCCGAGGAGGGACTGGATCTCATCGCGTCCCGTCAGTTCGACGTTTTGGTGACCGATCTGCCTTTGTCTTCCATGGGAAGGTCCGGCTGGCTTCACAATGGCCCCCCGGAAGCGGCCGAGCTGCCGGTTGTCGCGATCGTTAGCGCGCAGGACCGCGGCAACGAGCCCGATCCCCTGCCCGATCAGGTGAAGGTCGTGCTCAGCACCCCCCTCCGCAAGGGCGAGCTGCTGGCCGCCGTTCGCGAGGCGCTCTGCATCGGCCCGGAGCACAGCCTCTTTTCTTCCTGACGCCGATCGGCCGGTCTCATCGCTTGGGTGGGACGCTGCCGGATGCATTGCCCCCACCGTCAAGCACCGCGCCCATCCCGGCCCTCCATTTTCACGGCAACCGAATCGGAATGACCTGCCGGCCCATGGGGTTCGCTCGGGGAAGGGAGACCCGCAATGGAAAAGGCTGTCATCGTTGAAGCGGTCCGCACCCCCATCGGGCGGGACCGGGGCGCCCTGAAGAATTTCAATGTTGACGTCCTGGCCTCCCTGGTCCTGGCGGAGGTGGTGAAGCGCGCGGATTTCGATCCCGCAGCCTTGGACGACGTAATCTTCGGCGTCTCCAATCAGGTCGCCACGGCCAAGAACATCGCCCGCGTCGCCCTGCTGCGCGCCGGGTATCCCGTTTCCATCCCGGGGACGACGGTGACGCGTCTTTGCGGCTCCGGCCTCCAGGCCATCAACTTCGCCGCCATGGCCATCGAGACCGGCCAGGCGGAGGTTGTCGTCGCGGGCGGGGCCGAGAGCATGACCCGCACCCCCTTCATCCTCGAAAAGATCCCGTCGCCTTACGCCCGGGGAGACCGGACGTTGATCGATGCCTTCTCCGGAACACTCTCCGCGCCCGACGGCATGCACGTCCCCAACAGCGTCACCGCCGAGAACGTGGCCGGCCGCTACGGCGTCTCCCGGGAGGACCAGGACCGGTTCGCCTACCATTCCCACATGCGGGCCAAGGCCGCCATCGAGGAAGGGCGCTTCAAGGAGGAGATCGTTCCCGTTGAAGTCCCCGCGGGGAAAAAGGGAGGGGACTTGGTCCTGTTCGATACGGATGAGCACGTCCGCTACGACACCACCTTGGAGAAGCTTGCGTCGCTGCGCCCCGCCTTTCAGGAGGGCGGCACCGTGACGGCCGGGAATTGTTCGGGGATCAACGACGGCGCGGCGGCGGTCCTGATGATGAGCGCGGACCGGGCCGAGGCCGAGGGTTACACCCCCCTGGGACGGATCCGGGGAACCGGCGTGGCCGGCACCGAGCCGGATGTGATGGGCATCGGCCCCATCCACTCCACCCCGAAGGCCCTGCGGACGGCGGGCGCCGAGATGGGCGACATCGGTCTGGTCGAGCTGAACGAGGCCTTCGCCTCGCAGGCCCTGGCGTGCGCACAGGTTCTGGAGATCGACCTGGACCGGATGAACGTCAACGGCGGGGCCATCGGCCTCGGCCATCCCCTCGGGTGCACCGGCGCGCGGATGATGACCACCCTCCTCTACGAAATGAAGCGCCGGGGCGAGAACCTGGGCTTGGTGACCATGTGCATCGGGGGCGGCCAGGGGATCTCCACGGTCGTCGAGCGGACCTGATCCCCGGATTTTGCCGGGACCGGCTTTCGGTCGGGCGCGCGGCTCCGCCGTCCGTCCGGTTTCGGCTTGAAACCCCGCCCGCTCCGGCGTAACATGACCTTTGCCTGAAGACCCAGCTCCCCCCCCCTGCCAATCCGTCACATCGTTTTCGGAGTCCCAAGCCATGGATTGGTCCCTGTTCAAGAGCATTCTCGAGGCCGTCGTGATTCTGGTCGTTCTGCCGGGCGCCGCGGTTCACCTGTTCCGGACGCAGCGAAGCCGTCTGGAGGCGCAGCGGCGCCTTCTCGAAGAAAAGGACGCCGCCCTGCGCGCGGCGGCGGGCGAGCTCGCGGCGATGAAGGACAAATTCCGCGCCTTCTCCGATGAAGTCGCCGCGCGGAACAAGCGGGCGTGGGTCCGGCTCCTCGATGAGGAGTCCGCAACCGTCCAAGCCGCTCAACAAAAATGCGGCCAGGTCCTTCAGGAGCGATTCGAAGGATTCACCGGCAAGCTGGACGCGGTCCAGCGCGAGTTGGACGGGTTTCAGAATTCCCTGTTGGAGACCTTTGGGGGTTTTTACGATCAGCGCAAGAAAAACCTGGAGGGGAAGGAGATCCTCCCGTTCGACGTGTCCGAGTGGACGGCCGACATGGAGACCGAATACAGGGAAGGGACAACCGGCGAAGTGATCCCCTTTCCCGGCAAACGATCGACCCGTCCGGACGGAGGCGCCGACAAAGACTGAGCGCCCCTTCCCGCACCGCCCGGCGGGGTGAAGGGCCGGGCGGTCCGGAGGCGGCCCTGAGCGGACCTCGTCTTGTCCCATTCCCCGGCGTCCCGGGAATCCGGCCGGGGGATGTCCGGGACCTTCCCTTCCGTGACATGGACAACCCTTTGATTGACTGGTAGTTTCGCCTGGAGCGGCATTTCCGCGAAGGGGTGTTGGGTATGGTGTTGGAGCGCGCGAGGAAGGTGTTCGAGACGGAGGCCCGGGCCATCACGGACCTGATCCCCCGGCTCGGGGAGGATTTCATCCGCGCTGTCGATCTCGTCCTGGCGTGCCGGGGCCGCATCGTGGTGAGCGGGATGGGAAAGTCCGGCATCATCGGGCGGAAGCTCGTCTCGAGCCTGGCCAGCATCGGGGTTCCGTCCTTGTTCCTTCACCCGGCCGAAGGGGCCCACGGGGACGCGGGGATGATGACGCGGGGCGATGTTGTCATCGCCCTGTCCAAAAGCGGCGAGACCGAGGAGCTCTTGAACCTCCTGTCCGCCGTCCGACGGCTGGGCATCCCCCTCGTCAGCCTGACGGGGAACGTCCGCTCCTCCATCGCGCGCTGGAGCGAAGTCGTCCTGGACGTGGGCGTGGCCGAGGAGGCCTGCCCGCTGGATCTGGTTCCGACCTCCAGCACGGCGGCGGCGATGGCGATGGGCGACGCCCTGGTCATGGCCCTGCTGGAAAAGAAGGGCCTCCGCCCCGAGGATTTCGCCGTCTACCACCCCGGCGGCAGTCTGGGCAAGCGGCTCCTCCTCCAGGTGAAGGACCTGTCGCACGCGGGGGAGGAAATCCCCGCCGTGAAGCTGGACGCGCCGTTCAAGGACGTGATCTACGAGATCTCCTCCAAGCGGCTTGGGGTCACCACCGTGGCGGATGAAGCGGGACGCCTCGCCGGGATCGTTACGGACGGCGACGTGCGCCGCGCCGTCGAGCGGCACGAAGACGTCTTGCTGACGCGGGCGGAGGACATCATGACCCGCGACCCCAAGGTCATCGACGAGAACGTCCTGGCGGCCGAGGCCCTGCGTTTGATGGAGACGCACACCATCACCTCGGTCCTGACGACCGACGGCGACGGCCGGACCACCGGGATCATCCATCTGCACGACATTCTGAAGGCCGGGATACTCTGACATGGCGATTCCTCCCCAGGAAGCGGCACGCAAGATCAGACTCCTCATCCTCGACGTGGACGGGGTTCAGACGGATCGGGGCATTTACGTCTCCTCGGACGGCGCGTCGATGCGCCGGTACGACATCCGCGACGGCACCGGCGTCACCGTCGCCCTCGACGCCGGGCTCCATGTCGCCTTCATCAGCGGAAAGGGATCGCCCTCCATCCGCGCTCGCGCCGAGGAGCTGGGGGTGGAAGACGTTTACGAAAATATGCGAGACAAGACCCCGGCTTACGAGGAGCTCAAGGCCAAGCACGGTCTGGCCGATGAGGAGATCGCCTACGTGGCGGACGATGTGATCGACCTGCCCGTGATGCGGCGCGTCGGACTGCCCGTCGCCGTGGCGGACGCGGCGGTGGAGGTCCTGGCCGCCGCGACCCGCGTGACGATCCGCCCGGGCGGACACGGCGCCGTCCGGGAGACCGTCGAGTTCATCCTGCACGCTCAGGGGAAGTGGAACGAGACCTTGAAGTCGCGCTTCGGGCTGTAGGGAGCGCTTCGCGGGCGCCGTCGCCGGACGGGATGGACCTCATCGGTTGCGCGCCCTTGGACGGTGGTTGAAGGACGGCAGGCATGGGACCGACGAAGAAGGCCAAGACGGACCTGGAAGCCGCGCGCCGGGATTGGGAGGACCAAGTCCTCCGCGAGACCCTGGAGCGGCGCCCGGAGCGGCGCGAGGCGTTCCGGACGGAATCGGATATCCCCGTCGAGCGTCTGTACACCCCCGAGAGCGTTCCCGACCCGGACTACGTGGAGGAATCGGGGTTCCCCGGCCGGCCGCCCTTCACGCGCGGCATCCATCCGACGATGTACCGCGGCCGCCACTGGACGATGCGTCAGTACGCCGGCTACGCCACGGCGGAGGAGTCCAACCGCCGCTACAAGTACCTGCTCGATCAGGGGGGCGCGGGGCTGAGCGTCGCCTTCGACCTCCCCACGCAGATCGGCTACGACTCCGACCACCCCATGGCCGAGGGCGAGGTCGGGCGGGTCGGCGTGGCCATCGACAGCCTCCGGGACATGGAGACGCTGTTCGACGGAATCCCCCTGGACCGCGTCAGCACGTCCATGACGATCAACGCCACGGCCGCTGTCCTGATGGCCCTCTACGTCGCCGTGGCCGAGAAGCAGGGCGTCCCGCCCGCCAATCTCCGGGGCACGGTCCAGAACGACATCCTCAAGGAATACATCGCCCGGGGGACGTACATCTATCCGCCCGAGCCTTCCCTGCGGATCATCACGGACATGTTCGCCTTTTGCGGCGAGCGCCTCGCCCGGTGGAGCCCCATCAGCGTCAGCGGCTACCACATGCGCGAGGCCGGATGCACGGCGGTCCAGGAGGTGGCCTTCACCCTGGCCGACGGGATCGTCTACTTGGAAGCGGCCCAGCGGGCCGGACAGGACGCGGAGGACCTGGGAAGCCGTATCTCGTTCTTCTTCGCCGCCCACAACGACCTGCTGGAGGAGGTGGCCAAGTTCCGGGCGGCCCGGCGTCTCTGGGCGCGGATCATGGAGGACCGCTTCGGCGTGAAATCCGATCGCGCGCGCATGCTCCGGTTCCACACCCAGACGGCCGGCGTGACGCTCACGGCCCAACAGCCGCTCAATAACGTGGTCCGCGTAACGGTCCAGGCCCTGGCGGCGGTCCTGGGCGGGACGCAGTCCCTTCACACCAACTCCTTCGACGAGGCCTTGGGCCTGCCCACGGAAGAGGCCGTCCGCCTGGCCCTGCGCACCCAGCAGGTTCTCGCCCACGAATCGGGCGTCACGGAGACGGTGGACCCGCTGGGCGGAAGCTACGCGGTCGAGTCCCTCACCCGAGAGATCGAGACCCGCGCCCGGGACTACATCGCCCGCATCGACGGGATGGGCGGGATGCTCCGGGCCATCGAGCGGGGTTGGGTCCAGCGGGAGATCCACGAGTCGGCCTACCTTCACCAGCGGGCGGTCGAGCGGGAGGAAAGCGTCGTTGTCGGCGTCAACGCCTATACGCAAGAGGCCGGGGACGTCGGGGGGGGGGAGGGGGGAGAGAACGGCGGGTCCGCGAACCGCCTCCGGATCGACCCGGCCATCGAGTCGGCCCAAAAGGAAAGACTCGCCTCCCTCCGAAAAGACCGGGACAACGCCCGGGTCGGGAAATCCCTCTCCGCCGTCGAGGAAACGGCGCGGGAAAGCGCCAACCTGATGCCCCCCATCCTGGACGCGGTCCGGGCGTACGCGACGGTCGGCGAGATCGCCGACGCCCTGCGCAATGTCTTCGGCGAGCATGAGGAGGTTACCAGCCTTTGAAGATCCCGGGGGGGGACATTTTGAAAACTGTCCCCCCCCTCGAAAACTTTCATTGCGCGAAAAGGGGCGGCCCTTCAGGGCCGCCCCTTTTCGCAACTGATAGGCTTTCAGCGTCTGCCGTTTCGCCGCGTTAAAGGACATGTAAAGGGGTCAAGTCTTTTTTTGATAGAAATGAGAAATGAGACCCAATTATCTTCATCCGCGTCTTGAATCTTCAAAAGGAAAATTAGTCAACAAAAGATTTGACCCCTTTCTCTTCCCCAGGGGTTGGAGAAGTTCTAAAATGTGGCTCTTGGCTCTCATATATCTTGAACCCATGCATTCCCGTGAGAACGTGAATGTGAGATTCCCGGAAAAGTCTTCAGAGAGGGTCTCCGGCCCTTTCGGGTCCGGTCTCGAACGGGCTGGAGGCCGGATGCTTTGGAGGTGCGATGCCCTTCGATGACCCAAAGGATTTTTTGGCCTGTCTGGAGGCCGAAGGCGACCTGGTTCGGGTGACGTCCCCGGTGGATGTCCTGTACGAGATCTCCGCCTACATCCGCAAGACGTCCGACGAGCAGGGCCCGGCGGTGCTTTTCGAGCGAGTCAAAGGGTTCGACATGCCGGTCGTCGGGGGGCTGTTCGCCGCGCGCCGCCGGGTCCTTCGGGCGCTGGAATATGCGCCCGGGGAGGCTCTTGAACGGTTCTATGAAGGAATCCGCTCCCCGATTGACCCGGTGGTGGTGGACGCGGGTCCTTGCCAGGAGGTTGTCTTTGAGGGAGACGAGGTCGATCTAACCCGGCTGCCGATCCCGAAGTATTCCCTTGAGGACGGCGGGGTCTTCATCACCCACGGCGTCCAGATCTCCAAGGACACCGAGACCGGGGGCAAGAACGCCGGGATCTACCGGATGCAGCTTAAGGGTCCTGACCGCCTGGGCATGTGGGTCGGAAAACATCAGGATGGTTGCCTCCAAATCCTCAAAGCCGAGCGGAGGGGGGAGGCGCTGGAAGTGGCCGTTGCCCTGGGCGTGGACCCGGTCATCATGCTGGCCACGCAGGTCAAGGCGGATTACGGCGTCGATGAGCTGACCCTGGCGGGCGGGCTTCGGGGCAAGCCCGTCGAGGTTGTGCGATGCAGGACGGTGGACCTGGAGGTCCCGGCCACCAGCGAGATCGTCATCGAGGGGCGGGTGATCCCCAATTACCGGGAGGCGGAGGGCCCCTTCGGTGAGTTCTCCGGGTACTACGGCCCGGAATCCGAGATGCCTGTTGTGGAAGTGACCGCCATCACCCACCGGAGTTCTCCCATTTTCCACGCGGGGCTCACCGGCCCGCCGATGACCGAGAACCACTTCCTCAAGCAGCTGCCCAACGAGGTCACGCTCTACCGGGAGCTGAGCGCCAAGTTTCCGGAGGTGAAGACCGTCACCTTTCCGGCCTCCGGTTGCTGCGAGTATTCCTGCTATATCTCCATGACGCCGCGCTACAAGGGGCAGCCCCGGAACGTCATCCTGGCGGCCCTGGGCAGTGCCAGGCGGCCCAAGCTGGTGGTGGTGGTGGACGAGGACATCGACATCCACGATGACGTCAAGGTGCTCTGGGCCGCCACCACGCGGGTTCAGGCGGACCGGGATGTGGTCATCGTGCCCGGTATGGGGTCCGGCCCCCTGGATCCGTCAGCGTCTGAGGAGGCTTACTCCGCCGTGATGGGGATCGACGCCACCCGTCCCTTCGGGCAGCCTTTTCCCCAGGTCCCCGTGGTGCCGGGGGTGGAAAGGGTCCCTGACCTCTCGACGCTCATCCGGAAGCCGGGGGGCGTGACAGTCTGATGCCCCTTTTCGCAATCAAAAAAAGAATGCGAAAGGAATGGGGTCAGGTCGTACATCCCAACATCCGGGATATAGCAAGATAGGGCCAAGTCTTGAGATCTAAGCTTCACGATTGAATCCGGTTCCACGAAGGGTAGAGTCCCATGATGACCATGAAAGCCGCTGTCATTCGTGAGCCGGGCGCACCTGAGGTGCTGGCGATCGAAGATCTCCCCGTTCCGCATCCGGCGCCCGGGTAGGTCCTCATCCATGTGAAGGCGTTTGGCCTGAATCGCTCCGAGCTCTTCACCCGACAAGGACACTCGCCCGGGGTCGAGTTTCCCCGCGTACTCGGTATCGAGGCGGTCGGGACTGTTGAGGAGGCGCCGGGCGGCGAGTTCGAGCCGGGGCAAACCGTAGCAACCGCCAAGGGCGGCATGGGCCGGGCGTTCGATGGCGGCTACGCCGAGTACACCTGTGTGCCCGCGGGCCAAGTGCAGGCCATTCACACAACGCTGGATTGGCAAACCTTCGGTGCTCTGCCCGAGATGATCCAAACCGCGTGGGGATCGCTCAACAGCTCGCTGAAGCTTGAGCGCGGGCAATCATTGCTGATTCGGGGCGGGACCACCTCGGTGGGCCTGGCGGCCGCGGTGCTTGCCAAAAAGCAAGGCGTCACGGTCGCCGCCACCACACGAAAAGCCGATCGCGAAGCCATGCTGAAAGACAACGGCGCGGACCACGCATTTATCGACAGCGGCGAGATCGCGGGCGACGTCCGTCGGGTGTTTCCCGAAGGCGTCGACAAAGTGCTGGAACTGGTCGGGACCACCACGTTACTCGACTCACTGCAGTGCGCCGCGCGCTTCGGTTCGGTGTGCATGACCGGCATGGTCGGCGACGCCTCGGAGTTTGATCGGTTCAGTCCGTGGGATGCGATACCGTCCACGGTCCATCTCACCACTTACTCTGGTGGTTCGACCGATTCCATCGAAACGCCGCTTCAGATGGTGGTGAACGAAGTAGAGGGGGGACGTATGACGCCCAAGATCGGGCGTGTGTTTCAACTGGATGGGATCGTTGACGCGCACCGCTGCATGGAAGACAACGCAGCCGGCGGCAAGATCGTCGTCCTCACCTGAAAGACCTGAAAGGGGTCAAGTCTTTTTTTGATGGAAATGAGACCCAATGACTTTCATCCGCGTCTTGAATCTTCAAAAGAAGAATGAGTCAACAAAAGATTCGACCCTTTTACTTGCACCTTTGCTTGTTGCCCTGGACTGAATCCCACCATTGAGTTTTAATGATATTGACCGGCGAGACAGCCGGTCGCGGATGGAGGCGTGTCCATGAGCGAGCTGCAAGAACCCATCGTCGTCGTCAAGTATTCCGATTTCACCTGACCCTACTGCTACGTCGCCACCGTGGGTGGCATCCAAATCCTCGAACAGGACCCCGACGTCGAGGTGGAGTGGGTAAGCTGGGAAGGGAGACCGCCGGGCGAGCCCTTCTCCGGCTATTCCGAAGAGGTGAAGCGGGAAAAATATCAGGAGGTTCACAAGCCCATCGCCGAGAAATACGGCGTGCCCATTCGGGTGGCCGGGCCGGACTACCGTACGACGAACGCCCACATCGCCACGTACTACGCGCGCGACATGGGCCGGTTCAAAGAATTCCGCAACCGGGTCTACAAGGCCCGCTGGGTGGAAGATCTCGACCTCGAAAGCCCCGACGTGCTGGCCAGCCTCGGTGAGGAGGTGGGTCTTGACGGAAACGGCATCAAACAGGTGATCGCCGAGAAACGCTACCTTGCCCTGCTCCATAGCCAACGGGACCAGGGAAAAAGCCTGGGCATCCGCGGCATCCCGTCTTTCGCGGTTCAGGGGAAGGTGATATGGAGCGTTGACCCCATTGACGAGGTGAAGGCCGAGGTCGCCCGGGTGAAGCGGGAACGCCTGGACCAAGAGAAGAACAACGGATAACGGGCGCCGGGTCTTCCGGCCGGCCGGCGCGAACACATGATGGTTCGGCGCATCGAGGGAGTCAGGGGGACGCCATGCTTATTTCCGCTTATGCCCCCTTCTAATCACCCCGCGTCGCTTCCTCCCATTCGAGCTTGCCGTTACTTTTTCTGATTTGGATTGCGGCCATATATCCACCGGCCCACACCGATATGCTTCTTTTCTTCGCGCCGTTCACCCGGAGGACGGCGTCCCCTTTTTGATGGACATTCAGCAGGACTCTGCGCCGCTGACGCTTGTCGTAGAGGCTGAGGTTCGCGACGCCCAGCTTTGTCCGGGTTCTCTGATTTCCATCAAAGAGTGAAACGAGGGGGTTCCCTTTGGCATTTACGTTCGCGCGCAGCCGAAGTTTCCCCCGGATGCCGTCATACAAGCTCATCCCGCGCTCGGAAACGACCACCCGTACAATCCCCTTTTTGCCCAGGAGTCGAAATCCCTCCCGGTTCAGCCGGAGGCCTTCCTTTCCACCTTTTCGGTAGAGGTAAATAAGTCCCCCGTAAAAGGCGCCTCGCATATTCCCCTTTGCGTCCCGCATTTCAAGCCCGGTTTCAGTCAGCCTGACGGTCCTTCCGGATTTGCCCTTGATCAGAATGGACCTGGCAACGATTTGTTTGGGGACGTGCTTGGCGCCCATGAGGGCGCCGGAGACACCCAAGATGGCGATCAGGGCGACGACTTGCTTGAGCCTCCGGTTTTGCCTCTCCAGCTTGTCCATCCGTTTTTCTATCGTCATCGGTGAGTCTCCTTCTCTCTCATCGCGGTTATGAGAAAATCAGTAATGCGCTACGGACCACCCGAGACGGAGGACCATCCAACCCGCGAGGTCAATACACGACCACGCCGCCGCCTTGCTCTGATAGGACACCATTGAGATGAATGGGTTCAGAAAAGATTGGGGTCAAGAAAAGATTGAGAAACGAATGGGGTCAGGTCTTGAATATTATGTGGAAAGCGAGATCGGCGGGCATCGCCGTGTGGCCGCTCTGGATTGAAGAAGGCGAAGAACCGAAGGCCAAGGCGATCCACAGATTACGCAGATTTGTGAAGGGCAAGAATAGAGACACAATTCGGCCGGGACCCCCGAGATTCATTGCGCCAAAGACGTTGTAATGAGCGCAACGCCCTCAACCGCAGCTTGGCCGGCGTGCAAGCGCCATGGGGTCAGGTCTTGAATATTATGCGGAAAACGAGATCGGCGGGCATCCCGTGTGGCCGCTCTGGATTGAAGAAGGCGAAGAACCGAAGGCCAAGGCGATCCACAGATTACGCAGATTTGTGAAGGGCAAGAATAGAGACACAATTCGGCCGGGACCCCCGAGATTCGTTGCGCCAAAGACG
The DNA here is from genome assembly GCA_965261595.1 of bacterium. Lineage (GTDB taxonomy): Bacteria > UBA8248 > UBA8248 > JACPRG01 > CAYRGS01. Next base: position 620,812 of record CBDHDG010000005.1, read on the forward strand.
TTGTAATGAGCCAACGCCCTCAACCGCAGCTTGGCCGGCGTGCAAGCGCCATGGGGTCAGGTCTTGAATGTTATGCGGAAAGCGAGATCGGCGGGCATCCCGTGTGGCCGCTCTGGATTGAAGAAGACGAAGAACCGAAGGCCAAGGCGATCCACAGATTACGCAGATTACGCAGATTTGTGAAGGGCAAGAATAGAGACACAATTCGGCCGGGACCCCCGAGATTCATTGCGCCAAAGACGTTGTAATGAGCGCAACGCCCTCAACCGCAGCTTGGCCGGCGTGCAAGCGCCATGGGGTCAGGTCTTGAATATTATGCGGAAAGCGAGATCGGCGGGCATCCCGCGTGGCCGCTCTGGATTGAAGAAGGCGAAGAACCGAAGACCAAGGCGATCCACAGATTACGCAGATTACGCAGATTTGTGAAGGATAAGGCAAGACACAAGGGCGGTTCTTCAGTCGGTTGGCAGCCTGCCCCCGCCCGAACATACCTGCACAAGCAGAAGGATCATCGGTCCGAACGTCCGTGCACCCTCGGTTAAGAGGAGGCACTGGCGGGCAAGCCCCAGTGGCACACGCTTTGGTACAATCGTAGCGGGCCGGATGAGGACCTGAAAATTCGATAAGGCTTTCGTCGCAAGAGGGAAACTGAAAATGCCAAAGACGAACGGAATTCATCACATCACGATGATCTGTCGGGACATGGAGGAAACCACCCGGTTTTACACCGAGCTTTTGGACATGCGGCTGGTCAAGCAAACCGTCAACTTCGACGACCCTTCCTCGAAACACTTCTACTTCGGCGACGAGGCCGGCTCGCCCGGGACGGTCCTGACGTTCTTCGAGAACCCGGAAGGCAGACCTGCCAAAATGGGTGTCGGGATCACGCACCATATCGCCCTGTCCGTGAAGGATGACGCCGAGCAGATGGCCTGGAAGGAAACGCTCGAGGCTGCGGGCGTGTCGGTCGCCGGACCCTTCGACCGGACGTATTTCAAGTCGATCTATTTCCACGACCCCAGCGGGATCATCGTCGAGATGGCGACGGAAGGACCCGGTTTCGCGGTGGACGAGCCCATCAAGGAGCTGGGCTCGAAGTTGATCCTCCCGGATCCTTCTAAGACGAGAGGATAACGGACGAAATCTTTGGGGGACATTTTGAAAACTGTCCCCCAAACCCCCTCGAAAACTTTTGACGGCCAAGCCTGCGGCTTGGCCTTTCCCGCGCTTGGAGGGGGATTCACATCGCGTCGGTCTGTATGGCGCGGATTAATCGCGTCTTTTCTCTTATCGGAAGGACAGGCTTGGTTCCCGCACCCACCCGATGATTTCCCACGAAGGGTTTCAGGAGGTTCCCAACCTCCGGAATGTTTTTCACCCTCGCCTTGGCAGGGCCGTCCAGTAGATGGCGAACGAGACGAGCGCCACGGCGCTGGACGCGAAGAACAGCCCATCGATCCCGAGAGAGCGGAAAAACGTCCCGGCCAGGGCCGCCCCGGCGATCCTGCCGGCCCCGTACGTCGAGGCCGAGAACAGCGCCTGGCCGCTGCTCTTGAGCGACTCCGGCGTATTCCTGTACACAAACCCGACGCTCGCCACGTGGAAGGCCGCAAAGGTGAAGGCGTGCAGGAGCGAGATGGACAGGAAGGCCCAGGGCCCTTGGGCGAACGGATAGAGAGACCACCGGATCACCGCCGCCCCGGCCGACATCAGGAGAAGCGTTCGGGTTCCCCACCGCTCCAGGAGTTTTCCCGAGAACATCAGGAAAACCACCTCCGCCGCGACGCCCACCGAGAAGGACCAGCCGATCACCCAGCCGGGAAGCCCGAGGGTTTTCATGTGGATGGGCAGGAATGTCCACAAAGCCCCATGGCTCGTCCGCAGGAAGAATCCCGCCGCCAGGAAGGCGACGAACTGCGGCCGCTTGAGGAGCGCGGCGATCTCCGGACCCAGCCGCGCGCGCGTCCCCCCCCTTTTTCTCTCCGACGGGAGCGTCAAAGCCAAAAGGGCCTGGATCCCCGCCGCGGCCAGGAAAACGTAAACCATCGCCCGGATCGAGAAGGCGTCCACCAGGTAGCCGATAAAGAGACTCGCCGTAATGAATCCGACCGACCCCCACAACCGGAATCCCCCGTAGGCCGCCGGTCTGTTTCTCTCCCTGACGGCCCCTTCCGGATCGGGTTCGGGCTGCTCGTTTTTATCCGGTCCAGGTGTTCCAGCGTCGCGCTCTCGACGAGCGGGAGGGTCGAGGTCCGGAAAGCGGCAAAGGCGAACACCACGGCCGCCAGGGCCGGAAAGGTCTCCGCGACGAGCAGCCCGGAGAAAAGCCCTCCGCCCGCCGCCGAGAGGCAAAAAATGAGGACTTTGCGGTTCCTGAACTTGTCGGCGACCATCCCCCAAAGGGGCGGGGCCAAAACGGCCCCCAGCGGCATCAAGGCCCAGACCGTTCCCACCTCGGCCCCGCTCAGCCCCCGCGATTGAAGGAAGATGCTGAGGTACGGCCCGTAAACCCCCAGACCGAAAAAGGCGAGGAAATAGAACCCCCGGAGGGTGAACGAAAGGGGCGGAAAGGGGCGGGGCCGGGAATCGCGCAAATTCAACGGTCTCCAGAGGAGGCATCGGGTGCGTCACGGGCCAAGATTAGAAAGGGAGGAGGGTTCGGGTCAAGGTCCGGTCCGTGATAAGATGCGCTTCGATTCGACCGAGCCGACGCCGTCCCCCGGGAGAGCGCGCACGTGAAGCCGACCCTTGAGCCGATGAAGACGAACCCGAAACGCCCGGACCGGGGCCGGCGCCCATGGGCCGGGCTCCGCCGTCTCTCACCCGCGCTCCCCGTCCTCCTGGCAGTCGCCGGCGGACTGACCGGCTGCATCTCGACGGAAGACTACAACCAAATCGTAGCGGAAAGGAACAAATGGCGGACCTCCGCCCTGGATCTGGACACCCAGTACAAACATCTCCGGGCCGTTCTGGACGACTGGATCAAGGCCCACAAGGTGCTCGAGGAGCGGGTGAAGCGATTCTCCGTCACGCGGCGCGCCGCCGTCGTCCCCCGGGACACGCGGCGGGAGATCGGCCGGCTCAAAAAACAGGTGGAGCGGTACACCCGGGAGATCGCCATCCTCGAGGCCAAGGCCCAAAGGCTCGAAGAGGACCGCGACGCCTTCCAGGACTGGTACAAAATCTATCGCCGGCGCTACCGGCAGGCCGTCCTCCGCGAGCAGCGGCTCCAGCGCAAAAGCAAGGTCTACGAGCGGATGGTGAAGAACCTGGAATCCGATGTCGAGAAGGGCAACCTCAAGCTCCAGGAGGCCCAGGGCCGTCTGACAGTCAGCGTCCTCGACAAAATCGTCTTCGCCCCGGGAGGCCTGGAGATCAGCCCGGAAGGAAAGGTCGTTCTCAAGAAGCTGGCGAACCTTCTGAAGGGATTGACGGGCAAGCGCATCCAGGTCGAGGGCCACACGGACGCTCTGCCCGTGCGTCCCATGGCCGACCGCCGCTACCGCGACAACTGGGAGCTCTCCACCCTGCGGGCCTCGGCCGTCGTCCGGTTCCTCCAGGAAGCCGGCGGTGTGGACCCGACCCTCCTGTCCGCCGTCGGCCACGGTCCGTTCCAGCCCGTCGCGACCAATGCCACGCCGGAAGGCCGGCAAAAGAACCGCCGAATCGAAATCGTCCTGACCCCCCTGCCGAAACGGACCATCACGCGGACCCCCTCCCCGGACGGCGCCCCCGCGCGGTGAGGGGGAAGTCTCCCCGGGGGCCTTGAATCGTCGTGGTCCTCAAGCGGACGATCGATGTGATGGCGGAGATCGGCGAGGCGAAACCCGAATGCCCGATTCGGTAGGTGATTCAGAGGAAGCCGGGTAAGCCGCGAACGGAGCAAGGCGAGATTCCTCACTTCGTTCGGAATGACAAGCCCGTGAAGTTTGCAAGCGACTGAGATTCTCTGGGATTTTTTGATTGTGCCCAATGGGGGTTTCAGGGGGACAGTTTTCAAAATGTCCCCCTGAAAGATTGGGGAAATCATGAGCTTTCTGATCAAGAACGGTTACGTCGTCACGATGAACCCCGATCGGGAGGTCTTTGACGGGGGGTTCGTCGCCGTGGAGGGCAGCCGGATCGAGGGCGTCGGGCCTGCCTCCGCCCTGCCCGGGAAGACCTACGACGAAAACCTCGACGCCTCGGGGATGATCGTCCTGCCCGGGCTGATCAACATGCACCAGCATCACTGGTACAACCTCTTCAAGGGCCTGTGCGACGGGGTGCTTCTCGAGCCCTGGGTCTTCGACTTCGTGCTGCCCATCACCCGCCTCCTGACGGCGGACGACCTGCGGGCCTCGGCCTATCTTGGCGCGCTGGAGATGGTCCGGACGGGGACGACGTGCTGCCTCAACCACTCCGTCACGACGACCTTCGAGGACGAGACGGCGGCCACGATCGAGCCGATGGCCGAGGTGGGATTCCGGCAGGTGTTCGCCAAGGATTTCCGCTCGAAGACGCCCGGAAACCCCGACCACCCCCACACCCCGCAAGAGGCCGGGGCGTTCATCGGGGAGCTGGTGGACAAGTGGCACGGGGCGCGGGACGGCCTGATCCGGATGGCCCTGGTCATCGAATCCAACGCCCACTGGATGGCGGCGGGCATGAGATCGGAAGCGTTGATCCAGAGCGGCTACGAGCTGGCCAAGGGCAAGGACCTCAAGATCTCCGACCACGTCGCCGCCGGGACGCTCTCGATGGAGATGGGCTACCTGAAATACCTCCGCGAGACCGGCCGCACGGACGTGGCCTACCTCATGGAGGGGGGCTATCTGGATGACCGGTGGCTCATGATCCACGGCATCCACATCAGTGACACCGACATCGCCATGATGAAGGAGGCCGGCTCGCCCCTGGTCTATACGCCCACGAGCGAATCCATGCGGGGCGGGGGCATCGTCCCGGCGGCCAAGGCCGCCCGGGCGGGCGTGAACGTTTCCCTGGGCACGGACGGCCCCATGGTGGATTACTCCGTGGACATGGTGGAGCAGATGAAGGTGTGCACCCTGATGCAGCACATCCGCCACCTGGACCCGACGATGATGCCCATCGAGCGCTCGCTCGAGATGGCCACGATCAACGGAGCGAAGGCCCTGGGGATGGAGGGGGAGATCGGATCCATCGAGGCCGGAAAGCGCGCGGACGTCGCCGCCTTCGACATGAGCGGCCCCCACGTCCAGGTGGTCCATAAGCCCCTGTCGAACTTCGTCTGCTGCGGCCGGGGGGCGGACGCCCACACGGTCCTCATCGACGGCAGGCCCATCCTCCGCGAGGGCCGGTTCACCGAGTTCACGGACGTGGACGAGGTCATTCGCGAGGCCACCGAGCGGGGCCGGGCCATCGCCGGGAAAGCGGGCCACTCGGACCGCGCGCGGCTCAACTGGCCGGGCGCGTCATAGAAGCTCAACCGCCGGGGGGGGGAGGGGGGGCGTTTCCCACTCGCGCGGGGCGCCCCGGTTCGTCGGTCGGTTTCACAGAGTGGTTTCCTCTCAGATGAATTTGTTATGATTCCCCATTCTTTTTCATAAGACGAATCATCCGGTCATGACGGTTTCCGGGACGGAATGGGCGTCCCATGAGCGGCAGAAATCCATGGAAGTACAGGTCAACGACGTTTCGAAAGTCTGGGGCGTGGACATCGACCAGCCGGTGGAGGCGCTGGAGTCCATCACGCACACATTTCCATCTCAAAGGTTCACCTGCCTTCTGGGGCCTTCCGGGTGCGGAAAGAGCACCCTCCTCCAGATCATCGCGGGACTGACCTCCCTGACGTCGGGGGGGATCGATGTCGTGGACCCGGGAAACGGCCGCCGGGCCGCGTTGGGGGAAAACTCCACCATGGTCTGGCAGAGCTTCAACCTCTTCCCCTGGCTGAACGTTGTCGACAACATCGCCTTCGGCCTCAAGATGGAAGGCGTCGGAAGGGAAGAGCGCCGCCGCCGCGCGCAGGAGTACATCGACTATGTGGCCTCGTAGGGTTTGAAACCCATCTTCCCCGGCAGCTCTCTGGCGGGATGAAGCAGCGGGTCGGGCTGGCCCGGGCCCTGATCAAAGACCCCGACATCCTCTTGATGGACGAGCCTTTCGGCGCCCTGGACGCCCAGACGAAGATCGTCATGCAGGAAGAAGTCCAGCGCCTCTACCTCCAGACCCACAAGACGGTCATCTTCGTCACGCACGCCATCGACGAGTCGATCCTTCTGGCGGACGAGGTCGTCGTCATGACGGCCCGGCCGGGCCGGGTCAAGGAGGTGGTCCCCATCGACCTGCCCAGACCCCGTTCGCTGGACCACATGAACTCTCAAGCGTTCGGTGAATTGTTCAACCGGATCTATCACCTCATCAAGGAGGAGGTCGAGCGGTCCATGGCGAGCGAGCGGGTGACGGCATGACGGCGGAAACGGCGGTGAAGAAGCCCTTGCCTTCCGCCGACCCGAAAAAGGGAGGGGGGATGGGGGGAGGGAAGGGCCGGGCGAAGCGACTCCAGCGGCGCTCGCGTCTTATCCAGGTCGCCTCGGTCTTGGGCGTCCTGGCGGTGTGGGAGGGCTTCGTCCGGCTGTTCGCCATCGAGCCGATCTTCCTGCCTTCCGTCACCTTCATCCTGCAAACATTCTGGGAATTGCTCTGGGACGGAACGCTTCCATGGCACACATGGGCGACCATCATGCGCGTTCTGACCGGGTTTTTGGCCGCGGCCGTCGCCGGGGTCGCGGTCGGCGTCGGGATGGGGATGTCCCGGACTTTTCGAAACCTGTGCGACCCGCTCATCGCCGCGCTCTATCCCCTGCCCAAGATCACCCTGATCCCGCTCCTCATCATCTGGCTCGGCTCGGGCGAGGCGTACAAGTTTATCATCAGCGCCTTTACGGCCTTTTTCCCGATTGTCATCAATACGTACACGGGTCTGCGCCAAGTGGACGAGGGCCTGGTCAAGGCGGCCCGGGACCTCGGGGCCAACGAGCGCCGAATCCAGTTGGAAGTCATGATGCCGGCCGCCGTCCCCAGCATCTTCGCGGGTTTCCGATTGGGGATGGGGGTGGCCATCATCCTGACGGTTGCTTCCGAGATGATCGCGAGCCAGAATGGGCTGGGGCGCTTCCTGGTCGAGGCGGGTGCCATCCTGGAGACGGAAAAGGTTTTCGCGGCCCTTTTTGTCATGGCGATTCTGGGAATCGTCGTGACCAAGGCCCAGGATTGGGCGGACATGTGGTTCGCCGCCTGGGCCTTTGAGACGCGGGAGCCGTGAAGCCGCCGCGCTCGTTTGAACGCACCAACATTTCCGGAGGGGAGGAGCGACGATGAGCGAAAAAAAGGGATGGACGCGGCGGCGGTTTATCCGCGCGGTGGGGGCCGGCACCGCGGTTGCCGGCCTGCCTGTGTACCTGAACCCGAGGGTCTCGCGGTCGGCCAAGATGACCAAGATCCTCTACGGCGAAGCCCCCTTTATCAGCAAAGGGCCGAACATGATCGCCCTGGCCAAGGGCTTCTACAAGAAGATGGGTCTGGACGTGTCCTTCAAGTGGTTCTTCGACGGAGGCCTCGTCGTCGCGCCGCTCCTGGCGGGTGAGCTGGACATGGGCAGCCTGACCCCCTCGGCCGGCTTCTTCAACGCCGTCGCCCGGGGCGGCGACCTGACCATGTTCCTCGGCGGCGGCACCGAGTCCCGGCGGGACCGCGGCTACGTCGTCACCGTCGTCAGCCAGAAACTGTACGACCAAGGCATCCGTTCTCCGGGGGATCTCAAGAAGATCGCCGATCTGCCCGCCCACATGTCGGTGAAGGGAAGCATCAACGAGTACGCCCTGGACAAGACCTACCTGGCGGGCGGCGTCGATCCGCGGAAGATCCGCTACGACTACGGACTCCCCCAACCGAAGGCCATGCAGCTCATGATGAAAGGCCGGGTCAACATCTCGAACTTCGCCTGCCACTTCGCCTGGATCATGGCGAAGGCCAAAAAGGCCAGGATCATCGATCACGCCTCCGACTCGGCCACGGAGGCGATCATCTCCCTCTCCTCGTACTCCAGGAAGAAGATGGCCGATGTCGGACGCGAGAACTACGTCCGCTTCGCCATGGCCTTCCTCCAGGGCGTCAAGCTTTTCAATGAAGCGGCGGGCCAAAAGCCGCCCCCGAACGACATCATCGACATCCTGTCGAAGTACACGGTCTTCAAAGGGGAAAAAGGCCGAGGACTGATGAGGGGAATCGCGCCTCACTGGGCCTGGACCGAGCCGGACGCCAAGCCCAACAAAGCGACCCTCGCGAAGATGCAGGATCACTGGGTGGATTACCGCGGCTACGTCAAGAAAAAGGCGCCGATCGATCAGTTGGCCGATGCCAGCATCGCCCATGAAGCGGCCATCCGGCTGAAGAAAGAGAAGCCTTTCGGCTGAAAAGCGCGAAGTCCCGCGCGGCCGCCGGCGGGGGTGGAGCTCACGGCGTTGATCTCCGCCCCCGCCGTTTTTCCCGGGGCCGCGCCACCGGGAGAAACGCTCGGCGCCTGCCCGGCGAAAACCCCTCCCACGGAGGAAGCAACCCCCATGTCTCCCCAAGTGAAGACCGCGAAGGGCCGAAGTGGCAAGGCCGCGGGTTCCTCCCTGAAGCGGCGCGCGGTTGAATTCCTGAATCAACGCGCCGGCCACATGAACCGCGTGGCCCGGCAAATTTGGGAGAGGCCGGAGCTCGGCCTCGAAGAGCGTTATGCGGCGGCCCTTCTGGTCGAGGAGCTTGAAGACGCGGGCTTTCAGGTGGAAACGGGCGTGGCCGGAATGCCCACCGCCTTCGTCGCCCGCTGGGGGAAGGGCCGTCCGACCATCGGCCTCATCGCCGAGTACGACGCCGTTCCCAACTGCGGCCGAAAAAAAACGGAGAACGGCCACGGGTGCGGACACAACCTGTTCGGCACGGCGAGCGTCTCCGCCGGCATCGCGCTCAGGACCCTGATGGAGGAGAAGGGCGTCAAGGGGACGATCAAGATGTTCGGCACGCCCGCGGAGGAAATGTTGCTCGGGAAGGTCGTCATGGTGAAGCACGGCCTGTTCGACGGGCTGGACATCGCCCTTTCCTGGCATCCCGGCGAAGGGACGCATTCCGATTACGGTTCATTTATGGCCCTGGATTCGGTGACGTTCGAGTTTTTCGGCGAGAGCGCTCATGCCCAGATGGACCCGGAAAAGGGCCGCAGCGCCCTGGACGCCCTGGAGCTGATGAACGCGGGCGTCAGCCGCCTTCGCGCGCAGGCCCCGCCGGACACCGGGATTAATTACGTCATTCTCGAAGGCGGGCGGATTCCCATCGTCGTCGTGCCGTACGCCAAGGCGTGGTATTCGATTTGGACGCCCACGCGCGCCCAGACCGAAGGTGTCACGAAGGAGGTCAAGCGCATGGCGCGCGGGGCCGCCAAAGCCACGGGAACGCGCGTGAGAATCAAGCATGTCTCGGGCACCTACCACCGTCTCCCCAACGTCGCCCTGGGAGAGTTGATCGATCGGAACCTGCGGTGGGTGGAGGCGCCGAAGTTCTCCAAAGCCGACAAGGCCTCGGCCCGAAAGCTCGGATTCAAAGAACCGCTGGTCGAGTGGGTGGAGCCCGCCGTCAAGGATCATCACCTCACACGGGTCAGCAATGACCAGTGCAACGTAAGCTGGCTGGTCCCGTTCGGCTTCTTCCGCACCACGTGCCGGGCGCCCGGCACGCCCCAACATCACTGGCTCGCGACACAGCAATACGGCTTGGCCATCGGCTGGAAGGGGATGCTCGCGGCCTCCAAGACGCTGGCCTGCACCGCCGTGGATCTGCTCACGCAACCGGCCGTTCTTCGGAAGATTCGCAAGGAATTCAGCGAAAAGACCCGGGGATTCCAGTATCGGTCGCCCATTTGATTCGCGGAATATCCCCGCCGGTCTCGACCCGGTTCGGTCTCCTCCCCCTATCCATCCCGACCGGGATTTGGTATCATGCCATCCACCATGAAAGACCTCGGGATTGGCGACTCGGCCAAATCCGTTTGACAAATGCCCGAGCGAAATCCAAATTTTTCGTATAGACATGATTCCCGTTTCCGGCAGCCGGGTTGTCTTCGGCGCGCGCCGGCGGTTCCATGGCGAGACGGAGGGAATCCACTGAAGGGGCGTGTGGAGATCTGCCGATGAGCGACGTTCTTTTTGAGATCACCAAGGACCATCTGGACACCGGACTGCGCGGCTTCCCCGTCGGTCACCTTTGGACCAGCAAGGTCGACCCCATCAAGGGGCTCTACTACGTGGGACGGCCGATAGCGGAGCTTTGCGACCACGATCCCGAGCAGGTCATGTTTCTGCTCCTGAACAAGCGCTTTCCCTCCGACACAGAGGACAAGGAATTCCGCGCCGACCTGACTCGGCGCGCCCGGAACTTCCCGAAAGGCGTTCTGGATCTGCTGAAGGCCCTGCCCCGGGAAGGCCATCCCATGGAATGGTTCTTGGCGGGGCTTCTCTATCTCGGCATGTCCGGCAAGGAGGAGGATTACGCCGAAGACGGCTTGAACCTGATCGCCTGGGTGAACGAGCTGGTGGCGGCCATCTTCCGGATCCGGGCGGGCTGGGGCGATCTCATCCCGAGCGAGCCCGAGCGCGGATACGTGGAGAACTTCGCCCATATGCTGGGCGCGCCGGACGCCCATCCGGAAGCGACCCGGGTCCTGCGGCTGATGCACATCATGCACTACGACCACGGCGGCGGGAACCTGAGCACGCTCACGGGCAAGGCCGTCGCGTCGGGGCTCGCGGACATCTTCACGTCGATGGCGGCCGCCATGGCCGGACTGTACGGACCCCGCCACGGGCGCGCCAACCAGGACGCCCTGAATTTCATCCGCGAAGTCGGCGACCCGGACCCGGAGCACGTCCGGAAATTCATCCAGAATTGCCTGGCGACCAAAAAGCTGGTGTTCGGTTTCGGTCACGCCGTCCTGCGCGCCGAAGACCCCAGGGCGACCATCGGCTACGGGGTGGGCGGGAAGTATTTCGCCGACGACGAGAACATCCGGATCGCCCTGACCCTGCGCACGGAAGCCCCGCCCATCTTGAAGGAAACGGGGAAGATCGCGAACCCCTACCCCAATGTGGACGCCATCACGGGCTCCCTGTTGAACGCGATCGGCCTGACCGACTCGGACTACTATACGGCCCTGTTCGGCTGGTCCCGCACGGTGGGCATCGCCGCGCAGATCATCGACGAGCGGGTCCACTTCCGAGGCGGCCGGGGCACGCCCATCTATCGCTGCGCCTACATCTACGAAGAAGCGCCCGACTGATCCCCGCCCGGCGGGTTGCTGAAAATCTTATCGTCGATGACCCGTTGGCCTCTTATCAGAGGCAAGTCCGTTCCGACGGTGTTCCATGGTCGGGAGCGGCTTGGCGTCCTCCCGTCTTTTTCGCTTCCCGCCGCCCCCTGAAAAACCGAGGTACAATCAATTGTGGGTCCGTCCGCGGGGCGGCGTCCATTCCAGTAATTTGACCGAGCCTCCAACCGGAGGTCCCATGCAGACGCGCATCCGAAGCGTATTAATGAGAGGCGGGACCAGCAAGGGGCTTTTCTTCCGGGAAGCCGATCTTCCCGAAGACCCCGCCCTGCGCGACGCCATACTCCTGCGCGTCATGGGCAGCCCCGACGCCCGCCAGATCGACGGCCTGGGCTCGGGGTTCTCAAGCGCGAGCAAAGTGGCCATCCTCGCGCCGCCCCTTGAGGACGGCGGTCCGGTCCGGTACACCTTCGGACAGGTCGGCATCGGCGCCGCAACCGTGGATTACCGGGGCAACTGCGGAAACCTCTCCGCGGCGGTCGGCCCCTTCGCCATCGAGGAGGGGTGGATCGAGGCGGTCGAGCCCGTCACCCGTGTCGAGATCCTCAACACGAACACCGGCAAGATGATCCTGGCCGAGGCGCCCGTCCGCGGGGGGATGTTCCAGGCCGAAGGAGACTGCTCGATCCCGGGGGTTCCCGGAACGGGGGCGCCCATCCACCTGAGCTACGAAGACCCCGGCGGCGCGGTGACCGGGGCGCTCCTGCCCACGGGCAAACGGTCGGAAACCGTGGCCGTCCCCGGAAGAGGGGAAATCGAGGTCTCCATTGTGGACGCCGGCAACCCGGCCGTTTTCGTTCGGGCGAAAGACCTCGGCCTCGAAGCGATCCCGACTCCGGGGGAGGTGGACGGGAGCCTGGAACTGATGGCTGCGCTGGAGCACATCCGGGCCGTCGCGGCGGAGCGTTGCGGTCTCGTCGAGGACGCCCGGGAGGCCGCGGACCGGTCTCCGGCTATCCCCAAAGTCGCCCTCGCGGCGCCGCCGGAAGGGGAGGCCCACCTCTCCGCCCTCATCATCTCGATGGGCAAGGCCCACGGGGCCTACGCCCTCACGGGGGCCATCGCCACGTGCGCGGCGGCGAAGATCCGGGGAACGGTGGTCCACGCCGTCGCTCGGGAAACAGCGGAAGGGGGGGGGGAAGTCACCTTGCGGCACCCCTCCGGAGACCTGACGATGGAAGTGGACATGGAAGAGACGGAGGACGGGATCAGGATCCGGTGGGTCAAGACCGTGCGGACGGCCCGGCGGCTGATGGAGGGGTTCGTCCTGGTCCCCGGGGATTTGTTGAAGGCGGGTCCGGCGGCGAACGTCTGACCCCGTCGATCTCCGAGCCGGGGGATCGAACCAGGAGATATTGTGGGAACGAGAGAGAATCCGGCGGAGCGGATCAGGCGTCTCATGGACCGGCCGGGGATCATCACGGCCCCGGGGGCGTACGACGCCCTGACGGCCCGGCTTATCGGGGACGCCGGGTTTTCGGTGGTTTACGCCACGGGCGCGGGGATCTCGAACACCCAGCTCGGCCTGGCGGACAAGGGCCTTCTGAGCTTCGGCGAGATCCTCCACCAGGTGACCCGGATTGTCCATGCGACCGGCCTGCCCGTCATCGCCGACGCGGACACGGGGTACGGCGGTCCGGCGAACGTGGTCCGGACGGTGGTCGAGCTTGGCCGGGCGGGCGTGGGGGCGATCCAGATCGAGGACCAGGTTTTCCCCAAGCAGTGCGGACACTTCGAGGGGAAAGCGGTGATTCCCCCGGCCGAGATGGTTGGAAAAATCGAGGCCGCCCTCGAAGCCCGAGCAACGCTTGGCGGCGGGGATGGCGAGGGTCTGGTGATTATCGCCCGGACGGACGCGCGGGAGGCGGAGGGCCTGGACGCGGCCATCGAGCGGGCGCGGGCTTACGCCGCCGCCGGCGCGGATCTCACGTTCGTCGAGGCTCCGCAAACCCGCGAGGAATTGGCGCGCGTCCCGAAGGAGGTCCCGCTGCCCCAAGTGGCCAACATGGTCGAGGGCGGAAAAACGCCCCTCCTCTCCGGCCCGGAGCTCGATGAAATGGGCTTCAAGGTGGTCCTGTTCGCGAACTGCGTCCTGCGGGCGGGCGCCAAAGGGGTCCAGGATGTTCTGCGCGTTTTGAAAGGGGAAGGGACGACGGCCGGCCATCTGGATTCTCTCATCACGATGGAAGAACGGAACCGTCTGACCCGCCTGGATGAGGTCAGCGAGTGGGACAGGAAATACGGAGGCCGCCCCGGAGACGCGTGAAGGGGGGATTCCCTTTCAAAAAGAGCTCGTATGTTTCTCTCGGCGCGGCGCGATAGAATGCCGGCGCCGGCGCGTGGAATCGCGGGCATGGGAGCGACAGGCATTGCGAATCGTTGAAGTCGGAGACATCCGGATCGGCGGGGGCGGTTTGACGCTCATCGCCGGTCCCTGCGTCATCGAGTCCGAGGAGGAAGCCCTGGCTGCGGCCGTTCGGCTGAAGGCGATCTGCGCCGGGGCCGGCGTCCCCCTCATCTACAAATCCTCTTTCGACAAGGCGAACCGCTCCTCGATCAAGTCCTTCCGGGGACCCGGGCGCGAAGCCGGGCTGGCGATCCTCCGCCGCGTCCGGGACGAGACCGGCCTTCCCGTCCTTTCCGACGTCCATTCGGTCGAGGATGTCGAGGCCGCCGCGCCGCACCTGGATATCCTCCAGATTCCCGCTTTTCTTTCCCGCCAGACGGACCTGTTGGCGGCCGCCGCGAAGACGGAGAGGCCGATCAACGTGAAGAAGGGCCAGTTCCTCGCGCCCTGGGACCTCGGGAACGTCGTCGAGAAGCTGGAATCGGCGGGGGCCGAGGGCATCCTGATCACCGAGCGGGGGACCTCGTTCGGGTACAACAACCTCGTCGCCGACCTGAGATCACTTGTGATCCTCAGGCAGTACGAATGGCCGGTGGTCTTCGACGTGACGCACAGCGTCCAGCTTCCGGGCGGGGGGGGGGACGTTTCGGGGGGAGACCGGGGCTTCGTCCCGGCCCTGGCCCGGGCGGGCGCGGCGGTGGGCGTGAACGCGCTTTTCATCGAGTGTCACGCCGACCCGGACAGCGCCCTCTCCGACGGCCCGAACATGCTTCCGCTCGACGACCTGCCGGAGCTGCTCGAATCGGTGAAGGCCATTCACGAACAAGTCTGGTCCCGTTTGTAGGACCGGCCGAGCTTTTAACCAGGCGGTGCGGGAATCCGGGTCGGTTGACCCCCGGCCCGCCTTCATCTTTCGAGGGGAGAGAGCAGATGAGCATGGACATCCCATTCGGCACGTTCAACGACGAACTGCCCGGGGGTCGCACGAAGATCACCGCCTATGTGGACTGCGTGAACCTGGAGAGGATGCTTCATGAAGTGGAGGGCCACCAGGTCACCGTCCTGACGAAGACCACCGCCTCCGGGAAGGAGAAAGTGGAGCTTGGGGGCCGTGAAGAGCGGTTGGCCTTCCGGGTGGACGAGCCGCCCCGGATTGGAGGGGGTGGCGAATTTCCGCAACCCCTTACGTACATCGCCGGCGGCGTCGGCGCCTGACTGCTGAGCAATTTGAAGATGTATTCTTCAATGATGAAACTCAGAATCCGGTCCGCGCGCGTTCACGTCGAGATGGATTTCTATCACGAAGGCTCCGTCCTCCGGGGGACGGTGAAGAGCGGCTGCTCGGAAACCCGGACGATTTTTGAGCTGGAATCGGACGAGCCCGAGGACCGGCTCCTGCTTCTCATCCGGAACGCCAAGGGCGGGTGTTTCGCCGAGAACATGATCGAGCAAGCGGTTCCCCTGAAGAGCGTCATCAAGCTGAACGGCAGGGAGGTCGAGGTTCCGCCGGGTGGATGAGGATTGTTGATTTGTGAAAGGGCCGGGGGGGACATCCTTCGGCTGTGCTCTGGACCGAAAGTATGAAATCGGGCGCGAACGGATTGGGCGGTTTGGCCTGAGGGCGTTCCATTGGGGCGGGTGCGGAGCCCCGCCGCTACATCTGAGCGCCCTTTGGGTGTTTTCCATGTAAGGGCGGGGCTCCGTACCCGCCCCCGCCTGACGTCGGACCACCCTCCCATCGAATGGGAACCACGGCCCCAGGGAGGAAATTGTGACTAACTAAGGTCAACCGGAAACTTTTCCGCTTTTTCCCGTCAGAAGCATCTCCAACAGGATCAGTCCCACGCCGGTGGTGATGGCCGAATCGGCGACGTTGAAGGTCGGCCAGTGGTAGGTCCCCGCGTAAAAATCGAGGAAGTCCACGACTGACTGGTGGACGAGGCGGTCGATGAGGTTGCCCACCGCCCCGCCCAGGACCAGGGAGAGCCCCAAGCGGTGGAGACGCTGGGCGGGGTCGGTCTTTCGGTAGTAGTAGACAATGCCGACGGAGACGATGAGCGTGGTGATGATGAAGAAGGGGATGACCCAGGCCGGGTCCCCCGACGCGAGGAAACTGAACGCCGCTCCGGAGTTTCGGACATAGGTCAGATTGAAGAAGCCGTCGATAACGGGGATGGACTCGCCCAGAAAAAAACGCCTCTGAACGATGACCTTCGTGACCTGATCCAGCAGGACCACCGCCGCCGCGATGGACACCAGGGGCGCGAGGCGCGTCTTCCCGGCCGATTTTGACGCGGTGGCCGCGTTCATCTCACCCGCCCATTATTCCAGGATGGCCGCGCATCGGCCGCAGAGCGTCGGGTGGGCCGCGTTTCGACCCACGGAAGGAAGGACCATCCAGCAGCGCTCGCACTTCTCCCCCTCGGCCGCCTCGACCTGGACTGTCCAAGGAGGCGCTCCGTCCGGATTGGAGCCGGACGTCGCCCCCTCCGTCTCCACCGACGATACGATGAACAGCGCCGGCAGGTCTCCGAGGTAGGGTTCGAGAAAGGTCCGGAATTCCTCCGAGGCGGCGATTTTCACCTTCGCGTTCAGCGCGCTCCCGAGGTCCCGGCTTTGGCGGGCCTCCTCGAGCTCCTTGAGGACGCCTTCGCGCAGCTCGATGAGGCGCCGCCACCGCCCGGCCAAGTCCTCGTCCAACTCCGATTCGTCGATGGCCGGAAACAGGGCCAGGTGGACGCTCGGCTCGCGGCTGGCCGGGTCTCCCGGAAGGCGCTCCCAGACCTCTTCGGCCGTGAAGGCCAGGATCGGGGCCATGAGGCGGACCATCGCGTCGGCCAGCCGGTGCAGGACGGTCTGGGCGCTCCGGCGCGCCTCGGAATCGGCCTTCTCGCAGTAGAGGCGGTCCTTGATCACGTCCAGGTAAAAGGCCGACAGGTCCACGGCGCAGAAGTTGTGGAACGTCTGATAGAACGTGTGAAATTCGTACCGGTCGTAGGTCTCGCGCACGCGCCGGACCAGCTCGGCGAGTTTGTGAAGCATCCACCGGTCGATCTCGGGCAGCCGCTCGTAAGGGACGGCGTTCCCCGATGGGTCGAAGTCATAGAGGTTTCCCAGGAAGTATCGGAAGGTGTTGCGGATCCGCCGGTAGGCCTCCGAGTTGCGCTTCAGGATCTCCGGGGAGATCCGCACGTCCTCCCGGTAGTTCTCCGAGGCCACCCAGAGCCGGATGATCTCCGCGCCGTTCTGTTTGATGATCTTATCGGGCGCGATGACGTTTTTACGTGACTTGGACATCTTCCGACCGTCGGCGTCCACGACGTACCCGTGGGTCAGGACGGTCCCGTAGGGCGCGCGCCCCCGCGTTCCCACCGAGGCCAGGAGCGAGCTGTGGAACCAGCCCCGGTGTTGGTCGCTCCCTTCCAGGTAGAGATCGGCGGGCCAGGAGAGCTCCGGGTCGGCTTCGAGGACAGCGGCGTGCGTCACGCCTGAATCGAACCACACGTCCAGGATGTCCGTGACCTTCTCGAAATTCTTCGATCCACACCCCGCGCAGGCGAGGCCGTCCGGCGTGAAGTCCGCCGCGTCCCGGTCGAACCAGGCGTCGGCCCCTTCCGTCTCCATCCACGCGGCGGCCTTCCCGGCGATTCGGGGGTCGATCACCGCCTCGCCGCAGTCGGCGCACGTGAAGGCCGTGATGGGAACCCCCCAGGTCCGCTGGCGGGAGATGCACCAGTCCGGCCGGTTCTCGATCATCCCGTAGATGCGCTCGCGTCCCCACTCGGGGAGCCACCGGACGCCGTTGACCGCTTCGAGGGCCTTGGACCGGAGGCCGTTGTGGTCCATCGAGATGAACCACTGGGGGGTGGCCCGAAAGAGAACGGGGTTGTGGCACCGCCAGCAGTGGGGATATTGATGCCGGATTTTTTCTTGTGCGACGAGCCGCCCGGTCTCCGAGAGGTGACGGATAATCTCGGAGTTCGCATCCCAGACGCTCATTCCGCCGAACAGGGGCAGGTCCTTGTAGAAGCGGCCGTGGTCGTCCACCGGGCAGATCACCTCCAGGCCGTACGCCTGTCCGGTTTCGTAGTCCTCCCGTCCGTGCCCGGGAGCGGTGTGGACCGCGCCGGTCCCTTGGTCGAGTGTCACGTAGTCGGCCAGGACGCCGGCCGAGTCCCGCTCCAGGAAGGGATGGCGGAAGACCGCCCCTTCGAGGGCCTTTCCGGGAAACCGGCGGAGGACGCGGCAGCCCTGTGCGCCGAAGACCTCCATCAGCGTCGGCGTCAGGCGCTCGGCCAGGATCCAGCGGCGGGTTTTCCCGTCCGTTTCCGCTTCCACCAGGGCGTAGTCGTGCTTGGGGTGGAAGGCGACGGCCTGGTTGGCCGGGAGGGTCCAGGGGGTGGTCGTCCAGATGACCGCGGCCGTCCCTTCCGGCGCGTCTCCGATTTCCCCTCCGTGAAGATAAGAGAACTCGACGAAGACGGCGGGCGAGGTGTGGTCCTCGTACTCCACCTCGGCCTCGGCCAGGGCGGTGAGGTCGAATGTGCACCAGTGGACGGGTTTCAGCCCCCGGTAGACGGCACCGGAGCGGAAGAACTTTTCAAGCTCCCTGACCGTGGCGGCCTCGAAGCCGTGGTTCATCGTCAGGTACGGAGAGTCCCACGCGCCGTAGCCCCCGAGCCGCTCGAACTCCTCGCGTTGAATCCCCACGAACCGCTCGGCGAACGCCCGGCACCGCCGCCGTTTCTCCGAGGTGGGGATCGTGTCCTTTTCCTTCCCCAGCTCCAGGTCCACCTGGTGCTCGATGGGCAGGCCGTGGCAGTCCCAGCCGGGCACGTACGGGGCGTCGAGCCCTTCCATCGTCCGGGCGCGGACGATGAAGTCTTTGAGCACCTTGTTGAGGGCCGTTCCCATGTGGATGTGGCCGTTGGCGTAGGGGGGGCCGTCGTGGAGGATGAATTTCTTCGCCCCCCGCCGGGCCTCGCGGACTTTGGCGTACAGGTCCATTTCCTTCCACCGATCGAGCCGCTTGGGCTCGTTCACCGGGAGGTTGGCCTTCATGGGGAAGTCGGTTCGGGGGAGGTTCAGCGTTTCTTTGTAGTCGCGTTCTTCCGTCATGAGGGTTCGCACAATCCGGGAGTGACGATTTTCGGGGATTCAGACTTCAGCCATTCACGCCGGGGCGGCATGGACTGACTATAAGTGCATCGCGGCCTTGGCCTCGTCCAAGGTTTTTCGCGCCTCCTCCCGGGCCTTCCGGCTTCCCTCCTCCAGGATGTCCCGGACGGAGTCCGGGTCCGAGAGGATCTCCCGCCGCCGCTCCTGGATGGGCCCCAACATCTCGGTCAGGTTCCCGTGGAGGACTTTCTTGCAGTCCACGCAGCCGATCTCGGCGGTCCGGCAGCCTTGGGCGGCCCACTTCAGCTCATCGTCGGACGAGAATACTTTGTGGAGGTCGAAGACCGGGCAGACGTCGGGGTCGCCGGCGTCGTTGCGGCGCTTTCGGGCCGGGTCGGTCATCATGGTCATGATCTTTTGGCGCAGGGGCTCTCCCTCGTCGCCCAGGTAGATGGCGTTGTCGTAGCTCTTGCTCATCTTCCGGCCGTCCGTGCCGGGGAGCTTGGGGACCTCGGTCAGTTTCGGCGCGGGCTCGGGGAAGACCTCGGATTTCGAGAGGTGGTTGAACCGGCGGACGACCTCCCGGGTCAGCTCGACGTGCGCCACCTGGTCCACCCCCACGGGCACCCAATTGGCCTTGTAGATGACAATGTCGGCCGCCTGGAGGAGGGGATAGCCCAGGAAGCCGTACGTGCCGAGATCGACATGGGTCATCTGCTGCTGCTGTTCCTTGTAAGAGGGGACCCGCTCCAGCCAGGCCAGGGGGGTGATCATGGAGAAGAGCAGGTGAAGCTCCGCGTGCTCGGGGACCCGGGATTGGACGAAGATCGTGCTGCGCTCCGGGTCCAGGCCGGCCGCCATCCAATCCACGGCCATCTCCGTGATGAGGGCCTGGAGGTCGCCGGTGTCGTTGTAATCGGTGGTGAGGGCGTGCCAGTCGGCCACGAAGAAAAAGCAGCGGTAGCCCTCCTGAAGGTCCACCCAGTTTTTCAGCGCGCCGAAATAGTTGCCCAGATGCAGTTTGCCCGAGGGCCGCATCCCGCTGAGAACCCGCTCCGGTTTCGCGTCCAACGATTGATTTCCTTCCCTTGACGATGTCGCCCCGATCCCGACGGGCCCGGCGGCCCCGGCGGTTCGATCCTCAAAGCCCGTACATGCGGATGAAGACGTGGATGATCGGGAAGACCGTGTAGTCGAGCACCCGAAAAAAGATGAGCCCCAGCAGGATGAAGAACCCGTAGGGCTCGATCCGGCTGAACGTGATCGAGGCCCGGGGGGGGAGCAGCCCGTTCAGAATGCGGCCTCCGTCCAGGGGCGGAATCGGGATCAGGTTGAAGACCATCAGCGCCAGGTTGATGACGATGCAGCGCTGGACGATCAGGAATAACGGCGTGTGCCCCCAGAAGGCGTCTCCGGCGTAGGGGACCGGAATCAAATGATAAACCCCCACGAACCCCGTGGCGAGGATGAAGTTCGACACCGGTCCGGCGAGGGCGATCCACATCATGTCCCGGCGGGGGTTTTGGAGGTTCCTCACGTCCACCGGGACGGGCTTGGCCCACCCGATGAAGCGCGTGACGACGAAGACGAGCGTGCCCATCGGGTCCAGGTGTTTGAGCGGGTTCAGCGTCACCCGCCCCAGCATCCGCGCCGTCGGGTCGCCCAGGCGGTCGGCCATCCATCCGTGCGCCGCCTCGTGCACGCAGAGGGCAAGCAGCATGGCGGGCAACATGATGGCGATCTGCCGGATGACCAGATTAATGTCCATGGTTTCGGTGTCCTTGGTTCGGCCGCACGTCGGCGATAAATCGAAACCTCTTAGCAAACGCCCGCGGCACTGTCAATTTGGAGACGGTCATTTCACCCCGTGAAGGGTCAGGAGCCGCCGGACGTAAGCGCGCTCGTGGATCTCGCCCGCCTCGATGTCCCCGTCCAGCAGGGCGTCCCGCGCGGCCGCCAGGAGCTCCCCGTACAGGGGCCCCGGTTCCACGCCCATCGCCAGCAGGTCCTTTCCCCCGATGGCCGGATTCACGTCTCGCAGATGGGTCAGGTGCAAAGAGACGCGTTTCTTGGCCCGCTGGGAGGGCGCGACCGCCAGGCTGTAGAGCAGGGTCTCGATCTTCAGGGGGTGGAGGAGCCGGTAAACGGCGCTCGGCGGGACCTCTTCCCCGGAGAGTCCGGCCAGGATGTTCACGACTTCCCGGCGGGCCTGAAGGGTGGGGTCGCATCGGCGGCCGGGCAGGGCCAGGCGGGCGCACGCGGCCTCCGCCTCCTCATCGGTGAGATCCCCGAGCAGGCCCATGAGGTAGATCCGCCAAGCCTCCATCGGCTCTTCGGGGAACAGCAGCTTGAACCAGGCGAGGGCCCGATCGATGTCTTCGAAGCGGCACCCGAGGGCGGAGGTTTCCCGGAGCCTCGGGTGGATGAACCGGAGCAGCTTCAAGTCGCCCAGGCGGGCGACGCACCGCCAGGGCTCGGGCCCGTCGAGGATGAGTCGAAGCTCGGTGAACAGGCGGCTTCCCGAAAGGCGGTCGATCAGGCTGTCGCGGACGGCATGGTCCAGGAGGGTCCGGGTTTGGGCGCCGATGGCGAATCCATACCGTTCCGAGAATCGGACGGCGCGAAAGGCGCGCGTCGGGTCCTCTACGAAACTGAGGTTGTGGAGAACGCGGAGGACCTTGTCCTTCAGGTCGCGCCGGGCGCCGAAGAAATCCAGCAATCTCCACGCCCCCTCGCCGTTCAGTTGGACGGCCATCGCGTTGATGGAGAAATCCCGCCGGGACAGGTCCGTGCGGATGTCGCTCATCTCGACGACGGGCAGCGCCGCGGGCTGTTCGTAGTATTCCACCCGGGCCGTGGCCACGTCCACCTTTCGGCCGTCGGGCAGCGTCACCACGGCGACGCCGAACCGGGGGTGGGCTTTGGAGCGTCCTCCCATCCGCGCCGCGAGCGCCCGGGCGAGAGCGATGCCGTCGCCTTCCACCACGAGGTCCACGTCCGGGTTGTCGATGCCGAGCATCAGGTCCCGGATGATCCCGCCGACGAGGTAGACGCGGCAGCCTTGCGCCTCCGCCGTATGCGCCGCCTCCTCGAGGACCTCACGCACGGGTTCCGAGAGGCGGGCGCGGGCCAGCGTCCGCACGCTTCGCGTGTAGGGCTCGGCCCGAAGGCCTTCCGGGTTGCGCTCCTGTTGGAGGAGCCGGACGGCGTCCCCCCGGGTGATGATTCCCTTCAAGGGGGCGTGCTTCACGTCCGGATCGGTGCGGCCCAGGACGGGAATCGCCTTTTGCCGGCGGCCCAGGATCAACTCCAGGGCCCGGTCCGCCGGGGCGTCGGGCGTCAGGGTCTCGAAGTTCCGGTTCATGGAATCGGCCACGCGATCCGCCCCGACACCGTCAACGATGGCCTGCTCCACGTCCGGGCGCGTGATCAAACCGGCGACGCGGCGCCCTTCCATCACGGGCAGGGTGTTGAGGTTGTATCGGGTCATCAGGTCCCCGGCATCGCGAATCGGGTCTTCCGCCCTGACGGTCCGCACAGGCGACGCCATGATCTCTCCGGCCTTTCGGCGGCCGCGCGTTTCCCGGTGGAGGCGCTCGATCAGCCGGTCCCGGGCTTGGAAGAGTGTCAGGTCCTTGATGGAGGACGAGGCGGCGGAGGGATGGCCGCCTCCGCCGAAGGACGCCGCGACGGCCCCGACGTCGATCTCGGGGACGCGGCTCCGGGCGATTAATTGGACCTTTCCTTCCAACCGAACCAGAAAGAAGAAAGCGGGCGCGTCGTGGGCGGCCTGAAACTTCTGGGCGACCAGGGCGACGTCATCCACGTACTCCTCCCGGGAGGCCGTGGCGACGGCGACGGGAACGCCCAGAACGCGAACGGACTCGGCAGACTCCATCAGCTCGTGAAGGAGGGCGACCTGGACGGCGTTCAGCTCGCGGTGCACCCAGTCGGCCACGGCCGCCGGGTCCGCTCCGCGGGAGGCGAGGAAGGCCGCCGCCTCCAGGTCCCGCAGCGTGGTGTTGACGGAGGAAAAGCTTCGCGTGTCCGCGTGAATCCCCAGGTTGAAGAGGGTGGCTTCTTCCGGGGTGATCGGAATGTCCCGCGTTCTCAGAATGTCCACCAAAATGGTTGTGGTCGCGCCGACGGGCCGGATGTCCTCGACGTCGGCCCGGAAATCCCGGACGGCCTCCGCATGGTGGTCGTACACGTGCACCGGGACGTCCGCGCGGTCGAGCAGCGGCTGAAACTCCCCGATCCGGGCCCTGGACTGGGTGTCCACGACGATGAGCCGTCCCACGGCGTCCGGTTCCACCTGGCGCGGCTTGAGGACCTGAAGCGCACAGCGCCCGGACCGGAGGAACTCCCGCACCGAGGATTCCTGAGAACCGGGGAAGGCCGGCGTCGCGCCGGGGTATAGCTTTTCCGCCGCCGCCATGGCGGCCAGGCAGTCGAAGTCGGCGCTGATGTGACAGGTGATCAGGTCCATGCGCTCCGCTCGTGGCCGGAGGGGGGAAGATATCTGTTGTCCGCGGAACCCACGGAGTCTTTCCAACCCCTTGAATATAGATTTCGGAGCGGATTCAATCAATGCGGGTCCGGCGGGGGCGCGCCCGGACGCGGGGTCGCCGGACAGGCGGAGCCGCCGGTCCGCCGGCGTTTTGGTTGAAAGGCGGGCGGGGGGGTGTTAGATTTTCATTAAAGGTTGACCCACCGATTTGCTTGTGGATTCGAGGCACGGCATGCCCGGAAGCCGATCACTTCTGCGGAACCTCATCCTCCCGCTCTCCCTTTGCGCCGCCATCCTCCTGCCCGCTCTCTCCGGTTCGGACACCGCCAAGGAGCCGGACGGGCGGACCGTCCTCGTTCTGAACGTCGAGGGCGTCATCAATCCGGCGACGGCCGAGTACATCGTCAAGGGGCTCGCGGAGGCGAAGACGCGGGGGGCCGAGTTGATCGTCCTGCAGTTGGATACCCCGGGCGGACTGGACACCTCCATGCGCATCATCATCAAAGCGATGATCGCCTCATCGGTTCCCGTCGCCGTGTACGTGGCCCCGGGCGGGGCGAGGGCGGCCTCGGCCGGGACCTTCATGACGATCGCGGCCCACGTGGCCGCCATGGCGCCCGGCACGAACCTGGGCGCGGCCAGCCCGGTGGCGGTGAGCGGCGGGATGGACGAAACCATGAAGAAGAAGGTCACCAACGACGCGGCGGCCTACATCCGGTCCCTGGCGAAGAAGCACGGCCGGAACGCGGACTGGGCGGAGAAGGCGGTCCGCGACGGCGTGTCCCTCGGCGAGGGCGCGGCGCTCAACAAGGGCGTGATCGACCTGGTGGCCACCAACCTGAAGACCCTTCTGCTGGCGGTGGACGGACGCAAGGTGTCCACGCCGGCCGGCGACCGGGTCCTGCGGACGAAGGGCGCCCGGGTGGCGGTGTACGAGATGGGCGTGCGCCAGAAGCTCCTGGCCATCCTCTCCAACCCCAATCTGGCCTACATGCTCATGATGCTGGGGTTTTACGGGATCCTTTTCGAGATCATGAATCCGGGGGCCATCTTTCCCGGCGTGGTCGGGGCCATCTGCCTCATTGTGGGTTTCTACGCCCTTCAGGTGCTTCCCATCAACTATGCCGGGCTGGCCTTGATCATTCTCGGCATCGTCATGTTCATCCTGGAGGTCAACATGGTCAGCTATGGCGCCCTCAGCATCGGGGGGGCGATCGCGATGATCCTGGGGTCGGTCATGCTGGTGGACTCGCCCGCGCCGTTCCTGCGGATCTCCTACTTCGTGATCATCCCCGTGACCCTCCTGACCGCCGGTCTGTTCGTCTTCCTCCTTGGGCTCGGCCTCAAGGCCCAGCGGCGGAAACCCGTGTCCGGTTCGGAGGGTCTGGTGGACGCCACGGGCGTCGCGAAGGGGGACATCGACCTTGAAGGCAAGGTGTTTGTTCATGGAGAGCTTTGGAACGCCCATTCCGCCGAGCCGATTGCCGAAGGGGAAACGGTTCGGATTGTGGCGGTCAAGGGTCTTCGTCTCGTGGTGGTGAAGGAGGTGTCTACATGATTGGATACAACGCATTGCTCCCGATTATCGTGATCTTCGTGATCCTGATTTTGGCCAGCTCGATCAAGGTCATGCGGGAGTACGAGCGCGCGGTCGTCTTTCGGCTGGGCCGGTTTCTCAGCGCCAAGGGGCCGGGACTTTTCCTTTTGTTCCCCGTCATCGACCGGATGGTGCGGGTGAGTCTGCGGCTGGTCACCCTGGACGTTCCCTCGCAGGACATCATCACCCGGGACAACGTGACGGTGAAGGTGAACGCCGTGCTTTATTTCCGCGTTCTCGATCCCCAAAAGGCCGTCATCGAGGTGGAGGACTTCCTCTACGCGACCTCCCAGCTCGCCCAGACGACCCTGCGGAGCGTCCTCGGAAAATCGGAGCTGGACGACCTCCTGGGCGAGCGGGAGAAGATCAACAGTCAGCTCCAGGAAATCCTGGACAAGCAGACCGACCCGTGGGGCATCAAGGTCACCAACGTCGAGATCAAGCACGTCGATCTGCCCACCGAGATGCAGCGGGCCATCGCCAAGCAGGCCGAGGCCGAGCGGGAGCGGCGGGCCAAGATCATTCACGCCGAAGGCGAGTTCCAGGCGTCGGGCCGGCTGGCCGAGGCGGCCGCCGTTGTCGGCAGAGAGCCGGCGGCGCTCCAGCTCCGCTACCTTCAAACCCTGACGGAAGTGGCGATGGAGAACAACTCGACGTTGATCTTCCCCATTCCGATGGACTTGCTCACCCCGTTCCTTCCGAGAGGGGGTCGGGAATCGGGCGGCGGAGGGAAGGAGTCCGGGGGCGAAGCCGGGGCGTGACGTGGGTGGGCTGGCCGGGGCGTGGCCGGCGCCGGACGCGCGGTCCGGAATGCCCGTCTCAGGCTTGGAGATCGATGGCCCTGATCTCTTCCGGCCTGGGGGCGCTCAGGACGGCCAGCAGCGGCCGGTTCTCTTCGTAGGAAGAGTTCGCGGCGTCCCGGATTTTCTTGACCTCCGGGGGCGGCTTGGGGGCGGGCAGGTCGAGGAGAAGCTGTTCTCCCGGCAGGGCCGTCGCCGTGAAGGTCGCCGCGCTGCTTGTTTGGTCTCCCGGGTGTTTTGCATGTGAATGCTTGTTCCCGGAGACAGGCGGATTCGGCCGGATGACTGTAGGTTCGGTTGTGATTATCTGAGCTTTGTAATCATTCATCGCCTTGACCCTCCTTCCATGAGGGTTTTGCCTGATCTCTTATCGGCGGCGCGCGAAATGTGATGAGAGGTTTTTTCATCCCGCCGGAGATTTGCGAGGCCGAATCCGTTGTCCGATTCACGAAGGGATGTCCCCGCTATTCCCTCCGAAGGAACAAGACGTTTTGAATTTCAGGTCGAGCCGGGGCGCGAAGGCTGCCGCCTGGACGTTTATCTCGCCGGCCGTCCCGAGGCGCCCGGTAATTCCCGGGCGGGGGTCCAGCGGCTCATCCGGGAAGGGCGCGTCCGGATCGAGAGAGGCGCCGGGGGTCCCGCCGGCCCCGCGAAAGCGCTTCCTCCGGGTCAGGTTCCAAAGGCCGGGACGGCCCTGTACGCCGGGGACTGGATCCTCGTCACGGTCCCGCCGCCCGAACCCGTCGAAGTCGCGGCCGAGGACATTCCCCTGGACGTCCCTTATGAGGACGCCCACCTGATCATCATCAACAAGCCGCCCGGACTGGTCGTCCATCCCGCCCCCGGCCACGCGCGGGGGACCCTGGTCAACGCGCTGTTGTCACGGGTTTCCGACTTGGCGGGAATCGGCGGGAAGCTTCGCCCGGGCATCGTCCACCGCCTGGACAAGGACACCTCGGGACTGATGGTCGTGGCCAAGACCGAGGCGTCCATGAAGGGGCTTCAGGCCGCCCTCAAGGCGAGGCGGATCGGGCGGATCTACCGGGCCTTGGCCGGGTGGGGAGGGCGGGGGGGGAGCTTTCCGGATGAGGGCCGGATCGAGGGAAACATCGGCCGACGGCCCGCGCACCGGAAGAGGATGGCGGTTGTGGACGGGGGAAGACCGGCGGTGACGCATTTCCGCGTCCTCGAGCGGTTTGGAAAACGCGCCCTCCTGGAAGTCCGGCTCGAGACGGGCCGGACGCACCAGATTCGCGTTCACCTGGCGCACCGGGGGAGTCCGGTGATCGGGGACCGGGTGTACGGCGTCCGCCGCAAAGGAGACCCGGCCATCGATCGCCAGGCGCTTCACGCGTATTGTTTGACCTTCGATCACCCGGTGACGGGCGAGCCCATGCGGTTCGAGGCCCCGCCGCCCGAGGATTTTCAGAGGGCTTTGGATGAGCTGCGGGGCGAAGGCGTGAAGATTCCTTCGAAATCGGCCGGTGTGGACCCGTAAGGGAGGGGCGGATGAAAGCGTTGAAGAGCTATGCGTACGGCGAATGGGTCGAAGGCGCGGGCGAAGGCCGGTCCGTTCACAACGCGGTGACCGGGGCGGAGATCGCCTCGGTCGACAGCGTCGGCCTGGATTTCAGGCGGATGCTGGACCACGCGCGGGAGGCGGGCGGTCCCGCCCTGCGAGGGCTGACGTTTCCCCGGCGGGGG
Source organism: bacterium (assembly GCA_965261595.1). Lineage (GTDB taxonomy): Bacteria > UBA8248 > UBA8248 > JACPRG01 > CAYRGS01. The sequence continues at coordinate 648,274 of CBDHDG010000005.1, forward strand.
GAGCTGCTCCGGAGCGCCGCCGGGGTCATCCAAGAGAACCTCCCGGAGCTATATGAAATCGCCTACACCTACGGGGCCACGAAGGCCGACGCCTGGATGGACATCGAGGGCGGGCTGGGGACCCTCCTGGTTTTTTCGGGTTTGGGGCGAAAACAGATGCCCGACTCCACCTTCCTGGTTGACGGCGAGATCGAGGGCCTGTCGAAGGAAGGGACGTTCGTGGGCCGCCACGTCCGGGTTTCGCCGGAAGGGGCGGCGGTTCAGATCAACGCCTTCAACTTTCCCGCGTGGAACATGCTGGAGAAGCTGGCGCCCGCCCTGTTGGCCGGCCTGCCGTCCATCGTCAAGCCCGCCACCCCGACCTGTCCGCTGGCCCACCGCATCGTCGAGCTTCTGGTGGAATCGGCCGTCCTGCCCGAGGGCGGTCTTCAGATGATCTGCGGCGGCGTCGGGGACCTCCTGGATCACCTCACTTGCCAGGACGTTGTTTGTTTCACGGGGTCCGCCAATACGGCGGAGGTGATCCGGAGCCACCCCAACGTCATCCGGAATTCCGTCCGCGTCAACATCGAAGCCGATTCCTTGAACTGCGCGATTCTCGGGCCGGATTGCGAAGCGGGCGCCGCCGTCTTCGACCTGTTCGTCAAAGAGGTCGCGCACGAGATGACCCAAAAGGCGGGGCAGAAGTGCACGGCGATCCGCCGGGTGATTGTCCCCGAGAGCCTGGAGGCTTCCGTCATCGACGCCCTGCGGGGCCGTCTGGCGAAGACTGTCATCGGCGACCCATCGGCCGAGGGGGTCCGGATGGGGCCCCTCGTCAGCCGGGCGCAGGTGGACGCGGCCCGCGCGGGCTTGGCGGAGCTGGCGAAAGAGGCCGAGATTGTCTTCGGCGATCCGGAGGGGTTCGAGGTCACCGGGGCCGACAAGGACAAAGGCGCGTTCTTTCCCCCGGTCCTTCTCCGCTGCAAGGACCCGGCGGCGGCCGACGCGGTCCACCGGGTCGAGGTCTTCGGTCCGGTCGCGACGGTCATGGGTTACGGCGACGCCGGAGGTGCCGTCCGTCTGGCCCGCAAGGGCGGAGGCAGCCTGGCGGCCTCGGTTTTCAGCGAAGACAAGGGTTTCGTCCGGGAGGTCGCGTTCGGGATGGCACCCTATCACGGCCGGCTGCTGGTGATGAACGAGGCGGCGTCGAAAGAGTCCACCCGTCACGGAACGGTCATGCCCCAGATGGTCCACGGCGGCCCGGGCCGCGCCGGCGGCGGCGAGGAATTGGGAGGGCTGCGGAGCGTCCATCGCTTCATGCTCCGCGTGGCGCTCCAGGGAAGCCCGGAGAGGCTCGAAGCCCTCTGTACGGGATAAACCGGGAATTCGCCCTTATCGCCTCGGGTCCTTTGGGGCGATCAGCTCGAGGTAGCGCGTCTCCAGCGCCTCGGCCTGCTCCACCAGCCCTTGGAGCCGCTCGCGGTCTTCGGGCGTTTTGGAAAAGTCTTCTTTGTACAACTGAAGCAGCGCGGTCAGGCTTTTGAGCTGGGCCTGAACGGCCGCCTGGGCGATGTCTCTGCGTTTACTCATCGTTTACTCCCGCTACCGCACCCGTTTACCCTGACCAGCCCGATCCATCATAAACCGGGATTGTAAAAATCACATTCATTTCGAGACCCAAGATTCCGGGGAAGGGTTGAGAGGACTCCGAACGCAAAGCATGGGTCGTGGCGTCTACTTCGAAATAGGCGTAGCTTTGATAAGATCATCGGAGAATTTCTCGAAGACCGAAGGCGCCGCGGTTCAGATTGGGCAAGCGGACGACAATTTTCCGGGACGCCAAAAGGAACGGTGTTTACTATATTTTGGATTCAAAGAGTGTCCGAAGGCGTCCTTCCGAAACGAGGGGGGAGGGGGGGCGGGGAGTTTGTCAATGAGATCTGAAGAGGTGAAAGCCGAAACCGTCAAGGACCCGGTTTGCGGGATGGACGTGGACCCGAAGACGGCCGTCCACAAGCATGAGCACGAGGGTGAGACGTATTATTTCTGCTGCGAGGGCTGCCTGACGAAGTTCAAGTCGGACCCGGCCGCGCACCTGAATCCCCCCGCGAAGGACCCGGTTTGCGGGATGGACGTGGACCCGAAGACGGCCGTCCACAAGCATGAGCACGAAGGTGAGACGTATTATTTCTGCTGCGAGGGCTGCCTGACGAAGTTCAAGTCGGACCCCGAAACGCACCTGACGCCCTCCGGCGCCGCGCAGCCTCCGCCGGCGGATGCGAGCGGGTTCTATATCTGCCCGATGTGCCCCGAGGTCCGGCAGGAAGGGCCGGGGGCCTGCCCCTCGTGCGGGATGGCCCTCGATCCGGAGACCGTGACGGTCCCGGCCACCAAGACCGAGTACGTCTGCCCCATGCATCCGGAAGTCGTTCAGGATGACCCGGGCGCGTGCCCCGTCTGCGGGATGGCCCTGGAAGCGAGGACGGTGACCCTCGAAGAGGAGGCGAACCCCGAGCTGGTCTACATGACCCGCCGGTTCTGGGTGAGCCTCGCCCTTTCCGTCCCGGTCCTTTTCCTGGCCATGTCGGACCTCATCCCCGGACAGCCGGTTCAGAAGGTGATTTCCCCGCGTCTCTCCACGTGGATCCAGTTCGTTTTGTCCACGCCGGTCGTCCTCTGGGCGGGTTGGTTTTTCTTCGAGCGGGGCTGGACGTCCATCGTCAACCGAAGCCTGAACATGTTCACCCTCGTCGGCGTCGGCGTCGGCACGGCTTACGTCTACAGCGTCGTCGCCGCGCTGATCCCGGGCGCGTTCCCGGAGGCCTTCCGGGGCGAGGACGGCGGCGTGGCCGTTTACTTCGAGGCGTCGGCGGTCATCACGATGCTGGTGATCCTGGGGCAGGTTCTCGAAGTTCGCGCGCGGAGCCGGACGAGCAGCGCCATCCGGGCCCTTCTCGGCCTCGCGCCCAACAAGGCCCGGCTCGTCCGCGAGGACGGAGAGGAAGAAGACGTCCCCCTGGACCAAGTCCGGCCGGGCGACCGGCTCCGGGTTCGGCCGGGCGAGAAGGTCCCTGTGGACGGCGTGGTCGTCGAGGGGACGAGCTCGGTGGATGAATCGATGGTGACCGGGGAGCCGATCCCCGTGGAGAAGGGGCCGGAGAGTCTCGTCACCGGCGGAACGGTGAACGGGACGGGCGGCTTCGTCATGCGGGCCGAGCGGGTGGGGGGCGAGACCCTCCTCGCGCGGATCGTCCAGATGGTCAGCGAGGCGCAACGCAGCCGCGCCCCTATTCAGCGGCTGGCGGACGTGGTGGCCTCCTATTTCGTCCCGGCGGTCGTCCTGCTCGCCGTCGTGACGTTCATCGTCTGGGCCCTCTTCGGCCCGGCGCCCCGGCTGGCCTTCGCCCTGGTGAACGCTGTGGCGGTCCTCATCATCGCCTGTCCGTGCGCCCTGGGGCTGGCGACGCCCATGTCCATCATGGTGGGGATGGGCCGGGGGGCCATGACGGGCGTCCTGATCAAGAACGCCGAGGCCCTGGAGGTGTTGGAGAAGGTGGACACCCTCGTCGTGGACAAGACGGGGACCCTCACAGAAGGGCGGCCCCGGCTGGTGTCTTTGGAGGCCCTCCCCGGTTTCGAGGAGGCGGAGGTTCTCGGTCTGGCGGCGAGTCTGGAGCGAGCGAGCGAGCACCCCCTGGCCGAGGCGATTGTGGCGGGCGCGCGGGAAAAGGGCCTCGCCCTGTCCGATGTCGATGGGTTCCGGTCCCTGACGGGAAGAGGTGTCCTCGGCCGGATCGGCGGACGGGAGGTCGTCCTCGGGAACCAGAAGTTGTTCACCGAGCGGGATATCCCGACCGGCGACCTCATCGAGCGGGCGGATGCCCTGCGAAGGGAGGGCCAGACCGTCATGTTCGCGGCCCTGGACGGCCGGGCGGCGGGGCTTGTGGGCGTGGCCGATCCCATCAAGGCGTCCACCCCCGAGGCGATCGAGATGCTTCACCGCGAGGGGGTCCGCCTCGTCATGCTCACCGGGGACAACCGCACAACCGCCGAGGCCGTTGCGCGCAGGCTGAATATCGACGAGGTGGAGGCCGAGGTGCTGCCCGAGGAGAAGGGCGAGACGGTCAAGCGCCTTCAGGCGGAGGGCCGGGTGGTGGCCATGGCCGGAGACGGCGTCAACGACGCCCCGGCGCTGGCCCTGGCCCAGGTGGGGATCGCCATGGGGACGGGGAGCGACGTGGCCATGGAGAGCGCCGGCGTGACACTGGTCCGGGGGGACCTTCGCGGCATCGCCAAGGCCCGCGGGCTCAGCCGGGCGACGATGCGCAACATCCGGCAGAACCTCTTCTTCGCGTTCGTCTATAACTGCCTGGGCGTGCCGCTGGCGGCGGGCGTTCTCTACCCGGTCTTCGGCCTTTTGCTCAGTCCCATGATCGCCAGCGCCGCCATGACCTTTTCATCGATCTCGGTGATCACCAACGCCTTGAGGCTGCGCAAGATGGAGGTGTGACGCGCGCTGGAGGAGGGGGGGGGCGGACCTCTCCGGCATCGTGTCTTCCGGTTCCCGGCCCTTGGCTTTCGGGATTTAACACGTTCAAATGTTCACTTGACCTGAGCGCCTTCCTTTCTTTACACTGGCCGCATTGACAGCGGCAACAAGGGCCTCGAGACGAGGCTGCACGATTCGGGTGCGCATATCGGCGCGGTCTTCATCCGCATGGCGGCCCGGGAGGGAGGAGAGGCTGAATTGTATCTTGTTCACTCCGGGTCTGAGATTTTCACTATCCGTTCCGGAAGAGGACCGCGCAACGGTCAGCGGGCATCGAGCCTCCTAAATTCGACCTGAGAAGAGGAGACATTCAGTGCACGAAGGAGACCTTTGGCCCGCGTTGCGCGAACATTGGCACGCGGTCGCCATTTCCGACGACCTGGGGGAGAAGCCCGTGAGCGTCCGCCTCCTGGACGAGCGCGTGGCCCTGTGCCGGCTGGGGGGCCGGGTCCGGGCCTTTCAAGACCTCTGTGTTCATCGCGGAACCCCCCTCTCGCTCGGCTGGGTGGACGGGGAGGAGCTTGTCTGCGCCTATCACGGCTGGTCTTACGCCGCCGATGGAAAATGCACCCGAATTCCCTCGGTTCCGCTGGGGCATCCCATCCCCAAGAGGGCGTGTCTCACCCGTTACCTGGCCGAGGAGCGGCACAGCCTGATTTGGGTCTGCCTGTCCGAAAGCCCCCGGGCGCCCATCCCGGATGCGCCGGAGCTCGGCGAGCCCGGCTACCACGTCTTCTTCAAGCAGAAACACTATTGGAAGTGCACTGCCGCGCGCGCCATCGAGAACTTTGTCGACCTGGGCCACTTCCCGTGGGTGCACGAGGGGATTCTGGGCGAGCGCGACCGTCCGCTGACACCGGACATGAAGGTGGAGCGGGATGGGGAGTCGCTGCGGTTCGGTTACCAGAACATCTCCGACGGGCTCCACGGGGCGGCGCACAAGCGCCTTTATCGCCTGACCCGGCCGTTCACCATTTATCAGTGGAAGGTGGAGGGGGAGGGGAGAGCGGAGGTTTATCTCTTCTCGGTGACGCCCCACTCGGCCAGGGATTGCACCCGGTTCTTGATCATCGCGCGAAACTATGACCTCGACGCGCCGGAAGTCGTCCAGGGTCCGGTGAGGGCCGAGAACGGCGAGTACTGGCTCGGGGACGGGTCGTCGGCAAAAAGCGTCCGGGCGGGGGACGGTCTCCCGGAGTATGCGAACGCCTTGGACACCATCGCGCTTCAGGATCAACCGATCGTGGAGAACCAGAGGCCCGAGGAGCTTCCGCTGGACCTGGCCGAGGAGTTTCACCTCAAAGGGCCGGATGCCGTCGCCATCGCCTACCGGCGGTTCATGGCGGAGTTGGGCGTGGACATCGACGCGAGGGAGCCCGGAAGAGTCGGGTAGGAAGCCTGGGAGCCCCGGTTCGGGCCCGAAGGCGGGACAGGGCCGGGTGGGGGGGATGCCTGTTGCAGAAGTCGAGGTGTCCTGGAGGAGTTGTGACGGTCGTCGGGTTCGGAATTGCGCCCGGTGCATCTCTGTCAACGGAAAAAGGGGGAAGAACATGAGCGGGCAACGGAATCTTCGGTGGTTGACGTCGTTTTTGAGCGTTTTGACGTTTCTGGTCTTCACTGCGGGAATCGTCGCGGCGGAGAAGGTCACGCTGGCCTTCGATTGGCTGACGTACGGGAAGATGGCGCCGTTTTACGTGGGGAATACGCAGGGCTTTTACAAGAAAGAGAATCTAAAGGTCAAGTTGGTCCGGGGATTCGGCTCCATCGACACGGCCAAGCGGGTCGGGGCCAAGCAGATCGAGTTCGGTATGAGCACCCTCACCGACACCATCGAGATTCGCACCCGGGGGAGCAAGGTGAAGACCGTGTGGATCTATTTCCACGATACTCCGGGTGCCGTTATGTATATCAAGGGAAAGGGAATCAATACGCCGAAAGACCTTGAAGGCAGGACCATCGGTGGTCCCCTTGCCACGGATTCCTGGGTTCTGTTCCCACTTTTCGCCAAGGCCCAGGGAATCGATATGTCCAAGATAAAGCACATCAACATGGGTGGCGCGCAGGTGTACGGCGCACTCGCCGGGGGTATTAGTGACGCCATCCATACCTGGGTCACCTCCCGTCCAGGCGTGCTGAGGGTTCTCAAGCAAAAGGGTCTGGGCGCGAAGGATCTGGGGATGTTCAAATACGTCAGTGGGGGTGTGAGCCTCTATTCTCAGGATGTTGTGGTCCATGAGGATACAATCAAGAACAATCCCGGCCTGGTAAGACGGATGGTGCGGGCGCTCAGCCGCTCCAAGATCTCGTCCATCGAGAATCCTGAAGGGGCGCTTGAGGCCTTCTGGAAAGATAAACCAGCCCTCAAGGCCACCTCCGAGGCGGCGAACCGGGATGAGCTCAGGATGAGTATGGGCCTGTTTAAAGACAAGCTGGTTGAAAAATATGGCCAGGGCTTCCCTGTTCGGTCGAAGGTTATCTCGACCCAGGCGGCGTTTGTCGCGGCCAAGGGCCTCCCGAAGGAGCCCGTGGACAATATTTATACCGACCAGTTCGTCAAGGGCTTGTCCCGGGCGGACAAGTTCCCGAAGCGTTGGGGGAAGTTTAAGGACTAGTGTCGGTCCGCAGGGAATTTTTTCGTGTGAGCCCCGGCTCCCCGGGGACAGTTCTCGGGGGGCCGGGTTCCCGCACTTGTTGAGGGGGGGTGCGCCCGCCGATGCTCAGCAGAAAGATTGTCCTGCCGATCCTGCTGTCCGTTGTGGTCATCGGGCTCTGGGAGGGGATTGTCCGGCTCGGCGGTGTGCCCGAATTTATCTTCCCCGCCCCAAGCAAGATCGCAAAGTTTTACATTCAGTTTGGTTACACCCTCATGTGGGATGCGTGGGCCACAGTCATGGAGACTTTGCTGGGCTTCGTGATGGCGGCCGTTCTGGGCGTTCTCTTCGCGGTCATTCTGGTTTATTCTCCCTTCATTCATGATGCCTTCTATCCGCCACTGGTCGTTCTTCAGGTGACGCCGAAGATCGCCATCGCCCCCCTCCTACTTCTCTGGTTCGGGTATGGGTTGGTCCCCAAGATCGTGATCGGTTTCTTTATCTCCTTTTTTCCCATCGTGGTGACGACGATGCATGGGCTGACCTCGGTCGAGCCCGAGATGTTGGATCTGCTTCATTCTCTGCGGGCCAGCAAGAAGAAGATCTTTTGGAAGGCACGGCTCCCGCACGCCTTGCCCTACATCTTTAGTGGGTTTCAGATCGCCGTCACCCTGTCCCTGATCGGGGCCATCGTGGCGGAGTTTGTCGGGGCGGAGCTGGGGCTGGGGTTCAAGATCGTGTACTCCCAGTATTCGGCCAACACACCAATGCTTTTCGCGGCCCTGGGCCTGCTGGCCGTCATCGGGCTGATCCTGTTTTACCTGATGCTGTTCATCGAGCGTCTCGCGACGCCGTGGCGAGCTTTGAAGAAGGAAAAAGAGTTCCAAATCAAAGGTTTTCTGTAAAGGTCGATGCGGGGATTCCGCTCGTCTTTCTTTTTGGAGATGAATTCTGCTATGGCCGGACCTGATGTCGTTGAGCTTGAAGCTGTTCAGATGCTTTACCAGTCCAAGGTAGCCAAGCGGGAGGCCGTCCTGGCGCTTGAGAACGCCTCCTTCACCGTTCGGGAGGGGGAATTTCTGGCGCTCGTCGGGCCCAGCGGGTGCGGGAAGAGCACCATCCTCAAGCTTGTCGCCGGACTGATGCCCCCGACCGAAGGGGTCGTCCGGGTCAACGGGACCCAAGTCCGCGGCCCGCAGCCGGACTTGGGGATCGTCTTTCAGATGCCGGTCCTGATGGAGTGGCGGCGGGTCCTGGACAACATTCTGCTCCCCATCGAGGTGTTGGAGGAGGTCGGCGACGACGACTACAGGAAGCGGGCGCGGGAGCTGGTGAGCCTTGTGGGGCTCGACGGGTTCGAGGACCGGTATCCGTTCGAGCTCTCAGGCGGGATGCAGCAACGCGTCTCCATCTGCCGGGCCCTCATCCACGATCCCCCCGGCCTCATCATGGACGAGCCGTTCAGCGCGCTGGACGAGATGACCCGCGACGCGATGAACGTGGAGCTTCAACGCATCTGGCTCGAGCGCCGCAAGACCATCCTCTATATCACCCACAGCATCGCCGAGTCGGTGTTTCTGGCGGACCGGGTGGCCGTCATGTCGGCCCGGCCCGGCCGTATCCTGGATATCATCGACATCCCATTCCCCCGCCCCCGAAGCCTCCGCGTCCGCGCCCTGCCGGAGTTCGTGGAGAAGGTGGAATCCATCCGCGAGCTCCTGGGGCTTTTGGGAGAGGAAGAAGGCGCCGGGAACCCCGGCCCCCAGGCCCCATAAGCGTTGTTCTGGAATTCGGGCGTCCGGCCCGGCGCGGTCAGGGGCACCGCCGGGCCAGGGTCAGGAAGTCCTGATAAGAATCGGGGCGCGCCGGTATCGCCTCACAGACCGAATTCCCCCGTCACGCCTGGGCCTTGCTCTCGTCGATCCAGTTCCGGAACCTTCTTGCCACCTCCCAGGGCTGATCCTTGTAGGGCGGGAAGCTCAGATCGGATTCCGGCCGGATCTTGAGCGTGAGGAAGGTGAGGGCTTTGCGCCCCAGGCCCGCTTCGAGCGCGGGGCGGAAGTTCTCCGCCCGCTCAATCGTCGCGCAGTGGGGGATCCCGGCGGCCCCGGCGAGGGCGGTGAAATCCGCCGTGCGTCCGGGAAGCGGCTGGTTGCCCGACGCCTCGTACACCCGGTTGTCGAACAGGAGGATCAGGAGATTGTCCAGCTCCAGATCGGCGACCGTGGCCAGGCAGCCCAGATTCATCAAAAGGCCCCCGTCCCCTTCCATCACGATGATCCGGCTTCGCGGCCGGGCCAGGGCCAGTCCGGCGGCGAGGGGAATGGCTTGCCCCATGGAATCGGCCAGGTGGAAATTGGAGGGCTTGGGACAAATCCGGTTCCAGCCGTGGGTGGCCATGCCCAGGCACGTCACCACAATCTCCTCCTGGACAACTGTCCCCAGGGTTTCGAGGTGGGTTTCCCGGCCCGGCAGGCTCATCTCAGATGCTCCTTGTGCAGCAACAGGACGAAGGCCCCCTGGGATTCCTGGGCGAAATGAAAACCCGTCTCCACCTGCTCGGACAGGCTTCTTCCCGACTCGGCCACGGCGTAGGGGATGTCGAGCGCCCGCAGGAAGGGCTCGGTCCGGAGACCCTTGGGGACGTGATAGAAGAGGGGATCCCGGGTGCTCCCCCGGTAGCTGACCAGGAGGAGAAGCGGCAGCCGGTTCATCTGGACAGGGTCAAGAGACCCGTGCCGCTGCTCAGGATGCCCGCGTTCTGGGCCAGGAGGACGGGGCGCTCTCCGCCGAGAACGAACCCGCTGCAAAGCGCCACCCCTTCTTCTTCCCGGCACACCGGGACGTGGCGGATTTCGCCGTCCCGGGAGAGCTCCTCCAGCAGCGGGCCGAGCCAGGTGTCCGGCAGCGACACCGTCAGGCGAATCCCGCACGCCTTGAGGCCCTTGATGATTTCCTGAATTCCCGATGCCATATTCCTTGCCGCCCCCGTTTTGCCCGGGATGGGATGGTCCGCACGCGGTCCGAGCGGAAACACAGTATAATGACACGCCGTCGCGATTGAAACCCATTCCTTGTCGTCCGACAACTCCCCCTCGGGGTCCCGCCTTGCATCGACAAGTCGGCGGACGCCGCCCAAGGAAAATCATGAGGGGACGGGCATGACCCTCGCCCGCCGGAGGGCGCTGTAGGCGGTTCCCGCGGATTCGGCCGGGCGGCATCCGGACCGGGGCGTGATTCTCCCTCGCATGGAGACGATCTCTCGATGACGAATTACCAGGTTGTGGGGACGGATGTTCCCCGGATCGACGGCGAGCCCAAGGCGTCGGGGGCGGCGCGGTACGCGGCGGACCTCTCCGTTCCGAACATGCTCCACGGGGCCATCCTCCGCGGCCGCCATCCGCACGCGCGGATCCTGAACGTCGACGTCGAAAAGGCCCGGCGCCTGTCCGGCGTCCGCGCTGTCGTGACCGCCCGGGACGTTCCCCCGGTCCGGTTCGGGATCACCATCTACGACGCCTGCCTCTTCGAGCCCGAGAAGGTCCGCTACCTGGGGAACGAAATCGCCGCCGTCGCCGCCATCGACGCGGACACCGCCCAAGAGGCCCTCTCGCTCATCGAGGTCGAGTACGAAGAGCTCCCCGCCGTCTTCGACCCCGTCGAGGCCATGCGCCCGGACGCGCCGGTCATCCACGAGGAGGCGCACACCTATGAGAGCACCTTCGACGTAGCGGGCCGGCGGGGCAACGTCGCCTGCCGGACGACGTTCGCCCATGGAGACCTGGAGCAAGGCCTGCGGGAGGCCGACGAGGTGATCGAGAACACCTTCCGGACCCAACAGAACCACCAGACCTACCTGGAGCCGCACGCCTCCCTCGCCGAGCCGGACGGGAACGGCGGGGTGACGGTCTGGGTGAACGTTCAGGGGGTCTTTCTGGCTCAGGAGCGCATCTCGAGGGTCCTGGGGATTCCCCTCGCCAAGATTCGGGTCATCGGGACCGCGGTGGGCGGCGGATTCGGTGGAAAAAAGCCCCGGACAGACCCCTATGCGGCCCTGCTGGCCCTCAAGACCGGAAAACCCGTCCGGGTTCTGTTCACCCGGGACGAAGAGTTCACCGCCGGTTTTCCCCGCCATCCCGCGACCATTCGCATCCGCGACGGTGTGAAGCGCGACGGCCGGATCACGGCGCGCGAGGCCGAGCTCATCTATGACACGGGGGCGTACACCGATCACGGCCCGACGGTGGCGGCGCTCGGCGCGGCCTACGCCAAAGGTCCCTACCGGATTCCGAATGTCCGTTTGGAATCCAGTACGGTGTACACCAATAAGCCCATCAGCGGCGCGTTTCGCGGTTACGGAAACCCCCAGAGCGCCTTCGCCGTGGAATCGCAGATGGACATGGTTGCGGGGGCGTTGGGCATCGACCCCCTGGATTTCCGCCGGATCAACGCCCTGGAAGACGGGGACATGCTGTCCAACGGCCAGCGGTTCCCGAGGGTTCTGCTGAAGGACACCCTGGAGGCCGCCCGCCGGCGGGTGGACTGGCAAGGCCCGGTCCCCGGCCGGACCGGCAAGCGCCGGGGTCGGGGCGTCGCCTGCGGCCAGCACCACGCGGGCGGTCTCACCTCCTCCGCCACGGTCAAGGTGATGGAGGACGGCTCCATCCAGGTCGCGTCGGGCGTGATCGAGATCGGGGCCGGCCAGACGACCATGGCGGCGATCGTCGCGGCCGAGGAGATCTCGGTGGGCGTCGAGGACGTGCGGCTTGTCTCGGGCGATACGGACGCGACGCCGTTCGAGTTTTACAGCGCGGCCAGCCGGATCACCTACAACGTCGGCAACGTCGTCCGGATGGCCTCGGCGGACGCGAAGCGGCAGCTCATCGAGCGGGCCTCGGACATCCTGGAGGTCCCGGTGGAGGACCTGATCGCCCAAAACCAGAGGGTGTTCATGCCCGGGTCGCCAGAAAGGGGTTTGACCTACGGACAGATCGTCAAGGACGGCCATCTCAAGAAGGGCGGCCCGATCCTGGGCCGCGGGGTCTTCGATCCCCACGGGCCGCCGACCGTGCCGGAGTTCATGGAAGGCAATCCGCGGAAGCCCATGATGGTCATGACGTTCTGCACGCAGATTGCCGAGGTCGAGGTGGACGTCGAGACGGGCGAGGTGGAGATCCTCCGGCTCGTTTGTGTCCATGACGTCGGGCAGGTGATCAACCTGGGCGCGATTCAAGGGCAGATCGAGGGAGGCGTGACGCAGGGGGTGGGCTACGCCCTGATCGAGGAAGTGGTGTACGAGGGGGGGGTCGTGAGCAATCCCACGCTCGTCGATTACAAGATTCCCAACATCCTGGACACGCCGCCCATCGAATACGAGTTTATCGAGGAGCCCGATCCGACCGGCCCGTTCGGCGCCAAAGGGGTCGGCGAGGCGGTCCTGGTCCCGACGGCCGCGGCCATCGCCAACGCGGTGGAGGACGCCGTTGGCGCGCGCGTGACCGACCTGCCGATCACCCCCGAAAGGGTCCTCGCGGCGCTGAATTCCCGGGCCGATTGAGAGGGGGCGGGGAGGGGCGCCACATTCATCACCTGGAGAAGCGGAGGCACTGGCAGGCAAGCTGCCAGTGGCACATTTCTTCATTTGCTTTTACAGAATCAGACCCCGGCCTCCGCTGAACGTGAGCGGAAGGTGGCCGCTTGTTTGCGGCGAACCGGCGTTATGAAAACAGGGCGCCACTGGCGGCTTGTCCGGTAGCGCCTTCATTCTCTTCGGGCAAATGGTTGACCCAAAGAGTTGACGGGGTTGCTTGCTCTCTTTGTGAGAAACGCGGGGTGACGATCACCCCTCGCGGCGGGTGTTCCCCCTGAAAAGCAAAAGGCCCCGCCGGTCCATGAGATGGGCCGACGGGGCCTTCTTTTTCTCGATGAATCACCCGGTGTTTCCCGGGTGGGCGTTCAGATTACATCGTGCCCTTTTTCGGGCGCGCGAACCGGATCGCTTTGGGCAGCGCGTCCACGAACTCATTGGTGAAAAGGTCTTCGGCCTTGATCTTGATGGGCATCTTCTGGGCGTCCAGGGTGACCTTGATGGTCGTCCTCATCTTTTTCGGATCGGTGTGGCCGAGTCCCTGTTTTTCGGAGAGTCCGTCGTACAAGTGTTCCACCCAGATGTGCAAGATGTCGGTGACGCTCTTGGTGGACTGCTCCGGGTAGCTCTTCGTGAAGGCCTTCACACCTTCTTCCGGATTGGCCAGGGTGTAGGCGATCCCCCGGTAGATGGCCTTGACCATCCCGCGCGTCGTATTGACCCCGGACCCCTTGAGGTTGTCCGTGTGGGTCAGGATGCCCGCGGAATAGAGGTCGAGCCCCCGATCGGCATAGAGTATCCATTTCAGCGTTTTGCCTGCCTGCTTGGCGACTTTGAGGAACCGGGGCTTCTGGGTGTGATAGCTGATGACGGCGTCCACCCTGCCGGCGCCCAGGCTGGCGGGTTGGGACCCGGGCGCCATGAAGATCCAATTGATCTTCGCCATATCGATCCCGTTGGGCGCGGCGAACACCGGGAACATCGCGTAGTCGGCGGACGCCTTGGGGCCGGGGGTGACGCGCTTGCCTTCCAGGTCCTTGGGGGTGTTGATGCCGGCATCGCTGAAGTAGTAAATGATTTCCTGGAACTTGTGCTCCAGGATTCCGACCGTCTTGATGTTGAATCCTTTGTTCTTCCCAATCACCTGGGGACCCATGGCGGCCATCCCGTAGGGGCACTCCTTGGAGCCCACCCGCTTGGTCGTATCGCTCGATCCGTATCCACGCCGGATGGTGATGTCGATTCCCTCGTCTTTGAAGAAACCTTGTCCCGGGCGATGATGTACGGCGTGTGCTTGCCGTAAAGCGCCCAGTCCGCGCAGTAAAGCACCTTTTCCGCCGACAGGGCTGGCATCGACCCGGCCAACAGGAACGCAACACCGGCGACCCAACCCATCTACACTTTTCTACGCATTCCGCTGCCCTCCTCTTTCAGTTTGGCCCATGGGCTTCCGGACCGATGGTCATCCCGCTTTCCCCGTCTTCCCGGGGAGGGGCCAAGGGCGCAAGCCCACCTCTGAAAATCGACTCCTTCACTTCCTGAATTTCAAACCAAGCGTGGTTTCAATGGGTTCATAAGGGAATTCGGCTGTCAATAAGCGGGCCTCCTCTCGACCGCCCGGTCGTCACCGGATTCGAATTCAGGACCTGATTATTGTAGACTTTCAAGTGATCAGGTTTCGGTTCCCGGTTTCACCCAGCGAGGGGATTCTCCATGCCGAAGGACCTCCGCTCGTTCGTCAGACAGCTTCAGGAGGAGGCGCCCGAGGAGCTTCGGCGGGCGCGCCGGGAGGTCTCCCACGAGTGGGAGCCCATGGCCGTCCTGGGGAAGTTGGCGCTGGGAGGGGAACACCCGGCCGTCCTGTTCGAGCGGGTCAGGGGCTATGAGTTCCCCGTGATCGCCAACCTCCTCTCGACGCGGAAGAAGTTCGCCCTGGCGCTGAACACGACGGAGGAGCGGGCGGCGGAGGTCTACAGCGAGCGGGAGGTTCGGCGGGTCCCGCCCAAGCGGGTCGAGACGGGCCCCGTCAAGGACGTCATCCACCTGGGAGAGGAGGCCGACCTCCGTCAGCTTCCCATCCTGCTCCATTACGAGCGGAACGACGGTCCCTATATCACCATGGGCGTCCTCGTGGCCAAAGACCCGAGGACCGGCCTGCCCAACCTCGGGATTTACCGGAACAAGCTTCTCGGCCGCAACCGCCTGGGCGTGTATTACAGTTGGGGCAAGCGCCTCCACCTGATCCATCGCGACTGCGAGCGCCGGGACACGCCCCTGGAATGCGCCATCGTCCTCGGGATGCACCCCGCCCTCCACATGGCCTCTCAGACGCACCTGATGAAGGACAGCAGCGGGGACGAATACGAGGTGGCGGGCGGGCTGCTGGGCGAGCCCCTGGAGATTGTCCCGTGCGAGACCGTGGACCTCGAAGTCCCGGCCCATGCCGAGATCGTCATCGAGGGGAGGATCCCGCCCCACAGCCGCCAGACCGAGGGGCCGTTCGGAGAATACCACCGGTATTACGGCCAGGTCGTCGACGCCCCGGAGATTGAGGTGACCGCCATCACCCATCGCCGGGACGCCATCTATCAGAACCTCGGCGGGTTCGTGGAGCAGGTGACTGTCACCCGAATTCCCAACGAGGGGCAGCTCCTACGCGAGCTCCGCAAATTCGTCCCGACGGTCAGGTCCGTCCATATCCCCCTCTCGGGCGTCCTGTACCACGCTTATATCCAAATGGAGAAAGCGAACGAAGGGGACGCCAAGAACGTTCTCATGGCGGCGATCACGCGGGGGACGTGCATCAAGACGGCCATCGCGGTCGATCCGGACGTGGACATCTTCGATGAGGATGACATCCTCTGGGCGCTTTCCACGCGGGTGGTCCCCGACCGGGACATCTTCCAGGTCCCGGGGGCCCGCGGTAACCGGCTGGACCCGACCACCTACACCCTCACCCGGCTTGAGCGGGACGGCATGGTTACAAAGATGGGGATCGACGCCACGGTTCCCATCGGCTACGAGGACCCGCACCCCCCGAGGGCGAAGATCCCCGGCCTGGACGCGCTGTGTCTGGACGACTTCCTGGCGGCGGGGCCGGGTGGAGCGGGGAAGGAAAGGTCCGGCGCCACGGCGGCGGGCCGGTGACTTGAACAGGACGAAGTTGTCGGACGGTAGTTGATTTCGACGCCCCGGGTCGCCCGCGGGGCCGTTGACGCGAATCCTTTGAGCCCGGGAGGCAGGCTGAATGCCCAAAGACAAGGTGGACCTTCTGTTCAAAAACGCTGTTGTCCTCACGATGAACAAGGAGCGGGAGCTTCTCTGGGACGGGGCGGTCGCCGTTCAAGGGGAGAAGATCGCCGCTGTGGGATCGATGGACGACCTGGCCGGAAAGTACGAGGGAAAGCGCGAGATCGACGCCAAGCGCAAGCTCCTGATGCCCGGCCTCGTCAACACGCACAACCACATGTTCGGCGCCCTGTGCCGGGGTTTTGTCAATGACCTCTCCTTCACCCCCTGGGTCCAGAAGAAGTTCTATGTGTCCACCAAAGGGTTGGACCTGGAAAACTACCACCTGAGCACGCTCCTGCTCGGAATCGAGATGCTGAAATCGGGCACGACCTGTTACGTGGACTGCGGGACGGTGCAGGGGCTTGAATCCGGCGCCGCCCGGGCGATCGGGGAGATCGGCATCAAGGCCGTCCTCGGCCGGTCGATGGCGGACATCACCGAGGCCCTCTCCAGCCACCTGCATGACCGCAAGGAGACCACGCGCGAGAACCTGCGCGACACCGAGGGATTCGTCCAGGAGTATCACGGAGCCGCCGATGGGCGGATCCGGGCCTGGTTCGCCCCGATCCAGGTGTCGTGCGTCTCGGACGAGCTATGCCGGGAATCCATCCGGTTGGCCGAAAAGTACGACTCGGGGTTCGTCACGCACGCCGCCGTGGACAAGGCGGACGTCGAGCTCTGTCTGGAGCGGTTCGGCGATACACCCATCGAGCGTTTCCACCGGTTGGGGGTCCTGGGCGAACGCCTCATCGCCACCCACATGGGATGGCTGACGCAGAACGAGATCCGGCTGCTGGCCGAATCCCGGACGAACATCTCTCATTGTCCGAGCGCCAGCATGAAGCTCGCCTACGGTTGTCTGAGCCACGGGAGCTTCCCGGAGCTGGAAGCGGCCGGGGCGAACGTGACCATCGGCTCCGATGGACCGGCGGCGAGCAACTTCCAGGACCTGTTCCGGGTGATGCATCTGGCGTCCGTCGGACACAAGGAGGCCCGCCTGGACCCGCGCGTCGTCCCGCCGGAGAAGGCCCTCGAGTGGGCGACGCTGAACGGCGCGCGCGCGGTGGGATGGGAAGACCGGATCGGCTCGCTTGAACCAGGGAAACGGGCCGATGTGGCCGTCCTCAACCTCCACAGGACCGAATTCGTCCCCCTCCACCCGGACACCCTGGTGCAGAATCTCGTCTACGCCGCGGCCGGACACTGCGTCGAGATGGTCCTCGTGGACGGCAAGGTCGTTGTGGAGGAGGGCCGGGTCACGACGGTGGACGAGGACGATATCATCGACCGCATCAACCGGTTCGCGGACCGTTTCGCCGGGCTGTCAAGGGAATGGGACGAGAAGAAGGCGGCGGGGGAGCACTAACAGGCGCTCGCTTCGCGCGGAATGCGGGCCGCGAAACAGGCGGAGAAGCCTTCGTTGCGCATTGGAGGCGGCCGGCCGGCCACCTCGTGGATCGATAAAAGCGGGAGTGTGTGATGAGCTCGGAGTTTCGATTGAATACAAAATGGATTGGCGCCGATGTCCCCCGCAAGGAGGACCAGCGCCTTCTCACGGGCGGGGGGCGGTACGTCGATGACCTTCCCTGTCCGGAGGCGCTGCAGGGCGCCTTCCTGCGCTCCCCTTACGCCCACGCCCGAATCGAGTCCATCGATGTCTCCGGCGCGCTGGAGCGGGGGGGAGGGGGGGCAGTTGCGGCCTTCACCGCCGAGGACATGGGCGAAGCGTGCCGGGAGTTTCCACAGCCCGTTCCGAATCCCGCGCTTCGCCCCCGGAACATCCTCCCCCTGGCCCGCGGTTTCACGCGGTACGTGGGCGAGCCCGTCGTCTTCGTCCTGGCCGGGGACCGCGCGGCGGCCGAGGACGCCCTGAACGGCGTCCGGGTTTCGTTCGAGGTCCTTCCGGCGACGGCCCATCCCGTGGACGCCCTGAAGGCGGGCGCGCCCTTGGTTCATGCCGACCTCGGGGACAACCGGGCCGCCCGGCTCGAAGTCCGGGTCGGCGATGCCGAGAAGGAGCTGGCCCGCGCGCCGAGGCGGGAGACGCTCCGGCTGACGTTGTGTCGGGCGGGCGGGGAGGCGATGGAGACGCGGGGCATGTTGGCCTACCATGACGCGGCTTTCGACCGGTTGACCGTCTATTCCTCGACACAGGTCCCTCACCAGGTGCGCCGGAACATCTCCCGGGTCCTGGGCCGCCCCGAGCATTCGGTGGACGTCATCGCCCCGGACGTGGGCGGGGGGTTCGGGCCCAAGGCGTTTTCCTACCCCGAGGAGTTCGTTGTCCCTTGGGCGGCCATGCGGGTGGGCAGACCGGTCAAGTGGATCGAGGACCGGATCGAGCACATCCAAACGACTTACCAGGAGCGCGAGCAGGTCCACGAGGTGGAGGTCGGGTACGACGAGGAGGGCCGCATCCTGGCGCTGCGGGACCGGGGCGTGTTCGACACCGGGGCCTATGTCCCCTGGGGGGCGGTGGTCCCCTATCTTTCGATGACCAACATCCCCGGACCCTACCGCATCCAACATTTCGACGCGGCGATGGAGGTGGTGTACACCCACCGGGTTCCGGTCACCCCGGTCCGCGGCGCCGGACGGCCGCAGTCGGCCTTCATCATGGAGCGGGTCATCGAGCGGATCGCCGACCGGCTGGGGCTGGACTCCGTGGCGGTTCGGCGAAAGAACTTCATTCAGCCCGAAGAGTTCCCCTACGAGATCGGCATCCTTGCGCGGGACGGCACGCCGTTGACCTACGACAACGGGGATTACCCCGTTTTGATGAACATGGCGCTAGAGGCCGCGGCCTATGAGGATTTCAGAAACGGCAAGCGGTGCCCGGGCGAGGCGGGGGACCCGGAAAAAGGCCGGTACATAGGCATGGGCGTCAGCTTCAACATCGAGGGAACCGGATTCGGTCCCTACGAGGGGGCCGTCGTCCGTGTGGACGACTCCGGGGAAGTCATTTTGTACACCGGGGCGACGCCCACCGGACAGGGCCACGAGACCATTCTCTCTCAGGTCCTGGCCGAGACCCTTGATCTGGACCCCGGGAGCATCAAGGTCGTGACCGGGGATACCCGCCACATCCCCTATGGATTCGGGACCTTCGCCAGCCGGATCGCTGTGACGGCGTCCAATTCGGTGGCGGTGGCCGGGGAGGCCATGCGAAAGAAGGTCTTCGAGTTCGCCTCCGCGTCTCTGGAGTGCGCCGCCGAGGATCTCGAAATCATCGACGGAAAGGTCGCCGTCCAGGGGAGTCCCGAGCGGTCCATGACGTTGGGGGAGGTGGCCCGCGCGGCCGCTGGGACGCCGGGGATGATGATGGGAGGAAAGTCGCCCGGGCTGGAGGTTCGCGAATACAATACGCCGAGCGCTCCGGCGACGTCGGCCGGCTGTCACGTGTGCGTCGTCGAGGTGGATGCGGAGACGGGACATGTGCGGGTGCTGCGCTACGTCGTCGCCCACGACTGCGGGCGGATCCTGAATCCGACGATCCTGACCGGACAGGTCCGGGGGGCGATCGTCCACGGGATCGGCGAGACCATCATCGAGGAGGTGGCCTTCGACGAGAACGCGGCGCCCCTGGCCTCCACTTTCCTCGACTACCTCCTGCCGCTCTCCACCGACATCCCGGACATCGAGGTCCACCACATGGAGACCCCATCGCCTTTCAACTACCTGGGTGTGAAAGGGGCCGGAGAGAGCGGGACCATCGCGGCGCCCGCGGCCGTTGTCGCGGCGATTGAGGACGCGCTGAAGCCGCTCGGGGTCGAGATCAACGAGACCCCGCTTACGCCCTACCGGATTTGGAAAATTCTGGAAACCGGGAAGAGCCCGGTCGACGATCGGCAGTGGGGTTGAAGCCGGATCGATCGGCCGCCGCGCGGAGAACGGGTCTCTGTTACGGCATCACCGCCCCACCGTTGACGACAAGCGTCTGGCCGGTGATGAAGTCCGCGTCCGAGGACAGAAGGAAGACGATCGTCCCGACCATGTCTTCCGGGACCTCCCGCCGCTGAATGATTCGCATTTTCTGATTCATTTCATCCAGCTCGGGCCGCTCGCGGTTGTCTTTCTCGTGGGGAATGTAGTCCGGCGCGACGGTGTTGACGTTGATCCCGTGACCGCCGCACTCCCGGGCCAGGCTCCGCGTGAACCCCAGGATGCCGGCTTTGGAGGTGACGTAGTGGATGAGTCCCGGGGTCCCCTTATAGACGGTGTTCGAGGCGATGTTGAGGATGCGCCCGAATTCCTGGTCCTTCATGTAGGGAAAGACCGACTTGCAGCAGAAAAATACGCCCTTGAGGTTCACGGCCATCGCCCGATCCCATTCTTCCCCGGTGATCTCGAAAAAGGGCCCGAGACTCAGGTCCTGGTAAAGGGCGGCGTTGTTCACCAGCCCGTCGATGCGGCCGAACCGGCCGTGGACGGATTTCGCCATGGCCCGGGTCGCCTCCTCGTCGGTGACGTCCACGGAGACGGCCATGGCCTCTCCCCCGGCGGCCTCGATTTCTTCCACCGTCCCTGAGGCGTCGATGATGTCGGCGGCCGCGACCTTGGCCCCATCCCGCGCCAGACCCTTGGCGTAGACCCGGCCGAGGTTCCGGCCGGCCCCCGTGACGATGACCACCTTTCCTTCCAGTCTCATCTCCATTCTCCTCGACGGCGTCTTGGGGAATTTTCAGCGAGTCAGGGCAAGGCTTACTCCGGTTTCAGGACCGCGTATTCCGTTCCCGCCCACCAGGGATCGATGCCCAGGTCCTCGGCGATGGCGCCCGCGGCGTTGTAACCGCAGGCCCCGTGGCAGCCGCCTCGGGGATGGGTGCTGGGACCGCAGAGGTACAGCCCCTCGATGGGTGTCCGGTAGGGCGGATAACCGTGGAAGGGCCGGAAGGTCCCCATCTGGTCCTGCGTGATGCGGCCGCTGACCATGTCGCCGTCCACCATCGAGATGTTCTCCCGGGCGATGTCGGCGGGGGTGTACACAAACCGGCCCACAACGGCCCCATCGTCTATGTTCTTCGTCGAGCGGCGCAAGAGGTCAAAACACCGGTCGGCGTAGTCCTCCTTGATCTCGTTCCACCTCTCATCCCCCCCCTTGATCTTGCAGGGCGCGTACTGCCAGAGGATGGTCACGTGCTTTCCCGGGGGGGCGATGGACGGATCGAACCGGCTCGGGTGAAGCGTCATGAACCCGGTAGGGTCCGGAGGCTCGCCGATGCCCAGCTGATAGAACTCCTTCCGGATGTCGTCCATGGAGTCCCTCCCCAGCATGACGTTGAAGGACTGGTTGGGGACGTCGGAGGAGGTCCGGTAGGCCGGGTCTACATTGAGGGCGAGGTGGACGCCGAATATCGTGAAATAGCTGAACTGGAAGCCACGGACCTGATCGGCGAACTCCTGGGAGAGCTCATCCCCGTCCACCATTTGCTGGAACACCTGCTTGGGCTCGACGTTGCTCGCGACGGCCCGGGCGGCTTCAATCTCGGTCCCGTCGGAAAGGACGACCCCCTTCGCGCGCCCTCCCCGGATCAAAATCCGGGAGACGTGACATCCCGTCCGGATCTCTCCGCCGTGGGCTTCGAGGTGAGCCGTCAGTGCGTTGGTGAGGGACTGGGAACCGCCCACCGCCAGGGAGTTCCCCCCCGAGCGGTGCTGGTTGACCAGGAGGGAAACAGGGACCATGCCGGACCCCTTGGCAAAGGGATCCTGAATGGTCTGCAAGGCATAGTTGACGAACCAGACCTTGACGCACTCGTTCTCGAAGAGCTCATCGGCCACGTCCTCGATGCTCATCATCCAGGTCCGGAGCGCCCGCCGTCCGTGAGCGGTTTCCTCCAGCCGGCCCCAGATCTGAGAAGGGGGCAACGGGGGCGCAAACAGCATTCGGGAGATGAACTCGAACGTGGACTCGTGCTCTCTGATCCAGTCTCGGTACCGGGCCGCGTCGCTCCCGGAGAATTTCCCGATCTCCGAGACCGTCGCCTCCAGGTCCCTTTGGAGGGCCAGGCTCCGGCCATCGCTGAAAACATGCGTGCAGATAACCGGAGGGAAGATGTACTTGGAGCCGAAGCGCTCCAATTCCAAATCGGCGCGGATGGGGCCGATGTGCATCCAGTTGTGGTTGACGGCGTGAAGGCTGAAGGTGAAGCCGGGAACGGTTTCGCGCGAGGTGACGCCCCCGCCGGTGTAGGGCAGGCGCTCGAGGACCAGGGTCCGAAGCCCGGCCTTGGCCAGGTAGCACCCAAGGGTCAGGCCGTTGTGGCCGGACCCGATGACGATGACATCGTATTGCTCGGCCAATTGTCTCCTCCACTCGCCTGGGATGCCTTGAGGTCGTCTCGCGTGGGTCCGCCGGCTGTATGTTCCCGCACGGCGGCCTTCGAGCGGACGGCCGCGCGATTTCCAAACCGGAACCGCTCGGCGCCGAGACAACTCGTAGGGTGAATGTGTTTCGTGAAGGCTACCAAACGCTCAGGAGTCATGTCAACGATTTCGCCCCCGGTTCTTTTGTCACGATTGCGGCGTGAACAGAACGAGATTGCAAATGAGATGGTTTTACTAAAATAATTTAAGTGATAAACAATTTATTTAATATCAATGAACGTGCCGCCTCATCTGTCGATTTGTTCGCGCTTTTGACGCGCGGCGTTCCCGCATTCATGGTGACTGACGCTCTGTCATGAACAGAAAGACCCTGTTTCAGAATGCCGAGGCGGTGGCCCGTGGACTCAGCGAGTTTTTCGGCGAATCCATCGAGGTCGTCGTCCACGACTTCGCCGACCCGGACCGATCCATCCGTGCCATCTACGGGAACCTGACCGGACGCCGGGTCGGCGACCCCGCCCCCGAGGCGCTCCGGCGGCATTGGGCGAGGGGGGAGGATTTGCACAATTACTCCGCTCAGACACGCGACGGCCGGCCGCTCAAGGCATCGACAGTCTTCCTGAGAGACGGAAGCGGATCAATCATCGGGGCCCTTTCCCTCAACTACGACCTGACCGAAACCCTGCTTCTCTCGAATTCCCTGGAGCGTTTCTCTCGAAGGACCCGGTCGGCGGCGGAAGCGGCGCCCATCGTCGGGAACGGCGTGGGCGGCCAGATTGAGCGGGCCTTCGCCGAGGCGGCCGATGCGGTCGGAAGGCCGGCCCCGCTCATGGCGCGGGCGCAGAAGGTCCGCGTCGTTCACGACCTCGAGCGCCGGGGCATCTTTCTCATCAAGGGCGCGGTGGACGAGGTGGCCCGGCTTCTGGAGGTTTCCCGTTATACGGTCTATAACTACCGAAAAGAGGTTTCGGCCGTTTGAATTCGGCATAACCCAATCATGGAAAGGTGAGGCGTCATGACCATTCAGACCGGCCGTAAGGCCCTGCTCGCGGCGGCGAATTCCCGCAAGAAAGACGTGGTCCGGTTTCTCCGCGACATGGTGGCGCTCCCGAGCCCGAGTCTCGGCGAAGAGAAGGTGGCCAAGCGGATCCTCCAGGAGATGAAGAAGCTGAAATACGACGAGTGCTGGATTGACCGGATCGGCAACGTCATCGGGCGGATCGGCAAAGGCAAGACCCACCTCCTCCTCGACTCCCACATCGACACGGTCGGCGTGGGCGACCCCAAGGCCTGGACCATCGACCCCTTCAAGGGCAAAGTCGATTCCAAGGCGGTTTACGGCCGGGGATCGTGCGACAACAAAGGCGCTGTCGCGTCGATGGTCGTCGGGGCCCCCATCGTCAAGGAGCTGGGCCTACTCGACGACTACACCCTCTTCGTCATCGGGACGGTCATGGAGGAGGACCTCGACGGCTACGGCCTCCAGTTCGCCATCGAGAAGTCGCTCCCCAAGCTGGACGGCGTGTGCCTGGGCGAGCCCACGAACATGGGCGTCTACCGGGGTCACCGGGGGCGGATGGAGATCAGCGTCCGGGCCGGTGGAAAATCCTGCCACGCCTCCGCGCCCGAGCGCGGCGTGAACCCGATCTATAAGATGGGGCCGCTTGTTAACGCGATCGAGAAGCTCAACCGGCGGCTGAAGCCCGACCCTTTTCTTGGCAAAGGCACGGTGGCGGTGACGAAGATCGATTGCTCGACCCCCTCCCTCAACGCCGTGGCGGACGAGTGCGTCATCTACCTGGATCGCCGTCTGACGGCCGGCGAAAGCGCCAAGAGCTCGATCGCCGAGATCAAGGCCCTCAAAGAGGCGAAGGGAATGAAGGTCGGGATCCTGGACTACGAGACCCGGAGCTATACCGGACAGAAGGTCGAGACGGACAAATACTTCCCGACGTGGGTGCTTCCCGAAAGCCACGCCCTCGTCCGGGCGGGCGCGGACGCGGCGCGACAGGTCCTGGGCCGCAAGCCCCGCATCGGTCGGTGGGTCTTCAGCACAAACGGGGTGTCGAGCATGGGGCGCCTCGGTGTGCCCACGATCGGCTTCGGCCCCGGCAACGAGATTGTGGCCCACTCGGCCAAGGAGTACATCGAGATCTCCCACCTGGTGAACGCGATGGCCTTCTACGCGGCGTTCCCGGGGTCCTATCTCAAGGTCAAGGGCGATAAGGTTTAATGGAGAGGAGGGTCTGGACGACACAGTTCCCAGGGGGGCTTTTTTGAAAAACCGCCCCCCTGGCACCCCCCGAAAAACTTTCTGCGGCCAAGCCTGAAGGCTTGGCCTTACCTGGGGTGGGCGTGGGGTTGGCTGAAGCGATTGTCTGTGGCCTGCGGGTGGTGTTCGTCTTTGTCCGGATGCCCGTCCGTCTTCGACGGCCGCAGCATCCGGCCAAGGCGCCAGTTTCTTGCGATAGCGTGCGGCCCATAGGGCCGCACGCTATCGCGAAATGAAAGTTTTCGAGGGGGGTTCCAGGGGGGACAGTTTCCAAAATATTCCCCCTGGAAGATTGGTTCCGTATCTGAAAAGAGGATGGGAAAACAGCCATGAAAACGAACATGACAGGGAAGGATTACATCTCCACGCAGGACTGGTCGGAGCAGGAGATCGAGACAGCCTTGCAAGTCTCGGATTACCTGAAAATGAAGATGGCCCTGGGCGAGCCTCACCGGCTTTTGGCCGACAAGACGCTCTTCATGATTTTCTTCGACAAATCCACCCGGACGCGGAACTCTTTCGAGGCGGGCATCACGCAGCTCGGCGGCCACGCCCACAACCTCACCCCGGACATGATGCAGATCTCCCACGGCGAAAGCCCCCAGGACACGGGGATCATCCTCTCCAGCTACGGCCACGGCATCGCCATCCGGCACGATTTGGTTCCGGGCGAGGGGGCCTCGTATATCCGGGAAATCGCGGAGCATGCCTACGTGCCGGTCATCAGCATGCAGGACGACGTCGACCACCCCTGCCAGACCCTGGCCGACCTGATGACGATCCGCGAGCAGTTCGGCCGGAACCTGCGGGGTCTCAAGATCGCCGTCTCCTGGGCCTACGCCCCCAGCTACGCCAAGCCCATGAGCGTCCCCCAGGGCTTAATTCTCCTGATGACCCGATTCGGGATGGATGTCACCCTGGCGCACCCGCCCGAGTACGATCTCATGTCGCCGGTCCTGGAGCAGGCCCGGGCCAACGCCGAGGCGCATGGAACGAAGTTCGAGGTGACCGACGACATGGACGCCGCCTTCGAGGGGGCGCACGTCGTCTACCCCAAGAGCTGGGGGATCGAGTCCCTTTTCCATAAGCCCGAAGAGGCCTTGGAGATCAGCAAGAAGCACAAGGACTGGATTTGCGACGAGCGGCGGATGGGCCTGGCCGACAAGCGGAGCCGCTACATGCACTGCCTCCCGGCGGACCGGGGAAGCGAGGTGACGGACGCGGTCATCGACGGCCCGCATTCGGTCGTGTTCGACGAGGCCGAGAACCGCCTTCATACGGCCAAGGCCCTGATGGCCCTCACGATGGGCGGCGGCCGGCCGTTCGAGGAGCGGTAGTAGGGGGGGGGGGGGGTGAATACGCCCTCGGGTTCTTTCTTAACGGATCCTTTGAAGCGGGAGAGCGTCTCATGACTTTATCCGTCAGCGTTCTGGGAGCGGGGGCCGGGGGGTTGTCGATCTCGGCGGACCTCTCCCGGGCCGGTCACCGGGTGACCCTGTTCGAAGCGGCGCGGTTCAAGGAGAACCTCGAGCCCATCCGTAAGCAAGGGGGCGTCTTCCTGATCGAGGGGGACGCCCAAGGGGAGGTTGTCCCCCTGGCCGGGGTGACGTCTGATCCCGGCCGGGCCGTCCGGGGGGCGGAGGTTGTGATCATCGTCGTCCCCTGTTTCGGCCATGAATGGTTCGCGAACACCTTTCTCCCCCGCCTCAACAGGGATCAGCTTGTCGTTTTCATGGGGGAAGGGGGGGGCGCCCTCGTCTTCCATGCGGTCAGGAAGAAGCTCGGAAAGGGGAAGGGCATTGTCGTCGGAGAGACGAACACCCTGCCCTATTCCGCCCGGATCACGGGTCCCGGCGCCGCAAACATCCGGGTCAAAAAAAGGGGGGGCGTGATCGCGGCGGCCCTGCCGGCGTCGGAGAACAACAACCTCCTGTCGGCCGTCCATGCGCTTTATCCGAACATCCGCCCCGCGACGAATGTCCTGGAGACCGTCCTGGTCAACTTCAACGCCATCGACCACGTGGCCACGGTCCTGGCCAACGCCGGCCATCTGGAGAGCCGGACGACGAACATGCTCCTGTGGGGAGAGGGCGCGACGCCCTCGGTCGCGCGGTGCATCGAGACGGTGGACAACGAGATCCTGGCGATCCGGGGGGCATTGGGGTTCAAAGACCGGACGCCCTACCGCCACTGGTTGTTCGAACAGGGATTCCTCGCGAAGAAGCGGCGCACCACGTATGAGGCCATCCACGCCAGCGCCCTCGCCTCGAGCCGGTACCCGTGCGGCCCGGACGCCTTGAAAACCCGGTACGTGACCGAGGACGTGCCTTATTCCCTCGTCCTGATCTCTTCCATCGCCCGGGTGGCCGGGGTGGATGTCCCCCTGATCGACGGGCTGATCGCGATGGCGTCGGCGATGAACGGTGTAGACTACCGCGCGAAGGGGAGGACACTCGAAAAGCTGGGCGTCCGCGCGAAGGGGCCGAGAGAGCTTCTGGCGGCCGTCGGCTAGCCGAAGGGAGGACGTGATGAGCGAGCACGATAAGTTCATGGCGATTGCCATGGAAGAAGCCCTGGCCGGGGTGAAAGAGGGCGAACAGCCTTTCGGGGCGTGCGTCGTCCGCGACGGCGAGGTCATCTGCAGGGCGCACAGCATCAAAGTGAATACGCACAACATCACCGCCCACGCGGAAACCCGGGCGGTCGGATTGGCCACCGAGGCCTTGAAGATCAACAGCCTCGCCGGCTGCACGTTCTATTCGGTCTGCGAGCCCTGTCCGATGTGCTGCGGGGCGATCCTGAACTCTCAGGTCTCCGCCCTCGTCCTGGGCGCGCGCCTCGCCAATTTGAAAAATTTCTCCGGGGATCAATTCAGCTCCGGCCAGTATGACGGCGGGACCTTCGACTTTCACGAATACTCCGCCGAGCGCTTGGCGGAACTTGTCGGATCGAAGATCCAAGTTATCGAGGGCGTCATGGAAGAGGAGTGCGAGAACCTCTACCGGAACGCTCAAGGCAAGCTCAGCCGGTAATGGGCGGCGTTCGGCCGGATTCGTGACGCCCCGGACGGACGCCGGCTATGCCCCCGCCAAGCATTGACCGGACGCCGGCAAGGGACCATCGGCCCTCGCCGGTGTTCGGAATCCCTCCATCAAACCAACGGTATGCTGTAGGATCAAATTCCGTTAACTGACAATGACATCAGGACCTCGGAGGCGGGAGACCTGACATGCCAAAGGGTGGCCGCCGTTCCGGGGCGAAGATTCTCGAAGCGCCCTACATCGTGACGATGGACGCGCAAAGGAGGGTTCTCAAGGGGGGAGCGCTCCTGGTGGAAGGGAACGCCATCTCCGCCGTCGGCTCTCGGGATGAGCTTTGGTCCCGGGCTCCCGGAGCGGAGCGCCTCGTCTTCGACCGGCATGTCCTCCTCCCCGGATTCATCGACTGCCACGAGCACGCGAGCCAGATGCTGGGCCGGGGGTTGGCGGACGATGTGGACGAGGTCACGGTCCGTTGGGGTTGGGACCGGATTTATCCGTGGGAGGCGATTCTGGAAGAGGAAGACGTCTACACGGGGGCCCTTCTCACGGCGGTGGAGCTGGTCCGGAACGGCGTCACGTGCTTCGCCGATCCGGGCGGGTTCCTGATGGACCCGGTGGCGAAGGCGGTCGCGGATCCGGCATCCGGGCCGTGCTCTCCGTGGGCGGGCTGGATACGTGGTCCGAGGGATTCCCGCTTCCGGCGTCGGTCCTTCACGAAGATCCCGCCGGGTGGGCGCTTGGCGCCTCCGAGAGACTGATTGAAGATTGGCACGGCGCCCGGGGGGATCGGGTCCGGTGCGGTTACAGCATTCGCGTATTGATGAACGCCTCGGAAGCCTTTGTCCTCGAGGTGGGGAGGCGGGCCCGGGAGCGCGGCCTCACCGTGCAGATTCATCTGGCCGTTTCACAAAGCCGGGTCCAGTGGGTGATCGATCAGACGGGTCGAAGGCCCGTGGAGTATCTCGACAGCCTGGGAATCCTCGGTCCGAACTGGATCCTGACCCATATGGGTTGGGTGGACGAGAGCGAGCTCCCGATTCTCAAGGATCGGGATGTCAAGGTCTGTCACTCCCCCGGCTCGTCCATGCACAACGCCCGGGGCGCCGTCAGCCGGGGCAAGTTCCCCGAGATGGCGGACCTGGGAATCTCGCTCTGCCTTGCGAGCGATGCCGCGGCCTGCAACAACAGTCTCGACATGTTCCGGGCGATGCACCTCACGTGCCTGGCGCACAAGGAGGCGCGGTTGAGATTGGACCTCTTCCCGCCCGAGACCGTCCTGGAAATGGCGACCCTGGGGGGGGCCAAGGCGCTGCTGTGGGAGGACGCGATCGGCTCCCTGGTGCCGGGGAAGCGGGCCGACCTCATCGCGGTGGACCTGCACAGGCCCAACCTGAGCCCGTTCTACGATTTTTCCTTGATCCCCAACCTGGTCTATTCGGGAGACGGGGCGAACGTCGCCTTCACCATGGTGGACGGACAGATCCTGATGCGGGACCGGAAAATCCTGTTCACCGATGAAGACGCCCTCGTTTCGCGGGCCCAGGCCATCGGCTCGCGGCTGCTGGAGAAGGTTCCCTTTCGAATCGAGCCTCGATGGCCCTTCATCGACGCTGGGGGTTCGAGCCGGGCCGGAGCGTCGGCGGGATGACGGGACCCCGGGGGATCGCCGAGGGGGATGCGAATGATCGGGCGGAGGATCCGGCATCGCCCTTTCCCCGTGAGCCCCTGACAGAGGAGCCCGCGATTTGATTTTCGGAATTCGGCTTCCGCCGTGCGCGACTCCCCAGAGGGTGGCCGAGAGCGCGGCCCTGGCCGAGGAATGCGGGTTCGATTTCGTGTGGACGATGGATTCCCAGCTTCTCGCCTGGCGTCTGATGGACCCCTTTGTTTGCCTTTCGGCCTGCGCCCGGACGACCCGGCGGGTCAAGCTCGGCATCGCCGTGTGCAATCCGTTCACCCGCCATCCCGCGGCGACCGCGTGCGGGATGGTCTCGCTGGATCAGCTTTCCGGGGGGAGGTCCGTTCTCGGGATGGGGACCGGCGGGAGCGCGCTGCGGACCATCGGGAGCCCCCTGGACAAGATGGAGGGCACGCACACGCAGCGGCGGAAGGTCCTGAGGGAATCGGTGATCTTCTTGAAATCGCTGTTCTCCGGCGAGGAGTGCGCCTTTCAGGGCGTGCCGATGAAACTGGATGTTCCCCTGCCGACGATTCCCGTCTATGTCTCCGCCTCGGGTCCGAAGATGCTCGAGTTGGCGGGAGAGCTGGCCGACGGGATCATCATTCAGTCCGGGATCGACCGGCGGTGCGTGGAGTCCGCGCTGGGTCACATCGAGAAGGGCGCCCGGAAGGCGGGGCGGTCTCTCGAAGAAATCGATCTCGTCGCCTAGACGTTTTGCTCCCTGGACGAAGACCGGGAGCTCGCCGTGGCCCGAGGGAAGCCCCTGGCGGCCTGGTTCTACGCGGCCGCGCCGCACCTGGTCGAGCTGGCCGGAGTCAAGGTGTCCCAGCGGCAGCCCGCAGTCAAGGTGTTCCCCGACTTGTTCCATCCGCTCGATATCGAGGAGGCCATGGAGGCCGCCGCGTTCATTCCGGATGAAGCGGTGGAACGGTTATGCCTGGTGGGGAGGCCGGACGAGGCGCTCGCCCGCGTCCGCGAGCTCGAGTCACCCGGCATCACGCAGGTGTTCTTGCGGAACTACAGCACGTACACCCTCCCCGATGACCTGATTCGTCCCTTCGGGAAGCACGTCATTCAACCGATGAAGGGTCTCTCGGCGCCGACTGGCTGAGCCGCGGGCCTGTCGCAAGGGGAATCGTCTTGCCGTTCTTCAAGCTTCTTCAGGGAGCGACGCTCTTTGGACCCTCGGAAATGGGACAGGGAGACGTCCTGATCGCGGGAGAAAAGATCGCGGAGGTTTCGCCGGACCTGGGTCCGTTCGCCTCTTTGCCCGGGATCGAGGTCGTGGACCTGAAGGGAAGGGTTCTCACGCCGGGCTTCGTCGATCCCTATGTCCACATTTTTGGAGGCGGCGGGGGTGGCGGGTTTCAGACCCGCGGCCCCGAGTTGTTCCTGAGCGAGATCACCTCGGCCGGAACCACGACCGTCGTCGGCGTCATCGGGACGGACGGAGTTACGAGAGACCTGACCGCCTTGTTGGCCAAGGCCCACGCGCTCGAAGAAGAGGGGATCACGACGCATCTCTGGAGCGGCGCCTATTTCTATCCTCCGCCCACCTTCACGGGATCGGCGTGGAGGGACCTGGTCCTGATCGAGAAGGTCCTGGGCGTGGGGGAGGTCGCCATCTCGGACGTTCGCTCGACCGAACCCACAATCCAGGAATTGACGCGTCTCGTGTCCGAGGCCCGGATGGGCGGCCGTCTGGCCGGAAAGCCGGGTTTGCTTCATTTGCACGTGGGCCCGGGGAAGGCGGGGTTGAAGCCCCCCTGTTCGAGGTCTGCGAAGGAAGCGAGGCGCCGATCACGCAGCTCTTCCCGACGCATCTGAATCGCACCCGGAAACTCCTGGAAGATGCGGCAAAGTTCGCGAAAGCGGGAGGGTTCATCGATCTGACGGCCTCCTTCACGCCGGCCCGGGGTTTTCCGGCGTCCGTCCCCGCCGCCGAAGCCCTGGTCTATCTGCGGGAGGAAGGGGTCCCTCTCGATCGCGTCACACTCAGCACGGACGGCAACGGCATCTTCATTCCGGAAGGCGACCGGGATTTCATCAAATGGCCTCTTTCCGCCCTCCACGAGCAGTTCCGTGAGGCCGTGACGGAAAGGGATCTGCCGATCCCCGACGTTCTTGCCACCATCACCGAGAACACGGCGAAGGTCCTGGGGCTCTATCCCGGGAAGGGGAGCCTCACCGCCGGGGCGGACGCGGATCTGGTGATCCTCGATGGGGATCTTCAAATCGAGGGGGTCTACGCCCGAGGGAGAAAGATGGTGGAGGATGGGAAGCCGGTGATCTTCGGGCGGTTCGAGGCTGGGACGGATAAGGCGAAGGGACCAGAGTAGTCCCTCGGCAAGTTGCTGAGAACTTCTTTTGGGTGCTAGGGGTGACCGTTGTCCCCGGCGGAGTGGAGAACCTTTTTAGGGGGATAAAAGGTGTCCTCCTCCCCGGGGAAAGAAAGCGTTTCTTCGCGACCCCCCATTTGGATAGAATGGATGTGCGTCATCGAAACTGGGACTCTGGGAGCGGAGGCTCCCGGGACGAAGGAGTTCCGCGTGTGTTGACGACCGTTTCTCCTCACGCCGCGACCGGGTTGGGATAGGAGAGAGCATGGCAAAAGACCTGCGGAGTTTCCTCGCTCATATCAAGGACCGAATCCTTTACATTCAAAAGCCCGCCGATCCACTTACGGAAATGGGCGGCATCTGTCAGCTTGTCGAGCAACCCGTCCTGTTTGAAAATGTCAAGGGCTATGAAGGGTGGAAGGTGGTCGACAGACTGTTCGCGTCACGGGAACTCGTGGCGCTTGCGGCGGGAGTTCCCTTTGACGGGATGCTCGAGCACCTGCGGGACAAATGGCTCCGACCGCCTGCCCACGAAGCAGTGACAGTGGACCACGCCCCCGTCAAGGAGAGAGTCGCCAAGGGCAAAGAGGTGGATCTGGAGTCCCTTCCCGTGGTCGTTTCCTCGCCCAAGGATTCCGGCCGCTTCCTTTCTGCGGCGCATCTGGTCTCAGTGAATCCCGAGACGGGCGACCTCAACGCTGCCTTCAGCCGGACCGAGTTGAAGGGCAAGAACCTCATCTCGTCTGGCCTCTTCCGACCCGATACGCTGCGAAACGTTACCCTGCACAAAGAACAGGGCCAGAAAACGATGCCTATTGCCCTTTGCATAGGCCACCATCCCGCCTTCGATCTCTCGGCTTCGGCCAGCTTCAATCACCCCGGCTACTCCGAGCACGAGATGACCGGAAATCTCTTGGGGGAGCCGGTCGAGCTGACCCAGTGCGAGACTGTGAATCTCAAGGTGCCGGCGCATGCGGAGATTGTGATCGAGGCCGAGATGGACCTCACCCAACACGTCCCGAACGGTCCGTTCGGGGAATACACGATTCACTATGGCTATGACGCAAACGGCTATGGTTCCCGGGTGACCGCCATCCTCCGGCGCGAGGACGCAATCTATCGCCACCTCAACGCGACCCGGTTTACCGATCATCAGGTTCTGACAGGGATACCCCACGCGGTGCAGATCTACACTGACCTCATCAGCAAGGGGCATCAGGTCCACGACGTGGATTTTCCACCCTACGGGAGCCGCTTGCTCCTTGTGATCAAGGCTACGCCGCGCTATGACGGGGAAGCCCGGGATATGTTCCTCACTGCCTGCGCCCGCAACGCCGTCGCCAAGTTCGTCGTCATTGTCGATGACGACGTCGACATCGATGACCCCCGAGACATCTTCAATGTCTTGGCGACGAACGCGGACCCGGTGGAGAACCTGATGACGTTGGAGGGACTTCCCAGCAACGCTTTGAACCCGACGGCCAGGGATCGAACCAGCCCGTACACGTGCACGGGTCCCAAGATCCTGATCGACGCGACGCGGGGCTCGACGATGGGCCGGCCGGAGCGGCGCATGGAGATGGAGCGGATTGGTTTTTGGCCGAGGATTAACCTAGAGGATTTCCTGTAGCTGTTCCTGAGTGCATTTTCACCCGCATGGGTTTGGAAGGTGGGGTCCATCGCCGATGGGGATTAGGGTAGTCCCCCGCTCTAGGGTTTTGTTAGACACTCGATTGATCCATGATTCATGGAGAAAGGGGTGTCGCGATGAACGAACAAAAGCAAGAGGGGGCTTTGGCGGAGGGCGCCCGCAGGGCGAACGGAGCCAAGGCCCCAGGGCATCGCAGTGAGCGGGGTCGGTTCTCCTGCCAGGCGCAAGCGGGAGGCGGTCCTGCGTCTTTTGCGGGGCGAGAGCCTGGAGACGCTCTGCCGCGAGTTGGGCACGACAGCGGCTCGGCTTTCCGCCTGGCGCGAGGCGTTCCTTCGCGGGGGCGAGGCGGCGCTCAAAGCCCGCCCGGCGG
Organism: bacterium; assembly: GCA_965261595.1. GTDB lineage: Bacteria > UBA8248 > UBA8248 > JACPRG01 > CAYRGS01. The sequence goes on from CBDHDG010000005.1 coordinate 681,955, forward strand.
ATGAGCGGGACGAGGAGAACGCCCGGCTCAAGGCCAAGGTGGGCGAACTCACGATGGAGGGCGAGGTCCTGCGGGAGAAGATCGACCGCCTGGAGGCCGGCCGCCCTTTAGCCGGCAGGAGGTGGAGGCGATGAGTCAGGCCCGCTTCACCTCCACGGGCAGAGCCTACGGCCTGAAGCGGGTGTGCGCCCTTTGGGGCTTGGCGCGCTCCACGGTCTACGCGCAACGGCGGCGAGAGGCGGTCCCCGTTCATGAACGCCCCACGCCCAATAAGCGCGGCCCTGTGGGCCCGTGCACCGATGCGGAACTCCTCGGCCACATCCGGCAGGTCCTGGAGGACTCTCCCTTCCATGGCGAGGGCTACCGCAAGGTGTGGGCGAGGCTGCGCTTCGCGGGCATCCGCACCAGCAAGGAGCGGGTGCGTCGCCTGATGCGGGAGGCGGGGCTTCAGGCCCCCCACCGGGTGGGCAAACCCCGAGGTCCCAAGGCCCACAACGGGACCATCCGCACCGAGCGGCCCGACCGAATGTGGGGCACGGACATGACGACGACGGTGACCACCGAGGAGGGGATGGCCTCGGTGTTCGTGGCGGTGGATCACTGCTCGGTGGACTGCGTGGGGATCCATGCGGCCAAGAGCGGCAACCGCTTCGAGGCCCTGGAGCCGATCCGGCAGGGGGTCGCCGAGCGCTTCGCCGGCTTGGAGGCGGACGTCGCCGAGGGGCTTAAAGTTCGTCACGACCACGGCCCCGCCTATCTGTCCGATGACTTTCAGCGGGAGATCGCCTACCTGGGCATGACCAGTTCGCCCAGCTTCGTGCGGGCGCCCGAGGGAAATGGCTACTGTGAGTGGTTTATCCGCATCTTGAAGGAGAATCTCCTGTGGGTGCGCTCTTTCGCCACCGTAGAGGAACTGCGGTGGGCGCTGCTTGAGTTCAAAAACCTGTACAACCATCATTGGATTCTCGAGGGCTACGGCTACCGAACGCCGGCCCAGGCAAGGCAGGAAAAACTCGCTCAAGTTGCGGAGGCCGCATGAGGTCGAATACCCTCACCCGAGTGTCCAATAACCCAGGGGCGGTCCAGTAGCTTGCATCCCGGCCAGCCAGCATCGATTGTGCGGAAACTTCTCCGCGAAGCCCTGAATCGGCGATTAATTTCCCGTGTCATGACTGCGATGTTGGTATTAAGTTCGCCGGGAAGATGGCTGGAGGTGTGATGCAAACCCTTTTGATTGCAACGGCCGACGGCGTATGGGCCATAGAGCCATCCCGGTGCGAACGCGTTGGCCTGGTGGGTGAGCGGATTACCGCCTTGGCCGCTTCGCCCGAGGCAGGCGTGATCTATGCCTCGACTGCTGCGGGACGGATTCATCAAAGCAAGGACCAGGGGACGACCTGGACGCTTCAGTTCCAGAGTAAATCCCGCAACCGGTTCACTGCTCTTGCTGTTTCGCCCTCGCCGCCCCATCCGGTATATGCCGGCACGTGGCCGGCGGACGTTTTCCGGTCCTCGGTCGGCGGAGCATGGGAGCAGCTGGAGTCCTTCCGAGAGATTGAGGGAGCGGAAGGCTGGGTTTTTCCGCCGCCCCCACACAAGGCACGAACGACCTCCTTTGCCTTTGACCCGTCGGACCCTTCCACTATTTACGCGACGGTAGATCTCGGCGGCGTCATGAAGAGTGGGAACGGCGGCGAGTCGTGGCGGCCTCTCACGACCGATGTGAACCGGGACACGCACGATGTACGACTCCATCCTCAAGATCCAGCTATTCTCTACGTCAGCACTGGATTCGGTTCGACCCATCGGCCGGGTGTTTACTGGTCTCGGGACGGGGGCGAAACCTGGGAGTTCCGTTACCGGGACGCGCATCCGGTCTATACGCTTCGGATGTGCATCGACCCGGTGCGGCCGGAAGTTCTCCACGTCGTCGCCTATCCCTACGCACCGGGAGACTGGCACAACCCGACTGGGACGGGCGGAACACTCATGCGAACCGAGGACGGGGGAGCGACCTGGACGGCGCCCCACGTGGGTGTACACTTACCCACGGTGAACTACGTCCCGATGATTCGGCCGGACCCTGTTGGGCCGGGGGGCGTGCTGTTCGCCATCAGCCCATTCCTTCCACCCACAGAGCCCCCGAAGGATGGACCGTCGGCCCGGTATTACAACGACGACGGGTACAATCCGCCGCTTCCCTATTACAATTTCACTGGGAATATCTCACCGTCGATGGATCCCCCCACGCGGGAAGCCCGAATTGTTCGTTCCGGTCCGGATGGAGACACCTGGGAGGTTGTAGCCACCGGCCTGCCGCCTCTTCAGGATTTCCTGCCCCTGGTCTGAGCGAAGGTGGCGGGATCGAATGCTGCGTTGTTGTATCGGAGAACGTTGAACAAGATCGGTTGGGATGATCTTTGCGGGACGATATCAGGCTTGGCGGGGATAGCGCAGTAGCGCTCATTTATCGGGCCGCGGTGATTAAGCAGTGCTCATGGGCTTCAGGAGGCTTCGCTGAACGGTCGGCCGTTATGGGTGTAGGGGTCGAGTTTCGTCCGGAGGTTGTTAGGATGACCGATCCGGCTCCAGCGCCGCGCCGACGGGCCATTCCATGATCGTGATGCCCGTGAACCACACCGGCTCCGGCTCGTAGACCCAGGTTTCCGCCCGGGTGTTTCCGGCAACGGCTGCCGCTGCGATCCAATTGCGGACCTCGTTGGCCCCGTTTCCGCCGGCATCGATCTTTTTCTGGCTCCACCCCGCAAGCTGGTTGGCCCGGCCTTCGGAGAGGAGTTCAATCGCTGTTCGGTCCCAGCCCTCGTCTATCCGGCCCATCTCGGGCGTTCCGATCCAGTGGGACATGGCGCCGGTGCCCAGCACCCCCACGCGATCGATCCGGTCGTAATCCTCCAGCGCGCGCCGCACGGCGAGGCCGAGGGCGTAGGACCGCTCCGCCGGCGGGAGGGGGGGCGAGACGGTGTTTTGCAAGATCGGGACGAGGGGGATCGGGGGGTCTCCCATTCGGTGAATCGGCGTGACGACGGAATGGTCGAGGTCCATCTCGCGGCACAGGAGCGGATCGAACCCGTTGTCCAACAGGGCCACCGCCAGGTGGAGGCCGAGGTCCGCGTCGCCCCTCCGCCCCCCATTCACTTTCGGCATCCATCCCTCGCTGGAGACGTTCAGGTGCCTTGGGGACGCCCCCACCGCCAGGGCCGGGAAGCAGTCAGGGGAGAAGGTCTGGATGTGGTCGTTGCCGAAGACGATCAGCGCCTCGACATCCCGCTCGATCAATGTCCGGCCCACCCGCTCGTAGGTCGAGAAGACCTTCTCTCTGACCTCCGCGGGGGCCTCCTCCGCCCGGGTGATGAGGAGGGGCGCGTGGCTGACACCGAAGACGGCGATTACCTCAGCCACGATGTTCCCCCTGGATCGTCGAGCCGGGAAAGGAAAGGCCCTCCAGCGCCGCGCGAAACTCGTTGTCTGTGATGTGGTTCCAGTGCTGGAAAAAGCGCAACAGGTACGGGTTCACCCCCAGCAGCCACAGGGTGCGAAGATCAGCCTTGTCCACGGCGGCGATTTCCTCTTCGGTCAGGTCATACGTGGAGAGAAACGCGGCGGTGTCCGCGCTGTATCGTTCACGGATTTCCGGAAACTGGAGGTCGTGGATGAACTTATTCAGGGCAGGAAGTGACATCGAGTGTCTGCCGGGCGGTGGAAATCCCTCGTTGGGCCGGGCATTTTCACGGTTCGGCGGCCTTTGATTGCGGACATAGCGTCCGCGGAGTTCCTAACGGCCTCACATCGTATCACAATCCTTGCGCACGACAGAATCCGGCTTCCCCCAAGCGGTTTCATGGATATCACCGTCGAGCGGAGGACACGGCTCCGAGCTTCGAGGTCAGCGAAGCGCGCAAGCGGATATCTAGGGTCCAAAGGGGAGAGACCGCAATCCTGAAGGGGATGGGGGAGGACGGTCTAAAGGCCCCCCTCGTCCTTGAGCTGGTCGTAGACCCTCTCGATGTTCCGCTTCTGGACGACCGGCGCAATCGTTTCATATTCGGGAGGGATGGGGAGCTGGTCGATGAACGTGATCCGCTCGGCCGCCTCCTCCCGGGTGAGCCCGTTATCAATGGCGTCTCTCACCGTATTGAAGATCTCCGTCAGGGTCGCACGCTGGATGGGGAGATACGACTTGTCGCAGACCTTCCCGTGGCTTGGAACCAGGACGTCCACATTCATCTCTTCCAACACATCGAGGGCCTCCAGCCAAAGGCGGGGGATGCACTGGTGGAGCCAGGGCATGAGGTCGTTGAAGATCAGGTCGCTTGTGAAGACGAGGCGGTGGCGCGGCAGGTGAACGATGGTGGTGTTCGGGAGGTGACCGGGGAGGTTCACGAGCCGGATTTCCTCTCCTCCCAAACGGAGGGTGAGACGCCGCGAAAAGGTCAGGGTGGGCTCCCTCGGGACGTACCCCTCCATGAAGGGAAGGCCCTCGGGGTCGCTCTTGGCGACAAAATCCGCGGCGTTGTCTATCTGCCCGCCCGAAATTGGCGAAAGCTCGTGGAAAAACTCCCGCGTTCCCTCATGCGCCACGATCTCCCCTTCGAAAAATGAGTTTCCCAGGATGTGGTCGATGTGGTGCTCGGTGTTGATGATGTAGGCCACGGGCCCGTGTTTTTTCAGGTCTTCCCGCCACCGGACGGCAACCGATGGAGGCTCGGGTGTGTCGATCAAGACAACGCCTTCCGGCGTTACCACATAACCCGGGTTACACCCCGGAATGTTTGTCTCGATGAAGACTCCCTTCGCAATCTCCTCCATGGGATCTCCTCGGGAATGTGAAGGTTGCCGGCCTCATTGGCCCCTCGCATAAAGGCCGGGAGATTCGGTCTTATTCGTCATTCTCTTATTCCTCTCCGGGCGGCCTGCTCTTCGTTGTCCCTTGCCGGCTTTCGAAGCGTGATGCAGCCAACAATTCTTGGTGATTCTTTGAGTGATCAGCCTCCCTGACCCTTTGCCTCGAAGTATAGAGTAATTTGTTGATCCCGTCAGTTGGGGACTTGAGAGATAGGCGGATAAAGATCAAGCTGTATGGAGTGCCGGGGGAAAATGTGGCAAGGTGGCAGCGGTTCTTGAGTTCTCCAATCGCAAAGGGAAGATGATTTGCCATGACCATCACGCGCGTTGACAGCTTCCATTTCCATCCCGGAATGAAAGATTACGTCCTAGCCCTGAAGCGGGCCGACCCCGCCGGCACACCCTGGACGCCATTGGAGAAGCCGCTTGCCGAGTGTACGGTCACGCTGGTCTCTTCCGCCGCAATCCACCGGAAGGGAGACACCCCGTTCGATCTGGAGCGAGAGCGCCGCGAGCCCACCTGGGGCGACCCCACCCACCGGGAGATCCCCCGCTCGGCCGGGCAGGATGACACCGCGTACACGCATCTCCACATCGACACCTCCTACCTGGAACAAGACCGGAACGTCGCCTGGCCCGTGGACATCTTCGAGGATTACGGGCGGGAGGGAAGAATCGGACGGTTGGCGGATACGCTCTATTCCATCATGGGTTATATCCCGAACTTCCATCCCCTGGTGAAGAAGACCACCCCGGCCCTGATCGCCCGGATGAAGGAAGAGGAGGTGGACGCCGCTTTCCTCATTCCCGTTTGACCCATTTGCCCGCGGTCGGTCGGACTGCTTCAGCGTGAGATTGAAAAGGCGGGGATCGCGACGGTGTCCGTCAGCAACGTGCCGGAAATCACCGAGCGGGTAGCCGTCCCGCGCGCAGTATTTGTTCAGCATCCCTTCGGCCGGGTGCTCGGGGACGTCGGGGACCGGGCCGGACAGCGGCGGGTCTGTGACGCCGCCCTCGAATCGCTGGAGTCGGCGGATTCCCCCAACCACCATCGCCACTTGCCCTACGTGTGGCCGGAATCCCCCGAGAAAGTGAAGTGGCGGCCGGACGTGCCGCCCCCCTTGGGCAGTTACGTCCGGCAGGGAAAGCTGGACCATGCCGAGACGGTTGTCCGGGCCCTGCGCGACGAGGAGCGCGAAGGCTAGGTTCGCGTCTCCAAAATCAATTGACACTTCCTAAATTGCCGAGAAGGCGGGCAAGATGCCCGCCCTGCCTGGATTGAAAACACCGTGTTTCCATCGTTCGGTAGGCCGGGCGTTTGGGTCGGATGACCCCTTGCCCGGCCGGAAAGAGACCATTCGGGTCCCAATATGTAAAACCATTTGGGGGTTGGCGGGTTCCCGCGTTTCGGGCTTTGGCTTGAGGATGCGGAGGCCGACGAGCGGGTCCGCGAGATTCAAGGGCCGGTTTTCGCGTCGGGGCTTATCGGGGGGGGAGGGGGGCCGGAGGACAGGGCGCGCCCGGGTCAACACGCGATGGATTATCCGTCGTCCCGCTCCCACGGGTTGGCGGCCAGCCATGTTTCGACAATCTCGGCTTCACGTTCCAGTCTTGTCAAGATCGGTCCGGCGTCCCGGATGGTTCCGGCCCTTCCCATGGTTTCCAGTTGTCCGCAAAGGTCCACCACCTTTTTGGCGCCGACGATGTGGCCGGCGCCCTTCAAGGTGTGGGCCGCGCGCCAGATGGACTCGGCGTCCCGTTGATCGATGGCCTTCCGCAACTCCGCGAGTCGAGAGGGCGCATCCTCCAGATACAGACCGACCAGCTTTTTCACGACGCCGGGATTGCCATCCTTTTCGAGCTGGATGAGCCGGTCGATCGCTTCCCGATCGATGGGATCTCCATCGGAATCGCGCGGATCGTTCTCGCCGGCCAGGGGCGCGGCGTCCTGCGTGGCTTGGCCGCGCCACTTGCGAAGCACGTCGGAGAGCGACTCCCCGCTGACGGGTTTTTCGAGGAAATCGTCCATGCCCGCCGCCAGACATTTTTCCCGGTCTCCTTCCATGGCGAAAGCCGTCAGGGCGATGATGGGAACGCGCCGGCCCGATGGGTCCTCTTTTTTCCTGATCCTCCGTGTGGCCTCGAACCCGTCCATCGTCGGCATTTGGCAATCCATCAAAATCAAATCGTAGGGATCGCTCGACCATGCGGCCAGGGCTTCCTCCCCGTCGGCCGCCGTATCGACCCGGCATCCGAGGCACCCGAGCATGAGGATGACGACCTCCCGGTTGACCGCGTTGTCTTCGGCCAACAGGACGCGGGCGTTGAATTTCGGCGCGATATCCTCCCGGGACCGGTCGGGCGGGGATTCGGGGGGGCGGGGGCCGGATACGCCCATGACCTCCGACAGGCAGGCGATGAGGCGGGACGGACTGACGGGTTTGGTCAGGACAGTCTGAATGCCGAATTGACGGAGACGCTCCGGTTTCATCTGGAGAACGCCTCGGGTGACGATCACCCAGCGGACGGACGGCGGCTCCCGATCCGCTTTGAGCTCCTTGGCCAGCTCCAGGTGGTTGACCCCCGGAGGGTTCGAATCCAGCAGGACGACGTTGTATGGTTGTAGGTCTTTCGCGGATTGAAGGGCCTTGAAGGCCTGCCGGCTGTCTTCGACGATGTCGTTTTGTATCCCGAATGTGGTCATGTGATACCGCAGGATGTCGCGGCTTGTGGCGTTGCCGCCGGCGATGAGGACCCGCGCGCGCTTCACATCCGGATGGAGGGCCGGCGGAGGCTCGGGGCCGTTTGCGTCGGAGGCCTGTTTTTCCAGCCGGATGGAGAAGTGGAAGATCGATCCGCGGCCGGGTTCGCTCTCGACGGTGATTCGCCCGCCCATCATTCCAACAATTTGCCGGACAATCGCCAGACCCAGACCCGTTCCGCCGTATCTGCGGGTGGTGGATTCATCCGCCTGGGAAAAGGACTCGAAGATGCGCTCCCGGGCGGCGTCCGGGATTCCGACGCCGGTGTCGCGGACCTCGAATCGCAGAACCGCGGCATTCTCTTCCTCACGCTCCGATGAGACCCGAAGCGTCACCTCCCCGGTCTCGGTGAATTTGATGGCGTTGTCCACCAGGTTTGTCAGGACCTGGGCGATGCGCCCCGGATCGCCCCTCAATGCGGCGGGCGCGTCCCGCTCGATTCGGTAAGCCAGCTCCAGGCCTTTGTTGTGGGCGCGGTCGGCCAGGAGCTCGATGACGTTGTCGATGGTGTCGGAGAGGTTGAAGTCGATGATTTCCAGCTCCAGCTTTCCCGCTTCCACCTTCGAGAGATCCAGGATCTCGTTGAGGAGTCCCAGGAGCGACCTCCCCGAGCGCTGGATGGTCCGCGAGAGCCGCCGTTGGTGGTCCGTCAACTCCGTGTGAGTCAGCAATTCCACCATGCCCAAAATGCCGTTCATGGGCGTGCGGATTTCGTGGCTCATGTTCGCCAGGAATTGGGACTTGGACCGGTTCGCGCTCTCGGCCGCTTCCTTGGCCTTTTCCAGCTCGGCGACCGCGCTCTCGAGCTCGCGGTTGCTTTTCAGGAGCTCGGCGGTCCGGGTGCGGACGAGTCCTTCCAGCCGTTCGCTGTGTTGCGCCCATTCATCTTCGCGGGGCGGGTTCTGTGAGAACATCTCGCGGGCGCCGGCCCGGGGCGTCCCAGGCGCCTCTCCGTGTCGGCCTGCCCGGATGGCCTGTTGATCTTCCTCCGAAGGGTGTTCCGTAGGCGCCGCCGGCGTCAGGGCGGGATGAGGGATCCTCCGCCGGAGGCCGGAGGACAACAACAGGGCCGCCAGCACGGACGCCGGCAGGAGGACGGCGAGGGTCCCGGTGTAGCGCCACAGGCGCGCGTAGAGCGGTTCCGGGTCCCCCCGAAGGTAGACCGTTCCGATTCTTTCCCCGTTCAGAACGATGGGCTCGAACCTCTCCAGGCGGCCGGCCGCCTCTGGCGGCGGACAACGCCGCTCCGTGTCCGCGCGATGGCGCCGGGCAAACACCGATCCGTCTTTCGCTCGGATACAGGCGGAGAGGATCCGTCTTTCAAGCGCGAGGGCGGCGAGAATTCTTTCGGCCGCCGCCGGGTCATCTGAAACCAGGGCGGCGGCCGAGCTCGCGCCGACGATCCCGGCCAGGACCGAGAGGTCTTTTGTGAAGGACCGTTGGAAGGCGACCCATTCGTATGTGAAATATCCGGCGCAAGCCAGCAGGAGGGCGACGGGCCCGATCAGTATGACGATCAGCGTTTGCTTATTCCGGGAGGAAAGGTATCGGAACGAAGACATGTCCGTCCTTCTTTCCGGTGGGTGCATGGCGGACGGAACCGGCTGGTGTCAGGATCTCGGGGGTGACTCTCAGTCCCGCCTTCGCCGCGTTCGGGCCATTTTCTCGGCTGCGCCGATTTGGCTGACATGCCAAGGCTGAAAACCAGGGTCATCTTGGCCGACGCGGACAATTGGAATCCATTCTATGTCCGAATAGGGGAGCGGGGTCAAAGGGGGCGGGCGAATCGGCGGGTTGGGGATGGATGGTTGGAAGCCCGGTGGATCGCGGGAATCGGTCTACTCCGCGGCCCGGTCTTCTTTCTCTTTCAGCGCACGGAGGATCTTCTCAGGCGTGATCGGCAGGTCGCGAATCCGGACGCCGATGGCGTCGTAAATGGCGTTGGCGATGGCGGGGCTCGTGGGCGTGATGGACGTTTCCCCGGTTCCTTTGGCCCCGAACGGCCCGTCCTTGTGAGGCGTCTCGACGATGATGTTCTCCATCACCGCCGGAATCTCCTCGAAAGAGGGCAGGACATAGTCCGCCAGGTTGGGGTTGATGGGTTGGCCTCCGTCGAAATCGAGCGATTCGTAGAGGGTCTGACCGTAGGCCATCATCGACGAGCCCGCGATCTGTTCCTCGCACCGCATCGGGTTCAGGGCCTTGCCGACGTCGATGGCATTGACCAGCTTCCGGACCCGGACCGCCCCGGTCTCGGTGTCCACTTCGACTTCCGCCGCGCCCGAGCCGACAAACCAGAAGATGGCGGTGATCTCCCCTTCGGCCTGGCCGGTGTCGAAATTCAGCTTCCCGCCCTCGACCTTGTAGAGACCCGTGCCGAGGAGGTCCCCGCCGTTCATCCGGAAGTAGCCCTGGACCACCTCCCGGAATGTCCTGGAACGCTCCGGCGCCCCGCGCACCCAGATCTTGCCGCCGCCGGTCTCCAATTGGTCCGGGGGCGCCTCGATCTGCTCGCCGGCCAGGATGAGCACCTGTTCGCGAATCCTCAACGAGGCCTCCTGAACGGCCCCCCCCACGTGGAAGGTGGAGCGGGAGGAGTTGGTCATCTGGTCGTAAGGCGTGAAGTCGGTGTCCTGGTGGGTGACGATGACGTCGTCGAACCGGACGCCCAGCGTCTCGGCCGCAATCTGGGCCATCACGGTGTTCGATCCCTGGCCCATGTCCACGACGCCGGCGACGACGTTCACGCTTCCGTCGTCGTTGAGCTTCAGGTATGCGCTGGAGGTCGTCGGCGTGGCGGTGCTCTTGATGGTGACGGAGAGGCCCTTCCCGACCCGGATGTTGGGGGCTTCCGCGGGCGCGGCCAGCGCGCCCCAATCGATGGCCCGGGCCGCCCGTTCCAGCGTCTCTTGGAAGCCGATGGAGTGCAACCGGGAACCCGTGACGAAGGCGTCCCCTTCTTTCAGGAGGTTCATCATGCGGAATTCGTAGGGGTCCAGACCCAGCTCCTCGGCCAGGCGATCCATGTGGCTTTCGTAGGCCCAGGAGACCTGGGCCACGCCGAATCCCCGGAACGGGCCGGCCGAGGGCTTGTTGGTGAGAACGCAGTAGGCATCGACCCAGGCGTGCTCGAACCGGTAGGGGCCGCACGAGACGTAGCCGGAATTCTTCGTGACGCGCGGGCCGATGTCCGCGTACGCGCCCGTGTCCAGGCGGTTGGTCATCTTGCGGGCCACCAGCCTGCCGTCTTTTCGGACGCCGGTTTTGACGGTGACGACGGAGGCGTGCTTCACGCACGTCAAGAAGGTCTCCTCGCGGGAGAGCATCATCCGGACGGGCCGCCGGGCCTTGATGGCCAGACACGAGACGAGGGGCTCCAGGCGCGCATAAGTCTTTGAGCCGTATCCTCCGCCGATATACGGGACCTCGACCCGGATCTCACCGACCGGGACCTTGAGGACGTGCGCCGTCTCCTGCCGGGCCAGGAAGGGGTTTTGGTTGCTGGTCCACAAGTGCATGCGCCCGTCGGGTTCCCGCCGGGCGAGGGTGATGAAGGGCTCGAAGGTCACGTGCTGCGTCGTGGGGGTTGTGTACGTCTCTTCCAGGACCAGGCCGCTTTCCTTGAACCCCGCCTCGACATCGCCGTTTCGGAGGCGGAAATGATTGCAGATGTTCGTGCCGGGGACGGGCCGCACGGTCTTGAGGTCCGCGAAGCCGATGGCCGGCAGCTCCATGGTTTCATGGACCCGCGGGGCGTCCTCGGCCAGGGCGTCCAAGACATTCGTGACCGCGGGCAGCTCCTCGTACTCCACGTCGATGAGCGCCAGGGCCTCGTCGAGGATGTCTTCGTCCTCGGCGACGACGGCCGCCACGGGATCGCCCACAAAACGGACCTTGTCGAAGCCGATGACCGGCTGGTCGTAGTACACCGGCCCGAACGTCGGGTTGAAAGGTCCCAGGTCGTCCCGGGTGAACGCGCACACCACGCCCGGAAGGCTCTCCGCCCGGGCGGCGTCGACCCGAAGAATCCTGGCGTGCGGGTAGGGGCTCCGCAGGGCCTTGGCGTGGACCATGCCCGGAAGCTCGATGTGGGCCGTGTAGATCCCGTCCCCGCGGACCTTCATCTTCGCCTCGGGGCGGATTTCGTTTTTCCCAATCGTGTGATGGGGGGGGGCGGATTCATTCACGTGATGTCTCTCCCCGGGAAATTCCGCGCACAGTCATCGGGTCCGCGCCTGATTAGAGCGGGTCGTGAGTCCGTCTCGCTGTCCGGTTGAGTTCTTTCGTTTCCGGCGCGGCCGGCCGCGTCCGCGAACTTCGGCCAAAGCGGCCATGTTCTGGTCGCGAAGATATTCGCCGGAATAAGAAAAGTCAACCGATTCGCCCTTCTCCAACCTCCACCGTGTCCATCCCGGCCATTCGGTCCGGCGCCGGTGGGCGGGCATTTCTCGGCCCAGTGGCTCTGCTGGGCGGGGCCCATCTCCGGCGCCCTGCCGGCCGCGCGGTTGTATGACTGGATTCGCTGTGAACCGGACATTGAGCGGGCTTGGGTCAAGGGATGTTGCTGAGGGGTTCCCTCGTCCAGCCGGAATCGGGGGGCCCCGGAACCGCCGCCGGCCCCGCGCGGACCGGATCAGGATTCCTTGATGGCGGAGATCAAGTCCAGCACGGCCTTCTGGCCGTCTCCGAAGTACATGAGGGCGTTGTCTTCCGCGAAGAGCGGGTTGGGGACTCCGGCGAAGCCCGGGCTGAGGCTGCGCTTGATGACGATCACCGTGCGGGCCTTGGCGGCGTCGATGATGGGCATCCCGGCGAGGGGGCTCGCCGGGTCCGTCCGGGCCGCGGGATTGACGGTGTCGTTGGCGCCGATGACCAGCGCGATGTCCATCTGCTCCATGCCCGGGTTGATCTCGTCCATTTCCTTGAGCTGGTCGTACGGGACATTGGCCTCGGCGAGGAGGACATTCATGTGGCCCGGCATCCGGCCGGCGACCGGATGGATGCCGTACAGCACCTCCGTTCCCCGCTTCTCCAGAAGATTGGCCAGATCCCGGACGGCGTGCTGGGCCTGGGCGACGGCCATCCCGTAGCCCGGGATGACGACCACCTTGCGGGCCGTATCGAAAACCATCGCCACTTCCTCGGCCGAAACCGATTTGATCTTCCCCTCGTAAATTTCATCCGCGCTCGCCGTCTCGCCGTCGGCGGATCCCAGCGTTCCGAACAGGACGTTCGCCAGGGAGCGGTTCATCGCCTTGCACATGATCTGCGCCAGGATGATGCCCGACGCCCCGACCAGGGAGCCGGCGATGATGAGGACATTGTTGTTCAGGACGAAACCGGTGGCGGTGGCGGCCAGACCGGAGTAGGAGTTCAACAGCGCGATGACGACCGGCATGTCTGCCCCGCCGATGGGGATCACCACCAGGATCCCGAGGACCGAAGAGAGGGCCACCAGGGTCCAATAGGCCCAGATGGCCTTCGGGTCGGCCACGATCCAGGCGGCGCAGGCGAGGACCGCGAGGCCCAGCAGGGCGTTCAGGACATTCCGGCCGGGGAACAGAACGGCCTTGCCGGGCAGGATCTCCTGGAGTTTGCCGAAGGCCACCAGACTGCCCCAGAATGTGACGGCCCCGATCAGTCCGGACGCGGAGGTGGCCACCGTCAACTGGATCCGGGGCGCGCCCGGCAGGAGTCCCGCCTCGATCAGCGCCGCTCCGGCCACGAGGACGGAGGCGATCCCGCCGAATCCGTTCAACAGGGCGACCATTTGCGGCATGGCGGTCATTTGAATCTTCAGGGCCAGGACCGCGCCGATCGCCGCTCCTACGATGATGCCGACGAGGATGAGCTCATAACTCAAAACCCGGTTGTCCACCAGCGTGACGACTATGGCGATGAGCATGCCGACGGCGCCGGTGAGGTTTCCGCGCACTGCCGTGCGCGGATGACCGAGCCCCTTGAGTCCGATGACGAACAGGACCGAAGCGATCAGGTAGGCGATGTTGATCAGCGAAAGTTTCACGATTCAGTCTTTCTTGCGGAACATTTCGAGCATGCGGTTGGTGACCAGAAATCCGCCCACGACGTTGATGGTGGCGAAGATGACGGCCACCAGGCCCAGGATGGACGTGAGGAGGGTATGCTGGGAGCCGGCGGACAGGATCGCGCCGATGATCGTGATGCCCGAGATGGCGTTGGACCCGGACATGAGGGGGGTGTGGAGCGTCGGCGGCACCTTGGTGATGACTTCAAAGCCGATGAACATGGCCAAAACGAAAATGGTCAGGACTGTGACGAACACTTCCATCAGGCGGATGCCTCCTGCGCGGCCTTCCCCGTCTCGAGGCCGAGGACCTCCCGCACCCTGGGGTGGACGACCTCGCCCCCCCGGGCCACGAGCGTTCCTTGGGTGATTTCATCCTCCAGATCGATGTTCAATCCGCCGTCCTTCACCAGGTGGAGGAGGAAGGTGGCGACGTTTCTGGCGTACATCTGGCTGGCGTGGAACGGGATGCCCGAGGAGAGGTTCACCGGGCCGAGGATGCTCACGCCGTTCTCGACCACGGTCTCGTCCGGCCGGGTCGACTCGCAGTTGCCCCCCCGCTCCGCGGCGATGTCCACGATGACGGACCCGGGCGACATGCCGGCCACCATCTCGCGGGTGATCAGGATGGGCGCCGGTTTTCCCGGGATGGCCGCTGTTGTGATGACGACGTCGCTCTCGGCCACGACCCGGCCCATCAGCTCCTGCTGCCGGCGATAGAAGTCCTCGCCGAGGTCTTTCGCGTAACCGCCTTTGTCCTGGGCGTCGGCCGACTCCAGGGGCAGCTCGACGAACTTCGCGCCCAGGCTTTCGACCTGTTCTTTCACCTCGGGGCGCACGTCGTAGGCCCGTACAACGGCGCCCAGCCGGTTGGCGGTGGCGATGGCCTGAAGGCCGGCCACGCCGGCGCCGACGATCAGCACGCGGGCCGGCGCCACCGTGCCCGCCGCGGTCATGAGCATGGGGAACATCCGGGGCAGGTGATCCGCGCCGAGCAGGACGGCCTTGTAACCCTGGATGGTGGCCATGGCGGAGAGGGCGTCCATGGATTGCGCCCGGGAAATTCGCGGCATGAGCTCCATCGAGAAGACGCTGACCCCCCGGGCGGCCAGGTCTTTCATCGCCTCGCCGGGGGAGAGGGGCTCGCAAAATCCGATGACCGTCTGTCCGGATCGCAGGAGGTCGAGGTCCCCGCGGCCCGCCTCCGGGTTGGCCCCGAGGGTGCGGACCTGGAGGAGGGTTTCGGCCTGTGCGAAGACGTCGCCCCGCGAAGCGGCGATCCGGGCGCCCTTCTCTTCGAACTCAGCGTCGGCGAAGCCGGCGGCCGCTCCCGCCCCGGATTCTACGACGGCCGTCAGGCCGGCCTTCGTCAGCGAGGCGAGCTGCGCCGGGATCATCGCCACGCGGCGCTCTCCCGGAAAGGTCTCTTTTGGGGTTCCGATCATCATGCGAATCGTTGCCGCAAGATTTGTGCCTAGATCGAGGGAGCGAAAAATCTTCTTTCCGGTCCCCCGTTGGGAAGGGAGGCGCGACAAAACGACGTGACTTTACCCGTTCTGTCGAGTGATTTGCACTCCCCCCGGGCGGTTCCAGAGCGGGGGAGCCAGGGGGGCCGAACCAAGCCGGCCAGCTGAGACCGGCAGACGAGCCCCCAGATGAGCGGAATCCTACTCTCCCATCACCTTGATCACAACGCGTTTTTTTCGCCGGCCGTCGAATTCGGCGTAGAAAACCCGCTGCCACGGCCCCAGGTCCAGCCGGCCTTCGGTGATGGGCGCGATGACCTGGTGGTGCATGAGGAGATTTTTGAGGTGGGCGTCGCCGTTGGTCTCGCCGGTGCGGTGGTGGCGGTAATCCGGACCCTCGGGGGCCAGCTCCTGGAGCCAGTCGTCGATGTCCGCGATGAGGCCCGATTCCGCGTCGTTCACGTAGACGGCGGCGGTGATGTGCATGGCCGAAATCAGGACCATTCCCTCCCGGACGCCGCTCTTTCCGACGGCGTCCTCCACGCGCCCGGTGATGTTGATGTGCTCCCGCTGAGTTTTCGTATTGAACCATAGGTATTCGGTGAGCGTCTTCATGATCGGTCCCGCCTCATGTACGGTCCACCGCGTCGGGGAGACGCTTTGCGCCTTGGGGAGCGGCGGCGAATGACTTTGAAATTCTGACGGGTCGCCCGCGTCGCGACGCCCGGGCTTCCGGAAAGGCCCGACCCCGTCTTCTCATTGATGCCGGTCCATGAACAACCGGAGCCGCTTGGGAATCTCGAACTCCGGGAGACCGATTTCGTTCCAGATGTCGAGGGCCTTCATCATGAGGTCTTTGGGCGGAAGGGAGACGTCTCCGGCGTCTTCTTTCTCCGTGGCGTCCAGGACGAGCTTGCTGCTCATCTCCGGTTCGCCGTTTCGGACGCGGACGGTGGGATCGGCGACGGCGGGCGTGAACACGTTATCGATGATGATGGTGTCCTGCGCGGCGTTGAACCGGGAGTTCATGGCCCAGTCCATGTGCATGGGGTCCCGGATGTCGATGTCGTCGTCCACAACCGTGATTCGCTTCAGCAGGGTCGCCTCGGCGATGAGGCGGCCGACGCGCTTGGCGTGTCCCGGATAGAGCGGTTTCATGGAGACGATCCCGTGGGCCAGGAGTCCTCCGTAGGTCAGGTCGATGTAGGCGTCCTGGACGGTGTGATGCCCCAGGTCGTGGCGGAGGATCTTGATGAGCAGCCCGGCGTTGCTGAGGCTCTGGATGATCGTGCTCTCCGAGGGCGGCAGCTGGCTGATGTAGCCGTAATACATGGGGTTTTTGCGGTGGGTGACGGCTTTGACGCGGGCCATGGGCCTGCGGTCGACCCCTCCCATGTAACCGGCGAACTCGCCGAATGATCCTTCATCGGCCGTTTCCTCGGGGAGAAACTCCCCTTCGATGATGATTTCCGCGTGGGCCGGAACCCGCAGCTCCGAGGTCGCCGCTTTGACGACTTCGAGGGGCTCTCCCTTCAGCCCGCCCGCGACGCAGAGCTCGTCGGCGCCGTAAGGCACGTTGCAGACGCCCGCCAGGTGCGCCACCGGCTCGGCGCCGATCACCCAGGCGAAGGGGGCGGGCTTGCCCTTTTGGATGTAGGAGTCGTAGCACAACATGCCATGCCGGCCCGGCGTCAGGTTGACGACGAGTTGATCCTTGCCTTTGACCATCGTCCGATAGGTGGCGGCGTTCTGAATGCCCGTGTTGTCGTCCCGGGAGATGACGAGGGTGGTGATGTACGGGGCGATGTCCTTGCCGGGGGTCCAGATGGGGATCGGCAGGCGTCCCAGATCGGCCGCCTCGCCCTCAAGGACGACTTCCTGGCTGGGCGCGGAATCGACTTCCCGGGTCGGCGCCGGGTTCATCAGGGCGTGGACCCACTTTTCGTTGATCCGGTCTGGCTCCGTTTCGAGCGCCGCCGCGTAGGTGGCCCGCGACGCGCCCAACACGCCCGTCATGACCGGCATGTCGTGGCCCTTGACCCGTTCGAAGAGCAGGCCGAAGCGCTCCTCGTCGGGAAGGGCCTGGAACATCCACCGGGCCAGACAGGCCACTTCCCAGGTGTGATCGACGTTTTTTTGGATGCGCCTGAGCTTGCCTTTCGACTCCAGCGCCGCCAGATGCTCCCGGATGTCGCGATAGGCCATTGAGTCTCTCCTTGTTCCCGCGCTGGCTTTCCAACGACGGTTCGCCCCGACGCGCCATTGTAATCCCATTTGCCGATGAGGGCGAAAACCGCCGCCCGGGCCGGGATCGGCGGAAGGTCCGCCCCTGTGGCTCGGGGCGCCGGGTTCCGGGCGGATTGATGTTCTCCCGTCTCAGTCCCCGATGTAGCCCAGCCCTTTGATGGCGCTCGACGGTTTCCGGATCGAGCTCGATCCGCTGTTTGCCGATCAGGCGGCCGCGCCGGAGGACTTCGTCTCGTTTCGCCTTCAGACGCATCCGGTGGCGGGTGGTGACGGGGTCCCCATTCTAAACAGGTTCCGGTTTTCCCGCGGGTCCTTCAGCAGGTCGAAGAGCCGGCCTTTCCGGAAATGGAGCGGCGTGGGGTTTTCTTCAAGTGTCAACACCGATTCGGCGATGTATTTTTTCCCCTTTGAAATGATGAACTGGTAGGAGCCTTTGAAAATCCCGGAATACCTCCCCGTAGAAGTCCCGGGATGCGTTTTTCCCCCGCAGGAGCGGGACGATGGACTTTCCCTGCATCCCTCCCGGACCCCGGATTCCCAGAATTTCCAGGATGGTCGGCATGACGTTCTCCAGGCCGGCGAGGTCCCGGTTCCGGATTCCGGGGGTGATTTTTCTGAGGAGCCGCATCACCAGAGGGACGCGAATTTCTTCCTCATAGACCGTGAAGCCGTGCTTGTAGTGGCCGTGCTCCATGAAGGCCTCGCCGTGGTCCGAGGTGATGATGAGGAGGGAGTTGTCGTATAAGCCCCGGCTCTTGAGGTAGCGGACGAGCCTCCCCAGCCAATCGTCGAAAAACCGGATTTCTCCGTCGTACTGGGCGACCATGTTTCGGTGCAGCCTGGGTGGAAGGGGATCTTTCGAGTCTTCCCAATAATTCGGACCGGTCAATATCTTTGGCGGGCCATCGACGGGGCGCCCCCGGAAATCCGGATCGAACATCTTCTTGTACGGGTCGGGCGGCCGATAGGGGTCATGCGGATCGAAATAGTGGAGGTAGAGAAAGAGCTTGTTCCTTTTCGGGTCGAAGCCCCGGAGAAAAAGGTGCTCCACATAAGCCCGGGTGTGCCGGAACATCCAATCCGCCTTGACCAGGCGAGCTTCCGCGAACCCGAGGTTCTGCATTTGAAAGAGCCCCGGCTTCTCGTTGAGCAGCGCCTCCAACGAGAGGTTCAGCCGATGGAGCAGACGGTCCAAACGGGCGGATTTCCCGAAGAGCGTCCGCCAGACGTATAGCTGCTGGGGCGGTTGATTGTTTCGGTAATGAACGCCGCCCCAGAGCTTGTAGAGCTGGAGGACGTAGTCGAATCCCTGCGTGTAGTTCTGTTTGGCGGAGACGAAGAGGTTGGTCGAAAAAAAGGACGTGGTGCACCCCTGTCGGCGGAGGCGCTCGGCCAGGGTGTCCGCGCTGTCGGGGAGCCGGGAGGCCACGTTGTGCATCCCGGTCACGGTCTCCGGCAGAGAGGTGAACAGCGTGGCCACGGAAGGGATCGTCCAGTTGGCGTGCGACCGGAAATCCTCGAACAGAATTCCCTCCCGGGCGAGCTCCTCCAGGGCGGGGGAAGTCGGGCGCCGGTAGCCATAGGCCGACAGGTGATCGGACCGCAGCGTGTCCACAAGAATCAGGATGATGTTGGGCGCGCCCGCGACCGCCGGCTTCGCCGCCCGCAACGTCTGGTCCGCATAATGCGGCGCGGTGTCGGGAAAGGGAAGGGACTTATATATTTGGGTTAATTGCGTTCAGGAGGATCATGAACGTGGAGCCCCTAGAATAGGCGATTATATGCTTGACACCACAAGAAAAATCTCCTATATTTGATCGGATTTTCCTATTTTAAGACCTTTCGGGCCCCTCGAAATAGCGTTTTAGAAACAGAATCCCCTATCCAAGGAGGAAGCGCAAATGATGCACTATACCTTGGCGATAGATCCAAGATACGCTCTATCCTTGAAAGAGAAGATGTTGAATTGGAAGCCCCGGAGGCAGGTTGATCTCAGTTACTTCATCGGTGATTCCGCGCTTCAACGCGTCCTGCGCGCCGACAAAAGCCATGTTGAGGAAAAGCCCATCGACATCGTCGGCACTGAGTTTGGTGTGCTTGACCATGATATCTGAGATAAGGGATTGATCGTTTTTTAGGGCAGCGACTTTTTCTTGGAATTCCTTTAGCTCCATCCGAGCCCCCTTCTGTATGTCAAATCCTACACCATGGAACATAAAACTGGATGACGGTGCGGCAACTTTTCGCTTCCCTGACTGAAAGACCACATTGCCGATTGAATTGACATTCCCAACGTTGTACATCACCACGGGAACCGGAAGTGCTCTAATCGTGTTGTAGATTGTTATTCCGTCTGAAACCAGACCGCCAGGAGTAGAAAGCAGGACATGAATTTCATCGCATCCTTCATTTACCGAATGGGTTATTGCCGCCAAGAAAGCAGATGTTGTCTGCGGATAGACAGAAGCTGAGAATGAAATGCAGATCGGGTTTTTCCCAGATATCTGAATTGTTTCTTTGTTGCTCATGGTTTCTGGTTCTCCTTCGTTGATTCGACGTTAATCATCCAGTTCTAGCGGGATCGTTTCGTTCCGCCTGGGAAACGCGCGAGGCAGATTTGCCATGAATCTATTCCAATTCGGTGAAATCTTCATTAGTGCAACGGAATTTCCTAGTTTAAGACCTTCCTTTCACCTGAGAGGACCTCCTTCTGGTATCTCATCCTCTTTCTCAGGCTTCTTCTCATCGAATTTAAACTTGGGCTTTGGCACACGACAATTTTCCAAACCGCCAGCGAATTGACGCAATGTGCGATTCCTGTGGCGGAAAGCGTTGATCTCTGCGGTTTCCTTCCCCTTCACGTTCATAAAGAACCAAGGAACAATGAGAAAAATCCCTGCCACCCCCATTGCCACATTGTAGCCTGTCGTCCCTTGCTTTGCGCTTACCAACCGAATTATCTCGGCCTCGTTCGAGGCGATTTCCGCATTGAGGCTCTGGCAAGAGCGTTTCTCATCTCCAACTTGGTATCTCAGAACGGGATTCGGTTCAGAACCGATACATCCAGAAAGCACCAGTGAAACGGCGATCATCAAGCACAATATCTTGGTCATGTTTCATCTCCATGTGATCGTGCGCCAGCCTGCCGCTGGGCACGCCACGGTGCCGGGCCGTAGCCAACATCTCTCGGAATAGAAGACGCCCCCGCCTATTCACCGGGCCTGGGGAGCTACCCCGAGCCGGACAGAGGGCTGTTGTATTCAGCGGGTAACCCGATATAATTCCCAAAATTAAAAGCCCCCCGGAAAGACCGGGGGGCTTCCGTTAGGGGTGTTGTCCCCCGCTCTAGGGTTTTGTTGGACACTCGATTGATCCATGATTCATGGAGAAAGGGGTGTCGCGATGAACGAACAAAAGCAAGAGGGGGCTTTGGCGGAGGGCGCCCGCAGGGCGAACGGAGCCAAGGCCCCAGGGCATCGCAGTGAGCGGGGTCGGTTCTCCTGCCAGGCGCAAGCGGGAGGCGGTCCTGCGTCTTTTGCGGGGCGAGAGCCTGGAGACGCTCTGCCGCGAGTTGGGCACGACAGCGGCTCGGCTTTCCGCCTGGCGCGAGGCGTTCCTTCGCGGGGGCGAGGCGGCGCTCAAAGCCCGCCCGGCGGATGAGCGGGCCGAGGAGAACGCCCGGCTCAAGGCCAAGGTGGGCGAACTCACGATGGAGGGCGAGGTCCTGCGGGAGAAGATCGACCGCCTGGAGGCCGGCCGCCCTTTAGCCGGCAGGAGGTGGAGGCGATGAGTCAGGCCCGCTTCACCTCCACGGGCAGAGCCTACGGCCTGAAGCGGGTGTGCGCCCTTTGGGGCTTGGCGCGCTCCACGGTCTACGCGCAACGGCGGCGAGAGGCGGTCCCCGTTCATGAACGCCCCACGCCCAATAAGCGCGGCCCTGTGGGCCCGTGCACCGATGCGGAACTCCTCGGCCACATCCGGCAGGTCCTGGAGGACTCTCCCTTCCATGGCGAGGGCTACCGCAAGGTGTGGGCGAGGCTGCGCTTCGCGGGCATCCGCACCAGCAAGGAGCGGGTGCGTCGCCTGATGCGGGAGGCGGGGCTTCAGGCCCCCCACCGGGTGGGCAAACCCCGAGGTCCCAAGGCCCACAACGGGACCATCCGCACCGAGCGGCCCGACCGAATGTGGGGCACGGACATGACGACGACGGTGACCACCGAGGAGGGGATGGCCTCGGTGTTCGTGGCGGTGGATCACTGCTCGGTGGACTGCGTGGGGATCCATGCGGCCAAGAGCGGCAACCGCTTCGAGGCCCTGGAGCCGATCCGGCAGGGGGTCGCCGAGCGCTTCGCCGGCTTGGAGGCGGACGTCGCCGAGGGGCTTAAAGTTCGTCACGACCACGGCCCCGCCTATCTGTCCGATGACTTTCAGCGGGAGATCGCCTACCTGGGCATGACCAGTTCGCCCAGCTTCGTGCGGGCGCCCGAGGGAAATGGCTACTGTGAGTGGTTCATCCGCATCTTGAAGGAGAATCTCCTGTGGGTGCGCTCTTTCGCCACCGTAGAGGAACTGCGGTGGGCGCTGCTTGAGTTCAAGAACCTGTACAACCATCATTGGATTCTCGAGGGCTACGGCTACCGAACGCCGGCCCAGGCAAGGCAGGAAAAACTCGCTCAAGTTGCGGAGGCCGCATGAGGTCGAATACCCTCACCCGAGTGTCCAATAACCCAGGGGCGGTCCAGTTGTTCCTATATAACTTCAGACACACCACGCTTGAAACCTCGTCTATGCTGAATTCGGCCTATCCATCGACGGATCGGCTTCTCCATCATTGACTGAAGAAAGGCTCCAAGAACCATGAATTTCACAGACATCCAAATATAGGACATGCCTCTGTCCCTTTCCATAGCAGCGCCAAGACGCACCAATAGAAAATTGGGGCTTGACATTTGAATTGAGAGGGAACAGACTCATGGTTGTGATGCCCTGAATCCATTCCCACCGAAAGCATGTAATACCCCCACTGGGGGCCAGTTCAATCAGTCTGTTTTCTCCTCCTCCTCGTTTGACTTCGTGTTTTTCTGAACAAAATGCGTTTCCCAGGCGGGCGCGGAGCCAGCGCCGCGTCCACCATCTCATCGAATTTCCCGTAAAGCGGGTTCTGTGGCGGGGTTTCTTCGTCTTTGTCGTCGTGCTCGGGTTCTTTCTCGTTCACCCGATAAGCCCCTTGTAGGTCAACCTTTTCCCGAACATCCCGGAGGCGATTCGCCCCAAGCACTCCATGGTGTCGCCTTTCATGTTATGGCGGCCCGAGAACTCGGTCAAGTCCAACATTAATCCAAATATATAAGTCCCAAAGGGAATCGTCCCCAACGCGCCGAGGATCAGGATTCCCCCGCTGATCCCCAGACACCCCTTCCGGACCTTTTTCCCGTTCGCGCCCACCCCTTTCCAGATCGCCAGGAAGAGGAGGATGGCCGCGAGACCGAAAAGACCGTTCGCGAGGAGTCGCCCCCATCCCGAGCCGGCCGGAACGATCAACGGGTGGATGTACCCGGCGATCAGGACCTGAGCCGACAGGACGGCCAGCAGACCCGGGACGGCCCTCCCGGTATGGCGTCGAGCCCCTGGAATCCACCCCATAACGGCTACGGTCAAGGCGGTGATCGCGCCGAATGCGAGGGTGTTCAGGACCAGGGACGTCAGGAGCAGGTGAAGGACGCTCCACGCGGTAAACACCTGACCTGGGATCGCGGCCGCGAAGATGAGGACGTATGTCTCGATGACGCCGGTGAAACAGCCGGCCGCCGCACCGGCCGCAACCCATTGGATTGCCCTGTTCAAAGTTTTAACCTTTCCACCGTTGGCCGGGCCATTCAGCCCCCCCCCGCTCAAAGCCTCACACTATCTTCAGCCGCGGGCGGAACGTCAAGCCTCATTCCGGAATCTCCGCGGTGCTCGGCCTGGACGTTGGAATTTCCGTCCCCGGGTCGATTTGCTGATATCCTGGGCGGGAAGGGCTTGGCGTGTTCACCCTCCCCCCCCCTCCTTCCCCTCAAGGGAATGGCGAGAATGGGAATCCTGGATTCACGATGCGCTGTGGTCACCGGCGCCGGCCGGGGAATCGGCAGGGCCGTTGTGTTGCGTCTGGCGGCCGAAGGCGCCGCCGTGGTTGTCAATGACCTGGAAGCTTCACCCGCCGAGGAGGTGGCCACGCGGATTCGGGAGGCCGGGGGGGCAGCCGTCCCCTGCGCGGGGGACGTCTCCGACCCGGAAGACGCCGGGCGAATCGTCCGGACGGCGGCCGAAGCGCACGGGAGGCTGGACATCCTGGTCAACAACGCGGGAAACCTTCGTGACTCATTGATCCACCGGATGGATGAATCCGACTGGCGGGCGGTCCTGGATGTTCACCTGAGCGGCGCCTTTCATATGATCCGCGCGGCGGCGCCCTGGATGCGCGACGCGGCCAAAGCGGAGCTCGAACAGGGGGAAACGCACCACCGGAAGATTGTCAACCTGACCTCCGTCGTCGCCCAAATGGGAAATCCCGGCCAGGCGAATTACGCCGCCGCCAAGGGCGGAATCATCGCCCTCACCAAAACCGTCGCGCGCGAATGGGCCCGTTTCCGGATCAACGTCAACTGCGTCGCGCCCGGCCTTATCCGGACGCGGATGACGGCGGAGAAGCAAAAAGGAGACACCCTGGGGATTCCGGCCGAGATCCTCGAAAACCTCCTGGCCGCCGTCCCGGCGGGACGCCTGGGCGAGCCCGACGAGGTGGCGGGGGCCGTGGAGTATCTTTGCGCCCCGGCCTCGGACTACGTGACGGGGATCGTTCTGGGCGTCAACGGGGGCCTCTACATGTAATCGCCGGGAGGCAAGCTACAAGAGCCTCTTTCGCACCCGCCAGCTGACAAACTCGCCGACGAAGACCAAAACAATGATGGCCAGGCAAAGAACGCCGGATTTCTGCCACTGAAACTGCTTCACATATAAAAATACGTAGAACCCGATTCCGCCCGCTCCGACCAGACCCAATATTGTGGAATCCCTCAGGTTCATCTCGAACCGGACGGCCAGATGGGTGACCATCTGTGGCAGCACCTGGGGGATGAGTCCGTGCTGGATGACCTGGAACGAGGAAGCGCCGGTTCCCTGAAGGGCGAGGAGAGGCTTGGGGTCGGTGGATTCGATTTCTTCCGCGACAAACCGCCCGAGCACGCCGATCGAGTGGACGGCGATGGCCAGGACGCCGGGAAACGGCCCCAACCCGACGGCGGAGACGAAGAGAAGCGCCAAAAGGAGAAGCGGAATGGAGCGGATGAGCGCCATGAAGGCCTTGATGGGGAGATGGACCCAGCCCGGTGTCCAGGTGGAAGCCGCGAGGACTCCCAGCGGGTAGGCCACAACAGCGCCCAAGAAGGTTCCGGCGATGGTTGTTTGGAGGGTTTCGACAGATGCCCGGACCAGGACGTCCCAAACCGACCAGTTCGGCGGGGCCATCCGCCCGAAGAACTTGAAGATTTGGGGAACGCCTTCCCACAACAGGCGGCCGGAGAACTCCGAGCCCCGCAAAGACCAGAAAATCAGCACGCTAACCACCAGCCAGAGCGTAACCCTGAGCGTCGTCCGTCCATCCGGCGCCCATCCGGTCCGCGCGATCGAGTCGGCCATTTCCCTCCCCCCGGGACCAACCCCGGCCATAGATCTCTTGTATTTTTTCCGTGGACAACTCGTTCGGCGGGCCGTCCCAGATCACCTTCCCCCCGTCCATCGCAATGATACGCCCGGCGAACCGTTTGGCCAATGCCGGATGGTGGAGGCTCATGAGGAGCGTCAATGGGTGCTGATCGTCGATGGACACCAAGAGCCTCAGGATGTCCTCCGCCAATGCCGGATCAAGGCTCGACACGGGCTCATCCGCCAACAGGATGGTCGGGTCCTGGGCCATGGCTCGGGCGATGGCCACCCGCTGTTGTTCTCCCCCGGACAGCGTCCGGGCCTGCCGGCCGTTCTTCCCCTCCAGATGGACTTCCTGGATGACGTGGTCGCAAATCCGGCGATCGCCGTCCGCCGGAACCCCGAACGCGCTTCGCAGGGGGGAGGTGTGCGCAAGCCGCCCATGATAAACGTTCTGCCAGACCGTCTCTCTTCCAATCAGATCAAACTGCTGGTGAATCATCCCAATCCGCCGGTGGAAAATCCGCTTCCTTTTCCGGTCGCGGATCGGCAGGGTCTCCCCCAGCACTTGAAGATCCCCCCGGGCTGGCGTGATGTAGCCTTTGATCATCCGAAGAAGGGTCGTTTTTCCCGCGCCGCTGTTTCCGATGAAAGCGACGCGTTCTCCCGCGTAGAGGTTCAGGCGGTCAATGGAGACGAGCGCCTTTCCGTCCGCGAGAAACTCCACCCCTTCCATTTGGATGATGGCATTGGTTTGGATCATTTCAGGAAGCCATATCTGCGCGCCATGTCCGCGACGGGCCTGAACGTGTCGTTGTTGACCTTGACGTAGCCGTCGGTTCCGTAGAGGGCCCGCACGATGAGGCGGTTCTCAGGGTTGTTGAGCTTGAGCATCGCCCGGATGAATAGGTCGCGAAGCTTGCGATTCAGGTCCCTGCGGACGACCACCACGTGGCTGGGAATGCGCTGAGATTGTCCGATGACCGCCATGGCGCCGCGTTCTTCGACCCGAAGAAGGTTGATGGCGAACTCGCCGACGCCGGCCGCGTTGACGAAGCCGCCGAACACCGACCGGATGGCCTGCTCATCCCCCCCGGCGAAGTACACCCGCCTGAAGAATTCGCCCTCGGGTTTGTTGAGGCCCCCCTTCGCGAGGCCCGCCCGGATGAAGACGTCGTGCGGGTACATGAACCCGGAGCTGGAAATCGGATCCACGTACGCGATGGTCTTGCCCTTGAGATCGGCGAGTGTCTTGATGCCGCTGTCCTTCCGGACGAAGATTTTCGAGTGGTAATAGTCTTTGCCGTTATAAATCTCGCCGAGAATCGCTTCCGCCCCGGTTTGCGCGTTCGCGAGGACGTAGGGCAGGGGCGACATGAAGCTGATGTCCGCTTTGCCGGCATTCAGCGCCTCGACCGCGGAAGAGTAGCTGAGGGTGATGAAATACCGGATCTTTTTCTCCATCTCCTTCTCAAGAAACCTAATGGCCGGTTGGACGTTGTCCAAGAGCTGCTCTGGATTCTCGAACGGAATCAGGGCGATCCGAAGAGGCGCGCTCCCTTTCTCGGCCGCATCGGAGCGGGGGGCGGCTAAGGCCGCGATTCCCAGGCAGAGGAAGGTTACGGTCAAAACCCTCGCGGCCGATATCACCGCGGCGTTTGTGAAACTGCGTTCCATTGCGCTCATTCTTTGTCTCACCTTCTCACCCGGCTCACGCGCTGCCCCGGGCGATCGTGCGGATTGAAAGGACACTCCGCGTTTTACTCCAGCTTGCCGCTGTTTTTCTGATAAAGCGTCCGGTAGGCCGCAATCTTTGCGTCCGTCTCATCCGCTTTTCCCGCTTTGTGCGCGGCCAAGGCCTCGCGAAGCATGGACTCCATACGGTTCAGCGTCGGCAGAAGACCTTTGTCCCGCACATCCCATTTGTGGGCCTGGAGCTCGTCGATGACGGTTTCCAGGAGGACCGTGACGAGATGGGGCTTCTTTCGCTGTTTCAGAAACTCGTACGTCGAGAGGAAGAAGCTGAACTCCTCCAACTCGGGGGCCAATGTGTAGATGGAGGTTTCGTAAGACTCCACACCGTCGCCGACGGCCTCGACGTAGGCGGTCAGGTCGTCCATCTCCTTCGGCGTGAGGCCGAGATTGAACTTCCCGTTGAACCATTCGTTCACGGCCCGAAGGGTCGGCAGGCTTCCGTCATGAAAATACGGCTGTGTGAACCTGGCCGAAAGAAGGGTCGGCGTATCGAACGCGCCGTCGTGCGAGTATTTGTCGAATCCCCCTTTGGCGCTGCCGATGTTGTGCTGTTTGTGGTCGAGGAACAAGGCGGAGGGGATGTGGCAGCTCGCGCAGCTCTTGCCTCCCATCATCTGCGGAAACTTGCGATGAAAGATCTTCTTGCCCCGCATCGCCGCCGCCGAGACCCTTTTGCGGTTCAAGGTTCCATCCTGGTTCACCTTGGGATTGGGCAGGAATTCGAACTCATTCATGTAGGCCACGATGGCGTCCACAATCATGGGATCCGGTTCGGGGCCGTTGAACTCGTTGATGATGGCGTTTCGGGTGAATTCCCGCAACGATGGGAAACGCCCGTTCCGCGTGTAGGGCGCCGTAAAGCGGATGCCGCGCAGATCGGGAATGTCGACCGGGTCAAACACGCCGTTGTTGGCGTGAGGGGCGAAGAAGGAACTCGAGACGTCAACGCCTCCTTTGCGGCTCGAAATTCCAGGAATGAAGAAGTTCGGGTTTGTGATGCTCTTGTTGTGACAGGTGTTGCAGCTGATTCTCAGGCTTCGGGCGGGCTCCCCGAGGATCCGCGGGCTGTCGAAGGCCATGTCGCCCAGGGCAATCAGCAGTGTTTCGGATTCGTCAACCCCGCGTGCGGCCATCCCCAGAATCTGGCGGGGGCGGGGAAGCTGCTTGTTGATGTTTGCGCCGGGAGGAAGGCGCGCGGGCCGCTTCCCGGTCTTCACATACGTCGGACTGGAGACGGGCCTCGGGGCCAATCTTCGCTCCGCTCCGGCGGTGAACTTTGAAAAATTCTCCTCGAAGTATGCGGCGATGAGGGAGAGGGACGCCCGGATGCCGCTCGCGTCCATGGATCTGGCCCCCACCTTGAGAACACCCGGCGTGCCCAACCTCGAGAATGCCTCCAGCCAAGACAGCTGCATGTCTTTCCAGGCGGCGGGATCGTAGTAGGGCAGGGTGTCGGCAAACGCCTTGAAGATCTTGCGGGCCTCTCGCAGCAGAGGGTCCACCTCCCGCCGACCGGCGGCCGGTCCAATTCTTCGGATCACACGGACGAGCAGGGAAGACATCGCCCGGGTGGAAAGGGTGAAGGTTATCCGGCGGCCCTTCTCGCGGGCGGCCACCCTATCGGGCTCTTCATCATCCTTGGCGGCGGGTTCCGCGATTTTTCGGGCGTCCTCGATTTGAATACGAAATCGCTTCGCGGCGTCGGGGTCGAGCCTTTCGATGGATTTCGCAATGACCTGCATATCACCCCAAACCTGGGACCAGATGACAGGTCTCAGGTTCAAAAGAAAGGTGGAGCGGCGGTAGGCCGCAACCGCGGGAAGAAGTTTTTCCGGCGGGACGATATCGGCCCGGGCTGGCGCCGGCCTCTGGAGTTGAAGGCCCCAGATGAACAGGCAGAGTCCGACCGCCATCGCCGTTTTCAGGCCTCGGGCCTGTCCGCGGTCCCATTGATTTCCAGTCATCATCCGTAGACTCCACTCAATCGGGCGTCGAGACGAAAATCTCCTCGGAGACCTCGCGGCCAAGGGTGTGCTCGCTCTTTCCGACCTGAATTCGTAAGGGTCCGTTGAAGGGCAGTCTTTCCAATACGGTGATTTCAACGCCGGGCAGTAGTCCCATGGCGGACAAATACCGCAAGATTTCCGGATTTCGGTCCCGGACACGAATCACCAGAAGACTTTCGCCGGGCGCCGCTTCGAGCAGGTTTGTCCCCTCGGTCACCATCTTCCCGTCCAGCGAGGGAATGGGATCTCCATGGGGGTCGCGCGTGGGCCGGCCGAGCTTTTCGAACAGGATGGCCTCCAGCTCTTCGGACAGGGCGTGCTCGAGCTCTTCGGCTTCCGCGTGAACCTGATCCCACGACATGCCGACGACCTCCGAGAGGTAGAGCTCGAGCAGACGGTGATGACGCAGGACCTCCAGGGCGACCTTCTCCCCCCGCCCCGTCAATGTCGCTCCCTGATAAGGGGCGTAATCCACGAGCTTCATGCCGTGGAGCTTTTTCAACATGCTGGTGACGGAGGCCGCCGAAACCTCCATGGCCTCGGCAATCAGATTGGTGGAGACCAGACCGTGCTCCTTCTGAAGGATCCAGATGGTTTTGAGATAGTTTTCCAGATATTTCGAAAGCATGGGTTTCCGTCTAAAAAATAAATTCTTCGATGAGCCTAAAAAGTAGTTTACGCATCCTTTCTGATTTTGTCAAGTGGCTCGAACCTTAATTTTTCACCTTTTTGAGATGGGGAAGCCGATTCCTCGGCGAATCCCATTGTGGAAAAACCGCTTGGGGGCGGAGAGGATTGCGACCCGGCCCAGTCAGGGTGTATACCAAAGAAACGATTGAGTCCGGCCCGTTGCGCTCGGGTTGCGAGTCCCCTCCGAGGAGGGGTCCGGCCCGAAGAATGGACCCGCGGGGAGGTTCCCGCCGGAGTTGGCTTGCGCGTGTTTTTCGGGGGGCCATGGCCCCCCCCCCGACCCCACCGGGAGATCGGGCAATTCTTTTTGGAGAAGAGGCGTGATTTTGGACGGGAAAACCGCGATGATCACCGGACCCGCATCGGGGATCGGCGCGGCGACGGCCGTTCGATTTTCCCGCGAGGGGGCCAATCTGACGCTGATGGACCTCGATGAGGCCGGCCTCCGCCGGATAGAAGCCGAATGTCGCAAGAGCGGGGCCGGCGTCCTCTCCGTTTCAGGCGACGCCGCCGACCTCGCGGTCATGGACGAGGCCGTTCAAAGAACGGTCGAGACCTTCGGCGGGATCGACATCCTGGTCAACAATATGGTCCACCGGGTGTACAAACCCTTTTCCGATGTGGCGCCGGAGGAATTCCGGCGGAGTCTGGAGGTCAACGTCGCCGGTTACTTTTTCCTGACCCAGAAGGTTCTCCCTCAGATGTTGCGGCGGGGCGGGGGAAGCATTGTGAACCTGTCCTCCGTCTTCGGATACGTCGGCTGCCGGGACCTTGCGCCCTATTGCATCACCAAGGGGGCCGTCGTCAACATGACCCGCGCCCTCGCGTTGGAGCTGGCGGACAACAACGTCCGCGTCAATGCCGTCGCCCCGGGACCCATCGAGACGAAGGGCTTGATGAGCGGCGCCATTTCCCGGGATCCCGCCCGGGTGGAGAAGCGCCTGGCGGAGATTCCCCTGCGCCGCATGGGGACGCCGGAAGAGGTCGCCGAGGTGTGCCTGTTCCTGGCCAGTGACGCCTCCGGCTACATGAACGGCCACAACCTGGTGGCCGACGGCGGGTTCATGACGCACTGAAGCCTTTCGGCCGGATCCGATGGCCGGGAAGGGCGCGACCCGGCGCTGATTTTGTGTTGATGGAATTCGGGCGCGAAAGCCGCCCCGCCCGGTTGGAAGGCCGGCATGTTTCGTAAGCCGTCGGGCGAAAGAAGACGGCGGCCTGTCCGGATGACCCGGATTCCCCGCTGAGATGCCGTATGGAGGAGAAGCCATGGCTTCCTTTGAAGGTGTCATTGTAGGCGCCGGTCACAACAGCCTGACCTTTGGGGCTTATCTCGCCAAGGCGGGCGTGCGGATAGCCGTTGTGGAGCGAAACCCGGAGATCGGGGGTGGATGCACGACCGAGGAGGTGACGCTTCCGAAGTTTCGCCACAACCTCCACTCCAATTTCTACATCGGAATCGAGGACGCTCCCCTCCACGAGGACCTTGAGCTCCACCGGTACGGGTTCCGTCACATCATCCCTCCGGTCCAGAACGCCGCGGTGTTCAGGGACGGGACCTCGGTCATCATTCACCGGGACATCGAGAAGACCTGCGAGTCCTTCGCCCGCTTCTCGAAGAAGGACGCCGAGACCTTCCGGACCCTTCACGACCGGTACGCCGTGAGGATGAGGGGCGTCATCAACTCACTTCTCTATTCCCAGCCGATGCCGCCCGACGAGCTCCGGGACCGGATTCGGGGGGAAGAGGGGGCGGAATTTCTGGCCTACGCCGGTTTGTCCATGAACGAAGCGGTCGACCGGCATTTCGAAGAGGAGCGCATCCGCGTCCTCTTCAAGCTCTACCTCCACGCCATCACCGTGGAAAACGTGCCGGGGACCGGTCTTTTTTTCCCGCTTGTGGTTTCGAACAGCACCCGGATCTCCCTGCCGGTCGGCGGCTCCCTCACCTTCCCCCTGGCGTTGGCCCGGATCATCGAGGAAAACGGCGGCAAGATCATCAAAGGCCGAACCGTCGAGCGGATTGTCGTCGAGGACGGCGAAGCCCGGGGGGTGGAGCTGGATGACGGGAGCGCCCTGGAGGCCACCCGCTTCGTGGCGAGCGGGATCGACGCCCCGCGGACGATCCGGATGGCCGGAGAGGAGCACTTCTCCGAGGACGTTGTCGGGAAGATCAGGAATTGGAAATGGGGGAGCCACAGCCTGCTGACCCTCCACCTGGCGCTGAACGACGCCCCCCGGTATCTCTCCGAAGGGTTCGACCCGGACGTGAGCCGGGCCTACAACGTCTTTATCGGGGCGGAAAACAGCGGCGAGATCGATGTATGCATGGACGAGATGAAGGAGGGACGGTTTCCCTCCCAACCCATGGGCAACGGGTCGTGCAACACCCTGTTCGATCCCGGTTACGCACCCGAGGGTAAACACCTGGCCTTCTGGTGGCCCTTTGCCCCCTACCACTTGAAGGATGGAGAGGGGGGAGGGCCGGAGGACTGGGACGCCCGGAAAACGGAGTATGCCGCGAGGGTTCTCGATGCCTGGCGACAGTACGCGCCCAACCTGACTGAAAAGAACGTTCTGGCCACCTTCCTCTTCACCCCCCTGGACATTTCCCGGAGAAACCTCAACATGGTTCAGGGGAGTGTTCGCATGGGTGCCTATTATCCCGATCAACTTGGATTCAACCGGCCTCACCCCGAGCTGTCTCATCACCGGACGCCGGTCAAGGGGCTGTTCCTGTGCGGCTCGAGCAATCACGGCGGCGGCGTGAACGGCGCCCCCGGGTACAATGCCGCCAACACCATCGCTCAGGATCTGGGGTTGAAGCGGTGGTGGACGCCGATGGCCCCCCCCGATTGGCGGGGTTGAGGGGGCTTCTCTGAAAGGCGAATCCAAAGGAGGTCGAGATGAGGATCGATGAGGCGGGCGCCTCCCTGATCGGGAAGTCTCCCCCCCGGGCCGACGCCGTGGAGAAGGCCGTAGGCATGACCCGGTTCGGCGACGATGTCTCGCTTCCCGGAATGCTGTGGGGCCGCGCGCTGCGCAGCCCGGTGGCCAACGCCCGGATCCGCGAGTTGGATGTCCATGAGGCCAGAGGCCTCCCGGGCGTCCACGCCGTTCTCACGGCGGCGGACATCCCCGGCGTCAACCTGCGCGGGAACCTCCTGGGCGCCCGCGACGACCAGCCGGTTCTCGCCGATGACCGCGTCCGCGCGGTGGGGGATCCGGTGGCCCTTGTCGCGGCGGAGTCGATGGGCCTCGCCGAGGAGGCCCTTTCCCGCATTCGTGTCGGATACGAGCCGCTCCCCCTGGTCGAGGATCCGCTGAAGGCGGCGGCCGCTGACGCGCCCCGTGTGGACGAGCGCGGCAACCTGGTGGCGCACTATGGTTTTCAGCGGGGGGATGCCGAGGCGGGTTTCGCCCGGGCCGCGGCCGTCGTGGAGGAGACCTACCGCACCCAGTGCGTGGACCACGCCTACCTGGAGACGGCGGCGGGGACGGCGTGGCTCGATCCGGGCGGCGTGATCCACATCCGGTGCGGCACCCAGATGATCAAGAACTTTCGGTTCGTCGCGCGGATCCTGGACCTGCCTCACAACCGGGTGCGTATCGAGTGCCCCGAGCTGGGCGGCGGGTTCGGCGGCAAAATCATGCTCACGATCGAGCCTTTTCTGGCCCTTCTCGTGAAGGCCACGGGCTTGCCGGTGCGGATGGCGCTCACGCGGGAGGAATCCATTCTCTCCTCCACGAAACGCCATCCCTATATCATGCGTTACAAAATCGGGGCCGAGGCCGACGGGCGGCTGACCGCCCTGGCGGCGGACATCGTCGGAGACGCGGGGGCGTACACCGATCTCAGCGCCGTGATCTGCAAGTACTCCATGGTCCAGGCCTCGGGCCCCTACCGCTGCCCCAACGTGCGGGTGGATATGCGGATGGTTCACACCCACAACCCCACAGCCACCGCCATGCGCGGCGTGGGCTCCCCGCAGATCACATTCGCCCTGGAGGGTCTGATGGACACCCTGGCCGAGAGGCTGGGGCTGGACCCCATGGAGCTCCGCGCCCGGAATTACCTGTCCAAGGGCGAGGCCCTCGCCACGGGACAGCCGCTCAAGCGCGACGTCCGCCTGGCCCAGACCCTCGATGAGGCCCAACGGGCGCTCGAGAAGGCGGTGTCCGGTGACGGGGGGGCGCTCGAAGAGGGGGGTTCAAACGGCCTTCGTCGGGCAACGGGCTTCGCCTCGAACATGACCGGCTACGGGCGTCATGGGACCGTGGCGCAGGCCCACGTCGGCGTGCAGATGGACGGCAGCGCCGTTGTCTCGGCGGGGGCGCCCGACCTGGGAGCGGGGCAGGGAGGAAGCTACACGCAGCTTGCCGCCTCATTGCTCGGGCTCCCCATCGACCGGGTGACCGTGCTCCTGTCCGACTCGCACACCACCCCCCTGGTGGGAATGACGGCCGGCAGCCGGCAGTTTCTCAACACCGGCGGCGCAATCCAATGCGCGGCGGAGCCCATTGTCCGCGTCATGAAGGAGGCGGCGGCCGGCCTCCTCGAGGCCCGGGCGGAGGACATCATTCTGTCAGATGGCAGGGCCTTCGTGCGCGGGGCGCCGGAGCAAGCCGTTTCCCATGCCCAGGTTGTTGCCGCGTGCGCCGCCGCGGGGGCCGCCCTCACGAACCTGGGCACCTTCACCATCGGCACCGAGCCCTATCCGGGCTCCGACACGGCCCACGAGGCCGGCTGGGTGGATTACACCTTCGGCGGGGCGGCGGCCGAGGTTTCGGTCGATCCCGGAACCGGGAAGGTCACGCTTCACGGCCTCGGCGTCTCCCACGACGTTGGAACCGCGGTCAACCCGCAGACCGTCGCGGGCCAATTCGAGGGGGGGCCTCCTACGGGATGGGGCTTGCCCTGTTCGAGGACTGCTGCGTGCGGGACGGCAAGGCCGAGGCCCATGATTTCGCCGGGTACATCCTTTCCACCCCCGTGGACGCCCCCGCGATCGGAACGGCCATCGTCGAGTCCGGCGAGGGCGCGGGACCTTTCGGGGCGCGGGGCATCGGTGAGGCGGCGAACAACACCTCCGCCGCCGCCATAGCAAATGCCGTCTCCCGCGCCATCGGGGTTCGCGTCACCTCGCTTCCCATCCTTCCTGAAAAAGTCCTCTCAGCCTTGAGGACGGGCCGTTGGCCGGGTTAGCGCATGACAGCGAGCGGAATCATCTGGGAGCCGACGGAAGACTTTCTCACGGCCAGCAATGTCGCGCGCCTCATGAACCGCCTCGGCATCGACGACCCGAAGGAGCTGATCCGGCGCTCCGCCGAGGACAACGAGTGGTTCTGGGAGGCCATCCTCGAGGACATGGGAATCTCCTGGAGCCGCAAATACGACCGGCTCCTCGACCTGTCCGGCGGGTTTCCCTGGGCCAAGTGGTTTGTCGGGGGGGAGATCAACATTATCCACAATTGCATCGATCGTCACGCGCGGGGAGGCGGCCGGGACAGGACGGCTTTCATCTGGGAGGGCGACGACGGGGCCGTGCGGCGCTTGAGCTATGGAGAGGTCTCGGAGGAGGTCTCCCGACTGGCCAACGCCATGAAGGGCGCGGGCTTGGGTCCGGGGGACGCGGCGGGCATCTACATGCCCATGGTCCCGGAAACCGTCTTCGCCATGTTCGCCTGTTTCAAGATCGGCGTGGCGGCCATTCCGATTTTCTCCGCCTTCGGCGCCGTCTCCCTGGCCGAGAGGTTGCGGGACTCCGGGGCCAAGCTGCTTTTTACGGCGGATTACGGAATCCGGCGCGGCAAGGCGGTTGAGATCAGGCCCCGGGCGGTCGAGGCCGTCGCCGAGGCCGGGTGCGTTGAGCACGTGGTGGTCTGGAGCCGGGAAGGAAAACCCTTCCATCCGATGCGCGACGGGGAGGTTTCCTGGGACACGTTCGTGGCGGGCCGGTCCGCGGAATGCGAGACCCTCCCCCTGCCGGCCGAATCCACGGCTCTCATCCTCTACACCTCCGGAACCACGGGCCGGCCCAAGGGAACCGTCCACACCCACGCCGGCTGCCTCGTTGAGATGACCAACAACG
This sequence comes from bacterium, assembly GCA_965261595.1. GTDB lineage: Bacteria > UBA8248 > UBA8248 > JACPRG01 > CAYRGS01. The sequence goes on from CBDHDG010000005.1 coordinate 717,565, forward strand.
TCTATTACGCGTGCGATCTGCGGGATTCGGACATCTTTTTCTGGTTCACCGACATCGGCTGGATGATGGGGCCTTGGGAGATGATCGGCGTTCAGTGCATGGGAGGGACCTACCTCATTTACGAAGGCGTCCCCAATCACCCCCGGCCGGACCGGCTGTGGGAGGTGGTGGTCCGGCACGGCGTGACGACGCTGGGCATCTCGCCCACCGCCGTCCGTCTTCTGCGGAGCGCGGGGGATGCGTGGGTCGACAAGCACGACCTTTCGACGCTGCGGATCCTGGGCTCCACCGGCGATCCCTGGGACCCGGAATCCTACATGTGGTTCTTCGAGAAGGTCGGCGGCGGAAGGTGTCCGGTCATCAATTGCTCGGGTGGGACGGAGCTGGTGGGCTGCCTTCTGTCGCCCTTGCCCGTTTTGCCCTCGAAGGCCTGCTCCCTGGGCGGCCCGGCGCTCGGCAAGGACGTGGACGTCTATGACGATGAAGGCCGCCCGGTGCGCGGGGGAATCGGCCACCTCGTCTGCAAAAAACCCTTCCCCTCGATGACCAAGGGTTTTCTGAACGACCCGGATCGATACCTGGAGACCTACTTCTCACGGTGGCCCGGCGTCTGGTATCACGGCGACTGGGCCATGGTGGACGACGACGGCTACTGGTATCTGTACGGGCGCTCGGACGATACGATCATGGTGGCCGGAAAACGGGTCGGGCCGGCCGAGGTGGAATCCGCGCTTTTGCGGAACCCGGCGGTGATGGAGGCCGCGGCGATCGGGGTTCCCCACGACCTGAAGGGCGAGGCCGTCGTGGCCTTTGCGGTGCTGTCCCCCGACGTCGAGCCCGCCGAAGCGTTGCGCTCGGCGCTTGTTCAGGGGGTCATTGATGTGCTCGGCAAGGCGCTGGTCCCGGACGCCGTCCTGTTCGTGGACGCCATCCCGAAGACCCGATCGGCGAAGATCCTTCGCGGCTCCATTCGCCGGGCCTATCTGGGCGAATCGGTCGGAGATGTCTCCAGCGTGGAAAACCCCGAAGCCTTTGAAGCCATCGCCAACGCCCGCTGATGAAGGACGGACCGGCTCTTTCGAGGGGCGAGGCCTCTGACTCGGGGGGGGCGGCGCGTCTCCGATTCGGTTCGCCGGCTCGGAAAGCCCTGAATCGGGCTTTACGCTGTTACGATGCCTTGGCGGATGGCGTACCGGACGAGCTGCTGAACATTGTGGAAGTTCAACTTTTTCATCAAATTGTACCGATGGGCGTTGACCGTCTTGACGCTGATGGCCAGCTCGGAAGCGGTTTGCAGGTTGCTTCGGCCCTCCGCGATCAGGCGGAGAACCTCCCTCTCCCGTTTTGTCAAGACATCGCTCTCTCTCTCCCGGGGGGGAGCGGAATCCTCCTCCAGGATTTCGAACACCGCCTGCTCCACCACCTCGGAGAGGTACCGGACGCCTTCGGCGACACGCCGAATGGCCTCCTTGAGGACGGTTTCCGAATTGTCCTTGAGGACATAGCCGGACACACCCAACCGCATCGCCTTCTGGATGGTCTCTCGGTCCGAATACATCGTAAGCACCAGGATCTTGGCCTCGGGCATCTGCTTGCGAATCTGCCGGATGGCCTCGAACCCGTCGACTTTCGGCATGACCAAGTCCATCAGGACAACATCGGGCTGAAGCCGTGTGGTTTCAGCCAATGCTTCCGCGCCGTCGCTCGCCTCGCCCACAACCTGGATCTCAGGGTCGCGATTCAGGCAGACGGACATCGCCTGCCTGAACATGACATGGTCATCTACAATTAACGTTTTGATTTCGATGGCTCACCTCCGAATCACGATATCAGAATTTTCGAGTCAGTCCCTCACCATGATGCGGGGTTGCCATACCCAAAAAATACCGAGCGGTTTCGCGGATAGCAAGTCCGGAATTGTAAAAACCGCCTTGACAAACAACCGCACGCATCCGGCGAGACGAAGACAATATTAAGGTGAATTTCCCCCGCTCTAGGGTTTTGTTGGACACTCGATTGATCCATGATTCATGGAGAAAGGGGTGTCGCGATGAACGAACAAAAGCAAGAGGGGGCTTTGGCGGAGGGCGCCCGCAGGGCGAACGGAGCCAAGGCCCCAGGGCATCGCAGTGAGCGGGGTCGGTTCTCCTGCCAGCGCAAGCGGGAGGCGGTCCTGCGTCTTTTGCGGGGCGAGAGCCTGGAGACGCTCTGCCGCGAGTTGGGCACGACAGCGGCTCGGCTTTCCGCCTGGCGCGAGGCGTTCCTTCGCGGGGGCGAGGCGGCGCTCAAAGCCCGCCCGGCGGATGAGCGGGACGAGGAGAACGCCCGGCTCAAGGCCAAGGTGGGCGAACTCACGATGGAGGGCGAGGTCCTGCGGGAGAAGATCGACCGCCTGGAGGCCGGCCGCCCTTTAGCCGGCAGGAGGTGGAGGCGATGAGTCAGGCCCGCTTCACCTCCACGGGCAGAGCCTACGGCCTGAAGCGGGTGTGCGCCCTTTGGGGCTTGGCGCGCTCCACGGTCTACGCGCAACGGCGGCAAGAGGCGGTCCCCGTTCATGAACGCCCCACGCCCAATAAGCGCGGCCCTGTGGGCCCGTGCACCGATGCGGAACTCCTCGGCCACATCCGGCAGGTCCTGGAGGACTCTCCCTTCCATGGCGAGGGCTACCGCAAGGTGTGGGCGAGGCTGCGCTTCGCGGGCATCCGCACCAGCAAGGAGCGGGTGCGTCGCCTGATGCGGGAGGCGGGGCTTCAGGCCCCCCACCGGGTGGGCAAACCCCGAGGTCCCAAGGCCCACAACGGGACCATCCGCACCGAGCGGCCCGACCGAATGTGGGGCACGCACATGACGACGACGGTGACCACCGAGGAGGGGATGGCCTCGGTGTTCGTGGCGGTGGATCACTGCTCGGTGGACTGCGTGGGGATCCATGCGGCCAAGAGCGGCAACCGCTTCGAGGCCCTGGAGCCGATCCGGCAGGGGGTCGCCGAGCGCTTCGCCGGCTTGGAGGCGGACGTCGCCGAGGGGCTTAAAGTTCGTCATGACCACGGCCCCGCCTATCTGTCCGATGACTTTCAGCGGGAGATCGCCTACCTGGGCATGACCAGTTCGCCCAGCTTCGTGCGGGCGCCCGAGGGAAATGGCTACTGTGAGTGGTTCATCCGCATCTTGAAGGAGAATCTCCTGTGGGTGCGCTCTTTCGCCACCGTAGAGGAACTGCGGTGGGCGCTGCTTGAGTTCAAGAACCTGTATAACCATCATTGGATTCTCGAGGGCTACGGCTACCGAACGCCGGCCCAGGCAAGGCAGGAAAAACTCGCTCAAGTTGCGGAGGCCGCATGAGGTCGAATACCCTCACCCGAGTGTCCAATAACCCAGGCGCGGTCAAAATTAATTATATCCCATCATTAATATACCACATGCATGCGCGTAATTCAACCAAATATACCCCAATTACCAGTAGACGTAATTCCCCCGCTCTAGGGTTTTGTTGGACACTCGATTGATCCATGATTCATGGAGAAAGGGGTGTCGCGATGAACGAACAAAAGCAAGAGGGGGCTTTGGCGGAGGGCGCCCGCAGGGCGAACGGAGCCAAGGCCCCAGGGCATCGCAGTGAGCGGGGTCGGTTCTCCTGCCAGCGCAAGCGGGAGGCGGTCCTGCGTCTTTTGCGGGGCGAGAGCCTGGAGACGCTCTGCCGCGAGTTGGGCACGACAGCGGCTCGGCTTTCCGCCTGGCGCGAGGCGTTCCTTCGCGGGGGCGAGGCGGCGCTCAAAGCCCGCCCGGCGGATGAGCGGGACGAGGAGAACGCCCGGCTCAAGGCCAAGGTGGGCGAACTCACGATGGAGGGCGAGGTCCTGCGGGAGAAGATCGACCGCCTGGAGGCCGGCCGCCCTTTAGCCGGCAGGAGGTGGAGGCGATGAGTCAGGCCCGCTTCACCTCCACGGGCAGAGCCTACGGCCTGAAGCGGGTGTGCGCCCTTTGGGGCTTGGCGCGCTCCACGGTCTACGCGCAACGGCGGCGAGAGGCGGTCCCCGTTCATGAACGCCCCACGCCCAATAAGCGCGGCCCTGTGGGCCCGTGCACCGATGCGGAACTCCTCGGCCACATCCGGCAGGTCCTGGAGGACTCTCCCTTCCATGGCGAGGGCTACCGCAAGGTGTGGGCGAGGCTGCGCTTCGCGGGCATCCGCACCAGCAAGGAGCGGATGCGTCGCCTGATGCGGGAGGCGGGGCTTCAGGCCCCCCACCGGGTGGGCAAACCCCGAGGTCCCAAGGCCCACAACGGGACCATCCGCACCGAGCGGCCCGACCGAATGTGGGGCACGGACATGACGACGACGGTGACCACCGAGGAGGGGATGGCCTCGGTGTTCGTGGCGGTGGATCACTGCTCGGTGGACTGCGTGGGGATCCATGCGGCCAAGAGCGGCAACCGCTTCGAGGCCCTGGAGCCGATCCGGCAGGGGGTCGCCGAGCGCTTCGCCGGCTTGGAGGCGGACGTCGCCGAGGGGCTTAAAGTTCGTCACGACCACGGCCCCGCCTATCTGTCCGATGACTTTCAGCGGGAGATCGCCTACCTGGGCATGACCAGTTCGCCCAGCTTCGTGCGGGCGCCCGAGGGAAATGGCTACTGTGAGTGGTTTATCCGCATCTTGAAGGAGAATCTCCTGTGGGTGCGCTCTTTCGCCACCGTAGAGGAACTGCGGTGGGCGCTGCTTGAGTTCAAGAACCTGTATAACCATCATTGGATTCTCGAGGGCTACGGCTACCGAACGCCGGCCCAGGCAAGGCAGGAAAAACTCGCTCAAGTTGCGGAGGCCGCATGAGGTCGAATACCCTCACCCGAGTGTCCAATAACCCAGGGGCGGTCCAGATGAGCGTGTGGTGCCAGCCGGTGGAGACGATGGTTTTGAGGTCGTAGCGGATCTGCTGCCACCAGTTGACGAAGACGCCGGCACTCTTGAACTCGTCGAGCACGCCCAACGGCACGAGCTTGGCCTTGAGGGTGGTGAGCAGCTCGTGGCGGACCTCGGGCATCTTCTTGCCGCCGTTGCCCGCATGCTGGAGCTGGGCGAAGTCGTCCCTGGCAACCGCCCACCAGGATTCGAGGGCGTCGTGGTGCCGGGTGAGAGTGCCCAGCAGCGCCGGGGCCGCTTCGAGCGTGGCCTTGATGGCGGGCCTGGCGTCGATGAACTCGCGAAAGGCGAGGTAGGCGGGACGCTCGGGCTCGAAGAGTGAATCCGGGTTAACGCCGAACTTGGCGAAGTCGTCCGTGAGCGCAGCGACCTCCACCTCCGGGATTCCGCCGATGAGGTGCGCCTGGACATCCTCCGGCTCGGGGTTGGGCGTGTTGTCCACGTAGCGGCGGATGTTGAGGTTGTAGTCGTGGGTGTCCACGATCTCGGACTTAGGCACGAGGCGCGAGTGCTTGGGCAGCTCGCGCTTGTGGGTGAAGACGAAATCGATCTTCTCGATGTCCTCGGGGCGAAGCCGGTTCTGATTCTTGCCCTCTGCGTATTCGCGATCGGCGTTGATGAAGAGGACCTTGTCCTTGAGTGCGTCGGGCTTGCTCTTGTTGCAGACCAGCACGCAGGCGGGGATGCCCGTGCCGTAGAAGAGGCCGGGCGGCAGGCTGACGATGGCCTCGATGCAGTCGTCATTGATGAAGAGCTCGCGGATGAGCTTTTCCTTACCACCACGGAACAGGACCCCGTGCGGCATGATCGTCGCCATCCGGCCGTTGGACTTGAGGCTGGCGAGCATGTGCTGCACGAACATGAGGTCCGCCTTCTTGCCGGACTCCGGGCACCACTCGCGGAAGCGACTGGTGAACTTCATGCCGGCGCGGCTGTAGTTCTGCGAGAATGGCGGGTTGGCGAGCACCCGGTCGAACTTGCGGATCTGGCCGTTGTCGAGCATGAGCGGGTCCTCCAGCGTGTCACCGTTCTCGATCGTGGATCGGGTGATATTGTGGAGGATCATGTTCATGATGCAGATAGGACCAGACCGTTCCGTTGGAGTCCTGGCCGTAGAGGGCGAGGTCGTCGGCGTTCTGGCCCTGCTCTTCCGCGTACTGGTGGGACTGAATGAGGAAGCCGCCGGAGCCGACCGTAGGGTCGTAGATGGTGTTGCCGGCCTCCGGCTGGGTGAGCTGGACGAGCAGGCGGACGACCTCGCCCGGGGTATAGAACTCACCGCCCTTCTTGCCGGCGCTGTCGGCGAAGAACTTGATGAGGTACTCGTAGGCGGCGCCGAGCAGGTCGGGGAACTCGAAGTTGTCGTTGACGAGGACGAACCCGGGCTGGCTGAAGTGGTCGAGCAGATCTTTCCACTTTTGGTCCGGGATCTTGGTCCTGCCCTTCACCGCGTTGAAGTCGATGTTGTTCTTCAGCACACCGGCGAGTGCATCGTTCTCGTCTTCGATGGCAGCGATGGCCTTATTGAGCATGTTGCCGATGTCGTGCTTTAGGTCCTTCAGGGCTGGCACGAGATCGCCGTTATCGTCCTTCCAGGGCTCGTGCCAGCGGGCTCTGACAGGGACAAAGAAAGTCTCGCCGTAGGATGTCTTGTCTTCGAGCAACTCGGCGACGAGATCCGGCTGGTCTTTGAAGTGTGCGAAGGTCTTCTTGTGGAGCTGCTCGCGTTTGCGGTCGAACTCGTCGGAAAGCCGCTTCAGGAACAGCATGCCGAAGATGAACTCCTTGAATTCCGAGGCGTCCATCTTGCCGCGCAGGATGTCGGCGGCCTTCAGGAGGAAGGACTCGAGCTGGGCGAGGGTGATTTTCCCTTGTTTCATCTTCTGCCCCCTCTCACGCTTCCGCCTCTGCCTTCCCATTTTGCTTCTCGTACGCCTGCCGGACCAAGCCCATCACATATGGCTCTCTTCTGCATCCTATAGGAAATTTCCAGCGGCGCTCAGCAATTCATTCCTTCGTAATATACTGTATTATAACGATTTTCTTTCCTCCATCGCACCATCGCACCAGCCCGCTTGATCGGCACTGCCAAATTGCGAAAGCACAGCGCAACCGGATTTGCGCACTATCTGAGCTCGGCATGCCAGCGATTGACGCCCACGCCCCGGAACGCACGATTCCGGCCCCGGCCGGGTAGGAGGGGTCGTTGCGAGCCATCTTGTTCGGTCACGCAGTGACGGCGGTCTGGCAGCGAAACCCAGCCCCCGACACTCCGCTCCGCTGCCCTCCGGGGCGCTCGCCCGCCTCCCGCCGGTCCGCGTCGGCTGAACCCTAGCGCACCGCGTCGCGCAGCGTCTTGCCGGCCTTGAACGCGGGAGACTTCGAGACGACGATCTCGATGCTCTCGCCGGTCCTCGGGTGCCGCCCGGCGCGCGCCGGGCGGCACCTGACGGAGAACGTGCCGAACCGCGCGAGCGCGACCGTATCCCCCTTCGCAAGCGCGTCCTGAATCGCATCCAACTGGAGTTACCCCGTTTCAGTGGACAGTTTAGGGCTGTCGTCCCCAGCCCTGAGGTGGGCGACAGCCGGTGGACGTAAAGTCTTCTCCCGATCCGATAGATAGGGTGCCCCCGGGGGGTATGTCTTGATCTTTGGCTCGCTGCTCCGGGAAGCACCGGGGCCGGCTCGAGCCGGACGATGAGCGTTGCGCACTGCACGTGGCGTTTCCTTCGCCGCGGACCGCTCGTAGTCGTTGGGGCTGAGGTAACCCAGGGCCGAATGACGACGGCGTGGGTTGTACCAGCCTTCGATGAATTGGAAGACCGCCATACGCGCCTCGGCCTGGGTACGGAACGAACGCCGGTTGATGAGTTCGCACTCCAGCGTGGCGAAGAAGCTCTCGGCCATGGCGTTGTCAAAGCAGTCGCCGGCCGACCCGGTCGAGGGAACCACCCCCATCTCTCGGCACCGCTTGCCGAAGGCGAGCGAAGTGTACTGCGATCCCACTGACGCTCTCATATTTGTCAAGTGTTCGTTGAGGCGGTAAGGACCCGGTAGATTTCGCGGGCCACGTAGCGCTTCAGACAACGCATCACCTCTCGCTTGGACAGTCCTTCCTGGGTACGCCGCGCGACGTAGGCTTTGGTTCGCTGGTCGGTCCGCATCCGGCAGATGACGACCATGTGCAGGGCTGAGTTGGCTTGGCGGTTCCCGCCGCGGTTGAGGCGGTAGCGTTGAGTCTGTCCGCTCGAGGCTCGGATCGGACAGGCGCCACACATCATCGCGAAGCTCGCCTCGGAGCGCAGCCGGTCCCAATTCTCCCCCGCGGCGACCATCAGTTCGCCAGCGTTCTCGATTCCAACGCCTTCGAGCTCGAGCAGATTGGGCGCGAGTCCCTCGACCAGCGGACCGATGAACCGGTCCAGCTCGGCGATCTCGTCGTTCAGGTCCAGGACCCTGCGAGCCAGGTACTTCAGCGAGAGCTTGGTGGCGACCACGGGGTCGCGTTATCCGACGGTGTCCGGTCTCCAGGCCGCGCAGGTGCGAAGGCGCTGCATGCGAGTGAGGTTGCGGACCTGGTCGCGCACCTCCTCGGGTGCAGCGACGATCGTGTTGTGGAGCTGCTGCAGGGCCGCACGACGGCACTTCATCGCCGTCTTTCGGGTCGTGCGCAGCACCCGTAGGGCTTCCACGGCACCGGAACGGTCTTTGGCCAACAACCTGGACCCGGATTTTCGTTCGAGCCGCCTCAGCCGCCGCGATCGAGTCCAGGGCATCGCTCTTGCCCTTGGCTCTTCGCCCGGCCCGGTCCGGACCGGGCACCTCGAGCACAGGCACGCCGGACAGCGCCAAGTGCCGGGTAATGCCGGCCCCGTATAAGTCCCCGTGGATTCGACCCCTACGCGAAGCAACTCCCCGCGAGACCGGAACCAGCGAAGCATCGCCCGGTAGCCGGTCCGGGTGGTGGAGAACGATTCGGTGCCGAGTACCGCTGCCATCGAGGTCCACGATGGCAGCGGTGTGCAGGTCCTGGTGGGTATCGACGCCCCCGATGATCTGGGCGCCCTCAGCGATCGTGTTCGCCATCTCCGCCTCCTGTGTCTATGGTGAGTGAAGGGGATGGAACCGAACTCAGCCGATCTTGGACACGACAGGGAAGGGACGCCTTGGGCCAGGCTCTCATCAGGTCACGATGTCGGTCGAGGTCGGAACCTCAACCGGTTGCCCCCGGGTGGCCGACAAGTCAAGAGAATGACACCACGGTCAATCAGAGTGTGGGTCAAGCCACCCTGGGGCGGCCGGCCCTACAAGCCTAAATGCGTTACTCGCGGTACGGGTCAGACCACCTCAGGTAACCGGCCCTCACATACTCACTGTCGGAGTGATGCACGACCCCGTCGGGGCGGCGCTGTCCCAACGCCATGTTCAGCGCCCCGAGCACCAGTTCGGTGCGAAGATGGTGGGTCATGGACCATCCCACCACCCGGCGGCTGAACACGTCGAGCACGATGGCCAGGTACACGAACCCCGTCCAGGTCGGCACGTAGGTCACGTCGGCCACCCAAAGCCGATCCGGCCCATCGGCCTGGAACTGGCGATCGACCCGGTCCGGGACCACACAATGGCTCTGGTCCACGCGCGTAGTGCGCGTGCCTCGTCGTGCTTCGCACGATTGGAACGCCCACGGCTTCGCCACGTGCAGTACCCGCTGGAGGAGACAGACAGCACCCGGCACCGAGCCGGTCTCCCGTGCGAACCAGACCGCGGCTTTTTTAGGATCTCCCGCTCTTCGCGAAGCTGACGGACCTCTCGACGAAGCCGCCGTAGCTCCTCGAGGTCTGAGCTTGTCAGACCATCCTTACGACGGCCCTCGTCGCGGTCGGCCTGGCGCACCCAGTTGCGAATCGCCGAAGCGGAACACTCGGACTCACGGGCCAGCTCCCCGGGCGTACGGCCCGAGCGAACCAGCTCAACCATCTGGCGCCGGTATTCCGGCGCGTAGGGTGAATGAGTTTTCGGCATCTGAACACCTCCTCCGCACAGTCTCAAGGTGTCCACAAAAACGGGTCAACTCCATCCGAAAGCGTTGCCCGGCGAACCCCCGGAATCTCTCCCGCCTCCGCGCGGATGCGATCCCGCTCCATCCGTCAGGGCCGGGGTCCGTCCGCCGGAGCGGCCTGGTCTTGGACCCTGGCACCAAAAAGCAGGCGGGCGAGCGCCGGCAGCAGCAGAACCGCGCCGGCCAGGTTAGCGAGGAACATGAAGGTCAGCAGGATCCCCATGTCGGCCTGGAACTGCAGGTCGGAGAAAATCCAGGTCGAAACGCCCAAGGCCAGCGTCAGTCCGGTCACCAGCACCGCGCTGCCGGTCGTCGCCATGGCCTGCCGGAAGGCCTCGACGGTCTCCGCGCCGTCTTCCAGCGCCCGCTTCATACGGTTGAAGATGTAAATGCCGTAGTCGACCCCGATGCCGACGCCGAGCGCGGCCACCGGCAGCGTCGAGACCTTCAGCCCGATCTTCAGAAGCGCCATCAGCGCGAACGCCAGCACGGACACCAGCGCCAGCGGCAGCACCACGCAGAGCGTGCCCCGGAGTGACCGGAAGGCCAGCAGACACAACGCGATCACGGCGCAATAGACCCAGACCAGCATGTCGACTTGGGTGTCGCGGACGAGCGCGTTGGTCGCCGCCATGACGCCGAGATTACCGGCGGCCAGCCCGAAGCGAAGCCCCCCGCTCTCGTGACGGGCCGCGTAGGCCCTGACCACGGCGACCACCCGGTCGATGGTCTCGGCGCGGTGGTCGTCGGTGAAGATCAACACCGGCATCACCGAGCAGTCGGCGTTCAGCAGACCCGTGTCGGTCTGGATCGGGGCGACCGACTGGACCAGCGTCTTCGTATTGCGCGGCAGGGTTCGCCATTTGGGGTGCCCTTCGTTGAAGCTGGCGTTGAGCCTGCGCGAGACCTGTGGCAGCGAGATCGTGGACCGCACACCGGGCACCTGGCTCATCCGAAAGGCGAAATCGTCCACCCGGTCCAGGAACGCGAAGTCGACGCAGGCGTTCGCCTTCGTCTCCACGATCACCGTCAGCAAGTCGACGCCGATCGCGAAGCGCTCCGTGATGACGGCGCTGTCGCGGTTGTAGCGGGAATCCGGGCGCAGCTCCGGCACGCCTGCGTGGACGTCGCCGATCACGTGGCCGCGGGCGACGAACAGCCCGCCGCCCGCGACGATGAGCGCCAGGAGGAGCATCGCCGCGGCCACCCGCCCGGACGCCAGCCGCGAGAGCCGGCGCCAGAGGGGCCGCCTTGCCTCGGCGGCCGCCCGGATGCGCCGCCGGTAATTCGCGGCGGGGGGCACGTAGGACATCAGCACCGGCAACAACACAAGATTGGTGAAGAGGATCGCGGCCACGCCCAGGCTCATGGTCACCGCCAGGTCCTGGATGATCTGCACGTCGATGAGCAGGATCATGAGAAAGCCGACGCAGTCGCTCGCCAGCGCCGCCGTCCCAGGCGTGGCGAGTTGAAGGAAGGCGTCGCGCGCCGCCTCCTCCTTCTTTTCCCCATCCCGGATCGCGGCCCCCGAGGCGTTCACGACCTGCAACCCGTGGGAGACGCCAATCGCGAACACGAGAAAGGGCGCCAGGATCGACATGGGGTCGATGCCGAAACCGAGCAGTGCCAGCAGCCCCAGCGTCCAGACCACGGCCAGCGCCGAACACCACAGCAGCAGGACCGTGTACCGGACCGAATGGATGAAGACGTAAACCAGCAGCGCCGACAGCAGGAAGGCAACGGCGAAAAAAATGAGCACGTCCGTCGCGCCGTCGGCCACGTCGCCGATCGCCTTCGCAAAGCCGATGATGTGGATCTCCACCGACTCGTTGGTGAAGGGCTCGCGCAGCCTGTCTTCCAGCAGGCGGGCAACCTTGAGATAGTCCAGCCGTTTCCCCGTCCGCGGATCGATCTCGACCAGCTCCGCGCTCACCATCGCGGCTGACAGATCGTTGGCCACGAGTCTGCCCACAATCCCGGCCTTGAGCACGTTGGCGCGGACCCGGGCCAGGTCCGCGGCGCTGCCCCGGTAATCGGCCGGCACGACGTTTCCGCCGGCCAGCCCGCCCTCCACGATCTCGAGGAAGCGGACGTTGGGCGTAAACAGCGAGCGGACCGAGGCCCTGTTCACGCCGGGCAGGAAGAACACGGCGTCGGTCGCGGCCTTGAGCGTCTCCATGAAGGAGGTGGTGAAGATGTCGCCCGAACGCGCGCGAACCGCGATCAGTAGGCGATTGGCTCCGCCGAACTCGGCTTGATGTTTCCTGAAGATCTGCATGAAGGGGTGGCGCCGGGGCAGGTGCTTCCCGAAGCTGGTATCGACCCCGAGCCTGGTGGCCGACAGGCCCAGCGCCAGGCTCGCCAGCAGAAAAGCCGCGAGCACGAACCGCCGGTGGGCGAAGATCCAGTCACCGAGCCGGTTCATCGCCCGCCTCCGCCGCGGCCGGCAGGATCAAGCGGTGGACGCCATCCTCGCCGAACAGGAGGACGGCGTCCGGCCCCGCCACCAGCACAGTGGTGATCGCGCCGCGGCGAGGGAGAGGCACGGCCCACATGGAGCCGCTTCCCGCCTCCTCCTCCATCAGCACCGTGCCGGCGTCGCCGACGACGACCGCCCGCCCGTCGGGCAGGTAGACGGCGTCGTACAGAGCGGCGGTAACCCCGCTGTCCAGGCTGCGCCAGGTCTCGCCGCCGTCGTTGCTTTCGAAGAGTCGGCCCCTCAGCCCGTGGAGCAGCAGCCGCCCGTCCCGACCGGGCCGGAGCCCGAAGAAGGTGCCCTCGTAACCGGTGTGCAGTCGCTTCCAGGTCGCTCCGCCGTCACGGGAACGCAGGAACGTGCCGAACTCGCCGGCAATGAACAGCGTTCCGTCCGCGGCCTGCCGGATGGCGTAGAAGTGCGGTTCCTCCGGATCGATTTCGCGGCGCGCCCACGTTCTCCCATGATCCTCCGTCGAGAACGCCAGCCCGTAGGCGCCGACCGTCAGGCCCCGTCCGTCCGCGCCGAGCCAGAGATCCAGAAGCGGCGCGTCGAAATCCGGGTCCGCTCGGACGACGCGCCAGGTAGCTCCGGCGTCCACACTTTCCAGCACCAGGGCGTCGTGACCGACGGCGACGAGACGGCCATCGGACCCCGCCGCGATCGCGGTCAGCGTCCGGCGAACCGGCATGGGCGCCTGCCGCCAGCCGTCGCCGTCGAGGCGGAGGATCAAGCCTCTCGCGCCAACGGCGACAATGCCGCCGTTGACGCGAACGGCGGCGGAGATCAGACCGCGCTCGGGACGAGTCAATTCCGCCGCCGGTTCGTTCAGTGGGTCCGCGCCCGAGGGAACCGCGGCGGCGCATATCAGCAACAGCGCGAAAAAAGATCGGAGACTCCGCATGACGGCGGTTCGCCCTAGCGGCGGCCCTTCCGTCGCAGCGCCGCCGGCGTGAACTGACTGCGGGTCATCGGCAGGTCGAAGCGGGTGATCTGGTAGCCGGGTTCGTTGTCGAGTCCGTTGGCCAGGTAACGCCCGTTCTGCAAGTCGTATATCGTCATCATCGTGGTCCAGGTCAGCGGTATCTCGTAAAAATTGATGATGTGCGCCTCGCTGACCCGCCAAAGCTCTCCGCGACCGTCGTACTGGTCCACGCCGGCGATTTGCCAACTGTCCTCATCGAGATAGAAGGTGCGCCGGGCGTAAATGTGTCTCGTGCCCTCTTTCACCTTCGCCTCGACGACCCAGACGCGGTGCAGCTCGTAGCGCGTGAGGTCCGGGTTGATGTGGCCGGGCTTCAAGATGTCGTCGAAGCGGTTCCGGTCGCTGTGCAGGCGGTAGCTGTTGTAGGGGATGTAGAATTCCCGCCTGCCGACCAGCATCCAGTTGTAGCGGTCCGGCGCGCCGTTGAACATGTCGAACTGATCGTTGGTGCGTTGCCCGTCCGAGGCGGTGCCGGGATTGTCGTAGGCGACGTTGGGCGCGCGGCGCACCCGCCGTTGGCCGGGATTGTAGAGCCAGGCCTTGCGCGGTTCGACCGCTTGGTTGAGCGTTTCGTGCACCAGCGTGATGTTGCCGGCGAGCCTGGGCGGCGAGGTCACCTCCTGCAGGAAGTAGACGACCTTGTTGTCGATGGTCTCGGTCGTGGCGCCGGGCTGCTGGTAGGCGAATAGAGCTTGCTCGGCGATCCGCACCATGGTGTAGCTGCCGTTGGCCGTCGGCACCGCTTGGCCGGACACCTTGGTCGTGGTCTTGCCTCGGTAGCGCAGCAGGTGGTTCCAGATCGCCTCCAGTCCGTTTCGCGGAATCGGGAAGGGAATGCCCTCGGCCGCGTTCAGCACCCCGTTGCCGTCCTCGGTCAGCTTCGCCATCTTCGCGTTGGCGATTGTCTTGTCGTATATCCGCTGCGGCAGGGCGGCGGTGCGGCGGGTCCGGTAGACCGGCATCCGGAAGGTCTTCGGATAGCGCCGGAAGAGCGCGATATGGCCGGGAGAGAGATGTGCCTTGTATTGCTCGACGTTGGCGGCGGTGATGGTGAAAAGAGGCTTGTCGTCCGGGAAGGGATCGGGGTGCAGCTTCCCGGGCGCGTAGCCGGCTGGCGGCTTGGTGAGCCCGCCCTCCCAGGCCGGGATGTCGCCGGATGCGTTGCCGGCCTTGACCGCGCCCAGGGGCGTCAGCTCCCTGCCGAGCTTCTCCGCCGCCTCGGCCTCGGTCGCCACCCCCGCGGCTGACAGCGCCAGGACCAGGATCAGGCTCACCCATCGCGTTCTCATTGTATCCGCTCTCCCATCTCTGACTCAGAAGGAATAGCTTGCCGCGAACTGCAGAAAGTCGCGATCGTTCACGAGATTGAAACGGCCGCCGTCGAAGGAGTTTGTGTAGGAAATACTGGCCCGCCAGGAGTTCAGATAGTTCGCTCCGATCGACAGTGTGATCGTCTTTCGGTTCTCGACGAAATTGCCGATCGGCGCCGGCGCCGTGCCGTTCACGTCATGAGAGAACGAGATCTGCGGCGTCAGGTTCACGGGTCCGATGGCGTTGTTGTAGGTCGCCCGCGCGATCGCCCGGTAGCCCCAGGAAAACGGATCGGCGAAGTCGCCGTCTTGGGTTGCCGGCTGAATGCCCGCCGCCGTGAAGAACGGATTGGCGCTGGTCGTCGTGCCCGGTCCGTCGTAGCGGAGCTCCGACTTGTCCTCCATGTCGCGCACATGGGTGAAGCCCACCTCGACCAGGAAGATAAACCCGTCGGCGCCGAGCCGGGGCCCCAGAATCTTGGAAACGGCCATCTGCGCCTGCACGACATCCTTGCGGCGGAAGCCGGTGATCTCCTCGTCGAAGCCCCGGCCCCCGAGCTGGCTCTGCCCGAAGGCCGCGCCCGTCTGGACGAGACGCTGGACACCGACGGCGGTGGGATAGGCGGGGTGGCCGGGAGGGGGGAAAGGGTCGGGAAGGGGGATACGGGCGAACGGTGACAGGGCGGAGAACAGAATCTCCACGTCGTCGATCTGCAGCGGCTGGTCGCGGCGGTAGGAAACCTCTCCCTGCAAGGCGAAGCCCGTGGCTCCGATCTCCGTGTTGAAGCTCGCGCCGAAAATGTCGATGTCTTCCGGGAACTCCCGGAAATAGCGCATCGTGCCGGCGTAGTCGCCGGCCCCCACCCCCGCCAGCGTGCCCGTGCGGCCGGAGACCAGCGGGAGACGGCTGTGGATGCGGGCGTAATAGAGGCCGAACTCGGTGCCGTTCAGCGCCGGGGAGAAATAGCGTAGCGCAAGGCCGAACTGGCCCCCGTCGCCGGCCTCCCGGTCGTTGCCGCGAGGCACGTTCGCACAGATCGGCGGGGTGGCGCAGGAGCCTGGCGGATCATCGGTGGCGCGGCCCGGCAGGCCGAATCCGAGATGGGCGAAACGGCCGCCCGGGCTTACGTGGTCTCTGGTCGAGAAGAACGTGCCTTCCGGCTCGATCTCGGTGTTGACCCAGGCGAGTTGATAGAAAGCTTCGAAGGACAGATTCTCGCCAATGCCGGCCTTGACGTTGATCGCCGGAATCGGTACGAGCCCGTCCCGCAACTCGGCGCCGGCGATGCGGAATTTGGAGGCATCGACCGGATTGATCGAGTTGACGCCGTTGCGGATGAAGACGCTCTCGCCCCAGCTCATCACCTGGTTGCCGGCGCGCACCGACACCGGGGCTCCCGAGATGTCGAAATCGCCGGACACATAAGCATCCCGCAACACGATGTCGCGGCCGACGAGTTCCTCCGCATCGTTTGACAGGGGCGTACGGTCGGTCTCCCGGTTCATGACGGCGTGGTCGTAGAAGTAGAAAGCCCGGCCGAAGAAGCCGAAGTTCTTCCACTCCAGTAACAGCTCATGCGTCACCTTTACGTTGGTGGAGACGAGATCGCCCTTGTCGTAGTTGAGGTTGCCGTTGTCGCCGTTGATCGAGTACGCGGAACCGCCGTTGGCGAGGCCGATCAGGCGGTCGTCCCGGTCCCCGGTCCGAACCGCGGCGCCGACCGAAAGGGTCGTGTCGAAAGAACCCGTGACACCGGCCTCGTTGCGCGGCAGATCGACCGCATTCGCCTGCCGGGAGATCATGGCGCCGGCCAGCATCAGCAGGACGAGAGTTCCCTTTCCCGCCCCCATTACGCACGCCGCGCGCCGCATGATTCTTTCTGTTCTCTCTTTCATGTCTCGTCCGCCATGAGTGGGTAATCCTCGAAGCTTCTGAACCGGAATTTCCCATATCAAATCCGGACAGGCCTGTACCGACCCCTCGTTGCTGTTTAAGTCAATTAGACCTCTCTCTCCCGGACCTGTCAATCCCATTTCAGGTGCCTGAAACCCTAATCGGAGCGTTATCCACCATTGAAAATCATGCCACCCCTCCGGGTAGGCGAGCCTTCCCAGCAGGTCATCTGGAAGGGACAGAACATTCACCATTTTGTCCTCGGGTGGACTGCGCTGAGAGCGGTTAGACAGGTACGGGCCGCAATCGGTTGATTCGGTCCAGGATGATGGCGAACTCTTCCCTGGATACCGCTACTTCGGCCAATTGAAAGATGATCTGCCGGGCGTGCCGCACAATCCTCCCGCCCATTTTGATGAGCTTGACCTGGAGGCTTCGCAGCGACCAGTGCTTGAGCCCCCTGGGCAAGGCTAGCCTGCGCAGGAAATTGCCCAGGTTGTACGCCAGGACGAAGAGAAGGAGCCGCACCTGGTTGCACACGAACCGGTGACAGGAAAGGCGTGTCCAGTTCAGGGCGTACTTGCCTTCCTTGATCCATTGCTCGGCTGTGCCTCGCTGGTTGTAGAAGTGCACGACCCCCTCGGGTCGAGCCGTCAGGTTCGTGACAATGAATCCGACGCGAGGGAAGAGTTCGCCTGAGTGCCATTCCACCTTCGCCACGACCCGCCGGGAACGGTCCCAGCTTCCAGCCTGATACCGGAAGTCGTAATAGAAGATGATGGGTCTCTTGGGCGGGCGACCGACCGGGCGGGTGAGGAGGAAGTCGATCTCTCGCTGCACCACGTCGTTGGCGGGAAGGCGGATGGCGTAATGGAAGCTGTGCGCTTCCAGGCACTCATAAACCTCCGGGCGCGCAAAGGCGGCATCGGCTCGGAAGTAACGGCGAACACCCGCCCGCTCATACCGGGCCGCGATGGGCGAAAGCAACTCGCGCCAGCCATCGGCGCTGTGCACGTTGCCGGGGCGCAACATCGCCCCTTCGCAGTCCCCGAACTGGTTAAAGCAAAAAAGAGGGTGATAACAGGTGCAACGAAAGTGGCCGTTGTAGGCCGTACCTTCCTGCTCCCCATGGACGGGGCTTTCCGAGCTGTCCATGTCCAGGATGATTCGCTGATGGGGTGAGTGTGCCATGGCCCGGTCCACCCACTCCCGGTTCAGCTCGCTCCGGCCCCTTGAGATTCTCCTCCCTGGTGAGAACCTCGGTCTCGAACCGGCTCAGGGTGTTGGCGCCCGCCGCCTGCTTCTCAAGCGCTCGGCGGCCGACCACGGCTTGCATCGCGGGGTCCTGGGCCAACCGCTCGGCATCGTTGGTGTCTTCATACCCTGCCAAGCGGCTATAGACCGACTGGCGCAATAGCGGCGCCAACTCATGCTGGATGTTCCGGCCATGACGGATCTCTTGCAATTGCACTGGCGCTCTCACCGTCAAACCCAGCGCATCATCCAGCTCCCGGCAGGCCAGCAATCCCGCATCCGAAGTGATTCTGGTTCCGTGAAACTCAAGCCTCAGCCGACGGTCAAAACGGATCTTCAAAGCCCCCTTCTTCGCTTCACCCATTGGGTCCCCTCGCAAGATGATGGCAGGGGGAGGCCAACACCTTGATCTTACACGAGAAAACGGCATTCGGTCCGACAAAACTTATGATCCATATGGGAAATGCGGGTAGAGTGAAGGCCCAGAGCAGAAGTTGGACGATATTTGAGGCGGGCTGGGTAGTCCGCGTCCAAAGTGGCCTCAAAGGTGTCCCTGAGATAAGCGAAGAGTTCGACGCGGTTCATTCCCTCTACTGAACTTCCATGCTCCAAGCCACCGAGCGCGACCTCGACAAGGTCCTCGTGGCAATCCAGCGCAATAAGCGCCGCCTCATCGGTAATGTGGCAGGATCACCGACCCCATGCCGCCCGGGGCGTGGGTTGTGGTATGTTGCCCCTCATGGGAACGGTTGATTTCGCCGGATCCGCGTCATCAATTCGTCATCATTTCCCAAATGAGAGAGGGGGTTCTTCACATGCTTCGTCATTTTCGTCTGCTCGGCGTTCTTCTCCTCGTCCTCGGCTTGGCCGGCAGCGCCTGGGCCCAGAGCTTCAGCAACTTCTTCGTGTTCGGCGCCAGCCTGAGCGACACCGGCAATATCGCCCAGAAGCTAGGGCTGCCGGCGGGCAGCAGCTTCACCACCAACCCCGACCCGCTTGCCGCCGAGATCATCGCGCAGACCTTCGGCGCATCGGGCAGGCACTCCCTCGCCGGCGGACCGAACTACGCCTGGAGCGGCGCCTGTGTGCGCCCGGATGGCCCGTGCCTCAGTCCAGTGCCGACGATCACGCAGCAGGTCGACCAGCACCTCTCCTCGCGGGCGGGCGGGCGAGCCGACCCGGACGCGCTCTACTTCCTGTGGGCCGGCCTGAACGATATCAATGACGCATTGAGCGTGGATCCAGCCAATGCGGAGACCCGCGCATTGGCCGCCGCCGCCGCTCATGCCGGGCAGGTCCGGCGTCTCCAGGAAGCCGGGGCCCGCTATATCGTGGTGCCCAACCTGCCCGATCTCAGCGTGATCCCATTCGCCGCCAACCTGCCTCCGGCTCTCCGGGGAGCGCTGACCGCACTGAGCGCCGCCTATAACGAGGTGGTCTATACCGGTCTGCGCGCGCGCGAGGATGGCATCATCCCCATTAATATCCTGGCCTTGACCGAGGAGTTACTCGAAAGCCCCCAGACGTACGGCTTCACCAACGTCCGGGAAACGGCCTGCCCCCTGAACGCGAATCCCCTGACGGACCGCAGCCCGGTCTCGCTCGTATGCGGTCCGGAGGGCTCGGGTTATCCCGAGACCTACGCCCCCGGCGCCAATCAGCGCTACCTGTTCGCGGACGACAAACATCCGAGCGGCGCGGCTCACGCGGTCATCGCCAGCGTGGTCACCTCCACCCTCGCCGCCCCGGTCCAGGTTTCACTGGCCGGCGAGGCGGGCGTCGATGTGGCGGGGGTTCACCGCGGCGCCGTGTCCACGGAGCGGATGACGGATTTCGCCCTTGACCGACCCGTCGGGAGCTGGCGCGGCTACGTAACGGGAGGCATCGGCAAGCATGAGCTTGACGTTCTGCCGCGCCTGGGCGAAACGCGGGCCAACACGCAGGTGCTCACGCTGGGGGCCAACCGCCGGGCGGGGGCCGACCTGCACTGGGGCGCCGCATTGAGCCTCGCTCGCCACGACAGCGACGTCACGGGCGCGAGCCTCGACAGCACCGTGGTGCTCGGCTCGCTGCACGGAACGTGGCGTACCGGTGGCCTCCACCTGAGCGGCGCCCTGAGCGGGGGCAGGACATCGGTGGACATCGAGCGCTCGATCCGCCTGGGACCGGCGCGGCGGCCCGAGCGCGGCTCCACCAGCGCCGCTCAGTTCGGGGCCGAACTCGACCTGGGCTGGCTCTTCGGTGAACCCGCGGCTCTCCGGCACGGTCCCTTCCTCGGTTTCGTCTGGATCGATCAGAAGGTCAAGGGCTACCGGGAGAGCGGGCGCTCCTCCACCTCGATGAACTTCTCCGACTTCGAGCGCGATTCCTTCATCGCGCGCGGTGGCTACCAGCTCACCTGGCGCCTCGGCGGCGGGGTCCGCCCCTACGCCCGCGTCACCTATGAGAGGGAACTCAAGGACGACCCCATCCTGGTCACCGCGGGTTCCAACACCCTGCCCGGGCGCTTCACCCTCCCGGGCTTCGCGCCGCCGCGCCAGTCGGTGAGCGCCGACCTTGGCCTGAGCGCGAAACTGACCGAGCACGCGAGCGTCCTCGCGGGCTACGCCGGACGCTTCGGCGACGGGTCGCGTCAGGACCACCAGCTGTCTCTCGTTCTGCGCATTGCCTTCTGATTCGCCCTCTCGCCGGGCTTCGCCCGCCCTCTTGCCGCCCGGCGGCGATCCCGAAGAAGAGAAGGAACGGGCTCGGGGGTCATCATCGCCCCGGATGGATTCGTCCTGACAAACAATCACGTGGTCGAAGGCGCTCGGGACGTCCGGGTCAGCTTGACGGACGGCCGTTCCCTCCCGGCGGCTATCGTGGGAACGGTTCCGGCTACGGATTTGGCCGTCGTCCGCCTGGGGACGAACGGTCTTCCGGCGGCAGAACCGGGTGATTCCGACGTAAACAAGCTGTTGCGAGTCGGACTTTGGAGGGCGGATGTAAACGGCGGTGTAAAACTGTCCCACTGAGGCGGTCGGCTATTCTGGCCGCGGCGGTCTAAAAGTGGACCGCTCTTTGGTCTTCCTTCAGGTTTGCAGGATACGACCTGAAGGGAGGCTGGAGGATGTACTCAGTGGAACTGTACGCACGGGTTCGGCACACCTGCCACGTAGAAGGGATGAGCATCCGCGAAGCGGCGCGGGCGTTTGGTTTGCACCGGGACACGGTGCGCAAGATGCTGCGGTTTTCGATACCGCCCGGGTATCAGCGGAGTTATCCCCGGGCGAGGCCGAAGCTGGATCCGTTTACGGGTGTGATCGACCACATCGTGGAGGGGGACCGGAAGTGTGTGAGGAGACAGCGTCACACGGCCAAGCGGATCTTCGAGAGGCTGCGCGACGAGCACGGTTTCACGGGCGGTTACAGCATCGTGAAGGACTACGTGCGGGAGCGGCGGTTGCGGTCCCAGGAGATGTTCGTTCCCCTGGTCCACCCACCCGGCCATGGCCAGGCGGATTTTGGCGAGGCCCTGGCGGAGATTGCCGGGGTGGAGGGGAAGGTATCGTTTTTCACCTTCGATTTGCCCCACAGCGACATGGGTTTCGTGAAGGCCTATCCTGCGGAGAGGACCGAAGCCTTCTGCGCCGGTCATAACGCGGCCTTCGCCTTCATCGGCGGTGTCTCCCACAGCATTCTCTACGACAACACCAAGCTTGCGGTGGCGCGCATCCTGGGCGCTGGGAAGCGTCAGCGCACCCGGGCCTTTAGTGAGTTGCAGTCCCACTACCTGTTCAAAGAACGTTTTGGCCGTCTGGGCAAGCCGAATGACAAGGGGAAGGTCGAGAACCTAGTGGGCTATGTCCGGCGGAACTTTTTCGTTCCCATCCCGCGCTTTGAGAGCTTCGAGGCCCTCAATGCCCACCTGGAGGAGCAGTGCCGGAAGCGGTGGGGAGCACGCCTGCGTGGGCACAGAGAGAGCATCGGCGAGCGCTTTGAGCGGGACCGGCATGTCCTTTTGCCGTTGCCGCCGGTGCCGTACGACGCCTGTGAGAAGAGCGGTACGCGGGTGAGCTCTCTGTCTTTGGTGCGCTACCGGGGCAACGACTACTCGGTTCCCGTGGCTTACGGCCACCGTGAGGTGCTGGTTCGGGGCTACGTGCACGAGGTGGTCATCACCTGCGGGACGGAGGAGATTGCCCGTCACCGGCGCTCCTGCGAGCGGGAGGACCTGGTCTTCAACCCGCTGCATTACCTGGCGCTGATTGAGAAGAAGATCGGTGCACTGGATCAGGCGGCGCCCCTGGCCGGGTGGGAGTTGCCCGAGGCATTCGGCACGCTGCGCAGGCTGCTTGAAGCGCGCATGGGCAAGGCCGGCAAGCGGGAGTACGTCCAGGTCCTGCGGCTGCTCGAGACGTTCGGGTTGGAGGAAGTTGACGCCGGGGTCCGGGATGCCCTGCGGCTGGGAACCATCGGCTTCGATGCGCTCAAACACCTGATGCTGTGCCGCATCGAGCGCAGGCCTGCCCGGCTGAACCTGGAGGTCTATCCCTATCTGCCGCGCGCCCGGGTTGCGACAACCTCCGCCCGGGCGTACCTGGACCTGCTCACGGGGGTGCGGCCGTGAAGGAGACTCCCCAGGTGCTCCTGGCCCATCACCTCAAGGCGCTCAAGCTGCCCACCTTCGGGAGGGAATACGACAAGGTCGCCCGGCAGTGCGCCGCCGAGGGGGTCGACCCCGTGCGTTTTTTGATGCGCCTGTCCGAGCTGGAGCTGATTGACCGGGAGCGCCGGATGGTGGAGCGGCGAATCAAGGCGGCGCGCTTCCCGGCGGTCAAGAGCCTGGAGCGCTTCGACTTCCTGGCTCTGCCCTCCCTCAACAAGACGCTGGTTGTGGAACTGGCGAGGTGTGAGTACATCGAACGGCGCGAGAACGTGATTGCCCTGGGCAACAGCGGCACAGGCAAGACCCACTCCCCCGCTCTAGGGTTTTGTTGGACACTCGATTGATCCATGATTCATGGAGAAAGAGGTGTCGCGATGAACGAACAAAAGCAAGAGGGGGCTTTGGCGGAGGGCGCCCGTAGGGCGAACGGAGCCAAGGCCCCAGGGCATCGCAGTGAGCGGGGTCGGTTCTCCTGCCAGCGCAAGCGGGAGGCGGTCCTGCGTCTTTTGCGGGGCGAGAGCCTGGAGACGCTCTGCCGCGAGTTGGGCACGACAGCGGCTCGGCTTTCCGCCTGGCGCGAGGCGTTCCTTCGCGGGGGCGAGGCGGCGCTCAAAGCCCGCCCGGCGGATGAGCGGGACGAGGAGAACGCCCGGCTCAAGGCCAAGGTGGGCGAACTCACGATGGAGGGCGAGGTCCTGCGGGAGAAGATCGACCGCCTGGAGGCCGGCCGCCCTTTAGCCGGCAGGAGGTGGAGGCGATGAGTCAGGCCCGCTTCACCTCCACGGGCAGAGCCTACGGCCTGAAGCGGGTGTGCGCCCTTTGGGGCTTGGCGCGCTCCACGGTCTACGCGCAACGGCGGCGAGAGGCGGTCCCCGTTCATGAAC
This sequence comes from bacterium, assembly GCA_965261595.1. Lineage (GTDB taxonomy): Bacteria > UBA8248 > UBA8248 > JACPRG01 > CAYRGS01. The sequence continues at coordinate 740,993 of CBDHDG010000005.1, forward strand.
GCCCCACGCCCAATAAGCGCGGCCCTGTGGGCCCGTGCACCGATGCGGAACTCCTCGGCCACATCCGGCAGGTCCTGGAGGACTCTCCCTTCCATGGCGAGGGCTACCGCAAGGTGTGGGCGAGGCTGCGCTTCGCGGGCATCCGCACCAGCAAGGAGCGGGTGCGTCGCCTGATGCGGGAGGCGGGGCTTCAGGCCCCCCACCGGGTGGGCAAACCCCGAGGTCCCAAGGCCCACAACGGGACCATCCGCACCGAGCGGCCCGACCGAATGTGGGGCACGCACATGACGACGACGGTGACCACCGAGGAGGGGATGGCCTCGGTGTTCGTGGCGGTGGATCACTGCTCGGTGGACTGCGTGGGGATCCATGCGGCCAAGAGCGGCAACCGCTTCGAGGCCCTGGAGCCGATCCGGCATGGGGTCGTCGAGCGCTTCGCCGGCTTGGAGGCGGACGTCGCCGAGGGGCTTAAAGTTCGTCACGACCACGGCCCCGCCTATCTGTCCGATGACTTTCAGCGGGAGATCGCCTACCTGGGCATGACCAGTTCGCCCAGCTTCGTGCGGGCGCCCGAGGGAAATGGCTACTGTGAGTGGTTCATCCGCATCTTGAAGGAGAATCTCCTGTGGGTGCGCTCTTTCGCCACCGTAGAGGAACTGCGGTGGGCGCTGCTTGAGTTCAAGAACCTGTACAACCATCATTGGATTCTCGAGGGCTACGGCTACCGAACGCCGGCCCAGGCAAGGCAGGAAAAACTCGCTCAAGTTGCGGAGGCCGCATGAGGTCGAATACCCTCACCCGAGTGTCCAATAACCCAGGGGCGGTCCACCACATCGCTCTGGGTCTCGGGCTTACGGCGTGTCAGAAGGGGTTGTCCGTCGGCTTCACAACCGCCGCCGCGCTGGTCAACGGGTTGCTCGAAGCGCGTGACGAAAGGCGTCTGCTGCGCCTTCAGAAGCAACGGGCCGCCTACAAGCTTCTGATCATCGATGAACTGGGCTTCGTGCCCCTGTCCAAGACCGGCGCCGAACTGCTGTTTGAGGTCTTCAGCCAGCGCTATGAGCGCGGCTCTATCCTGGGGACGAGCAACCTGCCGTTCGACGAGTGGACCGAGATCTTCGGCTCCGAGCGGCTGACCGGCGCCCTGCTCGACCGCCTGACGCATCACGTCCACATCCTGGAGATGAACGGCGAAAGCTATCGGCTCAGGCAAAGTAGGAAACGGCGCTCAAACAAACAAGCAAAGCCTCAAGACTCCGTCCCAATGGAGTGAGGCCACAACCCAGGAAGGGGGCCCATGGGCCCCCTTCTTCACACACCAGGTGGGACACTTGCCGCCACGCCGGTACACTTTTACTCCGCCCTTGACAGCCAGGATGACCCGCTGATGCGGCGTGCGGCTCATGGCCCGCTCTACCCATTCCGCGTTCAGTTGCCTCAGCCTGCTCAGGTTCTCCTCGCTGCAGAGAACTTCCGTCTCGAACCGGCTCCATGTGTTGGTACTGGCCGCCTGCTTCTCAAGTGCCCGCCGGCCAACTACGGCTTGCCTGGCAGGGTCTCTCGCCAATCGCTCGGCATCGTTGGTGTCCTCGTACCCGGCCAGGCGACTATAGAGTGACTGGCGCAATAGCGGCACCAACTCATGCTGGACGTTCCGGCCATGACGGATCTCTTGCAAGTGGGCTGGCGCTCTCACCGTCAAACCCAGCGCATCATCCAACTCCCGGCAGGCCAGCAATCCTGCATCTGAAGTGATTCTGGCTCCGTGAAAGTCAAGCCTCAGCCTACGGTTACAATGGACCCTCAATGCCGTCTTTTTCGCTTCACCCATAGGGTTCCCCCGCGAGAACGTGGCAGGGGGAAGACAACACGCTGATTTTACAAGAGAAAGCGCCTTTCGGTCTGTCGAATCTTATGATCCAAATGGGAAATGCGGGTTAACCTGTCAGGTTGAAAATTGCGACCGATCACCGGTTTCAAATAATTTGTGCCGGGGGCATTACTTGCGGACGAGGCGAGGGTATCAACTGCGTCCGATCCTTCCCGCCCATCGGAAATGGACCCCGGAAGAGGATCGGAAACTGCTTGATTTGATCCGGCATACCCCTGGCGGCGTGGGCCATGCTCCGTATGGCGAGACGGCGGGGCTGGCCGATCACCTTTGTCGAACGAGTAACGGATTGCGCGCAAGGCTTGTCGTATTGAGACGACGGAAGAAAGAGGCGCTTGGCCTTTGAACCCCCCTCTCCGTGGTGACTTATTGGTGACTCTACATTTTATGATTCCCGCCAAATCCATGTAACTTATTGAAAAGATGGAGCCGACGGGCGGATTTGAACCGCCGACCTACTGATTACGGATCAGATTTTCCGCTGTTCTCCCGAGATTACGGTGTGTTAATGGAGTTTATTTTATAATAGTAATATCAATGTGTTACAAGGTATTTATGTTTCGCTTGCGTTAATGCAGATTATTCTATATTCTGTCTCTGTGCTGACATAGTGCTGACACGGAGACCCAAATATGACCACCGTTCGACCCACTGACAGAAAATCAGACAACCTTACCGAGCGCCGGATCCGAGAAGCCAAACCGAGGCCAAAAACGTGGATTCTATGGGATGTTCAAGTCAGGGGCTTGGGCGTTCGGATCACGCCAGCGGGTGTAAAGTCGTACATCCTCAACTTCCGCGTGGGTGGCCGCGAACGGCGGGCGACGCTGGCGCGAGCATCCGAACTCTCGCTGAAGGCGGCGCGGGAGCGCGCCGGGCAGGAGCTCGCCGCAATCCGCGCGGGCGAAGCGGACCCGCTTGAGCGCCGCCGCAACGCGAAGGCCGCCCAAACCGTGGCGGACTTGATCCGCAAATTTCTCACAACTGAGGGACCGGCGCGGATTCAGCGCGGGCGCATGACGCAACGCACGCTTTCCGAATACCGCCGCCAGTGCGAACGATACATCCTGCCCGCAATCGGCAAGATGAATGTCGAAGCTGTAGGGCGCGGGCACATCGAGCGCATGGTGGCGGCGCTTGCGCCCGTTACGCGCAATCGCGTCCTGGCGCTTGCATCTCGCCTGTTCTCATTGGCGGAAGTTTGGGAGCTTCGAACATCCAATCCCGTTCGGGGAATCGAGCGCGCACGAGAAGAAGCCCGCGACCGGGTTCTATCGCCCGCCGAATTGGCGAAGCTGGCGGCAGTGCTGAATGATTTTGAAGATCGATATCCCGCTTCCGTTGCCGCGATCCGAACCGCCGCGCTGACCGGATTACGGATCGGCGAAGTGTTGGCGATCCGATGGGAACACGTCGATTTCGAGACGGGCAGGCTGACGCTGCCCGAAACCAAGACTGGACGGCGGCAACATGACCTGCCCACGGCGGCGCTCGAAATCCTGTCGGCTTTTCCCCGGATCAACGCATGGGCCTTCACGACCGGAAGCGACGCGCCCGTGACCTATCGCACGGTGCGCAAGCACTTTGCCGATGCGGCGAAGGAAGCCGGGATCGATGATGTGCGGATTCATGATCTACGGAGAACCGTGATGACAAACGCCGCTATGGCGGGCGTCGGAACGCACGTCTTGAGAGACTTGCTCGGGCACAAGACGGCGATGATGGCCGATAGGTACATCCGCGCTGTCGGCAGTCCGGTGCGTGACGCGCGGGAACAGGTCGGCACAGCGATGGCTACGATGATGGCGGGCAAGGGCGGCAACGTCGTCCCGCTGCGAGGCCGGCGCCGTGGATGAACTCAGCGAAGGCGAACTCGACGACATTCGCGCCTTCATCGAAAACGAAGATGGCAGTTATCCCGAGTCGGCGGATCTGGTCGCCCGATGGGACAGCCTTTCGCCCGATGCGCGCGCGCCCGGTCGCCCCAACTACTTGACGCGCGATGTGTTGATCTGGAGTTACTCGCATTGGGCGTTCAAAAGGCGCTGGGCATGGGACGGCCTGAACCAGTTGCTGATTACCCTTGAAGACCGCCGCGAGCCTATCCCCAAGGCGCTGAAGGACTGGGCCTATAGCGTCGTTTCCAGACAAGCCCGAGGAACGTTTAAGGCACCCGACAAGATGCGCAATCCCGAATTCGGACCGAAAGACGACCGGGACATGCGCATCATGCGCGTTTACGACATTCTCCGTGAAGATGGATGGTCCGAGGAAAAAGCCGAAGATAACATCATGATCGCTCTCGGCGGCGACGATCTCCGACATGTGTTCAGGAAAATGCGGGACTTCCACCCATTCAAGCGGTGAGACTATACGCCGCGCATAGTCACCAGACAGAAGATTTCTTTTGGATTAATTTGCTCCCAACAGGGTGAAGTTTGGTTCCTTTGAACATGTTGGGAGCAAACAAAATGACGCGATTTGACCCCACTCGCTATTACCGGACGACGGATTCGGAACTCTCCATCATCGCCACACGCGGCACGATGTCTCAATGGCGCCATCGCGGCGAAGGACCACGCTACATCCGGCTTGGGCGCCGAGTGCTGTATTTCGGTGAAGATCTGAATCGCTTCATCGACCAGCATCTCGTCGACCCAGTGGCCGCGCCCGCCGGCAACGGCGAAACCACATGAAAGCGAGGGAGCTTAACCATCCGGCTTCGCCAAATGCCTCCTTCGGAAATATTGGCAAGGCTGGCAAGGCTGGCGAAGCGTGAGGGAAACTTTTGGGGTTTAGGGATGTTCCGGTCCACGGTGTCTCGTGGCTTTGGCCTGGTTGGCTGCCGCGGGGCCGGACTACCATGCTTGGCGGATGCGGCGGGTCCGGAAAAGGCACGTTCGCCGGGCACGTTGCAGCTTGTACAACAGGCGGGCGGCCATGGCCTGATGACACGCGGACTGAGCCAGCATATGCGGTTATCGTCTCCCCCGACGACGCCCTTGCCGACACCCTTAAACCGCGACTGCTGCACTCCGGTGCGGACCTCGACCGATGCCTGCGCTTGTGTGCCGGCGACATCCAGGGCGGAATCGAGCGGATCGCAAACACTTTGCTCCGGTCCGACGTAGACATCGCGCTTGTCGTCGTCGATATGGTCGAGGCCGGAATGCGACACGGGATGGCCGGAAACGCTGCCGGCGATGTGGCCCGCCACTTGTCCGCCTTCAACCGCCTGGCCGAACGATTAGATGCGGCCGTGCTCGTTTGTCATCACCTGAATAAATGGGTCCGCGTGAAAGTTTCAGAAGGGACACTTTCAAATCTGGTGCGCGGGTCTGGGGCGTGGACGGACGCCGTCCGCATGTTGTGGCTGATGACAGCGGACGAGAATGATAACGAAGGATCGCGAATCCTCGTGCGGGCAAAGTGCAATATCGGCGGTGTGCCCTGGCATAAGGGGGGGTACCGTATCACCGCCAAGGACGTTCCGTATGAGGGCCAAAACGGGCGGCCTGGGCGAACCACTGTGGTCGACCGTGTGACTCCGATTACCGGCAACGCGCATGCCATTTTCGCCGCCGCCGTGACGCCTTCTAATCCCGCCGGCCCGGTGAAGGTGGGCAAACAACACGCCGCTCGGGATGCGATTATGAAATTTCTTAAGCCCGGAACTCCCGTGCTCAAGTCTCAGGTTATCGGCGTCCTATCCGAACGCGGGCATGCGCAGCGCACGCTTGAACGCGCAGCGGATGGACTCGATTTCAAAGGAAAAATGATCGCGCGCAAGAGGTTACGGGACGAGTTTCCCGAAGCGAACAACAATTCTGTCGTTTGGGAACGACCAGAACCGCCAGCTTCGCCAGAAAAAACGAGTGAGGAAATTGGCGAAGCCGAAGGCGACTCCGATATATGGAAATAGGGTGGCAGACGGTGGCACGGGAGTATTGACATGAGAGTCCGGTGTCTCATCCTGGGGGTGGTGTGTTGTGTTCTGATCCCATCCATCGGGGCGACCCAGCAGAAGAAAAAGGAAGACGATTACAACAGGGAATTTTGCGCCCGTGTGGGAGGGAGAACCGAGGTGCGGCACGAATACACCTATCCCAACGGCAAAGGATACGTGAGAGTGGACTGTGAAACCGATACCACAGTGTACGAAGGCGGCCTGGACAAGCGGAGCAGTCTGGACAGCGTGCAACAAGCCTTGTTCTTCGCTTGGCTGACCGGCAAGAAGCCTGCTGTGGTGATTTACGCCACAGACGGAAGGGTGGGGAAATACGAGCACCGCATCGAGGTGGCGTGCGAGGCGGCGGGCGTTGAATTTTTGAGGGGCCGATAGGTCCGATGCACCGCCATGTTTGAAAGGAGGTAAGCACGTTACCATCCGAGACCTGCGCGCCATGCAAGGCGTTCTGGACAATGACGAAGCGCTTATGGCGGGTTTGATTATTATGGACTCTCTGGGGCCAACGAAGGACGGGAATTTTCACAGGGATATGGGCGCAGGAGGGGGACCTGGAAGTTGATGGGGTCAAATACAGTCCGGACGCAGATACTGATGGTGGGAGAGATACTGGAGGGGAAGAGGACAAAGGGTAACCACCTAAAAGCCCATAACTCATAATTCCGATTCTCTTGAGTGAGATGCACTTAAGAGATCCTCCTGCCGTCTGTAGATGTCAGACGATTCGGCGACACGTTGCTCTTTGTAGATTCCCCGCCCGTTTGCTCAAACGCCTCGGTCGTCCCGTCCGGGCTCACAAGCTTGATGGTGACCTTCCGCTTCGGGGGTGTCTCGATTCCAACCTTTCCGCCATGCGCAATCCTTCGGGCAAAGGGATCAGGAAAGCGGCGCTCAAGCCACCACATTGCGCCCTTGATACCCGGGGGGCGCTCTTCTTTGGTGATCTCCTCCATCTTGGACCCGTCTTCGAGGCGTCGGACGTGCGTTTTCGTGATCGTGGTCGATTCCAGGATCGACCGCTTGATCGCATTCAGGTATTCAACGCCGGTTTCCTGTACGGCCCGCTCGATCCGCTCAAGTAATTCGGCATATGGGGATTCCGGCTCAAGCTCCCCACGGGACCGCCATTCGATAAGTGTTTGTTCCGAAACGCCTCCGGCTCGTGCGGCATCCTTGTACGAAAGTCCGAGAGACACGGCCTCAACGATACGGTCGGCAACCTCCGGCGTCAGTTTCGTTGGCCGGCCTGCGGAGCCTCGCTTTTCTCTTGCGTCCTTGGCGCTCATTTTCGTTCTACCTTCTTCCCTGTTCGATCCCCTTACCGTTTCACAACTGACCTACTTCAGCCGGGCCTTCACAAGATTGTAATTGTGTTCGGTGCATTTTGCACACATTCGAAGGCCGGGAGCGAAATCGTTCACAAGAGAGGTCGCGCAAGGACCCGGCAGATCGAGATTTTTCGGAAGGCAGATTGTGAGGGGTTAACATCGTCCCTACCGTCCGCATCGTCCGCCGAAGGCGTCAAGGGTGCGTCCCGAAAAGGCTCGGAGGGGGGATTGGGGGTGCGGACGCAAACGGCCATTCACCGCACAAGTCCTCCGTCCGCGGAAACCCCTATGATACCTAGCTTGCGGACGCTGCGGACGATACGGACGCAAATATCCCGGCTTAATCTGGCTGTTGGAAGTTGCGGATATGAGTGCGAGAGAGGCCCCTCACCTAGCGCATAAGAATGGTGTCCGGAGGATTGGCGGGAGTTTTTCGAGGAGCGGGCCAGCATTATCGAGTTCAGTAGCGTTCAGAACCGAGCGCAGGCGGAATTGGAGGCAAAAAGCGCATGACTAGGGAAAAAGCTGCTGAGCAGAAGGAGCAAATGACCATCGTCGTCAACGACAAAGAGGATCGCAAAGGCAAGTTAAAGAGCATCGGCGGCTCTCAGTCCGATAAGTGGAACCACACACTTGTCGAACAGGTGCTGGAGACGCTCTGGATTCCTCACGAGTCGAAACGCGAGGAGCTATATCGTGCCACAGTTGCGGCGCTGATGGGCATCGCTCCACGCGACGAACTCGAAGGCATGATGGCCACCCAACTGATAGCCGCCCACCACGCCACAATGGAGTGCTACCGACTCGCCATACTCAACGGACAGACTTTTGAGGTGTGGCGCGAGAGCCTGAACCAGGCCAACAAACTCTCCCGCACTTGGGCGACGCTTCTCGACGCACTCAACAAGCATCGCGGCAAGGGCCAGCAGAAGGTGACGGTCGAGCACGTCCACTTCCATGCCGGCGGGCAGGCCGTGGTCGGAAACGTCGAAAGGTCGGGGTGGTGGCAAATCGGAGGAACAACCCCACGCAAAGCAGTCTTCAGATGCACCTGAGCCCGCGCTGCGGTGCCCGGACACGGAGGGGGGCACTTTGCAAATCACCCGCGATGGCGAACGGCCGATGCCGGATGCACGGCGGAACTTCGCCCGGCGCGCCGAGAGGCAACATCAACGCCTATAAGCACGGGCTCTACACCGCCGAGGCCATCGCGCGGCGGCGGGAATTGGCAGCGTTGGTGCGCTCAATGCGCAGGCTCGTTCGTGAGGTGAACGGGTAAAATAGGCATCATGTCGGCATCACTGCGAGGCGCAGGTGCGAACCGCCGCCTGGAGCAAGGTTTTCTGTGAGTGGGGCTCAGTTCAATAGCGTAATTGTGAAGCATGGGGAATTACGCCGAATCCAATCACAGCGCAGGTCCGCCATCACGCTCCGTGTCGTATTGGCGCTCGGATGGTTCCAGGTCTCGCCATCCGCACTCACCTGATCGTCTTTTCGATAAAACCGAGCGTGTTCGCATTCTCGACCAGGGTGCGAACCTTTCCGCGGTCCAGACCGCTGGGAACCTCGGCATCGATTTCAAGCTTCAGGGACACCTCGCTGCCGGGAAGGGTGGTGAGCTGCTCGACAACGGCTTCGATGATTTGATGGATATCGCGGGCTGGGCGCTCCGCGGAGATCATCACCGTGCCGATGAAGCGTGTCGGCTTCTCCTCGATCGGTTCGGGTGGATCGGGTTCGTCGGATTTCTCGTCAGGAACTGTCTTCTCCTGGAGATCTTTCGATGGTTCCGGGGGTTGAGGGCGGTTCGCCTCCGCAACCTCCGGAGCCACGATCAGGCTTTCGCTGTCAATCACAACCTGGACACCGGCGGCATTGTCTATCGCGAGGCCCCGATAGGTGCCAGCTGACTCGTCACCGCTTTCGGCATAGGCGAACGGCCCCGGCAGCATTCCGCCGATGGCCGACGCGACGGACCTGACGAGCACGGACCGGTCTTTCAGCCGCGGCAGGTAGGTGTAGCGATTTACATACTCCCACAGATCCTTCAGCGGGAGATGATCCTTTCCGTTCCATATGTATCGTCGGAGCTCTCGGTCGAGCCGCACCGGGCCGAGGTCGGTCAAGAGCGCTTCCTCGTCCACGAGCCGCTTGCTCGCCCGTCTCAGTATGCCGTCCTGCACCGGCACCTTGCCCGAGATCCAGGAGACTTCGGCCTTGGCGCTGTCCTGCGCCGGGTAGAGAAGGTAACACCAAGTCTCCTGTAGGCGCGCGCGTAGCGTCTCTTTCGCTTCCGCGAGCTTCGCCTTCGCCAGCGCGCTGTCGCTCTGGGTGAGGTTGAGCCGCTCCGTGTCCCGAAAGATACCCTCCCAGGCCAGGGCTCTGCGCATGCCATCCTTGAGAATGTCGATCTGCCTTGCCTCGGCAGCGAGAAACACCAGCATGTTGCGGTAGACGCGGGGTGTAGGACCACGATTCAGCAGGATGTCCTTGGCAGCCTCCAGGGCTTCCGATTTCTCACGGCCGTTATGCGGGTGGGCCACGCCGAGCACCACCGCGCGCACACCGCCCGCTTCGTCGGGCACGTCCCCTGAGCTCCCCGGGGCCACCTGCACGGCGTCGAAGTGTCCGCGGTCTCCAAGGCCGTTGATATAGGCCGTCAGCGCCTTGTCGATCTCGACGGCCACCAGCGCCTCCTCGATTTGCTCGGCACGGTCGGCGGCCAGCCGGTTGAGACTCGCCGACATCGAATACCAGTACCGCCCGAGGTCGCCGTGCAGGAACCGCGCTTGGTTGCCAAGGCGCCTCAGTGCATCGCCGAAAATCGCCGGACGCTCACCCGGTTGCACCACCCCTAGGTTGATCTGCTTGTCGTCGAATCCCTTGTTCTCCTGGTTGTGAACCGGGGCCGTGCCCATGAAGATCGCCCGCGCGACCCGGCGCGTCGCCGAATAGCGGTTCAGGTTGGGCGCGGATTGGTCGATCCTGTAAGGAATGGAGCCGCCGCCATCCACATCGCCTGCGATGATCGATTGCCAACTGAGATCGAGATAGTGCAGCAACTCCGGCTCTACCCGGTCCGAGCCGACCGCAATGCTTCCCGGCATGATCATCACCGATGGGTCGTTGGTCATCCACAGCTCGTGAATCGCCTGCGCCATCAGCCGCAACACGCCGCGGGTGCGCTGGAACCGCTCCAGCGAGCCCCAGCTCGTATAAAGCTGGTCGAAGAGTTCCGGATGGATGGGGTAGGCCTTTTCCATCTTGCGGCGGTAGTCCTCATCGGCCGAGCCGCGCGGGAATTCGTTCGCATTGTCGCGGTAGAGCTTGGCGTACTGCTTCAGCGTGTTGTCGCGGTGGTGGTATCTGTCACCGGGAATCTCCTTGAACAGGCGGCGGCGAACGATCTCGTAGCTTTCTTCCTGGGATGCAGGGCGCCAGGATGATTCGACGCGAGAGAAGGTCTGCTTCAGCCGGGTCAGTGCCTCGGCCCCGCCTTCTCCTCCCACCTCGATCTGCGAGGCTGGGAGAGCCGCCACGAGCACGGTTCCGGGACTGGCCTTGACCGCCTCGGTCAAGGACTGGACAAAACTCAGGTTGGCGTCGAACGAGCCGGCGGGGAGTCCATCCGTTCTGTAGATTTGACGGAGATAGGCCACCCATTCGTCGATCAGGATGAGGCAGGGCGCGCAGTCCCTGAAGATGGCCTCGAGAAGATGGGAGCCGGGCGCGATTCCCTTGGCGTCGTTTTCGGCTATCGCGTCGAAGGCCGCAGGTCCGCCCAATTGCCAGGCCATCTCGCCCCAGGTCGTGCGGATTTCCCTTCCTCCCTCGCACGAGAGCGTGTCCTGTGGACCGCGAGACGTACCGACCATCACCGCGCGGTTGATCCCCGTTGGCAAGGACATGCTGTGCCCTGATAGAAGCTGGTCGAGTCCCGGCAGATCCTGCGTGGACGTTCCACCCGCCATGTGGTAGAGCGCCAGCATGGAATGGGTCTTGCCGCCGCCGAAGTTGGTCTGAAGCTCCATTACGGGGTCGCCGCCCGCCCCGGATAAACGCTTCGCCGCGCTCACCAGAAGCGCGGAGAGGCCGTCCGTCAGATAGGTTCGGCTGAAGAACTCTTGCGGATTCAAGTATTCAGACGGGGCGCTACCGGCGTGTACCTTGCCGAGATCGGCGGCGAACTCCGCTTGCTGGAACTCGCCCGTGGCGACGTCCTCGTGCGGCTCGACTACTTCCCTCCAAGGTAGCAGGCCGCCCGCTGCCTCGACGGAGATCTGGTGCCCTTTTGTCCCACGGCGTTCTTCGTTCCGCCTAAGCTCCGCGAACTTCGTGCGCAGGATGGTCTCGCGCATTTTGCCGAGTCGCCCTGCGGCATCGCTGGCGCCGATCGCCTCCGTCAGACGGCGCATGGAATCCAGCGCGCGCTCGGCGTCGTCGTAGTTGAAGGTTTTGTTGTGCGAGAGCCTGTTGCGCACGTCGAGCAGTTCGTTGACGATTGCGCGCTCCGCCCGTCCCAGAACTGCACCGAAAGCATCTCCCCAGTGGCGGTTCATGGCGTGGAGCAGTCCCGATTGATCCCAGGCGATGTTGCCGCTGGCATCTGGCCGCAGGCGGGACTCCTCGGCCACCTGCACCTGCCAATGGCCCACCAAGGCGCTTTCCAGCCGCTTTTCAACAAATGGCGTCAATGCCTCGGGCAGAACCTCCATACCGTCGAAAACGATTTGGCGCGCGCTCTTGGCCATCCCCTACCTCCCTTCTCAAATGTCCAATACGCCTTGCAGGTCGCCGCGTGTGTCGTGGATCGCCGCCGCCTGCCGGGTCAATTCCGACCAGACGGCAATCAAGCCGTTCCATGAGGCCGCCTCGGCCGCATCCTTGCGCTTGTTGGCCGCGATATCGTAGAGGCAATAGGCCAGATCCCGCGCCGCATCGGCATATCCAGGGCCTATCTTCTTCAAAAGCATGGCGGACCCGCTCTCGCCATCATGTTCAAGCGTGCGGACCAGATGCTGGCTGCATTCCCAGACCGTGAGATGCGTATCCTCCGCCGGGTCCCAGTTCGGGTCGATCTCGTCACGCTTCAGGATGCGGACCTTTCCGCCGGAAGCCTTCACAATCCCGGCATGCTGCACGCTCTCCACCGAGATGCCCCGGGCCGTGGCAATGCTGTTCGCCGCTCCGAAATCACTTTCCCCCGTGCCATGTTGCTCGAACCAGGTGAGGGCGAAGCGCGTCTCGGCATCGAACTCGCCCTGGATGCCGCCCAGATATTCATCTAGTTCGCGATTGATGAGCTGCAGCGCGGTCTTCACGGGCATGGGAGTGTCGGCGGCTTCGAGGACGGCCTGACAGCGGCTGAAAACGGCCATGCCTGGTCCGATAGCCGCTTGCGGCATGTCGGCGGGTGTAATGTTCGATTCTTTGAGCGTTTTAATAGCTGGCGGGAGTTCCAGCTTGAGCGCTCGGATGAATTCCGCGCGGCTGAGGGTTTCAGCGCTGTCGTCCCGTTTGCGGCAGACGAGGACTACTGAGTTGGCCAGGGCGTTCACATTCTTCTTGAGATTTCCGGTCAATTCACTTCGGATAGGCCATGTGCCGACGACGGCATAACCCGCATCAATGACGGCATGGAGAAAGGTCGCCCAGCCAGTTGAGCTAATACCATCCTGTTTAACTTCACTCTGCTTGAAGGCATACCAGATAGTTGCGGGAAAATCGCCTGATGATTGCTGTATCATATTGGTGATGGCCATCGACATACCGTCCAAGAAAAATCTCTCGGCCTCCGCCTTGCTACCATGGCGATAAGGACTGGCAACAAGTTCTTCCGTTTTAGGTGTCGCCAGCATGTCAAAAAGGTCTGGGTAAACTAAGCGCAGAGGAGGTTTCAGCCAACAGAAGAAGAAATCCGAGAGATCGGCATAGCCGATGTTGTCGTAGTAGGGCGGGTCGGTGGAAATTACTATATGCTCTGGATAAGAAGCGGTTTGTGCTTCCTGTTGACCTACCGACCCTTTGCATCCCAACCCTAACTTGACAATGACGTTCGTCAGGTAATCGAGTTGGCCCAGAAAATTACCGCTGGAGTTGCTGAATGGATTACCCTCACAAAAATCCCAGACCATGGGTAATGCCTGACGAGCAAATACTTGTTGGACATTCTGTCCGCCTGAGTCCCAAAAATTCAGCGATGACTGCCGATTGGCGAGCCGACCGACATTTAATCCCGCATTTCCCATATGGATGATAATTTTTAACGCCCCGAAGGCCGTTTTCTCGTGTAAAATCAAGGTGTTGGCCTCTCCCTGCCATCATCTTGCGAGGGGACCCGATGGGTGAAGCGAAAAAGAGGCCGTTGAGGCTCCAATTCGACGGTCGGCTCATGCTGGAGTTTCACGGAGCAAAGGTTACGAGTGACGCCGGTTTGCTTGCCTATCGTGAACTGGATGAGGTGTTGGGGCTGACGAAGGCGGCCGAGGGGTTTCTGTCCGATTCACGGACGGGCGGGAACACCCGGCACAGCCTCACCGCTTTGGTGCGCCAGTCGGTCTACAGCCGCCTGGCAGGATATAAAGACACCAATGATGCCGAGCGGCTCTGTGTCGATCCCGCCATGCGTCAGGTGGTTGGGGGGCGAGCGAAGTATCACACCGCTGCCTCCACCAGCCAGATGAGCCGATTCGAGACGCAGACCCTCACCCGGCCCCTTAACCCCTCAAGGCGCTGAGCGGTCTGCCCGGTGTGTTGGTGGATCGTGTCCGCAAACGCAAGCCGATTCGCAAGCTGATCCTGGACATGGACAGTTCGGTCAGCCCGACCCACGGTGAGCAGGAAGGCTCTTCCTACAACGGCCACTTCGGCTGCACCTGCTATCACCCACTGTTTTGCTTCAACCAGTTTGGCGATCTGGAGCGGGCGCTGTTGCGCAACGGCAAGGTCCACAGCGCTGATGACTGGTGGTCTGTATTGGAGCCGGTGGTAGCTCGCTACCGGGATGCGAAGGTCTGTCGGTTTTTTCGAGGCGACGCGGCATTTGCCAAGCCGGAGGTGTACCGATACCTTGAGGCGGAGGGCTACTCCTATGCGATTCGGCTTCCGGCCAACGCCATCTTGTACAGGGACATCGAATGCCTTCTGACCCGGCCGGTTGGCCGACCGCCCAAAAGGCCCATTATCCCGCATTTCCCATATGGATGATAATTTTTAACGCCCCGAAGGCCGTTTTCTCGTGTAAAATCAAGGTGTTGGCCTCTCCCTGCCATCATCTTGCGAGGGGACCCGATGGGTGAAGCGAAAAAGAGGCCGTTGAGGCTCCAATTCGACGGTCGGCTCAGGCTGGAGTTTCACGGAGCAAAGGTTACGAGTGACGCCGGTTTGCTTGCCTATCGTGAACTGGATGAGGTGTTGGGGCTGACGAAGGCGGCCGAGGGGTTTCTGTCCGATTCACGGACGGGCGGGAACACCCGGCACAGCCTCACCGCTTTGGTGCGCCAGTCGGTCTACAGCCGCCTGGCAGGATATAAAGACACCAATGATGCCGAGCGGCTCTGTGTCGATCCCGCCATGCGTCAGGTGGTTGGGGGGCGAGCGAAGTATCACACCGCTGCCTCCACCAGCCAGATGAGCCGATTCGAGACGCAGACCCTCACCCGGCCCCTTAACCTCAAGGCGCTGAGCGGTCTGCCCGGTGTGTTGGTGGATCGTGTCCGCAAACGCAAGCCGATTCGCAAGCTGATCCTGGACATGGACAGTTCGGTCAGCCCGACCCACGGTGAGCAGGAAGGCTCTTCCTACAACGGCCACTTCGGCTGCACCTGCTATCACCCACTGTTTTGCTTCAACCAGTTTGGCGATCTGGAGCGGGCGCTGTTGCGCAACGGCAAGGTCCACAGCGCTGATGACTGGTGGTCTGTATTGGAGCCGGTGGTAGCTCGCTACCGGGATGCGAAGGTCTGTCGGTTTTTTCGAGGCGACGCGGCATTTGCCAAGCCGGAGGTGTACCGATACCTTGAGGCGGAGGGCTACTCCTATGCGATTTGGCTTCCGGCCAACGCCATCTTGTACAGGGACATCGAATGCCTTCTGACCCGGCCGGTTGGCCGACCGCCCAAAAGGCCCATTATCTTCTACCACAGCGTCTCCTATCAGGCGGCTAGTTGGGAGAAGCCTCGCCGGGTGGTGGTGGCGGTCGAGTGGCACCAGGGCGAGTTGTTTCCAAGAGTCAGCTTCATCGTGACCAACCTGCACTGGCGGGAAGAGAACGTCGTGAGGTTCTACAACCAGCGTGGGACGGCGGAGCAGTGGATCAAGGAGGGCAAGTACGCCCTGAACTGGACGCGCCTGTCCTGCCACGGCTTTGAAGAGAACCAGGTCCGCTTGCAACTATTTGCCTTGGCGTACAACCTGGCAAACTTCCTGCGGCGGCTGGCGTTGCCCAGAGCGGTGAAGCACTGGTCGCTGACGACGTTACGCGAGAAGCTGATTAAGATTGGGGCCAAGGTGGTCACCCACGCCCGGCACACCACCTTCCAGATGGCCGAGGTGGCCGTGCCGCGTCAACTGTTCAGGGCAATCCTTGAACGAATTCGACGGTTGTGGTTACCGCCTCCCGTACCAGATACCGGATGACGGAGCAGATGGCCCGGAAGCTTAGTGACGTGGTGGAGACGGGGGATCAGTCTGTGCCGAACTCCCCTGAGTGTGCCGGTAGAGCTGGGTTTTCAAGGGATTGCGGCTTTAGGACGGCCGTTGCCCCTCGATTGAGCAGAGGGTTCTGCAAAGAGACCCTGAATCTGTAGTAAAATGGGGTACTTTGATGACACAGGAGGACCGCAGGATGGCTAAGAGTGGTCATCTGGGAAATCCCGGTTAATGCCAAATACACACTCACCGCCTCGGCATAGGCTTTCGCACCGGTTCCACTGTCGCGAAGAGGAGTCGGGTCGTCGGAAAAACCCGCCGACAGCGCGTCACGCTCAATTTCAGAGCGGGTCTCATGCACCAAATCGCTGAACGTGGTCAGCGCTACAAGCTGCCGGTCCGTGAACAGGTCTCCAAAGGTGCGTAGGCCATACGGCGGAGTCCAAAATGCACGCATATCTCCAGGAAGTGCCGTTTCGGGCTTCCATATCGGTTTTTCTGTGAAAGCAGTTTGCTCCTGCTCCCCTGATGGATCCAAATAAATGCGCCTGTTCTTACCCTCAGCGACTACGGCGATTAAGACCTGCTGCATCTTGCCATCCCTGCCGCTAGCTTTCACGTAATCCGGTGGAATCGCGCTGCCGGACAACAGACAACGAAAATGTGCCCCGCGCCCCGCCTTCGTTCCCGCCCTAGCCACCGCAATATCGTCTTTGGTCCCGCCCTTGCGGATACGGTAGCGAATCGTCTTCGCCGACTTGTCCAGGATGGGCTCTATCCACGCTTCCTTCTCGGTTTTGGAACTCAACAGGAAGCTTGACGCGATAGGCACCTGCACATCCGAGAAGGCCGGGTCCGGGCTCGGCACGGTGCGCGCCCATATCCAGGCGATCACCGTCGCCTTGCCGCCGCCATGCTCCTTGGGCAGGTCAACTTGCGGATACAGATGGCCGATGCGCTCGAATGCCCGCTCACGCATCCAGGCCCCGTAGTATTTGACATCCTCGGCCAGACCCTCGGCGTTGCGGTAGTGGTTGCGTTCTTTCGGGTCTGGATGGGTGGGTTCCCGGTCTTTGAATAGCGGCGGAATCTCGATCATCGCTTTGCCGATCACGACGGCCACGGGGTTGAGATCGCTGCCATGGGCAGAAAGGCCAAGGCGCTGCGCTTCCAGCGGGATCGATCCGCCGCCCGAGAACGGATCGTAAATCGGGGGCAACTCGCCATCGCAGCTTAGGGCGATTTCCGCGCGAGCGCGGGCCAGCACCTCTTCGTTGGTCGAGTTTTCCCATTTCACGAGGTCTTCGATGATGCCGAACAGCCGGCGGCGCTCCGCATCCACGGCCTCTTGCGTCGGGAACCTGTCGGGATGGCTGGAGGGATCGTCCACCAACTGTGCGAACAGCACCGCCCGGCAGGCTGCCAGTGGACGCCTCGCCCACCACAGATGGAGCGTGGACGGATGTCCATGGCGGATCGATTTCTCCCGCGCTGACGCGGCGTTGATTGCATCAAGCGGAAGGGCAACCTCGATGAGTTTTTTCTTAACGCCTGGGTCCATAAAACTAGCCTCGTGTCTGTTCTGTTTTGGCGTTGTGATTGCGTTTTTCTGTTTTCATAGGAGCGCCTTTCATGCTTACCACCAAAGCGCTCATGTTGGTTCCTCCGCGCGTTCCAGAAACCGCTTCAAATTGTACTGGATGGCATCCTGCTCGAAGCTTGGCTCGTGTTCATCCAAAGCGCCCCGAACATAGCGTGGCGCACCGCAGATTCGCCGCCTATTTCTCATGTGGTAGCTGCTAGTCCGGCTGCTTTAGAAATGTTCTTGGCCAGCTCTTTGTAATCGTCATAGGCATTGGTTACGGCCAATGAATGACTGCCGATGGCCCCATCGGCAGAAGTCAACTGAAAGATCGGTTTGCGCATCTCCTGGGCCATTGGCACAAGGCTGCGGTAATGCCGAATGGTGGCCAGGCAATGTTTGTCTTTCGCCGGAGTAGTGCCTGGAGAAGATGATTCGTTCTCTTTTGCCATGAGCATTTTGGCGTATTCCACGGGTATTCTGTTGACCCACTTGTCATAGGCCTTGACTGGCCGATCGAGCCTGACCCCGTGCTGCTGGATAATATACCCTACAGGTTGCATGTTGCCCTCCGGCAGTGGAAAACCTCGATTTTCCCAATTCTCCAATCGTTTTTTCCAATCCTGACGCCATTGGTGCAACGTCGGACCAAGGTTGCGCAAACCTTGGAGTGAGAAGAGATCCGCCGCGAGAGGAACGATGACCTTGTCCGTCGCAATCAATGCAGATCGGTTGATGGCTCCGAGATTGGGGCCGACGTCGGAAATGATCACTGTTGCATCGCATTGTTTCGCCCCATCCTGCATTACAATCCAGAAGCTCGATAGGATACGAAATGCTCGATAAAGGATCTCGGAGCCGAGGGCATTGGGCCACTGCTCCGAGAGTGTGCTTTCGAAACTAGACAGCGCCAAGTCACCCGGCAAAACCGAAAGAGACGACGATATTCTTTTAGTGTCCGGCGACAGGAGATCGCCAACTTCCGTCAGCGGCTTGACGCACTGGAAGATAGTCGCCCCGCGATTTCCCTTTTGTTCCCTGTTCCAGATTTCTTCCAGAATATCTTCTTCGAGAAACGCGGCAGTCAGGTTGGCTTGTGGATCCAAATCGCATACGAGCACGGCATGGCCTATTTCAGACAGCATCCAAGCCAAATGATAGGAAAGCGAAGTCTTACCCACTCCGCCTTTGTTGTTAAAAAACGTGAGAACCGGAACGGTCATTTATGCTTTCCTTCAATGATTGCCAAGATGCAGTTGTCGTTCACTTCAAATCTAAGCTCGGGGTTTCCATTCTCGCCAAGCGCTTTACGCGTATTGGCAATGCCTACCCCGAAGCGTTGCACGAAACCAAGCACTTTAATGGCTTCCGACAGGTTCGGGTTGCGATAGTCGGTCATGCCAGGCTGCCCGAAATTCTCCCGCGTCACGATGCCGAACGGTCCTCCAGGATTCTGGAACTCGATGCGATCATTGAACCATGTAATCCGTACCGGCGCATTCGTGTTTTCATAAGTCCGGTGCATAATTGCATTCCGCGAAATCTGCTGAAGGGCAACGAGTGGATAGGATGGTGATCGGAGTTCCGTATCCGATGTCGTCATATCGACTCGCGTATGGATATGCGCCTTCATCTTCTCGTCAATTCGCCTTACTACCAAGGCCAAGTCACCGCTGATTTCTTCCTCATCGATTACATCTTCCGACAATTCCGTTCCATCAATACGGAGAAACTGGACCCACGCGTTGGGAATATAGTCACGCGGACTTGTGCCGAATGTTAAGAGACCAAGGACAGTCGGTATGGGCTCGTCGGCCGAGGCAACCATTTTCGTAGCTGCAAGACGCTCGTTCAGGCTTCGGTCATTTTCCTCGAGTGTTTCTGCACTGAAAGCCCTGGGAAGGTATTCATTTTCAAATTGATATCGATTTAAAGCCGAGATATCGGCGGTCGGCACGGGTTGGATATCAAAGGGCATATCCGAAGCGCGTCTTTTCTCGTTAAGAATTCGTTCATCTTGCACCGTCGCAATGCTGCGGCTTGGGCCAATCCGTACATGAATTCTCCCTCGATAACGTACTGGAGGGGAGTCCGACGGCATCACGGTTACAACGGCCATGTCGCTACCCATCATCTCTCTCTTCTCAACCAGCATAGTAGGCGGAGGCACAATTAGGCCGTCACTCTTCACGTCGACAAGCTGACGCAAAACCTCATCCGTAATTTGCAGGCCCGTTGGTCGCCCTTTATCGTCGACACCCACAAACAAAATGCCCGGCTGACCGGTGCCTGGCAAGTCGTTGGCAAAGGCGCAAACTGCTTCCCGAAGAGTATTCGAAGCATTTCCGCTTAGTCCTTCTTTGAACTCGACGCAAAAAGCCTCCCCCTTTTTAAGAAGTCTCTCTAGTTCCTGATCATCCAATCTCATTTTGGCGCCTCTGCGCGTTCCAGCAACCGCTTCAAATTGTACTGGATGGCATCCTGCTCGAAGCTCGGTTCATGTTCGTCCAAAGCGCCCCGGACATAGCGCGGCGCACCAGCAGACCCGTTGCTCACCTCGACGATGGCGAGAATGAATTTTTCGGGCTCATGCAAGGAGGTGATGATTTCCTGGCGGGTGATCGTCACGGTGTCAGCGCCAGTCGCACGGCCCTTGACCTCGATGAAGCGATGGCATGCAGCGTCCGCGTCGTAAGACGCGATGTCGTAGCCGACCTTCTGCGCCGAAAGGTCAATCGGCTGTTTGCCGAGCCTCCGTTCTGTCGCCATCACTGCATCCATGGCAGCAAGCTCGATCTTACGCCGCGCGTCCGCATCAACCGAAAAGGCTTTCGGAGTCACTGAGGCATCATCCCTTTCCCGCGCTGCGGCGTCAATCAGTCCACGGGGGATGACCAGCATGCCGCCACGGACGCGGGGTGGTCGTGACGAAATGAATTTCTCCTGCTCCAGGAGCGTCATGCGCCGTTTCAGACGCTCGGCCAGCTCTTCCGCCCGCCGTGCGGCGTTTCGCCAGTTCAGCCGGGTTTTCTTACCCGCACGCTCCTGCTCTTTCAACTCGAAGGCGCGGGCATCCCAATGGTTGATCTCCTTGTTCAGGCGGGCTTTCACCTTGCGCTCGACTTTTTCAATTTCCGGAAGGCGGCGCTTCCTGACTGTCGAGACATGCTCGCGCGCCAGTTCCGTGGTCGCGAACTCGGTCGCCCTCTGCTCGAAATCGCTTCGCAGCCATGCCTCGGTCGATGCATCCTCAATGAGCGCGACCTCGCCGGGCCGCGCCGGGCGCAGGTTGAGGTGCGGCGCGATTCCCGCATTGGCCACATTGCCATCCTTGCCGATGGCCGCGAACTGGAGTTTTTCGGAAACGATGTGCGGTTTTCCGGTCGCTGTCGCCCGTGCGTCCTGGACGCTGTGCTCCAGTAGCACCACCGCCGACAGCGCTTCACCGGCATCGGTTTCATCGACCAGAGCCGCGCCCTGTCGCATCAGGTAACCGTACTTCTCGCGAATGATGCTGATCACGGCTTCTAGAAGTGGGTGGCCGGGCGCGACGAAAATGGCGACAGGCTGCTGGTCGATCTTGTCTTTCTCGAAGCAGATGCGCTCGTACCGTCTTTGGATCGCGGCACCGGAGCCGATTTGGCGGTCGCGTTCGCGAAGAACGGCCGGAACATGGGAGATCTCCCAGCGGCCTTCATCGCGGCGTTTCAGGCGTCCGCCGAGGTGCTGAAAGGCTTCGACGAAGAAGCTCTGGACATGGCAGGGTTGGAGCCGCTGGGCTTCGGCGCGTTCCATTTCCAGGCGAAGCGCCTCGACTTTGGCCGCCGGCAGGGTGTCGTTCGTCAGCGCGCGGCGCTCCAGAAGCCGCAGCAGATGCGTCTGGTCCGCGGCACCGTCGACCTTTTCGAACAGCCGGGCCTTGACCTCGTCCTGTTCGCCGTAGCGGATGGCCTCGAACAACAGGTCCTTCAGCGCCGTTTCCTCAAAAAGTTCGCCGAGCACATCGTAGACCCGGCCGCCGAGTGCCTCGCGCGCCGTCTCAAGCTTTTCCAGCAGCCGCGCGTAGACTTCTCCCTCGCGCGTGTCCGCCGCGACCAGGTTCCACAGATGGCAAACTTCCGTCTGTCCGATGCGATGAATGCGGCCGAAGCGCTGCTCGATCCGGTTCGGGTTCCAGGGCAGGTCGTAATTGACCATCAGATGCCCGCGCTGGAGGTTCACGCCTTCGCCAGCGGCATCGTTGGCGACGAGCACCAGCAAGTCGCGATCGGCCATGAAGCGCTCGACAATCTTGCGCCGTTCTTCACGGCTGACGCCGCCGTGAATGGCCGCCACCGCCTCGGGATTACCCAAGCGAGCCCGGATTTTCTCGACAAGGTAGTTGAGCGTGTCCTTGGGTTCTGTGAAGACGATGAGCTTCCGCCGGGCGCCACGCGCATCGGTCATCAAAGGGTCATCAAGGATTCGGTCGAGCTGCGACCACTTCGTATCGTGTCCCGAATGGAGCACGCCGAGCGCCTGACGCTCCAGACTCTGGAGTGTCTCGATCTCCAGGGCGAGTTGCTCGGCCGTCTCGGACGCTGTAGATCCCGCTGCGATCCGGTCTTCGAAGGCTTCGATCTCGTCTTGGCCGTATTCTTCGAGGTCCTGCCATATCTCATCATCCATCCCCACGACGCCAGGGCGGGCCTCCTGGCCCTTCGCCGCAAGGCGCGCTTCGCCAAGCTCGGTCTCCAGCCGCTCGCGCCGGCGCTTCAGGGACCGGTAGATCGCAGCCGGGGAAGAGGCGAGACGGCGCTGCAGGATTTGCAAGGCGAACCCGACGGTATTGCGCTTTCGCCCGTCTTTTTCCGCGAAGCGCTGGACCCGGTTCATCTCGGTGCGAACGTAGTCGGTGACAGCGGAGTAAAGCGCGGCCTCCTCGGGCGACAGTTCGTACTTCGCGGTGTATGCGCGTCGCTCAGGAAACAAGGGGCGCGCGTCGAAGCGCAGCAGCTCTTCCTTGGTGAGTCTGCGCATCAGGTCTTCGGTGTCGGCGTAAGGGACGCCGTCGCGAAAGCGCCCTTCGAACCTATCGCCATCGAGCAGGGCCATAAAGAGCTGGAAATCCGTCTCCTTGCCGTTGTGGGGTGTCGCGGTCATGAGCAGCAGATGGCGGCACATTCGGCCCAGAAGCTGGCCAATCCGATAGCGCTTCGTGTACTTCACTTCGCCGCCGAACCAAGAGGCCGCCATCCGGTGGGCCTCGTCGCAGACGATCAGGTCCCACTCCGTGGCCTGCCCGAGCTTTTCCTGGAGAGCTTCGTTCCGGGCCAGCATGTCGAGCCGTGCGATCAGTCGGTCACGGTCCTCGAAAGGATTGCCCGAGCGTGAGGACTCGAGCATCTCGCGCGTGAGGATGTCGAACTCCAGGCCGAACTTCTCCCCGAGCTCGTCCTGCCACTGTTCCACCAGGCTTCCAGGGGCAACAATCAGGCATCGCTCCAGGTCGCCGCGCGCGATCAGTTCCTTGATCAGCAGCCCGGCCATGATTGTCTTGCCCGCACCCGGGTCGTCGGCGAGCAGAAAGCGCAATGGCTGCCGTGGAAGCATCTCGCCGTAGACAGCGGAGATCTGATGGGGCAGCGGGTCCACGCGGCTGGTATGGATGGCGAGGTAGGGGTCGAAATGATAGGCGAGTTCGATCCGGCTCGCCTCCGTGACCAGACGAAGCAGCCCCCCGTCGCCGTCGAATGACCAGGTTCGGCCGCGCTCATCAATGCCAAGGCGCGGTTCATCGTCGCGCCAGAGCGTCGTCTCCGATACGCCGCCATCTGGTCCCCGATAGACCAGGTTGATCGCTTGGTTGCCGATCCAATCGACTGACACGACTTGAACCGGCTGGCCCGGAACGACTCCCCGGACCATGGCACCGGGGCCAATGTCTTCAAGGGCGCTCATCAATAAACCTCATGAGAGAAAACGACCTTCCCACGCGCCGCCTTCCATGACGCGGGAGTCGAGCAACTCATGGGTGTTCAGGGAAAGAATATATCATAGAGGGATCCTGATAATGCATGCGTTGACGAAGGCATTTCGGCTTTGCCAGGGCTTGCCAGCGTTATCCTTTCTAGTCGCCACAAGAACATAGAGGCCATGATTCATTAGGGCAGATTAGTCCATTCAAGAAGGCTACTTGCGAATGCGCGAAAGTTGGTGACCTGCCCCCACCAACGAGACCACCTGTTACGTTAGACACGGGACCATTTGAAGTCCACTCCGGCCAGGGCTTGGTTGCTCTTGGGAATCTGGCCTCTGGCGCAGGCGGCTGGTAGGCCAAGGCGCTGTGAGGCCGTCGCTGGTTGTACGCCCGCCTCCTGTTTCAAATTGGCCAAATTGGCCAATTTCATGAGACGGTTTCAAATACGACAATTTGTCGTTTTTCAATGGTTTCAAATGGGAAATTTACCATTGCCGAACATACAGTGCGTGCCGGACCCGCCCTTTCCTCCTTCGACGCCGCCGGCAAACGATTCGCATTTCTTCGCACGGCTGCAGGCCGAAGACGATCCGAGCGTCTATGCGCAGGTGCACCCGGCGGGACCGGACGGTCCGCCCTTCGCGGTCCGGACGTGGCGCAAGGCGAATCCGGCGCTCGCCTACGGTTTGCCGGCCATCGAGGCGTTGCGGGCGGCCCACGATTGAACGTAGAGCACCTCAAAGGGGGGCCTCCACCAAAAGCGGGTCGGAACGAAGAAGGAGGATCCCGTTCTGTCGAAGGCCACTCCCTGCCCGGTGACAGGGTTTCGAAGCCCGCCGTGAGTTATGGACCACCTTACCCGGTCCGCCCCCCGGATGATACGGTGTACCGATACGCCTCCCACGCCCGTTTCAGTCTGTCAAACCGTTTCCCCATGTCAGCCCAGCGCGCCGTTATCCTTCAAGCCTTGCTGGACCCGCTCCAAAACCTGCCTCTGGACCTCTTCGGCCTCTTCGGACGGGGCCGGGGCGCTCGGGGGCAGGTCAAGGATCTGACCGTCCGGGCCACGAATCACCATCACGATCGGGCCGTTTATCCTTTCCAGGTCCCCGAGGACGAGTTTTTGGATCGTCTTATCGCTCCCTCATCCCGAAGCGTCCGATTTTACCATACGGCGGACCTCACGAATCCGCAGACGGTATCCGGGAGGGATGATCATCTCCGCTTCGTCCGCGTTCGTGACGATTGCGAGCGTTCCCTTCGGGAGATTCCCCATTGAAACATAACCCGGCAGTTTCACATGCTTTTCGAACATCCCCTCGATCGATTTCCAGACCTTTTCCCCCATTTCCTTGGCGGTCGCGTTCGCGTCTGGGAAGGCATCAATGCCCCACACCTCGTCCCCTTCAGCGATGGGCTTCGACTTGGGTGGGCTCTTCGGTTTCGAGAATTTCGTCGGCTTCGGGGCCTTCGGAGGCTTCGGCGGCGGGGCGAAGGAAAGGCTTCCGCACCTCAAAGGGACTGGCAGGCTTCCCGCCTGGGGCCGATGCCGCCCGAATCAATGGCTACGATCCGTAAGGACGCATTCGAGGCGGTCCTGGCCGCATGCAGAACCCCTCCGAGCCTGTTTGTCGATAGCGATGGAACATCACAACACGAGGCCGTGAGACGGTGGCATTTGGGAGCGGTGTTGCCGCTCGCAAAGTTGCTCGAACATGAATTGACAATGAAGCTGGAAACGCCGGTTGAACTCAAATTCGATTCCTATGCTTTGGACATGGTGTTCGCGGGAAACCGTGGTCGCCAAGCTCGCGCAGGCGGGCGTTCCAATGGCGACCGCGCTTGACGCCGTGGGTTTGGGGTCGGGAGCGTAGGAACCGTGCCCCCCCCCTTACGATGGGTGTTGCGCGAGGCACATCTGGACGGCTAAGTCCCACCCGAAGCCCTCGGTTGTGCGTTCGCCGGGATACTGAACTTCGAGTTACAACGGGGACAACTCCAACTATCTTCGCCACACCCACCGCGCCCTCGCATCTCTCCGAAACCAAGGAACGATTTTTGATTATTGCCATAGCAAAGTGAGCAAATCCAATGCGGTGGCTCGGAATTCACAACATCCGGCTTAAGGGCATATACCATCGTTCTCCCTATTGCCTTCATTTCGTATTTCTCTTTCTCCGCGCTCCAATCCTCCATCTTAGCCAATTTCGCTTTGAGCTCGGCTACATGATCGGTCAGTCTAGAGTTCTCGGATTGCAGATCAATAGCCGTAGTCCCTACGCTCAACAGATGTGTCTGTAGTTGCGCGACTTGCTCATTGATCTCGTCGAGCATTGGCCCGGTATTGGCGCCGTCTTCTTTCAACGCGTTCCTGAAATCGACGAGGGATTTGCCGATGGTCACGATGCTATTTATGGTGTCAGGATCAAACAAAATATTCTCTCCCAAGTGGAGGAGTTGGGAACACTCGCAAGGCGAACTCGAGGATCTGGCCGCCGTACTTGAAACGCACGATTGGGGCCTGTAAGACCCGATTGCACAAATTGCGACGCTGCCGGATGGAAGCGCTTGGCCTTTAAATCCCAGCGGCCAAGACACTCCTAAGGGTTTTCACTCTTTCCTTCAAGTCGTCGATTTTTTTTCATCATACCGCCGACATCGATCTTCAGGCATGCGATCCGCGACTTCGCCGGGCCAGTGTTGACTCCCCAATTATCTAATTCAATCTGCTGACACATTGCTGATACGACGCTTTATCCGTTTCAGTGAATCGTTGTAACTTATTGAAAAGATGGAGCCGACGGGCGGATTTGAACCGCCGACCTACTGATTACGAATCAGTTGCTCTACCCCTGAGCTACGTCGGCCTGAGATTCGGTGGGTGGTGAATCGACAAAGAGTCCTTTCGCCGGGGCGCGCGCCTTCCAGCCGCACACTCGCGGACAATGCAAATCGACGGTTAATTTAGTCCAGCGTCCAATCCCCGTCAACAAGGGTTGCGCCTCCGGCTGGGCTGACGCGGACCGCTCCCCCGCCCGGTTCCTTGTCAACCCGGCCTCGAAGCGTAGATCATGTTACAAAGGGTTGCCATGGAGAAACCCAACCGCCGCTGAACCGGCCGGTGGGCATGGGTGCATCTTTCAAGTCCGCCCGCCGCGGCGCCGGGACGCTCACCGCCAACCCGCCATCGAGGGGAATCCGGACCGTTGAAATCGCCCATCCACGAGAAGCATGTGAAGCGGGGCGCTGTCATGAGCGCCTGGGACGGGTGGGAGCTTCCCGCGCATTACGGCGATCCCCGGGCGGAGTATTGGGCGGCCCGCGACGGCGTCGTCCGAATGGACCGCTCTCACCGGACCCAGCTCCGTCTCGTCGGCGAAGACCGGCTGAAATTCCTCCAGAACATCCTCTCCAACGAAGTCGCCTCCCTTCCGCCCGGCCGGGGCGCGTATGCCGCGCTCTTGACGGCGACGGGGAAGATGGTCGCCGACTTTCGGGTGGCCGTCCTTTCGGAGTCGGTCCTCCTCGACGCGGAGGCCCGGTGCCGGGAGTCGGGCTTTCCTCATCTCGACATGTTCAACCTCGGCTATGACTGCGAGATCACGGATGAAACGGACGACTTCGGGATGGTGACACTGGCCGGCCCCAAGAGCCGGGAAGCGGTTCGTGAAGTTTTGGGTGCGGCGCCGGACTTCGACAGGCGTTATGAATGCATGGCATTCGACTGGGGAGGCGCGGGAATGATCGCGGCCGCGACGGATCGCCTGGGTCCGCCCGCGATTGACCTCATCGTCCCGACCGGGAATCTGTCGCTGCTTTGGGACGCCTTCGAGGCCGTGCCGGCTTCGGGGTTTTCGGCCCTGGAGGCGCTCAGGATCGAGGCCGGCGCGCCCAGGTTCGGCGCGGACATGGACGAAACGGTCAACCCCATGGAGGCCGGTCTTCTGAACGCCCTCGACTTTGACAAGGGCTGCTACATCGGTCAGGAGGTGGTCGCCAAAATCGAATCGCTGGGCCACGTGAACCGGCGCCTTGTGGCCCTTCACATTGAAGGCGATACGCCGCCCGAAGCCGGCGCCGCGATCTTCGCGGACGGCAAGAAGGTCGGCCAAGTGACGAGCGCGGCATGTTCTCCGGCGCTGGAAGAGGTCGTCGCCCTGGGCTATGTACACAGGAAGGCCTCTTCAACGGGGCAGGCGTTGGCAATCGACTGCCGAGAATCGCGGGTCGCGGCGGTCGTCGGCGAACGGCCTTCCGCGTCGGGGGGGGGGGATTAAGACAGAGAGGTTGAGATTCAGGCTTCAGCGGGTCCGGAAAACCGTTTCGGACAAACCTCTCTTGACACCCCTAGGCCGCCCAATATATATGGAGAGCAACGAGTTTGAGCGTCTCCATCGGACGCCCATCTTCGGGCCGCTAGCTCATCAGGTTAGAGCACCTGCCTTTTAAGCAGGTGGTGCCAGGTTCGAGTCCTGGGCGGCTCACCAATTGTCTGATGCCAAAATTGCCGAAGCCCTTATCTCAGACGTCCCCATCGTCTAGCCCGGCCTAGGACACCGCCCTTTCACGGCGGCGACGGGGGTTCGAATCCCCCTGGGGACGCCAATTAAATCAATATATTACAGAGACCCTGCCACTCTCTCCTCTTGCTTAGTGTCCATATAGGTGTCCAGGCGATGGATTGCGGCCCGCTTGTGGTCGGGTGTCAGGTGAGCATATCGGAGGGTCATTTGCATCGACTTGTGCCCGAGAAGTTCCTTGACGGTCACCAGATCCGCACCCGCCATGACCAGGTGAGATGCAAACGTGTGCCGGATATCGTGGAACACGAACCCCTCAATACCCGCTTTCTTTAGCGCCCTCTCGAATCGCCACCTGATATTCCTTAATTCGTTGCCATCCCTTCCCGGAAAAACATAGGGGGTATCCAGGCGACGTGGGAGGCGACGAAGGGTTTCCCGCAGGGTGTCGCTCATGGGGACTTCCCGCCTTTCCCCATTCTTGGTGTCCACCACCAGAACGACGCCATTTTGAAGGTCCAGGTCCTCCCATTGGAGCGAGAACAACTCTCCCCGCCTGAGTCCCGTGTGAATCGCCGTCACCAAGATTGGACGCAAGATTTCGTCCGAAACCTCTAGGAGGATTTCAATTTCTTCTTTGCTCAGGTAACGCAACCGCTTGTTGTTCACCCTGAGCGGGCGGAAATGCCTGACGGGGTTCGAGAGTGCCATCCCCCATTCTTCCGCCTTGGTGAACATGTGCCGAAGGACACCGAAATCCCTGTTCAAGGTAGCTGGCTTCAGCAAGCTGGCCCGCCCTTCCACAAGCGTATCAATGTCCCTCGGCGTAATTTGATCGAGACGACTCGGGCCAAATTCTTTTCAAAACGCTGACCTGCCCCCCTGAAACCGGTCCGGTTTGAGAGTTAGGATTTTCGCACGGCTTTCGGGACTGGATTGGCCTAGAAAGGGGGCAATGATGAGTCGGAAGCGATTCACCGCGGAGCAGATCATCCACAAGCTTCGTCAGGCCGAGGTGGAGTTGGCCAATGGGCAGAGGATGGCTCAGGTCTGCAAGACGCTGGGGATCTCCGAGCAGACCTATTACCGGTGGCGGCGGGAGTACGGAGGCCTGCGCCTGGACCAGGCGAAACGACTGAAGACACTGGAGCAGGAAAACGCCCGGCTAAAGAAGCTGGTGGCCGAGCAGGCCCTGGATAACGCCATCTTGAAGGAGGCCTCCCAGGGAAACTTCTGAGCCCGCCTGCGCGGCGGCGGGCGATGGAGCATGTGCGGGAGAAGCTGAGCGTGTCCGAACGTCGCGCCTGCCGGGTGCTGGGTCAGGCCCGCTCGACTCAGCGGCGCTCTGCCCAGGTCCCTGACGATGAGGCCCGTTTGGTGGCGCGGGTGACAGAGCTGGCGAGCGAGTACGGACGGTACGGCTACCGGAGGATAACGGCTCTATTGGAAAGAGAAGGCTGGCGAGTGAATCACAAGGGGGTGGAGCGGATCTGGCGCCAGGAAGGCCTGAAGGCGCCGAAGAGACAGCCCAAGCGAGGGCGTTTATGGCTGAACGACGGCTCTTGTGTTCGCAAGCGTCCGTCTTATCGGAATCATGTGTGGTCCTACGACTTCCTGGCCGCGAGGACGCACGATGGGCGGCCTTTACGGATGCTGGCTGTGATGGATGAGTTGACCCGGGAGCGCTTGGCCCTTGATGTAGAGAGAAGACTCAACTCCGAGGACGTCCTGGACCGCCTCACCGAGTTGTTCGTCCGGCGTGGCCTGCCGGCTTATATCCGCTCGGACAACGGGGCGGAGTTCACGGCGAATGCGGTGAGAGGGTGGCTCACCCGTCTTGGGGTGAGAACGCTTTACATCGAGCGGGGCAGTCCCTGGGAGAACGGCTATGTGGAGTCCTTCATCGGCAAGCTGCGCGATGAGCTGCTCAACGGGGAGATCTTCTACACCCTGACAGAGGCCAAGGTGTTGGTGGAGAGATGGCGACAACTCTACAACCGGGTAAGGCCCCATAGTGCCTTGGGCTACCGGCCCCCGGCGCCGGAGGCCATCGAACCAATGCCTCCGGGCATCCCTACACTTTCGGATATCGGGGAGAAGAGACTAACTCAAAAAGTGGTACAACTTTAGGGGGCGGGTCACGAGAAGGACGGACCGGGCGGACGCGATGAAGTCGATGCTTCCTTGGCCCCGGTAAATCGCCTTGCTCGATTCGCTCTTTCGAAGATGGCGTACCGCCAGAATCGATATGTCATGGCGCTCGGCTATCTCGGCAAGCGGGGCCAGGATGGCCCGAGTCTGGTTTGCCCGATAAGTGTCAACCTTCGCCCCCATATAGGCGATCAAGGGATCGATAACGACCAAAGCCGGTCGAAGTGCCGCAATCTCCACCTCCAGCGCAAGCATGCCCTCTGAATCAAAAACCATTGGGCGATTCCAGGCGCTTACACGAGACACATCCGCTCTCATCCTGTCCAAGCGCGGACGGATGGTGTCGGCAAGTCCGTCCTCTGCGGAAAGCAGGAGCACATCGGATGGCCCGAAAGGGTCGGCTTCGGGAAGGGAGACACCAAGACTGACCGCCGTTGCAATTGCAAGGCTGACCCACGATTTTCCCGTCCCCGGGTCACCTTCGAGAAGGGTCAGTTTGCCTCGGGGGATGTACGGATACCAAAGCCACGAGACATCCTCGGGTTCCACATCGGCCATGCAGATGATCGGACTTTCCTCCTCCCCGACCTCCTGAAGCGTGTGTATATGATTAGGGAGACGCTCCGGGTCCTCAGAGGCAAAAACCAGGGAGACCACGTAGTCGACCCCTCCCACCGTCGGAAGTACGCCGGCCTTGCGTAGCTCGTCATTCAGTGCATGTTGCTCGATGGTCTGCCCTTTTTGATCGAGGGCGATCATCGCCTTGAAGATTTCCCGGTGACGCTCATCCTCAAAGTTGTTCAATCCAACATCAGCGGCGATCTCCTTGAACGTCCGCGCCCCCGCGAGTACCGCCCCTAGGACCGCCTGCTCGGCCTGGACGCATACCGTTGTCATCCTCTGTTCTCCTCCCGCGCCGGGACCCGATTTTTTTTTCAACAAGGCGGTCGAGGTCTTCCCGCTTGATGAGAACGCGGCGACCCAACCGGACAACAGGGATTTTCCCCTCGGCGACCCACCGCCGAAGACCGTGAATGCTGACGATAGTTCTTGCGCGGCTTGTGTCATTGAAACCAACATCTTTAACTTCTCCCGTGTTCGGACCGACCCCATGCCGGACCATCACAGCGTATATGCAAGGAGAAAAAGCTTTTGTAAGGACACAACCCCCCATAGATTTATCGGTTTTACGTAGGGTTGTGATCGCAAGAGTCGAATGGGAATTTTGAAATAACGCCCGGACCAAAGCGGTGAGGAAAGAGCAGGATTTTCTACTTCTCTCTTCTCAATCTGCGGTATCGCGAACCAATAGACGCTTGGCTCACAAAACCTGTCTCCTTGTCCTCCGTTGGAGGCGATTCACTCAACCACCAAAAAGCGTCTGCCACAATGTCATACGTCTTCATCGCGGGTGGACCGCCCCTGGGTTATTGGACACTCGGGTGAGGGTATTCGACCTCATGCGGCCTCCGCAACTTGAGCGAGTTTTTCCTGCCTTGCCTGGGCCGGCGTTCGGTAGCCGTAGCCCTCGAGAATCCAATGATGGTTATACAGGTTCTTGAACTCAAGCAGCGCCCACCGCAGTTCCTCTACGGTGGCGAAAGAGCGCACCCACAGGAGATTCTCCTTCAAGATGCGGATAAACCACTCACAGTAGCCATTTCCCTCGGGCGCCCGCACGAAGCTGGGCGAACTGGTCATGCCCAGGTAGGCGATCTCCCGCTGAAAGTCATCGGACAGATAGGCGGGGCCGTGGTCGTGACGAACTTTAAGCCCCTCGGCGACGTCCGCCTCCAAGCCGGCGAAGCGCTCGGCGACCCCCTGCCGGATCGGCTCCAGGGCCTCGAAGCGGTTGCCGCTCTTGGCCGCATGGATCCCCACGCAGTCCACCGAGCAGTGATCCACCGCCACGAACACCGAGGCCATCCCCTCCTCGGTGGTCACCGTCGTCGTCATGTGCGTGCCCCACATTCGGTCGGGCCGCTCGGTGCGGATGGTCCCGTTGTGGGCCTTGGGACCTCGGGGTTTGCCCACCCGGTGGGGGGCCTGAAGCCCCGCCTCCCGCATCAGGCGACGCACCCGCTCCTTGCTGGTGCGGATGCCCGCGAAGCGCAGCCTCGCCCACACCTTGCGGTAGCCCTCGCCATGGAAGGGAGAGTCCTCCAGGACCTGCCGGATGTGGCCGAGGAGTTCCGCATCGGTGCACGGGCCCACAGGGCCGCGCTTATTGGGCGTGGGGCGTTCATGAACGGGGACCGCCTCTCGCCGCCGTTGCGCGTAGACCGTGGAGCGCGCCAAGCCCCAAAGGGCGCACACCCGCTTCAGGCCGTAGGCTCTGCCCGTGGAGGTGAAGCGGGCCTGACTCATCGCCTCCACCTCCTGCCGGCTAAAGGGCGGCCGGCCTCCAGGCGGTCGATCTTCTCCCGCAGGACCTCGCCCTCCATCGTGAGTTCGCCCACCTTGGCCTTGAGCCGGGCGTTCTCCTCGTCCCGCTCATCCGCCGGGCGGGCTTTGAGCGCCGCCTCGCCCCCGCGAAGGAACGCCTCGCGCCAGGCGGAAAGCCGAGCCGCTGTCGTGCCCAACTCGCGGCAGAGCGTCTCCAGGCTCTCGCCCCGCAAAAGACGCAGGACCGCCTCCCGCTTGCGCTGGCAGGAGAACCGACCCCGCTCACTGCGATGCCCTGGGGCCTTGGCTCCGTTCGCCCTGCGGGCGCCCTCCGCCAAAGCCCCCTCTTGCTTTTGTTCGTTCATCGCGACACCCCTTTCTCCATGAATCATGGATCAATCGAGTGTCCAACAAAACCCTAGAGCGGGGGATCCGCCCCCTAAAGTTGTACCACTTTTTGAGTTAGTCTCTTCTCCCCGATATCCGAAAGTGTAGGGATGCCCGGAGGCATTGGTTCGATGGCCTCCGGCGCCGGGGGCCGGTAGCCCAAGGCACTATGGGGCCTTACCCGGTTGTAGAGTTGTCGCCATCTCTCCACCAACACCTTGGCCTCTGTCAGGGTGTAGAAGATCTCCCCGTTGAGCAGCTCATCGCGCAGCTTGCCGATGAAGGACTCCACATAGCCGTTCTCCCAGGGACTGCCCCGCTCGATGTAAAGCGTTCTCACCCCAAGACGGGTGAGCCACCCTCTCACCGCATTCGCCGTGAACTCCGCCCCGTTGTCCGAGCGGATATAAGCCGGCAGGCCACGCCGGACGAACAACTCGGTGAGGCGGTCCAGGACGTCCTCGGAGTTGAGTCTTCTCTCTACATCAAGGGCCAAGCGCTCCCGGGTCAACTCATCCATCACAGCCAGCATCCGTAAAGGCCGCCCATCGTGCGTCCTCGCGGCCAGGAAGTCGTAGGACCACACATGATTCCGATAAGACGGACGCTTGCGAACACAAGAGCCGTCGTTCAGCCATAAACGCCCTCGCTTGGGCTGTCTCTTCGGCGCCTTCAGGCCTTCCTGGCGCCAGATCCGCTCCACCCCCTTGTGATTCACTCGCCAGCCTTCTCTTTCCAACAGAGCCGTTATCCTCCGGTAGCCGTACCGTCCGTACTCGCTCGCCAGCTCTGTCACCCGCGCCACCAAACGGGCCTCATCGTCAGGGACCTGGGCAGAGCGCCGCTGAGTCGAGCGGGCCTGACCCAGCACCCGGCAGGCGCGACGTTCGGACACGCTCAGCTTCTCCCGCACATGCTCCATCGCCCGCCGCCGCGCAGGCGGGCTCAGAAGTTTCCCTGGGAGGCCTCCTTCAAGATGGCGTTATCCAGGGCCTGCTCGGCCACCAGCTTCTTTAGCCGGGCGTTTTCCTGCTCCAGTGTCTTCAGTCGTTTCGCCTGGTCCAGGCGCAGGCCTCCGTACTCCCGCCGCCACCGGTAATAGGTCTGCTCGGAGATCCCCAGCGTCTTGCAGACCTGAGCCATCCTCTGCCCATTGGCCAACTCCACCTCGGCCTGACGAAGCTTGTGGATGATCTGCTCCGCGGTGAATCGCTTCCGACTCATCACTGCCCCCTCTTCTAGGCCAATCCAGTCCCGAAAGCCGTGCGAAAATCCTAACTCTCAAACCGGACCGGTTTCAGGGGGGCAGGTCAGTCGATTCCATCGAGGGGGGTCTCACCGTCGCGGAGAGCGTCGATCTGGCCGCTGCGCTGGAGGAGATGGGGCTGGACGCCATCGAGGTCTCTTGCGGCGTGATGGAGAAGGAGAGCGACAGTTGCGGGGAATACATCGGCGTCGGTCCTGGAAGGGCCGCGCGGGACTGGCTCTTTCACCGCTTGGCTTCCCCTCCGGGCCGAGAGGCGTACTTTCTGCCGTACGCGCGGGCCATGAAGAAGCGGCTCGGGATTCCCGTGATCCTCGTGGGCGGGCTGAGGACAACGGAAACCATGGAGCGGGTCCTCTCTTCGGGCGACGCCGACTTTCTGGCCATGGCCCGGACCTATATTCGGGAACCCGATATCGTGGACCAGATCCGAAACGGGCGACGCGGGCTCGTCGATTGCACCTCGTGCAACCTCTGCCTGATGCACGAAGGGAAAGATTCTCTCCGGTGTTGGCGGAAAAACGCCTCGTCGCTCCTGTATCACGCCTACTGCCGGTTCTGGAGGGATCGGGGGGAATGACAGCGCACGCGGCCGACAGGGGAGGGGGAGGGGGAGAGACGATGAAATCAACCTGGATCGGGGCCTCCTACGAGCGGGGGGACGGTTACGACAAGGCGAGCGGGGTGGCGGTGTACGGGACGGACGTGGTCCGGCCCGGGATGCTCCACGCGAAGATCCTGAGAAGCCCCTTGCCCCATGCCCGGGTTCTGCGCGTCGATACGGAGCGGGCGAAGCGTCTGCCGGGAGTCCGGGCGGTCGTTACGGGAGCGGACCACCCCGATTCGAATTGGGGGATGATGCTGGCCGATCAGCCCATTTACGCCGTGGACCGCGTTCGTTACGTGGGCGAGGCGGTGGCCGGCGTGGCCGCCGTCGACGAAGACGCCGCCCTAGAAGCCCTGGATCTGATCCAGGTCGAGTACGAAGAACTTCCGCCGCTGTTCGATCCCGTCGAGGCCGCAGCCCCCGACGCACCCCTCCTGCATCCCGACCTCGGCCAATACGCGTGCAACCGGAAGCTCTTCGCTCCGGTCCCGGGAACCAATATCTGCAACCATTTCAAGCTCCGCCGGGGGGACGTGGAGGGGGGATTCCGGCGATCGGACCGCATCTTCGAGGATACCTTCGAGATCCCCATGGTCCAGCACTGCCCCCTGGAGCCCCACGCCTGTGTCGCGCAGTTCTCCCCGCAGGGAAAGCTCACCCTGTGGAGCAACACCCAGGGCCCCTACCTGACCCGGGAACAAGTGGCCAAGGGGCTGAAGCTTCCCCAGAGCGATGTCCGCATCGTGTGCTCGTACGTCGGCGGCGCGTTCGGCGGCAAGATCAGCGGCGTCATCGAGATCCTCGCCGGGGCCCTCTCCCTGAGATGCAACCACCGCCCCGTGCGTCTGGAGATGTCCAGAGAGGAGGAGTTCACCTGCACCTTCGTGCGCCAGCCCGCCCGGATCACGTACAAGACGGGCGTCGGGTCCAACGGGGATTTTCTGGCCCGTGAGGTTCGTCTTCTCTGGGAAGCGGGGGCCTACGGCGACTATGAGGTCCTCATCTCCCGAAACGCGGGCTACTCGGCGTCCGGCCCCTACCGGATTCCCAACGTCCGGATCGATTCCTACTGCGTTTACACCAACAAGCCGGTGGCGGGGGCCTACCGGGGATTCGGCGTCCCGGAGACCTGTTTCGGGTACGAGGGTCAGGTCGATCGCATCGCCCGGGAGCTTGGGATGGACCCCGTCGAGCTCAGACTGCGGAACGGGGTGGAGACCGGTGACCTCACGCCGACCGGGCAGACCCTCGTGAGCGTCGGGCTCAAGGAATGCATCCGCCGGGCCGCGGACGGGCTCGGCGGTCCGGACGAGACGGTGGAGCGGGCGGGGAAACGACGCGGACGGGGGCTGGCCTGCATGTCGAAGTTCACCGTCACCGGAGCGCACGTCCAATCGGCCATCAAGATCAATGAAGACGGAAGCGCGGTCCTTCTCTCCAGCGCGGTGGAGCACGGCCAGGGCGCTCACACCATCCTGCGGCAGATCGCGGCGGAAGTCCTGGGCCTCGACCCCCGGAGGATCTCGATGGGACAACCCGATACCGCTATGACCCCGTACGGGTGGGAGACCTCCGCCAGCAAGACGACCTTCTTCGACAGCAACGCGGTGCGCCTGGCCGCCGGAGACGCCAAGCAGCAGCTCTTCCGCGCCGCGGCGGTCCTGCTGGAGGCCGCGCCGGAGGACCTGGAAGCACGGGACGGGAGGATCCACCCCCGGGGGGCGCCCGAGCGCTCGGTCTCTTTCGCCGATGTGTCCATGGGGGTTTACGGTCCGGACGGGCGCGTCGTTGGGGGACCCGTCCTCGGCCGCGGTCATTACACGCCGGTGGACGGCACGCTTCTCGATCCCGAAACGGGGCAGGGAGACAAGCCGGCGGTCTTCTGGATGTTCGCCGCCCAGGCAGCGGAGGTCGAGGTGGATGAGGAGACGGGTGAGGTCCAAATCCTCAAACTCAGCGCGGCCCATGACGTGGGCCGGGCCATCAACCCCAACGGGTGCACCGGGCAGGTTGAAGGGGCCCTGGGGCAGGGGATCGGAACGGCGCTGTTCGAGGAGATGTCCTTGGAGGATGGGAGGGTGTTGAACCCGAACCTGATAGACTACAAGATCCCCTGCACGCTGGACCTGCCGCCCCTGGTCCCGATCCTCGTGGAGGAGGCTCACCCCGAGGGGCCCTACGGGGCCAAGGGGGTGGGCGAGCCCGGTCTGGCGCCCACGGCCGCCGCCATCGCCAACGCCGTTTATGACGCCCTCGGCGTGCAGATCAAGACGATCCCCTTGACGCCGGAACGGGTCCTGGGGGCGCTGGAGGGCGGGGCGGACCGGGCCTCACACTGACGGTCACAGCTTCGAAAGCCCGGCCGCTCGCGCTCCCCGTGGTCCAGCCGGCCCCGGATATGGGGGCGCTCCGCGTGAACCGGGCGCTCCCCCCGTCCCCCCTGGCGGGCGTCCCCTTCCTGCTCAAGGATCTGATCGCGACCTGCGAGGGCGTGCGCCATACGGAAGGCTCCGCGTTTCTGCGCGATTACGTCGTCGACCGGGACAGCGAGCTCGTCGCGCGGATCAAGCGCGTGGGCCTCGTCGTCGTCGGAATCACGAACACCGCGGAGTTCGGGAACGCCTCGACGGCCGAGCCCCGCCGCTTCGGCCCGAGCCGGAACCCCTGGGACACGACGCGGACAACGGGCGGATCGAGCGGCGGCTCCGCGGCGGCCGTGGCGGCCGGTCTCGTGCCCATGGCCCACGGCAACGACGGGGGAGGCTCGGTCCGGATCCCGGCCTCGTGTTGCGGCCTCTTCGGCCTCAAGCCCACGCGCGCCCGGAACCCGCTCGGCCCCGAATTCGGGGATTTCTACAGCGGTTTGGTGGTCGAGCACGCACTGACCCGGTCGGTGCGGGACAGCGCCGCCCTGCTGGACGCCACCTCGGGACCGATGCCCGGAGATCCCTACCGCGCGCCCCCTCCCGTCCGCCCGTTTCTCGATGAGGTGGGCGCGGACCCGGGAACCCTTCGCATCGCCTTCTCCGTCCGCGCGCCGAGCGGGGTCGAGGTCCACCGCGACTGCGTGCGCGCCGTGCGGGAGGCGGCGCGTGTTCTTGCCGCCCTGGGCCATGAGGTCGAAGAGGGGACTCCGCGATTCGACGCCAAAGCGGCCGAGGAGGCATGGTTCATGCTGTGGGCGGAAGGGAACGCCCGGCTTCTGGAGGACTGGTCGCGCCGCCTGCGCCGGACGCCCGCCGAGGGGGAAATCGAGCCGCTCACCCGGGCGCTCTGTGATCTCGGGCGGAAGCGGAGCGCCGCCGAGCATCTGCACAGCGTCCAGGTTCTCGACCGGCCCGGGCGGGAGATCGCCGGGTTCTTCGAGACCTACGACCTTTGGCTCACCCCGACCCTCGCCCGGCCCCCCGTTCCGCTCGGGGCGCTTGAGCCGCCCGAGGAGAATCCCTTGGCTTGGTGGGTGGAGGTGGACGGAAGGTTTGCGCCTTTCACGGCGGTCGCGAACGGCGACGGCCGGCCCGCCATGTCGGTCCCCCTCTTTTGGAACGAAGAGGGCCTTCCCGTGGGAACGCACTTTCTGGGACGCTTCGGCGGGGAGGCGGCGCTTTTCCGCCTCGCGGCGCAGCTCGAGGAGGCCAGGCCCTGGGCGGACCGCCGTCCCCCCGTCTCCGCCTTGGAATGACTCCAACGCCGCACGCTTGCGGGGCGTCGAGACACAAGGGATTTGAGGGCTCCGGGCTGGAAGACCATTGAGGGCTTCTATGAGGACGGCCCGCCGGCCCTGGATTCTCCGGTGTCGGGGTTTTACCTACGAGACGTTCCCGGCCCCGGCGGGCAGGCCGGAGAGCACCTTCTCCGGTGTCACAGGGAGGTCCGTCACGCGCACGCCGACGGCGTCGTATACGGCGTTGGCAATGGCGGCGGCCGTTGGAACCAAGACGCCTTCGGAGAAACCTTTGGCGCCGAAGGGGCCGGTGGGCTCGGGCTCTTCGATGAACCTGCACTCGATGGGGGGTATGTCCAGGATGTTGGGCGTCTTGTAGTCCATCAGGGTCGGGTTGGTGACGACTCCTCCGGAATAAACCACTTCTTCGATGAGGGCGTAGCCGATTCCCTGCGTCGCCCCTCCCTGGAGCTGCCCCACGATCGCGACTTGGTTGATGATCTGCCCCACGTCGTGGGAACAGACCAGACGCAAGACCTTCACCTCCCCCGTCTCCACGTCCACCTCGACATCGTCGCCGCGCCCCCGCGGGGACTCCCATCCTGACAGTCCGGGATCAGGGGGGGGCCTACGGCGTCGAAAACGCCCCGGCCCAGGATGGGTCCTCCCCGCTTGATGTGGGCGGCCTTGACAATTTCTCCGAACGTCATTCCCTTTCCCGGGGCCCCCGGCATGAGGACTTGTTTGTTCTCCACGCGCAAGTCCTCGACGGGGACTTCCAGAAGATCCGCGGCCCGATCCAGGAGCTGCCGCTTGGCGTCCGCCGCGGCGAGGCGGACGACGTTGCCCACGTTGTAGGTGACGCGGCTGGCCGCCGTGTGATTTTCGAAGGGGGTTGCGTCGGTGTCGGCCGAGACGACGCGCACGTGCTCCATGTCGATGCCGAGCTCCTCGGCGGCGACCTGGGCCGCCATGGTGATCTGCCCGGCGCCGACTTCGATGACCCCCGAGACGACCTGAATGGTCCCGTCCTCCATCACCTTCACGATGGCCGAGGAGCTGAGTCCTCCCGAGACGTGCATCCCGCACGCGATCCCCCGGCCCCGCCTCATCGGGCGATCGCCGTCTCCGCCGTGAATGCCCGCTTCCCAGTTCACGCACCGGGCGGCATCCTCCAGGGTCTTTTTCAACCACACCCCGGGCATTTTCTGGCCGTTGGCCAGCGAGTCTCCGTGCTCCATGCCGTTGATCCGCCGAAGGTCCAGGGGGTCGATCCCCAGCTCCGTGGCGACGGCGTCCATGTGGGACTCGACGGCGAAGGCGCTCTGGGGGTTTCCGTAACCCCGGAATCCCCCGCTGATGGTCTTATTCGTGTAGACGGTGTAGCCCACGGTCCGTACGTGGGGAATGCGGTAGACGCCCTTGGCATAGATGGCGCCACACGCCGCAATCATGGGTCCGTGGCCCGTGTAGGCGCCCGTGTCGTAATACAGCTTGGCCTCGCGGGCGGTGAGCCGCCCATCCCGCATCACGGCGCTTCGGATTTCAGTGACGGTGGGATGGCGGGGAAGGCCCGCGATGAACTCCTCATCACGCGTGAACTGCATGCGCACCGGTTTCCCCGCCTGAAGGGCCAACAGGGCGGCGTACATCTCCACCCGGGGTTTCTTTCCGCCGAAGCCCCCGCCGACCGCTGAGCCGATGACGCGAACTTTGCTGAAGGGGAGCTTCAGAACCTTGGAGATCAGCCCCTGGGAATAAAAGACCCCTTGGGTGCTCACGCGGATGGTCAACCCCCCCTGTCCATCCGGGATGGCCAGGGCCGTGTGGGGATCCAGGTAGGTCTGGTGGGTTTGGTGGGTGCGAAAGGTGTGATCGAAGACCTCATCGGCCTCCCGCAACCCCGCCTCGATGTCTCCTTGCGTGAACGTTACCCGGCACGCGACGTTCCCTTGCTGTCCTTTTACGTCGAAGGTTGTGTCGTAATCGCCGACGTTGTCGTGGATGAGGGGCGCGTCGGGAAGGATGGCCTCGATGGGGTCGAAGACGGCCGGAAGCTCTTCGTAGTCCACCTCGATAAGCGAAAGGGCCTCCTCCACGATATCCAGATCTGTGGCGGCCACCGCGGCGACTTCATCCCCCAGGTAGCGGACCTTCTCGGGATCGAACAGGATCTGATCGGAGATGTTCATCCCGTACCGGACAAGGGGCGTGTTTTTGTGGGTCGCGACGGCGCGCACGCCGGGAAGGCGTTCGGCCTTTTCTGTCCGGATGTCCAGGATGCGGGCGTGCGGATGCCGGCTTCGCAGAATCCGCCCCTGGAGCATTCCGGGCATGGAAAAATCCGCCGTGTACTTCGCCGTCCCTTGGGCCTTTGGAACCCCGTCGATTCTGGGAATGTCCTTTCCTATCACCTTGAAATCCGTCATCGGGACAATCTCCCCCCTCCCTCTTACTTTCCGCTATTCGGCATTTCAGAGGAATTGAATCGGTTAAGCGGGGATTCCCCATATCAACCGTTGATTACGGCCTAACCCGCACTGTCCGGCGAATAGGTGAATTAAAGGATTCTTCTCTCGGGTTGTCAACAGTGGTTGGCTCCCTACAAGATCCAGGCTTCAGCCGTGCCGGGTGCGAAGAGCTCCTCGACGGCGACCCGCCGCGCGGTGAGACCCTGCTCGAAGGCGTATTGACAGAAGGTGTCCAACGTCGCGCGGTTGGCCTCGATGCCGTAGGGCCAGAAGTCGTCGCCCATCAACTTCCGGGTCTCTTCCTGCTCCGCGACCGACCACGGCAGTGTGCAGATGAGCCAATTGGGGTCGCCGAGCCGCTTTTGGATTTCGTCTTTCGCCTGGGTGAAGGCCTTGAGGATGCTCTGCGCCAGCCAGGGGCTCGCGTCATACACATCGCGCCGGATGACGAACGTGTGCATGATGTGGAACAGGCCCGTGCGGCGGTAGTAATCCTGCTCGACCGATCGGTAGTCCGGAAAGAGAAGCCGAATCCGCGGGTCGCCGGCCGTGAACGCGGACGGGACATGGGGGCAGAAGAGGGCGTCGATCCCGCCCTCGCAAACGGCCCGGGTCAGCGTTTGGCCTTCCGGAAGCGATTCGAGGCGGATGGAGGGCGGCAGGTCCAGCTCGACCCGGTCCTTCCGTCCCGGTTTCTCCTGCCCTCCGGTCACCCAGGTGACTTCTTCCGGGGCCACCCCGTATTCGTGGTGCAGGACCCCCCGCATCCAGACGCTTGCGGTCATGGCGTATTCCGGGACGCCGATGCGTCCGCCCCGCAGGTCTTCCGGTTTTTCGATGCCTTTCTCCGCGCAGATGTACATGGCGGAATGCCGGAAGATCCGGGACGGGAAGACCGGCACCCCGACGAACGGCGAATCCCCCCGGCCAATCAGCGTGGTGTGGGCGGCCAGGGACATTTCCGAGGCGTCGAACTCCCGGTGCTTGACCATCCGAAAGAATATCTCGGCCACGTGCATGTCGATGAAGTTCGCATCGATGCCCTCAACGGGAATGGTCCCGTCATGCAGGGCGCGCGTGCGGTCGGAAAGATGACAGACGATATTGAGTTTCGGTTTGCTCATCGACTGTGAACCCCTTATGGGTTATCGGACAGGTAATCTCCCAGGTAATCTTCCAGGCGGATGCCTTCCGTGCCCGGGACGGAGACCTCTTCGGGATAGCCGTCCTTCCGCGTGGCATCGATTCCCATTTTGGTGACCAGGTGGGAGCCCCCCTCCGGGCCGTATGCGCACGGATCCAGGGAGATCCCTTGGCGCCGGTCACCAGGAAAGTGTCCCGCTCAGGCCGGACCCGGAAAGCCAGGGCGTGGAGCACCTCCGTGTCGCTGGACACGTCCACGTCGTGGTCCACGATAACCACCATCCTCAAATAGGGGTCCGCCACGAAGGCCGCCATCGCCGCCTGCTTGGCCTCTCCTTCGATCATCTTCTCGATGGCGATGTAGCAAGAGAACCGGATTCGTCCGCCGCCGCTCATTTGAACCGCCGTCACGGTCGGACAGGCAATCTTAACGGTCTCCTCGACAAAGTTCGCCCGAATGAGCCCCGCCAAGAGAAGGTTGTCCGGGTGGGAGACGAAGATGCTTTGGTACAGGGGGTTCTTGCGCATGGTGATTGCCTTGACTTTGACAATCGGGCTCATGCGTTGGGGTCCATATGTGCCTGGAAACTCCCCGAAGGGCGCTTCCGCTTCACGGACGTGAGGCTGGACCTCGCATTCCAGAACGATTTCGGCGTCGGCAGGGACCTTGAGCGGGATGGTCCGGCACTGGACCGTCCGAACCGGCTGCTGCAAAATCCCGCCGGCCACGTGAAACTCGTCCATATCGTAGGGCGCCAGGGGCTGGAGGGCGCCCAGGTAGAAGGCGGGGTGGTGGCCGATGACGGCGGCCAAGGGGGTGGGTTCCCCCCGCTTTTCATATTTCTTCCAGATGATGTTGCCGTGGGCGGTTTCCGAGATGAGGATGCCGAGGGTATTTTTGTCTTTGAGCATCATGCGGTAAATGCCGATGTTATACCCACCCGTGTCAGGGTCCTGCATCACGTTCAGAGCCGCCGTGATGTAGGGCGCCGCATCCAACTCGTGATAGGTGAGGATGGGAAGCCGAGTGACGTCGACCTCGTCGCCTTCGAAAACGACCTCCTGCACGGGCGCCGTCTCGGTTTCTTCCGGCGGGATTGGCTCGGCTTCCCGCCTGGCGTATTCCTTCAGATAGGCCTTCGGGTCCGCGGATTCCATTCCCAAGGCCAGTCGAAGCCGCGTGAAACTGGCGTTCATATTGGCTACTACTGGGATTTCCGATCCCTTTACATTCTCGAAAATCAAAAGCGGGAACTTATTCTGCTTCTCTAAGAGGGCGAGAATGCCCGTTACCCCAAATCTAGGGTCTACCTCTTTGCGGATGCGAACAACCTCGTGGGGATGGCGTTCTTCGAGGAATTCAATGAACGCACGCAGATCTTTAATCCGGGACACTTCCCGCCTCCTCAGCTTCGGGGGTCAACGCCCGAACCATTTCGAGGTCCGGGGGAGATGCGTTCCGTTTTAAGATTGTCACTATGTGCGACGGGGCCAGACTCGATACGTTGATTGTGCCACGGTGTTCATAATCTCTTCATAGAAGATTCGTGTAGACGTTCTCGTATCCCGGGTTGTTCAGGGGTGTAAGGCTCATTGGTTTGGACTGGCCCCGGAGGAAGACGTCGTCGATTCTTGGACGCCCCCCCCCGGGGTCCTGGCTGAACTAGGGGGTTCTCTCAGACCTTTCCCAAAGCGGTTTTAACCAATCAGGAAAGGATGCGCTCACGCCGGTGACTCCACTTTATGACGAGGGGCCTTACCGGATGTGAAAGAAGCGCAGTGACTTTGGAACCCGGTCCACGAACTCGTTGGTGTATAGCTCTGAGGGATCAAGCTTCTTCTCGACCCCCGATGCGGCCAATACGATCTTGATCGTCTTATCCATCTTCTGCCGGTCCATACGTCCGACGCCAATTTTGTGGGTGTTCTTGTCAAAGCAGGTGACGGAAGGAGATGCTTTGTGCCTGAAGGACGATAGCCAGCGTCGTCGCAGGATGTGCCTTAAAGTAGATGGCCGCCGCGGCCTCCCGATTTTTGAAACCCCAAGCCAGGGATTTGTAGTAGCCCCGCAGGAACCGGAGGGTGACGTCCTTCTGGGTGGCGAGTCTTTTTTCGGAGGACACTAGCCCGCTGTTGTAGATGTCCATTCCGTTTTCGGCCCAGAGTTTGACGACGAGTTTCTTTCCCTTCTGATCGGCGGCCTTTTGATACCCGGCGATGGAGCTGTGGTAGCTGATCACCATGTCCACACTTCCAGCTCCCAAGGCCGCGGCCTTGGTTCCGGGAGACATATGGAGCACCTTCACCTTGCTGGTGTCGATCCCATGGACCTTGGCGAAAGGGGGCCACATCAGGATGTCCGATGAGGTCTTGGGACCTCCGGTGATCGTTTTTCCTTCGAGGTCTTTCCATGTCTTGATCCCGGCTTCGTGGAAGTAAATAGGAGGTTTCCAGAAACTTTGCGCTCTTCATCATGAACATTTTGGATTTCAAGCCCCGGATTCGCGCCATGGCTCCGGGTCCGGCGCCCGCCTCGGCGTAATCGCATTTACCGGCCGCCGCGAATTTGAGGGAATTCCCTGAGCCGAAGCCTCGAACGAAGTTCAGGTC
Organism: bacterium; assembly: GCA_965261595.1. Classification (GTDB taxonomy): domain Bacteria; phylum UBA8248; class UBA8248; order JACPRG01; genus CAYRGS01. The sequence continues at coordinate 785,571 of CBDHDG010000005.1, forward strand.
TATTCCCTCGGACTTCCAAGCTCCATTTTTAACGCCGCTCACAATGAACGCGTCCCGCCCGTAAATGATCCACGATGAGCAGAAGGTCACCTTCTCGGCAATCGCCGGAGGCACGAGGGTGAACAGCCAAAAAGCCGCCCCCAAAAGGCCAATGCAATCCGTGTTGATCTTTTCATTCTCATTCCTCCACTGGAATTCAGTTATACAGCCTTTGTCTCCTCTGGAAGATCGGTTCCCTATGCCCTGAACCGGCCTTTCCCCTCTTTGAAAGCTCACGGTTGCTGAATCGTGAATGGCGCCCGCCGTCTCGGACGCAGGGGCGGAGCCCCACACGCCGAAGCGCGTTCACCCTTCTGGGCGGTTCATCACGCTCCGCGTCAAGCGGGCATGACAATCTTTTCAGTTCCTTGTTACAATCATCTCTGAAATCGCGGGATCTGTCAAATGTTAAATGGGGCCTCCCAGTCATCAATCCTCGATGAAGTCGCGCAAGGACACCTTCCCGGAGCCCATGGGCCGGACGATCTCGAAGCGCTTCCGGGCTTCGGGCTTGGAGAGGGGGGGCTTGGTGGCGTCGACCCCCATTATCCCGTTGACCAATGGGTCATCTTCGAAATGGCGAACCTCGGGGCAGGTCGGATCCAGGTGGTGCCCCCGTGTCCCCGTGACCGTCACGACATCGATCGCGGGGTTGACCCGCATGGCCAGCGCCCAGATGACCTGCTTCATATCGTAAATGTCCACGTCATCATCGACGATGATGACTTCCTTCTGGTGCATGTTGAAGGACATGGCGGCCATCATGACCGCTTTGGCGTGCCCGTCGTAAACGGGGTTCATTTGCACAATGGCCATGAAACGCGCCCAGGGCGGGCAGAAGACGTCCAGGATCTCAGTGTTGCCGTATACCCGGCTCAGGTTCTGGTAAAGCTCGGCCTCATTAGGGAGGGTCCCGAGGGATTGATGATCGGTGAAGAGGCTGGCGTTGAGGTGGCGGTAGATGGGGTTCTTTCGGAGCGTAATGGCCTTGACCCTCCAGATCGGCCGTTCCGCCGCTTTCCCCATATACGCTGTGAACTCCCCGAAGGGACCCTCGATCTCGCGCTCATCCATCGATATTTCCCCCTCGATGACGATCTCCGCGCAAGCGGGCACCATGATGTCGGACGTCTCGCACCGGACCAGCTCGACCGGTTCTCCCAGGAGAGGGGCCGCGAGGGCGAACTCGTCATACCCTGCGTGGCGTCCGCTGTAGACAGCTGCGATTTCGTACGCCGGGTGGAGACCGATGGCGATGGCCATCGGCATCGGCTCTTTTCGGCTCTGGTGTTTCTTGAAGTGCTCGAAGCTGTGCCGCCGGGCCATCATGAAACCGGTGTGGTGGCGCCCTTTGATCTGCGTCCGCAGGATGCATTCGTTCTGCACGCCGGTGTCCGGGTCGCGGGTGATGTGGATTCCGCCGCCGATGTATCGTCCGCCGTCGCCCTCGCTGTGAATGGCGATGGGCAGGCGGAGCAGGTCCGCCTCTTTTCCCAGCCAAATTTGTTCCTTGCACGGAGCGCTCTCGGCGGTGCGGATCTCTCCCGGTCCCTGGGAAAGGAGCCGGGCCAGCTCGGGCACGACGCGTTTGGGATCCACCCCCAAGACGACGGCCTGCATGGCCCGGTTGCTGATGATTCGGTCGCACACCCGCCAGCCGGGGTAGCCCTTGACGTTCTCGAACAAGATGGGCCGCTCGCTCTCCGAGCATAAGGCGCCCATTTGCGTCAGCGGGTCCACCTCCTTGCGAATGTGCAGGACCTCGTCGCGTACGCTGTGCAGGTAAGTCCTCAAGTCTTGCATGTCCATTCTCCCTTATTCTTCCATCGGGGGGAAGGGGGCGGCGGATCGGACGGAAGCCCTTCCCAGCGGGAGAGGTCGAGTCTCAGAGATGGGTGGATGGAAATAAGCAATCCGGAATTTTCGCACCATCATTGCCAATTGTAAAAGATCGGCGGTCTGGAATTCAATGAACGTTCATCCTTGCGGGCCGCGTTACGGGAGTTTCCCGTCCGTTATTCCCATCAGCACAACGGTCCCGCGGACGGGAATCGCTGGGCCTCTTGCCTTATTCTGGAACCATTTGTGATCATTAAGGCCCAAAGACCGGGGGGCATACGCTGTGTGTGTGCGCCCGACGCGAGGGGGGGGGAGGGGGCGGGAATGGGCGAGGCCATATCCAAAATATCGTTTTTCACTTCAGAGGCGTCGCTTCATCACCAACGGAAAATTAATCAAGGGGCGGTTCATCCTGACGGTCGATTCCGAGGATCGGGTTATCGATAATGGGGGGGTTGTCGTCCGGGAGGACCGCATCGTTGCGGTGGGAGATGGGGAGGGGCTTGAAAAAGAACATCTCGCTGCGAGGTCATCGACGCGGTGCCGGCACGCTGTGATTCCCGGCCTCGTGAGCCTGCATGCACTCCGGCCTCAGCCGACAGATATCGCTGCGAGGGTAGCCCTTTGATTCTTGCGCCGTTAGCACGTTTTGAGTATCCTTGGGGAAGGATTCGTGGATTGTTCCGGCCAAGGGGTCTATCCTTAATCGATAGGCCGATCTCGGCGAAGCAGGGAGTGATTGATCCATTGATAAGGGACTCGGCTCGAATGGATGGCCGAATCCGATATGTCCCGCGGGGTTGCGGAGAAGGGCGACGAATGAGCAGGATTTCGAGGACCGGATTGACTCTCCGTGCGGCGTTGATGCTTTTCGCTTTCCTCAGTGGAAGCGCGGGGGCTCAGCGCATCGGCCGAGACGCCCGTGACAACGGCGCGGCGCTGGATCACCGGGCTGCGTTGGAACGCATCGTCAAGAAGCTCACGGCGCAGTTCCCGCGCGTCAAAGGTCTGGTCGCTTCGGCCCGGGGGAACGAGCTTTACCTGACCCTTGAGGGAGGCGGCAAAATCCGGCCGGGCACGCGCTTGAGCGTCTTTCGGAAAATGGGGTCCTTCAAACACCCGGTGACCGGTGAAGTGCTCGGCCATTTCGAAGAAGACCTCGGCAGCGCGGTTGTCACGGATTTGCGCGACAAATTCCTCGTGGCGCGGTTTGAGCCGAAGGGCAAGCTGGTCCCCCGCCCGGGGGACGGGGTGCGAATCACGGCGGCCCAGATTCGCGTCGCGCTACTCCCGATCGTGAACAAGACGCGCGAGAAATTCAACCAGGACGAGACCCTGCTGGATTTTCAGACCTTATTGGAGCGAACCGGCCGGTTCCGGGTGTTCGACGTGGATAAGCTCCGGGTCTGGTTGTTGGAGAATCGGGTCCCGTTGGATTCTATTTTGAAGCAGCGGTTGCGGGACAGGCTGAGTCAGTTTGTCCGGACGGACCTGGTGTTGATGAGCGAATTGCGCAAGCTCGGCGGACGGTATGTTCTGGAGACGCGGTTGGCCAACCTGGCGGACGGGACGTCCGGCGAAGCCATTGCCGCCATGATCAACAGGCTGCCGACCGCGATCGCCACCGGCCGCTCAAGGCTGAGGGGAAGGCGGGGTGGACTCCTTCTCGATGAAGGGGCGATCCGGGAGCGGGATCAGGCCTCGCGACTGAACCCGAATTTTCGGGTTCGCCGGGGAGCGCCCCGACGGGGTATCCAGCGAAGCCAAAAGCTGGATTGGGTCGCGAGCGGCCTCGCCGCCGGAGATTTTGACGGAGACAAACAGCAGGAAGTCGTCCTGATCCACGACAGCGAACTCAACGTTTATCGTTGGGAAAAGGGTGTTCTGGCGGAGGAGTTCTCCTATCGGGCCTCAGCGGGCGACCGGTTTCTCACGGTCGACTCGATCGATCTGAACGGAGACGGGCGGCCCGAGATTTACGTCACGAATTATCGGCATCCCTTTCTCAACAGCTTTGTGGTGGGGTTCGAGAAGGGAAAGTACAAGATTCTCAAAAGCGGTCTGGATTCTTTCTTCCGCGTCATTCAGGGCATGGACGGCAAGCCGATCCTTGCGGGACAGGCCCTTGGCCTGGAAACCCCTTATTATGGAAACGTATACGAGTACGAATGGAAGAACGGCGGCCCGGTTAAAAAGAAACCGCTGCCCCTGCCCAGAGGTCTCACCATCTACGGATTCAATTACTGGGACGTTGATGAAGACGGAATTTCGGAAATCGTCGAAGTCAAGAGGTTCGGCCGGATCGCCGTTTACAAGACGGATGGAAGCGTCATCCATGAGACGCGACGGACCTATGGCGGATACTCCACCCGATTTCGCTACGATCAGGCTCTGACGCGTCCCGAGATTCCGGACCTCATCCACGGGGCGGACGCGGACCCGAAATTCGGGACCATCCGCGGACGGCTTCTGTTGAGAGACGTCACGGGAGACAGGAAGCCCGATCTGGTGGTTCCGGTCAATTTGCAGCGGGTCGCGTACATCGAGAACCTCGGCATGGGCGATGCCGAAATCGCGGCCTTGGCATGGGACGGGAGCGTGTTGACGGAGCAGTGGCGATCCAGGAAAATCGGGGGAGTCGTGGCCGATTACCAGTTCGTGGACCTGGATGGCGACGGCGAAGAAGAGCTGGTGGCCGCAATCGTGGAAAGCAAGCTCCTGTCACTCAAGGCCGGCACGACGCGCTTGGTTGTCTACCGCTTGAAAAAAGGGTAGAGTCCCCGAAAGACGCTGGCGCCTTCATCGACTGACGGGGAGAACCGCGAACCCCCAATGGGTCATTCCCGCGTAAGGCAGGAATCCAGAAAAAGGACCGACCCAAGCCGCGAAGCCCTACCAGCCTGTCATTCCTGCGCAGGCAGGAATCCAAGGCTTCTATCGGGAATCCATAAACAAATGTCGGCCGATTTCACCTGTTGGAAGAGCAAAAAAATCTCAAAAAATGGCTTGACAACATCATTCATGGATTGTTAGAATTCGCTAATAATTGGATTGGGGAGAGAGAGAATTCTTTGCGCCATGGCGCAAGTGCAAGACGGGAAGGTGTCGTACAATTGCAATATCGGGGTCGTTGCCGACGGGTCGCAATACCGGTCAGGCAGCATCTTTTGGAGCGGGGAAGTTTAAATGGCCCGAATGGAGAAAGGAGGGCACGGGGGGCACGGGGGGCACGGCACGGTATTTGTGGGTTCTTCATGAGGCGGTCGCCGTTGGTTGGCAGGTGAAACGGCGGCTAATCTTCTATAGGTCTCTTTTGGTGGTGGGAGGATTGAGATGAGTAAGAAACTCTTAGGCCTCGCCGTGGCTCTTGTCATGCTCTTCGGTGTCGTGGCAATAGCAAAGGCGCAGATGGACCCGATCAAATTCAAGTTCGGCGGCTGGTTCCGCTACCGGGGAATCGCGACCAACAACCGGGACCGGCTTGATACGAAAGGCGGTGAAAACGACGATAACAACAGCTACTACGACGTGGTGTTCCGGCCCTCCTTCACCGCGACGATGGGAGACACGGCCCGGGTCTTCTTCCAGCTGGACATCCCGTCCTTTAACGGAATCGGCGGCGATGACTTTCACAACTTCGGTACGGGCGTTGTAGCCACAGACGGCGCGCGCGATATGCACATTTCAGGTCGCCCGGGAGCTGCCCGGACCGCCGTGAATGTGGTGGTCTACAACCTGCAGGTCAAGGTGCCCGGCGTGCCCGGCCCCTGGTTCGTGAAGATAGGCCGCGACAACGGATTCATGCCCCGGGGTATCATAGCGGACGTTCCGACCCTCCGCTCTTTCGCCGTTCAGGTCTGGGGCACGGTCGGCATGTTCAAGCCCCGCTTCGAGATCTGGAAGCGGGACGAGACAACCCAAACGGGTACGTTTACCGCAAATAGTCCTAACTACGGTCTGGCCTTGAACGACGACGACGACCTCTACGTCTTCAAGATGCCCTTCACGCCGATGAAGGGCGTCCGGGTGATGCCTTACATCGCGTACTGGAAATCCAGCAACAGAGAATACGCCTTTGACTTCCAAGGGTTAGGTGAAGCCGACATAAACATGTACTACCCCGCGGTCTCGATCTCGGCGCGGCAGGGGAACATCTTCGGGAAGCTCGACTTCGTGTACCAGACGGGTGAGGTGGACCACGATGCGGGTGGTCCAGCTGACTATGACGCGAAGGCGTATGTGTTTTGGGGCCAGGTCGGCGGTTCTTGGGGTCCGCTCACGGTGTCCGCGAACTACGTGTTCGCTTCGGGCGACAACGACGATACCGCCGACGAGGTGAACCGGTTCACCGGAGTGGGTTGCGCCGGGACGACCAGCGGCATTTTTTGCGACGCGTACGCCAAGGGTCCGACGGACCTGTGGTTCGGCGGCAAATACACCGACGTCAACATCGTGGGCTCCCGGAATATCGGCGGGGACGGTGGAGCTGGCGGCAACGGGACCAGCACGTTTACGATTGACGCGGCGTACGCCCTGACCAAGGTCCTGAAGTTCCAGGGCACGTTGGGCTTCATCTCCTCGGCGGAAGCCGATTCGCGCGAAGATCGCGTCTCCGACAAGTACATCGGGACGGAGATCGACCTGGCGGCGACTTGGTCGATCGCCAAGGGCGTATCGCTGAAGGGTGGTTTGTCCTACCTGGCCGCGGGCGAGTATGGGGAGCTGGCGGACGACTCCCAGAAAAACGACGATTCCTGGCAGGCGGTGTGGAAGCTTCAGTGGTTCTTCTAAGACGCCGCTGAGCAGTTGCAGTTGAAGTTGCAAGAGAAAAGAAGCCGGAGCGGCCGAAAGGCCGCTCCGGCTTCTCTCTTGTCTGGCTCCGCGCCATCGCAGCCATCTGGATTCCCGCTTTCGCGGGAACGACGGGTTGTTGGAGGTCTGCTCCCGTCAATGGGTCGTGCCTGGGCCTTTTTCCGGGAGAGCCGCTGGCTCGCCATTCTCGTGGATTCCTGCCTGCGCAGGAATGACAAGAATGACAAGCTGGGTGTTCACGGCCTTTGTTCGTCATTCCCGCCGGGAGGCTTCCGCGCGCCGGACCGGGGCTTGTCCCAAAGTCTGTCATTCCCGCCCCCGATTAAAGCCTTCGAGGGCAGGCTATAGCAGGAATCCAGAACATTGGGGGCAGGCTATAGCGGGAATCCATGCGGCATAACGATTGACAGGAGCAAGCCGCGAAATTAGAGTGTGTAGGGAAGGCGCAACGAAAGAGGGCGTCAAGGCGCGCGGCAGCGCGCCGTATTTCCATTCAAGCGATGACTCCGCGTTTTCAAGGGAAGCGCTCAATGAAGTGGTGGTGGTATTGGCTGAGACGTCTCGCGAACAAGGCCCTCTTCGAGTTGTCCTTCCTGATGGGCAAAACCCGGGTTTGGGGACTTCCGGACGACTTGATGATCGAGCCGGCGAGTGTCTGCAATCTGGGCTGCCCCACTTGCCCGACCGGAGCCGGAACGCTGAACCGGCCGGGCGCGCTGATGGACTTTGAACTCTACAAGAAAATCATCGATGAGATCTGGCCGACCACGTCCAAGATCCGATTGTGGAATTTGGGCGAGCCTTTTATGCATAAAGATGTCTACCGAATGATTCGCTACGCCAAGGACCGGCACATTAAAGTCCTGACAAGCACCAACGGGCATTATTTTCGGGAACCCGACGCCCCGAAAAAAGTGGTGGAATCCGGTCTGGATTTCATGATCGTATCGATGGATGGGGCGACGCAGGAGAGCCTGGAGAAGTTCCGGATCGGTGCCCGGCTTGACCGGATTGTCGAGGGGGTGAAGCGCGTCATCGAGCACCGGGATGCGGTGGGGGCCAAGAACCCGACCGTCGAATTCCAGTTCATCGCCATGAAGCACAACATCCATGAAATTGCCGAGGCCCGGGTTCTCGCGAAGACGATGAAGACGGACATCTTCAAGCTGAAAACCATTGGGATCAGCGCCAACGATCCGCATGCGGATGAGCTCATCCGAGAATACCTGCCCGAAGATGCGAGATATTCGCGCTACCCGGATGCTGAGGCGATTCGAAATGTCGCAAACCATATCGATAAGCTGGATTGCAAGCGTCCCTGGCGTCACTCCGTAATCAATCAGGACGGAGACGTTGTGGCCTGTTGCTATGATGATCAAAACCATTATGTCTTCGGCAACCTTCGCGAGATGACCTTCCGACAGATCTGGAACGGAGAGCGGTACGTGCGCTTTCGGCGGGGCCTGCTGAAAGGAAGGAGCCATTTGAAGACCTGCGCGGTTTGCACCGAAGGGCTTCCCTCGTCCGTGACCCCGTAACGCAAGTTTCAGCATTGCGATTCCCGTCACATGTCCTCCGGCGTCGTCCGCGTGGTCGGGCCCGCGTTTCTTCGGTGCGTAGGGATTTCAAGGTTTGGAAAACTTTGATTCATTTAACACCCGGAACGGTCCTGGCGCGCGCCAGGGGCTGCCCAGGGGGGTTCGTATCTATCCGCCTCCCGAAGCGGAGCGCAAGCGCGGGATGGAGTCCCGCTTGCTGGAGGTTTACCTGCGGTGGGGGTTTCAGGAGATTGTCACGCCGACGCTCGATTATTATGAAACCGTCGCTCGCGGATTGGGACATCAGACCCTTGGAGACCTCTTCAAGGTCATCGACCGCGAGACGGGAGAGCTCCTGACGCTTCGGTCGGACATCACACCGCAGATCGCTCACCTGGTTGCCACCTCACTGCGGTCGCTCCCCCTGCCGTTGCGACTGTGTTATTCGGGGAGAATTTATCGTTACGTCCACACCCAGGGGCGCGTCCAGCAGGAGTTCCACCAGAGCGGCGTCGAGTTGGTGGGGTTGGAATCCCTGGAGGCGGACGCCGAGGTTATCGCCATCGCGGTCGAGGGCCTCCGCGCGTGCGGTTTGAAAGAGTTCTCCCTCATCCTGACGCACATGGGTTTTCTCCGGGAAGTCCTGGAAGGGATCGAGGCCCCGGCGGATTGGATTTCGGCCTACCGGAGCGCATTGGGCAGGAAGGACCTCACCTCCCTGGGGCGGCTGGTGAATGGACTCGACGTCTCCTCGCGGCTTCGTTCCGCATTGCTCCAGGCACCCGAATGGGCGGGCGGGCCGGAAGTCCTGGACCGGGTCGAGCGGGCCCTGCCGGGCAGGAAGAGCAGGGAGGCGATGAAGGAGCTGCGCACCATCCTGGACATGCTGGACGTCTATGGCGTGGCGGAAAATCTGACGTTCGATCTCAGCGAAGTCCGGGGGTTCAATTACTACACGGGGACGGTGTTTGAAGTGTTCTCCCCCCTGGCCGGATACCCCATTTGCAACGGCGGGAGATATGACGACCTCGTTGGACGCTTCGGCGCGCCCGTTCCGGCGACCGGATTCGCGATTGATGTCGGCGGTCTTTTCGAGACGATACAACGACAGGAAAGGGAGCCGTCGGCGCCTTTGGGCCCGGACGTTTTGCTGATCGATTTTTCCCGGCGGAAAGACCGGGCCCTCGCGCTGGCCAGAGACCTGCGAAATCGAGGTTTCCGCGTCGCGCGGGACATCATCCGCCGGACGCTTCCCGCCTCGGTGAAATACGCCCGGGCGACGGGGTTTCGGTACGCGGTTGTCCTCGGACATCGAAAGGTCGCCGCGGAGGATGCGCGCTTGATGAACCTGCTCCGGGCGGAGGAGACGACTGTGAAGCGAGCCGCCGTGGCCGGGACCCTCCAGAAGTGGGAGAAGAAACATGCCGACCGTAGCGGTCATCGGCGCCCAGTGGGGGGATGAGGGCAAAGGAAAAATCGTGGACCGGCTGGCCGAGGAGGCCGACTGGGTCGTTCGCTTCCAGGGGGGGGCCAACGCCGGCCACACCATATTGGTGAATGGTGAAGAGCGGGTTCTGCACTTGATTCCCTCGGGGATTTTCCATGAGGGAGTGCGCAGTCTCATCGGGCCCGGGGTCGTTGTGGACCCGGGGGAGCTGCTCGGCGAGGTGGAGTCTCTTCGCACGGCCGGCATCGAGGTGGAAGACCGTCTCGGTGTCAGCGGCAACGCCCACGTCATTTTCCCCTACCACCGCGCGGAAGAGACCTGGATGGAAGCGGCCCGCGGCAAGGGCCGAATTGGGACGACGGGACGGGGAATCGGTCCCGCCTACGCGGACCGCATCTCCCGGACCGGCATCCGGATCTTCGATTTGCTGGACGCGGATCGACTTTCCGAGAAGCTCACGCTCAGCCTCCGTCTCAAGGCCCACATCCTCGAGGCCTTGCCGGATCGGGCCGATGATTTCGACAGGGAGCGGTTGGTGGAGACCGCGCTGGCGATGGGCAAAAGGTTGGCGCCCTACTTGGGTGACGTCGAGGACGAATTGGCCCGGGGGATGGAACGGGACGCTCGAATCCTCCTGGAAGGGGCGCAAGGAACCCTCCTGGACGTCTCCCATGGGACTTACCCGTTCGTGACTTCCTCACACACCGTCGCCGGCGGGGCCTGCACGGGATTGGGGATCGCCCCCGGCCGCATTCAGTATGTCCTGGCCGTCGTCAAGGCTTACTCTACGCGTGTGGGGGAGGGGCCTTTTCCCACAGAGTTGACCGGAGAGATCGGCGAACGCCTGCGGGAGCGGGGGCGGGAGTACGGCGCGACCACCGGGCGGCCGAGGCGGTGCGGATGGTTGGACCTGATTGCGCTCGCGTACGCCGTCCGATTGAATGGCGTCACCGGCCTCGCCGTCACCAAATTGGACGTCCTGGACGGCATGGAAGAGTTGTGCGTCTGCACCGGGTACCGGATTGGAGAGACCATCCAAGAATCTTGGCCCGTCAATCCGAATCAGCTGCGGGAGGTCGATCCCCGGTGCGAGACCCTGCCCGGCTGGAAAGCGAATACGGAAGGGGCGAAGCGTGTCGAAGACCTTCCCGGCGAAGCACGCAGTTACCTCGACCGGATATCCGAAACCTTAGGGGTCCCGGTGAATGTGGTCTCAACGGGTCCCGATCGCGGCCAGGAGGTCTGGTTCCGCCGTCCGTGGTGAACGCCGGGGAGGGGGGGGAGAACGAAGCGGAGATGCGGACGATATCATCCGGAGGGAGGCGCGTTTTCAGGGAATCGCGGGGCAGGACGCGTGCGGTGGTGCGCTTTCTGATGGCCGCAAGCCTGACCGTCCCGCTTTACGCCCTGAATGCCCGCGCCCAGGAGGCCATGCCCGGGTTCGGCGTCCCCCAACTGGTCCGGCTTGACTCGAAAGGCATCCTTCCTGTTGAAGTGAGTGTCCAAAAGGGCGCGTCTGTTATCTGGCTGAACGCGACCCGGGGATATGTGACCGTCGTCTTCTCCGAAGGCGAAGGGACCGTTGCTGCCACCCAGTCACCCACGCGGTTTTTCATGGCCCCGGACGGCACGTTCACGTCGAACGCCTTCGGACCCGGGGCCGTGGCGTCCCTGGCCTTCCTGACCGTCGGCAAGTACCGCTACTTTGTCTCGGGAGTCCCGGGGCACGCGGTCCGGGGTGATGGAATTTTCGGAACAGTGATTGTCAGGAACGAATGAGCGCCGCCGCGGGGGAAGGCCGGGCGCCATGTTCTTCCCCGCCGCGGTGAAGACCGGACGCCGCGAACAACCACGGGGATCGGGTCGGGGATCCCGCTCGGGTCGGAGACCCCCTCGGAGTCAACAAGGGTTTCGTCAATCCGTACGAATGTGAAATGCGGTCAAGGTCTCTCCGTTCCGTTCAGGAATCACCTCGCTTCGATCCACCTGGGCCACGAGGGGCCCCTTCTTGCACCAAGCCAGGAAACATTCCAGGTCGCTCCCTTCGGCCAGGGTCTCGACGGAGCCGTCCGGAAGGTTCCGGACCCAGCCGGTGAGACCCCGCCGGCCGGCTTCTCGGACGGCGCTCCAGCGGAACCCCACGCCTTGAACACGGCCGTAGACGCGGATGCGCGCCCTCCGCACGGGGTTGTTCATGAGAGCGGCGGCGCCCCGGTTCGGGACAATCCCCCTCCCCGTGACATCTCCTCCAGCACGGACTCGGCCGCGGCCGCCGGGTCATCTGCGCCGGTGATGGGGCGGCCGACCACCAAATAGTCCGCGCCGTCGGCAAGGGCGGCTTCGGGCGTGGCGAACCTTTTCTGGTCCGTGGGATTTTTGTTCTCCGCGCCCGCCAGCCGGATCCCAGGTGTGACGATCCGGAATTCGCTCCCACAGGCGTCACGGATGGCCCGCACCTCCCGGGGGGAGGCGACGACGCCGTCCAACCCCGCCGCTTGGGTCAACCGAGCCAGCCGGACGACCAGGTCTTCGGCCGCCGGGGCAAACCCAATGGACTTCAGATCCTCCGTATCCAGGCTGGTCAAAACGGTCACGGCGATCAACAACGGGGCGGGATTGAGGTCGGCCACGGACTCGCGGGCCGCCCGCAGCAAGGCGGCGCCGCCCGAGGCGTGGACATTGAACATGAAGACGCCCATTTCCCCCGCCTGTCGGGCGGCCAGGCCGACGGTTTGGGGGATGTCGTGAAACTTCAAGTCGAGGAAGACCTTCGCCCCCCGCCGGTGGACCGCCTCGATGGCGGCCGGGCCGCACCGGGTGAAGAGGGCGCTGCCGACTTTGAAGAACCGGACCTTCCCGCGAAGCCGATCCAGCAGGTCCTCGGCCGCATTGAGGTCCGGGTTATCCAAAGCGACGATGAGGCGATCGGTCGCCCGCTCGATGTCAAGACTAATCGGCGGCCTCCCGGGCTTTGCGGCGTTTCAACGCAAGCTTTGAAGTTCCGATGCTGACCTCATAAAGAACGAGCAGTGGCCCGGCCATCAGGACTTGCGTAAAGATGTCGGGAGGCGTCAGGATGGCGGCCGCTACGAACATGAGGACAATCGCGTACCGCCGATTCCGCCTCAAGACGGCGGGGGTGAGGAGGCCGAACCGGGTCAAGAGAAAGGAGGCCAGAGGCATCTCGAAGACAAGCCCGAACACCAGCAGCATCCGGATGGTGAAGGAGATGTAGTTCCCGACGGTGATGCTGGCGGAATAGGCCGCTCCGGCATAGCCCACCAGAAACTGGATCCCGAAGGGCATGACGACGAAAAAAGCGAAAGCGGCTCCGATCAGGAAACAGATGGTGGAGAGGATAACGAACGGCAGGGTGAGGGACCGCTCGGATGAATGCAGCCCGGGGGAGATGAACGACCAGAGCTGGTGCAGGACGAGGGGCAGGGATATCAGCACCCCCGCCAGGAAAGCGACCTTCAACTGGGTGAAAAAGGCCTCGGTGGGGGCGATGATCAAGAGTTTTGACTGAATGGGCTGTATCGGGGCTTGCAGGAAGGAAAGAATGGGACCCGTGAAGTTCCAGGCCGCTAAAAATCCAAGGCCGATGCCGATCAGGCTGACCATGATGGACCGGCGTAGATCTGAGAGATGTCCCGTGAGGGACATCTTCTTTTCATCCGCCATGGTCTTTCGACGCCTTTGTCCCTGAACCGGACGCTTCCTCCGGGGTCGGGGTTGATTCTCCTCTTGCGGAAACGGCGGCTTCCGCCCGGTCTGGGGCGGCCGGCGATTCGTCCGATGCGCCCGCCGGGGGTTCCGAGGCGGGGGGCGCGTCCGGGGGCGGAGCTTGATCCGATTCCGATTCCAACGAGGTGTCTTCGGAGGATGCCGCTCCGGCGGCGTCCGTTTTCAGGGTTTCTTCCTTTTTCTCCGTGTCCGGTTGATCGCCCTGGGCAACGGCCTCTTCGACGTCCAGATCCTCCAGGTTATCCATCCGCAGCTCATCCTTCAGACCGGAGGTGGCGTTTCGGAATTCGCGAAGCCCCTTGCCGATGCTGCGGGCGACATCGGGCAACTTCTTGGGTCCGATGACCAGAAGGGCGATCACGAGGATAACGATCAGTTCGGTCATGCCGATTCCGAACATGTCTGCGATTCACCTATTGCGCTGGGATGAGCGTTGTCTCTTCCCGGATTTGGAGAAGCGCGACATTCCGGGAGGCCGAAAATCAAATCTGAACAAGCATAGACAATCTATTTCAATCCCCGTTGGGAATCAAGCGGTATCCAAGGCGAATTCCCTCTTTGCCCTTCCGAGGAATGATTGAAAATTGATTGTAATTTTGTATTAATTTGGCTATGATTTCGTCATTCACTCATTATGGGCGGGTTGGAAAGATGAAGGCAAAGCTTTACAAAACTTTGTGTGTCTCACCCAATGGGCTCAGTTATCGGGAGCTCGCCAGCAAAACGTTGAAATCGAAGGACATCTCCGAATCTTTGGGCCGTCGAATCTTTGAGCCGATTTTGAGCGGTGAGGCGAATTTTGTCCAAGAGGAAAGCGGGCTTTGGCATGTTCGTGAGCCGGCGGATCCGGCGGACCGGTTCTTGGGCAATCTGACGTATGTCGTGGTCGACCTGGAGACGACGGGATATCCGGTCCCTGAGGAGGGTGTCACCGAGATCGGGGCTGTCAAGGTTCAGGGAGAGCGCTGGATAGAGGAATTTCATGCGCTCGTCAACCCAGGCCGTTACGTTCCGGTGGCCGTTTAGCGCCTGACGGGAATTTCAAACACCCTGTTGCGCTCTTCCCCGAGGATTGCCGAAATCCTGCCGGGATTCGCGCGGTTCTGCGAAGGAGCCGTATTGGTCGCCCACAACGCCCCGTTCGACCTGCGAATCCTTCAACGGGAGGCCGCACCGTTGGGAGTCGCCTTGCCGGAATGGTCGTTTTGCACATACAGTTTGGCTCGGAGGTTGTTGCCGGAGCTGGAAAGTTATCGTCTGGGCGACCTTGCGCGCAATCTCGGGTTTCCGGATGAGGGCAGCCACCGCGCCCTTCCCGACGCAAGGACGGCGGCCAGGCTGTTCAGCCGGCTGATGGTTGACCTGCTCTCCCTCGGAATCGAAACCCTGGGCGGCGCGCTCCGCTTCCTGCAAGCCAAGCGTCCCCCGCGCCCCGGCGATGCGCCGCGCCGGCGTCGCGTCTCTTGAGCCGAAAACAACTGTAACCGTCCCGGATCATGAAGATTCGCCTTCTTTGCTGACCGGATCTCCGGGACGGATGACCCCGCCTTCGAGAACCTCGGCGAACAGACCGCATCGGTGCAGGAGGAGCTTGACGACCCTCTTTCCGGTTACCTCTTCGAGGTGTTCGCAGGGTTCGTTGAGGCGCACCCCGCGCAGTGTCGCCCCGCCCACCCGAAACGTTTTTCCGACCAAGTGGGTGAGTGGGACTTCAGACGTGATGATGTTCATGCGGCATTCGTCCGCGGAGAGCTCGAAGTCGTCATCCCGCTTCAAGGTTTCCAGAACCTCGCTCTCGAAGAGCGTCACTTGGCGATGCGGCCCCATGTTCTTGGAAAAAAAGCCTTCCCCCTTGAAATACCGGTCTCCCTCGATGCCCTTTCCCGCCACGGCGAGGATCTCTTCAAAGGTCTGCATGGGTTGTTCGGCCTCGTGGGTGATATGAACCGAGACCACTTCACCTTTCCACATGTCGTCCGGGCCTCCCTCGGCAATTCCAGCGTGTGTTTCCCCGCCAGGCAAAGTTCAGGAAAGAAATGAGTCCTCGAAAAAAGCCGAATGCGTCAAAAACGTTATCGTCCCCAAAGTGATTTCGCGAATCACAACGGCGATGCGCCGCGTTAGGCGGATCCGGGTGAACTTGTGAACCTCTCCCCCCCCTCCTGACCGGCGTTCGCGGTTCGCTCGTGGTGTCTCTGGATGACGTAGCGCCCGATCATCTGTCCCAGGGCGATGCCGCCGACAGCGTCGCTGAGCCAATGTCGGGTGCGGTAAACCCTTCCGGCGGCGACGAGGCCCGCGATTCCGTATGCCGCCCCCGCCACCCAGGGATTCTTGGACCGGGCCGCGATGACTGTGGCCAGCGCAACGGCCGAGGTCGTATCTCCGGATGGAAAAGAGCTGTTCTTGAGGCTGAAGAGAGAGAAATCAAACGGGTTTTCGGCGTTGCGGGGGCGTTTGCGCCCGATCACCCCTTTGAGTGGCAAGACGACGGCCGCTGTCAAAATGAGAGATTCGAGGCCCAACATGCCCGTGTCCACCCACTCGGGTTTGTTCCGGAGCTTGCCCGCGGCCAGAAAGGCCCCGATCACCCCCAACTGGCCCTCGGTTCGTCCGAAAGGGCCGATGTATTTCCTGAAAAATCCGATCCGGTCGAATCGATGGGCGACGGCGCCGTCCCGAATCCCTTCATCCCACGTTGAGCTGGCCGCCGTTCCGGCCAGAATTCCCCCCCGGATCAGCCAGTCGGGCCCGCTCCAGCGGGGGGGGCGCTTGGCCGCCAGAAGGATATCCTCGCGGACCCGTCCGGGAATCTCACGGAGCCTCCGCTTGATGGAAATTTCCGGAGCGCCGGGCGTAGAGGGCGTGGGGGGGGGGGGGGGGGGGCTCACCGCTGGATGGGTCGCCGGTTGGCGAGCCCGGCGGGGGAGGACCGGGGACTGTTCTTGCGGCGGGTTCAGGCTCGGGCGGAAGGTCGGGGATGACGCCTCTCCCGCACGTGGCCGCGCCGCTGGAGGAGGGTGCGGGGTCGCCTGGATTCTCCCTCGGGGAGGGCCCCGTCCGCTGAGGGAGAAGGGGGGAGAGAGGGGAGGGGGGAGGGAAATGTGATGACCCGTTTTCTCGGAGGCCGCCTTTGAGATGGCCGGGGACTCCGGATTGCGGCGGTTTCCCCTTGACGGCTCCCGCCGATCCGGCGAGCCTTCTGGGTCCGAATAACAGGAGCGCGGCGGCCAGGATTACGAGGAGTTCGGCCGAGCCGAGTTCGGGCATCGATTCATTTCATCTTCCGCGGCCGGTGTCCGGGTCAAGAAGGCTCGGCGCATGGGTCTCAGCGGGCGTCGCGGCGTCCGGGCCGGCTCAACGCAGCTCAAGCAGATGGAATCCTTCGGCGAATTGGAGTCCACCCTTCTTTCCGACATCCGCCGCCCGCCGGCGGACGCGATCCCGCCAGCCGTCGAGGCGGGTCATCTGGGATTCATGGAAGACGATGGAGTCAATCTTGGTGTCCAGGGTTCCCGAGATGTCCATGAAAAAATTGGGATTGTCAGCCCCCGCGAACAGGGCGTTGGGCGTGTGGTGAGGCTTGAGGTCGATGACCGAAAGGGCGGGTAGAAACAGGTGATCGCGCGCGGCGATAATTCCGTCCGTGACAGCCGTGCCCAGCGCCCGGTGATCGGGGTGAGGCTGATACAGGCGCCAGGGGTCGTGGGTCACGATCGCGTCGGGCCGGTAGTGGCGAAAGAGGATCGCGAGCTGAATCTTCAGGCCGTCATCCGCCCGGAGCTCGCCGTCATTGTACCGGAGGAACACCACCTCGTTCACACCGAGAAAGTCGGCCGCCGCTTTCTGTTCGGCCTCCCGGGTGTCCGCCAGCCGGTGGGGGGAGATGGTGATGTCTTTGGTCCCTTTGTTGCCGTTGGTGGCGATGACGTAAGTCACCGTTGCGCCCTCGCCAATCCACCGCGCGATGCTGCCGCCGCTGCCGAGCTCGGCGTCGTCCGGATGGGCCACGACAATCAGGACGCGTTTCCACTCAGCCATGAATGGCGATCCCTCTTCGGGACCCTTCGTCGTTCCGGGTCCTCCCTGGGCCCGGGCGATCGTCGATGAGCGATCGATAAACCTCCTGGAGTTTCAGGGCCGTATCTTTCCAGGCGAAGCGGCGGCCTACGGCGGGGGCGCGCTGGCGCAGGTCTTCCCGCAAGGCCGATTCCGCGCAAACCCGGTCCAGGGCCTTGGCGAGAGCGTTACCGTCTCCCGCGGGCACCAGGAGTCCCGCCCTTTCCTGGGCCATCATCCGCGGATACCCCCCGACGTCCGAGGCCACAACCATCGCTCCGCAGGAAAGGGCCTCGATGACGGCCAGGCCGAAGGTTTCATAGCGCGACGGGAACACGCAGCAGTCGGCGGCCGCGTAGTAGTCGGCCAGGACTTTTTGGGGTTTGGACCCGAGGAAAGTCACCCGGTCCGACATCCCGAGGTCATCGATCAGCTTCCGGATTTTGCCCGGATAGGACTGTTCGTCGGCTCCGGAGGCGGGCATCCCGTTATTGCGCGGCGCCCCGTTTTGAGCGGGATGAGGGCTCCCGCCGATGATGACAAGATTCCAGTTGCAGTGATCGCCTTCCTGCCGGCGCAGGAGGGTCAAGGCCTGTATCAGGGTTTCGAGTCCCTTGACGGGTTCGATGCGGCCCACGAACAGAACCACCTGGCCCTTGGGCAGACCGGCCCGGGTTCGGGCGACGGCCTGGTCTTGCGGGGAAAAGACGTCCGGGTTCACGCCTCCCGGGACGATGTGTATCTTCCCGGCCGGGATTCCATAATCGGAGATCAAGCTCTCCCGGTCGCGCCGGCTTCCTACCGTCAGCACGTCCGCGGAGCGCCACAAGGAATCCTCCTCGCCGCTTCGCCGGGCGTTTTCGATGTGCAGGTCGCCAAGCAGCCGGCGCTTGGTCCGCTCCATGGTGTGGAACATCTGGACGAAGGGGGTTCCGCTTCCGGCGGACCAGGACCGGCCGGCGACCCCGGAGACCCAGTAATGGGCGTGTATCACATCGTAGGCGTTGGCCGGCCATTCCATCAGGGCTTGGATCATTTGGGGGATGTGGCGGGAGATCTGGTCCCTCGATCGGGCCTCCGCGGGGCCGGCTGTGAGGTGAATGAGCCGCACGCCCTCGTCGATCTCGACAACGGCCGGTTGGTCGGGATGGTCCCGCCGGGTGAAGACGTCCAGGCGGTGTCCCATGCGCCCGAGCTCGCGGTTGACTTCTCGCAGGAAGACGTTCATCCCCCCCGCGATTTCTCCCCCCAGCTCCGCCAAGGGGGAGGAATGAAGGCTCAACATGGCGATTCGAATCGGACGGTCCTCCGCGCTCCATGAAGTGTTCATCGATGAGGGCGCCGGTTTTTTGTCAAGGGTTTGGCCGAAGGTTGAAGTGGACCAACGGTCGGTCGCGTCCGCCGAGGCGATATTTGTACGTTTCGTTTCCTCGGAGAAAATCAAAGGTCCGCCGGCCGTCCCGGATCGCTTCGCGGATGGCGTACCCAAAAAGCGCGATGCCGG
Organism: bacterium; assembly: GCA_965261595.1. Lineage (GTDB taxonomy): Bacteria > UBA8248 > UBA8248 > JACPRG01 > CAYRGS01. The sequence continues at coordinate 804,556 of CBDHDG010000005.1, forward strand.
GGCTGGCCGCCGAGAGGCCCGTGTCATAGCCCGAATTGTAAACCAGGAGCGCACCGTCGATATCAAAACAGAGCAGGGCCGCCGCAGGGGTTCCGTCGAGCTCGAGGAATGTGAGGCGAAGCCATCCCTCCGCCGCCAGGGTCCGGCCGGTTTGGCGGAAAAACTCCCGCATGCGGTCATCCATGAATTCGGATTTTTCCGGGGCGCTGATGGCGTGCAGTCTCAGGAAGACATCCATGTCCTCCTGGAGCTCGGCGGGCGAGCTGTTCCGAATCTGGAGGGCGCCGAATTCCTCGGCGCGGCGCATTTTTCTGCGCAGCTCGTGGCGGTCTTTTCCCCGCAAGGTTTCCAGATACTCTTCCCACGTGGGGGGAAGGAGGATAAAGGGAGAGGTTTCTTCCGCCTCGAGGGTGACCTCCCATCCCATCCCTTCCGCCGCTTCCCGCAGGGGGGAGAGGGTTTTCGAGTCCTCGGGGATAAAGTGAAGATCCAGTTCAACGGGCTCGGGGAGGGAATCGGCCAGGGTCTCCAGGATTCCACCGGCCACCGTTTCTTCATGACCCGGCCGGGCGAGGACATCGAGGTGATCGCAGAGGTCTTTGCCGCCCAGAAACTCGAATCGTCCTTCCGCCTCGGCCAGGGAGCACAGGCCCAGCAGCTCCCCCTCCTCGGAACGCACGGTCAGGATTCGCAGGTTGAGGCCGTCCGAAAAATTGTCCCACCAGAGGTTTTGCCACTGAGGGGTTTGGAATATCGAACGGGGAGCGCTCTGGGCGAGAAGGTCCATCCACTCCGGTTTCAGCTCTACGAATGCCGAGGCATGCGCATAGATATCAGTTTTCACACAGTTGATTCCCATTGATCTTCCACGAATGGTGAAGCGGCTTCCCGAGGGGACCCATGCGGCCGATGATCCGGGTGGGCCAAGTGAACTTCCGTAATCTAAGAGAGCCGACTTCCATTGTCAAAGAAAACGCGGATCCTGGAATGCTCACAGCGGTTTGAAGACGGGGGGGCGTTGTTCATGCAGGGGCTCCGAGTAACGGTTGAAGGGAATCCCGAGAATCGATAAATGCGTGAACACCTGGAATTCCAGGAAGCCCGCCTTCAGAACGCCCCGCCTGGAGGCCGTGTTGCCGGCGGCCACGAAGATGAGCGCGCGTGAAAAATCGTTCATCCCCGCGTAAAGCAACATTTCCCGCAAGACCACAGGGTAAAGCCCTTTCCCCCGCCAAGGCTCCAGGGTGAAGGCGTCATAGAGATAGACCTCGCCCGGAAGCGTGGAGATGGCGAGGTGGATCTCCTCGATCCCGATCTTCCCCTGTGCCATCCAGCAATAGGAAATGATGTTTCCCTCATGAATCGCCGCGAAGCAGATCTCGCCCCGGTCGAGGCGCCTTTGGACGAGATTCGGGTCCAGGGCCTTGGCCAGCTGATCTGCCGCGGGGTCTCCCTTCTTGACCCGGATCAGGTCCACCTCGATGGAAGACTCCTGCGGCCGCAGGGACCCCGGAAGGGGAAATACATAAAGAACTAGACGGATGAATTGGAACACGACAACGGTCCTTCGGCGGCGCAGGCCGCGAAATCGGCGGAATCGGGCAACAGGGGAGCGAGGATGACCCAAAGGCCGGCAAGCTCGGGAAGGCGCCCGCAATGGTCCCGGACATACTCGAGCGTTGGCGGGATGGAGGCAAGGTAGCGATTTTTCCCCAGGACTCCGGCCTGGTAGGCGAAGGTTCCCACCGCCTTCAAGTTTCGCTGTGTCGCCGCGATCCACAGGGAGCGGTTGAACGTCTCCCGGTCCGATCTCTCGCCGGTCTCACTCTCCAGGCGGCTCCGATAATACTCGATGAGCGCATCCCGGATTTCACCGGGAAGCGTCACATAGGAATCATACAGGAGCGAGGCTACGTCGTAGGCGGGGGGGCCCAGACGGGCGTCCTGAAAGTCCAGAATGCCCAGCTTGGGGAAATCCGTGAGAACCATCAGGTTGCGGCTGTGATAATCGCGATGCACGAAAACGGAGCCTTGCGAGACCAACGCTTCCGAGAGCCGGCGGAACTCGCCCGTGAGCGCCGCCCGGTCCCGAGGCGATACTTCTCTTTTCCATAGACCTTCGACGGCATGTTCAAGAAAAAAGGCCAATTCCGACTCGAATTTCTCCGATGTGAACGCATGGGTGAAGGCGGAGCAATCCCCCTCCCCCCGGTCCGTTTGCATCCGGATCAGGGATTCCAGGGCCTCCCGGCGCCAGGCTTCCGCTTCGGGGCGCGAAGCGGACTCGAGCGCCGTCTCCAGGGTCTGATCGCCCAGGTCTTCCAATGCCACAATCCCCTCCCGCGGCATGGAGAAATAATGGCCGGGAACGGGAAGACCCAGACCCGCCAAGTGCGACCGGACGTTCAGGAAAGGGAGGTCCATAGGTTCCGGCGGACAGGCTTCCGGCAAGACCATCAGGATGGCCGAGGCGGGATTTCCTCCAACGAGGGAGACCCGGTGGTATTGTCTCGTCGAGGCGTCGCCGGGCATGGGTGTCACGCGCAGATCGAGGATGTTTTCGTCGAGATGAGTCCGAAAGGATTGAACGAGGTTCTCTCGGGAGACCCCGCGGAGGCCATCGGGCCAAGCGGGTTCGGGCGCCTTTGGGATTTGGGGTTTCATGGCTCTTCTTGCCGCTCCAGCCGAAGCGTGTTCCGGGTTGAATGCCGGCCGGTGCGTTCGGTCCTGAAAGATTGCGGCTGTTCCGGCTCGATTCACTGATCCAATGATAACACGGCGGGGGCCTCATTTTCCCCCGGCCCGGCATTCTTCAGGGCATGCTCGCGAGAGATTGGCTGTTTCCTGTCTCCTCTCTGATAACCACTTTCGGGGAAGATGGGGGGGTATTTTGTTCAATGGGACATGCCCATCCGGTTTTCGGCCGGGCCTTATGGCCCGTATATCACCTCGGCCACGACGCGGGCGACCTCCTCCAGGCTTTGGGGGCTGACTTTATCCAATGTGTCCCGCGAGGTGTGCCATGCGGGATAATCGAAGTCGATGATGTCCGCGGTGGGGAGGCCCGCGTCGTTCAAAGAAATGTGGTCGTCCCGGATGTAGTTCTTGACTTCGGGATAGAAGGAAAGGGCGCCCACGCGCTTGGCCGCGGCCAGGATCTTCTCCACGACCCGGGGGGCTCTTCGTGCGGAAAACCCTTCCGTGTAGATGTTCAAGTCCCGGTCCCCCACCATGTCCAGGAGGATTCCGTAGTCGATGCGTGGTTTCTTCCCGTCCTGGACCCAGGTCCGGGCGAAGCGCTTGGAGCCGATGAACCACTGTCCCCCGAGGCCGTAGTCCTCGGCGTCGAACAGCACGAGCAGGACATTGCGGGGAGGCCGGACCCTGCGCATGCCCCTGGCCAGCTCCAACAGGATCGCCGTCCCGGAGCCGCCATCGTTCGCTCCAGGGACCGGTAGGCGGCGGCGGGACCGGTCGGGATCGCGCGAGGCGTACGGATGCGTGTCCCAGTGGGCGGAGAGAAGGATGGCCGGGCTGTCGCCGGCCCGGCCCGGACACGGCTCTTTCGACCCGGGCGGGGCGGCGGGAGATTCATCCGCGGAAACCTCCTCCGCGCAGATCCACCCGATAAAGTTCGTGAGATCGAAATCCCGCCACCGAAAGTTCCGCACGGTGACGTAATCGGCATAAAGTCGGAGCTCTCGTTCCAGGAAGCGCTTGGCGGATTCATGTCCCGGCCGTCCGATGGCGCGGCTTCCGAAGGAGAGCTGCTTCCGGATGAGACCCAGGGCCCGGCGGGCATTGAAGGGGGGCCGCTCGGGTTGTCCCTTTTCGATCTGACGATGGCCGGGGGTGGTTTCAGCGGCGGTTTGGGGCTGGGGCGGTCCGATAGCGATAAAAATCATCACCGTGAGAAAAATGATAAAAATTCTGATTATGCTTTGGGAATTAGGAATCAACGGATTGTGGGCCGATCACATACGATTTACAGCTTCAACGAGTGTGGAAGTCGTTGTTCTCTAATGCTTTTCTGGAATATTGGCGGATTTCGCACCGCCGCTGTGGTTTGAAACCCGGACTCGTGAGGCGCGGGTGAATCACCTCTTGATGGATGGCCAGCCTCGTGGGGAAGTCCCTCTCTCTCCGGTGTGATCATACCATCATTAGAGACGGCTGGAGAGATTCCGGATCCGTCGGATAATTTCTATGCATCAAGCGGATAGTTGGGTATAAAAGAGAGAATTGACGTTGAGAAATCCTCTTCCAGGCGGGGGGACCCCGGTCCGATGGATGCCATCAGGTTGAAGAGTTATGTCATCGCGGATGAAGGCCTCGTGGAGAGATCCGACCAGCCGTCTTTTGAAGCCCTCATATCGGCGATTCTCAGGGGCGGGGTCACGGCCATTCAGTTGAGAGGGAAGACCGTCTCCGCGTGCGATCTGGTGGCCCACGGAAAGCGAATCCGCGCGTTGTCGGGCGACACGGGCACCCTGCTGATCATCAACGACCGTCTGGACGTTGCGTTGGCCTCAGGGGCGCACGGCGTCCACCTGGGCGCCGACGACCTTCCCCTCGCCGCGGCCCGAAGGATTTCACCGGCGGGGTTTATCATCGGCGCCTCGGTGGACACGCCGGACCAGGCCCGGGAGGCGGAAAGCCTGGGGGCGGATTATCTGGGGGCCGGTCCGGTCTTTCCCACCGAGACCAAGACCACCTCGAATCCGGTCATCGGCCCGGCGGGTCTGGAGGCCATCGTGAAGGCGGTGTCGATCCCTGTCGTCGGGATCGGGGGAATCGGTCCGGAGAACATCCAGGAGGTGACGGCGAGGGGAGCGGCCGGGGCGGCGGTGGCGTCCGCGGTGGTCTTGAGTCCGGACCCCGAGGCCGTCGTGCGCGCTTTGCGCTCATCGGCCGGGAGCGGCTGACGGGGATGCCCGCGACGCCGGGGCGGGAAGCGATAAGAATTGACACCCCCGGGACGGAGTTGTATCTCTCCTTGGTTCTCTGTGATTTACAAGGCCGATTCGGGTTCAGCGTGCAATTTCTGATTTGAACGTTGCCGGCTGGCCGGCGTTCATCCTTTGCGCCTGGAATCCAGGCGACGGCGTGGTCGGGTGGTCTTTAGGAAAGGATTCTCTCCCTTGAAGGTCATTGTCCTTGGATGCGGGACTTCAACGGGGGTTCCGAACATCGGATGCCGCTGTTCGGTCTGTACGTCGGAAAATCCAAAGAACAGGCGGTTGAGGACATCGGTGTGGATGTCCTGGGATGGGAAAGGGGTTCTGGTGGACACCACCACCGACCTGCGGAGTCAAGCCCTGAGGCATAAGATCTCCAGGGTGGACGCGGTCCTTTACACCCATTCTCATGCCGATCACATTCATGGGATCGATGAGCTTCGGGCCTACAACGCCCTCCAAAAATCGGAAATCCCTTGTTTCGGATCGGACCGGACCCTGGCTTACCTGAGACGATCCTTCGCGTATATTTTCGACCCGGAAGAAAACGGAATGACTTACATCCCCCGCCTCCGCGGGCGGGTGATCGACGGACCGTTCGATTTGTTCGGACATCGGGTCGTTCCCTTGCCCGCCGACCACGGTCCGGGAGGGCCGGTGTATGGCTACCGAGTGGGCCCTTTCGCCTATTTGACGGATGTCGCTTCCGTCCCTGAGGAAACGGTGGAGCTCATGCGAGGGTTGGAGGTGCTGATTCTCGACGCCCTCCGTCCTTCGTTTCACCCCTCTCACCTGACGATTGATGGGGCTACGGAAGCGGCGCGGCGCATTGGAGCGAAGCGGACGTACTTCACCCACATGAGCCACGATGTGGATTATGACGAGATCAATCCCGGTCTTCCCGCCGGCGTGGAGCTGGCCTATGACGGGCTTCAGTTCGATTTCGGCGACCCGGATCCGGACTGACGGAGTTTTGCGGGCGGGCCGGTTGCGGGTGTCGATCAATGGACGCGTCCTTCGGTCCATCACGTTCGGGTGAAGACTTCGACCGGCGCGGGATTGACTTTCCGGGAGAAATGACGATATTGTCGGGGGATAGTGATCAGGACGCGGTGAGATTCGTGGGGGCGGTTCAGGCGCCGCTCAGGGTTTTTCTCGGCAAACATCGGAAGGAGAGAGTGTGGCAGACCCACTCGCGGTCAAGGTGGACGAAAATCTCGAACGGGCGATCAAATCCTTGAAGAAGAAGATGGACAAAGAGGGAATCTTCAAGGAGCTTCGCAAGCGCCGCAGTTACGAGAAACCCAGTGTCCGCCGCAGAGCCAAACGAGCAAGGGCCATTCGCGCGCAAAGGCGAAACGCGGCCGCGCGGACAACATAGCCCAAAGCGTCACTTGATGTCTCTTCTCTGACGGACCCATTCATCCAACGCGAGGCCGGGAGTTCTCGCAGGGGGAGACGTTTGTCTCAAGCCCCCGACGCGGAATTCTCCGCTTCTCTCACCGCCTTGTTCAAAAGCCGTCTCAGCCGTCCGGACTCGACACGATACTTGAACACCTTTTCCCCGTTTAGAAAACCCACGGGAATCTCTTCGCCGAACCGGGCGAGGATCTCCGGATTTTGGGTGATGTCCATTTCCTCCAGCCACACGCCGAAGCGGGCGCAAACGGGCCGTAACGCTTCCTTCGCCTCGTCGCACAGCCCGCAATCCTCTTTTGAGTAGAGCACCAGCGTTGGCGTCCGCTCGCCCATGCGTTCAGCCCGCGGGAAACTTCTGGTTTTGGTTCATGGAGACGGCCGGGAGGGCGTTGATCCCCTTCCCCCTTGGTCTTCCAACCGGCCTACAGGAAGTGGGGGACGACCTCTTTGGCCAGAAGCTCGATGGCGTCCAGGCGGTTCGGGCCGAGGACCTGATAGCAGGCGGGGGCCTTGAGGCCTTCCGCCGCGAAGGCGTTGAATTTCTCGCAGACATCATCCGGCGTGCCGGAGGCCGCCAGCTTGTCCACCCAGGCGTCGGGGACGCACGCCTCCGCTTGTTTCGCGTCGCCTTGGTCAAAATACTTCCGCATCCGGTCGCCTATCTCGATGCGCTCCTCATCCTCGATGCCTGCCGCCTGGTAGCGCAGCGGCTCCGAGGCGCCCCGGGCGGTGTAGGACGCGATAAGCCCCCGGGCCGCGTCGTTGGCGGCCCGCCGGTCCCGGTCCACCGAAGTGATGATGTAGGAGCGGATGTCGTAGCGGTCCAGGTCCTTTCCCGCCCGTTCGATCCCCTTGCGGATGGCGGGCATGGCGATGTTCTTCAGGAACGCCGGCGTCAGGAAGAAGTTGAGCAGGATCCCGTCCGACGCCGCGGCGGCCATCTCGAGGGTCTTCGGTCCCATGGATCCCACATAGATGGGCAGGTCGCGGCGGACAGGCTCCATCGTGAGGGACACGCCCGAGCCGCCGAAGGTGAAGACCTTGCCGGTGTAACTGTCTCCTTCGCCCCGGATCAGCATCCGGACCATCTCGATGGCTTCCCGCAGGGCTGTGATGGGCTTGGCGTCGCGGACCTGATGCTTGTTGAGCTGGGCGTAGGCTGTCCCCAGGCCCAGGGTGAATCGCCCGCCCGAGACCTCGTCCAAGGTCGCGGCCTCCATGGCGAGGATTCCGGGATGCCGCGTGTAAGGCGAGATGATTCCCGTTCCCAGGCCGATGGATTGGGTCTGTTGGGCCACGACGGCCAGGTTCGTAAAGGCCCCCCGGGCGTGGTAGCTCTCGGCGATCCAGACCCTTTGGAAGCCCAAGCGCTCGGCGGCCTGGGCGCAGGGGATGATGACGTCCAGCGGAAGGACGCCGCTGAGGCCGATATCAAATCCGGTGAATTTTGCCATGACGGAGCCTCTCTGGTGCGCGGGCGCACGGCGGGTTTTCAGGGATGGGCCGGTTGCGCCCGTTTTTCGGGCGCGGCAACCTCCGGAAAATGGAGATCGTGAATGGACGCCCCCTCGACGCCCCGGCTCACGAGGTCTTTCATGTCAAGCAAGCCCTCGGCGGCCCGGACTTCCTCGATGCGGCACCGGGTGGCGGGGTGTTTGGGCACGAACAGGGTGCAGCAGTCCTGATCCGGCTGGATAGAGGTCTCATAGGTTCCGATGCGCTCGGCCTGGGCGCTGATCTCATTCTTGTCCATGCCGATCAGGGGACGGAAGATGGGCAGCTCCGCCGCCTCCTCGACGACGCCGATGTTGGTCAGGGTTTGCGACGCCACTTGGGCCAGACTTTCCCCGGTCACCAGAGCCTGCGCCCCGTGACGCCGCCCCAGCGCCTCGGCGATGCGAATCATGAGGCGGCGATACAGGATGACCCGCAGGGGGGGCGGGACGGCCAGGACCACCCGCCGCTGAATCTCGCCGAAGGGCGTCGAGTAGAGCGTGCTGTGGTGCTGGTGAAAGGTGAGAAGCTCGGCCAGGTCCATGGCCTTCTCGGCGGACGCCTTGCTGAGGTAGGGGGCCCCGTGAAAATGGACGAACGTGGCTTGGCATCCGCGCTGGAGCATCCGGTAGGCGGCCACCGGAGAATCGATCCCGCCGGAGAGGAGGACGCACACTTGCCCGCTGACCCCGACCGGAAGACCGCCCGGGCCCTGGACCTTGTCGAAATAGAAGAACGCCTCCCGGGGGATCACTTCGAGATGAACGGTGAGATCGGCATGGTTCAGATTGACTGACGCGCCGGTCAGCTCTTGGAGGTGCGCGCCGACCTCGCGGTTGATCTCCGGGGAGGAAAGCGGAAATTGCTTGAAGGCGCGGCGCGCGGAGACGCGGAACGTCTTGAAATCATCGCCCGCTTCGCGACGCGCCAGGACGGCCCGGCCGATGTCCCGTTTGAACGAATCGAGGTCGAGTTGGACCTGCTTGGCGAGAGAGAAGTTGGCGATGCCGAATGTCCCGGCCAGCCGCGCGCGGACCGTCTCCCAGGCGGCTTCCTCCTCCAGCTCCATCACGAGTCTGCCCCAGACCTTCCGCACCCGGCGGACGGCCAGGTCGGATGTGGCCTGCCGTAGGTTTCCGGCCAGGCGCTCGATGTAGTAGGGCCGGTTTCCCTTTTTGAGGGCGATCTCGTGGTAGTGGACGATGACACATCGCATACGGACGAAGGGCTCCTTCCCTGATGGCCGCGCCGCGGATTCGGCAAATCATTATATGACGGAATCCGCTCAACCCGCATTTCTCACAAAGACGTGCGATGGGGCCGCCCCACACGCTCATGGCACACGCGCCGGCTAACGGGGAGGGCCGGTGCGGGAGTCAACCGACTCGCGCCCGGCCCCGACATGGGAAATGTGCGCACGTTCGCTCCAGTGTAGGGGCGGGGCTCTGCACCCGCCCCAGCAAACGCCCAGGGAGACACTCTGTCTATATCCGATTGAAATCCTCCTCTCTGGTAAGGCGTTGACCGGCAATGAGTTTACCGATCATAGGCGGCTTGACTTTCTAATGGTGGAAATTCAGCTTAACCCCGCCGACCGGGAGCGCCGGGCCGGGATGCGGACATTCGGTGTCTTTCTTGGGGCGTTGGCCGGAGGGGGCGGCGCGGCATGATTCCGTCGGCTTGGGAAAAGCGATGAAGCCGGGCGGCGGAGCGCCTTAGCCGCAAACCACCCGGGTCCCCGTTTCTCCGCGAATGGCCTTCGGGAGGGATTCCAGGGAGGTGATAAGGACCTCCCCCGAATTCCCTTCCAGGAACTCCAGCGCGGCCTCGATCTTCGGTCCCATGCTCCCGGCCGGAAACTGGCCGTCGGCCAGGTGCGCCCGGGCCTCGCCGGTCGTGAGCCTGATGAGCGGCCGCTGGGTCGGTTTGGCGAAATCCAGGCACACCTGCTCGACGGCCGTCAGGATGATGAACGTATAGGCGTTCAGGTCCCTGGCCAGCATGGCGCTGGCGAGGTCTTTGTCGATGACCGCGTCCACGCCGGCGTAATCCTCGTCTTTCAGCACGACCGGGATGCCGCCGCCGCCGACGGTGATCACGATCGTCCCCGCGTTCACGAGCCGCCGGATCACCGGGAGCTCGATGATTTTCACCGGGCGTGGAGACGGGACCACGCGGCGGTATCCCCGGTTGGCGTCGGGCACGAGCCTCCAGCCGTGGGCCCCACCGATGGTTTTGGCCTCCGATGGGTCATAGAAGGGGCCGATTGGCTTGGTGGGGTTCTGGAAGGCGGGGTCCGCCGGGTCCACTTCAACCTGCGTCACGATGGTGGCGATGGGATGATCGCGCCCGGCCCGGCGAGTCATGTTGAGCAGGCTTTGCTGGATCATGTAACCGATGGCTGCCTGCGTGTCGGCCACGCAAACGTCCATCGGCATCGGCGGGAGGGTCTTCCGGGTCTGCTCCATCCGGATGAGGAGGCGGCCGATTTGGGGTCCGTTGCCGTGCGTTAGAACCACCCTGTAATCTTCTTCCAGCAGCATCATGACGCACCGGCAGGCGCGGCGGACGTGCTCCCACATCTCTTCGGCCGTACTGTTTCCGGTCGGATCGACGGCGTTTCCGCCGAAGGCGACGACCGCGATTTTTCGGTCGGACTCAGCCACGAAGGCCCTTCCTACGCCGGAGGCGTCAGGAATCGTTTTCCGCCAGCGCCCGGACCGCGGCCTCGAAGGGGGCCATCGGCGCCCGGAGGAGTCCCGCGCCGACCTGCCCGACGCCGGGAAGCCGGTGGGCGATCCCGGTGTTGATGGCCGGCGTGATGCGCGTCTCGACGACCTTGCGGATGTCGATGCCGGTGGGCGTCCCCGCGAAATTGAGACAGGGAAGCGTGAGCGTGGGGTTCTGCGCCCAGGTGATCTCGAGCATTTCCCGCGTCATGGCGATGGCGCGATCCACCGTTCCCCCGACGAACTGCACGATGGCCGGCGCTGTTCCCATGGCGAATCCGCCGATGCCCGCCGTCTCGGTGATTGTGCTGTCGCCGATGTCGGGGTTCGCGTCTTCGGGTCCGTATCCCGGGAAGTAAAGCCCCTCGACGTATCCGGCCGGCGCGGTGAACCACCGGTCGCCCAAACCGCTCACGCGGATGCCGAACTCCGTCCCGTTTCGAGCCATGGCCGTCACGATAGAGGCGCCCCGCACGCCGTGCGCCGCGTCGGCGGACGCCTTGCAGGCGGGCATGCCGAGGTTCAGGAAGAAGTGGTCGTTGCCCGCGATAAACCGGTAAACCCGCTCGAGGACCGCGCGGCGCTTGACCCCCTTGGCCAGATGAGGCGCCAGCGTTCGGATGAGGGTCGCCGTCGCGGCGACGTTGCGGTTGTGGCATTCATCGCCCATGTGGAGCGCCTTGGCCATGATGGATTTGAGGTCGACGCCCCCCGCGTCCTCCACGGCCGCCTTCATGGCCGGAGCGAGCTCTCTTTCCATCCAGCGCAGCCGCGTAATGACCTCCCGGTCGTTAGCGCCGTAGCGCAGGACCTTTCCCAACCCCTCGTTCAACGTGGCGAACGAGCGGTTTCCCGCGTGGGCGTTGCGTAAGATGAAAACCGGCATGCTCGGAGATATGACCCCCGCCATGGGACCCACCGCCCCGTGGTGGTGGCAGGGATCGAACCGGATTTTCCCCGAGCGGGCCAGGCGTTCCGCGCCGCCGGGGGTCCGGGCGCGTTTTTCGTAGATCAGCGCTCCGATGACGGCCCCGCGCATGGGGCCGCACATCCGCTCCCACGTGACGGGGGGGCCGGCATGGAGGATCGTGTCCTCATCCATCCCGGGAATCGCTTCCCGGGCGGGGGCGACGTCTTCCCAGACGGGCCGCGCCGAGACCAGACTTTCGACGGCCCGGTCGTTGGGGGAATCGCAGCCCTTGAGACGGTCCAGCAGGGCCGCCAGGTCGGGGTCGCCGCCCGCGGGGGGGGTCCAGTCCACGGAGGTCACGTCCGACCCTTGTTTTCCGAGCGAGTCGGCGAAATCTTCAACCCCCAGGTTGATCACGCGCAACGGACCCCGAAGAATGTCGGGTCGCTCCTGGGTCATACGACGCTCCTCTCGATGGGTGAGCGAGCCGGTCCGGAACAGTGTCCGAATTCAGCAAAGAATTGTCAGCCGGATTGGACCCCAATCATTCTAACCCAAATCCCGGCGGACCGGATCCTGAAGGCAGGACGATGGGGAGCTGCCCGGAGGGGGTTTTCGCTGCGGGCTCAGGTGACTTCGGAGACGCCGGGAATCTTTCCCGATTGCCGTTGAGGCCGGAAGAGGATCCGGACGGCCAGGGCGGAGGCCGCCGTCAGGGCGGCCATGAAGTAGAACGTGACGCCGAGTCCCCATTGGTCCGCGATGACCCCCGCGATGAGGGGGGCTATCCCGGTGAAGATCTGGTTGAAACTGAAGAGGAAGCCGACCGTGGACCCGCCCAAATCCGGAGGGGTGACGTCGAAACCGGAGGCCATGATGATTGGACGAAGGGAGATCAGGCTGAATCCCAGGACGGAGATGGCCGCGCCGAGCGGCAGGCCGACGGGCAGGAACGGGATCAAAATCAGGGCGATGGTGGAAATCAGGAGCCCCCCCACAAGGATTCCCTTCCGTCCGATCCGGTCCGACAGGAGTCCGGAGACGGCCTCCGGGATGGTGCCTGAAAAAATGAGCAAAAAGACATAGAAGCCGACTCCGGCGGGACCCATGCCGAAATGAAAAGCGAGATACAAGGGGAGGAAGCTGTCGAGCGTCCGGTAGCTCATCGTCCGCAGGCAGGAGACAGCCGCCACGGACAGGAGGGCCCGGTTTTTCCGGAAGCCCCGAATGAGATCCGAGGAGTACTGCCGGACGCTTCCGCTCGCTGCGGTCAACATCGGAGGCAGGAGAAAGAAAACCAGGACAGCCGAGATGAGGGTGGGGAGGAGGTGGATTTTCATCACCTCCCGCCAGGTTGTGAATTGCAGGAGATATCCGATGACCAAGGGGGCGATGGACTGCGCCAGGCTGGCGCCGCTGCCATGCAATCCCAGGGCGAATCCCCGGTGGTTGGGATAGAGTCGGGACAGGGTGGACATGGCCGGGGGGTGCCAACTGGAATTGAGCATTCCCGTCAGCAAAAACGGGACAAAGAGAAACGCGAAGGTGTTTGCGTATCCCATCGATGCGTACATCGCGCCCATCACCGCGAGGTTCACGACCAGCAGGGGCTTTCGTTTGCCCAGCAGGTCCGTCAGCACACCCGCCGAGGCCCCGCCGAACGACGCCCCCAAGGAGCGCAGGGTGAGCAAAAGACCGATTTGGGTGAAGCTCAGATTCAGGTCCCGCGCGATCAGGGGGAGGACGGGCCCGAGAACGCCCAGGAACCAGTGGGTGTTCGCGTGGCCGAAGGTGAGGGTGGCCAGGGTGCGCACCTTGGACGCGCGGGTTTGCTCGGGGTCCGCGGCGCGCTCGCCCGGCGGCAATCTCTCAGGATGCTTCGTCAAGGTCGGCTCCGGCCGGTATGGGCGTCTGGAAATCCGATGGCTTCAGACATTCGAAGGGTCTCGTCGGCCTGGGTCCGGTTCGGGGGCCGGTTGTTTCGGCGGAGAGGTTTGGGGCGCAACACCCCCCGTATTTCCCGGGGCAGATCCGGCACAGCCGGGCCGCCGGGGACCGGGCCCTGGAGAAGGGCCGTCGAGGAGGCCGAGACAGGTGACCGGTTGCGCGTCACCCGCTTTGTAAGAGGGTTTTGAGGATCCGGCGGACGTTTAGACGATAACTTGATTCGTGCGCGGAATCGGGCCGAATCGTCTTTCGATAAGCCCCCACCAACTGATTGGAGTCCGACCGGAATTCCAGCACCTGGATGACGTGGTCGACTTTTCCGTTGCTCCCGACATCAATGAATTCGTCATGGTAGACGCTTCGGAGCTCTGTGTTGCTCAGCCATCGCGCTTCCTGTTCGCTTGCGAGGATGGCGGTTTTCTTTCCAGGCATTTTCAGGGTGAGGGTTCGCCGGCTCCAGGGCGAGTCATGCACCCTGGCCTCGGCTTTGGAGCCGTCAAAATTCAAACGGAGTTGGTGATAGCTGGGTTCGAAGTGGCCGGGTTCTTTCAGCGCGCCCCGCTCGATCACGGCGGCGGCCAGCAGGCCGAAGGGGGTCTGGTTGCGGGATTTTTGAAGATTCCGCCAACCGAGGAAGATCGCCAGGATGAGAACGGCGACAGTCAACGTCGCCCCGCTCCGGCTGCCCAGGAATTGCCGGAAACCCGACAGCAGGGACAGTTCGACGGCCTTGCTGAGTTGCGGCGCGAATCCCCGCTCCATTTCGAGGTCCGGACGCATCGCGGAAAGATCGGCGAAATCGGGGATGTCCTTGGCGCGTTTTCGGCGGGTCTTCCCCTTGTCGTCATCCACCTTCTGATCGAAGACATTTTTTTCGAGAAAGGTCTTCTTGATGTTGAAGACCTTGCCTTCCTCGCTCTTGATGAGGCACAGCTCTCCCTTCCAGATTTGGCTCAGGGAGACCTTGGCGCCTTTTTTGAACTCATGTTCTTGGGGCTCCTGCCCCTTTTTCATCCGCGTATAAGCCGTAAAATCTTCTGCGACGGTCGCCTCGATGGCCACGAATCAACGTCCTTTCTGGTTCAGATTGAGCTTGCGCCCGGGCAATTGCCGGTGCGGCCACCCATCCCGGTTCATATTTATGTAATGGATTCGGGTGAGACAGTCAAATCCAAGAAGAAATATCTTGCGCCGGGTGACGGCCGCCGGTCTTCGATCCCTGTTGGAATCACGGTCGCGGCGGCCCCCGCGATAGGGGATCGGGGGGCGGGGACGGCGGCTCAGGTTGACCTGCGCTTTGTGGTTATGGTGGAATGCCTGCCTTGGAACCGCCGATGTCGAAAAGGAGGTCGGAGAATGAAGAGCGCGCTGGAATTGGCCATGGAAAAGACGGAAAAGCTGGTCTCGGAAGAGAGCGCCGGCCTTTCCGATGCGCAGAAAAAACGGATTGCGGAGATCGAAGCGGAGTGCCGGGCGAAGGTCGCCGAAGCCGAGATCATGCTCGATGGAAAGATGCGGGATGCGGTCTCCGGCGATCCGGGGTCCGCGGAGGCCGCGGTCCTGGCCCTGCGAGAGGAGCACCTGAGAGACAAAGAAACGTGGGCGGCGAAGCGGGATCGCGAGGTTGCCAAAGTGAAAGAGAAAAGGGGCTGACGTATGAGCGATGAGAGCGCCCGGCGGCCGCAGGCCGATCGGCCGCCCCGTGAAACATGGCAGAACCGCGTAGCGCAATTCCTGAAGCGAATTCGGCAGATGTTCGGAGGCCAGTGAGGGACCCAGGTTTGACCCAACTCGACTCCAGGTCTGGAGTCCGGTGAAGAGGAAAGACCGAGACCCGAGCCGGACGTAAAGGATTCTTCTCCCTCCGCGTAAGGCCTTGGAAGCGTTCGCCCGCACCCTTGCGATTCATGGGTTGGCCCTGGGCGATTCCGCCTGACCGTCCCGCGGCGGAATGAGGACGTGGGCGCCGGCCGCTCTGCGCCCCTCATAAGTCTCCATCACGCAAAGCGCTGGATAATCCCCCGGTTCTGTCGGACCCCGGCGGCTGGGAATCTCCTGGGTGTGGAGGTGGTGTCGTTGAAGCTGGAGGAGACCCTGATTACGGCCGAGGAAATTCGGCGCCGGGTGGAGGAGTTGTCCGATCGGATCCGAGCCGATTACAAGGGCCGGGACCTTCACCTCGTCGCCGTGATGAAGGGTTCGCTGTTTTTCACGGCGGATCTCATCCGGGCCTTGGAACGTCGGGTGACGCTGGGCTGCTTGATTGCGTCCAGCTATCGGGAGCGGACGGTCAGTGAAGGCAATGTGGAGCTTCTGACCCAGGGGATGGGCGAGGTCAAAGGCCGCCACGTTCTGGTTGTAGACGATATCGTGGACACCGGGTATACGCTGGAGAAGATCCGCGAGGTGTTGATGGCCCACGAACCCGCTACGTTGAAGTTCGCCGTATTTCTGGACAAGGTGGAGATGCGCAAGGTTGCGTTCGATGTGGATTATGTCGGATACACCATTCCGCCGAAATGGGTCGTGGGGTACGGGCTGGATTGCGCCGAGCAGTATCGGGAGCTGGGCTCGATCCGGGTGATTGACCCCGCCGGGGATGAGAACGGGGCTTAGGGAATTCCCTGCTACGGTGGATGGCCGTCCTGAGTCATTTCAGGAGGAAGCCCGCGTGTCGCGGCGTCAGAGGGGAAGTCGGCGGCAACCCCCCCCCTCCCCCCAGATTCCAGCCGGGCAAGATGCCCGGCCTACCGGACGGCGGAAACCTGGTTTCTCCAATACAGGTAGGGCGGGCATCTTGCCCGCGTTCTCTAGTCCGTTGAGGGAGCGGAGCGGCGAAGACGCCACATGTGGACCAGGGTCTTGATGTAGGGCCAGGCGAATTTGGCGATCCGCGCCTTGGAAGAGCCGTGGAGCCGCGGCTTGTACGTGAAGGGAACTTCACGAATAGACCCGCCCCCGGCCTGAATTCTGACGAGAATCTCAAGAAGGCCGTCATAGTGGGACGCCTCGCACGCGATGCCCTCCAGGGCCGCCGCCCGGTAGAGGCGGAAATTGCTTGAGAGATCATGAACCGGCAGGGAGAGCAGGGTGCGAAAGGTTCCGTTCAGGAGGCGGCTCAACAGCCACCGGGAAAAAGGCATTTCGGCCTTTCCACCGGGACATAGCGGGAGGCGATGACTACATCCGCGTTTTTCCGGTCCGCCCAGAGTCTCTCGATGTAGATGGGATCGTGGGAATGGTCTCCATCCATCGTAAGCACATAGGCCCCCCGGACGCGAGAGAAGCCTTCAAAGATGGCGCGGGTCAAGCCCGGGCGGGTTTGGGTCCAGCAATCGGCGCCGAAACGTTTCGCCACCTCGGTGGTTTCGTCGGAAGAGCCGCCGTCCACCACGAGGATCTCGAAATTCGGCGTGAGCTTGGACAGGGCTCGTTGCAGTTGTTCCAACAATCCCGGAAGGGTGCCCGCCTCATTCAAAGCGGGCAGGATGATGGATAGGTCCATGGGATTGTCCGAGGATGTGAGAGAAGCTTGAGTCCGGTTCACACCCTTTTTTATTGGATGGCTTTGGGTAAGTCAACTTTTTGGAATGGGACGCCGTATTTCGCCGGGCCGCTTGATTGTGCGGGGCGAGCGCGAAAGAAGCGGGAAGCCATGAGAATGGATCGAACACCGGACCCGCTGACGATGCGCCTGCTTGTTCGGAGGCGGGAGAAGCCATGACCGGGAAACAGAAACACCTCGAGGCCGCCGCGGGGGTCTCCCAGGGCGGAAGCGCCCGCCCCGGATTGATTCTCGGCGGAATTCTTCTGGGCGCGTTCATCCTCAGGACGGTTGGCGCCAATCAGGTTTTCTCGGCTGTCGAGATGCCGGTGACCTCCTTGCTGGCCGGCTTCAGGCTCACCCTGGCCCCCTGGTTGGGCGGGGACGCCCTCCTGGAGAACTTTTTCGTTCAACTTGTTTTGTTCTACCGGGGCGTATCGGCCCCTTTGATCCTCTACATCGATCTCTCTTTGTTGAGGCTGTTCGGGATTCGCATTTCGGAATTTCTTTTGGTGTTGCCGTTTATCCTGGCGGGTTTGCTGGGGGTGGCCGCCATTTATGCGCTGGGGAAGCGATTCTTCGGGGTGCGGGCGGGGCTTTTGGCCGCGCTTTTTATGGGATTGGCTTCTTGGCACGTAGCCAATTCTCGGACCCCGCAGTCTTTGGTGGTCGTTTTTCTGATCCAGGTTCTCGTCTTCCTGGCGGTGGATAAGCTGATTGAGACGCGCGCCCGCCGGTGGGCGATAGGGAGCGCCCTGGCCCTCGCCTTGGAGGTGATGAGCAACAACGGGTTTCCCTTCACCCTTCTGGTGGTCGCTTTTTTCTTCGTCGCCCGCGCCCGGCGGAATGGAGGGGATTGGAAAGGCCGGTTGGGCGAGGTCGTCCGCAAATCCGGTTTTCGTTATTGGGCAATGATTCCCATCCTGGCCGTTCTCTTTCAGGGCGTGGTTTTCATTCTTGCGATGTGGAGGAACGAGCTCCTTGGCCTTCTGGCGTGGTCCAACCAGCACAGCCGGTATTTCTTCGATGTCGGACCGTCGGTCATTATTCATGAAGCGGGGTCCCCGCTGACCCAGAGGATGTTCGGAAGCATTCTCAACATCGGGATTGGGTTGAACCTCCTTTTCGCATTGACTTGTTTGGTTTCCCTGGTGTTGCACATTCCAAGGCTTTGGCGCTTCGACACCGCGGGGGTCCTGGTGTTCTGGTATGGGGTTCTGGGTCTTCCGCAAATCTTTTTCTTCTACACCTATCCGGAGATTGCGGCGACCAACATCGCCGTGCCGCTCTGCCTTCTGGGCGCGAAGCTCATGAGTGACCTTTGGGAGCGACGGCGGGTTTTGGGCATTGCCCTGGTGGTGTTGGCCGCGGCCGATGGACTGTCGGGGGCCCTTTATACGAACCTGTTTTTACCGACGCCGAACTGGGGCCTCTATATCCGGGCCGAGGCGGAAAATGCCTGGGGCGCATCCCGCGGATTTCGTGGAATCAAATCGGCCGCGTATTTCGTCCGGGCCCGGATGCCGAAAGACGATACGGTCTACGTCAATCTGTATGGCGAGGCTTCCGAGCTCTACTTCAACCGGCAGCTTTGTGAATGCGGGGGCAGGGGAAAAAAGGCGCTTTACCGCAACGCGGAGGATCAGGGGAATCCGGGCATCGACTGGTTCATCGAATACAACCCGTGGATGGACCCCCTTGGGCGGGTGACCGGAGGAAGTGATTATGAAAAGTGGGTCGGGTGGACGACGAGATTGAATGGCGGGCCGGGCCATCTGGCCGCCGTCGGGCGCGATGGAGAAACCGTCCTGTGGAAGGTGTTCAGCCGGAAGCCGGCCGAGACGGAAAACCTCCAGCACGGACCCCTCGTCTCCAGATTCAACAGGGAGTATATGACCCCCGATCGATTCTTCACGAACCGATTGGGGGGGATGACCTTCTGGATGAACTGATGGGCGCATTGCTTGAAACCCTGTTCGGCGCGCCGAACCCGCTTGTGGTGATGGTGCATTTGCTCCCGCTGCCGGGAAGCCCTTTTCACGATGAAGGGGGGGGCGGGCTGAAGGCCATCCTCGACCGAGCGGTTGCGGACGCGGAGGCCGCGCGGGAGGGGGGCGCGCACGGAATTGTCGTCGAGAATTTCGGCGATATGCCGTTCCTGCCCGTCGCGGTGGAGCCCATCACGACGGCCTGCGTCGCCCGGGCCGTCGGCGACGTGCGCGAGGCCGTCGACCTGCCCTGCGGCGTGAGCGTTCTTCGTAACGACGCGGCCGCGGCCCTGTCCATCGCCTCGGTGGCCGGGTGTTCCTTCATCCGGGTCGGCGTCCACACGGGGACGATGGTCACCGACCAGGGGATCATCCGGGGGACGGCCCATGAGACCCTCCGTTTGAGGAAGCTTCTGGGATCGAACGTCCGGATTTTCGGCGACTTTCAGGTGAAGCACGCCGCCGCCCTCGCGCCCCCCGACCTGGATCGGGACGCCCGCGATCTGGTCGAGCGGGGGCTGGCCGACGCCGTTGTGGTCTCTGGAATCGGGACGGGAATTCCGGCCGAGCTGGACATCGTTCGGCGGGTCAAGCGGGCAATCCCCGGAACGCCGGTTCTTCTGGGGAGCGGCGTCGATGCGGAGAACGTGGCCGACATGCTCGCGGCGGGCGATGGGGCCATCGTGGGCTCTTCCGTTAAAGAGGACGGGAAGCTCGGACAACCGGTGAGCGCAAGCCGGGTTCGGGAGTTGGTCCGCCGGGGCGGGGGGGGCTGACCGGGTGAGCGTCTCCCGCGAATTCCTCCTCCGTGGATGCGTGAATTGAAGGCTGTGGAAGTCTTTCAGCTTGCGGAAGAAGTGAGCCGCCTGCGCCGGTCGGAGGAGAAAATTGGCCACCGGGACTTGGTCGTGCGCCCGGAGTACCGGGCGGGGATCGTCGTCTTTCGAAGCCCGGGCGCCCGGCCGGATGACCCGGGGGATCCCAAAGAGATCACCCACGCGGACCTGGACGTCCTGGTCCACGTCCTCGGGGGCGGTGGGACGTTGACGGTGAGAGGCGAGGCCCGGGACCTGGTTGCGGGAATGGCCGTCCGGTTGCCGGCCGGGACGCCGCATGATTTCGCCGCCGGGGAGGGGGAGGGGGGGGAGGACCTGGTTCTGTTCTACGCCATGATTCGCGTGAAAGCCGAGACGCCTGAATCTCTCACAACGGATTCCCGCCAAACCGGATAGACCGGCCCGGTCTTATGGATCGACCCCGATTTCCTTGAGCATCCTTCTGTACTCGATGGCGGCCGCGTCCGGCGTCTTGACGTGTAGCTCCTCGGTCAAGTCCAAGGGAAGTTCTTCGGGACGCTGGCGCTCGACGATCACCAAGTCCTGTTCAAAGACGATTTCGTGATTCCGGACGACCTCCCGCACGGTCTCATCGAGAACCTCGGCCTTCACGTCGTCATCGGTGACGATGATGGGTCCATGAATGATGTCGTTTGTTTCCAGATCGTAGTTGCGAATCCCAATCAGGAACCGTGTGCTCAACCTGGCCGAGTGGGGCAGGCCCAACACGAAGAGCACTTTGGTCCGTCCGTCGTGTTCCGCTTTCGACATGTGACATGTGAAGGGCAGGTTGACGCGGTAGGTTTGACGGTGAGGGAATGGGGCGATGGGGGTCGGGATGTTCTCGAATCCGCACACGAACTCTTCACCGTTGCGGTTCAGGTCCATTTCGGGCGCCAGGGTGTCGGAGCGGTCGCCGAGAATGCCCTCATGGACCCAGGCGAAGTGGGATTGGTCCAGGAAGTTTTCCATCACGCGGGCCGCGCTGCCCTTCCAGAATTTTCTTTGGAACAGGAACGGCCGATAGCTCGGGTCGTCATACTCCGGGCACTGGGGAATCGGCGCCCGGGGGGTCTCGGACAGGCAGACCCACACGAGGCCGTACTTCTCGCGGGCCCGGAAGGACTTCAGGCACGCCTTCTTGGGGATGGGATGCTCCGCCGGGACCGAGGGAATCCGGACGCACCGGCCGTCCTCCCCGTAAGCCCAGCCGTGATAGGCGCAGACGAGATTTTCGCCTTCCACCCATCCCATGGAAATGGGCGTTCCCCGGTGGATGCACAGGTCTCGGAACGCCCTGACCCGGCCCGCCAGCCGGCAGACCGCGATGCGCTCGTCCAGAAGGGTGACCGCGATGGGCCCATCGCCGAGCTCCCCGGATAACGCGACAGGATGCCAGTAGTGTCGCAGGACGGGCCAAAGGTCGCTCTCTTTCAAAGGCCTTTCTCCCGGGCGTCCAGGTCCGGCAGTTTTTTCATCCGTGAATGTTCGAGGGAGGGAGAAAAGGGTCCCCGGTTCAATCGCTGTGGCTCAGGACGGCCGTATTGCGGCCTTTCAGCTCCTCTTCCACCAGACGGGTCGCTTCGCGCCGAACGAGGTTGAAGTCCGGTGCGGTGACATCGCGTGGGCGCTCGAGGGAGATGTCGATGATCTCTTTGATGCGTCCGGGGCGCGCCGTCATGACGACCACGCGGTCCCCCAGGAAGACGGCCTCTTCCACGTTGTGGGTCACGAACAGAATGGTTTTGTGGGAATCCTGCCAGAGCCGGATCAACTCCTTCTGCAAGTCCTTGCGGGTTTGCGCGTCCAGGGCCGCAAAGGGCTCGTCCATGAGCAGGATCTCGGGGTCGTTGGCGAGCACGCGGATGAGCGAGACGCGTTGTTTCATTCCCCCGGACAGCTCGTGGGGATAACGGTTCGCAAACTCTTCCAGGCCCACGGCGTTCAGGTAGGTCTCGGCGATGCCGATCTGCTCCTCCTTGGGCAGGCCTTTTTCCTTCAGTCCGTAGCAGACGTTGTCCAGGACCGTCATCCAGGGGAACAGCGCGTACTCCTGAAACACGACGCCCCGATCGGCGCCCGGCTTCGTGATGGGGCGGCCTCGGAGCGTCACCTGGCCCGCGGTTGTTTCCTCGAACCCGGCGATGATGTTGAGCAGGGTGGATTTTCCGCAGCCGCTCGGCCCGAGAATTGTGAGGAATTCACCCTCCAGGACCTCGAAGTCGAGGTCCTGGAGGGCGATGATTTCGCGCCCTTCGGAAATGTCGTGAAAGCTTTTCTGGAGGCCCCGGCAATGGATGAGGGCTTCCCCCCCCCGCTCCCCCGATCCGCCCGATGGAGAGGATTGCGTCGCATCTGTCATGGGTTCAGGTTCCTTCCGCCCACCGGAGCGCGCGGTCTCGAATGAAGACGATGATCCGGTCGGACAGGAAACCCATAGTCCCGATGCTCACCATGGCGGCGACGATCAGGTCCATCCGGATGAATTCATAAGCGGTCCACAGGGCGCGCCCGAGGCCGGCGTCCACGGCCAGCATCTCCGCGACGATCACCAGGACCCAGGCGAGGCCGATCCCGAGGCGCAACCCGGTGATGATCGACGGGAGCGCCGAGGGAAGGACGACGCGTCGAAGGAGCTGGCTCTGCTTGGTCCCCAACATCAGCGCGGCCCGAATCAGGACTTTCGGAACATGTTGCGCTCCGGCCGTTGAATTCACCACAATCGGGAAAAACGTCCCGAATGCGATGAGAAAGATGGCGGAAGTGTCTTGGATCCCGAAGAAGACGATGGAAAAGGGGAGCCAAGCCGTAACCGGAATGGGCCGCAAAAGCTGGATAAAGGGGTCGAACAAATTTGACATCAGCCTGAACCACCCGATCAGGACGCCGAGGATGACGCCCGCCACCGCCGCGATGATAAAGCCGATGAGGACCCGGTAGAGGCTGTCCAGCAGGTGTAGGAGCCAGGTTCCGGAGTACCATACATTGGGATTCGTCGGGGACCCGAAGATCCACTCCCACCATCCGGTCACCACCTGGATGGGGGAGGGGGTGTACCTGGGCTCCATCAGTTCCAGCCAACTGATCATGCTCCACAGAAAGACGAACACAACCGGAACGATAAACTTTTGGAGAGTGTCACGCTTCATGAATCACCACCCCGGTCAACAAGGGGGAGGGGGCCGGCAACGCGCCAAGCCCGCGGGCTTCCGGCGGCTCAGCCGCCGACCGAACGGTTGGTTCGGAAATCCTCCGCGTCATTTGAATTGCGGCATCACTTTCTCCGCGATGACCCGCAAAGACTCTTTGCACCTTTCCCATGGGCAGAAGGCAAAGTGGAACTCTTCGACGCCGATGTCGATCCATTCCTGTATTCGGGCGGCGATCTTCTCGGGGGGGCCGATGAAAGAGTTGGTGTGCATGAATTCCATGCCGATGTCCATTTGGTGATGCTCGACAAAATAGGACAGCGCCGGCTGGATGGCCGATTCGGCCCGCTTGACATCGTCATCGACGGCGCACCACGCCTCGCAGATGAACCGGAAGCCGTTCAGGTCGCGGCCCTCTTTTTCAGCGGCCGAGCGAATGGCGGCTATCCCTTCCCGCATGTGGTCGAGGGTCGGCGCCCAGGGGCCCCAGCCGCATCCGATGCGCGCGGCGCGCTCCCAGGTTTTGCGAACCCCGCCCCCGAACCAGAGCCCGGGATAGGGCTTCTGGATGGGCTTGGGCTCCAGGGTGACGTTTTCCAGTTGGTAGAACTCCCCGTCATACGTCACGTTGTCCTCGGTCCAGAGGCGGATCATGACCTCCAGCGCTTCGTCATAAGCCCGGCCCCGGGTCTTGAACGCGTTGCCCGTGTTCTTGTAGTCCGGTTCGTACGCGCCGATGCCCACGCCCGTGTCCAACCGGCCGCCCGAAGCGCGGTCCAGCGTCGCGAGCGTTTTCGCCAACATGTAGGGATGGCGAAGGGGCACCAGAAGCACACCGGCGCCGAGATGAATTTTCGTGGTGACGGCCGCCAACTGGGATAGGGTGACGATGGGGTCATAGAGCCCCTTGTGGCCGAAAGCGGCGAGCCCTTCGGTGTAAATTGGGTGATCCGCGACCTGAAGCGTATCGTACCCCAACGCCTCCGCTTCCTGGGCGGCTTCCTTCAGGTACTCCATCGTGATCGTGGGATATCCGAACGCCGGAAGAAAAACCCCGAACCTGGCCACTTCTGAATTCCTCCATGAAGAATATGCACACACCGATTATTCGAAATCCGGTGTGTTCCCACTCGGCTCGCGGGACCACTTCGGACGTGCGGGGCGAACGTTATCATTTTTTCAGGGGTTCGACAAGCGATGCGCGTCCCGGGGCGGGGATTGAAGCGTTCCTCGGGTTTCCTCTAGTATGGGGTAGTTCGATGCCGTCTCCCCGGTCGCGTCGAGCTTGGAAACTCTCATCGAGTGGAGCCACCGCCATGGATCTTCTCATCCGGAATGCGCGTCTTCGAGACCGGACGGGTCTCGTTTGCGTCGGAATCCGAGACGGACGGATTGACCGGATTGCCCCGGACCTGCCGCCGGCCGGCCGGCGGGTCATCGACGCCGCCGGGTCGTTGACGACCCCCGCCTTTGTCGAACCCCACACCCATCTGGACAAGGCCCTCATCAGCGACCGGATGCCGCCCAACGTGAGCATGTCCTCGGAGGAGGCCCGAACAAACCTTCGGGAGGAGAAGCGCCGTTTCACCCTGGCGGACGTCGAGGAACGGGCGGGCCGGGTGCTCGGCTGGGCGCTCGGGGCTGGGGTGACGGGGATGCGGACCCACGTGGACGTGGACACGGCCGCCGGCCTCACGGGGCTGGAGGGCGTCCTGGCGCTCAAGGAGAAGATGGCCGAATACGTGGACCTTCAGCTCGTCGCCATGCCCCAGCACGGCATTGACGCCGATCCCGGTACGGGGGAGCTGCTGGAGGAGGCCCTGCGGATGGGGGCGGATGTGATCGGCGGTTTCCCGGAAGAGGAGTTTCATGAGGAAGCGGGCCGCCGCCACATCGATTTCATCTTCGACCTCGCCAAGCGGTTCGACCGGCCCATCGACATGCACATCGACATCCGTTACTCGCCGGAAGTCCGTTACCTTCACTACTACGCCCACAGGGCCCTCCAGGAGGGGTTCAGCGGCCGGGTCGCCGCGGGTCACGTGACCGCGCTGCCCTACTACGACCCCTATCATGCCGCGCACGTCATCGAGGCGGTCAAGCGGGCGGAGATGAGCATCACCACCTGTCCGCCCACAACGATGATGCTGGGCGCGCGCCTGTATCCGGAGCCGAGGGGACGCGGGGTCACCCGGGTGAAGGAGTTCCTGCGGGCCGGCGTCAACATCACCTTCGCCCAAGACAACGTCCTGGATCCGTTCAACGAGAATTTCGGCGACGCCGACCCTCTGAAGAACGGTTTCCTGGCCGCCTACGCCGCCCAGCTCGGGAGCAAGGACGAGCTGGATGTTCTCTATGACATGGCGACGGAGAAGGCCGCGAAGGTCCTGGGTCTTCCGGACTACGGGATGGATCCCGGCTGCCGGGGGGACCTGGTCGTCACGCCTGTGACCTCCGCCCGGGACGCCTTCCGCCTCCAGCCCCCGAGACGGTTTGTGATTCGGCGGGGGAGCGTCATCGCCGAGTCGGAGGTGGACCGCCGCTTTGCGTGGGAGACGGCGGACGGCGCGGCCGATTTCTTCGGGGCGGTCGGGGCGTCCGCGGGGAGGGCCGTATGATGGGGGGGGAGGGCAGAGATGAGATCCGGCGACGCGAGGAGAAAACTTTCTCGGAGCGGAACCCGGGCTCCAAATCCCTTTACGATCGGGCACGCGCGGCGCTGCCGGGAGGCAACACGCGCACGCTTACGTACTATGCGCCTTTCCCGCTGTACATGGCGCGGGGAGAAGGTCCCAGACTCTGGGACGTGGACGGCAACGTCCGGATCGACCTGTTCAACAACGCGACATCTCTCGCGCACGGCCATGCGCACCCGGACGTGGTCCGGGCGGTTCAGGAGGCCGCGGCGCTGGGGACGGCCTTCGCTTCGGCTACGGAGTGGGAAATCCGCTTGGCGGAAATGCTCATCGAGCGGCTTCCGTCGGCCGAGCGCGTTCGCTTCTGCAACAGCGGGACCGAGGCCAATATTTGCGCGGTACGGGCCATGCGGGCGTTCACCGGCAGGTCCAAGATTGCCAAGTTTGAAGGGGGCTACCACGGCTCCTTCGATGATGTCACCATCAGCATCCACCCATCGGCGGAAGCGGCCGGGGACAGAAGGTTTCCCGATCCGGTTCCCGATTCCGAGGGCATTCCGCCCGAGGTGGTGGGGAACGTCGTGATCCTTCCCTTCAACGACATCGAAGCGATCGCCGAGCGTCTGAGGCCCCTGCGGGACGAGGTGGCGGGAATCCTCGTCGAGCCCCTGATGGGCGGAGCGGGCATGATCCCGCCGAAGCCGGGTTTTCTCCAGGACCTCCGGGACCTGACCCATGAGCTGAAAATGGTCCTGATGTTCGACGAGGTGATGATGTTCCGGCTCTCCAGGTCCGGCGCGCAGGGCCTGTTCGGCGTGACGCCCGACCTGACCAGCCTGGGGAAGATCATCGGGGGAGGGCTGCCCGTCGGGGCGTTGTGCGGGCGTGAGGACATCATGGCCCTCTTCGACCCCTCTGAGGAGGGAGGGGGGGGGGTGCGGGTTCCTCACGCCGGGACGTTCAACGCCAACCCGGTGACCATGGCGGCCGGCGTGGCGACGCTGGAAAACCTGGATGACGCGGCCTTCGAGCAAATGGCCTTCGACGGGGATTATCTGCGCCGGAACCTGATGGAGCTCATCCAATCCACCGGGGCGGCCGTGCAGGTGACGGGGGAGGCGTCCGTATTCAAGATTCATTTTACGATGGAAGATCTCGTTGATTCCCGCTCGGCCCACACCAGCGACCGGGGGCTGGAGCGCCTTCTGTTTCTTTATGGGCTGAACCGGGGCGTGTTCACCAATACGCTTTCCCGGGGCTGCCTTTCGACGGTGACGCGCCAATCGGAGATCGACCCCTTCCTCGAAGTGGTGGAGGGGTTCTTGCGGGAGATCGCCAATTCAGCCTGAGATTCAGGCGGGAATGAAGGGAGACTCAAGGCATGGCCAGAAGCGCCCCCAGGACGAAAGTCATCCGGAACGCGCGCCTCCTCGACGGGACCGGCGCGCCTCCCATCGACCGGGCGACGGTCGTCATCCGTGATGACACCATCCGGGCGGCGGGCCCGGCCCGGGAGGTGGACGCTCCCAAAACGGCTGAGGTCATCGACGCCCGGGGCAAGACGCTGATGCCCGGGTTGATCGACGCGCACCTCCATCTTTTCGGCATCCGGAATTACGAGTTTTTCGCCTGGTCCATGGAGTCCCCCGGGATGCACGCCATCCGGAGCGTCGATGAGGTGCGGCGCCTCCTGGAGGCCGGCTTCACGACGGTCTCCGATCTGGGGAGCGACAATGCCCTGTTGATCAAGCAGGCCGTCGAGGAAGGAAGCATCGTCGGGCCCCGGGTGCGCGCTGTCGGGCGGTTCATGTGTCAGACGGGCGGCATCCCCGACCTGTTTTTCCTCCCCATCGAAACGATGGAGGGACGGCGGGGGCGCGGCTTCTGCCGGCTGGTGGACGGTGTGGGGGAATGCCTGAAGGCCTCGCGCGAGCAGCTTCGGGACGGCGCGACCGAGCTCAAAATCGGAACCACGGGCGGGATCGATCCGTCTTTCATCGTCGCGGAGTCGGCCTTCACGGTCGAAGAGATTCAGGCTGTCGCCTCGGTCGCCCACAACGTCGGGAAGATGCTCCGGGCGCACAACAACGTTTTGAAGGGCGAGCCGCTGACCGGCATCCGCAAGGCCATCGAGGGCGGGGTCGACGCCATCGAGCATGGTTACTGGATAGACGACCCGACGCTGGAGCTCATGGCGGAAAATGACGTGACCTGGGTCGTCACCACGGGTTATCTCCAGCGGGTGGTCGATTGCGGAACGGAACTCGACCTGCATCCGGTCTATGTAGAGAAGTGCGGGAGGGCCCTCGAGTCCATCGCCGACACCCTCCCCCGGGCCAAGAAGATGGGGGTCAAGCGCGCCGCCGGGAGCGATTTTCTGGGGACCCCGGCGGACCCGCACGGCGAGGAGGCGTTCGAGCTGGAGATGCAGGTGCGCTGCGGTCTGACCGAGATGGAGGCCATCGTCGCGGCGACGAAGCTCAACGCCGAGTTCTTTGGCCTGAACACCGGAACGGTGGAAAAGGGAAAGCTGGCCGATTTGATCTTGGTGGACGGCGATCCCTTGAAGGACATCAAGGTTTTCCAGGACGTAAACAACGTCAAAATGGTCATGCTGGAGGGGCAAGTCAAGGTCCGGCGCTGAGCCGGCCCCTTGAATTGCGGTGAGTCCGAAACAGCCCTCGGCATCGAGTGTCAGGGAGGAGGCGGTCCATGAAGTTGGCCCTTTGCCAGTTCATCGGCAATCATGAGAAAGAGCCGAACATACAGAACGTATTGAAATACGCGAAAGAGGCGGGCGAGAGCGGCGCGAACCTCCTCTGTTTTCACGAAATCTGCACGACCTCGTACTTTTGCTACGAAGAGAACTACGACCACTGCGCCCTCGCGGAGCCCGTCCCCGGACCGGCGACGGACCGGGTCGCCGAAGTCGCCAAAGAGTACGGGATGGTCATCGTCCTCCCGATCTATGAAAAGGTCATGAAGGGAGAGCTCTACAACTCGGCCGTGGTCATCATGCCGGACGGGAAAGTCCAGGGGGTGTACCGGAAGACCAACATCCCCATGGCTAAACGCCCCGAAAACCCCTTCGGCAACGAGAAACTCTACTTCAAGCCCGGCAACCTGGGCTATCCGGTGTTCGACACCCCCTGGGGCATCCGTTTCGGCGTGGTGATCTGCAATGACCGACACTTCCCGGAGGGTCCCCGGATAATCGGAATCAGCGGCGCGGATCTCCTCCTCGTCCCCACCGCCTCCTTTGGGAAACACTACCGGCCGCTGTGGGAGATCGAGCTTCGGGCTTACGCCTACCAGAACGTGTACTACGTCGGCGGGCTCAACAAGGTGGGGGTCGATCGGGGGGTGAACAACCAGAACCACTACTTTGGAAGCTCGATGATCGTCAACCCCCGCGCGGATGTTCTCGCCTGTGCCGGGGACCAGGAAGACGAAATCGTATACGGGGATATCGACCCGGGCATGATTGAAGAGCTGCGCAACGTGTACGGCTTCTACCGGGACCGCCGCCCCGAGTTCTATGGCGAGCTCGCGCGTTAGCGCTGAATCCGCGCGCGCTTTGAGCGCCCCTTGTCGGAATGACAACCGCGGCTTCGTGTCCCGCCTTCGCGTCATTTATGGCAGGCGTCAAGCCGCCCCCCCGAGCCGTGTGTGGGTGCGAGCCAAGCGCTCCACGTCCGCTGAACCGCATCCGACAGCGAATTAAGAAGGTTTCGGAAATTTTCCCATGACCTGACAACATCCACCGGAGGAACACCGCATGAGCGAATCCGCCGCCCCCCCTCCCCCCCCCCCCTCCCCCCCTTACAACCGCAAAGCCCTGGCGCGGGGGGCGAAGAACTACGGCGAGGAATATACGAAGCGTCTTCTCGACCGGCTGAATGCGATCGACCCTGAATTTTCCCAGCTTTTTCAGGCATTCGTGTATGGGGGCTTGTACGACCGGGACGTCATCGACCACAAGACGCGGGAGCTCTGCGCCGTCGCCGGTCTGGTGGTCGGGGGGTACTTCCCGCAGCTTCGCGCCCACTTCGAGGCCTGCCGCAGGTACGGAGCCAAGGATGAGGAAATTCGGGAGGTCATCCTCCAGATGTCGGTCTACGCGAGCATGCCGGCCGCGCTGACCGCGCTCAATGAGTTCGAGAGCTATCGCGCCGCCGAGAACCCGGCGCTCGGATTCGGCGATCCGGGAAATTGAAAGGCGGATCGCGGAATGTACGGGCGACCCGCGCCATGGCCGCTTGCGTGCGGCCCTTTTCTCATGTCAAATCCATGTGTTGGACATTTCCGGATTTCTTGCCGCAGGGTGCGCTCCATGAATGATTTCGCCGTCTATGAGGGCGCGTTAGAATGATGCAACCGATGGGCGCGCTGGATCGACTGTCTCTGGACGCGTTGTTGCGCGCGTATGAGAAGGCCACGCCCAAGTCCAGGGCGATGGCGCAAAAGGCGCGCGCCTCTATGCCCGGCGGGAACACCCGGGCGACGGTCTTCTACGACCCCTATCCTGTCTTTATGAAACGCGGCGAAGGCTGCCGGTTGACGGACGTGGACGGCTGCGTC
Source organism: bacterium (assembly GCA_965261595.1). Classification (GTDB taxonomy): domain Bacteria; phylum UBA8248; class UBA8248; order JACPRG01; genus CAYRGS01. The sequence goes on from CBDHDG010000005.1 coordinate 834,747, forward strand.
CGCCTCGATTTCAACAACAACTACACGACCCTGCTCCTCGGCCACAATCCGCCCGCTGTCGCCGAGGCCATCCGGGCGCAATTGGAGAATGGAACGGCCGCCGGCGCCCCCATGGAGATTGAGGAGGCGCTGGCCTCGCGGATTTGCGCGCGGTTTTCCTCGGTGGACAAGGTCCGGTTTTGCTCCACGGGGACCGAGGCCAATATGAACTGCATCCGCGCGGCGAGGGCCTTTACGGGGAAATCCAAGGTGGGCAAGTTCCTGGGACACTTCCACGGCTCCAGCGAGCACATGGAGGTCTCGATCTTTCCCGCCGCCGAGGAAATGGGCGACCCTTCCCGGCCGAACAGTGTTCCCTCCTCGCCGGGAATCCCCGAAGGCGTGGTCCGCGATGTCGTGACGCTTCCGTTCAATGATCCGGACGGGGTGGAGGCAATCGTTCGCGCTCACCGGGACGAGATGGCGGCGGTCATCGTCGAGCCCATCGCGGGCGGCGGCGCCATCGAGCCGCACGACGGTTTTCACCGGGACCTCCGGCGCATCTGCACGGAGAACGATGTCCTCCTCATCTTCGATGAGGTCATGATGTCACGCCTGGCGCACGGCGGGGCGCAGGCGTTCTTCGGGGTCGGGGCGGACCTCACCGCCCTGGGCAAGGCGATCGGCGGCGGCCTGCCCATCGGGGCCTTCGGCGGACGGGACGACGTGATGGCGCTCTTCGATCCTTCCGGCGGCGGCCCCGCGGTCCGGCACTCCGGGACGCACAGCGGCAGTCCCCTGCCCCTGGCGGCCGGCGTGGCGTGCCTGGACGCGATGACCCCGGACTTGTATCCCCGGCTGAACGCCCTCGGCTACAGGCTCCGAGCGGGTCTGCGGGAGGTGTTCGGCGAGATGGGCGTTCCGGCGCGGGTGACCGGGGCGGGCTCGGTGTTCTCCGTTCACTTCACCGAAGGGGAAGTTTGGGACTATCCCGGCTACCTGCGGGGAGACAAGACGGCCCTGAAGAAGATGTTCATGGCGTGGCTTCTTAACGGGGTCTTTATGACGTCCCGAGGGCTGGGCTGCCTCTCCGCGCCCATGCGGGAAGCCGATATCGATGAATTCCTGGGAGCGACCCGCGACATCCTGGCCCGAGGGGTTTCATAGGGCCGGAGCGGAAAGGGTGTTGGGATTTCGACCGGCGGCCCGCGGAGAGCGGCCGGTTTCACCGTCGAAGGAAAGAGGAAGGAGTCTCTCGAGATGGTGAAGGTGGGTTTGATTCAAATGTCCTGTGTGGACGAAAATCGCTCGGAGCCCAACCTGGAGAAGGCGTTTCGGATGATCGACGAGGCCGCCGGGAAGGGCGCCAACATCGTGGCCTTGCAGGAGTTGTTCAACACCCCGTATTTTCCCAACCGCCCGCGGGACAGCCGGAAGTATTTCGAGATGGCGGAGACCATCCCCGGGCCGACCATCGAACGGGTGGCCGACAAGGCCAGAGAACACAAGATGGTCATCATGGCGCCCATCTACGAGCGGGAGATGGCCGGGGTGTATTACAACTCGGCCGCCGTCATCGGCCCCGACGGCGAGCTCATCGGCGTATACCGGAAGATGCATATCCCCCACAGCGAGGATTTCATCGAAAAGTATTACTTTAAACCGGGCAACCTGGGATTTCCTGTGTTTGACACCCCCTTCGGGAAGATCGGCATTCTGATTTGCTACGACCGTCACTTCCCGGAAGGCGCGCGCGCCCTGGGTCTTGCGGGGGCGGAGATCCTCCTGATCCCGGTGGCCAGCCCGCGGCCCACGGCAAGCGAGGTCTTCGTCAAGGAGTTGATGGGGATGGCCATCGCGAACCAGTATTTCTTGGCGGCGGTCAACCGCGTAGGGGTCGAGCTGAAAGAGGAGTTTTACGGGACGAGCCTGGTGTGCGACCCCCGGGGAAATATTATCGCCCAAGCCGGCAGTCAGGAAGACGAGGTGCTCGTCACCGAGATCGACCTCGCCCAGGTGGAGACGACCCGGAACAACTGGTTGTTCTATCGGGATCGCAGGCCGGACGCTTACGATGCCTTGCTGTACTGAGCCGAACCTCTCTGTCCTTGATCAGAGAACACATTCGATGCACCCGACCCCGCGCGCGGCCCGTCCGCCCGAGGGTGTGAAACCGCTTCCCTTATGGACCTTCTGCTGAAAAACGGGACCGTCGTGACGCCCGATGGGGTGGTGCGGGCCGATCTGGGGACCGGGGGAGAGCGGATCGTTTACCTCGGCCGTCCGGAGGCCGGCGGGAACGTACACCCCCGTGAGACCCTGGATTGCTCGGGATGTCTTCTGTTCCCCGGCGCCATCGACGCCCACGTTCAGCTCGAGGTCTCCTTCGGCCAAGGGGAGCTCGGGGATGATTTTTACACCGGCAGCCGGGCGGCGGCCTGCGGCGGGGTGACCACCCTGATCGATTACGCCCGCCAGCAAAAGGGGGGCGGCCCGCTCGAAGCGCTTCGGGCGAGAAAAGAGGCGGCGGACGCCAAGGTCGGGATCGACTACACCCTTCATCTCACTTTGGTCGACCCGACGCCCGAGGCCATCGCGGAGGCGCCCCGCGCCTTGGAGGAAGGGATCTGCAGCTTCAAGGTCTACATGGCGTACGGCAAGCAGGGCCGGCGGACGGACGACGGCGCCATCCTGGACATCATGCGGGCCATCGCGGGCGCCTCGGAACCCGGAGGGGAGGGCGGGGGTCTTCTGGGAATTCACGCGGAGGTGGACGAGCAGATTGTCCGGGCCTCGGAAGCCCTCCTTCGCGCGGGAAAGGTTCTGCCCCGGTATCACGGGGAGGCGCATCCGCCCATCTCGGAGGTGGCCGCCGTTGAATCGGTGATTCGCTACGCCCGGTTGACGGGCTGTGAGACCTACATCAAGCACGTCTCGACGGCCGAGGCCGCCCGTCTCATCGGGGAAGCCCGGAGAGGGGGGGAGGAGGGGGGGAGCGTCCGTATTTGGGGTGAAACGTGCCCACACTATCTTATTCTGGACGAATCCCGCTACCTGGGGGAGGATGCGCCCCTGTTTGTCATGAGCCCGCCCCTGCGGCGCAAGGACAACCAGGCGGGGCTCTGGGAGGCCCTCGCATCGGGGGATCTTCAGGTGGCCGCGACGGATCACGCGTCGTACAGCCGGGCGCAGAAGTTCCATGAGGTTTCGACCTTTGAAGACGTGCCGCCGGGAATCCCTGGGATCGAGACGCTCCTTCCGCTGATGTACACCTACGGGGTTGATGAAGGTCGTTTGTCCCTTTCCCGTTTCGCTCAGGTCTTGGCCGAGGAGCCCGCGCGGATCTTCGGCCTTTACCCCCGGAAAGGGGCGCTTCAAATCGGATCGGACGCGGATATTGTGGTGTACGATCCCGGGCCGGAAGATTCGATCGACGCCTCCCGGCTCGCGACGAATTCAGACTTCACCCCCTTTGAAGGGATGCGCGTCAAGGGGAGGGTCCGGGAGACCTTTTGCCGAGGCCGCCTGGTCGCCCGCAATGGGCGCTGGGTTGGGGGTGACGAGTGGCGGGGCCGGTTTATTCCGGTCCGGCGGAACCAGGGACCGGAACACACATAAGGCGGGGTCATCATGAACAGATTAGAAGGGCGCGTAGCGCTGATTACGGGCGGCAGCCGGGGGCTCGGGCGGGGAATCGCCCTGGCCCTCTCCGGGGAAGGGGCGAAGGTCGCCTTCAACTACCTTCAGGCGGAAGATGCCGCCCGGGAGGTCGTCCGCGGGATCGAAGAGAAGGGGGGAGGGGCCGAGGCCCTCGCGCGGAAGGCCGACGTGACCGATTCCGCCGAAGTGGAGGGTCTGGTCGACGCCGCGCTCAGCCGGTTCGGGCGGATCGACATCCTGGTCAACAACGCGGGGGTCGCCGCCCCCCGGGCCTTCACCGAGATGACCATCGATGAGTGGGACGGTCTCCTGGCGGTCCACCTCAGGGGGATGTTCCTCCTCAGTCACTTCGTGGTTCCAGCCATGTTGAAGCAGGGGAAGGGGAACATCATCAACATGGTGGGGTCGTTCGGGATTCAGCCGGAGGCCGACTGGACGCACCTCTCGACCGCCAAAGCGGGGATGATCGGGTTCACAAGGTCGCTGGCCAGGGAATTGGGCGATCGAGGGGTTCGGGTCAACGCTGTGTGTCCCGCGATGACGAGGACGGAGATGATCGATAAATTTGATCCGGACGTCCTGGAAGGGCTCAGGCAGCGTTACCCGCTGAAGCGGTTGGGAGAGGTCAAGGACGTGACGGCGACGGTCCTTTTTCTCGCCTCGGACGATTCGGATTACTTCACCGGCCAGACCCTCGCCCCGTGCGGCGGTGACGTGATGGTTTGATAGAGGCCTCCCCAGGGTCGAGCGGGATAGGTCGGTTGATCCGCGTTCGCGCCGCAAGGCATTAGACAGTTGAGAAATCGTGCTTAACCGATGACGCCTTCCGGGTGACGCTCCAGGACCTTCCAGTCGTGGCCGGGCAGGACGATCCCGTCCCGCTCCTTGATCCAGTCGAGCGCCCGGAGGGCTTCCAGTTGGTTGTAGCCGTTGCTGGGCCAACCGAGCTCGAGGCTTTCGTAGAACATGGCCGCGTCGCTGGCGAGGATGACTTCTCCGGCGGCGGTCTCGACGGTCACCGCCGTCAGGTCGGGGCTGTGGCCGCCCATCCGGAAGCATCGGACCCCGGGAAAGACTTCCGCGCCTTCTTCGACCAGACGGAACCGCTTCCCCAGCTCGCCTCGGAGGAAGTCGATAACCGGATAGGGAAACTGGCTGGGCGGGATCAGGCCGGGATGGGCCGGGGCGCTGATGGCCTCCCAGGAGGTTCGGACCATGAGGATCTCGGCGTTGGGAAAATTCGTGATGTTGAGGCAGTGGTCGCCGTGAAGGTGCGTGAGAATGACGTGCCGGACCCCTTCAAGCTCGATGCCCAGGGTGGCCAACTGTGTCTCGGGGCTTTTTTCCGGGGGGATCTTCCAGGCCGCCTCCTCGCCGAACCGCTCGACGATTTCTTTGTTCAGCTCCACGGCCTGCTTCGCGCTGACCCCCACGTCGACCAGGACGGCGCCCGCTTCGCTTTGTATCACCCAGAAATACAGGGGGACGTGCAGGACCTCTCCGAAACGGCCCATGTAAAAGAAGGCGGGTCCCGGAAAGCCTTGTTGCCCGTACTGGATGATCCGAACCCGATTGCCCATGTTGCGCGTCCTCCTCGCCCATCGGCGGATGCCGTGGAACCGGATTCGCCCGGCGCTTACTCCGCCGCCGAATTCCCGCCGGTTTCAGGGGTGTCCGGCTTTTTCCGGGGCGCCGAAAGGGCCGGGTCCCCGGATTCTCTCAACAGGGTGTCCAGGCTCACGCCGGTCCAGACGGCCTGGTTGGCCCGATTCGCATTTTGGATCAACCTCATCAGACCGCTGTTCATGGGGTCCTCCGCCGGGTCCGGGACGACGGGGGTGAAGTCGCCGGCCGCCGCGATAACATCCTCCGCCTGGATGATATCCGGGGCCTTGGCGAGTAGATAGGTCTGATCTCTCTCGCCGGAAAGAACCAACAGCCTCGCCGCCGCCAATCGCTCGAGGATGGGGAACATGTCATTCCGGTTCAGCTTCAAGCGGTCCGCCAAGTCCTGAAGCCGGAGCGGCGGCTCCCCCCGATCGAATCCGCGGGCGATGTGAAGCATGGGCCTGCAAGGCGTAGCGCCACCGATGATTTTCGATCTCCGGCGGGATCGTCTCCCGATTCGGTGCGGGCTGATCGGCCCGACAGGCCAGCTCGGCGCCGAAGAGGATGAACCCCCAGGTCAGATACAGCCAGACGAGGAAAACGGGAATGACGCCCAGGGAGCCGTAGACCTGATCGAACGTCGAGAAATGTCTCACGTAAGCCTCGAAACCCAGTTTGGCGCCCTCCCAGAGGCTTCCGGCGACGATGGCCCCCGTCAGCGCCCCCCGCCAGGCGACGTCCGCTTTGGGAACGAACCGGTAGAGGCAAAAGAAAGCCGACCAGGTCAACAGAATCGGGAGGATGACCTCGCTCCAGACAATCATAGCGGGAATCCCGGCGACGGATCGGAACCAGGAGGACAGATAGATCGAACCGGCCATCAGAAACGGCGCCAGGGTCAAGACGGTCCAGAATGTGACGAACTCTTTGAAGGAGGAGCGGTTTCTCGCGTAGCCCCAGACCCGGGTGAGCGCGTGGTCCAGCGTCCGGAGGAGCGAGTAGGCCATGACGATGAGGAAGAGCAGGCCGAAGACGGAAAGCGTCCCGGCGTTCTCGGAGAAGGTTTGGATGTGCCGGTAAATCACGTCCCCCGAGCTTACGATGAAATGCGAAAGGAGTATCCGCCGGACCTGCTCCAACGAGGCCGTTGATTCGGGAAAGGCGCTGAAGACGGAGAAGGACAGAACGACGATGGGGATCAAAGAAAGGAGGCTGGTGTACGCGAGGGCCATCGCCCAGTAGGGGCAACCGTCCGCGAAAAACTTTTTCAGGGAATCCCCGGTCAGGATGCGGGCCTGTTGTAAGAATTGGCGGACGGGCCGGACGGCCATTCAGAAAGATCCTCCTGCGGGTATTTTAGAAGAATTGGATGTGAATATTCGAGGGTTCGGGCGATTATCCGAAGAAAGAATCACTCGATGGCCAGGGGGCAAGTCCGATGGGAAGACCGAACGCGGCCGGGATTTTGCTAGTGCTCGTTCTCGCGGCGGGGTGCGCGGGGATCCCCCCGGCCAAACGCATTTCGGACATGGCGGAGATCGCCGGAAGGTGGGAGGGCAACCTCGTGTTGAAAGCGCCGGAGCGACCTGGGTCCTGAATCGAGACGCGACGTTCGCGATGAATCACCCGTGGGGGACGGCGAGGGGAACCTGTCGGATTGTGGATGGAAGGATCCACTTTTCCAGCCGCGGCGCAACCTTCAGTGGAATCGCCGGCCTGCGCGAGGGCGGCGGAGGGCGAATGCTGCTGAGTTGGCACGAGGACGGCGTCGCCTCGGGAGAATGGACACCGGCCCTGTAGCCCCACCCGGGAGGGCGCTCCCGCTTATCGCGTATGCGTGAACCGGACCGACCGTTGTTTCAGATTTTTTCCGTTCGCGTCGTGGATCTGAGCAACCGCTTCCAGTTTATGTTTTCCTTTGCCCCGATTGAACTCGATGTTCGGCATGAAAATCTTGAAATCGGCGAATCTTGTGCTCTTGAATTTGGGCGTGAACGTTTCCTGGACCGTAATGTAGCCGCTGCGCGTTTTGTATTGATTGGTCGCCGATTTGCGCGCATTGAGCCAGGCGGTTTGTCCCTCATACCTGAAAAAAACCGTGAACCGGCCTCTCCGGCCTTTATGGTTCATAATCAAGAAGTTCGTGTGGATCCACATGCCTTTTTTCTTGGCCTGGTATTGGTTGTGGACCAGCCAGACGCGCTTGATCGCCGCCGTCGCCTTTTTCTCTCCCAGGCTGGCTACGCTCCCCCGCGCCCGCTGGGCGCCGCCCGTTCTTGTAATGTTGACCCGGAAGTCCACCTTCTTCGATGTCAGATCCTTCGCTCGGTCGTCTTGAATTTCCAGAACGGCCACCAGGTTGTGCCAACCTCTGGCCAGATTCAGCTCGTTGTACGGCATGAAGAGCTTGAAGTTCGGAAAGGTCGTACTCTTCTGTACTTGGGTGTAAACGCCTGTTGCATGGTGGCGGCGCCGTTCGGACTTTTGTAAATCGAGGACCCCGGCGTCGGGAGCGCCTTGATCCAGCCGCTTTGTCCTTTGAAGCGGAAGAAGGCGGCAAACCGGCCTTTCCGGCCCACAAAATTATTGATGGTGAACTTCCCGTGAACGCGGATGCCCCGCCGTCCGCTCACGGTGACGTCGCGTTCGACCCGGGCCGTCTTAAACGCGGCATAGGGGCGAAGGGCGGGTTGAGGCTTGCGTGGCGTAGGTTTGGGCGCCCGCACGACGGGCTTTCGGGGAGTTCTCGGTTGGGGAGGCAGCTTTTCCACATAGGTCCTGCCCGCGATGACGTACGCCAGCTGCCGGCACATGTTCGAGATCTCGTTTACGCTGTTGCCCCGGATGTTCTTCCCGATTCGCGTGATGCCGGTCTGAACGTCGATGAAACGGGAATTGAGGGTGAAGGTGGTGCCCAGCTTGACGATGCTTCCGATGACGACGAGCTTAGCCCCGGAGAGCCGCCCGATCTTCACGGCCGTTTTCTCGTCGATCACGTCCTGGAGCTGGAGTTTTTGTTCTTTGAGGAGGGCTTCGATCTGGCCGCGCTCGACGAGCTCGAAGCCGCCGACGTCCACGAGCTCGGTCCTGAGAATCTCCGCAACAGCCTCGCCCATCTCTTTGGGCGCCCCGATGGACTTGAACGTCAGAACCGCCACCCGCTCGACCTTTTTTCTTTGGGCGAGGGCGGGCGCGGCCGCGATCGACAGGACCAGAAGCCCCGTGACGAACACCGCAAGCCGGCGCAGGGAGGGGAGAGCGGGATTCTTCCGTCGGGAATGATTGAGTCGTCCGAGATTATCCATTTCCGGATGATCCTCGATTGGGGCGGAGCGCTTGCCGATTCTTCGGAGCGCTATCGCCGCGGCGACCTGAATGATAAAAATCCTACCTGGAATTCCCTGTCTGCGTCAATGCGAAATCCATCGAATTTTCCTGGGACATTTTCCATCCTTGCGGGCGGTGTTGTACACCCGAGGGTTACAAAACCAACCCGGCGGAATCCCATCATTCAGTTGGACAGACCTCGGCGGGTTCAGGTTCTGTATCTTTTTATGAAATTTTCCTGGACTTCGACTGTGGTCGGGAGTCATTTTCCAATGAAGGGGTATTTGGCGGGCGGGGGGGACGAGGGAAACGCCGCCATGTGGATAGTCGTTCGTGTGGGAATCACAGGGAGTCAAAGGGATGACTGTGCATTTGAAAAACAGGCCTAAACCAACAGGGGACGAATTGTGACCGTCGGGTCTGTCACCGGAGCGGCGGGCCTGACTCGGGAATTGCGCGACGCGCCGTTTCTCAAGGCCTGCCGCCGGGAGGAAACGGACCGCACGCCGGTCTGGCTGATGCGTCAGGCGGGCCGGTACATGAAGGAATACCGCGAGGTCCGCGCGAAGACTTCCTTTCTGGAGCTTTGCAAGAACCCGGCGCTGGCCGCCGAGGTCACCGTCCACGCGGCCGGGCGCATCGGGGCCGACGCGGCCATCCTCTTCTCCGACCTGCTGCCCATCCTCGAACCGATGGGTCTCGGCCTCGAGTACACCCGGGGCGACGGGCCCGTCATCCACCGGCCGGTCCGGGACAGGGCCGACGTGGACCGTTTGTCCGAGGTGGCGCCGGAGGAATCGTTGGCCTTTGTATTCGAGGCCGTTCGCCTGTGCCGGGCCGAGCTGCCCTCCCACGTCCCGCTGATCGGTTTCGCGGGCGCGCCTTTCACGCTGGCGTCCTACGCCATCGAGGGCGGCGGCTCGAAGAGCTACGCCCACACGAAGGGCTTGATGCACCGGGATCCGGGCGCGTGGCGCGCGCTGATGGAAAAGCTGGTCCGGGCGTTGACGAAACACCTCAATGGACAGATCGCCGCCGGGGCGCAGGCCGTTCAGTTGTTCGACAGTTGGGTGGGCTGTCTCTCGCCGTCCGATTATCGGGAGTTCGTTCTGCCCCACAGCCGCGCCCTCATCCAGGGCCTGACGCCCGGAGCGCCGGTGCTCCATTTCGGGACGGGGACAGGACTGTTCCTGGAGGACATGAAAGAGGCGGGCGGGGATGTCATCGGCGTGGACTTCCGGACGGAGTTGGACGAAGCCTGGGCGCGTCTTGGCGACGTGGCGGTTCAGGGAAACCTCGATCCGGCCGTTCTCCTCGCGGACCTGCCCTACATCCGAAAGCGGGTGGCGCGCGTCCTGGAGCAGGCCGGCGGGCGGATCGGCCACATTTTCAACCTCGGTCATGGCATCCTGCCGGAGACGCCGGTAGACAACGTGATTGCCCTCGTAGACATGGTTCATGAGATGAGCGGGCGCGGATGAGCGGCGCCATCGATGCCGTGTTGTTGATCGGGTTCGGCGGCCCGACAAAGCGGGAAGAGGTCCGTCCGTTCCTCGAGACCGTCCTCCGGAACCGGAAAGTCCCCCCCGGCCGGATTGATGAAGTCGAGCATCACTACGAGGTGTGCGGCGGGTATTCCCCCTTCAACGAGTTGACGTTCCGGCAGGCGGAGGCCCTGAAGGCCCGGTTGGAGGAATCGGGAGCGTCGATTCCGGTGTATGTGGGGATGCGCAACTGGCATCCGTTCATCAAGGACGCGGCGGGGCGGATGGCGGACGACGGCGTCCGGAACGCCCTGGGCGTCATCATGGCCCCCCACCGGGCGAAGGCGAGTTGGGAAGCTTATCGGCAATCGGTCATCGAGGGTCTGAGGCCCCTGGGGGAGCGCGCCCCCGTTTTCGATTATCTGGACGGGTGGCACGGCCATCTCGGGTTCGTCGAGGCGGTTGCGGACCGCGTCCGGGAGGCGATCGGCGGGCTCGATGAGGCGAGGAAGGAAAAGGCCCTTTTGATTTTTACGGCCCACTCGATCCCGACGGGGATGGCCCGGCAGTCCCGTTACGCCGAGGAGTTCGCCGAGTCCTCGGCCGCCGTGGCGGAATCCCTGGGGATGAAGGCGTGGACGACGGCGTACCAGAGCCGGAGCGGCAGCCCGAGCGAGCCTTGGTTGGAGCCGGACGTGGAGGACGTGATCCGCAAGGCGGCGGGGCGCGGCGTCCGGGACATCGTCCTCGTCCCCATCGGTTTTCTATGCGACCACATGGAAGTTCTGTTCGACCTGGACGTCGAGGCCGTGGAAATCGCGAAAGAGTCCGGCGTTGGCCTCGTTCGGGCCGGGACAGTGGGGGACCACGCGAAATTCATTGGGATGCTGGCGGAGATGATCCGGGCGAAGGCCGTGTGCGACTGAGGCCGATGCCTCAGGGATTCACGCCGATGATTTTCGCCCGTCCCATGTCCAAATCTTTAGCCGCCGGATTGCCGGAATCCAAGGCTTGACTCCGTCCCAATGCCTTTTCCTGGACTGGGGGAGGAGGGGGGATTTGTGGGCGCACGCTGAAGCGCATCGGGAAAGAGGCCCTTGGCCATCCCTTCGGACTTGATAGTCGAGACCGGCCTTTCGCCCTCTCTTAGCGCGGCCGCGGACAGGTATTTGTTTTCCCGCCCGGGAGGGGGGGGAGGGCATCGGACCGGAACACGGCCGATTCTCCGCATCTACACGCTGGATCGGCCTTCTTTGTTGCTTGGCCGGTATCAACCGCTCCCGAATGGTTTTCCGCGAAACAAGAGCGTAGAGGAGATCGGTCGGCGCCTGACCGGCGGGCGGGCGGTCCCGGCGGGCCGCGGATTTATTGGGATTGCCTTCTTCCTGCCGAGCGCCTGGGATTTGACCGGAGACCCGAACCGCATCCTTTCCCCGGATCGCGTTCTGAATCGCTATGTTCGCGGCGTCATGCGAGGGTGTCACCGCTTCAAAGTCAGGGCGCTTTACATGGGCCGGGACGTCCTGACGGTGAATCACAAGAAGATCGCCCTTGCGGGCTTCACGTTATCGAAAGCCGGAGGCGTTTTGTTCGAGTGCCATCTGGCTCTTTCGGGAAACCTGGGAGAATTGGACCCGTCGTTTGATGGGGCGCCGAACCGGGAGAGCATCCTTTCCAGTCTCCTCACCCCTCCCGTTACGTCCGTGAAAGCGGAGGCCGGGCGGGATATCTCCCCGCGGGAGATGGCCGAATCCATCTGCGAGGGATCGGAGAGCCGATTGGGTCTCGTGTTTGAAGAGCGGGCCTGGACCACGCAGGAAAAGGAGGAGATCAGCCGACTCCAAAGAGCAGAGATCGAAAACGGGGGTTGGATCGAAGAAAGGGAGCCTCGCCCTTCGGAAACGAGCCGGGCCGATAGCGAAATTCAGCTTGGGCGGTTTTCCGTTGCCCTGGCCCTGGATAAGGACGGGAGCATTGCTTCCGCAACGCTGGCCGGAGACTTTCTGTCGGACGACAGAACGGTGTCCGAGCTGGAGACCGCGTTTCGCGGGGAGGCGTGCGAGTGGACGACACTCGATGCGCTCACCAAGCGGGTGCTCAACCGGCCGGGTCGCTTTATCCTGGGATTGGGGAATCTGCGGGTTGTGCCGGACACCCTGGTTGAAGCCGGGATGAGAACGGACAGCTATTGATCTCTATATTATTAATGACCTATCTGCGTATTGCGTGAAAGGGCCGGTACAGAGCCCGGCCCCTACATGTCCATTCCGAAATCGCGTGTAGGGGCGGGGCTCCGCACCCGCCCCAGAAGTGTCGGGGACCCCTCCAGGCTTTTTGTTGAGTCGCTCCGTGTAGGACATTATTTATGCCTTCCTCAATAGACGACGGATCAGGGCATAAAAAACCTCCCGCCCTGCAAGGCGGGAGGTCTCCTGCGAAGCGGCGGCCGTTTATGTCCGAAAACGGGACAGGTCCGGAGTCAGGTCTTCCAGGTTCGGAACGTCCATGTCCGGATGAATGGCCTTGGCGCGGGTAAGAAGGACTTCTTCGGTTTCGTCGTTGTTGGGGTCCGCGACGCAGCAGTCCACCGGACATACCACCGCGCATTGCTCTTCGTCGTGGAACCCGACGCACTCGGTGCAAGTGTTCGGGTCGATGACGAAAATGTCCTCGCCCTCGGTGATGGCCTCATTCGGGCATTCCGGCTCGCAAACCCCGCAATTGATGCACTCATCCGTAATCATCGTAGCCATGAAACCCACCTCCCGGCTTGAATTAATCTCATGTTTAGCGACTCCCCAACCCCTCGCCCCCGGTGGGCGATGAGCACCGGAAATATCGCTCTTCTCAATTATTGGGTCTGGTGTCTCTCTATGTCAATTCAACCCTCTTGATTTCGGGATTACTAGAGAAGCCCCAGCCGTGCGGGGCGGGGTTTTCGGGGTGCGGGCCCGCTCCAGTATTCTCGGAGACCCTGATAGAGGACCTCGCAAAACGACTCGATGAGCGGGACGCCGACGGGGTCGGTGTGGAGGCGGCCGCGGGCGGTCGCGTTTTCCGTCATCGAGACGGCGGCCTCGGCGGAGATGTCCAGCCGGCGCAAGACCCAAAGGGCCAATCCCGCGTTGACCGAAGGCTCAGTGTACCGGCCGTGGCCGCTGACCTTCCGGTCGTCGCCCGCCAGCCGCAGGACTTCCCCCACGGCGGCTCCCGCCAGAACCCCCTCGATGAGAGGGAACTGCTCCATCCCGTAGCGATAAGAGGTCCGCGGCCGAGGTTGGCAGGACGGCTTGCCAATCGTTCTCGGCCATCATCCGGCAAACGCCCGCGGAGTACAGCTTATATCCGCTCATGAAGTCGGGCGGCTCGGCGTAAGCGGACAGGAACCGGAGGTCGAGGACCCGGCCCTCCGCGGCGAGGCGGTGGGTGAGGGCGGCGAGGGTCAGGCGATTGAGAAGAGCCTCGAACTCCCCGCGAATCCACCCGATGCTTCGGTGAACGTCGACGCGCCGTCCCGCGACGATGATCTCTCCCTCTACTCCCTGCGTCCGCATCCACTCCATGCACCGGTAGAGGTGCTCGATGTCTCCGACGTAATGATCTCCGTCGCCGTCGCGAACCATGGCATAGGAAAAAGATTCCTCGCGCAGAAGCTCCCTGAGGCCGGCCGCCAGCGCGGCGCCCTTGCCACTGTTCTCTTCGCGGATGACGAGGCGAAAGGAAGCGCCGCCTCGCCGCTCGAATTCCGGTCGCAGGGAATTGAGAATCTCGGCCGAGCGGCCGTCTCCGTCCACAACGAGGGCGACCTTGCCTGGGAGGACGTAATGCTCCACGCCGGTTAGGGTTCGGAGGAGGCGGTCCCGGATGATGTCTTCCGGGACCGCCTCGCTGAACCAGACCGGGATGACCATGGCCAAGTCGGAATAGGTCATGAAGGGGTTGCCGGCTGATCCGCCGGAAGGAGCGGACGGGACGGTCCGCCGAGATCCGAGGCGGTGATCATTCCTCGATAATGTCTCCCGTGTACTCGATCTCGATCCCCCGCCTGACGCTCTGGGAGGCGGTGCATTTGCTTTCGTGGACGTCGAGCGCGCGCTCCGCCTCCTCGCGCTTGCCCTTGGGGATCTTGACGGTGTAATGGACGCGGATTCGGGTGATATAGGTCTTGCCGTCGATCCGCTCGATATCGCCTTCCACCTGTGAAGAGAGCTTATCCGGGTGGCTCGGGATTCCGCGCGCTTCCAGCGCGCCTCCAAAGTTTCCCGTCATTCAGGACGCGACGGCGGTCACGATGTGATCGAGCGTCGCTGGAAGGTCTTCAGGCGTCTCGATTCCGTAGATCGCCCTGATTCCGGGATGCATCCCGTAGCGGATGGGTTCAGGGAAGTCTTCGATATAGCCCCGCCGGACGACGCCGGCGTCCTTTTCGACCCGCGAGTGGATGGTGTGAACAATTTCGCCCATTGAGAAATCTCCTTTTCATCAACTGGAAATTGAATAAAGGCATGTTACAAAAGAACCCGTCGAAAGGAAAGGTTTGACGAGACATCCCGGGATAGAGAGCCGGCGGGCCGGCAACGCATTCATTCGTGGATTTCGCTCGGACGCCCGGACCAGCCCCGTGCTTGCTTTTGCGGGAATGGCTGATTATATTGGAACCATTGGAACAGTAGGTTCCTCTTTGTCCGGCCCTTCGCGCCGGGTGAAGCGCCTGTGTTCATTGGAAGGTGCGTTGGGTCGGCCGAGCCGGCTCCGGCGCGGTAAAAAGCGCGGCCCTGGCAGGGGTTGGAAAGGGATTCCCGTTCATGAGCAGTGTCGTCAAAAAGCGACGCAAGAAAATGCGCAAGCACAAGCATAAAAAGTTGATGGCGCGCAACCGTCATAAGAAGAAGAAATAGTCATACGGATTGATTTCCGGTTGTCATGGATGAAGGGGACGGGGGTGCACGTTCCGGGTGACTTTTCGCCCGCGCGTGGCGACCGTCCCTTTCTTCTTTTTGGCGTCCGGGGGTCTCGGCGCCGCACGCCGGTTGTCGTTTTGGATTCAGGCCGAGGTTGAGGCCAGCAGGTCTCTGAGCGCCGTTGCGCTCGTGGAAAAATCCATTTCCCGGCCGGCCCGCCGCGCTGCCGCTCCCATGGATGCGAGCGCCCCCCGGTCCGAGAGCATTTCCTGAAGGACCTCCAGAAGCCGCTTCTCTCCGCCCCGCCCTTGAAGCTCCACCTCTTTGCCATAGGCCGGCTGAACCAGGTGACGGGAGCCGGAGGTGACGCTCGACACCACCGGGACCCCTTGGCGCAACGCCTCTACAATCGTCAATCCGTAGCTTTCGTGCCTGGAGGGGGACACGTAGAGGTCCGCAAGCCGAAAGAGCGCCCGTTTCCGCGCGCCCCCGCGTGCCCCGGAAACCGGACGCGGATTCGGCGAAGCCGTGCGGCCGTTTTTCGTAGCACGGCCGCGTAGGCCTCGCCGCCCATGAACGCCGCGCCCCCGCAAATCAGGACCCGGACATCCTCCAGCCCGGCGGCGGTCGCGTCCCTTTCCCATAGCAGAAGCGCCTTCAGGAGGCGGTCGAGGCCCTTTTCCGGGGAGATCCGGCTGAGCGTCAGCAGGACGGGAGTGTCCGGCCGGAGGTCGTAATCCCGCCGGGCGGCGGCCATCTCCTCTCCGACCTCCCGCTCCGCTACGTCCTCATCCCAGCCGCCCCAGGGAAGGACCGTCGTCTTCCGGAGCGCCCGGAGGCTGTAGCAGCGCCCCAGCGTCCGGGCCATCCCGGCGGATGGAACGACGAGTCGGGACGAGTGCCGGACGCAGCGCGACTGCTTTTCGAAGACCAATCGCAACACGTCCGGACACAGCGCGGAAAGTCCGGAAGACACGAGAGCGCGGTGGATGCCGATGGGAATCGCGGGGGAGGCGTTGAGCCGCAGATACATCCGGGAGAAGAAGTGGGCGACGTCCACGTGAAAGATGGTCACGATAGGATGGCCCATGGCCGTCACCGCGCGGAAGTCGACGCCCTCGGAGATGTCGTTGCTCAACACCACGAAAGGCTCGGGCGCCGGCCGGGCCGTCATTCCCCGGAGGTGGTCGGTGGCGGCGGCTTCGAACCGGTGGCAGAAACGCGCGTATTCTCTCCGGCTCAGGCGGGCGGGGTGGTCGTCGTCCCCCAGGACCGGGAGGCGGACGTACTCCACCGCCGGGGGGGTGTCGGGCGGTCTCCTTCCCGGCGCGAGGAGGGTGAGGGAGATTTTCCGGTCGGCCGCCCAAAGATGAACGAGACGCCGGCAGACCGAAGCGCCCCCGCCGAGGGGCAGCCTCTCCGGGTGATAGCCCCCGTGGGCGGCGATATAGACGATGCGAAGCGGTGACGCCATCAGTCCCGGAACATCAGTTGAACGCCCCCCGAAAGCCCCCGCCTCTCAGGCATCGGATGGGCCGTCCCCGGTGTCCGCGGCCTCCCGGAGCGCCGCCCAAACGACCTCGGGAGTCAGCGGGAGGTTATTGAAAGGGATGCCCACGGCGTCGAAGATCGCATTGGCGATGGCGGCGGCCGTCGGCGCGAGGGCCGGCTCCCCCACGCCCTTGGCCCCGAACGGCCCGTCCGGGTGGGGGACCTCGACGACCCGGGCCGTCAGGTCCGGAACGTCCAGCGTCGAGCAGATGTGATAGTCGACGAGCGTGGGGTTGAGAAACTTCCCCTCGTCCAGCGCGACCTCCTCGATCAGCGTGCACCCCAGGCCCATGGCCAGGGCGCCTTCGAGCTGCTGCTCGCAGGTCTTGGGGTTGATGGCCCGGCCCACGTCATGTGCGGCGACGAGGCGCAGGACCTTGACGGATCCGGTCTCCGCGTCGACCTCGACTTCCGCGGCCTGGGCCCCGTACATCCAGAAGGGAACCGGACGGGTCCCCTGCCCGGTTTCCGGATCGAGGGGCGTGGCGTCTTCCATGTGGTACTCCCCCCGCCCGAGGATGGGTCTTTCGCCGCGCGCGCCGAAGACGAGCCGGCCGAGGGAGATGCTTCTTTCCGGCGATCCGTCGACCGACACCCGGTCGCCTTCCAGCGCGAGATCTTCGGGCGCGGCTTCCAGGACTTGGGCCGCGAGATCGAGGATCTGGCCCTTCGCGTCGGCCGCCGCTCTTTGCACGGCCAGTCCCATCGAGAAGGTTGTCCGGCTCGAGGTCGTGGACCGGTCATAGGGGGTCACGTCTGTGTCCGGCGCCGCCAGGTGGATCCGATCCGGGTCCAGGCCCAGCTCGGCGGCGGCGATCTGCGTCAGGATGGTGTGGGCGCCCTGGCCCACCTCCATGCTGCTCGTGAGGACCTGGACGGTTCCGTCCTCGTTGATCTTCAAAAACGCCGATGAGGCCGCGTAGGCGGTGGCCCCCCCTTTGTGCATGGCGGCGATCCCCCGGCCCCGGCCCGGCGGCTTCGGCGTCTCCCAGCCGATGGCCTCGGCGGCGGAGCGCAGAGACTCGCACACACCGACGCTCCGGAGGGTTTCGCCCGTGGCGGAGATGTCTCCCTCGACGAAGGCGTTGCGGAGGCGAAGCTCCAAGGGATCGATTCCGAGCGCGCGGGCGATGTCGTCCATCTGGCGTTCGGAGGCCCACGTGACCTGCGGTATGCCGTACCCTCGGAAGGCGCCCGCCACCGGGTTGTTGGTGTAGACGCAATAACTGTCGATCTTGAGGTGAGGAATCCGGTACGGGCCGGCCGAGGAATAACCGGCGTTGGTGGCGACGGTCGGACCCTTTTCGGTGTACGCCCCTGTGTCCCAGTAGACCCGGACCTCGCGCCCCAGCAGCAGACCGTCCCGCGTGACGGCCGTTTTCAGGTATTGGACGGTGGCATGCCGGATGAGGGTGGCCGTGAACACCTCCTCCCGGGTGTACACGACGCCGACCGGCCGTCCGTGGGCGTGCAGGGCGAGCAGGACCGCCAGGGGCTCGGCGTTCAGGCCCCCCTTTCCGCCGAACCCCCCGCCCACCGGCAGGGAGGTCACGCGGAGCTTCGTCATCGGGATGCCGAAGGCGGCCGCCAAGTCCCGCCGGCAACGGTAGGGGGCGTCATTGTGCGTCCAGACGACCAGCTTGCCGCCCGCCTCTTGCGCCATCGCGGCATGGACTTCCAGGGGGACGTGCTGGACGGGATGGCTGAAATACCGGTCGGTGAAGACCCGGTCCGCTTTTGAGACGGCCTCTTCGATGTCTCCGCGGCGCAGCTTGAAATAAGTGCAGATGTTGGTTCCGGCGACCGGGCGGCCGGCGTTGTCCCGGACGTACGTCATCATCTCTTCGTGGACGATGGGCGAATCCGGCGTGGCCGCTTTCTCCACGTCGCACACCACGGGAAGCTCTTCATAGTCGACCTCGATCCGTTCCAGGGCCTCCAGGGCGGCGTCCTCGTTTTCCGCCGCCACCGCCGCCACCGCTTCCCCCTGGAAGCGCACCTTTTCCGCGGCGAGGACCGGCCGATCCAGGATGGAGGACCCGTACAGCCCCGGGTTGTCCCGGCCCGTCAGGACTGCGGTCACTCCGCGGACATTCCGCGCCGCCGAGACGTCGATGCGCCGAATGAGCGCGTGGGGGTAGGGACTCCGCAGGGCGCGGCCTACGAGCATCCCCGCCAGGCGGAAATCCGCCCCGTAAACGACCCGGCCGGTGGATTTGTCTTCCACGTCGACGCGGAGCAGCGAGCCGCCTACGCCGTGGTCATCGGTCGAAATTTCGGAATTCGGTCCCATGAGATGTTCTTATCCGAGAGAGAGGCGCTTCCCTGTTCCGGCGGCGGTTTTGGGACATCGAGACGCGGGACGGTCAGGTAATGCAACGCGGGCAGTATACACGAAGGTCCCTTCTCCCCCGGAACACGGCCTCCGCATCCCGGAGGAGAGCCGGAGGGGAGGGAGAGGAAAAAGGGGGGGGCGGTCGCGAATCAGGTCAGCAGGTTCAGACACAACGTGGCGTAAATCTTGATCGTATCGATGTAGTCTTCGAGGTTTTGGTGTTCGTTCTGGCCGCTATCGAAACTCTTGAGGCAGAACTTGGCCGTCGGGATGCCGGCCTCGACTCTCAGGAAGCGGGCGTCGCTGGTGCTCATCACCCCGCCGATCTCGATGGGCTCCTTCCTCACCTCCTCGTAGGCCCGTTGGAGGGCCTGAACGATGGGCTCATCCGGATGGATGGTGGAGGGCGAGCCCTCGAGGTGGATGGAGAGGTCCGCGCGAAAATCCGGATCTTCGGCCCGGAGGCGGTCGAGGACGGCCCGCACGTCGGTGAGCACGTTGTCCGTCGTCTGCCCCGGAAGCGTGCGGCAGTCGCAGCGAATGACACACCGGTCGGCGCAGATCGTGTCGGAGAATCCGGCGTTGAACCGGTTGACGCTTAGCAGGGGCGCGCCCGGGACGAAGGCATGGGGCGCCCACCCGGTGAACTCCATCCGCCGCAGCGCTTCCACCGCCTTCATCGCCTGATAGATCGCGTTCACCCCCTTTTCCTGGCGGGTGGTGTGCGCGCCGACGCCATATACGGTCACGTCGAACAGGACGATTCCCCGGTGGCCGATTTCCACCTTGACCGGACGATCCGACTCCGTGTAGACGCCGTAGTCGGCCTCGATCATCCCTTGCTCGACCATCACCTTGATCCCCTTGTAACCGAACTGAAGCTCGTCCGCCGTCTGGGTCAGGAGGATGTCCCCGCGCAGCTTGACGCCGCAGGCCTTCAGGGTCCGGACGGCGAACATGGCCGCGGCCAGACCCACTTTCATGTTGTTCGAGCCGATGCCCCAGAGATGGCCATCGTGGATCTCTCCGGAAAGCGGCGGGTGCGTCCAGTTCGATTCGTCGCCGGGGTGGACGGTGTCGAGGTGGGAGTTGAAAAGAAGGACCGGCGTCCCTTCCGACCCGCGAAGCCGGCCGCGATTGCTCACGCGGAGGGGGTGCGGCTCGATCTGGTCCACCTCCATTCCAAGCTTTCGCATGATCTCGGCGCAGAAGTCGGCAACCTCTTTTTCGTTTCCGGGGGGATTGAAGCTGGGAATGCGAACCAAGTCCTGAAAGAGCCCGACGGCCTCGTCTCTGAGCTCTTCGACTTTCCGTCGGACAGTCTCCTTCAACGAATCCATGTCGGACATCTCCGCGTCAGGGATCAGGCTGGATGGGCTCGCCCTTTTTCTTCGCGGCCGTAATGGGTCCCGCGGGCGAGGGGGTGGGGGGGCGACGCGGGCCGGGCGCCGGGCCGACGTCTACAGTTTCAGGAGTCCGGCCGCGTTGCCGCCCAGGATCTTCTCGCGCGCCGGTCCTTCCGGGACGACGCGGCGCACTTGTTCGACGCAGCCGAAATCCGCCATGTCGAAGGGATAGTCGCTTCCCAGGTAGACGTGGTCCTCTCCGACGGTCTCGATCAGAAATTTCAGCGCCGGGTCCCAGTGGGTGATGTTGTCGAACCACACCTGCGCGAGATAGGCGCTGGGCTCTTTGGGCGCGAGTTTTCGGACCTCCGGGCGCTCCCGGTAGCCATGGTCCAGCCGCCCCCGGATAAAGGGGTACTGTCCGCCCGCGTGAACCAGACAGACCTTCAGCTTCGGGTGTCGCTCGAACACCCCGCCGAGGAGCATCCGGGCGACGGCGATCGTTGTGTCCAGCGGGTTTCCGATGAGGTTGGTGAGGTAATAGTCCTGGTACCGCTCCTTTCCCGCCGTGTCGTGGGGATGCAAAAACAGCGGCGCGTCCAGCGTCTCCAGCCGGTCGTAAAAAGGCTCATAGACCGGGTGGTCCAGGTCCCGGCCGCCGAAATTGGTCTGAATCATCACGCCCTTGTGGCCCAGGGTCCCCACGGCGTAGTCGAGCTCCGCGATTCCCAGGCCCACGTCCTGAAGGGGAATCGTCGCCAGGGCGGCGAAACGATCCGGGCGCTGTGCGGCCATCTCGGTCATGGCTTCGTTCTGGATTCGGGAGAGCCGGACGGCGTCCTCGCCCTCGGCCCAGGCGTGATAGGTGAGCGGAGAGGCGGACAGGACGGAGAGGTCTATCCCCATGCGGTCCATGTCGGCCAGCTTGGTCTTGACGTCCGCCATGCCCGGTTTGAAATCCGTAGGAAACTTCTTCCGGTTCACCTCGGCGGATTCGGGTCCCTGAAAATCCGATCCCGCACCGCTTGGGTAGCGGGGCTTCAACTCGGCGGCCAGGCGCTCGGCCTCGGGCACGAGGATGTGTGAATGCGCGTCGATGACGGACTGGCTCATGGAGATTCCTCTTGGACGTCGAGTGGGGCGGAACCGGTTTGCGCGGACAAAGCCCGGGCGCCGCCGCCGGGCGGAGACGGGCCGCGCGGGCTCGATGGACGTTGCCGCGGCCTCAGGATTTTATTGTTTCCGATTATGACGGTTCAGTCAAATAGGCGATGCCAATGCGGGGCCGATCCGGACGGTTGTACAAAAAGTTCGGGCGGGTTACTGAAATCGGTAGATGGCGCCCAGTTTCAGGATTCGGGTCAATTCATCGAGGGCGCTCCGGCTTTCCTCCGCCAGGCTCGGGTCGGCCAGGTCATCGGGATGCAGACGGTCGCGATAGTGCCGCTCGACCCAATCGACCAGTTCATCATAGCGTTGATCGGTCAGGAGTGCTGATGGGTGAATTCGCGCAATTTCGGATTCAGTCAGCGCCACCCGAAGTCGAAGGCAGGCGCCCCCCCCCCCATTTAGCATGCTCTGGCGAATGTCCACAAATCGCACCGTTTGAATGGGGTTATTGTCTTGAACGATCTCTTCCAGAATTTTCCCCGCATTCTCGTTCTGTTCGCACTCCGTCGGCGCAATCAAGCACATCGCGCCTTCCGGTAAGCTCACCAACTGGCTATTGAAGAAATAGGTTTCCACCGCTTCCATGAGGGAGAGTCGGTCGGGGCCGATTTCGATGAGCGCGAGTTCGTCCCCGGAACAGCGCGAAAATTTTTCCTTCAATTCATCAACGACCGCCGCTCCTTCCGTGAATGCCTGGGCGTGATAGAGAAACACCCGGGTGTTTCCCACGGCGATGACGTCGTTGTGGAAAACACCGGCGTCGATCACCTCGGCGTTTTGCCGGGCGAAAACCGTTCGCTCCGGACTCAACTGATGCATCCGGGCGATGAGGACGGATGTCTCCTTGGCCTGGCGGGCCGGGTGGCGGCGGGGAAGAGTCCGGGGCGGGTCGCTCGACCCTTTCCCATAGACGAAAATCTCAACGCCGGGCTCGGCATGCGTCCGGCACAAACGTGTATGGTTTGCCGCCCCCTCGTCCGCGTATTGAAGGCAAGCCGGCAGGGGCGGGTGATGTGCGAAGACGGTCTCATCCGGAAAGATGATCTTCAACAAACGGGCCGTGAACGGGGATTCGAGCGATCGATGAAACTGGCTCAACAGATTGGCGGGGGTGATATGCACCTTGCCGTCGTCGGTGTCCGCGCCGGGGGAGACCGTCGCCGCGTTCGCCGCCCACATGCTGGACGCGCTCCAGCAAGCCGCCAGAATGACGGGCGCCTGCCGCCGGGCGCGCTCCAGGACTTCCGCGTCGCTTCCATAAAAGCCTAACCGCCTCAGCGTTTCGAAGTCCGGCCGGTCTTGTGGGGGAAACACACCCTGCTTCAAACCCATGTCGAGCAGGAGCTTCATTTTACCAAGCCCCTGCAAAGCGGCCTCCTTGGGATGGGAGACCGTTTGCCCGTAGGCCATGGAAGCAAGATTTCCCGTGGAGAGACCCGCGTAGTTGTGTGTCGGACCGACAAGACCGTCGAAGTTGACCTCGTATGCCCTTTCCTTCATCGGCGCCACCAGGAAGAAGATTGCAAAAGACTCCCCCCTCCCCCCCCCCCGACACCGTGCGGTTTCCGGCGGTTTGGGGGGAAGTTCCTTTAAAATATTGCGCGATTACCGGGCCCTAAGCGGGGAAAAACACATTTCGCCTCCCGCCTTCAGGAGGAGCGCCTCCGCGGTTGTTTTGTTGATTCGAGCGCCGCCATCGGGAACGAAAGCGATGGGCGCCACGCATGCCCGGAAGTCCGGGTCCGTGTTCGTGAGGAGCAACCCCTCAGACGGAACACCCTCATTCGTGATCTCCGAAACGGTAGTCTTCGCCCTCTCCCGCACCGTGCGGATGTTCTCGAGCGGGGAAGTCATAACGGGTCCACCATCGAAGATATCCACCATCCCACTGAACTGAAAACCCTCTTTTTGAAGCATTCGGAGTGCGGGCCGCGTCTTCGGATGCACCTCGCCGATGACGGCCCGCGCATCCTGGGGAAGCAGGTCGATATAGATGGGATGGGTGGGCATGAGCTCGGCGATGAATCGCTTATCCTTCATACTCAGATAGTCCGCTCTGGGAAAATCGACATCAAAGAAATGCCGTCCGAGGGCCTCCCAGAAAGCGGAACCTCCATTCTCGTCGATGACGCCGCGCATCTCGGCAATGACTTGGGACTCGAACCGCTCTCGGAACTCGGCCATGAACATAAAGCGGCACAAAGACAATAGTCTCCCATTGCCGCTCTTCCGGTATTCGGCCGACAAGAAGAGGCTTCCGATTTCGGAAGGACCGCTGTGCTCCTGCAACAGATGGAGCATGCGTATCTCTTTGCGGATGTTCAGGACCTTCGATTCGTGCAGGGTGGTCTCGATCAGATAGGCATAGAACGGCTCGAAGCCCCCCACTTTGGCGTCGATCCCGCACGTGCCGACGACCCTCCCGGTCTGTCGATCCTCCATAACGAAGAGGTAGGTTTCCCCGCGCGGTTTCTTCGTCTTGCTTTCAAAGCTCCGGCGGGACTCGTGGATCCGTTCCCGGAGAAGCTCTCGGTCCCGGGGCAGCGTCGTGAGGCCGAATAAAGTCAGGTCCGCCAAGGCTGAGAGCGAGTCCAGATCGGAAGGTTCAATGGGACGGATGATGATCATGGCCGCCGCCCATTCGATCGTCGCGGCGACTTCCGCCAAGGTTTTCTCAACGATGGCCGAAACATTATCAATGTCCTCGATAGAGACGACGCCGACCGGGATCAAAAATCGCACGCGCGCCGGATCCATGCCGGCGTAAAACCCCATCACGCCGGCTTCGAAAAGGGAATGCAGAAACTTCTTGGTTGTCTCGAGATTGCCGTCAAAGACAGTCAATGCAATCATCGCGCCGATTCCAAAGGGGCCGCTCACCCACGCTGGATGACGTTTTTCAATGGCCTTCAGGCATTTTTTAAAATGGGCGTGGAGTTGAAAGATTTTCCCGGCTGGCCCGAAATACCCGCCGCTGAGCAAGGTGTCGACAATCACCTTGGACGCATAGATGGACGATGTACTGCCGGTGAAGGTCTGGCTGATCAAACCGGGCCCTGGTCGGTATTCCTCCCGAATCAACGTCGCGCAGACCTGGCTGAGCTTTCCGATTGTCACCACGTCTACATAGGCATCCAGTCCGAAGTGCTGAAAAGCGAAGAGATCCGTCATGCGGCCGAAGGTCTGAACTTCATCGATCAGAACGGCGGCGCCCGCCTCTTTCACGATCCTCATGAGGGCGATGAAAAATTCCCGCTCCCCCGGATAAAAACCACCTCCCCCCTGCACCAGCTCAAAAACCATTCCGGCGTAATCACCGGGATGTCGGGCGAGATGGCGTTTGAGGGTCGCCACGGATTTCGCGGTGCTCTCCGCCGGACGGCTGGAATCGTAGAAGGGGACATAATCGACGTCGAGTGTGGCGGGAAGCCCTTGCCGATATGCGGGATTGTCCGTTACCCGCGCCAGGGCCAAGGTGCGGCCCATGAAGCAGGATTCGAAGGCCAGGAGACGGCTCGCGGGGTGGTTCCTCTGAAAGATCAGCTTGAGGGCGTTTTCGTTGGCCATGGCCCCGCTTGTGGATAGGAAGCAGTGTTTGAGAGAGTCGCCCCTTTGCGGTTCGAGCCGTCGAGGAGGGTCTGGACCAGCGGGACGACCAGCGCGTCTTGCTGGAGATTTCCCTGCATGACGACGCCGGTTAGCGCGGCGTCCAAAAGAGTGCGCACGATGGCGGGGTTGCAGTGGCCGAAGGAGTGCACGCCGATGCCCGTGATGAAGTCGTACTTGACGCTGCCATCGGCGAGTTCCACCAGGGAGTGATTCCCGAAACCGCTGCCCAGATAGGGGAAAAATAACGGACTGCCGCGCCGTTCGCTGAAATGTGCGATGAGTTCAGCATACGCTGTCCGCAGGTCCGGGTTGGAGGGCCGAATACCAACGACCCGCTCTTGGTGATCCGCCAGGGCTTCAAGGACCAGTCGTTTCGCTTCGATGACGCGTGGATCATCAGCAAGCTGATTTGCCGAAAGGTCGCGCATGGCCGTGTCCCTCAGAGCTTGAGTTCAGATTCCGCGATGAGCCGCGGCTTCAGCCGGAATCTTTTTCTTCGTCGAATTCCCCTCGGTTCGAGCCTTCAAGAAACCGCCGCTCTCTTCCTCTTTCAGTTTCAAGGGCTCAGCGTCCCAACGCGGTGAGTGCTGTCGCGCTCATTTTGATGCCGGTGATGAAGTGATCGATGCGTAGATGCTCGTTCGGCCCGTGCTGACCATTGTTCGGCTGGGCATACGGAACCCAGATGGTGGGCAGGCCGAGCGTTTCGGTGAAGATGTCGTTGCCGAGGCTCCCGCCCAATGTAGGTTGAAGAACGGGCGGCGCTTCGAGAATGCCCTCCGCATGCATATTCTCAAAGGCATCGAGTACGGTTTGGACGAATGGATTGTCGATCGGCGTCTTCGTTGGAGGATAGCTGGAGAACTGTGTGAGCGTGGCGTGGGGGACGCCCCGGGCCTCAATATGGCCCTTGATTTTCCGGAAGGTGTTCTCAGGCGTCATGTCTTTCACGAGGCGGGCATCGAGGTAGGCCGTCGCGTGGCCGGGAATGATGGTGGACTCCATCCCGCAGTCGAAGCCTTCCAGTGTGAAGGTGGGCCGGAACATGAGCTTTTCATTGACCGAAAGACCCTCAGGGCCGTAGAAGCGCTCGATACCCAGACTGCGCCGAATCTCCTCTTCGCCGGTGTTCATGTTACTCAGTGCTTGGCGCTCGAGGGGCGATGGCGGCGCGACGTCATCGTAGTATCCCGGAATCAACACCTCTCCCTCGGGCGACTTCATCGAATGGAGGAGGTGCACCAGATCCCAGGCGGGGTTGCGGATGATCTCTCCGAAGTTCCCCGAGTGGACGTGCGCTCCGACTTCGTTTCGCACCGTGAGGCGCATTCTCAGAAGCCCCCGAAATCCGAGAAACACCGTGGGTCTTCCACTGAAGTGGCGGGGGCCGTCCGAAGCGTAGAGCAGGTCCGTCTTCAATTCCTCCCGATGGGCTTCGGCGAAAGAGCGGAGGTTCTTCGAGCCCACCTCCTCCTCTCCTTCGAAGAGAAAAATGACCTTGACCGGGAGCTTTTCCATCTCATGAAGGGTGCGGACGGCGAGGGCGTTTGCGAGAAGCTGCCCCTTGTTGTCCGTCGCCCCGCGCGCGTAGATACACCCGTTCCTCTCCACAGGCTCGAAGGGAGGCGTATCCCATTCAGAGAGATCTCCCGGTTGTTTTACGTCGTAGTGTCCGTAGATGAGCACGCTTCGGGAGGCCGAGGGCGGGGAGAGGGCGCCGAGAACGACGGGATGCCCTCCGGTGGGGACAACGCGGGTCGCGACCCCCCAGCTTTCGAGCCAATTCCGCAAGTGCTCGGCGCATTCGGCCACGCCTTCCCCCGTGTAGCTCACACTCGGACGGCGGAGGAGCTCTTTCAGCGCGTCGAGAAACTCACCTTTCTTGCAATCGACGGCTTCGTAAACTTTTTTCATGCGGTTTTGCCATTCGGTGGCGGACAATCCAATCCTGGAAGTTCTTGAGATGGATCGGGAAAGCGCGCAAAGCATCGCCCATTCGATTCTTGCCCGGTGTGGCAGTGAATCCGGCCATCCATACCGGCCCTTCAATTATAAGATCGGTTCACGCCGCACGCTATGGACAGCCGCGGCTGATACCGTCTAATACCGCAATCGCGGGCTGAGTATCCAAACCTTTTGCATTGGTACAATAAACCCTTCGACCCTTTTGACGGACGATGGGGCAAAAAGATTCATCGGTGATCTGAATCCTTACGGTGAGTCAATCAGTCTAAACTAATGAGATTCGGTGAATCGCATCTCAAGCCGGTCGTGATCCCGTTGAATATCTCAACGGCCTAAGCTGAATCGATCAAGAAAAAGGATCCGACCCAAGAGCGCTCGAGAGGTCATGGCCTCCGCCTCGGGAGGGATTGACCATGAAAGCCAATATCCGGTTGAAAATAGAGGGCGGCGACGCCCTGAAGTTCCATTCGGAGCGTGTTGAGATCGGCTCCGAGAAGGCTTTGGACGTTTCTTTTGACCCGAATCCGTTTCCCATGGTTTCGGAGAGACACGCCCACCTCGCTTTCGAGTGTGGAATCCATGTCCTTTACGACAACGCATCCGCCCAGGGCACATTTGTCAACGGGGAGCGAATCTCCGTGGCGAAGCTCAAGAGTGGAGACCGGATCCGGCTTGGACAGGGCGGCCCGACCCTTCTCTTCGAAGACGGGTCCCCATTCACCTCACGACTGAAGTTCGTTCTCGGCCGGTGCGGGGTCGATGGGAAGATGCTTCAGGCGATGGTCTCGGACTCCCTGGCGGAGGTCACGACGGGCAAAGGGAAAAAACCGGAAAAAGCCTCCGGGATCGTCCAGGAGGTTCTGGGGCGGGTGAAGCTTCAACAGTCGATCCGTCTCCTGACGGCCGTGTTTGTGGGACTCCTCCTCACGGCCGGCTCGGTTGCGGGAATCCTCCTTTGGACGGGGAGGCGCCTGAAGGGTCTCGAGGAAGTGACGTTCCGGCGGGCGTCCGAGCGGGCGACCCTCATGGAAAGCCGCGAGAGGGATTTCCGCCGCCGGATTCGAGGCCTGAAGTCTGAGCTGGTCCGCAAAGAAGCCTCCGCTTCGACCGAGGTTGACGCCCTGCGGTCCAACCTGAAAAACCTCAGAGAAACCCTGGAAGAGAACAGGCGGGGATTTTGGGCGATCGCCGAGCGGAATCAAAAGGCTGTGGTCCTCCTCCAACACACCTTTCAGGTGTTCAACCTGAAAACGGGCCGCACCGTGAGGGTCGTCAGCCGCCGGACCAACGGGGCCCCGATGTTTTCCGAGGGTCCGGTGGGCGTCCCCGTGACCCTCAGTATCCAGGGCACGGGCTTTGTGATTGACCCCCGGGGAACCATCCTGACGAATCGCCACGTCGCCGAGCCTTGGCGGGAGAATGACCGTCTGCGGAGCGCAGGGTGGTCCGGACGGACCGTCCTTCTGAGCGCCACCTTCGCCGATACGGACCGCCCGGTTCCCGCGAAGATCCTCAAGGTTTCCCGGGAGGTGGACGCGGCTGCGCTTCGGATCGATCCATTTCCCGGCATGCCGGTTGTCCAGGCCATCGAGCCCAACCCGAAAAAGGTCCGCCAGGGGCTGCGCGTCGCCATCATCGGATTTCCCAGCGGGGTCATGATGGAGGGAAAGGCCAAGACCACGCTCACGACGGGAGTCCTCAGCAAGGTCAACCTCCGCAAGGAACTCCAGTTCGACGCCCCCGTGAACCCGGGAAACAGCGGAGGGCCCATCTTCAATGAGCGGGGACATGTGATCGGCATCGTCCATGCGGTGGGTGTGGGCCCCGGGGGCGCCAGGCTCCATGGGATCAGTTACGGAGTCCCCATCCGGTTTGCGACGAGCCTCGCGGCGGCGCCTGACCGGGTTTCGGGCCTGGGTCCCTGACCACCGGCTGACAGCGCCCGGGGTATTGAACGGTTGCCATCTGGATCAACTCCCGGGCGTCCTCTCTCCTCCACCGGAATTCAATAGACGCGTGGTGGAGAGGTGGATAAAGGAACGGAAAGGCGCAGTGGTCAAGCGAAGCGCGCATCTTCCCTACAACGCGTTCTCGAACGGCGTGTGCCTGCGTTCGAGGTACTCTCCGTGCGGTCCTCCGGCCGTCACCCGGCCGTCTTCCACGATCGTCCGGCCCCTGAGGATGACCCTTTCGAGCTTGCCGCGGACGCGCATGCCTTCCAGGAGCGATACGCCCAGGAGGAAGTCCCGGTTCCGGAACGTGAACGCGCGGCCCGGATCGAGGATCACGATGTCCGCGTCCGCGCCGACGCCGATATGCCCTTTCCGGGGAAAGAGGCCGAACGCGCGCGCGGCGTTGAGGCTCGAGACCGCGGCCAGACGTTCATAGGTGAGGTCTTTACGCTGAACGCCTTGCAACAGCGTGGACAGGATCGTCCCCGAGCCCGGAAGTCCCGCGGGGGCGTTCCAGATGTCCCGGTCTTTTTGCGCGAAAGCCTCTTCATGCCCGGTGGACACGATGTGGTCGGAACCGACGCAATCGAGGCCGTTTCCGCCGATTGCGCGCCAGAGGGCTTCGCGGTCTGTTTTCAACTTGATGGCCGGGTTGTACTTGCCGATGCCGATTCGGGGGTCCTCCCGATCCACCAGCAGGTAGTGGGGACAGGTCTCGCCGATGACGTCCACGCCCCTTTGCCGCGCCTCCTGGAGGAGTCTCGGTCCCCCGCCGAATCCGATGTGTACGACATAGAGGGGACAACCCGTCCGCTCCGCGTAGAGGCAGGCCCGGGAGATGCCTTCTTCCTCGCAGATGTGGGGGTGGGCGTCCGTCCAGACCGCCCCATCCATCCGTCCCTGCCGCCGGAATTCATCTTCCAGGAACCAGCCGATTTCCCAATTCTCCGCGTGGACCACCGCCCGGGCGGGCGGATCGAGCGCGGCGATGATCTCGAAGGCGCGGAGGAGAGCCCCGTCGTCCAGGGCGCATATCGTTGGATACAGCTCGCGCTCCAGTCCCGAGAAGAAAAATTTGAAGGACGAAACTCCGTGAAGGGCGAACAGGTCGTTGATCTCGGAAAGGGTCTCCTTTCCGTTGATGATGGGCTGAATGCCCATGTCTACGAAAGAATGGGACTCGATATGGGATTTCCAGCCCCCGATGGAATCCAGCGGTCCGCGGGGGCCGGACGAATAGTCCAGGTAGGTGGTGACCCCGCCGAGGGCCATCCGCCGCGTCTCGTGGCGGAACCCTTCGCTGTCCCCCCAGCAGTGCGCCATGTGCCCGTGGGGGTCGATCAGTCCGGGGAGAAGGAGCTTGCCGCCGGCGTCGATTTTTCGCTTCGCCGCCAGGCGGCTTGTAGAGACGATAGCGATTCGGCCGTCGCGAATCCCGACGTTCGCCGCAAAACGGCCGGCCGGGGAGACCACCGTTCCGTTGAGGATTGCGGTATCGAGTCTGGTGGATGGCATTGCAATCTCCCCTGAATAAAAGCCCCGCTTCCGTTGCGATGGTTAAACCCGTTTCATATGGCCCCGGGCGTTCTGGTCGGCGTCATGTTTCGCCGCGCCCGCACATCCTTCCCCCGGGAGAAGGCCCTCGGGGCCGCTCACATCTCGACCACCGTTATTTCCTGCACCGGCCACTTGGACAGGATCTCGCAGCCGTTCCGGGTCACGTGGACCACCTCCTCGATGCGGACCCTTTGCCTTCGCCGTCTCCGTCCTGGGTCTCGATGGCGAAGGTCATTCCCTCCTCGATGGTCATGGGGTGGTCCAAAGCGGGGTGTAGGTGGAGGTGATGTAGCGGGTGTTCCATTCGTTCAGGTTCAGGAAGGCCCCCCAAGTCGTTCTCCTCGAACTTGGCCCGCTGAAGGCGTCTCTTCCGCAGGGCCTCCAGGTTGATGCCCTCAATCCAGTCCACCCGGTCCAGCGGATACGAAAGGCCATATTCCTCTGTCATGGAGACCCCCTCATCTTTCTTCCCCCCTGCGGGAGGCGTCTTCCTTTTCCCTCAGCGCCCTGCGAAGGATTTTTCCGCTCCCGGACTTTGGGATGGCGTCGATGAACTCGACCTCGCGGATTTGCTTGTAGCCCGCCACCCGCTCCCGCACGAAGGCCATGATCGCCTCCGGGTCGGGAGGGGGATCGTTGCTGGGGACGATGAAGGCCTTGGGGATCTCTCCCGCCTCCGGGTCGGCCTTGGCGATGACCGCCGCGTCGGCCACCTCCGGATGCCCGTGCAGGAGGGCCTCCAGCTCGGCCGGGGCCACGGCGAACCCCTTGTACTTGATCATCTCCTTCAGCCGGTCGAGGATGAAGACGTAGCCGTCCTCGTCGATCCGGACGATGTCCCCCGTGTAGAGCCAGCCGTCCCGGAGGGCGCGGGCCGTCTCCTCGGGCGCGTTCCAGTAACCCTTCATGACCTGCGGCCCCCGGAGGATGAGCTCCCCCGCCTCTCCCGGCGGCATCTCCTTCTCCCCCGTCTCGATGTCCACCACCTTCTGTTCCTCGTCGGAGACGGGAGGGCCGACGGACGCCTCCTTCACACACGCCTCGTCCGGGGGGTTCATATGGGTCAGCGGGGAGGCCTCGGTCAGTCCGTAGCCCATGAAGGTCAGGACCCCCGTCCGCTCCCGCACCCGCCGGCAGACCTCGGTGGGAAGGGGCGCCGCGCCGCTCATGATGTAGCGCAGGGAAGAGAGGTCGTAATCTTCCAGGTCGGGGAGCTGGGAGATCGCCAACAGCGCGGGCGGCGCGCCATAGAACAGCGTCAGCCGCCGGCGCTCCACCAGGCGCAGGGCCTCCTCGGCGCCGAACCGGGCCATCAGGATTTGCGGGGCCCCGGCCAGGATCAACCCGCCCATGATCATGGCCCCGTAGATGTGGTAGAGGGGAAGGAACAGCAGGCCGCTGTCCCGGTCCGTGATCCGGTGGTTGGCCGCGAACTGGACGTAGTTGGAGACCAGGTTCCGGTGGGTCAGCATCACCCCCTTCGGCAACCCCGTCGTCCCGCTGGAATAGGGCAGGGCGATGAGGTCTTCGCGCGGATCGATGGGGGGCTCGGGCGGGGGGGAGGGACTTTCCGCCAGGATCCAATCCTGGAAGCGGGCGCGGCCCGCCGGATTTTCGCCCTCGCCCGCGACGATCACCTCTTGAAGGTCGGGAAGCTGGGAAGAGACGGCCTCGATCACCGGGAGTCGGGATTCTTCCACGATCACGAGCTTCGCCCCGGAGTCTTGAAGCTGGTAGCGGGCCTCGGCTTCTTTGAAGGAAGCGTTCAGGGGCGTGACGACCGCGCCGGCTTTGGAGACGCCGAAAAAGGCGATTTCGAACTCGATCGAATTGGGGAGAAAGAGCCCCACGCGGTCCCCGGGACCGACGCTGGCCGCCCGGAGGGCGCGCGCGCAGGCGTTGGACAGGCCTTCCAGCTCGCGGAACGTGACCTCCCGCTCGCCGTCCACCAGCGCGACCCGATCCGGACACCGCCCGGCGGAAGTCCGCAACAGTCCGTGGAAAGGGTGTTCGGGGTAATCCAGGGGAGGACGGAAGTAGGGAGGCAACAAGCCGGGGGGGGAGGGGAGGGGGGCGCTCATTTCAAGAGACTTCGCGCGATGACCATCCTCTGGATCTCGGAGGTCCCTTCGTAGATTTCCGTGATCCTGGCGTCCCGGAAGTGGCGCTCCGCGGGGAACTCTTTGACGTAACCGTAGCCCCCGTGGATCTGGACGTTCTTCGTGGCCGCGCGCATGGCGGCTTCCGAGGCATAGAGCTTCGCCATCGCCGCCTCCCGGCCATAGGGTTTGCCCTGGTCCTTGAGAACGGCCGCCCGGTGGGTCAGCAGCCGGGCGGCGTCGATCTCCACCGCCATGTCGGCGATCATGAACTGGATGGCCTGGCGCCCGCCGATGGGTTTCCCGAACGTCCGCCGCTCGCGGGAATAGGCGATCGATTCCTCCAGGGCCGCGCGGGCGATTCCCACGGCCTGCGCCCCCACGGTGATCCGTCCTCCGTCCAGGGCCTCCATGGCAATGGCGAACCCCTGTCCCTCTTCGCCCAGGAGTCGATCCGCGGGGACGCGGCAGTCGAAGATCAATTCGGCGCACGAGGTGGCGAGAAGGCCCATCTTCTCCTCGACCCGGGCAACCTCGAATTCCTCCTTCTCCACCACGAAGGCGCAGAGCCCCTTCTGACCTTTCGCCCGGTCTGTCGTGGCGAGCAGGATGCATACGTCCGCTTCGGCCCCGTTGGTGATGAAGCGCTTCGTCCCCTTCAGGACCCAACCGTCCCCGTCCCGGCGTGCGGCGGCCGTGAGGGCGGCGGCGTCCGAACCCGATCCCGGCTCGGTGAGGGCGAAGCAGCCCAGCCGCTCGCCCCGGGCCAGAGGCCGCAGGAACGCTTCCTTCTGCGCGGCAGTGCCGAACACCAGGATGGGCTCGCAAACCAGTGAGTTGTGGGCGGCCATGATGATCCCGGTCGACGCGCAGGCTCGGCTGATTTCCTCCATGACCAAGGCTTCGGACAGGCGGTCTCCTCCGGCGCCGCCGAGTGCTTCGGGGACGGCGATCCCCATAAACCCCATCTCGCCCATCCGGGCCACCAGGTCCGCGGGGAACGTTTTTTCGCGGTCCAGGTCCGGCGCGCGGGGGGCCACCTCCCGCTCGGCGAAATCGCGCGCCGCATCCCGGATCAGACGCTGTGATTGTGTAAGGTCCAGGTGCAAATGGAAGCTCCCCGGTCCAGTCGTCCGGCGGACAGAGGGGTTAGGCGTATGGGTAGAACCCCTTTCCCGTCTTCCGGCCCAGGTCTCCCGCCTGAACCATTCGCTTCAGGAGCGGGGAGGGCAGGAACGCCTTCTCACGGAATTCTTCGTAGAGGGTCATCGCGGCATGATAGCAAATGTCCAAACCGATGAGATCCATCAGCGTAAAGGGGCCCATGGGGAAGCCGCACCCCAGCTTCATGCCCTTGTCGATGTCCTCGACGGTGGCGACCCCTTCCTCCAGGGACCGGACGGCCTCCATCAGGTAGGGGATCAGGAGGCGGTCCACGACGAATCCCGCCTTGTCCGCCGATTCGATGGGCTCTTTGCCCAGAGAGCGGACGAAGGCCCAAGCGGCATCGAACGCCCCGTCGCCGGTCAGGGGGGTCCGGACGACCTCAACCAGTTTCATGACGGGGGCCGGATTGAAAAAATGCATCCCGACCACCCGGGAAGGCCGGGAGGTGGCCGCCGCCATCTCCGTGACGCGGAGCGAGGAGGTGTTGGTGGCGAACAGGGCGTCGGGCTTGCAGATCAGGTCGAGTCGGCCGAAGAGATCTTTCTTCAAGGACAGGTCCTCGAAGACGGCTTCGATCACAAGGTCCGCATCGGCGTGCCCTTCCAGATCCGCGCCGCGCGCGATCCGGTCCAAGGTCTCGTCCGCCGCCTCCCGGGAGGAGCGCCCCTTCTCTACGTTCCTCGTGAGTGAGGAGCGGATCGAGTCGAGTCCGCGCTCGATCGCTTCGCCCGTCTCGTCCGAGATGTAGACCGAATACCCCGCCGCCGCGACGACCTGGGCGATCCCCGACCCCATGACGCCGCATCCGACAACCCCGACGCGCTTGATCGGCGTTCCGCTCATCCCGGTTCCTTCCTCCGGTCGTGCATAGGGTTCACTCCCGCCTTGCGGATCCTCCCAGGTCATGGTCCGAAAAGATCAATCGGTTAACGAAGATCGGCCGGAACAGCAGATAGCGTTACTTGGCCGTCTGGCCACCGTCCACCGGGAGGATGGCTCCCGTTACGTAGTCCGAAGCGGGCGAGGCCAGAAACAGGATGGCCGCCGCCACGTCCCGGGGAGTCCCCGGCCGCCGCAGGGGAACGTTGTCGCGGATAAACCTTTTGCCGGGCTCTGAATTCAGAAATTCCCGGCTCATGTCGGTCTCGATATACCCGGGGCAGACGGCGTTGACCGTGATCTTTTCGCGGGCCAGCTCGACGGCCAGCGCCCGGGTGAGGGCCGCCAACCCGCCCTTGGCCGCGCCGTAAGCCGACAGGCCGGTCATTCCCACGAGGGCGGAGGCCGAGATGACATTGATGATTTTCCCTCCCCCGCCGTTTTGCATGACCTCCACGGCCCGCTTGGCGCAAAGGTACGCGGCCCGGAGGTTGATGTCGTGCGTCCGGTCCCAGTCCTCGATTGTCGTATCCACGAACGCTTTGCCGATTCCGAGCCCGGCGTTGTTGATGAGGATGTCCAGGCCGCGCCAGGTATCCGCCGCTTCGCGGAAAACGCGTGTCACCGCATCGGGGTCGGTCAGGTCCGCCGTGAGGCGGAGGGAGCTCTCTCCAGCGCCTTCATCCGGAGCGGCCGCCGACACGGCCTCGGCCGATTCGTCCAGGGCGTCGAGGTCGCGGCCGACCAGGACTACGCGTGCGCCCGCCCCGGCCAGCGCAACGGCCGCGGCCCGTCCGATCCCCCGGCTGGCGCCCGTGATCAAGGCGACGCGCCCCCGGAGGTCAAAGAATCCTACGCGCTCCTCACTCGAAACGATCCCTCGCGCCTCCGGCATCGGTTACGTGATTCCATCACTATACCATTCATGAAATTTCGACCGCATCGCCGCCAACGGTTAGCGTGAAAGCCTCAGGGCCCTTCGAGGGCGTCCAGGACCAGTTGCTTGCACCGTTCCAGGTCGTAGTCCCGGTAGGTGGTCAGGGTCTGGGCTTCGAGGGAGCCTTCTCCATGGAGGGTGACGACGTAGTTGTACCCGCCGAAGTCGGAGGCCGTCAGATCCTTGATAAGATTGAACAGCCGCAGCCGCGTTTCGGTGGGAACGGAGGGGTCGCCGCGAAGGTACTTGTTCAGAAGGCCGTGGACCTCCGGGTTTCGGTAGTCCGCTTCGGAGGGCTGGGTGATGACCAGACCGCCCGCGATGTCCTGGAGGATGCGGCTGGCCTCGTGGAAGTGGCTGGCGAAGTAGTGCTTGCCGACGTTCAGGTAGACGGAGTTCGGGACCGCGATCCCCCCCCCCGGCTCCATGCGCTCGCAGTCCAGGGCGGCGGCCTTGGTGCAGGCCCGGATGATCTCCGTGTAGGTGATGAGGCGGGCGATCTTCTCCCGGATGTGGCCGGCGCCCCCCACGCCGTTGGCCTCGGCGATGAGCTGGGCCGCGCCGATGAACATGTCTCCGGTGGGCGGCTTGTAACTGATGGCGGTGAAGCGGTGGAAGCGGGCGAACAGGCCGGCCAGGGGGCCGGCGAAGTCCCACTCCCCGCACAGGAACACCCGCTCCCACGGGATGAAGACGTCCTCGAAGATGGTCACCGATTCGGTCTCGATGTGGTGGCGGCTGATGGGGTGATCGAAGGCGCTCTGGTCGCGATGCGTGGTGGGGCGGCAGACCAATTTCAGCCCGTCGGTCGCCACGGGCAGGGAGAAGGCCACGGCGTAATCGGCGTCCCCCTCGGTCATGGCCCGGGTCGGCAGGACGATGATCTCGTCCACGACCGGCCCCATCGTGGTGTGGGCCTTCGCCCCCCGGACGACGATGCCGTCCTTGCGGCGGTCCACAATCCGGACGTAAAGGTCCGGGTCCTCCTGCTGGTGGGGACGCTTGCTTCGCTCCCCTTTGACGTCGGTCTGGGCCACGGCGATGCTGAGGTCCCCGGCGCGGCAGCGGTCGAGCTGCGCGGCGACGCGGGGGGCGTAGTCCGTCCCTTTTTCCTGGTCCAGGTGGTGGGCGATCACCGTCAGGGCGAACAGGGCGTCCGAGCCGATGGCCTTGATGATGTTCAGGACGCTCCGGGCCTCTTCGGTGGTTTTCTCGATCAGCTCCGTTCTTCGGAGGAGGTCGTCCGTGTTCCGGGCGAAGGCGAAATACCGGCTGTAGGGGGCGTCCTCGCCGTCGGAGACCACGAAAAGGTCGCGCAGGTCCTTTCGGTGGGCGAAGCGGAATATGGTCGCGCCGTGATCGGCGCAGATTCCGAGGACGGGGTGCGCGGTGACATCCTCCACGCGCCCGCCGCCTTGGAAAACCGTTCGGCCGTCCCGCAGACCGGCCAGGTACTCTTCCGCGGTCCGAATCGCCATCGCTCCTCGCTCCCTTGCGCGCTCCGGCAGGGATTGCGTTTGTATGGAACCCGCAACGCCGGGTCGGAGGGCCGGCTTCTCAGCCTCGCTCGTCCCTGAGTCGCTGGGCTTTATGGGTGGTTCGTTCGAGCGTGCCGAAAGGCTTCAACGCCACGTCCGGTGTCACTTGCAGCGCTTCCCGCAGTCGGCGGCGGACCTTCTCGCGCAGGCCGGCCGGGTCCGATTGCCCCTGAAGGGGTTCGGCCTCGACGGTGCATACGTCCGCGCCCGTCTTCTTGTCCGTGGAGAGAACGATAAGGAACTCGTCGCCCAGATCCTCCATCCCCCGGATGACGTTCTCCACCTGGATGGGATAGAACTTGGCGCCGCGATAGACGACCAGGTCGTCGTGGCGTCCCAGGATGCCGCCCGGCGAGCGGGCGTGCGTCCGGCCGCAGGCGCAGAGGGAAGTGTCCAGCCGGGCGGTGTCGTTGGTCCAGTACCGGATCATCGGAGAAGCTTCCCGCGTCAGGTGGGTGACGACCAGAATCCCCGTTTCCCCCTCCGATACGGGACGAAGGGTTTCGGAGTCAATGATCTCGATCAGGTGATGGTCCTCGGTCCAGTGAAGGCCCGCTTTGGCCGTGCATTCGCCGGAGTAGGTGGGGTGGATCTCGCTGATGCCGTAAAAGTCGAAAGCGTCGATCCCCAGGCCCGTCTCGATCTTCGCGCGGGTCCCTTCGGTCTCCGTCCCGCCCTCCCCTCCGAACAACCCGATGCGGAGCGGGATGGACGCCGGGTCCACCACCTCCTCCCGCATGCGCTCGGCGATGTGAAGGGCGAACGAGGGGGTGGACAGAAAGACCGCCGTGCCGGCGTTTTGGAAATACCAGATCTGCCGATCTGTCAGGGTGGCCCCGATGGGGATCACGAGGCACCGGAGAAGGTCGGCCGCGTAGTGGACCGCCAGGCCGGCGATCCACAGGCCATAGCTGAAGGCGTTCTGAACGACGTCTCCCGGCCGCGTCCCGGCCTGATAAAGCAGCCGCGCGGTGAAGCGGGCGATGGTCTGGACGTCGTTGGTTGTCCAGAGGGTGTGGACGGGATGGCCCGTTGTGCCGGTGGAGGGATGGAGCTCGCGGACCTCGGAGAGGGGGGTGAGCACGTAGCGGCCGAACGGGGGATGGGCGGCCTGCTCGTCGCGGAGCTCCTGCTTGCGGACGATGGGGAGGCCCGCGAGGTCGTCCAGGCTCCGGAGGTCCCCCGGCTCGAACCCGGCCGCTTGGAACTTCTCGCGATAGAAGGGCGACCCGGCATGGCACCGCCGGACCTGCTCTTGGAGTCGCGCGAGCTGGAGCGCCCGCAACGCGTCCCGGCTGAGGGTCTCCACCTCCGGCTCGAAGAATGTTCCATCCTCTTCGGCCGCCCGGGGGTTCTTCGCTGTCCGCTCTGGCACGGAACCGTCGCCCTTCGGTCGCACGGGGGTCTCCACTTCGAATTTCTCTCCCCCCCCCACGTTTTGCCGCTCCCGGCGTCGGACGTTCTCTCCCCGCTCGGCTCCCCCCCTCCGCTCGAAATACGGGTAGAGATGAAGACGGAGGCGGAAAGGCGCGGAGTTCTCCCCCGCGAAAGCCTCAGTGCGCTCTCACGACTCCACTCCACACCAACGTACGAGGATCAGGGCGATCATTTTAATGGATACCCGATACGAATCAAGGCCGAGCCATTCATTGGGCGCGTGGCCGTTCTCGCCCAGCGGGCCGATGTTCGCCGTCGGGATCTTCCCGTACAGAACGGGCACGCGCGTGTCGCTTCCCACCGGATTGGCGACCAGGGGCGCCTCCTCGCCGCTGGCGAAGGCGACGCATTCCTGGGACAGCCGAATGAAAGGATGCTGAGGGTCGTCCCTCGACGGACTGAATTTCACCGGGAGCCACTCGAGCGCGGGAGGGTTTTCCCGAAGCCAGGGATCCGCGGCGGCGGCGGCCTTGACCGTCTCTTCGATGCGGGTCCGGTTCTCTTCAAGGGTCTCGTTGTTGGGGAAGGTGTAGACCCAGTCCATCTCGCACGCCGGTGGAACCTGGTAGAGCCATCCGCCCCCGTGAATCGCGCTCAGGTACAGGTTGACCGAGCGGACGGGACGGTCGCTGGTGTAATAGGCCGCCTCGGTGAGCGCCTCGCGCGATGTTATGCCCAGGCGCCGATCCAGCTCCCACAACGCATCGGCGATCCGGTAGGCTTTCTCGATCGCGTTCACCCCCAGGTGGGCCTGAAAGCCGTGAACGGTTTGTCCTTGCACCTTCACCCGGAATGACAGGACCCCGGAAGAAGCGATCATCACCAGGGGCGGTTTTCCCTCCCCCGGGTGGGGGTAGACGCACGCGTCGGCCCGGTAACCCTTCTCGATGCAGACCAGGATGCCGCCGCTCCCGCCGATCTCCTCTTCGATGTTGCTCATGCACACGACGTCCCCTTTGAGGCGGAGTCCGGCCCCGATGCAGGCCTGGAGGGCGAAAAACGCGGCGGCCATGCCGCTTTTCATGTCGGCCGTCCCCCGGCCGTACATCCGCCCCCCGTCGATCTCCGCGCCGTAGGGGTCGTAATCCCAGCCGTCCCCGGGAGGGACGGTGTCGATGTGGGCGAACAGAAGCATGGAAGGGCCTCCGCCCGAACCCTTGTAGGTGCCGATGATGTTGGGCCGTTCCTCGTAATTGCCGACGTTGATCTCCGGGTCCACCGGAATGAACTCGGGATGACCTTCGAGGGCCTTCATATCGGCGACGAAGGTCTCGATATCGAGCCCCATGTTTTTGAGGTGGTCCGCGATGTACTGCTGACCCTTCCCCTCCTCGCCGGTCGGACTCGGTATCCGGATGAGGTCCTGAAGGAGGGCGAGGGCCTCTTCGTCGTGGGAATCAATCCATTCCAAAAGGCGCGTTTCTTCTGTCGTAAGGTCCATGATCCGCACTCCCGCTGGTCGAAGGGGGCGTATTCACCGGCCGGCGCTCCACTCCCCTCCGGGGTTCTTGTTGTGGAAGCCGGGTCCTCGCCCGTCAAGCGGTTCGGGTGGAGTTTCTCAAACGCGAGGATCCCGAGCGTTGCCTTTGCGTCAGTGAATTCAATTTTACTACAATGAGCTCGGTGTTTTGAAGCATTCAACGTGGATTCGGCGGGGAAGGGATGGGGTCCGCCGAATCTCCGTCCCGCCCCGCGAAGGATGCAATCGGGTCGAATGAGCATTGAAAGGGACCGATCGCTCATTCGAAATCGGTATTTCGGGCCCCCATCGGAAAGCGGCGGGATTATCCGAATGAAGATGAAAGTCCGGACCCGTTGGGTTGAAACCTTCGGGTTCTTTCAATCCCCCTGACCGGGAGGGTTCAGTCATGAGCGAATCGTCTTCTATCGATCCTCAAAAGACAGCGTTGATCGTCATCGACATGCAAAACGGCTTCTGCCACCTGAAAGGGGAGATGGCGCAAGCCGGGTTCGATATTTCGGCGTCGTCGGACATCGTTCCGCGGGTGAGACGACTCGTCGGTTTGTGTCGGGACGCGGGGGCCCCCGTCTTTTGGTCCCGCCAGGAGCATTTCCCCGGCGACGAGACGCGGGAAGGACGGCGGGTGGCGACCCATCTGGCCAAGGGGAAAGTCCGGGTGGCCGAGCGGGGGACGTGGGGCTCGGAAATCCTTGATGAGCTCAAGGAGGATGTCCGACCCGGGGATTATGTGTTCACCAAGCACAGGATGTCCTGCTTCTTTGACACCACCTTGGACACCAAGCTCCGGATGTTGGGCGTGACGACGCTGATCATCTCCGGCGTGGCCACGAACGTGTGTGTGGAGTCCACCATCCGGGACGCCTACTTCCGGGACTATGACATCTATGTGATGGAGGACTGCGTGGGGGGTTATTTCGAGGACCTGCACAAGGCCACGCTGAAAAACGTGGAGGTCTACTTCGGCGAGCTGCTGACCGTGGATAGCCTGGAAACCCG
This sequence comes from bacterium, assembly GCA_965261595.1. Lineage (GTDB taxonomy): Bacteria > UBA8248 > UBA8248 > JACPRG01 > CAYRGS01. Next base: position 875,727 of record CBDHDG010000005.1, read on the forward strand.
CTTGGAGAAGCAGGGGGTTTCTTGATCAAGCGGGTTGCTGAAACCCGGCCGTCCCCCGATTTCCGCGTCATTCCCCTGAATCGGCGGATGTTTCAAGCGGCCGTGCCAGCGACTGGGCCGGGCCCGGACGATCCGCTCCGGACCCGGCCCGCCGTCTCTTCTTCCGCTCCCGGCCGGGGGCGGATTACTTCATGATTTTCTTCCCCAGGAAGGGCACCTTGAGCTTGCCGCTCTTGATGTCCCTTTGGGCCGCCTGGACCCGCTGGGCGACCTTCGGGGGCACCTTATTGTTGAACGGCGCCATCGCCGCGCCGCCGTCCGGAATATTCACCAGATATTGCTTTTTGACCTTCCCCTTCTTCATGTCGAGGACGATCTTCTTCATGGCGGCGTGCCAGATGAACAGCGTACTGCTGAGGATGGTGTCGGGGGCCATCCGGTTCAGGTCCATGTACGTCCCGATGGCGTACTTGCCTTTTTCCTCGGCACCCTTGATCCCGCCGAATCCCATGGGACTGGCGGTCACTTTGACGACATCCACGCCCTGGTCGATCATGGCGATCGCGGCCTCTTTCGCCTTGGAGGCGTCCATCCAGTCGTTGATGAAGATGGACGACACCTTGACTTTGGGATTGATGCTTCGGGCGCCCAGGATGTAGCCGTTGTGCTCGGCGATCTGCTGTGGAATGGGGAACCCGCCGATCACGCCGATCTTATTGGTCTTGCTCATGAGCGTGGCCAGCATGCCGCTCAGGTAACCCGTCTCGTGCGACTCGACCAGATAGGTGATCACGTTGGGGCGGCCCTTGGTTTGGAAGAAGCCGGCCACCGCGAAAATGGTGTCGGGGAAATCCTTGGCCACTTTCATGGCGGGCGCGCCCCACTCATAGCCATGCCCGAAAATTAGGTTATACCCGGCGACGGCCCAGCGTCGAAGCGCCCGCTCCATGTCGGCGATCTTGACGCGCTCCTGGGTGCTGACCTCCTCCACGCCGGGGTCCTTCTTCAGCATCAGCGCCCCCCGGTATCCCCCCTCGTACCAGCCCAGATCGTTTTGCGGGCCGTCGTTGCCCAGGGCGACGCGAATCTTCTTGGCCCCCGCGGCGGGGCCGGCCAGGAGACCGGCGGCGAGCGCAACAGCCAAGAAACACACCGCAAACATTCTCAAAACCTTTCGATGGATCATGTTTCCCTCCATTTCGGTTCAGTCGTTCCCAAGCGTTCACCGGAGAACGAGGTGCGGATGAGGAACTTCCCTCCACCCGTAAAACGTTTCACTTCTCTCCACGGACATAGGGGATGCAGAGCGCCGCCGGCAGGCGGGCGTTCCGGGAGACGCTCATGAGCGCCAGGATGGTGGCGATGTATGGCAGCATGGACAGGATCTGAAACGGCAGCGCGACCCCCGCCGCCTGGAACCGGAGCTGGAGGGCGTCCATCGCGCCGAACAGCAAGGCGCCGGCCAGCGCACGGTACGGGCTCCAGCGGCCGAAGACGACGCAGGCGATGGCGATCCAGCCTCGGCCCACGGTCATTTCCTCGACAAACAGGTTGATGTGGCCCAGGGTCAGGAAGGCCCCGCCGATGCTGGCCATCATTCCGCCGATGACCACGCACAGATACCGCACCGCCGGGACGCTGACGCCCACGTTGTCCGGGGCCTCGGGGTTTTCCCCCGCGGCGCGCACCTTCAGACCGAAATGCGTCCGGAACAGGAAAAAACCCGCCACTGGTACCAGGAGGAGCGCGCCGTAGACCATCATGTTCTGCTGGAACAGGACCTCCCCCACGAACGGGATGGAGCTCAGGTAAGGAATGGGGGCGGCGGCGAATCCCTTGACCTTCAGCGTGAAGGGGAGGCGGCCGTAGATCAGCCGGAACATGAAGGCCGACAGGCCCATGAAGACGATGTTGGCGGCGAGCCCGGCCACAATCTGATCGAGGCGGAGGCTGATGTACAAGACCCCCATGACCAGCCCCAGCAGGATTCCGGTTCCCGCCGCCGCCGCCAGACCCCACCAGCCGCTCTTGGCCTGGTCCGCCGCCCAGTACGCCATGAAGGCCCCCATCAGCATCTGTCCCTCGACGGCGAGGTTCAGCACGCCGGAGCGCTCCGAGTAAATCTCGCCCAACGCCCCCAGGATGAGGGGCGTCGCCATCCGGACGGCCGCGGCCAGGAAGGCGGCGATCATAGCGGATTCAAGCCACATTTAAAAACCTCCGGCGCAGGTAAGCCCGGATCACCGGGTAATAACCGCTGGCGAGAATGGACAGGACCGACAGGCCCACTAGCATGTCCGCCAGAGTGGCCGGCACCCGGGCGACCCGTTGCATGTTGTCCACCCCGACGAGAAGCGCCGCCACGAACACCGCCGCCGCCACAATGCCCCCCGGATGGAGCCTTCCCATCAGGGCCACCATGATGGCCGTATAGCCGTAGCCCGGCGAGATCTTCTCAATCAACCGGTAATGCACCCCGGTCACCTCGCCCATGCCTGCCAACCCGGCCAGGCCCCCGCTGATGAACAGCGACAGGATGATGTACCTCGTGATGGGAATGCCCCCGATCCGCGCGGCCTCCGCGTTGTCCCCCACCGCCCGGATGCGGTAGCCCAAAACCGTTCGGAACATCAAGAAGTACAGGATGACCGCCGCCGCTAAACCCAGGAGAATGCCGGCGTGCAGCCGGCTTCCGGGAAGAACGAGGGCCAGTTGGGCCGTCTCCGGAAGGTAATCGGACTCCGGGTAAAACTGCTTGGGTCCCTTCAAGGGTCCGTGGAGAAGATAGCTCACGAAGAAAAAGGCCACGTAGTTCATCATCAGGGTGGAGATGATCTCGTTGACGCCGAATTTTTCTCTGATCAGACCGGCCAAAGCCCCCCAGAGCCCGCCGCCGAGGAAGCCCGCGAGGATGCAAAGCGGGATGAGGACCGAGGCGGGAAGCGACCGCAGGCCCAGGGCCATGACCGTCGAGGCCAGGGCGCCCATGTAGAGTTGACCCTCCGCGCCGATGTTCCACACCTGCGCCCGAAAGGCCACCGACACCCCGAGCGCCGCCAGGAGAAGGGGTGCCGACTTCAGCAGCGTCTCGCCGATGCTGTTCAGGCCGCCGAACGCCCCGTCGAAGAACGCCGCGCCGGCCGTGACTGGCGACACCCCGATGGCCATCACCAGCAAGGCCCCGAGCACCATCACAAATCCGATGGCGGCGAGTTGGGGAAGGATTTCGGAAAGGATTCGGCGTGGCTCGGCCATTTCAGTCTCCCTTCCCGGTCCGGGGGGCCGCCGAGGCGTCTATCGAGCCTCCCATCAGCATGCCCACCTCGTTGGGGTCGGCGTCCCGCCCGTCCAACACGCCTCGAATTTCCCCCTCGTACATGACGGCGATCCGGTCGCTGAGCCGGAGGATTTCATCCAACTCGGTCGAGATCAACAGCACGGCCCGGCCGCGCGAGCGCTGTTCGACCAGCCGCCGGTGCACGGTGTCGATGGCCGCCACGTCCAGGCCCTTCGTGGGCTGCGACGCCACGATCACCGACGCTTCCCGGGAGAGCTCGCGGGCGAGGAGAAGACGCTGTTGGTTCCCGCCGGACAGGAGCTTCACGGGTGCCCGGGGTCCCGGACATCGCACGTCGAACTCGTGGATGAGCTTTTCCGTGTATGACTGGATGACCCGGGCGTTCAGGAAGTAGGCCCGCGAGAAGGGAGAGGACGCGTGGGATTGCAGGATGGCGCTCTCGGCCAGGCTGAGGCTGGGAAACAGACCCTGGCGGACGGCCTCTTCCGGGATGTATGCCAGCCGCTTCCGTGCGCCCCGGCCGATGGGCAGATTCATGACGTCCTGCCCGTCCACGCGGACCCGGCCCTCGGTGATCGCCCTCGCGCCCACGACCACCTCGGCCAGCTCGAGCTGGCCGTTGCCGGCCACCCCGGCCACGCCCACGATCTCCCCGGCGTGGACGTTGAGAGAGACGCCCTTCAGAGCGGGAAGTCCATGGTCTCCCAGGGCGGAGACCTCCTTCAGCTCCAGCAGGGGCGGTCCGGCCGCCGACTCCGGCTTCTCGAAGTCGAACTTGAACTCCCGCCCCAACATCATCCGCACCAACTCCTCCTTGGAGGTTTGGCGGGTCGAAACCGTGCCGACCACGCGGCCCGCCCGGAGGACGGTGACGCGGTCGGAAGAGGCCATCACCTCCTCCAGTTTGTGGGTGATGAAAATGATGGTGAGGCCCTTGGCCGTCATGGCCCGCAGGATCTCGAACAGCTCCCGGGCCTCCTGCGGAGTGAGGACCGATGTGGGCTCATCGAGGATCAGGATGTCGGCCTTGCGGTGCAGGGCCTTGAGGATCTCCACCCGTTGCTGTTCGCCGATGGAGAGCTGCCAGACGTAGGCGTCGGGGTCGGTCCAGAGGTGGAAGCGCTCCGCCAGGCCGCGAATCTCATCCGCCACGGCATCCAGCCCCAGGAGCCCAAAACCCCGCGACGGGAGGCCCAGCGCAATGTTCTCGACCACCTTCAACGTCGGAACCAGGACGAAATGCTGGTGGACGAACCCGATACCGGCCGCCAGGGCATCCCGGGGAGATCGGATGTCCACCTCCCGGCCTTTGATGAAGACGCGGCCCGCCTCCCGCCGAAGAAGCCCGTAGAGGACGTTCATCAAGGTGGACTTGCCCGCGCCGTTTTCCCCCAACAGGGCGTGGATCTCCCCCTGTTCGACCTCGAAGTCGATGCCGTCGTTGGCCACGACGCCGACAAACCGCTTGGTGATCCCTTCGAGTCTCAGCAGAGGTTCTGAATTCATGATCCGGTCCAAGGGGGCCGCCGGAGGACGGCGGGCGGCCCTATCGAGAATCCGGCGGCGGCCCGGGACGGGTCTTGGGCGCGCCGGGACAGCCTAGTCATTTATCGCCTCTATGATTTCATCGCAGCTCATGATGAGAGCGTACCCCCGGCGAAGGGTCTGAAGCTCCGCCTCGTGGAGTTGCGGGTCGTCCGTGGCGTTGATGTCGGACCCGAAAACGACCCGGTAGCCCCGGAAGAACGCGTCCCGCGCCGAGGCGCCGCAACAGTAGTTGGTCATGGTCCCGCAGATGATGACGGTGTCGCGCCCCATGCCCTTCAGGGTGTGGTCCAGGTTGGTGTTGTAAAAGGCGTTATACGTCTGCTTGGTGATGATGACATCTTCGGGCCGGGGGGCGAGGTCCTCGAAGATGTCCACCTCCCGGAACAGCTCGGTCATGCCCGCCCGGGCCATGCCCATGGGCACCTCGGGGATCAGGCCCGCGTCGTACCCCTTCGGGTGATAGATGCAGCAGGTGTAAATAATGGGGATGCCCTGCTCGCGGCAGGTTTCGATCAGAAGCTTGATTTTGGGAACTTGTCGATACGCGTCGGGAATCCAGTGGACGGAATACTCCGGCTTGACGAACTCATCCTCCATGTCGATGATGATGAGGGCCATGCGCGCGGGATCGATTCCCCAGACGGCCCTTCCTTCCGTATATTGCCTCCGGGCCCCTTTCAGAACTTCCTCTTCCGTATACCGCTTCGCTGATGATGTCATGCGCGCTCGCACCCCTCCGCTGGTTTTCTTCCCAATGAAATCATCCCCGCACCGTATAGGCGGCCGGGTTGTATCGCGCCATGAGGCTGGCTGGGTCGGTCACTTCGCCGAGCCGTGTCATGTCGGCTCCGAACCGGCGTTCGCATGAATGGCTCCCATCACCTCTCTCATGCCCGACCTTCCCTTCCCGGAAGGGCTCTTTCAGGGAAAGGGTCTCATGGCGTTGGATTTGCGAGCTGGACCAAGCTAGCAAGAGAGCCGATGTCTGTCAATGAGACCCTCGTCGACAAAAGACAATTCGTCTATGCGATTCTCCTCGATTTTCCATTCTCGAAACCAAGCCAGGCCCTTGTCTCTCACAATCATTTTGGTCCGCGCCGGACGCGCGTTGGTGGTGCGGGTTTTTCGCGCTCGCTTACATGAAGTTCGGGCGGTTGTTGATTGGCGCGGCAAAATTGGGGTCACTGGTAGGTGCGCACAAACTGTTATTCCGGCCGGCCGCCTCGCTTCCGTATCATCTCCAAGGGATCGGGGACGCGGTCGAGGCCCGGGTGGAAAGGCACTTCCGGGAACGGTTCCCCGAAGGGCCGGGTGGCGTCGATCCCCATCGCCGATCCCAACTGCCCATCGGGTTTCGAGGGGTCCAGGTTGGCCGTGGGGTAGTTGGGGATGATGATCACGTCCTCCGCCGGCCGGGCCCGGGTGGCGATGGCCCACAGGACCTGGGAATGGTCGAAGACGTCGATGTCCTCGTCGCACACGACAACGTATTTGAGGGGCTTCTCGCTCCCGATGGCGGCCATCAGAACCTTTCGGCCTTCGCCCAGAAAGGTCTGCTGAACGCTGATGAAGATGATGAACGCGCAACAGCCCGCCCCGGTGGCGTGGACGCTTTTCAGGCCCGGAAAGCTCGGTTTCAGATGCCGGTGCAAGGCGGTCTCGCTCGGGATCTGCTTGAGAAAGTGGTGTTCGGTCATGGGGCGTCCGGTCAGGCAGGCGTGGAAGATCGGGTTCCGCCGGTGGGTGACGGCGGTCACCTCGACCACCGGCTGCATCGACGCCGGGCCGTAATACCCCGTGTATTCGGCGAAAGGACCCTCGTGCTCCCGGCGGTGGGGGAGGATCCGGCCCTCGATGACGATTTCCGTTGTCGCGGGCGCCTCCAGGTCCACGGTCCGGCACTTCACCACGTCCAGGGGTTTGCCCCGCAGGCCGCCGGCGATCTCCAGCTCATCTTCCCCGTAGGCGGACGACACCTGCGTGGCGAGGGTCACCACCGGGTCGCAACCCATGGCCACGGCGATCTCCAGAGGCTTGCCCATGGCCTCCGCCTTGGCGAATTGGCGGGAAATATCCTGGTATCCCGGAAGGATAGACGTTCAGCTCGCGTTTTCCGCGGAACTGCATCCTGTACATCGATGCGTTCTTCGAGCCGTCCTCGGGGTCTTTGCTGATTTGAATACCGTGGGTGATGAAGGCGCCGCCGTCCTTCTCGGCGTAGGTGGGGATGGGCAGGTGGGTGAGGTCCACCTCGTCCCCTTTCATGATCACCTCCTGGCAGGGACCTGTCTCGACCAGCCGGGGAGGGATTGGATGGCCCACTCCGTGGTCGAACCGTTCGTAAACGTTTTCGGAATCGACCTCCAGGGCCATGAGGAGCCTGCGCCGGCAGCCGAGGATTCCTCCAACGACCGGCATGTCGTATCCCTTCACGTTTTCGAAAAGGAGGGCCGGCCCCTCCTGATCCGCGGACTTTCGGATGTAGGCGGAAATTCCGAACTTCGGATCCACTTCCTCGGAGATGCGCAGGAGTTCGTTCCGATTCTCGAGGGATTCCATGAATTCCCGCGGATCGTCGAAAGGTATGTGGATTCCCCCCCCTTCGTGCCGTGATGATGGCGCGCCCTAAAAAAGGAATCGGGGAGGCACCCGCACGATGTTCAACATCGCGGGGCGTTTCCTCCCCGATCGCGACCGGTTTCAGATTTTACATCTTCGCCGAAACCGCTTCCCGCCGGCCTCGGACGTTCACCGCGTTACATGCCTCGAACCGGGAACACGCCCACGAAGTCATTGGTGTAGATCTCATCGACGCTGGGCTTCCGCTTCATCTTCTTGTACTTGTACATGGTGTCGATGGTGTTCTGCATTTTCTCCCGAAGCATGAAGCCGATCCCGGTCCTCTTCGTATTCTTGGTCAGCAGGACGTCTATGCCGACGTCGAAGTGGCCCCGTGCCACGTCACGCGAGACCGTCGGGTTCTTCTTGATGAAGCTCCCCACGGCCTTTGCGGGATTCTTCACCGACCAGTTGAATGCCTCCAGGGAGGCGATGACAAACCGCCGAGTACGATTCGGCTTGTTCTTGATGGTGTCCTCGTGGGCAATGATCCCGTTGGAATAGATATCCACCCCATAATCGGAGTAGTTGAACATCCCGACGGGTTTGCCAAGCTTCTTGGCCATCTTGAAGACGGTGGGATTCCGGGTGCGGTAGCTCGGGACCGCGTCCACCTTCTCGGCAAACAGGCTTGGGTCCTGGGCCGAGGCCTCCATGTTCACCCAGATGACTTTGCTGGGATCGAAGCCGGCGGCGGCGGCCATGGCGGGAAAGACGATCTTGGAGGAGTTCATCGGGGCGGACCCGATCTTCCTTCCCTCCAGGTCCTTCGGGGTCTTGATCCCCGACTTTTTCAAAAAGACGATGTTGAACAGGTTGTTGTGGTGAATCATGGCGATGAGCTTCACGCGCAAATCCGGGTTATTGGCCCTGCCAATAATCAAGGTCCCCGCGTCGGCATGGCCGTACTCAGCCCCTTTCGCGCCAATGGTCTTGACCGCAAGGCCCGATCCCTTTCCGGGGATGATCTGCACGTCGAGACCGTACTTTTTGTAGATCCCGTACTCCACCCCAGCGAAGAACTGGGCATGTTTTCCGTAGGGAACCCAGTCGAGGAAGAAATCTATCTTCTCGGCGGCCAAAGCACCGGACACCATCCCCCCAAGGGCCATCACCGCGCCTATGAGAACCGACACAAACGCGAAGCGAATTTTTCTTGCCATGAATGCAACCCTCCTCAGGTTAACTTGCGCGGCAGACAACCTCATGTCGGGTTACCCCCCCGCCATTCCGGGACATCGTCTCACCCACATCCGGTGGGTTGAGTCGAGGCGCTTCCAGCGCCGCCGGATTGTGGAGAACCTTCTCAATGGTATGCTCTTCCATTGGGAGGGATCCCCACCCAATTCCGGAGGTGAAACGAAACATCCGCTCGACCTCACGGCAACGTCATCTATCAAAGGCAAACGTATTTTGGCAGATGATGACATCCATAATCAACCCTTTTCAGTGTAATTTGTCCAGGACGGGTCCGCCGAAGGGTGCGGCGTATGGGCCGATGGCCTCCATGTCCACCTCGACCATGCTCGGTTTGCCCGCCTCCAGGGCGGCGCGCAGCCCGGGCCCGAACGCCGCGGGCGCGTCCACGTGGAACGCCTCGAAACCGAAGGTTTCCGCCAGCCGCGTCAAGCCGGGCGCCTGAAGGTCCACACCGAAGACGCGGCCCCCATAGCCGACTTTCTGGATGTTCCGGATGACCCCGTATCCCCGGTCATTGAATACGAGAAGGACCAGCGACAGGTTTTCCTGCGCGGCGGTGGCCATCTCCCCGACGTTCACGAACAGTCCGCCGTCCCCGCACAGGACGACCACCTGCCTGTCCGGCGCGGCCGCCTTTGCCCCGATGCCCATCGCAAGGCCCTGGCCGATGCCCCCTCCGGCGGCGTGCGCGGACGAGCGCGGCCCGTAAATCTCGAACAGCCGGTTTCCCCACGTGCTGTTGGAGATGGTGACGTCCCGGACGAAGACGGCGTCGCGCTCCAACGTCTCCCGCAGGGTGTCCACCATCTCCGCGTACGGCCCCAAGGTCTCCCGCAGCGCCTTTCGGGCCCGGTCCCTCGCTTCACCGACGAGGGAGGCGAACGCCGGATTTTGGTTGGAGCGCCCCGAGAGGCGCTCCAGGATGCGCTCCAGACTCCGCCGCGCGTCTCCCCGGACAAAATGGGACGCGGGATAATTTCGGTTCCGGGCCGCGGGGTCGGCGTCGAGGGTCAGAAGATTCTCCGGGAAGGGCAGGGTCCAGTTCTTCGTCTCGTGGCCGCGCGGGTGCGAGCCGATCAGGATCATCAAATCGCATTCCGAATACAGGGGAAGGACCTCTTTCGAGTGGCCGAAGTTGCCGATGCAAAGGGGGTGATCCTCCGGGAGGACGCCCCGCCCACACGCGCTGGTCATCACGCCCGCCGTCCGGAGCTCCGCCAAGGCCTGAAGCATTTTTCCCGCGCCGGACCCGAGGGCGCCCCCGCCCGCCCAGATGAGGGGCCGCTTCGCCGCCAGGATGCATTCGGCGGCCCGGCTGACCGCCTCCTCATCCGGTTCCGGAGCCGAAACCCGCGAGTTCCACGCCGCGTCCCATCCGTCCGGGACGGGGGCCTTCTGGATATCGATGGGGATCTCGACGCTCACGGGTCCGGCCGGGGGGGTCCAGGCCTCCCGGTGGGCGTTTCGCAAGATGTCGACGAGCGCGGCGGAAGACAAGACCCGATAGGTCCGCTTCGAGACGCTCGTGAGCATCCCGAGCTGATCCTTCGTCTCGTGCAGATAGCCCTTGGCCGCGTCCAGGTAAGGGGTTTCGATCTGGCCGGTCAGGTGAAGCAGGGGGGTCCCGGCCGTCAGGGCCTCCACCAGGGCCCCCGCCGCGTTCCCCGCTCCGGGGCCGGTGGAGGTCACGACGACGCCCAACCCCCCCGATATCCGGGCGTAGGCGTCCGCCATGTTGACGGCCCCCGCCTCGCTCCGGGCGGGGACGTAGCGAATCCGCCCGGAACGCTCGATCGCGTCCAGGATGGGCAGGTTGTGGACGCTGATGACGCCGAAGACGCACCGGACGCCGCAGGCGTCCAGGAAGCTTTCAACGATATCGCCGCCGGATGGGAAGTCTTGTCGAGTGTCGTCCATAATTTCCGGGAGGGCGAGCGTTATACGAACCGGCCGACGCCGCCCGAGATTTCGAGCGTGGCGCCGGTGATGTAGCCGGCGCGTTCGGAGCAGAGGAAGGCGATGGCGGCGGCGACCTCCTCCGGTTTGCCGAACCGGCCCAGGGGCACGCCCTTTTCGCGCGCGGTCCGGTCCAGCCACGCCGACTCGGAGAGGCCCGATTCCTGTCCCCCTCCCTCATAGCGCCCGCGCCATTGGTTGCTTTCGATGAGGCCGAGGATGACGCTGTTGACGAGGATCCCCATGGGGGCGAACTCGCGGGCCATCGACTTGGACAGGTTCAGGGCGCCGCTCCGGGCGGCGCTCGTGGCGACCATGTGCGCCTCCGGCTGGCGCGACAGGACGGCGTTCACGTTGACGACGCGCGGCGCGGGGCTTCGCTGAAGCGCCGGCAGGAGGCGGCGCGTCATGTGGATGATCCCGAAAAACTTCTTGTCGATCTCCTCCCGCCACGCCTCGTCGGTTGTATCGGCAAACGTGCTCACCCGCCCCCCGCCGGCGTTGTTGACCAGGATGTCCGCCGACCCGAACCTTTCCAGGATCTTTTCGACGAACCCTTCCACTTGCTCCGGCGAAAGGACGTCGCAGGGGGAGGAGAAGAGACGCTCGCCGAAATCCGCCTCCAGCGTCTTCGCCGCCGCGGACAGACGCTCCCGGCCCCGGGCGCAGATGGCTACGCCGGCCCCCTCCTCGAGGAACGTCCGGGCGGTCGCCAGACCGATCCCCGAGCTTCCCCCGGTGACGACCGCGACTTTGTCTTCCAGTCCGAGATCCATCTTTCTCTCGCTCCGCGCGCCTGCATGGACGTGCTAGGCGCGTTGTTGCTCCGCCTTGGAGAGATCGGCCGACGCAAGGAAGGCGAGGATCTCCCCGTTGTAGGCCGCCGGCTTCTCCTGATGGCCGGCATGGCCGGCGTCCGGAATCAACTTCAACCGCCCGTCGGGCAGGAGATCGAGGATCGCCCGGGACTCCGCGACGGGCGTGATTTTGTCCTCTTCTCCGCACAAAACGAGGGTGGGCGCGTGGACGCGCCGGAGCGCCTTCGTGACGTCGGTGCCGGAGAGCATGACGGCGGCCTGCCGATAACCCTCGGGCCGGACCTCGGCCATGACCGCTTCGATCCGCCCCACGAGATCGGCCGAAGCCTTTGCGGAGACAAGGCGGGGCGCGCGGGCCCGGGCCATCCCCGCCGGTCCCAGCTCATCAAGTGCCCGGAGCCGGTCCTTCAGACGGGCCTCGCGTTCTTCATCGGGGTGGACGCCCCCGCCGCGCGTGCTGTCCGCCAGGACCAATCCACGGACCCTCGAAGAATGCCGGGCCGCGAAGATGGCGGCGATGGCCCCGCCCATCGAGTGTCCGACGACGTGCGCCGAACCGATCTCCAGTTCCCCGAAAAGCCCCGCGAGGGCGTCGGCATAGTCCTCGACGCGCGGGGGGGGCAGGGAGTCTCCTGTGCTCAATATCGAGGACCCGCCGTATCCCGGCGCGTCCCAGGCGATGACGCGATAAGCGGGGGAGAGGCCCTCGAACTGGCGGTCCCACGTCAGGGAGCTGGAGCCGATTCCGTGAAGCAGGACGATGGGCGCGCCCCGGCCGGCTTCCCGATAGGCCAGTGTGAGGTCTCCATATTCGACGAACCGGCTCGGGGGTGGATGCATGAATGACCATTTGGAAGCGGGGCTCAGTGCAGGACAAAGCCCCCGTTTACGGCAAGGAGCTGGCCGGTGATGAAATCCGCCCCATCCGAGAGGAGGAAAACGGCCGCGCCGGTCACGTCCTCCGGAAACTGCTCCCGGCGGAGGGCCCGGCCCTGAACGTACATCTCGTGGCGGGAGGCAGCCACGGTCTCCGTGGCCTCGACCCGGGTCAACCCCGGCGCGATCGCGTTCACCGCAATGTTGTCCTCTCCCAGCTCCCGGGCCAAGGCGCGGGTCATCGCGATGAGGGCGGCCTTGCCGCTCACATAGTGCAGCAGGACGGGGGCGCCCCAAAGGGCGGTGTCCGACGCTACGTTCACAATCTTTCCGCGCGGCGCTTGGCGCAGGAAGGGGAGGACCGCCTTGCAGGCGAGCCAAGGTCCGCGGACGTTGACGCGCATCACGCGGTCCCATTCCTCGACCGGGATGTCCTCGAACCCCTTGCCCCCGATGCCGGACGCGATGGCGGCGTTGTTGACGAGGCCGTCGATCCTTCCCCAACGGCTGGCGGCCTCCTCGGCCATCCGGCGGACGGAGGACCAGTCGGCCACGTCGGTCCGGATGAACCAGGCTTCGTTCCCCGCGGCCTGTAGGTCGTCGGTGGCCCGTTCGCCCCATGCTTCGACGAGTTCCGCCACAACAACCCGCGCCCCGGCGCGGCAGGCGGCCTCGGCGAACGCGCGCCCGAGGCCGCGGCCGGCCCCGGTGACGATCACGACTTTCCCCTCGAGCGATGGGGCGGGGGGCCGGCTGGGCGGAGGGGGGGGAGCGTTGGAAGAAATGGTTCGGACCTCGCGGCCGGTTTGTCAGCCCACGGCCGCCGGAAACTCGGTGCGGAAGTGGGGTATCACTTCCTTGGCGAAGATCTCGAGATTTTTCAGCGTGAGATCCGCGGGGAGGCTCCCGAAGTTCAGCGTCGCCACGATAAAACCGATGCCCGAATCCTTTTCGTACGCCTTCAGGCGGTCCCGAATGGTCGCCGCGCTTCCCACCATGATCATCGCCTTTTCGTTCATTTCGCGCAGGTTGTGCGGTTTTTTAACAGCCTTGTTTCCGTGGCCGAGTCCGCCGGAATCGTCTTTTTTGACCCGCGCCATAGACCGCGCAGTGATGTAGCCCGGGGGGAAGAACTGTTGGATGGGCCGCTTGAGAAGTTTGTTGAAGAAATAGTTGAGGTGGGCCTCGGCCTCCTCCCACGCGCGCTCATCCGTTTCGGCCACGTAGATGGGGATGTTCCAGCCCAACTGGTCCGGCGCCGCTTCGTAACAGTTTTTCCGGGCCTGTTCTTTGTACTCATCCAGGACGCGTTTCACCTGTGAGTAGGGCGAGAAGACGTGCATGTAGGGATATCGCCGCTCGGCGGAGAAGATGACCGTCTCGATGCTTCCTTGCCCCGGCATCCACACGGGCGGATGCGGCTTTTGGAGGGGCCGGGGCCAGGGGTTGACGTAACGGAAGTTGTAATGTTTTCCCTCGAAAGAGAAGGGGCCCGCTTCCGTCCAGGCGCGGATGATCAGGTCGTGGACCTCGAAGAACCTTTCCCGGGACGTTGTGGGGTCCATGCTGAAGGCGGTGTATTCATCCCCCACCCCCCGGACAAAGCCCGAGATGATGCGTCCGCCGGAGATCACGTCCAGCATGGCCACTTCCTCGGCCACCCGGAGGGGGTGATTCCGGAGGGGGAGGGCGTTGCCCAGGATGGCGATTTTGATGTGGCTTGTCCGCCGGGCCAGCGAGGCGGCCATGAGGTTGGGCGCGGGCATCAGGCCGTAGCAGGTCTGATGATGCTCGTTGACGCAAATGCCGTCATACCCCAACGTCTCGGCGTGCTCGAGGTGATCGAGGTATTGGTTGTAGAGGGTGTGGCCCGCCTCCGGATCGAAATGCTTGTTGGGGATTCTGGCCCAGGAAGTTCCATAGGTGTCCAGGTAATCGTCCGGCATGTTCGGGTAGGGCATCAGATGGAAGAAGTAGAATTTCAATTACGCCTCTCGTGAAGTGGAGTTCTGAAGTCCGTCATGTCCTTCGGCGCGCTCGGTCGAGAAGGACCCTGTTGGGTCAAGACCCGGCGGGTCAAGGCTCCGCGGGTCCGAACCATGGGGTCTTTTTCGCGCCCTCCGGTCAGGACGCCCCGTTCTCGGTGTAGCGGCGGACCTCTTTCGTCATCAGCCGCCGCATCTGGATCACGCCGACGTCCGATTCACAGAGACGCTCGTGGTGCCGGGCCGCCTGCTCGATGGCCTCGAGGGCCACGCGGTCCTGTTCAAGGACCGTCCAGTGCTTGGCCTCCAGCCGCGTCTTGTACAGGGCGCGCCAGAGCCGCTTGCGCCAACCGGTGATCTTTCGGCCCCGGAAAAAGTACGCCTGCGTGCAGTTCCGATCGACCGGGGTGATGAAGCAGACCACGCGCATCACCCCGCCGGGTCCCGCGCTCCTCGGCAACGGGATGTCGAGGCGAAACCAATGGATCCCGGTGTGGCGATATTCCGACCAGTCGAAGTTGACCCCCTTCTGTCCCTCCCGTTCTACCCGGAAGCCGTTATCGAAGTCGATCACGCGCATCGAGTCGCCCTTGGCGCCGAACCGAAGGGTGTAGGACTTGGCGTGCAGGAAGGGGCCGTGCATCGGGTCGACCAGGTTGTCGACGATGTAGAGCCAGTTGATATTCCATTTCGCCCGGGCGATGAACCAAGTCCACGCGGGGTCGGTCACCTCTTCGGCCAGCGTCAGCGGCGGAGCCGGATAACGCTCCTCGTCTCCGAAGTAGGCCCACAACATCCCGCAACGCTCTTCCAGGCGGTACCCTTGTATTTTCAGGTTTCCGATGAGGGCGCTCTTGATGGAGGCCGGGACCTCACGGCAGACGCCGTCTCCATCGTACTGGATTCCGTGATACCAGCAGGCGAGGTTTCCGTCCACCACGTCTCCCTGGGACAGGGCGGAGCCCCGGTGGGGGCAGAAGTCCGGGAAGAGATGGGCCGTGCCGGAGCGATCCCGCCACAGGACAAGATCCTTTTCCAGGCGGCGGACGCTGACGGGTTTTTCTTTCAGTTCGTCCGAAGGCAGGATCGCGTGCCAGCAATTGGGCATGCCATCCACGAGGGCTTCATCGAACATGGAGCTTTGTTTCGCTGTCTTCGTCTCCATCGCCGGTCTCCTGGCGCGCCGATGCGCGCAAATTTCCGGGGTCGGAGGGTCGCCGACTATTTCCTGCGCAGCTTCTCCAACGGGTGATCGGGCGGGTAGGTGGGGGTCTGCGGCTTGGACGCCCCCAGCATGACGCACATGAGCGCCTCCTCGTCGGTGTTGTTGAGGATTCCACGGTGCACCCCCGGGGGAACGGAAATCAAGTCGCGGACGTTGAGGATCCTCTCGGCCCGTTCACCATCCCGTTCAACGTACACCGTCACCTCCCCTTTGAGGATGAAGAAAACCTCTTCCACGTCGGAATGCAGATGTGAGGGGCCCTCGCACCGGGGGGGAAGAACCATGGTGCTGAAGGTGAAGTGATCGGCCGGGACGACGTTGGAGTCGCTTGCCACGCCCGTGCCGCCGGTTCCGATGTAGCGAATCTGGCCGCGGCGGTATTTTTGATCGTAGTCCGCCTGGAACTTCAAGGCGTCAAAGTCCGGCTCGCGGTCGGCCAGGCGGGCGATCTGCCGGTCCATCATCTCGTCAAGGCTCAGGTTTTCGGTCTCCGACATCGAAGGCTCCTTTGGTCAGGTTCTCGGGTGCTGCTCCCGGATCATCGACCGGTGCGGGCCGGATGTCGGGATCGTCTCCGGTTTCCCGTCCTCCCCCCCCGCCACCCCTTCGCTCAGGCGTATTCCGGAACGACCCGCACGGGAACGAAAGGTCCCTCGGCCAGGGCGGCCATCAGCCACGATTCGAATCGGTGCTGGGCGGCCAATGTCTCCTCCACATCGGCGTCTACGTCGATCCGGATCCGAATATAGGCCCGGTTCGAATCCTTCGGGTGTCGCACCAGAGAGAATTCCACGTCGCGGAACCCGGGAAATACCTCGGACGCCTTGTCCCGGGCCTGATCCAGCGTCTTCTGACAACCCCGGTCCGCTGAGAATCGTTGAACGTCGCCGGGAAGGGTCATGGGTCAATTGGACGTCCGTCGAGCTTCTTGAGCCCCCCCCCCCCCGCGCTTAACCCGCCTCGATGCGTGACGGATTGAACAACAGAACGGCCCCGCAATCCGCCTCCTTCTCCAAGCCGCGGGTTTGAGGGTTTCGGGTCCGCCAGCGCTGAACGGCGGACCCGTCGAGGCGGTTGACAACCAAGCTGCATCGTACTTCAGGGCCAACCCGATTGCAATCGTTTCGGGCTGTGGGTTTGGCCTGTGGCGCGCGCTTTTTCTTGGGTCGACGGCGCCTCTCGTCGCCCGATTTCCCCGCTTCTTTCCATCCACCAACACCCGATTCCGCCTATTGCATTGGTCGGCAAGGGGCGTCAGGGCTTCGTTCCGACGGCGCAGTGATGCGGCGCGGCATAGAGAAAGGTTCCGTCGGCCTCCGCCCGGGCGAGGGCGGCCCGCCACGAGATCGCTTCCTCCCGGTCGAGAGCGGGGAGGATCCGGTCATCCAGCACCCGGGCCCAGTACGGTCCGCTGAAGGCCGCCGACTGGGGGAGGCTTTTCACCTCCCGCAAGCCCGCATCGCGAAACCGCCGGTAGAGGCTCGCGTCGGCGCAACCCCGCTTCTCCACAGGTCCCCGCGGAGCCTGCACCTTCGCTCTCAAATCCCCTTCGAGCGGAACGTTCGCCCACCACGGCATGTCCACGGCCCGGACAATCACGCCGATCCTTCCCCCCGGTTTGGTTACGCGGATCAGCTCGCCGAGCATCCGGTCCGCGTCGAGCTCTTCCATGACCGTGAGCGAAAGCGTCACGTCGAAGCGGCCATCGGGAAACGCCAGGTCTTCCGCGCTGCCTTCGCGGAACTCGATGACCTCGCCCAGTCCCTCCTTTCCGGCCAGGTCCGCCGCGTCGCGCAGGAGGTGGCGGCTCAGGTCCACGGCGACGATCCGGTTCGCCCCGCCGGTCCTTCGGGCCAGCCAGCGGTCCATCACGCCGGTTCCGCACCCCACGTCCAGAACCGTTTCCCCTTCACGCAGACGAATCTCCTCCAGGAGGTTTCGGACCATCCCCAGGTACCCGGCCGAGCGGCCGCGCGTCTCCAGGAGCGCGGTGAAGCCCAGGGCGGCGCCGCCCAGCGTGATGGTGCAGAATCGCTCGCTCAGGCGGGAGATAACAGGCGCCCACTGAGAGGGGGCGAGCATCAGCGGAAGCAGGACCAGAGGGGGCCCGGCGCCGCGAACGCGGTAGGAGATGCCGGCAACTTCTCCATCATCGTCCCCCGAGATCGTGGGCGTCCCTTTGTCTTCGGTCGAGGGGGTCCATCCCTTCAGGAACGCCTCCATCGCGGCGGCCGATTCCTCCCCCCGGTCGGTGAAGATGTCGGCCCAGGCGGGACTGAAATATCCGTTCAGCTTTTTCAGCGCGGCGCCCGGCAGACCCTCCACGGTGCGCAACAGGCCTTCCATCGGCGCGCCCTGATCGCCTGTAATTACCAGGAGTCTTGAAGAGAACGGGCGAATCGCCTCCGGGTCGATGCCCGGCGGGCAGATGAGGGTCAGGGAGGCGATGCGATCGGGATGCGCGCCCGCGAAGCCGCTCCAGTCCAGCGCCGAGCGGGCGGCGAAGTGGGCCCGGTCGATATCGAGACGCCGGAGGACTTGAAGGAGGCGTTCCTCGACGGGTGGCTCGGTTTCGGAGGTCATGATCGGGTCACTCCAACTTCGTGCGGTGTTTTGTCAGTGGCGTTACATTTCAGACCGAAATTGTCGCTCAAGGCCGGGCAAGATGTCCGGCCTACCCGTCGGTGGAAGCAAGGGTTTCCTAAATAAGGCAGGGCGGGCATCCTGCCCGCCTTCAACCTCTCTCTGGGACATCCCCACGCGTCCCAGGACGGGGAGTTTCAGGGCCGGCGGGTTGAAATCCACGCCGAAGGTCAGGCCGATCAGGTTGACCTCTATCCCTTCCTCGATTCCGATGGTCAGGCCGAGCAGACCCTTCAGCGACAACTGAAAGCCGGTTCCGCTGGGGGAGATCGCCGCGAGCCCGCCGTTCAGCAGGAAGTCCTTCCCGATGGCGGTGGGCGGCAGCTCGGCCTTGAGCTCGGACACCCGGCGGATGACGTAGGCCGTGAACGTGTTGCTGTTGGGGCCGGGCCAGACTTGATAGTTGTGGGGATATCCATTCGCGGCTTCCCGGATTTTGGGGATCGCCGCTTCGGCCGAGTCCCCGCGCAGGGCGTAGACGATCTCCGGCGCGGCGCTGTGCCAGCGCCGGTCGGGGCGCAACACCCGGGAGACCCTCAACGGATGCGCTTCGGGGTAGGGCCACCAGCCCAAAACTTGGAGGACGGTGTATCGCTTGGCGTTTCGGGGCTTGAGCGCGATCCAGGTGTGGACCGCGAAGATCCCCCGCCAGCCGTAGGCCCGTGCGGCGTAGATCTGAACGAGCGCCTCGGCGGTCTTTCGGGGGTCCGGGGCGATGCCAATGCTGTCGTTGCACATGAAACATCGATTCTTCCCAAGCCGCACCTGACCGCAGGCCGAGAGACCCAGGATTCCGATCAGCCACAGGACCGCAACGAACCGATTCGAAGGCCGCATCCACTCCTTTCCCCTTCCCTCCCGCTTGAGAATCTTCCTCTTTTACCGTACCCGGAATCCTTGAAATTTCAAGGGGCATCGAGAACCTTTGGTGGCTGCATGGTCCCAATCACGGGCTTCCCTTTGGATGGTCCCTATGTATGCTAACCTCTCGGGGTTCAATCTTCATTCGCGAGAGCCAACGGAAAGGATGTCGCGCGAGAGCCAACGGAAAGGATGTCGCGCGAGAGCCAACGGAAAGGATGTCGGGATGCGTTTGGCTGACCAGGTTGCCGTGATCACCGGGGCGGGCCGCGGGCTGGGAGAACAGGTGGCCCGGGCGTTTTGCCGGGAGGGAGCGAAGGTCGTCCTGGCCTCCGAAGCGGCCTCGGAGGTGGAAGCCGTCGCCGAGGACCTCCGGGCGCTGGGGGCGTCCGCGCTTGCGGTCTTCGCCGACGTGAGAGAAGAGGAGAGCGTCCGGTCCCTCTTCGAGCGGACCCGTGAGCATTTCGGCGAGGTGGATGTCCTGCTCAACTGCGCGGGCGTGCTGTTCTTGAAAGCTGTCGTCGAAACGGAGGCGGAGGAGTGGGACAACCTTATCCGCATCAACCTGCGCGGAACATTCCTGTGTTCCCGGGAGGCGCTCAAGGGGATGGTCCCCCGCAAGCGCGGTCTCATCCTGAATGTGACCTCCGGATTCGGCTACAAGGGGGGCGCCCTGGTGAGTGCCTACAGCGCCTCGAAGTTCGCGGTGGAGGGGTTCTCCCAGTCCCTGGCGGCCGAGGTCAAGGAACATGGAATCCGGGTCAACACCCTCCACCCCGGCGGGGTCGCCCGCACGGCGATGGGCCGCGCCTCGACGGCGAGGCTCTCCGCGCATCAGGCGGATCCACCTGAGGATCAGTGGCAGCCGGTGGACGCCCTCGTCGAGCCGGCCGTCTTCCTCGCCTCCGCCGAGGGGGAGGGGGCGGACGTGACCGGCCGGAGCGTCAACGCCCGGGAATGGAACGCGGAAAGACGCGGCCGCTCGGGCTGAGCGGGACGTTCAGGCGGAGGAGGCTCCAGTCATGGTCAGACTTGTCGATCTGAGTCATCCTTGGGGGGCGGACACGCCGACTTTCCCGGGTCAGGACCCGCCGGTGATCCGCCCGGTCAACGTCATCGGGGTTTCCGGAAACCAAACCTTTATGCAGCGGTACGACACGACCATGCACGTCGGGACGCATTTCGACGCGCAGAACCACGCCATCGAAGGCGGTGCGGACCTCGCTTCGGTCCCGCTGGACACCCTGTACGGCGGGGGCGTGATTGTGGACATCAGCGATGGCGTGGATGAATGGGACATCATCCGCCCGGATCACCTCACGAGCCGCGCGGATATCCGGCCGGACGACATCGTCATCATTCACACCGGCTGGCACGACCACTTCTTCTATGGCAATCAGCCCGACCCGGAGAAGTACCTCTTCCGGGCGCCCGGGGGCGGCATCGAGCTGGCCGAATGGATTGTCGAGACGCGCCTGAAGTGGATCGGCGTTGATCTCGGATCGCCCGATCACCCGATGAACAATGCGGCGATACGACGGACGCGGCCCGATTTGGTCGAGGCGTTCGAGAAAAAGGCCGGCCGGCCGGTGGATGAGGTCTTTCCGCCCGGGCGCCGGTTCTGCATGCACCGGGTTCCCTTCGCCAGCAACATCACGCATGTCGAGAACGTCGGGGGAGACATCGATCAGGTCCTGGGCCGGCGGTGCGACATCGGCGTCTTTCCGTGGAAGCTCGTCGGCGGGGACGGCTGTATCAGCCGGGTGGTGGCCTTTCTGGACGATTGAAGCGGGATTCAGAGCCGTCTTGAGCCCCTCTCTCTTGAGACCACGCGGCGGTTGTTCACCTGAACGGTTGGGAGCGGGCGAAGATGGAGAATCGGTCAATCCCCCCCCCTTTTTCCGCCATCGCCGACGGCGCGAACCGGCGGCGCGATGAGATCATCCGGACCCGGCGGGATTTTCATCGTAACCCCGAGCGGGGCTGGATGGAGGTTCGGACCGCTTCTCTTCTGGCCACCCGGCTGGAGGCCCTGGGCTGGGACGTCCGGGTCGGGGCGGACGTGATCGACCCGGCGGCCCGAATGGGGCTTCCCCCCGAGGAGGAGATGGAGGCCGCCTTCCGCCGCGCCCTCGATGGAGGGGCCGAAGAGACGATGGCCGCCCGGATGAAGGGCGGCTTCACGGGCGTTGTCGGCGTTTTGGAAGGAAGGGGAGTCGGCCCCACCGTCGCCCTGCGGTTCGACATCGACGCCAACGCCGGCGAGGAGGCCCGGGATGAGCGGCACCGCCCGGCGCGGGAAGGGTTCGCCTCGGCCGAGCCGGGGACGATGCACAACTGCGGCCATGACGGCCACGCCGCCATCGGCCTTGGTGTCGCCTCTCTGCTCGGGGAAATCCGCGACGCTTGGACGGGCCGGGTGAAAGTCATCTTTCAGCCGGCCGAGGAAGGCGCGCGCGGCGCTCTCGCCATGGTCGAGGCCGGGGTCCTGGACGACGCCGACTACTTCATTGTCCCCCACGTGGGGGTCCGTGTGACGCGGACGGGGAAGATCGTCTGCGGCGCCGGAGGGTTTCAGGCCACGACCAAGCTCGACGCCGTGTTCACCGGCAAGAACGCCCACGCCGGTCTCGAGCCCGAGGCGGGGAGGAACGCGCTGGCGGCGGCGGCCACCGCTTTCCTCCAGCTCCAGGCCATCTCCCGCCACAGCGGCGGGGTCACGCGGGTCAACGTGGGGGCGCTGGAAGGCGGCACGGCGCGGAACATCATCCCGGACCGGGCCGTGTTAAAGCTGGAGACGCGCGGGGAGACCTCCGACCTGGATGCCTATATGCGGGATCGCGCCCACGAGGTTCTCAAGGCCTCCGCCCTCATGCACGGCGTGGAAGTGGAAATCCTGAAGGTCGGCCGGACTATCTCGGCGCAAAGCGATCCGGAGCTGGCGGGGGTGATTTCGGAAATCGCCTCGGATCTGCCCGACTTCGATGAGGTCGTTCTCGAGGAGGATTACGGGGCGGGGGACGACGCGGCGCTCATGATGGAGCGGGTCCAGCGGCGGGGCGGGAAGTCGGCCTACCTGGTCCTCGGCACGGAGCTCCCCGGAGGCCACCACACGCCGCGCTTCGATTTCAACGAGGAGGTCCTCGTGTCCGGCGTCAAGCTCTTCGCGGCGCTGGTCTGCCGGCTGAGCGACGGCGCTTGAATTGGAGGGGGGGCCAATGGTGGAAATCACTGCGGTGCGGGGAGACATCACGCGTGAGAGCGTGGACGCCATCGTCAACGCCGCGAACACGAAGCTTCTGGGCGGGGGCGGCGTGGACGGGGCCATCCACCGGGCGGCGGGGCCGGACCTGTTGGCCGAGTGCCGAACCTTGGGGGGGGGGGTCCCAACCCCTGGGGGGTTCCCAACCCTTGGAGGGCTGCCCCACGGGCGAGGCCCGGATCACGAAGGGCTACAAGCTGGCCGCGAAGCACGTCATCCATGCGGTGGGTCCGGTCTATCGGGACGGCGGACACGGCGAGGCGGAGAAACTGCGGGGTTGCTACGTCCACGCCATGACGCTGGCGGCGGAGAACGGCGTCCGATCCATCGCCTTTCCCTCGATCAGCACCGGGGTTTACCGGTATCCCATCGATCAGGCCGCGAAGATCGCCGTCGAGACGGTGAGGGCCTGCCTGGAGAAACCGACCTCGGTCGAGGTTGTGCGGTTCGTGTGCTTCAGCGAAGAGGACCTGGCGGTTTATCGGAGGTCCTTGGAGCCCGGTTGATTCCCGATGATCTGACATTTGGATGACCCGTCATCTGGATGACCCGTCATTGGATGACCTGTCCGGGTCATCACACATCAAGAAAAACCGTTTCCTCATCGCCCTGCATGTGGATATCGAATCGGTAGACAACGCCGCCCGGCGTCTCCTCGCGCTCCGCGATGAGCGTACCGCGGCGATCTTCGGGAACGGTTTGAAGAACCGGATCCTTCCCGTTCGCCTCGGCCTCGTCTGAAAAGTAGATGCGGGTGAACGTATGCACAAGCATCCCCCGCATCAACACGATGACGTTGACGTGCGGGGCCTGGTCGCCATCAACGGGTCCGGGTTTTATGGTGTCAAAGAAATATCGGTTCTCCGGGTCGGTTCCGGTGCCCATGCGGCCAAAGCCGTGAATGTCCGCGCCGGAACCGCGGGGGTCGTCCGGATGGGCGTATCGGCCTTGGGAATCCGCTTGCCAAATCTCGATGATGGCGTCCGGAATCGGATTGCCTTCCCCGTCGAAAACCCGGCCCTCTATACGGATGTGTTCGCCGTCGGTGGTTGGTTCCACCAACGTGGATTGGACCGTGTTCTGAAAAGGGTAGCCGTACTGTTCGGGCGTCAGGCCGTACGCAAAAAAGGGTCCGACCGTTTGCGACGGCGTTTGCTTGAGGCTCATGGGTCAGCTCTCCATTGGCGTGGCGTTTCGTCCCCGGAGGATGAAATCGAACTCGTAGCCGAGGGCGAACTCCGGCTCGGTGATGTCGATTGAGAATTTACAGACGAGCCGTTCGCGGGCTTCTTTGGGCGCGCTCTGAACCATCGGGTCGATGTCAATCAGCGGGTCCCCGGGGAAGTACATTTGCGTCACGAGCCTTGTCACGAACGCGCGGCCGAAGAGCGAAAAGTGGATGTGATTCGGCCGCCAGGCGTTGTGATGGTTCCGCCAGGGATAGGCGCCCGGCTTGATCGAATAAAACTTGTAGCGGCCTTCGCTGTCCGTCGCGCAGCGCCCCGCCCCCAAAAAGTTGGGATCCAGAGGGGCGGGGTGTTGATCGACCCCGTGGATGTATCGGCCCGCCGCGTTCGCCTGCCATATCTCGATCAGCGTGTCCGGAACCGGTCTGCCGTCCTCATCCAGGACCCGGCCGGTCACGATGATCCGCTCGCCCATCGGCTCGCCGTTTTTCACGGCGTTTTTGGTTAGATCGTTGTCGAGCGGACCGACGGAATCATGGCCGTACACCGGGCCTGTGAGCTCCGACAGGGTGTGTTGGGTGGGAATCAACGGTTTCTTGGGTCCGCGCAGGGCATTGGACTGATAGTCGGGATAAAGAAGAGGCGGGTGGCTGTCCCAATCCATCGGTTTGTATTTCATCGCTTTCGGTCCTCCTGGGAAATCATCCGTGGGTAGGGGCTTTCGGCGGTGGTGAACGATTCAGGCGTCCTTGGAGCGGCCGAATCCATCGGGATCTGAAAGGGCATCGCGCTCGCGTCCCCGGCGTCGGATTGGGTCGGGATCGGGCAGGCCGGCATTCTAACATATCGCGGATTTCCCGCATGTATTGGGAAGTCGGCATACGGGCGACGCGCAAGCACCCTCTCTGTCCCCCGCGATCAGACGCGGGGGCTACAACGTCCGGAAGCGCCGGTCCATCGCGCGCTTCCATTTGGTCCCGTGCCGGTCGTCGAACAGGATGTCTTCGTCCCCCGGCGCCGTGAACCAGTCGCCCCGCCGCATCTCGGCATCGAGCTGGCCGGGGCCCCAACCGGCATAGCCGGCGGCGAACAGGGTCCGGCGCGGGCCTTGGCAGAGGGCGATGGCCCGCAGGGCCACGGGGTTCGAGGTGACGGCGATGTCCGCGTTCACCGGGACGGCGCTCGGGAGCTTCTTCTCGGTCGAGTGCACCAGGAATCCGCGCTCCGGCTGAACCGGCCCCCCGTAATGGACGGCAATCTCGCCCGCCGTCTTGGGGGCGTCGAGGCCGAGGCGCTTGAGGAGGTCGGCCAGTTTCACCCTGCCGAGGACGCGGTTGACCACCAGGCCGAAAGCGCCCGCGTCATCGTGCCGGATGACCAGGATGACGGTTCGATGGAAGTTCGGGTCCCGCAGGCCCGGTGAAGCGACGAGGAGATTTCCCGGCCGCAATCGGGTCGGCGTCCCCCGAGGGCTCGCCGGACCGGGCAAGACCCTCGCTTCAAGCGGCATCCCCGTTAGAAAGAGAGCGGCCGCAAGGGCGACGGCCGTTCGGATGAGGGATCCGGGGCCGACGGTTTCGCGCTCCCGGCGCCCGTATTTCGAATGAGGCGCGGATCGCCGGACGACGAACCGATCCATGGGGTGTTTGGCGCGCTTCACCCTGATTTCTCCCGCCCGGTGGAGCCCCGGAGTGGACCGGGGTCATCGAAACGTCTTCTCCATCCCGATGCTCACGTCTTCGGCAGGTGGTTGCTGACCTCGATCGCGGCGGCGCAGTACATCTTGGCCGCGTCCATGAGGTCCGAGATTTTCTGGACCTCGCCGGTGCCGGGCTTGAGATTGGGGTCGTCCGGCGCGGGTCCGCACTTGATGGACGGAATCCCCATCTCCACCAGAATGGTGAGATCGGCGTACGTGCTGGTGAGCTGGGACTGGATGGGCTTGACGGGTTTTCCGCGGGCGGCCTCCTGGGCCTCGCGCATGATATCGACCAGCACGTCCGCGTTCTTCGACTCGTAGCCGTGAACCGAGAGGTACAGCTCGGCATCGGCCTCGACGCCGCTTTCTGAGATGACGGCTTCCACCTCGCGCAGGACATCGATGGGCCGGAGGCCCGGCGGCGTGAAGGCTTCAAGGTACATCGTGCACACGGCGGGCGAGAAATTGGGCTTGAAGGGCGCCCCGCCCTGAATGGCGCCGATGTTGACCTTGGGAACGACTGTCCCGTACTTGAACTTGTATTCGTGCTCTTTCTGGTACCGGCGCGCCCAGGCCTCTATGGGGGCGATCAGGTTGCCCATCTTGACGACGGCGTTTGTGCTCTGGGTCAGGTCTTCGGGATGTTCGACGAAGGGCGCGTACATTGGCTCGCCCGTGCACATGACTTTGACGAACGTGGCCCCCGCCTGCGTCGTCGTGATCCCGAAGCGGGAGGGTTCGGCGACGATGGCGTAATCGGCCACAACGCCGTGGGTCAGCATGTAGCGCATCCCGATCCCCTTGCCGCGGTGGGCGCCCCCCTGGTACTGGTCCACGGGGGCGCGGCCGATCTCGCTGCACACCCCCGTCAGGAGGATATCCCCCGCCAGCTTCACCCCGGCCTTTTTGAGGGCGTGGGCCGCGATGAGGACGGAGGCGAAGGGGCCTTTGTCGTTGAAGATGCCGCTTCCGAAGATGAGGCCGCCCTTGCGCCGGGCTTCGGATTTCCACTCGGGGCGGAGCGGGCCGGCGAACATGGCGTCCGTCGGATCGCCCGACAGGGCCGTGTCCAGGTGGCAGTTGAACATGAGGATGGGCCCGTCGCCGGATCCCTTGAGCCGGCCGACTACGTTGCCCCGGCCGGGCTCCACCTCCTGGTAAAAGGCGGGGATGTTCCGCTCGTTGAGCCAGTCGACGCAGAGCCGGGCGACTTCCTCTTCCTTACCCGTCGGGCTGTGCGAGTCGACCAGAGCCATCGCCAGGGCGACCAGCTCTTTTTCGTTCACCTTCGACCAGACTTTTTCGAGTGTCTTCCTGTTGGTTTTCATCGAGTCTCCCGGAAAGGTGATGAGCGATTCATGGGTGAGATGAGCTCGCGAAACACGGGGGCGGCTATTCCCATTCGCGAGAAGCCGCTTGGGGTCTTATTCCCGTTGGACGCCGTTTGGAAGTCGATTTACGCTTCGACCCCCATTAAAATATAGAATTAATACGTATTAATACAAATAGTTACAATATATTTATTAATGTAAATTATCTTTATTTGATTTTTGGTTTATCCCTCTTCGATGATCGCGACGGCCCGGACCCACCCGCCGCTGCCCTTCTCGATCCGGACGGGGAAGACCGCCACTTTGAACCCGAAGGGTTTGGGAATCCGATCCAGGTTGGCGAGCTTCTCCAGGTGGCAGTATTCCTTCTCCTGGCCGACCAGATGGGCGGGCCAATACGCCGCCGTGTTCCCGGCCTTGAGGTCTTTGATCATCTCGACGTTGGGCCGGTCGTAGCTCCAGGCGTCGATGCCCGTGATTTTGACTCCCCGATCAACGAGCCACAGCGTGCTCTCGCGCCCCATGCCCGGCTGGCGGAGGAGAAAGTCCGGCTGCTCGAAGTAACGGGTGGCGTCCGTCCGGATGAGAACGATGTCGAAGGGCTTGATCCGGTAGCCGATCTTCTCAACGGCCGCTTCCATATCTTCCGCGGTGATGAGCTCACTCGGCTTCTTGTGGGTCATGTCCAGGACGACGCCGTCGGAAAAGCACCATTCCAGGGGGATTTCATCGATGGTCTTCGACGGTTGACCGGCGACGGTCGGGCCGAAGTGCCAGGGGGCGTCCAGGTGGGTGCCGGAGTGGGAGTTCAGCGTCAGCTCGTCCGAGGCGGCCGCCATTCCGCCCGGCAGCCGGTCCGGGTCGATGTCGTACATCTTGGCCACCCGGCGGGCGCCTTCCCGGTGGGCCCAGGAAAAGACGCGCGCCGCGTCGCGGTCCATCGAGAAGTTGTTGAGCGGCACGCTCAGGTCGATGCACCGGATTCCAGGTGGTCCCGTTTCCGAGGCGGTCACGGTGATCCCTCCGATTTCTTCCCCGTTTTCTTCAAAGATTCCGCAGGGTGTGCCGGAATTGGATTGGAAACGCCCAATTTTCGTCTATTTCCCCCCAAGAGCGCAACCCGCAAAAGGACTCAATGATCCCCGGTTTTGGCACTTGAAGAAACGAAGCCTTGAAGGATCAGTGTTGATTCCGCCCGCGCGGGAATGACAAGCGGGGCGGGCCGCGCGGGGACGGCCGGATTTTGGATTGGGCGGTAGAATAGGAACACCCGGCCGCATCGTCCGGCTGGACGACCTCAAAGCCCCAGGACGGCCGCCGGATTGTCCACCATCATGATTCGCAATTCCTCCCGCGTCACGCCTTTCTCATAGAAACATTGAGCCAGGATGCCGAGGCAATCCGGGGGCGGGGGGTTGTGGCGCGGACCGGTGTCGGAAATCATGACGAAGCGCCGGGTGCCGATCTCCGCTATCGCGCGGCGCATCAATTCCAAAGACTGCCCCTCCCACGCCCAGAAAGGCGAAATGTTCCCGTATTCCAATTCAGCCAGCGCGCCCAGGGAGGTCAGCGTCTTGACCTGGTCAATGGACATCCGCGGGATCTTGTAAAAAGGGTGCTGGATGATGACGGAGGGAACGCCCCGTTCGAGCGCGGCGCGCACGAGCAGGTCAGAGTCCGCCGCGTTCAGGTGGCCGGTCGCGAGGGCGGCGCTTCCCTCATGGGCCAGGATGTCCAGAATGTCCTGACAGTCCCGCGTGAGCCGGCCTTCCTGAACGGCGAATACGGGTTCAACGTTCCGCGCCCCGCTTTGTTGGGTGTCGTAGCCGCCGGTGGCGCCGAAGACCGCGGCGTGCCCGTCGGCGTCGACCGTGGGCATCCAGACGGTTTTGGCGCCGAGACGGACGGCCGTTTCGACGGCCGCGGGGTTGACGCCGCCGGCGTGGCGGTTGAGGACAATGCCGCCGAAAACGTCGATATCCTCAAAGGGCTGTCCCGCGTCGTAGGCCCGGCCCACCGTGGATTCGAAATGGCACTTGAGCACCACGGCCCGCATCCCGCGCTCACGGGCCCGCCGGATCAGTCCCCGGTCGTCCAGCAAGCGGGGAAACAGGTCCGGGTAGGGATGACAGTGCAGATCGATCGCGCCTTCGAGCGTGATGAGGTCCGGGATCATCTGTTTCACGTTGATGCTCCCCGCCTGGGAGGCTCATCGCCTTTGAGTGGAGTTGTCGTAGCACAAAATGGAGCTTGACTCCAATTCGACCTGATCTGATAATTCAAGACCTGACCCCTTGCCTTTACTGACCCCTTGCCTTTATGTAGAGTTCCATCTTCTTCTGTAGGAAAGTCGCTGTTGTTGTCTGTGACGAAAATAACGTCTTCCCCATGTCTATGAACTGTATTAAGTTGAGATGACACGACCGCGAGGTCGATGTCCGACTCCTCTCCGAATGGTCGGTACCGCTGCTTCCGGACGATGCTGAACCCGAGCTTCGCCGAACCGACCATTAGGACCTCATTCGGATGTAGGGCAAACTCGGTCGCAACCCGAGCACGCAGCAGGTGATAGCGGTCATCATCGAGTAGAAAGCTGGGTCCGGTCGTAATGTGTCGTTGTACGAGCGGACCAATCTCCAACTCGAGAAGATCGGATCGGAACTTGGAGATTCGCTGCTGGCCATTCTCAGCGAGCAGATTGGGAAGGTTGTCCGTGGCGGCCTGGAAATCCGTCTCAGTCATTGAACACGTTGATGGTCAGTGGGCTCCGGAACCACCCAAACAGGATCTTGTTGCATGGATCATCTCGAAGAATGTCTTATCATTGGTCTTTTCAACGATTCGAGTAGTCTAACCGGAATTTCCCATATCAAATCCGGACAGGCCTGTACCGACCCCTCGTTGCTGTTTAAGTCAATTAGACCTCTCTCTCCCGGACCTGTCAATCCCATTTCAGGTGCCTGAAACCCTAATCGGAGCGTTATCCACCATTGAAAATCATGCCACCCCTCCGGGTAGGCGAGCCTTCCCAGCAGGTCATCTGGAAGGGACAGAACATTCACCATTTTGTCCTCGGGTGGACTGCGCTGAGAGCGGTTAGACAGGTACGGGCCGTAATCGGTTGATTCGGTCCAGGATGATGGCGAACTCTTCCCTGGACACCGCTACTTCGGCCAATTGAAAGATGATCTACCGGGCGTGCCGCACAATCCTCCCGCCCATTTTGATGAGCTTGACCTGGAGGCTTCGGAGCGACCAGTGCTTGAGCCCCCTGGGCAAGGCTAGCCTGCGCAGGAAATTGCCCAGGTTGTACGCCAGGACGAAGAGAAGGAGCCGCACCTGGTTGCACACGAACCGGTGACAGGAAAGGCGTGTCCAGTTCAGGGCGTACTTGCCTTCCTTGATCCATTGCTCGGCTGTGCCTCGCTGGTTGTAGAAGTGCACGACCCCCTCGGGTCGAGCCGTCAGGTTCGTGACAATGAATCCGACGCGAGGGAAGAGTTCGCCTGAGTGCCATTCCACCTTCGCCACGACCCGCCGGGAACGGTCCCAGCTTCCAGCCTGATACCGGAAGTCGTAATAGAAGATGATGGGTCTCTTGGGCGGGCGACCGACCGGGCGGGTGAGGAGGAAGTCGATCTCTCGCTGCACCACGTCGTTGGCGGGAAGGCGGATGGCGTAAAGGAAGCTGTGCGCTTCCAGGCACTCATAGACCTCCGGGCGCGCAAAGGCGGCATCGGCTCGGAAGTAACGGCGAACACCCGCCCGCTCATACCGGGCCGCGATGGGCGAAAGCAACTCGCGCCAGCCATCGGCGCTGTGCACGTTGCCGGGGCGCAACATCGCCCCTTCGCAGTCCCCGAACTGGTTAAAGCAAAAAAGAGGGTGATAACAGGTGCAACGAAAGTGGCCGTTGTAGGCCGTACCTTCCTGCTCCCCATGGACGGGGCTTTCCGAGCTGTCCATGTCCAGGATGATTCGCTGATGGGGTGAGTGTGCCATGGCCCGGTCCACCCACTCCCGGTTCAGCTCGCTCCGGCCCCTTGAGATTCTCCTCCCTGGTGAGAACCTCGGTCTCGAACCGGCTCAGGGTGTTGGCGCCCGCCGCCTGCTTCTCAAGCGCTCGGCGGCCGACCACGGCTTGCATCGCGGGGTCCTGGGCCAACCGCTCGGCATCGTTGGTGTCTTCATACCCTGCCAAGCGGCTATAGACCGACTGGCGCAATAGCGGCGCCAACTCATGCTGGATGTTCCGGCCATGACGGATCTTGGACTTACCCCGGTTTCGTGGAGAGTTAAGCACTTGGGTTTTCAGGGTGTGCGTTGTTGTCTCCTTTCGTAGTTAACGGGTGACAGGTTGTCGATGGAGGAGTGCCGACGATGCGGGTTGTAGAAGCCCTCGATGAACCCGAACACCTCCATGCGCGCCTCGGCCCGGGTGCGGAAACTGTGGCGAGCGAGGAGCTCGCACTCCAGCGTGGCGAAAAAGCTCTCACACAGCGCGTTGTCGTAGCAGTCCCCGACCGAACCCATGGAGGGACGCCCGCCCGCCTGCCGGCAGCGCTGCCCAAAGGCGACCGAGGTGTACTGCGTGCCCTGGTCGGAGTGGTGGATGACGGCCCGGGGACGGCGCTTATACAGCGCCATGTCGAGCGCGTCGAGCACCAACTCGGCCCGCAGGTGTGTGGCCATCGACCACCCCACGATGCGCCGGCTGAACGCATCGAGCGCCACGGCCAGATACAAAAACCCCGCCCATGTCGGAACGTAGGTGATGTCGGCCACCCACAGCCGGTCGGGGGCCTCGGCCGTGAAGTTGCGGTCCACCAGATCAGGGGCCGGCCGCGCCTCCTGCCGGCGCTGCGTCGTGCGCGCTCCCTTGCGCCGACTGACGCCCGCAAGTCCCGCCCCACGCATCAGCCTGGCGACGCGCTTGCGGCCCACACGCACTCCCTCAGCCTCCAACTCGGCATGGACGCGCGGCACGCCGTAAGTCCCCCGAGAACGCTCGTGGATCGCCTGAATGCGTTTGGTGAGCGCCCGATCGGCACACGAGCGGGCACACGGCGCGCGCCTGCGCCACGCGTAGTAGCCGCTGGAGGAGACGCCCAGCACCCGGCACATGGTGGCGGTCCGATACATGGCCTGGTTCGCCCTCACGAACCCGTAGATCCGGACGGGATCGAATCGGTATCCCGAGCAAACCAGGCCGCGGCTTTTGCTAAGATCTCCCGCTCCTGGCGGAGCTGTCGGTTCTCGCGGCGAAGTCGGCGCAACTCCTCCCGCTCATCGCTCGTGAGCCCGTCTTTGCGACGCCCCTCGTCAACGTCGGCTTGATGGGCCCAGGTGCGGATCGTCTGCGCCGAGGGCTCGAACTCGTGCGCCAGCGCCTCGGGCGTGCGTCCCGCCCGGACCAACTCTACCATCTGGCAGCGGAACTCCATTGGATAGCGTGGGTGAGTCTGTGGCATCGTGAACACCTCCTTTACCCCCAAATCATCAGGTGTCCACCAAACCGGGTCAACTCCAGGGTGTACTGACGTACAATCTCCTCTATATTTAATTTGTTAGATGGAACGGCATCATTAGTTAGGGGAAGAATCTTGTTTAAATTCTTAATAGCTGTTTCTACCTTGTTAACTTTTTCGCTAAGTTGTTACGATACTTGTTTATTACTTCCTCACGTACAACCCATGGAATTTTGAGAGAAAAATCAGAGCGCCCCAGTAGTTTACGAAGTAACGCCACGCTTGTCCCTGTGAATTGTCCTGCAGCCACAAGGACAGTCGAATCAAGAATTACAACAGGCATAACCACCTCTGGGGGTTTTCTGGTCCTTTAAATTTGCGAGCAGTTTTCATCTTGTAGAAAAAGGGGGTCTGGTCTTGAATTATAAGCTTCGGCATGGTTTCCGGTTCTGCGATGTCTTGACCTATCCCATCGAGCACCGAGGCGCGATTACCCATGTTACCACCTGAGGAAATGGTCGTCTGGCGATTTACGAGGACAACGAAAATAGTTCCTCATCTCTTGCGACGCTTCAAGCTGACAATTCAAGACCTGACCCCCATCACACTCCTCCACCAGCGAAACCCCTCAACCGCTCCAAGAAATTATTCAGGATTGAAGACCTGACCTCCAGGTTCCAGGTTAACCCGCATTTCTCACAACATGTTCCGACGCAGAAATGTTTTTTGCCGGAAGACGGATCAATTGGCTATCAGTGGACCGCCCCTGGGTTATTGGACACTCGGGTGAGGGTATTCGACCTCATGCGGCCTCCGCAACTTGAGCGAGTTTTTCCTGCCTTGCCTGGGCCGGCGTTCGGTAGCCGTAGCCCTCGAGAATCCAATGATGGTTGTACAGGTTCTTGAACTCAAGCAGCGCCCACCGCAGTTCCTCTACGGTGGCGAAAGAGCGCACCCACAGGAGATTCTCCTTCAAGATGCGGATAAACCACTCACAGTAGCCATTTCCCTCGGGCGCCCGCACGAAGCTGGGCGAACTGGTCATGCCCAGGTAGGTGATCTCCCGCTGAAAGTCATCGGACAGATAGGCGGGGCCGTGGTCGTGACGAACTTTAAGCCCCTCGGCGACGTCCGCCTCCAAGCCGGCGAAGCGCTCGGCGACCCCCTGCCGGATCGGCTCCAGGGCCTCGAAGCGGTTGCCGCTCTTGGCCGCATGGATCCCCACGCAGTCCACCGAGCAGTGATCCACCGCCACGAACACCGAGGCCACCCCCTCCTCGGTGGTCACCGTCGTCGTCATGTCCGTGCCCCACATTCGGTCGGGCCGCTCGGTGCGGATGGTCCCGTTGTGGGCCTTGGGACCTCGGGGTTTGCCCACCCGGTGGGGGGCCTGAAGCCCCGCCTCCCGCATCAGGCGACGCACCCGCTCCTTGCTGGTGCGGATGCCCGCGAAGCGCAGCCTCGCCCACACCTTGCGGTAGCCCTCGCCATGGAAGGGAGAGTCCTCCAGGACCTGCCGGATGTGGCCGAGGAGTTCCGCATCGGTGCACGGGCCCACAGGGCCGCGCTTATTGGGCGTGGGGCGTTCATGAACGGGGACCGCCTCTCGCCGCCGTTGCGCGTAGACCGTGGAGCGCGCCAAGCCCCAAAGGGCGCACACCCGCTTCAGGCCGTAGGCTCTGCCCGTGGAGGTGAAGCGGGCCTGACTCATCGCCTCCACCTCCTGCCGGCTAAAGGGCGGCCGGCCTCCAGGCGGTCGATCTTCTCCCGCAGGACCTCGCCCTCCATCGTGAGTTCGCCCACCTTGGCCTTGAGCCGGGCGTTCTCCTCGTCCCGCTCATCCGCCGGGCGGGCTTTGAGCGCCGCCTCGCCCGCGCGAAGGAACGCCTCGCGCCAGGCGGAAAGCCGAGCCGCTGTCGTGCCCAACTCGCGGCAGAGCGTCTCCAGGCTCTCGCCCCGCAAAAGACGCAGGACCGCCTCCCGCTTGCGCTGGCAGGAGAACCGACCCCGCTCACTGCGATGCCCTGGGGCCTTGGCTCCGTTCGCCCTGCGGGCGCCCTCCGCCAAAGCCCCCTCTTGCTTTTGTTCGTTCATCGCGACACCCCTTTCTCCATGAATCATGGATCAATCGAGTGTCCAACAAAACCCTAGAGCGGGGGATCAGGGCGCACGCCGTGCGCCCCTTCTACGAGGGCGGGCGGAGACGGGGACCCGCCCCGTCACAGCTGCTCTATTCGCTGACGCTGCGCCCTTGCTCGAATCGGGAGGGCACGTAGGGCGGCGCGCCGATGGCATCCATGAAGCGCTGCTTGATCGCGGCCGGATTGAACGTGAGTCCGGGGTCAGGTCTTGAATTATCAGTTTACGGCTCTGCCCGGTTGAGGATTTTGCTAATCGTTGTGTAGTGCTCGCCCAGGTGTCTGGCGATTTCCAGCAACCTATACCCATAGCGCAAATGGGCCTCGCGGATGGTCCGGCCTCGTTGTTCCCGATCCTTCTCCGCGCTCCTGCGGCAGTTTTTGGAGGTGCAGAGCTCAAATAAGATGATCTAATCCCAATTACGTCGAATTGCCTAAAAGGATCTTAGCCCATTTAAGCCACAATCTATCGTTTCTTCTCAAAATCCGGGAGAGAAATCTCGAATCAGGAATCTATCGGGGCTCGCTACGCTTCAATATCGGATATTCTGGCTCACAAGCCTTTAACTAGGATATTCCCGCTCAAAGGATGTCTACTGAGCGAGTTTCATAAGCAGAGCTGCACACTTTTCAGCAACCTTGCTGTCGGGTTTCTTTTCGCCGGGCATTGTCGTCCAACTCTGTTTTTCTACATAGTCGTCTCTCTTCCATGATTCTTCTTTCTTAAATCCTTTGAGCTTCTGATCTTTCTCTGAATCCCGGTTAAACTGCTCGACACAAATCGGTGTCAAGCGGCTAACAACGGCATCTTCGACCATTTTCTGGGCCGTAGCACCCGTAACCCATCCACCCCAAGCAAAGCCGATGATGGCTATTACAATTGCACCACCCACCGCGCCCCACAAACAAAGTTTGACTTTCATCCCGGACACCTCCTCTAACGGGGATTTCCCACATCAAACTGTGATGTTGCCCTTTCGGTCTTCATTCTCGGTAGGGAGTATTGAATCCACTTCCAGAACCCCTGTCAAGAGCTTCTCGAAGCCCCCAACCGGGCGCTCATCGTCAACACGCTGATTTTACAAGAGAAAGCGCCTTTCGGTCTGTCGAATCTTATGATTTAAATCGGAAATTCGGGTTTTATTTCAGCGCGCCCTCGAGATGCCTGGGCTGTGTTGGCTCAATGGGCTCAAGGTTCAGGTCGAAATAACGGCTCGGCGCGGCCTGCCGGAGTATGGAGTCAGCTCTCATACGCAACATTTTGCAGATTGGCCCCGGGTGTCCGTACGGCACGACGGACGGTAATGGAATCGACCGCGCAGTGAAGAAGTGGGTCGGGTCTTGAATGATAAGGTTGGCAGGGTTTCCAGTTCTGCGATTTCTTGACCTCTCCTCATCGAGTGCGCAGGCGCGATTACCCACGTTAGCTCCAAGGGGAATGTCCGCCCGTGATTTACAAAGACAACGAAGATCGTCACTCATTTCTTGCAACGCTTCAGACTGACAACTCAAGCCCTGGCCCCCGTCACAGTTCCGGTTACGCCACTCTATGCGCTGACGCTGCGTCCTTGCTCGAATCGGGAGGGCACGTAAGGCGGCGCGCCGATGGCATCCATGAAACGCTGCTTGATCGCGGCCGGGTTGAACGGGAACGGCGGGACGACGATTTGGGGATCGGATTCCATGGCCAGGGACAGGAGGGAAGGCCCTCCGCCTTCGATGGCCGAGGAAAAGATTTTCCGGAAATTCTCCGGTGAGCGTACGTTCTCCGCCCGTTGAAAACCCGTGGACCGGGCGACCCGCGCCAGGTCCAGGGCCTGATGCCCCAGGGGTTGGCCGCCCGATGAGGCGTAAACCCGGTTGTGAGCGAGGAGGACGGTGAGGTTCTCGGGCGCGAGCGCGCCGATGGTCACCAGCGTCCCGAGATGCATGACGAGCCCGCCGTCCCCCTCGGCGCAAACGACCTTCCTGTCGGGGAGCGAAGCCGCGACGCCTACGGCGAGGGGCAGGGCGAGTCCCATGCAATCCTCGACGTAGAAGTTCTCCGGCCGGTCCCGCAGGCAGGCCCAGAGATAGGAGGCGTTGCCGAGGGAGGTGATGACCAAGGCGTCATCCGGAAGGATCTCCGCCAAGACCCTGTAATAGTCTTCCCGGCTCGGGAGGGAAGCGCTCACCAGGAGATGTCCTCCTTCGCGAGGAGCAGGACGA
Organism: bacterium; assembly: GCA_965261595.1. Classification (GTDB taxonomy): domain Bacteria; phylum UBA8248; class UBA8248; order JACPRG01; genus CAYRGS01. The sequence goes on from CBDHDG010000005.1 coordinate 912,049, forward strand.
AGGGGACGGAAGCCTCCTCCGCGTTGAGGGCCGCGCGCTCGACCTGGGGACCGATGGCCTCCCCAGGCTCCGCCAGGGCGTACCGGACGCCTAATCCCTGAGCCACGGGCTCGGTCACCCTGCCTTTCGGGATGTGGTAAACAATCGGGTCCCGCGTTGAGCCCCGGTAGGAGCAAAGGACGAGGATGGGAAACTCATAGCGCTGCGCCAGGGAGACCATTCCCGCCCCCATCGTGAGAAGCCCGACGTTCTGAATGAGGAGAACCGTTCGTTTGCCGGTCAATCGCGCCCCGCATGCGATGGCCATGGCCTCCTCTTCGTGGGTGGCGCGAATGAGAAGGAAGTCCGGGTCGCGCTCCATTTCCTCCAGAATCCCGCCCAGCCAACTGTCCGGGACGCACACGGCCACCTGGAAATTGAGACGCTTCAGGGTGTCGAGCACCTCTGAGGGCCGATGCACGGTTGATGGGTTATTCACGTGGAAGCCTTTGTTTCGGGAGGGCGGGCATCCCGCCCGCCGCGGCCTGGAGGGTCACCGACCCGCGCCCGGCCTACCCATAGGAACATGAAGCCCGGGGCAAACTTCTTTGCGAACTTCGGTCGGTGGACCTCTCACCGGAGAACGCGATTTCCGGAAACGGAAGTGGTCGTCCAAGCATTCCCGGATGATCATATTCAGCCAATCTGTTGTCCTCCTCCGCCACCAAACCGCCGTAGTATACCACTGATTCAGGGCCTATTCGCCGAACTGTGCGCTCAATCAAGAAGTTGGGGCTGAAGGGGGGAAGGGAGGGGGAGGGGGAGGGGGGGGGGGACAGCCGGAATTTCTCACAACCCTTATGTTTCTCGGCGCTGGCGGCTGGGGGTCACCCGACCCGCGCGACACCGCGATTGAATGTGCACTTCAGTGAATGACAGTGTGTTGCGGCCTTGTTGTTTTGTTCGTTTCCGCCAATCGGTTGATCAAAAACGGGTAGTCAGAATGAAACGAGGCCGGCATCTCGTTTTTGTGAGAAAAGCGGATAAGGGGCAGAGAGGTAAGGTCGCGCATAAACCAGCATAAAGCCGCACAGGCGCCGAAGACTTACCCTCCCCGGTAAGACGCGTTGCGCCCTGTCACTACCTTCGGATTGGGATTCTTGCCCTTTCAAAAGCCCGCCGCAGCTTAGGCGCCAAGCGTAACTTCTCCAGTTTCAAAACAGGTTGAAGCTGTCGCCGCCGCTTCAGGCTGTTAAAGGATCTTATATTTATCCGCGAGGGTATCTTACTGACCTTGAGCTTGAACACTTCCACTTTCAGCCGGTCGATGTCAGTCCGGGTCAGGTTGCCGAGCGGAAATTTGACCGTCAGGATGGCATCCGGATTGGGGACCACTTGGTGATAACCCGGACTCTTGCCGTCCGGGTCCACAAACGCCCGCATCGTAAATGGATCATCGACCCCGGCCACGGAGAGCGCGGTGACGCCTTTACTGATCGCGACAATGTGATTCCCGACAGTGCCTTCGGACTGGCTCAACTCGCCATCGACCACCCTGGCGCCTACAACCGTAAGCTTCCCCCCAATCATCTGTGTTCGCAGAATGACATGCTTTGCCTTGCTCTTCGCTCTCAAGGGGGTCCGCTTGGGCACCTGGGCCCTCACGGGCCGATCCTGAGACTGAACGGCCTTGCCGCGTATTGCGGGCATGAGTTTTAGGCCGCGCTTGACCGCCCGAGACTTCAAGCCGCGCTTGGCCGCCCGAGCCTTCCCCTAAACGGCCGCACCGACCTTCGGCATGCGCAAGCCGCGTTTCGAAACCGGCCTAACCTTGTTTGTCGCGGGCATGCGTTTCAGTTTTTTCGTCAGAGCGCTTTCCGGCTTTGCCCCGGTCTGGAATTTCTGGGCCATTCCGACGTCCGCCCAGACTCCAACCAGGACCCACACCACGAAGAAGATAAACAGGTTTTTCATGGCCCGATCGCTCCCGAATTCAAAAGTATCTATTGATAACACCAGCGGCCATGTTTCTCGTTATGGATCCACCGGCGATACAAGTTGTCCATTCTGAATCCCCGGCTGCCGTAATGAAGCATCCCCAGCCAATTCCTGTTGAAGATGATCAGGTCCGGTTTGCGGTTGGCCCCGCCCCGATAGTTGGCTGGACGAATGTAGTCCCCCCGCCCCAGATTCCATTGTCCGATCCGGTTTTTCTGCCAACTGGCGCTCACCCGGCTCCCGGAAGAGCGCATGACGCCAAGGTATTGCGTCGACCAGTTGCGCGTGTTGAACACAAAAAGGTCCGCCCGCCTGTCGCCGTTCCCGTCCCCCACCGCAAAGCGGTCCCTGGACCTCATCTTCCAACCGGGAACGCTTCCATCGTATCTCTTCGCCATCGTGAACCGATTGCCAAGGGACCGGAGCATCCCAAGGTATGCGATTCTCCAGTTTCTGCCGTTGAAGATATATGCGTCCTCTTTCCCGTCCTTATTGAAACGCCGATGTAAAGCCGGTCGTGTCTGCGCATCCGCCAACCGGGAAGAACATCATCATATCGCTTCGCGAGCGTGAGACTTTGACCATTGGAGCGGAGCATCCCCAGATATCCCTTCGACCAGTTCCGGGTGTTCAGGACGATCAGGTCTTTTTTCCCGTCGCCGCTGAAGTCGGAGAAGTAAAACCGGTCGTGCTTCTGGAACTGCCAGCCGGGCATCCGATCGTCGTAGCGTTTCACGAGCCGGAGGGCCCTTCCCGTGGAACGCAACATGCCGAGGTATTCCTTGGACCAATTGGTGCTGTTATACACAACGACATCGTCCTTGCCGTCTCCACTGAAGTCCCCGACGTAGAACCTGTCATTGCGCTTGAATTGCCAGCCGCGCATTCGATCGTCATACCGGGCGCTTCGGGAAAACCCCTGACCGTTCGAGAGGAGCACGCCGAGGTATTCCATGGACCAATCGGCGCCATTGAAGACCAGCAGGTCGTCCTTCCCGTCGTTGTTGAAATCCCCGACATAGAACCGATCGCCGGGCTTGAACTGCCACCCGGAGACCCGGTTGTTGCCGATCCAGATCCTTTCCAGCTCGCGACCCACGGACTTGTACAGGGCGATATCATCGCCATTATGGACGACGATATCGTCCTTCCCATCTCCGGTAAAGTCTCCGACGTAGGTGCGAAAAAAGGTGTGTTTCATGAATGGGTCGAGCCTGAGCTTCATGTGGTTGTAACCGACCGGGCCGAAAGGAGGGGCATTGCTTCGCATCCGACCCGAGTTGACGGATCGATAGACCTTCCGTTTGTAGGTCGCGCATCCTTTAAACAGACCGGCGTCCTCGGCGCTATCCCAACCCGCGGGCCGAGGTAACGAGGTGGGTATCGGGGTCGAGGATTTGACGTATTTTTTCCACTTCAGTGTGGCTCGGTTGGTGTTCTTCGTGCAATTGACCGCCGAGGGCTCGCCCCGAGGATAATCCTTATCGATCTTGGAATATTCGTCGGCGAGTCCTCCAATCCCATGACCAAACTCGTGGGCCAATGTCCTCCAGCCGGTTGTCGCGTGGTTTTTCTTGGTCACAATCTGCGCCCCGCCGCCGCCATAACCGCCGCCCCTCGATTCGTTCAAAATGATCACATAGTAATCCCAGTCCGGGACGTAGGTATTCAATATGTTATTGCGCAAACCCGCGGTTTGCGGGGAGCGCTCCATCCAGCAGTGGGCCCACACTCCGCTGAAAATATACTTCAGCGCGGTATTTTTCATGGTTGTGCTGACTATCGTGTCATCCGATTTGTCGTTGGGCGTCCCCTTTAGATCGTAAACCCTCTGGCTGACACCGGACTCGGCGGAGACGAGATCGAGGCGGAAGACGTTGAAGGCATTCTGATCCTCCAGGAAAAAATCTTTTGTGAAAACACCCTTGATAAACAGGTTGTCAACGATTTGTAGCCACTCCTCCTGCATCCCCGACGGCAAAGCCGTCGCCCATGATGACCAGGTTTTTCTTTGACGAAGTCCGCCCGTTACTCATAATCTTGCGGCATCGCGGCGGCGTGCATCCCGCGGAGAAAGCGGACGTGGCCATGACCACAGGCACAATCAAAGCCGCGGCCATGACCACAGGCACAATCAAAGCAAGGATGACGGGGATCCAGCGTTTCATTTCATCTTCCTTTTGAAAAGCAGTGAAGCATATCGCACGGCGATGCACCCCTTTCCGCCTCGGCGCGGCCGGCTCAATTCGCATCTTCCAGCCGCCTCGCGTCTCTTGCGAAGAGGCCGGTATCGCCTCCATCGAGCCCGGCAACCACTGCCGGATTCGCTCAAGAACAGCCCCGAAACGGCGACGGCCAAGACTGAGCCTCAAAGCGTCGTTCTCGGCTTCACCCCGAAGGTTCCACTCTCAGAATGTGGCCAAGGGAACCTATACAGCTTAATTATACACTGGGAACGGGAAAACCTCTAGTCACAACGAATGATCTATATGGGAAATCCGGCGAAGGCATGCTTCAGGATTGAATACAGTTCCGCGAATGCCGGACCCAGAAATTGAAAATAGCCGTATCCTCAACCGCACCGGATTGGAATCTGATCATTCAAGACCTGATCCCGATTCAGTCCTCCGGGCTGGAGGCCCGGCCTGCCTAATCAGTTGGGCGGGACGGACGGATCCGCCCCGGATTCGCGCAATTCGTGATTCCCTCACGGTTTCACCCGCACCTTGTCATAGAGCGGCGGGTCTTCGGGCAGGGCGACTTCGACGTCCAGAAGCCGGCCCGTTTGCGGGCACAGGAACCAGCGCATCTCGAACAGGCCGCTTGTCGAGCGGCACGGACCGGCCTCGGCCAGCGGGACTTTGGCGACGGCGCAGTGGTCCTTCCAGTTCTCGTCGATTCCGCACAGGAGCCGGCCGCTCCGGGTGCATTGAATGTATGTATTTCCGTCTACGCCCTTCACGGTGCGCAACGCCTCGCTCAGGTTGTGGAAAGGCGCGTTCTCTTCAATGTTCACCTGCGGACCCGGCCCGTTGCCTTGAGCGGCTTCGAGCCGCTTCTCCAGAAGCTCGCGCCTGCGCCGGGCGGTCGCCTCCGCGTCGAGCGCCGCCGGTCCCGCGTCCTTCAGGATGACGCCGTAGAGCCTTTCAGCCCATTGCCGGGAGACCATCCCCGCGATGACGTCCTCCACGACGCGCCCGGGGTCCCGTTCCAGGGGATCGCCGTATCCGCCGCCTCCGCCGAAGCATCCATGGAGCATCTCGCCCTTCTCAAGGGCGTACTCCCCCCAGCCAGCGGGGGCGCGCCTGCCGCCGAATTCTTCCACCCGCTCCGGGAAGCCGTCTTGCCCCAGGACTTCGTAGACATCTTTGCCCTGGTAGAGACCGAAGTTCGTGTTGTTCCCGGGGAGGCCGCCCGAGAAGCCCAGGCACCGGGTGAAGTCCGTTCCCGTGCAATAGAGCACCAGGTTGATCCGGTCGTTCTCGGCGCCGTGGGCGGTGATGCCGTACTCGGTCGTCAGCCCGCCCCGGAACCGGCCGGCGCCGGCCGAGTCCTTCTGGAGCCGGTGGAAGGTGTACAGAATGGGGAGGTTGAGCTCCTCGAACTCGATGTTGGGTGTCCGGTTGATCGGGTTGGGGATCGTTCCGGCGAAATCGACGCCGTCCCGGAAGGTGCGCGCGCCGCCGCACCCCCCCATGTTCTGGGTGATCGTGGAGACGACGAATTTCCCCGCTTTGGTGCCCGTCACGGTCGTGGGCGTCTGCGCGCCTTGCCAGACGCAGGTGGCTTCTTTGCGGTATGCGTCGCTGGCGACCAGCATTTTGGAGATGGCCTCGAGGGCGACGGCGTTGATCAGGCCGATCCCGGTGAGGGTGGCCAGGCAGTTCGGCGCGGGGCGCGTGCAGTTGACCAGGCTCCCCTCCGGCGCGTTCATCGTGACGGGCTTCAGCATCCCGTCGTTCCAGAGGATGTCGTAGCCCAGGAGCGGAAACACGGGGGCGAGAACCGCGCCGTAGCTCCCCCAGTAGGCCGCGTTGAACGGGACGGGCGATTGCGGGCTGGTGCCGGTGAAGTCGAAGTGAATCGCGTCGTCCGTCTTCGTCATCGCGAGGTGGACGACGTAGTTCCGGCCCTCGGCCTCGATGTAGTGCCGGGTCCGCCACGTTCCGTCGGGCAGCTCCCGGAGTCTTTTGCGAAAAAGCGTCTCGGACTCGTCGAGCAGCCCCTGGGAGACCTCGTCCACCGTTTCCTGGCCGTACTTGTCCATCAGCTCGGTCAACCGCTCCTTGACGGTGACGTTCGCGGCGATCTGCGAGCGGAGGTCGAGGGCGACATTGTCCGGAACCCGCACCATGTTGAGCAGCGTGGCCCAGACATCTTTCCGGACGACCCCCCGCTCCACGATCTTGATGCCCGGACACATGATCCCTTCGTGGTAAATCTCCCGGGAATGGGGGGCGAAGCCGCCGGGGTTGATGGCGCCGATGTCGCGCCAGTGGACGAAGTTCGCGCTCCAGGCGACCAGCTTGTCCCGATAGAAGATCGGGGAGATCACATACGCGTCCGAGCTGTGCAAGGCCGCGACGTAGGGGTCGTTGATCAGGAACACGTCGCCGTCGTAGACACCGGGGTTCTCATGGTACTCGCGCAGGACGTGCCGGCACGCCTCGCCGGCGCCGGGCAGGGCGTGGAGGTACCCCATCACCGCCATCAGGAGACCCCCGTCGGCGCGGTACAGGCCCACGAGGAGGTCATGGCCCTCCGTCGTCGTCGAGGAGCCGGAGATGTGCTTGAGCGTGATGACCGCCTCGTCCACGATGCGCATGAGCTTGTGGCGGATGATCTCGAACGTGAAGGGATCGACGCTCACGGCGCGCTACTCCTTCAAGGGAATGATGACGTTTTTGTACATGTCCAACACCGCCTTCTGGCCGGGCTGGAGGACGATGGTCGTGACCGGCGTCACGATGACGGCGGGGCCGTCTACGGCGTTGCCGTGCTCGAGGAGGTCGTAGCGATAGACCCCGGTTTCGCATTTCTCGCCGTTGAAGAAGATCGGTCGCCTATTGATAAGGGCCTTCCCGGGATCCGGGCCCGCCTTTTCGAATGTCCGGAGCGTGGGCTTGGGAAGCTTCCCGACGGCCCGCAAATGGAAGCTGATGATCTCCATTCCCGCTTCCTGATAGGCCGAGCCCTTCCCGTGTTTCTGCTCGTAGATCTCCGTGAATTGCCGGTAGACGGCCTCCAGGTCCTGCGTTGAGAGCTTCCCGAGGGGGACCGGCGTGATGACCTCGTGCATTTGAAGCCGGAACCGCAGCCCCGCCGTTCTTTGGAAGCGGACCTCGTTCTCCGCGAATCCTTCCTGCTTCATCTCTTCGAGGGCCTTGGCCTCCAGCCCGGTGAAGATATCGTTCACCTCGGCCGCCGCCGCCGGGACCGGGACGTGCTTCGTCACGGGATACTCATGGGTGACGTCCGAGGTCACGATGCCGAAGGCCCCGTGGACCGACGCCGTGGACGGGACGACGATCTTTTGGACGCCCAGCTCGGGCGAGAAGGCCCCGGCGTGGATGGATGCCGCTCCGCCGTAGGAGAACAGGACGTAATCCCGGGGGTCCAGGCCGCGCTCCACCGTGACCTTCCGGACCAGGTCCGCCATCTGGGCGTTAACCAGCCGGTATAGAGCGGAGGCCGCCTCCTCGACTTCCATCCCCAGGGGCTCGGCCACCTTTTGGCGGAAGAGGGCCTCGGTTTTTTCAAGGTCGAGCTTCATCTTCCCGCCCAGGAAGTAGTCCGGTTCGATATAGCCGAGGAGGAGGTTTACGTCCGTGAGGGTGGGCTCCTCGCCGCCCAGGCCGTAGCAGATGGGTCCGGGCGAGGCCCCGGCGCTTTGCGGGCCGATTCGGGGCAGGTTCGTTCGGGGCTCGATCCATACGATGCTTCCGCCGCCGGCCCCGATGGAGACGATGTCGATCTTGGGGATCAGCGAGTGGTGCCGCAGGATGGTGGACTCCCAGGCGTACTCGTAGACCCCGTCCGTGATGACGCCGACCTTGAAGCTGGTCCCGCCGAGATCGCACCCGATGATGTTCGGACACCCGATCAGGTTGCCGGCGAACTGGCTGCCGATGATGCCCCCGGCGGGGCCGGACTCGATCATCCCCACGGCCCGCTCGGTGGCCTTCGGCACGGGCAGGAGCCCGCCGTAGCCCTGCATGATCAACGGGCTTTCCGTGAAGCCCAGCTTGGAGATCCGCTCCTCGAGGCCCCGGAGCGACTCGCGCATCTCGGGGGCCACGGCGGCGTTCAGCGCAACGGTCGAGACCCGCTCATACTCGCCGATCCGGGGCGCGAGCTCCGAGGAGAGGGTCACGGGGACGTCCGGGTGGAGCTTGCGGATGGCCTCCGCCGCCCGGTTCTCGTTCTCCGGATTTCGGAACGACCATAGAAAACACAGACCGATGGATTCGGCCCCGCTCTCCACAAGGGCTTTCGCCGCCCCGCCCACGTCCGCCTCATCCACGGGGACGACGATCTCCCCCTGGCTGTCCGTGCGCTCGCGGACGCCCCGGGTCAGCGTTCGCGGCACGAGGGGCGTGGGTTTATCGGTCATGACCGGGTGCATGGCCTCTTCGTTGGACAGCCCGGCCCAGCGCCCGTAGCCGCCCCGGGTGAGGACCAGGGTGTCTTCGAACCCCCGCGTCATGAGCAGGCCGACCTTGGCCAGCCGCCGGTTGATGAGGGCGTTCTCCGCGGCGGTCGTGCCGAGCAGGAATGCATCCGCCCGGCTCATCAGCTCTTCCACGCTCAGGCCGAGCGCGTCGGCGCCGTCCCGGACGCTGTCGAGCACCCCGACGGAGAAGTCGTAGGGCGTCGAGAGGGACTTGCCCAACGTGATCGAGCCGTCCGAGTCGAGCAGGACGGCGTCCGTAAAGGTCCCTCCCACATCCACACCGATGATGTAGGCCATGGCTTCCCCTTCTTGTGGAAATGAAAGCGGTTCACATGCGGCGGGCCGCTCAGGCGTTCAGCGTCGCCTTCTTCCCCGACAGCTTCCCCGCGACTTCATCCAGGTTGGTGACCACCCCGAAATAAATCCGGACGTTTTTGAGCATCGAGTCGTGAAGGTCCTGAAAGGAGCCGGCGACGCAATCCTCGGGGACGACGAGGTCGAAGTCGTGAAAGTACCCTTCCCGGATGGTGGATTCGACGCAATAGTTCGAGTTCACGCCGGAGATGATGAGCATTTGCACGCCCAGCATTTTCAATTTCGTCGCCAGGTTGGTGTCGAAGAAGCAGGAGGCGCGGTGCTTCCAGAGAATGTGGTCCTCGGGACGGTGGACCTTCATCATGTCCTCTTGGAGATTGAGCTCGTTCGTCCCCCGGGAGGCGACGAAGATGTTGCGCTTCTCCAGGTGATTGGGAATCTTGTGGCGCAGGCGCGTCTTGTCGTCGCGGATGTGCTCCTGGATCGACCAGATGATCGGCATCCCCGACTTGCGGCAGGCTTCAACCAAGCCACAGACGTTCGGAATGATGGCGCGCTGGTTCTTGTTGAGTCCGGCCTTGCCGAAGGTGCTGTCGATATCCAGGAAACCGGTTTGCATGTCGATCACGAGCAAGGCCGTATCGGAAGGGTCGATTTCCCATTCGAATTCGATCACACCGAAATTATCACTCATGCTCATCCTCCTGAGGGCATTCGCATTTCGGGAAGCCCTTCAAAACAGGGGGCAGCCGTTTGGAATCGGTTTCCATTTTCCGGGTCCGATTCCGTATTTCAATCTCGAAGTTACGCCCCGAACCACCCGACCCGGCGTGGCCCCACTCAGGATTCGATTGAGTGAATCTACCATAGGCCCGAATTTCATGCAGGGGTCAAGGGCCTTGTCCCACTGAGGACCACTTCCGGACGTGGGCGAAAAGGAACATTCGGGCGTATGGAAGCCGGCGTCATTCTCCCTTCCCGGAATAGCCGGGAATCTTTCGGACCCGTTTATCGTTGACAGGATTATGGGTCTTCGGTACGCTCCACTGGGCTTTTGGAAGTCCCGGAACTGCCGGGTCTCTCCCCCCCCTCCCCCCTCCCTCCCGTTCGCGGGTCTGGCCCGATGGGTGTCAGGTAAGATGGCTCGACAATCCCCTTCCTCCCCCCTGTGGTTGAAACCGCTATGCGGCGGGGCGGTTCTGTGCGGATTCCTCCTCCTTCTCTTGTGGCCCCGCTTCTCCCCGCTGAGACGAACCCGCCCGATCCTTTCGAGGCCATCGTTCGCGGCGCCGAGAATATCCTTCCTTCGGTCGTCACGCTGGAGGTGAGCGTTCCCCCGGAGCATCCGGCGGCGGCCATTTTGGGGACGGGGCGCGTCGGCACGGGCGTCATCGTGTCCCGGGAAGGCCACATCCTGACCGCCAGCTATATCGTCATGGGCGACCGGAGGATTCAGGTCACCCTGCCGGACGGCAGGAGGGTTCCCGGCCGGGTTTTCAAGATCGACCATTCCCGGGGACTGGGCGTCGTGAAGGTCGAGATCTCCGGGCTTCGTCCCGCTCCCCTGGGCGTGTCGCGGAACCTCCGGATCGGCCAGATGGCGATCGCCGTCGGGAGCCGCGGCGGGACCGAGCGGGCGGTCCATCACGGGATCGTGAGCGCGGTGCCGCCCTTCACCGCCCCGTGGGAGTTCCGCATCGAGCGGGCCATCTATACGACGGCCATGACCTCGGGGTTTTTCGGGGGGACCCCGCTTCTGGACGCCCGGGGGCGGGTCGTCGGGATCATCTCCCTCAACATGACCCGGGAGCGCGGGATGGGCCTCGCCATCCCCATCGACCTCTTCACCGAAGTCCGCAAAGACCTGCTCGACATCCGGCCGGATGAGCGCCGGGCGCTCCCCTGGCTGGGCGTCCTGACGTTCATGGTCAAGGATCGGCTCATCGTCCGGCGCGTAACGCCCAACGGGCCCGCCGGGGTCTCCGGGGTCCTCCCCCGGGACGTCATCCGGGCGGTGGATGGAAAGCCTGTGGGGAGTCAGGAAGGATTCTACCGGGCCGTCCGGCGCGGTGAAAAAAACATGAGCGTCCGGGTGTACGGCGGAAACCGCGAGGAGTTCTATCGGTGAGGACGCATTGGGGGAGGGGATTCCCCGGTCTCGTTCTGGGGCTGGTCTTCGCGCTTGCCGTTTCGGCCAAGGGAGCGGAAAAGGACCCCTTCGAGGCGGTGACCGAGGTGGCCCGCCGGGCTCTGCCCGCCGTGGTGAGCATCGAGGCCCACGCCCCCGAGGGAAGCCCGGCCGCTGAAATCCTCGGCCGGAACCGAAAGGGGACGGGGATGCTCATCGATCCTTCAGGGTGGGTCCTGACGAGCAACCACGTCGTGGCGGGTGCGGATCGGATATTCGTCACCTTGACGGATGGCCGAAGGTTTCCCGGCGAGATGGCGGGCAATGACGCCCAGACCGATCTGGCGCTTGTTCGTGTGAAGGGAGAGGGATTCTCCGTTCTCCCCCTCGGCCGCTCCACCGGCCTTCGTCTGGGCGAGGGGGTGGTTGTCATCGGAAGCGGCGCGGGGAAAGACCGGGAGGTCACCCTGGGGACGGTGAACGCCATCGGGCCTTTTGTGGCCTACTGGGAGTTCATGCTGGACCGTGTGATCCAGACGGATACCTTCGTCCGACAGGGCTACAGCGGAGGCCCCCTGTTGAACCTGCGGGGGGAGGTGGTCGGCGTGGTTTCTTACCTGCGCCCGACGGCGCCCGGTCTTGCGGGGCTGGTCATCCCCATTGAAGCGGCGTCCGCGCTGCGGCGGAGCCTCTCAGCCGGGCAGGGGGGCTTTTCAGCCGGAGATGGGACCCAGCGGACCCGCCGCGCCTGGCTCGGCGCCAGTGTGATTCCCCGGGCGGGCGGGATCGCCATCCAGGGTCTCACGCCCGGAGGCCCGGCGACGCGCGCGAATCTCCTGCCGAAAGACGTCATCACGCATGTGAACGCCGTTCCCGTCATGGGGCTTGAGACTTACTACCGCCAGCTCTGGAAGCACGCGCCCGGCTCGGAGATCCGGTTGACGATCCTGCGGGCCGGAGAGCGCCGGGTCGTTCCGGTCCGAAGCGCCGATCGGGACCGGTTCTTCGCGCCGTCAGGCAAGTGAAGAGGACGCCTTACCCTTCTCTTTGCTCCCGCGGTGTCATCCGCCTCGCCGGATCCCGGTCATTCAGCCGAGGAGTCGTCCTTCACCCGTCCAGCCGCTCGATTCGGCAGCGGCTCGACCGGTTCGGCGTGGCGCCACTCACCGGGTCCACCACATCGCTCCCGATGATTCGGTTGAGGTTGGCTCCCGATTCCGAGAAGACGTCGTAGCCCGGAAGCTCCAGCTCTTTGCATTCCTGCCACCACCCGTGCTGGGTGCACACAACGTCGAGACGGATGGCGTCGGTCACGCGGGCCCGCATGCGGACGCTGCCTTGCGGGGTCTTGAGGCGGACCCATTCCCCGTCGGACACCCCCAGCGCGCCGGCGGTTTGGGGATGGATGTCGACTTGGGGGTCCGGCCGCAGCTTTCTGAGGCTGGGAATGGCCCGGTGCTGCCCGTGGCAGAACTCCAACACCTTGGCCGTGATCATCGTGAGGGGGTAGCTTTCCGGATCGTCCGCCCCGGCCGGAAGCGGGGGCTCGAACTTCGGCGTCGGCGGCTGGCCCTTCTCAAGGAAGGATTCCAGGTAGAGCTCCACACGGCCCGTGGCGGTTTTGAATCCCCGGGGACGCCCGGTCTCCGGATTGGTTTCCCGGTATTTATGGTGTTTGACCGGAACGTTGACCTGTATCCCCGCCGGATTCTTCTCCAGATCCTTCAAGGTGAGCCCCGTGGGCGCGAGCTGGGCGTTGTAGGCGGCCCGGATGTCGCCGTCCCAGAACTGATCGCCCAGCCCCAGGCGCTTGGCCAGCTCGAAGATGATCTCCATGTCCGGCCGCGACTCATGGAGCGGCGGGACGATCCGCTTGCGAAGCTGGACGAACGTGGGCGCGTCGGTTCCCTGGAAGCCCGCCTTGACGTGGATGGATTCGAGGAAGGTCGAGGCGGGAAGGAGAATGTCCGCGAACCGGGCGACCGGCGTCTCGAACAGCTCGGCCAGAACGAAGAATTCAAGTTTCTCCAGCGCCTTCTGGCCTTCGAGGGTGTCGCAGGTCGAAAGGAGGATATTGCCGCCGAAGCTCACGATGGCCCGGATGGGGTAGGGCTTCCCCGTCAGGATGGCGCGAAACACCTCGTAAGGCGGAAGGTGGGCCGTCGTCCTGGGCGGGCCGAGGGGAAACCGCTCCCAAGCCAGGTTCTTCTCCCGCCTGCCGGGTGGCAGCAGGTGGACGCCGGCGACGCCCATCGCCCCCGCGCTCGGCCGGGCGATGTTGGCCCCGGGCGCGTCGATCTGACCCGTCAGGCTGAACAGCACTGAGATGGCCCGGTTTGTCTGCGTGGCGTTGGGGTGCTGCTCGACGCCGTTGTACGTGTAATAGCTGGAAGGTTTAACAGTAGCGAGCATGCGCGCCGCCCGGCGGATGTCGTCTTCGGGAACCCCCGTGATCCGGCTCACCTCGTCAAGGGGCGTCCGCCCGGCGGCTTCGACCAGGTGGTCCCAGGCCGTCCGGTAGGCGACGGTCTCCCCCGTCGGAAGCGGCGCCGTCCCGGCGGCGGACAGGGCGGGCGTCAGGGCGAGCGCTTCAAGGTCTTCCAAGGGATGGATCGCGCGGAGCGTCCTTCGCTCTTCGTCCCAGACGATGAACCGGTCTTCGCCGCCCTCGGGGTCGAGATCGCTTTCCCGCAGGAAGCGTCCTGTGTCCTCGCGGACGGCGAACGGCCCCGTCGTCCAGGTCCGGGCGAACGCCGGGTCGAACAATTCTTCCGCCAGGAGGACTTGGAGCATCCCCAGGGCCAGGCAGCCGTCGGTCCCGGGCCGGGACGGGCAGCCAGAGGTCCGCCTTATCGGCGAGGGGGATGCGCCGGGGGTCCACGACGATGAACTTGGCCCCGCGGTCCAGGGCCCGGAGGATGCTCCGGTAATGCCCGCGCCAGGTGTTCTCCGGGTTGTGGCCCCACAGGACGATGCAGGCCGTCCGGTCGAAATCCGGTTCGGCGATGCCGCTCCCGTAGGTGTAGCGGGAGGCGAAATCCTTGTGCCAGTTGCAGATGTACATGGCCGAGGAGATGTTGGGGCTGCCGAAGGTGAAGGCGAGGCGGTGGAACCAGGTGTTGAAGTCGCTGGAGGCGGCGCCGCCGGGCGAAGCCCGGTGGAAATCGACCGCCTCGGCCCCGGAGGCGTCCCGGATCTCCAGCAGCTTCTCGGCGATCGCGTCCAGGGTCTCCTCCCAGGTGATTCGCTCCCAGCCGGGATCGGGGGAGGTCTTCGGTTTCGTCCGGCGAACGGGGTGTTTCAGGCGGTCCGGGTGATAGAGGAGCTCCGGCAGGGCCCGGCTCTTGGGGTCCAGCTCGATCTCGTGCGGTCCGTTGGGGTGGTCGGGATCGGGGCGGACCTCGACGAGGCGGCCGTCTTCCACCACGCAGATGATCCCGCTCTGGGTTTTGCTCTGTGCGTCGTAGGTTCGGATCTCGGTCCTTGGCATGATCCTTTTCCCTTTCACAGCCCGCGGCGCCTTCTCTTCTCAAGAGGGGAAATCACCCCTCCTCCAATATCGCGACCGCCCGCACCCAGCCGGCGCTCCCCCGGGTGATCCGGATGGGAAAGATGGAAACCTTGAACCCGAACGGCTCGGGGATCAGGTCCAGGTTCGCCAACTTCTCCACGTGGCAGTATTACCGCTCTTTTCCTACGAAGTGGGCCGGGCAATAGGCCGCCTGGTTTCCGGCCTTGAGGTCTTTCGCCATGTCGGGCAAGGGCCGGTCGAAACTCCAGGCGTCGATCCCCGCGACCTTGACCCCCTGGTCCAGGAGCCAGAGCGTGCTCTCCCGGCCCATGCCGGGCTGGTTCAACAGGAAATCCGGTTTCTCGTACCGCTTCGTGGCGTCCGTTCGGATAAGGACGATGTCATAGGGCTTGATCCGGTATCTGATCTTCGCGACCGCTTCTTCCATGTCCGGGACCGTGATCAGGTCCCCGGCCCCCTTGTGAGTCATATCGAGGACGACGCCGTCGGAGAAGCACCAATCGAGGGGGATCTCATCGGCCGTGCGGGCGGGCGACCCGGCGCACGTCGGCGAGAAGTGATAGGGAGAGTCGAGGTGGGTGCCCGAATGGGTGTTGATCTCCACGTCTTCGGCCGCGAGGGCCTGGCCGTCCGGCAGAAGGTCCGGGTCGAAGCCGATCCGCTGCGCTATCCGCCGTGCGCCCTCACGGTGGTTCCAGGGAGAGATGCGCACATGATCGCGATCGAAGGAGAAATTCTGGAGCGGAACGCTGAGGTCGATGCAGCGGATCCCCGGCCGTCCCTCCGATGAGTTCGACATGTCGATTGTCCTCCCGCCTTCCGCGCCCTGCGAGGTTTGAAGATCGGCCTTGCATGACAGGGTGGGCCGGGCATCCTGCCCGGCCGGATTCAAGACTCCGGATTCCCCGCCGTGCGGTCATTTTAGCCCTACGCGCTTATTTGCCTTTGGGCCTTTCCAGGTTGAACAGCTTCAAGGCGTTCTCTCCCAGGATGTTCCGCCGGCCCTGATCGCTCAGGAAGGGGAGATCGAAGATCGCGCTGGGCGGATCGAAGTCCCAGTGGGGCCAGTCCGAGGCGTAGAGCAGTTGGGTCTCGGCGTTGATCATCTTGAACGTAAGCTCCAGGGCTTCGAGGTTGTCGGCTTCAAGGGGTTGAGAGGAATAATACATCTCGCGCATGTACTCGCTGGGTCGGCGTTTGAGGAGCGGAACCTCGGAGACCCGCTTCAGGAATTCATTGTCCAGCCGCTGCATGAGGAACGGCAGCCAGGCCAGGCCGCTCTCGATCCAGATGAGCTTGAGGCCGGGGAATCGCTCCGGAAGTCCGTTGACCACCCAGTTGATCATGTGGATCAGGTTCCACAGGACGAACCCGACGACGTGAACGCCGATGAACTTGGTCATCTGGGCCATGACCGGCTCTTCCCCCCAGGAGTAGCCGCCGTGGAAAGACAAGGGCATGCCGCGCTCCTGGAGGGTCGCGTAAAGCTTCATGTACTGGTTGTCGTGGACCGGCTTGTTCCGGGTGCTCGTCAGCATGAAACCGATCACGCCGGTCTGCTCGGAGAACTCCTCCACCGTCCGGACGGCCTCTTCCGGCGTGCTGAACGGCAGATACAGGAGCGACTTGATTCGATCGTCGCCGGAGAGCACGTGTTCCACCAGCCAGCGGTTGTAGGCCCGGGCCAGCAGGGCCTCGGTTCTCGGGTCCGGGTGCTTGCCCAGGTCGAGGAGCTTCGTCGGAAAAACGACCATGTAGTCCGTCCCGAATGACTCCATGGCCCGCCGGACGATGGTGACGTCCGTGTGAACGTCGGTGTCCTCGACCGGCTCGCGCCAGCCCGCCTGATGCTGGATGCGCCCGCCTACATCCTGGTAATACATGATGTTGTTCACCACGCCGTACGGGGGCGATGCCACCTTGCTGTGGTACTCGATGGCGTGGGCGCGCACGACCGGGTCCTCGATGTACTCCACAACATCCCGCCAGGACGCGTTGTCGGAATGATGGGAATCCACGTCGAAGATCACGTAGTCCTTGTAGTTCCGCTTCTCGGCCTGCTGCCTGGCATGCGCGAGGATGTCCCGGGTGTCCGTGCGGTGGTGGATTTGTTCAAGGTCCGCCGCGCTCGCCGCTTTAGTCTCCATTAACCTTTCTCCCGGGTCCGATTCCGGCCGGCTTCCCGGTCCCTCTGTCCGTCTTATACAAGGACGTAGACGTCTCCGTCCCGCACCTCCACCTCGAACTTTTCCAGACGGATGTCGGGGTCCGCCGGATGCGCTCCGGTCCGGATGTCGTACTCGTAGCCGTGCCAGGGGCAGACAATGTGAATCTTCTCTTCGGCGAACCGGAGACCGAGGCTGGACTGGTCCTCTCCCAGGATCTCTTCCACGTCGCGGAAGAGACGGCCCTGGCAGACGGGACCGCCCTGGTGGGCGCAATGGTTCCGGTAGGCGTAATAGCTCGGGCCGACGCGGAAGACGCCAATCTCCAGATCATCCCGAACGATGATCTTGCAGTCCCCCTCCTCGAACTCCGCTTCGCTTCCGGCAAACAACTCAGCCACGTTCTTCTCCTCCCGGGCGCTCGATGCTCACCAGGCGCGATTCAGTCTTTGAGAATTTACTCCCGTCAAGGTTAGTCCTAGTTGATCGCAAGGAATCCGCCTTCGAGGGCGAGGCCACGACTCAAATCGAATGCGCATCACAATGCGTTGCTGTTTTCCGCCCTTGATATATTGCGAACCCCTACTTGGGCCGGGCAGGATGCCCGGCCTACCCATTGGTGTTATCGCTGGTCCCCATATGGGGTGGGGCGGGCATCTTGCCCGCCTCGAATCCAACTGGGAATGTCCACATTATACACACGGCGGCCTTCCTTCTTTTCAGTCCATATCCCGCGCCTGAAGGGCGGTGAAAATCTTTTCCGGTGTCAGGGGAAGCGTCCGGATCCGGACCCCCACGGCGTCATACACGGCGTTGGCGATGGCGGCGGCCGTCGGCGTGACCGTCGTCTCGGCGAATCCTTTGGCGCCGAATGGTCCCTCCTCATCGTCGGAGGATACAACGATGGCGTGGACCGGAGGCATGTCCAGGGTGGTCGGCAGTTTGTAGTCGGCGAGGGTGCTGTTCACGAGCTGGCCCGACGCGGGGTCGAACACCATTTCCTCCATCAGGGCGTAGCCGACGCCCTGCATCACGCCCCCTTCGATTTGTCCCTCCACCCCCGGCGGGCAGATCGGAAAGCCCACGTCGTGCGCGGCGGCCAGACCGAGAACGCTCACCTGGCCGGTGTCGGGGTCCACCTCGACCTCCGCGACCTGGGCGCAGAAGCTGTAGGCGGCCGAAATGTTCCCGGAGTGGGTCTCCTTGTCGACGGTTTCGTGGGGCGGGTCGTAGACCCCCCGGCCCATGAAGAGCCGGCCGTCCCGCCGGTAATGGCCGGACCGTGCGACGTCGGCGATCCCGACGCGCCTTTGCGGCGACCCCCGGACGAATATCTCGCCCTCTCCCACGCGCAGATCCGCGGCGTCGGCCTCGAGGATTTCTCCCGCTTCCTGAAGGAGCTGGTCTTTCAGCTCGATGGCCGCCCGGCGGGCCGCGTTGCCGGCGATGAAGGTCATCCGGCTCCCGTGGGTCCCGAGGTCCCAGGGGACCACGTCGGTGTCCTCGCTGTGAATGCGGACGGCCTCGGGCGAGAGGCCGAGCTCCTCCGCCACGACGGCGGCGATCACCGAGTCCTGCCCGCTCCCGATCTCCGTCGCGCCCGTCAGCACCTGAACCGTCCCGTCGTCCTCCATCTTCACGGTCACGCCGCAGAGGTCGGTGTTCCGGTAGACGCGGACCCCGCCGCCGCAGTGGACGGCGCAGGCGATGCCGATCCCCCGGCCGAACGTGCGGTCCTTCTTCTTCCCGGCCCAATCCAGGGCGCCCGCCGCCTTCTCGATGCATTCCCGCATGCCACAGCTTGTGATCCGGTACCCGCAGGCGGAGACGTCTCCGCTCTCCGTGACGTTCTTCAGCCGGAGCGCCACGGGATCCAGGCCGAGTTTCTCCGCCAGGACGTCCAGGTGGATCTCCCGGGCGAAGGTCCCCTGTGGGTTCCCGTACCCCCGGTAGGAGCCGCCGTAGTTCTTGTTGGTGTAGACGATCCTGGCGTTGAACCGGTAATGCTCGACCTTGCTGTATGTGGTGATGTTGTAGTTGGCCGCCGTGAACGTGACGCCCGGGGCCCCGCTCATGTAGGCGCCGTTGTCGGTGACGATCTCCATCTCCTGTCCCAGGATGCGGCCGCCGCGCGTGGCGCCGGTCCGGAGCCGGATGCCCATGGGGTGCCGCGTTCTCGACCCCACGAAGTCTTCCTCCCGGGAGAGCATGAGCCGGACGGGCCGCCCGGTCTCCATGGCCAGCAGGGCGCAGATGGGATGGAAGTCGTGCATCTCCATGCGCTTTCCGAACCCGCCGCCGATGGCCGTTCGAATGATCCGGACGCGGCTTTCCGGAAGGCCGAGGCAGTCGGCCAGGTGTTTTCGTAAAAGAAAAGGCATCTGGATCGACGTCCAGACCGTCAGGCGGCCGGTCCGGTCGTATCGGGCGAGACAACCCTGGGTCTCCAGACAGCAGTGCTCGACCTGCGAGGTCTCGAATTCGTCCTCGATCACGACGTCCGCCTCGGCGAGCGCCCGGTCCACGTCGCCGAAGTTCATGGCCAGTTCGATGGCCACGTTTTCCGCGACGCCTTCGTGCACTTCGGGGGCGTCCGCCGCCATGGCCCGGCGGGGGGAAAGAACGGCGGGCAGCTCTTCGTACTCGACCCGAATCAGGCTGAGGGCCTCCTCGGCGACGTCGTCTCCGGCGGCCGCCACGGCGGCCACCTCCTCTCCGGCGAATCGGACCTTTTCATGCGCCAGCGGGAGCTTGTCGGCAAGACGCCGGTTTCCGGGGTCGGCGTCCTGGCGGAAACCATACCGGAGCAGCGGTGTGTCCCGGGCCGTGAGGATCGCCTGGACGCCGGGCAGGGCCGCGGCGGCCCCGGTGTCGATGCCGAGAATCCGCGCGTGAGCGTAGGGGCTACGGAGGATCTTCCCGGTCAGCGCGTCCGGCAGCGTGAAGTCCGTCCCGTAAACGGTCGTTCCGGCGGCCTTGGGCGCTCCGTCGTGCTTGGGGAATCGCCGGCCGACGACCCGATAGTTTCTCCCCTCCCCCTCATCCTTCATGCGGGTCTCCGGGCTCGGTTGGAGGTTGCCACTGGTCTTTCTCATCATCCGATGGTTCTTCGCAGGACCCGTCCGCGTCCCGGTTTGACGAGAATCTCGTTGTTCTCGACGGCGACGACGCCCCCTTGAATCGTCATGACCGGCCAGCCCCGAAGGGTTTTCCCTTCGTAGAGGGAAAAGTCCGTTTGCGTGTGAAGGCTCGCCGGCCGGACCACCCTCCGCTTGTCGAGATCCACGATCACCAGGTCCGCGTCGCTACCGGGGGCGATGGCCCCTTTCCGGGGATAGAGGCCGAAGATCCGGGCGGGCTGCCGCGTCATCTTGTCCACCAGCCGCTCCAGCGGGAATTTCCGGCGGTGAACGCCCTCGTCGAGGAGAACGGGCAGATGGGTTCCCAGAAGGGTGGCCGCGCCCCGGGCGTCGATGAGGCCCGCGTCGGCTTGTTTGAAAGCCAGGGTTCGGAGGATGTTGTCCGTTCCCAGGGTATCGATCACGTCCTCTTCCATTCCTCTCCAGAGGGATATCCGGTTTTCTTCGTCCCGCAGGGGCGGGATGAGCTTGGCGAGCAGGCCCATCTCCGAGCGGTGGGTCAGCGTGAGGTAAGGGGAGCACGTCTCGGCGTAAACGGTCCCGCTCTCCTTCCGGAATTCCTTGAGTCTGCGCAGGGCCTCGGCGGTGGAGACATGGACGATATAAATCCGGCACCCGGCTTTCCCGGCCAGGTAGACGGAGCGGTGGACCGCCTCCTCTTCGACGATGTTCGGGTGGCAGTCGGCCCAGTCGGCCAGGTTCCCGTTGGGTCGCAGCCGTCCGATTCGCTCGCGGGTCCGGGTGATGATGTCGGGGTTCTCGGCATGAACGAGGGCGATCCCGCCGGAACCGAGCTTCGCGATCTGCCGGAAGGATTCGAGCAGCAGTCCGTCATCCACTGGGACCGACATGCCTTTGATCGGAATGCCGGACATGAACATCTTGAACGAGGTGACGCCGAGCCGCTTCGCGCATTGAGGGATCTCGCGGGCGTGGGACCCGGAGTTGATCTCGAAGTGGGGAATGATGTCGATTGAGCTGTTGGCCTCGAGGATTTTCGTGAGCGAGCCGAATGTCTTGAGGTGTGATCCGGACTCGCGGATGAAGACCCCGATCGTCGTTACGCCTCCGGCCAGGGCGGAGCGCGTCTCGGACCGGCAGTCCCCGGCCATGTCTCCCAGCAACCCCAGGTGGACGTGGGGGTCGATGATGCCGGGCAGGACGAACTTCCCCTTGGCGTCGATGACGCGCTTGGCGGAAGGAAGAAGGTCGTCGCGGGCGACGACCCGGATCTTCCCGCCCTGTATTGCGACCCCGGCCCGGATGAGCCCGTCGCCGGGGATGACGAGCGTCCCGCCCCGAATGACCAAATCCGCTTTGATGACGTCCCCCCCCCCCTCTATCGGGTTGTTCAGAAAACCCGCTGGTCCTCGACGTCTGTGGCGACGGCCAGGAGGGCGCGCTCGACGAGCTTTCGCCGGAACGCCTTCTCTTCCGCGGGCCCCAGGTCGGGGTTGCCCGTGACGTGCGGGATCCCGGCCCCGGTCACGATCCGGTTCGCTCCGACGTTCTTCGCGATCGACGTGAGCGTCGCAATCAGGGCCGCCGGAAGCCCCTGCCGCTCAATCTCCTTCGCGACCGCTGACCCGCAGCGGGTGCACGTCCCTCACGTGGAGGTGACGAGGACCGCGTCCACCCCCGCCGCCTTCAGATCGAGGGCGATTTCCTTTCCCATCCGCGCCCCGGCCTCGTAATACGTGCTGCACCCGGCCAGGGTGTAGAAGTGGTCGAAGACCTTTCTGATCCGCCCCTGTGCTTCCAGCTCCCGAAGGGCGTCCAGGGGGACGATCCGGTTGGGGTCCTCGTTGACGTAGGCGGTTGAATACCCCCCGTGATTGCCTTCGTAGGCGGAAGGGTCGAGGCCGTCGAGGCCGGCCAACGCGTATTTGCCGAAACGCGTCGCCATGGTGGATTCGAGTCGATCGGGGTTTCCCTTGGGCGTCAGACCCCCGGTCGTGACCAGTGAGATGGTGGTCTTCGTCAGGTCTTTGACGGGCGGCGCCGGCGGCGTCCGGTCGAATTTCGGCATCACCAGCTCGGTCTCGAACGCCCGGCCTCCGGTCTTCGCCAGGAGCATCTCGATGGCCCGGTCGGCCCCCTTCTTCCCGACGCGGATGTTCCTGCGGAATCCCCGGGGGAAGGTTCCTTCCTCCCGGGGAGGGCTGGGGGTCTCGCCCCGCAGGAGCTTCAAGCCCAGGCGGCCCATGGCCGCGAGGGCCGCGTTCATCCCCCGGACGTTGTCCGAGGTGGAAACGATGTAGGCGTCCTTCCGGTATTCCAGGCCCGGGTTTTCCGGCGCCATGGCGGTCAGCGTCGGGATGTCGAGGGCTTGGCCGACCTTTCGGCAGAGGACGCCGCAGGCGTACCCGTAGCGTCCGGCGTTGAAGGCCGGCCCGGCCACGAAGAGATCCGGCTTAGCGCTTTGGATGATCTCCAGCAGCGCCTCCGCCGCTTCCTCGGTGCGCTCGGCGAAGAAGTCATCCCCGCAAACGGCGGTCAGGACGATCTCCCCTTCGCCGCGCAGCGCCTCCTGAAGCGGCCGTCCCGGCCCCGTGGCCCCCGGAAGGGCGTCGGGGCCGGCGGAGGCCTGTGTCTCTCCGCCGATCCCCGCGAAGAACTGATTCAGGTAATGGACGACCCGCATCCGATCAGTCATGTCTATCCCTCCCGCAAATTTCGCGGGCAACAGGTTACCGAAAAATCCCTTGAGGCGGAAGGAGGAGGCGATGGCGGACAGACACAACCGTCTCTTGCCGCCAGTGGCGCCTTGAAGGCGGGCAGGATGCCCGCCCTACCTAAATGGTTGTACGCCTCTCATGCCCGCCGGTCGGCCGGGCATCCTGCCCGGCTCGGTCGGATTAGCGCGCCTCTTTTATGGTCTGATGCCGCCATCGGCGTGCAACAGGTCTTCGCGGTCGGTATTCTGAGCGCGCCTGAACCGGATTTCTCGACCCCATGTCAGAACTCCTGGACGCCCAGGTCATTGTCCCCGAAGAAGCTGACCGGCCCCGGGATCTTGTTGTAGGGGACCTCGACGGGCGCGCCGGGGTCCTGGTCATAGTCCTTTAGCCGCTCGCCGCCGATGACCCGGTTCATCCCCGGGAGCGGGAGCATTTCCGCGCAGTTGCCCAGGGCGACGATGGCGTCGGCCCGGGGGCTGGCGTCGGCCAGGGCGCCCTCCGAGGAGCCGCCCGCCCCGGCGAACTCCATCGCAAGGATCGTCGTCTTGATTCCCTTCTCCTCGCAGCGCTCGCAGGTCAGCATGAGGTCGGTGTCCGCCTGTCCGCCCCCGTCCTTGGTGATCACCACACTGTCCACGCCCAGGATGTCCTTCGCCAGGTGAGCCACTTGCTCCGCGTTGAAGGCCTTTTCGGCGAAGAGCTTGTGATGGTTGGCGAGGATGGTGGCGGCGTAATGAAGGGTTTCCCCGTCGTCCCGGTAAAGGGAGCGGATGATCCCGTTGTTCTGGTTGTCGTACGTCATGTTCTTGGTCGGCCGGCTGAACCCGGCCCAGACGACGGCTCCGTCCATGATTTCATTGGGGTGAATGAGCGTCGGGGCCAGCGCCCGGGTGTCCCGCCCGTAGACGAGCATGTCCCGGAGGTCGCCGTGGGAGTAGAGGAAATAGACATACGCGATTCTGGGAAGGGCGGAGTCTTCTCCCGCTCTCTCCGCCGAAGGGGGCAGCTCGAAATCTTCCGCCAACTCCGGCGTTTTCCCCTCGGCCGTCCGTCCGAGGTAATGGGCGGCCCGGACGCCCGTCTCGACCGCCGCCTTCGCGAACCCGGTCCGGCTCAATCCGTCGGCGGGGTTCAGGGTGAGCACAATGTTTTCCAGGCCGGAGAAGACGCTGAGGTCCGCACAGGGCCCGGTCATGTCCAACAGGGCGTCCTCGGCACCTTCGAGGGGTCCGCACGTCACGACCGAGACCCCTTGCAGTACGTTCGTGACGCCGCTGCCCACGAGGCCGGCGTCGCCGAGGATTCCGGGAAAGGTCTCTCCTTCGCCCGAGACCTTCACACGGGGTTCGAAGATGTCGAGGATGTTGATGACCCGGCAGGACTCGCCGGGGTGAGCCAGGTCGATCTCGACGGAGCGAAGCCTCTTATCCTGCGCGAGAAGGTCTCTCAACTCCCCCCGATTCAGAAGCAGCCTGTGGCCGTCGAGCTCCGTTCGCCGGGAGTCTTCGACCCGCTCGACCGGAAAATTTTGCAAAGTCAACTTCACGGGAATCCCCCGCCTACGCTCGTCCGCCTAGCAGGTTGCGGAAAAACGATTTGTCGGTCCCGCAAAACCCTGTCCATTTCCCGCCGGGCGATCCAATCGACAGGTTTGTCCGGACTTTCCGGTTCTGCGGTCTGTCCAGGCTCTCCAAACGCGTTGCGTTGTCCTCTCGGTTCAAGGACTTTTCGGGAAAAGCTTGGGCAAGAACTTGTTGGTGTAAACCTCCGAAGTGGAAGGTTTGCGCGGGAGGTTCATATATTTCGCCAGAACGTCCACGGTGTGGGCCATCTTCTTCTCATCCATATGGCCGATCCCATGGGTTTTGGCGTACTCGGACAGCAACAGCTCCACGGCAATGGCCAGCTGCCTTTTCGCGATGGAACGGTCAAGGGTCGGCGTTTGGGCCATGAAGATGTCGAGAGCCTCTTTTGGGTTCTCCACGGACCAGGCCCAGGCCCTCATGGTGGCCCGGACGAAGCGGCCCACCTGGCCCGGGTTCTGTTGAATGCGCTTGTCCACGGCCACGAGACCGTTGGAGTAGAGATCCAGGCCGTTCTCGGAAAAGCGCAGGATGGAGATCTTCAGGTTCACCTTCCGGGCGCTCGCCAGGATGGCGGGGGCGTCCGTGACGTAGTTGCTGATGGCGTCCACGCGACCCGAGAGAAGGCTCGGCACCTTCGCCGATCCCGACATGCCGATCCATTCAACGTCGCTTCCCTTGAAACCGTTCGACATGGCGAAGGCTGGAAAGATGATCCGGACGGCATCGCCCTTTCGTCCGCCGAACTTCTTCCCGATAAAGTCCTTCGGCTTTTTGTAGCCGTTCTTGCTCAGGGAGAAGACGGCATGTGGGGCGCGGTCGTGAATCATGCCGAGGACCTTTACGGTGAG
Organism: bacterium; assembly: GCA_965261595.1. Classification (GTDB taxonomy): domain Bacteria; phylum UBA8248; class UBA8248; order JACPRG01; genus CAYRGS01. The sequence goes on from CBDHDG010000005.1 coordinate 937,094, forward strand.
GCCGCGCGTGCGACCCACGATGACCGCGCCCACATCGGCGAACCCGTAGTCGCTCGTCTCGGTGGCCACCGCCTTGACCGTATTGCCCGACCCTCTTCCCCGGAGGATCTCCGGGTCCAGACCTTCCGCTTTATAGAGTCCCTTCTTGACCCCTGCGAACCAGGGCGAGTGCTTCCCGTTCAGGATCCAATCCATCATCACGACAAGCCGCTCGGCCCGCACGGGAGCGGAAAGAGAGCAAAGGAATATGCCCGTGAACATCGCTGCCAGGCTCCATCTCATCCAACGCATCGCGATCTCTCCTTTTGATTTTCCCGACGCGCCTCTTGGTAGCCGGCAGGGTCTATGATCCCATCCCCACCGCGTCTGGCGGGGACAGTCGGGCCACCACTCACTCCATCCCTCTTGACGAGACCGCCGGCCGCCTCCGGTCGTCCAAACACCTCCTCCAGCCCGCGATAGGCAAGCAGGCCGCCATCGCTCGCGACCCTGCCTCCGTAAAAATGCTGTCTTACCTGACATCGCCCGGATACCCGTTGCGAGCACCCGTTGTGGGCACCCCGGATTCCATGCCCGGCCGTCGTGAATTTGTATCGAACCGGGTCGTCTTCCCTTTTACGGCTTCTCCGCAGAGAGTGAGGCTTTGTCCTGATGGGAGAGGATGGTATCCAGGTCAATCTGATCCGTAAGGCGGTTGGAAATCCGTTCGGGCCACTCATAGCCATAGCCGATGGGGCGAGTGGCATCGATTCCAATCTTCGTCACCAGGCCGTCCCGGCTCGACCGGGTGATGTTCTGGGCCGTTGGGTCGAGCCGACACCCCCGAGCGCCGGGCGCCAGGAGGATGTCGCGCTCCCCCTGAACGCGCGTGGCGATGGCCCAGCTCACCTCTCGGGAGTTTCCGATGTCGATGTCGTCGTCCACGACGACGGCCATCCTGAGCATGGTGTCCCGTCCCAGGGTGAAGAGGAGGACGTTCTTGGCGTCCCCTTCATTGACCTTCTCCATGGAGATGTGGACCATGAATCCGAACTGTTCGATGGGGAATCGGACCGAGCGCACGGTCGGGATCACTTTTCGGAGCTCGCGAAGCAGGGCAGCCTCGCGGGCGGGAAGGGCCAGGAACACGTGCTCGGCGAGGCCTGAGGCGATGGTTTGGTAGTAGGCCCCTTGACGATGGGTGATGGCGCTGAGCCGCATCACGGGCCGTTCGACGATCTGACCGTAGTGTCCCGTGAACTCTCCGAATGGACCTTCCACCTCCCGGCGACCCGGCAGGATCTCCCCTTCCAGGACAATTTCCGCGTCCGCCGGCACCTCCAGGTCGACGGTCTCGCACGGGACCAGATTGATGGGTTCCCCCAGCAAACCCGATGCGACCTCATATTCATCGTCCCCCGTCGCCACGGAGGCCAGACCTTGAGAGGCCAGGTACAGGGCAGGATGGGCTCCGAGGATAATCGCAACCGGCAGGGGTTGCCCCTTCTCTTCGGCCTGCCGGTGCAGAAATTGAATCTGCTTCCCCCAGCTGTAATACAGTCCAATGTGAGACTCGTCGATGAGACGGTTGCGGAAGATTCCCAGGTCCACCTTCCTGGAAACCGGGTCTCGGCTGACGGCGATCCCGGCGGTGATGTAAGGGGCGTCGTCTGCGTCGTTGTGGGTGAAGACGGGAAGCCTGCGGATGTCTATATCATCGCCTGTGAGGATCACTTCACGCACCGGCCCGTCCATCACCCGCCGAGGGGCAATGCGCTCAGATTCGCGGCTCGCGATGGTTTCGAGCAGCTCTTCCTCCTCGACCCCCAGGGACCATGCAACCCGCCGGCGCTCGGCCATGACATTGCACACCACCGGGAAATCGGAACCCACAATGTTCTCGAAGACTAAAATGGGAAAGCGATGCTCCTTTTCGAGGCGCGCAATGATGGCGGTCGCTTCCAAGTACGGATCAACCGGTTTCTGCACATGGATGATTTCTTCGGGCGAACGAGAACCCATCTCATCGAGCACCCCCCGCAGATCTTTCACTTGAACCTCCTGATTCCCGGGGCCTAATTTCTCAAGCCGGTCCATGGAGGGCTCGGATGTGTCGGAGCATCCCGGACCCAACCTCCCTGTCATGAAACTCTTGCACCCGAATCACGCCTGAGGCGTCAAGCCAATCCTGGACATAGAAGGACCGGTGTCACGGACTTACACGGTTCAAGACGGATGAGCGGGCATTATAGCGCTAACGATGATCTGTCGTCAAATACCATAAGATTGGTCCCTCCTGCGGGGGTGTTTGTTACATGGAGATCAATGTCTCCAGCGGGTAACGCAATCCGGGGCGTCCCCTTCATGGGCCCGCACGTCACAAAGGAGGCACTGGCGGGAAAGCCGTCGGTGACACCCTTCCCTGAATCACAGGGTGTTCAGACCCTGTCATTCTTTTCTCTTCGTGCAACATCTAGATCCACAACGAGTTAACAAGATTAAATCAGGCTTACCTCTTCTCTTTGTGGGGAATCCGGGCTCACTCACTTCGCCATTTGCGGAAGGAACGCGTTGGTGTAGACGTCGTCGGTTTTCACGCGCACCTTCAGCGGGGTGTACTTGGTGATGATGTCCACCGTCCGGTCCATTTTCCCGGAGTCCATATAGCCCAGGCCGTGCTCGATCACGCCCTGATCGATATTGAGCTTCCGGGTCTGGTGGTACTGCAAGCGGACCACCTTCGGGTTCGAGGTGGGGGAGTACTTCAAGAAGTTGTTCAGGCACTTGTCCATGTACACCATGCAGTGACCCCAGGCGTCGATGCTGGCGCGGACGAACCGCTTGAGGATCCCGGGGTTGTTCCGGATGGTGTCATCGTGGGCGATCGATGCCGTTGGCGTAGATGTCCACGCCCCACTCGCTGAAGCGCAACATCTCGCTGTCTTTTCCCGCTTTGCGGGCGGCCGCCTGGAAGTTGGGCTGTTCGTCGGCGAAGATGGGAATGGCGTCCAGCTTGCCCGTCAGGACGCCCGGGAGCATGGTGCCGTAACCCAAGGTGGTCCAGGAAACCGTTTTGGGGTCCAGGCCGTTGGCGTTGGCGAAGGCGGGGAACACCTTCCAGGCCGCGTCCCCTTCGGGACCGCCCAGCCGCGCGCCGGCGAGATCTTTGGGGTGTTTGTATCCTTTCGACTTGAGGTGCCAGATGGCCATGGGGGTCTTGGCGTAATACATGGCGAGAACTTTGACCTTGGCTCCCTTCGAGCGGCGATGATTAAGGAGCCCACGTCGGCGAAGCCGAGGGGCGCCGTCTTTGCGGCGATGCGCTTGATGGTGTCCCCGGAACCAAAGCCCCGCTCGATTTTTACGTCGAGGCCCTCCTTCTTAAAGTACCCGAAGTCCTTGGTGGCAAAGAAGGGGACGTGCTCGCTGTAGAAGATCCAGTCCAAATACCAAGTCACTTTTTCCTGGGCCGCGGGGGACCCAATCCAGCCAGCCGCAATCAGCCACGCGCTTACGATGACTGCCGTCATTCCCTTTTTCATTTTTCCCCCCTTGGAATGGGCTTGAGCGGAAGCTTGAAATCGCATTCCGCGTGAGACCATATAGGGTGGTGCTCCGTCGAAATTTCCGACTTTCCCGGGGCGCATTTCCGCGTTCGGACTTCTCCTATGGGTCATAAATCTGAACCCGCAACGGCCCGCCCGTGGCGGGGCAGGCGCTCAGCGCGCACAGGACGTCCATCTCGGCCACGCAATCAACGTAGTCGCCGGGCTGGCTCCGGCCTTCGGCGAGGGCGAACCTCCCTTCCTCCGGAACGAAGTCCACGGTTTGAAACAGGTTCAACGGGTCGGGGATGTCCTCGGCCGGGATGTTCCAGGGCTTGAGTGCCTCAGTCAGGATCTCCCAGCAGCCGACCTCGGGCCGGCCGAGGGCGCCGCCCACGGTGAAGCCCTCGGCGAAGCTGTGTGATTCTCTCTGGTAGACGAACCGGCTGCACATCCCGTATTGCAGGTCATGAATGCCGTACGTGTCCTCGACGATGGTCAGCATGACGTTGTTGGACTTGGAGTAGAGGTGATCCCCCGTGGAGATCAAATACTTTCCCGGGTTGGATCGGGTTCGGGATTGGTTGAACCGCTCGCTGAGGTCGTTGGCGTTGAACAGGACCAGGTCGCCGATCTGTCCGCCCTCGACGTCGATGAACCGGATGCGCCGCCCCTTCTTCACGATCCACGCCCCGCCCCGACGGGCCGGAATGGTTTCATCCTTGAGAAGATTCATCGCGAGCCTCCCGGACGGGTCCCGGCTATTCAGGTAAAGCGGCGTGACGCCCCTCGGCGGCGGCCGCGATCGCTTCTACGATCTGGACGTACCCGGTGCACCGGCAGAGGTTGCCGATGAGGGCCTCGCGGGTTTCCTCCTCCGTGGGTCTCGGGTTTTCGTCGAGGAGGGCCTTCACCGTCATGATGAATCCCGGCGTGCAGTAGCCGCACTGAAGCGCGCCGTAGTTGACGAAGGCCTCCTGGATCGGATGGAGATTTCCGTCCTCCCCCTGGAGACCCTCAATGGTCGTGATGGAGCGGCCGCGGGCCTGAAGGGCGAGCATCAGGCAGGACTTGATGTTTTGTCCGTCCAACAGGACTGTGCAGCATCCGCACGCCCCGCTCTCGCAGCCCCGCTTGGTCCCGGTGAGGCCCAGGTGGTCCCGCAGGGCCTCGACCAGGAGACGGCGGGAATCGATGGTCACCTCGTGGTCCTCTTCGTTGACCCGAAGCGTGATGTCGTGCCTTTTCATCCTTCGCTCGCGTCCTTTCCCGCCCCGGCGGCGGAGCCTTCAGGGACGCCGCTCTCCCGCGCGGCCTTTTCCTTCAGGGCGCGCAGGACCTTGTCCGGGGTGATGGGCAGGGAGGTGATACGGACGCCCGCCGCGTTGTAAATCGCGTTGGAAATGACGGCCGCGATCGGGACGATGCAGCATTCCGAGGCTCCCTTGGCGCCGAACGGTCCGTTCGGATCGTCGGTCTCGACGATGATGGTTTCGATCTTCGGAAGCCCGACGGAGCGCGGGATCGTATAGTCGGCGAGGCTCCCGTTGACGAATTGTCCGCCTTCGGAGACGAGGTTTTCGAAGATGGCGTAACCCAGGCCCTGAACGATCTCCCCGTTGAGCTGTCCCTCGACGGCGAGGGGGTTCAGGATCTTCCCCAGGTCGTCCGCGGCGACCAGCCGGGTTACGTCCACCTGCCCGGTCTCGGTGTCCACCGTAACCTCGGCCGTCTGGGCGACGAAGGTGTAGGCGGGGGAGATGTTCCCGTAAATGGTTTTCTTGTCCGCCATCTCGGTGGGCGCCTGGTAGGCGCCGCGTCCGATGATTCCGCCGCCCTCGCGCGCGAATTGCTTTTCCCGACTCACCTCCGCGACGCTGAGCCGTTTCTCCGGGAAGCCCTTCATGTGGACAGTCCCGTCCTGAACGTAGAGGTCTTCCACGGAGGTTTCGAGCATCTCGGCGGCCCCCTCCAGAAGCTGTCGCTTCACATCGGCCGCCGCTCGCTGGACGGCGTTGCCGGCCGTCATCGTGAGCCGGCTGGCCCAGGCCCCGTGGCAGTAAGGCGTCAGGTCGGTGTCGGCGGAGGAGACGGACACGTCGGACGGCGGAATCCCTAGCTCCTCGGCGGCGATCATGGTGAGCATGGTCGTGCACCCCTGGCCGATATCGCCCTCTCCGGAGATGAGGATGACCGTTCCGTCGTTGTTCAGCTTGATCAGGGCGTCGGAGCCGTCCCAATCGGTGAAGGCCCGGTTTGCGCTGACGTGGATCGCGCAGCCCAGCCCCACACCCCGCCGGCGGGTCCCCGGCTCGGGGGTCTTGGGCCGGCTCTCCCACCCGATGGCCTCGGTCGCCTTCTCGACGCACTCGGTCAGGCCGCAGCTATCCATCTTCCATCCATGGACGGATACGTCTCCCTGCCGGATGGCGTTCCGAAGCCGGACGGCTTTGGGGTCCATGCCCAGCCGCTCGGCCAGGACGTCCATGTGGCACTCCAGGGCGAAGGCCATCTGGGGGTTTCCGAACCCCCGGAACGCTCCCGTGGGGATCTTGTTGGTGAACACGAGAAGGGCGCGGGTCCGAAGGTTTTCCTGCCGATAGAGCGAATCCATCCGGGTCGCCGTGGTCTGCGTGATGGACCCGGCGATCCCGGTGTAGGCGCCGTTGTCGACGAGGATTCGGGTGTCCTTCGCGACGATTTTTCCTTCCCGGTCCGCCCCCATTCTCAGGGTGATCTTCTGCCGGGTCCGGGGCCGGCCGGCCGCGAAGTCTTCGAGGCGGTTGTTCATGAGCCGGACGGTCTTGCCCGTTTTCCAGGCGAGGAAAGCCGAGATGGGGGCGTTGGGGTCCTCCGCCAGCTTGCCCCCGAACCCCCCGCCGACGAAGGGCTGGATGACCCGGACCTTCGATTGGGGGAGCCCCAGGGCCTGGGCGACGACTTCCTTCTGGAAGTAGATGGTCTGGGTGGAGGACCAGACGGTCACGCCGCCCGATGAATCGGCCGCCGCCATCGACCCGGCGGGCTCCATGTAGGCCTGGTACTGGTATGGGGTCTCGTAAGTGTCCTCGTGAACAACATGCGCGGCGGCGAATCCCGCCTCGATGTCCCCCCGGTCGATCCGGATGTCCCGGACGATGTTGCTCTGTCCCTCATGGACCTGGGGGGCGTCCGGCTTCATGGCCTCCTCGGGTTCCAGGACGGCCGGAAGCGGCTCGTAATCCACCTGGATCAGTCCCAGGGCCTCCCCGGCGGCGTCGGCGTCCGTGGCCACGACGGCCGCCACCTCCTCGCCGATGAACCTCACCTTGCCGACCGCCAGGATGTAATGCTCTTGATAAATCTGCCCCCAAAGGATTTTCGGGGTGTCCTCGCCGGTCAGGACGGCCTTGACGCCGGGAAGTCTCAGCGCCTTCGAGGCATCGATGTTCAAGATCCGGGCGTGGGCGTGCGGGCTTCGCAGAATGGCGGCTTCATGGAGACGGGGATGCCGGAGGTCCGCGGTGTAGTCCGCCGTCCCGGTCACCTTCTCCCTCGCGTCCACCATGGGAAGGGGTTTTCCGATGACCGAAAGTTCCGTCATCTTTCACTCCTTTCGCACGTCAACAAGACCTGAGCCGCCACTGCCCGATTTGAGGGTTCCGCCGTATGCCGGGGGCAAGCCCGGATGAAGGGCAAGCAGAGCGGGGCGGTTTTTCTCTCAAGAAAAGAGCGGAGATTCAATTCGATGGCCGCGCACTTGTCGATATTCATCACGGGCACGGTTGAATGTCAAGCGAGCGGGTCAAAATCGCGGAACGGAGAAGGCTTGGACGGCGGATGTGTCTCTGTGATTTTTTTTCTACCCCGTTCAATGCCGCTCCAGGAAATCCCGGACGCGGGCATGAAAGAGGGCGGGCGATTCCAGTGACAGAAAGTGTCCCCCGTCCAGGATCTCAAGCTCCGCGCCGGGAATGACGCGCGCCAGTTCCTCCGAGAAATAGGGGGGCGTGCACGTGTCTTCCCTTCCCACGATCACGAGCGCGGGTTTGCGCACCCGCCCGAGGCGGCCGAGCTGGTTGTGATGGATGAGCATCTCGACGCGCTTGGCCGTGACCTCCTCATTGGCCGGTTTCGCGAGCCGGGCGGCTTCCCAGCCGACGACCTCCCCGTAATGCTCCCGGATGTATCGGGCGGACCACCAGAAGAGTGACGACGCCTCCGTGTACGCCCGGAACCCCAATTTTTCGACGAGCGTTTTTCGGGTTTCCAGGCAGCGTTTGTAATACGCGTCCGTCTTGGCCCAGGTCGAGGCCAGGACGACGGACCGGACGACATCGGAATGGTCGAGCGCCATCACCTGGGCGATGGCGCCCCCCGTCGAGGTTCCCACGATGTGCGCCGGCCCCGTCTTTAGCGCCCGCAGGGTCTCGGCCATGTCCGAGGCGTGCCGCTCGATCGTATAGCCCCCCTCGGTCACGGTTGTCCGGCCCGCGCCCCGGTGATCCGGGACGATGGTCCGGAACGCCTCGGCGAACATCCGGATCTGCGTTCCCCAGGAAGCCCCCACGCCTCCAAGGCCGGTGATCAGCATGAGCGGATCGCCCCGCCCGTGGATCTCGTAATACACCTCGATGTCGTTCACGGCGACTGTCGGCATTCTCTACCCGGAGGACTTGAAGGGGCCGTCGCGTTTTTCCAGGAACTTCTTCATCCCGTGCTCCTGCGTGTATCGGACCCATTCCATGCTCTCTTCCGTCGCGTGGATGATGCTCGTCGTCTCGACGTTGTAGGCCAGGGCCTGCCGGAGCCCCATGATGTCGTACGTGCGGTGGATCGCCTCTTTGTTGATCCGCAGCGCCTTGGGGGGGATGAGGGCGAGGCGGTTCGCGAGCTTCAGCGCCTCGTCCCGGAGGGCGTCGTGCGGGACGACCCGGTTGACGAGCCCCAGGCGGTGGGCCTCTTGGGCGTCGATCAAGTCCCCCGTGTAAAGCAGCTCCTTGGCCTGTTTCAGTCCGATGAGCCAGGGCAGGATGAGGGTGGGGGGGGCCGAAGAATGGCGGATTTCGGGCGCGCCGAACTTCGCCCGGTCGGAGGCGACGGCGAGGTCGCACACCATGCAGAGGTCCATCCCGCCCCCGACGGCGTAGCCGTTCACCACCGCGATGACGGGCTTGGCAAGGTCCCAGACCTTCATCATGTTGTCGAGGTGGTCTTTCAGTTTGTCCCGCCATTCGTCCGCCGTCGGCATCGCCGTCTTCCCGGCCACGTCGATGTCATACCCCGCCGAGAACGCCCGGCCCGCGCCCGTGAGGATGACGGCCCGGACACCCTCGTCGGCCTCCGCCTCAGCCAGGGCGGCCTCCATCTCCCGCTTCAGGTCCAGGTTCAAGGCGTTGAGGACTTCGGGCCGGTTCAAGGTGATCCGCGCCACCGCGCCGAGAACTTCATAGATGAGGAGATCGTAAGAAGCGCCACCCATAAAAACCCTCCCGGTCAAATCCGCCGGATGCCCCGCAACCGCGCTTTGTCCAATTCCGCTGAGATTGTCTTGAACGCCAAATTGCCCGAAAACGCCGACGCGCGGAAGCGCTTGCCCGAGACGTATTCCGCGTCGGCCCATTCACGCTTGACGCCTCGATTCGGTTTCCAGCCCGGCGTTCATCCGGACGCCCACCACTCGCCGATGATCCGCTCGACCTGAATCTCGATGGCGACAAAATCCGGAGAGACCGACGTGTTTTTGTTGTAGCGCTCCCGATGGCGCCGGACCGCCTCGGCCACGCGCTCCCGGTCTTCAAAGACGCGCCCCCGCCCCTCGAAGCTCGCCCACCGGCCCTCGCCGTCCGCCATGTAAAGGGTCGCGCGGGGGTCGGCCTTCAAATTGGCGACCTTGACGGCGCCGCGCTTGGCGATTATCCGGGCCAGGCGCTCCGCGGCGTCATACATCATGCAGACGCACACCACGTGCGGCGCGCCGCCCGGCCGTAGCGTCGTCAGCGCGGCATAGAGGGGAGACGCCAACGCGGCCGACAGGTTCTCCGGCAGATGGTCGAGGTCGAACGCCATGAAACTCCCCCCCCCTCCCCCCTCCGGCTGGACGGGGTCGGGCCGCCGCCGGTTGTCGGATGTTATGTTAAGCGACGAGGCGACGGGAGTATATCGATGGAGGCGCTGCCGCCCGACGGATCCAATCCTTCTTGACGAATCCCGGCCCTTGATCATCATTCCCGCACGACCCCCCGCCTGCGCGGGAATGACAGAGTAGCGGTGCGGCAATGGGGAGGACGTTTCACGTTGGATGAGCATACGAATCGCTCCAACGGTCCTGAGCAAGATTGGCTTCTTTCCATTTCTAGAGATCAACAAATCCAACCATAAACCACCACGCGATATCCTTGACTGTCTCCGGGTTTCCGCGCAACCTGACGGCACGCTTCCAGCGTCAGGTTTTCGGAGGGGGAACCCATGAAGGCGCGAAAACCGATTCCCCCGATTCAGGGCGGGTCGGGGTCTACGGTGTTCAAGTTCTGGCCGGAGAACGAGGACTGGTCCTGGCATTTTCTTCGGCCCATGGCCGAGGCCGTCTACGGCGGGGGCGAGGCGCAGGAGTGCCTGCGGGCGGCGGCGCGGATCACGCCGGGCGACAGGGAGAGCTGGCACGTGGAGTGGAAGGCCCTGGCCGATCAGGTGGCCGAGGCTGCGGAGGCGGCCCTGGCCAAGGGCCGGACGGTCACCGCCCGCGATCATCTCCTTCGGGCCTGCGCCTACTACCGGTGGGCGGAATACTTTCTTGCAGCCGACGACCCCCGCAGGATTCCCACCTACAAGAAAGCCATCGACAGCTTCCGCAAGGCCGGCCCCCATCTCGACCCGCCCCTCGAGCGTGTAGAGGTCCCCTACGAAGGCGCGGTCCTTCAGGGTTATTTTTACCCCGGCCGGAGCCCCGCGGGGGAAAAGACCCCCGGAGCGCTCTACATCGCGGGCGTCGACGTCCTAAAGGAGGAGCTTTACTTCCTGGGGGGCAGGGCGCTCATCGAGCGGGGGCTCTCGCTGTTGGTGCTGGATTATCCGGGGCAGGGCGAGACCCTTCGGTTTCAGGAGATCTTCAGCCGTCCCGATTACGAGGTTCCCGTGGGCGCGGCGCTGGACGTCCTGGCCGCCCGGCCCGAGGTGGACGGGGACCGCCTGGGCGTCATCGGCCGGAGCTTCGGCGGCTATTACGGCCCGCGCGCCGCGGCCTTCGACTCCCGCGTGAAGGCGCTGGTCGTTTTCGGCGCCATGTTCGCGGCCGTCGAGTTCTTCGACGATTACCCCATCTTCCGGGGCCAGCTCCAATGGCTGACGGGCTCGAAATCGCCCGAAGAGACGCGGGAGAAGCTGACGGCGTTCACGCTGGAATCGGTGATCGACAAGGTGGCTTGCCCCATCCTCGTGATTCACGGGGAGGGGGACCACCTGATGCCGATCTCGCACGCCCGGCGGACGTTCGACGGCGTCTCGTCCGTAGACAAAGAGCTCCTTCTGCACCGGGCCGATGAGCCGGGCGGGGTCCACTGTCAGTACGACAACTTTCCGACCACCGTTCCTTACTTCTGCGATTGGCTGGCGGAGCGGTTGCGGGCCTGAGGCGGCTTCTACGACCGCGACGGTCTACGGCCGTGACGGGAGCGTGCGAAACTGGGGGGAGAGCAGGGGGAATGAGCGAAACAGGCGGCAGCGGCGGCATGGTCGAGACCTTGCTGGCCTTCAGACAAGAGAACCTCTACATCATCTTCTTCACCGAGATCCTCTTCTACACTTCCTTCGCCATGCTGATCCCGACGCTTCCCCTCTACTTGGCGGATTTCAAGGTCGGCACGACGCAGATCGGCTTGGTGATGAGCATTTTCGCCGTCGGCCTCCTGGGCTCCCGTCCGTACATCGGAAAGTTCATCGACCGCTACGGGGCGCGATGCACCTTGCGATACGGCGGCGGCATCCTGACGGGCTGCACGCTCCTGTACGCGTTCGCCCCCGGGCTGATCTGGATCTACCCCATCCGGATCATTCACGGCGTCAGCATGGCGTTCCACTCCACGGCCTCCAACGCCATCGTGGCCTCCTCCACAACCTCCGAGAATCGCGGGGGGATCATGGGGCTGTTCGGCATTTCCCGGGCGGTCGCTTTCGGCGTCGGCCCTATCCTGGGAAGCTTCACGCTGGACATTTGGGGGCACAAGACCGTGTTCATCGTCGCGGCCGTCGTGGGTCTCGCGGCCATGATCCTGGCGAAATTCGGCGGGGAATGCTCGGAGGTCGAGATCGAGACCAACCGGGCGGCCCTGAAGGAGTTCCTCCAGGACCGGACGTTGATCTTCGTCACGGTGGCCATGTTCCTCCTCACCCTCGCCCACGGCGGCCTGACGACGTTCATCCCCATCCACGTCAAAGAACGGATGGCCGGGAATCTGGGGACGTTTTATCTCGTGTATTCCCTTTCGATTACGCTGGTGGAGATCTTCGCCGGGAAGGCTTCGGACCGTCAATGCCGAATGCCCATCGCGCTCTGCTCGGTTTTGTTGCTCGGGGCCGGGTTCGTCGCGGTCGGGGGCGTTGCGGGGATGCCCACGCTGATCCTGGCGGCCGTGATTTATGGGGCCGGGTTCGGAGGCTTCCAGGTGGCGATTGGGGCCTTCGTGGCGGATCAAACCAATGACGAGAACCGCGGGAAGGTCTTCAGCATCTTCTACGCTTCGTATGATTTGGGAATCGCCCTCTCGGGCGTGGTGATGGGCGCCATCGCCGCCGGCGTGGGCCTGAGCGGCATGTTCTATCTCTCGTCTATTGTCGTCATCCCCTCGATCCTGCTTCTGATGTTCGCCCCGCGGGAAGGGGTCCGGGAGGCGTTCGCCTGCGGGTGGCTGGGGGAAACCCGTCCCGAGGTTCGTCACGCGGGCGGAAGTCTATAGCGGGTCCCGTTAATATTTCAGATAGAACCCGGACAGGAACGCCCAGGCGCCGCCGCCGTTGTTGAAGGGGTCTCTGTCGCCGGCGTCGGTGATGGGCTGGCCGATGTCGAACAGGAACCCGTTGACCGAGAGACGGATCGCCGGGATGGGCCGGTAGTTAAGGCCGAAGCCGAAGGTGTCCACACTCTGGCCGGGCAGGTTTTCAGAGTTGTCCGACCCGCTGCGGTCGTCCATGTCGATCGAGTCGAAACGGGCGACGAGCTCCACCCCCCCCTTCTTCCAATCGCCCGTCAGCAGGACCCCGGCCTGGACGGCGTATCCGGTTCGGATCAGGGCCCCGTTCCCCTTGCCCAGCGTCGGGCCTTCGCGCTCCTGGATTTCGTAAATGATCTCGGCCAGGGTGGAGAGGGGGAGACCCTCCTTCTTCCGGTAGTCTTTGTTCCACCCGATGTCTACGCCCAAGCGGGTCCTGAGGCCCTCGGTGGCGGCATTGAAAACGCTCAGCCGGTTGTCCCGGAGAAAGAGCCGCGTTCGGCCGCCGAGGGGGTTGTGGGGTTGCCGGCCGACGGAGGCGTTCGCGCCGACCTCGATGGGCCAGCGGTCCCGCCACGCGGTCGGGCGGAAAGGCCTTCCCACCGTCCTGAAGGAGAAGTCTTTCTCGCTGTTGTCGTCGTCGCCGTCGCCGGTCCCGTTGGTGACGGCGGCCCGCAGGTGGATGGCCGGGTGCGGGTCGCTCAAAACGAAGACGCCCCGGCCCACGCTCTCGCGCAGGTTGTCGCCGATCATGGAGCGTTCGAGGAAGAACAGGTTGAAGCGGCTGGTGAGGGCTTCGGCCCCGAACGGGGCCAAGTGCTGACCGACCCGGATTCGGAAGGCCTTGTATCGCTCCCAACCCACGTATGTGGTCGAAGAAAGCAGCGAGCTTCCGGCCCCCGCGAGGGTCAGCCGGTAAGTGAAGTCCCGGAACAGCCGGCCCTGAAAGGTCACCCGGCCGCGTCTCAGCAAAAAGTTCCCGTTCGCCTCGGCGTCCCGGGGGAACGCGCTGAATTGGGTATAGATCTCCGTTCCGATCCGCAGCTCGTGCTTTTTGTCCACGGACTCGATTTTCAGGCCGTCTTTGTAGCCGATGTTCAACGGCGGTCGGGGATTCTCCGATCTGTCGGCGGGGCGACCCTTTTTCTTGTGATCCGCTTTCTTGAGGCGTTTGTACTCTCCCTCGGCGAGGATCCCCTTTTTTCGGAGCAAATCCAGCAGCCCGGCGGCATGGGTGATTTCCTGCCGAGGGGTGGAGGCCAAGAGGAGTGCGGAAACCAGGACCGCCGTCGGGAAAAAGCGGCGGGGTCTCGTGTCTTTACCGTTCATCGGGAAGTTGACCGAGCCGGCGCGGGGCCGCCTCCATCGGCATCGAGGGTCCAAACCTTCATCTTTCTCTCCGCCGGGCGTCGAAAACTACCGCACTATACCATTTGTCCGTCGAATGGTGCCCTCTCGGGATATTGATGGTATACTGTGAGCCAAAATCGGAAAATATGGATTTCGGGCAGCCGTTGCTCTCTAACCAAACCCCAGGAGGGTCTGTCTATGAATCGGGTCGCCAAATGGCTTCGCCTCAATGTCTGGGTCGGGATTCTTCTCTGTCTGTCCTTTGTGTTGGTCCCCGCTTCGGGTTTTTCCGCGGAAAAGGTGAAATTTGGGTTTTCCTGGATCCTGGTCGCCCAGACGATCCCCTTTTACGTCGCCCTTGATAAAGGGTATTGGCGGACCGAAGGCCTGGATGTGAATATCCTCCGAGGATTTGGTTCGGGGGATGCCGTCAAGAAGGTCGCCGCGGGAGCGACGGACATCGGGGCCGCCGACTCCGCCACATTGGTCATCGCGCGCTCGAAAGGGGCCATGGTCAAAGAAGTCGCCATGACTCACATGAAGACCATGCACACCATCTGCGCATTGGGCGGCTCGGGAATCACCAAGCCGAGAGACCTGATCGGCAAGAAGATCGCTTCCACCGCCAAGGCGTCCACGCGGGTGATCTTTCCGGCCTTCACGGAAATGAACGGTTTCAAGGTGGCGGACATCACCTGGCTCACCTCCTCCTATGCGGCGGTCATCCCGAGCCTCATGACCGGCAATGCCGACGCCGCCGTTTGCTACGCCGCGGAGATGCCGCAAATCCAAAAAATGGCCCGGAATGCGGGCAAGAAGATGGTGCCCATGCGCTTCGCGGACCATGGCCTCAACATGTACGGGAACGGCGTGATCGCCTCCGACAAGGCCATCGCGGAGAAGCCGAAATTCGTGGGCGGGTTCGTCCGGGGCGCCGTCAAGGGTTGGGCCTGGTCGGTGGAAAACCGCCAGGCGGCCACGGACATCTATCTGAAGCACCATGGCGAAGCCGACGCCAAAATCGCCCGGGAGATCATGGACGTTCTGGCCGACCATTTCGTCACGGCCGAGGCCAGGAAGCACGGCTACGGCTTCATGACGAAGAAGACGATGACGCGGACGCGGGACCTCATGGCGCGCTTCTACGGCATCAAGAACGTCATGCCGGTGGAGGACCTCTACACCAACCGGTTCATCCCGAAAATCATGCCCAAGTAAGGGAGCGGGACTGTCCCTGAAGAAAATCGCCGGGAATCCGGCTCCGGAGTTTCGCGCTCCGGGGCTGGCCGCGCGGTCCGGTTTGTCCGCGCCCTGTGGGGGAGGTTGCGGGGCAAAGGGCCGGAATCGTTTGCCAATCGGTTCGAAGACGTAAGCCGGCAGGATATGTTTCGATCACCGAAAGGCCTGGAAACAGGGGACCATGGTTATGAGATTCGGCGCGGTGATCATTGCGACCGACCCGCCCAATGAATTCATCAAGGTGGTGGAGATGTGCGAGGACCTGGGCTTCGACACCATCTGGGACACGGACGCTTCCCTCCACGCCCGCGATGCCTATCCCTACCTCACCCTCCTCGCGCTGCATACAACCCGCGCCCGGATCGGCGTCAACGTCTCGCATCCCTTCACCCGACACCCCGCGGTCACCGCGAACGCCATCGCGACGGTGGATGAGATCGCCCAAGGGCGGACGATCCTGGGCGTCGGCGCCGGCGACCGCCCGCAGACCGAGCTCGGGCAACGGCCGGCACGTGTCGCAGAGCTGCGGGAAATGGTCGAGCTCATCCGCCGTCTGTTGAGGCGTGAAAAGATCACCCATGACGGTCCGACCTTCCGCGTCAAAGAAGGGCAATTGCGTTCGGGCTTCACATCCGAGATTCCCATTTACATGGCGGCGTCCGGTCCGCGGATGCTGGAGCTCGCCGGGGAGGTCGCGGACGGGGTCATCATGCAGGTGGGGATTGCGCCCGAAGGCGTGGACTACGCCCTGTCTCACCTGCGGCGGGGCGCCGAGAAGGCCGGCCGGTCCATGGCGGATTTGGAGTTGTGCCTGATCCTCAACTGCTGCATCTATCGAGATCGCGCCAGGGCGATCCGCGAAGGCCGGCTCCACGCCGCCTGGTACCCGCAAACGGCGCCAAGGGCGACCGAAGCGATAGGGGTGTCCAAGGAACAGGCGGACCGGATCCGTGCGGCCTATTCGGGGGGACATCTCAATGAGGCGCTGGACGCCGCCGAGCTGGTGCCCGAAAGCCTCGTACAGAAATTCGTCCTCGCCGGCGCGCCGGAAGAAGTTCGCGAAATGATTCACCGGGTGGCCGAGAAGGGCATACAGCAGATTCAAATCTTCGCGCTCGGTCCGGACAGGCATCAGATCCTGAGAACCTTCGGCGAGACCGTAATCCCCCATTTCCGGTAGAGGCAAGCCATGACCGCTGGATCCACCGCCCCGGCCGTGGACGCCGAAGGGCTCATCGCCTTGACCCAGGCCATGGTCCGAACGCCCAGCCCGACCGGGCGGGAAGAAGCGATCAGCCGGCTCGTCGAGGGCGAGATGCGGCGCGCCGGATTCGACGAGGTCCGCCGGGACCCTATCGGGAACGTCTTGGGCTTCCTCCACGGCCGGGACCCCCGCCTCCGTCTGCTGTTCAACGGCCATATCGACCATGCCGAGACCGGGTCGATGCCCGACCCCTATTCCGGGGACCTGGTGGACGGGAGCCGCTTCGGGCGGGAGGGAACGGCGCTCGTCGGGCGGGCGGCGTGCGACATGAAAGGGGCCGTCGCGGCCATGATCTACGCGGCCAAAGCGGTGCGGGACGCCGGGACGGCGCTCGCCCAATCGGTCGTGGTGACGGCGGTCGTGAAAGAAGAGGCCGCCCGGGGTGAGGGCATTCTGTATGTCCTCGAAGAGGACGGCGTCCGGGCGGACATGGCCGTGAGCGGGGAGGCGACCAATCTGGATGTTTACGTGGGCCACCGGGGGAAGCTGGAGTTCCTCGTGACGACGAAGGGCCGCACCTGCCACGCGAGCAATCCGGGCAACGGAGTGAACGCCATTTTCCTGATGCAGCGCTTCCTGGAAAGCCTCCAGCGCGACTACGAACTTCCGTCGCACGAGTTTCTGGGGGATTGCACGATGACGGTCATCGACATCGTGGCCAGGCCCGGACGGCTGACGCCCGTTGTGCCGGACCGATGCGAGATTGTGCTCGACCGCCGGTACCTGCCCGGCGAGTCGGCGGAAAGCGTCGAGGGGGAGGTCCGCGCCCTGTTGGACCGGCTGGCCCGAGACGGCGGGTTCGAGGGCGACGTCTCTTTGCTCAAGGATTTTCCGGTCTTCTTCTGCGACCCGGAAGAGAAGGTCGTCGAACTCGCCCGGGGGGCCCGCCGGAAGGTGATGGGCGACCCGGGGACCCCGGGCGCTTGGCGCTTCGGGGTGGACGGAACATTCATTCAAAAGGCCGGCATCCCCTGCGTCGGGTTCGGGCCGGGGAGCGAAGAATTCGCGCACACGCCGGAAGATCATGTGTTTGTGGATGATCTCGTCACGGCCGCGCGCGTCTATGGTCAAATCATGATGGACGCGTGCGGGGAAGAGAACGGACGTTAGCCCGCGGGGAGAGAACAAAATGGCCGGACCGCTGGAGGGGATAAAGGTTCTCGATCTCACCCGGTTCCTCGCGGGCGCTTACTGCACGATGGTCTTGGGCGACCTGGGCGCCGAAATCATCAAGGTTGAACATCCCCAAGGCGGAGACCCTTCCAGGAACGTCGGACCTTATTACGACGGGGACGTGAGCTCCTATTTCCTCAGCGTCAACCGGGGAAAGCGGAGCGTGACGCTGGATTTGAAAACGGAGAAGGCGAAAAACGCCGTCTTTCGTCTCGCCGCCCGGTCGGACATCGTGGTGGAGAACTTCGTGCCGGGCGCCATGGAGCGATTTGGCCTCGGTTACGAAACGCTCCGGGAAAAAAACCCGGGAATCATCTATGCGGCGTGCTCCGGATTCGGGCGGACGGGTCCTTACGCCCGCCGGACGGCGTTCGACATGCTGATTCAGGGCATGGCCGGGACAGTGAGCATCACCGGGGAGCCTGACCGGCCCCCCGTCCGCGCGGGTTTCTCCATCGGCGACATCGGGGCGTCGATGTTTCTGACCGTCGGCATCCTGGCCGCTTTGAGAGAGCGTGAACAATCCGGCGAGGGCCAGCTTGTAGAAGTCGGGATGCTGGATTGCCAGGTGGCGCTGCTGGAGAACGCCTTCGCGCGATATTTCTGCTCGGGAGAAGTCCCCCAGCCGGAGGGAGGGCGCCACCCCGTGGCCACGCCCGTTCAAATCGTCCCGACAGCGGACGGCTACATGATTCTGGCGATCGCCAACGACACGCAATGGGAAACCTTCTGCGGGGATGTCGGCCGTCCCGAATGGGCGGAGGATGAGCGCTTCAAGACCAATCCGCGGCGCGTAGCCAACCGGGAAATCCTTGAAGGGATGCTTTTCGACCTGACGCGCTCGCGCACCACGTCGGAATGGACGGAGGCGATGGAGAAGATCAAGATCCCGTGCGGACCGGTGAACCGAATCGATCAAGCGGCGGAAGACCCTCAGGTTCGCTCCCGGGAGATGGTGGTCGAGGTGGAGCACCCTCGCCGGGGGGCCCTGAAGGTGATCAACAATCCCATCCGGTTCTCACGCTCCACGGTTGGGCCCCAGGGGGGGGCGGCCGATTTGGGTGAGCACACGGAAGAGATTCTCCGAGACCTTGTCGGTCTGTCATCCGAGGAAATCGAGGCCTGGAGAGAAGGGGAAATCGTTTAACCGGGCGCCACAATCCAGGGGTGCCTCCGGACGCGCCGTGGACCGGGGAGGATGAGGATGCAGACGGTGGACAAACTGGAAGCGGTGAGCTCCATCCGCCGGATCTTGGATCAGTGCGTCGGCATTGCGCCCGGCGAGCAGGTGCTCATCGTGACGGACGGCGGTTTCAACCTCGAGCTGGCCGAACTTTTCGCAATCTGTTGCGCCGAGCGCGACGCCGAGGTCGCGACGATGGTCATGCGGACGCGGGACCATGTGGGCGACCTGCCGCCGCCCATGGTCGTCGAGGCGATGAAAACCTCGGACGTTGTTCTGGAGATGTGCAAGATCTGGGTGGGCAGCGCTCCCTCGCGCATCGAGGCCTGCAAAGCGGGGGCGCGGTACTGCACGTGGCCGGCCCTGGATGAGATTGTCCTGCGGAAAAACGGACCTGCCTGGGCGGACTTCGAGGGCCTTCATCCACACCTCATGGCCTTGGACAAGAAATTCACCGAGGCCAAGCGGGTCCGGGTGGAAACGAAAGCGGGCACGCGCATCGAAGCCGTTATCGAGGGCCGGCAAGGGAGAACCCTCTCGGGCATCTGCCGGGAAAAAGGCCGGTACGAGGCGCCGCCCCACATGGAGGTCGGCATCGGTCCGATCGAGGATTCAACGCAGGGTGTGATCGTCGTCGACGGGCGCGTCCAGCACACCCCTTTCGGGGAGGTGACGGCGCCCTTCGAGATGATTGTCGAGGGCGGCCGGATTACGGAGATCCGGAGCGAGGGGGGCGGGAAGGTCTTCGCGGACTTCCTCCGGGACGCCCTGGCGGCGTACCAAGACCCGAACATATACGTCATCGCGGAGATCGCCCTCGGGATGAACCCCAAGGCCAACCGGCTGGACCGCGACATGGAGGGCGAGTCCGGCCTGGGCACCGCCCATTTCGGCATCGGGGACAACATTGGCTATGGGGGGACGAACAAAGCGCCGGGCCACCGGGATTGTGTCGTCCGTGATGTGACGTTCTTCCTGGACGATGAGTTGATCGTCAAGGACGGCGTGATTCAGCTCGAAGGCTTTCCGATCTAAAGAGAGGTTGAACGGGGAAGTCCGCGGCCTCCGCCGACTTCCTCCAGGAGGGGGTGGAATGGAGTCGGATCATTTACGGGTTGACGTCCAGGAAGGCATCGCGACCGTGACGTTGAACCGCCCGGAAAAGCGGAACGCGATCACCATCGGGATGTGGGGGTCTTTTGCCGGAATCATGGAGCGGTTGGCCGCGGACCCCGAGGTGCGGGCCATCGTTTATCGGGGGGCCGGGGAAAAGGGGTTCTCCGCGGGCGGGGACATCTCCGAATTCACCGAGCTGATGAAGTCCCCGGAGCACGCGAAGGTGGAGTTCCCGATTATCCAGTCGGCCCTGGAATCCCTGGAGCGCTGTCCAAAGGCCGTGCTTTTCATGATCCACGGCTACGCGTACGGAGGGGCGATGATCCTGGCCACGGCGGGTCACATCCGAATCGCCGCGGAGGGCGCGAAGTTCGGCATCCCGTCGGCGCGGGTTGGCATCAGCGTGAGCTATCACGACACCGTCCGGACGGTCCGCCTGATCGGCCCCGCGAAAGCGAAGGAGCTATTTTTCACGGCTGGTGTGATCGACGCCGAGGAGGCGAAGCAGTGCGGCCTCGTGAACCGGGTCGTCCCCTTGGCCGATCTGGAGAAGACCACGTATGACATGGCGCGGACCATCGCGCGCATGGCGCCGCTCTCCATCGCCGGGGCCAACGAAACCGTCAACACCTGCACCGCCGACCCGGGCTTGACGACCGTCAAGGAAGGCGACGCCCTGACGGTGAAGACCTTTATGAGCGAAGACTTTCAGGAAGGGGTGAACGCCTTCCTGGAAAAGAGAGAGCCGAAGTTCGTCGGCCGGTAGCCGCCGGGTGTCGCGCGCGGTTGAATCCCACGAGGAGGAAGCCTTTGAACGGGTCCAGGACAGTCCCCAGATTGCTTGCGTGTTGAGCCGGGAGAGGGGGGTGTTGTCGGCGGCGGCGCGGCGGCGTCATTACCGGCGGCTTCGGGAAGCGTTCGCCGCCGCGCCGGTGGTCGCGACCCTCGACTACCGAATCGTCCGGCTTGACGAAGGCTTCGCACGAATCGGGATCCGGAATCGGCCTGAGCTGCGTCAGGAGCGGGGACGGCTGCACGGCGCCCTCCTGGGTCTGCTGGCCGACGCGGCGGGCGCGTATGCGGTCTTGACCCTCGTTCCGGGCGGGGAAGTCCTGACCATCGAGTTCAAGATCAACTTTCTCACGGGCGCGGTAGGTAAGCGCGTCTTTGCGGATGCCCGCGTCGTGCGGTTGGGAAAGACTGTGGCGGTCACCGAGATGGACGTGTGGTGCGGTCCCGGAGAGAAGGTCGCCGTCGGGCTCGGAACGTACCGTGTCTTTTCCCCGGACGGTCAAGAGGGGTCCGCCGCCCCCGAACGGGCGGGATCGGCCGGGGCGCGCACCAAGAAGAAAATGTAGACAAGCGGTTTCGAGGCGTCGTGCCGGGGACGGTGTTTGGCGTCGCCCTGCCTTATGGAAACAATCAGGGAGGTTTTCAAAGATGCCGGTGGCGAGTGTGGCGGTGATCGGCTGCGGGACGATGGGCTCCGGGATCGCCCAAGTCTGCGCCCGGGCGAAGCTCCCGGTCCTCGTCACCGAAATGGACGAAGACGCGCTCGAAGAGGGAATGGAGCGCATCCGGGCTTTTCTCGACCAGGGGGTGAAGCGGGAGAAGGTCGCCGTTGAGGATCGGGATGCGGTCCTCGCCGGGATTGTCGGGACGACCCGCCTCGACGATCTTGCGGATTGCGACCTGGTGATTGAGGCCGTCTCGGAGGACATGGACCTCAAGGTGGGTCTCTTTCGCCGGTTGGATGAGGTTTGCAAGGCGTCCTGCGTCTTCGCGAGCAACACTTCCTCGCTCAACATTACGTCGCTCGCGCGCGAGACCTCAAGG
Source organism: bacterium (assembly GCA_965261595.1). Classification (GTDB taxonomy): domain Bacteria; phylum UBA8248; class UBA8248; order JACPRG01; genus CAYRGS01. Next base: position 958,742 of record CBDHDG010000005.1, read on the forward strand.
CCCGGGAGCTTCATCGGGCTTCATTTCTTCAATCCCGCTCCCCTGATGCCGCTCGTGGAAGTGGTCCGGACGAAGATCGCCAAGGAAGAAACGGTTTCCGAGGGGATTGACTTCATCCGCCGGCTCGGGAAGGAGCCCATCGTTTGCGATGACCAGCCCGGCTTCATCGTCAACCGATTGATCACCCCGTTCCTGAATGAAGCGATGCGGGCGCTGGATGGCGGACTGGCATCGCCCGCCGACATCGACAAGGCCATTCGCCTGGGCCTGGGGCACCCGATGGGACCGTTTGAGTTGCTGGACATGGTGGGGCTGGATACAAGCCGCGCGGTCGCCAGTTCTCTCCACGAGCAAACCCGGGATCCGCAATTCGCCTCGCCGCCCCTGCTCGACCGGATGGTTCAGGATGGGGCTCTGGGGCGAAAGACCGGACGGGGCTTCTTCGACTATCCGCCCAAAAGGGAAAGCAACGACTAACCCAACCCCGCCCCGGCGGGTCTCCGGGGCCGGACGCAGCCATCGGGAGCCTGGGGTTTGCGTCGCATTTTATCGGTTCCTCTCAAGGGATTCCTTTCTTCACGCGGCCCCGCGGTTAGAGTGAACCCAAACCGATGTGCGCCTGAATGCCGAAATCCCGTGAATTCGGTTCCGGGCGTTTCTTCGGATTCGGACCCCTGGCCTCACTGAGAATCACATCAAGTCGGATGAAGGAGCTCGCCATGTTGCTGGTTCCATACACCCCTCCCTCTGAACCGGTGGTCAAACCTTTAACGGGACAATATGATTTCACCGGGAAAGTGGGGATGAGCCGGTTGATCGACATCGACGAGGGGTCCCGCGTGAGAACCGCCATCGTCCGTTTCGAGCCTTGCGCCCGAACCCTCTGGCACCACCACGTCGGGCAGCAGATCCTCTACATTGTCAGCGGAAAAGGACTGGCCCAGACTTGGGAGGATTGTCTTCGAAAAAAAGAGCCGGATGTCATCGCCCCGGGCGACGTGGTGTATTTTTCCCCGGGCGAGAAGCACTGGCACGGCGCGACGCCGGACAGCCCGCTGGAGAAAATCGCCTTCATCACCGGCGGAGAAACGATTTGGAATGAGGAGGTTTCAGAAGAGCAATACTTCCTCGCCAAATCGTAGTAAAGAATTCGGTCGCTTTCCCGTTCACGCCGATTTTCGTCCCAAACGGGTTGAAGAGCGGGCTCGCGCTTAAGGGTGTTCCGACCTCCTGCCGTTCCTGCTGCCCGGCCCCCTCCCTACTTTGGGCGAACCCCGAACTCTTCTCTGTTTGCCCGCCCTGGTTGTGAGATCCCCGGTCTGAAGTTTTCGGAGACGCGCGGCGATCATCGACATCGCCGCCCATCGTCCCGCTGTAATCACGCGGTGCGATTCCCTGGATGCGTGCGGGCTTGGCTCCGTTTTCCACCCTTGGTGATCGAAAATGTGCGAAAGGCGAATTCCCGCTGGTATCAAGGGTTTTACAATCCTTTCGAGTAGGGGGTACAGGAATTGCATCTATCTTCGTTTGAACCTGACAACCTGGGATTTATCGAAGGGATGGGGTGATGATGGGTCGGGGTGCGGGGGAAGAACGATTTTTACGGAGTTACACGAAACGCGGAGACCCGGAAGACCGATTCTCAGGCGCCGGCCGCTGGTTATTTCCCACTCGGGAGGTTTAAATCAATGGTGTTGAAATCGCTTTATTCCTCGTTTTCCAACGACTTGGCCATCGATCTCGGGACGGCCAACACCCTGGTCTACGTCCGCGAAAAAGGCCTCGTCCTGAGCGAGCCATCGGTTGTCGCCATTCACAAGGACACCAGAAAGGTCCTGGCGGTGGGGGCCGAAGCCAAGAACATGCTGGGGCGCACGCCTGGATCGATCATCGCCATCCGGCCGATGAAGGACGGCGTTATTGCCGACTTTGAAATCACCGAGTGCATGCTTCGCCATTTCATCACCAAGGTCCATAACCGAAAGAGGCTGGTCCGGCCGCGGATCATCATCTGCGTTCCCTCCGGGATCACCCAGGTCGAGCGCAGGGCCGTTCGGGATTCCGCCGAATCGGCCGGAGCCCGGGAAGTGTATCTCATCGAAGAGCCCATGGCCGCTGCGCTGGGCGTCGGCCTGCCGACCGAGGAGCCTTCGGGCAACATGGTCGTTGACATCGGCGGCGGGACGACGGAGGTCGGGGTCATCTCCATGGCGGGCATCGTTTTCAGCAAGTCGATCCGTGTGGCCGGCGACTACATGGATGAGGCCATCCTCAACTACGTCAAACGCACCTATAGCCTCCTGATCGGCGAGCGGACGGCTGAGGAGATCAAGGTCCAAATCGGCTCCGCCTGTCCGGTGGACGATCCCAGGAGGATGGATGTCAAGGGGCGGGATCTCGTGACGGGTCTTCCCAAGTCGGTGGGCGTCACGGATGAGGAAATCCGGGACGCCCTCAGGGAGCCCATCCAGGCCATTCTCGATGTGGTGAAGTTTGCCCTCGAGCACACCCCGCCGGAGCTTGCGTCGGACATTGTCGATAAGGGCATCATGCTTGCGGGAGGAGGCAGCCTGATCCGGGGACTGGACACCCTGCTACGCGAGGAAACGGGCCTTCCCGTCGTAATTGCCGATGAGCCCCTCACCGCCGTTGTGACCGGAACGGGAATGATGCTGGAAAACATCGACCTGTTGCGGTTGCTGACCCAATCCAGCGGAATGGCGGCGTAGAGGCTCGTCGTTGGACCTGTTTTCAGCCGTTCCTGATTCGTTGCCCCACGGTCTCCAACCGATCAGTCTCCGGCCGGATCGGATTTTCTTCCTTCTTCTCTTTCCCTCATCGAACAGCCCGCGCCGGTTCCTCCGGCGTCACCGCAAGCCGCCGGTTGAGGCGTCTGCCTTTCCGCGTTTCGTTGCCCGCAACCGGCCGGGTCTCTCCACCTCGGCCCGCCCCCGGGGGAGACGGAAGACGTTGAATGTCCATGGCTTGACCTTCACCGGAGAGGAGAGAGCGAGGATTTCTTCAAGGAAAGTTTGGAAATGATCAAAGGCGCTACGCGAGTCGGGCGCGGCTCTCGCCCTTTTCGCTTGAACCGGCGATCGGGATGGGCCCGGAAGGTTACGCTTCCTTTTCCATCATCGTCCTCATCGCCTCCTCGAAGGAAGCCGGGATCATGAACTCGAGGCCGTTGCCGTCGGGGTCCTGGAAGAAGAGTTGTTTCATGCCGAGGCCCGCGTTGGGGTTCTCGCAATAATCGATTCCCGCCTTCTCCAGCCGGTCCCGAATCTCAGAAAAATCCTCGATTCCCAGCGCTACGTGGCGGTTCCACGCGAGGTGGGTGAGGTGGTTGAACCGGGTCACGGGGACGTACTCCTTGGGAAGCAGATGTATCTGCGTCGCCCCCACCTGATACCAGATCAGGGGTTTTCCGAAATCGGGCATGTCCGTCTTTTCCCTGAGGCCCAGCAGATCTCCGTAGAACTTGCGGGCGCGTTCGAGATCGGTCACGAGGATTGTCACATGATGAACGCCCAGGGGCTCGGGCATGATTTTCTCTCCTCGAAAAAGGGGAAAACCCGGTTCACTCAGGGATTCGCGGAAACGGACAAGAGGGCAGGGCTCTCCAAAGAACCTTAAGCGGCGCCGATCGGCGGCTCCGTTCCGGCTGTCAGCCTTCTCAGGTTGTCCTTGTGCTTCAGGATAATGATGAAGGCCGCGATCCCCCCGGCCGCGATCAACTGCGGGGCGGCGTCCAGACCCCAAAGAGATATAGGCAAAACGACCGCCGAGGCGACAGACCCCACCGAGACCCTGCGGCTGGCTTTCACGGACAAGGCGAAGACGAGAAGGCAGATGAGGAGCGGGAGAGGCGCCACGGCGAGAAACGCGCCGGCGGTCGCCGCCACGCCCTTTCCGCCCCGGAACCGAAGCCACGGGGAATAGACGTGCCCCAGAACGACGGCCAGACAGACCGTGGCCACCCATCCGGGCGGCAGCCCGGCCGCTCGCGCGAAGAGGACGGCGGGAACGCCCTTTCCGATGTCGCAGGCCAGCGTCCAGCTTCCTTCGCGCTTGCCGACGGAGCGGCCCACGTTCGTGGCGCCGATGTTTCCGCTGCCCGTCGCGCGGATATCCACCCCGCGGGATAGGGCGAAGAGCAAGCCGAAGGGGATGGAGCCGAGGAGATAGCCGACGATCACAACGAACCCGTTCACAGCGGGGCTCCGCTCAAGGGGTGTTGACCTGCCGCCAGACCTGGCGAAAGTAGCTCAGGCCCGAGGCCAGGCTCAGGATTAATGCCGCCCACAGGGCCGTCATGCCGAGGACATGGAAATCCACAGGCCCCCAGTCCCAATCCAGGATCAGAAGGATCAGGGCGATCATTTGGAAGGCGGTTTTGGATTTTCCGCCGAAATTGGCGCTGATGACCATGCCCTTGCTGGCGGCCACCCACCGCAGTCCGGTGACGGTGATTTCCCGCCCGATGAGAAGGACCGCGATCCAGGCCGGCACCTCGCCGTATGTGGCGAGGGGGATCAGGGCGGAGACGAGGATGAGCTTGTCGGCGATGGGATCGAGGAGACGGCCCAGGTCGCTTTCCACCGACCAGCGGCGCGCGAGGTGCCCGTCCAGCCAATCGGTGAGTGATCCCAGGGCGATCACCAGGGCGGCGATGGGGGCGTTGTACAGCCCCGGAGTCAGAAGAAGCATGATGATGATCGGCGCCAACAACAGGCGCAGCATGGTGATCCGGTTGGGGCTGAAGAGCTTCGGCGGGGCTTGCGCCGGGGCGGGTTCCGCGTCCCGGACTTTGACGGGTTGGGTCATGATCCGCAGACGGCCGGCGTTCAGTTGAGGTAATCGTGAAGGGCCTTCATTCGCGCGCGGGCTCGCAACCTCCGCTTGGCCTTCGTTTCAATTTGACGGATTCGCTCCCGAGACAGACCGACCTTCTTGCCGATCTCTTCCAGGGTCATGGCGTCCCCCTCGAAGCCGAAGCGCATTCGCAGGATCTCCCGCTCGCGTGGCGACAGTTCTTTGAGGAGGGCCGCAACCTCTCTGGACAAGGAGCGTCGCACCATGCCCTCCTCGACGGAGGGCATGTCCTTGGATTCCAACAAGTCCAGGTAGCGTGTGTCCTCTCCCTCGGTGACCGGAGCGTCCAGCGACAGATGGTTGCGGTAGACGCGCAGGATGATGTCGATCTCCTCTGTGGTCTGCCCCAACGCCTTGGCCAGCTCGTCCGTGGTGGGCTCCCGGCCGCGCGCCTGCCTGATCTCCTGATACTTCTCGCCGATCTTGTAGAGTTTTCCCGCCTGTTTGATGGGAAGGCGCACCGTTCCGGATTGTTCGGCCAGTGCGTGCATGATGGATTGACGGATCCACCACACCCCATAGGTGATGAACTTGACGCCCTTGTCCGGATCGAAGCGCCTGGCCGCTTGAATCAAGCCGATGTTCCCCTCGTTGATTAGGTCCAGCAGGGACAGCCCACTGTTTTTGTATTTGTTGGCCACGCTCACCACGTATTTGAGGTTGCTGCGGATGAGCTTGTCCATGGCCTCCGGGTTTCCCCGAATCACCTCGCGGGCAAGGACCTGCTCCTGTTCCCGCGTCAGAACCGGGATGTCGCGGATCTCCTTCAGGTAGGAGGAGAGAGAGTCGGCCGTGACAGGTTCGAAGTCCCGTGGATCGGAATGCGACCCTGCTTTCGAGTCCGGGTCCGGGTCGTTCTCGGGAGAGTCGAATTTTTCAAGGTCATCTGACATGGCCATCAAACCGGAAGCGGAGGAACCGAAAGGATCGGCGCACCTTCTCACCAGAAGGCTGTATGCCTATGTTAGCACGCTTGAAACTGCGCGTCCAAAAGGCTCAACGGGTTTTGGAAGCCGATTGCGCCAATTTTGGTAGCTTGCGGAGCAAGCTCCGTGCCTTTTTATGGTATCGGCTCTTGGGGTGAGAGCGAATCAGCCGCCGCAGCGCTATCCCCGCCTTCCGGAAATTCTCCTCCCGACGATAAGAATCCGCCAGATAGTACAGGGCGGCGGCCGCGGCGGGGCCCTTGGGATAATCTTTCAACAGCCGGAGGAATCTCGGGATGGCGGACTGATAATTGCTGTCGGAATAGTGGAACCGGGCGACCAGCAACTCCTTCCGGGCCAGCCGGGCTTCCAGTTCGGTCACCTTCGGGCCGGCCTCGGCGTTCAAGGGGGTGTCGGGGAATTGGCGCACGAGCCGCCGGAAATTCGCCAAGGCGTTCTCGGCTTCGATCTGGTCCCGGTCGACGCTGGCGAGGCGGTTGTAGTCGCACATCGCGAGGAAGTAATAGGCCCGGGGCGTTTGCGGGTTGACCGGGTAAAGCTGGACGAACTTGTCGTACTGAAACTTGGCCTCATCGTATTCCTTGGAGGCGTAAAAGGAGTCCGCGAGGCTGATGAGGGCTACGCTGCGAAGGTTGCTCTCCGGGTATTCCTGGAGGATCCAGTTGAATGCCGCCCGGGCCCGCTCGAAATCCCGACCCCGCATGTTCTCCCGGCCCAGGACGATCAGGTCCCCCGCGGAGGAAGCGGAGGGAGGGGCTTTTCGGGCCGAGCATCCCCCAAGGATAAGAAGGGAGGCCAGAACGATGATAGCGGCCCCGATCGGCCGCTTGGGGCGGAGTCGTAGGAGGAATATCGGCAAAAGACGCATAGGACCCAGGCCACCTTCAAGCTTGGGCGGGAATCACTGAAGCCCCCCCCGTGACGCCGAACAACCGATTCTCATCCTAACCGCGGGCCGGTGGATCGTCAAGGGAGTCAGAAGAGAGAAATGGCGCCGCCGCCCGGTTGACTTGACCCGTGCCGGACTTTGTGCCAATTTACGCCTGCGATGGAAAAGACGGAAATCCGGCCTCAAATTGACGATTTGGACGAGCAAATCGTCCGGTTGCTGAACCGCCGGGCGGCCCTGGGACTCCGGGTAGGGGAGGCCAAACGGGTTCGGGGCGAGCCGATTCATGACCCGGACCGGGAAGCGGAAGTTCTCAAGCGCGTTTCCTCGATGACGACGGGTCCCCTCCCGGCGGACGCCCTGAGCCGAATCTACTCGCGGATCATCGAGGAGACCCGGAGTCTGGAAGAGTCGGAATCAGGCTGAATGAATGGCGTTGTGACGCAAGGCAAGCCCTCGTGAGGTGAATCACCCCCTTCGAATTCCGCATTTTGAATTCAAGCTTGACATCCGAATCTCCGACTTGTAACTTCGCCTTTGTGAAATAATTATCATGCTCCTCAGGAGGTCTTGGCCGTGAGCCCCGGCCGGAAACCGGAGTCGGCTTCGACGCCATCACAAGATTCAGAACGGGCCTCGGAGGAAACGGGGGGGCCGCCGAAATCCTCCGGCGGTAGCGGCTTGCGCCAAATGGGCGACCTGCTGTCGATGGGATGGAACCTCGCCCTTTGCATTGGGGTGGGTCTGACGCTGGGGGTCTTGCTCGACAAGTGGCTGGATACGCGGCCGTGGGGGATCCTCATTTTCCTCCTCCTGGGGGTTGCGGCGGGGTTTGTCAACCTGTTTCGGACGGCGATTCGCCTGGGCGAAAAAGATGACGGCGCGGGTTCAACAACGAACGAAAATCGTGGAGACGATGACGGATGACGTCTTCCTGATTGCCGTGGAGCGGCGGGGTTGGGCTTCGCTCGCCGCGGCGTCCATGTTTGTCCTTGGGTTCTTCGGGTTCGACGCGGCCGGAGGGGTGGTTTTGGGCGGGGCCGTGGGCTTGCTGAATTTTCGGCTGATCAAGGTGTATTTCGGCAGGGTCCTGAGGCGGGGCCGCCGGCCGGCGGGGTGGATGCATGTGGCGTACATGGGGAAGTACGCCGCCCTGGCGCTGCTCCTGGCGGCTTTCTTCCGCGTTTTGGGGCCGCACCCCCTGGGGGTGATCGCCGGGTTTTCCATCTCGGTTGCGGCGCTGATATGGGGCGGCTTGGCCGTTTCTGAAGACACCGGCAAGGGCGAGGGCGCTGATTCGATGAAAGGTCTTTCAATGATGAGTCGTCTGGCGAGGCGGACGGGGATGCGGGCATGAAAGAGCCCTTCATGTATTTTTATATTCCGGGTCTGCCGCTCCACGTGGTGTATACGTGGCTGCTGATGATCGTTCTGGTGGCGGTGTCCCTGGTTATCAAGCGCTCGCTCCAGTGGGCGCCGGCGGGCGGCCAGAATTTCTTCGAGGTGTGTTTCGGGGGTCTGCTCGATCTGATCGACAGCGTGATGGGTCGCAAAGGCCGGGCCTATTTCCCGCTCCTGGCCACCCTCGGGATCTATATCTTCGCTTCCAACCTGATGGGTCTCATTCCCGGGATGTTCTCACCGACGGCGAATATCAATACGACGGCCTCGTGCGCCATCACCGTGTTTTTGATGACCCATTACGTTGGGGCGAAGACCCATGGCTGGGGTTATCTCAAGCAGTTCACCGGGCCCATTTGGTGGCTCGCTCCATTAATGATAGTCATCGAGGTGATCGGGCACTTGGCCCGTCCTTTATCATTGTCGGTCCGCCTGTTCGGGAACATCTTCGGGAAGGAACAGGTGATCGTGAACATTTTCGTTCTCAGTCTCTTGTTCAAATTTCTTTGGCTGCCCGTGCTGGCGCCTTCTTTGATTCTCGTCTTCGCAATTTTCATGAGTCTGATCCAGGCGTTCGTGTTTGTGCTCCTGTCGATGATTTACCTGGCCGGTGCTTTGGAAGAGCATCACTGATTGGATGAGGGAAAGGAGAATTTGATGAATCGAAAAGTGCTTGGAGTCCTACTCCTGGGGGGGGGTTCCCTCCTGCTTGCGGGCGAAGCCGCCTGGGCGGCCGAGGCCGCCGAAAAGGGGGGAGCGGGCGCCGGAAAGATGACCTACTATCTGGTGGCCGCGTTCAGTTGCATGTTCGGGCTGGGGATGGCCGCCGTCGGCGGGGCCGCGGCCCAGGGCAAGGGAATCGCCAGCGCTCTGGACGGAATGGCCAGAAACCCGGGAGCGGCCGCTGATATCCGGACGTCGCTCATCATCGGATTGGCGCTGATCGAATCGCTGGTCATCTACGTCCTGTTGGTGGCCATTATTCTGTTGTTCGTCGACCCATTCAAGCTGTTGGGCGGTTGACGCGACAGGTCGCCGGCCGGGGGATCGGAAGCCGGTCCCCCGGCCGGCTCCAAGAGACGGACACCCATTCGACACGGCGGGGTCCGTGCATCACCGTAGCGCCCTCAGTCCAAATTCGGTCGAATCAATCGCGATGATCTCTCCGAACGACAAGTCCGGGCGCCCATGCGGAAAAGGAAAAACGGCCCCCCGCGGCCTCCCCTCCGGCCGCGCCTTGAAGTCGCCCGGGAGCCGATTGCGGAAAGCCAAGCCGCTTGAAACCGAACACATCCCCGAGGCGACGGTCCATCGCCTGTCGATTTACGGCCGGGTGCTTCAGTTGATGGAAGACGAGGGCCTGAGCATCGTCTCCTCGGCGATGCTGGCGAGCCGGTGTGGATTCAATCCCGCTCAGATCCGAAAAGACTTGGCGTACTTCGGCGGGTTTGGAATCCGGGGCCTGGGGTATCGGGTGCGCGAGCTGCGTGAAGCGCTGCGGCGCATACTGGGCGTCGCCCGGGTCTGGCGCGTGGCCCTGGTCGGGGCGGGGAACCTGGGGTCCGCCTTGCTGACGTATCGGGGATTCGACCAGCTCGGGTTCAAGATCGCCGCCATCCTGGATAAAGATCCCGCACGGACGCGCCTGGGACGGCTGAAGAACACCGAGGTGTTGGCGATGGACGCCCTGTCCGAGGTCGTCCGGAAAAGGGACATCCGGATTGGCATCATCGCGGTGCCCGCCGAGAGCGCCCAAGAGGTGGCGGACCGGCTCGTGAAGGCCAAGGTCAGCGCCATCCTCAATTTCGCCCCCATCCGCCTGGACGTTCCCGAGGATGTCAAGCTTCGGAACGTTGACCTTGGATTGGAGCTGGAAGGGCTCGCCTATTACCTCACGCAGGACAAGCACAATGCGCGGAAGCCGCTGCTCCGCGGCGCTTGAAAATCCTCCTGACGCCGGTCCTGTTTTGGGGATCGACACCGCCGGACGGAGCGGATCGGTCGCGATCGCCTCCGCCGGCAAGGTGGAGTTCCTCTCGCCCCTGAGTCCGGGTCGCACCTATGCGGAGGGCCTCGCCCCGGAAATCCTCCGAATGCTGGAGACTCTTTCGCTGGAGCCCGGCAACCTGTCAGGGGTGGCGGTGTCCGCCGGGCCGGGTTCGTTCACCGGATTACGCATCGCCATTGGAACCGCCCTGGGACTTGTCGGCGCTTTGGGCATCCCCCTGGTGGGCGTGGAGACGACGCGGGCGTGGGCGCTGGCCCTCGGCCCCCGGCCGGAGGGCCTCTGTCCGGTCCTGGACGCCGGGAAGGGGCTGGTGTTTGCGGCCTTTTTCAGTTGGGAGGACGGGCGGCTCGTGCGGCGATCGGAGGATTTGGTGCTTTCCCCGGAGGCCCTTTGCGGGCGTTTGGAAGGTCCCACCTGGATTTGGGGGGACGGGGCCGAGCGGTTCGGCGAGGTCATCCGGCGGCTCGGGAAGGGGCGCGGCTGGCTGATTCTCCGGGAAGACTGGCCCGCCGCGGCGGGGGAAGTGGCCTTGTGCGGCGGGCGTCGAATCCTGCGGGGGGAGGTGAGCGCGCCCGCGGGTTTCCACCCCCGGTACGTCCGGGAAGCGGAAGCCAAGGTTCAGTGGGGGCTTCGCTATGAAGGGAAGCGCGGCCGGTAGGAGGTGAAAGGTGATAAAATAAGGGGTTTCATAATTTTCGTCCGGTCTCTATATTGATCATCCGACCGGAGGCAAGGGGGGGAGAGGAGGAGAGTCATGGACAGTGATGAACAGGAGTTGGTGGAGTCCATCAAGCAAAGGGATGTGGGGTTCTCCCGGTTGGTCGACCGGCATTCCGAGCTGGACGAGACCATCCGAAACCTGGAATGCAGAACGCACATATCGACTGCGGAGGAGTTGGAGATTCGGCGTCTGAAGAAGCTGAAGCTTCAGACAAAGGACGAGATGAGCCAGGTGTTGAACCAGCACCGGATTCATTCCTGAAAGGCGTCATCGACGCACCGTGACGGACTGTATTGTTCGGTGGTCTTTGAGGCGGCGGGAAGCGTCGGGATGAGCGAGAAGTCTACAGGGGCGGAAATCTTTGTGCGGAGCCTGGCCGCCGAGGGCGTGAAGCACGTCTTCGGTTACCCGGGAGCGACGCTTTTGCCCATCTACGACATGATGGAAAGGCATGCCATCCGGCACATCATGACGCGTCACGAGGCGGGATCGGTTCACGCGGCGGAAGGCTACGCCCGGGCCGCCGGCCGGGTGGGCGTTTGCCTGACCACCTCCGGACCGGGGGCGACCAACCTGGTGACGGGCATCACCGACGCCTTCATGGATTCCGTCCCCCTGGTGGCCTTTACCGGACAGGTCCCCTCCGCCATGATCGGCAATGACGCCTTTCAGGAAGCGGATATTGTCGGAATCACCCGGACCGTCACCAAGCACAATTACATGGTGAAGGACGTCACCGAGCTGGCCAGAACGATGAAAGAGGCCTTTCACATCGCGGCCACCGGCCGGCCGGGGCCTGTTCTGGTGGATTTGCCCAAGGATATCCTTGGCGCCAAGGCTGAATTCGTTTACCCCGACAAGGTGGAGCTGCGCTCCTACAAGCCGACGCTGGTGGGCCATGCCCGCCAGATCCGCCGGGTGGCCGAGGCCATCAAAGAAGCCGAAAGACCTGTCCTCTACGCCGGCGGCGGGGTCATCATCTCCGGAGCCGCGGACGAGCTTCGCAAGTTGGCCGAGAAGACCCGAATCCCGGTCACCCTCACCCTCATGGGCCTCGGGGGGTTTCCCGGCGATCACCCATTGTTTCTGGGGATGCTGGGAATGCATGGGACCGCTTACGCCAATTACGCCGTCACGGAATGCGACCTGCTGATCGCGGTGGGGGCGCGCTTTGACGACCGGGTCACCGGGCGGCTGGACACCTTCGCGCCGCACGCCAAGGTCGTTCACATCGACATCGACCCCGCGTCCATCAGCAAGAACGTCCAGGTGGACATCCCCGTGGTGGGGGACGCCCGAAACATCCTTCGAGCGTTGAACAAGATCGCCCCCAGGAGGCGCGCGGCGGGCTGGCTGAAGCGGATCCAGTCCTGGAAGGAAGCGCGGCCGCTCGATTCAGAAGAGGGCGAGGGGGAGATCAAGCCGCAGCAAGCCATCCGCGCCCTCCTGGAAGCGTGCGATGAGGACACCGTCATCACAACCGACGTCGGTCAGCACCAGATGTGGGCGGCCCAGCACTACACGGTGAAGAAGCCGCGGACCTTCATTTCCTCCGGGGGCCTCGGGACGATGGGATTCGGTTTCCCGGCGGCCTTGGGGGCGCAGATCGCGCTGCCGGGCGCCCGCGTGGTCGCCATCCTGGGAGACGGCGGCTTTCAGATGGTCGCCTGCGAGATGGCGACCGCAATTCAATATGGTCTGCCGGTCAAGGTGTTCCTGCTGAACAATTTCTTTCTGGGCATGGTCCGCCAATGGCAGGACCTGTTCTGGAACAAGCAGTACCTGAACACCGACTTGGCGGTGAATCCGGACTTTGTGCTGCTGGCCGAGGCCTACGGGGCGAAAGGCGTGGTGATCAAAAGCCCCGGGCGCCTGAAGAAAGACTTGAAGGAGGCCCTCGCGATTCCCGGGCCTGTCGTGATTGATTGTCAAGTGAGCAAGGAAGAAAACGTTTTTCCAATGGTCCCGGCCGGAGGGGGCATGGGAGACATGATCTTCTCCGGCGACCCGATCGGAAAATCCGGGGGGAGCAAACGCCGCAAAAAGGCGGCGGCGGGCTGAATCGCGCTTCCGGCGCAGGCCCGAACAGGCCGCAAACTGGAAAGGGTCCGACCGTGAGAAAGACCGGATCGGAAATCATCATTGAGGAGATGAAAAGGCAGGGGGTGGAAGTCACGTTCGGAATGCCGGGCGGGACCATTATGCCCTTCTACGACGCCCTGTACGGAAGCGGCATCGAACACATTCTCATCCGGCACGAACAGGGGGCGGCCCTCGCGGCCGACGGCTACGCCCAGAGCACGGGGAAGGTGGGCGTCTGCATGGCGACCTCGGGACCCGGGGCGATCAACCTGCTGACGGGTCTCCAGCATTCCCTGATGGATTCGGCGCCCATCGTCGCGCTGACCGGCCAGGTGGCGACCGCCATGATCGGCAGCGATGCTTTCCAGGAAGCCGACGTGTACGGAATGAGCATCCCCTGCACCAAGTACAACTACCTGGTCAAAGAGATCGCCGATCTTCCCCGGGTGATTCGCGAGGCCTTTCACATCGCCCGGAGCGGCCGGCCGGGTCCGGTCTTGATTGATGTCCCCAAGGATATCCAGATCGATTCGGTCGAGTACGACCCCGACGCCGATCACAAAACCTCGCTGGTGGAGTACGAGCCGCCTGTCGAGGTGGACCCGGAAGGCATCGCCCGAATGTGCGAGGCGATCCGCAACGCCCGCCGTCCGGTGATTTACGCCGGCCATGGAATCATCCTGTCCGGGTGTTCGGACCTCCTGCGCCAGTTTGTCCGGAAGACACAGATCCCCATTACGACGACGTTGCTGGGCCTGGGGATTTACCCCATTGCGGATCCGCTCTGCATGGGCATGCCGGGGATGCACGGAAGCCACACGGTCAACTACGCCCTGTCGGAGACCGATTGCTGCATCGCGCTCGGCGTGCGGTTCGATGACAGAGTCACCGGAGACGTGCGCCAGTTCGCCTCCAAGGCGACCATCTGTCACGTGGACATTGATCAGGCCGAGATCGGCAAACGTATCCGGCCCCACATTTCTCTGCACGCCGATGTCGGGGCGGCGCTCGAGTGCCTCGTCCGCGAGGTGGAGCCGGGTGATTACACCGTTTGGCGGGAAGAGCTGGCCGAGAAGGGTCGCCGCTACCCGCTCAAGTACGACTGGGACGGAACCATCAAGCCCCAATATTTCCTCGAGCAGTTATTCGAGGTGGCGGGGACCGACTTGATCATGAGCACGGGCGTCGGCCAGCACCAGATGTGGGCGGCGCAGATCTATCCCTTCGACAAGCCCCGGATGTGGCTCACCTCCGGCGGACTCGGGGCCATGGGCTACGGTCTGCCGGCCGCCATCGGCGCCCAGGTCGCCCACCCCGACAAGCTCGTCGTCAACATCGACGGAGACGGCAGCTTCCAGATCAACATCCAGGAGCTGGCCACGATTGACCAGTACGGTCTCCCCGTCAAGACCTTCATCCTCAACAATCAGTACCTGGGGATGGTTCGCCAGTGGCAGGAGTTCTTCTTTGAAAAACGCTATTCCGAGAGCCACTACACCCGAAATCCTGACTTCGCCAAGGTGGCCGAAGGGTTTGGAATCCGGGGCATGCGGGTCAAGGAGGTGGATGAGGTCCGGCCGATGCTGGAAGAGGCCATCGCCCATGACGGACCGGTCGTGATGGACGTGTTCATCAACCAAGAGGAAAACGTTCTGCCAATGGTCCCATCGGGCGCCGGTCTGATGGAGATGATCGAGGAGAATTACGGCTGACATGAGGCAGATGCTATCCATCCGCGTTCGGAATCACCCTGGGGTGCTCTCCCATGTGGCGGGCCTGTTCACGCGCCGGGCCTTCAATATCGAGAGCATCGCCGCCGGTCCCACCGAGGACCCGGAGATCACCCGGATCCACCTGATCGCCCAGGGCGACGAGGGCCAGCTGGCTCAAGTGACCAAGCAGATCCGAAAGCTGATCGACGTTCTGGAGGTTGAAAACCTTGCCTACGGGAGCGCGGTCACCCGTGAGTTGGTGCTTGTCACGGTCTATTCCACCCACGAGACCCGAAGAGACATCCTGCTGATTTGCCAGACCTTGGGCGCACGGGTGGTGGACCTGTCCTCGAAGGTGGTCACCATCGAATTCACCGGCAACGAGCGCCAGATCACCAACGCTGTACGAATGATGGAGCGGTTCGGGATCAAACGAATCGCCCGGACCGGAATGATCGCCCTGCCTTTCGAAAGTCTCTTGGAAGAGGGGCGGGAAGTCTTGAGCTGAAGCGATGAAGGAAGCCTCCAAGAGGCACACCGTCGCCGTTTTGGTGGAGAACCGCTTCGGCGTCTTGGTCCGCGTGGCCGGCCTGTTCAGCGCGCGCGGCTACAACATCGAAAGCCTCTCCGTCGGAGAGACGCAGGAACCGGGCGTTTCGCGGATCACCATTGTCACGACGGGCGACGACTTGATCGTCGAAAAGATCATCAAGCAGCTTCACCGGTTGATCGACGTCATCAAAATTATCGATCTGACCGATGAGCCCTTCGTCGATCGGGAGATGGCCCTGATCAAAGTCAGCGCGGATCCTTCCGTCCGGGCCGAAGTCCTCCGCATCGCCGACATCTTCCGGGCAAAGATTGTTGACGTGTCTCCGAAGACCTATACCATAGAGATCACCGGCGACGAGGGGAAGATTCGGGCGATCCTGGAGCTCCTTCGGCCCATCGGCGTCAAGGAGATCGCCCGCACCGGAAAGGTGGCGATCGCCCGTGGAAATCGGACCCTTTCCGTCTGACCGCCTCTTCCCGCCCCCACGCCTTGCCCGGCTTTACCGCCAGCTGGATGTCTGACCATGCGCGTGCCTTTGGCCAAAGATGCTTTCCCGTATCTGGGCGCGGGGGTGTTTCTGACCGGGGTTTCAGCGCTTGCGGGATGGCCCGGGGCGGCTTGGCCGCTTGGCTTGTTGACGGCGTTCGTGGCCTATTTCTTCCGGGACCCGGACCGCACGCTCCCCCGGGATGCGGACGCGGTGTTGGCGCCGGCCGACGGCCGGGTTGTTGATGTCCGAACGGAAGAAGACGGCGGAATCCGGATGAGCATCTTTCTCTCGGTGTTCAATGTTCACATCAACCGTTCGCCGGTCCTCGGCCGGGTGGTCGCCACGGAATATCGGGCGGGCAGATTTCTGGCCGCGTTCCGGCCGGAGGCGTCCGCGGAAAACGAACAGAACATGATTCGTATCCTTCCGGAGGATCCTTCGGAAGGCCAAAGAGGAGAGGTGGGGGTGCGGCAGATTGCCGGCGCCATCGCCCGCCGGATTGTTTGTTGGACGAATGTCGGAGACTCCCTCCGGGCGGGGGAGCGCTTGGGTCTCATCAAGTTCGGCTCCCGGGTGGACCTGTTCCTGCCGCCGGGCGTCAAGCCGACGGTGTCGGTCGGGGATCGGGTGCGCGGCGGATCGGACATCGTTGCACGCTGGGAGAAAGCCGGTGAGCCGTAAAAGACATCGAATCCAAGGCGGGCGAAGCCGGATGCGCCGGGGGATATTCCTCGTTCCGAGCTTGTTTACGACGGCCGGCATGGTGGCGGGGATCTATGCGTTGCTGGCCGCCGTGAATGGGTTGCACTACAAAGCGGGGGCGGCCATCTTCATCGCCATGATCCTGGACAGTCTGGATGGAAGGATCGCGCGGTGGACGAGCAGCAGCACCCCCTTTGGAAAAGAATACGACTCGCTCTCGGACCTCATGGCTTTCGGCGTGGCGCCCGCGGCGTTGCTTTATTCCTGGGCGCTCCGCCCTTTTGGACGGATTGGCTGGGTTGGGGTGTTTCTGTTCGTAATTTGCGGGGCGCTGAGGCTTGCGCGGTTCAATATTCAGTCGGATTCGGATAACCGGGGACGGTTTACGGGCCTGCCCATTCCGGCGGCCGCCGGAATAGTCGCGGCCTCGGTCATGCTGATTGAGGAGTTTTCGCTCTTTGCCTCCCCGCCCGCTTTGGCGGCGGCCGTTTTGGCCTATGTGCTGGCCTTTTTGATGGTGAGCAACCTTCCATATCCGGATTTCAAGACGGTCGGCTGGAAGGATAGAAAGCCTTTCAACCTCCTGGTGGGATCGGTCTTGATTCTGGTGGTGGTGGCCACATTTCCCCATGTAACGCTTTTCCTCGGGCTTTCGTGCTACGCCCTGTTGGGACCCATCGAAGGCATCCTGAGCTTCTTCCGGCGGAACCGGAAACAGGATGTAACCGAACATGCTGGAAACCCAACGAATCTGTAAGTTGCATGTCAACTCCTTGACATTTCCTTCGATTTGTCATAGTATCCTACTGAAAGCTAAAAGCTTACCGTTTGCCACGCGCCTGATGGTGTGGCCCTTTGATTTCTTGGCCTGACCGCTTTTGTCGGGTTCGGGAAGAGCGGATCATTCGTGAGAAAGTATTTCTGGGCCGTTTTGGGTTGGTGTTTCATCTGGGGCTGGGTTTTCGCTCCTTCCGGATGGGCGCAATTCAGTCCGAAGCTCATTGCGCCCGCCATCCCCGGGCGGCCTCAACAACCCGCCCGGCGCTCCTCGACCCCATTGCTCCCGTTGGCCCCCGCGACGTCCACGCTCGCCCAAAAAAAACCCGCGCCGCGCGGAATCCCTCCACAGGTTCTCCTCCCCGGGGAGGAGACCACCATCCGGGCGGACTCTCTCACCGAGGATTCCGAACGCAAGGTTGTCGTCGGAGAGGGGTTTGTGGATGTGCGGTTCCTGGGCAACCGTCTCCAAGCGGACCGGGTTGAGATCAACACCGGGACAGGCGACGGGGTGGCCTCGGGCAATGTGGTGTTCCAGGACAAGGGAAACCGCCTTGTTTGCAACCGGATTGAGTTCAATATCCGCCGCCAGCAAGCCGTTCTTTACGGCGCTCGCGGGGAATTGGGCCGGGAGTACAAAGTTTCCGGAGAGCGGATCGAGCGTCACGACGCAAGGCATTACCGGATCCTGGACGGTTCGCTCACCACCTGCAAAGGCCCCGTTCCGGAGTGGCAGTTCCGGTCCCGTTCGATGGATATCACCCTGGAGGAGTTTGCTTTTATCCGTCAGCCGACGTTCTGGGTGGTGGGATTTCCGGTGGGGTATCTTCCCTACTTGATCGCTCCGATCAAGACGAAGCGCTCCACCGGCTTCCTGGTGCCGATCATCGGAACCAGCACGCGGGACGGTTTCAAGTACGACCAGGAGTTCTTCTGGGCCTTTTCCGATCACGCCGATGCCACCTTCGGTCTCGAATATCGGAAGAACCGGGGGTTCATCCCCCAGGCCGAGCTCCGGTATCGGTTGAGCGGGACAACCCGGGGAACGGCGGATGTCAAGTTCCTGGACGATGACTTATCGAAAGAGACCTTTTACCGCATCCGCGCGGAGCACCAGCAGGAGTTCGGCGAGAAGTTCACCGGATTTTACCAAGTCGAGCGGGTGAACAACCTGGATTTCGATTCGACGTTCGAAGAGGACCTGGGAATTCGGACCCGGCGCAATGTGGAATCGAGGGTCAATCTTCAGAAGAATTGGGACATCGCTTCGGCCCGTTTCTTTAGTCAGTTTCTGGACTCCGCCGAGGAGAGCCGGAGTGAGTTCTTTCAGCGGGCCCCGGACTTCAACTTCAACCTGAGCCCCTCGATCGGAAAGCTCGGACCCCTCTCGATCAGTCCGTCGGTCCAGACGTCCATTGTCCGGTTCAACCGGCGGCAGGATAGAGAAGACGAGTTTTGGCGGATGGATACGGCGTCCAGGCTTTCAATCCCGATTCCGGACATGAAGTGGCTGACTTTCAGCCCCTTCATGGAGGGCCGCTTCACGTACTACACCAACGGGCGCGAGGCGGGGAACCGAAGCCGGAAATCCGGATCTTTCTCCAGGGAGCTTTGGGCCGCGGGCCTGAACGCGGCGGGTCCGAAGCTCTTTCGGACGTACCCATTGGGGTTTCAACGACTGCCTGCCGTCAAACACCTGACCCAACTGAACGTGTCTTATTTCTACCGTCCGGATATGGACGGAAAAGACCGCGGAAAGATCGTTCAGATAGATTCGCTGGACGAGTTTGGCCCGGAGAATTTGCTCTCGTACTCCTGGGAGCACCGCCTGCTCGCGAAGGTTCAATCGGGACGCGATGCCTTCGAGAATCGGGACGTGTTGAATATGGCGGTCTCCCATTCACTCGATGTGGATAAACTTCAAGGGGGTGAAGACAGACCCCTGTCGGAAGTTTCGTTTCGCCTCGAATCGAAACCCTTCCGTCTGTGGCGGATCGGTTTTGACACCCGTTACAATATTTACGATAGTGAATTTCCCTCCTACGGCGTCAGTCTGGATCTGCGGGAAGGGCGGGACTGGTTCCTGCGTCATGAGGTCCGGTTTCGGGATCAGAAGGGCGAGGGGAATCAGGATAAGTTGACCAATGTCCTCTCGGGCGGGTTCCGGTTCCTGAAGGTCCTCTTCCTGGAGGGCGGCGCCCGTTGGACGGGGGAAGATCCCGAGCTTTTGGAAAAGAACATCCTCTTCCGCTTTCAAGGATGCTGCTGGGGCTTCACCCTCGAGTTTGTGGATAGGGATGACGAGACCCTCTTCCAGTTCGGTTTCAATCTGGTGGGCCTGATTGGTGATGAAGGCTCTCCGGTCTTCAAGTTCGGCCGCTCTGTGGCGACGCCTGAGTAAAGAGGCGGCGCGGATCCGTCCCGAGGGTGAGCGCGGGCCCTCCTGATTTTTCGGGCCGCGATGTGCGTCGATTCGATCTCGGTTCGACGCGATGCCGGGAATGGGCGCCGGTCGATTTCGGGCCGGGCCTTGGGAAAGTCCGAAGAAACGGCCCGGTGTCTCACCTGTCTTGAACCCATACATCCATTGCGCGGGAACCGGCCAGGGGGTAGAATCACTTAGTCGCATCCGCGCCCGAGGGCTTTTCGCAACGTCCGGCGCCGATATTTTGACTTGTTTTTTTTCGCCGGTTCGGTTAACCGATTCTCTTCGTGATATTTTCAACCTTAGCGATGTGCGTTCATTCCCGTCGTGGAACCCATGGGGGCGTGGAGCGGGGATGAGTACTCATAATCGGTTCGATCCATTCGGCGGGGACTTCTTGGAGGGAGAAGTGTGATGTGGGCTGACAAAGGGGAGTGCGACGCCGCATTGGAGGGGACTATCGAAGTCGGCGCGGACGTGTCCGTTCACGTGAAGGACGCCGGGCGGCTTCGGGCGGGGCTCATCGACACGCTTGCGTACCATGCGGTCCATCATTCCACTGAGGAATTGAGAGACTATTGCCGCTGGCTCATCCGGCGCGCGGCCGAAACGCTGGAGATCCGGACGGCCTCGATCCACGACCTTTACATCGCGATGGGTCGGGGGGACGCGGGGGGCTTCACGACGCCGGCCATCAATATCCGGGGCATGACCTTCGATGTCTCGCGCGCCATCTTCCGGGCGGCGATGTCGCGGGAGGTCGGCGCCTTGATTTTCGAGATTGCACGCTCCGAGATCGTATACACCGAGCAGAGGCCCGCCGAATACGCGGCCTCGGTCCTCGCGGGCGCGATCAAGGAAGGGTTCAGGGGGCCGGTCTTTCTCCAGGGGGATCATTTCCAGATCAACGCGAAGAAGTTCGCCAAGGACCCGGATCAGGAGATGGACTCAGTTCGGGACGTGATTCAGGAGGCGTTGAAGGCGGGGTTTTACAACATTGATATCGACTCATCGACCCTGGTGGACCTGAGCCGACCCAACATCAAAGAGCAGCAGCGGTTGAATTTCGAGAAGGCGGCGGAGCTGACCCGGTGCATTCGGGAGCACGAGCCCGAGGGCGTGACCGTCTCGGTCGGCGGCGAGGTCGGCGAGGTCGGCGGGAAAAATACGACCGTGGAAGAGGCCCGGGCCTTCATCGATAATTATCGGGAGACGCTGGCCTCTTACGGCGGCGGGATGAAGGGAATCAGCAAGCTGAGCATTCAGACCGGGACCAGCCACGGCGGGGTCCTCCTGGCGGACGGCACGATGGCCCAGGTGAGTCTCGATTTCGATACCTTGGCGGAAATCTCCGACCTGTGCCGGGAATCGTACGGATTGAGCGGCGCCGTTCAGCATGGCGCCTCGACGCTGCCGGAAGAGGCCTTCAACCGTTTCGTAGAGAGCAGGGCCTCGGAGGTCCATCTGGCGACCGCCTTCCAGAATATGATCTATGATCGCATTCCCGAGGCGTTGCGCAAAGAAGTCCAAGGTTGGGTCATTGAGACGCACCAGTCCTCTCGGAAAGAAGGGGATACGGACGAGCAGCTCTTTTACAGGGAGAGAAAGCGCGCCTTCGGCCCCTTCAAGTTTCAATTCTCGGCCTTGCCCGAGGATGTGAGGGCGCCGATTCGCGTGGATCTCGAGAAACGGTTCGGCTTCCTGTTCGAGAAGCTGGGAGTTGTGAACACCCGGGAGGCGGTCAATCGGTTTGTCAAACCCGTGGAGGTGAGCATCCCCGCCCCCGCGGCGCTATCTTAGAAACGGCGGGGGTCGGAGGAAACGGGAGGCATGGTGGTCGCTGATCTCGGCATGACGTTGGAGCGCTGCATCGCGGAAGAGCAGACGCGCTTCCCCGCGGCCCAGGGCGTGTTGACGGACCTCCTGACGCAGATCGCCCTGGCGGGAAAAATCATCTACAGCGAGGTCAACAAGGCCGGCCTGGCGGACATCCTGGGGTTGACCGGAAAAATCAATGTCCAGGGGGAGGAGGTCCAGAAGCTGGACGAGTTCGCCAATACGACCGTCCGCAACTGCCTGGAACATACCGGCTACCTCTGCGCGATGGCTTCCGAAGAAATGGATGACGTGTTTATGATTCCGGAGCGGTTCCCGGCCGGAGATTACGCCCTGTTGTACGATCCTTTGGACGGCTCTTCCAACATCGACGTCAACGTCAGCATCGGCACCATCTTTTCTGTCTTTCGCAAGAAGAGCGCTTCCGAACGCGGGGAGCCGAGCGATTGCGTCCAGCGCGGGAGCGAGCAGGTCGCGGCGGGCTATGTCATCTACGGTTCGAGCGTCATGATGGTCTGCACGACGGGAAACGGTGTGTTCGGGTTCACGCTCGACCCCCGGATCGGGGAATTCTTCCTGTCCCATCCGGACATCCGGATCCCGGCCCGCGGAAAGTTTTACAGCATCAACGAAGGCAACACGGCCCACTGGACCGAAGAGACCCGCCGGTGCATCAGCCACCTCAAGGAAATGGACCCGGAGACGGGCCGTCCGTATTCGGGCCGCTACATCGGCTCCCTGGTCGCGGATTTTCACCGCAACCTCGTCAAAGGCGGAATCTTTCTCTACCCGGGTGATCGCAGGAGCCCCGAGGGAAAGCTTCGCCTCCTTTACGAAGCCAATCCCCTCGCCTTCATCGTCGAGCAGGCCGGGGGCGCCGCGAGCACCGGCCGGCAGCGCATCCTGGACATCGAGCCCGAGGCCCTTCATCAACGCTGTCCGCTCATCATCGGCTCCGAGGAAGACGTGCGGCTTGCCGAAGCGTTTTATCGGGGCAAGCGCGATTGAACGCCGGATTGCCGCTGTCTGAGCAAAGGCTTACATACGAAATGACGCCCAGCGGGGAAATGCGTCGTTCCGCAAGAGGCTTCGGCCGCTTCCGCTGAGGAAAGCGCAGGCCGCCGAGAGGATATTCGCGACAGCAGGTGTGATTGCCCGGGAACCTCCCACCATATCTCTCAGTTCTTCGCCTGTCCCGGGATCGATTTCCGCCGCCGGGGCGGATCCCACCCTGGCCTTGCTGACCGGCGGAGGAGACGCGCCGGGGATGAACGCCGCCATCTGGGCCGTGGTCCGGGCGGCCGAGTCGCGCGGTCACGGCGTCTGGGGCGTCCGCCGCGGCTATTGGGGCCTCTTGGACGACAACATAGAGGCGCTTACCAATCGAGACGTGCGGGGCATCATTCAGCGGGGAGGAACCATCCTCGAGACATCGCGCTGCAAGCCCTTTCGGACCGCGGAGGGCCGGGAGAAAGCCGCGGCCAACCTCAAGGCCCGCAATGTCCGGGGTCTGATCGTCATCGGGGGCGACGGAACATTTCAGGGGGCGGATCTCCTGTCCCGGGAGCAGGGCGTGCCCGTCGTCTGCGTCCCCGGAACCATCGACAACGACATCTTCGGCACCGACTACACCATCGGTTATGATTCCGCCGTCAACACCGCCCTGGAGGCCATCGACCGCATCCGGGACACCGCCTTCTCGCACGAGCGTATCTTCTTCGTCGAAGTGATGGGAAGGGAGGCCGGGATCCTCGCGCTGGAGGTCGGAATCGCCGGCGGCGCGGAGGAGGTCTTCGCTCCGGAGAAGGCCGCCGACCTGGAAGCGTTCTGTCGGTCCATTCGCGGTGCGTTCGACCGCGGCAAGCGCGGGTTCATCGTGGTTGTGGCCGAGGGGGATGAGCTGGGAGGCGCCCAGCGAATCGCCGACGCGGTGAGAAAGGACCTGAACCTCGAGTCCCGCGTGAGCGTTCTTGGACACATCCAACGGGGCGGTTCGCCGACCGCGCGGGACCGGGTGCTGGCCAGCCGCCTTGGTGTGGCGGCGGTCGAGGCGATTCTGGAAGGCGCGGACCGGATCATGGTGGGCGTTCGGGCCGGGGAGGTCGTTCAGACGCCGCTGGATGAGGTGTTCGGCGGAACAAAAAAAATCGACGCAGGGCTCTTTCGAATCCTCGAAATATTGAGGGGTTGAGCGGCCGGCCGGGATTTTCCATGTGTTTTGATCAGAAGTGTCGGTTCGCGGGACGCCGATCCCGCCGTCCCGCTTGCTCAGGCGGGGGAGGGCTCGCCCACGGGCTCAACGTCGGGGCGAGCGGGGTCTTGGGTTCCGCCCCCTAAATCGGGTTCGGCGGGCCGCCCGCGAAAACGCCTGGATACGTCGTCCTTCAGCGTCATCCACAGGGAAAACATGACCGGCACGAGGAAGACGGTGAAGACTGTGGAGAGGATGAGACCGCCGAGGATGGCGGACCCCAGGCCCCGGTAGAGTTCGGAGCCCGCCCCCGAGCTCACGACCACGGGCAGCATCCCGAAGACCGTCGTCGTCACCGTCATGAAGATCGGCCGCAGTCGGCTCTCGACACTCTCGAGAAGGGCCTCATTGTGCGGGCGTCCGTTCCGCATGTTGTGCAGCGCCTGGTGGACGATCAGGATAGCGCTGTTGACGACAATCCCCGCCAGGATGATGAAGCCGAGCATCGTGATGACGTCCATCTTGATGGAGGGCTCGAGGGTGTGAGCCAGCTTCACGCCCAGGATGCCCCCCGTCGCCGCGAGCGGGACGCTGAACATGATGATGAAGGGGTACGTGAAGGACTCGAACAGGGAGCACATCAGCAGATAGACGATGACCAGGGAGAGCAGGAACGACCACTTCAGAGTGTCCCAGGTCACCTTCAGGTCCTTGGCCTGGCCGGAAAGGTTGATGCTGTATCCCAGGGGCAGCCGGGCGCGCATCGGCCCGACGACCAGGCGCTCGATGTTGTTGATGGCTTGTTCCAGCGGGACCTCGCCGCGGATATTGACCGTCAGGGTGATGGAGCGGTCCAGGTCGGAATGGTCGATCTTCGTGGGGCCGGAGGCGGGTTCCACCCTGGCGATGGAGGACAGGCGGATCGGCCGTCCTCCGGGGGTGTAGAGCAGAATGTCTTCCAGGTCCTGCGTGCGGATGGCCCTATCCAGCTTGCCCTTCAAGGTGATGTCAATCTCGCGGCCTTTTTCCCGGAACTTCCCCGCTTCGGTCCCCTTGATGAGGGTCTCGACGACGTATCCCAGCTCGGCCACTGAAACACCCAGGTCCGAGGCCCGCTCCGAGTCCACGTAGATTTGGAGCTCCGGGTTGCCCAGCTTGGAGCTTGAATTGGCGAAGTTGACGCCGGGCGCTCGCCGGATGTTCGCCTGGATCTCCGCGGCGAGCCGCTGGATCTCTTCCAGCTCGTCCCCCTTGACGTCGATCTCTACGTTCGTCCCGCCCAAGAACGCGCCGCGCCGGCGGAACAGGGCCGATTGCGTGACGAACACAAAGGGTGCGCCCGGAATGCCGAACGTCCGTTTGCGGACCTTGGCGACCACCGCCCGCATCTGGGCCGGGGTGCGGGCGAACTCGTCCTTGACGATGATGACGAAGATCGGGTCCGTGAGGCGGATGACGGAAAAGACGCGCCTCAACTCCGGGATCTTGAGGAACCGCCCCTCCAGGGTCTTGATAATCGCCTCTTTTTCATCGATGTTGAAGCCCGCCGGGATCTTCACGAGGCCGAACAGGAGGTTGCGGTTCCCCTTGGGGAGGTAGTCGATGGGGGGCATGAACGTGTAGCTGACGAGGAGAGAGGCGCCGACGAGCAGGACGATGAACGCCAGGCCTCGGGTGCGCGATCGGATCACCCAGCCGATGGATGAGAGAACAAAACGCGAGAACCCGCGCCCCAGCCAGCCCAGGGTCAGCCAATCGAGGAGCGGTTTCTTTGTCTTCTCGCGGGGCCTCCCCAGGCGGAGGATCCGGCTGGAGAGCATGGGGATCACCGTGATCGATACGATCAGCGACAGGGCGACGGCGACGCTGATGGCGAGGGCGATGTCGCCGAAAAGCTGACCCGCCTCCGCCTCGACCAGGATCACCGGAATGAAGACCGCCAGCGTCGTCAGGGTGGAGGCCAGGATGGCGCCCCACACCTCTTTGGCGCCTTCCAGGGCGGCCTGGAACCGGGTTTTTCCCATGTGGCGATGCCGGTAAATGTTCTCGAGCACGACGATGGTGTTGTCCACGACCATCCCGGAGGCGAACGCCAGGCCGGCCAGGGAGATGGTGTTCAGGGACCTGTCGAACAGGTTCAGGAAGATAAAGGTCGAGACCACCGAGATCGGGATGCTGAACCCGATGATCAGGATGCTCGACGCATTTCTCAAATAGAGCAGGAGCACGGCCACGGCGAGGATCGCGCCGTACACCAGGTTGCGTAGGACGAGGTTGACGGAATCTTTGATGTAGATGGTTTCGTCATACAACTGAAGGAGCTCAATGCCCTTTCCTTTGTAGACGTTCTCGTTCAGGTGGGCCAGCTCCTTCTTGACGCCTGCCATGACCTCCAGGGTGTTGGCCCCCGTCTTTCGCAGGACGCCGAACCCGATGCTGGGGATCCCGTTCCGGCGGACGACGAGATCGCGCTCTTTGTAACCGAACCGGACGCTGCCGACGTCCCGCAGATAGATGGCCGTCCCGTTTTGCCGGGACAGGATGACGCTTTCTATCTGGCGCAGGTCGGTGAACTGGCCCACCGTCCGCACGACATAGCGGCGCTTGCCTTCGTTGATGTTGCCGCCCTTGATGTTCCGGTTCTCCCGCAACAGGGCTTGCCGCACGTCGCCGATGGTCAGGTTTCGGGCGCTGAGGGCGAGGGGGTCGAGGAGCACCTGAACTTCCCGCTCTTGGCCCCCGAACATCAGCAGCCCGCCGACGCCGGGCACCCGCTCGATCCGGGGTTTGATGACGTCCTCCGCCTCGATGCGGACTTCGTTCAGCTCCCGGACGCGCCCGTTCCGGTCCTTTATCCGATTCAGGACAATCCAGGCGATGGGTGACTCCTGATCGGTGTTGACGGCGCGGATGATCGATTCGTCGGCGTCGTCGGGAAGCCCCCGCACCAAGCCCAGCTTCTCGGAGACATCCAGGCGGGCGATGTCTTTATTGCTTCCCCAATCGAACGTAAGGCGGACAGTGCTTTTGCCTTCGATGGAGGAGGACGTGATTTCGCTCAGGGCCTCGACCGAGTTCAGCTTCTCCTCGATTCGGTCGGTGATCTCTCGCTCGATTTCCGCGGGGGCGGCGCCCCGGTAGTTCGTCTCGACCGACACCTCAGGGCGGTCCACGGTGGGTTTCAGCTGGATCGGGATGCGCATCATCGAGATGAACCCGAACATGAGCAGAAGAATCACGCCCACCAGGACGGACACGGGGTATCGGACGCAGAGGTCGATGAGCTTCATCGGGAGGTTCCGGATTGGGCGCTATTCAGACGAGGAGGCGGACGTGCCGGCCGGCTTTTTTCTTTTTCCCTCCCAGGCGCCGGTTTTCTGCCGTCCGGCGTCCGGCATTCCGCGCGGAGGACCGGCGGGGGAGGCCCTGCCCGGTTTCCAGGCGCCGCCGGGTTTGCCGCCCCATTGCTTGGCCCGGTTTTTTCCTGGCGCCCCGCCTGGTTTCGACCATGGGCCGGCGGGCTTTCCGCCCCAAGCCTTTCCGGCCGGGCGGCCGGGCCGCTTCCCCCGCACGGCGATCATCTTTCCGTCCGGCGTCCGAATGGCGCGCACCATGACGGGTCCGCGATCCTTCAGGGTTTCATTTCCCGTGACGATGACGCGGTCGCCCTTGGAGAGTTTTCCCTCGGCGATCTCGACGTAGCCCGCAATCACCCGGTCGGTTTTCACGGGAACGAGACGCGCGCGGCCGTTGGCGACGACAAAGACGTGCGCCCGCAACCCCAACTGGCTCAGGGCGTCTTTGGGCACCAAGAGGGTGGGGCGCTTCTCGCCGTAGAATAGCCTCACCCGGGCGAACATCCCGCCTTTCAAGCGGTAATTGGGGTTGGCGATCTCGATTTTCACCGGAAACGATCGGCTGGCGACGTCGGCCTGGGGGATGATGTCGCGGACCTTTCCGCGAAACGTCACGCCGGGGTAGGCGTCCACGGTGATCACGGCGTTGTCGCCGACTTGGACATGGCGAATGTCTCTTTCGCGGACTCCCGTTCGGACGAGAACGGTGTCGATGTTGATGATATCGGCCACCGCGCCTCCCCGTTGAATCCACTGGCCCACTTCAACGTGCTTTTTTGTGATGAAGCCGGAGATGGGGGCGCGGATGATGGTCTTCGCCAGTTCGTCCCGCATCCGGTCCAGGTTGGCCTTTTGGCGCTGGACCTCAGCCTCCTGGCCGGCAATGTCCTCTCTGCGCGTTCCCATTTGTGCGAGGCGGAAAGACTGCTCGAGGCGCTGGACCTGATATTTGGCGGCCAGAAAATCACTCTCCGTCCGGTTGTATTCGGACAGGTTGATGATCTTGCTCCGCAGCAGCTCCCCGGCCCGTTCCATGTCCCGCTGATACCTCTGCATCAAGGCGTTTCGCTCTTTGAGCTGGGCCCGGACCTCTTCGATCTCTTCCTTCCGGAGCCCACGCTTGAGCTTTGCGAGCTGCGCCTGGGCCCTGCGGTGGGCGGCGTCGGCCTCGGCCAGATCGATGCGCCGGCCCGAGTTCTTGAGCCGGACGAGGATGGTCTTCCCTTTTTCTACGGGGTCGCCTTCCTGCAGCTTGAACTCCTTTGTCAAACCCTGGATCTCCGCGCTGACCGTCGTCGCGATCCGGGCCTCGACTGTCCCGATGGAGGTGATTTGCCTGCGGATCTTTTTCTCCACCACCGGGCTTAACACCACTGCCGCCGGACGCGGACCCCACCTCTTTTTCCCCCGGGGGGGCTGCGCGGAAATGTGGGCGGCGCTCAACAAGACGATCACCCCGGAACCGACGATCATTATAAGAAACATTTTCCGCATGGGGAGTCCTCTCGTCAGACCCGGCGAGCGGGTCCGGTTTTTGACATGGGCGCGTAGATCACGAATCATTGGGCGCGGCCGCGATCCGGCGGGCCGTCTTGAGGCGCTTCGCGATCTTGTCGATGAAAACAACCGTCAAATCTATTGCCACCATGGTCAACAGGCAGGTGGCGAGAAATACGATGACCTTGAAAGGCGCTCTCAAGATAAACAGATATGGATTGAGCAACAACAAGAGCGCATAAGAGGCGAAGGTGATTGGAAGGGCCACGAGAAACCCCAAAAGCAGGCCGACCAATACGATGAGCAAGGGGGGGGAGGCGTGCTCGGGAGAAGGCGCGTTTCCCCGCACGGAGTCGACGATCCAGAATATAATATTGAAAAGAATGATGACGAAGTAGATGATGACGGTCGATTGCGTTGCGGTGAAGATGTATTTTGGGTCGAAGGTAATCATTTTCCGGGGGTTCGCTTCCAGCCAAACAGAATGCGGTCCCTGAGACCATGGGAATTTTAACCGTCCTCATCGTACAATATTCCTCGACGCCTTGAAAGAACCCGCGCCTTTTGCGGCCGATCGCGGAAGCCTTCGGTTCAGGGCGCGTTCGGCCGGGGAGGTCGTCTACGGGTGCCGTTCGACCCGTGGGGGAGAGCCGCCGCGTTGGTTGTCGCAATCCGCCGGGTCTCCGGTCGATCCCGCCCTATGGCGTTAGACTGGAAGGGGTTCCCCGGCCGGCATTTTTTCTCCGCTGGGCCGGCGTTCGTATCGGGGAAGGATTCTTCGCAGCCTGTGAGTTCCGTGGACTGATGGACGTCCGGGGGATCAAACCGTGAGAGATGATGAAACGCTACCAGGCTGTCATATTTGATCTGTTCGATACGGTCGTTCTGTTTGATTACATGAAAATGCCCGAGATCGTCGTCAAGGGGAATCCCCGCAGGACGACGATGGGGATGACCTATGAGCTTTTGCGGGAAAGGTGCCCGGATGTGTGTTGGGATGCTTTCTTCGACGCCTTGGCGGACGAGGACGACGCGTTGCGCGCCCAAAAGGAAGCCGGAAAGGAGATTTCCTCGACGGCGCAGTTTTCCGGCGTAGTGAAAAGACTGGTTCCGGAGAGGCCGGACCTGCTCGCCCGGGAGTTCATCGAGGACCTGGTCGGCAAGCATATGCGAGCCCTGCTCGATTGCGTCCACCTCCCCGCGGAGCACCCGGCCATCCTCCAAGAGCTGGGCCGGACGCACCGGATCGCCCTGCTGTCGAATTTCGATCATGCCCCGGCGGCCGAGGCGATGATCGATGAGATGGGGCTCCGGGAATATTTCGTCCGTATCGCCATTTCCGATAAGTTGGGGTGGAGAAAGCCGCATCCCCGCGTGTTTTTGCAAATGGTGGAAGAGCTGGGGGTCGAGCCCGGCGAGACCCTGTACGTGGGGGACACCTACGAGACAGACGTCGTCGGGGCCAAATCCGCGGGCCTGGACGCCGCCTGGGTGAATCCCAAAGGCCTGGAACCGGGGGAAGTTCGTCCCGATATCGAGGTGAGCGGGTTGCCGGAGTTGCGAGACCGCCTGTCTCCGGGCGGAAAGGGAAGGATTGAATGAAGCCGCGATGGATGTTGGCGATGGGGTTGGTCGGCGTTGCCGCGCTGACTGTTTTAGTGGTCTCTCTGGTGCAAGGCATCCCGTCGCCGGAGGATGCGTACCGGCCGAACACGCTGGATGGAAGTATCATCTATCTGGAGGCCTGCGCGAAATGTCATGGCGCCCAAGGGGAGGGGACCGCCCTGGCGCCCCCGCTCAGGGGGAGAAGTCTCAAACCTGAAAGGATTTGGAAACAGGTGAAATCGGGGACGGGAAGGATGCCCAAGTTCCCTAACATCACGGCGGAGGCCATTAATAATCTTTCAATCCATGTTAATACACTAAAATAATATCAAATAGTTATTTACTGTTTATTAATGTCATATATTCAGTATTTCCGATGGGGGGATCCGCCTTTAGGACGACCAGTCTGAATTCGGGATTGGAAGAGGATTTAATGCACAGAAAACCAACCGGCTCCGGGACATACCGGCGGAAAGTCTTCCCGAACCCGCCAGAGGCCCTGGCCTTCAAGGAGCACAAGGCCGAGATGGAAGAAACCTTCCTGGTCCCCTCCGGGTTCTGAGGGGTGGTGTGAAAATTCACCGTGAAGGTGGCGGAATCGGGGATAGACCGCGGATTTTCATGGCGAATGTCGGGGCCAACCGGTCGCATGCCGTTCAAAGCCCGCTCTTCCCGGACGGGACCTTCGAGCTTGTCCCCATCCCGGAAGGGGACGCCTTTCAGGCCGATCCCGCGCCACGGTACGGCGACCTTCGTTGTTTCAACTCCTCCGGGCCGCTCTCCGGCTTTCTCCCCGAGCGTTTTTCGCGAATCCATGCCCACCGGGACCCGGATTTTGATGAGTGGACTTACGGGGACCTGTGTCATTACGCCCCCAGGGCCGCGGGACTGAAGGGCCTCCGCCCGGGAGACCTGCTCTTCTTTCTCGCAAGGCTGGTCCCGTTCAGCGAGGATCGGTTTGACGCGGAAAAGGGAGGGTTTTTCCTGGTGGGCGTCCTGGAAATCGAGGAGGTGTTCGCCGAGATTCGGGAGACGCCGCCGAAGCGCGTCCTGAAGCGGATCGGCCAAAATGCCCACGTGCTTCGCGGACGAATGGACTCAGCGCACTTCGACGGATTCTGGGTTTTCACCGGGACGGAGAATTCCCGGTTGTTTCACAAGGCCGTTCCGGTCAATCGAAGGATGGCGGAGCGGGTTTTCCGGGATGCGCGGGGGGCGCCTTGGGATTGGGAAGGCCGCACGGAGCTTCAGGTGATCGGCTCGTACACCAGGAGTTGTCGGATGGTCATCGACCCGAACACCCCCCGTGGGGCAAAGGCCGCCGCGGGGCTTTTCGCCGCGATCAGAAACAAAAATCCGGGTTTTCAGTCTTTGTTCTGATTTTGTGATGAGAAGGGAGGGTTGATTCCCTGACTGGGGTTGGTTAGGTCCCGCTGAATCCGCGTGGGACAATAAGTCGCGAATCCAATAGATTAAGTTAATTCTAATAAATATTAGTTAACATATTGATAATATTGGTATTATATTGATATATATGTTACTTTACATTAACTGTTTCGTCAAGGGTTTGATGGTAGGTTGACGCCGAGCGAGCTTGCGTTGGGCGGGTTGGCGCTGGTTGGGCGGGGAAGGTGATCTGTGCTGCGCTGGGGCTGTTTGAAGCTTTGGTTGCGGCTCCCTTCGGAGGAGCGGGAACAAGCGAGGAGTTCGTAAAGCCGATGTCGACGTACACGTTGCACCCCGAGATAAAACTTGGTCCTGTCCATTTGACCGTTTCGGACATGGCTCGATCTTTGAACTTCTACCGGGACGTCCTCGGCTTCAGGTTGCTTGAACAATCGGCTGATCGGGTCTCCCTGACGGCGGACGGCGCTTCACCCATCCTTCTCCTGACCGAGGTTCCGGGGGCGCGGGCGGGTTTTTCCCGAAACACCGGTCTCTATCACTTCGCCGTTCTTTATCCGGAACGGGCCGATCTCGCCCGCGCCTTGAAGCGGTTGTGGGATTCGGGTTACCCGCTGGGCGGGTGCTCGGACCACGCTGTGAGCGAAGCGCTCTATCTGGATGACCCCGACGGAAACGGCATCGAGCTTTATCGGGACCGGCCCCGGTCGGCCTGGCCGATGCGCGACGGCAAGGTCTCGATGACGACCGATCCGTTGGACCTGGATGACCTGGTGGGCGAGGCGGCCTCGGACGAGGGGGAGGGGGGGGGGGAGGGGCCGTGGGACGGTCTTCCGAAAGGGGCCTCCATCGGCCACATCCACCTCCATGTGATGGACCTGGAGGAATCGGCGGCGTTTTACCGCGACGCGCTCGGGTTCGAGGTGCAGGCCCGATACCGCCAGGGGGCGCTGTTCCTGTCCGCGGGAGGCTACCATCATCACCTCGGCATCAACGTCTGGGCGGAGAGGATGAGGAGTCCTCAGGTCGAAAACGTCGCGGGTTTGCGGTCTTTCGCCGTGTGCGTCCCCGACGCCGCCGAGTTGGACCGGCTCGAGGGCCAACTGGAGGCCGCCGGCGCGGCTTTCACGCGCAAGGACGGCGCCATTTTCGTGGACGACCCTTCGGAGAATACGGTGATCCTCCAGGAAGGCCACTCCGCCGGAGGTCTTTGAAATTCTGACGATTTGAGACGAGTGGATGGAGTCATTATTCCGAAACCGGATTCACTCATATCTCGATGGTCATGAGCCAACATCCGCCTCCAGCACAACTGGTTCATCACCCCGTCGACGAACAGCAGGTTGATCCAAGAGCAGTCCGGACGGTAGGCCCAAGCCATCCGCTCCCCCCCCCTGGGCGTCCCCCGCCACTTGATGATTCTTGAATGGGATAAGCGCGGCGGGGTTCCCTACGCCATTCCAGCCGCGCTCCCTCCAATCGATTCAACCGACAAAAAACCTCTATTATGGCCCGAGCCGTTTTGAATCCATCCCGCAAAAGGGTCGAGTTTTCGCCATGAACGATTTTCCAAGGCTTTTCGAGCCCATCGAGATCTCCGGCCTCCGCCTCCGCAACCGGATCGTCAAGGCCCCCATGGCCACGAACTACGCCACGCTGGACGGGTTTGTGACGCCGGAGATGATCGCCTATTACCGGGAGCGCGCCCGGGGTGGCGCCGGGCTGGTCATCGTCGAGTTCGCCTCGATCGACGATGTCGCGAGCAAGTCGTGGCGCCGTCAGTTGGGGGCGGAAAGCGACGAGATGGTGGAAGGTCTCGGCCGTTTGGCGGATGGGATTCGTTCGGAGGGCGCGGCCTCCGCCCTCCAGATCTGCCACTGCGGGCGCCAGCGTCTTCTCCCCGGCGGGCCGCCGCGCGTTCCTTCGGCATCGGCCGCGCCGACGGACCGGGAAGTCCGCGAGGTTGATGAAGAGGAGATCGCGCAAATCGCCGCCGCCTTCGGGGACGCGGCCGGCCGGGCCCGGCGGGCCGGTTTCGACATGGTGGAGATCCATGCCGCGCACGGTTATCTCATCATGGGCTTCCTGTCGCCGGAGACGAACCGGCGGACCGACGCCTTCGGGGGGGGGCTGGAAGGACGGCTTCGCTTTCCTCGGATGGTCATGGAGGCCGTCCGCAACGCCGTGGGCAAGACCTTTCCCGTCTGCGTCCGGATGAACGGCTCCGAGATGTACCGGGGAGGGATGGGGTTGCGCGAGGGCTGTCAGACGGCGCGCGCCTTCATCGAGGCCGGGGCGGACCTGCTCCACGTCTCGGCGGGGACTTACGGGACGCGCCATCTGCGCTCCACGCCCATGTACGGAAAGCGCGGGAACCTCGTTCCGCTTTCCGCGGCGATCAAGAAGGTGTCGTCCGTCCCGGTCATCGCCTCGGGCGGTTTGGCCGATCCCGTGCGTCTGGAGGCGATCCTGGGCGATGGGCGGGCGGACCTGGTGTCGATGGCCCGGCAGCTTCACGCTGAGCCCCGCTGGGCCGGAAAAGTGCGGGAGGGACGGCTGGACGACATCCGCCCCTGCATCCGGTGCAACGCGGGATGCCTGGGGAGCGGCCTGGCGGGTGACCGGATCCTGTGCGACGTGAACCCCGCGGCCGGTTTCGAGGCGGATTTCGAGATCCGGCGGGCGGCCCGGGCGAAGCGTGTGGCCGTTGTCGGCGGCGGTCCGGCGGGGATGGAGGCGGCGCGCGTTCTGGCGATGCGCGGTCACGATGTCCTCCTTTTCGAGTCCCAAAACCAACTGGGCGGGGCGCTGATCCCCGCGACGCGGCCGGAATTCAAATCCGACCTGCGCGCCTTCCTGGAGTTCCAGGTCAGGCAGGTCCGGAAACTTCCGGTGGAGATTAGGCTTGGCGCGCGGGTCGACGCCGGGATGATCGAGGCCATGGGCGCGGAGGAGGTCGTCCTGGCGACGGGGGCCGTGTTCAGGACGCCGGCCGAGATTTCAGGGAGCGACGGCCCGAAAGTCATGACGGCCGGCCGGGCCTTGCTCGAAAGCGATCGTGCGGGAAAACGGGTCGTCGTTGTCGGAGGAGGGGTGACCGGGTGCGAGACGTCGTGGGCCTTGGCCCGTTTGGGGCGGCGGGTGACGCTGTTGGAGATGCGGGACGACCTGGCGCCGGACATGGAGGGCATGCACCGGCCGGTCTTGATGAAGGGTTTCGAGGAAACCGGAGTGACGTGGCAAACCCGGGCGCGCGTGACCGCGGTCGCGGAGGACGGGACGGTGTCTTACCGGATCCATGGCGTCTCGACGGAGGAGCTGGCCGACACGGTCATCCTGGCCGTGGGGGTGGAGCCGGAGCGGGGTCTCGTGGACGCCCTTGCGGGGCTGGATATTCCTGTCCACGAGATCGGCGACTGCGCCCGGCCGGGGCGGGTTTTGGGGGCAATCCACGACGGCGCGCGGGTGGGACGGTCGATCTGAGGCGGTCAGGCGCTTAGACCATCAGCTTCCCGTTCTTCTGAAAGAGCCTGCCGTCCACGTAGACCTCGCCCTTCTTTCTGAGGTCGCAGATCATGTCCCAGTGCAGGGCCGAGTCGTTCTTCGAGCCGCTCTCGGGATATCCCTTGCCCAGGGCCAGGTGGATCGTCCCGCCGATCTTCTCGTCGAACAGGATGTTCTTCGTGAACCGCTGGATGCCGGGATTCAGGGCGAAGGCGAACTCGCCGACCCGCTTGGCCCCGGCGTCCATCCCGATCATCCGGCTGAGAAACGCCTCGTTCTTCTCGGCGGAGAACTCGACCACCTCCCCCTTCTCGAAGCGCAGCCGGACGCCGTCCACCTCCCTGCCGCCGTAGGCCGCCGGGAAGCTGTACGAAATATGACCGTTGACCGAGTGCTCTTGGGGTCCGGTGAAGACCTCCCCGTCGGGGAAGTTGCGCTTGCCTTCGCAATTGATGAAGGGCCGCCCCGCGATGCCGAGCTCCAGATCCGTGTCCGGACCGGTGATGTTCACCTTCTTGCGCCCTTTCAGGTAGCGGATGACCTTTCGCTGGAAGACCGCGAGCTTTTTCCACTCGGCGACGGGATCTTTCTTGTGGGCGAAGCATGCGCGGTAGACGAAGTCGGCGTACTCCTCCAGGGACATCTCTGCGTCCTGGGCGTAGGCCTGGGTCGGCCAGAGGGTGAGGGTCCAGCGCAGGCCGTCCTTCTCGCCCCGCTCGTGCCTGGCCGCGCGCCGCATGAAGGTGTTCATGATGGGCCTTCGGGCCTGCTGCACCATGGCCTGGCGGGCGGGATCGCTTCCCGACAGGCGCTTGGTGTTGACCTCGGACAGAACGTTGATGAGGACATCCACCTTCCCGATCTCGAACCGGGTGACGGGGTGGATGAACTCGAGCTGATTCTTGCGGGCGGTTTTCAGGAAGATCTCGTCCAGGCCGGGGATGCCGACCTGAACATAAGGGTGGGCGCCGACGTCGACGCACTCTCGGAAAATCTCCCGCAGGAGCGGCGCCGCCTCGCTTCCGCCGGCGATCTTGACGATGTCGCCCTTCTTCACCTCTGAAGAATACCGGACGATGGTCCGGGCCATCCGGACAGTGCGCGGGTCGGGCATTGGGTGTCCACTCCTCGGTGTGGAGGCTTCGCAATGGATTGTAGCGGCTCGAAATCCTGCGATTCGTTTGCGGGGCCGCTGGCTGTATATCCCTATGCTACAATTCCCGGACCGGAATGAAAATTTGAGCCTGGATCGACAGAGGTCCACGTCATGTCGATATGATGAAAGCGGTCGTCTACCCCGAGCCGGATCAGTACGAAATCGACGAGATCCCCGTCCCCGATCCGCCCCCGGACGGCGCGCTCGTCAAGGTGATGGCCACGACCATTTGTGGAACGGACTTCAAGATCCTCGGCGGAATGTTCCCTGGCACGAAGTTCCCTCACGTACCGGGGCATGAATGGAGCGGCGAGGTCGTCGCCGTGGGCGATGGGGTGGACGAGCTTCAACCCGGCGACCGCGTCGGGGCGGAGCCCCATGTAGGCTGCGGTCGCTGCCGGATGTGCCTGGAAGGCCGGTACAACCTCTGCGAGAACTACGGCCGGGTGGACAAAGGCCACGCCCATGTCGGGTTCACGACCGGCGGGGGGCTGGCGGAGTATTGCGCGGTCTCCGTCAAGGCCCTCCACCGCCTTCCGGAGGGCCTCTCCTACGGCCAGGGGGCGTTCATCGAGTCGGTCGGCGTGGCCCTCTACGCCATCGAGCGGATCGGCATCGAGGCGGGCGAGGACGTGCTCGTCATCGGGCCCGGGGCCATCGGTTATTGCGCCACGCAGATCGCGCGGGCCCGGGGGGCGGGGAAGGTCGTCCTCGCGGGGACGCGGGACGAGCGTCTGGCGCTGGCGAAGGACTTGGGCTGCGACGCCGCCGTGAACGTGCGCTCAGAGAAAGACCCCGTCGAGGCCATCCGCGCGCATTTCGGCGGAAAAGGGGCCGACGTGATCGTCGAGTTGGCGGGATCGGCCGACGCGGCCCTTCAGGCGCTTCTCTGCGCCCGGCGGGGCGGGCGAATCGTCCTGGCTGGCTCGACCTCGCCCGGCAGGGAGCTGCGGGTGGACCTCAGCGTAATCGTCCGGGGCCACCTCGACATCCACGGCTCGGTGGCGAACCCCAAGTGGGTTTGCCGCCGGGGACTCGAAATGATCGCCCGGGGTTATGTGGACGTCGCTCCGCTCCTCACCCACCGGATGCCGCTGACCGATTTCGGCGAAGCCCTGGTGGACCGCCCCTGGGTTATTGGACACTCGGGTGAGGGTATTCGACCTCATGCGGCCTCCGCAACTTGAGCGAGTTTTTCCTGCCTTGCCTGGGCCGGCGTTCGGTAGCCGTAGCCCTCGAGAATCCAATGATGGTTGTACAGGTTCTTGAACTCAAGCAGCGCCCACCGCAGTTCCTCTACGGTGGCGAAAGAGCGCACCCACAGGAGATTCTCCTTCAAGATGCGGATAAACCACTCACAGTAGCCATTTCCCTCGGGCGCCCGCACGAAGCTGGGCGAACTGGTCATGCCCAGGTAGGCGATCTCCCGCTGAAAGTCATCGGACAGATAGGCGGGGCCGTGGTCGTGACGAACTTTAAGCCCCTCGGCGACGTCCGCCTCCAAGCCGGCGAAGCGCTCGGCGACCCCCTGCCGGATCGGCTCCAGGGCCTCGAAGCGGTTGCCGCTCTTGGCCGCATGGATCCCCACGCAGTCCACCGAGCAGTGATCCACCGCCACGAACACCGAGGCCACCCCCTCCTCGGTGGTCACCGTCGTCGTCATGTCCGTGCCCCACATTCGGTCGGGCCGCTCGGTGCGGATGGTCCCGTTGTGGGCCTTGGGACCTCGGGGTTTGCCCACCCGGTGGGGGGCCTGAAGCCCCGCCTCCCGCATCAGGCGACGCACCCGCTCCTTGCTGGTGCGGATGCCCGCGAAGCGCAGCCTCGCCCACACCTTGCGGTAGCCCTCGCCATGGAAGGGAGAGTCCTCCAGGACCTGCCGGATGTGGCCGAGGAGTTCCGCATCGGTGCACGGGCCCACAGGGCCGCGCTTATTGGGCGTGGGGCGTTCATGAACGGGGACCGCCTCTCGCCGCCGTTGCGCGTAGACCGTGGAGAGCGCCAAGCCCCAAAGGGCGCACACCCGCTTCAGGCCGTAGGCTCTGCCCGTGGAGGTGAAGCGGGCCTGACTCATCGCCTCCACCTCCTGCCGGCTAAAGGGCGGCCGGCCTCCAGGCGGTCGATCTTCTCCCGCAGGACCTCGCCCTCCATCGTGAGTTCGCCCACCTTGGCCTTGAGCCGGGCGTTCTCCTCGTCCCGCTCATCCGCCGGGCGGGCTTTGAGCGCCGCCTCGCCCCCGCGAAGGAACGCCTCGCGCCAGGCGGAAAGCCGAGCCGCTGTCGTGCCCAACTCGCGGCAGAGCGTCTCCAGGCTCTCGCCCCGCAAAAGACGCAGGACCGCCTCCCGCTTGCGCTGGCAGGAGAACCGACCCCGCTCACTGCGATGCCCTGGGGCCTTGGCTCCGTTCGCCCTGCGGGCGCCCTCCGCCAAAGCCCCCTCTTGCTTTTGTTCGTTCATCGCGACACCCCTTTCTCCATGAATCATGGATCAATCGAGTGTCCAACAAAACCCTAGAGCGGGGGACTGGAGACCTTCCGCGAGCGCAGGGGCGGGGCCTACCGCGTCATGATGCACCCGCACGGCGTGGCCGAAGACTGAGCGATCGCCGAAGCCGGACGCACAAAAAAGGGGACGGTCCGGTTGGACCACCCCCTTCATGCCGATGAAACCGAGCCCCGTTCTCAAACAACCCAGGGCCGAATTCCCGATGCTTTACATCTTCTTTTTACGCCGGGCCTTCTTCCCGGACTTTTTGGCGAAGGCCTTCATGGCGGCCCGGCCTATGCGGAAGTCCACCATGTCCTTGATCTTGGGCTTGCCCTTCTTGTAGCGGCCCAACTTGGCGTTCAGGTTGTTGGTGTACCGCAGCACCTTCATGGGCAGGCCCACGTTCGTGGTCCAGATTCTCGCTCTGGTAATGATGTCGTACGTCTTGGACGCGCCTTTTCGGGCCTTCTTGCCGCCCCGGAGGAACTTAACGGCGGTGTTAATTGTCGCGGCCTTGTTCTTGTACATGAAGCGGGTTGCATTGATGAGGGCCCGTGTAACGCGGACGTAGGCGCGCCGGTTGGCCTTGATTTTCACCCCGGGGGCCGAGACGGCCGCGTAGGGGTAGTCGGGCTGTGTTTCCCAGATACGCGCGAGGGTGTGGACCTTCCCCTTTGTTTTCTTGCTCGCGAACGCCACCTGCTCGATGTGCATGAGGACGGCGTCCACCTTCCCCGAGATGATGAAGCTCACCCGCTGCGGGGGTGTCGTCCGCACGTAGATTACGTCCTTATCGGTCACGCCCGCGGGCTGGATGACCGAGAGCATCCCCAGGTGGGAGTAGCCGAATTTCCCCTCGATGCCCAGCTTTTTCCCCCGAAGGTCGGCGGGTTTCTTGATGTCGGCTTGCACGGCGAGGATGGCCTCGTTCTTGTGGGCGTAGGAGTAGAACATCTTCAGCCCCGACCCGCGGGCGATGCCCGACATGGTCAGGGGGCCGGGGATCCAGGCCAGGTCCAGATCCGTCCCTTTGGCCGTGATGGCCTGATGGGCCCGGGTTCCGCCGCGGAAGCGGGAGATCTTCACGTCCAGGCCTTGCGCCTTGTAGAAGCCCCGATCCAGGGCCAGGTAGACGGGGATGTGGACGACGTTGGGTTTCGGCGTCGGCATCCCGAAATGGAGTTTTTTCGCCGCCGCCGAAGCGGCGGGAGAGAGGGCAAAGGCGAGCCCTGTCACGATCAGAAGAATAGAACAAACGTCTTTTTCAGCATGTTCTTTTCCCTCCCTTTCTGGAGTGGAATTTCATCCCCGCGGGTTTGGACGGCGTTGTTCGAATCAGGCGTGTCCGCGGCCATCTACGCCCTTGTTGATTTAGAAGCCTGAACGTTCTGTTTTGTTCGCCCTGATTTTCCCATTTTCGACCCGTGCGGGGCAAGTCGGATTTTTACCCCCCCCCCCTCCCCCCGGCCTACCCCAGCGCCTCGCGGAGCCAATCCGCCGCGAGGGGCCGGTACTTGTACGGGATGTTGTTGCACACGTGGTTCCCGTCGGGAAACAGGGCGAATTCCTTCGGGCCGGAAGCCTCGGCCACGATGGCTTCACCCTGGGAGACGGGAACGATTCGGTCGAGCGCCCCGTGGATGATGAGGAGGGGACAGGTAATCTTCGCGGCGACCCCTTTCAGGGTGATCGCCATCGAGCGCTCGCGGGCCTCGTCCAGGTCCTTCGCCCCCCAGGCGTGCCGGAAGCCCTTTCGGGTCAGCAGGGGCATGTTGTCCCAGCAGTTGGCCATGTGGTGGAAGCCGGCCACGCCGACGCATGCCCGGATCCGGCCGTCGAAGGCCGCCGCCCGGGGGGCGTAGTAGCCGCCGGTGCTGATCCCGCAGACGCCGATGCGCCCGCCGTCCAGGTCGCCGCGGGACAGGACGAAGTCGATGACCGCCGAGACGGCCGACTCGTAATCCTCGCGCATTTTGACGTGGGGGTGGACCTCCCCCTGGCCGGGTCCGTCGAAGGCCAGAACGGCCATGCCCCGCGCCAGAAAGTCGCCGCCCAGGCTGTAGAATTCCTCTTTGGTCGAATCGAGTCCCGCAATGATGAGGACGACCGGGGGGCGGTCGGCGCCGCGGGGCTTCCGGAGGAATCCGGGCAGGATGGTGTCCTCGAACGGCGCTTCGACCCATTCGATCGGCTCATCCAGCAGCCCCAGGGCCTCCCGGAACGTCTCGACCTTCTTGTCCTGGGCGCTTTGCTTTTGTCCGAGGTCCTCGTCCCAGACGAATTGGGCGAAGTGGTAGGTGACCGAGGCGCTCAGGAAGGCCTCGGCCGCCGTCCGCCTCCGGCCCCGCTCAAAGGCCTCCCGCGCCAGGTCTTCATGGATGGCGGCCGTCGCGCACCAGGCCCGACACCAGTCGTCCCAGGATTCGACGCGTTTCAGGGTCTCCTCGGCGTCGTTGTAATCCACGCCGTTGGCCAGCATCCGGGGATGCCAGTTGCGCAAGGCTTCCAGGGTGGGGTTGTCGCCGGAGGGGGATGGGGGTGGGGGCGCGCCGCTCAACCGATCAATCCTCCCGCGTCTTCCATGGGGCGATCCGCCGCTCGAACCACTTGAGGCCCTCGCTGAGGATGATTCCAAGGGTCATCAGGATGACGATGGGGACGAACATCGAGTCGTTTTCCATGTCGATACAGCCGTAAGGACGTTCTTTCCAGTCACGAAACCTTATTATTATATTGATATTATTGGATAATATACATTATTCCAGATTTTATTCGGAACCTGTCTTCTACTGTTCGTAATCAAAATGAATGCGGATTCGATACAACGTCCGCGCATCCAGTCGAGTCCCTGGCGGTAAGCATTCAGTCGTGGGGTGATGGCAAGCGGCTTGCTCGTCATGGACTTCGGGAGAGGTTCTGATAAGGGGCTGGTAACATAATCCGGCATGTGGTATTCATGTCGGCATGACGATTCGCGCAGATGTTGTTGAAGCAGAGCTTTCGTTGGTCGAGAGGGGTGATGTCCGATGGTCTCTTCCCCCCGAGACGCCCTCATGCGGGGCGCCGGACTGGCGTTCGCTGTTCGAGCGCGAGCGGGCGCGATCGGAGGCGGCGGAGGCGCGCTGCGAAGAGTTGCGGTGGGCGGAGGTGGATTCCCGCGCCCGGGCGGGTTCGCTGAAGTGGCGCCTCGACACCTACCGGAAGAAGCTGAAGGCGGTCGTCGAGGAGACGAAGGAAGTCCGTTGCGCGGCGCAGGACGCCCTTTCGTTGCAGGCGGAAGTGGCGCGGCTGGAGAAGCTGCTTTCGGAAGCCGGTGTCGAGGCGGCCAGGGGCCGCACGGGCGCGTCGCCGTCGGGGGAGGCCGCTCGGCTACGCAAGGCCCTAGAGGGGCGGAAGGACACTATCGAGTCGCTGCGCACGGAACGCGGCGGGCTGCGCAAGGAGATCGGCCGTCGGGACAAGAAGGTCGCCCGGCTGGAGGATCGGCTGGAGCGGGAGGCGCAGGCGTCGGAGACCCACAGGGAGACCATCGGGTCGCAGGGCCGCGAGGTCATTGGGCTCCATTCGGAGTTGATGGAGTTACCCCGTTTCAGTGGACAGTTTAGGGCTGTCGTCCCCAGCCCTGAGGTGGGCGACAGCCGGTGGACCTAAAGTCTTCTCCCTATCCGATAGATAGGGTGCCCCCGGGGGGTATGTCTTGACCTTTGGCTCGCTGCTCCGGGAAGCACCGGGGACGGCTCGAGCCGGATGATGAAGTTTGCGCGCCGCCCGCGGCATAGCCTCCGCCTCTGCCCGTTCGAAGTCGTTGGGGCTGAGGTAGCCCAGGGCGGAGTGCCGGTGTCTGGGGTTGTACTAGCCCTCGATGAATTGGAAGATCGCCATGCGCGCTTCGGCCTGGGTACGGAACGAACGCCGGTCGATGAGCTCGCACTCCAGCGTGGCGAACAAGCTCTCGGCCATGGCGTTGTCGAAGCAATCCCCGGCCGACCCGGTCGACGGAACCACCCCCATCTCCCGGCACCGCTTCCCAAAGGCAAGCGAGGTGTACTGCGAGCCCTGGTCGGAGTGATGTACGACCCCTTGGGGGCGGCGCTGTCCCAACGCCATGTTCAGCGCCCCGAGCACCAGTTCGGTGCGAAGATGGTGGGTCATGGACCATCCCACCACCCAGCGGGTGAACACGTCGAGCACGATGGCCGGGTACACGAACCCCGTCCAGGTCGGCACGTAGGTCACGTCGGCCACCCAAAGCCGATCCGGCGCATCGGCCTGGAACTGGCGTTCGACCCGGTCCGGGACCACACAATGGCTCTGGTCCACGCGCGTAGTGCGCATGCCTCGGCGTCGGCTCACCCCGGCCAACCCTGCCTCGCGCATCAGACGAGCCAC
The DNA here is from genome assembly GCA_965261595.1 of bacterium. Lineage (GTDB taxonomy): Bacteria > UBA8248 > UBA8248 > JACPRG01 > CAYRGS01. The sequence continues at coordinate 1,001,749 of CBDHDG010000005.1, forward strand.
CCGATTGCGGCTCACCCGGCAGCCGCCGGCCATCATCTCGGCATGGACCCGAGGCGCCCCGTAGGTGCCACCAGATACCTCGTGGATGGCCCGGATCGTGCCACGCAACGCCTCCTCGCGCTTCGCACGATTCGAACGCCCACGGCTTCGCCACGCGTAGTATCCGCTGGGGGAGACACCCAGCCGACGGCACATCGTGGCCACCCGATGGCAGGCCTGATTCGCCTTCACGAGCTCGAAGACTTCGCCCGGACCGAGCCGGTCTCCCGAGCGAACCAAGCCGTAGCTTTTGCCAGTATCTCGCGTTCTTCGCGAAGCTGACGATTGTCCCGACGAAGCCGCCGTAGCTCCTCGAGCTCTGAGCTTGTCAGACCGTCCTCACGACGGCCCTCGTCGCGGTCGGCCTGGCGCACCCAGTTGCGTATCGCCGAAGCGGAACACTCGAACTCCCGCGCCAGCTCCCCGGGCGTACGGCCCGAGCGAACCAGCTCAACCATCTGGCGCCGGTACTCCGGCGCGTAGGGTGAATGTGTTTTCGCCATCTGAACACCTCCTCCGCACAGTCTGAAGGTGTCCACAAAAACGGGTCAACTCCAGTCCACCAAACCGGGTCAACTCCAGAGCATTGTTATTTGTTTGACTCGGGTTATATAGAAGATACGATCAACAACAAGGGAAATGAAAATGGGTTCCAGAAAATTTTCCAACATGCGGCTCATTTGGTAACAACTTGGAAAGCTGAACTTCGAACCGCTTCAGAGAACTTTAATTTCATATTCAAGAATCCCTTTGATGATGATATTTATGATTTGATTTACCAAAATTTGCCATATCTTCTATTGTTCATGTCTCATCTGATTATCGGCATTTTTAATAGAATGGAAGCAATGGATGAAACATCCAAGCATCTTTTCCATATCAGGACTATGCTCTCGTATGATTTAATCACTGAACCGGACAAGCGCCTTGCATTATCAAATTTTAAACAACTCCTATCCACTTCTCCTAGCTGCTCAAAATGCTCCGCGAAATGCAAGATCACACTGTATAATGCTATTAGCATGTTACTGATGTCGAGATTCCGGTGCACATGTTGCAGAACAAGCGAGCCTTTTCTTCTTTTCTCGTATCCAGAGTATCAGCAGTCAACTGTGTAGTTGTAGGATAGAAAAGAAGGATCGACTTGCCGTTTGGTATTCAATGAGCGTTGCCCGACCTCGACTTTATGGCGGACGACGGCGGCTTAGCATTCATCTGGAACGAGGGAACCATGGCACGAACAGGATCGAAAAAAGCTCAGAATCCCGATAACGGTGTCACGACGGGCTATGAGCGAGAGCTTTGGCAAATGGCCGACACCCTGCGCGGCTCGATGGATGCGGCGGAATACAAGCACGTCGTCCTGGGTCTCATCTTTCTGAAATACATTTCGGACGCCTTCGAGGAGTGGCACGCCCAACTGGAAGCCGAGCGGGCCGAGGGCGCGGATCCGGAAGACCCGGACGAATACCGCGCCGAGAACATCTTCTGGGTGCCGCCCGAGGCGCGCTGGGCGAATCTCAAGAACCAGGCTCGGCAGTCCACCATCGGCCAAATCGTCGATGGCGCAATGGCCGCGATCGAGCGTGAGAACCCGGCGGTCAAGGACGTGCTGCCTAAGGACTACGCCCGCCCCGCGCTAGACAAGGAGCGGCTCGGCCAGCTAATTGATCACATCAGCAACATCCAGGTTGGCGACGCAGACGCCCGCTCCAGAGACGTGTTAGGCCGTGTTTACGAGTATTTTCTATCGCAGTTCGCGAATGCGGAAGGGAAAAAAGGCGGAGAATTCTACACCCCGCGCTGTGTCGTCAAGCTCCTGGTCGAAATGCTGGAGCCCTACAAAGGCCGCGTCTACGACCCTTGCTGCGGCTCTTCGGGCATGTTCGTGCAGTCGGTCGAGTTCATCGATGCGCACGCCAGCGGCAACGGCAACGGCGGAAGGGCGCACGGCGACATCAGCATCTACGGCCAGGAGTCGAACTACACGACCTGGCGGCTCGCGAAGATGAACCTTGCCATTCGCAGCATCGAGGGGCAGATTACCCATGGGGACAGCTTTCACAACGACTGCACCCGGATCTCAAGGCCGATTTCATACTCGCCATTCCCCCCTTCAACGTCTCCGACTGGGGCGGCGAGCGGCTCACGGATGATAAACGATGGCAATACGGCATCCCGCCCAAGGGCAACGCCAACTTCGCCTGGGTGCAGCACATGGTTCATCATCTGGCGCCGGGCGGTGCGGCGGGTTTCGTGCTGGCCAACGGCTCGATGTCCTCGAACCAGTCGGGCGAAGGCGAAATCAGAAAGAGTCTGATCGAGGCGGAACTTGTGGACTGCATGGTCGCCCTGCCGAGCCAGCTATTCTACTCGACGCCGATTCCCGCCTGCCTGTGGTTTCTGGCGCGAGCCCGGAAACGAGGCGGCGAAATCCTCTTCATCGACGCGCGCAAACTGGGCCGCATGGTCGACCGCACCCACCGCGAGTTGACGGACGAGGACATCGCTCGCATCACTGATATCTACCATGCCTGGCGAGGTGGGAAGGATAAGAATGAATACGCCGACGTCCCCGGCTTCTGCAAGAGCGCAACGATGGACGAGGTGCGTAAGCATGGACATGTACTCACCCCCGGTCGCTATGTCGGCGCAGAAGCGCAGGAGGACGACGGCGAGGCGTTCGATGAGAAGATGAAGCGGTTTGTTGCACAGTTTCGGGATCAGCAGGCTGAAGGGGCACGGCTCGACGCGGCTATTGAGGCCAATCTCGAAAGTCTGGGGTATGGAGCAAAAGACACACTATGATTCCGGCCACTGCGCAGCGGTCAGATGAGGGCCGTCCATGAAACTTGAGACAAACAGGTCATGCCGAAGGTCAGAGAAGCGATACGCTTGATAGAGCAAGACGGATGGCAGCTCGTTCGCACCAAGGGAAGCCACCGGCAGTACCGGCATCCGGTGAAACCGGGTACTGTGACCATAGCAGGCAAACCGAGCGACGATCTGCCGCCAGGCACATGGAACAGCATCTTGGAGCAATCCCAAGTGGAGGAGTGCTCATGAGCATGAAATACACGGTCGTTATCGAGAAATCGCCTGACAACTACGCTGCCTATGTTCCCGACCTGCCGGGCTGCGTCGCGACGGGCCAGACCCGGGAAGAGACGTTGGTGGAGATCCGCGAAGCCATCGAACTACATCTCGAAAGCCTGTGCGAGCACGGGGAGCCGACGCCACAGCCTCAAGCTACTGCCGATACCGTGGAAGTGGCGGCGACGGGAACATCGGGGTGACGGATCATCGGCTATCGACAATAGTCCTATATCGTCGTAACTGTGTGACTCATAGCGCATTACAGATGTTGTAGGTATTGGGCCGACTCGTCTATCCCGTATATTGTCCCGTATATTCTTAGCGCGATCACATGGGAACCTACGGTACGTTGGCGGAACCCGTGACAGGTGCGACCGTTGGGCGCCGCAGGCGTCGCGAGGGGCTAAGAAAGACCACGCAGATGACGATCCGGCGATGCCGAATGTTGCATTTCGTCGCCACAGCGCGGGCGTTCGGGAACGCACCGGTGGCGGGCGATGAGGCAATCTCGAAGTACGGCGCGCCCGGTCACGTCCGGGGAGCGGGGTTGTTGACGGACGGGTTCGAGCTCCACCCCCAGGCGCAGACTTAAGGTTCATGAGCCAGCCCACACAATGTTGAACATTGCGATCTGGCGAGGGGAGCTCCGCCCCCCTTCGATCCCCCAGAGGCCCGCCCTCGGGCGGAGTTCGCAGGCGGGGCTCGCCGCCCTTTCGCTCTTGCCGGCGCGTCCTGATGGCCGATCGCCGCACCGTCGCCGCCTCCGCGTATCGCCGGCCGAGCTCGACGACTTGGGGGGCCAAGGCCGTGGCCGCCGCCCGTGTCGCTGTCTGCCGCTGCGGCAGGCCATGGCGCGCGCGGACGTGGACCGCCCCGGCGGCAGCGGTTGAGCGCGAGCGCACCCGCCAAGTCGCGGGCATCGGCTGCAACCTCAACCAGACCGCCCGCTGGGCCAACACCCACGGCTCGGCAGCCGAGGCCGTCGCCCCCTAGTCGCCAGTCGCCATCGACGGGCGCTCGCGGCGCCGGTCCCCGTCGGACACCCCGACCCCGATGCACATTTCTGGAGGATCTGCGCGGTCGCCGAACCGGCTCAGGGCGGGTGAGGAGCCTGAGGCCACCGCGCCTGTGCCGGGGCACCTGGAGGAGCGACTCCGGCGAAGCCTCAAGGTCTTCTAAGCATCATCATCCTGCGCCGCGACAGTCCAGATCCGCTTCAGCGGAAGCTCGGCGCGTAGGTCCTCGTCTAGCCGGTCGTAGTGCGTGAACAGCTGCTCAAGGAGCTCCTTCTGGGTCCAGAGTCGAACCTTGAAGAAGCTGCCCGCCAACTCCTTCTGCACGTTGGTCTTGAAACCTCCCCACGCGACGAATAGGCCCTCCTGCGCACTGAACTTAGAGACGGCTCCGAGCAGCTTGTCGACGGTTGGCCGGTCAATCGGTGCTTTCTCAGACTTGACTTCCACACACAGACGAGGGGTGCCGAACCCGAGCGGCCCAGAGCCTGCCAGGATGTCCGCACCTCCGTCCGCACCCTCGGAGCTACGGTACGTTGTGTAGCCTTGAGCCTGGAGGATTGCCTCAACAAGTCTCGCCAGGCTGTGGCCTGAAAACTTAGCAGAGATGAGCTGGGCAATCTGATCCCGGCCGAGCTGTTCGAGGTCGACGCCAACGGCATCGGTCTCGTCATCCGGGTCCTCGATGGTTCCCGTCTGACCCTTGAAGCCCGGATCGGCCTTCCAGCCTGACTGTCGCATAGCCTCCAGCCGGTCCTCCGCGTTGTTGCGCTTGATGCGGCAGATCGTCATGAACGCGCCGAACGAGTGAAGTAGGTCTTTTCCAAAGCTGGCTCGTGGGATGGCCTCGCCGATCCAGGTGACCGGTCGCCAGTGGAAGTACGGATCCGGGCCGCGTGGCTCGAAGTGATAGTCGCCTGTGATCTCGCCAACATAGATAGCCGGCTGTCCTTTGAGTGGAAGGACCACTAGGTCGCCCACCTGCATTCGATGCGCGAACGGCCAGAGCTGGCTGGCCCAATTGAGAATGGTCTTAGGCTTGGCTGTCGCATAGCGGTCGGTCATTGCCGCAAGGAGCTCCTCCCGTGCCTTTAAACGAGCGAGATTGACATCCAGCATGTCCCAGGTGACGTAGATGCGGTCCTCCTGGATGAACTTTTGCTCATACTCGCCATGGGATCCGCCACGCACCAGCCATATCGCCATCAGTGAGAGTGCTCCATTTCTGAATTAGACTTGTTGGGCCACATCGTGGTCATCGCCGCCGAAGAGGCTGTGACTCCACACTTCCACCCACACCACCCCCTAAGCTGACCTGGGTCACCCGGACGAGCAACTCGCCCGCGAGCCGCTGAACTCCCTGCGTCGGGCCTACACCGGCTGTGTTCCAGGATCGCCGCCTCGACCAACCGCGAGCTGAGCTAAGAGGCGCCACGGGCTCTCGGTGGTTCCTCGGAGTACCACACGCTTCCGTTGGCGAAGGCCTAACCCAGCCCATGGACAGGAGCCCTTTGCCCCGGACCGGGGCCTTGGCGTCTCCGATACCCGCTCGACTCCCCGCCGACGGGGCGAAGGACAGGCCGCCGTCCTGCTTCGATCCCAATGGACGCGGGCGCTGGACCTGATGCGCCAGCGTGGGCGAGAGCGGGATCATGGTCCGAGCCGCTAATGGTTCTCGGCTGCGGAATCGGCCAGCGCTCGAGGATCGGCGGAGGTCCTTCGGCGGCTCGGCGCGGCCTCCGGTTCCAGAGTCTCGCCGGCGAGGTAGGCGGGCCCAGTCCGCCGTCATACAAGCTGTAAATCTATGATATGCTGTGCGTTACGTATTCCATAAAACGTCCTCCGTCACCCCTGTGATCACCCTTTACGCTTCGGGTTGCGGAATCCCCCCAAAACCCCCGAACACCTGGAGCTTGAACTGGCGCCCGAAAACTACCGGCTCAAGCTGAGTTCGCTGCCCAAGGTCTGCCCCGACAAGAACTTCAAGTTCCGGGTGACCGGACACCGGCATCCGCTCGAACCCGCCACGTAGCCCCGGTGGCCGTCGGATCGCCGGGACGATCCCCGGAAACCGGCCCGCCTACCGGCTCGGGGGGCTGTATACGTAGACCACCGGCAGCTTGGAAACGTCGGTGACGCTCCTGTCCGTGTGGTGGTAGATGTTCATCCGTCCCGTGCCGCAGTCGCCGAACGGGTCGCAGGATAGCGTCCCGACCAGGCCGCTCATAGCGGTTGCCCCCACCTGCTCGCGCAGTGCCGCCCGGTCTATGTGCAGCCTGTCACCGTCCTCCACGGCAACGGCCTCAATGGCCGAGAGGAGGATGGTGGTCGCATCGTAGGTGTGCGCCCAATAGGGTGACCCGGGGAACCCGCCGTGCCTGGCCTCGAACGCGGCGAGAACCTGCTCCCCGCTCCGTCCTGTCACCTCGTTGACGTTTGAGCGAAAGTCCGATTCCGGCCCCGCGAAGTAGATCCCCTCCGACTGCGGCGTTTCCAGGAACGCGGAGACCAGCAGCGCGGCCGCTGAAATCAGGGTCGTCCCTTCAAGCCCGTCGAAGGCCCGGGCCTGCGCGGCAAAGGCGGATCCCTCCGTCTCGAACAGCGGGAAGAAGATGGCGTCCGGGCCGGCGACCGCGAACTGCTCCAGAACCTCCGTCATGTCGGTGTCACCCTTCTCGATTTCTGCCTGGGCCGGCACTTTGCCCCCGAGGGCCGAAAACGCGTCGGCGAACGCCGCCACGAGGGCGGACGTGTAGGGGTCGCCGTCGTGAACTGTGGCCACGCTCTGCAGCTCCAGCTGGTTGTAGACGAAGTCCGAGAGGGCGCGTGCCTGGTGGAGGTCGTTGGACGACACGCGAAAGTAACCGGCGTGATAGGCGGGGTTCGCGTTGCCGGCCAGGTCGGAGGTGAGCCGCGGCGAGGTGTTGCTCGGCGAAATCATGACCAAGCCCGCGTCGCTGATGACGGGCGACGCCGCCACGGCCGCGGCCGAGCAGTTTGTTCCGATGACGCCGGCCACCTGCGGGTCCCCGATGATTCCAAGCGCACCTTCGCGGCCGCCTTCCGGCGAACAACTGGTGTCAACCGGATCGCCCAGGTCGACCTGGCGCCCGTGAACGGGACCCATGCCCTCGACGGCGAACTCGGCCCCGTGCCGGGACACGGCCCCCAGCGACGGCGCGACCGTGACCGAAAGCAGCATGCGTATCCGCACGGCCTCGCCTGCCTCCAAAGTGACTGCACCCAGCGGCCCGGGCTCGAATTCCGGCGGTGTGGTTGTACTTGGTGTGGTTGGACTTTCTTTGCATCCCGGCGTCGCAAGAACGGCGATCAGTGCCGCGACAGAAAAAACGATGCGCTTTCGCATGAGACCGACTCCTTCTTTTCTGTCATGTGTCGTGGGGTGACGGTCTATCCACCGGCGTGGACAGCCGCGCATCACTAATGTTAACCGGAATTTCCCATATCAACTTGCTTGGGTGGTTTCCGGTCCCCTTTCCCGACGAAAACCAGTTTATCCCCTTCCGATGGGTCTGTCAAGAGCCTTCCAACCCTCCGCAACAAGGTGCTGACGGCCATCGACTGCCCCAAAAGGCGGACCCTCGCCCTTCGGTCCCCTTTATTCGCGGTTCAACCCGTTAACCAATCACCTCATGCTGCCGGGAACCCTCTGCACAAGGTTAGACCGGCACCGGCCGTAATCGGTTGATTCGGTCCAGGATGATGGCGAACTCTTCCCTGGATACCGCTACTTCGGCCAATTGAAAGATGATCTGCCGGGCGTGCCGCACAATCCTCCCGCCCATTTTGATGAGCTTGACCTGGAGGCTTCGGAGCGACCAGTGCTTGAGCCCCCTGGGCAAGGCTAGCCTCCGCAGGAAATTGCCCAGGTTGTACCCCAGGACGAAGAGAAGGAGCCGCACCTGGTTGCACACGAACCGGTGACAGGAAAGGCGTGTCCAGTTCAGGGCGTACTTGCCTTCCTTGATCCATTGCTCGGCTGTGCCTCGTCCGTTGTAGAAGTGAACCACACCCTCTGGGCGGGCGGTGAGGTTGGTCACGATGAAGCCGACTCTTGGAAACAACTCGCCCTGGTGCCATTCTGGACCGCCCCTGGGTTATTGGACACTCGGGTGAGGGTATTCGACCTCATGCGGCCTCCGCAACTTGAGCGAGTTTTTCCTGCCTTGCCTGGGCCGGCGTTCGGTAGCCGTAGCCCTCGAGAATCCAATGATGGTTGTACAGGTTCTTGAACTCAAGCAGCGCCCACCGCAGTTCCTCTACGGTGGCGAAAGAGCGCACCCACAGGAGATTCTCCTTCAAGATGCGGATGAACCACTCACAGTAGCCATTTCCCTCGGGCGCCCGCACGAAGCTGGGCGAACTGGTCATGCCCAGGTAGGCGATCTCCCGCTGAAAGTCATCGGACAGATAGGCGGGGCCGTGGTCGTGACGAACTTTAAGCCCCTCGGCGACGTCCGCCTCCAAGCCGGCGAAGCGCTCGGCGACCCCCTGCCGGATCGGCTCCAGGGCCTCGAAGCGGTTGCCGCTCTTGGCCGCATGGATCCCCACGCAGTCCACCGAGCAGTGATCCACCGCCACGAACACCGAGGCCATCCCCTCCTCGGTGGTCACCGTCGTCGTCATGTCCGTGCCCCACATTCGGTCGGGCCGCTCGGTGCGGATGGTCCCGTTGTGGGCCTTGGGACCTCGGGGTTTGCCCACCCGGTGGGGGGCCTGAAGCCCCGCCTCCCGCATCAGGCGACGCACCCGCTCCTTGCTGGTGCGGATGCCCGCGAAGCGCAGCCTCGCCCACACATTGCGGTAGCCCTCGCCATGGAAGGGAGAGTCCTCCAGGACCTGCCGGATGTGGCCGAGGAGTTCCGCATCGGTGCACGGGCCCACAGGGCCGCGCTTATTGGGCGTGGGGCGTTCATGAACGGGGACCGCCTCTCGCCGCCGTTGCGCGTAGACCGTGGAGCGCGCCAAGCCCCAAAGGGCGCACACCCGCTTCAGGCCGTAGGCTCTGCCCGTGGAGGTGAAGCGGGCCTGACTCATCGCCTCCACCTCCTGCCGGCTAAAGGGCGGCCGGCCTCCAGGCGGTCGATCTTCTCCCGCAGGACCTCGCCCTCCATCGTGAGTTCGCCCACCTTGGCCTTGAGCCGGGCGTTCTCCTCGTCCCGCTCATCCGCCGGGCGGGCTTTGAGCGCCGCCTCGCCCCCGCGAAGGAACGCCTCGCGCCAGGCGGAAAGCCGAGCCGCTGTCGTGCCCAACTCGCGGCAGAGCGTCTCCAGGCTCTCGCCCCGCAAAAGACGCAGGACCGCCTCCCGCTTGCGCTGGCAGGAGAACCGACCCCGCTCACTGCGATGCCCTGGGGCCTTGGCTCCGTTCGCCCTGCGGGCGCCCTCCGCCAAAGCCCCCTCTTGCTTTTGTTCGTTCATCGCGACACCCCTTTCTCCATGAATCATGGATCAATCGAGTGTCCAACAAAACCCTAGAGCGGGGGAATTCCACCTTCGCCACCACCCGTCGGGAACGGTCCCAGCTTCTCGCCTGATACCGGAAGTCGTGGTAGAAGACGATGGGCTTCTTCGGCGGTCGACCCACCGGGCGGGTCAACAGGAATTCAATCCCCTTGTACAGTACTTCATTCCCAGGAAGACGAATGGCGTAGAGGAACCCGCACTCCTCCAGGTACTCATAGACCTCTGGATTCGCAAAGGCGGCATCGGCCCGGAAGTAACGACGCACGCTTGCCTGCTCATACCGGGCCGCGATGGGCTCCAGAAACTCGCGCCAGCCATCGGCACTGTGCACGTTCCCCGGCCGCAACATCGCCCCCTCGCAGTCCCCGAACTGGTTGAAGCAGAATAAGGGATGGTAGCAGAGGGAACCGAAGTGACCGTTGTAGGCCGTACCTTCCTGCTCCCCATGGACGGGGCTTTCCGAGCTGTCCATGTCCAGGATGATTCGCTGATGGGGTGAGTGTGCCATGGCCCGGTCCACCCACTCCCGGTTCAGCTCGCTCCGGCCCCTTGAGATTCTCCTCCCTGGTGAGAACCTCGGTCTCGAACCGGCTCAGGGTGTTGGCGCCCGCCGCCTGCTTCTCAAGCGCTCGGCGGCCGACCACGGCTTGCATCGCGGGGTCCTGGGCCAACCGCTCGGCATCGTTGGTGTCTTCATACCCTGCCAAGCGGCTATAGACCGACTGGCGCAATAGCGGCGCCAACTCATGCTGGATGTTCCGGCCATGACGGATCTCTTGCAATTGCACTGGCGCTCTCACCGTCAAACCCAGCGCATCATCCAGCTCCCGGCAGGCCAGCAATCCCGCATCCGAAGTGATTCTGGTTCCGTGAAACTCAAGCCTCAGCCGACGGTCAAAACGGATCTTCAAAGACCCCTTCTTCGCTTCACCCATTGGGTCCCCTCGCAAGATGATGGCAGGGAGAGGCCAACACCTTGATCTTACACGAGAAAACGGCATTCGGTCCGACAAAACTTATGATCCATATGGGAAATGCGGGGTTAAACCACCGGTTCGGATCCCACCACTTCCGCCCAGCGAACTTCCCTCATGCCAGGCGTCGAGGGCCGGGCTGCCGGTCGGTCGGGGCCTCCCCGGCTTCGGCCCATACGCTTGGCCGGCTCCTCGCCGTCCGGCGTGACATCGAGGTGACCCGCAGCCGCGCCTTCAATTGGCTGACGGTGACGGGCACGCCGCACGAGCGGTGCGGGCGCCGGCAGTCCAACGTCGGCGATATCGCCCGCGGCCTCTTACAGGTTGGCGGACTTCGTCCCAATCCCGGTGAACAGCAAGATCGCGGCCATCTCAATCATGCGGCTATCGATGGCCACGGCCTTGGCCCGCCCGCTGGCGAGCTCGGCCGACGTGGCGCGAGCGGCGACCATGGCGGTGCGGTGGGTCAGCCATCGGCGCACCGGCGGCGGGTTTCGGGGGGCCGCACCGGCCGCGCGACCGCTGCCCCGGCAGCGGCGCGGGAAGCTGGGGGTTCGAAGGGGAAGCGGAGCCACCCCTCGCCAGCCCCTGCCGGGGACGCGCGAAGCGTGGCCCCAAAGGGTAAGCTGGCTCATGACTGCTAACGGGTCATGAGCCAGCCTTCGCGCCCCCGCTCTTCAGCGCCTGACGGACTCGTCCGCCGGCGCTGCGAGCGCGGCGGATCAACCGACGCGCTGGGCCTCCGGGTCCCGACGCTCGCCCGCGAGATACGCAGCCCAATCGTCCATCAGGACGCGCCTGCGCTCGAACAGGTCCGAACGCGCATAGGCCGCTTCCACTTTGTCGCGGACCACGTGGGCCAACGTAGCCTCGGCGACTTCACAGGGGGGCGGTGGAGCACTCGCCGCACCAATCCCTGAAGCTGGACCGGAAGCCGTGCGGCACGGCCGCGATACGCAGTCCCCGAAGCAGGGTGGAGAGGGTGCTGCCGGACAATGGACGGCCCTCCGACGACGGGAAGACCAGACCGCCGCCGTCCCCGAGCGTCCGCGCCTCGCCCAGTATCTCCACGGCGCGCCCGGACAGCGGCACCCTGTGCGGGCGCTGGGCCTTCATTCGCTCGCCGGGGATGGTCCACTCGCCCGCCTCGAGATCGATTTCATCCCAGCCCGCCAAGCGAACCTCGCCGGAACGGCACGCCGTCAGCACCATGAACTCGAAGGCGAGCCTGGTCACGAGGGCCGCCGCCGAAGTCCGCACCGCCTCGATCGCGCCCGCGACCTCCGAGTGAGGCAATGCTCTCATGTGTTGGACGACAACCCGGTGCCGGCCAAGCGCTTGATCGAGCACGTCGCCGGCGGGGTTGTCCGGTCGAAGTCCCATCGCCACCGCCCACTTCATCACCGCCCCGATGCGCTGGCGCACCCGTCGGGCGGTCACGTGCTTGCCGTGCCAGATCGGCGTCAGAACCGCCAGAATGTCGCCTGTCGTTATCTCGCCGACCGGCCGATGGCCGAGCTCCGGGAACGCATAGGCGCGCAGGCTGGAGATCCAGTCCTCCGGATGCTTGCCGCTGCGCCAGCCGGGCCGCTTCTGTTCCAGAACGCGGGCGGCCGCCTCGGCGAACGTGGGTATGTCCCGGACCTTGTGCCGCTCGGTCCGCGGATCACCGCCCGAGCGCGCAATCTTGCGGTTCGTGAACGCCTTCTCGCGCGCCTCGGCCAGCGATACCAGCTGGCAGCCCCCCAGCCCCAGCGTGCGGTTTCGACCCTGGATCCGCAGACGCTGCTCCCATCGACGCGCGCCGGAGCGGTCCACACGCAGATAGAGGCCGTTGCCGTCACAGTAGTAGCCGGGTTTCGCAGTGCGCACGAAGGCCGCGCTGAGTGCGTTGTGCGGGCGCCTGCCTCGGTGTTTGGGCAAATCCACGTCATAGTAGTCCCCGTATAACCCATCGTATATTATGTACGGGAATCTAGCGGACGCAGTGGGACCCCTGGAGTTGGAGTTGACCCGGTTTGGTGGACACCTGATGATTTGGGGGTAAAGGAGGTGTTCACGATGCCACAGACTCACCCACGCTATCCAATGGAGTTCCGCTGCCAGATGGTAGAGTTGGTCCGGGCGGGACGCACGCCCGAGGCGCTGGCGCACGAGTTCGAGCCCTCGGCGCAGACGATCCGCACCTGGGCCCATCAAGCCGACGTTGACGAGGGGCGTCGCAAAGACGGGCTCACGAGCGATGAGCGGGAGGAGTTGCGCCGACTTCGCCGCGAGAACCGACAGCTCCGCCAGGAGCGGGAGATCCTGGCAAAAGCCGCGGCCTGGTTTGCTCGGGAGACCGATTCGATCCCGTCCGGATCTACGGGTTCGTGAGGGCGAACCAGGCCATGTATCGGACCGCCACCATGTGCCGGGTGCTGGGCGTCTCCTCCAGCGGCTACTACGCGTGGCGCAGGCGCGCGCCGTGTGCCCGCTCGTGTGCCGATCGGGCGCTCACCAAACGCATTCAGGCGATCCACGAGCGTTCTCGGGGGACTTACGGCGTGCCGCGCGTCCATGCCGAGTTGGAGGCTGAGGGAGTGCGTGTGGGCCGCAAGCGCGTCGCCAGGCTGATGCGTGGGGCGGGACTTGCGGGCGTCAGTCGGCGCAAGGGAGCGCGCACGACGCAGCGCCGGCAGGAGGCGCGGCCGGCCCCTGATCTGGTGGACCGCAACTTCACGGCCGAGGCCCCCGACCGGCTGTGGGTGGCCGACATCACCTACGTTCCGACATGGGCGGGGTTTTTGTATCTGGCCGTGGCGCTCGATGCGTTCAGCCGGCGCATCGTGGGGTGGTCGATGGCCACACACCTGCGGGCCGAGTTGGTGCTCGACGCGCTCGACATGGCGCTGTATAAGCGCCGTCCCCGGGCCGTCATCCACCACTCCGACCAGGGCACGCAGTACACCTCGGTCGCCTTTGGGCAGCGCTGCCGGCAGGCGGGCGTGCGTCCCTCCATGGGTTCGGTCGGGGACTGCTACGACAACGCGCTGTGTGAGAGCTTTTTCGCCACGCTGGAGTGCGAGCTCCTCGCTCGCCACAGTTTCCGCACCCGGGCCGAGGCGCGCATGGAGGTGTTCGGGTTCATCGAGGGCTTCTACAACCCGCATCGTCGGCACTCCTCCATCGACAACCTGTCACCCGTTAACTACGAAAGGAGACAACAACGCACACCCTGAAAACCCAAGTGCTTAACTCTCCACGAAACCGGGGTAAGTCCACTTTCGATCTATCCATGTCCAAAACAAAGAAACTCTCGATGCTATTTCTTTCGGACCTCGCGCGTTCAAAATCCCCGACCAAGAGGGCAGCATGGTGTTGGCTTTCAAGCCAATGATCGATTTCCCAAATCCGTACAACCGGCCAAGGATGGGTACGCACCGAGGCATTCCTCATAAGACCATCGAATATATCCCAAAATGAAGCAATTGTTGCTCGTTCGCGATATGCCGTTCTAAACTCATTGGCCTGAGAGAGGGTTGCTGCTTTAAGAGCTTGAGGATCAATATTTGGCGATCCGCCAGCTAGTTTAGCAAGTGCCGAAATGCTTGAATCCATGTTCTGACAGGAGAACACACCAAACCTATCCGCTGAAAGTTCAGCCCGTCGATACCAAAAATTGAGCGAAATTGGAGCAGAGTTGAGAACATTTTCCAACGACCGGAACTATAGAAATTAGGGTGGCAACGAGTTGATACTTTTCCGTCATGATGCGGTACCGAGTATGATCACATAGTAGATGACCAATCTCGTGACCGATAATGAATCGTAGTTCATCTTCGTTCATCAACTGAAGAAGACCGGATGTTACGACTATTGATGGATGATCAGCACCGAGTGTCCATGCATTCGGTAGAGGGTTGTTGTCAAAAAACAAGTTTGGCGGACTCACTTGCAACCGTTCGCACACGTCTTCAAAAATGCCGTATAGCTCCGGCATGAGATCCGAATTCACGCGCGTATTGTCAGCTAAGTTTTCCAGATAGAATTCCGTTTCCAGTTCGCCAATCGCCTTATCGAGCAATGCTCTAAGATGTTTTTGTGAGGCTAGCCGGTTTTCCAGGATGTGTTGGGCGTATTCATCTAGCGGATGTTGGATGGCATCCTTGGGGTAGCGGCCAGAACTCAAAGGGAGATGGCCGGAGCCTTGGCTGAAATCGGAAAATTGCTTTTTGGGGTCACTGAGCCGATTCAACCATCCCTTTTTCTCCATTACCTACACTCCCTTGTCTGAACCGACAATCCCCATATACTCGTTGGCCACACCTGTCGTCTGTAGCCAGGAAACCAAATTGCCACAGAGCGCTGGATCGTGCAAGGCCGAATTGGAACGTGGAGGGCCGAAACACTGGCGGGCAAGGAGTCACAGACTCAAGCGACGTCATGGGGTCAAGTCTTACATCCTGACATTTCACAGATTTTCCGCGAGGTTTGGGAAAGATGAAAGAGATCAATAATTTCATTTTGACCGTATGGATGGGCCGCCCGCCATGCCCTTCCCTGTGCCGCGCATCGGGAGAATGGACTCGGCCCCGGACCCGTATATGGCCGCCGGGGAATTTTTGAATTTCAGTGGATTTCGTCTTGGTTTCGTTTAAATTCAAGAATAAAAACTGGATTTTGGAGCTGGGAGGATAATCCGTGAATGTCACGCTCAAGAACGTCGAAGCGCACCGGAGAGGCGCACAAAGGTCTGGGGTTTCATGTTGGAGACTCACGCCCGCCTACGGGCGGGTCCGTTCCCCCCAACGTGCAGGTCCGTCCCGCCGACGTGCAGGTCCGTCCCGCCGACGTGCGGGTCCGTCCCACCGACGGGTGGGTCCGCCCCCGAGGGCGTCAGCAAATAAAAAAGTACGATCCAAAGCCAAAGGCGGAATCCCAATAAAATCAATGGGTTTATATTTTGGAAGGAAGAAAAATAGGGTTTTTCGCCTAGATCGCAGGGA
Source organism: bacterium (assembly GCA_965261595.1). GTDB lineage: Bacteria > UBA8248 > UBA8248 > JACPRG01 > CAYRGS01. The sequence continues at coordinate 1,017,345 of CBDHDG010000005.1, forward strand.
CCGTGAAAAATGAGCGGCCCATGCGTCGCGAATTGCAAGGCGAGATCCCTCGTCGGGACCTGAAGGTCCCTCTGTCGGGATGACATTGTGAGCTAACCTGGATTTCTCACCAACCATCCGACGCAAAGGGCGGTGAGCGGTCAATGACCAATAGCGGCTCCACCCATTCGCGAATGCGAGGAGGCCATTCGAATCTAACCGCCCAGCCCGCTGAGCTTTCCGGCCATGGTCCGAAGATTCGTCAACATGTCGAAAAAGCCGGCGGAGGCCGCGCCGCGCCAGAACCGCCAAACGATCAGGGCAAGGAGCAGCAGGGCCCCGACCCACTCCAGAAAACTGATCAATCCGGAACCCGTGGCGTCCAATGTGGGAACGACGCGGAATCCCAAGGCGAGCGCGAGGTAGTCGAACAGAATCCCCCCGGCGATTGAAACGGCGACGATGGCCCCGAGGTAGATGCCGACGAACCGCTTCCCGAATCGCTTGCTTAGCATGATGATGGTCGCGGTGTTGGTTGCGGGGCCGGTGAGCAGAAAGACCAGCGCCGCGCCGGGGCTGAGGCCCTTTGCCACCAACGCCGCGGCGATGGGGGTGCTGGCGGACGCGCACATATACAACGGCACCCCGGCGGCCAACATGACGACGTAGGGAAGAACCCCTCCCCCCAGCCCGTATCGGGCCAGGTCGGCGGGCAGCGCCACCATGAGAATGCCGCCGAGCAGAACACCCACGACCAGCGAGAACAGGATGTCGTCCGCCATTTCGACAAACGCGTAACAGAAAATCCTTCTTCCAATCGCCGACAATCGCGGGACATCCTCCGGGAGGGGTTCAACCGGGGCAGGGGCCTCGCGTTCGATGACCGCGGGTTTGCACCAGGCGCTTAAAGGGCGCCGGCTCCGGAATCGCCTCCATTCCCTGACCGCGGCGATTCGAGCGGCGAGCAGGAAGCCGCCAAATGCGACAAAGTCCTCATCTACGTCATGATGATCTTGGCCGTCGTCGTCGTTTTCACCTTCTGTCGCCTCCTCGTCCCGGAGCATCCCGATGGCGAAAATTCCACCGATGATGGCGGTGCAAAAGCTGATTACCGGCCGCATGACGGCCATGATCGGCCCCATCAGGGCCCAGGTGACGAGAATGGAATCGGTGCCGGTCTCGGGTGTGGTGATGAGGAAGGAAAGGGTGGCAGGGCGGCTGGCGCCCTTCTGCCGCAACGCGATGGCCACGGGGACTACGGCACAGCTACAGATGGGGAGGGGTACGCCGAACGCGGCCGAGGTGGTGACGCTCTTCAGGCCTGCCGCGCCCATCAACTTTTGAATGCGGCGGGCCGAAATGAAGACATGAAGGAGCCCCGCGATGAGAAGCCCGAGGAGGAACAACGGGGCCAGCAGAAGGAACATCTCCCACGTGCCGGTCAGGATCGAGCCGAGGGCGCTCAAAAGCTGATGCATAAACCTCGTATCCTAAACGGTCACGGTGATAAGAGCGATCGCATCAAGCCGGGATTCGCTCATGGACGCTTGATAAGGATACAACCTTTTTCCACCGGGGGTGTCAATCGCGGATCCAACCTGCACACCCTACATTCCTCTGTGTACAACTTCGGCTCGTCCGCCGGCTTGGGGGGGGGGGGAATGACCGTTTTGGAGATCCGACCCTCCCCCTCCCCCCCCTCCGGCCTCATTTCCCCTGAAACTTCGGCGGCCGCTTTTCGGCGAAGGCGCGCAGGGCCTCGTTCCGGTCCTCGGTGGCCAGCGTGACGTTGTACGCCTCCTCCTCGATCTCCCAGCCCCGGGACGGCGGTTTCCCCAGGCCGCCGTCGATGGCCGCCTTGGCCTGTCGGAGCGAGATGGGCGCGTTCGCGGTGATCGCCCGGGCGAGCGCCCAAGCGGCCTTTCCGGCCTCGCCTGCGGGGACGACCCGGTCCGTGACGCCCAGGCGCTCGGCCTCGCGCGTGTCGATCTTTCGGGACGTGAAGATGAGCTCCTTCGCCCGCCCAACCCCGATTCGCCGGGGGAGCGCCTGCGTCCCGCCGGCCCCCGGGATGATTCCCAGGCTTGTCTCCGTCAGACCGAAGACGGCCGTCTCGTCCGCGATGATGATGTCACACGCCAGCGCCAGCTCGAACCCGCCTCCCAGGGCGTAGCCGTGGACGGCCGCGATGAGCGGCTTCGGAAACTCGGTGATCTTCCGAACCATGGCGATCATCTCCTTTCGGAGCTTCGCCACGTCCGGCATGGCCAGGGCCTTGCGCTCCTTCAGGTCCGCCCCGGCGCAGAAGGCCCGGTCCCCCGCTCCTTCGAGACATGCCGCCCAGACGCCGTCGTCCCGGGACAACGCCTCCATCGCGGCATCCATCCGCCGGATGAGGTCCCAGTTGATGGTGTTCAGGGCCTCGGGCCGGTTCAGGAGAACGCGGGCGATGCGGTCCTCGACGGCGACCTCGATGATGGACCCCTCACTGATGGGACCATCTCTGATGGGAGCGTCCGGCATGGCGGGGAGGTCCTCCATGGAATAGCGCGTCCCGCGGAGACACAGGGTTCGCCGCGGTTATGGCCCGAATCCCGGCCCGTGGATTATATATAGGCCAGGAGAATTTCCCCCGACCCATCAAATCGCGAGAGGTCCGAGATGAGCATCGACCGATACGTCTATCACGAAGAGGATGCGCCCACGTACACGCCCGCCGGCCACGATGGGACCGTCAACCGGCGGCTGATCGGAGAGGCGGAAAACTTCCACCTGGTTCTCGGGACGCTGGAGAAGGGGGCGGTGGCCCACCGTCATTCCCATTCCGACCTGGAGCAGGGGATGTATGTCTTGGAGGGCCGGGCGCGGATCGAGATCGACGGGGAGGCGAAGGAAGTCGGGGAAGGGGGCGTGATCTTCTTCCCGGTGGGTGTGCCGCACAGGATCGAGGCCCTGGGCGATCCCGTCACGCGGTTCCTGATCGTCTATTCCCCGCCCCTCAAAGCGCATCCGGACCCGACACCCTAGCCTCGCGTCTCCAAAATAAATGGACACTTCACAAATTGTAGAGAAGGCGGCCAAGGGGTCAACCGACCCAAATGCCCGCCCTACCTGTTTTGAAAACACCGCCTTTCCACCGTTCCGGAAGGCCGGGCATTTGGGTCGGTTGACCCCTTGGCCGGCCGGAAAGGGACAATTCGGGTCTCGATATTTAAAACCATTTACGAGACAATAGCCTCGGGGTCGCCCCTCATCCCCCGGCGCTTCCGTCCGCCGTGAACAGCTTCCGAATGAACGAGTCCAGCCGCTGGAAATACGCTTCCCCTCCGGCGGCGTAGGTGTCGTTGTGTCCCGCCCCTCGGATGACGTAAAACGCCTTCGGGTCGTTGGCGGCTTCGAACAGGGCCTTCCCCATGGAGAACGGCACAATGCCGTCGCGATCTCCGTGGAGGACCAAAAGCGGCAAGCGGATCTTTTTGATCTTCGACAGGCTGTCGTACTTGGTCTTGAGGACCCTTCCGATGGGGATCAGGTAGAGTTTTTTCGCCATCGCCCCCACCGAGGTGAACGGGGATTCCAGGATGATTCCCGCAGGTGGACGGCGCAGGGCCTCCTCCAGGGCGACCGAGGCCCCGAGGGACCTGCCGAAGTGAACCAGCCGATCCCCGTCCACGTCCTTGCGGGACAGCAGATACCGGACCGCCCCCTCGGCGTCGCGGTAGGTCCCTTCCTCCGAAGGCGTCCCTTCGCTCCGGCCGTATCCCCGATAGTCGAAGATGAAGACGTTCGCCGCGACTTTCTGATGAAGAAGGGCGATGTTCTCCACCCTGTGGCTGAGATTTCCGCCGTTTCCGTGGAACCAGGTGAGGGTGGGCGCCCTGCGCGCCGCCGTCCCGCCCGCGCGGGCGGGGACGAACCAGCCGTGCAGCTTGACGCCGTCCGGGGCCTTGAAGCGAACGTCCTCGAACGCCACCCCCCGGTCGCCGGGCGTCAGAAAAATCTCGCGCGCGGGGTGGTAGATGAAGAACCGTTCGATCCGCTCGCGACAACTGCCCAGAATCAAAAGGAGAACAACCGCGTAAACCGAGAGGCGGACGGCCGGGTTGCGCAATGAGAAGCGCTTCGCCCCTTTGGGGCGTTCACCGACGTTCCGCGCGGGGGGGGGGGTGCGGTCAACGGGTTTTCGGGAAGGGTTTTCCATCCTCTCGATCCGCGCCTCCGTCGTCCCATGGTCTACAGGATATCCCACATCGTCCGAGAAGGGATGTGCGGAGCGCCCTCCGATTCGGAGCGGGGACGACCCCTCCCGCCGCGCATCTTTGATCCATCTTGCCGGCCCGGAAACCTGACGCTCCCTTTCCTGCAAAGCAGTTTAGCAGGTTGTCGGAAAACCCCCAAATCGGGCGGCCCCCGCGGTCCCCGCAACGAATTTCCAGATCGCCCCATCAAGTTGTGGGGGACCTCTTGCGGGCTCCGTGTGTCACGGGGCGAAAATTGCATTCCGATCGCGGTCGTCTTATTCTGCTGGAGATTGGATTGAGAACCCATCGGTGCGAGGGACGAAAGGGTGTCGCGACTGACCGTCCGAAGGGTCATCTCGACGGACCCCGAGACGCTCTGGAAGCGGGTGGAGGGCGGCTCGTTCGCCGGCCGTTGGATTGCGCCGGGGGGGGGGAGGAGGAGGCCGGAGAGGGCGCGGGTTCGAGCCCGGGGGCGGAAGAGGCCGCATGGCGCGAATCGTTGCGCGTCGGCCCGTTTTCCTTCAAGGTCGCGGCGACCTGGGCCGAGCGGGTTCCTTGGGAACGGAGCTTCTGCCTCCTCGATGGGCCTTTGGGCATCCGGATTGCGGAGGAAATGAGGCTGGAGCGGCTCGCGGCCGGGACGGCGCTCTCCCTGACGGTGGATTTCGCTCTGGGGAGCGGAGGGATCAGGGAGTGGTTGGACCGGGTCTGCCTGTCGGGTTGGGTTTTGAGACGCCTGGAGCGCGGGATCGCGAAGCTCGAAGAGGAGTACAGACGACCCGAGGATGAGAAGGACCCGGATCTGGGTGTTTATCTGGAGCGCCCCGAGGACCGGCCCTGGGGACTGGACCAGACGGCTCCGGCGCGGCCGAAGTCGTCCCGGCCGGGATGATTCAACGGATGAGTTGGCGCAAGGGATTGAATGAGTGAACAACGGCATCGAACACGATCGCATCCTTGTGATTGCGGCCCATCCGGACGACATCGACTTCACCATCGCCGGGTCGGTCGCCTTGTGTGCGAGGGCCGGAAAAACCGTCGGTTATTGCATCGCGACAAGCGGGGACAAGGGTTTCGACGAAGACCTCCCGGTGGAAGAGCGGATGAGGATCCGGGAGGAGGAGCAGCGGGCCGCGGCCGCGGTGGTCGGCGTCGAGGAAGTGCACTTCCTCCGCGAGCCCGACGGCGAGTTGCGGAACACGCCCGGGCTGCGGCGGGCGATCGTGGCCGTCATCCGGAAATTTAAACCCGACGCGGTCGTTGTCACCGGAGACCCCGGCTCGACGGAATTCGAAAGCTTCTACAGGTCCCATCCCGATCATCGGGCCCTCTCCGAGGCGGCATACGATTCGGTCTATCCGGCGGTCGGGAACCGATTCTACTTCCCCGACTTGCTGGAGTTGGGCCTTGATCCACACAAAATCAAAGAAGTCCTTTTCTCCGGCTCTTCCAAGCCCGATTATTTTGTGGACATCGGCGAAACCTTCGACCTCAAAATAAAGGCGCTTCGCTGCCACAAGAGCCAGGTTTCGGGGATGGACAACCTGGAAGATCGGATGCGGGATTGGGACCGCAGGACAGGGGAGCCCGAGGGCATGGCCATCGCCGAGTCCTTCCGGCGGATGGAACATCCCGACGGCGGCGGGAAGTGATCGCGCCCCCCTGGATCGTTCGGAGAAAGGCCCGATGACCGGTGACGCCCTGGGCGCGACGCTCTTTCCGGACTATCCGAAGATTCCCGGCTGGTACGCCCGGGAGGTCGAAGGCCTCACCGACGCCCAACTCGATTTCACCGATGAACGGGTGGAGTGGATGAAGTGGGGCGTTCGCCGGCAGTTGAGCCACGCGGCGTTCGTCCATTTCCACTGGCTGGTCAACCAGTGGGCCTCGCGGGTGTTCGGCCCGGACGATGAGATGCCGGACTTCGACGCCGAGGCCTGCGCGCGGCGGGACCGCCGGTTCGACGAAGAAACCCACCGGACCCCGGACCGCCTTCTGTTTCGGATGGAACAGGGGGTGAACCTGGTGAAGCTCATCCTGGGCCGGGAAACCATCCGGGAGATGCGTGGCAAGGAATTGGACCGGGTGGCGCCGCCGGGGGCGCGCTATCCCTCTGGCGATTCGGTCCTTGATTTCTGGCGGGTCGCCGAGCGGATCAACCCCGATATCCGGGTGGACCCGAAAAACGAGAACCGATACCTGATCAATCTTGTCGGAATGATGAGGCAGATGTATTTCGAGTGCCTGATTCACCTCTACACCATTCAGCGGTTGAAACGGGCGCAGGGACTGGAAGCCGTGGCCGAGATCCCGAGGGAGGGGTACATGCTTCTTTCGGCCTTTACCGGGGCGGCGGAAGACGCGGCGGGGTGAATCAGTGGCGGGAGGTTGAGCGATGAAAGTGAGACGACATATCGGGCGCTGGGCCGGCGTGCTGGGAATCCTTGCGGGGGTCTGGTCCTGCGCGCCTCCTCCTCCTCCTCATTCGAAACCTCCCTCCGAGATTGCCAATCTGCTCTCGCGCCTGCCGGACGCCCGGTATCGCGCCTCGTTGGTTTGCGCGCGCGCGGGCGGCGCGTCGCATCCCCTGGCCGTCTTCCTCGATCCCCGGGGCGGAGAGAAGCTGTCCGTCCTTGAGTTGTCGGCGATGGAGTTCTTCACCGAAGACCTGGGCGAGCTCGGCCGGAAGGACCTGATCGCCCGGCTCGATGGAATCGAGGGCCGGCGGTTCGGGGGACAGACGCTTCGATACCTGGAGCGTTTCTCCAAGTGGCGGCTGAGGACCCTCATGCGGTTCGGGGCGCCCATCGGATACCTCATCACCGTAGACCCTCGCCTGCGGTTCGAGCTCCGCGGCGGGACCTCGGGACGGGTCTTCTCGGTGTTTCTGCTTCCCGCCTCGAACTTCGTGGACAAGATCAGGGGGGAGGAGTAGCCCTCCAATCCCGATTTCCAGTGGGGCCGTGGGCAACCCTGATACCAGTGGCGGGAGGTGACAATGGAAATCGGCATCGGCGGGTTTCCCCAGGAGGCGTTCAGCTGGACGCGGGCGTTGCTCGAAGTTTGCGAGAGAGTCGAGGGTTACGGTTTCGACCGGCTTTGGATGGCCGATTCCCAGGGGATCTGGCCCGACCCTTACACCCTGTTGGGCCGGCTCGCCGGAACGACCTCCGGCATCGGACTGGGCGTCGGCGTCAGCAACCCGAGGACGCGCCACCCGGCGGTTCTCGCGCGCTCGGCCGTGACGGTCGCCGACCTGGCCGGGGAGCGGTTTGTCCTCGGGATTGGCGCGGGGAACACCGCCTTGCTCCACCTGGGCCTTCCGCCGGGGGGCGTCGAGCTTTGCGGAGAAGTCGTCCGGTGCGCGCGCGCCTTGATTCGGGGCGAAGCCGGGACGTTCCACGGCGCGGCGGTCCCGGCGTTCAACGAATACCAGCCCCTCGACATCCCGGTCTGGATGGCCGGAAACGGCCCGAAGATGCTCGCCCTGGCCGGAGAGGTCGCCGACGGGGCCATCGTCAGCTCGGGGATCTCGCCGGAGATCTTCGCCTGGGTCCGCGCTCAAATCGAGGTGGGGCTGAAGAGGAGCGGGCGAAGCTGGAGCGGCTTCACGCTCCTGGCCTTTGTCGGCTGCGCGCTCTCGGACGACCGCCCCGGGACCCGGCGCGACATCCGGTCTTGGGTCGCCCGCCGCCTGTCCATGCCGCTGCCCGAGGAGGTCTTCGGCATCCCCAAGGCCGACCGCCTGCGCGCGCTCGAGAGCTACCAGTACACGCAGCATTACCGGGTGGGCGCCTCGCATGAAGGGGTGGTGGAATCCATCCCCGACGAGTGGATCGACCGGTTCGGCATCGCCGGAACGCCGGAAGAGTGCGCCGAGCGGTTCTCTTCCCTGGCGGCCCTCGGCGCGGACGCCGTCTTCATCCTCCCCATCACGGGCGATTCGCACGCGTATCTGAAAACCTTCGCCGAGGAGGTCCTGCCTCACGTGAAACGGTGAGCCGCGTGGATCATCCACGCGAGCGTGGACGGGACGGGCCGGAACCCCCTGCCTTCGCAGAGGGCAGGCTTGGACCGGCCCTACGTCTCAAAGCGAAGTGTGTTTGGTAGGGTGTCTGTCCGTGCCAGCACCCAGTGGGTCGGGATCCTGAAAAACCGCCGCATCAACAGACGGACGCCCCGTCATAGGAACCCGCCTATCGAAGGAAGCGTAGGGGCCGGACGGTGCCACCGCCTCGGTGGTCCCCGTCCCGGCCCGTCACACGCCCTTGGGGAACAGGGTCCCGGGACTTGGTCAGCACCCGTCCGTTGGGTCAATGATTGAAAGCCAACCGGTTCAATCGACCTACCCCGTTCGGGCGTTTAAATTGGTGGGAAACCCAGGTGGTAACTATACCCTTAAAGCACGTATGGTGATCTGGCCGGTCAGGTGCTATATTGGGGGGCATGAAACGGGCCGCCACCAAGAAGCCGCCGTTACCGGAGAAGAAGAAATACCCGTCCTACGAGGATGGGAGAGTGCGGGACGAGGAGATTAAAAATCTCCAGGCGAAAAGAGGTGTGTCTAAAGAAGAGTTTTTCCAATTATCGAGAGGTGTCTCCGCGAAGAGAGTCGAAACGCTCGATTAGTTTCGTGGGTCGCACCCTCAGTACGCTATCCTTTTTAACTATCCTTGCCCTTCCAATTGGGTTCATTTGAAGTGAGAAAGTCGCTCCTTTTGGTTCTGATTGCAGATCCAATAGTTGGTCTCTGGCTTCGATGATTGCGCATGCCTTTTCAAATTGAGGCCTCGTGGACCGCCCCTGGGTTATTGGACATTCGGGTGAGGGTATTCGCCCTCATGCGGCCTCCGCAACTTGAGCGAGTTTTTCCTGCCTTGCCTGGGCCGGCGTTCGGTAGCCGTAGCCCTCGAGAATCCAATGATGGTTGTACAGGTTCTTGAACTCAAGCAGCGCCCACCGCAGTTCCTCTACGGTGGCGAAAGAGCGCACCCACAGGAGATTCTCCTTCAAGATGCGGATGAACCACTCACAGTAGCCATTTCCCTCGGGTGCCCGCACGAAGCTGGGCGAACTGGTCATGCCCAGGTAGGCGATCTCCCGCTGAAAGTCATCGGACAGATAGGCGGGGCCGTGGTCGTGACGAACTTTAAGCCCCTCGGCGACGTCCGCCTCCAAGCCGGCGAAGCGCTCGGCGACCCCCTGCCGGATCGGCTCCAGGGCCTCGAAGCGGTTGCCGCTCTTGGCCGCATGGATCCCCACGCAGTCCACCGAGCAGTGATCCACCGCCACGAACACCGAGGCCATCCCCTCCTCGGTGGTCACCGTCGTCGTCATGTGCGTGCCCCACATTCGGTCGGGCCGCTCGGTGCGGATGGTCCCGTTGTGGGCCTTGGGACCTCGGGGTTTGCCCACCCGGTGGGGGGCCTGAAGCCCCGCCTCCCGCATCAGGCGACGCACCCGCTCCTTGCTGGTGCGGATGCCCGCGAAGCGCAGCCTCGCCCACACCTTGCGGTAGCCCTCGCCATGGAAGGGAGAGTCCTCCAGGACCTGCCGGATGTGGCCGAGGAGTTCCGCATCGGTGCACGGGCCCACAGGGCCGCGCTTATTGGGCGTGGGGCGTTCATGAACGGGGACCGCCTCTCGCCGCCGTTGCGCGTAGACCGTGGAGCGCGCCAAGCCCCAAAGGGCGCACACCCGCTTCAGGCCGTAGGCTCTGCCCGTGGAGGTGAAGCGGGCCTGACTCATCGCCTCCACCTCCTGCCGGCTAAAGGGCGGCCGGCCTCCAGGCGGTCGATCTTCTCCCGCAGGACCTCGCCCTCCATCGTGAGTTCGCCCACCTTGGCCTTGAGCCGGGCGTTCTCCTCGTCCCGCTCATCCGCCGGGCGGGCTTTGAGCGCCGCCTCGCCCCCGCGAAGGAACGCCTCGCGCCAGGCGGAAAGCCGAGCCGCTGTCGTGCCCAACTCGCGGCAGAGCGTCTCCAGGCTCTCGCCCCGCAAAAGACGCAGGACCGCCTCCCGCTTGCGCTGGCAGGAGAACCGACCCCGCTCACTGCGATGCCCTGGGGCCTTGGCTCCGTTCGCCCTACGGGCGCCCTCCGCCAAAGCCCCCTCTTGCTTTTGTTCGTTCATCGCGACACCCCTTTCTCCATGAATCATGGATCAATCGAGTGTCCAACAAAACCCTAGAGCGGGGGACTCGTGTGTAATCTCCCAGATATTATTACATGCGTTACTTTGTGCCTTTTGCAGACAAATGAAAGCGCATGGTCTGCCGAAATAACAATCTGAGTCAATGCCATTCTTAGTTGAAATTCCGGAGTGACCCCTGGGTGCATGTTAGGCCACCTCGCGCTCGTCGCTGTCAGCCCGAAGGCCGAGCGTAGAGCGGATGGCGGCCCTCAAGACCGGCAGATGCCGGCAGCCCTGGATCCGGTTCAGCCGAGGCTCGATGTCGAGGAGCGCCGTGGCCACCCAGCGCTGCCTCTGGTCGCTGTTGCGCCAGTGGTCCACCCTGTCCGTTCGCTGAGCAATGAGCGACATGATCGACTCCAAGCAGTTCGTCGTCTTCAGGCTTCTCCCCAAGATGGGACAAGACCCCCAGGCGATGGAGCGTCAAGGTCTCCTCCAGGCCTTCGTCCAGGCTCTTCACCGCCGAGCGGTTGAGCAGCTCAAGCTCTTTGCGAAGCCTCCCGAGCGCCCCCTTGGCCCCCTCGCAAGTGGGCTCATCATAAGCCGCCTGGAGTTTCCGCCCGATGCGCCCCTGCCGGCCCTTGGGCAGGTGGCTGAGCACGCCCTCGCGCTTATGCCACTGGCAGCGCTGCACCACCGCGTGTGCCTCAAAAACCCGCCGGATCGCCGCCCGAAGGCCCTTGGAGCCGTCGATCACACAGAGCAGACCTGCCTCAGAGCGCAGCCCCCGCTCCACCAACTCCCGCAAAAACGCCGTCAACGCCCGCTCGGTCCCGGTCTGAACAAACCCCAACACCACCTTTTCGCCCTGAACCGTGATGCCCAGGGCAATCACCATGAGGTCGTCCTCAAAGCGCTTGCCGTCCAGGACCAGGCCCACGAAGTCATACCCTTGCAGGGGGGGCGCTCGCAGAGCTCTTTGAGCTTGCGGGCGCTGGCCCGGATGAAGCGGCGCGAGACCGTCGAGGGGGAAAGCCCAAAGGCCTCGGGCGCCGCCTCGGCGCATCCCTCATAGTCCCGACAACTCAGCCCCTTCAGCACCCGGCGGAACAGTCCGGCATCGGCCCCGCGCGGCCTCTGCAAGCGCGTGTACGTCTCCAGCGGCGCCTCCTGGCCGGTGAGGCGATTTCTGACCCGAGGAACCTGGATGGGCAGCTTCTGATCGGCCAAATACACCGAGCCTCGCTGACGGCCCCACCGCACGTGACCGGCCAAGCCGTCCCCACGACGGTAGCGCGCCCCCGCCAAGCGTGCCACGTCCGCCTTCAGACAATCCCCCACCGCCATCAACCCCAAAGGGATCAACGCCTGGAGAGACTCGACCAACGTGTCCACCGGAGCATGTAGCGCAAAATCCGCCAACGTGACCCGCTTCGGCTCTTCACCCTTGACCTGCCCCTTCCCTCGTCGCACCGTGTTCATGGAGCGTCTCCTTTCCTTCGGTGGGTGGATGTGCATCTCACACAACCCAACTCCACCACGGGGGGGGCGCTCCGTCAGTTTTCAACTAAGTTTGGCATACCCTCATAACAATCCAATCATCTGACGCAATTTTCTTTACCCAATTCTCATCATCAACCCCTCCCGCCTTAAAATCCTCAACAAGATGGGCGACCGTAGGGGTGTTTGTCTTTATTAGAGAAAACAAATCCCTTATTACAAAATAAACCTTTTTCCCTATATTTTCGTCCAATAATAACTTTGCATGGTCAGCTCCATTCACGCTGCCGCTCTTCCTGGATAAAGATAATCAAAGTATCGGCAAGCGATATCAACCTCACTTCTCCCCAGCTCTAGGGTTTTGTTGGACACTCGATTGATCCATGATTCATGGAGAAAGAGGTGTCGCGATGAACGAACAAAAGCAAGAGGGGGCTTTGGCGGAGGGCGCCCGTAGGGCGAACGGAGCCAAGGCCCCAGGGCATCGCAGTGAGCGGGGTCGGTTCTCCTGCCAGCGCAAGCGGGAGGCGGTCCTGCGTCTTTTGCGGGGCGAGAGCCTGGAGACGCTCTGCCGCGAGTTGGGCACGACAGCGGCTCGGCTTTCCGCCTGGCGCGAGGCGTTCCTTCGCGGGGGCGAGGCGGCGCTCAAAGCCCGCCCGGCGGATGAGCGGGACGAGGAGAACGCCCGGCTCAAGGCCAAGGTGGGCGAACTCACGATGGAGGGCGAGGTCCTGCGGGAGAAGATCGACCGCCTGGAGGCCGGCCGCCCTTTAGCCGGCAGGAGGTGGAGGCGATGAGTCAGGCCCGCTTCACCTCCACGGGTAGAGCCTACGGCCTGAAGCGGGTGTGCGCCCTTTGGGGCTTGGCGCGCTCCACGGTCTACGCGCAACGGCGGCGAGAGGCGGTCCCCGTTCATGAACGCCCCACGCCCAATAAGCGCGGCCCTGTGGGCCCGTGCACCGATGCGGAACTCCTCGGCCACATCCGGCAGGTCCTGGAGGACTCTCCCTTCCATGGCGAGGGCTACCGCAAGGTGTGGGCGAGGCTGCGCTTCGCGGGCATCCGCACCAGCAAGGAGCGGGTGCGTCGCCTGATGCGGGAGGCGGGGCTTCAGGCCCCCCACCGGGTGGGCAAACCCCGAGGTCCCAAGGCCCACAACGGGACCATCCGCACCGAGCGGCCCGACCGAATGTGGGGCACGCACATGACGACGACGGTGACCACCGAGGAGGGGATGGCCTCGGTGTTCGTGGCGGTGGATCACTGCTCGGTGGACTGCGTGGGGATCCATGCGGCCAAGAGCGGCAACCGCTTCGAGGCCCTGGAGCCGATCCGGCAGGGGGTCGCCGAGCGCTTCGCCGGCTTGGAGGCGGACGTCGCCGAGGGGCTTAAAGTTCGTCACGACCACGGCCCCGCCTATCTGTCCGATGACTTTCAGCGGGAGATCGCCTACCTGGGCATGACCAGTTCGCCCAGCTTCGTGCGGGCGCCCGAGGGAAATGGCTACTGTGAGTGGTTCATCCGCATCTTGAAGGAGAATCTCCTGTGGGTGCGCTCTTTCGCCACCGTAGAGGAACTGCGGTGGGCGCTGCTTGAGTTCAAGAACCTGTACAACCATCATTGGATTCTCGAGGGCTACGGCTACCGAACGCCGGCCCAGGCAAGGCAGGAAAAACTCGCTCAAGTTGCGGAGGCCGCATGAGGTCGAATACCCTCACCCGAGTGTCCAATAACCCAGGGGCGGTCCACTTCGATCAACGCCATAGACATCTGCTGCTTCCTCAATCCCCTTTTCTGTAAGGCTGGCTTCGTAAAGGGTTTTCGCAGATATACCGCACGATTCAACGAGAGGTTCTCCGAAACGCCTTTGCGGGTTCATTAGAACGCGCTTGATTACAGGTGTGCCATTATCTTCGTAAAGGTATTTGAATGCCTCAAAATGATGAAGCTCGTCATTTGGTCCGTAGTAAAGGTTTTCAACATAGAGTTCTAGGATCTTAGCAAATCCAGCCTGACCCCATCCCGGCGTGTTGACTTGTGTATATATATCATGATCCCCGCATTTCCCATATGGATCATAAGTTTTGTCGGACCGAATGCCGTTTTCTCGTGTAAGATCAAGGTGTTGGCCTCCCCCTGCCATCATCTTGCGAGGGGACCCAATGGGTGAAGCGAAGAAGGGGTCTTTGAAGATCCGTTTTGACCGTCGGCTGAGGCTTGAGTTTCACGGAACCAGAATCACTTCGGATGCGGGATTGCTGGCCTGCCGGGAGCTGGATGATGCGCTGGGTTTGACGGTGAGAGCGCCAGTGCAATTGCAAGAGATCCGTCATGGCCGGAACATCCAGCATGAGTTGGCGCCGCTATTGCGCCAGTCGGTCTATAGCCGCTTGGCAGGGTATGAAGACACCAACGATGCCGAGCGGTTGGCCCAGGACCCCGCGATGCAAGCCGTGGTCGGCCGCCGAGCGCTTGAGAAGCAGGCGGCGGGCGCCAACACCCTGAGCCGGTTCGAGACCGAGGTTCTCACCAGGGAGGAGAATCTCAAGGGGCCGGAGCGAGCTGAACCGGGAGTGGGTGGACCGGGCCATGGCACACTCACCCCATCAGCGAATCATCCTGGACATGGACAGCTCGGAAAGCCCCGTCCATGGGGAGCAGGAAGGTACGGCCTACAACGGCCACTTTCGTTGCACCTGTTATCACCCTCTTTTTTGCTTTAACCAGTTCGGGGACTGCGAAGGGGCGATGTTGCGCCCCGGCAACGTGCACAGCGCCGATGGCTGGCGCGAGTTGCTTTCGCCCATCGCGGCCCGGTATGAGTGGGCGGGTGTTCGCCGTTACTTCCGAGCCGATGCCGCCTTTGCGCGCCCGGAGGTCTATGAGTACCTGGAAGCGCACAGCTTCCTTTACGCCATCCGCCTTCCCGCCAACGACGTGGTGCAGCGAGAGATCGACTTCCTCCTCACCCGCCCGGTCGGTCGCCCGCCCAAGAGACCCATCATCTTCTATTACGACTTCCGGTATCAGGCTGGAAGCTGGGACCGTTCCCGGCGGGTCGTGGCGAAGGTGGAATGGCACTCAGGCGAACTCTTCCCTCGCGTCGGATTCATTGTCACGAACCTGACGGCTCGACCCGAGGGGGTCGTGCACTTCTACAACCAGCGAGGCACAGCCGAGCAATGGATCAAGGAAGGCAAGTACGCCATGAACTGGACACGCCTTTCCTGTCACCGGTTCGTGTGCAACCAGGTGCGGCTCCTTCTCTTCGTCCTGGCGTACAACCTGGGCAATTTCCTGCGCAGGCTAGCCTTGCCCAGGGGGCTCAAGCACTGGTCGCTGCGAAGCCTCCAGGTCAAGCTCATCAAAATGGGCGGGAGGATTGTGCGGCACGCCCGGCAGATCATCTTTCAATTGGCCGAAGTAGCGGTATCCAGGGAAGAGTTCGCCATCATCCTGGACCGAATCAACCGATTACGGCCGGTGCCGGTCTAACCTTGTGCAGAGGGTTCCCGGCAGCATGAGGTGATTGGTTAACGGGTTGAACCGCGAACAAAGGGGACCGAAGGGCGAGGGTCCGCCTTTTGGGGCAGTCGATGGCCGTCAGCACCTTGTTGCGGAGGGTTGGAAGGCTCTTGACAAACCCATCGGAAGGGGATCAACTGGCTTTCATCGGGAAAGGGGACCGGAAACCACCCAAGCAAGTTGATATGGGAAATTCCGGTTTAAATGAGCCATCATCCCACGGATACACGCCTATTCCATTTCCGAATAGACCAAGACGTCTCATCCTGTCATTTGAATCAAGTTTCCGTAGCTTTTCGACATATTTCTCGTTGGATGCCGATAGGTTCTGATTTTGCGCAAGCATAAGGATTTGATTCCAATTCCGAGGAATATAGGGAATGTATGCTTCTTCGATAACGACCTTTGGGGCGATCGCATAGGTATCGCATTTGTTGCAAAGCCTAAGTAAGTCTTTTTTCATAATCTGCTCCTTGAAACGTTTTGGGAAGCTGAAGTTTGTGCCCTCGATAGTATAACCGGCATGACTTGTGGATCAATTATCGGAGGCTATGTCCGGAATTTCCCATATCAACTTGCTTGGGTGGTTTCCGGTCCCCTTTCCCGATGAAAGCCAGTTGATCCCCTTCCGATGGGTTTGTCAAGAGCCTTCCAACCCTCCGCAACAAGGTGCTGACGGCCATCGACTGCCCCAAAAGGCGGACCCTCGCCCTTCGGTCCCCTTTGTTCGCGGTTCAACCCGTTAACCAATCACCTCATGCTGCCGGGAACCCTCTGCACAAGGTTAGACCGGCACCGGCCGTAATCGGTTGATTCGGTCCAGGATGATGGCGAACTCTTCCCTGGATACCGCTACTTCGGCCAATTGAAAGATGATCTGCCGGGCGTGCCGCACAATCCTCCCGCCCATTTTGATGAGCTTGACCTGGAGGCTTCGCAGCGACCAGTGCTTGAGCCCCCTGGGCAAGGCTAGCCTGCGCAGGAAATTGCCCAGGTTGTACGCCAGGACGAAGAGAAGGAGCCGCACCTGGTTGCACACGAACCGGTGACAGGAAAGGCGTGTCCAGTTCATGGCGTACTTGCCTTCCTTGATCCATTGCTCGGCTGTGCCTCGCTGGTTGTAGAAGTGCACGACCCCCTCGGGTCGAGCCGTCAGGTTCGTGACAATGAATCCGACGCGAGGGAAGAGTTCGCCTGAGTGCCATTCCACCTTCGCCACGACCCGCCGGGAACGGTCCCAGCTTCCAGCCTGATACCGGAAGTCGTAATAGAAGATGATGGGTCTCTTGGGCGGGCGACCGACCGGGCGGGTGAGGAGGAAGTCGATCTCTCGCTGCACCACGTCGTTGGCGGGAAGGCGGATGGCGTAAAGGAAGCTGTGCGCTTCCAGGTACTCATAGACCTCCGGGCGCGCAAAGGCGGCATCGGCTCGGAAGTAACGGCGAACACCCGCCCGCTCATACCGGGCCGCGATGGGCGAAAGCAACTCGCGCCAGCCATCGGCGCTGTGCACGTTGCCGGGGCGCAACATCGCCCCTTCGCAGTCCCCGAACTGGTTAAAGCAAAAAAGAGGGTGATAACAGGTGCAACGAAAGTGGCCGTTGTAGGCCGTACCTTCCTGCTCCCCATGGACGGGGCTTTCCGAGCTGTCCATGTCCAGGATGATTCGCTGATGGGGTGAGTGTGCCATGGCCCGGTCCACCCACTCCCGGTTCAGCTCGCTCCGGCCCCTTGAGATTCTCCTCCCTGGTGAGAACCTCGGTCTCGAACCGGCTCAGGGTGTTGGCGCCCGCCGCCTGCTTCTCAAGCGCTCGGCGGCCGACCACGGCTTGCATCGCGGGGTCCTGGGCCAACCGCTCGGCATCGTTGGTGTCTTCATACCCTGCCAAGCGGCTATAGACCGACTGGCGCAATAGCGGCGCCAACTCATGCTGGATGTTCCGGCCATGACGGATCTCTTGCAATTGCACTGGCGCTCTCACCGTCAAACCCAGCGCATCATCCAGCTCCCGGCAGGCCAGCAATCCCGCATCCGAAGTGATTCTGGTTCCGTGAAACTCAAGCCTCAGCCGACGGTCAAAACGGATCTTCAAAGACCCCTTCTTCGCTTCACCCATTGGGTCCCCTCGCAAGATGATGGCAGGGGGAGGCCAACACCTTGATCTTACACGAGAAAACGGCATTCGGTCCGACAAAACTTATGATCCATATGGGAAATGCGGGCTTAAGAGTCTGGTGCGCCGACGGTGTCCACACCGCTCCCGGAGTGGTTGACGATTGTTTTTGCACAACATCCAACCTTTCAAGAGAACGACTGACCACCAAGGACAAGATAGCACGACGCAACTGAGCCTGCGTGACTTGGCCAACGAGATGAGCAACGTCTCCAAAGGGTGTCGGATCATGGGCAATTCGCACCAGCAGTTCTACGAGATCCGGCGCAACTATCAGACCTACGGCGTCGAAGGCCTGATCGACCGGCTGCCGGGTACAAGGTTCCGTATCCCAACCAGATCTCCGAACAGGTCGAGGTCGTGATCCTGGCCCACGGCGCGCTACGCGTCTTCACATCTTCAGAGATGTTTCAAAATGGAATGTCTTCATCGAATTCCTCCCTGCGTTCTTCGTCCGGCATTGGAACGTTGTGGACGACGAACAAGTGAAGAATGTCAGCCCGGTCAGTGAACAGGATCTGGCTCCTCTAAGAGGCGTCCAGCCTTTCTCCGAGCCAATGCTTGGCCTGCTTGGTGATTTCACCACCGGCTACGATGAGTGCATGATCTACAAGCCGTTTTTTGTTGATGTCTGGATCAAATATCTCATGTCCGAGCATCATGGTGAGCTGGCGGTGAATCGTTGCGACGTTCTCATTCTTGGTTTTCGCCGTCGCATCTATCTTTCCGCGCTTCACTTGCAGACCAAAGTAGAGCCAGTGCCCGGTGGGGAGACAATACTTCATCCATAGGTCCTTGCCGAACTCCATCGCCTTGCCCTTGTGGCTGGCGATTGTAATCCTCTGAAATCGGAGGGTTTGAAAAAGTGGAAAGACTACCTTTTCGGTGATGTCGTCCTCGCTCGCCGCATCAATATACGACTCGAGGCGTCGGCGGCGATCAATTTCGTCCTGGGAGAGAGCACGCGCTACGACCGGGCCGGGCCGCGCCTCCTCGCCGGTCTTGGTGTTGCGTATATAGCAGCAGTTGTCCTCGGCGTAGAATGCTTCTGGACCGCCCCTGGGTTATTGGACACTCGGGTGAGGGTATTCGACCTCATGCGGCCTCCGCAACTTGAGCGAGTTTTTCCTGCCTTGCCTGGGCCGGCGTTCGGTAGCCGTAGCCCTCGAGAATCCAATGATGGTTGTACAGGTTTTTGAACTCAAGCAGCGCCCACCGCAGTTCCTCTACGGTGGCGAAAGAGCGCACCCACAGGAGATTCTCCTTCAAGATGCGGATAAACCACTCACAGTAGCCATTTCCCTCGGGCGCCCGCACGAAGCTGGGCGAACTGGTCATGCCCAGGTAGGCGATCTCCCGCTGAAAGTCATCGGACAGATAGGCGGGGCCGTGGTCGTGACGAACTTTAAGCCCCTCGGCGACGTCCGCCTCCAAGCCGGCGAAGCGCTCGGCGACCCCCTGCCGGATCGGCTCCAGGGCCTCGAAGCGGTTGCCGCTCTTGGCCGCATGGATCCCCACGCAGTCCACCGAGCAGTGATCCACCGCCACGAACACCGAGGCCACCCCCTCCTCGGTGGTCACCGTCGTCGTCATGTCCGTGCCCCACATTCGGTCGGGCCGCTCGGTGCGGATGGTCCCGTTGTGGGCCTTGGGACCTCGGGGTTTGCCCACCCGGTGGGGGGCCTGAAGCCCCGCCTCCCGCATCAGGCGACGCACCCGCTCCTTGCTGGTGCGGATGCCCGCGAAGCGCAGCCTCGCCCACACCTTGCGGTAGCCCTCGCCATGGAAGGGAGAGTCCTCCAGGACCTGCCGGATGTGGCCGAGGAGTTCCGCATCGGTGCACGGGCCCACAGGGCCGCGCTTATTGGGCGTGGGGCGTTCATGAACGGGGACCGCCTCTCGCCGCCGTTGCGCGTAGACCGTGGAGCGCGCCAAGCCCCAAAGGGCGCACACCCGCTTCAGGCCGTAGGCTCTGCCCGTGGAGGTGAAGCGGGCCTGACTCATCGCCTCCACCTCCTGCCGGCTAAAGGGCGGCCGGCCTCCAGGCGGTCGATCTTCTCCCGCAGGACCTCGCCCTCCATCGTGAGTTCGCCCACCTTGGCCTTGAGCCGGGCGTTCTCCTCGGCCCGCTCATCCGCCGGGCGGGCTTTGAGCGCCGCCTCGCCCCCGCGAAGGAACGCCTCGCGCCAGGCGGAAAGTCGAGCCGCTGTCGTGCCCAACTCGCGGCAGAGCGTCTCCAGGCTCTCGCCCCGCAAAAGACGCAGGACCGCCTCCCGCTTGCGCTGGCAGGAGAACCGACCCCGCTCACTGCGATGCCCTGGGGCCTTGGCTCCGTTCGCCCTGCGGGCGCCCTCCGCCAAAGCCCCCTCTTGCTTTTGTTCGTTCATCGCGACACCCCTTTCTCCATGAATCATGGATCAATCGAGTGTCCAACAAAACCCTAGAGCGGGGGACTTCCAGCCCCTCGCGTGCGAGCGTCACGTTGAGTTCCGCCAGCGCAGCCTCACGTTCAGGATCGTCCTGAGTGTGGTCCGCGCGATCCATCAGGACTTGAATTACGGTCTGAAAACCCGCCCCAGGTAGAGCAGGATTGTCAGACGGTTCTTTCAGGATCTTGTCGAGGACGCCTGCGACCCACCATTTCCGGGTCGAGCCGTCGTGAACATACTGCTCCATGTCACAGTCTTCGAAAAACTCCGACAAATAAGTGCTGCTTCTATACACGAAGTAATCGCTTTCATTGCCGCAGATCATGTCTGCAACTTTATTGACGGTTCTTTTTCTAATTCCTTTCATGCCAACCAATATATGTGCATTGTTGATGGCAGACCACCGTGCATTCTAGGCTCAGCGCTCCTGACCGATTGACCTTCTCACATGATGAGGGTCAATGCGAATGTGAGTTTTCTTGGAGAGACTGAAGACAAGAGAACTTGAGAAGAACCGGAAACGGTTTACAGAAGAGAAGATTGCAGTCTACTACACGAGCATGAAGCTAGCGGCACGGCAAAGGAGATCTGCCGTCGCCATGGCTTATTGGACCGGACCTTCTACCGCTGGAAGTCAAAGGAAGGCGGCATGGAGGTGTCGGGACCCGTCGTCTGCGCGAGTTGAGGGCTGAAAACGGGTAGCTGACATGTCTTCTGCCGAGGTGCATGTGGACAACACCGTTCTCTAGGACTTGCTAAAAATGTGAGGCCAGTGGTGCGCTCACCCGCCCTACTCCACCGGGAACGGCTCACGGAAGGCAAAAAAAGCGGTCAAGATATTCCTTTCGTCAAAGGACTGTACAATCGGCGGGCACGGTTACGTCGGTATCGGCAAAACGACGACGCTCAACCGTCCCCATTCCCTTGCGGAAAGCCGGGGCTACAAAGCAATGCCTCGCACCTTCAGTCTCGGCAGCGCAGACGCTCTGCAGGGAATCCGGAGTAAAGTGTCAAACCCTGCAACGTTTTCTGTCCCGCCATGCCAGGATCGCCGAAGGCCGAGGTGCGGCGAATGGCATTCAAAACTTTCGTGCCTCGTTCGCGAAGACGATTCTTGTCTAAGCTTGAAAATCTTACCTACCGTAACGGCTACAATGAGAGCCATCATCAGCCGCACGCCGGAACCCGCCAGGACACATCGCGAGGAGCTGAGTTCTTGTCCGTGTCACCGCTCGGGACAATTGACCGGAGCCCGGAGGGCCAAAAGGCATGATACATCTCGCCGTAGCCTGCATCATCGGACTCCTGGCCGCTGCCTTCTGCCCCGCAGCCTATGCCCAGCTCTCGGGCACGGCCTCGGTGACGGATGGGGACAGCCTCAAGGTCTCCGGTCACCGGGTCCGGCTCCACGGCATCGACGCGCCGGAGAGCGCTCAGACCTGCCGGTCTGACGGCAAGCCCTGGAGTTGCGGAAGGGCCGCCGCGATCGCGCTCCGTAAGCGCCTCGCCGGACGGCCGGTCGTATGCGAGGAACGTGACCGCGACCGCTACGGGCACATCGTGGCGGTGTGTCGAGTGGCCGGCGAGGATGTCAATGCGTGGATGGTCTCCCAGGGCTGGGCGCTCGCGTACCGTAAATACTCGACCGACTACGTTCCTCAGGAGAGGGCCGCGAAGGCCGATCGTCGCGGGCTCTGGCGAGGGACGTTCGTGCCCCCGTGGGATTGGCGGCGGGGGAAGCGTCTTCAGGGGGCGGTTCGCACCGGCGCCGGCGAGTGTCGCATCAAAGGGAACATCAGCCGCACGGGCTCGCGCATCTATCATGTGCCGGGAGGCCGGTCCTATGACCGGACCCGCATCGACACGTCAAAGGGCGAGCGGTGGTTCTGCACCGAGGCGCAGGCCGAGGCCGCGGGGTGGCGGCGGTCACGAAGGTAAGCGTGCCCGTCCATGGCTGACCGCCCATACGCCAAATACCTTGCCGCCTTCGCACCGTCCGTGGCGTCCGTCACGCCGTCACCGTCGGTCTTGGCACTTCCCTGGCTAGACTCTCTGTCCGCGCGGGTTCGACCCGCTTTCACCACGAGCCTGCGCCTCGGAACCGGCCGGTGTTCCTCCTTACATGATCCCCATATCGTGTTCGAACCGAATATGGAGCCATCTGGCCGGGCCCCGCAAAGACTGATAGGCTCGCCCCATGTGCGGACGCTTCACCCAACGTTGTACATGGCCGGAAGTTCAGGCCTTTCTGGACCTGAGCGGCCCGCCTGTGAACCTCAAGCCCCGCTACAACGTCGCGCCGGGTCAGGACGTCGCGGTCGTCCGTTCGGGCAAGGACGGTCGCCGGCTCTCGATGCTCCGCTGGGGTCTGATCCCCGGCTGGGCCAGGGACGCCAACATCGGCTACAAGCTGATCAACGCCCGCGCCGAGACGGTCGGCACGAAGCCGGCGTTCCGCGACGCGTACCGGAACCGTCGCTGCCTCATTCCGGCCGACGGGTTCTATGAATGGACGCGGCAGGGGGCGGTCAGGCAACCGTGGCTGATCGGACTGAAGGGGCGCGCGCTGTTCGCCTTGGCCGGGCTGTGGGAGCGCTGGTCCGTCCCGGAGGAGAGCGCGCTCAAGGGACCGGGCGAGGCCATCGAGACCTGCGCCATTCTGACGACCGCGACCAACGAGGCGGTGGCCTGGGTCCACGACCGGATGCCGGTGATCCTGCCCCCGGAGGCGTTCGAACCGTGGCTGGCGGGCGAGACCGTCGCGCTCGGCCCCTGTCCTCCGGAGGGGATGACGGTCCACCCCGTGAGCACCCTGGTCAACAAGCCCTCGAACGACGACCCCCGCTGCGTCGAGCCCGTGACCGTCCCGTAGGTCCGGGAGCCCTCACGATTTCCCCCTCGACCGGACACCCGTTCGGTCCCCATTGGTTCTTTCCTCTCCCCGTAAGCGATCCTCGCCGCCGAGAGCCGGAGTCGGGCCGGGTATCGGGCGAAGGCCGGACGCCCGAGGGGGTGTCCTCCCTGGACCGCCCCTGGGTTATTGGACACTCGGGTGAGGGTATTCGACCTCATGCGGCCTCCGCAACTTGAGCGAGTTTTTCCTGCCTTGCCTGGGCCGGCGTTCGGTAGCCGTAGCCCTCGAGAATCCAATGATGGTTGTACAGGTTCTTGAACTCAAGCAGCGCCCACCGCAGTTCCTCTACGGTGGCGAAAGAGCGCACCCACAGGAGATTCTCCTTCAAGATGCGGATAAACCACTCACAGTAGCCATTTCCCTCGGGCGCCCGCACGAAGCTGGGCGAACTGGTCATGCCCAGGTAGGCGATCTCCCGCTGAAAGTCATCGGACAGATAGGCGGGGCCGTGGTCGTGACGAACTTTAAGCCCCTCGGCGACGTCCGCCTCCAAGCCGGCGAAGCGCTCGGCGACCCCCTGCCGGATCGGCTCCAGGGCCTCGAAGCGGTTGCCGCTCTTGGCCGCATGGATCCCCACGCAGTCCACCGAGCAGTGATCCACCGCCACGAACACCGAGGCCATCCCCTCCTCGGTGGTCACCGTCGTCGTCATGTCCGTGCCCCACATTCGGTCGGGCCGCTCGGTGCGGATGGTCCCGTTGTGGGCCTTGGGACCTCGGGGTTTGCCCACCCGGTGGGGGGCCTGAAGCCCCGCCTCCCGCATCAGGCGACGCACCCGCTCCTTGCTGGTGCGGATGCCCGCGAAGCGCAGCCTCGCCCACACCTTGCGGTAGCCCTCGCCATGGAAGGGAGAGTCCTCCAGGACCTGCCGGATGTGGCCGAGGAGTTCCGCATCGGTGCACGGGCCCACAGGGCCGCGCTTATTGGGCGTGGGGCGTTCATGAACGGGGACCGCCTCTCGCCGCCGTTGCGCGTAGACCGTGGAGCGCGCCAAGCCCCAAAGGGCGCACACCCGCTTCAGGCCGTAGGCTCTGCCCGTGGAGGTGAAGCGGGCCTGACTCATCGCCTCCACCTCCTGCCGGCTAAAGGGCGGCCGGCCTCCAGGCGGTCGATCTTCTCCCGCAGGACCTCGCCCTCCATCGTGAGTTCGCCCACCTTGGCCTTGAGCCGGGCGTTCTCCTCGTCCCGCTCATCCGCCGGGCGGGCTTTGAGCGCCGCCTCGCCCCCGCGAAGGAACGCCTCGCGCCAGGCGGAAAGCCGAGCCGCTGTCGTGCCCAACTCGCGGCAGAGCGTCTCCAGGCTCTCGCCCCGCAAAAGACGCAGGACCGCCTCCCGCTTGCGCTGGCAGGAGAACCGACCCCGCTCACTGCGATGCCCTGGGGCCTTGGCTCCGTTCGCCCTGCGGGCGCCCTCCGCCAAAGCCCCCTCTTGCTTTTGTTCGTTCATCGCGACACCCCTTTCTCCATGAATCATGGATCAATCGAGTGTCCAACAAAACCCTAGAGCGGGGGATCCCCTCGATCTCCCTTCTCTCCGGAGTTGCCCATGACCGACACCATCTCCGCCGACTACACGCTTCGTCCGAGCGAGCTCGCCAAGACCCTCACCCTGCTGGTCGAGTCCCGCCAGCCGGCCATCGTCTGTAATGGCGATTCCCGCGTAATGGAGAGTGGGTGTGCTCCGGCCCCGTGGACTGCGGATTAGGGACCGAAGCAACTTCCCATTTCTATTTCAGCTTGTCTTCGTTCAGTATCCTCATCAACCGGTCCCTCGCATCGATGAAGACCCCCTTGCGGATCGACGGAGGCCGTCGTGCAGCAAGTATGTCGAGCTTTTCCAATGGATCTGCCCGGACATAGATCTCCGTACTTTGGACGCTTGCATGACCCAACCAGGTCGAGACTTTGCGGATGTCGCCGACGCCTTCGTAGGTATTCATGGCGCAGCTGTGCCGAAGCACGTGGGGGGTGATGCGCTTGGTAGCGATCGACGGTACTGATCGCCGAGCAGTGTCCGCATGCCGCTTCAGACGGTGAGCGAAGCCGTGGCGGGTCATGACCACCCCGCGGGCGTTGAGGAACAGGTAGGGGCTGGTCGCCTCAGGACGTATCGCGAGCCAGTCCCGGAGCACCGATCGTGTCTGCGCCCACAGTGGGAGTACGCGTTCGCGGCGCCCCTTTCCGCGGATGCGGACGAGGTTGAGACCGGGTTGCTCGAGATCGTGGCATGTAACGCCCACCAACTCCGACACTCGCAGTCCAGCCGCATAGGCAAGGTGGAGCATCGCGCGGTCGCGTATTCCCGCACGCGTCGACGGATCCGGTGCGTCAAGCACGGCCTGTACTTCATTGTGGTCGAGGTAGTCGACCAATGGTTGGTTGCGGCGCTTAAGCGGAATCGCGTGGACTTGGGCTGCCAAGTGAAGACATGCCGGCGCCCGATGCTCGAGAAATCGGAAGAAGGATTTAATCGCGGCCAGCCGTACATTGCGTGTTCCAATCGTGTTTCCTCGGTCCCGCTCCAGGTGTTCGAGGAAGTCGAGGATGACTTCGGCCGTCAACTGCTCGATCGTGAGCGTACAAGCCCGAACGCGAAGCCTGTTTTCGGCGAAGTCAATGAACTGTAGGAAGCTCACCGAGTAACTATCGATAGTATGCTGACTCGCGCCACGATCGCGCGGCAGATATTCGTACAGGAACTTGCTGATATGGGGGGAAAGCGCGGTCATCTCAAGATCCTCCCCACATGTGTGTTTTCAGCAGCGCGGGCGATCTCCCGGAGCAGGACGGGCGTGGCTTCCAGATACCAGTAGGTCGAGGCCATGCTGACGTGACCGAGATAGGTGGATAACGCCAGGACGTGTCGGCTGACGCTGTCGCGATCGACCGCGACTGCGTTCTCAAGCGAACGCGTGGCGAATCCATGTCGCAAATCGTGCAGTCGCGTACCCGGCTCCCCTGGACTACCGCGGTAGCCGAGTTGCCTGGCGAGTCTGAGGAGGATCTTCGAGAGAGTGCTGTGATGAGGGGGTTTGCCGTTGGAGAGAACGAACAGGTGTTCGTCGCATCCGCCCTTGCGCATCCTGATCTCAAGATACTCGCTCAGCGCGTTGCTCGTACTCTCGTGAAGGGGAACCAACCGCGATTTTCCGAGCTTGGATTGTCTGACCACCAGCCCATCGGGGGTGATGTCGGTCAGCTTCAAGGCGAGCCCTTCCGAGAGACGCAATCCCGTCGAGGCAAGCAGCCCGATCATGTAGTGGTACGTGTAACCGTTGAGCGGACCTGTGCTTCTCATTAACAACGCCGCGTCCATGATCTCCTTGACCTGGACCGCGCTCAGGAGATGAGGGGAGGATCTCCTCACCGGCACTCGGCCGAGGGCAACCGGCGAGGGAACCTCGTGGCGTTGGTCCTCAGCGTGAAGCCACACGGCCAAGCCACGAACCATTCGCAGGCGGATGCGTGCTTGGCCAGCTGTCGATGTCTTGCGGACCCAAGCGATCACCGAGGCGGCTCGGATGAAGCCATCGCTGCAGGCGACGGCCTCATGCGCAAAAGCTCGCAGTGTCCGAGCGTCCTCGACGAACTTGAACCCCAGATGGCGCTTGAAGGTGATGTACCGCTCCACGTTGTCGATCATGTTCATTGGACGTCTCCTATCCAGGGCTGCGCCACTTCCTGGAGCATGGGGACATTGACCTTGGCGTAGATCGCGGTGGTGTTCGGCAAGCGGTGCCTCAGCAACGTGCCGACAGTCTCCAGCGAGGCTCCGGACCGCAGCAGACCGGTCGCCGTGGAGTGCCGGAACAGTTGGGCGCCCCTCGGACTCGCCTCGTGCATTCCTGCTCGATCCAGAGCTCGACACACGATGTGGGTAACAACTCTGGAAGAACGGAATGGCACATGCGGCGCCAGCACCCGCAGGAACAACTTGCTCTCATCGATTCGAGGCCGTGCCTTCTCGATGTAGTCGAGGATCGCGTCTCCGGCATCCTGGGGAAGCGGCAACTGAACCGATCTCTTGGACTTCCCGCTGACCTTGACGAGGGCCTTTGTCCAATCGATGTCGTCCAACCGCAGCTCGCAGATGTCGCCTCCGCGAAGCGCCAGCCTGGCCAGAAGCAGCAAGACCGCCCGGTCGCGAACTCCCGCCGCTGTCCTGGCGTTGCACGACGCGATCACCCGTTCGATATCATCGGTTGGGATGTAGCGGGGGAGGGTCGCAAGTCTCCATTGCGGCACCGATGGCACGGCGTTGACGAGTTCCGGTCGACACGCTCCATTCGAGGCGAGGAATCGCAGATACATGCGCAGGGCTTTCGTCATCTCCCGCGCGTATTCCGGCGCGATCTTCGTGAAACGGCTCAACATGACATCCATGATGAGAGCCGCGTCGTAGTGCCGAGAATCATCTCCCAGCTCGGGCAAGAACAAAGAGAGGGTCTTCACATACTTGCGAATGGTGACGTCCCCGATGCCGCGATGCCGGCGGAGCCATGAACGGAACCCCGACATTGCGGCGCCGGAATCTTCGACAGGGAAAGCGTCCGGCATCACCCCGCTGGTGAAGAGGAACCGTAGAAACGCCTTGATGGAGCCGATATGCCGAGACTTCCGTTTTTCTATGTTGCGCATCCTCCACGGGCAGACACAGTCATGGTCGACAAACCGTTCCAGGGTGCTGGCGTTCACCTCCGCCAAAGGAATACGGCACTGGTGGAGCCAGGTCAGAAAGTGGTGGCATCTGTAGTGATAGGACTTGAGCGCCCGGGGCCTATAGCCTTCGCCGCCCAACTGGACGAGATACTCATCGAGGAGGCATAAACCGTCGGCGAGCTCGCCAGGATGCCGGACACGACCGGTGTGCTCGGCGAACCGGACGAGCCAGCGAGTGCAATTCATTAGCAGCGTTACACGTATCTGAGCCGGCCTCGAATGTTCGCGTCGCTTCAGAATCTCCTGGCAGTACTCATCCCGAAATCGGCGTAGTACGGCGTCATCGACTGATTCGATCGCCGTACCGTCAGCCTGCAGCCAAATCAGCACCTCCTTGGCAACACGGCCAAGCTTCCAAATTTGACTCTGACCAAGCCCCGCCTCCTTGAGGTAGGTCACGAACTCCTGAATGAACGGTCCGAACGGTCCCCCGACATATCCAGCCTTCCTTCCTGTCTTGCGTGACGGCATCGCCTTGCTCCTCTCGTTGATGAAACAGCGGAGGAGCACCGTACAGAAATGGGAAGTTGCTTCGGCCCCTAATCCGCGGTCCACGGGGCCGGAGCACACCCACTCTCCATTACGCGGGAATCGCCATTACAGACGTAATGTTGAGCTCAACATTACGTCTGGGGGCCGCCGGGGTGCGCCAAGAGCCAGATCGCCCAACAGGTGGCCGTCGATACAGGGCGCGAGTATATCGACGTCCGGGCGTTGCTTCTCGACCCCGTGGACCTGCGCGGCATCCCCTGGCGCGACGGTTCGGACCGCACCCGCTGGGCCCCCCCGGCCTTCCTGCCGCCGTCCGATATGGACGGGCGCTGGCTCGTCAACCTGGAGGAGCTGCCCTCGGCCGTGCCCATGGTCCAGGCGGCCCTGTACCAGCACGTGCTCGACCGGCGCTGCGGCGAGTACGAGCTCCCCGAGGGCGCCTCTCTCATCGCTTGCGGCAACCGGGAGACCGACCGGGGCGTCACCCACCGCATGCCCACCCCGCTGGCCTCCAGGTTCGTCCACCTGGAGATCCGGGTGGACGTTCCGGACTGGTGCGCCTGGGGAGCGGCCAATGGTATTGCCCCCGAAGTGCTCTTCTTCATCCAGATGCGGCCCGAGCTGCTGCACCAGTTCGACCCGCAGTCGAGGGAGAAGGCCTTTCCGTGTCCGAGGACCTGGGAGTTCGTCTCCAACATCGTGCGCCAAAGGAACGGCCTCGATGCCGCCTCCGGGCGCGCCCTGTTCCGGGGGGCCGTGGGCGAGGCCGCCGCGGTCGAGTTCTCGGCCTTCCTCAAGGTCTGGCGGGAGCTGCCCCATCCCCGAACCGTGATCGACGATCCCGAGAACGCGGCCATCCTCGACAACGCCAGCGCCCTGATCGCCCTCTGCGGGTCGCTCTACAGATTGGCCGACGACATCAACCTGGGGTCCATCGTCGCCTACGCCAAAAGACTCAGGCGCGAGGTCGGCGAGTTCCTCGTGGGCTCCTGCATCCGCCGCGATCCGGACCTTCAGCACAGTCCCGCCTTCATCCGCTGGGCCGCCGTCAAAACCCGGTGACACCCTGTTTCGGAGATCAACGCCATGAACCTCACCCAGGACGCCATGCTCGTGAGCCTCCGGATCAACGCCTGGTCCGGCAGGCTCCATGACCGCCAGGCCAGCCGCCACGTGGCCATCCACCACGACGCCAGCGCCAGCGCCGGCCGCTACAACAAGCGGCTCCTGCCCAAGGCCGCCTTCGCCGCCTTGACCGCCACCATGAGCCAGGCGCGGACCACCCATTACGAGAACACCCTGCCCTGGGACGACAGGGAAGCCGGCTCCTGACCGTCGCCAACTATGAGCGCTACACGGAGTTGCTGGACGCGCTGGGGGAGCGCGTGGCGCGCGAGCGGACCCGCTTCATCGAGGACTATGACGACCACATCGATCAGGCCCGTCTCGATCTGGGGCGCCTTTTCCGCATCGAGGACTATCCCTCCAAGGAGGCGCTACGGAACAGGTTCTCCATCGCCTACCGGATCGTCCCAGTGCCCGACGCGGACCACTTCATGGCGAAGCTCGCCGCCGCCGACACCGAACGGGTCAAGCGCGACATCGAGCGCCGGATCGAGGAGCGCCTCCACGACGCCGTAGGTGACCTCTACCGGCGCCTGGGTGAGGCGGTCGAGCACGTGTCCGAGCGCCTGCGCGAGGACGGAGAGGGAAAACCCCTGGTGTTCCGCGACAGCCTGATCGAGAACATCCGGAGCCTGGTCGACGTTGTGCCCCGGCTCAACATCTTCGGCGACGACGAGCTGGCCCGGCTGTGCGAGCAGGTGAAGGACCGCATATCCGGCGTCGATCCGGACACGCTCCGTCCGTCGCGGACCTTCGATCCCGCTGTCCGCGCCCGGGTCAAGCGCGACGCCGACGCGCTGACGACGCAGTTCGCCGGCTACTTCGCGCCGGTCGACGCGGACGGCAGGGAGGCGGCCTGATGGACGAATCCAGGCGACGGATGAGCGACTGCGTGACCGCGCTCCTTCGAGACCAGCCCTTCTTCGGAAGCCTCGCGTTGCGGCTGCCCATTCGCGCCGACGCCGGCCGCGAGACCCTGGCCAGCGACGGGCGGGACATCCGCTATTCGCCTGAATGGGTCGCGGACACGAACGCCGATCTCATCAAGACCGCGCTCGGCCGCGTGGTCCTGGCCTGCGCGCTCAAGCACCACACGAGAAGGGGAGACCGGGAACCGGAGCGCTGGCAGCTCGCCTCGCAGCTCGTCACGTACGGGCTCCTGCGGGACGCGGGCTTCGTCCTGCCGCCCGACGCCGAGGCCTGGGACGGCGTCAGCGTGGAGCAGGCCTACGACCGGCTCCCAAAGCCGCAGGACGACGGAACAGGACAGGACGGCGCATCGCGGTCCGTGAGCGGGGACAACGCCGGCAACGCGGCCGGCCCGCAACCGGACGGCCATGATGACGGTTCCGACAGCCCCGCCGTTGACGGCCATCGACAAGGCCCGGAGGGTTCCGGCACGGGCGACGGGACCGACGGACCGCCGAGCTTCGATCCGAGCGGCACGGGCGAGGTCATGGACGCCGGCGCCCGTTGCGACGCCGGTGAGACGGACGACCCGCTCGACACAATGGCCGAGGAGCAGGCGTGGGACGAAGCCATGCACCAGGCCGCGAGCCTCGCCAAGGCCCAGGGCAAGACGCCGGGCGCCGTCGAGGAGACGATCCGAAACGCCCACCACAGCGTCCTCGACTGGCGGGCCCTGCTCCGCCGCTACATGACCGACGCCGCGCGGAGCGACTACACCTGGAGCCTCCCCAACCGCCGCTTCATCGACGGCGGCCTCTATCTCCCCTCGATCCGTTCCGAGGGCATCGAGGCCATCGCCGTCATCATCGACACCTCGGCCTCTTTGCGGCCAGAGACCCTCTCGATGTTCTGGGCCGAGGTCCGGGAGATGGCCGCCGAGCTCCGGCCCGAGAGCGTCGTGGTCCTTCAGGTCGACGCCGCCCTGCAGGACGTCACCGAGCATTCGGCCGGCGACCTGCCCGAGAGCATCGTATTGAAGGGCAGGGGCGGCACGGATTTCCGGCCCGGATTCGAGTATCCCCATGAGCATGGACATCGGCCGGGCTGCTGCCTCTACCTGACCGACATGGAGTGCCGCAGCTACCCAGAGACCGAGCCAAACTACCCGGTGATCTGGTGCCTATCTTGCGCGCAAGATAGGCACCACTATTTCGCGAACCGGCCTATGTGGCGTAATCAGGAATGCGTAACGATATCTGATTGAACGGCTTGCAGAATCGCGCGACCGGCGTCTGAGCTACGCGACATAGTAGAGGCTCCAACAGCAACTCACTGAGGAGAAGGAGCCTGCTATGAGGTATCCGATCAACGACCGATTTGTCTTGCAACGACGCCCAGTCGGGCCGCTGGTCCCGTGGCTGAGGGGACTTGCAGAAGCATTGAACGCCCGGAAGTATTCTCACGAGACGATCCAAAATCAGCTGCGGCAGATAGTTCTCTTCAGCGAATGGCTTGAGCAGCAGCAAATCGAGCTGCCCAGCCTGTCGTTTGAAGAGGTAACTCTATACTTGCGGACAAGAAGCCTGCGCTCTCAATAACTGAGCGCCCGGCCTTCTCTCAGGCATCTGATGGATTACTTGCGATGCGTGGGCGTGATCTCCCCGGAGGAACCCGTCCGTCCCCCGACACCGGCTGAACGCTGTGTACAAAAGTACGCGCAGTATCTGCGCGAGCAGCGTGATCTGGCCGACGGCACCATTGTGAATTACGCCATCCGAGCCCGCAATTTCCTCCAGCACCAGTTTGGTAACGGAGAGGTGGTGCTGGCGCAGCTGAACGCTGGCGATGTGATTGCGTTTGTGCGCCATGAGACGGCCCGATTGACCAGCCGGGGGAGCATGATGGCTCCGTCCGGCGCTGTATCGCCGCTACGCCGCGCTCGAGCGGCGCATCGGCCACACGCTGTCGCCGTCGCGAATCCCCCTGCCCGAACTGACGGGCGTGCCGGCCGAGGCCGGGCAAACCCCCTCCGAAGGAGTCCCGCATGCCCCTGGATACCGCCGTGACCGAGCGCGCCGCCCGGATCCTGATCGAACGTGATCCGGGTCCCGGCGACCGGCTCGACGCCTTTCTCCTGCTCGCCGGCCAGGAGTATCTGTGGCGCCGCCGAGACCGCTCCGGCGCCGACTTCGGCGCGGCGGTCCGCATGTACGAGGCCGCGATCGGCCGGCCCCTCCCGAGGCCGGCGTCGCTCCCCTTCTTCGGCGCGGTCAAGCGCCGGCGCATCGAGCGTCGCCGGGAAGTCGCCGTCTGGCTCGCGGGCCGCTTCCTCGGCTGGCTGTACAGCCCCGATGGCCGGGGCCGCGCTTCCGAGACGGACTGGCGTCTCGACGGCAGCCTGTCGATCTGCCGGGGCTGCCGTACGAAACGGCCCTGAAGGAGCCTCCCCGTTCGCTTCCACATGCCGAGCGCCGCGTGATCGAGCTCGCTCTCGCGAACGTCGTCGACCCCGGCGTCGAGGGTGTCGCCCGTGAGCCGCACCGTTGACGGCACGCCGGCGCCGCCACCGCTTCCCCGCCGAGCCGACCTGCCGCCCCGGCATCCTCCCGCAATCCGCCTCCCGGTCCCGCGTGCGCGCCCCCGTGAGGCCGAGCCGGGCCGGGGCCGGTCGCAGGCCGGACGGCCGGAGCGGTCGTTCCCCGCGCCATCCACTTTCATCCATGGGAGATACGCATGAACCGCATCGCTTCCCCGCCCGAACCCGTCATCCGAACCATCCCGCTGAGCCGGCTGGACCTGGCCCCGGAGAACGTGCGCAAGACCCCGGCCGGCTCGGCTGGGATCGCCGAGCTCAAGGCCTCCATCGCAGCCCACGGTCTGCTCGAGAACCTGGTCGCCCGGGCCCAAGGCCCCGGTCCGGACGGCATCGGCCGCTACGCGGTCATCGCCGGCGGGCGCCGTCTCGTCGCCCTGCAGGCTCTCGTCAGCGATGGTGTGCTCGATGAGGACCACCCCGTGCCCTGTTTGATTGCCGTCAATGGCGATTGCGGAGAGCTGTCTCTCGCAGAGAACGTGGTCCGCATCGCCATGCACCCGGCCGACCAGGTGATCGCGTTCTACAGGCTCGCCGAATCCGGCGTGACGATATCCGCGATCGCCGCGCGCTTCGGCATCTCCGAGCGCCTGGTCGAACAGCGCCTGCGGCTCGGCCGTGCGGCCCCGGAACTGCTCGACGCCTACCGGGCCGAGGAGATCGACCTGGAGACCCTGAAGGTCTTCGCGGTCACGACCGACCACGGCCGCCAGAGGGCGGTCTGGGCCCAGGTGAAGGACCAGGGCTGCCGGCCAGGGGCCTGGCAGGTGAGGCGCATGCTGACCGAGGACCGCGTGCCGGGAACCGCCGCCATCGCGCGCTTCGTCGGTATCGATGCCTACGAGGCCGCGGGCGGGACCATCACCCGGGACCTCTTCGCACAGGAGGACGACCGCGGGATCTGGTTCGACGATCCCGTGCTCCTGAACAAGCTCGCCATGCAGAAGCTCCAGGACACGGCGGACGAGCTGGACACCTGCTGGAAGTGGGCCGAGGCGGCGCCGGAGGCCGACTGGAGCGCGACCGCGCGGTTCGGGCGCATCCGGCCCGAGCCCGCGGAGCCGACCGACGAGGAGCGGGCCGAGCTCCAGCGGCTGAGCGCCCGCCATGACGAGTTCGCCGACATGGACGACGAGGACTGGACTGGGGAGCTCGTGGAAGAGGCCGAAGGCATCGAGAGGCGTCTCGACGAGATCCACGCGGCCGTGGAAGCGCGAGCCACCTTCCGGCCCCAGGACATGGCCATGGCCGGGTGCATCGCGACCATCGGCCAGGACGGCGCGCTCCAGGTCATCCAGGGCCTGGTCAGGCCCGAGGACATGCCGGAGACCACCGGCGAGGGCGGAGACGTCCAGGAGGCCGGCAACGACGGCGTCGGAACCGAATCCGGCCGCATGGATGGCCCCGCGATCTCGGCCCCTATCGCTTTGCCTCCCGACCCGCGCGCCAAGGCCCGGGAGGAGGCCGGAGTGGGCATCGGCCTCGCCGACGACCTGCGGGCTGTCCGCACGGCCCTGGTCAAGGCACATCTGGCCAAGGACTACGAGGCGGCGTTCGATCTCATGCTGTTCCAGCTCGCCCGGGCCGTGTTCACGAACGTCCACAGGGCCGACGCCCTCGACGTCGCCGTCAAGGAGACCGCCGACCGGCCCGCGTCGCGCATGAACGACGAGGCGTTCGCCGGATGGAGCCCGGGCGAGGCCATGCTCGCGGACCGCTCAGGCCTCTCCCTCGACTGGATGGAGAAGGACGGCGAAGGCGAAGCCTTCGCGGCCTTGCGGGCCCTTCCCCAGGCGGAGAAGCAAGCCCTGTTCTCAGCAGCCGTGGCACGCACGGTCAAGGGCCAGCTCGCCTTCGAGCCGGACGCCCGGCCCGAGCTGGAAGCCACCATCGCCCGGCTCGACATCGACTTCACCGCCCATGTACGACCAAGCGCGGACATGCTCTGGTCGCGCATTCGCAAGGACCGGATCCTCGCCGTGGCGCGCGAGACCCTGGGCCCTGCCTGGGCCTCGGCGCGGTCGAAGTACAAGAAGGCCGACCTCGCCAAGGCGATGGAAGGGGCTTTCGCGACCGGAGACCCGCCCGTCGGACTGGCCGCCTCGGCCCGAGCCGCCGCTCTCGCCTGGACGCCGCCCGGCTTCGCGCCTTTCGACGCCGGACGCATGGACGACACGGACACGGACGTCCCGCCGGTGGCCGAAGGCGACGGTGAACCGGAACCCGATCCCGCTCCGGTCCCGGACACCATGGAAGCCGTTGATGACGGCGTCCCCGATACCACCGGCGGCGATGCGTCGGAGACCTCGGGTCCCGGAATGCCTGCGAACAAGGAGCCCGGCCCGGATACCGCCGATGACGGGCCCACCATCGACGTCTCGCGCGAGAACGTCCTCACCCCGCCACGGACCAACGGCCGCGACAGCGGCGACGGACTCGACATTCCCGAGTTCCTGCGCCGGGCCTGAACCGTCCCCGCATTCCCATCCCTCATGCGCCCCGCCGGTCCCGCGCCGGCGGGGCGCTTTTCGTTTCGGCCGCTTCCACGGAGACTATCGCCATGAACGACATTCCCGACGCGGCGCCCCGGCCCTGGCTTGGCCGCATCCGGGCGAGGATCCATGACAGCGCCCTCCAGCGCGTCACCCGGCTCTGGGCCGCCACAACCATCGACACCCTCGTCGAGAGTTTCCAGAATGGCAGAAGGGCCGGCGCGACGCGCGTGTCGGTGATCGTTACCGATCCCGCCGGTGAGCCATCCGACAACAGCGCCCTGACCGTCACCGTCACCGATGACGGCATCGGCATCGCCGATCCTGCCGTGCTCCTGAGTCTTGGCGAGACCGGATGGGACGGGGAGCTTGCCGGCCGAGAGGACGCGGCCGGGATGGGATTCGCCAGCCATGCCCGCCAAGGCTGCCGCATCGCCTCGCGCTCCCGCTCCGACAGTGGAAAACCCGGCCCCGGCTGGCGCGTCGATCTCACGCCCGCGCATTTCCTGGGGGAGGAGGAGGCGACCGTCGTCCCGGAGGACGGCGGATCTTGGCCCCATGGCACGGCCGTCAGCTTCACGGCCTCGGGCGACCGCGATTCGATCCGCCGGGCGGTCGAAGCCGCGGCCCGCCATTATCCGCTCCCGGTCACACTTGACGGGGAGACCGTGCCCCGCCGGGCCTTTCTCGACGGGGCCGTTGACGCCGAGCCTTGGCGGGGACTCGTCTTCGGCGTGTTCGTGGGCCGCAGCCGCGGCTGCAGCGAGCCCGACCTCAACTTCCACGGTCTGACCCTGCCCGTGCGCCTGCCCACGGTCGATCCCGTGACCGGCCAGACCTGGTCGATCCGCGCCGAGGTTGCGAGCTGTCCCGAACTGGAGCTCGTTCTGCCGGCGAGGAAGGAGGCGGTCGAGACCCCTTTCCTGAACGAGACGCGAGAGGCCGCGCGGCTCGCCGTCTACCGAGCCATGGCGTCGACCGAGGCGCCGCCGCGCATCGCCTTCGAGGACTGGACCCGGGCGCGCGAAGCCGGGATCGAGCTTCCGATACCGTCCCTCCAACTGCGTCCCTGGCGGCCCTGCATCGCCGATATCGACGATTGGCGCGAGGCGCCCGCTCTCGCATCCGTATCCAACGACGCGCTCGTGATGCACGTGGATCCCGAACCGCCCGAATCCCAGGCCCTCTGGCGCGCCGCCGAACATGGCGGGATGACCCCACGGCTCTTCGAGGCCGACCGCCGGCTTGACGGCTACGGCTGGTACGACGCGCTTCCCCGCGTCACCGATGTCCGCACCGAGATCGTGACCGGCGGCGAGGCCCGTCCGCTGGAGGACTACCGGACTCCGTCAGAAGGGTCCAGCCCCATCGAGCCGCCTCCACGGCCGGATTGGATCCGCATTTGCCTCGATGTCGAGGGCGTGAACGGCAAGACCAAGACCCTCGATCTCGACGCCGATCTCGCATTTTCCGGAGAAGCCTGGGTCTGGCTTCCCGATGCGAAGCCGCTGGTCACGGCCGGGAGCGCCCTCGAGCCCGCCGAACTCGCCGAGCTGCTGCGCGCCGCCTACTTTTCTCCGTCGGATGAAGCGGATTCCGACAGTTGGGAGACCCAGCGCCTGCGTTTCGACGAAGAGGCCATGCACATAGCCGTGAAGCTCCTTTGCTCGGCGGACGAGGCCCGCCGGACATCCATCACCGAAGCGGTCAGGCGCGAGTTGTTCTGGCTCATCCCCCGGGACCGCGAGGTCACCATTGCCGTGCGCGGCCGGGAGGTCAGCGTCGAGCTCGGCGCCGTCAGGGAGACTGCGGGATGAAGAAGCCATACGCCGTCCAGTGCGCCCATGCGGCGTATTACGGCAACATCGTCACCGTCGAGGCCGACACCCTTGACGAGGCCCTGGACAAGGCGATCCAGGAAGCCGACGGCGATGCGGACGGCTGGCGTTCCATGGACGACGCCGGCCCGACCTTCGTCGTCGAAGCCCGCGAGGGAACCCACCTCGATCCCTTGGATCGCAAGACCCCGGCGCTTCCCATTCCCGACCGGTTCACCGAGCAGGGCGAGCCGCCGGTGGTCACCCTGATAGATCCCGGTCAGCCAGGCGGCGGCGCTATCGAGGTTTCCCGGGGCC
Organism: bacterium; assembly: GCA_965261595.1. Taxonomy (GTDB): domain Bacteria; phylum UBA8248; class UBA8248; order JACPRG01; genus CAYRGS01. The sequence continues at coordinate 1,054,702 of CBDHDG010000005.1, forward strand.
GGGTTCTGCTTTGCTTCACGACCCGGAACGGAACGGTCACGGGCGAGGTTTCCGATCCGCCCCATCCCCCGGCCAACCACCCCCTCGTCGTCATCCGGCGCCGCGCCGACGGCGCGCCCGACGTCACCGTGACCGAGGGCCGGGCCCGGGTCCGCATCCTCTACCCCTGACCCCGGCTTCCCGCCGCCGGCCGGACGGGCGGAGGCGCTGGAGCGTCTCTGGCCTCTCCACATCCGCCCTTCACGTACTGGAGAACCCGACCCATGAAACTCATGACCGAAAAGCAGCGCAAAAAACTGCTCGCCAACGGCGCCGACCGCGGGGCCGACCACGTGCCCGTGGTCAAGCTCTTCAACCCCTGCGGAGCGGGAACGTGGATCGTCACGGAGCTGGATCCCGAGGATCCCTCCGTGGCTTTCGGACTCGCGGATCTCGGCTTCGGCTTTCCCGAGCTGGGCAGTTTCAGTCTCGAAGAACTGGAAGCCTTCCGGGGCCCGTTCGGCCTCGGGATCGAGCGTGACCTTCATTTCGAGGGCAAGTACGCGATTTCCACCTATGCCGAAGCCGCCCGGGCCGCCGGCCATATCGTCGAGTACGGGCCTGAACTCGACGCCGCCGCGCACCGCCGCACCCACGCGGCAGAGGACGGGAACACGGTTCCCGCATAACCCTACCCATCCGCGCGGGCGCAGCGCAACGAGGCCGAGCTTGGCCCGGCCGGGTCGATCCGTGAGACGCGGGGGAGCGTTTCCCCCCGCCGGCCCCCGACTTCCACGACTTCCGAGGAGAAGACCCCCATGCCCCACGCCCTGACGGCGGCGGAGGGCGAGCGTGCGAGTGCTCATCCATACGTCCCCCGGTCCATCCCGTCCATACCCACGGCCGCGCTCTTCACCGCCGCCCAGGCCCTGTGGCCTGTACTGACAGCCGGCCGGCCTCTCGACGCGGCCACCCTCCGCCAAGCCATGACCCAGGCCTTCGGAGCCACCGACGCCGAGGGGGCCTGGGTCTGGAAGGACGCCTACGAGGCCGCCGAAGCGGCCGTCGTGCTCTTCCTGAAGCGCTACGGCCGGGCCATGCGCCGCCGGGCCGGAGCCGGCGGCCCGCCCGCCATGCTGGCCCTGCTGCAAAAGATCGCGGCCCTGGAGCCCTCCCACACGAAGCGATCCGAGTCCCAGGTCCGCCTCCAGCAGTTCTCCACGCCCCTGGGCCTCGCCTATGCGGCCTTGCAGGCGGCCGCCATCCGGCCGGGCGACATCGTGCTCGAACCCAGCGCCGGGACCGGGATCCTCGCCGTCATGGCCGAGTGCGCCCTCGGGGCCGGCGGCGAAGGCGCGCTCCATCTGAACGAGATCGCCGGGGCCCGGGCCGGCCTCCTGGCCCGGCTCTTCCCCAAAGCCGCGGTGACCGGGTTCAACGCCGAGGCCATCGCCGACCGTCTCCCGGCCGTCCGGCCGACCGTGGTGCTCATGAATCCGCCGTTCTCCGCGAGTCCGGGGGTGCATCGCATCCGCCATGACGCTGACCTGCGCCACCTGCGCTCGGCCTTCGCCATGCTGGGGCTTGGGGGCCGGCTCGTGGCCGTCACCTCGGCGGGCTGCATGCCCGGGGACAGGGTCTGGAAGGACGCCTTCGAGCGCCTCGATCCCCCGGCCCGCGTCGTCTTCTCCATGGCCATTGACGGCCGGGCCTATGCCAGGCGCGGGACCACCTTCGACACCCGCCTGACCGTGCTCGACCGGAGCGGGGACCGCGAGCATGCCGCGATCGATCCTGCGGCCCGGGCGGACAGCTCCGCCGAGCTCCTCGCCGCGGTCATGACGCGGGTTCCGGCGCGCCTCGCCACTGGCGCTATCGAGATCCCGGATACAGCCGCTCCGATCCGGGACCTTTTCGGCGACACGGCCCCGTTCAAGTCAAAAGAGCGCAAGGCCACGGCCGCGGCCGCCCACCGGCCGGCCGAAGACAAGGACCGCCGTCACGACTGGGGGCCTGTGTCCGAGCTCGCGTATGCGACGGCCCCGGTCTCCGGCGATGCCCCCGCCGGCTCCGAGACCGCTACCGGCCCCTATGCGCCCTGGAAGCCGGGCATTGTCCATGTTCCGGGCGCCGTCGTCCATCCCACGCCCCTGGTCCAGTCCGCGGCCATGGCCGCCGTCCCGCATCCCGGCCCGTCCTACCGTCCGGTGCTGCCGGAGCGCGTGGTCACCGGCGGGCTCCTGTCCGACGCCCAGATCGAGAGCGTCGTCCTGGCCGGCGAGGCCCACAACCGCCACCTCTCCGCCCGCTACCGCATCGGCTCGGGCTGGGAGACGGTCCACCGCTGCAACGACGATGATGCCGGGGTCCGTACCACCGGCGAGACCGAGGACGGCGAGGCGCTCTCCGAGACGGTGCGCTTCCGTCGCGGCTGGATGCTGGGCGACGGCACGGGATGCGGCAAGGGCAGGCAGGTCGCCGGGATCCTCCTCGACAACCGGCTCCGCGGAAGGAAGCGGGCCCTGTGGCTCTCGCAGTCCGACAAGCTCGTGGAGGACGCCCGCCGGGACTGGGCCGCCCTCGGGGGGAACGAGGACGACGTGATCCCCTTGGGCAAGTTCCGCCAGGGAGCGGAGATCCCGCTCCCGGAGGGCGTCCTGTTCGCGACCTACGCCACGCTGCGCTCGCCGGCCCGCCAGGGCAAGGCCTCGAGGCTCGAGCAGATCGTCTCCTGGCTCGCGGGGGGAACGGAAGAAGACCAGCGTCACGCCTTCGACGGCGTGATCGTGTTCGACGAGGCCCACGCCATGGCCAACGCGGCCGGCTCCAAGGGAGCGCGCGGGGAGGTCAAGCCCTCGGCCCAGGGACGGGCCGGACTCAGGCTTCAGAACGCGCTGCCCGACGCCCGCGTTCTCTACGTCTCGGCCACGGGCGCCAGCACCGTGCCCGGCCTCTCCTACGCCGGACGCCTCGGCCTCTGGGGAGCGGGGGAGACGCCCTTCGAGACCCGGGGGGATTTCGTGTCGGCCATGGAGGCTGGAGGCGTCGCCGCCATGGAGGTGGTCGCCAGGGACTTGAAAGCCCTCGGGCTCTACCAGGCCAGGGCCCTGGCCTATGACGGGGTGGAGATCGACATCCTGCAGCACCCGCTGGCGCCTGAGCAGCGGCGCATCTACGACGCCTATGCAGGCGCCTTCAAGGTGATCCACGCCAACCTCCAGGACGCGCTCGAGGCCACCGGCGTCATGCAGGGAGACTCGACGCTGAACAGGAACGCCAAGTCCGCGGCCCTGAGCGCCTTCGAGGGGGCGAAACAACGCTTTTTCGGCCACCTGCTGACCGGCATGAAGTGCCCGTCCCTGATCCGCGCCGTCGAGGCCGATCTCGATGCCGGCCGGTCGGCCGTGATCCAGCTTGTCTCCACGGGCGAGGCCCTGATGGAGCGCCGCATCGCCGAGATCCCCGCGTCCGAATGGGATGACCTCTCCATCGACCTCACGCCCAGGGAATACGTTCTCGATTTCCTGGCCCACGCCTTCCCGGTGCAGCTCCAGGAGCCCTTCACCGACGAGGAAGGCAACCTCATGAGCCGGCCCGTGTTCGACACCGACGGCAACCCCGTGCTCTGCCAGGAGGCCCTGGCCAAACGCGAGGCCCTGATCGGGAAACTGGCCTCCCTTCCGCCCGTGCAGTCGGCCCTGGACCGGATCCTCCACCACTTCGGCCACGAGGCCGTGGCCGAGGTCACGGGCCGGTCCCGCCGGGTGCTCAGGATCGCGGACGGCCGGGGCGAGCGCCTGGCGCTGCGCAGCCGGCCCGCCTCCGCAAGCCTGACCGAGACCGCCGCCTTCATGGACGGGGAGAAGAAGATACTGGTTTTCTCCATGGCCGGCGGCACGGGGCGCAGCTACCACGCGGATCTTGCATGCGGCAACACCGCGCGCCGGGTCCACTACCTGCTCGAGCCGGGCTGGCGGGCCGATCAGGCCATACAGGGGCTGGGCCGCACCCACAGGACCCACCAGGCGTCGGCCCCCGTGTTCCGGCCCGTGACCACGGACGTGAAGGGCGAGAGGCGGTTCATCGCCACCATCGCGAGAAGGCTCGACTCCCTCGGGGCCATCACCCGGGGCCAGCGGGACTCCCAGACCGCCATGGCCGGCGATGACGCGGCGCTGTTCCGCGAGAGCGACAACCTGGAGAGCCCCTACGCCAAGGCGGCGTTGAGAAGGTTCTACATTGCGCTGTGGCGCGGCCGCATCCCGGGCTGGTCCCTCGGCCGCTTCGAGGAGGCCACCGGCCTCGCCCTCACCTGGGAGGGAGCGCTCAAGGACGACCTGCCGCCCATGCCCAGGTTCCTGAACCGCCTGCTGGCGCTGCCCATCGACGAGCAGAACGCGCTCTTCGCCGAACTGGAGTCCCTCATCGCGGAGAACGTCGAGCAGGCGATCGAGGCCGGCGCCCATGACATCGGCGTGGAGACCCTGCAGGCCGACTCGCTCGCGGTGGCCGGCCGCGAGACCCTCTACACCCACCCCGGGACCGGGGCCGCGACCGATCTCGTCGAGATCCTCCTCCGCGACCGGCTGGAGCCGACCCCGGCGGACGCGGCGCTCGAGATCGGGACCCAGGGCGGGGACAGCCGGCCTGAACTCGTCGTCAACAGCCGCTCGGGACGGGGGGCCGTTGTCCTGCCCGCGCCGTCCAGGATGCTCGACGACGGCGGGGTGCAGGAGCGGGTGCGCCTCCTGCGGCCCACGGCCCGGGAAGCCATGGCCAGGGCCGAGCTCGAGGCCTCGAACTGGCGCAGGGCCTCGGAGGGGGAGTGGCGTTCCCGCTGGGAGGAGGAGATCGCCGGCCTGCCGACGCATACCGAGTCCCGCTTCTGGCTCGTCACCGGGCTGCTCCTGCCGATCTGGGACCGGCTCGGAATGGAGAACATGCGCGTGCGCCGGCTGTTGACCGACGCCGGCGAGGCGATGATCGGCCGCGCGCTCGACGCCGAACAGGTACGGGCCGCGCGCACCTCTTTCGGCCTTGCCGGCGGTCCCGGCATGACCCCCCTTGAGACCTTCGAGGCGGTCATGGGGCGAGGCGCGTCCTTCGGCCTCGCGAACGGCTGGCGCCTCGCGCGCCGGCGCATCATGGGGGCCGACCGCGTCGAGATCGAGGGTCCCGTTGACGGCGACATCGCCGCGCTCAAGCGCATGGGGTGCATCGTCGAGATCGTCTCCTGGCGCTCACGCCTCTTCGTCCCCGACGCTGGCGTGCTCGAACGCGTCATCGAGCGCTGGCCCCTCGCGGCCTGAGCCTGTCCGTACAGCCGGCCCGCCGTCCGCCCGCGGGGGGGGCCGTTCCACCGCCTTCATCCGTATCGCCGTCCGCCCGGATACGTATCGGCCCGGAGCCGTCTGGAACCCGTATGGCCGGGGGGGGGCCATCACCCACGCCCCCCGGCGCACCGCCGACACCTCACGGGAGACCCGAACATGACCGCGCACACCCTGCCGGACAACCCCGACTACGCCTTCTGTCCCGCCTACGGCCTCGCCGACGAGCCGCAGCAGATCCGAATCGTCATCGACGGCATGGCGGGCTACGTTCCCACCGCCCTGGTCGCGCTCACCCTCGAGGACGCGGAGCGCATCTGCGACCGATTGAACGCTCGCCTCGGACTCTCGCGAAAGGACTGGACCGAACTCGCCGCACGGTCCATGCGCGCCGAGAACGGTGCACCGGACAACGAGACCGTGCACTGAGCCGACCGCCATGCGGCGCCCCGAGCGGGTAAAGCAGGGCGCCCGGCCACGCTCAGGGGCTCTCGCTTCGAGGTATGATGCACGTTTGTCCGGTAGCCGTGGCACCAGACCTTTGCGGTCTGCGGATCGGGGCTGGCCGGACGGTGCTCGAAGAAGATGACGTTTGCCTCGACGCCTGGGGCATGGAAGATGCCCGTTGGCGGCTGCGGGATCGTGTGCATGCCGGTGGTTGTTCATGGACGCTCCGCCGATCCGGTGAACGCACACCGATGCGAGTCCTTCCCGGCGCATCGTGACGCCGAGGGAAGGGAGCGTCCATTCCATCGCCACGGCGCTTCCGAAAATTGCTGCGAATGGTGCATAAGCGTCCTTCGGGTTCCGGCCAGCGTCGACCGCGGCGGGCTCCCGGCGTTCGCACGGCCGTTCGGAACGGGCCCGAACCGCGGCGGTTGCGGACGGGCCGGCATCGAGACCGCCGGCCGGGCTTCGCTTGCCGGACCCGGGGTGACGCCGTGTCCGGGGGTCTGCGGAATTCCGCCGGGCGCCTTCGCGCATCCGGGGAGTTCGATCGGGGGCGCCGCAACGCATGGATCTCGAGGAAGGTTGGGCAATGATGAAGACGAGACACCTGATGATCATGTTGGTCGTCGCGATGACATCGACAGCCGCTCACTCGGAACCGCCCGAAGCCGCGACGGCGGCGCGGACCGCCGCACCGGTGACGGTGTACGTGAACGCCCGGGTCCATACCGGGGACGAGGATCTGCCCCGGGCCCGGGCGTTCGTCACGAGGGGCGACCGGTTCGCCTTTGTCGGCTCTGTCGGGGACGCCCTGCGCTACGCCGCCGGGGAGGGCGGTGTCGTGGACTTGCAGGGACGGTTCGTGATGCCGGGCATCATCGACGCGCACACCCACCCCGGCCTGGTCGCCCTCTCGGGCGACCTGTCGGTGCTGGAGGCGGCCCCCGGAGAGAACGAACGGCCCGTCGGGACCGACAGGATGCCGTCCAGGCCGAAGGAGGCGACGCTGGCCTGGCTGCGGCGGTACGCCGACGATCACCCGTCGGCCCTCACCATCGTGCAGGGGACATGGGATGTGGCCGCGTACCTGCCGCACGGGCCGCACAAGCGGGACCTGGACCGGATTTCGCGCACGAAACCTATCATGCTGCACGACAAATCCGGGCACAGCTACTGGGTCAATTCGGCGCTGCTCCGGGCGTTGGGCATCGACAGGAACACGCCGGATGTGAGCGCGAACCTGTCGCATTTCGTGCGTGACGCGAACGGAGAGCCCACCGGCTGGGTCAAGGAGTTCGCACTGATACCGTACGCGGGCGCAATCGTGCCGGACGCCGGTGCGCTGAAGTCGCGGCTGCTCAAGTACCTGAACTACAAGTCGAGCATGGGCATCACCACATTGTGGGATGCCGGCAACTTCAACATGGACGACGCGGTATACCGGGCGGCGCACGAAATCGCGAAGGACGGCGACCTGCCGCTGCGCTGGGAAGGCTCGTACCACATATGGGCGCCGGAGCAGATCGACACCGCGGCGCACTCCCTGCTCCGGCTGAGGGAAGAGTACGGCCACGGCAAGCTCCGGTTCAACACCGTCAAGATCCATTACGACGGGATGCAGGACATTCTTACCGCCGCCATGCTGGAACCCTATGCCACGGACCCCGGCAACCACGGCGCCGTGCTGTTCCCGACGCGGCGGCTGAGCGGCCTGATGCGGGAGCTGGACGGCCACGGCATCGATCTACACCTGCATGCGGCGGGCGACCGGGCGGTGAGGAACATTCTCGATGCGGTCGAGCAGGCCCGGGCCGCGCTGGGGCGTCCCTTGAGGATCGAGATCACGGCGAGCCATCTGTTCTCGGTCGCCGTGACCGATATCGAACGCTTTCGCGCGCTGGACGTGCACGCCAACTTCACGCCGCACTGGTTCGGTGGGACGGTCTTCGGGGACGCCAGGGAAATGAACGTCGGAGCGGAGCGGGCCGGACGCTCCCAGGTGGTCGGGCGTTTCTTCGAGCGCCGGGCCAATGTGACGCTGTCGAGCGACGTCATCCACGACGCGCGCCGGGTGAGTCCCTTCATCGGCATCGAGACGAGCATGACCCGGCGGGCGATGGGCGATGCCGCCGCCGCCCCCATGCCGCCGGCCGATGCCGCAATCTCCCTGGAGCAGGCGCTGGCCGGCTATACCGTCAACGGCGCCGCGCAGCTCGGACTGGAAGAGGAGCTCGGCGCGATACGGGCGGGCTTTCTCGCAGACTTCATCGTCCTGCCGCGGGACCCGTTCGAGACCGATGTGCGGAGCATCCACGGGATCGTCCCCGCGGCGACGATCGTGGCGGGGGAGCTGCGAAGCGGCGCCCTGGCGCGGGCGGTGCACTAGGAGACCGGGCGTTCCCCGGGCGCTTACGTTTCGAGCGGCCGATCGCAGCGGCAGGATAAGCGCAGACACCGGATGGAGATCTGACACGATCTCATCTCGGCCCCGGACGGACAGGTGCCCGACGGAAGAGGTGGCAGCGCAAATTCGAAGTTGAATTAGGCACCGACATACCGGAGCCTAACAAACATTGGATGCAGAAGAAGATGTTGGAATCAAGAAAGCCAGACAAATACTGGGTGGAGGGTTTGTTGGTGTATTTTGACCGACCCTTTCCTCACCAAGATTCGGATCCTCGCAGAGCCGGGTTTGAAGTTGGTCAACGGATTGAAGATTGAGGTGGTCCCACTTTCTGGACAGTTAGGCGGCCGAGTTAAGGTGTATTCCGTATGATGGGTCATGCCGCCAGCGTCCTGTTTGACACGTTTTCCTGTTCCGGTTGAGCCGGCAGAGGGGGCTTGGCCTGCATCTCCAGCAGCATCCCTCTTTCGTAGGCCTCGGCCGGGGTGGAGTCCGCCAGGGCGGAGTGAGGCCTTTGGGTATCATAAAAGGCCATCCATCGGGAGATGACCCGTTGGGCTTGGAAGCCGTCGGTGAGCTCGTGCAGGTAGACGGCCTCGTATTTGAGCGAACGCCAGAGGCGCTCGATGAAGATGTTGTCCATGTATCGGCCCCTGCCGTCCATGGAGATGGCGACGCCGGCGTCTTGGAGGGTCGCGGTGAACGCGAGGCTGGTGAACTGGCTGCCTTGGTCGGTGTTGAAGAGCTGAGGCCGGCCGTAGCGCTCCAGGGCTTCAGTCAGGGCTTCGACGCAGAAGCGGGCATCGAGGGTGTTGGACAGCCGCCAGGCGAGCACCCGGCGGGTGGCCCAGTCCATGACGGCTACCAGGTACAAGAAGCCGCGCTGGACGGGGATGTAGGTGATATCAGCCGTCCAGACCTGATTAGGCCGCTCGATGGCGAGTCCCTTGAGAAGATAGGGATAAACCCGGTGTTCCGGATGCGCTCTGGTGGTTCTCGGCACCTGATAGATGGCCTGTAGCCCCATCACCCGCATCAGACGCCGAACCCGGTGACGACCGACACGGACTCCATCCCGCCACAGATGACGCACCATCTGGCGGCTGCCGTAGAACGGGTATTTCAAGAACAACTCATCGATCCGCCGCATCAACGCCAGGTTCTGCGCACTCTCGCCCTGAGGCGTGTGATATAGCGAGGATCGGCTGATGGAGAGCAAGCGGCATTGACGGCTCAAGCTGAGCTTGGCTTGGGATGGTCGCGCCGGATCATGGCCCTGCGTCCCTCCCGGCTCACCACTTGAGCCCTTTGGGCAAAAAATCCCGCTCCACCGTCAACTCCCCGATCTTCGCGTGCAGGTCCCGGATCTCCGCCTCGTGGTCCCCTCGACTCCGCTCTGCTCCCTTGGAGAATACCTCCTTCATCCCCTCCACCGCCCGCTGCTTCCAGACGCTTACCTGGTTCGGATGAACCTTGTGCCGCGTCGCGATCTCATGGACGTCTTGTCCCCGCGCAGTGCTTCCAGCGCTACCTTCGCCTTGAACTCCCCCGTGAACCGCCGTCGTGTGGTCATTGCGTATCCCTCCCTCAGTCGGTGGAATACACCTTAGCAACCTGTCCGATTTCCTGGGACCACCTCACCAGGTCAAGCTCATCAAAATGGGCGGCCGGATTGTGCGCCATGCCCGGCACATCATCTTCCAGTTGGCCGAGGTAGCCGTATCCAGGGAGGTGTTCGCTCTCATCCTGGACCGGATCAACCGATGGCGGCCCGTACCTGTCTAACCGCTCTCAGCGCAGTCCACCCGAGGACAAAATGGTGAATGTTCTGTCCCTTCCAGATGACCTGCTGGGAAGGCTCGCCTACCCGGAGGGGTGGCATGATTTTCAATGGTGGATAACGCTCCGATTAGGGTTTCAGGCACCTGAAATGGGATTGACAGGTCCGGGAGAGAGGGGTCTAATTGACTTAAACAGCAACGAGGGGTCGGTACAGGCCTGTCCGGATTTGATATGGGAAATTCCGGTTGGTATACTCGACGCCATGGAAACGGAACGTTTCTTCGCAGAACTGGGCAAGCGACTGGACGAAGTGAGAGAGGCCAACCGCATGGAGTACCAACGGCTCTTCGCCGAGTTGACCCCCCGATTGGAGACGGCGAGAGCCCTGGAACGGGAGCTCGACAAAAAACTGGCGCGCCGATTCAACGTCCTCGACTACCTGCGGGATGATGAATTGGGGCTTTCCCGGATCATCGCCAATCTGCTCAATCGCGATGCAACCCATGGTCAGGGGACGCTGTTTCTCCGGACGTTGCTGGAGAGATTGAAGATCTTGAAAGAGACTCCACGCTGGCCCGACGACCTCGACAAGAGCCGGATGACCGTTGAAGTCGAGCGGAGGATCACCGCCGACCGGCGTATTGACGTCTCCGTTGAGATCGTCGGCAACGATGGAGAAACCCACTGTCTGACCATCGAGAACAAGCCTTACGCTGGCGACCAAAAGAATCAGGTCAAGGACTACCTTGAATACCTTGAGAGGGAATACGGCGACCGGTTCCTTCTGATCTACCTCTCTCCCACCGGCGATGGCCCGTCAGATTCGAGCATTCCCAAGACAGAACTAAAGATATGGGAAGGCCGCTTTGTCATCATGCCGTACCATCGAGGACAAGAGGAGCAGGCGGACGGATTCGAAGCTTTTCGCATTCCGTATTCACTCGCCGGGTGGCTCGGAGAGTGCCGGAAGAACTGCGAAGTGGACCGACTGCGCTGGTTCCTGCGCGACGCCGAGACATTTTGCCAACGGACATTTGGAGGCCAAGCCATGACCACCGATAGCGAAACCAATACTGTCCGGGACTTCTTGTTGTCGGAGCCGTTCAATCCGGAGAAACTGAAAACCGCGAAGGTGGTGCATGATTCCTGGTCCGCTGTCAGGAATGAAGTGTGTGAAAGGTTTCTGGAACGACTGTGTCGTCGGATCAAGACGGCCGTAATGGATGAGCTGAAGGATTCCACCGGCGACATGGAGGTTGTCTACGAGTATGACGGTGAGTCCAAGTACTCATGCGCCGTCTGGCTACATCGGGAATGTTGGGCTCAATACAAAACAGCAGAACAATCCAAACTCGACCGGCGGACCTCAATTGGATTGCAGGCGCATGGGATAGGACCGAATAAATGGAGGATCGGCATATGCTCTCCAATGCCCAAGGGCAACATGGCGGAAGAAGAGCAGAAACGGCGAGAGTGTCTTGATGAACAGCTTAAGGACAAGCTTGGTCTGACAAAAAATGATACCTGGTGGCCATGCTGTGACTGGGTGGATGAGAAAAAAGGGGATTGGGATTCACTCATCCCGGATTTGCATCAGGAGTGCAAAGAGGAAGGCGGCGAGATCACAAAGTACTTCGTTGACAGGTTCACTGAAATTGCGGTGAAGGCGATACCGATAATCGACGGGATCGAGGGCCCTGATTCCCAGCCTAACGCCGCGAACCGCGGAATTCCTGCCGCACCTTAGCCTGCCATTCCCACCTGTCTGCGCACGCCGGGCGTCCCGCCTCGCGAGTTTGTCTGCCTAGCGGGGCGCGGGTCAAATCCTGATCTAGCTGCGCGGGCAGGCAGGCTCGGCGTCTTCCGCTTCGCCCGGCAACGGCGGCGTGCGGGGACCCGCACCCCATCGTCTCTGCAATTACACTCCCAACCTTCTCCGCCGCCTCGACGAGATGCGCGTCGGCGAGCTAGGCGTAGCTCGGGGGCGTGCTGTGCCGCCGGTTTCCAAGCAGCCTGCCGACCAGCGGCAGGTTTTCGCCGGACATGACGACAAGGCTGGCCATGGCATGCCGAAGATCATCCAACCGCAGTCTGACGAGTTTTGCATCCGCGCTTCGGCCTGTTTGGGAAAGGTACGCCGGTCAATGAGCTCGCATTCGAGCGTGGCGGACAAGCTCTCAGGCATGGCGTCATCCAGCCGTCGCCGGCCGGTTTCGAACCATCCTTCGTACCCCACCACCACGCCCAATTCCCACTCCGCCGCATCCATGCCGGATGCCCGGTAGCGGCCTCTGCAGAGAGAAGATCCACGGCTGAAACCTGACCGCACGAGGCCAGGACAGGCGAACGTTGACCGTGTAACGGCCGGCCCGCCGTCGGTCACCGAGTCTGGCGGCAGGTCTCTCAAGGGTAGCCTCCAACGCGCGCCGAACCCCCTTCAACAAACCCGGTCCATAGGCACCGATCCAGACTCCCATCCGGCCGTTTGGCATACGTATCGCCGTCGGGGCGATGGCCGGAGGGTCCGTTCCCCCTGACGTGCGGTGCGCCGCGAAGAGGCCGAGCCGGACCGTGAGGGGGGCGGCGGACGGATGTCCCGGGGAGGACATCTCCGCCTCCCGCGACCACCGACCCGAAGGAGGACGAAACCATGCACACGGTCCAGACGCATCCCGGCAACGCAAGCACTTTCCTCACCCACCTGTTCGGCCAAGGTCTCGATGACGACCGCTACGTGGTCGAGGGCGACATCCGGCCCTTGCGCGCCGGGGGACCGGGGACCAGGGGCCGGTCCAAGGCGCCGCGGACGATCGTGTCCCGGCAGACGATCCGGAAGATGAGGCCCGCGCGCGACGAGATCATCGTCTGCACCGGACTCAGCCTCCGGAACTCCGGCGTCCAGTACTGGGGCTCGATCGCAACGGGATTGTTCTGCGACCGCAAGCAAAAGCGCTAAGTCGGGTTTTCTGTGCGGACGTCCTGCCGGCCCGGCGCCGGCCGGGCGTCCTTCGTCCCGATTCCACCCCCGATGGGAGGCGTCCATGCCTTACAGGGACCCCAAGGACCGCCGAAGGATCGGGCGAGAGAGAAGCAGGCGGCGCTTCAGGGCACATCGAGACGCCGGCCTGTGCACGCGCTGCGGCCACCGTCCTCCCGTCCGGGGCGGCGCTACCTGCCAGATTTGCCGTGACGCGCGGCAAGCGGCCGAACGGGAGCAGTATGCCGCCCGGCGGGCAGCGGGCCGGTGTGGCCGATGCGGCGAAACGGCCCTTGACCACGCCTCCCGCTGCGGTCCCTGCGCGGCCCTCGAGGGCCGCGCGTCATCCACGGAAGAACGCGGTCAGCCGAAGGCGCTACGCCCACAGGCGAGAGAGGTGGCGTTGCACCGACTGCGGCGAGCCCTCGCAGGGAGCGGCACGGTGCGTGCCGTGCGCGCACCGGTCCTGGGCGCGCTCGGGCCGGCATCGGGGTCTTCCGATCCTTCCCCCGCGCTACACCGTGATCGAGGTCGCCACGGGCGAGGACCACGGGACCTGGGACAGCTGGGAGGTGGTGGTCATGTGCCTGGCCTATGCCAGGCTCTCCCTGGAAGAAGTCGAGATTATTACGGACGCCTCGCCCATGATGACGCTCACCGGATGGTGATAGACGTCTGACACCGGCCGGCCGGACGCCTCATCCCGCGGCGACCTCGATCAGCAGCCGGCAATGGTCGCTGCGACCCACTCGTCGACTCCGTTGAGCGCTCGAACCTTTACCCTCTCGTGAAAGCCGCGCGAGGCGAAGACGTAGTCGAGCTGGCGGTCGGCTTTGGCCGCCGACTTGCCGGGCGGATAATACGTCGGGACGTTCCCCGTGCTGGCCGGGACATCGGGCGGTGGGGTTGCCGCCTGCCTGCCGTTCGGCGCTTGCGGCCCCATGAATTCCAGCCCGAGCGCATCCATCCGCGCCCAGACCGTGCGCTCGCGCTCCGGCAGCGACAGGCTGCGACCCGTAGCGCCATAGAACATGTTCAGGTCGCCCGCGGCCAGAATGCGGTGCTTCGAGGGGTCGGTGTGACCGATGAAGGCTGACAGATCCGAGAGGATCCGGTGCGCCGAAACGTCGGAAGCGCCGGTCCTTCACGGACTCCCGCTCGAGGGATGGGGCTTCATCCAGCGCGCATACATCGAGACCGCCACGAAAGCCTCTTCCTCATTGTTGCGCGGGATCGCCCTGGCGGCGGCGATGGTCCCGATGCCGCTCACGCCGATGTCGCCCTCACCGACATCGCCGAGCGGGGGGACCTGCCGGAAGCGCTCGACCTCGACCCGGTCGGACAACCCCACGACCAGGCACCAGCGATCATACAGATGACGGCTCCAGACTACGTCGTCCTTGTTATGGGAGCAGATGCGCCAGGTCGCCGGGCGGGCTCCCCGCTTCCTGGAGCAAGGCGAGGTCCGCCTCGCCCCGGTCCGCCATCTCCGCGAGCTCGCGCCACGGCTCCATGCGTTTGCCGATATTCCAGCTCACGACCCTGATCACTGCCAATCCCCCTTTCTCCGGTTGCCATGCTGCGCAGCCGGCCCGCCGTCCTCAGGCTTCAACCCCGCCGATCGAGCCACCATCACGGCGCCCGGACCGGCAGGCTTGAGATTATCGCGTAGAGGGCGATTGCGAGCGGGCCGGGCAATCCCGCCACCAGCGACGCTGCCACAGCCGCCGGCACCTCAGCGCCAGCGGCAGGCCGTACGGCGCGACCGGGGTCGGTGACCCCGACGAGGTCCGCGGCATCAGCGTCCAGATCACGGCCTGGATCCCGAAGCGCAGGGCCGCGGTCGCGACCAGCCCGGCGGCAGCCACAAGAGCGCCAACAACCGGAAGCCGACCCGCTTGGCAAACCCTCCCTCCCCGGTCAGGTCTGACCCCTTTTGTCTATGCCTCATCTGACCCGAACTCCGAACCGGGCGCAATTCCAGGCGGGTGTCCGTGTGTGTCTCCTCGCTATCCGCCACAACGTGTTCTCGCCGTAGAGCCAGAGGGAAGCAAGGGCCGGGCGAACGCCCGGCATGGAGAGGGAGACGGTCTCCCGGTCCCGATGCCGGGAACGGCAACTCCCCCGAACAGGAGGCAAGCCCATGCTCGACCAGGACCTCGACCTCGAACTCCCCACAGATGACGAACTGCTCGCCGAGATCGGCCTCGACTCTTACACCATCCGCAGGATCCTCACCGAAGCGGTCCATGCCGACACCGGCGAAGGAGAGGAGCTTTTCTAGGGGGTGAACCAAGGGGCCGGAGAGAGAGGCTCTCCCCCCTTTTCACATCACCCGTTGTCTTCCACACCCTTAACTCTAAGGAGAATGATCATGGCCTTCGGACTCAATCGCGCTGAAGTGATCGGCCGCCTCGGCGCCGACGTCACCGTCAACCACCTCACCAGCGGCGGACGCGTGGCCAACCTGTCGATCGCCACCGACGAGGGCTACATCGATAAGCAGACCGGAGACCGGGTCGACAAGACCGAGTGGCACCGGGTCGTGACCTTCCAGCCCGGGCTGGTGGACATGTTCGAGAAGCACGCGACGAAGGGCCGGCTGGTCTATGTGGCTGGCAAGCTGCAGACCCGTCGCTGGAAGAAGGACGACGAGGACTCCGACCGGTTCTCGACCGAGATCCTGTTGGTTCCGGGCGGGCGCGTGCAGTTCCTCGACAAGCCCAACGGCAACGGCGCGCCGGTCGCGGAGGCGGAGACGCCGTCCGCCGATGCGGCGGTGGACGAGATCCCGTTCTGATCGGCCATTCCGTTTCCTCCCTCTACCTGGGCCGGCGCTTCGCGCGTCGGCCCTTTTTCTTGCTGCCCGTTCCGAGACAGCGCCCGTTCGGGCCTCGCGCCAGCGCTGCGCGCGGCGCTTCGTCCTCCGGCGCCGGCCGGAGGCGGAGGCCGGCCGGTATCGGGCCTTCCCCGTCCATCCAGAGGAGGCCCGTCATGCCGCCCCCATCGTCCCGTTCCGCATCTCCCGCCGCCGACATCGCCGCCGCGCTCGGCGCGTGCGCCGAGGCCGTCTGCCGGCGTTACCTGCCCCAGGGCAAAAAGCAGGGCCGGTACTGGGTCGCCGGCGATCTCGAAGGCGCTCGCGGCCGCTCGCTCTTCGTCCGCCTGCACGGTCCCGGCGTCCCCGGGAAGTGGACCGACGCGGCCACCGGAGAGCACGGCGACCTGCTCGATCTCGTCCGGCATCGCTCGGGCGCGCCGACGCTTCGCGCGGCGCTCGCCGAGGCCCGCGCCTCCCTCGCCCTGCCGGCTCCGCCGGCGCCGGGCGAGGGCTACGACGCAACAGAAGCGGCCCGCCGCCTCTGGCGGCGTTGCCGCGCCATCGGCGGCACCCATGCCGAAGCCTACCTCCACGCCCGCGGGCTCGCGCGCTGCCGGTTCCCGGCATTGCGCTTCCATCCCGAGCTTCGCTATCGCGAAGGCTCTTCCCTGCGCCGTTTTCCGGCGCTGGTCGCCGCCGTGACCGGCGACGACGGCGCCATCCAAGGCGTGCAGCGCACCTGGCTCGATTCGCGCTTGCCCGCCAAGGCGTCCGTGGATGCGGCCCCGCGCAAGGCGCTCGGCCGCATCCACGGACGCGCCGTGTGCTTCGGCAAGCCCGCCGACGGCGCTTCGCTGCTCGTCGGCGAAGGCATCGAGACGGTGCTGTCGATCGTCACCGCGGCGCCCGGGGTCATTTCGGCGGCCGCGCTCTCGGCCGGAAGCCTCGGCGCCTTCGCTCCACCTGGCGGGCTCAAACGGCTCGTCATCGCCCGCGACAACGATTCCGAGGGCAAACGGGCCGCCCAACGCCTCGCCCGGCGCTGCGCGCGGGCGGGCGTCGCCGCCCACGTCATCGTCTCCGAATACGGCGACTTCAACGACGACCTGGTTACTCTCGGACCCCGGGCCCTGGCCCTTCGGCTCGCCGCCCTGTTCCCCGCGCCGCAGCGGGTCGGAGAGAGGGAGGGAAGAGCGGGGGAGGGGTGAACGGATCGAAAGGAGAAGAGAGCATGGCGCACATCGTCAATCTCAGGCATGCGCCAGCCCTGCGGGCGGCGCTCGCGGCCCTTCACGGCAAGCCGCTGGCCTTCTGATGCGCGCCGCTGCCCTGCCATGGGCAGGTCCTCGCCCGCGCCGCGGCATGGACGGCCTCCGTCCTGGCGGAACGGAGGGGAGAGTGAAGCGGGAGAGGGGCGAACGCCGCGAGGAGGGAGAGAGAGGGCCCCGGGCACCGGCAACACGGAAGGAGAACCGAAATGCAATCCGTTACCTTGAGGAACATCGCCCGTACGAGTCCAGGGTCTACCACGATGGCAATCTCGCCTGCGAGGTTGCGGAGCCACTCGTCGATACGCGTCCGTTGCGGTGACGGGCCATGCCGTCTTCGGGCGATCCCTTCGGGCCGGGCTCCCCGCTGCAATCTCCGCTCCGCTCCGATTTCCGCTTCTATCCCTATCGCCTCCGCTCGCTGGCGCTCGCTGCGCGCTACGCTTGCCGGGCCGGCGCCCGAGACCCGGGTCTCAATTCCGGAACCGCACAGGGCGTCCGGGACAGTGGCAAACAATATCCCTCTCGACGTGATGGCCCATTGTCCCACACGTGCTCGCTGCGCCAACCCGCTCCGCGGGTCCTACACTACGCTCCGCTCCGTTCCGGCCCTGGCTCGCAAGGCTACGGCGCTGCGCGCCTAGGCGCGCCAAGAAACGCGACCGAGGCTCCGCGCTCCCTGCGGTCGCTTGTGCGCCCGCACCACTCGCGCCCCTCGCCGCGCCAGGCCTTGCGGCCACGGTGACTTTGCTGCGCGCGCGTGGGCCACTCAACCATCACGTTCGGAGACTCTCTCCGCACAACGAACCGTAACGGTTCTCAACCCTCTACCCGGAAGGAGAGCATCATGCACGATATCGACAACATCTCAGAACAGAACCAGTCCGTCACCGCCACCGTCTGCGACCAGGCGGCTCTCTTCGGAGCAACCCCGGAGCGCGACGAATTCGACAACCGGGAGGTCTGGGACCCGGAGAACGCCCTCTCCGCCGTCACGGAAGCCTTCCGCATCATGGCACACGGCGTCGCGCCCGACGGAACGCAACTCGCCGACGAGCGCGAGAGCCTGCTCTGGGGATTCGTCAACATGCTCGACGCCCAGACCCAACGCCTCGACCGCGCGGCCGACAGGCTCCTCCCCGACATGCGCGACCTCCAGCGAGAGCAGGACGGCTCGGAGATCCGGTCCCGAGAGCTCGAACTCGTCACCGACCGAACCAAGAACCTCACGGACCGGCGGGACGCCTTCGAGCAACTCAGAGATGCAGCGGCCGAGGCCTACCGGGTCGAGACCGGAGACCTCTGGCGGCCCCGGCGCGGGTCCCACACCTCCCAGACCGGCAAGCTCACTTCGGCCATGATCGACGCCCGCGACTTCCAGCGTGCCCGCAGGGACCGCGAGAACAAGGCGCTCCTGCCCCAGGGAACGCTCGTCGCGGTGGCAGGCGGCAAGCACGCCGGCGACGCAGGCGCCATCATCCGCACCCTCGAGAAGCTCAAGGCCAAGTACGACGATGTGGTCCTGGTCCACGGCGGCGGCCCCGGCGTCGAGAAGGTCGCGGCCAAGTGGGCGGACCGCAACGGTGTCCACCAGATCGTCTGCAAGCCCGACTGGGACGCACACGGACGCGCGGCGCCCTTCCGGCGCAATGACGAGCTGCTCGATCTCCTCCCCAAGGGCGTCATCGCGTTCCCGGGCTCGGGCATCACGGACAATCTGGTCGACAAGGCGCGCAAGCTCGGTATCCCGGTCCAGTGCGTCGCCGCCTGAGTCGAACGACCTCGCGGGTCGCGTCGCCACCCGGCGGCGCGGCCCGTTCTTCCTTCCTTCACGTCCCGCTGCACTGTGCACCGCACCGGTGCGAACCCCACTGCTCACTCCGTCCCGCACTGCTCCATGCACCATGCTCCGCACGGCCGCCCGCTCAATCGCCGCGGCGGCTCCCCCGCGCGTCCCGCGCCCGCGGAGATCCCCTCTTCGCTCGTTCCTCACATTCTGGTCTGTCGGACGCCGGTCGGCGCTTTTACTCTCACACCTGACGCAGCAGGCTGCATGCGTACTCCCTGCGCGCGCTTGTCCTGCATTCCTGTGCGCAATCAACGACCTGCGGCGACTCCGTGATGCCGGAAAAAGTCCTACCAAACTGGTGGCTCGGGGGTATGCGGCGCTATCTCACTGATATCGTTACACTTATCGAAGGGCGCATCGCACCTGGAGTTCGAGTGAGATCTCAAGCGGCATACGCCCGATACCAGACTGGTCGCGCGCGGATCCGCGCTGCGCTATGATGGCTACCAATTCGGTGGTTCATGAGGTCGCATCATTCGGAGGCCTTCACAGTCCGGGACGAGGGCGTCCGGTGTCCAGGAGCAAGGACCATTTCGGTCGTTTCCTGGACCAAAATGGACTGAAGTCTTCACAAAAGGATCGGCGGAACGGATGGCTCAGACATTGCAAAAGAACATTCGGGCCACGCCCGGGCAATGGAAGAGGATCGAAAAAGAGGCGGAGGAGCGGGGGATGTCGGCAAACCAACTCGTGGTCGAGCTCGCGATGGAGGCTCTCGACCACAGGCAGTGGCCCCGCACGGAGCATGAAATCCAGCTCCTTCGGTCGGCGATGTTCGCGGCCCAGGCCATGGCCCGCGACATGGAGAGGGCCGGACGAGGGGATGAGGTCGAGGAAATCAGCAGGAATATCTCGGCAGTCGCGCCGGAATCGCCGGGCGAATCATCGGAATCGTCTCAAATTCCGACCAAACCGGAACCCGTCGTGAACGACGAGTAAACGTTCCTGCCATTTCGAGGCCAATGATCTGCGAACCAGTGGACCCTTTACACGGATCCAACCCGCCACTAAAATCGCGGGTAATGTGGGCATGAAAGAGTTGCCACATAGCGCCTACGCTTCACGATGATCACCCGACTGGCTCAGAAGACGATTTCGGCATGAAGGAACGAACCGACGTCAGCGTTTCACATACTGGCGGAAGACCGCTCGCCCCGTCCAAGACACTCATGGGCGTAGCCAACAAGAAACAATCGCTACGGCCTCGTGCCAAGTCGCGAAAATTGCAAAGCCAGCTTGTCGATTGTGTTTCTTTTCCCGAGCGTGTTCTTTTTCTCGATATCGAGACGACCGGTCTTAGCCACTATTATGACGAGATTACCGTCATAGGATGGTCTTTCGGAGGTTGCGCAAAGACGCTTGTCAAGGGGCAGGACCCGGGCCTATTGCGTGATGGCCTCACTCGCGCGAAGGCTCTGGTCACCTTCAACGGGATTCGCTTCGACACCAAGTTCATTACGCGGGAATTTCCAGAGATGATTCTTCCGGAATCGCATGTTGACCTCAGGTATCTTTGCCGCCGGGTCGGTTTGACGGGCGGACAGAAGGCAATCGAAAACGAGCTGGGCATTGGTTTTCGCGATGATTCCACCAACATGGACGGCGCTGCGGCAGTCATGCTCTGGCATCGGTACCTTCGCGGCGACCGCGGTGCGTTGCAAAAACTCATTCACTACAACCGGGTCGATATCGCGGCCATGGGGACAATCCTTGACGAAGCCGTCACTCGTCTTAGAACACAGTTGGATCTCCTCATTGAAAACGTGTGTTTTCAAGACTGGTCGGCGCCGCGAGGCTGGCAGACAGTGCCCAAGGTCTCATTGCCGCCTCGCGAACTGACGGAGCGACGCTAAGAGTATTCTCCGACCTGTTCGGTGCCGGTTCTTTCTCAGGTTTCGTATCGTCGGAATCGATCTTACGGGCTCCGAGGAGTGAGCCAGCGGAAAGCTTCAATGGCCCGGCGGGTCTATTACAACTCTTCCAGGCCGCATTCGCGCCCTCGGCTATCAAACGCCGGCGACTTGGCCGGGCAACGTTGCTCTTGAGACTATGCTCGAAACCGAAAACTCTCAAACAACATGACCCTAAAGACGGTGAAATGGTAACCGACGGGGATAATGGGTGGACTCCATCTTCGATTGGCCAGGCAAGTCAGACAACCAAGGCAATGAGCGCCCAGCGGTCCTGCACATGCTGGATGTGACGGCGTGCGCCGAACGCCTGATCGACGGGCACACGGCGTTCGGTGGACTCTCCGGGGCTCAGCGCCGTGCGCTGGTGGTCCTGGTCGCACTCCACGATGTTGGGAAGCTGTCCGAAAGTTTCCGGGCCCTTATCCGCGTCGGCGAGAGGGGAGCACCGCCGCATTGGCAGCTCTCCGACTTTCTGCTGTGTGGGACCTTGGGCGTCGTGCTGGGCAGACTCGGTGCTGATGAATGGGTGCGCACACAATTGTACGCTGCCGTGGCCGGGCATCACGGACAGCCGCCGACACGGGCAAGTGGTAATCGAACTGAGAGACGCAAGCGGCAGCGTGCCGTCGGTAGCGGCAAAGAGGCGGCGCTAGAGTGGGCACTCCGACTGATGGAGGTGTTCCCGGACGCGTCGCTGGAAGGCATGACGTTCGACGACGCCAAGGCGCTCAGCTGGGCGTTGAGCGGCCTCACTGTTGCCGCGGACTGGGTGGGCTCGAATACCGACTGGTTCCCGGTTGAGCCGGGCCTTCACGATATTGAGGCAGCGCTTGCAGAATCGCGACGCCGCGCCGGTCGAGCGATTGAGGCAGCGGGTCTTGATCCGCCCTGTCCTGCACCGGTCGATGGCGACGCGCTCATCGGAGTGACCGAATTGCGACCGATGCAGCAGGCGGCATTAACGATTGGGCTGGAGGAAGGACCTCAACTGGCGGTTCTCGAAGACGCGACCGGCACCGGAAAGACCGAGGCAGCTCTCATCCTGGCTCATCGCATGATGGCGGTGGGCAAGGCGCGAGGGTTGTTTTTTGCGCTCCCCACGATGGCGACCTCCGACGCCATGTTCGAGCGCATGAAAAAGATCGCGCCGGAGTTGTTCAAGACTTGGCCGTCGGTGGTGCTGACGCACAGTCGGGCGAAGCTAAGCGAAACTGTGCGGGGTTTGCGCGGAGCAAAGGCCGATGAAACCCCGGAGGCCGATGGCGCCGCTTGGCTTACGGACAACCGCCGACGATCGTTGCTGGCGACAGTAGGGGTTGGGACGGTGGATCAGGGGCTGCTCGGCATCCTCCCCACCCGGTTCTCGACGCTCAGGCTGTTCGGCTTGGCGGACAAGGTGCTAATCGTCGACGAGGCCCACAGTTACGACCCCTATATGCAAGAGCAGTTGGAGACGTTGCTGAGAATGCAGGCCCAACTCGGCGGTTCGGCTATCCTGATGACTGCGACCCTGCCGTTGGAGATGCGCCGGGCGTACGTCGAAGCGTTCCGGGAGGGGATCGCGGCGGGAGCGGCAGACCTCTCGGCTATGTACTATCCCGGACTGCATCTTGTCGGTCGCGGGTTGTGCAGCCAAGTTGTTGAGCCCCTGGCCGAGAGTGTTCGGACTGTCTCGGTCGTTCGGCTTCCGAGAGCGGATGATGCAATGGACCTGCTGAAGGAGGCGGCGGGAAGGGGTGCGGCGTGCGTATGGGTGCGGAACGCCGTCGATGACGCCATCGAGACGGCCGAGGCATTGAGGCGGCGGGGAGTGAATGTGGACCTGCTCCATGCCCGTTTCGCCATGGTCGACCGACTACGCCATGAACAGGCGATGCTGGGCCGGTTCGGAAAGAATGGGTTAGGACGTGAGGGGCGAATTCTGGTGGCGACGCAAGTGGTTGAGGCGTCGCTCGACCTCGACTTCGACGTTATGGTCTCCGATCTCGCGCCGATCGGCTCGCTGATACAGAGAGCGGGCAGGCTTTGGCGACATATGGATGTGCGTCGTAAGGCCGTTCGTCCGTTCCCCAGCCCCACTTTGCACGTGGTTTCGCCGGACCCGGAGAAGGTGGACGGAGACGGCTGGCTTCACGACGTGCTCGATCGGGGGGCGTGGGTGTATCGTCTCGACCACCAGTGGCGGACAGCGAAGGCGATATTCGAGGCGGGCGAGATCGTCGCGCCGGACGGACTTCGCGCCTTGATCGAGGCTGTACACGGCGAGGGGGAGTTACAGGTCCCCAAGTTACTCGAGGAGGCGCAACAAACGGCCGATGGCCAGGCAATGGCCGAGGCGGGATTGGCGCACGTCAACGTGGTGGAAGGAGCGGCAGGCTATCTCACCGGAACCCGCGGATCGGTCGGCAATGACGCGCTGTTCCCGACGCGCCTCGGGGAGCCGCAAGTGGCGATGGTGCTGGCGCGACGCGACGGCGACCGCTTGCTTCCATGGGCAGAAGATGATGATCCGGCAGTGGCTTGGGCCTTGTCGGAGGTATCCGCCGCCCGTAAGCGATTCGAGCGCCTATTGCCGGATCAGGAAGCGCCGGAAATCCGTGACGTCAAGAAAAATTGGCCCGAATGGCGGCGTGAGGCCTACCATGTCTCCCCAGTAGACAAAGCTGGAGCGATTGGCGAAGGGATGCTATATGATTCCGAGCGAGGCCTCCATCTGCGCGCATTCCGTGACCCGTCTTGACGAAGCTGTTCCGCTTTTTCGCGACTTGGGACGTTGAGAATGAACATTTAGCACCCTTGTGGCTGTTGTGCCCGGAGCCCCCGGATGTCGTTGAACCTCATTACGGATCCATGGATTCCAGCCCTGCGGGGCAGGGAGCGCGTCACCATCCGCCCCGATCAGATTGCCGAGCCCGGCGTCACTACTCTTGTCTGGCAGCGGGCGGATTTCAACCTCGCCTGCCTCGAGCTCCTGATCGGGTTGGTCTCGATGGCCGATCCGCCGAAGGACGAGGCCGAGTGGTTCTCACGCCTCGACCAACCCGACGCCAAGCGACTCCGCGAGGCGCTGGCGCCGTTTGCGCCCTGCTTTGCGCTCGCGGGGGACGGGCCGCGCTTTCTTCAGGATCTGGAGGCCTTCGAGCAGGCGGCCAAACCTTCTTTAGTGGACATGCTGTTCATCGATTCCGCCGGCGGCTCGACCGCGTTGAAGAACGCCGATCTGATGGTCAAGCGTGACCGGTTTGACTCTCTCTCGCCCGCAGAGGCTGCAATGGCGCTCTACACGCTTCAGGCGTTCGCTCCACCCGGCGGAGCGGGCAACCGGACTTCCATGCGCGGCGGCGGGCCGATGACGACGCTTGTCCAGCCCCTGGACGAGGAAGGCGGGCGCTTCACGTTGTGGCGGCTGGTCTTCGCTAACGTCCTTCCCGGAGTGCCGCTCGCGGTGGAGGATGTGAAAGCCGCGCTGCCCTGGCTACGTCCGACGCGGACTTCGGAGAAAGGCCAGATCGTGACTCAGGAAGACGCGCACCCGCTGGAGGTGTTCTTCGGCATGCCCCGGCGGTTGAGGTTCGTATTCAGCAAGGAGGACCGGGTCGTGGACGTGGTCCAAAGGCCCTACGGGACGAACTACGCGGCGTGGGAGCACCCCCTGACGCCATACTATCGCCAGAAGGAAGACGCCGCTGAATGGCTGCCGGCCCACCCCAAGGCCGGACGTCTCAGCTACCGAAACTGGTTGGGGGTTACAATGGAACCCGGCCAGGAAGGAAAAGGGACTCGACGCACCGCTAGAACCGTCCGCGAGTGCCGCAACCGTTCCCGAACACCGGACTTCGAGCTCATGGTCGGCGGTTGGACGATGGACAACATGAAACCCGTCAGTTTTTCGCTCGACAAGTACCCCGCTTTTCCGGGTCTGGGCCAGGACGGCGAGGACCGGATTCGCCGATTCGTGGAGGCCGCGAATGCCGCTTCACGTGCCCTTCTCAAGCAGCTCAAGGCCGCCTGTCGGCTTGCGGGCACGTCCTCCGATATGGTGGCCGATTCCTTCTTCGCCGAGACCGAGGAGGAATTCATGAGAACGGTTCGACGAATCATCGATGGCACGGGGCCTGAAGTCGAGGAAGCGTGGCATCGAACCCTCAAAGATCGGACACTTTGTATGTTCGACGACCACGTCCTCGGCGGCCTCACCGACCGTGACATCGCGGGGATCGAAAGTCGGGTCATCGCCCGGCGCAAGTTGCTCGCTACGCTGGTGACGCAGGTTCGCAAGGAGATGGACCTGCCCCTACCCGACAAGAAGGAGAAACAGGCATGACTGTCGGTGGTGTGGTCATCGAATGGTGGCGGTTTTCGCTGGGCCAAGATGACGGTGGGGCGCGGGCCGCACGCGCCCGTCTGAGGCGTTGTGATTCGCCTACCGAGGCGCTTGCGGTTTCCGAGACGCACGACCTCAACAGGCGGCTGAAGGGGATCGGGAAAACCCCGACGCCCGATCAGCTTGCACTCCTCACCACGACTTTTGCCGGGCTCAAGGGCATTGACGGCGATAAGCTCGCGGCCCTGTTCGGGAAAAAGAAAAACAGGGATGGTCCGCCTACGCTTAGCGAGCTGCGGTTCCAATCGTTGATTCGCCTTCGCTCGCGCCGCGATTTGATGGTGCCGCTTCGTCGTTCCATCGCGGTCCTTGGAGCCAACCCCGCCTGCGACGGACGAGCGTTGGCCGAAGATCTCTACTTCTGGAACGACGGGGTCCACAATCGGTGGTGTTTTCAATACTTCGGCGCCGAGTTCGCCGTAACCAACCAAGAGGAGAGTGTGCAATAATGCGCTTCGTGCAACTTCACTTCCTGACCGTCTATCCGCCCTCAAACCCCAACCGAGACGACATGGGCCGCCCGAAGACGGCGGTCTACGGGGGCGTTCATCGGCTTCGGCTGTCGTCGCAGTCATTGAAACGAGCGGCCCGCCTGTCGGCTGCCCTGTCCGACGCCTTGAAGGGCAACATGGGCGAGCGCACCCAACGTCTTGGCGACGAGGTGATGAAGCATCTGCGCGAACGGGGCGCGGACGACGGGGAGGCTCGCGAAATCGCCAAACAGGTGGCCGAGGTCTTCGGCAAGTTCGACACCGAGGCGGAAAAGAAAAACCCGGACCATATCCGTATCAGACAGTTGGCGTTCATTTCGCCCGATGAACGACAGGCAGCGATGGAGATGGCGGAGCGGGCCCTGGCCGGCGAATCCCTCGACAAGGAAACCGGGAATCGCGGCAAGAAAATCCTGCGCACCGCCGACGGTGCGGTCGACCTCGCCATGTTCGGGCGCATGCTGGCCGATGCGCCGGATTTCAATCGCGAGGCGGCGGTGCAGGTTTCGCACGCCATCACTACTCATCGGGCCGAGGTCGAGGACGACTTCTATACGGCCGCCGACGACCTGAAGAAACCGGCCGAAGACGTGGGCGCGGGGTTCGTCGGCGAGGCCGGGTTCGGGTCCGGCGTATATTACCTCTATGTCTGCATCGATACCGCCCGGATGGTGGAGAACCTCGCAGGCGATCGCGCGTTGGCGAGAAAAGCGCTGGAGGTGGTTAGCGAAGCGTTCGCCACCGCCAGTCCGTCCGGCAAGCGCAACAGCTATAGTCACCACACCCGCGCCTCGTACATTCGCGCGGAGGCCGGAGACCAGCAACCACGAAGTCTCGCGGCGGCGTTCCTAAACCCTGTCAGTGCGGAAGACCTTCTCGGCGAATCCATCAACCGGCTCCGGAAGACGGCGGGCGCCATTGACAAGGCCTACGGCGCTTCGGTCGACGAGTCGGCGGAGATGGATCTGGTCAGCGGTTCCGGCACCCTGGCCGAGATCAAGGCTTTCTTGGCCAGGCAGGTGCGCGATGCGTGAGCATCTGGTGTTCCTCCTATCCGCGCCCATGGCTTCGTTCGGTGGCTATGCGGGTCACGAACGTCGGGGGAGCGGGCTGGTCCCCATGCGTTCGGCGGTGCTGGGACTGGTGGGCGCAGCACTGGGTATCGACCGGGTGGACACCGAGGGTCAGGCGGCCCTTCGCGCGTATTCGGTGGCCGTCCAGCCGTTTCAACAATCGGTGCCGCTTCGCGATTATCACACGGTGCAAACGGTTCCGACGGCCAGGGCCAAACGGCCCCCGACCCGAAAACATGCGCTGGCGCGCGTCGGACGCAACATCAACACGATTATTACCATTCGCGATTACCGATGCGACGTGCTGATCGGCGTTGCGCTGTGGGGCGATGGCCGATGGACGCTCGACCTTCTTGGAGAGCGCCTGCGGCGTCCGGTGTTTCCCCTCTATCTCGGTCGCAAGTCATGCCCGCTGGCAAGTCCCCTCAACCCTGGCGTGGTGATGGCGACTGGGCCGGTCGAGGCGCTGGCTCGCATCGAAATTCCCGAATGGCTGCGCCCCGCAAGGTGGTCCGAACAAGAGCGTCGGCGATACCTCGTCCATTCCGATCCGGTGGACGGTTTTGACCGCCCGCCATCGACTGAACAGATGCCGAGTGAGCCGCTCGATCGCCAGGCTTGGACCTTCGGCGAATGGACCGTCTGGCATCTGGGAGACCACCGGAGCGAACATGGAGGCCAGGCATGACGCATTACCTGACACGCGCCGTGCTCAATCGAAAAGCGCCGGAACACGCGCTCAGGCCTTTGCTCGACCCACTGGACGCGGACGCGGCGTTCGATGCCCATCACCGGTTGATGTGGACGTTGTTCCCGGATCCCGATGCGAAGCGCGACTTCCTGTGGCGCGCTGACGACAATGGCAAGTTCTTGATCCTTTCTGCCCGTGAACCGCAGGGCTCGCGCCTGTTCGGGCCGCTTGAGTCCAAGCCCTTCGAGCCGATGTTGGTGGCGGGAGACCGGCTCGTGTTCATCTTGCGAGCCAACGTCACCAAGGACCGACGGTCCGGCCCGCAAGACGACGTCCCCCCAGGCACCAAGCGCAGGCCACGCAAGGATCGCCGTGTCGATATAGTGATGCATGCGATGCGGGAGCAGGGAATCAAGGGCGGGACCACCGGCGCCGATTCCCGCGCCGCCCGGCGCATGGATGTGGCCAGGGAGGCAGCGCTGACGTGGCTCGCCGCTCAAGGCGAGCGCCGGGGTTTTTCGGTCGATGCGTTGGCGGTCGAGGACTACCGAGTCTGTAAATTGAAGCGCCGGGGTGGCAAGGAGGCAACCTTCGGCGTGATTGATCTCAGGGGCCTGTTGTCCGTTCGAGACCCGAAGGCCTTCACTAGTGCGTTATTCACGGGTTTTGGCCGCTCCAAGGCCTACGGTTGCGGCCTGATGCTAGTGCGCCGAACCTGAATCGTGGTCAGATCGATGTCACTTCCGGGAGCCGTTCCCCCAAAGCCGATTCCGCTCAAGGAACGGGTGGCGATGGTGTTCATTGAGCGAGCGCAGCTCGACGTCAAAGACGGGACCTTCGTCGCCATCAATGCCGACGGCACCCGGATCCACATTCCGGTCGGTGGCGTGGCCTGTCTGATGCTCGAACCGGGGGCGCGCATCTCGCACAGCGCCGTCGCGCTCGCCGCCCGCGCCGGGACACTGGTGACCTGGATCGGCGAGGCCGGGGTACGACTTTATTCCGCCGGGCAGCCGGGAGGCGCCCGTTCTGACAAGCTGTTGTGGCAGGCCTCGCTTGCTCTCGACCCGGCGGCCAGGCTGCGCGTGGTGCGCGAGATGTACCGCGTTCGCTTCGGCGAGGCGGCACCGCTGAAGCGATCGATCGACCAACTGCGTGGCATTGAAGGCGCGCGCGTCCGGGTAAGTTATGACCTGCTTGCCCGGCAGCATGGCGTAACGTGGAAACGGCGCTGCTATGACCCGACGGACTGGGGCAGCGCCGACATCCCTAACCGCTGTCTGAGCGCCGCCACCGCCTGTCTGCATGGTCTTGCGGAAGCGGCGGTGCTGGCCGCTGGATACGCGCCAGCCATCGGGTTCCTGCATACCGGTAAGCCACGATCGTTCGTCTACGACATCGCGGACTTGTGGAAAACCCAGACAGTGGTCCCCGAGGCGTTTCGTGTCGCGGCCAAGGTGCAGAAAGGAAAACTAGACATGCCGATAGAGCGCGCCGTCCGCCTCGCCTGTCGAGACAGCTTTCGAGCGACGGGGTTACTCTCGAAGATCATTCCCGGTATCGAGGAGGTCCTGAAAGCAGGCAACCTGCCGGTCCCCGAGCCGCCCTCCGACGCCCAGGGACCGGCCTTCGCCGATGGCCCGGGAGGCGGTGATGATGGTCATCGTGGTTGAAAATGTGCCGCCCCGCCTGCGCGGGAGGCTCGCCGTCTGGCTGCTGGAGATTCGAGCGGGGGTCTACGTGGGGCGCTATTCCCGGCGGGTGCGTGAGCGTATCTGGCGCGACGTTGAGGAACTGATCGGCGACGGCGACGCCGTGATGGCTTGGGCAACTCCGACAGAGCAAGGCTACGACTTCGCGACGGTGGGCCGGAACCGGCGCATGCCTGTGGACTTTGACGGTCTCAAGCTAGTCGCTTTTGCGCCTCGGGAGGCGAGGGAGGAGAAGACCGAGTAAGGAGCGAGGAACCGCTAAAAGCCATGACCGAAGCCTTGAACAAAGCCCGGAAAAAATCGGTAACCCGGGGCGATGCCGAATATGGCTTTTGAATCAATAGGTTCCAGGAAGTATGTTCCCCGCCCACGCGGGGATGAACCGGGGGCATGGCTATAAAAATCCACGAGGCAGGTATGTTCCCCGCCCACGCGGGGATGAACCGGAGCCTCGTAGAAGATTGGCTCCTTGGCCCAGATGTTCCCCGCCCACGCGGGGATGAACCGGTTGAGAATGGCTATAAATATGCAACATCACAATGTTCCCCGCCCACGCGGGGATGAACCGGTTCACTCTAATTACGAGAGCCTGAATGACCGATGTTCCCCGCCCACGCGGGGATGAACCGTTGGCTGAGAGATTTATTTCTGAACCGGATAAATGTTCCCCGCCCACGCGGGGATGAACCGGGCGCCCATACCAGCCATTGGGATGTGAAGGCATGTTCCCCGCCCACGCGGGGATGAACCGTAGGGGGGAAACGAAATGTTTGCCGCTCGACTATGTTCCCCGCCCACGCGGGGATGAACCGGGGATCGAACTCAAGAAGAGCGATGGCAGCCTATGTTCCCCGCCCACGCGGGGATGAACCGATCGAATCTCTACTGAAGCTGGCGGTTCTGATATGTTCCCCGCCCACGCGGGGATGAACCGTGAGATAGCACACTTGATCCCATCCACCATGTATGTTCCCCGCCCACGCGGGGATGAACCGTTTTGCGCAAACGAATCTGGCGAAGCTGAATAATGTTCCCCGCCCACGCGGGGATGAACCGGATGTCAATAAGACTGAAGCTGTTTGTCGAAAATGTTCCCCGCCCACGCGGGGATGAACCGGTTCAACACTGCGATTCTTTCGGACGTGATATATGTTCCCCGCCCACGCGGGGATGAACCGACGGGATGGCCGACGCCAGTTCAGACAGACAGATGTTCCCCGCCCACGCGGGGATGAACCGGAGACATGGGCTAAGATTTCTGAGCCGCTAGGATGTTCCCCGCCCACGCGGGGATGAACCGTTGCTTGAGGTCCACACGGGGGAGAAGATCTCATGTTCCCCGCCCACGCGGGGATGAACCGGGTCTTTGAGGTAGACAAAACTGGAGGGGGAGATGTTCCCCGCCCACGCGGGGATGAACCGACAGCGGCATACAGGAAGCTCAGGCCGCTGGTATGTTCCCCGCCCACGCGGGGATGAACCGTATGAGGATGTTATGAGCTTGGCCGATGATCTATGTTCCCCGCCCACGCGGGGATGAACCGGTGTTCGGGCTGCTCTGTACGGATCATCCGTGATGTTCCCCGCCCACGCGGGGATGAACCGGATAACTGAATGAGCCGCTGAGCCGAGATTCAATGTTCCCCGCCCACGCGGGGATGAACCGCAGGCCGTCAACGTCTTGACCCTGGCGGAAGCATGTTCCCCGCCCACGCGGGGATGAACCGATTGAGTCGTACTCCGAGGGATATCGGCATGGATGTTCCCCGCCCACGCGGGGATGAACCGGAGTGTCAGGGTCAGGGACTTCCCAAAGCTCAATGTTCCCCGCCCACGCGGGGATGAACCGGAGGGTCCGCTCTCCAGGGTTACGGAAGCAGGATGTTCCCCGCCCACGCGGGGATGAACCGAAAGAAGGGGGAGGCTGAATGAGTGAACACACATGTTCCCCGCCCACGCGGGGATGAACCGGTGGCCGCGGTAAACGATGACCAGCTGGAGACATGTTCCCCGCCCACGCGGGGATGAACCGAATTACCTGTTACGATTCGGATTGTATCACCAATGTTCCCCGCCCACGCGGGGATGAACCGGAGAAACCTTGATGGTCAATCCGCCAATTGGAATGTTCCCCGCCCACGCGGGGATGAACCGGTACTATAGCGGGCCGAAGGAACACCAGGCGAATGTTCCCCGCCCACGCGGGGATGAACCGGACGCGGTTGAATTGAAGGCGCTTATCCTTCAATGTTCCCCGCCCACGCGGGGATGAACCGTAGTACGTCGTCCCATCCGCAAGCCCGGTTATATGTTCCCCGCCCACGCGGGGATGAACCGACGGCGGGCGAGTGGGCCGCCAAGGACGTATCATGTTCCCCGCCCACGCGGGGATGAACCGGCGAGAATAGATGCCATTCCAAAGTCAGAAGAATGTTCCCCGCCCACGCGGGGATGAACCGGAAGTCGCCGATCTAATCGTTGAGGCTATTTCATGTTCCCCGCCCACGCGGGGATGAACCGAATGAGCCGTCCTGACGAGGTATGCTGCTCTGATGTTCCCCGCCCACGCGGGGATGAACCGCCTGTAAAAGCCCCGCTGCATCCGAGAGGCTGATGTTCCCCGCCCACGCGGGGATGAACCGGAGAAAGAGGGCGAAATTGCCAGGGTCCGGGAATGTTCCCCGCCCACGCGGGGATGAACCGGAAAACCAGATTGAGCTGTCTCTCATGCGCGAATGTTCCCCGCCCACGCGGGGATGAACCGATCGTCAATGAATCGAATGAACAATGGCTCATGTGTTCCCCGCCCACGCGGGGATGAACCGGTTTTACTTCATGCGCCGCCGTCTCGGGCATGATGTTCCCCGCCCACGCGGGGATGAACCGGCAGAATTGGCAAGCGTCGCCATGGTCCGGGTATGTTCCCCGCCCACGCGGGAATGAACCGGTAGAGGCTCGCGCTCGCGCTGCACGGCTACGATGTTCCCCGCCCACGCGGGGATGAACCGGTTCGTAATAGAAGACGCCCTGGGAGGCCGCGGCCACGGCGCCTATCGAGGCGACCATGTCAGATGCGCCTCAAACGGCCCTGATGAGGCTTTCGTTGCGGCTCCCCGCATCCGGGCGCGTTGTTCCCGCACTTGTCCGGAAGCGAGAGGGCCGAATCGGCCGCACCCGTCTCGTCCTTGTCGGATTGCTTGCGGGACTGCCTCGCGGATTCTTCACTGAGGGTCGCTGCGGTCTGCTCGGGTTCCGTCATCTCGACCCCTTCCCGCGTCGCCGGACCAAAACCCTGGTTTTCCCTGAGTTCCAGTTCCCCTTGCCGGGATTTGATTGCAGGTTCCGACGGCGGGGCCGCAATGCCTCCGCCTTCCTCCCTGGGTACGAACCGTTCGGCCGCCTTGGGCCTCCTGACGTAGTCGAGCCCGATCCGGGTCACGGGCCAGGGTCCGAGGAACTTCAGGTAGCCGTGCAGGTTCTCGAGCCGCATGATCTCCGACGGCAGGGCCAGGGAGCGCATCTCCCGGCGCTGGGTGAGCGAGACCCCGTCGCGCAGCACGCTGGCCCCGTAGCTCAGGCCGTGGGAATATTCCTTCACCTCGCCCCGCCCCAGGCTTTCGGCCGACCACCGGGCCGTCTCCTGGTCGGGCGCGGCCAGGACCACCCGGGTGCCGCACAACCCGGATATCGTCTCCGCCCCGTTTTTTCCGTACAGGTCGCGCAGGGCCGAGATCACCTGGATCCCCAGCACGAAGCACCCCCCGAACTGGCGGGACTCGGCCAGCCCGGGCTGGAGGCTCGGCACCTGGTGGAGGGTGGGCAGCTCGTCCAGGACCACCCAGACCCGGCGCGCATCGTCCTGATGGAGGGAAAGGAGCGCGTTGACCGCGATCTCGAGCCAGGTGGAGATGAGCCCCCTCAGGCTCGCGTGCTGGTCGCCCCGGGAGGTCAGGAACAGGAACCCGGTCCCGTCCTCTTGGCCCACCCAGTCCCGGATCGAGAAGGGCTCTCCCGTATCGGGCAGGAACTCGAGCGCTCCCAGGTGCGCGGTCAGCATGGCCCGGACGGAGAGCGCGGTCTTGGGGTTTTCGGGGTCCACGATGGACTGGGCCACCGTGCCCTCCATGGCCCGGGCCAGGGCCGTCAGGTCGGTCTTGAGCAGGTGGTCGACCAGCACCCGGTTCTCGGTGACCCCCTGCTTCCAGAGCACGCCCGCGCCGTTGGAGAACAGCTGCCTGGCGGCGGTGACCCAGAAGGGGTCCACCGTGTCCTTCTGCTGGGGGATGAGGGCGGCGGCCATCATGTCGAAGTCCCAGGGCGTCCTCGCCTCGAAGAAGGGGGACCAGCGGGGCGCCCGGGCGTCCAGGGGGTTCATCAGCACATCACAAGAGGGATCGAAGAAGGAGCGGGTATAGCTCCCCATCTTGTCGTAGAGGATGCAGCGCTCGCCCCGGGCGCGGAGCCGGGCGACGAGGTCGGAGATCAGGACGGTCTTGCCCGAGCCGGTGGTGCCGGAGACGATGGTGTGCTGGGTCTCGGCGCGCCTGGGCCAGGGGATCCCGGCGATGCGGCAGGAGGCTCGGCGCGCGGCGGGGAACAGGGCCTCGGCCAGGCGCGCGGACACGGGCTGCACGCGCCTTCTCAGCTCCCGGGCCGTGGCCATCTCCGCGCCGCGGACCCGTTGGGCGCGGTCCAGGCGTCTTCCCAGGATGGAGAACAGGACCGTGCACAGGACCATGCCTCCCACTCCGAACCAGAGGCCGAGCCACGCCTTGGCGTAGACCGTATGGAGCAGGCGTCTGCGGATCCGATCAATCCTGGGGTCCTTGGCGATATCCACGATTCTCAATGCTGTCTTCCGACCCTCTTGCCACTCGTACGCCTGGAGGGAATGGCGGGGATACCCGAGCGCGAGCTTGACCTGGGCGAGGGTGGAGTTGACCCGTTTCGGTGTACACTTTCAGACATTGGTCAAGAGGTGTTCAAATGCCGAAAACTCATTCGCCTTACGCGCCGGCGTACCGGCGCCAGATGGTCGAACTGGTCTTTGCGGGCGCATGGCAGGGGAGCTGGCCCGCGAGTTCGAGTGTTCCGCTTCGGCGATTCACAACTAGGTACGCCAAGCCGATCGCGACGAGGGCCGTCGTGAGGACGGTCTGAGGGGTTCGGAACTCGAGGAGCTGCGGCGGCTTCGTCGAAAGAACCGTCAGCTTTGCGAAGAGCGGGAGATACTGGCAAAAGCTACGGCTTGGTTCGCTCGGGAGACCGGCTCGGCCGGCGACTGCTTTGATAACGCCATGGCCGAGAGCTTTTTCGCCACGCTGGAGTGCGAGCTCATCAACCGGCGTTCGTTCCGTATCCAGGCCGAGGCGCGCGTGGCGATCTTCCAATTCATCGAGGGCAGGTATAATCCGCGCTGCGGCAACGGCAACGCCGCGTGCGTCGCGCGAAGCAGAGCCGTCATCCGAGCCGGACCTCACGCCCGCTCTCCGACAGTCCGAGCCCGACGTGCGGCGTCTCGGTGAACCGCCCGCCCGCGAACCCGTAAGCCGCCTCGGCGTCGAGACGCCGGAAGACTGGGTTGACAAGGCGGCCAAGCGATCCCAGAAGGACGTGGATGCGCGCTGGACCAAGAAGCACGGCGGGAACTATCATGGTTACATGAACCGTATCAACGTGGACCGCAGGCATAAGCTGATCCGACGCTATCACGTGACGGACGTGGCTGTGCACGACAGCCAGGTGGTGGAAGACATTCTCGATCCCGACAACCAAGCCGCGGACGCATGGGCGGACAGCGTCTACCAGTCGGCGGAGATCAAGGCCGTGCAGTAGGAGAAGGAAGGGACTAAAGAGCCGGACCCACCGCAAGGGCCGCCGCAACAAGCCGCCGAGCGCACGATGAAAGGATAGCCGTATGCCGATTTACCGCATCGATAACAACAAAATTCTTCCGATCGAACGCACAACGTTTGCGCAGCAAAGCTTGCGGGAGCGGCATGATCTCCAGGCTCTTCTGAAATCCCAGATCGATGTGATTTCTCCGGATACGCTGATCGTGGCTGAGGAATTTAGCGACTGGGAGGACAGTCGGCGGCGCATTGATTTGCTGGGCATCGACAAAGGCGCCAACCTCGTCGTGATCGAACTAAAGCGCACGGAAGATGGCGGATACATGGAACTGCAGGCCATTCGCTATGCCGCGATGATCTCCACGCTAACCTTTGACGAGTTGGTGACGAAATACGAGGGCTACCTGAGTAAGAGCAACATTGAGCAGGACGCGAGAGAAAGTCTGCTCGAATTCCTGGACTGGAATGATTTGAATGAACAGGCATTCGGCCAGGAGGTCAAAATCGTCCTCGCCTCGGCCGAATTTTCAAAAGAGCTGACGACGGCGGTGATGTGGCTGAACGATCTTGGGCTGGATATCCGCTGCGTCCGAATGCACCCTTATGTAAGTGACGGGCAGACCTTCATGGACGTCCAAACCGTCATCCCAATACCGGAAGCGGCCGATTATCAAGTCCGGATTCGGCAGAAGAAACAAAAAGAGCGGGAATCGAGACAAGGCGCACGAGATTTCAGCAAGTACGACATAAGCATCGCCGGTAAACGATACCGGGCACAAAACAAACGCAAGATGATGTTTCTGCTTGTTTCAGAGGTGCTGGCGAACGGCGGCACACCGGAACAAATCATGGGCGCCATCCCCAAGAGAAAATTAAAAGTCTTCGAGGGTACGCTGGATGCGGAGCAGGTGAAAGAACAGATCATGAAGGATGACGGCGGGGGAGCCGTGCCACGGTCGAAGCGTTTCTTCTGCGAAGAGGGTGAACCCTTTCATGTCGAGAACAAAACTTATGTCCTGTCCAAGCAATGGGGAAACCCCACACACGACGCCGCGAAGAAGTTGGCCGAGATGTTTCCTAGCCTAAAAATCGATTACAAGCAGACCGTGTAAGCTGTGGGGTTCGTATCAGTTCATTTCAATTCGTGCAGCTTCTGATCCATAACGTAGTTCTGGTCCCGCGTTCGTTCCTTGGTCGGATCGAACGCGGCGTAGATGTCTTCGGACAGGGGCGTTTTCGACAGCAGGTCGCAAACACGATCAATGGGTGAACGACCGTTCAGGGCCGTATGCGGTCGATGCCAATTGTAGAAGTGCTGCCATTCGTCCAGCTGCTGTTGAAGATCGGCTGCCTTCCGATCGACGGTTGACCAGAACTCGTCCAGATCGGTCCGCTGGCTTCGCTCGACCTTGCCGTTCAGATCGGGTGACCGAGGCTTGATCGGACGGAACTTGATCGCCCATTCCATGGGGCGTTGCTGGACGCTGGAGAAATTGAGATTTTGGGGTTTTGAGAAATTGAGGCTTTTGAGGTTTTGCCGTCCGAGGTTCTACAGGGGGCGGCGCAGGCGGAATGACGGGTCCAGGCCCACAGACGCGGACACCCCATCATGAAACTCAGGAGGATCGAATACACCGATTTGAGCTCCAAGCAGAAGGAGGTCTTCAATTTTCACAAAATTGCGGGAAAGCTCTCCGAATACGGATATAACTGCATCAAGCTCGCGGACGACTGGCAGGGAGCAGACTTTCTCGCGTGTCACAAAGATGGCGGTACGCTGAAAGTGCAGTTGAAAGCCAGACTCACGATCTCAAAAAAATATGTTGGAAAATCGCTCTGGATGGCATTTCCGATTTACCAGGAGTGGTACCTGATCGAGCATGAAGAGCTGGTTCGCTTGGCCGAGAAGCACACCAGTTGGCTGACCACGAAGTCCTGGCAGGAGTGCGGAAACTATAGCTCGGCAAATCCGAGTCAGCGTTTCGCTGAGGCGCTAACCAGATCACGGCTATGAAAGCGTGGCTCACAGATAATCATCCGATCCGGCCCGGTGGGGGGGACGAGCTCCGAATCAGCGTCCCCTGGTGCGGCTGAGCCAGCCAGGTTTGAAGTCCCGACGCTTTTTTCGGATCATTCTCAAGATGCGTAGCCGTGAGGCCCTTCGATAGCCACGCCATAGCGCCGTCCATACGCCCATGATTCCCCCCCTTCAACGCCCATAGCTCGGCTCAGACGAACGTTTACCGCTTGCCCCTGGCCTATACTTTTAAACCACATCCGCTTCAACGATTCAACCCTGTCTGCGGGGGATGTTGCGCTTAATGTCCTCTTGGAGCCGCAGACACAGGAGCGGCGATTGCGTTAAGAACCGCCACTCTAAAAGGCTTGGGGGCTAGTCGCGCCCACGGGCCACGCCGGGGGGGGCACGCTGGAAATCTCTATGAAACTGTAGGTTGGCTTATTCTGGCTATTCTGGTCAAGCACTGGGGGGTGACGGTCTTGCAACCCCCCCTCCTTTGTCAGGGGGAGGGGGGGCGGAATCGCAAGAGCAGAAAACCGTGCACGCTGCGCCTTCTCGGTTGACACTCCGGGTATCGAACCGCCCTATCGCTTTGTCATCCCTGTGGCACCAGCAATGCCCTCGAATGCTTTAATCGAGTGGCGATAGAGGGAGACCGCTAAGCAAGAGGGGGTCGCATTGGCGGCGGCTATCTGATCAAGCATCTCCCGACCGTCCGCCTTTCCTTTGGCCCCCGTCCCCCGCTCTAGGGTTTTGTTGGACACTCGATTGATCCATGATTCATGGAGAAAGGGGTGTCGCGATGAACGAACAAAAGCAAGAGGGGGCTTTGGCGGAGGGCGCCCGCAGGGCGAACGGAGCCAAGGCCCCAGGGCATCGCAGTGAGCGGGGTCGGTTCTCCTGCCAGCGCAAGCGGGAGGCGGTCCTGCGTCTTTTGCGGGGCGAGAGCCTGGAGACGCTCTGCCGCGAGTTGGGCACGACAGCGGCTCGGCTTTCCGCCTGGCGCGAGGCGTTCCTTCGCGGGGGCGAGGCGGCGCTCAAAGCCCGCCCGGCGGATGAGCGGGCCGAGGAGAACGCCCGGCTCAAGGCCAAGGTGGGCGAACTCACGATGGAGGGCGAGGTCCTGCGGGAGAAGATCGACCGCCTGGAGGCCGGCCGCCCTTTAGCCGGCAGGAGGTGGAGGCGATGAGTCAGGCCCGCTTCACCTCCACGGGCAGAGCCTACGGCCTGAAGCGGGTGTGCGCCCTTTGGGGCTTGGCGCGCTCCACGGTCTACGCGCAACGGCGGCGAGAGGCGGTCCCCGTTCATGAACGCCCCACGCCCAATAAGCGCGGCCCTGTGGGCCCGTGCACCGATGCGGAACTCCTCGGCCACATCCGGCAGGTCCTGGAGGACTCTCCCTTCCATGGCGAGGGCTACCGCAAGGTGTGGGCGAGGCTGCGCTTCGCGGGCATCCGCACCAGCAAGGAGCGGGTGCGTCGCCTGATGCGGGAGGCGGGGCTTCAGGCCCCCCACCGGGTGGGCAAACCCCGAGGTCCCAAGGCCCACAACGGGACCATCCGCACCGAGCGGCCCGACCGAATGTGGGGCACGGACATGACGACGACGGTGACCACCGAGGAGGGGGTGGCCTCGGTGTTCGTGGCGGTGGATCACTGCTCGGTGGACTGCGTGGGGATCCATGCGGCCAAGAGCGGCAACCGCTTCGAGGCCCTGGAGCCGATCCGGCAGGGGGTCGCCGAGCGCTTCGCCGGCTTGGAGGCGGACGTCGCCGAGGGGCTTAAAGTTCGTCACGACCACGGCCCCGCCTATCTGTCCGATGACTTTCAGCGGGAGATCACCTACCTGGGCATGACCAGTTCGCCCAGCTTCGTGCGGGCGCCCGAGGGAAATGGCTACTGTGAGTGGTTTATCCGCATCTTGAAGGAGAATCTCCTGTGGGTGCGCTCTTTCGCCACCGTAGAGGAACTGCGGTGGGCGCTGCTTGAGTTCAAGAACCTGTACAACCATCATTGGATTCTCGAGGGCTACGGCTACCGAACGCCGGCCCAGGCAAGGCAGGAAAAACTCGCTCAAGTTGCGGAGGCCGCATGAGGTCGAATACCCTCACCCGAGTGTCCAATAACCCAGGGGCGGTCCACCCGCTTCCCGGATCAACTTATAGCCATGCTCACTGAGAATGATATCCCGAAACAGGGAATGGACTTTTCATGACCGTCTGCCGACCCGATCGTTTCCTTTTCCTTTCTGATTGTCGATCTCACGCTGGACAGGACAGCAGACAATTAGATGAACCTCGTCGAACTCGGCCCATACGGACCAATCGAGCTCTTCCAAGGCACGACACTGGATAAAGAGATTTGTATCAGGAAACAAATGAAGAATCTTCACGAGAACCATTCCCTAATACCGGGTATCGACCCAATGGGCATATCGGCCGGGGCAGGGATAACCTCTCTTGTTCTTATGCGGGTTTAGCGAGGCAGCAGCTCGCTTCTTACGTGAAAATCGTTTGCCGCATAAGCTACATTTATAGACATAGGTCGGCCCGCTCGAAAGACCGGAATTACGGCCTCGGCGAGCGTGGCCCGGTCTGCGCCGCTTTGTCCTCGTAGGTGTGCTGTTGCCCCACGCCGACCGTGAGCTACCGCCGATTTGCCGTAGGCGGGATTCTGACCGGGCCGGCAGGTGTCAATTCGACTGCGAAACGGGGACTGAAGGCCTGATCGGTGACTCTTGCTCCCTGAATGCGATCCACCTGGTAGCTGCGGTGTTCGTTCTTGTCCAGATTGTGAGCATGAAGGATGATATTGCCTTCGCTGGTACGGCGAAGTGAATAGGGCTCGATGCGTCTTGTGGAACCCTGATAGTCCAGGTCGACGCAAAGCCTGCTCGAAGCCGCGAAGCGGATGGTTTCGAGAGAGGACCGAGCCGTGCCGGAAACCGGCAGACGCAATGTGCGGTCGCGGATAATCTCTTCATCCGGGGCTCCGACATAGGCGGCAGGAATCCGTGGTGCCGCGCCGCTTTTCAGCCACGCAAAAAAGACCGGCAACTCGTCCCAAAATGTGACGAACGGCGGCAGGGCGGGCAACTGGTGCCCCAACATCTGATCCCAGTTGCCTTCCAGCATGGGACGCTGCGGTTCGAGTTGAGCGAGAACAGGAAGGTCCATGCCCTTGAACTCGCACTTCTGGCGGAGGACGTCGAGAAGTACAGCAGCGGCGGGCCGCGCCTCGGCATTGCGAAACAAGTTGATCACATCGTACAAATCGCGGGGCCGCGCCCGATCGGCAAGCGCCCTGACCTTTTCGCCGAACGCCTCTTCGTAGGCATAGGACTGGATGGTGATACCTTCGTCCGGGGCAGCGCTGTAGGGATGGAAGACTTGTGATTGAACCGGCGGCAGCACCACGCGTTCATCGGCTGTGAGATCGAGCTTGACCCGCGGCATGTTTTGGCCGCGCGGCGACACCGGACCCTGATATCCTATCCGTCCCGAACAGGATTCGCGGCCGCGCGGGTTTTGGTAAACGTCGAATTGCTGAAAATCCGGCGGCAGTTCGATACCCGTCTGGTCGTAAATGCGATCACCTATCTCCGAGAACACGGATTTCAGGAAATCTTCATTGATATGCGATGGATCGACGAGCGTGAAATCGAGGTCTTCGGAAAACCGGTAGGTCTCGAAAAAGCATTTTTTCAGGCAGGTGCCGCCCTTGAACAACCAGCTTTCACCGACTGCCTCGTGATTGTAGATGCCCCACAGCAACCAGCCGAGAACGTAATCTTTCTCGACCACATGGGGCGTGAGACCCAGAGCGGTCGCGGCATCGATGATCTCGCGCTTGTCAATCATGCGCGCGTTCCGTTGCCCAGCTTAGTGGGACCCAGAGACGCCATTTCGAGATCAGGCGGGAGCATTCCAATGAGGGGTCGAGCTTGGCGTTTCCGTTCGTCAGATGCACCCGGCAAGCCTCGGCCAAAGCCGCCGCGTCGGGATGTTTTTCAATCAGGAAACCAAGCCGTTTGAAGACCGCACCGTTGCCAAGCGTTTCGGCATAGTTGATCAGCATGTCGTCATTCCGGTCAGCACGCTTCAGGTAGCTGCTCAGACAATCGGCCACGTGCTGGCTTCCACCGCCGATGGAGGGATCGTCAAGAAGATCGATCATCGTGCGGTGAACATCAGACACCAGAATCTTTGACTGGCTGCGCCAAACCGCTTTGGTGCCGAAGAGTTTTCGTTCCTGTATATGGCACAGTATGAACTGCGCTCCATGGCGCGTTTGATGCTTTTCGCGCACTGGCTGCGCCGTCATGACGAGAATCTGCCGGAACATCTGCTCGGTGAGATCCCAATGTTCCGCGGCGGTCCACCCACCGATATAGGCGGGCGCATACAAAGCCGGGACCAGCACCCAGGGATCATCCAGAACCTGCTCGCTTTCGAGCGAATCCAGTTGGGCAGCGGCGTAAGCCCCCGGCCCGACGCGCCTCAGCCAGCCCTGGCTGGTCCAGCGTGAGAGCAACTTGGCGGCCTCCGGCCGTCCGATGGAAAGCGCGGAAACGACATCATCAATTCGAATAATGTCATTGGCCCGCCGGATCACGGCTGCGAGTTTGCGCCTGCCCCGCGGTATCGATGTAGCCGACGTTCTCATATCACATCCACCAATAATCACAAAAAATAGAATTTTCTGATATTGAAATATGCTACTTTAAGTATGTGCGGTCAAGTGGATAGTATATCGTGTATGCGAAAAATCCCGATTTAGATGATTTTGCGCATCTCCATGAAGCCCGATCAACGACTGCTTGTTGAACCGGAAGACCGGCGGATGCCACCAAGTGGAAGAGTTTCCTGGGTGCTGCTTCTCGATGTCAACTTGGTGGTAAGGCGAACCGAATGCTCCCGAACGGCCGAATCTCCTGTCGCGACTACCTCAGACCTTAAAGCCCCAGATCGTGCTCGATCCGCTTCGGCGCGGGGCTCTTCTCCATGTCCGGCATCGGCGTCCGCTCCCGCGTCTTCGGTATGGCGCCCTCCCTGTCAAGACTGTAGGTCACCTCCGGTCCGGCTTCCGGCGTCTTCGCCTTCTCCGGCGCGACCGCCTCAAGCGCCGCGACCCGCTCGCCGGTGACGGCCTCAAGCTGTTCCTGCAGGGCGGCCTTGTCGTCGGTCACCAGTTCCGCCCGGTCCCGCGCCCGGCTGATCTCCACGTAAAGCGTCTTCTGATTGGTGAGATTGGGGTGGTTCGCCTCCATCGCGGCGATGACCGTGTCCACCGTCCGGCCCTGGAACGCATGCACGGTCGAGGCCCAGGCGCGATCGATATGGCGCAGTTGCGGATCGCCCGCCTTCATGTCGAGCATGCGCCCGTCCTCCAGACGGAAGGTCACGCGGCCGTCCTTCACGCTCGCGACCTCGGCGGTCTGGCTGTTGACCAGACCGAGCCCCGCGTCGTTGCGGGTCCAGCGGATGCGGTCGCCCTGGCGCAACTCCAACTGCTCGACCTTGTAGACCTCGACCCCGCCGCTCCGCGCCGCGAGACGGCCGGGCTCCCAGAGGACGGATTGCCCGTCCTTGCCTTCAAGCCTAACCGCGCGTGCCTCGTGATCGACCCCGGCCACGCGCAACTCGTCGCCCTTCTCGACGCCGAGACGCTTGTAGGGGCGGTGGAACGCCACCACGTCGCCCGGGCCGTAGTTGGCCGCGAGCGACTTCTCGGCATGAGTGAAGCCGTGGGAGACCAGTCGCCCGGACTTCATGGCCGGGCCATGGACCATGCCGTCGCGGACCAGGCGATCGCGGACGATGGCGTTGATCTCCTCCCGAAGCGTATGGCTCGGCGCCATCAGTCCGGCCCTGGCGCGCGCTTCCGGCGAGATCCTGAGCCACCGTGCGGCGGCCGCGCCGGCGAGATTGTCGGGCTTCACCTCCGCCACGTTGGAGCCGAGCTTCTCGAAGGCTTTCCTAACGTTGCCCGCGAGGCTCGCCTCGACCGCGGCTTTCAGGTCGGGGTCGCGCTGGCGCATGATCTCCTCCATGGTCGCCGTCTTCATGCCGGCTTGCTGCAATTGCGCGAACGGCTTGCCTGCATCCACCGCGTCGAGCTGCTTCGCATCGCCCACCAGCACGACCCGGGGAAGGCGCAAGGTGTTGGCGATCCTCAGGAGGTTGCGGGCTTGGACCGTGGAGGCGAGGGATCCCTCGTCCACCACCAGCACGGTCTTCCGATAAGCGGCTCGCATCTCCCTCTCGCCCTTCTTCGTCAGCCGTCCCTCGCCCACCCCGGCGTTGCTGGCAAGGAAGCGTTGCAGGGTCTCGCTCTTGATCCCGGCCTCCGTTTCCAGGGTCCGCGCGGCCGAGGCCGAGGGCGCGAGGCCCTTGACCTCGTAGCCCCGCTTCTTGAGGAGCGCGCGGGCGCGGCTCAGCATGGTGGTCTTGCCGGTCCCGGCATAGCCCTGCACGCCGATAACGCGGTCCCTGTCCGACAGGATGAGTTTGACGGCGTCCCGCTGGCCTTGTGTCAGCGGACCCTTTCTGAGGGCCTTGTCCACGGCCCGGGCGCGCATCGGGACCGCTTCCCGTCCCTGGCCGGCCTCCACCAGGGCGATCGTTTCCCGCTCGTCGGCCACGGCCCTGCTCGTGGTGAGCATGTCCTTTGCCCCTGGCGGGCCGGCCGCGTGCAGCGTTCCGGCCTTCTCCAGCCTGCCCACTTCCCGTTCCGCCTCCGGCATGGCCACCGCGCCGGGGTCCCAGGCGAGCGCGCCGGCGAGCAGATCGGCGCGTGAGAACACCGCCTCGCGCTCGGCGAGATGCGCCACGGCCCATTCCACGGCTTCCCCGGCCAGCCGCCGGTCCCGAGACGTCTCGCGAGCCGCACCGGCGCCTTCCCGGCCGGCGTCCCGCGATACGGCGCCCTTCGAGATCGCTTCGGCCGCAAGGGCCTTTGCGTCGAACCCGAGATGGGCGGCCTGCTTCTCCCAGATCCCCCGCAACTCGGCCTTGTCCACGTCCCGCTTGCGGGCCCGGGTCATGAGCGCCGCCCGCTGGGCGAGGCGCTGGTTCTTTGCCGGTGTGTCCACGCCCCGTTCGGCCATGGCCGCCTCGATCTCCGCCCGCCGTGTCGAGAACGTCTCGATCACCTCGCGGGGAACGCCCGCGATCTCGAATCGCCCGTCAGCATGGGTCTTCTCGATCCCGTAGCCGAGCCTGCCCAGATTGCGCGCCAGTTCGCTTCGGTACATGGCGCCGATCAGCATCTTCGAGGCATAGAGCTTCTCGTTGGACATGGTCCGCCACTTGCCGTCCGCGCCCTGCACCATGTTGGCGATCACCGAATGGGTATGAAGCAGGGGATCGAGATTGCGCGAGGCGTCGTG
The DNA here is from genome assembly GCA_965261595.1 of bacterium. Taxonomy (GTDB): domain Bacteria; phylum UBA8248; class UBA8248; order JACPRG01; genus CAYRGS01. The sequence goes on from CBDHDG010000005.1 coordinate 1,099,087, forward strand.
GCGAAAGGTGGCGGCGATCATCTTCTGATCGCCCTTCTTTACCATACGTCCGGTCTCCGGGTCCTTCATGCGGGTCTCGGCGACGTTCCTCTCGACCCAGTCGAGGGCGCGCTTCACGGCCCGGTCATGGGCCTCGACGATGCGCTTGTCGCCGCCGACGAGCGCGGCGAGGGAGACGGACTTGGGGGCGGAGAAGGTGAGATCCCGCCCGGGCCGGTGCTCCAGGGCCCCATCGGGCCCCCTGCGTCCGAGCTGTTGTCCGGAGCCGTCGGGCGCCTTGCCCTCCAGCACCGCCCGGAAGAGGTCCGGATCGACCGGGCCGGAGAGGCCGTGATCCTCCGCGCCCTTGCCGGCCCAGGCGCTCGCTTCCCTGTGGGCCGGGTCGTCCTTCGCGTAGTAGCCGTCCCGCTCGTAGTAGCCCGCGCCCTGGGACGGGGCCGAGACAACGCCGATCGAGGCGACCATGTCAGAGGCGCCTCAAACGGCCCTGAGGCGGCTTTGGTCGTGGTTCCCCGCACCCGGGCGTGCTGTTCCCGCTCTTGCCCGGAAGCGAAAGGGCCGGGACGCCTTCGGTGTCGGTCCCATGATCATCGGCCGCACCCGTTTCGTCCTTTTCGGATTTCTTGTGAGGCTGCCTCGTGGATTCTCCACGGGGTGTCGCTGAGGCCTGCCTGGGCTCCGTTGTCTCGACCCGTTCCCGCGTCGCCGGGCCGGAACCCTGGGGTTTCTTGAGATCGATGTCCCCTTGATGGTCTCCGATTACCGGTGCCTCCTCCGCTGTGTTTTCCGGGGTTTCCACGGTGTCGCCATCCTCCCTGGGCACGAACCGTTCGGCCGCCTTGGGCCTCTTGACGTAGTCGAGCCCGATCCGGGCCACGGGCCAGGGCCCGGGGAACTTCAGGTAGCCGTGCAGGTTCTCGAGCCGCATGATCTCCGACGGCAGGGCCAGGGAGCGCATCTCCCGGCGCTGGGTCAGCGAGACCCCGTCCCGCAGCACGCTGGCCCCGTAGCTCATCCCGTGGGAGTATTCCTCGACCTCGCCCCGCCCCAGGCTTTCGGCCGACCACCGGGCCGTCTCCTGGTCGGGCGCGGCCAGCACCACCCGGGTGCCGCACAGCCCGGAGATCGTCTCCGCCCCGTTTTTTCCGTAGAGGTCGCGCAGGGCCGAGATCACCTGGATCCCGAGCACGAAGCACCCTCCGAACTGGCGGGACTCGGCCAGCCCCGGCTGGAGGCTCGGCACCTGGTGGAGGGTGGGCAGCTCGTCCAGGACCACCCAGACCCTTCTCGCGTCGTCCTGATGGAGGGAGAGGAGCGCGTTCACCGCGATCTCCAGCCAGGTGGAGATGAGCCCTCTCAGGCTCGCGTGCTGGTCGCCCCGGGAGGTCAGGAACAGGAACCCGGTCCCGTCCTCTTGGCCCACCCAGTCCCGGATCGAGAAGGGCTCTCCCGTATCGGGCAGGAACTCGAGCGCTCCCAGGTGCGCGGTCAGCATGGCCCGGACCGAGAGGGCGGTCTTGGGGTTTTCGGGGTCCACGATGGACTGGGCCACCGTGCCCTCCATGGCCCGGGCCAGGGCCGTCAGGTCGGTCTTGAGCAGGTGGTCGACGAGCACCCGGTTCTCGGTCACGCCCTTCTTCCAGAGCACGCCCGCGCCGTTGGAGAACAGCTGCCTGGCGGCGGTGACCCAGAAGGGATCCACCGTGTCCTTCTGCTGGGGGATGAGGGCCGCGGCCATCATGTCGAAGTCCCGGGGCGTCCTCGCCTCGAAGAAGGGGGACCAGCGGGGCGCCCGGGCGTCCAGGGGGTTCATCAGCACGTCACAAGAGGGATCGAAGAAGGAGCGGGTATAGCTCCCCATCTTGTCGTAGAGGATGCAGCGCTCGCCCCGGGCGCGGAGCCGGGCGACGAGGTCGGAGATCAGCACGGTCTTGCCCGAGCCGGTGGTGCCGGAGACGATGGTGTGCTGGGTCTCGGCGCGCCTGGGCCAGGGGATCCCGGCGATGCGGCAGGAGGCGCGGCGCGCGGCGGGGAACAGGGCCTCCGCCAAGCGCGCGGACACGGGCTGCACGCGCCTTCTCAGCTCCCGGGCCGTCGTCATTTCCGCGCCGCGGACCCGTTGGGCGCGGTCCAGGCGCCTTCCCAGGACCGAGAACAGGACCGTACAGAGGACCGCGCCCCCCACTCCGATCCAGAGGCCGAGCCACGCCCTGGCGTAGACGGTATGGAGCATGCGTTTCCGGATCCTTTCGATCCTGGGGTCCTGGGCGATATCCACGATTCTCAGGGCCGTTTTTTGGCCCTCTCGCCACTCGTACGCCTGGAGGGAATGACGTGGATACCCGAGCGCGAGCTTGACCTGGGCGAGGGTGCCCGTTCCGACGAGGCGCCATTCATGGGCGGCGGTCGTGCGGAACAAGGCAACGGCGGGGACCAGGACGACGGTCAGGGCGATGCCCAAAAGCCCCCAGCGGACCAGCTGGCCCCACATGTGGACGTCGTGGGCCAGGGTTTGGCCGCCCCTGAGCGTCGCGTTGCCGAACATCATCGAATCCTCCCGTTCAAGGTTGTGTGGATAGCGGCGGTCTTGGCGCCGTTGTGTTGCAATGCGCCAGGCGGGAGGCCGAGGAAGGCGGGGTCAAGGGCGCGGGACGCCGGGACCGGAGAGGCTGGCGCCCGAAACGCTTTGAACCCCAACCCTGGAGGAACCATCCATGACCGATCCCAATCCATCCAGTAGCATCCCCCATGTGCCCCATGTCCCCGTCAGGACCAGCTGCCGCGCCCGCGCCTTCGTCCTCGGCGGGCTCGCCCTCGCCCTCGCCGTCACCGTCTTTTCCGTTGCCACCGGGACCGGTGTCCGCTTGCTCGGGGGGATTTGGTTCTGGGCGGTGCTCTGGACCGTCCTCGCCGCCCTCGCGTGCGCCCTGTGGCGGGGATTCCGCCATCGCGACTGGTCGGCCTTCGGCCGCTACGGGCTCCCGGAAGAGGGCGGCGACCGGTTCGACTGGTCGACCAAGACCGGCCGCTACGCCTGGCTCCGCGACGTCGAGGACCGGGATCTCCACGACCACGGGCGCCTTCGCGGTCACGGCCCGAGCACCCGGTCCCCGTAGAAGGGACCGTCGCGGGCGCTCGTCCTTCTTCCCCGGGTCCGGCGCCGCGTTCCTGGCGGTGCCGTAGAGCTTGCCGCCGAGCCACTTCCCGATGAACGGGACCGCCTCGGTGGCATGCTCGACGAAGGGTTTGTCGGCCTCGGCCGCGACCTTCGCGCGGCCTTGCTCGATGCGTTCGTCCGTCATCCCGGCCCGCTCCTCTCGTCCCGCCTCCCTTACCCTCAGATCATGCTCGGTCCTGGCGCTTTCGCGCCTTGCCCGGTTCTCGACCTTTCCCGGCCCGGGCGTCCCGGCCCCGCGTCCGCGGTCGCGCACCGAGGCCGACCAGCCGCCCCAGGCCGCCTCGGTCTCGCCCGCGTGATACTCTTTCAGCCCGTCTCTCCTCCGCTCGTAGTCCGCCAGCCCCGGGACCGAGGCCGGATCCACCCCCTCGGGCGCCGGGAAGCGCTCCGCGATGAAGGCGGCGGCATGCGCGCGCAGCTCTTCGGCGTCCTCCGGGGTCTGGGGCGAGGCGAGCCGCATGGCGCCCCCCACGCCGATCTCGCGCCCGTCGGCGCCAGGCCGGGCGGTCAGCCAGGCGAAGAAGGGCTGGCCCAGCTCCTGGTCGACGGCCCGGGACCGGCTTCGCACCTCGGCCGCCTGAGAGCTCCAGCTCTCGGCTTCCCGGTGGCTCAGGGCCTCCTGCTCGCCGAAGCGGCGCATCCGCGTCAGGTTGGCGCCAAAACTCTCCTCCAGGCTCTTGAGCTCGCTCTCGCCCGAGGCGGTGGAGTAGCGCCTGGAGGCATCGGCGACCCGGGACCAGTGATCGATCACTTGGTTCTGCTCGGCATAGTCGGTCATCCGGTTCCAGGCTTCCCGGCCGATGGTCTGGCCCCGCCAGCTCGCCGAACCGTCGGCCCCGAACTTCACGATGAAGTCGAACCCCCCTCCCACCCTGGCCTCGCCCATGAGAACGGCCGCCTCCTCCTTCGAGATCCCGCCCGCCTCGGAGAGGCGTTTCATGTGGCTTTCCAGGGCCTGGACTTGCGTGCTCTCGCTTTCCGTCACGCCCCTCGAATGGGCGAGGCCCGTGTGCACGTCCCGGGAGAACCGCTCGACCATGGCCGCCGAATCGGTCGCAACGGCCGTGCGCGCCGTGTCGGCCTCGGCCGACCAGTGCCGGGCCTGCTCCCGGGCGGCGCCTGCCCGGCTCTCGTGGCTGACCGCAAGGGATTCGGAGAGTCTGACGCCCGCCGCCGGGATCCGGCTGGTGGCGGAGCCGGCGTCCATGACCGCGGTACCGTCTCCAGTCACGGTGAAGGCCGCGCCCTCGGGAGCGAACCCGGTATAGCGGTCCGTATCGACGTGCATGGAGGTGCGGAGCTGGCGGCCCTCGAGCGTTGCGAAGCGGTGGACGTCGGCCTGGGTGTTGGCGAGGGAGATATTGCCCGTCGTGCCCTCGTGGGCGGCCGAGGAGGCCGCGTCCTGGCCGACCGCGAGCACCGAGGTGGCGAGCATGGTCGCCTTGCCCACCCCGTAGGCCAGGGCCGCGGCGAGGAAGGGCACCGACATCGAGAGGTAGCCCGACATCACGGCCACGTCGGAGGCCACGGCCCGGATCCCCGCCTGGGCGACGAGCGATACGCCGCTCTCGCCGTCCGGCATGAGGGCGCCCGCGCTCATGCGCTCGGCGGCCTCGCCCATGGAGATCCGGTGGAGGATCGCGTAGAGCGGCCCCCAGCTCTGGATCCAGACGATCCCGGCGAAGTAGGACCGGAAGAGCCCGCCGCCCGCGGGGGTGAGCATGAGCAGCACCGCCATGGGGAAGGCGCCCACGTAGAGGCACTCGAACACGATGCGCAGCATCGGGACCCAGGTCTCGGCCTGCCTTCCGATGGCCCGGTAGGCCGAGACGGTCTGGGCCTCGGCCCGGGCTTCGGTATAGGACCTGAGCGCGGCGGCGTTGCCTGCCTCCGCGGCCCATTGCTCGCCCGCGCCGTGGAGGGTGTTGAGGACCATCTGCTGGCGCAGGATCTCGGCCGCGGTCCTGGAGGCGCCGATCAGGTAGTCGTGGGCCACGGGCAGCGCGGCCATGAGCTCGGCCCGGGCCAGCGCCTCGGTCGCCGCACCGGGGAAGAGTCTCCATCCGAAGATGCCGGACGCCCTCGCGATCTCGGCCCCCCAGAGCGCGTTGAGCCGCGGGGCGGCCTCGGCGCAGGTGACGATCTCGCGATCGATTGGCGTGGCGCCGGTGCCGGACGGCGTCCCCCGGGTCGCGTACTCCACCATGCGCGCGGGCGAGGCCCCGGCGGAAGGCGATCCAGTGGATGTGACGAGCCGCCAGATATCGGTGCTCTCGCGCAGATCGTCGGCCGAGACGTGGCCCAGGAGCAGGGCGTGGAACACGCATTGCCTTGCGTAGGCCCGGAGGTTCCGCGCGAACACCGTGTCGGTCACCTCCATGCGGGTCGCGGCGGCCGCGAGCCTCGCGCCGAAGATCAGGCCGTGGCGGCGGTAGGTCAGGTCGTCCGGAAGGGAGAAGGCCTGCTCGGTGAGCCGCGTCAACCCGTCGCCCACCTGGCTCGTCAGGGAGGCGAAGAGGGCCAGGCCGAGCGGGACGCCCGCCACGACCGCGGGCGCCAGCGCCGGGTCGAGCCGGTCCACGACCCGCACGGTCGCCTTGGGGACCACCATCGCGCCCCAGACGGCGATGAAGAGGAGGATCCACTTGGCGTTGTCCTTCCACGAGCCGCCGAAGGCGGTGCGGAACAGGACCCAGGCGAGCCCGGCCACGCCCGCGATCCGGGCCAGGGTCACGAAGGCCCCGCCGCCGGTGATCGCGGCGACCGCGTTCAGCAGGTCGACCAGATAGGTCCCGCCGCCCAGGGTGAAGAGCTCGTACATGGTCGTTGCCCCTACCGGGCTCCTGCGCCGCCCCGGGAGAAGGCGAGCGCCGCCCTGAGATCGGCCGAGAGCGCGCCCGCGAGCTCGGTCTCGATCAGCCTGAGCTTCTCCACGACGGCGAGGGCGGTGTTGAACCGCTCCAGCCCCTCGTGGCGGTGTTTGGCGAGGGCGGCCCGGTTCCGGCGCAGCCCCTCGCGCCAGCGCTCCAACTGGTCGCCGTCGGCGATGTCCAGGGTGCCGGCGCGTTCCTCGACCGTCCGGTGGAGGTCCGAGATCCAGACCTGGAGCACGTCGAGGGCCACCGCCTCGGCCAGCGCGTCCACCTCCTGGTCCACCACCGCCCCGCGGTAGGCGGCGGCCGTGTTGATCACCCGGTAGACCGGCAGGGTGGTGAGATTGACGAGCCCCAGCGCGTCGGCCGGGGGCGCCGTGTCGGCGCGCACCGCCTCGACCAGCCGGCGGAGCAGGCCGGCCACCCGGTCCCGGAAACCCCGCGCCGCCGGCACGGTGAGCCGTCCGAGGACGGGGTTGAGACAGTCGACGGAGGTGTCGCAGCGATAGACCGGGAGGTCGCCTCCCCCCTCCATCAGGATCTCGGTCACCCGGCGGTCAAGGGCCAGCGGCTCCAGGATGCGTATCCTGGGGCCGGAGGTGTCGCCGTCGGAGACCGGGGCGGTGACGATCGCGGTGCCCGAGATCGACATGGCGAACTCGCCGAGATCCCGGTCGGACGCCAGGAAGCCCGACGCCCTCACCGCGCGCCAGGCGTAGTTGACGTTGACCGGGGCCTGGTCCTTGAGCGGTCCCGAGGCGGCGGCCAGGGTCGAGTGGCGCTTGCCGTCCGCGCCGCAGCCGTGGCGGGCGGCGGCGTAGTCGGAGAAGATCCCCTGTCGCGTGCCGATGGCCGCACAGATCGCCGCGCTCGCCCGGTCGTTTTTGGACCAGACCGCCCCGACCAGGGCCTGGGCGGTCTCGCAGGAGTTGAGGTTCTGGCTGTTCACCCACTGGGCCAGGGCCCGGAGCTTGGACAGGGTCTCGGCGATCACCGGCGAGATGGTCTCGAGCGCCAGCTCGAAGGCGAAGCCCGCGGCGTTCTGGGCCACGGCGCGGCCAAAGGCGATCAGCTGGTCGGAATTGATGAAGGAGAAGGCGCCGGCGAACGTGTCGATGCCGCCGCAGCCGGCCCGGAAGGAGGGCAGGCTCACCGTGGCGATGGGCTCGGAGCGCACGGGGGCGCGCAGGTAGAGGTTGCCCAGGGTCCAGTGGCCCGAGGCCTGGCCGTCGAAGGCGGTCGGCCCGGTGGTGTTCACCGCCGCGCCCCTCCAGAAGCTCTCCATCTCCGAGAGCACGTCCGCGCCCGCGGGCGGGGCGAGGCAGAGCGAGATGGCCCACACGAGCACGAATTCGCGGGCAGCCATGGTCATGCCCGCAATCCTTTGCTTAATAGTCATGTCCGATCTCCCGTGCGGTGAGGGTGAAGATGCGCTCGGCGAGCTGGTCCTTGGCGACCACGCCGAAGGAAACCGGAAGCGCCCGCCTGGTTCGCGTGTCGTAGAGGACAAGGGCGGGGAACACCGGGGCCTCGAGGCCGAGACGCGCGGCGCGGCCCTGGTCGGGGACCGCCTCGGGCCACCCATCGAGGGGCTCGCCCGTCATCGAGACCGCGAGCACGTCGAGGCCGTGGCGCAGCGCGAAGGCGCGCAGAAGGGGGCCGAACACGCGGCATCCCGGGCATCGCGCATGGCCGAGATAGATGAGGCCGTAACGCTCGCCGAGCCGGGCCAGGACGGCGTCGCGCTCGGCCCGGCGCTGCTCCGACCAGACCTGCTTGGCCAGGGCGCCCACCGGACGCTTCAGCGTGTAATCGAGATCCGGGCTCGCCCAGACCGTGCGGCGGAAGGCGTCCGAGAAGGAGGCGGCTTTTTGCAGGGTCTCCTGCTGGAGGCGCAGGTAGGCCGTGACGTTCTCCGGGCTCGGGTCCAGGATCGCCCTGGCCCGGGCTTCCTCCAGGGCCCGGCGCATCCCCAGGAGGCGCTCCATTGCGGTCTCGGGCCGCGAAGAGGGTCTTGCGGGAGGCGTTTGCGCCGCCGGCGCGTCCTCTTCCGCGTCTTCCTCGTTCCGGTCGCAATAGAAGTGCCAGCCGAGCGAGGGCTCAGTCTCCCGATTTGGGCCCGATCGGGGACCGCACCAAGGCCGCCATTCCCGCGCATCCGCGGGCAGCGCCGCGAGGACGGCGAGGAGGCAGGCGAGTGCGAGGGCGTACGGGATGGTCATGGCTGCCCCCTTCACTTGCTTTTGGTGTAGAAGCCGTGGATGCGCTCACGCATCACCGCGCCGGTTCGGCCGGCTTCCGGAAGCTCGATCGAGGGCTCATACGACCCGTCGGTCAGATTCTCGGTGAACTCGGAGAGGTCCACGGCCTCGAAGTCGATGCGTTCCATCTCATCGACCGTGAAGCCGCGGCAGCTGCCCCAGCCGATCCCGAGCTGGCCGCGTGTCGCTTCCTGCAGGATGCGCCCGAGCTTGGAGCCGAACACGCACCAGGAACGTTTCCAGCGGATGCACACGCCGAAGATCCGCTTCGCGCATCCCTTGCCCAGGTAATGCGTGTTCCCGGCATGGCGCTCCTCGGCCAGGAGGCGTTCCTCCTTGGTGCAGCCGGCCACGCCCACGAGCGCGCCCGAGTTCTTGCAGCAATCGGCGAGGCCTCCCCACTGGATCCGGCAGGACTGGCGATCGCCCCTGAAGAACCGGAGGGTCTGGCGGTCGAATTCCTCTCCGCCCAGCTCGATGGCCATGTTGAGCCGGGCCGCCGAATCGACGAACCCGGTGTTGGCCCGGGACGCCGCGGTTCCGCACTCGGCGCCCACGCACCAGGAGACCGAGCCGCAATGGCCGCCGGCCCCGGCGCGCTCGAGTCCCGCCTTGCAGTCGTTCACCGATCCGGAGGCGATCCCGTCCGCGCCCCAGAGGGGGGAATGGGCGTCGCCTTGGATCCCGTCCCCGCGCCTCACCATCGGATCGTCCGCCTTGACCGGGGCGTCCGGGCGCTTGACCGTACCCTCGATCACCGCGCGGCCGGCTTGGCCCCCGGGATCGGCGGGATCGTTTATCACCCGGTTCGCGGCGTTTCTTAGTTCGCCCGCGCCCAGGCCCCTCTCTGGCAGGCTCGTTCCACCGTAGCCCGGCACATGGGCGGCGGAATCCGCATCCTTCGCGATGGCGCCCGCCGCGGCTTGTCCCGCCTGGCCGATCGCGCGGGCCGCCGCTGCCGGGTCTTCGGCCCGGGCGGGGCCGTTGACGAGGTGCGTCAGGACCACCAGGGCCAGGACGAAGGCCTTCGCGGCCATCGTCCAGCAAGGGAAGCGTCCCCAGGCCTCGATTCGCGCCATCTGAAGCCTTGGCCGCTTCGCCTCCATGAGGGCTTCGAAGCTGCGATCGGAACCGGGTTCCGGATTTTCGTTCGTGTCGTCCTTGCGGTTCATGGCAAGTTTCCTCTCAGGCTTGCGAGATGGCGGCGCGCGGCCGCGCGGCCCGGCCCTCCCTCGGCGGCGATGGCCTCGAGCGCCGCTTCCAGGCCGATGTTCCCCGCGATGCGGTCGTGGGGCGGCGCGGGATCCGCGGCGCAACCCCGGCTAGTGCAGGGCGGGACCCCGCCCGGGACCACCGCGACGGCCGGGATCGCCTCGATGCCGAAGATCCGGAACAGACGCGGATCGATTGTTGCGCCGGACTTGCGGCCCAGGTACGGGCCGATGCGTTTCACCGTGGCCTGCAACCCGTCCGGGCCGAGCCCGCGCAGCACCAGCGGCGCGCCGATCCGCGCCGCCTCGCGGCTCCACTGCCGCCAGCTCGCCGCGGGCGCCGAGAGGCTCATGAAGACGATGACCTCGGGGCCATGGGGACGCTCGGAAAGGCCGCGGGCAACGCGGCCGGCATGACGTTCGGCCGGGAGGGGGCCGGAGGCCCCGGGGGCGTTTTTGCCCGCGCGTTCCAGCGCGCGCTCGATCACCGAGCGCGACCAGGCGTCCAGGTCCCCGTCACGGACTTTTGCCGGTTGCCGCAGGACCTGATCGACAGTATCGCGCGCCAAGTCCTTGGCTTTTCCCTGGGCCCGGGCCGGGCCGCACCAGGCCGCCATCACGAGCGCGCAGGCGAGAGCCGGGATGGTCTTACGAATCGGGTTATCGTTCATGTCAGCCTCCTCAGAGCAGACAGCAGTTGCGCTTGCGCCAGAGCAGATAGCCGAAGTTCTCGCCCGCCACCGGCAGCTCGCGCAGCGCTTCCCAGATCACCGAGGACCGGCCCGTGGGGTTGCAGCCGGTGAGGGGCGACGTGGCCGGGACCGGCTGGGTCATCTGCCAGCGGTACTGGGACTTCTTCATGATGGGCATGGGATAGCGCCCGCAGAGCGCCGCCGGCCCCGACGTGCCCCAGGCGAGCAGCAGCCGGTGAAGACGGAACACGAGCCGCTGGGCCACGAGGAGCGAGGCCTGGACCCCGCCCACGTGGGCGGCCACGTTGCCGGTCAGGGGATACATCCCGCCCTGGCAGCCCGCGCACCAGAACAGGGGGTCGAGCGGCAGGCCAGCCGAGGCGGCGGCGCAATCGGCGGCGCAGGCCGCCTGGGCCGGCAGGTCCGCGAACAGCGCGGCTTCCGGGTTCAACAGGAAGGACAGCTCGTCGTCGAGCCAGGCCGGGTCGAGCTCGGAGACCCAGGCGATGTCGAGCCCCCCGCTTTCAAGGCAGCCGATGTCGAGCAGGGCCCCGATCCAGGACAGGAGCGGATAGACGTAGTCATGGACGTGCCACACAGAGCCCGAGGCGCCGTCGCCGCCCGAGGAGCCAGTACGTCCGCGCCCCGCGGGCAGGCCCGGGTCGATGGTCATGCCCCCGAGATTGGGGAAGCACCAGGGCGCGCGGCTGACGTCGATCAGCCGCGCCGGCTCCCACAAGCCCAGGGAGAGTCCGATCCGGGGGATCGGCTTGCCGCAGAGGCAGATCGGCGATCCCGGATTGGGCGTGTCCGGCGCGCCCGTGGCGCTGCCCATGCGGATCGGCCCGATCGAGATCGGCAAAAGACACTCCCAGCACACGTCCGTGACGGGGTTCACGAAACGCCCGGTGCAGGACTGGGCGGAAGCGGTCCCCGTGGACAGGGCTCCGGCAAGGACCAGCGCCGTGCAGACGGTCTTCAGGGATCTCATGGCCGCCCTCCGATGGTCGCGGGATTGGCTTCGTCGTCGAGCGGCACTTCCGTGATCCTGAGCATGGATCCCTCGGCCGCGACCAGGGACGGGGTGGCGCGGAGCCCGAAACGTTTCGCAAGCCGGCCGTTCTGGTCGAAGAAGAACGGCCGTTCGTGGGGCCGCATCAGGTCCAGCGGGCGGCCCGCCAGGAGCACGATCTTCGCGGGCCGTTCGTGGCCGAGGGCCCAGGTGACCTCGGCCGGCCGCGCGCCGTCGATGAACAGCAGATCCCGGGTCAGCGGGTACACCTCGAGGGGGTTGATCCGAGCGCCCCGGGCCGCAATCAGGGTCCCATCGTGCGCCCGGACGTCTTGCTCGACCGTGATCGAAGGATCGAACAGCCGGGTGCGACGGACGCGCGCGGGCCCGATGCCCTCGACGCGCCCGGGCGCCTCGATGCGCTCCCGGCCCCGGTCCAGGGCCTCCCGGCGCATGCGGGTGAGGTCGCCCGAGGACTCCAGCGCTTCAAGCCGGGCCTCGATCCGTTCGAGCAGGTCGGGCTCGGCGATGGGCCACACCGCGCCGCGCACGCCAAGGTCCTTCGCGGGTACGGGCCGCGCCGCGAGCATCAGCACGCAGGCAATCGCGATGAGCCGAAGACGGGACAGGAGAACACGCCGCGTCATGGCCGCGCCTCCTCGGGTTTGGCGAGCGGTCCCTTGAGCCCGAGCCAGGGGACGTCGGGCAGGGCCCAGGCCCGGCCCCGGATGCGTTCTTGCGGGATGAGCCCGATCTCCGAATAGCGGCTGTCGTGGCTGTCCACGTGATCGGCGTGGACGTAGTAGCGGCCCGGCGGGATCACGCCCGGCCCGATCGCCTCGAGCCTGCGCCCATCAAGCGCATGCGTCTTGGCAACGCCGAGGACCGCGCCGTTCACCGAGACCCGGCGCTCCCTGTCCACCTCCACCCGGTCTCTGGGCAGGCCGCGCACGGTCTTGAGGTAGGGGATCCCCGAGCCGGCCTCCTCGGGTGGGTCGAACAGGACCGCGTCGCCCCGTTGGAACTCTCCCACGAGGGGCAGCACGAAATACCCCCAGGCTCCGTCGGACCAGCTCGCGTTGACGTAGACGCGCGAGACCGCGACGAGCCACAGGGCGGCCAGCATGGCCATCCAGAGCAGGATCTTGCGGCCCCGTCCGGTTCGTTCAGGCGCACGCCGTCCGGGCGCACGCGGCAAGGCGTGCAGGGTCTCTCTCATCGTTCGTCCTCCGTGTTCGTCGGGGGATGGGTTTTGGACAGGGCCGTCTGGATCGCCGCCTTTATCTCGGCGGTGAGGTCCGGCGCGCCGGCGGCGACCGCCCTTGCGGGCAGCAGCACCGCGCGGTGGCGGGCTGCCGTCCGGACGAGCGCCTCCTCCAACCGGCGCGCCCAGCCGCGCACGGCTTTTACGGCCTCCTCTTGGTCGCCGTGCTCCCGGGCGGCCTTGGCCATGTAGTCTGCCGTGAGCTCGGCAAGCCGCACGCTCGCGATGCGCGGGACCCTCTCCAGGGCCATGCGCGCCGTGACGGCCGAGACCGCCGCGGCCACCCCGGCACTCAGCACAAGCGCGGCGGCCAACGCCGTGGGCCCGCTCATGACGCAGCCCGTTCCGGCGCCGTCTGTTCGCGCGTGACATGAAGCTCCTCCGGTGGGGTGGGGTCGTGCGTGCCACGGGACTCCCTCTGGGCGGACGCGATGGGGCCCCGTCCCGCGCCCTCCTGCCCTTTCAGGGCCCGGAAGCGGTCCAGCCAGAGCCTGGCCGCCCGATCGGGAACCACGGTCCGGATGCGGCGCTTAAGGGGCGGGAAGGCGACCGCGGAAGCCGCGCCGTCGCGCGCGCCCGGCAGGTCCCGGTCCTCCGCGGCCTCGGCCATGCGGGCCACGAAACGCAGCAGTTCCGCCTGCTCCGGGGAGGGCTCCGCATCGAGCCCGGCCGACTCGCGCACGGCCCGGTCGATGGTCCCGCCGAGCCGCTTCAGCCGCTCCGCCCCGCGCTGGGAGGAAGCGGCCTTTGTTCCCAGCCACGCGACGCTCGCGTCCGCCAGAAGGCGTAGAGGGCCGCCTCCCGGCGGTCCCCGGATCCTTCAAGGCCTCGATCTCCTCGCTCATCAGCACCGCGTGGGCCGCCAGCGAGTGGAACCGCCTGAGCCGGCCGCCCCTGCGGCAGGTGTTGGCCAGCACGTGGGCCAGGGCCTCGAAGTCGACGGCGTCCGGGGTCAGCCCCTCCGGATCTTCCGGCCAGGCGAGGGGCCGATCCCCGGATCGGGGCTTCTCCGCCCGTGTCGCAGCACTCGATGGCGCCCGCCTGTTCCTGTCCTTGCTCATGTGCGTCTCCTTCTGTTTAAGCTATGGAGGCCGTCACGGCGCGCTGCCCGCAGGGCCGGCTGTCGTGGCCTCCGGACCGTCGCCGTCGGCGATGCGGTCGATGGCCTGCTCGGTGGTGAGGCCTTCGGCCTTCAGCCGCTCGACCGCGGCGAAGGCCGGCCCGCGCGATGAATAGAGAGCTACCGACCAGGGGTCCAGGGCGAGCCGCGCCACGCGCCAGCCGTCCGGACCGTGCAGCACCAGCTCGGCATGGCGCCCGTCCACGGTGGCCAGGCTCTTGAGGGCCCGCTCCATGCCGGGATCGCAGTGGATGCGCTTTTCCTGTTTGAGGAGCTCGACGGACTCGTCCTTCTGGGCCAGGAAGATGGTCCAGTCGGCGTTGTCCCAGGCCGCCCGGCCGCGGGGTTGGCGTAGTAGTCGTTGACGCTCTGGGTGCCGGTGACGAGCGCGCCCCGGTACTTGCGCGCCCGCCTGGCCGCGCCCTCGAGGAAGGCCCGGCTGTCCTCGCCCGACAGGAGGTCCCAGGCCTCGTCGATGACGATCGCCTTGGGCCGGGTTCTGGGGCCGTGATACATGCGCTGGGTGGCGAGGAAGACCACCAGCATCAGCACCACGCCCTGGACGTCGCCCCGGCCCTTGAGCTCGGCGAGCTCGAACACGGTGAGCGCGGCGTCCAGGCCGGGGTCTCCGATCCCTCGAAGAGCCGCCCGAGCGCGCCGCCCGGCCGCCACGGTCCGAGGGCGAGAGCCATGTCCGATGCCCGCCGGTCGCCCGCCGCCTCCAGCCGGCGCTGCACGGTCCCGAGGTCGGCGCCGTTGCCGGCCTCCTCCCAGGCGCGCGCGATGGCCTCGTCGATGAGCGCCGCCTCGATGTCGTCGATGCGCCCGCGCCTTCGGCACATGCGCCCGACCACGGCGGCCAGCATGGCAAAGCACTCCTCCCGGTAGTCCCCGTCCCGGGCCGCCACGTCCGCGTCGATCATGGCGAAGGGGTTGAGTCTCGCCGGGTCCTTGCCGAAGGCGATGAAGACGCCGCCGAGGGCCTCGGCCGTGTGCTGGAAGGAACGCCCGTCATCGATCACCACGGCCTCGCCGCCCGCGCCCGCGATGCCCGCGACCAGCTCCTGCATCAGGACCGACTTGCCCGACCCGGACTTGCCGGTCACGGCCACGTTGTAGTTGCCGGCCTCGTTGGCGAAGGGGACCAGCACGCGGGCTGGCCCCGCCTTCCGATCAGGAGCAGGGCCGGCGGCGCGTCGGGCGACGCTCCCTGGCCGCGCCACTCGCCGTGCACCGGCGCGAGATTGACGGCCGAGGAGGTGAGCAGGGTCTTCATCCGGCCCATACGGGCGAGGTCGGCGTCGAGCCCGCCCGCCGGAACCATGGGCAGACAGGCGAGCCAGGCCGGCAGGTGGGCGTAGCGCTCCGCGCCCAGGCGCCAGCCCTGGCCGTGATAGATGGCCCGCACCGCCTGCTCGGCCTCGTCGATGGCGTCCAGGGGCGCGTAGACCGCGATCGTGTAGCAGGCCTTGACCAGCCGCTCGCCGTTCTTCAGCCGCTCGGTGACGAAGCGCCAGTCCCGGGCCTTCTCGGGCAGGCCCGGCAAATAGCGCGCGATCCCCGTGCCCGCCTGCTGCGTGGCCCGGGCCGACTTGAGGAAGGCGCGCTCGCCGGCGGCCGCGTCGCCCATCGTCACGGTGAGGGCGGTCAGGACCGGGGCGCCCGGCTGCAGGAAGTCCCGGTGGAAGTCTCCGATCAGCGCGTTGCCGCGCCAGCCGGGCCAGACGTCGGGGAAGGCCCGGGCCGAGAGCACGCGCACCGCCACGTCCGTCCCGTCCGGGTGAAGGAAGACCAGGCCCGTGGGCGCAACGGTCAGGGCCCGGCCCGGCGCCGCGCACTGAAGATGAATGGGGTCTCTGGGCGACCAGCGCCTTTGCGGCCTGTCGAGCCCGCCGTCATGCTCTCCCGCCAGGTCGGGGGCCGTGATCTCCGCGGCGAGGGACAGCAGAACGTCCGGCTCGACCCGCCGCGCCTCGGCGCCGGCCGAGGCGAGCGTGCCTTCCAAGGCCCGCCGGAACCCCCGAGGGCGGTCTCGGCCGCCGGTCCGGCCGGGCCCGCCAGGCAGGCCGCGAGGAACACCCGGCAGTCGTTCAGCGTGAACGGCGGTCCGCTCGCATGGAGGGGGCGCCATCCGGCATGGGCAAACAGGGCCCTGCGCCGCGCCGCCATCCCCGCCTGTACCCCGCCCGTCAGGCGCCGGGGTTCGGCCCAGCTCCGGATCGCCGCCCCGTAGCGCGGGCTCGTCCAATGGATGATCTGCACCACCGCGCGCTCGGGCGCGGCGTCGGCGAGCGTGCCGGCCAGCGCGCCCAGGGTCTCCTCGTCGATGCCCACGAAGGGCGGCAGCTCCAGCAGGAAGCCGCAGCTCGCGGCGTTGATATAGAGCTCGCTCCCTTCGTCCCAGGCCGCCAGGGCAAGAGGCCGGCGAGGGGCGCCGGCAGGGCCGGAAGGATCCAGGGCTGAAGCGCGTCCGGTCCCCTGAGCAGGTCCTTGAGGCGCTCGATCACGGCAGCCTCCAGCGCGCCGGCTCCAGCACCGCGCGCACCCAGTGGGCCTCGCGGTAGACCCCGTCGGCGTCCACGAAGGGCGCGATCCAGATCCGCGCGATGCTCTCTTTCGTGCGCAGGCGGTCATTGGCCTCATCCGGGATCCTTCGTCCGGCGAAACGGGTTCCGGTTCGGCAGGGGCCGCGGCGGTAGGAGGACGCCCTGTCTCCGTGGACTTCTCTGCGGTGCCGTCTCGGTCCCCGACGGTCCGGAACCACTTCGCGAGCCAGGCGAGCGGATCGCAGCCTTCGGCGCAGGATGTGCCGGTCCTTTGGCATTACCGGTCTTGGATTGGTAGAGGGGTGTCCGGATCGCGAGCCCTTGCGCCTTGCCGGGGGCCGCGACCGCCGGATCGGCCTCCGCGACGCTCGTGCAGGCCGCGCCTTGGGCCAGGGGGCATTGCCAGGCGTCGCCCACGTGGGTCGCCGCGCAGCCGCCCAGGACCAGCGCCGCCGCGAGGATCGCGGGGATCACCGCCCGGCTTTGTCCGATTCGTGGATGAATCGTCGATTGCGCTCTCATTGGCCTCCTCTCTTCCTGTCCTTGCGCCCGTCGAGCCAGGCGCCCTCGATGAACACCACCGTCACCCGCGTTCCCGTCTGGAGCTGGATCACCGGCTGGTACTGCTCGGCCCGGCGGATCAGGTAGTCGGCCACCCTGCGGCCGGCCGAGCCCGCGCCCGCGCCAAGACCGGCCCGGCCGAGCTCGGCTAGGCTCGATACGTTCAAGGCTCCGTCCGAGGTTGTCCTGGCCGGGGCCTGAAGCAGGTTGGCGGCCGTTTCGCCCACGCCCGAGATGAGGCCCGCGAGGAACGCCTTCTCGATCAGGGCCCCCTCGCGGCTCACCACCGGGCCCCGAACGCCCACCTTGCCGCTCCCGGCCACGAAGCCCGCGACCTGCGTCTCGGTCACGGTTTCCGGATCCGGCCCGGCGCACGTCAGGGTCCGCAGCCGGACGTAGACCTTCTCCGAGGAGAGGTCCCCGTAGCCGGCGCCGGTCAGGGTGCACCCCGCCACGTCCACTTCGAGCGCTTCGCCGCCCTCGGCCGCGCTCCGGGCCGGACCGGTCAGCCGCAGGAGCACCGGGCGCGGCTCGCCCTGGGAGGCGACGCCCGCCGAGGCGTCCGCGCCGGCCAGCACCACGGCGTCCGCATAGGACCCCGCCGCAGCCAGGACCCCAGCGAAACGGGGTCCCGGATCAGCGGCGTTCTTGTCCCCCGCCGGATCCGCATCATTCTCGAACTCCTGGATCATCGGTACGGCCGGTGCGGCATCCGAGGCCGCGGGGCTCTCTTGCCGGGAGCAGGTTGGCTCGAAACCGCACGGGTAAAACCGTCCGTGCCCGGGGCGGTCCGGTCCTCCGGACCCGGTCCTGCCGTCCGGGCTTCGAGCCGGCCGCGCAGTTCCTCGATGGCCGCCGCCTGTTGGTCGATCACCGCCCGGCCGTCCTCGGCGCCGCGCGCGAGGCGCTCTCTGAGCTTGGCGTTCTCCTGCCCGGCCCGCCGGCTTCGCGTCTCCATGTCCCGGAGCCGCGTCTCCAGTTCGCCGATCCGCGCCTCCGAGCGGCGCACCCAGCTCACCTCCGCCGTCTCCGGACCGGCCAGCTTCGCCTCGATCCCGGTCGGCGGGGGCGAGCCTCCGCCTCCGCCCGCCGAGAACCACACCGCGAACACGATCAGCAATGCCGCGGCCACGCCCGAGAAGAGCAGCACCTGTTGCTGACGGGTGCGCCGGGCCTCCGGATCCATGGGGACCTTGTCCGGGCCGCTCATGGCGCCGCCTCCGTGGAACGGGTCCGGAAGGCGTCATGTACGGCCACGACGAGCCGCCCGCCCGATGGGCCGGTCCCCGGCGCCGCCAGCCAGATCGCGGCCGCGCCCGGCGCGAGACGGCCCGCCAGGGCCTCGGCGCCGGCTCCCGCGCCGGGGCCCGCTTCCAGCACGCGGGCGGTGAACCGGGGCCCCCGCCAGATCTCGATGACTGAAAGACCTTCCTTGTAGAACGTTCCTGAAGGCGTCTCGATCGCGTAGCCCGGCAGGGTCTCGCGCCGCGCCACCGCCCGGACCAGCGCCACCAGCGCGCCCACGCGCCGATCGCCCGGCCCTTGGACGTCCGTTTTGGTCAGTGCGGCCGCGTTGCGGATCAGGATCTGGGCCGAGCCGCGCGAGGCCACCGTCAACGCCAGCCGGTAGGTGAAGCCCGCGACGGTCCCGATGAAGAGCGTCACCGGCTCCCGGGGGGCGCCACGGGCAACGCGGACGCCGGTGAGGCCCGCGGGTCGCAGGTAAATGTCGCCGCGCGCAGGGTCGTGCTCGACCTGGAAGCCGTCCGGTCCGCGGATCACCCGCGCGAATCCGGTCGTTCGCCAGGGCGATGCGGCTCACCGCACGGTCCGAGACCTCCGCTTCCAGCTCCGCGTGGTCCACGGCATCCAGGATCTGCATGGCCGAGGCCGGCATGCAGTGGAAAAGCGTTCCCAAAAGAAGCGCCGCCACGGACACCCGGATTCTCGTCGCATGTTTCATTCTCGGTCCTCCAGTTCTTCGAAACGCACCAGGCCGATCCGGCCGGCATCCACGCGGAAGGCCAGCCGGTACCGCTTGCGCTCGCGCGAGACCGGCTCACGCCCGATCCAGGTCGCGAGCTCTCCGGTCACCAGGACCGTCAACCTCTCCGCGTCCGCCTCGATGCGCTCGGGATAGAAGGCGGTCGCAAGGTCCCGCCGCGCCATGCGACCGGCCTCGGCCGCGACCCAACCCCGATCGCGCCCCGGGCCGAGGCGTGGCTCAGCCGCGCCGCCGCCTCCCGCACGTGCGCCGCGTTCTCAGGCGTCAGCGTCAGCAGCGTCACCGCCACGGTCCGTCCCATGTCCTCCAGGTAGCGAAGCCCGGCCCGGCTGCTCCCGACCTCCCAGGCAGGCCCCGTGACCGCCGGGATCAGCACCGCCATGCGATCCACCGAGGCCAGACCGACGCTCAGGCCCAGATTGGCCAGGAGCGAGAGGCCCAGGAGCCCGGCCAGGGCCGCACGCCCGTCGCGCACCCGCCGCCGCTCCGCTTCCATGACGTCCCGTCTCATCCAGGCCCCCTCATCCGATGAAGCGGCGCACATGACTCGGGGGCGCGCCCTTGAGGCCCAGGGTGAAGCCGGGCAGGTACCAGTAGAGCGCGCAGATCGCCACATCCGCGCCGCCGCCCCGCTTGGCCCGGCGCAGCAAGGCCCAGGCACCGAGCCCGGCCACCAGCCCGGTCACGAAGGCGTTGGCGGCCAGCCCCAGGACCGCAGGCCCCAGGAGCGCCGCCGCCTCGTCCAGGGTCCAGAACAGCCAGCGCTCGGGATCGTCCAGACGCGAGGGGATCGCGTGCCGGGCCGGATCGCTCATCGTCCGCCCCCCTCATACGATCGCCGTGCCGACAAGGCCGGTGACGATGCCCGTGCCGGCCCCGGCCGCGATGCCCACGCCGACCGCGCCCATCAACTGCGTGGCGTTGAAGCGCAGCACCGAGCCGACCAGCGCGGCGCCCACCGCCAGCGCGGCCGCGAGCTGCCCGCCCGTGCCCGAGACGATGTCGGTCACCGTGCCGAGCGGACTCGAGAAGGTCGTGTCCGTCGAGGCCCAGGCCGTCTCCAGGCTAACCAGCGTCAACACGAGCGCCGGAGCCGCAACCCGATGCGCGCTGCCCACGACGGCTTTGAGGGCGTTCCTGGTAAAGGAAGGTGTTCTCATCGCGCCGTCCTCCGCCCGGCCTCGCCGTCGTCCGAGGTCGAGATCCGCCGCCGCGCCGAGGCCCAGGTCTCCAGATCGGCGAGCAGGTAGCGCACCCGGGACCCGAACCGGTGGAACACCGGTCCCGCGCCACTCACCCGGTAGCGGTCCAGCGTCCTCGGCGAGAGGCCCAGCCATGCGGCCGCCTCCCGTGTGCTCAGGTAATGCCTGCCGTTGTTGTCGTTCATGCGCGTGTCTCCTTCTCGTTCGAGGTCGGCCCCGGACCCGGCAGGCGGGACCGGAGCGGTGGATGGACCGGGCAGGATCGCCCGGCGGATGGGTTCGCTGCGTCCGTCACCCCGGCGCGGATGGCTCGGGCCTCTTCCGCGCTGGCCTGGGCCGCCATCCAGGCGCGCACCCGATCGACCGTGGTCAGCCGCGGCGACACTCCCCGGCGCAGCCTTCCCATGAAGGACGGATTGCCGACAGCCTCCAGGCCCAATACCGAGAGCTTGGTCCCGGTCACGGTCAGGAAACGCCTCGACCTCGCGCCGGAACACAGGGCCCCAGAGGCGGATGCCCCATGAAGACCAGGACCCGGTCCGCCGTCGCCAGCCGCACCGAGCGTCCCCGCATCTGGGAGGCCACGAAACCCGGGTCCCCGAGGGCCTCCAGGCCGAAGCGCCGGGCGCTCATGCCGTGGCGTACGCGCCAGGCCGCAACGGTCCGGCGCAGGCGCTCGTCGAAAGGCATATCGGAGGGGGTGCCGGGCGTTATCATGTGTGAG
>CBDHDG010000006.1:0-1817418 GCA_965261595.1 bacterium
AGGAGCACGATCTTCGCGGGCCGTTCGTGGCCGAGGGCCCAGGTGACCTCGGCCGGCCGCGCGCCGTCGATGAACAGCAGATCCCGGGTCAGCGGGTACACCTCGAGGGGGTTGATCCGAGCGCCCCGGGCCGCAATCAGGGTCCCATCGTGCGCCCGGACGTCTTGCTCGACCGTGATCGAAGGATCGAACAGCCGGGTGCGACGGACGCGCGCGGGCCCGATGCCCTCGACGCGCCCGGGCGCCTCGATGCGCTCCCGGCCCCGGTCCAGGGCCTCCCGGCGCATGCGGGTGAGGTCGCCCGAGGACTCCAGCGCTTCAAGCCGGGCCTCGATCCGTTCGAGCAGGTCGGGCTCGGCGATGGGCCACACCGCGCCGCGCACGCCAAGGTCCTTCGCGGGTACGGGCCGCGCCGCGAGCATCAGCACGCAGGCAATCGCGATGAGCCGAAGACGGGACAGGAGAACACGCCGCGTCATGGCCGCGCCTCCTCGGGTTTGGCGAGCGGTCCCTTGAGCCCGAGCCAGGGGACGTCGGGCAGGGCCCAGGCCCGGCCCCGGATGCGTTCTTGCGGGATGAGCCCGATCTCCGAATAGCGGCTGTCGTGGCTGTCCACGTGATCGGCGTGGACGTAGTAGCGGCCCGGCGGGATCACGCCCGGCCCGATCGCCTCGAGCCTGCGCCCATCAAGCGCATGCGTCTTGGCAACGCCGAGGACCGCGCCGTTCACCGAGACCCGGCGCTCCCTGTCCACCTCCACCCGGTCTCTGGGCAGGCCGCGCACGGTCTTGAGGTAGGGGATCCCCGAGCCGGCCTCCTCGGGTGGGTCGAACAGGACCGCGTCGCCCCGTTGGAACTCTCCACGAGGGGCAGCACGAAATACCCCCAGGCTCCGTCGGACCAGCTCGCGTTGACGTAGACGCGCGAGACCGCGACGAGCCACAGGGCGGCCAGCATGGCCATCCAGAGCAGGATCTTGCGGCCCCGTCCGGTTCGTTCAGGCGCACGCCGTCCGGGCGCACGCGGCAAGGCGTGCAGGGTCTCTCTCATCGTTCGTCCTCCGTGTTCGTCGGGGGATGGGTTTTGGACAGGGCCGTCTGGATCGCCGCCTTTATCTCGGCGGTGAGGTCCGGCGCGCCGGCGGCGACCGCCCTTGCGGGCAGCAGCACCGCGCGGTGGCGGGCTGCCGTCCGGACGAGCGCCTCCTCCAACCGGCGCGCCCAGCCGCGCACGGCTTTTACGGCCTCCTCTTGGTCGCCGTGCTCCCGGGCGGCCTTGGCCATGTAGTCTGCCGTGAGCTCGGCAAGCCGCACGCTCGCGATGCGCGGGACCCTCTCCAGGGCCATGCGCGCCGTGACGGCCGAGACCGCCGCGGCCACCCCGGCACTCAGCACAAGCGCGGCGGCCAACGCCGTGGGCCCGCTCATGACGCAGCCCGTTCCGGCGCCGTCTGTTCGCGCGTGACATGAAGCTCCTCCGGTGGGGTGGGGTCGTGCGTGCCACGGGACTCCCTCTGGGCGGACGCGATGGGGCCCCGTCCCGCGCCCTCCTGCCCTTTCAGGGCCCGGAAGCGGTCCAGCCAGAGCCTGGCCGCCCGATCGGGAACCACGGTCCGGATGCGGCGCTTAAGGGGCGGGAAGGCGACCGCGGAAGCCGCGCCGTCGCGCGCGCCCGGCAGGTCCCGGTCCTCCGCGGCCTCGGCCATGCGGGCCACGAAACGCAGCAGTTCCGCCTGCTCCGGGGAGGGCTCCGCATCGAGCCCGGCCGACTCGCGCACGGCCCGGTCGATGGTCCCGCCGAGCCGCTTCAGCCGCTCCGCCCCGCGCTGGGAGGAAGCGGCCTTTGTTCCCAGCCACGCGACGCTCGCGTCCGCCAGAAGGGCGTAGAGGGCCGCCTCCCGGCGGTCCCCGGATCCTTCAAAGGCCTCGATCTCCTCGCTCATCAGCACCGCGTGGGCCGCCAGCGAGTGGAACCGCCTGAGCCGGCCGCCCCTGCGGCAGGTGTTGGCCAGCACGTGGGCCAGGGCCTCGAAGTCGACGGCGTCCGGGGTCAGCCCCTCCGGATCTTCCGGCCAGGCGAGGGGCCGATCCCCGGATCGGGGCTTCTCCGCCCGTGTCGCAGCACTCGATGGCGCCCGCCTGTTCCTGTCCTTGCTCATGTGCGTCTCCTTCTGTTTAAGCTATGGAGGCCGTCACGGCGCGCTGCCCGCAGGGCCGGCTGTCGTGGCCTCCGGACCGTCGCCGTCGGCGATGCGGTCGATGGCCTGCTCGGTGGTGAGGCCTTCGGCCTTCAGCCGCTCGACCGCGGCGAAGGCCGGCCCGCGCGATGAATAGAGAGCTACCGACCAGGGGTCCAGGGCGAGCCGCGCCACGCGCCAGCCGTCCGGACCGTGCAGCACCAGCTCGGCATGGCGCCCGTCCACGGTGGCCAGGCTCTTGAGGGCCCGCTCCATGCCGGGATCGCAGTGGATGCGCTTTTCCTGTTTGAGGAGCTCGACGGACTCGTCCTTCTGGGCCAGGAAGATGGTCCAGTCGGCGTTGTCCCAGGCCGCCCGGGCCGCGGGGTTGGCGTAGTAGTCGTTGACGCTCTGGGTGCCGGTGACGAGCGCGCCCCGGTACTTGCGCGCCCGCCTGGCCGCGCCCTCGAGGAAGGCCCGGCTGTCCTCGCCCGACAGGAGGTCCCAGGCCTCGTCGATGACGATCGCCTTGGGCCGGGTTCTGGGGCCGTGATACATGCGCTGGGTGGCGAGGAAGACCACCAGCATCAGCACCACGCCCTGGACGTCGCCCCGGCCCTTGAGCTCGGCGAGCTCGAACACGGTGAGCGCGGCGTCCAGGGCCGGGGTCTCCGATTCCCTCGAAGAGCCGCCCGAGCGCGCCGCCCGGCCGCCACGGTCCGAGGGCGAGAGCCATGTCCGATGCCCGCCGGTCGCCCGCCGCCTCCAGCCGGCGCTGCACGGTCCCGAGGTCGGCGCCGTTGCCGGCCTCCTCCCAGGCGCGCGCGATGGCCTCGTCGATGAGCGCCGCCTCGATGTCGTCGATGCGCCCGCGCCTTCGGCACATGCGCCCGACCACGGCGGCCAGCATGGCAAAGCACTCCTCCCGGTAGTCCCCGTCCCGGGCCGCCACGTCCGCGTCGATCATGGCGAAGGGGTTGAGTCTCGCCGGGTCCTTGCCGAAGGCGATGAAGACGCCGCCGAGGGCCTCGGCCGTGTGCTGGAAGGAACGCCCGTCATCGATCACCACGGCCTCGCCGCCCGCGCCCGCGATGCCCGCGACCAGCTCCTGCATCAGGACCGACTTGCCCGACCCGGACTTGCCGGTCACGGCCACGTTGTAGTTGCCGGCCTCGTTGGCGAAGGGGGACCAGCACGCGGGCTGGCCCCGCCTTCCGATCAGGAGCAGGGCCGGCGGCGCGTCGGGCGACGCTCCCTGGCCGCGCCACTCGCCGTGCACCGGCGCGAGATTGACGGCCGAGGAGGTGAGCAGGGTCTTCATCCGGCCCATACGGGCGAGGTCGGCGTCGAGCCCGCCCCGCCGGAACCATGGGCAGACAGGCGAGCCAGGCCGGCAGGTGGGCGTAGCGCTCCGCGCCCAGGCGCCAGCCCTGGCCGTGATAGATGGCCCGCACCGCCTGCTCGGCCTCGTCGATGGCGTCCAGGGGCGCGTAGACCGCGATCGTGTAGCAGGCCTTGACCAGCCGCTCGCCGTTCTTCAGCCGCTCGGTGACGAAGCGCCAGTCCCGGGCCTTCTCGGGCAGGCCCGGCAAATAGCGCGCGATCCCCGTGCCCGCCTGCTGCGTGGCCCGGGCCGACTTGAGGAAGGCGCGCTCGCCGGCGGCCGCGTCGCCCATCGTCACGGTGAGGGCGGTCAGGACCGGGGCGCCCGGCTGCAGGAAGTCCCGGTGGAAGTCTCCGATCAGCGCGTTGCCGCGCCAGCCGGGCCAGACGTCGGGGAAGGCCCGGGCCGAGAGCACGCGCACCGCCACGTCCGTCCCGTCCGGGTGAAGGAAGACCAGGCCCGTGGGCGCAACGGTCAGGGCCCGGCCCGGCGCCGCGCACTGAAGATGAATGGGGTCTCTGGGCGACCAGCGCCTTTGCGGCCTGTCGAGCCCGCCGTCATGCTCTCCCGCCAGGTCGGGGGCCGTGATCTCCGCGGCGAGGGACAGCAGAACGTCCGGCTCGACCCGCCGCGCCTCGGCGCCGGCCGAGGCGAGCGTGCCTTCCAAGGCCCGCCGGAACCCCCCGAGGGCGGTCTCGGCCGCCGGTCCGGCCGGGCCCGCCAGGCAGGCCGCGAGGAACACCCGGCAGTCGTTCAGCGTGAACGGCGGTCCGCTCGCATGGAGGGGGCGCCATCCGGCATGGGCAAACAGGGCCCTGCGCCGCGCCGCCATCCCCGCCTGTACCCCGCCCGTCAGGCGCCGGGGTTCGGCCCAGCTCCGGATCGCCGCCCCGTAGCGCGGGCTCGTCCAATGGATGATCTGCACCACCGCGCGCTCGGGCGCGGCGTCGGCGAGCGTGCCGGCCAGCGCGCCCAGGGTCTCCTCGTCGATGCCCACGAAGGGCGGCAGCTCCAGCAGGAAGCCGCAGCTCGCGGCGTTGATATAGAGCTCGCTCCCTTCGTCCCAGGCCCGCCAGGGCAAGAGGCCGGCGAGGGGCGCCGGCAGGGCCGGAAGGATCCAGGGCTGAAGCGCGTCCGGTCCCCTGAGCAGGTCCTTGAGGCGCTCGATCACGGCAGCCTCCAGCGCGCCGGCTCCAGCACCGCGCGCACCCAGTGGGCCTCGCGGTAGACCCCGTCGGCGTCCACGAAGGGCGCGATCCAGATCCGCGCGATGCTCTCTTTCGTGCGCAGGCGGTCATTGGCCTCATCCGGGGATCCTTCGTCCGGCGAAACGGGTTCCGGTTCGGCAGGGGCCGCGGCGGTAGGAGGACGCCCTGTCTCCGTGGACTTCTCTGCGGTGCCGTCTCGGTCCCCGACGGTCCGGAACCACTTCGCGAGCCAGGCGAGCGGATCGCAGCCTTCGGCGCAGGATGTGCCGGTCCCTTTGGCATTACCGGTCTTGGATTGGTAGAGGGGTGTCCGGATCGCGAGCCCTTGCGCCTTGCCGGGGGCCGCGACCGCCGGATCGGCCTCCGCGACGCTCGTGCAGGCCGCGCCTTGGGCCAGGGGGCATTGCCAGGCGTCGCCCACGTGGGTCGCCGCGCAGCCGCCCAGGACCAGCGCCGCCGCGAGGATCGCGGGGATCACCGCCCGGCTTTGTCCGATTCGTGGATGAATCGTCGATTGCGCTCTCATTGGCCTCCTCTCTTCCTGTCCTTGCGCCCGTCGAGCCAGGCGCCCTCGATGAACACCACCGTCACCCGCGTTCCCGTCTGGAGCTGGATCACCGGCTGGTACTGCTCGGCCCGGCGGATCAGGTAGTCGGCCACCCTGCGGCCGGCCGAGCCCGCGCCCGCGCCAAGACCGGCCCGGCCGAGCTCGGCTAGGCTCGATACGTTCAAGGCTCCGTCCGAGGTTGTCCTGGCCGGGGCCTGAAGCAGGTTGGCGGCCGTTTCGCCCACGCCCGAGATGAGGCCCGCGAGGAACGCCTTCTCGATCAGGGCCCCCTCGCGGCTCACCACCGGGCCCCGAACGCCCACCTTGCCGCTCCCGGCCACGAAGCCCGCGACCTGCGTCTCGGTCACGGTTTCCGGATCCGGCCCGGCGCACGTCAGGGTCCGCAGCCGGACGTAGACCTTCTCCGAGGAGAGGTCCCCGTAGCCGGCGCCGGTCAGGGTGCACCCCGCCACGTCCACTTCGAGCGCTTCGCCGCCCTCGGCCGCGCTCCGGGCCGGACCGGTCAGCCGCAGGAGCACCGGGCGCGGCTCGCCCTGGGAGGCGACGCCCGCCGAGGCGTCCGCGCCGGCCAGCACCACGGCGTCCGCATAGGACCCCGCCGGCAGCCAGGACCCCAGCGAACGGGGTCCCGGATCAGCGGCGTTCTTGTCCCCCGCCGGATCCGCATCATTCTCGAACTCCTGGATCATCGGTACGGCCGGTGCGGCATCCGAGGCCGCGGGGGCTCTCTTGCCGGGAGCAGGTTGGCTCGAAACCGCACGGGTAAAACCGTCCGTGCCCGGGGCGGTCCGGTCCTCCGGACCCGGTCCTGCCGTCCGGGCTTCGAGCCGGCCGCGCAGTTCCTCGATGGCCGCCGCCTGTTGGTCGATCACCGCCCGGCCGTCCTCGGCGCCGCGCGCGAGGCGCTCTCTGAGCTTGGCGTTCTCCTGCCCGGCCCGCCGGCTTCGCGTCTCCATGTCCCGGAGCCGCGTCTCCAGTTCGCCGATCCGCGCCTCCGAGCGGCGCACCCAGCTCACCTCCGCCGTCTCCGGACCGGCCAGCTTCGCCTCGATCCCGGTCGGCGGGGGCGAGCCTCCGCCTCCGCCCGCCGAGAACCACACCGCGAACACGATCAGCAATGCCGCGGCCACGCCCGAGAAGAGCAGCACCTGTTGCTGACGGGTGCGCCGGGCCTCCGGATCCATGGGGACCTTGTCCGGGCCGCTCATGGCGCCGCCTCCGTGGAACGGGTCCGGAAGGCGTCATGTACGGCCACGACGAGCCGCCCGCCCGATGGGCCGGTCCCCGGCGCCGCCAGCCAGATCGCGGCCGCGCCCGGCGCGAGACGGCCCGCCAGGGCCTCGGCGCCGGCTCCCGCGCCGGGGCCCGCTTCCAGCACGCGGGCGGTGAACCGGGGCCCCCGCCAGATCTCGATGACTGAAAGACCTTCCTTGTAGAACGTTCCTGAAGGCGTCTCGATCGCGTAGCCCGGCAGGGTCTCGCGCCGCGCCACCGCCCGGACCAGCGCCACCAGCGCGCCCACGCGCCGATCGCCCGGCCCTTGGACGTCCGTTTTGGTCAGTGCGGCCGCGTTGCGGATCAGGATCTGGGCCGAGCCGCGCGAGGCCACCGTCAACGCCAGCCGGTAGGTGAAGCCCGCGACGGTCCCGATGAAGAGCGTCACCGGCTCCCGGGGGGCGCCACGGGCAACGCGGACGCCGGTGAGGCCCGCGGGTCGCAGGTAAATGTCGCCGCGCGCAGGGTCGTGCTCGACCTGGAAGCCGTCCGGTCCGCGGATCACCCGCGCGATCCGGTCGTTCGCCAGGGCGATGCGGCTCACCGCACGGTCCGAGACCTCCGCTTCCAGCTCCGCGTGGTCCACGGCATCCAGGATCTGCATGGCCGAGGCCGGCATGCAGTGGAAAAGCGTTCCCAAAAGAAGCGCCGCCACGGACACCCGGATTCTCGTCGCATGTTTCATTCTCGGTCCTCCAGTTCTTCGAAACGCACCAGGCCGATCCGGCCGGCATCCACGCGGAAGGCCAGCCGGTACCGCTTGCGCTCGCGCGAGACCGGCTCACGCCCGATCCAGGTCGCGAGCTCTCCGGTCACCAGGACCGTCAACCTCTCCGCGTCCGCCTCGATGCGCTCGGGATAGAAGGCGGTCGCAAGGTCCCGCCGCGCCATGCGACCGGCCTCGGCCGCGACCCAGACCCCGATCGCGCCCCGGGCCGAGGCGTGGCTCAGCCGCGCCGCCGCCTCCCGCACGTGCGCCGCGTTCTCAGGCGTCAGCGTCAGCAGCGTCACCGCCACGGTCCGTCCCATGTCCTCCAGGTAGCGAAGCCCGGCCCGGCTGCTCCCGACCTCCCAGGCAGGCCCCGTGACCGCCGGGATCAGCACCGCCATGCGATCCACCGAGGCCAGACCGACGCTCAGGCCCAGATTGGCCAGGAGCGAGAGGCCCAGGAGCCCGGCCAGGGCCGCACGCCCGTCGCGCACCCGCCGCCGCTCCGCTTCCATGACGTCCCGTCTCATCCAGGCCCCCTCATCCGATGAAGCGGCGCACATGACTCGGGGGCGCGCCCTTGAGGCCCAGGGTGAAGCCGGGCAGGTACCAGTAGAGCGCGCAGATCGCCACATCCGCGCCGCCGCCCCGCTTGGCCCGGCGCAGCAAGGCCCAGGCACCGAGCCCGGCCACCAGCCCGGTCACGAAGGCGTTGGCGGCCAGCCCCAGGACCGCAGGCCCCAGGAGCGCCGCCGCCTCGTCCAGGGTCCAGAACAGCCAGCGCTCGGGATCGTCCAGACGCGAGGGGATCGCGTGCCGGGCCGGATCGCTCATCGTCCGCCCCCCTCATACGATCGCCGTGCCGACAAGGCCGGTGACGATGCCCGTGCCGGCCCCGGCCGCGATGCCCACGCCGACCGCGCCCATCAACTGCGTGGCGTTGAAGCGCAGCACCGAGCCGACCAGCGCGGCGCCCACCGCCAGCGCGGCCGCGAGCTGCCCGCCCGTGC
This sequence comes from bacterium, assembly GCA_965261595.1. Lineage (GTDB taxonomy): Bacteria > UBA8248 > UBA8248 > JACPRG01 > CAYRGS01. The sequence goes on from CBDHDG010000006.1 coordinate 8,331, forward strand.
CCGAGACGATGTCGGTCACCGTGCCGAGCGGACTCGAGAAGGTCGTGTCCGTCGAGGCCCAGGCCGTCTCCAGGCTAACCAGCGTCAACACGAGCGCCGGAGCCGCAACCCGATGCGCGCTGCCCACGACGGCTTTGAGGGCGTTCCTGGTAAAGGAAGGTGTTCTCATCGCGCCGTCCTCCGCCCGGCCTCGCCGTCGTCCGAGGTCGAGATCCGCCGCCGCGCCGAGGCCCAGGTCTCCAGATCGGCGAGCAGGTAGCGCACCCGGGACCCGAACCGGTGGAACACCGGTCCCGCGCCACTCACCCGGTAGCGGTCCAGCGTCCTCGGCGAGAGGCCCAGCCATGCGGCCGCCTCCCGTGTGCTCAGGTAATGCCTGCCGTTGTTGTCGTTCATGCGCGTGTCTCCTTCTCGTTCGAGGTCGGCCCCGGACCCGGCAGGCGGGACCGGAGCGGTGGATGGACCGGGCAGGATCGCCCCGGCGGATGGGTTCGCTGCGTCCGTCACCCCGGCGCGGATGGCTCGGGCCTCTTCCGCGCTGGCCTGGGCCGCCATCCAGGCGCGCACCCGATCGACCGTGGTCAGCCGCGGCGACACTCCCCGGCGCAGCCTTCCCATGAAGGACGGATTGCCGACAGCCTCCAGGCCCAATACCGAGAGCTTGGTCCCGGTCACGGTCAGGAACGCCTCGACCTCGCGCCGGAACACAGGGCCCAGAGGCGGATGCCCCATGAAGACCAGGACCCGGTCCGCCGTCGCCAGCCGCACCGAGCGTCCCCGCATCTGGGAGGCCACGAAACCCGGGTCCCCGAGGGCCTCCAGGCCGAAGCGCCGGGCGCTCATGCCGTGGCGTACGCGCCAGGCCGCAACGGTCCGGCGCAGGCGCTCGTCGAAAGGCATATCGGAGGGGGTGCCGGGCGTTATCATGTGTGAGAACATAAGGGGAAGGTTCCCGCTTGATAATAGGTATCAATAGTGTATAACCTATAGTTGATTGACATTCCTGAGCACACCAGCGGTGGAATGCGCGGGGGTGCGGCAAAAAACCGGGGAGACGGCAGGTGGAAGGAAAAGGATGAATATAGAGGGAAATAAGGACGAAAGGAAGACGATTAGGCGGGACCCGGTACGGCTCAGGCTGAAGGACCTGCTCAGGCGTAACGACCTCACCCTCGCCGCCGCGTCGCTGGCCATCGGCCGGAACAAGACCTATCTGCAGCAGTATGTGGACCGGGGGGTGCCCGCGGTCCTCGGGTACCGGGACAGCGAGGCGTTGGCCGACCTGCTCGGCTGCGCCGGCGGGGAGCTGCGCCACGAGACCGTGCCCAAACGCAGGCCCATGAAGCGCAGGCGGCCCCGGCCGCCGGTCGGACTTCCCGGCGCGCCTGTGGCGGCCGTCCCGGAGATCGCGGTGGAGGCCGGGGCCGGGGCGGGAGCGCTCGCCGAGGAGTTCGTCTCCGAGACGGCCCGGTGGCACTGGCCGGAGAACATGATCCGCTACGAGGGGGGCGCGGCGCCCGAGAACGTGCGCATCCTCCGGGTGCGGGGCAACTCCATGGAGCCGGAGATGCGCGAGGGCGACCGGATCGTGGTGGATGTCTCGCGCCGGCTGCCGGCAACGGGGGAGACGTTCGTGCTGTGGGACGGCAACGGGCTGGTGGTCAAGCAGGTCGAGAGGGTGCAAGGCCATGGGGAGGGCGGGGACGAACCGCCCCGGCTCAGGCTGATCTCCGCCAACCCGGACTACGCCCCCTACGCATGCCTCGCCCAGGACGTCCACATCCTCGGCAAGGTGTTGTGGGTGGTAAGAAGGGTGTGAGCGCATGGCTCCGGGAATCAAGGGAGCGTGGACCGGGACCGTCGAACCCTTGCATAGGTTTCCGGGTGGTCATACGGATCGAACCCGTCACCGCCTTGACCCGCACACAGGGGATCGGTCCATGATGGAAGCGCACTGGCATTCCGATCCGCGATCGCCTATATTTCTTCCAGAATGGAGGAAAGATAATGGCGACAAGCATTGCGTCCCAGACCCTGTCGGCGAACGAGGCGGCCTGTGTGACCGGCGTGCCCCTGAAACAGGTCCACCGCATCATCGACGCTGGCCTGTTGGGCAGCGCCGCCACAAACCACAAGGGTTCCCGCGCTGTCCTTCGCGACGGCTTGGTGGGCCTGAAGCTCGCCCACGAGACGACGGACACCCTCACCCTCGATGGACGCCGGCGGATCGTGCGCTATCTCCTCGACAATCCGGAGGCCCGGGCGGCGCGTGAGAGCCACGTTTCCGTGGACGTGCGGCTCATGAAGGGCGAAGTCCGGCGAGGGCTTTCCATGCTGGCCAAGGCGCGGAAGATGATCGGGGCCGACAAGGCCGTACTCTCCGGCGCCGCGTGCATCAAGGGAACCCGCATACCCGCTCACGATATCGCCGAAATGCTCGCCAACGGCGACGGCGTTCACGCAATCCGCGACGCCTACCCGGCGCTCACTGGTGCACAGATCGAAGCCGCGGTCCTCTATGCCCGGGCCTACCCGCGCCGTGGCCGTCCCCGTGGCGAGCCCTTCTGGCGCAACCGGAAGCCGGTCATCTCGAGCGAGGTCGCCTTCCACGAGCTGCCTCCGACCCGGTGAAGTTCCTGATTGATGAATTGGAGTTGACCCGTTTTTGTGGACACCTTCAGACTGTGCGGAGGAGGTGTTCAGATGCCGAAAACTCATTCACCCTACGCGCCGGAATACCGGCGCCAGATGGTTGAGCTGGTTCGCTCGGGCCGTACGCCCGGGGAGCTGGCCCGGGAGTTCGAGTGTTCCGCTTCGGCGATTCGCAACTGGGTGCGCCAGGCCGACCGCGACGAGGGCCGTCGTGAGGACGGTCTGACAAGCTCAGAGCTCGAGGAGCTACGGCGGCTTCGTCGGGACAATCGTCAGCTTCGCGAAGAACGCGAGATACTGGCAAAAGCTACGGCTTGGTTCGCTCGGGAGACCGGCTCGGTCCGGGCGAAGTCTTCGAGCTCGTGAAGGCGAATCGGGCCTGCCATCGGGTGGCCACGATGTGCCGTCGGCTGGGTGTCTCCCCCAGCGGATACTACGCGTGGCGAAGCCGTGGGCGTTCGAATCATGCGAAGCGCGAGGAGGCGTTGCGTGGCACGATCCGAGCCATCCACGAGGTGTCTGGTGGCACCTACGGGGCGCCTTCGGGTCCATGCCGAGCTGATGGCCGGCGGCTGCCGGGTGAGCCGCAAACGGGTGGCTCGTCTGATGCGCGAGGCAGGGTTGGCCGGGGTGAGCCGACGCCGAGGCATGCGCACCACGCGCGTGGACCAGAGCCATTGTGTGGTCCCGGACCGGGTCGAACGCCAGTTCCAGGCCGATGCGCCGGACCGGCTTTGGGTGGCCGTCGTGACCTACGTGCCGACCTGGGCGGGGTTCGTGTACCTGGCCATCGTGCTCGACGTGTTCAGCCGCCGGGTGGTGGGATGGTCGATGACCCACCATCTTCGCACCGAACTGGTGCTCGGGGCGCTGAACATGGCGTTGGGACAGCGCCGCCCGACGGGGTCGTGCATCACTCCGACAGGGGATCGCAGTACACTTCGCTCGCCTTTGGGAAGCGGTGCCGGGAGATGGGGGTGGTTCCCTCGACCGGGTCGGCCGGGGATTGCTTCGACAACGCCATGGCCGAGAGCTTCTTTGCCACGCTGGAGTGCGAGCTCATCGACCGACGCTCGTTCCGTACCCAGGCCGAAGCGCGCCTGGCGATCTTCCAATTCATCGAAGGCTGGTACAACCCGCGCCGTCGTCATTCGGCCCTGGGTTACCTCAGCCCCAACGACTACGAGCGGTCCGCGGCGAAGGAAACGCCACGTGCAGTGCGCAACGCTCATCGTCCGGCTCGAGCCGTCCCCGGTGCTTCCCGGAGCAGCGAGCCAAAGGTCAAGACATACCCCCCGGGGGCACCCTATCTATCGGATCGGGAGAAGACTTTACGTCCACCGGCTGTCGCCCACCTCAGGGCTGGGGACGACAGCCCTAAACTGTCCACTGAAACGGGGTAACTCCAGTCGGAAGAACGAGATCCTGACCCTGCGTTGGGAGGACGTGGCGCTGGATCAGAACGAATTGAGGCTGCCCGACGCCAAGACGGGCGCACGGGTGGTTCCATTGTCACCCTCGGCGGTGAGGCTTCTTTCCGGCCTGCCGCGAGAACCGGGCAACCCGTGTGTCATTCCCGGGCGGAAGCCGGGCACGCATATGAGCAACGTGGATCAGGCCTGGCAGGTCATCCGGGCGAGGGCTGGCCTGGAGGACGTCCGGATCCATGACCTGCGACACACTGGACCGCCCCTGGGTTATTGGACACTCGGGTGAGGGTATTCGACCTCATGCGGCCTCCGCAACTTGAGCGAGTTTTTCCTGCCTTGCCTGGGCCGGCGTTCGGTAGCCGTAGCCCTCGAGAATCCAATGATGGTTGTACAGGTTTTTGAACTCAAGCAGCGCCCACCGCAGTTCCTCTACGGTGGCGAAAGAGCGCACCCACAGGAGATTCTCCTTCAAGATGCGGATAAACCACTCACAGTAGCCATTTCCCTCGGGCGCCCGCACGAAGCTGGGCGAACTGGTCATGCCCAGGTAGGCGATCTCCCGCTGAAAGTCATCGGACAGATAGGCGGGGCCGTGGTCGTGACGAACTTTAAGCCCCTCGGCGACGTCCGCCTCCAAGCCGGCGAAGCGCTCGGCGACCCCCTGCCGGATCGGCTCCAGGGCCTCGAAGCGGTTGCCGCTCTTGGCCGCATGGATCCCCACGCAGTCCACCGAGCAGTGATCCACCGCCACGAACACCGAGGCCATCCCCTCCTCGGTGGTCACCGTCGTCGTCATGTCCGTGCCCCACATTCGGTCGGGCCGCTCGGTGCGGATGGTCCCGTTGTGGGCCTTGGGACCTCGGGGTTTGCCCACCCGGTGGGGGGCCTGAAGCCCCGCCTCCCGCATCAGGCGACGCACCCGCTCCTTGCTGGTGCGGATGCCCGCGAAGCGCAGCCTCGCCCACACCTTGCGGTAGCCCTCGCCATGGAAGGGAGAGTCCTCCAGGACCTGCCGGATGTGGCCGAGGAGTTCCGCATCGGTGCACGGGCCCACAGGGCCGCGCTTATTGGGCGTGGGGCGTTCATGAACGGGGACCGCCTCTCGCCGCCGTTGCGCGTAGACCGTGGAGCGCGCCAAGCCCCAAAGGGCGCACACCCGCTTCAGGCCGTAGGCTCTGCCCGTGGAGGTGAAGCGGGCCTGACTCATCGCCTCCACCTCCTGCCGGCTAAAGGGCGGCCGGCCTCCAGGCGGTCGATCTTCTCCCGCAGGACCTCGCCCTCCATCGTGAGTTCGCCCACCTTGGCCTTGAGCCGGGCGTTCTCCTCGTCCCGCTCATCCGCCGGGCGGGCTTTGAGCGCCGCCTCGCCCCCGCGAAGGAACGCCTCGCGCCAGGCGGAAAGCCGAGCCGCTGTCGTGCCCAACTCGCGGCAGAGCGTCTCCAGGCTCTCGCCCCGCAAAAGACGCAGGACCGCCTCCCGCTTGCGCTGGCAGGAGAACCGACCCCGCTCACTGCGATGCCCTGGGGCCTTGGCTCCGTTCGCCCTGCGGGCGCCCTCCGCCAAAGCCCCCTCTTGCTTTTGTTCGTTCATCGCGACACCCCTTTCTCCATGAATCATGGATCAATCGAGTGTCCAACAAAACCCTAGAGCGGGGGAACACTTATGCATCTCTACCTTATGGCTTAGCTGCTTGAGTGAATCTATCTTACTGGGAATATTGTCTTTTTTACTCTCTTCCGCAGCTTCCAAGGATCGCTGAATTCCAATCCGTGTACAAGCGGTCATCGGATTGGACTCAATGGAAGGGGTGACATGTCCACCCTGAGCTATCATTTTCCCGAATTCGCGATTGGTGCCGCCCGCGCCCGCCGTTGCCACCCTCTTCGCACCCCCGTTTCCCCTGTCGGTAGGACGCGCAACGGTCCTCCGAACCACTTGTTAGCGGCTGCGCCAAACCGCAGATAAATGGCGAACAGCGGATTCCGCTTCCAGCGATCACAGGCGCCGGTGACGATTCAGAACGGTGGGTCGGTGTCTGACCACAGGCGGTGTGAGCCTGGCCATGGCGCGGCGCTGGCAGCAGGGGTGCTTGGAATCATCATCGATGTGCTCGGAATCGCCGCCGATTCGATGACGATCCAGGAGAAGGAATGGGCTGGGACCGGAGTGATACGGAAGGGAATCTGGGCATTGCCTCAGCGGCATTTGATCTCGCCTCGATGCTGGTCGGGGTGCGGATTCCTACGTACTTGGCGGGAATTCCGTGGCCGCAGGGCCAAGAGTGCCGCCGCTTGACCCTCCTCGCTCACGCGGGCCGCATTCCCGATCCCGGCGGGGCGCGAGCCGGTCGTCGAACGTTGCGGTCACCCCCATCATTCGATGGACGCGAGTGGGCATGAAAATCACTATCCTCCCCTGTCTGCGGTCGCAGCCCTCCAGAAGGGAACCTGGCGAACGCACACGCGCTGACGATGTGGGCCATTCGCAGCGCTTACAATCCAGGTCCTCCCACCTCCGGAACAACTGTCGAAGACGAGTTAAGGAGAAGCTTGGCGGCTGCTCGAACATGACAATCTGGCGATTGCGCAGGGATGAAAAGCTGCCGAAGCCAAAGAAGCTTGGGAACAGGAATGTCACTCTGGAAGATGACGTTGATAGGGCAATGGAGCTGCTTGTTGTTGGCGCATGACTTCCACATCGAAACCGTGCACTACCCGCTGCCTAAACCTCTTCCTCGAGGATTTGACCGTGCTCCCTTAGCCAGCCGCGAGCTCTGTCCATGGTGGGTACTTGTGTCTTCACTATGTTCCAGAATCGTGGCGTATGGTTGGGCTCCAAAAGGTGGGCGAGTTCATGGGCGATAACGTAATCGATCACAAAGATCGGCGCCTTAATTAACCGCCAGTTCAGGTTGATGTTGTCACAAACTGTGCATGAGCCCCACCGATATCGACTATCAACGATGCGCGCCTTCCCAAAGGAAACGCCAAGCTCTCGAGCCTGCTTCACAACGCGAGGTAGAATTCGCTCCTTTGCTCGCGCGATGTACCACTCACGCATGGCACCCTTCTTGTGAGGCGCAAGCGATGCCGGAATCAGAAAACGCTGATCAAACCGAATACATTCCGTCTCTTTGTCGACGACTTCGATACGGTAGCTCCGCCCAAGATATAGCGCGGACTCACCATTAACGAGCTCTTTTCCAGGTGGATGAGGGCGCCCCGTGTTTTTTTGGCTATGCCGTGTTTTCTCGTAGATCCAATGCCGCTTGGCTTCGACTATCCGCACAATTGCTTCATCGGACGCATGATTCGGAGCGTGCACAACAACCTTTCTGTCACGCTCGATAGTGATCGTAACCTTCGTTCGTTTTGAAGATCTTTTTACCGAATAGGTAATATCCATCGTCACTAGTCCGCGAAAAGAATCATGTCATTGTTCTTTTCAGCGATTTCCATAACTCGGCTAATGATGTGCGCACGATTCTTGATGAGGTCAGGCACTTTGGCGAACTCAGGCGCGAGCAAGGTTTTTTGGATCTCTGCTTTCAGCTCGTTGCGGGCCGGAATGCTCTCCCAGAATCCTGCCAATTTCAGCTCTCTCTCAATAACGAGAGTAATCTGCTGTGTCAAATCTACTAGATAGCTGATTCGGTCTTCATCGTCGATGCCATAGACAGCAGGCTCCTCAGCCACCTGAGACTGATCCACAGTCGGCTTATCTGCACCGAATAGCTCACGCTGAAACATTCGAAAGAATGGCATTTGCTTTTTTCGATGCAATCCGTATGTTGGCTCGTTGCTGGCATTGATAATGCGCGCCCGCAGCTTCTCTAGTTCTTCGTAGATCTTGTTCCAGTTGTCGCGGAATTGCTCAAAGATGACCGCCAGGGCTTCGGCGAAGGAGGCTCGCAGGTCCGGATCATCGTCCAGGTCTACGTCGAGGTGGTGGCGGATCGCGTGCTCGATTTCGGCCGCCTTGGTCTTGGTCCGGCGGTGCTCGCCGACACCCTTCTCGAAATCCTCGTCAAGGATCGAGATCGGCGGGACTTTGACATCGATGCCCCGGGACTCGAGGTGGGCATCCGTGATTGCACGAAGCTTCGCCGGGATCCCCTTCATGCTCAGGCGCTGGTCGCGGAAGTGTTTTCCGGCGAGCACATTTATCTCGGCAAGCGCCTTGTAGTCGCCCATGAACTCTAGGGCCTGGCGGGCCGGGAACAGGAGATTGAGCGACTTGGTCAGCCGCTTGAACGCCAGCATGAAGTCAAAGCGCAGGTCCTCGTCGTAGAACACATCGTAGAAGGCATCGTGATCGCTCATGTCCGTAAGTCCGTGCTTCTGGAGCAGGGCCATCACGGCGGCGTGGGCTTCCTCGAGTTCCCGCAACTCCTCATCGGGGAAGCTCAGGGCGTCGATGATCTCCTTCTGCTCGCGCTCGTCGTAGGTGTCGATCGCTTTCTTGAGATGGTGGCCAATGCCGACATAGTCCACCACGAAGCCCTTGTCCTTGGATTCGCCGCCCACGCGGTTCACACGGGCGATGGCCTGCAGCAGGTTATGCGCAACCACGACCTTGTCCAGATACATCACCTGCTCGACCGGCGCATCGAAGCCGGTAAGCAGCATGTTGTTGACAATGAGAATCCCCAGGTCGCCGTTGACACCGTCTTCTTCACTGCCGAACGCCAGTTTGAAGCTCTTGATGCTCGCCTCGTGCCGTGACGAGTCGGAATACTCTTTGAGGTGGGGCAGGTCGTTGTGGCGTCTGGAGATCACGACGTCCGTCTTCATCGCCTTGAGGCGGTCCAAGTCCAGCTTGCCCGTGTCGGCCTGCTCCAGCTTTGCGACCGCCGCCGCGAGCGCGGCGTCCAGGTGCTTCTTGTAGCGCACGGCAGCCTCGCGTGACGTCGCCACCACCTGCGCCTTGTAGCCGTTGGGGAACACATGCGCGAGGTAGTGCTCCACCATGTCCCTGGCCTTGGCCTCGATGGTCAGCTCTGCCTCGAGATAGGCGTCCCGCGATCCGTACCCGAGGATGTCCAGACGCTGCTGGATGTTGTACTCGCTGAACACGTCCTCGAACGCCGCGTCCATCCCGCCCTGGTCGGGGACCTCCGCGTTGTGCGTGCGGCCCTCGTAGACGATCTCCAGCGTCACGCCGTCCTCGATGGACTGGCGCATCGTGTACTTGTCGATGTAGTCGCCGAAGACTTGCTCGGTCTTGTCAATCGGCGTGCCCGTGTAGCCGATCTTGGCGGCGTTGGGGATGCCCTTGTCGAGGTTGGCCCCAAGCAGCTTGTACTGCGATCGGTGGGCCTCGTCGGTCATGACGAGGATGTTGGGGCTGGCGTTCAGCTCCGGGAAGGTCTCGGTCAGGTCCGCCTCGCGGAACTTGTGGATCATCGCCATCACCAGGTCGGAGGTGTCGGCGCTGAGCAGTTCCTTAAGCCCCTTGATGCTGTCGGCCAGCTTCACCGTGAAGCCGATGCTCTGACTGGTCTCGGACAGCTGCTGTTCCAATTGGGTGCGGTCGGTGATGAAGACCGACCTTCCAGTTCGAGAGCTGCGCGTGACGGTACATCTCCCGAACCATGAACATCATGGTGAGCGACTTGCCGGAGCCCTGGGTGTGCCAGATGATCCCGCTGCGCTTGCGGGGATTACGGCCTTCGAGCAGCCGCTTCACCGCCAGCTTCACCGCGCGGAACTGTTGGTAGCGGCCGACGATCTTGATCGTCTGGCCCTTGTCATTCGTCGAGAATAGCGTGAAGGTCCGAATCAGGTCGAGCAGGTTGTCCCGGTCGAGCATGCCGGCGACGAGACGCTGCTGGTCGTTGGAGCTGCCTGAGCCGTGGCCCAGCTCGTCCACGGTTCGTGGATACGGGTCGGCCCAGCGGTAGAAGTACTTCTCCGTGTGCGTGGTGATGGTGCCGAACTTGGCTTCCTGCCGGCAGGTCGCCACGACGAACTGGCAGTAGTAGAAGAGCGGTGCATTCCCTTCCCCCTTGGCCCCGCGCTGCTCGCTGTAGCGGAGGAGCTGATCGATCGCCTCGGGAATCGCGTCCTTGACCTTGGGCGATTTACACTCGATCACCACCACTGGCAGGCCGTTGAGGAACAGCACGACATCGGGGATGATGTGGTGCTCGGTGCCGAGGACGCGGACCTTGAACTGGCAGACCGCGATGAAGCGGTTGTTGTCGCGGGTCGCAAAGTCCGCGAAGCGGACGGTCGGGCTCTTCTCGCCGCTCTGACGGTTCTCGCTGACGCTGGTGTTCTCCAGTAGGAGCTGGAACAGGTGCTTGTTGTTCTCCAGCAAACCGGTGCTCGGGAAGCTCGCGGTGAGCTGCTTGACGACCTCCTCGACCTGATCGTCTTCGAGCCAGGGGTTGATGACCTTGAGCCGCTCGCCCAGCACCGGCGTCATCACGACCTCGGTGAAGCTCTCCCGATGGGTGTCGGCCGGGGTCTGCTTCATGTCCGTCAGGTCGATGACCTCCCAGCCCAAGCCCGCAAGCTGGTCGAGCAGCGGCTTCTCGACGTGGTTGCGCTCGTCGAGCTTGACGTGCTTCGGGGTTTTGCCTGGGGAGCTCATTCTGAATCTCCTCCATCGCGCTCTTCACCGTCGACGCTTCCGATAAACAGTAGCTTCTCCCGTGCTTGGTCACCCGCGAAACGGATGTCCCAGCGCCTCTCCATGAATCTAATCAACCGAATGCCTCGCTCGCGAATCTCATCGGGCCCCCAATCTTCGTAATGGGAGACTTCAATTTCCGAGTGCGATCCGTCTGCATAACCGTTGCGGAGCTTACTGCCATCGCGGTTGCACTTGGGCTTCTTCTTTTCGGCGAAGGCGTCGTTCTGCAGCGAAGAGTTGATCGCGGAAGAGAGGAGCAACAGGTTCCCGAGGCTATTGCGGTACGCCTCCCGCTTTTGCTTACGGATACTTTTGAAGGCCGGCTTCCACGCCACCGTCTCGGATTGCGGATAAATATGCTCGATGGAGATTTTGTCCTTCGGCGTCTTGAGCAAATCCGCCCAGTCGACCTTCTTCTGGCGACTGCTGGACAGCAGCTCCAACTCGTACTCGTAAAGGAAATACCGCAAGCCGGGCCAGTCGTAGTAGCCCTGACCGTTCTTGAACTTCTTCTGAAGCAACAGATAGAATTCGTCGTTCGCAAAATGGCCATCATCCGTGAACGTGAAGCTCATCCGGTTCCGCAGTCGCTCCTTCAATTCCGCCAAATCCATGTCGCCACGGTCGATCGCGCGGACGGCGTTGCTGAACTCCGAGCTGCGATAATTCGAACGGGTTTGGGTCAGCCGGAACACGACGAAGACAAACCGTTCGATCTCCTTGAAGGTACCGATACGCTGGTCGGGATCATCGAATGTCTTCAGAATCGCCATCAGCAACGGGCGAAAATACGCCATGCCCAGCCGATTAAGGCGTAGAATCCATTCAATTTCTTTCCGCGTCAAATCGTCAGACATCTCAGGGTAGAACGTTCCGAACCAGTGAACCGAAGACGCCTTGAGGCTCTTGACGTAGTCGCGAATCTCGTTCGGCCGCAACTCAGCCACCATCATCGGCTCTCTGCTTTCGACCTCGTCAAGTCCGTTCTCGTCGTCCGCTTCCAGGTCCGCGTCATATGTCTGCTCCTCGGCTTCCTCCAGTTCCGCCGGCTGAACGATCTTGCGATGGACACGCTGCGGTCTGAACTGCTCCTCCAGCAGAAACTTGATGTAGTCTCGCCCCGTCTGCCGCGAGAACTTGAAATACACCATCCAGTGGGCCCGCAGAAAGTCGTCGTCGTTCAGCGGCTTCGACTTGTTGCGCCCCAACTGGAAGTAAACCTCCTTCCAAGCGTCGTTGATTAAGTTACGGAGATCTCTGCGCTCCGCAGGATCCAGCTCCGCATCGGTATAGAGGGTCGTCAGGTAGATCAAACGATTCTTGAGCAATTCCAGATCTGACAGCGTCTTGCCGCGGTTGTTCATCGTCTCGAAGGCGACGAAAACGTCGAACTCGTCCTTGATGATGTACTCGTTGAACAGGAACCGTTTGGTCAGCGTGCGGTATATGCCTTGGAGCCCTGTGATCCCTTCTTCTTTGTGCCAGGCTCGCAGTTGCTCTTTGAAGTAGCGCTTCCCATTGCTAAGGTTGAGCGTATAGAACGTCTCGAACACCGTGCCACCACCCACCTCGCCCAGAATCCGGTACCGCATGTACTCGTAGCTGGGGTTGTCAACCGTGTAGCCGAACTTGTAAGTGCGAAAGGCCTCCCCGGCCGGTTTCACCTCGAACAGAAACTTGCTTTCAACGGCCGCGATGCTGAGTGTGTCGGTCAGGTAGATCGCGTCATCCGCCTGGCCCTCGTTTTCAGGCAAGCTGCGAAACAACTCGATGAAGGCTTGCAGAAACAGCGTGAAGGTCGTCAGCCGCTGCTGGCCGTCGACGATGTGGTACAGCTTGTACGAATGGTCATCGACCAGCCAGAACTCCTTGTCATCTTTCTGAACGTCGGCGGACGGAATCTCCTTCAGAGTCAGCACGCCGGTATAGTGAGAGCGACCGTCGGGCAGGTTGATGAGATCCTCCCAGAAGGCGTCCAACTGCTCGCGTCCCCAGGCGTAACCGCGCTGGTAGTCGGGAATGCGGAACAGCTTCTCCTTGAAGAAGCTATCGAGTGGTTTGGGTTCGTCCATCGCAATACTCCTTGATTAGTGTGGCTCGACGGATTCAAGCAATAGCGTGACGCGTTACTCGCCGGCGAGCTGCTTGACGCCCTCCTCGACCGGATTGTCTTCGAGCCAATTGATGACCTTGCGCCGCTCGCGCAGCACCAGCGGCATCACGACGTCGGTGAAGCTCTCCCGATGTGTGTCGGCCGGGGTCCGTGAGGTCGATGACCTCGCAGCCCAAGCCCGCGAGCTGGTCGAGCAGCGGCCTCTCGATGTGGTTGCGCTCGTCGAGGCGGAAAGGCTCACGTGATTGTGCGAGGCTGGGCATGGTTGTGTCCTGCGGTTCAGATCGGAGGTTTGCGGTTCACCCAGCCGGCTGGGGGTGTTTTCCAAGTTCCATCTGGTGGTGCGTTTTCGGGACCGATTCCGGTAGACAAATCCCCCTCAACAGTGTTGGGCTTCGGTCTGTTGACTAGCTTCTCTGGGCAGATTTCTGCAAACGCGATCGCGACCTGGGGCTGGCCATGGAAATGAAAGACCTGTCGGTGAAATGGCTTCTCGAAGGGCATGAAGAAAGAGCTTCCACCAAACTGACCGTTATTCACCAGGAGCACGCCCTGATACATGTGGTAATGCAACGCCTCCAACATTCTGTCGAACGTCCCGACATCACGATTGAGCGCACAGATGATGTAGAGATCACTTTGTGATCGAAGGTCGGCCGCGAGCGTCAGATCGGTCGCGTCGTAGCACACCGACGCAGTGATGGTCAGTGGGCGAAGATCGGGGTCCGAACTCCACATGTACTCTACGAGCCATTGCACAGGCCGGAATCCGACGGGGGCCGGCGTCAGTGACATTTCGTCGGCGGTGAGGTGCAGCTTGCCCTGTTCGACGGCTCGCAACTGGAAACCGCTGGTTTTAGTCCACTCTGGAATAAGCCACTGGCAAGAGTTGATGAGCGGTGACCCCGCCAACCGCGGCTCAGCGTGATACACCATGCCGAAAAGGAGGATGCACCGGTGCTTCCGGGCAAAGGGCACCAAGAGTGGTCCAACGTCATCCGGGTGCACGGCCAGTTCTGGGAAGACCAAGAGGTCGATTGTCTGGCCGTCGTCAAGGGCCATGCCGCGATGCGTGTCTCGCAGCCGCCGCATCTGATTGACCCCCTGAAGTGCCGCCGCAAGGTGCGCTCGGTGCCTGAGTCGAAACGCAGGGTCGCCACTGAGGTCGGGAGCAGTAGCGTAGTGGACGTAGTCCTCAAGGTCGGGAATCACGGTCTGGACAACGCCAATACGCAGTGGCCGCCGCCAAGCAGTGGCATGCTTCGGTCGGTACAGAAGGGGGGCAGACTGCTCCAAGAAGAGCGTTCGGCTGTGCGTCCCATACTGCAGTCCGGGTGCGTTCAAGCGGGACTCAATCGCTGCCCTGATCTCAGTGAGGCTGCGACTGGGAGACAAGATGCCAGACCCGGGCCACCGGAGAAGGTCGTAGAGCAGATCTTCCATGAAAGACGAAATCGGGAGCCACGGCGGGCCGAATGCGCTGCGTCCCTGGAACCCTGAGTACCTCTGTTGTTCCCAGTGCAAGATGGAGCGGGCATATCGTGGCATCACATAGCGCTTGGAATTGGAAGCTCTCGCAAAGAAATCGGTGGTCCCACGGATCGCGAATCGTAAGAGAGCGCCAATCTGGTACCGCTGGCGCTCCTCAGGCGTCTCGCACCATTCGGGTGGCGCGAACAGGCGTACCCCCGTACTTACGGATCTGCGAATCCGGAACGTGGCCGGGTCGATCCGCCCGAATTGGTCACCTTGGTCATCGTACTTGAGTCCGCACTGGATCTGCCAAGGTGTGAGCGGCGTGTCGAAGGTTTCTTCGGGGAGCCCAAATAACCAACGCGCAAAGTGCAGGAGGTTTGGTTCGGTAAAGAAAGGATTGAGTTCCAGGCTGGCGAGATCTGGCAGACAGGTAGCGGCATCTGCGTCCCGACGCGGCTTCAAACCCAGCCGCTCCGCCATCTGAGTGAGAGCATTCCCCGCGGCAGGTCTCGTCGCTTCCCACAACGCGGTGGCTGTGCTCGGGGAGCATGCCTCAACGCGCGACAGGAACTCTGGCGAAACCCCTTGCTGCGCGATGCGGTCAACCAATCCGTGAAGCGAGAAACCCGTCCGAGCAATGACGAGGAAACTCGATCGCTCATCCAACCCCGCTGGCCGGTCGCCGCCGAGGAACTTGGCGAACCGCCGATATAGCGCGAGTAACAGGCCACCCTTCGCGCCCAGCTGGGTCACAGCTTCCGGAAACGCCTCTTGCACTGCAAGATAGAGAAACACCTGCTGCATGAGGTACCACGGCAGACGAAGGCTGCTCGATTGGCCACTCACGAACTGGTTGAAGATGTCTTGGGCCTCACGGAGCAGTCGCTCGTGGTAGCGGTCCAAGCCAATGCCCTGCGGTAGACATTCGTCATCCGACACCATCCCCGTTTCAGTCGCTCCTGCCCGGAACAGTTCGGCCAGGCAGTACAGGCGAATCTCGCGGCGGGCTCCCTTGGAGCCATCGACCGCCCACCCTGGCTTGAGCACCCGGAGGACTTCCTCCAGGAACTGAGGGTCCGGGTACATATCGAGAGCCACACGCAGCAGACGCACGTTTGCCGGGTTGGCGGTCCACTCCTCGATTAGCAGTGCCGCAAAAAGCTTGGCTCGCTCGTCTAGCTGGACCTTTGAGAGCACCAGGCTGTGCTCACTCCCTTCGTCGCCCGGCTCGGCGTCGGTAACCGACACTGCCTGTCCGACGCCCTGGTTGTCGCCTTCCAGTATGGGGCGCAAAGAGCGAAATGTTCGCCGGAAACGGACAGCTGCGAATCGGGCGGCCGTTTCGTCGCGCATGTCGGACAGACCCACCAGCAGCCCCGTTCTGCCGACCTCCTCAGGCTTGGTCTCGGTGGAGTACCTCTTCTGTGTGTGAAAGAAGCCCTCGATGGCCCCGATCAGCTCGGTGCCGTGGAGCATATCAAACACGCCGGATGTGTCGCTCTGAATGCGTTGGGCGGCAAGGGACTGCGGCACAAGAAATCGCCGGTCGCGTCCTTCCACCGTAACAACCGTCTTGGACTGTTCGACCACGAGCCCGGGGGCCGTCATATCAAGCTGGCGCTGGAGCCAGGCAGATATGGCGTCGCGTACTTCACGCTCTGCAAGGCCTGGGTCGGAACGGGGAATCTGCACAACCAATCGGAAATCGTCAACGTAGTAGGCCGCATCCAGCAGCGTGATACCCAGAGTTTCGTCGATGACCTGTCCGAACGCATCGCGGAGTCTCGTTTCGAAGTCCTGCATCACGACATTCGCGAAGAAACCTGATGCGACCAGCCCCTGCGGGAGCGCCACGTTCATAAAACCGTCAAGGCCGTGCTCGCGGGAATGGCGTAACGCGCGCTTCGTGTCCGCCCACTGCCAATCAAAGACACGGCCTGCGAGTTCGAAGAAGCGTGGGTCATCGCCGTCTCGTCCAAGTTGCTCGAACTTCCGACGGAGCAATTCCGGCTGGACGCGGTCGTAGAACTTTGACAGATCGCTCTGAACAATCGCAATCTCGAACTCTGGCGAGTCCGAGTCCAGGCTCCCCGTCACGATTCGTGGGCGACGAAGAAACGTCTGGTAGTCCTGGAAATACTGGCGATACAGCTTGGCGCTGCCCCAACGATGCCGAAGTCCGCCATCCTCGGCATCATCACAGACGAGTCGGTGGCCGTAAGTGAGCACACGCCGCCGATTCTCTTCGGAGTCGATCGACAGCCGAGTGTCATTCATCCGAGTTTCGATGCGGTCGGCCAGGCAGAGCATGATGGCCGTCGCCACGACCTGGTCCCGCAGTGCCACATGAGCAAGCGGACGGAGCTTCTTCTGGTAATCCTGATTCGGCCGCGGAATCCAGTTTCCACTGTCATCGAAGCACCATCGTTGCGTCTTCGGAGCCGGAACCAGATTCAGCGGTTCGGGCGTCCAAGTGGCATACGAATCAATCGCCTCCTGGATCTCTGCGAGAAAGGCCGGGATGCGCAGGGACTGATAGTCGATACCGAGCGTATCGGCGTACCAGCCGCGCGTCCGCAGATATGAAGATGTCTTTTTCCACGCCTGCATGAGTACGCATTCGAGACGGAGGTCCTCCAGGGATGGATTGAGGATCTGCTTCATGCTCGGTGCCCAACGCGGGAACTCATGCCGTCGCCCCCTCGCCTTGCTCCAGCAGCGCAGTCACGCGGCGGTTGCCCGTGAGCAAGTCTTGCATCAGGGCGGTTTTGAGCCTGCGGAGTTTTCGAGAGTGTAGCGTCGTCTGTGCGATCGCAGAATCGGCGTTTTTTAGCTTTGTCGAAATCGCGATTTGCTCATCAACCTCGCGGGGAGCAGCGATCGAGTAGGCGCGGAAGAATTGCAGGCCAATCGTCACGATAGTGCTGCCGGACGCAATGCCCTCGAACTTTGGCTTATCTCGTTGCAGCCAATAATAGAGGTGGATGTTGTCGAGTTTCGTGGGCTTGCATCGCCACGCCATGAAATGCTGACTGACGGCCATTTCATGAACGAGGATCGCGCTCTTTCCCACTCCTGCATCTCGGGACAGAATCACCGTGCCCGCTGGATGAAGCACGGCGGACGAGTTTTTGAGTCCAAGCTCGCTGATCTCTTTGTCCGTATCCGAGATGTACAGGTCGTCGAGCTTACGGGAATCCGCAAGTGACACCCACTTGATGCCGCCGTTCCAATACGCAGGCCGCTGCTTGTTCGGAGTATGGCCACTGCCTCTGACGGCAAGGGAGTCAAGCAAGGTCACGTCCCACTCTACCGGAATCCGCCCGAGCGGGGAGTCTTTGAACTTGTGGGTCTGTTCGGAGCGGAGGTTGCCGTGCTCGTCGATGCCGCGGGTGAGCAGGTCCTGCATCAGGCCGGTCTTGATGCGCTGCTGCTTCGCGATGAGCGCCTCGGTCTCCTCGATCGCCCGATCGACGGTCGAGAGCACGCGTACAATCATCGATTGTTCACGGAGGTCAGCGGGGATGTCGACATTGACACCCTTGGTAAAGGCGGTCTTGAGGCCTGGCTGTGCCGAGCCCGAGATCTGCAGGCGGATCTGCGCCTGCCCCAAATCAGACAAGAGTGAGTAGTAGAGGTATCCCTGCATTATTTGGTCAGGATCGCCGCGCAAGAGGAACACGTGTTCATTGATGCAGGCAACGAGAGCGCGGCCAGGGTGATACCAGCCAACCTTTCCTGTCTGAGCGCCGTCCTTATTAATCAGAACATCATTGTCACGCAGGTGCCCCTAGGTCATTCTGTTGAAGAACGCGACCGGCACGCGCTTTACGTCCTCCAGCGTGACTCCTCCGGATTGCAGGATATTCTCGCCTCCAATGCTGAGCACTTCGCCGCCATCAATGGATGCACCGCCCGTGGGGCGAGAGCCACTCTCCAGTGTGGCGATCACGGTTTCCAGCGCTTCGTTCGACCACGTCATGACGACACTTCGAAGTAACCGAGGCCGACAAGAGAGCCGTCAAGGGCCTTCAATGTCTGAACGCGATTCGAGTCCAGCACCTGAGTGCTAATCGAGTACTTCTCCCATAGATTCTCGACGACTCGCACGAGCACCCGCTTCTCCGCATTGAAATAGCGGTCCAGCTCGGCGCGGGCGACGTCGTAGATTTTCTTCAGGATCAGGCGGCGAGCGTCGGCCTCGCTGATCTGGCCGCCGATCACCTTGAGCACCGCATCGACCTGGACAAGCCGGGCATTCAGCGCCTCCTTGTCCTTATCGAGCGCGGCAACGGTCTTCTTGTCGGCCTTCTTCTTCGGGTTCAGCCCGGCGAGACGGGCATCGGCCTGCGCGACCAGCGACTGGGTCTCGGCCTTGAAGTCGTCGGCCCCGAGGCGCTTGAGTTCGAGCTTGAACTCCAACTCTGTGGCCTTTTCCTTGAGCGTCGCCTTGGCGTCCTTGCTCCGCTTCTCGATCGCCTTGATGGCCTTGTCGTGGTCCGTGAGGTTCTTGAGTTCCTTCTTAGCGGAAGCGCCGGCGCTGTCCTTCAGGTCGTCGATGAGTACCTTGAGGGCCTTCTTGATGACGGCGGCGGTGACCTTCTCGTCCTCGTCGGGCTCGTAGCCGCTAACCTCCTGGGCGATCTCGACGGACTCGGACAGCTCGCCCTGGGCTTCGGCGATGGTTGCCTCCAGCGCCTCGATGGCGTCGGCCTCGGCCTGGAAGTACTCGGCAATGAGGTGTTCATCGGGGATGAGCGTGTGGTGCCAGCCGGTGGAGACGATGGTTTTGAGGTCGTAGCGGATCTGCTGCCACCAGTTGACGAAAACGCCGGCACTCTTGAACTCGTCGAGCACGCCCAACGGCACGAGCTTGGCCTTGAGGGTGGTGAGCAGCTCGTGGCGGACCTCGGGCATCTTCTTGCCGCCGTTGCCCGCATGCTGGAGCTGGGCGAAGTCGTCCCTGGCAACCGCCCACCAGGATTCGAGGGCGTCGTGGTGCCGGGTGAGAGTGCCCAGCAGCGCCGGGGCCGCTTCGAGCGTGGCCTTGATGGCGGGCCTGGCGTCGATGAACTCGCGAAAGGCGAGGTAGGCGGGACGCTCGGGCTCGAAGAGTGAATCCGGGTTGACGCCGAACTTGGCGAAGTCGTCCGTGAGCGCAGCGACCTCCACCTCCGGGATTCCGCCGATGAGGTGCGCCTGGACATCCTCCGGCTCGGGGTTGGGCGTGTTGTCCACGTAGCGGCGGATGTTGAGGTTGTAGTCGTGGGTGTCCACGATCTCGGACTTAGGCACGAGGCGCGAGTACTTGGGCAGCTCGCGCTTGTGGGTGAAGACGAAATCGATCTTCTCGATGTCCTCGGGGCGAAGCCGGTTCTGATTCTTGCCCTCTGCGTATTCGCGATCGGCGTTGATGAAGAGGGCCTTGTCCTTGAGTGCGTCGGGCTTGCTCTTGTTGCAGACCAGCACGCAGGCGGGGATGCCCGTGCCGTAGAAGAGGCCGGGCGGCAGGCTGACGATGGCCTCGATGCAGTCGTCATTGATGAAGAGCTCGCGGATGAGCTTTTCCTTACCACCACGGAACAGGACCCCGTGCGGCATGATCGTCGCCATCCGGCCGTTGGACTTGAGGCTGGCGAGCATGTGCTGCACGAACATGAGGTCCGCCTTCTTGCCGGACTCCGGTCACCACTCGCGGAAGCGACTGGTGAACTTCATGCCGGCGCGGCTGTAGTTCTGCGAGAATGGCGGGTTGGCGAGCACCCGGTCGAACTTGCGGATCTGGCCGTTGTCGAGCATGCGCGGGTCCTCCAGCGTGTCATCGTTCTCGATCGTGGATCGGGTGATATTGTGGAGGATCATGTTCATGATGCAGATAGACCAGACCGTTCCGTTGGAGTCCTGGCCGTAGAGGGCGAGGTCGTCGGCGTTCTGGCCCTGCTCTTCCACGTACTGGTGGGACTGAATGAGGAATCCGCCGGAGCCGACCGTAGGGTCGTAGATGGTGTTGCCGGCCTCCGGCTGGGTGAGCTGGACGAGCAGGCGGACGACCTCGCCCGGGGTATAGAACTCACCGCCCTTCTTGCCGGCGCTGTCGGCGAAGAACTTGATGAGGTACTCGTAGGCGGCGCCGAGCAGGTCGGGGAACTCGAAGTTGTCGTTGACGAGGACGAACCCGGGCTGGCTGAAGTGGTCGAGCAGATCTTTCCACTTTTGGTCCGGGATCTTGGTCCTGCCCTTCACCGCGTTGAAGTCGATGTTGTTCTTCAGCACACCGGCGAGTGCATCGTTCTCGTCTTCGATGGCAGCGATGGCCTTATTGAGCATGTTGCCGATGTCGTGCTTTAGGTCCTTCAGGGCCGGCACGAGATCGCCGTTATCGTCCTTCCAGGGCTCGTGCCAGCGGGCTCTGACAGGGACAAAGAAAGTCTCGCCGTAGGATGTCTTGTCTTCGAGCAACTCGGCGACGAGATCCGGCTGGTCTTTGAAGTGTGCGAAGGTCTTCTTGCGGAGCTGCTCGCGTTTGCGGTCGAACTCGTCGGAAAGCCGCTTCAGGAACAGCATGCCGAAGATGAACTCCTTGAATTCCGAGGCGTCCATCTTGCCGCGCAGGATGTCGGCGGCCTTCAGGAGGAAGGACTCGAGCTGGGCGAGGGTGATTTTCCCTTGTTTCATCTTCTGCCCCCTCTCACGTTTCCGCCTCTGCGTTCCTTGTGCATCTCTGTCTTATAGCTTGGCTGCTTGAGTGACTGTAACTTACTGTAAATATTATCTTTTTAACTCCCTTTCGCAACTTCAAAAAATCGCAGATTTCCAATCCGTGTACAAGCGGTCAGCGGATTGGACTCAATGGAGGGGGTGACATGTCCACCCTGAGCTATCATTTTCGCGAATTCGCGATTGGCGCCGTGGCCGGGTAGGAGGGGTCGTTGCCGAGCCCCTCCCCCCACAGACCCGAGCGTACGGGATTACCGCACTCGGTTCCTCACCTGACAGGTTCGCACAAGGTGGTTTGCCATGAGCGCGTGAACGAGTGTCAAGGGCGGAGTAAAAGTGTACCGGCGTGGCGGCAAGTGTCCCACCTGGTGTGTGAAGAAGGGGGCCCATGGGCCCCCTTCCTGGGTTGTGGCCTCACTCCATTGGGACGGAGTCTTGAGGCTTTGCTTGTTTGTTTGAGCGCCGTTTCCTACTTTGCCTGAGCCGATAGCTTTCGCCGTTCATCTCCAGGATGTGGACGTGATGCGTCAGGCGGTCGAGCAGGGCGCCGGTCAGCCGCTCGGAGCCGAAGATCTCGGTCCACTCGTCGAACGGCAGGTTGCTCGTCGCCAGGATAGAGCCGCGCTCATAGCGCTGGCTGAAGACCTCGAACAGCAGTTCGGCGCCGGTCTTGGACAGGGGCACGAAGCCCAGTTCATCGATGATCAGAAGCTTGTAGGCGGCCAGTTGCTTCTGAAGGCGCAGCAGACGCTTTTCGTCACGCGCTTCGAGCAACCCCGTTGACCAGCGCGGCGGCGGTTGTGAAGCCGACGGACAACCCCTTCTGACACGCCGCAAGCCCGAGCCCCACAGCGATGTGGGTCTTGCCTGTGCCGCTGTTGCCCAGGGCAATCACGTTCTCGCGCCGTTCGATGTACTCACACCTCGCCAGTTCCACAACCAGCGTCTTGTTGAGGGAGGGCAGAGCCAGGAAGTTGAAGCTCTCCAGGCTCTTGACCGCCGGGAAGCGCGCCGCCTTGATTCGCCGCTCCACCATCCGGCGCTCCCGGTCAATCAGCTCCAGCTCGGACAGGCGCATCAAAAAACGCACGTGGTCGACCCCCTCGGCGGCGCACTGCCGGGCGACCTTGTCGTATTCCCTCCCGAAGGTGGGCAGCTTGAGCGCCTTGAGGTGATGGGCCAGGAGCACCTGGGGAGTCTCCTTCACGGCCGCACCCCCGTGAGCAGGTCCAGGTACGCCCGGGCGGAGGTTGTCGCAACCCGGGCGCGCGGCAGAGATAGGGATAGACCTCCAGGTTCAGCCGGGCAGGCCTGCGCTCGATGCGGCACAGCATCAGGTGTTTGACCGCATCGAAGCCGATGGTTCCCAGCCGCAGGGCATCCCGGACCCCGGCGTCAACTTCCTCCAACCCGAACGTCTCGAGCAGCCGCAGGACCTGGACGTACTCCCGCTTGCTGGCCTTGCCCATGCGCGCTTCAAGCAGCCTGCGCAGCGTGCCGAATGCCTCGGGCAACTCCCACCCGGCCAGGGGCGCCGCCTGATCCAGTGCACCGATCTTCTTCTCAATCAGCGCCAGGTAATGCAGCGGGTTGAAGACCAGGTCCTCCCGCTCGCAGGAGCGCCGGTGACGGGCAATCTCCTCCGTCCCGCAGGTGATGACCACCTCGTGCACGTAGCCCCGAACCAGCACCTCACGGTGGCCGTAAGCCACGGGAACCGAGTAGTCGTTGCCCCGGTAGCGCACCAAAGACAGAGAGCTCACCCGCGTACCGCTCTTCTCACAGGCGTCGTACGGCAACGGCGGCAACGGCAAAAGGACCTGCCGGTCCCGCTCAAAGCGCTCGCCGATGCTCTCTCTGTGCCCACGCAGGCGTGCTCCCCACCGCTTCCGGCACTGCTCCTCCAGGTGGGCATTGAGGGCCTCGAAGCTTTCAAAGCGCGGGATGGGAACGAAAAAGTTCCGCCGGACATAGCCCACCAGGTTCTCGACCTTCCCCTTGTCATTCGGCTTGCCCGGACGGCCAAAACGTTCTTTGAACAGGTAGTGGGACTGCAACTCACTAAAGGCCCGGGTGCGCTGACGCTTCCCATCGCCCAGGATGCGCGCCACCGCAAGCTTGGTGTTGTCGTAGAGAATGCTGTGGGAGACACCGCCGATGAAGGCGAAGGCCGCGTTATGACCGGCGCAGAAGGCTTCGGTCCTCTCCGCAGGATAGGCCTTCACGAAACCCATGTCGCTGTGGGGCAAATCGAAGGTGAAAAACGATACCTTCCCCTCCACCCCGGCAATCTCCGCCAGGGCCTCGCCAAAATCCGCCTGGCCATGGCCGGGTGGGTGGACCAGGGGAACGAACATCTCCTGGGACCGCAACCGCCGCTCCCGCACGTAGTCCTTCACGATGCTGTAACCGCCCGTGAAACCGTGCTCGTCGCGCAGCCTCTCGAAGATCCGCTTGGCCGTGTGACGCTGTCTCCTCACACACTTCCGGTCCCCCTCCACGATGTGGTCGATCACACCCGTAAACGGATCCAGCTTCGGCCTCGCCCGGGGATGACTCCGCTGATACCCGGGCGGTATCGAAAACCGCAGCATCTTGCGCACCGTGTCCCGGTGCAAACCAAACGCCCGCGCCGCTTCGCGGATGCTCATCCCTTCTACGTGGCAGGTGTGCCGAACCCGTGCGTACAGTTCCACTGAGTACATCCTCCAGCCTCCCTTCAGGTCGTATCCTGCAAACCTGAAGGAAGACCAAAGAGCGGTCCACTTTTAGACCGCCGCGGCCAGAATATCCGACCGCCTCAGTGGGACAGTTTTACACCGCCGTTTACACCAAGTAGAGAATCTTGGCCGTGTACCGCAACCGCTTGACTCTCCTGCCGCCATCGAATTGCGAAAGCACTGGGTCGGGGCGACCACGTTCGGACAGGACAACGGACCGCTGCTGGCCCCGGCGCCATCATCACCCCACGAGCGAACGGTTATCGACAGGGACTCGCCGAGATGCGCAGGAGTTTTAACGAATCCGCTTTCATTTTGATTACGGACTGCAGAAGGCAGGTTCCGAATGAGATTGGAAATCATATATATTCTCAATAATATCAATAGGATAATAGGATCTCACGGCTGGAAAGAACGGCTTTACGGATGAATCAAGATGCAAAACGTCGTGAAGAAGGTCCGAAAGCGCAACCAGGAGGCGGTGGTCTCGGGCGCACAAAGGATCTACGAGGCCCACAGCCGCCGGGCGGCCATCGCCGCCTTTTGGCGATGGGCCAAGCAGTGGCGAGGGCGGGAGCCCAAGGCGGTGGCGTGCATCGAGAGCGACCTCGAGACGTTGTTGGCCCACTTCCAAGAGCCCCCCGCCCTTCGGGTCACCCTGCGCACGATAAACCCCATTGAGCGGGTCTTTCGGGAGGTGAGACGAAGAACCAGACCCATGACCGTCATGAACAACAACGAGTCCCTGGAACGCGTCGCCTACAGCGTGTTCCACCGCATTAACACCTAGTGGGAGACAAACCCTCTCTGCACTTCTACACAAAACTCGTGACATTACCCAAGTCACAGCCAACCCCGGAGGCCGACCCGGCGGCGGCGAACGGGCCGCCTTTCCGGCGCGCCAATTGCCCCGGGTGAGGGGTTTTGCTACGATTATCGCGAACAATCAACGCACCATAGAGTACATGCGGCCAGGAAAGGGGCACGGGAGATGAGCGGTTCCGTTCTGATCAAGAATATCGAGACCATCGTTTCAGGCGACCTGAACGCCCCGCTTCTCGACGGCGAGGCCATCCGGATTGAAGACGGCCGGATCGCCGCCATCGGCGGCGAGTCCGACTGCGCGGGCGACGTCGAGCAGACCATCGACGCGGGCGGCATGACCGCCGCGCCGGGACTCATCGACTCCCACGTCCACACCACCCAGGGCGACTTCACCCCCCGTCAGAACACCCTCGGCTGGATCGAGAGCTGCATGAACTGCGGGATCACCGCCATGATCTCCGCGGGCGAGGTCCACACCCCCGGACGTCCCCGCGACGGCCTGGGCGCCAGGGCCATGGCCATCCTGGCCGCCAAGTCCTTCAGGAACCTCCGCCCCGGCGGGGTCAAGGTCATGGCCGGGGCCGTCATGCTGGAGCCGGGGCTGAAGCCGTCGGATTTCGACGAGCTGGACGAGGCGGGCGTGGAGCTGGTGGGCGAGGTGGGGCTGGGCGCCATCCGTGACCCCGACGAGGTCCGCCCGCTTCTCGCCGCGGCCCGGGCCAAAGGCATGCGGGTCCTCTGCCACACGGGCGGCGGGTCGATTCCCGGAAGCATGGTGGTGGACGCCGATATGATTCTGGCCGTCGGCCCGGACGTGGCCTGTCACCTCAACGGCGGCCCCACGGGTCTCGCCATGGAGGACATCGAGCGGCTGATCAAGGAATCCGACGTCACCCTGGAGCTCGTCCAAACGGGAAACCAGAAGCGCGCCGTCGAAGCGACGGACCTCTTTCTGGCGGAAGACGTCCTGGACCGGGTCATCGTGGGGACGGACATGCCCTCGGGGACGGGCGTGATCCCCTACGGCGTCATGCGGTCGGTCGCCGTGATGACGGCCTTTTCGGACCTCTCCCCCGAGGCGGCCCTCTGCACGGCCACCGGCAACACCGCGCGGGTCCACAAGATGGACGTGGGGTTTCTCAAGGTGGGCGCCCCCGCCGACATCGCGATCCTGGACGCCCCCTGGGGCTCCACCGGAAAGGACGCGCTGGCGGCCCTCAAAGCCGGGGACACCCCTTCCCTCGGGGCCGTTCTCATCGACGGGGCGCTCCGCATGTCGAAGAGCCGGACCTCGCCGCCCTGCACCCGAACCATCCATTTCGACGGCGGACACATCCCTGCGGGGGGCGGGCATTAAAACCCTTCGAAGTCCGGGCTTCCCCGAAGCGGGCTTCTCCGAAGTCACGGCCGCCCCGGCATCGCGCGCCGCCGACTGTGAATCACCATGAGCTTTTCCTTTCCCCCAAAGTGGTGATCGCCTACATCCTTGGCCGCCGGCTGATTCCGAAGACCGCCTTCGGCCGGGCTCACCGGGAATCCGGGCGCGGGGACCTCGGGCTTCTCCTTTCGACCTTCATCGCCCTCAGCCTGATCCTCATCATCGCCCGCTCTCTGATTTTCGTGGCGCCGGCCGCCGTCCTGCTGTTCATCGGAGGGATCCGCCTCCTGGCCGGACAACCCCGCCGGCGCGTTCAGGCCGCCGCTGCGGGGCTGGCGGGAATCCTCACGGCATAGGTGATTTGGGGACTGATTGCGCTCCCCCACGTCCGCCTGGATTACTATTATTTTATCCGGAAGGCCCCGCTGCGGAAAATCACGCGGCCCGGCAAGCTCCCCCCCCCCCCCCTCACATCATCTTCATCGTGGTGGACACCCTTCGCTCGGACCATCTGAACGCCTACGGGTATTCCAAAGACACTTCACCCGTCATCTCCCGGCTGGCCCGGGAGGGGATTCGCTTCACGAGATTCCGCGCGAATTCCAACGAGACGTCACAGACGGTGGCCTCCCTTTTGACCGGACGGCATCCCTCGGGGCACGGTCTCCTCCGCCTGGGAGACCCCCTGCCCGAGGGCGCCCCCCTGCTCACAGAAGTCCTCCAAAACCGGGGGTGCAACACGGCGTTCTTTACGCCCCACTGGTTTATCGATGGGCGCCCCAACTTCGAACGGGGCGCGGACTACCCCTACAGCGCATGGGAAGAGACGCCGTTCCGAATGGCGGGCGCCCAACAACTCTTCGTCTGGCTCAAGTTGACGGCGGCCTGGCCCGGCCTGAGCCATGCCCTTCAATGGCTGGACATGAAGAAGAACGACCTCCTCTTGGCCGGCCTCGGGTTGCGAGCCATGGAATCCGCCGACCGGTTCACGGACAAGGTCCTGGGTTTCATGGATTACGCCACCGGCCGGAGGGATTACGACCCGGACCGGGACCGCTTCTTCCTGTTCCTTTTCTTCCACGACCTCCACTGGCCTCGGTGCCTCCCCAAGCCTTACCATCGGATGTACGACCCCGAATACAACGGCCCGGAAATCTGTAGGAAGGAAGGCGCGCGCGATGTCCGGGAGGCCAAAAATGAAGTCGCCCGATACAACGGCGCGCTCCGGTTCGTGGACGGCCAGGTGGGCCGACTCCTCGACAAAATGAAATCCGTAGGCTGGCTCGATCAATCACTCGTCGTGATCACCTCGGACCACGGAGAGAAATTCGGCGCCGGCGGTGAGTTCGGCCACGGCGAAACGATGTGGGAGGATCTGGTCCGGATTCCTCTGATCCTCTGGTAGCCTTCCCGCTGGAAAAACGGCCAATCCGTCGGCGGCGTCGCCGAACAGGTGGACCTGATGCCGACCCTCCTCGATCTGCTGCGCATCCCTCGCCCCGCCGGGATTCAAGGACGAAGCCTGCTCACCGATCGGGGGTCCTTCCCCGCCGCGACGAACCGTTCAACCGCTTTCGGCGAGGCCGAAACGGAAACGGGCGGGTATCATTACCTCCTGCGCGACGGGTGGAAGCTTCTCCTCGGCCTCGGAAGACCGAAGCGGCTTTTCAACCTCAAAATGGATCCCGGTGAAAAGAAAAACCTATACGGCCGCCAGCCCCGAACCGGTGATATGGAGAAAGCCCTGAAGCAACGGATCCAGCGGGCGCGCCGGGCGGCCCCAAAGGGCCCTTGATTCACCGGGCGCCATTGCCTGTCATGCGGCGCGTTTCCAATCGGGGGTCAACCGGCCCGCGTGAAGAATTTGCCGCGCGACCCCTTTTCGGAAATCACGAGCGGCGCCGGAAATCTCTTCATTACGGACCGGCCGGCCTGTCGAAATCCCGACGGATTTCCGACATCCCGCGATGAATTCACACCAAGCGTCCGCGAAATTCAATCAACGCCCGGCGGAAATCTTCTCCAAGGCGAACACCTAACCCATTATTTCAAAATGCCTTATGAGAATTCAGGAGATCTCCCTGGCCGATTTCCAGTGCTCTGGCACAGAAATTGAACCTACCCACAAGTATATCAGTGTCCCATTTGATGAAAATTGCCGGTCCAAGTCCGGGAATCGTGATCGATCGAGCCGATCTTCTCCACGAAAAAATCGGCTTCGAGCGAGGTCCCGGCTTCACAATTCACCTGGCCGCGGGAGCGTTTTCTTCTACCGTTGGAAGGAAGTGCGAGCCGCCCATCCCGAATCAACGGGAGAGGGGGAGGGGGAGGGGAAATGCGCACCGAGGACGGCACCGGCCATGCCGGTGACATCCTATTGCAAGGGCCGGCGCGGGGCGAATCCGCGAAAGGCCTCGCCCAGGCCCGCGAGAACGGCGGACCCCTTCCCCGGCGCGAACCCGGCCGGCACGAAGCCCTTCGCCCCCAGAATCTCGGCGAGATCTCGGGCCCTTTCTGCCACAATTTGAACAACCTACTGAATCACATCATCGGATCTCTGAACCTCATGATGACCAAGGAAGAAGGCCCGCACGAATGGGTCGAAAGCCTGGGAGAGATCGAGAAGACCGCCCAGGAGGCGGCCGAGCTCAACGGCCAGCTCGCCTCTCTCGTCCACCGCGAGGAGGGAGATCGAAAAGAACCGGTTCATCTCGGCCATCTGCTTCTGGGAGTCATCCATTTGACCGGACAATTTCCGAGCCGAAGAACCAAGCTGAATTATCACATCGAGCCGGATCTTCCGCCGGTCTATGCGAATCCGGCCGTTCTGGAGCAAGCGATCCTGTCTCTTCTTTTGGCCGCGAATCGATACGATGGGGTGAAAAGTCTGGTGTTCGCCTCAGCCGATCGAATCGACGGAGCCCTCTCATCCGAGGCGAAGGTCCGCGTCTACATCTCCCGCACCCCGGTCCGCGGAAATCCCCAGGCGTCGCCGTCCCGAAACATGCCGGAGCCGACGCCGACACACCCGAGCCTGCCGATAGTCGAGTCCATCATCCGCTCGCTCGGGGGCGAGGCGTCTTTTTCGATCACCGCCGACGAAGGGTTGGAATTCGAGATCATCCTTCCGGCCGCGTCCCGGGACCAACCCGCAGAGCGGAACTAGCGCCCATGGAAGAACACAAACACATGCGCCCCACAGTCCTCATCGTCGACGATGAATCCACAACACGGAATCTGGTCTCCAAGTTTCTCAACCGGGAGGGGTACCGAACGCTGACGGCCAAGGACGGGCCGGAAGCCCTGGAACTCTACGCGCTGAAGCAATCCGAGATTGATGTGACGCTTCTGGACGCGATGATGCCGGGAATGGACGGCTTTGAAACCATGGTCGCCATCCGGGAAATCGATCCGGATGCGGAATTCATCCTCTCCAGCGGCTTCCCGAAAGAGGTCTTCGCCGAATCGAACCTGAGCGGCGCTTTGCTGAAAAGCGCCGCCGGGTCCGGTCAGCCTCTCTGAACCCATCCTCGGGGCGTCCATTCCACCCCGGATTCGCGGACGGCCGTCCCGGGACCCCGCCGCGCTTGAGAGAAACCGGACCCCTGGTGAAAACCAGAGCGCGGCTCTCCGCGGCCGGACTTGCTCGACGGATGACCGGAACGCGCCCGCGCCCTTTCCCAAATTCCTGAGAAATTCGGGCTGAAATCATGTAAGATACGTGTAGAGAAGGATCTTCCCGAGGACGGCCTGCGGGTTCTCTCACCACGGCGATTCCGGACGCCCCCCTGCCGGAGATCCAACCCATCACTCTCTCTTCCGAGCACACCGGGAGATCGCGCCCTTCCGCGCGGCCGGAATCTTTTGACACCGCCCCGGCCCCGCTCGATGGAACGGCGGCGTTCGAATCGATGCGGACCGGCGTCTCCCCTCCCCCTCCCCCCTCCTGCCCCCCGCGTCCGGCCTCGCGGTTCGAAGCTCAGATTGATCTGCCCATCACCGGAATGTCCAACCTCGCGCGCGCATCCAGGCTGGAGAAAAATCTCTCGGCCACTCCGGGCGTCTCCTACGCCGGCGTGAACATCGAGACCGAGCGCGCCACCGTCCACTATGACCCGCGATGGGTAACGGTTCTCCAGCTTGTCCGATGCGTGGAGGAAAGCGGCGGCGGCGTTGCCGCCGTCCGAACGACCCTGGCCGTTCAGGGATTGTCGTGCGGCTCCCGCGTATCGGACATCGAGCGGGCGCTCCGGGACGTCCCGGGCGTCCTGTCGGCGAACGTCAACCCGGCAACGGGCAGGGCGACGGTGGAATCCCTGCCCGGTCTTTCCGGCGAATCCGACCTGCGGGCCGCCATCAAGTCGGCCGGGCACAGTGTGTTGGAGGCCCCCGAAACGGAGCTCGCCGACCGGGAGGAGGAGGCGCGCAATCGCGAGGCCCGCTCCCTGTCCGCCGGATCTATCCTCGCCGGGACGCTTTCAGTCTTCATTGTTCTGGGGAGCATGGAGGGGGTGTCGACCCTCGTGGGGCCATGGCTCCCGAGCGTCTACCTCCTCTGGCTCTTGGCGACCCCCGTCCAGTTTTACGCCGGCCGGACCTTCTACCGGGGGGCCTGGGCGGCCGCGCGGCGCTGGGGCGCGGACGGGAACACCCTCATCGCCCTCGGGATCTCGACCGTCTACTTCTACAGCGCGGCCGCGGTTCTCTTTCCGGATTTCCTGCGCGGGATCGGCGACGAGCCCCGTCCGCATTTCGACGCCGCGGCGATCATGACCACCCTCATCCTCCTCGGCCGGCGGATCGAGGCCGCGGCCCGGGGAAGGAGCCGGGCGGCCGCCAAAAATCTCCGGGCGCTTCGGCCGAAGACCGTCCGCATTTTCCATGATGGCCGCGAGTGGGACATCCCCGCCGACCAGGTCCGGATCGAAAGCCGGGTTCTGGTCGGCCCCGGGGAGCGGGTTCCCGCGGATGGGGTCATCGTGGCGGGAGGGTCGAGTCTCGACGAATCCGGCGCGGCGGGCGGACGTCCCCCCGTGAACAAGGGCGTCGGCGACAAGGTGTTCGCCGGCGCGTTGAACATGACGGACCGCTTCCTGTTCGAAGTCCGGGCGGCCGGCCCGGAAACCGCGCTGGCCCGAACCGTCAAGCGGTTGGAAAACGCGCAAGGGCGCCCCGCCCCCATCCAGACCGCGGCTGGCCGGCCGGCCGCGGTCTTCGTTCCGGCGGTGATCGGGACGGCTCTCATCGCATTCACCCTCTGGCTGCTTCTCGGGCCGGCGCCCGCGTTCCACTCGGCGCTGTTGAGCTTTGCGGCGGTCCTGATCGTCGCCTCCCCGTGCGCTTTGGCGTTTGCGGCGCCGTCCGCCGTCCAGGTGGGCACGGGGCGCGGAGCGGAGAGCGGCATCCTGATCCGGGGCGGAGAAGCGCTGGAGGCGGCCTCCGGGATTCAAACCGTCATTTTTGAAAAGACGGGCGTCCTGACCGAGGGCAAACCCGAAGTGACGGACCTGATCACCGCCCACGGATTCTCGGCCGAAGAGGTCCTGCGTCTCGCGGGATCCGCGGAGCGGCCATCCGGGCATCCCCTGGGGATCGCGATCTTGGACAAGGCCCGGCAGAGCGGCGTGGCCCTTACGGCCGCGGAAGGTTTCTCCGCCGTTGCGGGCCGCGGCGTCCGCGCCGCCGTGGAAGGGCGATCCATCGTTCTGGGAAACGCCGAATTGATGGAGGCCGAAGGGGTGGACATCTCCGGCCTGCGCAACGCCATCGAAGTCCAGACCGAGAAGGGAAAGACCCCTGTGCTCCTCGCCGTCGACGGGGTTTCGGCCGCCCTGCTGGCGGCGGCGGACCCCTTGAAGGAGAGCGCCCGCGAGACCATCGAGAGACTTCACCGGATGGGTCTCGAAACCGTTCTGCTCACCGGGGGCCACCGCCGCTCCGCCCAAGTCATCGCCGAGGAAGCGGGCGTCGGGCGCGTCCTGGCGGAGGTCCCCCCAGAGGACAAGGCCCGGGAGATCCTGCGTCTGCAGGGGGAGGGGGAGGGAAAAAGGGCGGCCATCGTAAGCAACGGCTTCCGCGAAGCCCCGGCCTCGGCGGACCTCGGAATCTCCATCGGGACCGGACCGGACGGCGGAAGAGGGAGGGATGGGGGGGTCTCGGACATCACCCTGATCGGCCGGGACCCCATGGACGTGGTGAACGCGATCCGTCTCAGCCGCCGTACGCTGAGGACCGTCAAACAGAACCTGTTTTGGGCATTCGCCTACAACGCGACCGCCATCCCCCTCGCCGCCGGCGCACTGCACCCCCTTTTCGGGTCGGCCCCGAGTCCGGTGGCGGCTTCCCTCGCCCTGGCCGCCGGCTCGGCCTTCGTCCTCTGGAACAGCCTGCGGCTGCGGCGCTTCCGGCCCGTGGAATTCAAGCCGTAACCGCGGCCGGTTCTCTCCTCCCGCGCTCTTTTGGTAGGATAACGGCCGGAGCGCAGTCCCGTTCTTCCCCCGGCCGGGCCGGGGGATTCAAGAGGATAAGGAGCCGATGGCGGACGACCTGAGGGGTTTTCTGGCGGAAATGGAAGCGGGGGAGGGAGCGGGGGGGGAGCTCATCCGGGTTCGGCGCGAGATCTCCCGCGACTTCGAGATGGCGGCCCTCGTCTCCAAGCTCGAGGCCGAGCACCGCGTCCCCGTCCTGTGGTTCGAGAAAGTCCGCGGGGCGGACTTTCCGGTTGTCGTGAACTGCTTCGCCTCCCGATCGAGGATCGCGTCCAGCCTCGGCCTCCCCTCCGGCGCCCTGCTCGCCCGGTTTCAGGAAGCCCTGGACAGCCCCATCCCGCCGGCCGAGGTGTCTTCCGCGCCTGTCCAGGAGGTCGTGATCGAGGGGGATTCGGTGGACCTGAGCCGGCTGCCCCTCATGCGATACCACGACACGGACGCCGCCCCATACGTGACGGCGGGGATTGTCATCGCGAAGGACCCCGACACGGGCGCGTACAACCTGAGCTTCAACCGGATGATGCTCAAGGACCGGAACCGGCTGGGGATCTTCATGACGGTGGGTAAGCACCTGAACGAAATCTACAGCCGGGCGGAAGAGCGCGGCGAGGCCCTGCCCATCGCGGTCTCGCTGGGCAATCATCCCGCCTGGGCGCTCGGGGCGTGCATGATCGGCCCCTACCAGGTGGAGGAGCCGGGCGTCATCGGCGGCCTGATGAAGCGGCCCCTGGAGATGGTCCCGGCGCGCACCGTGGACCTTCTCGTCCCGGCCCGGGCGGAGATCGTCCTCGAGGGGGAGATCGAGCCTTTCACCCGGGAGATGGAGGGCTCGTTCGCCGAGTTTCATGGTTACGCCACCCCCCCCCGGGAGCGGCAGGTGGTCCGCGTCCGGGCCGTCACTCACCGCCGGGACGCCGTCTACCAGGACCTGGTCGGGGGCGCCCACCGCGAGCACCTCGTCCTGCCCACCGTCCCGATGGAAGCCAATCTGGATCGGGCCGTTCGAGGCGCCGTGCCGTCACTGAAGGCGCTTCGCATCGCGGCCCCCTTCTGCCTGGTGGCGTCCATCCGGAAAGGACACCCGGGCCAGCCCAAGACCGTGGCCCTGGCGGCCTTCGGGGCGGAGCTCTACCTCAAGCAGGTCATCGTCGTGGACGACGACATCGACGTAAGCGACCTCTCGCGTGTCCTGTGGGCCATGGCCACGCGCTGCCAGTGGAGCCGCGATACGTTCGTCATTCCGGACGCCCCGGGCTCCTCCCTGGACCCGTCCGCCATCACCGAGGGCCTGGTCGACAAGGTCGGAATCGACGCGACCGCCAAGCCGACCCTGGAAAGCTTTTCCCCTCTAGGCAGGATCCCCGCGGAAGTTCTCTCCCGGATGAGGCTGGAAGTCTACCTGGACTAGCGGCCCCCCATCAGCGGCCCGGCCGTGCTCCGGAAATACGGCCACTCCGGTTATCCGTCCAACGACCATTTTCACCGTCAAGAATCCGTTACAACTCCACGTCATCGAAATGACATACCATCCGGCCCCACGCGAGTTTCAGGTTTGGGGGGGGGGTGGAGTTCCGTTGGGAAAAAACGAGAATGAAAGGTTTCGGGCTTGGGTTCGGTCGAACGACCCTCGACCCGGACCCGTTCATAAAGGGGAAGCCGACTAAGCATAATATACTATATAATTGTCCACTCGTCGAAATGATTATTATCTTTCATTCGTCATAAGATCCGGTATCGGAATATAAACGAAGTCAATTCCGCGCCTTTTTCCATGAATACGATTCGCGTTTTCGAGTCGAACTTTCCGGGCAATCTCTCGGAGAAGTAACTAGTTCTGAACACCTAGTCTTTTATTACTATCACAGATGGAATCTTTCGGGTAAACGAAACTCCGCATCCATCTTGATTCCCACGTCGAACGAACCCGCGGCGCCCGGCAACGGGAGGCCGCTGATGCGCCTGAACCCCGCCGTTACAACATCCGCGCCGCTTCCCGCGTTTTTTCCCCCGCACCTTCGGCAGATTGAAGCCGCCTTCCTTATGGATTCGGGTTCATCTTAAAACGGTGTACCCGTGTTGCTGGTTGGCACATCAATTGCACACAGGTTCACGCTTTAGGGGAAACCTGAAAAACATAAAAGACTCCATCGCGGCGGGGGCTTTTTCGCGAAATGATAAGGACCCTCTTCCGCGTGGCGCTCCCCATGTCCGCGCACAAGAGGGTCGAAAGGAGAATCGGAACAGTGGACGACCTGTGAGAGAGTTTCTGACGGAAAGCAACGAGAATCTATCGCGGCTCAACCAGAAAATCGTCGAGATCGAAAAGTCGCCGGACGACATGGAGATTCTCAACAACATCTTCCGAACGATCCACACCATCAAGGGAACGTGCGGGTTCCTGGGCTTGGAGAGGCTTGGGTCGGTCGCCCATGCCGCCGAGAGCGTCCTGGACCAGGCCCGGGACGGACGCCTCGCGATGGACCCCCGGACCGTGACCCTCGTTCTGGCGGCCGTGGATCTGATCACATCGATCCTCGAGGGAATAGAACAAACCGAGGAGGAGCCCACCGGCGACGACGCCGAATTGATCGGCAGACTCGAGGCGCTCCTCCAGGACGGCGCCGAGACTGAAGAATCGGAGATTCATGAGGACCCGGTGGTGAGATCGCCGGATGAAATTCTTGAGGAAATCTCGGCCGCCGTCAAAACCGGGCTGGAAGAATCCGAGGCCCTGAAAACCGTCGCCGACGCGCAAGATTCCATTGAAAACGAGATCCGGGAGCAGCTGAACGGAGAGGCCGAGCAGGCACCGGAGGAGCCGGCGCAGGTCGGGGCCGTTCCTGAAACCCAGACATCCACCAAGGTCAGTAAGGGCAACGGCGCTTCGAGCAAGGGCAACGTGAGCAATCAGACGCTTCGCGTCAACGTCGATGTCCTCGACAGCCTCATGAACATGGTCGGAGAGCTGGTCCTTTCCCGGAACCAACTCCTTCAGCTCACCCAGACAGACGGCGAGTCCGTCTACGCCAACTCTGTTCAACACCTCAACCGGGTGACCTCGGACGTGCAGGAAGGCGTCATGAAGACGCGGATGCAGCCCATCGGCAACGCCTGGGCCAAGCTGCCGCGCCTCGTGCGGGACCTCAGCCAGTCGCAGAACAAGAAAATCGACCTGGTGATGCACGGCGCCGAGACGGAGCTGGACCGCCAGCTCCTGGAAGTCATCCAGGATCCCCTGACCCACATCGTCCGCAATTCGGCCGACCACGGCATCGAGGGCCCCGAGGCGCGCCTCCAGGCCGGAAAGCCCGAAACGGGCACAGTCACCCTGAACGCCTACCAGGAGAGCGGCCACATCGTCATCGAAGTCGCCGACGATGGCGCCGGAATCAACGTGGAGAAGGTGCGTCAGAAGGCCGTTCAGCAGGGTTTGGTGGAGGAGGAAGCCGCCAAGGACCTGCCTGAGGCTCAGCTCCTCCAGTTCCTTTTCGCGCCGGGCTTTTCCACGGCGGAGAAGGTCACCGCCGTCTCCGGCCGGGGTGTCGGGATGGACGTCGTCCAAAGCAACATCGAAAAGATCGGCGGAACGGTCGACATCCGCAACAAGCATGGCCAGGGCACGACGCTCAAGATCAAGATCCCCCTAACCCTGGCCATCATTCCGGCCCTCATGGTGGAAAGCGGCGGCAACCAGTACGCCATTCCCCAGGTCAACCTGATGGAGCTGGTCCGGCTGGAGGGGGAGCGAGCCGCCAAGGGAGTTGAAATGGTTCACGGCGCTCCGGTCTATCGCCTGCGGGGCAACCTCCTGCCCCTGGTGGACCTGAACCGGGAGCTGATGATCGAAGACGAGACCGCCCAGGAGGGGACGAACGGTTCATCGGGCGCCGAGACGATCAGCATCGTCGTCCTTCAGGCCGACGACCGGCAGTTTGGACTGGTGGTGGATGGGACCAACGACACCGAGGAGATCGTCGTGAAGCCCCTGGGAAAACTCCTGAAGGGGATCCCCCTCTTCGCCAGCGCGACCATCATGGGCGACGGGAGGGTGGCGTTGATCCTGGACGTCCTGGGCATCGCCCAGCGGGCCAACGTGATTTCCGAGAATCGGGACCGTTCGAAGTCGGACACGACGGTCCGCGCCGGAGACACCTCCCGGGAGGTCCAGACACTGCTCCTCATCCGCGCCGGCCAAGACGGGCGGATGGCCATCCCCCTCTCTCAAGTCGCCCGGTTGGAGGAGTTTCCCCGGCACACCATCGAGCGGGCGGGAATCAAGACGTGGTGCAGTACCGGAACGAGATCCTCCCGTTGATCCTGCTCTCCGGATTCCAGCCTTCCGCTTCATCCGACGAGGCCGATCAGGGCAAATCCGTCAAGGCGGTAGTCTACTCCGACCACGGCCGGAGCGTGGGCATCGTCGTGGACCAAATCATCGACATTGTCAAAGAGACGATCTCCATCGAGCGGAGATCCCAAACCTCGGGCGTGATCGGATCCGCCATCATTCAGGGGAACGTCACAGACCTGATCGACGTGGAAGGCGTCATCCGCGGGGCCGATCCCACGTTCTTCGAGCAGGCCGCGCCCGCATAAGAATCAGGTGAAAATGAGGATGGAAACCATGAAAGAACAGCAACAGTTCTGCACGTTTTTTGTGGACGACCTCTATTTCGGCGTGGACGTGCAGAAGGTCCAGGAGGTCATCCGCTACCAGAACATGACCCGCGTGCCTCTGGCGCCCCGGGAAGTCCGGGGACTGATCAACCTGCGCGGCCAGATCGTCACGGCCGTCGATCTGCGCCGCCGGTTGAGCCTGGGTGAACACCCCGAGGACCAACTCCCGATGAACGTCGTTGTCCGCAACGACGACGGGGTGGTCAGCCTGCTCGTCGACGAAATCGGTGACGTCCTGGATGTCGATGAGGACACCTTCGAGCCCCCTCCGGAGACCCTCGACGGCCTCGCCCGCGAGTTGATTCGGGGGGCCTACAAGCTCGAGGGGCGCCTCTTGCTGGAATTGGATACCGATAAAACGATCGCCCTGAACGGCGAAACGGCGCCAAGCGGATGAAATGCGCGAACCCGCAAAGCGTCTTCTTCTCCAAAGGCCCCTTGGAGGACCCCCACCCCTGAGCCGATGCGGCTTCAGGAATGACGAGACCCAGCCGCTCATGCACGTCTGGGACGGAAAAACCCGAAAGGAGAATGGGAAGATGACCTCGAGAAAATCTTTTTTGCAGGTGGGCGTCGCCTGGTTCGCCGGAGCGATCCTCCTGGCCGGCCTGAGCGGCTGCGACGGGAGCCGCGAGCCCAAATCGGAGACCCGAAAGCAGCGGTCGTCGATCCTGGACAAGATCCAGCTGGGCGGTGTCGTCAAGGCCTCCATCGGACATGGCGCCGAGAAGGCCTCCACCGGATATCGTCCCGAGAAGGCCAGCGCCAATGGCGCGAAGAAAGGGAGCGGCGGGTTTCCGGACCGGGGACTGGTCCGCAAGAACGTACCGGCCGACTTCAATCCGGACATCGAGTCCCCCCGCGTCCATGCCTCCGCCTGGGTCGACCCCCTCTCGAGCGTGATCGGAAACGTCGAGATCGGGCGGCGCGTCTACCTGGCGCCCTTCAGCTCCGTGCGCGGGGATGAAGGTCAGCCGATCCACATCGGCAACGAGTCCAACCTCCAGGACGGCGTCGTCATCCACGCCCTGGAGACCGTCGCGTACGGAAAGCCCGTCTGGAAGAACACTTACGCGGTCAATGATCGGCGATACGCCGTCTACATCGGCGACCGCGTCTCCCTGGCCCATCAGTCCCACGTCCACGGACCCGCCTACATCGAGGATGACGTCTTCGTCGGCATGCAGGCCATGGTCTTCATGTCCCACGTCGGCCGGGGAAGCGTCATCGAGCCGGGGGCCAAGGTGATGGGCGTCTCGATCCCGCCGGGAAGATACGTCAAAATCGGAAGCATCGTGGCCGACCAGAAGACCGCCGACAACCTTCCGGAGATCACCGAATCTTACCAGTTCCGCAACATCAACAAGGCGGTGGTCCACGTGAACACGAGTCTCGCGGACGGCTACTCCGGACGCGGCTCGAAGAAGGGCCACGCCGCGAAGCCGGGCCCCGCCGCCAAGAAAAGCCATTAGGCCATCAAACCGGAATATAAGGAGAGAAGATCGATGCGGATGAACCTGACATTACGGAAGCAGCTCCTCGGCGCGTTCGGGCTGGAGTTAATCCTGTTCATAGGGCTCACTATCTTCATGCTCTGGGAGATGGGGGGGATCAACGACCACGTGGTCACGCTCCATGACAAAAACCTCCTGCCCCTCCAGGCCGCCGCCGAGGCGAACATCGAGCTGCTTGAGACGGACAAGTACCTGCTGGAGATCATCATCGAGGAGGACGCGAATAAACGCCGAGGCTTAGAGGAAAAGATGGCCCATGCCGAAAAGGCCATGTTCAAGTTCCTCAAAAAGCTCGAGGCGAGCGCGGACCGGGAGGAGCTCGAAGCGCTCGAGGCCTTTACGGTTCCCTACCAGACCTGGGTGGGCGTCCGAAAGCGCGCCGTCGCGCTGGCGGATGCGGACAAACTCAAAGACGCCCAGCACCTCATCGAGAAAGAAGCGGAAGCACCCTTCGAGCAAGCGGACAAGATTCTGACCGGCATCATTCACCACAACGAGGAGCGTGCGGAAAAGACGTACCAAGAAAGCAGGCGGGACTACGACCAAGTCCGATTGCTCACGCTCATGGCTTTCGCGACGGCTATCGGCCTTCTTGTAGCGATCCTGTTGACGAGAAAGATATTGACCGCAATCAGGGAGATCGGGGAAGTCGCGGACCGCATGGCAGACGGAGACCTCACCGACTCGGAGTCCATCAGGAAGCTCACCACCCGCTCCAACGATGAGATCAGCCAAATGGCCACGGCTCTCCAAAAGGCCATTGGGGCGATGCGATCAGCCATCCAAAGAATCGCCCAGAACGCCCAAGCCCTGACCGCGTCCTCCGAGCAAATGGGATCCGCCAGCCAACAGATGGCCGCTAACTCGGAGGAGACCTCCGCTCAGGCCAACTCCGTCTCGGCGGCCTCCGAGGAAGTCAGCCGAAACCTTCAAACGGTCGCCAACGCCGCCGAGGAGATGGGCGCCAGCATCAAGGAGGTCGCCCAAAACGCCGGCGAGGCCGCCCGCGTGGCCACCTCCGCCGTCTCGGTCGCCGATTCCACCAATGAAAAAGTCGCCCGGCTCGGGGAGAGCAGCGCCGAGATCGGCAAGGTCATCAATTCCATCGCCGAGCAGACCAACTTGCTGGCGCTCAACGCCACCATCGAAGCGGCCCGGGCCGGAGAGGCCGGCAAAGGGTTTGCCGTCGTCGCCAACGAGGTGAAAGAACTGGCCAAGCAGACCGCCCGGGCCACCGAGGACATCAGCAAAAAGGTCGAGGCCATCCAGACCGATGCCTCGGGAGCCGTGGAGGCCATCGGTCAAATCGGCGCCGTCATCAACCAGGTCAATGATATCTCAAGCACCATCGCCGGCGCCGTTGAGGAACAAAGCGCGACGACGCAGGAAATCGGCCGGAATGTCGCCGAGGCGGCCAAAGGCAGCACTGAGATCGCCGAGAATATCGCACGCGTGGCCGGGGCCTCCAATTCCACTTCGGACGGCACCACCGAGATCCAGGGCGTGACGAACGAGCTGTCCCGCATAGGGGCGGGGCTTCAGCAACTCATCGCGCAGTTCAACTTCGGCGACGATCA
The DNA here is from genome assembly GCA_965261595.1 of bacterium. GTDB lineage: Bacteria > UBA8248 > UBA8248 > JACPRG01 > CAYRGS01. Next base: position 48,537 of record CBDHDG010000006.1, read on the forward strand.
GGCAAGCGCTCCGCGAAAGGCGGTCGAGAAGAAACATGAAATTGCGGCCGGCCCACAACCTTCTTTGAAGGCGGAGCACGTCGTTGTCGCTCCGGACTACCGCCTACCCGCAATGATCGCGAGCGAACTCGCTTCGAACGGGGACAGCTAAGGCCGGAGTTGCCCGAAGCCGTCATAGGCCGGGCGGTGACGCCCTGCTGGCTTATGCCTGCTTCGGCCGCATCCGGTGTGAGTTCGCGCCGATAGGCGACGGGCTCACACCTCGCCAAGAGTTCGGAGCGTGGAAACCGGGGATGAGAACCTCGAGCCGGATTGCACGGGATCGTCCGAGACGAGGGCGGTCACGTCGTTTTCCTCCGGACAAAGTACATTGCGGCGATTCTCTGGCTGGCAAACGACTTTCGGGCCAGCCGGGCAACAGGAGTCAATGAGTCCATGCAAGTTGGCCTGAGAATCACACCGCCCAGAGAAACCCATGAATGCCCCTTCCACGCTGTCGCCGTTCGCCATGAGTGAAGCGCGCGACTCAGGGATCGAACAAAGCCGGCTCGCGACCCGAATTGCCCACGCCAAGGCTGAATGGGAGGCGACCGTGGACGCAGTGTCAGCCCCAATCGCCCTGCTCGACCATGCGGACATCGTGGTCCGATGCAACCGCGCCCTGGGACGCCTTGCCGGGCGCGATCTGCGTAAATGCCTGGGCCGGCGCTGGGCCGATTTGTTCCCCGGCCTGCCGCTTCCCATGCCCGGAGACCTTCCGCTGGAATGGACTCACCCTCCTTCCGGCCGGACCTTCTTCCTGACCAATCGATCTGTCGAAACATCGGACGGAGACGCGGACCCGAAGAAGGTGGTGGCGATGATGGACATTTCGGCGCAGCGTCGGAAGGAGGTCGAGGTGATGGCGCGCGTCGACCGCTGGGCCACCCTGGGCGCGCTGGCCATGACCACCGCACATGAGATCAACAATCCGCTGGCGGGTCTGCGCCTGCAAGCCAACAACCTCGAAACCCTGATCCCGCCCTATCTGGAAGATCCCCCCGGGGGGGCGTCGGACGGACCCCCCGACCGAGCCAACCTGCGGCGCCAGGTTTCCGAGTGCCTGTCGGGGATCCTCTCCGCGTCGGAGCGCATCGGCGCCATCGTCGACGAATTGCGCCGGTTCGGCCGCCCGCAGGACGCCCCCGCGAAACCGGTTGATGTCCGGGAAGTGGTCAAATCGGCGCTCATGCTGCTCGGGCCGAAACTCAAAAACATCCGGGTGACGACAAACCTCGCGGCTGAACTGACGCCGATCATGGCCAATCCCATCAAGGTCGAACAAGTCCTCATCAACCTGATTTCCAACGCCGCGGACGCCTTCGACGAAAACGGCGGCCGTGAGAGAAGGGATCTCTCCATCTCGGCCGTCGACCGCCGGGGAGGGGTCACCCTGGAAGTGGCCGACACCGCGGGGGGGATTCCTCCAGACGTTGCGGACAAGATCTTCAAAACCTACGTCAGCACCAAACCGGTCGAGCGGGAGACCGGACTCGGTCTGATGATCACCCGGGCGAATGTTCAGGCTCTCGGCGGCGAGATCACATTCACCACACAACCGGAGCGGGGAACAACGTTCACCATTTTCCTTCCCCGCTCCGAAGTCCCCAACCAGGAGAGTGCCCATGACCGCACCGATTCTCATCGTTGACGGCGATCCGGATCTGCTGAGCGCGCTCAATACATTCCTGGAGCTCAGAGGGTTTCAGGCGGATGCCGAGCCCGATCCCCGACGGGCCGCCGAGCGCATCCGGGAGGGAGACTATCGCGTGGCCCTTTTGGACATCGTCATGCCGGAGATGGATGGTCTCGAGCTGCTCCAGATCATTCGCAGGGAGCGGCCGGAGATTGAGGTCGTCATGCTCACGGCCAACAGCACCCGGCAGCGGGTTTGGGCCGCCCGGGAGTTGGGCGCGGCCGATTTCGTCCTGAAACCGTTTTCCGACTTCGAGATGACCGGTCACGTCGTGATGCTGGCCCTGGAGCGGTCCAACCGCTGGCTCGATGTCATCCAAAAGAGTCCATCCGAACCCTGGCAGGAGGTTTCTCTGAAATGAAGGCTCTGCTCATCGTTGAAGATTCCAAGTCCATCCGCACCGCCATCCGCCGCATCCTCGAGCCCCTCGGCTTCCAGGTCAGCGAGGCGGCCGACGGCGAGGAGGCGCTGGCGCACTGCACGAACAACGGCCTGCCCGACGGCATCCTGCTCGACATTGACATGCCGGTCATGGACGGCATCACCTTTCTCAAGGCGATACGCCAAAACCAGAGTTACGACGGGGCATCGGTCATCATGTGTACAACGCACAACTCCCTCGAAAAGATCACCGAGGCCATGGAAGCCGGCGCCAACGAGTACGTCATGAAACCTTTCGACGAGGACATCATCCGCGGAAAACTCGAAGCGGGGGACTTCTCTGATGAATTCAACCCAAAAACCCATCCGCGTGATGGTGGTGGACGACTCCGCCGTCATCCGGGGCCTGCTCATAAGGCTTATCAGAAAAGAACCGGATATGTGCGTCAGCGCGACGTCTTCGAACGGACAATCCGCCCTGACCGCCCTGCGGACGAATCCGACCGACGTGGTCCTTCTGGACATTGAGATGCCCGTCCTGGACGGACTCTCCACCATCCCCCACCTCCGGCGCGATTTTCCGCACGTCCACATCATCATGGTCAGCACCCTGACTCAAAAAGGGGCGCGGGAGACGATGCGGGCCCTGTCTTCGGGGGCGACCGACTACGTTTCCAAACCGACTTTGATGCAGAGTGGAAAGGGATTGCAGCAGATCGAGGACGATCTCTTGTCCAAGATCCGGGCCCTGAAGCCCCGGGCCTCGGAAACCCCCTTGGGTCAGTCGTACACCTTGCAGCCTCCGCCCGATCCCGCATGGACGCCTTGCGTCTTGGCGGTGGGCGCCAGCACGGGCGGGCCCAACGCCCTGGTGGAGCTGTTGTCGGCCCTGCCGAGCGCCATAACCTTGCCCATCCTCATCGTCCAGCACATGCCTCCCATCTTCACGACCCTGCTCGCGGAGCGGCTGGGGAAAATCACCGGCCGGACCGCCCTGGAGGCCACCGAAGGCCGGACCATCGAGCCGGGCTGGATCTATGTCGCCCCTGGAGATCACCACATGATGGTGAGGGAGCGCGGAGGAGAACGGATCCTCCGGCTGAACCAGGCCGCCCGCGAGAACTTCTGCCGGCCCGCGGTGGACCCCCTCTTTCGTTCGGCGGCGGAGACCTACGGCCGGGAGGTTTTGTCCGTGGTCCTCACCGGCATGGGACAAGACGGTCAAAAAGGGAGCGAATCCATCATCCACCACGGGGGGTCGTTCTGGCGCAAGACGAGGCAAGCAGCGTGGTCTGGGGGATGCCGGGCGCGATCGCGGAAGCCGGGCTCGCCACCGCCATACTCCCCCTTTCCGACCTCCCGTCCCACATCATGCGTTATTGCGAGGTGTCCGTCCGATGAAGCCTCAAGACTACGAGTTCCTGGTAGACCAAAGCGGGCTGTCCTTGAACGCGGAAAAGGAATATCTGATGACCAGCCGCCTGAACCCGGTGGCCGCTTCCCTCGGTCTCACCGATCTCGAGGGCCTCATCCGGCGTCTGAGGTTTCAAGCCGACCCCGACCTGGTCCGTACGGTCACCGAGGCCATGAACACCCATGAGTCCTACTTCTTCCGTGACGTCAAACCCTTCGACACCCTGCGGGAGGACGTCCTGCCGACGCTCATGGAGGCGCGGCGGAAGACGAGCCGCCTGCGAATCTGGTGCGCCGCCTGTTCGACCGCCCAGGAGCCTTACTCGATTGCCATGTTGATCGCCGCGGACTTCCCCGAACTGAAAAACTGGCGGCCGGAGATCCTCGGGACCGACATTTACAAGAAAATTCTCGATCGAGCCAGCGCCGGTCTGTATAGCCACCTGGAGGTTCAACGGGGCCTTCCGGTGACCATGCTGGTCCGGTTTTTCCGTCAATGTGGCCGGGACTGGCAGATTGACCCGAAAATCCGTGAGATGGTCGACTTTAAGCAGGTCAACCTCCTTGAGCCGTACACAAATCTGGGCCAATTCGACGTCATTTTCTGTCGAAATGTCCTCATCTACTTCGACGGAACCACCAAAACCGATGTACTGAATCGCATGGCGCGGGCCCTCGCGCCGGATGGCTATCTTTTCCTCGGCGGCGCCGAGACGGTGCTGGGACTTTCATCCGAGTTCGAGCGAAACGATTCAAGGGGGTTGTACTATAAAAAACGCCAAACCTAGGTCCCATCATCCGGCACCAAGCAAGAAGCCGCCGCCGGCTAAACGCAAATCCCGCTTGACCCGTGAAATCACTCCGATTCTTCCTTCATACCCAATTGTTCGGGATTGGGCGCCAAAGGAAAGGCTTTTCATTGAAATCATTTAAAGGTACAATCGACTAGGTGATAACACCTAGCTCCTTAGTCCGGTATTTTTAGAGGCGGATCCCGCCCCAGGAGGGCTCAAGGCATGGCGAAGAGGGTGTCCCGAATTCAGTTGAAGGTTTGAGGCGGCGGTCCGTGTGTGGTTCACCTTATGCGACCTCCTCTCGGGTGTCAAAGCGGGGCTCGTCCAGAACGGCCTTCAGGATCCACAGGTCCCGGTAGCCGTCCAGGCGACGGAAGTTCTTCTCGGTGGCGAGGAAGGCGGAAGCGGCCCACCTTTTCACCATCGCCCCGTCCCGCCAGCGGCCGACGCGCCGGGTGCGCATCCGCACCCCCGAACAGGGACTCTCGATCAGGTTCGTGCTCACCAGGCAGCGCCGAAGGCCGGGCGGAAGAGCCAAGCGGTTGACGGTGAAGATCTCCTCCAGACCCTCCAAAAGGCTGGCGGCCGCGTCCGGATGCTCGATCTGAAGCCACCGGGCCTGCTTGCGCAGACGGGCAATCCCCTCCTTCGGCGCCAGCCGCCAGGCCGCCTTCATCGTCGCCTTCACCGGATCCTTCAACTCCTCGGGCAGGTGGTCCATCACGTTCTTCACCTTGTGGTTGCGGCACCGCTGCACCGGATTGTCGTCCCCGTACACCCGGTCAATCGCCGCACGAAGCGCCCTCGAGCCGTCGATGACAAAAAGCCGACGCCGCCCGGGCCGCACGCCGCGCTCCACCAACTCCTCAAGAAGCGCCGTCACGACCGTGGCGTTCTCGGTGGCGCCCGACCTCAGGCCCAGAACGTGCTTTTGGCCCCGTGTGTCCACCCCAACGGCCACGATGACGTGATGCGCGCCGAAGCGCAGACCGTCCAGGTAGAGGATGAGGAGGTCGATGTCGTCAAAACGCCGCTCACAAAGACGCCGCAGCTTCGCCTCGGCCGCCTCGATGCTCTCCCGGCTCACGGCCGACTTCGACACCCCCACCGTCTCGGCCAGCTCGGGAAGAACGGCCGCGTAGTTCCGCGTCGAGACCCCTCGCATCAGCAAATCCAGCATCCGCTCCCCCAGCCCGGGGTCGGCCTGCATGGCCGCATACGCCGGCACCTCCACCTCCCCGCCCCGACCCTGGCCCCGGCGGCGAAGCCGCGGCTTTCTCACCTTCAGCTTGCGCCCCTTCAGGGTCACCCGGCCCCCCTGGCTGCCGTGCCGGCGGACCTCGCCACCCCGCTTGCCTGGATGCGGCGCGCCCGTCAAGCCCTTGGCCGACAGCAAAAGCACGGCCTCCAGGCCCGCCCGGCCCATGACGTCCATCAGGTCCTCCACCGCCAGTTGGGACTGCTCCACCAGCGACACCAGAGGAAAAAACGCCTGCCCATGCTCCGCCACAAAGGCGGCCAACCTTTGGGTCTCTTTCTTCTCGATGATCTGGTAAGCTTCACTCATGGCGGTTCCTCCTCTTTGAATGTTTGCCAACCCGATTCTAACCGAGTCGGCAGGAGTGAACCGCCACCTCTTTTTCTCAACCTTCAACTATGAATGGGACAGGCTCTGGCGAACGCGGGGCGCGTCCTCATTGCTGATGATGAAGAAACGATTCTCGAATTAACGGCCGAGGTGCTGCGCCAGGAAGGATACGAGTGCGATTGCTCCCCGGACGCCCTCATGGCGACGCAACTGCTCGAGAGGGCAGCGTACGACTTGGTGATCACCGACATTCAGATGCCCGGCAACTCGAACCTGGAGTTCGTCAAGAGGATTCCGCATCTTGCCGAGGGGGTGCCCGTCATCCTGGTAACCGGCTATCCATCGCTGAATTCCGCGATGGAGTCGATTCAGCTGCCTGTGGTGGCCTACCTGATCAAACCGGTGGATTTCGAGTTGTTGTTGGAGAAGGCCCGGGTTGCGGTGAAGGGTTTCCAGGCCTTTCAGACCGCCCGCGAGATGCGCCGGCTTGTGCAGAGATGGAAGGATGACCTTTCCGAGGTCGAGGACGCGTTGAAAATCCCTTCCCCATCCGCCGCCTCGACCACCCCCATCGACGCCTTCCTTCAACTGACGTTTCAAAACATTGTCGGCTCCCTGTCCAACATCATGCGCCTGTCCGGAACCCTCGCCGCCGACAAAGGACTCACCGAAGCCTGCCACATCCTCAATTGCCCCAGACATCGGGATTTGAACGAGGCCCTGGGGGAGACCATCGAGGTCCTGAAAAAACCGAAAGCCGCGCTCAAGTCCAAGGAGTTGGGGACGCTGCGCGCGAAGCTGGAACAACTCCTCCGGAACGAGAGATGAAGAAGCCGGCCGCCCCGGTTTTCCGTTCGGCGACGCTGTCGATTTGAACGGCCTCTCTACGAGGGGGCGCCCTCCAAGAGGGGACGCCCTCCGAGAGAGCCTCCACCCCCCCTCCCCCCTATAAACCCAGCAGCCCGCGGGCCGTCCCGCCCAGGATCTTCTCCTTGTCTTCCGGCGAGAGCGCCGTCGCCTCGATGCTCGACACCGCCCGGCTCAGGTCTCCGCTCAGGAAGGGATAATCGCTTCCCAGCACCATGTGGTCCGCCCCGGCGAAGGCATGGGCGCACTCCACGGCCGGAGGATAAAAGGAGACCGTATCCCAGTACAAGCGCTTGAAGTATTCCTTCGGCGGTTTCGGGATCGTCTTCCGGACCTCCGGAAACCGATAACCCCGCTCCAGCCGATCCGCCAGGAAGGGGATCGACCCGCCCAGGTGGTTGAAGATCAGCTTGAGGCGGGGATGCTCCTCCAACAGGCCGTCGAAGACAAGCGTCGTCGCCACAAGCGTCGTCTCGAACATAAACCCGACCAGCGCCGCCAGGTGGAATCTCTCCAGGGCGGGATCCGCCGCGGAATTGAGCGGGTGAATGAAAACGGGCAGGTCCAGGGCTTCGGCCTCGGCGAAGAACGGACGGAACCGCCGGTCGCTCAGGTTGACGCCGTCCACGTTGGTGAAGGTCGAGAACCCCTTCAGCCCCAGCTCCCGGGCGCCGCGCCGCATCTCTTCCACGGCCGCGTCCAGGTCTTTCAAGCCGATGCAGGCGAAGCCGGCCAGCCGGTCGGGACGCATCCGGACCATTTCGGCGATGGCGTCGTTGATGGCCCGCATGAGGGGGACGCCGTCTTCGGCCTCGAACAGGTCGATGCTGGGGTTTCCCATGGTCAGGACCTGGAAATCGATGTTGGCGGCGTCCAGGTCGGCCAGACGCGGTGCGGGGTCGACGCCGGTGGCAGAGATGGGGCCGAAGTCGAAACCCCGGTGGTAGAAGCGGATGCGGCCCTGCTCATCCTCCTCCAATCGGAGGCTGTAGCGCCCTTGGACCTCCTTGAGGGTTTCCAGATAGACCTGCGGGTAGACATGGGCGTGGAAGTCGATATTCACGGAACAAGTTCCTTTTTCTTTTTCGGAAAGGGTCAGCGGTTCATTTGATCGCCCCGACGGTGAATCCGGCGATAAAGCGATCCACAAACAGATTATAGAGGATGGCGATTGGAACACTGGCGATAAAGCACGCCGCCATCAGGGAGCCCCAGAAGTAGACGTCCCCCCGGACGAGGAAGGTCGGCACGCCGACGCTCACCGTGAACGAGGAGGATGAGGTGATAAAGGTCAGAGCGTACACGAACTCCTGCATCACCAGCGTGAGCGAGAAGATGACCACCGTCAGGATGCTGGCGAACGAAACCGGGATCACGATTTTCACGAACGCCCCGAACCGGCTGTGGCCGTCGATCATGGCCGCTTCTTCCAGGTCCTTGGGGATGGCCTTGAAAAATCCCATCAGCAGCCAAGTGGAAAAGGGGACGGTGAAGCTGGGATAGACGAGCACCAGCGACCACAGGGAATCCTGCAACCCGAGGGTGGCGATCACCCGCGAGAGGGGGATGAACAAAAGGGTCGGCGGAACGAGATAGGTCAAAAAGATCCCGATGCCCATCCGCTCCCCCCATCGTCCCGAAAGCCGGGCGAGGCTGTACCCCGCCGGGATGGCGAGGACCAGCGTGATCGCGACCACCGCGACGCCCACAAGGGCCGTGTTCAAGAGCCATTGGCCGTACAGGGTTTCATAGGACAGGAACTTCACGTGATCCAGCGTGGGCGGCTCATTGTACAGAAACGGGTTGTTCTTGGGATTGAGTAAATCCCGCGTCTTCTTGAAAGACGTGGTCAGCATCCACAGGAAGGGAAAGGCGGCGAACAGGGCGAACAGCGCCACCAAGCCGTAGTGGGCGGCGGTCCCGGCCCCCCTCAAGAAGCGACGGCTCCGCATCTCAGGTCACCTCCGAGCACCGGGCGATCCGCAGCATCAGGAACGCCACAGCCACCAGCAGGGGGAAGAGGAACAGGGCGATGGCCGCCCCCTCGGCCAGGTCCCCCCCGTCAATCCCCGTGTAAAACGCCAGGCTCGCCAGAACTTGCGTCGAGTCGAAGGGACCTCCGCCCGTCAAGACATAGATGACGATCATGTCGGTGAAGGCGAAGACCAGGCCGAACAGAACGGCGACGCTCAGGATGGGTCGGAGCATCGGGATCGTGATCTCGAACTCCCGCCGCCAGAACCCGGCCCCGTCCACGCTCGCCGCGTCGTGAATTTCCTGGGGAATGGAGGAAAGCCCCGCAAGAAGAATCACTGTCGCCAGCGGGAGCAGACGCCAGACGTGAATGACGATGATGGTGGATATGGCCAGGGCCGGGAAGCCCAGCTACATGGGCCAGGTGTCGGGGCCGAAAATCCCCACGGCCCGCAATCTCCAGTTGATGATGCTGTAAATGGAGTCCAGGATCCACATCCACCCGATGGCACCCAGGGAGATGGGTGCCACCCAGGGCAGCATAATCAGTCCCCGAACCACCCACTTGCCCCGGAAATCCTTCAACAGCAGCAGCGCCAGGGTCTTGGCCAGGACCAGAACAATGGCCTGCGGGGCGAAGGCGAAGATGAAGGTGATCTTGACGGCGACCCGGAAGGCGGGCGTAGAAAAGATTTGCTTGAAGTTTTTCAGGCTGACGAAATTGAGACTCGTGCTTCCCACGGTGATGTCGCTCACGCTGTAGGAAAGCGTGAGAAGAAAGGGAAGGCCGATGATCGCCGCGATGTAGAGAACGGCGGGCGAGATCATCAAGCGCCCGAGCCAATCCTCCCGGTCGAGAAGGTACGCAAATCGTCCCGCCGCCAAGTGACGCGCCTCCTGCTCTCCCCGGCCCGCGGTCAGAGCGGCTGGGGTTCCGTTCGCAATCCCGTCGTCTTGTCGAAAAACCGAAGGTCTTCCCTTGCCACCGCGAACACGTGGCTCTCCCCGGTTCGAAAAGAGAGGGAAACCGTCGAGGGAAGCTTGGCGACGGCCTTCTGATCCTGGAAGTGGCCGCCCAGGGAGCCGTAGAGCAGCCGGTCGGCGCCCAAGGACTCGACGCGCGTCCACCCGGAACGGAAGGCGAATCGTGTCTTCCCTCCGGGGATGAACCGCCTCCGGAAGCAAGCTCTCCGGGCGAAACCCCACGGTCCCGCCCCCCCCCTTCGTCGAAGAGATTCATGGGCGGAGATCCCAGGAAACCGGCGACGAAGGTGTCGGCGGGGTCGTCGTAAATCTCTTGGAGGAGACCGAGCTGTCTGAGCTTTCCCGCGTTCATCACGGCGATCCGGTCGCCCATGCCCATGGCCTCCACCTGGTCATGGGTCACGTAGATGGTGGTGGTTCCGACGCGCCGATGCAACTCAAGAAGATCCTCCCGGGCATCCGCCCGAAGCTTGGCGTCCAGGTTGGACAAGGGCTCATCCAACAGGAAAACATTCGGCGCCCGGCGAAGGGCGATTCAGGTCCGCAAGAAGGCGGCTCAGCGGGGAATCAGCGAGATCTCGAAATCATACCAGGCCGGATTGGGCGGGATATCGTTCGTCTCGACCACAACCCGAAAACCGTTTCCGATCCTGGGCTCCTCGACGACGGTGATCTCCCCGCGGCCCTCCAGCTTCCGGAGTCGAACGCCCATCGGCCGCTGCGGCGCCCTGAACCCATCGAGCTTCAGAACGGAGGAGTCGCACCGGCAGTGGAGGCCTTCCCCCTTGCCGAAAGGCCACTCGGGATACCAGGCTTTGCCGTTTACGAACGTCGGCAAATTTCGGTTCTCCCACCTCCCGGGCGCAACCCACTCCAGATGGCGGATCCACAGAATCCCCCCCCGAAGCGCGAACCAGCTCCGGCCGTCGATGAAGCTTCGGATTCGAAGGGTCCGGACGGAAATACCCGGCTTCGGGCCGCTTTTGGAGGGAGGTTGCGCATGCGCCGGCGTCAGGCAGATCAAAGCCGACAGACCCACCCCAAAAACCGTACGATGAAAAAACCCTCTGCGGCCCGCGACAACCATGGCTCGGATCCGGATGACGGAAGCCTCCCGGAACACCGGTGAAAACGGGCGAGGCGACAAGCCGTCCCGCCGCGGAGAGGCTTCCTTCCTCTTCCTCTCCCCCCTCGACCCCACGGACTTCAGAATCGTTGAAGGCTGGAGCGACGCCGGGTCCGATTGCTCAATCTTGTTCCGAAACCCGGCCGATCTCGCCCTCCACAAGCTCTCCCGGGAGCTGGAAGACCACATTTTCATCCGGGCCTTCAGACTCCCGGACCTCCCGGATTCCTCTTTTCCTGAGGGTGTCGACGAGCTCCTTGACCAGGAACTCCGGCGTCGAGGCGCCGGCTGTGATCCCGACCCTCTCGGCCCCGTCGAACCAAGCCGGGTCGAGGTCCGCCACCCCGTCGATCAGGTAGGCCCGGACGCCGACGGACTCGGCCACCTCTTTGAGGCGCATGGAGTTCGAGCTGTTCTGCGACCCCAACACCAGGAACAGGTCCACCTGTCCGGCCATCTCCCTGACCGCCTTCTGGCGGTTCGTGGTCGCATAGCAGATGTCCTCCTTGGCCGGAAGCGTGAGGTCCGGAAATTTCCTTTTGAGGGCCGAGACGACTTCGGCGGTGTCGTCCACGCTGAGCGTCGTCTGCGTCAGGCAGACCACCTTTTGGGGATCGGGGACGGCCAGCCCATCCACCTCCTCGGCCTGGTGGATCACGGTGATGTGGTCCGGGGCCTCCCCGTACGTTCCGATCACTTCATCGTGATCCATGTGGCCGACCAGGATGATGGAAAACCCGTCGCGGACGTAGCGCCGGACTTCGCTGTGGACCTTCGTGACCAGCGGGCAGGTGGCGTCCAGGGCCTTGAGGTTTCGCCGACCGGCCTCTTCCACCACCGATGGCGCGATGCCGTGGGCGCTGAAGATGGTGATGGCCCCTTCCGGCACTTCGTCCAACTCCTCGACGAAAATAGCCCCCTTCTTTTTCAGGTCTTCCACGACATGTTTGTTATGGACGATTTCCTTCCGGACGTAAATGGGCGTCCCGTAGATATCCAGGGCCCGCTCCACCACCTCGATGGCGCGGTCCACCCCGGCGCAGAATCCCCTCGGTTTCGATAAAACCAGCTCATGAAACGCCATCAAAAACTCCTTCTCGGCCCGCACCGGCCGGGCGCGCCATCGTTCACCGAATCCCCAATTATTTTACCATGAGTTCCGGAATTCATCCCACGGCGCTCCCGATTGGTAGTGGTCTAGTGGAGTTGACCCGGTTTGGTGGACACCTGATGATTTGGGGGTAAAGGAGGTGTTCACGATGCCACAGACTCACCCACGCTATCCAATGGAGTTCCGCTGCCAGATGGTAGAGTTGGTCCGGGCGGGACGCACGCCCGAGGCGCTGGCGCACGAGTTCGAGCCCTCGGCGCAGACGATCCGCACCTGGGCCCATCAAGCCGACGTTGACGAGGGGCGTCGCAAAGACGGGCTCACGAGCGATGAGCGGGAGGAGTTGCGCCGACTTCGCCGCGAGAACCGACAGCTCCGCCAGGAGCGGGAGATCTTAGCAAAAGCCGCGGCCTGGTTTGCTCGGGATACCGATTCGATCCCGTCCGGATCTACGGGTTCGTGAGGGCGAACCAGGCCATGTATCGGACCGCCACCATGTGCCGGGTGCTGGGCGTCTCCTCCAGCGGCTACTACGCGTGGCGCAGGCGCGCGCCGTGTGCCCGCTCGTGTGCCGATCGGGCGCTCACCAAACGCATTCAGGCGATCCACGAGCGTTCTCGGGGGACTTACGGCGTGCCGCGCGTCCATGCCGAGTTGGAGGCTGAGGGAGTGCGTGTGGGCCGCAAGCGCGTCGCCAGGCTGATGCGTGGGGCGGGACTTGCGGGCGTCAGTCGGCGCAAGGGAGCGCGCACGACGCAGCGCCGGCAGGAGGCGCGGCCGGCCCCTGATCTGGTGGACCGCAACTTCACGGCCGAGGCCCCCGACCGGCTGTGGGTGGCCGACATCACCTACGTTCCGACATGGGCGGGGTTTTTGTATCTGGCCGTGGCGCTCGATGCGTTCAGCCGGCGCATCGTGGGGTGGTCGATGGCCACACACCTGCGGGCCGAGTTGGTGCTCGACGCGCTCGACATGGCGCTGTATAAGCGCCGTCCCCGGGCCGTCATCCACCACTCCGACCAGGGCACGCAGTACACCTCGGTCGCCTTTGGGCAGCGCTGCCGGCAGGCGGGCGTGCGTCCCTCCATGGGTTCGGTCGGGGACTGCTACGACAACGCGCTGTGTGAGAGCTTTTTCGCCACGCTGGAGTGCGAGCTCCTCGCTCGCCACAGTTTCCGCACCCGGGCCGAGGCGCGCATGGAGGTGTTCGGGTTCATCGAGGGCTTCTACAACCCGCATCGTCGGCACTCCTCCATCGACAACCTGTCACCCGTTAACTACGAAAGGAGACAACAACGCACACCCTGAAAACCCAAGTGCTTAACTCTCCACGAAACCGGGGTAAGTCCACCATGGCTGCCGCCATATTTTCTGATTACATTGTCGTGAGAATCAAGAACGTTCTGGACAGTCAAAAAAAATGGGGTCATTTGGGCCGAAAAAAGGCCACAGCGAACACTCGCTGTGGCCTTTTTCTCCTTCCTGGGAAATCTATTTGGCTAGTGCCTCGAAATCCTTCCTGTATCTTGTGTGGATTTTCTCTCGGGCCCTTTCCAAAACCAATTCCCTTTGCTTTTTCATAACACCAGAAACATCAAGGGGTTGATATTGCTCAGAACTCTTCATCGGGGCAGTCCCATAGACCTGTTGTAGGAATAGTCCAAATGAAAGGTGCCAAGTCTGACTAATCAACTTCTTGAGCATGTCCCTAACCTCTTCAGGAAGATGTAAATCCTCTGGGGGTTTGGGAGCGATCCACTCATACCAACGTTTCCGTGTCCCAAATGGGGTCGTATCTGCCCAGACTTTTACTTTCTCTTCTTTTTCAAGGGTTTTCACGGACCCATCTGCGTCTGGAACAAATGGGCCGTAATCATCCCAAAACCATTGAATATCTGTGAGTTGTTCCCCACGTCTCCATGCCCATTCGACATCGGCGAGATAGAGTAGTTTTGTAAGTCGAGCCCTGGTAAGCTCATCCGGCTTCGGGTACTCTGAGATCACGAACGCCACCAAATCCTTTAACGTTGCCATTTGCCGACCCCTCCTAAATTCAATAGTAGTCCTCAAATTCAAGGCACGTCAAATCATTTTCTGCATTGCGAAAAGAATATGGATATTTAGATACGTATCTATTGACAGGCAATATGTAATGGGCTATATTGGTTATCGACACTGGGAGAAAAATCATGAATTTCCTTGAATCCGTAGAAGCTCAAATCAAAATCCTCAAACACGAGGAAGCCATTGTCCTGAAAGAGATGGCACCGCTCCAGAACAAACTTGAGTTAATGAGGCTCCAAATAGCCCACCTGGATGGGTATTTGACTACCCTTGGTTCAGGGGTGCTAGGCGGGGCAACCACTGAAAAAGAACCCATTACCGAAAAGATTGTTCGTGTCTTTGAGCGTTCGAAAAGCCCCCTCCACTACATGGAGGTCATGGATTTGCTTGAAACGCAAGAGGGCTTCGTGCTGGGCGGTAAAGACCCCAAAGCCAATATGACCGCTAAGCTCGCTGGAAGCGCCAAGTTCAAGCGCCTGGAGCGTGGAGTCTATATCCTGTCGGAGTGGGCGGAAAAAGAGGAATCCCCAGCAAGTGAGGAACCTGCTGGGGATTCCAATGATTAGCGGCGGGGTGGCTGAGTGGCTTATAGCGTGGGATTTATAATCCCTTGGTCGGTGCTTACCCACCGGCACGCAGGTTCGAATCCTGTCCCTGCCGCCTATAATTTCTAGTGGGTCTCAAGGGTGCAGACACACCCAAGAGACCCTTGGTCACACCATCCGGGAGCACCCGAACAATGCAACCCGACACCCCTCAAGATACTCCTTTAAATCTGGAGAATCAAGCGGAATGTGACGGGCATTGCTCCTGGACCACCAAGGGAGCATCCGTCAATGAACCGCCTTCACCGATCTCGACAGGTCCAGATTCTCTCAATGCTCACTGAGGGTGTGAGCATCTGCGCCATCTCCCGAATCACCGGAGTCCACAAGGTCACGATTCTCAAGCTCTTGAAGGAAACGAGCGAGAAGTGTGAGGCTCTGCTGGATTCCAAGATGCGGGATATCCCGGCAAAGGAAATCCAGGCCGACGAAATCTGGACGTACGTTGCTAAGAAGCAACGAAAAGTCCGAAGTTCCGATGGACGGGGGGTAGGCGATCAATTCATCTTCGTGGCCCTGGAAGCGGAAACCAAGCTCGTCCCTTGCTACGCCGTGGGGAAACGGGACGCCCTCACCGCCACTCGGTTCATGATGGATCTGCGACGACGGATTCAGGGCAGGGTGCAGTTGACCACGGATGCTTTCCGCCCCTATCCCGATGCCGTTGAAAGGGCTTTCGGGGCGGATGTGGATTACGCCCAACTCATAAAGGCGTTCCGGTCCAATGGATTCACAAGGGAGGTCTACAACCCAAGCGATATAATTGAGACAATCCCGATAACCATAATGGGAAACCCGAACAAGCGGTCAATCTCAACCAGCTACATTGAGCGGCAGAATTTGACCATGCGGATGCAGATGCGCCGCCTCACTCGGCTGACGAATGGATTCAGCAAAAAGCTGGATAACTTGAAGGCGGCCTTGGCGTTACACTTCGCCTGGTACAATTTCGGGCGGATTCATCAGACCTTGAAGGTCACGCCCGCGATGGAATCGGGGATCACGGACCATCTGTGGGGATGGGAAGATATCATGGATTGGTCAAACTAGACCACTACCTCCCGATTCTCCGGCTTGCCGGGAAGGCGTCCGACCCACGCCGAAAGTCACGCCCCGGGGCGGCCTGACGGGGGCATGCGCGTCAGCCTGAAAAGAACCAACAATCCCTCTTCCCAGCGCTCGATCCCCAGCCCCCGCGCGGGCAGCGTATCGACGGCTTCGGCGACCGTCATCGGACCCGTCTCGTGGAGGCCGCCGAACTCGGCGTGGACCTCGGCCAACAGGTCGAGACCGGCGGGGTTCATGTCCGCCACGACGACCCGCCCCCCCGGGCGGCAGACGCGAATCATTTCCCCGACGGCCCGGGCGGGCTCAGTCATGTGGTGAATCAGGTTCGCCGACGCCACCAGGTCGAAGCTTTCTTCCGGAAAAGGCAGCCGCGCGGCGTCCCCCTGGAGAAAGCGAATCCGGTCCTCCACCCCGGCCGCCCGCGCGTTGCGCCGGGCGACCTCGATCCCCTCCCCTTCGAACTCGATGGTGGCGACCCCCGCCCCCCCCCTCCCTCCCTCTTTCGCGAGAAGAATGGCCAGACGCCCCGGCCCGGTTCCCACGTCCAGAACCTCGCCCGCCACCGGCCGGCCGCATTCGACCACGCGGGACCGCATCGCGTCCACGTCGTAGCCCCGCTGCCGGAGCACGCGACGGCGGTCCTCCTGGTCGCCGAATCCCTTTTCCACGCTATCGGCCATTCTCACTCCCTCACCCCGCGTTCGGCGGGCTTTCATCGACATGAAACTTCGGCCGCCCCTCATTCACGTATTGACGCGGGACGCCGCTCCCCTTTACCGTTATTGATTGTGCCCGAATCGCCCGCAAACGGCAATCCGCCGCTCCCGGACGCGGATCCCGGCGGCCGGGCTCCATCAGCGGACCCACCATCCGGCGGGCCGGGCCGGGTCCTTTGTGATTCGGGGGTCCACGTCCGCCCAATCCCCATCGCCTGGAAGGACCCATCCAAAGATGTTCGGCCTTGATCTCCCGCTCTTCCTGGCCCTGTTCGCGTTCTCTTTCCAGGGCACGAGCGATTTCTTCCTCAAAAGCGGCGTCGTCCGGAAAGGAGACCCCTTTTCGATCATGGCGATGACGGTGCCGTCATTCATCCTGACATCGGCGGTTTTCGGCGCGGCCCTGGGCGCCCTCGAGTTCAACCGCACAACCTTTCTCTATGGGCCGATCACCGGCGTCATTTCTTTCATCGCGATGAACCTGTTCGTCACCAGCCTGAAGCACGGCGAGGCGTCGGTGAACACGATGCTGTTCCGGCTGAGCTTCATTGTCACATCTTTTCTCACCATCGGCTTTCTGGGGGAATCCGCCGGGTGGTCCAAGTGGCTGGGTCTCGCCCTGGCGACGGGGGCGGTTTGTTCCGTCGCCCTCGGGGGCGGCGCGTTGAGGGTCGGTTCCAACAAGGCGATCACCCTCGCTGTCGCCGCCCTTGTGAGTTATGGGATCAACGCCTTCTTTTTCAAGCTCGCCGCGCTGAACGGCGTCCAGGCGCCCGCGTTTTCGGTGGTGACCTCGACCTGCTTCGGACTGGTTTCAATCATCCTGCACTTCCTGCCGTTGAGGGGCTTCCGGTTCCAGGCCTCGCCCGCGGTTTTCCGGTACGGGCTGTTGACGGGATTTCTGATGGCGGTGATGTTCAATTGCATTGTCTGGGCGATGTCCCTCGGCGCGGAGGCCAGCGTGGTCATGCCCATCCTTCAGCTCAGCTTTGTTCTGACCACCGCCATGGCCGTCATCAGTCTGAAAGAACCGGTGAACGGCCGCAAAGCACTGGGTTTCGCGCTGGCGATTGCCGCCCTGATCGTCTTTGCCCTGTGAGCGCCGGCGCATGAACCGCCATCTCCTCATCCCGGTGCTCACCCAAACCGCCGTGGGCGGCCTGTTCATCAATCTGGCCCCCGTGACCCCGCATCTCATCCGCGAGCTGGGCGCCACGTACGCCGATGTGGGCATGGTGACCACCCTGTTCATCCTCGGCCAGGTCCTGGCCGGCCTTCTCGCCGGATATTTCTCCGACCGATTCGGCGTCAAGCGGATCTACGTGGCCGCGAACGTCTGCACCGTCCTTCTGGCCGTCCTCCTGGCCGGGGCGCAAACCATTCAACAAATCCTGTTCCTGCGGTTTTTTCTGGGGTTCGCGATGGGGACGCAGTTTGTCTTCGGGAGCAGTTACCTCGCCTTCTGGAGCCCGCCGGAGAAGACCGCGCTCTACCAGGGGATCTATGGAGGCGGGTTCAATTTCGGAATCGCCCTGTCCTTCTTCCTGGCGGCCCCGCAGGTGAGCTGGCTGGGCTGGCGCGGGGTGTACCTCGTCCCCGGCGTCGCCTGCTTCCTCTCCACCCTCTATCTCTGCGCGGCGGGCCGCGAGCCGGCGGACAAGCCGTCCGGGCAGACCCTTTCGCCGCGCGATTTTCGGCGCCTGCCGATTCAGTCGCTGTGTCTGCTCGGGGTGGGCATGACCACGGCGTGGGCGACCTTTATCGTCCTGGGCGCCTGGCTGACAGAGTATCTGATGCTCGCCCAGCGGAGCGCATTCTGGCTGAGCTCGGTCCTGACGGGGATCAACGTGGCCGGAAGCGGGGTCGGGAGGATCCTGGGAGGGGCGGTGGCCCGCCCGGGACGGGAGACCCGGGCGGTTCTCTGGTTTTACGCCATCGTGATCGCGGCGGCCGCGGCGCTGCTGTTCTCCTCATCCGTTGTCGTCATTCTCATATTGGCGGCTCTCGTGGCGATGGTTTCCTCGATGGGTTTCGCCCCATTGATGCGTCTGGCCATCCAGGTGGGCGGACCCCGCCTTCAGGGGACGGCGGTGGGGCTCGTCCTGGCGCTGGGGATGCTCATCGGGTCGGTCTTGCCGACGCTGTTCGGCTGGGTCGTGGGAGTCACCGGCTCCTTCACGACGGGCTTTCTGGTGGTCCTCTCCGCCCCCTTGACGGGATTTCTGGCGATGCTTCGGTTTCAGTCCCGGTGCGCGCCCCCCCCCCCGGGCGAAAAGGGCCCTGATCCGGAGCTCCGGCCAAGCAAGTTGTGAAGTGTCCATCTATTTTGGAGGGTCTACACCAGCGGTGAGACTTCAGGTTCCGCCGGTTTTCTGATCGGTGCCTGGGGGGAGGGGGAGGAGACTTAGGTTCATCCGGCGTCTCCCCGATGAAGATCGGATTCGCGGCGGGATTGAACCGAAACGAGCGTCACAACCTCATCGCAATCAATTTTTCACCGACCCGCTATATCTCGACGTAGACGTCCCCGTCGCGCAACGTGACCTCGAACTTCCGCAACCGCATCTTCCGGTTCGCCGGAAAAGCGCCCGTTTCGATGTCGTATTCGTATCCATGCCACGGGCAGACGATGTGGGTGTGCTCCTCTGAGAATTTCATGCCCAGGCTGGTCCTGTCGGGTGCCAGATTCTCTTCCACTCTCTGAAAGAGCTGACCCTGGCAAACCGGCCCTCCCTGGTGAGCGCAATGGTTCTCATATGCATAAAAATTCCCGTTCACGCGGAAGACGCCTATCTCCAAGGCGTCTTTCACGATGACTTTCCGGCTCCGCTCATCGAAATCCGCTTCACTCCCCACATAAAGGTCGGGCACGTCGGGTCCTCCTCCGGTTCTCCGCTTCTGAAGTGACAACTGTGGCGTCCCGCCCCCTCCTCCGCCGCTCTCCGCTTTACGGGGTCACGGGGAGGGGGGGGGGAGGCGGGTCATTTGCCGTCCGGTCTGTCCAGATGAAAAAGTTTCAACGCCGTCTCGCCCAGGATGTTTCGCTTGGCCTGATCGGAAAGGAAGGGCAGATCGAAGATCGTACTGGGCAAATCAAAATCCTGATGCGGCCAATCCGAGGCGTAGAGCAACTGGGTCTCGGCCTTCATCATCTTCATCGTCAGCTCGAGCGCCTCCAGGTTGTGCCGCTCCATCGGCTGGGAGGAAAAAAACATCTCGCGGATATACTCGCTCGGCAGCCGTTTCAGCGCCGGGGCCTCCGAGGAGCGCAACATGTACTCGCTGTCGAGCCTTTGCATGATGAAGGGGATCCAGGACAGGCCGCTCTCGAGCCAGATGACCTTGAGCTTGGGAAAGCGCTCCGGGAGGCCGTTGAGCACCCAGTTGACCAGATGCACGAGGTTCCACAAAACGAAGGCCACGCAGTGCATGCCGACGAACTGGTTGAACAGCGCCATGGCCGGCTCATGCCAATAGTACCCCCCGTGGAAGGCGAGCGGCAGACCCCGCTCCTCCAGCGCCGCGTACACCTTCATGTATTGATTTTCCTGGATGGCCTTGTTCCGCACGCTGGTCACCATGAACCCGATGACACCGGGCTCCTCGCCGAATTCCTCGATCACCTTCAGGGACGCCACCGGATCGCTGATGGGCAGGTAGAGCATCGATTTGATCCGGTTATCGGCCTTGAGGAGATTCTCCACCATCCACCGGTTGTGCGCCCGTCCCAGGAGGACCTCCATGTGGAGCTGCGGGTGCGTGCCGAGGCTCAGCATCGGCGTCGGGAAAACAACCTGGTAGTCGAGGCCCATGCTCTCCATGGCGCGCCGGGTGAGGACAACGTCGCGGTGGACGTCCGTCTCCTCGACGGTTTCATTCCGGGCCGTGTCGTGGGGGATGCGGCCGCCGACATCCTGGTAGGTCATTCCGCGATCGCCGATCAGGCCGTAGGGATTGGCCTTCTGCGACGTGACGGCCTGGGAGCGAATCACCGGATCTTCGATATACTCGCAAATCTCGCCCCAGTGGACGGTCTCGATGTGGTGGGCGTCAACATCGAAGATCACGTAGTCCTGATAATTCCGCTCTTCCGCCTGCTGCCTGGCGTTCGCCAGGATCTCGCGCGTGTCCGTGTGGACGTCGATCTGCTGGATCGGGACCTCATGGATCTTTTCGGTTCGTTGAGCCATCTTCCTCTCCCCACACAACCTCACACACCCGCCTTGCCTTTGCCCATCCGAGGCCCCAGGCGGTCCCTACCCCCACGAGGTGATTCTATCCCAGGGGCCTCTTCGGCACGAGGATTTCTTCCTCATCAAAAAACGCGGCGCCGGGCAAACATCCCGGTACCGCGCCCCCTCCATCTCCATCTCAGTCCTTTGCGATGAAGTCGTTCGTATAGTAGCTATCCAGCGGCATCACCTTCTTGAGCTTGCCGACCTTCGTCAAAAGGGCCAGCGTGTCTTTCCAGTCGGCCCGGGACATCCAGCCGAGGGGCTTGCCTTTCGACCGCTTTGTATGCAGGTCATTCAACCCCCCCACCAGGATCTTCGTGGCGGTTTTCCGGTTGCCAATCGTGAGGGGGGCCCGCTTCATGAGGATTGTCACGGTCTCCTTCGGATTCGCCATGGACCGCTTGAACCCCCTTGCGGTGGCCCGGACGAACTTCCGGATCATCCCGGCCCTCTCCTTGAGCGTCTTCTCAGTCGCCATGAGGCCGGCGCCGAGGGCGTTCACATTGTAGTCGGCGTACCGCATGGGGCTGACTTTCCCACCCGCGGCGCGGAGCTGGGGGACGCCGGTGGCGGGATATGCGACCAGGGCGTCCACATCGCCGGTGAGGATGAGCTTGTTGCGGGCCGACGGCTGCGCGCTCACCAGGGTGATCTTCTTCATGTCCACGCCGTTGACTTTGGCGAAGACGGGGAACAGGAGCCATCCGCTGTCCGCCGGCGAGAAAGCGAGACGTTTCCCTTCCAGGTCTTTGGGGGTTTTGATCGCGGCCTTCGTCAGGGTGATGATCCCCAACGGGCTTCGCTGGAGGTAGCAGAAGAACCCCTTGATCGGGATATTCCGGGAGATGGCCATGGACATCGCCCCGAAGTCGGAGATGCCGATGTCCATCTTTCCGGCCGCGACCATCTGGATAGCGTGCGCCGACCCCTTGCCCACGGGGAAATCGACGTCCAGACCCTCCGCCTTGTAGTAGCCGTTCTCCAGGGCGGTCAGGAAGGGGCCTACATTGGCCGTAACGACCCAGTAGTTCTGGAACGTGACCTTCTCCGCCGAATGAGCGGAGACCCCCAGGGCGAGGACCAGTCCGAAAATGAGCGTCCCGAAGACCCGTGCGAATCCGCCTCTCGCGTATTTCATGTCGATACCCCCTCTTTTGTTCGACTGAAAGAAACCGATCCTTCCACCTGAAGCGTTACCACGCGGAGAACCTTTGCGCGTTGCAAACCGGGAGAATTCATCCGCGAATCCCGGCCCCTTGCCAGGGGAATCCCCGCTTCCCATCCGCCCTCCTGTCGCCCATGCGGTGTGGTCCAATGATAAGGGTTTCCTCCCGACTGTCAACCATCTTTCCACCAGTGCGGACCTTCCCGGCCCGACCCGTCATGGGTGTTCACCCCTCTTCCGGCTCATGCGGACGATGTCTCGGGCGGGTCGGTCCGCCGATAGGTCTCCAAACCCGGACGGTATTCGCCCGTCATGAACTGTCCGACGCCCTCCTTCAGCCATTCGCCCTTCTGAAGGTGCGTGACCTCCCGGCTTTTCGTCAACGCCAGGGACAGGGCTTCGTCGTAGCCCATGTTCAGGCTCAGCTTGAAAAGCTCCTTGGCGGCCCGCATCGCGACGGGATTTTTGCTCTTGAGGAGGCCGGCCAGTTTCCGGACCTCCCCGGGAAGCTCCCGGGGGGAACCGCTTCGTTCACCAGGCCCATCTCGGCCGCCCGCCGTCCACCGAAGCTTTTCCCGGTCAACCCGATGTAATACAGCGCATCACGCGGGCGCATGCACTCCCCGACGACCTTCGCCACCGGGCCGGCGGGGATGCCGCCGAAGTTGATCTCCGAAATCCCGAACACCGCCTCCTCGGCGGCGATGGCCAGATCACAGGCCGCGACGATGGGGATCCCGCCGCCGAAGCACCATCCGTTGACGACGGCGATGGTGGGTTTGGGGAACATCCGCAGCTTCTCGCCCCGCCACTCCTGGGCCATGTTCTGCATCCGGTCCCATTCGATCGGGTTGTCCTGGAGATCCTGGAAGCACTCTTTCAGGTCCATCCAGGCGCAGAAGCTGTCGCCCGCCCCCATGAGGATCAGGACCTGGGCGGCCGGATCGTAGCGGAGCCGGTCCAAAACGCTCAGCATCTCTTCGTTCAGCGCGGGATTCAAGGCGTTCTTCTTCTCGGGCCGGTTCAAGGTGATCGTGGCGACGCCGTCGTCCATCGCCAGCCGGATGGTCTGATAATCCGGATGCGTTTCCATGATTTGAAAGCCCCCTCTTTCTCGGTTGTTCAGTCATCAAATCGAAGGGCGCCGGCCTCAGCCTTCGGGATCAACGCTCTTCTTCAGCGTCTCGATGGAGACCTTCCCCAGGTTCCCGCGGGGGAGCCCGGCCATCACATGAATCCGCTTCGGGCGCTTGAAGCGCGACAACTGGGCGGCGCAGTGCTCCAGCAGGTCTTCCGGCGACAGCGTCTCGCCCCGCTTGGGCGCAACGGCCGCGTGAACCGCCTCGCCCCACTTGGGGTCCGGAACCCCGAAGACGGCGGCCTCCCGGACGTGGGGATGGGCCAGGAGCGCGGCCTCGATTTCGTCCGGAAAGATGCTGCGACCCCCGGACTTGATGAGGTTCTTGATCCGGCCGCGCACGTAAACGTATCCCTCCCGGTCAACGCACCCGACATCTCCGGTCCTGAACCACTCGCCGAAGAACGCGGCGGAGGCGGCCTCGGGATTCCGGTAATAGCCATCGGAAGCGAGCGGCCCCCGGCAGACGATCTCCCCGATCTCCCCGGCGGGGAGGTCCCGCCCGTTCGGGTCCGCGATCTTCAGCTCCATCCCCCAGATGGCCCGGCCCGCCCGCGTCGGATCGCCTTCCATCTCCTCGGGCCGCAGGACCGTCATGATGCCGGTGTCCACGGAGGCATAGGTTTGATAGAGGTTCGGGCTGATCTTCCCCCGAATCTCCCGCCGCAAATCCATCGGGATCGACGACCCGGTGTTTCTCATCGACCGAAGCGCGCTTCCGTCGAAATCCACCGAATCCACCGCATCCACGAGGGATTGAAAGGCCGTGGGGACCAGGCTGAACGTCGTCACCTTCTCGCGCGTCACGATATCGAGGAACCGGACGGGATCGAATCTGGGCTCCAGGATAACGCTCGCCCCGAGCGCCAGGCAGGCGAAGGTCGATCCCCGGCCGGCCCCGAGAAAAAGCGGCAGCCCCACCACCTCCAACTCATCGGAACCCATCTTGAATTCCGCCGAGTAGGAGATACACCGGTAGAGGTAAGCCCCGTGACTGACAACGCACCCCTTCGGCGTCCCCGTCGTCCCCGAGGTCAGCATGACCATGAAGGGGTCCCGCTCGGAGACGGTCACCTCGGGCGGGCTGTCCTCCTCCCGCTCAATCAGGTCTTCATGCCGAAGGCCGGCGTCTTGGGTCCGGTCCCCGACGACGACAAGGTTGAAGGCGTCCGCACCGCGCCCCCCGGCCCCTCCCTTCCCCTCCCCCTCCAGGCTCCGGAGAAGATTCTCCGCCGCCGCCTCTTCGACCACGAACGTCGAGACGCCGAAGAATACGGCCAAGCGGGAGAATTCGGCCGCTGTCCCGGCCGGGTCGATCGGAACGCCGACCGCGCCGGCCTTGGCCACGGCGAACGCCGCCTCCAGGTGCTCGACCCGGTTGCCGAGAACGATCCCGACCAGGTCCCCTTTGCGAACGTTCAAGGACAAAAGACCCCGGGCGAGACGGTTGGCGCGACGCTCGAGGGCTTCGTAGGTGACCGACCGCCGGGGATCCCGCGCGGCCATTTTCTCCGGAAACCGGGCTGCGTGAATTCTGGGCAAGAGACCGATGTGCACGGGTCATCGCCTCCGTAAAACCCGGATCTTGGGTCATCAAAGGAAGGAGAGGCCCTCACGGGCGAGCCACAGCCGGGGCCGCGTCCCGGGGCGGAAAATTCGGTCCGCCAACCGAACGGTCCTCCGACCGGAACGGTCCACCGACCGGGGGCACCCTCCGGAGGAGGCCCTGCGTGAAAGATCAGGAAACCGCCGAGCCCTCCGGCTCCTCGCCCACGGCGTCGTCGCCGCGCGCCCGCTTCTTGGCGGTGGGGGCGTAGCCCCCCGACTTCATCTTCGAGGCCACGTCCAGGATCGCCTTCATCGAGTCCGGCACGCCGCCCGGGTAGGCGTCGTCCGGACACCGGCTGTCGCGCATGTACGTGCACGGACGGCACTCGATGCAGCGGAGGATTTCATCCCCCCTTCCGGCGAGCGCCTTGCGGGTATAGTGCGGGTCGGTCAGCATCCCTCGCGCGACGGCGACGAAGTCCGCCTCCATCTCCATGTACCCCTCGATCCGGCCGGGGTCGAAGGCCGCCCCGTTGGCGACGAGGGGAACGTCCACGGTCCGGCGGAGCCGGGCGAACGCCGGGTTGTAGAGATCCGGGCCGACGGGGACGCCGACGCGGGCGTTCCGGGAGCAGTGGAGGATGTCCACCCCGGCCTCGACCAGCGCCGGGGCCAACGCCAGGGTGTCCTCGACGGTGTAGCCGTCCTCCCAGGGCTCCAGCAGGCCCAGGCGGTAGCTGATGACCATGTCCTCCCCGGCGGCCTCCCGGACGGCCCGGGCCACTTCGAGCGGGAAGCGCATCCGGTTCTCCAGGCCGCCGCCGTACTCGTCCGTCCGCCGGTTGGACGCGGGCGAGAAGAACTGCTGGCAGAGGTACCAGGTGGCGCCGTGGATTTCGACCACCTCGATCCCCGCCTCCCGGGCCCGCCGGGCGGCCTCGCCGTAAGCGGCCACGGCGGTTTTCACCTCTTCCGTGGAGAGCTCGCGGGGAACCTCGTCTTCGGTGGGATGGGGAATGGGAGAAGGCCCGACGATCGGCATCCCCGATATGGCGCTCAAGGCCGTCCGGCCGGCGTGGAAGATCTGCAGCCCCAAAGGCGCGTCCGCCGTCCGGACCTCCTCCGCCAACCGCTTCAGGGGGGGGACGAGGGCGTCGTCGTGCGCGCCGAGCTGATCGGGAAAGCCCTTCCCTTCCGGGGTGACATGGACGGCTTCGGTGAAGCAAACGGCGGCGGCGCCGCGCGCCCGTTCCGTGTAATGGGCGAACGTCCAGTCCGACGGACTGCCGTCCTTGTTGGCCCGGGAGGTCGTCATGGCGGACATGAGGATGCGATTCTTCAGCCGAAGACCGCGGATCTCTATGGGGTCGGTGAACTTCGCCATCGATGCCTCCTCTCACTGCCTCGGGGACGAATTCCGGCGGCGGAGCGCGGAAGGCGATGGCCGCAACTTCCCCCCGGATTCCCTCATCGCCGGTCCGGAGCGAGCCGGTCGAGCGGGAGGGGACAGACGCCGTTCACGTCGACGCGCAGGGCGCCGTTGAACTTGCTGTGATAGTTCTGCATGGCGATGGCCGAGGTGAGGCTGACAATCTCGGCGTCGTCGAAGTGTCCGCGGACTTCCTCGAAGCAGGCGTCGTCCACCTCGAGGCGGGTGTCCGTCATCCGTTCGGCGTATTCCAGGGCGGCCCGTTCCCGCTCGGTGAAGAGCGGACTCCCGCGGAACCCGGCCAGGGCCGACACCTTCTCCGCCGCGGGGCCCTCGACGCCTCCTCCTTCCGTTTTCAGCCACCTGGCCGAATGGAGGTCGATTCAGTGAAGACAGCCGTTGATCTGCGAGACGCGGATGTTGACGAGCGTCCTAAGGCCGTCCGGGATGCGGGGGTCGGTCTCGGTGGCCTGGATCATCACCGTGACCGCCTTCAGGATCCCGGGCGCATGGGCGCGGGCCCGGGTTGTGGTCAGCACCCTCCCCAGATGTTCCTTCTGCGCGTCGTAGACGCTCCGGACCTCCTCGGGGGCGTCTTCATATTCAATCAGGGGCACTCGGGCCATTTCCCATCCTCCCCACCGGCGCTCTCGGCCCGGTCCGAGAGCCGCCCATTGTCGCTCAGGCCCAGCCAAGCGGGCGGAGACGGAACCCGGTCCCGCTCACGGCCCGGCGGTCTTGAAATTGTCCGGGAATGCGGCTCAAAGGATCAAAAGGCGGCAACCGCTTCACCGCGCAGTGCGGCGACGGCGTCCTCCAGCGACATGACTCGGGTTCCGTAGAATCTCCGCATGTAGCTCAGCGCGCTTCGATGGTCTTCCTCCGACGGACTGGAAACGGCGTCTTCCACCACGGCCGTCCGGTAACAAAGGCTCCAGGCGTCCATCACCGTGTGCTGCACCGCAGGCGTCCGTCCAGGTCCCGCCGAAGTAAAGCTCCGTGACGCCCAGCTCCCGCAGAACCAGGTCCAATCGGGTTCCCTGAAACCCGCTGTACCGCTTCTTGCGGATCTGGAAGTCGCCCGGCCGGGGGTCGAGCGCGTCCAAAACCTCCGCGTCCGGCGTGCCGACGATGCAATGGGGGCCGAAAATCTTGAAATGGATGTCGATGTCCACTTCTTCCGGCCAAAAGTTGTCCTTGATGAAAATGACGGCGACGCCCGCCTCCCGGACCGCCTCGATGAGCGCCCGGTTGGCCTCGATGAGCCGGCCGGAATTCAAGGGCGCCGGAACGGGATCTCCCTTGAAGAATCCCTTGAGCATATCGACAATGACAACGGCCGGCCTCGCCATGGGGGGGGGGTCTCCTCTGGAGGGGGCGGACGGCGAGCGGCGCGCGAGGCACCGTGTGGAGACCGAATCTCCGGATGACTTCCCCGGGAATCGGGAGGGGTCAGGAGGCCGTCCGCACCGCGCCCGCGGGCCGCAGGCGGCTCTCATCGGCGCCAAAGTAATAAAGCCTATCCTGCTGCAGATGAACGCTGACGGCGGCGCCCGTCTGGAAATTGCGGTGTCCCTCGACCACGGCGATGAGGTTTTTCTCGCTCCCATAATCCAGGTAGAGCAGGATATCCTTCCCGAGGGGCTCCACCAGAACGATTTTCGCGCTGAAATCCTTGTCTCCCGCACTCCCCGCATCACCGACGGCCATGTGCTCCGGCCGGATTCCGAGGGTGACCGGCCCCTCCACCTCCGGGACGGAACCGCTGAGGTGGACGATGAACTCGCCCGCCCGGAAGGACGGCGCTCCGTTCTCCCGGTGGATCTCCCCCTCCAGGAGGTTCATCGGGGGAGACCCGAAGAAGTCCGCGACAAACAGGTTGACCGGGTCGTGGTAGATCTCCAGCGGGGTTCCCACCTGATCGATGTGCCCGTCCCTCATGACGACGATCCGGTCGGCCAGCGTCATGGCCTCTTCCTGATCGTGGGTGACGTAGACGAAGGTCGTCCCCAGCTCTTTGTGCAGGCGGTCGACCTCGGCCCGCATCTCCTTCCGGAGCTTCGCGTCCAGGTTGCTCAGGGGCTCATCCAGCAGAAACACCTGCGGTTGGGTGATCAATGTCCGAGCGAGGGCGACGCGCTGCGCCTCGCCCCCTGAGAGCTGCCCCGGAAGCTTGGACAGAAGCGGATGAATCCGGACCATCCGGGCCACGTCCTCTACGAGGCGTCGGCGCTCTTCCGGGTCCACCTTCTTCATCTTGGGCCCGAAACCGATGTTGTCGAAGACGTTCATGTGGGGAAACAGGGCCAGGTTCTGGAAGACGAGCCCGATGTCCCGCGCACCCGGTTCCAGGTCGTTGACGCGCACGGCGCCAATATAGATATCTCCCCGGGTGGGCTCCTCGAGACCGGCGATCATCCGCAGGGTCGTCGTCTTCCCGCACCCCGACGGGCCGACCAAGACGACGAACTCCTCTTCTTCGATCGTCAGGTTGGTATTCGCGACAGCGACCACGCCGCCGCCGAACTCCTTGCGAAGATTTTCCAGACGAATGCTTCCCACGCCTTATTGCCTCCGTATCATCCCAAAGGAGAATCCGCGAACCAGGTGTTTGTGAATCAAGATCCCGATGACGATGAGGGGGATGGTCACGCCGATGGACATGGCGGACTGGAGTCCGTAGAGCCTTCCCTCGCTCGCCCCCTCGAACTTGCTGAGCTGCACCGGCATGGTTTGCGCATCGGCCGCCGTCATGACCAGGGCCAGGAGATACTCGCTCCACGTCAAGATGAGAATGAACATGCACGTCGCCACAATACCTGACCGGATCAGAGGGACGACGATGGTGAAAAACGCCCGGAGCTTGCTCGCCCCCAGGAGCTGGGCGGCCTGCTCCATCTCCTCCGGCACCTCATCGATGAAGGACTTGGTCATCCAGGCCGCGTAAGGGATGGTCGTGATCGTGTAGATGATGATCATCCCGTGCCAGGTGTCCAGAAATTTCAGCGTCGAATACCAGATCACGAGGGGGATGGCGATGACGATGGGGGGCATCATCCGGAGTATGAGGAGGTTGAACATCCGCCTTTCCGGGATGATCTGGTAGCGCGAGACCCCATAGGCCAACAGGAGTCCGATGGCCACGGAAAGGAGGGTCGCACTGCCCGCAATGACGACGCTGTTCCCCAGAGCCAGGAGGGGATCCAGGTTGATGGTGGGCAATACGATGCCCGGACGCGGGATCATCTGGTATCCCATCCAGGTGACGTAGAAGTTCTCCAATGTAGGCGGAGATGGAAACCAAGTGGGCGGCCAGGTGTACCACTGCTCCGGGAGCTTGAATGCGGTCGTCACCATCCAATAGATGGGGAGGATCGATATGAGCAGCCACAAAGAGAGCAGGGCATGTCGGACGCTTAAGAAAACCTTCCTCCGTGTGTCTCGTCTCAAGATTTCAGCCCTCCGTCTTCGCGAACATCACGTCCAGGGACTGTTTCTGCCGCAGCAACGTCCGGATGGCGAAGTAGATGATGGTCCCCACGAGCAGGAGGACGATGTAGCTCATGGCCGCCGCATGCGAGACGTTCGCATACTCCCAGGCCGTCAGGTAGAGGTAGACAGGGATGGTCTCCGTGGCGGTTCCCGGCCCCCCTTGGGTGATGGTCCAGAACTTGGGGAACTCGGCCAGGGCTTCCAGGAATCTCAAGATGATCGCCAATAAAATGACCGGTTTCAGAAGGGGCAGCGTCACGTGGGCGAAGATCTGCCACCGGCTGGCACCCAGGACCTGGGCGGCCTCGACGGGCTCCTTCGGCATGCTCACCAACCCCGCCAGCAGGATGATCATGACAAAGGGGGTCCAGTTCCAGGTCTCGATCAGGACCATGCTGGCAAAGGCCGCGGTGGGGTCCCCCAGCCAGGAGAGCCGGATGTCCCCGGGGACAAAGAGGCTCAGGATCTGGTTGATGGGGCCGTCCTGGTAGAGAAGCATCTGAAAGGTGAAACCGATGACCACGGGAACCGTGAGCATCGGGATGATGAAGATCATGTAGTAAAAGCCCCGGCCGCGGAAGGGTTTTTGAAGGAGATAGGCCAGGCCGAAGCCGAGGAGGAGAGTGAGGAGGGTCGAGAGCCCCGCGAAGATGAAAGACCTGGCCAGCGCCAGAAGGAATCGCTCCTCGGTGAGGGCCTCCCAAAAGACCTCGAGACCAACGAATTCCGCGCTCCACCAGGGTCCCAGGTAGGCCGTCCACTGGTGGAGGGTGAGATAGATTTGGAGGAGGAGGACAGGGATCATAAACAGGAGGGCGAGAACAATGGGGGTGAGCGCCCCCCAACGGAGGAGCCCGCCCTTTCGCCTGACCGGGGTTGCCTGGACCATCTTTCTCCAACTCAAATAAGAGCGTAGGCCCGGGGACCCCAAGGCCCCCGGGCCTACGTCAGCTACATCGCTTCAGCCCTACTTCGGAACATCGACCTTGGGCATCGCGGCGCGGTACGACTTCACGTCCTTCTTCATCCGCGCTTTCCCGACCCGGCGGATGATTTTGTGCCAGTCTTTCTCGATCTGCTTCAAGGCCTCTCGGGGTTTGACGAGCCCGAGCCAGGCGTTCGAGATGTTCTTGTCGAGGGTGTCGTTAAACTCCTGCGCCCCTGTCGTACGGACCATCGGGGAGTTGATCTGCTGGTTGAGGTAAATGGCGTCCGTGCCGGCGGGCGTGTAGGCCTTGCGGACTTCGGGGTCTGTGAAGTGCTCCTCCCGCCAGGGGTCGTGCACGGGGCTGATAGACCCGCCGACGATGTAGGTGGAGTTGCGCTTTGATGTCCACCACATGGCCAAGTGGGCCGCCGCGGCCTTGTTCTTGCCAAAGTCATTCACCACAACGAGGGGCGGGCCGGCCGCACACGTCCGGGCGATCTTCCTCCCATCCGGCATCTCGTTCGCGGGCACGGCACCATGGGCCCACTTCCCGGCCGACTTCGACTTCTTGGCGTTCTCCAGGATGGGCAGAACGCCTCCCCAGTAGATGCTCTGGTAGCCCTTCGCCCCGCCGAGATGCAGCCACATCTGGGCGGTCCCCCAGTTGTCGAGGTCCTTCGTAACGTACTTCTTCTCCGCGAGATAGGCCCCGAGGGCCGCTTCGGCGGTGTCGTTGTCGAAGTTCAAGGAAAGGTCGTCGTTGAAGGGGAAGAGCCCGTGGTTGTAGTAGTTGATGAAGAACCACCAAAACCCCCAGCGCCTCGCCCGAAGGTTCCCGAAGCCGGTCATCTTGTTCGGGTCCGATCCGAAGTACGCGCCCTGATTGAGGTACTCCTTCCAGGTGGTGGCGAACTTCAGGGGGACGCCGTACTTGTCCGCGTAGCGCTTCTGGTGATCCGGATCTTCCAGGAGGTCTTTGCGGACAAAATACGTGTGGCAGTTTCCGTCCGTCACCAGCCCGATGGTCTTTCCATCGATCTGAGACATCTCGACGAACGTCCCCACGCTCGAATAGTCGAATTTGGCCGACTCCATGTAATCATTGAGCGGTGCCGCGAGACCCCCGGTGTACAGGGTCGGGACGGTGTCGCTGTGGACGTGCAACAGGTCGATCTTCCCGGAGCGCGACACCATCTCCGCCATGGCCCGCGAGGACAGCTGGGGGAACCCGATGTCGATGGGTTTCCCGAGGCCGATCCCCGTACGCTTCTTGAAGGCGGCCGCCAGCTCCACCATTTCACCCTTGGAGTGGCCGCCCCAGGCGACAAAGCTCAGGTCTACGTTCTTATTCAGCTTTTTCGCTGACTCGATGATGCGCTCTTCATCGGGCCCTGGATCAGGCACACTTGTGTAGGCGTCGGCCTTGGTGTGAACAAAGGGGCCCGCCGCAGCCATCGCCCCCGCCGCCATTGTTCCCTTGAGAAACGTTCTGCGCTTCATTCCATTCCCTCCTCCCGTTGGCCGCTCCCCCCAGAAGGACCCCCCTCCTGGCGAATAAGAGCGGCAGGCTCAAGACTTCGCAGGTCGTACAGACGCCACCGCTACCTCATGGACGTTTGGAGTACACCCCATGGACGTTTGGAGTACACCCCAGTCGGCAACTCCGCCACAACTCCGTTTCCCATGACCGGCCTTCCTGCGTCGCTTTTGCCGCCCAGGCGGGACGAAGCCGGAACCCCATCCTCAATCAGGCCCCTTGGCCTCGGCGCCCGCCGCGATCTTCTCCTTGAACTCCTCGTTGGTCAGTGTCCATCCCAGGCACCGGGCGACGTTCTGGAGGCCCAGGACGTGGAGGTCGTCGCCGTACATGCTGGCGACGCAATCGGACATCACGATCACCCGATAATCTTTGTTGAAAGCGGTGAAGGCCGTGTTCATCACGCAGGTGTTCGTGTTGATGCCCATGAGACAAACGTTCTCAACGCCCAGGGACAAGAGCAAGCCTTCCAAATCCGTCCCCATGAAACAGTCCAGGCGCTTTTTGTTGTCGATCACGTAGTCGCCTTCGGCGTAGAGGCTGGGGATGATCTCCGTCTGGACCGAGCCCATGATGTTGTGGTCGTCCACGGTGCTTTTGCGCCCGGGGCTCAGCCGGTTCTTTTCGTCCTGGATATCGTGGAGCGCCTTCCAGAAGGGGACCCGCATCCCCTCGCTCCCCAGGCCGGGAATCTTGCGGAAGACCAGCTTCACATGGACGATGGGAACGCCGTGGACGCGGGCGAAGTCGATGACGTCCTCAGCGGCCTTGATCACCCGCTCGGCGTCCTCCGCCGAGGCGGGCATGGTGGCCACCTCCGGGTCCAGGTGCCCCCGGTGCATGTCGATGGTCACAATGGCCGATTTCTCGGGCTCCAAGGTCAGCATCGACGCAAGCTGATCTCTCATCTCGGAACGATCGACGATCTCAACGGTCGCCATGTTCACACCTCCTCCAGATTAGGGCGGGGATCCATCTCTCCCCCAGGAAACGGCAGAAGCGGCATTCACAACCCAAAGAACCAAAATTCCATGACAGCGAATGGATCGTAAAACCGATGGGTGCGCCGAGCCCCCCACTCCGGCCATCGGTTGACTGGTTATCCCCTATTGGTGCGTTGGGCGTGCCCCGGTCGGATCAAACTGCACATTGCATCATTTTACCACATCAAAGACGAATGTCAAGCGGGCCAGATTCGGAAATCATTTAAAGGAGGATTCTCCGGTCCGGGACCCCCCGGCTCACGGGTGCCAGAACCAGACCTGATGCATTAAATCGCCGCGGCCGTTCACCCGGGCGCGAACCTGTTCGTACCAGAGGATCTTCCCGTCGGCGGTCTTGATCTCGACCGTCGCCTTTCCCAGCCGCACTCTCCGTTACTCGGAGCGTCCCTCCAGCCAATCGCACAGGGCGTCCAGGGCATAGAGATATCCCTTCTCCTTGAAACCCATGATCACCCCGATCGCGCTCTTCGCGAGGACCGAGCGGCCTCCGCGGGCCTCCAGGTTCTTCATGTGGACCTCCACGCAGGGGATGCCCGTCATCCGCGGGGTCTCCTCGGCGGCCGGCGAGCTGCGGGTGTGAAACCCCCGGGGTTCATGACGAGACCGTCCCAGCCTTTCAAGAACGCCTCCTGAATCAGGTCGATGCGCCCGCCCTCATGGTTGGTGTAACGGACCGAAATTCGTCGGACCGGATCAAAGCGGCGCGGGGTGATTGCGCGAAACGGAATTTACCCTTATAACGTTTCAACAACCTTGAAATTATCGGTCGGATTGAAATTCGGAAATCGGCTGTTCGGAGATGCGCGGGCGGTCGGAGGGGCGCCGCGGCGCTTCCGCGCGCGGATGAAACACGACGGGGAGGGTGGCTCATGATCAAGCGAATTTATGGAATGGCGGTCGGAGCGCTGTTGATCGCGGCGCCGGCCTTTTCCGCCGGGCCCGTCGAGATCGGCATGATCACCACGCTCTCGGGCGGCGGCAGCGCCATCGGGATTGACGTCCGGGACGGGTTCATGCTGGCCGTCGACCAGGAGGGCGGAAAGCTCGGCGGCCATCGGGTCAAGGTGCTGATCGAGGACTCCGCCCGCAAGCCGGGCAGGGGCAAGCAGATCTCCGACCGCTTCGTGAAGCGCGACAAGGTCGACATCATGACCGGGATCATCTGGTCCAACATCGCCATCGCCGTCGTCCCGAAAGTCGTGCGCAAGGGAATCTTCTACATCAGCCCCAACGCCGGCCCGTCCTATCTCGCGGGGAAGAATTGCCACAAGAATTACTTCAACGCCTCCTGGCAGAACGACAACCTGCCCGAGGCCATGGGGCAGTATCTTCAAAAGAAAGGGCTCAAGCGGATCTATCTCATCTCGGTCAACTACCCGGCGGGCAAGGATATGCTGAAGGGGTTCCGCCGATTCTACAAGGGCCAGCCGGTGGCCGAGGTGTACGCCAAGTTGGGACAGAAAGACTACGCGGCGGAAATCGCGGCCGTCCGCAACGCCAACCCGGAAGCGGTGTTCTTCTTCCTGCCGGGCGGGATGGGGATCAGCTTCCTCAAACAGTGGGGCCAGGCGGGGCTCACGGGAAAGATCGCCCTGTACGGGCCGGGGTTCTCCTTCGACCAGACCATCCTCAAGGCCGCCGGCAAGGCCGCGCTGGGGGTGGTCAACTCCACCCAGTGGAACAAGGACCTCCCCAACGCGGCGAACAGGCGCTTCGTCGCCGATTTCAAAAAGAAGTTCGGGCGTCTGCCTTCGCTCTTCGCCAGCCAGGGGTATGACACCGCGCGGCTGATCGCAAGCGCCATCCGGGCCGTCGGCGGGGACATGTCCAGGAAGAACGACTTCCGCGAGGCGCTCCGCAAAGCCGACTTCGAGGCGGTCCGGGGCAACTTCAAGTTTTCCGACAACCATCACCCGATCCACGACATCTATATCCGGGTGGTGGTGGAAGAGAACGGCGTCGTCACGAACAAAACCATCGGCAAGGCAATGGCCATGCGCTCCAACGCTTACATCGATCAATGCAAAATGAAGTAGGCGGAAAAGGGGCGGCGGGGGTTAACGTCCCCGCCGCCTTTTTTTTGACCCGCTTCGGCGGACGCGGCCGATGAGCTCCCTGCTGGTCCTGGAACAGGTCCTGAACGGTCTTCAGTTCGGGGTGATGCTGTTTCTGATGGCGGCCGGGCTGACGCTGGTGTTCGGGATCATGGATCTCCTGAACCTGGCGCACGGCTCCCTTTACATGGTGGGGGCCTATCTGGCCGCTACGGTCTTTCAGGCCACCGGGTCGTTCCTTCTGGGCCTTGTGGTGGCGCTTCCCGGCACGGCCCTGGTCGGGATGGCGGTGGAAGTCCTTACGCTGCGCACCCTGTACAGCCGCGATCATCTCGACCAGGTGCTCGTGACCTTCGGCCTCATCCTCTTCTTCAACGAGCTGACGAAGATCGTCTGGGGGCCCCAGGCCTTGTTTCTCGATGTGCCCGACGCCCTGTCGGGCACCGTGGAGATCCTCCCCGGGGCGCCGTATCCGGCGTTCCGGCTGGCGATCATCGGGGTGGGAATCGGGGTCGCGGCGGGGCTTTATTTCCTGATCACCAAGACCCGGCTCGGCATGCTGATCCGCGCCAGCGCGACCCATCGGGAGATCGTCGGCGCGATGGGGATCAACGTAGGGCGGCTCTACACGCTGGTCTTCGGCCTGGGCGCCATGCTGGCCGGTCTGGCGGGCGTGATGGCCGGGCCCATCTACGCCGTGGAAGTCGGGATGGGCGAAGACATCCTGATCCTGACCTTCGTCGTCATCGTCATCGGCGGGATCGGCTCGATCCGCGGGGCCTTGCTGGGGGCGGTTCTCGTCGGTCTGATCGACACGCTGGGCCGCGCCTTCCTCCCTACGATTCTGAAGCTCTTCACCGACGCGGCCACGGCCGACGGGGTGGGGGCGTCCCTCGCCTCGATGCTGATCTACATTCTGATGGCCCTCGTGCTGGCGTGGAAACCCCGGGGGTTGCTCCCGGCCCATGCGTAAGCTCCAACCCACGCTGAAGACATGGGTCCTCCTCGGCGGTCTGGTTTTCCTGGCGGGGCTGCCGCCCGCGGCCTCCTCGATGGACCAGCCTTTCTTGATCAGCCTCTTCAGCCGAATCCTGATCTACGCCCTGGTCGCGCTGAGCCTGGACCTGATCCTCGGGTTCGGCGGCATGGTGAGCCTCGGGCACGCGGCCTTTTTCGGCGCCGGCGCTTACGTCGTCGCCATCCTCGCCTTCCACGGCGCGGAGGGATCGGCCTTGTTCGGGTTGCCCATCGGGATCACCGGCACAGAAAGCGCGATCATTTCCTGGCCGGCGGCCATCGGGGTCTCGGCGGCCCTGGCCTTCGTCATCGGGGCCATCAGCCTGCGGACGAGCGGCGTCTACTTCATCATGATCACCCTGGCCTTCGCCCAAATGATGTATTTCTTCTTTATTTCACTCGAAAAATACGGCGGGGACGACGGATTGAGCATGGTCCGGCGGAACGACTTCGTGGGGCTCGATCTGTCCGATGACGCCGCGTTCTACTATGTCTGTCTCGGCCTGCTCCTGTTGTCCTTTGCCTTCAGCCGCCGATTGGTGAAGTCCCGGTTCGGGATGGTCATCCGCGGCTGCAAGGAGAATGAACGGCGGATGCGCGCCCTCGGGTTTCCCGTCTACCGGTACAAGCTGGCCTGTTTCGTGATCGCCGGCGCCCTGGCCGGACTGGCCGGGGGCCTGATCGCGAACCAGACCGAGTTTGTCAGCCCGAACCTGATGCACTGGACCGTTTCCGGGGAAATCATGATCATGGTGATCCTGGGGGGGATGGGCACGCTGTTCGGTCCCATTTTCGGCGCCGCCGCGTATCTTCTGCTCGAAGAAGCGCTGTCCATCTACACCGAGCACTGGATGCTCTTTCTCGGACCCGCCCTGATCGCGGTCGTCCTGTTCGCCCGGCGGGGTCTCGCCGGCTGGCTCGAGGAGCGGGAGAACCGAGATGCCTGAGCCTTTGCTTCTCACCGAAGGGATGACCAAGGCCTTCGGCGCGCTCCGG
Organism: bacterium; assembly: GCA_965261595.1. Classification (GTDB taxonomy): domain Bacteria; phylum UBA8248; class UBA8248; order JACPRG01; genus CAYRGS01. The sequence goes on from CBDHDG010000006.1 coordinate 85,506, forward strand.
GCGACGGACGGGTTGTCCCTCGCCGTCCTGCCCGGCGAGATCCACGCCGTCATCGGTCCCAACGGCGCGGGCAAGACAACGGCCATCGCCCAAATCTCCGGCGAGCTCATCCCGGATTCGGGCGCCGTCCGTTTCCAGGGCCGGGACATCACGGGCCTTCCCGTCCACGCCCGCTCCCATCTGGGTCTCGCCCGGTCTTTCCAGATCACCTCGCTTTTCCTCGGCTTCACGGCGGAGGACAACGTGGCGATGGCCCTCCAGGCGCACGACGGACATTCCTTCCGGTTCTGGCGTGACGCCCGGACCGATCCACGCCTGCGGGGCCCGGCCCGGGAGGTCCTCGACCGCATGGGCTTGGGGGCCAGGGCCGCCGTCCCCGCCGCAAACCTCGCCCACGGAGAGCAGCGTCAGCTGGAGCTCGCGGTGGCGCTGGCCACGGAGCCGTCCCTCCTCCTGTTGGATGAGCCGATGGCGGGCATGGGTCCGGAAGATTCGGTCCGGATGGTGGAATTGCTGAAGACCCTCAAGGGAAAGGTGACGATCCTTCTGGTCGAGCATGACATGGACGCCGTGTTCGCGCTGGCGGATCGCGTCACGGTCCTGGTGTACGGCAAGGCGATCGCCACGGGCGCGCCCGAGGAGATCCGCGCCGACCCCCACGTGCTCCAGGCCTATCTCGGCGAGGAGGCGTGATGCTTCAGATCTCGGACATCGAAACCTTCTACGGCCGAAGCCGGGTTCTGTTCGGCGTCAGCTTCGAGGTCGGCCCGGGCGAGGTGGTGACCCTGATGGGCCGGAACGGGATGGGAAAGACGACGACGGTGCGCTCCATCATGGGCCTGACACCGCCGAGGTCCGGCCGGATCCGCTTCGAGGGGGTGGAGATTCAAAACCGGCCCAGCCATGAGGTGGCGCGCGCGGGCCTGGCGCTGGTCCCCGAGGGCCGGCAGGTGTTCCCGACCCTGACCGTCCGGGAAAACCTGATCGCCACGGCGGCCAACCGGTCCAGCGCGGAAAATCCCTGGACGGTCGAGCGCGTCTTCGAGATGTTTCCCATGCTGGAAGAGCGGCGAAATTCCATGGGAAGAACCTTGTCGGGCGGGGAACAGCAGATGCTCGCGATCGGGCGGGCGTTGATGCTCAATTCGAAGGTCCTCATCCTGGACGACGCGACGGAGGGGCTCGCGCCGCTGATCCGCGCGGAGATCTGGCGGTGCCTGGAGCGCCTCAAAGAGGCCGGGCAGTCAATCCTGGTCATCGACAGAAGCCTCGATGCCCTGACGCGCATCGCCGACCGGCATTACATCATGGAGAAGGGGAAGGTGGTCTGGTCCGGGGATTCGGCCGCCCTCGCCGCCCAACAGGAGTTGCGGCTCCGGTACCTGGGCGTCTAGTCCGCTTTGTCCACGGAGAACTGCGTGAGCTGTAGCGCCTCCTTAACGGTTTTTCCCGTAGCAAGGGACAAACCACCCCCCTGGTGGTCTGTCCATATGAACGAGCAAAAATGACGCCTAAAGCGTCCCCATTTTGAGGATTTTTTAAATAAAAAGCATTAAATACAATAGGCTAGATATAATTTCGCGATTGATTCATCCGAGGGAAAACCCGTCGGCGGGAAATGTGGGGGACGCGGCGATGACGAAGTTGGGGGCCCATGGTGATTAAGCGAATCGCCGTCGTTGCGGCCGCGGCGTTTTTGCTCTGGGCGGGGGTTGAACCGGCCCGGGCGTATTTTTCAGACAGTTGGACAGAGGGGTACGGACTGCTTCTTCGCCGGTATGTGAGTCCCGGATCGCGAAACGGCGTCACCTGCAATCTGGTGGATTACGAGGGACTGCGCGAGGACCGCCGATTCATGAAGCTCCGTAGAGGATTGGCCCGGCTGCCCTCTTTTTCAACGCTTCCCGAGCGGAAGCGCCTGGCCTTGTGGCTCAATATTTATAATTTCCTCGTGCTTTCATTGGTCGTGGATCACCCCGGGTTGAAGAACCTGCTGGAAATCCGGAAGGGAACAACATCCGTCTGGCATCTGGCCGCAGGAGAGGTGGCGGGAAAAACCCATTCGTTACATGGGATCGATCGCGTGATTCTGCGGAACAAGTTCAAGGATCCGCGCGTTCATTTCGCACTCACCAAAGGGATGGTGAGCTCGCCAGACCTGAGACCGGAGCCTTATCAAGCGGACAAGCTGGATGACCAGCTCAGAGAACAGGTGAAGTCCTTTTTCAGCAACTCCGGGAAGGGAAAGCGCATCGAGCGCGCCGCGACCGGAGGCGTCCTCCACATCTCGACCTTCTTCGACTGGTTCAAACGCGACTTCGGGAACGACCCGAGGACATGGCTGTTGAACCGTCAACTCATTACCCCCGATGACGCCCGTCTTCCCCTGCGATTCCTGACGTTCGACTTCACCTTGAACGCCCAGCCGGACCGGAACTGAGCCGCCCGTCACCCTCCCCTCCACACGCTTTGACTTCGCGCGAGATTTCCAGGGCGAACTTGTACAAATGCATTGACTGCGTAGTGATGCATGAGCTCTGCCACCTTAAGTGCCCCGACCACAGTCTTAGATTCCGCCAACTATTTTCTCAGTGTATGCCCGATTGGAAGCTTTACCAAGCGAGATTGCGGACACGAGGTACAACTCCTGTAATCGGAGAGGGAGTTGGCTTATTCTGGGACAAATAGTCTCAGAATCGTATGCTAGAGGGCAAATATTTCGCCGTGGATTTTCAACAATGGCAACCATCGACATCCTGAATTCAGACGGTTATCTAACCATTCCACTCTATCACGGTACGAGCACGATCTTTTGGGATTCTATCAAGACCCATGGAGTAGGCGGACGGAACATGATCAAAGAATGGCAGGTACTGGATTTATTCGCTATCGCAAAAAACATGTGATGAGGCTACCTCCAGGGTCCAAAGCATTGGAATCGGTTGCACTTCAGATTGGGATGTACGAACACATGGAAAAGCAACAGGTAAATCGTTTTAATTGGCGGCACGGGTCGGCATTTTTAGCAGCAAACATAAGGCGTGCGGTCTCTTACGGAACGAAGAGCTATGGATCAGAATTGATAAGGGAAACTTTCACTTTGCTCGATCTGTTGGACGAGGAAACACCTGGTCGATCGGAGGACCTCCTCGAGAACTATCCTGAGGTGGCGGAATTGCGCCCGATTTCGTCGTGTCCACTTCTGATCAGGCTGGATCGCGTCCCTGTGTCGGAGTTGAAAGACGAACATGGTGGGGATCCCAACGGAATGATCGAATGGGCAAGTTCCATAGATTCGGAGATTTTTCGGCCTTTTAGCCAAGCCTTGAACTTCGAGTTGGTGACGCCAGTACCGTCGATTCGCCTGTGCGCCTTCCGGGTCGTCAATTGTACCAATGAATACTTCGACGGCGCACCGGAGGAATTCGAATTAGATCCGATTGATTGAGATGCCGCAGCCTCTCAGCACACAAGCTACGCCCTTACGGCCCGGGCGGCGGCGCACGGCGCTTGACGAGCTTTTCGAACGCGTTCAACCGGGCCGGGTCCAGGCCCTCGATCTTCCGGATTTTTTCGAGAAAACCGTCAGCGTCCCGGTGGGCCATTCGGCTCAAATCGGGCGCGATGCGGTAGGCCCCCGTCAGCTTGTCCTCGAAAGCCTTCCGAACCAGCGGCGCGATGATCCGAAACACCCAGTCCAGGATAACGTTCTCGACGTGCAGATAGGCGCGGATCGCGACGGACCCGGACGGGCCGGATTTTCCCGGAGCGGCCCACGGGAAATCCTCCACCACAAAGGAACGCGCGCGGACGACGATCCCGAGCCAGGCGAAGGCGGGATTCTCGTAGACGCCCTTCGCCAGATACGCCGCCCGGCCGGGTCGGCGCTCCGCCGCCCAGAAAACGCCCCGGGCATGCCCGTGGAAGATGCGATAGCGGCCCCTCTCTGGCAGGATGCGGAACCGGTCATGGCCGATCCCCCGGCTGACGGCCGCCGCGAAATCGGGCTGGTCGATCAGGAACCGGAAGACATCGGGGTCCGCCCGGAAGGTCAGCTTCCGGGCCGCCTGAAAGGTCGGCCGGTCGACAATCGCGGCGGCCATCTCCCTGTCCCCGGGGGAATACCCCTCAACCGAAGGCGGGATCGCCCTTTCAGCGGCGAAGGCGGATTCGCCCAAGAGAACGAGCGCTCCCAGGAAGAGAACCGCCGTCCTTTGAATCCATGCCATGGTTTCCGGGCGGATCGTCAAGAGACCCCCTTCACCGATCCGAAAGCGCGCTTCCAACCCCTGGGGGACTCCACTGTCCCCGGTCGCAGTATCTCCGATAGGGGGGGAGGGTTTCCAGCGGCCGGAAGGTGACCGCACCGGCGTCGGATGAAAAAAATCGATGAGACATTCAGTGGGGAATCAATGGATGGAGGATGAGCGTTGATACACGCTCTTGGAACATGGCTTCGGCGGGGTGAAGCCGCGTGAGGGCGCCCATCCTTACACGCCCAGATAATATTTCTTGACGAGCTCGTGATTGCTGAGCTCCTCGGTGCTTTTTCCCTCGAAGGCGATCTTCCCTTCCACGATGATATAGCCCCGATCGGCGATCTTGATGGCCTGATTGAAGTTCTGCTCCGCCATGAGGACCGTCAGGTTGTATTCGTCCTTCAGCTCCCGGATCTTGGCGATCACCCGGCTGACGAGGATGGGGGCCAGGCCCACGGAGGGCTCATCGATGAGGAGGACCTTGGGCGAGGACATGAGCGCCCGGGCGATGGCCAGCATCTGCTGCTCGCCCCCGCTCATGCTGCCCGCCTGTTGGCCTCGGCGCTCTTCCAGGATGGGGAAGGCCTCGAAGCAGAACCGCTTGTTGGCGTCGAGGCGGCTCCTCGCTTCCGGACGGTAAGCGCCCAGCTCGAGATTCTCCTCCACGGTCAGCATCGGGAACAGCCGGCGGCCTTCCGGGACCAGGGTGACGCCGAGGCTCACGATCTCCTCGGCGGGCTTCCCCACCAGGTCGATTCGATCGCCGTCGGACTCGAAATAGATCTCGCCGCTGTCGGGCGGGACCAGCCCCATGATGCACTTGAGCAGCGTGCTCTTGCCGTTGCCGTTCGTCCCGAGGAGCGCGACGGTTTCCCCGTCCTGAACGTCCACCGAGACGCCGTGGAGGACCTTCACCGCTCCGTACCCGGCCCTCAGGTTTTTGACGATGATGCTATTCCCCAAGATAGGCCCTCTCCACTTCCGGGTTGGCCACGACCTCCTCGGGCGCGCCCTCGGCGATCTTCTTTCCCGCGTCCAGGACGGCGATCCTTTCCGAGAAGCTCATCACGGCCCGCATGATGTGCTCGATCATGATGATCGTGATGCCGCGCTCGTTGAGGCGGAACAGCATCTCGATGATCTCGTCCACCTCCGAGCCCGACAAGCCCGCCATGGCCTCATCCAGGATGAGGAGCTTCGGCTCAGCCGCCAGGGCCCTGGCGAGCTCCAGCTTCCGCATCTCGATTTGGGTCAGGCCGCCGGGTTTCGCGTCGGCCTTTCCGTCGAGACCGACGAGCCGAAGGATCTCTTCCGCTTCCTTATGGATGTGGAGCCCGTGGTGGGACTTGTAGTGCGCCGCGTACTCCAGCGGGATGCAGAGGTTCTCCAGGACCGTCATGCTGGTGAACGGCTTTGGAATCTGGAAGCTTCTCACCAGCCCCATCCGAGCCCGCTTGTAGCCGGCCGTGGTCGTGATGTCCTTTCCGCCGAAGACGACCCTTCCCCCGTCGCACGGCAGGGCGCCGGAGACGGAGTTGATGAGGGTGGTCTTTCCGGAGCCGTTGGGACCGATCAGGCCGAACCGCTCGCCGGCGTTGACGTGAACACTGACTTCCGTCAGGGCGTGAAACCCGCCGAAGCGCTTCGACACGCCTTGGATGTCGAGAAGCCGTTCGTCCGCCATCAGGTCTTCTTCCCGATCACCTTGCGAAAGAGCCCGACGAGCCCCTCGGGGGCGAGGATGACGAACCCGATCAGGACGACGCCCACGAAGAACAGCGCCCACTCTGATGAGATCGTGACGGTCAGAATCTGCTGCGCGGTCGCCAACAGGACCGCCCCGACCACGGGACCCAGCCACGTGGTGGTCCCGCCGATCAACGGCATGGCCAGGCTGTTCACGGCGTAGTCGAGGCTGAAAGCGGAAGTCGGATCCAGGTACGTGATGTAGTACGGGAACGGGGCGCCGGCCACCCCCATCAGGAACCCGCTCACCGTCGTGGCGAACAGCTTCAGCTTCAGGATCGGCACGCCCATGCACTCGGCCGCCTCATCATCATCCCGGATGGCGGCGAGCCCCCTCCCGATCCGGGAGTTCTCGATGAACCAGGCGACGGCCACGGAGAGGACGGCGAGGACCACCATCAAGGCGAAGAGGAATTCCACATAGTTGCTGAAGAAGGGAACCTCTCTCGGCCGGAGGATGTACATCCCCCTCGCCCCGCCCACAAACTCCCAATTGTCGACCACGGTCTTCAAGACGATCGCAAGCGCCAGCGTGGCGATGGCGAAGAACACCCCGTGAAGCCTCATCGTCAGATACCCGATCCCCAGCCCCAGGAGGCCCGAAACAACGCCTCCGCAGAGGATCATGAGGAGGATATTGATCTTGTACGCCTTGAGGAGAGCCACGGCCGTGTAGGCGCCGACGGCGAAGAAGCCGGCCGTGCCGAAGTTCACATAGCCGGTGTATCCCCCCAGGATGTTCCACGCGGTGGCGAGGACGATGTACTGGAGGACGACGTAGGAGGCGAAATAGTAATACTGGTTCTGCATGATGCCGGTCAGAATGAAGCCCGCGGCGATGATGGCGGCCGCCGTCAACAAGAGCCATTTGTTTCTCAAGGACTACCTCCCGAACAGACCCGATGGCCGGACCGCCAGCACGATCAAGAGGATTCCGAACGAAACGGCCAGCGACCAGGAAGGGCCGTAGAACGTCGAGGTGAGACTCTCCAGCACCCCCAGGATCAAAGCGGCCACCAGCGTCCCGCCGACGCTCCCCATCCCGCCCAGGACGACGATGGCGAAAACCCGTCCGATGTACTCCCGGTTGATGGAAGGCTCGACGGTGGCGAGGATGATCAGCAGCGCGCCCGCGAGGCTGGCCGTGGCGATGGCGATTCCGAAGGCGATGGACTTGATCTTGACGGGGTCGGCCCCCATGAGCCGGAGGGCGAGACCGTCCTGGGAAACCCCCATGATGGCCTTGCCGTAAAAGCTCCTGGAGAGGAAGAAGTGAAGCGACAGCGTCATGATCACCCCACCGAGAAAGGGCACAAGCAACCGGGTGGCGATCCCGACGACGCCGATATGGATGGATTTACCGATGTAGGACGGCTCGAGCAGGCGGTAGTCCACGCCGTACACGATGATCAGCGAAACCTCGATGATGAAGAGAAGGCCGAAGAAGAACACCAGCCCCCGCAGAGACTCCGTCCCCTTCTTCTCGAAGCTGTTGTAATAGATCCGGTAGACCCCGACCCCGAGCAGATAGAAGACGGGGGTAAAGATCAGCCCCGCGACGATGGGGTCGATCCCGAGGCCTTCATACAACATGAAGGCCACATAAGAGCCCAGGATGACGAAGACGGGGTGGGCGATGTTCACCACGTCCAGCAGTCCGAAGGCCAGGGAAAGCCCCAGGGCGACGGCCGCGTAGAATCCGCCCACCAAAAGACCCGCGACGATGGCGTTCAGCAGCAGATCGAAGGAGAACACGAAGCGCCTCCCGACATGGAACAAGGGCGCGCGCCCTCCCCGGGGCGCGGCCCTTGTTCCATAAAGGGACAGGTTATGTTACCGGGCTTTGGCGTAAGGGTAAATCACCTTGCCCGATTTCCACTCCTCAGGATAGAGCACCACCCGCTTCCCGGGCTTCCTGAACTGATCGACATTGGAGCCCTTGATGCCCTGGAACTGAATCATGAGCGCCCGGGTCTTCGCCCACTCGCCGTTGGGAGCGAACTTGACCTTGCCGACGATGGTGTTGAACGTGTTGGCGCGGATGTATTCGCCCACCTTCTTCTGGTCCGTGCTCTTCACGGCCTCGATGGCCTGTCCGAGGATCTGGACGTAGGCGTAGGCCCAGGGCGGCAGGTAGTGGCCCAGGGGATCCACGCCCGCCTTCTTCGCCTGCGCCTGGTACTTCTTCAGGAAGGCCTCGATCCCCGGGAACTTCAGGGTGCGCTCGGGCACCCAGAAGTCGTAATCCCGCATTTCCCATATGGATGATAATTTTTAACGCCCCGAAGGCCGTTTTCTCGTGTAAAATCAAGGTGTTGGCCTCTCCCTGCCATCATCTTGCGAGGGGACCCGATGGGTGAAGCGAAAAAGAGGCCGTTGAGGCTCCAATTCGACGGTCGGCTCAGGCTGGAGTTTCACGGAGCAAAGGTTACGAGTGACGCCGGTTTGCTTGCCTATCGTGAACTGGATGAGGTGTTGGGGCTGACGAAGGCGGCCGAGGGGTTTCTGTCCGATTCACGGACGGGCGGGAACACCCGGCACAGCCTCACCGCTTTGGTGCGCCAGTCGGTCTACAGCCGCCTGGCAGGATATAAAGACACCAATGATGCCGAGCGGCTCTGTGTCGATCCCGCCATGCGTCAGGTGGTTGGGGGGCGAGCGAAGTATCACACCGCTGCCTCCACCAGCCAGATGAGCCGATTCGAGACGCAGACCCTCACCCGGCCCCTTAACCCCTCAAGGCGCTGAGCGGTCTGCCCGGTGTGTTGGTGGATCGTGTCCGCAAACGCAAGCCGATTCGCAAGCTGATCCTGGACATGGACAGTTCGGTCAGCCCGACCCACGGTGAGCAGGAAGGCTCTTCCTACAACGGCCACTTCGGCTGCACCTGCTATCACCCACTGTTTTGCTTCAACCAGTTTGGCGATCTGGAGCGGGCGCTGTTGCGCAACGGCAAGGTCCACAGCGCTGATGACTGGTGGTCTGTATTGGAGCCGGTGGTAGCTCGCTACCGGGATGCGAAGGTCTGTCGGTTTTTTCGAGGCGACGCGGCATTTGCCAAGCCGGAGGTGTACCGATACCTTGAGGCGGAGGGCTACTCCTATGCGATTCGGCTTCCGGCCAACGCCATCTTGTACAGGGACATCGAATGCCTTCTGACCCGGCCGGTTGGCCGACCGCCCAAAAGGCCCATTATCTTCTACCACAGCGTCTCCCCTATCAGGCGGCTAGTTGGGAGAAGCCTCGCCGGGTGGTGGTGGCGGTCGAGTGGCACCAGGGCGAGTTGTTTCCAAGAGTCAGCTTCATCGTGACCAACCTGCACTGGCGGGAAGAGAACGTCGTGAGGTTCTACAACCAGCGTGGGACGGCGGAGCAGTGGATCAAGGAGGGCAAGTACGCCCTGAACTGGACGCGCCTGTCCTGCCACGGCTTTGAAGAGAACCAGGTTCGCTTGCAACTATTTGCCTTGGCGTACAACCTGGCAAACTTCCTGCGGCGGCTGGCGTTGCCCAGAGCGGTGAAGCACTGGTCGCTGACGACGTTACGCGAGAAGCTGATTAAGATTGGGGCCAAGGTGGTCACCCACGCCCGGCACACCACCTTCCAGATGGCCGAGGTGGCCGTGCCGCGTCAACTGTTCAGGGCAATCCTTGAACGAATTCGACGGTTGTGGTTACCGCCTCCCGTACCAGATACCGGATGACGGAGCAGATGGCCCGGAAGCTTAGTGACGTGGTGGAGACGGGGGATCAGTCTGTGCCGAACTCCCCTGAGTGTGCCGGTAGAGCTGGGTTTTCAAGGGATTGCGGCTTTAGGACGGCCGTTGCCCCTCGATTGAGCAGAGGGTTCTGCAAAGAGACCCTGAATCTGTAGTAAAATGGGGTACTTTGATGACACAGGAGGACCACAGGATGGCTAAGAGTGGTCATCTGGGAAATCCCGGTTTAAATCAAGACAACTCTTGTATTGACCACCCGTTGCTCTTTAACTCAATTAGAGCCCTCTTTACCGGGGCTGTCAACACCATTTCGGGCGCCTGAAACCCTGATCGGAGCGGTATCCGCCATTGGAAAACCATGTCAGCGCCGGCGTGTAAACGGGCTTGACCACCAGGTTTGGAGTCTTCGTCATTTTGCCCTTGTGTGGACTCCGCTTAGGGTCGCTAGACAGGCACCGGGCATCATCGCTTGATTCTCTCCAAGATAAGGGCAAATGTCTTCCTGGATACACCGACCTCGGCCAACTGGAAGGTGATGTGGCGGGCGTACCGCACGAGCCGGCCGCCCATTTTGAGGAGCTTAAGCTGAAGGCCGCGTAACGACCAGTGCTTGATCCCTCTCGGCAGGCCAGCAATCCCGCATCCGAAGTCATTCTGGTTCCGTGAAACTCAAGCCTCAGCCGACGCTCAAAACGGACCTTCAACGCCCACTTTTTCGCTTCACCCATTGGATTACCCCGCGAGAGGATGGCTCGGGGAGGCTCATGCATTGATTTTACTCCAGAAAATGTCCTCCGGTCCGACAAAAGTTATGATCCATATGGGATATCTGGGGTAATTCACGATGCCGTTCAGCTTCGAGCCGAGCTTGCTGAGAAAGACGGCGTACTGAAGACCCACCATCCCGCCTCCGAAGAGCTTCGGCTTCAGGCCGACTTCATGCGCCGCCCGGGTGATGCCGACCAACCCCGGAGGGTAGGATCCCACGTACAGGAGGTCGGGATTGGTCGCCTTGATGGCCCGGACGATCGGCGTGAAGTCCGCCGTGCCCGGGGGATACCGCTTGTCGTAGACAATCTTGAAGCCGTACTTCTTGGCGTTGTCCCGGGCGCCGGAGACCGCGTTCCGGGCGAACTCGGCGTCCGCGCCGATGAGGGCGATGGTCTTCGGCCTCGGCGTCTGCTGCAACGCGATCTGGAAGAAGCCGTTGGACCAGTCCGTCCTGGGGTGCAGGCCCGCCGGCATGATCTGGAAGTAGTGACGGTAGTTGAACTTCTCGTTGACCGCGAGGCCGAACAACCCCATGAACACCAGCCCGCGCTCCATCACGATGGGCATGGCGGGGGCGATGAGGTTCGTCCCGTACCCGGAGACGACGAAGTCCACTTTGTCCACGTCCAGGAGCTTGGAGTAGATGCCCGGAACGGTGGCCGACTTGGTCTGGTCGTCGTAGTAGACCAGCTCCACCTTGCGGCCGAGCAGCCCGCCCTTCCGGTTCACGTCGTCCCGCCAGATTTTCATGGCGAGGACCGCGGCCTTCCCGTTGGCGGCCAGCCCTCCGGTGAGCGCCATGCCGAAACCGATCTTGATGGGCTTCTGGGCCAGGGCAGCGGACCCCAGCGGCCCGGCGAACATCACCACGGCCGCGAGGAACACCCCGATGTATGACATGCGATGGAAAAATCGATCTTTCATTTTCCTCACCCTCCCTGAAAGCAAGAACCTGACTTCTTGACTGCGGGAAGATCCACCGTGCGCCGCCCGGACCGCCCACGCCGAAGAAACTTCAATCGGTCCCGCGTTCTCCCCGCCATTGCGCCAAGCGGACCGTTCTCGGGCGGCCGCCGCAAATCGGGTGCTTGTGTTTTTCAAGGTAACAATACCGTAGCGTAGCAAAAATACAGGAGGTTGTGCAGCAACCCAACACAATTTTTATTCCCGGCAAAGGACGCCTGAAGTTTCATGCCCCTTCTCCAGACCGGGCATGGATCCCCCGCCACAGCTTGTCCGGCGTGACGGGCAGGTCCGTCATCCACACCCCCGCGGCATCGTGAATGGCCGAGACGATGGCCGGGCCTCCATCGACGGTGACCATCTCCCCGATCCCCTTCACCCCCCAGGGGCCCAGCGGGTCGCCCGCCTCGATGAAAATCCCCTCCACAGGGACGAAATCCAGGGTGGTCGGCACCTTGTACTCGATGAGGTTGGGGTTGATCACCTGACCCTCTTGGCAGGCGATCTCCTCCATGAGGGTGAAACCCTGGGCCTGGGCGAATCCTCCCTCCACCTGCGCCTGCGCCCCGTTCGGGCTGACCACCCGCCCGATGTCCGAGGCGGAGACCACCCGCAGGATGCGGACCTCTCCCGTCTCGGGATCCACCTCCACCTCGACGGCCTTGGCCCCGAAGGCGAACGCACTCGAGAAATTCCCCCGCCCCGTCTTCTTGTCGGCCAGCTCGCTGGGCGCGTCGTAATGAGCCTGAGCCCACATGGCCTGGCCGTCCTTGCGGTAGCGGTTGGCCTTGACCACGTCGGAGAGCGACAAAGCCCGCTCGGGGGCTCCCCGCACGAAGACCTTTTCCCCGGAAACCTCCAGGTCGGACGGATCGGCCTCCAGCCGCCCGGCGGCCGTCTCGATCACCTGATCGCGCACCTTCGCGGCCGCCCGCCGGACGGCCTCTCCTCCGATCGCCGTGTTCCGGCTGGCCCGCGCCCCCCACCCCATCGGGATGACGTCGGTGTCTCCGAAGACGACCATGATCTTCTCCATCGGGACGCCCAGGACCTCGGCGGCCATCTGGGCCAGGACTGTGTTGGAGCCGTTTCCGATCTCGCACACGGACGTGGCCAGATGGATGGAGCCGTCGTCGTTCAAGGTGATGGCCGCCCCGGCGAAGTCGGCGTCAATGCCCGGGGAGAGCCGGACGCCGACGAAGTGGACGCCGCACGCCACCCCGACGCCCCGGTTCGGCCGGCTCTTCTTATAATTCTCGTCCCAGCCGATCCGCCGGGCCACCTCGGAGATGCACTCCGAGAGGGCGCACGACCCGAAACGCGCCCCGGAGGCGGCCTCATCGCCCACGCGGACGGCGTTCTTCAGGCGCAGCTCGACCGGGTTCATCCCCAGGCGGTCGGCGATCATGTTGAGCTGCGTCTCGCAGGCGAAGGTGATCTGCGGGTTGCCCAGTCCCCGCATGGCCCCCCCGAAGGGGTTGTTGGTGTAGACCACATAGCCGTCGTACCGGTAATTGGGGAACCGGTAGAGGGTCCCTCCCAGGGCGCCGGCCACATTGCACACCACCGGGCCGTAGTCGCAATAGCCGCCGTTGTCCATGACCACGCGGCAATCCCGGGCGGTGATGACGCCTTCGGCGTCCAGGGCGGTCTTGACGTGGACGATGAAGGGGTGCCGGAAGGTGGAATAGGCGGTCTCCTCCTCGCGGGTGTGCTCGATCTTCACCGGCCGGCCGGACTTTTTCGCCAGCTCGATGGCGCAGAAATCGATGCAGAACTTGCCCGTCGCCTTGCTGCCGAATCCCCCGCCGACGTTGTTCGTGACAATGCGGATCTGGCTCTCGGGCACCTTGAGGATCTTGGCCATGTTCGTCCGGGAGTAAGAGGGGGCCTGGGTGGAATAGTAGAAGGTCAGCCGCCCGGTCGGCTCCACGTGGGCCACGCAGACATGGGGCTCCATGCACAGGTGGGCCTGCCGCGCGGTCTCGAAATCGTCCTCGAACACGTGGGCGGCCCGGCGGAACGCCCCGTCCACGTCGCCGGCGTCGTATTGGATGTGCGCCGCGATGTTGCCCTCTTTGTCGTCGTGAATCAGGGTCCGGCCCGGCTCCATCGCCTCTTCGGGATGGAAGACGGCGGGCAATTCCTCGTAGTCCACCTCTATCCGCGACAAGGCCTCATCGGCCGCGTCGAGGTCCGCCGCAGCCACGGCGGCCACCGGGTCCCCGATGTGGCGGACCTTCTCGGCGGCAAGGGGGATCTGGTCATAATGGGACACGCCGAATTTGTAAGGGACCTCGGCGCCGATCAGGACGGCCTTGACGCCCCTGACCTTTTCGGCCTCGTCGGTCCGGATGCCTCGGATCCGGGCGTGCGGGAGAGCGCTCCGAAGCAGACGCCCGTGGAGCATCCCCGGGAGGTTGACGTCCGCCGTGTAGCGGGCCTCGCCGATCGCCTTGACGTGGGCGTCCACGCGGACGACGTTCTTCCCGACATACGCCAGTTCACTCATGGTCGCGGCCTCCAGGCGGACAGAATCCGGGCCTTGGCCTGAACGGCGACCGAGGTCTCGCCGGAAGCGCCTCGATGTCCGTCCTTCAGCCGGCAGCCGAATGGGGTTTCTGTGTTATGTAACTGGGTACAACATCTCATAGACGGCCGGAAATGCCAAGTTCGGGCGAATCACAGGGGGAGGGGGGGGAGAGAGGGAGAAATGGAAGAGATTCAAGTGAATTCACAGAGCCGAAACGAGATGATCGACATCACGGACCGGCTTCGCGCCATCGTCCGGCAAAGGGGCGTCCGGGAAGGCGCCGCCTTCCTCCAGAGCCTGCACACGACGGCCGGGCTGACAATCAACGAGAACGCCGACCCCGACGTCCCCCGCGATCTCCTGGCCAAGCTCGCGGACCTGATTCCCCGGCGGGAGACGTTCTACCGCCACGGCGAGGGGAACAGCGACAGCCACTGGAAGACCGCGGCTTTCGGGCCGTCCCTGACGGTCCTGATCCACGAGGGCGACCTCGTCCTCGGGACCTGGCAGGGGGTCTTCTTCTGCGAGTTCGACGGGCCGCGCCCCAACCGCCGCGTCGCCGTCCAGATCCTCGGGGCCGGGTAATCCGTTGTATGTTTCGATGAGGGCAATCATCTATATTGTTTCCAAAAGAGGCCCGTCTCCGGTAAAATTCACCTCAAGCAATTCGGATTCCGGAGGGAAAGGGAAATGGACCCCCGATGGGATTCGGGAATTTCGATTTTGGGTCTGTGTTGCTAATGGATATCGGCCTGGGAATCGGGGGTTTGGGGCGAAGGAGGAATAGACGATGACCATCAAGATTCGGTTCACGAACGAGGGAACGGTCTTCACGCTTCCGTGGGACGTGGCCGCGCAAAACGGCTACTTCAAGGAAGAGGGCATCGAAGCCGAGGTCTGGGACCCCGACCCTGCCCTCGTGCCGGCCCCGGTCTTCGAGCGACCCGTGGCGGTGGACTACGAACAAGGCGGGCTGGAGGCCTACAACAAGTGCGAGTGGGGGGTCATCAAGCGCGCGGCCGACGGCGAACGAAGCGGATTGATCCTCGCGAAGCGCGAAAGCGTGGCCACCATGGCCATCTGCGTCCGGGGGAATTCTCCTTATCAACGACTGGACGACCTGGCGGGTCTCCCCGTCGCCATTCAGGACCAGACGGGCTCCCACTACACCGCCCTGAAGATGCTCGAAGGGCACGTTCCCGACGAGGAGGCCGTCGTCCAACACATCGGCGGGCCGGTCCTCCGCACGCGCGCCCTGCTGGCCGGCGAGATTCCGGCGGCGAACCTGATGGAGCCCTTCATCAGCCTGGCCGAAAGCCGGGGCTGCCGGGTGATCGCCGAGACGAAGTATTGGGGTCTTCTTTACGCGACGGAGGACTACGACGACGACGCCCGCGAGGCCATCTTCCGGGCGCTGCGCCGGGCGGTGGACGAGATCCGGGGGGACCTCAAGAAGCACGCGGCGCTGCTCCTGCGGGACATCCCCGAGGACCTCAAGGACGGTTTCACGGTGGATGCCCTCGACCTGAGAAGGCTGACGTACGTCTATCCGGAGCCTTATACGGAGAAGGAGTTCAACTGGGCGTCGGATTACATGAAAAAGCGGGGCCTGAAACCCGACCGGAAGGTCGAGTACACCGACGTGGTGAAGGTGTAACCCCTTTCCCGCAAGCCTTCAGCGCCCTCTCCCCGCGCGGGAGGGGGCGTTTTTTATTCAAGCGCGCCCTCTTCCTGGTAGCCAGTCCGGCTCTTCTCAGCCCACACAGACGCGAGAGAGCTCCTGCATGTTCTCCAGGATCTCGCCCGTTCCCCGGACGACGGCGGTGAGGGGGTCCTTCGCCCGGTAGATGGGGAGTTTCGTCTCTTCGTGGAGGCGGCTTCCCAGCCCCTTCAGAAGCGAGCCGCCGCCCGCGAGGACGACGCCCCGCTTCATGATTTCGGCGGCCTGCTCGGGGCTTGTGCGCTCCAGGGCGCGGCGGACGGAATCCACAATGGCCCGGACCGGCCCGGTCAGGGCCTCCCGGACGTTCCGGTCGTCCACGCTCACCGATTTCGGGATGCCGTCCATCAGGTCCCGTCCGCGAACGACCGTTTCCAGCCGGGAGCTGAGGATGGACGCCGAGCCGATCTCGATCTTCGCCCGCTCGGCCTCGAAGGGGCCGATGGCCATGTTGAACTCTTTGCGGATCAACCTCTGGACGGCCTCGTCCATTTCGTCGCCCGCGACCCGGATGGACTCGCTGTACACGGTGGCGTACCGGCTGATGACCGCCACCTCGGTCGTGCCGCCGCCGATGTCCACGATCATGTTGCTGCCGACTTCATGGATGGGGAGCTTGGCGCCGATGGCGGCGGCCATGGGCTCCTCCACCA
Source organism: bacterium (assembly GCA_965261595.1). Classification (GTDB taxonomy): domain Bacteria; phylum UBA8248; class UBA8248; order JACPRG01; genus CAYRGS01. The sequence continues at coordinate 101,869 of CBDHDG010000006.1, forward strand.
GGTGAACCTTCACGGACCCCGCGTCCAACGCGGATTCCCGGACGGCGCGCTTTTCCACCTGGGTGATGCCCGAGGGGATGCAGACGATCATCTTGGGGCGGAAGGTGCGGCGGTTTTTGTACACCCGGCGGATGAAATACTTGATCATGGCCTTGGTCACATCGTAATCGGCGATGACCCCGTCCTTCATAGGGCGGACGATGGCGATGCTCTCGGGGGTCTTGCCCCACATCTCCTTGGCCTTGTGGCCGACCGCCAGGATCTTGCCGGTGGCCTGCTCCAGGGCGACCACCGACGGCTCGTCCAGAAGGATCCCGCGTCCCCGGACATAGATCAGGCTGTTGGCGGTTCCCAGGTCCATGGCGATACCGGTGGGAAACCAGCGCGAAAAAAAGGGTATATGCATCTGTCAGCCTTTGACCTCCGCAATGGAACAGATGGTTTCTCGTCCCCGGGACTTGGCCCACTCGAGGGCCCGGAGCCCCTGGGCGATGAGTCTTCCCTCGGCGTCCCCGTCCTGGGGAAACACAGCCAGCCCAAAGTGCACCGAGAGCCGGAACTCGATGGATCCGGCCCGGAGATAGGAGTTTTCCAGCGTGTCCTGAAGCCGTCCGGCCGTCTCTCGGGCCGCATCGAGATCTTTGCCGACCAGGGCCATCACAAACCGGCGACCGAGACACCGCGCCAGCAGGTCCGGCTCATCCAGAGACCGGCGGTAGAAATCAGCCAGCTCGCGCAGGAGTGAGTCGCCCGCCTCGCGGCCCCGGTCCGCGTAGACTTCCTGAACCTCCTCGGAGTCGGCGATCAGGATGGACACCGGGCGCAGGGTGTCCGACGCCAGGGCGAGGGCGTCGGTGAGACGGGCGGTGAAGGCCGGATAGGCCGGCAACCCGGTCACATCGTCCAAGGCCCCCAGACCCTCCCGGCGCGCCCGCATCCGGGCGGCGGCCAGCGCCCCCGAGGCCAGGCCTTGGAGCAGCTCCGCCGCGGCCAGCTCGCGTTCGTCAAAACCTCCGGCCTCGGCCCGCGCGAACGCCAGCAGGCCGAAGACCTCCCTCCCCCCCCCTCCCTCCCCCCCCCCCGTGCTGAGCGGAACACCGAGAAAGGCGCCCAACGGCCGGCGGGCCTCGGCGGGGTGGAACAGGTGGGTCTCCCGCAGCTCGTCCTTGATGGTCGGGAGATGAAACGTCTCTCCGTGCGTCAGCACCCAGCCCGCGAGACTGCTCTCCATGGACACCGACAGGCCGATGGGCGTGTCGGCGCCGTGCGTCACGCACCGGACGACGCGAAACGCCTTCTCCCCCGGCGCGCGCCAGACGAGCGCCGCCGTCTCGCACTTCAGCAACCGTTTCGGGATGTTGCAGGCCGCGTCGAGGACCGCGTCGGCGTCGCCGGCGGCCGTGATGGGCGCCGCGTAATCGCGAAGGGCTTCCAGGGTGACGAAGTCCCGGCCGATCCGCCGGTAGACGTCGCTCTTTTCGAGCATCCGCGTCACCTGATCGGCGAAACCGATGAGGAGTTTTTGGACCTTGGGGGTGAAGACATACTGCCGCTTGCTGTCGATGAAGAGGACGCCGGTCCCGCCGGGCGTGGCCACCGGGACGGCCAGGAAGGATTTGATGTCCTCCTCGGCGCGGTACAGCCCGAGGGCCTTGAGGTCATGTTTGAACTCGGTGGAGTGGAGCGGATCGCCGCGCTCGGCCACCCAGCCGATGAGGCCCTGGCCGACCTCGATCTCCCGGTCCTTCAGGACATGGTCGCTCAGGCTGTGGCAGACGCGAAGCCGCAAAGGCCCGTCCGACTCCCGGGGAACGAACAGGGCGGCCGTATAGGCGTCGGTGACGTTGCTCAACAGACCGATCAGGCTCTGGAGATCTTCTTCGAGTTTCATCGAGGCAGGGGAAAAAAGCCGTCGGGAAAAATCATCACCCCCTGACGGTACCACACCCGGGGGGGCGTCCGCAACGTGATTTTCCGGATGTGAAATCCCGGTCTTCATGATCCGGATCAGGGTTCTCACCGATTGCTGGGCAGTCGCCTGGATTTCTCACCAACCATCCGACGGGCCGGGTTCGTTTAACGCCAAGGCGATCCGCAGATTGGAAAAGGCCAAAGAGAAAGACACACTTCAATCGATCCGCAGACGCCGTCCCCGCGCAGGCGGGGATTCCGCAGATTACCCAGATTTGGAAAAGGGCAAAGACAGAGACACAAGACGGGCATTCGGCCATAAAAGTCGGGGTTCTGGTTTGACTGTTTGTGAGAAACAGGGATTGGCATTTGGCCTCACCGGGCTTTTAAGGCAAAATTCCCAGGAAGGGGGAGGCATTTACACGGATAGTTTCGACCGTGACGCACGCCCCCGGGAGAGGGTTCACGATGCCGCGTGAAGAGGCGGATGGCCCAGGACGGCTGAAGGACCTGCTGGCGGAGATCGACCCCGACGTTCTCCGGGAAGTCATGCCCTTCACCGGGGGGGTTGTGACGATGATGTTCACCGACATCGTGGACTCCACGCCGATCAAGGCTGAGATGGGTGACCAACCGTTTCGCGAGAACGTCCTGAATCCGCATAACACCCTCATCCGGGAATGTGTTGGTCACCACAACGGCCAGGAGCTCAAGACCATTGGCGACGCCTTCTTCGTCGGCTTCGCCCTTCCCGAGAATGGCGTGGCCTGCACCACTGAGATCCAGAAGAATCTAACCAATTCTCCAATCCAAGCGGGCGCGGCCGCGCTCCGGGTCCGGATCGGCCTTCACACCGGAACGCCCGAAGTCTACCGCGATCCCGTCTCGAAACTCATCGACCTTTCCGGGACGGACGTGGACAGGGCGTCGAGGGTCGTGGCTTTGGCGGGTGGAGGACAGATCCTCATCTCCGATGAGACCCATGCCCTGGCGAAATCGAAAGAGGTCCACGATTGGGGATTCTGGGAGCTGAAGGGCCTGGGGCGGCATCGGATTTTCGAGGTCCTGTGGGAGGGCAAAACACCCGAGCGGCCTTCCGGCCGTCCGTGGCTTAAGGCCGGGCGGTTCCCCACGCGGTTCGTCGGCCGCGAGGCCGAGATCGCCGAGGTCATGGACGCCGTGGAGAGCGAACGGCTCGTCACCCTCACGGGGATGGGGGGAATCGGAAAAACGCGGCTTGCGGACGAGGTCGCGGCGCGGATGGGGCAGGGATTCGAGGACGGCGTCTTTTTCGTCGATTTGGCGGATATAGAAGATTCGGAAGCGGCGGTGGTCTCGGAGATCATTTCCCGAATCGGGATCGATCCGGCGGGGTTCCCGGACGAGGCGGCGGCGGTTCGGGAGACCCTTCGGAACCATCGCGCGCTCCTGGTCCTGGACAACTTCGAGGCCGTCATGTCGGCCGCGCCGTTCATCGGGAGGCTGCTCAAGGAGTGCCCGGGGCTTCGGTTCCTCGTGACCTCCCAGCGTCCACTCGGTCTGGACGGAGAGCAGCGAATCCCCGTGCGGCCGATGGACGTTGCGCCGTCAGAATCCTCCACCGATGCCGATTCATTGGGCCGCATGGACGGATTCAAGCTTTTCCGCGACCGCGCGCGGCTGAATGACCGCAAATGGGAAGTGAGCGACGCCGATGCGGCCGTCGTCGCCGAAATCCTGGAATCGACCGACGGCATCCCCCTCTCCATCGAGCTCGCCGCCGCGAGGGTCGGGAAGGAACCGCTGAACGCGATCAGAGAGGGTCTCAAGGCGAGGCGTATCGAGTTCCTCAAGCGGGCCGGAGACACGGCTGACGAGAAGCGCCACGCGGGCATCCGGGCGTGCGTCGACTGGTCGTTCAACCTCTTGCCGCTGAAAGAGCGCACCCTCTTCCCGAAGCTCTCCGTCTTCGTCGGAGGGTTCTTCGCCGACGGCGCCACCGGGGTCTGCGGGGAGAAGAACGCCCCCGCGCTCCTCGATTCCCTCCGTGAAAGATCCCTTCTCGTGTGGGAGGAATCGCTGGGGAAGGCCCGGTACCGGATGCTCCCCACCGTCCGGGAGTACGCCGCCGAGAGGCTTGGCGATAAGGCGGAAACAGTCCGGCAACGCCATGCTGAACACTTTCTGAACGTCCTTGACCGTGCCAACGTCCAGATTTACGGAAAAGAGCAGATGACCGGGATCAACCGGATCTCCGCCGACCTGGAGAACATCCGCGGCGGGATGGACGCGGCGGTTCGGAACGGCGATCATCTGGCGGTCGTGAGGCACTCCCAGGCATTCGGTGAATACTTTCAGATGAAGAGTCTTTTCGCGGAATCGTTACGGCGTGGACATCAAGGCCTCGCGTCGGCCGAGGCTTTGAAAGACGACGAGGTCATCGCGGGCTGCCGGAACAACCTGGGGAATGCCTACATGAGCCTTCCGGCGGGGGACCGGAGAGAGAACCTCAAGAACGCCATCGAATCCTACGAGGCCGCCCTGCGGGTCTATACCGAGGACGGGTTCCCGGTTCAGTGGGCGGGGACGCAGAACAACCTGGGTGAGGCCTATAGGAACCTTCCGACAGGCGACCGGGGGGAGAACCTCAAGAACGCCATCGGGTGCTACGAAGCCGCTCTGCGGGTCCACACCGAGGACGCGTTCCCGGTGGATTGGGCGATGACGCGGAACAACCTGGGCACCGCATACTCGAACCTTCCGAGAGGGGACCGGGGGGAGAACATCAAGAAGGCCATCGAATCCTACGAGGACGCCCTGCGAGTCAGGACCAAGGACGAGTTCCCGGTTCAGTGGGCGATGACGCTGAACAACCTGGGCATTGCCTACAGGAACCTTCCGGCGGGCGACCGGGGGGAGAACGTCAAGAACGCCATCGGGTGCTACGAGGCCGCCCTGCGGGTCTATACCGAGGACGGGTTCCCGGTTCAGTGGGCGGGGACGCAGAACAACCTGGGCGAGGCCTACCGGAACCTTCCGGCGGGGGACCGGGGGGAGAACCTCAAGAACGCCATCGAATTCTACGAGGCCGCCCTGCGGGTCTATACCGAGGACGGGTTCCCGGTTCAGTGGGCGGGGACGCAGAACAACCTGGGCGAGGCCTACCGGAACCTTCCGACGGGGAACCGGGGGAAGAACCTCAAGAACGCCATCGGATGCTTCGAGGCCACCTTGCGGATCTACACCAAGAACGGGTTCCCGGTTCAATGGGCGATGACGCAAAACAACCTGGGCATTGCGTACAGGGACCTTGAGACGGGGGACCGGGGGGAGAACGTCAAGAAGGCCATCGGGTGCTTCGAGTCCGCCATCCGGGGATACGAGGCGGCGGGGCTTGCGGAAAAGGCGGAAGAGGTCAGGCGGGAGTTGGATTCGTTGAAGGGGGAAGGGTGACGTAGTTGCTCGATGGGGCATGGGGCGGGGATGCTTCGCCGCGCTCGACACAGGCCCCGAACCCACCCCCCGCATCTTTCGAAAAGCGCTGAAAAATTGTTTCCCCCCAGGGGTCGCCATTGGTGTCATTCCGAGCGCAGCGAGGAATCTCGCATTGTTGTTGCACCGATTGTCGGATCACGCTACGGGAAGGGCCACGGCGAGACCCTCGGGTCGGTTGACCCTTCGTTGCGATGCGACTTCCGGCCTTCCTTTCCGGACGCTGTTCGCCCGTCGCTCAGGGTGACAGACGTATTCGCGATGGGATTGCATCGACAAGACAGCCACAGCCCCGCCAACACCCCCCGTCAGCCGGTCAAAGACCCAAAATCCCGGCGGCGGTCCCGCCCAGGATCCCTTCCCTTTGCGTCCCGGTCAATCCGGGCATTTCCTCGACGGCGGAAACGGAATCATCGGTCCCCATGTCGAAGGGAAAATCCGACCCCAGGAACAGCCGGTCCGGCGAAACCCAATCGAGCATCAGGCGGTAGGCCTCCGGATCGTGCGTGACCGTATCGAAAAAGAGCCTTCCGAAGGCGCGGCTCGGAGGCTCGGAGAGTTGCCGGCGGCACTCTTCACGCACCTCCCACCCGTGGTCCCAGCGGCCCAACAGCATGGGGGCGACGCCGCCCACGTGGGCGAAGCCCAGCCGCAGGCCCGGATGGCGGGCCGGGAGACCGCTGAAGATCACCCGGCCGATCGCCCAGGCGGTGTTCATCGGAAGACCGCACAGGTTCTTCAGGTAGGCCATCCCGAGGTGGTCCTGGCCGATGAGCCACTGGGAATAGGGATGGACGAAAACAAACACCCCGAGATTTTCCGCCTCGGCGAAGAAGGGATCGAGGGAGGGATCGTCCAGCGGAAGACCGTGGATGGAGCTTCCGATCTCGACCGCCCGCATCCCCAGCTCTTCCCGGACGCGCCGGAGCTCCGCGCAAGCGGTTTCGGGATCCTGAAGCGGGACCGTTCCCATGGCGGCGAACCGGCCCGGATGGGCGCGCACGATCCCGGCATAGGCGTCGTTCACGACGCGGGCGAGCTCGAGGGCGCGTTCCGGGGAATCGGAGTAGTGAAACATGAACGTCGGCGGGGAAATCACATGGAGGCCGACGCCCGCCGTCTCCATCCGCGCGAGATGGGCCTCGGGCGCCCGCAACGCCGTGGAAACCGGGAAACGGTAACTGCCCGTGACGACGGCAAGCTCGCCGGTTGCGTTTTTTTCGAGGGTGAGGGAGGAGGCCCCCCTGATTCGGATCTCCTCCAAATAGGCGTCCGGGATGAAATGGGTGTGGGCGTCGACGCGCATCAGCCGTCCGCGCCCTTCCCGTCCCCCACGCCGAAAAACCGGAGGGCGTTTCCTCCCAGGAGGTCCCGGCGGGTTCCTTCATCCAGGCCCGGCAGGTCGCGGATCGACCTTCCCGGGGGATCCTCGCCCATGTCGAAGGGATAGTCGCTCCCCATGAGGACGTGGCCGGGCGCGGCCTTGGCCAGGAGGTAAGAGAGGGCCTTGGGGCTGTGCGTAATCGAATCGAAGTAAAGGCGCTCGGCGTAAACGCTCGGGGGCTCGGGGATGGCGGCCCGGCACTCGGGCCGGACCTTGTATCCGTGGTCCAGGCGGCCCAGCAGGATGGGGAAAAAACCCCCGCCGTGGACGATGCAGAGCTTGAGGCGGGGGAAACGCTCCAGGACGCCCGCATAGATGAGGCGCGCCGCCGAAACCCCCTCGTCGAAGACGAACCCGGCCAGGTTGTCGAGGAAATAATCCTTCAACAGGGCGTCGTCCGGGAACCGGTAGGCGTGGACGATAAGGCGGGCCCCGAGCGCCTCGGCGCACTCGAAGAAAGGCCAGAACTCCTCCTCGTCGATGTAGCGGCCTTCCACGTTCGAGCCGATGATGGCCTCGAGCAGACCGTGTTTTTCCACCGCGCGCTCAAGGACGCGGACGGCCCGCGGGACGTCCTGAAGCGGGACCGTGCCGACGGCGAGGAAATGCTCCGGATGCGCCCGGACCAGGCCGCCATACGCCTCGTTCGCCGCCTCGGCCAGCTCTTCGCAGAGGGCGGCCTCGGTCCAGTAGAGCATCATGTTGGCCGGGGAGGGCGAGAGGATCTCCAGGTCCACCCCCTGCTCCGCCATCGCGCGGATGCGGAACTCGATATCGCGGTGCCGCTCGTCCACGGGGGTCCGGTAGAAACGGGCCTGGATCATGGGGCTGCCGTCCGGCCCCCGCTCGAAGCGGACGTCGAGGCGGTCCGCGTCCCGCTCCACCCGGCGCAGGTAGACCTCGGGCAGAAAGTGGGTGTGCATGTCCACCACCGGAGCGGCCGGCACGGTTGGCTCTCCTCAATCGAAGACGGCGGTGGCCTCGATTTCAATCATCATGTCCGGCGTCATCAGACCCGCCACCATGACCGAGGTCACGCACGGCAGGTCTTTCGTCTTGGAGTGCTTTTTGAAGAACGCGGCCCGCGCGGGGAGACCCTCGGCCCAGAAGGACTCCCGGTCGGTGAAGTAGAAGACATAATGCACGATGTCATCGATCGTCGCGCCCGCCTCCTCCAGCGTCAAGCGGACGTTTTCGAGGGCCTGGGTCATCTGGGCCCCCATGTCGCCCTTGCCGACGAGGCCGCCCGTGGAGATGGAAGGATAGCCCGACATCCGGAGGGTCTTTCCGCCTTCGGTGACGACCGCGTGGGCGAGCCCCCCCCCCTCCGGGCCGAACCCCATTAAAGGAGCGACGGTCAGAACCGATTGTTTGTACATTTCGACGACTTCGGGAATGATGATGGTCTTTCGGTCAACCATCCCTTTTTCCTCCTCTGATTGTGAATTCGGTTTCGGCGGAAGCCGATTCCGCCCCTGAGGAAATTCGGCGGGATTAGAAGGGTTTTCCCGTCCGCCCGCGCTCGGGCTTCAGTCCACCCGTCCCGTGACCTGGAGATGCCCCCTGACCTCTTCCATCAGGGAGGTGAACTCGGGCAGGCCCATGCTCTTGAGGGTCCTCGGGCGGGGCAGGTTCACGGGCAGGTTGCACAGGATCCGCCCCGGGCGGGCCGACATGACCATCACGTGATCGGACAGGAACACCGCCTCGGAGATGGAGTGGGTGATGAACAGGACCGTTTTTTCCGCTCCATCCAGATCCGCTGGAGCTCCAGGTTCATCTGCTCGCGCGTGAGGGCGTCCAGCGCGCCGAAGGGCTCATCCATCAGGAGCAGCGAGGGGTCATGGATGAGCGCCCGGCAGAGCGCCGCGCGCTGCTGCATCCCCCCCGAGAGCTGGTACGGGTAGACCTCCTCGAAGCCCTGGAGGCCCACCAGCTCGATGAGCTCCATGGCCACGTCCCGGTAGGCCTTGACGTCCCCATGGCGGATTTCGATTTGGAGGAGGATGTTGTCGATGATGGAACGCCATTCCATCAGGAGGGGCGTCTGAAAGACGATTCCGATGTCGCGCGTGGGTTCGCGCACCTCGGCCCCGTTCACGCGCACCGCCCCCTGGGTGGGCCGCAGCAACCCGGAAATCACCTTGAGCATGGTGCTCTTTCCGCAGCCGCTGGGGCCCACCAGGGAAAGGAACTGGCCCTCCTTCGCCTCCAGGTCCACCCCTTCGAGGGCGGGGACCGGGCCGCCCCGGGTCGGGTAGACCAGGTGCAGATCGGTCACTTCGATAACGTTCGTCACGTCTTTGTCGATAGAATCAGTCGTCTCCGTCCCGTCTTAGGCGCCGGGAACGAATTCATTCGTGTAGTAGGTCTTGATCGGAAGGGGCGTCTTGAGCACGCCCGTTTTGAGCAAGATCTCCTCGGTGCTTCTCCAATCCGTTTCGCTCATCCACCCGAGGGGTTTCCCCCACGTGCTCTTCGATTTCAGCAGCTCCAGCGTCCCCACGAACTGCAGGTTCACCGACGCTCTGCGGTGATCGTTGCCGGGGGAGTGCTTGAGGGCGATATCAACCGCCTCATCCACGTTGCACGGCCGATTCCTTCCAGGCCTTTTGCGTGGCGCGCAGGAACCCGCGGACCAATTTACCGCGTTTCAGGGTGTCCTTGTGGGTGAGGATCCCCTGGCCCATGGGCTTCACACCCCAATCCGTGAAGGGGAGAAAATGGACGGGCTTGCCCTTTCCCTGCTTGGCGCGGACAACGAAGTCGTTGGGGGAACCGGTGGTGATGCTCATGATGGTGTCCACATTGCCGTTTGCAAACGTCGTGTTCCGCGTTCGGCCGCCGACGATCCGCATCTTCACGCTGTCCACCGGGACATTGTTGATCTTGAGCCAAAGCTTCAGGATCGACAGGTGGACCCCCACGGACGCCAGGGTCTTGCCCATGAGATCCTGGGGTTTGCGGACCGGGTTATCCTCGAAGGAAATGATGGCCTAGGCGCTTTTGGCCTGAACCGCGTAGATGGCCTTGACGGGCACCTTTTTCGCGACCGCCTTGGCCAGGGCCAGGTAGTCGGCGAAACCGAAGGTGTTGCGATTCGCCGCGAGGGCGTTGATCGTCTTGCCCGATCCGGCGCCTTCCTTGATATCGAGATCGATCCCCTCCTTGGCGTAATACCCCTTCTCCTTGGCCCAGTAGAACGGGGTGTGATAGCCGGTGAGCTTCCACTCCAAACGGAGGGAGGCCTTTTCGGCGGCGGCCTGTCCGATCCAACCGAAGACCAAGACCCCCGCCAGCAGGGCGAAGGCGCAGATCCATCCCCGTTGCTTACGACTTGTGGCCTGGAATCGCATGAGCGTTCCTCCTTTTCTGCCGGCGCGGCGCCGGCGCGTTCACGACTGCCAGAGAGATTCTTCCTGAATGCGAACGGAAACGTGCCAGGGAAGTGCAATCTTTTCCAGGTAGCTCACCGTGCCAAAGAGGACGATCCCGATGACGATCAGGATGGCGAGCGTCGAAAAGAGGAGACCCGAATCCAGGTCCCCGGAAGAGGTCAGGATGAGGAATCCAAGGCCCGCGTCGGATCCCACAAACTCCCCCACGATCGCCCCCACCACCGAGAGACAGATGGAGATCTTCAGGCCGCTGAAGAACTGCGGCAGGGCGTGCGGCACGCGCACCTTCCAGATGAGCTGCCGGGCCGAGCCTCCCATGGTTTTGACGAGGTCCAGCATATCGGGTTCCACGCTCTTGAGCCCCGCCACGGTGGCGATCAGGATGGGGAAAAACGCGATGAGGAAAGCAACGGCAATCTTGGGCAGCAATCCGAACCCGAGCCAAATGACGAATATCGGGGCGATCGCCACCTTCGGGATGGACTGGGACATCACCAGAAGCGGCAGCGTCACCCGCTCGAACGTCCGGTTGATGACGATGCTCATGAAGAACCCGGCGAGAATCTCGTTCAACGTGATCAAGCTGTGCCGGGAAAGCAGCGGCCAGCGCTCGACAATCTGGACCGCGATGACTTCGGGAGCGGGTATTAAATAATCCGGGATGCTGAAAATGCGGACGCAAAGGCTCCAGAAAACGACGAATCCCACAACCGCCGAAGCGGGCAGGAGAAAGTCCATGAGGGAGTTTTGAGCTCCGGACCCGTTTTCCGCATGCGAAGAGCTTTTCCTTCCGGTTCCGTTCCGGGGTAAGCCGGGTCGACGCGTGAAAAATCTGTCTTGGATATTTCGCGGAGTATATTCCATCCCGCCCAATGAATTCAAGGGGGTTTCTTCGGCGGTGATCCCCAATTTTCATCGGCCGTGCGGCAGCGGTCGGATTGATTAGGACCGATCTGAAGCACTTCTGGATTCCCGCCTGCGCGGGAATGACAATCGGCCCCAAAAAGTCCCCTGTTTACTTCGCGAAACCGAGAAGAACGACGCCCAGGACGATGAAAGCGGACCCCGTGAGGCGGTAGCCGGCGTTGCCTTCCCTCAGCAGAAACGCCCCGAGCAGCGCACCCAGGACCAGGCGCACCTCGCGGCTGGCCACAACGTAGGCGGCGGGCGCCAGCTTCAACGCCCCCAGGATCAGGCCGTACGCCGTCGGCACAAGCAGACCGCAGGCGATCAGCCGCCCCCACTCCGCCTTCCAGGTCGCCCGGACCGGACCCGCCCCCCCGACCAGGGCGATGGGGGCGAAGACAATCGTCGTCACGACGAAGATCAGGTACACGTAGGGGACGGGGCTCACATACTCCACGCCCGCCTTGTCCACAAGGGTAAACCACGTGATCAGCACCCCCGCGAGCAGGGCCCACATCGACCCCGGCGTCCGGGACGGAAAAAGGGTCTGTTTCCAGGAGCCGGGCCGCATATGAAGGATGAAGATCCCGACGAGGACCGTTCCGATTCCGGCCGCGCCCAATCCGGACAGGCGCTCCCCGAGGAGGGGAACGGCCAGGACCGTCACGAAAAAGACGCTGCTCCCCCGCGCCAGCGGATAAACCAGGGAGAGGTCTCCGGCGTCGTAGGCCCGGCCCAGGGCCCAATAGTAAAAGGCGTGGCCTATCCCGGAGAGGACCGTGAACACCCATCCCCGCCAGGGCAGATCGAGGAAAAATCCCATCCCGACGAATACGGGGAGATAGGCGACGACGAAGACGAGGTTCGAGATCCACAGGAAGGCCGCCTTGTGGACGCTCGACTTGGTCAGGTAATTCCACCCGACATGGAAGATCGCGGCGCCCAGAACCAGGGCCAGCGCCGTGGGGTTCACTGGAATTCCTCGAAGCTTCGGTGAAGGACGGCCGAAAAGCGGACATCAGCGGCCGGAGAGGCCGCGGTCCCTTTCTTTCACGAGGCGGATGGAGCGGGCGCGGCGTCCACGCCCGGCAACCGGCGAGATCATACGCCGCCCTTTCGCGATTGCAACCGGAATTCCCGCCGGCGTCCGGTCATCCCGCGAACGAAATCAGGACGACCCCCGCGACGATCAAGCCGGCGCCGGAGAGCCGGTGTCCCGTCCGCTCCTCTTTCAACATCCAGGCCCCGGCCAATGTCCCGAAGAGCAGCCTCACCTCGCGGGCGGCCGCCACGTAGGCCACGGGGGCCAGCGTATAGGCGAACAGGATCATTCCATAAGCGGCCGGCATGAGGAGGCCCAGCAGGAACAGCCGGCCGGATTGGCGCCGCCACACCGTCCGGATGGGGGCGATTCCGTTCTTGAGCGCCAGGGGCGTGAAGAAGATCAGCGTGAAGAAGAAGACGAGATACATGTAAACCACGGGGTCGAGGATTCCCACCCCCACCTTGTCCACGAGGGAAAACCCGGTGATCGTCAACCCCGTGATCAGGGCCCACCAGGCCCCCGGCGTCCGGGAGGGAAGAAGGCTCTGTTTCCAGGCGCCGGGCCGCATGTGAAGGACGAAGATCCCCACGAGCACCGTCACGAGACCGGCGACGCCCGGCGCCGAAAGCCGCTCTCCCAGGAGGGGGACGGACAGGACGCCCACGAGGAAGACGCTGCTCCCCCGGGACAGGGGGTAGACGAGGGAGAGGTCCCCCCCCTCGTAGGCCCGGCCCAGGGTCCAGAAGTAGCCGGCGTGAATCAGCCCGGAGAGCCCGGCCATCATCCATCCCCGCCCGGGCAGGTCGAGGGAGTATCCCAGGAGAAAAAACACGGGGAGATACGTGACGAAGAAGACGCCGTTGATGATCCACAAAAAGGCGATCTTGTCCTCGCTGGATTTCGCCAAATAGTTCCACACGACATGGAACGCGCCGGCGGCGATGACCAGGACCAGGGCGAGGGGGGTCACGGGGTTTCCTCGGGGTTGCGCAACAGGACGGGGGGAGACGGGGGGAGACGGGGCGGCCGCGGCCGGGCGAACGGCGAGATGATACACCCCCGCGGCGGGATTGCATACCGGAACCGGGATTGCGGGCCGGACCGCCTTCTCCTAATATCGAATGGAAATCGGCAGCGTGGACGGTTCGGGATGACGCGCAGGCCGGCCGGAATTGGACAGACGGCGTCGGGGATTCCCTGGAAGATCGATCAACCGACGATTGGACTTGAGGACTGAGATTCATGCCGAATGAAAAGGTCGCCGTCGTCACGGGCGCGAACCGGGGAATCGGTTTCGAGATCTGCCGGCAGCTCGCCGCCAAAGGCGTAACCGTCGCCTTGACCGCCCGGAGCGCCAAGTCGGGACAGGCCGCCCGCGACCGCCTGCGCGGAGAGGGCCTCGACGTCCGGTTCCTCCGGCTGGACGTCACCGACGAGGGGAGCGTCCGCAATCTCGCCGGGGACGTCGAAAAGGAATTCGGTGGCGTGGACATCCTGATCAACAACGCGGGCCTCAACCTCGATCGGGACCGGAGCGGCTTGAACGCCGACGTGGAAACCATCCGGAAAACGATGGAAACCAACGTCTACGGTCCGCTACGGATGTGTCAGGCGCTGATTCCCCTGATGAAGAAGCGTGGCGCGGGCCGGATCATCAACGTCTCGAGCCAGATGGGGGCGACGAGCCACATCGGCGGGGGGTATCCGGGCTACCGGATCTCCAAGGCCGCGCTGAACGCCCTGACCCTCATCCTCGCGGACGAGCTCCGCGAGACGAAGATCCTCGTGAACGCCATGACCCCCGGGTGGGTCAAGACCGACATGGGCGGCCGCTCCGCGCCCCGCTCCGTCGAGGAAGGGGCGGACACCGCCGTCTGGCTGGCCCGCGGGCCTGACACCGGCCTCACCGGCAAGCTCTTCATGGACCGCAAGGTCATCTCGTGGTGATGGAAGACCGGAATCCAGCGGGGAGCCGCTGAGCGCGGGAGGCGTCATGTTCAAATTCTGGCCCGAGAACAACGACTGGTCCTGGCATCTGCTGAGGACGATCGCCGAAGCCAATTACGGCGGGGGGGAGGCCCAGGAATGCCTGCGGACGGCGGCGCGGATCCGGGTGGGCGACCCTGAAAGCTGGCACGTCGAGTGGAAGGCCCTGGCGGACCGGGTGGCGGGCCTGGGGGAGGAAGCCCTGGCCAAAGGCCGGACGGTCACCGGCCGGGACCACCTCCTGCGGGCGTGCAACTATTACCGCTGGGCGGAGTTCTTCCTCCCGGCGGACGACCCGAGGCGGCTCCCCACGTACCGGCGGTGCATCGACGCCTTCCGGCAGGCCGGCCCGCATCTCGACCCCCCCGCCGAGCGGGTCGAGATCCCATATGAGGGCACGACCCTCCAGGGATACTTCTACGCCGCCAATGGCGCGTCCGGGGAAAATCCGTCGCCGGGGGCGATCTACGTGGCCGGGGCGGACGTCTTGAAGGAGGAGCTCTACTTCCTGGCGGGCAAATCGCTCATCGAGCGGGGGTTCTCCCTCCTCGTCATGGACGGACCGGGGCAGGGGGAGACCCTCCGGTTCCAGAAGATCGTCAGCCGGCCCGATTACGAGGTCCCCGTGGGCGCGGCGCTGGACTTCCTGGCCGCCCGGCCCGAAGTGGACGCGGACCGCCTGGGCCTCGTCGGCCGGAGCTTCGGCGGATATTACGCCACGCGCGCGGCGGCCTTTGAGAAGCGCGTCAAGGGGCTGGTGGTCTTCGGGGCGCTGTTCGCGGCGGTGGAGCTTTTTGACGACTACCCAACCATCCGCCCCCAGCTCCAGTGGCTGACGGGGAGCGCGTCGGCCGAGGAGACCCGGGAGCGGCTGAAAGAGTTCTCTCTCGCGCCGGTCATCGGCAAGGTGGGCTGTCCCGTTCTGGTCATCCACGGCGAGGGGGACCACCTGACCCCCGCCTCCCACGCCCGCCGGACGTTCGACGGCCTGACCGTCGAGGACAAGGAATTAATCCTGTACGGCAAGGACGAGCCGGGGTCCGTCCACTGCCAGTACAACAGCTTTCCGACGACGATTCCGTACTTCTGCGACTGGCTGCTGGAGCGAGTGAACGCATAGGGCCGCTCACAAAAAAAGAAGGGGGCGGCGTTGCGCCGTCCCCTCTTCTTTCTCTTTTTGCGCCCCGTTTTTTTGCGCGGGGCCATCCGGGCTTAGGTCCGGATATGTGTGCCGCCCGGGTCCTTCCCCGCCAACTCAGCGGCGGCCCTTTGAGGGCGGGGTCCGAACGGAAGTCTCAACGGCGTGAATCCTATTCGGCCCTCACCTCCTTCCAATTCCGCGCATCACCTGAAACCGGACTTCCTCCGATTCCCCCCGGGGATCTCCCGGGACGTCCTACGCGTCCCCCAGGGCCTTCCCTGGCGCCTCACTCTTGGTTTCTTTCCCTTTGCACTGATCCAATATGAAATGAATCCCCGCCGAGAACGATGATCCGGATCATGAAAGCGCGGATCTTGTCGTGTCTTGGGTGGCGAAACTGAGACGCAAGCCTATGTTTTAAGATATGGCCGCGATCACCGGGGAAGGGGAGTAGGGGGAAGGAGGGGGGGGGGATGGAAGCGCGCCAAATCCTTCACGTCGATCTCGACTCCTTTTACGCCTCGGTCGAGCGCCGGGAAAACCCGGACCTCGCCGGGAAGCCCGTCATCGTCGGCGCGGACCCCAAGGGCGGAAAAGGCAGAGGCGTCATCGCCGCCTGCTCCTACGAGGCCCGCGCATTCGGCCTGCACTCGGCCATGCCCATCGGCCGGGCCTTCCGGCTGTGTCCCCACGGGGTCTACCTCCCCGTCCGGATGGGTTACTACGCCGAGGTCTCGCGGGAGATCCGGAAGGTCTTCGCCGAGTACACCGAGCTCGTCGAGCCCATCAGCATCGACGAGGCCTTCCTGGACGTGACGGCCAGCCGGAGCCTGTTCGGCGACGCCCGGAAAATCGCCGTGACGATCAAAGACCGCGTCCGGGAAGGCCAGTCCCTCACCGCCTCGGTGGGGATCGCGACGAACAAGTTCATCGCCAAAATCGCCTCGGACCTGGACAAGCCCGACGGACTGGTCGAGGTCTCGCCGGGCGAGGAGCTGGACTTCCTCGCCCCCCTGCCCATCTCCAAGCTCTGGGGCGTCGGCCGGAAAACGGAGCCCAAGCTCCGCGCCCTGGGCGTCCAGACCATCGGCGAGCTGCGAAACCTTCCCCTCGATACGCTGAAGGCGGGGTTCGGCGCCGTCGGCGAGCACCTCCACGACCTGGCCCACGGCCGCGACGCCCGGGAGGTCATCCCCGAGTCCGCGCCGAAGTCGGTCGGGAACGAGACCACGTATTCCGAGGACGTCTCGGACCCAGAGGTCCTGCGCAAGACCCTCCTCGCCCTGTCGGAGGAGGTGGCCTCCCGCCTGCGGGCCGACAGCTTCCGCGGACGGACGGTCACGCTCAAGTTCCGGTACGAGGACTTCTCGACGCACACCCGCTCGCACACGCTGGCCGAGGCGACCGACCTGGACGCGGAGGTCTACGAGACGGCGGCGGCGCTGCTCGATGATTTCCTGCCGCTCAAGGGCCGGGAGGTGCGGCTGTTGGGCGTCTCGGTGTCGAACCTGGGGAGCGTCTCCGCCGCTTCCGCCCAGCTCTCGCTCTTCAGCCGGGCTTCGGGCGCGAAGACCCCAAGCCCCTCGCCCGAGGCGAGACGGCGGGCCGCCGAGGCCGTGGACCAACTGCGCGGAAAATTCGGCATGAAGGCCGTCACGCTCGGGACGCTCGCGGAGGGGGGGAGGAAACCCAGCGAAGATGAGGGCGCGGACGGCCCGGATGAGACCCCTGAGCGGGACGAGCGTGGCTGAGCGGGAGAATCGCGTTTCAGCGGCCCCGGTTCGGGCGCTTCGCGGATTTCCGGGAGTCCGTATTCTTTCCGCCCAACGCCCGCTCGCTGGCCGATTCTCCCCGGACAACGGCCTTCTTCCCGGCTGCGGTCTCGGCCTTCCACCGGGTCCGGTGGCGGAGGTGTTTCTCCTCGTCCCAGACGTGCCCCGTCCCCCCGCCGATGAAGACGGCGAAGACCTCGCAGCCGTCCGGGTATTCGTACGGCCCGTGGGGCCGGTCCCAGCCGAAAACGTAGTCCCCCGGGCGCAGGTCCTTTCCGGCCACGCACATCCGCCCCTTTGTGACGAGGATCGAGTGCCAGCTTTTGTGGACGTGCTCCGGCTCGACGTAACCCTTGGGGAACCTGACCTTCATGTCGGTCCGCCGGGTGACGGGGTCGTGCGTGAAGACCTTCACCTTCATCCCCGGGGGCAGCGTCAGGAGGGCGTTCGCCGCCCCATCCTCCCACTTCACGTCCCGGTCATGAATGGCGTGAAAGGCATGATCGGCCTTCTTCGGTTTTGCTGGTTTCTTGGGCGGCATGGCCGTCTCCTCATGGGCTCAGACGGATGGCGGTCCGGCCGCGGTCAATCCCATTTCCGGCCCGGCATGTGGTCGAAGATGCTCTTCGTCAGCCCGCCGTCGATGTCGAGCCGGGTCGCGGTGATGTAATCGGCCTCGTCCGAGAGCAGGAAGAGGATGCCGTGGGCGATGTCCTCCGGCTGGCCGACCCGCCCCCAGGGAGTGACGGCCTCGCGGCCCTTGCGGATCTCCGGGTCCTGAAGATAGGACGTCAACGGGGTTTCCGTGTGGCCGGGGCAGATGACGTTGACACGGATTTTCTTCCGCGCCCACTCCAGGGCGAAGTGCTGGGAGAGCATGATGATCCCCGCCTTCACCGTGCTGTAGGCCCCGGACATGCCGTATGGCATGATCCCGGCGTTGGAGGAGAGGTTCACCATCGCGCCCGGACGCCCCTGGGCGATCATCCACCGGCCCGCCGCCTGGCACATGAGGAACATCCCCGTCAGGCCGATGTCCACGACGAGCTTCCAGCTCTCCAGCGAGAGGTCCGCCAGGGGGGCCGGGTCCATTTTGATGGCGCAGTTGACGAGACAGTCGAGCCCGCCGAACTCCGACGCCGCCCGGTCCACCGCCACCCGGCACGCCTCGGGACTCCTCACGTCCAGGTCCTGAAAGACGGCCTTCCCGGCCCCGATCTTCAGGGCGAGCTCTTCCCCAAGGTCCCGATTGACGTCCCCGATGACGACGCGGCCGCCCTCCTCCGCAAACCGCTCGGCGGTCTTCGCGCCGATTCCGCGCGCGCCTCCGGCGATGAGGCACACCTTCCTTTCAAACCGGCTCATGCCCTTTTCCCCCTTTCGCACCGCCCGATGGATCATCAATCGATTTCCCGCCCCAATTCCGGCCGGGGGTGTGGATCATCTTGCTCTCCACCTGTCCGCCGTCCACAGGCAGGTTCGCGGCGGTGACGTAGCCGGCCCGGTCGGAGAGGAGAAAGACGCAGGCCTCGGCGATCTCCCCGGGCGTCCCCACCCGGCCCATCGGGACTACCGCCGCGCGGCCCGCCGCGATCTCGGGATCGGCGAACATGGCTTCGGTCATGGGCGTGCGGACCTGGCCCGGCGAGACGGTGTTGGCGCGCCCGATGCCGCCGCCCCCTCCGGTAACGATGATCTTTTTCCCCTCGAGCATCATGATATCGGTCCTTCCCTGAAACCATCCGCCCCGTCCATCAGGACACCAACCTGAATCTCTCACCAGCAGGGGATTCGGGCCTTCCTCTCATCATACCCATTCCCATGGCTGAACCACTCGACAAAAGCGGCAAGGATCCGGATTGGACAAGTAAACTCAAGTCTTTGTAAGTTTTTCTTTCTTAATATTTAATGAATTGGAGGGCCAACCCGCCTAAGTTGTTCAAATGCGCCTGAAATCAAGCGGTTCAGAAAGGAGCGGGTGAGTGCGGTTCGCAAGGGTGACGCGTCGCCGGGTTTTGTTTTCCATGGCCGGTATGGCTCCGGGGGTGTGGTCTTTGCGGCAGCGCGGCATGTCGGGTTTCCCTCGGCGCCGCACCCCGCTTCAGGCCCCTTGGAATCGGACTTCTCCCTCCTCCGGCTGGTCCAACCTGAATGACGTCATCGCCGATATCGTCGAAATGACCCACCCCCGATGGAAGGACGAGGCCGAGAAGAACGGCGTCCGGGAGGAAACGATCGTCCGGCCGCGGGCGGAGCGGGAGCGGGCCTTCGAGCCCTTCTTCACCACCAAGGGCGGGGAGGCGGGCTGGGGCTCAGCATGGTCTACGCAATCGTGAAACGCTATGGGGGCGAGATTCTCCCCGACAGCACACCGGGCACCGGAACTTCCGTGCGACTCAGCTTCCGCGCCGCGGAGCGGCCGTCCGAAGATGAAGGCGTCCCGGAAGCGGAGACTTCGGTCTCCCGCCAAATTCTCCTCATTGATGACGAGACCGAGTTCGTCGACATCTTCAGCAGGATCCTTCAGATTGAAGGGCACCACGTGGAATACGCCACCAACCCCCGTGAAGGACTGGCCAAGGTGGAGGCGGTAAGGTTCGACCTGGTGTCCACGGACCTGGGCATGCCGGAAATGACGGGCTGGGAGGTCGCCCAAAACGTGAAGAAGATCAATCCGCGCATCCAGGTGGTCCTGGTGACCGGATGGGGAGCGGATCTCGACGAGGACGAAACCACCCGGCGCGGCGTGGACTGGGTCTTGCGAAAGCCGGTCAGAAAAGACGATTTCCTGCGGGTCGTGGCGGAATGCGGAAAACGGCCCAATGGCGAGGGGAGCGGTCCAGGCCCCTGACGATCGGACGAACTCAGCGTGTTTCAACCCCTTGCCCACGAAAAGAGGGGCTGGGCGCAGGGTCGGTCCACCCCCCCACCGGCCCCCTGTGGGTGGTCAGCGGATGATCTGCGCGGCTGAGAACGCGGCCACGCGGAAATCTTTGTGAATCGGGGTCTAACTGCACCCGCTGGTCTCGCCGCAGTTGAGGCAGCGGTAGCAGGAGCCGCTCCGGACCATCGTGTTTCCGCACGAGTGACAGGGCGGCGCGTCCGACTGGGCCTGGAAAATCGCCTTTTCGGCCTCATTCAGAATGGCGGCCTGGTCTTTCGTCAGGTCCTCTTCCCGGGGGGAGGCCTCTAGGGCGGCGGACGCCTTCGGCGTTCCTTCCCCTTCGGCGCCGGCTTCTTCGGGGAACTTCATCCCCAGCCACTGGAAGATGTAATCCATCAAGCTCTTCGCGTACCGGATTTCCGGGTTGGTCGTGTAGCCGGAAGGCTCGAACCGGGTGTGGCTGAACTTGTCCACCAGGACATTCATCGGGACGCCGTATTGGAGCGCGATGGAGGTGAGCGTGGCGATGGTGTCCATCAGGCCCGAGATGACGGAGCCCTCTTTGGCCATGGTGATGAAGAGCTCACCGGGCTGTCCGTCCGCGTACATCCCCGCATGGATATAGCCCTCATGGCCGCCGACGCTGAATTTGTGGGTGTGGGACATCCGCTCGTCGGGCAGGCGGCGGCGCACCGGGTCGCGTGTTTCCAGGGTTTTGGCCGCCGCTTGCGGGCCTTCCCCCTCCGCCCCTTTATCCCCATCGCGGGAGGTGTTCAACGGCTGGGTGCGCTTGCATCCGTCCCGGTAGATGGCGACGGCCTTGAGTCCAAGCTTCCAGGAGTCGATGTACGTCCGGGCGATCTCCTCCGCCGTGGCCTCGCTTGGCATGTTGACCGTCTTGCTGATGGCGCCGGAAATGAAGGGCTGAACGGCCGCCATCATCCGGACGTGACCCATGTAGTGAATGGTGCGGACGCCCTTGGCGGGCTTGAAGGCGCAGTCGAAGACGGGCAGATGCTCCTCTTTCAGATCGGGCGCGCCCTCGATGGTGTCGTTTTCGTCGATGTATTCCACGATCCGGTGGGTCTGCTCATCCGAGTAACCCAGCTTCCGCAGGGCCTCGGGCACCGTTTGGTTGACGATCGTGAACTGCCCGCCGCCCACCAGCTTCTTGTACTTGATGAGGGCGATGTCGGGCTCGATTCCCGTCGTGTCGCAATCCATCAGGAAGGCGATGGTGCCCGTGGGGGCGATGACGGTGGCCTGCGCGTTGCGGTAGCCGTTCAGCTCGCCCAGGTTGACCGCCTCGCTCCACACCCTGTGGGCGGCCGCCGAGAGATCGGCCGGCAGGTAATCGTGCTCTATATCTTCCACGGCGGCCTGGTGCTTGCGCATCACGCGGAGCATGGCCTTTTCGTTTTGGGAATACCCGGCGAACGGCCCCTTGTGGCCGGCCGTCTCGGCCGACATCCGGTAGGCCTCGCCCGTCATGACGGCGGCCAGGGCGCCGCCCCAGGCCCGGCCCGCCGGGCTGTCGTAAGCGATGCCCTGGGCCATCAGGAGCGCGCCCAGGTTGGCGTAGCCCAGCCCCAGGGGGCGGTAGTCGTGGCTGTTTTGGCCGATGCCGGGCGCCGGATAGCTGGCCCGGTCCACAATGATCTCCTGGGCCGTGATCAGGACCCGGACGGCGTGAAGGTACGCCTCGACGTCGAAGCCTCCCTCCGCGTTGCGGAACCGCATCAGGTTGAGGGACGCCAGGTTACAGGCCGAATCGTCGAGGAACATGTACTCGCTGCACGGGTTGCTGGCGTAAATGCGGTCCGTCTCGGGGCAGGTGTGCCAGTCGTTGATCGTCGAGTCGTACTGGAGCCCCGGATCGCCGCAGATCCAAGCCGCGTCGGAAATCCGGTCCATCAGGTCGCGGGCCCGGTAGGTCGCGACCACCTTGTTCGGATCGGTGACGGCGTGGATCCGCCATTCGCCGTCTTCCAGGACCGCCCGCATGAACTCATCGGTGACCCGGACGCTGTTGTTGCTGTTCTGGAAGAAGATGGAGTTGTAGGCTTCGCCGTTGAAGGAGCCGTCGTAGCCGGAGTCGATCAACGCCCAGGCCTTTTTCTCTTCTTTGGCTTTGCAGTCGATGAACTCGCCGATGTCGGGGTGGCCGATGTCGAGGATGACCATCTTGGCGGCGCGGCGCGTCTTGCCGCCGGACTTGATGACGCCCGCGAAGGCGTCATAGCCCTTCATGAAGGAGACGGGTCCGGAGGCCTCGCCGCCGTTGGAGAGGGGCTCCTTGGAAGAGCGGATGCGCGAAAGGTTCGTCCCCGTCCCCGAGCCGTGCTTGAAGAGCATGCCCTCGGTGTGGGCCAGCTTGAGAATGGCGTCCATGCTGTCATCCACCGAGTTGATGAAGCAGGCCGAGCACTGGGGTTTGTCCTCGATGCCGACGTTGAACCAAACCGGACTGTTGAAGGCGGCCATCTGGTTGACGAGGATGTGCGTCAACTCGGCCTCGAACGTTTCGGCGTCTTCCGGCGCGGCGAAATATCCGTCTTTCCCGCCCCAGCCCGCGATGGTCCGCGCCACCCGGTCGATCATCTGCCGGACGCTTTTCTCCCGCTCATCGGGATTCGCCGATTTCTTGAAATACTTCGAGACCACTACGTTGAGGGCCAGCTCCGACCAGGCGTTGGGGACCTCGATATCCTCCTGCTTGAAGATTTCGGCGCCCTTCTCGTCGTAAATGACCGCGGACCGGTGTCCCCAACCCCCCTCGATGGCGTCATAGGGATGGATGGAGGGGTCGGTGAAAAAGCGAGAGAACTTCAATCCCGTCCCCTTCCCCGCCTTGGAGACGCGCGCGCGCCCCCCCTTCAACTTCCCCTCTGTCCGATTGGCCATTGCCCTTTCCCCGTCCGCCATAAAACCTTGCTCCTTTCGCTTCTTCCCTGAATTCAACCTTTTACAGATACGAGCCACGGAAGCGGGATGGCCGAAAATCTCCGGAGTGAACAGCCAATCTTTCGCCCCTATATCGTAATCCGTAAACTAACTTAACTCCACATGGGACCATGCCGCAAAGCACAATATCCTGCGGGGAACGCATTGGACAACACTAGATATAGTGGTGTCAAGGAAAAAATTTCGATCCCACAATATTTGCGGCTTTTCCCGGAATCGGTTCGTAAAGTAGACGACATTTTCCCGCGACATTGTCTTTCCCGCCGCCATATTCAGCAAAAAAATAACAAAAGTCAAGCCGCCACACAAAACTTTCGGGGGCCGGCATGAGATTTCGGCGCCCTCATCGGCGTATTCGGACCAGGGGCCCCAGCCATCGCTCACAACCGACGAATGGATGGAATTCAGGAAAAGGCGGGAAGTCGATCATCACCCGAACACAGCCCCGGTTGTCACCTGCCGGGGTGGAACTTTTCCGCCCCTTACCCCTTTCGGAAAATCGAAAACGCGGCAACCAGAATGATGACGACGGTCGCCACGCCCATCGCTCCCGTTGCCACAACGAACAGAAAATCCATGTCAATCATTGACGCGGCTTCCTTCCCCAATCACCCTTCGCCGGTCTCCGGACCGGAGAAGAACGAACGCATGCGGCTCCATCGACTGTCCAATAGAATATGTTCTATCCCGCAAAGGTTGGCAAGCCTCGTTCGCCTTCGGTTTCCCCGAGGCCCAGGGCGCCGCGCCGGTCGGAACATCGGCCGATCAGCCCCGCCGCCTCAACACGTGAAACCGCAGCGCCGCCCGGACCGTCCCGTAGCCGATCAGCGTCATAACAACGGGAAGGACCAGCCCCAATATCCGAGCGGCGGGGTTGGGGAAGTCGATGATCCATGCGCGCACAATCAACTCGATTCCCATGTACATCCAGAGGACGCCAGCCAGGACCCGGCTGTTTGTCTGTTTCAAAAGATAAGCGACGCAGAGGATCAACGCGCCGATGGCCAAGACGGCGATTGCGCCGGTCCGGATCACGATCAAGATCCCGACCATGAGCTGAAGGGCGCCATACGCGGTAAACGCGAGGGATCCGTCCGCGATGATCGTCTCCGCCCCTTCAACGCTTTCAATCGGGTCGATCAGCATTCGGCGGACGCGGCACGCCATGGGAATCCTCGCCGTCCCCGCCGGCGCCTCTCCTTCCCGGCCTCCGGGGCGCGTCCACCCGAACCTCATCGCATTCTAACCTGTTGGATGATCCCCCTTTCGATCTCTTCATTCGCCCTCGCCACCTGCCGGTGCAACGTGAACAGGTCCACGAACCACCAAACCAAATACGCGAGGAGCCCCAAGAGAGCGATCACGACGGCCGGGCTTGCGAAGGCCGACCACTCGACGGGTCCTTGGGCGTCCCGCCCGCCGGCCGCGTCCACGGCACCCAGGATGAAGACCAGAACGGCCAGCCACGGGACGATGAGGTAGAAAATCCCCTGTCTGACTTTCCCGAGGTAGAACTTGTGAACGGCCAAACCCGAGAGGAAAAACCAGAGCAGGTACGCGACACCCGTGGATTTCTTCACCTTGTCGAATTCGCTCCCGAAGATCTCCATCTCCCTCGGGGTCAAGGTCTTTTTGAGCGAGATCAAATCCCCTTCCATCGCTTCCACCCTCCGAAAGAAGTCCCTCCGCCGCCCCTCCCCCCCCCCGCGCCCGGGTTTACTTCAACCCCTCCTCCAGCCTTTCGCGCGTCGCGAGGTCGTCGACAAAGTGATGCGCCTCCGCTTCCACCCCCAGGGCGTTGGCCACCCGGGCGATGTAATTCCGGTAGCTCGCCAGACACGCGATTTCCAGGATTTCAATGTCCGTCCAGCCGTGCGCGCGCAGGCCCTCGACGTCGGTTTCCGTGATGGAGGCGGGGTTGAGGGTGATCTTCTCCGCATACCCCAGCATGGCCATGTCTTTGTCGTCCACGCCGGCGCTTCGCCAATCCTCCTTCAGCTCGAGCATCAGCTTCTTCGCCGCCCCGTCGCCCACTTCACAGAGAAACTCTCCGTGAGAAATCGTTCAGTATCGGCACTTGAGCAGGGCGGAGACCGTGACGGCCACCATCTCCTCCCGCTCGCGGCCCAGGCTGGAGCCTCCGAACGTGACGGCGTGGGAGAACGCCTGGTAGGCCCGCATCAGCTCCGGCTTGAGGCTGTGGACCTTGACGATGTTCCCCACGTAATCCCGCTTCTCGCGGGCCTTATCATAAATCTCCTTGACCGCTCCGGCGGCTTCCGATTCAGCGACGGTTCCGATCCACGACATCGTCCAACCTCCATTCGTTTCAGGGGACTTGCGGTCAAATCTCCGATTCGATTCCCTCATCCGCCAGCCGCCGGCCCGTCTCGTAGTAATTCCCCTCGACCGCCCGGAGCCCGTCTTCATCGTACACCTCCGACCAGTCCCCCAGGGGGTAGCCGAACCAGGGCGTCCGCGGCGTCAGGGGGGGAAGGCCGCATTTCTCCCAGATCGCCCGGGCGCGCTCCATGTATTCCCGCTTCGGCAAAGAAACGGGCGGATACGGGTGCTTCCGCGTGGCGTCGATCAAGACGGCCGAAAGCCCGGTGACGCCCGGGTAGAACTTCTCCGCCTCCGAAGCGCCGGGAGGTGCGCTGGCCGGGTCCAGGTTGCTCCCTTTGCCCGAAACGAAGCGCATGTCCCGTTCCGGGATGAGCCGGAAGCTCATGGCCCACAGGATCGATTCCGCGTCCGCCGGATCGATGTCGTCGTCCACGGCCACGATGATCTTTCCGTAAGTCGGGGAGTAAGACGCGGCGGCGTACAGGGCCTGCCAGGCCTGGGCCGGATTCTCCTTGTCCACCCGGATGGCGATGAACTGGTGGGAGCCCCCCATCTCGTGAAAAGACACCTGTTTCACGGCGACGTTGTGGCAATCGTACCGGAGGAACTTGTAGTAGTTGGACTCATAGGCGATCTGCCTCAGCTTGCTCGACTCGCTGGGCGGCATCTGGCTGATGAAGACCTGGGTGATCGGGTCCCGCCGGTGGGTGACGGCCGTGACGTGAACGACCGGCGCCATTCCCCGCAGGCCGTAGAATCCGGTGTATTCGCCGAAGGGGGCTTCCGGCTCCAGGTAATCGGTGGGGATCTCCCCCTCGATGACGATCTCCGCCGTTGCGGGGACCTCCAGGTCCACCGTCTTGCACTTCACCAGGGGAATCGGCTCTCCCGAAATCCCCCCCGCCACGGCGAGCTCGTCCACCTCCAGGGGAAGCTTGGCGGCGCTGGCCATGCAGATATTGGGCGCGCAGCCGAGCACCGCCGCCACGGGCAGGGTCTTCATCCCCAGCTTCCTCGCCCGGCGGAGGAGGAGGATGAGGTCGGACTGCTCGTAGGCCAGGAGGCCCGTCTTGTCCGGCGCCTTGAGGTGGGCCCGGTAGGTGCCCATGTTGCGGATGCCCGTCTCGGGGTCCCGGGAAACCCAGCAGGCGGCCGTGATGAAGGGGGCCGGGTCGAGGCCGGGCGTGGAGATGGGGATCGGAAACTCGTCCAGCCCGCCGTGCTCCCGCCCGAAGTCGGCCGCCAGGTGGACTTCCTCCTGGGCCGGACCGCCGGAAACCGTCTCGGGGGATATGGGATGATTCCGGGCCCGCACCCAGCGCTCGGCGGTCTCCTCTTCCTTGCACCTCATCCCGAGGGCGTACATCCCGCGCGAGACGGCCGTCACCGCCACGGCCACGGGGGTCTTGAACTTCCGGCCGCGGGCGTCCGTCACGTTCTCGAACAGGAACGCCTTTCGCCGCTCTTCCGGCAATCCCCGGAACTGCCAGCGGACGAGCGGCATGATCTCCGTGTCCTTGTTGACAGGCTCCGTGATGCGATACAGAAGGTCGTTCTCTTCCAGGGCGGCAATGTACTCCCGCAGGTCCCGGTAATACCCTGTGGACTTGTCCGCTCGACTCATTCCCGCCTCCGCTGTCGGGTGAAACATTCGGTGAAGGTGAAGGAGATCATAACATGTCGGCAGCGGAGGACGCTTCCTTCGGGTTCAGTCGAGACAAGGTTTGAAAGGCGGCGATTCGACGCGGTAAGATTCGGCGATGGGCGCGCGAAGGCAAAAAACGGGGCCGGGCGTTACGTCCTGGATCAGAAAATGCCGGGGGAGGGTGATTCTCGGCTGCTTGCTTTCGATGCCCGCCGCGTCGTCCGGTCAGGCCGGCGCGGGCGCGTCAAAGGGGGATCAAGAAAAAATGGAAAAGACGGCCTTCGTCTATCACCCGGACACCGTCCTCCACGACACCGGACCGACGCACCCCGAGCGGCCCGACCGCATCCGGGCGATCATGACACGCCTGGAGGGGACCGGCCTTCTGGACGACCTCCTGCGCATCACGCCGGAGCCCGCCGATGAGGCCTGGATCACCCGCGTCCATCCCCCCGAATACGTGCGCCTCATCGAGAAGGCCGCGAGCGAGGCCCCCGCGGCCCTGGACGCCGACACCCGGGTCTCCAAAGAGAGCTTCCGTGTGGCCAAGCTCGCCGTGGGCGGGGCGCTGGCCGCCGTGGACGCGGTCATGGAAGGAAAGGCCAAAAACGCCTTCGCCGCCGTCCGGCCCCCGGGGCATCACGCCTCGGCCGCGCGGGCGATGGGCTTCTGCCTGTTCAACAACGTCGCCATCGCCGCCCGTTACGTCCAGGAGAAATACGGCCTGAAACGGGTCCTGATCGTCGATTGGGACGTCCACCACGGCAACGGGACGCAGGACATCTTCTACGCCGATCCGTCCGTCCTCTACTTCAGCACTCACCAATACCCCCACTATCCGGGCGCGGGGTCCGAGGGGGAGACGGGGGAGGGGCCGGGGAAGGGTTTCACCGTCAACGCGCCCCTGCCCGCCGGGGCGGGGGACGAGGAGATCATCCGGGCGTTCCGGGAGAAGCTCGTCCCCGCCGCCGCGAAATTTCAGCCCGAGTTCGTCCTCATCTCGGCGGGCTTCGACGGCCACGGGCGGGACCCGCTGGCGGGACTCCGGCTGACCGAGGCGGGTTTTGCCGAGCTGACGCGCATCGTCATGGAGATCGCCGGGAAATCCGCGAAGGGACGGGTCGTGTCCCTTCTGGAAGGCGGCTACGACCTGGAAGGACTCTCCCGCTCCGTCGAGGCCCACCTCCGGGCGCTCGCGGGGATTTAAGCGTAAGGGCCTCAGAAAGCACCCTCCGGGCGTTCCGGTTTCCCAACGGGTCCGGACACCCGGAGATCCCGGCCGCGGGGTTTGGACCCCCCCTCCCCCCCTCCCCCCCTGTTAAGCCGGTACGACCTTGACGCGCGTGTCGTAGAAGGAAGCGCTTCCGCCGATGACGTCGGAGAGGCAAACGTTTTTCAATCCCTCGTCGATGCGCATCGCGGCGTTGGGGCAAAGCCCGGTGGCCCGGCGCGGGTCCCCCTTGATGGTCTTGCCGTCCACGACAATGTCCCTCGCCCCGTAGGCCCAGTGGCCGTAGTGCCAGGAGACCGCCGCCACGCCGGGGCGCATGCCCTCAATCGCCCGGACCCGCCCCACCATCCGGACGCGGTCCCCGTTGCCGAGGTCCCATTCCCCTTTGATGTTCGTTTTGCACAGCAGGGCGGCCGGCTCTCCGTCCCGCAGACCCATTCTCAGGACGTCGCGCCGGTTCATGAGGATGAAATTCTCGGGCAGCACGGCGGTTTGTGTCCAGTAGTTCCCGGCCGTCCGCGAATGGCCCCCGGTGATCTCCTTGTAGGTGATCAACTGGAGCGGGAATTCTCTGTCTTCGACGACCTTTCCGCCGGCCTCGGTGACGGGGCGATACGCGGGCGCACCGGAAAACCGTTTGCCGGTCATGGAGTCCTTCGCCCCGGCCACCCGCTCGATGTACAGGTTCAACATCCTCTGGAAAGCGTAGGCGGCTCTGCCGTTCTTGTAGGTCTTTCCGAAGTCCTCGTACCTTCCGCCCCGGTTCAGGAGGGTGACGACGCGCTTCCAGTGCGGCCCGGCCGCCTTCCGCCACTTCTTCGGGTCATAGACAGAGCGCGGCAGGTGCCTGCGGGCGACGGCGAAGAGTCTCATCTCCCGGGCGTCCGCATCGGGCAGCGCCTCGCCCGGCTTGTCGCTGGCCGCCAGGTTGGCGGCCAGCCTGAGGTAGTAATCCTCGGGCCGGACAAAATCTTGTCCGGGGCCGAACCCGTCCTTTCCATACCCGGGGAGGTTCAGCCGCTCGGCGACGGCCAGCATGAAGGACTCCATGCTGATGGGCATCTCCTCTCCAAACACCCGCACCGTCTCGGTGATCGGCGCGACCGTGGGCTGCCGGACCTTGCTCGACTTCGAGAGCACGTCGGGCGTGGTGTGGGGCGTGCCCCACCGCTCCAGAAAGCTGAGGTCGGGGATGATGTAGTCGGCGTACATCGACGTCTCGGCGACCACGATGTCGCAAGCGACGAACAAGGGCAACCGTTTCGGGTCGCGCAGGAAGTCGATGATCGCGTGCCCGGCCGGCGTCGCGAAGACCGGGGTCCCCATGTGGAGGAAAACGGCCTGAACGGGGTAGGGGTATCCGTCCTCGGCCGAAGGCAGGATCTCCTGGTAGACGTTGCTCGTGAACGGGAACCAGGGCCGTTTCGCCGGGTAGCCGGCGAAGAGGGTCGATTTCTCGTAGCGGGATCCCTCGCGGGTGAGTTTCACACCGAAGGGGGTGAGCTTCCCGGGATGCAGCTTTTTCTTGACGTTGAAAGGCCGGCCGGGCTTGTCGCCGAGCTCGTGCCAGTGGCCTCCCGCCCTGGATGAGACCGCCGCGATGATCGATGTTCCCCACGAGCAGGTTCAGGCTGATGATGGCCTGGGCCGTGTAGTAACCATGGGTGTGCTGAACGGGACCGCGGTACAACTCGGCGACGGCCTTCTTGCCGTGGGCGGTGAATTCGCGCGCGAAGTCCACGATGGTCCTGCGGGAGAGGCCCGCCAGGCGCGCCCACCGTCCGAGGGACTTGGCCTCGGCCCGTTCCTGGAGAATCCGGAAGGCGCTCACGAACTGGATCCCGTTCACCTCCCCGGCCGCGTCGAGGTCGCCTTCAACGGGATTCATTTTGCCGTTCGGGTCAACGGCCAGAAGCTCCCCACCGCGCGAGACGACGAGCTGATCTTTGGGGCCGAGGCCGAGGTCCGCCGCCCGCAGGAACGCGCCGGGCGATCCGTCTGGCTCCAGACGCACCAAGTGTGTCGCGCCCGTCCAACAGGTCTCGCCGTCGGCCTTTGCGGCCGCCGCGTTCGCGTTTTCCAGGAATTTCAGGTCGTGGCGGCCTTCCTTGATGATCACGCGGATCATCCCCAGCGCCAGCGCCGCGTCGCCTCCCGGCCGGATGGGCGCCCAGCGCCAAGCCTTCGCAGCGGTCTTGGAGAGCCGGGGATCCACCACGGCGATCTTGAGACGGCCCGTCGAGAGCCCTTCGCACACCTTTTCGGCCATGTTCGTGGGGCCGAAGTTCGCCTCGAACGCGCCGGTGCCGAAAAAAATAATGAACTCGCTATTCGAGGAATCCGGTTTCATGTGGGTCTTGCCGCCGGTCCACTTGCCCTTTTTGAACTGTCGGGTCATCTCCTTGTACGCGATGTGGTGGCTCTGTTCGCAGATGCTGGTGTGATCAAACCGGTTGTTGCTCCCGAATCCGTTGAGGAGCCAGCGGTTGGCCCATTCTTTGCGGCCGTGCTCGATCCGCCCGAACAGGCCGACGAACCGGTTGTTCTTCGGACCGAGGTCCGGGTGCTCGGGATCGATCAAAACGTTCATGCGGTCCCGGTATTCGGCCCGGAAGGCCTCGGGGGTCATTTTCCCGTTTCCCACCTTCTTGGCGTCGGCCGCCATCGTTTTGGAGAGTTTCGCGTCCCGCAGGACGAACAGGCTGCGCAGACCGGGCGCGGTGCGGTCCCTTTCTCCGGGAACCTTCCGGAAGGTTCGGCCGCCTTCGACGATTTCCTCGACGGCCTGTTTAAAAGGGATGGACTCCCAACGGTTGGCGCCCCGCGGCCCCGCACGATTCAGCACCTTGCGGAGGCGGTGCGGATCGTAAAGGGTCTGGATCCCGGCCTGCCCCTTCGGGCAGAGCTTTCCGTCCACGGACGCGGCCTTTTCCAGACTCGTCGCCGTGGGGAGGTGCGGAAGCATCGTCTGCGTGCCGTAGGGGCTGCCGTCAATTTTCACGGCGACCCCGTCGAGGATTTTGACTTTAATGGGACAAGCCGTGTGGCATTGGAGGCAAACAGAGTGAATCTGGTTCTCCGCCCGGGCGAGGGGGTGGATCGACCCTTCGGAGACCCCCGGCACGGCCGCCCGCGCCCGCTGAATCTTGTCGGCCATGAGCGCCGTTCCGCCCAGCAGCGCCGCGCCCTTGAGAACGGACCGCCGCGTCACCCGGCTTGAGCCGTTCGCCTCAAGCGGACGGGTCATCCGTTTCTTGTCTTCACTCTGCTCCATCGCTTTAGACCTCCCTGACGTTCGCGCCGATTATCGGGAGCATGCGGAGACCCAGATAGAAAACGGCGATCCCCACGGCAACCACGAACAAGGTCACCAGCCACTCCATGGCGCTCGGGAAATACTCGAAACCGAGCCGGCTGTCCCGGAAGGCGCTCTCCAGGGCCTTGAGCTCCGGAACCGCGAGACCCGGGATCACAATATTGAGCCGGACGGACAGAAAGGTGGTCGCGATGAGAAAGGCCGCCGTCCCCACGGCGGGGACGCGCCTCGGCCAGAGCAGCAGGATGGCGGCCGGAACGACGACGCCGAGCAGGACGTGCACGATCCAGAACACCCACCAGAAATCCCCGAAGAGGAGCACTTTGTAAGCATCCACGTGGGCCGGGATCGATCCCCACAGGGCGATGGTCGCCTCCGCCCACTCCAGGAGAACGTCCAGGGCCAAAAAAGCCAGGGTCATCCGCCCGAGGTCGACAAC
The DNA here is from genome assembly GCA_965261595.1 of bacterium. Lineage (GTDB taxonomy): Bacteria > UBA8248 > UBA8248 > JACPRG01 > CAYRGS01. Next base: position 133,708 of record CBDHDG010000006.1, read on the forward strand.
CAGCCTGCGGTACGCCGGAGCGGCTTTATCGGGCCACACAAGGACCACTGTCACCGTCAGGAGCGCCGCTCCCGACGCCAGGGCCGAGACGAGAAACAGGATCGGATAAAGACCCGAGTGCCAGCATGGACGAGCCCCGATGACACCAAACAGGGCGCCGACCCCGCCGGAAAATGCAATGGCGAGAGCCACGCCGACGCCCCCGAGAACACGGAGGACCTTCGCGTCGCGCATCGCCGATTCCGGGCGGACGTCCCGCCGGCCGAAACACAGGAAATTCGACCACCCGGCCCATGCGCCGCCGCTTGCGGCGCGGGCCGCCATGTCGGCCCGCAGGGAGAACCAGAGCTCCACCACCAGCAGGACGAAGTAGGCGGTGTAGAACCAGACCATCCAGGCCATCATCGACAGGAAGTTGGGTTGGGTGTAAAAGCGCCAGAATCGCCCCATGTGGCCGAGGTCGAGCCAGATGATGAGCAGCGCGCCGACCAGGGTCGCCAGCGCCGTCAACAGCGCCATACGCCCGATCGGCTCGAACCGCTCGATCCGAAACACATAAACCAGCGTCGAGAGGAGAAACGCCCCCGCCGACAGGCCGACCAGGTAGATGTAGACCGCCACCCAGAGGCCCCAAGGGATGTAGCTGTTGTAGGCGGTCGCCTCATGCCCGGTCAGAAGGCGCTGGCTGACGCCGACGGCGCCCGCGGCGAACAGCGCCAGCCACAACAGAAACAGGAGCCGCTTCATTTCGCACCTCCTAGAGCAGGTAGAAGACCTTGGGCGAGGTGCCCATCTCTTCTTTCAGGCGCATGACATTGGGCCGGCCCATCAGCCCGCTCACGAGGCTGTCGGGATCGTTCGCGTCGCCGAAATACGTCGCCCCGCCGATGCAGGTCGTCACGCACCCGGGGAGCTGGCCGGCGTGGAGCCGGTGAAGGCAGAAGTGGCATTTCCGCACGTTGCCGATGGGAGAGCGGCCCCTCTTCCGTACACGCTTTTTCCCGTATTCGAAGGACGCCTTTTTCTCATAGGGCTGAAGCTTGTCCCGGGGATTGTAGTTGTCCCCGAAGTCGAACGTTCGGGCGCTGTAGGGGCAGGCGGTGATGCAGTAGCGGCAGCCGATGCAAACGTCGTAATCGATGTCCACGATGCCGTCGGGGCGTTTTTTCGTTGCGCCCACGGGGCAAACGGAAACGCAGGGCGGGTTGTCGCACTGCATGCAGGGACGGGGGATGAAGCGGCGGCTGACGTTGGGGTAAACGCCGATTTCCTCCTCCAAAACGGGCCGGTACACCACGCCCGGCGGAAGCGCGTTCTCCACAATGCAGGCGGACGTACAGGCCGTGCAGCCCACGCACTTTCGAAGGTCGATCACCATGACCCATCGGCGCTTGCCGACGGGTTTTTTCAGGGCGCGGGCGAGCTCCCGCTGCATGCGAAGCAGGATGGACTCGCCCTCCTCCCGATCGGGAAGGGGGGGAAGGGGGGAAAGGGAGGGATTCGCCTCCCGGGCGAAAGCGGCCGGCGGCGCGACGGCCGCGGCCCCGCCCGCTGCCGCCGCCGTCTTCAGAAAAGCCCTCCGGCTGATTCGGCCGCGGCGTCCGTCTTTGTCGGCCATCTCATCGCCTCCTCATGGATTTCCCATCCATGAATCCGTACACGGGGCGTAACAGAGCCTCTCCGGAATCCTCGGGACGAAGACCCGGGTCCTTTGGCTGTGGGTTCAATCGACTGTTCGGGAGTAAGGCGTCATGTGGAGGGCGAGGTGAACTTTTCGTTCGGTCATGCGAGGCGATGTCCACTTCTTGCGCGTCTTTGGAGCGAGTCATTGTTCCCTATCCCCGCAGGAGAAAGATCCCTTCTAGACTTTGAGATGCGTCCGATCTCCGGATTTCGCTATGATCCAAGTCAGCCACTTGTGAAAAAAATCACAAATGGGCGGATTCGCCCGTGGAGAACGCCGGCGGAGCCGGGCCGGCGTGCGGAGCGGCCAAGGGGAGGGAAGGGGGAAGGGTGCGCGCCGCCGCTTCATTTTTGCGCCGGTCGTTGCGGGAAATTCAGAAAGCGGGGTCGCTAAGGCCGTTTCGGCGTGAAGATTTCGGCGGTCCGAAGGACCTCGGTGTCGCTGGCGCCGCCGATCGCCAGCACCCGGCCATCCTCCAGGACGGTCGCCGTGAAAAGCCTTCGGGCTTGGCGCAGACGGGCCGGGAATTCGCTGAACCGGCCGGACCGCGGATCGAACCGCTCGACGCTTCGGAGCGTCTCATCCACCCCCCGCCCTCCCAGCAGAAGGACCGATCCGTCCGGAAGGCGGACCGCGGCGTGCTGCTGCCGGGGCTTCACCATCGGACCGGACACGGGGATGAACGCCCCGGTCCCGGGGTCGAAGACCTCGGCCGAGCCGAGGGCCTTCTCGTTCCACCCCCCCGCAATCAGGACCCGCCCATCGCCCAGGCGCGTCGCGGTGTGACGCCCGCGGGGCTGGGTCATCCGCCCCCGCGTCGGCCGGAAGACGCTGTCCTTGGGGTCGTACAGCTCCCCGTATCGGGTCTTCGGGTTTCCACCGACGATCAGGATCCGCCCGTCGGCCAGGGGGGTGGCGGTGTGCTGCTGCCGGGCGAAGAGCATCCGGCGGGCGGGGACGAAGCGGTCCTCCGCCGGAAGGTAGCGCTCGGTGAAGGACAGGGCGGTCCGTCCGTTGTTCCCTCCGGCGATGAGAACGCTTCCATCGGCCAGGGGGGTGGCGGTGTGGTCGTAGCGGGGCGTGGCGAGCCCCCCGTGCGTTCGGACAAAGACATTTTTGGCCGGCAAAAACAAGGCGGCGGCGGAAAGGGCGGTGTCGGCGTTCAGCCATCCGCCGGCGTAGAGCGCCCGCCCGTCAGCGAGCAAAGCGGCCCCGGCCCAGCCCGAAGGCCGCGGAAGACGGGATGGAACGGGACGAAATTTCCCTTTCGCCGGGATGAATCGCTCACTCGACCGCAGCGGCCGGGTCTTCGTCAGGCCCCCCAGGACCAGGACGGAACCGTCTTTCAGCCTGAGGGCCACGTGCCCGTGCCGCGCGGCGCCGAGGTCCCCGGTCTTCGAGAACCTTCCCTCCTCGCCGCAACCCGCGAGGACGAAAGCCATCACCCACAGCGCCCGCCCGACGGGCCGCCGCCCCGAGCCCTTCCCCCGGCGCGGCATTTCGCGCGAGTCTTCGTGGACGCGATCGGCGCGGATCACAGTGATTCCTCTTGTCCCGCAGGACTTTGGACCATTCAAGATGACGCCCTGGATCTTTCAATTCAGAGTAGTGTCTCGCCTTCCGGCCGGGCAAGATGCCCGGCCTACCCGACGGTGGAAACCCGGCGTTTTCAAAACAGGTAGGGTGGGCGTTTGGGTCGGTTGACCCCTTGGGTCGGTTGACCCCTTGCCCGCCTTCTCCGCAATTTCTTTTGGAGACACTACCCTGAACGACAAAATAATATACGCTCTTGGGAGTGTCCGAAGGAGAGATGGACGAATGATGAGATGGATTGCGCTGGGGGTGCTGGCCTGCGGGTTCCTGACGCCGGCAACGCTCCCGGCCCAGGGGAATTGGAAGCGCGAGGTCCGGGCGCCCACCCCGAGGACGGAGGTCGCCGTCGCCGTCCGGGGCGGGGAGATCTTCGTGATCGGCGGCCTCACCCGGCAAGGCGTCACGCGTCTCGTCGAGGTCTATCATCCCCGAAAGCGGAGGTGGCGAACGGCCGCTCCCCTGCCGGAGCCCGTTCACCATCCGGGAGCGGGTGTCGCGGGAAAGCGGCTTTATGTCGTCGGCGGGTTCGGCCGCGGGTCCTTCTGGGCCGGGGTCGACACCCTCTACGAATATCTCCCCCGGCCGAACGTCTGGAAAAAGCGCGCGTCCATGCCCACCGCCCGGGGGGCCCTTGGGGTCGGCGTCATCGACGGGAAGCTCCACGCCGTGGGGGGGAGGAATCAGCGGGGCGACGTGGCGGCACACGAGGTTTACGACCCGGCGACGGACACCTGGAAACGGCTCGCCCCGATGCCGACGGCGCGGGACCACCTCGCGGCGGCCGTCCTGGGGGGGCGGCTTTACGCCATCGGAGGCCGCCTGGGGTCGTACGCCCGGAACCTCGGCGTCAACGAGGTCTACAATCCCCGAACCGATGCCTGGGCGGCCCGCCGGCCGCTCCCGACGCCGCGAAGCGGGATCGCCGCGGCGGTCCTGGACGGCCGGATTTTCATCTTCGGCGGAGAGTCGATGGAGGGGACCTTCGCGGACAACGAGGGCTACGACCCCGGCCGGGACCGGTGGACAAAGTTCGCCCCGATGCCCCGGGCGCGGCACGGCCTGGGCGCGGCGGCCTGGGGAGGCCGGGTCTTCGTCCTGAGCGGCGGCCCGACACCGGGCGGCTCTTACAGCGGGGCCAATGAGTCTTTCGCACCCTGAGGAAGCCGAAGCGTCCATTGAGCCGGCCCCGGGGTTTGGTTGGGAATTTTTCCAGGTGCGCGGCGTTCAAAGGGTTGATAAGTTGTCGAAGGGGATCGGTCGCCGCAACCCGCCGGTCCGAAACGGGAACGGAAGGGAGTCGCATCCCGCATGACACCCAAATCGAGCATTCGTTTTTTATCGCTGGTCATCCTGGCGGCGGCGCTGACGGCGATATCCTCCGCTCCGCCCGCCCTCGGAGGGGACAAGAATCATTTTTCCGCCCTCCGCATGGTGCGGTTCGCCAAGCCGGTGTCCACGCCGGAGTTCCGCCTCAAGGACCTGGAAGGGAAAGAAGTGTCCTTTTCCAGGTTCGAGGGCAAGGTCATTCTCCTCAACTTCTGGACGACGTGGTGACCTCATTGCTTGCGGGAGCGGCCGGCTCTCGAAGCGCTTTACCGGAAGTACAAGGACAAGGGCCTGGAAGTGGTCGGGATCGCGATGGACAAACAGGGCAAAGCCATCGTGGCCCCCTACCTGAAACGGAACCCGGCGACGTTCAGCAACCTGCTCGATCCCGATTCGCGCGTCGCCCGGATGTTCTCCGTCCGCGGCACGCCCACGAACTTCCTGTTCAACCGGAAGGGTGAGGTCATCGGGGGCTCGGTCGGCTACCGGAACTGGTCCAGTCAAGACGCCCACGTGCTGATCGAGAGTCTCTTGTAGAGCGACTCGGCGGCTGCCCGCCGGGGCCATCGGAATCACCCTCTTCACGGCCGAAGCCAGCCGATCTTCAGGCGGAAGGACGAAACGGGTCATGGAATCCGGCATCAGCGTCTCTTACCTGATCGCGTTCGCGGGGGGATTGATCTCCTTTCTCTCGCCCTGCGTCCTGCCGCTGATTCCCTCTTACCTCTCCGTCGTCTCGAGCGTGTCTTATGAAGAGCTGACGGCCGCGGGGACCCACGACTGGCGGCTGCGGAGGAAGGTCCTGCTCAGCGCCGCGCTCTTTGTCGTCGGATTCTCGCTGGTGTTCATCCTCCTGGGGGCTTCGATCCGCTTCCTGACGGAATTCCTCATGGGGGCGCGCTCGGAGCTCAACATCATCGGCGGAATCCTGATCATCCTTTTCGGCCTCTTCATCGCCGGTGTGTTGAACATCGGGTTCCTGAAAAGGTATTTTCAGCCGCTGGAAAAGACGCGCGCAACCCGGGTGGCGGGCTATCTCGGGGCGCTGATCGTGGGGATCTCCTTCGGCATCGCCTGGACGCCCTGTGTCGGTCCGACGCTGGGGGCCATCCTCACCCTGGCGGCGGTCGAGAGCGGAAGGGGCGCGTGGCTGTTATTGATCTATTCCGCGGGATTGGCCATCCCCTTCCTGCTGGCCGCCTTCGCGTTCAACGGGTTTCTCGGCTTCTTTCAGCGGTTCAAGCGGCTGCTCCCCGCCGTCCAGAAGGCCGGAGGCTTCGTCCTCGTCCTCATGGGCGTTCTCCTCCTGACCGGACGGCTCACCGTCCTCAACACCTACGCCCTCAGCTTCACGCCCGAATGGCTGCTCAAATGGCTTTGAGGAGCGCGGGCGAATGAGGCCTCCCGCACCCACCGAGAATAGGCTTCAATCCCGGTCCTTGAGGACATCGAGCGAAAACCGGTCCACTTCCTTCAGCAGATCGACGAATCGCCCGGCCATCTGATCGACCAGCTTCCGCCCTTTCTCGGCGTCCGCCCCGCTCGCGTCGCCGCAGACCCCTTCGGCGTTGAGATCCTGAATTTGCCATCCGAACCCCACCGCGCCCTCGGGCGTCAGGTATTCGAACTGTTCCTCCATGTCGGTCGAGAGGGTCTCGAACCGCTTGAGCTTCCCGGCGCGCACCAGGTCCGGCCGAAGATGGAGCATGATCGATGTCTCGATGCCCCCGGCGTGAATGCCGTGCTTCACCTCCCCATCGGAGAAAAGCTCCCCGGCGTCGGACGGCCGGTGGCAGTTCACGGCGATCGTCATGAGCTTGAAGCGAATCCGGAGATCCCGCGCCGCCAGGTCGAGGACCTGGGGCTGGCCTCCGTGGCTGTTGAACAAGACCAGCTTTCGGACCCCGGCCCGGTGGACGCTCTCGCCGATCTCCATCAGCACCCGGAGGAGCGTCTCCGTGGAAAGGGTGAGCGTCCCGGGGTAAGCCGAGTGCTCGCCGCTCTTCCCGACCGAGACCATCGGCAGGACGGTCACCGGCAGGCCGTCCGGCAACAACCCGACGGCGCGGGAGAGGACGCCCTCGTTGATGCAGGCGTCCACGCAGACCGGCAGATGCGGCCCGTGCTGCTCGATGGCGGCGACCGGGAGGACGGCGATCGTCCTTTCCCGGTCCAGGGACGAGAACTCCTCGGTGGTCATATCCCGCCAGTAGCGGCGCGGCATTCGGCTCACGGTTTGTCCTCCGTTGGGCGGTCCGGGGGGTAAGGGAAACGCATTTTAAATAATGGGTTCCCGCACGCTATCGCAAGAAAACCGGGCCATTGTCTGAATGTAAAAATCTCCCGCCGGCCACAGACGAACTCCTCAGCCAAATAAACACCCACCCCGGAAAGGCCAAGCCTCCGGCTTGGCCCGGTAGGGCGGCCATCTTGGCCGCCTTCGGAAGGCGGGCTGGAGGGTCAACCGACCCGCGCCCGCCCCACCAAGGGGGTTCCCAACCCCCGGGAGGGGTCCAGGGGGGACACGCCCCACCGGGTGAAGTTTTCAAAGCTTGTCCCACGCGAAGGCGGGGATGTCCCCCCTGGCGGGCCTACTGTAGACAAGACCCGCCGTTGACCAGAAAGGACTGGCCGGTCACGAACGCGCTGTCGTCGCCCGCCAGGTAGAGCAGGGTGCCCACCAGGTCTTCGGGCGCGAGCGACCGCTTGAAGCAGCGGGACCGGTTGGTCGCTTCCACGTACTCCGGAACCTCGATCAGGTCATCGTCCAGGGGAATGAAGTCCGGCGCCAGGGCGTTGACGGAGATTCCGTGGTCGCCCACCTCGCGGGCGAGGGCCCGGGTGAAGGCCAGAACGCACCCCTTCGACGTGGTGTAGGCAATCATCCCCGGGGCGCCCTGATAAAAGGTGTGGGAGGAGATGTTGATGATCTTGCCGGAGCGTTGGGTCTTCATGGCCGGCAAGACCGCTTTGGCGCACAGGAACATCCCCTTGGAGTTGACGGCCATGACCCGGTCCCAAAGCTCGACGGAGACCTCCTCGACGGGAACACGGGCGAACCGGCCCGCGATTCCGGCGTTGTTGACCAGGACGTCGATTCGGCCGTAAGTCTTCAGGGCCGTCTCGGCCATCGCCCGCGCGCTCGCCTCGTCCGTCACATCCGTGACAACGGTGACGACCTCGCCCCCCGCCGCTTGGACTTCGGCGGCCGTTTCCGCCGCGTCGGCAACATCGGCGATGACGATCTTCGCCCCCTCTCCCGCCAGGGCCAGGACGTACGTCCTCCCGATTCCCCCGGCCCCTCCCGTCACGATGGCCACTCGATCTTTCAGCCGCAATTTCATTCTCCTTTTTCTTCATTTCCATTTCGGCATGGGTCCGCGGGAACAGGCTCCCCGGACGGCGGAATCTTCCGGCGGCCCGGACGTCAACGCTCCGGCGTTCCGGCGGAGACGGGCAGGCGGATCCGGAAGCGCGTTTCGCCGGGCTTCGAGTCGATCTCAATCTCGCCGTGATGCGTCCCCCGGACGATTCGGTGGACGATCTGCAAACCCAGGCCGGTTCCCTTCCCCACGTCTTTGGTCGTGAAGAACGGCTCGAAGACCTTCGAGCGGATCTCTTCGGGAATTCCCGGGCCGTTGTCGACGATTTCCACCAGGACGGTGTCGGTCTCCTGTGAGGTTCGCAGTCTGATCTCGCCCCCCGGACCCGCGGCGTCGATGGCGTTGTCGATCAGGTTCGTCCACACCTGGTTCAGCTCCGGGCCGTTGGCCTCGACGGACCTCAGGCCCGGGTCGTACGCTCGAACGACTTCTATCTTGTGCTCCCTCAGCTTATGGCCGAGGAGGGTGAGGGTGTCGTCGAGCCCCTGATGCACGTCCATCGCCCCCTTGGAGGACTGATCCATCAACGAGTAGGACTTGACCGCGTTGACGAGGTCCGAGATGCGGCGAGTGGCGACCGTTGTCTCCCGAACCAGGGCGTCCATGACGATGGAGCGCTCCAACCACGCGAAGGCGCTCGAATGGGATTCCTCGGGCAGACCGTTCGCCACGGCCTGCAATTGTTCGACCGAAAGGTCGGCGTGGGCCAAAGCGGGGCCAAGCCTCCAGGCATCCGGGACGCCCTGTCCTTCCAGCCAGCCGGCGATCTCCTCCTCCCGCGCGCTCTCCGCCAATGGGTCGGAGGACCCGGGGGGATTTTGGTTTGTGGATGCCTGTTCGTGAACGGCCAGGAGCAGGTCCATCTGCTCTTGCGTCAGCGACAATCGCCCGAGCGCCATCGCGTGCGTCCGGGCGGCGGCCAGAACGTCCGAGATTTCCTGTGTGGCGCGCTGCGCCGCCGCGGCCGGGTTGTTCAGCTCGTGCGCCAACCCGGAGGAGATCTTGCCGATGGCGGCCAGTTTTTCTTGTTGCCGCAGCTTCTCCAACTCCCGCTCGGACCGTTTTCGCTCGGTGATGTCGCGAACGAAGTAAATCACGTGTGTCCGGCCATGAAGCTCGATGGGCGTCCCACTGACCTCAATATCGAGAATCACACTGTCTTTTCGGCTCGCCCGGGTCTCGAACGGCTTCTGCCACTTCTCCTCCCGGATGATCTGCGTCCTGCGCTGTGCGGCCCTGTCTTTGAAATCGGGCGGGGCGATGTCCTCCTGCCTCATTTCCAGCAATTCCTCCCGCCGGTAGCCGAGGAGGTTGCAAGCGCCCTGGTTGCAGTCGATGAACAGGCCGTCCTCCGCCGTTATGAAGATCGCGTCCCGCGCCCGCTCGAAGAGGGTGTGGTACCGCTCCTCGGACCTCCGCTGCGCTTCCTCGGCCCGCCGCCGCTCGGTGACGTCGCTCCCCACGCAAAGGACCTCGGTCAAACGGCCGTCCTCATCAAAAATCGGCTTGTTGTCCCAGATGATCCATACGCGCTCGCCGTTCCGCTTCATGTTTTCGTTTTCATTCCTGATGTAGCGGTCAGGATTTTGGAAGATGTCCCGGATCATGGCCGTGAGGTCACGGTCGGCCGCGTCGGTTTCCGGCACGATGGCGCCCACGACGTGCCGGCCGAGGATCTCCTCCTGCGAGTAATCGAAAAACCTTTCCGCGAACTCGTTGAAAAACGTGATTTTGCCCTGGGTGTCCATCCTGAGGATGATGCTGTTCGCGTGCTCCACGAGCTCGCGGTATTTCACCTCGCTGGCCTGAAGCTTCTCTTCCGCCCGTTTTCGCTTGGAGATGTCCCGGATGATCCACAGGTGAAGAACATCTCTTCCCCCCGCTTCCAGACAGCCCGGGAAAGCTCCATCGGGAATTCAGAGCCGTCTTTCCGCAAGCCGAACGACTCCAGTGTTTTCCCGGCGAGGCTGGATTCGCCCGTTTCTCGGACCCGGCTCATCCCTTTTTCATGCGCTTCCCGGAGGTTCTCCGGAATGAGGAGCGTTAAGGGTTGGCCGAGGACTTCCTCTTCCCGGCGGCCGAAGATTTTTTCCGCGCCGTGGTTCCAAAGAAATATCCGCCCGGTCTCGTCGGCGGACACGATGGCGTCGGTGGCGGATTCCGTGATGGATCGGAACCGTTCCTGGCTGGCCCGCAATTCCTCCTCCGCCCGTTTTTTCTCCGTAATGTCGCACAGAAAGTACATGACATGCCTCCGCCCCTCGATCTCGACGGGCGTCGCGCTGACCTCGATATCAATCGACGCGCCGTCTTTCCGGAGGTTCTTGGATTCGTAAGGGGGCATGCCTTCTTCGAGGATCTTTGACATTCGCAGAGAAACGGAATCCCTGAAATCCGGCCCGGTCATGTCCTGAACCCGCCTTTGAAGCATCTCCTCACGGGTGTATCCCATCAGGTCGCAGGCGTGCCGGTTGCACTCGACGACGCGGCCCGTTTCATCGGCCACGTGGATGGCGAACCGGGCCTCCTCGAAAAACGTGCGGTATGTTTCCTCGGACTTCCGAACGGTCTCCGCGGCCGTCTTTTTCGAGCCAGTTCCCTCTCCCTCTTCGGCCCGGACGGGGGCGGCGAGGGCCTCCATCAATTTCGGGACCGTGCCCGGGCAGACGCCGAGCATCTCCCGGAAAGTTTCCGCGCTGAACCGCAACAGGCGGGTAGGCCCGTTCGCACGCCCGAATCCGACAAAGGGATGGCCGGCCGCAAGAGCGACCAAGGTGCAAGCGGCCCCGGGCTCGTCGAATCGGGCGACCGTGGACCGCCCCTGGGTTATTGGACACTCGGGTGAGGGTATTCGACCTCATGCGGCCTCCGCAACTTGAGCGAGTTTTTCCTGCCTTGCCTGGGCCGGCGTTCGGTAGCCGTAGCCCTCGAGAATCCAATGATGGTTGTACAGGTTTTTGAACTCAAGCAGCGCCCACCGCAGTTCCTCTACGGTGGCGAAAGAGCGCACCCACAGGAGATTCTCCTTCAAGATGCGGATAAACCACTCACAGTAGCCATTTCCCTCGGGCGCCCGCACGAAGCTGGGCGAACTGGTCATGCCCAGGTAGGCGATCTCCCGCTGAAAGTCATCGGACAGATAGGCGGGGCCGTGGTCGTGACGAACTTTAAGCCCCTCGGCGACGTCCGCCTCCAAGCCGGCGAAGCGCTCGGCGACCCCCTGCCGGATCGGCTCCAGGGCCTCGAAGCGGTTGCCGCTCTTGGCCGCATGGATCCCCACGCAGTCCACCGAGCAGTGATCCACCGCCACGAACACCGAGGCCACCCCCTCCTCGGTGGTCACCGTCGTCGTCATGTCCGTGCCCCACATTCGGTCGGGCCGCTCGGTGCGGATGGTCCCGTTGTGGGCCTTGGGACCTCGGGGTTTGCCCACCCGGTGGGGGGCCTGAAGCCCCGCCTCCCGCATCAGGCGACGCACCCGCTCCTTGCTGGTGCGGATGCCCGCGAAGCGCAGCCTCGCCCACACCTTGCGGTAGCCCTCGCCATGGAAGGGAGAGTCCTCCAGGACCTGCCGGATGTGGCCGAGGAGTTCCGCATCGGTGCACGGGCCCACAGGGCCGCGCTTATTGGGCGTGGGGCGTTCATGAACGGGGACCGCCTCTCGCCGCCGTTGCGCGTAGACCGTGGAGCGCGCCAAGCCCCAAAGGGCGCACACCCGCTTCAGGCCGTAGGCTCTGCCCGTGGAGGTGAAGCGGGCCTGACTCATCGCCTCCACCTCCTGCCGGCTAAAGGGCGGCCGGCCTCCAGGCGGTCGATCTTCTCCCGCAGGACCTCGCCCTCCATCGTGAGTTCGCCCACCTTGGCCTTGAGCCGGGCGTTCTCCTCGGCCCGCTCATCCGCCGGGCGGGCTTTGAGCGCCGCCTCGCCCCCGCGAAGGAACGCCTCGCGCCAGGCGGAAAGCCGAGCCGCTGTCGTGCCCAACTCGCGGCAGAGCGTCTCCAGGCTCTCGCCCCGCAAAAGACGCAGGACCGCCTCCCGCTTGCGCTGGCAGGAGAACCGACCCCGCTCACTGCGATGCCCTGGGGCCTTGGCTCCGTTCGCCCTGCGGGCGCCCTCCGCCAAAGCCCCCTCTTGCTTTTGTTCGTTCATCGCGACACCCCTTTCTCCATGAATCATGGATCAATCGAGTGTCCAACAAAACCCTAGAGCGGGGGAACCGGGCCTTCCTGACCGGCGGACCTCCGGGTCACATCGACCGCGCCTTCAATCAGGATGTCGAAGAATTCGGCCGGTGCGCCTTCGCGGAAGACAATCTCCCCGGGCCGGAAGGAAACCTCGGCGCACCGCTCCGAGAGCCACAAGATCTGATCGGGACTCAGGTCGGCGAAGAGCGGAACGCTTTTCAGTAAACCTTTCAAATCCATGGCGTCACCCGAGGGGCTTCAAGCGTAAGGGCGAAACCCTTTCCGAGGTTTTACCTGGGCAGATGAACCCGGAATCTCGTGTCGCCGGGCTCGGAGTGGACCAGGATGTCTCCTTTGTGCGTCTCCCGGACGACCCGGTGAACGGTCTGCAAGCCGAGGCCCATGCCTTTGCCCATCTCTTTCGTCGTGAAGAACGGATCAAAAATCTTGGATTTGAGATCCTCCGGGATTCCGGGTCCGTCGTCGGCGATCTCCACGGTTGTCGCGTGGGGCTCCTGAAGCGTCCGAACCCGGATCGTCCCTCCGCCCGGGCCGATGGCGTTGATGGCGTTGTCGATCAGATTCGTCCACACCTGGTTGAGCTCGGGGCCGTTCGCCTCGATGCTCTCCATGTCCGGCTCATACTCGCGGATGACTTCGACGTGGTGTTCTTTCAATTTGTAATTCAGGATGGTGAGCGTATCGTCCAGACCCTTGTGTACGTCCACCCGCTGAAATTGTGCCTGATCCATGAAGGAAAAGGATTTGATGGTTTGGACGATTTCCGAGATGCGCTGCGCCGCTTTGTTCACGTCCTGGACGAGCTCGTTGGCGGCCAGGGATCGCTCCAGCCATGTGAAGACGTTTTGATGAGTTTCCGCCGGCAAGGAGTCGGCCAGGATCCCCAGTCGCTCGACGGTGAGTCCCGCCTGTGCAAAGGTCGGCGCCAGCTTCCAGGCATCGGCAAAATCGTGTTCTTCCAGCCAGTCGTTGATTTCGTCTTCCCGATCGCTGTCGCCCAGCGGATCGTGCTCCCTGGAGGCATAGGCCGTGGCGGCCTCCTCAAAGAGGTCATGGAGCCCTTCGACCTGATGGACCGTCAGGGGCATACGCGCCAGCGCCCGGAGGTTCCGTCGGGCCGCATCCAAAACCTCTGTCAGCTCCTGGGTCGCCCGCTGAGCGGCGGCTGACGGGTTGTTCAGATCGTGCGCAAGGCCAGCGGAAAATTTTCCCAGGGCGGCCATCTTCTCCTGATTTTGCGCATAGGACGCCGCATCCTGAAAGCGGGCAGCGATGATTTTCAAAAGTTTGGCGAGGACCGGCCGGCAGTGGATGATCATCTGGTGAAACGATTCCCCACTGAGCCGCAGGACCTTTGTGGGTTGATTCGCACGGCCGGTCCCGGCATTCGGCTCGTTCGTCAGGAGGGGGATCTCGCCGGCGCAGGCGCCGGGCACGTCCAATCGACCGACAAAACGCTCTTGTTCGGCGCTTCGCCGGACGAAATCGATTTCGCCTTCGACCAAGACGAGAAATTCTTCGCTGATAACGCCTTCTTCAAAGACCGTTTCGCCCGGTTCGTACACAACCTCGCCGCAATGCGTCGCGATCCAGTCCACCTGCTCGGTGCTCAGGTCTTCAAACAGCGGGTAGCTTTTCAGGAGCGCTTTGACATCCATGGAGGGACCCCGCGGGCATGGCCGGCCGAATCATCGCAAGGGGAGGAGAGACGGCGGCCGCCGATTACAAGGAGGCCAGATACCGGTGCATAAAATGCACGGCCATCGACCCCTCCCCGACGGCCGAGGCGATTCGCTTGATGGAGCTGTGCCGGACGTCCCCCGCCGCGAAGATGCCCGGAACGTTGGTTTCAAAAAAATAGGGATCGCGCTCGAGGGGCCAGCCCTTCAGGTGTTCAGGGGTGTCGAGGTTATGGCCGGTCAGGATGAAGCCGTGCTCGTCCCGGGCGATGATTCCCTCCAGCCATTCGGTCTTCGGCTCCGCCCCGATGAAGATGAACAGCCCATGGGTCGAGACCTCCCCGGTCTCCTCCGTCCGGTTGTCGATCAGCGTCAGCCCCTCCAGCCGGCCCGTCCCGTGACATTCCCGGGCCTCGGTATGCAGGCGCATCTCGATATTTTCCGTGGCCTCGAGCTGCTCGACCAGGTAATGGGACATCTTCTGCGCGATGGAGTCGCCCCGGATCAGCATGATGACCTTTTGGGCGTATTTCGAAAAATGCATCGCCGCCTGTCCCGCCGAGTTGCTCGCGCCGATCATGTAGACTTCCTCGCCCTCGCACTCGATGGCCTCGATCAGGGCCGCGCCGTAGTAGACGCCGCTGCCGATCAGCGAATCCGCCCCCTTCGCGGGAGGCCTGCGCCACGACACCCCGGTCGAAATCATCAGGACGTGGCACGCCAGCTCGTCCCCGGTCGAGAACTTCAGCTTCTTGTAGGGGCCCTCCAGACTGACGGCGACGACCTCCTGGGGGGTCAGCATCTCGACGCCGAACTTCTGCGTCTGCGCCAGGCCCCGGCGGGCCAATTCACCCCCCGAAAGTGCCGGTGGGAAAACCCAGGTAGTTTTCGATCTGGCTTGTCGTCCCCGCTTGGCCGCCCGGCGCCTCGCGCTCGACGACGACCGTCCGCAACCCCTCGGACGCCCCGTAGACGGCCGAGGCCAGCCCGGCGGGTCCGGCGCCGACGATGACGAGATCGTAAAAGTCCTCTTTCGCCTGCTGCTGGAGCCCGAGATGCTCGGCCACCTCGGAGGTGGCGGGCGCGCTCAGCTTCTTGCCGTCGGGGAAGATGACCAGCGGCAGGTTGGCGGCGTCGCCGTTGGAGCGCGCCGCAATCTCGCGGGCCTCCTCGGAGGCTTCGATGTCCAGAAACTCGTAAGGGACCTGGTTGCGCGACAGGAAATCCTTGATCCGGAACAATTGGGGGGACCACCGGTTTCCGATGACGCGCAGCTCCTCGAAGCCGGGCCGGTAGGAGGCGTGCCAGTCGAGGAGCAGGTCATCGATGACCGGGTAGAGCTTTTCCTCGGGCGGGTCCCAGGGCTTCATCAGGTAGTAATCGATCCGGGCCGAGTTGATGGCTCGGATGGCGGCCTCGGTGTCCGCGTAGGCGGTGAGAAGCACCCGCTTGGTCTTCGAAAAGAGCGCGGTGACCTCCTCGAGGAACTCCACGCCGGCCATCTTCGGCATGCGCTGGTCGGAGATCACGAGGGCGATGGGATCGCCCCGCTCCTGGAGCTGATGGAGGACTTCGACGCCGACCTGGCCCGAATCGGCCCGAATGACCCGGTAGTCCTTGCCGTAGCGGTTCCGCAGGTCTCGCGAGATCGCGGCCAGCACTTCCGGTTCGTCATCCACAGTCAGGATTACAGGTTTTGCCATGGCTTCCTCGTCAGTGGGTTCATCGGCCGGGTGAGACCGAATTTCGGAGCCGGGTTATTGTACAGGAAGCGCGCCCCTTCCCTCAGCCAAAGGGGATGGTTTTTATGAGAAGACCGCCGCGTCGGACCTTCGGTCCGGGTTATGTCCCTTCCCTCTTGGGCGCCGGGCGGTCCGGCGGTTTCGCGGCCGCTGGCTCCTCCCGCCGAAATTCCGTCCGGAGCTTCTCGGGCGTGATGGGCAGCGAGGTGATCCGCACCCCGGTGGCGTCGTAGACGGCGTTCGCCACCGCCGCGGCCGCCGGATCGATGGAGGTCTCCGCCGCCGCCTTGGCGCCGAAAGGCCCGAGCTTCTCATCGCTTTCGACGGTGATCGTCTGGATCGCCGGCGTCCCCTCCGCCTTGGGCAGGGTGTAGTCGGCGAAGTTCCCGTTGACGATCCGGCCGTTATCCATGACCAGGTTCTCGTACAGGGCGAAGCCCAGCCCCTGAACCAGGCCGCCCTGAGACTGCGCATGGGTGACCAGGGGGTTGACTGCGATCCCGATGTCGTCGGCGGTCGTGACCCGGCGCACATCGATCCCGCCGGTCTCCATGTCCACCTCCACCTCGGCCACCGCCGCCGAGAAGGTGTAGCCCATGCCGACGTTGCCGTATCCGGTCTCGGGGTGGGGCATCTCGGTCTCCGCGTCATAACTCGCGAAGGCGACGAGGGGCGCTCCCCCCTGCGCCTCCTGCGCCGCGGCCGCGACCCGCTCCATGGGGGCGCTGCGTCCGGACGCCCCTTTCACGGAAAACACCCCGCCGGCCGCCTCCAGGTCCGCCGGGTCCGCCTCGAGGAGCCCCCCCGCCGCGCGGTCCAGCCGCTCCCTCAACATGCCGGCCGCCTTCCGGACCGTGTTGCCTGAGATCATCGTGAGCCGGCTGGCGCTGGCCCCGCCCGCCGGCGGCGTGAGGTCGGTGTCCGCCGCCGAGACGTCCACATCGGAAACCTTCAGGCCGAGGGTCTCGGCGCAGACCTGCGCCAACATCGTTTTCGTCCCCTGGCCGATGTCGCCTTCACCCGTGAGGATCGCGGCCCGGCCGTCGGGGTTGAGCCGGATCAGCGCCGTGGCGCCGTCCCAAGGCCCCCGCCGGCTTCCGCTGACGTGGATGGCGCAGGCCAAGCCGAGACCGCGCCGACGCTTTCCCGCACCCCCCCCCTTCTCTCCCCCGGTCCCGCCGACGGCCGGCCCACCCGGCGGCTTCCGTCGCCCGTTCGATACACGTCCGCAGGGCGCACGAGCCGATCTTCCATCCGTGCACGCTCACCTCGTTGGAAGAAACAGCGTTGACCAAACGGATTTCGGCGGGATCGAGACCGAGACTTTCGGCCAGATGGTCCAGACAGGAATCCATGGCGAAAACCATCTAGGGGATCCCGAACCCCCGAAAGGCGCCGGTCGGCGGATTGTTGGTGTAGGCCAGGCGGGCGCGGACGCTCAGAACCCGGTTCCGGTAGCAGCTGTCGGCCCGAATGGCGGTCGCCTCCATGATCCGGATCGACCAGCCCACGTTCGCCCCGGCGTCGGCCAGGATGTCGGAGATCTTGGCCAGGATTCGCCCTTGGCGGTCGACGGCGACCTTGAGGCGGATTCGCATGGGGACGCGGGGCCGGCCGCCGCCCTGGAACTCGTCCAGCCGGCTGTTGATCAGGCGCACGGGCCGGCCGGTCTCAACGGACAGCAGGGCGCTGAGCATGGCGTTGGGCTCGTCGCACCACTTCCCGCCGAAGGCGCCCCCGACGTGGGGCTGGATGATCCGCACCCTGGATTCGGACAGCCCCAGGGCCAGGGCGACGCGCATGCGGGAGAAGAAAACGCCCTGGGTCGAGGTCCAGACCGTCACCTTGCCGCCGGGCTCCACCTCGGCCAGACTGCCGATGGGCTCGGTGTAGCCGGGGTGTTGGAGGGAGGTTCGGTAGGTCTCCTCATGGACGGCGGCGGCCCGGTCCAGGCCGGATTCCGTGTTGCCGTAGGCGACGGCGAAGGTCCACGCGCAGTTGTCCGGATGCTCGTCATGAAGGGCCGGCGCGCCGGGCCGCAGGGATTCCTCGGGAGAGAAGACCTCGGGCAGGGGGTCGTAATCGACCCGGATCTCCTCGAGGGCGTCCAGCGCGGCGGCCTCGTCCACCGCGGCGACGGCCACCACATCTTCGCCGATGAACCGGACCTTGCCCATGGCCAGGGCCGTCTGGTCCAGGGTCTCGAACCCCCACCGGACCTGGGGGATGTCCGCGCCGGTCAGGACGGCCTTGACGCCGGGCAGTCGGCGCGCACGCTCGGCGTCGATCGAGTGGATGCGGGCGTGGGCGATGGGGCTTCTCAGAACCTTGGCGTGGAGCATCCCCGGCAGCTTGAGGTCCGCGACGTACCGGGCCCGGCCCACGACCTTCTCGGGCGAGTCGATGAGGGGGGTGGGCCGGCCGATGACGTGGTAGGGTTTGGGCATGTCGTTCTCACTGAGCACAAGTTGCCGGCAAAAGTTCCGGAATTCCGAGATCCATCGAACGGATCGGTTGGGGGCGAAATGCCGGGCCTCCCCCTACCCGATCGGCCCGTATTTCTCACAACGATTCTGTGACAGGCCCGTGTATGATCGGCCATTGGATTGCCGGCCGCCCCCTCCTCAAGGACAGGACGCACCCCGTGGCCAAGGACCTCCGCACCTAACCTGAAGCAGCTTCACGATCAGGCCCCGGAGGAGCTCCGGCGGGTCTCGCGGGAGGTCTCCCACGAGTACGAGCCCATCGCCCTCACCACGAAGATGGACCGGGAGGGAATCTTTCCCGCCGTCCTCTTCGAGCGGGTGAAGGGGTATGAGTTCCCCGTCATCGTCAACCTGCTCACCAACCGCAGGAAGCTCGCCGTCGCCCTGGACACGACGGAGGACCGCGTCGCGGAAGTCCTGGCGTCGCGGGAGGTGAACTGGATCCCCCCCCCGGCGCGTCGACACCGGCCCGGTCAAGGACGTGATCTATGTCGGCGACGAAGCCGACCTGGGCCGCCTCCCCATCATTCTGCATTACGAGCGCAACGACGCGCCCTACGTCACGATGGGCGTTCTCGTGGCCAAAGGCCCCGAGACGGGGGCGTTCAACCTGGGGCTTTACCGGAACAAGCTCATCAGCCGCAACCGGCTGGGCGTTTATTATAGCTGGGGCAAGCGCCTTCAGTACATGCACCTCAAGGCCGAGGCCCGGAACGAGCCGCTGGAATGCGCCCTCGTGATCGGGATGCACCCGGCCCTGCACATGGCCTCCCAATCCCAGATCACCCGGAAGGACGGCTCGGACGAGTACGAGGTGGCGGGGGGAATCCTGGGCGAGGCGGTCGAGGTGGTCCGCTGCGAGACGGTGGACGTGGACGTGCCCGCCCACGCCGAGATCGTCATCGAGGGGCGGCTCCTGCCCCACGTCCGGCAGCGCGAAGGCCCCTTCGGGGAATACCACCGGTACTACGGCCAGATCGTGGACGCCCCGGAGTTCGAGGTGACGGCCATCACCCACCGCCGGGACGCCATCTACCACAACCTCGGCCAGTACGTGGAGCAGGTCATCCTGGGGGGAATCCCCAACGAGGGGCACCTGCTGCGGGAGCTTCGGAAGTTCGTCCCCTCTGTCCGGGCCGTCCGGGTCCCCCTCTCGGGGGTGCTGCTCCACGCCTACATTCAGATGGAGAAGGTCAACGAGGGGGACGCCAAAAACGTCCTCATGGGCGCCCTCACCCGGACGCCCTGGATCAAGCACGCCTTCGCCTTCGACCCGGATATCGACATCACCGATGACGACGAGGTTCTCTGGGCGCTCTCGACCCGCGTCGTTCCGGACCGGGACATCTTTTTTGTCCCGGGCGCGCGCGGAAACCGGCTCGACCCGACGACGTATGTCCTCACCCGCCTCGCGCGGGACGGGATAGTCACGAAGATGGGCGTCGACGCCACGGTTCCCATCGGGTATGAAGACCCGTTTCCCCGAAGGGCGAGGATTCCCGGGGTTGAGGGTCTA
This sequence comes from bacterium, assembly GCA_965261595.1. Taxonomy (GTDB): domain Bacteria; phylum UBA8248; class UBA8248; order JACPRG01; genus CAYRGS01. The sequence continues at coordinate 153,322 of CBDHDG010000006.1, forward strand.
CGGCTGGAGGAATATTTGACGGGACGGGAGTGAAGGAAGGAGGCCCGTCCTCATCGAGACCGGCCGGCCCGTCCGCCGGGGAGCCAAGGGGGGATATCGGCCCGGACCCCATTTCCCCCTTCCAACCCGCTCTATCAATTCATGTGAGACCCGCCGTCCACCGGAAGGGTCTGGCCCGTGATGAAGTCGGCCCCGTCGGAGAGGAAGAACACAATCGCCCCGACCAGGTCCTCCGGAACCTGGCTGCGGGGGATGGCGCGAACCTTGATCTGCATCTCGTCTTCAGCGTCGATCACGTCGGCCCGGGCTTCGAGGATGCTCTCGCTGCGGGTCAGGCCGGGGGCGACGCAGTTCACGCGGACGCCCTCCTTCCCCAGTGTCCGGGCCATGACGCGGGTCAGCGTTATCACGGCCCCCTTGGACACGACGTAATGGGGGGTCTTCGGCGTCCCCTTGAAGGGGGCGCCGGAGGCGATGTTGACGATCTTTCCCGCCCCCTGGTCTTTCATATAGGGATAGACGGCCTTCGTCATCAGCCACATGCCCTTGACGTTGATCTCGAAGACGCGGTCCCATTCCGCTTCGTCGATCTGATCGAAGGGCACGTATTTCAAATCGGCATAGAGGGCGGCATTGTTCACCAACCCGTCAATGCGGCCGTAAGCCCCGTGAGCGGCCTTCGCCAATTCTTCCGTGCTTTGGCCGCTGGACACGTCGCAGTGGACGAATGTGGCGTCTCCTCCGGCTTTCCGGATCTCTTCCACTGTCTCCCGGCCGTCGCGGATGTCGGAGACGACGACCTTCCCCCCCTCGGCGGCGATCCCTCCGGCGTAAACCCTGCCGATCCCCCGGGCCCCGCCGGTCACGATGACTACTTTGTCCTCAAGCAGCACGTGTATCCCCTTTCACTTGGTAGAGAACAAAATCATTACCAGGGGGGGCTTTTTTGAAAAACCGCCCCCCCCTGGACCCCCCCTGAAAAACTTTTGGCGGCCGACGCTTCGCTTGGCCTTTTCGCGGGTGGAATTGTTCGAATAAGCGAGGCCTTGGGGCGCGCCGACTCTACAACCAAAGGCTCAAACCTTCCGATTACCGGGAAAAAACCGGCCCATTGTTCAAATACGAGAACCCCTCTCCGGCTACAAACAAACTCCTTTGCCAAACAATCATCCACCCCGGAAAGGCCAAGCCTCCGGCTTGGCCACAAAAAGTTTTCGAGGGGGGTCTGGGGGGACAGTTTTCAAAATGTCCCCCCAGGGCTCTGTATCCTGATACAAATCCGTTAAATCATATGACCGCCGCCTTCCACCAGGAGGGTTTGTCCCGTGATGAAATCGGCGCCGTCGGAGAGAAAGAAGACAATCGCCCCGACCAGGTCTTCGGGGACCTGGCCGCGCTGGATGGCCCGGCCCGCGATCTGCTCCGCCTCGTCGGCATCCATGAGCGCGGCCCCCCGGGCGGCCAGAACGCTGTCGCTCCGCGTCAGGCCGGGGGTCACACAGTTCACGCAGATGCCCTCCTTGCCCACCGTCCGGGCGAGGGACCGGGTCAGGGCCCCGACGGCCCCCTTGGAGGCGACGTAATGGTACATCTTCGGCGTGCCCTTGAACGGGGTGCTCGAGCCGATGTTGATGATCTTCCCCGAGCCCCGCGCTTTCATGTAGGGATAGACGGCCTTCGTCATCTGCCACGTCCCTTTCACGTTGACGGCGAAGACGCGGTCCCATTCCTCTTCGTCGATCTCGTCGAACGGCACATACTTGAGCTCGGCGTGGAACGCGGCGTTGTTGACCAACCCGTCGATGCGGCCATATTGCTCGTGGGCGGCCTTCGCCACGGCGATGGTGTTGTCATTCACAGACACGTCGGCCTGAACGAACACGGCATCGCCGCCCGCCCCCCGGATCTCTTCGGCCGCCGCCTCTCCATCGCGGAGGTCGGAGAGAACGACCTTGGCCCCCTGGGCGGCAATCCCGGCGGCGAGCACCTTGCCGATCCCACGCGCGGCGCCGGTGACGATGATAACCTTATCTTTAAGAAGCATCTCCGCTGTCTCCGTTTTTCAACCGGAATCCGAAACACCCGATCCGGAACCTTCGATCAGGCCGAAATCCAGGGTCATCCAATCCCTGTTCCACCCGACGACCCCGCACCCTCATCCCGTCTTCGGCACATACTTCCCCGTTTCCACTTCCCGTCCGAGGCGGTCGTCCTCGCGAAGCTTTCCCCAGGCCCGCAGGAGGTCCCGGTACTTGACGTCCGCGAACCGGATGAGAATGTCCTCGAAATGCGCCGGGCCCTCCCCCAGAAAGGCCAGGATTCGATCCGCCAGCTCTTGCGTCGATCCGCTCATATTTCCTCCCCGTCCGGCCGAGAAAACCGAACCATGAATCCGCCGATTCGAAAAGCTTCCGATTCGGAAATGGGTTGGATTCCGTCAAACCGTTCAGTCAGAAACCGATCGGGATTATATCGCAACCGGGGCGGGAGGACATCCCGCCCCCCCGGAAAAAGGGTCGGTTGACAGGCGCGCCGCCAACAAGGTGTAATTGGATTCGGGCAGTCGCAAATCAGCCGTTTTTCCCGTCTGAAGGTGAAGTGGGAAATTCGAGTGCTTGCCCCATTCGCAGCCGGAACCGCGCTTGGGGAAAGACACCCAGCGGGATGAGGTGAATCTTCGATCTTGGAGGAAGACACGATGAAACGAATCGGACGAAACCTGGTGGTCAGTGTCGCGGTATTGGCCCTGGCCTTCATTTTCGGCGGGACCGGACCGGCCGCCGCCGCGCCCATCAAGCTTACGATGGTCGGCTCCTGGCCGCCTAAAATCTCCTCCGCGGCGGATGTGGGCATTCGGTTTTTGGAAGAGGTGAATCGGCGCGGCAAGGGAAAAGTGGTTATCCAGTTCAAGGGCGCCAAGGAAGTCGTGCCCACGTTCGACCAGCCGGAGGCGCTGGTGAAGGGCGTGTTCGACGTCTGGTACGGCGCCCCGAACTACTGGGCGGGCGTCGTCCCCGCCGGCTACGTCACGGAGCTCTCGCCTTTTCCCGTTCCGGACAACGGACCCGGCAGCGCGCTGTTCAACTTCATGGTCAAGATGTACGAGAAAAAGGGCGTCCGCTACCTGGGGCACTTCTCGGGCGACCCGGGCACCGGCAACCATTTCATGTACACCCAGAAATCGCTGTCGAGCATTGCCGACCTGAAGGGCAGAAAGATCAGGGTGCCCCCGCTGACCCGATTCGTCATCAAAGCGGTTGGCGCCGAGCCCGTCACCCTGCCCCCGTCCGAAGTGGGGCTCGCCCTGCAGCGCGGCACGGTGGAAGGCTTCACCTGGCCCTTCTATGACGGCTTCACCGCCTTCGGCTGGCACAAGGTGTCGAAATACATCATCCTTCACCCGCTCTATCGGGATGGCATCGGCATCAACATGAATCTGCGGAAGTGGAACAGTCTGCCCAAGGATGTTCAACAGATCATCCTGGATTCCGTACGGGTGATCCAGGTCTGGTCTCAGGGATGGATTTCCGCGTTCCAGAGCACCCAATTGTCCGCCATGAAGAAGGCCGGCATGAAGGTCATCAAATTCTCGAAGGCCGAGGCCGCGCGCTGGGCCAAGACCTCCAATGACGCCCTGTGGGCGAATTTCAAGAAAGCCATGAGCGCGGCCGATTACGCCGAGGTCAGGAGGTTGATGAACTACAAATAAACTCCCCGGGCCAAGGCTCAATCGCTGACGCCCCGGCCGGCCCGTCCAACCTTCGGACGGGCCGGAACCGGAATTTCAAGGGGGGGAGGCATCGGACCCGCGTCGCTTTCGAGGGGGTCCGGCGCCTCCCCCCGCTCATCCTCCATCGCCTCATTCGGGGCCGTTCCTCTCGGCGCCGGGACCCGCTCGGGCGCCCGCCGCATCCAACCCGCTGAAGCCACCGAGGCGCACGCTCACCGGGCAGGGGAGGGGGGAGCCCCTCAGAAAAGCGCCGATTCCATCCGGGGCCGGCTCCTCCTTGCCATGGGGCGCCCCGCCGGGCCGGAAACAAGAGGTTCCCGCATGACGCCGGGCAAAAAATCGACCCAGGTCTTCGATTCCATCTTGAATGTCGGCGGGGGATTGGCATGCGGACTGATGGTCACCGTCATGCTGTTGACCTGCGTCAAGGTCTTCTTCAGGTATGTCCTTCGGGAAGGGCTGCTCGGGGTCGACCAAATCAGCGGCACGTTGCTGCTCTACATCACCTTCCTCGGCTCCGCCTGGGTGCTGAGAAGGGAAGAGCACGTCACCATCGACCTCCTGGTGACCCGGCTCAGCCCCAAAGTCCAGCGCTGGCTGAATATCGGCAACTCCATGATCGGCGCGTTGATCTGCCTGATTCTGACCGGGTACGGAACCATGGAAGTCGTCTATTCCTGGCAGAGGGGGATACTGATTCCGGCCGAGATCGAGATACCCAGGGTCGTCAATCTGGCCGTGATTCCACTGGGGAGCTTTTTCCTCTGGATCCAGTTCATGAGGCGGGCGCAACGGCATCTCCGCGGAGACGAGGCGGAGCGGATCAACACGAACGAATGAGGTGAGCGCCGGTGGAGTGGTGGACTTACATGTTGTTATTCTTCGGCGGCCTCACCGTCCTGCTGCTCACCGGGCTGCCGGTCGCCTTCGCTTTCATGCTGATCAACGTCATCGGGGTCTATGTATTCTGGGGCGGGTCGATTGGGTTGCAGCAGCTCATCCTCAGCATCGACAGCTCCATCTCGACCTTCGTGCTGGTGCCCGTCCCCATGTTCATCCTCATGGGATCGGTGATGTTCCATTCCGGCATCGCCTACAGGATGATCGATGTCCTGGACGAATGGCTGGGGCGCATTGCCGGCCGGCTCGCGCTGCTCTCCGTGGCCGCCGGGGCTTTGTTCGCCACGCTGACCGGCGTCGCCATGGGCAGCGTGGCCATGTTGGGCTCGACCCTCGCCCCGGACATGCAAAAGCGCGGCTACAGCAAATCCATGTCCCTCGGACCCATCCTGGCCAGCGGCAGCCTCGCCATCATGATCCCGCCCACCGCCTTGGGCGTCATCCTGGCGAGCCTGGCCAGAATCCCCGTGGGCAAGCTCCTGGTGGGCATCATCCTGCCCGGCTTGCTCCTGGTCGTCGTTTACGCCGCATACATCATTGTCCGGTGCACCCTCCAACCCTCCCTGGCGCCGGCCTACGATGTCTCCCCGACACCCCTCGGGCGCCGCGTCCGGAACACCCTTCGTTATGTCGCGCCGCTGATTTCCGTCATCTTCATCGTCATCGGAACCATCTTTTTCGGAATCGCCACACCCACGGAGGCGGCCGGCGTAGGCGCACTGCTCTGCTTTTTGCTGGCGGCCGCCTACGGGAAGCTCACCTGGGCGGTGACCAAGAAGGCGGTCGGCTCGGCGGTCTCCATTTCCGTCATGGTGCTGATCATCCTCACCGGCTCGGCCGCCTTCAGCCAGATTCTGGCCTTCGCCGGCGTCACCGGCAGCCTGACCAAGCTTGGGGTCGGCCTGCCGGTGCATCCCATTGTCATCCTCATCCTGATGCAAATCGTCCTGGTGTTCCTGGGCATGTTCATCGAACAGACTTCCATTATCCTGGTCACCATCCCCATCTACATGCCCATCGTCAGCGCCCTGGGATGGGACCCGGTCTGGTTCGGGGCGATCATGCTCCTCAACCTGGAGCTGGCGACCATCTCGCCGCCCTTCGGGATGTCACTGTTCGTGATGAAAGGCATCGCCTCGCCCGACACCACCATGGGAGACATCTACCGGGCGGCCCTTCCCTTCGTGGGGCTGAACCTCCTGGTCATGGCCATCATGATCTTTTACCCCGCGCTGGTGTTGTGGCTCCCGAGTTTCATGAAATAACCCGCGGGGGGCGGGCTCCGGGGATCCATCCGTGGTCTGGATTTGAAGACATCGAACGGGCGGGCTCGGGCGGGAACCCGGGATTGGAAGGAAGTCGCGGCCACGCCGCGCATCCGGCCCGGCCTACTTTGAAGGGGAGGGGGGCTCCCCCATCCGCCCCCGGCCGAACGTCGAGGAGACGTACCGGGGCGCGCCAATCGCTTCCATGAAACGCTGCTTGGTCACAACCGGATCGAGCGGACGCGGGGGCTCGACAACCTGGACGTCCGGCTTCACCGCAAGCGCCAAAAAAGAAGGCCCGTCCCCCTCGATGGCGGACAGGAAAGCGCTCCGGAACCCCTCGGGGTCTCCGACATTCTCCGTCCGCGCCCATCCCGCCGACCGGGCCAAATCGGCCAGGTTGAGGTTCTGATTGGTGAGGGGTTGTCCGCCCGAGGCGGCGTGAACCCGGTTGTTCATCAGGAGAACGGTCAGGTTCCCCGGCGCCACCGCCCCGGCGGTGATCAGCGCGCCCATGTGCATCAGAAGCCCGCCGTCCCCCTCGACCCCCACCACCTTCCGCCCGGGCTGGGACACGGCCAGCCCCAGGGCGAGGGGCAGGGCGAGGCCCATGGCGTCTTCGATGTAAAAGTTCTCGGGCCGGTCACGGACGCGGGCCCAAAGATAGGAGGCGTTGCCCAAACAGGTCACGGTCAGGGCGTCGTCGGGAAGGCAATCGGCGAGGACGCGGTAATAATCTTCGCGGGTCGGGGCGGGCGGGCTCACCAGTTGGTGTCCTCCCGGGACATGAGCAGGACGAAAGGCTGCGAGGATTCCTCCGCGTTGGCCGCCGCCCGCTCCACCTGGGGGCCGATGGGCTGGGCGGGGTCCGTAGCGGCGAACCGCAGCCCCATGGCCCGAAGAACAGGCTCGGTCACCTGGCCTTTGGGGATGTGATAGAAGACCGGGTCCATCGGCGAACCCCGGTAGGACACGAGAATCAAGATCGGAAATTGATAACGCTGGGCCAGACTGACCATCCCCGCGCCCATCGTGAGCAACCCGACGTTCTGGATCAGCATGACCGTCCGGCCCCCCCCGAGCCTCGACCCGCACGAGATCGACAGGGCCTCCTCCTCATGGGTCGCCCGGATGAGCGTCATCGCCGGGTCTTTATCAATCTCCACAAGCATCCGCCCCAACCAACTGTCCGGGACTGAGACGGCCACCTTCATCCCGGCCTTCTTCAGGGCCGCGAGCGTTTCCTTCGGGCGGTGAGAACGAGCTTTAGCCACTTTGGATTTTCCGTGCGCCGCAACCGGCGTGGGTTCGATTCAGAGATGCGTTCCAAGGCCCACCTCGAGGAAGCCAGCCCAAATCTTAGCCAAAAACCCGAAGCACGACAAGGCGAGGATGATCCGCGAGGAGATCTCGGAACGATCGGCCGGTTGACCCGCTTCGGACCGCGCCCGGATAATGACTTCCCGGCGGGAGGAAGCGGGCGGCTTCCAAATGTAAAAGGCATTCTCCGGAAATCACGTTGTTCCGGTCCACCCGTGCGGGAGCGTCAACGCCGGCGCGTTTCGGGAAACTCCGGACCTGGGGGGAGAGGGGGGGGGGGAGCGTACACCATGCGCCATCGGGATTCACCGATTCTCCGATTCCTGCTTACCGCCCTGGCGGCGGCGCTTCTCCCGTCCTGCGGCGGATCGGTCTCGGCGCCCGAGCAGGCGGCCCGCGCCTTTGTGGAGGCCTATTACATCCGCGCGGACCTGACGGCGGCGGGCCGTCTGGCAACCGGATTGGCCGGGGAAAAGATCGCGCGCCAGGCCCGATTGCGGAAATCCCCCCGAGACGCCCATTCCGTTCAGGGCGTCTCACCCGGACTCTCCAACCGGCGAAACGTTGAGTTCGAAATCCTCGAAGTCAGGGACCGAGAGGACGGCCGCAAGGTTTTCCGTTTCGGCTTGTCCATTTCCAATCCCCCGGTCATGTTGCGCCTGCAAACCCTGGTCACCGTCGGCAAGCGGGCCAAGGGAGGGAAGGGCCGTTGGACCGTCCTCAACTTCCTGGACATCGACCCGCCTCCGGCCCGCGGGTCCGGAAATCCGTCCCGCCCCATCGGGGTATCCATGGGGATCCCGGATCGCGCCTTGAGGAGGGAAGCCCCTGGTTGATGTTCCTTCACCCCCTCCCCCGAAGCGCCCGACCCGAGCTCCTCGACGCGGAGAGTCCGCCGACGGAGCAGCTCTCGGGCAATCTCCGGGACATCTCGCGCGTCAACCGGTTTCTTGGCGGAACCTCGACCCTCATCCACGCGCTGGCGAGGGCGGCCCGGGCCGATTTCCCGAATCCCGGAACCCCCTTCTCGGTCCTGGACGTCGGGACCGGGGCGGGAGACATTCCCCGCGCGGTCGCGAAATGGGCCGAAGCGAACGGCCGGACCGCCCGCATTTGGGCCATCGACCTTCGTTCCGACATTCTGCGATTCGCGGCGGAGACCGGACCCCGGCCGATCACGCTGGGTTTCGCCCGGGCGGACGCGCGCGCGCTGCCCGTCCGCCCCGCCGGGGTGGATTACATCCTGGCTTCTCTGGTTCTTCACCACTTCGACCGGGACGCGGCGGTGGCCCTGCTGCGGGAATTTCGCCATTGCGCGCGCCGGGCCGTGATCATCAACGACCTCCATCGCGGGCGGGCCCCTTACGCGGCCGCCTTCCTCCTCACGCGCATGACGACCCGGAACCGGATGACAAGATACGACGCCCCGCTTTCGGTCCTGCGGGCCTTTGTCCCCAACGAGCTGGACGCGATGGCCCGGGAAGCGGGTTTCGCTACTTGGCGCCTGAGCCGGTCGTTCCCCTGCCGGCTGAGTCTCATCGCGAGACCGGCGGGCGATCCATGACCCGAGATTTTCCGCTTGCGGGAATGCCCCGCGGACAAGAAGTTGATGAGGTAGGGGCGGGTACAGGAGTCAACCGGCCCACGCCCCGAGGCGAGTAGCGCGGGTCAGTTGACCCTTAGCCCCCTCCCAATCGCGGGATTGGAGAACGAACACCCAGGCGGGGGCTGAAGCTTGGGGTTTGCGACCCTCCCCGCGCTACACTTGAGGGGGGAGGCGCGAGAACCGATGAATGATGATCGCATCAAACAGTTCGAAGAAGTCCTGGCCATGGACCCGGACGACCCCGTCGTCCGATACGGTCTGGCTCAGGAGCTGATGGACGCGGACCGTCACTCCGAAGCCGTCCCCCACCTCCGGGAAGCGCTCCGCGTCAAGCCCGACTACTCGGTGTGCTATCACCTTCTGGGCCTTTGCCTGGAAACGCTGGGCGATGCGGCGGACGCCCGGGAGGTCTACCAGGGGGGCATTGAAGCCGCGCGCGCCCAGGGCGACCTGCACGTCGTCCACCTCATGGAAGAGCGGATGAAAGGGATGGAAAACTGAACCGGCGGAGGCGCGGGTCGGTTGACCCTCATCCTCCGCTGGTTTTTGATGCGCCGCCGCATTTTGGCGGAGGCTAAGGGTCAATCGAAACGCGCCGTTCATCAAACGAATTCATCGCGTCCGGTACAGGAAAACATTTGGTTCTTTCTGAAGCGTCTCCCTATATATGGTTTTTCGTAAAAGGACAATCCGGCCCCCCGAGCTTGGCGTCCGGATGCCCATCCGCGATCTGAAAGAAGGTCAACCCTGATGCTATACGTCACACGAAAAAGCTGGATAGAGCTCCGCGATCGGCTGGTCCAGGTGGAAAAACAGGTTCGAGTCGACATGGCCGACGAGATCAAGCGCGCGGCGAGCTTCGGGGATTTCTCCGAAAATGCGGAATTGGACGCCGCGCGGGAAAAACAACAGATCCTGACGTTGGAAGTCCATCGGCTGAGAGAAAAACTGAGCCAGGTGGAGATCATCGACGACCTGGATATCGACGCGAGCCGCGTGACCATCGGCACCGCCGTCACCCTTTACGATCACGGACAGCAAGAAGAGATCAAGTGGACCATCCTGGGCGAGGAAGACTCCAACCCCTCGGGCGGCGTGATCTCATACCAATCCCCACTGGCCAGGGGTCTCATGGGAAAAGAAGAGGGCGATGAAGTGACGGTTCAGCTTCCGAGCGGAAACAAGGAGTTCGAAATCGTCTCCGTCGAGCCGGCCGAAATCGCTCCGCCCGACGCTCCCGCGGGGGACCATCAGCGCTGACCGCCCCCCCCTCCGCCTCCCCCCTTCCGCGATTCAGCGCATCCCGTTCCGCGGAACCCCGGACAAAAGAAACTTCCGCTCCATGAGCCAACCCCCCGACGCCTTGAAACCGGAAACCGTCGAAGAAGTCGTCGACCGCCTCATCCAAGAATCCGGCGGCTCTCCGGACTCCGACCTCATCCGTGAAATCATGATGACGGCCCTGAAGATGGCCCGCGACGGAACCGACCGCGGGGACCTCAAAATCCTGAACGCGGCCCTCAAAGAGCTTCGCTACGCCTTCAAGGTGTTCTCGCCCTACCGCCTCACCCGGAAAGTCAGCGTCTTCGGATCGGCCAGAACACCAGCCGATTCCCCCGAATACGAGCAGGCCCGAAGATTCGCCCGTCAGATGACTGAAGAGGGTTTCATGGTCATCACCGGGGCCGGACCGGGCATCATGGAAGCGGCCAACGAGGGCGCGGGGAAGGACATGGGATTCGGCATCAACATCCTCCTCCCCTTCGAGCAGAACGCCAACCCGGTGATAGAAGGAGACGACAAGCTCGTCCACATGCGATACTTCTTCACCAGAAAGCTCCTCTTCGTGAAAGAGGCCGACGCCGTGGCCTTGTTTCCCGGCGGCGTGGGCACGCAGGACGAGGGGTTCGAGATCCTGACGCTGATACAAACCGGGAAAAGCGAACCCCTGCCCGTCGTCTTCATCGACGCGCCGGGAGGAAGCTATTGGCGGGACTGGCTGGAATACCTCCGGACGCATCTGATCGACACCGGCAAGGTGAGCCGCGAAGACCTGTGTCTGTTCCGGGTCACGGACGACGTCGAGGAAGCCATCCAAGAAATACGCCGATTCTATTCGCGCTACCACTCCCTCCGTTTCGTCAGAGAGCGGCTCATCCTCCGCCTCAGCCGGCCTCTGCCGGAAGGACGGATCGAAACGCTCAACGAGGAATTCTCCGGCATCCTCCTCAAGGGACAAATCGAGGAATCGCCCGCGCTTCCCGAGGAAAGCAACGAACCCCACATCTCCGGCCTGGGCAGACTCGCGCTCCATTTCGACCGGACCCATTACGGAGGTCTGCGTCAGCTCATCGACCGGATCAACGACCCCTGAGAACCGACTCCATCCGCCGCCGATTCTCGGCCGCCGGGGGGGGGGAGGGGGGAATTCACCCGTGGAATCGCCCGCACCCGCTGAAATGATCCTCCTCAGGCGGGTCACAAAAGTGTATGAAATCCCGCGCCGCGCGGGGGATCGCCGGCCGGAGGCCGTCACGGCGCTGCGCGACGTCAGCCTCTCCGTCGCCGCCGGAGAGTTCGTCGCCCTGATGGGACCCAGCGGATGCGGGAAGAGCACCCTGCTGAACCTGGTGGCGGGGATCGACCGGCCGACCGGCGGCGAGGTGCGCGTCGAGGGAAAATGCGTCTCCGCGCTGTCCGAGCGGGAGCTGACCCGGCTCCGGCGGAAAGACCTGGGCGTCGTCTATCAATTCTTCCACCTCCTCCCCACCCTGACCGCGATCGAAAACGTGACCCTGCCCCTTCTCCTGAACGGGCTCTCCGGGCGGGAGGCTTCCGGGCTCGCCCGTGAAATACTGGACCGCGTCGGGCTGGCAAACCGCTCGGACCATCTCCCCGCCGAGCTTTCGGGAGGCGAGCTCCAGCGGACGGCCCTGGCCCGCGCCGTCGTCCACCGTCCGAAAATCCTGCTGGCCGATGAGCCGACCGGCAATCTGGACTCCGCCAAGGGTGAGGACCTGATGGCCCACGTTCGCGCCCTGGCGGGGGAGATCGGGCTCACCGTCCTTCTGGCCACCCACAGCCGGGAGGTCGCGGCGCGGGCCGGCCGCGTCATCCACCTGCGCGACGGCGTCCTGCGGGAAAACGTCCCGGGGGACTCAGAAGCCGCCCCCTCCCCCTCCCCCTCTCCTCCCTCCACCCCTCGCGCCGATTCCATCGCCGCCCGGGACAATCCGTCTTGACGCCGGACCTGTTTCTCCTTCGGAGATTGAGTTTCCGCTCGGTGCGGACTCATCCGGGCCGGACGGTCCTGACCCTGGCCGGCGTCGCCCTCGGGGTGGGGGTCTTCCTGGGCATCCGCTTGGCGAACCAGGGGACCCTCGCCGGGTTTCGGAACACCTTCAACGCCGTCGCGGGCCGCGCGGCGCTGGAAGTCACGGCGCAGGGCGAGCCCTTCGACGAGGGGGTCTTCGCTAAAATTCGGGAGACGCCGGGTGTCCGGCTCGCTAGTCCGGTCCTCCTGTCCCTGGTGGCGGCCCTGCCCGGAAAGGCCGCGCCCGAGGGGGAGGAGAAGGGGGAGGCCGGACCCGGGAGCGAGACGCCCGGACCGGACAAGCCCCAAGGCGTTCCCCTGCTGATCCTGGGCATCGACATCCTCTCGGAGGGAACATTCCGGGATTACGAGTTCGCCGGGGAGGAGAAAACCCCTCCGGAGGACATCGATCGAATTCTGCGGCGGCTTCTGGCCCCGGACACGATCTTCGTCACGGATCGATTCGCGGCCCGCTACGGCCTCCGGGCCCGGGACGCGCTCGTTGTGATCGGGCCCGCCGGGCCTCGCCGTCTCACCATTCAAGGGCTTCTCCGGTCCGCCGGAGGGGGAAAGGCCTCTCCGGCCTCCGCCATGGACGGGAGCGTGGCCTTGATGGACATCGCCGCCGCCCAGGAGACCTTCGGCCGGCTGGGCCGTCTGGACCGCGTGGACGTTCTGCCGAATCCGGACATCGACCTGGAGAAGCTGGCGGAAAGAATCCGCCGGGTCCTGCCGGGCGGCCTGTCCGTCGCCCGTCCGACCCGCCGGAGCCGGCAATCCGAGCGGCTCCTGGAGGCGTTTCAGCTCAACCTGACGATCCTGAGCTACATCGCGCTCCTGGTGGGGCTGTTCATCATCTACAACACCATGAGCGTCACCGTCGTCCGGCGAAGACACGAGTGGGGCGTCCTCCGGTCCCTGGGGGTGGACCGCCGCGGGATCGTCGGGTTCGTCCTGCTTGAAGCGGCGGTCCAGGGGGTGGCGGGCGCCGGCCTGGGGATCCTGCTGGGAACGGTCCTCGGGCGGGCCGCCTTGGGGGCGGTCAGCCGCACCGTCGGCAGCCTTTACGTCCCGGTGGGCGCCGCCCAGGTGAGCCTGACGCCGGCGGAGGTCCTCCTCGCGCTGGGGGCGGGAACGGCGAGCGCCCTGCTGTCGGCCCTGCTTCCCGCGGCGGCGGCCGCCAAGATGAGCGTCCGCGAGTCCATCCACCGCGGAGACGCAACAACGGCAAGACAAGCCCGGACGGGATGGACGGCCGCCGCGGGACTCTCCCTGTTGGGAACCGCCGCTTTGCTGACGCGGCTCGACCCCATCCACGGGGTCCCCCTCTTCGGATATCTATCCGCCTTCGGGATCGTCGCCGGATTCGCGCTGTTGACGCCCTTGTCGCTGCGCCTGTTTTCGACCCTCTTCAGATTCTCTCGTCTTTCGTCGGGCGGCCCCGTCGGGATGCTGATTGATTTGACCCGGTCGGCGGGAAAGAACGGCGTGGCCGTCGCCTCCCTCGCCCTCGCCGTCGCCATGCTGGTCAGCGTGTCCATCATGGTCGCGAGCTTCCGGTCGACGATGGAGTCCTGGATCGGCCGCCGCCTGCGGGCCGACCTCTACGTCAATCCCATTGTGCGCTTCATCGGAAACCGCTCGGCCGTCCTTCCCCGTGGCGCCGCCGAGACGGCCGCCCGAACGCGGGGCGTCTTGGCCGTGGATGGATTCCGCACCCGCCGAATCACGTATCGGGACTGGCGCATCCTCCTCGGCGCGGGCGACCTCCGGGTCCTGCGGGACCACGGCGGGTTGACCTTTCTCTCCGGGGACCGGCGTGACATCCTGGACCGGGCCCGGGCGAAGGGCGAGGCGCTGGTTTCCGAGGTGTTCTCCAACCGGTTCGGCCTCGGGCGCGGCGATCGGGTGACCCTGGACACCGCCCAAGGCCCCCGCCCCTTCCGAATCGCGGGCGTCTTTTACGATTACTCGACGGAAGGAGGCCTCGTGATCCTGGACAGGGGGCTCTACCGGCGGCTTTGGGAGGACGATCGGCTCAGCGCGCTGGCGGTCTATGTCCAACCGGGGGCCGATCCTGGCCGGGTGAAGGAGGACCTCTACGCGGCGCTCGGGGCCCGGCGCGGCGTGGCCGTCTTCGAAAACCGCCGCCTGCGCCGCCACATCCTGCGGATCTTCGATCAAACCTTCGCCATCACTTACGCCCTGGAGGGGGTCGCCCTCGTGACGGCGGTGCTGGGCATCGTGACGGTCCTTTTAACAAACGTCCTGGAGAGGACCCGGGAGATCGGCCTCCTTCGCGTCATCGGCTTTGATCGAAAACAGGTCGCGGCCTGGGTGGTCGGCGAGGCGGCGGCCATCGGAATCCTGGCCAACACCCTCGGGCTGCTGGCCGGCGGGCCGTTGGCCCTGATCCTGATCTTCGTCATCAACAAGCAGTCCTTCGGCTGGACGATTCAGCTCCACTGGCCCCCGATCCAGCTTGCCGGTTATTTTGGATTGACGCTGGCGGCGGCGCTGCTGGGCGCCCTGTGGCCCGCCCGGGCGGCGGCGAACGTCGAGGTGAAGGAGGCCATCCACTTTGAATAGCTTCCGGGCGTCGGATGCGGCCGTCTGGGTCCTGGCAGCGGCGCTGGCGGGGACGCCGGCCTCTTTCGGGCAATCCGCCGAGAAGACCGCCGCCGGATTTCTGACGGCCCGGCCGGGGCGCCCCTACCGGTTCCCCCGGGACCACGCCTCTCACCCCGGCTTCAAGACCGAATGGTGGTACTACACCGGCCACCTGAAAGCGGAATCGGGAGAGCGGTTCGGCTTCCAGCTCACGTTCTTTCGCAGCGGTCTCAGGCCCTCACCCTCCCCCTCCACTCCGGCCGGGGCCGGGGCCTCCAGGCCGAGATCGCGCTGGGCGGTGACGGACCTCTACTTCGCCCACTTCGCCCTGTCCGACCACGCGAAGAAGACCTTTCTTTTCGATGAGCGGATGAGCCGCGGCGCGCTGGGCGAAGCCGGCGCGGGAAAGACCCGCTACAAGGTCTGGGTCGGGAGCTGGCGGGCGGAAGCCCTGGGGCCGGACGCGGGAGCGGCGCACCGGTTGGCGGCGGAGAGCGCCGGCTTCGGCATCGACCTGAAGGTCCGGCCGAGGAAACCGCCCGTCATTCACGGCCTGGACGGGACCAGCCGAAAGGGCGCCGCCGCCGGGCAGGCCTCCCACTACATCTCCCTGACCCGGATGGAGGTCTCGGGGACACTGTGGATTGGCCCGGGCGCGAAGCGGAGAAAGCTGGCGGTCACCGGCTCGGCCTGGATGGACCACGAGTTCGGGTCGAGCCAATTGGGAAAGGATCAAGTGGGCTGGGACTGGTTCAGCTTCCAACTGGAAACCGGAGCGGAGGTCATGCTTTACCGGATGCGCCGGAAGGACGGCTCGGTCGATCCGTTCTCGAGCGGGACCTGGGTCGGCCAAGACGGAAAGACCCGTCACCTGCCGCGAGGGGCCTTCGAGGTGAAGGTCCTGAAAACCTGGAAGAGCAAGAAGTCCGGCGGGGAATACCCGATCCGCTGGCGGGTCCGCATCCCGTCTCGAAGGGCCTCCTTTTTGGTCGAGCCTGTTTTTCCGGAACAGGAGCTGGTCACGCGGAAGAGCACGAAGGTGACGTACTGGGAAGGGGCCGTGCGGGTCAGCGGCGAGGCGGAGGGCAAGCCCGTCCGGGGGAGAGGGTACGTCGAGATGACCGGCTACGCGGGGGCGTTTCGGAAGAAGATTTGAGTCTATTCAACCCGAGTCAGGGCCGGTGCAGATGCCGGCCGGCTCGCGCCCAGCCGCTTCTGCATGGCCGACGATGGACGCGCATGGAGATCTAGGGGCGGGGCGAGAGTCGGTTGACTCCTGTACCCGCCCTTGTTGATGCAGACTTCGAGGGGCGTAGAGAATCTCGCTTAATGCCTGATAATTCCAGACATCTTCGCCGCTCTCACGAGGTCCTCCCCTGCTTTCTTCTTATTGCCCGCACGAGGGAAATAGGTTAGATGTAGAATGAGGGCTTTTTCTCGAATGACTCCCTTATACTCTCCACGGATATCCTTGAGTTTGCTTGAGAGTTTTATTTTCGATGGAACACTGCATCCATGGGTTCTTAAAATAGAACGTACAGGTGCTTTCCCAAAAGCTATCACTCGACCGGGTTCAATAAGCTGCAATTCGCGTCCGAAATGATATGGAGCACACAAATCGATAACTTCTATAGGTGGATTTTCGAATCCAGCTTTCTCAGGGGCAATTGCACATTTTACTGCGTGAATGAATGCGAGCCCACGATCCAATAATTCGCTCCATTCAAGCTCCAGTGCGTCCGCAATAAATTTTCGAAGATTGTCATTTGGATCATTGGTTGCCGATTTTGCCGGCAATTGTTCCTGAACACTCTTTTTATAAGGTGGAGCAATTCCGACCACGAGAAGTCTGACGGATCTCCTATGTAATTCAGTCTGTTGACGAATATTGCATTCGACTTTGTGAAAGTCCTTACATCTGTCACAATGCCATATTGCTTTCTGGATTTCCTGCCAAACAACGGACGCTGAATCCATTTGTTCGTAAACTCCAACAGACGCTTCGCTTCGCTCAGGATGACATGGAAAGCAAAAATCCTGCTTCGGGACAAAAATAGAGGGTGGGATCTTTCGCCGGAATTCTCATAAACAAGTTCTCTTTGATGAGGCCACTAGGAGAATTGCCCTTGGGGTCTTTTCTCAGATCGTGGCCGATGCACCCATCGGTCCTCTTTCCGGGCGGGTACGGAGCCCCGCCCCTACATCTCAAATCGGGATCGGATCGCAGATTACTTGCGCCCTACCGTAAGGAAGATTGGATTTTCCAAGAACACTGGATCGGTGGCGGGAACGGGAAAGAACTGCCGCCATGGGAACTCGCGCCTCGAAAGACCTGTAGGGGCGGGGCTCTGTACCCGCCCCTCTTGATGCGGAACACCTAATACAACTCCCGAATCTTGCCCAGGACCTCCTCGACCGGCATCACGTCCGCGTACTTCGTCCCCATGTCGAACAGGTTCGAGCGGTGCGGGGCCTCGGCCCGATCTCCCACGCATTCCTCCGGGACGATGGTCCGGAACCCGTACTGGAGGGAGTCCACGACCGTGGCGCGGACGCATCCGCTCGTCGTCGCCCCGGTGACGATCAGGGTATCCACCCCCAGGGCGATCAGCTCGCTGGCCAGGGCGGTCCCGAAAAAGGCCGACGGGTACTTCTTGACGATCAGGCGCTCGGACGGCCGGCGGCCGAGCCGCCCGTCCAATTCCACGTCCCGGGCGCCTTCCTTGAGGGTGTCGAGGGACGGGAATTTTTCCACCCAGACCCCCGCGTCGCTCAAGTCGTGGCGATAAGCCACCGATGTGAAGAAGACGGTCAGCCCTTTGTCCCGCGCCGCGTCCAGGAGACGCCGGTTCTGCTTCACCACTTCGGTCAGGTCCGTCCCCAGCGTGCAGCTCGGATCCGTGAACCCGTAGCTCAGATCCACCACCACAACGGCGGCCTTCCGACCGAATCCCACCTTGCCCGTGATTCCGGCCTTCTGATAAAGGTCCCGGGCCTCTTCGAACCCGCCCTTGTCCGCCACGGCCACCTCCTAGTTTTCGGGTGGATGGTTCCCAAGCCTGTAGAATCTTATGAAGACAGACGGCTAAACTCAAGAGACCTTGCACTTCGGGACGAAGGAAAGGAACCCTCTGGATGAGCGAAACCCGCCGCGGCGTGTTGCTCCTGGAACCCTTCTACGGCGGCTCCCACAAGGCCTTCGTGGACGGGCTGAAGCGGCATTCCCGCCACCGCGTCGAGGCCCTCACGCTCCCGGATCGCTTTTGGAAGTGGCGGATGCGGGGGGCCGCCATCCTGATGGCGGACCAGATGAAGAAATCCCTCCGGAGGCCGCCCGAGGTCATCCTGGCCTCCGACATGCTCAGCGTCGCCGACCTCAAGGCCCTGCTGGGCCCGGCCGCTCCTCCCATCCTCCTTTACATGCATGAGAACCAGCTTTCCTACCCCCTCCCGGAAGGCGGGCGCGGGGATCTCCAGTTCGCCTTCACCAACGTGACTTCCTGTCTGGCCGCGGAGAAGGTGCTGTTCAACTCGGAATTCCACCGGGAAACTTTTCTGAAGGCCCTGCCCGCGCTGTTCCGGATGATGCCCGATTGCAGACCCAAAGGGGTCCCCGAGCGGATTCGGGAGAAGAGCTCGGTCCTCCCGCTGGGATGCGATCTCGCCGCGTTCGACTCCATCCGGAAGCCCGCAAGCCGTCCGGGCCCTCCGATCATCCTGTGGAATCACCGTTGGGAATTCGACAAAGCGCCCGAGGATTTCTTCGAAGCGCTGTTCCGGTTGCAGGCGGACCGCCTCCGGTTCAGGGTCGCCGTGTGCGGAGAAACCCATCAAGCAAAACCCAAAATTTTTCTGGAGGCGAAGAGAAGGCTGCGGCGGCGGTTGGTTCACTTCGGCTTCGAGCCGTCCCGGGCGCGCTACGCGCGGCTGTTGTCCGGATCCGACATTGCGGTCTCGACGGCCATTCAGGAGAACTTCGGCCTTTCCGCCGTCGAGGCCATGTACGCCGGCTGTTATCCCCTCCTTCCCCGCCGCTTGAGCTACCCCGAGATCCTGCCGGCGGAATTTCACGCCGGACACCTCTACGACGGCCCCGAGGACCTCTACGCGCGGCTGAGCACACTCTTGCGGGAAGGCGCAACCTTCGACCCGGAGCGATTGCGGCGGCGCATGGCCGTCTATGACTGGAGAGCGATGGCCCGGCGGTATGACGACCTGTTCGATGGATGCGGAAGAGCCCCTTGAATCCATTCCAAGGCCCCGCCCGAAGACGACGCACGGAGGCCCCGTTCAAACCCGCTCGAAAACCGCCCGGTGGATAGGATGGCCGGCCCCGGCCATTTTGACCTCGAAGTTGGTCGGGACATATCCCGCCCGCTCCATTCGCCCCGCCGGGTCGTCCAAAGGCCGGAACGCCGGGTTCTCCCCCACCATCGCCGTAATCACCCCGAAGTACTCTTCCACGTCGGAAGCGATGTAAAGCTGTCCCGACGGGATCAGGGTGCGCGCGAAGTCTTCCAGGAGAATCGGCGTAAAAATCCGCCGCTTCTTATGGCGCTTTTTCCACCAGGGGTCCGGGAAATAAACGTGGTAGGCCAGAACGGAGGCCGGCGGAATCACGTCATGAATAAGGGGGAGCGCGTCGGTGATGACAATCCGGACGTTTCGGAGGTCGCGCTTTTGGATCCGGGGCCGCGCGATTCGGAAATAGCTCAGCTTTCGCTCGATGCCGAAGTAGTTCACCTCCGGAAACCGCTCGCCAGCGGTGATGAGAAACCGCCCCTTGCCGAATCCCACCTCGATCTCGACCGGGCGGTCGTTGCCGAATAATTCGGCCCAGCGCGGCCGCTTCGCGAGATCTTGGAGGGGGACTTCGGGGTCGAAGGGTTCCTGGGCGTGGTTCGAGGGTGCCATGAGCATCCTTCGCCCCGCACAGATCCGGACGGCCGGGCCGAATCCGGCGCGACGCGGCGGGGAGAGGGGGGGGGGGAACAAAAAAAGGGCCGGCGACCCGAGCAATCCGCTCCGGGCGCCGGCCCTGGACCTCTTCCTCACGGGAAGGTCAGTTGAGAATGTCCTTGAGCATGGCCATCCGGCCCTGGCCCCGCAGGCGCCTGAGGGCCTGCTTCTCCAACTGTCGGATCCGCTCGCGGGACAGGTTCATCTGCTCGCCGATCTCCTGGAGCGTCATCGGCTCGCCCGCGAAACCGTAGCGCATCCGGAGAATTTCCCCTTCGCGCTTGGGCAGGGTGGCGAGGGCCGTCAGGAGCTGATTCGAAATGGCCGAGCGGTTCAACCGATCCTCGGCCAGATTGTCGTTTCCGTCGGTGAGCAGGTCAACGTGATTGATGCTGTCCGCATCCCCGAGGGGCGCATCGAGAGACAGGGCCTCCCGGGCGGCCTTGAGCATCACAACCTCCTCGGGAAGCTCGTCCATCGCCTTGGCGATCGCCTCCAGGGAAGGCTCCTCTCCCGAGGCCTGCTCCATCTCGCGGATCATTTCCCGGACCTTCAACCGCTTCTGGGCCTGCTTGACCGAGAGGTGAACCGCACCGCCTTGGGAGGCGATGGCGTGAACCATGGCCTGGCGAATCCACCACACGGCGTACGTGATGAAACGAACGCCCCGCTCCGGGTCGAACCGCTTGGCGGCCTCGATCAACCCGATGTTGCCTTCATGGATGAGGTCCGCCATGGTGACGCCGCAACCCTTGTACCGGTTAGCCACGCTCACCACATAGCGGAGGTTGCTCCGGATGAAAAGCTCCCAGGATTTCTTCTGGCCCCGCTTTGCGCGCTTGATGACCTTCTGCTCCATCTCCCGATCCAGGACCGGGATCTCACGGATGGAGGCCAGGTAAGCGCTCAACGCATCGGGCGCAACTGTCTGGGCGCGCTGCTTTTCCGGAGCCTCTTCTTGCTTCTCGACCTTGTCCAACATACCACTCATTGCTCGTGCCCTCGATTCTGAAAGAGAATTGACTGCTGATTTTGCAAAACGCAAAACAAAGAGCAGGTGCAATCTCTCTCGATCGCTCCCTGCTCCCACCCATCCTACGCTGACATTGATCGCCAATCACCAATCCTGTGGTTGTGCTTATCTCCTCTTCCGATGACCACTCCGACATCCGACAGAGATAACCTGCTTTTCTTAAAGTAGTTTATTCACGTTCATATGTCAATCATTAAATAGGTATTTCGCCTATTTTTTCTGGGTCTGGAAGCCGAATTATCGTATAAAAAACCAAATATCAATAAGTTACATAAAGACCGATCCAATTCCACCACCACGCCGGATCCCGCGTTTTCATCGGGATCGATTCACAACCACTTGTTTTCCGGTCTTACAGCATGCTCGCAAGCCGCTCCCGCCACTCCGGAACAATGCGTTTTATGATCTCCAGAACTTTCAGCCGGGCGGTTTCCGCCTTTTCCTGCTTTTCCTCTGTCGTGGCGAATTCCTCCAGGATGACGCGCCCCAGCCGCGAGTGGAAAACCTCATCCTTCTGGATCTTGCGATACAAGGCCGCCGTCCGCGGCTCGAAAGGCTCGATCACATCGATGAAGGCGACATTCGCCCAGTAGGCCAGGATGGTTTCCTCCGTGTAGTTGTTCATCATGATGCGCTCGGTGATGTCCCACGGGGTGCAATCCATGAAGAAATCAAACAGGTCGCGATAGGCGTCCAAAGGCTCCCAATCCCACGGCTTCTCTTCCCCGATCTCCTTCAAGCGGGCCTGGACCCATCGAACGTGCCGGAACTCGTCATCCACCTGCCGGGCCAGAAGGTGCTGGGCCTTGAGGGGCGAGTTGGGAATCCACGCGGCCGAAACCTCCGCGACGCGCAACTCGTTGTAAAGACCCTGCTTCAGACGGAGGCGAACCATCTTCTGGACCTTCACCGGGTCCTCCGAGCGGATGGACATGAACGATTTTTCAACCTCCAGCTCTTCATAAAAGACCCGGTTGCGCTTTTCCACTTCCTTCACGAACGTCTTGCTGTCCACGAAACATGTCCTCCGCGCCAACACTGATCGGGAATTTTCTCAGGAACATGCTACATCGAAAAACGGAAATTTCAAGGGCCGGGAATTCAAGGACCGACTGGCATCTCCTTATTGACAGGTCCCGCACCGCATGATGATATACGGAAATTCGAGATTTGACCCTTAGCAGCGGCGCGGAACAAGCCGGAGGGAGGCCCGCGATGTCTTCTCACCCAGCACGGACGCCGGCCGACTGATCGGGAATTTTCTCAGGAACATGCTACATCGAAAAACGGAAATTTCAAGGGCCGGGAATTCAAGGACCGACTGGCATCTCCTTATTGACAGGTCCCGCACCGCATGATGATATACGGAAATTCGAGATTTGACCCTTAGCAGCGGCGCGGAACAAGCCGGAGGGAGGCCCGCGATGTCTTCTCACCCAGCACGGACGCCGGCTGGCGGCGGACCTTTTTCCGTGATCGGCTCGAGCCCGCCCAAGGCGGACGCTTTGACCAAGGCCGCGGGGACGGCCCGCTACGCGGATGATTACGCCGGCCCCGGCCAACTCCACGTCAAGGCCCTCCGAAGCCCCCACGCCCACGCCCGCATCCTCATGATCGACACCTCGAAAGCCCGAGCCATGCCCGGCGTCGCGGACCTCGTCACGGCGGCCGACGTGCCGGGGGAGAGCCTCATCGGCATCACCGTGACGGACCGGCCGGTCCTCGCGGCGGAGAAAGTCCGGTTCATCGGCGAGCCGATCGCCGCCGTGGCGGCTGAAACCCCCTGGCAGGCCGATCGGGCCACGGCCGCCGTCGAGGTCGAATACGAGGCCCTGCCCGAGGTCTTCGATCCGGAAGAGGCCCTGCGCGATGGAGCGCCCCTCCTGCACGAAGACCGCCCGGAGGGGAACCTGTTGACCGAATGGAAGGTGAGGCGGGGGGACGTGGAAGCGGCCTTCCAATCCGCGGCGGCGGCCGCGGAGGAAACCTATGAAACCCAGCCCATCGAGCACGCTTACATGGAGCCCGAATCGGGCTTCGCCCACCTGGACGCGGAGGGCCGCATGGTCCTTCACACCTGCACACAATCCCCCTACACCTTTCGGTCGGAAATCGCCCGGGTCCTGGGGTGCGATCCGGAGCGGGTTCGCGTCCTCCACACGGAGACCGGAGGCGGATTCGGCGGGAAACTGGAAATCTCCCTCCAGGCCATTCTGGCCCTGTTGGCCCTTCGGCTGGGCCGCCGGGTCAAGTGGACGTATTCCATGGAGGAATCCTACCTCTCCACCTCCAAGCGCCACCCGCTCAAAATGCGGTGCAGACTTGCGGCGGACGCGCGGGGAAAGCTCTTGGCGATGGACATGGACATCCTCGGGAATTGCGGCCCGTACGGCGGGAGCAGCATCGCCGTCATTGCCCGGACCGCCGTCCACGCGACGGGACCTTACTTCATTCCCAACGTCCGGACGCGCTCCCGCTCCGTCTACACCAACAACCCCATTCAAGGGGGCCAGATGCGGGGGTTCGGCATTCCCCAGTGCGCCTTCGCCCTCGAGCAGCAAATGGACGTTCTGGCCGACCGCCTGGGGATCGACCCGCTGGACTTCCGCCGCCGCAATGTCCTGGACGTCGGGATGGAGACCCCGACGGGACAACGTCTGGAGAGCAGCGTCGGGATGAGGGCCTCGCTGGACGCGTTGCGCCCGGCCTATGACCGGATGATCGCCCGGGCCAAAACCGAATCCGCCGACGGACGCCGGCTGGGCGTCGGGTTGGGGGGGATGTGGTACGGCATCGGGAAAACGGGCATGCCCAACGCCTCCACGGTTCGGGTGGACATCGAATCGGACGGCGGGGTCCTGGTTTACTCCGATTGCGCCGACATCGGGCAAGGCTCGGACATGGTCATCCGGATGATCTGCGCCGAGACGCTGGGCGCGCCGCTGGATTCGGTGCGTCTCCATGCGCCCGACACCGACCTGACGCCCAATTCGGGGAGCACGTGCGCCAGCCGCCAGACCTATGTCACCGGAGAAGCCGTCCACCGCGCGGCGAATGACGCCTTCGAAAACCTCGTTCGGGCGGCCGCTGACCGGCTGGAGGTTCCTTCAGATCTCGTTCGCTGGGAGGGGGACCGGGTTTTTGTCTCCACCCACCCGGAGCGATCGATTTCCCTGGAAAACCTCAACGGCGGCGGCAAGACCGTCGTCACCGGAGAGGGGGTTTTCAACCCCGACACAACGGCCCTCGACCGGGAGACCGGAACCGGCAATCCCTACGGCGCGTATGCCTTCGGCGCGCAGGTGGCCTTGGTCGAGGTGGACCCCGAGGTGGGGAGGGTGGACGTCCTGGAGATGTGCGCGGCCCATGACGTCGGACGGTCGATCCACAAGGTCAACACCGAAGGCCAGATCGACGGGGGCATCGCCATGGGCGTGGGGCAGGCCCTGATGGAGAACTACGTCCACCTGAAGACGCCGTCGCTGACCGATTACCTCCTGCCGACCTCCGCGGATGTTCCCGAGGTGACCTCCGTTCTGGTCGAAGACCCCGAGCCGACGGGTCCGTTCGGGGCCAAAGGGGTCGGAGAGCCGGCCATGATCCCGACCCTGGCCGCCATCGCCAACGGCGTCTACCGGGCGACGGGGGTCCGCGTGGTCCGTCTGCCCATCAGCCCGCATGTGATTGCGAAGGCCAAAGCCCAGCCCGACGTGTAATTCCGTTTCAACGGTCCGGCCCCATGCGAGAGGCGTCTCCTTTCAGGACAACCGCGGGTCCGGGCGTGGATGAAACCGCATTTCAACGGGAAAAAATGATCAACGGCCACACCGTCGTGGATGTCCATCATCACTACATCCCGGGCGAGCTCCTTCATCACCTGGAAGACTTCCTGCCGGCCGACGTGACGACCACCCCGAAGGGGGACCGGGTCTCTTTTTGGCGGAACGGCATCGAGCTCCTGACGCCCGACACCATCATCATGCCCGACATGGACAAGCAGATCGCCGACATGGACGCGGGCGGGGTGGACATCGCGGTCAACTCCATCAGCAGCATCCAGGAGTTCTGCACGATGAAGATGGCGAAGGTGGTGAACGACGGGATGGCCGAGGTCCAGCGCAGACACCCCGACCGCGTCTGGGGCCTGATCCACGTCCCCCCCTTCGAAGACGGGGCGCTGGATGAAGTCGAGCGCGGGGCCAAGGACCTGGGCCTCAAAGGCCTTTGCGTAACAACGCACACACAGGGGAAATACCTGGACGCGGAGGAGTACATGCCGCTGTTCCACAAGGCCCACGACCTGGGGCTGCCCATCGTCGTCCACGCCGCCACCATCCCGGCCGACTACAAGCGGACCCTGGAGGCTTACGACCTCGCGCGATCCATGGGGCGGGTGTTGGACCACACGCTGGCGACCATCCGCCTCATCTTCAGCGATCACCTGCGGGAGCTTCCCAACTTGAAGTTCTTCCAGGGCCACCTGGGCGGGGCCATGTTCATCCTGCGGGGCCGGTTCGATCCCTCCTACAAGACCCACTGGAATCCGGCCGAGGTCGAATACGACAAGTACATCGATCAGATGTACTTCGACACCGCGCCTCCTTTTTGGTACAAGGCGGAGGTCCGGTGCGCCATCGACACGCTGGGCGCCGACCACATCTGCTACGGGAGCGATTACCCCATCCAGCCGGACTGGATTGAACGCT
Source organism: bacterium (assembly GCA_965261595.1). GTDB lineage: Bacteria > UBA8248 > UBA8248 > JACPRG01 > CAYRGS01. Next base: position 178,764 of record CBDHDG010000006.1, read on the forward strand.
CGCTGGACCTCATCACCGGCCAGGAAGGCCTCGATGACGACGCCCTGGCCGACATTCTGGGGCGAAACGCCCTGCGGGGTTTCGGCGTGATCGATTAACGCAAGGCGACGCCCGGTCTCTCCGCTTCACCCGCGCGGACCGGCGTTCCATCGGGAGGGCGCGAAGATGCCCAAAGACCTGCGAAGTTACATCGACCTCCTCGACGAGCACCGGGAGCTCGTGCATGTAGAGAAGGAGGTCGACCCGGACAACAACATCGGCGCCCTCTGCCACCTGGCCCAAGAGCGGGCGCTGTGGATGAAGAAGATCAAGGGGCATCCCGGCTGGACGGCCCTGGCCCAGGCGCCCGCCAACTGGCGGCACATGGCCATGGCGTTCGGGATCAAGCAGGAAGAGCTGGTTTTTCACATCTCCAAATTATTGGCCGCCCCCCCGACCGAGCCCGTCTTCCTGAACGGGGAGCCGGTCCCCTGCCAGGAAAAGGTGATCACCGGAGACGACGTGGACGTCCGGGCGCTTCCCGCCCACCTCCAAAGCCGGGAAGACGGCGGGAAATGCATCTCCGCCTCGATCTGCATCGTCAAAGACCCGGACACCGGCCAATACAACCTCTCCTACCACCGCATGATGCTCATGGGAAAAAAGCAGACGGGGTTCCTGATGCTTCCCCGGCACATGTGGAAGGTCTACAAAAAATACGAAGATCGGGACCAGCCCATGCCCATCGCCGCCGTGATCGGCCACCACCCGGGGTTCGCCCTGGCGGGGGGGATCTCGGGGTCCGAGGAGATCGACGAAGTCCGCCTGGCGGGGACCTTCCTCGGCGAGCCCCTGCGGATGGCGAAGGCCAAGACCATCGACCTCGAGGTTCCGGCCGACGCGGAGATCATCATCGAGGGGGAGATCCCGCCCAAGATCCGAAAGACCGAAGGGCCTTTTGGCGAGTTCCAGGGCTATTACCTGACCGGCGAGACGGACTCGCCCGTCTTCAACGTCAAGGCCATCACAATGCGCCGCGACGCCATCTACAAAATCGTGCAAAGCGCCTATAACACCGAAGCGGCGATCTTTCACCGCGTCCCGATGGCGGTCACCCTGTGGAACCGGCTCAAGCAGAACGAGGGGGGCATGACGATTCACAACATCAACGTCATTCCCACCAACTTCACGGTGATCATCCAGATGACGCCGGGCTTCGAGGGACAGGCCAAGAACACCCTGATGTCGGCCTTGTCCGGGGGCTACCTGCACCACAAGATCGCCATCGCCGTGGACAAGGACGTGGACCCTTTCGACATGAACGATGTCTTCTTCGCCATCTCCACCCGGGTCAACCCGGTGAGGGACGTCGTCATCATTCCGGGCGTCCGCAACCACGTGATGGATCCCTCCATCACCATGGTGGACCCGGAGCGGGATTACATGACCAAGGTGCAGAGCGTCGGATCGAAGATGTTCATCGACGCGACCAAGCCGTCTTTGAGCCAACCGGCCCGGGAGCGCTTCGACCGCGTCGTCCCCACGGGCTGGGACGAGTTCGACCCGGAGGCGTTTTTCCCGGATGAGAAGCCCTGGTAAGCGGAGATCCGGACGCCGCGGCGCAAGGCTGACTCTCGGTCTCGTTCTCCTGCTCGCCCTCCTGCTCCGCGCGTGGCCCCTTTCGATTCCATCGGACGTGAATCCGGACGAAGACAGCAGCGTCACGCGCGCGCTGCGCATGGGCCGCGACAGACTGAATCCCCGCTGGTATAAATACCCTCCGCTGTTCCTTTACACATTGTTCGCGACCTACGTCGCCCGGTACGGGTTCGAGAGGGCCACGGGCCAGGTCCCCTCGGCCCGTGCGTTCGGGGAGCGCTTTTTCTCCGACCCGCTTCCCCTTTTCATTCAAGGGCGTCTCGTATCGGTCCTGTTCGGCGTCCTCGCGGTGTGGGCCCTTTATCTCCTGGCCCGCCGGCTCTCGCTTTCGCGGCCGGCGGCCGCGGGGGCCGCCCTCTTCCTCGCGGTTTCGCCGCTCCTGGTGCGTCTTTCCCACTTCGCCCTGACGGACGGCCCGACGGTTCTGCCGTTCATCGCCTCGCTGATTCTGGCCGTCCGGGTCCTCAAAAAAGGCCGGGCCTCGGACGCGTTCTGGGCCGGGGTTCTGGCCGGTCTGGCAACGGCCGTGAAATATCCCGCCGGCGTTGTCGGGGTGGGCCTGCTGGTCGCGGCCGCCGGACGCGGACAGACAGACGCACACGCCGGACGCCTTGCCGGCTGGGGACTCCTGGGCGGGGTCTCCGCGTTTCTGTTGGCCTGTCCTTGGGCGTTGCTGGACGCGGGCCGTTTCTGGCAATACCTCCTCTTTCTTGCAGATCACGTCTCAAAGTCCTGGGGCGGACTCCAGCGGGGCCGGGGGTACGGCCCTACCTGCTGGACTATCTGCCGGGGGCGCTGGGCTGGCCCATCTATCTGGCCGGCCTCCTGGGTCTTTGGGTCTGGCTCCGGCGAGAGGGATGGCGACCGGCGATCGTGGCCGGACCGGCCATCCTGTTCTGGCTCGTGATGGGCGCGGCGAAAACCCACTTCCCCCGCTTCGCCCTGGCGATGCTTCCGGTCCTGGCGCTGAGCGCTGCCCGGTGGCTCGATCACATGGCATGGCGCCCCAGGCGTCGAGCCGTCCTCCTCGCCGGGGGGATGCTCGTGATGGCGGGTCCGCCGCTGGCCGCATCCGTTGCCTGGGACTTGCGCGCCGCCCCGCCCGACACGCGGACATTGGCAACCTCCTGGATAGAGCGAAACGTCCCGGCGGGCGCGCGGGTGCTCTCGGAAAACTACGGGCCCCGGCTGGCTTACACCCCGGACCGGGCCCGCGAGATCGCCGCGGCCGAGCGGGCCCGCAACCCGAAGTCCGGCGCCAAGTTCGCATACCTGGCGGCCCACCCGCCGGCCCGGCAGCCGGGTTATCGGTTCGTGACGATCCCCTTGCGCCGGGATAACTTCCATGCGCTGGACGCGGACTGGTACGATCGGGGCCGGGTCGACGCGTCGGGCATCGAGTGGGTGGTGTTGAGCAGCGCGGTTTATGACCGGTACGCCGGACTCGGGAAAAGGTTTCCCCGGCAGGCCGCTTTCGGCCGGTGGCTGAGCGCGTGTTGGGAGAAGGCGGCCCGGTTCGGCCCGTTCGAGCCAATCCCGGAAGGGTGGATCGCGCGCCGTCTCGGCCGGCCGGGACCCACGCTTCGCGTCTTTCGGCGCAAGACGCCGCCCCCGCGGGGGTGTCGAAATGCCGCGCCCTAAAGCGCGGGACTCGGTAAGGACGAGAAGAAGAGAGGCAACGCGCGACGGAAGAATCCGCTGAGGGGATGGTTCCGCAAAGAGACCTTGAATCCGTGCTGAAATCAGGCGTTTTGATGATACACAAGAACCGCAGGATGCCTAAACAGTGGTCATCTCGGAAATCCCGGTGAGATACCGGCTCTTCCTCTGTGTTTTTCTGCTCTACCTCCCATTTGTGTATTCCACCACATGGTCTGAAAACGATGCGACCCTCAGGCAGACAATCGCCCTTGTCGATTCGAGGACCATTCAGATCGGTAAACCGGGCCAAATGGATTCAACCGAGAAACACCTTATTCGCTTGTCGCAATTCCGGGTGGTCGGCGATGGTGTTTACGCCAAGACCTCAGCGGGTCTGAGCTATTTCCTGCGCCTGTGTATTTTGTCCTGAAGCCCCTGTTTCCGCGGAATCAAAGAGAACGAATCTTCCTCTTGAATTTTCTCCTCGCGGTATTCGTTGCCGCGCCGCTTGGGGCCCTGACCATCGTTCTGTTCTACGATATCATCCGGACGCGGGGGTTGACCAAATTCGATTCTCTCTTCTTATCGCTGTGCCTCGCCTTTGCGACAAATCATTTCCCATTTTCCCTTGCGCTCAAGCAGCGGTCCATCGTGGAGTTTCTGATTATCCTCGTTCTTTGGATACAGCTCGCCCATCATCATGAAAAAAGCGGAATTCAGACTGGAAGGCCGCTGGCGACGGGCATTGTCATCGGCCTCATCCCAATTACGAATTATTCAGGGATAATCTACTGGCCGGCTCTTTTTCTTTATCTATTCAATCTGTATGGCCGGCGAGAACTGGTAAAAATCGGGTTGATCGCCTGTCTGATGCAACTTCCCTTGTTTGCTCAGACTTATGTCGTTTTCGGTCGCCTTGGTTCAAATATATATGATGATGATTTTCCGCTCATGCTCCACACTTTTGGGACCTTTGTCATCAAGGCGTTCAATTTGCTACTCAGCCCTACCAAGGAAGCCTTCTATATACTCCTGTTTTGCTGTTGGGTCTATACGGACTTGTCCGGGCGCTCAGATCTCCCGCGGGACGCCGCGATCCCGCAATACAGATGATTGCCGTCTGTTTCGTCACCCACTGGATTTTTTCAGTTGGTGGTTGGGCCCGGCAATTCATTCGGGAGGGGAGGAGATTTCCGGTCGCTTTATGGTTCCGATCATCCCCTTATTGCCCATGGCCGCACCCGGATTCAACGAGGCGCGCGCGGCGTGGCGCATCTTATTTCTCTTAAGCGCCATCAGCGCCTTTGCAAGTGCGCAGGCCGGAACGATCTACCACGGCGTAATCGCCATTATCTATACAATGAAAGTCGCAGTGTCGAGTTGGGGCATGCCAGTGGTCTTCAGTGAATATGTGCCGAGCCTCTTAGGCGTGAGGACATTTCATACCGAGTTGGTCCTGCCAAGTGTCACCTTTGAAATTCTAACCACCGGAATCGCGGGAATCAGTCTCACGAAACTGTTGTGGAACCAGACGCCGTTCTTTATCCTTTTTCTTATATTTCTAATTCCCGGGATTTGGATGTTGCGGGGAATCGTCACGACATTGTGCAAGCCGACTCCTCCGAAGAATTAATTTCCTCGATATCCCCCCTCCCCCCTCGCTCGACCCGACTTTCCGTCATAATGGAACGGAAATCGCAATGGTCTTCAGCGCAATGGAGCGTTTCGTGGACGCCAATCACCCCTGGCTGAAAGAGATTCATCCGGAACCCCTGATCCGCACCCTGGTGGAGGCCATCCGAATCCCCAGCCCCACCGGCTCGGAACGGGAGATGGGGGAGTACTGCGCCGAGCGGATGCGGCGCGCGGGTTTGGAGGTGACGGAGGCCACCCTTCGCCCGGAAAGTCCAAACTTTGTGGGCCGCCTTACCGGAGACCGGCCGGGTCTCTCGCTTTGCTATCACGCCCACACCGATACGGTCCCCCCCGGCGATCCCGGCACATGGACGAAAGACCCCTTCGCGGGCGTTGTGGAAAACGGCCGCGTCTTCGGCCGCGGCGCCTCGACGTCAAGCAGGACATCGCCGTCATGCTGGCCGTCGCGGAAATCCTCGCCGAACACCGGGAGCACCTGTCCGGAAGCCTGATCCTGTGTTTCGCCTCGGGCGAAGAGATCGCGGACCCAGCCGGCACGTAGCACGTCATCGATTCGGGACAGCTCCATGGCGTGGACTTCGCCGTCGTCGGCGAGCAGACCGAGTGCCGGGTGGGCGTCGCCCACCGCGGGGGCCTCCACCTGGGGGTGACGGTGAAGGGCGAGTCGGCCCACAGCAGCATCGCCGATCGGGCCGGCGTCAACGCCATCTACAAAATGAGCCGGGTCATCGAGACCATCCGGACGCGGTACCTGCCTGATCTCGCCGGAAGGAGCCACCACCCCTACCTGCCGGCCCCCACCGCTAACGTGGCCATCATCCAGGGAGGCGTGAAGCCCAACATGGTCCCGGATCGGTGCGAAATGGTCATGGGCAGGCGAACGCTCCCCCATGAGACGCCCGAACAGGTGAGAGAGGAGGTGGAAGCGATTTTGGCGGACCTGCGGCGGGAGGACCCTGAATTGGACGTTGAGGTCGAAATCACGAAAGTCATGGCGCCCTTCGAGACGGATCCCGGGAACCCGCACGTCCGGTCCCTGCTCCGGGCGGCCTCCGCGGTCCTTGGCGACCCGCAGGAGCCCATGGGCTACGTGGCCGGAACGGACGCGCGTCTCTTCCCCCCCGCCGGAATCCCCGCCGTGGTCTTCGGCCCCGGAGAGTTTTCCCAGGCGCATACGGCCGACGAATCGGTCTCCATCGATCAGGTCGTTCAGGCGACCCGGATCCTCGCGCTTCTGGCCGCGGACCTCCTCGAATAACCGAAACCCCGGCCCCCCCTCTCCTCACGCTCACCCTCCCCCTCCCTCCCGGACGGGAACGCCGCCTCGCCGAAAAACGCCGACCCGCGCACCCTCGAATCCCGCCCGAGGAAGTTCCAAGGCGCTCCCCCGCAGCGTGATAGAATTCCGGGAGAATTCAATCAAGAGGAGGGTGACATTGACGACTGCGGGCGATCATCCAGAGCGGGGGGTCTGGGGAAGCCGCCTGGGCTTTCTCCTGGCGGCCATCGGTTCCGCCGTGGGTTTGGGCAACATCTGGCGCTTCCCTTACATGGCTTACAGCAATTGAGGCGGGGCATTCCTGATCCCGTATGCCGTGGCCTTCCTCACCGTGGGTCTTCCCTTGTTGCTCTTGGAGTTCGGTCTCGGTCACCGCACGGGCAAGAGCGCCCCTTTGGCGATGGCCGAATCGGGCAAAGGTTGGGAGTGGGTCGGCTGGTGGGCGTTGTTCATCGGGATGTTCGGCGTCAACCCCTACTATTGCGTCATCATCGGATGGACGGTGGATTACTTTGTGTACGCCATCGGGCTGGCCTGGGGCGCCGAGCCGGGGACATTTTTCTTCAAGGAATTTCTGGGGCAGACCTCCGGGCCGGGGGACCTCGGCGGCTTCCGCTGGCCCATCCTGCTCGGGACCTTCCTGGTGTGGGGGACCACCTGGGGCGTGACCCGCCAGGAAGTCCGCCGGGGCATCGAGCTTGCGAACAAGATCATGATCCCGACGCTTTTCCTGCTCATCATCGTCCTGGTCTTTTGGAGCCTGACGCTCGAAGGCGCGGGGGCCGGCATCCGGGCGTACCTCACCCCGGACTTCGCCGCCCTCAAACGTCCCCGCGTCTGGGTGGACGCCTACGCCCAGATCTTCTTGAGCATGAGTCTGGGGTTCGGAATCATGATCGCCTTCGCCAGCTACCTCCCCCGGGAGTCCCCCGTCGGCCGCTCCGCCGTGACCGTCGGGCTGGCGGACGGCGTGTTCGCGGTCTTCGCCGGCTTCGCCATCTTCGCCACGCTCGGCTACATGTCCCAGGTCGTCGGCAAACCCGTCGGCGAGGTCGTCACCCAAAGCATCGGTCTGGCCTTCGTCGTCTACCCCGAGGCCATCAACAAACTGCCGGCCATGCGGCCGCTGTTCGGGGCGATCTTCTTTTTGGCCCTCGCCCTCGCGGGAATCAGCTCGGCCATCTCCCTGACCGAGGCCTTCGTAGCGGCCCTGGTCGACAAGTTCCGGATGGACCGCCGGCGGGCGGTGACGATCCTCTGCTCCGCCGGCTTCGCGTTGAGCCTGGTGTTCACCACGGGAGGAGGCCTGTTCTGGCTGGACATCGTGGATCACTTCATCACCCACTACGGGATGGTGACGATCGGCGTCCTGGAGGCCGTATTCGTCGGCTACATCCTCAAACCCCGATTCATCCGCGATCACCTGAACCAACACCGGAAATTCCGCCTGACCGGCCGGTGGGATCTGGCGGTGATGGTCTTGATTCCCCTCATTCTCATCCTGGTCATCGGCTTGGATCTGTTAGAGGAATTGCGCGGCCCCTATGGAAACTATCCGTGGACGGCGATCCTTTTCCTCGGTTGGGGTTGGCTGGCCGTCCTCGCGGGGGGGGCCGCCTGGATGAGCCGACAGAATGGATGAGTAAAGGTCGGGGGAGGCGCACGCCCGCGAATAGAGGGAAGGATCCTCTCCTTCCCTTGGAAATCCTTCAATAATTTGTAACAGGATATTTTCGGCCGGAAGTGCAAATTCGGCTTGAAGCCGGGTCTATTCTCCTGAATAGTCTAATACCTGCGATGGAATCCTGGTGACCGGATGCACATTCGCAGGCTCTCAATCCGCGTTCAGGCTCGCTGGGCCGGATGGATGAACCCGCCGGCGTCAAGATTGAGCATAGGAGGACAGGAAGGTGCGCAAGGCCCTCGTGAGGCGTATGAGCGGGCGTTTCCTGGGTCCGACTATCGGCCTGTTGATTCTAGGGGGGTGGATCGGCTTCTCGCTCGCGGACGAGTCCAAGGATGCCCGGATCACCGGCAAGGTTGAAATCCTGGTCCGCGGGTTCTTGAGCTCAAGTCCGCGGGCGGACGCCAGTGGGGTCGTGATCTGGCTGGAGCGAGTCGCCCCGGCCGGCGAAGGGACGCCCTCCTTAAAGCCGGGCGTGTCCACCCTCCTTCAGCGGAAGAAGACGTTCCTGCCCCACACCCTGACCATTCCGGTCGGCGAGAAGGTGATTTTCCCGAATCAGGACGACATCTTTCACAATGTGTTCTCCCTCTCAGCCGTTCAGCCGTTCGATCTGGGGCTTTATAAGTTGGGGAAGGTCCCCGAGCTCATATTCCGCAAACCCGGTGTTTGGCGGATCTACTGCAACATTCACTCGGAAATGTTCGCCTTCATCTACGTGTTCGACCAGCCGAGATTTGCCGCATCGAAAAAAGACGGCACGTTTGAGATCCGAGCGGTTCAGCCGGGCCGGCGCCGTGTGATGTATTCTTACCGGGCGAGTCCCGCCCAACTCCTCAAAACCATCGACATCGAGGCCGCCGCCCGAAAAAATTTGGAATTTCGGATCAATGCCTCCAAATTTCAGCTACAAGCCCATCTGAATAAGTTCGGGGCCCCCTACAAGGCGGTCACTTATAAGGAGGAAACTGGGACAGGTCCATTCTGACCCCCAGTTCAGCTTTCGCGATGCGCCTGACCCTTCGAAAAAAAATCTTCTCCTATACGGCCGTTTTGATCGCCGGCGCGATTGCGATCATCTTCCTGATCCTGGGCCGCGGGATCGAAACCGACCTCCGCCGATTCGCCGAGGAGGATCTGATCAAGACACGTTCGGTCTTCCATGAATTGGAAAAAGCGCGCTTCGACCGCCTCGTCTCCCTCGCCAACGTCATCGCCGATGTCCCCGTCCTCAAAGCGGTGGTCACCACGGGGGACCCGGCCACCGTCGCCGAGGCGGCCCTCACTTATCAAAAAACCGCCCGAAGCGACTTGTTGATTATCACCGACCGGACCGGCCGGGTCCTGGCGAGAACCCACAACCCGTCCCAATATGGAGATTCCCTACGCGACAATCCCCACGTCTCCAACGCGCTGAAAGGAGAGGTGGTCGTGGGGACCCTCTTTCAAGGCGACTCGCTGTACCAGACGGTCGCCAGGCCCTTGACCCTCAGAGATCAGCTCCTGGGCGCGATTGTCCTGGGCTTCCGCGTCGGTGACCCGCTGACCACGGAGCTTCACAAGATGACGGGGACCGAAGTCACCTTCTTTTTGGGCCCCCGAATCCTGGCCACTTCTCTTCAGTCTGAGAAAAAGACGGAGTTGGCCCGACTCCTGAAGCGCGGTCTCCGCAAGGCGGGAAAATCCTACGCGGGGCCCATCGCCGCGAAGCCATTCGAATTGACCCTGTCGGGAGAGCCTTTCCTGGTCCTGTTGGATAAGGTCACCGAATCCGGGACCGGGAAGCCGGTCATCCTGAGCATCATGAAGTCCCTGCGTCCATCGATGGCCGTCCGCAACAGCCTCGGAAAGAAACTTCTATGGATGGGCCTGGCCTTCCTGGTCACCGCGATGGGGATCGCGTTTTTCCTGTCCCGGACGATCACGGGTTCCCTGCGCTCCCTCCTTCAGGGAACGCGCCGGATTTCGGCCGGGAACCTGAATCAACCCATCGAGACCGACAGCCGGGACGAGATCGGTGAGCTGGCCCGCTCATTCAACCGGATGATGGATGACCTCAAGGCCTCCAGGGCCCAGGTGGAGGACTACAGCCGACACCTGGAATCCAAGGTTGAAGATGCGATGGACCGCCTCCGTGAAAGCCAGCACATCATCCTACGCTCGGAAAAGCTGGCGACCATCGGGAAACTGGCCTCGGGCGTGGCCCATGAGGTCCTGAATCCCGTGAACATCATCGGGATGCACTCCCAATCCTGGCTGCGGGACGCCAATATTGAACCCAGACTCCGCAAGAGCTTCGAGGTGATCGATGAGCAGGTCCACCGTACGGCGCGCATCACCGACGGACTCAGGCGCTTCTCCCGGCAAACCGAGCCCGAGCGAAACCGGATTGATCTGCATGACCTTCTGTCGGAAACCCTTCACCTGGTGGCCCACGAACTTCGTCTCCAGAAAATCGAGGTCGTGCAAGACCTGGAATCCAACCTTCCGGAGGTTCTCGGCGACAAGGACCAGTTGGCGCAGGTCTTTCTGAACCTGTTCACCAACGCTCGGGACGCCATGCCCAACGGGGGCCGGCTCAGCTTGCGCGGCCGATGCGGAAGCCACGACGGCCTGAGGGCCGCCGGCGTCCACAGGGGCGGCGCCGGACTCGGCGAAAAGGGATTGGAGAACGGAGACAACCGAACGGTTGTCATCTCGGTGGAAGACACCGGAGAGGGCATCCCCGAGGAGATGCTCTCGAAGATCTTCGATCCTTTTTTCACGACCAAGCCGGTGGACAAAGGAACCGGTCTGGGCCTGTCCATCTCTCACAGCATCATCGGGGCCCACAACGGGGAAATCCAAGTCCAAAGCCGGATCGACGAGGGAACCGTCATCTCGGTGTGGTTGCCGGTGGGAGAATAGAATGGCCGCAATCCATTGATGGGGCCGATGAGGCTTAAATCGTCAGGTTTTTGAACATACGGATCAACCCAAATAAGCCGGATGGGCCGCTCACGCATTCACTCGGGCAAAAAGAAAAGTTTTAAGGGGAAACCGGATGGCAAAGATCCTGGTGGTGGACGATGAAGTCCAGGCAGTAAATTTTCTGAAAGAGGAGTTGAAGCGGTGGGATCATCACGTCATCACCGCCCGGAACGGTCCCGAGGCCCTCGCGCTGATTGACACCGAGCAACCCAACCTGATGCTGATGGATATCCGCATGCCCGGCCAGAACGGCATTGAGGTTTTGCGGGAAGCCAAGGCCAAGGACCCGGAGCTGAGCGTGATTATGGTCACGGCGGTGACGGAGAAAAACATCGCGAAGGCGGCGTTGGAATCGGGGGCCGACGATTACGTGACCAAACCCATCGACCTGGATTACCTCCAGACCACCATCCTGGTCGAGCTCACAACGCGTATGCACTAGACGCGCAAATCGCCCGACGGACCCCGTCTTCGCTCAGTCCGACCCGGGTTCCGCCATCCGGTTCTTCGGCAATCCGGCCCGGACCCTTGGCCGCCGCTATCGCGGCCCACGCCGCATTGACACCCACCCGAACCCCATAGGAAAATCAACCTCGCCGCCCGGTGACCGTCGAATTCGGCGGGACCCCCATCCCCTCTTTGGACGCATCCCGATGAACAAGAACCGGCAGGACAAGCTTCGCGCCCTTCCCTCCGTGGACGAGGTGCTCCAGGCCCTTCGCCGGATATCCCCGAACGGTCTCCCGGCCGAAACCGCAACGGATTGCGTCCGGGAGAGCTTGGCCAGCCTGCGCCGTCAAATTCTGGAAACGGACGACACCGAGGCCGCGGACGCCCTGGACATCACAACGGACGCCGTCGCCCGCCACGCCCTCCTCGCGCTGGACCGGGCCCTCGCCCCCGGAATTCGCCGCGTGGTCAACGCCACCGGCGTCATCCTTCACACCAACCTCGGCCGCGCCCCCCTGGGCCGGGAGATTCTCGGCGAAGTCGCCGCCGCCGCCGCCGGGTACCTCAATCTCGAATACAACCTGGCGGACGGGAAGCGCGGAAAACGAGAGGCGCCCGTCGAGGGGCTGCTTCAGCGGCTCATCGGCGCGGAGGCCGCGGGCGTCGCCAACAACAACGCCGCCGCCGTCCTCCTCTGTCTCTCCGCCCTGGCGGCTGGAAAAGAAGTCGTCCTCTCCCGGGGGGAGCTGGTCGAGATCGGCGGGGGATTCCGCATCCCCGAGGTCATGCGACAGAGCGGCGCCTTGCTTCGCGAGGTCGGGACGACGAACAAGACCCGCTTCGAAGACTACGCCGGCGCCGTCGGTGAAAACACGGCCCTGCTCCTGAAGGTGCACACCAGCAACTACCGGATTCTCGGCTTCACCGAGGAGGTCTCCCTCCCCGACTTGGTCCGCCTGGGCCGGGAGCGAAACGTGCCGGTCATGGTGGACCTGGGCAGCGGCTGTCTCATCGACCTTCGCCGCCACCGGATGACCCCCGAGCCGACGCCGGCGGAGCTCTTGGCCCAGGGCGCCGATCTCGTCACTTTCAGCGGGGACAAGCTCCTCGGCGGCCCCCAGGCGGGCCTGTTCGCCGGCCGGCGCGAGATGGTCGAGCGGGCGCGCCGACATCCGTTGATGCGCGCCCTCCGGCTCGACAAGCTCTCCCTGGCCATCCTGGAACGAACGCTCCTCGCCCACCTCGACCCGGACTCCCTGCCCGAAAGGGTCCCCGCCATCGGGTTGCTGCTGGCGCCGGAGACCGAGGTGCGCGGCCGGGCGGAAGGGCTCCTGTCGCGCCTGTCCGACCCGGCCCGAGACCGGCTGCGCCCCGAGGTGATTGCCGGCGCCTCCCGGGCGGGCGGGGGGACGCTGCCGACCGAAGAGATCCCCACCGCCTTGATCCGCCTTCCCCGGAACGCGCCCCGCGGCCTGAGTCCCGAAGAGATGGAAGGGCGGCTCCGGACGGGTGAGCCGCCCATCATCGGCCGGATCCAGGACGACGCGCTCCTGCTGGATCTTCGGACCGTCTTCCCGGACGAAGAGGCCCACGTCCAAACCGCCCTCGAGGCCCTGGCGCAAGAACCCGCCCCTTGAAGGCGCCGCCGCCCCGTGTGGCCACCCGCCTTGAGCCCGCCCCGGGTCGCCACCCGTACGACGGAGAGTCCATTGAAGCAAGTCGTCCTCGGAACCGCCGGCCACATCGACCACGGAAAGACCGCCCTCGTCAAGGCCCTCACCGGCGTGGACACCGACCGGTTGAAGGAGGAGAAGGAGCGCGGCATCACCATCGACCTCGGCTTCGCGTCCCTGGAGCTGCCGGGCGACATCCGGGTCGGCGTGATCGATGTCCCCGGCCACGAGCGCTTCGTCCGCAACATGCTGGCCGGCGCGGGGGGGATAGACCTGGTGATGCTGGTCATCGCGGCCGATGAAGGCGTGATGCCCCAAACCCGCGAACACCTTGCCATCTGCCGCCTCCTGGAAATCCAGGACGGGATCGTCGCCCTCACCAAAAAGGACCTGGTCGACCCGGAGTGGCTGGAGCTGGTCACCGACGATGTCCGGGATTTCCTGGGCGGGACCTTCCTGGAGGGTAAGCCGATCATCCCGGTTTCCTCCCGGACGGGCGAAGGCATGGAGGAGATCCGCGCGGCCCTGGCCGACCGCGCCGCGAACGTGTCGAACAAAAACGCCGACGGTCCGTTGCGTCTGCCCATCGACCGGGTTTTCACGATGCGGGGATTCGGCGTGGTCGTCACCGGGACCCTGTTCTCCGGCCGGGTCCACCTGGAGGGGCGCGTCACCCTTCAGCCCAAAAACGTCACGGCCCGCGTTCGTGGGCTTCAGGTCCACGGTGAAAGTCTGCAACAGGCCACGGCCGGGCAGCGGACGGCCGTCAACCTTCAGGGCCTGGAAAAGGAAACCATCGAACGGGGCGATGTCCTGGCCGCGCCCGACAGCCTGAAACCTTCCTACATGCTGGACGCCGCCCTCCACCACTTGGCCGACGCCCCGCGGCCCCTCAAGAACCGGGACCGGATCCGCTTCCATCAAGGCGCCGTCGAGGCCATCGGGCGCGTGGCCCTCATCGGGACCGACGCCCTTCCGCCCGGAGAGAAGGGGTTCGTCCAGTTCCGTCTGGAACGGCCCGTCGTGGTGCGGCCGGGCGACCGATTCGTCATCCGTGCCTACTCGCCCGTCACCACCATCAGCGGAGGGAAGATCCTCGACAGCCATCCCCCGAAACACCGCCGCCTCCGCCCGGAGACAACACGCCGGTTCGAGACGCTGGCGGAAGCGGAAGACCCGGCCCGGGCCGCTTTGTTCCTCAAAGAGGCCGGGGGCAAGGGCCTGGCCTTTCCCGATCTCTTCCCGCGCACCTCCGCCGGCCGCAAGGAGCTCATGGAGATCCTCGAGGCCTTCCACCGCGGCGGCACGGCCGAGTGGGTCGACGCCCAGGCGGGCTGGGCCGTTCACCATGAGGCCCTGGAAGGGCTGGAGTCCGAGATCAAGGAGCTCCTGGAAAAGTTCCACCAGGAGAATCCCCTTCGTCCCGGGATCCCCAAGGAGGAGCTGCGAAGCCGATTCCCCGGCCTGCCGGAGAAGGTGTTCGGCATCCTGATCAGGCGAATGGAGGGCAAGGAAGTCGCAACCGAGGGCGACGCGGTCAGGCTCGCAACCCACAAGGTGAGCTTGGGGGCCGACCAGAGCGAGCTCCGCGAGAAGATCGAACGGTCCTACCGGGAATCCGGCTATCAACCGCCCCGGATCGGCGAGGTGTGCGACGCGCTCGGGATCTCCCGCAAGCAGGACCGCGAGATCGTTCAGGTCCTGGTGGGCGAAGGCGTCCTGGTCCGGGTCCAGGACGATATCCTCTATCACCGGGAAAATATCGAGAAGATCAAGAAGACCCTCGCCGGCCATCTGAACGAAAAGGGCGAGATCTCGGCCTCGGGATTCCGGGACCTGCTCGGGATTACGCGCAAGCACGCGATCCCGCTGCTGGAACACCTGGACTCGACCCGGTTCACGATGCGCGTCGGCGACAACCGCGTCCTGCGAAAATAGAACGACAAAGTCCCAGGGGGCTTTTTTGAAAAACCGCCCCCTGGACCCCTGAAAAACTTTTGTTTCGCGAAAAAGGGAAGCGCCTATGGGCGCTTCCCTTTTTCGCCACATGAAAGTTTTCGAGAGGGGTTCCCAATCCCTGGGAGGGGTCTGGGGGACAGTTTTCAAAATGTCCCCCCAGGATTTTGGCCTCTAAATCGCCGTGCCGACTTTGGAGGAATCCATCGTCTTTTGGATGGGTCGGGAGGGGTCATCGGCCGTCACCATCTCCGCCAGGACTTCATCGACCGAGTCGGCGTCCAGCCATGTGGCCTTGTACTCCACCTTCCCTTCCTTGTTGACGACGTAGACGAAGTTCGGCAGGTTTCCGAGTTGCAGGTGTATCGCCTCGTCCATCCCGTCCACGAGAACGGGAATCGTCAGGGCTTTGATCCTCGCCAGCTCGCGGGCGTATTCCATCTTGTGCTCGTAGCCTTCGTGTTTCCGGTATGACTTGAAGCCCGTTTCACCGGGGTGGGGCTCCCGGACGTAGTGGACCGCCCCTGGGTTATTGGACACTCGGGTGAGGGTATTCGACCTCATGCGGCCTCCGCAACTTGAGCGAGTTTTTCCTGCCTTGCCTGGGCCGGCGTTCGGTAGCCGTAGCCCTCGAGAATCCAATGATGGTTGTACAGGTTCTTGAACTCAAGCAGCGCCCACCGCAGTTCCTCTACGGTGGCGAAAGAGCGCACCCACAGGAGATTCTCCTTCAAGATGCGGATAAACCACTCACAGTAGCCATTTCCCTCGGGCGCCCGCACGAAGCTGGGCGAACTGGTCATGCCCAGGTAGGCGATCTCCCGCTGAAAGTCATCGGACAGATAGGCGGGGCCGTGGTCGTGACGAACTTTAAGCCCCTCGGCGACGTCCGCCTCCAAGCCGGCGAAGCGCTCGGCGACCCCCTGCCGGATCGGCTCCAGGGCCTCGAAGCGGTTGCCGCTCTTGGCCGCATGGATCCCCACGCAGTCCACCGAGCAGTGATCCACCGCCACGAACACCGAGGCCACCCCCTCCTCGGTGGTCACCGTCGTCGTCATGTCCGTGCCCCACATTCGGTCGGGCCGCTCGGTGCGGATGGTCCCGTTGTGGGCCTTGGGACCTCGGGGTTTGCCCACCCGGTGGGGGGCCTGAAGCCCCGCCTCCCGCATCAGGCGACGCACCCGCTCCTTGCTGGTGCGGATGCCCGCGAAGCGCAGCCTCGCCCACACCTTGCGGTAGCCCTCGCCATGGAAGGGAGAGTCCTCCAGGACCTGCCGGATGTGGCCGAGGAGTTCCGCATCGGTGCACGGGCCCACAGGGCCGCGCTTATTGGGCGTGGGGCGTTCATGAACGGGGACCGCCTCTCGCCGCCGTTGCGCGTAGACCGTGGAGCGCGCCAAGCCCCAAAGGGCGCACACCCGCTTCAGGCCGTAGGCTCTGCCCGTGGAGGTGAAGCGGGCCTGACTCATCGCCTCCACCTCCTGCCGGCTAAAGGGCGGCCGGCCTCCAGGCGGTCGATCTTCTCCCGCAGGACCTCGCCCTCCATCGTGAGTTCGCCCACCTTGGCCTTGAGCCGGGCGTTCTCCTCGGCCCGCTCATCCGCCGGGCGGGCTTTGAGCGCCGCCTCGCCCCCGCGAAGGAACGCCTCGCGCCAGGCGGAAAGCCGAGCCGCTGTCGTGCCCAACTCGCGGCAGAGCGTCTCCAGGCTCTCGCCCCGCAAAAGACGCAGGACCGCCTCCCGCTTGCGCTGGCAGGAGAACCGACCCCGCTCACTGCGATGCCCTGGGGCCTTGGCTCCGTTCGCCCTGCGGGCGCCCTCCGCCAAAGCCCCCTCTTGCTTTTGTTCGTTCATCGCGACACCCCTTTCTCCATGAATCATGGATCAATCGAGTGTCCAACAAAACCCTAGAGCGGGGGAGTAGAGCGCGAAAAACGCCACGTCCCGATCGGCGTACTTCTTTTTCAGCTCCTCCATGAGCGGCAACTGCCGCCGGAAGGGCGGTCACGTTATGGCGCCGGTGAAAAGGACGAAATGCTTCTTGCCGCGCAACTCGGCGGTGCGGACGCGCGCGCCGCCGGTGGTTTCGAGCGCAACGTCGGGAAATTCCGCGCCCGGCGGAAAGAGGGAGGGGAACTTTTCATAGAACCCCTTCACCCGTTTGCTGGTGATGAGCCTCAGCGTCTTGAATTTATTGAGATAGCGCCAGGACCACAGGCCCATCAGCGGGCCCGGCGGTTTGGGCAGCATGTGGTTTCGGTCGGCCATCCTCCCCCCTTCAAATGAATCAGGATCCAGAGAAATTATACCATCCGCATGATCCGTGTCCAGAACGAACGGCCCCGGGCGTCCCTTTCGAATGAAACGGAAGGGGAAATCCCTCCGCCCAAGCCCGCTGTTTCAAGCGCGATTCCCGGCGAACTCCTCCGCGTGCGCGATGCGCCGTGAAATGGACGGGTGGCTGTAAAACATTCGCTCCACCCAGGCCGGGGGCGACTCCTCGGCGAGGTTCAGCCGGGACAACTTGCGCATCGCGGAGATGAACGATTCGGGGTCCTTCGTCGCCCGCAGGGCGTCGTCGTCGCATCTCCGCTCCATCGCCGTGGAAACCGAATTCCCGAAGGGCGCGGCGAGCAGTCCGGCGCCCCCCAATACAAGCAGCGCCAAAGGAAGGCCGGCGGGGTCGGCCGCGCCATCGACGCCCAGGCCCGGACCCCACGCGCGCAGGGCGAACACCACCCCGTAAAAGACAACCGTCCCGAGAACCGCCTGCGCCGCGATGAGCTTCGGAATGTGCCGCCTTCCGTGATGGGCCAGCTCGTGCGCGAGGACGACGGAGATCTCCTCGTGCGAGAACCCCTCCAGAAGGGTATCGCTCAACAGGATGCGGCGGGTCTTCCCGAGGCCGGTCAGGGCGGCCGTCGCGGTCCGACTCTTCCGGCCCAGGTCGAACTGATAGACCCCCCGGACGTTCGCGCCGGACCCCCGGGCCAACTCCGCCAGCCGGTTCTCCAATCCCGCGTCCTCGACCGGCCGCGTTTTGAAGAAGACCGGCATCAGGAGGACCGGCGCCAGCCAGCCGGCCAAAATCAGGAAGCCCAGGAACGCCGCTCCCGCCCATAGGGGAAAGGTCAACGGCCCCGTCCCCCTCAGCAGCCCATACCAAGCCTCAGACGCCAAAAGCCCGATGGCGAAGCCAATCCCCGCGCCCTTCAGACGATCCCACAGCCACCCAGCCGCGTTTTGTCGGGAAAGACCGAAACGCCGGGCGAGCCGGTGTCCCCCGAGATAGTCCAGGGGCAGCGTCAAGACCTCGAATCCAATCATCAGGACCGCGCAGAACAGGGCCATCCCCAACCACGGATTGTCCGTGAGGACCCGGGTCCAATCAGCGAGGGCGATGGAGGCCCCCGAAAAGAGAAGCCCCGCCAGAAAGAGAAAACCCAACGCTGTCCGGGCGATTCCAACCCTTCGCCCGGTGCGGTGATACCGGCGCGCCTCGTCATGATGTGAGGGAGGGAGGGGGGGGGATTGCCGCGGGTCATCCACGAAATCCCCCGATCCCGGAGAGGGTCCCGGCGCGCCGCCCGGGGAGAAATCGGCCGAGCGCTCGGGTTGTCTATCGTCCATCGGTCCATGCCCTCCCGCGATGTCGCGGACCCCGGCCGGGGTCGCGGCTCCAATCTATCGCCCGCTCCGGGACAACGCAACGCGGCGGCGGATCAAGCGGTTGAAATGCGGCGGGAACACCGAGACAGAGCGGCGGCGATAACGGTATGCTATGGACATGGCAGAACACGAAAAGGCCGCCGGAAATCATCCTTTGCGCGTCGCGGACATCGGCGAGTTCGGTCTGATCGGCCGCCTGAGGTCGCGGCTCGGCGCCGCCAGGGGGGGTGCGGGGGGGGCGGGCGTTGTCCTGCCCAATGGGGACGACTGCGCGGGGGTTCTCTTCACCCCGGGCCGGTGGGTCCTGGCGACGAGCGACATGATGGTCGAGGGCGAGCACTTCCTCCGGGCCCACGCCACCCCCCGGCAGATCGGCCGAAAGGCCCTGGCCATCAACCTCAGCGACATCGCCGCCATGGGCGGAGACCCGAAGTTCGCCCTCACGTCCCTCGCCGTTCCCGAGGACACGCCCGTCGAGTGCATCGAGGCCGTCTATGACGGTCTTCGTGAAGAGGGCGAAGCGTTCGGAACGGCGGTGATCGGGGGGAATGTGGCGCGCTCCCCGGCGGGGATCATCCTGGACGTCCACCTCCTGGGGGAATCGGACCCGGAGAGGACCCTCCGCCGATCCGGCGCCCGTCCCGGAGACGTCGTGATGGTCACGGGGACGCTCGGCGACGCCGCCGCGGGACTGCGCGTCCTTCTGGATTCCGAAATCTCCGCTCCGGGCGAGACGGCGGACCTCCCGGCCGGCGAGAGATCCCTCGTGGACGCCCTCCTGGGGCCGAAACCCCGCGTGCCGGAGGGGCGGGCCATCGCGAACGCCAGGGCCGCGACGGCGATGATCGATCTCAGCGACGGCCTCTCGGGCGACCTCTCGCACCTCTGCGAGGCGAGCCGGGCGGGCGCTGTCCTGGACGCCGGAAGCATTCCCGTCTCCGACGCCCTGCGAGCGATTTCCGCCGGGTGGAAACGAGATCCGGTGGACCTGGCCCTCCAGGGGGGCGAGGACTACGAGCTGCTCATGGCGGTCCGCCCGGAGGAAGCGGACGATCTGGCCGCGCGCGTGCTCCAGGAGACGGGAACGACGCTTACGGCCATCGGCCGTTTCACCGAAAAAGGGAGCGGTCTCAAAATCCTCCAGGAAGGACGCGAAGAGCCGCTCGAGGTGACCAGTTACGACCACCTGCGGAAGTGAGAGGTCCATTGCGCCCTCGGCAAGGCTCGCCAGGGGGGGCTTTTTTGAAAAACCGCCCCCCCTGGATCCCCCCTGAAAAACTTTCGGCGGCCAAGCCTGTAGCTTGGCCTTTCTGGGTTGGGTGTTGGATTGGCTGAATATCTGTATGTGACCCGCCGTAGCTTCTTGTTTTGGCCGAATGTCCGCCTTCCTCCGGAAGGCTCCGGCATTCGGCCAATGGGCCAGTTTTCTTTGCGATCGTGGCGGCCCTAAAAGGCCGAACACGATCGCAAATTGACAGCAGGCGGACATCTGGCCCGATCGAGGAGGAGATAACGTGATGGCGGATGACGCCGGCGTCGTGCGGGTGGGGCAGGTCGGACTCGGGAAGTGGGGGCGCCAACTGGCGGCGGCCGCCTTGGAGAGCGGGAAGATCCGGTTCGTCGCGGGTTTTAGCCGCTCGCAAGAGAAGCGCGAGGCGTACGCGGAAAAATTCGGGATGGAAACCGAGACCGCCTACGAGGATTTGCTCAAGCGCGACGATATCGAAGGCGTGGTCGTCTCCGCCCCCAACAATGCCCATACGGAGCTGTGCGTCCGCGCGGCCGAGGCGGGAAAACACGTCTTCGTTGAAAAACCGATCACCAACTCCCTCTCCGGGGCCCGGCAAGTTGTGGAGGCCTGCGCGAAGGCCGGCGTCACCCTCATGGTCGGCCACAGCTCGAGGCGCCTGGGGGGCCACCGCGTTCAGAAGGCGTGGATCGAAGACGGCAGGCTGGGCGATCTGGTCATGATCGAAGGGAACCTCTCCAACCCGATGGGGTTGGACCTGGAGGAAGGCGATTGGCTCTGGCATCAGTCCGAAAGCCCGGCCGGGGCCCTGAGCCAGCTCGGCGTCCATCACATGGACACCCTCATCTACCTGGCGGGTCCGGTGAAACGGGTCTCGTCGTTCATGAGCAAAAGATTCACCCCCGGAGAGATCCCGGACGTGACGGGGACGATGGTCGGATTCGAGTCGGGTGTTCAGGGCTATGTCGGCAGCAATTTCGCCAGTCCGCGCTGGACATTCTTCATCAATGTGTACGGGACGAAGGGGAACATCCACTACGACCGCTTCGAAGGGCTCTACCACAAGGAGACCGACGAGGCCCGCGTCGCCGTGCCGTACAAAGGCGTGGACATCCTCCGGGATGAGCTGGACCACTTCGCCGACTGCGTCCGGACCGGGGCGGAACCGGAAACGGGCGGACAGGAGGGCATCGACACCCTGGCCGTCGTGGTCGCGGCCATCCGATCCGCCGCTGAAGGCCGGGCGGTCGAAATCGCCGAGGTCATGGAAGGATGAGCAAGGTCCGGAAGGGCCGGCTTTTAACTTGTCTTGGCCTCAATACGTCAAATTTTGATGGGGCTTTGCCCAATCGGACGCATCCTCACCGGGGAGTATCTGATCGACCGGCCGGTCACGCCCTGGACGCTTTTGAAGCCATAGAGACTGACACGGGAGACGGTTAAGACCTTGGGGGGCTTCTTGTAAGACGCCCCCCAAACCCCTCCCAGGGGTTGGGAACCCCTGGGAGGGGTCCAGGGGGGAAAGTTTTCAAAATGCCCCCCCTGGGAACTTAGCCTCTTCTCCCTTTCCGCGGCACGCCGGCCTGTCTGATCGCCTCTTCCACCTCGTCCATCGTCTGCCGGCCCCAGATGAGCTGGCCGTCCACGACGAACGTCGGCACGCCGAACACCCCCGCCTTCGCGGCGTCGGCGCGGTGCTGATCGATGAGGTCCTCGAACACGCCGGACTCCACCGCTTCGTCCATGTCGGCCGTGTTCAGGCCGACGCCTTCCGCCAGCCTCTCGGCGTACAGGAGATCGCTCACGTCTTCGTGCCTGCCGTGCATGGCTTCCAGGAAGGTCTTGATGAATGCCGTCTCCTTCCCCCGGAGCCGGGCGTACTCGGTGCACATATGGAGATGGCGCGTGTTGAACCGGTGGGGGGAGCGGGTCTTGGCCAGGGGAACGCCGAGGGCTTTGGCCACGGCGCGGCTTTCATCCCAGCGCCGGGCCATCGCCTCCTTGGGCGCGGGCGTGGCGGCGAAGGGCTTCCAGTCGGGCCGCTGCTGGAAGGCCCGCCACGAGAAGGCGACCTCGTACATCGCGGAGAGCCGCTCGCACACGGGCACGGCCAGCCAGGAGTTCTGGGACTGATAATCGAAGTAGACCGGGACCGCCAGCGGCAGGTCCGGCGGGGCGGACAGGACCTCGGCCAGGCGGGTCTCGAGCTCCTTTTTCCGCTTCTCGTCGATCAGGACCCACGTGCTTTTGTGCAGGGCGCCGACAGTCCGGACCGCCACCTTCTTTCGCAGTGCGTGGAGCTGCCGGGGGGTCAAAGCCCGGAACTTCGCCCGGACGACCCCTGTTCGGACCTTCTCATACTTGACCTGCCCTCTTGCGGCCATGGGGTTTTCTCCTCATTGGATTGCCGTGCGCATGGCTCGAACAAAACACGCCCCGGCACGGAACCTCATTCTGAACAACAGGCGAAGCAGTGAAAATCGATCGTTCAACAGCGCCGAACTCAAATCGGCGGGGGAAGGGGGGCTCTAGAAGATGGCATAAATAATGTCCTCCACATAGCGGCTCAACGAAAGGTCCGGAGGATTCCTCGCCACCTCTGCGGGCGGGTACGGAGCCCCGCCCCTACACGCGATTCTACAATGAACATGTAAGGGCCGGGCTCTGTACCGGCCCGTCACACGCCAGTGGGGAACAAAATGTTGGGGCTTGGTCCACCCCCCGTCGTTCGGCAAGTCGTTAAGAGACAACCTGTTTACTCGACTCAATCTATTCGGGCGTTTGCCTTGGTGAGATATACAGGCTATTCCAACCGGCCGAGGAGCTGGAGGACGGCGCGGCGGATCGCCTCGCGGCTGGCCTGACCGACGGTGGTCTCGTCAAAGGGCGTCCCGGACCCCGACGGGAAGAGCCGCCGGGTCGTGTGGATCGCCTCGCCGATTCCGGAGGCAGGAATGTATTCGTGCGTCTCCGGGTCCACGCGGCGGATTTGGATCCCAATCCGGGTCACCTGAGACGATTTCACCGAAACGCCGCGGATACGCTCCCGCGTTCCCACGCCGAATTCGAACACTTCCCCGTAGATGACGGCCGAAGGCTGCTTCAGCCTTCCGATACGGAGGGCCGTCTCCGGGTCCACCAGGTCGCTCTGACCCAGATAGAGCTGGCGCATCAGCCGCTCGACGACCTCTCTTCGGATCTCGACGAACCGGAACCGATTAGTCTCGGCCAAGGTGTTGACGATCATCTGGTGGAGACCCAATCCGACCTGCCGGTCCACGAGCTTGGGGTATCGCCTGGCGGCCCGCTTGGACAAACCGAGGGGAAGGACCGCGATACGGGTCTTGGGGCCGCGATACTTCGGAAACGCCACGGGTGCCCGGCGTGAGATCGGCTCCGGCCTCCCCCCCCCTTTTTCGGGTTCGACGATGCCCGCGTCCGCGCACGCCGCCGCGGCGGCGCAAACCGCTCCCAACGCGGGGGCCCTGAGCACGCGCCCCGTTCCCGGCTTCAACATCCCCTTGTCTCTCTTCCATAGTCGGCGATGAGTCGTTTCACGGCCGATTCCAAAGCGGCCTTCGTGGCCCTGCCCACGGTCGTTTCATCGAAGAGAACTTTTAGTCTCCGTATCGTGAAGCCGACCGCCTTGGCTTTGAACGATGAGGTTCCCCTGCCGGGGGCGGAAATCACCTTCCGGCCATCGGCGGACACCAACGACGCCTTCAGGTTGACGGTGACCGTCTCCTTGGCGGTGCTGAACAGGGAAATAAAGGACCGCGAGCGGGCGCGCTTGGCGGACAGGACCGTGCCGTAAGCCGTCCAGTCCGTCTTCCATCCGCGCGCCAACTGCGAGAGAGGCGGACCTTTGGGATTCGTCCCGGATTTCGCCCAAAGGCTTGATTGGATCGACTTCACCTTCACCAGGACCTCGCCTTTCTCCTCAAGTAGGTCGAAAGCACCCGGACTCAAAGAGGAGCTGGCCGAGAAGCGTTCTGAGACCGAACCCGATCCGGGCGTCCGTCCAAATCTTCCCCCGGACCTCGTTCTCAAACCCGAGGACGAGCAGCGTGGGGCGCGACGCCTGCCCCCACACCGTCTGCCCGGCAAGGGGAAGAAAGATGAAAGCGAGAAACGGAACGAATCGCCTGAGATTCCGCCGCACCTTTTGGAACCTCCCGAGCGAAAGGACGGGTTGACTCAGCGGGAATTTCCGGGTTCGCCCGCTAACCGGGGACATTGCCGGGGCGGAGGGCTTCGAGACTCTTCTGGTCCACCGCGAGGCCCTCCAGGGCGTCCGCCCCGCGGGCGTCGATGATCCGCTCAATCACCGGGTCTTCGGGCTCCAGCCTGAGGTCGATGAAGTTGGACCAGACAAACTGGGTGAACTCGACAAAGTCCGCCTGGATCGCCTCGACCTCCTCGGCCGAGTGCTCGCGGGCAAGACGCCGATCCACCGCTTCCCACGTCCCGTCGTCCATCGAAATGAACAGGTTATAGAATTTCTGACAGGTTTCCCTGGACGGCTTCGCCAATTCCGCCTCCCCCCCCTCCCCCCTCTGTTTCGCCGGCGGGCTTTCGGCGCTCATACGTGAACCGCGCCGTAGTCCTCCTCGATGTCCTCGACGTTGCCCTCCGCTTGGCCCTTTGTCGCCACCCCCAGCCAGTAGGGCACGTCTTCGGGCGTCAGGCTGCCTTCCTCGACGGCCTTCCGGAAGATTTCCTTCCAGGACAAGGG
Organism: bacterium; assembly: GCA_965261595.1. Lineage (GTDB taxonomy): Bacteria > UBA8248 > UBA8248 > JACPRG01 > CAYRGS01. The sequence continues at coordinate 203,362 of CBDHDG010000006.1, forward strand.
CGGGGTCTCCCCTTCGCCGAGCCTTCCGAGATCGGCGGCCTCGCGCTTGTAGATCTCAAGGTGCAGGGCGTTGGACACCCAAGCCTGTATGGACTCGATGGCGACAATCCGGGCCATCTCTTTCGACCTCCCCCCCCTGGGAATCAGGTGGTCACGGAATGCGTTTTTTCCATGGAGTTGATCTTCCGGTACACGCCCTCGGTGTAGTTCCAATGGGCGTCGAGGCCGACGCGGAAGTATTCTTCCAGCTTCTTCTGGCGCTCCTCGGTGGTGGCGTATTTCTCGACCACCTGCTCTCCCAACCGGACGTGGAACCTCTCCTCGGGGACGATCTTATCGGCCACGCGCGCCAGGCTGTGCATGCCCAGCTCCCGCGCAAAGGCGCCGACCTTCTCCAGCATCCGCAGGGCCGTCCGCTCGCCCGCCGCGTTGTGCGCCGCGAAGTACCCGGCCGGGTCATCGATGCTGGGGTAATACTCGTAGAAGCAGGCCGTCATCTCCTCCACCGGGGTGTAGTCGTGAAGGGCGAAGTCCTCATCGAAAGCCTCCTTGAGCAGGGATTTGATGTCCTTGCAGTGGCGCGCCTCTTCCCACACCTGCCGGGCAACCTTGGTCTTGATGTCCAAGTCGAGGTCGGGAAACCGTTCGAGCAGCGTCGCGTGGACCCAGGAGCTGGCGTACTCGGCGCAGGCGAGCTGGCGGTAGGCCTCCCGCAGCCGGTCCCCGGATTCCTTGAACCATTCGGAGTAAACGAACGTCCGCTGCGAGATGATCTCATCGTACACTTTTCGAAGGTGTTGGATGAATTCCTTGGGGGTCATTGCGGCCATGACGGGTTCTCCTGTGCGCTCACCTCTGAAATGCTGGATTCGGTTGATTGAGTCCAACCCCCGCTCGGGGGGGAGGGGGGGGATCATTTTGATTTATTGCAGTCAGGCCGGCCCGTCCACCGCGGACCCGCTTCAAGCTTCCATCGCGGCGATCTTCCGGTAGACGCCTTCGGTGTAGTTCCAGTGGGTCTCCAGGCCGTCCCGGAAGTATTTCTCCAGCTTCGTCTGGTCTTCCTCGGTGACGGCGTACTTGGCCAGGATCTCCTCGCCGAGGCGGACGTGGAGCCGCTCTTCGGGGATGATCCGCTCCGCGAACCGGGCGAGGCTGTTGTTCCCGCCGGCCCGCGCAAACGCGGCGGCCTCCTCCAGCATATGGAGCGCCGTCCGCTCTCCGGCCGCATTGTGGGCCGCAAAGTAGCCGCCGGGGTCTTCGATGGCGCCGTAATGGGTGTAAAAACATTCGGTCAGCTCGGGGACGGGCTCGTACTGATCCACCTCGAAGTTCTCCCGGAAGGCCTCTTTGAGAAGGACCTTGACGTCTTTGCAGTGGCGGGCCTCTTCCCAGACTTGCCGGGCGATCCTGATTTTGCTGTCGATGTCGAGGACCCACTCGAAGCGCGCCTGGGCCTTGGCGTGGACCTCCGTGCTGGCCCAGTAGGCGCACGCCAACTGCCGGTAGGCCTCCCGAAGCCGGTCGCCCTTTTCCTTGAACCACTCCGGGTAGACAAACCGGCGGTCGGAGACGGTCTCGGCGTACATCTCCCGTAGATGCTGAACGAAAGTCTTGGGGTCCATCGCCGCCATCGAAATCGGTCTCCAAACCGCGAATCGTGAAAAGTAGAGTGGATTTTAGCAGAAAGGGCATGAGGAATGGAAGATCAGGGACCCAAACGGGACCATCACCGGGCCGGGCGCCGCTTCGCCCCGCCGGTCGGCTTTCTGTATAATCCCCGCGAAGACTCATCCGGGGACGGTCAAGACGCATCCTCACCGGGCGTGTATGTTCCCGCGCCCGGCTTCGCGCACGTCGGCAGCCGGGGACAAGGAGAAGAACCATGACGAAGAGCGCGGTGAAGGAGGCCCCGCTGAGAGAGGGCGCCCTGTGGCCGGCTTTGCGGGAGTACTGGCACGCGGTCGCCTGGTCTGAAGAGGTGACCGGGGACAAAATTTTTTCCTTCACCCTCCTCGATGAAGAGATTGTGGTGTGCAGACCCGGGGACAAGCTGGCGGCGTTTTCCGACCTTTGCGTCCACCGCGGGACGCCCATCTCCTTGGGAACGATTGAAGGCGATAAAGTGGTGTGCTGTTACCACGGCTGGGAGTACAACGCCGAGGGGAAGTGCACCCGCATTCCTTCCCTCCCGAGCAAGCATCCCATCCCCAAAAAGGCCTGCCTCAAGACGTATCAGGCCCGGGATCGGTACGGCCTGGTGTGGGTGTGCATGTCCGACACGCCCCGGGCGCCGATTCCGGAATGCCCGTTGTTTGAAGACCCGGACTACCGGGAGGTCTTCCGGAACCGCTGGATTTGGAAGGCCAGCGCCGCCAGGAGCGCTGAAAACTTCTTTGACCAGGCTCATTTCGCGTTCGTGCACGAGGGGATCCTGGGCAGCCGCGACAAGCCGGAGGTGTCGGACGCGACCATTGAAAGGGACGGGGAGGCGCTCAATTTTTGGGTCGATGTCCCGGCCGACAAGACGCACGCGGTCCCCTACGTCCGGAATTACCGCGTCTTCCGCCCCTTCACCACCTATCAGAAAAAAGAAGTGCCCGATGGCGGAATCGAGAGTTACATGAACATCTGCACGCCCAACTCGGCCGATCGGACAACCCGCTTCATGATGATCGTCCGCAACTTCAACCCGGAAGAGGGCGAAGCGAAGTCGATTGAAAATTTCAGCAATCTTGTCACGGAGCAGGATCGGGTGATCGTCGAGCGGCAGCGGCCCGAGGAGCTGCCCCTGGATCTTTCCGAGGAACTCCATTTGAAGGGGCCGGACGGCATCGCGATCGCTTATCGCCGGTTTCTGAAAGAGCTGGGGGTCGGGGGCTGATGGGCCGTCCCCTTTCCCGGACGGCGGCCAGCCAACAAAGCCATCGCCGCCGGCCCGCCAACCGACAATTCAAGACTCAACCCCTTTTCATGCATTTGGGATGGAGATCCCCACTTACATGGCGGACGATTACGACGTCATCGTGATTGGCGGCGGTTCGGCGGGTTGTGTAGCCGCCGCGCGGCTCTCAGAGGACCCCGCCCGGAAAGTCCTCCTGCTCGAGCGGGCGCCGGACCCCCGACCCCTGCCCGAAATGGTCGCGGAGGCCGATCAGGCGGGCCGGCTTTTGCTGGAATCGCCCTACCTGGAGCTTTTGCCGACGGCCCGGAACCTGGACGGGAGCGTCTTTCAGTCGCTGGCCGGAAGGTTGATGGGGGGCGGCTCCTCGGTGAACATGATGGAGCTGCTCCGGCCGCTCCCGCATGATTTCGGGGTCTGGACGGACCGGGGCGTCTCGGGTTGGACCTGGGAGGACGTCCTCCCGGTCTTCAAGCGCGTCGAGTCGGACCAGGATTTTCCCGACAGCCCGCACCACGGGGATTCCGGGCCGCTCTACGTCAAGCGGCGTCTCAGTTTCGACCGGCCGATGGAGGGCCTGGAAGCGGCGCTGACCGAGACCGCCCGGCTGATCGGCCTCCCGCAATGCCCCGACCAGAACGTCCCGAACCCTTACGGCGTCTCGGTCTCCGCGCGCTGTGTCAAAGACGGGAAGCGGCAATCGGCGGTGGTCGCTTATCTCGATCCCGCCCGGTCCAGGCCGAATCTGACGATCATCGCGGAGGCGACGGTCCACGCCCTGGAGGTCAAGGACCGCCGCGTCACGGCGGTACGGTATGAGAAGGACGGCGGAATCGAGACGGTCTCGGGAGAGCAGGTCGTCCTGAGCGCGGGCGTGTACCACTCGCCCAAGCTTCTGATCCTGTCGGGCATCGGGCCGCCCGCGGAGATCGAGCGCCACGGAATCCGCGTGGTCCACGCCCTGGACGGGGTCGGTGAAAACCTTCAGGACCACGCGGTTGTCTATCTGTCGTATGAAGGGGCCAAGCCGCACCGTGAAGACTGGACGATCCCGGGCGTCATGCTGAATCTGAAAAGCGATCCGGCCCTGGCGTATTCCAACTTTCAGGTCAATATCAGGGCCCCCGTCCAGTTGGAGGGGCTGGGGCAGATCAACGCGCTCGCGGTCCGCCTGCTCGAGCAGCGAACGCCGGGCCGCGTATTCCCGAAGAACACGGACCCCCACGAGATCCCGGACATCGATCCCGGGATGCTGGAACATCCGGACGACATCGACGCCATGGTCTCGATGATGAAGTTCGCGGACGAGCTGGCGAAAACCGAGCCGATGCGAGCGTTTTACGGGCCGCTGTTCCAGCCGGGGCCGGGGGAGGATTGGGCGACGTATGCCCGAACAACGTACAACAGCTTTCATCACGGGGTGGGGACCTGCATGATGGGACCGGGCGCCGACCCCAAGGCCGTCGTGGACGATCGGCTTCGCGTCCACGGGGTGGAAAACCTCCGGGTCGCCGACGCTTCGATCATGCCGATCATCCCGCACTCCCCGACGAACAACTTTTCCCTGATGATCGGCGAGCGCCTCGCGGATTTCATCCGGGAGGATTCATAGGGCCGCCGTCCTCATCGAGCGGCTCGGAATCCAGATGGGCCTGGAACGTCCTCAAGACAATCGGCATCAAACCCCCTTCAGGGAGGCCGAGCCCGGCGAACACCCGGCGGCCGATCTCTTCTACGCTCGGACGGCCGGCCGGCTCGCGAACCGCTTGGCGCACCAGCCGGTCGATACGCCGGATGTAGGTTTCGCCTTCGTCGATTTGCGCGGCGATCTCCGCTTTGCCGCGCGCCACCCGCGGGCTCATCGCCGACAGCAGAAAGTCCGCCCCTTCGACCACGCGAAGTTTATCGAGGCTCTTCAGGGTTTGGCCGACATCCTCGTAAATGGGCAGGGTTCCGGGCTCGGGCAATACGTCCCCGCAAATGAGGACCCCGTCCTTCGGAATGAACAATGAAACGCTTCCCGCCGAATGGCCCGGGGTATGGAGGACCCGGATCTCGACTCCGCCGCCCAGGTCGATCACATCGCCTTCGTTGATCTCTTCGTCAATCCCGACCGGTCCCGAGCACATCTCGTTCATCTTGCCGACGGGCCGGACGCTCATTTGAAGGGCAATGTCCTCGATGCAGGGCCTGGCCGCCGGATGGGCGTAAAAGCGCGGGTTCGCCCGATCCTGAAAAACCCCGTTTCCCCCGATGTGATCGAAGTGGCAGTGGGTGTTGATGACGATGTCCACGTCTTCGGGACGAAGACCGCTCCCCTCGATGAAATCAAAGATGAAGGGGACGGCGGGCTCGACGGCCGTATCGATGACGGCCGGCCTTTCCCCCTCGATGATGTACGAGGTGACGAAACGCGGGATCTTTCCACCGCCCGGAAGCTCGATTTCGAATTCGGGCCACAATGCGTGAACGTTCGGCGTGATGAATTCAGGGTCTTTGGGCATCGGGCGCTCCATGGACCGGGATTTACCGGATGACCGCCGTTGAGCCGAGCCGGGGTCTTCAGTCCATTTCGGAAACCCACCTTACCACCAGACGCCGGCCCTCTTCCCGGACCGCTTGAGCCTGTCGATGATTCCCCCCCCCTTTCTACATTTCTTGACGAATGACCGGGGCGGTGGTATTCGGTGTATCGAGCTTATCAACCCGTCAGGTGCGGCCATAAAGACGGCAAAAAAAGAGGTGCGGGAATTCCCGGCTCGCCTGCCGGAGGACGCCTCCAGCGGTCTCGGCTCCGTCGCCGTTTGCGCGGCTTTATCGGGGAGGAACAGGATGAGCACTTATGTCTTGATCCATGGCGCTTGGCACGGAAGCTGGTGTTGGGACAAAGTCGCGCCGCTCCTGGAAGCGAAAGATCACAAGGCCATCGCCCCGGACCTTCCGGGTCACGGCGCGGACAAGACGCCCATTTCGGAAATCACGTTGGATTCCTACGCGGCCCGGGTCTGCGAAGTCCTGGACGCACAGCCCGAACCCGTCATCCTGGTGGGTCACAGCATGGGCGGCGGCGTCATTACGCAGACAGCGGAGCACCGCCCCGGGCGGATCAAGACCCTGGTCTATCTTTGCGGGTTTCTCCCGCGAAACGGGGAGTCCATTCGTAGCTTGGCGCGGCAGGACCCGGATTCGGTCTCCGGCCGCAACCGCGTGATCGACGAAGATGGAGGTTTCTCAACGGTCAAGGAGGAGGCCTTGCGGGAAGCCTTTTATGCGGATTGCCCGGATGAGGACGTGGAGCGCGCTACGTCGCTCCGGGTCCCGGAGGCGCTTGCGCCGAGTCAGACGCCGGTCAAAACCACGGAAGGGAACTTCGGCCGGGTCCCTCGGATTTACATCCAATGCCTTCGCGACAGGTCTATTTCTCCGGCCCTTCAAAAACGGATGTACGAGGCCCTTCCGTGCGAAAAGGTTCTCGACCTGGAGACCGGCCATTCTCCCTTCCTCTCCGCGCCCGAGGCATTGGCGGCCCACCTGACCTCGATATAGCCCTTGGCGGGGAGCGCCTTTATTTCCAACAGCCGGCCTGACCCGTTGGCCGGGGCGGAGAAGGAAAATACCCGATGACAGAGAACGACACGCTCGACGTTGTAGCGGGTCTCAATCGGCTCGGCCTCGTCCTGCCGGCGCCGATGAAGTTGCGGGAAGGGATGAGGCTCCCTTTTCCCTGGGTCCGGATGCGCGGAAACCGAATCTACGTTTCGGGTCACGGTCCCCAGAACCCGGACGGCACACTCGCGCATCCGCTTGGCAAGGTGGGAAAGGATGTAACGCCGGACCAGGGCTACGAAGCGGCCCGGCTCACGGCCCTGGCCGTGTTGGGGAGCCTGAGGCGTGAGTTGGGAGACCTGAACCGGGTGACCGCCTGGCTGAGGGTCCACGGCATGGTCAACGTCGCCCCCCCCCGGCTTCAACCGGACCCCCGCGGTCATCAACGGCTTCTCCGACCTGATTTTGGAATTGTGGGGGCCCGACCGGGGCGCCCACGCCCGGTGCGCCGTCGGCCTGGCCGAACTGCCCGGCGACATCCCGGTGGAGATCGAGGCTGAGGTGGAGATTGAAAGGCAGGCGCCCTGATGCGCACGCTCATCCGGGACGCGACGGCGATGACCGACCTCGACCGGGAGGAGGGGTGGTTCCCGGGCGGTTACCTTGTGATCGAGGACGGCTGGATCGCGCGCGTGGAAGAAGGGGCGCCGCCCGAAGAGGAATTCGACAGGGTGATCAGCGCCCGGGACTGCGTCGTCCTCTCCGGCCTGGTGAACACCCACCACCACTTTATCCAGACGCTCAACCGCTGCTACCCGCCCGCGCTGAATTCCGGGCTCCGCCAATGGCTGGAGGCGCTCTACCCGGTCTGGGCGAAGTTCGAACCCGAACACGTTCACCTCGGAACGACGGTGGCCCTGGCCGAGCTATTGCTTTCGGGCTGCACGACGACTTGTGACCACCACTGCTTAGTCCCGCGGGGCGGCTCCGGCCACTTTGAGATTCAGGTCGAGGCCGCGCGTGAATTGGGGATGCGGTTTCACGTAAGCCGGGGGTCCACGACAATCGGGGAATCGAAGGGCGGCCTCGCGCTCGACGCGAATTGCGAGGAGGAGGACGACGTCCTGGCGGACTGCGAGGCGCTCCTCGCCCGGCATCACGATCCCGCTCGCGGCGCCATGACGCGCGTGGCGCTCTCACCCGTCTCTTTATTCGGTGTGAGCCGGGAACTGATGCGGCAATCCGCGGAGATGGCCCGCCGGCACGGCGTGCGCCTCCACACCCACCTCGCCGAGACCCTGGATGAGCAGATGTTCTGTGTCGAGACCTTCGGGATGCGCCCGGTGGACCTCCTGGAGGATTGCGGCTGGATGTCCTCCGATGTGTGGCTGGCCCACGGCATTCACTTCAACGATGACGAAGTCAAGCGGCTTGGAGAGGCCGGCGTGGGGGTTGCCCACTGTCCCTCGTCGAACATGCGGCTCGGCTCGGGCGTGGCCCGCGTCGGGGACCTCCGGGCGGCGGGCTCTCCCATCGGCGTGGGCGTGGACGGGAGCGCGTCGAACGATTCCTCCCACATGCTGGCCGAAGTCCGGCAGGCCCTGTTGCTCCAGCGCGTCATCCACGGGGCGGACGCGATGACCGTTCAGGAGGCGCTCCGGCTGGCGACCGCCGGGGGGGCGCGTTGCCTCGGCCGGGACGACGTGGGCGCCCTCAAGCCGGGCCTGTGCGCGGACGTGGCGATTTTCTCCCTGGAGGACATCGGATATTCCGGTGCCGGAGACCCCCTGGCCGCCATGCTCCTGTGCGCCCCGAGCCGCGTAAGAACCCTGTTGGTGAACGGCCGTGTGGTCGTGGAAGACGGTCAGTTGCTGACGTGCGACCTCACGAAGGTGCTTCCGGAGCATCGAAAGCGCGCAAAGGAATTGCAAGGTGTCGCCTTCTGAGGGGAGTTCTTGGAAAACGGCCGGATTGATTCCAGGGATTCCAGGGATTCCAGGGATTCCAGGGACACCATACTTAATTCTTGCTATTTGGCTTGCGCATCTATGGTGTCGGTGCATGCCAAGAATCGCACGGGTCGTGGCGCCAGGCTTACCCGTCACTCAGAGGGGGTGATCGCGGGCAGGAGACCTTTTGGCGGCGACACGGTGCGTGGAGCTCATCCGGTACGGGCTTGAATGGTGAAGGAGCTCAGGGTTTATCCATGGAGCGGCGCATATCTCAGGCGGAGGCGACTATCTGGTGAGGGTCAAGCCTCTGCTGAAAGGGTCGGGAAAAGGCTTGAAGGGGGACTGAGTCGGGTTCTGGAACGGTGGAAGCCGGGGCGAAAAAGAGGGGATAAGCGGAATTAAGTATGGTGTCCACCCGATTCCCCCCCCCCCCCGATTCCCCCCCGATTCCCGTCTGGGCGGGCGAGACTTAACGGCAAGATGGCCGCAACGTCATATAAAGAGTAGAGCGTTGACCTCATCACTTCCCCTTCGGGTCCTCCAGCGCAGGAGAATTCATGAACCGCCCCGACCTCGAAGGCGTGAAAAACCGCTTTCGCCTCTTCGTGACCACTTATGGGGAGGGTGGCCGCTCGGGAACGGTGCCGGTCAATTTCCTGGTCCACGAGGGGCGCGTCTACTTCACGACGCGAAAGGCGAGCGTCAAGGCCCGGCGGATCCGAAAGGACCCACGCGTCACCGTCCGCTTCGGCTCCCGCGACGCGAAACCTTTCGATGGGCGCGCCGCCTGGGTCGAGGACATGGCCCTTTATGACTTCATCCTCGCGCGCTGGCGGCGGAAGTACTGGTTCCTGTGGTGGGTGATGGGACGCGGCATCCGGTGCCGGAAGGAGAGCGGCGAAAGCACCGCCATCGAGATCACCTTCGAGGGCGGCTGAGCCGGCGGGACCGGAAGGAATGCCGCCCGCGATTTCAAGGAAGAGAAACGTAGGAATTGTAGGGACACCACACGAATTATGGGGACACCGCACCTCGAATTATGGGGATACCATACCTAACTATTGGCTTTTGAGAAATAAGTATGGTGTCCCCGCAATTGGTCCCAAGAGGTGCCCGTTGAGTTTCTCAATTTCGTTCGGCCTGATCGGCTTGCCTTCCTTATGCCTATACGTAAGCGCAGCCCGCACCACTTCGAGAATCAACCTCTCGAAATGCCCACGACGATGCTCGAGCGTTCGTTGAAGAAGAGCGGTAATCATTGGGAGCTTGCTTCCAGGCTGCCAGAAGTCACCAATTCCAGCTTTTTCCGCAACGGTTTTGAATGACACGTGACCCTTCCATCCCGGGCTACCAGAACCGGGAAGGAAATCGTAGAGCAGGTCAGCCATGTCGGCGATGGCTCGGGATTCTTTTAAGATCAGTGGCATTTGAAGACCGAAGCCGGTTCCGTCGCCCAACGGTTGAGTTCAGGCACGCTGGACCGCCCCTGGGTTATTGGACACTCGGGTGAGGGTATTCGACCTCATGCGGCCTCCGCAACTTGAGCGAGTTTTTCCTGCCTTGCCTGGGCCGGCGTTCGGTAGCCGTAGCCCTCGAGAATCCAATGATGGTTGTACAGGTTCTTGAACTCAAGCAGCGCCCACCGCAGTTCCTCTACGGTGGCGAAAGAGCGCACCCACAGGAGATTCTCCTTCAAGATGCGGATGAACCACTCACAGTAGCCATTTCCCTCGGGCGCCCGCACGAAGCTGGGCGAACTGGTCATGCCCAGGTAGGCGATCTCCCGCTGAAAGTCATCGGACAGATAGGCGGGGCCGTGGTCGTGACGAACTTTAAGCCCCTCGGCGACGTCCGCCTCCAAGCCGGCGAAGCGCTCGGCGACCCCCTGCCGGATCGGCTCCAGGGCCTCGAAGCGGTTGCCGCTCTTGGCCGCATGGATCCCCACGCAGTCCACCGAGCAGTGATCCACCGCCACGAACACCGAGGCCATCCCCTCCTCGGTGGTCACCGTCGTCGTCATGTGCGTGCCCCACATTCGGTCGGGCCGCTCGGTGCGGATGGTCCCGTTGTGGGCCTTGGGACCTCGGGGTTTGCCCACCCGGTGAGGGGCCTGAAGCCCCGCCTCCCGCATCAGGCGACGCACCCGCTCCTTGCTGGTGCGGATGCCCGCGAAGCGCAGCCTCGCCCACACCTTGCGGTAGCCCTCGCCATGGAAGGGAGAGTCCTCCAGGACCTGCCGGATGTGGCCGAGGAGTTCCGCATCGGTGCACGGGCCCACAGGGCCGCGCTTATTGGGCGTGGGGCGTTCATGAACGGGGACCGCCTCTCGCCGCCGTTGCGCGTAGACCGTGGAGCGCGCCAAGCCCCAAAGGGCGCACACCCGCTTCAGGCCGTAGGCTCTGCCCGTGGAGGTGAAGCGGGCCTGACTCATCGCCTCCACCTCCTGCCGGCTAAAGGGCGGCCGGCCTCCAGGCGGTCGATCTTCTCCCGCAGGACCTCGCCCTCCATCGTGAGTTCGCCCACCTTGGCCTTGAGCCGGGCGTTCTCCTCGTCCCGCTCATCCGCCGGGCGGGCTTTGAGCGCCGCCTCGCCCGCGCGAAGGAACGCCTCGCGCCAGGCGGAAAGCCGAGCCGCTGTCGTGCCCAACTCGCGGCAGAGCGTCTCCAGGCTCTCGCCCCGCAAAAGACGCAGGACCGCCTCCCGCTTGCGCCTGGCAGGAGAACCGACCCCGCTCACTGCGATGCCCTGGGGCCTTGGCTCCGTTCGCCCTGCGGGCGCCCTCCGCCAAAGCCCCCTCTTGCTTTTGTTCGTTCATCGCGACACCCCTTTCTCCATGAATCATGGATCAATCGAGTGTCCAACAAAACCCTAGAGCGGGGGAGTTGCCCCTTTTGAATTTCGCCGTTGGTGTAGGCTTGCTCGATCCGCAGAACCAGGTCAGGTTTCCGTGTGAGCGTCGGCCGCCCACACGGCCGCGGGGCGGACAACCCCGGGGGCTGGGTGTTCGCTGGCGGGGGCCTCACGGCTGAGGGTTTGTAGAGCTGCTCGGGCAGCGGGGTCAGGGGGACAGCCACCGTTTAAGTGGCGTAATGACGTGCCCCCCTACTGTCTCACGGTCCCTATCGGTAGGTTTCAAGAGGGCGCTGTGGGGTCCAGGGGGCGTTTTCAGACCAAAATCAGGGGTGTCAGCATGTATCAGATGCCCCCACCCCGGGTTTGCCCATTCGATTCCTCAAGACTCCCTCTGCCTTTCATCAAGACTCCTTTTGTTCCCCGGTCCTTATACGTGAATCCATGAATGGATCGCCGTATCGATTGGGGGGTCCCGCCCCTTCGCTGAGGGGAGAAATGGGACCCAAAACAGGTGTCTATCGAGGTGTCTTCTGAGGGTGAATAAACACACACACACCCAACCAGCCTAAAGGAGTTTTCAGCATAGATCTAATAACGTGAGGGGGTTCGGTGATAGGCTTGAGAATCCCGGAAGGCTTCTAATGCCTGTACAGTGCGCATGGTGTCGAGCCCGGAGCAATTTCTCCGTTTTTCTCCCATTTGTGGTTCTCTTGTCTGGGCGACGCGGGTATGATGGGCGCATTCATTCGGGCGTCTTCGGGCCGAAACGGTTACTGTGGCGGAAGGGAGAGGGAATCGATGCGTGAAAGCGATGTCTGGCCCGCGCTCCGGGCCTATTGGCATCCGGTGTTGTACGCCCATGAGGTGGGCGATAAGCCCGTTCCGGTCACACTGCTCGGAGAGCGTCTGGCCGTGTGCAAGTTCGGCGATCGATACCGGGCCTTTTACGACCTTTGCATCCACCGGGGGACGCCCATCTCGTTGGGTCGGGTAGAAGGCGAGGAGGTCGTCTGTGCGTATCACGGCTGGTCATACAACCCCGAGGGGAAATGCACCCGCATCCCTTCCGTCCCGCCCGAGCATCCCATCCCGAAGAAGGCGTGCCTGACGGCGTACCACACGGAGGAACGCTACGGGATCGTCTGGGTTTGCCTGGCCGATGAGCCCAAGGTGGACATTCCCGAGATCCTGGAATTCGAAGATCCGAGTTTCGGGACCTTTCTGCGCTCCAAAAAAGCCTGGAAGAGCAGCGCGGCCCGGGTGATCGAGAACAGCGTCGATCAGGCCCATTTCGCCTGGGTGCACGAGGGCATTCTCGGATCGCGGGACGACACCCTGATGCCCAAGTTCCACCTGGAGCGGCAGGGGGAGGAGATGGTCTTCTGGTTCGAGAACCCCGCGGACGAATTCCACCTCGACCCCCACCGCCGCAGCTACCGGCTGAAGCGGCCGTTCACCATCCACCAGCGGAAAGAACAGCCCGACGGCCATGTCGAGGTGTACATCTTTACCTTCTGCCCGAATACGGACAAGGCGTGCACGCGGTTCATGCAGCTTTGCCGGAACTACGACCTGGACGCCCTGGAGGTGACGGACGGCCCGACGATCATCGACGGCGACGAGATCACCGGGCCCCCTTTGGGAGAGTCCGGAAAAACCCACGTCGAGATGCAGGAGACGATCTTTGCGCAGGACCACGCCATCGTGTCACAGCAGCGGCCCGAGGAGCTTCCTCTGGACCTGACCGAGGAGCTTCACGTAAAGGGGCCGGACAGCATCTCTTTAGCCTACCGGCGGATGATGCGGGAAGTCGGCGTCGAGTGAAGGCGGGTGGACGGTTTCATGGGTGGTCGTTTTTGGGGTTTCCGCCCATCCTCGAAATCTGTTTGATCCCCGCCTGCGCGGGGACGGTGTTTTGTGGGTAATCGAAGTCCACGAAAACCAAAAGCTACGTAAAAAAGCCTAGAGGAGAAACAATGCCCGAGCTCCCTTATGACGAGAAGAATTTCTGGAACCGGGTGACGGTTCGCAGTGTTCAGAACAAGCAAAGCCAGATCACGGTCGGCGGGGTTCACTCTTTCATCGGGGACGAGCCTCCGGCGCTCGGCGGGGACGGCCTCGGGCCGAATCCCTTCACGCTCGTGGTGGCGGGTCTCGGGCTCTGAACGGTCGTTACGCTGCGGGACGCGGCGCGAATCCTGAACATCCCCCTCGACGACATCGAGGTGACACTCACCTTCAAGGCGAACCTGCCCCCCGGTCAAGACCCCCTCGCCATCGACCGGACGCGCAAGCTTCGCATCGCGAAGATCCGCCGGGAGATTCGTCTGATTGGAAACCTGACCGAACAGGAGAAGGCGGGTTTGATGGAAGAGGCGGCCTGCTGCCCGGTTCACAACACCCTTCGCCAGGGCATGAAGATCGAAGACGCGGAGGTTGCTTGATCCGGTGACGGCAATCCGAATTCAGGGCGGGCGCCTCCGGGCTTCGGTTGGAGGAATTTCTCTCCCCGTGTGATGTTCATGGTCGTAGATGCCGAATTGAGATTCTCATCCCGTAGGTGCCGTCCTCCGGCTCGTCGACAACGTTTGGGACGGGGAGGCGGGCGCGCTCCTCTGGTTTTTCGCGTACTTCTTTTTCCTGCTGTGCGCCTACTACATCCTCCGCCCCCTGTTCGGGGCGGCGGCGGCTCGGTTTTCGAGGCGATGGCTCCTTCCGGTCGTCTATGGATTCTTTATCTCCAACATTCTGATTTTTTATGGCCTCTTTCGAACTCGCGTCGAGATTTCGTACGTTGCGCCGGCGTTTTTTATGGGAATTATATATGACAGTTGACACGGGGAGGGGTAAAGCAATTAAGGAATGAGAGGGGATAGCTCACTTCTTGGGTTGATGTCAAGTGTTTTTTGGTTGACATTTCCATTACAGGTTAGGATATAATCCCCCCACACAAGGTGAAGGAGACTGCCCATGGAGAGAGACCCTGGCCTCACCGAACAGGAAAAGCTGGACAGGGTGGCAGAGCGGATATTCTGCACCCAAAAGACCGACGAAGACCCCCCAACGCCCACCAAGGAAGACCTGGAGCGGCCATTCAGAATCTCATTCAGGAACGGTCAGCCGGTTTTCGAGGAAGCTAAAAACGGGTAGAGATTCATTGAGGTGCGTCAGAACCACGATAACGCCTATGTGGTGCGGTAGAACCGCGGGGTAATCTGTTCCCCTGTCTTACCCTCAGCACAACCATATCCGCTTCAGCTAATATGATGAAGCGCCTGGAGAAACAAGGGGTGGTGGACGTTTTCGCGATAGCTCTAATTCAGCCAAATCCGTCGGTTACTAACTTGATCCGAACCAACTTCCCAATCCCCCGCTCTAGGGTTTTGTTGGACACTCGATTGATCCATGATTCATGGAGAAAGGGGTGTCGCGATGAACGAACAAAAGCAAGAGGGGGCTTTGGCGGAGGGCGCCCGTAGGGCGAACGGAGCCAAGGCCCCAGGGCATCGCGCAGTGAGCGGGGTCGGTTCTCCTGCCAGCGCAAGCGGGAGGCGGTCCTGCGTCTTTTGCGGGGCGAGAGCCTGGAGACGCTCTGCCGCGAGTTGGGCACGACAGCGGCTCGGCTTTCCGCCTGGCGCGAGGCGTTCCTTCGCGGGGGCGAGGCGGCGCTCAAAGCCCGCCCGGCGGATGAGCGGGACGAGGAGAACGCCCGGCTCAAGGCCAAGGTGGGCGAACTCACGATGGAGGGCGAGGTCCTGCGGGAGAAGATCGACCGCCTGGAGGCCGGCCGCCCTTTAGCCGGCAGGAGGTGGAGGCGATGAGTCAGGCCCGCTTCACCTCCACGGGCAGAGCCTACGGCCTGAAGCGGGTGTGCGCCCTTTGGGGCTTGGCGCGCTCCACGGTCTACGCGCAACGGCGGCGAGAGGCGGTCCCCGTTCATGAACGCCCCACGCCCAATAAGCGCGGCCCTGTGGGCCCGTGCACCGATGCGGAACTCCTCGGCCACAT
Source organism: bacterium (assembly GCA_965261595.1). GTDB lineage: Bacteria > UBA8248 > UBA8248 > JACPRG01 > CAYRGS01. The sequence goes on from CBDHDG010000006.1 coordinate 218,623, forward strand.
CCGGCAGGTCCTGGAGGACTCTCCCTTCCATGGCGAGGGCTACCGCAAGGTGTGGGCGAGGCTGCGCTTCGCGGGCATCCGCACCAGCAAGGAGCGGGTGCGTCGCCTGATGCGGGAGGCGGGGCTTCAGGCCCCCCACCGGGTGGGCAAACCCCGAGGTCCCAAGGCCCACAACGGGACCATCCGCACCGAGCGGCCCGACCGAATGTGGGGCACGCACATGACGACGACGGTGACCACCGAGGAGGGGATGGCCTCGGTGTTCGTGGCGGTGGATCACTGCTCGGTGGACTGCGTGGGGATCCATGCGGCCAAGAGCGGCAACCGCTTCGAGGCCCTGGAGCCGATCCGGCAGGGGGTCGCCGAGCGCTTCGCCGGCTTGGAGGCGGACGTCGCCGAGGGGCTTAAAGTTCGTCACGACCACGGCCCCGCCTATCTGTCCGATGACTTTCAGCGGGAGATCGCCTACCTGGGCATGACCAGTTCGCCCAGCTTCGTGCGGGCGCCCGAGGGAAATGGCTACTGTGAGTGGTTTATCCGCATCTTGAAGGAGAATCTCCTGTGGGTGCGCTCTTTCGCCACCGTAGAGGAACTGCGGTGGGCGCTGCTTGAGTTCAAAAACCTGTACAACCATCATTGGATTCTCGAGGGCTACGGCTACCGAACGCCGGCCCAGGCAAGGCAGGAAAAACTCGCTCAAGTTGCGGAGGCCGCATGAGGTCGAATACCCTCACCCGAGTGTCCAATAACCCAGGGGCGGTCCACTTCTATGCCGTCTCCGCAAGCAAGCCGCAATCTGTGGAGAATGTACCAAGCCGTTGTCTGCGTGACATCAAGCTCCTTGCTCAACTGCAAACTGCTCACGCCCTTGCGGGCCGTCATGAGCATATAGGCGGCCATGATCCATTTGCGCGGGGAAACCTTGGAATACTCAAGAGGGGTGTTCGTGAATGCCGTGAAGTATTTTCGGCAATCTCCGCACCAATAACGGCCTGGATGTTTTTTCTGTTCGGTGATCTTCTTGAAGCCGCCGCAACGGACGCAGACCGGCTTTTTGCCCCAGCGGAGTTCCTCGAAATATATGCGGGCTTTGTGGTCTGTGGAGTATTTCTGATTCAGTTCGAAAATTCCGATGGTCTTTGCGATGCGTTTCATTTTCTCCGTTTCCCCTTTCTACTATATAATATAGGGCTTGACGGAGACTATATCAACTCTTCTTTTTAAGTTTAGCGTGGTATTTGTCAACTCTCCTATATAAATCCCCTCCTTAGGGGATGGTCGTTTTGCGTCGAAGGGCTATTATCCCGAATCTGGGCAACGATCCGCTCCAACTCTTCCACCACCCCCGAGGAGGCGTCAATATTGGAGGGCCGAAGCCGAGCGCACAAAAGGAAATCCCCGCAGAAGATGTAAAGCGGAAGGTAGCAGTAATGACCGTGATAGCCGTGGAAGAAACGCCCCTCCTGACAGCCGTGCACCGGGTCGTCGGTGGCGTCGATGTCCAAAACGATCCGACCCGGCGCCCGCCTCTGCGACCGAAGGAAGCCCTCCACCAACAGCCGGTCGATCGCCTCGCCTCGGTAGGCGATCTTGTGGTAGCGCTCATCGCCATCGCCCGCAAGACGCTCCAAACGGTTCAGCGTGCTCTTGCCCGCAAGGGCCGGACCCCCCTTGCGCCGCGTGGCCTCCAGCTTGCCCGAGAGGATCTGGAGCATCGGGTCAAAGCGAAGCCGCTCGTGGTCATTGACGTCCTCATAGCCAAGCGCCAGCGCGTACACCCGCTGCCGCAACAACGCCCACAACTCATCTTCCACCCGCCTCGCGTCCCGACCGTCCTCAAAACAGGCCGCGAAGCCTGCGATCAGCTTCACCCGCCCCTCGGTGTCGCGTAGCAAAAGACCGCCCGCATCAGAGGTGATCGCCCCGCCGTTGGAAGTGGCGATCACACGCCGAGAACCCAACCCTTGGAATTCCATCTGTTCTGCGATACACTGTGTGCGAGTCAAGTCGGTCTCCTTTCTTCGGGCAACCCGTTGATCAAAAAGAGTTTACCCGAAAAAAACCGGCTTGGCTCTCTTTCTTTGTGAGATATCCAGGCTAAACGCAGCACGGCGCAGGCGTAGTGTCCAGAGAGCAGCGTTCACGATCCTCTTCAGGGAGCCGTCGCACAACATTATCCGGGATTTCCCAGATGACCACTCTTAGCCATCCTGCGGTCCTCCTGTGTCATCAAAGTACCCCATTTTACTACAGATTCAGGGTCTCTTTGCAGAACCCTCTGCTCAATCGAGGGGCAACGGCCGTCCTAAAGCCGCAATCCCTTGAAAACCCAGCTCTACCGGCACACTCAGGGGAGTTCGGCACAGACTGATCCCCCGTCTCCACCACGTCACTAAGCTTCCGGGCCATCTGCTCCGTCATCCGGTATCTGGTACGGGAGGCGGTAACCACAACCGTCGAATTCGTTCAAGGATTGCCCTGAACAGTTGACGCGGCACGGCCACCTCGGCCATCTGGAAGGTGGTGTGCCGGGCGTGGGTGACCACCTTGGCCCCAATCTTAATCAGCTTCTCGCGTAACGTCGTCAGCGACCAGTGCTTCACCGCTCTGGGCAACGCCAGCCGCCGCAGGAAGTTTGCCAGGTTGTACGCCAAGGCAAATAGTTGCAAGCGAACCTGGTTCTCTTCAAAGCCGTGGCAGGACAGGCGCGTCCAGTTCAGGGCGTACTTGCCCTCCTTGATCCACTGCTCCGCCGTCCCACGCTGGTTGTAGAACCTCACGACGTTCTCTTCCCGCCAGTGCAGGTTGGTCACGATGAAGCTGACTCTTGGAAACAACTCGCCCTGGTGCCACTCGACCGCCACCACCACCCGGCGAGGCTTCTCCCAACTAGCCGCCTGATAGGAGACGCTGTGGTAGAAGATAATGGGCCTTTTGGGCGGTCGGCCAACCGGCCGGGTCAGAAGGTATTCGATGTCCCTGTACAAGATGGCGTTGGCCGGAAGCCGAATCGCATAGGAGTAGCCCTCCGCCTCAAGGTATCGGTACACCTCCGGCTTGGCAAATGCCGCGTCGCCTCGAAAAAACCGACAGACCTTCGCATCCCGGTAGCGAGCTACCACCGGCTCCAATACAGACCACCAGTCATCAGCGCTGTGGACCTTGCCGTTGCGCAACAGCGCCCGCTCCAGATCGCCAAACTGGTTGAAGCAAAACAGTGGGTGATAGCAGGTGCAGCCGAAGTGGCCGTTGTAGGAAGAGCCTTCCTGCTCACCGTGGGTCGGGCTGACCGAACTGTCCATGTCCAGGATCAGCTTGCGAATCGGCTTGCGTTTGCGGACACGATCCACCAACACACCGGGCAGACCGCTCAGCGCCTTGAGGTTAAGGGGCCGGGTGAGGGTCTGCGTCTCGAATCGGCTCATCTGGCTGGTGGAGGCAGCGGTGTGATACTTCGCTCGCCCCCCAACCACCTGACGCATGGCGGGATCGACACAGAGCCGCTCGGCATCATTGGTGTCTTTATATCCTGCCAGGCGGCTGTAGACCGACTGGCGCACCAAAGCGGTGAGGCTGTGCCGGGTGTTCCCGCCCGTCCGTGAATCGGACAGAAACCCCTCGGCCGCCTTCGTCAGCCCCAACACCTCATCCAGTTCACGATAGGCAAGCAAACCGGCGTCACTCGTAACCTTTGCTCCGTGAAACTCCAGCCTGAGCCGACCGTCGAATTGGAGCCTCAACGGCCTCTTTTTCGCTTCACCCATCGGGTCCCCTCGCAAGATGATGGCAGGGAGAGGCCAACACCTTGATTTTACACGAGAAAACGGCCTTCGGGGCGTTAAAAATTATCATCCATATGGGAAATGCGGGATTATATGAAAAAGGACGGGGAAAGGGGGACCGCTTCAGGAACAGGTGCATCCTGACCGCGCGAGTCTCAAGCGGGGAGCACTCGGGGGTAACCGCGCCGGTCCGTCATTCCCGCGTGCTTCAGGCAGGCTTCGCGGGAATGACGGGGTTAAGCTTTCCGATGAGATCCTGAACCATTCGGTCACCCCCGTAAGTTTCAGGCAGGGTTCCACTTTCTGGATTCCCGCCGGAGCCTGTCCCCGCATGTATCCAGCGGGGGCAGGAATGACAGACATGCGCCCTCTCGACCCCTTGCACTCAGGCGGCGTGCCTGCTCCCGATCGTTTCTGTCGGGGACCCGTTGCATGGATTCCCGCTTTCGCGGGAATGACAAGCTGAGGGTCTGGAAGGTAGTAGTCGGGGATCCAGGAGCAGAAACCGCCCCATCCGGTCTGTCACCCCTGCAACACCCGCCCGTCATTCCCACGGAGGCAACCGGAGCCGGTCATTCCTGATGCAGCCACCCCGGCCTGTCATTCCCGCGGAAGCGGGAATCCAGTGCGGGGGTCCGAGCCAGTCACCATCCTGCTCTTGAAGGTTTCAGAGCTGGGGTTCAAGGCCGATGCACGCAGTGGACCCCCGATTTAGGCACTCGGGGTGACGGACCGGAGGCGGCGGCTTCCTTCGCCGATCCAACGAAGACCTTGTAGAGATCGTGTGATGCGGGACGGGGGACAGGCGAATGGCGGCGCGCCGAGCCGGACCCTAGAACTGGCGGACGAAACGCAGCTCGGCGCGGGTGCGCTTGTAGTCGTACAGCTGCGCGTTGGATTCGCGCGCCTCGTTCACCACCACGAGCTGCGGGCTGAACCCGAAGACCGTGAAAACGCGGTTAAAGACCGAGGCCTGCAGGATCCGGGTCCGGTCCTCGCGGGACGAGCCGTCCGTCGTGAACGGGAACCACCCGCCTTCGTATTGCGTCCAGCGCATCTCGCCGCTGCCGCCCACCGTGAAGCCGAGCGGCAGGGCGATGGAGGCGCCGAGCCGCGCCCACCCGGACTTGTTGCGCCAGGGCTGCGACTCCGGGCGTTCGCGCCCGTAGCCCACCGTGGCGTGGGTCCGGATTGTGGACGTGGCCAGCCAGGCGCCGCTCAGCGAGAGGGCCAGGACCGGCCCGTCCAGGTGCTTTCTTTTCCGGTACGCGCGCTCGTGCCAGGAAGCCCGCCCCCAGGCCGTCAGTTTTCGGGTGAAACGGTGATTGATCTCGAAGCGGGCGCCGAGCGCACTGTCGTTGTGTGCGACTACACTGTCCTGGATCTCGCCGCCGGTCCAGCGCCGACGGGCGCTACCGAGCAGGCTGAGCTCCGTGTTCGCCGCCGCCCTCCAGCGCGGCCCGGCGTGCAGCGAGACGAACATCTGATCGAATTCGTTGCCCTCGTATTCCCGGCGGGAGGCGTCCGCGCCCAGGCGCAGCCTCAGGCGCTTGCCCAGTGGATGCTGGTATTCGCCGCCGCCCCACAGGATGAGCCCCACCCCCGAGCTTTCTCCCTGGAACGCGTTGCGGCGGAACGGCAGGTCGTGGATGTAGATGATCTCCGAGTTCGAGACCGCGCTGATGTTGGTGTCCGGCGCGATCGAGAAGCCGAAATAGGTGCGCCAGCGCCGGCGCGCCCGCATCGCCGTCAGAAAGCGCCGGACATTCTTGGCCACCAGGGGCGGCGGCTTCCCCGCCAGCACGCGCTCGAAATGCTCCCGGGACAGGGCGTCCTCGCGTTTGAAGAAGAACGCCCGGGCCAGCTCCAGGCGCACGCGCACCAGGCCGGGACGGTTGATCAGGATGGCGCGCAGGGCCGCGATCGCCTCGTCCAGCAGGGCGGTCTTTTCTTTCTCCTTGCTTGCCGGAAGACGCCTCGCCGCCTCGATGGACGAGAGGCCGATGAGGAACAGAACGCCCGTCCTGTCCCGATGGCCCTTGGCCAGCGGGCGCAGGATGCGCAGGGCCTCGATATGGCGGCCCTGTTTCAGCAGGGCCCGCGCGTTTTCTACCCGGGGGTCTTTGGAAAGATGAGAACGGGCCTGGGCGTCCGGGGCCGGGACGTGGAAGAGGAGGATGAGGACGAAGGCGAGGATCGGTTTTCTCATGGATGATGTTTTCTCATGGATGATGGACGCAAGAAAGGAGGGCGACCGCTCGGGTCCGCCCCGTGTGCGCGATGAGCTCCTTCAGAGCCGTCATCGACTCGGCGTGGCCGACGCTCTGAATCTTCCCCATCTTTTCAGAAACCGGGCATGATTTCAAGTCCGTTCAAATCCCTGGTTACGGCCCGTTAACCCCCGATTTACGACCCTTTTTCCATGACGGCGATGATATGCCCGACGCGCGCCGTCGCGGAGGATGGCGAATTCCCGATCCCCTGGTTCCCGCCCGCCCCGCCTGGCGTGCAGCCGTTGCCGGTCGGTGCACACGCCCGTCATTCCCACGGAGGCAACCGGAGCCTGTCACCCCGGTAGGCTTCAGGCAGGAATCCTTTGAATCCTTCAATCGGGAGGCGGGCGGTCACTTCTCTGGATTCCCGCGTGCGCGGGAATGAACGGACATGCGCCCTCGAATGCTTCAGGGAGTGGCAGGGGTGAGCTGACAGGTCCTTCCTCGATCCGTATACGAAAAGAGAGGGCGGCCAAGCGGCCGCCCTCCTCGTCATGCCGTTCTGGAACGATGCTGCTTTCGCTTCTGACTTCTGTTACTTCTTCCTTGCGCCGAACCCGCCGGCCACGGTGCCGTTGCTGAAGTTGGCGTCGAACTCGCCGACCACGGCGCCCGGCGCCACATTGCCAGGACAGGATCTTCGGTATTGCTAGGATCTTCGGTATTGCTAGTGAGTCCATTAGGCGGCGTTAGGCCGTGGAAGGTTCCGCTGAACTTCCCTGGAACTCCGCCGCCACTGGCCGTCCCGGAGATTGTGGAGATTTTATTGCTATTTTCGTCGGTTTTTTGGACGTGGTCGCCTATCAGATTCACCGCCCACGCGTTCTCCTCGTCGCCGGACAGTTCGAAATTCGTAATGCTTCCGGTGACGGTGTTTCTCTTGCTCTCAGCAACGTGCGTCCCGCCGAAGTACACCATCAGGCTGACGTCCGCCGAGAAGTGGCCGGAGGTGGCGCTTTCGGGTGTTGACCCGCCGGAGGGGTTGACCTCATGCACATATACGCCCGCGGCGCCACCTTTGTAGGTCGCGCTGCCCACGACGCTGTCAACATCGTTGCTCTCAGACATCGACGAACCCGCGAAGGTCTCGACCTCGTTGTACGTGGTCGCGCCGTCCTTTGTCGTCTTCTGCAGCCAGAAGCCGTAGTGCAGGTAGTCATCGTCGGTTACGTCGACCATTGCGTCTTTATCGGGAGTGAAAAACCAACCCTCCGAAGCATCGGTGACCATACCTTTCGCATTGAGCGTGATCATGCATTCGGAATCGCCGGTGCACTTGAGCATGCCCGACCCGCCGTCGAAGGGGGCGGCGGTTTCAAAAGCTTCTGCGAAAGTGAGTACAGCCTTCTCTCCGCCGCCGATAGTCTTTCCGCTGCCGATAAATGCAGACGACATCAACATCCCGGCATTGCCATCATCCATGCCATCTATGCCAACGATCATGAGATCACCGTCGATGAGCTCACGCTCATACTCACGCGAGAACGGCGTGGGCGTGGGCGCGTCGATGTCGGTGCGGACGATCACGACTTCCTCGACTCCCTTGCCGTTGTCGCGCTTGTGCATGCTGCCACCGAAGCCGTTCGAGTCAGGCAGACCCGCCATTTGATCCTCGAATTTCGGATCGTCGTCCTTCTCCATCGCGGTGTCCTTGATCGTGACCGACTGGGCGCCGTCCTTGTGCGCGATGGTGAGCGAATAGGAGAGCGGACTGTCAGGATCTACTACCAGGCTGAGGGCCCTACTGCCGCCGAGACCAGCGTCGTTCACCCCTGTATCCTCTTTGGCCTCGTCACCGATGGCTTCCTCTTTTGTCAGCGCTGCTGCCGTGTCCGCCATTTTTTTCGCTTCTGCTGCCGCCGCCTCGTCCATCACCGTTTGCGCCGCTGCCGACGCGGTCATGGCCGCCGTATATGCCGCATGCGCTTTCCCTTGTTCGGCCTCCGCCAGATCCGCCACTGCTTCGGCCGTGCCCAGGTTGTCCGTCCCGTCGGCTATGGTTTTCGCTGCTGCTGCAGCGCCCGCCGCCGCATTCGCCTTGTCAATCTCGGCTTGCGTTGCGTCGTCGATGGGGTCCAGCATCCCGGCCATATCCGCCGCCACCATAGTCGCCGTAGCCGCCGTGGCTGCTCTTCCCTGCGCGTCCGCTACTTTGTCCGCGTCCGTTGGTTCCGGCGTCGTCATACCACCACCGTTCATGTCGGCCGTGCTTGTGCTGCTGCCGCCGCCGCAACCCGCCACGGTAACCGCGAACAGGAGCGCCAGCGCAACCACGTGAAATCTGCTGATTAATTGCTTCAAACAGAACAACATAGACCCGCATTTCCCATATGGATCATAAGTTTTGTCGGACCGAATGCCGTTTTCTCGTGTAAGATCAAGGTGTTGGCCTCTCCCTGCCATCATCTTGCGAGGGGACCCAATGGGTGAAGCGAAGAAGGGGGCTTTGAAGATCCGTTTTGACCGTCGGCTGAGGCTTGAGTTTCACGGAACCAGAATCACTTCGGATGCGGGATTGCTGGCCTGCCGGGAGCTGGATGATGCGCTGGGTTTGACGGTGAGAGCGCCAGTGCAATTGCAAGAGATCCGTCATGGCCGGAACATCCAGCATGAGTTGGCGCCGCTATTGCGCCAGTCGGTCTATAGCCGCTTGGCAGGGTATGAAGACACCAACGATGCCGAGCGGTTGGCCCAGGACCCCGCGATGCAAGCCGTGGTCGGCCGCCGAGCGCTTGAGAAGCAGGCGGCGGGCGCCAACACCCTGAGCCGGTTCGAGACCGAGGTTCTCACCAGGGAGGAGAATCTCAAGGGGCCGGAGCGAGCTGAACCGGGAGTGGGTGGACCGGGCCATGGCACACTCACCCCATCAGCGAATCATCCTGGACATGGACAGCTCGGAAAGCCCCGTCCATGGGGAGCAGGAAGGTACGGCCTACAACGGCCACTTTCGTTGCACCTGTTATCACCCTCTTTTTTGCTTTAACCAGTTCGGGGACTGCGAAGGGGCGATGTTGCGCCCCGGCAACGTGCACAGCGCCGATGGCTGGCGCGAGTTGCTTTCGCCCATCGCGGCCCGGTATGAGCGGGCGGGTGTTCGCCGTTACTTCCGAGCCGATGCCGCCTTTGCGCGCCCGGAGGTTTATGAGTGCCTGGAAGCGCACAGCTTCCATTACGCCATCCGCCTTCCCGCCAACGACGTGGTGCAGCGAGAGATCGACTTCCTCCTCACCCGCCCGGTCGGTCGCCCGCCCAAGAGACCCATCATCTTCTATTACGACTTCCGGTATCAGGCTGGAAGCTGGGACCGTTCCCGGCGGGTCGTGGCGAAGGTGGAATGGCACTCAGGCGAACTCTTCCCTCGCGTCGGATTCATTGTCACGAACCTGACGGCTCGACCCGAGGGGGTCGTGCACTTCTACAACCAGCGAGGCACAGCCGAGCAATGGATCAAGGAAGGCAAGTACGCCCTGAACTGGACACGCCTTTCCTGTCACCGGTTCGTGTGCAACCAGGTGCGGCTCCTTCTCTTCGTCCTGGCGTACAACCTGGGCAATTTCCTGCGCAGGCTAGCCTTGCCCAGGGGGCTCAAGCACTGGTCGCTGCGAAGCCTCCAGGTCAAGCTCATCAAAATGGGCGGGAGGATTGTGCGGCACGCCCGGCAGATCATCTTTCAATTGGCCGAAGTAGCGGTATCCAGGGAAGAGTTCGCCATCATCCTGGACCGAATCAACCGATTACGGCCGGTGCCGGTCTAACCTTGTGCAGAGGGTTCCCGGCAGCATGAGGTGATTGGTTAACGGGTTGAACCGCGAATAAAGGGGACCGAAGGGCGAGGGTCCGCCTTTTGGGGCAGTCGATGGCCGTCAGCACCTTGTTGCGGAGGGTTGGAAGGCTCTTGACAGACCCATCGGAAGGGGGTCAACTGGTTTTCATCGGGAAAGGGGACCGGAAACCACCCAAGCAAGTTGATATGGGAAATTCCGGTTTGATCACATAATGTTAGCATTATGCGCATTCTGACTCTACCAGGGCCCAAAGGGGAATTGCGTCTCCAACGGTCGGGGAAGGCCGCTCACTCTCGCTCTCGAGGGGGACGGAAAAGGGAGGATGTCACAATGTACCGAAAGATCATGACCGTTTTGCTGGCTTTAGGTTTTCTGGGGTTAACCGGCTTTGCCGGGACGGGCGCCCTTGCCGCGGAGAGGACTTTTCTCAAGATCGGCGCCTCCAGTCTGGGCGGTTCGTGGTTCCCCACCATGGCCATCACCGCCAGCGTCATCAACGCCAAGATCCCCGGCGTGATCTCCACCGTGACGACGGGGGGAGCCATCACCAACGTCCGCAACATCCAGAGCGGTAAAATCCAGATGGGGTTCACCTACACGGGTGTTTCGGGCGAGGCCTGGAATGGAAAGGGCGTTTTCAAGAAGCCCAACCGGAATTTCCGGGCCATCGGAATCTATATGGATTCCGTTTTTTCGATCACCGTGCCCGCCAAGAGCTCCATTAAGACCTTCTACGACATCAAGGGGAAGCGGACCTCCGCGGGAAAGAAGGGCTGGGGCTCTACACAGGCCTATGCGCGGATGCTTGCGGCCCACGGGCTCAGCTTCGAGATGATCCGCAAGTCCGGCGGAAAGGTCCACCACGTGGGCTGGAGCGATGCCGTTCTCCTCATGAAGGACCGGCAGGTGGACGTGATCCAGTTGGCCCAGTCGATCCCCAACCCCCTCATCATGCAGCTTGAGGCCTCCTTCCCGGTCCGGGTTCTGGGCATGAAGAAGGCTGTTGCCGATAAGCTCGTGAGCAACTTCCCGGGCTATGTCGCCGTCAAGATCCCGAAGGGGATGTACAAGGGGCAGATCGAAGACGCCTGGACCATCTCCGACAACAACATGCTTGTCGCGAGTAGCAAGCTGCCGGACGACCTGGTCTACAAGATCACCAAGGCCATCTACGAGACCCCCAAGCCCTTCCAGAAGCTCGCCTGGTTGAGAAAGATGAGCTGGAAGACCGCCACAAGCGGCGTCCCCATCCCCTTCCACCGCGGCGCTGCCCGTTATTACAAGGAAAAGGGGATCACCGTTCGGTCCGAATAGGGCAAGACACCCGGACCTGGATTCCGAGGAGCCGGGGGGAGGGAATCCCCCCGGCGCTCGCGAAACGGAAACGGAGAGCCGCTTTTCCTCGGGAGGTGGATCTTGGCGGACAAGGCGTCGAAACCTCTGGGGAAGGCGGGTGCGTCCTGGTGGAACCGAACGGCCACGGTGGTGGCTGTCGTCTTCATGGTTTTTCACCTCTACACGGCGTACTTCGGCGTGTTCGAGTCCTATTTTCAGCGTTCCCTGGACGTTTCGTTCATCCTGCTGCTGGTCTTTTTGACTCAACCCCTCAGCAAAAGAGCCCCGGACAACCGCTTGTTCCTGGGGGTGGACCTCCTCTGCCTGGCTCTGGTCGTCGTCATCGGGTATTACAGCGCTGCGAACAGCGACGACATCCTGATCCGGGCGGGCGCGGCGACGAATTTGGACCTGTGGCTGGGTGGGGCGGTCTTGGTTTTGGTGCTGGAGGCCACGCGCAGGGCCGTGGGATGGGCCATGGTGATCCTCACCCTGTTCTTCTTCTTGTACTCCATGTTCGGCCGGTACTTTCCCACGGCCATCGCCCACGGCGGCTACTCGGTGGAGGAGATCATCACGCTGAATTTCATGGCGACGGACGGCCTGTACGGTCTCATCCTCGGTGTGTTCTCGACCTTCATCATCATCTTCGTCATCTTCTCCTCTTTCCTCCAAGAGACGGGTGCGGTCAACTTCTTCATCAACCTGTCCAACGCGATTGCGGGACACTTCTCGGGCGGCCCCGCCAAGGTGGCGGTGGTGTCGAGCGGCTTCATCGGCTCCCTTTCGGGAAGCTCCGCGGCCAACGTGGTCACGACCGGCTCGTTCACCATCCCGATGATGAAGCGGATGGGGTACCGCGGGGAGATGGCCGGGGGCGTTGAGGCCGCGGCCTCGACCGGGGGGCAAATCATGCCGCCCATCATGGGAGCGTCCGCCTTCGTCATCGCGGCCATTTTGGGTGTGCCGTACCTGGAGGTGATGAAGGCCGCCATCATTCCGGCGCTCCTGTACTTCCTCTCGGTGGGGATGGTGGTCCACTTCCTCTGCCTGCGCCTGGGCCTCAAGGGACTTCCGAAATCCGAATTGCCCCGGGTTGGTGCGGTATTGAAGGAGGGCTGGTTTCTCTTTCTCCCGGTCGCCGCGATCGTGTTTTTCCTGGTCCGGGGATACACCGCGCTCATGGCGGGGTTCTGGGCGATCCTCGTCGTCCTGGTGGTGACGGTCTTTCGCCGGGAGAGCCGGATCACGCCGAGGAAATTCCTCCACGCCCTGGATCGCGCGGGCCGCGGGGTCGTCTCCGTCGGCGTTACGGGGGCTGCCGCGGGAATCCTCGTCTCGTTCATCGTGATCTCCGGCCTGGGCCTTCGGCTCAACGACCTCATTCAGCTCCTTTCCGGCGGGAACCTCCTGGCGGCGCTGTTCTTCACGATGATCGCCTCCCTGATCCTCGGGATGGGGATGCCCACCGTGGGGGCTTACATCATCGTCGCCACCCTGGGCGCGCCGGCCCTTGAGGAAATGGGCGTCAGTCCGATGGCCACGCACATGTTCGTCTTCTTCTTCGCGATTGTCTGCAACGTGACGCCGCCGGTGGCCCTGGCCGCCTACGCCGCGGCCCCCATCGCCGGGAGCGATCCCTGGAAGACGGGCTGGTTGGCCTTCCGATATTCGCTCGCCGGTTTTCTCATACCCTACTTTTTCGTGTACAACAATTCCCTGCTTCTGGCGGGGAGCGCCGGCGGAATTTTCTGGTCCGTCCTGACGGCCGTGCTGGGGGTTGTCTGTCTCGCCGCGTTCACGGCCGGCTTCTATGTCCGCCCGGCGACACTTGTGCAGCGGGGGCTTCTGCTCCTGGGGGCCCTGGCGCTTCTCAACGGCTCCCTCTGGACGGATGGGGTGGGCATCCTCATCCTCGTCGGGCTCTATTTGTGGCAGCGGGTCTCATCTCCCGCAGAGCTCGTCGGCGCCGTCGAGGGAGAAGGTTGACGGGGGATGTCGGTGACAAACCTTGACAGGACAACCGTGGACGTGATCCCGGCGGATTGGCGAATGTGGTCATGAACGGCCTGAATATGCTGAAAAGAATCCGGACGGACGAGACCCTCAAAGACATTCCGGTCATTATGCTGACGGCGTTGCAGAGCAGGGAGAAGTCATGAACGCATTTCTCTCCGGTATGTTGGGGGGAAGTGACGCTTAACCCATCCAACACCTTGAAGATCCCAGAGAAGGAGAGAAGCCATGAGAGGCTGGACCGACGATTGGAAGGCGACCATCGGCTGGGTGACGCCGGGCACCGTGGACAAAACCTATCAGGATTTCTTCCGGATGGTCCCCGCGGACATCAACCTGATCATCTACACCACATCGTGGGCGCTGAAGATGCTCCACCCCGGACAGTTCGACGTGGAAGACTTCAAGGGGCAGCGGGACAGCGTGATCGCGGATGTCCTCCAGCTCCAGCGATACCAGTCGCCCGATTTCTTCGCCGTCACGGGCGACCTGATCCAGGCGGCGATGGGTCCCCGCTGGACAAAGGAGCTGGAAAGGTCGATCGAAGAGGCCACCGGAAAATCCGCAACGACCGCCATGACGGCCGTGACAGAGACCCTCGAGGACATGGGGGTCAAGAAGGTCGCAGTGGGGACCCCTCACCGGGACGACCAGAACGAGCATATTCGGGGCTACCTGGAGGCGGCGGGCCTGGAGGTCACAGCCATCTCCGGGTACCACACCAACAGCCACGGGGAAATCCACGCCCTCCGGGAGGACACCCCCTACGAGAAGGGAAAAGAGGTCTTCCTGGCGGCGCCCGGCGCGGAGGCCATCTACCTTTCCTGCCCCCTCTGGCACGGGGCCTCGGACACGATCGAAAAGCTGGAGGCGGAATTAGCCGTCCCCGTCCTCACGCAGTTCAACCCCATCCTCTACAAGGCGCTGAACGCCCTGGGTCGCAGCGGGCCGGTCGAGGGCTTCGGAAGGCTGCTGGGGGGCGGGAAAGCCCAATAAGTGGCCGCTCTCGGGAACGGGTGGACCCGCTATTGGACATCGACCCCCCGCCACCCCTTGCGTCCTTTGGTTGGTGAGAAATCCGGGTATAATGGATCAAGCGTCTCTTCCGGACCACAAGGCGGCTCCCGTCTTTGGAGGGGTCTCCCACCCCACTGAGGCGACGGCGGGGAGAATCCGTCGGCGGCGCGGAAGAGAAAGGAGCCAACATACCCGGTCCCGGAATCCGACGGGCCGGACGGATCAGCAAGGAGACCAAACATGGGTGAATTTGCCAAAGTCGCCAAGGTCGGTGATCTCTCGGAGGACTCATGTAAGCTTGTGGAAGCGGGGGGCAAGCGCATTGCCCTGATCCGCACGGAAAAAGGCTACTGCGCCATCGACGATTCGTGTACGCATAAGGGAGGACCGCTGTCTGAAGGCGAGGTGGAAGGAAACGAAGTGACCCCGCATTTCCCATATGGATGATAATTTTTAACGCCCCGAAGGCCGTTTTCTCGTGTAAAATCAAAGTGTTGGCCTCTCCCTGCCATCATCTTGCGAGGGGACCCGATGGGTGAAGCGAAAAAGAGGCCGTTGAGGCTCCAATTCGACGGTCGGCTCAGGCTGGAGTTTCACGGAGCAAAGGTTACGAGTGACGCCGGTTTGCTTGCCTATCGTGAACTGGATGAGGTGTTGGGGCTGACGAAGGCGGCCGAGGGGTTTCTGTCCGATTCACGGACGGGCGGGAACACCCGGCACAGCCTCACCGCTTTGGTGCGCCAGTCGGTCTACAGCCGCCTGGCAGGATATAAAGACACCAATGATGCCGAGCGGCTCTGTGTCGATCCCGCCATGCGTCAGGTGGTTGGGGGGCGAGCGAAGTATCACACCGCTGCCTCCACCAGCCAGATGAGCCGATTCGAGACGCAGACCCTCACCCGGCCCCTTAACCCCTCAAGGCGCTGAGCGGTCTGCCCGGTGTGTTGGTGGATCGTGTCCGCAAACGCAAGCCGATTCGCAAGCTGATCCTGGACATGGACAGTTCGGTCAGCCCGACCCACGGTGAGCAGGAAGGCTCTTCCTACAACGGCCACTTCGGCTGCACCTGCTATCACCCACTGTTTTGCTTCAACCAGTTTGGCGATCTGGAGCGGGCGCTGTTGCGCAACGGCAAGGTCCACAGCGCTGATGACTGGTGGTCTGTATTGGAGCCGGTGGTAGCTCGCTACCGGGATGCGAAGGTCTGTCGGTTTTTTCGAGGCGACGCGGCATTTGCCAAGCCGGAGGTGTACCGATACCTTGAGGCGGAGGGCTACTCCTATGCGATTCGGCTTCCGGCCAACGCCATCTTGTACAGGGACATCGAATGCCTTCTGACCCGGCCGGTTGGCCGACCGCCCAAAAGGCCCATTATCTTCTACCACAGCGTCTCCTATCAGGCGGCTAGTTGGGAGAAGCCTCGCCGGGTGGTGGTGGCGGTCGAGTGGCACCAGGGCGAGTTGTTTCCAAGAGTCAGCTTCATCGTGACCAACCTGCACTGGCGGGAAGAGAACGTCGTGAGGTTCTACAACCAGCGTGGGACGGCGGAGCAGTGGATCAAGGAGGGCAAGTACGCCCTGAACTGGACGCGCCTGTCCTGCCACGGCTTTGAAGAGAACCAGGTCCGCTTGCAACTATTTGCCTTGGCGTACAACCTGGCAAACTTCCTGCGGCGGCTGGCGTTGCCCAGAGCGGTGAAGCACTGGTCGCTGACGACGTTACGCGAGAAGCTGATTAAGATTGGGGCCAAGGTGGTCACCCACGCCCGGCACACCACCTTCCAGATGGCCGAGGTGGCCGTGCCGCGTCAACTGTTCAGGGCAATCCTTGAACGAATTCGACGGTTGTGGTTACCGCCTCCCGTACCAGATACCGGATGACGGAGCAGATGGCCCGGAAGCTTAGTGACGTGGTGGAGACGGGGGATCAGTCTGTGCCGAACTCCCCTGAGTGTGCCGGTAGAGCTGGGTTTTCAAGGGATTGCGGCTTTAGGACGGCCGTTGCCCCTCGATTGAGCAGAGGGTTCTGCAAAGAGACCCTGTCCCCCGCTCTAGGGTTTTGTTGGACACTCGATTGATCCATGATTCATGGAGAAAGGGGTGTCGCGATGAACGAACAAAAGCAAGAGGGGGCTTTGGCGGAGGGCGCCCGCAGGGCGAACGGAGCCAAGGCCCCAGGGCATCGCAGTGAGCGGGGTCGGTTCTCCTGCCAGCGCAAGCGGGAGGCGGTCCTGCGTCTTTTGCGGGGCGAGAGCCTGGAGACGCTCTGCCGCGAGTTGGGCACGACAGCGGCTCGGCTTTCCGCCTGGCGCGAGGCGTTCCTTCGCGGGGGCGAGGCGGCGCTCAAAGCCCGCCCGGCGGATGAGCGGGACGAGGAGAACGCCCGGCTCAAGGCCAAGGTGGGCGAACTCACGATGGAGGGCGAGGTCCTGCGGGAGAAGATCGACCGCCTGGAGGCCGGCCGCCCTTTAGCCGGCAGGAGGTGGAGGCGATGAGTCAGGCCCGCTTCACCTCCACGGGCAGAGCCTACGGCCTGAAGCGGGTGTGCGCCCTTTGGGGCTTGGCGCGCTCCACGGTCTACGCGCAACGGCGGCGAGAGGCGGTCCCCGTTCATGAACGCCCCACGCCCAATAAGCGCGGCCCTGTGGGCCCGTGCACCGATGCGGAACTCCTCGGCCACATCCGGCAGGTCCTGGAGGACTCTCCCTTCCATGGCGAGGGCTACCGCAAGGTGTGGGCGAGGCTGCGCTTCGCGGGCATCCGCACCAGCAAGGAGCGGGTGCGTCGCCTGATGCGGGAGGCGGGGCTTCAGGCCCCCCACCGGGTGGGCAAACCCCGAGGTCCCAAGGCCCACAACGGGACCATCCGCACCGAGCGGCCCGACCGAATGTGGGGCACGGACATGACGACGACGGTGACCACCGAGGAGGGGATGGCCTCGGTGTTCGTGGCGGTGGATCACTGCTCGGTGGACTGCGTGGGGATCCATGCGGCCAAGAGCGGCAACCGCTTCGAGGCCCTGGAGCCGATCCGGCAGGGGGTCGCCGAGCGCTTCGCCGGCTTGGAGGCGGACGTCGCCGAGGGGCTTAAAGTTCGTCACGACCACGGCCCCGCCTATCTGTCCGATGACTTTCAGCGGGAGATCGCCTACCTGGGCATGACCAGTTCGCCCAGCTTCGTGCGGGCGCCCGAGGGAAATGGCTACTGTGAGTGGTTTATCCGCATCTTGAAGGAGAATCTCCTGTGGGTGCGCTCTTTCGCCACCGTAGAGGAACTGCGGTGGGCGCTGCTTGAGTTCAAAAACCTGTACAACCATCATTGGATTCTCGAGGGCTACGGCTACCGAACGCCGGCCCAGGCAAGGCAGGAAAAACTCGCTCAAGTTGCGGAGGCCGCATGAGGTCGAATACCCTCACCCGAGTGTCCAATAACCCAGGGGCGGTCCACCTGAATCTGTAGTAAAATGGGGTACTTTGATGACACAGGAGGACCGCAGGATGGCTAAGAGTGGTCATCTGGGAAATCCCGGTTTAAATCAAGACAACTCTTGTATTGACCACCCGTTGCTCTTTAACTCAATTAGAGCCCTCTTTACCGGGGCTGTCAACACCATTTCGGGCGCCTGAAACCCTGATCGGAGCGGTATCCGCCATTGGAAAACCATGTCAGCGCCGGCGTGTAAACGGGCTTGACCACCAGGTTTGGAGTCTTCGTCATTTTGCCCTTGTGTGGACTCCGCTTAGGGTCGCTAGACAGGCACCGGGCATCATCGCTTGATTCTCTCCAAGATAAGGGCAAATGTCTTCCTGGATACACCGACCTCGGCCAACTGGAAGGTGATGTGGCGGGCGTACCGCACGAGCCGGCCGCCCATTTTGAGGAGCTTAAGCTGAAGGCCGCGTAACGACCAGTGCTTGATCCCTCTCGGCAGGCCAGCAATCCCGCATCCGAAGTCATTCTGGTTCCGTGAAACTCAAGCCTCAGCCGACGCTCAAAACGGACCTTCAACGCCCACTTTTTCGCTTCACCCATTGGATTACCCCGCGAGAGGATGGCTCGGGGAGGCTCATGCATTGATTTTACTCCAGAAAATGTCCTCCGGTCCGACAAAAGTTATGATCCATATGGGATATCTGGGGTGACTTGTCCCTGGCACGGGGCCCGGTTCAACATCGAGAGCGGCGATGCCCTCAGCGCCCCCGCCCCGTCCGGCGTCTCGTGCTACCCGGTCCGCCTGGAGGGCGACGACATCTTGATCGAAGTCTGAAATAAAATCCGCAGGGGGGGGGATTCGGGCCGGCTCTACAGGACCAGCCCTTGCCGGCGCGCCCGGATGGGGAGGGCCGTCACGGGAGAACCCATGAACAATCGGGATCCGCAAATCGCTCGAAATTATCACGAGGGGACCAAACACTCCGTACAGAGCATCCGGGCGGACCCCCATCCCCTCGACTGGGAAAACCATCCGCTGCCTTTCAAGGTGTATCCGGGATTACAAGTATTCCTTGCTTCCCAACACGCCCAAATTCGTTGAATGGTGCGATTTTAAGGTCAAGAAATCCAAGAAACTCGCCCAACCCCGCAGGATTGCCTGTGGCAACTTCGCCCGTTCAATCTTCTACATGCACAGGGAGTATGGGCTGCCCGTTCCTCAAATTATGAAAGGGCTACTTCTCAGATGGAACCGCGCAGATCGCGTTAGCCGCCATGAAAGGAGACGAAATAACGCCATAGAACGGCTTCAGGGCACACGCAATCCGTTCATTGACAATCCACGCTTAGCAAACAGCCTGGGCTTTTGAAGGCCATCGGAATCGGGCTGTAGGAATTGGCCTGGATTACGGCTCGACGGGATGTAAAGAGGCCGTGAACCCGTGGTGAGATCAGGCTTTCGTCAGGTCACAAGAGGGTGTAAACGGCGGTGTAAAACTGTCCCACTGAGGCGGTCGGATATTCTGGCCGCGGCGGTCTAAAAGTGGACCGCTCTTTGGTCTTCCTTCAGGTTTGCAGGATACGACCTGAAGGGCGGATGGGAGTGGAGTTGACCCGGTTTGGTGGACACCTGATGATTTGGGGGTAAAGGAGGTGTTCACGATGCCACAGACTCACCCACGCTATCCAATGGAGTTCCGCTGCCAGATGGTAGAGTTGGTCCGGGCGGGACGCACGCCCGAGGCGCTGGCGCACGAGTTCGAGCCCTCGGCGCAGACGATCCGCACCTGGGCCCATCAAGCCGACGTTGACGAGGGGCGTCGCAAAGACGGGCTCACGAGCGATGAGCGGGAGGAGTTGCGCCGACTTCGCCGCGAGAACCGACAGCTCCGCCAGGAGCGGGAGATCTTAGCAAAAGCCGCGGCCTGGTTTGCTCGGGAGACCGATTCGATCCCGTCCGGATCTACGGGTTCGTGAGGGCGAACCAGGCCATGTATCGGACCGCCACCATGTGCCGGGTGCTGGGCGTCTCCTCCAGCGGCTACTACGCGTGGCGCAGGCGCGCGCCGTGTGCCCGCTCGTGTGCCGATCGGGCGCTCACCAAACGCATTCAGGCGATCCACGAGCGTTCTCGGGGGACTTACGGCGTGCCGCGCGTCCATGCCGAGTTGGAGGCTGAGGGAGTGCGTGTGGGCCGCAAGCGCGTCGCCAGGCTGATGCGTGGGGCGGGACTTGCGGGCGTCAGTCGGCGCAAGGGAGCGCGCACGACGCAGCGCCGGCAGGAGGCGCGGCCGGCCCCTGATCTGGTGGACCGCAACTTCACGGCCGAGGCCCCCGACCGGCTGTGGGTGGCCGACATCACCTACGTTCCGACATGGGCGGGGTTTTTGTATCTGGCCGTGGCGCTCGATGCGTTCAGCCGGCGCATCGTGGGGTGGTCGATGGCCACACACCTGCGGGCCGAGTTGGTGCTCGACGCGCTCGACATGGCGCTGTATAAGCGCCGTCCCCGGGCCGTCATCCACCACTCCGACCAGGGCACGCAGTACACCTCGGTCGCCTTTGGGCAGCGCTGCCGGCAGGCGGGCGGGCGTCCCTCCATGGGTTCGGTCGGGGACTGCTACGACAACGCGCTGTGTGAGAGCTTTTTCGCCACGCTGGAGTGCGAGCTCCTCGCTCGCCACAGTTTCCGCACCCGGGCCGAGGCGCGCATGGAGGTGTTCGGGTTCATCGAGGGCTTCTACAACCCGCATCGTCGGCACTCTGGACCGCCCCTGGGTTATTGGACACTCGGGTGAGGGTATTCGACCTCATGCGGCCTCCGCAACTTGAGCGAGTTTTTCCTGCCTTGCCTGGGCCGGCGTTCGGTAGCCGTAGCCCTCGAGAATCCAATGATGGTTATACAGGTTCTTGAACTCAAGCAGCGCCCACCGCAGTTCCTCTACGGTGGCGAAAGAGCGCACCCACAGGAGATTCTCCTTCAAGATGCGGATGAACCACTCACAGTAGCCATTTCCCTCGGGCGCCCGCACGAAGCTGGGCGAACTGGTCATGCCCAGGTAGGCGATCTCCCGCTGAAAGTCATCGGACAGATAGGCGGGGCCGTGGTCGTGACGAACTTTAAGCCCCTCGGCGACGTCCGCCTCCAAGCCGGCGAAGCGCTCGGCGACCCCCTGCCGGATCGGCTCCAGGGCCTCGAAGCGGTTGCCGCTCTTGGCCGCATGGATCCCCACGCAGTCCACCGAGCAGTGATCCACCGCCACGAACACCGAGGCCATCCCCTCCTCGGTGGTCACCGTCGTCGTCATGTCCGTGCCCCACATTCGGTCGGGCCGCTCGGTGCGGATGGTCCCGTTGTGGGCCTTGGGACCTCGGGGTTTGCCCACCCGGTGGGGGGCCTGAAGCCCCGCCTCCCGCATCAGGCGACGCACCCGCTCCTTGCTGGTGCGGATGCCCGCGAAGCGCAGCCTCGCCCACACCTTGCGGTAGCCCTCGCCATGGAAGGGAGAGTCCTCCAGGACCTGCCGGATGTGGCCGAGGAGTTCCGCATCGGTGCACGGGCCCACAGGGCCGCGCTTATTGGGCGTGGGGCGTTCATGAACGGGGACCGCCTCTCGCCGCCGTTGCGCGTAGACCGTGGAGCGCGCCAAGCCCCAAAGGGCGCACACCCGCTTCAGGCCGTAGGCTCTGCCCGTGGAGGTGAAGCGGGCCTGACTCATCGCCTCCACCTCCTGCCGGCTAAAGGGCGGCCGGCCTCCAGGCGGTCGATCTTCTCCCGCAGGACCTCGCCCTCCATCGTGAGTTCGCCCACCTTGGCCTTGAGCCGGGCGTTCTCCTCGTCCCGCTCATCCGCCGGGCGGGCTTTGAGCGCCGCCTCGCCCCCGCGAAGGAACGCCTCGCGCCAGGCGGAAAGCCGAACCGCTGTCGTGCCCAACTCGCGGCAGAGCGTCTCCAGGCTCTCGCCCCGCAAAAGACGCAGGACCGCCTCCCGCTTGCGCTGGCAGGAGAACCGACCCCGCTCACTGCGATGCCCTGGGGCCTTGGCTCCGTTCGCCCTGCGGGCGCCCTCCGCCAAAGCCCCCTCTTGCTTTTGTTCGTTCATCGCGACACCCCTTTCTCCATGAATCATGGATCAATCGAGTGTCCAACAAAACCCTAGAGCGGGGGAAGATGCGGGTTCCGGGCGGGGGGTGTTGAGGGGTGTCGCCGAAGCGACTGTGCAGGCGGTTGTACTCGTACACCATAATGTCTTCGGCTTCGAGCAGGAGCCGCGTGCCTTCGTCCAAGTTGACTCGCGCAGCATCCTAAAGGTTCTTCATTGATTTCTCAGACAGGTGGAAAGACGAATGAACAGCAAACAGGTTTACGAACTCCCTGGAATCGACGTTAAAAGAAGCGAATTCTATAAAAAATCGCGGAGAATGACTCATCTAGGAAACAACTCGAGGAGTTTGTCATTCCTAAGGAGACCGGCAAGGCCTTCGTTGTGAAGAAAGGGCAGATCCTACGGGTAATCGAGATTGATGGTCCTCAGGTGGCAGATTTCAATGCTTTTAATAAGGAGGCCCCTCGAGAGATGTTCTGGTCTGGAAGAACTCGAATCTTTCACGGGGCTCATCTTACAGTAGGGAATCAGCTTTGGAGTACACCTCCGAATATGCGTCCAATGTTCACAATTATTTCTGACACCGTCGATCACAAGCCCCTCCCTCACGGTGCCGCCTCACACGATTTGCTATATCAGAGGTGCAATGAAAGGTTCTTTGAGGTTATGACAGGCGAGAAAGATTGTCCCAACTGCCAGGACAACATGGCGCGCGCGGTAGAAGATTTTGGCCTCACCCCTGATTATATTCATGACGCCTTCAACCTTTCCATGGCGACAGGAATCGACGACAATGATCGACTCTTTTATCTCGAACCTGATGCCAAGAAGGGAGATTACATGGAATTGCATGCTGAGTTTGACTGCATCGTTGCCATTTCGGTGTGCCCAGAGGATTGTAGTGGACCGCAGAACAAGGCAATAGGGGTGAAAATCTTCAATGGCCCGGGCCGCTAGAGGTGTCTCACGTCCGTCAGACGATTGAGACACCACAAGTGGTCTCCCAACAATTAGGGATGAGAAATCTTTGGCTTGTTTGGAGGAAAGAAAAAGATCTTTCCGGTGTCCCCAGTGATAAGTGTCCGCGTCTTTCCAGCTTTGTCGTATAGTTCAATACTGCCACCTCCCCCATAGAGCAAAATCCGCATCTTTCCGGCTTTGTTGTATGCTCTGATCATGCCACGTTCCCCCTGGATACAAATCCGCATCTTTCCGGCTGAGTCTTTTACTTTGATAGTGCAACCAAACAAACTGAACGTGATCCGCTCCTTTCCGGCGTGGTCATATACTCTGACATTGCCACTTGACCCACCGAGCCTAACCCGCGTCTTTCCGGCTGAATCTTTCGCGTAGAGAGTGCCACTGTTACCATGGAGACTAAGCCGCTTCTTTCCGGCTTTATCCTTTAGGAAAATCGAACTCGTCGTGATGCTCGATGGGCTGATGGCGCCCGTATACGCCACCGTCCAGCCCGCCGTACCGGCGACAACGGCAAAAAGAGTCAGGGTGCCTACCCCCACGAGGGTATTGCCCAGCCTTTTACACCTTTTCTCCAGCGCTTCGATTCGTTGCTCGATTGTCATCGGGTTTTCTCCCATTTGGACCTGCGAGAATGACGGGGAAGGTTGGTTGTCGGGATTGGCAAAGGGTAATTTAAGGAGCCTTGGCGCAACGGAAACTCAAGAAGTTATACCTGCTGTGGGCTTGCTGCCAGTTCCGGGTCGTCGCGCGAAACCACGATTTGCCGTAAATGTTCTTGTATGCTCCCCACGAGCCACCACGGACTACCCGCCTGTTGCCCAAGGATGGCCCCTTCGGGTTGCGATTCGGGGCATTGCGGTAATAATCCTTTCGATACCAGTCCGCCAGCCACTCCCACGTGTTCCCCACAAGGTCCACCGCTCCATATGGACTCCGGTGGGTGTTGTACGTCCGGTCTACGGCGTGCGTCCGCTTGCCGCTGTTCTCCCTCAGATCATCTTCGAGCCGTCCCACTGATTGCCCCAGGGATACTTCCGGCCGTCCACGCCACGAGCTGCCTTCTCCCGCTCGGCCTCCGTCGGAAGGCGTTTGCCGACGGAGGCGCAATAATCCCGCGCCTGGAACCACGTCACGCCCACGACAGGCTGGCGGGCCTCGTTGAACTTCGCACCTGCATCGTAGTCCGGCCTTCCGAACCTCCGGAACCGGCTGTTCGTCACCGGATACTTGTCGATGTAGAAAGCATCCAGGTACACTCGCCGGCGGGGCTTCTCGTCATTGTTCCCCCTCTCGCTCCCCATGACGAACCAACCCGCAGGGACCTTGACCATCCCGGGAGGGATCGGCGCCACGGAAAGGACGGCCATCAGCCGGTTGCTCCGACGGACGGAGATGTTCATCTTCCGCTCGAACTTCTTGTAGCCCGGCTTCACGACGCGGATCACCCTTGCCCCTCCGGGAACCGAGGCAATCAGGGGCGTCCTCCCCACCCTCTCCTTGCCCACGAAGACGTCCGCCTCCAAGGGATCGGAGACGACCTTCAACCGGCCCTTCAGGACTTCAAGCTTGAGCTTCGCACGGTTGATCACTCCCCGCCGGACGCTCACGGTCGTCGAGGCCACCATGTAATCGCCCTTTCGGGTGTTCACGCGTCGGTCCCCCGTCGAAATCCCCTCCAGAAGGACCGGCGTCTCTTTCCCCGTGTCTCGGCCGTCGATGAAAACCCGCGCACCGATGGGATCGGAGCTTACGTAAAGATCGGCCTTGGGAATGGAGGCCACAGGGGGCTGGACCAAAGGACGCGGCTTCACGGTGACGGGAACGGGCGGTGGACCGTCTGTCCGACGACTTTCAATCCCGGGAGCGGTGAACACAAACTGACCCACGCCCTCCATCTTCGCGAAGATCGGCGTCTGCTTCCCCCGGGTTATCGCCGTCACCTGCCCCTGGACGTACGCTGCAAGTTCCATCGCCGTCAGGACGCCGTCCTTCGGGCTCACGTCCGCCTCGCCGTCAAGACCCTCCAGGAGCCTGCGGGTGAACAGCCCGTGCCCCGCCTCCTCCCAGGCCCTCTGGTCCCGGTCGCCCGCCGTGAGGACTTGACGGAGCCGGCCCCGCGTGAGACGTGCGACGGTCTCGGCCTTGTAGCGCTTGGGCGTCTCACGGGCGGCCATCAGACCCGCGAAGCAGGCATCGATGGCGAAGAAGACGTGCTTGGCGGGAATCAGCCGCGCCATGTTGCAGAACTGGTTCATGGGGATTCCCGTCGCCAGAAGGGCCTCCACCGTCCCCTCTACCGGGATGAGATAACCCATCTGCCCGCCGCCCGGTATGTCGACCGTGGTGCCGTGGCCCGCGAAGAAGATGAACACCCGGTCCTCAGGCTTCGTGTTCAGCCTCAAACGGTCAAAGGCCTGCCGGACGGCGAGCCCCGTCGCCTGGCCGTCTTCCAACAGCGTGATGCGATTTTGTGAAAAGCCAACCTTCCTGAGGGCGGAAACGATAGAGCGGGCATCGTTGACGGCGTAGCTCAGGCGGAGGGATCGCTTCCTGTAACGGTTGATCCCCACCACCAGCGCCCAGGAGTCGCCGTAAGGCCGGGAGGCCGATGGGGTGGGACCCAAAGGAACGACGCCAATCGTCCGCTTACCGGAGACCTCGACGAGAGACTTGAAGACCCAGCCCTCCCGGCCCGTCTCCAGCAGGATCTTGAACCAGTCGCCCTGGCGGGCCTCGATGGGGAAGTTATCGGCTTTTTGGACCCTTCCGATCACGGGGTAGGACTTGCCAGGCCCGGAGCGCACGTTTCCCCGTTGGACCTTGACCGTCAGCGTCTGGGCGAACAGGGAGGGAGCAATAAGGACTGAGGCCAGAACGGCAATCAGGACGGTGCGCCAAGTTGGTCTCATAGCTGGCCACCCGCAGCTCATTTGATGTGGCGATCGGGGAATTGATCCATGACAGAGAAAAAGTTAGCACATTCCGGGGCCGAGAAGGATGTGAAATCACCCAAAAAAGGGTTGCCGTACTCCCGATTTACTCCCGTCAGCCAGCCCCACCATTCTAACTATCTGGAAAATAACAAGTTATAATTTGATGGTGCCGAAGGGGAGACTCGAACTCCCACGAGGTTTCCCCCACTAGACCCTGAACCTAGCGCGTCTACCAGTTCCGCCACTTCGGCACCTGAAAATCGAAACCAAGCGAAGAACCCGCCCACCCTCGGGTCACCCGACGCGAACTCCCGACGGAACCCGCTGAATCGACAGTAAACCATGAAGAAATATAGCACCTGCGGATCGACCCGACAAGGGGGGGGCCTCCGAATCACGAAGGACGGGCGCGGGAGCCAATTTCCCCCTCTCCCCCCTCCCTCCCCCAGCCTAATGCCGCTTGTCCAGAACGATGTCCACGCCGACCGACCCCACGGGAACCGGCTTCGCGCCGCTTCCTTCCAGGTCGCCGGGCTGAACGCCTACGCGGCCGTCCCCGTCCAGGCGGACCTTCACGCTTACGCTCCCCTGGAACAGCATCCCCTGAATCATCACGTCCCCCTCGGACACCCGGTAGCGCATCGGAAAACCCGTGTTGGCCACCCGCTTGACGGCCAGCGGCGGAACGCCCGTCTGGCCCGCGGGACGGACGACGATGAAGACCACCCCGCCCTTGGGCGGCGGGCCGAGCGCCGGGGCGACGGTGATCGCGCCTGAGATGGACTTGGCGGAGGCGGCTCTGGTCCCGGCGGGGACTGCCTGCTTCAACCGGGCGGACCTCGCATCGCTTCCGGCCCTCCCCTTCCCCCTCGATTTCCGGGCAAACCGGATCGGGACTTTCTTTTGAATCAGAATGTCCACGCCTTGCCGCCCCCCTCCCCCCCCCGGGGCGCTTTCCTTCGACCTCCCCTCCAACGCGAAGGGCTTTGCCGTATCCTCGCTCAGCTCATCCCCGATGATCCGGGCCGAGATCACCAGAGACCCGGAAAGACCGCCGCGCCCTGATTTCACGTCGAGCTTGCCGAGGAAATATCTCAAGGGGAATTTCGGGTTCCGGACCCGCTGCTCGGCCACCAGGGAGGCCTGTCCGCCGGACTTGGCCCCCGATCCCGCCACGCGGGCCTGGATGATGAGCAGAGGGTTCCGCGGGACCTCGGAGGCCAATTCCGGCGTGACGCGGATCTCTCCGGAAACCACATTGCTGTCGTCCCCCCCCCCTCCCCCGCATCCCGAAACAAGCAAAACAAGGGCGGCGCCGATGGAGCGCCAAAAAGCCGGCCGCATGCTGAATTTCATGTCTCCCAAAGTAATTCCTCTCCCCGCTCCCGGACGAACGCGAAAATCGCCCGAAGATTCAGTTGATGGCCGGGTGGGCGCGTGCTATAACCGCCATTGTTCGCAACCATTCACGATAGCGCCCGGCGAAAAAATCGCAAGGTCTTTATCGTCCGGGCAAAGTTGAATCGGGGCATTCCGAGGCCCCGCCGGCCGATGTTGCGTCCGCCCTTCGGCGGGCCACCGACTCGATAGGCATGCCGATGGCTTCCGTCGATGACCTCCACTCCATCCCCCTCTTTCAGAACCTGACGGAAGACGATCTCGCCCTCGTCGCCCCGCAAATCTCCTCGCGGAGGCTTTCCAACGGCGAAACCCTTTTTCGCCACGGCGACCCGGGCGACAGCATGTACATTGTCCGCTTCGGCGAAGTGAACGTCATGATCCCCGACGCCGAGGGGCGCGAGCGCGTCCGGGCCCGGCTCGGCCGCAACGAGGTGTTCGGGGAAATGGCCCTCCTCACGGGCGACTCCCGATCCGCCACCATCATCGCCAACCTCGACACCGACCTCTACGTGCTCTCGCGAGACGGGTTTCACGAGCTCTTCCGCCGGCACCCGGCGATGGTGACGAACCTGCTGGACACCCTGATCCACCGGCTTCGGCGGACAAGCACCGGGGAGCGGGAGCGCGAAAAGATCCGGACCCTTTGCTGCCACAGCGCCCTGGGGGATTCGGACACGCGTTACCTTGCCACCCGCCTGTCGGCCCTTCTGGCAGGCGAATCCGGAAAGAAGGTCGCGCTGTTGAACGTCAGTCTCCTTTCGGCGGATGGCAAAACCGTCGGGGGGGGGGGAGCGGCCGGATTCATGGGACAAACTGCTGCGGAACCTGGACCAGATAAACGAGCGGGAGATCCTCTCCTTCCTGTCTCCGACGGAGTTCGGCGTGGACGTTCTTCCGAACCCCTCCGCCGGGCAGATCGAAGCGTTCTCCCCGGACAGCGTCCCGCGACTGCTCAGCCTGTTGCGCGAGGCTTACGAATTCACCGTCATCGGAACGTCCGCGGAATCGTCCTCGAAGGCGTT
The DNA here is from genome assembly GCA_965261595.1 of bacterium. Classification (GTDB taxonomy): domain Bacteria; phylum UBA8248; class UBA8248; order JACPRG01; genus CAYRGS01. The sequence continues at coordinate 246,704 of CBDHDG010000006.1, forward strand.
TTGCCAAAAGGCCGTGGACCAGTCGGAACAACTGCTCTTCGCCCTCCCCTCGGAGGATCAAGCGGAAGCCCTCCGACAGTGGAACGAGCTTCAAAACGCGGTTCCGTCCCTGGAGACAAAAACCCGGCTTGTCCTGCGCCGGGGGAAAGGAAATATCAAAGGGCTCTTCGACCGCGTAAAGTCCGGATTCGGCGCCGGGTTCGTTTATCAGGTTCCCGTCGATCCGGAGGCCGAGCGTCAATTTGCCGAAGATGGAGTCCCGCGCCTCGCATCGGGGCGGGACCAAACCGGAAGGGCCATGCGGCGGATCGCCCGGCGGACGGCCGGCGTCGCCGTGGGTTTCGCCCTCGGCGGCGGCGGCGCCAGGGGCCTGCCCACATCGGAGTTCTGGAAGTCTTCGAGAAGGAGGACATCCCCATCGACCTGGTGGGCGGAACGAGCATCGGCTCCATCGTGGCCGCCATGTACGCCAACGGGCACACCCCGGCTGAAATGAAAAATCTCTGCCAGACCCATATCGTCGATCGCAAGCCCCTCAACGATTACACCTTTCCGCGAACGGCCATCCTGAGAGGCCGGAAAGCGGAGCGCATCATGCGCGATATATACGGCGACGTCCTGATCGAGGAGCTTCCCATCCCGTATTTCTCCGTGGGGGCGGACTTGATCACGGGACGGGAGGTGATCCTCGATCAAGGCCCGCTCTGGGAGTCCGTCCGGGCCAGCATGTCCCTGCCCGGCGTTCTCCCCCCCTTTCGCTACCGCGACGAGTTCGCCCTGGTGGACGGCGGAGTGGCCAACAACGTCCCCGGCGACGTGCTGAAACACCGGGGAGCGGAGTTCTGCATCGCCGTCAACATCGCGCCGGAGCGGGGCTCTTATTTCAATTTCAACCTGCCCAAGCAACACGGCTGGTTCGGCCGTCTGTTGCGCAGAAATTCGGCCCTCAGAAACTTCCTCGACGCGCCCACCATCATGCGCGTCATCATGCGATCCATCAACGTTTCGAGCATCGAGATCACCAACATGCGATCCCGAAACTTCGATGTTCATCTGCTCCCCGCCGTGGGCGAGTTCGACCTGTTCGACTTCGATAAGCTGGACACCCTCGTCGAGCGGGGCCGCGAGGCCGCCCAGGAACGCCTCGCGGAAATCCGGACCCTGTTGGAAACCCTTAAAGACTGACCCGCCTTGAAAAAATTCTCTTTCTACACTTATCGAGCGCTCGTCGTCCTGGTCTTCTGGACCCTCGTCATCATCCCGCTTCTTCTGCTCGCCTACGCCGGCTTCCACCGCATCCGCTACTACATGAGCCGTTGGTGGGCCTACCGGGTGCTCTGGGCGGCGGGCGTCCGGTTGGAGATCCAGGGGCTCGAGAACCTCGAAGGCGGCGGTCCCTACGTATACGCCCCCAACCATCAAAGCTTTCCCCCGCTCTAGGGTTTTGTTGGACACTCGATTGATCCATGATTCATGGAGAAAGGGGTGTCGCGATGAACGAACAAAAGCAAGAGGGGGCTTTGGCGGAGGGCGCCCGCAGGGCGAACGGAGCCAAGGCCCCAGGGCATCGCAGTGAGCGGGGTCGGTTCTCCTGCCAGCGCAAGCGGGAGGCGGTCCTGCGTCTTTTGCGGGGCGAGAGCCTGGAGACGCTCTGCCGCGAGTTGGGCACGACAGCGGCTCGGCTTTCCGCCTGGCGCGAGGCGTTCCTTCGCGGGGGCGAGGCGGCGCTCAAAGCCCGCCCGGCGGATGAGCGGGCCGAGGAGAACGCCCGGCTCAAGGCCAAGGTGGGCGAACTCACGATGGAGGGCGAGGTCCTGCGGGAGAAGATCGACCGCCTGGAGGCCGGCCGCCCTTTAGCCGGCAGGAGGTGGAGGCGATGAGTCAGGCCCGCTTCACCTCCACGGGCAGAGCCTACGGCCTGAAGCGGGTGTGCGCCCTTTGGGGCTTGGCGCGCTCCACGGTCTACGCGCAACGGCGGCGAGAGGCGGTCCCCGTTCATGAACGCCCCACGCCCAATAAGCGCGGCCCTGTGGGCCCGTGCACCGATGCGGAACTCCTCGGCCACATCCGGCAGGTCCTGGAGGACTCTCCCTTCCATGGCGAGGGCTACCGCAAGGTGTGGGCGAGGCTGCGCTTCGCGGGCATCCGCACCAGCAAGGAGCGGGTGCGTCGCCTGATGCGGGAGGCGGGGCTTCAGGCCCCCCACCGGGTGGGCAAACCCCGAGGTCCCAAGGCCCACAACGGGACCATCCGCACCGAGCGGCCCGACCGAATGTGGGGCACGGACATGACGACGACGGTGACCACCGAGGAGGGGGTGGCCTCGGTGGTCGTGGCGGTGGATCACTGCTCGGTGGACTGCGTGGGGATCCATGCGGCCAAGAGCGGCAACCGCTTCGAGGCCCTGGAGCCGATCCGGCAGGGGGTCGCCGAGCGCTTCGCCGGCTTGGAGGCGGACGTCGCCGAGGGGCTTAAAGTTCGTCACGACCACGGCCCCGCCTATCTGTCCGATGACTTTCAGCGGGAGATCGCCTACCTGGGCATGACCAGTTCGCCCAGCTTCGTGCGGGCGCCCGAGGGAAATGGCTACTGTGAGTGGTTTATCCGCATCTTGAAGGAGAATCTCCTGTGGGTGCGCTCTTTCGCCACCGTAGAGGAACTGCGGTGGGCGCTGCTTGAGTTCAAGAACCTGTACAACCATCATTGGATTCTCGAGGGCTACGGCTACCGAACGCCGGCCCAGGCAAGGCAGGAAAAACTCGCTCAAGTTGCGGAGGCCGCATGAGGTCGAATACCCTCACCCGAGTGTCCAATAACCCAGGGGCGGTCCAGCTTCATGGACGTCCCCATCATCCTGCGCGCCCTGCCCATCCAGTTCCGGATGCTGGCCAAGCAGGAGCTCTTCGATGTCCCGGTGCTTGGATTCGCCATCGGTCTGATGGGGACGATCGGAATCAACCGGGCAAACCGGCGCGAGGCCGTGAAGAGCCTCAGACTGGCCGAGAAGATGGTCAAAAACGGCGAAAACCTCCTCATCTTCCCGGAAGGAAAACTCTCGGAGACGGAAACCTTCGAAAAGTTCAAGAAGGGCGCGTTCCTGATTGCCAAGCGCTTGAAGGTCCCGGTCGTCCCGGTCTGCATCGCCGGGGCGCATCGAATCCTCCCCCGAGGCAGCCGCGCCATCCGACCCGGCCGGGTGAAGGTCATTGTCCTGAAACCCCGGCGGATCGAGGACGACCTGGACAAGGTGGCCGCCTCTTTGCAAACCGAGATCGAGGGCGTGTTCAAAGAAGCTGTCCGGGACCTGGATGACCGGCCCCGGATGTTTCGGCTTTCTCCGATTTGACCCGCCCCCCCCCTCCCCCCGCAAAACCCGCGTCATCCCTGGTTCCCAAAAACAGCCGAGAAGGCGCAAAATATGAGATTGACCTAGTGTTAACAGGGTTTGCAATGAAAAGAGGAATAAGGGAAATCCATGGGGCCTTCTGGACAATACCGTTAATCCCGTGTACACATACCTTGACCACCTTGTTAAAAAAGCATCCTGCCAAACTCGAAAATCCGGCTATATAGTCAATCAGGTCAATTGGTTATGGATATTCTGAATCCGAACGCCCAACCGCGAGGTTATCGGTACGCTGTTTGAAATGGATCCTCTTGAATAGATCTTTGCTGAATTAAGTGATGTTGGGAGGTTTTCAGGTGAAAATGCGTTTCTTGTTCGGCCCTCCCCTTGTTTCTCTCGTCCTGCTGATCCCGCCCGCTCCCTCCGCGGACGCCCAGCTTTACCGGCCCCTGATCCCATTCAAGTCCGTCTCCAAAAAGGAGCACCGGACCCGGTTGAGCAACCTGGCGAAGGAATACACCCTCTACCGGGAGCTGCCCCCTATGGTCATCCAAGGAAACCGGGAGCAGTTCGAGTTCCTGTTGGACCAGTTGGATCTAACGACGCTCATCGTCAGGAATTTGAGCCTCGGCAAGCAACAGCTCCGGAGGAATTCGCCCATCGAATGGACGGGCGACGACGGCGAAGGTCTGAGCGGCCGGATGACCCTCATCCACCGGGAAAAGACCAAGCGGATCTATCTGGCCCGCGGCAGGTTGAAGGGCCTTTTCTTCTTCCCCATCCACGGCCGGGCGGTCATCGTGGCGAACCGGGTCGCCCGCGATCGGCAGACGCACAACCTCCATCTCACCCTCTACGTCAAACTCGACAACCGGTTTCTCGATGTGATAACACACGTCTTCTCACCGCTCCTGAGCGGGGCGGTCACCGGACGGATCTCCAAATTCCTCGCGGCGACCAGCATCGCCAGCCGGGCCATCCATGAAGATCCGGAGCGGATCTATCGGATCATCAGGAACGCCGAGGAGCTGGAAGAAGAAAGAAAGAACCAGTTCTCCTCCCTTTTTCTGAACCGGGCGGCGGCCGAACCTCCCGGCGGCGAATCGAACGTCCAACCGGTGAGCGCCCCATCCGGCCCGGCGCCGCGTGAAAAACTCCCGAAATGACCCCCATGGAACCGGGCCACGCTCACATCCCGCAACGGAAGGCCGCCCTACGGCTTCCCGCCCTGCCCCCCCTGCACCGTCCGGCGGGCCTCGCCCGGCGCTGGGTGGCCTATGTCCTCGACCTGGCCCTCTCGCTGATCTTCACCTTCGGTTGGGCCGCGGGCGTCATTCTCTTCGTCTTCTTGGTAAACACCCTCCTGGACCTGAACCTTTGGGGGCTGATGCGCTACGGGCGAAACGCCGCTTTGACGATCGGGCTTTTCCTGATGCTGTTCGCGATTCCGTACGCGGGGTATTACATCCTCCCGCTTCACAGGACGGGCAGAACCGCCGGCTTCGTGTTCCTTCACCTGCGGATGATCCGCCGGGAGGAAGGCCCTTCCGTCGAAACGGGCCGTGGGCGCACCTTCGGCCGAATCGGAATTCACCGGGCTTTCCTGGCGGCCCTTCCCGCCCTGCTGGCGGGCATCGTCGCGCTCTCCCTGTTGCCGGACGCAACCGACAGACCCACCACCCCGGCGCTGCTCAACGCCCTCCGACTCCCGACAACGCTCATCTGCGCCTTTCTTCTCCTGACCCAAATCCTCGACCGGCTCCGGAGTCAGGCCGTCACGCTGGGCGTCCACGAGCGGCTCGCCCGGGTCCAGGTCGTCCGCGAGCCCCGGCTTCGGGAGTTGATGGAGCGGGAACGGCGGGTCACCGAGGCCCACATCGCCGGCGGAATGGCCCATGAAATACGCAACGCCCTGGGCACGGCCAGGCTCCAGCTCGACCACGCGGCCGAGCGGGAGCGCGCGGGGCGGGCCCGGGAGTCCCTGGAAGACATCCTGAAATCGCTCACCCGGTCCTCTGAAAACACGCCGGACCTGGAAGGGCTGAAGCGCGCCGTCGCGGGCGTCCGCCGGATCCATGAGGACGCCAAGCGCCAAGGGCGCGCCCTGGAGGAGGTTTCCGCCGCGGTGGATCGCGGCTTGGCCATCACGAGCCGCGTGATGGATTATTCCAAGCTTCAGCCCTCGATCCCGAAGCCGGGGGAGTCCCCCGCCACAGAGCCGAGACGGCTCGTGGCCGAGTTGGTCGAGAGCTACCGCGAGGCCCTGGAGCGCGAAGGGATTCGGATCCGCATGGACCTTGGGGCCACCCGGGCCATACCGGCCGATGCCGGGGATTGTTATTCCGTCTTTCAGAATCTGCTTTTGAACGCCCTGGACGCAATCCGCGAAAAGCGAAAACAGGCCGGGACCGCCGCGCCCGATGGAGCGGGGCCGTCCGGGACAATCCGAATCTCCTCGGGAGACGCGGGCCGCGTCTGGATCCGGATCGAAGACGACGGCGTGGGCATTCCGCCTGAACACCTCGAGCGCATCTTCGATCCTTTCTACTCCACCAAGCCTTCTCTGGGCATGGGGCTGGGGTTGAATGAATGCCGCCGAATTGTGGACCTGTACGGTGGAGAGATCCAGGTCGAATCCGAGGCCGGCGCGGGAACGCGGTTCAACGTTTTGTGGCCCGCCGTGGAATCCTCCCGCGAAAACGGACGCCGAAAAACCCCGGGAACGGACGCGTGAAGAACCCGGACGCCTTCGAGGGAGCGTTGAGCCGGATGGAAGCCGCCCTCGGTCTCCACCCGGAAAACCATGAACCGCCAGAGACCGCGGACCGTACGCACCGGCCGGTCGTCCTCGTCATCGACGACGACCCGCGCGTGCTCGACACCTTGGCGGAAGTCCTGGGAAACCGGTGGCGGGTGAAAACCTACACCGGGGGAGAAGACCTCCGCGCGCGCTGGAACGCTCAGGGTGAAGGCGGAGGGAATGCGGCCATTCTCGATATCAAGATGCCGAAAGAGGACGGCCTGTCGGTCTTTCACGACCTTCGGCGCCTGGCCCCCCGGATGCCCATTTTGTTCTACACCGCCTATCCGGGGGATGAAGAAGCGGTGGAGCGGGCGCGCGCGCTCGGCCCGGCCGCTTTTTTGGGAAAGGGTTGTTCGCTCCATGCCCTGAGCGAGGCCCTGCGCGGGGTGATCCAACCCGACGGGGAATCGCGCGGGACCTGACCGAGAGGGGATCCATGTCCAAGGATTTCGAGGACCTGCTTCACCGGGCCGCCGAAGACCTCGGTCTGCCCGAAACCGAGACCCCGGACGCCGAGTCGGCTTCCGCGGCCCGCCCGCGCGTCATGGTCGTGGATGATGACCCGGGCATGCGCCGGGCCCTGGCCGACGCGCTGGAAGAGCGCTGCGCGTTGCTGAACTGTCCCGACGGGATCGCGGCGGTGGAGAACATCTCCGACGACGTGGACGCCGTCATCCTGGACATCAAGATGGCCGGCATGGACGGTCTCGCAACCTTCGATGAGCTCCGGGCGCGCGCCCCCCACGTCCCGATCATCTTCAACACCGGCCACCCGGGGGACTATCCCGAAGAGGACCTGGTCGGGGCCCGCGAGCCGTTCGGCTACATCACCAAAGGAGAGCCGAAAATCCTGTTCGCCCTGTTGAAAAGCGCCATCCGGCACCACCGGCTCATCCAGCGGGAGGCCTCCCTCAACCACCACCTGGAACACCTCCTCGAAGAGCGGGGCGCGGAGAACACCCGCCTCCAACGCGCGGTGCAAGACCGTTACCGCTTTGACCGGATCATCGGCCGAAGCCCCGCCTTGCGCCGGGTTTTTGATCTCATGGCCAAGGTCATCGAAAGCGACTCGACGGTCCTCATCACCGGGGAGACCGGGACCGGCAAAGAGCTCGTGGCCCAGGCCATCCACTACAATTCTTTCAGGCGCGCCGGCCGGTTCATCGTCCAGAACTGCGGCGCCCTTCCCGAAGCTCTCCTGGGCAGCGAGCTCTTCGGACACCGGAAGGGGGCCTTCACCGGCGCGATCGCCGACAAAAAGGGCCTGTTCGAAGCGGCCCACACGGGAACAATTTTCCTCGACGAGATCGCCGAGACCTCTCCCGCCGTCCAAGTCAACCTGCTCCGTGTGCTTCAGGACGGGGAGATCCGCCCCATCGGCGACACCCTGACCCGCCGGGTGGACGCCCGGGTGATCGCCGCCACCCACCGGGACCTGTCCGAGGAGGTGCGCGAAGGCCGCTTTCGGGAAGACCTCTTCTACCGGCTGAACGTCATCCCCATTCCGCTCCCCGCCCTGAGGGAGCGCCGTGAGGACATCCCCCTCCTGGCCCAGCATTTTCTCGAGGAGACCTCGAAGCGCACGGGCAAGCGCCCGCCCGGGATCCACCCGGACGCCCTCAACTGCCTGACGGCGTACGACTTTCCGGGCAACATCCGGGAATTGGAGAACGAGATCGAGCGGGCGGTCGCCCTCGCCGACGATGGATCGCCCGTCACGCCGGACCAGTTTTCCGCGGCCGTGCGCCGCGCCGGGCTCCATGCGCCGAAAGCCGCGTCCCCCTCTCCCAGTCCCTGGACGGCGACGCCCCCGTCCGGGGAAAGCTCCGCGACGCCGTCGAGGCCCTCGAGAAGAACATGCTCAATCAGGCCCTTGAGGAGCACAACGGAAACCGGACCCACACGGCCGCGGCCCTCGGACTCAGCCGGCTGGGGCTCCTCAAGAAGATCCGGCGGTACGAGCTCGAAGGGTGACGGCGGCGCCCCGCGATTTCGGGAGGCCCGGAGGTGTGCTAAAATATTCTCGAAAGGAACAGCGCCGGATTGGGGAATATCTCCCATGAACCTCGTGATGAAATCCCGGACCCGCCGCGTCACGCGGACCGCGTTCATTTTCGCGGCCCCTCTCTGGGCTGCCTTCCTCGCGGGCGACGGCGGGGCCGAATCGACGGATGCCTCCGGCGGCGCCGAGATCACGAACCGCCAATACCTCGAGTTCACCCTGGCGACCGGAAGAGCCGTCCCCGAGTCCTGGGCGGGGAAGACATTCCCCAAGGGCTCGGCCGATCGGCCGGTCACGCTGGTCGATTGGTACGACGCCCGGGATTACTGCGCGTGGCGGGGCAAGCGGCTCCCGAGCCGGGAGGAATGGAAGAACGCCTGCCGCGCCGATGGGTTTCCAAAAAGGGGCGACATCTGGGAGTGGACCCGCTCCGACGAGAACGGCTGGAAGCTGCTGTGCGGGCCGATGGGGACGTGCGAGTGCACGCACCGCTACCGGCCCGAATGGAAGAACGCCGTCAAGGGGTTCCGCTGCGTGGGCGACCCGCCGCTCGCCCTGTTCATCCAGACCACCGGGGAGGCGTCTCCGTGAAGAAAAATTTACTCATGGCCGGATCGGTTCTTGCCGTTTTATTGATTGGAGCACCCGACCGGCTCGTCTCCGCCAAGTTGCGCGAGACCTTGTCCGCACAGGCACAAAAGCCCTCGAACCGGGACCGTAAGGAGCGCCTGATGAAGGCCCTGAAAGAATTGAACAACCCGGACCCGGACACCCGGCAAAGCGCCGTCGAGCACCTGGGTCAGATGGGCGATATGTCGGTGGTTGAGCCGCTGGCCTCCTCGTTGGCCGACGCCCACCCGGAAGTCCGCGCCCAGGCCGAAAAGTCGATGTGGCTGATCTGGCTCCGCTCCGGCGAGCCGGAGACGGACAAGATCCTCTACCTCGGCATGGAGCTCATAGCGGCGGGGCAGCTTCAGAACGCCATCCATGCGTTCACACGCGTGATCGAGCGCGCGCCGAATTTCGCGGAAGGGTACAACAAACGGGCGACCGCGTTCTATCTGGCCGGCCAGTTCGAGAAATCCATCGTCGACTGCGACGCCACGATCCGGATGAATCCCCACCATTTCGGGGCCCTGTTCGGAAAGGGGCTCAATTACGTCCGGCTGAACGATCTGTCCAAGGCCCTGGAGGCCTTCCGGAAGACCTTGCGGGTTCTCCCTTATTCCGAATCCGCGAAAAACATGGCCGAGGCCATCGAGCGCAAGATCAAGTCAGGAGGGACCGAGCTTTGAAAGGGCCGATGGACGTTCACGAAGCCATCCGAACGCGTTATGCTGTCCGCGATTTCCGGCCCGACCCCCTGCCGGAGGAAACCATCGCGAAAATCCTGGAGGCCGGCCGCCTGGCGCCGAGCCAACGCAACCGACAGCAGTGGCGCTTCGTGGTGGTCCGGGACCGGGAGACCCTGAAGACGATCGGGGAGCTGTCCCCATCGGGCGGCTTCATCGCCGGGGCCCCGATGGCGGTGGCCGTCGTGATGCTGGGCGCCAAGATGGCCCAGATAGACGCGGCCCGGGCGGTCGAGAACATGATCCTCGCGGGCTGGGCGGAAGGCGCGGGGACCTGCTGGGTGGGCGGGATCGAGCGGGAGCGGGTGAAGGCGCTCCTGGACATTCCCGAAGACGCGGAGCTGATCACCATCCTGCCTTTCGGGTATCCGGCCAAGCTCAGCCTCCAAGGCAGAAAGGACCGCAAACCCCTGTCCGAAGTGGCCCACCGGGAGCGGTTCGGAGTCCCGTATCGGTAAACATCCGGATCGCGGAGAGCAAACCCGATGCGGTGCGGGGGGGGGAAAGCGAGGCGATCACATGATCCGCACAAACCCTGGAACCGCTCCTTTCCCACGCTCTTTTCATGGTGCAATTCGCGATTATTTGAATGGTTCTCCGGGTATAAATCCCCCGGCCTTTTCAGCGTGAGAAGTCTTGGACGGGCCGCAGCAATCTACGCAGGAGATTTTCCCATGCCGATGGACAGTTACCTATTCGCGAAGATCATGATTCAGCAGGCGGAAGAGTTCGGCCAATACATGGATGAACACATCCTGTCCAACTGGAATCCCGAGATGGATCAGGAACAAAACCGGCGGCTCATGGAGACCCAGGCGTGGCGGGAGTTCTACCTGGGCGTCCCCACCGTCGCCCGGCAGATCGACCAGCTCCCCGCCGAAGACGACGACATCAAGCTCCTTCTGGCGCGCCAGCTGGCCGAGGAGCTTCTCCACTGGAAGGTGTGCGCCGAGCGGGCGGCGGAGCTGGGAGGAAACGCCGACCTGGCGGCCTACGAGCCCCTGCCCCAGGACATCCAGATGTACGAGAACACCTTCATGCCGGAATTCTGGCAGATCGCGACATCCCTTCAGATTTTCGGGGAGACCATTCTGATCCACACCTTCCGGAAGATGGTCGAGGTGCTCGACGAGCGCTCGGCCGCCGTCGTCCGGGACGAGATGCTCGTCCACGAAGGGACGCACGTCCGCAACGGCCGGCTGATGGTCGAGCGGCACGCCACGACGGACAAGATGCAGGACGCCATCCGCAAGATCGGCCAGACCAAGTGCGACTCCATCCGGCAGGCCTATCCGTACGCCCTGCCCGACTTCAAGATCGAGTAACGCCCGAACCCGTAAGGCCCAGCCCAACCCCGCCCGGGCTGGCGCGGCCCGGCCCGGCGGCCCGCCGTCAGGCCGGGCTTCTTTTTTTCGCCTCCGGAGAGAGTCCCTTGCCGTCCGCGTTTCCGTCGGCATACGTGCACCATCCCGATTATTACTCCGACGTGGGCGAGCACGTCCTCCAGACCCGCAAATACCGCGAGACGTTCGAGCGCTTCCGGGCGGAGATAACAATCCCCGATGCATGCTTCTTCGAGCCCCGGCCGGCCACGGTCGAGGATGTTCTTCTCGTCCACACGCGGGAATACGTGGACGACCTGCTCGGCCACCGCCACACGCACCGCACCCTGGCTTCCGAGCTCCCCATTACGAAGGAGGTCATCGACTCCTACTTCCTCGCCACCGGGGGGACGGTCCTGGCCTGCCGGTTGGCGCTCGAGCACGGCCGGGCGCTCAACCTGACGGGGGGCTTCCATCACTGCTTCGCCGCGAAGGCCGAGGGGTTCTGCTACCTGCACGACTTCGCCGTCGGGATCCGGCGCCTGGAGAGCGAGGGGAAGGTCCGCCGGACGGCGGTCATCGACTGCGACCTCCACCAGGGCAACGGCACGGCGGCGATCTTCGCCGATGACCCGGACGTCTACACCTTCTCCATCCATCAGGAAAACCTCTACCCGCAAAAGCAGCGGAGCGACCTGGACATCGGCCTCGGCGACTTCGACGGGGACGACATCTACATGGACCACATCCGCCGCGCCGTTCCGCAAATCCTGGACGGGCGCCGGCCGGATCTGGTGGTCTACGAAGCCGGAGCGGACCCCTTCGAGGGCGACCAGCTCGGGACCCTCCGAATCTCGAAGGAATGCCTACACGAGCGAGACCGGTTCGTCGTCCGGGAATGCGCGGAGCGGGGCGTCCCCATCGCGGGCGTCCTGGGCGGGGGATACGCGGCCGACCCGGAGGACACGGTGGAGATTCATGTCAATACGTGCAAGGCGTTCTGGACGGCGTAGGCGGCGGACCCGCCCGTCGGCGCACGTCGAGTCGCCCTCATCGGCCGGGCTCTATAGAAACTCTCCCGTTGATATTCCACCCACCCAATCGCTTCCCGCTCACCATGTCATTCCGACAGAGGAGCCGATCAGGCTCCGACGAGGAATCCCGCCTCGGGATTCGACGCGTGGCCGATCATTATTCTCGATTCTCCTGATCCAGGAATAACACCCTATTTCTCCGACCTTTCAAAATACAATCTCATTGATTTCATTGCTTTTCCGTCTTTGGCTTTGAATCGTACTTTTATGTTGTTGCAACGCCCCAGGGCGGGAAAAGGGGTCTCCAGCCTCGATCTTCTTCAGCATTATCTTCATGGAACCCCTCCCCTTCTTGTGAATCGAGTTTTTGTTGTTGAATAATAACGAAATTAAAACGAAATCAATGGGGAATTGGATTTTCTCTCGAATCGCATCAGGGACCATCACGGCCAACGGGGTCCGGGACGGGCAGGATGCCCATCCTACCACGAGTTGGGCGACCACTATTCCCTATACGGGTGGGCCGGGCATCCTGCCCGGCAGTTTTCTCCGAATGCGCGTTGCAAACCTTGGAGGGAAACCCTGCCGACCCACTCACGCTTCTTTCGCGCCGCGGCGCTCAAATTCGGGCTTGCGCGGCCCGGCGCTCTCTGGCATTTTGGTCTTCATGCCGTCCGGAATCTACGCTGGCGAGGGCCATCTGAAAGGCAGTACCGGGTGACAAGTGACAAGGGAGCCGATGGCCCGGAAGCTTATTGACGTGGTGGAGACGGGGGATCAGTCTGTGCCGATCTCCCCTGAGTGTGCGGGTAGTGCAGGGTTTTCAAGGGATTGCGGCTTTAAGATGACCATAGCCCCTCGATTGAGCAGAGAGTTCTGCTAAGAGACCCTGAAGCTGTGGTAAAATGGGGTACTTTCACGTCACATGAGGACCGCAGGATGGCTAAAAGTGGTCATCTAGGAAATCCCGGTGTATGGGTTCAACTGGACCGCCCCTGGGTTATTGGACACTCGGGTGAGGGTATTCGACCTCATGCGGCCTCCGCAACTTGAGCGAGTTTTTCCTGCCTTGCCTGGGCCGGCGTTCGGTAGCCGTAGCCCTCGAGAATCCAATGATGGTTGTACAGGTTCTTGAACTCAAGCAGCGCCCACCGCAGTTCCTCTACGGTGGCGAAAGAGCGCACCCACAGGAGATTCTCCTTCAAGATGCGGATAAACCACTCACAGTAGCCATTTCCCTCGGGCGCCCGCACGAAGCTGGGCGAACTGGTCATGCCCAGGTAGGCGATCTCCCGCTGAAAGTCATCGGACAGATAGGCGGGGCCGTGGTCGTGACGAACTTTAAGCCCCTCGGCGACGTCCGCCTCCAAGCCGGCGAAGCGCTCGGCGACCCCCTGCCGGATCGGCTCCAGGGCCTCGAAGCGGTTGCCGCTCTTGGCCGCATGGATCCCCACGCAGTCCACCGAGCAGTGATCCACCGCCACGAACACCGAGGCCATCCCCTCCTCGGTGGTCACCGTCGTCGTCATGTGCGTGCCCCACATTCGGTCGGGCCGCTCGGTGCGGATGGTCCCGTTGTGGGCCTTGGGACCTCGGGGTTTGCCCACCCGGTGGGGGGCCTGAAGCCCCGCCTCCCGCATCAGGCGACGCACCCGCTCCTTGCTGGTGCGGATGCCCGCGAAGCGCAGCCTCGCCCACACCTTGCGGTAGCCCTCGCCATGGAAGGGAGAGTCCTCCAGGACCTGCCGGATGTGGCCGAGGAGTTCCGCATCGGTGCACGGGCCCACAGGGCCGCGCTTATTGGGCGTGGGGCGTTCATGAACGAGGACCGCCTCTCGCCGCCGTTGCGCGTAGACCGTGGAGCGCGCCAAGCCCCAAAGGGCGCACACCCGCTTCAGGCCGTAGGCTCTGCCCGTGGAGGTGAAGCGGGCCTGACTCATCGCCTCCACCTCCTGCCGGCTAAAGGGCGGCCGGCCTCCAGGCGGTCGATCTTCTCCCGCAGGACCTCGCCCTCCATCGTGAGTTCGCCCACCTTGGCCTTGAGCCGGGCGTTCTCCTCGGCCCGCTCATCCGCCGGGCGGGCTTTGAGCGCCGCCTCGCCCCCGCGAAGGAACGCCTCGCGCCAGGCGGAAAGCCGAGCCGCTGTCGTGCCCAACTCGCGGCAGAGCGTCTCCAGGCTCTCGCCCCGCAAAAGACGCAGGACCGCCTCCCGCTTGCGCTGGCAGGAGAACCGACCCCGCTCACTGCGATGCCCTGGGGCCTTGGCTCCGTTCGCCCTGCGGGCGCCCTCCGCCAAAGCCCCCTCTTGCTTTTGTTCGTTCATCGCGACACCCCTTTCTCCATGAATCATGGATCAATCGAGTGTCCAACAAAACCCTAGAGCGGGGGACCGCACTCTCGATTTCCCGAAATTCAATGGCCTTTATGTCTTCCCATTCTGAGAGCAGCCTGCGGCGGTGCGCTTCATGCGTCGCCATATCGCGCTTGAGGTTTTCCATTCGGTCCTTCAGCGGGCGCAGTTCTTCAATCTGTTTTCGCAGCTGAATAAACTCCGCGCCATCGATCTTCGATTTCTGGAGTTCTCGCAACAATTTCTCGTAGGTCTCCTCAATTGTCGCGCATTGGGTATTCCATCGGTTCCTGGTGTCAGCAATCGCGGTATCGGCCTCAGACAACGCTTCGGAAAACTGATCGGCAACTGCCTTGAGACGTACGCTCAGGGTTCCGAGAACTTTTTTAATTTCCCCCAGAATTTCCGAGTTCGGAAGCCCATCGAGCGCCTTGCCGGACACGAATGCCGCATCGATTGGAATACCCTCAACCAGTTCACCGTGAAGCGTCCGAAATGGTTCCAGCCGTTCGTCGAGATTCGAAAACAGTTGTTCTTCCTTGATGAGAAGGCTTTTTTCCTTGAGCCGTTCTTCCAGACCGGTTTGCCGAAAGCGCCTCTCGGTTTCTTCCAGACTGGGCAGGGCCGCGAGCCGATCTTCAAGCGTTTTCATCTCGCGCAGCACGTCCACGATTCTGCTTCGCGACCTCTCTAGCTCCAAACGGAGTTCCGCCTTGCGCCCGGACATTGACGGATCGCGGTCCATGAACCGCTCTAGCAGCAAGGTGAGTTTCTCGCGGCTCTTGGTGAGTTCGGAGATTTCATGCTGACCAAACACTTCTACGCCGGGTATCACGTCTCGCGGCGATATGGGCAACACCTCGCCGGTTTCGTCCTTGACGACTGGGGGATTTGGCACCGAGCGTTCGATCGTGTAGCAGCGCTCTGACGGTTTGTGCGACCGCACCATCAGCGAAACTTTTGTTCCTGATCTTAATACGTGGTGGATCACCCCTTCGTGCGCCTTCCTCGCATCCTCTCCTATGGGGTCAAGGCCAAGCACATAGCGTATGCTTTCGATCATCGTGGATTTTCCGGTGCCGCGTCCCCCGACCACCGCGTTGAGATTGCCATTGAAATGAACGGAGGTATCTCGCAAAAAACCTCCTTCCCAGGTCATGGCGAGGAGTTCGGCATGGGGTTCCGGTTGCGGATCGCTGTACAACCGTATGCGAGACTCCGGATCAAGGAATGCCTGGCGAAACCCTTCGACCGAAACATCCGACATCTTGATTAAGCAGGACGCACCATCTTTTTTCAGGTCATCGGGGTCATTTACATCCGACGCATTGATAATCGCCGGTGCGCGGGTTCGCTTGTAATCGGCGTTCTTGTTCTGCAGAATCTGTTTGATCTGGCAAGTCGTCGATAGAAAGGGGGGAGACAATTCTAATGGTTGTGCAAAGAGACCTTATCTCTGATAACATGATGGGCCATGTCAAACGAGGATAAGATTAGGATGCCGAAAGGTTGTATCTGGAAAATTCCGGATGAACTCTATGAGAGGCGTCAATCTCTTCTTCATTTCTCCCTGAGGCCGTTTGGCATCCATTTTTAGAGGTTTCCACCGGAATTTCCCATATCAACTTGCTTGGGTGGTTTCCGGTCCCCTTTCCCGATGAAAACCAGTTGATCCCCTTCCGATGGGTTTGTCAAGAGCCTTCCAACCCTCCGCAACAAGGTGCTGACGGCCATCGACTGCCCCAAAAGGCGGACCCTCGCCCTTCGGTCCCCTTTGTTCGCGGTTCAACCCGTTAACCAATCACCTCATGCTGCCGGGAACCCTCTGCACAAGGTTAGACCGGCACCGGCCGTAATCGGTTGATTCGGTCCAGGATGATGGCGAACTCTTCCCTGGACACCGCTACTTCGGCCAATTGAAAGATGATCTGCCGGGCGTGCCGCACAATCCTCCCGCCCATTTTGATGAGCTTGACCTGGAGGCTTCGGAGCGACCAGTGCTTGAGCCCCCTGGGCAAGGCTAGCCTGCGCAGGAAATTGCCCAGGTTGTACGCCAGGACGAAGAGAAGGAGCCGCACCTGGTTGCACACGAACCGGTGACAGGAAAGGCGTGTCCAGTTCAGGGCGTACTTGCCTTCCTTGATCCATTGCTCGGCTGTGCCTCGCTGGTTGTAGAAGTGCACGACCCCCTCGGGTCGAGCCGTCAGGTTCGTGACAATGAATCCGACGCGAGGGAAGAGTTCGCCTGAGTGCCATTCCACCTTCGCCACGACCCGCCGGGAACGGTCCCAGCTTCCAGCCTGATACCGGAAGTCGTAATAGAAGATGATGGGTCTCTTGGGCGGGCGACCGACCGGGCGGGTGAGGAGGAAGTCGATCTCTCGCTGCACCACGTCGTTGGCGGGAAGGCGGATGGCGTAAAGGAAGCTGTGCGCTTCCAGGCACTCATAGACCTCCGGGCGCGCAAAGGCGGCATCGGCTCGGAAGTAACGGCGAACACCCGCCCGCTCATACCGGGCCGCGATGGGCGAAAGCAACTCGCGCCAGCCATCGGCGCTGTGCACGTTGCCGGGGCGCAACATCGCCCCTTCGCAGTCCCCGAACTGGTTAAAGCAAAAAAGAGGGTGATAACAGGTGCAACGAAAGTGGCCGTTGTAGGCCGTACCTTCCTGCTCCCCATGGACGGGGCTTTCCGAGCTGTCCATGTCCAGGATGATTCGCTGATGGGGTGAGTGTGCCATGGCCCGGTCCACCCACTCCCGGTTCAGCTCGCTCCGGCCCCTTGAGATTCTCCTCCCTGGTGAGAACCTCGGTCTCGAACCGGCTCAGGGTGTTGGCGCCCGCCGCCTGCTTCTCAAGCGCTCGGCGGCCGACCACGGCTTGCATCGCGGGGTCCTGGGCCAACCGCTCGGCATCGTTGGTGTCTTCATACCCTGCCAAGCGGCTATAGACCGACTGGCGCAATAGCGGCGCCAACTCATGCTGGATGTTCCGGCCATGACGGATCTCTTGCAATTGCACTGGCGCTCTCACCGTCAAACCCAGCGCATCATCCAGCTCCCGGCAGGCCAGCAATCCCGCATCCGAAGTGATTCTGGTTCCGTGAAACTCAAGCCTCAGCCGACGGTCAAAACGGATCTTCAAAGCCCCCTTCTTCGCTTCACCCATTGGGTCCCCTCGCAAGATGATGGCAGGGAGAGGCCAACACCTTGATCTTACACGAGAAAACGGCATTCGGTCCGACAAAACTTATGATCCATATGGGAAATGCGGGTTGATCCCTTGCGGTGCATCATCAACCGGTCCCGGAAGTGCGCAGGCAATCAGATTCGACGAGGTCCAGACGTTGATCCGTGATTGCCCCTGAAGAGTTTTAAGCAAGCCCCCCTGGGACGCTACATGTGCGGCAATGCACACGGCACCCCATTCCCTTGATTGCTCCAGAAGGTCGGCGGAGTCCAGACTGCCTGTTGGCGAGGGCTGATCCGTATCGTGTATGCCGCAACGGCCGAGAAAACTCTCCAGTGCATTGTCCTTTTCGGGATCGAACAGGCACAGGAAATGAACGCCATCCTTCGCTACGGCTTCGAAACCGCCGAAGGCCCACAAACCCGCGTCGCGAGCAACACCCAGCAAGTTCCGGGAGTGTTGTACGCGATAGTGGTCGGTGACTCCGATCACCTCGATATCCCTTTCGAGGCAGACCTCTACCATTGCCTGGTTGTAGTCGGCTTCCGACGTGAAGGTTGTTTGCTTGTTGTACCTACCGAGGTAGTCAAACGGATTGACTTGCAGGGCGCAACGATAAAAGCGCGCGCCACTCGAAAGTTCCAGCGCAGTTTGCATGGGCTCTGAGAGGGCGCGCAGAGCATTCGTCGTCGCGATCGTCATGCACTGCTCTCCGTAAAAATTCTCCAGGGAGTGTTCATTTCCGCTCCAACACTTCTTCATTTTCGTTGACGTATCGTTCGACCGCGTCGCGTACAACCCACGCCAGCGACACCTTCTTTTTTCTGGCAAGCTGTTTTAATGCCTCGTAGATGTCGGGTGGAAAGCTGATCGATGCGCGGATCGACCGTGCGTCTTCGGGTTTCATGCTTTGTTGAGCTCCCTTAGGCCCTTCCATAGCGACGCGTTTCCCTATTCATCTTCACCATGGTACACCATAATGGTGAATTATGGCAATTCTTGGAACACCGTGTTCGCTGGCGTTTCCCGCCCGGACCGACCGAGTTCCACTCATATGCTGCCAACGCTAGTTGGCGAACATAGGTTCAAGTAGATTGCCCCCGTCCGATCCGTTTGGAGCACACGCTGAGGTGGTCCCACTATCTTGGACAGTTAGGCGGCCGAGTTAAGGTGTAATCCATTCGTTGATCATGCCGCCAGCGTCCTGTTGAACCCGTCTTTCTGTTCTGGTTGAGCCGGCAGAGGGGCAGGCAAGCGGTGGGGCTTGGCCTGCATCTGCGGCGGCAGTCCTTTTTCGTAGGCCTCGGCTGGGGTGGAGCCAGCCAGGGCGGAATGAGGCCTTTCGGTGTTATAGAAGTCGAGCCACCTGACAATGACCCTTTGGGCGGCGAAGCCGTCGGTGAGCTCGTGCAGGTAGACGGCCTCGTATTTGAGCGAACGCCAGAGGTGACCAGACCGATTTTTTGTACGACTTATTGGGAGAGAGTTTACATGACAGCCTGAGGCTCTGAAACCGGTTTTGGGGGAAGGAATGGAGTGCAGACCTCCGGCGCCGGGGGCCTGTAATTCAGCGCCGAGTGCGGTCTCCGGGTGTTATATTCCTCCCGCCATTGCTCAATCACAATCTGGGCCTCCTTCAACGAATAGAAGATCTCACCATTTAGGCATTCGTCTCTCAGCTTCCCATTGAAACTCTCACAATACCCATTCTCCCAGGGACTACCGGGTTCGATGTATAACGTTCCGGTTCCGACCTTCCCCAGCCACTGACGCAAGTCCCGGGCCAGAAACTCTGGGCCGTTGTCGGATCGAATATGCTCCGGGACCCCTTGCCACACCATCACGTCCGACAACGTCTCGATCACCTCCGGGCTGCCTATCCTCCGCTCGACTCGGATGGCCAGGCATTCTCTCGTAACCTCGTCCAGCAGCGTCAGAAGCCGCAGCGTTCTTCCATCGTGCGTTCTGGCGCTGACAAAATCATAGCTCCAGACGTGGTTCCGATGCTCCGGCCGCAGTCGCACACAGGAACCGCCGTTCAGCCAGAGCCGTCTTCGGGGCCTTTGTTTCTGCGGCACTTTCAAACCTTCCCGCCGCCAGATTCGCTGCACCCGATCCTTCCCCACCGGCCAGCCCGAGCTCTGCAGCAACGCCGTGATTCGTCGATAACCGTACCGCCCGTACTGCGCCGCCAGAGCCACCACCGCTCGTGTCAGCTCATCCTCGTCCAACCGATCCATCGGCCGGTATCGTTGCGTTCCCCTCCATTGCCCTAGCAGCCGGCAGGCGCGCCGTTCCGACAGGCCATACTTCCACCGCGCAACGTCGCCGCTAGGGCTCAGAAGTTTCCCTGGGCTACGTCCCGTAGCACTTGCTTGTCCAGCGACAACTCGGCCACCAGTCGCTTCAACCGCGTATTTTCCTTCTCCAGCTCCTTCAGCCGTTTCGCCTGATCCAGCTTCGGCCCTCCATATTCCTTCCGCCAGCGGTAATAAGTCTGGGTGTGGATGCCGGCTTCCTTGCAGGCTTCGGGAGCCGGCTTCCCGTTTGCCATCTGCACTTCGATCTGCCGCAGCAAGGTCACAATCTGCTCTGCTTTGTACTTTCGGACCGGCATGTCCAGCTTCCTCCTTCGTGAGATCCTCTCTCACTTCTGCTGGTACAAAAAACGCCGGGCAGGTCACCTGCTTAGCCTTCCATGCTCCTCCCGTGGCCGCATCACCACCCCTGGCAATGAGTTGATCATTACCAAGATGATGCCGACCGCTTGAGACCGCCGGTCAACTCCAGGACGCCATACCAGAGACGGAATGGACGCTCATCCGACAAGCGGTGCAGCGTGGACAACTCACCGGGAGCACACGATTCATCGAGGAAGTCGCAATCAGAATTGGTATACGCATTGACCGACGAGGACAAGGGAGACCCAAGAAACAGCATGCACCTCATGAAAAATAAATCTGTCCCCTTTTCTGTTTCCATCCGTGGTAAGATAAGGTGCTTTGACGTTTCATGAGGGCAGCGGGATTGCTAGAAATGGTCATCTGGGAAATCCCAGTGAAATGGTTTCTTGGAGGGGAGGACAATGAAAACTTTGGCAATTGCAACGGTCTGGGCCCTCGTCCTGGGATGGACGGCGGCGCAGACCTCGGCGGCGGATAAGGTGCTCTTCGTTCTGGACTGGGTCCAATATGGCTCTCACGTCGGCTATTACAACGCCCTGGAGGGGGGATTCTTCAAGAGGGCCGGGATGGACGTCACGATCCAGCGGGGCTACGGCTCGGGGGATACGATTAAGCGGATAGGGGCGAGGAGGGGCGACTTTGGATTTGCTGATGCCGGGACCCTGGTGGTCGCCCGCAGCAGGGGCACGAAGGTCAAGAGCATTGGCGTCCTGTACAACCTGGCCCCTCACACGGCCTTCGCCCTGAAGAGTTCGGGGATCAGAACCGTAAAGGACCTCTCTGGAAGGCGTTATGGCGATGATGCGGGTGGGTCCACCTTCATCCTCTTTCCCGCGTTGGCGGCGCTCCATGGCGTGAAAGATACGAAGTTCACGAACCTCGCTCCCGCCGCCAAGGATCCCGCCCTGCTCGCCAAAAAGGTGGATTTCACCTGTACGTATTTGGACCGCCTCCCCAGCTTGCAGGCCGCAGCGGCGACGATAAACGACGAGATCGTCGCGCTACAGTGGGCCGCCAACGGGCTGGATTTCCATGGAAACGGCATCATCGTCCACGACGACACTATCCGGGACAAGCCGGATCTGGTGGGCCGCTTCGTTAACGCGGTGTTCAAGGGAGTGGCCGAGGCCATCAGGAACCGCGATCTGGCCGTCCAGAGGTTCGTGAAAAACTTCCCGGTCGCGGATCCCAGCATGATTAACAAGCAGTGGGGGGTCCTCATTTCCCTGGCCTATAGCGACGAGACAAAGAAGATCGGTCTGGGCGGGCTGAGCGAGAAGAAGATGAATGGGACCATCGATCTGATCACCAAGTACATGAAACTGCCGTCCAGGGCGCGTGTGACCGACATTTACGCGCCTCAATTCTTGAAAAAGATCCTTCCCTGAGGGGGGCGCGGTGGGGATCCAAAGGGGGCGTTCCGGAGACCGAAGTCGAGCGGATCGAAGTTCAGCTCGCGGGCGATGGAAGACATGCTCTTTTGAACTGGAATTCCCGGCTTTGTTGCAACGCGAATTGCAGTGACGCGCTCATACACTTGCCAGTTGCGGACCCGATAAGATTTTTTTGTATACTTGTACTGGCTGCGTTTTGATAGTGGTGTAGCATGGTACCTTCGTCTCCGCCCAAGGGGGGCTGCGATCATATACATCGCAATCCTCCAACCCGAGCATGCACCAAAGCCCTAGACAGGGCCTGAAGGCCGCAGGCGGGTCTTGCAGGGGTACGGGTGGCCAGTTCGTCGTTGAAAACCCGGCAGATTTCTCTGCCTGAATCGCTCTGCTCCTTATCGTCATATTGACGGTTAACTATATCGAACCATTCTCATCAGCCGTGAAGATCTACTAACATATTGATATTGTTGAATAATAGACATTCTTCCTGCTCTTGTTTAGAACTTGCCTCGCGTAGACCGTAATCAAAATGAAAGCGGATTCGTTAAAACGCCCGCGCATCCAGGCGAGTCCCTGGCGGTAAGCATTCAACCGTGGGGTGATGGCCGTGCCAAAGCCAGCGCCAGTTCGAAGTCCTGTCCTGTCCGAAAGGAGTCGGCCCGACCCAGTGCCCTCACCACTTCGGCAGCGGCAGGATAATCAAGTGGTCCCGGTGCATGAGCAGCATTCTCACTGACCGTGGGGGACTTTGGCCCGCGTCGTCAACCCTGACTCAGGAGATTCTGTGATTCGCTCTATCACCCCACGACTGAATGCTTACCGACACGGAGTAACCGTTCGGACGGGCCGTGATGGGCACAGCGTTGGAAGCATCGTCTACATTGGATGGAATCTTCCCAAGACACTGATAACGCGATTCGGCATGTGGTATTCATGTCGGCATGACGATTCGCGCAGAAGTTGCTCAAGCGGAACTTTCGTTGGTCGAGAGGCCAGATGTCCGATGGCCTCTTCCCCCCGAGACGTCCTCATGCAGGGCTCCGGACTGGCGTTCGCTGTTCAAGCGCGAGCGGGCGCGGGCGGAGGCGGCGGAGGCGCGCTGCGAGGAGTTGCGGTGGGCGGAGGTGGATTCCCGCGGCCGGGCGGGTTCGCTGAAGTGGCAGCTCGACACCTGCCGGAGGAAGCTGGAAGCGGCCGTCGAGGAGACGAAGGAAGTCCGCCGTGCGGCGAGAGACGCCCTATCGTTGAAGGCGGAAGTGGCGCGTCTGGAGAAGCTCCTGTCGGAAGCCAGGGTCAAGTCGGCCGGGGGCCGCTCGGGCGCGTCGCCGTCGGGGGAGGCCGCCCGGCTGCGCAAGGAGGCGGTCCGGCTGACCAGGGAAGTCGCCCGGCTGTAGGACCGGCTGGCCCGGGAGGCGCAGGCGTCGGACACCGACAAGGAGACCATCAGGTGGCAGGGCCGCGAGGTCATTGGGCTCCATACGGAGTTGAGGCGATTGCGCGACCAGGCGGAGGCGGTCAAGTCGTTGTCCGGGGAGGTCTACCGTCTGGGGTCGCCCTGGAAGTCGCCGGGGCCGCGAAGGAGCGGCTGAAGGCCCGGCTTTTGCGCGCGCGCGAGGCGGCGCGGTCGAGGTCGCCGTCGCGTGAGGACGCTGAACTGCGCAAGGCCCTGGGGAGGTCGCGCCGCCAGAAGACGGCGCTCAGGTCCCTATCCAGGGAGAACGCCCGGCTGCGCAAAGCCGTGAATGCATCGCAGAGCCAGAACGAGACGCTGGAAGCGCAGCTTGCGAAGCTTCGTGCGAGCGGGGCGGTGCTGTCGAAGGCGCTGTTCGGGCGCAGGAGCGAACAGCAGGAGAGGCCGCGCTCTGAGCGCCGGCGCGGCCGGCAGCCCGGAGCCGCCGGGCATGGCCGCACCCTGCGGCCCGCGCTCGAGGAGAGGACGGAAGAGCGCAATCCGCCGGCCGAGGCATGCGTCTGTGGCCGATGCGGGAAGCCCTACGTGGCCAACGGCGCCGAGGTCTCCACCATCGTCGAGATCGAAGTCTCGGCTCACAAACGCGTCATCCGCCGTCCGCGATGGCGCCGGAGGTGCGACTGCGCGTCCTCACCCACCGAAGTGTCGGCGCCCCCGGCACCGCGCCTGTTCGCAGGCACGCCCTGCGGGACCAGCGTGTGGGCGCGGTTCCTGTTCGAGCGCTATGCCTGCTTCCGTCCCCTGCGCCGGGTCGCCTCGTGGCTGTCCGGCCAGGGGCTTCCTATCTCGCCGGGGACGCTGGGCGACAGCGCGCGCCGCTTCGCGCCGCTGTTCGAGCCGGTGACTGCCGCGATCCTCGCCCGCCAGAACGAGGCGGCGGTGCGCCATGGTGATGAGACTACCTGGCGCGTGCAGTCGCTTCGCGAGGAGAGCCGCTCGAGCCGGGCTTGGCTGTGGACCTCGGTCAGCGAGGACGCGGTCTACTTCCACGTTGACCCCTCGCGTGGCGCGGAGGTCGCGAGGAAGCTGTTCGGAACGGCCGGCCTCCATACGGTCATCGTCTGCGACCGCTACAGCGCCTACAAGAAGATGGCGCGCATTCCCGGGGGCCTGGTGACCCTCGCTTGGTGCTGGAGTCGTATGCGGAGAGATTTTATCCACTGCGCGGCCGGCGAGGTGCGGCTGACGCGGTGGTGCCGGAGATGGATCGAGCGGATCGCACTGATCTATCGCCTGAACGAGGCTCGCCTGGCCCATTACGACCCCGGCCGCGACCGGCAGAGCGCGGCGTTCGACGCGGCGCAGGCCGCGCTGAAGAAAGCGCTCGACGGCCTGTTCGCGGAAGCCGGACGGGAGTTGGCCTCCTTGCCGGAGCACGCGCGCGAGGGCAAGGCGCTACGCTCGCTGCTGAACCATCGCGAGGGCTTGAGCGTCTTCGTCGACCGCCCGCAGACGCCGATGGACAACAACGCCGCCGAGCGCGCGCTGAGGGGACCGGTGATCGGGAGACGGCTCTCGTTCGGCTCCGACCGCGAGACCGGCGCCCGGTTCACGGCGATGATGTACTCGGTCCTCGGTACCCTCGCGCCGGGCGGCATCGACCCTCTCCGCTGGCTGGCGGCATGGCTGGCGGCATGTGCGGAGAGAGGCGGCCGGGCGCCTGAGGACCTCTCGCCGTGGCTGCCCTGGTCGATGAGCGCGGAGCGCAGGCGCGCCCTCATGGCGCCGGGATGACGTCATGATCGAGTGCCGCTATTACGGACGCGACTTCACCACCGAAGATATGACGCTCCTGCGCGCGCTGATCGCCGGTCCTCCGGCGCTGAACCGCCATGCGCTCTCGAAGGAGTTCTGCCGGCGCATCGGCTGGCGCAAGCCCGACGGCGGGCTCAAGGACATGATGGCCAGGGTGACCATGCTGGCCATGCACAAAGTCGGCCTGATCGCCCTGCCGCCGCCGAAGTGGCGGCAGAACCGGCCCGGGCTGATCGTCTTCGGTCCGGAGACCGAACCACCGCCGGTCCCGGCGCCGGCCACCCTGGAGGAGGTCCGCCCGCTCGACATGCGGATCGTCGTGCGCGGCACCGCCGGGGGCAAGCGGTGGAACGAGTTCGTCGCCCGTTACCACTATCTCGGCTACAGGACCCTCGTCGGCGCCCAGATGCGCTACGCCGTCCACGACCGCAACGGTTGCCCCATCGCCATGCTCGGCTTCTCCACCGCCGCGTGGAAGCTGGCCTCTCGAGACCGCTTCATCGGTTGGACGCCCGGGCTGCGCGAGAAGAACCGCCCCCTCGTGGTCGACAACCCGAGGTTCCTCATCCTGCCCTGGATCAAAATCCCCAACCTCGGTTCGCACATCCTCGCCATCGTCCGCCGTCGCCTGCCCCAGGACTGGGCCGAGCGCTACAACACCACCCCCGTGCTCATCGAAACCTTCGTCGAGACCCCCCGCTACACCGGCGCCGTCTACAGGGCATCGGGATGGACCCACGTCGGAACCACCCAGGGACGCGGACGCTACGACAGGTACACGAGACGCGCCCAACCGAAAAAGGATATCTGGCTCCGTCCCCTCAGAAAAAATTGGAAACGAACCCTCAACAGCTAAATTAACCCCCCATCACGGCCCGTCCGAACGGTTACCGCCAAGGACTCGCCTGTATGCGCGGGCGTTTTAACGAATCCGCTTTCATTTTGATTACGGACTACGAAATGTGAGTTCTGGACAAGAACAGGAATATTGTGGATTATCCAATAATATCAATAGGATATTAGAGTTGCACGGCTGGAAAGAACGCCTACAAGCAACTATCCGGCCAGAAAACCCGGATTCCGGCGAATCGCCTCCCGGTATTGTTGAATCGCGGCATCATAGCGCTTGCCTTTGCGGTAGAGGTTGGCAAGTTGGAAATAGGCCGAGAACGCATTTTGATTCAGCTCGATGGCCTTGCGAAAATGCCGTTCAGCCTTCGCGTTCATTCCCCGGGAGGCTTCCAGCTCGCCCAAGACCACGTAGACCCTCGGATCGGACGAATTCCGCTCCATGAAACCCGAGACCTTGGATATGGCCGCTGAAACTTTTTTTTCGGACAACAAAAGGGAAACATACTCGGTGAGAACATCGAAGGAATTCGGATCCAGGGAGGACGCTTTTTCCAGGTGCTCCCCGGCCTTTTTCCGCCGATTCGCCCTACGCGCGATCCTTCCCATATCGAGAAACACCAGGGGATTCCCGGGGTCTTCCTTCATGAGGGTTTGGTACAAATCCCGCGCCCGATTCTCACTCCCCACCGACTGAAGAAGCGCCGCCAGGCGCAGCTTGACCGGTGTATTCTCGGGCTCCAGCTCCATGATCGTCATGAACTGTTGAATGGCCTCCCGCTGGAGGTTTTGCCGCATGTAGACTTCCGCCAGTCTCACCCGAGCCGGGACGAACATGGGTTGGTGTTCCACGCTCTTCTTCAGAGACCGCACGGCCAAGTCCAATCGCCCCAGCCGCAAGTGGGCCAATCCGACGTAAAACCGCGCCCTGGGATAACGGGGCCGCACGTTCAGCACCCGCTGAAGGTCAACGAGCGCATTCCGGCTCTTTCCCTGATCCAGCCGGATTCGAGCCCGCAGGAAGTTCACATCGGGATTGTCGGGATCGGCCGCGATCAGGTTGCGGACGATCTTGCCGGCTTCCTCGCGCTTGCCTTGAACGTAGAGGATTCGGGCAATCCGCTCTTGGGAAGGGACAAAGCCCGGCCTGGCTTCGAGGCTCAAACGGAAGGCCTTGAGGGCCTCATCGCGCTTGCCCTCCATCAAACGGAGCTCACCCAGCGACCACAAGACCAGAAAGTTTTTGGGGTCCAGTTTCCTTGCTTTGTTGTACGCGGCGTCCGCTTTTTTGAACGCCTTGACGGACCGGTGGTAATGCCCCAGCCCCAGATGGACGACGGCCGAGTCCGGGTCCAGCGCCAGGGCTTTCCGGTAGGCCTCCTCCGCCTGATCCCGGAGGCGGCGGCTCGCGTAGAGATTGCCCAGGACGATATAACCGGCGGCCGTTTCGCTTCCAAGCTGAATCACCCGAACGGCCTAGGCCAGGGCCCGATCCAGCTTGCCGCCATGCAGATACAGGTCACGCAGGACAACGTGAACGCCCGGGTTGTCGGGCCTGAGTTTTTCAAGCATGAGCGCGTACCGTTCGGCCTTCTCTAAATGACCGAAGTTCAGCAGGGCGGCGACCAATTCGGTGAGCGCATCGGCATTGGCGGGGTCGAGCCGGACGGATTCCTCGTAGGCACCCACCGCGTCCCTGAAGTACCGTATCCACATCAAGCTGCGGGCCAGGAGAAGATAAGCTTCCGCGTTGTCCTTCTTGATCCGGACCGCCTGCCGAAGGTCGAGAGACGCCTGATAAAATTTTTCTTGCCTCAGGGCCGCCCGTCCACCCTCTACCAGACGCCTGAACCTGGCCGATTCGGACTCCAGGGCGCCCATGAAGTACAGGGAAACCAGAGCCACGACGCCTATTCCGCACACCATCCACAGGACCGATTTCAACTGGTTGACAACCCGCGCCGGACGATTCGACTGGGCCTGCTTTTGCTGGACGGCATCCATGGCCATCATCCCGCCGCGGGCGGTGATCTTTTTTTTGTGGGCGGTGATGGCCTTTTTTTCTTTCCACGTCAGGCGGGGAGGACGCGGCGGTGTTTTGGCGGGAGCGCCGGGGCGAGGGACTTTTGCCGCGGGCCGAACGGACGGTCTTTTGGGGGGACGGCTCAAGGCCTACACCTTCCGTCTGGATTCAGCGCCTGTCGGCCCGCGCGGGGGGGGGGCTCACTGAAAATTCCTGTCTTCCATCAAAAACGAAAACCCCGGCCCTTGGAAATGGTTTTTTCATATAGAAACGGTTGTCATTCCGGGGAAGGGGCGAGACAGATTACATCCCAAGGGATTCCCGCACGGCGGAATCATACCGGCGTTGAGAGAAAATACACCCGGGTCGGGTCACACAGGGGAGGCGCCATGCTCGAAAAGGGTCCGGGAGAATTCAATCCGGCGACCACATTTTGAGGAGAAGGGAAGACGTCTCTTGAATCGGTCCACCCTGATCCGGCCGCCCCCCCACCTTCCCCCGTCAGACCGGCCGTCCCGGAGACTCGCGAAGGGCTCTTTTCCGTTTGCGCCGCCAGGCGGCGAATCCCACCAGTCCGAGACCGCCGGCCAGGAGGGCGAAGGTCGCGGGCTCGGGGTTGGGGATGACCCCCACGCCGAACGTGATGCCGCCGGTTTCGCGGTTGTCGTACTTGCCGCCAAGTCCGATCAGGTCCGCGGTGGAGGCGATGCCCGCGAGAACCTCGGCGCTCTTCTTCCCCAGCCAGCCCCTCCCCCCCCCCCCCCCCCCCTCTCGTATCGGATTTCTCCAAGCGGCTATAATTCCGGAACAGGGTCGCCAGGTTGGTCAAGGGGTCGTAAGAGAAAATGGCCGCGGAAGAAAGCAAGTCCGCCTTCTTCCCGGAAGCGTCGAAGATGTTGAAGGAGTCGTGCAGCGCGATCCCGATCGCGTCTGGAGTCCGGCCGCGACTCCCGCTCTCCGATTTCGCATCGAATGTGCTCGCAACCATTCCCCCCAGATCAAATGAGTGGCCCGCCGCAAAGTTGAAACTTCCGATGAGACCCACATCCTGGAATTTCTCCCAGGGGGAGGCGTCCGCCGTCGATGAAATCTTCGGCTTCATGCTGAACAAGATGAAGTTCATGATGCCGGCGGCGGCTTCCGGATTGACGCTCTCCGGACGGGAGGCCGGCGAGCTTTCGTCGCTGTAGATGCCGGCGGCCAGCGTGACGGCCGGCGTGAAATTCCTGAAGGTCACCGCCTCCCGGCCGTTGCTTCCATCGTCGCCCTGAACCACGACGGCCATGCCGCCCAGATAACGCGAGCCGGTGACGGCGTCGTTCAATGACAAAGCGCGCGGGGGGGAGACCACCGCCAGGACGGCGAGCATGATCGTCCCGATGAACCAGGAGCGCCTGATGATTTCTTGAATGAATGTACGGTTCGACTTTCGGGTCCGCATGATAGACTTCGTCTCCGCCCCACGTGGACTAGCTGAAATATAAGCTCGATGGGCTTGATTACAATCCCAAAAAGGGCTTGATTACAATCCCAAAAATCAATTTCCGGACCCTTCCGGCCGGGGGAGCCGCGGGACGCGAAACCTTGACACCCCCGAAGGGCAAACGATATATTTTCAGCCTGCTGATGAGGTTGATCGGCGGAATCGGGCAGGAGACAAGACTGCCCTTTCCTTCCCTTGTAAAATTCCGCGCCGGAAAAACGAGGAGACCCACCGTGCTTATGGACCTGTCGCGCGTTCAATCGATCCTCCGGGAGCGAAAGCTGGACGCGCTCATCGCATCCTCGCCCGAGAACATCTTCTACACAAGCGGCCTGGACAGCCTGCCGACCTCCCACAACACCATCCTCTTCATGCTGCGGCGGATCGGTCCGGCCTTCGTCCTGGTAACGCGCGAAGGCGAGCCGCGGCTCCTGATCAGCTACGGGACGTCCATGTACCTGGAAAAGCTGCAGACAGAGGAGCGGGTCGGCTTCACCCCGACCGGCATGCACCTCGAGTTGCCCGAGGACGAGACCGTCCCCGAGATGTACGAGACCGGAGCCATGAAGGGCCTTCTGAAAGCGATTCGGGAAAGCGGCCTGGCCAACGGCGTCATCGGCCTTGAAATGGACGACCTCCCGGCCCAGCACGCCGACGCCCTGCGGAGCGAGCTCCCCGGCGCCGCCTTCGAGGACGCCCGGGAGGCCCTCATCGACATAAAGATGGTCAAGACCCCGGCCGAGATCGAGCGGGTGCGCGAGGCCAACCTCAGAACGTGCGGGGCCATCAAGGACATGTGCCGGGCCATCGACGACGGCGTGCCGGAGTCGGCCGTCCTGCGGGCGCTGAAAGAGGGCTTCCTGAAGCGCGACTGTCTGTGGTGGCACACCACAATGGGCATCGGGATCAACGGAGCGGACCCCTATCACGTGGCCGGCATGGACGACTACGTGGGCAAGACGGGCGACCCCGTCCGCTGGGACATCGGCGGGGTCTACAACCACTACACCTCCGACCTCGCCCGGACGATGTGCGTCCGCGAGACCTCGGACAAGGTCCACAAGCTCAACGAAATCCTGAAGGAATCCACCCTGCGGATGATCGCGGCCATCAAACCCGGCGTCCCCATGGAGGACATTTTCCCCATCGGCGTCGAGTACGTGAAGGAAAACGGCTATCCCCACTACAAGCGGGGGATGATGGGGCACAGCGTGGGCATCGAGGTGGAGGAATACCCCTTCATCGAGCCGGGGGAGAAGCGGCCCTTCGAGCCGGGCATGGTCTTCGCCGTCGAGTCCCCCTTCTACTGGAAGAATCTTTCCGGATTCAACATGGAGCAGAACATCCTCGTCACGGAAACGGGGTGCGAGGTCCTGAGCGAATCCCTGCCCTTCGAGTTGATCGTCTGCCCCTATCAGGGAGATTGAGGGAGAACATGAAACCCACCATCGTGTTTCAGGGAGGGGCCATCAACCCCTCGGACGGCGAATTCGGCGATACGGCGATCGGGCACCTCCAGGTCGGCGTGGACATCCTCAAAGACGGCGGCGCCGCACTGGACGCGGTCATCGCCGTCATCACCTCGGCCGAGGACGACCCCCTCTATCACGCGGGAACCGGCTCCCGGCTGAACCTGAAAGGCCAGATCGAGCTCGACGCCACCATCATGAACGGGGCGACCTTCGAGGCCGGGTCCGTGGGAGGAATCCAGCGGGTCAAGAACCCCATCCAGGTCGCCAAGGCCGTGATGGACGAGACCGACCACGTCCTCCTCGTCGGCGAGGAGGCCGAGATAATCGCCCGAAAGATGGGCTTCGAGGAATTCGACCCGGAGCTCCCCCACCGCCGCGAGGAATGGAAAGACCTGAGGGCCAAGATCCTGAGCGGAGAGGAGCTTGGCGGCTTCTATTCCTACTGGAAAAAGATCCGCAAGTGGGCGGACACCGTCGGGTGCTGCGCCGTGGACCGGGACGGCAATTTCGCCGCCGGAACATCGAGCGGCGGCTTCCCCCTCAAAATGCCCGGCCGCGTCGGGGACGTGGGCGTCATCGGCGCCGCCACGTACGCCCTGAACGGCGCGGGCGCCATCACGATCACCGGGGCCGGAGAGCTCGTCATCAAGACCTGTCTCGGGTACCAGGTCGTCCAGAACATGAAGGCGGGCAAATCCGCGCAGGCCGCCGCCGAGGAGGCCGTCAAAGACCTCAACGCGCGGTTCGACAACCCCCTGATGTTCTTGATCTGCATCGACAAGGACGGCAACATGGGATCGGCTCGGAACGTTCACCTGACGCCGCATTCCCACTGGCAAGAGGGCATGGACGCACCCGAGGGGAACTTCGCTCCGGTTTTTGAGTAATGACGCGATGGGGCGACGAGGGACGCACCGCGCGCCGGGTCGCCCTGAACCGCGTGAAGGAACTCTTGAGGAATCCGCTCAAGCAACATTCCCGACCCGGGGACTGTCGCTTACACCCTCCCCGCTTCCTTGAGCGCCTTGAAATTCGGGCCGTGGTCGAAGAAGGGGAATTCGCCCCGCTCTGAGCGCATTTTCTTCCGCAGTGAGGCCGTCGCGTTCTCGTCCACGGCCGCTTCATCCGAGAACACGACGCCGTAGTCCCGCCTCGCCCCCTCCGGGCTCACCTTTCCCCAGGCCACGTCCTCACGCACGAGATCCGTCTCCCGCTCCAGGGGGTCGCCCCAGCCGCCGCCGCCCGTCGTGATGATCCGGATGAGGTCGCCCGCCTTCACCGGGACCCGGTTGCTGAGAGCGGGGACTTTCCGCTCCTCCCTGCCGCTGGCCTCGCCCGGATTGATCGTCACCGAGTAGAGCCCGCCCGGCCGGCCGCCGTTCACCCCCCAAGGGGCGATGACCGAGCGGTCGGCGTTGCTGAGCGCCTCGCAGTCGCAGAGCGCCCGGAAAACCTTGAAATAGCCCAGGCCGCCCCGCCGCTTGCCCGGCCCGCCCGAGTCCACCGCCAGCCCCAGCCGCTCGACCCGGACGGGGAACCGGCTCTCGCTGAACTCGGCCGGCAGGTTTCGGCTATTGGGCACGACGTGGATGACGTCCACCCCGTCCCCCCAGGGCCGCCCGCCCGAGCCGCCCCCCAGGATCTCCCGGAAGAGAAAGAACTTCCCCTCTTCATCGTGGCCGTGAAGGCCCCAGTAGCGGATGGTCTCCTGGTCGGCGGGCATCTTCCCGCCGGTGGCGAGGCCGAGGACGCCGCAGAAAAGGCTCAACAGCCGGAGGATGGTGAACGTCCGCATGTTCGTCGGGGCGGGGAAAACCGGCGTGATGAGGCTGCCCGGCTCGGGGAACTTTACGTCGATGAGCCGGCAGATCCCCTCGTTGATCTCCACCTCGAACATGCGCTCGTAGCTGTCCGCCAGGTTGCGGAGGATCGGACCGACCCACTTTTTCAGGAAGGCCCCGTCGGCGTAGTCGCCGGGCCAGTTGATCGGCCCTTTCGCCTGGGGCGAGGTCCCCCGGAAATCCAGCGTGAGGCGGCCGT
This sequence comes from bacterium, assembly GCA_965261595.1. GTDB lineage: Bacteria > UBA8248 > UBA8248 > JACPRG01 > CAYRGS01. Next base: position 279,273 of record CBDHDG010000006.1, read on the forward strand.
CCGCCTTAGTCATTTTCAGTTTGAGGACGTGGACTTTGTCCGGCGTCACGCCGTCGCTCTCGATATAGTCCTCCCACGCGTAGGTCCCGTCCTCGATCTTGGAAAGCAGCTCGTCCCGGATCGTCCGCTCGCACTTGTCGAGGAGCGCGTCGAAGCACCGCAGGACCGTCTCCCGGCCGAACCGGTCGAACATCTCCAGAAGCCGGGCCCCGCCCGCGCGGCAGGCGGCGATCTCGGCGTCGATGTCCGCCCGCAGGTGCTCGCCCAGGCGGCTGTTGCGGAAGATGATCCGGTAGGCGCCCTCGTTCAGGACCCCCCGGTCGTACAGCTTGATGGGGGGGACGAGGATGCCCTCCTGGAAGACGTCGGTGGCGTTCGTCGGAAGGCTTCCCGGGACCATCCCCCCCACGTCGTCGTGGTGGCCGAACACCAGGGCGAAGGCGGACAGCTTCCCCCCGTGGAAAATGGGGACGCAGGAGCACAGGTCCGGCAGGTGGCCTATCCCCCCCTCGGACTCGTACACGTCGTTCCAGAGGAAGACGTCCCCTTCCCGGATCTCATCGAGGGACCAGTTCTTCAAGACGGGCGCGACGACGGCCGAATAGGACCGGCCGGTGAGCTTGTTCCCGTCCCGGTCGAACAACCCGACGCGGTAATCGTGCATGTCGCGGATGAGGGGGGAGCGGGCGGTGCGCTCGACGAGGTCTTCCATCTCCCGCTCGGCGGCGTAGAGCGCCCCTTCGATGATTTCCTGTACGACGGGGCCGGCCTCCGAGGCGGAATCGTCCGCCTCCGCGTCCTCCCGGACCGGAAGCCGGATCCTCAGATTGCCCCGCGCGTCCACCTCGCACCGCCCCCCGGGCGGGACCACCGTCGTCGAGCCGTAATCCTCGACGATGGCGGGGCCTTCCACCGCGTCCCCGGCGCCCAGGCGGGTCCGGTCGTAAACCGGGGTCGAGACGGTTCCCGGCGCGGCGAAGTAAACCGGGCGCTCTCCCGTGCGGGCCGCCTCGGCCCCCCGTCCGTGCGGGACCGGCCGGTCCGGCGCGCGCGCCAGCCTGCCCACGGCCGTCACCCGGAGGTTGACCACCTCGACCGGGGTCCGGCCGCGGTAGTTGAAACCGAATTGGGCGAGGTAGGCCTCATGGAACCGGCCGGCGGCCTTTTCAAGAACGTCCGCGATCGATCCGCCCTTGGCGGGGAGGGGGGGGAACTCAACGGTCATCTCCTGCCCCTCGCCGTAGTACCGGAAATCCGCGGACCGCCGGTGCATCCGCGCGTCTTCGGGGGCGTCCTCGGCGTCGAGATCGGCACCGGCCCGGCGCTTCATCTCCTGGAAGAGGCCCTCCACGTCCTCCGGCGGGATCCCGTCCAGACGGGCGATACACGCGCGGACGTAATCGTTGCGCAGGTCCACATTGACCAGGCCCATGGCGCTCCCGCACCCCGGGTCAGGCGGCACGATCACCTCGTCCACGCCGAGGACCTCGGCGATGTCCGCCGCCATGAGGGGGCCCGCCCCTCCGAAGGCGACGAGGGCGTATTCGCGCGGGTCCTTTCCCCGATTCACGGTCATCTGCCGGATGGCGAGGGCCTGGTTCCAGGCGGCCACGTCGAGGATCCCCCGGGCCGCTTCCTCGGGGCGAAGCCCCTGCGCCGCGGCGATCCGCCCGATTCCCTCCTCCGACCTGGCGCGATCGAGGGGCAGCTCCCCCCCCACCAATTTGTCGGGCAGCCGGCCGAGGAAGAGCTCGGCGTCCGTCACGGCGGGCTCTTCGCCGCCCCTGCCGTAGCACATCGGGCCGGGGTCGGCCCCGGCGCTCCTCGGGCCCACGCGGAGGCGGCCTTCGGCGTTGATCCAGGCGATCGATCCGCCGCCGGTGCCTACGGTGACGATATCGATCATGGGGATTTTCACGGTGTAATGGCCGAGCGTCGCCCGGGTGGTGTAAACGGGGGCGCCCCCTTCAATCACGGAGACATCCGTCGAGGTCCCGCCCGCGTCGAAGGTGATGACCTTTTCCAAGCCCGCGGCGGCGGCCAGCGCCGCGCCGGCCAGCACCCCCGCCGCGGGTCCGGAGAGGGCGGTCGCCAGGGGGCGATCCACCGCGGCCCGGGCGCTCATCACGCCGCCGTTGGACTTCATCACCAGAAACGGGGTCCGGCCGCCCGCCGCTTCCCCCACCCGATCCGCCGCCCGGTCGATGTAACGCCGGATAACGGGCTTGCAAGCCGCGTCCATCAGCGTGCTCAGCGCGCGCTCGTATTCCTGTTGCTCGGGCAGGACCTCGCAGGAAAGCGAGACGAAGCATTCAGGGTGCTCTTCGGCGAGAATCTCCCGGGCGCGGAGCTCGTGGGCGGGATTGGCGTAGGCGTGGAGGAGACACACCCCGACGGTCCCGACGCCCAGGTCGCGGAAGCGGCGGGCCGCCGCGCGCACCGAGGACTCGTCCAGGGGCTCGATCGCCCGGCCCCGGGAGTCCATCCGCCCCCCCGCCTCCAGGACCCGGCCGGCCGGAACCAATCGGGGCGGCTTCACCCAAAAAAACGAGTTCCCGTAACCTTCCGGAACGCTCTGGCGGGCGATTTCGAGGATAAAGCGGAAACCCTCGGTGACGAGGAGACCCATGTTGTGGTCTTCCCGCTCGAGGAGGACGTTGGTAGCCACAGTCGTCCCGTGGATGACGGCCGAGACGCGGGATTCCGACGCTCCCCCCTCCCCCGCCTCGCCGAGGATCCGCCGGACGCCGGAAAGCAGGGCTTGCGACGGGTCCGAGGGGGTGGAAGGGACTTTCGAGGAAAACAGCTTCCCGTCCGACTGGCGGACAGCGATGACGTCCGTAAACGTGCCCCCTGTGTCAACGCCGATCCGGAATTGCTCTTCCGCCGCCATGATGCCCCCTACCCGTTCCCCGGCCTATCGGTCACACCGAACGGCGGTCGCGCCGAACGGGGGTTACGCCGAATGGGGCGAGGAACCCGCTCTCCCGGGGTTGCGCCCTGATGGATTCGGACGAGAGCGGGAAAATGTTCACCCGGGGGTCAATAATTGCCGCCGGGTGGGTCATTTCTGCCCTTTTGGACGCGGCCAAATCCCCACCATATTCAAGTATCTCATAACCCGTGGAATTTCAGGGAGATCCCGGCGGGGGGGGGCGCTCTTTTTCTGGCATCTTTTTTGCTCATACATGGCCTTACCCGATAGCTGTCGGGATTCAACCTTGTAGTGAAGGCGGAAGAGTTTCACAAGGGCGAGAAATCATGGCGATTCTGAAACGCACAAAGGCCAAGGCGGTGTCGGCGCCCGCAAACGGCAGCACCGCCGGCGAAAAGAGCAATGGCGGACCGTGGGCCTGGGAGTTGACGGCCACGGCCCTCAACGATCTCTTTCTGGAGTTGGCCACTGTCGTCAGCGCGCCCGGCCTGAAGAACCTTGAGAAAGTCCTCGCCTCGATACCCGATCCGGACGATCCCGACATTACGCCCGCGGACCTCAAAAAGTTCGTCAAGCCGCTCGTCAAGCGGGGAAAAGAATACATCCAGGATTCCCGTGAATACCTGAACGATACAGAGAATGAGCTGAAAACGGTGATTCGCCTCCTGTCCAAGGCGATTGCCGAGATGAGCAGCGATGAGAACAAGTTCGCGAAATCCATCCTGGAGACCACAAACCGCCTTTCGGACATCTGCATCCTGGAAGACCTCCGGGCGATCCGCGAGTCCATCAGCAACGAGGTGGGGACCATCAAAGACACCGTTCGGGAGCAGAAAGAGAACAGCACCATCCGCATGTCCCAGCTCATCAAGCGGGTGGATATCTTGCAGGATGAGCTGGAGACCGTCTCCCAGGAGTCTCTCCGGGACCCGCTCACGGGGCTTTATAACCGCCGCGCGTTCGATCAGGAGCTGAAGGGGCTTGTGGATCGGAACCGAATCCTGCCCAACGCCTTCCTTCTGGTCATTTTCGACATTGACGATTTCAAGCTCATCAACGACCGCCTCGGACACCCCATCGGGGGGACAAAGCCCTGCAACTGGTGGCCAAGAGCACCCGCGACAACCTCAGGAGCAGTGATTTCCTGGCCCGTTATGGAGGCGACGAGTTCGTCCTCCTCCTCCAGACCGATTCCTTGAAAAAAGGAAAAAAGAAGATCCAGGGGCTGGCGGATTCCATCTCCCAGCTTGCGATCCCGGTCGAGTACGAATCCAAAACCGTTCAGCTCGCCCTGACCCTCAGCCTTGGAATCGCCAGATTCCAGGAGGGCGACACGGAGCAGACCCTCCTCAGCCGCGCCGATGAAATCCTCTATCTCTCCAAAAAAGCGGGCAAGAACCGGGTTTCAACAGAAGAGGATCTCACATGATTTTCCGGTGAACTTCACCGGCTTGCGCGATGAAGAACGGGGGCGACCCGCCCGAATCCCGCTGATGCGCCCTTTCAGTCGTTTCCGAACCATTGTAGAATCCCGGCCACACTAATTCCGGATGACACGTGAATCGTCTGACCGGATTGGACGCCGGATGAAAAGGATTTTGCGCCGTTTCTTGGGTTGTAGCCTCTTCACGGGTGCGCTGTTCTGCGCGGCCGTCACCGAGGCGCGATGCGTCACCCCCGTCCCCACGGACGAATGCGTTCCCCTCTCAGGTGTAAAGACGCTGGGTCTTCTGGTTGAGATACGGGAAGGCGTGTCGGCCCTCGGTATTTCCAAAACCCGCCTGATGAAAGCGGTCCAGCGGATGGTCCGGGGCCTCATGCCTCAGGTTCAGACCCATCCGGACCCGGGGCGGACGCCGCAAATCCGCATCGTCGCTTCGCGTCTGCGCCACAAGGGGAGCTTCGCCTCGATTTGTCTTCGGGTGGAAGTCCGGGCCATCGACCTGGGAACCCAATCTTTGGCCTGGAAATCCGTTTGGCACACCAGCCATGTCATTCCCGCACCGGCGGGAATTGGGCTGTCCGCTCTGGAAGACTCGCTGAGGGTCAGCCTCACCCGCCTACGGGCCGATTGGCGCAGGGCCAACCCCGGACGCGCTTCACGCACCGGTCCCGCCGGGCGCTGAGATCCCCGCTACAGTCGGTTGAGCCTTTTTCGGAATAGCCATCGCGGCTGGAATTGCGCCTTTGCGCCGCCATCCCCGGGAGCCGTCCTCCGGCCGCACCCAACTTAGCGCGTGGGAGCGGCGAAGAACCCCGGGCCGTCCACCCCGTGAGGGATTGGCGCTACAAGCTCCCGCCCAGGTGGCGGAAGCGGGGACGGAAGTCTCCCAGCAACCCGCAGGTGAAAGCGGCCCGGATCCCTCCGGGGGGCGAGAGCATGATCAGGACCAGCGACGGGAGGACGACAATGCTCTACAGGTAGAACATCCCCCCAAGACCGACGCCGGCGCGACCGCATAAAGGAGGGTATAAACCGTCAGGATGCCCCCGCCGTAGCGCAAGGTGCAGCGCGCCCCGTATTGGTCGATGAATTTTCCAATGTAGGGCCGGGAGCCGAGAAGGCCGATCGCGAAAATGCTCATCACCAAGCCGATCTGCGTCGTACCGATGTTGAAAGCCGCCAGGTAGAGGGGAAGCGTCGGCAGGAGCATGGCAAAGGAGATATAGAAGAGAACCTCGGTAAAGAAAATGATGAACAGGTTTTGGTGCTTGAACTCCAGCAGGGTTTCCTGCAGGTCGCCCCCCCCGAGGCCCATGATTCCACACCCCCCATACAGGCTGGTTCGATGCTTGACTTGCAGGGCGCCGCACACCGAATGCGGCCGTCTCGCCCGCACGCTCAGGTTCTGACAAGCTTCGCGGGGAACGAAAACCCGCTTCGACCGTCCATGCGTGTGTCCAACGTTCCTGGGGATGTCATACTTCTTTTCGTGGATCGCGCAATCTCTTTGACGCCGGGCGGGTCGCTTGGGGCATTGATGGATGCTCCCCTGAACAATGCTTCGGGAACGGAGAGAATCTGTATCTCCCCGTGAAACCCATCCCCGATACGAATTTCCGAGAACCTATCTCCCATCCCGGAAAACCGAAGACCCACGAGCAAATTAGTTGTTGACATGTGTAAAAAATCACTGTCTAATAAATGTGAGGTTGCCTATGGGTGAGTCCAACCCGGCCCCGCCTGTCCCTGCCAGGCAATCCCAGCCCTTTCCGGTTGGAAGGTGTTGGGTTCCGCGTTCTTCGTCCGGGTGTGACAAGAGACGGGAAGTTGCCCGCACCCTAAAAACATTTCCTAGCGAATTCGACATGCCGGTGAGTTGGTTTCCAGCGACTCGGCGAGCCAAGCGCGGAATCTCAGATACGACACATTGCAGGGAACCCAGGGGGAGGAAGCCATGGCGCTGACTCACGAAGAAGAACCCAGACAGCTTTTGTATGGGATTGACGACGTGCCGTCGACAGGGCGGTCAATCGTCTTCGGTCTCCAGCACGTTCTCACGATGTTCGGCGCCACGGTCAGCGTCCCGCTGATCCTCAAGGGCGCTCTTGGAATGGACGCCGTGCAAACGGGCATCCTCGTCACGGCGGTCATGCTGTGCTCAGGGATCGCAACGGTGCTCCAGGTGACGATTGGTAGCCGGCTGCCCATCATCCAGGGCGTCTCCTTCTCCTTTCTGGCCGCTTTCTTTTTCATCGCCGGCCAGTACAAAGGCCCCGAAGCGATGCAATACATCGCGGGCGGGATCCTGTTGGGGGCCATCGTGGAGATGGTCATCGGATGGGGACGCCTCGCCGGATTGGTCCGAAAAATCCTCACCCCGGTGGTCATCGGCCCGGTGATCATGCTCATCGGCCTGGCGCTGTTCGCCGTCGGCGCGCCGCAGGCGGGACTTCACTGGCCGACCTCCATCCTGACCATGGTGTTGATCTTCCTGTTCTCGCAGATCTGGTCGAAGAAGAGCATGCTCCTGCGGATGTTCCCCATCTTCATGGCCATCCTGGTGGTTTGGGTCCTAAATCTCATCCTGAGCCAAGTGGGGGCGTACGGGCCCAAGCATCCGGGCTTCATCAACTTGGCCACGGTCAGCGCCGCGCCCTGGTTCAAATGGAGCACGGACAGCATCATTCTGCCCTGGGGCCCGCCGAAGTTCCACATCGGGTTCTTCTTTGCCATCCTGGCGGGATACCTGGCGTCGATGGTTGAGAGCATCGGCGACTACCACGCCGTCGCCGCGATGTCCCGCGCCCCCAAGCCGACCACCGAACAGTTGAACAAGGGCATCGGGTCCGAGGGATTAGGGTGCTTTATCACTGGCCTGCTTGGCGGGTTCGCCAGCACGAGCTACTCGGAAAACATCGGGCTGGTCAGCATCACGCGGGTGGCCTCCCGGCGCGTGGTCCTCGTCGCCGGGATCATCCTCATCATCGTGGGGCTCATCTCCAAATTCGGGGCGCTCATCTCCACGATGCCGGCTCCCTTGGTCGGCGGGCTCTACTGCGCGCTGTTCGGCCTCATCGCGGCCGTCGGCATCCAGCAGGTGGCCAAGGCCGATCTCAGTTCCGACCGAAATCTGTTGATAGTCGGGTTCATCCTATTCATGGGGCTGAGCCTGCCCGCGTACATCAGCGGCGCCCCGCCCTTCAAAATCGACGGCGCGGCCCGGATGCGGGCAATCTTCGGAGGCGGGCTCGGCAACATCATCAACTCCCTGGCCGGCAGCGGAATGGCCGTGGCGGCGATCCTGGGACTGATCCTGGACAACTGGATTCCAGGAACAGATAAAGAGCGGGGCGTCAAAGCAGAGGCATAAAAGGAGCCTAACGCCCCATCACATAAGACGGGCGGGCGCAAAAGAGCCGTCCGTTCTCAAGTTCGTTCGCAGGAGGCCCCCAGGGGCCTCCTGCGTTTTCTCATGCACGGCGCCGGATGCGTGTCCCAGCAATCCAGCCGCGGACCCCCGCCGGCTCGTCTCGCCCGAGCTGACCTCCGTCGAATCGGGAAGCCCCCGCCATTTGAGGCCGAACAAACGCCGGGCGTTCCGGTAAGCGACTCCGCGCGCCGTCTCCAGGCACAGGAGGGGAAGCAAACCGGCGCGCGGACCATGCGTATTGCCCTCTCATGCTCCTCGGGGCTGTGGGCGTCGGTCCCAATCATAAAGCGGTCCGGAAAGTCCTCGATTAGCCGGAGCCAGGCGGCGGCCGGCCCCGCCAAGTCGAAGCTCATCCGCCTGGGGAAGCGTTCGATCAAACGAATCCGGAGGACGGGCGGATAGCGGAAGGAAAGCTCACAAAAGAGATTCGGGTTCAGGGCGAGGAGGGGGCGCACATCCGCCGCCGCGGCGTTTGACCCGCAGTGATTCCAGAGAACGCGCCCGCGGCGGTCACTCGCCAGCAAACGCTCCAGCCGGGCCGCGCTGTCCGGGTCGGCATCCATATAAATGGTAGGGAACCGCCGGATTGGCATCGATCAATCTACTCTTTTCATCCGGACCTTCACTGGTGATCAAACTTTTTCCGATCATCAGCGTCGTCGCTGGTTGGGAAAAATAAAATCGGGCGGTGGCCAGCGACACCTCCAGAATAAACCCAAGAAGGCAGGCCGCGAGGTTGTGATAAAATCGCCGCAGTCGATTTTTCGCGTCATTTGGTTTGACTCCCCTATTCTGTTCGGCATGAGCGGAGAAGCGTTCCCGGACCGAAACCGGCGTGTGAAATCATCCCCGCCTCACGCGCGGAATTTGATTGTGAAGGGTTTCGTTGATGTCCTTCGGACCTCAGACCATTATGCGGGCAATCAGGGGGCGGAATCGAGGTCCCGCCGGCCGACTAGTTGATTGGCGGGTTGCCGGACAGGTCTCCTCGACGGCGTTCGCCGCTTTGGACGCCTCAAGCGACATTTTCGCGGACCTGTTCAACAGAGTGTATCACCGCTCGGCGGACTCGTGGATCCCATGAGCCGATGGAAAAACCCGCGGGGCGGCGATTCGCCGGACGCATCGTCCATCACGACACGTGAATCCATTCGCCTGGCCGGGTTGCAAGGCGCGCTCTTCGGTCTCTTTCTCGGGCTCGTTGAACCCTACCTGATTCTCTTTCTGACTTTCTTTCAGCCGCATCTGGCAACGCGAGCGAGTGTCTTCCACCTCATCACAATCTCGGTGGTTACGAACGTGGTTGTCTGCGCGGTTCTCGCGGTTCTCGCGGCATGGGCCGCCCATGGATGGCGTCTGCTCCGGAAGAAAAACACGACCCGGGCCTTTATCGTCTCCGTATGTTGGGCCGTCTTGATCGTGTTGTTTCTACATTTCGCGGTCTCGGGTTACCTCAATCCGAAATTTCGATTCGCGCCGCATGGCACCTGGTTGAACCTGGCGATGAAGGGGCTCCTCCCTTTGGCGGCGGTTGGCCTTGGGCTTTTCCTGCACCCCTGGCTGGCTACTCGACGTAAGCACCACTTCCTTCTTCCGATCGGTTGTCACGGCGGGCGGCCTCGTCCTGTCGATGGGCTTGGCTCCGCTGCAAGTTCGGCGTGGTGGAAGAGCCGTTTCGGGGTCAGACCTGGCGCCGGGTGAATTCATCCCTGGCCCGCGCACCGAACATGATCGTGATATTGGTTGACACCTTGCGGGCGGACCACCTTTCGGCTCACGGGCGCAACCGGCCCACTTCTCCGAACCTGGACCGCATCGCCGGGGAAGGCGTGCTTTTCGAAAACGCCTTCGCCCATTCCAACTGGACACCTCCATCCACGGCCACCCTGTTGACGTCCCTTTATGAATCCGTTCACGGCGTCAATCAGGTGAAAGGATTCGTCCCAAACGAAATCACATCTCTCGCGGAGGTCCTGGGCCAAGCGGGTTATACATCCGCGTTCTGGTCCGCCAACACGCTGGTGGGAGCGCGGAACAATTACACACAAGGCTTCGACTACACGGATCAGATCTCGGAAGCCTATCAGGCCATCAAAGGCCGAAACCAACTGCCCTCCTATCAACTTTACGCATGGCGAACCATCGCCTCCCGCTCCCCCACGGTCCTGCAGGTCCTCGGCGGTTTGAACGGTTTCTTCGAGAGCCTCATCAATGAGGTCGGTCTGGACATGGGAAATCCGGTCGAGGTCGACGAAGGGCTGCTGGTGAACTCCGTCAAGACATGGGCCGGCTATTTTCGGGCAAGAAAGGCGGATTGGATGTACGAGCGGGTTCGGGCCTATCTGTCTTACATGACCGCCCGACCCGGATACGACCCCCGGCGGAACAAGTTTTTCCTCTATTTGCACTATTTCGACCCCCATACGCCGTACCGCCCTCCCGGGGCGTACAAACGCAGATTCGACCCGGGGTTCAAGGGCCGTTTGGCACCGCTGAAGCCGGGGGGGAAGAAGGTGTGCCGGCAGGCGGGGGGCGGCGCGGGCGCGGGGGGGTGCTCCGTGGAGTGGTTTCCGGGCAAGGGGGATCCGCCGCTCCGGCCCCGCGAGCTTGAGAATATGGTGGCGCAGTATGATGGAGAGATCCTGTTCCTGGATCGGTTCGTTGGAAAGCTCGTCGGGCGACTGAAAAAAACGGGACTGTTCGAGAATACCCTCCTCCTCATCACCTCAGACCACGGCGAGGCGTTTTGGGAGCACAAACAGTACGGCCACGGGCAGACGGTGTATCAAGAGGAGGTGCACATTCCGTTGATGGTCACCTGGCCGCGGAGGCTGCGGAGCGGGCTTCGCGTCCGGGACCCGGTGGGTTTGGTGGACATCATGCCCACCCTTTTGGAGGCGGCCGGGATTCCTCCGGTCCCTTGCATGCAAGGCCGGTCGTTTTGGAAGGTGATGTTGGGAAAAGCCCGCCGCCGGGAGGTCTACGGGGAGACAACGGATTACGACCATGCGAAACTGTTTCTGGTTCGGGATCACCTAAAGCTGATTTACGAGCTGGAGGGGCTGTTGAGCCCCGCCCGGAGTTACCGTGTGCGGAAAAGACTCTTGTTCGACCTGAGGGACGATCCGGGAGAGCGAAAGAACCTGCTCGGCCCCAAGGGGGCCGGAAACCCACCTGTCCGGGAAGCGGAATCTCTTCAAGCGTCGATGGACCGATGGTACAAAACCGTTCGGCGGCCATGCCGCTTCTATCAGCCAAGCGAGGCGGACACGTCGAAGGACATCGAAGATCGGCTGAAGGCATTGGGATACATTGATTAGCCGGTCCCGCCCCGCATTCCAAGGGAGGCCCGATTTGCCCGCACCCGCGCGCTTGACATACATCCAGTGCGTCCACTGAGCCTGGTGCTTTCTGGCGACCGGGCGGTTGCACGACGTGAAGAAAACCTATCGGGACCGGCTCGAGATCCGGTACAAGACCTTCCTCCTGGCCCCCACGCCGGAAGCCCGATCGCTCAGCAAGGAAGAGATCCTCGGCCATTGGGCCATGGTCAAGGAACACCCGGGGGGCGAGCGGGTCAACCCCGCGCTCATGGCGACCCGCGATTTCCCCTACCCCCACTCCATGCCCGGCGCGGTGGCCATCAAGGCGGCCGCGGCCCAGGGCCCGGAGGCCGAAGCCCGCTACGTCGAGCGGATCGAGGAGGCCCACTTGGTGGACTGCCTCGACATCGCCGATGATGGCGTCCTCATCGGCCTCGCCCGCGACCTCGGGCTGGACGTCCCCCGGTTCGAGGACCTCTACCGGAACGCCGATTTGGAAGGGGCCGTCCGGCGCGACCAGCAGGAGGCCTCGGAGCGGGGAATCCACTCCACCCCCACCGTCGTCCTGCCCGACGGACGCGTCGCCGTGGGCGCCCAGCCCAAAAATATTTACGAGACCATCATCCAGGAGCTTTTGGGGAGCTGATCCGCCCGAATCAACCGATTCGTGGAATCCACCGATTCGTGGAATCAACCGGCCATTCCGAGGTTATAGAGAGAAACGCCTCATTCCTGTCTCGGGAGACCAGAATGATGAGATCTTTCACGACGCTGACGCTGGCGGCGGTCCTGAGTCTGGGCGCCGGGGTCGCCGGTCCGGGCGTTGAAACCGTTCTGGCCGCAGGCGACAAACCGCTCTTCTCCACTTCGGGGTGGAAGACAAACTTCAAGAAGCATTCGGTTTCTTATAAGGAGATCCTCTCCGGAGGCCCGCCGAAGGACGGCATCCCCGCCGTGGATAAGCCGAAGTTCGTGTCCCAGGAATCGGCCGACAAGTGGGTCAAAGACATCGAGCCCGTCGTCGTCATCGAGCACCAGGGAAAGGCCAAGGCCTATCCCCTCCAGATCCTGACCTGGCACGAGATTGTCAACGACACCCTGAACGGCCTTCCGGTGGCGGTCACCTTCTGTCCGCTCTGCAACGCGGCCATCGCCTTCGACCGCAGGCTGGACGGACGCCTGCTCGATTTCGGCACGACCGGAAAGCTCCGGAACAGCGACCTCGTCATGTACGACCGCCAGACCGAATCGTGGTGGCAGCAGTTCACGGGCGAGGCCATCATCGGCGACCTTACCGGCAAAAAGCTGAAAATGGTCCCGGCGGCCCTCGTGGGGTTCGGCCACTTTAAGAAGTCCTATCCAGGCGCGCCGGTCCTGTCGAAAGACACCGGCCACAGGCGGCCCTACGGCCGGAATCCCTACGTCGGCTACGACAACATCAAGGGTGTCCCCTTCCTGTTCCGCGGACCGACGGACAAGCGGCTCCCGCCGATGGAGCGCATCGTGGCGGTAACCCTCGGCGACACCGACAAGGCCTACCCCTACTCGGTCCTGGCGAAACACCGCGTCGTGAATGACCGGGTGGGGCGCCGGGACATCGTCGTCTTTCACGCCGACGGCGCCGCCTCCGCCCTGGGCGGCGCGAAGATCGCCTCGGCCAGGGACATCGGAGCCACCGGGGTGTTCGACCCGAACCTGAATGGCCAAAAGCTGACCTTCCAACCGGACCCGAAGGGCATACGCGACGTCCAGACCGGAAGCCGCTGGAACATCCTCGGCCTTGCGGTGGACGGCCCCCTGAAGGGGAAGAGGCTGAAGCCCATCCTCCACGGCAACCACTTCGCCTTCTCGTGGTTCGCCTTCAAACCGAAAAGCGCCGTCCACCTGCCCTGAGCCTTTTTTTGACAAAAGCAACGGCCCCATGGCCCACGGGGGTCAGTCCCGCCGCAGAAGAATCCGGAACACCAGAACATGGCTCACCAGGAGCGCGGGCACGATGACCGTGGGGATGTAATACGCGGGTCCCAATTGTGCGATCACTCCCAGGCGCGTCCCCTGAAACACCGCGTACAGCAAGTCCAGCGTTCCCTCGATGTTGAAGACCCAGACGAGGGGGAGCGCAAGAACAGAGCCGGCTCGCAAGAAACCCAGGGCGATGAGCGCGAGGATCGCCGCGGCCAGGTCCCCGTACGCGGCGGGGTTCGCAAACGCCCCGGGCAGGCTTGGAGAAACCACCCCCGGCACCAGGAAAATCAGACCGACGTACCGGAAGGCGTGAAAAAGCAAAAAGGGCGTGAGCGCCGCCTCCCTGGGCATCGCTTTCAGGCGCGGCGCGATGTACCACTTGGCGATCAGCCCATAGACCACCAGACTGGAAACGAAGCTGATTAAAAAGATCAAACTATTATCCATGGGATTCCCCTCCTATGGGTCGGTAGGTTTTCATCGAACCATCGGGCGCGCCACGCAATTCAGCAACCGTCTTAATCAACGGGGAGCCGTTCAAGACAAGGACTCCGCCCACGGTCCGAAGAACGACTTCCGCGGCTTTACTCGAAATCCTGGACGACTTCGGAAAAAACCCGGAACCTCGAACGGCTTTGGGGGACTCCTGAATCCCGACCCGGGAGGGCTTCGCGGGCAGTTGAGTGCATATACACTGACATCTCAAATCACTACTCCCCGCGGGTCACGTCCACCACATTCGACAAGTTTGTCAGCAAGGAATAGAACCGCTCTTCTCCCAATCCCTCGACCATGCGGACCTGCACCTCCTTCCAGATCGGGGTCGCCTTCGCCAACGCCTGACGACCCCGCTTCGTCAGCGTAACCGTCCGGGTCCGCCGGTCCTCACCCGGCACGACCTTGAGATAACCCCGCCGCTCCAACGGCTTCAGATCCCGCGTCAGGGTCGTGCGATCCATCACCAGCGCTTCGGCCAGCCGGCTGATGGTCGAAGCGCCAAGCCGCCTCAAGACCGCAAGGATGCTGAACTGGGTGACCCGGAGCCCGACCGCTTGCAGCGCCCGGTCGTAGGATTGCGTGACCGCGCGCCCCGCCTTTCTCAGGTTGAAGCACACGCAGGCCTTCCGTTCCATCAGGGGGGTTGATTGATTCATCATATTATGAGTATATACACCTATTTATAACCTGTCAAGCGCTTTTTCGATCACCGGGCGACGCCGGGGCCGGTCGGCCCTTCAAGAGGACGGAGGGGATTTTCAGGACTGTAGGGCCGGCCGCGGAGCGATTTTCAAGAGCAGAAAGATCCGCTGGTCTCCCCGCTGAATGAGGAGGAGGGTCTCCCCGCCCTTCAACCCCTGAAGGATTTCCCGCATTCCCTTTTCGGACCGGACGGCCTGCAAACCGATGGAGCGAACGATGTCTCCGCGTCTCACTCCGGCCCGGTCCGCGGCGCTTCCGGGGTCCACGGCGCCGACAATCAGGCCGGCCGGGTCTTCGAGCCCCAGCCGGGAGGCCATGGAGGGTGAGAGCGGGCGAAGGTCCAACCCAAAGGGCGGGTGAGCCGGCTTGGCCGGTTTGGACGGACCGATTTTGGAAGTCGTCCGGGATTCCCGCAGCTCCCGGACCATTACCGGGATCACCAGGCTCTCTCCGCCGCGAAAGACCTGAAGGGGCGTGGGCGCTCCGATCCCCGCCCGCGCCAAGGCCCTTCCGAAATCCTGGCTCCCCCGCAGGGGGAGACCGCCCAGGGACAAAATCACATCACCGGCCCGAAGGCCCGCCCGCCCGGCCGGCCCCCCTTCCCGGACGCGGGCGATCAGAACCCCTCCCTTCCCCGCCCGTGGAAGTCTGAAATAGCGCGCCAGCTCCGGGTCCATCTCCTGAATCGAGACTCCGATCCAACCCCGCCGGACCCGGCCGTGCGCGCGAAGGTCGGGGAGCAGGCGCCTCACCAGATTGATGGGGATGGCGAAGCCGATCCCGGGCGCGCCCGAGACGACGGCCGTGTTCACGCCGATGACCTCTCCCCGAAGGTTCAAAAGCGGTCCGCCGCTGTTGCCCCTGTGGATGGGGGCGTCTGTCTGGAGGTATCCGCTGAAGATCGCGCCCTCCAGCGCCCTCCCCTTCGCGCTCAGGATTCCGGCCGTCACGGTCTCCTCCAGACCGAAGGGGTTTCCGATCGCCAGGACCCAATCGCCGACGCGGGCCCCGGCGGAATCACCGAGGCGCGCGCCCGGCAGCGATTTTTTCGAATGAATCCGCAGCAGGGCCAGGTCCGTCAGGGGGTCCGCGCCGACCAGGCTCGCCTGCCGCCACTCGCCTCAGTAGAGCCTGACCCGAATCTCGGCGGCGCCCTCGACAACGTGGTGGTTCGTCAGGATCTCTCCCCGGGCGCCGATGAGGAAGCCCATCCCGGTTCCCCCCTCCCCCCCTCCTCCCCCGAAAGAGGGCCTTTCGCCCGCCGCGGTCTCGGCCGGGCCGGCCGCGTCCCGGTTTTCAAACATCCGGTCGAAGAACTCTCTCAGGTCGGTCGACAGCCCGCCCCTTCTCGCCCGGACGCCCGGGTTTCGGGTGCTGACGTGCACCACCGAGGGCCGGAGCCCGTCGGCCAGCCCGGCGAAACCGGGCGGGGCCGCCCGCCGCGCCCTTCCTTCCACGGGAGGGGGGCCTTGCCCCGCGCGCGGCGGCGAGAGAGGCCCCGCGGCGCAGGACCCGAGCACCCAGCCCGAGAGCGCGAATGCCGCCCAACGGGCGGCGTTGGACATGGGTCGATTCGGCATTACCGAGAACCTTCCCCGTCGCCGCGGGCGCTCCGCCCTCGGCCGGATAAAAGGAAAAGCCCGAGAGCACCTGCGGGCCCTCGGGCTTGCGTTGAACGTTGAACCATCGAAACATCCCCACGCGGATGCTTCCTCCCATCGCGGCCGGACCGCAACGGGATCAGGTATAGTGGCCGAGCACGAATTCCAGCTTCGTCTTCCCCTCGGGCAGGGGAACGACAATCGCCTCTTTGTCGCAGAACGCCTCGCACAGTTGGCATCCTACACACTCCTTCTCATGCACCTTGGCCACCACCTGGACGTCTTCCCAGCCCTCGGCGTCTTCGAGGCTGATGCAATCGAACGGGCAGATTTCGACACAGTAGTTGCAACCGTTGCACAACTCTTCGATCACAATCGCCTTGGGCATCTCTTTGGGCCGGATTCGGGGAATGACCTTCCCGTCTTCGTCCAGGATGCATTCCACCGGGCAAAAGCGGCCGCAGACATCGCAGTCGATGCACAAACCCGGGTCGATGACGTACAACTGGTCCCGCCGGCCGGTAATCGCGTCCGTCGGGCACTTAATCTCACAGATGCTGCAACCGATACACGTATCCGCGATGAAGTGAGCCATGCGAACCTTCCGTTTTCGCGCGAGTGGTCGGGCGTAGGCGCTCCACACCGCACCTTTAACCCCACTAAGTCGAGTATAGGAAGGGGTGGCCGGGCTGTCAACGCAGATTTCGACTTGACCCGCTCCTGTATGCCGGTCCATATTGAGAGGGTCCTATCACGGAGGAATGAGACGACATGGAACAATTTCTGGAAATCTTCCTGAAACCGGATAACATCCCGATTTCCGCGATGGTGCCAATCATCATCTTCACGATTTGGCTCTCCCTCAAACAGGCCTTCGCAAACGACAGGCTCATCAAGGCAGGCAAGAAGGATCAAATCTACGACGACATGATGAAATAGGGAAAATCTTCCGCTCCGGCGTCATCCCCCCCGCCCTCATGACACACCCAACGCTGTCCATCCGGGACCGGGCCGCTGTATCGGAACTGTCGGCGGAACGCACCCATGCTCGGCATCATCGCAGTTTCATTGTTTCTCGGTTTCATCCTGATCTTCCTGTTGAAGCGCTCCTCCGCGCCCATCGCGATGGAAGAGGCCTTTTACCGGCAGGACGTCCCCGGAACGGCGGCGTTTGGGGAGATGATTCCGGAAGAGTTCAAAGAAATATGCGTGGACCTCGTGGAGGCCTTAGAGTTGCGGGTCCAATCGGTGGAGTCTGAAAAGCCGGGCGTCATCAACATCACGGCGGTCTACGACCACCCTGTTCTGGGCGGAACCTACCTGGTCAGCGGCCTCCTGTCCCCCACGGACCAAGTCGTGGACTCGGCCCCGGTCCTCGGCCTCAGCAGCGCCGTCCACCAGGAGCGCGCCATGAAGGGGATCTTCATCACAACCGGCTTCTTCTCGCAGGAGGTGGACAAGATTGTGGAAGGGGCGCCCGTTGAATTGATCAACAGGGATCGCCTCGCCGACCTCCTGGAGGAGCATGGGATCGCGAGAATGGAAAAACGGCTAACCGAACAGAACCCAGGAGAACACCGCGAGGAGTAACGTCAGGCCGAGACCCATCCGGACGGCGCAACCGTGCCACCACAGATGCCGCCGCTGTGATTCTTCGGGGTCGCCCTCAGCAAAATGACGCATGTCGGCTCCTTCAGACAAAATACATTCAAATCCGCGAAGGGGCCATTGAGGCCCGAGTCAGGGGAATAAGCAAACAGATGCGCACCGTCCTGTCAAGACCATCGGGTCCGGGAAACGGCCGAGGCGGCCGGGATCGGCGCGCCCGCCCCCAGGAGACCGGACGCCGGAGGATCGCATGAAGCTCGCCATCTTTGAAACCTTGCCGCAAGACCCCATCGGCCCCCGTCTGGGCCTCGTCCTGGATGACGGGTCGGTCATCGACATGAACCTCGCGCTGACCATCGCCGAAGCCGGCCGGCGCGACCCCGGGGCCATTGCGCTGCGGACCCAATGGGCCCGAAACGGCGTCCTTGGATTCATCCGGGGCGAACAGAAGTCCGATGACGCCGCCAACCGGGTGATCGATCTCGTCCAATCCAGCCGGGAGAAAGGCGAGACGCTGAAAAGCGCGAAGGGCGCCGACGTCGTTCACCCGGCGGGCGGCGTGCGGTTTCACGCGCCCCTGCCCCGGCCGGGCAAGTTCGTCGCCATCGGCTTCAATTTCCACGACCACATCGAGGAAAATCCGAACAAGCCCAGGGCCCGCTACCCCATGGGCTTCATTCAGGTCCCCCGGGCCATCACCGGGCACGAGGCCCCCATCGTCCACCCCCGGCACACGAAGGAGGTGGATTACGAGGTGGAGATCGCCATCGTCATCGGCAAGGGCGGGAAGGACATCCCGGCGGAGCGGGCGATGGAGCACGTCGCCGGCTACACCATCTTCAACGACATCAGCGCCCGCGACCTTCAGCGCGGCGAGATGAAATTCGGCATGCTCTTCATGGGGAAAAACTTCGACGGCTTCGCGCCGATGGGACCGCACCTGGTCACCGCGGATGAAGTCCCCGACCCCGACGACCTGACGCTCCAGACCTGGGTCAACGACGAGCCCGATCCCCGGCAGGACGGCAACACGCGGGACATGATCTTCAAAATGCCGGAGCTGATCTCCCACTGGTCGAAGATAACCCTCGAGCCCGGAGACATCATCTCCACGGGCACCCCATCGGGCGTGGCGACGTTCCGCGAGCCCCGGGAGGATTATTATCTCAAACCCGGCGATACGGTGCGCTGCGTCGTGAGCCGCCTCGGCGAGCTCCGCAACCCCATCGTGGCGGACACGGCGTAAACCGAAAGGCGCGGCGGACCCTTCTGTCGGCTAGGGGCATGAGGAGTAACGCGGCGGACCCGCATCGGTCATTTCCGAACCGTAATAGACGCGCGCCAGATTCGCCCAATAACCCGCCGTCTCGCACATCCGGCAAGGTCTCGCGGTTGTGTACATGACGCAGCCGCTGAGGTCGCCCGTTCCCAACCGGCGGCCGGCGTCCCGAATGGCCTCCATTTCTCCATGAGCCGTCGGGTCGTGGCGGACGATCACCCGGCTTGGAGCCTGGCCTACGATTTCCCCCCCTTTTACGATGATTGCGCCGAACCCCTGATCTCCGCTCGCGACCGCCAACCGCCTCATCTTCATCGCCCGTTCCATGAAATGTTTTGAGTCGGCTTGAGCGGGTTGCGTGATCGGGGGGGGCGGACCGTTCGCCTCCGAGGAGCCGGCCGAGAGAATTTTCCCCAGCGTCAGGACCGCTCCGACACCCATCACGCTTTTCAAAAACATCCTCCGGTCCTCGGCACGGCTTCCTGAACGCCTTTTCCCCATGATCCCGGCTCTCCCCTGGTGAAAATGCTCGACACAAACTATCCGTTGAGACACCCCGGTGGAACCCCTCGGACACCTTCAAGCAGATCCTTGCAAGGCTCAATCCACGAGGGATCAGTCATGATTCCCGCCCTGCCGAGCGCTCCCCTTACCCTTGACAGCCCGCCTCCATCCGCAACGCCCCGCGATTGTCATTCCCGCGCAGGCGGGAATCCAGAAGCACTTCAGATTAGTCCCCATGAACCCGACCTCCGCCTGCGCGAAAGGCCCTTCTCCCTCTCGTATACTTCTCAACTCGATGACCAAGCGGGCAGAAGGATGGGCCCGCAGCTCAGAACCTTGGATTCCCGCCTGCGCGGGAATGACGGCACCGTGTGGACGTTTGACAGTGCCTGTTCTCACGATCGCCGGCGCCGCACAGCCGATGAAAACTGGGGATCAGTGAACCCACACCTTCCCTTGATTCCCGGCGGCTTGGGTGTATACTTGATCTTCAGAACATATGAATAGACGGACCTGAATCCGTTCTCCGAGCCTCCGGGTGCTTGGACGCAAAAGTTCATGACCCGCGGGCCGATAGGGTTGGGGGGGAGACCCGCCAGCCTCCCGTGTTTGGAAAGGAGAACGCAGGCCCCGGCGAAGAATTTTCCCGGGCCAGCGTTCCCTTGTGAATGCCGGCCTTTTTTTGGTGCAAGGCGGTTCACCCGTCCCGAGGAAATTCATCCTGGCCCTCTACGACACATACGGCCGGCCGCACAACGATCTGCGGATCTCCGTGACCGACCAGTGCAACTTCCGGTGCCAGTATTGCATGCCGGAGGAGGGGATGGTCTGGCTGCCGAAGGAGCAGATCCTCTCCTTCGAGGAGATCGCCCGGGTCGTGCGCGTCACCTCCGACCTCGGCTTCGACAGCTACCACCTGACGGGCGGGGAGCCCTTGCTCAGAAAAGAGATCGACCGGCTCGTGCGGATGATGCTCGAGATCAGCCCGGACATGGATCTGGCGCTGACGACGAACGGCGTCCTCCTGCCCCGGCTGGCCAAGGGCCTTTACGACGCGGGCCTCAGGCGGATCAACATCAGCCTGGACTCCCTGAAGCCCCACAAGTTCCTCGAAATCACCCGCCGGGACATGTTCCGGCAGACCCTCGACGGCATCCAGGCCGCCGCGGACGCGGGATTCCACCCCATCAAGATCAATGCCGTGGGCATCAACGGGTTCAACCACGACGAGCTGGAAGACTTCGGCCGGTGGGCGCGGGAGACCGGCTATATCGTCCGGTTCATCGAGTACATGCCCCTGGACGCCCAGCACAAGTGGGAGATGAACAAGGTCCTCCCGGCCAAGAAGATCCTCGAGGGGCTCAGTCGCGCCGGAGAGCTCGAGCTCGTCCGGGACAACCCCCACGACCCGGCCACCAAATACCGGTACAAGGACGGCAAGGGCGAAGTGGGCGTGATCCCGACGGTGACGGAGCCCTTCTGCGCCACGTGCAACCGGATCCGGCTGACAGCGGACGGCATGATCCGGACTTGTTTGTTCTCGACCGTCGAGCACGACGTCAAGTCGCACCTGCGGGGCGGCGCGGACGACGAAACCATCAAGGAATGGCTGGCGGGGGTCGTCCTCACGAAGACCCCCGGCCACCTGATCGGCCAAAAGGAGTTCGTCCAGCCCGAGCGGGGCATGAGCGCCATCGGAGGGTAGCCATGCGGCCTCGGAATAACAGCCGCGAAAAAGGCGCCGGGGCGCGCCTGGCCCCGCGGCTCCGGAATCGGCCGCGAACCACTTGACACGGGGAGAACCGGGGCGTAAATTATATCCGATAAGAAAAGTCGGATATAGACAGTCCGCCGATTGGAGCGAAGATGCTCTCTCTCACGAAAAAGACCGATTATGCGATCCTCGCGCTCAGTAGCTTGGCCTCCGTGGATGAGGGCAAGGTGCTCAATGTGCGGGAGATTGCGACGCAATTCGACCTTCCCGCCGAGCTGTTGGCCAAGGCCATGCAGTGCCTGGCGCGGGAGGGTCTGGTCATCTCGTATGCGGGCCCCGCGGGCGGATATTCGCTGGCCCGCGACCCGGTTGAGATCAGTGTGGCCGACATCGTGTTGGCCCTCGAGGGCCCCCTGAGGATAGCCAGCTGCTTCGATGAGGACAGTCCCAATCTTTGCGCCGCCATCGAAAAGTGCACCTTGCGGGAGCCCATTAAACGACTGCAACAACGGCTCTTCGAACTGCTGGACGGCATCTCGCTGGCGGAGATGAGCCAAGACCTCGTTGGAGTGAGTGATGAAACTTCCCATCTACATGGATAATCACGCCACCACCCCGGTGGACCCGAGAGTGTTGGAGGAGATGAATCCTTACTTCGCACAGGACTTCGGCAACGCGGCCAGCCGCAACCATTCCTTCGGCTGGCGGGCGGAGGAGGGGGTGGACGAGGCCCGGGCGCGCGTGGCGGCGCTGATCAACGCCGATCCCAAAGAGATCATCTTCACCAGTGGGGCCACCGAATCGGACAACCTCGCGCTCAAGGGCGTGGCGGCGCTTTACAAGGAGAAGGGCAACCACATCATCACCAGCAAGATCGAGCACAAGGCCATCCTGGACAGCGCCAAGACCCTGGAGCGCCAGGGGTTCGAGGTGACCTACCTCGTGCCGGACGAATACGGCCGGACCTCGCTGGAGAGCGTCGAGGAGGCCCTGAGAGACGATACGATTCTGGTGTCGATCATGCTGGCCAACAACGAGATCGGGACCATCAACCCCATCGCCGAGATTGGGCGGTGCGTCAAGGAGCGGGGGATCGTCTTTCACACCGACGCCGTCCAGGGGGTGGGGAAAATCCCCGTGGACGTCCAGGCCATGAACATCGACCTGCTCTCCCTGTCGGCGCACAAGATTTACGGCCCCAAAGGGGTCGGCGCTCTTTACGTCCGGCGGAAAAAACCCCGCATTCGTCTGGCCCCAATCATCGACGGCGGGGGACACGAGCGCGGCATGCGGTCGGGCACGCTCAACGTGACGGGGATCATCGGCCTCGGCAAGGCCTGCCAAATCTGCGGCGAGGAGATGGATGAGGAGAATGGCCGGCTGATCGGCCTCCGGGACAAGATCCACAACGAAATCACCGAGCGTCTGGATGAGGTCCACCTCAACGGCCATCCGACCGAGCGGCTGCCTCATTCGCTCAATCTGAGCTTCGCCTACGTGGAAGGGGAATCGATGCTGATGGGGCTCAACGAAATCGCCATCTCATCGGGCTCGGCCTGCACGTCGGCGACGCTGGAACCCTCCTACGTCCTGAAGGGCATCGGACGCGGAGACGAGTTGGCGCATTCCTCCCTGCGCTTCGGCCTGGGACGTTTCAACACGGAGGAGGAAGTGGATTACACCATCGGGCGCGTGGTGGAGGTCGTCGCCCGCCTTCGCGAGATGAGTCCGCTGTACGAGATGGCCAAGGAAGGCATCGACCTGAGCACCATCAAGTGGGCTGAACACTAAGAACGTGTCGGACCACAGTCCGAGCGGGACATAAACAATAGGGAAGGAGCGGCAACATGGTTTACAGCGACAAAGTCGTGGATCATTTCAACAACCCCCGAAACCTGGGGAGCCTGGACAAGTCGGACCCCGCCGTGGGGACGGGGCTCGCCGGCGCGCCGGAGTGCGGCGACGTGATGAAGCTTCAGATCAAGGTCAATGATCAGGGCGTCATCGAAGAGGCCAAGTTCAAGACCTTCGGGTGCGGCAGCGCCATCGCCAGCTCCAGCCTCGCCACCGAGATGATGAAGGGCAGGACGCCGGACGAGGCCCTGGCGATCAAGAACACCATTATCGTGGAAGAGCTCAGCCTTCCCCCCGTCAAGATTCACTGTTCGGTTCTGGCGGAAGACGCGATCGTTGCCGCTGTCAAGGACTACAAAGCAAAGAAAACCGGGGCGTAAGCCTCCATCCAAGGAAAGGAGACGCGGATGATCACCTTGACGGGGACCGCGATCAAACAGGTCAAGCATCTCTTCGATGAGCAGAACCTCCAGGATTACGCCCTCCGGGTCGGCATCCAGGGCGGAGGCTGCTCGGGTCTCTCTTACACGCTGGGATTCGACTCCGAGATCAAAGAGAAGGACAAAGTGTTCGAAATCGAGGGAATCAAGGTCGTGGTCGACATGAAGAGCCTTCTCTACCTCGGCGGGACGACGCTGACGTACGAGGAATCCATGATGGGCGGGGGATTCCGGTTCGAGAATCCGAACGCCAAGCGGACTTGCGGCTGCGGAAGCTCCTTCACCGCCTGACTCCCTGCCCGGCAGGGGCTGGAGATCGCTGAAGTTGGGAACGGGGGTCTTTTCGGGATGAGGCATGCCGCCTTCTCCGAAAAGGCCCCTGATTTTTGGCGCGAACCGGCTGAACGTCCGGGCGAAAGGACAACCAGGGGAGGGTGACCGACTTTTCGGGAAGGGGTGGCCGAACATGGACAAGACCGGACCGGATTCCGGGCAAGCCGCCAGACACCTGTGTTGGGACTGCAATCAGGAAACCGCCGGAGGGCCTCTTTGCGAGCATTGCTCCAAGATCCAGCCCGCCGGACCGGGCACAGACCACTTTCAGTTCATGGGGCTGCCGCGGCGGCTTCGGATCGACGTCCAGGACCTGGAGCGCCGCTTCTACGGCCTGAGCCGGACTCTCCATCCGGATTTTTATCAGAACGCCGAATCCTACGAGCAGCGGGTCAGCCTGGAGAACTCGGCCGTTCTCAATCGGGCGTACCGGGCGCTTCGGGAGCCTTTTGCGCGGGCCGAATACCTGGTGAAATTGGAATTCGGGTCGGACAAAGAGCTCGTCCCCTCCCCTCCGGATGAGTTTCTGGAACAGGTCTTCGAGTTCAACGAAAGGCTCCAGGAATTTCAGTCTGAAGACGACGAAGGGCGAAAGAAGGCGCTGGGCGCGGAGTTGAAGGAAGACCAACGCCTCTTCGAGGAAAGGGAGGCCGCCCTGCTGTCGCGCCTGGATGACCTGTTCGGCCGCTGGGACGCCGCCGCGGACGCAGGGGGGGGGGGGGAAGACCCGGCGGAGACCCTCGAAGACCTGAAGACGGTGCTTTCTCAGCGCAAATACATCCAAAACGCCGTGAGAGACATCACGGAGGCCCTCCATTGCCATACGTCAGTCTGAACCGTTCGGGAAGCCCGGACCCGGATCCCATCATCGGAATCGACCTGGGAACGACCAAGAGCGTGGCCGCCTACATGGACGGCGACGAGCCCCGGGTGATCCAGGATGAGGACGGGGACGGCATCCTCCCCTCGGTGATCGGGATCAGCGATTCCGGGTTCATCGTGGGGAAGCGGGCCCGGCGGGAAGCCGTTTCGCGGGCGGACCGGACAATCTATTCGATCAAGCGGTTCATGGGGAGATCCCTCGAAGACATGGGGGACGACCTCGAGTTCCTGCCCTTCGAGGTCTCGCTCGAATCGGGGACCGTCATCCACATCCGGGTCGGCGAGGCCGAATACACCCCGGCCGATCTTTCAGCGCTCATCCTGCGGGAGTTGAAGGAGCGGGCGGAACGGCGCCTGGGCCGCGAGGTCCGTAGGGCCGTGATCACCGTCCCGGCCTACTTCAACGACAGTCAGCGCCAGTCCACCAAGGACGCGGGCCGGATCGCCGGCCTGGAAGTGCTTCGCATCGTCAACGAGCCGACCGCGGCGTCGCTGGCCTACGGCCTGGACCGCGGGCGGGACGGCCTGATCGCCGTCTACGACTTCGGGGGCGGAACCTTCGACGTCTCCATCCTGAAGCTGCACGACGGGATCTTCGAAGTGCTCTCGACCTGCGGGGACTCACACCTGGGCGGAGACGATATCGACCACGTGCTCATCAAGCATTTCCGGCCCGCCGTTGAAGAAGCCGCCGGCCTGTCACTGCGGGACAGTCCGGCCGTCCTTCAGGCCCTCAAGGACGCCCTCGAAGACGCCAAGATTCAGCTGTCCGACGTGGAGCGCGCCGAGGTGATCGTTGCGGCGCCGGCCGGGGCCGAAGCCTTCCGGACCGGGTTGGACATCGAGACCTTCGAGTCCCTGATCACCCCGGTGGTGGATCGAACCCTGGCGCCATGCCGCCAGGCCCTGAAGGACGCGGGGGTCTCCCCCGCGGACCTGGACGAAGTGGTTCTCGTCGGCGGGACCACGCTCATTCCGCTGGTCCGCCGGAAGGTGGAATCCCTGTTCGGGAAGAGGCCCCATACGGAGTTGAACCCGCGCGAGGTGGTGGCCCTGGGCGCAGCCGTTCAGGCCGGCGTCCTGGCCGGGACCGTTCAGGACATCCTCCTGTTGGACGTGACCCCCCTGTCTTTGGGCATCGGGGTGATGGGCGGGGTGACCAGCGTCCTGATTCCCCGCAACAGCACCATTCCCACCAGCGCCCACGAGACGTTCACAACGTACGTGGACGGCCAGGCGTCCGTGGACATCCACGTGGTTCAGGGGGAGCGGGAGCTGGCGGCGGACAACCGAAGCCTGGCCCAGTTCCAATTTCGGGGGATCGAGCCGATGCCGGCCGGGATCCCCCGTATCGAGGTGAAGTTCCTCATCGACGCCAACGGCATTCTCAACGTGTCCGCGAAGGACACGAAGACCGGAAGCGTCCAGTCGGTCGAGGTCAAGCCGTCCTATGGACTCACCGACGAGGAAGTGGAGCGGATGATCCGCGAATCATTCGATTCCGCGGAGTCCGATCTCACGGCCCGCTTCCTCATCGAGGCGCGGACCAAGGCCGAAACCGTCATGCGGGCGGCCGAGAAGGCATTGGCCCAAGGGGCGGGCCTCATCGGTGAAGACGAGAAGAAGGAGATCGAGGAGAACCTCGTTTCCATGCGGGACGCCGTTCAGGGCGACGACCGGGAGGTCATCCAATCCCGCCTGGATCGATTGAACGAGGCCTCTTTGCACCTCGCCGAGGTGCTCATGGACAACACGCTGAAGGCCGCCGTCGAGGACCACGCGGTTGAGGATTTCCTGACGGAATGAATCCGCCGCGGGGGTTCGCATCGCACGCCGGCCACACATGCCTTGAGGGGGGTGGCGCGAATGTATCAAGTGACCTTCGTTCCGGAAAACGTCATGGTGGAGACTGAGGCGGGAGAAACCCTCCTGGACCTAGCCAACCGGAACGGCATCTTCATCGACAGCAACTGCGGCGGATTCTGCGCCTGCAGCACCTGCCATGTGATCATCAAAGAAGGCATGGAGCACCTGCCGGAGGCGACCGAGGAGGAGGAGGACCAGCTCGACGAGGCCACCGGTCTGACCCTGACCAGCCGCCTCAGCTGCCAATGCATCCTCGGAGAAGAAGGACCCGGCGAGGGCGAGCTTGTGGTCGAGATTCCCCTGCACAACCGGAACGCCCCGGGGATCATCGGCGGCCACGCCCACGGGGACGACGACCACGATCACGGGGACGATCACGACCACGTCGCCGAACACGCCCACAACGAAGGACATTAGCCGCCCGTGATGAAATTTGGATGGCACGACCCCGAAGACATCGGCATCGCGCTCTACGAGAAGCATCCGGACCAGGACCCGCTGGCCGTCCGCTTCACCGATCTTCACCGTTGGGTCACGGAGTTGGAGGACTTCGACGATGAGCCGAAGGAGTCCAACGAAGGGCTCCTCGAAGCCGTTCAAATGGCCTGGTTGGAAGAGTACCGGGATAACCAGGAAGAATAATCCGCCGCCGGGTCCGTTCGCTCAGTCTGAAAACGGGGTACGCGCCGCGCGCAAGAAATGTCCGCGGCGCCGGCAAAGGCCGGCGGATGTGAGCGGGAAAGGAGCGGCCGCACGGCCACTCCTTTCTTTGTCCGGGACCAGAGAGAAAGAAAAACCCGCACTCAGCGGCGGCGGAAGGACCTGCCCCTGCCCCGGCGGGAAAGGGAGGGGGCGGAAGGCTTGCGGTTTTCCAGATCCAGGACGTACGCGAAGTCTCCGTAATCGAAGTTCTCCTCGCGCCCTTTGGCAATCTCCATTCCAATGAACCGTTCGATCGCCTTCAGCATGTGCTCCTCGTCCAGGGTGAGCAGCGTCACGGCCCAACCAGCGGCGTCCGCCCGGGCGGTCCGGCCGATGCGGTGGATGTAGTCCTCCGGGTTATCCGGAACGTTGTAATTGATCACATAGGTGATGCCCTCGATGTCCAGCCCGCGCGCGGCGACATCGGTGGCCACCAGGATCTGCGTTTTCCCGCGGCGGAAATCGGACAGGGCCTTTTCACGCTCATTTTGGCGGCGGTCGGAATGAATCAGGTCGATCGAAAACCCCTCCCGCATGAGCATCTGCGCCAGGACGTTCACGTCCTGGCGGGTCCTGGCGAACAGGAGGAGCCGGCCGTACTCTCTCTCCCGGAGGATGTGAAGAAGGAGATCCATCTTGCGGGATTTCGAGACGCGGTAAGCCAGGTGCTCTATCCCTTCCGCCGGCGCGGCCCTTCTGCCGACCTCGACCGTGACCGGGTCGGTGAGGGCGGCCCCAGCCAGCGCCCGGATCCCCACCGGCATCGTCGCTGAAAACAGCATGGATTGCCGCTTCTTGGGAAGAAAGGTCAAAATCCGCCGGATGTCCGGGGCGAATCCCATGTCGAGCATTCGATCCGCCTCGTCCAGGATGAGAAATTGAAGTTTCTTGAAATGGACGTTTCTGCGCCTCATTTGATCCAGGAGGCGACCCGGCGTGGCGACCACCACGTCCACGCCGGCCGCCATGCGCTTCGCCTGGACGTCTATGCTCACGCCGCCGTATACCTGGACGATTTTGCACTGAGAAAACTTTGCCAGCTCTTCGAAATGCTCGGCCACCTGAACCGCCAATTCCCTTGTGGGCGTCAGGACCAGGGCGCGAGGCCCGCCCCTCCCCCCCCCCTCTTTGAGCCGTTGCAGGATAGGCAGGGCGAACGCCCCCGTCTTCCCCGTGCCGGTCTGGGCGCAGGCAATCAGATCCCGTCCCGCCAAGGCCGCGGGAATGGCGTCCGACTGAATGGGCGTCGGTTTCTCCCACCCCGCCTCCTGGACGGCGCGCAGAAGCGGGGGGGACAGGTTGAGTTGCTCGAATGAGGTGATTGGTTCGGGCGCAACGGGGCCGCCGGCATCGGTTGCCGGCAGCGCAACTTCCACGGAATCCATCAAATCTCTCTTTCTGTCACAAAAAAAGGCCCGGCGAATCTCCGCGCCCTTCCTGCTCGGTTGGACCTACGCCTGGTTGACAGAGAGAAGTGGAATCCTTCTGGGTTACAGAAAACCCCCGTGAGCCGCTTGGGCCGCGGAGATTCTCATCAGGCGTACGGTCGTTGCATTGGGTCGGCGCTTCGAGAATATCCACTGATATAAATACTTAGCGCATCGGGAGGGATTAAGCAAATCGATTTACTCGGTCGAATCGAATAGGGTCGGACGTTAACTTTTGGATTTTTGCGCAGCGTTCCTCCCCCGCTCTAGGGTTTTGTTGGACACTCGATTGATCCATGATTCATGGAGAAAGGGGTGTCGCGATGAACGAACAAAAGCAAGAGGGGGCTTTGGCGGAGGGCGCCCGCAGGGCGAACGGAGCCAAGGCCCCAGGGCATCGCAGTGAGCGGGGTCGGTTCTCCTGCCAGCGCAAGCGGGAGGCGGTCCTGCGTCTTTTGCGGGGCGAGAGCCTGGAGACGCTCTGCCGCGAGTTGGGCACGACAGCGGCTCGGCTTTCCGCCTGGCGCGAGGCGTTCCTTCGCGGGGGCGAGGCGGCGCTCAAAGCCCGCCCGGCGGATGAGCGGGACGAGGAGAACGCCCGGCTCAAGGCCAAGGTGGGCGAACTCACGATGGAGGGCGAGGTCCTGCGGGAGAAGATCGACCGCCTGGAGGCCGGCCGCCCTTTAGCCGGCAGGAGGTGGAGGCGATGAGTCAGGCCCGCTTCACCTCCACGGGCAGAGCCTACGGCCTGAAGCGGGTGTGCGCCCTTTGGGGCTTGGCGCGCTCCACGGTCTACGCGCAACGGCGGCGAGAGGCGGTCCCCGTTCATGAACGCCCCACGCCCAATAAGCGCGGCCCTGTGGGCCCGTGCACCGATGCGGAACTCCTCGGCCACATCCGGCAGGTCCTGGAGGACTCTCCCTTCCATGGCGAGGGCTACCGCAAGGTGTGGGCGAGGCTGCGCTTCGCGGGCATCCGCACCAGCAAGGAGCGGGTGCGTCGCCTGATGCGGGAGGCGGGGCTTCAGGCCCCTCACCGGGTGGGCAAACCCCGAGGTCCCAAGGCCCACAACGGGACCATCCGCACCGAGCGGCCCGACCGAATGTGGGGCACGCACATGACGACGACGGTGACCACCGAGGAGGGGATGGCCTCGGTGTTCGTGGCGGTGGATCACTGCTCGGTGGACTGCGTGGGGATCCATGCGGCCAAGAGCGGCAACCGCTTCGAGGCCCTGGAGCCGATCCGGCAGGGGGTCGCCGAGCGCTTCGCCGGCTTGGAGGCGGACGTCGCCGAGGGGCTTAAAGTTCGTCACGACCACGGCCCCGCCTATCTGTCCGATGACTTTCAGCGGGAGATCGCCTACCTGGGCATGACCAGTTCGCCCAGCTTCGTGCGGGCGCCCGAGGGAAATGGCTACTGTGAGTGGTTCATCCGCATCTTGAAGGAGAATCTCCTGTGGGTGCGCTCTTTCGCCACCGTAGAGGAACTGCGGTGGGCGCTGCTTGAGTTCAAGAACCTGTACAACCATCATTGGATTCTCGAGGGCTACGGCTACCGAACGCCGGCCCAGGCAAGGCAGGAAAAACTCGCTCAAGTTGCGGAGGCCGCATGAGGTCGAATACCCTCACCCGAGTGTCCAATAACCCAGGGGCGGTCCATTCCAGTCCCATGTTTATCCATCTCGGTCGACGGCAAGTCTCACGTGCAACCGAGAAAAGCATCGACCAAATTTCCGACCCATCCTCGCTCCGACCGGAGCCCGGGGGTCAAGCTCACTGGTAGGCCAGGCTCTCTATCCCCTCCCGCTCCCTTCGGTCCATCTCGGACCGGATCAAACCCACCGCCCGGGAGAAGGGAAAGATTTCGCCCGTCACCTGAAAATCCGGGTCCGTGGAGAGGGGGTGCCAGTAAACGCCGTCCCGGTCCACGCACACCTCCGGGAGGACTCGATCGGCGTAGAGGTCTTTGCCCCGCTTGGAGAAACCTCTTCGGATTAGTGGGCGGACAAAAACATCGTCCTTGTCGATACCCTTTGTGGAGAAAAATTCAACCAGCGCCGCCTCCCCCCCCCCCCCCCCCGCCGTCGGACTCGGCGGTTGCCGTTCCGCCGATGCGGGCTTTGAATCCCTGGTTCAGCAGGGCGTCCACCCCGCGCATCGTTTGAAGCCAGCTTCCCGAGCCCCGGTATAAGTCGTTGCGGTCCGGGCGGGCGCTGTCCACGCTGACCTGTAAGGTCAAACTCCCCCCCTCCCCCGCCGGCAGGGCCTTCAGGCGCTCCATCCGGTGGGGGGTGAACAGGGTCGCGTTGGTCAGAACAGTCGTAGCAATCCGCCGGACGGCGTAGTCGAGGAGGTCGAAGATGCGGGGATGGATGAACGGCTCGCCGCCCGTCAGATAGAGCTCATCGAATCCGAGGGGGAGGGCCTCGTCCAGAAGCCTCTCGAACACATCGAGGCCGATGGCTCTCGGCTCGGCCTTGGGATGGGACTTGACGACACAATACGAGCACGAGAGGTTGCACTCGTAATTGGTGTAGACCCAAAGCCGGTTGGATAACTCGAACGCCATCTCCCCCGCTCCCACGCCCCGACCGGCGTCATTCAACCCAGCGCACCGAAAGCTCCCGGCCGCCCGGCGCCGTTTCGCGAAAGATGAAAATCAATCCCTGGAATCCATCTTGCCCGGCGGGCGGGCGTCGAGTCAATCTTCATTCAGCGCGTCCGTTCCGAAACGTGTCCCCGCCCCACGGCGGCAGAAAGGCTCGGATCGAGCGAGTCGGCGGCTTCCCGCTGTGCGGCAACACGCCGCACACGCTCGCGCACACCAGACTCATTCAGCCAACGGAATATCAGATGATTTTATTCCGGAAAAGGATCATTTCCGCTCCGCGTCTGGAAAATGGGGCGATCGCATTGAATGTAAAATAACGTTTTCGTATTTGTGAATTCGGTCTTAATTATTTGCATTATAATAAATAAAGCGAATCCCGCCCTTTCCCTTGGTCAATTCTCCATTGGACAGTCGGGTCCGTTTCAGCCGTAATGCGTGCGGCCGCGTTGCCGTCTACGGAATGATTTTTGCATTGGTCATTGAAAAGGATAATCACATTAAATCCCGCATGTAATGATCTTCATTTGGGGGTGTAATGTCGGTGGGTCTGGCCCGGACGAAGAATCGCCCGTCCGATAATCTCGAGCGACTTCTCGCCGAAAATCTTCGCGCCTCGGGCGCAGATCGAGGCGTCATTCTGCTACACGATCCCGCATGCCCTCCATTCCGGCTGGGCGCCGCCATCGGCCTCTCCGAGACGTACCTTGATGCTGTCGCCGAAAATTGGGAGAAGATCCCCGGTTCACGTGTGATGCGGGACCAGGAACTCCTGTTCATCCTTGATGCCCGCTCGGACTCGCGCACCAAGCCGATCAAAGCCGAAATTGAGATCGAGGGTTTCCGATCCACGGTCCTCGCCCCCCTGAAGGTCGGGTCTCCCTCTCTTGGAAATCTGGCTCTCTACTTCGATCAGGTCCGAGACCTTTCGGTCGAAGAAAAAACCTCGATTCAGAGATTTGCCGAACTATCGGGCATCGCCATCGAGAACGCCTGTGCTTATGAGGAAGTCCAGGCCCGCTCGGCGGGGCAGGACGCGTTGCGCGACCTCACCCGGGACATCACGGAAACCCCAGACATCTCCATGCTCTTTCGCAGGATCTGTAAGTCCGTTCACGGCCTCCTGCGGGTTGATCTGACCCGTTTCTTCCTCATGGACGAGCCGGCGGACGTATTCAGGGTGGTCGGTTCATTCGGGGTGGAGACCGGGAAGAACACCCACCGGACGTTGCCGCTTGGGAAGGGGATTGTCCAACGGGTCATTTCCTCGAATCGACCTATCGCCGTGCGGGAGATCCTGGAGGACCCCGACTGGGTGAACCACGATTGGGCCGAAATGGGGGAGCTTCGCAGCCTTTTGAGCATTCCGTTGAATCTGAAAGGTCGCGTGATCGGGACCCTGGAATGTTTCACGAAAAGCCCGCGGGATTTCCGGGAGAACGAGATCCGGCTCGTTCAGGACTTCGCTGATCAGGCCGTCGTGGCCCTGGAGAACGCCCGGCTGGTTTCCGCCGCCCGGAGCCACGCCACGAACCTGAAAATCCTCGACGAGATCGCCCGGGCGATCAATTCGACCCTGGACCTGAGCGAGCTTTTCCGGATCACCGTGGAACAGGTCAAGCGGGCGGTCCCGTGTGAGCGGTGCAGTCTTTACAAGGTCGATCCGGGCAAGTCGGCCATCGAGAGACTCCATGCGGCGGACGACATTCCGGGGCGGACTGAGCGCCTGGTCCCGGCGTCCCTGAAAGGAACCTACTTCGAGCGGCTCCTGGAAACGCGCGCGCCCGCCTACCAGCCCGATATCCGCAAGGACCCTCATCCAACGCGGCAGTTATTGGCAGCGGAGGGTATCCGGGCCATCATCAACGTCCCCATCTGGATCGATGACAAATGCGCGGGGTTCCTGAACGTCATGTCCTCGGAGGTCGATGCGTATACGAAGGACCACATTGAGCTGTTGCGTTCGTTGGCCAATCACCTGGGTCTGGCCATGAAAAACGCCGAGCTTTACGCCCAGGCGAAGGAGACCGGGGAGCGGCTCGATAACTTCGTCCGCAGCGCTTTAGATGGAATCATCTCGGTGGACCTGGGGGGGAGGATCGCCCGTTGGAACCCCGCGGCGGAAGAAATTTACGGCTACACCGAAGAAGAAGTCCTGGGGCGAAACATGTCGGAAATTTTCTCGCGGGATGAGGAGACCAGAAAACTCTTTGAAAGGATCAAGTCCTGGGAATCCTTGCCCCCGTGGGAGAAGGTCGAGCGAAAGAAGGACGGAACCCTGATCGATGTTTCTGTCACGCTTTCACCCATAAAGGACAGTCGGGGAAGGGTTGTTGGGTTCAGTGGAATCAACCACGACATCGGGGCCAAGAAACGGGCGGAGGAGGCCCTGCGGAGGTCCGAGGAGAGATACCGAACGCTGTTCGAGGAAGCCCGAGACGCCATCTATATCGTGGGTGAAGAGGGGCGGATCATCGACTGCAACCAGCGCCTCTGCGACCTCCTCGGCTACACGCAGGAGGAGATGCTCCAGAAGAGGGTTCAGGACTTCACATCGCCCGAGTACAGAGATTCCGTAGCCGAACGCATCGTCAAGATTATTGAGGAGGGCATGGCCCCCTTTGAATCCGCCGCCCAAGGAAGGATGGCTCTCTGGTCGATATCGAGGTCAGCGCCGCATCCATCGAGATTGAAGGCCGAAATCAGGTCATCTATTTCGAACGCGACATCACCGAGCGCAAGCGGGCCGAGGAGGCGCTGCGCCTCACGCAGTTCTCCGTCGAGCGGGCGGCCGACGCCACCTTCTGGAACGCGCCGGACAGCCGGATCCTCTATGTGAATGACGCGGCCTGTGACTTTCTCGGTTACTCCAGGGAAGAGCTGCTTTCCAAGACTGTTTCAGACCTCTGTCCGGATTTCCCGCCGGAGAAATGGGCGGCGCACTGGGAGGAACTAAAAGCGGCCGGCGCCCTGACCTTCGAGTCACACGACCTCACCAAAGACGGCCGGCTCATCCCGGTCGAAATATCCTCCAACTATCTGGAGTTCGGCGGGAAGGAGTACAGCTTTACCTTCGTCCGCGACATCACCGAGCGCAAGCGGGCCGAGGAGGAGACCCACGCGGCCAACGCCCGCTTCCAGGGCATCCTCGATACGGCCAGCGACGCCATCCTCTCCATGGGCGGCGATCAGCGCATCGTCCTGTTCAACCAGCAGGCGGAGGCCATGTTCGGCTACCCGGCGCACGAGGTCATCGGCCGACCGCTCAAAATCCTGCTGCCCCCCCGGTTCCGGAAGGGCCACAAAGGCCACGTGGAGGGATTCGCGGCCGGGAGCGTCTCCCGCAGGCCCATGAGCGAGCGCACCGAGCTTTACGGGCTCCGCAAGGACGGCAAAGAGTTTCCGGTGGAGATCACCATCTCCAAACTCGAGCTGGAGGGGCAACCGGTCTTCACGGCGGTCGTCCGCGAAATCACCGAGCGGAAGCGCCTGGAGGATCAGCTCCGCCAGAGCCAGAAGCTCGAGGCCCTGGGCCAGCTCGCTTCCGGCGTGGCCCACAACTTCAACAACTCCCTGGCTGTCATCCTCGGGCGCACCGAGCTCTCGGAACTTCTTACCGAGAACCCCAAGGTTCGCCGGAATCTTGAAATCATCGAGAAAGCGGCCCATGACGGGACCAACACGGTCAGACGTCTTCAGGACTTCGCGCGCAAGCGCGAGGGCCGCCCGAGGGAGACCGTTCGGCTGAACGACATCGTCTCCGACGTCATCGAGATGCTCCGGCCCCGCTGGAAGGACGAGGCCGAGTTGGTGAGCGTCCGCTTCGAGGTCGGGTTCAACGCCCGGGCCGAAAAGGACGCCGTCCGGGGCGAAGGCTCCGCGCTTCGGGAGGCCCTGATCAACCTGGTCCACAACGCCCTGGACGCGATGCCCGAAGGGGGAAGGCTCGCCGTCGCCACCGAAAACGCGGCGGACGATGTGATCGTCTCGGTGACGGACTCCGGGATCGGGATGGACGCCGAGACGCGCGAGCGTGCCCTGGAGCCGTTTTTCACAACCAAGGGCGAGCGCGGCACCGGCCTGGGTCTCAGCATGGTTTATGGAATCGTCCAACGGCATGGGGGCCAGATAGAGATCGAGAGCGCGCCGGGAAAGGGGACAACCGTGCGGCTGACCCTGCCGACAGCCGATGAACCGGCGCGGAACCTCTCTCAACCGAAATTGACCCCCTCCGCTTCCCGGCGGATCCTCATCATCGAGGACGAGAAAGAAGTCGCGGAGATCATCGCCGATATGCTGAACGAAGGCGGCCACACGGCCGAATTCGCCACGGACCCCCGCGATGGGCTCGACAGGTTCAAAAAGGCGAACTTCGACATCGTCATGACGGACCTGAGCATGCCCGAGATGCCGGGTTGGCTGGTCGTCGAGGAAATCAGACGGATGAACCCGAGCGTGCCCGTTATCATGCTCACAGGCTGGGGCGCGCAGCTGGACCCGGAGCAGTTGAAGGCGAGCCACGTCGATTGCGTCCTCTCGAAACCGATCAACCGGGCGGACATCCTGAATTCGGTTGATAAGACTTTCGCTGATTGAAAAATTGAAACGCCCCTGGTTCCCGGGGGCGCTTCGCCGGGCTGGATAACGACCCCTTCCATGGGTAGAATCTTTCATTCCCGTTTTTCGTGTCGTGTCTCGTAAATGGTTTTACATATCGAGACCCGAATTGTCCCTTTCGGACCGGCCAAGGGGTCAACCGACCCAAACACCCGGCTTACCCGTTGGAGTATTCCTGCCGGGCAAGATGCCCGGCCTACAGAACGGGGAACAGCGGGGCGGGCATCTTGCCCGCCTTCTCTTCAATTTGTGAAGTGTCAAATTATTTTGAAGACACGACACGGGCTGACACACCCGGTCCCCACGGAACACCCGGAGATTCGTCCATGCGGTTCAGCGTCGCCATCCCCAGTTGCATGGAGGGCCTCATCTATCCGTATCCGTTCGCCAATCCCCGACAGATCATCCGGATCGCGGCGGAGGCCGAGGCCATGGGGTACGAGGCCGTCTGGCCCAACGACCACATCACGACACAGAATTACGTGGCCCGGATGTGGCCCAAGCCCCCCCGCTTCTACGAACCGTTCGTCCTGCTCTCGTTCATCGCGGCGGCGACGAAGACGATCAAGCTGGCCACGGGCGTCGCCGTCCTGCCCGTCCGCGAGCCCATCATCCTGGCGAAGACCGCCGCGACGCTGGACGTCTGCTCCGGCGGGCGGGTGATCCTCGGCGTGGGCCTGGGGGCCTACCGGGAAGAGTACCGGGCCGTCAACCCGGGGGGGCCGCCCCACCGCGGCAAACTGATGGACGAGCGGATCGCCGCCATTCGGGCGCTCCTCCATGATCGCAAGGCGACCTTTCAGGGCGAATACGTCCGCTTCCGAAACGTCGAGATGTATCCCAAACCCGTTCAGAAGAAGATGCCCATCTACATCGGCGGCAACTCGTGGGACGGAGTGGAAAGGGCCGGCCGGTACGCCGACGGCTGGTTCCCCGCCATCCTGACCCCGGAAGAAATCGCCGATCGCGTCAAGCGGATGAAGGTTGTGGCGAAGGAGGCGAACCGGAGCATTCGGCGCATCGACATCGCCCCCCAGCTGGGCGTCACCCTCGCCCGGACCGAATCCCAGGCGCGGCGGACGTTTCAGGACTCCCAACTCCGCCACCACCTGCAATCCCTGCGGAAGTCCACGCTGAAAGACCAGACCCTGTCCGACTTCGGGGCGAACAACCTCATCGGGACGCCGGCTCAGGTGATCGACCGGATCGGGGAATACCAAGACGCCGGCGCGACCCACCTGGCGGGGATCATGTTCGGCGTGAATTCCGTCCGGGCGTTTCTGAGCCAGATGGAGAGATTCGCCGCCCACGTCATGCCGGCCTTCAGGCGCCGCTGAGGGACTTCCCGAACGCTGCCTGAGAGGATATCGGCCGGATTTTTCCGGAGCGGTGAATCCTGTTATCATGGGTGAAAGGGTAAATTTCTCGGGCGCATCGTACGGGCGGACGGATGGCCCGTGAGCCGGAAACCTCGAAACCGATACAAGGGGGGAAGAGTGATGAAACGCACGATCATCGCCGGAACGACCGCCGTTGTCCTTGCATTCGGTCTGACATCGGCCGCGCTCGCGTTCGAGTGTCCCGCCCGCCACAAGGACGCGAAGGCGGCCATCGCCAAGGCCACGGCGGCCATGAAACAGATGTCGCCGGGGGCGAACATGCAGCTCGTCCACACCTTCATCGACGACGCGAAGATGATGCTCCAGAGCGGCATCCACAACCACGAGAAGCCCCAGGGGGCCTACGACCACGGGCGGTCCGTCGCGAAGGCCAAGGCCGCCGAGGGCTACGCGTACGCCGCGGGGGTCATGGCCCGCGCCTTGAAGTAAGCGGACCGGCCGCACCCCGATCGCCCGATCCCGGGAGATCGGGTTTTGGACATCCGTCGCCTGAATCCGGCCGGGGGGCCGGCGCTCATGGCCCCCCGCCGGACGCATCCGGATCCAAGACCCGTCCCGCTATCCGGCGAACGCCCGATTCGAACGCCCGCGCAACCTGGCGATTCAAGAACCGGCTTGGCGGGTGGAAGACCGGAAGCCCTTGAAGATTCGCAACAAGCACAAAAAGATTTCCCTCTCCATCATCTCGATCATCGGCCTCGGGGTCGCCATCATCTGGCCGCTTGTGAAACCGTCGCCGAAGCGGGAGCGCAAAGCGGTGATCCTCGCCGACCTTTCTCCCGACGCCCAGGCCGGCCGGGCCGCGTTCATGAAAAACTGCGCCGCGTGTCACGGCCGGGACGCCGCTGGAACGGACGCGGGGCCCCCGCTGATTCACCGGACCTACCATCCGCGACACCACGCCGATTTCGCCTTCCACCGGGCCGTCCGGATCGGCGTCCGGCAACACCATTGGCGGTTCGGGGACATGCCTGCCCTCCCCCACGTGAGCCGGGAGCGAACCGCTTCCATCATCCGGTTCATCCGGGAGGTCCAGAAGGCCAACGGCGTCTTTTGAGCGACCCCCCTCAGACCCCTTCGGACGGAAATCATCCCTTTGGGCATGCGGTCGAAGCCGTCCTCGGTGACGAGGATGGTGTCTTCCACCCGGAACCCGCCGAAGCCGATTTCGTAGTGCGGCGGCTCGACGCCGATCCCGGCGCCCGGCGTGGCGGCGCTCGCAACCGGGGAGGGGGAGGCCACTCTCAGTAAGGCGGCTAGGGAAAATGGCGGTGATGGCTCGGGGAGGGATAGACCGGTTCATTCAGGATGATCTCGAGGCGCAGCTTGAGGGACCGGATCTCCTCCGGGTCCAGGAGCTCCCGCAAGGACTTCTCGACGGGGTCTCCCCGCTCGAGCTTGTCCTGGAACGCCTTGACGTCCCGGAGCATCTCCGGGGGAACAGGTTCATTCTGGAAGTCCCAGATCACGGTCCGCAGCTTGGGGTAAGCGTGAAAGGTGAGGCCGTGGTCGATCCCCCATACACGCCCGTCCACGCCGAGGAAACAGTGCCCCGCCTTCCGGTCGGCGTTGTTGGCGATCATGTCGAACAACGCGAAGCGCCTCAGGACGTCGTGGTGTTCCTCCTGGAGGGTGGAATATTCCGTCCCTTCCCGCGGCGCGACGTAGAGTTGGAGCGATCCCACGCCGTGCGGGCCGGACCGGATGACCGTCGGCGGGACCAGACCCCAGCCAAGCGCCTCGCTCGTCTGGAAAGCGGCGACCTCCCGCTTGTAGAGCCCGCTCGGAAAATCCCACAGGGGCCGTTCGCCTTTGTGGGGCTTGTAGATGCCCAGGAAAGAGGAACCGTCCCGGTTCCGGAGCGGGGCCGCGAAGGTGTAATTCGACCCCCAGGGCACCAGCTCGCACTCCCCCAGGTCGGCTTCCCGCAGCAGCCGGCAAACCTCCTCGACACTCACGACGCACGGATCCGAGGGGGGGGGAGGCTCGCCGCCTGGGGCGCGCTCAGACATTCCGTTTCCTATCCTCTCGCTTCCCGCCGGGGCTGAAGGCGGGCGGGCCGGCGCCCTCCTTCTCTTCGGGTCGGGCCTGCCGGGCGTAGAAGGGGCGAATCGGGCCTCAAAACGCGGGGCCATCGACATGATGCGATGTCAGCGGGGGTTCCGTTCCGCGGCGGGATGGTGTCCGTTGGTCCGGGGGCAGATATGGCCTTTGGGATCTATCGGCTGATTGCAAAGCGGACAGATGGGGCGGCCGCCCATGCAAACCTCTCGGGCCTGCCGGTGCATGTCGGCCAGCACCCGGCGGCTTGCCCGAAAGCTCATGGTCGCCTCGATGTCCGCAAGCGCTTCTTCCAGGCTTTCTTCCTTTCCCAGGTCCTCCCCGTCCTCTCCGGCTTCTTCCGCGGACGCCGCCGCCTCTTCCAGGGTCTCGACCAACGCATCCACATCGTGGACGAAAAAGACAAACTGATCGGTTTCCTCGTCGTAGCCCATCCCCATTCGGCCGATCTTGAATTCCAGAGGCTGATACTCCTCATCCGAGACTTTCTCCGTCCGGGACGAGGCCGCTCCCCGATCCGCCGGCGTCGAATCCAGCATGCGCTCGATGGACACCGCCAGGCTGTAGAGCTGCTCCTTTTCCAGCCACAGACAGGCGCCGCCCTTCGAGGCATCGACCAAAAGGCGGAAGGTCCGCTTTCCGGGAACGCCGATGGATTCGGCCTGGAAGACCTTCACCTGCCCGATGTCGTGCTTCGCTTCGCTCATCTCACCTCGTTTGCGCTTGGGACGCCGTAGCGGTTTCCGAAGCCGCCCAGGTTCATCCCCCGGCTTATACCCCACGGAACGGCGGTTGTAAACGCGCTGTCTGGGTTCAAGACAGATGAGAAACCGGGACGTTTTTTTGAATCTCTCCAGGGCCCGGGCCACCGCGTCTCCGCTCTCCCGGCTCGATGTTTCCCGGGCCTTCGCGCGCCGCCGGCGATCGTGAGAACAAACAAACGTCCACCCCGATCCGTCATTCCCGCGAAGGCGGGAATCCAGCGCTCCGAGCCGCGGATCCCTCCTCCTGCCCACGTATCATTAAGTGGAGGCCGAAAACCGGGGATATCTGAGATCACCCCGGCAATCATTGTCCATCCTCGGAACCCCGGGAAGCGACTTCGCGATAGCAGGCGGCCAGCAAGCGGGCGCCTTCTCTCGCGCTGAAATGCTCATGGACGCGCCGGCGGCCCGCCTCGGCGATGGCCGTTCGCCGGGCCACGTCCCGGGCCAGGCCCGCCAGAACCCCGGCCAGGGCGTCCGGGTTTCCCGGGTTGAAGAGCAGGCCGGTCACGCCGTCCTCGATGAGCTCGCCCATGGGCTCGATGCGGCTCGCCGCCACCGGGACGCCCAAGGCCATTGCCTCGAGGGGAACCAGGGGGAAACCCTCGGAAGCCAGCGAGGCGAACAGGAACGCGTCGGCGGCCTGGAAAACGCGGTGGGTGTCGTCCCGGACGCCCAGGAACACCACGCGGCCGCCCAGGCTCAGCGAGCGGCTGAGACCGCGCAGGCTCTCCTCCTCCTCCCCGCCGCCGGCGAGGTAGAGACGGGCGCGGGGGACCGCCGGCAGGAGCTTCTCCATGGCGCGCACCATCACCGCGAACCCTTTCTGCGGCACGAAGCGAGCCGCGCTCGCCAGAACAAACTCATCCGGCGCGGCGCCCAGCTCCGCACGCACGGCCGGCGGAGCGCCGGGTCCGGCGCGGCGAACCGGGCCGTGTCGACGGTGTTGTGTATGACCGTGACCCGGTCCTCCCGGAACCCCAGGAGACGGACGGCGGACCGCTTCGCGTGACGCGAGACGGCGACGGCGTGATGGCAGAGCCGCCTGGCCGTGAACCGGTCCACCCGGAGCCGCTTGCTCTGGTCGTAAAACCCCTTCCAGTCGGGCTCGTACATCGTGTTCTGGATGGAGGTCATGACGGGAACCCGGCCCGCCCCCCCCGCCCACCAGCCCGCCAGGCGGGCGCAGACGTCCGCGTAGAAGAGCTGCGCGTGGACGATATCGGGGCGGCGCTTCCGGATGATCCCGCGGAGACGATAGACGCCCTTCGGGATGTCCCGCGGGCCCGACACCCCGAGCCATTCGGTTTCGACCCCGAGCGCCTCCACTTCCGGTTTCAGATCGTCCGCCGGGAGGACGTAGACGACGCGGCTCTCGACGGCCTCGCCGGCCAGGTAGGCGAGGTCATTGACCAGCCGACGCTCGGCCCCCCCCCGGGAGAGGGACTCGATCACCTGGAGGACGCGCAGGGGGCGGCCCTCCCCCCCCCCTCCCCCTCCTTCGGCCGGCCGGCTCAAACCGCCGCCGGGGCGGCGGCCGGGGTGAGCGGACCGTCGATCATTCGCCGAAACCAGAGCTCCAGATTCATCCAACTCCACAGGGCCAGACGGATATTCTGCTCGCCCCGGCAGTGGCGGTCATATTCGCGGAGAACCGTCTGGTGGTTGAAGAAACCACGCGCGCGGAACGCCTCCGACTCGATGAGATCCCGGACCGTCTCGCGCATATCGGTCTTCAGCCAAAGGTCGGTGGGCGCCATAAAGCCCTTCTTGTCCGTCCGGGTGCGGATGACCTCCGGCAGGACGCCCCGCATGGCGTTTCGCAGAACGACCTTCGTCCAGCCGTCCCGGATCTTCTGATGGCCCGGCAGGCCGTAGGCGTATTCCACCAAGCGGTGATCCAGAAACGGAATCCGGGACTCGACGGAGAAGGCCATGCTGTTGCGGTCCTCGAAGTGGAGCCATCCGGGCACGGGGTAGATCCGCAGGCCCATGTAAGAGCACGTCCGAAGGCCCGAGCCGTCCCGGAGGCTCAGGGTCTCCGGCTCGCCGTGGGTCTTCACAAAATCGGGATCGAGGACGCCGTGGAAACCCGTCCCGTTCCGTTTGAGGGACCGTTTCAGCCCCTCGGGGGTCCGCAGGCTCGCCAGGACCCGCGCCGCCGACGCAACGGCACGTCCGCCCCAGCCCCAGCCGGCGCGCCGGTAGGCGTTCACCTCGCGGGCCAGAGTCCCCCACCGGCCCGCGCCCAGCAGATCGGCGAAATGATAGATGAAATCCTGGGGATAACCGTTGAGGAGCTCGTCCCCCCCGTGCCCGCTCAGGAGGACCTTGACGCCCCCGGCGCGGACGGACCGCATGACGTACCACTGGGCGAACTGGTTCAGGTTGTGGAAAGGCTCGTCCTGGAACCAGATCAGGTCGGGCAGCAGGCCGAAGAGCTCATCCACCCGGGGGAAGACGTACTGCGCGTCCGCGCCGGTGTGCTCGACGACCGGATGGATGAATTCCCGCTCATCGTACTTCGGGTCCTCGAAGCAGGAGGAGAACGTCCGCAGCCGGGCCGGACGGATCGCCTCCGCCGCCACGCAGGCGATGGAGGAGGAGTCGAGCCCCCCGCTGAGGCAGACGCCGAGCGGGACGTCGCTGCGCAGCCTGAGCCGGACGGCGTCGCTGAAGATGTCCCGGAAGCGCTCGGCGGCCTCCTCGTCGGTCCCCGGCGAATCGCCGCTTGCCGGGCGCTCGATCTCCCAATACCGCTTGACCTCGGTCCGGCCGCCCCGGAGGGTGAGAAAGTGTGAGGGCGGGATCTGCCGGATGCCGTCGAAGAACGTCGCGTCGGTGAAATCCATCAGGCCGGACCCGGTGGCCAGGTACCGATGGATGGTGGGACCGTGCGGCTTTCGCGGAACGTCCGGGTGGAGGAGGATCGACTTGATCTCCGACGCGAAGAGAAAGCGCCGTCCGTCGTCGAAGTAATAGAAGGGTTTGATGCCGAAGCGGTCGCGCGCGCAGAAGAGCTTCTTTGCGCGGCCGTCCCAGAGGGCGAAGCCCCACATGCCGTTGAAGCGCTGAAGGCAGTCCTCGCCCCATTCTTCGTAGGCGTG
Source organism: bacterium (assembly GCA_965261595.1). Lineage (GTDB taxonomy): Bacteria > UBA8248 > UBA8248 > JACPRG01 > CAYRGS01. The sequence continues at coordinate 322,339 of CBDHDG010000006.1, forward strand.
GAGGATGACCTCGGTGTCGCACCGGCTCCGGAAAACGTGCCCCCGGCTTTTGAGCTCCTCCGCCAGCTCCACATGGTTGTAGATCTCGCCGTTGTAGGCCACCCAGATCGAGCGGTCCTCGTTGCACATGGGCTGGGCGCCGCTTTCGGAGAGATCGATGATGCTGAGACGCCGGTTGGCGAGGGCCAGCGGGGCGGAAGAATTGTCAGCGGGCGACGGCCGGGAATGGAATTGCGGGTCACGGACGCCGGTCGGGTCGAGCAGGATGAAGCCCTCGCCGTCCGGCCCCCGATGGGCGATGGCGTCGTTCATCCGCACCAGCGCCTCCACGTCCACCGGCGCGCCGTCGCGATGATAGATGCCTACGATTCCGCACAAAGTCTTGGGTCTTCCCGATGAGTGTTCCGCGCCGGGGAGGATTCGAGAACGGCCGTCCGGCTCAGCCCGAGACGGCCTTTGGAAGCGCCGCCTCCCGGTGGGCTTCGATCCCCGCCTCGGCCAAAGCCTCCCGCGCGAAGGCCAAATTCTTCTCGACCGCGCCGGCGTTGGGCGCGACGACCTTCTCCGCCGCCAGGCAAACCCGCCGCATCGCGCCCTCGTTCCGCAGAAGGCGGAGGATCGTCGCGGCCATCTCCTCCCCGGTCTGGACCTGGAGGCCGGGGTCGGCGGCGAGCAGGATCTCCGTGACCTCCCCCCAGTGGTTCATGTGAGGGCCGAAGAGCAGGGGCCGGCCGTGGACGAGCGGCTCGATGGGGTTGTGGCCGAACGCCAGCCTCCCCTTGGGAATGATGCTCGCCCCGACGAAATTGACCGTCCCGATCCCGTAGAGGCGGCCCAGCCCGCCGAAGGTGTCCACGATGATCACCGCGTCCCGGGGGGCCTCGCCCGCGTCCAGGGCGGTCTGCATCTGATAGTCCAATCCCGCCTTGGAGAAAACCTCATCCAGCTTGAGGGTGTTGCTGTAATAGCTCGGGGCCATCAGGAGACGGAAACCGGGATGGTGTTCCCGGACGCGCCGGAAGGCGTCCAGGATGACATCGTCCTCTCCCGCCCGGACGCTTCCGGCGACGAAAACGGGGGCGTCCGGCGGGATGCCCAGCGTCCGGCGCATCCCGCGCCGCTCCCCATCGGAGAGCCGGAGGAATTCCAAATCATACTTCATCTCCCCGACCACCTTGATTTTCTCCGGGTCCGCGCCCAGGCGGCGACACCCCTCCGCGTCCGCCTCCGACTTCACGCCGATGCGGTCCAAAAACCGGTGAAACCTCCGGGGGATGGAGCGCGCGACAATCTCGTGCGCTTCGTAGCCGTGGCTCATAAACCCGCTGAGGAGAACCGTCCGGACCCCGGCCCGTTGGGCCTCCCGGCACAGGACCGGGTAGCTCATGTTCTCGATGAAAATCAGAACCCGGGGCCGGAGCGTCCGGATCACCCGGCGGACGACGTTTCTCAGGTCCCACGGACTGTCGAAGACGAAATCCAGCGCTTTCCTTTTCCTGGAGAACTCGAAGGAGTACCGGTTGTTCGTCGAGAGAACGAGATTGACGTCCGGATACATCTCCCTCAACCGGTTGACGAGGGTGACGATCTGCGTGTTCTCGCCGCCCGAGAGGGCCTCGAACCAGACTGTGGGGCGCCGCCGGGCAAGCTCCCCGAGCCCCTTCGGCAGAAACCCCCACCGGCTCCGGAAAAACCTCCGGAAGTAAGGATCCCTCCCGAAAACCACCCGCTTCCAAAAGGTCACGGGGAGGTAGGCGTACGCCTTGCCGATGAACCTGGCCTCTCGCAGAAGCGCTTTCGGGTTCAATCCTTCCGTCCCCCCCCTCCTCCTCCCTTGCTGTCCCGCTCCAGGGCGGCCGTCCAGGCCGGCAGGAGGGATTCGGCGATCTCCAAATCGAGCTTCGAGCGCACGTCCACCCGCCCGGAGATCCCCCGGATGGGAACCATCCCCACCCGGTAGCCCAGACGGTCGCCCCGCTTGATGACCTCTCCCCGGGTCGCGCAGACCATGCCGCTGATCTCCCGGTAAATGGGCTTGCGCGCCGAGCGGGGGGCGTGGCCCGACTCCCCGATGGGCATGAGCCCCCGGTTGTCCTGAAACCAGAAGCTCGCCGTTTCCTCGAAGGCCACGAACATGGAATCCAGGTCCTGATCCAGAAGCGTCTCGACGATCCGGTCGATAAGCCCGGGCGGGCGGAACGGGTGCGACACCTCTAACAGAACCGCCACGTCCACGGCCCGGCCCTCGCTCTCCTCGAGCGATTCGACGGCGTACTGAAGCACGCGCTCGAGGGGAACATCGGACCCGGCCAATGCCTCCGGCCGCAGAAACGGGGCCTCGGCCCCTTCCCCGCGCGCCAGCTCAGCCAGATCCGGGTCCTCCGTGCTGACGATGATCCGCTCGACAAGGCGGCTCTGCTTCGCCGCGTCCAGGGTATGGACCAGAAGCGGCTTCCCGCCTAGCCGCTTCCGGTAGAGGGGCTTGCCCTGAACCGGCACGAGGGCGATCACCTGGCGAGGATGGGGATCAGCGGGCGATGTCATAGATGTGCGCCCCCTCCCATTCGGTCAAGACCTTCTCCGCCAGCCACAGGTCGAATTCGTCGTGGATGTCGATGTTGGCCGCCGGGTCGTCATACCACAGGATGTCCACGCGGTCGCCGACCCGGCGCGGCGGCTCCCCCGTCAGGAGCCGGGCCCGTGTGGCGCAGGCCAGTCCGGTGTCCTCCCGGTAGGTCGGCTTTTTCCCCTGTCGGGAGCCGTGCCCCGCATATTCGCCCAGGGGCTGAAATCCCCCATCCGGCGCGTCCTTCCAGAAATTCTTGTGCGTCTTCAGGGCGGCGAAGGCCGTGTCGATGGCGGGGTCTTCCTGAAGGCGCCGGACCACTTCGTCGATCCAGCCGGGGCGCCGGAAGACGTCGGTGGTCTGGAGGTAGACGAGGATCCCCACCTCGGTCCCTTCGTTTTGCGCGAGCCAGTGGCAGGCGTGGGCGAGGGTGTCTTCGGTGGTGGCGAGATCCGAGGTCAGGTCGACCGTCCGGCCCGCCGGCGTCCGGTGCGTCTCGGGCCGCAGGAAGGGGGTCTCCGCGCCCCACTCGCGGGCGGCGGCGGCGATCTCTTCGTCGTCCGTGGTGACGATGACCCGCTCGACCCGTTGGGCCTTGACCGCGGCCTGAACGGTGTGGGCGATGAGGGGCTTGCCGGCCAGGAGCCGGACGTTCTTCCGGGGGAGTCCCTTGGAACCGCCCCGGGCGGGGATGACGGCGACGACGGGGCCTTCGGCCATTTTCCGCTCCGGCTTTCTACCGTAGTGTCTCCAAAATAAATAGACACTTCACAAATTGCGTGAAAGGCGGGCGGGATGCCCGCCCTACTTTTCGCAGTTCGGCAGGCCGGGCATCTGGGTCGGCCGACCCCGCGCCCGGCCGAAAAGGGACCATTCGGGTCTCGATAGCTAAAACCATTTCCGAGAGCAAAACCATCGAGGCGCGATTCCTCGCCACGCTCGGAATGACATGGACAGGGGTATTGCCAGGACCGATAAATCGTTATCCCGCATCCTGCTAGTCGTCGAAGAGGGGTTCCCGGCCGTTGATCAGCTCGATCATCTTCACCACCCGCTCGGCGCGCGCCACGTCCATGGTCTGATGAATTCCGTGGTGATGATAGACGCTGGCCTGGGGCTCATAGACAATGTGATAGCCGGCCGCGATGACCTTCTTGGCCCAGTCCCGGTCCTCCACCCCGTTGATCTCCTCATCGAACGGGATGCGCTCCCAGACGCTTCGGCGAAGCATGGCGTTGGCGTTATGGAAGAAAGAGTCCTTGACCTGGATCTTCCGGTCCAGACCGAAGGTGTTCCACAGGTCCCGTTTGTCGAAGGTGTGCGAATCGGGGAGCGGCTCCTGCCGTCCGTAGACGGCCGCCACCTCCGCCGGGCCGAAATTCACGGCCAGCCGGTCCAGCCACTTGTTGTGGACGGGAACGCAGTGGCCGGACAGGCAGACGAGAAGCTCCCCCCCGGACGCCTCGACGCCCCGGTTGAGGGCCCGGCCGTAGGAAAACTCGGATTCGCTGATCCCCACAACCTTGCAGTTGAAGTCCCGGACGATGTCCGCTGTCTCGTCATCGGACTCATTGTCCACGATGACGATCTCCCGGTTGGGATAATCCTGGAGGGTGGCCGCCGTCAGGCAGCGCCGGATCCAGGCCGCTTCGTTTTTTGCCCGGATGATGATCGAGATCAGGGGGGGGGGGGGAGCTCATTCCACCTCCACCAGCCCAAACGTGATGGGCTCGTCCTTGCGGATGTCATAGAGCGCCCGCCGGCCCAGAAGCCTGGGAAGCAGTCGCGGCGTCAATCCCCGAAGCGGGGCCTTGGTGGAAAGCATTTCCCGTGTCAGAACCGATCCCCGGGGGATGTCCATCGCCGCCACCACCGACCGGCGCTCATCGTCGAAGGTATCGAGCTCTTCCGGCAGGACCCGTTTCTCGGCCGCTCCCGAAAGGGCCCGCTCGATCCGCCGGACGGCCTCCACCCAGCGCCGGAGTGGGTCGGGCTCGGCGCTGAAGGCGTGATCGGCCCCCGGCAGGCGGCGGTCCAGGGTGAGGCGCTTCTGGAGGACCCCCGCCCCCAAGGCCGCCGCGACGGGTCCGGTCAGGACGCCGTCCTCATGGTCATCGTACCCGATGGGGCGATCGAACCGGCGGAGCCAGCTCAGCATCTGAAGCCGGCTCTCTTCCGCCGGTGTGGGAAAACACGCGACGCCGTGCAGAAGCGTGAGGTCGCATCCCTCTAAATGGCGGACGATCTCCGAGACTTCATCGGCGTCGCACGCGCCGGTGGATACATAGAGCGGACGCCCCCGGGCGGCCAGCGCCTCCAGGAGCGGCTGATCGGTGTTGCATCCCGGGGGGACATAGTAGCCGTCCACCTCGAGGGGATCGAGAAATTCCAGGGATTTGAGGTCGTAGGGCGTTCCCCAGAACGCCGCCCGGCCCCGCGCCGCCTCCCGAAGCCGTCCGAAGGCCTCCGCGTCCAGGTCCAGCCTGCGGGCGACTTCCCGGGCGTTCGTCCCTAACTCGGGAAAGGCGGCGTTCGCCCGCCACAGGGCCTCCCGGCCCGAGGCCGACTCGGGAGAGCGCTTCTGGAAATTCACGGCGTCGCAGCCGCACTCGACGGCGACCTCCGCAAGTCTGCGGGCTCGCTCGAAATCGCCGTTGTGATTCACCCCGATCTCCGCCGCAAGGATGCGGCGAACAGGGTCGGATTGGCTATTGATCATATCTATCGAGGGATGATTCCCGGCTCGGCGAGGGTCCCCGTCCGACCTTCAACGTGATGCGGTCAGGCCAGCCCCCGGCGCCAAAATCAGGGCGCCATCGGGGCTTTGCGGTGCATGACTCTTCGGAGGTTTTCCCGTCCAATTGGCCCATCCGGCATCAGGCCGTTCAGCGCCCTCTTATCCACGCATTTGTCTGAAAAACAATACATTCCGCCGGTCGAGGCTGTCAAGGAGGATTTTCCCGCCGGTATGGGCGCGTCACAACGCCCCGCGCTTGAAGCGGGCCCGGACCCGCGCCGTCAGATCCTTGACCTCGGGAACGCCGAATCCGAGGATGAGACCGGTGTAAACCAGAGCCGAGCCCCCGATGACGCCGATCAACACGCCCCCCTTCCAAAGTCCCGAGGTCTCCGGCCCGGCCGGCCAGAGCCATTGCAAGAGCAAGGCCGCCGCCCCCATCAGAACCGCCGCGGCGAGCGAGCGGCGATTCGACGAATTCCAGAAAAACCCTTTGAGCGGAAAAGACGCCCTCAGGAAGTGCACATGCACGCCGACCAGGACGAATTGCCCCAGGACGTGGGCGATGGGCACGCCGACGTAGCCGAACATCCTCGTGAACAGGAAGTTCCCCGCGATAATGGTCCCCTGCGCCGCGCACAGGCCGATGACGACGACGCGCGTCTTTCCCAAGGCGTGGTGGGTGTTGGTGAAAAGCATCTTATAGCCCAGGGGAACGAACGCGATGAAGTAGAGGACAAGCGCCCAGGACGTCCGGAAGGCGGCCTCCGGATCGAAGGCCCCTCGCTGAAGCAGCGTCCCGACGGCCAGACCGCTGACGGCCATCATCCCGATCCCGATGGGGAGAAGGAGCAAAACGAGCGCGCGCGAGGCCTTGAAGACGAGCGCTTTGAGGTCATCCAGGCGGTCGCCCACCTTCATCCGAACCAGCTCGGGAAAGACCACATTCGGCAGGGGAATCGTAAACAGGGCGGAGGCCGCCAGGAAAAGGCGCTCGGCATAGGCCATGGCCGAAAGGCTTCCCGGGGCCAACAGGGAGGCCACGAACCGGGTGGACAAGGTCTGGCCCTGCGTGAAGGCCGAGCTGATGAAGAACTGAGAGACGCGCCGGAGGGTCTCCCTGAGCTCCGGCCCTCGGAAATCGAGAACGGGCCGGTAGCGATAGCCCTCCCTCCACAACACCAACCCCAGGGCCGTGAGAAAGGCGGCCGGTCCGGCGAGATTCCCCAGGATCCAGGCATCCAGACCGAGCGACGGCGCAAGGATCCCCACGCAAAGGACCACGCCCAGCGTCGGCAGGAGACTCAAGGCCGCCGGCAGGACAAACAGATTGAGGGCGTTGAGCGAGATGATCAGCACGCCGGAGAGGGTGTGGGAGAGGATGGTGAAGATCAAGAAGCGAAGCATTCGGACGCTTGCCGCCCAGGTGGCCTCATCGAACCCCGCCCCCACGACGCGGACGATCCAGGGCGCCAAAACGAATCCCAACGCGGCCAAAACCGCGCAGAGCAAAAGGATGAAATTCAGCAGGCTGTTGAGCAACCGCCAGGCGGCCTCGGCCGAGACCTCGCGCCGGACCCGGACGAAGATCGGCAGGAAAACGCTCGGCAGGGGACCGCTCTGAAGGAGGTGGGCCAGGACAAGCGGAATCGACTGGGCCAGAAAGAAGGCGTCGGTGAGCCGCCCCGCCCCGAAGTGATAGGCGATCAGCCCGTTGGAGACGAGTCCGACGGCCGCCCCCAGGCCGGAGATGAACGTCACCCCGCCGAAGGAGCGCGCCGCGCGCCAGGGGCGTTCGCCGCCGCCCCCCCCCTCCCCGGCCGCCCCCCCGGTCCCGGACGCTCCGGTCCCGGACGCGAAAGGATGTTCATCCGGCCGATCCGTCACCGCAACCCCAAGATCGAAAATACGCCTTGAAGAATCCCCAGCGCCCGGTCCGCGTCCGAGGCCGTCCAGAGGGTGACGGCCAACAGGAAGACCGGGGCGGCCAGCCAAACGGGACGGCCCCGGCACGCCAACGCCGTCTTCCACAGACCGGCCGCCGCCGCCAGGAGGAGAAAGGGCTCGAAGTACAGCCGGAAGCGGGGGTGCCCGTAGAACAGAAGGGTCATGGCGTTGCAATACAAGACCCCCACCCAGAGAAGCCCCGCGCCCGGGATCGAGCGGCTCACCCACAGACCCAAGAGGGCATAAGGGAGGAGCAGGGCGTATCCCAGGAAGAACTCATCCCCAATTGGATTCCACAGCAGGACGAGCTTCCGGAACAGGAGCTTGGGAACCCGTCCGGGATGGCTCAAGAGGAAATCCCAGCCTTTGGCCATATCCGCCTTGTCCGCCTCGGCCTCCGACAAACCGGCCGTGGGATGCCGGGCCTCGATGGCGCGGACCTCGGGGGCGCGGGCGCGCATCCTCGCCGCGCGCTCGGCGAGGTAGGCCCGCTGCCGCCCACTGAGTCCGGGCCCGCGGTCCTGGTCCTGCGGGTTCACCGGAGCCCAGCCTCCACGCGCCGTGGGATTATTGGATTCCCAGAAGACGTGTCCCCCCTTCGTGCTGAAGACCGGCCGTCCGTGAATGAGATGGTTTCGGAGGACCCAGGGAGCGAGACAGGCCAAGAAGACGATGATCGTTACGCCGGTGCGCGCGCCGAGGGTCCGCCAATTCCACCCGGAGAAGACCGCGAGATACCCCAGGACGAAAAAGGGGAGGAGAATCCCCAGACCCTTGGTGAAGGCGCACGCGGCCAGGACGAGTCCCAATCCCGCCGCGCGCCCCGCCGCCGCGCCCCGCTCCGGCGGGGTCTGAAGGAGGGCCGAGGTCCGCTCGACCGCCAGGACCACGGCCAGGATGAAAACCGTCTCGGTGAGGATAAACCCCGGCCCGTAATACCACAGGAACGCCGGGTAGACGGCGGCCAGAAGCCCGCCCAGGAGCGCCACGGGCTCCGGGAAAAACCTCCTTCCCAACCGGATCAGGAGCCAGACAGTCCACACGCCCAGAAGGGCCTGGAGAACCCTGACCGGGACAAACCAGCGGCCGAACACCCAATACGATCCGGCCAGGAGAACCGGATAAAGCGGCAGGCGGTCCGAGCGGCGAAGGGCGCCCTCGTGAAAGTTCTGGTATCCCTTGCCGGAGAGCAGGTTGACAGCGTATCCGTCGTATTCGATGCCGTCCGAGACGGGCGGCGCGTTTCCCGCTTCGAACACGACCCACAAACGCAGCCCCAGGGCGAGGACGAGAATGCCCAACAGAAGCCGCCGGTCGGACATCCGGGGCGGGGACGTTCCTATGCCGGGCGCGCCGTCTCTCATAACGGGCGCGGCATTTCAATCGGAAGGGGACGGCGCGAGGAGGTCGGTTTCAGAAGATTTTTTCCAGCATTCCGCGGTTCTCCACCACCCAGGCGTGCAGTTTGCGGACGCCCTCGCCGGCGCCCGCCTTCGGCTTCCAACCCAGCTTCCGCTCGGCGAGCGTGATGTCGCTGACGAACACCCGCTGGTCGCCCGACCGCCAGTCGTCGAAGGAACGCTCGACGTCCGCACCGTTCAGGGCCTTCAGCATCTCCAGGAGATCCAGGAGCGAGAGGACGTTCTCCGGCCCTCCGCCGAAGTTGTAGATCCCGCCCGAGACGCGGTCCGGGTGGTCAACGGCGAGGACATAGGCGTCCACCAGGTCGTCGATGAACAGGAGGTCGCGCACCTGCTTTCCGTCTCCGTAGAGGACGATGGGCTTTCCCAGGACCGCCGCGATCGTGAACCAGGCCACCCACCCCTGGTCTTCCACGCCCAGTTGGCGGTAACCGTAAATGCAGGACTGACGAAAGACGGCGGTTTTCAGGCCGTAGATTCGCGCGTAATCCCGCACGTACTGATCGGCCGCCCCCTTGGAGCAGCCATACGGGGAGTGGAAATCCAGGGTCCGGGATTCAGGGACGCCGCCCGGCAGATCCTCGTAAGCGTAGCGGCCGTTTCTCTCGACGACGGCCACGTCCTCCATGCCGCCATAAACCTTGTTGGTGGAGGCGTAGACCATGATGGGGTCGGACGGCGCCTGGCGGACGGCTTCCAGAACGTTGAAAGTCCCCAGGGCGTTGATGTCGAAGTCCGATCTCGGATCGGTGACCGACGTGGTGACGGCCACCTGGGCGGCCAGGTGGAGAACGGCGTCCAGATCGCGGTCACGGCCGATCGCCTCGCGCATGGCCCCGGCGTCCCGGATGTCCGCCTGGATGAAGTCGAAGCCCCCCCCTCCCCCTCCCCCCCCCTGTTCTTTCAGCCAGGCCAGGTTGATGTCCGTCCCCTTGCGGGAAAGGTTGTCCACCACAACGACCCGGTCGCCCCGGTCCATGAACCGCTTCGCGGCGTTGCAGCCGATGAACCCGGCGCCTCCGGTAATCAAGATCCGGCTCAAGGGGAAATCCTCAGGATTCGCATGTCGGTCCGTGCCGCTTCCACCCGGGAAACGGCGGAAAACTCTACTGGCCGCTGTCTAGACCCTCGTCCTTCGGGTGTCCATTTCCGGGGCGAATTCCTTGGAAGCTCCGTCTTCGGCTGCCGAGATAAACGGAAGCGCCATGAGGAAATAGACCATCATCACGACTTCGGAATCTCCGAAATTGTATTCGAACAGACCGGCGGTCAGAAACGCCGCCACCGCGGCGAGCCCCGCCGCGGCGATCTCCGCCCGGGGGGTCCTCCCCTCCCGCCGGATCGTCCTTCTGAGCGCTCCGCCGCCCCACCGGAAGAAGGCCGCCCAGATCCAGATCCACACCGCCAAGGCGGGGAGTCCGCGCTCGGCCCCCAAATGCACCGGGTTGGAGTGCAGGTGTCCGGTTCGGGCCTTGACGGCGCCTTCCACCCTGAAGCGGGGGTACGTCCGCCCAACCATGTCCACGCCCACGCCGAGGAAGGGATGCGCCCGCATCATCCGGAGGCCGGCCTTCCACATCCGCAGCCGCTCGCCCGAAGCCTCCTCGTCGAACCGGACGGTCAGGAGAAGCCGCTCCTTCAGGTCCGCCGGTCCCACGACGTAAAGTCCGACCGCCAGGACGGGCAAAAGCACGAGCCACCGGGCCCGTCCGTGCAGGGCCAACAGTACCGCAACACCCGCCGCCAGGCCAATCCACGCCCCCCGGGTCAGAGAAACGAGGAGCCCGAATATCAGAACGGCCGACGTCACGACGCCGAAAATTCTCTCCGGCCGGGAGACCCCCCGCCCCACCGCCAAAGACAGCGCCGGCAAGGTCGCCAGGAGCAGGACGCCCGAAAAGGTCTGGACGTGGCTCAAGATCCCCTGAGGCCTCCGGGCCAGCGGCCTCCCTTCCGCGAGAAAGAACTGGGCCACCCCGAGGATGGCCGTCGCCGCCGCGACGAGGACGAACAGGTGAAGGAGCCTTCGAGCCCACGAGACGTCGGGCGCGGCCCTCAACGCCCAGTAGAGAATCAGGATCTGAACAATCTGCTTGGAATCCACCAGACTGCGCGGAACCTGCTCGGAGAACAGGGCCGAGAGAACCGTCAAGAGCGCGAAACACAGGAACGGAATCCATAACGGAAATCCATCGGAGCCCCTCCGCGCGCCCCCCTCCCCCCCCCTTCTCTCCAGCGTCCACCCAACCGCCCCTGAGAGGACCCCGACGGCCACGCAGATCTGCGAGAGGGTGATCGAGATTGGGTCCAGCGCCACAAACCCCACCAGCGCCCAGCGGGTGAGCCGACGGCTCCACGCCAGGGAACCGCCCCTCGGGGCGGCGCGCCCCGCCGCATCCTCTTTCACAGAACCCGCCGTCATCATTCTCCCTGACCTGGATCCCTCAGTCCGGCCGGCCGGCGATCCGCTTCAGGACCTCCCGCGCCTTCCCGACCGAAACGGTCCAATTGTATTCGTTTTCGACCCGCCGGCGTCCGGCCTCGCCCATTGATTTTCTCAGGGCCGGATCCGCCAGGAGCCGGAGAACGGCCTCGGCCAGGGCGTCCGGGGAATCGGCGTCCACAACGAAGCCCGTCACACCGTCTTCCACGGTCTCGGGGGCGCCGCCGGATCGGCCGACGACGACGGGCTTTCCACAGGCCGCGGCCTCGAGGAAGGCAATCCCGAACGCCTCCACGTCGCCCGTCGCCGGGTCGGAAACGCTCGGCCCGATAAAAACGTCGCAGGCATTGTAATACGCGTGAGGCGGCCGGCCCCACCGCTCAAACGAAACCGGGGGGATCCACTGGACGTGGTCCTCGACGCCCAGCTCGCGTGAGAGCGCCTTCCATTTCCCCTCTTCCGGACCCTCCCCGACCAACACGTATCTGGCGTCCGGCGCTTTCGAGAGAACGGCCGGCAGGGCGCGAATCATGCGGTCGAAGCCTTTCACGGCCCAAAACCGGCCGGCGGAGAGAATCACCGCTCCCGCCGGACGCCCCCCCCCCCCCGGTTGATCCCCGGCCAGGACCGCCGGAGGGGTGTCGGGGGAATACTTGTCCAGGGCCGCCCCGTGGAGAACCGTGTGAAGGATCTCCCGCCGGACGCCCAGGTCCAGGAGGCGGCCTTCGGCGTATCGGCTGACGGCGAAGACGGCGTCGGCGGCGTTGACCTGCGCGATGATCCTCGCCAGGTCCCGGCGGCCGTAGAGCTCGTTCCCGTGAAGGGTCAGGGCGACGGGGATTCCCCGGGCCCGTTTCGCCGCGAGGGCCCAGGTGAGAAAATCCGCCCGGTGGGTCACGAACAGGACGTCCGGCCGCTTCCGGACGCAACTCCTGAAACGCGCCCGGAGGAGGGGCTTCGCGTACGCCCGGCGAACCGGGCCTGAGCGGATCTCCCCGTCCCCCGCCCAATGCCGCACCCTGGAGCGGGCCAGAACCGTGACCCGCTCGCCCAGGCGGTCCAGCCCCCGGGCCATCTCGAAGGCGTAGGTCTCGACGCCCCCGGGGACGGGGGGATATGCGCCGGCCGTGAGGAGGATGTTCAACTCAGGTGTCCACTTGAGGATGGGTGGTCGGGTTCATGGCCGCTCCGATCAAACGCCACGACACCGTCTTTCCGCATCATAAGGCCTTTCAGAGATTTCAGGCGCGCCCCGCGAGCCTCCGTCATCCCGGAACCCGTCCGAACCCCCGGGGCCGGGACGCGCTCCATCCCGATGGAAGCGTGAAGGATAGCGGGTTTGGAGGAACGAGCGGCGGAGGCCGGGCGGCCCGCTCCGCCGCAAGCTTATTGAAAGGAATGCGATTGGGTGGGGAATTCTCCGGCCGCCACTTCGTCCACGTACCGGGAGACCGCCTCTTTGACCTGCTCGCCCAGGGGCGCGTAGACCTTGGCGAACTTGGGCGTGAAATCCTCATACAGACCGAGCATGTCCTGGAGGACGAGGACTTGGCCGTCGCAGTGCGGACCCGCGCCGATGCCGATGGTCGGGACGTGAACCGCCTCGGTGATCTTCCTCCCGAGCTCCAGCGGGATGCTTTCCAGGACGATCGAAAACGCCCCCGCTTCGGCCACCGCCAGGGCGTCCTCGAAGACCTGTTCACCATCCCGCCCCCGGCCCTGGACCTTGAACCCCCCGAACCGGTGAACCGCCTGGGGCGTGAGTCCGACATGCCCCATGACGGGAATGTTCGCCCCGACCAGGGAGCGGATGGTGTCGGCGACCCGCACCCCCCCTTCGAGCTTCACGGCCTCGGCCCCCGCCTCCTGGAGGAACCGGCCGGCGTTGGCCAACGCGCGATCGACGCCCCCGTCATACGACAGGAAGGGCATGTCCGCGACCAAGAGCGCCCGGAGGCCCGCCCGGGAGACGGACAGGGTGTGATGGAGCATGGCTTCCATGCCGACGCCGATGGTGTTGGGCAGTCCCATCATCACCATGCCCAGGGAATCGCCGACCAGGACGACGTCTACGCCGGCCGCGTCCACCAGCCGGGCGAAGGTGTAATCATAGGCCGTGACGGCGGCGATCTTTCGGCCGCCGCCGTTTTCCCCGGCCTTCCCGCCGGTTGAAGCCCCCCGCGCCGTCCAGCCCGGGGCGCCGGGCTCGCGCGCCTGCTTTCGAAGAAGGATGTCGGCGGCCGTGACCTTGCGTCTGGCGGTCTCCACGATGTCACCCCCCAAAAAAAAAGACCCCGGAACACAGTCCGGGGATCTCCCCTTGGAGAAGGTCTTCGGTCCGCCGGGCGGGCATGCAACCCCGCCCTCCGACTTTACCTTCTCGTTCACCATGCTCCGTCTCAGTCCCGAATCGGGATCCAAGCGGTATGTGCTTATGAACATAGCGCCCGAGGCTTGAGGCGTCAACACCCGCGCGTCTTCAGTGATCTCCGGTTTTCATCGGCCGTGCGGGGCACTTGCGTGCCGGCCAGGTTGCGGATGGAGGGGGGTGTGCTTATGACAACCTCTTCTGGCGCACGGTGGTCCGATTATCTGTCAACGTTTGTCCGGGAGAAGGGCCTTCGGCGCACACGGGGGTCGGATTGATTGGGACCGATCTGAATCACTTCTGGATTCCCGCCTGCGCGGGAATGACAATCGGGGGGAATTAAGGGGACACCATACTTATTTATGCTTGTGCCCCCTTTTTGGTCCCGGCTTCCGCCGTTTCAGGACACGCCCCAATCCCTCCTCAAGCTTTTCAACAAAACCGTCATTTCCCAAGGGTCTGCCTGTCCTCTCATGTCGTCGTATCCTCTTGATCTCCTCCTCGCATACGCCACCCTGAAGAAAATCCCTCCAATTCCCCACCATTTCAAGCAGGGGCTTGACTTCAACCAGATCGTTGCTTCTGCCTGAGATATGCGCCGCTGCGCTGCTCCATGGATAAGCCCCCGGGTCCTTCACCATCCCAGCCCGCACCGGATTGAGTTCCACGTACCGTGTCGCCGCCAAAAGACGCCGCTCATCCAGTGGAAAGGAGGCAAACCGCCCTTGCCATAGATGCCCCCGCCATCCTTCACGAAAGTTGACCTGATGGGTGTAACGCCGGTGAGCTTCCCCGATCGCTCGCCTCAAGCCCTCCTCGGATTGCGGAACCACGATCAGATGCACGTGGTTAGGCATCAGGCAATAGGCCCAGACCTGCACGGTCCGGCGAGAGCACCACGCAGACATCAAACGCATGTATTCCTCATAATCTCCTTCAGAAAAAAAAGTCTCCTGCCTGCGATTTCCCCGCTGAGTGACGTGATGGGGTAAGCCCGGCGCCACGACCCGTGCGATTCGTGCCATCCACCGACACTATGGAGGAGCAAGACAAAAGTCAAGAATTAAGTATGGTGTCCCCTTAATTACCTGAAACCGGTCCAGGTTGAGCGAGAATCCTCGCCTTAACCCGAAGCGGTGAGAACCCCGCCCCCTTGACCGCCGCAAAGGGCGAAAGGGTATAGGCTAACATTAAGGAGCCTTGGCGCAGCGGAAACCCACGATGCTGAACCTGAAGTCGGGATGGAAACTGAGCCGGAGGGCCGCGCGGAACTTCGCCGGATTGCCGTAGTACCACGAGCCGCCAAGAACCACGCGACTGCTGCCCGAGGCAGGACCCTTCGGATTATGGGAGGGCGCGTTTTGGTAGTAGTCCTTTGCGTACCGATCCGAACCCACTCCCACGTGTTCCCCGACATGTCCACAGCCCCATAAGGGCTCCGGTGGGTGTTGTACGTCCGATCCACGGGGTGAGTCTTAGCACCGCTGTTCTTATCCCAGATGACCTTCGATCCGTCCCACTGATTCCCCCAGGGGTACTTCCGCCCGTCAACCCCACGGGCCGCTTTCTCCCACTCCGCCTCCGTCGGTAAACGCTTACCCACTGAACGACAATAATCACGCGCCTGATTCCACGTCACGCCCACGACAGGCTGACGGGCACCGTTCAACTTCGAGCCTTGATCATTCTTCGGCGTTCCGAACCTCCGGAACCGGACGTTCGTCACCGGATACTTGTCGAAGTAAAAGGCATCCAGGTACACCCGCCGCTGGGGTTTCTCGCGATTCTCCCCGCGATTGCTCCCCATGATGAACCAGCCCAAAGGGACCTTGACCATCGTGTCCAGGCCGCTGCCGATCTGTTGGGGAGTGCCGGGGCCAACGGCCACTTTCTGGCGCTTAGGCGGCCGGGACAGGGGAGGCACCCCTATATCTTTCTTCAGTGCGGCGATGCGTTTTTTCGCCGCCTCGATCCGTCTGCGCTTCGCTTCGAGGCTCTTCTGCTCGGCCTCCAGCCGCTCCCGCTCCAGGCGGGTCTCCTCGGCGTCGAGCTTCCTTCGCTCTGCTTCCAGCTTCGCTCGCATCCGGGTCAGGTCGGTCTCGGGTGATTCCCTCAAACCTCCCATCCCCTGTGCGGTAAACACGAACTGCCCCACGCCGTCCATCGTCCCGAAAAAGGGCGTCTGCCGGCTGCTGGACGAGGCGATCACCCGCCCCTGGACGAACGCCGCCACCTCCATCGCCGTGAGGACGCCGTCCCGGGGAGAATTGTCCGCCTCGCCCTCCATCGCCTCCAGGAGCCGCCGGGTGAACAGGCCGTGGCCCCCTTCCTCCAGGACCGGCTGGTCCCGCTCGCCCGCCGTGAGGATCTGCCGCAGGCGGCCCCGGGTCAGGTAAGCCGCGTCCACGCGCTTTTCCGCCCGAGGCACGCTCCGCGCGGCCAATAGCCCCGAGAAGCAGGCGTCCACGGCGAAGAAGACGTGCTTCGTCTTGAGAAGCGCCGCCAGGTCCTTCACCTCGCTCATCGGAATGGCCGTCCCAAGGATGTTCGCCGGGTCGGCCTCGACCGGAAGCAGGTATCCCATCGCCCCGCCCCCCGGACGGTCGAGCGTCAAACCGTGCGCCGCGACAAAGATGAATACCCGGTCTTGCCCCCCCGTCCTTGTAATTAGCGTGTTGAACGCCGTCCGGATGGCCCGGGCCGTGGCCCCCTCATCCAGAAGCGTGATGATCCCAGATATTCCATATGGATCATAACTTTTGTCGGACCGGAGGACATTTTCTGGAGTAAAATCAATGCATGAGCCTCCCCGAGCCATCCTCTCGCGGGGTAATCCAATGGGTGAAGCGAAAAAGTGGGCGTTGAAGGTCCGTTTTGAGCGTCGGCTGAGGCTTGAGTTTCACGGAACCAGAATGACTTCGGATGCGGGATTGCTGGCCTGCCGAGAGGGATCAAGCACTGGTCGTTACGCGGCCTTCAGCTTAAGCTCCTCAAAATGGGCGGCCGGCTCGTGCGGTACGCCCGCCACATCACCTTCCAGTTGGCCGAGGTCGGTGTATCCAGGAAGACATTTGCCCTTATCTTGGAGAGAATCAAGCGATGATGCCCGGTGCCTGTCTAGCGACCCTAAGCGGAGTCCACACAAGGGCAAAATGACGAAGACTCCAAACCTGGTGGTCAAGCCCGTTTACACGCCGGCGCTGACATGGTTTTCCAATGGCGGATACCGCTCCGATCAGGGTTTCAGGCGCCCGAAATGGTGTTGACAGCCCCGGTAAAGAGGTGGACCGCCCCTGGGTTATTGGACACTCGGGTGAGGGTATTCGACCTCATGCGGCCTCCGCAACTTGAGCGAGTTTTTCCTGCCTTGCCTGGGCCGGCGTTCGGTAGCCGTAGCCCTCGAGAATCCAATGATGGTTGTACAGGTTCTTGAACTCAAGCAGCGCCCACCGCAGTTCCTCTACGGTGGCGAAAGAGCGCACCCACAGGAGATTCTCCTTCAAGATGCGGATAAACCACTCACAGTAGCCATTTCCCTCGGGCGCCCGCACGAAGCTGGGCGAACTGGTCATGCCCAGGTAGGCGATCTCCCGCTGAAAGTCATCGGACAGATAGGCGGGGCCGTGGTCGTGACGAACTTTAAGCCCCTCGGCGACGTCCGCCTCCAAGCCGGCGAAGCGCTCGGCGACCCCCTGCCGGATCGGCTCCAGGGCCTCGAAGCGGTTGCCGCTCTTGGCCGCATGGATCCCCACGCAGTCCACCGAGCAGTGATCCACCGCCACGAACACCGAGGCCACCCCCTCCTCGGTGGTCACCGTCGTCGTCATGTCCGTGCCCCACATTCGGTCGGGCCGCTCGGTGCGGATGGTCCCGTTGTGGGCCTTGGGACCTCGGGGTTTGCCCACCCGGTGGGGGGCCTGAAGCCCCGCCTCCCGCATCAGGCGACGCACCCGCTCCTTGCTGGTGCGGATGCCCGCGAAGCGCAGCCTCGCCCACACCTTGCGGTAGCCCTCGCCATGGAAGGGAGAGTCCTCCAGGACCTGCCGGATGTGGCCGAGGAGTTCCGCATCGGTGCACGGGCCCACAGGGCCGCGCTTATTGGGCGTGGGGCGTTCATGAACGGGGACCGCCTCTCGCCGCCGTTGCGCGTAGACCGTGGAGAGCGCCAAGCCCCAAAGGGCGCACACCCGCTTCAGGCCGTAGGCTCTGCCCGTGGAGGTGAAGCGGGCCTGACTCATCGCCTCCACCTCCTGCCGGCTAAAGGGCGGCCGGCCTCCAGGCGGTCGATCTTCTCCCGCAGGACCTCGCCCTCCATCGTGAGTTCGCCCACCTTGGCCTTGAGCCGGGCGTTCTCCTCGTCCCGCTCATCCGCCGGGCGGGCTTTGAGCGCCGCCTCGCCCCCGCGAAGGAACGCCTCGCGCCAGGCGGAAAGCCGAACCGCTGTCGTGCCCAACTCGCGGCAGAGCGTCTCCAGGCTCTCGCCCCGCAAAAGACGCAGGACCGCCTCCCGCTTGCGCTGGCAGGAGAACCGACCCCGCTCACTGCGATGCCCTGGGGCCTTGGCTCCGTTCGCCCTGCGGGCGCCCTCCGCCAAAGCCCCCTCTTGCTTTTGTTCGTTCATCGCGACACCCCTTTCTCCATGAATCATGGATCAATCGAGTGTCCAACAAAACCCTAGAGCGGGGGAGAGGGCTCTAATTGAGTTAAAGAGCAACGGGTGGTCAATACAAGAGTTGTCTTGATTTAAACCGGGATTTCCCAGATGACCACTCTTAGCCATCCTGCGGTCCTCCTGTGTCATCAAAGTACCCCATTTTACTACAGATTCAGGGTCTCTTTGCAGAACCCTCTGCTCAATCGAGGGGCAACGGCCGTCCTAAAGCCGCAATCCCTTGAAAACCCAGCTCTACCGGCACACTCAGGGGAGTTCGGCACAGACTGATCCCCCGTCTCCACCACGTCACTAAGCTTCCGGGCCATCTGCTCCGTCATCCGGTATCTGGTACGGGAGGCGGTAACCACAACCGTCGAATTCGTTCAAGGATTGCCCTGAACAGTTGACGCGGCACGGCCACCTCGGCCATCTGGAAGGTGGTGTGCCGGGCGTGGGTGACCACCTTGGCCCCAATCTTAATCAGCTTCTCGCGTAACGTCGTCAGCGACCAGTGCTTCACCGCTCTGGGCAACGCCAGCCGCCGCAGGAAGTTTGCCAGGTTGTACGCCAAGGCAAATAGTTGCAAGCGGACCTGGTTCTCTTCAAAGCCGTGGCAGGACAGGCGCGTCCAGTTCAGGGCGTACTTGCCCTCCTTGATCCACTGCTCCGCCGTCCCACGCTGGTTGTAGAACCTCACGACGTTCTCTTCCCGCCAGTGCAGGTTGGTCACGATGAAGCTGACTCTTGGAAACAACTCGCCCTGGTGCCACTCGACCGCCACCACCACCCGGCGAGGCTTCTCCCAACTAGCCGCCTGATAGGAGACGCTGTGGTAGAAGATAATGGGCCTTTTGGGCGGTCGGCCAACCGGCCGGGTCAGAAGGCATTCGATGTCCCTGTACAAGATGGCGTTGGCCGGAAGCCGAATCGCATAGGAGTAGCCCTCCGCCTCAAGGTATCGGTACACCTCCGGCTTGGCAAATGCCGCGTCGCCTTGAAAAAACCGACAGACCTTCGCATCCCGGTAGCGAGCTACCACCGGCTCCAATACAGACCACCAGTCATCAGCGCTGTGGACCTTGCCGTTGCGCAACAGCGCCCGCTCCAGATCGCCAAACTGGTTGAAGCAAAACAGTGGGTGATAGCAGGTGCAGCCGAAGTGGCCGTTGTAGGAAGAGCCTTCCTGCTCACCGTGGGTCGGGCTGACCGAACTGTCCATGTCCAGGATCAGCTTGCGAATCGGCTTGCGTTTGCGGACACGATCCACCAACACACCGGGCAGACCGCTCAGCGCCTTGAGGGGTTAAGGGGCCGGGTGAGGGTCTGCGTCTCGAATCGGCTCATCTGGCTGGTGGAGGCAGCGGTGTGATACTTCGCTCGCCCCCCAACCACCTGACGCATGGCGGGATCGACACAGAGCCGCTCGGCATCATTGGTGTCTTTATATCCTGCCAGGCGGCTGTAGACCGACTGGCGCACCAAAGCGGTGAGGCTGTGCCGGGTGTTCCCGCCCGTCCGTGAATCGGACAGAAACCCCTCGGCCGCCTTCGTCAGCCCCAACACCTCATCCAGTTCACGATAGGCAAGCAAACCGGCGTCACTCGTAACCTTTGCTCCGTGAAACTCCAGCCTGAGCCGACCGTCGAATTGGAGCCTCAACGGCCTCTTTTTCGCTTCACCCATTGGGTCCCCTCGCAAGATGATGGCAGGGAGAGGCCAACACCTTGATTTTACACGAGAAAACGGCCTTCGGGGCGTTAAAAATTATCATCCATATGGGAAATGCGGGATTATATTGTTTTTGGGAAAGCCGATCCGCTGGAGGGCGGCTGTGACGCTCCGGGCGTCGTTGACGGCGTAGTGGAGGCGCAGGGCCGGTTTCGATACCGGTTGATCCCGACAACGATGGCCCAGGAGTCGCCGTAGGGCCGAGCGGCCGACGGGGCGGGACCGGTCGGCACGACGCCGATGGAGCGCCTGCCCGAGACCTCGACGAGCGACTTGAAGACCCAGCCTTCCTGGCCGGTCTCAAGCAGGATTTTGAACCAGTCGCCTTGACGAGCATCTACATCGTACTGCTCGCCCTTTTTGATTTTCCCGATGATAGGGGAAGTGGTCTCCGGCCTCGCACGTACGTTTCCACGAGGGACCCGCACGGTCAGCGATTGGGCGAACAGCGTGGATGAGAGAAAGAGGACCCCCAGAACCGAAACCGCCGCTCCACGCGCGAACGACCTCATGCCGAACCCCTTCATTGGCATCTTCGTCATTTCTGATTAGACAGCGAAAATGTTAACCGAGTTCGGGAAAGAGGTCAAAAAAACGGGAGAGCCACTGCGAGATTCCTCATCGGGGCCTAAAGGCCCTTGGGTCTGAGGCCCCTCGCCCGGAATGACAACATAGGACAAAGGCGGCGCCGGCGGACGAGCCGCCAGTGGCACACCTTCTTGAAACCTCAGCCGA
Organism: bacterium; assembly: GCA_965261595.1. Taxonomy (GTDB): domain Bacteria; phylum UBA8248; class UBA8248; order JACPRG01; genus CAYRGS01. The sequence continues at coordinate 342,938 of CBDHDG010000006.1, forward strand.
TCCCGATTCAATCTGCCGAAGGTGATTCCGCTTCGGCCCCGACCCGGGGGTCGCCGAAGCCCATCAGGTCCTCCTTCTTCCACTTCTCGAACTCCGCCAGGGCCCACATCCCCCGGGCGACTCCCCCGTAAACGACCGTCTGGAGAATCACCTCGCGGATCTCCTCGTCCGTCGCGCCGTAGCTCTTGCACCCGGTGAAGTGGACGCGAAGCTGCGCCGGCAGACCGGACATCATCAGCGAGGCGACGGCGCAAAGCTCCCGCGTCTTCTGGTCCAGAACGGTCCGGTCGTATAGAAACCCGAACACAAACTTTTGGAACGCCAGGGAATAGTCCGGGTCGTGCTCGGCCACCCGGTCGAAAAGCCTCTTCGCGTAATCCTCGCCGTAGCCCGCCGCGCAGCGGGCGAGTCCCTTGGGGTCGTATTGCGGATCGCTCATCGGGTGGCCTCCTTGTTCCAAAAGCATCCGGGTGAATCCCCCGGGGGGGAGGAGAGGGAGGGGGGGTCCCCTCTGCTTTCGCGTATTCTCCGGTCCACGTGACTCCGCTCGGACGCAAAAGAGGGCGGCCCGCTCAGAGACCGCCCTCTTTCGGCGAACGGATGCGTTTCGGTGCAGCGTTGGGGTCTCCGGTCCGCCGGGCCTCCGGCCCTCCCCGTCAGTTTTGTAATCGCAGTGTCACGAAAGCCCGGTGGCGATCCCGCTGCACGAGCAGGACCACATCCCGCAGATAGAGACCCGAGGCGATGGCGTTGCGGAAGTCTTCGAAATTCTTGATTCGGAGGTTGTTGATCTTCCGGATCACGTCGCCCGGCTTGAGTCCCGCGCGGTGGGCGGGACCTTGCGCAAAGGTCTGGGTGATGACCACGCCGTCGGGGGCCAGGATGCGGTGTCGGCTTCTGGCGCGCGGCGTCAGATCTCGGGCGACCACGCCGAGCCAGTCCTGGGCGACCGCGTCGGCCGCCTCCGGGCTCATGTCCTGCGCCACCACGCTTCGCCGGAGAACCTTTCCGTTCGAGAACAACTGGAGGGCCATCTCCGAGCCCTTTGTGTAGCTGGACATATCGGACAGGTACACCACCCTGGACTCGACGGGCTTGGCGCCGATCCGCATGAGGATCATGCCCGCCCGGACACCGGCTCGCGCCGCCGCGCTGCCCTGAACGACCCGGCTGATGAAAACGCCGAACGGATGAGAATAACCGAACTGGTTGCGGATGGGGGGGGGTCAGGTCCCGGACCACCAGACCGATCCAGCCGTGCCGGATCTGACCGAACCGGACGAGGTCGTTGACGATCCGCTTCACCCGGTCGATGGGGACCGAGAACCCGATGCCCTCGGCCCGGGCGCGGATGGCCGTGTTGATCCCGATGAGCTGGCCGTTGATGTTCAGCAGGGGGCCGCCCGAGTTGCCGGGGTTGATGGCCGCGTCGGTCTGGATGAAGTCGGACTGGATTCCGCCCTTCAACCGGACCGCCCGGTGGACCCCGCTGATGACGCCCGTCGTCACCGTGTGGCCCAAACCGAACGGGTTGCCGATGGCGATCACCGTCTCGCCCGGCATCAGGTCCGCCGAGACGCCCATGTTCACGTAAGGGAGAGGACGGTCAGCCCGGATGCGGATCACGGCGAGATCGGTCCGGGAGTCCGCCCCGATGACCTCGGCCTCGAATTCCCGCCGGTCGAACAGGGAGACCCGGATCCGGGTGGCCCGGCGGATGACGTGCTCGTTGGTGAGGATGATGCCCGCGGCGTCGATGATCACGCCGGTCCCGAGGCTGCGGCGCTTACGGCGCCGGGGGGCGCCGGATCCCCGGAAGAACCGCTCGAATTCCGGCGGGAGGAAACCCGGCAATCCGCTGAAGGGGGACCCCTGGCGGACAACCTCCTCGGTGTTGATGTTGACGACGGCGGGTCCGACCTTTCGCACCACCAGAACCGTGGGCGTCCGCCGGGAAAACTGCGCGCGGGCGGGCGCCGGCGCCAGGGCGAACGGCAAGACCGCAAGGAGGCAAACGGCTCGCGGAATCCGGCCCCTGAGGCGGCGGGAGGAAGATGGCGGGTTTATGAGCAAGAGAATGCCCCAGGTGTTCAGGATCGCTTCAAAGCCACGAAGATGGAGTTTCGGTTCCGGCGGACGAGCAACAACACCGAGTCCAGCTCCACGGCCTGGCGAAGCAGGCGCCGGTAATCCCTCATCCCCTGAATGGGGTTGCGGTTGATCTCCAAAATCACGTCCCCTTCCTGGAGACCGCCCGCCTGGGCCGGGCTTCCGGCCTCCACCGAGGCGATGACCACGCCGACCGGCGGGTTGAGCTTCATGCGGCGGGCCATCCGGTCGGTCATCGGCGTCACGAGAAGTCCCAGCCGCCGGCCGGACCGGTCGCCGCGCGCGGCGTCTTCATCCGCGGCGCGTACATCGACGGCCACCTCAACCGGGCGGCCGTTGCGGATCAGTTTCATCCGCGCCCGCGAGCCGGGCCGCGTCGAGGCCACGAGGAAGGGAAGCTCCCTCACCGCGCGGATGGGGCGGCCGTTGAACTCGACAATGATGTCTCCCCTCCGAACCCCCGCGGCGGCGGCCGGTCCCGATTTTGTCACGTCCGAGACGAGGGCGCCTTCCCGGCTCCCGAGGCCCAAGGTCCGCGCCAGGGAAGGCGAGACGCCGCGCACGGCGATCCCCACCCAACCCCGGCGGACGGCGCCGTACATCTTCAAATCGGGAAGAATGGCCTTGGCGAATTTGATGGGGATGGCGAAGCCGACCCCCAGACTCTCCGCGACGATGGCCGTGTTGAGCCCCACGACCTCTCCCCTCGTGTTGAGGAGGGGACCGCCGGAGTTGCCCACGTTGATGTAGGCGTCGGTCTGGATATAGTCATCGAAGGGACCGGACCCGATCACGCGGCCTTTCGCGCTCACGACCCCCACCGTGACGGTGTGCGCCAGGCCGAAGGGGCTTCCGATGGCCATCACCCATTCCCCCACTTCCAGCTCGTCGGAGCTCCCGAGCCGGGCCGCCGGCAGCGGCCGGACCGGATCAATCTTCAGCAGGGCGATATCGGTCTTGGGGTCGGTTCCCACAATCCGGGCGTCGTATTCGCTCCTGTCCTCCAGCGTGATCTTGATCGCCCCGGATCGCTCGATGACATGGTAGTTGGTGAGGATATACCCCTTGGGGTCCACAATGACGCCCGATCCCAGGCTGCGGCGCGGCGGCCCGCCGCCCCGGGCGCCGAAATCAGGCGCGAACCGCTCAAAGAAGTCCTTCTCCTTCCGCCGTGGGCTCCGCGGCCCGAGGAAGCGCCGGGCACGAGGCAGATTCCAGCCCTGAACCTTCTCTGTGGTGCTGATGTTGACGACAATCGGCTTGGCGGATCGGGCGAGCCGGATGAACACCCGGCTTCCAAAGGGATGGTCACGGGAAGCGCCCCAGCCCGACGCGGTCCACACCGACGAGGCCGCCAGAAGCGCAAGGACGCCGAGCCACACGGCCGAACGTCCAATGGAACAAAGTCGGAAATGTGAAGTGAGCTGGGGCATCGAGCCGGCTGGTCAGCGAATCGAATCGCTCAACGTCCCGCGAAGCAACGTTCAGCGATCGCCGGTTCGCTAAAAATCCCCTCGGGTTGATGGACCCTCGGGTCGATAGACCCTCGGATGGGTGGAGTCTCGGGGTCGGTGGACCTTCGGGTCAATGGACCCCCCGGGTCGGAGGATCCCTCGGGTCGGAGGACCCCTCCGGAATCAGCGTCTGGATTGACAACCCCAGCGCCGCGCACTACGTTGACTTTATCCCTTGGCCATCCGGCTGTAAAGGGATTTTTTATGCAACGATTCGATGGAATACCGGCGAGGACGCGCCGAAACCCGGACCCATTCAGGAGCATCAGCGGTGGAGAAGGACCCTGGAACCCTCCTGGATGATCCCGGGGGCATCGCCCGGCGGGATCCGGGCGGCATGTTCGGGATTTTGGCCGAATGGCCCGGCCAATGGCGAAGCGCCGCCGCGAGGGCGATGGACGCCGAATGGCCCAAAAGCCCGCCGGGCGGCGGATTTCGTAACTTGGTCATCTCCGGCATGGGCGGATCGGCCATCGGAGGGGACCTGTTGAACGCCTGTCTGGGGGACGCGCTGGGCATCCCGCTGGTCGTCAACCGCTCGGACGCCTGCCCGGGGTTCGTAGGACCGGGCACGCTGTTCGTCGCCGTCAGCTACTCGGGCGACACCGAGGAAACCCTCTCGGCCGCCGCGGACGCCCTCAGGCGGGGCGCGGAGGTGGTGGGCGTCACGAGCGGTGGGGCGCTGGCGTCGGAATGCCGCCGGGCGGGCAAGGCCGTCTTCTCCGCGCCCGGGGGGCTGCCTCCCCGCCAGGCCCTCGCCCATCTTTTTCTACCCATGCTCGGGCTGGTTCAAGCCCTGGGGCTTGCGGACGATCAATCCACGGCTGTCGAGGAAACGGGAGAGGTCCTGTCCGAGGCGGCGGGCCTCTACGGTCCGGACGTCCCCGTCTCTGAAAACCCGGCCAAACGTCTGGCCTCCGCCTTGCATGGGAAGATCCCCGTGGTCTGCGGCGTGCAGGGCCGCACGGATGCCGTCGCGGCGCGCTGGCGGAGCCAGTTTCACGAGAACAGCAAGAACTGGGCGGCGGCCAACGCCCTGCCCGAGCTGGCCCACAACGAAATTACGAGCTGGCTCTCCCTTTCCGCGCTGACGCGGCGGGTGGTTTGCATGATCTTTCTGGAAGACCAAGAAGACGGCGCCCGCATGGCCCGCCGCAGGCAGCTCACACGGGACGCCATCGCCCCCCATGTCGCCGGCGCGTTTAGTGTCCCATCCCGGGGACAGAGCCGTCTGGCCCGGCTGTTTTCCCTGGTGGCTCAGGGCGACTTCGTGAGCTGTTACCTCGCGGTGCTGAACGAAGCGGACCCGCTTCCCGTCCCCGCCATCGAGGACCTCAAGACAGCCTTGGCCGCGGATTCGCCTGAAGCATGAACCTCACTCACCTGCGCAATTTTTCGATCATCGCCCATATCGACCATGGCAAATCCACGCTGGCCGACCGGATGCTCGAGCTCACCCAGTCGGTGGCCTCTCGGCAGATGATGGACCAGATGCTGGATTCGATGGACATCGAGCGGGAGCGGGGGATCACCATCAAGGCCCAGACGGCCCGGATGACCTATCGGAACGCGGACGGCCGGGAATACACCCTGAACCTCATCGACACCCCGGGTCACGTGGATTTTACGTACGAGGTCTCGCGGAGCCTCGCGGCCTGCGAAGGCGTCCTGCTGATCGTGGACGCCGCGCAGGGGATCCAGGCCCAGACCCTCGCCAACGCCTACCTGGCCCTGGAGGCCGGTCTCACCATCCTCCCCGTCCTCAACAAGATCGACCTTCCCACCGCCGACCCCGAGCGGGTGTCGCGTCAGGTGATGGATTTCCTCGGCGTGGGGGAGGAGGAGATCCTCCAGGTGAGCGCCAAGGCCGGGACAGGCGTATTGGAGCTGATGGAGGAGATCGTCCGCCGGATTCGGCCGCCCGAGGGCGACCCGAGCTCCCCGCTGAAGGCCCTGATCGTGGACTGCTGGTTCGACCCGTACCGGGGTGCCGTCATCCTGGTCCGGGTCATCGACGGCGAGCTTCGCGTCGGGATGGACATCGAAATGATGGCGACGAACATGCGGTGCGAGATCAACGAAGTCGGGGTGCTCACGCCGGCCGCCCGCCAGGTGGAAGTCCTCGGGGCGGGCGAGGTCGGCTACCTGATAGCCGGCATCAAGCAGATCGGCGACATCAAAGTGGGCGACACCGTGACCGAGAAGGGCCGACCGACCGAAAAACCGTTTCCGGGGTACCGGGAGCCCAAGGCGATGGTCTTCTGCGGGCTCTACCCGGTGGAAGGGACCGAGTACGAATCCCTCAAAGCGGCCCTGGAGAAACTCCACCTGAACGACACCGCCTTCAGCTACGAGGCGGAGACCTCGGCCGCCCTCGGGTTCGGATACCGGTGCGGCTTCCTGGGCCTTCTGCACATGGACGTCATCCGCGAGCGGCTCGAGCGGGAGTACGATCTGACCCTTCTGACGACGTCCCCCACGGCGGCCTTCCATGTCACGACCACCGATGGAGGGGTGGTGCGGGTGGACAACCCCACGAAACTGCCCCCGGCGGGGCGCATCGACCGGATCGAGGAGCCCTTCGTGCGGGGATCGATCGTCGTCCCCTCCGAATACCTGGGCGGCGTCATCAAGCTCTGCCAGGAGAAGCGGGGCGTCCAGAAACGCCTGGAATACCTGGACGCCCGGATCGTCCTGCTGGAGTACGAGCTGCCGCTGGCCGAAATCCTCTTTGATTTCTACGACCGGCTGAAATCGCTCAGCCGGGGGTACGCTTCGTTCGATTACGAACCCATCGATTCCCGCGCCTCGGACCTGGTGAAGATCGACATCCTGCTCAACGGCGAGCCCGTAGACGCCCTGTCGCTGATCATCCATAAGGAGAAGGCCTATGCGCACGGCCGGGCGTTGGTGGAGAAGATGAAGGGCATCATCCCGCGGCAGCTCTTCGAGGTGACGATCCAGGCGGCCATCGGAAGCCGGATCATTTCGCGCGAGAGCGTCAAGCCCCTGCGCAAGCAGGTCACGGCCAAATGCTACGGGGGCGACGTCACCCGCAAGCGCAAGCTGCTCGAAAAGCAGCGGGAGGGCAAGAAGCGGATGAAACGTGTGGGGCGCGTCGAAGTCCCGCAGGAGGCTTTCCTGGCCGTCCTGAACATCACCCCGGGCGGGGGGTCGGGCTGACGCGGCCGGAGCCCACCCAGGCCGCCTCCGCCTTGCGAACGGGAAAAAGTAAGTATAATAAGCGCCGTTTTCGGAATCGTGCGATCACCCACGGGAAGCGGGGCATCGCCCTGCGTTGACCCGAACCCCTCCAAGCGGAATCAGGAAACCGATGGTCGGAGTTAAAGAAATCGTCGCCGAAGCGAAGCGCGGCGATGAGCCGTCCAAAAAGAAAAAACCGAAGGGTGTCATCCGGGAGTACACCGAGGCCATCCTCCTCGCCCTGCTCCTGGCCCTCTTCCTGCGGGCATTCGTCGTCCAGGCCTTCAAAATCCCCTCGGGGTCCATGAAGGAGACCCTTCAGGTCGGCGACCACCTCCTGGTCAACAAGCTCCTCTACCGGACATGGACCAAGCACGACCTGGCGGAGATGTTCGAGGTGGTGCCCATCCTCGGCAATGTCGTCAAGGCCCTCACCGACCTAGTCCCGTTCGATTACCGCTTCCGGTTCCGGGACGTGGATCGCGGGGATGTGATCGTCTTCAAATATCCCCGGAACGAATCGCGCGACTTCATCAAGCGGGTCATCGGCCTGCCGGGCGAGGTGGTGGAGGTCCGGGGACGGGAGGTCCTCATCAACGGAATTCTGCTGGAGGAAACCTACACCCGGTACGACGACCACGGCGATCAGGGGAATTTCTCCACCCGCGAGCGGTTCGGCCCGGTCCGGGTCCCCGAGGGACACCTCTTCATGATGGGGGACAACCGCGACAACTCCCTCGACAGCCGCTTCTGGGGGTTTTTGAACATGGACAAGGTCCGGGGCGAAGCGTTCATCATCTATTGGTCGTGCGAAGAGCTCGGCTTCTCATGCCTGCTCCCCCGAAACGTCCGCTGGAACCGCTTCGGCCACCTACTTTTTTAAAACCGATCAGGGGACCGCCTTTCAAAAGCCTGTCCCGCGCAAAGTCGAGGGAAGCCCCCTGGTTAGTCCTTCAAAATTCTTCCGAGCTTATTCGAGAGGTTCGCGAACTCCTCCAGACTCAGCGTCTCCGCCCGGCGGGCGGGGTCGATTTCGCAGCCGGCCAAGACCTCGTTCACCCGTAAAGCCTCAAAATGGGATTTCAGGTTGTTCAGGAGCGTCTTGCGGCGTTGGGCGAAGGCCGCCCGGACAACGCGCTCGAAAAACGCCGGGTCGCCCACCGGCGCCCGCGGCCGGGCTTGGGGGATAAGCCGCAGGACGGTGGACACCACCTTGGGCCGGGGGGAGAAGGCGCTCGGGTCCACATCGAAACTGGGCTCCACCCCGCACCAGAGCTGGACGGCCAGGGAAAGCGTCCCGTACGCCTTGGAGCCGGCGCGGGCGGCGATCCGCTCGGCCACCTCCTTCTGGATCATCACAACGATGTCCTCGATATCCTCCCGCGATTCAAGCAGACGCAACAAAATAGCCGTGGCCGCATAGTAGGGGAGGTTCCCGACAAGCCGGTTCGCTCCCCCCCCCCCCCCGAGAAGGGATGAGAAGTCGAACTTCAACGCGTCGGCCTCCAGGATGGAGACGTTCGGCGCGGCGGCGAATTCTTCGCGCAATTCGGCCGCGAGACGGGCGTCGATCTCCAGGGCGGTGAGACGGCCCGCCTCCCCCAGCGACCGGGCGAGGACCCGTGTGAGCGCCCCCCCTCCGGGACCGATCTCGATGACGCGGTCGCCCGGCCGGACGTGGATGAACTCGGCGATCCGGTCCAGGACAAACGGGTCTCGCAGCTCATGCTGGCCCAGACGGGCCTTCCTGCGGCGCGGCGGGATCGCCCGGCTCATCCTTCCGATTGCGTCCGTGCGCGCTTCACGAGGCGGGCGGCGAGCCGGACGGCCTCGATGAGACCGCGCGGGTCCGCCTTTCCCTGTCCGGCGATATCGAACGCCGTCCCGTGGTCCGGGGAGGTCCGGATGAGCGGAAGGCCCAGCGTGACGTTCACGGCCCGTCCCCGCCCGAGCAGCTTGGCCGCGATGAGTCCCTGGTCGTGGTACATGGTGACCACGCCGTCCCAGCCGCCCGCCTTCCGGGCGAAAAGGGCGTCGGCAGGAAAGGGCCCCTCGGCAAGAATCCCCGCCCCCCGGGCGTCGGCGATGGCCGGGGCGATCTCCTTCTCTTCCTCCGCCCCGAGCCGGCCCCCTTCGCCCGCGTGCGGGTTCAGTCCCGTGACGGCGATGCGCGGGCGGCACCTGCCTTCCCCTTGGCGCAGCCAGCGGTCCAGCACCCGGATGGTTCTCCCGACGGCGCGGCGGCGGATGGCCGGAGCGACGCGTCTCAACGGGAGATGCGCCGTCACCAGGGCCACGCGGAGCTTTCCGGCAAAGAAGGCCATGGCGAACTCCTCGGCCCCGGTGAGCTCGGCCAGCGCCTCCGTGTGTCCGGGGTGCGAAATCCCGGCCAGATCCCAGGCCCGCTTCGAGATGGGGGCGGTGACCAGGGCGTCGGCCCGGCCGGATCGGACGAGGCGGACGCCGGCCTCCACGCATTCGTAAGAGAACCTTCCGGCACCGGCGGAGAGGACTCCCCACTCGAAGTTCCGGCCCCTTCCCGCCTTCTGAACGTGAAGACCGGCCAGCCAGTCCCGCGCGCCGCGGGCGGACCCGCCATTCAACGTGCGGGCGGCCCTCTCAAGAATTCGCCGGTCGCCCAGGATGATGAGCTCGCACACGCGCGCAAGGGCGGGGTCGTTCGCCGCCCGGAGGACGATCTCGGGGCCGATTCCGGCCGGGTCTCCCGGCGTGAGGACGATGGTCGGCGGTTCGGAGGAGGGCTTACGCGCGGTCATGGCAATCCATTCAGGGCATTCCTGTAGATTATACCACGGTGTGCGGGGCGTCCCGCGAAAACGGGTGACTTCCGCATCATCGGCCGGGGAGATTGCACCCCGCGGCGATCCGTTCCATATTTTCACCGTGATTCATCACCCGATTGACAACCCGTTCCGGTTCCGCATACGATCTGAAACAGATTCCTTCTTGCGCCCGGCATCGGATTCAATCGCGATTATATACTTGACCCCTCGACCCACTCATGTAGTAAAATGGACCCAAAAGGCCGAACCACAAGATGTAGGGGTTGACATTCTCCCTATTTCTGCTCGAAACTGAAGCTCCTTAGATCACTAGACTTTGGTGGCAGAGATTGCACACAGGTTCTATATCCTGCAAAACGGAGCATGAACCAAATCAATCATTCTGGCATCGAAAGTACAAGATCATAATGTCAGGCCGACGGCCAATTGGTGTCGCTTGTCCTTTTCTGGGGCCTGGAGAAAACAAGATGAAAAAGTGTCCCCTGTATTTTAACATCCGAGAACACGTCTTTGGCAAAGGGTTCCTCGCAGAGGTCGTAGCAAAGGGCAAGGCCTTCACCGAAGAAGAAAAAGAAGGTGTTTGGTTTTACGGTGTGGAGCCAGGTGGTCTAGCTGCGTGCGGGAAGACCAGGACAGAGGCCTATTGGGAATTCAAAAAAACATTCATTTCAATAATCTTTGATTTCGCTGAAAAGGAGCAGAACTATGACCAATTCAGCGAACGGGTACAGCGTTTCTTCCACGAGGTAAGCCGCCCCACGCTTGAAGAATGGGAAGAGGCGGTGTGTGATGTAAGAAGCGGAAAAGTGAAGGAAGATACCCTAACGAGGGAGCCTGCGGAATCCCCTGCTCAGGTCGATGTAAGTCTAATCGTTGCCATGAATCAAGGGAGGCTCCTAGAAAATTCACTATTGCCAGAAAAGAACAAGATTGAACAGACAGAACCTAAAATCAACCTCTTGGCGGCTTAGGGCGTTTGGGCTCTTTTGGCCAAGTTAAGCTCAAAAATGTCTTTGACATGCTCAAGAAGTGTGCCCAAGGACACGAGATTGAAACGACTGACCACTATTACTGCGTAAAATTTGGGGAGAAATCCTTCCCCTCATTGCCAAAAGGGGAGCACGGCTCAAAATCACAAGCCGATATCAAGAGGGGTAAGATCAAGCAGATGGTCAATCATTTGGAGATTGACCCAAAATGTGAGAATAAAGAAATCCCATCCCTGAATCTAAAAGCCAAGCCCATAAAAAAGGCAACGTTACACTTGACATACCCAGTGATGGGTGCTAAGCTATGATTAAGTTGGCACCATTTACTGGGGAAAAGCGCATGACGCCCGTGACGGTTAACCTCGACGCTCTTATACCCCGTGGCGACTTTGTCTCGGAGGCGATCCAATCCGGCGGAAGTCCACGACAAACAATCAGCATTTCAGACTTTGGCAGCAATGGTTTCTTCCAAAACTCACTTAGGAAGCCGGACTTTCAGCGCGAAACGACGCACTGGGCGCCAGCGGCAGTATACGATTTGGTCCGCGCATTCCTTCAGGGCGATCTAATCCCAGCCGTCATTCTTTGGGAGCGAGGAGACGAAGTTTTTGTTATTGATGGCGCGCACCGGCTGAGTGCTCTCATTGGGTGGATTCGCGATGACTATGGCGACGGCACTAATTCTAACGCGATCTTTGGGAGCGGGCTGACTGACGAACAGCGAAAGATTGCCGACCGCACGAGAAAGGTCATTAATAAGGAAATTGGACCATACGCTGAGTTTATTGGTCTGATAGGGCAGTCGGTCCCCAATCCTGTAAAGGCAAGGTATCTAAGCGCAATTGGAAAGAATTCTGTTCTTATTCAATGGGTTAAGGCAGAGAGTACCGAAGCCGCGGAGAATTCATTCTTTAAGATCAATCAAGCAGCACAGCCTATTGATCCCGTCGAGCGGCGTATCCTTCAAAGTCGCACATCCCCGAACGCGATAGCGTCTAGATGCATAGCCAGGGGCGGTAGAGGCCACAAATATTGGGCTAAATTCGATCTGTGCCGACAGGAACAGGTAGAGGAACTAGGGGCTCAGATTTGGGATATATTGTATAAGCCAGCTCATGCCCCGCCCATTACATCCACCGACCTGCCGATAGCCGGGCAGGGCTATAACGCTCTGCCGTTTGTGTTCAATCTGGTGAGTCTCACGAATGGATTGAAGATTCCTAATAGCCTAGCGAACAAGACCATGGAAAATCCTCTTCCGCCTGATGAAACTGGAGAGGAAACCATTGAATACCTAGAGAATGTTAAAAAACGCCTTATTTTGGTTAGCACAAACCATGCAGGGTCTCTAGGGCTCCACCCTCTTATTTACTATTACGCGAGATCAGGTCTCTTTCTTTCAAACGCCTTCCTCGCATCTCTGGAGTTTTCCAAAAAACTAGATAAAGAAAATAGAAAAGATGACTTTACGCGCGTTCGGAATCGATTAGAAGAGTATCTTCATGCAAACAAGTTGTTTGTATCTCTCACGATTAGTAGGTTGGGAAGTGGTGGGCGCAGCCTGAATCGTATCGCCAACCTCTACTGGTCCATCTTTGAGGGAATGCACCAAAGGCTGTCCGATGCCGATCTATTCGAGGCGTTTATCGAACGAGATGATTTTGTCCACTTGAAGCAGTCAAGCATACCGCCGCCGACGTTCGACAGGGAGGTCAGTAAGCGTGGGGCATCCCGTGAATCAAAGTCCGCAACATTCATTCGAACGGCGCTAGATAATCCCATTAGATGTGACATTTGCAAAGCGCCTATCCACAGTAATTCTGTGACATTTGATCATGTGATTCGAACAAAGGGCGGGGGAGACAACCAAAGCGATAATCTACGGCTTTCGCACCCTTACTGTAACTCGGGATTTAAGGGCTAGAGATATGCTCTTGAATGCCCGGTCAAAAGCCTTTGGGTCTTTATCCACCTCGACTTCTTCGGCGGTTTCGAGAAAACGCCTATATTGCTCAGGATCGTCAGGCTTAAAAGCTGTCTTATGTGTGGGCTTCTGCATCATGGGTGAACCATACCTCACAACCAGTCAGTCCTCAACGATGAAGAAAAACTCTAGTTGCGGGTCGGGCAACTGCAACCGAGCCCATACCCGCCAGCGCCGGGTTTTCTCGTTTAGCGATTGCTTACGAGTGAGCCGTTTCGTAGGTGAGTCGTTTGCCTTTGAACCCTTTCAGAGCGACCGCGGCGCGGCCAACGTCGTCTACGCCCAACCCTTCTCGGTTGCTGTAGCGGAAGTCGAACTCGGCCAGATAGCGATGCAGGTGTGCCTCGCTAACGTGGAAGTAGCATCCGGTGATACCGCGCTTGAGGATGCTGAAATAGTTCTCGACGGTGTTGGTGTGTGCATTCCCGCGCACGTACTCATTGGAGCTGTGGTTGACGCTATTGTGCTCGAAGTCTCGCCCCATTTGGCGGTACTGACCAGCTTCGTCAGTGTACAGATTGGACTTGCTGTCAATCTGGGCCACCAACACCGGCCGCAGATTTCCGGCGGTGACGCTCGCAACGCGTATCGAACGAACGCGTCCATTTCTCTCCACCAGAGACAGCACGGCTACCTTGCCAACAGAGCCACGGCCAGTGCGCAGTTTCTTGTTGGCATGCTTGTTCTTCTCCTTGCCGCCGATATAGGTTTCGTCGACCTCGACCGCCCTGCCTTCGCCGCCCAGGGGATCAAGCGATCCGTCTTTCATGGCTTCGCGGATGCGATGGGCAAGGAACCACGCAGTCTTCATGCTGCACTGGAGCATCCGTTGAATTTGGCGGGTTGCGATGCCCTTCTTGCTGGCGCACATCAGATGGATCACTTGCAGCCACAAGTGCAGCGGCAGGTGCGAAGACTCGAAGATAGTCCCGATCCGAATGGTGAACGGTTTCTGGCAGGCGTAACACTTGTGCAAACCCTTGCGGGTGGTCTTGCCATTCAGCTTGCGGACATGATCTTCAGTAGCGCCACAGAACGGACAGTAAGGGCCATCTGACCAAAGGGAATTCTCGACGTATGCGAAGGCCGCATCCTCATTGTGGAAATGCGAGGCAGATAGAACAGAGTGGGCCATGAGAGAATACCTCCTGACCCCAATATGGGGGATCGTGCGTGGTATGTCAAGTGTAACGTTGCCATAAAAAAACACTTGCCACAAAAAAGGCCACGGCGCCGGGGTCAGCCCCGATGATCCCTCGAAAAACCTCCCCCCTACATCTTGTGGTCAACCGAGACGCGGACGCGATCTACATGTTGTGGTCGTCTGTGTCAAGTATATAACTCCGGTATTCAATCATCACCTGGCGGTCGGGTTGCGGGTTCAGATACGTCCTCTTCTTGATTGCCGCGAGAGGATTTTCCGGATAGAAGGCGGTCTAAATTCCAATCATGTCAGAGATGGGGATTCCATCCGCCTTCGGGGGAGGGGAGGGGGAAGAATCCCCGCGCGTTTTTTTCCGTCGTTTTGTTTGATGTTTTCCAATCGGGATTATGTAGTAAGGGATCTATCCCGTCTGTTTTTCCTGCAGTAGGAGTATATGTATGGGTGGTTACGAAAAAGTTCAGCTCCCCGGCGAGGGGACAAAGATCACCGTTGAGGACGGAAAGCTCCGAATCCCGGACCATCCCATCATCGGGTGGATCGAGGGGGACGGCATTGGCGTGGACATCACCCCCCCCTCTCTCCGGGTGGTGGACGCGGCGGTGGAGAAGGCTTACGGCGGCAAGAAGAAGATCGCCTGGTGCGAGCTCTTCGCGGGCGAGAAGGCCCAAAATGTCTACGGGGAAGAGACCATTCTCCCCGAGGATACGCTGAACTTCATTCGGGAGTGCATCGTCGCCATCAAGGGGCCTCTGACAACGCCCGTCGGCAAGGGGTTCCGGAGCCTGAACGTCTCCCTTCGCCAGATCCTCGACCTCTACGCCTGCATCCGGCCCGTGAAATACTACAAGGGCGTCCCCAGCCCCGTGACCCATCCCGAGAAGATGGACATGGTGATCTTCCGCGAGAACACCGAGGACGTCTACGCGGGCATCGAGTGGGAGGAGGGGACCCCGGAAGTCCGAAAGCTTCTCGACTTCCTGAAGACCGAGATGGGCAAGGACATCCGGCCCGATTCCGGCGTGGGGATCAAGCCCATGAGCGTCACCGGGAGCAAGCGGCTCGTCCGCAAGGCCATCGAATGGGCCCGCGCCCGCGGCCGCGGGTCCGTCACCCTGGTGCACAAGGGCAACATCATGAAGTTCACCGAGGCCGCTTTCGCCAAGTGGGGATACGAGGTGGCCAAGGAGGAGTTCGGTGATCAGACCATCTCGGAAGAAGAGGTCTGGAACGGCGCCTCCGCCGACGGAAAGATCATTATCCAGGACCGCATCGCCGACAGCATGTTCCAGCAGATCCTCACCCGCAGCGACGAGTACGAGGTCCTGGCCTGCCCGAACCTCAACGGCGACTACCTGTCCGACGCCTGCGCGGCGCAGGTGGGCGGCCTGGGCATGGCCCCGGGCGCGAACATCGGCGATCACATGGCGCTGTTCGAGGCCACCCACGGGACCGCCCCCAAGTACGCCGGGAAGAACATGGTCAACCCGACCTCGGTCATTCTGTCGGCCGTCATGATGCTCGAATACATGAACTGGGAAGAGGCCGCCCGATTGATCGAGGCGGGGATCAAGCGGACCCTGGTCCAAAAGACGGTCACCTACGACCTGGAACGGCAGATGGAGGGCGCCACCAAGGTGGGCTCATCGGAGTACGCCGATCACATCATTCAGAACCTGTAAGGGAGAGGCCGAGATGAGAAGGGCCAAAATCACCATTGTGGGCGCGGGCAACGTGGGTGCCACGACCGCCCACTGGTCCGCGTCGAAAGAGCTGGGTGACATCGTCCTGGTGGACATAATCGAGGGCATCCCCCAGGGCAAGGGGCTGGATCTTTTTCAGGCCGGACCGGTGGAAGGCTTCGACAGCCGGATCACGGGAACGAATGATTATGAGGCCACCGAGGGTTCCGACATCGTGGTCATCACCGCGGGGATCGCCCGCAAGCCCGGCATGAGCCGGGAGGACCTCCTGTCGACCAACGCGAAGATCGTCGGGGGGGTCGCGCGGGAAGTGGTCCAGCGGTCGCCCGACTGCATCCTGGTCGTCGTCTCGAACCCCCTGGACACGATGGTCTGGGTGGCCAAGGAGGTCAGCGGATTCCCCAAGAACCGGGTGGTCGGGATGGCCGGCATTCTGGACACCGCGCGCTACCGGACGTTCCTGGCCGAGGCCGCCGATGTCTCGGTCGAGGACGTTCAGGCCCTCGTCCTGGGCGGTCACGGCGACGCCATGGTCCCGCTCGTCAATTTCACCTCCATCGGCGGGATCCCCGTTACGGAGTTCCTCTCTCGGGACGTCCTGGAGAAGATCGTCGACCGGACGGCCAACGGCGGGGCGGAGATCGTCGGCCACCTCAAGACCGGCAGCGCCTTCTACGCCCCCGGCGCGGCCGTGACCCAGATGGTCGAGGCCATCGTCAAGGACAAGAAGCGGATCCTCCCCTGCGCCGCCTACCTGGAAGGGGAGTACGGCGTCAGCGGGATCTACCTGGGCGTCCCCATCAAGCTCGGAAAGGACGGCGTGGAGCGGGTCATCGAGCTCCCCTTGTCCGAAGAGGAGCGGGCCGCGCTCATGAAGTCGGCCGAGGGCGTCAAGGCGTCCATCGGCCTCATCAACATGGACGAGATCTGAAAGTCCTCAAGACCGGGGGTTTTTCGCACGTGCGAGAGATCGAAGCCGCGCTCATCACCGAAACCGTCCAGGAGGTGTGCGTGCGGGCCAACCGCGTCCTGGGCGGGGACATGAAGGCGGCCTTCGCGCAGTCCATGGAACGCGAGGAATCGGCCGCGGGATTGATCGTTCTCGAACAGCTCGTCGAAAATGCCCGCCTGGCTGGCGAGCGGGAATCGCCCCTTTGCCAGGATACGGGGTTTGCGGTCTTCTTCCTGGATGTGGGTCAGGATCTGCACGTCGCGGGGGGAAGCCTGGAGGGGGCCGTCCAGGAGGGCGTGCGGCGGGGTTACCGGGACGGGCTGTTGCGGGCCTCGATCGTCGAGCGGCCCTTCTCCGGCCGGTTGAACACGGGCGACAACACGCCCGCGGTGATCCATACCCGGATCGTTCCAGGAGAGGACCTCCGTATCATCTTCGACGCCAAGGGGGCCGGCAGCGAAAACCAGAGCGGGCTCCGGATGCCCAAGCCCTCCGACGGGCGGGAGGGGGTGCGGGACTTCATCGTCGAAGCGGCCGTGAGCGCCGACCCCAGCGCGTGCCTGCCTTTGATTGTGGGGGCGGGGGTCGGCGGAACGTTCGAGATGTCGGCCTTGATCGCCAAGCGGGCGCTGCTGCGGGAGCTGGGCGCGCCCCATCCAGACCCGGAAACGGCCGCGCTCGAGGCGGAGTGCCTCGAAGCCATCAATGACTCCGGCGTCGGGCCCATGGGGTTCGGCGGCCGGGTGACCGCCCTGGCGGTCCACATCGAGACCCATCCGTGCCACATCGCCAGTTTGCCCGTGGCCGTGAACATCGAGTGTCATTCCCACCGCCACGGGGAAGTGACGCTGTAATGGAGATCCCGTGTCCGAAGAAAAGCAGCTCAGCACGCCCCTGACCGACGAGGACGTAGAAGGTCTCCGGGCCGGCGACAAGGTCCGGCTCTCCGGGCCGCTCATCACGGCGAGAGACGCGGCCCACAAGCGGTGGGTGGCGTTGATCGACGCCGGCGAGCCGCTCCCTGTCGATCTGACAGGGCAAGTGATATACTTCGTCGGGCCCACGCCCCCCAAGCCCGGGGAGGTCATCGGCGCGGCCGGTCCCAGCACCGCGTCCCGAATGGACGCATACTCTCCCAAGCTGATGGCCCTGGGTCTGAAGGGAATGATCGGCAAGGGCGCGCGGGGTCCGGAACTGATCGAGGCCATCCGGAAGTACAAGTGTGTATACTTCGCCGCCGTGGGCGGGGCGGGCACGTTGCTGTCTCAATACATCAAGTCCAGCGAAATGCTGGCTTACGAGGACCTGGGAACGGAGGCCGTCCGCCGCCTGGATGTGGAGGGCTTTCCGGTGATCGTCGCCAACGACGTTTCGGGCAACGACCTCTTCCGGATGGGCAAAGAGGCGTTCGCCCGAAAGAGAAATCGGGCGTAGCGCATCCGAAAGCAAGGAGAGATTCGCATGGCCAACGCGGCTGCAACCGTCGGAGGAGAAGGCTTCGGCGCGACGAAACGGCGCGACGCCTGGTGGTTGGAGCCCCTGGTGACCGGCCTGGGCCTCGGGCTCTTCGGCGTGTACGCCACCTGGGCGGCTTTTCAGGGGGAGAACTACTACGCCGCGCCTTACCTGTCCCCCTTTTACTCCCCGCTGATTCTGGTGGATTGGTGGCCCTTTTCTCCCGCCATTCTGATTTTGTGGGCGCCGCTGGGGTTCCGGGGGACCTGCTACTACTACCGCAAGGCCTACTACCGGGCCTATTTCCAGGACCCGCCCGCGTGCGCGGTGGAAGAGCGCAAGGGCCGGTACTATGTGGGCGAACGGGCCTTCCCCTTCGTTCTTCAGAACCTGCACCGGTATTTTTTCTACGCGGCCGTCGTGGTCGTGGCCTTTCTGTGGTACGACGTCTATGAAGCCTTCTTCTTCGCCGAAGGCTTCGGGATGGGCCTGGGGACGCTGGTCCTGTTGGCCAACGTCGTTCTGCTCTCCGCCTACACCTTCTCCTGCCACAGCTTCCGGCACCTCATCGGCGGAAAGCTGGACTGCATGGCGTGCACGCACCAAGGCGGCGCGCGGCACAAGGTCTGGAGCGGGGTCAGCCAGATCAACCACCACCACATGTTCTGGGCCTGGACCAGCCTGGTCATGGTGAGCGTTGCGGATCTGTACGTCCGGCTGGTCGCCTCGGGCGTCATTCAGGACGTGAGATTCTTCTGATGGAAAAAATCGAAACCCACGAATATGACCTGATTGTCATCGGCGCGGGAGGCACGGGACTCCGGGCGGCCATCGAGGCGTCCGCCCAGGGGGTGTCCGTGTGCCTGGTGTGCAAATCCCTGCTGGGCAAGGCCCACACGGTGATGGCCGAGGGAGGCATCGCCGCGGCCCTGGCCGGCGTAGACCCCGAGGACAACTGGCAAACCCACTTCCGCGACACGATGCGCGGCGGCAAGATGCTGAACCAGTGGGAAATGGCGCGGGTCCACGCCCAGGATTCCCCGGACCGGGTCAAAGAGCTCGAGGCCTGGGGAGCGCTCTTCGACCGCACCCCGGAAGGCGGGATCCTCCAGCGCTCCTTCGGGGGCCACCGCTACCGAAGGCTCGCACACGTGGGCGACCGGACCGGGCTGGAGATGATCCGCACCCTTCAGGACCGGGGCGTCCACCTGGGCATCGACGTCTATATGGAGTGCACCATCACCCATCTCTTCAAGGACGGCGACCGGATCAGCGGGGCCCTGGGATACTGGCGGGAGAGCGGCCGGTTCGTTCTGTACAAGGCCAAGGCCGTCGTCGTGGCCACGGGCGGCATCGGGATGGCCTACAAGGTCACGTCCAACTCCTGGGAGTACACCGCCGACGGCATGGCGCTCGCCTACCGGGCGGGGGCCGAGCTGATTGACATGGAGTTCGTCCAGTTCCATCCCACCGGGATGATCTGGCCCCCGGGCGTCATGGGCATCCTCGTCACCGAGGGCGTTCGGGGGGACGGCGGGCTGCTCAAGAACAACAAGGGCGAGCGGTTCATGTTCAATTACATCCCGGACATGTTCCGCTCGGAGACCGCCGAGACCGAAGAGGAGGCCAACCGCTCGCTGGCGGGAGACAAATCCGCGCGCCGCACGCCGGACCTGCTCACCCGCGACGTGGTGGCCCGGGCCATTCTGAACGAAGTCAAAGAGGGCCGCGGCAGCGAGCACGGCGGGGCCTATCTGGACATCTCGCACAAGCCGGCCGAATACGTCAAGAGAAAGCTGCCCAGCATGTACATGCAGTTCATGGAGCTGGCGGACGTGGACATCACGCAGCAGGCCATGGAAGTCGGGCCGACCACCCACTACATCATGGGGGGCGTCCGCGTCGAGGGAAAGACCACCGCCGCCACGGTCCCCGGCCTGTTCGCCGCGGGCGAGGCGGCCGGAGGGCTTCACGGCTCGAACCGCCTGGGCGGCAACTCGCTCTCCGACCTGCTGGTCTTCGGCCGGCTCGCCGGCCTGGCGGCCGCCGGGTACGCCAAAGACCTGAGCACCGCCCCGACGGTGGATTCGGAAGAAGTGGATCGCGCCGCGGCGGAGGTCCTGGCGCCCTTCGAACGCCCCGACGGCGAGGACCCCTTCCAGATCCATCGCGAGCTTCGCGACCACATGCAGGACAACGTGGGAATCATCCGCGACGCCGAAGGGCTCGAGCGCGGATTGGAGGGGCTGAGGGGGTTCAAGGAGCGGGCCGGCCGCGTGCGGGCCACCGGCTCCCGGTTGTTCAACCCCGGCTGGCACCTGTGCGCCGACCTGAAAAACATGATCGAGGTCTGCGAGGCGATCGCGCTGTCCGCGCTCCGGAGGGAGGAGAGCCGGGGCGCCCACACCCGCGCCGACTATCCGGACAGCACGGAGGAGCAGGGGCGCGCCAACACCGTCATCAAGCTGGAAGGCGGAGAAATGAAGATTGATTCCGTCCCCCTTCCCGAGATGCCCGACGAGCTCAAGAAGATGTTCGAGGAGAACTAGCCCATGCATGAGGCCGTTCTGAGAGTTTTTCGAGGGGATGCCCGGGGCGGAGAAGAAAAGGAATACCGCGTCCCGGTTGAAGAAGGCATGGTCGTCCTGGACGCCATCCTTTACATCCAGGGACACATCGAGCCGGACTTGGCCGTCCGCTGGAACTGCAAGGCCGCCAAATGCGGATCGTGCAGCGCGGAGGTGAACGGCAAGCCGAGTCTGATGTGCAAAACCCGGATGGACGATCTCCCGGAGGAGGAGCCCATCACCGTCTATCCGATGAAGGCCTTCCCGATCATCAAAGACCTGGTAACGGACGTCTCGTGGAACTACGAGGTCAACAAGAAGATCGCCCCCTTCGCCCCGGACCCCGAGACCGATTGGAAGATGTACCAACCCGACGTGGACCGGGTCCAGGAGTTCAGAAAGTGCATCGAGTGCTTCCTCTGCCAGGACGTCTGCCACGTCCTGCGGACTCACGACCTAACGCCGCAGTTCTCCGGCCCCCGGCTCTTCGTGCGCATGGCCGGACTGGAGATGCACCCCCTGGACACGGCCTCCAGGCTGGAACACCTCAAGGACGAGGCGGGCATCGGGTTATGCAACATCACCAAGTGCTGCACCGAGGTCTGCCCGGAGGGGATCCATATCACGGACAACGCCATCATCCCCCTCAAAGAGCGGGTGGTGGATGAGTATTACGACCCCATCCGGAAACTGTTCAAAAAGATCCTGGGAAGGTGACGGCGGGTGGGAAGGGGTCCGATCCGCGTGTGTAGTATCTGAAAATTAGTCGACACTTCATGAAATGCGGAGAAGATCGCTACGAGCGCCGGAGAAATTGAAGGCGGGCAGGATGCCCGCCCTACCGGTTTGAAATGCCGGCTTCCCGCCAATCGTCGGGCCGGGCGCCCTGCCCGGCCGGAGCCGCCGATGTGAGAGCATTGCGAACTCCTCTAACCTGAACGGGCTGAACACGACGGGTTCGTTCCGGGGCCATCGCATGAAGATCCATGAATATCAAGGCAAAGAGATCCTCAAATCTTTCGGCATTCCCGTGCCCGAGGGCGGGGTGGCCGAAGCGCCCGCCGAAGCCAAAGCGATTGCCGAGCGCCTGAAAGGACGCGTCGTCGTCAAGGCGCAAATCCACGCGGGCGGACGCGGCAAGGGGGGCGGCGTCAAGCTGGCCGACACCCCGGCGGACGCGGAAGAGGCCGCGCGGAAAATCCTCGGCATGCGGCTCGTCACCCCCCAAACCGGCGCGGAGGGGCAAAAGGTCAAAAAGGTCCTGGTGGAGGAAGCCTCGTCCATCGCCAAGGAGCTCTACGTGAGCGTGGTGATCGACCGGGCGCGGTCGGCCCCGGTCGTCATGGCCAGCGAGGCCGGCGGAATGGACATCGAAGAAGTGGCCCGGGAGACGCCGGAGAAGATTCTCACCGAAACCGCGGACCCGGCCTTCGGGCTTCAGGCTTTTCAGGCCCGCCGGCTGGCGCTCGGTCTGGGCCTGCCCAAAGAAACCCTGGGCGCGGCGTCGGAGTTTTTCCGGAACCTGTATCGCATCTTCCAGGACAAGGACTGCTCCCTGGCGGAGATCAATCCGCTCGCCCTGATGGAAGACGGCAGGCTGCTGGCCCTGGACGCGAAGCTCAACTTCGACGACAACGCCCTGTACCGCCATGCCGATGTGGCCGGACTCCGGGACACGGACGAGGAGGCGCCCCTGGAGGTCGAGGCCTCCAAGCACGACCTGAATTACATCAAGCTGGACGGCGAGGTGGGCTGCATGGTCAACGGGGCGGGCCTCGCCATGGCCACGATGGATATCGTCAAGATGGCCGGGTCTTCGCCCGCGAACTTCCTGGACGTGGGCGGCGGCGCCAGCCGGGAAATGGTCGAAAACGCCTTCCGCATCCTGATGGACGACGAGGCGGTCCGGGCGGTGTTCATCAACATCTTCGGCGGCATCATGCGGTGCGACGTGCTGGCCCAGGGCGTGGTGGACGCGGTGCGAAAGCTCGAGGTGAAAGTCCCGGTCATCATCCGGATGGAAGGGACGAACGTGGAGGAAGGACGAAAGATCCTGGCGGATTCGGGCCTGAACTTCACGGTGGGCGCCGATATGCGGGACGCGGCACAGAAGGTTGTAGAAGCGCTGAAAAGGTAAAGGTCCCAGGGGGGGCGCTTGAGTGCCGGCCAAGCTGCGGATGAAGGTGCTTGTGTTTATCACTGGCGTGGTCGGCGCACATCATCTGTGAGTTGTTCAACCAGACACGCCAGTGGCGAATTCTAACGCCGCGTGTCTCGCCCCCCGCAACTTTCCTTTTGCGCTCGGTGCTTGAGAACAGGAGAGTCATTGGATGAGTGTTCTCGTTGGCCGTGAGACGCGGATTGTCGTTCAGGGGATGGGCCGGCACGGCCGGTTTCACGCGGCCCGCTGTCTGGAGTACGGGATAGAGAACGGGATCGAAGCCCAGGTCGTCGCGGGCGTCACGCCCGGCAAGGGGGGCGAGGAGGCCAAATCCATCCCGATCTTCGACACCGTCGCGGACGCCTTGGCGGAGACCGGGGCGAACGCCTCGCTGGTCTTCGTCCCGCCCGCCGGCGCCGCGGACGCCATCATGGAATCCGCCGATGCCGGGTTGCCCCTGTGCGTGTGCGTCACCGAGGGCATACCCGCCCTGGACATGCTTCGGGTGCGGGATTTCCTCAAAGACCGGAAGACGCGGCTCGTAGGCCCCAACTGTCCGGGCGTCATCTCTCCCGGCGGCTGCAAGATGGGGATCATGCCGGGGCACATTCACAAATCCGGAAAGGTGGGCGTCGTCTCGCGCAGCGGGACCCTCTCCTACGAGGCGGTGGGGCAGTTGACCGCCCTGGACATCGGGCAATCGACGTGCATCGGAATCGGCGGGGACCCCATCATCGGGACGACGTTCGTGGACGCCCTGACCCTGTTCCAGAATGATCCGGAGACCGAGGCCGTTATCCTGATTGGAGAGATCGGCGGGAGCGCCGAGGAGGAGGCGGCGGCGTTCATTCGCTCCGGCGAGTTCAACAAACCGGCCGTCGGATTCATCGCCGGCCGGACGGCGCCGCCGGGCCGGCGGATGGGCCACGCGGGGGCCATCATCTCCGGGGGCAAGGGGACGGCCGCCGATAAGATGGCCGCCCTCGAGGCGGCGAACGTATCGGTTTGCGAGAGCCCGGCCGATATGGGAAGCCGCATGGCGGAGGTGCTGAATCGACGCTGACGGGTTGAATCCTCCGTTCGCGCGCGTATATTGAACTGGACAAAAAGGTTCCGCGCTGATTGCGCGCTTCAGGGAAACCGCGCGTGCGCCGATAAGCCTTTAAGAGAAAACGGCCGGGAGCCGTTTGTCGATGTCGGGGTTTGAACGTTTTCCAGGCATGTGGTACCGTGAAGATTCACCTGCCAAAACCCGAGCGGAGGAGGCTCGCGCCTCATCGCGGAGGTCGGCGCCGGGAAGGGGACGGTTTCTCTTTCTTCTGTCGAATGCTACGGGGGAAGTTTAGGAGATGAGCAATACAGTCGAAACAGACCACGGAGGGAACGGGGGCGCCGCGCCCCAGAAGGGCGTAGAGACGCTGGAGATGGTGGCCATCCGTTTCGCCGGAGACTCGGGAGACGGAATGCAGCTTGCCGGAACGCGGTTCACGAACGCGACGGCGCTCGCCGGCAACGACCTCAGCACCCTGCCGGACTTTCCGGCGGAGATCCGGGCGCCCGCGGGCACGCTGGAGGGGGTGAGCGGATTTCAGATCAATTTCAGCAGCCACGACATCCACACCCCCGGAGACAGCCCCGATGTCCTGGTGGCCATGAATCCGGCGGCTCTGCGGGCCAACCTGGGCGACCTCAAGCGCGGGGGCATGCTCATCCTCAACACCTCCGCGTTCAACGCCAAGGCCTACGCCAAGGCGGACTACGCGTCCGATCCCCTGACCGACGGCTCCCTGGACGGATACCGCGTCTTCGAGGTCGACATCACCAAAATGACCCAGGCCGCGCTGAAGGACATGGGACTCCAACCCAGCGTCATGGACCGCAGCAAGAATCTTTTCGCCCTCGGCATGATGTTCTGGATGTATCAGCGCCCCATGAACAACACCATCGAGTGGATCAAAGAGAAATTCAAGAACCGGGAGGAAATCGTCGAGGCCAACCTCCGGGCGCTGCACGCCGGATTCCATTTCGGCGAAAACACGGAAATCTTCCAGACCTCCTATCTCGTCAAGGAAGCCCACCTTCCGCCCGGAACGTACCGCAACATCACAGGCAACGAATCGGTGGCCAAGGGGTTCATCGCCGCGGCGAGGCTGGCGGGGCTCCGCTTGGTGTACGGAAGCTACCCCATCACCCCCGCCAGCGACGTGCTTCACGAGCTCTCCCGTTACAAGAATTATAACGTCATCACCATCCAGGCCGAGGACGAGATCGCGGCCGTTTCCGCCGCCATCGGCGCCTCGTTCTCGGGCGCGCTGGGCGTGACGGGCACCAGCGGCCCGGGCCTGGCTCTCAAGTCCGAGGCCATGAACCTGGCGGTCATGACCGAGCTCCCCTTGGTCGTCCTGGACGTCCAGCGCGGCGGCCCCAGCACGGGGCTTCCCACCAAGACCGAACAGGCCGACCTCCTCCAGGCCCTTTACGGGCGGAACAGCGATTCACCCATCCCCGTCGTGGCCGCTACCACCCCGGGCGATTGCTTCTTCGCGGCGATTGAGGCCTCCCGGATCGCCCTCAAGTACATGACGCCGGTGGTCCTGCTCACCGACGGCTATCTGGCCAACGGGTCCGAGCCCTGGAGCATCCCCCCGGTGGAGAGCCTGCCGAAGCTGGATATCGAATTCCGCACCGATCCTGAAGGATTCCTGCCCTATCTCCGGGACCCGGAAACCCTGGCGCGGCCCTGGGCGATACCCGGAACGCCGGGACTGGAGCACCGGATCGGAGGAATCGAGAAGGAGGACGGAACGGGCGCCCTCAGCTACGACCCGGTCAACCACGAGAAAATGGTCCGGATCCGCGCGGCGAAAATCGCGGGCATCGCCAAAGACATTCCCCCGGCGGAAGTCGTGGGCGAGGAAACGGGCAAGCTGCTCGTCATCGGTTGGGGGAGCACATACGGAGCCATCACCACGGCCATCAGCGTCCTCCAGGCGCGGGGGGCCCCGGTGTCCTACGTTCACTTGCGGCATCTCAACCCGTTCCCGGAAAATCTCGGCAAGGTCATCTCGAGCTTCGACCGGGTGCTCATCCCCGAGATGAACATGGGGCAGCTCTTGTTGATCGTCCGGGCCGAGTTCCTTGTGGACGCCGTCGGTTTCAACAAGATCCAGGGGCAACCCTTCAAGATATCCGAGCTCGTGGACAAGATTGAGGAGGTGCTTGCGTCATGAGCACGGAAACGGAAAAACTCACCAAAAAGGATTTCACCTCGGACCAGGTCGTCAGGTGGTGTCCGGGTTGCGGCGACTACGCCATCCTGGCGCAAGTGCAGGCCATTTTCCCGGACTTCGGGATTCCCCGGGAGAAGGTCGCTTTCGTCTCGGGAATCGGCTGCGCGGCCCGGTTCCCCTACTACATGAACACCTACGGGTTCCACTCCATCCACGGCCGGGCGCCGGCCTTCGCCACGGGCCTCAAAACGGCCAACCCGGACCTCTCCGTCTGGGTGGTGAGCGGGGACGGGGACGCCCTGTCCATCGGGGGCAATCACCTTCTCCACATTCTTCGCCGCAACGTCGATGTGAAGATCCTCCTGTTCAACAACCGGATATACGGCCTGACCAAGGGGCAGTACTCTCCCACCTCGGAGCTCGGCAAGAAAACCAAGTCCACGCCGATGGGCTCGGTGGACACGCCGCTCAACCCCGTCTCCGTCGCGCTCGGCGCGGAGGCCACGTTCGTCGCCCGGACGGTGGACCGGGACGTGAAGCACATGAGAGAGGTCATCCGACAGGCCGCCGCCCACAAGGGAACGGCCTTCGTCGAGATCCTCCAGAACTGCCCCGTCTTCAACGATGGCGTCTTTTTCAACCTGACCGAGAAGGCCACCAAAGAGACCGACGGCATCCGCCTCGACATCGGACAGCCGGCCGTCTACGGGCCGAAAGACAACCTGATGGGCCTCCGGTTGAACGGGCTGAAACTCGAGTCCGTCCCGGTCAACGGAGACACCGACGGATTGCTCGTGCACGATCCGCACGCCGCCGACCCCACCCTGGCGTTTATGATCGGCCAGATGCACAACCACGGCCTCCCGGTCGCCCTGGGCGTCCTCCGCGCCGTGGAAAGACCCTGCTACGACACCCTCGTGAACGACCAGGTCCAGCAAGCCATTCAGTCCAAGGGGGAAGGCGACCTCGAAGCGCTCCTGAACGACGGAGATTCCTGGACGGTGTCCCCGTAGTCTCCGCGTCCCGAAGGTCCGTTCGAACCCCGCCGCAAGGGAAATCCGCACCGGGTTTCCCTTGTGTTTTTCCCGATGCCTGGAAGCGATTTGCAGGGAGCCGAGTTTCATGGAAAACACGTTCGCCATCATCAAGCCCGACGCCGTGGGCCGCAAGCTGACCGGCCGGATCCTCGACCGGATCGAAGCGGCCGGCTTCCGGATTCGCGCCCTGCGCCTCCTGCGCCTGACCCGGGCCGAGGCCGAGGGGTTTTACGCCGTCCACCGGGAACGGCCCTTTTTCGCCGGCCTGACCGAGTTCATGTCTTCCGGGCCCTGCGCGGCGATGGTCCTGGAGAAGGAGGACGCCATCGCGGCCTGGCGCCGTCTCATGGGGGCCACGAACCCGGAGGAGGCCGAGGAGGGCACCCTTCGAAAGGAATTCGCCGAGAACATCGAGCGCAACTGCGTCCACGGAAGCGATGCCCCCGAGACAGCGGCGTTCGAAACCGCGTACTTCTTCAGGGCCCTGGACAAGGTGTAAGGGAAGCCCTGGGGGGAGGGGGGGGGAAGAGTCCGTCCTCAAGCTCCGGGGCGGATGGACCGCCTCGTCGAACCGCCCAAGCGTAAATCGACTTCCGCGCCCGCCCGGGAGTCTCCATGACTGAAAGTGGATTGGAACGCCGCACAGGGGTTCCACCGGGCGAAATCCAACGGCCGGAATGACTTCCTTCCCGCCCGCCTTGAATCTCAAAACCCTTTGATTTAGAGTGTCCTCGCAGGCATGAGCGCGGGTCGGCCGGAAGCGGACCGGGCCCGACCGCACGGAGAACGGGCGGCTCGCCGGGTCCTCCCGGCGATTTCTCATTTCAACCTTTTATCGGGTTTAGCGAATGCGCGCGGTCATTCTGGCGGGCGGGCTGGGAACGAGGCTCCGGCCTCTCACGTTCTCGATCCCCAAGCCCATCCTCCCCGTGGGGGAAAAGCCGATCCTCGAGATCATCCTCGACCGGCTCAAGGGATTCGGCTTCCATGAATTCATCCTCTCCGTCGGATACCGGGCCGAGCTCATCGAAACCTACTTCGGCGACGGCGCGCACTTCGACACGAAAATCCATTACCTGAAAGAAGAAAAGCCCACGGGCACGGCCGGCGCTCTCCACTTGCTCCACCAGGGCTTCGACATCGCCCGGGACGAGACTTTCCTCCTCATGAACGGCGACGTCCTGACCGAGCTCGACTTCCACCGCTTCATCGACGCCCACAAGTCCGAAAGGTTCGAGCTCAGCGTGGGCGTCAAGGAGATCGAGCGCCAGCTCCCTTACGGCGTCCTCGAGGTCGAAGGCCGCCTCGTCCGGCGGATCGTTGAAAAACCCGTCTCGCGGTACCTCATCTCGGCCGGCATCTACCTGCTTCAGGGAAGCGTCCTCCCCCTGGTCCCGGCCGACACCTACTTCACCCTGCCGGACCTCGTGGAACGCCTGGTGGGGGAGAACCGGCGCGTCGGGAGCCATCTCATCCGGGAATTCTGGCTGGCCGTGGAGCACCCGGATGACATGGAAGAGGCCCGGTCCTGAATCGAGGCGGGCTCGGGATGAGTCTCTCGCTGCGAAAACTTTCCATCATCATTCCCGTTTACAACGAGCGAGACACCATCGAGGAGGTCATCCGCCGGGTCCTGGCCGTGGACATCGGCCTTGAGCGCGAGATCATCATCCTGGACGGCGACTCCACCGACGGGACCCGGGAGTTCCTGGAGACCCTCCGGGAGGAACAGGTTCGGGTGATCTTCGAAAAGGATCGGGGCGGCAAAGGCGCGGCCGTCCGGCGCGGCTTCGGCGAGGCCACGGGCGACATCGTCATCATCCAGGACGCCGACCTGGAATTGGATCCGTCCGAATATCCGGACCTTCTGGCCCCCATCCTCCGGGGCGACGCGAAAGCCGTTTACGGGAGCCGGTTCACCAACGGAAGGGGCGCGACGTCCCTCGGAAGCTACATCGGCAATCTGACCATCACCTGGGCGACCAACCTCCTCTTCTTCGCCCGGCTCACCGACATCGCGACCGGCTACAAGGTCATCCGCAGGGATGTCCTCGACACCCTGAGCCTTTCGTGCAACGGCTTCGATTTCGACGCCGAAATCACCAACAAGCTCCTCAAGGCGGGCGTCCGCATTCACGAGGTCCCCGTCTCCTATGCGCCCCGCGACCACCAGGCCGGAAAGAAGCTTCACTGGTCCGAAGGTTTGCGGGTTCTGCTGGCGATCCTGAGAAACCGCTTCACCGACTGACCGACGCCATGCCCCCCCCCCCCCCTCCTCCCCCCCGGGACAGCCGATCAGCGCGACTCCGGACGCGGATCTTCACCTCCGTCCTCCGATTCAACGACCGGGTGGATGAATGGATCCGCCGGAACCCGGCCGCGCGCCTCCTGGGACCCGCCGGACCGTTGCGGCGATGGAGGGAAGGAGAAAGGCGCGGCCCCCGCCCATCGGGGCCGGCGGCCGACAGTGACGGCTGGATCGACGGCAGTCTCTTCATTACAGCGATCCGGAGGTTTTTGGCGGCGCTGGGCGGTCGAATCGCCGCCCAGGCGCGGGAAGGGATCTTCGGGCGCTGGCGGGACGCCGTGGCCCGCTCCCGGACGACCGCCCCGCAGCGAACCGCCGCGGCCGTTCTCTTATCGACCATCGGCGCGAACGCGGTTTTCCTTCTTGCCTCCCAAACGCTCCTGGGAGCGGAAGGCCTGGCGATTCGGGCGCTCCTGCTCACCGGTGCGGGAGCGGCGACGGTCCTGGAAGAGGGCGGGTTCGCCCGCTGGTGGCGGGCTTGGCGGCCGGTCCAATGGCTCCGGAATTCGGGAAGGAAGAAGGAGGCAACCCCCGGAACCGCCGCTCCGGCCGCTCCGGAGGGGTCTCCCGGCTTCCTCCCCGCGATGGCGGCGGGGGTGGTTGCGGGGTTTTTCTGGTGGCTTTCGCCCGGCGCCGCATTTCTGGGACTGGCCGCGGCGGGGTTGGCGGCGGGCCTGAAGCGATTCTGCGCCCCGGAGGATTGGGAATTTTTGCGGGGTCTTTTCATCGCTTCCCTGGCCCTTCGCCTGGCCCTCCTGGCCGTTGCGTACGCGTGGGCGATCACGCACGTGTGGACCTACTCGAATTCGAATGTCCTGGACTTTCACTTCAGGACCCCGATGGTGTTCGGCGACGGGGGATACTTCACGGCGCGCGCCTGGGCGCTCAGCCAGATCTGGAGGGGCGCTGAGGTCTGGCCGCGGGCCCTGTATGAAATTCGCCAAACTTACGGGGCCACGTCATTTCTTTACGTCCCCACGGTCTTCTTCTATCTTTTCGGCCCCGAGGGATTGATCGCGGTCCGGCTCATCAATCCCTTCTTCGGCGCATGCCTCCCTTTGATGGTGTACGGGTTTACCCGCGACCTGTTCGGCCGGCCGGCCGGCCGGATCGCCTCGATCACGGTCGCTCTCTTCCCTTCGCTGATCCTCTGGAGCCTGGACCTGCTCAAGGACACCACGTTCATCGTGATGACCCTGGCGACCGTCTGGGGGCTGGTTCGATTCCAACGGCGAGAGAGATTCGGCGCCTGGCTTACCGCCGCCGTCATGGCGGCGCTTGCCTTCACCGTGCGCAATAACCTGGGCATTCTTCTCCTCATCTTGGTCGGACTCGGCTGGATACCCGCCATGTGGCGGCGGTGCGTGGGGCGGAGCCCGGCTCGGGCGCTGCTCGCCCTTTTGCTTCTGGCGGCGGTTTTCCTCTCCCCCCCCGTGCGCGGTGTGATGGGGGTTCGGCTCTACTGGCTCTTTTCCATCCAGCGGGGAGCGGCCGAAACGGCCGGAAGGTCCACCTATCCGCTGTGGAGCCGAAGACTCTACCGGCACATGACGCCCGAGACCTTCCTGAAGGATGTCAAACCCTTGGAAGTCCTCCGCGCGTTCGGACTCGGGCAACGCCATTTCTGGCTCGAACCCACCCCCTGGGGGCCGCGCTCCCGGGGAGAGCGGCTGGCCATCCCCCAGATGATGCTTTGGTACGTGATCCTCCTGGCGAGCCTCGCCGGGATATGGCGTCTGCGGCGAAACCCCTCGGAGCTCTTCGTCCTGCTTGTGTTCCTCGGGGCGACGAGCGCAAGCATCGGGATGACGGGAGGGAACGTCGGGACGATTTTCCGCCACCGGGATGTCCTGACGCCGGTCCTGATTGCCGCGGCCGGCGGAGGACTGGCCGGCTGGCTCCGCCGGACGCGGGACCCGGCCCATCAGGGCGGCCGGGCCGATCGCGGGTCGGCGGGCGAGGCCTGAGACCCGTGGCGAATCATCCCCCTCCTCCCCCCCTCCCCCCAACCAACGGCGGGCGGCGGCGTCCACCCAGGATCCTCTTCCTCTCCTACAACGGCGTCCAGGAGCCCCTGACGCAATCCCAGGCGCTGCCCTACCTCCGCGGGCTCGCCCGCCGGGGCGCCCGGGTTCATCTGCTCACCTTCGAGAAAGAAACGCCGGGGGGAAACCCGCCGGGCAAGGACCAGCGCGCGGCTTTGGCCCGCGACGGTTTGCGTTGGACCTGGCTCAGGTACCATAAGCGTCCCGCCTTCGTTTCCACACTCTTCGACGTCGCTCTCGGGATGGTCA
Organism: bacterium; assembly: GCA_965261595.1. Taxonomy (GTDB): domain Bacteria; phylum UBA8248; class UBA8248; order JACPRG01; genus CAYRGS01. The sequence goes on from CBDHDG010000006.1 coordinate 374,411, forward strand.
TCTCTTTTTGGCTCACCCTGCGGCATCGCGTGGACATCATCGAAGCCCGGGGGACCATCCCCGCGGGAATCGGATTTCCGGTGGCCCGGATCCTTCGGCGGCGATTCCTCTTCAACGTCCGGGGGCTGCTCGCCGAGGAAAACGCGGACGCGGGCCGCTGGAGGCTGGATCACCCCGCGGTCCGATGGGTGAACCGGCTCGAGAAACGATGGATTTCCTCCGCGGACGCGGTCATCGTGCTCACCGAGGCATTGAAACGTCTCCTGGCGGGACCGGATTACCTGCCGCGGCCAAGGGCCGAAGGGGTGACGGTGATCCCGTGCTGTGCGGACACCGACCGGTTTCTGCCGGCCCGCGAGACGAGAGGGCCGAAGACCGCCTTCCCCACGTTCGTCTATGCGGGATCGCTCGGCGGGTACTATCTGGTCCGGGAGATGTTCGACTTTTTCGCCGCCGCCCTGGCCCGCTGGCCCCGGGCGCGTCTGCGGATCCTGGCCAACGGGTATGAAGACGGGGCGCGCGAAGCCGTGCGCGAGACCGGCCTGGATCCCGGGCGGGTGGAGATCGAGACGGTCGCCCATGAGGATGTCCCCGGACAGCTGGCCGGCGCCGACGCGGGCCTGATCTTCGCCCGCCCGGCCTTTGCCCGGATCGGCATGTCTCCGACCAAACTGGCCGAGTATCTGGCCTGCGGTCTGCCGGTCGTCACAACGCCTGGAATCGGGGACACCGAGAGCGTTGTCCAGGAAGACCGGACCGGGGTGGTGGTTCGGGGTCTCGACCGGGCCGGGTACGAGGGGGTCTGCGAGGCGCTCTCGACGCTTTTCGAGGAAGGCGAGACCCTGCGGACCCGGTGCCGGCAATCGGCGGTTCGTCGATTCGGGTTGGAGAGAGGGCTTGCGGGATATCGTGAAGTCCTGGGATTTCTCGGGTTCCGACTGTGACTTTCCCAAGGGGGTTGCGTATATAGATTTTTACATCGTTAGACGTTGGGGTGGTTGGTAAAATACGCGCTGTTCGGAGCGTCGTCCCGAGACCCGGCCGGCCGGGCCGGCGGACCGCCCCCGTCGGGGGATCGAGCAAGTTGAGTCATCGGGTTTCGCCGGAACCTCCCGGGCGCGAAAATTGGAGTGGGGAAAATCGCTGAGACGCCGAAAAGATTCGGCACCCATGTGCTGTACACCGCGATTTCCATCGGGACGCTCCTGCTGTTCCTGCCGGCGACCCGGGCGTGGTTCATCGGCCGGGGGATGCGGTGGTTTTTCATTTTCCTTCTGTCCCTCTTCCTGAGCCTGCTCCTGACGCCGGCCGTCCGCCGCTTGGCCCGCCGCCTTGAAGTGCTGGACGCGCCTTCATCCCGAAAGGCCCACGAGAGAAGCACCCCGCTGCTGGGCGGAATGGCTATTTTTCTCTCCTTCGCCATCGCCGTCATCTACAACCTGTATTTCTCGTTTCAACTCAAGGGCGTCGCCATCGGCGCCACGCTCGTCATGGTTTTTGGCCTGGCGGACGACATCTGGGACCTGCCGGCGCTGATGAAGCTCATGATTCAGCTTTGCGCGGTGGGGGTCATGATCGTTTACGGGGTCAGCGGAAATTTCATGCCGACCTCCTTTCTGGGGGACGGCTTCGAGGTGCCCCTGACGATTATCTGGATGATCGGCATCACCAACGCCGTGAACTTTCTGGACGGGATGGACGGTTTGGCGGCGGGGCTGGGCCTCATCGCATCCACGTTCATCGGTCTTGTGGCCCTGCAAACCGGCCAGCGGTTCCTGCTTTTTCTCGCCGTGGCGTTGGCGGGCAGTTGCCTGGGATTTCCCCCCTACAACTTCCATCCCCGAAAACCCGCGACCATCTTTCTCGGGGACGCGGGCAGCCAGTTCATCGGATTCACCCTGGCGGGGATGGCCATCATGGGAAATTGGGCGATCGGCGATCCGGTGAAGGCCTACAGCATGCCCATTCTGATCCTGGCCATCCCAATCTTCGACATGACCTACATCACTTCCACGCGCATTTATTGGGGGCGGATTCGCAGCTTCAGGGAGTGGCTTGAATACACCGGAAGAGACCACCTGCACCACCGCCTGGAAAACCTCGGCCTCTCCAAGAAGCAAACGGTTCTGTTCATCTACTTCCTGGCAGCCGCGTTGGGCGTCAGCGCGGTCGTCCTGAAAAACGGCCGGACATTGGACGCCGTGGTCCTGTTGTTTCAGGCGGCGATGCTGCTGTTGATCACCGCCATGCTGATGGTCCGGGGCGCCCGCCTGGTTCAGGACGCGGGACGGGAGATCCGCCGAACCCTGACCAACATCCTCGGCTTCAGCGAAGTCATGCTGGGGGAGGAGCCGGAATCGCCGAGCGCCCGTCGGGAGTACGCGGAAATCATCCGGCGCAAGAAGATCCGTTTGGAGAGCGAGCTCAACCGCCTTTCGGGCGCCCTCCCGCCGGAAGCCCCCGCCGGGTCGGAAGGGGACGCCGAATCCGCCGATGCGGAAGCGGAGTCCCGAACGATCCTGGTCGTCGATGACGACCTGGATTTCCGCCGGTTGATCGAGATCATCCTGGGCAAACGTAACCGGATCATCACGGCCTCCGACGGCGCCTCAGCCATCTCCTGGGCCCTCGACGCCCGGCCCGATCTGATCCTGATGGACCTCTTCATGCCCCGCCTGGACGGCTTCGAAACCGTCCGGATCCTTCAGGAAAACCCCGATACGCGGCAAGATTCCCGTGCTGGCCCTGAGCGCGGAGATGTCTCGGGTCAACGCCGAACGGGCCTTGGAAGCCGGATGTGTTGGCTATCTGGGGAAACCGTTCGACGCCCGGACCCTTCGCCGCGCGGTGACACGCGCCCTCCGCATCGCCGCCGACTGAACCGCGCTCTTCCTTAAGGGGCTCCCCGCCTCAGGGAAGAAGTCCGCCTCGGGTTCTCACCCGGATCCCTCGCCGGGCCGGCCGGCCGCCTGCGGCCTTGCGCACGCCCCCGGTTTCGCCAGCCGCTCGGCGTTCCGGTAGGCGATCTTCTCGGCCACGGACCGGGGCAGCTCCTTCAGCCAGGCCCGGTGTCCGTCCAGCGTCCGCGGCAGAAACGCCCACCGGTCGTCCGCCCAAGTGTCCGTCCCCACCAGGAAGCGATCCGGGTGGCGCAGGAACAGCTTGCGCCAATCCGGCTTCAGCCCGTCGTGAGAGACGTCCCACCGAAGGGCCAGCTCGGCCCAAAGATTCGCGTGGCGGTCCAGGAGCTGTCCGATGGTCTCCGGCCCCGCCGTCATCCCCGCGTGCGCCCAGAGGACGCAGACGCCGCGCTTCATCGCCGCGATCTCCGCAACGGCCGCCGCGTCCACGTGGGCGTGGAGGAAGAGATTTTCCCGCGCCGCCAGATCGACGATCCGTCGGAAGACCGGGGAGGCGGCGTCGCCCGCGCCCATGTGGAACTCCCCAATCCCCCGGTAGACGCCCCGCCCGGTCCGGATGCGTTCTTCGAGATAGGCCGGGATCTCCGGATCCCGAAACCACGTGGCCATGTCCGCCGGCGTCCTGTAAGGGCGCAGGACGGGGACGACGACATTCGGCGCCGCCCGGTGGAGCCTGAGCGTGCCGTCGTCCGGCGTGCTGGAGACGAAGGCCCGGATCACGCCGCCCCGCTTCAGGATCTTCAACGCCCCGGCCGGCGGGAGCCGATCCCAGGCGTCCCGGCCGTAATGGATATGGGCATCGAAGATGGGGAGCCGCTGGGCAGCCGCCGGCCCGGCGGACAAAAAAGGGACAACCGACAGACCGGCCAGGATCGCGACCCGGCCGGAAACGAGCAAGCCGGACCGCCCGAACCGCATATGGAAGAACGTGGTGATGGGCTTCATGGCCTTCTTCCCCGAGGATATGCGGATCGATTCGGGGAAAATGGAGAGTTCGGATGGCGAGGCGGGGGCGGCCGGTCGGAGGAACCCGCTGCCGCCGCTTTGGCTTCGGAACCGCCCGCGCGGCCTCAGACGGCTACGTGGATGCTGAGCTTTTCGTAGTCCTTCTCCTTCATCTCATCCCGCAGCCCCCAACTCTCCAGCCATGCGTGGTTCTCTTCAAAGAAGCCCTCGCCGTACGGCTCGAAAACCATCAACTCGCCCAGACAGAATTTGGAGTAATCATAGTCGCCGCGCATGTCCGCCGGGATGTTCCTTTCCCAAAGGGGCAGGTAAGGCGCCGGGTCCGCGCGAAGCGCCTCATCGGCCCGCCTGAGAACGCGGAAGTACGCCTTCAGGGTGTCGGGGTCCAGGTCCTCGCTCACCCAGGAAAGGATCCGGAACTGCCCCATCGCCAGCCGGCGATGGCCCCGCTGGAGGGCCATGTCGATCGCCGGGTCCACGAGGTTGATCACCTCGATCTCCCCCGACTCCAGGTATTGAAGCCGCTGAACCGGCCCGCCCAGGTTGTTGATGATGATCTTCTCTCGCGAATGGATCATCTCCATCGCCTTCAAAGTCGTGTAGTGGGTCCCCGCGCGGATTCCGACGCCGATGGGGACGTTCGCCAGGTCCAGAAGGGAGTGGTAGGGCGAATCCGGCCGGACGAAGAAGGAATAGTTGGCCACGCCGTAGAGGTCGGGGACGATCTTCCCCATGCCCGCGCCGGCGTTGCTCGCCGCGCCCCAGTGGCAGGCCGCGTGGACGCTCGACACCCCATCCACAAAAGGGCGGTCCTGCGGCCGCTCGTAGTACGCATCGCCCTGGTGGCTGAGCAACCCGTGCGTCACGCCGTCCAGGTGCTCAGGCGCGAGGCCCTCATCTTGGTAATAGCCGTTTTCGAGCGCAATCCACTCGTGGAGCCTCATGAAATGCGGCACCACCTTGACGGGCTTCAGATGTTGCGTCATCTCTTCATTCCCCCCTTGGCTTTTCGGGCGGCGGAACCCATTCCCGCATTTTCCGGATATCCCCACCGATGAAGCCACTTTAATACAAAACCCGGTTCGATGCAGGCCGAAACTTCCTTTCGCCCAAGCGGAGCGCCGCAGCCTCGCCGCGCGCATGTCCGAAAGCCCTTGACCCTCGGGCCGATGGGCGGTAGATTGGATTCAAGATCGCTAGGGGTGCCTTGTACTGAGAGTCATACTCTGACAACCCTTAGAACCTGAACTGGGTAATGCCAGCGTAGGGAAGCGGCGGATAGCAGGGACGTTCGTGGGGAGGGACCTTATCCCTTCCCCGAGCCATCGCTTGACGGGCCGTTTCCCTCTCTTCGAGAGACGGCCTTGTTGTTGAGAGCGAAAGAAGGCCCCGCGCTGGCCAAGCCGGGGGGGGGGGGGGAGGCCGAAGTTTTCCAGCGGCCCGCGCGGGCGCCGGACGTTTCGGAACGCCGTCCCGCGGCCGTCCCGAAACGGACGAACGGCGCCGGCCGGGCCTCTTCCCGGGCGCGCGACTACGCGACCCCCGCCCTTCTCCTCCTGTTTTTTCTGGTTCTCTGGCAGGCGGCGGTCGCCGTATTCGCCCTCCCCCACTACATCCTCCCCTCTCCCATCCTGGTCTTTCAGACCCTCGGCCAATCCTGGGAAATCCTCCTGTTTCATGCCGGCCGGACGCTCGTCGAAGTCCTCGCGGGCTTCGGGGCGGCCCTGGCGGCGGGCTTCGTCCTGGCCGTCGGGATCACCTATTCACGGGCCCTCCGAAGGGCCCTGTATCCCCTGGTGATCGCCTCGCAGACCATACCGGTCATCGCCATCGCGCCGCTTCTCGTCATCTGGTTCGGCTACGACATGATGCCCAAGGTGGTGATGACGGCCCTCATCGCGTTCTTCCCGGTGGTGGTCAACACGGTGGACGGCCTCGAGGCCACCGACCCGGACCTGTTGGATCTGATGCGGCTGCTTCAAGCCGACTGGTGGCAGACCTTTCGGAAGGCGCGCTTTCCGGCGGCGCTTCCGTTCATCTTCTCCGGGCTGAAAATCGCGGCGGCGATCAGCGTCATCGGGGCCGTCATCGGCGAGTGGGTCGGGGCGGACCGGGGGCTCGGCTTTCTGATGATCCGGGCCAACGCCCAGCTTCGGACGGACCTGATCTTCGCCTCCATCGTAATCCTCTCGGCCATGGGCATCCTGCTCTTCCTCGCCGTGTGCGCGCTGGAGCGGATCAGCATGCCCTGGGAAAGAGGAAATGAAGGCTGAGCCGGCGGCGGCCTTCGACTTCCCTTCAACGTCCTACAACGAAAGAGGAGACTCCGAGATGCGAATGCGACGGCGATCGATCACCTGGACGGTCCTGGCCCTGCTGGGAGCGGTTTTTCTTCTCGCGGGCTTCGGACCCGGGGCGGTCTCGGCCGAGGAGCGGGTGAACTTTCGGCTGGATTGGACTCCGTGGTCGCTTCACACCTTCCTGTTCGTGGCCGAGGAGAAGGGGTATTTCAAGCAAGAGAACCTCAAAGTCCGCCTCTACGTTCCCGCCCATCCCGAGGACACCCTGAAGCTGGTCGGCGTCGGGAAAGACCACTTCGGCCTGAGCTACCAGACCGACACCATCATCGGCCGCTCGGAAGGCCTCCCCGTCGTGTCGGTGGCCGCGGTGGTGCAGCACCCCCTGAACGTCATCCTGACGATGAAGGACTCCGGGATCACGCACCCCCGGCAGCTCAAGGGCAAGAAGATCGGCTCGCCCATGATCCCGTCCGACGACGCCTTTCTCAAGACCATCGCCCGGGCGAACGGCATGACGATGAAGGATTTCCGTGTCGTCAACGTCGGGTTCAACCTGGTCCCTCCGCTCCTTCAGGGCAGCGTGGACGCCGTCATCGGGACTTATTGGGTGTGGGAGAAGGTCCAAATCGAGCTGGAGGGAAAGGCGGTGAACGTCATCCGCCTCACCGACCACGGCGTCCCCGATTTTTACGAATCGGTCCTGATCACCAGCGACGGAATCGTCCGGAAGAACCCGGCCCTCATCCGCCGCTTCCTCCGGGCGTCCGACCGAGGCTGGAAGTTCGTGATGGACCGGCCCGAGGAGGCCCTCCAAATCCTGTTGAAGAAGAACAAAGACCTCCGCCCCGAGCTGGCCCGCCGGGCCATTCAGCTCCTCATCCCCCTGGTGCGCGACGGCGTCCCCAAGGTGGGCTGGCAGACGGAGGCCAAGTGGCGCGAGTTGCGGGATTACATGCTGGACAGTAAGCTGATCCGCAAGAGCGTCCCCGTGAAGCCCCTGTTCACCACGTCCTTCCTGCCCTAACACGCGGGGGGGCCGGCAGCGAGACGGGAGGACCGGCATGAGCGCCCCCCCCCCCCCCGAAAATCCGCCCGCTTCCCTGACGCCGGGTTCGGCCACGCCGGAGGGCACAGCCGCCTACCGAGACCGGTTCGCCGAGGCGACCGCCGAAGGCCACTACCGGCCGTACCAGGACCTCTGGGTCTCGACCATCGGAATCGGCACCTATCTGGGAGAGGAGGACGAGCCCACCGACGACCTCTACCGCCGGGCCGTGGCCCAGTGCCTGGACCTGGGCTGCAACGTCATCGACACGGCGGCGAACTACCGTTGCCGGCGAAGCGAGCGGTCCGTCGGCGAGGGGCTGCGGGACGCGTTTGGCGGGGGGAAGACCCGCCGGGAGGAAGTGGTCGTCACGACCAAGGGCGGCTTCATCCCCTTCGACGGCGCGCAGCCGAAGGACCGGGATGAATTCATCGGCTACATCGTCAACACCTTTCTCAAACCCGGCATCATGCGGAAAGAGGACATCGTGGCCGGCTGCCACTGCATGACCCCCGGCTATCTCCAGCACCAACTGGACGCCAGCCGCGCCAACCTGGGACTGGACCGCCTGGACGTCTACTATATCCACAACCCGGAAACGCAGCTTCAGGAGGTCGACCGTCAGGAGTTCCTTTCCCGCGTGCGCGCGGCGTTCGAGACCCTGGAGAAAAACGTCGGGGACGGGAAGATCCGTTACTACGGAACCGCCACCTGGTCGGGGTGCCGCCTCAAGCCCGAGGAGCGGGAATACCTCTCTCTGGCCGAACTCGTGGGGGCCGCGAAGGACGTGGCCGGAGAGGACCACCACTTCCGGGCCATCCAGCTTCCGCTCAACCTGGCGATGCCCGAGGCCATCGCCCTGGCCAACCAGCCGGTGGACGGCGAGATGACCTCGCTCGTCAACGCCGCGGGCCACTTCGGCATCTCCCTGATGGCCAGCGCGTCCATCTTCCAGGGCCGGGTGGCGGAGAACCTGCCGGATTTCGTCAGCGGGGCGTTTCCCGGGCTGAAAACCGACGCCCAGCGGGCGATCCAGTTCGTTCGCTCGACCCCCGGGATGACGGTGGCCCTGGTGGGGATGCGTCAAACCGCCCACGTGGATGAAAACATGGCGATCTCGGGGGTTCCGCCGGCGACCATCGAGGACTACGAGAAGGTGTTCAAGCCGGCGGAAGGCTGACCTCTTCGGCTGAGATCGCGCAGGACGCGGAGGGGGGGGGGGCTTTTTCGTTTCGGGCGGCGTGGGGTGTCCGACTTTACCTCGGATTTCCCATTCGGGTCATAGGATTCGGCGGGCCGAAGGCTGTTTTCCAGCGTAAAATCAAGCGGTTACCCTCTTGCCCGCCTTTTCGCGGGGGGACCCTATGGGTGAAGCGAAAGGTGGGCTTTGAAGGTCCGTTCCGACCATGGCGGCCGGCGATCAGCGCCCGGATTATGGCTTCGAGGGGCTCTTGACAGGGCCATTGGAGGGGGAGCCTAATGATTTCAAACCGCAAAGACGACCCGAAGAATATCGACCGAAGTTGAAAGGGAAATTCCCATATGGAACAAGTGCTGCCAACCGTTTGCCAAGAATGCTGGAACGAATGCGGTGTGCTGGTGCATGTCGAGGACGACAAGATCAAGGAGATCGTCGGCAACCCCGCGCATCCGGTGACCAAAGGGTATATCTGCAATAAAGGATCAAGATTCACCGAAGTTGTGTACCACAAAGACCGACTGCTTCATCCCCTCAAACGGGTTGGCGCCCGCGGCGAAGGAAAATGGCAGCAGATATCGTGGGATGAGGCGTTGGACTACGCCGCCGATGCCATCCAGAAGATCCGGCGGACCCACGGCCCTCAGTCGTTCGCCATGTTTGATCACCACGTCTTTCGCGACCCCATCTGGACACTGTTCGAGCGCTTCGTCGGCAATAACAATGTGATCGGCTGCCTGGATCGATGCGACGGTTCGGCGGGCAAGGAATCGACAACGGCGACTGGTGCTGGATCCTCACGCCGAGAGGAAAGGTGAAGATGGTCGCCACCCTCACCGACCGGATGCATCCAAAGGTGGTGAGTGCACAGCATGGCTGGTGGTTTCCAGAGAAAAACACGACAAATCATGGCGTGAACGAATCAAACATTAACCTCCTAACCGACAGAGAAACGGAGCATGCCGATCCAGTCATCGGGGGTCATACCTTCAAAGGCCTTCTCTGCACCATTGAGAAGATCGCGGATTGAGGTGGCGCGCGATCCCATCAAGCGGCAAGTGCAACCGTAGGAATTCAGCCGAAGAGATTTGAAATTCCGGTCTGGGCGCGGTTGGGGAAAACGGTGCGTGCGGTGAAGGCCCGCGTACACCGGAGTCCCTTGCCGACAGGGACCCGATGACGCGGAAAATAGACAGGTGAATGCGGACATGAGCGAAACGCGCGACATCGACTTATCCAAGGGCGGCGTTCACGATTACCACCGCACCGTCCGGTGGCTGGAATCTCTGATCGACCTCCCCATTTACGACCACCGGGACTTTCCGGCGGAGAAGGGGCAGCCGTTCGTCCTGGGGCTTCGGCGGTTCGTCGAGTTCCTGGACGCCCTGGGCATCTCCATCGAGGACGGCAACGGGCCCGAGATCACCCACGTGGCGGGGACGAGCGGGAAGGGGTCCGTCTCGGCCTTCCTGGCCGCCATCCTCTTCGAGGAGGAGAAGACCCGGTCCCGGCCGCGCGGCGTCGGGTCCTTTTTCTCCCCCCATGTCTCCTCCCTCACCGAGCGCACCTGGTCGGACGGGAAGCTCATCGACCCGGCCGGCCTCGACCGGATCGTCGAGCGCATGAAACCCCACATCCAGCGCGCCTATCTCGAAGGGAAGTACGGCATCCCCTCCTTCTTCGAGATCACCCTGGCCCTCGCCCTCCTTCACTTCCGCGCCCGGGCGGCCGGGCGGGTCATCCTGGAAGTCGGCCTCGGCGGAACGTACGACGCCACCAACGTCTTCGCGAAGACCGCGCTTTCCATCATCACGAAGATCGGCCTCGACCACACCGACATCCTCGGAAGCACCATCGGGCAGATCGCTGCCGAGAAGGCCGGGATCGTCAAGCCGGGCGGCCTGGTTCTCTCCGGCGTCCAGACGCCTCGCGCCCAAAAGGTCATCCGGGAAGTCTGCGCGGAGCGCAAGGCCCAACTCATCTCGCTCAACGACACGCCCCTGGGCGCGGCCGCCGGCCTGCGGGAAACCCGGCCGGACGGAAGCGTCTTCGACTTTCTCCCCGGCCCGGTGACCAGCCTGACCTCCATCCGGAACCTCGAAATCCGCATGCCGGGGATCCACCAGGTCCAGAATGCGTGCCTGGCCGCCGCCGCCGCCCAGCTTCACGGCGTGGGCGAGGAGGCCATCCGCCGGGGTCTCGCGAAGACCCGCCTCCCCGCCCGGGTCGAGGTCGTCGGCGACGCCCCGACCGTCGTGCTGGACGGCGCCCACAACACCGACAAGGCGCGCGCGCTCCGCAACGCCCTCGACCTGACGCCCGCCTCCGGACGGCTCTTTGTCCTGGGCGTCCTGGGAGACAAGGACGTGGACGGCCTCTGCGAAGTCCTCCTGCCGGGAAGCGCGGGCGTGTTCGTGACCCGTCCGTCGAGACCGCCGCGGCCCGCCTGCGACCCGAAGCGTCTCGCGGAGGCGGCCTCCCGCTTCTCGCCGGTCCGGGGCGTCTTCCTGGACCCCTTCGATGCCGTGGAAGCCGCCCTGAACGCGGCGAAAGAGAACGACTTGGTCTGCGTAACGGGGTCCCTCTTTCTGGCCGGCGAGGTCCGCGAGCGCTGGCGGCCCCTGAGAGACATCCTGCGGGAAGGAACGTCTTTTCCGGATACGTCCGAGGCCGGCGAGATCAAAGCGTCCGGAACCCCTTCGAACGTCGCCTCCGGTTCACGGGGCGGCGGCGCAAGGCGATAAACCGAGTCTCTGAAACGCCGAAACCCCTCCGGATCCGGGAATGAACATGGCGGGCTTCAAAGAAAGCGCGAGGCCGGCGGAAGGGCTGTCCCCCCCCCCTCCCCCTCCTCCCCCCCCGGCTCATCTTCGAAGGACGGCGTCCGCCCAGCCCGAAAAAGAAATGACCGCGCCCCGCGGCGACGCTGGCCCCATTCTCCACCTCGGCGGAAAATCCCTGAGTCTCGCCCGCCCCCTGATCATGGGGGTCGTGAACATCACGCCCGACTCCTTTTCGGACGGCGGACGGTTCTTCGATCCTGACGCGGCGCTTCAACACGCCCGCCGGCTGCTGGACGAGGGGGCGGACATCCTCGACCTCGGCGCGGAATCCACCCGCCCCGGCTCCGTCCGGATCACCGCCGAAGAAGAGCTCCGCCGCCTCTTGCCGGTCCTGGAACCCCTTCTGGAAGAAAAGGGGGGGGGGGACCGAACCGTCCTGTCCGTGGACACCTCCAGCCCGGAAGTGGCCGAGGCGGCGCTGCGCCGGGGCGTTCCCCTGATCAACGACGTCCGGGGGCTGCGGGACCCGGACCTTCGAGACGTGATCGGGGGGTTCAAGGCCGCCGCGCTCATCATGCACATGCGGGGCGAGCCGGAAACCATGCAGGACGATCCCCGGTATGGCGACGTCGTCGCGGAGATCAAGGCGCACCTGGCGCGTCAGGCGGAGCGGGCCGCCGCCTCGGGGATCCGGGAGGTGATCATCGACCCGGGGATCGGGTTCGGAAAAACCCTGGAGCACAACCTGGCGCTGATCCGGAACCTGTCCGATTTCCGGGAGCTGGGGCGTCCCGTCTGCCTGGGCGTGAGCCGGAAGGCCTTTATCGGCGAGATCACCGGGGCTCCGGACGCCCAGGACCGTCTGGAAGGGACCATCGTCGCCAACGCCTTCGGCCTGGGGGCGGGGGCGGACATCCTCCGCGTGCACGACGTTCAAGCGGCCGTGCGCACGGTGAAGATGGTCGAGGCCCTCCGGGGGCCGGAAGGGGGGGGGGGGATTTCATTTTGATTGCGTGAAATCGGCCGGCGTCTTATGTAAACTGAATGGCCATGCATTTCATTGACGGACCCGCACAAACTCCGTAAAGGAGTTTTCCTTCGACCTGACAAATCCAAAAGGAATCCCGCAACGTAGATCATCTGATGCGGCTATTGGGGTAAAATATCCTCTTCTCCGCTTCCGCGGGCATCGGTCAGCGGAAGCGGCCGGGGGGCCGAGAAGATATTCAACGATTGGGAACTTCCCGGGGCATCACGGGGTCTAAGGTTGAAGGAGGGCGAGCGTTCCCCCATCGACCGCACAGGGGCGACAGATTGGGTTGGAGATAAGCCATGATCGATGTCCAAAGCCAGCGCGACACCCGTAAAGTCCCATTGAAAAAGGTGGGCGTGAAAGACGTCCGCTATCCGATCACGGTCCGTGACAAGGCCAAGGGCGAGCAGCACACGACGGCCACCTTCAACATGTACGTGGAGGTCCCCCACCACTTCAAGGGGACCCACATGAGCCGGTTCCTCGAGATCCTCAACAAATTCCGAAACGGCGTGAGCATCGGAGGATTCCATGACATCCTGGATGCCATGCGGGTCCGCCTCGATGCCGATGCCGCCCACCTGTCCATCGCCTTCCCGTATTTCATTGAGAAAAAGGCCCCGATCTCGGGCATTCCCAGCATCATGGATTTCGAGTGCACCTTCTCGGGGACCTCCGGGCCGGGAAAAAAGCGGGACTTCATCCTCGGCGTCACCGTTCCCATTACGACCCTGTGTCCCTGCTCGAAGGCCATCAGCGCGTTCGGGGCGCACAACCAGCGGGGGCTGATCACCGCCCGGACCCGATTCCAGGACTCGGTCTGGATCGAAGACCTGATCGAGTTGATCGAAGTCAAGGCGGGCAACCGCATCTACGCCCTCCTGAAGCGGTCGGATGAGAAGTTCGTCACCGAGCAGGCCTACAACAACCCCATGTTCGTCGAGGACGTGGTCCGCGAGGTGTACGGGGCCCTTCATTCGGACCCCAACTTCACGTGGTTCAGCGTGGAGTGCGAGAACTTCGAGAGCATCCACAACCACCAGGCGTACGCCTACACCGACTTCGAGCGCAAGCCGTCGGCCGCGAAAAAGACGGCGGCCCGGGCGGCTTCCCCCGCTCTGAAAACCAAGAACGGGCACCCGAAAAAGTCCGCCCCCGCCTCCAGGGCCGCCAACGGCCGCACCGCCAACGGGCAAAAGTCCAACAGCCGAAGCCCGGCCAAACGCCGGGTCCCGGCCAAGACGAGATAGCGGGCCTCGGGCCGATTCCGGAACCGGCGATTGAGGGTTCTCATCCAGGGCGCGGGAGCCCTCGGCTCCCTGCTGGGATATCATCTGGCCGAAGCGGGCCATGAAGTCACCCTCGGCCTCCGGCGCCGGCCCGACGCTTGGCCCCGCCAAGACGGCTCACCCGTACTTTCCCTTTTCTCCCCGAATTCCAAAAACAAGAAGACCGTCCCCATCCGGCTCACCTGGCCGGAGCGGAGGGATACACCCGCCGATCTCCTTCTCCTGACCACCAAGGCCCAGGACGCCGAAGAGGCCGCCCGCCGGGCCGAACCCCTCCTCCTGCCCGAGGGGGCGGCCGTTTTGCTCTCCAACGGGTTGGGGCTCGAGCGCGCCGTCTCGGCGCGCCTGTCCGGGCGCCTTTTCCTGCGGGGTCTCGCCTACTGCGGCGCCCTCCTGGAATCCCCCGGCGGCGTCCGGGACACCGGCGCGGGCCGGATCGTCTTCGGTTTGTGGGAAAATGAAGGGCAAGCGGCGTCGGACGCCGGCGGCCGGTTGGAATCGATCCTCCGGACGTTCCGCGAGGCGGGGATCGCCGCGGAGGCCGCGCCCCGGCTGGACTTGGCGCTCTGGGGAAAGGCCATGGCCAACCTGGCCATCAACCCCCTGGGCGCCCTCGCGCGCGTGCGAAACGGCGTCGTCGGGACCGACCCGCGCCTCAGCGCCCTCGGAAAGAAAATCCTCGAAGAGGCCCGCGCCGTGGCGGCGTCGGAAGGCGTGTCCATCGGACGGGAGGAGGCGGAAGAAATCTTCCGTTCGACGGCGGCGGCCACGGCCGAAAACGAGAACTCCATGCTGCGCGACCTCTTGTCGGGAAAACGGACGGAGATCGACCACCTCAACGGGGCCGTGGCCCGAAGGGCGAAAGAGCGGGGCATGGCCGCCCCGTTGAATTCGGCCCTCGCCGCTTGGGTGCGCTCCTATCATCCGGGGGCCCGGTCTTGACGTTGAAACAGCGGCCCGCCGGCCGCGATCGAACCCTCCCGAATGACCGTGTCCGGCGGGCCCGGGAGCTGGGAATCGATCCCTATCCCGCCCGCTGTCACGCCAAGACCCCCGTCTCGACGATCCTCGAGCCGGGTGCTTTGGAAGAGTGCTGGGCCGCCGGCCGGATTCGCGGGATCCGAACCCAAGACGGCGGCCGGTCGATCGTCCTGTCCGACCTGACGGGAAGCCTGAGGATCCGAGTGCGCCCGGAGGGGATTTCCGGCGCCGGGCGGAAGGTCCTGGGGTTCATCCGGCCGGGCGACATCATCGAGGCGCGCGGCCGTCTTTCAGAAGGGGAATTTCTCGCCGATGAGGTCCGGCTTCTCGCGGCCGGGGCCGAGCCGGAAGGAGCGGGGGCGGCGGGAATCCCCGCCGCCGGGACGCTGCGGCTCCGCGCAAGTCTCCTGAAGGCCGTCCGGGGATTTTTCGACAGCCGCGGATTTCTCGAAGTGGAGACGCCCGCCCTGCTCGCCGCGCCCGATCCGGCCCCGCACCTGGATTCCTTCGTCACCGAGTACGCCGATGCCCGGGGCCGGCGGCGGTTCTTCCTCCAAACCTCGCCCGAGCTCCCGATGAAGCGCCTCCTCGGCGCCGGCCACGAACGCATCTATCAGATCGCGAAGTTTTTCCGGAACGGAGAGCGGACTGCCCTGCACAACCCGGAATTTACGGGAATCGAGTGGTACGAGGCCTACGCCGACTATCGGTCGGCCATGGAGACCGCCGAAACCCTGGTGGCCTCCGTCACGAAAGAAGTCCTGGGCGAGACCCGGCTGCGGGTTGGGGGGGGGGGCGGCGCCCTCGATCTGAGTCCGCCGTGGGAGCGTATTCGTGTTCGCGACGCCTTCATCCGCCACGCCGGAATCGACCTCCGGGCGTGCATGAGCCGGGCGGACCTGGCGGAATCAGCCCGGAAGTCGGGCGTGCACGTCACCCCGGACGACTCGTGGGAGGACCTGTTTTTCAAGATCTCCCTGGAGCGCGTCGAGCCGATGTTGGGCCGCTCACGGCCGACCCTGCTCTTCGATTACCCTGCCCCCCTGTCCCTGCTGGCGAAGCGAAAGATCGACGACCCGGCGGTCGCGGAGCGGTTCGAGATCTTCGCGGGGGGCATGGAGCTGGCTAACGGTTTCACCGAGCTCAACGATCCGGCCGAGCAGCGCGACCGCTGGGAGCGGGAGCTGGACGTCCGGCGAAGCGGAGATCCCGACGCCCCCTCCCCCTCCCCCCTCCCGCCGCTGGACGAGGAATTTCTCGAAGCCCTGGAGGGCGGCGTCCCCCCGGCGGCCGGCGTCGCGCTGGGCCTGGACCGGTGGGTCATGTTGCTGGCGGGGTGTGCGGACATCGGCGAGGTCCGGTGCTTTGCGTTCGACGCCCAAGGCTGAGCGTCGCGCGTTCTCTATCGCGAATGGGAAACAGGGATTCTCGGGCGCCTTCCCGGAACGGGGGACCATGAGGGTGAACATCCGGTCGAGATGGGCCGCCGCCGCGCTCGGTTTGGGATTGCTCCCCGGGGCCTGCTCCCTCCCCCCCCTCCCCTCCCCATCGGGGTTTTTTGAGGCGTTCAATCACCCGAAGCGCACGCTCAAGGACACCGTCCGTTTGCTGGAGCGGAAATCCGGCGGCGAGAGACGGAAGGCCCTCGAAACGATCCTCCGGGACCTGGGCGTCCGCTATGAAGTCCAGCGTTACCCGGCCGGCCCGGACGCGGCCGGGCCGGGCGAAGGGGCGAATATCTTCTTCGACCTCGGCGGCGGCGCGAAGACCCTCATCGTTTCCGCCCACCATGACGCCGTCCCGGGCAGTCCCGGCGCGAACGACGACGCCTCGTGCGTCAGCGCAATCCTGGACGCATACGCCAGACTCCGGCGGACGCCGCCGGCCAATCTGAAGGTCCGGTTCATCTTCTTCGACGGCGAGGAAATCGGCCTGAAGGGGTCGAAGGAATACGTCCGCGCCCATGACCTGAAAAACATTCTCGCCATGTTCAGTCTGGAGCTCTGCGGCATCGGGGATGCGGCGGCGGTCTGGGAGTCCGAAGAGACGGAGAGAAAAACCCCGGCGATCCGGGCGCTCCTTGAAACCCTCGAAGAAAACAACGTCGCCCACCTCGTCGAAGGAGACATCCCGAAATTCGGCTCGGACCACGAGTCCTTCAGGAAGGCGGGGATTCCCGCGCTGGCCCTATCCATCTTCCCGAAAAAGGAAGAATCGATCCTGCGGGAATTCATTTTCAATCCGGGCTCGCCCAAGTGGGCCGACCGCGGGCGCCGGCCCTCCATTCTTTCGGCATTACCACACGCCGAACGACACGGCCGGCCGATTGCGCGAGGACGCCATGGCCTTGATGTCGGAGATCATCCACCGGACGGTCTTGAGACTGGACCGAACGCTAAAAAAAATCAAAGCGGATCGTTTCGGGACGCGCCGTAAATTTGCATATCCGGCCACGGCCAACTCTTCGGAACCTCACGGATTCTTCGACCGCTTATCCCCCCTCTCTCCCCCTCCCCCCCTTCCCCTCGGGCGGTTCGCCCTCCAGGATCACGCTGGCCAGGGCCAGGTCCCGGGAGTGGGACAGGCTCAGGTGCGCGCGGCGCACCCCCAGGGCGTCGGCCACATCACGGGCGACGCCCGTGAACCGCAGCGTCGGGGGGCCGCCCTCTTCCCGGAGGACCTCTACGTCTTTCCAGGTGATCCCGCGCGCCCACCCCACGCCCAGGGCCTTCAAGGCCGCCTCCTTCGCCGCGAAGCGGACCGCAAGGTGCTCATCGGGACGTCCTTTCGACTCGCAGTAGGCCCGCTCTCCAGGCGTGAAGACGCGGCGGTGGAACCGCTCGCCGTACCGCTTGCCGGCTTGGGCCATCCGCTCGATTTCCAACAGGTCGGACCCGATCCCCAGAATCACCACGCTTCTTCTCCTCCATGTTGGGCCGGCCGGGACGTTCTCGGTCCGAAAACGTCCGGTCCGAAAACGCGATGAGAAATTATAGGCCGATTCCGGTTTGACAGAAAAGTTACATCTCTCCCGTTGGATTCCACAGGCAAGGCGCATAAATTTGGAGTCGAGGTGAGCCATGCGCATACATCAGAGCGGTGAGAAGAGGGCGCGGAGGCGATTCCAGATCATCCTGGGATTGAGCGTTTTGATCCCTTGCGCCCTCCTGGGCGCCCTCGCGGTGCACATCCTCCGCTCCCGCGAGGCCCAGATGCTCGAAATGGCCCGGTCCCGGACGCGGGCGACCGCGCGGATGGCGGTCTCGGCCGTCGAGAAGGCCGTGGCGGCGGAGACGGGTGAAATCCTGATGGGGTTCATGAAGGTTGTCCTCGAGCCCGGGCCCTCGTTGAACGAAACATTGAGCGCCTACCTCGCGGATCACCCCATGTCCGTCGCCGTCTTCGTATTCGGCCGGGAAGGAAAAGTGTCAGGCCGCGCCGTCTCGGGTCCGGGGGGAGAGGGGAAATCCGCCGCGGCGTTCCGCCCCGGGTCTCCCCTTCTTCAGCGCGTTTACGCCGCGGTCCGGAGCCGGCGGCGCGAAGGGCGGACGGATTTTTCTCTGCACGAGCGGGCGGGGGATCTCGATCTCCTGATCATTCATACCTCTCTGGGCAAACGCCCGGGCGCCCCCCCCGCCTCTCTCGCCGTCGTCTTGGACTGGGATTGGCTGAAAAGAAACGTGGTGGCCCCCGTCCTCAAGAGGCAGGCGGGGGGATCGGGCCTCACCATCCGGCTGAGCGGAAAGAAGGCGGGGACGCCGGCCGGGGCGTCCTCGGCGAGCGCGCCCTTTTCCGAAAGTGTGCCCCTGGGCGCCGTGGAGGTGGGCGGCGTCGAGGCGGCCATCCGCCGGTCGAGAAACCGGGACCGGGTCCTCCTGGGGGTCGGCCTCGCGCTGGTGTACGTGGTGGCGGCCGGGGGCGTCTCCTTCAGTTGGAGGGTGTTCAGGCGGGAGTGGGCGCTCAACCGCCTCAAGACCGATTTCATGGCCAACGTCTCCCACGAGCTGAGGACGCCCCTGTCCCTCATCCGCATGTACGCCGAATCTCTTCTGCTGGGCAGGGTTTCGGATGAAACCCGGCGGAACGAGTATCACCAAATCATCGTCCGGGAGACCGGCCGCCTCACGCACCTCATCAACAACGTCCTGGATTTTTCCGAAATCGAGTCGGACCGCAAGAAGTTCGAGTTCCGCCGGGCGAGCCTGGCGGAGGTGGTGCGGAAGGTTCTGGCCGATTACGGTCCGCATCTCGAACAGGCCGGGAAAAGGCTCGACGCCCGCATCGCCGACGACGCGGCCAAGGCGCTCCTGGACGAAGGGGCCGTGACGCAGGCGCTGATCAACCTCCTCGACAACGCCGCGAAGTTCTCGCCGGACCCATCCGAGATCACCGTCCGCGTCTACGCCGACGGCGGCCCGGCGCCGGGAAACCTGGTGCTGGAGGTGGCGGATCAGGGAAAAGGGATCGCCCCCGATCAGCGCGCGCGCATCTTCGAGCCCTTCTACCGCGTGAATCCCGGAATCGCCCCCCGGGGAAGCGGATTGGGCCTGGCCGTCGTCCGGCACGTGGCCGAAGCCCACGGCGGGTCGGTCCGGGTCGAGCCGGTCCCGGGGGGCGGGAGCCGGTTCATCCTCCGTCTCCCGCGCGAAATAGAGCCCGCCGGCGGCGCCGCCCGGGGGGAAGACGCGTGAAAAAGGCCCGGATTCTCGTGGTCGATGACGACCGGGACATGGTGCGGGGGCTGGAGGACAACCTCGCCCTCGAGGGCTACGAGGTCATCACCGCCGCGGACGGAGAGACGGGACTTGCGGCCGCGCTGACCGCCAAGCCGGACCTGGTCATCCTCGACATCCTGATGCCGGGGATGGACGGGTTGGACGTTTGCCGCCGGCTCCGCCGGCAGAACGCCGAGGTGCGGATCCTCCTCCTGACGGCCAAGGGGCAGGAGTCGGACAAGGTCCTGGGACTGGAGCTGGGGGCGGACGACTACATCCACAAACCCTTCGGCCTGCTCGAGCTCCTGGCCCGCGTGAAGGCCCACCTGAGAAGGGCGGGTCCGGAGGTCCGGACGGAACCCTACCGGTTCGGCGACGCGCGCGTTGATCCCGTCCGGCGTGAAGCGACCCGGGCCGGCGTCCGCGTCGATCTCACCGCGAAGGAGTTCGATCTCCTCGTCTATTTCCTGGAGCACCCCGGCGAGGCCCTGAGCCGCGACCATCTGCTCGAAAACATCTGGGGGTATGAGCACTATCCCACGACTCGCACGGTGGACAACCACGTCCTCAGGCTTCGGAAGAGCCTGGAGCCGGACCCCGCACATCCCCGCCACTTCCTCACGCTTCACAGCGTGGGCTACAAATTCGACCCCGGCGATTAACGAACCCACCGGAACGCATTTTGACTCACCCTTGACATAACCGTGACATCCCGAAGCCGCGCGGCGGCCATATTGGGTAGCGTGGTTCGTCCATGTCCATCCACCCAACCGGCCGCCCGACCCATCGGTCCCGATCGGCCCCCACCCGGGAGAAACCAATCATGCGCAAGAGATTCGTCATTTCCGCAACCCTGGCCCTGTTATCCGCTCTCAGTATTCCCGCCCTTTCCGCCGAAATGAAAAAAGAGGGGATGATGAAGAAGGAAGGAATGGTCAAGAAAGAAGCCTCGATGAAAACGGACGGAATGTCGAAGGACGATGGGATGATGAAGAAAACGGGAATGGCCAAGAAAGACCCCCCGATGAAGGCGAACGGAATGTCGAAGGACGATGGGGCGATGATGAAAGGCGACAAAACCAAGAAGACCGGAATGATGGACAAAGAATCGAAATAACAGACGGATTCGGACCCAAGGGTTCAAACCCTTGGGTCCGGACCCCTTGGTCCAATGATTCATACCCTGTAGGATAAAAGGGAGAGTTGTCCTTTCACCCCCATCGAGGGACGGGAAAAGGAGGAATCCATGCACTACCTGAAAAAGCCGGAATGGTCGATCCCGGAGCGGGACGCGACCCCGGAATCCGTCTTCCTGGACCGCCGGAAATTTCTGGCGGGAAGCCTGGGCGTCGCCGCGGGGGGCATCCTGGGCGCGCACGGCCTCGCGGGGACCGCGGAGGCCAAGACCGATTCGCCCAAAGACATGACCTTGGACCTCTACCCGGCGAAGCGGAATCCCGCGTTCACCTTGGACCGTCCGCTGACCCTGGAGGCCGTGGCGGCCAAATACAACAACTTTTTCGAGTTCGGCGGGACGAAAACGATTCACCGTCTCTCCAAGCGCCTCAAGACCCGTCCCTGGCAGGTGGAGGTCGGGGGTCTCGTCCGCAACCCCAAGACCTACGACATCGACGACCTCATTCGCGCCATGCCGCTGGAAGAGCGCCTCTACCGGTTCCGGTGCGTGGAGGCGTGGGCCATGGCGATCCCGTGGACCGGTTTTCCGATCTCCGCCCTCATCAAGGCGGTCGAGCCGAAAAACAACGCCAAGTACATCAAGATGACCACGTTCCTGAAACGGACCGTGGCCCTCGGCCAGCTCCAGATCTGGTATCCCTGGCCCTACGTCGAGGCCCTGACCATCGAGGAGGGGATGAACGACCTCGCCCTGTTCGTGACCGGCATCTACGGCAAGCCCCTGCCCCAGCAGCACGGCGCGCCCATCCGGCTCATTACGCCGTGGAAATACGGTTTCAAAAGCGTCAAGTCCATCGTCTCCATCGAGTTCACGGAGAAGCGGCCGAAGAGCTTTTGGGAAAAGCTCGCCCCCAACGAATACGGCTTCTGGGCGAACGTGAACCCCAAATTCCCCCACCCGCGCTGGTCGCAGGCATCCGAGCGGATGCTCGGCACCGACGTGCGCAGACCCACGCGGGTCTTCAACGGCTACGGGAAGTGGGTCGCCTCGATGTACCCGAACATGAAGGAGCGCAAGTACTTCATGTAGCGAGCCCGCGGGCCGCCGGATCCCCCCCCCCGATGCTCAGGGGTTTCGGGCGGAGGGCGCGTCCTTCGCCCGAAACCCGTTTTTGGATACCGTTGAATCGAAGCGACAATGAGCTCGAGGCAGGCAAACCCTTCCGCCGTATACGCCAACGCCAAAGGCGAAATCTTCGACGTTCCCAATCTGGAAATGGCGGGCCTTTCTGGGGGAAACCTGGTCCGCCCGGACGATGAGGACCTGACCCCCCTTCCGGACGGAAGCAAGTTCTTTCTCCTGCCCGGCGGGCGGCCCGTCGGCTGGGACCCTCAAGGCAAGGCGTTTTCCCCGGCCCCGGAGGGCCTGACGGCCGTATCGGCCTTCCCGGCCCCGGGCTTTGCCCGCACCCTGCTTCCCGCCGTGGACTTTTCCGGCGCGCGGACGCCGCTTCCCCTGTGGGCGTACACCGCGATTGGATGGAGAGAAGACGGATTCGTGGCCGCCGCCGTCCGGGTGGACCCGAGCCCCAAGCAGGACCCCGGGCGCTACGACGATCGTGATCTGGAGGTCCTCGTGAAACGCCGGCTCGCGGAAGACCCGGACAACCGGCTCCTGGCTCATGTGGCCCATTGCGCAACCCAATACCACTGCTTCGCGGCCAAGAACCTCTTCTACCGGCGGTGGGAGGCGCCCTTGCCGACAACGGCCGTGTGCAACGCCGACTGCGTGGGGTGCATCTCCTTCCAGCCGGACGGGGAGTTCCCCGCCTCCCACAACCGGATCGCCTTCATCCCCGAGGTGGAGGAGCTCGCCGCGTTGGCCGCGCCCCATCTGAACGAGGCGGAGGACGCCATCGTCAGCTTCGGCCAGGGCTGCGACGGGGACCCCTTGATGCAGACCCCGCTCCTGAAGGCGGCCATCGGGCGCATCCGCTCGGAAACGGACCGGGGCGCGATCCACCTGAACACCAACGGGAGCCTGCCGGGCGCCCTGACGGAGCTGGCCCGGGCGGGGCTGGACAGCGTCCGCGTCAGTCTCAACAGCGCGCGGGAGGAGGTCTATGCCCCTTATTATCGGCCGAAGGATTACCGCTTCTCCGACGTCCGGGAGACCCTCCGCCGGGCGGCGGCCGAGGGGCTGTTCGTGTCGCTGAATTATCTGATCTTTCCCGGCGTGACCGACCGGGAGGAGGAGATGGAGGCCCTGGAAGCCCTCATCGAGGGGTCGGGTCTTCACATGGTCCAAACGAAGAACCTCTGCATCGACCCGGCGCTTTACCTGAACACCGTCCCCCCCGCACGGGGCGGGGTCATCGGAATCGCGGGCTTTCTGGATCGGCTCCGGGAGCGGTTTCCGTCCCTGGACGTGGGCTATTTCAACCGGCCGAAGGAGCGGTTTCCGTTCGTCCGGGGCGGCGAGTAACGGTCGAGGGGTGAAACGGCCGAGCCGCCCTGGTGGAATCCCGAAAGGGATGGAAAACCCGCTCCCTCCCCCTTCCCCCCTACTCTCTCCCTACCCCACCCGCTGGATATAGTTCACAAGGATGCTGGTCGATAAGTATTCCAGGTCCACCGGCTTTGTGACGTAATCGTCGGCCCCGTTCTGAACGGCGCTCCGGGCCAGGTGTTCATCCCGGACGGCCGAGACCATGATGACCCGCACCTCCGGGTCCTCCGACTTGATGTGATGGAGGGCGTCGATGCCGGTCATCCCGGGCATCATGATATCCAGCAAAATGAGGTGCGGCCGAAAGGCGGCCTGGCTCTTCAAGCCTCTTTGGCATTCAGGGAGACTTGAACGTCGTGCTCCTATGGATGTCAGATATTTCTTCAGGACGCGACAGACATCCGGCTCGTCGTCAACGATCAGTATCCTGGCCATCCATTCACCTCTGAATTGAATGCATCACCCGGAACATCGAACCCGACGGGTGGTCGGCCCCTTTCAATCAATTCGCGCTGGTCGATGGTCTCTGGTCCGAGCAGGCGGATTCCCGCCTCTCATTTTCCTAATATGGATTTCCAATACCAAAATCGATAGTGGAGAATTGGTAAAATTTCGTTACGTTGGCCCCAAAGGATCCGCTCGATCTTTTCCCCTTTTTCCCGCGTCATTCACCGAATGCCCGCTGAACCGCCGGACGGAGAGCCCCGGCTCATTCTCGCCTAAGGCGCCGAGCAGCGGCCGGCGGCGGCGAATTTTTTCGAAAAAAAAGAGCCCGCATTCAACGGGCCCTGGAAACGCTTGATTCGGACAACCGAATTTGGGGACGGCGGCTACTCGAACAAGTCGGGCTCTTCCTCACGTAAGATGCACTCGGCGACCCGGAAGCTGTCCACCCGGTACGTTCCGTTTCGGACGGCCCGCTTAATTTCCTTCACCCGCCGCGCGCGCGCTTCGTCGTCCAGCTTTCTGAGCGAATGGATGTCGCGCAAAGCGATGGCCGCCTCGGAAAGCTTCAGGTCATAGTGGGGGCTCGTTTCCACCGGGACCCTGCGGGTCATGCGCGAGAGCCCCCGGCGGGTGTGGTCGGCGTCTTGATAAAAGCGCTTCGGTGGTCCCATCCGAGCTTGCCGCGCTCCGGATTGATGGAATTGATACTAAAATTAGAAACGGAGGCATCTTACCAGAAACGCTCCCGCATCGCAACCCCCAAGGGGGGAGCGTCTTGTTTGGAAATCCGGAGAGGGTTTGTTCCCCACCGGGTCTTGAGGCGGGGATTGGGGGACGACCGGATCCCTCCCGAGAGCGGGAAGCTCATTTGAAGGGCTGAAATTCATTTGTAAAAATGTGGCGGCGATTGAGAGCCGACTCTAAATAGGCGGGGAACATCGATATCGGAATTCCTACACGACAGGCGTGCGGGACTGAGATCGAAAAAGTATTGATTGGAGAAGTGCAAGTGGTTCAAGGAACAGTAAAGTGGTTTAACGACTCGAAAGGTTTTGGTTTCATCTCGCCCGGGGAAGGTGAAGAAGACGTTTTTGTTCACCACACGGCCATTCAAGGAGAGGGCTTCAAGTCCCTGACAGAAGGAGATTCCGTCTCCTTCGACATCACGGAGGGTCCAAAGGGACTCCAGGCATCCAACGTGCAGAAGTTGTCGGGTTAATTACAAATACCGGACAGAAGATTCAAAAAGGCGGCCTGGTTACAGGCCGCCTTTTTTTATTTTCGATGCCGCCGACAGAGAGGGCTGTCATCCGGATTCGGCGGCGACCCGGCCGGGAACGGGAAAATCCACACCCTCAAACCTTGTGGCCGATTCCCCATGAGGTTGCCCGCTTTGACTTCCAGTCCGCGGGGCTATATCCTGACACCACGTTGAACGGAACCCTTGATTGGAGGATTGATTGTGGACTGGGATGAATTCAGAAACCGCCGAAAGCCCGACGGGGGAGGGGGAGAGGGTCCACAGTTCCAACTGCCGAACATCAAGCTGCCCGATATTGGAAAGCTGGGGGTTTGGGGCCTGATTGTTGTCGCCTTGCTCAT
Organism: bacterium; assembly: GCA_965261595.1. Lineage (GTDB taxonomy): Bacteria > UBA8248 > UBA8248 > JACPRG01 > CAYRGS01. The sequence continues at coordinate 399,337 of CBDHDG010000006.1, forward strand.
CTGGATCGCCACGGGGATCTACACCGTGGGTCCGGACGAGCAGGGGGTGGTGCTGCGGTTCGGTAAGATAAACACCATCACGGGCCCGGGTCTCAACTATCACCTCCCTTACCCCTTCGAGACCGTCTTCAAACCGAAGGTGACCGAGGTCAAGCGGATCGAGGTCGGCTTCCGGACGCTCGACCCCGGTCCGCCGGCCCGCTACGCCGACCGTCCCCAGGAATCCCTGATGCTGACCGGTGACGAGAACATTGTGGACGTCGACCTCATCGTCCAGTACCGAATCGCCGACGCGGCCAAGTTCCTGTTCCATGTCAAGGACCCAGACGGGACGGTGCGCAAGGCGACCGAAGCGGCCATCCGCGAGGTGGTCGGGAGCAAGATCATCGACGAGACCCTCACAACGGGCAAGGACCAGATCCAAGCCGAGACCATGGCGCTCGTCCAGAAGATCCTGGACCGGTACGATTCCGGGCTCCTCATCATGGCCGTCCAGCTCCAGGACGTGAACCCGCCCACGCAGGTCCGGGACGCATTCATCGACGTGGCGAGCGCCCGCGAGGACAAAAACCGGATCATCAACGAGGCCCAGGGCTACAGAAACGCCATCATCCCGGAGACCCGCGGAAAGGTGTCCCAGGTCATCAACGAGGCCCAGGGCTACCGCGCCGAGAAGACCCGAAAGGCGACCGGAGACGCCGACCGTTTCAAGCAGATCCTGCGCGAATACCAGAAGGCCAAGAGCGTCACCCGCAAGCGGCTCTACCTGGAAACCATGGAAGAGATCCTGCCGGGGATCAAGAAGATCATCCTGGACCAGAGTAAAGGGAGGGGGGTCCTTCCCATCCTCCCGCTGGGAGACAGCGGCTCGCTGACCGGCCTGAAGGGGACCCGTTAAATGCAAAAGCGCCAAGTGATCGCCCTGGTCATCCTCATCGCGGTCTTGATCGGTGTGCGTTCGACCGCGTTCATCGTCAACGAGGGACAGCAGGCCATCGTGTTGCAGCTGGGCAGGCCCGTGGGGGGCGTAAAGACGCCGGGTCTGCACTTCAAGACGCCGTTCATTCAGAATATCCGGTTCTTCGACCGGCGAATCCTCGAGTATGACGCCACCGCCCGGCCCATCATCACGAAGGACAAGAAAACCCTCGTGGTGGACAACTTCGCCAAGTGGCAGATCATCGACCCCCTGAAATTCCTCCAGACCGTGCGGACCGAAGGAGGCGCCCAATCCCGCTTGGACGACATCGTCTACTCCGAGCTTCGCGTCGACCTGGCCCGAAAAACCCTGGTGGAAATCGTCACCAAAGACAGGGCCGAGATAATGGGGTTGGTTGCCCGGCGCAGTGACGCGAAGGCCCGGGACTACGGCATCCGGATTGTGGACGTCCGGATCAAGCGCGCCGACCTGCCGCCGGAGAACGAGAAGGCCATCTTCGGCCGGATGCAGGCCGAGCGCCAGCGGATCGCCAGGCAGTACCGCTCCGAGGGACAGGAGCAGGCCCTGAAAATCCGGGCCGAAACCGACAAGGAGAAGACCATCCTCCTCGCCGACGCGTATCAGAAAGAGCAGCAGATGCGCGGAGAGGGGGACGCCAAGGCCATCTCGATTTACGCCGATGCCTTCGAAAAGGACCCGGAATTCTATGGGTTCCTGCGGACGTTGGAGGCCTACAAAAAATCGCTGAAAACCGGGACGACCCTCCTGATGCCCGCCCAGTCCGATTTCCTCAAGCATCTTTTCAAAGAGTAACCGCCGGCGCCGTCCCGGGAGGAACGGGTTGGGACGGCTTCGTGGGGGAACCTGTCCTGGCCGCGAGCGTTCAACCTTCTAATCCATGACCGGATTTTCCGGATACGAGCTCGGCCCCATCGTCATTTTTCTGCCCTTGCTCTGGGCGGTCCTGGCCGTCCTGGTCGTCCTGTGGTTCACGCTGCCCTTCGCGGTGTTCGGCATCAAGCGGCGCCTGGACCGGATGATCGACCTCTTGGAAGCCCAGGGGGAGAGAGCGAGGGGAGCCGAACACCCGACCCGTGCGGAGGCCCCTTCCGGGGCGGCGGCCCGAATCTTCGAGGAGATCCGGCGCGAGCTGATTCAGGCCCGAGCCGATATCTCCGAAGAGGGCCGGGTCCCGGGACGGGCGTCCTTCGTTTTGACGTCCGGCGCCCGCCGGATCGAGTGGGCCGAGCTTAGCCTTCGGGGAGACAGGGTGGAGCTCGTGTTGGACCTGGAGGGCCTGGCGCCCGCCTTGCGCGGGGACGACACCTTGGCCCGGATTCAGGCCGCCTTGGCCCGCGAACCCGGCATCCGGCTGCTCACGGGACAGAAAAGACATCAGGCCACGGTCCAAATCGAACCGGAAGGGGAAGCCCGCGTCCGCGAATTGACGGCGCTGCTCAAGACGCGAATCCTGGACGTTCTCCCCTCCTAACCTGGATTTCTCACTATTACAAAGGGTCAAGCCACCTATGGTCGGGGAAACTCATTTCCGGTCAACGCCTTGCCTGAGAGGAGGATTTCAACCGGGTATGTCTCCCTGGGCGTTTGCTGGGGCGGGTACAGAGCCCCGCCCCTACACTGGAGCGAACGTGCGCACTTTCCGATGTAGGGGCCGGGCTCCGTACCGGCCCTCCCCGTTAGCCGGCGCGTGAGTCATGAGCGTGTGGTGCGGCCCCATCGCAGTCTTTGTGAGAAACCCAGGCTAAGCCCTTCACGCCCGGCAGGCTGGAGACCTCCTCGAACGGGGTCTCCGGAATACAGCGAATGAGTGAATCGATCCCCTACGCCCCCATGCACGCGCTTTCCGAGGGACTGCAACGGGGCGAATACTCCTCCGAAGAGATCACGCAGACCTTCCTGGACCGGATCGCCGAGATCGGCCCCCGGGTCAACGCCTACATCTCGGTCCAGGAAGAAGCGGCCCTGGCCATGGCGCGCGCGGCGGACGAGAGATGCCGGAAGGCGGAGAACGTCTCCCCCCTGACCGGAGTCCCCATCGCTCTCAAGGACCTGCTCTGCACCCGCGGCGTTCAAACGACCTGCGGCTCCAAGATCCTCCGCGACTACATCGCGCCTTACGACGCCACCGCCGTCGCCCGGCTCCGGGAGGCGGGCGCCGTCTTCCTGGGCAAGACGAACATGGACGAATTCGCCATGGGGTCCTCCAATGAGACCTCGGCGTACGGCGTCGTCAAGAACCCCTGGGACCCGGATCGCATCCCGGGCGGCTCAAGCGGCGGGAGCGCCGCGGCGGTCGGGGGCGGGCTCTGCGCCGCCGCCCTGGGGTCGGACACCGGAGGCTCCATCCGCCAGCCGGCGTCCTGCTGCGGCATCGTCGGCCTGAAGCCGACCTACGGCCGGGTCTCGCGGTTCGGCCTCGTGGCCTTCGCCTCCTCGCTGGACCAGATCGGCCCAATGACGCGGGACGTGCGCGACGCCGCCCTCCTGCTCAACGTCCTGAGCGGCAAGGACCCGCTGGACTCGACCTCGGCCGACGTGCCGGTCCCGGATTTCACGGCGGCCCTCACGGGGGACGTGAAAGGGCTCAAAATCGGCCTGCCCCGTGAATACAACATTGAAGGGATCGAGCCCGACGTGGAGGCCCGCGTCCGGGAGGCCGTCGAGGTCCTCCGGGGAATGGGCGCGGAGGTCAAGGACATCTCGCTCCCCAACAGCCGATACGGCGTCGCCACGTACTACATCGTCGCCCCGGCCGAGGCATCGAGCAATCTGGCGCGCTACGACGGGGTGAGATACGGCCACCGCTCCGAGCGGACCGGCGACCTCATCGAGATGTACAAGGAGACGCGGGCGGAGGGATTCGGCGCCGAAGTGAAGCGGCGAATCATGCTCGGGACATACGTGCTGAGCTCGGGTTACTACGACGACTATTACCTGAAGGCCCTCAAGGTGCGGGCGCTGATCCGCGAGGACTTCGAGCGGGCCTTCGAGGAGGTGGACATCGTGCTGACGGCCACGGCCCCGACGCCCGCCTTCAAGATCGGCGAGCGCATGGACGACCCCCTGACCATGTATCTTTCCGATGTCTTCACCATCCCCTGCAACATGGCGGGGATACCGGGGATCAGCATCCCGTGCGGGTTTACCGCGGAGGGCCTCCCGGTCGGGCTTCAGCTTCTGGGCCGCAACTTCGACGAGGAAACCCTGCTCCGGGCAGCGGACGCTTATCAGCGAGAAACCGATTTCCACCGGACACAGCCGGATTTGTAGAGGGAAACGGGGATGGAGTACGAAACCGTCATCGGGCTGGAGGTTCACGCCCAGCTCAAGACCCGCTCGAAGATCTTCTGCGGGTGCAGCACGGCGTTCGGGGCCGAGCCCAACGCGCACACCTGCCCCATTTGCCTGGGGATGCCGGGCGTCCTGCCGGTGATGAACAAGCGGGCCATCGAGTTCCTCCTCCGCATGGCCATCGCCGCCGGAAGCGAAATCGCGCCCATCAGCCGATTCGCCCGGAAGAACTACTTCTACCCCGACCTGCCCAAGGCCTATCAGATCTCCCAGTACGAGCTTCCCCTGGCGACGGGCGGACACATCGACATCGACGTGGACGGGACCACGAAGCGCATCCGCCTCGTCCGCATCCACATCGAAGAGGACGCGGGCAAGCTCATTCACGGCGAGAACATGGACGACCCCCGGGCGAGCTACGTCGATCTCAACCGGGCGGGCACGCCGCTGCTGGAGATCGTCGGCGAACCCGATCTGCGAAGTCCCGCCGAGGCCAGGGCGTACGTCCAGAAGCTCCGCACCCTGGTCCAGTACCTGGACATCTGCGACGGCAACATGGAGGAGGGCAGTCTGCGGTGCGACGCCAACCTCTCCGTCCGCCCGGCGGGAAGCGAGGCGCTGGGGACCAAGACCGAGCTGAAGAACATCAACTCTTTCCGCTTCCTCCAGCGGGCGCTGGAATGCGAGCGCGACCGTCAGATCCGCATTCTCGAAAAGGGGGGGGAGGTCGTCCAGGAGACCCGTCTGTGGGACCAGGCCCAGGGCGTCACCCAACCCATGCGGACGAAGGAAGCCGCCCATGATTACCGCTACTTCCCCGACCCCGACCTGGTCCCGCTGGCCGTCGGCCGCGAGTGGCTGGACGCGCTTCGCGCGGACCTGCCCGAGCTCCCCGACGCCAAGCGGGCGCGATTCATCGAGCGGTACGGGATTCCGGCCTACGACGCGGGCATCCTCACCACAAGCCGCGGCCTCGCCGACTACTACGAGCGGGCGGTCGAGGCGCTCGACGCTTCCAAGGCCCTGAGCAACTGGGTCATGGGCGACCTCCTCGGCGCGCTGAACGACGCCAAGAAGGACATCGCCGACTCCCCCGTCCCGCCGGAGGGTCTCGCCGGGCTGGTGAAATTGATCGAAGACGGCACGATCAGCGGCAAGATCGCCAAGACGGTGTTCGAGGAGATGTTCAGCACCGGAAAAGAAGCGGCGGCCATCGTGGAGGCCCGGGGTCTGACACAGATCTCCGACGAAGGGGCGCTCGAAACCGCGGCCGACGAGGTCATCGCGGCGCACCCGGATGAAGTCGAGCAATACCGGTCGGGCAAAACGAAGCTTTTGGGCTTCTTCATGGGCCGGGTGATGAAATCGACCGGCGGGAAGGCCAACCCGCAAACCATTCAGGAAATTCTGAAGCGCAAGCTTTCCGTGTAACCGCCCCGGGCGGAGCCCACGACAATTCAAGGAGAGATTCGATGCCCAATCCCGTGAAAGTCGCGAGCGTCGGAATCGGCTGGTGGTCAGGCATGCTGGCGGATGCCGTCGGAAAAACCGACACCCTGGAGATCGTCACCTGCTTCACGCGCAACCCGGAGAAACGCGCGGGGTTCGCCGGGAAGTACGGCTGCCGCGAGTCCGAGAGCTACGAGGCCGTCCTGTCCGACCCCGAGGTCGAGGCCGTCCTCCTCACCACCCCCCACACGGCCCACCGGGCGCAAATCGAAGCGGCGGCCGGGGCGGGGAAGCACGTCTTCGTCGAGAAACCCATCGCCCACACGGTGGACGAAGCCAAGACCGCCGCGGCCGCTTGCGGGAAGGCCGGCGTGATCCTTTCCGTGGGGCACAGCCGGCGACACCAGACGGCGGCCCGGAAGATCAAATCCCTCATCGATGACGGGACCCTCGGCCAGGTCATCACGGCGGAGGCGAACCTCTCCTACGGAATGGCCCAGACGCTGGACGACAGCAAGTGGAGATCGAGCCGGACGGAGAGTCCCGGCGGCCCCCTGACCAGCCTGGGCATTCATCACCTGGACACCCTGGCCTATCTCCTGGGGCCCATCGCGCGGATCGCGGCCTTCTCGAAGCGCCTGATCGCCCCGGTCGATATCGACGACGCCGTGACGGCCATCCTGGAATTCGAGTCGGGCGCGCTGGGGTACGTGGGCTCGAACTTCGCCACGCCCCGGGTCTTTTACCTGAACGTCTACGGGACGGAGGCCAACGTCTTCCTGGAAGCGGAGGGGGCGAAGCTTTTCCTCCAGAAGAAGGGGAGCGAGGAGCACGAGCCGGTGGACCTGGGAGAGATCGTGGACATCCTCCTGGAGGAGATGGAGGAGTTCGGCCGCTGCGTCCGGGACGGAAGCCGGCCCGAGGTGGGCGGGGACGAAGCCGTCCGGGCCATCGCCGCCGTTCAGGCCATCGTCCAATCCTCGGAGGAAGGAAGAGCGATCGCCCTGTCGGAGCTTCTCTGAGCCGGGGGCTTCGTCACAGAGCCAAAGCGAATGCCGCTTTCCCCCGAGGCCGAGGGGGGGAAGGAGGAGGGGATTCACATCCGCCGATTGGCATGGGTGTTGTCGTGAGAAAATCTCTTTTCTGTCTCCATCCTGACATCTGAAATCGGATTGCATTTTCGAGCACCCCGAGGGAGCTCCGTGTCCTGATCAAAACGCGTTTCTACTACGGCTGGGTGGTCGTGGGGGTCTGCCTTCTTACGCTCACCTTCGGCTTCGGCCTGCGGTACAGCTTCAGCGTGTTCTACGTCACCCTGTTCGAGGACTTCGGATGGGGGCGCGCGGAAACGGCGGGGATCTATTCCATCCACCGGCTGGTCTACGCCGCGCTGGCACCCGTCGCCGGCATCCTCGTGGACCGGTGGGGGCCGAGACGTCTCATGCCCGCCGCCCTGGCCCTCGTGGCCGCCGGGTTCGCCTGCGCCGCCTTCATCACGAGCCTCTGGCACCTCTACGTGCTGTTCGGCGTCGTCCTGGCCGCCGGCATCGTCATGATCGAGTACGTTCCCAACGCCGCCATTGTCTCCCGGTGGGTCGAGGGGGGCCGGGGGCTGGCCTCGGCCATCGCCTTCACGGGCATGGGGACCGGAGCCCTGGTCATCGTGCCGCTCTCTCAATTCCTCATCACGGCGCTTGGCTGGCGCGGGGCGTTCGTCGTCCTGGGCGTGGGGACCTTCCTGCTCCTGACGCCCATCATTCTTCTCTTCCAACGCGGGCGGCCCGAGGAAATGGGGTATGAGGGCCCCCAGCCGCTGATGGGCGGGAAGGAGATCATTCTCGAGGTCGTCAATCCGTCCTGGGCGGCCTTTCCCTGGACGGTGCGCACGGCCATCAAGACCCGCGTGTTCTGGTTCCTGACAATCTCCTTCTTTCTCCAGTCGGTTTCGGGAGAGTTGATGATTGTCCACCAGATCGCCCACGTCGTGGACCTGAGGTATTCGAAGACCCTGGCCGCCTCGACCTTCGGCTTGGTTTATCTGATCGCGATTGCGGGCATGTTCTTCTGGGGATCGGCGTCCGACCGCTGGGGCCGGGAGCGGATGTTCCTTTTCGGCACGATTTTCATGTTGGCGGGCCTCGGGCTGTTCATGAAATTGGGGCCCGGCGCCGTCTGGCCGCTCTACGGGTTCGTCGTCCTGTACGGCTTCGGATTCGGATCGAGGGCCCCGCTCTACTCGGCCGTGGCGGCCGACCTCTTTCAGGGCCGGAGCTTCGGGGCGATCCTGGGGGCGCTGACGGTGGGCTTCGGTCTGGGCGGGGCTGTCGGCCCCTGGCTCGGCGGCTGGATCTTCGACGTCTCCCGGAGCTACCAGGCGGCCTTTTGGGTCGTCGCGGCGACGGCGGCGGGAGCATGCCTGTTCGTCTGGCTGGCCGCCCCGAGGAAGGTCCGCCTCCCCCGGCGGACGGCCCATTAACCCGCCATCCGGTCAATCAACCGAGACCCACGCAAGGGGGGGGGAGGGGGGGGGAGAACGCTACATGTCGGACGCGGGCGGTGACATCGACGGAGTCGGGGCCGGCGGCTCGGACTGGGCCGCCATGCCCCGCACGGGCGGCGACGGGCTGGAGGATCGGACGGCGATCGGCCTCATCGTGCTCGCCACCGACCTGGCCATCGAGCCGGAGTTCTACGCCTTTCTGCCGGGGGACCGCGTGTCGATTCACACCAACCGCATTACCAAGCGGAGGGTGGTTTCGGTCGAAACGGCCCGTGAGATGGAGGCCGATCTGACGAAGACCGCGGCCCAAATCCTGCCCGGCGGCCCCCTCAAAGTCATCGCCTTCGGCTGCGCCTCCTGCACCATGACGATCGGGGAGGCCAGGGTGGTCGCGCTCCTTCGTGAGACGCGGCCCGGGATCGCCGTGACCGACGCGATCACGGCGAGTCTGATAGGCCTGAAGCCCTTGGGGTGCGGCGAATCGCCATGCTCACGCCCTGGGCGGACGACGTCAACCGGTTTTCTGAATCCTATATCGCGGACCGGGGCTTCGAGGTCCCGGTCAAGGGCAGCTTCAAGCAGACGGACGATTATGAGATTCACCGGATATCGCCGGAGGCGGTGTATGACGCCGGCCTGGAGCTCGGCCGGGCCGACGTGGATGGGCTCCTCATCTCCGGAACCGGGCTCAGGGTCTCTCCCGTCCTCGAATCGCTGGAAGACGCCCTCGGAAAACCGGTGATCACAAGCACGCAGGCCCTCGCCTGGCAAAGCCTGCGCCTTGCCGGGATTGACGATCCGGTTGCGGGTTACGGCAGGTTGCTGAGGACGCAGCGTTTGGCACCCGTTGACCCGGCGCTGGCCGACACCCGCCCGGACCATCCTCGTCACGCATCCCTTCCTCGCAAGGAGGAACTGACAGCCGCCGCAAGCGCAATGAATCCCGCAAGACCGAACGCGGCGCACAGTCGAAGCATCAAGGAGAGGGATGTCCACTCCGCCGGGGCATTCGAAACAGGGACCCGGGAGAGCAGAAACAGAACCCCCGAGAACGATAGCCGCCCGGCGAGGCTTTGAATCGAGAGGTAGGTCGCCCGGTGGGACTGGCCTATCTTGGGGGTGACGGCGGCATTGAGCGGGGCGGCCATCAACGCCCGGGGGACGCCGCGCAGCAGAATCAAAAGTGTAACGGCCGGATGGAGGATGACCCCCATCATCCCGATGATGACAGTCTGGAGGAGGGCGCTCAACAGGAGCGCGGGGCCGAGACCCAGCCGGTCCCGAATGCGGACACTGCGGGACGCGAACCACGACCCGAGCAACATCGTCACGGCCATGTGGCCGCCCGCCGCCAAAGGCGCGCCCTTTGCCGGAAAATCCAATTCGGAGCCCAGGACTCCGAGATAGGGTTGATAAAACTCATACGGAACATGGTTGAGCACCGTCATCAGGACGGCGAAGCCGAAGAGCCACCGAAGACGAAGATTCTTGAGATAAGCCACACACTGCCTGAGTTGGAGAAAGAACCCGCCGGCAGGCGCGGCCTCCCGTTCGCGGGTCGTCGGCTCGACCGTTGCGACGATAATCCCGAAGGTCGCCAGTGCGGAAAGGAGTGAAAGCCCGTAGGCGTAACGAAGCTCGAACGTCGCGACCGCTCCGCCCAGAAACGCCGTCACGGCCCCCGCCACGAAAGCATTCCTGGTCGCCCGCGCCTCGCGCCCGGCAAACTCCGCCTCCTTCCCGAGGGCGGCGAGAGAGTCGAAGTGGAAGGATGTGTCCGTCCCTGAATTGAAGGAGACCCCGGCCGCGAGAAGCGCCTGGGCCACCGCGAAGATCGCAAACCCCGATCCGAAAAGAAAGAGGGCATAAGCCATCGCCAGCCCGGCCGAAGAGACCAGGAGTGTCGGCCGGCGGCCGAACCTATCGGAAAAGTGGCCGGACGGGACTTCCAGCAAAACGACGGCGGCATAGTAGATGGCTTCCAGAAGCAGCACCTTTTCCAAAGAAAAAAGGCTGGTGAAATAAAGAAAGAAGACCGGCATCCAGAAGAAGGCGTTGAAAGCGGCCACGTAGAAAGGATAGATACAAACATTGCGATTCAATCCGCGAATATCGGCCGGAAGATCAGATCGAGAATTCTTCAATTTGAATGATCAATCCTTATCGTTTCGGGCATCGGTTTCCATGGTTCCCGCCATTCTAAAGGCAACTGCCCACTCGATTTCAACGGCAAAGCCCTTGATCCCGCGGCCCCATTGTCAGAGGGGCATTCCCATCCAAGCGCGGCGGCGAGTCTTGCCAACGCGGACTGCCTGGTGATACGTTGAGAATCGGGTCGGTCCCCAACGGTTCCCCGATTCCTCCTTAAAGAATCATGCCCTTGGAAACTTCCGACAGCTTCGGAGAATTCCTGAGCGGCGCGAAGCGCGCCCTCGTCATCGGCATCGGCGGGGGCGGCGACGTGGTGGGGACGCTTCCCACCGCCCGGCTCCTGGAGCTCTTCGGCGCGGAGACAATCATCGGGGGCGTGGCCTGGGAGCGGGTGGTCTTCGACCAGGCTCCGGGCGCCCGGAGCCTGGTCGAAGTCGAGGGGGTCCGTCCCATCCATGAGACCGTCTGGCAGGCGGGGCCGGAGGCCCGGACGAAAACCGGCGTTCTCTTCACCGAGGGCCGCGTGGCCGAGATGCGGGGGCGGGACACCCTCCTCGTGACCATCCGCCGGGGACCGAAGACGCTGGCGGAGGGGATCGTCGAGGCCGCCCGCGCGCTCAAGGCCGACCGGGTGATCGGCGTGGACGTAGGCGGCGACGCCGTGGCCACGGGGGAGGAGCCGGGGCTGAGGAGTCCGCTTTGCGACGCCGTCCTGGTGGCCGCCCTCGCCGAGGCCGGCCGGGAGGTCCCGACGATGCTCGGGGTGCTCGGCTACGGGAGCGACGCCGAGCTGAGTCCGGAAGAGATCGACCGGAACGTCAGCGAGCTGGCGGCCCGCGGCGGATACCTGGGCACCTGGGGAATCACGGCCGACGTGGCCGACGAGATGGAGGCCCTGGCCCGGGAAGTCGGCACGGAGGCCAGCGCCCTGCCCGTCGAATGCTTCCGGGGCGCGCAGGGACGGAGGGCCATCCGGAGCGGAACGTGCTTCGTCCGCCTCAGCCCGGTCTGCGCCGTGACGCTCTACCTCGACCCCCGGGTCGTCGCCGGGCGGGAGACCTCGCTGGCGCACGCCGTCCGCGAGGCCGGCTCGCAGGAAGAGGCCAACGACGCCCTGCACACGAAAAAGGGTCTGCGAACCGAGCTCGATCTGGAAAGGGAGATGGCGGCGCGGGGGACGCGGGACTACCGGGACATCCGGCGGCCCGGGCATGAGGGAGATGTCCCTCAAGGTGAATCAGGTGACGGCAAACATGATTTCTAAGGTCTCCGAGGAATTCCCACGGCCATGAATCCAAAAACCAAGGAACCCCGTCCTCATCTCTACCTGATCGACGGCTCCGGGTACATCTTCCGGGCGTTTCACGCCATTCGGAACAGCATGACCAATTCCAAGGGCCTTCCCACCAACGCCGTCTACGGCTATACGCAGATGCTCCGCAAAATACTGAACGAGCAGTCTCCGACCCATTGCGTCGTCGCCTTCGACCGGGGTCCGCCCAGGCAGCGCCTGGCGCTTTACCCCGCCTACAAGGCCAACCGGCCCGAGACGCCCGAGGAGATCAAGGCCCAATGGCCCTTCTGCCTTGAGATCACCAAGGCGCTGGGGGTGCCCATCGTGGACATGGAGGGGGTGGAGGCCGACGACCTCATCGGCACCCTGGCCCGAAGGGCCGAAACCGCGGGCTTCGATGTGACCATCATCACGTCCGACAAGGACTTCTACCAGCTTGTGGGTCCGCGAATCTCCCTCTGGGACACGATGAAGGACCGGCGGATCGGGATCCCGGAGGTCGAGGAGCGCTTCGGCGTCGCGCCCGACCGGGTGATCGATGTCCTGGGGCTGATGGGGGACAGCGTGGACAACGTCCCCGGCGTTCCGGGGGTGGGGGAGAAGACGGCCAAGACCCTCGTGCGGGAATTCGGGGACGTGGACTCCCTCTTGAGCCGCCTCGACGAGCTCAAGCCCGGCAAGCAGCGGGAGCACCTGGAGGAAAACGCCGACCTCGCCCGGTTGAGCGTCACCCTGGTGACGATCGACACGGACGTGGACCTCCCCCTGGGCATGGACAACCTCAAGGTCGGGGCCCTGGACCGGGAGGCGGCCCTGGCCCTTTTGAAAGAGCTCGAATTCAGACGGCTGGCCGATGACATCCTCGGGAGCGCGCCCGCGGGGCCGTCGCCGAAGAAAGACTACGTCACCGTCCTGACCGGGAAGGACCTGGACGCCCTCATCAACCGTCTCAAAAAATCGGGCGGGTTCGCCATTGACCTGGAAACGACCAACAAGGAGCCCATGTGGGCCGAGATCGTAGGCTTCGCGCTTTCGTCCAAGGCCGGGGAAGGCTACTACGTCCCCGTCGCCCACGACTATATGGGGGCGCCTGAGCAGCTATCGCTGGAGACCGTCCTGGAGCGCCTTCGGCCGCTCCTGGAGGATCCCAAGCTCCCCAAGCACGGCCAGAACATCAAGTACGACAAGATCGTCCTGGACCGCGCGGGACTGGCCATGGAAGGGATCGCCTTCGACACCATGTTAGCGAGCTACGTCCTCAACCCCTCCCGGCGCGGCCACGGCATGGACGAGATCGCCCGCGAGTTTCTCAATGTCCAGCCCATGTCGTACAAAGACGTCGCCGGGACCGGCGCAAAGGAGAGACCCTTCAGCGAGGTGGAGATCGAGACGGCGACGCGGTACTCGGCGGAGGACGCGGATGTCACATTCGCCCTCATGGAAGCGCTGGGTCCTCTGCTGGACGAGGGCGGCCTGCGCCCGCTTTTCGATGAGCTGGAGATGCCCCTCATCCCGATCCTGTCGGCCATGGAAGAGGCGGGGGTCCTCATCGATCTGGACCTGATGGGGGAGATGGGGAAGTCCCTCGACATCCAATTGGAGGCCGCCCTTGAGCGGATCCACGAGGCGGCGGGCGCGGAGATCAACCCCAACTCGCCCATCCAGCTTCGGGAGATTCTCTTCGACAAGCTCCAGCTCCACAAGCAGGCCCCGCCCGGGGTCATCAAGAAAACCAAGACGGGAATGTCCACCGCCGCGGACGTCCTGGAGAGGCTCGCCCCGCTTCACCCCCTCCCCCAGGAGGTCCTGGCCTACCGGGAGCTCTCCAAGCTTCAGTCCACGTACGTCCAGGCCCTGCCGAAGCTCGTCCATCCGGAGACGGGGCGCATCCACACCTCCTTCAACCAGTCCGTCGCCGCCACCGGACGCCTCAGCTCCGCCGACCCCAACCTCCAGAACATCCCCATCCGGACGGAGCTGGGCCGGCAGATCCGCCGGGCGTTCATCCCCGCGCCCGGCATGAAGATGCTTTCGGCCGATTACTCGCAGGTCGAGCTCCGCATCCTGGCGCACCTGTCCGGGGACGAGGTCCTGACGGAGGCCTTCCACGCCGGGGAGGACATCCACACACGGACGGCGCTGGAGGTCTTCGGCGTTTTGCCGGGGACGGTCACGGACGACATGCGGCGGATGGCCAAGGCGGTGAACTTCGGCGTCGTGTACGGCCTCAGCCCCTTCGGCCTATCTCAGAACATCGGCGTCCCGGTGGAGGAGGCCCGGCGGTTCATCGACGGGTACTTCGAGCGGTACGCGGGCGTGCGGGCCTATATCGACCGGACGCTGGCGGAAGCGAGGAAGAAGGGATACGTCGAGACCCTGCGGGGCCGGAGGCGGCCGATTCCCGACATCAACCACTCCAACCACAACCTGCGCGGCTTCGCCGAGCGGACGGCGGTGAACACGACCGTCCAGGGCTCGGCGGCGGACATCATCAAGCAGGCCATGATCGACATCCACCCGAGGCTGATCGGCGAGGGTTTCAAGAGCCGGATGATCATCCAGGTCCACGACGAGCTGGTCTTCGAGGGCCCGCCCAAGGAGATGAAAAAACTGGCGGCGCTGGTCAAGGAGAAGATGGAGGGCGCGGCCAAGCTGTCCGTCCCGCTGGATGTCGAGACGCACACGGGGGACAACTGGGACGAGGCGCACTGAATTTCATTTCGTCCTTCCCCCCCTCCCACCTTCGGGTTTCGTTGGACGCCCTCCCCCTCCCCCCTCCACAACCCCATCACGGCCCGGCGGGTCCCCGCTCCGGCGTCCGCCCGAAACCTCAGAACGACCGGCCGGCGGCGGCGACGAACGGGATGAGGTCCTTCATGAGCTGGGCGAACTTGGGCGGCTTGAGCGACTGGGCGCCGTCGGACATGGCTTCGGCCGGGTTCGCGTGCACCTCGACCATCAGGCCATCGGCGCCCACCGCGACAGCGGCCCGGCACAGGATGTTGACCAACCGCCAGTTGCCGCTGGCGTGGCTGGGATCGACGAACACCGGCAGGTGGGTCTCGGATTGCAGGACCGGGACGGCCGAGATGTCCAGCGTGTTGCGCGTCGCCGTCTCGAACGTCCGGATGCCGCGCTCGCACAGGATGACGCGGGCGTTCCCCTCCGACAGGACGTACTCCGCCGACATCAAGAACTCCTCCAGCGTCGTCATCATCCCGCGCTTGAGGAAAATGGGCTTGGAGGCCTGCCCGACCCGCTTGAGGAGAGAGAAGTTCTGTACGTTGCGGGCCCCAATCTGGAGGACGTCGGCGTAACGCTCCACGAGATCCACCTCCTCGGGGTTCATCACTTCCGTGACGATGGGAAGGCCCGTCGCTTCCCGGGCCTCAACGAGGTATTTCAAGCCCTCTTCGCCCATCCCCTGGAAGCTGTACGGCGAAGTGCGGGGCTTGAAGGCGCCCCCCCGGAGCATGTTCGCCCCGCCGTCTTTGATCAACCGGGCGATCTCGAGGATCTGCCCGCGGCTCTCGACCGAGCACGGGCCGGCGATGACCGAGAGCTTCCCGCCGCCGACCGACGTCCCGTTCACCGTGAACACGGACCGCTCCGGGCGGCCCTGGGAGGAGGCCAGCTTGTAGGGCTTCAGGATGGGCATGACGCTTTCCACCCCGGCCATGACGTCCAGGGCCTGAAGGCGGGTCTTCTCCCGTTCGTCCCCGACGGCCCCGATCACGGTTCGCTCCACGCCCTCGATGATGTGGGGGCGGTAGCTCATTTCCTCAATCCGGCTCACAACCGCGTCCACTTCCTCGCGCGTGGCACCGGCTTTCATCACGATGATCATCGGAGTTTCTCCTCAAATCAAAAAGAAGCCGCGGCACGATTGCCCGCGGCTTCAAGGACTATCCGGTCAATCGGCCGCGGGACGGTTCGTCCACCCGCGGCCGGAAGTTTTCCGTCCGGCGCGGGCGGACTACCGAAACCCTCCAAAAAAATCGCAGCCGTACGGAAAATCACTCGGACGCATTCAACTCACCTCAATCTCTCGGTGGGAAACAACACCTTCTGTTTTTAGGGTGTCCGTGATGGAATGTCAAGGACCGGACCGGGGTGAAAAGGCGGCGGTGAATGGACCCGGGCCGTTGATTCCCTTTGACGCATGATCCGGGCGCTGGTAAATTCTCCGGACTCGTGTTTGGGGGGGGGGGGAGGAATCCCGGCCCCTCTGATCTCCCGCGTCACAAAGGACGACCAGGATGGGACGAGCGATTCGGTTGCGGCGGCGCGCATGCGGGCCTCCCAGCGCCCGGATCCCCGGACCGTCGAGCGAATCCTCAAGGGCCCCGCCTTGGTCATCACGTTCTTGCGGAGGGACGTCAAAAAGACCGCTGTCACACGGATTGATATGGTCCTCCTGCAAGGAGGCCGGAGGTTCTACGCTCCCGCGTTGAAGCGGGGTCCGGCCCGGCCCGTCAAGGACGGCGAGAGGGTGATCGCGTATGAAGGCGAGCTGGAAGGGGAATACCCGCTGGATGAGCTGGACCCGCGAAGGTCCGCCACCCTGGAAGTCCGGCTGGAGGACGGGTCGCGCTTAACCTTCGACATCCCGCTTTGGCGCTTGCGGTGAGGATTTTTTCCGCGCGGATCGGAGAATCCGTAGATCCCGGCCCCCCCCTTGCGGCAAGAGGACGACAGCGTTGATGAAGTTTTCACGCATCCTGAGAAAACCTCCGCGTTCTCTGCCTATTTGGGCGTGCTGGCCGCCGGGATCTGCGCGGCCCTTTCGTCGGGGATCATCCCGGCGCGCGCCGGCGGAGGCAGCCGGGCCGAGATGGTGACCATCCCCGCCGGGAAGTTCATCATGGGGAGCGCTCCCGAGGAGCGGGAATACGGCTACAAGCTGGACGAGACCCTCCACAAAAGTCCCGTCGCGCGGCAGAACAAGTGGTTCGAGAAAGAGACGCGCAAGGCGCAGGAGCTCCCGGCCTACCGGATCGACAAGTATCTCGTGACCAACGACGAATACCAGGTCTTCGTCAACGCCGCCGGGCGGCCCGCGCCCTATGTCACCCGGTCGGTGTGGAAGGGTTACGGCCTCACCCACAAGTATGCGGCCGCCAAGCGATTTCTGTGGAGGGAGGGGCGGTTCCCGCCGGGCCGGGCCGCCCATCCGGTGGTCCTGGTCTCCCACGCGGACGCGGCGGCCTTCTGCGCGTGGCGGGGGAGGCGGGAGGGCCGCCGGCTTCACCTGCCCACCGAGGCGGAATGGGAAAAAGCGGCGGGGGGGGAGGACGGCCGGTACTTCCCCTGGGGGAACGAGTTCGACCCGGACCGCCTCAACAGCTACGACGGCGGGCCGTTCGACACGGCGCCGGTCGGCCGCTATCCCTCGGGGGCGAGCCCGCACGGCATCTTCGACATGGCCGGGATGGTGTTCGAGTGGACCTCCACCCCGGCCGAGTGGGACAAGAAGCTGAATATCGTCAAGGGCGGCTCCTGGGACAATTTCCCGGGGGTCACCCGCCCGGCGGCCCGCCACGGCCGTCCGGCGCCCATCAAGCACATCCTCATCGGCTTCCGCTGCGGGGGCGGGTGCCGCCGGAGTAGAGATCAACCGTCTCCACACAGGGAGACAAAGGTTCTTCGACAAAAAACTTGAGGAGTCGGTCCCATGGCGGAGGAAGCAAGAGGCGCGACGGTCTTGGACGAGGTGATTCCCGCGAAGGGCTGCCGGGCCCTGACGATGAAGAAGGGCCAGGTCCTCCGGGTGGTGGACGTGGAAGGGCAGCAGGTGATGGACTTCGTGGCTTTCAACAGCCGGGACCTCGAAGAGAAGCTTTCCATGTTCTGGAGCGACTGCTTCAACGGGACCTGGAAGCTGACCGAGGGACACACCCTCTACACGAACCGAAGCACGCCGATGTTCACCATCCTGGAAGACACGGTGAAGATGAATTATTGCGGAGGGGCCTTTTGCACGGAGCAGGCGAACTTCTTCCGCTACGGCGAGCACAACCTTCCCAACTGCGCGGACAACCTGACCCGGGCCTTCGCCCCGCATGGAATCCTCAGAAAAGACATCGATGAGGCGTCCTGTCTCAACATCTTCATGAACGTCGCCTACGATCCCGACGGCACGTTCGAGATCCGGGAGCCCGTCTCGAAGCCCGGGGACCACATCGACTTCCGGGCGGAGATGGACGTCGTGGTCGGCATGTCCAATTGTCCGCAGGAGCGGAACCCCTGCAACGCGTTCAAAACCACGCCCCTCGGCATTACGTTGTACGAGTCGTGAAATGGTGAACCCGTAATCGGACATCAACCTTATCGCCCCTTGCAACGAATCGTTCGCGAGAAATCCGGGACGTCAATATGACAACCCATGACACCGTCGTTTCCGGCGGGCTTGTTGTCACTTCCAAAGGCGTGGCAAAGCTCGACATCGGCGTCCGGGACGGACGAATCTCCGCCCTCGAGGCGCCGGGGAAGCTCAGCGGTCACGAGCGGATCGACGCCTCGGACCTGCTCGTCCTGCCCGGTCTGGTGGATGTCCACGTTCACCTGAGGGACCCCGGCTACACCCATAAAGAGGATTTTTCGTCCGGCACGGCCGAGGCCGCCGCGGGAGGGGTCACGACAATCGTCGCCCAGCCCAACACGGACCCCCCCGTGACGGACGCCCCATCGCTCCGCTTCGTCCGCGAACGGGGGGAGGGGAGGGAGGGGGGAGAGGGCCTATCCCACGTGGACTTCAGGATCTCGGGGATGTGCGTTCCCGGCGAGGCCGGGAAGATCGCCGAGATGGCCGCCGAGGGGGCCGCCTGCGTGGAAATCCTCATGGCCGACGGCCCGGCGGTGTTCGCCGAGGACAGGGACATCCGCGAGGCCCTCGTCGCCGCGAAGGAGAGCGGCCTGCCGGCCTGCGTCTACGCCGTGGACAGCGTGACGGCCGCCCTGTTCCGGGAGAACGTCGGAGACCGCAAGGACCCGGAGGCCCAGGCCGACTCCCGGCCCAACGTCACCGAGGCGGCGGCGATCCTGAGGGTGCTCCTCATCGCCCGGGAGGCCGGGACGCCTGTCGTCTTCCGGCAGGTCAGCACGAAGGAGGGCATCGGCCTGCTCCGGATGGCGAAGGTATCGGGGATATCCGTCGGCGTCGAGGTCAACCCGCAGCACTTGTTCTTGACGCGCGCGGACCTGACCCGCCTCGGTCCCTACGCCGCCGTCTATCCGCCCCTTCGAAGACGAGAGGACGTAGAGGCCCTGTGGGCCGCGCTTCTGGACGGGACGGTGGACTGGGTGGGGACCGACCACGCCCCCCACGCCCCCGCCGAGAAGGAGGCCGGACGCGAAGACATCTTCAAGGCCCCCGGCGGCCTGCCGGGCCTCCGCACCTCCCTGCCCCTCTTTTTGAATGCCGTCTACCGGACCCGGATCGACCTGAAGCGGATCGTCGAGCTCTTATGCACCGAACCGGCGCGGCGCTTCGGCCTCGGCCAGAAAGGGGAGATCCGCATCGGCGCGGACGCCGACCTCGTCCTCACCGACCCGAATCTGGAACGCACCCCCAAGGAGCGGCCCGTCTACACGAAGGCCGAGGTCACGCCCTATGACAGGTTTCCCCTCAAAGGCTGGCCGGTGAAGACGATTTTGCGGGGGAAGACGATTGCCGAGAATGGAAAATTACTCGATCAGCCCTCTGGCAGGTTCAGCCCCTCTCAAAAAAGGTAGGGAATGGGTCGATCCGGAAATCAGGTCGGCGTCGCATCGCCTATCGAATTCGGAGCGGGAGTTCTATCAGGTGCACCCAGTTGAAATTGCGGCTCCGGTAGATCCAAGGCGAGGTCTCTCCCTCCGTTCGGGATGACATCATGCACACGACGGATTGGGATGAGCGCGAATACGGCCACCGGGCGAAGGTCGGCCTGATCGTTCCCGCCAACAACAACGTCATCGAGCCGGAGCTCTGGAAGATAGCGCCGGAGGGGGGGGGGGGGGTGGCGTTCTATGCGACCCGCCTGCCCGTCGAGGGGCAGGTGACCGACGAGACGTTCCGGCGGATGGAAGAGGAATCCGATCGGGCGATGCGCGAGTTGATGACGGCGGGGGTCCAAGCCCTGGCGTTCTGCGACATGGGCGTCGCCCTGGTCATGGAGGAAGGCTGGGGCGAGAAGCGCGTCGCGCGCATCAAAGAGCAGTCCGGCCTCCCCGCCACGACGGGGGCGCTGGCGATGCTGGACGCCCTGAAAACCCTCGGCGCGGGCCGAATCGCCGTCGCGACGCCTTACCCCGAATCCCTACACGTGAGGGCCGCCCCTTTCTTCGGGCGCTACAACCACGCCTGCGTGTCGGACGCGAACCTCCCCATCCCCGATCCGGCCCAGGTGGGAAAAACGCCGCCCTCCCGCGTCTATGACCTCATCAAAGACGCCGACCACCCGGACGCGGAGGCGATCCTCCTCCTGGCAACGGATATCCGCTCGATCGAGGTGATCCAGCCCCTGGAAGATGAGCTGGGCAAACCGGTGATCAGTACGAATACGTGCCTGATGTGGAAGGCCCTCAACCTCGCGGGCGTCGATGACCCCATCGACGGCTACGGCCGGCTGCTCGCGGGTGATTACTGAGAATCTTCGCGGGGGGCGCTTTTTGAAAGGCGCCCCCCCGCACCCCCCCGCAAAACTTTTTGCGGCCAAGCTTTAGCTTGACCTTACTGGGTTGGGTGTTGGTTGGACTGGAGCGATTGTCTGTGGCCTGCGGGTGGCGTTCGTCTTTGGCTGGATGCCCGTCTGCCTCCGGCAGCCGCGGCATCCAGCCAAGGGGCCAGTTTTTAGTCGGTCTGCCAGCGTGAGTCGGAGGGGCTGATCGATTTTGCTTACTGTGCATAACGTGACGGGCGGGTACGGAGACCCGCCCCTACATCCAACAGATGGGTGACGTAGCATAACGACCGGCCTTAAGCCACTAGGAGCCCCAGACCAACCCGTTTGATCTTGCGACAGCGTGCCGCCCTGCGGGCGGCACGCTGTCGCGAAACGAAAGTCTTCGAGGGGGGGGTTGGGGGGACACACCCCACCGGGTGAAGTTTTCAAAATGTCCCCCCAAGGTCTTAGCTTTCACCCCACCGGAACAACCGCCGCGTCCAGGACGCGTCTCAGGGCCTCCCTTTCTTCCGGGCTGAGGTCCGGCATGGGCGCCCGCACCCGGGCGCTGTCCATCCGCTCCGTCCAGACCAGCGCCTCCTTCAACCGGGGGACCGCCTTCAGCATGGGCGGCTCGAACAAAGCGTTCGCCGCGGGGGCCAATCGGTCGTTGATGGCCTTGGCCCGGTCGATGTCGCCGGTTTGGACCGATTCGAACATCTCGACGATCATCTCGGGGAAGAGCGTGTGGAGGACCAGAAGCGTCCCGTCCGCGCCGGCCACGAAGTTGTAAAACAGGATCGTGTCGTTTCCGGAGAGGACCTTGACGTCCCGATCCGCCCTCCGGACCGCCTCCAGATTCGCCTCGAAGCCCTGGGTCGTCCAGGAGGTGTCCTTGATGCCGATGACGCCGGGGATCCGGGCCAGGCGCTCCACGATCTCCGGCGTGTACCGGACGCCCGCGTAAGCGCCCGCGACGAAGTAGAACATGGGGATCGCTCCCCCGTCCGCCACGGCGGACACGTAGCGGACCACGTCGTCCGGGCCGATCCCCCAGCCGAACCACCGGGGCGCGAGGAGCATGACGGCGTCGGCCCCGGCCGTCTTGGCCTCCCGGGCCATGTCGATGGCCGCGACCGTCGTGTCGGGCGATGGCGAGATGGCCGCGACCGTCGTGAACCCGGCCGGGCGGGCGGCGGCGACGGCCAGCTCGATCACCGCGAGCCGTTCCTCCCGCGAAAGAGAGTCGCCTTCGCCGGCGTGGGCGTTCACCACGAGCCCGGTCATCAGGCCGGTCCCCAGAAGGAAATCCATCTGGGAGCGGAGTCCGTCGAAGTCGATCTTCTCATCTTCCAGAAACGGGACCATACATGCGGCGAGATGGCGGAAAGGGTCTGTTTGCATAGCGGGGCATCCTCCTTCTCTGAAGATTATCCCCCACCGGCCATCGCCGGATCAAGCGCGGTCCGCTTTTGCCTTTTTCGGCCATCACGCAAGCGCGGGACGCGCGAACGATGAGGCCGGCAACGACGGTTCTTCCAAGAGGGTTTTCAGGGTTGGGATTTGGATGCGGCGGAGAGGCGCAGGCCGGGGCCGGTCATTTCTTCAGCGGCCCGCCCGCGGCAATCCGGCTGCCGCCCGTCGTCCGCCGCGAGCGGAGCATCCCGCGCATGTTGCCGAAGAAGATCGCCTTTTTCACGAGAATCCGGGAAGGGACGTTATCCTCCCGGATGCGGAAGCGGACGGCGCCCACCGTCTGGCCGAACAACTCTTTCGGAACCGTGATGGCGATATCCAGGCCGGAATGGCCATCCGCTCCGGTCTTGCGGCTTCCCACGGTCACCGTAAAAAACTGGCGTTTCTTTTGCCGCTCTTTGAACCATTTCCGCGTGGGGATGGAAAAGATCCGGATAACCTTGCCCGGATTGATGGGGCCGTAAACCCCGCGGCGGAGGTTGAAGAAGGACGAGATGAAATCCTCATAGACTGTGCCGGGCGGTATCCGGTGGGTCTTGAATTCCGTCTCGGCGTCGTCCCCCTTCGACTCGGTGGAGGTCCAGCACATCACGCCGGAAGCGTAATCCAGAAAGGTCGAGCTGGCGCATTTGAACCCGCCCATCACGACTTCCTTGTGGAATTCCACCGGGACCAGCCGGCCGTCATCGTCGAGTCTCATCACCGAGCGGTATCGATCCTGCCGAAAAAGACTCACCAGGCCGATAAACCCTTTCGTCCGGGCCGAAACGACGCCTTCATAAAGGCCCCGGTCCGGAAGATACTTCATCGTCATGGATCCGACGACCGCGTTCTTGAAGATGAGGAAACTGATGTCGTAAACAAGCTTCTCTTCCACCGGCGCCGAAGGGACAAGGGCCGGCTCGGCGGGGGTGAGGCCGGTCGCCATGATCCATACGATGAGAAGCCATCCCGTAAGAAATCCCGCACGTGATTTTCGTCTCGCCTTGACCATGCCCGCACCCTTGAACGCCGACACCTCAATGCTCCGGCTACCTGTAATCCCTTAGATGGCCGGAGCGTAAAAAAGGTTCGGGGATACCCGACCTCGCGATGCCTCCCGGTTTCGGACCGGCGACCCTTGATGAGCCGAAACACAAAACAACCGGTTCATTCACCCTTCTTTAGTTTCTTTTCGGCCTCCTGTCCCGAACACTTGAGCGTTTCGCCCACACCGGCTTGCGGCCGCCAATCCGGCCCTGCCCCCTCCCGGACATTCTTTTCAAAGATGCGGCTGTTCGGAACACGGATGAGCGGTGTTGTAATTCGGCTTGTCGTCGATGTTTTGGGATTTCTCGGAAAAACGTCAGGGAGATGGTCCGTTCCGGGCGGGAATCAATCGATCAGGCGTCAATCACCGGGCGGCAGGCATGTTGCCCGCTTGAATCCGGACCTTTCTTCCTTGCCGAATCCGCAATCGAATCCAGACCCGATGAAAATCTTCGGAAAGGGGTGGGGGACTCTCTGGCTTGCGTTGGGACTTGCCCTTCTAACGGGCATCGCCGTGCTTGTCCGTCCTCCCCTCTCGATTCCTCCCAACTTTGAATCTTACGACACCCTAGGGTGGAACTTGGCCCGCGGGGCGGGGTCACTTTTAACGAGGAAGGAATCGAGAGCCCCTATTTCTTTCGGACCCCCGGATACCCGCTCTTCCTGGCGGCCGTCTACTCCCTGTTCGGACACACGCCCCGGGCCGTCTTCCTCTTCCAAATCGGCTTCCACCTGCTGACGGTGATTTTGGTCTATGCTTTGACCCGCCGATGTTTCGACAAGCGGGTGACCGCGGCGGCCTCCATTCTCACCGCGGTGTTTCCCTTAACCACGATGTATATCCCGACGGTCTTGCCCGAGACCCTCTCGACCTTCCTGACGGTGCTCATCCTCTGGCTTTTCATTCGGACCCTGGACGGAAAAAATCCATGGCTCGCCCTGCTGACAGGCGGCGTCATCGCTTACGCGGCGCTGGTGCGGCCGGTCTTCGGGCTGTTTTCCCTTTTCCTCTTCGCGGGGGCTTGGCGGGCGAAGGAGCGGGGCAGAAATCTCTTTCCGACTTTTGTCATTCTCCATCTGGGGTTCGTGTTGGTCTGGATGCCTTGGGTCGTGCGGAACTATCGGCTGAGCGGAGCGTTCATCCCCCTCAGCACCGAGGCCCAATATCAGTGGTGGATCGAGACCTTGAGCGTGGACGACTTTGTCAACCGCTATTGGGAAAACCCCGATTACTACTTTCAAAACCTTATCCTGATTAACCGTTTGCCCTACTTGCACGACGCCTCCGAGCGCCCCGTGCCCATTCAACTCATCGCGCGCGGGATCGGGCGGCTGGACCCGATACGGCTCCATTTCCGAACGAACAAATTCGATCCATTCGTAACGCTGGCCATGTCGCCGGTCGGAGCGGACAGGGTTCAAGCGAAGATCCCTCCCCATCCTCCGGGTGCCCGCGTGAACTATTTTCTGTCGTTCGAGACCCCTTTTCCCCAGGGAAACCGTTATCGGTATCCCCCCCGTCCCGAAGAGAACCTTTTCTACGTCATCCGGCCCAATGTATTGGGGAAAATCGACGAACCGGACGTCCTTGACATTCACAACCTGGCCGCGGTCGGCCGCGTCTTTCTCCGCGAAAACCGCAATGCCTTGAAACCGGGAACCATCCTGAGAGTCAAAAAGATTGAGCCGATCCCCTTCTCCAGCCTCGATTTTCTGATCCAGAAGTTTTCGCTGTTCCCGAAGATCACCTTGACGGGCGTGGAGGCCCAAGGTCCACAAACACTCCGACTGCATTTGAGCAACGGCTCCAATTTTCTTCTGCCTTTACAGAAGCGCCCCGGGACACTGCGGAATCTGATTCAAAAGGAGGGGAGCGATTCCAAGCCTCATTTTTCCGCAACCCTCTATCAGGCGTCGCCGGGAAAGTCTGGGGCGACTTGGCAAAGGATGGCTCTCTGCGGATTCGGCGGGCTCGAACGAATATTGCGGGGATCATACCCCTGTATCCAAAGGATCGGACCGACTGCCATCGATCAGGAAAGCCGCCGAAACCGAGCTTACCTCGACCTTGCGTGGATCAACCTGAAGAGGGATTTCTGGAAGATTCTTCGGGCATCGGCCTTCAGGATTCCCCGCCTTTGGGTGGTCGTGGGAACGACCAGCGACAAGCAGGCCTACCAAGTCGGAGGAAGCTCCATCCTGTACCCCCTCCTCACCCTGGGAACCCTGGCGATTCTGGCCTTGGGGGTTTTTGGCTTCGTGATATCACGAAAGCGTTGGCGGGAGCACTTGTTCTTGACGACGCCCGTCCTCTACCTTTCCCTGGTCCATGCCCCGTTCCACGTTGAATCCCGATACTCCGTTCCGGGAAGACCCTTCTTCCTGATCTATACGGCCGTCGCCCTGATTTTTCTCTACACGAAGACGCAGGAGCACTTCCGTCAAAAGCGCCGGCCGGCGGGGTCTCCTCCGGGATCGCCCGCTTCCCCATAGATTCCGGCGAACGCCCCCGCCCGTCAAGAAAATCCGGTTCAGGCCGGGCCGCTATCTCAGACCCAGGATCTTCGCCGGATTCGTGATGATCATCGTCCGGATGTCCTTCTCCGGGATCCCCTTCTCGTATAGGCACTGGCAGAAGACGCGGAGACCCTCGTTCGGCAGGGGGTTGTGGCGCTGGCCGAGGTCGCTCATGAGAATGCTGTTCCGCGCGCCGACCTCGCGGATGGCCGCCGCCATCCGGTCGATGCTCGCGTACCCCCACATCGGCGACACCGTGCAGTATCCCCATTCCGCCATCGCCCCCAGCTTGACCATCTCTTTCGTGAAAGCCACGTCCGCGCCGGGCACCTTGAAAAATGGGTGCGTGAAGAGCATCTTCTTCACGCCCATCTCCTTTGCCCCTTTGAAGAGGATCCGAATCTCTTTCGGGTGAAGGTGGCAGGAGGCGAGGGCCACATCGTACTGGGCGACGACCGAGAGAACATCCAGGGCCTCCGGCTTCAGCTTCCCCTTCTCGTTCACGGGGGAGATCCCTCCGTAGCCGCCCTTCACCACCCCCAGCCCTGTTGATACAACGGTTCTGGAAACGGGCTTCCCCCCCTTGCCCCCCGCCGGCTTATCGCCGGAGGTCTTCTTCCCGGTCAGCCCGCCCTTCTGGACGTCGTATTTGCCTCGGGAGCCGTGGGCGACCGCGTGGTTCTCGGCGTCAATGGTGGGCATCCAGACGATCTTTCCACCCGTCTTGCAGGCCGCCTCGGCCGCGCCGGCGTTGAGGCCCCCGACGTAAAAATTGAGAACGATGCCGCCGTACACCTCGATCCCCCCCAGGGTCCGGGTGACTGTCTGGGCGCGCGAGACCGTGCTCTCGTGGTGACACTTGATGACAATCCCCCTCATGGACTCGCTCTTCGCGCCTTCGGCCACGCCCCAGTCGTCGGTGAGCCGATCGAACAGGCAGGGATGGGGGTGCATGTGGATGTCGATGGCGCCTTCAAGCGAGATGAAGTCCTTTGGCTGAAAATCGGACACTATCCGGCTCCTTTCCGGTGGGCGGGCGGTTGCACGCAAGTGGACCGCCCCTGGGTTATTGGACACTCGGGTGAGGGTATTCGACCTCATGCGGCCTCCGCAACTTGAGCGAGTTTTTCCTGCCTTGCCTGGGCCGGCGTTCGGTAGCCGTAGCCCTCGAGAATCCAATGATGGTTGTACAGGTTCTTGAACTCAAGCAGCGCCCACCGCAGTTCCTCTACGGTGGCGAAAGAGCGCACCCACAGGAGATTCTCCTTCAAGATGCGGATGAACCACTCACAGTAGCCATTTCCCTCGGGCGCCCGCACGAAGCTGGGCGAACTGGTCATGCCCAGGTAGGCGATCTCCCGCTGAAAGTCATCGGACAGATAGGCGGGGCCGTGGTCGTGACGAACTTTAAGCCC
Organism: bacterium; assembly: GCA_965261595.1. Classification (GTDB taxonomy): domain Bacteria; phylum UBA8248; class UBA8248; order JACPRG01; genus CAYRGS01. The sequence continues at coordinate 426,065 of CBDHDG010000006.1, forward strand.
CTCGGCGACGTCCGCCTCCAAGCCGGCGAAGCGCTCGGCGACCCCCTGCCGGATCGGCTCCAGGGCCTCGAAGCGGTTGCCGCTCTTGGCCGCATGGATCCCCACGCAGTCCACCGAACAGTGATCCACCGCCACGAACACCGAGGCCATCCCCTCCTCGGTGGTCACCGTCGTCGTCATGTCCGTGCCCCACATTCGGTCGGGCCGCTCGGTGCGGATGGTCCCGTTGTGGGCCTTGGGACCTCGGGGTTTGCCCACCCGGTGGGGGGCCTGAAGCCCCGCCTCCCGCATCAGGCGACGCACCCGCTCCTTGCTGGTGCGGATGCCCGCGAAGCGCAGCCTCGCCCACACCTTGCGGTAGCCCTCGCCATGGAAGGGAGAGTCCTCCAGGACCTGCCGGATGTGGCCGAGGAGTTCCGCATCGGTGCACGGGCCCACAGGGCCGCGCTTATTGGGCGTGGGGCGTTCATGAACGGGGACCGCCTCTCGCCGCCGTTGCGCGTAGACCGTGGAGCGCGCCAAGCCCCAAAGGGCGCACACCCGCTTCAGGCCGTAGGCTCTGCCCGTGGAGGTGAAGCGGGCCTGACTCATCGCCTCCACCTCCTGCCGGCTAAAGGGCGGCCGGCCTCCAGGCGGTCGATCTTCTCCCGCAGGACCTCGCCCTCCATCGTGAGTTCGCCCACCTTGGCCTTGAGCCGGGCGTTCTCCTCGTCCCGCTCATCCGCCGGGCGGGCTTTGAGCGCCGCCTCGCCCCCGCGAAGGAACGCCTCGCGCCAGGCGGAAAGCCGAGCCGCTGTCGTGCCCAACTCGCGGCAGAGCGTCTCCAGGCTCTCGCCCCGCAAAAGACGCAGGACCGCCTCCCGCTTGCGCTGGCAGGAGAACCGACCCCGCTCACTGCGATGCCCTGGGGCCTTGGCTCCGTTCGCCCTACGGGCGCCCTCCGCCAAAGCCCCCTCTTGCTTTTGTTCGTTCATCGCGACACCCCTTTCTCCATGAATCATGGATCAATCGAGTGTCCAACAAAACCCTAGAGCGGGGGACAAGATTGAAATCATACAAGGTGTATCGGCTAATTCACATTGTACCGCATGCGGGCGCTCATCCGGACTCCGCCCATCGGATTCACTGCCAGAGGTCCGTGGTTGACAAGATCCGTCCAACCCGGTTAGAGTCAACGGAGATTCCTGCCGAAAAGAGGGAACGCGGTGGTTCGGTTCAACCGAAGAATCCGCGGCTGCCCCGCAACTGTAAACGGGAACGAAACCCGCATCCGCCACTGCCCGACCCGGGTGGGAAGGCGCGGGAAGTAGGACGACCCGTGAGCCAGGAGACCTCTGCTGGCATGGCCTGCGATGAATCCTTCCGAGGGGAAGGGGCAGGACGTGACCATGGTTTCACCCACCAAAATCCCATTCGGCGGAGCCGGCTCCCTAGTCGGCCGCTCCCGGCAGTTGTTCATCCTGCCGCCGGTCGCGCTTTTTCCGCTTCTCCTCGCCTTCCAGCTTCAACGCTCGATCCGCTCGCTTCCGCCCGTCTGTCCCGCGTCCGATTCGAAGCCGGCCCGGATCGTCAGCCTCACGCTGGGAACGGATGAGATCCTCCTCGATCTCGTGAACCCCCGGCGCATCCGGGCCCTGACCTACATCTCCGTTCTCCCCGATTATTCCAACATCGTCGAGCGGGCGCGCGCGGTCTCCCGACACACGGCCGGAAGCGTCGAGGAGATCATCCGCCTCCGCCCCGACTTCATCCTGGCGTCATCCATCAACAACGCGGAGAAACTTGAATCTCTTCAGGCGTTGGGCTGCCGGGTGCTCACCGTCTCGGGCTTCGAATCCATCGCGGGGGTCCGCCGGAACGTGATGAAAGTCGCCGCCGCCCTCGGCGAGACCGTCCCGGGGGGAACCTGGATGGAATTCGGCCGCCGGAAGTAGGGACGGGGACGCGCGGATCCGGAACGGCGTTCAAAGGGGAGGAATTCCGGCTCGATCATGCGAAGCCGAACGATGTGGAAGATGCTCGCTGTCTCCGCCGGGTTCCACGCCCTGGCTATCCCCTGGGCCGCCGGGCGGATGGAGATCCACGCGCCCGGGGCGCCGCGCGCGTCCCGGGTCCGCGTAACCCTGGAGTCGATCCCCGCCGTCCGCGAAATTCAGGCCGCCCCAAAAACTGAACCGCCCGGTCCCGCGTTTCGCAAAAGACGCGCCCCCCCTCTGTCCCCCCTCCCCCCACCGCCCCATGTGGTCCAGGCGGTTCGTCCGGCGGCCCGGGCGACCCGGGCGACGCCGGAGCCCGGCCGGCCGAAGGAGTTCCGGCCGCCCGCCCCGGCGCGGCGCAAGCCAATCCCGCGCGCGATGAAAAGGCCACAGCGCGCTCAGCCGCCGGCCGCGTCCATGTCACTGCCGCCCGACCCTTTGAGGGCGGCCTCGCTGCCTGAAAGGCCGGCCCGGTGGACGTACGCGTCCCCTCCGGAGCCCCGGCGCCGGGCCGAGCCGCCCGGTCCGGTCCGGAGCGCGGGGGCGTCCGTCCCCCCCCTTTCTCTCCTCTCCACCCTCCCCCCCCTCAGCATGTCAAAAACCAAGGCCCCTCTCCGTGTCCAACCGGCCGGCGCGGCGACCCTCGAATCGTCCGTCCGGCGAAGCCTTTCCGGCGCGGGCGTACGCGGGAGAACACCGTTTCGGCTCCGCGCTTTGAGCCGGACGGCGCCCGTCTATCCGGCTGAAGCCCGAAAGAACGGCGTCGAGGGAACCGTCCTCCTTCGGCTGAAGATCCTTTTGGACGGCCGGGTGGGGAAGGTCGAAGTGACTCGATCCTCCGGCTCCCGGCTTTTGGATCGGGCCGCGTCCCGATCCGCCTCCTCCTGGCGATTCGCCTTCGACGGCGACCCGCCGCCGTTCGGTGCCTGGGCGAAGATCCCCGTGCGCTTCAAGATCGTCGGACGCTGACCGCCGGTTCCCGGCGGACCTTCCCGAAGCCCCGCTCACCCGACCTCGCGGACAGATCATTGCGCGCTGGAACGCCCTGATTCATCGCCGACATGATCCAGGTCATACAACTGTTACAAGGCGTAACACATATTAAGCGGTGTTATGAAACCTAACACCGGACAAGAGAGCCCCAAGACATTTCGCCCCGGCGCCGAGGGCCTCAAGCGGGTCTTGGGGGATTTGGAGGCGGACATCATGGAATTCGTCTGGAGCGCCGAAGAGTGTCCGCCCGCAAGGGAAGTCAGCGTCCGGGACGTGATGAACGGCCTGGGGTCCACTCGCGCCCCCGCCTACGCCACGGTCAAAACGGTCATGAACCGGCTCGTTGAGAAAAGTTATCTCATCCGCCGGAAAGAAGACCGCGCCTATGTCTACCAACCCCCGCTGAATCGGCTGGAGTTCTGGAGAAGGGTGTGCGGAGCGGTTCTCCAGGGTTTGATGGAGGGATTGGATCGCGGGCTGGTCCTTGCGCATCTGGTCGAGACGGTCACGGAAGAAAACGTGGAGAACCTCGACCGCCTTGCGGCCCTCGTCGAGGCCAAGCGCCGGGAGTTGCGGCAAGGGATGATTCGGCGGAGCAGGACGGGGGCCGGCACAGGTCTCCGATGAGGAAAGGGTTCCCGGTGGAGAGAGTGGGCATGGGCCCGGCCCGGTAGCCCTTTATTTTGGCGCGGATGTGTTACACCGCGCCACAGACAAGGAGGAACAAGCCATGAAAAAGGCGCTTGTGATCGGTTTGGCCGTCGTTCTCGGCATCGGGCTGATCGGGTACGCCGTCGCGGACCCCGACCACGGGCGGGGACGAGGGATGGGTTACGGACCGGGCTGGATGCAGAAAGGTGGCGGCTACGGTCCCGGCTGGATGCACCGCGGTTCCGGCTATGGCCCGGCTGGATGCGGCAAGGACCGGGGCAGGGACGCTCGGGCGGACCCGGCTGGATGCACCGCGGCCCCGGAGTTGGACTCGGGTTCAACCCATGCGGGCAGCTCCCGGGGAAACCGGCCGGTGAGAAGCTGACAAAGGAGAAGGCCGAGACCCTCGTCAAACGGCAACTGGCCCGGATCGGAAACCCGAACATCAAACTCAGCGCGGTGAAGGAGGAAGCGACCCGCTTCACGGCCGAGATCGTCACGAAAGAGAACTCCCTGGTGGACCGTCTCCAAATCGACAAGGAGACCGGTTTCATCCGACCGATCCGCTGAATGAGAAAGGCCCCGGGGGGGGATGGTTGAGTCATCGCCCCCTGGGACTCCCCCCCCCTCCCCTCTCCTCCATCCCCTCCCCCAACACATTCATTGGGCAAAAAAGGCGAGTAACCGCCGACGCGCGCGCCTCCGCGGCGACCCCAATCGTGTCTCGATGAAAAATGGAAGCACAACAGGCCGCAATGAAGGGCCGGGTGCATCGCCTCGGCCGGCGACGGTCATGCCGGGATTTTGCGGGTTTGACGCTCTGTTGACAATCCCGGTGGAAGGGATTCAAATGGCTTTATGGGTCCATGGCGGTCAGGGAGGGAACGTTCCCGGATTTAAAATGGGAAACTCCCACTATCCTGTCTAGTGAAACCGCCTGTTCAGAAATTCCGGGAAGACGGCGGGTCAGAAAACGGGTACCCGCACGGAATCTTCGCACGTCTGAAAACTCGGCGGGGAAGATCGACGCACCAGAGCTTGCAATGACGAATGAGAAGGAAGTCGAAAAGAGCGATTGAGAATTGCCGGACATTTACATCTCCGGAGAAAGAGGCGATGAGTCTACCGGTAGAGGACGTGAAAGCGCTCAAGTGGGTCGGGAAAAGCGTACCGCGAGAGGACGGGGCTCAAAAGGCGACCGGTCAAGGGGTTTTCGCCACAGACATACACCTTCCCAGGATGTTGTACGGGAAATATCACCGAAGCAAATTCGCCCACGCGAAAATTCTGAACATCGATCTCTCAAAGGCCCTCAAAGTTCCAGGCGTGAAGGGCATCATCACGGCGAAGGACTGTCCGAAAGACGAGGCCGGAAATCTTCTGCGATTCGGACCGTATATGCAGGACGGGGTCATCTTCGCGCACAAAAAGGCCCGCTACATCGGGGAGCCGATTGCGGCCATCGCGGCGGCGGACGAGGACACCGCGGCGGAAGCGGCCGAGTTGATCGACGTCGATTACGAGCAGCTCCCGGCGGTCTTTGATCCCATGGAAGCCATGCGTCCCGACGCCCCCATCATCCACGAGGATCTGGAACAATACCTGACCAATCCCGGCCTGGAGCCCATCCGCTCCGGAAACGTTTTGGCCAAGATCCGCATCCTCAGGGGGGACCCGGAGAAGGCGTTTCAGGAAGCTGATCATGTTATGGAACAAAAGTTCCGGACCACGACGCATCATCAGGGCTACATGGAGCCTCACGCCGCGCTCGCCCAAGTGGAGGCGGACGGAAAGGTCACGGTTTGGACAAGCACCCAGTCGGTGTCCACCATCCGGATGCAGCTGTTGCAAACGCTGCTTTTGTCACCCGGCGGGATTCGGGTCATCGCGCCGTTCATCGGCGGGGGGTTCGGCGGAAAGGTGGATTTGCGCGTAGAGCCGCACGCCATCCTCTTGGCCCGGAAAACGGGCCGGCCGGTGAAACTCGTTCTGACGCGGGAGGAAGAGTTTATCTCCGGAAATCCCCGGCACCCCTTTTCCGTCGAGTACAAGACCGCCGCCAAGAAGGACGGCCGGATCACCGCCCGACAATTCAATTTCATCGTCGACTCCGGGGCGTACGCCACCCATGGGCCGGGGGTGACGGAATTCGCCATATTGCACGGTCAAGGCCCCTACGCCATCGCGAATGTCGGCGTGGAGGCGCGGTTGGTCTACACCAACAAGCTCCCGTTCGGGGCGTACAGGGGGTACGGCGGCCCCCAGATTCATTACGCGGGTGAATCCCAATTGGACGCGCTCGCGGAAACCCTCGGCATGGATCCCGTCGAGCTCCGAATGAAGAACGCCATCACCGGGAAAGACCGCGTGTTGACCGGCCAGCCCGTCCCCCACGCTGCTTTCAAAGAGACGCTTCGCCGGGCGGCGGAGAGCGCCGGCTGGGATTGGGAAAACAACACGAAGCCCGTTTACAAACCCGGGGATCCCAGGAAAAAGAAGGGGATCGGCGTCGCCTCGATGCAGCACGTGAGCGCCATTTTCACCTCCGCGGCTCTCATGAAGATGGACATCGGCGGGTCCATCACGATCCTGACGGGCGGGTCGGAGGTGGGCGGAGGGCAGCGGACCGTCCTGTCGCAAATCGCCGCCGAGGCCTTGGGGGTTCCTCTCGAAAATATCTCCATTGTCATGTCCGACACCCTCACGACGGCCTATGACTGGGCGACGGACGCCAGCCGGACCACTTACAATACGGGCAACGCCATCCTGCGCGCCGCGGCCGAGGTCAAAGAGCGTTTCCTGGAAATCGCGGGTGCGATGCTGGAGGCGGACCCGAAGGACTTGGAGATGGAGGACGGCGAGGTGTACGTCCAAAGCGCCCCCGACCGCAAAGCCACGTACAACGATGTGGTCATGTTCGGTCTTTACGCCGACGGCGGGGCGATCATGGGGAGGGGGTCCTTCTTTCAAAAGCTCGAATACGACGCCCCCAAAGACCTGAAAATCGAGGGGTGGCACGATGCGGGGTTGTACTCGACATTCATTTACGCCACGCAAATCGCCGAGGTGGAGGTGGACACCGAGACCGGCCAAGTGGAAGTCATCGGCCTTCATTCCGCCCACGACGTCGGCAAGGCCATCAGCAAGGCGGGGTGCGAAGGTCAGATCGAAGGGGCGGCGGCGATCGGGACCGGCTGGCTGTTCTCCGAGGAGATCATTTTCGAGGAAGGCGCCGTGACCAACCCGACGCTCCTCGACTACAAGCTCCCCACCAGTCTCGACGCGCCGAAAGTCCGATCCCTTCTCGTGGAAGAGGCGGACCCTTCGGGTCCGTACGGGGCCAAAGGAATCGGCGAACCGTCGTTGGTTCCGACCGCCGCGGCCGTCGCCAACGCGATTTACGACGCCGTCGGGGTTCGAATCAACACCATGCCATTCACCGCGGACCGGGTCTTGGCCGCCCTCGAGGCGCGAGACGGCTCATAAGCTTCGGGGATTCCGCGCTTTCTGAGCGTAAGATGAAGAACCTTTATTATGCTGGCAAAAAGGAGGGGACCATGAGCACACAGGCATTGTGGAGGCGGGCGTTCGGTTTTGTGTTGGCGGGCGCATTGGTGATGGGGTGGATGGCCGGCCCCGCGGGGGCGGCCAAGCCGGTCAATAAGATCCGCGTTGCCATCGGCCACAATGGGGCCATTCGGGACATGGGTTGGTACGCAAGCGGAAATCAGGGCGCCATGTCGCTGAAAAAAGACCCCGGCGTAGCGGAGGTCACATGGCAGGAGAACATCAAACTCCCCGACCTCGAAGGGGTCATGCGGCGATGGGCGGTTGACGGATACGACCTCATCATCGGTCACAGCTTCGAATTCGGCGAGCCCGCCCGGAAGCTGGCACCTCAGTTCCCCAACACCGTCTTTGCCGTCCCTTACTTCTTCAAACTCAAGGGACATCCCAACCTCGTCACCTACGGGGTCCAGTCCGAGGGTGCGACCTTCATGGCCGGCGCGCTCGCCGCGCTGATGAGTAAGAGCAAGAAGATCGGCTACATGAGCGGGTTCCCCATTCCCCAAACCATTTCACAGCACAACCTCTTCAAGCGGGGCGCGCGGGCGGGCGTTCCGGATATCCAGATCCCGAGGGTGTTCGTCGACAGCTGGTCGGATGCCAACAAAACCAAGGAGGCCGCCATCGCCATGATCGACCAGGGAGTGGACGTGCTCTATGCGACCCACAGCCCGGGGTTGCTCGGGGGGGTGCTGGCGGCGGAGGAAAAGGGTATCTTCGCCATCGGGAGCTACTTTGACCTCCGTAAGTTCGCGCCGAAAACCATTCTCACCAGTGTGGAGTTCGTGTGGAGCACCCCCATGAAGCAGATGGTCCTGGACCTCGCGAAGGGGAAGGTCAAGAAGGTTAATATGGTCGGTATAGCGGGGGGAGGAGCGAGATTGGCGCCGTTCCACTCCAAGATCCCTTCCGACGTCATCCGAAAGGTCCGCGCCTTCGAGAAAGACATCCTCGCCGGCAAGATCAAGGTGCCCTTCGATGGCAACAAGCTGCTCGATTGACGCGGCGCTGTTCCAACGCTGACCAAGCGGCATCGGATTGGGCGGGCGGGTGCGGAATCGCATTCGCCCGCCGCCTCTTTCAACGAATGTCTCACCCCCCCCCCAGCGGGCGCGGGTGTGTCGAAGATTTTGAAGGGGTTCACAGCCGAACGCGGAGAAGGCGAAGGGGCCGGGTTTTATCTTTTCACCCGGGAAGAGATAGGGGCGTTCAAAGGGGCGCAACAGTAGACGACCTCGAATTTCTCGCCTTTGAAATCGTCTTAAAGCATTGATAACCCATTGAATTCAAAGGGCTCCGGAGGCGGGATTCAAACCCGCACGGGCGCAAGACCCAGGGGATTTTAAGTCGCCAACAGGTTCATTCCCGCCTTCGGCGTAAACCCTTATGGTTGCAGGTAATTCCTGTTGAATCAATGGGTTACTAGGGTTTCTCTCATTGGGCGACATGGGGTGGAATGAGGCTGAATTTGTGCCCTTGGGGCATAATTCGGGCACACTCACCTATTGATCTACACCGAATTTACGGGGTCAAACCACCTTCCAATGTTTCGGCTAGGCCTTTGCGCGATCCGCTACAGGCGCTTGTTAGGCTGCCGAGTTCGGAACTGCCAGTCGAAGGGTTGCCGTCGCTGCAATCTCCTGCGCCTGTGACATCATCGCGTCTTTCGCTGCGGGCCAGTCAATTATGTTGCCATGCCGCTGAGGCGGTTCCTTGGATTCCACTCGAAGACCGACAGCCACAACGCTCTCAACTGAAAGATCGGCCCTACCACGAAGCGTCTTGCCGCGCGGTTGCGCAACATTGACCTCTCCGAGCTTCCATATTTTCCGTTCTTCTAGCCCTTGCACACGGAAGATGGACGTTTTGCGATCAAGAGGGGCTGGGTGGAATACTCGCGGTTTCACCCGGTCAACTGAAGCGCTATAGTCGCTTTTTTGCAGAAGGTAGCGACTTATTGTCTCGCTAGGGGCGACTTCAGCGTCCAGACTAGGCAACGAGACGCTCAAAACTTTCTGATATAACCAGCGGTAGAGCCTCGCGAAGAGGTTCTGTTCCATGGATTTTCCTGTAGCCAAATAGAGCAGCAAAAGTCAGGGTGCCATCCCTACCGACGCTAACTGAAAAGACGCGGCGACGTCCAAGGTCCCACTCAAACAAGATCTCTCCATCCGTATCTGCGTCTATTTCTGGGACTGGGATGGTGCTTGGAAGGAGCCTAAGGAATTGGCTGGCGTAGTCATATGTACTCGGCTCAAACCTGGCCGATCCCTCCCCGTCCCAATCCTCGACCTGAGCAGTCTCGTAAGCTAAGCTGAGGGCTGCCTGCGCAGTACGCTTCTGCTCCCCAAAAGTAATGCTACCAGAGAACTCGGTAGCCTCGTAGGAGAGTCTGTCAAGAGACCGCGCCTCCTCGCTGAGCCCTCGACCAACCCAGGGGGTGAAACCGAAGCCTGTTGTCAGTGGAATGGCAGTAGTAGTCATTCGAATTGCCTCACAGCCTCCTCAGTAAGACCATTGAAGAAGATAAGGTTTTTGAAATCCCTCAATTGATTGAATGTTTCCTCAATGGTCGAACCGTCTACAGCGAACTCGCCATCCTTAAAAGCGTCAATGTCGAAAATGGCGGCTGGTTGTCGACCGCTCGCATTTCCCTCTGAAGCTTGGGTCACATGAGCAGCGATGTCAATGGCGGGATTTTGAATCGTAACTCTTGTGAGAAAACTGCTGATGGTTTGGGGCAGATCTGGGGGGACGGCTGGCGCAAGCCGTAGATAGGTCTCAAGCTCGAAGGGACCCGGAGGAAACGGAATGCGATTGATGTAGCGAACAGCAAGCCGGGTGATCACCTCTGGCCGTGCGATCGCGGAATACAGCCGCCAAAGCTCGATGACAAGCGGAAACAGTTCTTCCCAACTCGTATATGGGTGCAATCGATTCAATGTAAACCCGTCCACTCTAAACTGCCCGACCGTTTTCTCATCTTCGGATTTGAAGAAGTAACCCCGCAGCCCGAGGTCCCGGATGACGGGAGGTGGGCCTTCACTCTCGATCAATTTCACCTCGAAAGTCGCCTTCAGCCCACGTTGGACCTCCATCTTCGGGAAACGATCGGCAAGCTGCGACTGCAAAGCTGAAAGCTCCTCGCCAAGGAATCCAGCGCGCGCCTTCACTCGGAAGTCGAAAATGGCCTCGGTTATCGGGGCCTTCCGGAGACGCCTCTGGTGCGTCATATCACCTCTTGCAGTTTGTCCAGAAAAAACGAGAGTAGCCAGCGACACGCCAATAAAAACTGAACGCCATACCTTATTCATAACACTTTCACATAGGATTTTGGCAGAATAGACTCAATGGAGTTGACCCGGTTTGGTGGACACCTGATGATTTGGGGGTAAAGGAGGTGTTCACGATGCCACAGACTCACCCACGCTATCCAATGGAGTTCCGCTGCCAGATGGTAGAGTTGGTCCGGGCGGGACGCACGCCCGAGGCGCTGGCGCACGAGTTCGAGTCCTCGGCGCAGACGATCCGCACCTGGGCCCATCAAGCCGACGTTGACGAGGGGCGTCGCAAAGACGGGCTCACGAGCGATGAGCGGGAGGAGTTGCGCCGACTTCGCCGCGAGAACCGACAGCTCCGCCAGGAGCGGGAGATCTTAGCAAAAGCCGCGGCCTGGTTTGCTCGGGATACCGATTCGATCCCGTCCGGATCTACGGGTTCGTGAGGGCGAACCAGGCCATGTATCGGACCGCCACCATGTGCCGGGTGCTGGGCGTCTCCTCCAGCGGCTACTACGCGTGGCGCAGGCGCGCGCCGTGTGCCCGCTCGTGTGCCGATCGGGCGCTCACCAAACGCATTCAGGCGATCCACGAGCGTTCTCGGGGGACTTGCGGCGTGCCGCGCGTCCATGCCGAGCTGGAGGCTGAGGGAGTGCGTGTGGGCCGCAAGCGCGTCGCCAGGCTGATACGTGGGGCGGGACTTGCGGGCGTCAGTCGGCGCAAGGGAGCGCGCACGACGCAGCGCCGGCAGGAGGCGCGGCCGGCCCCTGATCTGGTGGACCGCAACTTCACGGCCGAGGCCCCCGACCGGCTGTGGGTGGCCGACATCACCTACGTTCCGACATGGGCGGGGTTTTTGTATCTGGCCGTGGCGCTCGATGCGTTCAGCCGGCGCATCGTGGGGTGGTCGATGGCCACACACCTGCGGGCCGAGTTGGTGCTCGACGCGCTCGACATGGCGCTGTATAAGCGCCGTCCCCGGGCCGTCATCCACCACTCCGACCAGGGCAGCACGCAGTACACCTCGGTCGCCTTTGGGCAGCGCTGCCGGCAGGCGGGCGGGCGTCCCTCCATGGGTTCGGTCGGGGACTGCTACGACAACGCGCTGTGTGAGAGCTTTTTCGCCACGCTGGAGTGCGATCTCCTCGCTCGCCACAGTTTCCGCACCCGGGCCGAGGCGCGCATGGAGGTGTTCGGGTTCATCGAGGGCTTCTACAACCCGCATCGTCGGCACTCCTCCATCGACAACCTGTCACCCGTTAACTACGAAAGGAGACAACAACGCACACCCTGAAAACCCAAGTGCTTAACTCTCCACGAAACCGGGGTAAGTCCACAAATACTTGAAATTTACCACTTTCTTCCATAAGGAAAATTGGGGCGCACTTGGGGCACAGGCCCCACATAACCTATTAACAAATAATGGAATAGCGTGTACGTGGGGGATTGTTGAACCCCTGTGCCAATCACTTCACGAGACCCTTTCAAGGGGGACGAACCAGGCGAGAACAGGCGGGAGGGGGGGGGGGGCGCAAAACGGGCACAATCGAGACAGCCGAGAAATTTCCAGCGGATGTGCAATCCGCGTAATCCATTGATAATATTGGTGCCGGAGGCGGGATTCGAACCCGCACGGGCGCAAGGCCCGGGGGATTTTGAGTCCCCTGCGTCTCCCATTCCGCCACTCCGGCGCGGGATTCTATATGTGAAACGCGAAGCGATTCCGCAAACGGATGAAAGTGGAAGTCTAATCGAGGAAGGGACGCCCCCCGTCAAAGGGGGCGTCCTTCAATGCAGGCCTCGTCCCCCCCCCCGCTAGAACAGCTTCTTGAACGCCCGGGGAGCCCGCTTCGGCGGTAGGATCTTGGGCAGATAATCATTCGTGTACAGATCGCTGAGCGGAATTTGCTTGGTGATGTTGTTGGCTTTGACGACGATATCCCGGGTCCGGCGCCACTTCTTCTCCGTCATCCAACCCAGGCCCAGGCGCTTCTGGTCGGGCGTGAGCCACAGGTCCAGGGTAACGTCCCACACCTCCCGGTTCGGGCCGCGGGCGGCGGTGGGCGCGTGCTTGAGAAAGGCGTCCATGGCCTTGTCCGGATTCGCGATGGCGTCGGCCAGGCCCTTCATGGAGGCCCGAAGGAACTTTCGCACCATCCCGCCCCGGGTGGCCAAGGTCTTGTCGGTGACGGAGTAACCCAGGCCGTAAAAGTCCAGACCGTGATTGGCCAGGAGAATGATTTTCGCCTTTCTTCCCTGCTTCGCGGCCATCCTCCTGAAGATGGGGGCCTGGGTGATAAAACCGGTGGCGGCCGCATACTGCCCGCCCAGCAGGCCGGTCTCCCGGGCGGCGGGCGCCACGTGGATGACCTGTATTTTCTTGATGTCGAACCCGTTGATCTTGGCCAGTGTGGGGAAGTTGGCCCAGGTCGCGTCGCCAGCGGGCGTGCCGAATTTCTTCCCCTCCAGGTCTTTGAGGGTGTTGACCCCGTTGCCCTCCAGCGTCCGGATGACGAAGGGGGCGATGTCGTGTTGCATCACCACGATCTTGAGGGAAAGCCCGCGGGCGCGGCCCAGGACCACCGAGGCGGTGTCCATCCCGCCGAAGTCGTCTTTTCCGGAGGCGATGTCCTTGGCCGTCTTGCCGCCGCCGTAGCCTCGGACGATCTTCACGTCCAGCCCTTCCGCTTTATACAAGCCGCTCTCCAGGCTGTTGTACCAGGAAATGTCACGTCCATACGGAATCCAGCCCAGGTTGAAGATCACTTTCTCGGCGCCGAACGCGGTCCGGCCCGCCGCCGGCAAAAGGAATCCGGCCATCACGATCGCACATAAACCCTTCTTCAGAATCTTCATCGGGATCTCTCCTTTTCCGCGATTCAACCCGCCCTTTTCCAAGCCCGCATAGCCGGTGGAAACCGCGGCGCGGGGTTTGAGTTCCACGCTGTGGCGCCGTAACCGGCCAACCGGCTCCAGAACACTCGCTACATGAAGAAGTCGCTATTGTCCCGACTTGCCCAATCCGAGTCAAGGAAGAAACAACTGCGCCCTCACGAAACGCCCCCGCGGGACCGCGCCCGAAAGAGAGGCCGCTGTTCGCCGTTGACAACGAACGCGCCCAGGCTCTAGAACAGGCTGTGGGGAGTGAAAATCAATGCCGATTCCGATTTTTCTTCGGCGGGCTTCCTCGCCCATCCTTTCCGTGTTCCCGGGAGGTGCACCGGAATGATCGTCCGCGTCGCCGCTGTTCAACCTTTCGCTTACCGGGGCGAGGAAGAGGCCCGCAATGAAGCCGAGGCCCTGCGGTATCTGGATCGGGCCGCCGATGCCGGCGCCCAGGTGGCGGTCTTTCCCGAGGGCTACCCCGGCCCCTACAACGGCCCCCTGACGTTCGATCCCTTCCCCGCCCTGTGCGCCAAGGCCCGCGAACACCACATGTACGTCATCGCCAGCAAGGTCCTTCCGGCCCCCGAGCATGGAGAAAACGTTTATTTCCTGGCCCTGGGACTGATCTCCCCGTCAGGTGAGATGAGGGCGGTCTACCGGCGGTCGCATCCCAATCCTCCGGGCGTGGAACAGTTCCTGATGCCGGACAAGACCATCGCCCCCGGGGAGGAGGTCCCCGTCTTCGAGACCGATCGGGGCAACTTCGGCCTGCAAATCTGCTCGGAGCTCTGGCTCCCCGAAGTGAGCCGAATCCAGGCCCTCAAGGGGGCCGACATCCTGTTCGCCCCCATCGGGGGCTGTCTTTACGAGCTCCTCCCCTCCTGGAAGATCCTCGTCCAGGCCCGGGCCATCGAGAACCTGGCGTATGTCGTGGTCTCGCAGAACATCTGGGGGAAGGAGGAGGGGCTGGGGATGATCGCGGGGCCCGAGGGCGTCCTCGCGGAGGGCGCGGGGCCCGGCGTCATCACGGCCGACCTCGATCTCGACCGGCTGACTTGGCTCCGGGACGGGGAGCAGCGGATGGTCCTCCCCAAACCCTACCGGGCCATCCCCGGCATCCTCAAGGAAAGGCGGCACTCCCTGTATGCGGCCCTCTCCGATCCGGATGCTTCCGCCAGAGATTACTTTTATTTCAAAGCCGCCGACAAGGCCAAGTGACCTCCGGAGGAGGGGGCACTTGCGTGCCGGCCAAACTGCGGATGGAAGGGTCGTGGTTATTACAACCCCTCCGGCGCACGGCCGTCCGATAGTCTACCGAGTAGGAACGCAAAAACCGGGGCCTTGGCCGGATGCTGCGGCCGCTGAAGACACGCAAGTGTCGTAACCGGACGGGCATCCGGTCAAAGATCCAAGCCAGCAAGGGCCACAGCCGACCGCACAGCCAGCAAGACGTCCACCCCCAGAAGGCCGAGCAAAGCTCGGCCGCAGAAAGTTTTTCAGGGGGTTCCCAACCCCTGGGAGGGGTCCAGGGGGGCGGTTTTTCAAAAAAGCCCCCCTGGCCATCCTGGTCATCTTCTCCGCAGTCGTGGCCCGCGGGGTTGACCGTCGCGAAAGGAGACGCCCGTGTACTATTTTTGGCCGGAGGATTACACCTGGTCCTACCAACTCGTCCGGACGTTCGGCGCGGGCGATTACGGGGGCGGCCAGTTTCACGAGGTGTACGGCGCGGCGCGGGGGATTGCCTTGCATGACATCGATTCCTGGCATCGCGAGTTCTCCGGCCTGGCGGGCCGCGTCGAGGCCCTGGGCCGGGAGTCCCTAGTGGGGGGCCACACCGTGAGCGCACGCGAGGCCCTGTTCCGCGCGGCCAATTATTACCGGAACGCCGAATTCTTCCTCGCCCATGACGACCCCCGCCGGAAGGGAAATTACGCGAAGATCCGGGAATGCTTTCTCGACGCCGCCCGGTTTCTCGCCTCACCGCCCGAGACGGTGGAGATCCCTTATGAAGGCGGGTCCCTGCCCGCCTATTTCTACCGCGCGGGGGGGGATCAGAAGGCCCCGATGCTCCTGTTCATCGGCGGACTCGAATCCATCGCGGAGGAGCTTTTCTTCTTCGGCGCCCGGGCGGCCGTCGAGCGGGGGATTTCCTGCTGCGTGATGGAGGGTCCGGGCCAGGGGGCGAGCCTGCGCGAGCGGGGCCTTTTCGGCCGGTACGACTTCGAGGTTCCGGTCTCGGCCGGGGTGGACTATCTCCTCACCCGCCCCGATGTCGACTCGGAGCGCATCGCCCTGATGGGCCTCAGCATGGGCGGATACCTGAGTCCGAGGGCGGCCTCCTTCGAGCACCGGCTTCGGGCGTGCATCGCCTGGGGGGCCATCTACGATTTCGCCGAGGTCTGGGACACCCGGCCCGACGACCACCCCTTGATGAAGCACTTCGTCTGGCTGATGAAGGCGAAAGACGTGGCCGACGCCAGGGAGCGGGCGAAGAAGTTCCGTCTAGAGGGCGTGGTGGAGAAGATCCGCTGTCCGTTCCTCGTAACGCACGGCGAGGGGGACGTCCAGATCAACGTCTCCCACGCCCACCAGATGTACGAAGCCGCCACGTGCAACAAACACCTCAAGACTTTCAGTCCCGCCGAGACGGGCGAGACCCACTGCCAGCTCGACAACCTCTCCCTCGCCCACCGGTATATGTTCGATTGGCTGGAAGAGAAGATGAAGTAAAGCGGCGCGCGCGAACCGCTTACATCCACCACGAGAGGGAGACGCAACACGCTCCTATGACCCAACGGAAAGCACCCCTGGCGGGAAGCCGCCGTCACCACCTCTCGACAACACCCGCTGCCCAGGTGTTCAGAACCATCGAGAGCGCGCAGAGGCTCCCGGAGGGATGTAGGGGCCATGAGCCTCAATTTCCGTTTCGTGAAAACCTACACCATGCCCAGTATCTCGTGTAACAGCAGTGAAGGAATGCGGGAAATTCAGGATTCCAGGCCTGACCGCAAACATTTCGCGTTAGTGCAAAGCCGAGAACTGAACCTATTACGCCAAGTTTGAACGTAGGACCTTACGCCGTCAGTCCCATGGGAGTTCCGGCGCAGGTTTCGCGGATCGGGCGACTCGGACAATGGCGTCAAGTTTTTCCTTGATCTCCGGATCGAGTTTTTCTCGCGGTACAAAATCGGCGAGTTCGTGGAAGTTTTTTTTCGCCATAATATTCGGTAGTTCCAGTCTTTTGAAGTACTTCTCGAAGAGTGGTGTAAGGAAATCATCGCTGACCTTTGTGTCGGGATCCCACGGTGAGCCCTTATGAAGAGTTTCTAGAGCTTCTGCAATCTCTCGAATGGACATCTGCATGGCCTCCGCCCGTGTGCTCGATTCGGCCTCTGTGAAAAGGGGGCCGGCCGTTTTCCTCGGCGGGACGGCCATCGCGTAGGCTTCCAGTGTCTCTCGAAAACAGAGGTAATTCTCGATTTCTCTGCGACTCCACATCAGTCCCTCTGACCCAAGATTTGGGGGAAGCTCTTGGTCAAGCCTGTCGAAGATAGCGATTGCCTTGAGGCGCGGAACTGCCTCAAGTAAACCGTAGAAGTTCCTGCGGACATCACTGGGTTGGTTCCTCACATAACGGACAAACGGTCGTTCCAGCACTCTCTGTGCCTCCGTGTGCTCCAACACCCTGGCGAACGTCTGCAAGATGGCCAAGTCCGTGGAACACTCCAGATACAGCACCCATCCTGTCTGCTCCGCGAGATAGTAATCTTCGAAACCGATGTCCTTGAGGGCCTTCATGACCTGGCCGCCTCGATTGTTGATGCGATGTGGCTTCCCGATGAAGGCGACGACGACATCCCGGTGGGCGGCTTCATTGAGGACAACTTCAGAGTGACTTGCCGCGATGATCTGGGTTCCGCTCTCGCGTGCAACGACCGTTAGAAGTTGATAGATTTGTCTTTGACGAAGGATTTCGAGGTGAGCATCGGGTTCATCGAGGAGAAGGATGGCACCCGGATTGGCATACATATAGGCGAGGAGAAGGAGCGTCTGCTGGAGTCCCCTCCCGGAGGAAGACAAATCCAGAGGGATGCCCCTTTCTCTGTAGGTCATTGCGATCTCGCCACGCTCCGAAATATATCGAGGGACATCCAAATTTACACCAAAGAGCAATTGGATATGGGTTATCAGCTTTTCCCATATCTCGTTGTTTTTGCTATGAATCCCATGGCACAGATTTCGTAAAACCTCCGCCGTTCGCCCCTCTCCGACACGGACATTTATGGCGCCCGGATCCAGGCGAGTCTCGTTCGACGCTAGACCCGACATGGGGGGGAGAAACGCCACTTGAGCCTTTCCCGCCTCGTTGGGAATTGGAATTCGGTCGGGATCCTTTTTTTCCGACAAACGCAACGGGCGGCAATAAAAGGACTCTTCGTTCGCGTAGTCGAATTCTAGACCGCATTTCCAAGATTTGTCGTCGGTGAGACCCTCGACAACGATGTCGATCCGGATATTCTTAGTCTCTTGCTTTCCGTCAATCTTCTGAACATCTCTCACTCGCAGATTACGCCAGAGCAAGTGAGCATCCGGGATTGGTACGGCGATCAAATCACGTCGGTTGATGGTAACACCAGGGCGCTTCTCCGGCGCGTTCTTGCCCCTGTATTTTTCGTTCCAATGCTTCAACCCGACTTCCCAGAGGGCCAGGGCCTGCAAAGCAGATGTCTTTCCGGAATTGTTGGGACCAATGAAAACGACAGGATTGCCCAGCTCGATTTCGACCTTGCCAAAACGTTTGAAGTTTCGGGCGGTGAATTTCGTAAGCATTAGCGTGTACCTTTCGACTCGAACTCCACTTGACCTCAATTTTGCTGTGTGAATGTCACTCTCTCAAATATTATAATGTAAAAGTTGACCCCGATCCTGATGCTGAATCGTTCAAATCACATTTCAGACCGGTTGATTGCTTTCACTCACCGCGTTTAAGGTGTCCGGAAGGGGTGCCGCGCTTTTGAGCGTTCAGTCCGGATCGAAGACGGATTCTGGAGGTGAGGCATGGACATTTTGCGTCGGGACGACATTCCGATGGGGGGGGTCGAAGGGGTGCGGGAGCATCGCATGGTCATGGACCCGAGGGTTTTCGGAAGCCACGCCAACCCCGGCACGTGGTCCGGCATCGGCCATTTCGTCTATCTGTCCGACGCCCGCTTTGTGCCGCGGGGCGAAACCAAGATGCACAACCACGAGGAGCTCGACGTGATCTCCGTGATGGTGGAAGGACGCATCACGCACGCGGGCTCTCTCGATCATGGCCAGGAAGTCTCGGCCAACGAGGTTCAGGTGCAGCGCGGCGGCGGCGAGAGCTTCTCGCACAACGAGATCAATCCCGATGACACCGGGAACCGGATGATCCAGATCTGGGCGCTCCCCGCAGAACCGGGAGAGCCCGCGGGCTACAAGCATTACCAACTGGAAAAAGGCGTCCAGACGCCCGTCTACGGCGGCGAGTCCGGCCAGGACGAAACGTTCCCCGGCCGCACACGGATCGACGTCGGCCTGCTCGGGCCCGGCCAAAGCATCACGGTGGACGGACCGGTCGTCGCCTACCTGACCCGGGGAAAGGGCAACGCCAACGGAGAACCCGTTTCCGAGGGCGACCTGCTTCGAGACGACCGACTGAGCTTTGACGCCCTTGAAGACGCGCTCCTGATCGTCATACACACCCCGCAATAACCGCGCCGGCCGTTCGGCCGCAAGTCAAGGTCGGGCCGAGACCGGGGGGAAGAGGAAGGGGGGACCGAACTAGAGCTTCAGAAGCGTTTTGGCGTTCCCACAAAAAAGCGTCTCCCGCTCTTCGTCCGTCGCGTCGACGGCTTCGAGGCGCCGAATCGTCTCGCGGATATACATCGGTCCGCCTTCGGGATCGAACGGGCAGTCGGAGGCGAACAGGCACTTGTCGACGCCGAAAAAGTCGAGCCCGCACCGGGTCGCCCCCAACGATCCGAAAGTGGCCGTGTCGGCATAGAACATCCTGAAGTAGCGCCCCGCGCGCCCCGCGCTACACCACTATTCAATCCGGCAACTCCGTGAATCACAGGGTGTCCAGGCCGGGTCATCTCTTCTCTTTGTGCGAAATGCAGACTAGCGCGGAACTTCCCCCGACAGCCCCAGCTTCTTCGCACACCCGCGGGCGTCTTCCCAGATGGCGTCCTCGATGGGGATCCCGTCCCGGAGCCTTTCTTCCCGCGTCCGGTAGGCCCGGTCCCCGGGCAGGAGGATCTCCTCCACGCCGGATGCGGCGGGCGAATTTCGGACGGCCCGCGAGAACGCATCCACTCCCTCGATGAACGCGTCCAAAGGACCGAACAGCTCCGGGTCGATGACCAGGAAGAAGTCTCCCTTGTCCCGGATGCCGGCGGGGAAGAGCGAGGGGTCGAACCCGGTCTTCGGGCGCACGCCGACGAGCGGCCCCGTCAACAGGCTCAGAACGAAGGCGATGCCCGACCCCTTGTGGCCGCCGAATGGGCTGAGGACGCCGGCCAGGGCCGCCTCCGGATCGGTGGTGGGGTTTCCCTCCGCGTCCAGCGCCCACCCCTCGGGAATGGGCTCGCCCCTTTTCTTCGCGGTGTGGATCTTTCCCCGCGCCGCCTCGCTGGTCGCCATGTCCAGGACAACAGGGTGCCGCTTTCCGGGAACGCTGACGCAAAGAGGAGCGGTGCCGAACACGGCGGCGCGGCCGCCCCATGGATGAACCACGGGGGGGGTGCCGCTCGTGATGATCGAGATCAGGCCCTCCGTCGCCGTCGATCAGACCTCCCGTCGGACGGTCCCGGACGGTCCGGATCCGGGGGTCCGGGTTCACGACGCCCTGTTGGACGCCCTGAATCAGGCCGGCGAGACGGATGAGGCCATGCGAGGCATGCCCCCGCAGGTCGGCCTCGACCATCTGCTCGGCCGCCGGATCGGCCGTGTCGGGCCGCACACCCGTCGCCCGGAGGCATTCGGTCAGGAAGCGGAATTCTTCATCGCGCGTGAGGAGCAAGGGTCTGTCCCGCTGTGTTCGGGGCAATCGCGGCGGCCACGAACTCGGGGGGGTGGGGGGAGGGGGGGGAAGCGGCCTGAGGACCAAGATGCCAGAGAGCGGCCGGCCGTGCAAGGTCGCGCGGGAAGGCGGGATTCATCGCCCCTCTCCCTCCCCCCCCGGGTGAAGCCGTTCGGGTTTGAGGAGTCCGGGGATCGCGGCCACCCTTTACCTCCTCTCCGGCGGCGGTTATCCTGGCTTTTCTCCTGTGCGAGACGCCGGATGATTCTCCGGGTCCATCCCGATTGCGTCCCGGCGGAACGGCCCGGAAGTGAATCGCCCCGCGCAACCCGATACGCGCGGGTGAGCAACGCATGCATTCGCAAAATGGGGTCCAACCGCGGATCGCTCACGAAGGAAAAACCCGGAGAGAACACATGCCCTCCGCATCACGAGACGAAGAGCGGATTCTCCAGGAAATCGACCGAAGCGAGGTGGCCGATCTCGCGGTCTCCCTGGGGAACATCGCAAGCCCCTCGGGCGATGAGATCGAGATGGCCGACTACCTCGAGACCTGGCTGAAGGACGCCGGTCTTGCCCCCTTCCGGCAGCACGCCGCCCCGGGCCGCGACAACGTGATCGCCGTCCTCAACGGGAGCGGAGGGGGGGGAGAGGGGGGAGGGGGGCGAAGCCTCCTGTTCAACAGCTACATGGATACGCAGGTCCCGGACCCCTTCGACCCCGGACTCCCGGCGGAGGGGCAGGGCCTCGAGAAACGCGCCTGGCTCGAGGACGGCAAGGTCTTCGGCATCGGCGTGGTGAACGACAAGGGCCCGATGGCCGCCTTCCTGGTCGCGGCGACGCCGCTGCGAAAGAGCGGGATCAAGCTTCGGGGCGACGTGATCCTGACCATGGTGGTCGGAGAGATCGGGACGGCCCCGGTGGACGAATTTCAGGGCCCCCGGTACCTCGGAAACGGATTCGGCTCGAAACACCTCGTGGACCAGGGCGTCCGGGCGGATTTCTCCCTGGTGGCCGAGGCGACCCATTTCGGCGTCACGTGGGCCGAAGCGGGCGTGCTCTACGTCAAGCTCACCGTTCGGGGAGAGCGGCGATACGCCCCGTTCGTGGACAACGCCCCCCCGCCCCGGGACAGCGCCCACTCCGTCCTGAAGGCCGCCGACCTCATCCGGGGAATCCAGGAATGGGCGGTGGAGTATGAGGAGAAAAATAGCATCGATCTGGCGTGCGGAAGGATGGTTCCGAAGGTCAACATCGGGGCCGTCCGGGCGGGGCGTCCGTACGATCCCTCGTGCAGCCCTCCGGCCTGCCATCTTTACGTGGACATCCGATTGACGCCCGACGGCGACCCCGCACAGGTCGTGGAAGAGCTGGAGACGGTCAGCCGCAAGCGCGGGACGCCCGCCGAGGCGCACGTCTTCCTGCACGAACCCGGCTCCGTGGCCACGAACATCGAGCCCCTCCGGGACGCCCTCGAATCGGCCCACGGACGCATCCTCGGAAAGAAGCTCGAAGGCGTGGCCCCGCCCGAGACGAGCATGTGGAGGGACCTCAACGTCTTCAATCGGGCCGGGATTCCGTCGCTGACGTATGGTCCGGGCGCCCCGACGGGGGGCGGGATGAAATACCTGAGCGTCGAAGACCTCGAAAGGGCGGCGCGGGTCTACGCCCTCACCGCCTACTACACCTGCCGCGAGGCTTCCTGAAATCAGAATCCGGGGTTTTCTCAATTGATCCCCGGCCGAATCCAATCTAGGATTCAAGAAATTCTACCCGCCTCAAGGGATGACCCGTGACGAAACCGCCGCACCGCTACTGGAATGAGATGACGACCGAGGACTTCTCGGCCCTGGACCTCCGGAGGGTGATCGCCGTCCTGCCCGTGGGGGCCACCGAACAACACGGCCCGCACCTGCCGGTCCACACCGACTGTTGCATCAATGAGGGCGTCCTTTCGCGGGCGCTGGATCTGCTCCCCGCCGATTTGCAAGTGACGGCGCTGCCGATGATCTCGATCGGGAAGAGCAGCGAGCACACGGCCTTCCCCGGAACGCTGACCCTGACCACCGAGACGCTGATCCGGGTGTTGATGGAGATCGGCGAGAGCGTGAACCGCTCCGGCGTGCGCAAGCTGGTTTTGTTCAACAGCCACGGCGGCCAGCCGCAGATCCTCGACATCGTGGCGCGCGACCTCCGGGTGAGCTTCGGAATGCTGGTCGCCGCCGTGAACGCCGGCCGGCTGCTCGTATCGGACGGCCTGTTTTCCGATTCCGAGATGAAGCACGGCATTCACGCCGGGGCCAAAGAGACGTCGTTGATGCTCCACCTCCGACCTGATTCGGTCCGCCGCGAGAAGATCCGGCGGTTCGAGACCCTCTCGGAGGAAATGGAGGCGCACTACAAGTTCCTCTCACCCGAGGGCAGGGTGGGGTTCGGCTGGCAGGTTCAGGACCTGAATCCCGCGGGGGTTTGCGGCGACGCGACCGACGCCGACGCCGGGCGTGGCGGAAAGATGGTGGAGGAAATGGCGGGCAATCTCGTTGAGGTCCTGAAAGAGGTCGACCGCCTGCCCATCGACATTCTGAAGGATCGGCCCTGAGTCGCGGGGAGTACGGGAGGAAAGGGAGGGGGGGCGCCGTGACGCGCGAACCGGACACCGGAAGGCGGCGGATCGACTGGCAGGACTTCGCCCGGGCGCTGGACGGCGTGCCGGCGACGCTCGACCCCGGCCGGGTCAAGAAGAAGTCCCACGATTATTACTGGTTCAGCCCGATTCTCAAGGAAACGCTGAGCGACAAGTTCGGCGATATCCTGGTCACGCCGCGCGGCCTGGAGGACGTGCTGAAGGTCGCCCGCACGTGCGTCGAGTGGCGGGCGCCGCTGACCGTGCGGGGCGCCGGGACGGGCAACTACGGACAGGCCATCCCGCTCGAAGGCGGCGTCATTCTCGACGTCTCGAAGATGACCGCCGTCCGGTGGCTCAAGCCCGGGCTGATCCGATGCGAAGCGGGGATCCTGCTGGGTGCCGTTGACGCCGAGTCGCGAAAGACCGGCTGGGAGCTGCGGATCACGCCCTCGACCAAGCGCACCGCCACCCTGGGCGGGACCATCGCCGGCGGCAGCGCGGGCGTGGGGTCCATCCTCCACGGCCTCCTGCGCGACACGGGCAACATCAACGGCCTCCAGGTCGTCACGATGGAGGACGAACCCCGGGTCATCGAGCCGCGGGGCAAAGAGATCCAACAGGCCAACCACGCCTACGGCACCAACGGGATCATCACCGAGCTGGAAGTTCCCCTGGCGCCGGCCTATCCTTGGGCGGACCTGATCGTCGCCTTCGACGGCCTGATGACCGCCGCGCGATTCGGCCAGGCCCTGGGGGACGCCGACGGCATCGTCAAGAACGAGTGCAGCGTCTGCGCCTGGCCGATCCCCAAGTACCTCAAGCCGCTACGGGGGTTCATCCCCGAGGGGAAGACAATCGCCATCTGCATGGTCGCCGAGCAGTCGCTGGAACCCTTCGAGACCCTCGTGGCAGATTTTGGCGGCGAGATTTGCTACCGGAAGATCGCCGAAGAGGTGGCCTCGGGCACGCCGCTCTTCGAATACACCTGGAACCACACCACGCTCTACGCTATCAAGGCGGACCCCTCGATCACTTATCTCCAGGCCCTGTTCAAGCCCGGGCGCAACCTGGAGCGGATCGAGCACGTGGCCGATCATTTTGGGGATGAAATGCCGATTCACCTGGAATTCATCCGCCTTCACGGCCAGGTGGGCTGCATGGGCGTGGTGCTCTTGCGCTACCGGGGGGAATCGCGCCTGAACGAGGTGATCGAATACCTGGAAGACTACGGCGTGCCGGTGTTCAATCCGCACACCCCGATCCTGGAAGACGGAGGGATGAAGATGGTCAACCGGGCGCAGCTCGATTTCAAGAAGCTCGCCGATCCCTACGGCCTCCTCAACCCGGGCAAGATGCGCGCCTGGATGGAAGACCGGGAGGTGCTTGGAAAGGAAGACGCCCTCTACCCCGCGGACCACTCCGGCGGCCGCACCGTCGAGGATTAGGCCGGATTTCTCAAGAAGTTTGGCTGGGGCGCTAGTGCGCCATGGATGCAACGGTGGTCTGCCGGGGAGCAGAGAAGCAGGGGCGGGTACGGAGCCCCGCCCCTACATCTGGGCGCCCTTCGGGAGTTTTCCGTGTAGGGGCGGGGCGCGAGTCGGTTGACTCCTGCACCCGCCCCCAACAACCGGCCGCAAGTCGAATCGCCGACGAACAGCCCAAGGGAGTTCGACCTGTTGAATCGTTCCCCTTCCCGCGGGTCCCTTCACTCATCCCCGGTGACAGCCACGGCCTGAGCCTCGGGCATCCTATCCGGGTGCGCGAATCCCGCTACGGTGATCCGGGCGCCGGCGGGGCAACCCCCGGAGAAACACCCGCTTCGAATCTCCCCCCCCCCCCCGAACTTCAGTCCGTGGCGGACGTCGAGGATGAACACCGTCATCGTCACCAGGTCTTGCAGGCTCCCGCCCACCTCCTCCAGCCGCTTTTCCATTTTCCGGAACGCGGTATGATCCCCTGAGACGGTCGGCTTTTTTGACATCCCGCTCATCAAGAGAAGGGACCCGTTTTTGGGAGAAGGAATCGAGGGGAATGACCGGGTGTGTTGCATTTCTTGGGCGGGGGGTCCAGAAAATGGAATGTCATCATCCATGCCCTTTCTCCCGGCGGCCCGTCCCATGGTCCATCCCGTTATGGAAGAACGAACCAGGAAATGATTGAGCGGCTTGAGTCCATCATCTCCGCATTGTTTCAGCCCAATGACGGGGATGACAATTTCTCGATCTTCGATCCCGCCGTTCAACTGGACGAGGATCGCACCGACCCCGCCGGCATCGCCCGGTCGCTGAACGCCGCATTCCTGATCTTGCTCGCGGGCGGGGGAGACGCGGGGCGTCCGGCATTCGAGCGGGCGCACCGCTACCTCTCCCGTATGACCGATTCCTCCGAGTGGGCGGAAGTCGCCGGATTCTTCCTGAAAGGGAGAGAGCTGATTCATGAAGAGATCGAAACGGTTTGCAAGAACGACGCCGGTTTCGCGGAACGTCTTGAGGGCCTCTCGGAATGGCTGTCGGATCAGCAGAATCTGAAGAAGCGGGAAGAGACCATCGAGAAAATCTGGTCGGTCTTTTTTCCGGAAGCCCTCCACATCCGGACAAGGACAGAAAAAGCCGTAGAAGACCTACGGGCGAAGCGCACCATCACCCTGACGAAGCTGAACGACAAACCGATCACCCATGTTGCCCGGCAGATTCTCTTCACCTCGAACATCATTCTCGCGGCGCCCCCTGCCTCCAGGTCTCTCGATGAGCTCTCCCTGAGCGAGGGGCTGAAGGAAAGGCTTTCTCGAATCGCCCGCGAACCTCAGCTCCACTGGTACGATCACCCCATCCAAATCGGCGTGGAACAGGAGAAAAACGAGGTCCTATACGGCCTCCGCGGCTTGGACGCGGCGGTTGCGTTCGAACGGGTCCGGGGCGGGGCCTCACGCGATGAAAAACTGACCTGCGTGTTGTCGGTCTCGGTGACCCATCAAGGCCTCAAAGATATGGTCAGAACCGTACCTCGGGGAGGAATTCGCCCGCTTTGGCGGGCTGAACAACCTGGAGGTCACCGTGTTCACCGAAGAGGACACCCGCCGGATGATCGACGAGGTTCTCGATCCCGCGGCCCGGCGTTACCTGCAGCGCAACGACGCCAAAGAGCTCCTCGGCATCTTCGGCGTGGACGGCGAATACGGCAGGCACTACAGCTTTCTGAAGGCCGTCGCCGCATTCTGGAACGTCTTCATCCAGCCGGAAATCAGGGCCACGTTCAAGATCGACCTCGACCAGGTTTTTCCGCAAAACGAACTCGTCGAACAAACCGGCCGGTCCGCATTCGCCCACCTGGCAACTCCGCTCTGGGGAGCCCGAGGAATCGATGCCGGCGGGAAACCCGTCGAGCTCGGCATGATCGCCGGGGCGCTCGTCAACGAGAGTGACATCGACAAATCCCTGTTCACCCCCGATGTCCTTTTCCCGGACCCTTCCCTTTCTCCGGATGAGTGCATTTTCTTTAGCCCATTGCCGCAGGCAGTTTCGACGGAAGCGGAAATGATGACGCGCTACAACACGGAGAAACCGGACGGCCGGAGAACGTGCATTCAGCGCATCCACGTTACGGGCGGAACGAACGGCATCCTCGTGGACCCCCTGCGCCGGTATCGTCCCTTTACACCATCCTTCATCGGCCGGGGAGAGGACCAGGCGTATCTCCTCTCCGTGCTCTCTCACCGGGAACCGAGACTCGCTTATCTCCACAAGGACGGCCTCATCATGCGCCACGAGAAAGAAGCATTTGCGCAGGAGGCCATCCAGGCCGCTTCCGTAGGCAAGCTGATCGGTGATTACGTCCGCATTCTCTACTTTTCCGCGTACGCCGAGACGCTGGGAGAAGGCAACTCGACGCCCCTGAAAGATGCGGTGGATCCGTTCACGGGCTGTTTCATCTCCAGGATTCCGAAAACCGTCGTGTTCCTTCGCTTCGGCCTCAAGGCCGCGTCGCTCTTCACGGAGCGTGAAGACGAACAAGGGCTTGAGTTCGTCACCCTGGGCTCACGGAACATCGCAAAGGCGCTTGATTTTGTCCGGGGTGAAAAAGGCGGGCTCAGGCAGTCCTACGAAAGGGAGCGCCGTGGGTGGGACGTGTATTACGACGTCCTCTCCGCAGTCGAAGACGCCCTGCGTGATGAAGACGCCTTTGCGCTGGATTTGCGGAAGGGGGCGCAACGCATCGTGGATCAATGCGCCGTCCGCTTCGGCCCCGCGTGAGCCCTCCGGTCATTCGGCAACCCCTGTGGCATCCGTGGATCTCTTTACTCATCCCCGGTGACGGCCACGGCCTGGATCTCGATCATCATGTCCGGGTGCGCGAATCCTGCTACCGTGATCTGGGCGCTGGCGGGGTAACCCCCGGAGAAATACCCGCTTCGAATCTCCCCGAACTTCGGTCCGTGGCGGACGTCGAGGATGAACACCGTCATCGTCACCAGATCCCGCAGGGTCCCGCCCGCCTCTTCCAGCCTCTTTTCCATTTTCCCGAACACGGCGCGGGCCTGGGCCTCGAAGTCCCCCGCCAGGGAGTTCCCATCCTCGTCTTCCCGCGCCGTCACACCGGCCAGCCAGAGGGTCTTCCCGCCCCGTGTGACAACGGTTCGTGAGTACCCGCGCGCTTCCTCCCGCTCTCCCTTGTGGTATTCCCGTGGCATTTCTTGAAACCTCCCCGCGAGCCCGCAATGGCTGAGCTCTTTGTTGGCGTCCCGCCGCATGAGCGGCAAACTTCAAACCTGTTGATTTTCCCGCAAAACCGGATCCTCCCCCCGTGCGGCGAAGACCGCAAGCCATCTTTCATCCCATCCATCGGTTGTGGATCAACCCATGGGTCGAAGAGAACAAAGCGACGGATTCCGGAGATTTTGTGATTCACGGAAGCGCCACATTCAATCGCGGTGCAGCGCGGGCCGGTTGACCCCGCCGGTTTTCGGTTCAATCCGGGATGGGCGTTCCGTTGTCCCCGATCTCCACCCCGCTTCCCGGGGTCGCCGGGCGAGAGCCAACCAAGCATGGCCTTGCGCCCTTCGGTCTGTAACGGCTTCCCGCAAGGGTCCAACGGCATCCGGGCAGCCGTCTGAACCAAGCTGAAGATAATGGCAAAGCCCGTTCGAGCGCCACCCGATTCTTGCTGAATTGAAGGCCGACGCACACCGTGAGGAATGTTTTGGACGATAAAACCGGCGGTGACGCCACCGGGCCATTACGGGCTCGGGACGCGGATCCGCCGTTGATGGGAGAAGGGGCCGCGATTCCTGAAACCGTCCCAAAGCGCCGCCTGACCCACTGATGGAGGGCCGGCGCTCAATCGATTGGGTTGTGAGGAATTTGGGTTCGGTGCTCCGATCCGCGCTTTTCTAAAGGGGACCGATGAGAACCCTTCGGGGGAGACGGCGGGGCCGAAAATGGGATGCACCGGTTGGCGGTATGTCCGGCGCTCGGCGGGAGGCTCCCCCCCCTTGAGAGGAGGGCTGACCGGACACTTGGATTCGCGGATTCGCGGATCCACCTTGAAAGGGTCGCCCCGGCCCGCGCCCGCGGTTCACTGCACCAAGCTCGCCAAGCTCGCCAAGCTCGCCAAGCTCGCCAAGCTCATGCTGATGCTGGTTTTCAGGTATTCAATGTCAACGGGCTTGGTGATGTAATCGTAAGCGCCTTCGGAAAGGGCATTCCTTCCGATATTCTCGGCATGGAGCGCGGTGACCATGATGAATCCCAAGGCGGGATCAATGGCCTTGGCCCTTCTCATCACTTCCATTCCGTTCATTCCCGGCATCCGGATGTCGAGAAGCACCAGGTGCGGCCGCTCCGCCTGAATCAACTCCAACGCCTGATTTCCTGTAGTGGCCTTCGAAACTTCATACCCCTGCTTCCCCAGAAAAGTTTCCAGGAACTCGCAGGCCATTGGCTCGTCGTCAACAATCAGGATTTTTGCCATATCAGCCCGCGCTTCGAGAAAAGAAGTCATGGTCATTTGGTGAGAACCTCATCTTCAACCCTCGGGGGGCCGCTGATTCAGGAGGTCGGATTTCCACCGGTAAAAAACGCCGGCGGCTCCGAGGGGATAGCCAACGGGCATGGAGCAGGGATGGTGGTAAGGGGGATGAGGGTTATGAATACCATCCCGCTCCAAAACCCGAAGGCCCAAGATTCAGGTCCGAATCAATTCGATACGGCCAACGCCAGTGTTTTCGCGGCGGCCTTGCGCGCGCGCAGCCCCAGGAGGCCCTCGGCGGCATGCGCCACCTCAATCCACTGAGAGGCGTTCAGGTCGCCCGCGCGACGCTCAGACTTCGCTTGACGCCGCGCGTCCGTCGAGAGCCGGGCATCGATTCTCCGAATCGTCCGGCTTTCGGCGCCGTATAACCTGGAGAGAACCCGCTCCTGCGCGAGGGCGCCGCCAACTACCGCCGCCAGAACAAAACCGGAAAGAGCGATCGTCTTTGTGATTTTCGCGACTTTCATTGGCCATACCTCAAAATATCAGTTTGAATTCTTGCTTTTCTTGTATTAACAAAGACCGTGCCAAGACGCCAGAAATCGTATTCTCACTGTATTATCAATTTTTTATGTGATATTTCATCCCAACCGACTGCATCGGGCGAGACCCGTTTGAGACAACATGATTGTCTCAAGATTGTCTCACATCCGTCTCATGTGAGACATGCTTTCCCCGGATCTGGAATTCCTCGCACAGATGTTATCCAGTTTTGTATTGCCGGAAGAATCTTATTGTCCGGCGTCTGATTGGAAATAAATTGGAATATAAGACATAAGGGGGTGGGGTGAGGGGCGGATTCTTTCACCGCTATCGAGGCTGTCTTGATCCCCCGTCCTTGTGGTAGCCTATATTGTAGTGGGGGTTGAGGTATTTGGCGTCCCGCGTGAAAAGGCGGTGATCGGCGATTGGGACATCCCGATTCCGATTCCGCGATTTTGGAGATTCAAAATGAAGCGCCTTGCGGCTGCGATCCTGGTCTGTTTGGCCCTTTCCCCGGTCAGCGTTTTCGCGAAACCGTTTCTCATCCGGGCCGCCGGGGTCCAGCTCGAATTGCCCGAGTACTGGGGGGTCAGGGAGCGGGAAGGCATCCTCACCCGCATTTCCCATATGGATGATAATTTTTGGGGATTATAAAGGTTTTGACACCAATTGAGTGAGATGTTGGACCACCAGGGGAAAGAGATCCTGGTGTCGGTGATTGTAACGGAATTCCATCTCCTTCAGGTAGAGGGGGAACCGCTCTTTGGACACCCCATGATGTTTGATGAGCCTCTCCTTGGCGTAGGCCCAAAAGCCTTCCAGGCCGTTGATGTGCACTTTGCCCCGACTGAAGCGCCGATCATGATCCACCCGCAAGTGGCGATAGCCGCAGAACATCAGGGCGTCATAGACCCGGTAGCGGTCGGTGTAGACCACGCTGCCCCGACGGACCAACTTCACGGTGGAGGCCAAAAGGGTCTGGGCCTTGACGTTGCCGACCGCCTCCACCTTCACCCGGCCGCCCCGCTCCAATATGCCGAAAACAGGGACTTTACCCGCTGCGCCTCGGCCTCTCTTGCCCTTGCGCTTGCCCCCGAAGTAGGCCTCGTCCGCCTCCACCTCCCCTCGAAGAAGCTCCTGTCCCCCCGGCGTGCCGGCCACAAGACTGCGCCTGAGCGTCGTCACGGCCCGCAGCGCTGTCGGATAGCTCACGGCGAGTTGCTGGGCCATCTTGCGGGCCGAGACCTCCAGCTCAAAGAGCTTCACCACCCAAAGCCACTGCCGGGCCGAGAGGCGAAGTTGGCCCAGCCAGCGGCCCGTGAACGGCCCGAAGGTGTACCGACACCCAGCGCAGCGAAAGCGCCCCCGCGTGCCCAAAACGTAGCGTTTTCGACCCTCACAACGAGGGCAGATTTTACGCCCGTTTTTCTGACACGCCATGAGCAGATGGCGTCTCGCTGTAGCTTCCGATTTTACAAGGACTTCAAAGCTCTTCAAGTCCACGACACCAGCCTAATCCGGTGTCATATCTTTTACAATCGCCTAATTTTTAACGCCCCGAAGGCCGTTTTCTCGTGTAAAATCAAGGTGTTGGCCTCTCCCTGCCATCATCTTGCGAGGGGACCCAATGGGTGAAGCGAAAAAGAGGCCGTTGAGGCTCCAATTCGACGGTCGGCTCAGGCTGGAGTTTCACGGAGCAAAGGTTACGAGTGACGCCGGTTTGCTTGCCTATCGTGAACTGGATGAGGTGTTGGGGCTGACGAAGGCGGCCGAGGGGTTTCTGTCCGATTCACGGACGGGCGGGAACACCCGGCACAGCCTCACCGCTTTGGTGCGCCAGTCGGTCTACAGCCGCCTGGCAGGATATAAAGACACCAATGATGCCGAGCGGCTCTGTGTCGATCCCGCCATGCGTCAGGTGGTTGGGGGGCGAGCGAAGTATCACACCGCTGCCTCCACCAGCCAGATGAGCCGATTCGAGACGCAGACCCTCACCCGGCCCCTTAACCCCTCAAGGCGCTGAGCGGTCTGCCCGGTGTGTTGGTGGATCGTGTCCGCAAACGCAAGCCGATTCGCAAGCTGATCCTGGACATGGACAGTTCGGTCAGCCCGACCCACGGTGAGCAGGAAGGCTCTTCCTACAACGGCCACTTCGGCTGCACCTGCTATCACCCACTGTTTTGCTTCAACCAGTTTGGCGATCTGGAGCGGGCGCTGTTGCGCAACGGCAAGGTCCACAGCGCTGATGACTGGCGGTCTGTATTGGAGCCGGTGGTAGCTCGCTACCGGGATGCGAAGGTCTGTCGGTTTTTTCGAGGCGACGCGGCATTTGCCAAGCCGGAGGTGTACCGATACCTTGAGGCGGAGGGCTACTCCTATGCGATTCGGCTTCCGGCCAACGCCATCTTGTACAGGGACATCGAATACCTTCTGACCCGGCCGGTTGGCCGACCGCCCAAAAGGCCCATTATCTTCTACCACAGCGTCTCCCCTATCAGGCGGCTAGTTGGGAGAAGCCTCGCCGGGTGGTGGTGGCGGTCGAGTGGCACCAGGGCGAGTTGTTTCCAAGAGTCAGCTTCATCGTGACCAACCTGCACTGGCGGGAAGAGAACGTCGTGAGGTTCTACAACCAGCGTGGGACGGCGGAGCAGTGGATCAAGGAGGGCAAGTACGCCCTGAACTGGACGCGCCTGTCCTGCCACGGCTTTGAAGAGAACCAGGTTCGCTTGCAACTATTTGCCTTGGCGTACAACCTGGCAAACTTCCTGCGGCGGCTGGCGTTGCCCAGAGCGGTGAAGCACTGGTCGCTGACGACGTTACGCGAGAAGCTGATTAAGATTGGGGCCAAGGTGGTCACCCACGCCCGGTACACCACCTTCCAGATGGCCGAGGTGGCCGTGCCGCGTCAACTGTTCAGGGCAATCCTTGAACGAATTCGACGGTTGTGGTTACCGCCTCCCGTACCAGATACCGGATGACGGAGCAGATGGCCCGGAAGCTTAGTGACGTGGTGGAGACGGGGGATCAGTCTGTGCCGAACTCCCCTGAGTGTGCCGGTAGAGCTGGGTTTTCAAGGGATTGCGGCTTTAGGACGGCCGTTGCCCCTCGATTGAGCAGAGGGTTCTGCAAAGAGACCCTGAATCTGTAGTAAAATGGGGTACTTTGATGACACAGGAGGACCACAGGATGGCTAAGAGTGGTCATCTGGGAAATCCCGGTTTAAATCAAGACAACTCTTGTATTGACCACCCGTTGCTCTTTAACTCAATTAGAGCCCTCTTTACCGGGGCTGTCAACACCATTTCGGGCGCCTGAAACCCTGATCGGAGCGGTATCCGCCATTGGAAAACCATGTCAGCGCCGGCGTGTAAACGGGCTTGACCACCAGGTTTGGAGTCTTCGTCATTTTGCCCTTGTGTGGACTCCGCTTAGGGTCGCTAGACAGGCACCGGGCATCATCGCTTGATTCTCTCCAAGATAAGGGCAAATGTCTTCCTGGATACACCGACCTCGGCCAACTGGAAGGTGATGTGGCGGGCGTACCGCACGAGCCGGCCGCCCATTTTGAGGAGCTTAAGCTGAAGGCCGCGTAACGACCAGTGCTTGATCCCTCTCGGCAGGCCAGCAATCCCGCATCCGAAGTCATTCTGGTTCCGTGAAACTCAAGCCTCAGCCGACGCTCAAAACGGACCTTCAACGCCCACTTTTTCGCTTCACCCATTGGATTACCCCGCGAGAGGATGGCTCGGGGAGGCTCATGCATTGATTTTACTCCAGAAAATGTCCTCCGGTCCGACAAAAGTTATGATCCATATGGGATATCTGGGCCTCATGGCCTCGCCCCGGGACGGGACCTTGCTGCTCGTGTTCTGGGTGGTCGCGGACCGAGACCTGGATGAAGCCTTGAAGAATCTGGACAAAGACCTCTCGAAGTTCGTCCGTTCCGCAAAGATCGAGGGGGAGCCGGAGCAAACCGAGATCAACGGAATGCGCGGCCTCTCCGTGGCCGCTTCGGGGGAGACCGAAGGGAAGAAAGTCGACATCGCCACGCTTCTCCTGGAAACGAAGTCGGCGAACATCCTTTTGGTCCTCGGCATCGGCGAAAAGGGCCAGTTCGAAAAACACCTTCTCGTCGTCCAGCAAATCCTCGGCAGCCTCAAACCCGCGTGACCCGATTCCGGCGAGCGCGGATTTCTCGCCCATGCGAACGTCCGGCCGAGGCAGCCCCCCTCCTTTCCCCGAATTCCATCGATTGAACTGTTGACCCCGTCAGACCGCGGACGGTCTCCGAAACCGCCCACGCCCCCCCATCGGGATTCCCTGAAAGAGAAATTCAGGATAGGATGGCGCATCCGAGCCATTCGTGCGTCCTGAAATTCACTGCGTTTCCCGGCTGATTTCCAGGACCGCAGAATCAAAGGAGATTCCGAAATGCCGTTCGACGATCCGCGGGATTTTCTGGAATGCCTCGAAGAACGAAACGACCTCCTCCGCATCTCCGAGGAGGTGGACCCCAAATATGAAATCGGCGCCTACATCCGGAAGACCTCCGATCAAGAAGGACCGGCTCTCCTGTTCGAGAACGTGAAAGGGCACGACACGTCGGTCGTCGGGGGAATCTTCGCCTGCCGCCGGCGGCTCCTGATGGCCCTGGAGGTCGATTCGGAAAACGTTTACGAACAGTTCGACCACGGAGTGGGCCACCCCATCCCCCCCCGGCTGGTCGAGACGGGTCCCTGCAAAGACGTGATCCTGAAAGGGGACGAGGTGGACCTCACCCGCCTGCCCATCCCCACCTACGCCGAGGGCGACGGCGGCCCCTTCATCACACACGGCATCCAGATCAGCAAAGACCCCGAGGACGGATCCAAGAACGCCTCGATCTACCGGATGCAGCTCCGCGGGAAGCGTGAGCTGAGCGTCTATCCTTCCGGTTACCAGGACCTTTTCCGCCAATTCGCCAAGGCGGAGGCCAAGGACGAGCCTCTGGAGATCGCCGTGGCCATGGGGTGCGACCCGGTGGTGATGCTCGCCACGCAGGTGACGGCCGCCTACGGGGAAGATGAGCTGGGGATCGCCGGCGGGCTGCGAGGCAGGCCCGTGGACGTGGTGAAGTGCGAGACCGTGGACCTGGAAGCGCCCGCGACCTCGGAAATCGTCATCGAGGGCCGGATCCTCCCCCACCGCCGGGAGCACGAGGGCCCCTTCGGCGAATACTCGGGGTATTACGGCCCGGCGTCGATGCAGCCCGTGGTCGAGGTGACGGCCGTCACCCACCGGCGGAACCCGATCTTCCACGCCGGCTTGACCGGACGCCCCATGACCGAAAACCACTTCTTGAAGGAGATCCCGAGCGAGGCCGCCCTGCACCGGTATCTGAAACCGAGCTTCCCGGGCCTGAAAAGCGTCCACGCCACCGGGGCGGGCTGTTGCGCGTTCATCATCTTCATCAGCGTTCAGCAGACCTTTCTGGGCGAAGGCCGAAAGGTTCTGATGGCCGCCATCGGGAGCGAGAAGCCCCTCAAATACGTTGTCGTGTGCGACGAGGACATCGACGTCTTCGACCATTCCCAGGTCCTGTGGGCCATCGCCACCCGGGCCCGGCCGGCGGAGGACGTGATCATCATCCCCAACTACCCCACGGCCAACCTGGACCCCTCGAAACCCGATGGGCAGTTGGGATCGGCGATGGGGATCGACGCCACCCGGCCCTTCGGGGAACCGTTCCCGGAGGTCCCCTTCCACCCGGGCCTCGACCGCGTCCCCGATCTTCTCGAGATGATGCGGCAGCGAGGCGGGTGATCCATTTCCGATGATGAGGATGTTCCAACGCGGCGCCCGGTCCGGAAAGGGGCGTCAATCTTTGTTGACGACACACTGTCGCGAGACGGCGGATAGGGCTTGACACCCTTCCCATTGATGTCAGACGATAGGCCGTCGTCTGCAAACAGGAAAAAATTCAACCTATTCAATCGCGGCGCCGGAGGGGGGTCCGGAAGGGAACGGACTTGCGAACCCGGCTGCGTGCTCTTTGCGCCCCCGGGCGCGGCGGCCCGAGTGAATCGATGGGCGGTCCCGGCCGAACCGGGGCGTGCGGTCTGATGATCCGCGAATTCAGACTCATCCGTCGATGATGTGGCTCCCGGAAACATCGTGTCCGCACCGAAACCGTGACGATTTTGATCCGGCAGTCCGCGAGGGCGGCCTGCCATTGATCCCCTGGAGGCCCATCCGGATGATCCGGGTGGGCAAGGGAGGGCAGAAAGATGTCTCGGAATAGCTCCTGGTTCATGAGATTCACCGTCGCGCTTGCCTTCTTTTTGAGCGGAGTCGGGTTTTCCGGTTTGAGCGCCGCGGAGAAATCCGTGAAGTTCCGGATGGACTGGAAGATGAGCGCGGCGCACGGCCCCTTCCTGATCGCCGCCGAGAAAGGGCTTTACAAAGCCGAGGGCCTGTCCGTTCAGGTGATGGGAGGCTCGGGCTCTACGGACTCGCTGAAACTGCTGGGCGGAGGGTCCATCGAGTTCGGTCTGGTGGACGCGCCGGTTATCGTTCAGGGACGGGTCAAAGGGGTTCCGGTCAAATCCATCGCCGTCTACTGGCAGCGGACTCCGCAGATGATCGTGTGGAACGCAGGAAAATTCAACGTCAAGACCCCCAATGACCTGAAAGGGCTCAAGGTGGGCGTCAAGCACAAGTCCTCCACCTTCCAGGGTTTTCGCGCGTTCACCCGGGCCCAGGGCATCGACATGAAAAAGGATATGAAGCTGATACCCATCGGGTTCGGCGTGGCCCCGCTGCTGGCCGGGCAGGTGGACGCCCTGGTGGGCTTCACAACGAGCGAGCCGCTGAGGGCCGCGGACAAAGGGCTCAAGGTGAAGGAATTTCTCTTCGCGAACTATGGAGTCAAGATGTACGGCTTGACGATCGCCACGCGCGAAGACCTGATAAAATCGGACGGCGCGACGGTCAGGAGCTTCCTGAAGGCCTCTCTGCGTGGAATCAAATACGCCGCGGACCATCCGGATGAGGTGGCGCCGGCGGTGAAGAAAATAGTCACCCAGGCCAAACTCGGCCAGCAAAGCCGCATATGGCAAAAGGTGGTGAAAGCCGTCCTCTTCGCCGACGGACCCGGCAAGCGCGTGGGCGTTCAGAACAGCAACGGCTGGGGGAAGACGCAAAACATCCTATTCGACCTGAAGCTGATCGAGAAAAAGGTTCCGGTCGGATCCATCTACACCAACGCGTTTCTACCCTGAGTGTGGTGTTTGATCCATTCGTGTAAGAACACCGGCGATGATCAAGGCGGATGTTTCCCTGGACCTTGATCGGGGGGGGTGCGAAGCCCCGCGTGGGAGGTCAGGGGGGGTGGGTGGGGCGGGCAAGATGCCCGCCCTACCGATGGACGGTGGATCCCACTGACAGGCAGACCGGGCGCGGGTCGGTGGACCCTCGGGGTCGGTGGACCCCTTGGGGTCGGTGGACCCCTTGGATCGGTGGACTCTCCAGCCTGGCCGAAATGCGTGAATAACCCCGCCCGAATTCGATCAACGGATTTCTAAAACAGGACCTCTGGAGATTCACCGGGGAAATGAACCGGAGGGGATGAACCGGCGCTTGATGACGACACCTTGCATCGAACTTCATGAGATCCATAAGACCTACCTGACGGCCAAGGGCCCGGTTCACGCCCTTCAGGACATCACGCTGAGCGTGGCGGAGGGAGAGTTCGTCTCCATCGTGGGGCAGACCGGGTGCGGAAAATCCACCCTCCTGAAAATCATCAGCGGGATCCTCAAGCCCTCGAAAGGAGAAATCTCGATTCGGGGAAAATCCGTCCGGGAGGCGCAGGTCGAACACGAGTTCGGCTTCATCTTTCAGGACCCGGTCCTCCTGCCCTGGCGGGACGTGCTCAAGAACATCCGCCTGCCTCTCGAGGTGATCGGCTATCCCCAAAAAGATTTGGAGCGTCACTGCCTGGAGATGCTCGATTTCGTCGGGCTTCGGGACTTCGCCGCCGCGAAGCCCTGGGAGCTTTCGGGTGGAATGCGGCAGCGCGTGGCCATCGTCCGGGCGCTGGGCTTTGACCCATCCACCCTTCTGATGGACGAGCCCTTCAGCGCCCTGGACGAAATTACCCGCCAGAACCTTCACGGGGACTTCCTCCGGCTCTGGGAAAAAGGGCGGAAAACCGTTGTTTTCGTCACCCACAGTGTGGCGGAGGCCGTGTTTCTGTCCGACCGGGTGATGGTGATGTCCCCCCGGCCGGGCCGCATCCGGAAAGAGGTCGACGTTCATCTTCCCCGCCCACGCACGCCGGAGATGACCGAAAGCCGTCCTTATTTCGACCTGTTGGCGGAAGTCCGCGGCCACTTGGTGGGCGAGTTGACATGATGGAGGAGCGCGAAACTTTCAAACCCCCGCTGTCTCAGCGGATTCGCGAGGTCTACGCGCCTCCGTTCATCTTCCTGGTTGTCATCCTGGGGGGTTGGGAGCTCGCCGTGAGCGTGTTTCAGGTCCCCCGGTGGCTCTTGCCCAGCCCTTCGGGCATATTCCGCCAGTTCTTCAAATCACCCGACCTCTGGCTCCACACCCGG
Organism: bacterium; assembly: GCA_965261595.1. Lineage (GTDB taxonomy): Bacteria > UBA8248 > UBA8248 > JACPRG01 > CAYRGS01. The sequence continues at coordinate 464,194 of CBDHDG010000006.1, forward strand.
TTGACGCTGACCGAGGCCTTCCTGGGATTCGCGGGCTCCGCCGTCTCGGGAATCCTGATCGCCATTCTGATCGCCCACTCCCGGTTTTTGGAAAAAGGCATTTTCCCTTTTCTGGTCGTCGCCAACTCGATACCCATCGTGGCCATCGCGCCCCTGTTGACCATCTGGTTCGGATTCGGGCTTGCGCCGAAAATCATGATCGCCATGATCATCACGTTCTTCCCCATCGTAACGAACACCACCCGGGGCCTTAAGGCCGCCGACTATCGGATCATCGAGATGATGCAATCCATCAACGCAACCCCGTGGCAAATCATCCGGAAAATCGAGCTTCCCACGGCGCTCCCCTATATCTTTTCCGCCTTCAAGATCAGTCTTTCCCTGAGCCTCATCGGGGCGGTGGTCGCGGAGTTTTACGGGGCGGACCATGGCCTCGGGTACCTGATTATCTATTCGGCGACGCAGCTGGAAACCGAGCTCCTGTTCCTGGCCATCTTGATCCTCGCCGGAACCGGTGTGAGCGTCTTTCTCGTCTTCTCGTGGATCGAGTCCCGCTTCGCTTCCTGGAAGGGATAGCGGAAACCGGGATCGAAGGAGAACGTTTATGGGCAACGATTTGCGCACCTATTGGAAGGACCTGGAGGAGGAACGGCCCGAAGATGTCCTCCGGGTGTCGGACCCCGTTCGACCGGACTTCCTCCCCACCGCCGTCGCCACCCTGGTCGAAGAACTCCCGGCGTCCCCGGCGGTGTTCTTCGAAAACGTCGAGGGGTTCGATCATCCGGTCATCTTCAACCTGTTCGGCACCCGGGAGCGTATGGCCCGGGCGGCCGGGGCCACGGCCGGGACCTTCGCCGAAAGATGGCTGAACGCCGAGGCCGCGCCCATCGCGCCGGTTCCGGTCGCCTCCGGACCCGTCCAGGAGGTTATCCACGTGGGGAAGGAGGTGGACGTCACCCAGCTCCCCATCCTCCATCATTTCCCGCAGGACGCCGGCAGATACCTGTGCCTGGGGATGTTCCTGTGCCGGGACCCCGACACCGGGATCGGCAACCTCTCCTATCACCGCATGGAGATGAAAGGCCCCGACCGTTTCGCCTTGAGCCTTCACTCGCGCGGCCATCCCTGGGACTTCTTCCGGCGGCAGGAGGAACGGGGGAAGTCTCTTGAAGTCGCCGTCGTCATCGGCGCCCACCCGGCCCTTCACGTCGCGGCCGGGGCCGAGTTCGGTATGGACGTGGACGAGCTGGCGGTGGGGGGCGCGCTCCTGGGGTCTCCGGTGGAAATGGTCCCCTGCAAGACCCTCGACCTCCAGGTCCCCGCGAATGCGGAAATCGTCGTGGAGGGGGAGATCCTCCCTGACGTCCGGGAGGCGGAGGGGCCGTTCAACGAATACACCGGGTACACCACGTCGCGATCCACGGAGAACGTTTTCCAGGTCAAGGCCGTGACCCGCCGGCGGGACGCCTGGTACCTCGATGTGATTCCGGGCTACTCCTCCGAGCACCTTCTGTTGAGCCGGGTGGCCAAAGAGGCCCGTGTCCTCCATCGCCTCAAGGAGATCATGCCGGCGGTCAAGGCGCTGAACTGTCCCAAATCCGGAACCCTCTTTCACGCCTACCTCTCGATGAAGAAAACCGCCGAGGGAATGCCCCGCCACGCCCTGATGCTTCTGATGGGGCTGGACCACTACATCAAGCTCGCCGTCGTGGTGGACGAGGACGTGGACGTCTTCAACGAAGAGGAGGTCCTCTGGGCCATGGCGACCCGGATGCGGGCGGACCGGGACGTGTTCATCATTCCCAATGACTTCCAGAACCGTCTCGACCCAACCGCCGCGGACGGGACCACGGCGAAGATGGGCATAGACGCCACCGCCCCGCTGGACTGGGACGTCGAGCGGGTCCTCATGCCGGGAGACATCCTGGCCGAAGCGAAGAAAGTCATCGACAAAGCCCTCGGAAACGGCTGAGGCCCACGGCGCGCCCGGAGGCTTAAGACGGAATCAAGCCGTGACGTTTCCGGAACGGAAGGCAAGCGCATGAATCAGGACTTGCGGAGCTTCTTCCGGGCATTTGAGGGGGCCTACGCGGGAGAGGTGATTCGCGTCTCCGAGCCGGTCGACCTCGAATACGACATCATGGCGCTCGTTCTCGAATACGAGCGGCGGAAGCGCTATCCCATCCTCTTCTTCGAGAACGTCCGGGGCCATGCGATTCCCGTGATCTGCAACATCCTGGCAAGCCGCCGCTCTCAGGCGATGGCCCTGGGCGTGCCGGAGGCCGAGCTGGCGGAGGCGTACTCCCGCCGTCTCAAGCGTTACATCGACCCGTGCGTGGTGGAGGCGCCCGCCTTCCGCCAGGTGGTCTGGACCGGCGAGGACGCCGACCTCGGCCGGCTCCCCATCCCCACCTACTTCCCCGGAGATGCCGGGCCCTACCTCACGGGCGGGATGATGGTGGCCAGGCATCCGGACACCGGCGTGGAAACGGGGGGATTCCACCGGCTGCAAATCAAAGGACCCCGGAAAATGGGTTGCAGTCTGCATTCGCGCAGACGGATGTTCCACTACCAGCGCCTGTACGAGGAGCGGGGCGAAAACATGCCCGCGGCGATCTGTCTGGGCCTGCACCCCCTCGTCCTGATGGGCTTCCTCTCCTATCCCCCGCCGGAGATCAGCAAGTTCCAGGCGTGCGGCGGGGTTTTCGGCGAGCCGATGGAAATCGCCCGGTGCGCCGGACTCGACCTGCATGTGCCGGCGTGGAGCGAGATCGTCATCGAAGGGGAATTCCTGGCGGGCGCGCGCGAGCCGGAGGGTCCCTTCGGCGAGTTCACGGGGTATTTCTCCGCACGAAGCACCGAGCACGTTTTCCGGGTCCATTCCATTTCCATGCGGGAAAACCCCTGGTTTCAGAGCATCGCCTCCGGACAGGCCGGGGACCACCGGACCACGAGCGGCCTCCTCCGGGAGGCGGAAGTGCGCAACGCCCTGCGGCGGTCCATCCCCGGCGTCAAGGACGTTCATGTTCCCTTGTCCGGCGGGAGCGCCTTGACCGCTTTCGTCTCCCTGCGTCAAACCCGGCCGGGAGAGGCGAAACACGCCATCGCCATCACCATGGGCGTAGATCATTATCTGAAGTTCGTGGTCATCGTGGACGACGACGTGGATGTGTTCAACGAATCCGACGTCCTCTGGGCCATTTCCACCCGGGTTCAGGCGGACCGGGACTTGGTGACCGTCTCCGGGTCCTTGGGCGCAATCCTGGACCCCTCGGCCACCGAGCAAGGGTTGACGGCCAAGCTCGGCATCGACGCCACGAAACCCATGGGCGATCCGTTCGCGGAAAGGCTGCTGATGGACCCCGGGAAAGCGGCGTGGGCGCGCTCCCTGGCGGAGCGGTTGGCAGCGAAGGAAACGGCCGTCTGAGCGGGTTGACGCCCGGAGGACGGGCGGTCGGCGCCATGGGGCTCGATGCGGCTTCGGGAGGAGCGCCGCGCCGCGGGATGCTCGGGGCGGGAAACCACAAACCGCCGCACGCGCCGGAAACGGCTCTTGCGGAAACGGATGCGCCCCGGTATTCTGACATTCATTATATGGAAATCTGTTGTGGACGGCGGGTGTCTGTGAACCGTCGACCTGAATCGTTCCGGATTCCCCCCCCGCCCTTCGCGGGAGGAACGGGACACCAGACAAGCGAGAGGCTCGGGCATGCGGAATTTCGAGTTGTTGACGTGCAAGACAGTGGACGATGCGCTGGACGCGCTATCGGCTCACGCCGAGGACGGCAAGGTCCTCGCTGGGGGTGTGGCGCTTCTGATTGTGATGAAGCAGCGGATCTACTCTCCCGACTACCTGATTGACATCGGCGAGCTATCGGATTTGAGTTACGTCAAGGAGTCGGGCGACACGCTGTGCATCGGCGCGCTGACGACCCACCGGACGATCGAGCGGGACGCGACGGTTCGCTCGGGTTACCCGCTGTTGGCGGAGGCCTTTCACCGTGTGGGGACGATTCGGATCCGCAACCAGGGGACGATCGGAGGCAACCTGTGCTTCGCCGAGCCCGCGGCGGACCCTCCCGCGGCGCTGACGGCGATGGAGGCGGAGCTGGTTCTTCGGAAGAAGGGCGGCGAGCGGACGGTGTCGATCAGTGATTTTTTCACCGATTACTACGAGACGTGCGTGGAGCCGGACGAGTTGTTGACCGAGATTCGGGTGAAGCGTCTTGGGGACAGTTGGCGGACGTCGTACACGAAGTTCACGACGCGCTCGAAGGAGGACAAGCCTGCGCTGAGCGTTGGGGCGGCGGTGGAGGTGGAGTCGGACGGCGTGACGTGCAAGCAGGCTCGGATCAGCGTAGGGGCCGCGGTGCCGACGCCACGGCGGATGAGCGAGGCGGAGGCCCATATGCAGGGCAAGGAGCTGACCGAGTCGGTTCTCACCGAGGCGGGTGAGCTGGCGAAGGGGGCGGTGGATCCGATAGACGACATTCGCGGCTCGGCCGAATACAAGCGGGCGATGGTGGGCGTATTTTTGAGACGGACGGTTCAGGCGGCGCTGGCGGGCAACGGGGCCCACTGAGCGGGTCCGGGAGGGATTGAGGCAATGGCGAAGCAAATGGTCACGCTGAGCGTGAACGGCGAGGAGCGCGAGGCGGTCATCGAGTCGAAGAAGAGTTTATTGGACACCCTTCGCGAGGACCTTTACCTGACGGGCGCGAAGAAGGGCTGCGACATGGGCGTGTGCGGCACGTGCACGGTGAAGGTGGACGGAGAGCTGGCGAGCGGTTGTCTGACGCTTGCGGTTCGCGTTCAGGGCAAGGAGATCGAGACGATCGAGGGGGTGAAGGGTGAGGATGGAGGTCTTCACCCGATGCAGGAGAGCTTCATCAAGCGTTGGGCGATCCAGTGCGGTTACTGCACGCCCGGGATGATCATCGCGTCGATCAAGCTGTTGGAGGACAACCCGCACCCGACGGAGTTTGAGATTCGCCACCACCTGGCGGGCAACCTCTGCCGCTGCACCGGGTACGCGAAGATCATCGAGGCCGTCCAGGCCGTCGCCGACGGCGAGGTGTGAGCGGGCGGACTCAACCGATGACTTTGCGCCCGTCCGCTTGAACCGGAGCGGACGAGCCCAGGGAAGACAAAGCTCCCTTCCGAGGGATCGCGGAAACAACCGGCGTTGACCGGCCCGAGCCGGTCGACAATGTTTTCTGAGAGGGGAAACGGATGACGAGTCACGACTATATCGGGGCTTCCTACGAACGGGGAGACGGCTACGAGAAGGCCAGGGGGCTGGCCATCTATGGCACCGACGTGACCGTGCCCAAAATGCTTCACGCCAAGATCCTCAGGAGTCCCGCTCCCCACGCCATGATCCGGAACATCAACGTCGAGAAGGCGAAGCGTCTGAAGGGCGTGCACGCCGTCGTGACGGGACTCGACTATCCCGACTCCCGGTGGGGCGCGCACCTGGCCGACCAGACGATCTACGGCGTGGACCGGGTGCGGTACGTGGGCGAGGCGGTGGCCGGCGTCGCCGCCGTGGATGAAGACACGGCCCAGGAAGCGGTGGAGCTGATCGAGGTCGAGTACGAAGACCTGCCGGTGCTGTTCGACCCGGATGAAGCCCTGAAGCCCGACGCGATCCTCATCCACCCGGATCTGGGCGAATACGATTACAACGAGCACGTCCTGGTCAAGCAACCCGGAACGAACATCGCCAACCTCACGCGGGTTCGCAAGGGGGACATCGACGAGGGCCTGAAAAAATCGGACCTCGTCGTCGAGGGCACGTACGAAATCCCGATGGTCCAACACGTCTGCATGGAGCCCCACGTCTGCGTCGCCCAGTTCAACGCCCAGCGGAAGCTCGACATCTGGAGCAGCACCCAGGGCCTGTACCTCGCCCGGGAGCACGTGGCCAAAGGCCTGCGCCTTTCCCAAAGCGACGTCCGGATCATCACCATGTACGTCGGGGGCGCCTTCGGGGGCAAGATCAGCGGCCTCACGGAGGGGCTCGCCGGCTCGCTGGCGCTGAAGACCGACTGCCGTCCCGTCCGCCTGGAGATGACACGGGACGAGGAGTTCATCTCGACGTTCGTCCGCCAGCCCATGAAGTCCGTGATCCGGACCGGGGTCATGCGCAACGGGGACTTCGTCGCCCGAAAGATCCACAGCGTCTGGGACACGGGGGCCTACGGAGACTATGAGATCCTGGTCTCCCGCGCGGCGGGCATCTCCTCGATCGGCCCGTACAAGTTCCCCCATATCTGGATCGACTCGTATTGCGTTTACACCAACAAGCCCATCGCCGGCGCCTATCGGGGCTTCGGAGTGCCCGAAACGTGTTTCGCCTACGAGGGTCAGTTGGAGGTCATCGGGCGCGAGCTCGGGATCGATCCAATCGAGCTCCGGAACCGGAACTGCGTGGTATCGGGAGACCTCACGGCGACGGGGCAGGTCCTGAAGGGGTGCGGTCTCAAGGAATGCATCCAAAAGGCCCACGATGCTTTGCACGAAGCGCCCATGGCACCGGCCGCTCCGGGAAAGCGGCGCGGACGGGGCCTGGCCTGCATGTGGAAATTCACCAACGGTTACGCCCACGTCTCCAGCGGTCTCAAAATCAACGAGGACGGCAGCGCCATCCTCCTCACCAGCTCCGTGGAGCACGGCCAAGGGGCCCACACCGTTCTGCGGCAGATGGCGGGAGAGGCCCTCGGCCTCGACCCGGAAAAGATCGGCATCGCCCACCCGGACACTGCCGTGAGTCCCTACGGCTGGGAAACCTCGTCCAGCAAATCGGTCTTTTATGACGGGAACGCCATCCTGAAAGCCGCCGAGGACTGCAAGCAACAGTTATTCAAGGTGGCGGCGATCAAGCTGGAAGCCGACCCGCAGGACCTGGAGACCAAGGAGGGGACCGTCTTCGTCAAAAGCGCCCCGGAGCGCGCCGTCTCCTTTGAGAAGTGCGCGATGGGGACGCCCGGCCCCGACGGCAAGTTCGTGGGCGGGCCCATCCTCGGCCAGGGGCATTTCACCCCGATCGAGCAGACCGGCCTCGATCCGAAAACCGGACAGGGCAAGCAACCCGGGGCCTTCTGGATGTTTGCGGCCCAAGGGGCGGAGGTCGAAGTGGACGAAAGCACCGGAGAGGTCACCCTGGTCCGGATGACCGCGGCGCACGACGTGGGGAAGGCGATCAACCTGCAAGGGTGCACCAGTCAGATCGAGGGCGCCCTGGGACAGGGAATCGGACAGTCTTTCTTCGAAGAAATGGTCGTCGAGAACGGTGTGGTGATCAACCCGACCCTGATGGACTACAAGATCCCGTGCATGCTCGACTTGCCGCCGATGGTCCCCATGGTCGTCGAAGAGCCGCACCCCGATGGACCCTGGGGGGCGAAGGGGGTGGGCGAGCCCGGCCTGGCCGCGACGGCGCCCGCGATCGGACACGCCATCTACGACGCAATCGGCGTACAACTCCGGGCCATCCCGTTCACGCCGGAGCGGGTCCTCGAAGTCATCCAAAAAAGGGATTCCGCGTAGGTTTCTTCGATTCCTCGCGGCATGAACCCGAAAACTTCCCGGAGCACCGCGATGGAACGCGGCGCCACCGTGTTTTTCGGGCATGCGCTCCCGCCGCTTCGATTTAGCGGAAATTTCGGCTTATTCCCCGAACTCGTTCTTGGCGTATTCGGAGCTCTCCATCTTCTCTCCGAATTCCACCACAAGGTCGCGGATCAACCGGTAGCGGGGGATGGGCTCGACGACCATGTCCTCTTCCAGCGGGATCTGGCAGGAGAGAACGGATTTTCCGTTGACCTTCATCTGGCAGGTGCGGCAGTCCTCGATCCGGCAGGACCACCGGACGGCGAGAGAGTGGTCCACCTCTTCCTGGATGTAACGCAGCCCGTCGAGGACCTTGATGCCCTCCCACCAGGGGATGGTGAATTCTTCCAGCCGACCCTCCCGCTCGCCCGCGTCGGGATCCTGGCGGTAGACCTTAAACCGCAATTTCCGGTCGCTCATCGATGACCTCCTTCGGATCGACGCTTGTCACGTGGACGGGCGCCGTCCGGATTTGCGCCGAACCGTCCCCGCCGCGGTTTACATAGACGTTCCGAAGCCAATTTTCGTTGTCTATCGCCAGGTAATCGTCCCGGTGGTGATTCCCCCGGCTTTCGGTCCGCTCGAGCGCGGCCCGGGCCACCATCATGCACGTGTCCAGTTGGTGGGGCAGGATGATCGCCGTGGACCATTCCACGTTGAACGTGGCGGCCCGGGTTCCGATCCGGGTCCGGGGCAGAAGCTCTTCCTTGGCCTCGGAAAACCACGCCAGGGCGGATTTCATGTCTTTCTCGTTCCGGATGACGCCCACCTTCTCCCACATGATCTCCTGCATCTTCTGGCGAAGCCGGATGGGGCTTTCGCCCTTTCCGCCACCGTCCATCCAGCCGAAGACGCGCCGGCGCTCGGCCTCGACCTTCGCGTCGGACGGGGCGGCCCCGGCGGTCCGGGCGGCGTAGCCCGCCGCTTCCCGGCCGGCGGTCCGGCCGAAAGCCAGGACGTGCGTCAGGGCGTTTCCGCCGAGGCGATTCGCCCCGTGGACGCCGCCCTGGATCTCGCCGGCGGTGAACAAACCCTCGACGGTGGACATCATGTCGACGCCGGTCCGCACGCCGCCCCCCGTGAAGTGGGACTTGGCGCCGACCTCCATCGGCTCTTTGGAGAGGTCGAAGCCCACGCGCTCGCACCGGACCCGGTAGCTTTTGGGAATGGACTTTCCGCCCTGGAACTTGTCGAACTCATAGATCAGGACGTCTTTGGGGACGCCGGTCAGGTCCATGTAGCAGCCGCCGTGGGGGGAGCCGCGTCCCGCGCGGACTTCGCTGTAGATGCCGAACGAGCGGATGTCCCGCGTGGTGTTCCATTTCCGGACGTCGTCGTACTTGGCGAGAAAATCCTCGCCCAGGGCGTTCAGGAATTTGCCGTGCTCCCGGATCTGGGGCCGCCAGCCGGGGAAATTCGTGATGGTCACGTTGATGTGCGTGATGCGCGGATCGACCTGGGACGGAAGGAACTGGACGAATTCCATGTCCACGAAATCCGCGCCGGCTTCGTAGGCCATTCCGTGGACGTCGCCCCCGCACTCCACCGCGGTCGTCGTGAACCGGTAAGGCCACAGGGTGGCGTATCCGCCGGCGGCCAGGATCACGGCCTTGCTCTTGAAAACGATGAACTCCCCCGTTTTCCAGTCGAGCCCGGTCACGCCCCCCACTTTTCCGTCCTCGACCAGCAGGCTCGTCACCAGGATGTTCTCCATCCAGGGGATTTCCAGGCGGTCGATCTCCTTGCGCAGCGCCCACATGATCCGCGGCCCGGTCATGAAACCGTAGTGAACCGATCGCTTGCGCGAATGTCCGCCGGGCGGCCAAACGAGGTCGAATTTTCCGTCCTTGTCTTTGCGAAAGGTCTTGCCCCCCCCCCATTCATCCAGCTCATAGAGGGTTTCGGGGGACTCGTTCGCGTAGCGTTCGACGAGGCGCTGGTCGGGCATGCAGTAGCCGCCGATGACAGTGTCCCGGAAGTGCTGGTCCGGGGTGTCGTCGTCGCCCACGGCCGCGGTGCAGGTGTGGCCCGCTGTGATGGTGGCCCCGCTGCGGCCGAAGGTGCCGCGATCGAGGATCAGCGCCCGGGCGCCGCCGCTTCTCGCGTGAATGGCGGCCTCCCCCCCGGCGCCGCCCGAGCCGACGACGATGACGTCCGTTTCCACAACGCGATGGGATTTAGCATTCAACGTGGCGACCTCCTAAACGAGGGCAAAGAACAAATCCGGGCCGGGCGGGGGGGGGGGACCTTCCCGCGAAAAGCCGGATGTCTCAACGGATCATGCCGGATTTGACCAGCGCACCCCCCGGATGACGGAAGCGGACGGCCCGGCCGCCAACGCTACGCCCCGGAGAGAAAAGCTTGACGGGCTCGGAAGGGCTTCTGTAGCATGACTTGGGTTTCGCACAACATCCCGGAAATCATCATTCATGAACCCCGGCGGGGTGTCAAGGTCTGTCCCAGGCGCCCTCCCCGAAGAATCCGTCGACTCGCTTTCAGCCTTCCCGGGGGAATCCGTCATGCCGAATCCGCTCACGCAACGACTTCGCGAAAGCCTCGAAGGCCTCAAGGCCGAGAAGCGATTCAGGACCATACCCATTCTCGAGAGCGAGCAAAAGGCTCACGTCCGCCTGAACGGCCGGGACGTCATCATGCTCTCCTCCAACAACTACCTCGGACTGGCCAACCACCCCAAGCTCAAGGAAGCGGCCCGGGAAGGGATTCAGCGCTACGGCTGCGGGACGGCGTCGGTCCGGTTCATCTGCGGAACGATGGACATTCACCGCGAGCTCGAAGCGGAGATCGCCGCGTTCGTCGGCGCGGAGGACGCGCTCCTCTACTCCTCCTGCGCGGCCGCCAACGAGGGGCTGATCCCCGCGCTCATGGGCGAGGGAGACCTGATTTGCAGCGACGGCCTCAACCACGCCAGCATCATCGACGGAATCCGCCTGAGCCGCGCGGCGCGGCGCATCTATCCCCACCGGGACTTGGCGGCGCTGGAAGCCGGGCTCGCGGCCCATGGGGACGCCGTCCTCAAAATGGTCGTGACCGACGGGGTGTTCAGCATGGAGGGGGACCTGGCCCCGCTTCCGGAAATGGCGGACGTGGCGGACCGGCACGGGGCGTTCCTGGTGGTGGACGAATCCCACGCCCTGGGGATTCTCGGAGAGAACGGCCGGGGAACGGGCGAGCACCTCGGGGTTGAGGATCGCGTCCGGATCCAGACCGGGACGCTGGGCAAATCGCTGGGGGGCGCCATGGGCGGATACGTGGCCGGAAGCCGCGACCTGATCGAGCACCTGACGCAAACCTCGCGGCCTTACATCTTCTCCAACGCCCTCCCCCCGGCCGTCGTGTTCGTCGCCATCGCCGCCCTGAAGCTGATCCGGGAGGACCCCTCCCCCCGCGAGCGGCTGCGGGAAAGCACCGCATACTTCCGCCGGGAAATGGGGACCGCCGGGTTCAACATCATCGAGGGGTTCCACCCCATCGTCCCCGTTTTGATCGGCGACACCCCCAAGGCCCTGGAGATGAGCGCGGCGCTGTTCGAGGAGGGGGTCTTCGTGACCGGGTTCGGCTTTCCCGTGGTCCCCAAAGGGGAGGCCCGCCTGCGGGCGCAGATCTCGGCCGCCCACACCCGGGACGACATCGACCGGTGCCTGGAGGCCTTCCGCGCCGTCGGCCGGCGTCTCGGCGTCATGTAGGCGGTCCGGCCGGTTCGTTTCGGGGTCCGGACCGCATTTCCGAAAATCCGAAATCACCCATCCCCCCCTCCCCCGACCCCCGGTTGTTGAAACCGGGATTTCGCGTGAGATAGAGGAGAAAGTCCAAAATGGCCGGTAAGGGCAAGGAAACCCAGGTTTACGTCAACGGAAAGTTTTACCCCGAAAGCCAAGCCTCGGTTTCGGTTTTCGACCATGGCCTTCTATACGGGGACGGCATTTACGACACCCTTTGCTCGTGGAACCATTCCATCTTCCGGCTGCGGGAGCACATCGACCGTCTCTACCGCTCGGCCCACGCGGTCATGCTCAAGATCCCCCTGTCCAAGAAGAAGCTCTCGGAGACCATCGTCGAGACGGTCCGCCGATCGGGATTCCGAAACGCCTACGTCAAGTGCCTCGTCACCCGGGGCGTGGGGCCTCAGCCGCTCTTGGATCCCCGCGGATGCAAGCCGACGCTGATCATCTTCTGTCGGCCCTATATGTGGCTGACCGGGAGCAACAAGGGCGTCGGGGTCCGGTGCAAGATTACACAGACCCGGCAGATTCCCAACGACGCCCTGAGCCGGCAGGTGAAAAACCTGAACTATCTCAATTTCGTCCTGGCGAAGATTGAAGCCATCGAGACGGGATTCGACAACGCCCTGTTGCCCAACCTGGCCGGCGAGGTGCTCGAGGGGCCGGGGCTCAATCTCTTCCTGGTGAAAGATCGCGTCCTGGTGACGCCGCCCTCGGGAGAAATTCTCGAGGGGATCACCCGGACGGTCATCTTCGATATGGCGGCGGAGCTGGGCATCCCGGTCCGGGAGGAGAGCCTCAGCCCTTACGACTGCTACACGGCCGACGAAGCCTTCTTCTGCAGCACGGCGGGGGGGGTCGTCCCCATCACCAATATCGATGGGCGGAAGATCGGGTCCGGGAAAATGGGCCGCGTCTCCAAAACTTTGGAGGAGACCTACTTCAAGTGGCTGGAGTCCGGGCGCGACGGCACGCCGGTGAAAGCGTAATCCGCATTCGTCACTCCCTCCGTTTTTGGGGGGGGATCCGGGTCCAACCGCGATCCGGGTCAACCGCGTCCGAAGAGGTCGAGCTGGGAGCCGGCGGGCCGTCTGAACGCCCCCGTCGAAAGGCTCGGCTTGCCGCCCGACAACCCGGCCTTCCGGCGGGCCACGGAGAAAAGGCTCTCAATCTGTTCGGCAAAAACGCCCTCCCCTTTCATCCTGGATCTGAAGCGCGGGTCGTTCAGCCGGCCGCCCCGCATGGCGCGCACCCGGTTCAGCACCTTGTCCTTCCGATCGGGGAAATGACGGCTCAGCCAATCCTCGAACAGGGATGAAACGCCGTAGGGCAGCCGGAGGAGGGTGTAGCCCGCAAACCGCGCGCCGGCCCTGGCGGCCGCCGAGAGGATCGACGGAAGCGCGTGGTCGGTCAGCCCCGGAATGACGGGCGCCACGAGAACGCCCGCCGGAACCCCCGCCGCGGCCAGGGTCTCAATCGCTTCCAGCCGCCTTTGGGGGAGGGACGCCCGCGGCTCGAGATTTCGGCTGAGGCGGGCATCCAGCGTCGTGACGGACAGGCAGACGGCCACCGCGTCGCTCCGGGCCAGGTCGGCCAAAAGCTCTACATCGCGCGTCACGAGACGGTTTTTCGTGATGATGACAACGGGGTTCCGGAACTCCAGAAAGACTTCGAGGCATCCCCGCGTGATTCCCAGGCACCGCTCGGCCGGCTGGTAGGGGTCGGTCGCTCCGCACATCGCGACGACCCGGGGGCGCCACCCGGGAGAGGACAAGGCCTTCCGCAACAGGGCCGGCGCCTTCTCTTTGACCAGGATCTTCGTCTCGAAATCGAGGCCCGCTGAAAATCCCAGATATTCGTGAGTCGGCCGGGCGTAACAATACACGCAGCCGTGCTCACATCCCCGGTACGGATTGACGCCGGCGTCGAAGCCGATGTCCGGACTGTCGTTGCGGGAGATAATGGAGCGCGAGGGGTCTTTCAGATAGACCGTTTCGGGCGCGTGGGCGTCGGCCGAGCAGTCATCCGGATCGAGGAATTCATCGTCCCGGACGTACTCGATCCTTTCGAAGCGGGTCCCGGGATTCCCGGCGGCGCCGCGGCCGCGTATCGACTGGGGGCTTCCCTGCATCCCAAACTCCCGAGAGGCCGGCGAAAGAGATATTTCGTCTTATTTTCGTCTTCTTCGGCCAATCTGTCAAGACAGATTCGCCCGGAACAACGCCTCATCGACAGGCCGCCCCGCTCACCCCAAGCCGGATCATCATGGCCGGCGAGTCCGCGCGGCGCTTCGGCATCTCTCAGAAATCCATGTATGATGACTTCCGCTTGACTGTATTTTCCGATGAACCACCTCTCCACGGATTGGGTGCGCGCAGCTTGCGGAATCACAATACGGCCATCAGCGACCCGGCGGTTCGGGCCGAAACGACGCCCCGGACGAAGTCGGTGAATTATCCGCAGCTTTATTTGCTGGCCTCCAGCCACTTTATGCTGGACGCCTACAGCGGATCTTTGTCCCCCATTTTGCCTTTGCTGATCGCCAAGTTCGGACTTTCCCTGACCCTGGCCGCCCTTCTCCTTTCGGCGTACCAGTTGGTCGCATCGCTGGGACAGGCCTTGTTCGGCTTCCTGACGGATCGATTCCCCCGATTCAACTACAGCGTATGGAGCCTGGTCATCACCGGGACCTTCATCAGCGCGATGGGCTGGGTCCCCGTGTATTCCATGATTCTGGTCCTGCTGATCCTGGCGGGGCTCTCGACCGCCTCTTATCATCCCCAGGCGGCCGCGATGTCCGGCGAGGCGTCCAAAGAGTCCCGGGCCTTTGGAATGGCCGTCTTCATGACGGCGGGAAGGTTGGGCTATGCCGTCGGACCGCTCATCGCGGTGCCGATCGCCGTAACCTTCGACCACAAGGTTCTCATCCTGGCGGCCCTGCCGGCCCTGATCCTCGCGGCGGTCCTCCACCGTCACCGGACCCCGGTCGGGCGGGGGGCGCCCTGGCCCGGGCGGGCGGGGGGCGCCCTGGCCCGGGCGGGCGGAGTTTCTCAAGCCTTTTGTGGAAAACTCCCGTCCGCTGGTTCTCCTTTGGTTGTTCGAGGCCTTTCGGACAGGCATCATGACGGGCCTCAGCGCCTTTCTGCCGTTGATGCTGATCGAGAAGGGGTATTCACTGGTGGCGGCCGGCGCCTCGGTGTCCTTGTTCATCGGCGCCGGGGCGGTGGGAAACCTGATCGGCGGCCGTCTCGCGGACCGCATCGGGCGGAAGCGGATACTCGTGTTCTCGGGCCTCGGCGCGATTCCTTTCGCGTACGGGTTCCTGTGGACCGAGGGGGCGCTTTTATGGGTCTGCCTCGCCCTGTTGGGGGCGGTGCTCCTTTCCTCCCTGGGTGTAACGCTGGCCAAGGGACAAGAGCTGGTGCCCGCGAGCTCGGGAACGGTCTCCAGCCTCATCATGGGGCTCACCTGGACGCTGGGGAGCCTCGGGATCCTGTTCATCGGCGCCGTGGGGGACTGGGCGGATCTTCCTACGGCGATCGCCATTTTGTTCCTCTTGCAAATCCCCGCGGGGATTTGCGCCTGGCTTCTTCCTCCGGACCGGGAACATTCGGCCGAACGGGAAGCCGCCGGGTAGGATCGGGCGTTCAGTCTTTCGCGGGGCGTTTCAGGGCGTCCCGGCGGGTGGCCGGGGCCCGGCGGATTCCGCTGAACATTCAGGAGGCATCGTCATGGAAAAAACCATTCTGCAACCCAAGACCCTTCACAAGCCTTTCAGCGCGTACTCCCACGGGATCGCCGTGGACGGGGCGAAGCGCGTCATCTTCTGCGCGGGCCAGGTGGCCGGCGACGCGGAAGGGAACATCGTCGGGGAGGGGGATTTCGACACCCAGGGCGAACAGGTCATGTCCAACCTCCGGGACGTTCTGGCCGAGGCCGGGGCGGCCTTCGCGGACGTGGTGAAGCTGACGACGTACATCGTCCGGAAAGAAGACACCCAGAAGGCCCGGGACCTGGTGGGCAGACACTTCAGTGAATATCCGCCGGCCAACACGCTGTGCGTCCTTCAGGGACTGGCGACCCCGGCTTATCTGGTGGAAATCGAGGCGATCGCGGTTCTGGCGTGACGGTCGCTTCAAGATTCCGAGTCCAATTCGCCGAGGCGTCGAACCCTTTACGTCAGGGGTCCGCTTGAAGGATTCCCTTCTCATCCACCACCGGAGAGGAGTCAGCGATCGTGGCGGGAAAACATGAAAAATACATCGTCACCGAACCGAAAATCATCACCGATTACCTCTTTCACGGGAAGCCCAAGGAAGATCCCTTCCGCATCTACATGAGATCGGAGCTGGTCGCCGAGGCCGAGGCCTTTTGCGACATCTTCTGGAGGACCGGGCTGCCGGACCCGAACCCGACGTGCGAGATCCACCACCACCCCAAACCCCAGCTTCTCATGTTCGCGGACGCGGAGGGGTCGTTCGAGGTCGAAGTCCCCCTGAACGACGAGCGCTACACCTTCACCAAGACCACCGCCATCTGGATCCCCGCCGGGGTGGATCACAACGTCAAGTACAACCGCATCGACGCCCCGATGATGGAGACGGGCATCGTCCTTGGACAGGGCCATTACAGTTGACCGACATTTGCCCCCGACCCTTGGGTTTCAAAGGGTGTGGGGCAAACGGATCGGGTCCGGAGGCCCGAGGGCGTCAGGCCACACGCACGATGGCGGCCACGGTCCCCCCGCCGGGCGGCCCCTGGTGCTCCGCGCCGCCGGAAACGTAGACCATCGAGTCTCCCACAATCGAGGAGATGACGGCGTTGACGGCGGCCCGCGCGTGGCGGGTGCTGTTGATGTCGGAGTCGTCCAGCATGGTGTGCCGGCGGCCGCGGATTCGGCCGTCCGGGCTGGCCTCGCACTTGGCCAGGATGTTGACGACGCGCTCCCGTTGCTCGGGCGACGGGCGCCAGTCGAAAGAGATTCCGGCGTTCTCCAGCGCGGCCTTCACCGCGTCGCCGTCGATGGCGTCCCGCATGACGCTGTGGCCGATGACGAGGTCCCCGCCCCACGAGGCGCTGTTGCCCAGCACCATGATCTCGTTGCACAGGAGCTCGATGCCCGAGGAGGTGGAGGCCACGCCCGATGAAAGGGACCAATCGCGGCCGATCACCTCGTCGCTCAACCGCCCTTCCGAGATTTCGCCCGTCACAAGGCCGACGCCCAGGGCCGAAGCGGCGCGCGAATACCCCATGGATTTGTACGTGTTGTCCGAGCAAACGGTCTTTCCCCGCCGCGCGGCCTCCTCGGCCTGGTCCGTGCTGATCAAGGGGGTTTTGACCTGGACGAAATGGAGGTCTCCGGCGCCCTCGATCCCCGCCTCCCCCATCAGGCGGCGCACCACGGCGGCCGTCTCGCGCACCTGCGCCATGCGGCCCATCTCCTCCGGGAGGAAATCGCGCGTATGCCCGGAGGCCATGGCCAGGCGTTTTTCGCCGTTGCCCCCCCCCTCCCCCCCTTCCGGCGACTTGGCGAAAACGGTGAAATGCGGACTCATGACCCCTTCGGTTCCGCCCGACATGATCAGGGCGATCCGCTCGCCGGTTTCTTCGCGCGAGATCCCGAGACACCGGCCGAAATAATCCGCCAGAACGAAATTGCTGAACCCGCGCGCGAAATCGTTGACGCAGCCGTTCCCCTCGGTCTTTCCCATGATGCAGACAACGTCCTCCGCCCCGCACCGGCCGCTGTCGATCAGCTCGACGACTCCGCTGATGTCGTCCGGGGACGCCATCGGCACGCGAAAAACCTGTGCCTGCATACCTTCGCTCTCCTTTTCCGTCGGGTAAAAAGGCCCCGGAAAGGCCCGGGCGCGCTCACATCGGATGGGACGCGGCGGTTGATCTCAGATTTCGACGCCGGACACCTTTTCCGTCCGGCCGAAGTCGGCCTGGTCCGCCTTGGGGACAAAATAGCTGATCTGCGTCGTGGGCTCCGACCCCCGGTTGGCCACGCCGTGAACCGCGCCGCTCTCGACGATGAGGGTCTCCCCCGGCCGGCACACGGACCGCCGCCCGCCGACGAGGGCGTGCACCTCGCCGTGGATAAAGTGAATCACCTCGGCGGTGTCATGAAAATGGGGCAGGACGGCCGCGCCGGGCTCTATCTTTTCGAAGAGGATTCGCCACAGCTTCAAGCCCAGCGACCCGGCTTCCTCCCGCGACAGGAGCTCCTTCACATTGACGTTCGGATTCCCGGGCAGCGGAGTCCACGGCAAATCATCAAACCGCCTGATCATCGATTCCACGAGGCCACCTTTTCTCCCTTTCCAAGCCGGCCGCGAACCGGAAATCCGCGGACAGAGCCACCCTTTTCCCGGGATCCCCCCTCTCGTCTCCTTCGAATCCATCCCCGTCGTCATCGAAAGGGCCGAATCAGAATAACAAATCGGACCGCGGGAAAGAACCCGCCTGGAACCGATTTTCATTCCGTGTTTAGCGTGGCGCCTCCTTTCGGTTATACTAGAGGCTGAAATTTCCAGTCAGGGTTTACAGGAGGAGAAGTCACTCAGGCGCCGCCGACGCCTTGAGCCGGCCGATGATTCAGCCCATATCCCGTGATGGAAGCAAACGTTCTCATCGCCATGGAAGTCAGACTTTTCGAATAAGGGTATCCGTCCGTGCCGACCTCTCGAAAAGGAGCGTCTCATGTTCTTCGAACAAGTCGTACGCCTGGAAACCGGCTGCGTCTCCTATGTATGCGGTTGTCCCGGGGGCGGTGAGTGCGCGGTGATCGACCCGCTCTGGGACCCGGCGCCGTACGCACGCATCGCCCAATCTCAAGGCGTATCCATCCGATACGTCATCGACACCCATTCCCACGCAGACCACGTCTCCGGAGCCCGGCGGCTCGCGCGGCTCACGGGCGCCGAGCTTATCCTTCACGAACTGGCCGAAATCGAGTATCCCGCACAGCGCGTCAAAGACGGCGACACATTCCGGATGGGATCCGTCCGGATGGAGATCCTCCATACGCCGGGCCACCGGCCGGAGCACATCATCGTCGCCATCACCGATCTCAGCCGCACGCCCGAGCCCTGGATGATCTGCACGGGCGATTTCGTTCTCGTCGGCGACATCGCTCGGCCCGATCTGGCCCAATCCGCCGCGGAGGGCGCGGGGGAGCTGTTCGACAAGGCCCTGCCCCGCGTCGCCGGGCTGCCCGACCACGTCGAGGTCTACCCGGGCCACGTGGGGGGCTCGACGTGAGGACGCTCGCTCAGCGGCAAGTTTGCCACCACACTCGGATTTGAGCGCCGCCACAACGCGGCCTTCCAAATGAAGAAACGCGACGACTTTATCCGCCACATGTCCGAGGGACTGCCCGATCGGCCGGCGAATATCGCGCGGATCGTCGCCAACAACCAGGGAACCCTCCCCCTGACCCTGGAGGCGCCCGAGGCCCGGCCGGTTCCGCCGTCGGAGGCGTCGCGGTGGATGGAGGAGGACCCGGCGATCCGGATGATCGACATGCGCGAACCCGCCGGCTTCGGCGAGGCCCACGTCCCCGGGGCGGGAAACCTCCCGATCTCCAGCGCCGAGTTCGAGCAGCGGGCCGGGTGGGTCTTCGACCCCGACACCCCGTTCCTCCTTCTCGGCGAAAACGACCGCGACGCCCGGCGAGCATCGCACAAGTTGGCCTTTGTGGGACTGGACAGCAACGTTCGGGGATTCATCCCGGGCGGAATGCCGGCTTGGCGCGACGCGGGACTTCCCTCCGCGTCCCTTGACCAGATCTCCGTCGAGGGGCTTCATGAGCACCTGCGCGGTGACGCCGGGAACGGCTGGAATATCGTCGACGTGCGAGAGGACGAGGAGTGGACGGAAGGGCACATCGAGGGGGCCCACCACATGAATTTCAAGAAGATGGGCAAAGCGGATCTTGACCTGCCTTTCCCCCGCGGGGAGACCCTGGCCGTCATCTGCGGCGGGGGGATACGCAGCAGCACCGGCGCAAGCCTTCTTCAGGGACACGGCTACTCCGGCGTGATCAACGTCGTGGGCGGCATGAGCGCGTGGCGCGCCGCCGACTACGAGGTCGCCACGGAGAATTGAGGACACCGGGACCGGCCCGCGGTTCGAAAGCAATCCATTGACGCGAAGAGGGCCAGGGCGGACAGTCCGCCGCGCCCACAGGGAGTGATTTGTGGTCACCTATGGATTCGTCATCGACAACCGGAAGTGCATCGGGTGCCACGCCTGCACGGTCGCCTGCAAGGCCGAGAACGAGGTCCCCATCGGGGTGAACCGGACTTGGGTCAAGTACATCGAGAAGGGGGAGTTTCCCCTCACCCAGCGGAAGTTCTCCGTCATGCGGTGCAACCACTGCGCCGACGCCCCCTGTGTGGAAATCTGCCCGGTGACCGCCCTCTACACCCGGCCCGACGGAATCGTGGACTTCGACAGCCAGCGGTGCATCGGCTGCAAGGCGTGCATGCAGGCGTGTCCCTACGACGCCATTTACATCGACCCGAACGATCAGACCGCCGCGAAATGCAATTATTGCTCCCACCGGACGGACGTCGGCCTCGCGCCCCCCTGTGTCACCGTCTGTCCCACGCACGCCATCATCTGCGGCGACCTGGAGGACCCGGGAAGCGAGATCGCGGGCCTCGTGAACCGCGAGGCGGTCCAGGTCCGAAAACCCGAGAAAGGGACGGACCCGAAGCTTTTCTACATCGAAGGGGACGCCGCTTCTCTCGACCCTACAGCGGCCTCTCCCGCGGACAGCTATATGTGGAGCCAGGGCGGGGGGGGCGGGGGGGAGACGCTCGAAACGCCCCGCGCCCTTT
This sequence comes from bacterium, assembly GCA_965261595.1. GTDB lineage: Bacteria > UBA8248 > UBA8248 > JACPRG01 > CAYRGS01. Next base: position 484,397 of record CBDHDG010000006.1, read on the forward strand.
CCGGGGGGGGGGCGGCCGGTCCAGACCCCGCAAGCGGACTCGCCGGGCGTCTGGGGACCCTCGCCCGGCGCGTCTACGATGCGCCCCGTGAACAGATGGTCTGGGGGTGGAAGGTTTCTTTATACATCCTGACGAAGGCCGTCGCGGCCGGGGCGTTCGCCATCCCGCTGTTGGCCTTCGGCCCCGGCCGGCCGCCCGGCCCGATGGGGTGGACGGGCGCCCTGCTCGGCCTCATCTTCCTCGGGCTGACCGGTCTCCTTCTCATCCAGGATCTTCGCCGGATGGACCGCTTTCTCTACATTTTCCTTCGCCCCCAGTGGAAGTCGTGGCTGGTCAAAGGGGGGTTTGTGTTGTTCGGGTTCGGCGGGGTGATCGGCCTGTGGCTCATCAGCGGAATCCTGGGAGGACGCGCCTTCCAGTCCGCTTTGACCTGGCCGGGGGTCGCCCTGTCTTTTCTGGCGGCCGTATACACGGCCTTCCTGTTCGCGCAGGCCAAAGGGCGGGATTTCTGGCAGAGCCCGCTCCTATCGGTCCACATGCTCCTCCACGCGGTTTTGGCCGGGGGGGCGGCGTTGCTCCTGTTCAGCCCGTTCTTTCCGGCGGCGGCCGGCGACCGGTTGAAGGAGATCCTCCTGGGGGGGCTCGGGGTGAGCTTCCTGGCTTTCATGGGGGAGCTTTTCTTCCCCCACCCGACAAAAGACGCGCGCGCCGCGGCCCAAATGATCCTGCGCGGTCCCGGCGCGCTCCTGTTTTGGGGAGGCGTCGTGGCCCTGGGTCACGCCGCGGCCGCCGGCCTGCTGCTCTCGGGAATCGGCGGCCTCGAAGTCCTCAGCGCTCCCTTGATCCTGGGCGGGGTCTTCGCCGCCGCCCACCTCTGGGTGACCATTCCGCAGCGGATCCCGCTGAGTTGAGGAGCGCCGAATGAGCCACCAACCGAAACCCGGCTGGATCGAGCGAACGGCGGAGAGCCTCGGATGGATCCAACGGCTGGACCCGCCGCCCGCTCCCCGGGAAAAACGCCTGGCGCCGGAGGGGAAATTCGAGCAATATCCGCCCACCGACCGCTGGGGGGACTGGGCCGACCCGGTTCCGCCGGGCACCGAAGCGGACGCCTCGCGTGAGTGCGTCCTCATTCCCACCACCTGCTTCAACTGCGAAGCGGCCTGCGGCCTGCTCGCCTACGTGGACAAGGAGCGCCTGGAGGTCCGGAAGTTCGAGGGCAATCCCCTCCACCCGGGAAGCCGGGGGCGGAACTGCGCCAAGGGGCCGGCCACGATCAATCAGATTCGGGACCCCGATCGCATCCTGCACCCCCTGAAGCGGGTGGGGCCGCGCGGCGGCGGCCGGTGGGAGCGGGTCGGGTGGGACGCGGTCCTGGACGACCTGGCCGCCCGCATCCGCGAAAGCCTCACCGGGGGAAAACCGGAGGAGGTGATGTATCACGTCGGCAGACCCGGCTACGAGGGATCCGTCGAGCGGGTCCTCAAGGCGTGGGGCATCGACGGCCACAACAGCCACACTAACGTCTGCTCGGCGGCCGCCCGTCTCGGTTATCACCTCTGGCAGGGGTCCGACCGTCCTTCCCCGGACCATCAACGGTCCCGCTTCATCCTCCTCATGAGCTCTCACCTGGAGGCGGGCCACTATTTCAACCCGCACGCCCAGCGCATCATCGAGGGCAAGCTGGCCGGCGCCAAACTGGCGGTCATCGACCCCCGGCTGTCGAATACGGCCGCCCGGGCGGATACCTGGCTCGCGCCTTATCCCGGGACCGAGGGGGCCCTTCTGCTGGCCATGGCCCATGTCCTCCTGGAAGAAGACCTCTTCGACCGGGCGTACGTGGAGACCTGGGTCAACTGGGAGGAGTATCTGAGGGAGGAGGCGGGCCTGTCCGGGGCCTCCTTTGATGTCTTTCTCTCAGAAATCAAAGAGGTCTACGCGGCGTACACGCCCGAATTCGCCGAAGCGGAGAGCGGCGTCCCGGCCGCGACGATCCGGAAGTTGGCCCGGGAGATCGGCCGGGCGGGGTCCGCCTTCGCGACCCACATCTGGCGGGGGGCCGCTTCGGGCCATCTGGGGGGGTGGCAGATCGCCCGCGCCCTTCATTTCCTGAGCGTCCTGACCGGCAGCGTAGGGACCCCCGGGGGGACCGCGCCGGCGTCCTGGAACAAAACGAAACCGGCGCCCTTCGACACACCCCCCGCCGTCAAGTTCTGGAACGAGCTGATCTACCCGAGGGAATACCCCCTCTCGCATTATGAGATGAGCTTCCTCCTCCCCCACTTCCTGAAGGAGGACCGGGGAAAGCTCAGCGTATACTTCACCCGGGTCTACAACCCCATCTGGACCAACCCCGACGGCTTCACGTGGCTCGAAGTCCTCAAAGACGAGGAGAAGATCGGTCTGCACGCCGCAATGACGCCGACCTGGAACGAATCGGCCCTGTTCGCCGACTACGTCCTGCCCATGGGGCTCGCGGGCGAGCGTCACGACGTCCAGAGCCAGGAAACCCATTCGGGGATCTGGGTCTCGTTCCGCCAACCCGTCCTGCGGGTGGCGATGGAGCGGATGGGCAAACCCGTCCAGTGGACCTACGAGGCCAACCCGGGGGAGGTGTGGGAAGAGGATGAGTTCTGGATCGAGCTCTCCTGGCGGATCGATCCGGATGGGGATCTCGGCATCCGGCGTCATTTCGAATCCCCCTACCGGCCGGGGGAGAAGGTCACGGTCGAGGAATACTACCGCTGGATGTTCGAGAACAGCGTGCCGGGACTCCCGGAGAAGGTGGCCGAAGAGGGCCTCACCCCCATCGAGTACATGAAAAAGTACGGGTCCTTCGAGATCCAAAAGGACATTTTCCAAAAGTACACCCGGCGGCTTCCGGCCGAAGAGATGGAGGGCGCGTCCATCGATCCCCGGACCCGCGTGGCTTCCAGAGACGGCCGGCCGATCGGCGTGGAGATCGCCGGGCGGGTCCTCGAGGGATTTCCGACCCCCTCGCGAAAACTGGAGTTCTATTCCTCCACGCTGAAGGATTGGGGCTGGCCCGAGCACGCCCTGCCCGGATACGTCTTCAGCCACATCCGTGAAGAAGACATGGGCCCGGGGGAGCTCATCCTCCTGCCGACCTTCCGCCTGCCCACGCTCATCCACACCCGGTCGGCCAACGCCAAGTGGCTGCTTGAGATCTCCCACCGGAACCCGGTCTGGATGCATCCGAAGGACTGCGGCCCGTTCGGGCTGAAGACGGGGGACCTGGTCAAGGTCCACACCGAGATCGGGTATTTCGTCAATCGCGTCTGGGTCACCGAGTCCATCCGGCCGGGGGTGATCGCCTGCTCCCACCACGCGGGCCGGTGGCGGCTGGACGAAAACGAGGGGGGAGGGGGGCGGATGGGCGCCGCCCTGGTCCGCCTGGAAGAACGGGAGAAGGGCCAATGGCTCCTCCGCCAGATTCACGGCATCAGGCCCTATGAAAGCGAGGACCCGGACACCGCCCGGATCTGGTGGCAGGACCCCGGCGTCCATCAGAACGCGGCCTTTCCCGTTCACCCGGACCCCGTGAGCGGGATGCACTGCTGGCATCAGAAGGTCCGCATCGAGAAGGCCGGCCCCGATGACCGGTACGGAGACGTCTTCGCGGACACCCGGAAGTCCTTTGAGATTTACCGCGAGTGGCTTCAGAAGACCCGTCCGGCGCCCGGCCCCGGCGGATTGAGACGTCCCCTCTGGCTGAATCGTCCCATTCCCTGCGAGCGGGACGCCTACCAATTGACCCCGGAACCGCCGGTGGACGGCCCCCAGGCGTGAGCGTCTTCGCCGGCCCGCCATGGCCCGGATGGAAGGCCCGCCCGCCCCGCCCCGCCCGACCAATCGCGGCGGGAACGGTTTGCGCGCAAGCTGAATGGAAATGCTCTGGATCTATCTCCTGATCGGTCTCATTACGGGCTTTTGCTCCGGTCTGATCGGCGTGGGCGGGGGGTTTATTCTGATCCCGCTCCTCCTGCTCGCCCGCGTCCCCATGGAAGTGGCCGTCAGCACCAGCCTGGTTTTCGTCCTGTTCAGCGCGGCCTCCGGGGCGTTGCGACACGGGTTTCAAGGGACGGTGGACCGGCGTCTGGCCGGGTCGGTCGCCCCGGTTTCGGTCCTGACCGCCTTCGCCGGCTCCCTGTTGACCGTCCGGTTCCCCACCTCCGTGCTTCAGTCGCTCCTGGGCATCTGCGTCCTGGCCGGTCTTTATCTCCTGAATCGCAAGGCCCGCCTCCAGGTGGAGCTCACCGCGACGGACCTGCCGGGCCGCTGGACCTACGACCGGACGGTCGAGTGGGGGGAGGAATCCATTCACTATCGCCTGGACTTGAAGAAGGCGGCGGGGGTCGGCGGCGTGGTGGGTTTTCTGGCCGGCCTGTTGGGCGTCGGCGGGGGGTTCTTGATAATCCCCGCCTTCGTCGGCCTGATGGGCATCCCCCTGCGCGTCGCCATCGGAACCTCCCTCCTCACCATCCTGGCGTCCGCCTTCGTGGGGACTGTGATGCACTGGGGACAAGGAAGCATGGACCTCACCGTGGTCTGGACGACGATCCTGACCGGGATGATCGGGGCGCAGCTCGGAGCCCTCTGCGTGCCGAAAATGCAAGAGGCGGGGATGAAAATCCTGATGAACGTCCTGCTGGGACTCTCGGCGGCTTATCTATTCGTTCTGGCGGGAATCGGACTTTGAGTCCGCACGGTCTGGGAAAAAATACTGGACAGAAAAACGGCGACCCCCGAGCGGGGCCGCCGGCCACATCGGAATCCCTCCGTCTTACAGCGTGGCGTGCGTTCCGTCACACAGGGGTTTGTTCCCCGACTGCTTGCAGCCGCAGAATCCATACGTTTCACCCGCCTTCACTGAGTGGGTCATCGGCCGGAACGGGGTTTCCTTGTGGGAGCCGTCACAGAAGGGCTGGTTGCTGCTATGCCCACAAGCGCACCAATGAACCTCACCGTCTTTCTCGGCGGTGTGCTTGTAAGATCCTTTTTGAGCGATATTCGGCTTTTCCATGAAAGGTGGTCTCCTTTTTGCTCATACACGGTCCCGGGGTGCACATAGGCCCCCGAAAAGATGATGGACACGACTGCCGTCCGGGCAATCATATATGATGGGGTGCTCGGCGCACAACCGCCGAACTCACCGACACGGACCGGAAATTGGTGAAACGTCAAGCTTTCCGGCATTTTCCATTGTTGAAACACCTTAAGAACGCGCTTTTGCGGGGCCTCCCAGTCGGCCGGATAAGTCCGGCCGCCCTGGAATCTTCCGTCTCGCCCGACCTCAGGCGTGAACCGCGTCCGCCTTCTTTTCTCCGGCCTCCTGCTTCTCTTCAGCCAGGATTTCCCGGATAACGCCCTCCCGAACTTCCGGCTTCGTCCAGGTGCCCTTGTAGACGATGTTCCCCTCCCGGTCGGCGATGTACGCCATGTTGGACAGCCAACCGAAGGCCTCGTAAATCTTCTGGTCCATACCGTCCACCAGAACCGTTACCTTCTTGATACCCTTTTGCTCGACCAGCTCCTTGGCGTAGCCCATTTTCTGCTCATACGAAGCGTGAGCTTCGTACTTGCCGAAGATCCCTTCATTCGCGTGCGGCGCGCGGACGTAGATGTTGAAAATCTCCAAATCGTCCCCGTACCTTTCGGCCAGATTTTCCATGTGCGGCACTTGCCGCCGGTACGGCGGTCACGTGATAGCGCCGAACTCGAAGAGCTGGAGCTTCTTTCCGATCAGGTCCACCGTATTGACGCGGCGGCCGTCCGTGGTCTCGAGCTGGACCGTCGGGATCTTCGAGCCGAGGGCCGCCGCGTCCTGGAATTTTGCGTACACGGCGCTCACCTTCTCGTTGAATTTTATCTTGACGAGCTTCCACCAGTTCAGGAACAGGAACGAGTAGAACTTGCTCGGCGGGTTTCTGCCGAATTCACCTCTGGTCTGAATCATCCAATCCTCCCTGTCGGCCTCGGGATTTGCATCTCCTCCGGACACTCGCCACACAAACGGCCGGCCTCAGCGAGAAACCCTGCGGCGATCACGCGAATCACCCCATTTTCCATTTTACCCCCTAAGATTGTAAATAAGCGAGGGCGCGTAATATTCCACCCGATTGCTCCATTCGCCCGGCCGACCCGGTCCGGGAGACCCCGGCCAACCGTCCCGCCGGTTGAAGGAAAAAACCCTTTCTGTTAACATCCAGGCCGACCCTGAAGCGAAGCGCCATTCCCCACCGAGAACCTTATCCTTGACGGGTCGCCTCACAACAGGAGGGGATGGGCAACGGCGCGCGGGAACGCGGAGATTGGAACGATGAGCGTCCTGTCCATCCAGCACGTGGGATGCGAGCCCATGGGTCTGCTTGAGGAGATCCTGGAGGAATACCGGATCGGCTACAGGTACGTCCGGCCCTACCTCGGCGAGCCGGTCCCGCAGACCCATTTCGGAATCGACCTCCTTATCCTCATGGGCGGCCCCATGAACGTCTACGAGCACACCGCCCACCCCTGGCTCCTGGATGAGGACGTCCTGATCCGGAACTGCCTGAAGGAACGGACCCCCATCCTCGGCATTTGCCTGGGGTCCCAGCTCATCGCGAAAGCGGCCGACGTCGAGGTGAGGGCGGGTCACGCCAAAGAAATCGGTTGGCACCCGATTCAGCTGACCCCCGAGGCCCGGGCCGACCCGGTCTTCGCCGGGATGGAGGAGGAGTTCCCCGTCTTTCACTGGCACGGAGACACGTTCGACCTGCCGGAAGGGGCCGTCCGCCTCGCGGGCTCGGCGATGTATCCGAACCAGGCCTACTGCCTGGCGGACAACGTCTACGCCTTCCAGTTCCACGTGGAAGTCACCCAGCCGATGGTCCGCGCGTGGTGCGCGGAATACCCGGAAGACGTGGAGACGGTGGATACCGCCATCGATGATCCACCCGTTTACGAAGGCTGCCGGGAGCGGATCGGCCCCCTGCACGAGAAGGCGCGGCAAATTTTTGTCAATTACTTCAGGCACATCCATCTGATCTGATTCGCCGCCTGTCGCGGGGGCGCGCGTCGGCGCCCCCGCGAAGCCCATCCGCCCAGGAGTCCCGTTGATGAATGCGCCTACCCCCGAGGGCCCCGCCGTCCGGGCGCCACGATTCAGCGTTCAAATCCCGCAGCAGGACATCCCCTACGCCGAGCTGGTGGAGATCGCCCTGGAGGCGGAAGACCTGGGCTACGATTCGGTCTGGGTCTTCGATCATTTCTTCCCCATCATCGGACGCCCGGAGGGGCCCTGCATGGACGGCTGGACGGTCCTCTCCGCGCTGGCGGCGCTGACAAAGCGGGTCCGCCTCGGCGTCCTGGTCAGTGGAATCACGTACCGTCATCCGTCCGTTCTGGCCAAGATGGCGACGACGATCGACATCATCAGCGGGGGGCGGCTGGATTTCGGCCTGGGGGGCGCCTGGTTCGAGCTGGAACACCGGGCGTTGGGCATCCCGTTTCCCGGCATCCGCGAACGGCTCGAGCGGCTGGAGGAGGCCCTTCAGCTCACCCGCCTGCTCTGGACGCGGGGGACCGAGGGCAAGGTCGATTTCGAGGGAAAGCACTATCAGCTCCACGAGGCGCTTTGCAATCCCGCCCCGGTCCAGAAGCCTCACCCGCCCATCATGGTCGGCGGGGGGGGCGAGAAGCGAACGCTGCGCACCGTCGCCCGCCACGCGGATCTGTGGAACACCTTCGGCTCGCCAGAGGTTTTTCGCCGCAAGCTCTCCATCCTGCGCGGACATTGCGAGGCCGAAGGCCGGAACCCGGACGACATCGAGAGCTCGGTTCTCCTTGCCACCTATGTCAGCGAGGATTCCCGATCGGTGGATCGGGTCGTGAAGGAAACCGCCGCGAAAATGGCTCAGTCGGAAGAGGGGGCCCGCCAAGCGATGCTTGTCGGGGACCCCGACGCGGTCACGGACCGGATCCGGGAGTATCACGACGCGGGCGTCACCCACATCTTTTTCGGGTGCATGCCGGTCTGGGATCGCCCCTCCCTGCGCCGGTTCGCCGCGGAAGTGATCCCGAGATTCAGGGACGCCTGAGCGGCGGGTCCGGCCGGCCCGAATCCTGAAGGACCGTCCAAGTCGTCCCCATCCGGGACAGATATCCACTTCGGAGAAAACCATGGATTCATTCGCCCGCGGAACCTTCAACGTGGACTACGAGGCCCGCATCGATTGGGATCGCCTGCGACTTGAACGGGTCGAGAAGACCCAGCGGCGCATGAAGGCCGAGGGCATCGACGCCCTCCTTCTCTGGCAGGATGAGAACGTCCGCTACCTGACGAGTCAGCGGGCCATCATGCTCCAGTACCGCTCGGTGACCCACTACGGGGTGCTCCTCGGGCAGGAGGCCGGCCCGGTGCTGTTGACCTCGGGCGGAGAGATCGACCGGGTCCGGGAGGCGATGCCCTGGGTCCCGCACATCGAGGCCATCCCCCACATGACCGAGCCGGGTCTGGTCGAGAACGTGACGCGAAACCAGATTCTCCCCCACCTCGAAGCGTTCGGCGCGGACCGGGGAAAGGTCGGAATCGACGCGGCCACGTTCACCATGCGCCAAGTCTTCGAGAAAGAGCTTGCGGGCGTCGAGTGGGTCGACGGCGAGCACTTCATGTACCTGTCGCGCGTCCGGAAGCTCCCGGACGAGATCCAGGCCCTCCAGGAGGCCACGGCCATCGCCGACGCCGTCACGCAAACGGCCATCGACCACGTCCGCGCGGGCGTGCGGGAGTGCGAGGTGGCGGCCGAGGCCATGCGGACGCTCTTCCGGCTCGGGGGGGAATTCGCCCACCTGGCCAGCCCGTTCGTGGCGTCGGGGGAGAGGATGTCGCCGCCGACCCGTTTCGCCACGGACAAGATCATCCGCCACGGCGACATCGTCTTCATCGACATCGGCGCCATGTGGGGGGGATACTTCGGAGACGTGGGGCGGACGGTGATTTGCGGAAAACCCTCCCGCCGCCAACAGGAGATCTACACCGCCGTCTACGAGTGCCTGCACGCCGGGGTCGAGCAAATGCGGCCCGGGAACACGAACGTCCAGGCCACCCGGGCGTTTCTCGACAAGGCCGCCGAGCACGGCCTGGAGAAAAACTTCATCAACCTCTACATCGGGCACGGCTGCGGCGTCAGCCCCAACGAGCCGCCCTACGTGGGCGAGGCGGCCACGGGGGCGATGGAGATCGAGTTCCGGCCCGACATGGTGTTCGCCATCGAGCCGCTCATCTGGGTCCCGAACGTCCGGGGCGGAGGCGGAGTCAGGGTGGAGGACATGATCTGGGTTCGGGAGGACGGTCCCGAGTACATGAGCCGCGCGCCGTACTGCGAGGAGCTTCTCATCCGATAATCCGGTGTCTTTCATTGTAAGGGCGGGGCTCTGTACCCGCCCGCACCCGTAGGGGCGCACGGCCGTGCGCCCGCTTTCTGCCAACGCCAACCTACACACGATCCTTCGTAGGGACGGGTCGGAGCCTGTGCTGATCCAAGCGAAGTATCCCGGCCTGAATCATCGTGGGTAGGGCGGGCTTCCAGCCCGCCTTCCAGCTTGCGCGCCGGCGCCTCCTTGCACGGTCAAACCGAAGGCTTGAGGATCTCCACGCCGAGCGGCTTGTTCTGCGGGCCGCTGCACCCCCCCGGGCAGGCGGAGATCGCGACGATGCAGTCCATCTCGGCGTACAGATCGATGGAATCCCCCTTCTTCGCTTCGGCGTCCAGGAAGAAGAGGCGGTCCCCCTCATCGATCCCTGTCGTCATGAAGATGTTGAACGCGTCGTGCACATGGTCGGGGCTCAGGCCGAATTCCGCGATCGCGCGGGCCAGGTTGTTCTGACAATTCGGGCGGCCCTTCTCGCCCGTCAACAGCTCGAAGTACACCTCGTTGCATCTCGAAAAAAGCAAATCGTGCGAGGCCGCGCCGTGCGGGAGGGGCCTGTGCTCAACCGTATCGGCGATGATCGTGAACATGGGACGCATCCCGGGCGGCGTGCTCCAAAGCTGACTTCCAACCGTCAGGTGCGCCCCCTCGAATATCCGGGTCCTCCCAGACCAGAACATCTCCCGGGGGTCGTCTTTGCCGAAGGCGTTGAAATCCGCCACTTGGGATCCTTCAACCTCGATCACGCGCAGGACCTGACCCTTCTCGACGACGAAGGCCCGGCCGGTTTCTTTCGGAATGACGAATTCCTGAAGCAGCTCGCCGTCCTCGCGGCCTTCGGCAAGCCTCTGATAGAAAGCTTCATCTTTGACGTGGAACTTCGGATGTTGGTCGAACTTTTTCGGGTTCATCCACGCTTCCCCATGATCCCGGCCTGAAATGAAAAGGCGGCCCCATCAGGGCCGCCCGCTTCGCCAATGAGAGACTCTTCCGGGGAGGAAGAGGGGGGGGTCCGGAAGAAGATGCCCGTAAAAAACCTCCGGAGCGAGATCCGCCTCCTTACCGCTTCACCGCCGCGCCCCGCTCGGCCCAAGCGGCGATGACCTCATCGGCCTTGCCGACCCGGCCGAAGAACCTGCGGGCGTTGGCGAGGGTGCCTTCGTGAAACTCCTTGCTCGTCGTCGCGCAGGCGTCCTCGACGATGACGACGTTGTAATCCAGCATGAAGCCCTCCCGGGCCGTGCTCTCGACACACACGTTCGTGGCCACGCCCGTCATGATGATCGTCTTCACGCCCAGGTTTCGCAGCATCAGGTCCAGGTTGGTCCCGGTGAATCCGCCGTAGCGGTTCTTCGTCAGGAGAACGTCGCCGTCCTTCGGCTCGAACCCCTCGCAAAGCTCCGCCCCCCAGCTTCCCTCTTCCACGATGGGGACGGCGTCGGGACCGAAGTTGAGCTCCTCCAGGCGCTGTTTGGCCGGCCAATCAGCCTCCGGCGAGCGGGCGACCCGGAAGATGACGACCTTGCAGCCGGCGCCGCGGGCCTCCTCCATCAGATTTTCAAGACGGGGGAGGATCTCCTGGATCGGGCCCATGTCCGTGCCCAGCTTCCCGAAGGCCCCCTCGTCATGGCAGAAATCGTTCTGAACGTCGATCACAATGAGCGCCGAGGTGGAGGGGTCCACCCATTCGCCCAGGTCGGTTACGTCCTTCATCGTCAGCCCTCCTCCCCCATTCGGTTAACGCCCAAGCGCCCTTGAAGCGCGGCGGAATTCAGCGGATTATTGAAAAACAGTCTAGGGGAAATGGACGCCCCAGTTCAAGCCAATCAAGCCGGTCCAGTATAGAACCTATCTCAAAATCCCATTTCCCACTCCTTGGGCCTTTGGTCGTCATTCCCGCGAAAGCGGGAATCCAGTGTTTTCAAGCTTCTCTGGATGCCCGCCTACGACATGAGGACATGACGGTTCGGATACGACCGATTTCGAGATAGGTTCTAGTGTCTCGTAAAAGGTTTTACATTTCGTGACCCGAATGGTCCCGCTCCGGCCGGGCAAGGAGTCAACCGACCCAAACGCCCGGCCTGCCGAAAGGTGTAAACCCGGTGTTTTCAAAGGGAATTATATAGATAAGTGGCATTTCCCCCTTAACATCCGTGCCACTTTCCTATAGGATTATCTGTAGGAGGTCAAGGGAGATGGCACACAAAGCACCTGGAAAAGCCCACCGCGTAGGACTCGGATTCGTCCAGTTCACCGAGATGTTCCCCGACAACGAGACGGCGGAGAAGTGGATTGCCGAAGTGCGGTGGCCCGATGGCCCGCGTTGCCCAGTGTGCGACTCGGACAAGGTGCAGCACCCGACCGGTCACAAGACCATGCCGTACCGGTGCCAAGTCAAGGGATGCCGGCAGAAGTTCAGTGTGAAGACCGGCACCGTCATGGAATCGTCGAAGGTCACCTATCGGGAGTGGGCCATTGCCGTGTACCTGTTCTGTACGAACCTCAAGGGCGTGTCGTCCATGAAGCTGCACCGGGACCTGAACCGGACTCAAAAGACGAGCTGGCATCTTGCCCACCGGCTCCGCGAGGCATGGGTGCATGACGAAGGGTTTGCGTTCACCGGACCGGTTGAAGTAGACGAGACCTACATGGGTGGCAAGGAACGCAACAAGCATGGCGTCAAGAAGATCAACAAGGGTCGTGGGCCTGTTGGCAAGAAGGCGGTTATCGGCATGAAGGACCGGGACACCAACTGGGTCACCGCCATGACGATAGACAGGACGGACGCGCCCACGTTGCAGGGTTTCGTGCTTGGGGCAGGTGGCACCCGACGCGAAGGTGTACACCGATGACCACGGCGGGTATTACGGCCTGCCGAACCACGAGACGGTCAAGCACTCCGTGGGCGAGTACGTGGACGGACAGGCCCACACGAACGGTATCGAGTCCTTTTGGTCCATGCTCAAGAGGGGCTACCACGGGGTGTACCACCGCATGAGTCCCGAGCACCTGGACAGGTACGTGACGGAGTTCTCGGGACGCCACAATCTGCGGAATGAGGATACGGTTGCCCAGATGGTCGCCGTGTTCCGGGGCACGGTCGGACGGCGGTTGAAGTACGATGACCTGATTGCCCCCAAGCTCGCTCCGGTGCTGACCGCGCCGGGGAGCGACGTGTTCTAGGGAGGCGGCTTGGCTGGGGAATTATAGCGGATAGCCAAGCCGCCCATGGCATCAAGCGGAAATCCATTTGAGGTATGCGAAGACCAAGGAAAGTGCCGTGGCAATAGAGACTAGCGCGCCCATGACTACCTGGAACTTGGTGGGATAATGCTTGTCGAGATCATTGCGGAGGCCGGTGACTCTTTGTCCAAGAACGGCAACTTTGACTGCGATATCTTCCCTATCCTCACGGTCGCCTTCCTGTGGCGGGGGTCCGCCGGGAGGTCGCCGAACCGCCATTACTTCCGACTTTCAGCTTCCGTAAGCCACTCCCAAAGGGACGGCGACGTGTAGCCTGAATATGCGCCATTCAACTTGAAGACTGCGCCGGTCGCGGCGTCGACCTGCTGAGCCCCCTTGATGCCGATGTTTTCAGCAATCGTCTCGGTAAGCTCTCCCGAAACAAGATAGACCCTGTTGGAAAAGTCGTAATGGTTGGGGTAGTGCGCCTCGATTTTTTCGGTGACTGCCCCTACGGCATCATCGGGAATATCTTCGTCCAGCACAATAATGAAGATCGGCATTGGTCAACCCCCCCCTCTCTCGTGAGGCATGACCCCACTGTTAACACGAAACCGCCTTCCGTTCGAGAGGATTCTGACCCTCTTGTGCGCCCGTGGGTTGTGATGTGAATGGAGCACGCGACGTTGTACGACACAACGTGTACCGTGAAAAAATCTCGACCTTCCCGGTCATCAACCTCCGCGTTTCCGGTTGACATCTCCGCCCACCCTTCCTAGTCTCGCACCCGAACGCATCCAACGGGAGTCCCGGCAACCTCGCCGGGACATTGATCCGAACCAACGGGAGGCATGACATGAAGAAGGCCGGAGGAATCATCGGAGTCGTAGCGGGCACCTTGGGCGTGATCGCCGCTTTCATCACTCTGTTCGTGGGCGGGGTGGCTCTGCCCTCGAAGCGGAAGGAGCAAGCACGGTAGTCGGCCTCGGCTGGGCCGGCGTGTTCTGCTCGTTCTTGGTCATCGGGCTCGGCACCGCCACCATTGCCGCCAAGGGCAAGCTCTCCGCTTGGCTGCTCGTGGTCGTGTCCCTCATCACGGCGGTCGTAGGCGGAACGATTGTCGCCATCTTCATGGCCCTCGCCTTGCTGGGTGGCATCCTGGCACTCTTGGATCGCACCCCGTCAGCCTCGATAGGCGTACTGTTGCCTTTCCTGGCGGTTGCATTCACGCTTCCAGCTTTCTCGGCACCGGTTCCTGTCAAACTGTCCGAGTATGCGTTCGATTTTCCAAAGTACGGCCATGAGATCACGGTAGACGGCAAAACCCGGAACCTTCAGGAAAAACTGACGGCGGACGACTACATCACCATCGACGATGATGGGTACAAGCTGAAGACGCTCATTGACCGGATGGGCCGTAAAGATCGCCAGCAGTTTATTTCGTTCTTCAACGAACACTGCATCACAGGCTTTATGGGGAAGCCCTGCGCGATCACGGCCTCAGGGGAAATCGAGTTGAACGAAGACATGAAAATGATCTTCCGGATGAGTACGACGAAGATCAGCAAAGGCGGAGAAGAGTGGTCGAATGCCAACAAGGCCAAGTGATCCCTGCGAGGAGAAAACCCGATGAAGACCAAGGGCAAGCGGAAGCCTATCAAGCTGACCCACCCGGAGTACCAGCCGACGAAGGCCGAGCAGGAAGAACAGACGGTGCTGAGGAACGCGGACGGGTCGGTGCCCACGCCGACCGAAGTCATGCGCGCCCTGACCCGTCCCGTCGAAGTCGCCTACCTGGAGAAGCCCAAGAGAGCCAGCCTTTCACGCCCCTCCTAGCCTAGCAGGGAGCGTGCCACTTATCTATATAATTCCCTTTTCAAAACAGGTAGGGCGGGCATCTTGCCCGCCTTCTCCGCTCAGCGGGCCGGGAGGGGGAAAGGGGGAGGGGGGAGAGGGGGGGATTGATCCCGCCACGTTCACCGCTTTATAATGACTTTCATCCTTCAATGAAGAATGGACTGACCCATCGCATGGGAGACCGATTGCCATGACACCGGATGCCGGAGAAGTTCAAGGAGAAGTCCTCGAGGACCGAATCGTCGAGCCCCGGGGCCATTACGCACGGGAGGTCCGCCAGGGAGAGGTCCTTCGGATCATCGACATCCAAGGCCAGCAGGTGGCCGACTTCCTCGCCTTCAACCTCAACCGGCTGGAGGAGAGACTCTCGCCCGAGAACACGGTGAACCTGAACCGCTCGGTGTTCCCCAAGGTCGGCTACACGCTGTTTTCCGACGAGGCCGGAAAGCTCATGACCATCATCGCCGATACGTGCGGGGTCCACGACATGATCGCCGGGGCCTGCTCCCGGTTCACCAACGAGTACCGCTACGGGGTGCCCGACACGCCCAACTGCCGGGACAACTTCGCCGCCGCCGTCAAACCCTGGGGCCTGAACTGGAAGGACGTTCCGTACAACATGAACGTCTTCATGAACTGCCCCATCCAGCCCGACGGAACGTTCACCATTGAAACACCCAAATCCAAGGCGGGCGATTATGTCGATTTCCAGGCGGACATGGACGTCCTGGCGGCCATGTCCAACTGTCCGCAGGAGCGCAACCCCTGCAACTCGGGCGAGCTGAAACCCATGCGGGTCATCCACTACAAACCCTGACGGGACCGTGACGACGGCCGGCGGACACCCTTCAAACGCCCCCCCCCCCCCCGGCGCCCTGGAGACCGAGACATGCGCGGCTACAAAAACCCGGACCTTCTCTGGACCCCAGACCGGCTGCGGCGGACCCTGGACGGCGGCCCCCCCCTCCCTCCTCTGATTCTGGACATCCGGACGACGCAGGATTACGTGGCCGGGCACATCCCGGGCGCGGTCCACCTGGACCTCTTCGGCCTGTCCGTCCGGCACACCGGGCCGGAATCCCTGGACTCGTTCTTCTGGATGATGGAGGGCCTGTTCGGCAACCGGGGCGTCGATCACGGCAAGACCGTCGTCGTCTACGACGAACGGACGGGCACGAGAGCGGCGCGGGCCTTCTGGTTCCTGGAGTATTTCGGGCATGAAGACGTCCACGTCCTGGACGGCGGATACGACGCCTGGGAGATGGCCGCGCACCCCGTGAGCCGCGACCCGGTGATACCCGAGGGGGCGAGCTTCAAGGCCCGGCCGGTCGCGGACCGCCTCGCCACGGCGGAGACGATCCGGAAGGGACTCGACGACGGCGGATGCGTGGTCCTGGACACCCGCACCGACGGCGAGTATCACGGAACCGAGCTCCGCGCCAAGCGGGGCGGGGCGATCCCCGGCGCCGTCCACATCGAGTGGAAGAACAACGTCGAAGACGGCGCGTACAAGAACGCGGAGGACCTCGCCGCCCTCTACGCGCCGGCCGGCGTGACGCCGGACAAGGACGTATCGGCCTACTGCCAAGGCGGGTACCGCTCGGCTCACGCCTACCTCGCCCTCAGGCTGTTGGGGTACGAAAAGGTCCGGAACTACATATCGTCCTGGGCCGAATGGGGAGAGCGCGAGGAGCTGCCGATCGAGACGCCGTAGATTGCAAGGGCGCGCGGCCGGACGGGCGACAGCAGGATCGCTGATCCGATTGAAAGAAACAGGGCGGATGAATCACCATCCGATGACCTCGGCAGGCCGGGCCTCCCGCCCGGTCCTTCATTCCAGAATTCATCCAAAATCCCGCTTATAAATAATCTTCCAGCTTCACCTCATCCAGGAACGGGTATTCCAGAAGCTCGTATTCCGACCGGTCCACGCCTTCCGGGATGGTGGCGTCGATCCCCATCTTGGACGTGGTGGGCAGCGCGCCCTTGGGGAGCTGCGAGGCCCGAAGCGTGGGGTCCAGGTGCTTGCCGCGCGCGCCCGAGATGATGATCACGTCCTCGTCCGGCCGCACCCGGAAGGCCATCGCCCGTTCGAGATCCATCCAGTCGGTGATGTCCACGTCATCATCGGTGACGATGACCAGCTTGACGGCGTGCAGGGCCATGAGCGCCAGCAGGGCGTTCTTGCCCTCGCCCGGGCGTTTTTTGATGGACGCGAACAGGTGCCAGTAGCAGCAACTCGCCGGGGTCGAGTAGACCGCCGTCGTCTGGACGCTCGCCTCCCGCAGCGCCCGCCAGCCGGCCGCCTCCATGGGCGGCGCCTCCAGCCAGTCGTTCTCCCAGGGCATGAAAACAGTCTGGAAGATGGGGTCCTTCCTGTGGGTGATCGCCTTGACCTTGAACACCGGGTTCCAGCGAATCGAGCACTGGTGCCCCGTGAAGTCCCCGTACCGGCCCTCGTCGATGGTCCAGCCGTCGGCGGAGATCTCCCCTTCCAGGACGATCTCGGCCGAGGCCGGA
This sequence comes from bacterium, assembly GCA_965261595.1. Classification (GTDB taxonomy): domain Bacteria; phylum UBA8248; class UBA8248; order JACPRG01; genus CAYRGS01. The sequence goes on from CBDHDG010000006.1 coordinate 501,389, forward strand.
ACTTCCAGGTCCAGGGTGGCGCACTTCGTCAGTTGGACGGGCTCGCCGTAGAGCCCCCCCGCCACCGCGAACTCGTCGAACCCCGGCGGAGCCTTGTAGGCGGCGGAAAGGATCTCGGGAATGCCCGTTCCCAGGGCGATGGCGATGGGAAGCGGCTCCCCCCGGTCGAGCGCCCGCTGATACGTGAACCGCATGTCCGAGGGCGACACCAGGTCGATCCCCGTCTCGTTGGGCGTGCGGTACATCAGGCGATAGCAGCCGACGTTGCGGCGCCCCTCTTCATCCTTGCAGACCGCGATCCCGGCGGAGATGTATGGGCCGCCGTCCTTTCGGTGCTGGAAGGGAATGGGGATCTCCGTCAGGTCCACCTCGTCCCCCACTTTCACGACCTCCTGGACGGGACCGTCCGGAACGATTTCGGCGGGAATCGGGCGCTCCAGGGCGTCCATGAAGACCCGGCCCAGGACCTTCTCGTCGCTGGCCAGGCCCAGGGCCAGACGCCTCCGGGACCCAATCAGCCCGCCGACAACGGACATGCCGTAGTCCGCGACGTTCTCGAAGAGGACGGCCTGATTGGACTTGGAGAGAAGGGTGTGCATGTACTTCGGAGGGACGGGCTTTTTGATCCGGAGCAGCTCCCCGTTCGCCTCCAGGTGATCCAGCAGGCCGCGCATGTCCCGGTAGGGGATCCGGCCGCTCATGGCGGCGCGCCCGCCGTTTTTGCCGTTCATGGTTTGACTCCCTTTTTCCCGGTTGGCCGGATGGACGGCCGGACCTCAAGGTTCACACAGCGAGGTTAATTCATGTGCGAGCCGCCGTCCACCAGCAGGGTCTGGCCGGTGATGAAGTCCGCGGCGTCGGAGAGGAGGAAGACGACGGCGCCGACGATGTCCTCCGGAATCTGGCTGCGGGGAATGGCCCGGCCCGGGATCTGGGCGGCCTCGTCCTGGTCGACCAACTCGCCCCGGGCCGCGACAAGACTTTCGCTCCGCGTCAGTCCCGGGCCAATGGCGTTGACGCAGATCCCGTCTTTCCCCATCGACCGGGCGAGGACGCGCGTGAGGGTGATCACGGCCCCTTTCGAGACGGTGTAGTGGGCGAAGACCGGCGCGCCCTTGAACGGGACGCCCGAGGTGATGTTGATGATCTTCCCGAGGCCCGGACCGCCCGGCTCGCGGCCCTTCAGGTAGGGATAAACCGCCCTCGAAGTCAGCCAGGCGCCCTTGACGTTGACGGCCATCATCTTGTCCCATTCCTCGACGGTGACTTCGTCGAACGCCGCGTACCGCATGTCCGCGAAATAGGCGGCGTTGTTGAGGAGTCCGTCGATCCGGCCGAACTTCTCTTGGGCGGCCTTGGCGAGGGCTTCGACGCTCTTCTCATCGGTAACGTCGGCCTTCACATAGATCCCCTCTCCGCCCGCGTTGCGGATCTCCTCCACGGTCCCTTCGCCGTCAAGGATGTCGGAGACCACAACCTTCCCGCCCTCGGCGGCGATCCCCTTGGCGTACACCTTCCCGATCCCGCGCGCCGCGCCGGTCACGATCACGACTTTGTCTTTAAGCTGCACGGTCATTACTCCCTGAAAATCAACAAATGATTGACACAGTTTTCAGAGGGGCTTTTTTTAAAAACCGCCCCCCTGGAAGAAGTTGTTCATTATTTCGCGCTCCCATCAATAACGCACAAACAGTGGGCGCACCGCCTCACTTCATATAAGATCCGCCATCCACCATGAGCGTCTGGCCGGCGATGAAGTCGGCCCCCCCGGACAGGAAGAACACGATGGCCCCCACCAAGTCATCCGGCGTCTCGCTTCGGGGGATCGCGCGGGTATGGAGCATGTGCGCCTCCTCCTCGTCGAGCTCCGCTCCCCGGGCCGCCTGGAGGCTTTCGCTTCGCGTCAGTCCGGGGCCTACGCAGTTCACGCAGATTCCGTCCTTCCCCATTGAGCGGGCCAGGACGCGGGTGAGCGTCAGGACCGCGCCTTTGGACACCGTGTAGTGTGCGAAGTTGGGGTTGCCCTTGAAGGGGGTGCCGGAGGCGATGTTCACGATCTTCCCGGACCCCTGTGCTTTCATGTAGGGGTAGACCGCCTTCGAGGCCAGCCAGACGCCCTTGACGTTGACGGCCATGACCGCGTCCCACTCCTCGACAGTGATCTCGTCGAACGGGCAATACCGTACGTCGGCGAAGATCGCGGCGTTGTTCACGAGCCCATCGATCCGGCCGAACCGGGAGTGGACGGCTTCGGCCAGGACCTCGACGTTCTTCTCATCCGAGACGTCGGCGCGGACGTACATCGCCTCACCGCCCGCCTTTCGGACCTCCTCGACAGTCTCCTCGCCGTCCAGGATATCCGAGACCGCGACCCGGCCCCCCGCCTCGGCGATGCCTCGGGCGTAGACCTTCCCGATCCCTCGCGCCGCGCCGGTGACGATGACGACTTTATCTTGAAGCAGCATGCCTCAACGCCCTCTCCCCGTCCCGCGGGCACAAGTCGCACCGCTCCATCCGGACCGGCCCCGTTCGTCAATCCGTCCCTTACAAACCCCGCCACCAGACGACCACCTTCTCCGCCCAGACGAGAAGGCCGAACAGGATCAGGGACATGACGGTGAGCATGACCAGGGCGGCGAACAGGACCGCCATATTGAGCTGGCTGCTGGTGATCAGGATGACGTTGCCCAGGCCGTGCTCCGCTCCGACGAACTCCCCGATGATGGCGCCGATGATGGCGAGGGGCAGGGCGATCTTGGCCCCGTCGAAGATGTAGGGCAGGGAGTAGGGCATCCGGATCTTCCAGAAAATCTGAGCCGGGGACGCCCGCATCACCTGGACCAGCTCGACCATGTTCTTGGGAACATCCGTCAACCCCGAGAGGGTGTTGACAACGATGGGAAAAAACGCGATGAAGAAGGCCATCACGAACTTCGGCATCAACCCCATCCCGAACCACACCGTCAGCACCGGCGCGATGGCCACCTTGGGAACCGCCTGGAAGGCGATCAGCATCGGGTAAAGCCCCTTGCGCAAGAATATCGAGTACCCGATTCCGACGGCGAGGTCCACCCCTCCAACCACACCCCAGACGAACCCGACCAGCGTCTCGATCATGGTCACCTGGAGGTTCTTGAGGAGGTACGGGAAAAACTCGATCAGCGCGAGGACGATGTTCGTGGGGCTCGGGAGGATGTAGTCGGGCATGCCGGAGTAGCTGCTCACCTCCCAGATGACGAACAGCCCCCCCCACATGACGATCCCGGGGACGGACCCCCGCAAGGCTGCCTTCGCCTTTCCGCCCGCGACTTCCTTCCCGGACGCGCCGAGCGCCGCGGGGGGGGGGGGAGGGGGGAGAGGCTCTCCCCTACCCCTTCCCCTTCCTCCCCGGCGGTCACTTCGGTTCTGTGTTCAGCCTGATTTTGCGTCACTTCGGGTTACATCTTTCCGGGTAGGAAATCATTCGTGTAAAGGTCTTGCGCCTTCAGCGCCGCCTTGACCTTGAACCCTTCACGGATGGTGTCGAGGGTCAGCTTGATCTTGGCCGCCTGAATGTTTCCGGCCCCCTCCTTCTCCCACCGGTCCCACTCGATCATGCTGTCCACCAGGGTGTCAATCTGCAAGCGGGTGACCTGTTTGTCCAGGATCGGGTGGGCCTTCATCAGGCTCTTGTAGGCCGCTTCGCGATCTTTCCGGGTCGCCCAGAACCCCCGATACGCCGCCTTGAGGAAGCTCCGGACCACCTTTGCGTCCTTCTCAAGCCTCTCCTCGTTGGCCCAGAACGTCATGCTGTAGATGTCGAGGCCAAATTTCCGGAAGGGCATGAAGTTGACCGTCTTCCCTCTCGCTTTGGCCTTGGTCATGGAGATTTCCTTCGAGCTGGCCTCCCACATGTCCGAGAGCTGGAACTTGCCCGCGAGGAACTGCGTGTGACCCACGCCGGGCTGGACCGTGATGACCCGCATGGTGGCGTAGTCCGCCCCGCTCCTGGCCATCATGATGGGAAGAAGCTGCCGCGTAATCGTGAAGGCCGAAAGGCCGATGGTCTTCCCTTCCAGGTCCTTCGGGTGGCTGAGGCGAATCGGCGACAGGGCGCCGACGCCCACGGGGCTACTGTCCATGAACACCCCGATGACCCTGGTGGTCCCGCCCTTCGCCCGGGCAGGACGACGGCGGCCATGTCGCCGTAACCGAACTCCGTCTTTCCCGCGGCCACTTCGCCCGCCGTCTTGTTCGACCCGTAGCCCCGGATGATCTTGAGGTTGATTCCCGCTTCCTTGAACCAGCCCTGATTCAGTGCGTGGAAAACGGGCGCGGCCGTTCCTTCCGGAATCCAGTTCGTCGTCAGCGTCCGGTCGACGGCCCCGGCGGCCCCGGCGGACCCCTGGGCGAACCCGGACAGGGCCAGACCGCAAACCACCAAAACCGCCGCCGGAAAACGCCCTCGACCGACTTTTGCTTTCTTCATCATCTTTCTCCCTTGATTGGGTGGTTGGCCGGGCCCCATCACCCGTCCCTCGCGAAGCTCAGGAAAACCGCTTCTTGTCTGCCGTGGCTTCCATGCCCTGTTTGGTCTCGGGATCCTCGAGGCCGAGCATCGAACCGATTTGCACTTCCATCGCCTTGAAGGCGTCCTCTGTTTTGGTCTTCAAGATTCGAGGCTGATCCAGATCCACCGGGAGGATGTCCATGACCTTTCCGGGCCTGGCCGTCATGACCACAACCCGTTCGGCCAGGAGGATGGCCTCCGGAATGCTGTGGGTGATGAACAGAATCGTCGTCCGCGTCTCTTCCCAGATTCGCAGCAGGACGAACTGCATGCGATCCCGCGTCAGGGCGTCGAGGGCCCCGAAGGGCTCGTCCATCAGGAGTATCGGGGGGTCGCTGAGAAGCGCCCGCGCCAGCGCGACGCGCTGCTACATGCCGCCCGACAGCTCGTGCGGGTAGGCCTTCTCAAAACCGTCGAGACCCGTGAGATGAAGCAGGTCCCGGGTGCGCTCGGCCGCCTGGGCCATCGGGAGCCGGCAGACCTCGGCCGTCAGCATGACGTTATCGAACACGCTTCGCCACGGAAGGAGCGTCGCCTGCTGGAAGACAAAACCGATGTCCGCCTCGGACTCCTCGATAGAGCGGCCGCTCAGGCTGATCTCGCCCGAGGTGACCGGGATGAGGCCCGCGATGAGCCGGATGAGGGTGCTCTTCCCGCAGCCGCTCGGTCCCACGATGGTGAGAAGCTCACCCTCGCCGATTTCGAAGTCCATGCCGTCCAACGCCGTGACGGAACCGGTGCGGCCCTCAAAAACCTTACAGAGCCGGCGGCATTCAATCAAAGCCGTCGCGCTTGCGGCCACCATGAACACACCTTTTCTCTTCAGCCGGGATCTCTTTGTCGATATCTCCCGGGATTATACATGCAATTCGGAGGATTGGCTCTTCCTCCATGCCTACCCCGAGTCCACCTCCACCCCCAGTTCCCGCATGAACCGCCGGTAGGCCAGGGCCACGGCGTCCGGGCCTTTGAGGTGGAACTCTTCGGCCAAGTCCAGGGGCAGCTCCCAGGGGCGTTGGTTCTCGACGATAGGCTCGTCCTGATCGGCAATGGTGTCCATGGTCCTGACGGCCGCCGGGATCTCGAGGCCGTCGTCCCGCTTTCCCTCCGCGTCCTCCATCCACATGTCGTACTGCTCCACCCAGACCGGGCCGTGCCTGATTTCCGGGGCGTCCAGGTTGTAGTTCCGCCCAACCAGCTCGTACCGCGTGCTCTCGTTGATGGAGTGGGGCGTCACCGGATAGAAGAACACCTCCGTGTCCCCGTTCTCCTCGACCTTCCATTGGTAGATGGTGAACGGCCGGGTCACACGGTAGTTCCGCACATGGGGGAGGTGGTGCAGTCCGTCGGGGATGTTTTGAAGCTCGAACCGGAGGGACTCCCCTTCCCGCCGGATATCCACGAGCGAGACCTCTGTATGTTCGCGGTCCCCCAGGATCCCCTCGTGCACCCAGGGAAAGTGGCCGAAATCGATGAAGTTTTCAATCGACCGGGCGGCGCTGCACTTCCAGAACTTTCGCTGCCGGAAAAAGATCCGGTAGTCCGGGTCGTCGTGGGCCGGGAACGCCGGGATGGGCGCGCGCGGCGCTTCGGAAAGACAGACCCACACCAGACCGTGGGCCTCCTCGGCGGGGTAAGGCGTGAGACAGGCCTTCCTGGGGATGGGGTGACCAGGCGGAACGGATGGGATGCGGACGCATTTTCCGCCCGCCTCATACGCCCAGCCGTGATAGGCGCAGACGAGGGTCTCCCCCTCCACCCAGCCGAGGGAGAGCGGGGTCCCCCGGTGGATGCAGAGGTCCTGATAGGCCCGCACCTGACCGGCAATCCGGCAGACGACGACCTTCTCGTCCAGCAGCTTGACGGCCAGGGGCTTGTCCGTCGCCTCCTTCGACCAACAAACCGGGTGCCAATACTCCCGCAAAGCCGGCCACAGGGCGGTTTCGTCCACAATGCTCCCCCGAATCAAGCCATAATGCTACCTCTCGGCCGGAAAAAAATCAATCAATCGGAGTGCGCTCGCTGGCCGGAAACGCCTGTCCCAAACGGAACTCCTCTTCGTTTGCGTCGGGATCCATGCCGACCCGGCAAGCCTCCATCCGGGCCGGGTTTCCGGCCGTGTCGCATTGCGCTAAAGTCCTTCTTCTGAGGGAGACCGATTTTCCAAAGGGGGCGGGCGAATGAGCACCTTCCCGCAAGAGCTTCTGGCGCGGGACGAGAAGAAGACCTCCGCCGTTGGGTGGCGGAGTTCTCGGGATTTCGCCACGGACGACTCAACCCTGAAGCGTTGGAGGAAACCGGCGAGCACCTCATCCATCTTCTCACGGAGCTCGGCCTCCCGGCCGGGACACGAGGATGACCAACCCGCCCTCCTGGTCGGGGCGCATTACGACGGGATGGCGGGAACCCCCGGCGCGGATGATAACGCCAGCGGGGTGGCGGCTCTTCTGGCTGTTGCCAAGGCCCTGAGCACAACCCCAATCAGCAAGCCGGTCGAATTCGTGGGTTTCACACTGGAGGAGCCACAACATAGAACAGACGGTCGGTTCCGCCACGGGAGTCGGCGCTTTGCGAAGGACGCCCACCGAAGCGGACGGAAGTACGCGGGGGTCTACATCCTCGAATCGGTGGGGTGCACCGACGCCCGGTTCGGAAGCCAGCGGGTTCCCATGCGCACCGCGATCCCGGTCCCGGACGCCGGGACGTTCCTGTGCGTCGTCGGAAACCGGCGTAGCCGCGACCTGATGTGGCACTTCGGAAAGGCGGCCAAAGACCACGTTCCCGATCTGACGACCATTTCGTATCAGGCCCCGTTCAGCGGCCGCATTCTCCCGATGACGCGGTGGAGCAATCACGCGCCCTTCTGGGACCGGGGCTATCCCGCCCTGATGCTGACCGATACGGTCCCCTTGCGGAACCCCCATTACCACCAGCCGACGGACACGCCCGATACGCTCGATTACGATTTCCTGACCCGCGTCACCCGGGCGCTTCTCGCGGCGATCCTCTGTTTCGACGTTCACTGCGCGGAGGGGCGAGAATGGGAAAAACCCCCACAAACCGCCCTGGGAGATTTCGAATGACGACAAAGATGCCGTACGGTTGGGGGAAGGTTCCGTTCGATCTTGAGGACCGGAAAAAGTGGATGGATCTGCCTTTCCCCATAGAGGAATACGCGGCGCGCATCGAGCGCATGCGGGACAAGATGCGTATGCACGGTTTCGATGCCTTGGTAGTCTACGGAACCCGGGGAGACCGCGGACCTATCCGCTACCTAACCAACTTCGAGGACTACTATAAAGGTGACAACCTCTGTGTCATCCCCCTGGAGGGAGAGCCAGCCTTCATCACCAACTCGGTCTTCCACGGCGAACCGATGCACTCGGGCATCCAGCATGTCTGGATGCAGGACGTTCGGTGCACCGCGCACCCCCGGACGGCCCCGGACGCCGCCTCGGTCTTCGACCACCTGGCTGAGGTCCTAAGCAATCGGGGTCTGGATAGTGGAAAGATCGCCCTTTCGGGTGACGCTGCGGCGGCTCTGAAGGAGCCGATCGAACGGGTCCTGCCCGGAGCTGGGCTTTCGGACGCGGGTAAGATCGTCGCCGAGGCGATGACGATCAAAAGCCCCGCCGAGGTCCAGGTCCTGAAAGAGAGCGCCCTAATCGTCGACGAGGCCCTTCACGCCGCGATGGTCAACGCCAAACCGGGGGTAAGCGAATTCGAACTCTCAGGCCTCGCGATGGAAGCGTTGTTCCGCAACGGGGCCGAAGGTGGAAACTTCCCGATGGCGCTTTCCTCCGGACCTCGGGCCGGTTTTAAGCACGTCCCCCCTGTAAATCGGAGGCTCCAGAAAGGTGATTGGGTCTTCGCTGATTTGGGCGGAGTCTATAAGGGATACACCAGCGATGCCTCCCGACAAACGGTTGCGGGCGGACCCTCCAAAGTGCAGCGGGATTTCATGGAGGCGCAGATCGCCATCGTCGAGGCGGTCCTGGCCGAGGCGAAGGCGGGCATCCGTATCTGTGACCTAGCGAAGGTCGGCATCGAGGTAGCGCGGGAAGCAGGGGTCGAGGACTACCTCTACTTTCGCGGTCACGGCATCAGCACATTCTCCCACGTCCCCCCCTCGATCAACCCAAAGAATGAGGCAGTTCTGGAAGAGGACATGGTGTTCTGCTTCGAGCCAATGCTGGTTCGATACGAGTTCGGCACGGCTTGCGTGGAGAACATGTACCACGTGACGAAGGACGGCCTGGTCAGTTTGAATGAATGCCCATGGCGGTATTGGGAGTGAAATTCGTGGACTTCATGGTAGAGCGGAAGAGAGTTGGCCGACCCTCCCACCCACCTTCGGAAGGCGGCCAAGATGTCCGCCCCATCCTCATTTCGCGTAAGGGGGCAAATGCCGCAGGGGCACCCTTGAATGAGTGGCCCCCGCGATGCTTGCTTCCGGCTAGTCAGATACCCGGCTAGGCGCCTTCTTTCGGCGGGATTATCGGCAGAAGGACGTAGGCAACTTGGCCAGGACCCATGTGAAGGGTTGTTTTGCCACCGAAGATCTCCGCCGGGCGGTCGCGCGGGTCGTCGTGGATGAACGGCCCGCAGCCCTTGAACTCGTTCTTCATCGTCCCGAGCGTTCCCCCACTTTCACCGGCATACTCGTAGTCCTTCCCGCGCACCGTCAGGGCGATCCGATGGCCGGCCGGCACGACGATAGAGGTCGGCCAGATTTCCACGTCCAGCGCAACCGCCTCTCCCGGCGTCAGCGGCTCTTTCTCATCGTGGGTGTGGTAGGGCCGGTAATCGGTGCTGAGACCCGGATCGAGCTTGCGGTGGGACGCCCGCAGCCAGCCTTGGCTGATCGGCGTGTGCGGGTCGATGGCCCCCTGGAAAACCACCTCCTCCCCATCGGGGCCGAACACGCGCAGGACGAGAAAGAGGTCGGCGTCCGCCGTCGAGGACGACACGAACAACCGGGCGGCCGAGGATCCGGTGATCTCCGTCTCCGCATCGAGCGGGGCCGAGGTGAAGGTGACGCCGTCGCCCAGGGCGTCGAACTCGACCCGTCCCTCGGCCGCCGCCGGTGCCGGACCGAGGCTGAGGTCGGCGGGGTTGAGATGAAAGCGCGTCCACCGGGTCCGGGCGATGGGCCATTCCCCCTCCATGCGCTCCGTGAAGCCGTCGATCCCGCGGACCTGGAGCTGGACGGCCGGCTGGTCCGCCCAACCGTTGTCGAGACCCTTGAGGAAGTAGTCGAAGAAGCGCTTCTGGAGGCAGACGCCGTAGTCGGTGTAAAAATGCGTCCAGTGCTCGATTCCGTGGATCTCGATCCACTTCCGCTCGGAGGCGGCGCGCACGAAGCCCTCGACGTTTCCGCGGAGATGAAGCCCCTGCCCCCCCCAGTTTCCCGTGGTGAGGAAGGGGACGGCGACCTTGTCCCAGACCGGCGAGCGCCCCTTGTGGTAGTCGTCATCGAGCGGGTGCGCGAGGATCTCGTTGCCCAGGTCGCACCGGTTGTTCGCCAACTCCTCCTCGGACAGCGTTTCCGGGCCGCAGACGAGCTCGCCGGTGACCCGGCTGCGCGGGCCCCGCTCGCCGAGGCCGTACTGAACGGTCTTGACCTGCATGTCGTACCAGTTCTCCCAGAACTGGCAGAGGATGCCGCCGTGGTGCGTGCTGTCGCGGTACCAGTCGGCGGCGCCCTCCCAGATGCACATCGCCGCCAGATGGGGCGGCTGAAGCGAGGCCACCTGCCACTGGTTCATCGCGTAGTAGGAGATGCCGTTCAGGCCCACCTTTCCGTTGCTCCACGGCTGGACCCCCGTCCACTCGACGCAATTGTAGAAGTCCTTCGTCTCCCGGGGGGAGAAGTGGTCGATATACCCCGGCGTACGACCGGCGCCCCGGGAATCCACCCGCACGCAAACGTAACCGTCCGTCGCCCACTTCTCCGGATCGACGACCTCCCAGCTCTGGTACTTGTTGGTCGAGCCCGCCGGGATGTCCGGATGCTCTTCGACCATCCGGTCCCATTGATCCGTGTAGCCCTCCTGGAAGGCGAGACCCTTGGCGTAGGGGCCGTAGGTCAGGATGACCGGGTGCCGGCCCTCCTCGACGGGCCGGTAGACGTCGGCCCGCAAGACCAATCCGTCGTCCATCTCGATCGGCACGTCCCAGTCGATCCGCATCCCGTCCCGGACTTCGCTCTTGACCTCGCTCATCTCGTCTTCCTCGGCTTGTTTTCTTTCAGCCCGCGGCGGGGGCGGGGAGCGGCCCGCCGCGCACCCTCCCGCCGCTCTGCGGACAATGGCTCTTTCACGGAAATCGGGCGCATTATACCCAGCTTGCCCGGTGTGATCAAAAAGGATAATCGGCCTGAGAGGCGCCCTCACGCGGGCCGGTCGACCCCTCGCTTGGATTGACGGCCCGGACGATCGTGGCGTCCAACCCGGTCCGCGTCTCCGATCAGAGATCGGCCTCCCCCCCCCCTCACGCCCTGTCCTGATGAAGAACCGCCTCGGACGCCCAGCACCGGCCGAGCGCCTCGCTCTCCGTGACGACGCCGAAGTAGCAGGAAATGTTCTCCAGGGTCGCCTCATGGAGGACAGGGTTGTACGTCGCCACGCAGTCCCGGGGGCATACGATGTAGTAATTCTTGAAAAACCCCGCCCGAAGCGTGGATTCGACGCACACGTTCGTGGCCACCCCCGTCATCACCAGGGTCCGCACGTTGTGGTTTCGCAGGATCAGGTCCAGGTCGGTCCCCTCGAAGGCGTTGAAGCGGTGCTTGTTGACGACGATTCCCCCCCCCCCTTCTTCGGGCCGGACCCGGTAGAAATCCGCCCCCCAGCTCCCCTTCAGGCAGAGGGGAAGGTCCCGACTGTCCGCCCGCATCATCTCCACCATCGCGTCGCTGAGGTAACAATCGTCATAGTAAGACTGGATGAAGACCGGAAGGATCCCCGCGCTGCGGGCGGCCTCCAGGAGCCCTTCCAGCCGGGGGACCATGGCCTGGATCTCGTCCATCCGAAAGCCTTTGGGCCCATAGGCCCGGTCGAGAAATCCCCCGTCCGCGCAGAAGTCGTTCTGGACGTCCACCACCACGAGGGCCGTGTGACGGGGATCCACCTTCTCCTCCAGGGTTTCCAGAAGCTCCCTTTTCATCGACTTCCTCCTTGAGATCCGAACCTCATGGGCGCACTTGGCTTTCAGACCGCTCCTGAATCGCCCGGAGCACCCGCTCCGGCGTGAAGGGAAGGGACCGGATCTGAACGCCGATGGCGTTGTAGACGGCATTGGCGATGGCCGCGGCCGTCGGGGCGAGACCGGGCTCGCCGACCCCCTTGGCCCCGTAAGGGCCGTCGGGGTGAGGCTCCTCGACGACCATGGGAACCAGGGCCGGCATGTCGAGGGCGCAGGGGATCTTATAGTCGCCGAAGTTCGCGTTTACGACGGCCCCGCCCTCGAGACACATCTCTTCGAACAGGGCCGTCCCCAGGCCCTGGGCCAGGGCTCCCTCGATCTGCCCGTCGCAGCCCTGGGGGTTGATCGCCTTGCCGACGTCGTGCGCCGCGGTCAGCTTGAGGAGGCGCACCTCCCCGGTCTCCTCGTCCACCTCGACCTCGGCCCCCTGGGCGGCGTACATCCAGAAGGACGCGGGCTTCCTGCCCATGCCCGATTCGGCGTCGGCCGGCGAGGACGGCAGCGGCGTGAAGTGGCCCCGACCGATGATCGGTCCCCCGGTGAATCCGCCGTCGGGCTTGAAGACCCCCATGGCGACGTCGGCGAAGGTCACGAACCGGTCGGGGGCGGCCCGGGTGAAAACCCGTCCGTCCCGGGTGTCGAGGTCCTCGGGGGCCGCCTCCAGGAGGACCGCCGCCGCCTGGAAAAGCTGGGCCTTGACGTCATCGGCCGCCCGGCAGATGGCGTTCCCGTCGAAGAAGGTGGTCTTGCTGGAGGAGGTCTCCCAGCCGTAGGGGGCCGTCGCGGTGTCGGGCTGGATCACGGAAATCCGGCCGGGGTCGACCCCGAGGGCTTCGGCCGCGATCTGCCTGAGCGCTGTGTGGGCCCCTTGGCCGTGTTCCACGGCGCTGGTGAGCAGGGCCACGCTCCCGTCCTCGTTCACCTTGATCACCGACATGACGTGGGCCGTCGGGACGGAGAATTTCCACATGCAGGCGATCCCCCATCCGCGCCGCTTCCCGGGGGGGGACGGCCGATCCTCCCTGTCGAGCGGCTCAACCGCCCGCCGGACGCATTCCTTGAGGCCCACGGCGTTCAGGGTCTCCCCCGTCGTGCTGACGTCCCCGTCTTCGACGCCGTTTCGGAGCCTGAGATCGACGGGGTCCATCCCGAGCTCCCGGGCGATGCGGTCGAGCTGGCCCTCGTAGCCAAAGCACGTCTCCGGCACGCCGAACCCCCGGTACGCCCCGGAGACGGGGTTGTTGGTGTAAACGCAGGAGGAATCCACCCGTACGTTGGGGATGCGGTAAGGCCCGTTGGCGGAGAAACCCGCGTACCGGGAGACGGCGATTTCGTACTCGCCGTACGCCCCCGTGTCCCAGAAGCACCGGACCTCCCGGGCCACCAGGTCCCCGTTCCGCATCACGCCGGTCTTGTAGATGACCTTGAGGGGCTGGCGGACGAACGTCGCGACGAACTCCTCCTCGCGGGTGAGCTCGAGTCGGACGGGGAGGTGGCCGCTGTGCACGGCCAAGGCCCCCGCCAGGGTCTCGACGACCGCGCTGATCTTGCCGCCGAAGGCCCCACCCACCCAGGTGCAGATGATCCGTACTTCGCTCTGGGAAAGGCCCAGGGCCTGGGCCACCTGCTCCCGCGTCACGTACAGACCCTGCGTCGTCGTCCAAATCGTGAGCCCGCCCTGGGGGGAGAGCTGCGCGATGCAGGCGTGGGGCTCCAGTGGGCAGTGCTGGACCATGGGGACATGGAACGTGTCCTCGAATACAAGGTCCGATTGCCGGAACCCTTCCTCTACGTTTCCCAAACTGAACTCGAAGTGGTTGCAGATGTTCGTGCCGGGGACCGGCTTGAAGATGTTGCGCTGGTACTCATATTCGCCGAGGTCCGGATGGAGGAGGGGGGCGTCGGGGGCCATGGCCTCCTCCATGCCGAAAACGGCGGGAAGCTCCTCGTACTCCACGCGGATCAGGCTCAGGGCCTCGAGGGCCGCGTCCTCGTCGACGGCGGCGACCCCGGCCACCGGCTCTCCCACGAAGCGAACCCGGTCCACGGCGTAAACGGGCCGGTCCTCGAGGCGCGTCCCCCATATCGCGTCGGGAAAATCCCGGCCCGAGACCGCCGCGCGCACGCCCGCCAGCCGCTTCGCCGGCGCCAAGTCCACGTGAAGAACCTTGGCGTGGGGATGGGGGCTTCTCAGGATCTTGGCGTGGAGCATGCGGGGAGCGGTCACGTCCGGCCCGTAGGCCGCCATTCCCGTCGCCTTTTCGTAGCCGTCGCTCCGTTCGTAATCGACCCCGATCTTCGTTGGACCCGCCATCGTCTCCCCCCCCCTCCTCTTCCCCCCCAATTGACGGAGGCTCGCTGCCGGTGAAAGTCCATTTTGCCCTTTACCATTCAGTCTTACAAGGACCGCCGATCTTTTGATAGCCAGGTGGATGATCCCCCATGGTAGGATGAGTCATCAGGCATCTGCAAAATGTCTTCCGGAATCCGGGTCGCCAATCGACCAAAAGGGGTCGGACCTCGCAAGATTGTCCGGAGGGAGAAAGGGGAGGGAGAGGGATGGAGAAAATGCGCGAAGCCGATCTTTGGCCCATGGTCAGAGCGTATTGGCACCCGGTTGCCTTGGCCGAAAACGTGAAGGACCGGCCGTACGCCGCGACGCTTCTCGATGAACGGATCGTGATCTGCCGGCTGGGGGATCGGGTGGAGGCGTTCTCCGACCTCTGCATTCACCGCGGGACACCGATCTCGCTGGGCTGGATAGAGGGCGAGGAAGTCGTGTGCGCGTACCACGGCTGGGCCTACAACGCCGATGGAAAGTGCACCCGCATCCCCTCCATTCCGCCGGGGAGCCCCATTCCCAAAAAGGCGTGCCTCACCCACTACCCCGCACAGGAGCGTTACGGGATTGTGTGGGTCTGCATGTCCGATGAGCCCCGGGCGCCCATTCCGAACCTTCCCTCCCTGGAGGACCCGGGCCACCATGTGACCGCCGCGGATCAGCGAAACTGGAAGTGCAGCGCCGCCCGCGCCATCGAGAACTTCATCGATTACTCCCATTTCGCCTGGATTCACGAAGGCATCCTGGGAGACCGCAGCCGTCCCGAGTCGCCTGAAGTGAACGTGGTCAGGGAGGGGGATGAAATCAAGTTTGATTTTTCAAACACACCCGACGGACTCCACGGGGCCCCGCACACGAACTACTACCGGCTGGTCCGGCCGTTTTCCATCATTTTGACGAAAGTCGAGCAGGACGGGAAAACCGAGGCGCTGAATTTCGTTTGCTCGCCCGTTTCGGCCGACGAGTGCACCCGGATATTCTTGATCACCCGGAACCACCCCCACGATATCGAGAAGGACGGCGGGACGGAAAAGTTCCTGGAGCTCGTCGCGGAACAGGACCGGCTGATCGTGGAAAACCAGCGGCCGCAGGACCTGCCGCTCGACCTGACCGAAGAGCTCCACGTCAAGGGGCCGGACGCCGGCTCCCTCGTGTACCGAAGGGCGCTCAGGGAGATCGGTCTTGACGAGTAGCGCGGAGGCGCGGGATTATCCCGAATTTCTCATCAACCATTCGACGCACAAGGGTGGCGGGGGGGCCAACTGCGGGTTCACCCATTCGCGAGAGCGGTGTAGCGCGGAGGGTTTAGCCTCCGCCTCCATGTCGCGCCCAAATGAAAACCAGCGGAGGCTAAGGGTCCACCGACCCGCAGGGTCACCCGACCCGCGCTACATTCTTATTCAACCGCCGGCGTCCGGGTGCAACTCCCTACCGGGTCAGGACGATGAGCGTGACGGCGCCCAGGTCGCCCCGGCTGAGGCCATAGACCTCCCGGATCCTGCCGCTCGTCCCGCTGGTTTCGACGACTTGGGCCACCTCGCGCCTCCTCACGGACGCGGCTCGCGGGTCCGTCCGGAAAACGGCGCCGATTTGGGAAATCGTCCGCTCAGGGTCTTCAAGCGGTTTGGCTCAGGGTCCCGTAAAGCTCCGGGCGTCGATCCCGGTAGACCATGAGGCGGCGGCGGGCCTCCACCACTTCGTCCAGATCGACGGTCCCCCGGACAAAGACCGGCCCTTCGGCTTCGGGTCCCTGGGCGATGACCCGGCCGTCGGGACCGGTGATGCAGCTGATCCCATAGTAGCGCGTATCGCGCCCATCGACCGTCTCGACCCCCGCCTTGTTGCAACCGGCCGCGAACACGATGTTCTCCGCCGCGTTGGACCGAAGCCCGCAGACCCACATTTCCCAGACGTACCCCGCCGAGGCCGTCGGAAGCAGGATCAACTCCGCCCCGTTCAGGGCGAGGACCCGCCATCCTTCCGGGAACCAGCGCTCGTAGCAAATCAGGCACCCGATCTTCCCCAGATCGGTCTCGAAGACGGGGTGCCCCGACCCCAGCCGGAAGTAGAATTTCTCATCGTTCACCATCTCCCCCCAGCGAAAGTGGGAGATGTAGTTCTTTCGGGCGGCGGGCGTCCGCGTCCCGTCGGGGAGGACCCCTTCGATGACCTTTCCGTCCGGTCCGATCAAGACCGCGCTGTTGTAGAACTCCCCCTCCCTGGGCCCCTTCTCGTACATCGGAAGCAGGATGTGACAGTCGAGCTCTCGGGCCTTCTCGCCGAATATCTCCGTCGCCGGCCCCGGGACGGTTTCGGCCAGATCCATGAATTTCGGGTCCGTAAAACCCACGCAGAAGAACTGCGTGGTGAACATCTCGGGAAAGACGATCACGTCCACCGGCTCCCGGGCCGCCAGGTCGATGAGGTCCAGCCCCGCCTGGATGTTCTCCTCTTTGGAGGGGGAAGCCGGGCCCGGTTGAACCAGACAGATGTTGATCGCTCGCGACATACGGTTTCTCTCCTGACCAAGCCCGGACGGACATCGGGGCCTATCACGCGGATTTTAGACGCCGCGGCCGGGCCGGTTCGTGACCGGGCGCGGTCGGTGATCTCTCCGCCGCGCATCGCCACCGTCCGCCGGACCCTGGTGAAGTTCTCGTGCGGTCCTCCATCAAGGGCGATCACCCGCCCCCACCGAGGAAGTCACATACGCTTCCAGGTCGATCCCCTCCCAGAGCTCCCGTTTGACATCGCACCGCTCGGGGAAAGGGATATCCACCGGTTTGCTGGCGTCGATGCCGACGCGGGTGTTCATCCCCCCGTGTTCGCCGCGGCTTCTGCCCGTATGGCCCGAGGGGTCGATGATACACACGAAGGATCCCGGGACAAAGAAGAAATCCCGGTCCGGCTGGGTGCGGGTGGTCATGGCCCACATGACCTCGCGCTCACTGTAGATGTCCACATCCTCATCCACGACCACCACCATCTTCATATAGGGATCCGCCGCCAGGGCCGCCAGGGCCGCGTTCTTTCCCTGACCCTCGAACTCTTTGCGTATCTGGACAAACCCGGTCAAGCGGCAGCCGCCCGATTCCGCCACGACCACATTGCGCATGGACGGGATCGCTTCCTTCACCCGCTTGTACAGGTTGGACTCCCGGCCCAGCAGACCCAGGTAATTGTGGTCCAGGTACAGGTTGTTGAGATCTAGAAAAATGGCGTCCCGCCGGTGGGTGATGGCCGTGATTTCGATAACGGGGTTTTCCCGGGCGGGGCCGTAGTGCCAGGTGAACTCGCCCAAGGGGCCTTCCTCTTCCCGGACACCGGCCCGGATTCGGCCCTCGATGACGATCTCGGCGCGCGCGGGGACGCCCAGGTCCACCGTCTCGCCCTTCACCAATTCCAGGGGCTCTCCCAGGAGCCCGCCGATGACGGCGAATTCATCCATGTCCAGGGGACCCCGGACCTGAGAGCCGTGACAGAAGGCGGGATGATGTCCCAGGGCCACGGCGAATTCCAGGTCTTCCCCCTTCCCTTCCCGCTTTCTCAGGATGTGCGCGAGGTGGGATTCCGGCCCGATGTCGATGCCCATCTCCCGGGGGTTCCGGTACATGTGCCGGTAGATTCCGGCGTTGTGGACTCCGGTGTCGGGGTCCTTGGCGATTCCCACGCCCGGGTTGATGTAGGGCCCGGCGTCCTTCTCTCCGTGCGTGACGATGGGCAGGCGGGACAGGTCCGCCTCCTCGCCGATCCACTTGCACTCCTTGACCGGACCGTCCTCCACCCAGCGGGGCTCGATGGGCCGGTCCTCCCGGCGCATGTATTCGTTCAACGTGTCCTCGACGGGGACGTCCAGGGCCGCCGCCAGCTTCAGACGGGACGCGAAAAGGTTCGTCATGACCGGCATCGAGGAACCCTTCACGTCCTCGAACAGGAGGGTCGGGAATTGATTCTCGGCCTGGAACCTGCGGACAACGGCGGCGATCTCCCAGGCCGGGTCCACCGGGCGGGCCACCCGGACGATCTCGTTCGGATGCTCCTCGCTCAAAGAGTCGATGAAGGTTCGGAGGTCCTTCGGCATGCGCTCACTCCCCTATGGCTTTTTCTTCCACAGCAGGTCCAGGACCTTTTCCGGCGTTGCGGGCAGGTCCATCACCCGGACGCCCACGGCGTCATAGATGGCGTTGATGATCGCGGGGGCCGTCGGCAGGAGGCCCGCCTCGGCGAAGCCCTTGGCGCCGAAGGCCCCCTCGGGCTCGGGGTCCTGCACGATCATCTGCTCGATTTCCGGCATGTCCTTCAAGGTCGGGATCCCCGCCTGCGTGAGGGTTTGCGTGACGGGCCGCCCTTGGTCCATTTCATACCGCTCGGACAAGGCGTAGCCGAGGCCCATTGCGACGCACCCTTCGATCTGACCCTCGAGGCCTTGCGGGTAGATGATGCGGCCGCAGTCCGCTGCGGCGATGATCTTGAGGACCTTCACCGCGCCGGTCTTCTCGTCCACCTCGACGATGGCCCCGTTGGCCACGAAGGAGAAGGCGAGATAGTTGCGGTAGTCGTCCGGGTCCACGTCGGAGGCGTCTTCGAGCAGGTTGTAGGTGCGGGGACTCATGTACTTGTGGTCGGCTTGCAGGGACACCCCCTTGGCGGCGGCCCGATCGGCCACGGCCTTGTTTGCGGCGACGAGTTGTCCGCCCTTCGAATAAAAGGCCCGGCCGTCTCTCCACTCGATATCTTCGGCGGCGATCTCGAACTCCCCGGCGACGAAGCCCATGAGCTTCTCCCGGAACGCCCGCGCCGCGCCGACGGTGGCGTTGCCCGTGAAGAGGGTCTGGCGGGACGCGCTCGTTTGGCCCCCGTCGGGGGTGGTTTCCGTGTCCGGGGTCATGACGACGACCTCGTCGTACGGGATGCCCAGGGTCTCGGCGGCCATCTGGGCGACCACGGTGGTGCACCCCTCGCCCAAGTCGGCGGCCCCGCAGCGGACCTGAAGACGCCCCTCTCCGGTCAGCTCCACTACGGCGCCGGCATGGTCCGGCACCCCCTGGCCGATGCCGCAATTCTTGAACGCCCCCGCCACGCCGACCCCGATCTTATCGCCCCCGCCGTTCGGACGATGGGCCGAGAGGGCCTCGCGGAGCTGATTCAGGCATTCTTTGTAACCCACGCTCGCCTGGAGGACTTGCCCCGTGGAGATGGGTTTGCCCGGTTCCAGGGCGTTGCGGAGCCGGATCTCGATGGGGTCCAGGCCCAGCTCCCGGGCCAGGATGTCCAACTGGCTCTCCATGGCGAAGGTGGCCTGGTTGATCCCGAACCCCCGGAAGGCCCCGCAAGATGCCTTGTTGGTGTAGACGCGGATCCCCTCGATGTCGAGGTGCGGAACGTAGTAGGGGCCGGGGGCGAAGATGGCGCACTGGTGAATGATCATCGGACCGGCATAGGCGTAGGCGCCTCCATCGGCCGTGATCCGCGCTTGCAGCGCCGTGAGCTTTCCGTCCTTCGTCGCCCCGGTCTTATAGCGCAGGCGCATGGCGTGTTTTTTGTGGTGGATGAGAAAGGACTCCGCCCGCGTTGTGGTGAGCTTGACCGGCCGGCCCGTCCGCATGGCCCCCAGGAGAACGTAGGGGTGCAAGGTGATGTCTTCCTTGCCCCCGAAGGCCCCCCCGATGGCCGGAATGATGAGCCGAATCTTCTCCACGGGCAGGTTCAGGATTTCGGTCAGCTGGTTCCGATCCCGGAACGGGGCCTGGGTGGCGATCCACAGCGTGGCCACCCCCCTTTCGTCCACGAAGCCAACGGCGGATTCCGGCTCGATGAAGGCGTGATCCACGCATGAGATGCCGTACTCGTTCTCGACGACGATGTCCGAATCGGCGAAGGCCTTGGCCGCGTCGCCCCGTTTGACCTCGACCCGCGCCAGGATGTTCCCGGTCTCGTTCTCCGGGTGGACGAGGGGCGCGCCCTCCTTCAGGGCTTCCGCGCTGTCGAAGACGGCGGGCAGCTCCCGATACGCCACGCGGATCTTCTTCACGGCCTCGCGGCCGGCCTCCTCGGTCTCGGCGTAAACGGCCGCAACCACGTCGGTCCGCGCCCGCACCCGGTCATCGGCGAAGATGGGTTTGTCTTTGACCTTCACCCCGGTGAGATTGGTCCCCGGAAGGTCCTTGGCCGTCAGAACGCAGACAACCCCGGGGGCCTTCTCGGCCTCGGTCGTGTCGATGGAAAGGATCTCGGCGTGGGGGTGCTCGCTGAACAGCAGCTTGCAGTGGATCATCCCGTTGAGGTAGATGTCGTCGGCGAAACGGGCCTCCCCGGTGACTTTCGGGGCGCCGTCTTTGGGAGAAACGGCGACGCCGATGACCCCCTCGGTCTCCTGAACCACCTGGGTCCTCACCGGGGGCCATTTCCCCTCGGCCAGGAAGGCGGCGGCGTCCTCCACCGCTTGAACCACTTTGACATACCCCGTGCAGCGGCACAGCACGCCGGACAGGGCCTCTCGGATCTCCTCGGTCGTCGGCCGGGGGTTTTCGTCGAGGAGGGCCTTGGCCGCCATGATGAACCCCGGGGAGCAAAAGCCGCATTGCACCGCTCCGGCGCGGACGAAGGCCTCCTGAACGGGATGGAGGGTGCCATTCCGGGCCAGGCCCTCGACGGTCTCCACCCGTTTCCCCTCCACCTGGGCCATCTCCATCAGGCAGGCCCTTTGGGGGCGGCCGTCCACAATCACCGTGCACGTCCCGCAGTCTCCGTCGCCCGGCGTGCAGCCGATCTTGGTCCCGGTCAGGCGGCGGTCATCACGCAGATGCCGGACCAAAGACCGCTTCGAGGGGACGTCCGCCGTGACCGGCTCGCCGTTCAGCTCAAAGGAAACGCTCTCGCTCATCGCTCCTCTCCCGCACAAAGGGGGCTCCGGGGGCGCCTCTTGCCTATCCCGGAAACCGTGTTTGGCACATCCCGGCTTAAGACGAAGCCCAGACCGGACAATGTTCACCCGGCCGATGGAAGGCTCGCATTCATTCTCCCATCGCGGAAAGACGCCGTTCGGGGTCCAGGATTCTTCGGCTTCGCGATGCCGCCGCCTTCCTCAACTCGGATCTTTCGTGGAATCATAACGTCATTTCGGTCAGAGATCGAAAAAAATACCGGGCATCCGGTATGATCCGGCAGACCGGCTTCATGGGGAAAACGGCGTGTTGTTCATACCGACTGGCGGTCGACCCGCCCTGATGCGGGCTTCAAGAAGCTGTTGACCGGGACATTGGAAGAGGTTCAATGTGTCCAATTGGCGATGGGGATCGGAAAGATATCGCCCGCGGGATGAAATGGAAAAATATCCCTGGAGAGGCAGGCCTCCGGTTTGGTCTTGTAGGGTCGCGGGAAAGGGAGACATTCCATGATTCGCAGAGAATGGGAAGGGGATTTCGTTCTCATCCCTCAGCCGGAGCACGCCCGGCTCTCGGGCGTCCTGGCGGAGCACTGGGGCGCCGGTGAATTCGTCCGCCCCGAACCCTGGGATGAAGTTCTTCTGGCGACTTACGAGCACGACGAAGGCTGGGTGGAATGGGAGAAAAGACCCACCCTGGACGCGGACCATTTTTTGGTCAACTTCAACAGAACCCCTCTGGAAGTCACCATCGACAACTTCCGGCGCACCGTGGAGAAGGCCTACAAGAAGGGACGCCCTTACGCGGCCGCGCTGGTCAATCGCCACGCGATCAACGTGTATGAGCTCGTTCTAAGTCTCCGCGGTTTGGGGCCGGAAGAAGAAGCCAAAATCCACGGCTATGTCTCGGAACTGGAAGGCAGGCAGGCGGAGATCTTCCGCGAATTGGCGGGTCAGCCGGAATTCGAGCGGGCGATGACGGATGAAGCCGTCCACCGAAACGGCCGGTTCGTGACGGTGCTGGACTTGCTCTCGCTCATCCTGTGCAACGGTTGGACCCACCTGGACCGGATGGCGGGCGTCCCCATGGGGGAAGACCACTTTGGCGACATCGGCGTCAAGTGGGCCGACCCGGGGGGTCCCGACCCCGGGGGTCCAGACCCCGTGGGTCCCGGCCCGGTGAGTCCAATCGGGATGTGTCTCGAACTGACGCCCTGGCCCTTCAGCCGCGATTCGCTCGAAGGATCCGCCCAGGGTCTCCGCATCCCCGGGCATCCGTTCGACACGGAGGAGGACCTCCACGCCGCTTTGCGGGAAGCCCCCCCGTTCGAGATGAGTTTTCGTGTGATCCCCGGTTGAATTCACCCCCCGGGTCTCCATGGGGTCCAGCCCCGGATGGGGCCTTGCGTCGGAAGGGGTCTTGCCCCGAAAGGGGCTTTGCGCCGGAGACGGCGGCTGAAATTTCGTTTCTTTTGAGGATTGCGGGAAAGTGAACAACCGAACAGCCAAACGCGGACAGCGGGCCATCGTGATTGGCGGCAGCTTCGCCGGATTGATGGCGGCCCGGGTTCTCAGCGATCACTTCGAGCGGGTCACACTCATCGAGCGCGACGAAATCAACGACCGGCCCGAAGCGCGCAAGGGACAGCCCCAGGTCCGTCACCCGCACACCGTGCTGGCCAACGGACTGAATGTGCTGACCCGGTACTTTCCCGATCTGCCTGACGCATTGCGCAAGGGCGGTGCCTCCATTACGGATGTGGGAACCGCCATCCGCTGGCACGTTTCCGGCGGCTACCGGCGGCAATTCAAGAGCGGCGTGTATTTCGCCTTGGCGAGCCGGCCGTTCCTCGAGTGGGAGGTTCGCCGCCGCGTGTTCTCCCTGCCCAACGTCTCCGCGGTTGACCGCTCCACGGTCACGGCCCTGCTCTCGAGCGGCAAAGGCGGCCGCGTCACCGGGGTGCGGACCGTCCGCCGGGGCGAGAACAGCCGGGAAGAGGAGTGGGCGGCCGAATTGGTGATTGACGCCACGGGTCGCGGGTCCGCCGGACTGAGATGGCTGGAGGCGTTGGGTTACGCCGGCCCGGAGGAGAACGCCGTCAAGATCGGCCTTGGCTACACCACGCGCATCTACCGCCGCCGGCCCGGTGATCTCGTAGGCGCGGAGTTGATCATCATCGCGGCCGCTCCGCCGGGCACCAAGCGCGCCGGCCTCTTTGCCCCGATGGAGGATGACCGCTGGAACGTATCGCTGGTCGGCTGGGGAGGCGATCACGCCCCGGCCGACGAGGCGGGTTTCCTCGAATTCGCCCGCGGCCTGGCCGCGCCGGACATCTACAACATCCTCCCTCACCTTGAGCCCCTGACCGATTTCTTCCACCATAAAACCCCGTCCAATCTGCGCCGCGAGTATCAGAAATTAACCCGATTTCCGGGCGGCTATCTTGTCCTGGGGGACGCCATCGCCAGTTTCAATCCGTTCTATGCGCAAGCGATGGCCTCGGCCGCACTGCAAGCGGCCGTACTGGACGAGGTCTTGACCGGCCGCGGGCCGTTGGACACGCTGTGGAAGCCGTTCTTCAAACGGACGGCCAAGGTGGTGGACCTCGCGTGGGCATTAGCGGCGGGCCAGGATTTCAATTTCCCGGAAACCCGGGGCAGGAAGACCCGCGGGACTAATCTGAAAAATGCCTACATGGCCAAATTACAGCGGGCGACACAGCGCGATACGGTTGTGTATGGCGCGTTTCTGAGAGTTGCCAATCTGTTGGCCCCCCGGAAGAGCCTGTTCCAACCGCCCATCATGTGGCGGGTGCTTCGGGGGGGAAAGTGAACATCATCGATGGAATGACCTTCGCGGAGGGGGGGGACGACCATACTTATCTTTAAAAGAAATTAAGTATGGTGTCCCCAGAATCCCCCAGTAGGCATTTCCCACATCGAGGAGGGCAAGTACGTCCTGAACTGGACGCGCCTGTCCTGCCACGGCTTTGAAGAAAATCCGGTTCGCCTGCAACTGTTTACCTTGGCGTACAACCTGGGAAATTTCCTGCGGAGGCTGGCATGGCCGAGAGCGGTGAAGCACCGGTCGCTGACAACTCTTCGGGAAAAGCTGATTAAGATCGGTGCGAAGGTGGCTACCCATGACGTGACGGAGCCAGAGGAATAAGTCTGTGCCGATTTCCTGTGAGCGTGGCGGTAGAGTTGGGTTCCCCCGCTCTAGGGTTTTGTTGGACACTCGATTGATCCATGATTCATGGAGAAAGGGGTGTCGCGATGAACGAACAAAAGCAAGAGGGGGCTTTGGCGGAGGGCGCCCGCAGGGCGAACGGAGCCAAGGCCCCAGGGCATCGCAGTGAGCGGGGTCGGTTCTCCTGCCAGCGCAAGCGGGAGGCGGTCCTGCGTCTTTTGCGGGGCGAGAGCCTGGAGACGCTCTGCCGCGAGTTGGGCACGACAGCGGCTCGGCTTTCCGCCTGGCGCGAGGCGTTCCTTCGCGGGGGCGAGGCGGCACTCAAAGCCCGCCCGGCGGATGAGCGGGACGAGGAGAACGCCCGGCTCAAGGCCAAGGTGGGCGAACTCACGATGGAGGGCGAGGTCCTGCGGGAGAAGATCGACCGCCTGGAGGCCGGCCGCCCTTTAGCCGGCAGGAGGTGGAGGCGATGAGTCAGGCCCGCTTCACCTCCACGGGCAGAGCCTACGGCCTGAAGCGGGTGTGCGCCCTTTGGGGCTTGGCGCGCTCCACGGTCTACGCGCAACGGCGGCGAGAGGCGGTCCCCGTTCATGAACGCCCCACGCCCAATAAGCGCGGCCCTGTGGGCCCGTGCACCGATGCGGAACTCCTCGGCCACATCCGGCAGGTCCTGGAGGACTCTCCCTTCCATGGCGAGGGCTACCGCAAGGTGTGGGCGAGGCTGCGCTTCGCGGGCATCCGCACCAGCAAGGAGCGGGTGCGTCGCCTGATGCGGGAGGCGGGGCTTCAGGCCCCCCACCGGGTGGGCAAACCCCGAGGTCCCAAGGCCCACAACGGGACCATCCGCACCGAGCGGCCCGACCGAATGTGGGGCACGGACATGACGACGACGGTGACCACCGAGGAGGGGATGGCCTCGGTGTTCGTGGCGGTGGATCACTGCTCGGTGGACTGCGTGGGGATCCATGCGGCCAAGAGCGGCAACCGCTTCGAGGCCCTGGAGCCGATCCGGCAGGGGGTCGCCGAGCGCTTCGCCGGCTTGGAGGCGGACGTCGCCGAGGGGCTTAAAGTTCGTCACGACCACGGCCCCGCCTATCTGTCCGATGACTTTCAGCGGGAGATCGCCTACCTGGGCATGACCAGTTCGCCCAGCTTCGTGCGGGCGCCCGAGGGAAATGGCTACTGTGAGTGGTTCATCCGCATCTTGAAGGAGAATCTCCTGTGGGTGCGCTCTTTCGCCACCGTAGAGGAACTGCGGTGGGCGCTGCTTGAGTTCAAGAACCTGTACAACCATCATTGGATTCTCGAGGGCTACGGCTACCGAACGCCGGCCCAGGCAAGGCAGGAAAAACTCGCTCAAGTTGCGGAGGCCGCATGAGGTCGAATACCCTCACCCGAGTGTCCAATAACCCAGGGGCGGTCCAGGGTCTTCAAGAGATTTCGGCTTTGAGCCGGCCGTAGCCGCTCGATTGAGCAGAGGGTTCGGCAAAGAGACCCTGGATCAGTGTAAAATGAGCACCTTGATGACACATGAGGACCGCTGCATCGCTAAACTCTCGTCATCTGGGAAATCCCGGATTCATGTTGTTCGACACGAGAAATGAGATGTTCCTAACAGCCTTCGTCAAATGGGACAGTTTACACCTATGGAAAATGCGCGGACCCGAATGATCGAAGGAAAGTCCTCGCCGTTCCTCAAAGCCGGACGGGAACTCCGGTTCTGTTTGCTGGCCATGTCTTTGCTCTTCTCGGGCGGATGCGCCGCACTTCTCGCCGGAGGCGCGACCAGCACGCTCAAGGGGTTCGAGTATTCGGTTGAAAATATTGCCGATAGGAGTTTTACAACGAGTCTGTCGACGCTGAAGCTTGCTTCTGTCGAGGCGCTGGATGAGATGGCCTTTCAACCTGAAACGCCCGTTCCGACCAAAACCGGCTTCCGCATCTTGGCAGCCACTCCCAAACTTGATATACAAGTTGATCTCAAGCGAGTCACGGACCGTGTCTCGCGGATCAGCGTGAACGCGAAGAGGGGATTTTTCCGGAAGGATCGCGCGACCGCGGCGGAGATCATCCGGATGAGAGGCGCCGTGATCGAGCGACGGGTTACAAAGGCCGAAACGGAAATCGGAAAATATTCAAGCCCCCTGATCCTCATGGCGCCGTAGCGGTCTCGATGAAATCCATCAGCAACAGGCGAAGAGTGCTACGCCCAGGTCTCTGCAAATTTCCAACAGGCTGTACCCATAGCGGAAACGGACCTTGCGGATGGTCCGGTCTGGGTAATCCGGGGGGACACCATCCTCATTTCTGCTTGCGCCCCCTTTTTCGCCCTGGCTCCGCCGTTGCAGGCTACGACCCAATGCCCCTCCGATTATCAGCGATGGAGTTTTCCGGTGCCTCCCTAGAGCCCCTTCAAGCTTCCCAACAAAACCGTCATTCCCAAGGGTCTGCCTGTCCTGTCATGACGTCGTATCCTCTCGATCTCCTCCTCGGATACGCCACCCAGAAGAAAGTCCCTCCAATTCCCGACCCTTTCAAGCAGGGGCTTGACCTTCATCAGATAGTCGCCTCCGCCTGAGATATGCGCCGCTCCATGGATAAGCCCCGAGGTCCCCAGCCCGTACCGGATTGAGTTCCACGTACAATGCGATTCTTGGCATGCACCGACACGATGGAGATGCAAACCAAAAGCCGAGAATAATGTATGGTGTCCTAGAATCACCCTGGTCGGGCTTTCTGGTGCCCGAACGCCTGTTGACAGGTACCGGTAGAGGGTGATCTAATCGTGCTAAACAGCAGCGAATGGTAGGTGCAGGTCTGTCCGGATTTGAAATGGGAAAATTCCGGTCAGCATCTTTTTCGATCTCGTCCGGGGGACTGGAGTTCCGGCCGCCTCATGTTCTACACACCTGTCTCCCTTGCCCTGTACTCTGCCACGGCATTCGCCTGTTCGGAATTCGCGGCGCGCATCGCGGTGCGGTACGCATCCCCGTATACGGGGGCGCTGATGCAGGCCGTCGTCCACCTCATCATTTTCGGACTCCTGGCCCTTTCGATTTCCCCCCGCCCCGACATCTTCAATGCTGGAGGCTGGTGGTTTTTCGCTTCAGGCGCCTTTGACCCCGGTCTCGCCGTCATCTGCTATTTTGCGGCTTTCGCCCGAATCGGCGTCGCCCGATCAGCGACGGTTTTGGGAACCTCTCCCATATTCAGCGCCGCCGCGGCTATCCTTTTTCTGGGAGAACGGCCGAATGCCTGGGTTTGGCTGGGGACCCTGACCATAATCGTCGGCGTGGGCGCAATCGCTTATAAAAAAAAGGGAATCGCAGAAAATAAATCAGGCTATGCGTTTGCCGTGCTGGCGGCCATTATGTTCGCTGTATCGCACACCTTCAGGAAAATTGGGCTTGCTTACATCCCATCATCGACAACGGGTATGGCGATCGGGAATTTGGGGGCGGTGCTGGCGCTCATCCTGGTGCTTCCTGTCATGCCAGCGGGCTCCAGGCTGACCCTCCACCCCAAGGGGTTGGCCTTATATTTCATTCACATGCTGGGGATCGCCCTGGCCCTCTACATGCTGATGGAGGGTCTTCGTTTGGGCAACGTGAGCGTCGTCATTCCGCTGGTCCACACCTTCCCTCTCCTTGTGGTGTTGATCGCCTGGATCTTCCTGAGGGAAAAAGAGCAGGTCACAGCCCGGCTCTTTCTCGGGTCTGCCCTGATTGTGGTGGGTGCGGCCGTTATCACGGGCCTGGGGCATTAAGCCACTCGGCAGTCCGGGACGGAGAATTCCAGGGAGAGAATTCCAGGGAGAGAATTCCAGGGACACCATACTCATTTCTGAAGATCGTCCGGGGTTATGGGGCGGGGGATACGGCGAAGCAGGGGGCGTCGGGGGCCGTTCCCTTCGGCGGCGGAGACACCTCGGCCTTGATTGTGGGCCGGAGTGAAGGATGGAAGAGCAGGATTGTGGCCATGAAGTATCAAAAGGCCGCCTTGGCTTACTTCACCCTTGTGGGCTCCGGAATCAAGGGGCCCAAGGACCTCGTGGGTCGCAAGATCGGCGAGCCGCCGGGAGGCGCGATTCGGGTCTTGTTCCCGGCTTTTGCCGAGGCCAACGGCTTCGAGAAGGACAAGGTCAAATTCATCCACATGTCCCCCGCGACCACCATCCCCAGCCTGCTCGCCGGAAAGGTCGACGCCATCGGGCTGTACACGAGCACCGCCCCGATCCTGATCCTGAGGGCCAAGAAGCTGGGCAAGAAGGTTCACGGAATCGTCTGGGCGGACCACGGCCTCAAGCTCTACGGCAACAGCCTCCAGGTCCTCGACAAGTTGATCGCCGAGAAGCCCGCTCTGATTCGGGGGGTGATCGGGAGCATCATGAAGGGCTATCAATGGAATTTGAAGAACCCCGAAAAGGCCACGGACATCTTCCTGAAGTTCCTCCCCACCTCGAACCGAACAATCATTCTCAGCCAGTTCAAGATCTTCCAGAATCACATGATCACGCCCATTGTCCGGGAAAAGGGGCTAGGCTATATGGACAAAAAGGATATGATCCATTCCCGGGACCTGATCGCCAAACTGTTCAAGCTGAAGACGCGCGTTCCCGTCGAGGACATTTACGCGAACGAGTTTCTCCCGGGGATCAAGCCGTAAGATAGAGTCCGGGAAGCTCTCCGCCATTCCAACACCAAGGCCGGATACGTGCGCCCGCCGATTGGGAGGGAATCGGATGAACATCGATACGGTTCTGGCCGGCATCGACCGGCAAGAGCTGGCGGAGCTGGCTTTGCGTCTGGCGAACATCCCGAGCCCGACCGGGAGCGAAGAGGCCATGGGAGAGGCGGTCTTCGGCTGGCTGACGGAAAACGGATTCGATCCCCGGAAGATAACGGTCGCCCCCGGGCGGTTCAACGTGGCCGCCTTGCTCAAGGGAACGGGCGGGGGCGCTTCCCTCATCTTCAACGCCCACATGGACACCAAGTACGGGGGGGCGGACGACTTCTGGTCCGCCGGGGATATCCTGCCAGAGTACACACGGGCCTGGAGAGAAGGCGACCTCCTGTTCGGCCACGGGGTGATGAACGACAAGGGGCCGCTCGCGGCCACGTTCCTGGCGGCCAGGGCCATCCGGGACGGCAGCGTGCGGCTCAAAGGCGACCTCCACCTCACCGCCGTGGTCGGGGAGATCGGCTCGGCCCCGGTGGACGAGTTCCAATCTTCCCGGTACGTGGGAAAGGGGGTGGGGGCGCGCCGGCTGGTGGACCACGGCGTCTTCGCCGACTACGCCCTGGTGGCCGAGTGCACCGACTTCTCCACGACCTGGGCCCAGTGCGGGTGCACGTACTTTCAGATCACCGTCCGGGGCACGGCGTACTACACCCCCACCATTCCCCGGCCCACCACCTTCGCCGACAACCCCAACGCCATCGTCCGGATGGCCCGGGTCGTCAACGCCCTGGAGAGCTGGGCGAACGAATACATCGAGCGCGAAAGCATGGAATTCGAGGGGGGCCTCATCCGGCCCAACGCGTGCATGGGCGCCATCCGGGCCGGGGTCCCGACCAAGCTCGCCAATACCGCGGGCCGGTGCAGTCTCTATCTGGACGTCCGGATCCCTCCCGGGAAGGACCCCCTGTTCGTCCAGCCGGAGATCGAGCGGGTCATCGCCGAGACGGGCGTCGAGGCCGAGGTTCGTCCCTACATGACGCGCAGGGGATACATCGCGAAGGGGCACGAACCGTTGGTCGAGGCCATCCGGCGGGCTCACGACCAGGTCGTGGGCGAACCCATGAAGACCGTCCCCCCGCCCATCACCAGCATGTGGCGCGACATGAACATCTTCAACGAGGTCCAAATCCCGGCGGCCACGTATGGACCTTCCTTCGGCATGGACCTCACCGAGGGGAAATTGCGGATGGCCATTCACGCGGACGACCTGTGGAAAGCCGCCAGGGCCTACGCCCGTGTGGCGATGGATATCTGTAATCGAGAGGCCGGGGCGGGCTGAGGGGAAGCCGTGAAGGCGCGGCATCCAGCGCCCTGACCGGGAGGCAGAATTGGCACGGGGAGATTCGAGAAAGAAAATGCGCGAAGGCGACCTTTGGCCCGCGTTGCGGGAATACTGGCACCCGGTCACCCTGGCGGAAAATGTGAGGGAGCGGCCTTACGCGGCAAGGCTCCTGGACGAGCGAATCGTCATTTGCCGTCTGGGAAATCGGTGGGCGGCGTTCAACGACCTCTGCATTCACCGGGGAACCCCCCTATCGCTCGGGTGGGTGGAGGGCGAGGAGATCGTCTGCGCGTATCACGGCTGGTCTTACAACGCCGAGGGCAGGTGCACCCGCATTCCCTCCGTTCCGCCGGACCACCCCATTCCGAAGAAGGCCTGCCTCACCCGGCACCGGGCCGAGGAGCGGTACGGCATCGTTTGGGTCTGCATGTCCGAAAAATCCCGGACGCCCATTCCCGAGCTTCCGGCCATCGAGGACCCGAGCCACCGCATTGTCGTCCGGGACCAGCGGAACTGGAAATGCGGTGCCGCTCGGGCCATCGAGAACTTCGTGGACTTCGCCCATTTCCCGTGGATTCACGAAGGCATCCTGGGGGACCGCGATCATCCGCGAATACCCGACATCGACGTGGAGCGGGATGGGGAAGAGCTCCGCTTCGGCTATACGAACCTCCCCGACCGGGTCCACCCGGTTCCCCATACACGCAACTACCGCCTGACCCGGCCTTTTTCCATCTATCAGTGGAAGGACGAAACCGACGGCAGGCGGGAGACGCTGAGCTTTGTTTGCATGCCGGTATCGGCCGATGAGTGCACACGGTTTCTGATCATCACCCGAAACTATGACCAGGAAGGAAATCCGCAAAGGTTCGCGGAAATTATCAACAACCAAGATCAGGTGATTGTGGAAAATCAGCGGCCGGAGGAGCTTCCGCTGGACCTGACCGAAGAGCTTCACGTCAAGGGACCCGACGGCGTCGCCCTCGCGTACCGGAGGCTCCTAAGAGAAATTGGCGTGGAGTAAGGACCGGATTCCTTTCGGGCGGCGGGGGAGAGAAAGGCTCGACTCTGTTTGGAAGCCGGACGGGACGGATTGGCGTTTCGCTTCGAGGCCGAATGGAGAATGAGCCCCCGCCTCTTCGCTTATCCATGGGAGAACGACCGTGGCGAACATCAAGATCGATTTTGCGTGCTCGGAATACGACCGGATCAAGGCCCTGGAGGATGGAACGGTCAAACCCGTCGGGATTGACCTGAACTTCATCCGCCTGCCAGTGATAGACACCTTCTGGCGGATGTGTCAACACCAGGAGTTCGATGCCTCGGAGATGAGCTTCTCCGCCTATTTGATCTTTCGCTCGCGGCCCAATCCCCCGTTTGTCGCGATCCCCGTTTTCCTTTCCAAAATCTTCCGACACGCGTGCGTGTTCATCAACAAGAACGCCGGGATCCAAAAGCCGGAGGACCTTGCTGGGAGACGCATAGGGGTTCCCGAGTACGCCATGTCGGCCGTGGTGTGGATTCGTGGGATCATGCACCACGAGCACGGCGTGGACCCGGAAGGCGTGACCTGGGTCACGGGCGGACAGGAGGAATGGGGCCGCAAGGAGCGAGTGGATCTCAACCTGCCCCCTTCCATTACCATCGAGTCCGCTCCCGAGCCCAAGACGCTCGACGAAATGCTGGATTCCGGCGAGATCGACGCCCTGTTCACCGCCACGGCCCCTCCGTCATTCTTCAGGCCTTCGTCCAACGTCGTCCGGCTTTTCCCCAACTACAAAGAAGCGGAGATCGACTACCATTACAGGCGGACGGGGTGCTTTCCGATCATGCACCTGGTGGTCATCAAGGAGTCCGTTCACCAACAATACCCCTGGGCGGCCCGGAACCTGTACACCGCCTTCTGTGAGGCCAAAGACCGTTGCATGAAAATCCTGGAGCACACGGGAGCGCCGGGGGCCGCCCTCCCCTGGCTGATCGGCGAGATCGAGGAGTGCAAGAAAATCCTCGGCGAGGACTACTGGGCGTACGGCGTAGAGGCCAACCGGACCACGATTGAAACGTTCACCCGGTATTCGTTCGAGCAGGGGCTGTCGGAGCGGATTCTCGCCCCGGAGGAGGTGTTCGCCGAATCAACGCTGCTCGACCTCGCGATGGTCTGAAGGAAGTCCGCGGGCGGCCCGAATGGAAATTGTGGACTCACCCCGATTTCGCGGGCTGACCCGCCGCGCGGGATTGGGCCCGAGGTCCCGCGAACCTGTTTGAATGGAAAGCGCAACGCCGCGTGAAAACGGCCCGCACAATGACCGCCGCCCTTACGCGCCGCCGTCCCCCCTCTCCTTCCCATTTTCCACAGTCCTGAGCAACCGTCCGTAGCCCTGGACGGGGTCCTTCACGTTGGTCATCCGGAGTCCCGCCCACAGGGCCGCCTGATTGCTGGTCACCACGGGCAGCCCCAGGTCCCTTTCGAGGGTTTCGATGACCTCGAACGTCCGGAGCCCCCCGCAGCTGATCAAGACCCCGTCCGCGCCGGAGACCTCCTTCGCCGCATCCATCGTCAGGCGGTAAGCCGCGCTCGGCGGGAGCCGGTGGATGTCCCAGTTGTACCGCTCGCGAAGACCCTTCAGGGCCAGGACCTCGAAACCGGCCTCTTCCAGAAACGTCCGGAGGAGGTCGTTCAGCTCGTCGATGTACGCGGTGGCGACGACGATCCTGCGGAGACCGAGCTCGCGCAGGGCCTCCACGGCCGCCGTGGCCTGGGTCTTGCTGGGCAGGCCGGACGCCTCCCTGGCGCGCCCGGTGAGCTCCAGGTTGAAAGCGTGGCCCTTGAAGAAGCCGGCCGGCGTCCCGCACACGAGGCAGCAATCGGCCTTCATGATGGCGACCTCCCGGGCCGCCCGCTCGACGTGCGTGACCATCTCCTCGAGCCCCTTCGGGCTCACCTCCTCGACGTACATCCTGGTGCTGGCGAAGGTGACGCCCTCGGGCGCCGCCATCCTGACTTCGTCTTCGGGAACGGGACCCCCCGCCGGCCAAATCATCCCGATCAACGCCCGCCATCCATACATCCGCCGCACCTCCTGAAAACCTGCCGGAGTCGATCCCCAAAAAGCCCCGCCGGAAGGCTGAAAACCCGGCGGAACCCGATAAACGCTCTGCCCCTCCTTACCTACCCAACCTCCGCCAGGACGTCGTCCGGGTGTCCGTATCTGGAGGCGAACTCGCGGACTTCGGGGTCGTCGAGGGCCGTGAGCCTTCCATTTTCGACCAGGACGACGTCTCCCAGCGTGAGCGTCGGATGGAGGCCGCCGCCGTCCCAGTGCCAATCGCTCGACACCTCCACGCCCGGGGCGCCCCACTTGCCCACGGCGCAGTGGAAGGTCCCCGAGTGGCGGTGGGCGATGGTGTCCATCGCCCGGGTCTTCAGCCCCACCGAGACCGGGGCCTTCGGGTGAGCGCCGATGGCGACCTCGCAGAAATAGTTCCCGTTCTCGTAGCGGTCCATCCGGTCCCGGAACCAGCGGGCCTCCTCACCCCCCTCGACCCGCGTCACCCACTGGTCTTCGATCGTCAGGCGGATGGGCTCGCTCAGAAATCCCTCGAACCCCTCCAGCTGCTCAAAGACCAGCGTGCCGTCGACCGGAGGGGCCGGGAGCTCTGCCATCTCCCCGCCCGGGAAGAACTGCCACTTCTTCGGC
This sequence comes from bacterium, assembly GCA_965261595.1. GTDB lineage: Bacteria > UBA8248 > UBA8248 > JACPRG01 > CAYRGS01. The sequence continues at coordinate 535,278 of CBDHDG010000006.1, forward strand.
GGCTCAACGTACTTGAAGCCGTACACGTAGGGAATGCGGCCCGTCAAGTCGGAGCCGCGGGGATCGGTCAAGCGGAAGACATCGGTCCCCGAGGACAGGGCCTGGTCGCGGACTTTCCGGTAGATGAAGAAGAGGAGCTCGGCGGGAAATCGCGCCCACTCCGAAGCCAGAAGCTCGGGCGTCAGGCTGATGACGGCCGTGTTCCGAAGCGGGGTGGAAAACAAGAGGGCGGAAATATCGTTGTTGTGGATCGTCGCCGCGTTTTCGAGCCGCTGAAAGCTCAGGAGGACGTCCGCCTCCTTCATGGCGGCGAGCACGGGCTTTTGCAAGGGCTGTTTGAGACGATGGATCACCGACCCGGAGGACAGGAGAAACGCCTCGGCCCCGACTTCCTCCACCGCCACGCCGAAGGCCTCCACCACCCGGGGATCGACCTCGGCCGAACGGTCCGTCCAGAGGCAGACCTTTTCCCCCGACTTGACGCGGGTATAGCCTCGAACGCAGTTCCGCGCCCCTTCCATCAGATCCAATAGCGAGTCCAAGATTTCCTCCGTCGGACCTGGACGCAAAGCTTCAATCGGAAAATTGTCTACAATCCTAAAGCCTGGATGGCCGCCGTGTCAAACCAGGGGGGTTTGCAAGGAACAGGAAGGGTTAACCCTTTTACGTCACCGGGCGGCCCAGACCCTGAGGGCGATCCACATCTTCTGTAAGCGGGAGAGAGAAACGGTGTTGCGGAAAACATCGTACCGGAGGTTTTCGATCTCCCGGAGGAGCCGGCGGTAGATGCCGCCCATGATCTCGGCGGCCAGCATGCCGGGCCGGTCTTCGGGGACGAGGGCCTCCCGGGCCTCTTCGTAGAAGCGGTGCGCCCGCTCGCACTGGAACTTCATGAGGGCGATGAACCGATCGCCGTAGACGCCGCCCAGGATCTCTTCCTCCCGGCAGCCGAATCGGTCCAGGTCTTCCCGGGGGAGATAGATGCGCCCCCGCTCGGCGTCGGGCCTGACGTCGCGCAAAATATTGGTGAGCTGAAAAGCGATGCCCAGCTTCTCGGCGTAGCGCTTGGCGCTCTCGGTGCGGTAGCCGAAGACCTCGATGCACATCAGACCGATGACCGAGGCCACGTGGTAGCAGTAGCGATAGAGATCCTCGAAGGTCTCGTAGCGGCCGCGGGCGAGGTCCATCTCGCAGCCGTCAATGAGGGCGAGGGGGAGCTCCCGGGGGATGTGGAAGGCCCGGACGGCTTCGGCCATCTGGACGGCGATGGGGTGCTCCGGCCGCCCCCCCCCGCCGCCGTACATCCGGTCCACCTCCCGCCGCCATTCGGCCAGGCCCTCGGCCGCCCGCGCCGGGTCGGCCATTTCATCCACCACGTCGTCCACGGCCCGGGAAAACGCGTACACCGCGTAAATCGCCTCGCGGCGCGGCCGGGGCAAAAACAGGAAAGAATAAAAAAAGTTCGACCGGCTGCGGCGGGTGAGCTTTCTGCAATAATCCAGGGACCGGGCGGCGACGGACTGCATTTCGGGTTTCCAGCCTCGGAATCGATGACCGACGGGTCGAGGACCCTCCGGGTCGGAGGACCCCCCGGGTCGCGAGACGGTCGGGTCACCCGTTCATTGGGCGCATCAGGTATGCGTAGAAGGGATCATGCAGGAACTCGCTTTCAATGTGAAGCGCCCCGACGCGCCTCGAATCCTGAACCCGGGCCTGCTACCTGTACGTCACCCGGCCGGTCACGGTCACCTCGTACCGACGCTTGAGCCTCTTCCGGTTGACCGTGACCCGCAAATCCCGCTTCGAGAACTCCCTGGGCGTCCGGCCGACGCGCGTGGCCAGCCACACGGCAATCTGGACAAAAGTCGATTTTGCGTTCTCTTGTATTTTCCTGCCATTCGAAAACACGCCCTCCTCGTAATAAAAAACTTTCAAGTCGAAGCCGTTCGTCCTTTCATCGGTGATCAGGTATCCGGCCTTCGGCTCGACGAGAAAATCGCGCTGAAATTGGTCGGGGATGGGCGAACGGCATCCCAACAAGGCTGCGGAAAGCAGGACGGGTCCGGCAACTCGGAAAATGGTTTTTGTCATTGTATCGGGTGATTCCTTCCCGCGATGTGATTCTTCCGACATGCAACGCGAGGCTCGAAGTGTCCTCCCGCGCAAGCGGACGCCCGGGACCGCTCGGCGGTGAATCCGTCGAATCGCCCGGCGCGGAAAAATCATCCCACAAGGTTTTCGGGGGTGTCAATCGCGGAGAGCCGCGTCGCCGGCAACGCCCCGGTGGAAAGGGGCCATCCCTGGGGAGAGGAAGCGCCCCGCCGTTGGGCCACTCCCCCCCCGATGGACAGTCGGTCGTGGAGACGGATCGGGCGGGCGGGTTAGAGGCCGGCGAACGGATCCGGCTCGGGGGGATGGATTTCCACGTCGCTTCGGGCGCAGACGAAGGATTCGTAGGGAAAGAGCCAGCGGCCGGCCAGGCCCATGATCCACCACCAATGGGTCTTGAACCCCCGCACCCCCATTTGGCTTCGATACGTAAACAGCGCCCGGCGCTTTCTTCGGAGATCGCGACGGATGTCCAGCCGCGTGGTGATGGCGTCGTCCGGCGTTCCGACCTTGTTCTCGTCGAAGTCGGGGTTGTCCATGGGGGTCTTTCTGCCGAGAAATTTCAGCGTCCTCCACAGGCGGAGCATGTCCGACCGGCTCCAGGCGGTGTAATAGAGCTTTTTCACGCGCCAGGGATCCGGGACGTCATCCCCGCCGTCCCTCTCCCCCCCGTCCCCCCGTCCATCCCCTGTTGGGCCTTCCGCCGCCTCCAGGGCCGCCAGGGTCGCCTGGTGGGTCATGATGTGGTCGGGGTGGCCATAGCCGCCGTTTTCGTTGTACGTGACAACCACGTCCGGACGGTGCCAGCGGATGACCTCGGCAATGCGCCCGGCGACCTCGTCCAGGTCCGCGTTCATGAACACGCCGGGGTCGTTGTTTTGTTCCCACCCGGCCATGCCCGAGTCCCGGTAGTCCAGGTTGTAGACGTGCGTGATGTCCAGGATCTTCACCGCCTTGGCCTGTTCCTGTTTCCGGAGCTCGATCAGCCGCTTGCGGTCTTCAAGATTTTCCCACGGCTTCAGCGGGTGGCGCGGGTCCTTGGCCTCGCCCATCTCCCCGTTGGTGCAGGTGATCAAGATCGTCGTGCGCCCCGCCGCGGCCGACTGGATCAACAACCCTCCCGTCCCGCTGCACTCATCGTCCGAATGGGCGTGGACGGCGAGGAGCGTGAGGGTGTCCGGGTGATCGGCTCGCGCGGCGGGTGAGGAGTCTCTATTCACGTGGGTTTCATGGGTCGCGGAAAAAAAGGGAAGACGCGCGTCGACGCCTTCCCACGGACAAACATTGTCTTGTCTAGATAGGCGCGGCGGGCGGGAGCGTCGAGGGGGAAAACAGGTTTTCGCCGAGCCGCCTCACGTGAGCGAGGTCCACAGGACCACAAGGCCCAGCGCCCAGAGGTAGAAGGAGACCAGGTAGAGATTTCCGGAGATGGTGAGCCGGATGAGCACCTTCAATCCAAAGAAGCCGACCACGCCCGCGATGACCGTCCCCAGGAGAATGGGGCCGATCCCCATCCCCCCCGTCTGGCCGGACAGGTCGCCGGCCTTCAGGACCAAAGCGCCGAGGATGGCGGGGATGCCCATCAGGAACGAGAACCGGACCGCCAGGCTTCGCTCGATGCCCAGGAAGAGGCCGCTTCCGATCGTCATCCCGCTGCGGGAGATTCCGGGCAGGAGGGCGATGGCCTGATAGACCCCGACCCACAAGGCGTCCCGGACGCCTAAATCCTCCTCCGACCGCTTGCCCTCCTTATTCCGGACGGCAAACAACAGGAGGCCCGTGATGATGAACATCCCCCCGATCAACGGAAGGATGTTGAAGGCCCTCTCTATCCACCGATTGAACAAGACGCCGATCACGCCGATGGGGACGGTCCCGAGGATGACCAGCCAGCCCATGCGGGCGGCGGCGGGAGATTGTCCGCCCCCTTTCGCGAACATGGAGGACAGAACGATCCGGATGTCTTTGGAAAACACCACGAGGATGGCGGCGAGCGTTCCCGCGTGAAGCATGACGTCCAGGAACAACACGGGCCCCTGGACATCCAGGATTTTCTGGAGAACAGCCAAGTGGCCCGAGCTGCTGACCGGAAGAAACTCGGTCACTCCCTGGAGGGCGCCGAGGAGCGCGGCCTTGAGATAATCGCTGAACCCCTCCATCGGTCGGACTCTCCCCACCCGGTTGGAAATGGAGCCGAAAGCCGCAAAGGATTATAGATACTTGTCCAACCGCTTCCGCTTCAGAGCCTCGACCACCTTCCGGACATCCTGCGCCCGACTCCGCGGACAGATTAAGAGCGCGTCGCCGGCGTCCACCACGATCAAATCCTTGATGCCCACAGTGACCACAAGTTTCCCGGGAGCGTAGACGATCAGGTTGTCGCTGTCCACGCCGATGTGCTCGCCCGCCACGGCGCCTTTCCCGGACGGACCGGAGAGCAGGTCGCCGATCGCGCGGAAATCCCCGATGTCGCTCCACCCCACCCGGCAGGGCAAGGAGGCCACAAGGCCCTCCCGCGCGGCGGCCTCCATCAAGCCGAAATCGATGGAGACGGCCGGGAGCCGGGGAAACGTCTCTCTCAGCGTTTTCCCTTCCGTCCTTTTTCCCAGGGATCGCTCGATCCGCAAGAGCCCCCGGTGAAGCGCCGGCAGGCGGCGGGCCATCTCGTTCATCACCCGTTCCGCCGAGAGAACAAAGATCCCGCTGTTCCACGCGCACCCGCCCGCGGCCAGGCGCCGCTTGGCCGTTCGCGGGCTCGGCTTCTCCAAGAAGGCCGCCACGCGATGGACGGGGTAGCCGCCCGAGGTTCCGATCGAGTCCCCTTCGCACAGGTAGCCGTATCCCGTTTCCGGCCGATCGGCAGGCGCCCCCAGCGTCACGATGTCGTCGGTCTCCCAGGACCACGCCAAGGCGGCCTCGAGGATTTTGCGGAACTCGGGTTCATTCCGGATGAAATGATCGGCTGGCAGGACGGCCAGCAGGGCCTTGGGATTCCGGCGGCGCACGTGGAGGGCGGCGTAGCCGATGCTCGCGGCCGTGTTCCGGCCCTCGGGCTCGGGGAGGAGGTTTTCCTTCGGCAGACGCGGCAACTCCGCGGCCACAGCGGAGGCCGTCTCGGCCCCCGTCACCACGAACGTGCGGGAGGGGGGGATCAGTCCGCGAAGCCGGTTCTGCGTGGCGCGGATGAGAGAGATCCCGCCGAACAGTTTCAGAAAGGGTTTCGGCGTTTGTCTTCGGCTGATCGGCCACAGCCGGGCGCCGGGTCCGCCCGCCAGGATCACCGCGTAGGCCGCCGGGTTCATGAGGATTCCGATGGGGCCTTCCCGTGCCGGCCCAGGGCGAGCTTCACGAGCAAAAATCCCAGAACGAGGAGGACGACAAACGCCATGGACAGGAGGTTGAAATACCGGTCGATGAACGCGCGAATCACATCACCGTAGAAGTAGATCAATCCGGCCACCAGGAAAAACCGCGCGGACCGGCCGATGATGGAGGCGATCACGAACGTCCCGAAGCGGATCCGAAAGGCCCCGGCGGCGATGGTGAATATCTTGTACGGGATCGGGGTGAAAGCGGCGATGACAACCGCCCAGGCGTCGTAGCGTTCGAACAGCCGCTTGATGGACTCCCACTTGGCTTCGGCCCCGTAGAATCTAAGGATGCGGCTCCCGACGGTCCCCATGAGCCCCATCCCGATCAGATAGCCCAGGACGCCACCGGCCACCGAGGCCGCAGAGCAGATCAGCGCAAACCACAGGGCCTTCTCGGGGGCGCCCAGCGCCAGCGCGATGAGAAGCGGATCGGGCGGAAGGGGGAAGAAGGAAGACTCCGCGAAGGCCAGCAGGCCCAGGGCCCAACTCCCGTAGGGTGTTTCCGCCCAATGAAGCATCCAGTCATAAAGTGATTTAACCATTCACGCCCTCGACTTGAGGAAACGCCTTCAAGTGGCCCAGGATCTCCGAGCGGATCTCTTCGAGCCGCTCCGCGGACTCGGCCTCGAAGCGGACGGTCAGGGCCTCGGTCGTATTGGAGGCGCGCACCAGACCCCAGCCGTCGCCGAAATCCACCCGGACGCCGTCGAGGGTGATCAGGGGGAAGCGGCCTTCCAGCCGGTCCCGCAGGGCCTCGACGACGTGGAACTTTTCGGCGTCCGGGCATGGAAGCTTGATTTCGGGGGACGCGAAGAGCGGTGGAACGTCGGCCAGGAGGCTGGAGAGCGGCGCGTCGGCGCGGGCGCGCAAATCCAGGAGCCGCAGGGCTGCGTAGAGTGCGTCGTCGTATCCGTAGTAATCGTCCGCGAAAAACATGTGGCCGGAGAACTCACCCGCCAGGGGCGCGTTCTCTTCCTTCAGCTTTTTTTTGATGAGGGAATGGCCAGCCTTCCACATCACCGGCCGGCCCCCCGCATTCTCGATGGCCCGGATGAGGTTCATCGAGCATTTCACCTCGAATACGATGGGGGCCCCGGGCCTGCGGGAAAGAACGTCGCGGGCAAAGAGGATCATCAGGTAATCGGGCCAGAGGATGGCCCCCTTTTCGTCGACCGCGCCGAGGCGGTCGCCGTCTCCATCGAATGCTACGCCGAGGTCCGCGCCTTCGGTCCGGACCGTTTCGATGAGGTCTTCCAGGTTCTCCGCAACGGAAGGGTCCGGGTGATGATGGGGAAAGTCGCCGTCCGGCTCGCAATAAAGCGGAATGACCTGATGGCCGAAGGATTCGATGACCCGCACCGCCAACTCGCCCATGACCCCGTTGCCGCCGTCCACGACCACCTTGAGCGGCCGGTCGAAAGAGAACTTGGCGCCCAGGACCGCCCGGTAGTCGTCGAGGACATCCACCCGGACGGCGCGGCCGTTGCCCTGGACGAAATCGCGGCGCTCGATGATATCGGCCAGGGCGCGAATCTCCTCTCCCGCCAAAGATTCTACGCCCCGGGAAATCTTGAATCCATTGAACTCCGGGGGGTTATGACTCGCCGTGACCATGACGGCGCCGTCGCTTTCGAGGTGAATCGCGGCGAAGTACAAAACCGGTGTGGGGACAATGCCGACGTCGCTCACCTGTGCGCCCGTGGCGCGAAGACCGTCGATGAGGCTCACCCGGATGGCGGGCGAGCTCGGCCGCACGTCCCGGCCCACAACGAACGTGGCGCCGTCTTGAACGCGAAGGGCCGTCCCGATGGCGCGCCCGATCGCACGAACCGCGGGGACGTCCAGATCCTCTTCCACCACACCCCGAATGTCGTATTCTCTGAAGATTTCGCGGTTGACAGTTGGCATCGAGTACCGGAGGGTTCAAGCAATGGGGAGAAAGATGAGGGCGCCTATCGCTGGGCTCTACGATAGCACAAGGCGTGGAAGGCCCGCAACTCATGCGCCCCCCCGACCCCCCCTCCGGCCCGAAAACGGGCGTTCGGATATCAGGTCCACAGCACGGAAATCTTCCGGCGGGGTTCGGCCCGGACTATGGTATGATCCGTATGCGCCTTGCGAATTCGACAAGCTTTTAATCCACCAAGTCATTCATGGGTCATGGCCAATACCATCAGAAGCGAGGTCTTGAGGAAATCGGCGCCTTCGGGCTGGAGGAGGCCCGAGGGGATCCTGAAGCCCCTGTGGTATCTCTGGGTCTGGTTTTCCCTGAGCCTCATTCTCCTTTATCTGAAAGTCTTCAACCGCACCCGTTTCGAGGGGCTTGAACACATTCCCGAAGACGGCCCCGTGGTGATCGTCAGCAACCACATCTCGGACCTGGACCCGGTGCTGATCCCGGCGGCCATCCTGATTCGGTATCCGACTCAACTGGCCCGATCCGTGGCCAAGACCGAGCTCGAAAGGGTTCCCTTTCTCGGCGCTTTCCTGAAGAGTTACGGCTCCATCTTCGTGAACCGGACAGGTCGAGACCTTCGGGGCATGCGCCAGATCATCCAGGCGATGAAAACGGGGAAGGTTGTGATCTACCCCGAGGGGACCCGGAGCATGGACGGAAAGCTCCTTCCGGGAAAACGGACCGTGGGCAGATTGATTCATCTGGCCCGGCCGGTCGTGATTCCAGCCGCGGTGTGGGGGACCATCCTGGCCATACCGCCCACCAGCCCATGGCCCCGCGTCGGAAAGGATCTCGGCGTCCGGTTCGGCCCCCCGTTGGACATGGAACCTCTCTACGCGTTGCCGCCCACCAAAGAGAACAGCCAGCAAATCATCGATCACGTCATGTCGGCCATCGGCGGGCTCGTGGAAGAAGTCAAAGCCGAAGGCCGGGTCGTCGAGATATGAGCGGCTTCACCCCTGTGGGGTCGATCCTTCGTGATCTCACCCGGTCCGCCCCATGGGGACCGGGGATTCAACGCTACGAGGTCATCCGGAACTGGGAGGAGGCCGTCGGCCCGACGGTGGCCCGAATGACAAATCCAGTGGAAGTGAAAGGACGAACATTATACGTAGAGGTTCGGGATCCCGTGTGGTTGCAACAGATGGTGTTCCTCAGCGAGAAAGTCCGCTGTGCGCTCAATCAAGCGGTGGGCCGGGACGTCCTGGACCGGATCTTTTTCCGCCAGGCGGACACACCGTGGAGGCCCGCGGCCCCGGAGGACGAACTCGAGGCCGAAAAGGCGCGGGAGCGGAGTGCCCGGATGGCCGCCCAAGCCCCGGGTCGGGCGGAATCACGGGCCGCCCTGGCGAAGATCGAAGACCCCGTTGTCCGCGAGGCCCTTGCGCACCTGCTGGCCCGGGCGGGAAGGGTGGAACCTTGACCTATCGGACGATTGCTTGGGTTTGCGGACTCTTCCTGTCCCTGGGGCTGACCCCGGGATGCGCGGGGATCCGTTCGCTGGACGAAAACCCGGCCTGGCCCGCCGGGTCCGTTCCGGATCGCCGGCCCCTTCGCCAAGTCCAGTCCGGGAAAAAGGACGCCGGCGGCGACCTGCGCGCGTCCGCGCGGGATCCCGCGCGGGATCCGGCGAAATCGCCCGATTCGAAGTCTCGGCGCTCCCCCGGCACGCCCGGGGATGATTACGCTCTGTTTATCCGGGGATACTCGGCGGACCTGGAAAGCGACCTTCCGGCGGCCGAACAGGCTTACCGGAAAGCGGTCCGCCTCGCCCCGCGCAAGGCTTACCTCCGGTACATCCTGGCCTCCGTGCTCCTGCGGCTCGGCCGGGTGGAAGACGCGACAAAAGAGGCGCGGGCGGGCGTTCGCCTGGCGCCCGGCCGGATAAGGCTCAGGCTCCTGCTGGCCGATCTCGAGACCGCTTCGGGCCGCCGAAAGAAGGCCATCGCCCAATTCCGGGCCGTCCTGAAGATGCGGCCGAACCGCCAGGAGGCCCACCTGTATCTGGGGGCGCTGCTCACGGAGACGGGCGAGTACGACGAGGCCGCGCGGAACCTGAATCAGTTGTTGAAGCTGAACCGCCGGTCGGCTTTCGCCCATTACTATCTGGGGCAGATCCACCTCCGGACGAAGGAATATGGGAAGGCCTTGAAGAGTCTGCGGTCCACCCTTCGCTCGTTGCCGCGTTTCCGGGACGCGCTGATCAGCGTCGGAAGGGTCCTGGAGCTCCAGGCCAAGATCCCGGAGGCCGTCAAGGCGTACCGCCGGGTCCTTCACCTCGCGCCCGGGAAGAAGGCCGTCCGGGAGCGGCTGAAACAGTTGACGCACATGAAGGACGGTCTTCCGCCGCCGAAGGCCGAATTCGCGAAGTGGCTTCAGCGCTCCACCGCCGCCCTACTCGCCCAACGGGTCGTGGGGCTCGTCCTGTTCGAGCAGCGCCGTTACGTCCGGGCGCTGGAGAAGTTTCGTCTGGTCCTTCACAGCCGCCCCCAAGACGGCAGAATCCGGCGATACATCGCGGGCATCCTCGAGAACCAAGGGCGGTTGGCCGAGGCGCACAAGGAGTTGGAGATCGTGCTTCGCGATCATCCCAAGTCCGTGGACGGCCGGATTCAGGTGAGCCGCGTGCTCATGGAGCTCAAACGCGGGGAGGAGGCGCTGAAACCCCTCGAAGAGGTCCGGACCCTCGCCCCCAAAGACCCCCGGGCCCCGTTCATGCTGGGCCTTTTCAATGCCCGCCTGAAGAAATTCAGACCCGCCATCCCCCACTACCGCCGCGCCATCGCGCTGGCGCCGAAGAACGAACGGTATCTGTTCAACCTGGGCGTGGCCCACTATGAGCTGAAGGAATACCCCGAAGTCGCCCGGGTGATGAAGGCCGTTCTGAAGATCAATCCGCGCAATTCCAATGCCAACAACCTGTTGGGTTACATGTGGTCCGAGCAGGGCATCCGCCTGGACGAGGCCGTTGCGGCCGTGGAAAAGGCCTTGTCCCTCGAACCCGACAACGGGGCGTTCATGGATAGCCTGGGCTGGGTCTATTACAAGAAGGGATGGCTCAAAAAGGCGCTGAAGAAGCTGGAGCTGGCGACCTCTCTTCTCCCGGACGACCCGGTGATTCTGGATCATCTGGGCGATGTGTACTTTGGTCTGAAACGGTGGAAGGCGGCCAGGCGCGCCTGGCGGAGATCTCTCAAGATCGATTCCAAGAACAAAAAAGTCCGATCCAAATTCGAGCGCGTGCAAAAGGAGCTGCAACGGGCGGAACGGAGGTGAAGCCTCTCCGGATCGCGGCGGCGGGGTGGATTCTGGCCGCCGCGGCGGGCTGCGCCTCCATCGCCGTCCCTCCCCCCCCGGAAGCCGGCCGGTTTCTGAGCCGCCCCGGATCGCTCCTGGAACGGGTTCGGCGGGCGCGAAATCGTGTGCGCGACCTGCGGGGACTGGTGGAAATCACCCTGGATTCCGAACAAGAGCGTTACGTCGGAAAGGCGGTCCTGATTCTTCAGGCCGGGGGGTCGATCCGGCTTGAGCCGCTCAACTTCTTCGGCCGCCCGCTGATCTACATCATCGCGCACAAGGGCCGTTTGCAGGCCTACCAACCCGGCGGCCGCAAGCACTTCCGCGGACCCGCCACCCCTGGGAACCTGCGTAAGTGGATCGGAATTCCGCTTTCCCCCAAGGAAGTGGTGGATGTTCTCTTGGCGGAAGTCGCGGCGCCCGGAGAAGGGGCTCAAATCCGGGCCGCGTGGGACGGCTCGGGCGGCGGCCCGGGGGCCTACCGCCTGGAAATCCTCATGAACGGGGGGGCGGCGCACCGCTGGTGGGTCGACGCCCGGACCTTCCTGCCCATCCGGTTTCAGGCGCTCGACCCCGGGGGAGAGGCCATATTGACCGTCCGGTACGACGCCTATCGCAAGGAAGCGGACACCCTGATCCCAACGGATGTCTCGGTCGAAGTGGGGCCGGAGAAGCGAATCCTCGAGGTCCATTACGGCCGGGTGTCAGTGAACCGGGGCCTCGCGCCGCCGGCCTTCCGCCTCCCGGTTCCAGCGAATGTCCCCGTGATCCCCATGGGCCGTTGACAACGATGACCCCGCGGACCCTGAAGCTTTACCCCCCGGCGAAAATCAACCTGGGCCTGGCCGTCCAGGGCAAGCGGCCGGACGGATATCACGAGGTCCGGACGGTCCTTCAAAAAGTGGACCTGCGTGACCGCGTGACCTTGACGCGCCGGCCCCGGGGGCTGCGCGTCTGGTGCTCGCATCCCGAAGTTCCCGATGGAGCGCTCAATCTCGCCCATCGTGCGGCCCGACTCTTGCTGGAGCAGAAGCGCTCCACGGCCGGATGTTCGGTATACATCGAAAAGAAGATCCCCGCCGCGGCGGGGCTGGGCGGAGGGAGCGCCGATGCGGCGGCGGTTCTGTTCGGCCTGAACACCCTGTTGGAGCTTGGCCTTTCGATGGAAGACCTGTCGGCCCTGGCGGGGGAGCTCGGGGCGGATGTTCCGTTTTTCCTGGGCGGATCGTGCGCCTTGGGTGAAGGAAAAGGGGACCGCCTGACCGAGATCACGCCCGGTCCGGTCCGTCCGGTGGTTCTGGTCAAACCACCCCTTTCGGTGTCGACCGCGTGGGCGTACGGGGCGTTGAAATCCGGGTTGACACTCCCTGCCGGCAAACCTAAGATGAGGTACGAAAAACCCGTGATCCCCCGGCTGCCGCCGGAGTGGGACACGGGGCGGAATGACTTGGAGGGGCCGGTGATTACGGCCCACCCCATCGTCGGGGAGTTGAAATCCCGGCTGTCGCAAATGGGCGCGGAGCCTGCGCTCATGAGCGGGAGCGGACCGACGGTCTTCGGATGGTTTCGTGACGCTCGGCGGGCGGAGCGGGTCGCCCGAAGCATCGCGCGCGATGGGTTCTATTCTCGCTTGACCCGGACTCTGGGAGTGGAAGACCACATGTTCTAACGTATTCCGAAGGATCCCAAGGGCCCCGACAGGGGGGGTGGTGGCGAAATGGAGATCACCGAGGTCCGCGTATACCCCGTTGACGAAGACAAGCTGAAGGCCTATGTCACCATCACGTTCGATCAATGTTTCGTCGTCAGAGACTTGAAGATTATCCAAGGGACCAACGGATTGTTCGTGGCCATGCCGAGTCGAAAGTGCAAGGACGGCTCGTTCAAGGACACCGCTCACCCCCTGAACAGCGAAACCCGTCGGATGATTGAAGACCGGATCCTGGGCCGATACGAAGAGATTCTGCGCCAGCGTCAGGAGCCCCGCCAAACGGGGGCGCCGAACGAGGGCGAGGGGTCGACTGGCGAGCCGCCTCTTCCCCAACCCGAGGATACGTTCTAAGAAAGTGGATTTGCCCCTTTTTGGGGCGTCGCCAAGCGGTAAGGCACTGGGTTTTGGACCCAGCATTCGGAGGTTCGAATCCTCCCGCCCCAGCCAGTGTACAGTTCTTGACCCATCGGGGACATCAGCATTGATGAACGGAGAATTGAAGTTGTTTTCCGGCCGGGCCAATCCGGACCTGACCGAGGGAATCGCCCAATCGCTGGACATTCCGTTGGGCAAAATCGAGATCATCGACTTCAGCGACGGGGAGATCAACGTCTACATCCAGGAAAACATCCGGGGGATGGATTGTTTCCTGGTCCAGCCGACCTGCAGCCCGGCGCAATCGAACATCATGGAGTTGTTGATCTTGGTGGACGCCTTCCGGCGCGCGTCGGCCCGGCGCATCACGGCGGTGATGCCCTACTTCGGCTACGCCCGCCAGGACCGCAAGGTGCGGCCCCGGGTCCCCATCACGGCCAAGCTGGTGGCCAACCTCCTTGGGGCCGCGGGCACGGATCGCGTTCTCACCATGGACCTGCACGCCGGCCAGATACAAGGGTTTTTCGATATTCCGGTGGACCACCTGTTCGCCGCGTCGATCATCATCGACCACTTTCTTCAATTGGACATGCCGGACCTGACCATTGTGTCTCCCGACGCGGGCGGCGTCGAGCGGGCCCGGGCCTTCGCCAAGCGGATGGAGGCCCCGTTGGGGATCATCGATAAGCGCCGGGAAAGGGGAAACGCGGCCCAGGCGATGAACGTCATCGGGGACGTCGAAGACCGGACGGTCCTCGTCGTGGACGACATGATCGACACGGCAGGAACCTTGACCGAGGCGGCCCGGGCCTTGACGGAGAAAGGGGCGAAGGCCGTGTACGCGAGCGCGACGCACCCGGTCTTCTCCGGTCCGGCCATCGAGCGGATCGAAAATTCCGTGCTGAAGGAAGTGGTGGTCACGAACACCATCCCGCTCAATCCCCGCGCGGTCGAATGTCCGCGCATCCGCGTCCTGCCGATCGCCCGCCTGTTGGGCGACGCGATTGAACGCATTCACACCGAAAGCTCGGTCAGCTCGCTGTTCGTCTGATGAGAGGAAGGTCATGGAAGAGTTGGTGTTGAACGCCCAGCCCCGTGAAGGCCGGGGAAAAGGCCCCGCCCGCCGCGTTCGCCAAAAGGGAGGCATCCCGGCGGTGATGTACGGGGAAGGAGAGAACCTCTCCCTACTCCTCGACCCGCGGGAGATCCAGACGCTCTTGAACACAGAGGCGGGGGCCAACGCCCTCATGACCCTCAAGGTCGAGGGAGACACGGACGTCAGCCGTGTGGTCATGGTCCGGGACCTCCAGAGCGACCCCGTCCGGGGCGCGGTCCTGCACGCCGACCTGCTTCGGATCTCCATGGATCGGGAGGTCGAGGTCGAGGTCCGCATCAACCTGGAGGGCATACCCCTCGGGGTGTCCCAGGACGACGGCTATCTCGGCCAGTTGCTCTCGACCCTGACCCTGCGCTGTCTGCCGATGGCCATCCCGGACGCCATCCATGCCGACGTGAGCGAGCTCATGATCGGACAGGTCCTCCACGTGGGAGACCTGGAACTGCCCGAGGGCGTCACCGTCCTGGCCGAATCCGAAGAGGCGGTCGCCAGCGTGACCATCGTCACGGTCGAGGAAGAAGCCCCGGCCGAGGCGGCGGAAGGCGAAGAGGTCGAGGCGGCGGAAGGCGAGGACGAGGCGAAGGGAGAGGATTCCGAATCGGCCGGAGAGGCCAAAGAAGAGCCCGCCAAGGGTTGAGGCTTTTCAAGCCCCGCCCCAGGCCGGAACCGGGTGAAATCGTTCTGGTCATCGGGCTGGGAAATCCGGGGGCCGAGTACGAAGAGACCCGCCACAACGTCGGGTTTCTCGTGGTGGATGAAATGGCCGCCCGGCTGGGCGTCGCGTTCAAGGATGCGGGCCATTGTTCGCTTGCGGATAATGGCTCTCTTTATGACCGCCGCGTCATCCTGGCCAAGCCGCGGACCTACATGAACCGTTCCGGCGGGGCGGTTCGGGGGCTGCTGAAAGCGCACGGCCTGGGGCCCGCGGACCTGCTGGTGGTCCACGATGACCTGGACATCGAGTTCGGGAAGGTCCGCCTCAAGCGCACGGGCGGAGACGGCGGGCAGCGCGGAATCCGTTCCATCATTGCCAGCCTGGGCGGAGGGGAGGGGGGGGGGGATTTTTCCCGCATCCGGGTGGGGATCGGCCGCGGGACCGAACGGGGAAACGAGGCCGATTACGTCCTGAGCCCGTTCACCCGCCATGAGCGCGAAGAGTTGAATGCGGTGATCGACACAGCCGTCGATCTCGTTTTTGAATTGATTCGAATTTGGGACCGGAATCGGATCCCAGAGGGTCGGAAGGGAGATTAAGCTCGATGGAAGTATTGACCGGCTGGGCGCCCATTCTCGGGTTGATCGGCCTGCTGATCGCCGGACTGCTGTATCGCTACATCACGGCTCAGCCCGCGGGGAACGAGAGGATGCGGGAGTTGGCCAAGGCCATTCACGACGGGGCCATGGTGTTCCTCAAGCAGGAATACAAGATCCTCGCCGTGTTCGTCGTTGTGGTGTTTATTTTGATCGCGGCGTTCCTGGAGATCCGGACAGCCATCGCCTTTCTCGGCGGGGCCGTCTGCTCCATCCTGGCGGGCTTCTTCGGGATGAAGGCGGCGACCCGCGCCAATCTGCGCACGGCCGAGGCCGCCCGCTCAGGCAGCCAGGGCAAGGCGTTGAGCATGGCCTTCTTCGGCGGCTCCATCATGGGGCTTTCGGTGGCCAGCCTCGGGCTTGTGGGCGTGGGCGTCTTTTTCTGGCTGTATGCGGGCCAGAACACCTCCGCCATCTTCGGCTTCGCCATGGGGGCCAGCTCCATCGCCCTGTTCGCCCGCGTGGGGGGCGGCATCTACACCAAGACGGCCGATATCGGCTCCGACCTGGTCGGGAAGGTGGAGGCCGGAATTCCCGAGGATGACCCCCGGAACCCCGGCGTCATCGCCGATCTGGTCGGCGACAACGTGGGCGACGTGGCGGGCATGGGCGCGGACCTTTTCGAGTCTTATGTGGGGAGCATTATCGCGGTGATCGCCATCGGCGGCACCCTCGGCGCCACGGCCCCAGCGGCCATGGCGCTCCCGCTGATCATCACGATGGTCGGTCTGATCGCCTCCCTGCTGGGAATCCTCTCGGTCCGCATCTTCCAGAACAGGGATCCGGCCGCCGTCTTGCGGTACTCCACGTACCTCAGCGCGGCCATCATGCTCGTCCCCTCCTACTTCTTGACGGTGGGAATGGGGCTTTCGGCCAACGTGTTCTGGGCCATCCTGTCGGGATCGGTCGCCGGCATCCTGATCGGCCGGTTGACCGAATACTATACGGGGGGCAAGCCGGTGATCCGTCTGGCCGAGGCCTGTCAGACCGGCGTGGCCACCAACATCATCGCGGGCCTGGCGCTGGCGATGGAGAGCGCGGCTCCGAGCATCCTCGTCATCGCCGCCGCCACCCTGGCCGCGTCGAAACTGGCGGGCCTGTACGGGATTGCCATCTCGGCCGTCGGAATGCTGGCCACCATCGGCATCACGATGTCGGTGGACGCCTACGGACCCATCGCCGATAACAGCGGCGGGATTTCCGAAATGGCGGAGCTCGGTCCGGAGACGCGCAAGATCACCGACAGCCTCGATTCGCTTGGCAACACCACCGCCGCCATCGGCAAGGGCTTCGCGATCGGATCGGCCGCGCTGACGGCCCTGGCCCTCTTTTCGGCCTACACCGCCGCCGCCAAGCTCGAAATCATTAACCTGACCAACGCCACCGTCGTGGTCGGACTGTTCATCGGCGGGGCGATACCGTTCTTCATCGGGGCGGTCACCACAACCTCCGTCGGCAAGGCCGCCTTCAAGATGGTGGAAGAGATCCGGCGACAGTTCCGGGAGATTCCCGGCTTGATGGAAGGAACGGGGACGCCCGATCACGAGCGGTGCATCGCCATCAGCACCACCTCGGCCCTGCGGGAAATGATCCTGCCCGGCGTGACGGCGGTCGTGATGCCCATCCTGGTCGGCTTCCTCCTGGGCCGCGAGGCCCTGGGGGGGATGCTGGCGGGCGCGACGCTGACGGGCGTTCTGCTGGCGTTGATGATGGCCAACGGCGGCGGCGCCTGGGACAACGCCAAGAAGTACATCGAGGAAGGAAACCTGGGCGGAAAGGGCTCCGAGGCCCACAAGGCGGGCGTCGTCGGGGACACCGTGGGGGACCCGCTGAAAGACACGTCGGGACCCGCGATGAACATCCTCATCAAGCTGATGTCCATTATTTCGCTGGTGATGGCCCCCCTGCTTTTGTAACAACCGCGGGTTGCCGATCCGGCCGATGCCGACTAGATAGGGGGAAAAGCGATTGTGTTCAGAGGTGCCCCTGTGATAGGGCGCCCGCATTTCTCCTTGCTCGCAGGCTTCCGGCGCTCCATTGCGGGGGCCGGTCTCGACTTGTGGGCTGCCAACCCGAGGGGAGAACCGAATGACCCACTACGAAACCATACTGATCTTCCATCCCGACCTGTCCGATGAAGAGCTCGACACCCATGCCGAGGCCGTCCGGGATCGCCTGACGGCGGGCGGCGCCGAGATCAAGGACATGGAGCGTTGGGGGAAGAGACGCCTCGCGTACAACGTTCGCCGGCAGCGGTACGGCCACTACGTCCTCTATCGCTACACCGCTCCCGCCAAGGTGATCCGGGAAACGGAGAGTCACCTGACAATCTCCGAGTTCGTGCTGAAATACCTCACCGTCCGTTGCGGGTCCGATGAAAAGACCCCGCCCGATTTCCTGCGCGGCGAGCGCGGGCGCGCGGAGGAAGGCGAACCCGCCGACGAGGAAACGTCGCGCCGCTCTCCGGAGCGGACGCATCCGCCGTCTGAATCATCCGATTCAAAAAAGCCCCCCCCGGCGCCGAAAAAAGCCGATGAGCCGGCAGTAACGGAAGCCGAGACGCCCGCAGTGGAAGCAAAGCCGGCTACAGCGGAAGCCGAGACGCCCGACGTGAAACCCGAGGCGTAACCCCGCGCCAGAGGGTCAGGAGGAAGAGGCGAGATGGCCAACTACAACCGAGTGATCCTGTTGGGAAACCTCACCCGCGATCCGGAAGTCCGCTACACGCCCCAAGGCACGCCCGTGGCCAACTTCGGCCTCGCCATCAATCATCGGTACCGTCAAGGCGAAGAGCAGCGGGAGGAAACCTGCTTCGTGGACATCGTGGCTTTCGGGCGGCAGGCCGAACTGGTGGGCGAATACCTCTCCAAAGGGCGGTCCGCGCTGATCGAAGGGCGGCTCCAATACCGCACCTGGGAATCGCAGGACGGCGCCAAGCGGAGCAAGCACGAGGTGGTCGCCCAGAGCGTGCAATTCATGCCCCAATCGGGCCAGGGCGGCCAGGCGGGCCAAGCCGGCCAGGCGGGAGACGGCGGCCGGAGGCCCCAGGCGCAAGACCCGGATGAGGGCGAGTCCCCCCCCTCCCCTTCCGTCGATGACGACATTCCCTTTTAGGAGACATTTCCTTTGGCACTCAGGAAACCGGTCAGAAAAAAGAAGAAACGCTACGTGCCCAAGAAGGTCTGCCGCTTCTGTGTGGACAAGGTGGAATACGTCGATTACAAGGACCTTCGGCGCATCCGGAACTTGATGACCGAGAGGGGGAAGATCATCTCTCGGAGAATTTCGGGCAACTGCGCGCGTCACCAAAGACAACTCACCACGGCCATCAAGCGGGCTCGGAACATCGCCCTGTTGCCCTTCGCCGTCGATCGGCAATGACCGGCGGCGGAAACGCCCCGGGCAAGCCGGTTTCGGCGGTCCGGGCGCCTCTCGGCTGAGCCGGCGGGAAGCAGACTGCGCGAGGTTTCGGACATGGACATGGACACATCCCGACCAGCTGAAGACGGGGGCGCGGCTCCCCGCCCGGACGCCGCGCCCGACCTGACCGCCCACGGCGGGGACTCCCCGGAGCGGCAGGACCTTCCGAAGCCCGGGGGGATTCTCCTGTCCGACGCGGCCCGGATTCTGGGCTTGGGAAGCGCGACGTTTCTGCTCTATCTGGCCCTGGAGCGATTGCCGCTGATGGGCGGCGTCATCGGCGTTCTCGGCGCGATCGTGGGGCTGTTCTCCCCCGCGCCCGCCATTCAGGTTTTCCTTCGCTGGGGGACGGGGGCCGGGTCGGCCGTGATCCTCGGCGTGGCCGTCGTCTTGGCCTGGGCCGAAGGCTGGGAAATCTCTCTCCAGTTCCTGGCGTCCATCGGCGTGATCAGTTGGCTGCTGGCCGCGTCCATCTCCGCCGGGCGCCCCATCGAGCGGGCCGTGGGTATCAGCATCCTGGGCGCGGCAATCGGTCTGGGGGTGTTGTATGCGGTGTTGATCGCGGGGGGAAGCGGCGACGGGCTCAGCGTCTTTCTCGGGCCGGAGGGGGAAAAGGTGCTGCGCCGGTTGCCCGGGGGCGCCACCGGAGCGCAACAGGAGGAGGTCAGCCGTCTGCTCCGGATCATGGGACATTTGATACCCGCGTTCGCCGTCATGCAGGCGACACTGACCTCGCTGCTGAATTACATGTTGTTGCGGCATATCTGGACCCTGCGCGGGGCGGGAGGTCTCTTTCCAACGCGGGATCTGGGCCGGTGGTCGATGGCGGAGCCGGCGGTCTGGGCGCTGATCGTCAGCACCGGGTTGCTCTACTTCCTGAGGGGGACCTCGCTGGCCTGGGTGATGGGCAACGTCCTTCTGATCCTCCTCTTCGGCTATTTTTTGCAGGGGATTGCGGTGACCCATTTTCTGCTACGGAAGACGGGCGTCGTCGTGATGTATCGGATTCCGCTTTACTTTTTCGTGCTGACTTTCAGTTATGTCGTGGCCGCGCTCGGCTTGTTCGATCTGTGGTTTGACTTCCGCAGGATCCGGACCGCCGCCCCTTCCGCGGACAACGAAGACGGCTGAGGAGGATGTGACAACATGAAAGTGATCCTTCGGGAGGAGGTCGAGAACCTCGGCGATCTGGGAGACCTGGTCGAGGTGGCGAACGGTTATGGACGCAATTACCTGATCCCCCAGGGTCTGGCGGTTCAGGCCTCGACTCGCAACGTCAAGGCGATGGAGCACGAAAAACGCCTTCAGGCCCAGCGCCTCCACAAACTCAAGGGCGCGGCCGAAGAGTTCGCCGCCCGGCTGGAGAAGCTGTCCCTGCGTCTCAAGAAAAAGGTCGGAGAAGGCGACCGTTTGTACGGATCGGTGACCTCGCAGGAGATCGCCGAGGCCGTCCTGGCGGCCGGAGAGAAGGTGGACCGCCGGAAAATCCAGCTCGAGGCCCCCATCAAAGCCCTGGGGGTGTTCAAGGTGCCCGTCAAGGTCCACCCGGACGTCACGGCCGAGCTGAGCGTCACGGTGGAGGGCGAAAAGGTCCAGGCCGACGAGACCGCCCCGGCCGATCCGGCTGAGACCTCCGCGGAGAAGGCGCCCGCGGCGGAAGCAGAAGCGGACTCCGCGGGCGAAGCCGAAGCCGGGGAAGACCCCTCGGAAACCGGCGACGCGGAGCCGGCGGAGGAGAACGAGTAGCCGGGACCCCGGTCTGAGAGCGGAGGGGGGGCCGCCCGGAAGGCCGCCCGGATGGGAGGGCGCCCGCACCCAGCCCCCGCGCCGCTCCCGCGGTCTGTTACAATCAGTGACCGGGCCTCCGGAAGGTCCGGGAAACCGGACCGCTTGGCCGGTTGTTGCCGCCGCGTCATACGCACGCCGAAAGACAGCTCATGACACCCCCTGAAGAAGCCCTTCACAGACTTCCGCCCCAGAACATCGAGGCCGAGCAGGCCGTCCTCGGGGCCGTTCTGCTGGATAACGCCGCGATCCCCAAGGCCCTCGAAATCCTCAAAGAAAATCATTTTTACCGGGAGGCCCACCGCAAGATCTTTTCCGGGATGCGGGAGCTCTTCGAGCGCAATGAGCCCATCGATCTGTTGACCCTGACCGACCGGCTCCGCAAGAACACCTGCCTGGAAGACGTGGGGGGGGAAGCGTACCTGGGCGCCCTGGTGGACGCGGTGCCGACCGCGGCGGGCGTCTCGCGTCACGCGGAGCTGATCAAGGAGAAGGCCATTGTCCGCGACCTCATTTCAGCGGCCACCGAGATCATTGCGCGGGGCTATGAAGAGACCGACGACGCCGAGGTTTACCTGGATCAGGCGGAACGCGTGATTTTCGAGATTTCGCAAGACCGCGTCTCGCAAAGCTTCGTCAGCATGAGCGATGTCATCAAGTCCACGTTCGGGATGATCGAGGAGCTTTACGAACGCAAGGAAATGGTGACGGGCGTCCCCACCGGTTTCCAGGATTTCGACCGGCTGACGGCCGGCCTTCAACCTTCCGATCTGGTGATCATCGCGGGCCGGCCGAGCATGGGAAAGACCTCTTTCGCCCTGAGCATTGTCCAGAACCTGGGCGCGCGGCAAGGGGACAAGACGCCCGTCGGGATCTTCAGCTTGGAGATGTCGAAGGAGCAGTTATTGATTCGTCTCCTTTGCTCGATCGGCAGGATTGACATTCAGAAGCTGCGGACGGGCCATATGAATTCAAAGGAATGGGTGGCCCTCACCAAAGCCGCCGGAGACCTCGAGGACGCGGAAATCTATATCGATGACAGCGCCGCGCTGACCGCCCTGGACATCCGGGCGCGCTCCAGGCGATTGAAAGCCGAGAAAGGCCTCTCCCTGATCGTCGTGGATTACCTCCAACTGATGAGAGGCCGGGCGAAGATGGAGAATCGGCAGCAGGAGATTTCAGAGATCACCCGCTCCCTGAAAGAGCTGGCCAAGGAGCTGAATGTCCCGGTCATCGCGTTGTCGCAGCTGAGCCGCCAGGTCGAGCAACGTGAAGGAAACAGACCGCAGCTCTCCGACCTTCGCGAGTCCGGCGCCATCGAGCAGGACGCCGATGTCGTGGTGTTCCTGTACAGGCCGGAGGTTTACTATCGGGGGGACGATGAAGAGAAGCTCCTGGAAATGGAAGGAAAGGCCGAAATCATTATCGCGAAGCAGCGAAACGGCCCCATCGGCGTCGTCAAAGCCACCTTCATCAAGAACTATGCCCGGTTTGAAAGCGCCACCAGCGATGAGTATTACACACCGAGCGATGAACCCGTTCCTTTCTGAGCGGCCTTTCGCGCCACAAACGTTTCCGTCTCCCCCTGAGCCTTGGCGGATCTCCCCGGATTGAGCCTGACGATTTCGACCCAAGAGAAAGCTGTCCGGACCCTCCGGCCCACGGTCGCGCGGATCGACCTGGACGCCGTGGCCCGGAACACCGCCCGGGTGCGCTCGCTCCTCGGCCGATCCACGAAGCTCCTGGCCGTCGTCAAGGCGGACGGCTACGGCCACGGGGCCGCGGAGATCGCCGGCGCCGCCGTCGCCGCCGGGGCCGAGATGCTGGGCGTTGGGGTGGTGGAGGAGGGATGGGAGCTCCGGCGGGCCGGTGTGGCCTCGCCCATCCTGGTCCTGGCCGGCGCCCTGGCTGAGCAGGCCCCGTCCTTGGCGGCGGGCGGGTTTCACGTGGTCCTCTGCGACGCCTCCCTGGCCGAAGCCCTGTCGGCGGCGGGCCACGCGGCGGGGCGGCGGATCCCCGTCCACGTCAAGGTGGACACGGGAATGGGCAGATTGGGGGTCCAGCCGGGCGAGGCGGCCGATTTCCTGTCGTTTCTCTCGGACCTGGACGGGATCGAGGTCCGGGGGTTGATGTCCCATTTCGCCGACGCCGAGGACCCCGAAGGCGGCTCGGACCGCCAGATGGATTCTTTCCTCGGCCTGGTGGAATCCCTTCGGACCCGGGCCCTGTGGCCGGAGCCCGGAGGGGGGGGGGGGGATTCGCCGATTCTGCATTGCGCCAACAGCGCGGCGGCGCTCTCCTTGCCGGGGTCCCGGCTTGACATGGCGAGGGTGGGGATCCTGCTCCTGGGCGCGGCCCCGTGGGCCGGCCGGCCCATCGAGGGTTACTCCCCCGCGATGTCGTGGAACAGCCGCGTCGTCCACATCAACGAGGCCGAATCCGACCGGACCGTGGGTTACGGCCGGACGCACCGGATGTCCGGCCCAAGCCGGCTGGCCATCGTCCCCATGGGCTATGCGGACGGGTATCCGCGAATTCTCAGCAACAAGGCGGACGTCCTGGTGCGCGGACGGAGGGCCCCGGTCATCGGGGCGGTTTCCATGGACATGTTGACCGTCTCTGTCACCCACCTCCCGGACGTCTCGGTGGGCGACGAGGTCGTCCTCCTGGGCGCGCAGAGGGGGGGGGGGGAGGAGGGGGGGGGAGGCGAGCGGGTCACCGCCGAGGAGCTGGCCGAGTTGGCGGACTCCGTCCCCTATGAGATCCTCTGCGGTTTGTCCCGGCGGGTCCCCCGGGTGTATCTGGAGGGAGGCCGCGCCGTTCGCACCACCTATCCGGACGCCCTCTTTCCCGAAGGGGCGCTTCCGGAGCCGGACGCCGGTCCGGAGCGCTTGACGTTGTAGGCGCGGCGGCCCCCGGGTCCGTGCGCGATGAAACAGAGACCTCGGCCCGTCCGGCAGAGCGGACCCGCCGCTGGAAGAAGGGAGCGCCCTCATGTCCGATGATGTCGTCATTCGCGTCCGCAACCTCCATCGCGCTTTCAACGGCCAGCAGGTGCTGGCGGGGGTGGACTTGGACGTGCCGCACGGCGGGACGACGGTGGTCATCGGAAGGTCCGGCATCGGCAAGAGCGTTCTCCTGAAGCACATCATCGGCCTCATGAAACCCGATGAAGGGAAAATCTGGATCGACGGCGAGGATGTCACGCCTTTGCCCATCAAAGAGATGGACCACGTCCGCCGGAAGTTCGGCATGCTGTTTCAGAACGCGGCCCTGTTCGACTCGATGAACGTTTTCGATAACGTCGCCTTCCCCCTGCGGGAGCACACCCGGTTGGACCGCGGGGAGATCGAAGATCGGGTCCGCGAAAAGCTTCGGCTGGTGGGCCTGGACGGGGCGGAGCACAAGATGCCTTCCGATCTCTCCGGCGGGATGCGCAAGCGCGTGGGCCTGGCCCGGGCGATTGCCCTGGACCCCCCCATCATCCTCTACGACGAGCCGACCACGGGGCTGGACCCCATCCTGTGCGACACGATCGACCGGCTCATCATGCGGATGCAGGAAGAGCTCGACGTGACCTCCGTGGTCATCAGCCACGACATCGAGGGGGCCTTCAAGATCGGCGACCGCATCGCCATGCTGCACGACGGCCGGATCCGGGCCTCCGGGACGCCCGAGGAAATCAGGAACACGGAAGACCCCGTCGTCCGGCAGTTCATCACCGGAAGCGCCGACGGCCCCATCCAGGTCGTGTAACCCGGGCGGACATCGACTCTCTTGAGCTTTTCCTTTGAAATCCAGTCCCGGGCCGCCGGCGGAAAGGCCAGAACCGGGCGCCTGCGGACGGCCCACGGGGTGGTCGAGACGCCGGCCTTCATGGCCGTCGGCACCCAGGCCGCCGTCAAGACCCTGACCCCGGACGATCTGCGCGAGGTCGGCACGGGGATCATCGTCGCCAACACCTACCACTTGTTCCTGCGCCCGGGCCACGAGTTGATCCGCGCCCAGGGGGGGCTCCACCGGTTCATGGGGTGGGACCGGCCCATCCTGACCGACAGCGGGGGCTTTCAGGCCTTCAGCCTCAAGGGCCTGGCGCACGTCTCCGAGGATGGCGTCGAGTTCCAGTCCCATCTGGACGGCAGCCGCCACCGGTTCTCGCCGGAGCGGGTCATCGAGATCCAGCGCGCCCTGGGCTCAGACATCCTGATGCCCCTGGACGACCCGGTTCCGTACCCGTGCGGCGAAGACCGCACCCGGCGCTCGGTCGCGGTGACAACGGAATGGGCGCGGCGGGGCCTCGAGGCGCACAACGCTCACGCCGCCGGGCCGGCCGGGAAAGGGGCGCTGTTCGGAATCGTCCAGGGCGGCGTCCTGCCGGATGAGCGGCGGCGAAGCGCGGAGGCGCTCGTCGCCCTGAACCTGCCGGGATACGCCGTCGGAGGCCTTTGCCTGGGAGAGCCCAAGGGGTTGATGTACGAAATGGCCGAGCATGCCATGGAGGTGCTGCCCGCGGAAAAGCCCAGGTACTGGATGGGGATCGGCACACCCGAGGACCTGGTCCGGGGCGTCCTGGCAGGCGTGGACCTGTTCGATTGCGTCATGCCGACCCGCAACGCACGGAACGGATGCCTGTTCACCACCCAGGGCCGCGTGATGATCAAGAACGCCCGCCACCGGGAAGACCCGGGCCGGGTGGACCCCGACTGCGGCTGCTATGCGTGCCGGCGATTCACCCGGGCCTACCTGCGGCACCTGTTCGTCTCCCAGGAAATCCTGGCCCTGCGGCTGAACACGCTGCATAACCTGTTCTTTTACAACCGGATACTGGCCGAGCTGAGGGAGGGAATCCACTCGGGCGGCGTGGACGCCGTGGCGAAACGGTGGCTTGAGACCGTCTCGGAGGACGCCGGGACCCCTTGAGCGGAAGAAGGCGGGGGGCTGTGAGCGGCCCGTCCCGATTGACACCCGGAGGCTTGTCTGATAGTTAAGTACGGTTTCCATGAATGCCGCCGGGACGAACAGCGGCTGATGAGGAGATTGACCAGTGTGGGTTGATACAGCATATGCGCTCGGTGGAGGGCCCGGAGGCGGCGGGCCCGGTGGTGGCGGTTTCGGGCAGATGATCGTCGTTTTCGGCATGATCTTCGCCATCATGTATTTCCTGATGATCCGCCCGCAGCAGAAGAAACAGGCCGAACACCGGAGGATGCTGGACGGACTGGGCCCGGGCGATCAAGTGTTGACCTCCGGAGGGCTCTTCGGGATCGTCTCCAAGATCCGGGAAGACAAGGTCTGGCTCGATATCGCGGAAAACGTTCGCGTTCGCGTCCAGCGGTCCAACATCTCCTCGGTGGTCGGCAAAGGCGGCGGGCCGAAGTCCAAAGACGGCGGCGACAAGGATGAGGACAATGACGACGAGTAGGGCAGCGTCCTTCCCGCTCCGCCGCTAACGGGCGGGGGGGGGGGGGGGGGAGAAAACGCAGCCGCTCATTTTCCGCTCCGTCCCAGGCGAAGCGGGGGTGCCTCGCCATTCCGGGCCGGGATCCACACCGGCCCGTCCTTTTTGATGGATTCCCCTGTTTTTCATGACTTGTCGCGCCCATCATTTTTCAGACCGATACGGAGTGTGAGGCCGGGACCATGAAATCGCCGTTCGCCTGGAAGATTGGGCTCATCGTCTTGGTGCTGACCGCTTCGCTCTGGTACGCCCTGCCCCTGAACAAGACCATCAAGCTGGGACTGGACCTCCAGGGCGGGATGCACCTCGTCCTCGAGGTCGAGGCCGAAAAAGCCATCGAAGGCTCGATGGAGCGCGCCTTCGGCGAGATCCGCGGCCGCCTGAACCGAAAAGGCGTTAAATACGTAAATTTCTCGCGCGAGGGCGACGTCCTGAAGGTTACGCTGCCGGAAAAGGGGGACCTCCAGAAAGTCTCGACCGTGGTTCAGGGCTTCCCCGACCTCCGGATGAATCGCGAAAAGGGGAACACCCACCTCATCGAGATGGCCTCCGAGGCCAAGGACCGGGTGAAGGACCTGGCCGTCCGCCAGGCGCTTGAAACCATGCGAAACCGGATTGACCAGTTCGGCGTGTCCGAGCCCAGCCTCATCCGGCAGGGGGACCGTCGGCTCGTCATCCAGCTTCCGGGCATCAAGGACCCGGAGCGGGCCAAGCGCCTCATCGGCCAAACGGCCCTGCTGGAGTTCAAGCTGGTGGACGAGCGGAACAGCGTCGAGGACGCGCTCGCGGGCCGCGTCCCGCCCGGCAGCGAGATCCTCTACCAGCCGGTCATCAACCGGAAAACCCGCAAGGTTGAGCGCCGAACCCCCTTCCTGCTCAAGCGCCGGACCGTTTTGACAGGGAACTCCCTGGTGGACGCGCGCGTGGAATTCGGCCAGTTCAGCCAGCCGCAGGTTTCCGTCCGGTTCGACGGCCGGGGGTCGCGGATTTTCGACCGGATCACCTCCGCCAACGTCGGCAAACGCCTCGCCATCGTCCTGGACAAGCGCATCTACTCGGCCCCCGTGATTCAGGAACGCATCAGCGGGGGGAACGCGATCATCTCCGGGAGTTTCTCCGATGAAGAGGCCCGCGACCTGGCCATCGTCCTGCGGGCGGGCGCCCTGCCGGCCCCGGTGAAGATCCTCGAGGAGCGGACGGTGGGCCCCTCGCTCGGGCGGGACTCGATCCGCGCGGGGATCATCGCGATCATTGTCGGCGGCATCGTGGTTCTCATCTTCATGGTGGTCTACTACAAGCTTGCGGGATTCCTGGCCGACCTGGCCCTGGTCCTGAACCTGGTCATCATCATGGGGGTCCTGGCGGGATTCGGCGCCACGCTGACCCTGCCCGGAATCGCCGGGCTGATCCTCACCGTGGGCATGGCCGTGGACGCCAACGTCCTGATCTTCGAGCGCATCCGGGAGGAGCTCCGCCTGGGAAAGACGATCCGGGCGGCGGTGGACCAGGGCTACGGCCGGGCCTTCCTCACCATTCTGGACGCTAACGTAACGACCCTGATCGCGGCGCTCGTCCTCCTTCAATTCGGGACCGGTCCGGTCCGGGGGTTCGCCGTCACGCTCGCGGTCGGAATTCTGGCCAGCATGTTCACCGCCGTCTTCGTGACCCGGGTGGTGTTCGATGGGGTCCTGAGCCGCCGCGAGGTGCGCGCGCTCAGCATTTAGGAGCATAGAGGAAACCGCCGTGCAGTTCTTCAACCCCGACTCTAGAATCAATTTCATCGGATTGCGCAAGCAGGCCCTCGTGCTTTCGAGCGTGGCGATTCTGGTGGGGGTCGCGGCGCTCCTCTTCCGAGGCGGGCCGAACTACGGGATCGATTTCCTCGGGGGAACGATGGTCCAGGTCCGGTTTGAGTCGCCCAAGCCGATCGGTCTCGTCCGGGAGGCCATGGGAAAGCTGAGCGTCGGTGAGGTCGTGGTTCAGGAGTTCGGGGATCCGCGGGAGGTTCTGATCCGCGTCGAGAAGTCCAACGTGGAGGTGAGCGAGCTGTCGGGACTCATCCGGAAGACCCTGGCCGAGACGTTCGGCGGAAAGGACGCCTTCGAAGTGCGGCGCGTGGAATCGGTCGGCCCCACCGTGGGCGCGGACCTCAGGCGGAAAGCCCTGCTGGCCATGCTCTACGCGATGGTCGGGATCCTGATTTACATCTCGTGGCGCTTCGAGTTCCGGTTCGCCGTCGCCGCCATCGCCGCCCTGGCGCACGACATCCTGATCACCATCTCGGCCTTCGCCGTCCTGGACCTGGAATTCACGCTTCCGGTCATCGCGGCGATCCTGACCATCATCGGCTACTCGCTGAACGACACCATCGTCGTGTTCGACCGCATCCGCGAGAACCTGAAAGGCCTCCGCAAGGAGTCCATCGGAGAGCTGATCAACATCAGCATCAACCAGACGATCAGCCGGACAATCCTCACGTCGGGAACAACGCTGTTCGTCGTCCTGGCGCTTTATTTCTACGGGGGCGAGGTCATCCGGGGGTTCACCTTCGCGCTTCTGGTCGGCATCCTCGCCGGGACGTATTCCTCGATCTACATCGCCGCGCCCATCATCCTCGCCTGGACGCCGGCCTCTGCCACCGCCACGTCCCTCCGGAAGCGGAAAAAAGGCGCGTAATCCGCGCGGGATATAAAGCTTTCGAGGGAGAGCGGGGCGACAGACCCAAGCGGGCCGCGTCTCAAAACGTCGCCAAGAAAATTTATTCCTCTTGCGGTTTTTCACCCTCAACCGCCGCGCGCATCATCAGGCGCAGGGCGTTGAGGCGGATGAATCCCTCCGCGTGGCGCTGATCGTAGACCTCATCGGCTTCGAACGTGGCGTGCTCACCGCTGTAGAGGGAGCGGGGGGCCTTCCGGCCGACGACCGCGCACGAGCCCTTGAACAGCTTCACCCGGGCCGTCCCCGTGACGGTCTCCGCCGCCTTGTCCACCGCCGCCTGGAGCATCTCCCGCTCGGGCGCAAACCAGAAACCGTAGTAGACCTGCTCGGCGTATTTCGGCATGAGCTGATCGCGCAGGTGTAGGGCCTCCCGGTCCAGGACGATGGACTCCAGCCCCGAGCGCGCGGCGTGCAGGAGGGTCCCGCCCGGGGTCTCGTAGACCCCCCTCGACTTGATGCCGACGAAGCGGTTCTCCACCAGATCGGCCCGACCGATTCCGTGCGCGCCCGCCAGGACGTTGAGCCGGGCCAGGAGGCTCCCCGGCGTATACGCCTCGCCGTTCACGGCCACCGGGTCGCCCCGCTCGAACTCGATCTCGACGTACTCGGGCTTTTCGGGGGCCTTCTCGGGCGAGACCGTCAGGACGTACATGTCCTCCGGGGCCTCGGACCAGGGATCCTCCAGGATGCCGCCCTCGAAGCTGAGGTGGAGGAGATTGCGGTCCGTGCTGTAGGGCCTTGCCTTCGTGACGGGGACCGGGATGCCGTGGGACTTGGCGTAGGCGATGAGGTCCTCCCGGCCCTTGAAGTCCCATTCCCGCCAGGGGGCGATGATCCGGATCTTCGGATCGACGGCCAGGTAGGTCAGCTCGAAGCGGACCTGGTCGTTGCCTTTGCCGGTGGCCCCGTGCGCGACGGCGTCGGCCCCGACGCGGCGGGCGAGGTCCATCTGGGCCTTGGCGATGAGGGGCCGGGCGATGGATGTCCCCAGCAGGTATCCCCCCTCGTAGACGGCCCCCGCGCGGATGATGGGGAAAACGTAGTCCCGGACGAACTCCTCCCGGAGGTCCTCCACGAAACATTCCTCCGCCCCGGTCTTCAGGGCCTTTTCGCGGACGGCCTCCAGATCCTCCCCCTGGCCGACGTCCGCGACGAAGGCGACGACCGGGCATCCGTAGGTCTCCCGGAGCCACTGGATGATGACCGAAGTGTCGAGCCCGCCCGAGTAGGCCAGGACGATCTTGTTCACGTCTTTGCTCAAGGCGTTATCCTTCTGATTTGCTGGCCATCAACGCAACAAGAATCCCCTTCTGGACGTGGAGCCGGTTTTCCGCCTGATCGAAGACGACGCTTTGCGGCCCGTCCATGACCTCGTCGGTGATCTCCTCGCCCCGGTGGGCGGGGAGGCAATGCATGACGATGGCCTCGGGATCGGCGGCGGCGAGGAGCCCGGCGTTGACCTGAAAGCCCTCGAACTTCGACAGCCGGGCCGCGCGCTCCTTCTCGGCCCCCATGCTGACCCAGGTGTCGGTATAAATCACATGGGCCTCCCGGACAGCCTCTTCGGGGTCGTTGCCGATCTCGATCTTCGCGCCGCTGGCGGACGCCAGGTCCCGGGCGCGGCGGATGATGTCCGGATTCGCCGGGTGAGCCTCCGGCGCGGCCAGGGAGAAGCGCAGACCCAGCTTTCCCGCCGCGAGAAGCCAGGAGTTGGCCACGTTGTTGCCGTCCCCCACATAGGCGATCCCGCAATCCGTCCATTCGGGGCCCCGCCCCCCGGGGAATCTCTGCCGGATGGTGTAGAGATCGGCCAAGACCTGGCAGGGGTGTTCCAGATCCGTGAGGCCGTTGATCACCGGAACGGTCCCGAACTCCGCCAGACCCTCGACGTCGGCCGGGTCGAAGGTGCGGATCATGATCCCGTCCACGTATCGTGAGAGGACCCGGGCGGTGTCGGCGATGGTCTCCCCCCGGCCGATCTGGATCTCGTCCTCCCGAAGGATGATCGAATCCCCGCCCAGCTCCTTCATGCCCACGTGGAAGGAGATCCGGGTCCGGGTGGAGGGTTTGCGGAAGATCATGGCGAGCGTCTTGCCCCGAAGCGGGGCGACGGTCTTCCCCGAGCACCGGGCCTCCAAAAGCTCATCGACCCGCTCGAAGAGGGCGTGGACCTCCTCCGCGCTGATGTCGTCCAGGCTGACCAGATGCTTCACGAGTTGCCTTTCCGCCGCGGGGGGCGCTTTTTGAAAGGCGCCCCCCCCCCCGCAAAACTTTCATTAGTGCGATGGTGTGCTTCGCACACTATCGCAAAAACTGGCATATTGGCCGGATGCTGCGGCCGCCGAAGACACGCAAGTGTCGTAGGCGGACGGGCATCCGGTCAACGACTGACGCCGTCGATGGGCCACAGACAAACAGTCCTGTTTACCTGACACCCACCCCCAGCAAGGCCCGGCTTTGCCGGGCCGCAAAAAGTTTTTCGGGGGGTCCAGGGGGGCGGTTTTTCAAAAAAGCCCCCCTGGAAGAACCTGTCCATTATTTATCGCTCCCATTAATGCTTTTCCCGGGAAGGATCTCGTCCAGGAGGGCCAGGAGGCGGTCGATGTCGGCCTGGGTGATCGTCAAGGGCGGCAGGAACCGGAGGACGTTGCCCATCGTGCAGTTGATCAGGAACCCCCGCTCCATGGCCTGAAGGACGTAGTCCGGGCCGTCGTGGTCGAGCTCGACGCCGACGAGCAGGCCCCGGCCCCGAACCTCCCGGATGCAGGGATGGCCTTCCCGGAGGGTCTCCAGGCCGGAGGCGAGATAGGCCCCCATCTCCCGGCAGTTCTCCAGAAGCCCCCCTTCCGCCAGAACGTCCATGGCCGCCACACCCGCCGCCGTCGCCAGGTAATTCCCCCCGAACGTGCTGGCGTGCGTGCCGGGGCCGAGGGCGGAGATATAGGGCTCCTTGGCCACCAGGGCCCCGATGGCCGTCCCCCCCGCCAGGGATTTGGCGAGGGTCATGGCGTCCGGCTCAACGCCGTCATGCTCATAGGCGAACAGCGTTCCCGTCCGGCCCATCCCCGTCTGAACCTCGTCGAAGATGAGGACCAGGTCCCGCTCGTCGCACAGCCGGCGCAGGCCGGCCAGGTAACCCTCGCCCGGGACGTTGACGCCCCCTTCCCCCTGGATCGGCTCCACCAGAATGGCGCACGTCGCGTCGGTCACGGCGACCCCGGCGGCCTCCAGGTCGTCGAAGGGGACGTGGACGAATCCGGGAGAGGGCGGATAAAAGCCCTTGCTAAATTTCTCCTGTCCCGTGGCGGCGATGGTCGCCAGCGTCCGGCCGTGAAAGGAGTCCAGCATCGTGAGGATGTCGCCCCGGCCCTCGCCGTACTTGTCGAAACTGTACTTGCGGGCCAGCTTGATGGCCGCCTCGTTGGCCTCGCCGCCGCTGTTGCAGAAAAAAACCTTATCGCCGAAGGAGGATTCCACCAGCCGCTTCGCCAGCTCGATCTGGGGCGGGATGTGGAACAGGTTCGAGGTGTGGATCAGCGTCCCCGCCTGCTCGCGGATGGCCTCGACCACTTTGGGGTGGCAGTGTCCCAGGTTGATGACCGCCAGGCCCGCGACGAAGTCGGTGTACTCCTTGCCGTCCGCGTCCCAGAGGCGGGTGTCCTTTCCCCGGACGGGGACCATGGCGTACCGGCCGTAGGTCTTGGCGACGTATTTTTCCGCTTCGCGGATGTAATCTTCGGTTGGCATGTCGACCCCTTCCCTCTGTCCAAAGGCAAACGCCCGAGACAGGCGTCCCCGCTTGGCGCTTCTTATTCCCGCCGGTCCAGGACGATCTCCGTCCCGATCCCCTGGTCGGTGAAAACCTCCAGGAGGATCGAGTGGGGGACCCGGCCGTCGATGATGTGGGCCTTTCCGACCCCGGCCTCGAGGGCCCGCAGACAGGCGTCCGCCTTGGGCAACATTCCGCCGGCGATCACGCCCCGGCTCTGAAGGGACAGAACCGTGTCTTTGTCCAAAGAGGTCAGGAGGCCGCCGTCATCGTCCTGGATCCCCGCAACGTCCGTCAGCACTACAATCTTCTCGGCCCGCAGGGCGCCCGCGATGTGTCCGGCGGCCGTATCCGCGTTGATGTTGTAAAGCGCGCCGTCTTCGCCGACGCCCATCGGGGCGACGACGGGGATGAATCCGCTTTCGGTCAAAAGCTCCAACAGGCCGGTCCGGACTTCCCGAATCTCTCCCACCATGCCCAAATCCGGCGGCTCGCCCTCCCAGCCGTCGGGGGGGTCGATCTGGAGCTTGCGGGTCTGAAGGGTTCCCCCGTCCACGCCGGAGAGCCCGACGGCGCGCCCGCCGTGCGCGTTGATCCAGCCGACGATCTCCTTGTTCACCTTGCCGCCCAAGACCATGGAGACAATATCCATCGTCTCCTTGTCGGTGACGCGGAGGCCCATGACGAACCGGGTCTCTTTGCCCTGGCGCTCCAGCACCTCGCCGATTTGGGGGCCGCCGCCGTGGACGATGACCGTCCGGATGCCGATGTAGCTCAGAAGCGTTACGTCCTCGGCGAAGGATTCGCGCAGGTCCGCCTGGTCCATGGCGGCCCCGCCGTATTTCACGACGACCGTCTTGCCGTGGAAGCGGCGGATGTAAGGCAGGGCCTGGACGAGGACGTTCGTCTTGTCGCCGGGTGTCAGGTTCATCGCGCGGATCGCTCTCGCTGGGAATGGCCGGATCGAGTTCATCATTATGGACCCGGCCCGGCGGGGTTTCAACTGAATATGAAGGAAGAATCCCGAGAGAGGAGGTGCGGAGAGACGCCTTCAGTCGTCCAGAAGCGGAACGATTTCAGAAAGCAGCCGGACGGTCAGGGGGTGGTCGCCGGTCTCGGAATGTGAAAGCGACGCCTCTGAGCGCTTGATGAGGATTCCCCGCCACCCGGCCGCTTCGGCGGCCAAAACATCCTTTTCCAGGTTGTCCCCGACCATCGTCAAACGCTCCGGCCCCAGACCCAGGCGGTCGGCCGTCCACTGAAAGATTCTCGGGTCCGGCTTGAGAAGGCCGCATTCGAAAGAGTAGCACGTCACGTCGAAAAGGCCGGCGAGACCCATCTCGCGAATGAAATTCAGGCCGAAGGATTGGGTGTTGGTCAAAAGGGCGAGGCGGAAACGGGGACGCAATTCTCTCAAGACCGGCAGGACGCCGTCGAACAGCCGGGTGGAGCGATCGGCGCGCCGGAAGACCTCTACAAACGGCGCGGGGCTCGTCGGGGAAAGGCCCGCGGCCTCTTCCACGCGCCGGAGGGCCTCCTCGATCCCCGGGACCGGCTCGGCCATGTAGGCCCGCTCGATGAGGTCCCCCCAGTCCGGCCGGGACAAGACGCCCAGCCGCTCCGCCATCCAGACGACCGGGTTGGGGGAGACGTCGGCATACGCCAGGGTGTTCCACAGGTCGAAGACAACGCCCCGGTTTCGTGGGTCGGTCATGGATTTCGCGCGTCGGGGCCGTAGAGCCGGCCCCGGCGGGTCACAGGATGTACCGGCTGTAGTCCTCGTCCTGGACAACGTCGGCGAGGCGTTCCTGGACGTAGGCGGCGTCGATGGCGACCTCCTTGTCTTCCATGTCGGACGCTTCGAAGGAGATCTCTTCCAGGAGGCGCTCCATGATGGTGTGCAGGCGGCGGGCGCCGATGTTCTCGGTCCGGCCGTTCACCTGGGCCGCCAGGCGGGCCACTTCCCGGATGGCCTCGGGCGCGAAATCGAGGGTCATCCCCTCGGTCGCCAGAAGCTCGGTGTACTGCCGGATGAGGGCGTTCTCCGGCTCGGTGAGGATGCGGACGAACTCGTCCTCGCCCAGGGCCTCGAGCTCGACCCGGATGGGGAAGCGCCCCTGAAGCTCCGGGATCAGGTCCGAGGGCTTGGACATGTGAAAGGCCCCGGCCGCGATGAACAGGATGTGGTCGGTCCGGACGGGCCCGTACTTCGTGGGGACGGTGGAGCCTTCCACGATGGGCAGGATGTCGCGCTGGACCCCTTCCCGGGAAATGTCGGCCCCGTGGGCCTGGCCGCGGCTCGCCACCTTGTCCAGCTCGTCGATGAACACAATGCCCGATTCCTCGACCCGCTCGACGGCCTCCAGGACGACCTTGTCCTTGTCGACCAGCTTCGCGGTCTCCTCCTCCACGAAGAGCTTCAGGGCCTCGGGCACCTTGACCTTCTGGACCTTCTTCTTCTCCGGGAGGATATTGCCGAGCATCTCCTTGAGGTTGATGTCCAGGTCCTCGAGACCCGCGCCCGGCATGACACCGATGACCGGAGAGACCTGAAGGGTCGTCTCGATCTCGATCTGCCGGTCGTCCAGCTTGCCCGCGAAGAGCAGATCCCGGAGCTTTTCCCGCGTGTTCCGGCCGCTGGAGACGGGAGGGGGGGGAGGGGGGGGCGGCGGGTCCCGCGGGGGGGTCTCGGGACCGATGTAGTCGAACCGCTGCCCCCCGTTCCCTTCGCCGGCGAGCCGTTCGCTCTTCTCCCACCGGGCCGCCTCAAGGATTTCCCGCTCGCCGTTGGGGAGCAAGGCGTCCAACAGCCGCTCCAGCGCCAGATCCTTCGCCCGGGTCTCGACGTCTTTGCGGTGCTCCGCCTCCACGGTGTTCATCGCGTTGGCGACCAGGTCGCGGATCATGCTCTCCACGTCCCGGCCCACGTACCCGACCTCCGTGTACTTGGTGGCCTCGACCTTGATGAAGGGGCTCTTGGCCATCCGGGCCAGGCGCCGGGCGATCTCCGTCTTGCCCACGCCGGTGGGTCCGATCATGATGATGTTCTTCGGCGACACTTCCTCGCGGAGCTCAGGGCCGAGCCGGCGCCGGCGCCAGCGGTTCCGCAGGGCGACGGCCACGGCGCACTTGGCGTTTTTCTGGCCGATGATGTACCGGTCCAGCTCTTCGACGATCTGCCGGGGGGTCATGTCTTCCATATCACAGGGTCTCGACGCGGATTTCCGTGTTGGTGTAAACACAGATCGCCGCCGCCTCCAGCATGGCCTCCCGGGCGATGGCCTCCGCCCCGAGGTCGGTGTGCTTGCGCAAGGCCCGGGCCGCGGCCAGGGCATAGGCCCCTCCGGAGCCGATGGCCATGATGCCGTCGTCCGGCTCGATCAGATCGCCGGTCCCGGAGATGAGGAAGGTGTTGTCCCGATCCGAGACGGCCAGGAGGGCCTCCAGCCGCCGGAGCACGCGGTCGGTCCGCCAGTCTTTGGCCAGCTCGACGGCGGCCCGGGGCAGGTTGCCGTGATACTCGTCCAGCCGGCCCTCGAATTTTTCGAACAAGGCGAGGGCGTCCGCCGCCGACCCGGCGAACCCCGCGAGGACCTGGTCCTTGTAAAGCCTGCGGATCTTCGACGCCTGGTTCTTCATGACCTGCTTCCCCACCGTGACCTGGCCGTCGCCCGCCATGGCGACCTGGTCGTCCCGGCGAATGGAGATAATGGTCGTCGAGCGGATCATGTTTCGCCCTCATCCTCCGGTGCGGGACGCCGCGCCGGAGGCCCGCGTCTTCGGCCCCGGTCCTTCAGCGCCCGCGGGTGGGATTTATCGTACACCTCGAAAAGCCGGTCCACGGCCACGTGGGTGTATTTCTGCGTCGTCGAGAGGGAACTGTGCCCCAGCATCTCTTGGATGTCCCGCAGGTTCGCGCCCGCCTCCAGCAGATGGGTCGCCATGGAGTGGCGGAGGGTGTGCGGAGACGCCTTTCCGGGCAGCCCGAGCTCCCGCATGCGCTTCGCCAGCAGGTCGCGGACCCACTGGCCGCTGAGCCGGCTACCCCGCCGGTTGACGAAGAGGGGGGCGTCCGCCCCCTCGTCCCGCGCGCCCAGCGACGGCCGGGCCTTCAGGTAATCTTCGAGGGCGGCCCGGGCCTTGCGCCCGACCGGGACGAGCCGCTCCTTGGACCCCTTCCCGTGGACGCGAAGCATCCCCTCTGCGAGATCCAGGGACCTGAGGTTCGCGCCGACCAGCTCGCTGACACGCACACCCGTCGAGTATAACATTTCCCACATCGCCTGGTTGCGGAGCGCGAGGGCCGGATTCGATAACGGCCGGGGCGCCGGGGAATCCATCAGCCGAAAGGTCTCGTCCACCGTGAGCGTGCGGGGGATGCGGGACTCTTTCCGGGGCATCGGGATCCCCGACACGGGGTCCGGCCCGGAAAACCCCTCCCGGCGCGCCTGGCGGAAACAGCCGCGCAGCGTGCTCAGCTTGCGGGAAACGGTGGACGCCCGGTTTCCGCGCCGGTGAAGATGCGCCAAGTAGCTCCGGATGTCCAAGCGGTCGATCTCGGCGAGCGCGGGATCGGGACGCGCGTCCGCCCGCAGGAAGATCTCGAAGTCCTTCAAGTCGCGCAGGTAATTTCTCAAGGTGTGGGGGGAGACGTTCT
Source organism: bacterium (assembly GCA_965261595.1). Lineage (GTDB taxonomy): Bacteria > UBA8248 > UBA8248 > JACPRG01 > CAYRGS01. Next base: position 572,333 of record CBDHDG010000006.1, read on the forward strand.
TTTCCAGGCGAAGATATCGCTCGAAGGAGCGAATCGCGCCGCTCAGTCGAAGGGCAGGCATTTCCGCCATTCATTCAGCTCCTTCAACGCCCGGTCGGCGACCCGCCGCCTGCGGTCCTCTCTGGACCCTTTCTTGGGGACAGGGGGCAGAAGACCGTAATGAATGTTCACGGGCTGAAAATTCTTTTCGTCCGCTCCGGTGATGTAGGCGACCAGCGCCCCCAGGGCGGTGGCGGCCGGGGGGGGAGGGAGGGGCGATGGATCGGGAAGGCGATCGGCCCGGACCCGGGCCACGGCGTTCAGACCGGCCAACAGGCCCATGGCGGCCGACTCGAGGTATCCCTCGACGCCCGTGATCTGCCCGGCGATGAACAACCGGGGCGCATCGCGCATCTGAAGACTCGGGAGCAGGAGCGCCGGGGCGTTCAGGAACGTGTTGCGATGGATGCTCCCGTACCGGAAGAAGACGGCTTCCCCCATTCCCGGAAGCGAGCGGAACACCCGCCTCTGCTCGGGATAGGTCATCTTGGTTTGAAACCCGACCAGGTTGTAGGCCGAGCCGGCCGTGTTTTCGCGCCGGAGCTGCACAACGGCGTGGTAAGCGCCCTCGCGCTTCGGGTCGATCAGGCCGACGGGCCTCATCGGGCCGTACGCCAGGGTCTCCTCGCCGCGCTCCGCCAGCACCTCGATGGGCAGGCAACCCTCGAAATACTTTTTGGCCTCGAAAGCGTGGAGGGGAACCTTCTCAGCGTCCAGGAGGTTTTGGTGAAATGCGCGGTACGCCTCTCGGGATAGACCGAGGTTCAGATAGCCGTCGTCCCCGCCCTTTCCGTACCGGGAGGCGAAAAAAGCCACGTCATAATCGATGGATTCTCCATCCACGATGGGCGAGACGGCGTCGTAGAAGTAGAGGTGTTCGCGGCGGGTGATCCGGCCCAGCGCCTCGGCCAGGTCCGGCGACGTGAGGGGGCCCGTCGCGAGAATGACGGGGTCTCCGGGCGGAATGGTCCGGACCTCCTCCCGCACGACGGAGATGCGGGGATGCCCATCGATGCGCCGGGTCACTTCGCGGGCGAATTCCTCCCGGTTGACCGCCAACGCCTGGCCGGCGGGGACCCGCGTCGCGTCGGCCGCCTGAAGGATCAGCGAGTCGAAGGCGCGGAGCTCGGCCTTCAAGAGACCCGAAGCGGTGGCGAGGGAGTCGGCTTTGAGGGAGTTGCTGCAAACGGGCTCGGCGAGGTCGGGGGTCTTGTGGGCCGGGGTGTTCCGGACCGGGCGCATCTCGTACAGGGTGACGGCGACTCCCCGCTCCGCCACCTGCCAGGCGGCTTCCACTCCGGCGAAGCCCCCTCCGACAATGGTGACCGAATCGGTCACGTCCCTCCTTCCGGGGCGGTCTCCTCCCCGCCGGCGTGGACCGGGGGAGCGGGCGTCACCCCCACCATCTCCCAATTCTCGGGGAGCGATTCGGTGTGATCGCACTCCTTATCAGGGCAGCGAAGCTCCCGCCGCTGGACGACCAGATAGGGCGATTCGCAGACCGGACAGGCCATCGGATAGGGGCGGGACCAGGTCACGAAGTCGCAGTCCGGATATTTCGCGCAGCCGTAGAAGCTTCGGCCCTTCTTGGAGCGCCGGGAGACGATGTCTCCGCCGCACTTGGGGCAGGAGACCCCGGTGGGGATGGGCTTGGCGTTCTTGCAGTCGGGATACGCCGAGCAGGACAGAAACGCCCCGAACCTCCCGTTCTTGATGACCATGGGCTTCCCGCATTTCTCGCACACCTGATCCGTTTCGATGACGGGCGCGGCCTCGCGGTTATTCGTGGACTCGGTGTATTTGCAGTCCGGATAGTTGGAGCACCCGATGAACATCCCGTACCGGCTGGGTCTTTTCGCAAGCTCGCCGCCGCAATCGGGGCACTTGCGGCCGATGGGCTCGGGTTCGTTCAGGGTCTTTTCGGCCCGGTCCAGATCCTTTTCAAAGGGGTCGTAGAAATCCTTCAGGGTTTGGACCCAGTTTTCCTTCCCATCTTCGATGGAATCCAGACGGCTCTCCATTTCGGCGGTGAATCCCACGTTCATCAGGTTGGAGAAGTTCTTCACCAAAAGGTCCGAGATCATCCGCCCCAGATCGGTCGGATGCATCTGCCTTTTCTCCAGGCGAACGTAATCCCGGTCGGTCAATGTGCCGATGATGGAGGCGTACGTGCTCGGCCGTCCGATCCCCTTTTCTTCCAGAACGCGGACCAGGCCGGCCTCGCTGAACCGGGGCGGGGGCTGCGTGAAGTGCTGCTTGGGGACAAGCGCTTCGCAGCGCACGCCCTGGTCCTCTTGCAGGGGCGGCAGCGGGCGGTTCTCCTCCTTCGAGGCTTCGTCGGTTTGCTCCTCGTACACCCGGGTGAAACCGGGAAAAAGGAGAACGGAGCCGGTCGCGCGAAATTGGTAGGTTCCCGCCTGGATGTCCACCGCTGTCTGGTCGTAAACCGCGGGATTCATCTGGGAGGCCAAGAACCGGTTCCAGATAAGACGGTAGAGCGCAAGCTGATCTTTGCTTAACCGGCCTTCCAGCGTAGCGGGGGCCCGCGACGCCGAGGTCGGGCGGACGGCCTCATGGGCGTCCTGCGCGCCCTTCCTCGACGCGTAGACCTGGGCCTTGCCGGGCAGGTAGTCCGGGCCGAACTCACTCGTGATGAATTCGCGCGCCTCGACCAGCGCCTCCTCGGCGATACGGGTGGAATCGGTCCGCATGTAAGTGATCAGCCCGACCGGACCCTCCTCCCCCAGGTCCATCCCCTCATAGAGCTGCTGGGCGATGGCCATGGTCTTCCGGGCGGTGAAACGCAGACGCCGGGAGGCGTCCTGCTGGAGGGTGGAAGTGATAAACGGGGGAAAGGGCTTGCGGCGGCGCTTTTTTCGATCGACCTTGGCGACCCGATATTCCGCTCCCTCCAGCTCGGCCAGGATCTCCTGGGACCGGGCCTCGTTCGGGATTTCCGCCTTTTTCCCGTCGATCCGGTGCAGGGCCGCCTCGAACGCCGGGGGGGCGTCGGCCGCCATCCGGGCGGTGAGGGTCCAGTATTCCACCGGAACGAACTTTTCAATCTCGGCTTCGCGGTCGCAGATGATACGCAGGGCGACCGATTGGACGCGCCCGGCGCTCAGCCCCCAGTTTCGAAGGCGTCTGCCCAAGAGCGGACTCAGCTTATACCCCACCAGCCGATCCAGGACCCGGCGGGCCTGCTGGGCATCGACCTTGTTCCGGTCAATCTCGCCGGGCCGCTCGACCGCCCGGGTCACGGCCTGTTTGGTGATCTCGTTGAAGGTGATCCGGTAGATCTTGGCCTTGGTGACAGACTTGATCTCCTGCTCGATATGCCAGGCGATGGCCTCCCCTTCCCGGTCGGGGTCCGGCGCCAGGTAGATGGCGTCGCTTTTGGCGGCGGCCGCCTTGAGCTCGGCCAGGACCTTGGTCTTCCCCTCGATGACTTCGTATTGGGGGGTGAAGCCGTTCTCGACGTCCACGCCCAGTTTTTTGGGCGGGAGATCCCTCAAATGCCCCACCGAGGCGGCGACGCGGAATCCCTTGTCCAGGAATTTCTTGAGGGTGGCGGCCTTGGCGGGAGACTCGACGATCAGTAGGGGGTCTGCCATGGTCAGTTCAAAAAGCTCCTGTTTTCAGAATTGAGAAACCGGATGAGATCGGTCTGCCAGTGCTTCTGCGAGCGGTGAAAGGCCACGAGCAACGCCATGGCCCGAACATCATCGCGGGTGATCTCGCCCTCCACCAGGCTGAGGGCCCTTTGGATGATTTCCTCGCGCATGGAATCGTCGATCAGCCCCATCTGATGGAGCTGAAGGAGACACCCGCCGGCTTCGACCGTAAAGGCCAGATGCTCTTCGTCGCTGAACACCCGGAACGCCGCGCCGGTCCCCTCCCGTCCCTGGAACTCGTTCTCGCCCCAGGCCCCGAAATGATGAAGCCAATGGAAGGCCTCGGAAATCTCTTCGGCGTCGAAGCCGTGAGAGCGGAGCATCTCGGCCATCTCCGGCTCGTAAAACGAGACTGTGCTGTCCTTGAGAAGGTGCTCAATGATCAGGTTCACCATGTGGAACATTCGCTCACGCATCGGAATCGGCTCTCCCGCTCGGCGTCCATGCGCCCGGTTCAGGCCCTCGCGAACACCTTCCCCGGATACTGTCGAATCAGCCCCTTGAGCTCGAGGGCCATCAAGGCCCCGGAAACCTCCGCCGCGCCCAGGCGGCTCTCCGTGATCAACTGCTCGATCTGTTTGTCGTCTTCGGAGAGCAGACCGAAGATTTTCGCCTCGTCACCGGCCAGAAACGGCTCCGCGGCGTCCCCGCCCTCCCCTCCCCCCCCCCCGGCCCCGGGCCGGCTCAGGCGGGCGGTCCATTCAGGAGAAAGCTGCGCGATGATGTCTTCGGCGGATTCCACCAAGGCGGCGCCCTCCCGCAGGAGCCGGTGCGCGCCTTTGCTCTTGTCCGAATCGGCCCGCCCCGGAACGGCCATCACTTCGCGACCCTGCTCCGCCGCCAGGCGCCCCGTGATCAACGCGCCGCTCCGCTCGGCGGCCTCGACCACGACCGTTCCGGCACTCAAGCCGCTGATGATGCGGTTGCGCTGCGGAAAGTGCCGGGCCAGCGGCGGGTCTTCCAGGGGCCGTTCGCTGATGACCGCACCCTTTTCGATTATGGCGTCCTGCAACGCCGTCGCCTCGGGCGGATAAACGCGGGAGAGACCGCATCCGGCCACGGCCACCGTCCGTCCGCCGCCCTCCAAGGCCCCCTCGTGGGCCGCGATGTCGATCCCCCGGGCCATTCCGCTAACAACGGTGCAACCCCTTTGCGCGAGGTCGCGGCCCAAAATCCTAGCCATCCGGCGTCCATAGCTTGTGGGCCGCCGGGCGCCGACGACGGCGACCGGGCATCCCTCCTCGGCGAGCAGCCGGCCCAACACATAGAGGACCGGGGGCGGATCGTAAATCTCCCGGAGCTGGACGGGGTACTCCCCTTCGTCCTCCACGGTCCGGATGCGGACCCCGAGCCCGTCGGCGCGCTGAAATTCAGCCTCCAAAGCGGCCTCCCAGGAAAAAGAGGCCAGCCGGGCGGCCGCTTTGGGGGAAAGCCCGCCGCGGCGCTGCAACGTTTCGGTGTCCGCCCGCATAACCTCGCGGGGATCCCCGAAGGCGTCCGAGAGGCTTCTGATCTGGGCGGAAGCAAAGCCCGGCGCCAGGTTCAGCATAATCCAGGCCGCCCGCTTCTCGGGATCCGCCAACCAGCCCTCTCCCTTTCCGGAGACCCATCGAACCGCGGGGTACCCGCCCACTCGCTCCGCCGGGCCTTGAATCAGGCGGGTCCGCCCCGCTCAACGCGGGGCCGATGGCAATCGGCGACCATATATAAGATGGGCGTTTTAGGGTGTCAAGCAGGCCGGCCGTCGGGTCTTCAAAAGGGGAGCACCTCGAAACCTTCCTGGTGGAGACCCTTGTCCGCCTTTACGGAGACCCGGATGTCGAGATCGCGCTCGAGGCGCTCCAGGTGGGCGCTCTGATCCTCCAGCAATAGATCCACGACCGCGGGGTGGGCGTTGACCTTTAATTTCCGGGACCGCGAATCGTGGGTGTGCACCCGCCTGAGCTCCCGGAGGATTTCATAGCAGACGGTGGTCGTGGACTTGATGATCCCCCGGCCGTCGCAATAGGCGCAGGACTGGCAGAGGGTCCGGCTGAGGCTGTCCCGAACCCTTTTTCGGGTCATCTCGACCAGCCCCATTTCTGAGATTTTCAGGATGCGGGTCCTGGATCGGTCGGACTTGAGCTCCTGAGCCAGGGTCTCGAAGACCTTTTCCTTGTTCTCCTCGCGCTCCATGTCGATGAAATCGATGATGATGATTCCGCCGATGTTCCGCAACCGGATCTGGAAGACCGCTTCCCGCACGGCTTCCATGTTGGTCTTGAGGATGGTCTCTTCCGGATCGCGTTTGCCCACAAACCGGCCGGTGTTGACGTCGATGCTGACGAGGGCCTCGGTCTGATCGATGACGATGTAGCCGCCGGACTTGAGCCAGACCCGACGGCCCAGGGCGCGCTCGATCTCGAGCTCGACGCCATAGGCGTCGAAGATGGGCTCCTGTCCGTCGTGGAGGACAATGCGCGGGGCCAGGTGCGGGTAGTAGCTCTCGACGAACTCCAAGGTCTTGGCGTGGACCTCCGGGGCATCGATCACCATTTGCGAGATGCCTTCGCTGAACAAGTCCCGAATCATCCGCAAAACCAAATTCAGGTCGTCATGGATGATGTTCGGGGATTTCACCGATTCACCGGTTTCCCGGGTTCGACTCCACAGCGTGGTCAGGAAGCGGATGTCGCTCTCGAACTCCGTCTCGGTGACCCCTTCGCTCACCGTGCGGACGATATACCCCCCGCCGTTTCCCTTGAGGCGGCGAACCAGCTTTTTCAGCCGTTTCCGCTCGACCTCGTCCTCAATCCGGCGGGAGACGCCGATCTGGTCCCCGGTCGGCATGAAGACGAGATAGCGGCCCGGAAGGGAAATGTAGGAGGTGATCCTGCACCCTTTGGTTCCGATGGGCTCCTTGGTGACCTGGACCATGACGTCTTCCCCGCTGCGGAGGAGGTCTTCGATGGGCTGGGAGGGGGCTCGCCGGCCCCGATCCCGGCGCTCGTATTCAATCTCCAGGTCTTCGCTCTGCTCCAGGAAGCCCTCGAGGTTGTCCCGGTCGACGTCCACGTCGGCTACGTAGAGGAAACCGGCCTTTTCAAGGCCGATGTCGACAAAGGCCGCCTGCATGCCCGGCAGAACCTTCGTGACCTTTCCTTTATAGATGTTGCCGACAATCCCCTCGTCCTGCTTGCGCTCGATGTAGAGCTCGGTGACAAGGTTGTTTTCCAGCAGGGCGACCCGGCTTTCCTGGGGTTCTACGTTGACGATGAGTTTGGAAGGCATGGCAGACAGGAAGAAAAAGGTTGGCTCGGACGTTCCCGGCCTCGCGGCGTCATCTCCGGCACGACCGTTTGGATTTGGTTTTCTGGTCTCGGAGGCCGTTTGAAAGGAGGCTCAATAGGTCGGGCCGGTCGAAAAGACCGTTGTCCCCCCCCCTCCAACCAACAACGCCCCCGGGCTGACGATCAGGCGCCGGCTCTTCGGAGCCCTGACCCTATAGATAGTTACCGCCCGCCTCCGAAATGTCAAGAAACGCCCGGGGGAACGGCCTCTCCCGCGGGACCCGGGCCATTTCCGGTTTTCAGAAACTGAACCGCCGCATCCGGATGTTCAGAAGCAAGCCGATCCCCAGCAGCGTCACCACACTGGACGAACCTCCATAGCTCATCAGGGGAAGCGGGAGCCCGACGATGGGAAGCATGCCCGTCGTCATGGCGACATTGAGAACAACGTGCAGGCACAAATAGCCCACCACCCCGGCGGCCAAAATCGACCCGAAGAAGTCCCGGGACCGGTAGGCGACGGCCAATCCCAGGACGATCAGGATCGAGAACAAACCCAACATCCACATCGAGCCGACGAACCCGACCTCCTCCGCCAAAACCGCCAGGATGAAATCTGTGTGTTGCGCGGGAAGGAAGTGGAGCTGACTCTGCGTGCCCGCGAGCAACCCCTTTCCCAGCAGCCCGCCGGAGCCGATGGCGATTTTGGCTTGCAGGCTGTGGTAGCCGGCGCCCAAGGGGTCTCCCCCATGGATAACCGTCAAGATCCGTTCCTTCTGATAGCCCTTCAGAAAGAACCAGCCGACGGAGGTCGCGGCCACCGCGCCCACCGCCAGGATGATGCTCGTCCCGAAACGAAGACCGACAGTCGCCACCACCGTGAGACCGATCAGGATGATGACCAGGGCCGTGCCCAGGTCCGGCTCTTTGGCCACCAGGGCGGCCGGAACCAGGATGATGGCGGCCGGGATCGCCAAGTCCCGGAGCCGCAGCAATCCCCTCTTTTCTTCGTTCGAAAAGTACCGGGCCAGCGCGATGATCACCGCCAGCTTGGCGAACTCGGAGGGTTGAACGCGGAGGGGGCCGAAGACGAGCCACCGCTGGGCCCCCCCGACGCTTCTGCCCCAAAGCGGAACCAGAATCAGGAGCACAACGGCCAGGCCGTAGAGCAGATAGGCATGGCGGTGAACGAGGCGGTAATCGGTGAAAAGCAGAATCGTGACGCCGAGCAGGCCGATCCCGAACCAGTAAAGCTGGCGAATGTAAAGACCCTCCAATCCCCCGCTCTTGGAATAGGTGGCGCTGTAAATCATGGTGACGCCCGTCGCGGCCAGGAGGAAGGTGACGAGGATGATTCCCCAATCCAGCTGGGCGAGGAGGCGGCGCTCGAACATCACAAGGCTCCCGCACGGCGGGCCTCGGCCGCGCGCGGAGGCGCCGAAGCGGAGGCCCTCCGTCCGGCGCCGGGCGTTCCGGAGAACCGCGTGCCCGGAGGCAGTTTTTCCATCCGGATGCCGAGGTGGTAGGCGATCAGCTCCCGGGCCAGGGGGGCGTAACGGCTTCCCCCCACGCCGGCGTGTTCGGCCAGGACGACAACGGCGATGGTGGGTTCTTCATAGGGCGCAAACGCCACGAACCAGGCATGGTCCCGGAGCAAGCGGGATCCCTCTCGTTGTTCCTTCGAGTCCTTTCGGTGCTTGAGCCGGACCACCTGAGCCGTTCCGGTCTTGCCGGCGACCTGGATTCCCGGCACCTTGGCCCGGAATCCGGTGCCCCGCACATCCTGGACGACGCCCCGCAAGGCGGCCCGGATGATCTCCAGATTTTTCGGGCTGACGGGAAGGCGTCCCCGGACCTCCGGCCCGAAGGTTTCCCGGACCGTGCCGTCGTTCTCCTCGATCCGGCGGACGAGATTCGGCCGAAAGAGGGTTCCTCCGTTGGCGACGGCGGCGATGAGGACGACCATCTGTATCGGGGTCACCAGGGTATAGCCTTGCCCGATGGAAACGGAGACGGTCTCCCCGGTATACCACCGCTCGCCCAGCGCCTTCTTTTTCCAAGCGCGGGACGCAACGATGCCGCCCTTCTCCCCCCGGCTGACGATGCCCGTCGGCCGTCCCATGCCGAAGCCGGAGGCGAATCGGGCGATGCGGTCGATCCCCAGCTTCAGCCCGAGCTGATAGAAAAACACGTCGCACGATTCAACAATGGCCCGGTGCAGGTTGACGTTGCCGTGCCCGGCGGCTTTCCAGTCGCGGTAGTTCCGGTTGCCGAACCTGAACTGGCCGGGACAATACAAGGTTTCCGAAGGATCGAGGACGCCCTCCTCCAGCGCGGCGGCGGCCATGATGATCTTGAAGACCGAGCCGGGGGGATACTGGCCCCGGGTGGCGCGGTCCTGCAAGACGCGCAGGGGATTCTGGAGCAGAGAGGCCCAGGACGATGGACTCATCCCCTGGGTCAGGGTGTTGGGATCAAAACGCGGGTTGCTGGCCAGGGCGAGAATCTCGCCGTTGCGCGGGTCCATGGCGATCAGCACCCCGGGGTGGCCGGCCAACAGCGACTCGGCCTTTTTCTGAAGGTCCAGATCCAGGGTCAAGACCAGGTTCCGGCCGGGTTTGGCCGGCCGAACTCCGATCAGCTTGATTTCGCGCCCGAAGGCGTCCACCTCGACCCAACGCTTGCCGTACGCCCCTCGCAGGACCCCTTCGAACTCCCGCTCGATGCCATGCTTTCCGGTCATGTCGCCGGGCCGGTAGCCTCGTTTCTTCTTGAGTTGTGCGTCCGAGATCTCCCCGAGGTACCCCATCAAGTGTGCCGCGGTGTCCCGCTGGGGATAATCACGCTGGGGATTGATCCGGAGCAGAACGCCGGGAAGCTGCCAGCGGTGTTCCATCACCTGCCCGACCGCCTCGCGGGGAAGGTTCTTCTGGACGACGATGGGCTTGAAGGGGTTGCCCCGGTGAATCCGGGATCGGGCCCAATCGGGGTCGAGGCCGGTTTGCGCTTGCAGACGCTTGAGGGTCTTCGGCAGGTCGGGGACGGAGCGGACGATCAGGGCGAGATGAAAGGCCGCCCGGGTTCCCGCCAGCAGCCGTCCATCGCGGTCGAGAATCTTCCCCCGCAACCCGCGAACGAGTTTCGTCTCAATCCGGTTGGTCTCGGAGCGGCGGCGGAAATCCTCTCCGTGGATCACTTGCAGGTCCCAGAGCCGGATGATGAGGGCGCCGATGAAAACGAACGCAATGATCCCGATCGATATGAGACGCCGGTTCAGATTTCCCGTCTGTAGTTCGGACTGGTCCCGGCGCAGCTTTCGAAAGTTCATCGAGACCTTCCCAGAGAGCCGTCGCCCGCCAACCGTTTCACCCGGAGCGTATAAGTCCGGACCATCCAACTCACCAGGGGGCTGACCGCGGTGTTGAGCAAAACAACGGTCCCGAGCGTGGTCCACACGGTCTTGTCCACCGAGACCCCGTACAGCAGGAAAATCGCGCCCAGGTGGATTGCCGCGTCGAACAGGGTGGCCAGGGGGACGACCAGAAGATGGGTGATCGTTGTATGATCCCCCAAGTTTCTGTGAAGCGCCCCCGCAACGTACCCGATGAGCCCTTTGGACAGGACGTTCTGGCCCAGAAGACTGCCCGAGAGGCCGTCCTGGAGCAGGCCCAACACCCAACCGTAACCGATTCCGGCCTTCTTCCCCCGTATCAGCCCGAAACCGACGATCAGCAGGAGGATCAGGTCCGGCTTGGCGCCCGCCAAATCGGCCACAAACTCGGCCAGGGTCGTTTGTAGAACGAGAATGACAACGATCAGGCCGAGGTCATACAGAAAGATCATCGGGGAGGTCGCCGGCCCACCACAACGAGGACTTCTTCAAGACGGGAAAAATCCACGGCGGGCCGTACGTCAATGGTCTGAAACATCTCCGTGCCGCTGCGATCCACGGCCTTCACCACGCCCACCGAAACGCCTTTGGGGTATATCCCTCCGTAACCCGAGGAGATGACCTGGTCTTCCACCCGGATGTCTTCCTCCCGGGAAACGTACCGCAGGTATCCGGTGTTGCGGCCGTTGGATGATCCGATGAAGACCCCGCCCGTTCGGGTGCGTTGGATCAGGGCGTCCACCGCGCCGCGGGCGTCGGTGATCAGCAGAACTTGCGCGTGCTTCGAGGCGACCCGGATGATGTGGCCCACGATCCCCTGATGATTCAGAACGGGGAGTCCTTCCTTGAAACCGGACTCAGAGCCGAGGTCCAGGGTGATGGTCTTCGACCAGTTGGCGGAGTCCCGGGCGATCACCGAAGCCGTGACGGTCTGGAAGGGCATCTGCCGCTGGAAAAAAAGGAGCCGGCGCAGCCGCGCGTTCTTGAGAAGAAGCTCCCGGTACGTGGTTTCCACGGTGCGCAGACGCTGCACCTCGGCCTTCAGGGATTCGTTCACCTCCCGGAGGTTTTCCCCCGAGGAGAGGTTGACGCTCAGCCGCCGAAGGGCGCCCACCGGCTTGTGGACCAGGGATTGAATCGAACCGCCGATGGCCAGCATCAGCCGCTCAACGGGAAGGGCGAGGCTTTTGTGGCGCACCTGGAGGGTCATCAAGGTCAGCGAGAAGATAATCAGGCCGCACACCAACAGGATGTCCTGGCGTCGCTCGCCGATGGGCCTCATGGGATCAAAAATTCTCCGAACGTTAGATGGTCAATTTGCGCAACAGGTCGATCTCGTCCAGCACCTTGCCCGTCCCCATGACCACGGCGATGAGCGGATCTTCGGCTACGGTGATGGGCAGACCGGTTTCCTCCCGGAGCAGGATGTCGAGCCCCCGGATCAGCCCCCCGCCTCCGGCCAGCATGATGCCTTTGTCGACGATGTCGGAGGAAAGCTCCGGCGGCGTGCGCTCCAGGGCGATCTTCACAACGTCCACGATGGATTGGACGGGTCCGTTCAACGCTTCGCGGACTTCCTCGTCGGTAATGATGATGGCCTTGGGAACGCCCGTCACCAGATCTCTCCCTTTGACCTCCATCGTCCGGCGGTCATCCATCGGGTAAGCGGAGCCGATCTGTATCTTGACTTCTTCGGCGGTCCGCTCGCCGATGAGCAGGTTGTAGCTGCGCTTGACGTGGTTGAGGATGGATTCATCCATCTCGTCGCCGCCCACGCGGATGGATTTGCTGTACACAATGCCCGCCAGGGAGATCACCGCGACCTCGGTGGTCCCGCCCCCGATGTCGAGGATCATGTTTCCCGAGGCTTCCTGGATGGGCAGGCCGACGCCGATGGCCGCGGCCATCGGCTCTTCAATGAGGAAAACCTCCCGGGCGCCGGCGGACTCGGCGGAGTCCCGAACGGCCCGGCGCTCGACCTGGGTGATTCCCGAGGGCACGCAGACGATGATTCGGGGCCGGACGAGCGTCTTGCGGTTGTGCACCTTGCGGATGAAGTGACGGAGCATGATCTCGGTGATTTCGAAATTGGCGATGACGCCGTCCTTCAACGGACGGATGGCCTCGATGGATCCGGGCGTCCGCCCCAGCATATTCTTGGCCTCGGCGCCGACGGCCAGAACTTGCTGCGTATCCTTATGGATGGCGACCACCGAAGGCTCTTTCAGCAGAACTCCTTTTCCCCTGACGTAGATCAGGGTGTTGGCCGTACCCAGGTCCACGGCCAAGTCGTGGGACATCAACCCAAAAAGCCGGTTCAATAGCATATGTTCGGACTCGCCCTTTGCGGATTCACTTTAAAGTCTGTATACCACTCGGGCCCCATGGACAAGACAGATCCAAGCCCAAGGCGCATAACATCTTCCTTAAAGGGCAATTTAGCAATTCCATGACACGGATAGCAAGCGAAATGCGTGAATTTTAGTTTGAACCTTCATTCTCCGAGACTTACGGAGGATCTTGATTTACGGCCGGCAATGATCTAACTTGGTGGATATCTCGACAGCCCATATTGGCGCACTCGGTATCGATCTTGTCAAAAACGGGTGGAAAACCTATCGTTGAACAACCAGGGATCGTAACCGGAAACTCAACGGCCCCCATGCACCGGAGGTTGATTCCCCGATGTTGAAGTTCATGCGCAAGCACGCCAATTCCTGGTTCATCAAGGTCATGATGGGGATGATCGTTGTGACCTTTGTGGGTTTTTTCGGCTGGAACGCCGCCCAAGGGCCGTTCACGAGGGATGTGGTCGCAACGGTGGACGGAGAGCCCCTTTCCCTCAGCGAGTATCAGGCGGCTTACCGGCAAACGTATGAACTCGTGCGCAGGATGTACGGCGGCGCCCTGGATGAAGCGGCGCTGAACCGGCTTCAGCTCGGCAGGCAGGCGATAGAGACGATCATCCGTTCCAGGCTTCAAAGCCGGCAGGCCCGCCTGGCCGGGATCTCGATCTCCAATGAAGAGCTGGCCCGCCACATCCAGAGTCGGCCGGCGTTCCAGCGCAACGGCCGGTTTGATCGCTCCCTCTACTTGGGAATCCTGCGGCGCAACCGGGTCCCCGTCGCGGCGTACGAGGAAGAACAAAGGGAGATTCTCCTTCTCGGGAGGATGGAGTCCATCATCCGGGACAGCGTCAAGGTGACCGGGCCCGAGATCGAGGATGCCTACCGCTGGAGCCGGGAGGGGGTCAAGGTGCGATACATGATTTTCCCGCCCAACCGACTGGAGAAGGAGGTGAAGGTCAAAGAAGACGATCTGCGCGCCTTTTTCGACCGGGAAAAGGGGCGGTTCCGCGTCCCCAAGAAGGTCCGGGCCGCTTATCTCTTCGCCGATATCCAGTCCTTTGAGCGGTCCGTGAAGGTGACGGAGGAGGCGGTCGCCCAGGCGTATGAGGCGAGGAAGGAAGAGTTCCGGGAAGTCGCGCGGCGCAAGGCGCGCCACATCCTGATGAAGGTGCGGCCCGAGACGAAGCCGGACGATGTCGCGAAGGCGAAGAACAAGGCCGAAGGACTGCTGCGCCGCCTGCGCGACGGCGAGGATTTCGCCGTGTTGGCGAAAAAGTTTTCGGACGACCCGAACGCCGCTGATGGGGGGAAACTGGGCGCCGTCGCCCGGGGCGAGTTGGACCCGGCGTTCGAGAAAGCCCTGTTTGCGATGAAGGCGGGCGAGGTGAAAGGCCCCGTCAAGACCCCGTTCGGCTTTCACATCATTCGCCTGGACGCGATTGAACCCGAGCGGCTGCGGCCGCTTTCCGAAGTGAAGGCCTCCCTCATGGACGGACTCCGCGCCGCCCGCGCGGCGGCGGACGCCCGGGACGCCATCGAGAAGTTCTGGGTCGAGGTCTCGGAGGGAAGGGCGTTCGACAGTTTCCCGGAAACGGCGGGGATCAAGCGGGGCGTTTCGAAATTCTTCTCCGCCGACGGCAAGGGGCTGCCCGTTCCGGACTCCCGGAAGGTCGCCGCGGCCGCGCTCCGGCTCGCCAAAGGTGAACTCAGCGACCCCATCGAAGGAGAGAGCGGCTGGTACATGGTTCGCGTCACGGCCGAACAGGCCTCGCGGATCCCGGACCTGAAAGAGGTCCGCAAAGAGGCCCGGAAGGCGTACGTCCGAAGGCAGAGCGAGCGCCTGGCCGAGGAGCGGTCCAAGGGTTGGGTGAAATCCCTCGATGGGGGCGGACGCCTGCGGGAGATCGCCAAAAGGGAAGGATTGAAGGTGTCCGAAACCCTCTTCTTCACCAGGATCCGGCCCCTCGCCTCGCCCCGGACGGGGGATGAATTCTACGGGAAGGTCTTCGGGTTGAAGGCGGGCCGGGCCGGCCAGGCCGCGGCGCAAGGCGGGCGGATGCTCTTCGTCGTCACCGGCCGCAAGGCGGCCGACCTGGCGGAGTTGAAGAAGGACGACGGCCGGTTCCGCGCCCAGTACCTTCAGGACAAGCAGGGCCTTATCCTGAGAAGCTGGGCGAACGCCCTGCGCCGCTCAGCCGAGGTGGAGATCCGGCCTGGGATGAATCTGTAAGGCGGTCTTCGAATGCGGGGGATGACGGCGAAGGCCGCGTCCCCCCCCTCCCCCCCTCCCCCCCTGAAGCGGTCCAATCACTTTCAAACCCGGGCCTGTCTGACGGTTCTTAACCGTGGACCGGATGAATCCGGTCCACGGTCATCTCGAATACGAGACGCTTATCTTCCTTCATGGCGGCGAGGTATTCGTCCAGGTTGTCCGTCGGCCCTCCGTTGACAGCTTGGTAGAGGGCGAGGTTCTCTCGGCCGTCGGGGTCTTCGATGAGCCGGACGGTCCCCTCCACGGAGAGGTAGGCCTCGAAGAATTTTTCGAGGATCACGCAGAGCGACGCCCGAGGGTCCCGCCGAAGGAGTTTTGTCTTGACCCGGTCCCAGGTGCAGGAGACCCGAATCTTCCCATCCATGAGCGCGTAGAGAACGGGGGAGAGGTGTGGCGCGCCGTCCTTCCGGAGGACGCAAAAAACGCCCCGGTGGTTCTCCTCCAGAAACCTCATGGCCTCATCGCGATTCATTGAGATCTCCTTCTCGTTCTTGTGTGCGTGTGCATTGCACGCATGGGGTTTTCCTTCGGCTCCGAGTCGGCCAAGACACGACCTTCTTGCGATGGAGGGTTGTCCATTTCATGGACAACCCTCCATCGCCAAATGAAAGTTTTCGGGGGGTTTGGGGGACAGACCCAACCGGGTCGAGTTTTCAAAGCTTGTCCCACGCGAAGGCGGGGATGTCCCCCAAGGTTTTTTTATCCTTTCAATCCCCACATGTGGTCCAGCGGGCCGTGGCCGGCGCCGATGTCCCCGGGCGCGCTTCGGATGGCCTCGGTGATGAAGCCTTTGGCCTCCCCGACGGCCTCTTCCAGCGCCCGGCCCTTGGCCAGGTGGGCCGTGATGGCGGCCGAGAGCGTGCAGCCCGTCCCGTGCGTGTTCTTCGAGTCGATCCGCTCGGCGCGGAACATCCGGAAATCGGTCCCGTCGTAGAAGAGATCGACGGCCTCGCCCTCCAGGTGGCCGCCTTTCACCAGGACGGTCCGGGGGCCCAGGGCCAGCATCCGTTCGGCGGCCTCCCGCATCTCCTCCAGGCTGCCGACGGGGATCCCCGCGAGAACCTCCGCCTCGCCGAGGTTCGGCGTGATGATCTCCGCCAGGGGCAGGATGTGTCGGATCAGAGATTCCCGGGCCCCCCGCGCCAAGAGGCGGTCCCCCGATTTGGCGACCATGACCGGGTCCACGACCAGGGGACGAACGTCGTACTCCTTCACCTTGGCGGCGACGATCTCGATCAGCTCCGCGTCGGCCAGCATGCCCGTCTTGGCCGCCCCGATGCGGATGTCCGAACAGACGGAATCAAGCTGTTGGGCGACGAATTCGGACGGGAGAGCGTGGACCGCCTGGACGCCCACGGTGTTCTGGGCGGTCAGGGCCGTCAGGATGGATGCGCCGTAGACGCCCAAGACCGTGAAGGTCTTGAGGTCGGCCTGGATCCCGGCGCCCCCGCCCGAATCCGAGCCGGCGATGGTCAACGCGGTGGGTCGTGCGGGCATGCGGGCCTTTCCTTCAGCCATCCGGCGAGAGCGGGCGGACGCTTCCGCGCCCCGACTGATCTCGAAATCAGAGAGAGCGGAAAATCCATGTCCTACTCTACACGATTCTGAAGCGATGACGCTTTGAGTGCGGGAGGGGAGGGGGAGGGACCCGCTCTCTGAAAATCGGGGGACGCGGCGGGATTCGGCGCCGCGAGAATCGGTTGATTCCTTGGCCCAATGGGCTAAAATAAACGGACCGAAACCGAATGGGACCCGCGGCCCGATAGAGGTGGCCGACGGAGGCGGGAGCGGCGCCGGCGCGCGGCCCTCGCCGGAGAGGAGCTTGAGAGCGGGTGGGATACGTCCTCGGATTGAGATGCAAGGAGTGCGGGAAGGAATATCCCAAGGAGCCGAGCCACGTCTGTGACTATTGCTTCGGGCCGCTCGAGATCGTTTACGACTACGACGCCATCGGCCGGGTGATCTCCCGCGAGTCGATCCAGGCGGGGCCGCACAGCATCTGGCGGTACAAGGACCTGCTACCCATCGACGGCGAGCCGTCGGTGGGTCTCAACGTCGGGATGACCCCGCTGGTGAAGGCCGACCGGCTGGGGGCCGCGCTGGGGCTCCGCAACCTCTACGTGAAGAACGACAGCGTCTGCTGTCCCACCTTGTCGTTCAAGGACCGGGTCGTGGCGGTGGCCGCCACCAAGGCCCAGGAATTCGGATTCGACACCCTGTCGTGCGCCTCGACGGGGAACCTCGCCAATTCCGTGGCGGCGCACGCGGCGGAGGCGGGCCTGAAAAGCGTCATCTTCATCCCGGCCGACCTCGAGACGGGAAAGGTCCTCGGGACCCTCATCTACAACCCGACGCTCGTGGGAGTGGACGGGGTGTATGACGACGTCAACCGGCTCTGCGCGGAAATCGCCAGCAACTACCCGTGGGCCTTCGTGAACATCAACATCCGGCCCTTCTACGGAGACGGCTCGAAGACCTTCGGCTACGAGGTCATGGAGCAGCTCGGCTGGCGGACGCCCGAGCACATCATCGTCCCGGTGGCCGGCAGCTCGCTGATCACGAAGATCTGGAAATCGTTCCACGAGTTCAGGGACCTCGGTCTGATCGACGAGGTCACCGCCCGGGTGTACGCCGCCCAGGCCGAGGGCTGCTCGCCCGTCACAACGGCCATCAAGAACGGGTGGGACCACTTCAAGCCGCAGCGGCCCAACACGATCGCCAAGTCCATCGCCATCGGCAATCCGGCCGACGGATACTACGGCATCCAGGTCTGCCGCAACAGCGAGGGGGGCGGCGATGACGTGACCGACGAGGAGCTCGTCGCGGCCATGCGCCTTCTGGCCGAAACGGAAGGGATCTTTACCGAAACCGCCGGCGGGGTGACGGTCGGCGTAACGAAGAAACTGGTCGAGCAGGGACGCATCGCCCCGGACGACTTGACCGTCATCTGCATCACCGGCAACGGTCTCAAAACCCAGGAGGCCATCCAGGACAGCGTCAACGCCCCGCTTCGCATCGACTCCAAGTTCAGCTCATTCCAGGAAGTGTTCGCAGAACAAATGAAGGAGGCATAACCACAATGCCCGTGAAAATCCGCATCCCCACGGCCCTGCAAAAGCTCACCCAAAACGAGGGCGAGGTGGAAGTGCAGGGCGGCGACGTCAACGAGATCATCGACGGCATGGATCAACGATTCCCCGGCTTCAAGGAGCGCATGTACGACGAGTCGGGCGAGATCCGCCGGTTCATCAACATCTACGTCAACGACGAGGACATCCGATTTCTGGGCGGGTCGAAAACGGCCCTGAAGGACGGAGACGAGGTGTCCATCATCCCCGCGATCGCGGGCGGTCTCGAGGTGGAGTGACACACCGCGCCCCCCGTCCGCCGGCGCGATCCTCCGGCCCGGACGGACCCGCGTCATGAAGATCGACATCTCGACCCGCTCGCTTCGGGCCATGAAGCGTCACGCCGGCCGGGACTATCCGCATGAGTGCTGCGGGTTCCTGGTGGGCCGCAAGGCTCGGGGGGGCCGGCGGATCGCCGTCGAGGAGGCCCTGCCCGCGGAGAACCTGAACCGCGAGCGGGCGCATGACCGCTACGAAATCAGTCCCCTGGCGTACCTGAGGCTGGAGGAGTCTCTCCAAGGGACCGGGCGCGGGATCCTGGGCTACTACCACTCCCATCCGGATCACCCGTCCCGGCCCTCGGAGACGGACCTGACGATGTTCGGCGGCTGGCCGGGCTACATTTATGTGATCGTGGGCGTTGACGGCAAGACTGCCAAATCCAAGAGGTACGCAGTGACCGCGTGGTCGCTGGAAGAGCACGAGCTCGTGTCTGTGTAACGGGGTGAACTTTCTCGGGGGCTTTTCGGAGCATGGCTAGGCAATTCGTCACCGCGTATTTTGAAGGGGAGCTCGTCAAAGAGCCGATCATCTGCGAGCTGGGACGGGAATGCGACGTGATCCCCAACATCTTCCGCGCGGACGTTCAGGCCGAGGAGGGGTGGATCGTCCTGGAGCTCGAAGGGTCAGAGATCGCCCTTCAGGAAGCCATGGAGTACCTGAGGGTCCGGGGCGTCCGCCCGGAGCCGGCGAAGGAAGAGGACCTGCCCGCCTGATGGCGGCATGGGCGAAGAGCAGGCCGAGCATTTGCGTCGGGTGACCCGGCGTCCCGCCCGCCCGGCGCCTCCTTACTTGAGGAATGAAAGATGGCCACCCTCCGTGCCCGGCTGACCTTTCCTGAAAACACCGTCAAGCGTCCCCACATCTATGAGGTCGGCCAGGCGTACGACATCGTCTGGAGTGTCCGGACGGCCAACGTCACGGCGGATTTCGGCTGGGTCCACCTCGAGATGACCGGCGAGGAGGAAAACCTCCAAAAGGCCGTCGAGGCCTTCGAGTCCCGCGGCATCACGGTCGCGCCGATCGAGGGGGACGTCGTCGCGAATTAAAATCCGATCCGTTTTTTGAGCCCGTCCATTTTGTCCCCTGAATTTTTCCAGCCCCATTCATCGAATCGCTGTTCGTTTCCTTTCGGACGCTTCTATGAGGGTTTGCATCGGCCCCTACATCGAAGAAACCCGGCGTGCCGGCCCTTCACCAACCGAACCCATCCGCAGACCGAATGTCTCCCGCTGGATTTGAAACCCCTCCGGAAAAGTTATACACATGTCATAACGCTCGGCAGAAGGGTTCCGCTGTGAAGATCTCGAAAACCAAGACAAAGGTCCGGAAGATCGGAAATTCCCTGGGGATTGTGCTTTCGAAGGATCTGCTCGACAGGCTCAATGTCCGGGAAGGGGATGACCTCTTCTGGGTTGTCACGCCCGACGGGGCGCGCCTGACGCCGGATGACCCGGACTTCGAGGCGGTGGCGCGCTCCAACCGGAATACCATGGACCGCCACAGGAACGCCCTCGAAGATCTGGCCGAGTGAGGGACCCACCCAGTGAAACGGACGAAGTGAACATCATCCGGGGCGATGTCTCAGTCCCAACAACGGGCGGCGAGGATATCCCGCACCCGCCGCCGTCCTTGTCCATGACATAATCAATCACCATGCGCATCTCGTATCTGAAGCATCTGTCCTGCCCCGCCTCCCGGCCCAAGCGAATGGGGCGGTGCGGGGGAAAGCTGGCCGTCCTGCCGGGGGAGATCCCCTCCCGGCTGGCGGATGACGACGATGAGCTCCTGGAAGGCAACGTCGTCTGCGAGGACTGCGGGGCGTGGGTCCCCGTCCTGGGCGGGGTGCTCGTCCTCGTTCCCAAGCCCCGGCTTTATCTGGGCGGCCGGTTCGCCTCCATCATGGCGTTCGCGGGCGTGCACGCCGATCTCTCCAAAGACGCCCGCCAGTGGCTGGCCGGCCAGCACTTCGACCTCTACGAAGTCCCCAAAAAACAGGACACTGTCGATTCCAACGCGGTCCTCCACTTCGAGCGCGTCGCCGACCTGATGGCCGAGCTCCCCCTGCCCGAGAGCTTTCGCGCCTTCCTGGAGGAATGGGACGGGAAGACGCCCTTCGACCTGTTGGCGGAGATGGGCCGGGCGCACCGGGCCGCGCCGGAAAGCAGCGTCCACCGGGAGAACAACCGGCTGGCCGTGGACGCCGGGTGCGGCGCGGGGGGGCTCGTGCACCGGCTGGCCCCCCACTACGAGACGGTGTTCGGCGTGGACCTGTCGTTCAGCTCCGTCCTGCTGGCCCGCTCGATCCTGCTCCACCAACCGCGGAAATTCGGCCGGCATTACGTCCGCACGGAGCGGGACGCCTTCACCCCGCGTGAGCTGGATCACGCGCCCCATCCGAACGTCGAGGTGATCGTGGCCGACTGCACGAACCTGCCCTTCGGCGATGCGTCGGCCGACGCGGTGGCGAGCGCGAACATCGTGGATATCGTTCACCCGCACACGCCCCTGCGCGAGGCGGCGCGGGTCATCCGGACGGGCGGACACCTGCTCTTCACCGACCCGTTCAAGATCGCCGCGGGGATGTTCTCGACAACCTCGCGCGGCCCCCTCGAAGACGCGAAACGCTACCTGGCCTCGATGGACCTGCACCCGGTCGAGGAACACGATTTTGTCCCGTGGATCTGGCACCGCTTCAAGCGGCAGGTGCAGATCTATTTCAATTACTGCGGGGCATTCCGGAAGGAACACAAGAAAGAAGAATAAGAACTTCCCAGGGGGGCTTTTTTGAAACGGAATGTCCAGAGGGGCCATGTGCGGAGTTTCCGGCCCTCACACTCCGCCCACATTTAGCAAATCTTCCAAAACAGGCCATTCCAGGCCCCAATTCACCCGTTTTCAGGGGTTTCAGCCCCGTCCCCCCTCACAACCCTACGGGAAACCGTTGGAATGTTATCCCAATGAGCGATATGTAAATTTTTCATTATTCAAATTCCGGACTATTGTAGCCTATGATGCCAAACATTGGACGCGTTCCAGTGAGTCAACCTTGAAGGGCCGCGATTGGACATCGACCACCCGCCCTCCCCCGTTCATGGATGGGCGAGGCCCCCTCCCCACCCCTCTCCGGGATTCTGAAAAAATATTCAAGTGGCGCATTTGTTGAAATTTCAGCCTCGGCGTATTAGATTTGGGGATTGGACTCCGGTTCGAATCGGTCAGTCAACCTCCAACCCTCTTCTGGTATAGGATTGCGGCGGATGGAGGCGGTCAAAGAAATCTGGATGGATGGCGCGTTTGTAAAGTGGGAGGACGCGAAGGTCCACCTCCTGACGCACACCCTTCACTACGGCCTCGGCGTCTTCGAGGGAATCCGCTGTTACGAGACCGCGAAGGGCCCGGCGATCTTCCGGTTCGGGGAGCACATGGACCGTTTCTACAACTCAGCCCATATTGTGGGGATTCAACCCAACATGGACAAGGAAGAAACCCACCGCTCCATCATCGAGCTCATCGGGCGCAACGGCCTGACCTCCTGCTACATCCGGCCCATCATCTATCTGGGTTACGGAGAGATGGGGGTGAACAACCAGGCCGCTCCCGTTCATACGGCCGCGGCGACCTGGAAGTGGGGGGCCTACCTGGGAGAGGACGGCCTGAAAAACGGGATTCGGGTGAAGATCAGCTCATTCACCAGCCATCACGTCAACAGCTACATGACCAAGTCCAAAACCTGCGCCAACTATGGCGTGTCCCAGATGGCCAAGATGGAGGCGGTGCGGGACGGTTACGACGAAGCCATCATGCTGGACCCGGCCGGCATGGTGGCCCAGGGCTCGGGAGAGAACATCTTCCTGGTCCGCAACGGCGCCCTCAAGACACCGCCCGGCGTGGGGGTCCTGGAGGGCATCACCCGGGACACCATCCTGCAATTGGCCGATGCCCATGGAATAAAACTCTCGGAGGAGCCCTTCGCCAGAGACGAGCTCTACATCGCGGACGAAGCCTTTTTCACCGGAACAGCGGCGGAGATCACGCCCATCCGGGAAGTGGACAACCGCCGGATCGGAACCGGCCGCCCCGGCCCGGTCACACAGACCCTTCAGGATGCCTTCTTTCGCGCTGTGCGGGGGGAGGACGAAACCTACGAGAAATGGTTGACCGCCGTGTGACGCGGAACCGGCCGGGTGGATCGTTTCTCCCCGGCGGGCCCGTTCCGCCCGCGGCAAGGCATGAACCGATGGAGGTCATTCAAGTTGCCGATCTACGAATACGCCTGTCTTGAGTGCGGGCATGAGTTCGAAAAGATTCAGAAAATGTCGGACGCGCCGGCGCGCAAGTGCCCCTCGTGCGGCCGGTTGAAGGCCCGCCGTCAGATCTCCCGAAGCTCTTTCGTCCTGAAGGGGGGCGGCTGGTACGTCACGGATTACCCCTCGAAAGACCGAGAGGCCGCGATGAAGGCGGACTCCGACGGCAAGCCGAAGACCGACAAGGCGACCGAAACCGCCGCCCCATCTTCCAACCAGGCCGGCAACGGGACAAAAGAGTCGTCCAAGAAACCCAAGGCGTCGAAGAGCGAATCATCGAAATCCAAGGCCAAATCCGAATGATCCGCCACTCCACCATCTTGTCCATCCGGAGATTTCCGGTCATAAGTCCGGATGGATCCAAATTTTTTCACACGGCGTGGATTTTCCCCTTGCTTTGATCAAGGGGGCTTGTTAGCATCCATTCGCATCCCGAAATTCAATCCGCAATTCTTGGCCGTTGATGATCCCGGATGCGGGGTTTTCGCGGCCCATTTCAGTCTGACGGGTCTGGGAGCATTTTTTCCTTGAGTCCCCCCGTGTCCGAACGTGTCTTGGTTCTGGATCAGGATGACAGGACTTACGCGGTCCTGGAAGAGAGCGTCAAATCGCTCGACATCACCCTCCATCCGATGAGGGACGGGTTCCGGCAGGGCGATTTGCGGGGCCAGCGTTTTCTGCTCGCGTTCGCGGCTTATCCCAACGATTCATTCTTCGATGGCGATAACCACCGAATCGGGACTTACCGCCTGGTCTTGCTCGCCAACGCCTCGTCCAAGCGGAAGGCGCTGGATTTGGTGGGATCGGGGATCTTCGGAGTCCTGACCAAACCGTTCCAGCCCGAAGAGGCGAGCGCGGTCATCCGGGGCGCCCTGGAGATGCAGCGCGTCCAGCGCGAGCTCAGCCGCCTGGGCACGATCGAGTGCCTGTCCGAATCCTTGATGGACAAGCTGCGGAATATTGCGCGCAAGGCGGATCCGGCGAAGAAGGGAGACTTGTACGGTTTTGTGAAGCGCTCCATCGAGAAGCCGCTCTTGGAGATGGTCCTCGAGGAAACCGGCGGAAACCGGATCAAGGCCGCCAACGTCCTGGGGATCAACCGCAACACCCTCCGGACCAAACTGAAAGAGCTGGGCGTCGAAACCCTCCGCCCGGCCCGGCCGCGCCGAAAGCCGACCCGACGTTGACGCGCGGGGGGGTAGCCCCCCTCCCCCGGCCGAAGCCCGACCCGGGATTGTTGTTGCCCTCCGAACCTCACACTCCATATAATCAAGCGTGGCATGATTTAATTTCCGGCCCGTGATTCGAGCGCGGCGGGAAACCTCTCCTCCCGGTCTTCCCGGAAAGAAGAAAGAGGGCCGTGAAAAGATCCGACGCCCGCCGGGCTCCAGGGACTGTTTCATGAAGGCAATCATCCTCGCGGGCGGCGGCGACAACCTCCCTCCTTTCACGTCTTCGCGCCCCAAGCCGATGATCCACCTGAGCGGCCGCTACCTCCTGGAGAGCGCCATCGACTATCTCCGTGCGGCCGGCGTCGTGGACCTCATCCTGGTGGTCGGCCACGGCAAGGAGCGCATCATCACCCATTTCGGGGGCGGGGATGATTTCGGCGTCCGCATCAGCTACGTCAGCCAGGAGGAAGAGGACCTCGGGATCGGCAACGCGCTCTTGCAGGCCGAGGATCGAATCAATCCGGGCGAGCACTTCCTTCTCGTGTACGGAGACGTGGTGACCACCGGGAACATCTACCTGGAGACCATTCAGAGCTTCAATTCCTTCAAAGCCCCGGTGGCGGCCATCTGTCTGACCCCGGCGACCGAGGCCTTCGGCAACGTCTACCTGGACAACGAGATGCGCATCACCCGGCTGGTCGAAAAACCCGGCCAGAGCGGGTTCGGGAACTATGTGCTGGCGGGCGCCTTTGTCCTTCCCCAGAGTTTTTTCGCGACCCTGCAAAGCGCCGGCGGCGACATGAGCGGGGCCCTGGCGGCCTGGATCGGCGAAAGCGGGCTGCACTCCTGCATCTGGGAGCAGGACTGGGCCGACGTGAAAAACCCGTGGGACATCCTGCGGGCGAACCGGATGGTCATGGACACGTGGCGCCAGGCCATCGTCTCCGACACCACCGAGTTGAAAGGGTGGGTCCACTTCAATGGACCCGTCCACATCGAGGAGGGGGTCAAGATCCTGTCCGGGACGGTCGTTGAAGGCCCCTGCTATCTCGGAAAAGGCAGTTTCGTGGGGAACAACGTCCTCATCCGCCCCTACACCAGCGTCGGTCCGGGCTCGGTGATCGGCTATGGGGTCGAACTGAAAAACTGTGTCCTGTTCGGCTCGACCAAGGTGGGACGCCTGTCCTTCATCGGGGACAGCGTCGTGGGCGAAGGGGCCAACATCGGCTCCGGCACGGTCACGGTCAACATTAACCTGGACGGCACGAACGTTCAGGCCTCCGTGAACGGCGAAATGGTCGAGACGGGGATGGCCAAGCTGGGCTCTTTCATCGGCGACGGGTCCGTGATCGGCGCGGGCAACACCCTGCTGGCGGGCACGGTCATCCGGGGCGGAAGCGCCATCCCCCATCACGGCACCGCCCCGCGGGAGGTGTAAGCGCATGTGCGGCATCTCCGGAGTCGTCGGTCACCGTCCGGTCGCGGCGGACCTGTACCGGACCATCCGCAATCTGGAGTACCGCGGCTACGATTCCTGCGGCGTGGCGGTGATCCACGACGAACAGCTCGAAATCCGAAAAAACGTCGGCAGCGTCGAGGAGGTCAACGCCATCGAGGGGTTGACGCGGCTGAGCGGCGATGTCGGCATCGCCCACACCCGCTGGGCCACCCACGGAAAGGTCAACCGCGAGAACACCCACCCGCACACCGGCTGCCGGGGGGATCTGGCCGTCGTCCACAACGGGATCATCGCCAACTACCGCGCCCTGCGGGAGCGCCTCCAGGCGGAAGGACACAAGTTCCTCTCCGAAACCGACACCGAGGTGATCGCCCACCTCATCGAGGGGCACATGGACGCCGGGCTGAACCTGGAGGACGCCTTCCGCCGCTCGGCCCGGGAGCTCGAAGGCACATTCGCCCTGGCGGTGATCGCCCTGCGCGAGCGGGACCGGATCCTCTGCGCCAAAAAAGAAAGCCCCCTCATCCTGGGGATCGGAGAGAGCTGCAACTTCGTCGGCTCGGACTTCAACGCCTTTATCGAGTTCACCAAGCACGCCGTGGTCCTGGAGGACGGCGAGATGGCCATCGTCACCCGGGACGGGTTCACGGTGAAGGACTTCCTGACCGGGCGGACCATCCGCAAGAGCGTCATGGAGATCCAGTGGGACGCCGAGATATCCAAGCGCGGGGGCTACCCGCACTACATGCTCAAGGAAATCTACGAGCAGCCGCGCACCATCACCCACGCCCTCGAGATCGACCGTTCGACGCTGCGCGAGATCGCCCGCGCCGTCGAAGGGTCCGGGCGGACGTACCTCATCGGAACGGGGACGACCTATTACGTCAGCCTCACCGCCCAGTACCTTTTTTCCCAGCTGGCCGGCCGGTTCCTCCCGGCCGTAAGCAGCGACGAGTTTCGCGGCCTGGCCACATCGGACAGAGACACCCTGGTCCTGGCCTGCTCCCAGTCGGGGGAGACGTACGATACGCTGAGCGCGCTCCGCCACGCCAAGGCCCAGGGCGCGGCCACGGCGGTGGTGGTCAACGTCATGGGGTCATCCATCGCCCGGATGGCCGATCAGGTGATCATCCAGGGGGCCGGTCCGGAGATCTGCGTCCTCAGCACGAAGGCGGCCATCTCCCAAATCGCCATCCTCCTGCTCATCGCCCTGGAGCTGGGGATCGAGACGGGTCACCTCTCGGAAGGGGAGGTCGAGGTCCTGCGCGGGGAGCTCGCCCGGCTGCCGGACCTCATCGAAACGATCCTCAACGAGCGCTCGGGATTCATTCACACCATCGCCCACCGGCGGATGGACCGGAAAAACTGGCTCTACCTGGGCCGGGGGATTTACTACACCATCGCCATGGAATCGGCGCTCAAGATGAAAGAGGTCACTTACCTGCACGCCGAGGGCATGCCCGCCGGGTTCCTCAAGCACGGGACCATCTCCCTGATCGACGACCGCATGGCCTCGTTGATCCTGATCCCGCCCCCGGACGCGGGCGAGCTCTACACCCTCTCGCTGAGCAGCGTCGAGGAGATCAAGGCCCGGGGCGGCTACGTCCTTGGGTTCCACACCGAGGGGGACAAAGACGCGCTGGCCGTGTGCGACGAATCCATCGCCCTCCCGGCCGCCCCCCTGCTGGTGACGCCCTTCCTCCACCTGATCGTCGGACAGCTCTTCGCCTACTTCACCGCCACGGGCCTCAAGCGAAACATCGACCGACCCCGCTCCCTCGCCAAATCCGTCACGGTCGCCTGAGGATCCCCGGGGGGCCTTCCTCCGGCTCCAGCGCGGGTCGGTTGACCCCTGGATCGTCTGTGGATTCAAAGATTGAAAGAGGCAAAGACAGAGGCAAAATGCGCATCCACAGATTTCGCAGATTACACAGATTGGAGAAGACTAAAATCAAGGAATTCGAGGCGGGATTTATCGCTGTGCTCGGAATGACATATGAAGAGGTGTTGGCCGGGGGAGTTTCAGAAATCCGTGCAATCTGTAGAATCTGTGGTTAAAAGCCTTTCCGTCGTAATCCGTCAAAATCCCGGATTAAAGATCGACGCGAGGCGGGATACGCTTTCCGCGATTGGACCCGGATTCAATCTTCAGAGAGAGGAGACCCATGGAGATCAAGAACGGATTTCCGCATCTTTCCCTGGCCGAGCGGGATCGGCGGTGGGCGGCGATTCGGCAAAAAATGGCCGAACGAGACTTGGACGCCCTCATCATCCGGGGCCATTCAGGTTTCTGGTACGGGTTCATGGCGGACATCCGGTACATTTCGGGCGTCAACGGCCATTCGGGGTACTGCGTGTTCCCGCGCGATGCCGATCCGACGGTGTTCCTGTGGTTTCCGCCGGCGGCGAAATGGTCCGTTCGCAAACAGCAGAGCTGGGTGAAAGACGTTCGCGGCGGCGGTTGGCCGTTCGGGGCGTCCATGGCCGCGGACCGGTTGAAAGAGCTGGGGTGCGGGGAGGGCCGGGTGGGAATTGTCGGACTTCCCGGCGAGCGGGAGCCCGAAGGGATCTTTCCGCACGGCGCTTATCTGGAGCTTCAAAAGGCCCTGCCGGGCGCGGGGCTGGAAAACGCCACCGACATCATCGAAAAACTTCGATGGATCAAGAGCGCGGAGGAAATCGAGTGTCACACCCGCGCGGCCGAGATCGGGGACCTGGCGATTCAGGCGATGGCCGACTCCGCCAAGCCGGGCGCGACCCAGGCCGAAGTCTATGCGGAAATGGTTCGCGTCATGCTGGCCAACGGCTCGGAGCCGCCGACGATGCTCCTCTGGGAGGCCGGGGCGGAGCCCGCCCACGCGGTGTACGCCCCGCCGAATCTGCCGCTGAAAAAAGGGGACACCATCGTCAACGAAATCAGCCCCAAGTACTGCGGGTACTACGCGCACCCCCACCAGCCGGTCTGCCTGGGTAAACCCAATGATGAGCTGCGCCGGATGTACGACTCGGCGTACGCGGCCTTCGAGAACGGGCTGAAAACGCTGAAACCCGGCGTTCGGATGAGCGAGATGTGCCGGGCCCTGACGGACCCCATCCGGGAGGCGGGTTACGGGTGGTCCCGCGTTCCCCTGCACGGGATGGGACTGGCGAACATCGAGGTTCCGGTCTGGACGGACGAAGCCTATGCAGGTTTCCCCGGCTCCTCCCGTGTCGAAGCCGAGGACGCCGTCATCCGGGAAAACATGATCCTCGTGATTCAACCGATCTGCACCTCACGAAACGGCGATCTCGGAATCCCGGTGGGCGACACCGTGTGCGTGACGAAGGACGGCGCCAGGCGGCTTTCAAAAAGGACCATTGAATACATCGAGGCATGAAGGCGTCATTTTGAGATCTCCGGATTCCACGGATTGGAAGAGAGCCAAGACAAAGGCGCAAGGCGATCCACAGATTTTACAGATTGGAAAAGACCAAAAACAAGGGATTCGAGGCGGGATTCCTCGCTGGGCTCGGAATGACAAATGAAGAGGTGTTGGTCAGGGGAGTTTAAAAAATCTGTGCCATCTGTGTAATCTGTGGATAAAAGCCTTTCGTATTATCGGTTGACTCATCGAGTCGGATGACTCATCGCTCGGAATGACCACTTGCCGCCACCGTCGTGCGGGGCCATGCGCGGCGAATTCGATATCCGCTTTCCGTAATCATCCCCCCCCCCCCTCGGCGGCTTACGCCTCCTCGGCGAACTGGAACCGCTTGTCCGCCCCGACGCATTCCGCCTCGGGGAGCCCCAGCTCCTTGCGGACGATGTTCGTTCCCCGGACGATGGAGACCATCTTGAAGTAGGCAACCCGGCGGGTGAGCCCCTCGCGGCCGAAGCCGCAATCGGAGGAAATGACCAGCCGCTCCGCCGGGATGTGCTCCAGGGCCTTCCGGATGAGGGCCGCCACCTCCTCGGGCCGCTCGACCTGGAGGTTCCGGTGGTCCACCACGCCGACGGCGACCTTCTTGTCCGTAATGGCCCGCCCGATGGCGGCGAAGTCCATCCCCGAGGTGCTGCACGTCTCGAAGGTGATCACGTCCACGTCGAGTTGACTCAAGTGCTCGAGGGCCGGCTCGTAGGATTGGGGCTCGGCGAAGAGCCGCTGCTGGCCGGGATTGCCCCAACACGTGTGACACCAGACCTCCGTCTTGTCCCGGAGTCCTTTCACCGTCCGGTTGAACAGGCCGACGTAGAAGTCCACGTCGAGCGCCTCGGCGCCGACATCCTGGTGGCGTTTGATGGACATGAGGTGGATGGAGGGCTCTTCCATCTGAATGACGGCCGCGCCCGCGTCGGCCAGGACGTTCAGCTCTTCGTTGAACACGTCGCTCACGGCCTCGATCAACTCCCGCCGCGTCTTGTAGTGATCGTTCCCCACGGAAGTGGCGACCAGCTCGGGCGTGATGGTCCCGAACTTGACGGGTCTGGCGGTCATCTGCTGGGCGGTCTTCCAGATGGGCGTGTAATCGAGCCTCCCCCGGGTGATTTCGCCGACCGCGCGGGGCATGAGGCGGGACTCCATGATCTCGAAAACGATGTCCCCCCGGCCCGCGCCCTGATAGCCCTTGGCGACCTTGTAAGGGTCGTAGCCCTCCATTCCGCCGAGCCGCCGGGCGGCGTAAACGAACCAGGACATCCCCCCCACGTCGGGGTCCAACCGGCAATCGCCGTCCGTGACGACGTCCAGACCCGCGCGCTCCTGGTCCCGGATGTAAGAGGAAACGGCGTCGAAATATTGCTCGCGGTACCGGACGTCGGACATGGCCTCGCGGAAGCTCCGGTCGCCGAGGGTGGCCGTGTACCAGTGCGGCCGGGGGATCGACCCCGTGATGGTGGTGGGCAGCATCTTGTCTTTCGTCGCGACGAGCATTCAACGTCTCCTTCCCCCCCCTCCGCCGGACGGGGATCCAGATCAGGTCCGGCTTGGGGTGTGCGGGTCGATGGGTCCGTCCCCGCTCCGGACGTTCAACGGACGGACCGCGCGAAGCGTTCGCTCATGGATTCCGCGAGCCTAGCCAATCGTCCGGAAGGCTGTCAAGACGCCTTCCGTTGGAAACGCCGGATACCCGAGAGGAATGGCGGCGGCCGGCGCGCCCGTCTTTCATCAATACGGACACAACAGCCTGGGATGCAACCGAATGAAACGCTTGACGCTCCGGTCGAAACGCCGCTCGCGTTTCTTCAGGCCCTGCCTGCGGGCGAGGTCCCGGCCGTCACACCAGCTTTCCAGCGCCTCCTCCGGCCGGCCGAGCTTGACGTGGATCGCGCCCAGGCTGTTCAAGACGTCGGCCATACCCGCCCAATCGCGGCGCCGGGACCTGATCGCGTACGCCCTCCCCGCCGCGTCGAGGGCCTTGGAGAAAAGGTCCATCCGAAAATAAGCGGCCGAAAGATGGTTCAGGGTGTCCGCCTCCGCGGCGCTGTCCGCCCGGTCCCGGGAAATTCGAAGCGCTTTCCGGTGCGTCTTAAGGGCCTCGGGGTAGCGCCCGGACCGGACCCGCACGTCAGCCAGGCGGTTGAGGATTTTTATTTCGTTGCGCCAATCGTCCAAGCGGCGGAGAAGGACGAGGGACTCCCGGTAAAGCCGGAGGGACTCGTCGAACCGTTCTTCCTTAGCGTGAAGGACGGCCAGCCGGCCGAGGGTTTCGGCCGCCGCCGCCGCCATGCCGGCGCGGCGGAAGACAGCGAGAGACGCCTTGAGCCGGGCCACGGCTTCACCGGCGCGGTTCAGTTTTTCTAAAACCCGCGCGATATCACCCAGCGTCCTCGCCGCCCGAACCTCGTTTCCCAGGCGGCGATCGATCTCCAGCGACTCCCGATAAAGTCGAAGAGACCGCGGAGACGAACCGGGCCGCGTCGCGACCTGACGCTCCCGCGCTTGGGCCAGGCGCCTGAGGGCCGCCGCGACCTCGCCCCCCTCCTCGCCGCCCTTCCCCTCTCCCCCTCCCCGGGCCCGGGCCCGGAGAAGGGACAAGGCGCGCGTCAGACTTTCGGCGGCCTCTTTCAACCGCCCGGCTTCCATTTGAACGATCCCGATCCAGCCCCACGCCTCCGCGAAATCCGCGTCCGGCTTCACCGCGCGCTCCAGCCGCCCTTTCGCCTCCGTCAACCGGCCGCGGCGCCGCTCGGCCAGGCCGTCGCCGAAACGGATCAGTGTCTCGATGGACTTCGCAAAGGGTTCGTGAAGCCGGACCCGCTCCCGATCGCTCAGCGACAAAGGGGAGGATTCAATCTCGGCGGTCGAGCCGTCTTTCATGACGATCCGTTTCCCCAGGGCTTCGATGAGGGAGTCCGCCACCCGGTCCAACGCCGAGAAAAGGGCGTCGCGGGTCGAGATCGACGTCCGGAACCGGGTCTGCTGAATTTGAAAGCCGCTGGGAAGGTCCACAAACCGGTAGTCCAGCTGCACCTCGCGTCCGAGCCGGATCAGCCTGCCCGCCATCACCAAATGTGCCCCGGCCAGCCTCCCCACGCGCTCGGCCGCCAGGGGGCCCGTCAGGTCCCCGCCCCGAAGTCCTTGCTCGCCGACGATCCGATCAATGGTCCGGCGGCCGATCAGATCGAGCGACCGGATCCCGGCGAGCTTCCAACGCAGCGCCTCCGGTATCACGGTCGTGAGCCATGTGAACACGGGGTCTTCCGAGTCGTTCTGGAAATCCAGGATCACGACGCGCCGTTGCGCGGCATCCGCCCGGGGCGCGCGAATCAGATTGAACATCGGAATCAAAACGGCTGCGAGGAAAACGAAGCGCCGAAGCATGACCGCCTGTCCCCCAAGGAGGAATAATCCCGTCCGCATAACGTTCGGCAAACGACCCACAGCCCCGCCCTCCCGCGTGCGGCGGGATTCCGTTGTGTTCCATGCCGGGTTCCCATAGAATCGATCCATTAAGTCAGACAGCGGGAATCGGGTCAAGGCATCCGAATCGGGGGCTCTGATTCCCCGATATGCACCCCCTTCCCCCCCCCCTCCCCTCTCCCCCTCCGGGCGCCGTCGGGAAGGACGAGGAAATGGCTTTGGGTGAATCCCGGAATTCCTGGAAGATGGTCGGGCAGGCGGTCTCCCGGCCGGACGCCGTTGAGAAGGCCGTCGGCGGAACGCTCTTCGCGGACGACTTCAATCTGCCCGGCTGCCTCATCGGCCGGGTCGTGCGCGCCGGCGTCGCATCGGCCCGGATCCGGAAAATCGACGTGCAGGCGGCCCGGCGGATCCCCGGCGTGCGCGCCGTCCTGACCGCCGAAGACATTCCCGGCGCCAACCACGCCCACGGCGAGGAATTTCCGGTCCTGGCCGACGGGGTCGTCCGCTCGGCGGGAGACGCCGTGGCCCTGGTGGCCGCCGATCACGAAGCCGCCGCGCGGACCGCCGTGGACGCGCTGGGCGTCGAGCTCGACCCCCGGCCGGGCGTTTACGACCCCGAGGAGGCCCTGGCCGAGGACCCCGGCGCGGAAGTCGGCCGCTACACCCTGAGCCGGGGAGACGCCGATCGGGCCTTCGAGGAAGCGGACGTCGTCGTCGAGCACACCTACACGACGCGGCAGGCCGATCACTGCTTCATCGAGCCCGAGGCGGGCGTGGCCTGGATCGACTCGACCGGCGTCATCAACATCCGCTGGCCCACCCAGCTCATCGAGAACTACCGCGCCGTCGCCCGGATCCTCGGCGTCCCGGCGGGCCGCGTTCGCATTCAGAGCCCGATGGTCGGGGGCGGGTTCGGCGGCAAGGAGCAGCCCCTCGTGGCGGCGTGGCTGGCCCTGCTGGCTCAGGCCGCCCGGCGGCCCGTCCGCATGACCCTTTCCCGGGAGGACACCTTCCTCGGCGGCTCCAAGAAGCACCCTTTCGTCATGAAGTGCCGCACCGCCGCCAAAAGGGACGGAACCCTCACGGCGATGGACGTGGAAGTGCTGGCCGACGCCGGGGCCTACCGCACGAACACGGCCATTATCACGATGGGCGCGATGGTCCTGGCCCAGGGTTCGTACAACGTCGAGAACGTCCGGGTGGCCGTCCTCGGCGCGGTGACGAACCGGCCTTTCTCCGACGCCATGCGCGGGGTCGGGTGCAACCAGATCACCTTCGCCGTCGAGGGCCAGATCGAGGCCGTCGCCCGGGCGCTCGGCATGGACCCCCTCGAAGTCCGGCGGAAGAACTATCTCAAAAAGGGCGACCTCCTGCCCGTCGGCCAAACGATCGAGAACCACGTGGACCTCGACCGCCTTACGCGCGAGGTCGACAAGGCGCTGGGGGATAAGACCCCGGCCCCGCCGGGCAAGCGCGTCGGCCGGGGATTCGCGGCCAACATGACGGGGTACGGACGGCCCTTCAGCCGCTCGGAAGGCTTTGTGGGGATGGATGTGGACGGATCGGCCCTCATCCGCATCGGCGTGTCGGACCTGGGCGCGGGTCAGACCTCCACCGCCGCCCAGCTTGTGGCCGGGGCGCTCGGCCTCTCTCTGGAGAACGTCTCCGTCATCCACTCCGATTCCGGGACAACGCCCCTGGTCGGCTACACGGCATCGAGCCGGCAGACGCTGATGTCCGGGAGCGCGCTCCTGGACGCGGCGGGGACCATCCGGCGCTCCCTCGTGGACGCCGCCTCGGACCTGCTCGAAGCCCCTCGGGACGACCTGGAGCTGGGCGAGGATTCGGTCCGCATGGCCTCGGCCCCGGAGAAGCGGGTCTCGATCGCTGATGCGGTCTCCCGCGCGCAGGCGAAGGGCCTGCCCATCGCGGCCACGGGCGCCTACAAGACCCCCGACCTGGATTACGAAGGGGCGGACCGGTACGGCGGCTTTGCGGGCTGGACGGACTACACCTGGGGCGTCCACGCCGCCGAGGTCATGGTGGACGAGGCCACCGGGGAGGTCGAGCTGCTCAAGTTCGTCGCCTCCCACGACGTCGGCGCGGCCATCAACCCCACGAGCGTCGAGGGCCAGATCGAGGGCGGCGCCGTCATGGGCATCGGCTACGCCCTCACCGAAGAGATCGTCATGGAGGACGGGCGCATGGTCAACCCGGTCCTGCACGATTACCTGATCCCGACCTCGCTGGACCTGGGGGCGTGGGAGACGATCGTCACGGAGTCGGGCGAGGGGATGGGTCCCCATGGCGCGCGCGGCATCGGCGAGCCGCCCTGCAACGCCTCCCCCGCGGCCGTCACAAACGCCGTCAGCGACGCCATCGGCGCGCGGATTACCGACATCCCCATTACGCCGGAACAGGTCCTGGAAAAACTCGGGGGCAACAGATAAATATACACTTCCGTATCACTAAGATTCTTTCCTCACAGGCTTGATAAACTTCTTGGCCGTATCGATCGGCCGCCTGCCCGGGTTGCGATTGCCCCGGGTGTCGCACACGGCGAAGCCACTGGGTTTTGAGATCACGCCACGGCCCCGTGGCCGCCGGAATCCATTCCGAGAAAAAAATCCCGACCCTTTTTCGCCACTTCAAATTCCAACTGTCGAAGATGAGTCAGACCCAATTTTCCAAATGTTAGAATGTAAGAATCTGACCCCATGCCTTTTCCTGTGGGGTGTGAAGAGCCGGAAATCAAGCGGAATGAAGGGGTTTGGAGGAATCTGCGAGTATATTGGAGGGCTGCTGGCTATCCCCTGACGTTCGACTTGGGACCCTCGTCGCCTTTGGGTGGAGTTGTCGTGGCACAAAAAGGAGTCTGACCCCATTTTCACCCGCCAATTTCACCCGGATCTGATAATTCAAGACCTGACCCCAACTTCTGCTAGGGTCAAAATTCACGGTGTTCGTATTGGTTTCGATAGGGGAGGGTAATTAAGATTCGGCCAAAGTCGTCCGCCACGCCCGGCAAAGTATATTCCAGTTGGCCGAGGTCGCGGTGTCCAGGGAGCTCTTCGCCCGCATCTTGGAGCGAATCCACCGACTGCGTCCGCTGCCGGTCTAGCGATCCTAAGCGGATACAACTCAGATCAGGTAATCTGTGCCCAGAAACCGGTTGACAGGTCCGGTAGAGAGCGGTCTAATCGGGCTAAACAGCAACGAGGGGTCAGTGCGGGTCTGTCCGAATTTGAAAGGAGAAATTTCGGATGGAATTGAGGGGATGTATATAATGAGAAAAAATTCGTGGTTATTACTTTTCGCTCTCTTTCTTGCTGGCTGTCCCGCAACGGAGATTGTATCGATTGGTAGAGATACCTATATGATTTCTAAACACGGATGGATTCCCGGGAGTTCTGTAGGTTCACTTACAGCCGATCTCTATAAAAAGGCAAATGCCTACTGTTCAAAACACAATAAGCATTTAATGACAGTTAGTACAACTACGAGGCCGGGGTCCATTGAAGCCGAATTGAAGTTTAAGTGTATTGAATCCGACCAAAGGAAGATCGTAGCCGAACGCGAACGGCTGGAGAGAGAAAGGAGGCGTATCGCAACTCTTCGGCGTGCGCAAGAGAAGCGTACAGAGAGAAAAGCGATTACCCCTTCCTCAAAGGCATGGAGAATAGCAGGCTCCGGTCTTATTTTGAGGGGGACTTCTTACGCTCTAACGAGCTACCACGTCATCCAACAAGGCGAGAGCATCCGCGTAACATTGCCATCCGGCGAGGTCTACCCGGCCTTGGTTGTGACGAAAGATCGGAACAACGACCTTGCCCTAGTTCTGCTTAAAGGTATGCGGCCCATGGGAGGATTCATCGCTCGGGTTCAGGCCGAAGTTAAAACAGGCGAGTTGGTCCACGCCCTGGGATATCCACTGGGGGGACGCCTTAGTCGACAACCAAGCATCGTCACGGGTCATGTGAGCGCCGCAACGGGTCTGGAAGATAATATCGCGCAGTTCTGGATGACGACGCCTATTAACGAGGGAAATAGCGGAGGCCCCGTTGTGAACGCCCAGGGAACTCTCGTTGGTATCGCTTCATCCGGCTTGGTACAGAAAGGCGTTGAGGCAATTCGATTCGGAACGAAGATATCAGCCGCTATGCTTATTCTCCAACAAGCCCGATTAGTGCAAAAGTTCACCTTATGCCTGTGCCCAAGGAGAGAAAGGTCCTAACGCCTCCAGAGATCTTCCGAAAGCATTCGCCGTATGTTGTTCTTATTGAAACCCGATAATGGGATGGCTTCAGCCCCTCTAGGCCGCCGTGCATCCACGCCGTGGGCGAACCCCTGGATCCAAAGGAACTAACGCAATAATGGGGGTCAGGTCTTGAATTATCAGGTCACAACGCAGAACGCCCATTTGCACCCCCTTCCCCTCCTTCATGGACATTATCTCAAGGGTGCAGGAATCGCAAAACCCTTTGGGGGAAAAAAGGCGCGCTGTGTCGCGATTTGGGCCATTTCTTGATTTTGCATGGCGGAGGACGCCGCAGCTTAATCAAGCATCAGTAGGCGTGCCGCGTGAAAGACAGTAAGAACCTCGACCGCCTCGGCCTTGACCCGATACACGATACGGTAGCTGCCGTGAATCACCTCCCGCACGGAGTCATCCCCCACTTCAGGGACGACGCGTCCGGAAAGCGGAAATCTATCGAGTCGTTCCACGCCCGCCACGATACGTTCGACGAGAAGCTCAGCGTATCGGACAAAGTCGCGGGCTACGTATTCACGTATCGCCTCGACGTCTTCAAGCGCCTGGAGCGTCCAGATGACGGTCTTCACCTGGTGAGCCGCTGCTTCGCTTCCTCGTGCGGTATGGTCTTGCCTGCGTCGGCTTCCGCGATGCCCCGTTCGACCTTCGCAAGGAAGAACAGGCGCTCCATGGCATCTTCGATGGTTGCATCGGGCGGAAGCTTCTGAACGGCCTCTAAAATCTTTTCCTTTGTTGTGTTTTCCGCCATCCTGAGTCTCTCCGCTACTCTAAAGAGGGGAAGGCTTCGCAATGCCTCAAATCTATAGCAACCCCCCACATCATTCAAGGGGCGGGCGCATCCGGCCGCGAAGGTCTCATCGACCCCCGTCGTAGCCGGAATTTCTCACCAAGCCAAACGCCTCGCAGCTTGCCATTCGGGGAAAATCGGGACTGAGGATGCCGGGGAAACTCAACGGATCTGAATCTCGGCGGACGCCGATCGGCCCGCGGCGTCAACCACCGTCACCCGCACGAACCCCGGCCCGTCCGGGTTCCATTCATTCTCCTTCCGGCCCCCGGAAATCGGACGGCCGTTGATGAGCCAGTTGAACGGACTCTCGCCCCCATGGGCGATGAGGGGGAGGCGGCTCAATTCAGCGTCCGCCCCGCTGAGCTCCACCGTCGAGCCGTCCCGGGGAAATTCCAGACGCGGCGGCGGGGTCCGGTCACGGGCCATACCCCTTTCACTCAGGGCCTGGACCACGCAGGCGGCGCAGGTGCGGGGGAAGCCCCCGGTTATCCGCGATCAGCGCCCCTTCGGGCGCCCGCTCATCCAGGGAGGGGGAGGGGGGCGGGAGTTGTTCGAACACCTTGAAAAGCAAGGGCGCCGCGGCCCGGCGTCCCGTCGCGCCCGGCACAGGCGTTCCGTCCGGCCTGCCGACCCAGACTCCGGCCGTATAGCGCTTGTTGTAGCCAATCGCCCACGCATCGCGGTATCCGTAGGAAGTGCCCGTCTTGAGGGCGATCGGCGCGCGCGGGGTCGCTCCCGAATTTTGCACCCGGTTCGGCGGCCTGGGGACGCCCTCGAGGATTTTCGTCAGATGCCACGCCGCCGGGGCGTTCCCCCCCCGTCCGCGCACCCTGCCGGGGGAGAACCGCGCTACGCCCCGGACATCGCTCGTCACGGCGTCCAACACCCTGTTGTTCCGGGCGATGAGCCTGACTTCCGCGCCCGCCACGGGCTTGGCCGATTTCAAGGAGCGGACAAACACGTGCAGGCCGTCCCGGCCCTTGACCGTGGAAAGTCCGAGGTCCGACATGACGACCCACTGCGTCGCGAGAACGCCTCCGGCCTTGGCCGAGACCACATAGATGCCCGGCCGCCCATCCTTCAGGATCTCTCCCAGCGGAATGGACGTGCGCGTCTCCCGGTTGACCCGGGTCTCTACGTCCAGGCTGCCCTGCCAGAGCAATTCGCCCGTGTCCTCCCGAAATTCCCTCAATTTCCAGTTGTAGAGCTGGCGGGTGATATTCCCCGCCATGATCTCGCGGATGAGGTTCCTCTCCACGATGTGATAGACCCGCAGACTTACGGTCCGGACGTTGACCACGGAGAGGGGGAGGTCCTTGGCCTTCCGGGCCGGCAGGACGTAGGCGCTGTTCCGAAAGGCGACCTGGGGGGCGCGGTCCGGGACGGCGGCCCGGACGGTCGCGCTGGCGGGCGTTTTCAGCCCATGCCGGTCGGGCATCCCCTTCAGAACCGTTATCTTGTATGAGCGCCCGTGCGCCAGGCCCTCCAGGCAAAGGGACTTTCCCTCGGGGTTCAAGGCGACCCGGGCGGCGGGGTCGATCTGGATGTAGTCCCGATACCGAACCCGTCCCCTCCCGGCCAGCGGGCCGGAAAACGTCAGGCAGACCGAGGGTTTTGGACGGTTGGAGAAAACGCGAAACCTGCGCAGCCGGAATGAATGACGTTTTTCGATCCGCTTCCGGGTCTGGTCGAGCGACCGGGCAAGCCGGCCGATGACGGCGCCCTCGCGGGCCGCCTTCTCCCGCGACACCAGCCGGTTGGCCTCCCGGATGGCCATCAAGGCCTGCGAGGAGTCCCGGGTTTTATCGAAGACGGTCGCGAGAAAGCCCAAGGCCATCGCGCGGGAGAGGCTGCTTCCCGCCGCTTTGTACGCCATGTAGGCCGCCCGGGCGGCCTTTTGCAAATTCCGATGAGGACCGGGGTCGGAATGCGCGCGCGCGAGCTTCAGCCATGTGGCGGAAGTTCCCTTCCCCTTGGCGATCAGGAGCTCATAAGCGAAGACGGCGTCCGGCGCGCCCTTGCGGCGCGGCCCTTTCCCCACAGACGGGAGGGGGGAGGGGAGGGGAGGGGAAGGATGGGTCCGACCAGCGTCTTGAGCATCTCCAGGTCTTCCGGGGAAAGCTTCTCGCGGTCGTCGCGGACCCGGGCCTTGATCTCTTCCTCGTAGGCCGCCCCTTCCGCGGCCAGCGGCCGGTTCTCGTAGGCGTAGGACGAAGAAGAAAGCACGGCCAACACGCAAACGGGCAACAGAACCGTGCGCAGCCATCCGATCCTGCCCGCAACGGGACGCAATTCCGTTCCGGCCTTCGGCGTCCCGAGCGCTTCTCTCTCCGGCATGCCCATACTCCTCCCATCACGCGGGTGGATAACGCGGATTCCAACCATCTATTTTCAGAGTAGACGCTTGGATCAAGTCTTTTGTTCCCGGTCCTGGCGAGCGGGGGGAGGGGGAGAGGGGGAGGGGGAGGGAGGGGGCCGGCGGGTTCCCACCGAAAGGTTTTCTCGTATTCCTCGCTCGCGGTCTCTATTTCGGCCCGGACGGCGCCGGAAACAACCGCGCGGACCGGATTCTTCCGCGCCACTCCGCTTGTTCCAAGACAAGCCGGCTCAAGGGAGGAGGGAGGGAGGGGTGGGATTGATGGGGCCAAGCTTGAAGGGCTCGGAGACGCCCGGCGGCTTCCCGGGTCGGAGCCCAACGGCGATGGCGTCAAGGCCGGGATCGGCCGTCCGTGGAACCGCAATGGCAGCCGGACGGGCGAAAATCAGAGCCGGATGTTTTCCGGAAGGTGGGGGAACGCGCTCAACTCGTGGGCGGGCATCACCGGGTTCGTTGCCGTGAGATAGGATCCGTCCAGCTCGGCGAGGCTCGCCACGCCGAGAAGCCCCATGGACTTTTTGATCTCCCCCTCGAGGATTTCGAGCGCCCGTACGAGGCCGGCCTGGCCGGCGGCGGCGAGCGCCCAGGCCTGGAGCTTTCCGATGGAAACGGCGTCCGCCCCCAGGATGATGGCCTTGAGGACGTCGGTCCCGCGGACAAACCCGCCGTCGATGATCACTTCGGCCTTGCCGTCCACGGCCGCGACGATCTCGGGCAGGGTCTCGATGGCCCCCCGCCCGTGGTCGAGCTGCCGGCCGCCGTGATTGGAGACGTAAACCGCCTGGACCCCGTGCTCGACGGCCAGCGCCGCGTCTTCCGCCGTCGCCACGCCCTTGAGGATAAACGGCAGCCCGCCGATCTCCTTGATCGCGTCCAGGGTCTCCCAGGTCATGGAGGTGTGATACTCATGGCCCTCCAGGTTTTTGACGGCGGCCGGTATCCAGCCTTCGATGAGCTGCCGCTCGTGGTTGCCGTAGTACACCGAGTCCACGGTGAGGGCCAGCCCGGCGTAACCGGCGCGCTTCGCCCGGCCCACGACGTCCTCGACCCACTTCAGATCGCCCCGCACGTAGAGCTGGAAGATCTGCGGATGGGCGGCGCAGGCGGCCGTCTCTTCCAGACTCGGCTGGGTGGCCGAGCTGACGAAGTTAACCGTGCCGAATTCCTCCGCCGCGCGGGCGGCGGCAATCGCGCCCTCCGGGACGATGGAGTGGAGCGTGCCGACCGGCGCGAGCATCACCGGGATACGCAGCTTGTGGCCCAGGACGGTCGTGGAGGCGTCGATCTCGGTGACGTCTCTCATAATTCTCGGCCTGAACGCGAGGCGATCGAGCCCCTGGCGGTTCCGCCGCAGCGTCGTCTCCGATTCCCCTCCGCCGCTGATGTAGTTCCAGACGTACTGGGTGGCGTTGCGCCGCGCCTCGACGATGATTTCGTGGATGGTCAAAAATTCGGCGCTCATTCGGGCTTCCGCGAGGGCGCGAATCCCTCTTGCGAGATTCCGCCGTAGAAAAGCTCTCCATCTCCGGGTCGGCACATCTAGGCGTGAAAGCGGGGAGTTGTCAAGCCGAGGGGGAGGGGAGGGGGAGAGGGAACTGCGGAATCCACACATCAACGCGAAAATCGCCCGGGGCGAGGTCGGTCTCCTGAAGCGGCTCGTCCTGGGGGCCGAGCAGAAGGCGCACTGCATCGGCTGGATGGACGCGAAGAAGATGCAGGCCTCCGCCCGGATCACCCTCGAAGCCCGCAATGTCGACCCCAAGGGCGTGGACGTCGCCGGCGGATGGACGAACGAGTTCCTCCCGTGTAAGTGAGGGGCTGAGGGGGGAGTGTGGCGGGCCGGGACCCCCTGCTTTCGTAGAGGGTAGGGGGTCCCGGCCCCTACGAAACAACGCCGGACGGGTGTGTAGGGCGGGGACAGACAGCCCCCCGGCTGAAGCCCCGCCCCTACATTTCAGAGCCCCTACCATCAAATCTGGGGTAGTGAGTCAGTTTGATTTTCTGGTCGCAAAAAGAAGAACCCCACCTTTCGATGGGGTTCTTCCGGCACAACCGCTATCACGGCCCCGCGTGGCTTGCCTTCGCCAGCCTGGGGAGCCGGCCACCCTCTCGGGTGATCTTCCAATACCGCCGAAGCGGTGACAACCGAAATTTCGGCCAATCCATCGATTTTGTCAACCCCTAGAGCGAAAGTGCGAACCGAATTGCGGCCTGAATATTCTCAATCACATCTGGTGACAAAACCGGGGTTTCATAAACCCGCCGGCCCTCTTCTTTCCCGACCATCAATCGATCAAGCCGATCATAGGCCACGGTGTTGATCATATCGCACTTGACCCATTGGTCGGCCTCCGATCTCCTGAAGGGAAGACTGCCCTTTCCTGGATTTGGGGACACCACACATAATTCCAGAAATAAGTATGGTGTCCCCATAATTCTCCGTTCCCATAATTCTCCCCCCCATAATTCTCCCACAAACAAATGGCCGATCGGGAGATGAAGGAAACTCTTCCTGCCCGAATCCCGGCGATCCTGTCATTCCCGCGAAGGCGGGAATCCAGAAATCCATCGAGGTTCGACACGAAGCAATAGAGTCGTGGAAACGGCCTCCCATCCACATCGGCCTGGATTCCCGCCTTCGCGGGAATGACCGTCGCGGCGGCTCTACAGCCAGCCGTCCCCCGGAAGCCCGTGCGGACTCCCGTCGGCTCTCAACCGACATCCGCCGCAGTGAAGGGCCTCCAGACAGCCTGCCATCTTTTTCCGCCTCACATTCGAAATCGTGTGATATCGTGGATGGGCAAAGGACAAACCCCACAGCGCCCGGCCATGGCGCGTGGAGACGCGGCCCGGTCTCCCCGGCGCGGGGCTCGAGGGCTTCCCTCCTCTCCCGTGAAGGGATTCCCCATGACGAACTCCCCCCGGAGCATCGAAGAAGTCGGCGAGCTGCTCGACCGGAGCGAGTACATTCCCACGGAGGAGATCTCGACGGCCGTTTTCCTGGCCGAGCGGCTGGGGAAGCCCATCCTCGTCGAAGGCCCGGCGGGCGTGGGTAAGACCGAGCTGGCGAAGGCCTGGGCGAAGGCCACGGGGCGGGACCTCATCCGCCTTCAGTGCTATGAAGGCCTGGACGAGACGAAGGCCCTCTACGAGTGGGAATACGCGAAGCAGATGCTCTATACGCAGCTTCTTCGCGACAAGCTCCAGGACATCCTGGCCGGGACCGGATCCCTGGGCGAGGCCGCCGACCGGATCGCCGCCGAGGAGGACGTGTTCTTCTCCGAGCGGTTTCTCCTCCCGCGGCCCCTCCTTCGCGCCATTCAGGCCGAGAAGCCGACGCTGCTCCTCATCGACGAGATCGACCGCGCCGACGCGGAATTCGAGGCGTTCCTCCTCGAAATCCTCAGCGATTTTCAGATCAGCGTCCCCGAGCTGGGCACGCTCACGGCGAAGCAGCGGCCGGCCGTCGTCCTGACGAGCAACAACACCCGCGAGCTCAGCGAGGCCCTCAAGCGCCGGTCGCTCTATGTCTTCATCGACTATCCGTCCGTCGAGACGGAACTCCGGATCGTCCGGCGGAAGGTCCCGGACCTGGCCCCCGCCCTCGCCCGGCAGGCGGTGGAGGCCGTCCACAAGCTCCGGGGCCTGGACCTGAAGAAAAGGCCGAGCGTCAGCGAGACCCTGGACTGGGCGAAGACCCTGGTGATACTGAACGCCGAATCCATCGAGCCGAAGGTCCTGGATAACACCCTGACGGTCCTCCTGAAACACGAGCACGACCTCATCCGGGCCCGCCGGGCGCTGGCGGCCGAGCGGCGGGCGACGGCCGAGGCCGAGCGGCCGAGCGAACCGCAAGCCCCGGAGGGGAGGCGTCCGCCCCGCTCCCCCCGGCCTCCCCGTCCCCCTCGGATCGATCCGGGGGGGTTCGACCCCGAGCGCTTCGACCCCGAGGGCTTCAACCCCGACATCCTCGGAGGAAACGGACCGGCCGAGGGCGAGACGAATGGAAGATAGGATCGTCGATTTCGTCGCCGGCCTGCGGGGCGCGGGCGTTCGGGTCTCGGTCGCCGAGAGCGTCGACTGCCTGAGCGCCGTCGATCACACGGGCGCGCGGGACCGGGAGACGTTCCGGCGCGCGCTGCACATCACCCTCATCAAGGACGGAAGCGACCTCCCCAAGTTCGAGCGCCTCTTCCCGCTCTATTTCGGCACGGGGGAGAAACCGCTCCTTCAGCCCTCGGACGTCCTCACGCCGGAAGAGATGAAAACGCTACAGCGGGCGCTGGGGTCCCTCGACCCCGAGCTTCTGGATCTCCTGCGGCAGCTTCTCGAAGGCCGTCCGCTGGACCGGGAAGACCTCGATGCCCTGGGCGAGGCGTCGGGGCTTCCGTCGGCCCGGACCCCGTGGGAGCGGCGCTGGGCCGAGCGGCGGATGACGCGGACCCTGGGCCTGGAAGAAGCGATGGAGGCCCTGGAGCGGCTCCTCGAAGCCCTGGCCGAGATGGGG
Source organism: bacterium (assembly GCA_965261595.1). GTDB lineage: Bacteria > UBA8248 > UBA8248 > JACPRG01 > CAYRGS01. The sequence goes on from CBDHDG010000006.1 coordinate 616,460, forward strand.
ATGGGCGAGGAGGGGTTGGAGAAGGTCCGTGAGATGTTCGGGACCAACCTGGAGGCCCTGGAAGAGCAGGTCCGACATCACGCGGGCGGGAGCGTCGCGCGGCGGATGGCCGAGGAGGCGCGGCGGGACGCGGACCCGGACCTGATCGACCGGCCCTTTCGGCATCTCGACGAAGCGGAGGCCGAGGCCCTGCGGGACGAGGTCCGCCGCTTGGCGGCCCAGCTTCGGAGCCGGGCGGCCCTGCGCCACCGGCGGGGGAAAAAGGGCGTCCTCGACCCCAGGGCCACGCTGCGCGCGAACCTGCGCAACGGAGGCGTGCCGATCGATCTCCGCCTCAAGACCCGCCGCCTGAAACCCAAGCTGGTCCTCATCTGCGACATCTCCACATCGGTCCGGCACTGCGCGGAGTTCATGCTGCGGCTGATCTACGAGCTTCAGGACCAGGTGTCCCGCGCCCGCAGTTTCGCCTTCATCGACCGGATGGAGGAGATCAGCGGGGCCTTCGAGGAGCATCGCCCGGACGCGGCGGTGGAGAAGGTCCTCCGGGGGCTTCAGCCGGGCCACTACAACACCGACCTGGGGGCCTCGCTGGCGCATTTTTTCGACCGGTCCCTGGACGCCGTGGACGGCCGGACAACGGTGATCTTCGTGGGGGACGGCCGGAACAACTTCAACGACCCGCGGCTCGACCTGGTGGACGGACTCCGCCGCCGCGCCCGGCGCATCGTCTGGATGAACCCGGAGCCCCGGCCCCTTTGGGGAACGGGCGACAGCGACATGCCGGCCTACGCCCCGCTCTGCGACCACGTCCACCAAGTGAGCACCCTGGCCGAGCTGGCCGCCGCCGTCGACCGGCTCTTCCTCCCCGGAAGGTGAGCGGCGGACCCCGATTCGCCCGCAACCGCATTTCTCACCGGCCATCGGACGCAAGGGGCGGCGGGACATCGAAACCCGATAGCGGGCTCACCGATTTGTGAACGCGGCGCGGCGCTTTTTCAAAATCCGGAAAACCGATAGGCATAGAAGATGGAAGGCTTGACTTTGCGCGCCCGCCAAGCTAGAAGTGTCCCTTTGATTGGAATGCCTCTAAAGTAAAATCGCTTGGAACCGCCGGACGGAAGCTCCCTCATCATGCGGCGGAGGATTTCCCGTGTTCTATGCCCAAATGCTGATCAACAGCCTTCTGCTCGGCGGCATCTACGCGTGTGTGGCCATCGGCTTCTCCCTGGTGTGGGGGGTCATGAACATCCTCAACGTCCTTCACGGGACGTTCCTGATGTTGGGCGGCTACATTACATTCTGGCTGTTCCAGCTCTACAGCATCGACCCCTTCATCTCGATGCCCCTCACAATGTTGATCATGTTCGGCGTGGGCTATCTGACCCAGTATTGGGTGATCAATCTGGTCATCCGGGCCCCGTTGTTCATCACGCTGATCTTGACCTTCGGACTCGAATTGTTCGTGGTGAACATGGCGCTCTATTTCTGGACGGGGGACTACCGGGTCGTCCAGACCGCATACGCCGAGTTCTCCTTCCAAGTCGCCGGCCTGGTCGTTCCCCTCATTCGCCTGTCGCTTTTCTTCATGGGGTTCCTGCTGACGGGACTTCTGTTCTGGTTCATGGCCAAGACCCGGACCGGGCGGGCCATCCGCGCCACCCGGATGGATCTGGACGGGGCGCGCCTGATGGGGGTCAACATCGGACGAATTTACGCCATCACCTTCGGTCTGGGCGCGGCCTTGGCGGGGGCGGCGGGCTCGCTCGTGAGCGTGGGGTTCTCCATCTCGCCCGTGATGGACCTCGAATTCCTGGCCAAGTCCTTCGTCATCTGCATCATCGGCGGCCTGGGCAACATGATGGGCGCCCTCGTGGGGGGGCTCTTGCTGGGACTCGTCGAGAACTTCGGGGCCTATTATTTCGGCCCCGGTTATCAGAACGCCATCGGATTCATCATCATGGTCCTGGTCCTGTTCATCCGGCCCGAAGGGTTGCTGGGGAAGGCGGGGTACGCAAAGTAAATGTTCAGGCCCTGGACGAAATTTCAATTGACGGTCTTTGCGCTGGGACTCGTCCTGTTTGCCTTGATTCCGGTTTTCGAGCCCAATGACGAGATCCGGAAATGGTTCGACGTTCTTCTCATCGCCATCCTGGCCATGAGCTGGAACTTCATCGGCGGGCTGACCGGATACCCCTCCTTTGCGCCCGCCGCCTTCTTGGGGATAGGTGCCTACATGACGGCCATCTTCATGAACGCGGGGGTCGGTTTCTTCCCCACGCTGCTCATCGGGGCGTTCGCCGGCGGGCTGGTGGCCTTCGTATTGGGCGTCCCGATTCTTCGCCTGAGAGGGCACTATTTCGCGATCGCCACCTACGGCGTCGCGGAGGCCATCCGCGAGCTGGCCGAAAATTTCGAGATCACGGGCGGGGGAGAGGGAATCAACCTGCCGCTGATCAGCGGCGGCCCCGACTTCTTCACGCGGTACTTCTATTACGCGATGCTCGGGGTCGCGCTCTTGTCCTTTCTGACCCAGTATTGGGTCACCCGAGGCCGCCTCGGCTTCGGTCTGGTCGCCATCCGGGAGAACGAAGACGCCGCTGCGATGCTGGGCGTGGAGACCACCAAGTACAAGATTTACGCCTTCGTCCTCTCGGCGATCTATCCGGCCATGGCGGGGGGGGTGTACGCCTACCGCGCGGCCTTCCTGGAGCCGATCGACGTTTTCGACGTCCTGTTCTCCATCCGGGCCATCGTCATGTCGCTCATCGGGGGGGCCGGGACCATCATGGGTCCCGTCCTGGGCGCCGCTTTCATCGAGCTCGTGAACGATTATCTCTGGGGAGCGTTCCTGGAGTTCCACAGCGCGTTCCTCGGGATCGTCATGGTCGTGGTCGTGATCTTCATGCCCAAAGGGTTCTTCTCCCTCTACCAGGGATTTCGGGCCAAGGGGAAGGGGAGCTGGAAGTCGATCGGGCCGGTTTTGCTCGAGAACATCCGGCGATACCGCGTATGAGCGGAGAAATTCTTCTCGAAGGCAAAGGCATCACAAAAGGATTCGGGGGACTGACCGCGGTCTCGGACGTGGATTTCAACGTCCGCAAGGGCGAGATCCTCGGTCTCATCGGCCCGAACGGCGCAGGCAAGACCACCCTGGTCAACTGCATCACCGGGGTCTTCCCCATCTCGAAAGGGACGCTCATCTTCAACGGAACCCGTCTCGACGGTCTGAAACCCCATCAGGTGACGCGCCTGGGCATCGCCCGCACCTTCCAGATCGTTCAGCCGTTTCCGAGCCTGTCCGCGCTCGACAACGTCTTGATGGGCGCGCTGTTCGGCCACGCCCACAATGAAAGCACCATCACCCGCGCCAGAGAGATCGCCAGAGAGAAATTGGAATTCGTCGGTCTTTCCCCGATGGCGGATCGGGTCGCCGGGGAGCTCACGCTGGTGGAGCGGAAACGACTCGAGCTGGCGAAGTCCCTGGCCACGAGCCCGGAACTGCTGCTCCTGGACGAGGTCAACGCGGGGCTGAACCACACCGAGACGCAGGAGGCCATCGACCTCATCCGCAGGGTCCGGGACCAGGGGGTCACCATCCTGATCATCGAGCACGTCATGAAGGTGATCATGGGGCTTTCCGACCGGGTGTTCGTCCTTCATCACGGTGAAAAAATCGCGGACGGCAACCCACGGGACGTCACCAGCGACAAGGAGGTGATCCGTGCGTATTTGGGGGACAAATTCGCCGCCCGCCTTGCTGAAAGCGGCGGATGAGGATCGAATCGCCGGTGAGGGGCCATTCAATGCAAACCACGAACGGATCGCCGCTCCTGAAGGTCGAGGGCCTCGAATCTGGATACGGAGACATCCAGATTCTTTGGGGGATCGATCTCGAGGTCCATTCCGGTGAGATTATCGCCATTGTCGGAAGCAACGGCGCCGGAAAAACAACCTTTCTGCGGACCCTCTCCGGCATCTTGACGCCGACAGGAGGCTCTTTCGTATTCGACGGCGAGCCGATGGAGCGCGCAACCTCCGATCAAATTGTCGAGCAGGGCATCTCTCATGTCCCCGAGGGGCGCCGGCTCTTTCCCGCCATGTCCCTCGAAGACAACCTCCTGATGGGGGCCTATGCCAGGAAGCTCTCCGCCAAGGAGCTGCAGCCGGACATCGAACGGGTCTTCCAGCACTTCCCCGTTCTGCGGGAGCGGCGGGATCAATTGGCCGGCAGCCTGTCCGGCGGCGAGCAGCAGATGTGCGCCATCGCCCGCGGGATGATGGCCTCCCCCAAGCTCTTGCTGATCGACGAGCTTTCCCTGGGCCTTGCCCCCCGCATCGTGGAAGAGCTTTCCGTTATCGTGCAGGGGATCAACGCCGAGGGCGTCACGGTCATCCTGGTCGAGCAGGACGTCTTGACGGCCTTCGAGCTGGCGGGCCGCGCCTATGTTTTTGAAACCGGCCGAATCACCATGTCAGGGCCCAGCCGGGAATTGATGGAGAACCCGGAAATCAAGCGGTCCTACCTGGGCATGTGAAAACCGCGCCGGCATCACTCCCGGAAGCCCTGTCCGGGGGCTTTCCCGGGGTCTGACTTCATTGTTCATTCCCCACGAACCTGATATGATCGCTCCATGCATTCCAGGCGCGGCGCAATTCCCGATGAATCCACGCCGAAAGGGCGGCTCCCGCCGATGACGCCCCTCTCCCTGGTTGGAACAGGCGCACCCCGGATCGACGGCCCCGGCAAGGCGACGGGGGAGACCCCATATCTCTCCGATATGCAACTGCCGGGAATGCTTCACGCGCGAATCCTCCGCAGCCCCCACGCCCACGCCCGCATCCTGAAGATCGACACCGCCCGGGCGGCCTCCGCCAAGGGGGTCCGAGCCGTTATCACGGCGGACGACACACCCAAGATCCTTTTCAGCTTCATGCCCGAGCTGGCCGACAAGCTGCCCCTGTGCGACGAGAAGGTCCGCTTCATCGGGGACGAGGTCGCCGCCGTGGCCGCCGACACCGAAGACACGGCGGAAGAAGCCCTGTCTCTCATCCGGGTGGATTACGAGCCGCTGCCCGCCGTCTTCGACCCGAAAGAGGCCGTCCGGGACGACGCCCCGCTCGTGCATGAGGGGAAGGCGCGGAACATCTGCATGGAACTCCACAAGATGTTCGGCGACCCGGAGAAGGGTTTTGCCGAGGCGGACCACATTGTGGAGGACTCCTACGACACCCGGCGCGTCGCCCATTGCCCCCTGGAAACCCGGAGCTTCATCGCCCGGTGGGAGCGCGCGGGGCATGACTCCCGGCTCAAGATCTGGGCGTCCACGCAGGCCCCGCATGTTCTCAAGGAAGACATCGCCCGGTGCCTCGGGATGGACTCCCGGCGGATTCAGGTCATCAAGCCGGCCACCGGCGGGGCCTTCGGGAACCGGATGATCATGGAGATGGGGGCGCCCAGCGCCGTGATTTTGGCGGAGAGAACCGGCCGACCCGTGAAGCTGGCCAACACGCGGACCGACGAATTCCAGATCTCCCGAACCCGTTTTCCGTATCACATCGAGCTGAAAACCGGATTCCGCTCCGACGGACGCCTGGTGGCCCGCGCGATCCGGATTGATGTGGACAGCGGGGCCTACTCCGACAAAGCCGGCCCCACGCTGAGCTTCTCGGGCGCCATGTTCGCCGTTCTCTACAACGTGCCCCACATCCAATTCGACGGCTACGTCGTCTACACCAACCAACAACCCGGAACGGCCTTCCGGGGCTTCGGCTGCCCCCAGGTCACCTTCGCCGCCGAGACCCAGATGGACCGCATCGCGAAATTCCTGGAGATGGACCCGCTGGAGCTGCGCCGGATCAACGCCAACCGGGCGGGGGAGACAAGCGCCTCGGGCGTCACGCTCCCCACCTGCGGCCTGGAGCAATGCATGAAGGAAACCGCCCGGGCGGCCGGTTGGGCGGAGCACCGGAAAGGACGCAATGAGAATTCCCGCGGCGGCGGCCGCTACCGCCGGGGAATGGGCCTCGCCGTGATGGTCCACTCGGGCGGCGGGTCCCGGTATTACGGCTTCAACTCCGCGGGCAGCTTCATCAACGTCTCCCGGGACGGCCAGGTCTTCCTGACCACCCCCGCCAACGACACGGGCCAGGGCGCCCTCACCGTGATGGCCCAGGTGGCCGCCGAAGAGCTCGGCGTCCGGATGGAGGACATCCGGGTCGTCTCGGACGACACGGATCTCGTGCCTTACGACGTCGGAAACTACGGCAGCCGGACCACCTGGGTCTGCGGCCAAGCGGCGAAGGCGGCTGGAGAGGAAGCGCGCCGGCAGATCTTCGAGGCCGTCGGCAAAGAATGGGAGGTCTCGCCGGAAGACCTGCGCGCCGCCGATTCGAGGATCTTCGCCGTGGGGCGCCCGGAGCAAGGCATGAGCTTTCAGGACGCGGCCTCAATGATTTACAACAACAACGGCGTCCCCATCACGGCCGAGGGCCGGTTCGAGGACGTGGAGGCGGCCGGCCACGTTGACTGGAGCAACCAGATCCCCAACTTCTCCACCGGCTGCCACCTCGTCGAGGTCGAGGTGGATATGGAAACCGGGGCCGTGAGCCTCCTGCGGTTCTTCGCCGCGCACGATGTGGGCAAGGCGGTGAACCTGCGCGGCGTCGAAGGACAGATCGAGGGCGGCGTCGGCCAGGGTCTCGGCTACGCCTTGTTCGAGGAGCTGGTCCAGGACGCGGGCGCGGCGGTTAACCCCTCGTTCGTCGACTACAAGATCCCCTGCGCCCTGGACATACACGGCATGGAGACCTTCGTCGTGGAGGACGCGGAGCCGGGGGCGCCGCTCTACGGCGCCAAGGGGGTCGGCGAGCCGGGCTTGGTCCCGACGGCGGCCGCGGTGGCGAACGCCATCGCCGACGCGACGGGCGTCCAGCTCCACGAGCTGCCCATGAATCCCGAAAGGGTGTATCGGGCCCTGAGGGAGGCCGAATCGGTCAAGGCGCCCCAAGAAGTCGTTTGACTAATGGAGGGAAATCCGGGTACTGTCATTTTCACTCAAAATGAACTTCTGAACAGGAGGGGGAGACCAATGAAACGTTGTGGTTTGTTCCGAAGCTTGGTTGCACCCGTGTTGGCCGCGGCCGTTCTGATCGCCGGCGCGGCGTTTGTCGGAGACCGGGCGCAGGCGGCCATGGACGTCATCAAGTTCGGCGCCGCCCTGCCGCTGACCGGTCCGCTGGCCACCGAGGGAAACAAGCAGAAAGCCGGTTATGAGATCTGGAAGGACCTGGTGAACAGCCAGGGCGGCATCAATGTCGGCGGCAAGAAGATGAAGGTGGAGATCAGGTACTACGACTACGAGAGCAAGACGCCGGTCGCCAGCAAGCTTTACGAGCGGCTGATCACAAAGGACAAGGTGGACTTCCTGTTCGGGCCGTTCGGAAGCGGGGCCACCGCGTCGGTCGCCGCCTTGACGGAGCGTTACAAGATTCCGATCATCGCGCCGACGGCCAGTTCGGCGAAGCTGTACGCACGGGGATACTCCTACCTCTTCGGCCTCCTGGTGCCCAACAACTTCGTCTCGGACAGCTTTTTCGAGTTGGTGACCTCCCAGAACCCCCGCCCGAAAACAATGGCCTTCGTGACGCGCAACGATTTCTTCCCCAAGGTCATCACGGGCGTTTTCCAGAATGCCGCCAAGAAGTACGGCGTCAAGGACATCTACTACGCCAAGTTCCCCAAAGACGCCAAGGACATGTCCACCTGGCTGACGATAGTCAAGAGCAAGAACCCCGACCTTCTGATGGTGGCCGGCTACCTGGGCGACTTGATCCTGGTGACAAAGCAGGCCAAGGAGCTCGGCGTCAATCCCAAGGCCATCTTCATGACCGCCGGACCGGTTTATTCCCAGTTCACCGAGGCCCTGGGCAAAACAGCCGACGGCATCACGACGGCCTCCTGGTGGGCGGACACCCTGGATTACAAAGGGCGCATCATCGGAACGCCGGACGATTTCAGCAAGATGTGGAGGAAAAAGACCGGCAAGGAGGCCGATTACGTCTCCGCCGCTTCCACCGCCAGCGGCGTGGTCTACCAGATCGCCATCGAGAAGGTGGGAAGCCTGGATAAGAAAAAAATCCGGGCTGCCCTGGCCGCGATGAACGAGATGACGTTCTACGGCCGGGTCAAGTTCAATAAGAACGGCCAGAACATCGGGAGCATCGTCCCGGTGATCCAGATCCAGAAGGGGAAGCGGCTTCCCGTATCCCCCAAGAACATGGCCCAGGGCAAGTATCAGTATCCCAAGCCGAAGTTCTAAGCCGCAATCCCGAGCCCCCGCCCCTCTCTTGGGGGCGGGGGCTTTTTTATTTTCGGGCGTCGCGCGCGAGAAGGGGGAACTGTAGCCCGGGAGCCCCAGGCCTGGAGGGCCTCGGGCCCGGAGGGCTCCGGCCCGCTCCATCCGCCACGCCCGCTCCGGAGAGACGCCGATGACGACGATCCGCCTGCTGGAAGAGGAGGAGATCCGCCGCGCCGCGCCCGAAACCGTCGATCAGATCCTGGCCGCCGAGAAGGCCCGGTGGGGGATTCCCAAGCTCGCCAACATCTGGCGCTGCATGGGACACCAGCCCGAGTACCTGGAGGTCACGTGGAAGAAGGCGAAGTCCGTCCGCCAGCCCGGGAAATTGTCCAACCTGACGCGGGAGATGATCGCCTCGGCCGTCTCGGCCGCCAACGGGTGCCGCTACTGAACGGACTCCCACGTCGCCGCCGTGATGCGGATGGGAAAGGGAGAACGGGCGGTTACGGAGCTGATATCCATCGTGGACCTGGTGAGCGGGCTTTCCAAGGCCGCGCTCGGAGCGGGGCTCTACGCGCCGGAGGCGGAGGGGGTGACACCGCCGGGGATGATCCTGGGGCTTGTGGACGAGGAGAGCGCCAAGGGCCGGGTCGCCAAGGTCTTCGGGGAGATTCGAGAGCGCGAGGCGGAGCGTCTCGGACGGGACACCATACCGCTCTTTTGGCGGGCCATCGCCCACCGGCCGCTCTACCTCGAAGCCGCCTGGAACCGCTCGAAGGTTCTGCTCGCCGAGGGCGAGATCACCCTCAAGGAGAAGGAAATCCTCGGCTACACCGTCGCCGCCAACGTCGGCAGCCACTACTTCGGCCACGAGCACGCCACCGCCCTGCGCCGGCTGGGGATGGACGACTCCGCCCTGGTCGAGGTCCTGGCCGTCGTGGACTATTTTGAAGGGCTCAACCGCGTGAGCGAGGGCATGGACATCGAGTCGGATATCGCGCCGTATCGGGAGTATGAGAAATGATACCTTTGGGATTTGGGGGATCGTGACCAATACCGCCACAGAACTCTAAACCAAATGCGAGTTGGCCCATCCATCTTCCATATACGCTTTTTCAATCGAAGACCCGCGTCCATGCTAACGCTGCCCAATGCATGTCAACCAGCCACACCAACCAGCTCATGCCAACCGGCTATATTGAAGAGATATGCTAAATCCTATCTTTCATCCACAGGTTTCTCCTTCCACTTTACCTGATCATCCCCCCAAAACTTAGGCATCCAAAATCTCATTTCTTTGTTATTAAAATCGCCATGTTTGACAGTGGACTTACCCCGGTTTCGTGGAGAGTTAAGCACTTGGGTTTTCAGGGTGTGCGTTGTTGTCTCCTCCCCCGCTCTAGGGTTTTGTTGGACACTCGATTGATCCATGATTCATGGAGAAAGGGGTGTCGCGATGAACGAACAAAAGCAAGAGGGGGCTTTGGCGGAGGGCGCCCGCAGGGCGAACGGAGCCAAGGCCCCAGGGCATCGCAGTGAGCGGGGTCGGTTCTCCTGCCAGCGCAAGCGGGAGGCGGTCCTGCGTCTTTTGCGGGGCGAGAGCCTGGAGACGCTCTGCCGCGAGTTGGGCACGACAGCGGCTCGGCTTTCCGCCTGGCGCGAGGCGTTCCTTCGCGGGGGCGAGGCGGCGCTCAAAGCCCGCCCGGCGGATGAGCGGGACGAGGAGAACGCCCGGCTCAAGGCCAAGGTGGGCGAACTCACGATGGAGGGCGAGGTCCTGCGGGAGAAGATCGACCGCCTGGAGGCCGGCCGCCCTTTAGCCGGCAGGAGGTGGAGGCGATGAGTCAGGCCCGCTTCACCTCCACGGGCAGAGCCTACGGCCTGAAGCGGGTGTGCGCCCTTTGGGGCTTGGCGCGCTCCACGGTCTACGCGCAACGGCGGCGAGAGGCGGTCCCCGTTCATGAACGCCCCACGCCCCATAAGCGCGGCCCTGTGGGCCCGTGCACCGATGCGGAACTCCTCGGCCACATCCGGCAGGTCCTGGAGGACTCTCCCTTCCATGGCGAGGGCTACCGCAAGGTGTGGGCGAGGCTGCGCTTCGCGGGCATCCGCACCAGCAAGGAGCGGGTGCGTCGCCTGATGCGGGAGGCGGGGCTTCAGGCCCCCCACCGGGTGGGCAAACCCCGAGGTCCCAAGGCCCACAACGGGACCATCCGCACCGAGCGGCCCGACCGAATGTGGGGCACGGACATGACGACGACGGTGACCACCGAGGAGGGGGTGGCCTCGGTGTTCGTGGCGGTGGATCACTGCTCGGTGGACTGCGTGGGGATCCATGCGGCCAAGAGCGGCAACCGCTTCGAGGCCCTGGAGCCGATCCGGCAGGGGGTCGCCGAGCGCTTCGCCGGCTTGGAGGCGGACGTCGCCGAGGGGCTTAAAGTTCGTCACGACCACGGCCCCGCCTATCTGTCCGATGACTTTCAGCGGGAGATCGCCTACCTGGGCATGACCAGTTCGCCCAGCTTCGTGCGGGCGCCCGAGGGAAATGGCTACTGTGAGTGGTTCATCCGCATCTTGAAGGAGAATCTCCTGTGGGTGCGCTCTTTCGCCACCGTAGAGGAACTGCGGTGGGCGCTGCTTGAGTTCAAGAACCTGTACAACCATCATTGGATTCTCGAGGGCTACGGCTACCGAACGCCGGCCCAGGCAAGGCAGGAAAAACTCGCTCAAGTTGCGGAGGCCGCATGAGGTCGAATACCCTCACCCGAGTGTCCAATAACCCAGGGGCGGTCCACTCCTTTCGTAGTTAACGGGTGACAGGTTGTCGATGGAGGAGTGCCGACGATGCGGGTTGTAGAAGCCCTCGATGAACCCGAACACCTCCATGCGCGCCTCGGCCCGGGTGCGGAAACTGTGGCGAGCGAGGAGCTCGCACTCCAGCGTGGCGAAAAAGCTCTCACACAGCGCGTTGTCGTAGCAGTCCCCGACCGAACCCATGGAGGGACGCCCGCCCGCCTGGCGGCAGCGCTGCCCAAAGGCGACCGAGGTGTACTGCGTGCCCTGGTCGGAGTGGTGGATGACGGCCCGGGGACGGCGCTTATACAGCGCCATGTCGAGCGCGTCGAGCACCAACTCGGCCCGCAGGTGTGTGGCCATCGACCACCCCACGATGCGCCGGCTGAACGCATCGAGCGCCACGGCCAGATACAAAAACCCCGCCCATGTCGGAACGTAGGTGATGTCGGCCACCCACAGCCGGTCGGGGGCCTCGGCCGTGAAGTTGCGGTCCACCAGATCAGGGGCCGGCCGCGCCTCCTGCCGGCGCTGCGTCGTGCGCGCTCCCTTGCGCCGACTGACGCCCGCAAGTCCCGCCCCACGCATCAGCCTGGCGACGCGCTTGCGGCCCACACGCACTCCCTCAGCCTCCAGCTCGGCATGGACGCGCGGCACGCCGTAAGTCCCCCGAGAACGCTCGTGGATCGCCTGAATGCGTTTGGTGAGCGCCCGATCGGTACACGAGCGGGCACACGGCGCGCGCCTGCGCCACGCGTAGTAGCCGCTGGAGGAGACGCCCAGCACCCGGCACATGGTGGCGGTCCGATACATGGCCTGGTTCGCCCTCACGAACCCGTAGATCCGGACGGGATCGAATCGGTATCCCGAGCAAACCAGGCCGCGGCTTTTGCTAAGATCTCCCGCTCCTGGCGGAGCTGTCGGTTCTCGCGGCGAAGTCGGCGCAACTCCTCCCGCTCATCGCTCGTGAGCCCGTCTTTGCGACGCCCCTCGTCAACGTCGGCTTGATGGGCCCAGGTGCGGATCGTCTGCGCCGAGGGCTCGAACTCGTGCGCCAGCGCCTCGGGCGTGCGTCCCGCCCGGACCAACTCTACCATCTGGCAGCGGAACTCCATTGGATAGCGTGGGTGAGTCTGTGGCATCGTGAACACCTCCTTTACCCCCAAATCATCAGGTGTCCACCAAACCGGGTCAACTCCAGATTGACCATGAACATGTCATGCGACCATATTCTCATCCTTCACCTCCCTAAATTGCCACCAAACGACAAACCAAGGGGCATCCCGCACTACGATATTTTGGCCGCGTTAAAAACAGACAAGATGGCGAAGGGGTGGAGTTCGCCGCACAAAGGGTGGGCCATTAGGCGTTGAGGTCCGGATTTGTGATTCAAAGCGCGAGACCTGACCCCATTCTATCTTTTCTCATACTACCCTCCGCGATGAATTCCTCTGACCGCTCTTCCATTCCTCTCAATGGATGCAAGCATCCATTATTAATCGAACAAAACCTTTCCAACGCTGATGGTGGAACCATTAATTCCAACTTCACGATATTGGAATCTGCCTCTACGGTTCTTCTCAGTCGTTTTACCGGAGGCCAGAATCCAATCTATGTCGTGATGGTCCTCCCACAAGTCGGACACATGCTTATGTCCAAAACAGAGAACAGTCGTCCTGCCGGCCAAGATCTCCATAACCTTGGTGGCATCCTCCATTTCGAGCGTAAAGTTCCTCATGAATGGATGATGATGAAAGTGCACAACTTTATGCTATTCAGGGTTTTCCAACAGAATCTTCGCCAAAGCATTCCGTTGCTTCTTTCCGATCTCACCAGTTGCAAATGTAATCCCCTCTTCAACCAGATTTGTATAAACAGAATCTAACCCAATAAACACAATTCCATTGACCTGCCGGGTCTTTGGATAAATTTCATCGATTGGCTTGTTCTCATGGTCATCACCCAACAACTCCTCATGGATATACTTCTGAAACCGTCTAGCTGCTGCTTGGTTATAATTCATCCCCCATCGGCCATAATCGTGATTCTCGGGGGTAGGCAAAATCTGAAATTCGGCTTCCACGAGAGGCGTTAGAATTTTCACGGCGTTCTTGTATTGGTTGGTTTTACCGTCATCTACAATATCTCCCGTGAGGAGAATTAGAGGCTTCTGATCGTTGGAATATCGCTCGCCGATCCAATCCACAATGATCCGCGCGTTCACGTTTTCATCCCTTTTCATTGATCCACGGATGTGTAAGTCACTAAGATGAATGAAGCTGGTCATTTCTATTTCTCCTTTGTATTACGGGATGGAGTCAGGTGTCCAATCTCAACAGTCGTGTGATTTGTCTCTAACCTCTGTTTGGAACGACCGAACGGCTCCGCATTTATCGAGCTGATTGGGTCAGGTTTCACATTCTCACATCTTCGAGGGGCCGTCGAATTTCCATTCTGCACATCCGAGCGGCATCTAATTCACCCCGCAGAACTCACTGATCTCTTTCATCGAGTAAGCGCCGGAACGATTCAGCATGGCCATCGCTTCATCCCGCTGGGAATACTCCCCTAATACACACCGCTACGTACGAAGGTCGATCTCCGGGATAGAAACAGCGGGGGCGGTATTGCTCACATGCGTTGAAATATAAGATTTGACTTCTACCTCCCTTCCGACTTTTATATCCCGCCCTGAGAAAATCACATTGATCCGGAATCGCTTTGGCCGAGAGGACTGTGATTTTAGAATCTGAAGCCCGCACCTATGGAAAAGAGAAGGAAAACATCACCTTCTTCTTTGTCTGGCCCAGTCGCATTCACCCCGACCCCGATATTTACCAAATCCCGAAGGAATCCCACCACGAGTGCTGGTTGGAGTAATACTTCAGACTCCTTTTCCGCCTTGGATGCAAATCCAATCATTGAAATCGGGAAAAGTGGGAAGGCTACCTTCCCTGCCTCTGGATTTTCATCTACAGACTGGGCGTCAAACGTGGTTGCGCGACACTTTGGTTTTACATAGTCTATATCTTTGAAAGTATTTCCATCCTTATCTTTTACAGTTGGCAACCAAATCGATGGGTAAAAACGAAAAGCGATCCCTGCCCCGATGCCCAACGCGTTTATAGAGGTTTTGCCAGAGGCTAAATTGTGGCGAATTAATTGGGCAGATACGGTAGTCCCCACCGTCCAGTGCTTGGTAAAAACGTCACCACTAGGCGGAGCTACGTCCTGTACTTTACGTAGGCAATCGGCGCACCGTGCCTGTTTAGGGTCTGCTTTTGTTTCCCCAGCCATTGATGACAAGGCGAAGCAGATAGGGAAAAAGGAAAGCTACAAACTGGTGAATATTTTTTTACGACTCATCCCTCCAGATTTGGCACATGTGAATGACGTCGCTGCCTTAAGTCCAAAGTAGACAGCGCAACCTGCTCCAAGCCAGAATTAGGGACCTTGGGAAATCATGGGGCACCCGCGATCAAGCCAGGCCGCAATCGCACCGACTCCCAAGCTCCTCCTTCATCGTCCGGAGAACCACGTAGATGCGTGAAATCGTATCTCGAATTGTCGAGCGGGTGATGCCCTGACCTATGGTCGGATAATGTCGGGTATGCATGGGTCCCCCCCCGGACCTGGATCACCTTCGGTTGCCCGCCTGTGCGGCGGATATGACACCATCAAATTTGGGGACGGATGATTTTTTAATGTAGAAATCCTACCGAGACAGAGGCATCGTGTCAACAGGTAGTAGTAGTAAAAAAATATTAACATGATCAAAAGGGATTAACCCCGCATTTCCCATATGGATGATAATTTTTAACGCCCCGAAGGCCGTTTTCTCGTGTAAAATCAAGGTGTTGGCCTCTCCCTGCCATCATCTTGCGAGGGGACCCGATGGGTGAAGCGAAAAAGAGGCCGTTGAGGCTCCAATTCGACGGTCGGCTCAGGCTGGAGTTTCACGGAGCAAAGGTTACGAGTGACGCCGGTTTGCTTGCCTATCGTGAACTGGATGAGGTGTTGGGGCTGACGAAGGCGGCCGAGGGGTTTCTGTCCGATTCACGGACGGGCGGGAACACCCGGCACAGCCTCACCGCTTTGGTGCGCCAGTCGGTCTACAGCCGCCTGGCAGGATATAAAGACACCAATGATGCCGAGCGGCTCTGTGTCGATCCCGCCATGCGTCAGGTGGTTGGGGGGCGAGCGAAGTATCACACCGCTGCCTCCACCAGCCAGATGAGCCGATTCGAGACGCAGACCCTCACCCGGCCCCTTAACCCCTCAAGGCGCTGAGCGGTCTGCCCGGTGTGTTGGTGGATCGTGTCCGCAAACGCAAGCCGATTCGCAAGCTGATCCTGGACATGGACAGTTCGGTCAGCCCGACCCACGGTGAGCAGGAAGGCTCTTCCTACAACGGCCACTTCGGCTGCACCTGCTATCACCCACTGTTTTGCTTCAACCAGTTTGGCGATCTGGAGCGGGCGCTGTTGCGCAACGGCAAGGTCCACAGCGCTGATGACTGGTGGTCTGTATTGGAGCCGGTGGTAGCTCGCTACCGGGATGCGAAGGTCTGTCGGTTTTTTCGAGGCGACGCGGCATTTGCCAAGCCGGAGGTGTACCGATACCTTGAGGCGGAGGGCTACTCCTATGCGATTCGGCTTCCGGCCAACGCCATCTTGTACAGGGACATCGAATGCCTTCTGACCCGGCCGGTTGGCCGACCGCCCAAAAGGCCCATTATCTTCTACCACAGCGTCTCCTATCAGGCGGCTAGTTGGGAGAAGCCTCGCCGGGTGGTGGTGGCGGTCGAGTGGCACCAGGGCGAGTTGTTTCCAAGAGTCAGCTTCATCGTGACCAACCTGCACTGGCGGGAAGAGAACGTCGTGAGGTTCTACAACCAGCGTGGGACGGCGGAGCAGTGGATCAAGGAGGGCAAGTACGCCCTGAACTGGACGCGCCTGTCCTGCCACGGCTTTGAAGAGAACCAGGTTCGCTTGCAACTATTTGCCTTGGCGTACAACCTGGCAAACTTCCTGCGGCGGCTGGCGTTGCCCAGAGCGGTGAAGCACTGGTCGCTGACGACGTTACGCGAGAAGCTGATTAAGATTGGGGCCAAGGTGGTCACCCACGCCCGGCACACCACCTTCCAGATGGCCGAGGTGGCCGTGCCGCGTCAACTGTTCAGGGCAATCCTTGAACGAATTCGACGGTTGTGGTTACCGCCTCCCGTACCAGATACCGGATGACGGAGCAGATGGCCCGGAAGCTTAGTGACGTGGTGGAGACGGGGGATCAGTCTGTGCCGAACTCCCCTGAGTGTGCCGGTAGAGCTGGGTTTTCAAGGGATTGCGGCTTTAGGACGGCCGTTGCCCCTCGATTGAGCAGAGGGTTCTGCAAAGAGACCCTGAATCTGTAGTAAAATGGGGTACTTTGATGACACAGGAGGACCGCAGGATGGCTAAGAGTGGTCATCTGGGAAATCCCGGTTTAAATCAAGACAACTCTTGTATTGACCACCCGTTGCTCTTTAACTCAATTAGAGCCCTCTTTACCGGGGCTGTCAACACCATTTCGGGCGCCTGAAACCCTGATCGGAGCGGTATCCGCCATTGGAAAACCATGTCAGCGCCGGCGTGTAAACGGGCTTGACCACCAGGTTTGGAGTCTTCGTCATTTTGCCCTTGTGTGGACTCCGCTTAGGGTCGCTAGACAGGCACCGGGCATCATCGCTTGATTCTCTCCAAGATAAGGGCAAATGTCTTCCTGGATACACCGACCTCGGCCAACTGGAAGGTGATGTGGCGGGCGTACCGCACGAGCCGGCCGCCCATTTTGAGGAGCTTAAGCTGAAGGCCGCGTAACGACCAGTGCTTGATCCCTCTCGGCAGGCCAGCAATCCCGCATCCGAAGTCATTCTGGTTCCGTGAAACTCAAGCCTCAGCCGACGCTCAAAACGGACCTTCAACGCCCACTTTTTCGCTTCACCCATTGGATTACCCCGCGAGAGGATGGCTCGGGGAGGCTCATGCATTGATTTTACTCCAGAAAATGTCCTCCGGTCCGACAAAAGTTATGATCCATATGGGATATCTGGGTTAACTTAGTCCATCCGTGTATGGACGGAAAATATAATTAGGCAAACAACTTGATTGCAGTTCTGGGTTTGATCTTGATAAGTCATTGAAAAACAGCGATGAATGGAATACACAGCCGCGCCTCGTATTCCTCCAGAACCCGTTGGCCCGATCCGAAAACGGCGTTGTGAACCCAACGGGACCGCCGCCATGCGTCGAATCGCGTGGTGAGGCGCTCACCGGGGCTCAACTGGTCCTTGAGTCGGTGTAAGTCCTTTGTCGGAAGGACGATACGGGGGGGGAGGGGGGCGCGCTCCCGACGAAAATGACCGCCGCTGGCCGTGAAATTTCCCTCACCGCCGGTTTGTTGGATATACTGGCTCCCTTGACGGAGAGCGACAATGCCGGAGATTTCTTCCGCCGACTTTGGCCCTTGAGGATTCTCGATGATGCTGGACATGAAAAGGAGAGTTGGGATGCCGACCGACGCGAACCGGGGCTTGGCCCGGGCGGCGGCGGAGTGGCTCGTCAGGCTCCTCATCCCCGTGATTATCTCCGGGTGCGTGACCGCCCCGAACCCCCTGGGCGCACAAGAGATCCGGGAGAAGATCCGCCTCCCGAAGGGTTTCCGGATCGAGGTCTTCGCGAAGGGGCTCAGAAGAAAAGCGCGCTTCATGGCCTTCGACGCCAAGGGGAACCTCTACGTGACGCTGGCCCGATCCGGACGGGTCGCCGTCATGCCCGACCGGAACAAAGACGGCCGGGCCGATTCGGTCATCCCCTTCGCGACAGGTCTGCGGTCGCCCCACGGGATCGACGTCCGGGACGGATGGGTCTACGTCGGCGAAACCGACGGCGTCGTCCGCCTCAAGGACCTGGACGGGGACCTGCGGGCCGACCTGAAGGAAAAAGTCGTGGGCGGACTTCCCACAGGCGGCCATTGGACCCGGACCGTCCGCTTCGGCCCGGACGGCAAGCTCTACGTCTCCATCGGCTCAAGCTGCAACGTCTGCGTCGAGACCGACCCGCGCCGGGCGGCCGTCGTCCGCTACACGCCCGACGGAAGGGAGGAGGAGGTCTTCGCCGCGGGCCTGCGCAACTCCGTCGGCATCGCCTGGCGCCCCGGAACGAGCGAGTTGTGGGCGGTGAACAACGGCCGGGACTGGCTGGGGGACAACCTGCCCCCGGAGGAGATCAACATCGTCCGCCCGGGACGCCACTACGGCTGGCCCTACTGCTACGGAAACCGCGTCCCCGACGCCAAATACGGCCGGAAAGACTTCTGCGCCCGGAAGACCGAGCCGCCCGTCTTCAAGATGCAGGCCCACTCGGCCCCCTTGGGGCTGGCCTTTTACACCGGCAAGATGTTCCCCGCCGATTACCGGGGTGACCTCTTCATCGCCTTCCACGGCTCCTGGAACCGGACCGTCCCGACGGGCTACAAAGTCGTCCGGGTCCGGATCAAGGACGGGAAACCGGCGGGGATCGAAGACTTCGCGTCCGGCTGGCTCGACGGCTTCAAGGTCCACGGCCGGCCCACGGACGTGATCGTCGGACCCGACGGCGCCCTGTTCGTCTCGGATGACGGCGCGGACCGGATCTACCGGATCTCGTATGCCCCGCGCTGAAACTCCCGGACCGGACCAGAAGACCCTCCTTCGCATCCAAAGGGCCCTGTTGGCGTGGTACGGCCGGGAAAAGCGGGACCTCCCCTGGCGGCGCACCCGGGACAAGTACCGCGTCTGGGTCTCCGAGGTCATGCTCCACCAGACCCGCGTAGAGACCGTCATCCCCTACTACGAACGGTTCCTGAAGCGGTTTCCCGATGTCGGCACACTCGCCCGCGCCCGCCTGGAGAGCGTCTTCAAGCTCTGGGAAGGTCTCGGCTACTACGGGCGGGCGCGAAACCTCCACCGGGCGGCGAAGGTCGTGGTTCGGGAGCACGGCGGACGTCTTCCGGCCGACCCCGGTCGGCTTTCCCGCCTCCCCGGAATCGGCGCGTACAGCGTGGGGGCCATCCTCAGCATCACCGAGGATCTCCCCCTGCCGGCCGTGGACGGGAACATCCGGCGCGTGCTCTCCCGGCTGTTCGGCGTGGACGCCGACACGGCCGAAGCCGGAACCCGCCGGCTCGTCGAGGCGCTCGCCAAACGGCTCGTCTCGGCCGGACGGCCCCCCCGGTCGGGCGACGTGAACCAGGCCCTGATGGACTTGGGGGCGGGGATCTGCGTCCCCCGAAACCCGAAGTGTCCGCGCTGCCCGCTCCGGCCGCGGTGCGCGGCCCGGATCGGCGGCGCGGAAAAAGAGATCTCCGGCGCGCTTCCCAAACCGGCCCCCCGGGCGGTCGCGTTCTCCTGCGCGCTGGCTCGCCGCCGGGACGGGAAGGTGCTGTTGGCCCGGAACCCGGCGGAGGGTCTTTTCGGCGGTCTTTGGGAGCTCCCCGGCGGCGCGTGCCCGCCGGGAGAATCCCCCGCCGACGCCCTCCCCCGGCTGCTCCTCGAGCGGGCGGGGCTTCGGGTCCGCGCGGGCGAGGCCCTGGGGGAATTCACGGCGACGCTGACCCATCGGCGCATCACCTATCACGTCTTCAAGGTTGCGGGCGTCCGGGCCGAGGGCGCGCCCGCGGCCTACGCCGAAATCCGGTGGGTCCGGCCGGACGCCCTGGCTCGGCTCCCCTTCTCGAAAGCCCAGCGCGGAATTCTTGAAAAACTCCTCCCCTCCCCCTCCCGGCCTGACGGCTTGGCGCGTGAGCCGGAAGGAGGCGCGGGACCAGCGTCCCGGGGGGGGCTTTGAGGACGGCGGCCGGCTGGTATAATGCACGCGGAAACCAAGTCCCTTCCAGGCGGCGCACCGAAGGGGAGAGGCGGCAACGTCCCCCAATAACGGGTTGCGAGCGCTAGCGTCCACAGACGATTCCGATCACGAGGACGAGTCCTCATGGAGGAGACAGGAGATGACGCTCCAGGAAGTCCTGGAAAGAACCGCGTGGAGGGTGGGGTCCAAGACCTTCCTGTATTGCGACGATGAAGAAATCACGTACGAGGCCGCGGTCGAGCGGAGCCGGAAAATAGCCGGGGCGCTGGCTTCCTTCGGGGTCCGGAAAGGGGACCGGGTGGGGTTTCATTCGGTCAACTCCATCGACTTCGCCCTGGCGATGTACGGATGCTGGAACCTGGGCGCCATCGCCGCCCTGATCGACCCCCGCAACGGGCCGACGCTGGATTACTACGTCAACGACGCGGACCCCCGGGTCCTCCTCTTCAGCCGGGGGCTGGCCGGGCAGGTGGAGCGGAAACGGAAAGAGATGAAGGGCGTCCGGCGCTTTGTCTGCTTCGACGGGCCGGGAAAGGGGGTCCGGGGCGCGGTGGGCTGGAGGCAGCTCGTCCGGGCCTCCAAGCCGGTGCGCAAAGACGTGAAGGACACGGACCCCTGCCACCTCTCCTGGACCTCCGGGAGCACGGGACTCCCCAAGGGCGCCGTCCTGGCCCACGAGCCGACGGCCACGGCCACGTCCTGCATCGCCGAGCGCATTCATCTGCGCCAGGACGAGGCGACCCTCGGGCCGACGGGCCTCAGCTCCTCCTATCACCTGGTGGCGAACCTGCTGCCCGGCGCGGCGCGCGGCTGCACCGTCGGGTTCATGTCCGTTTTCGATCAGACCGAGGCCTGGAAGATCATCCGCAAGCGGAAGGTGAATGTCTTTGTCGCCAACCCCCTGCTTCTGACCGATCTCTACAACGAGTGGCGCGACAAGAAGCTCAACAAGGGGACCCTGCGCATCACGGTTTCGGGCGGAGGGCCCGTCCCGCCCGACCTGAAACGGGTCTATCAGGAAAAGATGAAGGTCCCGCTGGTGGAGAGTTTCGGCCAGAGCGAGCTCGGCGGGTTCGTGGCGCTGGGAGACCCGGCGCCGTACAGCCGGAAACATTTCTCGGCCATCGGCCGGCCCCTGCCGGACAAGGAAGTCATCATCGGCGACGAGAACGACAAAGAGCTGCCCATCGGCCGGGTCGGCGAGATCCTGATCCGGCGCGGGTTCATGTGGGGTTACTGGCGGCGGGACACCGCGACGAGAAAGGCCCTCAAGAACGGGTGGCTTCACACCGGAGACGTGGGCAGAATGGACGAAGACGGGTTCGTCTTTCTCATGGCGCGGAAGAGCGAGCAGATCCGCTGGGGCAAGAAAACCGTTTATCCCCGCGTCGTGGAAGAGGCCCTCTACTTCAACCCGGCCGTTCAGTACTCGGCCCTGATTCCGGTCCGCGATCGGAAAATGGGGGAGATCCCCAAAGCCATCGTCTCCCTCTATCCGAGGAAAAAGACGACGGAAAAGGCGCTGCGCGAAACCGTCCGGAAGCGCCTCGGCGCCGGGGAGATCCCCCCCGTGTTCGAGATCCTGGACGAGATGCCCATGACCGTAACCGGGAAGATCAACAAGACCGCCCTTCGGGAGCGGGAGCGGAAGCTCAAGAAATAGTTTCGCCCGGGGAGAGCCCGGCGTTTTTCAGATTCAGTCCCCGCCGCCGCGTACGGTTTCCGGGTTGATGGCCCCGGAGGCGCCTTGCCGCGCGGCCGCGGATCACGGGGCGGATGACCCGTTCGCGGGAGTCATGCTCATCCCCCCGCCATTTCCACGCCCCGCGGCCTAACCCGTCCGGGACCACGGGCGCGATCACCCAAGGAGCATGCCATGGCCAAGATTGCCGTCATGGGCGGGGGCGGGGGCGGGCAGACCATCGCCGCCGATCTGACACTGGACGGCCACTCCGTCCGACTCTTCGAGCATCCCAAATTCGCCGCCGGCCTTGCCGCCGTCCGCAAAAAGGGCGGGATCACCGCCTCGGGAAGCGGGCGGGACCGGGACTTCGCGAAGATCCACCTCGTAACCACCGATGCGAAACGGGCCGTCCGGGGCGCGGACGCGATCATCGTCGTCGTCCCCTGCTTCGGCCACGGGCCCATGAGCGAGGCCATCCTCCCTCACCTCTCGGACGGCCAGACCGTGGCCTTCCTCGGCGAAGGGAGCGGTTCTCTCGTCTTCCGGCAAATGCTCCTGAAGAAGCGGAAGCGCCTGAAGATCGTCTACGGCGAGACGAACACCCTGCCCTACCTGACCCGGATCAGCGGGCCGGCCCAGGTTACGTTGATGCGCAAGCGCGGCGGCACGCTGGCCGCGGCCTTCCCGGCGAAGGACAACAAGCGTTTCGTCGGAACCCTCCAGGAGCTCTGGCCGTACATCGAGCCGGCGACGCACGTCTTCGAGACCGTCCTGATCAACTTTAACGCCATCGATCACGTCTCGGCCTGCCTGTTCAACGCGGGCGCCATCGAGGGGGGGACCACGCCCTTCCTCCTCTGGGGGCAGGGGGCGACGCCGTCCGTGGTGCGCTGCATCGAGGCCGTCGACGAGGAGACCCTCGCGCTGCGCAAGGCCCTGGGCTGCAAGGATTTCTCCACGTACAAGGATTTCCTCTACCGCCAGGGGATGGTCGAGAACCGGCAGCGAACGACGTATGACGCCATCCACAAGGGTTTGGGCGGCAAGGGCACTTACCAGTGCGGGCCGGAGGGCCTGAAGTTCCGCTACGTCACCGAGGACGTGCCGTACGCCCTGGTCCTCCTCAGCGACATCGGCGGGCTGCTGGGGATCCCGACGCCGATGAACGACGCCCTCATCACCGTCGCCTCCGTGATGAACGGGGACGATTACCGGAGCTGGGGCCGGACGCTGAAGTCCCTCGGCCTGGACCGGCTGACGAAGCGGAACGTCCGGGGGTTCCTCCGGACGGGCGAGATCTGATTCCGGCCGGGAAACTTCCCGATTCCGCAAGGGAGATCAACTGTGCTTTTTGGATTCAGCTTCTGGGTGGACCGCGACGCCCGGGAGGTCGCCGACCTCGTCGTCGCCGCCGAAGGGGCGGGGTTCGACTTCGCTTGGTTTCCGGACCACTACTTCCTCCGCGAGGTCTACGCCGTCCAGGCCCTGGCCGCGGCCAAAACGAGCCGGATCAAGCTGGCCACGGGCGTCACCAGCCCCTACCTGCGCCATCCGGCCCTCCTGGCTTCCGCCACCGCCACCCTGGATGAATTCTCCGGCGGGCGGGCGGTTCTGGGGATCGGGGCCGGCGGGTTCGAGTTCGCCACCCAGCTCGGCATCCACTGGAAACGCCCCCTCACGGGCTGCCGGGAGAGCGTCGAGATCATCCGCCGTCTGTTCCGCGGGGAGCAGGTCGACTTTCAAGGGAAAGAGTTCAGCGTCCGGGGCGCGAGCCTCCCCTTCGGGGGGCCCTTCGACATCCCCATCTACTACGCCGCCCGCGGGACGAAGATGCTCGAGTTGTCGGGCAAAAACGGCGACGGCGTTATCACCCACAGCGTCACGCGGGAATTCGCCCGGCACGCCTCGGAGGTGGTCGCCCGCTCCGCTCGGGCGGCGGGACGGGATGGAAAGGACGTCGACCTCGCGATACAGGCGCACCTGGCGATCACCGACGACGCGGCCGGGGCCGTCGAGAGCCTCAAGCGGGCCTGCCTCATGATGGCCGGCGGGGAATACTCTCTCGATCTGGTTCCGAAGTACGGCCTGACGCTGGAAGAAGTCAATCCACTGCGCGAGATGGTCCGCTCGGGCGACCTCGATAAGGCCGAGGGGCTCGTCACGGAAAGGATGGTGCGGGCCTTCTCCGTCATCGGAACGGCGGAGGAATGCGTGTCCCAGGTCCGCGAGATGGCCGATGCCGGAGTTACTCACCTCATCGTTTCAAGCGGCGGGAAGTGGTCGAACGAGGAGATCCTGGAGAACATCCGCCGCATCGGAAAGCACATCATCCCGCGCTTTCGGTGATCCGGAAGCAAAGTCCGATCATTCTCAACAATGAAGGGGGGGGGACGACTCCGTGACCGTAACCGAAGCGGCCGGGATCCGCGACCTCCGGTCGAGCCTGGAAATCCTCGAACGGGGCGGCCGGCTCCACCGGATCGACCGGGCGGTCGACCTGGACCGCGAGCTGGGAACGGTGGCCTTCGAGGTGGAAAAACGCGGGATCGGCGCGGTCCTTTTCAACCAACCCGCCCGCGACCCTTCCGGCCCCTACCACCCCGACGCCGCCGGCATCCCCGTCGTCGCCGGCGTTCTCAGCCACACCGAACAGGTGGGCCTCATCCTGGGGTGCGCGACGGACGATGTGGTGACCCGCCTCGCCTCGGCCATGGAGCGGCCACTCCGGCCCGTGGAGAGGAAGGACGCCCCTTTCCTGGAAAACGTCCTGCGCGACGAAGCCGACCTCAACCGTCTTCCCATCCCCCGGCACACGGAGAAAGACGGCGGGGACCGGGACGGGCGGTTCATCAGCGGCGGCGTGGTCTTCGCCCGGGACCCCGAGACCGGCCAGGCCAACGCCTCCTTCCAGCGCTTCCAGCTTCAGGGCGCGCGCCGCACCGGGATCCAGATCAACAACTGGCGGCACCTCCTGACCTTTTACGAAAAGGCCGAGGCCCGAAACGAGGCCCTGCCCATCGCCATCGCCCTGGGGACGGACCCGGTGGTGTCCATCGCGGCGGGGATCCGGACCGAGATCGACGAAATGGAGTACGCCGGATCGCTGCGGGGCCGGCCGATGGAGATGACGCTCGCCCCGGCGACGGGCATTCCCGTCCCCTCGGAGACGGAGATCGTCATCGAAGGGGAGATCCCGCCGCACCACCGGGAGGCCGAAGGCCCCCTCGCCGAATTCACCGGCCATTACAGCGGGGTCTACCAGGCGCCCGTCTTCGAGGTGAGCGCGGTCTCCCACCGGACGAACCCCATCTTCCAAACCATCGTCCCGGCCTCCCTGGAGCACCGGAACCTGGGCGGCTCGCTTCCCCGGGAGCCCGTCCTCTACAAGTTTGTCAAGCACGTCGCGCCGAACGTCCGGAACGTCCACCTGCCGCCTTACGCGAGCGGGTTCATGGCGGTCATCTCGCTGAAACCGGAGCATCCCGGCCAGCCCAAGAACGTGGCCCTGGCCGCTATGACCAGCCACGTGAACATCAAGGTCGTCGTCGTGGTCGATCAGGACGTGGACATCTTCAACCCGATGGAAATCCTCTGGTGCCTGTCCACCCGCGTGGACGCCCGCCGGGACCTGTTCACCGTGCCGTATTCGCAGGGACACGAGATGGACCCCTCGACCGAGGCCGGGGGGATCGCGACGAAGGTGGGGATCGACGCCACGCTCAACCCGCGCGGCCGGGAATCCCTGGAAAAGGTCACGTATCCGCCGATCGACCTGTCGAAGTACTTGGGAGGTTCTTAAACGTCACCACCTCTGGGGGGCTTCTTGAAAGACGCCCCCCACACTCCCTGGTAGGGCGGGCTTCCAGCCCGCCATCCGATGGCGGCCAAGATGGCCGCCCTACCACTTGGTCAAGCCTAAAGGCTTGGCCGAAGCGCGACTGTGGGCGAAACGGCTGACTATCGGCCTTGCCGCGCGGGACGCTTCTTTGGCCGTCCTCCGAGGGACGGGATGAAGGGTCCACCGACCCGATGGAAGCGCCCCCCGCTTTCCTCCGCACAGGAGCATTCCATGGAAGCCGTTGACGTTCTGATTCGCGACGGGATTGTGGTCACACTGGACGACCAAGACAACATCCTTCGCGGCTCCGTGGCTGTCCGGGACGACCGGATCGTCGCGGTCGGAACCACCGAGGAGCAGGACGCGGCGGTGGAAGCCGGGAAGACCCTGGACGCCCGCGAGCGAATCGTCCTGCCCGGCCTCATCGACATGCACAACCACCTCCGGGACCTGGCGCCCGGCCTCTCCATCGGGCAGGGGCTCAAGCTGGACGACTACCTCCGGGCCGGCTGGGAGATGCAGCAACACCTGACCGCGGAGGACTACCATCTCGGGGCGACGCTGGGGGCTGTCCGGCTGCTCAAGGCCGGCGTCACCACCGTCGTGGACCACTGCTATCCCTTCCACCTGCCGGGGCTGGAGGAGGCGGTCCTGCGGGCCTTCGGCGACACCGGCATCCGGGGGTGCCTGGCCCGGGGGATCATGACCAAGCCCTTCGAGCCCATCTGCGAGACGCGCGAGGAGGCCCTGAACCGCATCCGCCGGCTGGTCGATGACGGGAAGGTCCCGGCCGAGCGGCTCTTCATCGCGCCCGTCTCCTTCCGCCAAGCTCTCCCCGACGACTACCGGGAGGCCAGAAAGCTGGCCGACGAGCTGGGCGTCGGGACGTACACCCACATCGCCGAGACCACGCAGGAGGTCGAGGGCATCATCAAGGAATACGGCGAGCGCCCCATTCACTTCCTACACGAATTGGGCTTCTCCGGACCCGGGACCGTCCTCGTCCACTGCGTCCTGCTGGACGACTCGGAGATCGAGCGCCTGGCGGAGACCCGGACGACCGTCGTCCACTGTCCCTCGAACCACATGAAGCTGGCCAAGGGGATCACGCGCGTGCCGGACCTGCTGAAGGCCGGGGTGAACATGACGCTGGGCGTGGACTTGATGGAGAACCTGTGGGTCGAGATGCGCAACGAGCTTCAGCTTCAGAGCATCGCCAACCTGAACCCCCAGGCCGTCCCCCCGATGGCCCCGCTGCACATGGCGACGCGCAACGGCGCGCGGGCGTTGGGGATGGAAGGCGAGCTGGGCGTGCTCAAGGCCGGGGCCAAGGCCGACATCACCATGGTGGACATCGGCGGCGCCTCCGCCCACCCCTTCATCGACGCCGTGAATCATCTGCTTTGGCGGACCGAAGCGGCCGACGTCAGGACCGTTCTGGTGGACGGGAAGATCGTCCTGGACGACGGGAAGCTCCAGACCCTCGACGAGGCCGAGACGCTCGACCGCATCGAAAAAGCCGCCCACGCCTACATCCGCCGGGCGGGGAAAGAGGGTTTGGTTCCGGATTACGCGCGGTGAATTTCTTTCTGTTTAACAGGGTGTTGTATGATTTCGTGTTAGAATTTATGCGGTGTTGGTTTTCTAGCCGGTTGCGGAGCGGCTATCCGTGTCATTCCGAGTGTAGCGAGGAATCGCGCTCGCTTGAAATTTCTTCCAACCTTCTGCAAAAACAAGGGAGTTCTGGCTTGAGCAGATTCCTCACTGCGGGTCGGTTGACCTTCGGTCGGAATAACAGATTGAGAGTGATTGACGCCCTGCAAGGGGTCTATTGACAGAGTTTTCCGCAATCTGCCGGGTAGGTTTCTGACAAAAGAACGGTTACGAGAATCGAGCCGGAAACCAGGAAAAAGGATTTCGAATTGCCGAGAAGAGCGGTCACGGCGAAGGAATTACGCGAATACGTTCGCATAGAACAAGATCCGCGGGAACTCCCGGCTTACGGGATTGCCGAAGCGGCTCACTTTCTCTACATGCCCCCCTCGACTCTCCGGTATTGGGTCAGAGATCAAAAACACCCGCGTCATCCGAACAGAACAACTTCCAAACCGATTATCATTCTGCCTGATGAGGAATACCCACTCCTATCCTTCGTCAATTTGGTGGAAGCCCACGTTTTAGACGCATTTCGCCGCGCACATAGGCTGCCGTTACAAACCATGCGCAAGGCCCTCGATTTTTTGGAAGCCCATTTAAAATCCAAATACCCTTTGGCTGAAGAACAGTTTGAAACTGACGGGATTGATCTTTTCATACACAGGTTTGACCAATTGATTAACCTTTCCAGAGAAGGTCAGTTGACCATAAAGGGCTTCGTGACATCTTATCTACGCCGAATTGAGCGGGACCCTTCGGGTTTACCCATCAGACTCTACCCGTTCACGAGAAAGCGGAAACCCGACGAGCAAATGAGAGGACATCTCGAAGGAGAGTTGGAGCCAAAGCTCATTGTGATAGACCCTTCGATTTCGTTCGGCCGGCCGGTATTGACAGGCACACGGATTCCGACAGCGATCATTGCGGAACGTTGGAAAGCAGGTGAGTCCATCGATGAGCTGGCGAAAGATTATCAGCGTGGGCAAGATGAGATAGAAGAAGCAATTCGCTGTGAACACCCCGCCAAAGCCGCCTGACCCTCCGATATTCTTTATTGATCATAGCCTCGGAACAATCACGATCGCCGATGCCATTCGCGATGCGGGCGAGGAAATCCGCATTCTCAGGGAACACTTCCCTGAAAATATAAGGGATCGCGATCTACTAAAAAAGATCGGTGAAAGAAGATGGGTGTTCCTGACAAAGGATGAAAGAATACGGTACAGGAGCGTAGAGCAAGCGGCATTGGTGGAAGCGAGCGTCGGTGCGTTCGTCCTGACATCAGGAAACCTCTCGGCATCTGAGATGGCTCATGCATTTGTCAAGGCAATCCCCGCCATGAAGCGCTTCATGAGCCGTATTCCCCCACCGTTCATCGCGAGGGTTACGAGAACTGGACGGGTCGAAGCGATTTATCCTGAGAAGAAGTCCAAGCGCCCGACCTGAGGACCGGGCTTCTTGTAAAGGTTCCTTTCAAATCCGGAAAGACCTTGGCCCCGAAGACCAACACTTCGATCTTAAAGCAGGCTCGAATTGAGAATGTGTAGGAGAAGAGGAAGATGAGGTATCCGGTCATCCTGGAGCCGGCGCCCGAAGGCGGATATAGCGTGATGGTTCCCGACCTGCCCGGCTGCTTTTCTCACGGCGACACTTATGAGGAGGCCGTCGATCACGCGAGAGAAGCCATCGAGCTTCACCTGTTCAGCCTGCAAGAGGAAGGCCTCAAGGCTCCGTCTCCGAGGACGGTCAAAGAGATTCGCGAAAAAGGGAATCCGGAATTCGAGTACGCCCTTGTGCAAATCGACCTCGCCCGGCTGGGGAAGGGTGTGCGTCGCGTCAAGACCCGCCGGATTCAGGTGACGATGCCGCCTCAGTTGCTGGCCGCCATTGAAGAACAACGCCATCAGCGCGGGATGGACCGGAGCAAATGGCTTCAAGAAGCCGCTTGGCTCAGACTAAAAAAGGAAAAATGGACAGGCGCTTTCAAGAATAAGAAAACCCGTGTTGCCGGCCAGAAGGTCCGCTCAAAGAAAAAGGAGCGATCCGGGACCACCCCCGCAAAGAGCTGACGGATCCCCGAGCGACAGTTGTCATAAAGCAGCAGCAACGACATTTAGACGCTCGATCGCATCGAAAAAGCCGCCCACGCCTACATCCGCCGGACGGGGAAAGAGGATTTGATCCCGGATTACGCGCGGTGAACTTGAAAAGAAACGTTCGCTTGACCCACGTCCCTGAACAAAGGCCGGTCCATTGATTCGCCGGGGCGGAGTCCGGCCGGCTCCGCCTCCCCGGCTGAGTTCGAGGAGGCGGGACCGGCGGAATTCCTACAGACTCCTGCCTCGGTGACCCCACCCCCTCTTTCCTGAAAAACCGCCCGCGTGGCGCGAAAACATCCGGCGGATGAAGGGCTTGGCCTTTTTTCTTTGCTCGGGGGTCAAGACTTCCCGGATCTGGAAGAAGGCGTCCATCCGGTTGCGGATCATTTTCTCCGTGGCCTGAGCGATTTGACTGACTTTTCCGTCGACCTTCCCTTTGTCCACCTCATCCTGCGTCAGGAGCTCGGCCAGCTCGATTCCGGCCACCCGAACGTCCGCGCGTGCTTTGACGGCTTTCTTTCTGGCTTGCGTCATGAGGGCCGCGATTTTGTCGGCCTGCTCGTCCGTGAGGCCGAGCTTCTCGCTCAACCGGCTGAAGCGATTTCCGAAACCTCCTCCGCCTCTCCGCCCATAGGCGTTCCGGTAGCCCCGATCCGATTCGGCAAGCGTGACCCGGGCGACGACGCCTCCGGCGAGCAGGAGCGTCAGGGCCAGGATGATCCATTTTGCGGCTTTCTTCATTGTTTGCTTTTCCTTCCAGTCCATGGGTGAATAAGGTTGTCGCAGGGTGGAACCGACGCGCCGGTGCTAAAGCAGGAAGGTGACCCAGCCGGCGAGCCCCCCCACAACGAAGAGGGCGAAGAGCGCCTTCCCCCAAATTCCGCATCGACCCATTCCACACTTCCTTTCCCCGTCTCTTTTCACGCCTTGCTCTTCTTTCATGCTCGGTCCTCCTTCCGGGCCGCCCGGTTCAACTCCATTCCCTCAATCGGAAAATCACCCATTAGACAAAAGGGGGTTCCATCGGGCGCGAACGAAAGGCTTCGGGATGAGCCAAACGGTGGACGCGGCTCAGAGGAAAGAGCGGTGGACTGATTTCATCGGGAGGAAAGCGGGCGAACGTCGGCGGCGCCTGGCGGGGGGGAGGGGGAGGGGGGGGATGTCAATGGCCCCAGCGTCTTCGGCGGCCCCGGCGGCCTCCCCGGCGATGCCGCCTCTCGCGGAATTTCTTGATGAGTCTCTCGAATTTTCGGTCCTGTTCCGGATTCAAGACGGGGCGAATCCGCTCGCCGCCCTTTTCCAGAACCCGGTCTATCTTCCGGAACGCTTCCGCGCGGACATCGCCCAATTCCTTCCAGGTCGTCCGGAGGACGGGGGCGATTTCCGCCCGCTGGGCTTCGGAAAGATCGAGCTTCCGGGAGAGGAATCCGAGGATGCGCGCCTGCCTTTTCTCCGGGCCTCCTCTCCAACCCCCGCCCCAAAAGCCCAGGTAGGCCCGATCCAGAAGCACCCCGCCTCCCATCCCGAGCAGGAACACGCCGATCAACGCCCAAAGGGCCTTCCGCTTCATTCTTCCGTCGCTCCCGCCCATTGGTTCAGGACCGCGTCCGGCTCGATCAGGCTGATGAGGGGAAAGTCGGACTCCTGAAGTCCCGCTCCGTCCCCCTCCCCCCCCACCGCCCCACGCCAGAAGGCCGCGCCGCCCAGGAGCAGCAAAATGAGCGCAAACGCGGGCGCCAGCCTGCGGGTCCACAGGAGGAGGACCTCGCTGAACGACTCGGACTGATCCAACCGTTTCTGGATCCTCGCCATCACCCCCGGCCAGAGCGAGTCCCGCAACACGGGCTCAGGCGCGGCGGCGAAGAACCGCTTCCAGAAAACCTCTTCTTTCAGAAGAGGCCGGCAGTCGGCGCACGAGCGGTGGTGCTCGGCGGCGTCCTCCGGCATCTCGCTATGGGATGCGGCCGGCCCTGCCTCCCCCTCCCCCTCCCGCTCCAGCCACGATTTGAAATCTTCACACTTCATGACCCGCCTCCTCCCCCCTCCCCCCGTCCCCCCCGTATGAATTCCGGGGCGTACGGTGAAAGCGCCTCGCGGAGCCTTTTTCGCGCCCGGGAATGCCTGGACTTGACCGTCCCGACGGAGCATTTCAGCACCCGGCTCACCTCCAGATAGGAAAGCCCCTCGATATCCTTGAGGGTCACGATAACGCGCATCCGGTCCGGCAGGCTTGCGACCGGCCGGCCCACCAGCTTCCGAAGAACCTCCGGGGGCCCGCCGGAAGGCTCTTCGGCCTCCAGGCCGGGTTGACCGACCCACCCGTCGAGCGCTTCGACGGCCTCTCCCTCTTCTCCCCGCGAGATCGCGTCATCGAGCGAGGCCCGCCGGGATTCCTTCTTCATTTCGTCCCGAGCCCGGTTGACGGCGATCCGGTAGAGCCAAGTGCCGAAGGCCGCGTCCCCCCTGAACTTCTTCAGAGAAAAATAGGCCTTCACGAAAACCTCCTGGACAACGTCCTCGACGTTGCCGTGTCCATGCCCGATCAGGCCCGAAACCAGCCGGTGAATTCGGGCCTGGTAACGCTCGACCAGGAAGCGATAGGCCCGGGCGTCACCTTCCTTTGCCCA
Source organism: bacterium (assembly GCA_965261595.1). Lineage (GTDB taxonomy): Bacteria > UBA8248 > UBA8248 > JACPRG01 > CAYRGS01. The sequence continues at coordinate 648,339 of CBDHDG010000006.1, forward strand.
CCGGACCGACCCCCGCTCCTCGTCCGCCTTCGCCACAACGGCAATGCCCTTCCTTCCGGCGCCTGCGTGCCGGCCAAACCGCGGATGAAGGCGCTCGCGCTCATCACAACTTGGCGGCGCACGCCACGTGTGAGTTGATCGACCGGGCGTCCTCTTTGGGGCAAGCGTCGTTCGGCCGATGCGAGACCTCCGTCGCTTAGCATCCGGAACAAAGGCCATCCAAGAGGAACCGAACCTCCTTGAGTCACTCAACAAACCGACACACCCATTTGACGGTCGGGGGTTCCCTCCGCGGCGATGTCCGAGCAAAGAACGGAAAAAGGGGCCGTCTCGGGGGCCGTGAACGGCGGACCTTCGGGAGCATTCAGGGCCTCTCGGATCGGGACCGCGCCCCTCCCCCTCCCCCCAGCCCTCTCAGGGATTTCTCCAGCCCCTTCAGGGACTTGCCAAGCCCTTTGAAAGATTCGAGCTCAGGAAAAAGATCGGCCACAAGATCGGACTCCTTCTCGGTCAGCAAACGGAATCCAATCCGGACGCAATCCGTCTGGCTCCACCTTTTTTCTTTGATCTTGCTTCGGACCGCCATGGTGACAAAGGGCCCGGCCAGCGTTTTGAGCCGAGCGATCGCGGGATGCCGGACGGTCTCCCTGTCGATGGCCCTCCGGCTCGCCGCAACGGCCTCGACGGTCAGAATGTCGTACGGCAGGACGGATTGATAGCGGGTGTACACCATGATAATCGCTCCGCCCAGGACGAAACCCAGGAGCAGGGTCAGGACACTCTTCAAGGCGGTCATTCGAAGTTCCTTGGCCGGCGGCCCTCGAGGCGACGGGGGTCGGGTGGGGCCGGGGGGGTCAGCGCGGCTCGGCGAGGCCGCCGTAAGTCTCAGGCCGGCGATCGCGGAAGAACTGCCACCGGTTGCGCGCCTCGCGCACCGTGTCCAGGTCGATGCCCGCGACGACCAGCTCGTCTTCGTCCTCGCCCGCCCGGGCGAGGATCTTCCCGCGCGGATCGACGACGTAGGTCGAGCCATAAAACTTGCCGATGTTCCACGGGGCCTCGGTCCCTACGCGGTTGATGGCGCCGATGAAAACACCGTTGGCGACGGCGGAGGCCGGCTGCTCCAGCTCCCAGATGGTTTGGCTGAGCCCGGCCGTGGTGGCCGAGGGGTTGACGATGTACTCGGCCCCGTTCAGCGCCAGGGCGCGCCACCCTTCGGGGAAGTGCCGGTCGTAGCAGATGTAAACCCCCAGCTTGAGAAAGGCCGTCTCGAAGACGGGGTAGCCGCTGTTTCCCGGCTTGAAGAAGAATTTCTCGTAGAACCCGGCGACCTGGGGCAGGTGCGTCTTCCGGTACTTTCCGAGGTAGGCGCCGTCGGCGTCGATGACCGCGGCGGTGTTGTAGTAGACGCCGGCCATCTCCTCCTCGACGACCGGGACGATCATCACCATCCCGTGCTTCTTCGCGAGCGCCCGCATGCGCCCGACAGTCGGGCCGTCCGGAACGGCCTCGGCCGCGTCGCACCACTTGATGTCCTGGCTGGGGGGGAAATAGGGCTGGGTGAAAAGCTCCTGAAGGCAAAGGACCTGAACGCCCCGCTTGCCGGCTTCCTCGATGAAGGGGGCATGGGCTTCGGTCATGACCTCGCGGATCTCGTCCGGCGGCAGGTCCGTCCCGCATTTCAGGGACATTTGTATCAATCCAACTTTGACCTCGCTCATCCTTCCTCCGGCCCTTTTCAGATTGATGATCCACAGACACCGGCCCCGCGCGGGCGGGGATGACACAGGTTACACCGATTTTATGAAGGTTGGCGAGTTCGCGTGCGCGGGCTCAATCATTCAACTGATCTGATGTGATTTGTCATTCCGGTGAGCCGGCTGGTGGCCGTCCCGACGGCCGCCCGCAGCGAGCGTGATTGTCCGGTTGGATTGATTTTCCAATCGGGTACACTGATACAGGTTTCTGACAAAAAACCCAATAACAGGAGGAAACACCCATGTATGCGCGCATCAATCTGCTGCATTTCAAGCCGGGGACGTTGGATAAAGGGCACCAAAGCGCGCGCGTAGCTTCCGCCGCGTACAAGGCCCTCAAGGGGTTCAAGTCGATGGTCTTCATTGGGGATGATGAAGCGAACGAATTCGGATCGTTCAGCCTTTGGGAAACAAAGGAAGACGCCGAGGCCGCCTCGGAAGGGTTAAGGCCCAGAATGATGGAGGAGGTGGGCGATCTGTTCAGCGCCCCGCCAACAACCAGGGTGTTCGAGGTGCACAAGGTGGAAGCGTAGGCTCGGTTTCTCGCCAGCCTAAAATCTAACCCGTGGGCGCATGCTCCTCTTGCTCGCCCCATTGAGAACCCTCACTTCCTCTCGGTTCCATCCTTCTCGGGCGAAGCCGGGAACCCCCTAGCGGCGCGTGGAGGGCGCGTCGCTGACTTTTCCTAGACGTGATTCCTGAGCATGAGCTCCTTCGGATTGGGGTCCAGGTAGACCTGCCCCTGGAGATAGCCGACGTCGAAGCGCCGGATGTAGTGGCGGATGAGAGTCAGCGGGACAATCAAAGGAATTAAGCCGTATCGGTAGTCATCGATGAGTCCTAGGAGGACCTGTTTGGAAGCTGCATCGAGGACCTTTTTGAAATATCCACTAATGTGGATCAGGACATCCGTATTCCTTTTTGGCGTTGCCATCTTGGCCAAAGCACTCATGAATTCAAATTCATACTGAGAGCGGACTTTATCCCGCGGCACGGCCTTCGCGTCAGCAACAAGGCGGCCCATCCGCCGATAGGCCTGTTCTGAATGCGCGCGTAGTTGGAACTTATGGGCTGTGTGAAAGGCAACCAAATCGCCCACAGTCCATCGCTTAGAAAAAAGCCGCCTTAACCGGTGGTAAGCGAATATCCGCTCTACGAAGTTCTCCCGGAGGCGCGGATCGTTTAGTCGTCCTTCCTCCTCAACCGGCAAGAGCGGTGACGCTTCCAAGAGTACCTCCGCAAAGACCCCCCGTCCCGATTTCGAAGGAACCTTGTTGGGATCGTACACCTTGACCCGCTCCATTCCGCAGGTGGGCGAATCCTTCTTCAAGATGTAGCCGGATAGATCCTCCCGTGTGAGCTCATTCACTCGTCGCTCCGCGCACGCACGCATGGAGTTGGTGTGATCAACGCCTGGCTTGGGCATTATGAGACGGATACCGTTGTCCATCCGAACGAGACGCAGGGTCTCTCGGGGCGTCCCCAGGCCTATCTCCACCTCCGGGCAAACCGGCACCCACTCAACGAAGCAGCCAAACGTGTCGACCAGGAAGCTATCTTTGGCGTGACCCCCATTAAACCGGACCTTCTCTCCGAGCAGGCAGAAAGAAATTCCAATTCGAATGGGTGTCGACTGCTGATCCGTCGAACTTTGGCTTCTGTTATTGCTTGCCATTTCGATGCGCCTCATCGGGCCGTTAGCCTTTGCTGCCCTTTTCTAGGCTTTCAATTCTCTGGATATAGGCTTTGCTGTCGAATTTTCTGGAAGTGCTTTCGTAGGACATATAGCGGATTTTTCCGAAGACCGTCCGCTCTGGTCCCCATGCCCTGTCGTGCTTGCCGCCAATCGCCCATGCGATGCCCGTATATCCGTTGGGGTCTCTTCCGTCCAACTCATAGCGATCATTCAAACGAATGCAAATATTCAATGCCTCCTCTGGAGATCGTGTCCATTGCAGAATCTTTTTTGCCCAATACATACGCAGATATCCGTGCATCCACCCTGTCATCACCATCTGCTTCTGTGAAGCATTCCAGAGTGGATCATGGGTCTCAGCATTCTCGAGCGAAACCTCTTTGTACCTATAGGACCGAGGGTCCGAGGCATGTTCCCGCAACGTCCGCCGAGCCTATTTCTCACAGCTTTCGAGGGAATCGTAATGGGGGTTGAAGCGTACGAAGTTGACCGCTAGCTCACGGCGAACGATCAACTCCTCTAAGAAAGCTTTTTTATCCACTGCTGGGGCATCCGCTTCTTGAACTGCCAAAGCCACGGTGTGCGGGCTGATCTGCCCAAAGTGTAGATACGGTGAAAGTTGGCTGGTCTCGTTCAACTCGGGGTGGTTTCGGTTCCTAGCGTACCCCTTGAGGGCATCACCGATGAATTGTTTAAGCGCTCTCAGTGCGTGAAGCGTACCTCCGCGGAGATGGCTCACTGGCTGAACGGAGCGATCGATGTCCAACCCCTCGAGAAGGTAGGTGTCTGGTTCGAGAGTGTACAGGCTGCGTAGCGCTTTCCACGGGACGTGCACGTGGGTATTACCAACGGGGACCAGGAACTGGTCGAGTTGATCTCGAATTTTTGGCCTAATGGTACGTGCGGCGTAGTGTTCCTTCTCAAGCAGGACAGAGGGGACGATGACATCTGCGTCCACCGTCCAAAAGGGAGCTTCCAATCGGACGGTGACCTTCTGCCTCCTGCGCTCGGCTCCCCGCAGCGGATTCTCGTCGCCTATTACGAGGCAGGGGCGTACCTTTTCACAGAACTTTAGGAGACAGTGATTCGGCTGGCGGCGGACCACAAAACCGATTCCGCGGCGACGGAGCCGATCGGCTGTCTCTACCAGACCTTCGACCAGAAAATGGAAGTGCCGTAAGTTGGCGCCGACCCTGAGGGGACAAACCGAAGAAGACGACGACGGGTTTCCTCAAGAGGTTAGCAGCCTGAACGGCAGTCTCCAGGACGGGGTTATCAACCGCTCGCTGTGCCCGCTGCATCCAGTAAACTACAGCGTTGCCTTCAAGGTTGGGGGAACCACCCAGTCGAACAAAAATACGCGGATCCTCTGTTAAAGATTCGATGGTTTTCTTCATCGTTTTTATGTTTGCTGGGCAAAGGCGGCAATGCGACGTAGCATGCGTGAAAAAATCAAATGATGGACTGGATACAACGCGTACCAATAGATCAGTCCCCAAAGGCCGAGTGGATCGAAGACTACTGTTTATCGAATCACAGATCCCTGTGAGCTCTCTTTCACTTCAAACTCGAGCCAGGCCCGCCCAGGGAGTTTCATTTCGGCGGAAAGTCGAAGCCTTTTATCCGGTTCAATGGCGTCCACCCGCCAAAAATCCAAGGTGTCTCCTACCCTTATTGACTCGGGATCCCTGCGCCCCCGTCTGATACCAACACCACCTAAGAGCAGATCGAGGAAACCCCTAATCCGCCAAAGCGTGTTTCCGTAATACCAGCCTGCGCTTCCTCCAATGAGGCGTATGGGTCTGAAGGCATCGGCAGGGTGAACGCCGACGGAAATCTCTCGGAGGTCAACGATCCGGGTTCCGAACCGAGTGCCGCCCCAATTTCGTCGAGACCCGCCTGAGGAGAACGCGTCCGACCATCGGGTCTCGGCCAGTTCGCAAGCCTCATTGGATAACGCTCTCTGGATGGCCTCCTCCAATCCGCGCGCTTTAATTCCGAAAACGGAAATGGCGGAGGGGTCTTGGACCAGCGTGGGATTCTGCAGGCTATCGATGAGCTTGCGACCAATACGCGCATAAATTGGCGTCACCAAACCCAACCAGAGACTAGATAGCCTCGGCTCAACACGGGCACGGAAATCATCAAGCGGCGAAGCCCACGTTGTTTTGCATACTCTTTCATGATCCCACCGTAGGAAACTTGATCCGTACCCCCAATTTCGAAGATTCGATTTTCCTCAACAGGGAGGTCCAAAGCAGCGACTAGGTACCCCAGAAGGTCTTCGATGGCAATCGGCTGGGCCGGTGTAGAAACCCACTTTGGACAGATCATTATAGGAAGCCGTTCAACGAGAGTACGGATCAATTCAAACGACAGGCTTCCTGAACCAATCACGATAGATGCCCGGAATTCAGTTACGGAAACGCCGCTTCCCCTCAGAACGTTCCCAACCTCCTGGCGGCTCCGCAGGTGGGGGGAGAGATTCTGTCCTCGGCCGTCTCCCAAACCGCCGACATAGATGATCTGCCGCACCCCTGACGAGCGTGCCGCCTCTCCGAAGTTGCGAGCCGCCGTCCGGTCCTGATCTTCGAAATCGTGTTTCGACCCCATCGAGTGAATCAGATAGTAGGCTGTATGCACGCCTGAGAGCGCTATAGGCAGAGAATCACGGTCCAGGCAATCGGCGGGAATGACCTCCGTATCCGGTCCAACGCGCGGTCGCAAAGACTCGGGCCACCGAGCCATACAGCGCAAGTGACGGCCCGCTTCTTCAAGAGATTTCCTAAGCCTTCCGCCCACGTATCCCGTCGCGCCGGCAATTAGGATGATTGGTCTTTCTTTGGATGGAATCAGATGTGCCAATTCGTACGGCCTTCGCAGCTTAGGTGGGTGTTTTGGGTTTGGATCCTAGAGGGAAAACAGATTACGTAGACCGAAGAGGCCTATCCCATCCCGCAAGGGGGCAAACGGCGGTTCACGGTGAATTCCGAAATCCGTCTAGGAATTCTCGGAATTCGGAGAATCTCTGAATTCTGACCGCACCAATCGCATCCAGAGTATTGCGATAGTTCTCCGAGGCCCTGCCCTACGCCGGTCACCTACCTCGCCCAGGGGATCCTCTACCCCGACACAATCGAGGGCGTTTCCTTCCGAGGTCCCTCAACCACTATTAAATCTCACCGTGGAATCCGCGGATAAATCAATACGAAAAAAGGAGGCGGCCGGCACCGTGATCCCCAGCCACCTCCTTGCGTTTTCTGGCGCGCGATGCAGGACTCGAACCTGCGACCTTCGGCTCCGGAGGCCGACGCTCTATCCAGCTGAGCTAATCGCGCTTGAACATTCGTCTAGCCGAAAGATATTCCCACGCCGGGGGACTGTCAATCATTCGGCGGCGGGGGCTTCCAGTCCCGGCCGGCCGAAGGCCCCCGGCCTCAGCCTATCCCGACGACGACGTTGCCGACCGCCTGTCCGCCCTCGACGGCCTCGTGCGCGGCGGCGAGGTCCGCCAGGGGGAATTCGGCCGCGATGGGGAAGGTGAGCTTGCCCGCCTCCATGACGCGGACGAGGTCTTCGCAGGCTTGGCGCTTGGCCTCCTCGGGCATGGTGTAGAGGAAGACCTGCCGGACGACCGTGTTGAGGAACATGAAGGGATAAAAGGGGAGCTTCGGCTCCATCTCCCCCATGGACGCGTACGTGGCGATGGCCCCGTTGTTCTTCAGCGCCCCCAGGCTGGCCTGGATGTTCCCGCCGAAATCGACCTCCACGATCCGGTCCACCCCTTCGCCGCCGGTGACCTCCCGGACCCGCTCGGCGACGTTCTCCGTCCGGTAATTGACGACGTGATCGGCCCCGGCTCCCCGGGCGCGCTCCGCCTTCTCGTCCGAGCTCACCGTGGCAAGAACAGACGCGCCACCCCACTTGGCTAGCTGCACCGCGCAATGTCCAACGGTTCCGGCCCCGCCGGTCACCAGGACAATCTTCTCCTGAACCGGACCATCCGCGAACACGCAACGGTGGGCAGTCATCCCGGGAATACCCACGCACGCCCCCTCCACATCGGTCACACCCTCCGGCAGGCGGACGGCCTGTCCGGCGGGCAGGGCGATGAATTCCGCCGCCGTCCCGAAGGGCCGGTCCCACTGTCCGTTAAAGACCCAGACCCGCTCGCCGACGCGGGCGGGATCGACGTCCGGACCCACCCGATCGATCTCCCCGGCCCCGTCGCTGTGCGGAACGACACGGGGGAATTTCATGGGGCCGCGAGCGCCCAGTCGATTCTTGGCGTCGGACGGATTCACGCCCGAAACGGCCAGGCGGATCCGCACCTCGCCCGCTCCCGGCTCCGGCGCGTCCATCTCTCCGACCCGGATGACTTCCCCGGCCGGACCCTGTTTCTCGTACCATCCCGCCCGCATCGGCCCTCCTCCATCTGTTCCGGGAATGCGGCCCGCGGCCGCGGGCCTCCCGGGGGATTCTCGATAAACCCCTGTGAACGGAAAGCCGATCATGCATCCCGGACAAAATCCGCGCAAGCCCCCCCGGATTCCCTCCCGCCCGCTCCCCACGCACAACCCGCACGGGCGTTGACTCCCCCGGGAAGTACCGATATATATTGAATTCGGACGGGGGTCCGCCGTTGAGACCGCGGACGGGCCGGGTGATTCCGACATGAATAAATTTGGAGCAAAGGGATGGCCGTGTCCCCGCTGACGCACGTAGACCCGTCGGGACAGGCCCACATGGTGGACGTGGGCGAAAAGGCCGTGACGCGCCGGGAGGCGACGGCCCGGGGACGGGTGTGGATGAAGCCCGAGACACTGGACCTGATCCGCGAGAACGCCGCGGCCAAGGGGGATGTCCTGGGCGTGGCCCGGGTGGCGGGAATCCAGGCCGCGAAAAAAACAGGGGAGCTGATCCCCCTCTGCCACCCCCTGAGCGTCTCGGGCGTGGACGTGGAGTTCTCGCTCGGCGAGGGGGGGCCGGAAACCTCGGCCGCCGCGGAAGCCACGGGGGACACGGCGTGGGTGGACATCGAGACGCGGGCGCGGATCACAGCGCAAACGGGCGTAGAGATGGAGGCGCTGACGGCCGCCGCCGTCGCGGCCCTTACGATTTATGACATGTGCAAGAGCGTGGACCGGTCGATGGTCATCTCCGACATCCGTCTGGTGAGCAAATCCGGCGGGCGGAGCGGAGATTATTCGAGGGCTGGCGAGCCGCGGGCCGGGGAGCCGGGCAATCCAGGATGAAGGAAAGGCGGGCCGCCGAGAGAGAACGACGGGCTTCGGGCGGGCCGGAATGCGTTTTCATTCATCTCAACAGTTCATACACGCGGGGCGATTGGGAAGAGTGGTTTTATTATCTGGTTGATGAGGGGAGGGGTGCGGCGTGAGGTTGACTTGGTTGCGATCCTTATGGGTCCTTCTCGGAGCGGTGGCCGGATATGCCCTCGGCGCGGTTTCCTCGGGCAGCGTCTTTGCGGCCGGGATCGGGGCGGTGACGGGCGTCGCCATCTCCGGCCTGGTGGTGGTGGCCGATTGGTGGTTGTCGGGTTATTCGCCGCGCAGCGTCGGCGGCGGGTTCCTGGGGATCCTGTTCGGACTCCTTTCCGCGAAGCTGCTGGAGGCCCCGGTGCTGGCGCTGCCCCTCAACTCGCCCGTCGTCCTGTCGACCCTGGTCCTGGCCCTGTACGTGGGGGGCGGGTGCCTGGGCCTGTTGGTCGGGCTGCGCAAAGGGGAGGGGTTCACCCTGTACACGGAGGGAACCCGCGCCGAGCACGAGGGACAGGCGCGGCGTCCGGAAACCGTGAAGATCCTGGACACCAGCGTCATCATCGACGGCCGAATCGCCGACATCAGCGAGACCGGTTTTGTCGAAGGGACCATCATCGTCCCCCAGTTCATTCTCAAGGAGCTTCAACACATCGCCGACTCCTCGGATTCCCTGAAACGAAACCGGGGCCGGAGGGGGTTGGACATCCTTCAGAAGATCCAAAAGGACCCCAACCTGCGCGTCCAAGTGGTGAATCAGGATTTCCCCCACATCCGTGAGGTGGACGCCAAACTGGTGGCCCTGGGCAAAGAGCTGGATGCCAAGCTCGTCACCAACGACTTCAACCTCAACAAAGTGGCCGAGCTCCAGGGGGTCCCCGTTCTCAACATCAACGACCTGGCCAACGCCGTGAAACCCGTCGTCCTGCCCGGCGAGGCCATGACCGTCTTCGTCCTGAAAGAGGGCAAAGAGTACGGCCAGGGCGTGGCGTACCTGGACGACGGCACCATGGTGGTCGTGGACAACGCCCGGAAGAATATCGGCCGCAACGCCGATGTCGTCGTCACCAGCGTTCTGCAAACCACCGCGGGCCGGATGATCTTCACCCGGCTCAAAGAAAACGTGGAGCGGATGACCGCCTCCTGATGGCCGCGTCCCGCCCTCCCCCTCCCGGACCACCCGGAAACGGGGGGGCCGTCAAAGCCGCCGCCATCATCCCCGCCGCGGGCGCGGGAACCCGATTCGGCGTCCACGGGAACAAGGCATCCAAGCAATTTCGCGACCTGGGCGGGTTGCCCTTGCTCGTTCACGTCCTGCGGGCCTTCGAGCGCTCGATCGTTCAGGCGGTCTACATCGCCGCGCCCCCCGGACGCGCGGTCTGGGTGCGGCGGGAAATGGTCCAACGCCACCGGATCCGGAAGGTCCGGGCCGTCTGGGCCGGCGGGGCGAGCCGCGGAGAATCGGTCCGCCGGTGCGTGGACCGGATCCCCGCCGCCTACAACGTCCTCGTGGTTCACGACGGGGTGCGTCCACTCGTGACGCCCGCGCTGATCGACAGCGTCACGGCCGCCGCCTTCGAGCATGGCGCGGCCCTGGCGGCCGTCCCCGAAACCGATACGGTCAAATCCGTCCGGAAGTCCGGGACCCGAGAGCCGGGGGAAGAGGGGGGAGGGGAATGGGTCCGAAGGACCGAGCGGCGGGAAACCCTGTGGCGCGCCCAGACGCCCCAGGCGTTCCGTGCGGAGGTCTTTCGTGACGCCCTGCGCCGCGCCGCCGAGACCGGATTCGACGGGACCGACGACGCGTCGTTCGTCGAAGAAGCCGGAGGGCGCGTCCGGATTGTCCCGGGGGATGCACGCAACGTGAAAGTGACGGACCCGACCGACTTGTTGCTGGCGGAGGCCCTATGGCTCGACGCAACCGGGGGACGCCGCGCCGGGAAGGGGCGGCCTGGAGGCGGGCCGTCTTGATTCGGGTCGGGGTGGGATACGATGTCCACGCAACGGCCCTGGGCCGCAAGCTCGTCCTGTGCGGCGTGGAGATCCGTCACGAGCGAGGCCTGGCGGGCCACAGCGACGCCGACGTCGCCCTCCACGCCCTGTGCGACGCCCTGCTCGGGGCCGCCGCCCTGGGAGACATCGGCGGGCACTTCCCGGACACGGACCCGGCGTACAAGGACGTTTCGAGCCTCGTCCTTCTCGAACGCGTCCGGGCCGTCCTGGAAGAGAAGGGCTTTCAGCCCCTCAACGTGGACTTGACGGTCGTGGCCCAGGAACCCAAGTTGGCCCCTTATGTCCCGGAGATGAGAAAGCGGATCGCCGCATGCCTGAAACTTCCCCCGGATGGCGTCAGCGTGAAGGCCACGACGACCGAACGCCTCGGATTCACCGGTCGGGAAGAGGGAATCGCCGCACACGCCGTTTGCACGATTCATTCGCCGCCCAACGCCTGATTCACCGGCTTTAGAAAGCTCCATGACCCTTCGCCTCTTCAACACCCTGTCGCGCACCCTCGAGACCTTCGAGCCGCTGACTCCGAACCGGGCCGGGATCTACATCTGCGGCGTGACGGTGTACGACGACGTTCACCTGGGCCACGCCCGGGCCGCCCTGTCTTTCGAGATCATCCGGCGCTACCTCCGGCTCACAGGCTATGAAGTCACCTACGTACGGAACTTCACCGATGTGGATGACAAGATCATCGCGCGCGCCCAGGAGGAGGGAGTCTCCTCCGAGGAGATCGCCGAGCGGTATATCCGGGCCTTCTCGGAGGACATGGGACGGTTGGGCGTTCCGACCGCGGACGTCGAGCCCCGGGCCACCGAGCACGTCCCCGCCATGGTGGAGATGATCGAGGGCCTCATCCAGAAAGGGTTCGCCTACGCCTCGGCGGGGGACGTTTACTTCGCGGTGAGGAAATTCGCCGATTACGGGAAACTCTCTCGCAAGAACCTGGACGACCTGGAGGCCGGCGCGCGGGTGGAGGTGAACGAGCAAAAGAGGGACCCGCTGGATTTCGCCCTCTGGAAAGCCGCCAAACCCGGTGAGCCGGACTGGGATTCGCCCTGGGGAAAGGGGCGTCCGGGGTGGCACATCGAATGCTCCGTCATGTCGCATCACATCCTCGGCGAGACCTTCGACATCCACGGCGGCGGGGAAGACCTGATTTTCCCTCACCATGAGAACGAGCTGGCGCAATCCCGCGCTTACGCCGAGGGAGCGTCCGCCCGATACTGGCTTCACAACGGCCTCGTCCGCGTTCAGCAGGAAAAGATGTCCAAGTCCACGGGCAATTTCTTCACCCTCAAGGCGATCCTCGAAAAGTTCCGCCCCGAGGTCGTGCGGTTTTTCCTGGCCGGCGCCCAGTACCGGAGCGCCCTGGAATATTCCGACGACGGCGTCGCGGCGGCCGGCCGCGGCCTCGACCGGCTTTACAACGCCTGCCTTCGGGCGGAGGAGGCCCGCGCGGCCGAAGGGGCGAAGCCGGGGCCGGACGGCGGAGCAGACGAAACGCTGGAAGGGGCGATCCAAACCTTCGAGTCGGATTTCACCGAAGGCATGGACAACGACATCAACACCCCCCAGGCCATCGGGGCCATGTTCACCCTGGCCCGCGAGATCCACGGCGCGCTGGATCGCGCCGCCTCCTCCGGAGCGGCCGCCCCGGCGGAATCGCTTCAAAAGGCCGTGCGCTCCTTGCGGGAACGGGCCGAGATCCTGACGTTCCTCACCCATCCCCCCCGTCAGTGGTTCCAACAGGCGTACGCGCCCGAGGAGGCGGTCGACGCGGCCTCCGGATCCCCGGATGACGAAACCATCAAGCGCTTTATCCGCGAGCGCGAGGAAGCCCGCGCCCGAAAAGACTGGGCGGAGGCCGACCGCATCCGGGATGAGCTGAAGGCCCATGACATCATCCTGGAAGACAGCGCCGCCGGCACCGGCTGGAAGCGGGCTCAGGGGTGAGCCCGAAACGCATTCGGACCTTGGCCCGGGGGCGGGGGGAAGAGAGACCCCGGACGCTCTATGGTCTCCGGCCGGTCCGGGACGCGCTGCGGGCGGGCCGCCGGACGATTGAAGAAGTCTGGGTTCTCTCCGGCCGCGGGGACCCCGCTTTGGCCGAGGTTGTGGAAGCGGCCGAGCGGGCGGGCGCGCCGCTCTCGCGGGCGGACCGCGGCCGGCTGACCGAGCTGGCTGGAAGCCCGGACCACCAAGGCGCCGTCCTCCGCGCGGGGCCGCTCCCCCTTCTTCCGCTGGAAACGGTGGCGGGGGAATCACCCCCGGGGGGAAACAGGGGGGACGGACGGACGGACGTCTCAACGCAGACCCTCCTGGTTCTGGACGGCATCGTGGACCCCAGAAATTTCGGCGCGCTTTGCCGCTCCGCCCTGGCGCTGGGTTGCCGGGGCGTTGTGTTTCCCAAGGACCGATCGGCCGGTCCGACGCCCGCGGCGGCCAAGGCGGCGGCCGGGGCGTTGGAGTTTCTTCCGCTGGCGCGCGTCACGAATCTGGCGCGCGCGCTGGAATCGCTCAAGGAATGGGGCTGGTGGATCGTCGGCTTGGCCAAGGAGGGAGAGCAATCGCCCGGGGAAATCCGGTTCGACGCCCCGGCGGCCCTCGTCGTCGGCGGCGAGGGAAGCGGACTGAGGCGGCTGGTGCGAGAGCGGTGCGATCACCTCATGCGGATTGAGACGAATCCGGACTTTCCGACGCTGAACGCCTCGGTGGCGGGGGCGGTCGCCCTCTATGAAATTCAGAGGAAACGAAGAGCCGTGAGAGAAGGGGGGGGGGGGGGAGGCCGAGAGCCTTCCTGACAGGCCTTACTCCATGTGCCAGCCATGGCTCGCGATGACGGATTGGCCGGTCAGGGCGCCTGACGGAAAACTCGCCAGAAAGACGGCTATGGCCGCGATATCCGCTGTGGTCGTGAACTCCCCATCCACCGTGTGCTTGAGCATCACGTCACGGACGACTTCCTCCTCGCCAATACCCATCTCGTCCGCCAACTCGGGGATTTGCCTCTCCACCAAGGGGGTGCGCACAAAGCCCGGGCAGATGACGTTCGCCCGCACACCGCGCCCGGCCCCCTCCCTGGCCACCGTCCTGCAAAGCCCGAGCAAGCCGTGCTTTGCGGTGACATACGGGGCCTTCAGGGGCGAAGCATCCTTCGAGTGCACGGAGCCCATATAGATCACCGCCCCGCCGCGCCCCGATTCGTACATGGGACGAAGGGCCGCCCGCGTGGTCAGAAACGCGCCGTCCAAGTGGACCGCGATGATCCTCCGCCAGTTGTCGAAAGAAAGCTCGACGACGGAATCGAGATGCTGGACGCCCGCGTTGCTGACCAGCACATCGAGCCCCCCATAAGCCCGGACAACCGAGTCGATCCCCGCATCGACGGCTTTTTCCTCGGTCACGTCCATCGCCACCGCCATGGCCGCGCCGCCGGTCCGCTCGATTTCAGCGGCCGCGGCCTCCACCCCTTCGAGGTTCACATCCGCGACGGCGACCTTTGCGCCCTCACGCGCGAAGGCGAGCGCGATTTCCCTGCCGAGACCGCTGGCGGCGCCCGTCACGACGGCGACTTGATCTTTCATCCGCATGTTCGAGCCTCCCGGCCACCGGCGCTTCCGGTGAACGTGGATGGGTCGGGGGGGGGGAGAGGGGGGGGGGTGAAGCGGCGTCCCGCAAGGGCAATGTCGAAGCCCTCAGCCCGGGCCGCGCCTCTGAAGGGAATCCTCCATTGGAGGCCAACCTGGATATCTCAAAATTCAATCGTGTCCTAATTTTAAAGCTTGGACGGTGATTTTTTCTGTTTGGCTAACGGCGGGCCTGGTCCGTCATGCCTGATGGCGTGGATTATTATTTGGATAATCTTCAGCCTTTGTAATCGACAGTATCCGTTGAACCGCCGAGAAATAGGGAGCTCTATCCGCTAGGAATGTTCCCAAGACATCATCCGGGACAACCAGAATGCCAACATCGATTTCTCCATGCATAATGTCATCTCTCAGATGGATCAAATCCACGATGACCAAATCGCTCCTTCCGGAAACCTGAATTTCAACCCCGATGGACTTACCCCGGTTTCGTGGAGAGTTAAGCACTTGGGTTTTCAGGGTGTGCGTTGTTGTCTCCTTTCGTAGTTAACGGGTGACAGGTTGTCGATGGAGGAGTGCCGACGATGCGGGTTGTAGAAGCCCTCGATGAACCCGAACACCTCCATGCGCGCCTCGGCCCGGGTGCGGAAACTGTGGCGAGCGAGGAGCTCGCACTCCAGCGTGGCGAAAAAACTCTCACACAGCGCGTTGTCGTAGCAGTCCCCGACCGAACCCATGGAGGGACGCACGCCCGCCTGCCGGCAGCGCTGCCCAAAGGCGACCGAGGTGTACTGCGTGCCCTGGTCGGAGTGGTGGATGACGGCCCGGGGACGGCGCTTATACAGCGCCATGTCGAGCGCGTCGAGCACCAACTCGGCCCGCAGGTGTGTGGCCATCGACCACCCCACGATGCGCCGGCTGAACGCATCGAGCGCCACGGCCAGATACAAAAACCCCGCCCATGTCGGAACGTAGGTGATGTCGGCCACCCACAGCCGGTCGGGGGCCTCGGCCGTGAAGTTGCGGTCCACCAGATCAGGGGCCGGCCGCGCCTCCTGCCGGCGCTGCGTCGTGCGCGCTCCCTTGCGCCGACTGACGCCCGCAAGTCCCGCCCCACGCATCAGCCTGGCGACGCGCTTGCGGCCCACACGCACTCCCTCAGCCTCCAACTCGGCATGGACGCGCGGCACGCCGTAAGTCCCCCGAGAACGCTCGTGGATCGCCTGAATGCGTTTGGTGAGCGCCCGATCGGCACACGAGCGGGCACACGGCGCGCGCCTGCGCCACGCGTAGTAGCCGCTGGAGGAGACGCCCAGCACCCGGCACATGGTGGCGGTCCGATACATGGCCTGGTTCGCCCTCACGAACCCGTAGATCCGGACGGGATCGAATCGGTATCCCGAGCAAACCAGGCCGCGGCTTTTGCTAAGATCTCCCGCTCCTGGCGGAGCTGTCGGTTCTCGCGGCGAAGTCGGCGCAACTCCTCCCGCTCATCGCTCGTGAGCCCGTCTTTGCGACGCCCCTCGTCAACGTCGGCTTGATGGGCCCAGGTGCGGATCGTCTGCGCCGAGGGCTCGAACTCGTGCGCCAGCGCCTCGGGCGTGCGTCCCGCCCGGACCAACTCTACCATCTGGCAGCGGAACTCCATTGGATAGCGTGGGTGAGTCTGTGGCATCGTGAACACCTCCTTTACCCCCAAATCATCAGGTGTCCACCAAACCGGGTCAACTCCACATTTGGTCCAATCCACCCCTCCGGTTTGCTTCTTAGTCCAGCCTTCATCTGGTGAAGAGTTGAACCGGGCATCTATCAGCTCCCTGACCACTTTTCCGCTATTGGCGTTTTTGGATTCCTCAACACGTAATGAAAAACCTGTGATTATTTCACGCAATTCCTCGTAAAGTGGCTGCAAACCAAGCCGCTTTAGTTTCTCGGTGGCCCCACCGAAACTCTGGAATTCGGTGATTTCAGGCATTGCTCTATCGGAAGATTGAAAGAAGTTTTTTGGCGGGTTCTTGACCGATTTGGTCTGGGAAATGCCCTTGTAGCCGTTCAAGAATGGGGGTGCACTCATTAATTTCAGATCCCACCCAATATCGCTGTTGCTCTTGGGCCGATTGGTATGTGGAGCCGCCACCACCAAATGGGTCCAACACAATTTCTCTTGGATTTGTGGAGATCTGAATACACCGTGTGGGGATCATGGGCTTGAGCTCATTGATATGCCAACGGGCTTTAAACTTGCCGTGTCTCGCTGGTGAGGTATCTTCCCAAAAGTCAGTTAAATTTAACCCTTCCGGGTTCAGATATTTCCGGTGCCCACCGTAATCCTTTTGATCTCCCCCACAATGTCGACAGGTCGGAATCGGAACCCTCACCCGATTGAAGGTTTTCAAGTCGCCCTTTGTAAAATAAAGCAGGGCGTAGTGGGCGGGATACAGCTTCTTTCCCCTGGGATATGTTCCTTTCATGGTAAGGGCTATCCAGTGGCGGAATACCATACCCTCATCTTCTAGGTGTCCAGCAAGCCGATATCCCCATTTAGGCAAAATATACACAAGGATTGCTCCTCCTGGCCTTAAAACCCGAACAGATTCATCAAGCCATCCGTAGCACCATTCCAAATAATCGTCTGCTTCTAGGTTGTCGCGGAAGTCTCCATTTCCATATTCTTTTTGGCGATTGTAAAAGATATGACACCGGATTAGGCTGGTGTCGTGGACCTGAAGAGCTTTGAAGTCCTTGTAAAATCGGAAGCTACAGCGAGACGCCATCTGCTCATGGCGTGTCAGAAAAACGGGCGTAAAATCTGCCCTCGTTGTGAGGGTCGAAAACGCTACGTTTTGGGCACGCGGGGGCGCTTTCGCTGCGCTGGGTGTCGGTACACCTTCGGGCCGTTCACGGGCCGCTGGCTGGGCCAACTTCGCCTCTCGGCCCGGCAGTGGCTTTGGGTGGTGAAGCTCTTTGAGCTGGAGGTCTCGGCCTGCAAGATGGCCCAGCAACTCGCCGTGAGCTATCCGACAGCGCTGCGGGCCGTGACGACGCTCAGGCGCAGTCTTGTGGCCGGCACGCCGGGGGGACAGGAGCTTCTTCGAGGGGAGGTGGAGGCGGACGAGGCCTACTTCGGGGGCAAGCGCAAGGGCAAGAGAGGCCGAGGCGCAGCGGGTAAAGTCCCTGTTTTCGGCATATTGGAGCGGGGCGGCCGGGTGAAGGTGGAGGCGGTCGGCAACGTCAAGGCCCAGACCCTTTTGGCCTCCACCGTGAAGTTGGTCCGTCGGGGCAGCGTGGTCTACACCGACCGCTACCGGGTCTATGACGCCCTGATGTTCTGCGGCTATCGCCACTTGCGGGTGGATCATGATCGGCGCTTCAGTCGGGGCAAAGTGCACATCAACGGCCTGGAAGGCTTTTGGGCCTACGCCAAGGAGAGGCTCATCAAACATCATGGGGTGTCCAAAGAGCGGTTCCCCCTCTACCTGAAGGAGATGGAATTCCGTTACAATCACCGACACCAGGATCTCTTTCCCCTGGTGGTCCAACATCTCACTCAATTGGTGTCAAAACCTTTATAATCCCCTTCTTTTTTCAGGTTAAACGGTGGATCGGCAAAAATGCAGTCAACTGAATCGTCTTTAATCCAAGCGAACAAATCCATGCAGTCGGCATGGAACAGCATCCCAAAACGGGTTGTAAGAACCGGCTGGCCTGCACCCACGACGCTCTTGGGAGTCACGCGACATTTCCTCCATTGTCCACACATGCTCTGCGCGCCCCGCTTTCATCGCGGGGGTCAGCCTGAAGCTTCGGTGAACCCAACTGGAATTGTACCACGCGAAATGGAGAGAAGAAGCCGCCTTCAGGTTTTTGATTTGACAGGATGAAAGAAGGTTTGCCTCTTCTCTTTGTAAAGAACCGGGGCTAAATCCTGAGGACGAATGACGTGTAGACGACCGTCACCACCAGGAGGAAGAACACCACGCCGTACAGGCGGGTGGACAAACGATGGAGCCTCTGGAACCGCTCGCGGAGCCGGACCAGCTCCGCGGATCTTTCGGTGGACGCCCCCCTCCCCCCCGCCCCGCCCGGCTTGCCCTGGATTTCATGGACCCGGACCCGCGCCTCTCTGGCTTTCGGCAGAACCACCCAGCCCCCGTAGTAGTTGAGGCCCGCCATCGCCGCGACGAGGACAAACGGGATCCACCGCTTCGCCGGAGATAGCCCCCCCCAGGAAAGAATCGCCAACGGGATGATCGACGCCAGGGCGATGAGGGCGCAAACCGCGCCGGTCTCGAAATAAACCGGCAGGGCGAGACCCACCACCCGGCCCGCCAGGTCGGGCATGCGTGTGAAGAGCGCCGCCGTCAGGATCAGCAGGAAAGCCGTGGCCCCCAGCCAGACGCCGATCGAGGTGTTGAAGCAAAACCGCAGAAAGGTTTTCATCCTCGGCCTCCCGCTCGGGATTCAGGGCCGCCGGTTTCCGCTTCATACGCCTCGGCCAAAAGCTCGACCGGATGGAGAACCCGCATCCCCCCCCCCCCCCCCCCCCCCTCCCCCCCCTTCTCCTTCAACCCGCTCTCGATTTGGATGATGCATCCCGGGTTGGCCGCGACGACCACCGAGGCGCCCGTATCCAGGATGTGGCCGACCTTTCGTTTCAGCAGACGCCCCGCCATCTCGGGCTGGGTGAGGTTGTAGACCCCCGCGCTGCCGCAGCACCAGTCCGATTCGGCCAGCTCCCGCACCTCCACGCCCGGCAGCGCCCGGAGGATTTCCATCGGCGGTTTGCGGACCTTCTGCCCGTGGACCAGGTGGCAGGCCTCATGGTGCGCGACAGCCAGCGGCGCGTTTTCGCGGAGGCCGGGCGGCCCGGAGGGGGGGCGGAACTCCTGCTCGACGAGGAACTCCGAAATGTCCCGGACCTTCGCGGCCAGGCGCCCGGCCTTCTCGCGATAGACCGGGTCTCCTTCCAACAGCTCGCCGTACTCCTTCATCATCGAGCCGCATCCGGCGGAATTCGTGACGATGAAATCCGCCCCGGAGTCCAGGAAGATATCGATGTTCTTGCGGGCGAGCTCCCGGGCGGTCCGCCGGTCCCCGGAATGGCCGTGAAGCGCCCCGCAGCACACCTGCCCCCGCGGAACCTCGACGGTGTGTCCGTTCTCCGCGAGGACCCGGATGGTGGCCAGGTTGATGTGGCCAAACGAGACCCGCATGACGCAGCCCGTGAGGAGGGCGGCCGAGGCCCGGCCTTCCTTGCCGTTCGGGGCGCCTTTCTCCACCCGCCGGCGGACCGACGCCGGCGTCACCGGGGGCGACAAGGCCTCCAGCTCCCCCAGTCGGCCCAGAAATTTCAAAATCCCGCTCCCCCGAACGAGGCGTTGCAGCCCGCTCCTCCGATACGCGCCGAGGAGCGCGGCGGCGGCCGTGAGGCGCCCGGGATGCGGGAGAAGACCGCGCAGGGCGATCCGCCGAAGCCGCCCGCCCTCGCCGTCGCGCTCCCGCGCCGCTTCCACCTTCGTCCGCGCGGCCTCGATGAGGCTGTGGTACCGGACGCCGGAGGGGCAGGCCGTCTCGCAGGCCAGACAGCCCAGACACAGGTCGAGGTGATCGCGGACGATGGCGGTGTAATCAATCCGTCCCTCTCCAGCGGCCCGCATGAGATAGATTCGCCCGCGGGGAGAGTCCATCTCGTTTCCGAGCTCGGAATACGTCGGGCAAGAGCTCAGGCAAAGCCCGCAGTGGATGCAGTCCGAAAGCTGGTCCGGGTCGGGTGACTCGCCCCCGAGGGGACGGTTATCCCTATCCGGACCCGCGGGCTTTTCCGTGAACAGCTTGGATGTCATGGACGTTCAGCTCCCGGGATTTTCATGACGCGGCCGGGGGGTCAGATTCTTCCGAAGAATCGGCCGGGATTCATGATCCCTTTGGGGTCGAGGGCGAGCTTGGCCCGCCGCATCAGCCGGCGGCTCGTATCGCCGACGGAGGTCTCGTCAAACAGGTCCAGCTTGTCCCGCAGGGCCGACGATCGGGTTTCGATGACGGCATATCCCCCCACCCGTGCGGCGGCCTCCCGCAACGCCCGGACGGCGCGCTCGGCGCGCCCGATCCCGAGGAGGTCTTCTTTTCCTTCTTCCCAGCCGAACCTCATCCGGATGATGCCGTTGCCGGCGTGCACCTGCCCGTGAAACCGGAACCCCTCGGCCTCCCCCGCCATCCGCGCCCGCTCGACCGTCTCCCCGACCCGCGTCAGCGGGACCCCCACCCGGCAGGCGAAGCCGGGCCCCCGGGCGGAGTCGTGAAACGGGCCCGCCCGGCTCAGGGATTTCCTCACGGCGTCCGATTTCTCGGGTCCCGGCCGGACAATGGGTCCCACGCCCCAGGCGCGGCAGGCCTCTTC
Source organism: bacterium (assembly GCA_965261595.1). GTDB lineage: Bacteria > UBA8248 > UBA8248 > JACPRG01 > CAYRGS01. The sequence goes on from CBDHDG010000006.1 coordinate 669,062, forward strand.
CGCCCGGTCCAGCTGCCCGGCAATCCCCGCGTCGTTGTCCCTGAAGCTGACCAGGAGGATGTTCCGCGCCCCGGCCGCTTCACCCAGGAGCGCGTCGGAGGAGAGCGAGCCCCCCGTCAGCCACTCCAAGCTCACCGGCAGGATCCGCTCCGAGAGAATCCGCGTAACGGCGGACTGGACGGCGCCCGCTTCATCGAACCCGGCCAGCAGGGCCCCTTCCCGGACCTTGAGGGAGAACGTCTTGAGGGTGACCTCGGTGATGAATCCCAGCGCGCCCAGGGACCCGATGTACAGTTTGTTGAGATCGAACCCGGCGACGCTCTTGACCACCTTGGCCCCGAAGCGGACCGGCGTTCCGTCGGCCATGACGACTTCCATGCCGAGGACCAGGTCGCGCGGGGTTCCGAATCCCAGGCGGAGGGGTCCGCTGGAATTCGCCGCGCAAATCCCGCCCAGGGTGGCCCCGTCGCCCTCGAGGGGATCCAACGGCAGAAACTGCCCGCGCTCGGCGAGGAATTCGTTGGCCGCCCCCAGGGTGGCGCCCGCCCGGAGGGTGGCGACGAAGTCCGCCTCCTGGTGTTCGGCCATCCCGTTGAGGCGGCTCAGGTTCACCACCCAGTCGCGGCGTGTAGCCGGGTAGCCGTGATGCTGTTTCGTCCCTCCTCCCCAAGGGATGAGACCCAGCCCGGCGGCCTGGGCCTCTTTCACCAGGGCGGACAACTCCTCTCGGCTCTCGGGATAGAGGGTCAGCCGGGGGGGAGGGGCCGGGCCGTCGAAGGCGTCCCGCGCGGCCTCGCCCTCCAGGACGCGCTCGGCGCCCAGGATCTTCCGGGCGGCTTCATCCGCGCGCTCCGAGTCAGTCATCCGAATCCTCCTCCGACATTCATGTTCCGCCGACCCTCAGATCCAGACCCCGGCAGGCAGTCGCCGGCGGGCGGCGCCGCGCACCTCGCCGCAACGGCCCGGCGTGGGGAAGACCTTCGCCGGGTTGCAGCGCCCGTCCGGGTCGAAGACCGCCTTGACGCGCTTCATGGTTTCCAGGGCCGCTTCGCTGAACTGGACGGGGATGTCCATCATCTTCTCGATGCCGATCCCGTGTTCGCCGCTGAGTGAGCCGCCCAGCTCCACGCAGGCGTGCAGGATCTCCGAGCCTGCCTGAATGACCCGGTCCGTCTCCCCGGGCTTGCCGTCGTCGAACAGGACCAGCGGATGGAGGTTGCCGTCCCCGGCGTGAAAGACGTTGGCGATGGAGAGGCCGTACTTTCGGCCGATCCCCTCGATGCGCCGGACGGCTTCGGCGATGCGGCTCCGGGGGACGGTCCCGTCGAGGCAGTAAAAGCCGGGGCTGACCTGCCCGAAGGCGCCGAAGGCGTTTTTCCGTCCCGCCCAGAGCCTCGCGCGCTCCTCTTCACTCCGGGCCACGCGGAACTCGGTGCTGTCATTCCGGCGGCAGTGACCCTCAATCGTATTCACCCACTCGTCCATCCCGGCCACGGGGCCGTCGATCTCGATGAGAAGAACGGCGGCCGCCGATTCCGGGAATCCGCTTTGGAGCGTCTTCTCGACCAGTTGAATGGTTTGCCGGTCGATCATCTCCAGGGCGGCCGGAATGAGACCGTCGGCAATGATATCCGAAACGGCGTCGCAGGCGCACTCCATCGAGTTGAAGACCGCGATCATCGTCTTCACCCCCTCCGGCAGCGGCAGCAGACGCACCGTGATCTTCGTAATCACCCCCAGCATCCCCTCGGACCCGATCCCGAAGCCCCGGAGATCCAGGCCGGGGGTGTCCTCCACCGTCCCGCCCAGCTCCACCACCTCGCCGTCGGGGAGGACCATTTCGAACCCCACGATGTGGTTGGTGGTGACGCCGTATTTCAGGCAATGGGGCCCGCCGGAGTTTTCGGCCGCGTTCCCTCCGATGGTGCAGGCCGCCTGGCTGGAGGGATCCGGCGCATAGTAATAGCCGTCCCCTTTCACTGCCTGGGAGAGATGCAGGTTGACGACGCCCGGCTGGACGACCGCCCGGCGGTTGGGAAGGTCCACTTCCAGGATCCGGTTCATCCGGCTGAACCCGATGAGGATGCCGTTCTCATGGGGCAACGCGCCGCCGCTCAACCCCGTTCCCGCCCCGCGTGGGACGATGCAGGCGTTGTGCCGGGCGGCGGCCCGAACGGTGTTTTGCACCTCTTCGGTGGTCCCCGGCAACACGACCGCCAGGGGCAGGTTGGCATAGATGCTCAGGGCGTCGGATTCGTACGTGAGAAGCTCCTCCGGCGCCGCGAAAACGTTCTCCGGGCCGACGGCTTCTCGCAACTCGGTCACCATCCGCCCTGTATCCATCGTTCCGTCCCGGTCCCGCCATCCACTGGTTTGAAAAACGCCGCGCCGCTTTCGGGACTCCCATTATATTCGGAATCCGGGCCGGAGACGAGGGGGGGGGATCCGCCGGGCCTCGTCCGCCGGTTTTCCCGGACGGATGGATGACCGGGCCGTGCGAGCGGCGTTTTCCATTGGAGGACCCGATGGGTTGACGCGGCGATCCATCAACCCGGGCGCATCCATCGACGTGATATGGTCAAGTGGAAGGTCAATGACCCATCGCGGGTCCACTCCTTTCGCGAAATCGGTGTAGGCGCCTCCGCCCGATTGCGGACCCATCGAAGCAGAGAAGGCGGGCAAGGGGTCAACCAACCCAAGGGACCATTCGCGTCTTTCGGGTCTTGATATGTAAAACCATTTACGAGAGATCAAATAAGATGACAAACCTACGCAATAAAATTATTTTCCGAACCCCCCCGCAACGATGTTACGTGAATTATTAACGATAGTTATCTGTCGTCAGTTCTCTTTATTTCTGGGGAACCTCCGGGGAACCTCCATTGACCACGGGAAACATCTGTGTTAAAGTGCTGGAACGTACACTTTTGAAGCGCCTATCCGGCCGTAAGAAGGGCCCCGGACGGAGCGGGTATTCAATTCAGCCTCCGGTGACCGGGCATCTTCGATACATTTGGGCGGCCTCCCCCAGCGATTCGTCCCTTGGATCCATCATCTGTTAGGAAAACCCATGGCAACAAAGCTCAAGAGCGACAAACGCTCCTTCCGAAAGGGGATGAGGATTATTTATCCCCTTCATGGTGAAGGAAAAATCGTCGGTTTGGTGGAAAAAGAGCTTCCGACCGGGTCTAAGCGGTTTTACGAAATCCAACTGGACGGTCAGCCGGATGCCAGTGTTTTTGTCCCCCGTGACGCGGCGAGGCAGTTCGGTCTGCGGCCTCCCATGCGACAGGCCGATGTACCCAAAATTCTGACAATCCTCAAGAAGAAGGCCAGCGAAGAGAAGGTCGAGCTCAATTGGCGGACCTGGAAAAATCGGTACGAGGAACAAAAGCGGATGCTTCGCGAAGGCAACGTCACCGGTCTCGCGGAGGTGGTTCGCAATCTCCATGAGTTCTCCAAAGGCCGGACATTCAGCAGCAAAGAGCTGAAACAGCTCTATCAATATACGTACGATCAACTCACCCGGGAGATCTCCGAGGCGACCAAGAGCAGTCTGGAAGACGCCGAGAAACTCGTGAACAAGGCCCTCGGGCCGACCCCTGCCCGGAAAGACCAGAAGAAAGCCGCATCGTGAAATCCGAGAAGACGGAATCCAAGAACGGCAAGGACGATTCCTGCTCCGTGATTCATTGCAATAACCCGCCGGTGACCGACGGGTATTGCGACACGCACCTCGAGCGCTTGGAGTTGATCAAGGAATCCCACGGACACGTAAAGCAGATCCAGTTGCGCGCGCGCGAGGATGAAAAAGGCCCGGCCATCGAGAGCAATCAGGAAGCCGCCCCATCGTTCGGCCAAACCGAAGAATACATCGAGTAGGTTTCTCAACCTCCCAACCCTTGCCCCGACGGAATCCCCATCCGTGGAGTTTTCCTCTGAAAACCCCGTGTCCGCATCCGAATCAGGCCTTTCTAAGGTGAATGTCCGGAGCGTCCGCTTCGGCGGCCTCGTTGATGGGGCGTCCTTTCGTTTGGTCACGCCTTTCACAAGCGACCCGCCCTCGGCGCAAAGCATGTCCCCGCCCTCATGAGGCACACAATTTGCTTATCTCCTTACCCGGGGCCGAAGCGGGGTCCCCGGAAGCCACGTGAAACTCTTGGTTGCCAGTTCGCGCGGAAAACCTTAGATTGTTAGTCGACTCGCGGCCGACAGGCCCTCACACTCGGATCTCCCGGGAAGCGGTGAATGAAATCTGACAAAACTCAAACGCGGCGCGTGACCTCGGCGGCCGGGACGCTTGGAATTCTGGGTCTCGGTTTGGCGTTGATCGGTTGCTCGAACGTCGCGCTGCAACGCATGACGCCGAGCAACGTATCGGCCACTGTCCGTCCGGACATCCGGAAATACAACCTGCGCAACATCGCGGTCATGCCCTTTCGGAACAACACCGATTCTCCGGAAGCCGGGCACAAGGTGGCCGCGTTCTTTTACCACGAGATGGCGACCCGGAAGCGGTACTCGGTGACGCCGCCCGTCCGGCTGGATCTGACCGAGGAGATCGAGCTCGAATTCCGCGTGGACCCGAGCCGCCGCGCGGGAAGCGTCAACCGCGAAGAAAACCTCCGGCTGCTCGGCCGCGCGGTTTCAAACTATCTCAAACAAGTCGCGCCCTACACGACGACCGAAAGCCTGGTCTTTTCCGGCGAGACGCCCGCGAAATCTCCGGATGAGGATTCGGGAGCGATGATGGGGGAGATCCGATCGTCCGCCGTGAAGCCCGGCGAAGAATCACAGGCCTTGGATGCCGTCGTGACCGGCGTGATCACCCGCTACCGGAACCGGGACGGAACCCCGCTCACGGCGGACCATCCCTCATCGGTGTCGTTCGACGTCTATCTGATCAGCGTCTACGACGGCAAGATCCTGTGGAGTGCCACGTTCGAGGAGACCCAGGAGTTCCTGAGCGAAAACCCCCTCCTGCTCCCGCGGTTCCTTGAAGGCGGCGCACTCTGGCAGTCCAACGACAAGCTGGCCCGCATCGGGATGGCGCGTGTGCTGGACACCTTCCCCGGCATCGCCAAACGGACCCGGGCCGGCGTCCCCGGGCCTCCCGTGGCCTCCGCCATACCCTGAAGATCTCCTCCGGGGGGATATGTTTCCCCCCCCATCCACCCCTAAGGTTTTCGATTCATCCTTTCTCCAAATCTTTCATCCTGATTCTGCCTTTCGGCAGGGCGGCGAGGATCTTCGCTTTCCCTTCCCAGGGACACTGCTTCCGGACGGGGCATTCGCCGCATCGGGGATTCCGGGCCGTGCAGACTCTTCGGCCGTGGAACGTGAGGAGATGGTTGAAGCCGGGGACCAGGTCCTTGGGGACCACCTCCCGAAGCTGAAACTCCGTCCGGTCCGGATCGCGCGCGTCCGCGAGATGAAACCGGTGAGAGAGCCGGAACACGTGAGTGTCCACGGCGATGGCCGGGACGCCGAAGCCGTCGTTGAGGAGGATGTTCGCTATCTTCCGGCCCACCCCGGGCAGTGCGACCAGGGCATCGAAATCGTCGGGCGTCTTCCCGCCGTGCGTCTTGCACAGGATCCGGCATGAGGCGATGATGTTCCGGGCCTTGTTCCGGTAAAAACCGCAGGAGTGGACCCACCGCTCGACCTCCCGCTGCCCCGCCCGGGCGAAGCGGGCCGGGGCCGGAAACTTCCTGAACAACCGCGGCGTGGTCCGGTTCACCTGTTCGTCGGTGCACTGGGCGGAGAGGATGGAAGCCACCAGAAGCTGGAACGTCCCATCGTAGTCGAGCCCGCAGCGCGCGTCCGGATAGGCCGCGGCCAGCCGCTTCAGGATGGCCCGCGCGCGACGCTTCTTGGCGGTCTTCGCGGGATCGGCCATTTGTCGTTTCAAACCTTTCTCCGAAATCACAGAGGCCGGGAAGATGTCTCTTCGCCAGCATTGTATCGAAACAGCGGGGGTCATGCCGGTCCCATCCTCAGCGGGCGAGTGGCCCGACCCGCCGGATTCCCCGTGCGGGCGATCGCCGCTCTCTTGCCGGGATCCCGAATCGGCCCGGGCCATGGGTCCTCTTTTGTGATAAAAAACCATTTCATAACGCGGCCCGGCGCTGTGGCTGCTTCAAGAGAAGAGGAAACCCTTGCACCCGTCAATCTTCCAGGCCGTCCATGAATGACCGTCCGGCTGTTCCCTACGTCGACTTACCGAAACAGGCGCATCGGATCAAACAGGAGCTGATGACCTCCATCGAGCGCGTGATCGACCACGGAGGCTACGCCCTGGGGCCGGAGTTGCGTGATTTCGAAGAGCGGATTGCGGCTTACTGCGGGACGCGCTTCGCGGTGGGCGTGGGAAGCGGCACGGCGGCGCTCATCCTGGCGCTGCGATCACTGAATATCGGACCGGGGGATGAGGTCATCACCGCCCCGAACTCCTTTATCGCTTCGGCCGGCGCGGTGGCCATGGTGGGGGGGCGGCCGGAGTTCGTCGACGTGGACGCGGAAACGATGAACCTGGATCCGGAGCGGCTGGAGGGGGCCGTTACGTCCCGGACGAAGGCCATCATGCCCGTTCACCTGACCGGCCAATCGGCCGACATGGACCCGATCCTCGAAGTGGCCGGGCGTCACGGGATTCCGGTGATCGAGGATTCCGCCCAGTCCGTCGGCGCGACCTATCACGGCCGCCGCGTGGGAGGCCTGGGGCGGCTGGGCTGTTTCAGCTTCCATGCGCTCAAAAACCTGCATGCCTATGGGGACGCCGGGGTGATCACCACAAACGACGAAGCCCTCAGCCAGTGGCTCCTCAAGGCCCGCAATCACGGTATGCGGGACCAGAAGTGCGAGTTCTGGAGCGCCAATGACCGGATGGACACCCTCCACGCCGCCGTGTGCGGCGTCAAGTTGACCTACCTGGACGATTGGACGCGGGAGCGGCGGGAGATCGCGGCGGAGTACCGCGACGCGTTGCGGGACCTTGTCGGTGTGCCCGACGAGGCCCCCGGATGCCTGCACGTCTATCAGACCTTCATGATCCGGGCGGATCGCCGGGACGATCTGCTCCGGCATCTGCAATCCAGAGGCGTGGACGCCAAGGTTCATTATCCCGTTCCCCTCTACCAGCAAGCGCCGGCGAGGGCCCTGGGCAACCGGCCGGAGGATTTTCCGGTCGCCCATTCCCTTTCCCGGCGGGTCGTCAGCCTGCCCCTTTATCCGGAGCTGACCCGGGACCAGCGAGACGCCGTCATCCAGGGCGTGCGCTCGTTCTACGAGGCGTGACCCCCATGCGGCGCGAAGCTCGTCCGGAGCCACCGTCAAGCCGTTCGAAGGCCCGTTCTGAGGCCGTCCCCTCTCGGGGAAAGCTCGTCCGTCCTGTAGAGCGCAATCCCTCTCCCTCGCCCTCACCACCACCTGTGCTCGCAGCGGCTCAGGACTTCGCGGCCCGTCTCCGTGATCCGGACCGTGTCTTCCAGCGTGGCGCAGCCGAAGCGCTCATCCAGGAGAATGCTCTCGTAATTCACCGTCTCGCCGGGCCGGAGGACGTAATCCTTCTCGACCGGCCGGGGAAGGTCGCGGAACTTCGTCGTCCCGAGACCGTGACCTTTTAAGTAATAGCGTCCAGCGTATCCCTTTCCGTCCGCGACCCGCAGCGCCGCCGACTCCGCCTCGCCGAGGGTTTTTTCCGGCGCGGTCGCCTCGATGGCCGCCAGGAGTCCCAGGCGGGCGCATTCGAGGAAGTTCAGCTCGTCCCCTTGCGCCGTCTCGTCCACCTTGATGACCCGGGCCAGGTCCGTCCCGTAGCCTTCCCACTCCGGCTCGATGTCCAGGAAGAGCAGGTCGCCCTTTTCGAGCTTCCGGTCCGTCGGAGCGACGTTCTTGAGCAGGGTCCGCCTGCCCGAGACGAGACAGACCGGAAACGGGCCGTACAGGTTTTGCGACCCCGCCCGGAACATGGCCGCCACCGCCTCCGCCGCCACCTCGTTCTCCGTGACGCCCGGGCGGGCGGTCTCGCGGGCGGCCTTGAGGCCCTCGACGCCCATCCCGACGACCTTGCGGATGACCGCCAGCTCGGCCGGGCTCTTGACGGCCTTCTCGGCCAGGTAATCGCGCGTCGCCTCAACGATCCGGTCCGGCGGGATGATCTCCCGGACCCTCGATGAAAGCGCGAAGTTGAAGGCGTCTTCGCCCACGAATCCGACGCGGCCCCCGGCGGGCAGGGACGAGACGGCGTCCCGGAGATGGCCCATGAGCTCATCCGGGTCCGCGGCGACGGGCCGGGCTGGCCGGTAGTCCCGCACCCAGGTCATCCACGCGCCGCTCTGGATAGGCTCCATGCGGAAGAGCGAATCCGTCCCCAACACAGGCTCGCCCTCGCGGGGGAGAAGGAGGAAGGTGTAGCCGACGTAGCTGTCGAAGTTGGCGATCCAGCGGACGTTGCCGCTCTGCCTGGGCGCGGCGAAGAGGAGGAGGGCCGAGAGGTCCCGGCGGTCCATGAGCCGCCGGAGCCGGTTCAGCCGGTCCTCGTACTCGGTCTCCTCGAAGGGCAGAGACATCCACCTCTGTCGCGCGTCCCAATCGGCGGGCAGGATTCCGGGCATCTTCAAAGGGGGCTCCTTGACGGATATTTTCAGTGTAGTGTCTCCAAAATAAATTGACACTGGACCGCCCCTGGGTTATTGGACACTCGGGTGAGGGTATTCGACCTCATGCGGCCTCCGCAACTTGAGCGAGTTTTTCCTGCCTTGCCTGGGCCGGCGTTCGGTAGCCGTAGCCCTTGAGAATCCAATGATGGTTGTACAGGTTCTTGAACTCAAGCAGCGCCCACCGCAGTTCCTCTACGGTGGCGAAAGAGCGCACCCACAGGAGATTCTCCTTCAAGATGCGGATAAACCACTCACAGTAGCCATTTCCCTCGGGCGCCCGCACGAAGCTGGGCGAACTGGTCATGCCCAGGTAGGCGATCTCCCGCTGAAAGTCATCGGACAGATAGGCGGGGCCGTGGTCGTGACGAACTTTAAGCCCCTCGGCGACGTCCGCCTCCAAGCCGGCGAAGCGCTCGGCGACCCCCTGCCGGATCGGCTCCAGTGGACCGCCCCTGGGTTATTGGACACTCGGGTGAGGGTATTCGACCTCATGCGGCCTCCGCAACTTGAGCGAGTTTTTCCTGCCTTGCCTGGGCCGGCGTTCGGTAGCCGTAGCCCTCGAGAATCCAATGATGGTTATACAGGTTCTTGAACTCAAGCAGCGCCCACCGCAGTTCCTCTACGGTGGCGAAAGAGCGCACCCACAGGAGATTCTCCTTCAAGATGCGGATGAACCACTCACAGTAGCCATTTCCCTCGGGCGCCCGCACGAAGCTGGGCGAACTGGTCATGCCCAGGTAGGCGATCTCCCGCTGAAAGTCATCGGACAGATAGGCGGGGCCGTGGTCATGACGAACTTTAAGCCCCTCGGCGACGTCCGCCTCCAAGCCGGCGAAGCGCTCGGCGACCCCCTGCCGGATCGGCTCCAGGGCCTCGAAGCGGTTGCCGCTCTTGGCCGCATGGATCCCCACGCAGTCCACCGAGCAGTGATCCACCGCCACGAACACCGAGGCCATCCCCTCCTCGGTGGTCACCGTCGTCGTCATGTGCGTGCCCCACATTCGGTCGGGCCGCTCGGTGCGGATGGTCCCGTTGTGGGCCTTGGGACCTCGGGGTTTGCCCACCCGGTGGGGGGCCTGAAGCCCCGCCTCCCGCATCAGGCGACGCACCCGCTCCTTGCTGGTGCGGATGCCCGCGAAGCGCAGCCTCGCCCACACCTTGCGGTAGCCCTCGCCATGGAAGGGAGAGTCCTCCAGGACCTGCCGGATGTGGCCGAGGAGTTCCGCATCGGTGCACGGGCCCACAGGGCCGCGCTTATTGGGCGTGGGGCGTTCATGAACGGGGACCGCCTCTTGCCGCCGTTGCGCGTAGACCGTGGAGCGCGCCAAGCCCCAAAGGGCGCACACCCGCTTCAGGCCGTAGGCTCTGCCCGTGGAGGTGAAGCGGGCCTGACTCATCGCCTCCACCTCCTGCCGGCTAAAGGGCGGCCGGCCTCCAGGCGGTCGATCTTCTCCCGCAGGACCTCGCCCTCCATCGTGAGTTCGCCCACCTTGGCCTTGAGCCGGGCGTTCTCCTCGTCCCGCTCATCCGCCGGGCGGGCTTTGAGCGCCGCCTCGCCCGCGCGAAGGAACGCCTCGCGCCAGGCGGAAAGCCGAGCCGCTGTCGTGCCCAACTCGCGGCAGAGCGTCTCCAGGCTCTCGCCCCGCAAAAGACGCAGGACCGCCTCCCGCTTGCGCTGGCAGGAGAACCGACCCCGCTCACTGCGATGCCCTGGGGCCTTGGCTCCGTTCGCCCTACGGGCGCCCTCCGCCAAAGCCCCCTCTTGCTTTTGTTCGTTCATCGCGACACCCCTTTCTCCATGAATCATGGATCAATCGAGTGTCCAACAAAACCCTAGAGCGGGGGAACACTACACATATTCCGGAGAAGGCGGGCAGGATGCCCGGCCTACCGGACAGGGACAATCCGGGTCTCGATATGTAAAACCATTAAGGCCGCACTGGCAGACCAACTGCCAGTGGCACCCCTTTTTAGGAAGTCGCACCGGAGAAAACGGGCGGCCACCCCCCACATTTCGGGGTTTTGGGCGCGTTGAGATTATATCAGGCAATCCGCCGAGATCCGTGGAAAACGGGTGTTTCCATGATGCTGCGGTGTGTAAGCGCGCCCTGTTGTGTAGGCTTTACGGACGAGCGCCTTCGTGTAATCTGGAGGAGGCGGACCTCCGGGATGCCCGTCGGAAGGGGGCGCATTTGGAGAGGGCGGATCGTCGGTCCGCAATAAACCTGAGCTGAGAGCAGGGTGAATCGGCGCACTGCTACACGAAGGAACTGTTGCCGGAAGAGCTGCGGAATTTGGCGGACCTGGAGGACAGGCCGCACGAGGATGATGAGTCTCACCAGACCGAAGCGGAGGCGTGAGTGGCTGAGTCGGCGCTGGCGGTAATTTTGCGGGAGTGTGACGGGCCGGTACAGAGCCCGGCCCCTACATGTCCATTGCAGGATTGCGTGTAGGGGCGGGGCTCTGTACCCGCCCCAGAAGTATCAGGGAATCCTCCGGATACTTTATTTTCGTGACCCGCTATGTGTTAGGATATTATTCATGCCATCCTCAATAGCGCAACGGATTGATGTTAAGGGCTAATCTGGGCGTACCGAAAGCAATCCACCGTATGATCGTTGACCATCCCGACGGCCTGCATGAAGGCGTAACAGATGGTCGAGCCGACGAAGTTGAACCCCCGCCGTTTCAGGTCTTTGCTCATGGCGTCGAATTCGGGCGTTCGGGCGGGAACTTCATCGGTTGAGCGCCGGGTGTTCACCTTGGCCCGCCCCCCGACGAACCCCCAGATGTAGGCGTCGAAGCTCCCGAACTCCTCCCGGACGGCCAGGAAGGCCCCCGCGTTCCGGATGGTGGAATCGATCTTGAGGCGGTTGCGGACGATGCCGGGGTCGGCGAGGAGCTGGTTCACCTTCCGCTTGCCGTACCCGGCGACGATCTCGGCGTCGAAACCGTCGAAGGCCGCGCGATACCCTTCCCGCTTTTTCAGAATGGTGTCCCAGCTCAAGCCGGCCTGGGCGCCTTCGAGGATGAGAAACTCGAACAACGTCCGGTCGTCATGGACCGGAACGCCCCACTCCTCGTCGTGGTAGGGGGTCGAAAGCCCGCCCGTCGCCCATGGACGCCGCTGCACCTGTCGAGCCTCGGATCTTCGGACCGGCGGAGAAGAGAGGGGACGCCATCGGCGGGCGGCTCGCCCGCGCCGGTTTATTACGGGGAGCGATAAATACTTGACACCTTTGTCACCCTGAGCGACGGGCGAACAACGTCCGGCAAGGAAGGCCTGAAGACGCATCGCAGCGAAGGGTCTCGCCGCGGCCCTTCCCGTAGCGTGATCCGACAATCGGTACAACAACAATGCGAGATTCTTCGCGCGAGTCGGTTGACTCCCGCTTAGAATGACATGTCAACTATAAAGTGACCGCCTTAGTAATTATCCCGCCAGGGATTCCAGCAGCCGCCTCTTCTCTTCCGATATCTGTTTGGGATAACACTCGCGTCGTCGAAGAGGTCTTCCGGCGGCCCTTCGGGGAAGAATTCCACGAACGCGTCGATCTCGGGCTCGAAGACCGGGCACGTACTGCTTCGCCAGCCGATCCGAAACTTCGCGACGGCCTCCTTCGCCTCCCGGTCCGCGTCCTTCTTAAGCACCTTGGCGGTCGCCCTCACGGCGCGGGTCCCGGTCTGAATCCCCACGTTGGGATTCGCGATGAGGTTATGCACCCAGTCCCGGTTCGTTTTCGGAAACGGGGAGGCACCGATGAGCCGGCCGTCCCAGTAGTACACCCGGATTTGCACGTGGTGAGGCGTTTGTGTCTTTCGGCCCGTCGTCGTGATGAAGGGCTGAATCTCGGTCCCGTTCGCGGGCGTTTCCATTGTCGTTCTCTTTGACTCCGGCGGAACCACCGAATCGGGGCGTGATTGTTGACGGATTCCATGTCCGGAGGATATCCTACCCGTAGGATATTCTAGCGTTATCTCCAATTTACATTCAACCGTGGCCGGGGGAGGGAAAGCGGTCTCTTCCATCAACCCCCATCCATGTCGTCCAAGGGAGACCCACGCTTTGAAGATCGACATTCACGCCCATGAGTTTCCGGAAAACTACCTGCGCGAGATTCACCGCATGGTCGAACGGGGGGAGTTCCCCGAGGTGGCGGAGACCCTGACGCCGTGGCGGATCGACGACCACCTCGCCCTCATGGAGCGGGAGGGCGTCGATATGCAGGTCCTCTCGCTGGCGGCGGCCCGATACGTGGAAGACCGGCCCCAGGCCCGGGCCCTGGCCCGGATGGTGAACGAGGCCTTCGCCGACGCCGCCGCGAAGCACCCCGGGAAGTTCGTCGCGTTCGCCTGCGTGCCGCTCGCCTTCGTGGACGACGGGATCGCGGAGCTGGAGCACGCCGTGGGGACGCTGGGGATGCGGGGGCTCATCCTGGGGACGAACGTCGCGGGCAAGCCCTTGAACGCGCCCGAGCTCCGCCCGTTCTTTGAAACGGTCAACCGGATGAAGCTGCCCGTCCTCATCCATCCGATGTACCCGGACTGGCCTGAATCCTACTCCGATTACCGCCTCGACCTGTGGCTCGGCTGGCCCTATGAGACCACCCACGCGGTCAGCCGGATGATCCTCTCGGGGATATTCGACGACTTTCCGGATTTTCCCCTCATCGTCTCCCACCTGGGGGCGAACCTGCACTACATGTGCGAGCGGATCGGAAACGCGTCCCATCTGGGCTCGGCGAAGGCGGGCGTGATGGAATACCTGCGGCGCTTCTACTACGACACGGCCGGTCCCGTCCCGGCGGCGGCGGTCGGCTGCGCTCTTGAGATGTTCGGCAGCGGGAAAATCCTCTTCGGCTCCGACGCCCCCTTCGGGCCCGGCCACGGAGAGGCGTTCATCCGCAAGGGGATCGCCTGCATCGAGGATCAGGCCCGCGGCGGCGAGGAGAAAGAGGCCATGTTCTCCGGCAACGCGCGCGGGATTCTCGGAATTTAGGCCGGGTTTCTCACAAAGCTGATGGTCTCGTGTTTGGCTTAGGCTTTGTCGCGTTGATGGTGGCGAATACACGCAACGGTCAGTTGTTCGGGCGGGGACGGGGACCCGCCCCTACGGGTAAAGAGGGGTTTTTTGCGTGATTATGCCCTTGACACATAGTGCCACAAGATGTATATTATAGGGTATGAGCTACTCATCCCCTGAATCATCCGATCTTTCTTTGACGATACGGTCTACTTCGGCCATCACTTCTTCCCCGAAAATGCACGTCATCAGGTGCATGTCGTCATGCTTTAGCGCATCTTCGGGAAGTTTCCGTTCCTTTTTCTTAGGAGCATCTTGACCCATGCAAAGCCTCCTTTCCATGCTGGACAAGTATAAAAACGATGACGAATGCCGCAATGCCATTGAGGAAATTCGCTGGCCCAATGGCGTTGCCTGTACTCGGTGCGGGGATATGAGCATCGGAGAAATTCCGAAGCGCAATCAATACCAATGCCACGGTTGCGGATATCAGTTTTCCGTGACGAGTGGAACCATCATGCACGATTCCCGCCTTCCCTTCCGCAAGTGGTTCATGGGGATCTACCTCATGTGCGTATCGAAGAAAGGGGTATCGGCAAACCAGTTGAAGGAAACTCTCGGAACCACATATCGTACGGCTTGGCACCTTTGCCACCGCATTCGTGAGGCAATGGGAAATGACCCCCTTGAAGGTCCTACGCTGGTGGGCGTTGTCGAGGTGGATGAAACCCTGATCGGCGGCAAGAAGAAGGGCAAGGGGCATGGATACAGGGGGAACAAGCAGTGGATCGCTGGAGCCATCCAGCGCGGCGGGAAGCTCCGCGTCCAGCGCATTCCGAACATTCGGCGCAAGACCCTTCATCCCGCATTTCCCATATGGATGATAATTTTTAACGCCCCGAAGGCCGTTTTCTCGTGTAAAATCAAAGTGTTGGCCTCTCCCTGCCATCATCTTGCGAGGGGACCCGATGGGTGAAGCGAAAAAGAGGCCGTTGAGGCTCCAATTCGACGGTCGGCTCAGGCTGGAGTTTCACGGAGCAAAGGTTACGAGTGACGCCGGTTTGCTTGCCTATCGTGAACTGGATGAGGTGTTGGGGCTGACGAAGGCGGCCGAGGGGTTTCTGTCCGATTCACGGACGGGCGGGAACACCCGGCACAGCCTCACCGCTTTGGTGCGCCAGTCGGTCTACAGCCGCCTGGCAGGATATAAAGACACCAATGATGCCGAGCGGCTCTGTGTCGATCCCGCCATGCGTCAGGTGGTTGGGGGGCGAGCGAAGTATCACACCGCTGCCTCCACCAGCCAGATGAGCCGATTCGAGACGCAGACCCTCACCCGGCCCCTTAACCTCAAGGCGCTGAGCGGTCTGCCCGGTGTGTTGGTGGATCGTGTCCGCAAACGCAAGCCGATTCGCAAGCTGATCCTGGACATGGACAGTTCGGTCAGCCCGACCCACGGTGAGCAGGAAGGCTCTTCCTACAACGGCCACTTCGGCTGCACCTGCTATCACCCACTGTTTTGCTTCAACCAGTTTGGCGATCTGGAGCGGGCGCTGTTGCGCAACGGCAAGGTCCACAGCGCTGATGACTGGTGGTCTGTATTGGAGCCGGTGGTAGCTCGCTACCGGGATGCGAAGGTCTGTCGGTTTTTTCGAGGCGACGCGGCATTTGCCAAGCCGGAGGTGTACCGATACCTTGAGGCGGAGGGCTACTCCTATGCGATTCGGCTTCCGGCCAACGCCATCTTGTACAGGGACATCGAATGCCTTCTGACCCGGCCGGTTGGCCGACCGCCCAAAAGGCCCATTATCTTCTACCACAGCGTCTCCTATCAGGCGGCTAGTTGGGAGAAGCCTCGCCGGGTGGTGGTGGCGGTCGAGTGGCACCAGGGCGAGTTGTTTCCAAGAGTCAGCTTCATCGTGACCAACCTGCACTGGCGGGAAGAGAACGTCGTGAGGTTCTACAACCAGCGTGGGACGGCGGAGCAGTGGATCAAGGAGGGCAAGTACGCCCTGAACTGGACGCGCCTGTCCTGCCACGGCTTTGAAGAGAACCAGGTCCGCTTGCAACTATTTGCCTTGGCGTACAACCTGGCAAACTTCCTGCGGCGGCTGGCGTTGCCCAGAGCGGTGAAGCACTGGTCGCTGACGACGTTACGCGAGAAGCTGATTAAGATTGGGGCCAAGGTGGTCACCCACGCCCGGTACACCACCTTCCAGATGGCCGAGGTGGCCGTGCCGCGTCAACTGTTCAGGGCAATCCTTGAACGAATTCGACGGTTGTGGTTACCGCCTCCCGTACCAGATACCGGATGACGGAGCAGATGGCCCGGAAGCTTAGTGACGTGGTGGAGACGGGGGATCAGTCTGCGCCGAACTCCCCTGAGTGTGCCGGTAGAGCTGGGTTTTCAAGGGATTGCGGCTTTAGGACGGCCGTTGCCCCTCGATTGAGCAGAGGGTTCTGCAAAGAGACCCTGAATCTGTAGTAAAATGGGGTACTTTGATGACACAGGAGGACCGCAGGATGGCTAAGAGTGGTCATCTGGGAAATCCCGGTTTAAATCAAGACAACTCTTGTATTGACCACCCGTTGCTCTTTAACTCAATTAGAGCCCTCTTTACCGGGGCTGTCAACACCATTTCGGGCGCCTGAAACCCTGATCGGAGCGGTATCCGCCATTGGAAAACCATGTCAGCGCCGGCGTGTAAACGGGCTTGACCACCAGGTTTGGAGTCTTCGTCATTTTGCCCTTGTGTGGACTCCGCTTAGGGTCGCTAGACAGGCACCGGGCATCATCGCTTGATTCTCTCCAAGATAAGGGCAAATGTCTTCCTGGATACACCGACCTCGGCCAACTGGAAGGTGATGTGGCGGGCGTACCGCACGAGCCGGCCGCCCATTTTGAGGAGCTTAAGCTGAAGGCCGCGTAACGACCAGTGCTTGATCCCTCTCGGCAGGCCAGCAATCCCGCATCCGAAGTCATTCTGGTTCCGTGAAACTCAAGCCTCAGCCGACGCTCAAAACGGACCTTCAACGCCCACTTTTTCGCTTCACCCATTGGATTACCCCGCGAGAGGATGGCTCGGGGAGGCTCATGCATTGATTTTACTCCAGAAAATGTCCTCCGGTCCGACAAAAGTTATGATCCATATGGGATATCTGGGTTCATGACTTCATCCAGCGCACAGTGAAGGACGAGGCCGAGGCGATCTATACGGACGAGTTGAAGTCCTATATCGGTGTAGAGGATCATGACACACGCCATGAAACGGTTAACCATTCCGAGGAAGAATGGGTGATTGGAGATGTTCACACCAACAGCATCGAGGGCGTGTGGTCCCTGTTCAAGCGGTCCATTATCGGAACCTTCCACAAGATGAGCGTCAAGCATATGGACCGTTACCTTGAAGAACTCGAATGGCGACACAACAACCGAGACAACCCCCACATCTTCATGGACACTCTTAAGCGAATCATGAACACGGAACCCCTAGAGTACAAGAGACTCACGGCTTGAGGAAGGGCTACGATAGAATCCCATCGGTCTTGAGTTTTGAAATCAGATAGGATTGGTCTCTATCGCCCTTTGTGCTGTTGCAAGCTCCGCACAGAAGTTGAAGGTTTTCGAGTCCATCATGACCTCCCTTGCTCCGTGGCACAATATGGTCAACCGTCAAATTCCTGAACTGGAAAAACGTCCGGCAACCGCCGCACTTCCCTTCCTGAAGCCCAAATAGCTGATGCCGGTGCGTCCGGTAATTCGGGAGCCGTTCAAGGTCCGTCCGCGTTGGTATGTCTGTTCGGCGGATAGGCTCGAAGTTATGGAACAGGTCAATCTCCTTGCGGATGCGGACCTGAACCAAGTCTGACGCCTTCTCCGCTATATCGATCCCCACCCAGTGACGGTGAAGCCTCTCGGACGCGACACAAGCCGTGGCGCATCCTGCGAATGGGTCCAGCACCATGTCGTCCTCATTGCTACTCGCCTTGATGATCCGGCTTAGGAGGGATAGGGGCTTTTGGGTAGGATATCCTAATCGCTCCGTCGCTTGTGATCCAATGGGCCGGATATCGCTGATGATGTCCTGAATGGGGTTTCCTTCTGATACAGAAAGATACCTCTTATGCTGAGGGACTTTCCCTTTTGGGGGCCAATAGACATGACCTGTTGCATCCAAAACATCCAGTCTTTCTTGACATGACATTTCTGCATATCCTTCCGGGAATGGAAAATCCTTTGGCAATGCACGATCTGGAGGTATTTCCCAATGCCGACCCTTGTTGGATGGGTTCACGTCACGCCACGGCATTCCTGATGAACCATGTCTGACCCCCGGACCATCGAGAGTTACTAAACGGAACCTCCCTCTTTCATCTGAGAATCGGTAGAAATTTTCAACATATGTCGGATCGTAGTCCTCATAGACTCGATTCCAGGTGTATTTACCTGACTTTGTATAGAACAAAATGGTGTCATGGATAGGCCCCCATCGCTTCGATCTTCCATGCGCCCCAGTGCGCTTCCAGATAGTTTCATTGCGGAAATTTCTGCGTCCGAACACCGCATCCATAAGCAACTTCAGGTAATGGCTGGCCGTTGGATCGCAATGGAGGTAGATTGATCCTGTCTCCTTCAAGACTCGGCGCATTTCAAGCTGCCTCACCGCCATCATGATCAGGTAGGACTTCATTCCCCCGCTCTAGGGTTTTGTTGGACACTCGATTGATCCATGATTCATGGAGAAAGGGGTGTCGCGATGAACGAACAAAAGCAAGAGGGGGCTTTGGCGGAGGGCGCCCGCAGGGCGAACGGAGCCAAGGCCCCAGGGCATCGCAGTGAGCGGGGTCGGTTCTCCTGCCAGGCGCAAGCGGGAGGCGGTCCTGCGTCTTTTGCGGGGCGAGAGCCTGGAGACGCTCTGCCGCGAGTTGGGCACGACAGCGGCTCGGCTTTCCGCCTGGCGCGAGGCGTTCCTTCGCGGGGGCGAGGCGGCGCTCAAAGCCCGCCCGGCGGATGAGCGGGCCGAGGAGAACGCCCGGCTCAAGGCCAAGGTGGGCGAACTCACGATGGAGGGCGAGGTCCTGCGGGAGAAGATCGACCGCCTGGAGGCCGGCCGCCCTTTAGCCGGCAGGAGGTGGAGGCGATGAGTCAGGCCCGCTTCACCTCCACGGGCAGAGCCTACGGCCTGAAGCGGGTGTGCGCCCTTTGGGGCTTGGCGCGCTCCACGGTCTACGCGCAACGGCGGCGAGAGGCGGTCCCCGTTCATGAACGCCCCACGCCCAATAAGCGCGGCCCTGTGGGCCCGTGCACCGATGCGGAACTCCTCGGCCACATCCGGCAGGTCCTGGAGGACTCTCCCTTCCATGGCGAGGGCTACCGCAAGGTGTGGGCGAGGCTGCGCTTCGCGGGCATCCGCACCAGCAAGGAGCGGGTGCGTCGCCTGATGCGGGAGGCGGGGCTTCAGGCCCCCCACCGGGTGGGCAAACCCCGAGGTCCCAAGGCCCACAACGGGACCATCCGCACCGAGCGGCCCGACCGAATGTGGGGCACGGACATGACGACGACGGTGACCACCGAGGAGGGGGTGGCCTCGGTGTTCGTGGCGGTGGATCACTGCTCGGTGGACTGCGTGGGGATCCATGCGGCCAAGAGCGGCAACCGCTTCGAGGCCCTGGAGCCGATCCGGAAGGGGGTCGCCGAGCGCTTCGCCGGCTTGGAGGCGGACGTCGCCGAGGGGCTTAAAGTTCGTCACGACCACGGCCCCGCCTATCTGTCCGATGACTTTCAGCGGGAGATCGCCTACCTGGGCATGACCAGTTCGCCCAGCTTCGTGCGGGCGCCCGAGGGAAATGGCTACTGTGAGTGGTTTATCCGCATCTTGAAGGAGAATCTCCTGTGGGTGCGCTCTTTCGCCACCGTAGAGGAACTGCGGTGGGCGCTGCTTGAGTTCAAAAACCTGTACAACCATCATTGGATTCTCGAGGGCTACGGCTACCGAACGCCGGCCCAGGCAAGGCAGGAAAAACTCGCTCAAGTTGCGGAGGCCGCATGAGGTCGAATACCCTCACCCGAGTGTCCAATAACCCAGGGGCGGTCCAGTCCCCCGCTCTAGGGTTTTGTTGGACACTCGATTGATCCATGATTCATGGAGAAAGGGGTGTCGCGATGAACGAACAAAAGCAAGAGGGGGCTTTGGCGGAGGGCGCCCGCAGGGCGAACGGAGCCAAGGCCACAGGGCATCGCAGTGAGCGGGGTCGGTTCTCCTGCCAGCGCAAGCGGGAGGCGGTCCTGCGTCTTTTGCGGGGCGAGAGCCTGGAGACGCTCTGCCGCGAGTTGGGCACGACAGCGGCTCGGCTTTCCGCCTGGCGCGAGGCGTTCCTTCGCGCGGGCGAGGCGGCGCTCAAAGCCCGCCCGGCGGATGAGCGGGACGAGGAGAACGCCCGGCTCAAGGCCAAGGTGGGCGAACTCACGATGGAGGGCGAGGTCCTGCGGGAGAAGATCGACCGCCTGGAGGCCGGCCGCCCTTTAGCCGGCAGGAGGTGGAGGCGATGAGTCAGGCCCGCTTCACCTCCACGGGCAGAGCCTACGGCCTGAAGCGGGTGTGCGCCCTTTGGGGCTTGGCGCGCTCCACGGTCTACGCGCAACGGCGGCGAGAGGCGGTCCCCGTTCATGAACGCCCCACGCCCAATAAGCGCGGCCCTGTGAGCCCGTGCACCGATGCGGAACTCCTCGGCCACATCCGGCAGGTCCTGGAGGACTCTCCCTTCCATGGCGAGGGCTACCGCAAGGTGTGGGCGAGGCTGCGCTTCGCGGGCATCCGCACCAGCAAGGAGCGGGTGCGTCGCCTGATGCGGGAGGCGGGGCTTCAGGCCCCCCACCGGGTGGGCAAACCCCGAGGTCCCAAGGCCCACAACGGGACCATCCGCACCGAGCGGCCCGACCGAATGTGGGGCACGCACATGACGACGACGGTGACCACCGAGGAGGGGATGGCCTCGGTGTTCGTGGCGGTGGATCACTGCTCGGTGGACTGCGTGGGGATCCATGCGGCCAAGAGCGGCAACCGCTTCGAGGCCCTGGAGCCGATCCGGCAGGGGGTCGCCGAGCGCTTCGCCGGCTTGGAGGCGGACGTCGCCGAGGGGCTTAAAGTTCGTCACGACCACGGCCCCGCCTATCTGTCCGATGACTTTCAGCGGGAGATCGCCTACCTGGGCATGACCAGTTCGCCCACCTTCGTGCGGGCGCCCGAGGGAAATGGCTACTGTGAGTGGTTTATCCGCATCTTGAAGGAGAATCTCCTGTGGGTGCGCTCTTTCGCCACCGTAGAGGAACTGCGGTGGGCGCTGCTTGAGTTCAAGAACCTGTACAACCATCATTGGATTCTCAAGGGCTACGGCTACCGAACGCCGGCCCAGGCAAGGCAGGAAAAACTCGCTCAAGTTGCGGAGGCCGCATGAGGTCGAATACCCTCACCCGAGTGTCCAATAACCCAGGGGCGGTCCACCAGCGTGTGTTGAGCAAGCCCGGACGTTCTGTTCCGCGCGGGGGTCTGTAGGGGCCGGTACGGGGACCGGCCCCTACATTTAAGGGCGATGCTTGTCTGGCAGAACGTTTGTCCGTGGCTGCACGGAGTGGGTTGGGTTGCTCATGAACCGGCTCATATCGGGAGACCGACGACCCGCCCCTCCGGGCACACAACGCTTTCCGTCGTAGGGGCCGGTCCCCGTCCCGGCCCGTCACACTCCCAGAGGGAACAGAATGCTGGAACTTGGTCAGCACCCGTCCGTTGGGTCAATGATTCAAAGCCAACTGGTTCAATCGACCTACACCGTTCGGGCGTTTAAGTTGGTGAGAAATCCAGCTCAACCGCCGGAGATGGGCAGACGGACCCGGAACCGCGTCTCGCCGGGTTTCGAGTCCAGCGTGACCTCGCCCTTGTGATTCTCGCACACGATGCGCTCTACGATCTGCAGCCCGAG
Source organism: bacterium (assembly GCA_965261595.1). GTDB lineage: Bacteria > UBA8248 > UBA8248 > JACPRG01 > CAYRGS01. The sequence goes on from CBDHDG010000006.1 coordinate 690,722, forward strand.
GCCGGTCCCCTCGCCCACGTCTTTCGTCGTAAAAAACGGCTCGAATATCTTTGACTGAATCTCTTCGGGAATCCCCGGACCGTTGTCGGTGACTTCCACGGTGACGGTCCCCCCCCCCGCCTCTTGCGCCGTTCGGAGGCGGATGATTCCTTTTGTTCCCGCGGCGTCGATGGCGTTGTCGATGAGGTTCGTCCACACCTGGTTGAGCTCCGCGCCGTAGGCGTCGATGGGCGGAAGGTCCGGGTCGAACTCCCGATGGACGACGATCTCATGCTTCCTCAACTTGTGGTCGAGGATGGTCAGGGTGTCTTCCAGGCCCTGATGGACGTCCACGTCCTGCCGGGGGGCCCGGTCCATGAATGAATAGGACTTGACCGCGGCCACGAGGTCCGAGATGCGCCGGGTCGCCCGGTTCGTCTCGCGGACCAGGGCGTCGGCCGCCAGGGAGCGCTCCAACCAGGAGAACGCGGCCACGTAGGCCTCCTCGGGCAGCGCCGCGGCCAAGGATTCCAGCGGCTCGACCGATAGTCCCACCTGCGAGAAGATCGGCGCCATCCTCCAGCCCTCCTCGATATCGTGGTCTTCCAGCCAATCGGAAATCCGGTCTTCCATCTCGCTCTGCCGCAAGGGGTCCACAGGGGCGGCGGTTTCCGGATTCGGCGCGGCCTCCCGCTTGACCCAAAAGATCCGCTCGAGCTGGTCCGGCGTCAGCGACTTGCGGGCGAGGGCCATGGAGTGTTCCGCGACCGAGCGCAGCACCTCCTTCAACTCCTGCGTGGCCCGGAGCGAAGCCGCCGCCGGGTTGTTCAAATCGTGGGCGATCCCGGCCGAGACCTTTCCCAGGGCGGCCATTTTCTCCTGCTGCTGGAACCGCAGCTCGTTCTTCGCCTTTTCGAGCTCCTGGGCGCGCTCGACCTCCGAATGATGCAGCCGGGCGTTGTCGATCGCGCCGGCGACCTGGTTGGCTGACGATGGTGAGGAGAATCTCGTCCAGCTCGTCGAACGCGTTGGCCTGGACGCGCTCCACGGCGTACACGCCCACGAGACCGTCTTTGACCACGAGCGGGATGGCAATCTGGCTTTGCGCGTCGGGCAGGCCCGGCAGCGACGCGGCCTCCTGGAGCTTGTCCGCCTGGCCAGCCGCCTCCATGCGCGCGCGAACGGCGGACAGGTACGAAAGCTGGGTCTGGATGTTCCCCATGCGCATCATGCGGCGCCTTTTGGCGACGACGCCGATGACGCCCTGGCCGACCTTGACCTCCGCCCCGATTCCCGCGCTCTCGTACCCCCGGCTCGCGGCGAGCGTCAGCAGCTCCCCGGCGGGATCGGCCAGGAGGATCATGCAGTGCTTGAACCCGAGCACCGCGCCCATGGAGTCCAGGATGATGTCCAGGAGCTTGCCGAGGTCGAGGGTGGAATTAATTTCCGAGGAGATTTGCCGGATGATGTTGACTTCTTTGGTCTTGCGATCGATTTCGGCGTTCAGGCCGTCGATCACCTTCTGGCGCCGTGCATCCCGCTCCGGGGCCGATTCGCCGTTCTCTTCTTGGGCCGCCATCATGTCCTTCCGTCCGGTCCCGCACGCAAGCCGAAACGCATGATCCATCCAACGCCCCACTTCAACCAACCCGCCGCTTTGCCGATGTCCGGCGGGAGGGGGCCCCTATTCGGTCGAAGTCCGGAGGCTCATCTTGCGCACGGAAGAGACCCGGTAAACATCCGCGGCCTGGAGCTTGAAGACGCCGCTCATCCCGGTCATCGAGGCGATGGCCTCGATCTGCATGTCCAGCTCGTCGAACATGGGTCCTTCGGTTTCGGAATGATCGAATTCCAGGTCCACGCGCCAAGTCTGAAGCGTTCCGGGATTTGTGACAAAGTGGACTTACCCCGGTTTCGTGGAGAGTTAAGCACTTGGGTTTTCAGGGTGTGCGTTGTTGTCTCCTTTCGTAGTTAACGGGTGACAGGTTGTCGATGGAGGAGTGCCGACGATGCGGGTTGTAGAAGCCCTCGATGAACCCGAACACCTCCATGCGCGCCTCGGCCCGGGTGCGGAAACTGTGGCGAGCGAGGAGCTCGCACTCCAGCGTGGCGAAAAAGCTCTCACACAGCGCGTTGTCGTAGCAGTCCCCGACCGAACCCATGGAGGGACGCCCGCCCGCCTGCCGGCAGCGCTGCCCAAAGGCGACCGAGGTGTACTGCGTGCCCTGGTCGGAGTGGTGGATGACGGCCCGGGGACGGCGCTTATACAGCGCCATGTCGAGCGCGTCGAGCACCAACTCGGCCCGCAGGTGTGTGGCCATCGACCACCCCACGATGCGCCGGCTGAACGCATCGAGCGCCACGGCCAGATACAAAAACCCCGCCCATGTCGGAACGTAGGTGATGTCGGCCACCCACAGCCGGTCGGGGGCCTCGGCCGTGAAGTTGCGGTCCACCAGATCAGGGGCCGGCCGCGCCTCCTGCCGGCGCTGCGTCGTGCGCGCTCCCTTGCGCCGACTGACGCCCGCAAGTCCCGCCCCACGCATCAGCCTGGCGACGCGCTTGCGGCCCACACGCACTCCCTCAGCCTCCAACTCGGCATGGACGCGCGGCACGCCGTAAGTCCCCCGAGAACGCTCGTGGATCGCCTGAATGCGTTTGGTGAGCGCCCGATCGGCACACGAGCGGGCACACGGCGCGCGCCTGCGCCACGCGTAGTAGCCGCTGGAGGAGACGCCCAGCACCCGGCACATGGTGGCGGTCCGATACATGGCCTGGTTCGCCCTCACGAACCCGTAGATCCGGACGGGATCGAATCGGTCTCCCGAGCAAACCAGGCCGCGGCTTTTGCTAAGATCTCCCGCTCCTGGCGGAGCTGTCGGTTCTCGCGGCGAAGTCGGCGCAACTCCTCCCGCTCATCGCTCGTGAGCCCGTCTTTGCGACGCCCCTCGTCAACGTCGGCTTGATGGGCCCAGGTGCGGATCGTCTGCGCCGAGGGCTCGAACTCGTGCGCCAGCGCCTCGGGCGTGCGTCCCGCCCGGACCAACTCTACCATCTGGCAGCGGAACTCCATTGGATAGCGTGGGTGAGTCTGTGGCATCGTGAACACCTCCTTTACCCCCAAATCATCAGGTGTCCACCAAACCGGGTCAACTCCAAAGGACCATCGCGTAAGGGTTCTCTCGGATGTTCCGGTGGGTCTTGTTGAAGAACTGGTGGGTGAGGGCCACGTGCGATTCATCGACGTAATAGACCTGAGAGAGGAATGTCGCGTTCGGGACCCCCTGGGACGAGGCCGTAATGATGGCGGATGGAATGACCCCCTGCAAGGCGGGCTTGATCTCGTCGGGAAGCATGGTGATCGGACCTCCGGATGGGGTTCAACCGGGTCGGGGCGGCTGATGGCTATGGATTGGGAATGAATTCGATTTTATCGCCCGCGGCCGGGCCCGGCGTCTGATCGAAGACTTCCTCCAAACGAAACGACACCGCCGTGGAAGGGTCGTACACCATGCTCCCGAAATATCCTTCCGGCACGCCCAATGGGGTGTAGTGTGCGATCGCCTTCTCCCTGTAGGCGTCTTGAAAGGCCTTTTCCCCATCGTCCACCGGCCGCGCTTCGATAAGCCTCCCCTTGACCTGGTAGGTCTCGTGGCTGCCGCCTTGGGACGCCGTGACGGCGACCCGGCCGTTCTCCCTCAGATCCCGCAGGACGTCCTCGCCCTCCACGTCGGGCAGGAAGAACGTGATGACGTCTTTTTCCGCGTCGGCGGTCAAACCAAAAGCATACGCGCCGGATGGCCGCAACGCCTCGCTCGCCGTTCCGACAAGCAACACCACCAGACCCGGTCAGAAACTCCACCAGCTTGTCAGGAATCACATCCCCCTCCCCTTCCTTCCTGTAGGGACGGGCCGCGCGGAGGCCAATCGCTTCCGGGACCCCGGTCCTCGATAACGACCCGATCGATCAAACGCCATTCCATGACAGGTTCGCGTCTTTCCCGAACTCCGGCCCGGCCCCGGGCAACCCGTTCCGCGCGGTTTTCAATATTTCACTTTTCCCAACCGGGAGGTCCGGGCGCGATTGGGAAACATTAAATGGATGGCCGTTCGAGCGCAAGACCGGAGGCGGTCCCGTCCCGCGCCGCCCGAACCTTCAAATCCCATCACGCTTGATCGAATGGAATGGCCGAATATTTCCGCGAGACCGCGTGGAGGTGCGGGCGCAGCGACTCCGCCTCGGCCACGGCCTCGGGAAGATTCTCCCGGAGCCGCCTGGCCGCCCCTTCGACGATTCGGAGCATCTCCTCCCGATCCGCCACGAGGGCGCGCCCGTCCCGGACGACCTCTTCCCCCTCGATGAAGACGCTCTCGACCGACTCTCCGTCCTCGGCGAAGGCCAGGGCGCTCACCGGGTCGAGCCAGGGCTCGAAGTTGAGCGTCCGGTCCAGGACAACGAGGTCCGCCTGCTTCCCGGTCTCGAGGGTCCCCAGCTTATCCTCCATCAACATCACCGCCGCCCCGCCCCGGGCGGCCATGCGGAGGGCCTCGAAGGGCGAGACCCCGCGCGCTGCGTCCCCGTCCCGGACGCAATGGATCAGCGCCGCGAGGCGGGCCTGATAGAAGACGCTCCCCTTGTCGCTGCTGTTCGCCCCGTCGATGCCGAGGCCGACCGGGACCCCGGCGTCCAGGAACTTCCGCACGGGGGCGATCCCGCTCCCCAGCTTGAGGTTCGAGCCGGGATTGTGCGCCACCCGGCACCCGTTCTCCGCCAGGAGCTGAACGTCCGAATCGGTGACCCAGACGGCGTGGGCGAAGGACGTCCGGGGAGTGAGATAGCCCAGGCCGTGAAGATGCTCGGGGATGGTTTTCCCATACACGCCTTGCGCGTGATGGGCCTGTGTCTTCGTCTCCAACAGATGGGTGTGAAGGGGGACATCCCGTTTTTCCGCAAGCTCCATGCACCCGAGAAGAAACCGGTCCGTGGACCGCTGGGGCGCGGACGGCCCTACCGCCCCTGTGATCCGGGAGGACCCGGCGGACTCGGCCTTATCGAGGGCGGCCTCGGCGCGCTCCAAGAGGAGCTCCGCGGAGGGGGCCGTGTCCGCTTCGAGCAGCTCGCGGAGGGGACCCGGCAAACCGGCCAAATCGATGGGCATCTCCTCGCGTCTCGTCTTGTCGGCAAGCAAGGGGCAAAGCACCGCCCGCAATCCGGTCGCCCGGTAGGCGTCGATCACGGCGTCCAGCCGCTCGTCAACGGCGGCCGGCCCGGCCGACATGTGGTGAAGACCAGCTGTGACGCCGTTCTCCAGCATCTCGACACAGGCGAGCGTCACGAAGGCCGTGAACTCCTCCTTGGACAAATTCAAGTACTTGACGGCGGAGACCTTGAAGGGGAGCCATGGCTCGAGGGGCAGGGAGTGGCTCAGGCTTCGCACAGCCATCTCTTCGAAGTGGCAGTGGCAATTGACCGTGCCCGGAAGGACAAGCCGCCCCCCGAGGTCCCGGACGGGCCCGGTGAAGTCCGCCGGCATTTCCAGGTTCGGCCCGACGGCCTCGATGACGCCCTCCCGGACAAGGATCGCGCCCCCTTCGATCACCTCGTCTTCCCGGGCCAACGTGATGATGACGCCGTTTTTGAGAAAGAGGTCGCCCGCCATTTTACGCCTCCCGAAGGGGTTCACAGTGTGATTGCGAAGAGAGTCGGATGGAACGTCAAGCCCCGATTCTGACCTTCCCCCCCTTGGGTTGTCAAACGATCCGCCAAGATGCCGCCGCCCGAAGATTCGGTCCCGCGGCGCCCCCTCAGGACGGCCCCCTTTAAGATCGATCAATCCTCCGTTTGGGGGTTGTCCGGTTCCTTCGTTTCGGGCTTTGGCTTGAGGACGCGTAGGCCGACGAGGAGGTCCACGACCTGGCGGCGGTGGAAGGCCAGGAAGATCAACAAGGCCCCGGCCAGGACGCCGCACCCGGCGAGCCGTCCCGCCCAGCACGGGCGCCCAAAGCGGCGGCCAAACCCCCGCCCGGCGGCGCACGAACCAGGGGGCGAGCAACAGGATCACCCCCTCGCTCGCCACCGTCGCCCACGCCGCGCCCTGCCCGCCCCAGCGGGGAATCCAAAGCAGGTTGAGGACGACCTTGAGCCCGGCGGCGACGATGCGGCTGGTCAAAAACCCCGGCCCCTGGATCCCGACGGCCACCATCGCGTGGGCGAAGGCATTGTTGAGGTAAATGAGGAACGCGGCGACGGCCAGGATTCTCAGGATCCCGACCGCCTCGGTGAACCGGGGACTGATGAGGTGGTAAATGAGGTCGGGCGCCAGGACCACCATCGCCCCGCCCGCCAGCGCGCCCAGGAGCGCCATGTAACTGATCGTTTGGCGGTAGACGTAGCCGAAGGCGGCCCCTCCCCTTCCCCCCCCCCTCCCCCCCCCTCCCCCCCGGGCTGGGTCCATCGCTCGGCCAGCAGGGGGGCCAGCGAGCTCATCATCAGGCCCGAGCCCAGGAGCGCCATATCGATGAAGCGGTGCGCCGCCGCGTACTGGCCGACCGCCTCCGATCCCTGGAGCCGGTCCAGCATGAGCTGGTCGACCTTGAAGTAGACGATCCACAAAATCCCGGTGAGGCCGACCACGGCCGACTCGCGCAGGATGAACCGGGTCCGTTCCCGGTCCCAGGTCCACACGAACGGCGCAAACGCTCTCCAGCGCAGGTAAAGCAGCGCGGCGCGCGGGACGCGCACGAACAGGTGGGCGACGATGAGCCATTCCAGCGGCCAGCCCGCGGCCTGTCCGGTCAGGACGATCCCCAGGGTCAGGAGCTGAGAGCAGACCGAGGCGATGGCCACGCTGCCCCCGCGCAGGCGGGCCTTGTGGGCGATCTCGAAGGTGTCGAACGCGGCGACGAAATGGGTGAGGAGCAGGGCGATCACGGCCCCGGTGTAGGCGGGCGGAAATCCCCGGGACAGGATGTAGAGCGTCCCGACCCCGACGGCCCCTGCGGCGAAGAGCAGCTTGAGGACGATCCCGGCGGTGAGCAGGGCGTTGGCGTGTTTTTCGTCCTTGGCGAGATCCCGGATGAGGATGGTGTCGAACCCGAAGTTGACGAGAACGCCGGTGAAGCTCAGGAAGACGAACGCCAGGGCGTACTGTCCGTACCCGGCGACGCCCAGGTGCCGGGCAAGGGCGCGGGCGATAAAGATCCCGATCAGGGCGTTGACGACCACCCCGAGGGTGAGAAAAGACGTGCTCGCGAAAATCCGGGTCTTGGCCCCGACGGGGTCTCGGTTCAACGGCCGGTCATCCTCAGCGTGGAGAATGGCGGAAATCCCGGGGCCGATGCCGTCCGCCTCGAACGCGGCGCCGGGATAGAGGCGGGAACCCCAATATACGGTGTTCGCGACCCATTGCCCACCGCCTCAAGCCAAGATCACCCAAGCGCCGCCGCCCACGGTGAGAAGGCCGCCGAAGATCACCCTGCGCGACACCCGCTCCAACCGCCGGAGCATGAGAACGGAGAACAGGATGACAAACAGGGGCGAGGTCTGGACCAGTGTAAATACGATCGGGACCTGCCCGAGGCTGACCGCATAGAAAACGCTGTACAAAGCCACCATGGCCGTCAGCCCCGCCGGCGCGATCCAAGGCCATGCGCGGCGCGCGTCGAAGCGGAACCGGTTCTCCCGGGGAAAAAGGAAGGCCAGGAGCGGGTAGAAGAGCAGGCCCTCCGTGACCCCCACCCAGGCCCCGAGGAGGGGAGAGGGCACATGCGTCATGCTGATCTTGAAAATGTTCGATGCAATCCCGCCGGACACCCCGGCAAGGAGCGGGAAGACGGCGCCGATCCCCCCTCCCCAAGCGGAAAGTTTCCCCGGAGCGGCCGGGCGCTTTTCGGGTTTCTCGGCAGAGATCGTGATGATCCCTGTCATGGCCAAGCCGATTCCCAGGTAGTGAACCGGCGTCAACCGCTCGCCCATGACAACCACGGCGAAGGCGGTCGCGAAGATCGGGCCCGACCCCTTGATGGGCGCCGAGCGGGCGACGCCGATCCGCTGGATGCCGAGCAGATAGAAGGTCAAAAAAAGAACGGGGTTCAAAAAACCCGCCAGGGCGAACCAGAGAAAGCCGGTGAGCGTGAGGGCGGAAAACAGGCCCCCCGCCAGCGCCAGGGCCGTAAAGCCCACCCACTCCACCGCCGCCGTGGCGATGCACGCCGAGATCGGCGTGGCGAACCGCAACGCGTTTCTGAGGCAGATATCGCTCAGGGCGTAGAACAGGGCCGCGATAAGGGCGGCGAGGATCGCGGGGGTGGGAGTCATGAATCACTCGAACGCCGCGGCGCGGCGGAAAGGGGTGGAGCGTTCTCCGGTGACGGAAAACGCCCGAATCGGTTCTTGTCGCCGGCTGATGGGTTGGCCGAACGGCCTTGAACCGGCCCCAGAGGTCTCCAGGCACGGTATCGAATGGAGGGAAATTTTGTCAAGCGCCGATTTCGCAAGTGAAACGACATCTTCCTCAAGGGGTTTTGCGATTACTCTTCCTTTGAGATAATGTCCGTGAAGGAAGGGAAAGGGGTGCAGATGGGCGATTTGCGTCGTAACCTGATCATTCAAGACCTAACCCCCTTTATTTCCTGAACTAGGTTCTTGAGGCCCAACCAATGCCTCGCGAGAACACGTATAAACCCGCATTTCCCATATGGATGATAATTTTTAACGCCCCGAAGGCCGTTTTCTCGTGTAAAATCAAGGTGTTGGCCTCTCCCTGCCATCATCTTGCGAGGGGACCCGATGGGTGAAGCGAAAAAGAGGCCGTTGAGGCTCCAATTCGACGGTCGGCTCAGGCTGGAGTTTCACGGAGCAAAGGTTACGAGTGACGCCGGTTTGCTTGCCTATCGTGAACTGGATGAGGTGTTGGGGCTGACGAAGGCGGCCGAGGGGTTTCTGTCCGATTCACGGACGGGCGGGAACACCCGGCACAGCCTCACCGCTTTGGTGCGCCAGTCGGTCTACAGCCGCCTGGCAGGATATAAAGACACCAATGATGCCGAGCGGCTCTGTGTCGATCCCGCCATGCGTCAGGTGGTTGGGGGGCGAGCGAAGTATCACACCGCTGCCTCCACCAGCCAGATGAGCCGATTCGAGACGCAGACCCTCACCCGGCCCCTTAACCCCTCAAGGCGCTGAGCGGTCTGCCCGGTGTGTTGGTGGATCGTGTCCGCAAACGCAAGCCGATTCGCAAGCTGATCCTGGACATGGACAGTTCGGTCAGCCCGACCCACGGTGAGCAGGAAGGCTCTTCCTACAACGGCCACTTCGGCTGCACCTGCTATCACCCACTGTTTTGCTTCAACTGGACCGCCCCTGGGTTATTGGACACTCGGGTGAGGGTATTCGACCTCATGCGGCCTCCGCAACTTGAGCGAGTTTTTCCTGCCTTGCCTGGGCCGGCGTTCGGTAGCCGTAGCCCTCGAGAATCCAATGATGGTTGTACAGGTTCTTGAACTCAAGCAGCGCCCACCGCAGTTCCTCTACGGTGGCGAAAGAGCGCACCCACAGGAGATTCTCCTTCAAGATGCGGATGAACCACTCACAGTAGCCATTTCCCTCGGGCGCCCGCACGAAGCTGGGCGAACTGGTCATGCCCAGGTAGGCGATCTCCCGCTGAAAGTCATCGGACAGATAGGCGGGGCCGTGGTCGTGACGAACTTTAAGCCCCTCGGCGACGTCCGCCTCCAAGCCGGCGAAGCGCTCGGCGACCCCCTGCCGGATCGGCTCCAGGGCCTCGAAGCGGTTGCCGCTCTTGGCCGCATGGATCCCCACGCAGTCCACCGAGCAGTGATCCACCGCCACGAACACCGAGGCCATCCCCTCCTCGGTGGTCACCGTCGTCGTCATGTCCGTGCCCCACATTCGGTCGGGCCGCTCGGTGCGGATGGTCCCGTTGTGGGCCTTGGGACCTCGGGGTTTGCCCACCCGGTGGGGGGCCTGAAGCCCCGCCTCCCGCATCAGGCGACGCACCCGCTCCTTGCTGGTGCGGATGCCCGCGAAGCGCAGCCTCGCCCACACCTTGCGGTAGCCCTCGCCATGGAAGGGAGAGTCCTCCAGGACCTGCCGGATGTGGCCGAGGAGTTCCGCATCGGTGCACGGGCCCACAGGGCCGCGCTTATTGGGCGTGGGGCGTTCATGAACGGGGACCGCCTCTCGCCGCCGTTGCGCGTAGACCGTGGAGCGCGCCAAGCCCCAAAGGGCGCACACCCGCTTCAGGCCGTAGGCTCTGCCCGTGGAGGTGAAGCGGGCCTGACTCATCGCCTCCACCTCCTGCCGGCTAAAGGGCGGCCGGCCTCCAGGCGGTCGATCTTCTCCCGCAGGACCTCGCCCTCCATCGTGAGTTCGCCCACCTTGGCCTTGAGCCGGGCGTTCTCCTCGTCCCGCTCATCCGCCGGGCGGGCTTTGAGCGCCGCCTCGCCCCCGCGAAGGAACGCCTCGCGCCAGGCGGAAAGCCGAGCCGCTGTCGTGCCCAACTCGCGGCAGAGCGTCTCCAGGCTCTCGCCCCGCAAAAGACGCAGGACCGCCTCCCGCTTGCGCTGGCAGGAGAACCGACCCCGCTCACTGCGATGCCCTGGGGCCTTGGCTCCGTTCGCCCTGCGGGCGCCCTCCGCCAAAGCCCCCTCTTGCTTTTGTTCGTTCATCGCGACACCCCTTTCTCCATGAATCATGGATCAATCGAGTGTCCAACAAAACCCTAGAGCGGGGGACAACCAGTTTGGCGATCTGGAGCGGGCGCTGTTGCGCAACGGCAAGGTCCACAGCGCTGATGACTGGTGGTCTGTATTGGAGCCGGTGGTAGCTCGCTACCGGGATGCGAAGGTCTGTCGGTTTTTTCGAGGCGACGCGGCATTTGCCAAGCCGGAGGTGTACCGATACCTTGAGGCGGAGGGCTACTCCTATGCGATTCGGCTTCCGGCCAACGCCATCTTGTACAGGGACATCGAATACCTTCTGACCCGGCCGGTTGGCCGACCGCCCAAAAGGCCCATTATCTTCTACCACAGCGTCTCCTATCAGGCGGCTAGTTGGGAGAAGCCTCGCCGGGTGGTGGTGGCGGTCGAGTGGCACCAGGGCGAGTTGTTTCCAAGAGTCAGCTTCATCGTGACCAACCTGCACTGGCGGGAAGAGAACGTCGTGAGGTTCTACAACCAGCGTGGGACGGCGGAGCAGTGGATCAAGGAGGGCAAGTACGCCCTGAACTGGACGCGCCTGTCCTGCCACGGCTTTGAAGAGAACCAGGTTCGCTTGCAACTATTTGCCTTGGCGTACAACCTGGCAAACTTCCTGCGGCGGCTGGCGTTGCCCAGAGCGGTGAAGCACTGGTCGCTGACGACGTTACGCGAGAAGCTGATTAAGATTGGGGCCAAGGTGGTCACCCACGCCCGGCACACCACCTTCCAGATGGCCGAGGTGGCCGTGCCGCGTCAACTGTTCAGGGCAATCCTTGAACGAATTCGACGGTTGTGGTTACCGCCTCCCGTACCAGATACCGGATGACGGAGCAGATGGCCCGGAAGCTTAGTGACGTGGTGGAGACGGGGGATCAGTCTGTGCCGAACTCCCCTGAGTGTGCCGGTATAGCTGGGTTTTCAAGGGATTGCGGCTTTAGGACGGCCGTTGCCCCTCGATTGAGCAGAGGGTTCTGCAAAGAGACCCTGAATCTGTAGTAAAATGGGGTACTTTGATGACACAGGAGGACCGCAGGATGGCTAAGAGTGGTCATCTGGGAAATCCCGGTTTAAATCAAGACAACTCTTGTGTTGACCACCCGTTGCTCTTTAACTCAATTAGAGCCCTCTTTACCGGGGCTGTCAACACCATTTCGGGCGCCTGAAACCCTGATCGGAGCGGTATCCGCCATTGGAAAACCATGTCAGCGCCGGCGTGTAAACGGGCTTGACCACCAGGTTTGGAGTCTTCGTCATTTTGCCCTTGTGTGGACTCCGCTTAGGGTCGCTAGACAGGCACCGGGCATCATCGCTTGATTCTCTCCAAGATAAGGGCAAATGTCTTCCTGGATACACCGACCTCGGCCAACTGGAAGGTGATGTGGCGGGCGTACCGCACGAGCCGGCCGCCCATTTTGAGGAGCTTAAGCTGAAGGCCGCGTAACGACCAGTGCTTGATCCCTCTCGGCAGGCCAGCAATCCCGCATCCGAAGTCATTCTGGTTCCGTGAAACTCAAGCCTCAGCCGACGCTCAAAACGGACCTTCAACGCCCACTTTTTCGCTTCACCCATTGGATTACCCCGCGAGAGGATGGCTCGGGGAGGCTCATGCATTGATTTTACTCCAGAAAATGTCCTCCGGTCCGACAAAAGTTATGATCCATATGGGATATCTGGGATAAAGAGCGTTGCTTCCGCCTCTGGCTCGCCGAGAAGTCCGTCCGTGAAATGTGGAATGAAATGAGGCGGGAAATCTTGGAAAGCTCCATTCGAAGTTGGGTCACGGATTGGGAGAGGGGCAAACAAGGAAGCTGGATCCCAAAGACCAAAGAGCATGGCTCAGAGGCTATAGCCGTAACCCTGATTTTCGCATACGGCTCAAATCTCGACTGTGCACAGATGCGGGGCCGCTGTCCATCAGCTAGGTTTCATTGCATTGCGAAGCTCAAGGATCACCGGCTCGCGTTTCCCCGGAAATCCAAGAAAAGGAATCGTGATTATATACTTGACAAAGTGAGCCACAATATGTATATTTAGAGCATGAACAATTACTCAACAACCTTATCCTTCTCGGACCTATCGGCAACAACTTTGTCGACCTCTTCCATGACTTCTTTTCCAAAAATGCACTCCATGAGGTCATGGTTGTCTTTCTCCAGAACGTCATCCGGCAATGTCTTTTTCTTGGGAGATTTTTGATCCATGGAAAACCTCATATCCTTGATTGACAAATTCAACTGCGATGACAAATGCCGTGAGGCTCTTGAGGCAATACGCTGGCCCGCTGGCGTTTGGTGCACCCGTTGTGGCGACCTAAACGTACTTGAACTGACCAAGCATAATAGGTGGGAATGTAAATCATGCGGCTACCAGTTCAGCGTTACGGCTGGAACCATTATGCACGATTCCCACCTCCCGTTGCGCAAGTGGTTTATCGCTATCTACCTCATGTGTGAGTCCAAAAAGGGCATTTCCGCCAACCAAATGAAGCGGACGCTTGGCGTTTCCTACAAAACGGCTTGGTATCTCTGCCACCGAATCCGCCAAGCGATGGGAAACGATCCCTTTGAAGGCCCTACGCTTGTTGGAATCGTAGAAGTCGACGAAACACTTGTAGGTGGCAAGGTGAAGGGCAAAGGCCACGCTTACAAGGGCAACAAGGCGTGGGTTGCAGGAGCCATCCAGCGCGATGGGAAAGTTCGCATTGAGCGCATCCCCAACATCAAGCGTGGCACCCTCCATGATTTCATCAAGCGCAACGTGAAAGACGAGGCAGAAGCCATATATACCGATGAATTGCGCTCTTATATCGGCATTGCAGATCACGACACGCGCCATGAAACCGTGCGGCATTCCGAAGAAGAATGGGTTGTGGGAGACGTTCATACGAACAGCATAGAAGGCGTCTGGAGCCTGTTCAAGCGTTCTCTTATGGGCGCGTTTCACAAAATGAGCATCAAGCATATGGACAAATATCTTGAGGAACTGGAATGGAGATACAACAACCGCAATAACCCCCATATTTTCAGGGATACGCTGGCTAGAATTATGGGAACCAAGCATCTTACTTACCGGGAGTTGGTGGCTTAAAGAGTTCATCTTGTTTAGATGGTGGAATGACATCTTTAATTTCTACAACATAATAACTTTCCACACCTGTCGGATCATTATTTTCATCGACTTCAACTTCAAGTCTCAAGATCACATCTAGAAAACTTCCCACAGGAAGAGGGATATTCCCTTTTTGGAATTCCTCAAGCCATATGACATCTTCTATTTTTGCTTCTATTTGTCTACTTAAAATGAATGACCACTTTTGAGTCTCCCAGGAGATCAGGTTTTTTGACTTTCAATTTTGTGGGAAAGGTAGTTTTGTGAACACGAGGTTGCACTTCAAGAGAATCTACGTCCATATAGTTTATTTTTTTCCCCTCCTCAGACGTAATTTCCTCGATAATTTGTTCGTCTTGCTCAAATTGCAACTTATCGTACCCCTCCTTTGTAAGGGGATTTACAACATCTTTTGCGTTCTTCAGGACTTCCTCATCACCCATCATAATGAACGTATTATTGTTGACGGTTATATTTGAGTTGTCGCCAGAATTAGTAATTCTGACGGTATCACCGTCTTCCTTAATGTCCATCTCATTGAAAGAAACACTCTGATTTACAATCCATTTATAAAGACGAAAAAGACCTACTGAAGATGCACCTATAATACCGACCCACTCTGCGATGTCTTTGGCTGTAGCAATTTTTTCGCTGGATAAAAGCAAAGTCAGATGCTGGATAATGCTTTGAGTTATTTGAATATCAAATTGAAAGCACTTTTGCTCAGAATCAACATTAACTAGAACTTTGACTGATGACCTATCGCCATTGAATTTTCTATTGGCGATCTTCACAATTTCCGACAAGCCCAATAGAGCAGGAGCAAGATCGGCAACATCCATAGAATGCTCAGCTAAGGCAGGGCCATCATATCGAACCGTTGTAGACACTTTAGACATTTGACTCAGTGCCTCTTTGTCTTGATTTTCCATGGCACTGAATATTACATCTTGCGCTACTCTTTGTCAAGTATATAATCACGAAAGGAATTGCGGGGTAGCAGCGCCCGTTCCAGATAAAGGCCGGAGTGTATGGGGCGTCGTTTATGAAATCGAAGAGGTAGACCTTTCTGCCCTGGACAAATGCGAAGGGTATTATCCAGAACGCAAAGAACGCTTGAATGCTTACAACAGAAGGAGCGGTCAGATCTTCGAGAAGGGGGACGAGCAACGACCCCTCATAGCCTGGATTTATTTCGCTGTAGAGCAATCAAGTCCACCACCTCCTAGTTCGGAATACGCTACCCTTATCCTGGGTGGGGGAAGGTTCTGGGGGCTTCCCGAAGACTACATCAATGAGCTTGAGCAGATCGAGGTCATGTGAGAAGATGGGTTCAGGTCTTGAGAAGATGGGGTCAGGTCTTGAATTATCAGGTCAGGTGTAAGTGGCATCAAACTTCATTTTGTCCTCCGACAACTCCACCAAAACCGATGAAGGTTCCCTGTCGAACCGTAGGCGATGGCCTGCCTCTCCCAGATTGTCCCTGGATTCCTTCAAACCCCTGAATTCCGCTTGATTTCCACTCTCCCGGACCCCTATTGAACGAAAGACAAGGCGGTCCGCAGATTCCGCAGATTGAACTGGGCAAATATTAAGGGCGCGAGGCGAGATTCCTCGTCGGGGCAAGCCCCTCTGTCGGAATGACAACCAGAGGTGTCCATCATGCATTTTCCGGAATCTGTGTAATCTGTGGATCAGAAAGATCTTTGAAAAGAAGGCGAGATACCTCGTCGGGAAAGGCCCTTCTGTCTGAATAACAATGAGAAGTGTTTTTCATCGTTTTTTCGCAATCTGCGTAATCTGCGGATAAATAAGGATGGTCAGGTGGCCATCTTGGCCGCCTTCCGATGACCGACACCGGGCGCAATATAGTTAAAAGTGAGAAACAAAGCCAAATATCCCTTGCCCTGCAAGGATTTTCTATTTGGCTTTTGGCTTTCGGGGGGGCGCCCTCCGTGCGCCGAAGACCTTGTAATGAGCGCAACGAGCTTCACCCGCAGCTTGGCCGGCGTGCAAGCGCCTATAGGTGCAAATGGCTCTGGGCCTGCTCTACGATGTCGATGCCGACCATGTCCGACCAGGCGGCGAGGAGGCGGTCGGTGACGGGGCCCGGGATGTCCGAGGGGAAATCAACACCGTTCAGGCCGCGGGCGGGCACGATGGTGGGCGAGGTGCCCGCGAGGAAGGCCTCCTCCCCGGTGAGAACGTCGTACACCGTGTAATCCCCTTCGTGATACGCAATGCCGAGCTTGTCGGCCAGCTCGAAGATGGTCTCCCGCGTGACCCCGGCCAGGACGTTCCGCGTCGTCGGGGTGAAAAGCTCCCCGCGATCGACGAAGAAGAAGTTGGACGAGCTGTTTTCGGCGATGAATCCCTTGTGGTCCAGCATGAGCGAGAAGGCCTCCGGGTCGGCGGCTTGGGCCTCCCGGTCGGCCAGGATGTGGTTCATCTTGTTGGAGACCTTGGCCTTGGGGTCGAGCGACTCGGGCGGGTTCCGGCGGATCGAGGGCGTCACGAGGCGAATTCCCTCGGTAAAAGACTTGGCGTAGGGCTTGAGGTTGATGTTGATGCAGTACACCGCCACCGTCGGTCCCGGCCTTGGGTTCGGATCCCGGCCCAGGATGCCGAGGCCCCGGGTCACGTTCATCCAGAGCCCATGGTCCTCTTTCGGCCCCAGGAGGGGGCGGTTCCGGTCGAGGACCTCCAGGCAGACCTTCTCGAAGGCGTCGGGCGTGATGCCCGGGTCGAGGCGCGTGTACGTCATCGACCGGTAGAGCCGGTCCACGTGCTCCCGGAGCTTGAAGGGCCGGCCGCCGAACGTGCGGGCCACGTCGTACACCCCGTCGCCGATCCGGAACCCGACGTCGAACAGGGAGACATGGGCCTCGCTCTCGGGCAGGAACTCGCCGTTCAGATAAACCGTCCGTTCGGTCATCGCTTCCTCCGTCCTCCGTGAACCCCCTCGGCGAGGGTCCCTTTTTCAGGGAAAAGGTTGTCCAGCCCGCGCACATGAACAAAACCGTCCACGTTGACGCCGATCACCGTCCGGGCGTACGCGTCGAGGAGGATGCGTCCCGGCGCGGCGGCGCCGTTCAATTCCACCCAGGCGCGAAGGGGGGCCGGATTCGTCCCGAGCAGCTCGACGATCATCCCCGGCCGCAACCCCAGCCGCGAAGCGACGTTCTTTCCCGCAACGCAGACCCTCCGGCCGTTCACCAGGCCCTCGCCGCCCAAGGCTTCGGCCGGGCCCACCTTGGCGCGCGCCTTCCGGGCGAGCGTCCGCTTTCTCGCCGCCGTGCGCCGCTTATCGATCTCGCCCCCGGCCGTGAACACCACGCCGTAGGACCACTCCGCCTCTTTCCGGGAGATGTAACCCGCCCGGACGTCGGCCTCCACTTCTTCGACGGGGCGGTTCAGGGGGTCGCCGAATCCTCCGCCCCCGCCCGAGAGCATCACCAGCCGGTCCCCCGGGTTGATCGGGAAATCGTGACATTTGCCGGGGGTCGCCACGGGAATCTCCCGTCCTTTCCGGAGGATTGCGGCGGCCGTCGGCTTCCCCAGGCGTCCTCCGCCCAGGCCGTAGCTCGGCAGAACGGCCCGGTCCGCCAGGAGCGAGTAAGTCCCCTCGCTCAGGAGGCGGACCTGACGCTTGACGCCGAGGCCGCCCATCCATCTTCCGGCGCCGCC
This sequence comes from bacterium, assembly GCA_965261595.1. Taxonomy (GTDB): domain Bacteria; phylum UBA8248; class UBA8248; order JACPRG01; genus CAYRGS01. Next base: position 708,215 of record CBDHDG010000006.1, read on the forward strand.
GGAATCGGTCCTCAGGACCGAGCATTCCATCTGGACGGGGAACTCGGTCTCCAGGGCCTCGGCCGAGTGGATGCACCGGGTGTCCCCTTCGTCGAAGGCGGCCATGACGCTCTGTCCGTCCGAGCCCGCGTACCCGCCGCTCCCCCCCTTCGGCCACTCGTAGTAGACAAAGCGCCGCCCGGTCCGGTGGTTCATTCCGCCGATCATGTTGTGGAAAACAGTCCCGTATTGGTCCGCCGGGACGCGATCCGGTATGGCCTGGGCCAGCGCCCCGAGGACAAGGCCCGTGGCCCGCTTTTCCACCTCGCAGCACCCGCCGACGGGGGCGGGCCGGCGCGCGTTGAAGATCGTCCCCTCGGGCGCAATCACCTGGATGGGCCGAAAGCTCCCGTGGTTGACGGGATAGTCCGGGTCGAGGATGGTTTTCAGGGGGATGAAGACCCCGCTCGCCGTCACCGCGAACGAACAGTTGATTGGATGCCCGACCTGGGGGGACGTGCCCGTGAAATCGGCGATCACCGAGCGGTCTTTGACCTCCAGGCGGACGCAGCACCGGACCGGGACGAACCGCCCTTCCTCGAAGGTTTCCAGGTAGTCCTCATAATGGTACTCCCCCGGCGGGATGGTCGCCACCTGTTCCCGGGTCCGTTCCTCGGCCCGGTCCATAGTCCGGCGGATGCATGCCGCGAGGGTCTCGGCGCCGTAGCGCTCCACCAGCTCGACGACCCCGCGCTCCGCCTGCTTGCAGGCGGACAGGCCGGCCCGGAAGTCTCCCCGCCGATCCTCGGACAGCCGGCAATTGGCGAACAGGAGATCGAGGGCGGCGTCGTTGGGCCGGCCTTCGTCATAGACCCGGATGGGGGGGATCACCATCCCCTCTTGATAGATCTCCCGCGCCGCCCCGGACAGGCTCCCGGGGACCATGCCGCCCACGTCCAGCCAATGGGCGCGGACCGCCGGGAAGAGGAACAGCTCGCCGTCCGCGAAGACGGGCATCGCCACCATGACGTCGTTCAGGTGCGTCCCGCCGTAAGTGGGGTCGTTGACCAGGAACACGTCGCCGGGCCGGATCTCGTCTCCGAAACGCTTCACGATCTCCTGGATGGACCAGGACATGGGCAGGACGTGCATGGGGAGGTCTTCGGACTGCGCGATGAGCTGCCCTTTGGGGTCGAAGAGACCGCAGGAAAAATCGTGCCCCTGGCACACGACGGAAGAGTATGCCGTCCGGATGACGGTGACCCGCATCTCGCGAACGACGCTCAGGAAGGCCTCGACGACGACCTCCAGCGTAATGGGGTCGATCCGGGGTTCGCTCATGGCCGGGTCCTTTCGAGAACCAGATTCCCGACCGCGTCCACCCGCGCCGTCCAGCCGGGGGGCAGGACCGTCGTGGACCCTTCCTCGTCCACGATGGCCGGACCCTTGAGCCGCGAGTCCGCCCCGAGATTTTCCCGCCGGAAGACGGAGGCCGGAAGAAAGCCCTCGCCGAAGTAGACCTCCCGCTTCTTCGCCGACCGGGACGCGCCCCCGCTTTTCGGCGGCGGGAACGCAGGTTTCGGAAGGGAGGCGTAAGCGGAGACCCGATAGTTGACGATCTCCGTATTCTCCGCCTCGTCACAATGGCCGTAACGCTCCTGGTGCAGACGATGGAAGTCCTTCTCGATGTCCTCCGGCCTTTTCCAGCGCGGGTCGAAAGGGACGTCGATCTCATACCACTGGCCCACGTACCTCAGCCCGACCGATCGGCCGATCGATATCTTGCCGGGTTTCCGCCGGCCGCCATCGGACAACCGGGCCCGGCCCTCCGCCTCCAGCTCGCGCAGGGTGTCCGTGACGAGCGGAAGCGGCGTCTCGCGCGCCAGCGCCAGCCGCGTCCGGACGAGGTTCAGGCCGTGGTCGGCGAGGAGGAGGCCGAGGGCGGAGAAGTTCCCGGGAGCGGGCGGCACCAGGATGCGGCCGATGGCCAGCTCCTCGGCGATCAGGGCGGCGTGCATCGGCCCGGCTCCGCCGTAGGTCAGCAGGGTGAACTCCCTGGGGTCCAGGCCCTTGCCGACCGTGATGGCCTTGATGGCGCCGACCATCCGGGCGACGGCGATCTTCACAATCCCGTCGGCCAGGCGGATTTCATCGAGTCCGGGAACCCGCCGGTGGACGCGCCGGACGGCTTCCGCGGAGAGGCGGGGGTCGAGCGCGACCCCGCCGGCCCGGAGGGAATCGGGCGCGAGGCGATGGAGCAGGAGGTTGGCGTCGGTCACGGTGGGCTCGACGCCGCCCCGCCCATAGCAGGCCGGTCCGGGATCGGCCCCGGCGCTCTTGGGACCGACGGCCAGGACCCCGCCCCGATCGACCCAGGCGATGCTCCCCCCGCCGGCGCCGATGGTTTCGATCTCCATCTGGAGGGTCTTGTTCGGATGGCCCAGGACCTCGCTCTCCGTCGTCATGGAGGGCGCTCCGTCCCGGACGAGACAGACGTCGGTGCTTGTCCCGCCCATGTCGCACGTGATGAGCCCGGGCTCGCCCGTGATCCGGGAAAGGTGGGCCGCCGCGGTCACCCCGCCGGCCGGACCCGAGAGCAGGAGATGGACGGGAAGGCGGGCCGCCTCCTCCGGGGACATCACGCCTCCGCTGGAAGTCATCACATGGAGGGGGGAGGAGGGGGGGCCGTGGAACCCGCCCTCCTCCAGCCCGGCCTGAAGGCGTCTCAAGTACTTGGCGATGGGCGGGGCGACGTAGGCGTTGAGGACCGTCGTCGAGAAGCGCTCGTACTCGCGGAACTCGGGCACGACCTCGGCCGAGGTGGAAACGAAGACTCCCGGAAGGCGGAACTCGATCAGGGAGCGGGCGCGCTCCTCGTTCTTCGCGTTGGCGTAAGCGTGAAGGAAACAGATCGCCACGGCCTCGATCCCCTCGTCGGCAAGTCGCTGAGCGTGGGGCTCGATCTTCGCGGGCGTGACCGCCTTGGCCACGCGGCCGCCGGCCAGCGTGCGCTCGTCCACCTCCAGGCGGAGGGGTCTCGCGACCAGAGGGGGCGTCTTCCGGTAATCGAGCCGGTAGAGGACCATCCGGTTGGCGAGGCCGAGCTCCAGGACGTCCCGGAACCCCCGCGTGGTCAACATGGCCGTCCGCGCGCCCTTTCCCTCCAGGAGGGTGTTGGTCGCGATGGTCGTGCCGTTGATGAATCGGGAGACGGAGGAGAGGAGAACCCCGGCCTTGTCCAGCCCCTCGAGGATGCCGCGCGTCAGGTCTTCATGGACGGTGGGCGTCTTGACGGTCTTGATGGCATGGGTCCGCTCGTTGTAGACGACAACGTCCGTGAAGGTCCCGCCGATGTCCACGCCAACGCTTAGCAAGCTCATCCCCGAGCCTCCGCGGATTCGACGGGCCGCACGATGGAGCGCACCGGCCCACTTCCGCCTTTTCAAGGAAACCGCGTCAAGGTCTTGCGTAAGAGCGCCCCGCGGTCAACCCGCGGGGCGCCTCAATTCCTTCTTGAAAGCCCGTCGGTCAAAGGCCCGCTTATCCCGTCGGTCTCTCAACCCATCGCCCCTCAGGGGCAGAACTTGCAATCGACTTTCTTCCGTTTGGGAAAGAGCTTGGGAAGGAACTTGTTCGAATAAAGCTCGGACACTTCAGGAATCCGGGGGGTCTTGAAAAACCCGGTCACTACGTCCCGGGTCATCTTCATCTTTTCCGCCGAGATTTGACCGAGGCCGTGTTTCTTGGCGTAAGGCGTAAGGATGTGGTCGACGAAGACCTGGAATTCGGCCAGCGCGACTTCATAGGAAGCCTCCGGGTGGGTTTTGACAAAGCCGCGGACGGCCTTTTCCGGGTGCTCGATGCTCCAGGCGATGGCTTGGTACGAGGCGTTCAAGAAACGGCGAACGTAGTCCGGGCGCTTGTTGATCAGGGAATCCATGGCGGAAACGGCGCCCGAATAGATATCGAACCCGTGGTCGCTATACAACAATACGGTCACCTGCTTGCCTATACTCTGGGCGCCCCGCTTCACGGCGGGGTATACCGTGTGGAATGTCGACATGGCTTTGACTTTTCCGCTCAGAAGGGACGGGATCAAGGCCGCGTGGTCCATGGTCGCCCAGGAGACCTTGTCATTTGCAATCCCGACCTTTTTGGCAAAGACGGGGAAAATGACGCGGTCCATCGAGTAGCTGGTCCCGCCGATGGTCTTCCCTTCGAGATCGTTGGGCCCCCGGATGCCGGTCCCTTTCAGGGAATAAATCACGAAGAGAGACTTATCGTGGAACATGCCGAGGGTTCTCGCGATCAGCCCTTTGCTTCGCCGGACGATGAGCTGGTCGGTTTCGGCGATGATGAAATCCGCCTTTCCGCCGGAAAGGAACTTCAGGGTGTCGGCGCCGAAGCCCCGTTGAATCTTCACGTCCAAGCCGGCCTTTGCATAGAACCCCTGTGAGATGCCGGCGAACAGGCCCGAGTGCTTTCCATAGGGTATCCAGTCGAGCGCGAATCGAACGGATTCGGCGGCGATGGAAGGAGCAATCGTGTAACCGATCAAGGTCAAGACGAGGATCATCGAAGAGAAAAATCGTGCGATCAATTTCATTCGAGTTCCCTCCAAGGTGGCATGCCGGACGCTCCAGGGGTGAATCCCATGTGGACCCTCACGGCTTGGTGAAAGGTTTATATCTGTCTTGATCGATTGAAAGTATGCAATGGATTCCCGAATAAATCAACTGTCCCGTCCACTCAGCCTCCGCAACCGGACGGAATCCCCCCGCTTCACGCCGAGGACGGAGCGTGCGGCGGCGTCGAGGAAGATTCGCTCCTTCGAGACCTTTCCCCCGAGGCGGATCCATGCCCGAAGCGGTATCCCTTGGCTCCCTACAAGCTCGACGACTTCTCCCGCCCTGAGTCGCAGGCGCGCGCGGACGCCTTTCCCCGCGTAGCAGACCCTGCGGCCTTCGAAGAACCCCTCCAGGTCATGCCTTTCGGTCTCCTCGACCTTGGCGAAAGACCCGCGTCCGAGCCCCCGCCTCCGCGCCCGGGTGCTCCGCCGGTCGACCTCCCCGTTCCGCCCGATGACCACGCCGTAGCGGTCCTCGGCCTCCCGGCGGGAGATGCACCCGGCCGCGAGGTCCGCCTCGACCTCGCCGACGGGGCGGGCGAGGGGGTTTCCGTATCCCGCCCCGCCCCCCGAGAGCAGGACCAGCCGGTCGTCTCGGCGAAGGGGCATGTTCTGGCGCTTTCCCGGGGTTTCGAAGTGCATCTCCCGGCCCCGGCGAATGACCTTGGCCGCCGTGGATTTTCCCGGTTCGCCCCCCAGGAGACCATAGCAGGGGAGAACCGCCCGGTCGGCCAAAAGGGAATAGACCCCCGAACAGAGCAGGCGAATCCGTCTTTCAACCCCCAGTCCTCCCCGCCACCGGCCGGCCCCGCCCGAATCGGTCCGAAGCGTCGATTTTTCCATCAGGACGGGAAATTCCGTCTCCAGGGCCTCGGCCGAGTGAATGCAGCGGGTGTCTCCCTCATCGATGGCGGCCATGACGCTCTGTCCGTCCGCGCCCGAATAGGCCCCGTTTCCGCCCTTGGGCCATTCATAGTAAACGAAAGGACGGCCGGTCCGCGGGTTTACGCCCCCCACCATGTTGTGGAACGCGGTTCCGAATTGATCGGCCGAGACACGCTCGGGGATCGCCTGCGCGAGGGCGCCCATGACGAGAGAGATGACCCGCTTACGCAGCTCCACGAACCCGCCGACCGGCGCGGGACGCCGGGCGTTGACGATCGTCCCCTCGGGGACGATCAGCTCGACCGGCCGGAAGGCGCCGTGGTTGACCGGAAAATCCGGATCGAGGATCGCCTTGACGGGGATGAACACCCCGCTCGCCGTCACCCCGTAAGAGGAGTTGATGGGGTGAGGGACCTGGAGAGAGGATCCGGTGAAATCGGCCGTGATGGAACGATGCTTGACCTCAAGGTGGATGCAGGCCCGCACGGGCTTGAACCGTCCCCCCTCGAACGTTTCGAGGTAGTCTTCGTAGAAATATTTCCCTCGCGGGATGGTCTCGATCTGCTCGCGTATCCGCTCCTCCGCCCGGTCGAGCGACCGCCGGATGCACCCGGAAAGGACCCGCGAATCATAACGTTCCAGGAGCTCCTGAATGCGAAGCTCGGCCTGTTTGCACGCCGCGAGGCACGCGCGAAAATCCCCCTTTCGGTCTTCCGTGAGACGGACGTTCGCGAAGAGCAGGTCCAGGGCGGCCTGGTTCGGACGGCCCTCGTTGTAGACCCGGATCGGCGGGATGACGACCCCTTCCTGATAGATCTCGGTGGCGGCGCCCGAGAGGCTCCCCGGGACCATCCCCCCTACGTCCACCCAATGCGCCCGGACCGAGGGGAAGAGAAAGAGCTCCCCTTCCGCGAAGACGGGCATGGCGACCATGACGTCGTTCAGGTGAGTGCCGCCGAATGTGGGGTCGTTGAGCATGAACACATCGCCGGGCCGGATCTCTCCTTTGAAGGTCTCCATGATGTGTCGAATGGACCACGACATGGGAAGGACGTGCCCCGGGAGGTCTTCGGACTGGGCCACGAGCTGACCCTCGGTGTCGAAGACGCTGCAAGAGAAATCGTGCCCCTGGCACACGACGGAGGAGTATGCCGTGCGGATGACCGTCACCCGCATCTCCCGCACGACGCCCATCAGCACCTCGATGACGACCTCGAGGGTGATGGGGTCGATGGGGTGGTTTTGAGAATTATCCATCATCGGATCCTGAGAAGAGCCAATCGCGAAATGGGATGCGAAGCGAGCGAGCCTTCACGGCGGATGGATCATACCAGACCCGGATTCGGTGATGGGCTCCGCCGCGATGGGGCATCGTCGCGATGAGGGATTGGGAAATCCACGCCATGTCCATAGCCGGCGGCGGTCAAACCGCACCGGTGCGACCCTTGAGAATCCGTTGACAGGGTTGATGGGGAAAGTTCAAATGGGTTCAAGGAATGACGCGGCCTGGAACGCGCGGCGTCGCGAATTGATATGGGGATAACGCCATTCAGCCGAAACCATGTTTTCTTTCGGTCTTGGGGGGAAATTTTTTCGACCCCTGGTTTGATAGTTGAAACGGGCCATGGAGGGCTTGAGCCGTGGGCAAGGTCATTACATTGATTTACGGCCTCGTCTGCTATGTCATCTTCTTCTTGACGTTCCTTTACGCAATCGGGTTTATCGGCGACATTGTCGTTCCGAAAACCATCGATTCCGGCTCATCCGCGTCCGGCGGCGCGGCTTTGTGGGTCAATATCCTGCTTCTTGCGCTTTTCGCCGTCCAGCACAGCGTCATGGCCCGGCCCGGGTTTAAAAAGGTCTGGACGAAAATTGTCTCTCCGTCCGCCGAGCGCAGCACCTATGTGCTTTTCACCTGCGTTGTCCTGATTCTTCTTTTTTGGCTATGGCAACCCATGCCCGGCGTGATCTGGAGCGTTGAGAACCCCGCGGGCCGAATCATTCTTTGGGGCCTGTTCTGGATCGGGTTTTTGATCGTTCTCCTGGCGACTTTCATGATCAGCCATTTCGAGCTGTTCGGCCTGACCCAGGTTGCCAGGGGCCTGAGCGGCGCCTCCGAGCCGCCCCCGAGATTCAAGGCGCCCGGTTTCTATAAAATCGTGCGCCACCCGATCATGACGGGGTTTATCATCGCCTTCTGGGCGACTCCGACCATGACTTCGGGGCGCCTGCTCTTCGCCATGATGACGACGGCCTACATCCTCGTCGCCCTCCAATTGGAGGAGCGCGACCTGATCTCTTTCCTCGGCGAGGAGTACACGAATTACCGGAAAAAAGTCCGGATGCTCATCCCGATACCGAAGAAGCAATAAGCCCGCTCCGGCAGTCTTCTCCGGGATAAGCCGGTTGCGCCCATTGCCTGTCCAGCCCGCGTTTCTCACAACCCTTATGTTGTGGAGAGCACCAACAGGACGAGGACCGTCAGGGAAGGCTGAACGGGATGGCGGGTGGGGAGACCGACCGCGTGGGGCCGCAGATTCCACTCGTGGTCCGCGGCCTTCCGCTCCCCTTCACCAAGCGTGCGGGTATCATCCGGTCCAACGGCCCCACGGGCCGTCAGGTCAGGTCAACCGCCGGCGAAGGTAGGAAGACAGGAAGTCCACGGCGGTGACGAGGACGAAGATCACCGCGATAAGCACCAGAAGCTGATCTTGCAAAAAGAGGCTGATGGCGATGTGCAGCTTCAGGCCGATGCCCCCGCCGCCGATGATCCCCAGGATGGTCGCCGTCCGGATGTTCACCTCCCAGCGGTAAAGCGTGTAGGCCAGAAGCTGTGGGAACGCCTGGGGCAGCAGTCCGTAAAGAAAGATCGAGAACCGGCCCGCGCCGGTCGCCTGGAGGGCCTCGATAGGCCGGGGATCGACGTTTTCCAGGACCTCCGCGTACAGCTTGCCCAGGACGCCCCCGGTGTGCAGGCCCAAGGCCAACACACCCGCGAACGGCCCAAGTCCCACGGCGAAGATGAAGACGATCGCCAGGACAATCTCCGGCACGGACCGGAGGACGGCCATGGCCGTTCGCGCCGCCCAATAGCCCGCGTAACGCAGCCGCCCCGCCGGGGTCCCGGCGCCCGCCCTCTCGAACAACACCCCTCGGACCATGAGGTTCTCTGAAGCGAAGGCCATGAGGACGGAGGCGATGATCACCGCCAGGACGGTCCCCATGATCGAGATCGCCAGCGTCTGGACGGCCGCCCAGGCCGCCCCCCCGAGGAACTTCAGGCTGGTTTCCGGCGGCCATAGACCCGAGACGAACTTCCACATCTGGGCTCGGCCCTCTTCGCCGATCAGATCTCTAATGTTGGCTTCCGTTCCGGAATAGCTCCACGCCAGGACCGCCAACAGAAGCAGACCGCTCCCCCAGGTTTTCCACGAAACGCCCGGGCGCTTCGGGATGGCGGCGGAGAACGCCGGTTCGCGGCTCACAGCCGGCCCGCGGCTCACAGCACCCGCCTCCGGACGAACGCGCACAATCGGTCAATCCCTGTCACCATGACCAGGAGGATCAGGATGAGGGTCAGGGTTTCGTGCTGGTTGAACATTCGCATCGAGATTTCGATCTGCTGGCCGATTCCCCCGGCCCCGACGAACCCCAGGATGGCCGCCGCTCGGATGGCGCACTCCCACCGATACAGGGCATAGGAGACAAGGTTGGGCAGGGCTTCGGGGAGGAATCCATACAGAAACGTCGAGAACCTGGACGCCCCGGTCGCCTGGAGGGCCTCGGCGGGCCGGGGGTTCACGCCCTCGAAAATCTCGGCGAACACCTTCCCCAGAATTCCCCCGTAGGCGACGCCGATGGCCAACACCCCGGGAAAGGGACCCAACCCCACGGCCCGGACGAAGATCAGCGCCCAGACAAACTCCGGGACCGCGCGCAAGACGTTCAGGACGAGCCGCGCCGCGAGGTAGGGGATAAACCGCAACACCTTATGCGCCGGCCTGCCCTCGACCTCTCTGTCGTGGAGCACGCCGGTGAACGAGAGGTTGCTCGCGGCGAAGATGGCCAGGGGGAACCCGATCGCGACGGCCAGGGCGGCTCCGAGGACGGAGATCTGGATGGTCTCCAGGGCGGGGCGCAACGTGAATCCGAGGAATTCCGCCGACAGATCCGGAGGGAACATTTCGCCGAGAAAAGAGAGGAGCCTGCCCCGCCCCTCGCCAAACAGCAGCGCTCCGGGGCGCACCTCGGCCATGCGCCAACTGGCCGTCACCGCGGCCAGGAAAATAAAAAAGGCGACGAACCGAAAAACGGATTGAGGGGGTCTAGCCGGAATGGCCGCCGGAGACACGGATGGGCTCACTGTCAGGGACGGCGGCTAAGGAGAGAAAGTCCCGCCGCGCCTCCTCCATTTTCGGGGGGTAGAGCGCTTCAAGGTCGGCCGGGGAGATGTCCTCCGGCGCCCGATCGAAAAGGATCCGCCCCTGGCGGACGCCGACCACCCGCGGAAAATGTTCGAAGGCCAGCTCCACGCCGTGGAGGTTCATGGCCAGCGTCTTGCGGCCCTCCTCGCTCAGGCGAACCAGAAGCTTCACAATCCCCTCCGCAAGGGAGGGGTCCACCGAGGAGACCGGCTCGTCCGCGAGGATGGCCGAGGGGTCCTGAATGAGGACCCGGGCGATGGCGACCCGCTGACGCTCACCGCCGGAAAGGTCATCCGTCCGAGAAAAGAGTTTCTCAAGGATTCCGACGCGCGCGAGGACCGCCCCGGCGGCCTCGAGGTCGGTGGGACGGATCAGCGACCGCAACGCCTGAGCGGCCCCCCAGGTCCCGAGACGTCCGGCCAGGACGTTGTGAACCACCCGGAGCCGGCCGACCAGGTTGTGGTGCTGGTAAACGGTCCCGATCTTCCGCCGGGTCTCCCGCAACCGCCTGCCCCGAAGACCGGCCACGTCCTCTCCGTCGATTCGGAACTCGCCGTCCGTGGGCTTGAGTGTGCAGTTGAGGACGCGAAAAAGGGTGGTCTTCCCGGCCCCGCTCGGGCCGATGAAGGCGACCCGCTCCCCCGGCCGGATTTCCAAGTCAATCCCGTCCAAGGCGACTTCGCCGGTCTTGAAACGCTTTGTCACCCCCCGTAACGTGAACATTCAAACCTCTTGAAGAGTCGAAGACCTTGGGGGGACATTTTGAAAACTGTCCCCCCAACTCCCCCCTCGAAAACTTTCGTTTCGCGATAGCGTGCCGCCCTTCGGGCGGCACGCTATCGCAAGAACTGGTTTGTCCACCTAGGTGATGGGACCGCGCCCAACAAACGATCTGGGGACTCACCGTTTCCAAGCGCGGGTAAGGCCAAGCCATCAGGCTTGGCCACAAAAAGTTTTCCCAACCCCTGGGAGGGGGCGGAACGCGCGGCGTCAGGATTCGTCACTGGCGCGCTTGGTTGATCAACCTACAGATGATGTGCGCCGATCACATTGTTTAAACACAAGCACCTTCATCCGCGGCTTGGCCGGCACGCAAGTGCCCCCCCCTGGGGATTTTTACATGCTCTTACCCTTTTTCAGCAGTCCCGCAGCGATGGCGGCGGACTCGATGGCGGCGAAATCATCCTCGGTTGCCAGTATGTAACCCTTCGCCCGCTGGAGGTCCATGACCTTTCGGTGTTCCGGGTTCGCGTAATCCAAGCGCAGGAACGCGTGGACGATCTTGCTGACCAGCCGCCGGTCCAGACCGCCCCGGGCCGTCCAGTTGTAGTCGACGTATCCGGGCGTCGTCCAGATCACCTTCACCTTGCTGAGATCGACCTTTCCGGCCCGGACCAGCCTGTCCCACACGGCCTCGTTCAAGACACCGGCCTGGACCTGTCCGGCCTCCACCCATTTGGCCGTGGCGTCGTGCGCCCCGCTGTAGCTGAACTTCTTGAAATCGCGCTCGGGAATCAGCCCATTCTTCAGGAGGAAGTACCGGGGCATCAGGTGGCCGGAAGTGGAGCTCACGCTTCCGAAGGCGAAGGTCTTTCCCTTCAGGTCCTTCAGACGCCGGACGCCCGAGTCTTTGTGGGCGATGAACTTGCTGTGGAAGTCCGCGTCGGAAAGCCGCATGACCAGCGCAATGGCGTTTCCGGTTCGCTTTCGGGCCTGGACGTGGGTGAAGCCGCCGTACCAGGCCAAATCGATCTTCTTCGCCGCCAGGGCCTCTACGGTCGCCGCGTAATCGACGACGGGGATGAACTTGACCTTCATCCCGAGCTGCTTTTCCAGGTACCTCACCAGGGGTTTGTTCTTCCTGAGCAGCTCCGTCGGGACCTCATCCGGGATGGCCGTCACCCGGAGAACCTTCGGCGTATCGGCCGAGACCGTCTGGACAAGATGGAAGAATATTCCCGCGAGGAGCGCCCATCCCACCGATCCCAAAGCACGTCTCATCACTTTTCGCTGTCCCTAAACACAGAGCCGTTGGGAAGTGGAATCCCGGCATCACCGGACGGAGACTTACTACCATTATATATCTGATATTCCTATGCAACAAATCGGAATACCCAATGAACGGCTTTAGATCTATAGAAATTTTCGATTCCGGGATTTCATCTCATACCTTGAACCGGAAAAGGATGACGTCTCCCTCTTGGATGACGTACTCTTTTCCTTCGAGTCTCAGGAGCCCCCGCGGACGCGCGGCCGCCCAGGAGCCGGCCCGCATCAGGTCCTCGTACGAAACCGTCTCGGCCCGGATGAATCCCCGCTCCAGGTCCGAGTGGATCGCGCCGGCGGCCCTCACGGCGGGCATCCCTTTCAGGATCGGCCAGGCGCGGCTTTCCGGCTCCCCGGTCGTCAGAAACGTGACCAGCCCGAGGAGGTCATACGTCATTCGGATGACGCGCTCGCGCGAGAAGGTCTCCACGCCCATATCCCGGGCGAACTCCTCGATCTGGTCTCCCATTTCCAACAGGTCCATTTCGAGCGCCGCGCAGAATGAAGTCCAGGCGGTCCGGGGCTGAGAAACGGTTTCTTTTCGGTCCTCCGGGAGACTGAAATCCCGCTGGTCTTCGCCGGTGTTGAAGACGACCAGCAGGGGTTTTGCGGACAGGAAGGCATACCCGCGCAGACGTTTTTCGTCCTCCGCTTCGAAATCGAGGGCCCGGAGGGGAACGCTCGCCTCCAGGGCTTCCCGGCAGCGGACCAACACGTCCCGGTCGGGGATGAGGTCCTTTCCGCCCTTGGCGATTTCCACTTCGAGCCGCTCCATTCGCCCTTCGATGATCTGAAGGTCGGAGACCATCAAGTCCGCGTGGACCGATTCCAGCTCCGCGGCCGCGTCGGGGGGCGGCGCGCCGGGGGCCTCCGGAAAGGCGCGAATGACAAGCAGAAGGGCGTCGGCGTCCCGGACGCCGGACAGGAACCGGTCGTCCATCTGCCGCCCGCCTTCCCCCAGGCCGACCAGGTCGGCATATTCGATGGCGGCGTAGGTTTTCTTTTTCGACGCCGACAATTCAGCCAGCCGATCCACGCGGGGGTCGGGGACGTGGACAACGGCCAGGCGTGTCTCGGCCCGTCCGCCGGAGCGCAGGTCCGCCCCGGCTTCGGTGAGGGCGTTGAAGACTGTGGTCTTGCCGCTCCCCGGCAAGCCGATCAAAGCGATTTTCAAATACAGACTCCTTGTGAGAATAGGGGAAAACCCGGGGAGGACGGACTCAACCGGAGGGGGTGATCGGGACGGCCCCCGGAAAAACCCTTTTCACTCCGCCGCGGGCATGCCGCCGGTGACCTGGAAATCGTCGATCAGCATCGCCGGGACGACGCACGTCGCGCCGCCTTCCCAGGACGCCCTGACGCGCTCGCGCTCCCGGCTCATCGCCCGGATGTTTCCGAACGCCTCCAGCATTCCCTGCGTAAACCGAAGGTTGTAGAGGGGGTGTTGGATTTTTCCGTCCTCGACCCAGAACGCCCCGTCCCGCGTCATGCCCGTCATGAGAGCCGTGGGGGAGTGAAGCAGGCCGTTCACGTAATGGAACCGCGTCACCCAAACCCCCCGCTCGATCCCGGAGGGGAGGTCATCCAAGGCCGTCCCGCCGGGATCGACGAACAGGTTCCGGGGGAGCGATTCGACCGAAAGGTCCAGAGACGCGGCGTGGCCCGAGGGGTTTCGATTGGCCCGGCTCGCCTGAGCCGAGTCCATCACGACGCCCCGGGCGATTCCGTTTTCGATGAGGTCCACGGGGCGCTTCGGATTCCCTTCCGCGTCGAACGGGATCGGCAGCCCCTCCTTGTCTTCGCCGTCGTCCCGGAGCGAGAAACGTCCGCCCGATATTTTCTCGCCGATCCGGCCGCTCATGAACCCCCGCCCGTCCAGGTGGGCCTGGGCGCCGAGGCCGATGAACGACATCCACTCCAGGACCTCCGCCACGCAGGGCGGCTCCAGGAGGACGGTGTACCGGCCGGGGTCCAGGGTGCGCGGCGAGACCGACAGGGCGCACTTCCTCACAGCCCGCCCGGCGAGGGCGGCCAGGTCCAGATCGCCGACCCTCGGAGAGAGGCCGTGGGCGTAGCCGGAGGGGGTGTAGTTCCCGTCCCGATCGCCTTCGGCGATGAGGATCGTCTCGGCGAACGTCCGGGCGGCGTAGGCCCGGAGGCCCGCCGTGTTGGCGGCGGCGCGCTCCTCCCCCCACGTGCCGAACACGCCCGCAATCGTCTGCCCGCGCTCCGCGGCGATCCCGAAGGCCCGGGACAGGGCTTCGGCCCGGCCGGCCGCGCCGAAGGCGGCCGTCTCGCCGTCCGTCGGCCCGTCCGGCCCGCCCGCCGCGTCCGGCGCGTCCCATGGCTCCGCCACCGGGCCGAGGTGGTCGGCCTCGGGCGATACGCGGGCTGCGCGCACGGCGTCCTCCAGCGCGCCCCGCAGGGCCTCGGGCGTCAGGCGGTTCGTCGAGGCCGCGCCGACTTTCCGCCCCAGGGCCGCCCGGACCGAGATGGACAGGGAGGTCTCCTCCGCGCTCTGGTGAATCCGCGATCGCGCGCACCGGGCGTATCCCCCCGAGCGGCGGACGAGAAAGACCTCGACCCGGTCCGCGGGGGGATCCTTCAGAAGGGCGTCGAGCGGGGAGAGGGCCCGGCCGGCCCCGAGGGCGTCGTGTTCGGGACCCGGCATCACTCGCTCCGGACCCGGACGCCCCGGAACCGGGCGGGCGCCGCGCCGTGGCCCACGTGGGCCGTCTGCATCGGGACCCCCTTGCCGCAATTGGGCAGGCCCCACATCCTCCAATCGGAAGCGCCGCACACCGCGTCGCACGAATTCCAGAACCGGGGGGTGATCCCCGCGTAGATGGGGTCTTTATAGAGCGTGCCGAGGCGGCCGTTGCGAATCTCCCGGGCGGTCTCGCAGCCAAACTGGAAGTGAAGCCGCTGGTCGTCGATGCTCCAGCTCTTGTTGGTCTCGATGAGGAGCCCCCGCCGGGTGTCGGCGATGAGGTCATCCAGCGTGGGCGCGCCCCGGCCGCCGGGCTCCAGGTTGATGTTCACCATGCGGATGAGCGGGATGCGCCCCCAGGAATCGGCGCGCATGCAGCCGTTGCTCTCCTCGCCCAGGAGGGCGGCGGACTCCCGCGAGCTCATGTAGCCGACGAACAGCCCTTCCTCGACGATGGGGACCCTCCGGGGCTTCACGCCTTCGTCGTCGTAACCGTAGCTGCCCAGGGCGCCGGGGATCGTTCCGTCGGCGTAAATGTTCACCAGGTCCGAGGCGTAATGGAAGCTTCCGCGCTTGTCGGGGGTGAGGAAGCTGCCGCCCGCCAGGCTGATCTCGTCGCCGAACACCCGGTCCAGCTCGACGGGGTGGCCGCACGATTCGTGCATCTGGAGGCAGAGCTGGTCGGATCCCAGGATGATGTCGTAGTCCCCTTCGGGGACCGGGGGGGCGGAGAGGAGCGCGAGCGCTTCCTCCAGGACCCCGGGGGCGGCCTCGGCGAGGCCCATCTCCCGGATGAACTCATATCCCCGCTGGGCGAAGTCCCCGCCGTGGCCGGTGGGGAACGACCGGGTCTGAATCTCGCTCCCCTCGGCGACGGTGCACGTCAGCCCCGCGCCCGTTTCGGTGAACGCCTGTTCGATCCAGGCCCCGTCGGCGCCGGCGAAGATCTTCTCGACCCGGAAGGAGACCATCCGGGCGGCGGCGGCGACGGCCTTGGGGTGGGTCATGGTCTCGGAGGCCCGGACCAGCAGGTCGATCTTCTCCTCCAGGGGGACCTGGAAGGGGTCCTCTTCGCACAGGCCCGCGTAGGTCCCGACCTCGGGCGGCGAGCGGTCCAGCCGCACGCCTTTCGGGTTGACCCGCGCGGCGGCCTCGGCGACGGCCATGGCCCGGTCCGCCGTCCGAATCAGTAATTCTTCCGCTCCGTCCGGACCGTCGGATCCTTCAGGCGCGGCGGCGAACCCCCAGGCCCCTTTGTGGAGCACCCGAACGCCGAATCCCGCGTCCTCCGCCCGGTTCACCGACTGGACCCGGCCGTTCTTGACGGCGAGGCGCTCGCTGCGGCCGGCCATCCGGCGGACGTCGGCGTATTCCACACCCCGGCTTTTGAGGTGATGCAAGGCGGCTTGGATGGTATCTTTCATGTATTCATCCGGCTCGGATTCCCGATGGACCGATTCGAAGACCCGCCTTCGATTGACGGTAGAATATCATCGATCCTCGATGCCCGGGAGAAGGGGGGGGAGGGGGGCCATGCGATACCGCACACTCGGACGGACCGGCCTGGACGTCTCCGTGATCTGCCTCGGGACGATGCAGTTCGGCTGGACGGCGGACGAGCCCGCCTCTTTCCGAATCCTGGACGCCTACCTGGAGGCCGGGGGCAATTTCCTCGACACGGCGGACATCTACAGCTTCTGGTCGTCGAAGAGCTACGCGGGGAAGACGGAAGAGATCCTCGGCCGGTGGATCGCCGAGCGGAAAAACCGCGACCGGTTCATCCTGGCCACGAAGGTCCACGGCCGGATGTGGGACGGACCGGACGGCGAGGGACTGGGCCGGGCGCACATCCTCCGGGCCGTCGAGGACAGCCTGCGCCGCCTCCGGACCGACCATATCGATCTGTACCAGACCCACCGGCCGGACCCCGACACTTCCAAGGAGGAGACGCTGGACGTGATGGACCGGCTGGTCCGGGAGGGCAAGGTCCGCCACATCGGCTGCTCGAATTATTCCGCCGGCGACCTCCGGGAAAGCCTGTCCGTCAGCCGCGCCAAAGGGTGCGTCCGCTTCGAGTCCCACCAGCCCTATTACAACCTGGCGGGGCGGACGGAGTCCGAGGAGGCCCTCCTCGGCCTCTGCGAGGCGGAAGGGATCGGCGTCATCCCGTATTCCCCCCTGGCCGGGGGATTCCTCACGGGAAAATACCGGCGGGACGAGAAGCCGGCCGGCTCGGACCGCATGACCGACATCCGGATGCGGTATCTCAACGACCGGGGATACGGCATCGTCGAGAAGGCGGAGGAGATCGGGAAGTCCCGGGGCGTATCCACGGCGGCCGTGTCGCTGGGCTGGCTGCTGAGCCGGGCCGCGGTCACCGCGCCCATCATCGGGGCCAACTCCGTTGAACAGCTTCGGGAGAGCCTTCAGGCGGGAGATCTGGTTCTTTCCCCGGAAGAGGTCGCCGAGCTGGACCGCGTGAGCGCGCCGGTCTGACGGAAGCCGGCCGGGGCGGGATTTGAGCGGAAGGGAATTCGCGGTACGATGGAATGACCCCCCGGCGGGCCTATCGATCCCGGCCGGGCCGCGGCCCTACGCGGGTCCGCTCCGCCCGAAGCGGCCGGGAATCCTGGGAGGAGTCTCTTATGAAGGACCGAAGTATCCTGATGGAGCCCGTCGCGTTCATCGGCGAGGAGGCCGGCAGGCAGGCGGAGGAGTTCCGGATTGGGTCGGAGTCGGACTGGAAACGGCCGACGTTCTGCGAGGGCTGGACCCGGAAGCACATCGTCGCCCACGCCGCGATTGGGGCGAGCTTTTATGCGCAGGTGGTCGCCTCCGGCGTGCGGGAGAAGCCGCAACCGCCCTTCGGGGCGTCCGATCGGGAGACGTTTCTTCAGCATCGCAACGACCGAATGGCCAAGTTGCTCGACCTGGCGTCGGACCGCCTCGTCGATGAATTCGAGATGGAGCATCACCGCTTTGTCCGGGCCGTCGAATCGTTGAGCCTGGACGACCTCCGGCTACCGGCCTGGCACCCCATGGGAAAGATTCCGGTGGGTCATTTCGCGGGCATGCGTCTGCACGAGCTCGCCCTGCACGACTGGGACATCCGGGCGCCCGAGGATCCCGGCGCCGTTTTGCGGACCCATCTGCTCACCCCCCTGCTTCGCGCCTTGCCCCTCATGCAGGCCCAATTTCTGAATCTGAGACCCGCGGCGGATGCCCCCGACGGCCGCTTCCGGCTCGTCCCGAATGAGGCCGCCCCCTGGGCGCTGTCGATCCGCCGCGGCCTGGCGAGCCTGGCGGAGACCGACGAGACCGAGGCGGAGGTGACGGGCGACGGAGAGGCACTTATCCTCCATACGACCGGAAGGGTGAGCTGGAGGGACGCCGAAGGGCAAGGCCGCCTGTCCATCCAGGGCGACCGCCCGAAGGCGGAAAAGCTCCTCGACGCCCTGTCCGTTTCTTATTGACCCGGCAAGTCCTCGGATGGAACGGGGCGGCGCCCGCGGTCATTCTTTTTGTTTGTGAATGGAGCTGGGAGGAGAACACGGAATGACGGAGACAGCCAAGAATCTCGGCGCTTTCTGCGATTGGGCCGAGGTCCATCTGCCCGGCAAGGCCGGCGGGCCGCTGTCGGGCCTGCGCTTTGCGGTCAAGGACCTGTACGACGTCGAGGGTCACGTCACCGGGTGCGGCAACCCCGACTGGCTCGCGACCCACGAACCGGCGGAGTCCACCGCCCCGGCGGTGACGCGGCTCGTCGAGGCGGGGGCCACGATGATCGGCAAGACGATCACGGACGAGCTGGCGTTCAGCCTGTTCGGCGAGAACTTCCATTACGGCGCGCCGGTGAACACCCGCGCGCCGGATCGGGTTCCCGGCGGCTCTTCCAGCGGCTCGGCCGCGGCCGTGGCGGGCGGGCTTGTCGACTTCGCCGTCGGCTCGGACACCGGCGGCTCCGTCCGGGTTCCGGCGAGCTTTTGCGGCATCTTGGGCATCCGGCCGACCCATGGCCGGATATCCATCGAGGGCTGCATGCCCCTGGCCTCCACCTTTGACACGGTGGGTTGGTTCGCCAATGACCCGGAGCTGCTGGAGCGCGTCGGGCGGGTGCTGCTCGACGAGCCGGCGGGGTCGAAACAGCCGGGGAGGGGGGGAGTTCTCATCGCCGAGGACGCGTTCGACCTCCTTGAACCCTCGTCCCGGGACCCGGTTTCGAGGGCGCTGGAGGGCCTGAAACGGACCCTAGGGGCGCCGCAGCCGGTGGCGCTGGCCGCGGATCTCGAGGACTGGCGGCTGGCCTTCCTCGCCGTCAACGGCCCGGAGATCTGGGAGGCGCACGGAGACTGGATCACGAAGACGAAGCCGCGCTTCGGCCCGTTCATCCAGGGGCGTTTCGAGGTGGTCTCCCAGGCCACCGCCGAGCGGGCCGCGCCAGGGCGGGAAACGCTCGCCCGGGCGGCCGCCAAGATGGCGGAGCTCCTCGATGGGGATAAGGTCCTCATCCTTCCGACGACGCCGGGCCCCGCGCCCTTCCTCAAAACGCCGCCGGAAGATGTGGAAAGTTTCCGGCAGCGAATCCTCGGCCTGACCTGCGTTGCGGGCCTGGCCCGGCTGCCGCAGGTCAATCTGCCTTTGGCCGCGGCGGACGGCGCGCCGGTGGGGATTTCCATCCTCGCGGCTTCCGGGGGCGACATGATGCTCCTAGGCCTGGCGCGGGAGATCATGCGGGCGGCCGGATAGGCCTCGCGGAGCGGGTGGGCGGCCGGAAGGCGAAGGATCGACGGCCCGCTGGGACGCCATGAAGAAAACCCTCCTCATCCTCGGGCTCGTCCTTGTGATCCTCGCGGGGGGGATGTACGTCCAGCGCCGCCGGATTCCCCCGCTCTAGGGTTTTGTTGGACACTCGATTGATCCATGATTCATGGAGAAAGGGGTGTCGCGATGAACGAACAAAAGCAAGAGGGGGCTTTGGCGGAGGGCGCCCGCAGGGCGAACGGAGCCAAGGCCCCAGGGCATCGCAGTGAGCGGGGTCGGTTCTCCTGCCAGCGCAAGCGGGAGGCGGTCCTGCGTCTTTTGCGGGGCGAGAGCCTGGAGACGCTCTGCCGCGAGTTGGGCACGACAGCGGCTCGGCTTTCCGCCTGGCGCGAGGCGTTCCTTCGCGGGGGCGAGGCGGCGCTCAAAGCCCGCCCGGCGGATGAGCGGGCCGAGGAGAACGCCCGGCTCAAGGCCAAGGTGGGCGAACTCACGATGGAGGGCGAGGTCCTGCGGGAGAAGATCGACCGCCTGGAGGCCGGCCGCCCTTTAGCCGGCAGGAGGTGGAGGCGATGAGTCAGGCCCGCTTCACCTCCACGGGCAGAGCCTACGGCCTGAAGCGGGTGTGCGCCCTTTGGGGCTTGGCGCGCTCCACGGTCTACGCGCAACGGCGGCGAGAGGCGGTCCCCGTTCATGAACGCCCCACGCCCAATAAGCGCGGCCCTGTGGGCCCGTGCACCGATGCGGAACTCCTCGGCCACATCCGGCAGGTCCTGGAGGACTCTCCCTTCCATGGCGAGGGCTACCGCAAGGTGTGGGCGAGGCTGCGCTTCGCGGGCATCCGCACCAGCAAGGAGCGGGTGCGTCGCCTGATGCGGGAGGCGGGGCTTCAGGCCCCCCACCGGGTGGGCAAACCCCGAGGTCCCAAGGCCCACAACGGGACCATCCGCACCGAGCGGCCCGACCGAATGTGGGGCACGGACATGACGACGACGGTGACCACCGAGGAGGGGATGGCCTCGGTGTTCGTGGCGGTGGATCACTGCTCGGTGGACTGCGTGGGGATCCATGCGGCCAAGAGCGGCAACCGCTTCGAGGCCCTGGAGCCGATCCGGCAGGGGGTCGCCGAGCGCTTCGCCGGCTTGGAGGCGGATGTCGCCGAGGGGCTTAAAGTTCGTCACGACCACGGCCCCGCCTATCTGTCCGATGACTTTCAGCGGGAGATCGCCTACCTGGGCATGACCAGTTCGCCCAGCTTCGTGCGGGCGCCCGAGGGAAATGGCTACTGTGAGTGGTTTATCCGCATCTTGAAGGAGAATCTCCTGTGGGTGCGCTCTTTCGCCACCGTAGAGGAACTGCGGTGGGCGCTGCTTGAGTTCAAGAACCTGTACAACCATCATTGGATTCTCGAGGGCTACGGCTACCGAACGCCGGCCCAGGCAAGGCAGGAAAAACTCGCTCAAGTTGCGGAGGCCGCATGAGGTCGAATACCCTCACCCGAGTGTCCAATAACCCAGGGGCGGTCCATCCAGCGCCGCCGGATCCTGGTGGCGGTGGGGGCCTTCCTGGTGAGCCGGGATCCGCTGATTCACGCCGATGGGATCGCCATCCTCTCGGGCAAGATTCCTTCCCGGATTCTGGAGGGGATCGACCTTTACCGCCGGGGATTCGCGCCCCGAATCTTCCTGATGCCGGAGGAGGGAAACCCCGAGTATGAGCGTCTGATGAAATCCCTGGGGATCACTTACCAGACAGACGTTCGCGTCAACCGGCGGATCGCCCTGAACCAGGGCGTTCCGGCCGAGGCCATCGAGGTTCTCCCGTCCGCCAGGTCCACCCGGCAGGAGGCCAAGGTGATCTTCGACTACATGCGGAAGAAGGGTTGGCGCTCGGTGATTGTCGTCACGTCGGAATACCACTCCACCCGGACGTGGCTGATCTTCCGGTCGCTGAACCGCCACGGCGTGAAGGTCGCCGTCCATCCGATCCGCTATGGACGGATGCGCCTGAATTCCTGGTGGCGCGACCGGGGGCAGAGCAAACAGGTTTTCTACGAATACGTGAAGCTGATAAACCACTATACGGCTGGGTTTTAGCGGGAACGGGCCGGGACTGCCCACCGAATATGATGGTCTCGGGGTTCGCTTGCCGAAGGGATCGCCGGCGGCGGTCATTCCCGCCTCCCGATTAAACTCCCCGGGGGCAGGTCCACAAGTCGGTTGGAAATCCCGCCGCCTTGGCCCTTTCGAGCAGGACGCCTTCCAACTCCGCTTTGGCCTGGGCGTTCAACTCCCCCTGTTTGCGATAGGCGGCCTTCCAGCGGTGGACGCTTCGCCGCTCCAACACCTCTGGGCTTCCGGTGGGTCTCATCCTTCACCTCCTGCCCAGAGCACAGGGTTTTTATTCTAGAGGTTCCAATATCCTCTGAAATATTAGAATGAAAGCCTTTACCTCAGATCGCTTCCGTATTGCTTGAATACTTGAACAACGTCCAGGCGCAGATTACGCTGCCGATCATGCGATAAAACTGGGAGTCATCGGGCAGGTCTTTTTTCCAGATGTTCGTGGGGAATTGCTTCTTGTCTGGATTGTCGGACTCTAAAAGGAATTCTCCTTCCCAGTTTGTCGCCATCAGGCGCTTCACGACGGCAGTCTCTTTTTCCAGGTCATAGAGGAAATACAAGTCGCCTGACTGAATTTTTCGGTCGTCGTGGTGGACGGCAACGTAGTGACCCTTCCGGCAAGGTGGGCAGCATCGAATCTCCTTTGACGCGCACGGCCGTAACCCGGCCTGGCGGAACCCATCGGCTGTGGATGATGACGAAACTCTCAATGTTTTTGTCCTCGATCACAACACTTTCGCCGGCCGCCACCGGGTCCACCACCAGTGGGATGGCGGAATAGGCCTCCGGCCCTTCCACGTCGCCGAGTCTCTTCCTGTATTCTTCCGGGGTCAGAATCGTCAACTCCGAGAGCGGTTGAATTTGGAGAGGCAGCGAGAATTCTTCCGTTTCGTCTGGTCCGGTTTTGATATATTCCGTCACATCCTCCAGCACCCTTGCCTCTTCACCGGACTTCGCTCCCCTTCCAGTGAGTAACCACTGCTCCCCCACGTTAAACGCCCTGCAAAAATCGAGAATAAAGGACACAGGCGGTTCGCGTCCTTGATTCAAATAGTTATGGACAGTCCGATACGGTCTTCCGACTTTTCCGCCGATCTTCCTGATTGAAAGCCCTTCCGTAACCTGTCGCATTCTTTCGACAAGATCTCTGACAATTTTTGTGTTCTCAGTCATGCACAAAACCCTTGACAGTCTGTGCCGGATAGTGCGCAATCCTTTCCGCAACCAAACGCTGGCCTTCTTGCGGCAAAGAAAAAGCCCTCTGGGGGCGGAGCTTGAGACACCGCCTCCAAGAAACGCACATGGCGATCCTAGCACTTCCCCCGGGGGGACTCAATAAAATGTATGGGTTCAAGACATATGAAACACCGGGGCCGCTTTTTTAAAAGTCTCCAGGGCCTGGGCGGGTATCAGGTAGTCCAGGGCCCAGTGGGGTCGAATGTGGTTATAGACTTGCCCCACTCGCGCAGCCGGATGTTGAAGGAGCTTGAACTCCCGGGGGAACTCTTGGCGTGACTCACCGCGCCGCGATGGCAGGTCTTCGAAGGGAGCTTGATGTTTCACCGGATCTTCAATCCGTCGGCGGCCGTTTACGATGTCGCCACTAATTCCCTTTGGGATTCCGCGCGCCTTCGGGCCGAAAGCCAGCAAGCACATGCGCTTGCTGGCGGGGATAGGCTTCGGGGCGGGCGACCGCGCGGTAATCACCCACGGCAACAGCGCCTCATTTTTTGCCGATCTGCTCGCCGTCTGGAGCAGGGGGGGGCGGCCGTTCCGGTCGACCCGAAGGTGGGCGAAGTCGAGCTCGCGAACATCGTGAGCCAGTCGGGGGCCCGAGCGGTGATTCGCCGGGAGCTCCCGGGCAAAGGCATCCTGGACGATTTCAAAGCGGGGGGACTTGCCGCCTACGACACGCTGGAGATGCAACGCCTCCCGGGGGGGTCGGCGCCGGAGGGACCTCTCGTCCAACTGGACGACATTGCACTCATTCTCTACACATCGGGAACGACGGGCAAAGCGAAGGGCGTTGTCCACACTTTTCGGACCCTGCTGGCCCGGCTGCGGTCTCTCGAGGCGTATGTTCCCCGCCACGTGGTGAAACGCACCGCTTGCCTGTTGCCGACGAACTTCGGTCACGGACTCATTTGCAATTGCCTTTATCCCCTCTACTCCGGGGCCATCTTGTACATCTTTCCCAGAAACGACCTTACCATTCTCGCCGGGCTCGGCGGCGGCATCGATTCTTACGGAATCACCTACATGAGTTCCGTGCCGATGATGTGGAAGATCCTGCTTCGGGGCGCCGAGGCGCCTCGAAAAGGCAGCCTCAGGCTGATTCACTGCGGATCTGCGCCTCTGAGCGCCTCATTGTGGCAGGGGATCAAGGATTGGAGCGGCATCCAGAGTGTTCGAAACGTTTACGGGATCACCGAGGTGGGCAGTTGGACGGCCGGCGCCCTCGACGCCAGCGTGCCGCCCACGGACGGTTTCATCGGACCGGGTTGGGGCGCGAAGATCGCCGTTATGCCCGAGGAGGCCGGGGAGTCGGGACCCCAAGGCTTCGAGCCGCACACATCGGACGAGGTCGGCGAGGTGTGGCTTCGGACGCCGGCGCTGATGCAGAGCTACTACGAGCGCCCCGACCTTTATGCCGCCGTCGTCGAGGAGGCGTGGTTTCGCACGGGTGACCTGGGGTTTTTGGATGAGCGTGGCAACCTCACGCTTGTGGGCCGCAAGTCGCATGAGATCAACTGCGGGGGCATGAAGGTTTTTCCGGAGGACGTGGACCTCCTCCTCGATCGTCATCCGGAGATCGCCCAAGCCTGTACGTTCGGGATCGAAGATCCGGTGGCGGGCCAGACCATCGCCGCCGCCGTTTCACCGGAGACGCCGGGTGCCGAGATCGATCTGCCCGGATTGGAGTTACCCCGGTTTGGTGGAGAGTTAAGCACTTGGGTTTTCAGGGTGTGCGTTGTTGTCTCCTTTCGTAGTTAACGGGTGACAGGTTGTCGATGGAGGAGTGCCGACGATGCGGGTTGTAGAAGCCCTCGATGAACCCGAACACCTCCATGCGCGCCTCGGCCCGGGTGCGGAAACTGTGGCGAGCGAGGAGCTCGCACTCCAGCGTGGCGAAAAAGCTCTCACACAGCGCGTTGTCGTAGCAGTCCCCGACCGAACCCATGGAGGGACGCCCGCCCGCCTGGCGGCAGCGCTGCCCAAAGGCGACCGAGGTGTACTGCGTGCCCTGGTCGGAGTGGTGGATGACGGCCCGGGGACGGCGCTTATACAGCGCCATGTCGAGCGCGTCGAGCACCAACTCGGCCCGCAGGTGTGTGGCCATCGACCACCCCACGATGCGCCGGCTGAACGCATCGAGCGCCACGGCCAGATACAAAAACCCCGCCCATGTCGGAACGTAGGTGATGTCGGCCACCCACAGCCGGTCGGGGGCCTCGGCCGTGAAGTTGCGGTCCACCAGATCAGGGGCCGGCCGCGCCTCCTGCCGGCGCTGCGTCGTGCGCGCTCCCTTGCGCCGACTGACGCCCGCAAGTCCCGCCCCACGCATCAGCCTGGCGACGCGCTTGCGGCCCACACGCACTCCCTCAGCCTCCAACTCGGCATGGACGCGCGGCACGCCGTAAGTCCCCCGAGAACGCTCGTGGATCGCCTGAATGCGTTTGGTGAGCGCCCGATCGGCACACGAGCGGGCACACGGCGCGCGCCTGCGCCACGCGTAGTAGCCGCTGGAGGAGACGCCCAGCACCCGGCACATGGTGGCGGTCCGATACATGGCCTGGTTCGCCCTCACGAACCCGTAGATCCGGACGGGATCGAATCGGTCTCCCGAGCAAACCAGGCCGCGGCTTTTGCTAAGATCTCCCGCTCCTGGCGGAGCTGTCGGTTCTCGCGGCGAAGTCGGCGCAACTCCTCCCGCTCATCGCTCGTGAGCCCGTCTTTGCGACGCCCCTCGTCAACGTCGGCTTGATGGGCCCAGGTGCGGATCGTCTGCGCCGAGGGCTCGAACTCGTGCGCCAGCGCCTCGGGCGTGCGTCCCGCCCGGACCAACTCTACCATCTGGCAGCGGAACTCCATTGGATAGCGTGGGTGAGTCTGTGGCATCGTGAACACCTCCTTTACCCCCAAATCATCAGGTGTCCACCAAACCGGGTCAACTCCATTGAAACAACCGTAATCATTTGTCCCGCTCTGTTGTCGATTGACGTGTAGATCTTCAGAAGGCATCCATGCTCATAGAAGCTTCTGGCCACGTAACTTTAGAATAAATTGTCCAGTACCTGACGGCTTTAATTAAGATTCATGGTTTTTTTAGGGTGGAAGGAAACAAGGAAAGGAATGGAAGCATCGAGTGTGGTCTTTTAGGGATATTCGACGGTCAAAAAGCTGATCGGCCAACCTCAATATACAGGAAATCATCAGGATTACATCCTTCTCCAGATTGTGCGAAATCCTGGCCGCGCGTGGAATTGAAGTGGTTTGACTCTTGGCCCCTCGGGTTCGGCCCCCTTGAACGATCGGGACTCTTGGACCGGCCGTTGCGCCGGGCGATCCTTGGGTCTGGACGGAATCGTGAACACCTCCTTTACTCCCAAATAATCAGGCGTCCACCAAACCGGGTCAACTCCAGGCGGCCGGTGTGTTCAGACTCGCGCTTGCGCGTCCCTCTCCCTCCCCGATCCCCTGTTTCGGTGGACTTGAGGGAATCCGAGTGCAGGGGGAAACATTTATAATCCATTTATTTTCAAACAGTTAAACAAATTCCGGTTTTGTCCGCCGGTCTAATCCAGAATTCCAGGAGGAAAAAGGGGTTGACAACCGGACACATTCGTTTTATTTTTGATTAAATTTCGTTAAACCAGGATTGAACGAGGTCCTCATCAATGTCCTCCGCCGTTGTTATGGCTCCAGTCCGGAACCCCCTCGAAGCCCTGGTTCGTGAGCTCTGGTCGCACCGTCCAAAGCCTGTGCTCTTGGGCGGCGGACTCGCGATTCCCGCGGCAACCGCTTTGTCCGCCGTCCTGGTTTCCCAACACCGGAAGGTTATCTTCGTGGACGGAGCAAACCGCTTCAACCCTTACAACGTTGCCCGGTACGCGAGACGCATTGGGCGCCATCCAAAAGACATACTCGACGCCAAGCATTTCCTGTTTGCCCGCGCGTTCACCTGCCACCAGTTGATAGTTCTTCTCGAAGAAAGGGTGCGGAAACATTTGGATGATGGTCCCGCCATTGTCGTTGTATCCGGTCCGCTGAACACATTCATGGACGAAAGCGTTCCGTGGAAGGAAATCAGGGCGCTCTCCAGACGGCTCAAGAAGTCCCTCCTCCAAATCAGCGAAACATCTTCTTTGCTCTTGGCCCAGCATTCGGTCGGCGGCCCACGGGAAAGGCATGGGTTGATGCGGGGTCTGGGTTCATCGGCAAAAACCGTGGTGATCGTAGAAACCAGTGACAGGGGGCCCCAGGTGAAAATCGTGAAACCGGAAAAGAAGGTGATCGGAGCGGGAGAAGAGCTCGCCTTGATTACGGCTCAGGGGCAGGCTTGAGATGGGGCGCACCGTTGCACCTTTCAGCCACGTTTTGGAAGAAGAGGAAAGAGCGCTCGGCAAGTTCAAAAGGGCTTTGCGCAAGGAGGACCAGGAAGCTTTCGACCGTCTTTTTGCGGCGGGCAAGCGCCACGTGGCCGCTTCCGTGTATGCAAGCCATCCGTGGCCGATGGATCTCATTTTTTTGTCCGTACTCGTTGAACAACAAAAAATCATTGAGAGGTTGACGCCCCTCCGGACGGAGTTTGAGCTTTTGAGGGATGAGGTTGAAGCCTTGAGAAACGAAGTGAATCGGCTGAAGATCCATGAGAGAGACTGAGGGAATTCTCTTTGACATTTACGTAAGCGGACAAGAAGCACGGTTGTGGATTCTCACGGAAGACGGCGCTGAGCTTTTTCATCATGCGTATCATCCCAAGGTCTACCTTGAGGGCAAGCGGAACGTTATCACGGAGTTGGTTTCCCGTTTGGAAAAGCAGCGCCTTATCCTTGGAAAGAGGTGGACGGAGAAAATCGAGTTCTGGTCCGCTGATCTCATCAAGGTCCTGGAGCTTGAGGTGGCCAGCGCGCCCCATTACGAAAAGCTTTCCGAGATTCTCCCATCCTACGACGGGCCTTTGCACATCTATAATGCCGACCTTCCTCTGGCACAGACGTACCTCTATGAGACCGGATTGTTTCCTTGCGGCCATGTGCATGTGGAAACAGAAGGACAGGAGATTCAAAAAATCGAGGCTACGGAATCGGCATGGCAGGACCTCCAACTTCCACCGCTCAGGACAATCACGCTTGAGCCTTTGCATGAGTCTCCGAATCGCTTTCCAGGCCTCAGAATTTCTTGGGAAGGGAAAGATCATGAAATCGATCCTGAAAGACCGGAAGCGCTGGTCACAGAATTGAACCACGTCATTGAGCGGGTGGACCCTGATCTACTCCTCACGTCTCAGGGAGACACGTTGCTTTTTCCATGGCTGTTGCGAGCCGAGGCCCTGGCAAAGGCTCGGCTCAACCTGGATCGGGACGCGGCAGTCCCAAGGCGTTCGCTCAGAACAAAGGGCAGGTCTTATTTCACCTACGGCCGGATCCTTTATTCTCCTCCACGCTATCCTCTTTTCGGCCGATGGCACATCGACAAAGAGGCTTCCTTTATGTATCGGGAAGCGGGTCTGGACGGAATCGTGGAACTTTCGCGCTTGGCAAAGATTCCCGTTCAGACCACCGCAAGAACTTCCCCGGGCACAGCCATCTCATCGATGCAGCTGGATGAGGCCTTTCGGCAGAACATCCTGGTCCCGTGGCGGAAAGGCGAGCCCGAGGCTTTCAAAACACCGTGGAAGCTCTTCATCGCGGACAAAGGCGGCTTAACGTATTCACCCGAAGTGGGCGAATTTGAGAACGTTGCGGAAATTGATTTTGCATCCATGTATCCCGCAATCATGGTCGCGCACAACATCTCTCCCGAAACCATGCTGTGTTCGTGCTGCGAGAAAGATGGTGAAAAAGTTCCTGAATCCGGCTACCACATCTGCAAGCGAAGGCATGGGTTGGTTCCAAAGGTTCTGGCGCCAATCCTTGACAGAAGGGAGGCCTTGAAACGGCGGAAGAAACTGGCAAACAATGATCGGGATAGAATTCACTTCGACAAACGTCAGACGGCGTTGAAGTGGATCCTTGTCACATGTTTCGGATATTTGGGTTACAAAAATGCGCGCTTCGGGAGAATCGAAGCCCATGAAGCCGTAACCGCATTCGGCAGAGAGAAGCTTCTGCACGCAAAAGAAATTGTGGAAACGCAAGGCTACCGCATACTCCACGCCCTCACCGACTCGTTGTGGATTCATCAAGGAGACATCGGGGAGGAAGCGCTATGCAAGTCTATCGATGAAATTGTTGAAGCAACCCGAATCCCAATGGCATTAGAGGGCGTCTACAGATGGTTGCACTTCCTGCCGTCAAAGCGAAGGCCCTCCGTCGGGACGCCGGCGCGATTCTTCGGTGTCTTGAAGAACGGAAATTTGAAGGCTCGCGGGCTTGCTCACCGAAGGAGTGATACGCCGCGGTTCATCAAAGAAGCGCAATTGTCCATTCTGAAAATCCTCAGCAACGCGAGGGATTTGAAAGAATATCATGCCTTGTTCGGGAAAGCGGAGGAAGAGCATGAGCAATGGCGCAAGGAGCTTCAATCCGGGAATGTTTCTCCATGGCGCCTTGTGATGACCCGCAGGCTGACGCGGGATGTAAACAGCTATAAGGCGGACACATGGACTTCGTTGGCCGGAAGACAATACGAGCAAGCGGGCATAACGTTGCATGCCGGTGAACGGATTTCGTTTTTGCTGAAGAATGTTTCAGATCCGTTGAAACAAGAGCGGGTGATCGCAGCGCCCTTCATCAAGCCGGAGGATCATTACGACCTGAGAAAATATGAACAAATGTTAAATCATGCGGTGGAAGAGCTTTGGTGTACAACGCCGCGGCAGGATGTGTCTTCGACGGCCGATTCCCATTCTTCCTTATTCCTGCCTCTCTCTTGATCGGGGGCGAAAACCCTCAAGCGGGAAATTTCAAAAGATGATAGCAATCGCCTGCTTCGAGTCGGCGGCCGGTGTGTTCCGACTCGCTCTTGCGCGTCCCCGCTCCTGATGCCATTTTGGTCCGAGAGGTCAATCATAACAAGCGTTTGGGACGGTTCCGCTGGTTGTTGGGATAGGTCATCATGGCCGCCCTCCTGGCCGGCGGGGCGACGACTGTCTCCGCCGCCAAGCGCGTGAAGATCGGGATGTTCGCGTTCGGCCATACGCGGATGGTCGGCCAACACCTCATTGACGACGGGATCGCCAAGAGGTGGGGCGCGAAGTACGGCGTGGATCTGAAGATTTTCTTCCCCAACGACGACTTTGCGGCGTTCATGGGCAAATCCACGCAGATCATCGCCCTCAGCAGCCTCGAAGCGGCCCGGCTGGTGGGCGACGAGGGCCTCGACATCGTGATGTGGGGGAAGCTGAACACCGCTTTCCAGGAGTTTTATGTGCGGACCGACTCGCCGTACAAGAGCCCGGCCGACCTGAAAGGCAAGAAGATCGTCATCGCCGGGTGGGACACCGGGTCGGCGCAGATCGGGACCATACTGATGAAGCGGTTTTGGGGACTCAATCTGCGGAAGGACTTCCGAGTCGTGACCGCCTCCTGGCCGGTCGGGCCCCAGGTTCTGGCGAAGGGCGACGTCGAGATGGCCTTGACCGAAATGCCCCTCACCCTGGAGTTGATGGAACGGGGGAAGATCCGGCCCATCCTCAGCACCTACGCGACTGAATGGGCCAAGCGCAGGGGAACGGGGCATCTCATCTCCATCAGCCTGTGGGCGTCGTTCGGCAAGTGGCTGAAGAAGAACGAGAAGGCCGCCCGGGCCGTCCTCGGCGCGACGCAGGAGGCCATGGATTACATCAACAAAAACACCCGGTCGTGGGCCGGCCGCTATCGCGATTTCATCCAGGACAAAGCCACGGACTCCCAGGTGGCCACGTTTGTGGATTGGTGGCGGAAGGTCCAACCCTCCTACAAGAACGCCTACCTGGACGAGAAGTTCATTCGGGGGGAGACGGAGTTCCTGAAGATGGCCGTCGAGGCCGGTTTCATAAAGCCCAAGGGCGTGAAGAAGGGTCTTTGGCGCGTCATCAAGCCCTGAAAGAGGCGAGGTCCTTTTCCGCGTAGAATTGAACATGGCCCTGTGAAGCCGGGCCGTCGCGGCAAGGCGTCCCACGTCTTGCTCCGTCCCATGAACAGGCCCGGGGGCAGACCCGCCGCGACGGCCGGGAAGACAGCGGCCGCCACCCGGCCGAAGTTCTACGTCCGGCTTCTCAAGCGGGAGCGGGTCTATCACCACATTCGCCCCAGCAGGCCCTGAGAAATCTTACAAACCGGCCCCTGTCTCTCATCGGTCTTGAACGCATGCCCTCTCTTTGACCGGCTTCTCCGGATTTGCTAAAATTCCAGGAATAGCGAGTTCATAGGAGCGGGATTCCGATGCAATCCATCACAGAGACTTTGCCACGATTCAGAGACCAGCGACTCGTGCCCCTCTGGGAGAAGGTCCAGGTCGGCGAGCGGCTCTCTCGGGACGAAGGCCTCTTGTTGTTCGAGACCGATGACCTCCTGGGACTCGGGCGGATGGCGAACTTCGCCAAACATCGGCGCGTCGGGGACTGGGTCTTCTTCGTGATCAACCGCTACATCAATCCCACGAACGTCTGTGTCCTCTCCTGCAAGTTCTGCGACTTCGCCAGAAAGAAGGGTGAGGCCGGCGCCTTCGAGTACGGCATCGAGGACATCCTGGGTATGCTCAAGGACGAAGTCCGAGAGGTCCACATCGTAGGCGGCCACCACCCGGACTGGCCCTTCGAGTACTACGAGCGCCTGATCCAGGCGATCCACGACCGTCATCCCCAGATTCAGATCAAGGCTTTCACCGCCGCCGAAATCGATTACTTCTATCGGCGTTGGAAGATCCAGCCGGAGGAGGCGCTGGCCCGCCTCAAGGCGGCCGGGCTCCACTCGATGCCCGGAGGGGGGGCGGAGATCTTCTCCAAGCGAATTCAGAAGGCGCTCGACTACACCGGCAAGGCGGACGCCGATCGCTGGTGCGAGATCCACGGCATGGCCCACCGTCTGGGTATTCGGACCAACGCCACCATGCTCTACGGCCACATCGAGACCGTGGCCGAGCGCGTCGACCACCTCCTTCGCCTCCGAGCCCAGCAGGATGAGAGTGGCGGCTTCCTGACCTTCATCCCGCTCGCCTACCAAGTGGGGAACACGAAGCTGGTGCGCCGCCAGACCCCGCCGACCGATGACCTTCGGACCATCTCGGCCTCACGCCTCCTCCTCGACAACTTTCCCCACGTGGAGGCCTACTGGGTGATGATCGGCGAGGCGACGACATCGGTGGCCCTGCACTTCGGCGCCGACGACGTCAACGGCACGTTGGAAGATGAAAGGGTCGCCCATGCGGCGAAGGCGGAAAGCCCCATTGGCCTCGTGCGTGAAAAGCTCTTTCGGATGATCCGCGACGCGGGCAAAATCCCCGTCGAGCGCGACGCCCTGTACAACGTGGTCAAGGTTTGGAACGATTGAGCACTGATTCGGTCATGTCCTAATTTTAGCCGGAAAAAAGTCGAATCTTACAAATGAACACGGTCTCGATAGGGCGCCACGCACGAAGCGGAGATGAGGGAGTTTTTTTTGTGGGGGCGGGTGTGTGACCGCGGGACCACCGTGAGGCCATGAATCAACAATCAATCTCTCGTGGTCTTCGGCATTCCGGTGCCTCTGGGTTTTCGATAGGTCTTATGCGCCACCACCCGCCAAAACTTCAGGACGTTCATTGTGCGGGAGTCAATCGCCGGTAATGCTCAGGGTCGGACATATCCCGTACCTCGTTTTCGAGCCTTTTTTCTCCCACCTGTCGGGATTTGAGCTCGTTCGGCTGAATCCCCGGATGCTCGGACGCGCCATGGCCCGGGGCGTCCTCGACGCGGGCCCGCTTTCGCTGGTGGATTTCCTCAGATCGGAGACAGCGCTTACGCCGCTTCCATTCGGCGTCGCCACCCGGGGTGCGGCCCAGAGCGTTTTGCTCTTTTCAAACCGTCCGCTTTCCGAGTTGGGCGGCGCGGTGCTCGCCGTCAGCCCCGAAACCTCCACGTCCGTCGAGCTCCTCAGGATCCTCCTCACCTTGAAGTATGAGGCCGTTCCCCGCGCTTGGGTCGGGACCGATGAGCCCCACGATGCCGTGCTCCTCATCGGCGACCAGGCGATCCAGGCGCTCAAGTCCCACCCCCGGTTCTCTCATGTGGTGGACCTCGGGAGTGAGTGGGTTCGGTGGATGGGGCTTCCCTTCGTCTTCGCCCGGTGGGCGGTGCGGACCTCCGTCCCGGATGCCGAACAGCTCACCCTTCGGCTCGCCCTCGACGAGGGGCTGGAGCGAGGGCTCGCGGGACTCCCCGGGATCGCTCAAACCCGCCGCGACACAGGATTCAGCGAGGCCGAGGTGGTAAGCTATCTGAACGGGTTCATCAATCGGCTCGGGGCCGAAGAAGAGAAGGCAATCGCCGAGTTCAGCCGGCTGCTGGCCCAGGTGGAGGAACAGCCGTGCTGAGCGAAGTCGAGGCCAAGGTGGACGCCGGAAAGCGGGTGACGCGCGCGGAGGGGCTCTGGCTCCTCAAAGAGGCGCCCCTGTTGGAGTTGGGGGTGCTCGCCCAGGAGGCGCGTTTCAGGGTCATACCCGAGCGGCGCGTCACGTTTGTCATCGACAGCAATCCCAACTACACCAACGTCTGCGTCACGGACTGCCAGTTCTGCGCCTTCTACCGCAAACCCGGATCCCCCGAGGCCTACACGCTGACGGTGGACGAAGTGCTCAAAAAGGTCGAGTCCGCCGCCGAGAAGGGCGCCACAACGGTCCTCTTGCAAGGCGGCCACAATCCGGAAATCCCCCTGGAATACTACCTGACCCTGGTCCGGGAGACACGCCGGCGCTTCCCCCAGGTCACCCCGCACTTCTTCTCCGCCTCGGAAATCCAGACCATGAGCCAGACGGCCGGGCTCGGCGTGAGAGAGATCCTCAGCCGTCTGAGGGAAGCCGGACAATGCTCCCTGCCCGGCGGGGGCGCCGAAGTGCTCTCGGAGAAGGTGCGGAAGCGGATCGAGCCAAAAAAGGGCGGGCCCTCGGCCTGGCTCGACGTTCACCGAGAGGCCCACCGGCTTGGCTTCAAGTCCACCGCCACGATGATGTATGGCCACCTGGAGCAACCCGAGGACATCTTCGATCACCTGGACGCAGTCCGCGACCTACAGGACGAACAGGCTGGTTTCACCGCGTTCGTCCCCTGGTCCTTCAAGCCGGAGAACACACTTTTAGAAAAGTGGATCAAGCACTATGCCGGGCCGAACCAGTACCTCCGCATGCTGGCGGTGGCGCGCCTCTATCTGGACAACTTCCCCCATATCCAGGCCTCCTGGTTCTCCGAAGGGAAGCGGGTCGGGCAACTTGCGCTACGCTTCGGCGCCGACGACTTCGGCGGAACGCTCTTCGAGGAGAACGTGCACGCCGCCGCTAACTTTGTGAACAAGGCGATGGTGGTAGAGGTCTGCACGCTGATCCGTGAGGCTGGCTTCACCCCCACACAACGCACGACCCTTTACGAAATCCTGAAGGTCTACTGACTCAGATCGGATCCAGCGGCGGGATTTCGGAGATCCGCCCCTTTTCGCGGGAGAACGACAAGAGCAGCTTCAGCGCCTCCCGTCCCTCGTCCCCCAGTGTCAGGGTGTAGTTGTTGACGTACATGAGGACAAAGCGTCGACAGGTGTCATGGTCGATGCCGCGGCCGTACCGCATGGCGTACTCGATGGCCTCATCAATGTGCGCGTGGGCATACGCGATGGAACGGCGCAGCGCTTCCGACATCTCCGCCCCCGTGGCCTCGCCCAGATCCCGCCGCACCACGTTGATCCCCAGCGGAAGCGGGAGGCCGGATTCCCGTTCCCAGGCCTCCCCGAGGTCCAACACTTTGTGAAGGCCCATCGCCTGATGGGTGATCTGTCCTTCGTGGATCAGGAGCCCCACCTCGACCTCCCCATCCAGGACGGCCTTCGGGATCTCGTCGAACGCCACCTCGACGAATTTGGGGTCTCCACAGTAAACCTGAAGCAAAAGGGCCGAGGTGGTGTATCTGCCCGGGATGGCCACCACCCGGTCCGGAATCTCCCCCGGGTCCATCGGCTCGCGGGCCACCAGGATCGGCCCATACCCCTTCCCCATGGAAGCGCCACAATCCATGATCCGGTATCGGTCGGCCAGCTGGGGATAGGCCGCCGCCGAGATGGCGGTGACCTCGAGCTCCGCCGTACGAGCCCTCTGGTTGAGGGACTCGATATCTTCAAGCACGTGGGTAATCTCACAGCCCTCAGCCTTCACCTTCCCCGCGGTAAGCGCGTAAAACATAAACGCGTCGTCCGGGTCCGGGGTATGTCCGATCCGAATCATTGTCATTCAAGGTCTCCATGAAGAAGATTGCGACCCGAGAGAAGAGTATCGAGGCCATCCGGCCGGTCTTCGCGCGGAAAGGATACCCCAACCGGGTCATCTTCCCTTTCCCCGATTCGAGGCTTCCTATCCATAAGAACGCCAGAGGACATCGGCCACCGCCCCCATTCCGACGATGACGCTGAACCAGGCGTTCAGCTGAAAGAACGATAAATCCACCCGGGAGAAATCACCGGGCCGGACCACGACATGCTCATACCCCAACAAGACCGTCCCCAGCAACCAGGAGAGCCAATAGATCCCTCCCAGTTGGCCGGACCAGCCGGTCATGAAGAGGGAAAAGGCCGTCACAAAGTGCAACCCGCCGGAGAGCCAAAGGGCGCGAGGGACGCCGAATCGGGCCGGGACGGATCGCAGCCCCTCGGCCCGGTCGAAATCGAAATCCAGGCAGGCGTAGATCAGGTCGAATCCGGCCACCCACGTCGTAGCGCCCAGCGCGAGCCACAAAGGGACGGCCGTCAGGTCTCCGCGAACGGCGATCCAGGCCCCGGCCGCCGCGCACCCGTGGACCGACCCCAGGAACAGGTGGCAGCTCCACGTCCACCGCTTGGCGTAGGAATAAAAAACGATGATCCCCACCACGACCGGCGAGAGCCAGAGCGTCAGGCGGTTCAACAGGCCGGCGGACACGAGGAACAGGGCGAGCGAGACCGCCATGAAAACCCAGATGCCTTTTCCTTCCACGATGCACCGGAAGGCCAGCCGGTCCCGCGTTCTGGGGTTCTTCGCGTCAAAGTCCTTGTCGGCGAGTCGGTTGAGGGCGAAGGCGAAGTTCCGCGCCCCGACGGCCGCCGCGACGATCCAGGCCAGCGACCACGCCGAGGGGACCCCCCCGGCGGCGAGAAACGCCCCCGCCAGCACAAAGGGCAGGGCGAAGACGGAATGCTCGAGCTTGACCAGACGGAACAACTGGACGGCCGTCCCGCCGTCCTTCGGACCCGGACCGGGATCGCGGGAATCCGCCGTGTGCGGGTCCCTTTTCAGGCGATCGCTCCGGCCGGCAGGGTCCCCGCCCTCCTCCCCCCGCGCGGCCTCAATCAAGTCCGTACTCCTCCCAGCGGCCGTCCACCAGGGCCTTGACCTCCGGGCTCATCCGGGCGACGTCGGGCCACTCGCGATCGAATCCCTCCTCTTTCCATTTGACCGTGGCGTCGATCCCCATCTTCGTGCCGGCCGTGAAGCGGGCGGAGGCGTGGTCCAGAACCTCGGCGGGTCCGTCCACGAAGCAGACGTCCCGGCGGGGGTCGATGTTGCTCGATGCGATCCAGGCGACCTGGCTCACGTCCTGCACATCCACGTCCTCGTCCACAACGATGATGACCTTGGCGAACATCATTTGCCCCAGCCCCCAGAGGGCGTGCATCACCTTTCGCGCGTGATGGGGATACCGCTTCCGGATGGAGACGATGACGATGTTGTGAAACACCCCCTCGGCCGGCATGTTGAGGTCCACCACTTCGTGAAGCTGCATCTGGATCAGGGGCAGGAAGATGCGCTCGGTCGCCTTCCCCATGTAAAGGTCCTCCATGGGAGGCGGGCCGACGATGGTCGTGGGGTAGATGGGATCCTTCCGGCGGGTGACGCACTGGACGTGGAAGACCGGGTAGTCGTCCGCCAGGGAGTAGAAGCCGGTGTGGTCGCCGAAGGGCCCTTCGCGGCGAACCTCGCCGGGCTCCAGATAACCTTCGAGGACGATGTCCGCGTCGGCCGGCACCTCCAGGTCCACGGTCTCGCATTTGACGAGACGAACTTTCTTCTGACGCAGAAAACCCGCGAAGAGGAGCTCGTCCATCCCGGGAGGAAGGGGCGAGCTGGCGGCGTAGGTCAGGATCGGGTCCCCCCCGATGGCCACGGCCGCTTCCATCCGCTTGCCGGCCCGGGCGTGCTCCCGGTAGTGCGCGGCCCCGTCGTGATGCCGGTGCCAGTGCATCCCGGCCGTCTCGCGGTCGAAGACCTGGAGCCGATACATCCCCACGTTGCGCTTGCCCGAAAGGTCCTTGGTGTAGACCTGGGGGATCGTGATGTAGCGGCCGCCGTCCTCCGGCCAGCACTTCAGGGCGGGGATGAAATCCAGCGTCGCGCCCTCCCGGACGATCACTTCCTTGCACGGGCCGGCCGAGACGGTCTCGGGGCCGATGGCGGCGAGCTTCATGAGGGGGGGCAGGCGCTTGAGCTTATCCATCAGACCTGTGGGCATTTCCAGGTTGAGGAGCTCGCGGATACGTCCGGCGACGGTCTCGAAGGTGTCCACGCCCAGGGCCATGCACATGCGCTTCTCGGAGCCCAGGGCGTTGATCAGAAGCGGGATGTTGTGCCCTTTGACGTTCTCGAAAAGCAGCGCCGGGCCGCCCCGCTTGACGGACCGATCGGCAATCTCGGTGATTTCGAGAACCGGATCGACCTCGGCGGAGATCCGCTTGAGCTCGCCCGCCGCTTCGAGCGCGGTGACGAATTCTGATGTGCTGTCGTATGCCATGTCAGGATTGCGCCCCGCTTGTGAAGCATTTCTCAATAACGAATCATAACATAGAGGCTTAAAGGCGCATCCGTTCCAAAGGGCAAAACGTCCCAGGAGGGCTTTTTTGAAAAACCGCCCCCCTGACCCCCTGAAAAACTTTTGGCGGCCGAGCTATGCTCGGCCTTGCTGGGGGTGGATGTCTTATCGGCTGTGGTGGCCGGCTGTGGCCCTCGGTGGCTTGGATTTTTGGCCGGAGGCCCGTCTGCCTGCGGCCAAGGGGCCAGTTTCTTGCGAAAGAGGGCGGCGCCTACGGCGCCGCCCTCTTTCGCCAAACGAAAGTTTTCGAGGGGGGGATTGGGGGGGACAGTTTTCAAAATGTCCCCCCCAAGGTTCTCGCTCTTCCTACTCGATAACCTTCGGCACCTTATAGTGGCCGTGGTCGGACAACGGGGCGAGGGAGAGAAAATCCTCTTTCGGCAGCGGGCTTCGGACCTCATCCTCCCGGTAGACATTCTCCATCGGAAGAACCGTCGTGACCGGCTCGACCCCTTCGGTGTCCACTTCGTTCAGCAAGTCCATATACCCCAGAATGTTCGCGAGGTGGTCCTGGAAGCGGTCCCGCTCCTCGTCCGAGAATTGCAGCCGCGCGAGCTGGGCGACGTGCTCGATTTGTGCTTTGGTGAGCTCCGTCGATTTTCTCTCCTTCGGCCGGTGACGTCCTATCAATATAGCGCCTCCGGGACGATTTGGACAACCTCATCAGGTCGGGTCATTCAACCGGGATGTTTGGCCGTTGGTCCTTCTATCCGCGTAATCTGTGAAATCTGTGGATGGATTGTGGGGGACAGGCGAGATTCCTCGTCGGGGACAAGCCTTTGAGTCGGTTGACTCCTCGCTCGGGATGACAAGCAGTCGTGTGGGTCTTGGTTGATTCAAGAATCTGTGAAATCCCCACCTGCGTGGGGACAGCGTCTGCGGATGGATTATGGGGTCAACCCGTCTCCTTCATGGGCGCGTACTTGACGACCAGTTGCTTGGCGCCGGAGGCGAACCGGACGGACACGCGCAGTTTGTCGCCTGATCCATTGCGGGCCACAATCGTGCCGGATCCGAACCGCTCGTGGACCACGCGGGCGCCGACGCCCCAGGGTCCAGGGGAGCGGGGGAGAGCGGAGCTCCCGGGCGGGATTTTCTCCCGGGATGGTTCCCGCCGTTCCGGTGAGGTCCGCTCCGGCCGCCGGGAGGAGGGGGGGGGGAAGCCGTCGCGCCCACGGCCATGGCGGGAGACACCCGGGACCCGGCCGGATTCATCCCCTTTGCGGACAAGCACCTCGTCCGGGATTTCCGACAGGAAGATCGATTCCGGGTTCGAGAGGGTCCGGCCGTTCATCATCCGGGAGCGGGCCCGGGTCAGAATGAGCCGGTTTTTGGTTCGCGTCATGCCGACGTAGAAAAGCCGGCGCTCCTCCTCGATCTCCGCGTCCCCGGCCCGAAGGGATTGGGCGTGGGGGAGGAGGCCGTCCTCCACGCCGGTGAGGAAAACCGTGTCGAACTCGAGCCCCTTGGCGGCGTGCAGCGTCATGAGGAGGACAATGCCGGCTTCCTCTTCCCCGGCGGCGTCCACGTCGGAGAGCAGCGCGGTTTCATCCAGGTAATCGCGGAGCTTCGGGGCTTCTCCCTGGACGTCGAGCCGCCGCGCGTGGAATTCCTCGACGGATCGGAGAAACTCTTCGACGACTTCCCCCCGGCCCGCCTGCCGGCAGAATTCCCCGTACCCCGTCTTGTCCAGGACTTCGCGGACCAGGTCCGCCACGGGCAGCCGGGCCGCGTCATGGACCAGAGCGCGCATTAATCCGTGAAAGGCCGCCAGACTGTTTTTCGCCGCACCGGCAAACGGGCTTTCCGGCGCGGCGATCACCTCCCACAGGGACTTCCCGTCCCGTGCGGCCAACTCCCTCAACCGGGCGATGGTCGTCCCGCCGATCCCCCGGGTGGGCGTGTTGATGATGCGAAGAAGGGCGTCGTCGGCCCTCGGGTTCGCCAGGACTTTGAGATAGGAAACCAGGTCCTTCACTTCCTTTCGGTCGAAGAAACGGAGCCCGGCCAGCACGCGGTGGGGGATTCGGTTCCGGCGGAACGCCTCCTCGAACGGGCGGGTCTGGGAATGGGTGCGGAAGAACACGGCCGTCGTGCCGGACCCCCGGCGGTCTCCTTCCTCCGGCTTCGAGGGCAAGCGGATTTGGGAGGCGACGAATTCGGCCTCCGCGTTCTCGTCCGGCGCGATGAAGAGCGTCAGCTTCTCGCCCGTCTCCCGGGTGGGGATGAGCGATTTCTCGCGCCTTTGCCGGTTCCGGGAGATCACCCCGGCGGCACCGCGCAGGATAGAGGCCGAGGAGCGGAAATTCTCCTCCAGGCGGATCACCCGGATGCCCGGATACGCCCGCTCGATGTGCAGGATCCCCTCCACCTCCGCCCCCCGCCAGCGGTAGATGCTCTGGTCCTCGTCGCCCACGACGCAGAGGTTCCGGCCGTCCCCGGCGAGAAGCTTTAGGAACCGGTGCTGCGCGCCGTTGGTGTCCTGGTATTCATCCACCAGGATGTGGCCGAAGCGGGAACGATAGGTCTCCAGGATTTCGGGATGCCCGCTCAGAAGCCGGAGGGTCAGGAAGAGGAGGTCGTCGAAATCGGCGGCGCCCGAATCCCGGAGGCGGCGCTGGTAGAGCGGATAGGCCTGGCGCACCTTGGCGTCCAGACCGAAGTCCCGTCCCTGGAATTCCTCGGGGCCGAGATCCCGGCTCTTGGCCCCGCGGATCGCCGCGAGAATGGCGCGGGGGGGATAAAGGTCCCGGCTGATCTTGAGATCGGCCGAAACGGCGGTGATCGCGGCGAGGCTGTCCGTCCCGTCGTAGATCGTGAAATCGGGATCGAGGCCGACGGCCTTTCCGTCCCTACGCAGGATGCGGGCGCACCCGGCGTGGAAGGTCGAGATCCAGGGGAGGCGCGGATTCCACCCGGACGCTCCCGATGCGTCGGAAGAGGGCCGGGTCTCGTCCTCCCCGCCTCCTTCTTTCCGTCCGGAGAGCAGGCGGGCGACGCGGTTGCGCATCTCGCCGGCGGCCTTGTTCGTGAACGTCAGAGCCAGGATCTCCTCGCGCCCGGCGAGACCGTCGGTGATCAGGCGGGCGATGCGCCGCGTGACCACGCGGGTCTTTCCCGACCCCGCTCCCGCGAGAACCAACAAGGGAGACCCCCGGTGGAGAACGGCTTCTTTCTGGCTGGGCGTGAGATCTTCG
Organism: bacterium; assembly: GCA_965261595.1. Lineage (GTDB taxonomy): Bacteria > UBA8248 > UBA8248 > JACPRG01 > CAYRGS01. The sequence goes on from CBDHDG010000006.1 coordinate 749,183, forward strand.
AGATGGGCTGTCACGGACGGGCTACTTCTTTTTCGGGATGATTTCCATCCGCCTCGATTCGGGGCGGACAATGACGTCGGCCGGGTAAAACCCCTTCCGGACGGAGGCGTTCGAGTAGATCCAGGTGCGCGGCCCGACCAGGGTCCCGGGGGAGGTCACCGCGTTGCAGCCGATCTCCACATCGTCGCCCAAAACGGCGCCGAGCTTGCGGAGACCCGTGTCGAACCGGCGGCCTTCGCCCTCGATGACGATGGCGTGTTTCTCCCGGCCAGCCTTCTGCTCCGGCGTGCGCAACTGGAGGTTGGCGAGTTTCGTTCCCGCCCCCAGATTGACGCGGCGCCCCAGGAGACTGTCCCCAACATAGGCGAAGTGCCCCGCCTCGGCCCCGGCGAAGAAGACGGAGTTCTTGACCTCCGTGACGTGACCGACGACGGCCCCGTCCGCCACGATCGCCTCGCCCCGCAAATAGGCCCCCTGGCGGATCTCCGCCCCCGCCCCGATGAGAGCGCCCGCCTTGATCAGGACCCCGGGCTCCACCGCGGCGCCGGCGCGGATGAGAATGCGGTGCTCCGGAAGGAACAGGTCTTCTTCCAGCCGGACCGGGGCGTCGGCGTAAATCATTCCCGCGTGAAGACTCAGACCGGCCGGAACGGAGCCGGGGGGGGGGGAGGCGTCGAATTCCGCAAGGGTCTCGTCGATGTACGCGGCGATGCGGGAAACGCCTTCCCAAACATTTTCCGCGTCCCGAAAGAGACCGGCGACCCAGGGGTCTTCGTCCCCGGGAAAATAGAACGCCCGCTCCGTTTCCGCCCGATTATCCATCAGCGCTCCCCTGCCCGCCTACCGGTTCGAGACTTCCCCGACGCACCAGCGGCCCAGCTCGGTTATCGTCCAATCGCCGCCGTCCCGCGCGATCAGCCCCTGACGCTCCATCTCCCTGAGCAGCCGCCACGCCTCCACGCCGGCCTGGATCGACTCCTCCGCCCGCCCTTGGCTCAACCTCTCCTCAAGCAGTCTCTCCAGGATGGAGCGCTCGGCGGCCCGGTACGGATGCGCCTCGCGCTTGAGGTCCCGGAGCAGCGCCCTCGCCGCCGCGTCGGCCACGGAATCCAGGGCCTTCGCGTCCTCCGCGCGGCCCTGGACGGTCACGCCTGTCCGCTCCTCCGTGCCGGAGTTGCGGACGAATACGCCCGCGCGCTGAACGCCCCCGGCGTCGTCCAGCGCAAGATACAACATTCCGGGGTCTTCGGGGATTTTCAATCGCCTCGCCCGCACCGGCCGGCCGAACGCCGACCGGCAGGACCGGGCCAGGAGGCCGTCCATGTCGCGCCAGACCTCCGTCCCCGGGGCAAAGCGCGCGCGGTCCGTATAGAAGGCGTAGCGGGTCTTCCGGTGTCCGGCCTCGAAGGGGCGGCGGATGGCATCCATCCACCCTTCCGTCGAATTCCCGGGGGCGAGACTTCGCATCGACGCCAGGGCGTTGACGGCCGCCTTCAAGCCGTCGCCCGCAAACAGGGGGGAGAAACCCGTTTCCGATTTCACCCGGCCGAGCGTGACGTGATGACCCGACGCCTCGCTCCCAACGGCGAAAGGAATCCTCCCGGGCGCGAGGACGGACCCGTCCGAGCCGGCCCCGACCTTCTCGATCAACGCGCCCAGCCGGCGGGCGTCCCCCTCCCCTTCCTCCAGGGACTGCATTTCGTTTTCCTCCGCACCCGCGGCCAGGGCGCGCGCGCACGACAACCCGGCCCGCCAAAGGAGCCACTTGTCCCCCACCGCCGACAGGACCGGCTCAAAACCGAGGCGTGCGGCCTCCCTCCCGGCCGCGAGATCGCTGTCCACGGTGTTGACGTAGAGCGCCCCCTTGTAGGCGCCGGGATTCCTCTCCGCGAGGAAACGGGCCAGGTGCAGGCCGACCCGGTCTCCGTCCAGGACCGCCAACCCTTTGCGGAAGGGGTCGTAGACGAGAAGGATGCAGCGGTCTCCGTCCCCGTCGAAAACAGCGGCCGCGGCCCACAGCCGGCCGGCGGCCAGGTCCGCCTGGCGGCCGCGGGCCATCTCCAACAGGGCCGCCGCGCCCGCGTGGCCGGAGAGGTCTTTCCCCGACTCGTCCCCGCACCGCTCGTCCACCAAATCGACCTGCTCGAGCTCGACCACGCCGCCGCCCCGGTTCACCGGGGACCCGGCGCCGTTCACCTCGACGACCCGGCGTACGCCGAGTCGCTCGAACACGTCGCGGGCCGTTCCGGCCAGGCTTCCCCCCGCGGCGTCCACCACCAGGATGAGATCGGAGAAAGGGGTCCCGGACGGTTTGCTTGCCTCCGGGCCGCCCGCGGGAACCCAGGTGTTGTAGGGGTCGCACGAATGCTCCACAAACGCCCGCCGCGCCTCGGCCTCCCAAGGAAGGACCTCGCCCTCTCCTTCCCCTTCCGGCCCCCCGGGGTCTTCCGGCCGGCGTCCGGCCCGCTCGTACACCCGGCGGGTCAGCCGCTTCTCATCGGCGGGGTAGAGCTTTGTCGCCAACGGGCCGACGAATGCCTTGACGCCGTTCTGGCCTTCAGGATTGTGCGAGGCGGTCGCCATGATCCCCGCCTTCGCGCCCCTTTGAATCATGGCCAGGGGGACGGCGGGCGTGGGGACGGTTCCGAGGACGACGGCCTTCCGGCCGGCGCGGCGGACACCCCGCACGACCGCTCCCGTGAAAACGCCTTCGTGATCCCTCGGGTCCCACCCGACAACGACCTCCTCCCCGGCGGACGCCTCCTCCTCGGCAAAGGCCGCGGCGTACAGCCCCGCGAAAGCGGGCGTGAGGCGGCCGGTTCGCAAGAAGGCCCCGGCCGGATCGGTCCGGCTTTCCTCGTCATCCGGGACAACGACGCCCCGGACACCGTCCGTTCCCTGTAGCCGCGGCGGTCCGGCGGTCATAAACGGTGCGCTCCCATCATTCTTTTCACCCGGGGGAGGATGGACTCATCTTGAGCGGTGCCGGTGAGCGACGCGCGGAGACAGCGAGCCCGCCATCTCGCGCCGCCGCCCGATCGCATCCCCACCGCCTCGCGTCCGCGCTTCCCGCCGGACGTCCGGCTCAATTCGGAGAGGGCGGCCCGCCGGGCGGGCGGATCTTTCCGCCTGTGATCGTCAGGATCTGCAGCCGCCGTTCGGCCGCGCCCGTAGGCCCGATGGAGAATTTTCCCGTGACGCCGTCGAAATCTTTCGTCGCCGCCAAGGCCGCGCGGAAGGCCGCCCGGTCGCCTCCCGCCGACGGGCGGGTCCGTCCCGCCGACGCGCGGGCTCGTCCCACCGATCGGAGGCCTGAGAGGAGAAACCGCATGGCGTCGTAGGTGTACGCGGAGGTCTCGGTCGGGACCTTGCCAAACGCCCGCTGGAAGTCGCGGACGAAACGCGCCCCTCGGGCGGTGGGCCGAAGCTGCGTATACCCGCCTACGAAATAGGCCCCTTCCACGTCCCGCTTCGCCAGGGCGACGATCTCCGAAGAGTTCCACCCCGCCCCGCCCAGGAGGTGGATTCCGCGAATGTTATAAAAGGCGAGACTGGGGATGATGAGGGCGACCTGGGCCGCGCGGTCCGGGATGAACAGTCCCTGAAAAGGAATGCCGGGAATTCGGACCGGTTTCAATCCCCGCGCCTTTCGCCCCTTCTTGATCCGCTCCACCTCTTCGTCATCCATTCCCACCAGGGCGCGGATTTGCCGGCCGAAATCAGTGGCGCCTGGCGGATAGGAAGCCTCCCGGACAATGCGCCCCCCCAGCGCGGCGACGCGCCGGCGAAAGACCTCCCGCATCTCGATGCCCGACGGGTTCGACGGGTACAGGATCGCCAAATTGCGCAGCCCCAGCTTCCCGGCGGCGTACGCCGCGACGGCTTCCGCCTGGAGGGCGTAACCGACCCCCGTCCGGAAAACGTAGGGATCAACCGGCCGGGCGCCGCCCGATGGGGCGGCTGGAAGGACGAGAGGAACCCCGATCTCCTGGGCGGCCTTCGCGCCCGCCTCCACCTTCGAACCGGTGTACGGGCCCAGGATCGCCGTGGTCGCTGGATTGAGCGCAAGCTTTTTGACCTCCACGCCCGCGTCGGCGGCTCCGCCGGCGTCCCGCACTTGAAGCTTCACCCGGTCCGCGAAGGGACCGGCGTGCTGGAGCGCCAACTGAACGCCCCGCAACGCCTCCCGGCCGATGCCGGCGTTCTCTCCCGATAAGGACAGCAGGATGCCGACGATCAGGACGGGCTCCCGGCCGGCGGGTTTCGATTCGGCCGCTTTCCCGGAGGCGGAATCATCGGCTTCAGACGCCGCGGATCGCCGGCGCGTCGGCGCGGGGGCCTCGGCCGGGATGACGGGAACGGACGCCTGCAAAAGGGTCCTGCCGGCCGGACCGCCCAGGGATTTCATCATCCGCTTGGCCCGCCCGGCGAGCAGATGTCCCTTGGCGTCGGTCAGAAAACTGCTCAAAAGAGACCGTGCGGACCCAGGCCGGCCGGCCGCCGCCAGAAGCTCCGCCCGGCGGACCGCCAGGAAACCGGCCGGAAATCCCCGGCCAAGCTTTCTTGACAGAAGCTCCAGGTCCGAGAGATCGAGGTCCCGGAAAATGATCTCAACGGTCCGCTGCTTAAGCCCGCGCCTCTCTTCGAACGATCGAAGGAGCGGGATGAGGGCGGCGAGGTGTTCCACGGCTTCCGCGGACCGCTTCCGCTCAAAACCCAGGCGGACGAGCGGGCGGAGTGTGGAGAGGCGGTCCGCGTCGGTCTCGGCCAGAAGCAGGGCCGTCCGGTAGTGGCGATTGGCGATTTCGAGCCGGCCGAGGGATCGCTGGATGGCTCCGGTCCATTGGTTGGCGCGCAGCCGGATGAGCTCCGGGTTGTCCGGACCCAGGTAGGGGGAGAACCGCCCGAGGGCCGCCGTAAAATCAGCCCGCTCGAAAGCGCTCCGCCCCAGGAACATGGAGGCGTTCGGCGCAAGGGGGCTGCGGGGATGCCGAAGCAAGAAAGTGCGCAGCAACCGTTCCCCCTGGGTCCGGTCTCCGGCCGCCAGCGCGCGTCGGCCCTTCTCGAAGAGCGCCTCCTCCCGGGGAGGGAATTTTCCGGCGGGCGGAGCGGGTTGGGGGATCGGGGCGCAGGAGAGGAGGGCCGTCAGAAGGAGACCCCCAAACAGCGTATGCAGGACCTTTCGGAAAGGTCTTCGCTTGGCGTTCAATTCCGGGGACTCCGGCGGAAGGATTGAATTACTGAAGATCGAGTGTAAAGCACTCAAAAAATAATAGAAACCCATCCCTCGGCCTGTCAAATCGGCGAGGTGCGGCGCGGGGGGTCGACCCGGCGATCGGCATCGAGGTGAAACGTGCGCCCCGGAGGCCGCCGGATTCGCGATTCGGCGGCGCGGGGGAGGTTGTCAAACGGCGGCGCCACATATAATAGACAGGAGACTCAATCCCTCGGGCAAGACGGGCGGCGGCCCGAGACGAGCAGCGGCCCGAGACGGGCGACGGCCGTTGATGCGGTGGAACGGATTCAACCTTGAGAAAGAGCGTTCGGATCGGAGAGGAGCTTTTTCGGCCCACCCAGCCCCGCCGGGAACGCGGACCGTGGCTGCACGTCCTTCTCTTCCTGACAACCGTCGTGACGACCGTAGGCGTCGGGGGCTCGGGCATCGGCCGGTTCTCTTTCTCCGAACCCTTTGATCTCGGAAACGGCATCGCCTTTTCGGCAACTTTACTCTTGATCCTGGGGACCCACGAGCTGGGTCACTACTTCGCGGCCCGGCGCTGGTTCATGCGGGTGTCGTTGCCCTATTTCATCCCGGTCCCATTCGCCCTGGGGACGATGGGGGCGTTCATCCGCCTTCGATCGCCCATCCCCAACCGGCGGGTGCTTTTGGATGTCGGGGCATCCGGGCCCCTGGCGGGCTTTGCGGTCGCCGTTCCCGCCGTGATCGTCGGGATCTACAACTCCAGGGTTTTGCCCCCGATGGACCTTCAGGGCGGAATCGCCTTGGGGGAGCCGCTTGTGTTCTCGTTTTTGGCGAAACTGATCCTGGGTGTCTCCAGCTCGGATTACACCATCCTCCTCCACCCTATTGCGCTGGCGGGGTGGCTGGGGCTGTTTGTGACCGCCCTGAACCTGCTGCCGATGGGCCAGCTCGACGGCGGCCACATTCTCTACGCCCTTCTTGGGCGCAGACAACATGTCGTTACGTTGGCGGCGGTCGCGGTTCTGGTCCTGCTGGCCTCTTTCTGGCTGGGGTGGCTGGTCTGGGTCGTGATCCCGTTCATCCTCGGCTTTCGTCACCCACCGTCTCTGGACGACGATTTGCCGCTCGACCCCCGCCGGAAGGTCCTCGGGTGGATCTGCGTGGGCGTCTTTGCCGTCAGTTTCACTCCGATGCCGTTCTAGTTCTGAATGGCAGCCCACCCGGTCCGGACTTTGAATGTATTGAAAACGCTTGACTGGCGGATTCCGGTCTGATTCCATGAGGGGGGAAGCGGACGGAGGGCGCGGCGCGGGCGTGAAACGCGGGCCTGCCTGAGCACCGAGTCGGGACAGAGGATTTTCATGGCCAATCAAAAAGGGCTGCTGCTTGGCCTGGACATCGGCGATCATGCCATTAAGCTCATTCAACTTCGGTGGGAGCAGGATGGTTTCTCCCTGGAAAGGCTCGGCAGAGGCACGCTGGATGAAGGCGTGATGCGGGCCGGGGAGATCGGGAACGAAGACGCGCTGATCGAGGCCATTCAGAAGTTGATGGCGAAGGAGAGCGTCAAAGAGACCCGCGTGGCCGTTTCCCTTTCGGGCGGCGGCGTCGCGCTGCGAACCGTCTGGGTGCCTGAAACGGCCAAAGAGGAAATGGAGTCCCTCATCGCCTGGGAGGGGGAGCAGTACCTTCCCTCCCCCATCGAGGACCTGAACCTGGACTATGTGATCCAGGGCGAGACCAATGAGGAGGGGAAACGATGGCTTCGGGTTCTCCTGGCCGGCGCCCGAAAGCCGTTTGTCGATAAATACCGTGACGTGATCAGCCGGGCGGGTCTCAAGCCCATCGTCATGGACTGCACGCCCTTGGCCCTGGAAAACGGGTTCGAGGCCAGCGGCTCGACAAACGGAGACGACAGCTTCCTGCTGCTGGATATCGGTTCACAACTGACCTATGCCCACACCGTGAGCGGGGGTCTTTCCCTGCTGACCCATCACTTTCTCCTGGGCGGGGACGATTACACCCGCGCGGTCCAGGAAGGTCTGGACGTGGATTTCGACCAGGCCGAAGCGATCAAATGCGGCGGGGACCCGGACCATTCCGTGGGGTCCTTAAGCGGCTATCTCGATCCCGTGACCGACCGGATCGCCTCGGACCTCAAGCGCTTCCTTACCCTCTATGAGGCCGAGTGGGGCAACCTCCCGATTCAGGCCATCATCCTGAGCGGCGGCGGCGGGCGTCTCCAGGGCCTGGAAGGCCGGCTGGCCCAAACCTTGGAGCTCCCCGTCGAGATCGCCAATCCCTTCGCCCAGGTCAGTTTCAGCGACCAGGAGTTCGACCCTTACTTCGTGGCCTCCATGGCCCCCATCTCGGTGATTGCGATGGGGCTGGCCGTCCGGTCCGTCGAGGGTTGATCCCACAACAGCGGCTTCAGCTTTGACGCAGGTCGATGCCATGCGCACCATTTCCGTTCGTTTGGGCGGGCACCGCCATCCGGTCCTCATCGGCCCGAATCTGTTGGACCGCGTCGGCCGTCTAATGGCCGCGAGAGAGATCACCGGGCGGGCGATGGTGATCACGAACCCGGCGGTGGGCGGTCTGTACGCCGGGAGGCTTCGCAAGAGTCTGGACGGGGCGGGCATCCGGAATGAATGCTTTGAAATCCCGGACGGAGAATCCTACAAGAGCCTGGCTTGGTTCGCGAAGGCGCACCGGGCCATGGCCCGCGCCGGCCTCGACCGGGGCGGGACGGTCGTGGCCCTCGGCGGAGGCGTCGTCGGGGACGTGGGCGGCTTTCTGGCGGCCACGTACATGCGGGGGGTGGCGGCGGTGCAGGTCCCGACCAGCCTCATCGCCCAGGTCGACAGCAGCATCGGAGGCAAGACGGGCGTCAATCTGCCCGAAGGCAAGAACCTGGTCGGCGCGTTCCACCAGCCGGACCTTGTGGTCGTGGACCCGCTGACCCTGAAGACGCTCCCCGAGCGGGAATGGGTCTCGGGCATGGCCGAGGTCGTCAAGTACGGCGTCATCGCCGACGAGTCTTTCTTCGCGTTCGTCGAAGGCGCGCTGGAAAAATTGCGCGGCCTCCGGCCGAAGGCGCTCGAGACGGCCATCGAAACCTCCTGCCGAATCAAGGGGGCGATTGTAGAGACGGACGAGCGGGAATCGGGCCCCCGGGCCATCCTCAATTTCGGGCACACACTCGGCCACGCCCTGGAAACCCTGACCCGCTACCGCCGCTATACGCACGGCGAAGCCATCGGCATCGGAATGGCCTGGGCGGGACGGCTCTCGGCGGACCTGGGCCTGTGCGGCCGGGAGGATTCACGGCGGCTGACGAAGCTGCTCGGAAGGGTCGGTCTGCCCGTGGAGGCCCCCCGGTTGAACCGGCGGAGGTTCATGGAGGCGGTGGGCCGGGACAAGAAGGTCCGGGCCGGAGGGCCGCGGTTCGTTCTGATGCGGGCCCTGGGCCGGGTGGGCGTCTATGAGGATATCCCCGAGTCCGCCCTTTGGGAGTCGCTTCGGGACGGCGGCGGCCGCCCGGCGCGGGGTTGACGTGAAAAGCCCCCCTTTCTAGACTCTCGGCGGGAGGGCCCCGCTGCGGGGGGGGGCTCCCGTGAGGGCGGAACCGCCTCGACGGACAAAGGAAAACCGTGGCAAAAATCCTTGTCATTCATGGGCCGAATTTGAATCTGCTGGGCAAACGCGAGCCGGAGACATACGGCCGGGAGACCCTGGAAGAAATCAACGCGTGTCTCCAGGCCCTGGCCGCCGCCGAAGGGGTCGCGCTCGAAACCTTTCAGAGCAACCATGAGGGGGAGCTCATCGACCGCGTTCACGCGGCCTGCGGGGAGGCGGATTTCATCGTGATCAATCCCGGCGGCTACACCCATGTGAGCGTGGCCCTGCGCGACGCTCTGAGCGCCGTCGCGATCCCCGTGATCGAGGTTCACCTTTCCAACATCTATGCCCGTGAGGAATTCCGCCGCACTTCACTGGTCGCGCCCGTGGCCACGGGTCAGATTGTCGGATTCGGCCCCTTGAGTTACGAGCTGGCGGTCCGGGCCGCGTTGAGCCGAATGGCCGCGGATGGGGGGACGGCCTAGCGCGCCGCCTCCGAAATGCGTTGAAACTTCACGAATTGCAGAGAAGGCCTGCGAGTGCCGTAGGAGTTGAAGGCGAGAAAGTCATCCTATCGTGAACCATGAAAAACGGGTGGAAGCCCTGCGGAAAACCCTCAAGGCCGAGGAAGGGTTTCTCGTCACGTCCCGGGAGAACGTGCGCTACCTCTCGGGTTTCACGGGCACAGCCGGAACCGTGTTCATTTCGCCGGACCGCGCGGTCTTCCTGACGGATTTCCGCTATCTTTCCCAGTCGGAGGAAGAGGTCTCCGGCATGGAACGGAAGGTCTACGCGAAGCGCCTGGAAGCCCTCGCCGAGACGGCGGCCGACAGCGGGATCTCCCGCCTGAAGTTCGAGGCGGATAGCGTCTATTACGGGGCCTATGAGGAGATCCGCGACGCCCTGAAAGGGATCGAGCTGACGCCGGCGAAAGAGGTCGTCGAAGGTCTGCGCCGCGTCAAAGACGGCGACGAGCTGGCGGCCATGCGCCGAGCGGTGGAGATTACGGCGCGGGCCTGGGAGGAAATGGCGGCCGCCCCCATGGCGGGGGTCCGGGAAATGGACATTTCCATCGATCTGGAATTCCGCCTGAAACGCGCCGGCTCGGAGAAAGCGCCTTTCGATTTCATCGTCGCGTCGGGTCCGAGGGGAGCCCTCCCGCACGGCGTCGCCTCGGAGCGGCGCGTCCAAACCGGGGAGCTCGTGACGTTCGACTTCGGCGCCTGCGTCCACGGTTATTTTTCCGACCTGACGCGGACCGTGGCGGTCGGGCCGGTGTCGGAGGAGCTGCGGAGGATGTATGACCTGGTCCTCGAGGCCAACCGGGCGGGCATCGCGGCCGTCCGGCCGGGCGCTCGCGCCGGGGAGGTGGACGCGGCGGCGAGGGGCGTGATCGAGCGGGCCGGTTACGGGGAGCGCTTCGGCCACGGAACGGGCCACGGCCTGGGGCTCGAAATCCACGAGAACCTCCGCATCGCCCGGGGGCAGGACCGGGAGCTGGTCCGCGACATGGTGTTCACCGTCGAGCCGGGGATCTACGCGCCCGAGGTGGGGGGCGTCCGAATCGAGGACATGGTGCGGGTGACCGAGGACGGGGCCGAGGTCCTGACGTCGGACATTTCAAAAGACCTGATCGTACTGGAATAGACCCGCCGGGGAGAGCCCCGGCGAGAAACATGGGGCGAGCCAGGAGGAGCCGTGGGAACCGCGTCGACAACCGAATTTCGAAGCAACTTCAAGATAGAAATGGAGGGCGAGCCCTTCATCATCATCGATTGTCAGCACGTCAAGCCCGGCAAAGGGGCGGCGTTCGTCAAGACCCGAATCAAGAGTCTCCGGACGGGTCTGGTGCAGGACAAGACCTTCCGCTCCGGGGACAAGGTCGATACGCCCGACCTGGATGAACGGGCCATGCAGTATCTCTACCCGGACGGAGACCGGTACTGCTTCATGGACACCAAGACCTACGAGCAGGAATTCCTCACCCGGGATCAGCTGGGGGACGCCGCCAAGTGGCTCCAGGAAAACCTGGAGGTCGCGATCCTGTTCCACAACGGTCTGCCCATCGGTGTGGATGTGCCCAACTTCGTCACGCTGAAGATCGCCCAGACGGACCCGGGCGTCCGGGGCGACACGGCGGTGGGCGGGACAAAGCCCGCCACGCTGGAAACCGGGACGGTGGTGATGGTTCCGCTTTTCATCGAAGAAGGGGAATCCCTCCGGATCGACACCCGGACGGGGGAATACGTCGAGCGGGCCAAATGAGGAGGGTCTCCGCCATCAACCCCAGGGTGGGACATTCGATCCGCCGCCGGTCCCCGCCGTTCCTCAAACATCCGAAGACCCATCAGGGTTCGGCCTCTCTCCTTTCTGATTCATCCGCGTCTTTGCGGATGACTTTGCGGTCTCTCCACGGGCCGGGAGATCCTTCACGCTGAGGGAAAACCCATGGAATGGCTCTTCGATCTGATCGACACGATCAACGCCTTTGTCTGGGGACCCTGGATGATGGTCCTGGTGCTCGGGACCGGTCTGTGGCTCAGCATCGGCACCGGCGCCATCCAGTTGCGCAAGTTCGGCACAGCCGTCCGGCTGACGGTCCGGAGCGCGGTCCACAAGGATCGGGACGATCTCGGTCCAGGAGAGATCACCCCCTTCCAGGCCCTCATGACCGCCCTGTCAGCGACCGTGGGCAACGGCAACATCGCCGGCGTGGCAACGGCCATTGCGCTGGGCGGGGTCGGGGCGCCCGTGTGGATGTGGATCACGGGTCTGGTGGGGATGGCGACCAAGTACGCCGAGGCCTACCTGGGGGTGAAATACCGCCAAACGCTTCCGAACGGATCCCTGGCGGGCGGGCCGATGTACTTTCTGGAACACGGCCTGGGGGTGAAGTGGCTGGCCTGGCTGTTCGCCCTGTTCGGCGCGATCACGGCCCTGGTGAGCGGCAACATGGTCCAGGCCAACTCGGCGGCCCTGGTCCTCCAGACCCAGCTCAGCGTTCCCCTGTGGGTCTCCGGCGTCGTCCTGGCCGTCCTCACGTACTTGGTGATCATCGGCGGGGTGAAGCGGATCAGCCACGTGGCCGCGGTTCTGGTTCCGATCATGTGCACCATCTACCTGCTGGGCGGATTGGTCCTCATCCTGATTCGCATCGCCGACCTCCCGGCCGCCTTCGCCCTGATTTTCAATAGCGCCTTCTCGGGCCAGGCGGCGGCGGGCGGGTTCGCGGGGGCCGCGATGGCGCAGACCATGCGGTACGGCGTGGCCCGGGGGATCTTCTCCAATGAAGCGGGCCTGGGTTCGGCCTCCATCGCCCACGGGGCGGCCATGACCCGCGACCCGGCGCGCCAGGGCGTCATCGCCATGCTGGGCGTCTTTATCGACACCTTTCTGGTGAACACCGTCACCACGCTCTCCATCGTCTTGACCGGCGTGTGGGTCACCGGTCTGACGAGCACCGCCCTCACGGCCGAGGGCTTCAGCACGGTCATGGGAAGCGCGGGCGGGTGGATCGTGGCCTTCGGGTCCATCACCTTCGCCTACAGCACGCTCCTGGCCTGGTCCTATTACGGTCTCCAGTGCATCGAGTACATCTTTGGGGTTCGCGCCTCCCTGCCCTATCGTTGGGTGTGGTGTCTCATGATTATCGCCGGGGCCCTGCTCTCCAGTGACGTGGCCGGGATCAAGTTCATCTGGAACTTGGCGGATACGATGAACGGCGCCATGGCGATCCCGAACGTCGTGGGGCTTCTCGGCCTGAGCCTTCTCGTTTTCCGGGGGACCCGGTCGTATTTCGGACGCGAGGGTTCAAGCCGGCCCTGGTCGGCAAATTCGGAAAACACACGCCCTCATCCACGCGGGCGGTTTCGGAGAAAAGCCCCGATCCGGCGCACCTCCAAGCCCTTCATCCGGCGCGCCCGGCGACCGATGCGCGGGGACCCTCCCGGTTCACCCGCGAGTTCGCATGCGTTGGCGTCATCGAGCGGGACGGGGCCGAGTGATTTTTCCGCCGGGATTTGCGCAACCCCGAGCGGGCATGGTAAAGAGGGCGCCCGCGATAAAAGCCTCGGCGGGACCACTGGGCGCGCGCCCCCTCGCCGGAGCGCCGTTTCGCAATCCACATGCCATGCGGGTTTGATTTCCTCCGGAGAGGCGGGAACGCGTCATGTCGAAGATTGAGCGGGTCATCATCATCGGGGGCGGCATCATCGGGACGACGCTGGCGTGCTTTCTGTCCCGCGACGGCCGGAAGGTGACCCTGGTGGAGCGGGACGCCCTCGCCCGGGCGACCACGGCCAAGAACACGGGCATCCTCGCGCTTTGCAGCCGCCCCGCCGATCACCGGGCCGCCATGGCGATTTACGGCCGGAAGGTCTACGAGGCCCTCAAGACGGAGCTGAAGGGCGCGTTCGGGATCGACCGGCGGGGGTCGATGGTCATCCTCCCCGCCGAGAGCGCCGGGAGCGTGGAATCCATCGAAGAGAATTGCCGGCGGCTCAAAGCCCTGGGCGCGGAGGCGGAGATCCTGGACGGCCCGGAGGTGAAACGGCGGGCGCCGGGGCTGGGGGTGGACGTCCGGGCGGCGTTCCTCGATCCGTCGGCGGCGATTGTGGACGCCGTGGAGATCTCGCGGGCGCTGGCGGCGGACGCCGTCTCGCGCGGGGCGGAGATTCGCGAGTACGAGCCGGTCCAGTCCATCATAACGCGGGGGGGCCGGGCCGTGGGGGTCCGGACGCACAAGGGAGCGCTCGAAGCCGACGCCGTCGTCGTGGCGGCCGGGGTGTGGTCGCCCTTCCTGACCGAGGCCCTGGGGGCCGGGACTCACGTCGTCCCCCGCCGGGGACAGCTCCTCTACACGGAGAAAACGGATGTCGTCTCGCGCCACCTCATCCAGAACGCCAGCTACGTCCTGGACAAGACAGCCGGCGAGCGGGCGGACGAGGAGGCCATGCCGCGATTCCGGTTCAGCTTTACGCTGGATCAGCACGCCTCGGGGCACTGCGTCCTGGGGACGACCCGCGAGTTCGCCGGGTATGATGAGCGGCTGACGGCGGAGGGCCGGGGGGCCATGCTCGGGGCCCTGCGCACATGGTTCCCGGGTCTCGGAAAGCTTCGCGTCGTCCGGGAAGCGGCCGGCCTCCGCCCCTGGACAACCGACCACCACCCCCTCGTCGGCCCGTCCTCGAACATCGAGGGGCTTTGGTACGCCACGGGCCATGAGGGCGACGGGATCAACCTCGCGCCCGTCACCGCCCATTGGATCGCCGCCCTGATGGCCGGACGGTCGCTGGAGGTCCCGAACGCGGACCTTTCCCTTCTCCTGCCCGGCCGGCTGGGATTATGAGACGCGGAAATCTTGGACGGCCGCCCGTCCCCGGGCCATCCGTCGCACATCCGTGAAGAACAGGATAGGAGAGAAATCGCCATGTCGAACGTGAACCGGGTCGTCATCATCGGGGGCGGCATCATCGGGACAACCCTGGCGTGCTTTCTGTCCCGCGACGGCCGGAAGGTGACCCTGCTGGAGCGGGACGCCCTCGCCCAGGGAACAACGGCCAAGAACACGGGCGTCCTCGCGCTTTGCAGCCGTCCCGCCGATCACCGCGTGGCCTTGGCCTGGTACGGCCGGAACGTCTACGAGAGCCTGAAAAAGGAGCTGAACGATGCGTTCGCCATCGACCAGCGGGGGTCGATGGTCATCCTCCCGCCGGGAAGCGCCGCGTCGATGGAGTTTCTCGAAAAGACGGTTCGGGGGATCAAGGCCCTGGGCGTAGAGGCGGAGATCCTGGACGGCCCGGAGGTGAAGCGGCGGGCGGCGGGGTTGGGGGTGGACGTCCGGGCGGCGCTTTTCGATCCATCCGGCGCGCTGGTCGACGCCGTGGAGATCTCGCGGGCCTTGGCGGCGGACGCCGTCTCGCACGGGGCGGAAATCCGGGAGCACGAGCCGGTCCGGTCCATCGTAACGCGGGGAGGCCGCGCCGAGGGCGTCCGGACGGACAAGGGGGAGATCGCGGCCGACGCCGTCGTCGTGGCGGCCGGGGTGTGGTCGCCCTTCCTGGCCGAGGATCTGGGGGTGAAGATCCCCATCGTCCCCCGCCGGGGGCAGCTCCTCTACACAGAAAAGACGGGCGTCGTTTCACGCCACCTCATCCAGAACGCCAGCTACGTCCTGGACAAAACGGCCGGCGAGCGGGCGGACGAGGAGGCCATGCCGCGATTCCGGTTCAGTTTCACGCTGCACCAGCACGGCCCGGGACACTGCGTCCTGGGCTCGACGCGGGAGTTCGCCGGACATGACGAGCGCCTGACCGACGAAGGCCGGCAGATCATCCTGGAGGCCACGAAAGAATGGTTCCCCGAGGTCGGGCGTCTCCGCATCGATCGGGAGGTGGCCGGTCTCCGTCCCTGGATGCCCGACCATCATCCCCTCATCGGTCCGTCTTCGGACATCGAAGGTCTCTGGTACGCCACCGGACACGAGGGCGACGGCATCAACTACGCGCCTTTCACCGCCAAGTCGATCGCCGCCCAGATGGCCGGGAAAACCGTCGAGATCCCGGGGGTGGACCCGGCGGCCCTGCTGCCCGGCCGGCTGGGTCTGTGAGAACGCGGGATCTCCGGCGGCCGAAGCGGGGCCGATGAGATCCTTCGTTCCGGGTGGATTCCGCGGACCCCCGTGGAGTAAAATTCCGAAACATCTTCTTTCCGTTTTTTCCCGGCCCGGTAGCTCCAACCCATCCGGTGGGCGCGTTGAATCGAACTTCCAAGTTGAATGAGCTCCTTGCTCTCGAAGAGGAAGCCGAGGGGGCGGGGGGAGAGATTCCGCTTCATCCGCCGGGTTGGGGACCCCTGGCCGCGGGCGGAATCCTCTGTGAGGCCGGTTCGACCGAAGCCCAAGGGGGAGGGGGAGAGACGGCCGATCGGGTCGTCGGCAGGCTCATCCAGCTTTACTGGAAGGGGAAGTTCGAGGGACAGCGGCGAAGGGCGCTGGCGGCCCTTTCGCAAATCGGAGGAGCGGCGGTCCCCAGATATTTCCTGCAAGCGGCCGAATCGCCCGACCCCCAGGTTCGGGAATCCGCCGCCGCGGCGCTGGGGGCGTTTTCCGGAACGAAGGTCCGCGACGGCCTCCGGTCCCTTCTGGATGATCCAGAGGCCTCCGTTCGCGCTGCGGCCTGTCTCGCGGCGGGAAAGCAGAAGGACCCTTCCTCCACCGCCCCTTTGGTCAAGCGCCTTCAGGATGAGTCCGGCAAGGTGCGGCGGTTTGCGGCGGAGGCCCTGGGTCTGTTGGGGGACCCCGAGGCAACGCCGGCCCTCTTGGGAGCCCTGGAGGACTTGGGATTCGCAGTCCGCAAGCGGGCGGCGGAGACCCTGGGGAAAATCGGCGACCCCGCCGTTCTGGACAACCTCGCCGGTCGCCTCCGGACGGGAACCGTGGCGGAGAAGTGGAACGCGGCGGAGGCCCTGGCCGACTGGAACGCCCCGGGGGCCGTCCCCCCCCTGGCGGCCGCGCTCCGCGACGGCTCCGCCAAGGTGCGGAAGCGGGCCGCGTACGCCCTGGGGAACCTTCCCTTCCCCGGCGCGGCGGCGGCGCTGGGCGAATCGCTTCAGGACGAATCGGCCGAGGTCCGGGGCCGGTCGGCCTACGCCCTGGGCCAGATGGAATCGCCGGAAGCCGCGCGGTTTCTGGTCCCGGCCCTGGCGGACGAAAATGAATCCGTCCGGAGAAAAGCCGCCGATTCCCTGGCGTCCCTCGCGGCGGGCGCCCCGGCGGGCGGCGAATGGGAAGCGGGCCGCCGGGCGCTGCGCGCGCTCCTTCGCGGCCCCGATGACGACCTCCGGTTCCGGGCCGCCTTCGGATTGGCCGCGGCGGGAGACGGCGGAGACCCCGACCCGATGGACACTGTCCGGGAGGCGGCGGGGCGGCCGGAGGCCTTCTACCGGCGCGGGGCCCTGGCCGTTCTCGGCCGGGTGGACGGCGCCGGGGAGGAGGAGCTGGGATTCCTTTTGAAGGGATTGGAGGACGCCGACCCCGTGGTTCGCCGGATCGCGGCGGAGGCGCTGGGCGGCATCCAACCGGATCGCAGTGTCGACATCAAGTCGGAGCCGCTCATCGAGACCGCCTTGGCGGGCGCCCTCGAGGATTCGGACGCCCGCGTGCGCGCGGCGGCGTTTGAGAGCTGGATGACGCGGAGGGAGAGAAAGGAGAAAGGCGAGACATGAAGGCGGTGATCATCAACGAATACGGCGGACGGGAGGTTTTGCAGTACACGGACATCGATACGCCGAAGCCCGGCCCGAAGGACGCCCTGGTCAAAGTGGGGGCGGCCGCGACGAACTGGTTTGATGTCATGGCCCGCAAGGGCGACTACAAGCCCTTCAAGACGTTCCCCCACGTCCTGGGCGGGGACATCGCCGGCGAGGTGGTCGAGGTCGGCTCGGAGGTGACCCACCTGAAGGCCGGCGACCGGGTGGTCCTGTTCGCCACGGTGGTGGAGGACAAGCAGGACGAGTTCTGGCTTGCCGGAGACACCAACCGGGCGGTCAAGCGGATGTATTACGGGGCCCACCTGTGGGGCGGGTACGCCCAGTACATGAACGCCTACGCCGAGAACTGGCTGCCCATCGGGGACAAGACCTCCTTCGAGGATTCGGCCGCCTTCAGCATGACGTACCTGACGGCCTGGCACCAGGTCGTGACCCGGGGCGGGCTGCGGCCCGGAGAGGACGTGCTGGTGCACTCGGCCGGGTCCGGGGTGTCGGTGGCGTCGATCCAGATCGCCAAGCTGACGGGCTGCCGGGTCATCACGACATCCTCCACCGAAGAGAAATGCAAGCGGGCCCTGGAGCTGGGCGCGGACTCCGCCGTCAATTACCGTGAGCAGGACGTCGTGAAAGAGGTGAAGGCCCTCACGAACAACCGGGGCGTGGACATGGTCGTCGACAACATCGGCGAGGACACCTGGGACACGAGCATCCGCTGCCTCGTCCGGGGCGGGAGGATCACGACGTGCGGCGGGACGAGCGGCTATAACGTCCCGATGAACATCGCGCACGTGTTCCACAAAGAACTGAGCATCATCGGTTCGAACTACGGATTGATCAAAGAGGCCAAGACGCTGAACAATCTCCTGGACCAGGGCATGTTTGAAGTGGCCCTCGACCGGGTGCTCCCGCTGAAGGACGCCGCCGAGGGTCACCGGGTTCTGGAGGACCGGGAGAACTTCGGCAAGGTGGTCCTGAAGCCGGAGTTTTAACCTGTAAGCGTATCTTGAGCGGGATTTCCTCTTCCGGTTGAGCCCGCCCCCTCCGGGGCGTCGGCGCATCCCGAAAATGAAAGCCCCCCGGATGCGGTTGGAATCCGGGAGGGTGTAGGGGCCGTTGCGGAAATTCGCCGGCGGTGAAGGGTGGTTGACCAATCTGGACCGCGGCGCCCCGGCCTCAGGGTTGCGGTGAATCGTTGTCGACTGATCATCGCAGACAGCGCTAAAATTTCCCAGACACCCGATTTGATAAAAAAAAACCGGTGTTATTTTGTAAAGAAGCCGATACAATATTTATTCCGATGCATATCGGAATAGGAATTGAAAGGTAACCTTATGTAGCGTTCGACATTGTTTTTATCCGACAGACGGTGCGGACGGCCGAACCCGCGCGATTCAGGCTGGCCTTTGAAGGCGCCCGGCTTTGATGGACACAGCGTGAATCCGGACGGGGGTTTGGAAGAGCCGACCAAGCAAATCGGGGTTTCAACATGATTCATCGTGATCTTCATAAGCAAGAATCTCTCAGAAATATCGAGTTGTCCCAGGCGGATAATCCGACCGAAAGCTCAATCGCCGCCGCTGAAAGAATACCGGACCCATCACCGTGGATTCAGATGGCGCGCCCCATCCCGAGCCGGCTCCCGGGGCAAAAACAGGCGAGCCGCAAGCCGGCATTCCCTCGTTGGGAGAGCGGCTCACGGAAGAGAAGGGCGCGCAGCTTTATCGGAGGCTTCAAGAGGCCCTGGCCCGGCTGTTGCGGGAGGTGGCGGCCGGCCAGCGGCTTCGGCTGGACTCCCTGCTTCCGTTGGTCGATCAGATGGTGACGCGGGATGATCTGCTGAAAGGTCCGCTGTCGAAAATCGCGCTGGGCCATGGAAGCCCGGACAACGCTCTCTCGGACCACCTCCTTCACGTGGCCATCCTTTCGCTCAAGATGGGGAAGGAGCTGGGGTGGGAAGTCGCGCGGCTCCGCCGGCTTGCGGCGGCGTCCTTGTTGCACGATGTCGGAATGTGCCTCGTCCCGCGGAACATTCGCCACAAGAGAGGGCTCCTCACCTCCAGTGAGCGGGCGGTCCTGCGCCGCCATTCCGGTTACGGCTATCAGATCATCAAGGCCCTCGGAGGCGGCGAATTCGAAGGGATAGCCAACGCCGTCCGTCAGGAGCATGAGCGGGAAGACGGCTCCGGATATCCCCTAGGCCTCTCCGGCGGGGCCATCGATGAAATGTCCAAGGTCATTGCGGTCTCCGACGTCTACGAGGCGGTCTCCGACGTCTACGAGGCGCTCACCTCCGAACGGCCCCACCGCGCCGGCGTGCTCCCGAACCAGGCCATCAAGGAGATGGTTGACGTCCGCCAGCGGGAGTTCTCCCCGCGCGTGTTGAAGGCGATGCTCAACCAGATCTCCATCTTCCCTTTGGGCAGCCTGGTGGTTTTGAACACGGGCGCCATCGCCCGGGTGATCGAGGTTCACGAGGATTTGCCCATGCACCCCACTGTCCAGTTCATCCATGGATCCGGCGGGGAGGACGACCGGGTGCTCTCCCTCAAAGAGAACCCCCACATCCACATCCGGGACAGCGTCGATGAGGCGAACCTGGAAAAGCTTCAGTACGCCCTGAAAATGGAGCGCGCCGCCGGCCGATACTTCGTCAGCAATCGCATCCGGAGGCGGCGGAAATGAACCGGGCCGGGGAGGGGGCCGCGTAACGCCCCCGGTCAAATCCCTCCTGGACCGGCAAAGACACCGCTTGGCTCTCAGAGAAAAGATTCCCTTCCCGCGTCCCGCGTCGGGAACGGGACCCTTCCCGGTCAACCTTCCAGCCTCACCCTCACCCCGTTTTCCGCGTCAGCGGGTCCGGGGCGCCGCCGGCCTCATCCATGAGCCGTTCGGGCCGTCCCGCTCCTCCAGCCGAAAAATGCCGGGTAACACCGCGTAAAAATTGCGGTTCCGGCCGAATCATCATCAGGACGGTCCGGCGCCCGCCCCCCAAGGGGTTGGCGCGGGATTACCGGGTCTCCTTTTGCTGGGGAGGGCCCTTGAAGGTTGCGGGCCTCCGGGTCCCGGGGGTATCATTCCATCTTCCTGATTTCGTCGGATGAGTGTCGCCCGCGCTCCCGCCATGATGAGGAAGAGGGGACGGAGGATCGCCTCCATCCCGGCGGCCTGCCCTTGCAACACTGGAGATCGAGAAGGATGGAAAAGCGCGCGCTCGGACAAACCGGATTGGAATTGACCATCATCGGCTTTGGCGCGATGACCATCGGCGGAATCTTCGGACCCGTGGACGACGCCGAGAGCATCCAGACCCTCCACGCGGCCATCGACGCGGGGATCAATTTCATCGACACCTCCGACGCCTATGGCCAGGGGCGGAGTGAAGAGGTGATCGGCAAGTTCCTCAAGGAGCGTTCCGACCGGGACGGGATCATCATCGGCTCCAAGGGCGGGAACAACATGGTGACGGGAGTCTACGACTTCTCGGCGGAATACATCCGCGGGTGCGTCGAGGGAAGTCTCAAGCGCCTCGGCGTGGACGCCCTCGACCTCTACCTCCTCCACAACCCCACGGTGGACAACCTCAACGCCGAGGACAGTTTCGACCTGCTCGATGAATTCAAGTCCCAGGGCAAGATCAAGCACTGGGGCGTTTCGTTGAACACCCTGCCCGAGTGCGAGCTCGCCGTCTCGTGCGGCCGGCCCGCGGTCATGCAGATGGAATACAACGTCCTCCAGCAGGGACCCGAGGCGGTCTTCGCCCAGGCGAAGGCGGCGGGGGTGGGCGTCATCTCGCGCGTACCCCTCAGGCGGGGCTTCCTTTCAGGACGCTTTGGGGAGGACCACGTCTTCGTCGAGGGAGACCGGCGCAGCCGGATCCTGAGCCAAGAGAACATGCGGAAGTTCCAGGCCGGCCTGGACAGGATCCAGGAGACGGCGGCCGAGGCGGACCGGCCCCCGGCCGAGGTGGCGATTCGCTTCTGCGTTTCGAACCCGAACGTCACAACGGACATCCCGGGGATCCGCACATCGGAGCAGGCCAGACAGAACGCCGCCGGCGGCGCGCCCCTGTCCGCGGATCTGGTGGAAAAGCTTCGGGGGGTCTCCCTCGCATAGCGGGGAGGGCTCTCCGTCGCGCGCGAATCGGAAGGCCGCGGACCGGGAGGCGGCTGAGCAGTTCGTCCCGGCTCGAGAGGCGTGATGTCACGCCCGCTGCGGAGTCGTAACCGGCTCAGCGCTCGAATTTCCGTGCGCTATGTCATGGACGGCGTCCCGCGAGTCCCGGGCGAGATGCACCGGGGGACCGCGAAGACCGCCGGCACGCCCCGCGTCATCAACGAACCACTTTGAGGAGAAGCGCTTGATGAACCGCGACGCCGCGGCGGGAATGCTCCTCTCGCAGATGGAATGCCCCGCCTCGATGGAGGCTGAGTTTCACGACTGGTACGACCACGAGCACATCCCCGAGCGCATGATCGTCCCCGGATTTCAGAGCACGATGCGTTATGAGGTCGAGGGTGACGGGCCGCGATACCTCGCCCGGTATAACCTGGAAGACCTGTCCGCCCTCGAGCATCCCGACTACGTGAAGGTGAAGGCGAACCCGTCGAAGAGGACGGAGAAAATCCTTTCGTCCGTCTCGCTGTTCACCCGCTATATCGCCACGGTCTTCTCCGACCGGCGTCAGGACGGCGCGCCCGAGCGGCCCGAGGAGGCGCCGTACATCCTGATCGCAGCCTTCGCCGTCCCCCCGGAAGAGGAAAAGGACTTCGACGCCTGGTACGAAGAGGAGCACACCGACCTGCTCATGAAGGCCGAGGGTTGGTGGCGGTGCGTCCGGCTGAAGGTGGACTCCGGGGAGCCCGAGCCCTGGACCGACATTGCCGTCCACGAGGTCGCCGGCCTCGCCACCCTCGAGTCCCCCGAGCGGATGGAATCCCGAAAGACGCCGTGGGCCCGGCGCATGCAAAGCCGGCCCTGGTTCCAGGCGGGGGGGATGATCGTGTACCGGAAGTTCGCCGCTTTCGATTCCCGGGAGGGATGAATCAAGGACGCCCGCGGGGGGATTGGCGTCCCGCCGGGATCAGGGAGGATTCAGGATGGAAACCCTTGCGATAACCAACATCGGCGCGATGATTTCCGGCTCACTCGAAACCGGTCTGATCGACGCGGACACCCTGCTCGTGGAAGACGGCCGGATCGCCGAAATCGGCAATGGCCTGGACACCTCCGGGGCCGACCGGGTTCTGGATTGTGTGGGGACCACCGTCGCTCCGGGTCTGATTGACGGCCACCTTCACGTCGTCATCGGCGACTACACGCCCCGCCAGAAAACGGTGGATTTCCTGGAGAGCTGGGTTCACGGCGGCGTCACCAGCGGCGTCTCGCCCAGCGAGGTCCACGCGCCCGGCCGCCCGAGCGACCCGGTGGGGGTCAAGGCCCTGGCCATCGCCGCCCAGCGGTGTTTCAGCAACTTCCGGCCGGGCGGGCTCAAGATGCACGCGGGGTCGGTGATCATCGAGCCCGGGTTGAGAGAGAAGGATTTCGAGGAGCTGGCCGAGGCGGGCGTGTGGCTTGCCAAGGTGGGGTTTGGAAACTTCGAGCGCCAAGTGGATTGCGCGCCCATCGTCCGGGCCGCCCAGCGCCACGGGTTGAAGGTCCTGTGCCATACGGGCGGCGCGTCCATCCCCGGAAGCTCCTCCGTCATGGCCGAGGACCTGATCGAGATCCAACCCGACATGGCGGCCCACATCAACGGCGGCACGACGGCGCTGCCGGACGAGGGCCTGGAGCGGATCATAGTGGAGACCGAGATCGCCCTTCAGATTTGCCAATGCGGAAACCTGCGGGCCGCGCTCCTGACCGTCGAGCGGTGTGTGGCGTTGGGCCGGCTGGACCGGATCAACATCGCCAGCGACTCCCCCTCCGGAACCGGCATCCTCCCCATGGGGGTGATCAAGTCGATCGTAGAGCTCTCCTCGATGGCCCCCCTGAGACCGGAAGACGCCTGGGCGCTGGGCAGCGGCACGCCGGCGGACCACTGGGGGCTCGGCGATCAGGGCAAGATCGAGGTGGGCCGGGCGGCCGACCTCGTCATCATGGACGCGCCCCTCGGCTCCGCGGCCCCGGACGCGGTGGGCGCCATCGCCATCGGGGACATCCCGGGGATCACCGGCGTTCTCATCGACGGCCGGGCCTGGGTGATGAAAAGCCGGAACACGCCGGCCTCGACGCGGTTCTGCAAATGGGTCCGCGTGAGCGCGGCGGACTAGGCGAGAGGCCTCCGGCGCGCCGGGACGCGCGAAAACCGGATTCCTCACCCACACGGGACAATCCGCAGGGGCGCCCCCCCTCCCCCTCCTCCCCCCCATGTGGGCGCGGCTCAGCGCGCGATCAGGACGCCCTTCATACCGAAAGTTCGGTGACCGGGTTTGTCGCAGTAGAGGATGTACTCCCCGGCCCCGGGAAGACGGGAGGTCCCCAGACGCCTTTCCCCGGCAGGGAGATCCAGGGAAAGGATCACCTTGCCGTCCGGCGTCTCGACCGTGAGGTTGTGGGCCAGGGAGGCGCCGTTCTTGACCTTGAGCTGGAGGTTTTCCCCGGCCGAGGCGAGGATCCGG
Source organism: bacterium (assembly GCA_965261595.1). Classification (GTDB taxonomy): domain Bacteria; phylum UBA8248; class UBA8248; order JACPRG01; genus CAYRGS01. Next base: position 772,892 of record CBDHDG010000006.1, read on the forward strand.
TTGGGGCGGAAGTGAAAGCTCCCGGCTTCGATGGAGATCGCCTCCTCACCGGCCCGGACCTTCCGGGCGCGTCCCTCGACAGCCGACACCGGCGCGCACCCCGCCGCCGCCAACCCCAGAACAACCAGGACCATTCCGGGCAGCCATCGCCCGGCCGGCAGAGCGAACCGCCTTGCGGCATCCAGCAAATCCCGCAGCATGCCTGACCTCCTTTCGGGAATCTCCGCGGACGTTCGTATTCAAGCCTATGTCCGCGGGGATGACCCAGGACGGAAGATGGGGAGGGGGGACGAGGGGGGGGGGGTGAGCCTCCGCCTATTCCCGCTCGATGGATGGGGCTAAGCGTCTCTCGTCTTTTCGGGCCGATGGTTTTCCCGTGATTATGCCTTTGACGCAGTAAGACACAAGATATAGGTGCGATTTTGAGACACTACATGTTGTGGTTATCCAACAGGAGGGGGTCACTTTTAGGGACCCGTGGAACCACATATCCTCCCATTGATGATGGCTGGTGGCCCGACGTAAGAGCCCCGAATTTCGAGTGGGATGCGTTTCTTCGGCGGTTTCTTATTCCTTATCCCCATCAAGTAGAAACCCGCATAGAAGAGAAGATCAATAACCCTAGAGGCTGCTTCGGAGATGAACCATCCAAAAACGTCAAATCCTTCATATCTAAATTCCATTGCCTGGGCTCTCCAAGCTGCGGGTTAATGGAACGCCACGGCTGGGGCCGTATACCCCAGCCGTGGCACTTATTCACACGCGATGTCCTGTTGCGCCGATGCAATCCTCACTTCAAATTCACCGGCAAACCTGAATATCACCTTCTCAAGTTTGGGACTATTGAGATACCTATGTTGGGGCGGGTGTTTCCTGACAAAAAATACACGCCTCCGCTTTTTGTTGAATCTTCCTCCAAGTCTCTCTACGGCCAAGTAGTCTCTGTCCTGAAGAACCTGCACCAGCAGTTTAAGTTTTCTCGGGGAGACATAGGCGGGTCGGCTAAAAGCCTTTTCCTTAAGAAAGCATTTCTTCCTCTTTTCCGCTCCTTCCCCCGTAACTGGGATTTGAGACACGAGAACAAACAAAACTCCGATCAACAAATACATGGCATTTCCTCCGTCATCGAACGCACATCCAGAAAAACGAGGTTGACACGGGCTTGGGGATTTGCTACAAGGAGGGTCTGTGAGGTCCTCTCTTGTAGCAACGCCCCGGGGTTCCCTCGGGGCTTCCACCCTTTGAAGTTCCATATACCACATGTAGTGGGTCGGATTCAATTTTCGAGGGACCACCATATCTTGTGTCTTACTGCGTCAAGGGCATAATCACGGGTTTTCCCACCCCGCGTCTGACAGGGTGGGCGTAAGCTCGCCTCTTATCCTTGTGAGAAGCGCGGGTCACCCCCCCCCGCGCGAGTTCGAGATCAGGGCGATGCCGATACAGACCACAACCGCGCTGATCGCCAGACGCCACGTGATCTGTTCCAGGTGCTGAAAGAAGATGCGCGAGATCAAGGAGGAAAACAGCGCCATCGTGTAAATCAGGGGAGTGGTGAAACTGACGCTCGAATCGCCCATGGCCGAGAAGTACGCGAAAAAGGCCGTCGAATAAAAGACGCCCGCGGCGAGAAAGGTCAGGAACGCCTTGCGGTCCAGGGTCCATCGGTTGTCCCGGGGGATCGCCGGCGTCATCGCGAACATGAAAAACAGCGCCCCAGGGCGGAAACGGCGTTCCCGAAGATCCGATCCGCCTGCGCCAGCAGTCCCAGCCGCATGAACACGGGGCTCGTGCTGTAAGCCAGGGCGGGGAGCAACCCCAGGAGCGCGGTCCGGAGATGGATGCGGATCTTCGAGCGGTCCATCACAACGTTCATGATCCCGCCGACGATGAGGAGGGCGCCGGCCAACAATAGGAGCGAGGGGCGCTCGCCCAGGAACGCCACGGCGATCAGGATGCTGAACAGCGGGGTGAACGCCACCATGACAGACGCGCGCGACACCCCAATCCGCCGGACGCTGAAGTAAAACAGTAGCCGTCCGGGACCCGTCGAGCAAAGCCCCATCAGCAGAAACCACATCGCCGCCGTCCAGGAATTCTCCGGACCCAGCCCCCGGAGGTAGAGCGCGGCCGCGAAGGCCACAAAAACCACGGACGACGTGATGACAGCCGCAACGTAGGGGCCGGCGGTCCGGATCCCCAGACGGGTGAGGACATCACCGGTCCCGAACAGGAATCCGGCGAACAGTCCCCATAGAAGAGCCGTGCTCAGCATGCGCCGCCTTCGAAGTCGAGCGGGAAGATCGATATCCAACCCGGACCGGATCGGACAAATGCCCGGCGGGCCTTCCGCCGGGAGACATTATGCCACCGTGGACGCACGTCGTGCAGACCGTCCTTGAACCGAGACCTCTCCTCGCGTGTCGGAGAGACCCAAGGGGGCGGGAAAAGGGGGCCGCCTTCGGCTCGGGGCCTTACCCTCACTTGGAGATGGATATCAGGAAAACCCCGATAAAGACCACCACGCCCCCAACGGCGAGCCGCCCCGTGATTTGTTCGAGACTTTGAAAGAGAAGGCGGGCGAGCAGGATGGCGAACAGGGGCGAGGTGAAAGCGAGGGACGCGACAAAGCTGACGATTTCCGAGCCGAGGGCCGCGTGGTAGGCATAGAACACGACATTGTAGCATACGCCCGCGCCGAGGAATGTCAGGAACCCGCGCCGATCCGCGCCCCACCGGTCCTCGCGGGGGACGGCTTTTTGCGATGTCAGGAGCAAGATCAGCGCCCCAACGGACGAGAGCAGGCTTCCCAGAGAGGGATCGGGCAGGGATTGCATCCCCAACCGGATGAAAAAAGGCGTCAGGCTGAGGAAGAGAGTGGGCAACAGGCCGAGCAAGACGGCCCGGCGGTCAATCCGAATGCCCCCGCGGTCGGTCACAACGCTGAGCAAGCCCCCGACGATGATCACCGCGCCGAGAACCACGCGCCATGACGGCCGCTCCCCCAACAGGGCCACGGCCGTGAGCATGCTGATCAGCGGGGTGACGATCACCAGGACCGAGGCCCGGGAGACCCCGATCCGGCGAATGCTGTAGTAGAACAGGAGCCTGCCGGGCCCGATCGCCGCCGCCCCCGTCAACAGGAACCAGCCCATGGCGGGCCAGAGGGGTCCGGCTTGCACCCCTTGGGCTGACACGATGACCGCAAAGAAAATGAGGCTTGCCCCGGAGTTGATGATCGCCCCGGTGAAGGGGGTTCCGTTGCGCAACCCCAACCGGGTCAACAGGTCTCCGCACCCGAAAGCAAACCCGCACACCAGCCCCCAAAACAGTCCCATCCCCACAATCAGGTTATCCTTGGCCGGGAAAGCGAAATAAACGGCATCTCTTTGGAAAACGGCCCGATCGAGGACCCGCGAGCTCTCCATTGAAAGCGGCCTTATGCCACGTTGACGAAAAAACGGCAGTGATTTCCTTGCGTGGGCTGCTGTATCATCGGAACTCACGTTACCGGGTGCGAATCGGTTTTACAGGAGGGAAACGGCCTTGGCCGGCGGCGCGGCGAAATACTTCGAGGACTTCGAAACCGGCGAGCGATTCACAACGAGCGGACGGACAGTGACGGAGTTCGACGTCATGACGTTCGTCACGCTCACGGGGTACCTGGAACCCCTGTTCATCGACGCGGAGTACATCCGGGAAAAGAGCGGGTTCGGCGAGCGGATCGCGCCTGGGCTTTTGACGACGGCCTTCGCCGACGCCCTGATCGCCCAAACGGGCGTTCTCCACGGGACGGGGATGGCGCTCCTCGGGATCGAGGGATTGAAGATGAAGGCCCCCGTGAAGGTGGGCGACACCATCCGGGTGGAGGTGGAGATCACCGAGAAGCGCGAGACCAAAAAACCCGACCGGGGGGTGGTGACCTCCAGACAGATCGTCCGCAACCAGCGGGGGGAGACGGTCGTGGAATACACCGTGAGCCGGTTCATCCGGCGGCGCGTTTAGCTTGAGTTTCTCACAAATTCCCTGAGGGGCGATTACGCTGGGGGGGACATCTTGAAAGGCGGCCCTCCGCACCCTGGTGGGGCGGGCTTCCAGCCCGCCCCACCAGGGTGCGGAGGGCCGCCAAGATGGCCGCTTGCCTTAGCGGCAAAGACCCCGTCTTTTCGCAAGGTTATAGTTCCCGCACAGCCCTAACTCACATGCCTGTTTCCAATCAGGACATGCCCTTTCTTTCTTCCGTAATTTCACCATGTACAGAAAACCTCGGTTGCGGTACGCCAAAGCAAACTTGGGGTTGATCTCCAGGGTCTTGTTGAAATCGCCAATGGCCCGGTCATACAGACCCTTATTTTTGTAGGCAGCTCCCCGATTGTTGTAGCCTTAGCATCCTTCGGATTGATCTCCAGGGCCTTGTTGTAATTGACAATCGCCCGGTCATACTGACTTTTCTTCTGGTAAGAGTTTCCCCGATTGTAGTAGGCCCCAGCAAACTTCGGGTTGATCTCCAGGGCCTTGCTGTAATCGGCGATGCCCCGGTCATGCAGGCCTTTGTTCGCGTAGGCATTTCCCCGATTGTTGTAAGCCTCAGCAAGCTTCGGGTTGATCTCCAGTGCCTTGTTGTAATCGGCGATGGCCCGGTCATACAGGCCCTTGTTCTCGTAGGCAGCTCCCCGATTGTTGTAAGCCTTAGCATAGTTCGGTCTGAACTCCAGTGCCTTGTTGTAATCGGCGATGGCCCGGTCATGCTGGCCTTTCTCGCCGTAGACAATTCCCCGATTGTTGTAAGCCTCAGAATACTTTGGGTTGATCTCCAGTGCCTTGTTGTAAACGGAAACGCCGGTAGGTCTTTGACCGCATCCCAATAGGACGAGACCTACAGCGAAGCTGGACAGACTCAATTGAATGCTCCGTCTCATCTCCGAGTCCCCTTCTTCCGAGTCATTCCGTTGGAAGATATGTTGTAAAATAGGCTGAAGGATATCATCACAGGCTAGTGCTTGGTTACAGAGAGCCGCGTCATAAAGGTCGACGTAGCCTCGATCTGAGCGAAGGGCGTAGCCCGTAGCGAAAATCGAGAGAGAGGCCGCGATTTCCGCCGGTGGGGCGGGCATCTTGCCCGCCGCCGGGCTGGAAGCCCGGCCTACCAAATCGCGGCTACATCCCCCAAAATCCAGCCCAGGTTAGGACGCGAAACTATGCAACGAAGCACCAGTCGCCTTTATCGACAAAAGCCTTGCCTATCTTCTTCATACTTACTCCGCCGGGCGACCCTTCGGGATAGTGGACTTACCCGGGTTTCTCCCAGGTCAATGCGGGATTCCCCCATTCCCGGGAGGTCCTACGGTGCATGGATACAATTGTTCATACTATATCTTGCATTGAAACGACAGCCTAATTCACGCTTCGGAAAATTGGCCGGGGTTGAAAGAAGATTTCGCCTGGAAATCCCTTCGATGGTCGGGGTATGAAGGCCGTTGAAGAAAGGGGCGCGAGTGCTTGAAAAGGCGGCACTGGCAGGCAAGCTGCCAGTGGCGCGCTCTTGTTTCTATAAGGGCCGCCGGGCAAGATGCCCGGCCTACCGATGCAGGGGTGGTGGGGCGGGCATCCTGCCCGCCCGTCGATGCCAAACCGCATGGATTGATTTAAAGACAATAGGGTGCCACTGGCGGCTGGTCCGCCAGTGCCTCCTTACAATCAAAACGCCGCCCGCAGCACCTCCTCCACCTGGGCCGGGTCCGTGATGGGTTTCGGGTTGTTCTTGACGGCCCGGCTGTGCATGGCCTCCGCCGCCAGGGAGGGGATGTCCGATTCCGGCACGCCGACTTCGCTCAACCGCCCCGTCAGGCCGCAGTCTTCCCGCAGTTTCAGAATGAAGTCGATCCCCTTCCGGCCCGCCTCCAGACCTTCGTCCGCGTCCTTCGCCGCCCCCATCGCCCGGGCGAGCTCGGCCTGTTGCGAGGCGGTGGCGTCCAGGTTGTACCGAAGGGCGTTGGGCAGGATGATCGTGTTGGAGACGCCGTGCCCCAGACCGTACCGCCCTCCCAGGACGTGACAGATTCCGTGATGGAGGCCGATGCCGGTGTGATGGACGGTGAAGCCCGCCAGGAACCCCGCCCGGAGCATCCACGTCCGGGCCTCCAGATCGCTTCCGTCCCTGACGCACCGGAGCAGGCTCCGGGCGATCCACCCCGCGGCGTCCTTGGCGGCGGCCAGGCCCACCGGGTCGGCGACGGGCGAATAGAGACCCTCGGCGCAGTGGGCGAGGGCGTTCATGGCGGATTCGGCCGTCACCTTCGGCGGCAGGCCGAGCGTAACCTTAGGGTCGTAGACGACGCAGAGCGGGAGGATGCGCGGGTCGCGGCCGGGGCGTTTCTGTCCCCGCTCCTCGTCGCGCTGGCCGGCGATGATCGTCATCTCGGTCCCGGAATAGGTCGTCGGGACGCAAAGGTGGGGGAAGCGGCCGAACGTCTCGCCCTTGGCCTCGGCCTCGCGGATCCGCCACAGGCCCAGGGCCTTCCCCGTCCCCAGGGCGCTGCCGCCGCCGAAGCTGACGACGAAGTCGGCCCGGGCGTCCTCGGCGGCCCGGAAGGCGGCGTCCACCGTCTCCACGATGACGTGCGTCCGGACTCCGGTGAAGGACCCGGCCAGCCGACCGCCCAGGATGTCCCGGAGCCGTTTCCCCTCCGGGGAGTCCTTCGCCCGCTCCGTGCAGACGAGGAACACGCGCTTGCCGCCGAGGCGGTCCACGATCTCAGCCGTCCGGCTCAGGCTACCGGGACCGAAGTGGACTTCCTGCTCCTGCGTGTGGAATTCAAAGGTTTCGTTGGGTGAGATGGCGTGGGTCTCCTCAACACGGACTCGATAAAGCAACACCCAAACGCGCTCTACAGGGTCAGCCGACCCGCAGGGTCAACCGACCCGCGCCACACGGACGATTGGATTGATGGACAAGATAGGGGTCTGGAGGTCTCAAAGCTTATGCCTCAACCCACCCCGTCCCCTCATGGCCGAAACCAAAGACTTCCGGGTGGAAGATCTCGGCGAAGATCTCCAGGGACTCGGCGAGCCTCGGGCCGGGGCGGTTGAAGTACTGGTTGCCGTCGGTCAGGTAGACCCGTCCGTTTCGGACGGCCTTGAGGTCGTCCCACCCGGCCTTTCCCGTCAAGGCGGGCATCTCTTCCCGGGTCTTCTCGATGTCGTATCCGCAGGGGAAGAGGACGATAACGTCCGGATCGGCGTCGCGCAGCGTTTCCCACTCCATCCAGGAGGAATGCTCATTCTCTTTCCCGAAGAGGTTGGTCCCGCCCGCCATCTCCACCATCGTGGGCGCCCAGTTCCCCGCAGCCATGAGGGGGTCTATCCACTCGATACAGCCGACGGTGGGACGGTCGGCGATCATCTCGGACCGGGCGGCGATCTCCTTCATTCGCGCCCGCAATCTCCCGATGAGGGCTTCGCCCCGGTCCTCGGCGTCGAGCGCGCGGGCCACCCTGCGGATGTCCTCCCACACGTCCCCCAGGCCGTTGGGCTCGAGCGAGACAACCTGGGGGGCTTGGCCGCCCGTGAAGCCGCACACGGCCTCCTCCACGTCCTTCAAGCTGACGGCGCACACCTCGCACTGGGTCTGGGTGATGATGACGTCCGGCCGCACGGCCTCCAACTCCTCGGCGTGCACGCGGTAGACCGAGAGGGCCTCCTGCAAAATCGCCTTGACCCGGTCGTCGATCTCGCAGGAGGCTCCCTCGGTGTTGAACTTCGGCTCGGTGAGGGCCGGCAGGGAGGCGACAGACGCGGGAAAATCACACTCGTGGGAGCGGCCGACCATCTGGCCCTCGAACCCGAGCGCGCAGACAATCTCGGTGCCGCCGGCAATCAACGAGACGATCCGTTTCATGCGGGCGCTCCTTCCAAGTTCAAAATCGCGGGGGGGGAGGTTAAAAAAACCCTGGTTGAATCCTTGTTCACCAGTCTTTTGAGCCCCCTTTTATCAGCGACAGAGCGGATTCACCTCAAAGAGATACCTTGATGTCGTCGTGAAGGGGTGGATCGCCCGGCATGGCCACCTCCACATCCAGCAACCGGGAGCACCCGGGACACAGATAATGCCGCAGCTCGAACCGTCGAGTGTTCGACCTTTGCGGACCGGACCGGGTCAAGGAAGTAGGAATGAGAATGGCGCTCTCTTTCCAATGCCCATCGTTCGCGGCCAAGCCGTGGCCGCATTTTGTGCATTGAATGCTCAGCCCCCCGGGGGTCTGAACGGCCCTGAGGTTTTCACTCAGGCTGAATCCCCCGGACGATTCGGATTCATCGAATGACTCCCGGACCTGAACCGCTTCGGGAGAAAAGACCTTCTCATCAGCGGAATCTTCCCGGTCTTCGATAAATCCGTTTCGCCTGCCGTCCAGGAGGCGGGCTCTCCGTCGATCCGTTCGATCCCGATCGACCTCCAGGCGGCCGTTCAACGCCACCCCGTAAATTTCTTCGGCGACCTTTCGGGAAACCAAACCCTGGATCACATCGGTCCGGACAAGCTCCGGCTCTCGATCGATGGGATCCCCGTAACCTCCGCCGCCCATGATCCAGGCGTGGAGCATCTCGCCTTCTTCGAGCGCATAAGTCCCCCAGAATACATCCCGCTTTTCTCCATCCACCTCGTCTACGTCTTCGGGGACGCCCCCGGCGCGAAGAAGCCGAAAAACGTCCAATTCCTTGATCAGGGTGTATCCGCAATTGCAGCCCGGGTACCCGCCGAAGAAGCCTTGGCACTGCGTAAACTCCGTTCCCCTTCCGTACAGAACGACATCGACTTTTCCGTCGGACGAATCGTGGGCGGTGAACGCATATTCAATCCCCAGCCCTCCCCGAAACCGGCCCGGCCCGGCGGAGTCCGGCAAAAGGCGTCGATAGAGATACAACAGAGGAAGGATGAGCTCCTCACTTTCGATGTTGGGCGTTCTCGACAGGGGGTTCGGGATTTCCCCGCCGAAGTCCACGCCATCCTTGAAGGTCCGCGCCCCCCCGCTTCCGCCGAACTCATCGGTCAGCATCCCGATCACGTACCGCCCATCCTGATAACCGCAGACCGTTATCGGGGAGTGCGCGCCCAGCCAGACCGCGGTGGCTTCCTTGCGATACGCGTCGGAGGCGGCCAACATTTTCGAGAGCGCTTCGAGGGAAGCGTTATTAACGACCTCGATCCCGGAAATCGTCGCCAGGCAGTTCGGGGCCGGACGGGTGCAGTTCACCAGGCTCCCCTCGGGCGCAATCAGGGTGACGGGTTTCAGCATCCCGTCGTTCCACGTCATGTCGTAGCCGAGCATGGGGAACAGGGGCGCAACGAGGCCGCCCAGGGTCCCCCAATAGGTGGAGTTGAATGCAACGGAGGCCTGCTCGCTTGTGCCCGTGAAGTCATAGACGAGCGAGTCATCGTCTTTGGTCATGGCCAGGTTGACCGTATAAACCTCTTGCTCGGTCTCCAGATACTGCCTGACTCTCCACGTTCCATCCGGAAGCTCTCTCAACCGATTCCGAAGCAGCGTTTCGGACTGATCGATCAATCCTTGCGCCACCTCATCCACCACATCCGGACCATACCCGGCGTACAACTCTTCCAGTCTCTCCCGCGCGGTGATGTTCGCGGCAATCTGTGAATGCAGGTCCAGGGCCCCTATCTCGGACGTCCTCACCATGTTCAGGATCGTCTTCCAGACGTCCTTTCGGAGGACCCCCCTCTCCACCAGCTTGATCCCCGGAGTCATGAAGCCTTCGTGAAACACCTCTTTAGAGTCCGGCGCGAAACCGCCGGGATTGATGGCGCCGATATCCCGCAAATGCACGAAGTTCGAGCTCCACGCAACTCGCCTCCCTCCATCGAAAATGGGGGAGAGGACGAAGATATCCGAGCTGTGCAGCGCCGCGATGTAAGGATCGTTCAGGAGAAAGACATCCCCGTCGTAAATGCCCGGGTTCTCGGAATACTCCCGGATAATGTGACGGCAGGCCTCGCCCGCGCCGGGAAGCGCGTGAAGATAACCGGTGACGCCCATCAGCAGGCTCCCGTCCGCCGTATACAGCGCGGCGATCAGGTCATGCCCTTCCGTCGTGGTCGAGGATCCCGAGATGTGCTTCAACGTGATCACCGACTCGTCGACCACGCGCATGAGCTTGTGCCGGATGATCTCGAACGTGAAGGGATCAACACTCACGGCCATCGCTCCTGGAGGTGAATCACCATGTTCTGGTACGGATCCCGCTTCGGCGGATCCCCCTCCCCCTCCCGCCGCGAGAGATCGGCGGCGGCCATCAACCGGGCGGCTTCGGAAAAAACTCCTTCGGGCCGTGTCGCCCGCCTGCCGCGCCCGAAAAAACCGTCCTCCGTCTTACGGTGGATCCCCTCCAGAATCGGTCGCGCGCGCGGGGCGGATTCCGATGGATATTCTACGCGTTGAGACTTGTTTGAGGAAAACTTCCGAGGGAGCGCAAACGGGTCATCCAACTGACTTCGGGAGGGAGGACGACCCGCCGGGGGCGGATTCCAGACGGATTCGGTTTGTCCTTTCTTCAAGAGACGGGGAGAGCGCACATCCCGCAAATTGGTTGCGGAGACGACGCGCCCTCCCCTCCCTTTATTTCAGAAACTCGTTCGTGTAGGCGTCCTTGAGCGAAACTTTGTTAGGATCAGTGTTGAAGGCAGTCAATACGATATCCCTCGTCCGTTTCATTTTTTCTTTGGTCATGTAGCCGAGGCCGTTTTTCTTGGCCACCGGGGTCATAACCAGGAGATCCTTGAGAACGGTGATCGTCTCACGGGAGATCTTCGCATTTAGGTGCGGCTGAGACTTGAGTAGGATCTGGGTCGCCTCATCTGGGTGGTCGAACGTATACTGATAGGCCTTGATCAGGGCCTGCAAGAATCCTCGCACGGAACCTGGGTTCGCTTCGATGAACTTGTCCATGCCTACGATGGCGTTGCTGTAAATATCTACGCCATGGTGTGCATACATGATCCTGTTGTAACCGCCGAATTTCTTGGTCACCTTGTTCATCAGCGGATCGAGCGTGACGAAAAAGCCACAACCATCGGCCTTTCCGGAGAGAAAGGTAGAGAGTTTAGCGGAAGGCGCAACGATCACAAAGGTGACCTTACTCTCGTCAATTCCGGTTGCTTTGGCGAAGGGTTTGAACAGCGTTTTATTGATGTCTGCAGCCGCCATCGCAATCCTTTTTCCTTCGAGGTCCTTGGGCTTGGTTATGCCGCTGTTCTTCTTCGTATAAATCAGAAACGGGGCTTGCTCATAGAAAACTCCGACGAGCTTGGCTTTGTGCCCCTTAGACCTGCCGAGCATCGTCGCCCCGGCATCTCCGAAGCCCAAGTCATTCGTTCCCGCCACCAACTCCTTGAGAACACCGGCGGACCCAAAGCCGCGCGACAACTTCACCTTGAGGCCCTGCGCTTCATAGAACCCCTTCTCCTGGGCCACGAAGAAGGGAGCGTGAACGCCGTAGAACGCCCAGTCCGCTCCGAATTTCAGGTTTTTTTTCTCCGCCGCTGCCGGGGCAGTCCATGTCAGGAGGAAAACACCCAAGGTCAAAAACCAGGCCGCCGGCCGAAGGCATCCGATTTTTCTCATCCTACGTCCTCCCTTGAACATGGACCGCCATGCCCTTGATGTGATCACCTTTGAGCGGGCGCTTCTAAATCCCGCCCGGTTGGGACAAACCTGCGTCAGATTCATTCCATGCCCGATAACTTTCAATCCTACCATAGACGCAATCTGTCGCCCCCGGATTTTTCAACCTTTCGCCTGAAACCCTTGGAGCACTTTTTCCGGCGTGATCGGCAGGTCGTTCACCCGCACCCCGATTGCGTCTTCGACCGCGTTGGCGATGGCCGCCGCCGTCGGCACCAGAACCGCCTCGGAGAACCCCTTCGCCCCGAAGGGGCCCGTCGGCTCCGGCTCCTCGATGAAGTCGTAGACGATGGGCGGCACGTCCAGGATGTTCGGCACCTTGTAATCAACGAGGCTGGGGTTTTCGATGACCCCGCCGGAGTAGACCACCTCCTCGATGAGGGCGAACCCCAGGCCCTGCGTCACGCCGCCTTGGAGTTGGCCGATAATGCCGCCGAGGTTGATGATCTGCCCCACGTCATGGGAGCAGATGAGCCGGAGGACTTCCACCTCTCCCGTTTCCTCGTCGACCTCTACCTCCGCGATGTGCGTACAGAAGGTCATCGTCGCGATGCCCGGGCGGGGATTTCCGTCTATGCAATCGACGTTGACGGGAGGGCCTTGGGCCTCAAAGACGCCTCGGCCCAGGATCGGTCCGCCCCCTTTCGGCCCTTTGGCCTTGGTGAGTTTGGCGAAAGTCATGGTCCGCTCGGGTGCACCCGGCATGAAGACCTTCTTGTCGGCGACGGCCAGGTCCTCGGCGGGGACCTCCAAGACGTGGGCCGCCCGTTCGACGAGCTGCTGCTTGGCGTCCGCCGCCGCCAGCCGGACCACGTTGCCGACGTTGTAGGTCACCCGGCTCGCGGCCGTGTAGTACTCGAAAGGCGTCGCGTCCGTATCGGCCGAGACGACCCGCACGTCGTCCACGCCGACGCCGAGCTCCTCGGCCGCGACCATCGCCACCATCGTGATCTGGCCCGCGCCGATCTCGATCACCCCGGACGACACCTGGACCGTCCCGTCGTCCATCACCTTGACGTTGGCGGAAGAGCTCAACCCGCCCGAGACGTGCATGCCGGAGGCGGCCCCCCGGCCCCGCCGCTTCCCGTTGCCGGAGGAGAGGGGCTTCCCGTCCCAATCCGCGTGCCGCGCGGCGGAATCGAGGGTCTTCTTCAGCCAGACCTCGTTCAGCTTCTGGCCGTTGACGAGGGAATCGCCGTGGTCCATCCCGTTCAACCGTCGAAGGTCAATCGGGTCGATGCCCAGCTCCCGGGCGATGATGTCCATCTGGGACTCGCCGGCGAAAATGGACTGGGGGGCTCCGTATCCCCGAAAGGCGCCGGAGATGGGCTTGTTCGTGTAGACGGTGTAGGCCTCGGCCCTGACGTTCGGGACCCGGTACACCCCCCTCGCGTAGAAGGCGCCGCCCGCGGCGATGGTGGGGCCGTGGTCCGCGTAGGCGCCGGTGTCGTAGTAGAGCTTCGCCTCGCGGGCCATGAGCCGGCCGTCCCGCTTGACGCCGGTGCGGATCTTCGTCGTCGTGGGGTGGCGGGGAAGGCCCGCGATAAAGTCTTCGTCCCGGGTGAATTGAAGCAGGACCGGCTTTCCGGACCGCAGCGCCAGGCCGGCGGCGTACATGTCCGCCCGGGGCTTCTTGCCGCCGAAGCCGCCCCCGACGATCGCGCCGACGACCCGGACCTTCGTCATGGGAAGCGCCCACACCTTGGCCAAGAGCGCCTGGAGGTTGAAGACCCCCTGCGTGCTGGACCAGACGGTCAAGCCGTCCTGGCCGTCCTGCTGGGCGAGGGAAGCGTGGGGCTCCAGGTAGGTCTGGTGGTTCTGTTGTGTCGAGAAGGTGTGCTCGAAGACCTCGTCGGACTCCGCAAACCCTTTCTCGACGTTGCCGTACCCAAACCACGTCCGGCACACGACGTTCCCCGTCCGGCCCTTCACATCGAAGGTCGAGGTGTATTGGCCGGAATCCTCGTGAACGAGGGGCGCGTCGGGCTTCATCGCCTCGATGGAATTGAAGACGGCGGGCAGCTCCTCGTATTCCACCTCGATGAGGGAGAGGGCCTCCTCGGCGATGTCGGCGTCCGTGGCGGCCACGGCCGCGATCTCGTCGCCCAGGTAGCGGACTTTCTCCGGATCGAACAACCTTTGATCGAAGATGGTGACCCCGTAGTGGATATCCGGCGTGTTCTTGGACGAAATGACCGCCTTGACGCCCGGCAGTTTCTCGGCCTTTCGTGTGTCGAGGTTGAGGATGCGGGCGTGGGGGTGGCGGCTCCGGAGGATCCGGCCGCAAAGCGTCCCGGGCAAGTGGATATCCGCCGTGTACTTAGCGCCCCCCGACGCCTTGGGCGCGCCGTCGATCCTCGGGATGTCCCGGCCTAAAACCTTGTACTCGGACATGCGTGCCTTCTTTCCTGATTGAACATCATGGGTCCGTGGAATCGTGTCATGCGATCCCCTCCAGTTTACCACGAGCGCGAGCGGCCGATGGCCGATGGCCCCCGGGCGAAATCTTTACACCGATTTCCGTTCAGCTTAGATTGAGGGGCGTCCGGAACCCGACCCATCCCATTCCGGGGCGCGGATTCGTCCGTTCTTTCAGAAATCCCCTTTCCATTGGAGCGCCCGGATGGCCAAGCTTTACGCCGTCGGCGACATCCATGGCTCCACCGCGCATTTGACCCGCCTCGTGGAGACCGTCCCCTTCGAGCCGGAGGACCGAATCGTGTTCATCGGGGATTACATCGATCGCGGGCCGGATTCCCGCGGAACGGTGGAATTCCTGCTCTCTTTCCGGGAGAGGTTCCCGAAATGCGTATTCCTGCGGGGGAACCACGAGGAGATGTTGGAAGAATTCCTGAACGGCGCGGATGGGTGCATACGGAACGCCTATATCATGAACGGCGGCGGGGAGACGCTGATCTCCTACGCGCTGAACCCTCTGGGGAAGGTCAAAGCCGCGGATTTCCCCGAAGGCCATCTGGATTTCCTGTTCGAAACCGCGCTCACGCATGGGGAGGACGGGTTCCTGTTCGTCCACGCCGGGATCCGCCCCGGCGTCGCGTTGGAGGACCAGAGCCGGCAGGACCTGTTGTGGATCCGCGAGGAGTTCTTCACCCACGAGCACGCCCTGGGTCTCACGGTGGTCTTCGGCCACACCCCTTTGCGGGACATTTTCCAGAACCCGCCCTACGCCATCGGCATCGACACCGGCGCGGTGTTCGGCGGGATGCTGACGTGCGTCGAGCTGGGTGACGGGAAAATCCTGAACGCCTACCAGGTGTGAGCCGTCCCGCGGGAAATGGGCAGGGTGAAAGAAGGCTTTCCTCATATGGTTGTCATACATAGAGAGAGACGATGAAATCAACCCCTGAAGACATCCGCGCCTACCTGGCGGACCATCCCGAAAAATCGGCCAGCCTCCGGGAGATCATCCGGCACTTCGCAATCCCCGAGGCGGACCGGCCCGCCTTCCGCCGCACGGTCAAGCGGCTGGCGGGAGAGGGCTTTCTTGTCCGGGCGCGCGGCGGCCGGTACGCGGCCCCCGAAGCCCTCAACCTCGTCACAGGAAGGCTTCAGGCCCACCCGGACGGATACGCCTTCGTGGTCCCCGCACCGGCCAAGCCCACCGGGGAGGGGGAAGCCGCGCCGGACGGCGTTTCCCTTGTCCGCGAAGGCGAGGACGTCTTCATCCCGCCGGGCGCCCGGGCCGGCGCCCTGCACGGCGACCGGGTGACGGCCCGGAGAAAACAGGGGATGCGCGGGAAGTGGGAAGGCGAGATCGTGCGGATCGAAGAAAGGGGGGCCGGCGAGATCGTCGGCCGGATCGACGGCGCCGGGGGCCGTCGCTGGTTCGTTCCCCTGGACCCCCGATTCGGTGAGCGGGCGGTCATCGCCAGAGACGGGGATCACCCGGACGCCCGCAAGGGCATGCTCGCCGTCCTTCAAATCGACCCCGACCCAACGCGCCGCGTCCCCGGGCGGGGGGGGGAGAGGGGAAGGGGCGGAGGCCGGACAAGGAGGCCGGTTCCCGGGGCGACGGGAAAAATCGTCCGGGTTCTGGGCTATCCGGACGACCCCCGGGTCGAGGTGGACATGATCTGCGCCGAGTTCGGCCTGCGCACGGATTTCCCCGAAGAGGCGCTTCGGGAGGCAGCGTCACTCCACGAGCCGGACGCGGCGGAGGCCCGCAAGCGCGAGGACCTGCGGAACCTTCTGACCGTCACGATCGACGGCGAGACGGCGAAGGATTTCGACGACGCGGTCTCCTTGGAGACTCTGCCTGGCGGCGTGCGCCGTCTCGGCGTCCACATCGCCGACGTCAGCAGCTACACGGCCGAAGGGGGCGCCCTGGACACCGAGGCCCGGCTCCGCGGGACAAGCGTCTACTTCCCCGGCGCCGCGATCCCGATGCTGCCACCCGGCCTGAGCGAAAACCTCTGCTCACTCCTTCCGAACCGGGACCGGCTGACCCTGACTGCGTTTCTGGACTACGACCGGCAGGGGTGCCGGACGGGCATCCGGCTGGCCGATACGATCATCCACAGCCGGGCGCGCCTGACGTACGCCGGCGTGTCTTCCTTTCTGGATGGAGAGACGGCCGCGGGCCCTCCCGAAGACGCTCCGCCGCCCGACGTCACGCCGCCCGAGGGGTACGAGGAGGTTCCCGGCCTGGAGAAAACCCTGCGGAAAATGGCCCGGCTGGCCCGGCAGCTCCGGTCGCGGCGGCTGAATGAGGGGGGCCTCGACCTGGACATCCCCGAGCCGGAGGTCGTGGTGGACGCCGAAGGCCGGGTCACCCGGATCCGGCGCGCGCCCAGGCACTTCTCCCAGCAGATCATAGAGGAGTTCATGCTCGCGGCGAACCGGTCGGTGGCCGAGCGGCTGGCCGGGACGGACCCGCCGCGGCCGGACGCCGAGGACGGGGACCGGCCGGGGATGTTCCGCGTCCACGAGCCGCCCGATCCCGACAAGTTGAAAGAGATCGCCCTTTTGCTTCGCAACCTTCACCACCAGACGCCCGGTCTTTCCTCGGGCGATCCTCGGGCGCTCGGGCGGGTCCTCACGGCGGCCCGGGGCGGGGCGGAGGAGGCTTTCGTCAACATGGCGGTCCTTCGCGCCATGAAGCTCGCGCGATATGATCCGGCCAACCTCGGCCACTTCGGTCTCGGCTTCGCGCACTACACGCACTTCACCTCGCCCATCCGCCGGCATCCTGACCTGATCGTCCACCGGCTGATCCGGGCCGACGGATTGACGGGTCGGCGGAAGATGGGCCGCAGGAGGCTCCAGAGCCTCGAAGGTCGCATGCACACCCTGGCCGGTGAGGCGTCCCGGCTCGAGCGGGCCGCCGAGAGCGCCGAGCGGGCGATGCTCGACTACAAGCGCGTGCAGTTCATGCGGGATCTCGTCGGCGAAACGTTCGAGGGCAAGGTGAGCGGGATCGTCCGCACCGGCTTCTTCGTGACGTTGAACGAACATTTTGTGGACGGGTTCGTCCGCCTAGCGGATTTCGGGGATGACTACTACGTATTCGAGGAGGAGAATTACCGTCTCCTCGGCCGGCGGACGCGCCGAGCCATCAACCTGGGGGACGAGGTCACCGTCCGGGTGGACCGTGCGAACCTGGACACGCGGCGTATCGACTTCTCACTGTCCGGGCCGGAGGCGTCCGGGGGGGTGCCGGAGACAGCGGGACGACGCGGACGGAAAACGTCCCCCCCCCATCCCCCTTCCCCTTCCCATCGTTCCGGACAGCCGCGGCGGGCGGGAGGAAAGACCCTCAAGGCCGAAGGGCGGGGATCGACGCCGAGAAAGAGAGGCGGGACAACGCGAAAGGCGGGCCGGAAGAGCGGAAGGCGGTAAAGAGCAAAGAAGCACCCCATCGCATGGAAGTATAGACACCGGAATGAAAAAAGAGGCCAAGCCATGAGCGCAAATCCAGTTTACGCAATCATCGACGTGGACGTGAAAGACCCGGCGTTGTTCGAGGAGTACGTGAAGGGATATGTCCCGACCGCCGAGAAGTTCGGAGGCAAATTCCTGGTCTCCCCGCACGGGGGCGGGTTCGAGAAGATCACGGGCGATTGGGAGCCGAGGAGGCTTTTCATCGTCCAGTGGCCGAGCGCGGAGGCCTATCACCGCTGGCGCCAATCCGAGGATTACCGCCCGTGGAACGAGCTGCGGCGCAAGGCGGCCGAGCCGAACATCATCCTCGTCGAGGGGCTGCCCCTGTAGAGGCCCGCGGCCGCTTTGAAACCCTGTGTTGCGGACGGTTCGCCCGGACCCTATCTTTAATGAAAGGGCTCCGACAGGGTGCGAATTCCAAACAGCGTGTAAAATCATATAATTACGGCGAGAAGGAGTGGTTTCCGTGACAGGCGGCATCAAGATCATCTGCAATAACCGCAAAGCCTGGCACGATTACGCAATCGAGGAGACGCTCGAGGCGGGTCTGGTCCTGTGGGGATCAGAGGTGAAATCCCTCCGGGCCGGGAAGGCGAACCTGAAGGACAGCTACGCCGACGTTCGGGGCGAGGAGATTTTTTTGGTCGGTACGCATATCAGCCCCTACAACCCGGCCGGCCAGTCGAATCACCACCCCGAGCGCGACCGCAAACTCCTTCTTCACCGCAAGGAGATCGGCAAGCTCATCGGGAAGGTGAACGAGCGCGGGTTGACCCTCATCCCCCTGAAGATGTACTTCAAGCAGGGAAAGGCCAAGGTCGAGCTCGCCCTGGCCAAGGGGAAAAGGCAATACGACAAGCGCGAGACGCTCAAGCGCAAAGAGGCCCAGCGGGAGATGGCCCGGGCGATCAAAGACACGGGAAGGGCCAAGGCGTAGCTTGCAATTTTCATAACGAGGAGAGGGAAGCCCCCGCGCTATACTCGGGCGGTTGCAGGAGTCAACCGACTCGCGCCCCGCCCCTGCATTGAATCGACCGAAAACCTCGTCGCGTGTAGGGGCGGCGCCCAGTCGGAGAATCATTGTGAGAAAACCCGGCTGAGCGTTTTGCCGATTCCTGATGATGGGTTTCTGAACGAATAGGAGGTGAGCGAGGAGAGAAGCTTTGTCCTTACTCCCGAATCGTCTGATTGGGGGCGATATGGCTTCGACGGGGGTGTATGAAGTCCGGGTCGCATGCCGAGGTGCCGTTGGCCTCGTTAAACCACGGCAACCAACAACTGCCGACCAAGAGTTGGCCCTCGCCGCTTAAATAGCGGCCGAGCGCCCTTCCGGGCCGCGCCCGTAGGCCCGGGTCAGGGTGTCATAAAATCGGGCTAGTCCGCGGCGTCGCGCCTCGGGGCAGTCGCGGGCGAAACTGAACTGAGGCTGGCGCTCCTTCGTCCCCGCCGGGGGGATTTGAGGGGCGCGAGATCCAAAACCCCGGCTATGCATGTAGACGCCCGAGGCTGAAAACCTTCGGACGGGGGTTCGATTCCCCCCGCCTCCACCAATGTCATTATTCAAGTGTAATTAGAAATTATCACTTCTCACCAAAAGCCCCTTTTTTCAAGGGGTTTTCTTTTTCCATGACTTGCAAGGTATCGCATGATTATCGTATGTTCTCTTCTTAATTGTTGGTATCTATGTGGGTAACAACTTTGGAGAGAGGACATATTCCGTGAGAAAACTCACCGCAGCCGAGGCGAAATCAATCAAGAGACCGGGGATGTATCGCGCCGGTGATACGCTCTATTTGCGCATTTCCTCCACTGGCGCGAAAAGCTGGGTGCAAAGAATTTTGGTCGACGGGCGTCGTCGCGACATCGGACTGGGTTCTTTTTCTCTCGTTTCCTTGGCCGAAGCGAGAGAGAAGGCACACCAAAACCGCCGCCTCGCCCGCGTAGACGGCGTCAACCCGCTGGCCGCAAAAAGGAAGGCCAAGGTCCCGACCTTCGCCGAGGCCGCGCTGAAGACGCACGAGGTGCTCAAGCCGACTTGGCGAAACGAGAAACACGCCGTGTCATGGATGCAGACGCTTGAGAAATACGCCATGCCGCGCCTTGGTGATATGCGGGTGGACAAAATCGGTCGTGAGGATATGCTGGCCGTCTTGACGTCGATATGGGCCTCACGGCCAGAAACCGCGCGCCGTGTGCGCCAGAGAATCGGGGCGGTAATGGAATGGTCTCAGGCGCATGATTTCGTCGCTCAGAACGTCGCGCGCAACGCCATAAGCGGTGCTCTGCCGAAGTTACCGAAGGTGAAAGAACACTACCGGACGCTGCCCTATCGGGAAGTAGCGGAGGCGCTCGAAATCATCGAAGCGTCAAAAGCATCCATGAGCGCGAAGTCATGTTTCAGGTTTCTCGTTCTAACCGCCGCCAGAAGCGGCGAGGCGAGGGGCGCCACATGGGATGAAATCAATCTCGAATCTCGGGAGTGGCGAATCCCGGCCTCGCGCATGAAGGCCTACGTGGAGCATCGCGTTCCGTTAAGCGATGAGGCGGTCGCGGTGCTCGAAAAGGCGCGGGCGCTCGATGACGGGAGCGGGTTGGTTTTTCCATCGCCGGTGCGGAAGGGCAAGCCGTTGAGCGATATGACCCTGACAAAGGTTTTGAGAGACAACGGCTTTGCGGAGCGCGCGACCGTACATGGCTTTCGTTCGACCTTCCGCGATTGGTGCGCCGAGACGGGCAAACCGCGCGAACCTGCCGAGGCGGCACTGGCGCACATCGTCGGCGGTGTCGAGGGGGCTTATTTCCGAAGTGACCTTTTCGCGAAGCGCCGCCGATTGATGGAGTCGTGGGGCGCGTTCGTGGCCGGTAGCACCGGCAGGAAGGTGGTGCGGCTCCATGGATGAATTTATGGCCATCCAGCGCGCCCTGAACCATCGTGAGGCAGGGACACGCCCGGAATTTCAAGAGGCCGTCGAAATCGCCCGTGGGCTGTTAAGGGTGTATGAAGCTGTCGGGAACACGCCGGCGGAGGCGCTGGCTTGCTCCTACTGGACTAACAAGGTCGACGTTCTCACTGCCTTCATTCGTTGTCCCGATTCGGCCGTGGAATGGGATACAGTGAATTTGATTGCGCAAAAGATGCTTCGGGAAGAGAGGTCGCTACCCCCCGAGTTGGCAGAATGGATAGCCGACGTGCTGGCTGACCAGTTGTTGAAACAGAAGGAGGAAAAACGAAGGCCGCGACTGACCAAAAGGGGTGTAGACCCGGACAAGGACTCCGTGCGAAACATGAAGATCGTTAACGCCGTGATGATGCTGACCGAACTGGGAATGATTGCGACGCGCAACATCACGCGGGGAGGAACCAACGCCGCTGAGGAAGGCGGCTCGGCATGTGATGCGGTCGGCATGGCGACGGGTCTGACCTACAGGAACGTCGTACGCATTTGGACAGACGGCGCTCCGGCGTCTCCGGTTCTTTCCCGTTACACGCAAATCGAAAAATAAATGGGATGCATGCCATCATTATTTTTGAGATTCTCCGAGTGCGTTCAATAAATCACATCTGGAGGATTTCAAATGAAACTGCTGAATCGAGATCAAGTTGCTGATTTAGTTAGTCTTTCAATTCCCTCCCTATACAGGCTCATGCAAGCGGGCCGGTTTCCGAGACCCCTCAAAATTGGCCTCCGCGCCGTTCGGTGGCGAGAATCGGAAATCCGCGATTTCATCGCCTCGCGCCCCCGCGCGAGCGGCGAAACCGGCGAACCACCGAAGGCCGGCTGATGAACAAGCTCTCAGCCGAGGCCATCGCCCGCGGTCTGGAGCGCCCGCGCCGCTCCAGCGACGGCTGGATGGCGCGCTGCCCCGCCCATTTGGATCGTGAGCCGAGCCTGTCGATCCACGAAACCGAAGATGGCAGGGTATTGGTCCGCTGCCATGCCGGCTGCGACCAGCGGGATGTAATTGTCGTACTGAAAGAACACGGACTGTGGAATGGTAGGATGCCATCGCACCTTCGTCGTGCTTCGCACCGTAAGGCACCGCCGCTCCAACACGATCAGCGCCAGGCCGAACGGACCGCCGTCGCGCTTTCCATCTGGCAATCCACGGTCCCGGCTAACGGCACGCCTGTCGAGACCTACCTTGCCGGGCGCAGCCTGTCCCTGCCATTACCGCCGGCTCTCCGTTTTCATCGCGGCTTGAAGCACCCATCGGGCGGGTTCTGGCCCTGCATGGTGGCGCTGGTGACGCAGGGCGATGTCGGCAACCCGCTGGCGATTCACCGTACCTTCCTCGCCCGCGACGGTGGCAGAAAGGCGCCGGTTGATCCGGCCAGGATGATGCTCGGTCCCTGTCGGGGCGGAGCGGTGCGGCTCGGCGTGCCTGATCAGCTGCTGATGGTCGGCGAAGGTATTGAGACTTGTCTCGCGGCGATGCAGGCGACCGGACATCCTGCCTGGGCCGCGCTGTCCACCGCCGGCCTGCGTACGATCGACCTGCCCGCGACCGTGCACGAGTTGATCGTACTCGCCGACGGCGATGAGTCCGGTGAGGCGGCGGCGAAGGACTGCGCCCTTCGCTGGATGAGGCGAGAACGGCGTGTGCGTATTGCCCGCCCGACAAGGGGTGCAGACTTTAACGATATGCTGCTCGGCCGTGCGCCTTGCAACGAGGAGAGCGCGCTATGAGCAGCGAGAACGATGGCTTGAACTCCATCCGCGATGCAATAGAGGCCGCCGAGGAAGTTCCGGATCTACTGGAGGAGCTGATCGGGAAATCAAAGGCTGACTCCGGCGCCGCCTTCGCCCCAGCGGTGTTGAAACAACTCGCGATGCTCAAGAAAAACGACCTTGCGGCGTTCGAGACGCTTCGGACGAAGCTCAAGACTTCGGGTTGCCGGGTGACCTTGCTCGATGAGGCCATCGCTGAGGAAACCGGCGAGGTCAGCAAGGGGAGACCGACACAGTCCGGCATTTTGATCGACCTCGCAGCCGAGGTGGAGCTTTTCCATACCGCAGACAGTACGGCATACGGCGATCTTCACTTCAACGGACACCGCGAGACTTGGCCGGTCCGCAGCACGGGGTTTAAGCGCTGGCTCACGCGGCGGTTCTTTGAGTCCACTGAAGGTGCCCCGAACTCGGAAGCTCTTAAGGCGGCACTGCACGTGCTTGAGGCGCGAGCGTATTACGACGCGCCGCAGGCGGACGTCTTCATCCGAGTGGCGGGCCACGGGGTGAAACTCTACCTCGACCTCGCCGATGATTCCTGGCGGGCGGTGGAGATCGACGGTGCGGGATGGCGCGTCGTCGGCAAGCCGCCGGTTCGGTTCCGCCGGGCGGCTGGCATGCAGCCACTGCCGGTCCCGATACCGGGCGGGTCCGTGGATATGCTGCGTCCATTCCTCAACGTCGACGATGACGATTTCGTTCTTGTCGTGGCTTGGATGCTTGCCTGCCTGCGGGATTGTGGTCCCTATCCGGCCCTCGTACTGTCAGGCGAACAAGGATCGGCCAAGTCTACCTTTTGCCGCGTCCTGCGTGCGCTCCTCGATCCCAACACAGCCCCGCTGCGCGCCCTGCCACGCGAGAACCGGGAACTGTTCATCGCGGCACACAACCAGCATTTGCTTGTCTTTGATAATGTCTCTGGATTGCCGCCGTGGTTATCGGACACGTTGTGCCGTCTTGCCACGGGTGGCGGCTTTGCAGTGCACCAGCTCTATACCGACCAAGACGAGGTACTGTTTGATGCCATGCGTCCACTTGTCTTGAACGGCATCACGGACATCGTGAACCGGCCCGACCTCGCGGATCGGGCCATCTTCCTGACCCTGGACCCAATCCCGGAGGAGCGCCGTCGACCCGAGGAAGAACTCTGGGAGGAGATCCAAGAAGCACGCCCGAAGATTCTCGGCGCCTTGCTCGATGCTGTCTCGACCGGTCTGAGACAATACCATGGGACAAAACTGGAGAAGCTGCCGCGCATGGCTGATTTCGCGCGCTGGGTGACAGCCTGTGAAACCGCCCTTTGGCCCGCCGGGACTTTCTCAGCGGCCTATCTCGTCAATCGCGACGCGGTGGTGGATAACGTCATTGATGCTGATCCAGTGAGTTCGGCGCTTCGCTCGCTGATGGAAAGGCGGACCGAATGGACGGGCACCGCGACGGAGCTTCTGGAAGTCCTTTCCGATGAAGTCGGCGAGCGGGTCAGCAAGACCAAGGCTTGGCCGACGAGCTCGCAGGCGTTGTCTGGACGGGTTCGTCGCGCCGCGCCCCTACTACGCAAGGTCGGGATCGAAATAGGTTTTAAAAAAGAAGGCCACGCGCGGACCCGGCTGATCGAGATTTTTCGGAAGACAGATAACAGGCGGATAACATCGTCCCTACCGTCCGCATCGTCCGCCGAAGGCGTCAAGGGTGCGTCCGGCAAAGGCTCGGAGGGCTTGGGGGTGCGGACGCAAGAGCCGTCTGCGGACGCAAACGGCCGTTTGCCGCACTAGTCTTCCGTCCGCGGAAACCCCTGTGATACCTGGCTTGCGGACGGTGCGGACGGTAGGGACGCAAATTTCTCAGCTTAATCTGGCTGGCGGAAAGGGAATATGTTGTCAATCGCCGGCGATGGCGAAAGGCCGGTGCCGGATGCACGAGGGCTTCAACGAGCCGTCGAGATCTCAAGCGTGCTGTTCGGAGGAGACAGCACGGGTCCTCCTAGAGGGGGGTACGCATAGAGGTTTTAGTGAGTCGCAAAGTTCGACTATTTTCTGTTTGGACCCGGAGTCTCACACTGAGCCAGTGCGCGGACTTGGCAGGAGCGAGAGATGAACGACACCGAAGCCCTGGCAGACCTTAGCGTCGAGCAGTTGATGGACGCCGGCATCCCGCGCCCGACCGCTTACAGGGTGAAGGCGGAGGGGAGAATACCGAGCGGCAAGAACGGCCAACTCATCCAGGAGCTGATCAGAGATGCGTTGCAGCCATCGAAGAACCGGTCCCGGTCTGCCCATCCTGGCATGCTGGTTCCCGAACACGAGATGATGCCCGCCGAGGCGGACGCGCAGTGGCGAATCCACCGTGCCGGCCTTCAGAAGGCTAAGCGCATCGAGCAGGAGCGCCGTAACGCCGAGGCTGAGGGACGGTTGGTAGACGCGGACGTTGTTAGGGACCGGATCGCGGCGGCCGGTGTGGAGCTTCTGAGGGGCTTTGAGAACCTTCGCCGCAGTGTCGAGACGGTGTGCTGCCCGGAGTGTCGGGATGCGGTGGTCGATGCTGTGAGCGCGTCCACCGGAGATGTGGCCCGCCAGATCGGTAAGGCGTTGGCTGGATGAGCGCGCTACGAAGATTCAAAAAAAAGGCGATGGAAGCTATCGGCGAGCCGCAACGTCGGCACTAGTGGACTGTAACATTGAAATAGCCAGTAATGTTTAGTACAGTATCATGCATGCCAAACACCCCCATTCAGCTGACTTCCGATGAAAGAGAAGAACTGCAACGGCGATCCCGTTCGCGCGTGCTGCGGTCCGAAGACGTCCGACGAGCCCAAGTCATTCTGATGCTCGATGCCGGGGAGTCCTATTTGAGGATCCAGCGCGCCGTGGGCTGCGATGCCCGGTATGTGAGCCGATGGAAGACCCGGTTCCAACAAGAGGGACTGGCCGGCTTTTGGACTTACCCCGGTTTCGTGGAGAGTTAAGCACTTGGGTTTTCAGGGTGTGCGTTGTTGTCTCCTTTCGTAGTTAACGGGTGACAGGTTGTCGATGGAGGAGTGCCGACGATGCGGGTTGTAGAAGCCCTCGATGAACCCGAACACCTCCATGCGCGCCTCGGCCCGGGTGCGGAAACTGTGGCGAGCGAGGAGCTCGCACTCCAGCGTGGCGAAAAAGCTCTCACACAGCGCGTTGTCGTAGCAGTCCCCGACCGAACCCATGGAGGGACGCACGCCCGCCTGCCGGCAGCGCTGCCCAAAGGCGACCGAGGTGTACTGCGTGCCCTGGTCGGAGTGGTGGATGACGGCCCGGGGACGGCGCTTATACAGCGCCATGTCGAGCGCGTCGAGCACCAACTCGGCCCGCAGGTGTGTGGCCATCGACCACCCCACGATGCGCCGGCTGAACGCATCGAGCGCCACGGCCAGATACAAAAACCCCGCCCATGTCGGAACGTAGGTGATGTCGGCCACCCACAGCCGGTCGGGGGCCTCGGCCGTGAAGTTGCGGTCCACCAGATCAGGGGCCGGCCGCGCCTCCTGCCGGCGCTGCGTCGTGCGCGCTCCCTTGCGCCGACTGACGCCCGCAAGTCCCGCCCCACGTATCAGCCTGGCGACGCGCTTGCGGCCCACACGCACTCCCTCAGCCTCCAGCTCGGCATGGACGCGCGGCACGCCGTAAGTCCCCCGAGAACGCTCGTGGATCGCCTGAATGCGTTTGGTGAGCGCCCGATCGGCACACGAGCGGGCACACGGCGCGCGCCTGCGCCACGCGTAGTAGCCGCTGGAGGAGACGCCCAGCACCCGGCACATGGTGGCGGTCCGATACATGGCCTGGTTCGCCCTCACGAACCCGTAGATCCGGACGGGATCGAATCGGTATCCCGAGCAAACCAGGCCGCGGCTTTTGCTAAGATCTCCCGCTCCTGGCGGAGCTGTCGGTTCTCGCGGCGAAGTCGGCGCAACTCCTCCCGCTCATCGCTCGTGAGCCCGTCTTTGCGACGCCCCTCGTCAACGTCGGCTTGATGGGCCCAGGTGCGGATCGTCTGCGCCGAGGACTCGAACTCGTGCGCCAGCGCCTCGGGCGTGCGTCCCGCCCGGACCAACTCTACCATCTGGCAGCGGAACTCCATTGGATAGCGTGGGTGAGTCTGTGGCATCGTGAACACCTCCTTTACCCCCAAATCATCAGGTGTCCACCAAACCGGGTCAACTCCACTTGTATTCCAGACATTGCGGTCGAGCGGTTCACAAGCGCACCCCCCGGCTGGAGGCTCGGATTCTGGACTGGACCAGGCGCCGACCACCGGACGGAGCGACGCACTGGAGTAGTCGCAAGCTGGCGCGGCAGTTGGGCACCAACCACATGATGGTGGCCCGGGTTTGGAAACGTGCGGGTCTGCAACCCCACCGCATTCAACGTTACATGGCATCGAATGATCCAGACTTTGAGAAGAAGGCGGCCGATATCATTGGCCTCTATGTCAACCCGCCGCAACACGCCGCCGTTTTCTGTGTGGATGAAAAAACCGCCATTCAGGCCTTGGACCGATTCGATCCCGTGTTGCCGCTTTCTCCGGGTCGCGCCAAGCGTCACGGTTTCGAGTATTACCGGCACGGAACGCTCTCGCTGTATGCGGCCCTGAATACAAAGACCGGCGAGGTCATCGGCAAGACCGCAGCGAGGCACACCAGCGAGGCCTTTGTGGCTTTGCTTTCTGGCATCGTGGCCAGACAACCCAAGCGGCGTGAAATTCACATCATCGCAGACAATCTGTCGGCTCATAAGAGCCGCCGCGTGCGACAGTTTCTTGACGCTCACCCGCGCGTGCATTTGCATTTCACCCCAACTTATTCCTCTTGGTTGAATCAGGTCGAAATCTGGTTCTCAAAAATCCAACGCGACGTCATTGCCCGCGGCGTCTTCACTTCGGTTCCTGATTTGGCTCGAAAACTGATGCGCTATATTCGACAGTGCAACAAGAAACCCAAACCCATCAAGTGGAGCTATACTGATGGCTCACGGCGAATCACCACTAGCAAAGTCTCTGTTACAAGGAACTAGGCGGAGATTCCGGGTTCAGGGTGTGGAGGATCGTTTATATCTGTAGGGGCTGTTTTAACGAACCTATGCGGAACTTGGCGGAACATAACGGAACGGGAGTGGCTGTGGGGGCCGTGGCGGCGCGTCGCAAAGATGCGTCTCAAATGCGCCTCGGTGGTCGCAAATCCGACCGCCGCTTTCTTGCGTCAAACGCCTAAAAATCGCGTAACAAGCGCCTTTTTCGGGACAATTTAACGACCGAAGGGGTGAGAAGCAGCTTTTTATGCCTGGATGGGCGGACAGCGCCCCGCTGAGGGTCAGACAGCGCACCCTGGAGAACACCTGGACGACCGCTCGAACCCCGAAACAACCGAAAAAAATTATCTGTAGATTACGGCCTTGCAACGGCCGAAAAAGGCCCCGGAAACGCTTTTTTCCCGGGCGATTCAGGGCCTTTTTTCCGGGGGGATTTTCCAGGCGTTACGGGCGAGTTTCATCCCAAGGAGCAGGTCAGGCTGAACAAGACCGCAGCCAACCACGCTTATGGTGCATCAGGACGGACAATTATTGCAGAAATCGCCGAAAATGCGTTGGCCGAGTTCCTTGCCGGTGGCCTCAAAACTCCCGCCACAACCAACGGGAGATGGTCATCGTTCAAAACCGGTATTTCAAGGCAAGGCTCAACCCCCAGAACTGGATATCGTCCGTCTCTACACTGTAGACAATCGGCTCGCCGCCGGGCCCGGTGAGCGAATCATGGCTGCGAAGGCGGTCCCAGGGGTTCCCGTCGTCCTTGAATTCGCCAAATTTGGCCCATCGGAGCTTGAGTCCCAGGGTGACCCGGTCGTTGAGTAGATAATCCACACCCGCGAGCAACTGATAAACAAACCCGTCATCCGAAAACGTCTCTTTGGCAACGGTGGTCGTTCCGGCAACAGGGGGATCCAGATCTACGGACCGCGTGAAGTTGGCGGCATAATCAAACGAGATGCTTGAATAACCCGCTCCTGCTCCCACGTACGGCCGAAACTTTGTGCCGATGGGGATGTCATAGTAGACGTTGAAGAAAAGACTGTGGGATGCGAGGTCGCCGAGATGGACGGAACTGTTGATGCCGACGCCCAATTCGTTGAGCTTCTCCTCTGACAAGCCCGCAATCGTCGGCGTGTTCTCATGGTCATAGCCTGCGGTGCGATAGAAATACTCCCCCTCGATTCTGATCGAACCCAGACGGTAGCCGAACGTCAAACCGGACAGAATCCCGGTGCCTCCGTCGAACGCGTTTTCCCATGTGTTGCCGCGGGCAGCGCAGTCAGAATGACCTGGATCACCTCCAATGAACCCGTCGCAAACGTTGCTACCTCCTTGGAAATCGTTGTCCTGACCGGATATCATGATCTTCGGAGACATCGCCATTCCCAGCTCCAGGCCGCCGTACCATCCGTCCATCCCGGCGGCGTTGGCGACCAGGAACGGCATCGTTGCCAGGGAAAAAACAACCGCTCCCAACGTCATCCTGAATTTCTTCATCCTTCACCCCTCCCTTTCGTATCCAGCAACAAACCCGCCGGCACCGAAAAAACGCCCCCGATCGGGGGGAACAGGTCGCGACCGCTTGTTCGTTCCCGTCCCTAATTTATCACAAAGCGCGGCCCGATATGCAAGATGTCCGCCCATGCTCGTTCGCGCTGCGCCGTCATCCCGGCCCCGCGGCCATGGCTATCGCGCCTGTCGTTCGGCGCTCAACGCCCTTCGGCATCACGCATGATTGCGCAGGCGAAGCCGGCGCGCCCGACGCTTGCGGTCGCGAGCTGACGGTCAAACTGTCAGGTGATGACCGCCTCAGTACATGTCAAGGGCATCATCCACTCCTCTTGCCGCATCGCCTCCCCTCTGCTAGCGTTCGGAAAATCCATTTCTTTTCCTCAGGAGGAGGCGCGCGATGGCGGAATTCACCGTAGCTCAGTTCAAGGATGTGTCCGAGGGCCTGCAAGAGGGCCAGTTCGCCGTGGGCGAGAGGAAAAAGGCGAGCGGCCTGGCGGACCTGGACCCCATCTACAAACAATTGCTGGACATGCCGATCACGGTCACGCTGGGTTTAACCGGCCCGGACGGACGGGTGAATCTGACGCCCATGTGGTTTGACTACGAGGGCGACACGATTTTGGTGAACACGGCCTCGCACCGAGCGAAATCCGGGTGGATAAGAGAAAACCCGCGGCTCACGATCCTGATCGTGAACCCCGAGAACCCCTACCACTGGATAAGCATCAAGTGCACGGTCACCAACCAGATACGAGAGGGCGAGCCGGGCGGGGAGAAAGCCGGTGAGCAGCTCGACCGTATCTGGACGAAATACACGGGCCAGGACCCGCCCTACGCGCTCAGAGACCCCGTGATCGAGGAAAAACGCGTCCTGTTCGAGTGTCGCGTGGATCGGGTCGCCACGTTCGGAAAACCGTCATAAGGCCCCCCAAAGGCCATCGGTTCGTCCCGCCCGGTTATGATTCCGGTGGCAGACGAGGACCGTCCGGAGAATCCCGGTGAGAAAAGAACCCGCTGACATGCGCCTGTCGTGGAACGAGATTCGCGTCTGCGCCGCCGCCTCGGTCGGCGCGAAGACCGGGGAAAACCCATGATCCATCATTGTGCGTCATGGTTTCGGACAGCGCTCATCGCGGCGGTCGCGGCCACGGCTGTTCCGGCCATCACATCCGCGCAGAGGCCGGTGTCCTCGGGATCCGTGGCCCAGGATGATTTCTATTTCAGGGCCGGGTTTGTTCTGGATGGGTCCAAACAAACGCGGTTCAAGGACGAGGACTGTTCGATCACCTCCCCGGCGGCCCTCTATGGCTGCGGGAGCGGTAACGACGGCGCGCCCCTGAGCTCGCTCGGCGACTTCGGAATGATGGCCGGTTTCGAGCTCGGCGTCGGTTATGCCGCAGCGCCCGCCCTGCGGCTCGAAGCCCTCGTTCAGCACCGGCCGGGCTTCTCCTTCCAGGGCCGCGCCAACTTTATCCAGACCACGGCTCGGCAGGCCGTGTCCGCGGATCTGTCCTCCCTGACCGGCATGATCGCCGCCTATCTCGATTTCCCTCCACTAGGCCTGCTCCGGCTCGGTCCCCTCGGCCCGTTCATCGGCGCCGGCGTTGGTCTCGCCCGCATCGACATCGAAGAGACGCGCATGGAGTTCACGAGGACGACGACCATCGTTCCGGGCGGACAACGAACCAATCTCGCCTGGATGCTGACCGCGGGAGTTTCGATACCGCTCGGGGACAGGGTGACCCTCGATCTCGCCTGGCGCTACACCGATTACGGCGCCGTCCAAACCGGCAAGGGCGGGGGTCGGATCGTCTGGCGCGACTGAAGCCGCGCGCCGTTGGAGCTCGATCTCGCTCCAACAAAGGCAGATCTGGCGAGTCATGGGCTTATGCTCTCCTTGCGCTATGCGTTCTGAAGCCGGGCTCCGGTCGGATCGACGGCGTGAAGCAATACGATCGGACAGGCTGGATGAGGACTTGGACGCTCTGCGGGTCGTCATTCCCGCGCAGGCGTACCGCCGCCTGACCCGAAAATTCGCTCCCGGACAAAGCAGAAAGACCCGACTGAATGCGCCTGTCGTGGAATGAGATTCGCGCCCGCGCCGCCGCCTTCGCGCGGGAATGGGCGGGCGAGGGCTACGAGAAGGGGCAGACCCAGCTCTTCTACAACGACTTCTTCGATGTCTTCGGCTTGTCCGTCCGCAGGGTGGCCGCCTTCGAGGAACCCGTCAGGAACCTCGACAACACGCACGGCTACATCGACCTGTTCTGGCCGGGCGTCCTGCTCGTCGAGCAGAAGAGCGCCGGGCGCGATCTAGTTCCTTGTAACAGAGACTTTGCTAGTGGTGATTCGCCGTGAGCCATCAGTATAGCTCCACTTGATGGGTTTGGGTTTCTTGTTGCACTGTCGAATATAGCGCATCAGTTTTCGAGCCAAATCAGGAACCGAAGTGAAGACGCCGCGGGCAATGACGTCGCGTTGGATTTTTGAGAACCAGATTTCGACCTGATTCAACCAAGAGGAATAAGTTGGGGTGAAATGCAAATGCACGCGCGGGTGAGCGTCAAGAAACTGTCGCACGCGGCGGCTCTTATGAGCCGACAGATTGTCTGCGATGATGTGAATTTCACGCCGCTTGGGTTGTCTGGCCACGATGCCAGAAAGCAAAGCCACAAAGGCCTCGCTGGTGTGCCTCGCTGCGGTCTTGCCGATGACCTCGCCGGTCTTTGTATTCAGGGCCGCATACAGCGAGAGCGTTCCGTGCCGGTAATACTCGAAACCGTGACGCTCGGCGCGACCCGGAGAAAGCGGCAACACGGGATCGAATCGGTCCAAGGCCTGAATGGCGGTTTTTTCATCCACACAGAAAACGGCGGCGTGTTGCGGCGGGTTGACATAGAGGCCAATGATATCGGCCGCCTTCTTCTCAAAGTCTGGATCATTCGATGCCATGTAACGTTGAATGCGGTGGGGTTGCAGACCCGCACGTTTCCAAACCCGGGCCACCATCATGTGGTTGGTGCCCAACTGCCGCGCCAGCTTGCGACTACTCCAGTGCGTCGCTCCGTCCGGTGGTCGGCGCCTGGTCCAGTCCAGAATCCGAGCCTCCAGCCGGGGGGTGCGCTTGTGAACCGCTCGACCGCAATGTCTGGAATACAAGCCGGCCAGTCCCTCTTGTTGGAACCGGGTCTTCCATCGGCTCACATACCGGGCATCGCAGCCCACGGCGCGCTGGATCCTCAAATAGGACTCCCCGGCATCGAGCATCAGAATGACTTGGGCTCGTCGGACGTCTTCGGACCGCAGCACGCGCGAACGGGATCGCCGTTGCAGTTCTTCTCTTTCATCGGAAGTCAGCTGAATGGGGGTGTTTGGCATGCATGATACTGTACTAAACATTACTGGCTATTTCAATGTTACGGTCCACTAGGCGAGGTGTTGCTTGTGTATGCCACCGATGATCGCTATCTTCTGAGCAGCTAAAGTTACAGCGAACTACGCGACTTTCGAACAAACGCTCTGCTTCTAGCCAGCCCCAGAAGGAGCGCCTGGTAAACAGATGAAAGCGACCACCGTCGGGGAATGGCGATGAACAACGGCTTCGAAAGAGTCCTGGATCATATCCGCTCGATTGCCGACTCTGAAGCGCAGAAGGGCCGCTTGTTCGAGCGGCTGATGAAGAAGTTTTTTGCCGAAGATCCTTGGTACAAAGAGCGCTTCTCGAATGTCTGGCTCTGGTCCGAATGGGCGGCCTGGCAGCCGGGTTTCGACGGCGCGGATACAGGGATCGACCTCGTGGCCGAGGAGCGAGAAGGCGGCTTTTGCGCCGTCCAGTGCAAGTGCTACGCGCCCAAGACGCGAATCTCGAAACCGCATCTCGATTCGTTCATCTCCGCTTCAGCCCGCGACCCCTTCACCGCCCGCATCGTAGTCGATACCGGCCATCCATGGGGGCCGACCGCCAAGAAGACCATCGCCGGACTCAAGCCCAAATGCGACGCGCTTTACCTGAACGATCTATTAAGCCAGCATTTCGACTGGCCCGACTTGGCCCGCGAGGAACCGGAAGACCTGCGCTATCGGCCCGAGACGTTCCAATTGCGTCCGCATCAGCGGGAAGCATTCGATGATGTGATAGCAGGTTTCCGGGAGCATGATCGAGGCAAGCTCATCATGGCGTGCGGCACGGGCAAGACCTTCACCGCACTTCGCATCGCGGAAGCCGTTGCCGGCGTCGGCGGCCGGGTGCTTTATCTCGTGCCCTCGATTTCGCTGTTCGCCCAATCCATGCGCGAATGGGCGACGCACAAGGAGATACGATACCGCTACTTGGGCATCTGCTCGGATACGCGCGCCGGAAAAAAGGATGAGGACGCCTCGCTTGAGGAGCTTGAAATTCCGGTCACGACGGAGCCGTCCAGGATTTCAAAAGCGTTGCGGCTGGCGCAAGGGGGTGCGTTGACGGTGGTCTTTTGTACCTACCACTCGCTCGGCCTCGTGGAGGCTGCGCAAAAGGAGGGCGCACCGCCGTTCGACCTCATCCTTTGCGATGAGGCCCACCGGACGACCGGCGTTGAGCGGCCCGAGGATGGGAAGACATCGCCGTTCTTGCTCGTTCATGACGGGGAAAGAATCAAGGCCGCAAAACGCCTCTACATGACGGCCACGCCGCGCCTTTACACCGAAAGCGCGAAGGAGAAGGCGGCGAGCCACGATGTCGAGGTGTTCTCGATGGACGATCCGGCGACCTACGGGCCGGAGTTCCATCGCCTTCCCTTCTCCCGCGCGGTCGAGCAGGATTTGCTCTCCGACTACAGGGTCGTGGTTCTCACCATATCCGAACAGCACGTTGACGCGGCGCTCCAGGCGCATCTGGCGGCGGGCGACAGCGAGATCAACCTCACCGATGCAGCGAAGATCGTCGGTTGCTGGCGCGCGCTGCAAAACCCGGAGAACAAGGGCAAGGATGAAGGGCCGGCCCGACCCCTCAAGCGCGCCATCGCGTTCACGAATACGATCAAATCATCACAACGGCTGGAGGCGCATTGGGACGGCATCGTCACGCGAGCCCGCGACAGGTTACCCGAGGAGGAGCAAGCGGACGCTCTGCAGTGCGAGACGCGCCACGTCGACGGGCAGCACAACGCGCTTGATCGCAAGGCACGCATCGATTGGCTCAAGGGTGATTCCGCGGATGAGAATGGAGCCTGCCGGATTCTCTCGAATGCGCGGTGCCTGTCCGAGGGTATCGACGTACCCGCGCTCGACGCGGTGCTCTTCATGAGTCCGCGAAACTCACACGTCGATATCGTTCAGGCCGTGGGCCGCACCATGCGGAAGGCCGAGGGTAAGGAGTACGGCTACATCATACTGCCGATAGCCGTGCCGGCGGGCATCGATCCGGCCACGGCCCTCGACCGCAACGAGCAGTTCGACGTCGTCTGGAGCGTGCTCCGCGCGCTGCGCTCGCACGACGACAGGCTGGACGCCGAGATCAACAAGATCGACCTCAACAAGGCGCTGCCCGAAGGCATCATCATCTTCGATGGCGAGGGCAATGAGACGGTGGACGCCTCAGAACTGCCTTTTCCGCCGCTCGACCTGCCGCCTGGCGCGATCTTCGCCAAGATCGTCGATAAATGCGGGGACAGGAAATATTGGGAGACTTGGGCGAAGGATGTCGCCGATATCTTCGCCCGCTTGGTCGCGCGCATCGGGAGTCTGCTGGAGAGTCCCGAAAATGAAACCCTGCGCGTGTGGTTCGACGATTTCCACGAGGAGTTGAAAGTCTCCATCAATGAGTCCATCACCCGCGAAGGCGGCATCGACATGATGGCCCAGCACATTCTGACGCGGCCTGTTTTCGAGGCCCTTTTCGAGGCCTACGATTTCGCCGCAGGCAACCCGGTGTCGCAGGCGTTGGACAAGTTGCGGAAAGATTTCGGCGAATTCGGTCTTGAGAACGAGATTCGAGACATGGCGCCTTTCTACGAGAGCGTCCGCAACCGGGCGCGCGGCCTCGACAACAGCGAAGCGCGCCAGCGGGTGCTGATGGAGCTTTACGAGAAGTTCTTCGCTACCGCCATGAAGAAGGACGCGGACCGGCTGGGCATCGTCTATGCACCGCCCGAAGTGGTGGATTTCATCTTGCACAGCGCGGATCACGTGCTGCGCGAGGAATTCGGCCGGAGCCTGAGCGATGAGGGTGTGCACGTGCTCGACCCATTCACGGGCACGGGCATCTTTCTCGTCCGGATGCTCCAGTCCGCGCTGATACGGGATGACGATCTGGCAAGGAAGTATCGCGAAGAGCTTCACGCCAACGAGCTTGTCCTGCTCGCCTACTACATCGCGGCCATTCACATCGAAGAGGCGTTTCATGGCCGCCGCGGGGCCGACAGCGCCTATGAACCGTTCGCCGGCATCGTCCTGACCGATACGTTCAATCTGCATACCGAGCGGACGGGCTTCCCGAAGGACTGGCTGCCGGACAACAGCGCGCGCGCCGAGCGTCAGCAGAAGCTGCCGATCCAGGTCATCGTCGGCAACCCGCCTTGGTCGGGAAAACAAAAAAGTTCGGCGGATGAGAACCCGAACGTGGATTATCCTGAATTGGAGCAACGCGTTGCCGAAACCTATGCAGCGCGATCCAATGCAACGAACAAGAACAGCCTCTACGACACCTACAAGATGGCCATCCGCTGGGCTTCCGACCGGATCGGAGACCAGGGCGTCGTCGCCTTTGTCACCAACGGCTCGTGGATCGACGGCAACGCGGATTCAGGCGTGCGGGCTTGTCTGGCGGAGGAGTTCAGTTCGATCCATGTCCTGAATCTGCGGGGAAACGCCCGGACATCCGGCGAATTACGACGTACAGAGGGCGACAACGCATTCGGCCAAGGCTCCCGTGCGCCGGTGGCAATCACTATCCTCGTTCGCAACCCGGATGCTGCGCATGACGGCTGCCGCATCCTCTACCGTGACATCGGCGATTATCTGAGACGCGAGGAAAAGCTGGAGATCCTGCGCGAGGCGGGGTCGATTGCCGGCATCGAGGACTGGCGCGAAATTACGCCCGACCGGCACAACGACTGGATAGGCCAGCGTGACGAGGCGTTTCAGCGCCTCTACCCGATGGGGTCGAAAGAGGCGAAGGCCGGCAGGGCGGACAATGCGATATTCCGGCTGTATTCAAGAGGTTTTGCGACCAGCCGCGACGCTTACATCTACAACTTTTCCCGCGATGCCTGCGCGGGGAACGCCCGCGCGATGGTGGATGACTACATGGACGCCATGCGGGTTCGGGAAGAACATCCCGGCTACACGGTCGATGAGGTTGCAAGGCAACACTCGTCGAATGTCCGGTGGGACCAAGCGCTAAAGGACAACTTGGGGCGGCGCAAGACCGTGGCGTATTCTCAGGACAGGATCTGGACGACCCAGTATCGGCCTTTCGTCAAGCAGCACTGCTACATCGATTATGTGCTCGTGAACAGAAAATACCAGCAGGACAGCATTTTCCCGGCGCTGGACAGCGAGAACCGGGCGATCTGCGTGCCGGGCGTCGGCTCGACCAAACCGTTCTCCGCCCTCATGGTCGATACGATGCCGGATTTGAACCTGAATGAAGCTGGTGCCCAATGCTTCCCGCGCTACCAATATCAGGAGCCGATGGATGCGCAGAGCGATCTTCCGGGCCTTGAGACGAGACTGGAGCGCGTGGACAATATCACGGATACGGCCTTGCGCGCCTTCCGCGTTCACTACAAGGACAACGGGATAACCAAGGACGCGATTTTCGATTACGTTTACGGCGTTCTTCATGCGCCCGACTATCGGGGACGCTTCGCCAACGATCTGACGAAGGAGCTTCCCCGCGTACCGTTCGCACCTGATTTTCACGCTTTCGCCGAGGCCGGGCGCGCGCTTGCGGAACTCCACCTAGGCTATGAGACCTGCGAGGAATACCCTCTGGAGGTCGCCTTCACGGGAGAGGGAAGCCCGCGTCCCGAGCATTTCCGGCATCGGCGCGCGTGCGATGCGGTTCGCCGACGATGAAAAGACGGTGCTTGTTGTCAACGACCATATCCAGCTGGAGGAGACCCCTCCCGAGGCGCATGAATATCAGGTCAACGGGCGGACGCCGCTGGGATGGTTCATCGACCGCTACAAAGTCACACAGGACAAGGAAAGCGGAATCGTCAACAATCCCAACGGCTGGTTCGACGATCCGAAGGACTTGATCACCGCGATTCGCCGCATCGTGCACGTGAGCGTGGAAACCACCCGCATCGTGAACGCCCTACCTGAATCGATCGCTGACACGGGCATGTCTTGAGAACTTACCGGATGACGCGGACCGCTTCATGGGCTGACCGAACTATTTTGCGCGTTGCCGGCGGTGTTCCGGTGAACGAGGTGCTTGCCACGTCGCGCTTGCTAGCGGGCGAATGACCGCCCACAGACGACGATCTCGCCTCGGGTCCCCTCTCTCTCTTCCCTTCGGAAAACAAAATCTCGTCTTACAGCGTCGCGCTCGACGAAATACGAAGCGGCGAGCGTTGCGATGTCCAATACCTCCAACACGGCTTGGTAAATCTCGATTCAGAAACTTTTGCCCGCTCGGTTGACCCTGGGTCGCGATAGGCGTGGAGCATGAGGGCGAGCGCAAAAGGCGAGGCAAACCCAGCGACGTGGCGCTATCGGTGATCCTGATCGGACCGAGCGGTTCGACCACGGACACCCACCCGGCGGGTCGGTGTTCCCCTCGACGATCCCGGCGATTCGCCTTCTGCTTCTGACTAGCCTGGATATCTCACAAAGAAAGAGAGCCAAGCCGGTTTTTTTCGGGTAAACTCTTTTTGATCAACGGGTTGCCCGAAGAAAGGAGACCGACTTGACTCGCACACAGTGTATCGCAGAACAGATGGAATTCCAAGGGTTGGGTTCTCGGCGTGTGATCGCCACTTCCAACGGCGGGGCGATCACCTCTGATGCGGGCGGTCTTTTGCTACGCGACACCGAGGGGCGGGTGAAGCTGATCGCAGGCTTCGCGGCCTGTTTTGAGGACGGTCGGGACGCGAGGCGGGTGGAAGATGAGTTGTGGGCGTTGTTGCGGCAGCGGGTGTACGCGCTGGCGCTTGGCTATGAGGACGTCAATGACCACGAGCGGCTTCGCTTTGACCCGATGCTCCAGATCCTCTCGGGCAAGCTGGAGGCCACGCGGCGCAAGGGGGGTCCGGCCCTTGCGGGCAAGAGCACGCTGAACCGTTTGGAGCGTCTTGCGGGCGATGGCGATGAGCGCTACCACAAGATCGCCTACCGAGGCGAGGCGATCGACCGGCTGTTGGTGGAGGGCTTCCTTCGGTCGCAGAGGCGGGCGCCGGGTCGGATCGTTTTGGACATCGACGCCACCGACGACCCGGTGCACGGCTGTCAGGAGGGGCGTTTCTTCCACGGCTATCACGGTCATTACTGCTACCTTCCGCTTTACATCTTCTGCGGGGATTTCCTTTTGTGCGCTCGGCTTCGGCCCTCCAATATCGACGCCTCCTCGGGGGTGGTGGAGGAGTTGGAGCGGATCGTTGCCCAGATTCGGGCACGCTGGCCGCAGGTGTCGATCCTGCTTCGGGCGGATTCGGACTTCTCGCGCGAGTGGATCATGGCCTGGTGCGAGGCGCAGGGGGTGGATTACGTGTTCGGCCTGGCCAAGACCTCCCGGCTGCAGGAAGCGGTGAAGGACGAGCTGGCCGAAGCGAAGGCGCGTCATCAGAGCACGGGGAAGGGGGCGCGGTTATTCCGGTCGTTTCCTCACCGGACGCTTACATCCTGGAGCCGGGTGCGGCGGGTGGTTGCCAAGGCCGAGCACCTGGCCAAGGGCGCCAATCCGCGCTTCATCGTGACTTCGCTGGACGAGGAGGCGATCGACGCGAAGCCTCTGTACGAGCGCATCTACTGCGCCCGGGGGACGATGGAGAACCGGCTCAAGGAGCAGCAGCTCGACCTGTACGCGGACCGGACGTCGTGCACGCGGATGCGCTCCAATCAGTTGCGGCTCTACCTGTCGGCGGTGGCCTATGAACTGATGCATGCGTTGCGTCGGCTAGGCCTTCGGGGGACGGCGTTTGCAAAGGCAACGTGTGGAACGGTGCGGACGCGGCTGCTGAAGATCGGGGCGCAGGTTCGGGTGAGCGTGCGGCGAGTGCACGTGGCCCTTGCGACGGGTTATCCGTACATGAATGTGTTCTTCCACGCCTGGCGGAACCTGCGCGCGGGGCCGGAGGGAGAGCCCGCCGTCTAAGACAGATTGCAAAATGAACGCGCAGGGAGTCGAGGCAAACGTGCGTGCGGAGCCGAGCCAAATCGGCCAAAAAGCCCCTCTCACGGGTCAACTCCAACCACCCACCGGCCCTGGTTCCACCGTAAAAGCGACAGACAGGAAAAAACACTCCAATTCACACCCGATAATCCATCCGCCGAGTGGGGGGTGAGAAATGCGGGCTAGGCGCCGTCTTTGCCCGGCTGGACCGCCCCTGGGTTATTGGACACTCGGGTGAGGGTATTCGACCTCATGCGGCCTCCGCAACTTGAGCGAGTTTTTCCTGCCTTGCCTGGGCCGGCGTTCGGTAGCCGTAGCCCTCGAGAATCCAATGATGGTTATACAGGTTCTTGAACTCAAGCAGCGCCCACCGCAGTTCCTCTACGGTGGCGAAAGAGCGCACCCACAGGAGATTCTCCTTCAAGATGCGGATGAACCACTCACAGTAGCCATTTCCCTCGGGCGCCCGCACGAAGCTGGGCGAACTGGTCATGCCCAGGTAGGCGATCTCCCGCTGAAAGTCATCGGACAGATAGGCGGGGCCGTGGTCGTGACGAACTTTAAGCCCCTCGGCGACGTCCGCCTCCAAGCCGGCGAAGCGCTCGGCGACCCCCTGCCGGATCGGCTCCAGGGCCTCGAAGCGGTTGCCGCTCTTGGCCGCATGGATCCCCACGCAGTCCACCGAGCAGTGATCCACCGCCACGAACACCGAGGCCATCCCCTCCTCGGTGGTCACCGTCGTCGTCATGTCCGTGCCCCACATTCGGTCGGGCCGCTCGGTGCGGATGGTCCCGTTGTGGGCCTTGGGACCTCGGGGTTTGCCCACCCGGTGGGGGGCCTGAAGCCCCGCCTCCCGCATCAGGCGACGCACCCGCTCCTTGCTGGTGCGGATGCCCGCGAAGCGCAGCCTCGCCCACACCTTGCGGTAGCCCTCGCCATGGAAGGGAGAGTCCTCCAGGACCTGCCGGATGTGGCCGAGGAGTTCCGCATCGGTGCACGGGCCCACAGGGCCGCGCTTATTGGGCGTGGGGCGTTCATGAACGGGGACCGCCTCTCGCCGCCGTTGCGCGTAGACCGTGGAGCGCGCCAAGCCCCAAAGGGCGCACACCCGCTTCAGGCCGTAGGCTCTGCCCGTGGAGGTGAAGCGGGCCTGACTCATCGCCTCCACCTCCTGCCGGCTAAAGGGCGGCCGGCCTCCAGGCGGTCGATCTTCTCCCGCAGGACCTCGCCCTCCATCGTGAGTTCGCCCACCTTGGCCTTGAGCCGGGCGTTCTCCTCGTCCCGCTCATCCGCCGGGCGGGCTTTGAGCGCCGCCTCGCCCCCGCGAAGGAACGCCTCGCGCCAGGCGGAAAGCCGAGCCGCTGTCGTGCCCAACTCGCGGCAGAGCGTCTCCAGGCTCTCGCCCCGCAAAAGACGCAGGACCGCCTCCCGCTTGCGCTGGCAGGAGAACCGACCCCGCTCACTGCGATGCCCTGGGGCCTTGGCTCCGTTCGCCCTGCGGGCGCCCTCCGCCAAAGCCCCCTCTTGCTTTTGTTCGTTCATCGCGACACCCCTTTCTCCATGAATCATGGATCAATCGAGTGTCCAACAAAACCCTAGAGCGGGGGACGGCTTCGGCAACATGCTCTTGTGCTTTTGCCCCAAAAACCGGAAACTGGCGTAATCCTGCGTTCAGGCGTTGTTGGCGATTTTGTGCCGGAAGGCACATGGAGGATCTTTGCATGCCCACGGCCAGCAGATGCCGCGCTCATTCGATTCTTCAGGCGGTCGTCCTGGCGATGATCTCGGTGGTGACGACGAATGTCGCGGCGCAAGACGGGGCCGCTGACGGGAATCCGTCGGCGGCCAGCCATATTACCCGTCCCGCGGCGGACATGACGCGCCCCGTCGCCGTGATCGACCGGCGCGATATCGAACTCTCCGGCATGACGAACCTGGGGGACCTGCTACTGAGGCGCTCGGTGTACAACAGTTTCGGCATCTATCGACCGTTCGTCCTCGGAAGCGGCCGGTCGCGATTCTCGTCAACGGGCGCCGCATATCCGATTCAACCTTCGATTTCGACGCCCTCCCCATATCGGCCGTCGAACGGGTCGAGATACTGAGCGATACCGCCGCCGCCCTGCACGGTGGACACGCAATCGGCGGCGCGGTCAACATCGTGCCCAGGCGTGGTTACGAAGGCATTGAAGTCCAGGCGGGCGCGTCCCGGCCGACTCAGCAGGCGTGTGGCGATTCCGAGCACGGGAGTGCCCTGTTGGGAGGTGCGCTTGGGCGCGGTCGTCTGGTCATCGGCGTCGACACCTTCCGACGACAGGAGATACGCGACGCCGACCGGGACTACGGTCGCGCTTCGTGGATGCCGGGCGGCTCGTTCGCCGACGCGTCCGGCGTTTCGGTGGGCGGCAACACCGTCTTCATCAGCACCACTGACGGCTCGATCGCCCGTCCTCTCGGCGACTGTGAGGGAAGCGCCTACGCCAGTGGACTCACCAACCCCTTCGATATTCCCGGAACGGGCTGCGGTTTTGCCTACTCCGCCATCAAGTGGCATTGGGAGCGTCTCAGGCGAGACAGCGTGTTCCTCAACGCCGATTACCCTCTTGTCCGGGGCGTGAACATGTATCTTGACGCCCGGACCGCGCGGGGTGAAACCGACTTCCGGTATGCTCCATCGGTCGATTCCTTCTCCTTTGCGCCCTCGGAGGACTTCAAGGATGAACTGCTTGAAAAATATCCTGAGATTAAACGTGACGATCTCAAGAAAGTTAGAGTGTTCCATAGATTCGTCGCCCACGACAATCGCGACTGGCAGACGGATATGGAGGAGCATGATCTCTCGGTCGGCGTCCGGGGCCGGTTGTACGGCGTCGGCTATGACGCACATCTTCGCTACTATCTGTACGACGCGGTTGAAACCGGCGACACGTTCGTGAGCAGGAGCGCGATTGTGAAAGCCATTGGCGATGGACGTTATGACATCGAAAACCCGTTTTCGACGGACCCCGACCATCTGGCGGCCGTTCGGGAGACCGGCCTTCAACTCAAGCACGATCAGGTCACGGAGCACAGGACGACGCGGGTCTCGTTCAACGGCGCGGCGTTCCCACTCTCCGGAGGCCATGTCCTATTGGGCCGCGGGAACCGAAGTCGTGTCCGAGGACTGGCGAGACGTCCGCCGTTACCGGGACATCAATGACCGCTCCTACGACCCGACCGACGTGCTCGGCTCCGGCGGAACCTCGACATCCGGAGAACGGCGGCGTTGGTCGACGTTCGCGGAAGTCTCCATCCCGTTGCTCAAGGGTTGGGACCTCACCCTCGCCGGGCGGCGTGACGACCACGACGACGTCGGCGAGACATTCTCCGGACAGGTCGCGAGGCCGGTACCGGCTGAACCAAAACATCACGCTCCGCGCGTCCTGGGGCACGGGCGCCAGGGTGCCTGGCCTCGGTGTTCTCCACGTACGCGACGCGATCGACTATCCATTCATTTGCGACCGGAGGATGCTCGTCGGCGATATCGGTGATTGCGACAGGCAACAGGTGGAGCGCGTGAGCGACGGGAACCCGAACCTGAAGCCGGACGACGCGGAGAGCCTCAACATCGGCGCCATGGCGTCCCTGGGGCCTTTTTCCCTGAGCTTGGACTGGTTCCGTATCAATCTTTCCGATGTGCCGACGAGATTCCCTGCGCAGTCCACCATCGACCTGGAAGCGAAAGGGCGGCGGCTGCCCTCCGATGTGAGGGTCATACGCGAAGGAGATGTCATCAGGGGGATCGAGAGCAAGTGGTTCAACCTCGGGAAACTGACGTCGAGGGTCTCGACCTGCGGGGGCGCATCGATTGGAAAACCGATTTGGCGGATATGGCCTTCGACCTCCGATGGTCACACGTGATCGAGCATGAAAGCCGGGCGGCCGGCGAGAAGGTGCCGGGCGACTACCCGCGAGACCGCGTCCACGCATCGCTTCGCACGACGCGAGGCGGCATCATCGCGAACTGGAACGTCCATGCGGTTTCGGACTATTGGAATACGGATAGAACCGCTCGCTACGAAAAGTGGATAGGGCATGATATTACGCTGAGCTGGCACGAGGCGTTCGGCTTGCTCGGGCTGAAGGTTGTGGGTGGCGTCCTCAATATCGGCGATCGCGGTCCGTCCACGGATTCCACGAACCCCGGCATTGATGGCGCGGACGTGACTCTTGATTCCGCCCTGGGGCGTACGCTGTTCCTAAAAGCCAAAGTCTCCTTCCGCTTCTAAAGCGGGCCCAAGGCCCGTACTTGGCTGTTGAGCCGGGCGCGCGGCGTGGGCCGCGCTCGACCGGCAGGGGCCTACCCCATGGATTCCTGCCCTACGTAGGAATGACAGACTAAATCCACGTCGATCCCCCCGGTCCGTCATTCCCGCGAAAGCGGGAATCCAGTATCGCCGGAATAACCCCGCCGGGGGCCTTCCCTGCATCTCTTGGGCGGGGGCATGAGTGACAGACACGCGGCTACTGCGCCTTGATCTGGAGTGTCAGGATGAACTCGAGCAGGGCCGCTTTTTCGCCGTCCCGCCGTCCCAGGGTCCAATGATTCCACGCGGGCTTGTGCCGGTTTCGTCGCTTCGCCGGGCAGTTCCGGGGCCGTCTTAGAGACGTCCCGGAGGGTCGGCCAGGTAGTTGATGTGTATTCCGTTGACTGACGGAGGGGCACGAGATGAGGAGAAGGGGCGGATTTTGTGGGAAGTTGAAGGCGAAGGTGGCGCCGGAGGCGCTTTGGGGCGACGAGACGATTCAGGAGATCGCCTCGAGTCATGAGGTTCATCCGAACCGGCGTCTTCGCGTGGAAGCGCCAAGCGAGCGATGGTCTTGGTGAGGTGTTCTCGAACGGGGTCGAGCGGCGGGAGATGGGGGTGCGCGATCACACGGCGTTGAGCGTGAGCCGTCAATGCCGTTGGGTCTCGATGAGCCGGTCCTCGTTGTACTACAGGCCGCGCGGACAACCCGGCGCTGATGCGGCGCATCGATGAGCCGTTCCTGAAGCATCCGTTCT
The DNA here is from genome assembly GCA_965261595.1 of bacterium. Classification (GTDB taxonomy): domain Bacteria; phylum UBA8248; class UBA8248; order JACPRG01; genus CAYRGS01. The sequence continues at coordinate 817,144 of CBDHDG010000006.1, forward strand.
ACGGCAGCCGCCGGATGGTCCGTCATCTGTGCCGCATCCCGCGCACCGGGTTTACCCGCATCTGCTCAAGGGCTTGGCGATCGAGCGGCCCGATCAGGTCAGGTGCGGCGCGGCTTCCCGTATCCGGTGGCGGTCATGGACTGGGCGAGCCAACATGTCTTGGCCTGGCGGCTCTCGAACACCCTGGACGCGGGCTTCCGTGTCGAGGTGCCGGTTCGCCGGCGTCGCCTTTCAGAGGTGAGTGCGCGCCAGGGAGTGGGCACAATTCGCGAGACCGGGCAGAGACCTCCAAGGAGGCGACCCGTGGCGACAGATCAGCCAGGCGCCGTATGTACGAGACGATCCGGCTGCGCCTGAGGGGCCATTCCCCACTGCGAATCCCAGGTGGAACTCCGGGGTGGAAATCGCAGGGTCGTTGGCTTCCTCATCAGACTGGCAGCAGCCCACGGTAGGGTGGCCGTCGCGGGCGTAAACCGGATCTATAGCCGCGGGAAGGATCGCGCCAAAGACGAAATGGATGACGGGTTGACCAACGGCGCATACTCCAGATTTCGTGACCGTTCAAGAAAGGAGTCCGACCGTGAAGAAGAGAGTTTACCTGGCAAACCCCTACGGGTTTTCACAACAACAGCAGCACGGGCTGCTTCCCGCCTTTGTAGAGGCGATTGGTTCGCTGGGAGCGGAGGTGTGGGAGCCCTTTCAGCGAAACAATCAGATCGACTTCACCGCGTCCGGATGGGCATACAAAGTGGGGCAAGCCGACCTGAAGGACGTTTTCGAGTCGGACGGTATTTTTGCCATCGTGAACGGGACCCCGCCCGACGAAGGAGTCATGGTAGAGCTCGGCGTCGCGATCGGCCTCGGGAAAAAGATCTTTCTCTTCCGCGACGATTTCAGAAGATGTACAGAATCGGAAGTTTATCCCCTGAACCTCATGCTCTTCACCGGTCTCCCTGAATGGGGGTGGGAAGACCACTACTATACGTCCGTGAGCGAGATCCCTTCTCCGAAGAAGGCGCTGGCCCGGTGGGTGCGTGGTGAACTCGACTGACCTGATACGCGACGCTATGATAGATGTTGAATGTTTACCTTGCCTGGACTCGGGCGGATCAGCGGTCGCCGCCGGTTCAGATATGGCGCATAGCCAACTTCGAGCATACCTCTCGCATTTGTCCGATCATCGAAATCAGACGGAAGGTGTTGTAATGCAGCTGTCATCGGCGATGTTTCGCGCCATCCGGGGCATACTGGGCATTCTGGGGGTCTGCATTGTGCTCGGCGCGTCGGGCAAGAGCGCTGCCGGAGAGCCGCGGCGGTCGGGGTGGTACATGGGCGCGGGCGCCGGGGCGAATTGGTCTTCCAGCATGTAGCAGATGGGCCACAACCGGGAAACGACCTGTTATCCGAACGACGATTGCAGTCATCTCCCCGGTGGAATTCCCGACGGCTATCGCTGGCGCTACGACCTGGAAGCGGATACCGGTGTTGCGTTCGAAGCTGCAATCGGCTTTATGTTCGACGGCGTGCGCCTGGAATTGTCAGCCAGCCAGCGAAACAATGATCTTGAGCAGAAATTCTCTGGGGGTTAAAAAGGGGTCAGATCTATTTTTAACGTATTTATATACTTGACACAGACGACCACAACATGTAGGTCGCGCCCGCGTCTCGGCTGACCACAAGATGTAGGGGCATGCTTCCATCGATCCGTTTCCAGAAGATGCGCTCTATCAGATCGTTCGGTTTCATTGATCGATAAAATCCACGCGCTGAATATCGCCCTTTTCATTGAAGTGTAAAAACAACTTTTTGTTTATATGCAATGTGTTGTTGGTTTTTCCTTTTCTTCCGTACTTAAACTCAAATTCAAGACCGCCCTCAAAAACGCCGCTTCTCTTCTGCTCTATAGGATATGTAGTGATCGTCAAACCACCCCATCCCTCCTGCAGGGATGGTATAGCTATTCTTGGCATATGGCTCTTTTGTCGGGTACAACTTATCAAATGTTGAGACGACATTTACAACCTCAAATGTCACCGGGAAAAGAGCTTTGTTGTTAAACGTAGCACCAATCCGCAGTGATTTTACTACACCAGCTTTGTCGATTATTCTGTCAGTTCTCACACTATGAAAGTTAAGCATATCCGCAACTCTATTACGATACCGCCATTCGCTGAATCGCAACAATCCCATAGAGGAAACTGAAAACAGAATGACCGCTCCAACATATAGGTTGAACAACTGGATATGTTGCGCAAAACCGATCGTGACGCCAGCCGCCGTGACCGCAATGGGCCATATCCAGCTCCGCAGTAATTCACCCGCCAAAAAGAGGGCGACTTTGCGAAGCCAATTGAGCATGATTCAGTCATTGTATGATCCCTCTTCGGTTGAGTCAAGCGCATAATTGCGAATCCAACTCCACCATGACTTGAGTTGAAGCATGCCCCTACATCTTGTGGTCAGCCGAGACGCGGGGACGATCTACATGTTGTGGTCGTCTGCGTCAAGTACATAATTCCGATTTTTAAAGGGACTTATATATTTGGGTTAATGTGACGATACTGCCACAAATAAGGGGAATTATATACGAACGTCCCGAACCTCAGCGCCTCCGGTTCCGGGGCTTGTCAATTAGGCGGACGTTCACAGTATCAAGCAAGGCCCCGGTGACCTCTTCCATGCTGGGGGTCGATCCGTATCGCTTCCTCAGATTGGCGTCCATGCCCTCTTTGAGTTCCCGTCCCCCGCTCAGGGTTTTGTTGGACACTCGATTGATCCATGATTCATGGAGAAAGGGGTGTCGCGATGAACGAACAAAAGCAAGAGGGGGCTTTGGCGGAGTGCGCCCGTAGGGCGAACGGAGCCAAGGCCCCAGGGCATCGCAGTGAGCGGGGTCGGTTCTCCTGCCAGCGCAAGCGGGAGGCGGTCCTGCGTCTTTTGCGGGGCGAGAGCCTGGAGACGCTCTGCCGCGAGTTGGGCACGACAGCGGCTCGGCTTTCCGCCTGGCGCGAGGCGTTCCTTCGCGGGGGCGAGGCGGCGCTCAAAGCCCGCCCGGCGGATGAGCGGGCCGAGGAGAACGCCCGGCTCAAGGCCAAGGTGGGCGAACTCACGATGGAGGGCGAGGTCCTGCGGGAGAAGATCGACCGCCTGGAGGCCGGCCGCCCTTTAGCCGGCAGGAGGTGGAGGCGATGAGTCAGGCCCGCTTCACCTCCACGGGCAGAGCCTACGGCCTGAAGCGGGTGTGCGCCCTTTGGGGCTTGGCGCGCTCCACGGTCTACGCGCAACGGCGGCGAGAGGCGGTCCCCGTTCATGAACGCCCCACGCCCAATAAGCGCGGCCCTGTGGGCCCGTGCACCGATGCGGAACTCCTCGGCCACATCCGGCAGGTCCTGGAGGACTCTCCCTTCCATGGCGAGGGCTACCGCAAGGTGTGGGCGAGGCTGCGCTTCGCGGGCATCCGCACCAGCAAGGAGCGGGTGCGTCGCCTGATGCGGGAGGCGGGGCTTCAGGCCCCCCACCGGGTGGGCAAACCCCGAGGTCCCAAGGCCCACAACGGGACCATCCGCACCGAGCGGCCCGACCGAATGTGGGGCACGCACATGACGACGACGGTGACCACCGAGGAGGGGATGGCCTCGGTGTTCGTGGCGGTGGATCACTGCTCGGTGGACTGCGTGGGGATCCATGCGGCCAAGAGCGGCAACCGCTTCGAGGCCCTGGAGCCGATCCGGCAGGGGGTCGCCGAGCGCTTCGCCGGCTTGGAGGCGGACGTCGCCGAGGGGCTTAAAGTTCGTCACGACCACGGCCCCGCCTATCTGTCCGATGACTTTCAGCGGGAGATCGCCTACCTGGGCATGACCAGTTCGCCCACCTTCGTGCGGGCGCCCGAGGGAAATGGCTACTGTGAGTGGTTTATCCGCATCTTGAAGGAGAATCTCCTGTGGGTGCGCTCTTTCGCCACCGTAGAGGAACTGCGGTGGGCGCTGCTTGAGTTCAAGAACCTGTACAACCATCATTGGATTCTCAAGGGCTACGGCTACCGAACGCCGGCCCAGGCAAGGCAGGAAAAACTCGCTCAAGTTGCGGAGGCCGCATGAGGTCGAATACCCTCACCCGAGTGTCCAATAACCCAGGGGCGGTCCACCGTGAGCTTAAAAAGCGACGCTCAGGCGCGAGAATATTATTTCTGCGGGGTTGTGGTGCCCGTCGGAAAACAAGGGCCTCATAGGCGAGGTTTGGTGAAATTCTCGTATATTCCTGCGTTCCGTGTGGTGATAATCGTGGGGACAATGGATAGATCATAATTATAGATTTATTAAATACAATATATTGCAGTGTGCTTTCGATTCCCCCAGCCTCCACCAAACAAACGCAAAGCCCCGTGGTCAACCCACGGGGCTTTGCGTTTGTTTGTAGGCTCTTGGGTCGGATGACCCACCGGGTCGGTTGACCCCTCGGGTCGGTTGACCCACCGGGTTCGTCCCCGCGTTCCCAGAAAGTGTGCCACAGGCAGCCTGTCCGCCTTTAATACCTGCCGCTGAAATAGTCATCGAGGATCTGCGCGTGGTCGAAGTAGAGGGGCGAGGGCAAATTTTCCCGGGTGTACACACCGACGGCCGCGGCGTCGGAGCCGGCGGTGGGCGTTCGGGGACCCCGTCCCCAGACCCGGCCGATGAAGACCACCGTGATGTTGTGCTGCCGGGCGTCCCTTTTGGGATCGGAATAGGCGTGAAACTGCCGGACCAGCTCGACGCTCAGGCCCGTTTCCTCCTTGGCCTCGCGGACCGCCGCGTCCTCGAGGGACTCGCCGTAATCCACGAAACCTCCCGGGATGGCCCATCCCCGCGGGGGGTTTTTTCTTTCGACCAGGATAACGGCCCGCCCGGTTTCAGGGGAAGACGGATCGTCCACCTCGATGATCACATCGACCGTCGGGAAAGGATTGCGGAAGGGAGATGCCGCGTCGCCGGGGGCGAATGGGCGGCGGTCGTCGTTCATAGCAGTCTCCTCGGGCGGGCGGGGCGGGTGGTCCGGGTGTGAAGGAGAAAATCCCCCCCTCCCCTCCCCTCCCCCCAACACATCCGGATAGAATAAGGGCGGGCCGGCCGGTTTGCCAATACTCGGGATGGGAGATCTGCAGTGGGTCGCGGTTTTTCAGGATGGCGATGGTCTCGGGCCGGGGTCTTGGCGCTGGCCGCGGGGTGCGGCGGCGCCTTCGCCGCCGGGGCGAATGAGCCGCCGCCCGAGGAGCGCTTCCCCGTCCGCCTGATCAAGGGGGAAAAGACCGGGGCGGCGCGGTTCTTCCTCGAGGATTACACCCTTTTCCGCGAGCGGCGCACGGAATTTCGCAGCACTTTGAAGATCTACACCTACCTCTTCGCGCGCTTGCCCATCGCCTCGGACATGATCCGGGCGTTGAAAATCGGCAAGTACAAAATTACGGAAGGGCCGGACGGTTCCTACCTGCTCGACACCGGCGCCGGCGTCACAGGACGGTTCTGGATCGTTCACAACGGAAAGGACCGAAAGGTCATCTACGCGGAGGGCGGTTACAGCGGGTGGCTTCTCCGGAGCCTTGGAGGCCGCGCCACCTTCGCGATCACGTACACACCGGCCCGGACGGACAGGAGCCTCGTCGTGAAGAACCACCTGATGGTGTTCGTCAAGGTGGACAACGTCGTCGCGGACTTCCTCATCAAGTCCCTGGATTGGATGAGTCGCCTTCTGGTCCGAACCCGGATCCGCCAGGCGTCCTCAGCCGCCCAAAAGCTGACCGAGGCCATCGCACGGGAGCCTGAGAAGGTTTACGAGCGGCTGGAGAAGAGCCTTCGGATTCCAACGTCCGCGCTGAACGCGTTTCGGACAAGTTTCCCGGGAGACAGGAACAAGGGGGGGGGAGGGGGGGGGGGGTGAAAAACTCCGACTGACCCCGGGCGGGATATCATCCGCGCTCTACCCGTTCATCCCAACCAGGGTCATGCGGGCCGGGCGAGGAAGCCGCACCCGCCGCCCCGACTCGATCAGCGGGACGGAAGAACGGTGAGAGATCCGGGGAAACCGTAGATCAAGCGCCAGGAACTCCATTGGCGTACATGGCGCCCATTCCGGCCCGCTTCCCCGCGGAAGTCGCCCGAAACGCGTCCACCACATCTTTGTCGAACTGCACGCCGGCGGACTCTTCAAGATTGCACAAGGCCTGTTGAGGGCTCATCGCGTCGCGGTACGGCCGGTCTGACGTCATGGCGTCGAAAGCGTCGGCAACGCTCAGGATTCGGGCCAGCAGGGGGATCTCCTCCCCCGTCAAACGGTCCGGATACCCGTCTCCATTCCACCACTCGTGGTGGTTGCGGATGACCGCCCGCTCCTCGGTCAACAGGCAAACCGGCCGAACGATCTGTTCGCCGATCACCGGGTGCCGGCGCATCGATTCCATCTCGTTCCGACTCAAGCGATCCGGCTTGAGCATGATGGCGTCCTGAATCCCGACTTTTCCGATGTCATGGAGACGGCCGGCGAATTCCAACATCTCCCGCTGCTCCGGCGGACATTCCAGGATGTCCGCCATCATGAGGGCGCTTTCAAGTCCGAACAACGCCCTCCCGTACAACCGGCCGTCAGCGTAATCCTCCACCAGCCTCCGGAAGACCTCGACGGCCTCTCCAAACCGCTTGCGGCTCATCAGCGCGTCGCCCAGGAACGACCAGGCCAGCTCCGCCAAGGCGCGAGGCTTTCCCTCCTTGCCGATCCGACGGTAGGTCTTGAGGGGATCCCGCAGGGCGGGGTGTTTGGCCTTTAGTTTTTTCGTAACAAATTCGGGTTCCTCGACCGCCAAATCCGCCAGGCGGATCAGACTGATGATGGACGATTCCGTCCGCGGGTGTTTCCCGATGACTTTGGCATAACCGTCGATGGCTCGGGCCAAGTCCTTTTCAAGGAGATGGCTTTCGGCCACCCGCGTCATCACATAGGGCAGGTTTTCGGAATCCGGGAATTTCTCCATTTGCTTGGCATAGAATTTTCTGGCGCGGGAAAACTCCCCGGAAGCCAGGAATGTTTCCCCCATCAGGAACAGGACATCCGGGGAGAAATTCGCCAATGTGGGCGCCTTCTTGAGCGCCTTTTCAAATTCGGCCTTCGCCAATTCGATCTTTTTCAGCTGAAAATACGCGCCGCCCAAGCCGTATCGGGCGAGGGCGTGAGCGCCCGCACGCGGATGCTTCAGGGCTTTCTGGAATATCTCCAGGGCCAACTCCGAGTCGCCCAGTTTCAGATTCGTGAAACCTTGATACGCCATTCCCACCGCGGTGAGCGGATGCTTCGGGTACCGGTCAGCGAGATCCTGAAACGTGGTCTCCGCCCGAAAGTAAAACCCCAGCTGGCTCTGACTCCGGCCGAGCTGAAGCAGTCCCCAAGGGGTCCATTCGGTCTCGGGGAATGCCTGAACCGCCCAGCGGTAAGCCGTGACCGCCTGCCTCAGCCGCTTCTTTTTCCGGTCACGCTTCAGCTTACCGATAGAAGCGCCGGGATCATCGAGGTCCAGATCGAATTCATCCACGGAGGGCTCGGCCTCGAAATGGCTGTCTCCCGACAAATAAGCCGCGCTGGGGGCAAGCCGGCTGCCGGAAAATTTCCGGGCGAACCGGCCGAAGGATTCCGACGCCTCGGTGGAATTTCCTTCGTGGTAATGCTTGAGGGCTTCCAGGTATTCCTGGGCGCCCTCTTCTCCATGCCACGGTTTGGGAATGACCGGTTTCCCAAAAAGCGGCCGCTTGACTTTCACCAATTGAGGGGCGGCCGCCGGAATCACGGCCGGGGCCTTCGGGATCACAGGAGGGGGGGCCTTGCGGCCGATCAGCGAAAATCTCTCCGCCTCCAACGGCGGCGAGATCACCACCACGGACGCCTGAGCCAGGTAAACCGGAGACGCGGGACGCTCGGCGTCGGCCGTGCGGACCGCCCGCCCTTTGGGGCCGGGCCGTTGGACAAGCCGGTAAGGCGACATCAGAATCGGACCCGTCCGAAAATCCGGGACTTTCGCCGTAGCCACCGGCCGAATCGCCAGGTCCAGGACCACCCGATCCGGATTCTTCAGCGTGAAATGGTCATAGGGGCCTTCCGTGCGCGGCAACGGAAGGCGGGCGAGGACCCGAGAGCCTTTGGCGCGCTCGAGCTTCAGAATCACACCGTCCCTGCCGGCGAGCGCAATCCGATTCGGGACATCAAGTTTCGACACGCCGGAAAATTCCAAGGTCAATCGTCCCACCTGAACGCCCCACGGCCGGACCCGAACGCGATAGGAGACAGGCTTGGAAAAATCGAAAACCACCCGAAGCCATCCCCCCCGCAGAGCCGCCCGGACGCCCAGGAGCCTCCCCCCCCCCTCATCGGCATGCGCCGCGGGAGCGCGCCATGCGGCCCAACTCAGTCCCACGGCCGCCCCGATCAGGACCGTGAAGATCCATCGGTTGTGACGGGATTTGGGTTTCATGCGTTCCATGGCGGAGCGTCTATCTCTTTCTGGCGATTCGTTTGAGCAGCTTGATGATCTCTTTGTTCTGGCGGATCAGCAGGATGCCCGTCCCGGCCTGGATGCGCGCGGCCTCGGCGATTTGTTTGAGGGCCATCTGATCCGATTCTGTCGACAAGGTCCCATCGTTCTTGTCCATGATGTACTTGATGAGCTTGGCGAAGTCGTCCTCCAGAACCAGGATGTTCTTTTCAGACACCGCGCCGGACCCAATGCTCACCTTGCCCTGGCCGTAAGCCCCCGTAGCGAGGAGAAGGACGAAAATGACCGTCATGGAGGTGAATTTCCACAGGCTCAATCTTCTTTTAGAGAAACTTATCCCGATTGATTGCATGGGACTCCATCCAGAATTCAAAGTGAAATTTGGTTTCCCTAACCTGATAGATCGGAGAGCAATACTTATGCCGCTCCAGGGATAGCGGAGAGGGGACGCCTTCAAATTCGGTTCAAATTCAAAGGGTTACACTTTGCTCATCAATGCGGTTCATAAAGCGAGAGTGCGGAGGCCTTTGAACCGTATGGAAGAGGTCTTCTGTCAAAAACTCGACGCCCGACCTTGATTCGCGGGGTGATCCGGGGTTTTCGCGGGAGGGGTTCGGAAATATCCGATCAGGCGGAGGAAGGACGATCCGTCTCAGCCAGTTCTTGCAGGATTGGGATGGACGCGATCTTCTCCGGGGAGAGACGGTCCCAGTCAATGCCCTCAGGCGCTCCCGCACGGCCCCGGCTGGGTTGAATTTCATCGGGCACGCAAAAATGGCTCACCGGAACATCATGCTCCATCATGGGAATGGCCCGTTCAACAACCTGGATCGGATGGACCGTCGTTACAACGGGGGTGGAGGAGGAGACCTTTCCGAACCTTCGCAGCAGGGCGTATTCCAGGTCCGCATACCCGCCCCCCTTTCCGACTCGCTCGCCCCGCCGGCTCACGGCCACCGACCCCATCACAATCAAATCGATGTCCGGAAGCGTCTCCGGCGAGACGGGGAGTCCATACCGGGAGGCGCCCCGGATGCTGGAAGCCGCGTAAGGAGACACGGGGAGTTTCGCGGGATCCAGGAGGATGAAGCATTCCCTTCGCGTCAGCCTGGGAACCGCCATGAGGAGGGTCTTCCCCTGTTCCAGGGCCAGGCGGCGGACCGGCCGTTGCGGGGAATCCGGGTTTGTCTTGACAACCCGGGCGCTTTCCCATTCGGGAAGCGCGTTCAACCGATCGGCGGCGGCCTCGGCACCCTTGAAGTTGGGGATTCGCCCGACCGTCCCCGGAAAGAGAGCGACGCCCTCCTCCATCATCCGGGTCCAAATCATTTCGCGCAAAGACTGCTTATCCATCGCCGATTCTGTCAAAATACGCCGTCGAGACCATTGTCCGGACGCGGCCCCTCTCCCCGAGAGCCGGGAGTCGTCGGGGGCGGATTATCCCATCGATCGATTGCAAAGGACGGGTGAAAGAAATGGAGAATGAAGCCGCCAGTCGAGAGTTGCTGACCGAGGCCCACGGGATTGTCGAAAAGGAAAAACTGGGAGACTGGATCGGCCACGTTACGTGCCGCATTCCACCGGGCGACCGGATTCTGATCAAGCCGCAGTGGGTCCGTCTGGGCGGTCTGCGGCCGAAGGATTTCCTGGTGGTGGATCTGGAGGGGAAGGTCCTGGATTGGGGCGCCTGCGATCCGGCCCGGAAAGGCTTCAATCCACCCTCCGAATGGCCCCTTCACACAGAGATTTACCTCGCCCGCGAAGACGTGCAGGCCGTCGCGCACACCCACCCCCTCGTCGCCACGGCCATGACGGTTGCGGGGGTGGACATCGAGCCGCTCTATCATCGCTCGGCCTACTTCGGCGCCGGGGTCCCGCTCTACCGGAAGCCCGACCTGATCAACACCCGGGCGCTGGGGATCGAAACGGCCCAAGCCCTGGGCGATCACAATGCCCTCCTGTTACAGGGCCACGGGGCCATCACGGTCGGCGCCGAAGTGGAGGAATCGGTCATTCTCGCCATTTTCCTCGAACAGTCGGCCTGGACCCAATGGGTGGCGCAAAGCTTCGGCAAACCGCTGGAAAGACTGCCGGATGACTTCACGGCCCCTTATGTCGGCCTCCAGCCCAATCGCTTCCCCTTCGTGTGGGATTTCTACAAAGCGATTCACTTGTAGCCGGTATTGCTTAAAACGCTATCGGCTTGCGGGCTCAGCGGGCGCGGCCGAAGCCTCAATGGTCGACGGGTTTTCCGCCCATCACCATGGCCGTCATTTTCCGGGTGAAAAGGTTTTCCATGAGATCGTCCCGCCGGGCGTTCGATAAATCCATCCGTTCCCGATGAACCATCCGCTCCAGGGGGCGGCGCGCGCTGGATCGGCCCTGAAGGGGATAGCCGAGGGGGGTGAGACTGGGGATGAAGAAAGAATCCGGGATTCCCAGCAGCTTTTTCAACTCCTTCTCGGTGGGCTCCTCCACCGTGTACCAGACGGTCCCCAGGCCCAAAGCCGCCGCGGCCAGGTGCACGTTCATGATGGCGGCCGAGATGCTCATGTAGAGCGTCATATCCACCGGAAAGGGCTCCGTCTGCGGAAAGGACCGCTTGGCCCGATCGTCGCACGCGAAAATGCAGGTACAGGGGCACGTCCCGGTGATAGCGGCGTTGATAGGCCGGAAACCGGGGATCTTTTCTTTGGAGGTAACGGCCCTCTTCAATCAGCAGCTCCGCGACGGCCCCGCGACGCTCGGCGTCCTCGACCACCAGAAAGGCCCAGGGTTGGATGTTGGCCCCCGAAGGCGCCCAACGCCCGGCCTCCAACACCCGCATGAGGTCTTCTTCCGAAACGGGCCGGGGATCGTATTTGCGGATGCTCCTTCGCCTTCGGATCACGGACAGCAGGCTCTCGTAGGCATCCAAGTCCCGGACAAGCGCGGAACCCACGACATCCCGCGGTGATTGGTCTGTCATCTCCTCGGTCTCCAAGCCATACGATAAATCGACATCAGGCACCCCAACGAAAGATATCGCCAAGCGGCTATCAGAAACGGTCGAGCTTACCCCCGGCGCGGCCGGATTGAAAGCGGATTTCGCACCGGGATCATCCCGCAAACCCTTGGATCAATGAATCTTCGAAAGCACGCGCGGCCGGAAGACCCACCTTCGGCCAGCAGAAAATGGCATGAAAAGTGAATCTCCCTTGATTCCGGTGTTCCAACGTCCATGGAAACCGGAAGGCCGCTTCCCGGACGCCGCAGACAGGGAGAGTTTTCTTGCAGCCGCAACCCCTCAAGGTCATGGTCGCCGTGGGCGCCCGGCCCAATTACATGAAGGCGGCCCCTCTGATCCGCGCCTTGACCGGCCCGTCAACCGCCGTGGAAACCGGCCAGCCACCTATCGAGCTGACCGTCACGCACACAGGACAGCATTACGAAGACGGCCTTTCCAGGACGCTGTTCGAGGAGCTCTCTCTGCCTGCCGCCGATGTCAACCTGAATGTCGGCTCCGGGCCGCACGGGCGGCAGACCGGCCTCATCCTGCAACGCTTCGAACCCGTTTTCGAAGAACAGTGGCCGGACGTTCTCGTCGTCGCGGGGGACGTCAACTCGACGCTGGCCTGCGCGCTGGTCGCGGCCAAGAGCTGGCGGCGGCTTCCCGGAGGCGGCTGGAAACGCCCGCGCATCGCCCACATCGAGGCCGGACTCCGCAGCTTCGATCCCACGATGCCCGAGGAGACCAACCGCAGACTGACCGACGCCCTGTCCGACGACCTCCTCATCCACTCCCCCGAGGCGCGCGGGAACCTCCTGCGCGAAGGGGTCCGGGAGGACGACATCCTGGAGGTCGGCAATCTCATGATCGACACCCTGGACCGGCTCCTGCCGCTCGCCCGGCGATCGGACATCTTCGTCCGCCTGGGCCTGCGGCTCGGCGGTGCGCCGGAAGAAGGGAAGCCGTACGCGCTGTTGACGCTTCACCGGCCGTCCAACGTGGACGATCCCGAGCTCTTCAAGAGGCTTCTGCGGGGGGCGGCGCGCATCTCCCCGGATCTGGAGATCATCTTCCCCATGCATCCCCGCGTCCGCAAGGCCGCGCCGAAAATCCTGGAAGCGCTTCACCGGGAGCGCGCCGGGCCCTTGGCGCCCATCCGGCTCATCGAGCCTTTGGGCTACCTCGATTTCATCGCCTTGATGGACCGGGCCGCGCTGGTCCTGACGGACTCGGGCGGCGTTCAGGAGGAGACAACCGCCCTGGGCGTCCCCTGCCTGACGCTCCGGGAAAACACCGAGCGGCCCGTGACAGTCACGATGGGAACAAACACCTTGGCGGGGATCGAGGAGGAACGGATCGTTCAGGAGGGCCGACGGTCCTTATCCGGAAACTCCATGCCTTCCTCCCGCCCTCCCCTGTGGGACGGACACGCCGGAGAGCGGGCGGCCGATCTTTTGGTGCGACGGACACTGGCGGCCTCGGCGGCCGGATACGAGTTGGCGCCCGCCTCTTTGGAACAGAAACAGATTGCGCTTCCCGTCTAAAAGACCCCTGGAAGCGAGGCCAAGCCCCACGGGGTCGCCCAGCGAATTCGGCCGACAGGGCGAGGGAACGCCCGGCCCGGGGCCGATCCGGGGGGTGGGCCGGTCTGGCGGCCGCGGCGATCCTGCTCCTGTCTTGGGCTGGAACCTGCTTTCGACAAAGGGGGATCTCCGGACCCTGCGCGCCCAACTCACGGCGCTTCAGGCCGACTCGGCCCAATCACGGGCGGAACAGGCGAAGCTGGAGGAAGTCCTTGGACCGCCCCTGGGTTATTGGACACTCGGGTGAGGGTATTCGACCTCATGCGGCCTCCGCAACTTGAGCGAGTTTTTCCTGCCTTGCCTGGGCCGGCGTTCGGTAGCCGTAGCCCTCGAGAATCCAATGATGGTTGTACAGGTTCTTGAACTCAAGCAGCGCCCACCGCAGTTCCTCTACGGTGGCGAAAGAGCGCACCCACAGGAGATTCTCCTTCAAGATGCGGATAAACCACTCACAGTAGCCATTTCCCTCGGGCGCCCGCACGAAGCTGGGCGAACTGGTCATGCCCAGGTAGGCGATCTCCCGCTGAAAGTCATCGGACAGATAGGCGGGGCCGTGGTCGTGACGAACTTTAAGCCCCTCGGCGACGTCCGCCTCCAAGCCGGCGAAGCGCTCGGCGACCCCCTGCCGGATCGGCTCCAGGGCCTCGAAGCGGTTGCCGCTCTTGGCCGCATGGATCCCCACGCAGTCCACCGAGCAGTGATCCACCGCCACGAACACCGAGGCCATCCCCTCCTCGGTGGTCACCGTCGTCGTCATGTCCGTGCCCCACATTCGGTCGGGCCGCTCGGTGCGGATGGTCCCGTTGTGGGCCTTGGGACCTCGGGGTTTGCCCACCCGGTGGGGGGCCTGAAGCCCCGCCTCCCGCATCAGGCGACGCACCCGCTCCTTGCTGGTGCGGATGCCCGCGAAGCGCAGCCTCGCCCACACCTTGCGGTAGCCCTCGCCATGGAAGGGAGAGTCCTCCAGGACCTGCCGGATGTGGCCGAGGAGTTCCGCATCGGTGCACGGGCCCACAGGGCCGCGCTTATTGGGCGTGGGGCGTTCATGAACGGGGACCGCCTCTCGCCGCCGTTGCGCGTAGACCGTGGAGCGCGCCAAGCCCCAAAGGGCGCACACCCGCTTCAGGCCGTAGGCTCTGCCCGTGGAGGTGAAGCGGGCCTGACTCATCGCCTCCACCTCCTGCCGGCTAAAGGGCGGCCGGCCTCCAGGCGGTCGATCTTCTCCCGCAGGACCTCGCCCTCCATCGTGAGTTCGCCCACCTTGGCCTTGAGCCGGGCGTTCTCCTCGGCCCGCTCATCCGCCGGGCGGGCTTTGAGCGCCGCCTCGCCCCCGCGAAGGAACGCCTCGCGCCAGGCGGAAAGCCGAGCCGCTGTCGTGCCCAACTCGCGGCAGAGCGTCTCCAGGCTCTCGCCCCGCAAAAGACGCAGGACCGCCTCCCGCTTGCGCCTGGCAGGAGAACCGACCCCGCTCACTGCGATGCCCTGGGGCCTTGGCTCCGTTCGCCCTGCGGGCGCCCTCCGCCAAAGCCCCCTCTTGCTTTTGTTCGTTCATCGCGACACCCCTTTCTCCATGAATCATGGATCAATCGAGTGTCCAACAAAACCCTAGAGCGGGGGACCTAATTGTTGGGAGACCACTTCCATAACCGCTGGGCGGGAGGGATCCCGCTCAGCGGTTCATGCATGGGCGCTGTTGTAGGGGGAAGATTGTCCTTTTGCCCTCCGGTTCATAGGCCGCGATCCATATATAAACGGCTCACGACGCCGTGGGATACCCGCCCATTTGCTTGAGAGGAATTATGGGACCCGTTGTGACCAATTTGTGACCACCCCTTCCTCTCAATGTGCCCTCATTCTCCCGTCAGCTTAAAAACCTGCTAAAATTCCCATCGTCAACCCGAAAAGATACAGACCCGCCCACCTGATGGGGGCAACACGTCATGCGGTACCGGCGCACCGTCCTGATTGCCGTTCTGGCCTCAGTCCTTATTGCTCCCTCCCTGTTCGCCCAGACGCTGACGGTCAAGGTCCAACGGGGAAACGTGCGCTTCGGGCCTGGCAAGTCCTACCCCGTGATCGGAAGGGTCCAAAAAGCCGATAACTTCCCCATCGAGGCCCGCCAGGGCGACTGGTTCAAGATCCTGCTGGAGACGGGCCGGGAGGGCTGGGTCTTCAAGTCTCTCGTCGAGGTCTCCGGTAAGCGGACGATTGGCGTCGTTCCTTTGGGTCCCACCCCATCGGCCTCCCGGCCTTACGGCGACTCCTGGGCCATCGTTGTGGGTATCAACCGGTATCGAAAACCGGCCCTGCGCCTCCACTACGCCGTCAACGACGCCCGGAGCGTCACGGCCGCCCTTCAGAAGATCGGCTTTCCCAAAAGAAACATCATCACCCTACTAGACGAGCGGGCCACGGCGCTGGCCATCCGCACGGCGTTCAACACCCTGATTACAAGGACACAGGGGCAAGACCGGGTATTCATCTTTGTCGCGGCGCACGGTTTGACGCTCGACCGTCCGGGGGGCGGGGCGATGGGATACCTGCTTCCGGTGGGGGCGGACCCGGCCAACATTGTGGGGACGGCCATGCCGATGAGCGAGGTGAAGGACATGGCGTCGCTTCTCAAGGCGAAGCACGTCTTCTTTGCCGTGGACGCCTGCTTCTCAGGTCTTTTGGCCGCACGGAGCGTGCCTCGGGCGGAAAAGCGGCGTGGACGCGGCTTACCTGACCCGGGGCCGTCTGCGGCAGATCCTCACGGCGGGCGAGCGGGACCAGCCGGTCCTGGAGGAAGGGGGCCACGGCCTTTTCACCCGGCGGCTCCTGGAGGCGATGGAGGGCGAGGCGGACAATTCTCCCCGGGACGGCGTCCTCACGGCGATGGAGGTGGCGGCGTTCGTCCAGGGGCAGGTGATCGCCTCGTCCAGCAGCCGTCAGACGCCCTTTTTCGGGACGATGGACGGCGTGGGGCAGTTCGTCTTCACCGCGCCGGCCATTGGAAATCGTCCGGCTGTTTCTCCGCCTCCGGCAACGCCCCGGCCTCCTGTCGCCTCCATCCCCATGGCTGACCCATTTGCTGGTCTCGGAAGGGTAGTTAAAGACCCCGATGAATTTGCGGGGTTGGGTAGGAAGGGCACGGGAGACCTGTTCTTGAATTCGAAGCCCCCTGGGGCGGTGGTCTTCTTGGATGGAAAGCGTCTTTCGGGTCCCACGCCACTCTTGGTCGAGAAGGTCCCCGCCGGTGAGCACCGAATATTGGTCCGCAAGGGCGAGAAGCATGGCGGGTTCCGGGACGTTCGGCTCAAAGCGGGTGAGTTGAAGAACCTCACTGTGAGCCTGGAACGCCTGAAGGGTGAGCTTTACGTCAAGGTGCGTCCCTTCGGTTCGGCAGTTCTCGTGGACGGCAAGCGGTTGGGGAAGTCGCCGCTCAAGACAAAGGTGAACCCCGGTGAACGTCAGGTTGAAGTGAGACAGGAGGGCTACCGGAGGTACAGCGGCCGAGTGAAGGTCGAATTCGGGAAAACCACGGAAGTCTCGCAGACCCTCGCCGCGCTCGCCACGGCTACGCTGGTGGTTTCCTCGACGCCTTCGGGGGCGGAGATTTTCATTGGGAAAAAATCAGTGGGCAAGACGCCGCGGGCGATTCGGCTCTATGAGGGGGAATACACCGTTCGATTCAGGAAGCCGGGTTACAAGCCTTCAAGCCAGAAGGCCCTCGTTCGCGGGGACAGGAAGAGCACGGTTGTTGCCGTCCTGGCCGTTGACCCGATCCCTCCCGGGATGGTCAAGGTCCCTGCGGGTTGGTTCATCATGGGGAGCGGAAAGTACGAAAGTGAGAAGCCGCGCCGCCGGGTTTACCTGAATGAGTTTTTCATCGACAAGTATCCGGTGACGAATGTCCGGTTCCGGAGGTTCGGAAAACCAAAGAAGGATCACGGCTCGAAGTTCAACGGCACCCGTCAGCCTGTGCGTGGGTGTGACTTGGAGTCAGGCACGGGATTATTGCGGATCCGTGGGCAAGCGCTTGCCCACGGAGGCCGAATGGGAGAAAGCGGCTCGTGGGGTGGACGGCCGGAAGTATCCCTGGGGGAATCAGTGGGACCCCTCGAAGGTGATTTGGGATAAGAACAGCGGCGATAAGACACACCCCGTGGATCGGACGTACAACACCCACCGGAGCCCTTATGGGGCTGTGGACATGTCGGGGAACGTGTGGGAGTGGGTGGGTGACTGGTTCAAGGCGGATTATTACCGGACCGCCCCGGATCGCAACCCGAAGGGACCTGCCTCCAGCAGCAGGCGCGTTTTGCGCGGCGGTTCCTGGAGCAGCGACAATACGTCGAACTTCCGCGCGGCGAATCGCAACGATTGGCCTCCGGACAACCGGGGCAGCTGGGTTTCGTTTCGTTGCGCCAAGGCTCCATAATTACCCTTTGTCCTTTCGCCCTCTTACCCTTTGGGGGGTCCAGGGGGCTTGCCCCCTGGTTGGTTTAGCGATTAGCCCTTTTTCCCTCCGTTCATATCCTCAAACCCATAATGATCCGGCTCGCGACGCCGTGGGGACCCGCCCATTCGCTTAAGAGGAATTATGGGACCCAAAGTAGGTGTCTATTCAGGTGTCTTCTGAGGGTACACAAACCCACACACAGACACACAACCAGCACAAAGAGGTTTTCGCGGGAATCCAACAACAACGGGGATTTACGGGGGTTGGCCTGAGAATCCCGGAAGGCTTCTGACGGATTTAATGTGCGCCGCCTAGAGGAAGGGCTGCCAGGATGAAAAGCCGCAGGTCTGCCGGTTCAAGCCGAAGCATCGAGCTAACAGCGAAGACTCAAGAATGACCCCGCCGCTTCTCCTCCTCAATCTATCAGGATCTGGCTGAGGAACAGCTTGGTGCGATCGTTCTGGGGGTTCTCGAAGAATCCATGGGGCTCGTTCTGCTCGATGATCTCGCCGCCGTCCATGAAGATGACACGGTCGGCGACGGTCTTGGCGAAGCCCATCTCATGGGTCACGACGAGCATGGTCATGCCGGTGCCGGCGAGTTCGATCATCACGTCCAGAACCTCCGTGATCATCTCCGGATCCAAGGCCGAGGTCGGTTCGTCGAACAGCATGATCTTGGGCGACATGCAGAGCGCCCGCGCAATCACCACCCGCTGCTGCTGGCCGCCCGAAAGCTGGCCCGGGAACTTCTCTGCCTGTTCGGGTATCCGGACTCGCTCGAGATATTCCCGCGCCAATTCATTGGCCTCGGCCTTGGGCTTATTGCGCACCCAGATCGGGCCCAATGTCAGATTCTCAAGCACCGTGAGATGGGAAAATAGATTGAAGTGCTGAAACACCATGCCGACTTCGCTGCGAATGGTGTGAATGTTCTTGAGATCGTTGGTGAGCTCGGTCCCGTCGACGAGGATCTGGCCCTGCTGGTGTTCTTCGAGCCGGTTTATGCAGCGGATCAGGGTGGACTTTCCAGACCCCGACGGCCCGCAGATGACGATGCGCTCACCCTTATTGACGGTCAGGTTGATGTCCTTGAGCACATGGAAAGAACCGAACCATTTGTGGACACCCGTCATCTCGATCATGACGTCCTCGGAGACGGTCATGGTCTTGGTTGGGTGTTTGAGTCCGTCTTCCGATAAACCGGCTTTGTCATACATTATTATTTCTCCAATCCTTACGTAAGATCCCCCGCCTAAGCCTAATGGCCGGTATCGAGTTTTCGCTCAAGAAAAAGCGAATACCTCGACATGCTGAAGCAGCAAATGAAGAAAAACAGCGCGACAAAAATATAGACCTCGCGAGCCAATCCTGCCCAGGCAGTGTCCGCCAACGACGCCCGGCCGACGCCCAGGGGATCGAACATACCTATAATCAACACCAGCGTGGTGTCCTTGAAAAGCCCGATAAAGGTATTGACGATTCCAGGAATTGAAATCTTCAGCGCCTGCGGCAAAATAACCAGCCAGTGAGCCTTCAGGTAGGTTAGGCCAAGAGATTCGGCGGCTTCGTACTGGCCACTGGGAATTCCCTGCAACCCGCCACGAACGACTTCAGCAATATAACCCGCTGAAAACAGCGTCACCATAATCAGCACCCGCATAAGCAGGTCGAAGACTGTGCCCGGCGGCAGAAAGTAATTGAGCATCGTCGAAGCGATGAACAAAAGGGTGATCAGGGGCACTCCGCGGATAAACTCGACGAACAAGACGCAAATAATCCTCAGAATCGGCATCTTCGACCGGCGTCCGAGGGCGAGGAGAATACCGATCGGAAGTGAGAACGATATGCCAGTGACGCCGATGATCAGTGTCAGCAAGATGCCACCGAATTGGTCGGTTTCAACTGGGCTCAAGCCGAAGCCCCCGACCAGGAGCCAGCCGGTAATGAACGGGAACGCCATCGCATACAAAAGCCCGACTTTTCGGCCTGGCATCTTATCGTAAAGCACCGGCACGATCGCCATTATCAGGAGCACGAACGACAGGTTCACCCGCCAGCGCAACGGTGCGGGATAGAACCCATAAACAAAAAGTCCCAGCCGATTTCTGATGAAGGCCCAGCAGGCGCCGCCCTCCGGCACCTCCATTTTGTCCCAGCATTCCTTGCGTGACTCTGCCGTCCAAACCGAATCCAAGAAGATCCACTCAAATAGCGGCGGTATCACCAACCAAAGGAACCAGATGGCCAAGAGGGTTAGCACCACGTTGAGCGGCGTAGATAGGAGGTTGTGTTTGACCCATCCGAGAACGCCAACTTCGGTGCGCGGTGGCGGCAATTCCGGATGCTGACCGGTTTCGTAGGTTTTCTCAACGTCAGCCATGGCTTATCTCTCCACCAGGGCCATCTTCTTGTTGTACCAATTCATGAATCCCGAGATCAGCAAAGAGATTGTGAGATACAGCAGAAGGACGATAATCATCGTCTCCATCTCTTTGCCCGTCTGCATCAGGGTAATCCCGCCGATCGTGGCGACGATATCCGTGTAGCCGATGGCGATCGCCAACGACGAGTTCTTGGTCAGGTTCAGATACTGGCTGGTCAGCGGCGGGATGATGACGCGGAGCGCCTGGGGTATGATGATCAGCCTGAGCGTTCTGTTGGGACGAAGCCCGAGCGCATAAGCGGCCTCGGTCTGCCCGTGGCTGACCGCGAGGATTCCCGAACGGACGATCTCCGCGATAAAGCACGATGTGTAATAGGAAAGCGCCAGCCACAGAGCGATGAACTCGGGTTTGATTGCCAGCCCGCCGTTGAAATTGAACCCCTTCAGCTCCGGAATACCCCAAGAAAGCGGCATGCCAGCGGAAAGAAAAGCGGCCGCCATCATCACCACGATCACTCCAGTCGATATCCAGAAAACGGGGTAAACCCGACTCGTCTCACCCTGGATTTTTTTCGCCCAGCGTCTGAAAAAGAACACAAAAACAACCGAGATCACGAAGGCCGCCGCGACGATCCCGGCACCGGGTTCCAAAACGGGTTGGGGAATGAAGAATCCTCTGTTCGTGAGAAAGAAGATATCAGCAAAATTTATTGCCTTCTTTGGCACCGGCAAATGGATGACGACCAGCCCGTAGATGAACAGGATGTGCAAAAGGACAGGAACGTTGCGCGTGAATTCCAGGAAGCAATAAACGATACGGTTGACCAGCCAGTTCGTGGAGAGCCTGAGGATCCCCATTATGAAACCCATTATTGTCGTGAGAACTATACTGCAAGCTGCAACCAGCAGAGTGTTGAGAATTCCTACGAAGGCAGCCC
Organism: bacterium; assembly: GCA_965261595.1. GTDB lineage: Bacteria > UBA8248 > UBA8248 > JACPRG01 > CAYRGS01. Next base: position 837,992 of record CBDHDG010000006.1, read on the forward strand.
GTAGATGAGTGGACCTTGAGCTGTATTCGATAAATGGAGAAAACGTTATGTCGTAACCAGCCGGGTACAAGAGGAAGCTGAAGCTAAACTCTTTTCCTACCGTTTCGAGGTTGATTACGACGTTACGGAGGATAAGGGCGAGGGCAGCGAATATCACCGTCAGCGTCACGATCTGGATGATGACGGACCGGGCTTTATGGTTTCTCCAAAGGCGTGTGACCAGGTTGCGGGTGTCAGGACCGGTCTCGACAATTCTGGCCATGGCCAACAACGATCTCCTTCACGGGCTCATCAAGACCAAAAAAACCCAATATTGATACAATTCACGGGGGTGATCTTTGCTGCTGATCACTAGTGAGCTGCACCGTGGTGAGGGTCATTTCAAATAACCAGGGACGCCATCCAAGACAAAACGTTCCCAGCCTTCGGTCGGGAAAATTGGTCCATTGGGTGTCTCAGGCACAATCAAATAACAACAAACATGGAATTTCAAGGGTCAATAGGTGCAGACGCGTACCGGGACCCGATAGGTCGCCAGCACGCTTTTAGATTGATCTGGACCGCCCCTGGGTTATTTATTGGACACTCGGGTGAGGGTATTCGACCTCATGCGGCCTCCGCAACTTGAGCGAGTTTTTCCTGCCTTGCCTGGGCCAGCGTTCGGTAGCCGTAGCCCTCGAGAATCCAATGATGGTTGTACAGGTTCTTGAACTCAAGCAACGCCCACCGCAGTTCCTCTACGGTGGCGAAAGAGCGCACCCACAGGAGATTCTCCTTCAAGATGCGGATGAACCACTCACAGTAGCCATTTCCCTCGGGCGCCCGCACGAAGCTGGGCGAACTGGTCATGCCCAGGTAGGCGATCTCCCGCTGAAAGTCATCGGACAGATAGGCGGGGCCGTGGTCGTGACGAACTTTAAGCCCCTCGGCGACGTCCGCCTCCAAGCCGGCGAAGCGCTCGGCGACCCCCTGCCGGATCGGCTCCAGGGCCTCGAAGCGGTTGCCGCTCTTGGCCGCATGGATCCCCACGCAGTCCACCGAGCAGTGATCCACCGCCACGAACACCGAGGCCATCCCCTCCTCGGTGGTCACCGTCGTCGTCATGTGCGTGCCCCACATTCGGTCGGGCCGCTCGGTGCGGATGGTCCCGTTGTGGGCCTTGGGACCTCGGGGTTTGTCCACCCGGTGGGGGGCCTGAAGCCCCGCCTCCCGCATCAGGCGACGCACCCGCTCCTTGCTGGTGCGGATGCCCGCGAAGCGCAGCCTCGCCCACACCTTGCGGTAGCCCTCGCCATGGAAGGGAGAGTCCTCCAGGACCTGCCGGATGTGGCCGAGGAGTTCCGCATCGGTGCACGGGCCCACAGGGCCGCGCTTATTGGGCGTGGGGCGTCCATGAACGGGGACCGCCTCTCGCCGCCGTTGCGCGTAGACCGTGGAGCGCGCCAAGCCCCAAAGGGCGCACACCCGCTTCAGGCCGTAGGCTCTGCCCGTGGAGGTGAAGCGGGCCTGACTCATCGCCTCCACCTCCTGCCGGCTAAAGGGCGGCCGGCCTCCAGGCGGTCGATCTTCTCCCGCAGGACCTCGCCCTCCATCGTGAGTTCGCCCACCTTGGCCTTGAGCCGGGCGTTCTCCTCGTCCCGCTCATCCGCCGGGCGGGCTTTGAGCGCCGCCTCGCCCCCGCGAAGGAACGCCTCGCGCCAGGCGGAAAGCCGAGCCGCTGTCGTGCCCAACTCGCGGCAGAGCGTCTCCAGGCTCTCGCCCCGCAAAAGACGCAGGACCGCCTCCCGCTTGCGCCTGGCAGGAGAACCGACCCCGCTCACTGCGATGCCCTGGGGCCTTGGCTCCGTTCGCCCTGCGGGCGCCCTCCGCCAAAGCCCCCTCTTGCTTTTGTTCGTTCATCGCGACACCCCTTTCTCCATGAATCATGGATCAATCGAGTGTCCAACAAAACCCTAGAGCGGGGGAGATCAACAATCAGTCGGTCTTCTAACGGAACGGCGGCGAATACTGCAGGCCGCCATTCGTCCACAAGGCATTTTGCCCACGAGGGAGACCGATAGGCGTTTTGGTGCCAATATTGCGCTCAAAGATCTCGCCGTAGTTACCGACGAACTTGATGATATTGTACGCCCAGTCATTGCTCAGGCCCAACTCTTTACCCTGGCTACCCTCAACGCCCAAGAGACGCAAGACTTCGGGGTCTTTGGAGCTTTTCATCTTATCGACATTAGCCTGCGTGACGCCCTTTTCCTCAGCCGTAATCGTCGCGTTGAGAACCCAGGTTATAATATCAGACCACTGGTCGTCACCTTGACGGGTGGCGGGACCCAGGGGCTCTTTCGAGATGATCTCTGGCAGGATGATGTGATTCTGCGGATCAGAGAACGTTGAACGGGTGGCGGCTAGACCTGAGGCGTCGGTGGTGTAAACGTCGCACCGTCCAGAAGAGTAGTTCTGCCGCGCCTCCTCGTTGGTCTCGATGGGTACGGCCTCATACTTCATGCCATTGGCGTGGAAGTAATCGGCTAGGTTGAGTTCAGTTGTTGTGCCGGTTTGGATGCAGACCGAAGCGCCGTTAAGTTCCTTAACGCTCTTGACACCGATCGCCTTCTTCACCATAAAGCCTTGGCCATCATAGTAGTTTACGCCATGGAATCGCAACTTAACGCCGACGTCGCGAGAGAAGGTGATGGTGGTGTTCCGCCACAGTACGTCGCCCTCACCTGAGTTGAGCTTGGTGAACCGGGTCTTGCCGGTCGCCGTCACCGCCTTGATCTTGCTTGCATCTCCCAGTACCGCCGCGGCAGTCGCCCGGCAGAAATCGATGTCGAAGCCTTTCCAAACGCCGCTCGCGTCCGGATAAGCAAAGCCGGCGATGCCGGTGCTTACGACGCAGCGCAACACACCGCGGGACTTGACGTCATCCAAGGTTCCGGCCCCGGCGCCAACCGGCCCGAGCGCCACGGCCATCGCCGCGCCTACGACCATCAACTTTAGAGTTTTCACTGCTTGCCCTCCCAGTTTGTCGGTATGTGACTAAATATGTTCAGCCTCCAAGATCGGACAAAGATTCGCGCCTACACGAATCGCCTCAACGCCCTGATTCGGATAATTACCCGAACGCAGCGGCCTCACGGTGCCCGGATCAGATTTAGATCTTACGCTTCTGAGTCGGACAGGGCAAGGGGTAATATATAGCACAGGCCAGGAGTGGATGCAAGTAGCTGTCTCGGCCGCCCGCAACCCGAAGGGCCCATCCTCGGGCACGTTCCGCGTGGTTCGTGGCGCCTCGTGGTTCTACGTCAGTCCGTCACTCTTCCGCGCGGCGTTCCGGATCTGGTACCCAACTGGGCTTCACGTATGGCAACGTGGGTTTTCGTTGCGCCAAGGCTCCTTAAATTACCCTTTGCCCTTTCGCCCTTTTACCCTTTGGGGGGTCCAGGGGGCTTGCCCCCTGGCGGGTTTAGCGATTAGCCCTTTTGTCCCTGCGTTCATAGGCCACGACCCATAGATATAGATCGCACGATGCCAGGGGGTCCCGCCCCTTCGCCGTGGAGAAGATAGGGGACCCATGCTGTGCCTGTTTTCGTGCCTGTTGGCTAAGCATTAGGAGATATACCGAGATAGATCGGAGCGGCGGACAATCCCTTATGGTTATTGGGAAACCCTTGATTTTTCTATGGTTTCCGTGCCACCATTCTCTTGATTCAGGGTCTAGTGGGGGAAACCTCGTGGGAGTTCGAGTCTCCCCTTCGGCACCATAAAATTCAAGCGTTTACAGGATGGGCGCGTTGCTTGCTTTCGGGATATTTCTTTTCGCGTCGCCTGCGCAACCCGCATATGCGAATCGAAACTGTGCGACTTCCAGCGAACTCCATTCAGCACTCGGGCAAGTTTCTTTGAACTATCCTTTACCAAAACGCGCCCGCCCGTAATCCAAAGGGACCTGCCTCGAGCAGCTGGCGCGTGGTTCGCGGCGGCTCGTGGGGCAACCCTCAATCCAACGGGCTTCCGCGCGGCGATCCGGAGCGGGAGCCGTCCGGGCGGCAGGTACGTCGACCTGGGTTTTCGTTGCGCCATGGCTCCTTCACCGGGGCCGAAACCCTGACCTTAAATAACCCTTTGCCAATCCCGATAACCAACCTTCCCCGTCATTCTCGCAGATCCAAATGGGAGAAAATCAGATGACAATCGAGAATCGAATCGCGGCGCTGGAGAAAAGGTGCAAAAGGCTGGGCAAGACCCTTGTGGGGGTAGGCACCCTGGCTCTTTTTGCCGTTGTCGCCGGTACGGCCGGGTGGACGGTGGCGTATACGGGCGCCATCAGCCCATCGAGCATCACGACGAGATTGATTATTCTAGAGGATTCAGCCGGAAAGACGCTCCCCCGCTCTAGGGTTTTGTTGGACACTCGATTGATCCATGATTCATGGAGAAAGGGGTGTCGCGATGAACGAACAAAAGCAAGAGGGGGCTTTGGCGGAGGGCGCCCGTAGGGCGAACGGAGCCAAGGCCCCAGGGCATCGCAGTGAGCGGGGTCGGTTCTCCTGCCAGCGCAAGCGGGAGGCGGTCCTGCGTCTTTTGCGGGGCGAGAGCCTGGAGACGCTCTGCCGCGAGTTGGGCACGACAGCGGCTCGGCTTTCCGCCTGGCGCGAGGCGTTCCTTCGCGGGGGCGAGGCGGCGCTCAAAGCCCGCCCGGCGGATGAGCGGGACGAGGAGAACGCCCGGCTCAAGGCCAAGGTGGGCGAACTCACGATGGAGGGCGAGGTCCTGCGGGAGAAGATCGACCGCCTGGAGGCCGGCCGCCCTTTAGCCGGCAGGAGGTGGAGGCGATGAGTCAGGCCCGCTTCACCTCCACGGGCAGAGCCTACGGCCTGAAGCGGGTGTGCGCCCTTTGGGGCTTGGCGCGCTCCACGGTCTACGCGCAACGGCGGCGAGAGGCGGTCCCCGTTCATGAACGCCCCACGCCCAATAAGCGCGGCCCTGTGGGCCCGTGCACCGATGCGGAACTCCTCGGCCACATCCGGCAGGTCCTGGAGGACTCTCCCTTCCATGGCGAGGGCTACCGCAAGGTGTGGGCGAGGCTGCGCTTCGCGGGCATCCGCACCAGCAAGGAGCGGGTGCGTCGCCTGATGCGGGAGGCGGGGCTTCAGGCCCCCCACCGGGTGGGCAAACCCCGAGGTCCCAAGGCCCACAACGGGACCATCCGCACCGAGCGGCCCGACCGAATGTGGGGCACGCACATGACGACGACGGTGACCACCGAGGAGGGGATGGCCTCGGTGTTCGTGGCGGTGGATCACTGCTCGGTGGACTGCGTGGGGATCCATGCGGCCAAGAGCGGCAACCGCTTCGAGGCCCTGGAGCCGATCCGGCAGGGGGTCGCCGAGCGCTTCGCCGGCTTGGAGGCGGACGTCGCCGAGGGGCTTAAAGTTCGTCACGACCACGGCCCCGCCTATCTGTCCGATGACTTTCAGCGGGAGATCGCCTACCTGGGCATGACCAGTTCGCCCAGCTTCGTGCGGGCGCCCGAGGGAAATGGCTACTGTGAGTGGTTCATCCGCATCTTGAAGGAGAATCTCCTGTGGGTGCGCTCTTTCGCCACCGTAGAGGAACTGCGGTGGGCGCTGCTTGAGTTCAAGAACCTGTACAACCATCATTGGATTCTCGAGGGCTACGGCTACCGAACGCCGGCCCAGGCAAGGCAGGAAAAACTCGCTCAAGTTGCGGAGGCCGCATGAGGTCGAATACCCTCACCCGAGTGTCCAATAACCCAGGGGCGGTCCAACGCGGCTTAGGCTCCGTGGGTCAGATGGCACTGTCAGAGCATGTGATTCAGCTGGAAAGACGCGGCTTCAGCTCCATGGGCATGGTAGTATCAGAGCATACGACTCAGCCGGGAAGTGGCGGGTTAAGCTCTATGGGGAAACCGGAAAGATCTCTTTCAAAACTCTAAACGCCAGAGGAACGGTTTCTCATCCCTAATTGTTAGGAGACCACTTCCATGCCAGCCGGGCAGGAAGGATCCCGCTCGGCGGTTCATGCATGGGTGTAGCTGTAGGGGGAAGGTTGCCCTTTTGTCCCTGCGTTCATCGGCTCGCAATCCATGTGTATCTGGCTCGCGCCATCAGCAGGACAACCTTCGTGAGTTCCATTTCCCCCAAAATCGAGGGTGCGGGTTGCATGGAAGATGCCCCCCCTACGTTTGCCCATTCGATTTCCCCGAATGCCCTGATGGTGGCCAATAATAATGTCAGGATTATCATCATTGGGTATCAGATAATAGGTAAGGAGTGGAGGAAACGGGGCCGAAACCCCCGAAAATGAGTGAATTGGGGCCTGGGATGGCCTTTTGGGCTGATTCTCGAGCGAGTGTGAGGGCCTAAAAACCTCTCCTGGCCCCCCTCTAGAAACCTCCATTTTCGTCTGTCATTACTGGCTATATCTTTGATTCTAATACGCGTGCGCGTGCGGGGGTAGTCAGGCGGGGGCAGTCCAGGCAAGTCTCCCGGTTTCGAATTCCTCCCTGAGCCGATTCATGGCATGGGTGAGTATCCCCAATTCTGAAAATCCCGTCTCCCTGGCTTCCGCCCGGAGCCATTCCCCATCTTCTCCCGGAATTTCTATCCTCCCCTCCCGGCCGTTCTCTTGTCTCGGGGCCTCGGGGGTGTCTGCACCGTTTCCCTCCTGGGCGCGGGCCATCTCCAGGGCATGGCAAACCGTCTCGGAGAGAGACCGCTTGCCTTGGGTGCCCGGCCCCTGCATCCAGTCCTTGAGTTCCTGGGGGATTCGGACGGTAATGGTTGCGTCTTTGACTACATATTCCACGTTGTCTTACCTTTCCCGCGGAGCGGGGTTCACAAGAGACTCAATGTAGGACATGGGACATGGAGCTGACAACGGGTGGGGCCAGTCAGTGTCCATCCGACACCCCCAATCCAACGGTGTGAAAAACGGTGTGAATCGGAACCCCAACGCCTGCATATCACTTCACATGGTTGCATGCGGTTGCTGGTTTGTAAACGCCTCACAAATCCTGTAACATCAAGGATATCCGCTGGATTCGTAAACATGGCCTTGCTCGGAAGCGCATAGGGTCCCGGTGGCCCTCCTGGACTTCAAATCCAGTGTTCCGGCTTAACCCCCGGTAGGTGGGTTCGACTCCCACGCGCTTCCGCCATTTTCACTTTTCCGACGGGCCGTCCAAATCGACTTCGGCGCGTGACGCGCGCGGCGAAAATCGCCCCGCTTCCGATGGCCCGCCCTCCGTCCGACTTCCAAACAAACTTGAGAAAAGACCCCACGAACGCCCGGAGCGCACAAGGGGCCGACAACGCGGAACCGGCGCGCCGCCACGCCTGAAATCTCCAGTCCCATTTCGGCCTTCCTTTCTGATCCAAGGGAGTGGCGCCCCGGAGGGAGCGGCTGCCCGGAGGGAGGAGGGGGTGGACGAATCCGGATGAGGTTCATGCTGAATCAGGCTTTGCCGACTCGCAAGATGACAAAGGATGACTTGTCACTGTGTTAGAATTCAACGGTTCGCCTACATGCGTCAGGAATTCATGCGCCTCCGCGCTTCACCGCCATCGCCGATGGGCCGATCCGCGATAGGACATCAGCCCCCTCCCTCCCCCCCCCCCGCCGGTCCTCGCGTCTCCGGGTTGGCGGGAAAACCGGGGCGGCGCCATCAGGAGAAATCAATGAGCGTGCTCGCCGAGAAGAAGGACCGCATCCTCACATTGACCATCGACCGCCCGAAAGCGATGAACGCCCTGGATCCGGACACCCGGGGCCGGCTGGCCGATCACTTCGAGGAATTTCACGACGACGACGACCTGTGGGTCGCGGTGCTCACCGGGGCGGGCGAGAAATCGTTCTGCGCCGGAGCGGACATCAAGAAAACCATCGGCGCTTCCTTGGATCAGACCGTCTGGGCGAGGCGGAAGCCTTTTCTCAAGGGCCGGGACCTCTACTCCGTCCTGGGAAACCTCACCAAACCGGTCGTCGCCGCCGTCAACGGTTACGCCCTGGGCGGGGGCCTGGAGTTGGCGCTCTGCTGCGACATCCGCGTCGCCTCGGAGACGGCGACCTTCGGCCTGCCGGAGGTGGGCCTGGGGATCATCCCGGGCGCGGGCGGGACCCAGCGGCTCACGAGCGTCGTGGGCGTCGCCCACGCGTTGAACCTGATCCTCACGGGAAACCGGATCGACGCCGGGGAGGCGCACCGCATCGGCCTCGTCAGCGCCGTTGTTCCTCCCGGCGAGCTCATGAGCGCGGCGCGCGAGACGGCCGAGTCGATCCGCAAGCGCGGACCCATCGCCGTCCGGTTCGCGAAAGAAGCGGTCCTCCAGGGCGCCGACATGACGATGCGCGAGGGCCTGCTGCTGGAAAACCTCCTGTCGAACCTGATTCGCGGGACCCAAGACGCCGCCGAGGCAACCCGGGCCTTTTCCGAGAAACGAGCCCCGAATTTCATCGGGGAATAGCAAAGAAGACCGAAGCCGATTTCCCCGCGGACCCGGGATTCCCCTATCCGGGATTTCCCAGATGACCACTCTTAGCCATCCTGCGGTCCTCCTGTGTCATCAAAGTACCCCATTTTACTACAGATTCAGGGTCTCTTTGCAGAACCCTCTGCTCAATCGAGGGGCAACGGCCGTCCTAAAGCCGCAATCCCTTGAAAACCCAGCTCTACCGGCACACTCAGGGGAGTTCGGCACAGACTGATCCCCCGTCTCCACCACGTCACTAAGCTTCCGGGCCATCTGCTCCGTCATCCGGTATCTGGTACGGGAGGCGGTAACCACAACCGTCGAATTCGTTCAAGGATTGCCCTGAACAGTTGACGCGGCACGGCCACCTCGGCCATCTGGAAGGTGGTGTGCCGGGCGTGGGTGACCACCTTGGCCCCAATCTTAATCAGCTTCTCGCGTAACGTCGTCAGCGACCAGTGCTTCACCGCTCTGGGCAACGCCAGCCGCCGCAGGAAGTTTGCCAGGTTGTACGCCAAGGCAAATAGTTGCAAGCGAACCTGGTTCTCTTCAAAGCCGTGGCAGGACAGGCGCGTCCAGTTCAGGGCGTACTTGCCCTCCTTGATCCACTGCTCCGCCGTCCCACGCTGGTTGTAGAACCTCACGACGTTCTCTTCCCGCCAGTGCAGGTTGGTCACGATGAAGCTGACTCTTGGAAACAACTCGCCCTGGTGCCACTCGACCGCCACCACCACCCGGCGAGGCTTCTCCCAACTAGCCGCCTGATAGGGGAGACGCTGTGGTAGAAGATAATGGGCCTTTTGGGCGGTCGGCCAACCGGCCGGGTCAGAAGGTATTCGATGTCCCTGTACAAGATGGCGTTGGCCGGAAGCCGAATCGCATAGGAGTAGCCCTCCGCCTCAAGGTATCGGTACACCTCCGGCTTGGCAAATGCCGCGTCGCCTCGAAAAAACCGACAGACCTTCGCATCCCGGTAGCGAGCTACCACCGGCTCCAATACAGACCACCAGTCATCAGCGCTGTGGACCTTGCCGTTGCGCAACAGCGCCCGCTCCAGATCGCCAAACTGGTTGAAGCAAAACAGTGGGTGATAGCAGGTGCAGCCGAAGTGGCCGTTGTAGGAAGAGCCTTCCTGCTCACCGTGGGTCGGGCTGACCGAACTGTCCATGTCCAGGATCAGCTTGCGAATCGGCTTGCGTTTGCGGACACGATCCACCAACACACCGGGCAGACCGCTCAGCGCCTTGAGGGGTTAAGGGGCCGGGTGAGGGTCTGCGTCTCGAATCGGCTCATCTGGCTGGTGGAGGCAGCGGTGTGATACTTCGCTCGCCCCCCAACCACCTGACGCATGGCGGGATCGACACAGAGCCGCTCGGCATCATTGGTGTCTTTATATCCTGCCAGGCGGCTGTAGACCGACTGGCGCACCAAAGCGGTGAGGCTGTGCCGGGTGTTCCCGCCCGTCCGTGAATCGGACAGAAACCCCTCGGCCGCCTTCGTCAGCCCCAACACCTCATCCAGTTCACGATAGGCAAGCAAACCGGCGTCACTCGTAACCTTTGCTCCGTGAAACTCCAGCCTGAGCCGACCGTCGAATTGGAGCCTCAACGGCCTCTTTTTCGCTTCACCCATTGGGTCCCCTCGCAAGATGATGGCAGGGAGAGGCCAACACCTTGATTTTACACGAGAAAACGGCCTTCGGGGCGTTAAAAATTATCATCCATATGGGAAATGCGGGCCTATACTTTCCCGGTTGGCGGGAAACGGAAGTGGGGATAATGAATCTGCCGGATTTCTCACAAAGATTTCGATGAGGACGCACCACCAACGAACAACTCACGCGCGGCGCAACTCCGGGGCCGGTACAGAGCCCGGCCCTTACATGATAAACACTAACAATAACGCACCTGTAAGGGCGGGGATCTGTACCCGCCCCAACAAACTCTCCGGAAGACACAATGTCTGGGCCAAGTCGAGAGCCTCTTATCGGGGAAGCGGTTGATCCACTCTAAGTTTCCCCGAGAATAGGCAGCCTGACCTTCCCAATTGTGAAATAGAGGACGGGGATGAAACGAAAAGACGTTGCGATTGCCGCTTACTACGAAACCGCCTTTTCAAAAAAGCCGGAAAGAGACGTGTACGACTACGCCGCGGAGGCCGCGACGGGCGGGCTCAAAAAGGCCGGGCTGAGCAAACAGGACGTCGACGGCCTGCTGGTGACCACGGCCCTTTCCGGCGCCTCGGAGCCGATGTGGTCCGGGCGGATCAACGAGGCCCTGGGTCTTGAGACCCGTTGGCTCCAGACGATGGACACCGGCGGGACCGCGCCCATCGCCGGCATCTCGCGCGCGGCGTCCGCAATCCGGGACGGCAGCGTCGACGTCGTGCTCCTGGTGGCCGCCGATGCGCCCATCACGGCTTCCAACGAAAATTACATGGGGTACCGGACGAACTTCGAGTTCCCCTTCGGGCCGATGGGACCTCCGGGGCTCTTCGGATTCCTGCAGAAACGGTACGAACACCAATACGGCATCACCATCGAGCAACTGGCCAAGGTGGCCGTCACGCAGCGGCGGCACGCGCAACTCAATCCGAACGCCCTGCTTCAGGGCGAGATGACGGTTGAGACCTACCGGGACTCCAGGGTGATCTTCGACCCCATCCGCCTGCTGGACTGCGTGATGCGGTGCAACGGCGGGGACGCCCTGGTGATCACCTCGGCCGAACGGGCCCGGGAGCTGACGCCGAAGCCCGTTTACGTGGCCGGCGTGGGAGAGGTCCACAATTACCGGGCGTCGGAGCTCCTCGCAGACGTGACGGACGTGGGGATGGGCAAGGCCGGCCGCCGGGCCCTGGAGGAAGCGGAGCTTTCCATCTCCGACATACAGACGTTCCAGCCATACGACGATTTCGTGATTGCGGTCATCCTTCAGCTCGAGAGCCTGGGGTTTTGCGGGGTCGGCGAGGGCGGGCGGTTCGTCGAGTGGACGGACCTTTCCTTTCAGGGAGACCTTCCGCTCAATACGGGCGGCGGCCAGCTTTCAACCGGGCAGAACGGCTTGGCCGGCGGCGCGGTGAACGTGATTGAGGCGGTCCGGCAACCTCAGCGGGAGGGCGGGGCGCGTCAGGTCGAAAAATGCGACAACGCCCTGGTGACCGGAATCGGCACCGTGAACTATCTCCGCAACTGGCATTCCAGCGCCGTGATGGTCTTGGAGGTGTAAGCCATGAATCAGAAAACGCCGCCGCCCAAACCCCTGCCGGTCTTCGACAAGCTGACCACCCCGTTCTGGGAGGCCGCGAACCGGGATGAGCTCCTTCTCCAGCGCTGCGGGGATTGCGGAACGTTCACCTTTTACCCGCGCTACGTGTGCAATCAGTGCATGTCGAGCGCGCTCGAATGGACCCGCGCGAGTGGCCGGGGGACGATCTACTCGTTCACCGTGACGCGCGTGGCCCCCCCGCCGTTCCGGCCGGACGCCCCCTACGCCCTGGTGTCCGTGGAGCTCGAGGAAGGGGTCCGCATCCTCGCGGGGGTCGAGGACATCGAGCCGGAGGATTTGGAGATCGGCCAGGAAGTGGTCGTGTCCTTCCGGGAAGCGGCCGAGGGGATCAAGCTTCCCTGTTTCCGCCCGGCTTGACCGGGTCAACTCCCCTTGGCCCGCAGGGCCTCCAGGACCTTCTTCGGCGTTGCCGGGAGATCGGTGATCCGCACGCCCACCGCGTCGTAGATCGCGTTGGTGATGGCGGGCGCCGTGGGGAGCAGGCCGGCCTCGGCGAAGCCCTTCGCGCCGAACGGCCCGTAAGGCTCGGGGTCCTCCACAACAAACGTCCGGACCTCGGGCGTCATCTCGATGGTCGGAATGCCCGCGTCGGTCAACGTCCGGGTGAGGGGGCGGCCGTTCTCGACCTTGTATTCCTCCGACAGGGCGTAACCGAGCCCCATGGAGACGCAGCCCTCGACCTGTCCCTCCAACCCCCGGGGATGGATCACCTTTCCGCAGTCCGCCGCGACGATCACCTCGAGGACCTTCACCTCCCCCGTCGTCTCGTCCACCTCGACCACGGCCGCGTTGGCCACAAAGGAGAAAGTCAGGTAATTCCTGTACCCCTCGGTCTCGGGCGGCACGTCGTCGAAGATGATCGACACCGTCTTGGGGCCCTCGAATTCGTCCGCCCCGCTCAGCTCAACCCCCCGGCCGCGCGCCCGATCGGCAACGGTCCGGTTGTCGGCGATGGGCCGCCCGCCCTTTGAGGTGAACCCTTTCCCGTCCCAGACGAGGTCCTCCCGCGCAATCTCGAATTCTTCGGCGACGAAATTGAACAACTTCTCCTTCAAGGCCCGGCTTGCGCCGACGACGGCGTTGCCGGTCCAAAGGGTCTGGCGCGACGCGCTGGTCTGTCCGCCGTCCGGGGTGAGGGCCGTATCCGGGTCCATGAGGGTGATCTCCTCGTAGGGCACGCCCAGCGTGTGGGCGGCCATCTGAGAGGCGACCGTCATGATGCCCTCGCCGAGGTCGGTCGCGCCCAACCGCAGCCGGATGTCTCCCGTCCCGGTCAGCTCCATCACGGCGCCCGACAAATCCGGCCGGCCCTGGCCGATGCCGCAATTCTTGAACGCCCCGGCGATGCCGACGCCGATCTTCCTCCCGGGTTCCGGCCGGGCCGTCCGGCGGGTCGCCAGGCCTTCGCGAATCTTCCCCAGGCACTCCTTGAAACCGACGCTGGCCTCCAGGACTTGCCCCGTCGAGGTCTTCATGCCCACGGCCAGGGCGTTCCGCTCCCGCAGCTCGATGGGGTCGATGTCCAGCGCTCTCGCGATTTCGTCGAGCTGGGATTCCATGGCGAAGGCGGACTGGTTGATCCCGTAACCCCGGAACGCGCCGCAGGGAAGGTTGTTCGTGTACGTGCGGATACCTTCCAGCCGGAGGTTGGGAACGTCGTAGGGGCCCGCGCCGAAGACGGTGCTCTGCGCCAGGATCATCGGACCGCCGTGGGCGTAGGCGCCGCCGTCGGAGATCGCGCGGCGCTCGACCGCCAGGATCTTCCCGTCCCGCGTCACGCCCGTCTTATAGTGCAGCCGCATCGCGTGCTTCTTGACGTGGACGAGAAAAGACTCCTCCCGGTTGGTGACGAGCTTCACGGGGCGATCCGTCCTCAACAACCCGAGGGCCACGTAGGGATGAATCGAGAGGCCGCTCTTGCCGCCGAACGCGCCCCCGATGGCCGGCGAAACGACCCGGACCTTCTCCAGGGGCAATCCGAGCGCCCCGGCCAGCTCCCCCCGCTCGCGGTATGTGTTCTGGGAGGCGATGACCACCGTCACCCGCCCTTCCTCGTCCCGGTAAGCCACCGCGCTCTCGGGCTCCAGAAACGCGTGGTCCACCCACGGGACCGAGTAGTCCCCCTCCACGACAAGGTCCGCTTCCTCGAACGCCCGGTCTACATCCCCCCGCCTGATCACCGCGTGCGTCAGCCGGTTGCCGTCCGGATAATCCGGATGGACCCGGGGGGCGTCCTCCCGAAGGGCCTCCTCGGGGTCGAAGACCGCCGGAAGCGCCCGGTAGGAGACGCGGATGGCCGCAACGCCCTCGCGGGCTTGCTCCTCGGTTTCGGCATACACCGCCGCCACCACCGTTCCCACGCAATGCACCCGGTCCTCGGCGAAGACGGGAACGTCCTGGATCTTCTGGCCGAACCTTCGGACCTCGGGGGAGTTTCGGGAGGTCAATACCAGTGCGACGCCGGGGATTTCCTCGGCCGCGGACGTGTCGATGGAGAGGAGTTCCGCGTGTGGATGCTCGCTGAACAGGAGCTTGCAGTGGAGCATGTCCTCCAAATACCAGTCCGCGGCGAACCGGGCCTTTCCGGTGACCTTGGGGATGGAGTCCTTTCGGATGACCGATACGCCCAAAGGACCCCCGTCGGCCGCCTCCCCCACCTGAGACTCGATGGGGGGCCACTCGCCCTCGGACAAGAAGGTCGCGGCCTGCTCAACGGCCTCGATCACCTTGTTGTAGCCGGTGCAGCGGCACAGGATTCCGGAGAGCCCTTTGTAGATCTCCTCCCGGCCGGGACGGGAGTTCCTTTCCAGGAGGGCCTTGGCCGCCATGACGAACCCCGGAACGCAGAAGCCGCACTGCACGGCCCCGGTCCGGACGAAGGCCTCCTGGACCGGGTGAAGGTCGCCGTTGGAAGCGAGGCCCTCGATGGTCTCCACCCGCTTCCCGGCAACGTCGCTCGCGGCGACCAGGCAGGCCCTTTCGGGCGCCCCGTCGATCAGGACCGTGCAGCACCCGCAGTCCCCGTCGCCGGGGCTGCACCCCACCTTCGTCCCGGTCATCCGGAGGTCGTCCCTCAGACAACGGTCCAGGGTCTTCCCCGGAAGGTCATCGGCCGTCACCGGTTGGCCGTTCAGCTTGAAAGAAAGCATTCGATTCGTCTCCTACTCGACCCCCAGCTCCCCCAGGAACCTCCGGTAAGCCAGGGCGGCGGCGTCCGGCCCCTTGATGTGAAGCTCCTCGGCCAGGTCCAGGGGCAGCTCCTCGGGCCGTTGGTTCTCGACAATGACACGGTCCTGCTCGGCAACAAGATTCTGAAGGTCCGCATGGGAATCCCCGGCGTAAGGTCCGCCCTCATAGTTCCGGACCGTGAACATGAACCGTTGGCATTCCCCGGCCGATACGGGCGTCACCACATAGATGAACGCCTCGATGTTCCCGCCGGGCTCCTCCTTCCACTGGTGGATTGAGAAAGGACGGGTCACGATGTAATGGTTTCGGTGGGATACGGAGTGAACGGCGTGGGTCGAATCCACCGACCGGTCGGCCCAGAATCGCAGCTCCTCGCCCTCCCGCTCCAGGGTGACTTGCGGCGGAATGGGATGGTCCCGGTCGCCCAGGATCCCTTCGTGCACCCAGGCGAAGTGGCCGAAATCGAAGAAGTTCTCGATGGCCCGCGCGGCGCTGCACGCCCACCGTCTCCTGTCACGGAAAATGACCTGAAATTCCGGGTCCTCCAGGGGGGGATATTCGGGAAGCGGCGCCCGAGGCTCGCCCAGGCAGACCCAGACGATGCCGTACCGCTCCCGGGCCTTGTACCGGGTCAGACACGCCTTCTTGGGGATGGGATGCCCGGACGGGACCGAGGGGATCCTCGTGCACCGGCCCTCTCGGTTGTACGACCAGCCGTGATAGGCGCAGACGACCTCCTCCCCCTCGATCCAGCCCAGGGAGATCGGCGTCCCCCGGTGAACGCACAGGTCGAGAAACGCCGCGACCTCGCCCCCATGGCCCCCCCGAGCGCCCAGCCGGCAGAGGGCCAGCCGCTCATCCAACAGGCGAACGGCAAGGGGCTTCTCCCCCACCTCATCGCTGAAGGCGACGGGCAGCCAGTAGTCCCGAAGCTGGGGCCACAGGCCGGTCTCGGTCATGCCCTTACGGGCGGCCATCGCCATATCCCATTACCTCCCGCGATACACCGCACAGCGCCGCCCGGCCTTCGCGGCGGCGATCAAACGCCATTTTCGGTCCGCGTGTCCTCATCATACCCCATCCGTTGAGCGTCGGAATTTGTTTCGCGATCCCCAAGAACGCCGCTCATCGCGTCTCCGGCGCTCACCTCGCCGCTCCGCCGCCCGTAACGGATGTTCGGTCGTCCTCCCCAGAAATGTTATAAACTCGCCGAGAGGGTGAAGGCATCATCCATTGAACACCATCTTGAAAAATGTTCACGCCGCGTTGCGAGGGGGAGACGGATGCGATTCGGGATAGGGTGCCCGCCAAAAGAGAGCGGCCAATCGGCGGAGGCCATCGCCCAAACGGTCCAGCGGGCGGAGGACTGCGGCTTCAATGAAGCGTGGGTGGGCGATTCCCAGGGAATCTGGCACGACCTCTACGTCTCCATTACGCTTTGCGCTGTCCGCACCCGGCGGATCCGGCTTGGGGTGGGCGTCACCAACCTCATCACGCGCCATCCCGCCGTCACGGCCCGGGCGATGGCCACGCTGGACGAGGTTTCCGGCGGCCGCGCGCTCCTGGGTTTCGGGGCCGGAGACACGGCGCTCAAGCACCTGGGGCTGAAACCCTCCTCCTTGAAAGACATGGAGGAAGGAATCCTCCTGATTCGCGGTCTGCTGGCCGGGAGGACGGACAGTATCAGGGGAACACAATCCCCCGATTCACGGGATTTCAACCAAGGAAGGTCCCCATTTACCTGGCTTGCTACGGGCCAAAAATGCTTGAGCTGGCCGGGAGAGTCACAGACGGCGTGAACGTCCCCACCGGGATTTCGCCCGAACTCATTCAATACGCGCTGGGCCGGATCGAAAGCGGCAGGCGCGCCGCCGGCCGGGACCCCGCCTCCGTCGCCGTCGCCTTCCAGGTGGGCTGCTCCATCCGGGAGGACGGGGATCGGGCGCGGGAGGATGTCAAATCGTGGGCGGCCCGCCGGGCGCTCTCGCCCATTCCGCTCTCCATCCTGGGGATCACCCGGGAAGAGGCCGAGGGGTTTCGGCAGGCGTACCGGATTTCCGATCACCTCGTCCCCCACGCCCCCCACAGCGCGGCCGTGCGCAAAGACTGGGCGGCCGGCCTTTCGCTGGCGGGGACGCCCGAGGAGTGCGTCGAGAAGCTCCACGCCCTCGATGAGCAGGGGATCGACCAGGTCATCCTCGTTCCCGCGACGCAGAATTCCGAAGAAATGTTGAAGACATTCGAGAAGCGAATTCTCCCGCATTTTGCTTGAGAAACCACTCGCCGGCGGGCCGGCATTTCCTTCGTATCGGCTGTAAGGGTTTAAGACACCAAACTTCCCGTCCAGTCCGCGGGAATTTCTTCCGGTTCGGAAGTGACCCAATCCGACCAGATCCGCTCGACCTCGGCCATTGCTTCCTTCGGCACATCGCAAACCCGCGGGAGGCCCTTATTGTCGGGGCGCGTGGCGTCGATTCCCACTTTGGTGATGAGGTTGTGGGGGCGATCCCGGGAAGGATCGAGCTGGCCGGGCGCCCGGGTGAGGACGGTCCCGTCGCGATCAAACTGGGACCGGGTCGCGATGGCCCACTCCACATCGTCCATGTTGCGAATATCCACATCGTCGTCCACGACCACCGCGTACTTGATGTTGATGCGGCTCGCGAGGATCGCGCTGAGGGCGAGTTTCCCATCTCCGGGTGACCGCTTCTTGATGGAGACGATCGCGTGGAACCGGCCGCAGCCGCCCGTTGTAAAGTGCACGTCCCGGACCTTGGGGACCACTTCCTTGACCAGGTTGTAAAGGTCCGTGCAAGCCGGAAGCGCCCGCATGAAAGCCCCCTCCGTGGGCGGTTTTCCGAGGTAGACGCTCTGGAAGATGGGGTCCCGTCGATGCGTGACGGCGTTGAACCGGATGACGGGCATACGGTTTTTCTCGGCCAGGGCGCCGTGATAATAGCCCGTGAACTCTCCGAAAGGTCCTTCGTCCTCCCGCACACCCGGCGGAATGACCCCTTCCAGGACGATCTCCGCATCGGCCGGAACTTGCAGATTCACGGCCTCGCATTTTACGAGGTCGATTGGCTTCCCCCGAAGCGCCCCGGCCAGCTCGTATTCGTCGACGTGGATGCTTCGTGTGATCTGGGAAGCGATATGAAGGGCGGGATCGCACCCGATAACCACCACAATCTCCAAAGGCTCGCCCCTTTCCTCGGCCTTCTCATGGTAGGTCTTCAAATGGACGACCGGGTTGTAGAAAATGCCGGTTTCGTCCCGGCCCCGAAGCTGAAGGCGTTGAAGGGAGAGATTCGGGCCGAGCTCCGGGTCGTCAACGATGATGATCCCCGCCGTGATGTAGCGGCCTCCATCAAGCTCGTTGACCGTGGGGATCGGAAACGTTCGAAGGTCGAGCTCCTCTCCTTTCAGGATGACTTCCTTCACCGGCCCATCCGAAACCGATTTCGGGGCCAGGGGCCGCTGAATCCTTCGTTGATATTCCTCGATCAGGTCAACCGCGGGTTTGCCGAACATCATCTCCAACTACCGATAACTTCCCAGGACGTTGGCGACCAGGGGGATATCCGACCCTTTCACGTTCCGGCAAAAGACGGTCTTTCCCCCCGCTCTTTTGATCAGCGCGGAGATTTGATGATCCGGATCGACCTCCTCCCGGACGTATGCCAACTCACCAGCACGCCTCACGCAGTCCAAAAATCCCCGGAAGCCTTCGTACATCATCCCCTTACCCTCCTTCGAGAGAGTTCATCAACGCGGAAAAACAACGCGTCGCGTTCACGAAAGCCCGGAATCTTAAATCGGCTGCCCTTTGCGAGAAATCGGGATCAGCCGGGCCCGAGACACCGGTCGAAAAACGCAATCATCCTGTCCCAGGATTCATCGGACGCCTCTTGATCGTGGTTGGGTGCGCCCTCGAAGAAATAGGCGTGCCCGGCCTCGGGAAATTCCAGAAATTCATGCTCCTTCCCGGCCGCCTCCAGCCGGTCCCGGTATCGGCGCGCGTCCGCGATGGAAAAGTAGGCGTCTTGTCCTCCGCGAAAAACCAACAGGGGCGCCCGGATGTCTTCCACGAAGTCGATGGCCGAGACGGGCTTGTCGGAATCGGTTTCCTCGTAAACGGCTTGCCCGTAGAAAACAACGCCGGCCGAGAGCTCCGCGATTCGGCCCGCGGCCAGCATGGCGATGGTCCCGCCCCGGCAGAAACCGACCGTCCCGATCCGGTCCGGATCGACCGGCTCGTTTTCTTTCAAATAGCGAATTCCCGCCCGGATGTCCTCCATGATCAGGTCATCCGCCGGATCGTGCGCCCGGCTCTGCCAGCCGTGGGCGAGGGCCACATACCCGCGCGAGGCCAGCCGCTGAATCAGGCCGAGGTCGGGCGGATTGAGGCCAAAAATCCCGTGAATCGTCATGATGGCGGGAAAGGGGCCGTCCCCCTCCGGCCGGGAGACAAACGAGCGCGTCTCGACCTCCCCGCTCGAATACGACACTTCCAAAGGCGCACCCATTCCTGGATTCATTCCGGCATCCCTTTTCTCAAATCAAGCCGCTCCTGATTTCTTTCCCCGCTTGGTTCATGTTAACTGAATCCCGGGAAACCGGCGAACTCTCCGTCAAGCCTTCCCCCACGGGGGCCCGGAGGATATGTTCCATGAGGACCGGAAACCCGCGAGGATGTTAAAGTAGCGTCCCGCGCCGGGTTTTACAGTCAAGAAGAATTGGGCCGCCCTCCTCCGGAGATCGACGCCGGACGGGAAAATTTCAGCGGCGGCGGAGAACGCGAAAGATGAGCTACCGAATCGGAATCGACGTCGGAGGTACGTTCACCGATTTCCTGATCATGGACGATCAGGGCCGGGCGGAGGCCTTCAAGACCCCTTCCGTCCCGGATGACCCGGCCGAAGGCGTGTTCAACGGGTTCGAGGAAGCCGCGGCCTCGAAGGACCTGTCGGTTCCGGATTTTTTGGAGCGGACCGAGCTGATCATCCACGGAACCACCGTCACCACAAACGCCCTGTTGACCCATTCGGGCGCCAAGGTCGGCCTCATCACAACGGAAGGGTTCCGCGATTCGCTGGAAATGCGGCGCGGCGTCAAGGAGCGGCTCTACGACATGCATTGCAGCCCCCCCCCCGCCCCTGGTTCCCCGGTCTTTGCGAATCGGGGTCCCGGAGAGGACGAACGCCCAGGGGGAAGCCGTCCTCGCGCCGCGCCGCGATAGCGTCCTTCGCGCCGTGAAGGACCTCCGCGCGGCCGGCGTCGAGGCCGTGGCGGTGAGCCTGCTGTTCTCGTTCCTGAACCCGGCGCATGAGGAAGCCATCCGCGCGCTCATCAAGCGGAAGTGGCCCGAAGTCTACCTGTCCGTCTCTTCCGAGACCCTGCCGGTGGTCCGTGAGTACGAGCGGACGAGCACGATCGTCCTCAACGCGTACGTCGGCCCCATCCTCACCCGGTATCTCGAGCGGTTGGAAACAAGGCTCGCCGAATGCCGGTTCGGCGGCGTCCTGCTGATCATGCAATCCAACGGCGGGGTCGCGAGCCCTGAGGCGGCCCGGAAGTTTTCCGCGGGCACCCTGCTGTCCGGTCCCGCGGCGGCCCCGGCGACGGGACTGTTCTACGGGCGTCCGCATGAGACCGAGAACCTGATCACCCTGGACATGGGCGGAACGAGCTGCGACATCTGCGTCGTCAAGGACGGAGACCCGCGGGTGACGACGGAGGGACAGCTCGGCGGATACCGGATCGCCTCGCCGATCATCGACATCCACACCCTCGGCGCCGGCGGCGGGAGCATCGCCTGGATCGATGACGGGGGAATGCTTCAGGTGGGACCGAGAAGCGCCGGCGCGAGACCGGGGCCGATCTGCTACGGCCGGGGGGGCGATGAGCCCACGGTCGTCGACGTGAACCTGCTGCTCGGCTACCTGAACCCGGGGTTCTTTCTCGGCGGAAGGATCCCGCTGGACGTCGCCCGGCCCGAAACGATCCTCCGGGAACGAATCGCCGGCCCGCTGGGCCTGGACGTCCTGGAAGCCGCCATCGGAATCTCGAAGGTGGTCAACGCCAACATGACGGACGGACTGCGGGCCGTTACGATCGAGCGGGGGGACGATCCGCGGGAGTTCACGCTGGTCGTCGCCGGCGGGGCGGGGCCCATTCACGCCTGCGCCATCGCGCGGGAGCTGGAAATCCCCTCCGTTTTGATCCCCCGGAGCTCTTCGGTCTTCTGCGCGGCGGGGATGCTGATCTCCGACCTCCGGCATCACTTCGTTACGACGTATCGGGCGAGCGCCGGCCGGTTGAACCTGGCCGCGGTCCGGGAGCGCTTCGAGAACATGGCGGTCAGGGGACGGGCGCTGTTGGCGTCGGAGGGGGTGAAAGAGGAAAACCGGACCTTGGCCTGCTCCGTGGACGCGCGCTACCTGGGCCAGCCCCACGAGGTGAACGTGGGCATCGAATGGGAAGAGCTGAGGCGAGAAGACTTGTCGCCGGTCTTCGAGCGTTTTCACGCGCGCCACGACGACCTGTTCGGCTACAGCGAGCCGGAGGAGACGGTGGAGTTCGTCAATCTACGGCTTGTGGCCGTCGGCCTCACGCAAACACCCCGAATGTCCGAGCCGCCCCCGGCGGCCGATTCCGCCGAATCGGCCCTCAAAGAACACCGGGACGTGTGTTTCCCCGCTTCCGGCGGATGGGTGCGGACCCCCGTCTACGACGGCCACCGCCTGGCGCGCGGCCACCGGGTCGAAGGAGGGGCCGTCATCGAGCGGCGGAACACGACCATCGTCGTCGAGCCGGGGTGGGAGCTCGCCTGCGACCCGCGCGGAAATTACGTCCTCACGCCCAACGGGGGAGAACATCCGTGAGCGGATTCGACCGGGTTCAGTGCACCGTCATCCAGAACCGCCTGACGGCCATCACGCGCGACATGGGGACGACGATGCTGCGGACCTCGCGCTCGCCCATTCTGACCGAGGCCCGGGACTTCATCACGGCCGTCTTCGACGAGAAGGGCCGGGTCGCGGCCCAGACCGAGTACATCCCCATCCTGTGCGCCTCCACACCCGAAGCGGTGAAAAAAACGAGCGAGGCGTTCGAAGGGGAGATCAATGAGGGAGACCTCTTCCTGCTGAACGACCCCTTCTGCGGCGGGAACCACCTCCCGGACCTGACCGTTCTGAAGCCTGTCTTCAGCCCGTCCGGCCGGCGCCTGTTCTGGGCCGTGACGAAAGGCCACCATGCCGACATCGGCGGGGCGGTGATGGGGGGGTACAACCCCGGAGCCCGGGACGCCTTCCAGGAGGGAATCCGGATTCCGGCCATCAAGCTGTATGACCGCGGCCGCCGCCGGGAGGACATCTGGCGGATGCTGCTGTCGAACACGCGGCTTCCCGGACACCTCCGGGGGGATTTGCGGGCGCAGATCAGCGCCGTGGGCCTGGCGGAGCGGTTGCTCAAGGAGATGGTGAGCAAGTGGGGGGAGGAAACCCTCCGGGAGGCCATCGAGTTCTTCCTCGACGCGACGGAGCGCCGGGTCCGCCGCGAGATCTCGGCGATACCGGATGGAACCTACCGGGCCTGCCGCACCCTCGATCACGACGGGATCGACAAGTCCCGAAGGGTCCGGATCGACGTGGAGATCACCGTCGAGTCCGACCGGATGGTTTTCGACTATTCGCGCAGCGACCCACAGACGAAGGGTTTCGTGAACAGCTCTCTGCCCAACACGGTCTCCGCGAGCCTGATCGGCCTGTACACGATCATCGACCCCGAGATCCCGCACAATGAAGGGTGCGCCCGGCCCGTCGAGGTGATCGCCCCGCTGGGTCTGGTCGTGAACGCGCGCGAGCCCGCGCCCTCGAGCCTCTGCACCCTCTCGACGGCGGAGGCGATCATCGAGGCCGTCTGGCTGGCCCTGTCGGACGCCGTCCCGGAGCGGATCTCCGCGGCCTGGGGACGTGTCAGCGGCCCCAACATCTCCGGCGTCGATCCCAGAACCGGCGAAGGGTTCAGCGAAATCACTTTCTTGCGCAAGAACGGCGGCGGCGCGGCTTACGGCTTCGACGGGTGGAGCCACGTCGGAACGGTGGTCTGCTGCGGCGGGGTCCGGGCCCCGAGCATCGAGATGCACGAGATGGACAGCCCGCTCTTTCTGCTGAAACACGAATACCGAATGGACTCGGGCGGCCCGGGCCGCTGGCGGGGAGGGCTCGGCGTGGATTACGTCTTCCGGGTGGACGCGCCGGCGGCCCAGGCATGCAGCACGGGGGACGGCATGCTCGAGGAGAACCGGGCCTTCGGCCTGGCGGGGGGGCTTCCCGGCGAAACGAACCGGGTCTTCATCCGGACGCCGGACGGAGAGCGGATCGACGTGGACTCCAAGTCGGTGCACGCCCTTCAGGAAGGATGCGAGATTTATATCCATTCCAGCGGCGGCGGCGGCTGGGGCGCGCCCCGGGAGCGGGACCCGGAGCTCGTCGCCTCGGACGTCGGGAACGGATTCATCTCACCCGAGAGCGCGCGGCGGGACTACGGCGTGGTCCTGGACGCCGCCACGGGCCGGGTGGACGAGGAGGCCACGGAGCGGGCGAGACGGGCGCCGGCCGAAAGGACGGAGAGCCCGATGGAAGCGCGCGACCCCTGAACGGGGGGAGGGGGGGGGCTCCGGCCATTCAGGCGCCCAATCAAGACCTCAGCAATTCCCGGGCGATGAGAAAACGCAGGATCTCGCTTGTTCCCTCCGATATCCGGTTGTGCCGCAGGTCCCGGTAATGCCGCTCGATGGGCAGCTCTTTGGTGTAGCCCAGCCCGCCGTGGATCTGAAGCGTGCGGTCCACGACGCGGCCGGCCATCTCCGTGCAGTGGACCTTCGCCATCGCCGCTTCCTTCCGGAACTCCATCCCCTCATCAGCCATCCAGGCGGCGTGGCAAATCATTCCCCGTCCGGCGTAAATCTCCATGGCCGACTCCACGAGCATCCACTGAATCGCCTGACGATCGGAGATGGGCTTGCCGAACGTCTCCCGCTGGCGGGAATGGTCGACGGCCAGATCCAACATGGACTGGGCGACGCCCAGCGAATAGGAAGCGACGGACAAACGGCCGTGGCCGATCCACCTCATGGCCAGGCGGAATCCCTCGCCCACTTCCCCCAACACGCCCGCGGCCGGGAGCCGGCAATCCTGGAAGACCAGCTCGACGTGGCCGATCCCCCGCCAGCCCAGGGTCTCCACGGGGCGCCCGATTGTGAAGCCCGGCGTTCCCCGGTCAATGAGGAAGGCCGTGATCCCCCCCCGCGCCCGCTTCTCCTTGTCCGTGAGGGCGAAGACGACAAAGAAGTCTGCGATGTCGCCGTCGGTCGTGAAGTGCTTGGTCCCGTTGAGGACGAAGGCGTCGCCGTCCGGGACGGCGGTGGTCTGGATGGCCGCCGCGTCGGAGCCAGCGTTGGGCTCGGATAGGGCGAAGGCATACTCCCGCTCGTTTCGCATGTAGGGCCGGAGATACTTCTCTTTCTGGTCCTCGTTTCCGAAGAGCAGGATCGGCGGCGTCGGCTTGACCACCTGGGCCATCGCGTAGCTCGTCCGGCCCAGCTCCTCCCGGACGACGCAAAGCGCCAACACCCCGAGCCCGGCCCCGCCTTCCTCCTCCGGGATGTTCAGGCCGAGGAGGCCCAGATCCCGGGCCTTGTCCCGGATGCTCTTGCGGAGCTCCGGCGCAACCCGGTCCGCCCGCTCGACCTCGTTCTCATGAGGCTTGAGTTCCCGGTCCACGAAATCGTGAACCATTTTTTTGAGCAATGTGAGTTCCTCAGGAAGCCGGAAGTCCATTCGATTCCCCCCCCCGCGCGCAAGCGGGCAACCCGCCTGAAGCGCCCTCGCGGCCCGGATGCGCAAGCGGGCGTTGATTCTCAATAGCCACGGTCGAAACAGATCGACACTGTCGGCCAGAAATTCCACATTTTCTTGGGATTTACACACAACAAAACGACAGCCGTCAAGCCGTTTCGCGAAGCTCGCCGAAACCCTCGCCGGAGGGTCAAGGCTCGGCCTCGGCACGATCATCGCCGAATTTCCCGGATGGAACGTTGGTTTATCTCACTCCACGGAACCCGGTATAGGGATTTCAAATATCCCTTGACAGTGATTCCGGAAAAGAATTGAATGCCTTCACGCGGGAACAAATCCATATGAGCGCTGCCTAATCGTAAGAATATACGGGGGAACGCAGAGAGGCGGCCCCGCCGGTTGAAAATGGGAAGCTCCCGCCAAGAGGGGTTCAATCGCCGTATTTTTTGTCTCTACCACAAGGAGATGGAGTCATGAAGCGTTTCGCTCGAAATTTTAATCCCCCCCCCTCCCCCTTCTGGGCGGGCTGGTCCTTGTCGTGTTTCTGGGGTTCGCAACCGGCGTCTACGGCCAATCCGACATTTCTGATCGCCCCGGTTCCGCCATGCAAGTGGCCCAGGCGAAAAAGTTCTCGACCCGGAAAACGGGACAACGCCGGGTCGTCCGTCAGAAAACGAGAAAGCTGAAAAGTCTTCATTTCGAAGCGCCGGCGTTCCCCGTCAAACTGGAGAAGGTGCGGTTCAAGAAATTACGCTTCGTCGTCAACGCCCCGAAAATCGAGCTTGCCATCGAACCGCAGGAAGGCAACAACCTCGTTTATCATCCGCTTCCCGGCTGGACTTCCAAAGAGAGGAGAGGCGGCCAATTATCCGTTTTGTTGTATATCAGGAACAAGGAAAGCAAAACGATTACCTTGAAAAAGGTGGCGTTTGTTTATGGCGGAAGAACCAAGGAGGTTTCCGTCCAAAAGAAAATAAAAGACGGTGTAGTCAAATGGGATAATGCCATCGCGCTCAACAAACAAAGAAGGTGGATCAACGGACGGGGCTACCATCAGGTGGGCGATGTGATTTACTTTGAGTCCGGCGTTCCCTCCTCAATCACAATCAAGCTGTATTTCAAGGAATTCACCTCTCCCGTATCCATCACGAAAAGGCTGAAACCATACCGCAAATCCTTCGCCCTGCCGTTCAAGGCGAGTGATTTGAGAACCAATGAGCTTTGGGAAAGCGCGAGCACGCATGGCGGCGGCTACCAGGTGTTCGCCTACGACATGGGCGTGCAGGCGCCGGGCGCGGGCAGCTATCTTCCCGGCAAGTCCGGTTCCGCCAACAGCGACTACCGCATTTGGGGAAAGCGCATCTACGCCATGGCGGACGGAGTGGTGAAAGAGTACGTCAATAATGTGCCAGAAAATCCCCGACCCGGGCAAAAGGCCGATTTCAAATCTTATCAACGGGGTTACGGCGGAAACCATTTTTACATTCAGCACGGCGGGCTGATGGCCCTGTACGCCCACTTTCAAAAAGGGTCTCTCAACCCCCAATTCATGAAAAAGAACGCCGTGGTCAAAAAGGGCGATTTCCTGGGTTTGGCGGGCAACTCCGGCAATTCCACCGCCCCGCATCTGCACATCCACGTCCGCAAGGAAACCCGGATTGAATCGGGCCCTTTCCGTCCGCTCGTGTTTACCAAAGGATTTGTCATCGGGAAGGCCAATTACCCCCGGACCAAGTCAAACGTCAATTGGTCCTATTTGAATAAGCTCGCTATCCCGGGGAAGGAAGGCAAACGATCCTACCCCGCATTTCCCATATGGATGATAATTTTTAACGCCCAGAAGGCCGTTTTCTCGTGTAAAATCAAGGTGTTGGCCTCTCCCTGCCATCATCTTGCGAGGGGACCCGATGGGTGAAGCGAAAAAGAGGCCGTTGAGGCTCCAATTCGACGGTCGGCTCAGGCTGGAGTTTCACGGAGCAAAGGTTACGAGTGACGCCGGTTTGCTTGCCTATCGTGAACTGGATGAGGTGTTGGGGCTGACGAAGGCGGCCGAGGGGTTTCTGTCCGATTCACGGACGGGCGGGAACACCCGGCACAGCCTCACCGCTTTGGTGCGCCAGTCGGTCTACAGCCGCCTGGCAGGATATAAAGACACCAATGATGCCGAGCGGCTCTGTGTCGATCCCGCCATGCGTCAGGTGGTTGGGGGGCGAGCGAAGTATCACACCGCTGCCTCCACCAGCCAGATGAGCCGATTCGAGACGCAGACCCTCACCCGGCCCCTTAACCCCTCAAGGCGCTGAGCGGTCTGCCCGGTGTGTTGGTGGATCGTGTCCGCAAACGCAAGCCGATTCGCAAGCTGATCCTGGACATGGACAGTTCGGTCAGCCCGACCCACGGTGAGCAGGAAGGCTCTTCCTACAACGGCCACTTCGGCTGCACCTGCTATCACCCACTGTTTTGCTTCAACCAGTTTGGCGATCTGGAGCGGGCGCTGTTGCGCAACGGCAAGGTCCACAGCGCTGATGACTGGTGGTCTGTATTGGAGCCGGTGGTAGCTCGCTACCGGGATGCGAAGGTCTGTCGGTTTTTTCGAGGCGACGCGGCATTTGCCAAGCCGGAGGTGTACCGATACCTTGAGGCGGAGGGCTACTCCTATGCGATTCGGCTTCCGGCCAACGCCATCTTGTACAGGGACATCGAATGCCTTCTGACCCGGCCGGTTGGCCGACCGCCCAAAAGGCCCATTATCTTCTACCACAGCGTCTCCTATCAGGCGGCTAGTTGGGAGAAGCCTCGCCGGGTGGTGGTGGCGGTCGAGTGGCACCAGGGCGAGTTGTTTCCAAGAGTCAGCTTCATCGTGACCAACCTGCACTGGCGGGAAGAGAACGTCGTGAGGTTCTACAACCAGCGTGGGACGGCGGAGCAGTGGATCAAGGAGGGCAAGTACGCCCTGAACTGGACGCGCCTGTCCTGCCACGGCTTTGAAGAGAACCAGGTTCGCTTGCAACTATTTGCCTTGGCGTACAACCTGGCAAACTTCCTGCGGCGGCTGGCGTTGCCCAGAGCGGTGAAGCACTGGTCGCTGACGACGTTACGCGAGAAGCTGATTAAGATTGGGGCCAAGGTGGTCACCCACGCCCGGCACACCACCTTCCAGATGGCCGAGGTGGCCGTGCCGCGTCAACTGTTCAGGGCAATCCTTGAACGAATTC
Organism: bacterium; assembly: GCA_965261595.1. GTDB lineage: Bacteria > UBA8248 > UBA8248 > JACPRG01 > CAYRGS01. The sequence continues at coordinate 866,035 of CBDHDG010000006.1, forward strand.
GACGGTTGTGGTTACCGCCTCCCGTACCAGATACCGGATGACGGAGCAGATGGCCCGGAAGCTTAGTGACGTGGTGGAGACGGGGGATCAGTCTGTGCCGAACTCCCCTGAGTCTGCCGGTAGAGCTGGGTTTTCAAGGGATTGCGGCTTTAGGACGGCCGTTGCCCCTCGATTGAGCAGATGGTTCTGCAAAGAGACCCTGAATCTGTAGTAAAATGGGGTACTTTGATGACACAGGAGGACCGCAGGATGGCTAAGAGTGGTCATCTGGGAAATCCCGGTTTAAATCAAGACAACTCTTGTATTGACCACCCGTTGCTCTTTAACTCAATTAGAGCCCTCTTTACCGGGGCTGTCAACACCATTTCGGGCGCCTGAAACCCTGATCGGAGCGGTATCCGCCATTGGAAAACCATGTCAGCGCCGGCGTGTAAACGGGCTTGACCACCAGGTTTGGAGTCTTCGTCATTTTGCCCTTGTGTGGACTCCGCTTAGGGTCGCTAGACAGGCACCGGGCATCATCGCTTGATTCTCTCCAAGATAAGGGCAAATGTCTTCCTGGATACACCGACCTCGGCCAACTGGAAGGTGATGTGGCGGGCGTACCGCACGAGCCGGCCGCCCATTTTGAGGAGCTTAAGCTGAAGGCCGCGTAACGACCAGTGCTTGATCCCTCTCGGCAGGCCAGCAATCCCGCATCCGAAGTCATTCTGGTTCCGTGAAACTCAAGCCTCAGCCGACGCTCAAAACGGACCTTCAACGCCCACTTTTTCGCTTCACCCATTGGATTACCCCGCGAGAGGATGGCTCGGGGAGGCTCATGCATTGATTTTACTCCAGAAAATGTCCTCCGGTCCGACAAAAGTTATGATCCATATGGGATATCTGGGCCTACATCTGGCCCTCCGGCGTGCATCCCTACTGCGGGTATTCTACCCGCTTGAGAGAAGTGGCCAAGCACGGGGTTTCGGAAAGCCGATTCCAGGGCGTATTCGACAAGATTCACACCTGCGGCTATTACCCGGTCTGGCTGGACGGCTACAACGTCGGCGGCAAAACCTTCTTTAACCTGATTTTCCGGCGCGCCAACGCCCGTTGGCAGGCGCGAATCAATATGACCGGCGCCCGGTATCAAAAAGAATTCAAAAAATGGACAAGGAGCGGGTATCGGCCTATCCACGTCGACAGCTATCTGCGCAAAGGCAAAATCAGGTACGCCGCCTTATGGAAAAAGTCCAAGGGCTTCAAGTACACCGCCTATCACGGGAAAACCGCGAATTCGCATCAGAAGAGCTTCGAAAAACTCACCCGCCGCGGGTATGCGCCGGTCAATGTTTCCAGCGTGGTCGTCCAGGGCCGAAGGGGGGTCACCGCTCTATATGAGAAGAAGAACGTCGGCGGCTTCCACCTCAAAAGCGAAATGACGCTGAAGCAGTACAACGCTTTCTTCAAACAATACAATAAGCGGGGTTTCAAGCTGGTTTACCTGAATGGGTTTAACCGAGGGAGCAAACCCCGACTCAGCGGCATCTGGTACAAAAAGGTCCCCTACTCGTCCTACTGGGCGAAGCACTACCTCAATCGAGCCGGTTACCAAAGGGAATATAATTCCCACACAAAGCGCGGCTATCTCACGCGCGTTGTGACCGGCTACCAGCACCGGGGGCATCGACTCGAAGGCATCTGGTATAAGGGAGGGACGCTCAGGCAAGCCGCTCATCGTGACGGGGAAACCTTGAGGCGGTCAACCCAAGGGATGGAATCCAGCCGGGCTTGAACTCGCGCGGCGCGATTCCTCGCTACGCCCGGAATGACACGAACAGCGGTTCCACCAAGCCCGAAAATCGCATTTCAGCGATCTACCATGTGTCGGCCAATTCCCAGATGATGCGGGCCACCGCCTTCAGGTTCTTATCGAAACGATCTCCGGCCAGATTCTCCGGCCGGTCGAGCACCGTATGATAATAATCGTCGAGCTCGTATAGCCAAGCGACGGGCACGCCCGCTTTATAAAATTCATGGTGGTCGCTGTATGGGTTCGGAGGACAGGCCCACTCGGCCACCGGGATTTCCTGTTCGGTGACAACCCGCTCGACCAAATCGCGGGTCTCCTCGGTGACGTTGATCGTCGTCCCTCCCGGCGCGGCGCAGATAAACGCGTCCAGGTTGACCACGGCTTTGGCGCGGCCCATTTCCTCACGATGGCGGGACACATACTCCCGCGCCCCCAGGAACCCGAACTCCTCCGCCGGCAGGGCCAAAAACCGGACGGTCCGCCGTGCGCGTCTGCCGGAGAAAAATCCGGCGAAATCCAGAAGCGCCCCCGTCCCCGAGGCGTTGTCGGCGGCATGCGGACCCAATCCGTGGCTGTCGAAATGCGATAGGACGTAGACGACCTCCTCCGGCGCCTCGGTCCCCGGAGCGTCTCCAAACAGGAACTCCGATTTCCGGGACTCGTACGCGCCCCGCACCTCGATGCGCGCCCGGAGAGCGCCCCCGTCCGCCAACGATTGAAGCTTGCGGCTTTGGGAGGACGTAACGGCGACGGCGGGAACGCGCCCGGGAAGGCCGGAGAGGTTCGTCACGCCGCCCCGAACGGCTTCCTCCTCGAGCCTTGTCCCCATGATGAACCCGACCGCACGGTTCTCCTCCGCCAGCGGAACGGCCTGGTATGACTTGAAGGCGTCCGCGAGGACGATCCGGCCGATACAGGACCGGCCCGTGCGCGCCATGTCGTCATAGTCTTCGCGGGCGCCGTCTCCAGCATAAACGACGGAGGCCTCGACGCCTCCTTCGGGCGTAAGGGCCGAGAGACCGATTCCCTCACAGGGGATGGAAAAAGACTCGGGGGCCGTTACGGACAGGACGACGCTGTCGCACCGGTAACCGAGGTATTCCATTTCCTCCGCTTTGAGATCATGCAGTCCTTGGGCCTGAAATTGGCCGCGGATAAACTCCCGAACCTCGCGTTCCCCGTCAGACCCCATGAACCGGGGCCCAATCGCGCAAACCTTCTCCATAAAAGAAAAGGCCTGGGATTGATGAGAACCCCAGGCCTTTTCGAAGGCCGGATTGGCCAAAACCGCCCCTCCTACAGAACCCTCTGATTTCTATTCAACCGGCCGCCTGCCCTTACGGGCGAACCGAACATCGCACCCCTTGGGCCCGCCCGGCTCTGACGGGAAGCCCTTGTTCATGGCCGCCAACGGCCGCCCAGGCGATAAACGCTCGGGACCCACAATGGGTCCCGAGCGCTGTTACCGCGATGCGAACAACGGACCAGAAACACTCCACCCTAGGCCCCTCTGAGCCTCGAGTGGCATCCGCTTATTTCTTAACCGAATCTCTATCAAACGGCCCCATTTCGTCTCATCTTTATGATGAGGGAAGAAATTTCATGCTCCAATCGCGCATCTTTTTCCATTGAGCGGGTGTGAGCTTTTCCCCTCCGATGAACTCATTGGTGTAGATGCTATTGATATCCTTAATGGGGGCCGCGCCCATGTACTTCACAACTCGGTCCAGGCTGTCTTTCACCAAAGACGGCTCCATCCAGCCGATCCCATGCTTCTTCGTATGCGATGATACGCTGATGGCTGAAGCTACTCCTAGGCCGGCTTCAATAATCTTTTGGGACAGCTTTCCCTTTCCGTAAATCGGGAGCTCTCCCATGGTGATTTTAATGGAGTCTTCAGGCTCGAGGAAGGTGTGTTTTATGCCCTTTAACGCCCCTTGCACGAATTTTCGGTAGAGGTTCCGGTCTTTCTTGAGACGATCGGGCCGGGCCCAGAAGGTCTGATCCAGCATGTCGAGCCCGTGATCCGCGTAGAAGACGAAGTTATATTTGACCCCTCGCCCGATGAGACCTGGGGCAAAGGAGACAATATACGTGGATACCGCATCGACCTTGCCAGCCAGAAGTGAAGCATGATAGGCGGCCGGTGAGATCATCAGCCACTTGACTTTATTCGCGTCGATTCCGGCTGAGCGGGCAAAGGCGGGAAACAAGGTGTGGCTGCCGCTCCCGGGTGAGGACGCCAGCGACAACCCTTCGATGTCTTTGGCTGTCTTGAGCGGTGTCTTCTTCAAGGTCGCCACACCCATGGGAGACTTCTGATACCTGGCACCCATCCCGACCAAAGACCCACCTTTGGAGATAACCAGGACCGCGGGTCCAAAGCTCGCCTCCCCCACGTCGAACTGTCCGGTCGAGATTTCCTGTGAGGTCTTACTGGAGCCGAATCCCCGGTGAATCTTCACATCCAGCCCAAGCTTGCGCCAGAACCCCAATTTCCTGGCCACGAGAGCGTAGCAGTACTGACCAGATGGGATCCAGGCCAGGCGGAAGTCGACCTTCCGCATCTTTTCAGCTCCCGCGTTTGGGATGAAGGCGGGCGCCGTCAGAAGGCTTACGGCAACCGCAGTGCACGTGAGAAGCTTCTTCCATGCCATTGTCCACTTCCTCCTTATGTTGTGGTTTACGATGCGACACCGCACCAGCGCAGAATGATTTGGGCCGACATCTGGATGGTTTGATGGTAAGACTCCAGGTCGACCCACTCGTTCGGGGCATGCCCGCCCGCCCCCTTCGGCCCGATATTGACCGTCGGCATATTCCCGTAGAGAACCGTCACGCGCGTGTCGCTGCCGACGGGGTTTGCGGCGATGATCGGACGCGTCCCCAGAACCTCTGTCATACAGGAATTGACCTCGGCGAGAAAAGGCTCGTCGAGGGCCATCGTTGAAGGCGAAAACCGCAGAGGCAGCCACTCCAGCTCCGGGGGATGCTCCCTGAGGTACGGGTCCGCATGCGCCGCTCCTTCAATCGTCTCCGTGACGGCCTGACGGACTGACGCTTCGTCTTCGGTGTGCGGATACGTCAAGATGCACTCGATCGTACACAGGCTCGGGACCTGATAAATCCAGTCCCCCCCTTGGATCTTCGAGATGCAAAGGGTCGTGGCCCTTTGCGGCAATCCGCTCGCCTCAAAGCAACGCTCCGTCAATTCGTCCCGGACGTGGATGGCCCGAAAATCGTCTAGGTCTTTGAGGTGTTGAATGACCCTCATGGCCTTCTCGATCGCGTTGATCCCTGTGTGCGCCATTAAACCATGAACCGCCCGGCCGCGCACCCGGACGCGAAACGCGGTCGCGCCGGATGAGGCCACCTGTACGAGCCCCGGTTTTCCCCATCCCGGGTGCGGATAGATGCACCCGTCCGCGCGGATCCCTTTCTCGATACAGGCCAGGATCCCGCCGCTTCCGCCAATCTCCTCTTCGATATTGCTCATGAGGATGACGTCGCCCTTCAGCTTCACCCCCAGCCGGCGGATCGTGTCCACGGCTAGGATGACGGCGGCGAGGCCCGCCTTCATGTCTTGCGTGCCCCGGCCGTACATCCTTCCATCTTCGATCTCTCCGCCGAACGGGTCGTGGGTCCAATCTTCCAGCGGACCCTCGGGCACCGTATCGATGTGTCCGAAAAGAAGGAGCGAGCGCCCCCCGCCTGCTCCTTTCAGGACGCCGATGACATTGGGCCGGTCCTGGTAATTTCCGTAATCCTCCGTGGGCGGGAGAAACTCCGGGTGGTCCTTGAGGACCTCCAGATCGGGGACGAACTCCTCGACATCCAGGTTCATCTCCTGGAATTTCCGAAGAATGTCCCGCTGGCCCGGCCCCTCCATCCCCGTGTGGCTCTTCAGGCGGATGAGGCCGCGGAGGTACTCCTCGTGAGCGGACCGCTCCGCGTCAACGGCCGCGAGAACCTTTTCTTCAAGGGGCGACAGGGACATAAACACCCTTTCTTGAAATCTTGTGGAGATACGAGGCCGATCCCCCGGGCCCGATAAACCGCTTCCCCCTCATCGACTTCAGTTGTCCAGTCTTAGGATCGAAGCTAATGGACCGGTGCTCCGTTGTCAAGCAGATGTAGACGGATGAGGGATCAGATGATGAAATTCGGCGGCGTCAAGGTGAAGGTCCCTTTAAAGGTAAAGGTCCCTTTAAGGGAAGAGTCCCCCGCTCTAGGGTTTTGTTGGACACTCGATTGATCCATGATTCATGGAGAAAGGGGTGTCGCGATGAACGAACAAAAGCAAGAGGGGGCTTTGGCGGAGGGCGCCCGTAGGGCGAACGGAGCCAAGGCCCCAGGGCATCGCAGTGAGCGGGGTCGGTTCTCCTGCCAGCGCAAGCGGGAGGCGGTCCTGCGTCTTTTGCGGGGCGAGAGCCTGGAGACGCTCTGCCGCGAGTTGGGCACGACAGCGGCTCGGCTTTCCGCCTGGCGCGAGGCGTTCCTTCGCGGGGGCGAGGCGGCGCTCAAAGCCCGCCCGGCGGATGAGCGGGACGAGGAGAACGCCCGGCTCAAGGCCAAGGTGGGCGAACTCACGATGGAGGGCGAGGTCCTGCGGGAGAAGATCGACCGCCTGGAGGCCGGCCGCCCTTTAGCCGGCAGGAGGTGGAGGCGATGAGTCAGGCCCGCTTCACCTCCACGGGCAGAGCCTACGGCCTGAAGCGGGTGTGCGCCCTTTGGGGCTTGGCGCGCTCCACGGTCTACGCGCAACGGCGGCAAGAGGCGGTCCCCGTTCATGAACGCCCCACGCCCAATAAGCGCGGCCCTGTGGGCCCGTGCACCGATGCGGAACTCCTCGGCCACATCCGGCAGGTCCTGGAGGACTCTCCCTTCCATGGCGAGGGCTACCGCAAGGTGTGGGCGAGGCTGCGCTTCGCGGGCATCCGCACCAGCAAGGAGCGGGTGCGTCGCCTGATGCGGGAGGCGGGGCTTCAGGCCCCCCACCGGGTGGGCAAACCCCGAGGTCCCAAGGCCCACAACGGGACCATCCGCACCGAGCGGCCCGACCGAATGTGGGGCACGCACATGACGACGACGGTGACCACCGATGAGGGGATGGCCTCGGTGTTCGTGGCGGTGGATCACTGCTCGGTGGACTGCGTGGGGATCCATGCGGCCAAGAGCGGCAACCGCTTCGAGGCCCTGGAGCCGATCCGGCAGGGGGTCGCCGAGCGCTTCGCCGGCTTGGAGGCGGACGTCGCCGAGGGGCTTAAAGTTCGTCATGACCACGGCCCCGCCTATCTGTCCGATGACTTTCAGCGGGAGATCGCCTACCTGGGCATGACCAGTTCGCCCAGCTTCGTGCGGGCGCCCGAGGGAAATGGCTACTGTGAGTGGTTCATCCGCATCTTGAAGGAGAATCTCCTGTGGGTGCGCTCTTTCGCCACCGTAGAGGAACTGCGGTGGGCGCTGCTTGAGTTCAAGAACCCGTGATTATGCCCTTGACGCAGTAAGACACAAGATATGGTGGTCCCTCGAAAATTGAATCCGACCCACTACATGTGGTATATGGAACTTCAAAGGGTGGAAGCCCCGAGGGAACCCCGGGGCGTTGCTACAAGAGAGGACCTCACAGACCCTCCTTGTAGCAAATCCCCAAGCCCGTGTCAACCTCGATTTTCTGGGGGTCTGCCCATGCGTACTATCGGCGGTTGCATACTTACAACTGCCCTCATCGCATCTTCCGCCGTCATGGCTGGAGAATCCAACAAGGCCTGTTTTATCGGAAAAGGTGCGGTGTACAGCCCCGCTTATGTGGATTTGGAACGAAGAAAACTCATACTTCGCATGTTGGACGATCGCGATTTGGTAGCTTTGTATAAACTTGGATACCGAAACGCAAAGGAGAAATGGCGTATTTTCATGGTGAGTGAGCATCCAAAAGGATTCCAATACCTGAAGAGCATCCCTGGCTCTACGACTTTCCGTTTTGAAGGGGAATTCAAGGTTTTTGAGACGTTGTGCGAGTTCATCTCGTGCAAATAGGTGGAAAATAAGATTTACAAGTGCAGCGCCAGGGGATCCCGCCCCTGGCGCTGCGGTTCCATCACCACCCAACCTTGAAGGAGGACTGGGGCAATGGAAGCAAAATGCTTTCTTAAGGAAAAGGCTTTTAGCCGACCCGCCTATGTCTCCCCGAGAAAACTTAAACTGCTGGTGCAGGTTCTTCAGGACAGAGACTACTTGGCCGTAGAGAGACTTGGAGGAAGATTCAACAAAAAGCGGAGGCGTGTATTTTTTGTCAGGAAACACCCGCCCCAACATAGGTATCTCAATAGTCCCAAACTTGAGAAGGTGATATTCAGGTTTGCCGGTGAATTTGAAGTGAGGATTGCATCGGCGCAACAGGACATCGCGTGTGAATAAGTGCCACGGCTGGGGTATACGGCCCCAGCCGTGGCGTTCCATTAACCCGCAGCTTGGAGAGCCCAGGCAATGGAATTTAGATATGAAGGATTTGACGTTTTTGGATGGTTCATCTCCGAAGCAGCCTCTAGGGTTATTGATCTTCTCTTCTATGCGGGTTTCTACTTGATGGGGATAAGGAATAAGAAACCGCCGAAGAAACGCATCCCACTCGAAATTCGGGGCTCTTACGTCGGGCCACCAGCCATCATCAATGGGAGGATATGTGGTTCCACGGGTCCCTAAAAGTGACCCCCTCCTGTTGGATAACCACAACATGTAGTGTCTCAAAATCGCACCTATATCTTGTGTCTTACTGCGTCAAAGGCATAATCACGCAAGAACCTGTATAACCATCATTGGATTCTCGAGGGCTACGGCTACCGAACGCCGGCCCAGGCAAGGCAGGAAAAACTCGCTCAAGTTGCGGAGGCCGCATGAGGTCGAATACCCTCACCCGAGTGTCCAATAACCCAGGGGCGGTCCAAGAGAAGGGAAAGTTTAGACCATAATGCGCAATCAAATGAATCGGCTGATCGCCGCGCAGTTCATAAATCAAGCATGCTTCCCCTTCCGATGGAGTAGAATTCCTCTCCGGACAAGGATTCACCGCTTTTCGTAAATCCCGAACATGCGGGCGGACAATCCATCATCAGAACAGCGGGAGGGTTAAACAAAGGTCATCTCGGGAAATCTCTGTTTCGTTGTCTAAATCACGCCTTAAAAGGGATGATGAAGCGCGAGGAGGGAAAAATGAAGAAAACCGGTGTTGGGCTGTTACTCGCACTGCTTCTCAGCCTTGGGTTTATTTCCAGCGCCGAGAGCGCAAAGACATCCGTCGCCGGCTGCGTGAACACCGTTTGCCATGCCTGGTCCTCCGACGGGGATTTGACCCTGATGTTTTGGGTGAATAAGACGCGGTTTGTCATCAATCCGAACCGCATCAAACAAAATCGAATCTCAAGCCCCGCCAAGCTGACTCGCGGCCAACTGGCTGAATGGGAACCCATTTTGGAAGAGCTCCGAATGGCCATCGCGCGCAAAGCGGACGTCAGGGTCTGGTATGACAATTCGTCAAAGTGGGTGACCGATCTCAGGATTCGGTTTCAAAAGCGGTGCAGGTAGAATTCAAGACTTGATCCAGGAATGATTCCGGTCTTGGAAAGAGCGCCCTGTCTTTTCGCGTCGGAGGAGCGGATATTCCTGCCCACCCGCTTCTCAACCCGGTCATTTCCTTGCGCCCCTCCCCGGAAGGATTGAATCGAGAGGGGGGAGGGGGGGAGGCGTCCCGCATTTCAGACGCGGGGCTCTTCAAGGCTTTCCGTCCGAGTCAAGCGAAGGCATGGAGTCCATCAATTGTCCGAAAATCCCGACGCACGTAAACCATGACTTCTTCCGACGCAATCCTCGCGGCCCTATCAGCGGCGTTATTCTTTTCTCTGGCCGATATCTCCCTGAAAAAGGCGCTCCAGTATTCCTCCCCGACCATGGCCATCAACGTGATCTCCTGGATCGAGTGGGTGCTCTTTACCGTCATCTGTTGGGTAACCGGGGCGTTTTCGCACATTTCCAACCCAACCTTCCCCTGGTTTTTTCTGACGGGGTTCATGAATCCCGTCTTGTTCCTCATTCTTTTACATGCTCGGCATTCGGCGGATTGGAGTCGTCCGCTCGGCGCCCTTGAAGAGCTGCTCGCCCATCGTCTCCGTCATTTGCGCCTTCGTCGTATTGGGTGAACGGCTTGCCGCCCTCCAGTATGTGGGAATCGCATTGACGATTGGCGGTCTTTTCGTCATCACGTCCGAAGGCCTGAGGGGAGGGGGTGCCATGCGGGCCCATCCCGAGGACCCTTCGCGGGACGCCCAAGGGTCCCCTTCCGAAAAAGGAGAACTTTATCTGAGACTCGGTTACCTCTTTCCGATTCTGGCTGGAGTCTCGACCGGCATTTCCTCCGTCTTGTTCAAAACCGTGATGAAAACCCTTCCTGTCCCCGTCTTGGGGGCCTGGGTCGGCGTGTCCTTGGCCGTCCTTCTTTATCCTTTCGTGGCTTTCCTCTTTCCGCCCGGGGCGCGATTCCGCATCCAGCGATCCGCCTGGCCCTGGCTGATCTGTGGGGGCGTGACCGCGACGGCGGCCATTTACTCGCTGTTCACCGCCATTCATCTCGGGCTGGTTTCCATCGTCACGACGCTCTATCAGATTTCGCCGCTCATCATTCTGGCGCTGGCCGTCCTGATCCTACGCGAGCTGGAAAGGGTCACGCCCCGGGTGGTCGTGGGGGCCATCCTCACTGTGGGCGGGGGGATATTGGTCACCATCATGTGACGGCGCTCATCGTCGTAACCCGGCATCTTTTGGTTTGACCCGATCGACGAAGGATTGATTTTGGCATCCGACTTCCCCCCTCGCGAGGTTTCCGGATAACGTCCTCTTACGCCATCGCCGTCGCCATCGGCGCCGCGCTGGCCTTCGCCGTCACCGAAGTCAGCCTGCGGAACAGTCTCCGGTTCGCCAGCCTGGTGACCGTCTCGATTCTGACGCTGTTGATTCAGTGTCTGATCCTGTCCACCTTGATCGTCATGACGGGAAGGTTCTCGGAGATGACCGCCGCTGGAGCGGGGTGGTTCCTCCTGGCGGGCTTGGGGAACCCCGTCTTCCACATGGTCTTTTATTTTCTCGGCATCCAGCGAATCGGCATCGTCCGATCCGCGCCCCTGAAGGGGTCCGGCCCAATTTTTTCGGTGATCTTCGCCTTCGGATTTTTGGGGGAGCGCCTCATCCTTTTGCAATATCTCGGGATTGCGATGGTCGTGGGGGGGATCCTGATCATCTCGACCGAAGGCTGGAGCCGGAATGTTCCTCAAACCTCCCCGCCGCCGTCAGGCCCGCCATTGGACAAAGACCGGCCGAACGCCGCTCCTCATCGAAGGGCGGTTTATCTCCTGCCGGTTCTGGCGGGGCTGATGGGCGCGATCGCCTCCATTCTCTTCAAAACGGCCATGAAGAAAATGCCATCCCCCCTGTTGGGCATCTGGCTCGGGTCAGCGGAGGGGCTTCTGCTTTTTCCGCTGATTGCGCTGCTCTTCCCCGCGGGTCAGCGGTATCGGTTCAATCCGTCCGCGATCCCCTGGCTGATCTCGGCGGGGGTGTGCGGGTCGGCGGCGATGTACGGGCTGGTCCTCTCCATCGGCCTCGGGCAGGTGTCGGTCGTCTTCACACTCGCCCAGAGTTCGCCCGTCTTCGTAATTCTCATATCGGTCCTTTTTTTGAGAAAGCTGGAACGAGTCACGCCCCGGGTGGTCTTGGGAGGATTGATGACGGTCGGCGGAGGGATTCTGGTCAGTGTGCTTTGAAGGGGTTCTCGGATGGATTGTTTGGATTCGCGGGAAAGCCGCCGATGGCCATCCCCGCTGAAACCATCCACTTTGCGAAAAAATGCGGCCTAAAACGGTTGATTGATGCCCGACTGTCCGACTCGGGCGTGAAACGGCTATAATACGCAAAAGCCAATTTCCAGATGGGCGGGTTCCCGCCTGGTCCCAAAACAGGAGGCCGACTCGGGATTTTCAAGCGTAGCTGATCGCCTTCCCCAACCACAGAGAGCGAGACAACATGGACAGCCAATATGAAACCATACGAATCGACAAGGCGGACGGGATCACCACCCTCATGTTCAACCGCCCGGAGAAAAAAAACGCGATGAGCCCGCAACTCCACCGCGAGATGAGGGAGGCCCTCGAAATCCTGGAGGACGACGAGGAGACCCGCGTCCTGGTCCTCACGGGGGCCGGGGACAGCTTTTGCGCGGGACAGGATCTTCATGAATTCTTCGCCAAGCTCGAAGACAAACCCATCGAGCGCCGCCGCGCGTCCAAGATTTCCGCCGAATGGCAGGGCGTGAAGCTTCGGCTGTTCGCGAAACCCACCATCGCGGCCGTCAACGGCTGGTGCTTCGGGGGGGCGTTCATCCCCATGGCCGCGTGCGACCTGGCGATAGCCGCGGAGGAGGCGAAATTCGGCCTGAGCGAGATCAACTTCGGCAACTTCCCCGGCGGACAGGTCACCGTGGCGCTCGATAAACTTCTGCGGCCCAGGGATTTTCTCTACTACGCGATGACGGGAGAGACTTTCGACGGACGGACCGCGGCGGCCATGGGTCTGGTCAACTTCGCCGTTCCCCGAAAAGACCTTGACGACGCCGTGCGCAAGCTGGCCGGAAAGCTCCTCGAAAAAGACCCCGTGGCCCTGCGCCAAGTGAAAGAAGTCTACAAGTACGGGGAGCAGATGAACTGGGAACAGGGCTACGCTTGGGCCATGGCCAAGGGGAACGAGCTGACCTTTCACCAGGACGGGGCCTGGGTGAACAAGGGGATTGCCCAGTTCCGGGACAAGAAATACAAGCCCGGACTGGGGTCGTTCAAGAAATAAAATCCGAAAACCCCGCGTTCGCGGGAAAACTGGCCGGTTGGCCGGAGGCCGCGGCTGCCGAAGACACGCAAGTGTCGTAGGCAGACGGGCATCCGGCCAAAGATTCAAGGCGTCGCGGGCCACAGCCGACCGCCATAGCCAATCAGACACCCACCCCCCGAAGGCCAAGCCCGAGGCTTGGCCGCAGAAAGTTTTTCAGGGGGTTCCCAACCCCTGGGAGGGGTCCAGGGGGGCGGTTTTACAAAAAAGCCCCCTTGGCGATCTTTTTGTGTCCCCATCTGTGAGGAAAAAACCCGCATGGACTTCGAGCTTCCCGGGGAGTTGAAGCTTCTTCGCGACATGGTTCGGGACTTCGTCAAGAAGGCGTTGCTGCCCCTGGAGAACCAGGTGGAAGAGGCCGACGACGTTTCCCCCGACCTCCTGCGGGAGCTCCGCGTTCAGGCTCGGGACCTGGGCCTTCTGGGGCTTTGCATTCCCAAGGAATGCGGCGGGGCCGGGATGGGGATGCTTGCCAACTGCGTCGTGCGGGAGGAGCTGGGGCGGACGAGTCTGGCCATGTCCTACACCGTCCGGGGCCCCTCGCCGATCCTGTCGCTGGGCACGGCCGAGCAGCGGGAGCGGTACCTCGCGCCGTGCCTGCGGGCCGAGAAGCGGGACTGCTTCTCCCTGACCGAGCCCAACGCCGGCTCCGACGCTGCGGCCATTCAGAGCACCGCCGTCCGGGACGGGGACGACTTCATATTGAACGGGACAAAGATCTTCGTGACCGACGGCGTGAAGGCGGACTTCGTGATCGTCTTCGCCGTGACGGACAAGGAGAAGCGGGCGCGGGGCGGGATCACGGCCTTTCTGGTGGACAAAGGGACGTCGGGGTTCGAGGTGGGGTCGGTGTTCAAGAAGATGGGCTGGCGGGGAACGGACCTGGCGGAGCTGGTCTTTATCGACTGCCGGGTTCCGGCGGCGCAGGTGCTGGGTGAGGTGGGTCAGGGGTTCGCGCTGGCGATGAAGTGGATCGACACCGGCCGGCTGGGGATAGCGTCGGCCGCCCTGGGGACGGCCGAGCGGCTGTTGGAGATGGCGACCGATTACGCGGGCCAGCGAGAAACGTTCGGCCGGCGGCTGGCGGAGCGTCAGGCGATTCAGTGGATGATCGCCGATTCGGCGACCGAGCTCAAGGCGGCGCGGCTGTTGGTCTACCAGGCGGCGTGGAGCGGGGAGCAGGGGCGGGACACGCGTCAGGCGGCGGCGATGGCGAAGCTGTACGCCACCGAGATGGTGGGCCGGGTCGCGGACCGCGCGCTCCAGATCCACGGCGGGATGGGGTACATGAAGGACCTCCCCATCGAGCGCATGTACCGCGACGTCCGGATGGGTCGTATCGCCGACGGCACATCGGAGATCCTTCGCTCCCTCATCGCCCGGGGGATTTTGAAGGGGGGATAGGCCGTAATTAGCACAAAGATTTCGTTACAGGCGCGTGTATGATCGGCGCTTGGATTGTTGGCCAACGCATCGGGGCGGGTACGGAGCCCCGCCCCTACATTTCAGAGCCGTACCATCAAATCCGGTGTAGGGGTGGGGCGAGAGTCGGTGGGCTCCCGTACCCGCCCCCCCCGACGGCGGCATCACCCGCGATACGCCTCGCTTATCTCTCCCCTCCCGCACCACCATCGATCTCGATTCCATAATCCGCCCGGGCCTTTTCCGGGGAGAGGATGCCGTTCCGCACGTCCCGGCGCACGGCCTCGGGATCGCGCCCTCCGGGGTCGCCCCAGCCGCCGCCCGCGGCGGATTGGATGCGCAGAACCCCGCACCCGACCTCCCGGATGCCGTAGGCCGGAAGCGCCTCCTCCGGTTCGCCGTCATCCGGCCGGCCCCGGCGGCGGAAAGTGACCTGGGCCGGTTCGCCCTCCCCGCCCCCGCTGACCCCGAACCCGCTCGGCGCGCCCTGCCCCTCTCCGCGAAAACACAGGGTCCCGGGGACCAGGAGCTCCACTTGGTAATCCACGCCCGTTCCGCCGCGAAACTCCCCCGGTCCGCACGTGTCCCGCCGGAGCTCGTGCTTGAGGAACCGGACGGGACAGATTCGCTCGATGGATTCCAGGTTGGGGATGGTCATTCCGCCCATGCAGATGGGAGAGGAGATTTGATCGAACCCGTCCCTTTCGTCCATGGCGCCCGCACCGGCGTATCCGGCGAGGTTGAACATCACAAAAACCCTCCCATGGCGGTCGAGCCCCGAGAAAGTGGGGTTGGCCATCTTCCCCCAGCCCCCGCAGACGCGGTGCGGATCGGTCCGCGCCAGGGCTTTCCAGCAACAGTTGATGATCTCGTGGGCGGGATGGAGGGTCGAGAATGTCACGGCGGCGGGCTCGGTGCAGTTCACCACTGTGCCCTCGGGCGCGATGATCCGAATCGTCCTGTACATCCCCTCGTTGTGCGGGATCCGGGGGTCTACAACGGTGGCCAGGGCCGTGTAGACGGCCGAATACGTATTGGGCAGGGAGCTGTTTTTGAAAGAGGGGACCTGGGGGTCCGTCCCGGTGAAATCGGCCGTGACGTCACCCCCCCGGATCTCCAGCCGGAGACGGATCGTCACGTCCCGGACATCGAAGCCGTCGTTGTCCATGGTCTCCGTCGCCTCGTACACCCCGTCGGGAATCTTCTCCAGCTCCAGCCGCATTCTCCGCTCGCTGTAATCCAGCAGGGCTTCGCAGTAGCGGCGGAGCGTCTCCCAACCGCGTTCCAGGATGAGCTCTTCGATCCAGGCCGCGCCTCTTTTGACCGAACCGATCATCGCGCCTACGTCTCCGGCCAGGATGTCCGGGCGGCGGCAATTGATCTTGAGCAATTCCAGGACGTCGGCTCGCGGGACGCCTCGGACCTCAAGCTTGAGCGGCGGGATGCGCAGGCCCTCGTGGAAGATTTCCTTCGCCTTGGGGTTGTACGTGCCCGCCGCGCCGCCGCCGATGTCGAGTTGGTGGGAGCGGATGCACGTGAAGGCCGCGAGCCGGGCGTCCGCGAATACGGGCGCGAAGACGGTCCAGTCGGGCAGGTGGTTTCCGCCGGCCGTATAGACATCGTTGGAAACGAGAATGTCCCCGGGCCGGATGTCGTCCCCGAAGAACTCCAGGAGGGCGCGCACGGCGAACCCGCCGCCCCCCGTGTGGATGGGGATGCCCTCCGCCTGGGAGAGAAGCCGGCCCTGGTCATCGGTGAGAAAGCAGGAGAAATCATGTCCCTGGCTGGCCAGGGAGCTCCGGGCCGTCCGCGTCATCACGACGCCCATCCGGTGGGTGATGGAATCCAGCTTTTTCTGGATGATCGTCAGCTCGGCGGGGTCGATGGCGGCTTTGATCGGGTCCATCCTCAGCCCTTTTCCTTCAGAAGAAGATAGTTTCCATACGCGTCCACCTCGACCGCGTCTCCCGGCGCGACCCACAAGGTGGTGGCAGGCTCTTCAATAAGCAGAGGGCCCGAGAGCCGGGTCCCCGGTTTCAGCGCCGGCCCCTTCACGACGGCCGCGGAGACGGGCGGACCCGGCGCGTCCAGGCTCACTTCCCGCCGATCGGCCGATCCGGCCGAAGAGACGGCCCGGGCGTCGGCCCGCGACCCGCCCGCCAGGGCGGGGGTGCGCGCGATGGCGATGACGCGAAGGCTCAAAACGTCGATGACGCCGCTCGGGTCCTGATGCCCATAGAGCGCCTCGTGACGCTCGTGAAAGGCCGCCGCCAATACGCCAAGCGGATCGGGGCTTTCAAGAGCCGGAAGGGTCACGGGAATGCTCCAGTGCTGCCCCCGGTAGCGAAGGTCGGCTTCAAGCTCCATCTCCACGTCCTCGGCCCGTACGCCCATCTCCAGAAACTCTTCCCGGGCGCTTGCCGTCAATCGCCGGAATACGCCCTTCAGCTCCTCCGGCGGGGCCGTGGCAAGGTCCCCGTTGAAGCTTTGCACGTAGTCCTGACGAAGGTCGGCGTGAAGAAGGCCGAGCGCGCTGAAGACGGCCGCCTGCCTGGGGACGTAGACGCGGCGGATGCCCAGCGCCTCCGCCAGCGCGCCCGCGTGAAGCGGCCCGGCGCCGCCGGCGGCGATCAGCGTGAAATCCCGGGGGTCTCTCCCTTTTTCAAGGCTGATCATCTCCAGCGCGCTGATCATGTTCTGATTGGCGATCCGAACAATGGCCCGCGCCGCCTCGATGGGCGACAGGCCGAGGGGTTCGGCGATCTTTTGCCGGATGACCGCCTCCGCCCGCTCCCGGTCGATGGAAATCTCCCCCCCGGCAAAGTCGTCGGTTCCCAACCGGCCCAGGATCAGGTTGGCGTCGGTGACGGTCGGTTCTTCGCCGCCGCGGCCGTAACAGACCGGTCCCGGGTCCGCCCCGGACCCACGCGGACCCACGCAAAGCATGCCGCCGGGATCGACGAAGGCGATCGTTCCCCCACCGGTCCCGATGGTTTTGACCTCCAGTGAAGGCGTGGCCAAATGGTAGCCCTCGACCTCCACCACATCCGCCGTCGGTATCCTTCCGTTGACGACGACCGAGAGGTCGCAGCTCGTTCCGCCCATATCGAGAATCAGCAGGTTCAAGTCCCCAACGGCCTTGCCATACTGAAAACCGGCCGCCGTCGCCGCGGCCGGTCCGGAAAGGACGAGCATCCCCGGCCGGCGGACGCTACGCTCGGGATCCAGGACACCCCCGTTTCCCTGGATGATCAGGGGCTTCGCGCGCAGTCCCCGCGACTTCAGCTCGGCGTCGAGCGCGTTCAGGTAAGAAGCGGCGCCCGGCGCGACGTAGGCGTGAATGGCGGTCGTCGAAGCGCGCTCATATTCCCCGGCCACCGGGAGGACGTCGGACGAGAGCAAGACGGGGACGCCGGGCATCACCGCACCGGCCCGCTCCTTGACGGCCACCTCATGCCGGCCGTCGGCATAGGCGTTGAACAGGCAGACCGCCACCGCTTCCACCCCGTGGGCCTTGAGATGCGTCAATGCGTCCTCCATGCTCTCTTCGTCCAGGGGGACCAGGGGCTCTCCGAAGCAATCCATCCGCTCGCGGACCCCGACCCGGAGGTGACGGGGGACGAGATCCGGCGGATTGGGCGTCCTCATGTCCCAGACCGATTCCCGGGCGCCCCGGCGCAGGGCCAGGGAGTCGCGAAACCCCTCGGTCGCGATCAGCCCCACCTTCGCGCCCGCCCGCTGGACCATCAGGTTGGTGCAAACCGTCGTCCCGTGAACGAACGAAGAGGCCCTTTTCAGGAGGTCCGGCGCGCTTTCCGACCATCGGCCGGCCGCCTTCGCCAAACCCCGAAAGATCCCTTCGAGCAGGTTGTCGGGCGTTGTCGGGACTTTGAGGGAAATCAATTCCCCGGTGGATTCATCGGCCACCACGACATCGGTGAACGTGCCGCCTACGTCCACTCCGATTCGAACCGTCCCATTCGGTGATACACTCATGTCTTGCCCGTTTGAGAGAAGGCGGGCAAGATGCCCACCCTGCCTGTTTTGAAACCACCGGGTTTCCGCCATTTGGTAGGCCGGGCATCTTGCCCGGCCGGAAAAGGACAATGCCGATCACAACATGGAAAACGATTTACGAGACACTCCACTAGATTCATTATAATGCGGGTCTCTAGAACCAAGGGAAGCACCGAATGTCCTCAAACCCATCTCAGACCGCCAAGACCAACTCCCTGATGATTGGAATGAGCTTCTTTCCCCGGGAAGGAAGGGAGTCCGCCCTCAAGGTCGTGGAAGCCGTCCAAGAGGCGGAGGCGGCGGGCTTCGACCGCGCCTGGATCGGAGACACCCAGGGGATCTACCGGGATCCTTATGTCACCCTCGCGCTGTGCGCCGAACGGACCGAGCGGATCCAACTGGGGATCGCCGTGACGAATCCGGTCACCCGTCACCCCACGGTGACGGCGCGGGCCGTCTCGACGCTGGACGAGACCTGGCCCGGGCGGACCCTGCTGGGCCTGGGGGCGGGCGACACCTCCTTCAAACACCTGGGACTCGACCCGCTGGGGCCTGAAGAATGCGAAGAGGCGGTCCATTGTCTGCGTTCCCTCCTGGCCGGAGAGGACGGAATGTTTCGGGGACAACAAATGCCCAAGCTGGAACATTACGAGGGCAGGCGCTTGCCCATCTATCTGGCGGCCAACGGGCCCCGGATGCTGCGAACGGCCGGCCGCTGCGCCGACGGTGTCATCGCCTCCGTCGGCGTCGCCCCCGACCTGATCCAGTATGTCCTGGACTCGGTGAGGGAAGGCGCCGAGAGCGCCGGCAGGGACCCGGCGGAGGTCACCATCTCGATGACCATCGGCTGCGACATCTCCGAGGACCGGGCGCGGGCGCGAGAGAACGTCAAGACCTACGTCGCGCGCCGCGTGCTCGCCCCCCTCCCCTCGCGGTTGACCGGCTTCACAAAACAAGAGAAGGAAGAGTTCAGAAAGGCCTATACCATCTCGGGCCATCTTCAAACGGACGCGCCCCACGCCCGATTGGTGCGCGACGAGTGGATCGATCGCTTCGCCCTGGGGGGGACGGCGGAGGAATGCGCGGACAAACTGCGCGTACTCGCCGGCATGGGGGTGAACGAGGTCATGCTCCTTCCCACAACCGCCAGCGCCGCCTCCCTCGCCCGGACCTTCGCCGAGACCGTGCGCCCCAAGCTCGGATGACCCGTCCATCAAGACGGACTGTCCAGTGTGAATGGCTTTTCCCTTCCGGCCCTGTATTCTCCGCCATTCGCGTTTCTCACAAAGACCAAGGCCGCGCACTCCACAGGCTCAACGGTCATCGGCTTCCCTTGCGAAGGCGGGAGGGGGAGGGGGAGGGATGGCATCGTTCGGGGGGCGATAAAGACCATTTTACCGATATCCCTTTGAAAACTTCATTCGACTCTGTACAGTCTATTCACCCCCCTTGACGGGTTTTGACCGGAGATCAAGATAGGGTGGGGTTTCCTCCGGGTTTAGAGACTTTTTGACTTTGTCCTCTCCGCTGTCCTCTCTTCCGCCACTCGAGGGAATGACCTGGCTCCTCGCGGCGCTTCCGATCCTCACGCTTCTCGTTTTGATGATCGGTTTTCGCTGGAGCGCCGCAAAAGCCGGAACGATCGGGCTTGGCGCGGCGCTGCTGACGGCTTCGCTTCATTTCGGGACTGGGCCCCCGGCCCTGCTCATCGCCCTGGGCCGGGGTCTCCTGCTGGGCCTGAAGGTCCTCTATATCGTTTGGCCCGCCCTTTTGCTCTACCAGGTGGCCCGAGCGCCCGGCGCGATTCAGAACCTGGGGTGGATTGTGGCGTCCCTCACGCGGAACCACATCCTCCAGCTCCTGATCCTGGCCTTCGGCTTTACGACGTTTCTTCAGGGGGTGGCGGGTTTCGGCGTTCCGGTCGCGGTTGTCACCCCCCTTCTCGTCGGGATGGGCTACCCCCCGATTCAGGCCGCCGCGGCGGCCCTCGCGGGCCACGCCTGGTCCGTGTCCATGGGAGACATGGCGTCTTCCTTCCAGGCCCTGCGGGCGGTCACCGACCTTCCGGCCCACACCTTGGGTCTTTGGATAGCGACCTTCCTGGGAGGGGCCGGAATCCTGACGGCCTTTTCCGTGGTCCACATCCACGCGGGATTCAGCGGCATTTGGCGGTGGCCCGGTCCGCCCCTCATCCTGGGGGCCGTCACCATCGGCGTTCAGTGGATGCTGGCCTACTTCGACCTATGGATCATGGCGTCCTTCGGGGGCGGGATGGCGGGGTTGGCCGTCGGCCTCTGGTTGTCGCGGCTCCCGCGCTACCGGGGGCCTTCCAGGCCCGCGACCCTCGGACCGAAACCCGACGAAGAGCGCGTGCGGTCCGTCCCCCTGCCCCCTGAATCGGAGCGCATGGGCTTCGCGCTGGCCTTCGCGCCCTATTTCGCCCTCGTCGGCGTGGTCCTGCTGCCCACGCTGGTCCCCGCCGTCCATCAAGCGCTCGACGCCCTTCGGCTGAACGTCTCCCTGCCCGGGACGGAGAGCGCATACGGATGGAAAACACCCGCGTCCACGTGGTCGCTGAGCCTCCTCGGGCATCCGGGGGCGTTGCTCCTGTACGCCGCGGCCATCGGTTACGTTGTCTTCCGGACACGGGGCCGTTGGCCCGCCGGCGCCGCGCCATGGCGGGACACCATCCGGGAGGCCGGACCCGCGACGGTGGGAATCGTAACAATGGTCTGCACGGCGACGGTGATGACGGCATCGGGGATGACGATGGTTTTGGCCCGGGTCCTGTTTCTGGTCGCGGGAAAGGGTTATCCCTTTTTCTCGCCGTTCGTGGGGCTGCTCGGCTGCGTCATCACGGGGAGCAACACGAATTCCAACATTCTCTTCGGGGCCCTTCAAACCGACATCGCGGGTCTTCTGGGGGCGAGTCCCGTCATCCTTGGGGCCGCTCAGAGCGCCGGAGGGGCGCTGGGCAGCATGGTGGCGCCGGCGAAGGTCCTGTTGGCCTGCGCCACAGCGGGACTGGCCGGCCGGGAGGGGCGTGTGATCGGCCGGACCCTCGGCTACTGCGTTCTCATGACGTCGCTCGTGGGCCTGGCCGCATGGTGGGTCTCCTGACCCGGAATTCTCATCCATTCAGAATGTAGCGCAGAGGCGCGGGTCGGTGGACCCCCAGCCTCCGTCAAAACGCGGCGCTGCATCAAAAATCAGCGGAGGCCGAAGCCTCTGCGCTACGCCCGATGGGCCATCGATGGATGAGCATACGAATCGCTCCACCGGTCCCGAGCAAGGTCGTTTTTCCGCAACCTGCCTAGTGTCCTGATTGAGAAATTCGTTGATGAACTCAAGGGAGTTCATCTGCCCATTGAGGCCGGGCTGGAAGCCCGGCCTACCGAGCGGTGGGGCCGTTTGCAAATGGGTAGGGCGGGCATCTTGCCCGCCTGCCTTGGGCGTTTGGCGACCGGACGCATTGAACCCTCTTCCTCATCTTAGGTGCTCCTGGGCACGGAGCATCCCCGGTATTGCTCAACGGATTTATCGGACAAGACACTAGGTCAATAACCTGATTTCTCGCTTTCTCGAATTAAAAACCCATTGATTTAATTGCAATAACGCCTTTGGGTTTGGATCGTACTTTTATATTCTTCAGCCACTCCACCCTTGCGGAGAAGACATCGCCGCACCGTTCCCTGTCCCAATCCAATGAATTTTTCATTCCAGCAGGCGCAATCCATAGTACGAAATTAATTGCCAGGCAACCATTTTTTCGATCTGGATGAATTAAGTATGATGTCCCCTTAATTCCCCCCCTTAATTCCCCGACGTTCAAGATTCTCTTTGAGTGAAAAAGGGGAGCGTTGCTTGACTTTGCACTCCACCGAAAGGTGAAGGAGACCAAAACGCTCAATCGAATAGATCGGCTGATTACCACGCAGTGCAAAGTCAAGCAACGACCCCAAGTCGCACAAGTTGCGCACAAGCCGCGCATGAGAAATCCGGGCTAACGACCCCTCGGTCGGAATGACAGTCAGACCAAATGCGGCACTGGCGGACCAGCCGCCAGTGGCACACTGCCTTGAGATGTAGCGCGGAGGCTTCAGCCTCCGCGCACGCGCCGCGCCCAATCGAAAACCAGCGGAGGCTAAAGCCTCCGCGCTACACGGCTTTCGTGAATGCCTGAACCCGCTATTGGACATCGACCCCTCGCAAAGATCGGGAGGGCGCAAGGCCCTCCCCTACAACAATCGTCTTCACGATAGATGAGCGTAAGAATCGCTCCAATCGTCCTGAGCAAGATCGTTTTTCCGCAGCCTGCTGGGGAAGTCCCCGGCCAAACCATCAGTCCAGCATCGCGACCGCCTCGATTTCGAGCAGCCAGTCGGGGTGGACCAAGCGGGGGACCTGGACGTATGTGCTCGGGACCGGCGCGTCGAAGTAATCGCTCCGGACCTTCGAGACCGGCGTGATGTCATTGTCGATGTCGGTGGAGTAGATGTTGATCTTCACCACGTTTTCAAACGTCGCGCCCACGGACGCGAGACACTTCTTGATGTTCTCGAAAACCTGCCGGGCCTGGGCCTCGATGTCGCCCTTGCCCACGACGTTGCCATCGGCGTCCACCGACGTCTGGCCGGCCACGTAGACGGTGTTCCCGTGCCGGGAGACCTGTGAAAATCGGGGGGAGGGGTCCCAAATTCCTTCCGGCTTAATGATTTCCCGCGGCATGGCGTCCTCCTGTTCAATGAGGCTGAAGTGAGTTTCCCCGAGCGGCGTCTTCGCCGTCCGGGATGGATGCTGAGAACGTTATTTCCCCGGCTTCCGCGCCGGGTCCGGCTTGGAGGAGCGCGGCCTTTCCGCGCCGCCCCGGGCCAGACTGGGCTCGGCGAGACACCGCTTCAGGAAGGGCAGGGCCTCGCTCCAGATGAGGGCACCCGACACGACTCGGCCGCCCGGAACCTCCCGGGAGATGACCTCCCGCCGATCGCCCATCTCCTTTCTGAGCCGCTCGGCGAACCGGCGCATCTGGAGGACGGACACGGCCCGATCCTCCTTTCCATGGATCAAAAGGACCGGGCAGGACAACTGGCCCGCGAACTCCGCCGGGGAGCGGATGCGCAGGGCCTCGGAGGATGTTCCGGCCTCCCGCTCGATCCGCTTTCGCAGCGCCAGGGCCTCTTTGGCCGGTCCGGCCGTCGCCCCGCCGGTCTTCGCGTTCTCCCCGATGACGCCCCGCAGATCGTACAAGCCGCTCTGGAGGATGACGGCGCGGACCTCGGGGACGCTGCGCGCCAGGAGGGCGGCGGCCGTCGCCCCGCGGGAAGCGCCGAAGATCGCAATCCGCCGGGAATCCACCCAAGGCAGGGCCTGGAAATGGGCCATGGCCAAGCGGAGACGCGACAGCGTGGCGGGACCGACAAAATCCCGCTCGCCGGGCGTGCCGCCGAAGCCGGGCATGGAGGGTGCCATCGCCGCGTAACCCTGAGAGGCCAGAAATCCCCCCGTGCCGTCGTAGTAAAATTCCTTCCCCCCATTCATGCCGGTGGCCTCGGGTGAATCCCCGTGAAGCAGGACGACACCGGGGAACGGTCCCTTCCCGGCGGGACGGAACAGGAAGATCTCCGTCCGCCCCCCGCCGGGCGGCGTCCGATTCAGAACGACCCGCTTGACGGTCACGCCCTCTTCCGAGGTGGGCAGCGTCGTGACCGCGCAACCCGCCGCCAAAGCCAACAGCGCCGAAGCCGCCGCCACGCGGGCGGCGCTGCGAACCCGGTTCCGAATTCTCATTCCGGGCGTCCCTCCCTACGCGTCATCCTCGTGTTTCGAATCTTCTCATCCATCCGAGGCCGGCACGCCGTGGTCTTGGGCCTGCAGGCACGCGTAGATGACATCGTGTATCGGCGTGGGAACCCCCGCTTCCCGTCCCAGACGGACAGCGGCGCCGGCCAGGCTGTCGATCTCCAGGGGCTTGCCGGCCTCCAGGTCCTTCTGAAGCGATGAGCGCATGTCCGTGAGGCCCTCCGAGAAGGCCATCACCGTGTCCACAATGTCCCCCGGCAGGCTCACCCCCCGCGCCCGCGCCACGGCCTCCACCTCCCGGACGGCGGATTCATAGAGCGCCCGGGATTCGGGAAAGTCCAGAACGGCCCGCAGCCCCTTGCGCGTCATGGCCGTCATCCCGCTCATCGGGCAGATGTAGAGGAATTTGGCCCAAAGCGCGGCGTCGATGTCTTCCGCCATCTCGACGGGGATGTCGGTCCGGTGAAAGGCGTCCCGGACCCTTTCGGCCCGCTCCGCCGGGCGGCCGTCCCGCTCGCCGAAGACGAGCCGCCTCGGGCCGCTCCCGTGCCGGACGAGGCCGGGCGAGACCAGCGTCGCCTCGATGTAAACCGCCCCGGGCAGGATGTCCGCCCGGACGCCCTCCCCGGCCAGGGCCTCGGAGAGCCGCTCCGCGCTGTCCACGCCGTTCTGGACGGTCAGGATGAACGTATCGCTTCCCAGCAAAGGCGGAAGCGAGGCGACCGCGTCTTTCGTGTCCGGCCCCTTGACGGCGAACAGGACCCAATCGACCGGCCCGACCTCGCGGGCGTCTTCCGTCGCCCGGACGGATTCGGGGGGAAGCCGGAAATCCCCTCCCCCCCCCCTTCCGACGCGCTCTCGACCCGGAGCCCGTTTTCCCGCATCGCCCGGACGTGATCGCCCCGGCCGATGAGATGTATCTCTTCCCCCGATCGGGCCAGGATCGCGCCGTAATACGACCCGATGGCCCCGGCGCCCAGGACGGCGATCTTCACCTGAGAGACTCTATGTTGGAAGGCGGGGGGCGCTTCCCGCGCCTTCGCAAGAAAACTGGCCCATTGGCCGAATGCCGGAGCCTTCCGGAGGCGGACGGGCATCCGGCCAAAGAGAGAGACCACCGATAGGCCGAAGACAACCGGATCAGCCAAACCCACATCCAACCCAGGCAAGGCCAAGCCGTAAGGCTTGGCCCGGTAGGGCGGCCATCTTGGCCGCCACCGGAAGGCGGGCTGGAAGCCTGCCCCACCAGGGGTCCAGGGGGACGGTTTTTCAAAAAAGCCCCCCTGTCTTGCTTTGGCGGATAGCCCGCTCATGGATCATTTCCTCTTCCCGCGGACGAGCTTTCCGTTGTCCCACGTCACCACGCCGTTCCGGATGGTATGCCGGACCGGCCCCATGAAGCGGATGGCCTGCTTGACGTTGGGCCGGCCGATGATCACGATGTCCGCCCGGCCGCCCGGCTTGATCCCGTAGTTCTTCAGGCCCATGGCCTTGGCGGCGTTGACCGTAACGGCGTCGTAGAGGAAATCGATGTCCTTCACCGTCTGGGTCTGGATGGCGTGGCCCAGGAACCAGGCCACTTCGAGCTGGTTCATCCGGCCGAAGGGGTAGTACAGGTCCTGGACGTCATCCTGGGAGGACAGGACGTTGATGCCCAGGGCCAGCATCTCCCGGACGCGCATGATGCCCCGGCGGATGGGTTGGTCGTCGAATCGGCCGTTGAGCATGACGTTGATGTGGGAATTGCACGAGAAATTGATTTTGGCCTGCCGGGCCAGGCGCAGGACCTTGTCGGCGTAGGAGTTGTTCCACGACGCCATGGCCTCGGAGTGGCTCACGGTGATGTTCCGCCTGAAGCGCGACTTGAGGGCCTTGACGGCCACGGCTTCGAGCGTTCGCGCATTGCCATCGTCGGTGTCGTCCAGCAGGAAGGCCAGGTCCTTTCGGTACTCCTCGGCCAACTCGAAGCAGATGTCCACGTGCGCGCGGGCGTCGTCGTCCGTCCACTCGAACCACGGGATGCCGCCCACCACGTCCGCCCCCAAGTCCATCGCCTCGCGCATGAGGTTCTCTGTGCCCGGGTCGCAAACGATCCCCTCCTGCGGGAAGGCCACCACTTCGATGTCGATGACGTCGGCGTAGCGCCGCTTGATCTCGAGGAGTCCCCGGACGGGCGTGTTGCCCCCTCCGATCGTCCCGACGTCGGCGAACAGGCGCAGGAAGGTCGAGCCGTACTCCACGGCCAGCTCCACCACCGGACCGGCCCGCTCCGCGATTTCCTTCACGGTGTACCGGGTGCGGAAGTGCAGGGTGTTGCGGATGGCCTCGTCGAACGTGCCCGAGACGTTGGGCTTGAGCTCGCCCAACATGCATTTGTCGAGATGGGTGTGGGCGTTGACGAACGCCGGGGTGGTGAGACCCCCTTTGGCGTCAATGGTGCGTTTGGCCTTGGCCGAGATCCGCCCGACGCGCCGGATCGTTCCGTCCTTGATCCCGATGCTCACCAGCTTCTTCTCGCCGCGCAGTTGGGCGTTTTTGATCAAAAGGTCCATCGGCTCAGGTCCCCCTGTAAGGATTTCAGCCGATTTCCGCTTCCTGAGAGAAGCGGCGAATCCATGTGGAGTCCGAGAATGATTCAGCGCCGGTGAGTATAAATTCGCCTTGGCTTTTGTGTCAAAGGAAGAAATATCCGCAAGCCTCCGGCGGGACGCGGCTTCAGCGGAAAAAATGTCCCGGAGCGCCTCTCAGCGCGCAACTCCCGCGGCGCCCGCCGCCGGCAGGATCTTCCCGAGGACGACCGGCCGGCTCGCCCCGGTGATGGCCGGGACGTTGGCGGGGACGCCCAGCAGCGCCGCCCTCGCCAGAAGCGCGAACGAGACGCCCTCGACGGCATGGGCCGGGATGCCGCGCGCATCCGAGCGGACCACCCGAGTCTCGGGAAACTCGGCCGCCAGCCCTTTCATCAAGACCGGGTTCCCGGCCCCGCCGCCGCAGACGACGACCTCGCCCGCTTCGGGCAGGAACCGCTTGGCCTGCCGTCCGATGGAGCGGGTCGTGAAGGCCGCCAGCGTCGCCATGAAGTCGCAAAAAAGCGGCGAGGAAAACCGCATCGCCTTTTTCTTCCGGAGGCCCAGGAACACCCTCACGGCCCCCTCCAGCGCATCCGCCCCGAAATCCTCCCGCCCGGTGGCCTTGGGCGGGCCGCGCCGGATGAAGGGATGATCGAGAAGACGGCCGAGGAGCTTCTCATCGACGGTCCCGCGCGAGGCCGTCTCCCCGTTCCGGTCGAATCCCATCTTCCCCCGGCTGAACTTCCCGAAGGCGGCGTCCATGAGCATGTTCGCCGGACCCGTGTCGAAGCCTTTCAAACCCGCGCCTTTCCCAGGCTTGCCGGATGAGGCGGGGGCTTGCGGATCGAATCCGGCCGGAACCCACGTGAGGTTGCCGATCCCCCCCAGGTTGACAACGAGAACGGGCCTGTCGGGACGCCCGAAGAGCAGACCGTGGGCGTAAGGCGTCAGGGGCGCGCCCAGGCCGCCTGCGGCCATATCGCCGGGGCGGAAGTCCGCCACGACCGTGACGCCCGTGCGCTCCGCGATGACGGCGGCCTCGCCGATCTGGAGGGTCGCGCCGATGCGCCCGGAACGGACGGGGGGGAGGGGGAGGGGGGGGGGGCGATAGCAGACCGTCTGGCCGTGAGAGCCGACAGCCGTCACGTCCGCCGGACGGATTCCGGCCGCCGCCGCGACGCCAATGGCCGCCGCCGCGAACCGCTCTCCGAGATCGTAGTGAAGCGCCGTGAGGTCCGCCGTGGACTGACCCGGAATGGGCCGCCCCGCGGAAACGGGCGCCTCGGCGGCCCTCAGGATCCGCTCCCGGAGACCTTTGGAAAAAGGGAAAGACCTGTGCGCGAGCAGCCGGACGGCGGCCGCGCGCGATCGGGAGACGGAAATCAGCGACGCCTCTACGCCGTCCGCCGATGTGCCGGACATGAGACCGATGAAGAGGGCCTTCCCGGACGAGGTCCGCCCGGAAACCGGCGCTGAGCGCGGCGTCATGGCGAGCCGCCTTTCCCCGCCGCGCGCGGAGACCCGCTCGATACGTCGGGATAGGTCAATCGATACTGGCGGTAATACCCCAGGACCCTCCGGGTGTACCGCCGCGTCTCCCGGTAGGGAATCATCGCGATGAAAGAGGCCTCGTCCAGGTGGCCGTGCTTCCGCCACCACTTCCCGGCGGCCTTCAGGCCGGCGTTGTATGCCGCCACCGCGGGCGCGCGCGCGCCCCTGAAATGGGCCAGGAGGCGGCCCAAGAATTCGCTTCCGAGACGGATGTTCAAATCCGGCCGGAACAGGTCGGCCGGAGACGGACGCGGCAGGCCGAGCCGCCCGGCGATTCGCCGGGCGGTCGCCGGCATGAGCTGCATCAGCCCACGCGCGCCGGCAACGGACAAGGCGTTGGGATCAAAGAGGCTTTCCGCGAGCGTGACCGCGCTGACCAACAGGGGGTCCGCCGGGGCCGCCTTCCGGCCGCCCGGCCCGGCCGCCGCCTGGTGGAGCCCCAACGCCCTGCGGTCGAAGGGATGCATCATCCGCCGTAACTCCGCCGGCGAGGCGCGCCCGCCGATCCTCATCCTCCAAAAGACCGGACCGCTCAAGACCCGGAAGGCCCCGTTGTAATCCCGGGCGCGATGGAGAAACCGCGCGCGCTGGTAACGGAAGTAGGGGTGGATCGGGACGCCCTCTTTCAACACATCGGCCCCCGCCAGGAAAAGCCCCGCCAGGACCAACCGGTCGGCCTCGCGGAGGATCCGCTTCCCTTGAAGTGTGAGCGCGGGACGCTTGAGGAACCGCGACGCGGACGCCCCCGCGTCCCTGAAGGGCCGGCCGCTCCGGCCAAGCCGCTCGAAGGCCATCTGCCCGTAATAAGAAGTCGGGGTCCGCGCTCCGGCGTCCTGGTAGTAGCGCTTGGCTTCGGCATGAGCCGCCCGGTCTTCCGCGGCGCGGCCCGCCCAGTAGAGCGCGGCCTGCCCCACGGGGCGCCGGGCGCGGGCCCTCCCCAGAGCGGAGAAGACCCGCTCGGCCTCGCGATGCCGTTTCCGGCGAAAGTGGATCCACCCGATGCGCCACCTCGCGAGGTCGCCCTGCCGGGCGCCCGGATGCTTTTTCGCCAGGCGGCGGTAGCGGCCAAGGGCCTCTTCCAGCCGGCCATCATCCTCGACCACCCTCGCCTGAAGATAGAGGAACCGGCGAGCCCACGGGCTTCCCGGATGCTCGGCGATGAGCTCGCTCCCAACCTTCCGGAAACCCGTCCCGTCGCGAAGGCGAAGGTGGGTCCTCGCCAGATAGTAGAGGGCCTTCGCCCGGCGGCCCCTCTCCCCTTTTCCGCCCTGGTCCGCCGCCTGGCGGAGGCGCTCGGCCGCCTGCCGGGTCTCCCGGAGGAAATAAAGATCCAGCCCCAGGGAAAACACCGCCTCCACCCGGACGGGGGGGGAGATTCGTCTGCCCAACAGCATCTTCCAGGCCCTCGCCGCCTCGGCGATCCGCCTCCCCCTGTGAAGAATCCGGGCCCGGCCCAGAAGAGCCGAAGTGGACAAACGGGGAAGATCCAGCCCGCGTCCCCGCAGCCTGTCCATGGCCTTCGCGGCCTCGGCGGCGGCCGCGTCCAAGGGGCGCCGAAGCCAGATGCGGAAGTAGAGCCGAAGCGCCTCCGCGGGCCTGCCCGCTTCTTCGAGACACCGCCCCTCAAGGATCCTCAGCCCGGGGCGCCGGGGGTTTCCCGATTTCAGGGCGCGCGCGCCCGCGACGCCTCGGGCGCAATCCCCCGCGCGAAACCACGCCCGGGCCGCCGCCGCCCGGACCTCAGGCGCCGGACTCCCCGAGCGGCCGATGGAATCGTAGACCTCCGCGGCGCCGACGTGACGCCCGAGACCCTCCAGCGCGCGCGCCTTGATCCACAGAATGTGGGCATCGAGAACCGCCTGAGAGGGGGGGGTCCGGGAGTCTCCTCCGCCGGATTCCAGGACTCGAAGCGCGTCCGACACCCGGCCGGACTCCACCCAGGCCCTGGCCGCGATGATCCGCGCCCGCGCCTTCCAGACGGAAAAACGCTCGGGGAAAACCTCCCGGTTCCGCCGAAGAAAACCCTCGGCCAGTCCAGCGGCCTCCTCGTAGGCCCCGTCCGCCAGCGACCGCAAGGCCGAGGACAGGACCTTGGGAATCCGTTTGGGGCCGCCGGGCAAGTCTTCGACGGTCCAGCCGCCGGGGGGGGAAGGGGGGGGGGGGGGGGGGGAGCGAGGCGGACTCGGAAAGGGGCCGGGCCGGAGCCGGCCGCGCCCCCGCCGCCCGGCGTGGAGACAGGATGCCGATGAGAATCAAAAAGCATAGAATGGACACAGCGGGGGCGGGAAGGGATTTTCGGAGCGGCGGTTTTCGGCGAGTCGGGATCATTCTCAGCTTCCGGGACGGGCCGGGGAGCGGGGATGGACCGGCTCATTATCCATCGAGACGGATCGCTCAGCAAGCGGGGCGCTCCGGATTGTCGGTTCACCTCCCCGGAAGCCAGCGGACCGCCCCCTCATCGAATGTGCGGCGCGGCCGAGACCATTGACTTTTCGGCCCGGCGTTGCTACGTTCTCAGGCGGCAGGGAATTTCAAATCGAGAGCAATCAGTGCCTACCGTTACAGACCTTTCCCAAGGCGGCGTCTGGAGTCTGATCTCCCATTCCGGGCCCGTGGTCCAATTGGTCCTCCTGATCCTCGTCGCGTTTTCCGTCGCCTCGTGGGCCATCATCCTCTCCAAGCAGCGCACCCTCGTCCACGCCCGGCGTCGGACCGAGGAGTTCCTGGACGCCTTCTGGAAAAATCAGCGTCTGGACGCCCTGTACGATAAATCCGAAGCATGGATCGACAGTCCCGTGTCCAAGGTCTTTCGCGCGGGGTACCGGGAGCTGTCCCGATTGCACGGCGTCGTCGTGAAAGCCGAGGCGGACGCCGATGTTGCGGCGGCGCCGGAATCGTCCATATTACAGAACGTGAGCCGGGCGATGTCCCGCGCTAGAAACCTGGAGACGACGCGCCTCGAGCGGGCGCTGACCTTTCTGGCCACAACGGGCAGCTCGACCCCTTTCATCGGCTTGTTCGGAACGGTGTGGGGGATCATGAACGCCTTTCAAAGCATCGGGCTTTCGGGCGCGGCGAGCCTTGCCGTCGTGGCGCCGGGCATCAGCGAGGCCCTCATCGCCACGGCCGTCGGTCTGGCGGCGGCGATCCCGGCCGTGATCGCCTATAACACCTATCTCCGGCGGGTCGAAACCCTCACCATCGAGATGGAAAACTTCTCCGACGAATTCATGAACCTGGTCGACCGGTTCTACGCGGCCCAGTTAAAATAAGGCGGGCCCGAGCCGAACAAGGGGAGTCAAGGTCAGGACATGGGAGCGAATTCGAAAAAGGGCAGGGCCTTGGCGGAGATCAACGTGACCCCCCTCGTGGACGTCATGCTGGTCCTGCTGATCATCTTCATGGTCACAGCCCCGATGCTTCAGCAGGGCGTCGACGTGGACCTGCCGGCGGTGGCCGCCCGCGAGCTCCCGCTCCAGAGCGGCCAACTCATTGTGTCCATCACCAAGGACCGCCGGGTTTTCCTCAACCGGGCCCTCTTGACCGTCCCGCAGCTGCGGGAAAAACTCATGGCGATTTACCGCGAAAAACCGAACAAGGAAATTTTCCTCCGGGCCGATCGGGATGTCCCCTACGGATTCGTCGTGGGGACGATGGCCGCCATCCGGGCCAGCGGCATCCACCGGGTCGGGATGGTGACGGAGGCCGCGACAGTGAAACAACCATGAGGCGCGACGACCCGGAACCGAAAACCCGCTGGGGCCCGATGGTCCTGGCGTCCGTCGCGGTCCACGCCCTGGTCATCGGCGGGGTGGTGATTCTGGCGTCGGGCTCGCCCCCCCCCCGGCTGCTCTACGCCCCTTCCATGAGCGTGGGCCTGGTGAGCCCGGGAGAGGTCGGACTCCCTCCCGGGGGGGGCGGCGACCCCTCCGTCCCTCCGAACACAGATCGACCCAGCGGGAAATCCGCTCCCAAGACCAAGGTGAAAGCGCCCGCCGAAAGTCCCCGGCCGAAGGTTGAAAAACCCAAACCCGAAATCACCCGGGCCTTGTCCCTCAAGCTGGAGCCCAGAGCAAAGCGGCCGAAACCCAAGACGGCAAAGCCGCCCAAAGCGGTGGTCCGGGTCCCGAAGAAGGCCCCGCGCAAGCAGCCGCCGAAGAAGAAACGGGCGGCCGCGCCGCGCGGGGACGCACCGCCCAAAAAGGTAAAAAAGAAACGCCGGACAAAAACGCCGGCGGTCTCCGCCAAGACCCGGAGGAAACCCGCCGCCGGAAAGCTCGCGGGAAAGGAGTTGGACGCGCTGGATCGGATACGCAAGCGGCTTCTGGCCCGGGCGAGCCGGCCCGCCGGACGCAGGGGCGGGGCCGAAACGAGACGGCGCGGGGGCGGCCCGGGCAAACCGGGCGGGGGCGGATACAGCGGACCCGGAGGGCGGGATTCCTATAAGAACGAGTTGGCCCGGATCTTCTACGCCGCGTGGGTCCTGCCGCGGTCCATTCCCACCGAGGGTCTCAAGGTCGATCTCATCATTCATATTGACCGCGGCGGCCGAATTGTGAAAACAGATATCAAGAGCCCATCCGGAAATCGCCTCTTTGACGAATCCGTCCTGCGCGCCGTCGCCAAGGTGGACACCGCGGGCGGACTTCCCCCGCTGCCGCCGGGAATCCCCGAAAGCCCGCTGGTTCAGGGCTTCCGGTTCGACCCAAAATTCCATCGAGGATTCACACGCTGAAAACGCGCGTTTGCGGGAATATCACCCTTCGGCTTTTTCTCCTGGCCGCCCTTCTGGGGAGCGGACCCACGGGCGGGCTGGTTGGGGCCACGGCCGCATCGGCCCAACCCCAACCGAAGGACTACATCATCATCGGCCCCGGAGGCGGGCGGCAATTGCCTCTGGCGGTGGACGCCTTCCGCGATTTGGGTCCGGTCCCCTCCGAAACACCGCTGGGCCTGAAGCTCACACGGGTCATCACCGAGGACCTGAAGGCGACGGGGCTGTTCCGTCTCCTGGACTCCGTCTCGTTTCTCGAGGACCCCCTCAGCAACAGCATGTTGCCGGATCAGATCGATTTTCGGAGTTGGGCCACGATCGGCGCCGAGGCCTTGATCAAAGGCAGGTTCCGACTGAAAGGGGACCGCATCGAGGTGGAGGCCCGGCTGTTCGAGGTGGTCCGAAGCACGATGGTGGCGGGGAAGCGTTATCAGGGCAAAGCATCGGATTTCCGGCGCATCGCCCACAGTTTCTCCAACGAGGTCGTCCGGTTCTTCACCGGCGAGCCCGGGATTTTCGATACGCGGATCGCCTTCGTGTCCTCCCGCCGGGGAAGCAAAGAAATCTTCCTCATGGATTATGACGGATTCTCCCCCCGGCAGATCACCCGGAACGGGACGATCAACCTGACCCCCAGGTGGTCGCCGGACGGGAACCGGCTGGCCTACACCTCGTACCGCGAGCGCCGTCCCGGCGTTTTTGTGACCGACCTCATCCGGGGCGGAACACGGCGGCTGGCCCTGAAAGCCGATTTGGCCACCGGAGCGGTCTGGTCGCCGGACGGCTCGATGATCGCCGTCGCGCTGGGCCGCCGGGGAAACACGGACCTCTTTCTTTTTCAGTCCGACGGCCGCCTGATTCGGCGGCTCACGACCCATTTCGCCATCGACGTGGACCCGTCCTGGTCGCCCGGCGGCAAGACCCTCGCCTTCACGTCCAACCGCTCCGGGTCTCCGCAGGTCTACCTGATGGACGTCACGGGAAAGAACATCCGGCGGATCACCTTCGAAGGCCGATACAACTCCTCGCCCGCTTGGTCGCCCAAAGGGGACCTCATCGCTTTCAACGGGATGAACAAGGGCGAGTTCAAGCTGTTCGTCATCCGTCCCGACGGCACGGGAGCGCGGCGGCTCACCTCGGTGAAGGGGGGGCAGTCCGATCCGGCGTGGTCGCCCGACGGCCGGTTCCTGGCCTTTACGTTGGAGAGAGGAAGAAAATCGGTCTACCGGATGAATGTGGCTTCCGGATCCCTGCGGCGGCTGGGAGGGGGCGAGTCTCCGGCCTGGTCTCCCCGCAGGAAAAAATAGTGAAAATGAATTGCGCAACACCTACGTACACATGATATCCTTAGCAGGCTATCGTGGTGGATTTTCCGTGTCCACCCGCGACTTGGCCAGAGAGATTCTGAAATAGGAGATAAATGCATGTGGTTTAAAGGGGTCCGTGAACGCATCCCGTTCCTGCTGGTTGTAGGATTAGCCATTGTGTTGGTGGGCTGCCCCAAGAAAGCGCCACCGGTGAAGCCGGCTGAGCCCGCGAAGCCCAAGGAGGCCCCCGTCACCCGGGCGGAGGTTCCGAAACCACCCCCGGCGCCGCCGGCCGCCCCCAAGGTCGATGTAGAGGACGCAAACGCCAAGCGGGCCCGCGAGTTCCAGGGGGCCATGCGGGCCTTTGAGAGCGAGCTCGTTCACTTCGACTTCGACCGCTCGGAGATCAAAGGCGGATCCAAATCGGTCCTCGCGCGAAAGGCGAACTTCCTGAGGAGGTTCGGGAATGTCCGGATTCAGATCGAGGGACATTGCGATGATCGGGGCTCCATCCAATACAACCTCGCACTGGGAGACCGGCGCGCCAACAGCGTAAAGGCCTATCTGGTCGCATTGGGGATCGCGACGAATCGGATCTCCACCATCAGCTTCGGCGAAGAGCGGCCCATGGCGCGCGCCGCCAATGAAGCGGCTTGGGCCAAAAACCGCCGGGCGAAATTCGTCGTCATCGGGCAGTAATGGGTCGAGACCCTTCCGGGCCGGGCCGGGATCACGGGGATATTTGACGAAATGGCGTGGCGGGCCGGTGTCATCCTGGCGGGTTTGTTGATCCTCCTGACGGGTTGCACCACCAACGAAGAAGTCGAGTTGCTCCGGTCGGATATCCGCAGGTTGAAGCGGGAAGTCCGGCAGGTCCGGGATGAAGGGAGCAAGAAAACCCAGGCCCTTCAAGCCGCGGTGAAGCCGGTTGCGGCCCGTCTCGAGATCCTGAATAAGGAGATCGAAAAAATACGCCGGACCCAGGCGGACTATGAAACCCGCCTGGAATCGACCCGGCGAGCGGCCACCAAGGCCACAGGCTCGGTGGAAGAACGCCGGTTTCGGTCGCGAAAGCGGGAACAGGAACTGCTCGATCAGCAAAAAACGATGGCATCCCGTTTGGTGATCCTGGAGAAGGATCTGGCCTTTTTGAAACGGACCTTCGGCGTCAGCCGCCCGCCTCCGGGGACGGTCGCGGCCGCACGGCCGCCCGCGCCGGCCGCTCCGCCGCCTTCTCCTTCTCGCTCGGCCAGTCCGATTCCCCCTACAACGGCCGCTGTCCCGACGCCCCCTCCGGTGGCGCCGCCGCCTGTGATCGCCGACGATGCCCGGGCTCAGACGTCCGCGCTGACGCTTCTGAAGGGGGGGCAGCTGAAAGATGCGCGCCGCAAATTCCAAGAACTGCTCCGCCGTTTTCCCACCTCAAGGCTCGCCGACGACGCCCAATACTGGATTGGGGAAACCTATTACCTGGAGAAGCGGTACGACAAGGCCATTCTCGAGTACGACAAGGTGGTCATTAACTACGCGAAGGGCGACAAGGTGCCGGGCGCGCTTTTGAAGCAGGGATTCGCGTTCCTCGCCTTGGGCGACAAAGCGTCGGCCAAGCAGTTGTTGAACCAGCTTGTCGGTGAATACCCCGATTCGGATGAGGCGAAAACGGCTCGGTCCAGACTGTTGAACCTGTGAGCATAGGCGCCCCACGCGGTCCTTTTCCGGTCAAAGTCCCTTACGGATCCAAGTCTCCGACCGCCGCGGCATGACGCTCGAAAGGTTCCGAAACACCCTGATGGGCCCGTCGTTTTTTTAATTCGACATGTGGAGAGCCAAGAAAAAGCGCTCGGCGGCGGGAAGGGTTTTCAAGGCTCTGGGAGTCCTTGTTCTTCTTTGTCTCGCCCTCCTTCTCGCGGTCCCCTACCTTGTCAATCTGGACGGATTCCGCACACGCCTCATCCGGGAGTTAAGCCGGCGGCTGGGCAGACCCGTTGAGGTGTCGTCGCTTCGGTTCCGGACGCTTCCCCGGCTGAGCCTCGACATCCTGGGATTGCGTATCCTCGACCCCCCCGAATTCGGAGGGAAGGCCGCCCTCACCGCCGAATCTCTTCGGGTGATCGTGCGCATCCTCCCTCTGCTCCGGGGGCGGGTGGAAGTTCAGAGGCTCGGCCTGGACCGGCCCATGGTGGTGTTCCGCCGCAACTGGGCCGGATTCAATAACCTCTTCGGCCCCCGGTCGGCGCCCGCTCCCTCCGCGCGCCGGGTTCCGGCTGGCCCGCCTTCTCCCGCCGAGCCGCCTCCTCCCGAGCTCCCCGCCGAGCCCTCCTCCTTGTTAGCGGGTCTTCTCATCGGGGACTTGAACATCGAAAACGCCGGGTTCTGGATCGAGGACGCCAAGGCCGGCGCGCCCGTCATCCTGGACGGGATTCAGGTCGCCATCACGCGAACCGCCGCGGATTCACCGATCACCATCCGCCTCAAAGCCGAAAGGCCCGGTCTTCAAATCAATGCCGTCATCGGTCCGGTGAATTGGGGGGACATCCCCGCCACCCCGGCCGATGTCCGCATGACCCTGCGCCCGGGGTGGATCCGCGCCCTTCGGCCCTGGATCGACCGCACTCTCCGGGGCGGCCCCCTCCACATCAGCCAAGGAGAAATTTCCGGGGACCTGGCATTCCGTGGAAACCTCCGCCAAGCGACCGTCAAGGCGGATATCTCCATAACGGGACTCGCGGGCCGAATCTTCTCCCTTCCCCTGAAAGGAGACCCGCAACTCGAGCTCCGGCTCAAATCAGACCTCGAAATTTCGATGCCCGATTCCCGGACCTCCCCCGCCTTCAAAGCCGATGGAGAGGTCTCGGTCGGAGGCCTCCTCTTTCATTGGACGGCCCGGGGGACCACGGATTCCAAGAACCGGCGGTTCGAGGCGGAAATCCAAGGCACCCGCTTGCGAGGCGCGGACCTGGGGCCGATTCTGAAGGCCATCCTCCAAGAGAAGGCCGACCCCTTGGAAATTGCCGGCCTCCTCGGTTTCAACGTAAAGATCAAAAGCAAGGGCCGGGACGCCTCTGTGGACCTGACGCTCGACGCCGGGGAGGTCCGGGCGCGCTACGGCGACCTCTTTCAAAAAGGCGCGGGAATCCCCCTGAAGCTCGCGGGGAAATGGGTCTCGGCCCCCAACCGGGTCGAGATCAAGCCCATCGCCTTTGACTTGCGGCAACTCCGTTTCCGTGGAGAGATGCGGCAATCCGGAGGTCTCATGAGTCTGCGGGGCGATTTCGATCCCTTCGACCTGGAAGGCCTGGACACCTTGTTCCCCCGATTGAGGCCGCTGGGACTCGCGGGGAAAGTCCGAATCGGGTTGATCGCCAACGGCGCCCCGGCGGAAATCCTGAAGAAAAACGCCCAGCTCCAGGTGACTGTCGAGGACGGCGCGGCGACGCTTCCGGGCGGCCCCATCCGGATCCGGGACCTGGAGGCCTTTCTGCTGCTCACCCCCCGGTCCGCTCAAATCAGCCGGTCGAAGGCGAGGATCGGAAAAAGCCGCCTGGAGCTGGAGGCCACGCTCGTCGACTTCAGCGCGCCGCGAATCCGCTTCGACCTGCGGGCGCCTTCATTTCTTCTCGAAGATTTCCTGCCCAAGAAACGGCCTCCCGACAAGGCCGCCGCCGCGGACCCGCCCCTCATCCAAAAAGCCTCTTTCTCGCCCCGCCGGCCGACCCGGTTGACCGTAGCGCAAACGCGGAAAGCCCCCCGGCGCAAGCCGACGTTGGCGGACTCCCTGAAGGGCGTCCGGGCGGAAGGGACCCTCCGAATCGAGAAAGGCGAAGCGCAAGGCGTGCGGTTCGAGAAACTGTTCGCCGCCCTCCGCCTCCAGGACGGAAAGGTGATCGCCGACCCCTTGAAGGCGCGGCTTTACGGCGGGACAATGAACGCCTCCGGGGAGTACGCCCTGGATCGTGAGCCCGCGGCCTTCCGGGGCCGACTGGCCCTGAGGGCCGTCCGGATCGAGGAGGCCATCGCCGAGCACGCGCCCGGGCCTCCCTGGGTCACGGGCCGCGCCGATCTCAACACCGACTTCGAAGGCGCGGGGACAGGGGCGGAGGCGCTGACGCGTTCGCTTTCCGCCCGGGGGAAAATCTCCATCCAGGATGGAGAGGTGCGCAACATGGCGTTTCTGGCGAATGTGGAACGCCTGATGCACATGCCCGGAATCTTCGGCCTGAAGGATGGGAAAAAGCGGTTTCAGCGGCTGGAAGGGCCGTTCGAGATCCGCAAGGGCAAGGTGCGCTTCCCCTCGCTGAAACTCGACTCGCCCGGACTTTCCATGACCGCGAAGGGCGAGGTCGGCTTTGACTTGCGAAGCCGGTTGGACATCACGGCAACGTTCGACAAGAAGGCCACCCGGACCCTCTCCAAGGGTCTTTTCGGGGCGCTGCTGGGGGCCGCCGAGAATTTAGAGATCCCATTCCACGTCCGAGGCCCTTTGCTCGCGCCCCGGGTCACCCTCAACCCCCGATTCCTGAAAAAAAGCCTCGGGCGAAACCCGGAGAAATTCATCCGGGACGCCCTCGACAGGCTGCTGCGCTGAGAGGATTTTCCCGTGGCCGAATTCCAAATACCCGACGCCCTGGCGCGGGAATCCGATTCCAAGATCATGTTCCTGATTCTGGACGGGCTGGGAGAC
This sequence comes from bacterium, assembly GCA_965261595.1. Classification (GTDB taxonomy): domain Bacteria; phylum UBA8248; class UBA8248; order JACPRG01; genus CAYRGS01. Next base: position 904,877 of record CBDHDG010000006.1, read on the forward strand.
CTCCCGACGGGTCCGGAGGGGACATCTCCCCTTGAGGCCGCCCGCTCCCCCAACCTGGACGCCCTGTGCGGGCGCGGCGTGTGCGGCCTGCTGGACCCGGTGCTGCCGGGCGTCACCCCCGGCAGCGGACCCGCACACCTGAGCTTGTTCGGTTACGACCCTGTCGCGGTCCCGGTCGGCAGGGGCATCCTCTCCGCCCTCGGGCTGAATTTTCCGATCCGGCCCGGCGACGTCGCCGTCCGGATGAACTTCGCCTCCGTGGACGCCGAAGGAAACGTCACCGACCGGCGCGCGGGCCGCATCGACGATGAGACCAACCGCCGCCTCGTGAATCTCCTGAACGGCGGAGGGGAAAGCGTGAGATTGGACGGCGTGGATTGCTTCGTCCGTCCGGAGAAAGAGCACCGGGCCCTCGTCGTATTTCGGGGGCCGGGCCTCACGGCCGACGTCTCCGACACCGACCCGCAGGCTGTCGGCGTCCCGCCCCTGACCCCGCGGGCCGGAACGGCCGAGGCGGAGCGAACGGCGCGGGCGGTCGTCGCCTTCCTGAACCACGCGGGAGCGGTCCTCTCCGGTGAGCCGCGGGCGAATGCCGTCCTCCTGCGGGGCTTCGACACCCTGACCCGCCTGCCGTCCATGCCCGAGCGCTACCGCGTCCGCCCCCTGGCCATCGCGGGCTACCCCATGTACCGGGGCCTGGCGCACCTGGTGGGGATGGAAGTCCACGAGGGGTCCTCCGATCCGATCCGGCAGGTCGAGATCGCGGCGGAGAACTGGGACGCCTTCGACTTTTTTTACATCCACGTCAAAGACACGGACCGCTGCGGGGAAAACGGCGACTTCGACGGGAAGCGGGACGCCATCGAGCGGGTGGACGCGGCGGTCCCCCGGCTCGCCGACCTCCTGTTCGGCGCCGAATCCGGGGACCGCTCCAACGTCCTGGTCGTCACGGGGGACCACTCCACGCCGGTGTCCCTGAAGGCCCATAGCTGGCACCCCGTCCCCGTCTTTCTCTCCTCCCCGGCCTGCCGGCCGGATGACCGGCGCGTATTCGGCGAGACGGCGTGCGCCTCGGGCGGCCTGGGCCGTTTGCCGATGCGGCGCCTGATGTCCATCGCCCTGGCGCACGCGGGACGCCTAGCCAAATTCGGGGCCTGACCGTGAGCCCTGATCCGCGTGACCCGCGCGTGCGGATGGCCGAGCTGGCCGAAGCCATCGAACTTCACAACCACCGGTACCACGTCCTTGACGCCCCGGAGATCTCCGACGCCGAGTACGACGCCCTCATGCGGGAGCTTCTGGACCTGGAAGAGCGGCATCCGGAGCTGAGGTCGCCGGACTCGCCCACGGAGCGCGTCGGCGCGCCTCCCCTGGAAGCCTTCGGGACCGTCCGCCACAGCCTGCCCATGCTGAGTCTGGACAACGCCTTCGGAGACGAAGAGATGCGGGAGTTCGACCTCCGCGTGAAACGCTTCCTGGAGACCGCGGGGATCGATCCCCCCGAGGAGATCGAATACGTCGCCGAGCCCAAGCTGGACGGGGTGGCCGTCGAGCTCATTTATCTTGATGGCCGTTTGGAAACCGGCTCGACCCGCGGCGACGGCGTCACCGGAGAGGACGTTACGCGGAACCTGAAAACCATCGAGGCCATCCCGTTGCGCCTACGGGGAGATTCCCCTCCCCCGCTCGTGGAAGTCCGCGGGGAGGTCTACCTTGCCCTGAAGGCCTTCGGGCGCCTCAACCGAGAGCGGGAAGAGGCGGGCGATCCGGCCTACGCCAATCCGCGGAATTTCGCCGCCGGCTCCCTGCGCCAGCTCGACTCCTCCCTCACAGCCCGGCGGCCGCTCACGATCTGCTGCTACAGCGTCGGCCGGGTGGAGGCGCATCCCGCGAAACCGGCCCCCTCCACCCAATGGGAAACCCTCCGGTGGCTAAACGGTCTCGGCCTTCGCACAAGCGACCGGACCAGGCGTTGCCGGGGGATCGCGGAGGTCCTGGACTTTTACCGGGACCTGGAAGCCGTCCGCGAGGATCTGGATTACGAGATGGACGGCATCGTCATCAAGGTCAACGACTTTTCGCTTCAAGACGCCCTGGGGGAGAAAAGCCGCACGCCGAGATGGGCCGTTGCGTACAAGTTCAAGCCGCAACAGGCGATGACGATCGTGGAGAAAATCGACGTCCAGGTCGGGCGGACCGGGTCGCTCACGCCCGTCGCCCACCTCCGGCCGGTCCGCGTCGGCGGCGTCGAGGTCAGCCGGGCGACGCTGCACAACCAGGACGAAGCGGAGCGCAAGGACGTCCGCGCCGGCGACACGGTCTGGGTTCACCGCGCGGGAGACGTGATCCCCGAAGTGGTCAAGGTCGTCCCGGAGAAGCGAAAGGAGGGCGCCCGGCGATTCCGGATGCCCGACAAGTGCCCGGAGTGCGGCGCCCCCGTCGAGCGGGTCGAGGGGGAATCGGCCCACCGGTGCACGAACGGACTTTCCTGCCCCGCCCAATGGAAAGAGTCCATCCGCCACTTCGTCTCGAAGAAGGCGCTGGACATCGACGGCCTGGGGAAGAAACTCGTGGCGCAGCTGGTGGACCGGGGTTTCGTCCAAGACGTCGCCGACCTCTACAAGCTGGACGCGGAGGCCCTGGCCGGTCTGGAGCGCATGGCCGAGAAATCCGCGTCGAATCTCGTCGCGGCGCTGGAAGCGAGCAAGAAGACCACCCTCGCGCGGTTCCTCTTCGGCCTGGGCGTCCGCCACGTGGGCGAGCACGTCGCGGCGGTCCTGGCCGAGGAATACGGAGACCTGGACGCCCTGATAGCGGCCGATTCCGAAGACCTGGTCGATCTGCACGAGGTGGGGGAAACTGTGGCGCGAAGCGTCGTGGACTTCTTCGGCCGTCCGGAAAACCGCGAGATCATCCGGCGGCTGCGCGAGGCGGGGGTCCGGCCGGCCCCGCCGCCGAAGCGGGAGAAGGCCGTCCGGGACGAGGGCCCGCTGGCGGGGAAGACCATCGTCTTCACCGGGGCGATGGACATGGCCCGGGACGAGGCGAAACGTCTGGCCCGGTCCGGAGGCGCGCGCGTGGCCGCGTCGGTCAGCAAGAAGACGGACCTCGTCGTGGCCGGAGCGTCCGCGGGGAGCAAGCTGAAAAAGGCTGAGGGCCTGGGCGTCGAGGTGGTGGACGAGGCGGAGTTTCGCCGGCGGGTCTCGGCGCGGCAGCTTGACGCATAGCGGTCCGGGCGATAGTTATTGAAACGGCCGAATCCCGGGGGAGGGAGGGGGGGGGGGGAACGCGAGCCCGGCCGGATTGATACATCGGGCCGCGACACGGCCGGCGAATCGGGGGCGGCGCCTTCCACCGCCGGACAGGAGAGTTGATTGAGAGTCAAGAAGGCCGTTTTTCCCGTCGCCGGGCTCGGGACCCGGTTTCTTCCCGCCACAAAGGCGTCCCCCAAAGAAATGCTCCCCCTGCTGGACAAGCCGCTCATCCAGTACGGCGTGGAAGAGGCCAAGGCCTCCGGCATCGATGAGGTCATCTTCGTGACCGGCCGGGGCAAGCGCGCCATCGAGGATCACTTCGACGTCTCGGTCGAGCTGGAAAAGGCGCTGGCGGATAAGGGCCAGACCGAGCTCCTCGAAGAGATCCAGGCCATCTCCAACATGGTCAAATGCGTTTACATCCGGCAGAAGGAGGCCCTGGGCCTGGGACACGCAATCCTGTGCGCCCGGGACCTGGTGGGGGATGAGCCGTTCGTCGTCATCCTGAGCGACGACATCATCGACGCAGAAAAACCAGTTACGGCCCAGGCCATCGAAGTGTTCGACAACCATGGTGGGTCCGTGGTTGCGCTGAAGACCATACGGCGCGAGGCGATCAGCGCTTACGGGGTCATTGCGGGGGAAACTGTCGAAGAGCGCGTCTGGCGAATTCGGGACTTAGTGGAAAAGCCGGCCCCTGAAGACGCCCCTTCGGACCTCGCAGTGATCGGGCGGTACGTGCTCACCCCGGCGATCTTTGATATCCTGAGCAAGACGCAACCGGACCACCGCGGCGAGATCCAGCTCACGGACGGTCTTCGGGTCTTGTGTCGGGAAGAGCCCGTCTTCGGTCTGGCGTTCGAGGGGAAGCGTTACGACGCCGGAAACGTCTTGGGATTTTTGGAAGCGACGGTCGAGCTCGCGCTGAAGCGGCCCGACCTGTCGGAAACCTTTCGGACATACCTCAAGGGCCTTGCGCTCTAAGGAAGGAGCCGGCCGGTCCGGCCGGAGGTCGCGCGCCTGGATCGACCCGCCGGACCCACCAACCATGAACACGGACCCGGACGAACCTCCCGCCCGCGAATTTCTGTCGGTCGCCGCCCGCGATAAGCGGCGGCACGGCCGCCTCCGGCGGCGCGGCCTCGCGCCCGCCCCGATCCTCCTCCCCTTTTCCTCCCGCCGCGCCTAAATGGAATCCTCCTTACTTCCCCGAATCATCGTTTTTATCATCCTGATGTGCCTGTCGGCCTTCTTTTCCGCTTCGGAGGTCGCCCTGTTCAGCTTGCGGCGGTCCCGCATCGACCACCTGAAATCCCAGGGACTGTCCGTCGCCCAGGTCATCTCAGACCTCCTGGCGCGGCCCCGGCGCCTCATCATCACCATCCTGATCGGAAATGAAACCGTCAACCTGGCCGCGGCGGCGATCGTCGCCGCGCTGGTCATCACCCTGGCCGGGGACGGATACAAATGGCTGGCCATTTTGATCATGACGCCCATTCTCATGATCTTCGGCGAGATCACCCCCAAGTCCTTCGCCCTGCGGCGCCCCGAGCAGGTCTCCCGGTGGGTGGGGCGCCCCCTTGCGGTCTTCGCCGTCGCGGCAACGCCGCTGCGTTGGGTTTTCCGGAACGCGTCCGAGTGGATCATCCGCATCCTCGGCGGAGGCCGCCAAACGGCCGACAACATCCTGTCCGAGGACGAGTTCCGCACCTGGGTGGACATGGGGCGCGAGGTCGGGGAGCTGGAGGAGCAGGAGCGCAAACTGATTCACAACGTTTTCGAGTTCTCCGACACCCTGGTCTCGGAGATCATGGTCCCCCGGCCGGACATCTTCCTCCTCTCCTACCAGATGGAGATCCCCCGGATCCTCGAGGCCATCCGGAAGACCCCCCACTCCCGAATCCCCGTGTACCGAAGCCACTCCGGCAACGTGGCCGGCATTCTCCACACCAAGGACCTGCTGCCGCTCGTTCGCGGCTCGATGACCCCCAAAGCCGGATGGCCCCTGCCCCTGCGCGAGCCTTTCTTCATCCCCCCCAGCAAGAAGGTGAGCGACCTGTTTCACGACTTCAAGCGGATGAAGACGCACATCGCGTTGGTGGTGGATGAATTCGGGGACCTGGACGGGCTGGTGACGCTGGAAGACGTGCTGGAGGAGCTGTTCGAGGCCATCTCGGACCCCCCCGGAGACAACGGGAGGAAGGCGTTCCAGACCCTCAAAGCCGGGAGCTATCTCGTGTCCGGGCGGATGACCATGCGGGATGTCCAGGAGAAGCTGAGCTTTGCGCTCCCGGACAGCCCGGCCGACACCCTCGGGGGACTCGTCATGGACCTCTTCGGCCGGATGCCGGAGGCGAATGAGCAGGTCGGCCGGAACGGGCTCCTGTTCACCGTGACCGAGATGCGCGGCAGGCGGATCCTGAAAGTCCGGATAGACATCCCCGAAAGCTGGGAGAGCCCCGCGTGAGTCTGGAGTGGGCGCTGGTCATCATTATTGTCTGCCTGGCCGTGGAATTCTTTTGCTCGGGCGCGGAGATAGCCATGGTGGCCGCCGACCGCGGCCGTCTGAAAACCCGCGCCGACGACGGCGAGCGCGGCCCGGATCTGGCCCTGAAGCTCCTGGACACCCCCGAGCGGCTGGTCGCCACCACGCTGACCTGCCACAACATCGCCTTCGTGACCAACGTGACCCTCTCCACCTGGCTGATCCTCACCCTGGCCGGCCCCCGGTACGGCGAGCTCCTGACGCTCGCCGTGATGACCCCCATCCTGCTGATCGTGGGAGAGATCGTCCCCAAGAGCCTGTTCCGGGAGAAGGCGGACCAGCTCGCCCCCAAGGCCGCCTGCGTCGTCTGGGCCGCTTCCAAGATTCTCGCTCCGGTCGTCGGCGTGGTGACGCGGATCACGCGCGCCTTCCTCAAAGAGGAGGCGCAGGGGCATTCCGTCTCCGTCACGCGGGAGGAGCTGGCCCTCATGCTTCAGGACTCGACCGAGGGCGGGGACGTCCAGCTGGAGGAGCGGAGGATGATCCACCGGATCTTCGGATTCGGCGACACGACGGTCCGGGAGGTCATGGTGCCGCTGGTGGAGGTGACCGACTTGCCCGAGACGGCGACGGTCGGCGAAGTGGCCCGGGCCATGGGGGAGAAGGCCTACTCCCGCCTCCCCATCCACCGGGACGAAACCCACAACATCATCGGCATCGTCACCGCGTTTGAAATGCTCACCGCGCCGTCGGACGAAACGGGGATCAAGGAATATGTCCGCGACGTTCCCTACGTTCCGGAATCCATGCGGGCCGACGACCTTCTGCGCAAGCTTCGGGACACGGACGAGAACCTGGCCGTGGTCGTGGACGAATACGGCGGCAGCGTGGGCATTGTCACGGTGGAGGATCTGATCGAGGAGATCGTCGGAGAGATTTACGACGAGCACCAGGAGGCGCCCACCCTCTATGAGCGGCTGACCGACGGCTCGCACCGGATCGACGCCCGGATGGAAGTGGACGCCATCAACGAGACCCTGGGACTCGGCCTCCCGAAGGGCCGCGCGGAGACCCTGGGCGGCTTCGTCACCGAGACCCTGGAGCGCATCCCCCGGGAAGGCGAGACCTTCGAGCGCGGCGGCATGGAATTCCGAGTCACCGACGCCACGGCCAAGCGCGTGTTGGAGGTGATTGTCCGCAAGAAAGAGGCCTGAGGAGCCCCCTCGAAATCCCGAGGGATGGACGGCTACCCTCCTACCGGCAGATACACATCCAACCAATCCTTCATCATGGCTTCGGCGCGGGGTTTTTCGCCCGCGAGCGGCCAGTGATCGACATCGGACAGCAGGATCAAGTCCGTGGGTTGACCGGCGCGATCGAACATTCGCAATGACTGCTCGGTCGGCGTGACCGAATCCTCGGCGGCATGGAGAAGCATCAGGGGCCTCGGCGCGATGTTCCCCACAACGTCTTCGGCGTTGAAATCGAACATGCTCCGGGCCGTTTCCACGGGGAACTCGGAAATCGCGTCCGATACCAGGTGTTTTCTCAGATGTTCGGGAATGGGGACGATGTCCCAGCGGGACACCCAAAGGGACTCGCCCGTTTCTTCCTTGTGGCGTTTTCCCGCTTCCAGCATCGATGTGAATTTCTCCCACGCCTCATCCGTCGGATGCTGAAGGCGGAACTTTCGCTCGCCGTTGCCCCAGCCGCACGACGAGATGACGGCGGCGATCCGTTCATCCGTGCCGCCGGCATAAACGGCCACGGCCGCCCCGAAGCTTTGTCCGATCACGCCGACGCGATTCGGGTCCACGTCGCCGCGGGTCGAGATCCAGGTGAGCGCGTTGCGGGTGTCTTCCACCTCTTCCAGGCAAATCACGCGGCCGCGCTCGCCCGCGCTTTCCCCGCATCCCCTGTAATCGAAACGTAGCGCGATATACCCCCACCGGGCGAACATCTCACACGTCGTCTGAGAGCTGCCGCCTGTTTTGCTCGTGCCGAATCCGTGCAGGACCAGCATGGCCGGACGTTTTTCACCGGGCTTCAAGCCTTCCGGGGTGTGAACGATGCCCGAGAGCTTCAGGCCGCCAGAATCGAAAGTAACGGGTGTTTGCATGGAGCGCTCCAGTAATCATGTTGGAAGGATAGCTCATCGCGGAAGGGCTGATGAGGTCAGGTATTCCGGTCCGACCTTACGGTTCCGCCGTGAAGTCATCGGGTCCGAATGGCGAGTCACAGACTTCACACCTGTCCATCCAAAATTCGGCGCGGCCGTATTCGGTGAAGACAGAGCAGTCCCATATCGTGGGTTCTCAGCGCTCCCGGCGGATCGCCCCTCAGGCCCGGCCGTGCGTCATTAACAATTCTTCCACTTCCTGAAGCCGGGGGATCCCCGTCCGGCCGCCGACGGACCGGCAGCACAGGGCCGCGAGGGCGTTGGAGAAATCCAGCGTTTTCTGAACGGGCCAGTCCCGAAGCACTCCGTAGCACAGCCCCGCGTGGAAGACGTCCCCCGCGCCCGTCGTGTCCACCGCACGCACGTCGAACCCCGGACTCTCGTAAAAATTCTCGCCGTCGTAGGCGACGGCCCCGCCCGCGCCCAGCGTCATCCCGACAACGGCCGGACACACCTCGCGGAGCGCTTCGAGGGACTCGCGCTGATCGGACTTGCCGGTCACCAGGGCGGGAAAATCCTGGCTGCCGATGACGATGGAGCATGACCCGAGCAGCGCTTTCGTCCCCTCCCTCACACGCTCCGCGTCGAAGACGACCGGAATCCCCGCCGCCCGGGCCCATCGCGCCGCCCGGATCTCCGCGGGCAGGTTGTGGCCGTCCACCAGAAGGCAGCGGCCGTTCAGGACCATCTCTTTCCTGAGATCGCCCTCCTCCAAACGGACGTCCCGATCCCAGACAATCGTCCTTTCCCCCGAGGATGAATCGATCAGCACCACGGCGCACTGGCTGCGCCTGCCCGGTTTGACGACGACGCCGTCCACGTTCACCCCCTCCGCCCTCAGGGCCTCCAGAGAGAAGTCCCCGGCCGCGTCGTCCCCCACCGCGCCCACAAAGGCGGCCCGCAGCCCCAAGCGGGCGCACGCGACCATCGCCGTCGCCGCCTGGCCGCCGCCCTGCCGGTCGAACGCGGTCATGCCGGTTTTGGTGTTGCGCTCGGGAAATCGGGGAAGGGAGCAAAGATAATCGACCGAGACCAGACCGATGCCGACGACATCGAACCGCATGTTTTTTCCCTCGGGAGATTCGCCCCCGAACGCCGGGACGAAGCGGGAGCGGCCGGACTCAACGAATCGTGAGGCGCCCGGTCATCCCCGCTTCGGTGTGGCCCGTGACCGCGCACCGCAGATCGAATAGACCCGTTTGAACGGGAACGAAGAACCATTCGGCCCGCTTTCCGGGAAGCACCTCGATCTCCCGAACGGCGCCTTTCACCTCCATGTTCGCGTCCTGGACCTTCCGCGTCCAAACGGCGGCCGCAAACCGCAGGGCGGTGAAGTAATGCTTCGAGGGCGAAGGGTTGATCAGAACCAGCTTGTACAGCCTTCCGGTCTCGAAGGTCAGCGCATCGGGTTTGAACGTCAGATGGCCGTCCCGGCTGCCGAGACGCACTTCGATGGTGACGGGACTCCGCTTGCTGAGGTCTCCCTCGGCTTCGGCGGGAGCGACCCATCCGGGTTGGAAAAAGACGCCCACCCCAAAAAGAAAAAGGACGGACCGCAGGGCGCTCATCATCGATCGACTCTCCTCACTTGTCGGAAAAACTCAGGAAGCCGGAAGGGGGGCTTCACCGCATGAAGTATCATATCATTGGAACGTCGCCCCCGCCTTTCACCCTCCGGGGCGGGGAAGCCGGCGGGCGAAATCCGATCCCCCGCGAGTCCGGCGGACGCCACTCTGAAGGGGGGGGGAGGTCCGACATGAAAAATCCCCGGGTTTCGCCCACCTTGATTCTGGCCGCCGTCCTGGGTTTGCTTCTCCTTTCGCGGGGGGGCCGTTCCGAGCCGCGGTATCCCAACGGCCATTTGCTCGTCGGCCCCGATTGGGTCCAAAAACGGCTCGGAAACCCGGCCGTGCGGTTTGTGGACCTTCGGGGAAAGGCCCGGTACGGCGCTGGACACATTCCGGGGGCGGTTGCCTTGGGTCTCGACCGGATCCAGGCGACCGTCAACGGCGCGCCCGGCATGGCCGCTTCCGCCCGCCGGCTCTCCCGGGTGTTCGGGGCCCTGGGGATCGACGCCGAGACCACCGTCGTCGGGTACGATGACAGCGGGGGATTGCTCGCGGTCAGGCTTTTCTGGACGCTGGAGTACGCCGGACACCGCAAGGCCCGCATCCTCAATGGAGGATACGCGGCCTGGCTCGCCGCCGGGGGCGCGGTGAGCCGGAGCGCCGCCTCCCACCCGGCCAAACGGTTCGAGGTCCGGCTCGACCTTTCCCGCGTCATCTCGGCCGGGGAGATCCGCTCGAAGCTCGGGCGGAAGGATGTCGCGATCGTGGACGCGCGCGGCGCCGGAGAATTCTCCGGACGGGTGAAGCGCGCCCGGCGGGGCGGGCGCATCCCCGGCGCCGTTCATATCGAATGGGTGCGAAGTCTCGCGAATCGAGGAGGCCGCTGGCTTCCTCCGAAAGCGCTCGCCCGCCTTTACGCCTCCCGGGGGGTGACACGGGAGAAGGAGATCATCCCCTACTGCCAGACCTTCGTCCGCGCCGCCCACACATATTTCAGCCTGAGGCTCCTGGGCTACGAAAAGGTGAGTGGATACGACGGCTCTTGGGCGGAGTGGGGGAACCGGCAGGACCTGCCCGTGGAAAGGTAGGGGGGGAGGGGGAGAGGAAGGAAGGGCGGCCTTTCAAACAGCGCCCCCCGGGGGGGGGGAATCAATCTTCTTTGTCGAGCTTCGCGGCCGCCCGCGCATAAACGGCCAATCCCGCTTCAAGGAGTCCCGGGACCATCCGCGCCAGGAGCGCCATGCAGGCCAGGCTGAAGGGCATGACGACCAACCCCCGGTTCGCGCGAATCGCGGCGAGAACCTTCCGGCTCACCTGAGCGGCCGTCAGGGTCGGCCCTTTCCTGAACCGGGCCGGTTTCCGGAGGCTGGGATGCGTATCGAAAAAAGGGGTTTTCACGGTTCCCGGACAGATGGTGCTGACGCCCACCCGGAAGGGTGCCAATTCATGCCTCAACGCGCGGCTCATGGCGACCATGGCGAACTTCGACGCCGCGTACGCGCCCAGAAAGGGCGGCGGGATGAGGCCCGCCACCGAGGCGACGTTCACGATGTGCCCGGACCGCCTCCGCTTCATCCTCGGGGCGAACGCGAAAATGCAGTAGACCGCTCCCAGATAATTGGTCCGCGTGAGGCGCTCGATCTCCTCGGGACTGGACCGAAGGAGCGGACCGGCGAATCCGAACCCGGCGTTGTTGATCAGGATGTCCACCGGACCCGCCGCGAGGATCGCTCCCGCCGTCTCCCGCACGCTTTCGTTGTCGGAGACGTCGCACGGGAAGACCTCGGCCTCGCCGCCCGCCTCCGCAATCTCCTCTCTCAACCTTTCCAGGAGACCCGCCCTCCGCGCCAAAAGAACCGGCGTCGCCCCCTCCCGGGCAAGGTCCAGGGCCAGTTGTCTTCCGATGCCCGAGGACGCCCCCGTCACCACCGCGCGTCGCCCCCGCAGCCGCATGCGTCCCCTCTCCTTCCATCCGGACCCGAAGCCCGGCGCTCCTGAATTCGGCCGGACGACACGGTCCGACACCCGCCACTATGCACAAAGAGCGCTCGCGGACAAGGATGACTTTTGGAGTTTTTCGGACGGAACCCGCCGCGGCGGACCCGGCGGGCAAGAGGCGGTTCGCGATCAACCGTTGGATTGAGCCGGATCTTCAAACTGTTTTATTTACACAGAGTCTTTAGGCTGCGAACGGAACATCATGACGAACTTTTCAAAAAGCTCCGGGTCATAGAACCCGACGTTTTCCTCTTTCATGATGGACAGGGCCTGAAACGTGGTCATGGCCTCCTTGTAGGGCCGCCTGGAGGTGATGGCGTCAAAGCCGTCCGTGATCGCGGCGATCCTGGAGATGACGGGGAGCGTGTCTCCCGTGAGGCCGTAGGGGTAACCCGTGCCGTCCATCCGCTCGTGATGGTACAAGGTGATGTGCAGGACGTCCCGCTTCCGAATCCCCATCTCCTGAATCATCTGGGCGCTATCGGCCGGGTGTTTTTTGATGGCTTCCCATTCGAGGGGGGAGAGGGGACCGGCCTTTTTCAGAATACTCGCGTCGACGAGGCTCTTGGCCAGGTCGTGGTAGATAAACCCTTCCCCGAGCTCGTGGAGGTCGTCCAAAATGGGCTTCGCCTCCAGGATCCGCTTATCGGCCAGAACGCTCTGTGAAAAGCCCACACCCAGGATGCACACGTGCAGGCTGTGCGAATACGTATTGTAATCCCGCTGGGCCAGATTCATCATGCTGAGGGCGCCCTGCTCGTTGGAATGGGCCAACAGGACGATGTTGCCCACAAGCTCCTGCGTCTTCTTGTAGTTTTCCGTGGATTCCGGGCGTTTGAAAAACGCCTCCATCACATTCTCCCCTTTTTCATAGAGGATGGAGGCCCGTTTCTCCAGGTCCACGGATTCGTCGGTCAGAATCTCTTCAAAGTTGTTTTCCACGCTCATCGCGTAGGTCTTCAGGTGCTTCTCCTTGGTGTAAACGGCCAAGCCGTCGCGGCGGAGCTGTTCACGAATTCTTTTCGATAATCCGGCCCCCTGATTCGTGACCAGGATCAACTTGCGTTCTGGTCCCCGCCCAACCTGTCGGAAGATCGGAAAAGTGAGCTTGATGTTCACCGGAACAAGGTCGAGGTCGATCGGGGCCAGCTCCTCGCCGAATTCCGTTTGCGGAGTCGGCTCGCCTTTCACCTGCTCATCGACCAGCGTGGGATTCATCCGCTTCATTCCTCTCAAAAGGATGCCTGGCTTCAATCCCCAATGGACGGGGGGGGCGGCCGGAAGCCGATATTCTTCGAACAGAGCGCTCCCCGCGGTCGCCTTCGCGCTCTTGAAGGCATATGGTCCTATCGGGAAACTCGCATGTTCCCTTAAGCCGAATCTTCGCGCCGCCTTCCTGTTGACGGGGCTCGCGCCCATCCGGTAACATCGCGCTCTTTCCGAACACCCGCCCAAGGAGGTCAGGCGCATGTCCCCGTCCGTGCGATTCGGCGTCAATGTAAATACGCGCCTTCCCGTGATCTTCCCCGAAGATTACGGCCTGGATCAGCTCCTGGATCTGGCGGTCCAGGCCGAGGAGCTCGGTTACGAATCCGTTTGGGTGGGGGATAACTTCTTCTCGAAAGCCCGTCTGGAATCCATCACCACGCTTTCGGCCATCGCGGCCCGGACGCGGCGCGTCAGGCTGGGCACGGCGGCGCTCATCTCTCCGCTCCGCCACACCGTGTGGCTGGCCCTGGCCTGGGGGACGCTCGACCGAATCTCCAAGGGGCGGACCCTCCTCGCCATCTGCGTGGGCGGGGGGAGCGCCGAGTCGGGCGGCCCGGGGTTCACGGCGGAGTTCGATGTCGCCCGCATCCCCTACAAAAAGCGGGGCCGGCTGTTGGAGGAGCAGATTACGATTTTGCGCGAGTTGTGGTCGGACGGGCCGGTCCAAAGAGACGATGAATTTCACACCCTGCCGGGTCTGGACCTGGAGCCCAAACCCGCGCAGTCGGGGGGTCCGCCAATCTGGATCTCCAACAACCCGCAGGTCTTTGATCTCGACGCCCCCATCGTGGAGCGAATGCTCCGCCGGGTGGCCCGCCTCGCCGACGGCTGGATGACCTGCACGGCGACCCCCGAAGAGTTCCGCGCGCTTTGGGGCCGGGTCCGGGAATATGCCGACGAGTATGGCCGTCCGGAGGACGCGGTGACACCCGCGTATCAAATCACGCTGAACGTGGGGAAGGACCGGGCCTCCGCGCGGGCCGAGGCCCTGGAAGTCCTGAACCGGTACTATTCGACCGAGCACCGGGATCTGTCCGAGGGCATGTGGGAGCGGGACCCCTTCGGCGCGCCCGGGGAAGTTCAGGATCACCTGGGCGGGATGATCGAGGCCGGCGTCCGCAAGTTCATCCTCCGGTTCGCCTCCCGCAACCAGGCGGAGCAGGTCGAGCGGTTCACCGATTCGGTCTGGCCGGCGTTTCGATGAGGCCGTTTGGAAACGCCGGGGAGAAAATCCGATTGACACGCCCGGAAGGCCTCGGTTAAGATTCTGTACACGGTCCAGTTCAATGTCCTTTTCGGCATCGGGAAAGTGGGGAAGGGCGATTCATGGGGCCTCCCGGAGGGTCGGGTTCCGGGTTGAGCCGAAGCATATAACCCCCGAGAGATGAGGATGGGTTGATGGTCAAGTCCAGAGCTCTATCGAAAACGGGAATCTTGAGCTTCGTCGTCGTCTTGGTGCTTTGGCTCCTCAAGGCGTCAGGCGGCATCACGGAAACGGGTATCTTTTACTCGGTCCTGACCCCCCTCGGCGCCATCCTCTTGATGGTCGTCGTGTATCTACTGGTCCTCGGGGCGGGGCAGGCGTATTTCCACAACAACCAGGCTTTGCGCCGGATCAGCCCGTTGTTGACCGGGGTCTGGGCATATTTGCTGCTGGCGCCTTTGTCGGTGGTGGCGCAATGGATGGAGTACTTTCCCGAAGGCACCTCCACTATCATCCTGTGGGCGATGGTCGGGATCGGGGTGTGGGTGGTTCTGATGTGGCTGTTCAGCTTCGTCCTGACCAAGATCGTGCCGACGATCAACGCGATCCTGGCCCAGGGTTTTACGGCGATCTGGGGGGTGGCCCTGATCATCGGGGCCACCTACTTCTTCGCGTCGGTGAAACTGGCCCCCCCGAACTTGGGCTGGCAAGTGGCGCTGTTCTTCATCCTGTTCGCGCTCTGGCTGGGGCTGGTTTACCCGGGATACTTCTTCATCCGAGGCCTGGTCGCGAATGAACGCATCCGTCCGGGAACGGATCGCATCCTGACGACGCTGTGGAGCATCGTGATCCTGGTCTGTTTGTGGGAGGTTTGGGTCAATGTCGCCAATATCCCGCAGTTCCTTGTTCCGTCCCCTTCGGACACGGCGAAGGAGATGTATGAGAAGGCCCATCTGCTCGGCACCCACGTCAACACGACCCTGCTGGAAACCATTCTGGGGTACCTGCTCGGGATCCTGATCGGCATCCTCTCGGCGGTCTTGATCGTCTGGTATAAGTTCCTCGAGGATGTCCTGTATCCACTCCTTGTCATCCTTCAGATCATCCCCAAGATCGCCATCGCCCCCCTCCTGCTCATCTGGGTGGGCTACGGGGCGACCTCCAAGGTGTTGATTGCCTTTCTGATCGGCTACTTCCCCATCGTGGTGAGCATGATTACGGGGCTGCGGCTGGTCGAGGCCGATCTGCTTGATCTGGCCCGCTCCTTCCGCGCGACCAAGTGGCAGATCCTGTCGAAGATCAGGTTCCCCAACTCGCTCCCCTTCCTGTTCAACGGCTTGCAGATCTCCATCACCCTGGCCGTCATCGGGGCCATCGTCGGGGAGTTCGTCGGCGGAAGCAAGGGGCTGGGATACCTCATCATCGTCTCCAACTACGAGTTGAACACGCCGCTCATGTTCACCTCCCTGTTCCTTCTCTCGATCATCGGCCTGTCGCTGTTCGGACTCATCGTCAAGCTGCAAAAGATAATGATTCCGTGGGCGGTCCAGGAAGAGGGCGATTTGCCGGTGGTGGGCGGCGGTTGATTCTGAACGACACCCCGCCCCCGGGACGATGGTCGGAAAACCGCCGTCCCGGGGGCTTTTTTCGATGGGATTCCCGAAATGCCTGGATTCTCCGGGCGGGAGCGTGGGCGTGAATCCCACGCCGCGCAGGGGTTTCTTGACTCGCGCCCGGCGGGGTGGCAAGATCGAAGGCTCCCAAAGACGGGCGAAATCCAAAACCCCTTGAGGGGCGCGCCGGAATTTCGGCCGGCCATCCGATTCGGCATTCAGAGGAGCATCATGAACCCAGTCGCCACTTACACCCCGGATCTTCGGGGATTCATCGAGTACCTGGAGGAAAAGCATCCCGATCAGGTGATCCGGATCACAAAGGAGGTGGACCCCCGCTTCGGCGTGACGGGCATCATCGACCGCCTGGAAAGGGAAAACCAGTTTCCTCTGGTCATCTTCGAGAACGTGAAGGGCTCCAAGATCCCGCTCATCGCCAACATGCACGCCGACTTCAAGCGGCTGCGCCTTTCCCTCGGGATGGAAGAGGGCTCGGTCAAGGATTTCCTCACCGAGTACCACAAACGCGAGTCAAGCCCCATCGCCCCGGAGATGGTCGAGACCGGCCCCGTCAAAGAGGTCATCAAGATCGGCGACGAGGTGGACGTCAATGAGCTGCCCATCTGCACCTATCACGAAAAGGACGCCGGCAAGTACATCACAGCGGGGTTGGACCTGATGCGGGACCCGGATACGGGCGTCAACAACATCGGCATCTACCGCTTGATGGTGAAAGACCGCAACAGCTTCGGCATCCAACTCTCAGAGACGGCCCACGGCAACTACATCTGGAAAACGTATGAGAAGCGGGGGCTCCCCTGCCCGATGGCGGTCATCATCGGGCACCATCCCGCATTCTTTCTGGGGACGCTGAGCTTCACGCCGCTGCAGACGGACGAGATCAACATCGCCGGGGGCATCCTGGAGCGGGCCGTCCAGATGGTGAAGTGCGAAACCATCCCCCTGGAAGTGCCGGCCGACGCGGAAATCGTCCTGGAGTGCGAGATCCTTCCGCACATCCGCGAGGAAGAGGCCCCCTTCGGCGAATACCCCGGGACGTACGGTCCCATGCGGATGAACCCGGTGGTCAAGGTCAAGGCCATCACCCACCGGAAGGACCCGCTGTATCAGAACGCCTTCGTCGGCCATCCCGACAATCTCCTCCTGTCCGGGCTCATCCGATCGACGTTCATCGAGGACACGGTGAAGATCGCCTGTCCGACCGTGAAGGGGGTTCACATGCCCCGGGCGGGGCGCTTTCGCTTCATCTGCTACATCGCCATTGAAACGATGATTGAAGGCGAGGCCAAGCAGGCGGCCATGGCGGCCTTCGTGGCCGACCCGTTCCTGAAGTTCGCCATCGTCGTGGACCATGACGTGGACATCACCAACGACACCGAAGTCCTGCACGCCATCGGGAACCGGGTGCGGGGGGACCGCGACATCTTCATGATCACGTACGCGAAGGGATCGCCGCTCGACCCGGCCTCCTACGACCCGGCGGGAGGCTCCCACCTGGTCACCAAGGTGGGGATCGACGCGACCCGGAAATCCAACTACCCGGACGAGATCTCCGTGCCGGGCGTGGACGAGATCAATCTGGCGGATTACATCGACGGCTGGCAATCCTCGGGCGAAGTCCGAAGGGGGCTGTACGGAACCGGTGTGGATTTGCCTTAAGACCGGCGCTCTTTAATCGAGAGGGAGAATTCGAAGTGAGAAACTTCGAGTGGCTGGAGCCGACAAGCGTGGCCGAGGCCGGGCGAATGGTCACGGAAAACGGGGAGGGGGCGAAGATCATGGCCTCGGGAACCTCGCTCCTTCTCCTCATGCGCCAGCGGATTTTCAGCCCGACGCACGTGGTGAGCCTGGGCGCGGTCGACGGCCTGGATTACATCCGGTTCGACGGCGGCGACCTGCGGATCGGCGCGCGCACGAAACACCGGAGCATCGAGCATGACCCGGAAATCGCGGCGCAATTCCCCATGATCGCCGAAATGGCCCGCCGCGTGGCCAACCCGCAAATCCGAAACATGGCGACCATCGGCGGAAACCTGGTCCACAACGATCCGGCCTCCGACCCGCCAGCCTGCTTTCTGGCCATGGACGCGACCGTTGCGGCCGTGCGCGAGGATCAGGAGCGCGAAATACCGCTGGAAGAGCTCTTCGTCGACTTCTACGAGACCTCCCTGGAGCCGGGGGAAGTGCTGACGGAAATCCGGATCCCGGCCCTGTCGGCGGATTCCGTGGGCGTCTACACCCGGTTCACCACCACCCCGGCCGAAGACCGGCCGCTTCTGGGCGTGGGGATGGTCCTGACCCTGGACAAAGACGGAACGTGCACCGACGCACGGATCTCGTTGGGGGCCTCCACCCCGATTCCTGTCCGGGCCCGGGCGGCGGAAGAAGCCCTGAAGGGCCAACCGGCGACGGAGGAGGTTTTCGCCAAAGCGGGGCTGGCCGCTTCTGAAGAAATCACGCCGCTGGATGATTTTCGGGGCTCCGCGGATTACCGGCGGGAGATCATCAAGGTTATCGTCAGGCGAACAGCGATGCGGGCGCTCGAGCGCGCCCGGGGATAAGGAAGGATCGGGACGTGAAAAAACGACTGATCACGCTTCGCGTCAACGGTGAAGAGCACGAAATCGCGGTCGAGCCCCGTCGCCTGCTGGTGGAAGCCATCCGGGACGACCTGGGATTGACCGGGACGAAGCGCGGGTGCGAATCCGGGGTCTGCGGGTGCTGCACCATCCTTCTGGACGGCCACAACATCAAGGCCTGCCTCATACTGGCCGTTCAGGTGCAAGAGGACTCCGAGGTGACGACCATCGAGGGGCTGCGCGGCGATGAAGGCGGCCTGCACCCCATCCAGGAGGCGTATGTGAATTACGGCGCCCTTCAGTGCGGCTATTGCACGCCGGGGTTCATCATGACGACCAAGGCCTTTCTGGATGAGAATCCCAAACCCACCGAAGCGGAAATCCGCGAGGGCCTGGGGGGCAACATCTGCCGTTGCACGGGTTACGTGAAGATTGTGGAGGCCATCCAGGCCGCCTCCGGACAAGAGGTGTCCCACGCACATCCTTGAGGACCCCGACCGAAGGATTCAACGTCGGCCACGCCCGCGGTTGTTCACGAAGGAGACCTCCTTATCTACGGGGTCTCCTTTTTTTCTGACGGAGAAGTCCTATCCGACTGACGATCCTGGGTTCCTATGGCGGCACGACCGATCGGTGCCTGCCGACCTCCTTCCTGCTGAATGAGACCCTCCTCCTGGACGCCGGCTCGGCCGCCGCCGCGCTCTCGCTCGACGCGCAATCCGCCATCGGGGACGTCCTGCTCTCTCACGCCCACATCGATCACGTGGCGGGCCTCTGCTCCCTGCTGGACAACACCTTCGGGCAACGCGCGGAACCCCTCCGCGTATGGTGCCTGGATGAGACGGCGGAGGCCCTGGAGTCTCACCTGTTCAACGACAAACTCTGGCCGAATCTGGTCGCGGGCTCATCCGGGGGTTCGCCGGTGATCGAGCTCCGTCGGATCGCCCCGGGCGAAACTTTCCGCCTCCCCCAGAGCGGCGTGACGTTCGACGTCACCCCCTATCCGGTCAACCATACCGTTCCGACCGCCGGGTTCATCCTCCGGGCGCCGGAAGGCGGCCTCCTGTTCACCGCCGACACCGGACCGACGGAGGCCATCTGGGAGGCCGCCGGGGACGGGGGCGAGCTTCGGTGCATCATCACCGAAACCTCCTTTCCGGATGAGCTGGGGGAAGTCGCCCGTTTGTCCGGCCATCTGACGCCCGCCCTGCTCCAGGCGGAGCTCCGGAAGATGCCGCCCGAGGTTCCGGTCTTTCTGTATCACGCCAAGCCGGCCCACCTGGAGACCCTCCTCAGACAGGTCCACGCCCTGGGAGAGCCCAGGGTCCGCTGGCTCGAACAGGGAGAGACGTATCACTTCGGCCGTTGAACGGCTGTCGGCCCGGCTCCGACAACTTCCGCCCGTCCAACCGTCAGCGAACGCGGGATCCTGGCACACAATGGCTTCAACCGAAAAGGACGACACGGTGAGCGAACCCGCCCGGTTCACGGAAGATGAGCTCGCCCTCATCGCGGACAAGGAGTTTTTCCGGAGAAAGCTCGAGGTCAGCGGGAAGATCCGGGCGGGCTTTACTGAGCTGCGAAGTGATCTGCTGGACCATATGAAGCCGGAGCGGTATCTCGCCCCCCAAGGCGTGGATTTCACCGAGGGGAAGTTGAGCGGAGGCGAGAAACATTACGATCTCCCTTACCTCTTCCTGGATTTCCCGCGCCGGTTCTCAAAGGAGTTCATATTCGCCTACCGGTCGATATTCTGGTGGGGACACCATTTTCTGTTCACCCTGATCCTCTCGGGGGAGCATCTCTCCGAATATCAGAGTCGGGCCTTCGCCGGTTGGGACGGCCTGGCGGCGCGCGAAGACTGGATCGCCGTCACCCCGGATCCCTTTGAGTGGCGGCGGGGGGAGGAGTTCTTCCGGCGCATCCGGCCCGGCGGACCGGGCGACCTCGAGGATGTTCTCCGGCAGCTCCCTTTCCTCAAGCTGATCCACTTCGTCCCGTTCGACGACCCCCGGGTCAAGGACGGCCGATGGGTCCGGACCGGGCTTGAGACCTTCCGGGACTGGGAGTTCGTGATTTCCCGCTGATGGCGGATGCCCGATCCCATCACGCGCGTGAGCCATCCCCACGCGGAAGCCGGGGTAGGATAAGGTGGGGCGGGAGAAAGTCGGCCGGCGGACACAAAAAACCTCCCGTCCTCAGAGAACGGGAGGTTGGATTCGATTTTGCGCCGGGATTCAGGTCCGGAACCGCGACAGGTCCGGCGTCAGGTCCGCCAAGTCCGGAACGTCCTTGTCCGGATGGATTGCTTTGGCGCGGCCCAACAAGAGCTCTTCCGTCTCCTCGTTATTGGGGTCCGCAACGCAGCAATCGACCGGGCAGACGACGGCGCACTGCTCTTCGTCGTGGAACCCCACGCACTCCGTGCACGTGTTGGGATCGATGACGAAAATGTCTTCCCCTTCGGTGATGGCTTCGTTGGGGCATTCAGGCTCGCACACCCCGCAATTGATGCATTCATCCGTGATCATGGTTGCCATACAAGTTTCTCCCGCTTTGATTCGGAATTTACACACAGCGCGATCCAAAAAGACTCGCCCCTCTGGCGCCAGTGTCCTTTGAACCGCAACTTTCAACCCCTGCCGCCGTGTCAAACGGCGGATGGGCATTCCCTCACTTTATCGGCGGCGCCCACGGGATTCGTTATAACGAATTCGGGCATCCCCCCCCCCTCGCCACGCCCCTCCGGATCCCGTTCCTCCTTCAAGGCCCTCCGGACGACCCGGCCGCCTTCAGTTTGTTTTCTTCACGCAGGCCGATGGCGTGGTCGATGACGGACCGTAAAATCTCATCCAACTGGATTTGCGCCTCCCAGCCGATGATGTTCTTGATCTTCGTCGTGTCCGGCACCCGCCGCCTCATGTCCTCGAAGCCTTGGCCGTACGCCTGCTCGTAGGGGATGATTTGGATCTCCGAGTCGCTTCCGGTCATCTCCTTCACGCGGCGCGCCAGTTCTACAATGCTGATCTCCACGGGATTGCCGATGTTGAAGACCTGCCCCGGCGCGTCCGGGTGGTCCATCAACCCCACCAGGGCGCGGACAACGTCGGCAATGTGGCCGAAGCAGCGGCTTTGCGCGCCGTCGCCGAACACCCGGATCGGCTCACCCGCGAGGGCCGACTCGACGAAGTTCGGGATCACCATCCCATACGCGGCCGACTGGCGGGGTCCGACGGTGTTGAACAAACGCACGATGACGACGGGAAGCTGGTATTCGTTCCAGTACGCAAGGGCCAGGGACTCATCCAGGGTCTTGGTGTTGGCGTAGGCCCAGCGGTGTTTCATGACGGAGCCCATCACCCGGTCATCGTCCTCTTTCAGCGGACCGGCGCTGTTCTTGCCGTAGACCTCCGAGGTCGACGCGATCAGGAGTTTTTTCTGATGCCGGTGGGCGGTCTTGAGAACCACCTCGGTTCCCCCGACGTTCGTCTCGATGGTCTCGACGGGCTTCTCCATGACCAGCTTGACGCCGACCGCCGCGGCCAGGTGGTAGACCTCATCGGCCCCGCTCACGAGAGGGTCCGTCACGCCCGCATCGGTCAAGGAGCCTTCCACGAGCTCCAGATTCGGGTTATCGAACAAATGCTCGATGTTCCCGGCCTCCCCCGTGGAGAGGTTGTCCAGGATAGTGACCCGGTCCCCCCGGGCCAGGAGCGCTTCTGTCAGATGAGAGCCGATAAAGCCGGCCCCCCCGGTCACCAAAATATGCATGAAGCCGATCTCCGGAAACAAGATGAGGGCGGGACCCCGTCCGCTGTCCCATATCCAACCCGCACGTATTCTAGAATTCTCTCAGCCGTCCGGCAAGCCCCAATCCTGTTGATACAAGGCCGAAAGGTCCGCCACGAGGCGCTCCACGCCGAAACGGGCCTCCACATACCGCTTTCCCGCCCGAGAGCGGATCCGGGCGCCTTCCGGGTCGTCTCGAACCAACCGGAGGGCCTCGGCCAGGGCCGCCGGATCGCGCGGCGGAATCATCAACCCCCGCTCGGCCGCCTCCCACCCTCCGGCGGGAAGTCCCCCCCCCCCCCCCTCCCCTTTCCCGCGCCGGCCCAGGAGGTCCCCGACACCGCCCACGGCCGTGGCCACGACCGGCCGGGACGCCGCCAGGGCCTCGATCAGCGAGACCGGCGTCCCCTCGTTCAGGGAACAGAGGACCACGGCGTCGAGGCCGCGATAGACACCGGGGAGATCGAACCTCCAGCCGGCGAAATGCGACCGGCCGGCCGGAAGGATGTCTTTCGCCAGGCCCTCGAGCTCCTCTCTGCGCTCCCCGTCGCCCACAACCGCCAGGTGCGCGTCCAGCTCACCTTCAATCAGCAGCTTGACGGCCTCGAAGAGGGTTTCGTGATCCTTCACGGGGACCAGGCGGCCGACGATCCCGACCGCGAAGGCCCCGTGCGGAATCCCCACCGAATCGCGGAAATCGCCGCCCGCGCCCTCCTCCACGGCGGCGAACTCCGCCAGCTCCAGGCCGAGAGGGACGACGGTGATCTTCCCGGCAGGCGCGACACCCAGGCCGGCAATCTCGTCCCGGAGGCCCTCGCTGAGGGTGATCAGCCGCGTCGTGAACCGGGCGAGGACGCGCTCCATCCACCGGAAGACCAGGCTTTTCAGCGGACCGAAGTACCCGCGGAGGACGTGGCCGTGAAAGGTGTGAAAGACCTTCATCCGTCTGCCGCCCGGGGTCGTCCACCGGTAGAGCCAACCTGCCGGCCGGCCCAGGGCCCCGGCCTTCGCGGTGTGGGTGTGAAGGATGTCGGGGCGCTCTTTTCTCAGCAGCCGGAAGAGTTTCCAGAAGGCCACCCAATCGTCCGCGGCCCGGATCTCCCTTCCCAGCTCGGGAAGATAGGCGCACCGCACACCGCGCTTCTCGGCCAGGTCCTCCATCGTCCCTTCGGCTTCGGCTTCAGCGCCCTTGACAAGGATTGTCCGGAAGGGTCCCTCATTCATCCGCTGGGTCAGATAGATCACATGCCGCGCCGGCCCGCCGATATTGAGTCGGGCGATGACGCGGAGGATCTTGAGGGGACGTTTCTCTTGGCCGGAATGGACCATCGGTCTGCGTTCGAAAGTCGGTCGAGGGAAGAAAATCCAGAGGGTCGGACAGAATTATTCCGTCGGAGGTAGAACGCCCAACCAAGATGCCGCACGCCAATAGATTATCATCATCACGAACGTAGAAGCCACCCAGCTCCCGAACGCCCTCTGATTCGCCGATTTCGGAATTTTCCGAAGCCGACCCTCTCACATCGGCCGGGCGAGGCTACCGAACAGGCTCATCACGAGGCCGAAGACGACGAGCTGGATAACGAACCCGATGGCGCAGACGCCGATGGCGCGGCCTGTGCTTTTGTAATCCAGGGCCTGGCGGACGGCGACGACCATGGCGACGATCATCCAGATGGAAGCCACGAAGAAGACCACGCCCCGGAGGCCCGGTATGACGCCGAGGACGCGGAGCAGACCGGGCGCGCTGGAAAAGCCCGTGGTCCGCAGGAGCTCGCCCACGTCGGCCTTCGTCTGGGGCTCGGGCAGCAGGCGCGTCCCGATCCAGTACGTGATGAACGCCCAGACGTACCAGCCCAAAAGCGCGGCGGCGGTCTGAAGGACGAAACCCCCGATCCCGGCCCGCATCCCCGCGCCGATCCCGGCGGCCAGACTCGCCAGCACCACGACCCCCATCGCCTGGCCGAGGGTCTGCTTGTCGGCCTCGACCTCCTCATAGAGGCTCACATCGAGCTTTGACGCCCGAACCATCCGCTCCCAAAAAACTGACATGTCGAGATCCTTTAACCTCCGTGACCAAAACGCCGCCGCCATCGAGGCTATCTTACCCCCGGCTCCGGATCAAGAACCTGTGTGGTCCCCGATGAACGCCCGGCCGCGCCGCGGTTTGACCGACTCCCCTCCGCTCCCGGGGGGCGGGTCAAGTCGACGATGATCCCGTCCCGTCCTTCCTCCAGAAACCGGTAGCGCTTCCGCAGATACCCGTCAAGCGCGGGGTTCCACCGCTTGAGCCCGGGGGGGGGACCGGTTGACGTAATACCGAACGCCCCGCTTCCGGTAGGACTCCAGCCCGGTTTCATCGATCTTCGTCCGGTGGCTCACGTACCAGCCTTTGCGGTCGGCGTAGTAGAGCAGATCGGTGTGGTGGTTGTCCTGGACCAGGAGCCGGTCCGCGGAAGAGGTCAGGGCGTCCACCCGCCGGCTGAGTCGCAGGACGGACAGGTCCGTCCTCAGTCGCTCGCCGACCTTCCAGATGGAATGGACCGGGACGAACAGGAGCAACGCGGCGACGGCCCACATGAGCGGATCGCGGCCCAGCCGGACTCCCCGCCGCCGCGCTCGCCTCGCCGCCGCGCTCGCCGCCTTTCCCGCGAAGAGACACCCCACGGGAATGACGGGGAGCTGATAATACTCGTGGATGTAATTCCCCTTCGCGACAACGAAAAAGTAAAGCAGCACCGCCCCAAGCCACACGTGGAGGAAATACTCTCTCCGGCCCCGAACGGAAAGGCAGATCCCGGCCAGGAAGAGGGGAAAGGCCGCGAAGGCGAACATCTTCTCTCCCAGCCGGGTCAGAAAAATGAGCCGGTAGAACTTGGGGCGCAGCAGGTATTCGACACCGATGAGCTTGTCGTTCTGGAGCCAGAAGTTCCCTCCGCCGAGAGCCGCCCGCGCCTGCGCGCCCATATAGGCGTACCAGAGAAGGGGCGGAACCAGGACGAGAACCAGGAAAAGCCAGAGCCGGCCGTCCCGCACGGCCCTTCCCCCGAGCTTGTCCCGCGCCAGGAAGGCCAGCGGGAACAGCAAGTATAACGCGGGCGCCTTCACCCCGACGGCCAGGCAGATCCCAAGCGCCGCGAGGGCGTAGTCCCACCCCCTTCCCCCCCCCTTTTTTTCACCGTCCAGCCACCGGCCGAAGTGGTGCAGGCCCATCACGGAGAAGAAGAGGAGCGAGGATTCGGGCATGAACGTCCGGGTGTAATAGACGGCCATCGGCAGGACCGCGAACAGGCCGGCGGCGACCAGGGCGGCCGGCCGGTCCAGATATTTCTTTCCGAGGGCGTACAGATAGGCCAGCGTCCCCATCGCGAAGAGCGCCGCCGCCAGCCGTCCCAGCCACTCCTTGACGCCGAGCGCTTGATAGAGGACGGCGACCAGGTAGGGAAAAATCTGAAACTCGAATTCGAAGTAGGGCGTCAGGTCGTCCAGCCGGGGGGCGAAGATGTTCATCCCGTCGCGGAGGAAATTCCGCGCCACCATGGCGGTGAGGGTCTGCCGCCAGGCGTGAAAATCCAAAAGCGGATTGAACAGCCCCCACATCCGGAAGGCAAAAGCCGCCGTGAAGATCAGCGCCAGGGCGATGAGCACATTCCGGTTGTCCGTCGCCCATCCGGAGGTCCCGGCGAAGTCCGACAACCGTGCCCCAGGGGTATGGGTTTTGGGTTGAAAGCCCAGTTTCTCTTGCCTCCCAGAGATAAGGACGTGAAGCCGGAGAAATGACCATAATGTACCACTTCGTGACTCATCCGGGAAAAAATTCGCTCCCTTTCAAGAAAACAGGTTGACAAATCGGAAAAGAGGGAGGATACTTGAGTGAACGCTTACTCATATACTGTGGTGGAGGCCTATACAAAGCCGGAAAGTCCCAAGAGACCAAGACAGGATCAGGAAAAGGGACCACCGCAACGGGGAGTCTATGCGAGACGGCGCCAAGACCAAATCACTCATCGAAAGGACGGCCCTGCGCCTCTTCGTCGAAAAGGGGATAAGCGAAACCACGGTCCGGGACATCGCCTCAACCGCAGGGATCGCCGAGGGGACGATGTACCGGCATTATGCCAGCAAAGAAGAGCTCGCGGGGACCCTGTTCGAGGAGAATCTGGCAGCGTACGTGCGGGAGCTGGATCGCCTGCAACAGGAACACCCAACGGTCAGGAGGAAGCTGGAAGCGATGATCCGCTTCACGTGCGCTTTTTTCGACAGCGACCGCCACCTATATGCTTATCTCGTTCTCTATTTACACGGACAGCACAGGAGGGTGACTCCGGACATGCCGCATCCCGAGTTGTTGGTCCGCAACGTAATCGCCGACGGGATGGAGCGGGGGGAGATTTCCGAAGGGGATCCGGACGTATCGGCGGCAATCGTGGTGGGGATCGTGAGGCAGATGGCCGTTTCCATCTTATACGGACGGATCAAGCGCACCCTTACCAGTGTTGCGGATACCCTTGTGTCCGCAAGCTGGCGGATTCTGAACGGCTAGTGCTTCCTTTCTGAGGAAGGCGTATTCCATTTCGAGGAGGGGTGCCGGAGTTGTAGCCGCGATTTGAGCGCAGGGTCAACCGACCCGGAGCGGAGTTCGGGGCTACACCCGAAAATCGATACGCGAATTTATGCTGGTCCTCGCTTTGTGGGAAAAAATCATGAGTGACCGCTCATCCACCGGGTTCAAATCGGGTCCGCCCTCGATTGGGCCGGGCGTTAATCTCCTTGTCTATTGTGTCAACAAAGTTATCAACCTGGCGACCCAAATCCGGCATACAACTCATACGATATCCATAAATCACGTTAATTCAAGTGGATACAGATCCATCGTGTTTCGGCATCGCTCTTGCTATTGGGTCTGTCGTGACATTCATCGGGACTTCACGAAAATGGGATGTGCAACGGTGTGTGAAAGGAGTGGATACTGAGACGGGATTTTTTTTCGGGCAAATAATGAACGAATGTTCACTCACGAGGCAATCGCCTGAAACCGGGGTCCGTTCACAGCAAGGAGGGCGCGATGAATCTCAAAAGATCAAGCAGTAGGCGCACGGGCAGTAATGAAGCCGGCTTCCATTTCTCCTTAAAAGACAGAGGGCGTAGCTCCATGAAGGAGTCTTTCATAGATGTCGCGCGCGCTTTCGCCGAAGCCGCCCGGGAATTCAAGAGTGACCTCGACTCGGTGAATAGCAAAAAGCCCTATCACGAACATAAACTGACTCAGGACCAAGAGGATATGGTCTGATATCGGGTGGTCTCACCCGGGTCCTCAAACCGCGAAATAGTCGCTTTTGGCTTGCCTTGGCAGGCGTAAGTGAGTGACGAGAGGGAAAAATTTGGCCATGATAGCGAGCGAATATTCACTTACTTATCAAGGCAAATATCCCGCTGGGCGGCGGGCAAAGGGGGGGGATGATAGATGACAAGCGTGTGATCGGGATCCGTCTAGGGATACGGAAACCATCGGGGATGGAATCAGGTCAACGGGAATTGGGGATGCTTGAACCAATTCTCAACCAAAAAGGGAGAGAACAATGAGAGTAACGACCCGGAAAAAGAATGGTGCGAAAACCTTTTGGAAGTATCTCGGGATCCTCTTCGTCGCAGCCGGTCTGGCGGCGCCCGTCCCGAACGCCTGGGGGGACTCGTCGAAGAAGGCCGATCTGTCCCGACTCCTGGTCGTCGGCGATTCGCTCGCAGTGGGATTTCAAAACGGATCGCTCCTCGCCCGGCAACAGGTCAACGGCTTCGCCAGCCTGCTGGCCGACCAGGCGCAGGTGGCGCTTTCGCTTCCCCTCATCGCGGAGCCGGGCATCCCGAACGTCCTGACGCTGGTGGATCTCGGTCCTCCGCCGGTGCTTGGCCGGGAGCCCGGGGTCTCGACCGGACGGACCAACCCGACGGTCCAGGCGACGAACCTGGCGGTGCCCGGGGCCACGGTGCAAGATGCGCTGACCACCCGGCCCGACTTCCTCTTCGACGACCTGACCGACCTGGTATTGGGACTTCCCGGTGTCTTCTCCGGAATCTCCCGCAGCCAGGTTGAATGGGCGGAGGCGCTTGCCCCCACCACAATCCTGATCTGGATCGGGAACAACGATGTCCTCGCCACCGCGATTCAGGCGGACGCCTCGCTCCTCACACCCGTTGCGGACTTCGAAGCGGCCTACGCGGAAGTGATGGATCGGCTGGCGGCGACGGGAGCGACGCTGGTGGTTGCGAACATTCCCGACATCTCCAGCATTCCGTTCCTGACATCGGCGGAAGAAGTCGCTGCGGTCATCGGGCTTCCGCTCGATTTCCTCGGCCCGATCCTGGGGATCGGCCCGGGAGATCTCGTGACGCCCGACGCCTTCGAACTGATCGGCGAAATCCTCCGAGGCAGCGCGGGGCCTCTGCCCGATAACGTCGTCCTCGATGCGGACGAGGTCGCCGAGATCCGGACCGTCACCGAGGCCTTCAACGCCTTCATCGCCCGGCAGGCGGCGGCGAAGGGCGCGGCGCTGGTCGATTTCAACGCCCTGACCGACTCCATCGACGCCGACGGATTCGTCGTGGGCGGCCAGCGTCTCACACTCTCCTTCCTCGGCGGCGTGTTCTCGCTCGACGGGATCCACCCCACGAACACGGGGCATGGACTGATCGCCAACGAGTTCATCAAGGCGTTGAACACGCGTTTCGCTGCGGGCATTCCTCCCGTGTCGATTCGGCGGATCCAAAAATCCGACCCGCTGGTTCTTCCGGGCATCGGGCATCCGCCTTCGGCCTTCGGGTCCATGGGCGCGGCGGCCGTCGCAGCCGTGCGCGCAGTCCTGGCCCGCTGAGCCGCCCTCTGAGCGGCCTTAGCGGGAATGCGCGGTGAACCTCCCGCCCTCTTGATAAGGCCGCGGGGGAGTCGGACCGGATTGCGGGGGGGGGGCCTGAACAGCGCTGAAAGAGTCGTCTTCTCCGGGAGCGAAGAAGAGCGAATCACCGATCAAGCGGCGCCCGGACATCGGCGCAAAGCGGAAGAAAAGGAGGGGGCAATGGACGCAGGTTCTCCATTCCGGTTCAAAATCGCAACCGAGCCGTGGGAATTCGCGCAGATCCACCGACTGAACTACAAGACCTTCGTAGAGGAAATTCCTCAACACGCTGCGAACCGGCTCAGGACTCGGGTCGACAAGTTCCATCATGAGAATACGTACGTCATTTGCCTCCTCGGTGATCGGGTGGTCGGCATGGTGGCCGTTCGATCCGGGCACCCCTTCTCGCTCGACGAGAAGCTCGAAGACCTGGATTCCTACCTGCCCCCCGGCCGTTCGGTCTGCGAGCTCCGGCTCCTTTCCATCGAAAGGGATTACCGCAGGGGCGTCCTCTTCCATGGACTCCTGAGAGAGTCGGTGCTGCACTGCACCGCTCAAGGGTATGACCTGGTCGTCATCTCCGGGGCCCTGAGCCAACAGAAACTGTATGAGCGCCTCGGGTTCGTGCCGTTCGGACCCGTCGTCGGAACCCCCTCGGCGAGGTATCAACCCAGGTTCGTGACCTCGGAGAGATTTCTGGAAAAGGCCGGGAAGTTCCTCCCGGACCTCACCGGAGACTCCGCCGCTTCGAACCCCGTGAACCTGTTGCCCGGTCCGGTCGAAATTCGCCCGGAAGTCCGAAAGGCCTTCCAGGAAGCTCCAATTTCCCATCGGTCGGACATCTTCATGCGGGACTTTCACCAGACGAAGCGGCTCCTTTGCGAACCGCTCGGTTCCGGACGGGTCGAGATCTTTTCCGGTTCGGGCACGCTGGCGAACGATGTCATCGCCGGCCAACTGTCGTTGATCCCGGGGCGGGGGGGGCAAGGGTTGATCCTGAGCAACGGCGAATTCGGAGAGCGGTTGATCCTCCACGCAACGCGCTTTCGACTCCCATTCGAGACATTCCGCCTCGAATGGGGGGACACGTTCGATCGTGCACCGGCTCCGGCGTCTCCTGGACCGGGGTTCAAACATCCGGTGGTTGTGGGCCGTTCATTGCGAAACCTCGACCGGCGTCCTGAACGACATCGAGGCGTTGAAGGCGATCTGTGCGGAAAGAGACATCCGCCTCTGTATGGATTGCATCAGCTCGATCGGCACGGTCCCCATCGACCTGGACGGCGTGTACCTCGCATCCGGGGTGAGCGAAAAGGAATCGGCGCGTTCCCGGGGTTGTCGCTGGTGTTCTATCACCACAAGGTCCTTCCGGCCCCGTCCGCGCTTCCGGGGTGTCTGGACCTCGGCCTCTACAGAGAAAGAGACGGGGTGCCGTTCACGATTTCCTCGAATCTTCTCTATGCCTTGCGCTCGGCCGTGAAGCGGCTTCACCAAAAAAGGCCTTTCGATGACCTTGCCGCACTCTCGATCCGGCTGAGGTCCGGGTTGCTCGAGGTCGGGTTTCGAATTGTCGCCCCCGAGGCGCACGCCTCCCCCGCTGTGGTCACGATCCCGTTGCCCGAATCGATAAGCTCCGAGGAGGTCGGGCGTCGGCTGGAAGAGCGCGGCTATCTCCTGCATTACAAGAGCGGCTATTTGGTCGAGCGAAACTGGATTCAAATCTGTCCAATGGGAAAATTTCCGAAGGAGGCGTTGTGTTCCCTGCTGAAGTCCCTGAGGGAGGCGGCCAACCCTGAAAATTTTCGTGATGTCACTCAGCCGTGGAGACCGCCCGAGAATTTTTTGGCTGATTTTGTGAGTGATTATTCACGCATAAATCCGCCGGAGCTTTCGGCTGATCGCGGGAAGGACCCAATTCAATGAGCCGCAGGCGCTCGAATCGATGCTTCGTCGTTGGGGCTGACATCCGGTTGGCCTTCTGGAGAGACTTCCGAAGGAGCAATAGGGACGGTCTGTCATGCGAAGGTCTTCCGTAGACGTCTCGCCCGCATTCGGCGAGGCCGTCCGAGAAATGACCGATGCCCCTGACCCTCCGAATAGAGTGCAGTCCGATCGGAAGCGTGAAACCTATCCCCGTGAGGAGGAGAACTCATGAAAGGTGAAAGCAAGACCCGGTTACCGTTGTTCATGGCCCTTGTCTTGGGTTTGGTCCAGGGCTGCGGGTGGGCATTTCATTACCCTCCCACACATGAGCCTCCCTTTCCGGAAATGTCGGCGCCTGGGAAAGCGTCGCCTCCCATCCCTCTGAAAGTGGCCTTCAAGGTCAGTGAGGATCTTCGGGGTCCAAGCGCAGCCATCTACACGGATTATACCGAAAAGTTTCACCGGGCCTTCGTGAATGGATTCATCTCGGCGAGACCTTTCTCCAAGGTCGTGGAATTGAAGGGAGATATCAAGATGGCCGACTACGACCTGTATCTGGAGATTGGCTTTGAGCCCGAGTATGATTTTCGAAACAAGTACTACGAGATTTCAAGCGGGTCCCTTCTCCCCGGAGCCCGCTATCAATTCGGCACCTGGAAGTCCGCATCTTCGCAACCTCAAATCGAGAGTTCTTAAAGCGTTACTACTTCAAGACAAAAACCAAAGGTGTGGGCTGGGTCTGGGGGTTCTCCACACTGCCCAGCGTGACGATGGAGGATTGGGGGTACGGGTTTGCACGGCGATTGGGATTGAGGCTATTGCAAGACCGAGGGTTCTTCGAAGGACTCGAACAACCGTCAAAGCCCCGAAAATCGTAGGTTCCCGGCCCTTGCGAAACCGATGGCAGCCGCTGCCGGGCGCGTGCAGGATTCAGCCGACCCGCATCCCGTCTCTTGAGCAACCGTGAGCGCTTTTTCATGCAGGAGCGGGGCGCGGGGTCTTATTTGCAGGCGCCATCCAAAGAGTTTGCCGTTGGCGGCTTGTCCGCCGGCGCCTCCTCCTGTCTTCTCCCGATGGCACGGGAGGGTGACTTTCACCCACCCGCACGCTCGCACCCATTTCCGTGGCTCAAATCACCCGCTCGTTCCCCCCGTCCACCGGGACCTGCGCGGCGGTGGTCTTGGCGAAGAGCGGACCGCACATCTCCGCGGCCGGCTTCAGCAGGTGGTCCGGACGCACGGGCGCTAAAGGCCAGGCCCACCGACGCGCTCCCCTACGGCAAGAGCGCCTTCTCCACCGTGGCGTGAACGCCTTTGTTTCCATTCACCACCTGGGTGATGCGGAGGTCCACGGCGGCGGTGCAGAAGACGTAGGCGTCTTCCCGGCTGAGGCCGTGCTCATCGCTCAGAAAATTGATCATCTCCCGCAGGGCGGTCTTGGACGCGTTGTCCAGATCCCGGTCGAACCCCATCGTGATGTAGTGCGTCGGCGTCTCGGACCGGGGGAGGCTCAGCTTCATGTCCTTGCGGACGGTGAGGCGCACCGTCCCATCCATGCAGGTCTCGACGGCCGTCTGGTTGACCTCGCCGTCGCCCTGGACGGCGTGGCCGTCTCCGATGGAAAACCCCGCGCCCGGCTTCCAAACGGGAAGGTACACGGTGCTTCCGGCCACCAAGTCCTTGTTGTCCAGGTTCCCCCCGTGGACGTGGGGCGGGTTGCTGGGGATCTCGCCGAAACTTTCCGGCGGACAGACGCCCAACTGGCCGAAGAACGGCTTGAGCGGAACCTTCCATCCCGAGACCACCTCGGCGGTTCTCCCCTCCAAGTCCAGGTCGATGACGCGGCAGGTGTTGTACGGGAAATCTTCCGGCAGGGCCCCGCCGAAAATCCGAATCAAATTCCATGCCCAATCGCACGCGAGTTTGATCTCCTCGACGGCGACCTCCAGGACGTCCCCCGGCTCGGCCCCTTCCACCGTGATGGGTCCCGTGAGGATGTGCGGACCGGCGCCGTGCCGGGACCGGGCGAGGATGTCGGTGAGCCCTTTCGGGATTCTCCCGGCGTCGTCCGGCAGGAAGCCGTCTCGGCCCGAGACAGTGTGCGCGATGACCCGGTCGCCCGACTCGACGGTCAGGACGGAATCGAGCCGGTAATCGTAGTAGCCGTAATGGACCGTTTCGGGCGTCGCGAAGAGCTCGTGGGTCTTCATGGGTTGGGTCTCCTGATCGTTTCTAGTGTAGTGTCTCCAAAATAAATTGACACTTCACAAATTGCAGAGAAGCCGGGCAAGATGCCCGCCCTACCTGTTTTGATAACACCGGCTTTCCATCGCACGGTAGGCCGGGCATCTTGCCCGGCTGGAAAAGGACCATTCGGGTCACAATATGTAAAACCATTTACGAGACACTACACTAGGATGTAAGACCGAACAGCCGCCCGACGTTGCCGCCGAGGACCCGGGCCTCCGCCGCCGCGCCGAGGTCCGCCCGCTTCACGTCCCCGACGGGGTCGGGCGGGGTCATGTCATAGGGGTAGTCGCTCCCCAGGAAAACGTTCTCCGCGCCCATCTCACCAACCAGATACGAAATGGCCGGGGGGTGATAGAGCAGACTGTCCCACCCGAGCCGCGAGAGGCCTTCGGCCGGCGGACTCGATAGGTGTTCGCGGACTTCCTCCGAGATGTCGTAGATGTGGCCCCAGCGCCCCTGGAGGTAGGGGACCGTCCCGCCCCCGTGGGCGAAAATCCAGCGGATCCGCGGAAAACGCTCCAGCGTTCCGCTGAAGAGCAGATTCCCGACGGTCAAGGAGGTCTCCAGCGGAAATCCGACCCCGTTCCACAGCCGGTAGGCCCGCATCTTCTCGAAGCCCACCGGGGCGATGGGGTGGACGAACACGGGCATGCCGTGGGCGTTCAGCGTCTCATAAAGAGGATAAAAATCCTTCGCGCCCAGGTGTTCGCCTTTCACGTTGGAGGGCAGCATCACCCCGTGAAGCCCCAGCGCCCGCACCCGCTCCAGCTCCCGGGCCGCCAGGGCGGGATCCTGAAGGGGCAACACCCCGAGGCCGATGAACTTCCCGGGGCGGGCGCGGACCAGATCGGCATAGGCTTCATTGCTTTCCCGGCAAAGCTCCCCCGCCAGGCCGGGGTCCGCGAAGAGAACGTTGGGGCGGGAGGAGTGATGGATGACCTGGACGTCCACCCCCATGGCCTCCATGTCCCGCAGCCGGACCTCGACGTCGAAGAACGGCCGAAGGGGCGGATGGAGAAGCCCCTGGAGCCGAAGCTCCCGCTCCCCCTCCCCCCCGGCGTCCCGGGTCAGCTCGACCCCGTATGCGGAACCCTCCCGCTCCACCAGGTCGAGATACTTTTCCGGAAAGTAATGCGTATGAACGTCGATGATCATTCCCGCTCCCCCGATACCCGGGTGCATCCGGCCTCCATTCGATCATTGAGGTTGCCGGAAATTCCACTTACAATGCAACCCACCTGAAGAAGGAAGGCCGCCCATGCCGATTCCGGGTCGAAAAAGGGAGGCGCCATCCTCCTTCCAAGCCTCCCCTCCTCCGTTTTCCTCCGGCGCCGCCGATTCCATCCCCGGACCCATCCGGGGATAAGGTCCTCGTCGGGACGGCCGGCTGGATTTACAAGGACTGGGAGGGAACCGTCTATCCCAAACCCGCGCCCCGCGGGTTCGACCCCCTGGTGTTTCTCCTTGAATACGTGGACGCCATCGAAGTCAACAGCACCTTCTACCGCCCCCCTTCAGCATCCTCCGCCCGAAGCTTGGCGGCGAGGGCGGCGGTCCATCCCCGGCGCCGGCTGACCGTCAAGCTCTGGCGTGGATTTTCTCACGAAAGAAGGGGGATCACGAAACAGGACGTCACCCTGTTTCGCAAGGGGATCGAGCCTTTGCTGGAAGAGGGGCTGTTCGGCTGTCTCCTGATGCAGTTTCCGTGGTCGTTCAAGAATACGGAGGAAAACCGGGTCTGGCTGAACACCCTGTTCAAGGCGTTTGAGGGGCTGCCCCGGGCGATGGAGATTCGTCATGCGTCCTGGAACCGACCGGCGCTGCTGCGTTGGCTCGCGGACAAGGACATCGGTTTCGTGAACATCGACCAGCCGGTGATCGGACAATCCATCGGACGGACCGCGCACGCTTCCGGGCCGGTGGGGTACGTCCGGAGGCACGGCCGGAACGCCGGCGACTGGTTCCGGGAGGACGCCGGACGGGACGCCCGATACGACTACCTCTACACCCGGGAGGAGATCGAGCCCTGGCTTTCGAGCATCCGCCGAATCGCCGGGGCGGCGCCGGAAACGTATGTCATCCTCAACAATCATTTCCGCGGACAGGCGTTGGTCAACGCCATACAGATTCGGCGTCTGCTGACGGGGGCAGCCGCGCAAAGTCCCCGCCGATTTATTGAGACATTATCCGGAGCTGGATGAAACCTTTTGATCCGCGCGGCCCCATGCCGGCCCGGACGCCGGGGCGCCCGGCGGGAAACGGCGGCCGATTTCTCCATTTCACCACAGGTGAATTTCCTGTAGATTCTCAAAAGGGATTGCCGCACAGGATGCACTCGGCCTCATCGATCCACGTTGGTGATTCTCACCCTTCAGGAAGGGTGGGCCTGTCCGTGAGGTGCAACGTTATGAGGAGGCAAGATGACGGATCTCTACGTCAGTTGGTCTGAGTACAACAAGAAAATCGAGGATCTCGCGCATCAGATTGGGAGCAGCGGATGGAAATTCAATCAAATCATCTGCATCGCCAAAGGGGGGCTGAGGATTGGGGATATCTTCAGCCGTTTGTTCGACCAGCCGCTTGGAATCCTCTCGGTGGAATCCTACACGGGTGAGCACCGGACCGATCGCGGCAACATCATCTTCGCCCGCGACCTGGCCAAGACCACGCCGAACCTCGGGTCCCACGTCCTGGTGGTCGACGACCTGGTCGACTCGGGCATCACCCTGAAAAAGAGCGTGGAGTGGCTGTCACACTTCTACGGCTTTTATGTCGAGGAAATCCGGACCGGGGTGTTGTGGTACAAGGCTGTTTCTACGTACCGCCCGGACTACTACGTGGACCACCTGGAAGATTCACCCTGGATCCATCAGCCGTTCGAGAAGTATGAGCAGATGAGCGTGGAGGATTTCGCCCCGAAATCCCCGGCGAAAAATCCGTCGTAGAACTTTCACCGGAAGAACGGATTCCCCGCGGTCTCCCGCCCCGGACTCGAAGCCCGGCTCACCGGCGTCCGCCTCAAAGTCCGGCGTACTTCCCCTCGTAAAAGAGAAGGGGCTTTCCGTCCCGCCCGCCCGCCGCGTCCTCCACCTGTCCGATGAAGATGGCGTGATCGCCTCCCGGGAAATCGCCCACGATCCGGCACTCCAGATACCCGATGCAGCCGTCAATCCGGGGCGGGCCCAACCGGCCGGGCCGGTGGGAGACCCCCTCGAACTTGTCCTCAATCTTCGACGCGAAACGACTGGAAATCTCTTCTTGATCCTCGCTCAGGATGTTGATGACGAAATTGCGGTCCCGGCGGAAGCAGGAGTAGATTTGGGCCGTCAGGTCGACGCACACCAGAACCAGGGGGGGGTCCAGAGACACCGAAGCCAGAGAGTTCACCGTAAACCCCCGGGGGGCTCCATCGGCGTCCAGGAGGGTGAAAACGGTGACCCCCGTCGCGAACCGGCCCATGGCCCGTCTGAGATCATCGCCGCTGACCGGCATTGTCCGTTGTTCCCCCATTCTTTCGTTCGGCATCCGGCGGTTCTCGG
Organism: bacterium; assembly: GCA_965261595.1. GTDB lineage: Bacteria > UBA8248 > UBA8248 > JACPRG01 > CAYRGS01. The sequence continues at coordinate 941,437 of CBDHDG010000006.1, forward strand.
AAACCCGAACCGCTCTATCGGGAACGGTTTTCCCCTCCCCCCAAACCCACAAAGAGCCCGTTGCCCGACTGGTACACGCCCCACGCCAGCACCCGGCCTTGCGAATCCACAAATTCCACCCGGGCCCGCTCCGGACCTGCCGGCTGGATCACCGCCACCCAAGTGCGGGCCAGGACGACGGCGTCCGCCTCTTTGATCCCGGGTTTGAGCAGGGTCCACCCCGGCCTCATGATCACCCGGACGTCGTAGGGCCCCTTTCCCTTCCGCGCGGAATCCACCCTTCCAAACGTCTTCCCCCGCAGGTTCCTGACCCGGACCTGAAAATCCCGGGCCGGATGATCGACCCGGACCGGCTCACCGAATAACAAGCCGCATCCACCAACGGCCGTCAGGGACAACGCCGCGAGGATCCAGCTCGTCAAAATTCCGTAAACACGCCGGTTTCGTCCCCCAGTAGATCCGCCGGGTTCGCCTTTCCGAAAAACGCGGATCGGCGCGACGCCCTTCTTCCCGCCCTCCGGCGGGCCCGCCCTTTCGGTTTCTTCCATCGTTTCACCCGGAATGGGTTCACCGGTCACTGAGCCGCCTCCGGAATGTTTGACGGCCCTTGCGGCCGCCGTTCCCCGCCTCCCGCTTCCGGGCGGGGGGATTGGGGGGGCGCGCACCGCGGAATGTTATCCCTCCCGCGCCGTGAAGTCCACCGGGCGGCCGCCTCAGTGAATCCCGATTTGCGTCGGCTGAGCGGCGCCGGCGATCGTGAGAACAGGCGCTGTCAAACGTCTGCCCCGCGCCGTCCGGATGAAGAGAATCATTCCCCGGAACCGGCGTCACAACCGACTCCTTCGGCGCTTCGTTTTTCACGCGCGGAGAAAATTGGGGACACCCCAGGTCGTCCGCCCAAAGACCCCGGGCGGCCGACGACGAAACCGAGGATTGCCTTGCCTCCTCTGCATCTCTCACATATATTGGCAAGGGAAGACCACAAATTCCGATTTCCCGGGCCGATTCATCAGATCATCAGGAGGACGGCGATTTCATGAGCACCCTGAAGGAACAGTTGTTTCTGGAGTTCGCTTCCGATGCGCTCTCCGGTCTCACGGACGAATTTCGCGGGAAGTTCACGTCCAAGAAGGGGGATCGGTTCAACATCCAAGGCGTCACATACGAGTTGGGCTCGCCGTTGCTCGAAGAGAATGTCATTCGATTCGAGATCAGCTCCAAGATCCCCCAGGACGAGTTTGCCGAAAACATGACGCAGACCAAATACTTCAACGCCGTCAAGGCGATTGTCCAGAAGGGCAAGAAAAAGCCGCAGGCCATCGACATGGAGAACATCGTCCGGGAAACCCGTGATGACTCCCGCAAAGAGCGCGATTACGTGAAGGTGACCTACCAATACAAAGAAAAAGACCTCTACAGCGATAAAGAGATCGCCAAGTCCGTTGCGGAGATTTCCAAAGGCGCTTCCAAGCTGAAATTGCCCGAGGTGCCCGGCATCCCCACACTGGGGGGCCGCGTTCTCCTGGTGGCCCTCCGGGACAACCTCCGGCGGATGGCCGGAGAGAATGTCCAGCTTCTCATCGACGCCAACAACCAGGTCCGGAAAAAAATGAAGGCGCGCAAATAGCGAATCCTCCCCCAGGTCCGCGGAACATGGCTCCCCCCCCCTCCCCCTCCCCCCACCCGATCCTTCTTCGGGGCGGCAAGGTTTACACCCCGGAAAGGACCTTCGTCCCCGCCGAGCTCCTTCTTCGTCAGGGGCGGATCGAGGCCTGTGAATCCCGTCTTGCCCCGCCGCCCGGCACGCGCGTCGTCCATGTGGACGGGGGTCTCGTGGCGCCGGGATTCATCGATCTTCAGGTCAACGGCGGCGGCGGCCGGGCCATCTTGGAAGGCACGGAGGACGCCGTCCGGGCGACGGCCCGAAGCCTGTCGGCCTCCGGGACGACGGCGTTCCTGCCCACCCTGATCAGCGCGCCTGAGTCCGCACTGCTCGACACCTTCTCGGCCATTCGCTCGGCCGCGCGTGCCGCTCCGGACGGAGCGGATGAGCCCGCGGCCGCCTCCATCGCCGGCATCCACCTGGAAGGCCCCTTTCTCAACCCGGAGATGGCCGGCGCGCATCCTCCGGAGCACATCCGGCCGCCCGACCCCGGCTTGTTCGACCGGCTCTCGAACTCCTGGGCCGGAGCGGATGGATCGCCCGCGGCCCCCGCCCTCATCACTTTGGCGCCCGAGCTGCCCGGCGCCCTCGACCTGTTGAAAACCGTTGTGCAAAGGGGTTGGCTAGCCGCGTTCGGCCATACGAAGGCCACGTATGAAGAAGCGGAGAGAGCGGTCCCCGCGGGCGTCCGGGTGGCCACCCACGTCTTCAACCGGATGGGGGAATTCCACCACCGGGAACCGGGGGTCCTGGGTCTGGTCCTGACGGATGCGCGGGTGACGGCCGGATTCATCGCCGACGGGATCCATGTCCACCCCGCCGCCCTCCAGGCGGCCCTTCGGCTCAAGGGGACGGGGGGGGCCTTTCTTGTGTCGGACGCCACGCCGGCCGGGGACGCCGCGCCGGATGGCGGGGAAGGGCCGGCGGGATTTCAGATGGGCGACACGCGAATCCTTCAGGAAGGCGGCCGGCTCCTCACGTCCGGCGGAAGGCTGGCGGGCGCGCTCCTCAGCATGCGGCGGGCGCTGGCCAACGTCGTCCGGCATTGCGGCTTCAGCGTCGAGGAGGCGCTTCCCTGGGTCACCGAGACCCCCGCCCGCGTTCTCGGGCTTTACGGAAAAAAGGGCGTTCTGGCGCCCGGAGCCGATGCGGACATCGTCGTTCTGGACGCCGACCTGGAAGCCCGGTGGGTCGCCGTGGGCGGCCGCGTGGCCGTGGACCGGCTTTGAGATCAGCGTCAGGCCGCGGAAGCGGGAGCGGGTTCCTCATCATATCAACCCCGCCGGGCCCAGATGAAGTTCGAAAATACGGCCCCGGTGTCTCCTATGTCTTGAACCCATACAACAGCTTGTTCGTGACGCGGATAGGCGGATAGAATTGGGGAGGGGGGAGTCTGGCCGTCCGCCTTGGAGCGGAGCGGCCGGAGGTCGAGATTGTCTGATCGGTATGACATCCTGTTTCAAGACGCCACCGTCTACGACGGCGCGGGCGGACCTCCCTTTCGGGGGGACGTGGCGACCCGGGGCGATGAAATCGTCTCCGTCCGGCGCACTTCCGACGGGGGGGAGGAGGAGGGGGGCGGGTCCACGCGGCCGGTTCGCACCCTCTCCCTGAACGGCAAAGCCCTGGCGCCCGGGTTCGTTGATATCCATTCCCATTCCGACTACTCCCTTCTCATCAACCCCCTGGCCGAAAGCAAGGTCCGCCAAGGGGTGACGACCGAAGTGGGAGGGAATTGCGGGTATTCGGCCGCGCCCATCGGCGGCGAAGCAAAGGCCGAGCGCCGGAAGCTCTACCGGGAACGGTACGGACTGGATCCCGATTTCTCCGATGTGAGGGCCTACCTCGACCGTCTGGACGATTCGGGGCTCTCGGTGAACTATGTCCACCAGGCGGGACACAACACCATCCGGCAGTCCGTCATGGGCGGCGACAACAGGGCGCCGACGGGGGCGGAGCTTCAAAGCATGACCGCGATGGTGGAGCGGGGGATGTCCGAGGGCGCCTTCGGCCTCTCCACGGGGCTGGTGTACGCACCGGCCTGCTTCGCCTCCCCTGAAGAAACGGCCGCCCTGGCCGAAGTCGCCGCCGAACGCGCCGGGTTGTTCAGCGTCCACATGCGCAGCGAGGGGGCCGGACTCCTGGAGGCCATCGAAGAGGTGCTCAACATCGCGCGCCTGAGCGGGGTCCGTCTCCAGATCTCCCACCTCAAGACGGCGGGACAACCGAACTGGTCGAAAATCGACGACGCCATCCATCTCATCGAGCGGGCCGCAAAATCCGGAATCGACGTGGCTTGCGACCGCTACCCATACACGGCTTCCAACACCCACCTCTCCGCCCTGCTGCCGGACTGGGCCCACGAAGGCGGAAAGACAATGACCCTGGCCCGGTTGCGCGACGCCGCCCACCGGTCGCGGATCCGCGAGGCCTGGGGGGAAAGGAATTGGGACAACGTCGTGATCTCCCTGGTGAGCCGTCCCGAGAGCAGGCGGTTCGAGGGCCGGAGCGTCTCGGCGTGCGCGGCGCTCACCGGCCGGGAAGCGGCCGAATGGGCGATGGACCTTTTGCTCGCCGAGGATCTCTGGGTCGAGATCCTTCTGCTCAACCTCATGGATGAATCCAACCTCCGGAAGATTTTGCGAAAGCCCTACGTCTTCATCGGCTCCGACGCGGAGGCGCGGGCCCATTACGGCGTGCTGGGCGAGGGCGCTCCGCATCCGCGCGGGTTTGGAACCTTTCCGCGGGTTCTGGGAAGTCTCGTCCGGGGGGAGGGTCTGATGCCGCTCTCCGAAGCCATCGCCCGGATGACTTGGCTCCCCGCCCGCAGGGTGGGCATCTCGGACCGGGGCCGCGTCTCGCCCGGCATGAAGGCCGATCTCGTCGTCTTCGATCCGGAACGAATCACCGACACTTCCACGTTTGAATCGCCGATCCGCTATCCGGAAGGAATCGACTTCGTGATGGTCAACGGCGAGTTGACCGTGGAAGATGGGGTCCACCTCGGCGTCCGGGCCGGGCGCACGCTGCGCGGCGCGGATCGACTTGCGCCAAACGGGGAAGAGACGCCATGACAGACACCATGCTGACGCTTCTCATCGTTTCCTTCCTGATCGGCGTGGGCATCGCCGCGGTTCTGGTTCTGGCGTTCCGGTCGAGGAGAATCCTGAAAGGCCTTCAAAGCGGCCGGGGGCCCGATCGAGAGCTGATCAATGAGGACCGCATGGAGGGGCCGATCGAGGGGATCGAGGAAACCAGGCTGCTCAGCCGCCCGGGGAAAGGGATGCCGAAACCCTTATCGGCAAAGAACAGCTTGGGGGCCGGCTCGATCAACTTCGGAACCGGGTCGAGCGAATCGCGGACCGCGGCGCCTTCCATGGAGGCGGAGACACCCGGCTCGATCATCGCCGGGCCGGAGCCGCCCGAGCCGGATATTCAGCCATTGCATCCGACGGAAACTCATCCACCGGAGGATGAAGGCTTCTCCGAGCCTCAACTGATCGAGACGGATCGTCCGCCTTTCGGCGACCCGGAGGGGGAAGAGGAGGAGGATCAACGCGCGCCGGCCGTTGACGCGCCGGCCGCGGTTTCCTCGGAGGCCCCTCCTTTCCAGGAGGGGAGGTTGTTGAATCAGCCTTCGGAGCTGGTGGTGAAATACAAGCTGCCCGATCTGCCGCTGCTGGAGTCCTGGCGTCCGCCGGGGTCTTCCAAATCCGAGGGTGGAGAGGAAGCCGACACCACCTCTCCCGGCATTCAACTGCCCCCGACCTTTTTGGACGAGTGGGTCGAAGTCCAAGCGGCCATCGATAAAGAAGAACGCAAGGGCGGATTGCTCCCGCCCGAAACCCATTTCCATCTGGCGCTCCTGGCGTATTTCGCTGGGGAATTCGAGTCTGCGGTGGCCTATTCCCAGTTGACCCTGGACGCGGGCGCGGCCCCCGGCGCGGTGCTGCATCTTCTCGGACTGACCTATCACTTGCAGGGTTATGAAACCGAGGCGGAGGGCAGGCTCCGCGAGGCCGCGGAGACGGTGAACGTTTCGCCGGGCGACCGGGCGATCATCCTGACCAACCTGGGGCTGGTCTCCACCTACCGGCGCGCTCCCGACGACGCGCTGGGATATTTCGGACAGGCGCTCGAAATCCACCGCCGCCGGGGAAACAAACGGGAAGAGGCCGAAACCCTCAGCCGAATAGGCCGGCTCTGCCGGGCCAAGCAGTCTCTGTACGAGGCCTCGAAGTACCACCTTGAAGCCCTGGAGGGTTGGCGCACTTTGGGGGACCGGTCCAAAGTGGCGTTGGAGCTTCGGTTGATGGCCGCCGTGTTCCGCGAAAAAGGGGACTACGCGGAAGCCCTGAAACTGAGCGAGCGGGCGCTGGCCATGAACCGGGAATCGGACGACGTGCGCGAAGAGGCCATCAACCTCGGGAACATCGGGTTGATTTACAGCCTGGAAAAGGATTTCACGAAGGCGCTGGAGTTTTTTCGCACCGGTCTTTCCCTCCACCGACAGGTGAGAAACCCGAAGGGCGAGGCCAACAACCTGGGCAACATCGGAAACATCCTCTTTCTCCAGGGTCAGGCCGAAGAGTCGCTTCAGTCCTGCCTGGGCGCCCTGGAGATCAATCGGAAAATCGGCTACGCCTGGGGCGAAGCGGTTGACCTCGGAAACATCGGAAAGATTCAGATGCACAAAAATGATCGGGCCGCGGCCGGGGAGAACCTGAAAGAGGCCCACCGGATATTCACCGGGCTGAACGCCACCGCGCAGGCGGAAGCCATCCAGAGCGCCCTGGACCGGATCAACGACGGGGACGCCCGGAAACCCTAATCCATGCGAAGCCCTTTGAGAGTCCTCCCGCCGGCGATGTGGCTCCTCCTCCTGGCGCCGGGCTGGCCAACGGCCGCCCGGGCGGATGTCACCCTCCACCAGCGCGTCACCTTCCGGTTTCTCGATGCCCGACCCCGTCCGCCCCTGAAAGTGATCTTCTACGCCAAAGGGCGGCGCGCCCGGTACGAGGTCGACGGCCGGCGGAAAAAACCAACCATCGTTCGTTTCGACAAGGGGCTGATTCTGCGTCTCGATCCGAATCGGAAGACCTACGCGAAGATCTCGATCAAGGATTTGGAAGAGGTCCTGAAGGGCGTGAGGAACATCGTCAAGGGCGTGGACGAATTCCTGGCCGGCGGAAAATCGGCCCGCCGAAAAAAGGCCTACCGCCTCGTGCCGACCGCGGAGACAGACAAGGTGCACGGGCTGGACGCGAGGGTTCACCTTCTGCGGCAGGGAAAAAAGCGTGATTATGCCTTTGACGCAGTAAGACACAAGATATAGGTGCGATTTTGAGACACTACATGTTGTGGTTATCCAACAGGAGGGGGTCACTTTTAGGGACCCGTGGAACCACATATCCTCCCATTGATGATGGCTGGTGGCCCGACGTAAGAGCCCCGAATTTCGAGTGGGATGCGTTTCTTCGGCGGTTTCTTATTCCTTATCCCCATCAAGTAGAAACCCGCATAGAATAGAAGATCAATAACCCTAGAGGCTGCTTCGGAGATGAACCATTCAAAAACGTCAAATCCTTCGCATTTTGCTTCCATTGCCCCAGTCCTCCTTCAAGGTTGGGTGGTGATGGAACCGCAGCGCCAGGGGCGGGATCCCCTGGCGCTGCACTTGTAAATCTTATTTTCCACTTATTTGCACGAGATGAACTCGCACAACGTCTCAAAAACCTTGAATTCCCCTTCAAAACGGAAAGTCGTAGAGCCAGGGATGCTCTTCAGGTATTGGAATCCTTTTGGATGCTCACTCACCATGAAAATACGCCATTTCTCCTTTGCGTTTCGGTATCCAAGTTTATACAAAGCTACCAAATCGCGATCGTCCAACATGCGAAGTATGAGTTTTCTTCGTTCCAAATCCACATAAGCGGGGCTGTACACCGCACCTTTTCCGATAAAACAGGCCTTGTTGGATTCTCCAGCCATGACGGCGGAAGATGCGATGAGGGCAGTTGTAAGTATGCAACCGCCGATAGTACGCATGGGCAGACCCCCAGAAAATCGAGGTTGACACGGGCTTGGGGATTTGCTACAAGGAGGGTCTGTGAGGTCCTCTCTTGTAGCAACGCCCCGGGGTTCCCTCGGGGCTTCCACCCTTTGAAGTTCCATATACCACATGTAGTGGGTCGGATTCAATTTTCGAGGGACCACCATATCTTGTGTCTTACTGCGTCAAGGGCATAATCACGGAAAAAAGGACAAGGTCCGGGCGAAGATCTGGATCACACCGGAGTCGGACGCGGGCAAAGAGATATACATCCTCCAGCGGGAGATCGCGAGGATCTCCGCCAACCTGCTGGCCCCCATAGACCCAATGCTCTTCGACGAGCTGGAGCGCATCGGCGGAACGGCCGTGCGGATCCTTCTGCTCGGAAAGATGGGGCCTTCGGGCCGGTGCGGACGGACTGGGTGGTTGAGAAGATCGATCGTCGGGAGCTGGACAAATCCCTCTTTGAAGTTCCCGAGGGCTACCGGGAGGAAAAAGACCCGGACGAGCCTAAGGCCGGGGGGCGAAGAAGGAAACCCTCCGCCGTCGAACGGCAATTAAAAACCCTGAAAAAGCTCTTCCGGTAGAGGACCCCGCGCTTCGGCCGGGCCTTGGAAATTGATGACGCGCAAAGGGGGAGGGATTGAGCGGGGGCTCAGTATCAGCCGACGAGGCTGGATTCGCCCTCGGTGAGGGACCGGTTATTCGGGGATGTCGTTCTTGGGCAGACCCCGGAGATGGGATTTCCACGCCTGAATCTGCCTTTTTCGACCCAGCTTAGCGGCGATTTCCTTCCACTCTTTTAAGGTCCCCATCATGGCGTCCCGGGGGGAAAGGGTCCCGGGGACGGCCTCGAACAGGTTGCGGCTCAGGACCTCATGGTATTCGGCCGCCCCCACGAGCGGGATCTCAGGGACCATGACCTGCATCAGCCCCTTGAGGATTCCGATCAGCTTCGGTGTATACGAAGCCTTGACCTTCGGGTGTTCGAAGTGGGTGGATCGGTGGGGCGTAAAATTCGAATTCGGCCTGGCCACCAACCCGGTGGAAACCTTGGGGGACGTAAGCCACTGGGCGAGCCAGTAGGCCGCCTCCGGATATGGGCTGTACCGGCTGATCTGCCAGAGAACGGAGCCCATGGACAACGCCCTGCGGAACGGCCCCCCCCCGACCAGTGAACCGGGCACCGTGCAGAACTTCACCTTGTTCGCAACCTTGGAGCGTCCGGGACGTTTGATGGCGTGGACCGCCGAGGCAACGGTGAGAATGGAAAACACCTTGCCCTTCAGGAAAGCGGAAACGGTCTCCTCCCGCGTCCAGGCCATGCTCGCCTCCGGCATGTATTTGCTGATCTCGACATATTCCTTCGTGGCCTCGACAGCTTCCGGGGAATCGAGCGTCGGGTTCATCTCCTCATCAAACGGGGTTTTTCCCTTGGAATAGTAGCGCTGGAGCCACCACCGCCATCCCTGGCCAAGGGATCGGACCCCCAGGGCGCCGTAATACTTGGAAGCATTCTTCTCATCGGTCGACTCACGCGTAAAAAACTCAGCCAATTGCTTCCACTGCAACCAACTATCCGGGCAGTCGGGATCCCAACCATATTTCCGCTTAAAGGTGGACCGTTCCGCGGGCAACGCCATCAAATCACGCCGAATGACCAAAACCAGGACTTCCGTGTTGGCGAACAGGCCGTACGTCTTCGACCGGTATCGGCCCAGGCTCCGGAACGCGGGGACTTCCGCGTTCAAGTCCGGCCGGCCCACCCGAATCAAATCGTCCAACGGCAAAAGCGCCCGGCTTTCGACCCCTTCGGGTATTCCGGTCGAAGGCGCGAGAAACAGATCCAGGCGGCCGGCCTTGGAAGTTGCCTCGGCCCTCATCCGCCGAAGAACATCACGCTCGCTCACGACCAGCATGTCCTTCACAGTGATCCCGGTTTTCAGCCGGAACTCCTCGACTGCTTTCCCCAACGTCTTCGCATAGTGTTGCGGGACCACAATCGTCAGATCGACGGTCTTGACCCCCCGGCGCATCAGGGCGGCCTTTCCCCCCGAAAGGGCCCGGGCCGCCGGCGTGGCGCCCAACATCTGGCCCGCCGCCCAATCAGCGCCCAGGACCGCCCAAAGACCCAGGGCGGCCGCGAGAATGGAACGCCTCCGCGGGGGCTGACGCCTCCGCCGGCCGCGCGGGGTCCGGGATTTTCCAGGCTGATCCATGTGATTGTCCACAAACATCACGCCCATTCCTTCCAACCCGCCGGCCTCGCGGCAACCACCGGCCATTGGATCATGGTAGTCTCGCAACCCGGGTGTTGTTCGCAAGTTGACCGGCGGCCGCGCCGCATGGGCGCGGCTCCGGCTCGAAGCGGAACCGTCTCCGCGGGCGTCGGGCCGGTTTCGCGTCCGGAAAGGGACCGTTTCGGATGACTCGACTCATCGGCTGTTTGCTTTTCGCGATCGGGTTCTTCTGGATGAGCCCCGGCCCGCTCAGCGGGCAATCGGCCTTCCGGCTTCCGGCCGTATTGATGATCAACTTTCTCAACCGCACACAGCAAATCGCGTATGCCATCGGTCTGAGCGACTGGGAGCGATTGCGGTCCGAAGCCGAAGGGTTGGCCGCTGAAACAGAAAGATACGCAAAAATCGTTCCATCCCGAATTCCCCTGGGAAAAGACTGAAGGATTTTCGCAAAGACGTGGACGCGCTGATCCGGGCGACGCAAAGCAGGGACAGAGAAGCCGTCGGCCGGTCGTTCGGACGAATCGAATCCGGCTGCATGACGTGCCATAAATTGTATCGGGATTTGTGAGAACGAACGTGACTTTCAACCGGGCCCAGGTCTAATGAACTCGGGCCTTTCCCTTCACCCTCGAATCGGGGGCGCCCCCGCGAGGGCCTTCAGACCGCCTGTTTCCGCCTCATATTGAGGGAGGCGGGGGGGGGGAAGAGGCGAGAGATGGCGGACGCTCATGCAGGCGTCCAGGAATACTCGAGTCGCTCGACCCGTCGGCCTTCGCTCATGGCCTCCATGATTTCGGGAACGTCGTCGGGCTGGATCCCGCAATACCACGTGCCCTCCGGATAGATGACCACCGTCACCCCCGCGCCGCACGGCCCGAGGCAGGAGACGGAGGCCATCATGACCTTATCCCAGAGATTCCGCTTGCCGACTTCATCGGCGAATCGCATCATGCAATCCTGGGATCCCTGGGGCCCGCAGGACCCCCTGGGGTGGCCTTCCGGACGCTTGTTGTTGCAGATGAAGATGTAATGGGCCGGCCCTTTGGGTTCCATCCTTCAACACTCTCCTCAAAACCGCACCCGGCTTTCCGATCCCTCTACGAGGGGGCACCCTCCGCAGGGGGGGGCGTCGGGCGTGAACCTGTATGAAAGGGGGGCGGATTTCCGCCCCCCCTCCGGCGACCGGGATTAAGCTTGTCCGCGCGCCTGCGGGCATTTTCCCCGAGGCGTCGTTGCGGATGCGTTCGGGTTACTTCGCCGCGGCGAGGCGGGCGTTCACCTCATCCCAGTTGATGACGTTCCACCATGCGGCGATGTAATCGGGACGGCGGTTCTGGTAATTCAGGTAGTAGGCATGCTCCCAGACATCGATGCCGAGAATGGGCGTCGCTCCCTCAGTCCGGGGGCTGGTCTGGTTGGGCATGGCCATGATCTCGACGGCGCCGCCCTTGGCCACCAGCCAGCACCAGCCGCTTCCCTTCACCCCGATGGCGCCCTTGGTGAACGCATCCTTGAAGCCGGCAAAATCGCTGAAGGCGGAATTGATGGCGTCGGCCACGGCACCCGCCGGCTCGCCGCCGCCGCCCGCCTTCATGGTCTTCCAGAAGATGTTGTGATTGTCGGTCCCGCCGCCGTTGAAATTGACACCCGCGCGGGAATCCTCGGGGACTTTGTCGATGTTGGACAGAAGGTCTTCGACCGACATGCCGGCGAGGTCTCCCCCCAGCTTCTCCAGAATCCCGTTCACGTTGTTGATATAGGTCTGGTGATGCTTGGAGTGGTGGATCTCCATCGTACGGGCGTCGATATGGGGCTCCAGGGCGTTGTATGCATAGTCCAAATCCGGCAGTGCGTAGGCCATGTCTGATTCTCCCTCTTCGGAATCAAATGACGCAAGGGAAGCCGAAGCGCTTCGCGCCACGCCTCCTCTTCACATCAAAGCTCGCCGTCCCTCATAAGGATGAGGACCGGCGAATGCTCAATGAGAGTTGGTTCGCAGACCATTTTAATACGGTCCGGAGCGTTGTCAACTTGATACGCCGGGGAGAGCCGGATCAATCCGCCGGATGGATTGAAAATCAAAAAGTCCGGTGATATCCTACCTGTTATAGATGATTTAGCGATCGACGAACCGCTACCGGGGGAAACCTTGGGGACGTTGGAGAAAGCGATCCCGCTTTCAATGATGTCCCAGAGCGCAAGGAGGCATGCATGAAACAGTGGAGCCGGAGAGAGATTCTCGCATTATTCGCCGAATCGATGGCCGCCATGCCGGCCGCGGCCGTCCTGTTGGGCGCGAAACCCGCTTGAGCCATCAAGCCCAAGGCGAAGATCAAGGCGGCTTTCGTCCTGGTCGGTCCGGTCGGAGACGCCGGATGGAACTACGCCCATGACCAGGGGCGTCAGTATATGGACAAGATGCTTCCCTACGTCTCGACCGCCGTCACCGAGAATGTCCCCGAGGGGGCGGAGGCCGAGCGGGTCATCACCCAATACGCCCGCAAGGGTTACAACCTCATCTTCACGACCAGCTTCGGTTACATGGACCCCACCATCAATGTCGCCAAGAAATACCCGGAAGCGGTCTTCATGCACTGCTCCGGTTTCAAGACGGCCCCGAACGTGGGAACGCATTTCGGCCGGATGTACCAGGCCAAATACCTCGCCGGGTTGATCGCCGGCCGAATGTCCAAGAGCGACACCTTCGGCTATGTGGCGCCCCACCCCATACCCGAGGTCATCCGCCACGTCAACGCGTACGTCCTGGGTGTGAGGGAGGGTCGTCCCAACGCCAAAATCCACGTCGTGTTCACCAACACCTGGTACGACCCGGCAAAGGAGCGGGAGGCGGCCGAGAGCCTGCTCGACATCGGCTCGGACATCATGTCCCACGGACAGGACTCCCCGGCCACCATCCAGGCGGCGGCCAAACGGGGCAAGTACGTCTTCGGCTACGACTCGGACATGACGAAGTTCTCCCCGAAATACCACCTGACCGCGCCCATGTGGAACTGGGGCATCATCTATGTCCAGATCGCCAAGGCGGTCCACGCCGGAACCTGGAAAAACGATCAGCTCTGGCCGGGCATGGAGAGCGGCGTCGTGACCCTGGCACCTTTCAACAAGGCCATTCCCGCGGGTGTCCTGTCGCTGGTCAAGAAGAAGAGGGCGGCCCTTGTGTCGGGTAAAATGAAGGTGTTCCAGGGCCCCATTCAGGACCAGAGGGGCAAAATCAAAATTCCCGCCAGGCGATCCGCCACCGCTCAGGAAATGCTCAGCATGAAATACTTCGTTCGGGGCGTCGTGGGAACCCTTCCCGGGGAGAAAAAGTAACCATCCACATTGATCGCCGGGAAAGGGGGCTTCCTGAAAGGGGCTCCGGCTGAAGAGGGCTCCGGCTGAAGAACTTTCATGGTGCGAAAAAGGGCGGCCGGAAACGGCCGCCCTTTTCTTCGTATGCCCGGTGAGGCCGGGACGATCGACGCGGGGGCCAGCCGGTCCGTCAGGCCACGGTCGCCGCCGCTTCTTTCCTGAAGTGGGACATCACCCCCTCGGCGAACAACTCCAGGTTCTTTCGGGCCAGGTCGTGGGGCAGGCTCCCGAAATGAAGGACCGCCACCAGCAGTCCCAAGCCGGATTCTTTCCGGCATTCTTCCAGTTGTTGACGCACGGTCTCCGCGCTTCCCACAAGGATCATCCGCTTCTCCAGGAGGCCGCGCGGCTCCACCCTTTTGCCCATTGTCTTCAATTTGTCCCCCAGGATTCGGGCCATCGACTTTTCCGAGACATAGCCCGGAGGAAACAGCAACTGGGGCGTCATTCTCAGGTACCTGTTGAAGAGGCAATCGATGTGGGGCTCGGCCTCTTTCCAGGCGATTTCATCGGTCTCGGCCACGTAGATGGGGACGGCCCAGCCCAACTGCTCGGGTGAGGCCTCATAGCCGAATTTTCGGGCTTCTTCTTTGTACTCTTCATGCAGGAGCTTCACTTGGGAGAAGGGGCTGAAGATCTGGATGTAAGGGTAACGGTGCTCGGCCGCGAAAGAGATCGTCTCCGCGCTTCCCATCGAGGGCATCCAGATGGGCGGGTGCGGCTTCTGGTAGGGACGCGGCCATGGGTTGACGTAGCGGAAGTTGTAATGCTTTCCCTCGAAGGCGAAGGGGCCCGGCTCGGTCCAGGCGCGCAGGATCAGGTCGAGGGCCTCATAGAACCGGTCCCGCGATGTGGTGGGGTCCATGCTGAATGAAGTGAACTCGGACCCGATGCCGCGCACGACGCCCGACACAATCCGCCCCTTGGTGATCACGTCCAGCATCGCCACTTCTTCCGCCACCCGCAGGGGGTGGTCCCGCAGGTTGATGGCGTTGCCGAGGATGGCGATCTTCGACCGGGAGGTCCGTCTGGCCAGCGCCGCCGCGATGACGTTCGGCGAAGGCATCAATCCATAACAGGTCTGGTGATGCTCGTTGACGCAAATGGCGTCGAAGCCCAGCTCGTCGGCCCGCTCCAGGATGTCGAGGTACTCGTTGTACAACTCGTGCCCGAGCTCGGGGTCGTAGTAGGTGTTGGGTATGGTCGCCCACGACGTCCCGAGCTTTTCGACGTAATCTTCGGGCATATGGATGTAGGGCATCAGGTGGAAGTAGCTGAACAGCATTTCGCGAACCCCCCTTATCGCGCGGTGAATGGCGCCGCCATATATTCGGCGCGTCCAGGAAAAGCCAAACTCCGGTGCGGACTTGCCTCAAGACGCTCGGACCGTCCCGGCTTCCTTTAGACAAATCGCGGCCGGGGCGGACCCCACCGACGCGGGTCCCCCCCCCGGCCCTACGGGTCCCCTCCCCCGGCCCTATCGGGCGTCGGGATTCCCCCCGGTTCCGCGCCCCCTCTTCAGGAAGCGGGACTTCCTCTTGAAGCGGATTTCCGTCTCGCCCAGGTCGTTACCGATCCGCAAGATGAAGGGGATCGGCGCGTGGCGGTCGAACCCACCTAGCTGGAGCCCCCTGGCCCTGATCCGGAACCTCCCGTTCCGGCGGATTTTCACCCGGGTGACGCCGCCGACATTTCCCTTATAGCGAAAGCCTTTGGCCGCCCCATCTTCCCCCGCGATCACCTCGCGAAATCTGACAAAGGACCCGGCGGGAATCGTCTCGCTAAATCCTCCGAACGTTACGGTCACGTCTTCATGGAGGGGGTCGATCCCGTCGCTTCCCTCGCCCAGAGAGAAACTCCCCTTGAGGCGGAACCGGTCTCGGTAAGCCTTTTCGCTCACCTTGAGACGGACCTTCCGGACCTTGAACGCGGTGAAACGCACAACCGGACCCTCCGGCCGAACCGCCGGCCCGGGGAGGCGCTCGTCCCTGAGACCGGGCCGCTCTCCCGACCCGGCGGCCAAACAGGCCTCGCTCTCCTCCGGGGTGATCCGCGCTTGTCGGCCGCCCCCCCCCGGGGCGGCTCCTGTCAGTCGAATCCGGGCCCGGGTCCGCCAATCGCCTCGACTCCAACAGGAGAAGTCCAACTGAACCTCCGGCTCATAAAAGCATGCCGGAGCCCACCCGCGCAATTCTTCCACACCACTCATCGCCGCTCAAGCGACCCGCCGGCGGCTACGACCAAGGCGTCACCGGCTTGGGCGCCCGCTCTCCGTCTACATCAATCACGTCCATATGCTCATCGAAAAAACAGAGCAGGTCCTTGATTTTCGGACATTCCGCGATGGGATCGGGATAGCTCCAGACGATGTCCGCCCGAACCGCGCCGCCCGCCCGGACCGACCAGTAGCGCGCGGTCCCTTTATAAGGACAGCGCGTCGATGTCCGGGTCGGATCGAGCAGCTCCATCCGGACATCTTCCATCGGGATGTAATAACGAACCGGAAGTCCGGTCTCCAACACAAGAGAAGGCCGGCGGGTTTCGGCGACAACCTCCCCCCCGACCATCACCCGGACGTGGCGGGCGCTCTTCAGGACATCCACCCGTTTGTACGGATCGCGGGCGTGGACGAAAACCTCTTCCTCCTCCTCGGTCCAGGCGTCCATCGCGTTCCATTCGAACGCCAGACAGCCCCGGATGTCCGCGCCCTCATCGGAGGGATTCAGATAACTCCAAACCGCGTTCTCGGCCGTCCGGCCGCCCGCTTTGAGCGTCCACCTGGCGGCGTCGCCGAGCTTCGGGTGATGCGCGCCGGGGCCGCTTTCCTCCATCCAGTCCGTTCGGACGTCTTCTTTCGGAAAGAAGTAGATCGGCACGCGCTTCGCCTCGCGAAGCAACATGACGCCCTTGCTGTCCACGACGGTCTCCCCGCCGAATTCAACCCGCACGCGCCGGGGGCTCGGCTCGATATGGATCCATGGGCCGTCATCCTCCCGAACGCCCGGGGCGCCCGTCCTTCCATCCACCGATCTTCTCCCCTCGCCGTCCGAATCGCTCTCAAAAGACTAACATGCCCCAACATCCGCCGGGGCGCGCAAGAAACGTCGCGGAACGGAAGACTCTCCCCGCCGGTCGCGGTCCTCCCCAGGTGGTCATCCCCGGCGGCCCGGCCTATAATCTCCGCGTTCCGAGCGCGCCTGACATCCTTTTCAAGGGAGATGAGATGGGACCGTTGGAGGGCATTCGCGTCCTCGACCTCTCGCAGGTCGTTGTGGGGCCATATTGCACCATGCTTTTGGGCGATCTGGGGGCCGAGGTCATCAAGGTCGAGCGGACCGGCCGGGGGGACGACACCCGGTCGTGGGGGCCTCCCTTTCTGGAAGGCGAAAGCGCCTACTTCCTCAGTCTCAACCGCAACAAGAAAAGCGTCACGCTGAACCTCAAAGACCCGAAAGGGCTGAGTGTCCTCCTGGACCTCGCGGCGAAGAGCGACATATTCATCCAGAACTTCAAGCCTGGAACCATCGACCGGCTGGGCGCGGGATACGGGGCGGTCTCCGGTGTCAACCCGAAGGTCCTCTACTGCTCGATCTCCGCCTACGGCTCGACGGGGCCTTACAAGGACTACGCCGGGTACGACGTGATCGTCTCGGCCATCGGCGGGATGATGAGCATCACGGGCGAACCGGACGGACCCCCGACGAAGGTGGGCGTGGCCATCACGGACGTGGCGACGGGGATGCTGGCGCACGGGTCGATCCTGGCGGCGCTCTACGCCCGCGAGCGCACGGGCAAAGGGCAGCACATCGAGCTCTCGCTCCTGGAGACCCAGGTGGCCGTCCTCATCAACCAGGCGAGCAAC
This sequence comes from bacterium, assembly GCA_965261595.1. Taxonomy (GTDB): domain Bacteria; phylum UBA8248; class UBA8248; order JACPRG01; genus CAYRGS01. The sequence continues at coordinate 958,629 of CBDHDG010000006.1, forward strand.
TACCTGGTGGCCGGGGTGGTCCCGCAACGCTGGGGGACCCGCCATCCCTCGATTGTCCCTTACCGGGCCTTCCAGGCGAAAGACAATTACGTCGTCATCGGCGCGGGAAACGACAGCCTTTATCAGCGGTTCTGCGGGGCCGTCGGACATCCGGAATGGGCCGAAGACCCGCGCTTTGCGGCCAACCCGGACCGCGTCCAAAACCGGGACGTCCTGGAGGGCATGATCCAGGAGGTTATTCAGACGCGCACAGCGGATGAATGGTTCAAGACCATCTCGGACGCGGGGGTGCCTTGCGGGCCCGTGAACACCATCGACAAGGCCCTCCGGGATCCCCAGGTCCTCCACCGGAACATGGTGGAGGAGATCGATCACCCGACCGCCGGACGGATCAAGCTGACGGGGATTCCCGTGAAGATGTCCGGCACCCCCGCCGAGATCCGCCTTCCGCCCCCGACGCTCGGCCAGCACACCGATGAGGTCCTGCGGGACGTTCTGGGCTACGATGAAGGCCGCATCGGGACACTGCGCTCCGCGGGGACCATCTGACGCGAAATTCCCTCCAAGAGGAGATGGTTCAAATGGTCCACAAAGAAGTCATCGCCCCCTCGGGTCTCGGGGAGCCCATCGGGCCGTTCGTGCGGGGGATCCGCGCGGGCGGTGTCGCGGTGATCTCGGGGACGAGCGCGCTCTCCCACGTCAAAGGCCCGTTCGAATCGCGCGAGATGCCCGGCGATTTCGAATCCCAGGCCCGCCTGACATTCAAAAATCTGGAGGTCGCCCTTCAAGCGGCCGGCCTGGGCTGGGAGGACGTGATCAAGATGATGGTGATCGTCAAGCGGCGGGAGGACTACGCGCGGATGAACGCCATCCGGAAAGAGCTCTTCGAGGACATCCCGATGGCGAGCACGACTTTCGTCGCGGAGCTCATCAGGGAGGACATGCTCATCGAGGTGGATGTCTGGGCGGTCGCGCCGTAAGGCCTAAAACCTTGGGGGGACATTTTGAAAATTGTCCCCCCAATCCCCCCCTCAAAAACTTTCGTTGGAAATCTTCGAGTTGGTACAAGGACCAGCCCCTCCGAGACTTTAGCGCGTCATGTGCGCAGGGGTCGTCTCCTCGGAGTTGGACTTTCTGCACTCGCCTACCGACTCGTTAACTTATCGGAGGACCATGCGCCGGGGAGGTTGTGAAAAGCACGATCACCTCCACCCGCAACTTGGCCGGCGCGCAAGCGCCCCCGCGTGAAATTCAGTTCAGCGTCTTCCAGTGGCCGTTGATCACCTTCAGGATATAGGACTTCTTTTCCGCGTCCTGGTGACCGCCGATGGTGACGATGCCCGTCGGTCCGCGGAACCCCTTCACCTTCGCCAGGCCGTCGCGGATTTTATTCCGGTCGGAGGCCAGGTTTTTCGGGTTGTTGGACACACCCGAGGATTCAATCACCTTCGCCAGGATGAGCAGATTCTCATACGCCTGGGCGGCGGTGAAGTGGGGGTCCACATCGCCCGACTCCTTCTTGTACTCTTTGTAGAAATGCTTGAACTCGGGCGTCGTGCTGTCGAAGGCCAGGGTCGAGGTGGAATACGTTCCTTCCGTGGCCTTCTGGCCGATCTTGATGTACTGGGCCTGGGAGACGTCGATGCCGCCGTACAGGGCCGACTTCAGCCCTTGTTTGCGGACCTCCCGGGCGATCTTCCCGGCGTCCCCATAGGTCGAGGACATGACAATGCCGTCGGGGTTCTTGGCGCGGATACGGGTCACCTCTCCGCTAAAATCCACGCTGTTGGATTGATGCGCGATCTTATCGACCACCTTCACGCCGAGTCTTTTCAGGATCGCGGGCACGATCCTCGATCCGGTGATCTTCAAGACGGTGATTCGGTTGTCGTACAGGATAGCGGCGGATTTGATGTTGTTGTCTTTCACCCAACGGCTGATACTGAGATTCATCGCCACCGGCGGGAAGATGGAATTGCGGAATCCCCACGGCTTGAGCTTCCCGCGCAGAGGCGGCGACGCCGAAGAAGCGGAGAACATCACGGTTTTCAACTCGTTGGCGATGGGCGATACGGCCTTGACCTGGTTGCTCAGGAAGGGTCCGATGATGGCCAAAACCTTGTCCTTCTTGGCCAGCTTCCTGAACCCCGCGATGGCCTGATCGTTTTTCATGTGGGTGTCGAAGAAGATCAGCTCGACGGGAAGACCGCCGATGCCGCCTTTCTTTTTCAGATCTCGCATGGCGACGGCGAGGGCTTCTTTTTGATGCTGTCCGTTATGCTTCAGCGGACCGGTCAACAACGTCAGGACGCCGATCTTGACGGTCTTGCCCTCCAGGGCCGCGCCGGTTCCGGGAATCGCGGCCATCGCCAGGGCGGCCAGAACCGCCGCCGCCATGCTGATCCATTTCCCTTTGAGTCCGCTTTTCATCATTCTCCCCCTCTTTTTTTCCGGTTGGACGAGAAGGTGTGGTGCACACCGCTCTGAAGACCGGAGTTGATTACCCGATTCACCTCGTATATCGTGATAATTCCGATGTGTCAATTATACCCTATTTAACTTTTTGAGTATTACAACAGTTACGTATGGAAATCCTCGAAGTTCGAAACCTCACCAAGCATTTCGGGCGGGTGGTCGGCCTTGAAGGCGTTGACCTCAGCGTTCCGGAGGGGGGCGTCTATTCGGTCATCGGCCCGAACGGCGCCGGCAAGACCACGCTGTTCAATTGCATCACCGGCGTCTATCCGCCCAGCGGGGGACAGATCGCCCTCAACGGGCAAAACCTGAACGGCATGAAGGCCCACAAGCGCACCGCCCTCGGGCTCTGCCGGACGTTTCAGAACATCCGCCTCTTCGGACGCATGACGGTGCTGGAAAACGTCCTGATCGGCCGTCATTGCCGGACCCGGAGCGGCGTCACGCGCGCTGCTTTCCGCATGCCGTTCCGTCCCCTGGACGAAGAGGTCGACAACAAAAGGCGGGCCGGAGAGCTCCTGGGCCTGATGGGTCTGGAAGACCGGGCGGACGTTCCGGCCGAAGAACTGGCCTACGGCGAGCAAAGGCGGCTCGAGATCGCGAGGGCCCTGGCGACGGAGCCCCGCGTCCTTCTCCTGGACGAGCCCACCGCCGGGATGAATCCCCGGGAAACCCGGGAAATGACGGAGACCATCTCGGGCCTCAAGAAGTGGGTCCCGACCATCCTGCTCATCGAGCATGACATGAAGGTCGTGATGGGGATCTCCGACCGGGTGACCGTGTTGAACTTCGGAATCAAGATCGCTGAGGGGACGCCCGCCGAGATCCAGGCGGACCCCCAGGTGATCGAAGCCTACCTCGGCCGTGAGGATTAAGTGAACGGGAACCAGGACATCCTGACCGTTGCCGACCTGTCGGCGTCCTACGGGCGGATTGAGGCCCTGCGCGGCGTGAGCCTCCGGATTCGGGAGGGGGAGATCGTCACCCTCATCGGCGCGAACGGGGCCGGAAAGAGCACCCTGCTGCGCACCATCTCCGGAATCCTGAAACCCAAGAGCGGGATGATTCGCTTCCAGGGGGAGCCGCTCGCGCCGCTGGCCCCCGAGAAGATCGTCCAACGGGGGATCATCCAGGTGCAGGAGGGACGGGGCATCCTGGGCTCCATGACCGTGCTCGAGAACCTGGAATTGGGGGCCTATATCCGAAGCGACAAAGGTGAGATCGAGAAAGATCTGAACGATGTCTTCATCCGATTTCCCATCCTGGAAGAGCGAAAATGCCAGTTGGGGTCGAGCCTCAGCGGCGGGGAGCAGCAGATGCTCGCCATCGCCCGGGGGCTGATGGGCCGGCCTAGGCTCCTGATGATGGACGAGCCCTCCCTGGGGCTGGCCCCCAAGCTGGTCAACGAGGTCTTCGCCATCGTCAAGGGTCTGAAGAAGGAGGGAAAGACCATCCTGTTGGTGGAGCAGAACGCCCGCAAGGCCCTCCAATGCGCCGATCGGGGGTACGTGATGGAGACCGGCGAGATCGTCATGGAAGGGTCCGCGGCGGACCTCCTCGACCACGAGCGCGTCAAAGAAGCATACCTGGGCGGCTGAATTCCGATGATCTTATTCATCCAACAACTGGTCAACGGTCTCATGCTGGGGTCGACGTATTCCCTGGTGGCCATCGGTTACACCCTCATCCTCGGCACGCTGAACCTCCTCCACTTCGCCCATGGCGAGGTGTTCATGATGGGGGCCTTCTTCGGCCTTCTCATGGTCCTTTTCTGGAATGTGAACTTCTACGTCGCGATCCTGGGCGGGATGCTCGGCGCCGCGCTCGTCGGGATCCTGGTCGAGGCGCTCGCCATCCGGCCCATCAAGAAGGGGCACCACCTGGCCCCCCTCATCTCGACCATCGGCGTGACGATCATCCTCCAGGAGGCGGCCCACTATTTCTCAGGCGGCGAGCCCCTCAGCTTTCCCGAAACCGTGACGGTCACCAACTTCGACCTGGGCGGCATCCGGATCAACAGCGTCCAGATCACCATCTTCGTCATCTCGATCCTGCTGATGTTCGTCCTTCACCTCTTTGTCAAGAATACGAAGATGGGCAAGGCCATGCGCGCCACGGCGGAGAGCCCGACGACGGCGACGCTGCTCGGCATCAGCGTCAACCAGGTCACCATCGCCACCTTCTTCATCGCCTCCGCGCTGGCCGGGGCGTCGGGCGTCCTGGTGGGGCTGAGCTATAACGCCGTAACGCCGGGCATGGGGGTGCCCATGGCCATCAAGGGCTTCGCCATCATGCTCCTCGGCGGGTTGGGCAACATCTACGGGGCGATGATCGGCGGCCTCATCGTGGGCGGGGTCGAGATCCTGAGCGTGGGGTACCTGGCCCCCTCTTACCGGGACGCCTTCACCTTCGGGTTGATGATCCTGATCCTCATCTTCAGGCCCTCGGGGATCCTGGGGGTCAGCCTGAGCAAGCGGGCGTAGCGATGCTGAACCTCGATTGGGCGACTGTCTTTTTGTCCATGGGCATTCACATCATCATGGCCCTCTCCTTTTACCTGGCCTACTCCTGCGGGCTGATCTCCCTCGCCCAGGCGGGCTTCATGGCCATCGGGGCGTACCTCGCTTCCTGGATGACGGTGAACGAAGGGTGGGAGTTTTACAGCGCGTGTCTTATGGGGGGAGGGGCCGCCGCGGTCGTGGGGACCCTCGCGGCGCTTCCGGCTTTGCGAATCCGCGGGATCTACCTCCTCCTCCTGACCTTGGGGATCAACGAGATCATCATCGTCTTCTTCTACAACTTCGAGCCCACAGGCGGCGCGGAGGGCTTTTACGGGATGAAGGGCTACACGCAGAACTGGAACGTGTGGCTGGTGGTGGCCGTCTTGCTCTTCTTCTTCGACCGGCTGGAGCGCTCGCGCGTGGGCCGGGCGTTCGAGGCCGTCCACGCCGATGAGGAAGCGGCCGATCTCATGGGCGTCCACCTGACCACAACAAAGATCCAGGCCTTCGCCCTCTCGGCCTTTATCGCCGGCATCGGCGGCGCGTTCTGGGCCCACTTCACCCGGGCCATGGAGCCGGTCAATTTCAACGTGTTCGTCTCCATCGAGTTCATCATCTTCGTCTTCGTGGGCGGGATGCGGACCTATTGGGGGGCGGTCGCGGGAACGGCGCTGCTGACGCTTCTGGATGAAGTGGTGCTGCGGAACATCACCATCGCGGGGGTCGAGCTGCGGGGCATGGCTTTTGGGGCGATCCTCGTCCTGATGATGATCTTCCGCCCCGAGGGTCTCCTGAACCGCGACCCGTTCCGTTTCCTCCGAAGGCGCCGGGCGGCGGCCTGAAAATGAGTTTCACGATGGGTCGCCCTTTTGCGGGAGCGGCCTAGAATACGCGGCCCGGTTGGGCGCGTCCCCCGGAGGCCTTCTCCTATATCTGGATATTTCACAAGTAAGGACGGTTCAGCGGTTTTCATTCGATAAATTCTTTAAAGATCAACCGATGGGCCAAGAGATAAAATTCGAGGGGAGTGGAACACCCTGTCCTTGGCGGGCGGGCACGGAGCCCCGCCCCTACATTTCAGATTCTCTACCATCGAATCCGGTGTAAGGGCGGGGCTCTGTACCCGCCTCGATCCGTTACCCAACAATCCAATGACTGATCCTACACGGGCCTGTAACGGAATCGTTATGAGATATCCAGGTTAATCATTCGGGGAAGGCTTTCTTTCTTCTTCGATGACCTCGTAGCACCGCTCTCCCCTCCGCCCCGAACCTTTTCCGGGAAGGGACCGGACCAAAACGACGAGCCGCCGGTTCCAGGTGTCGATCCCGACGCGGTCCCCCTCGTGAATCAGCCTACCCGATTTGGCGGGATGTCCGTTGACGGTTACGGCCCCGGCCGCGCAGAAGCTTTGGGCCAGAGAACGGCGCTTGAGGATTCCGGCTTTTTTGAGAAAGACATCCAGGCGGATGCCCGGGGGTTCCGGGCTCCGGGCTCCCTCACGGGGAGACGTCACATGGTGACCTCGATGTACGCCTTTTTCTTCAAATCTTCCATCCACCGGCGCATTCGGGCCGCGACCTTATCCTGAAAGATCCGGTTGCGGATCTTCTTTTCCACCTCATTGAGCGGGGGGGGGGTTCGGGGAAGCCGCCTGACCAGCTTGATGATGTGGAACCCGGCCCGCGTCCGCACCACGTCGGACACCTCTCCCTCCTTGATGGCGAACAGCACCCGCTCGAAGTTCGGAAGCACTTCGCCCCTGCGGATGATTCCCAAATCGCCGCCCTTCGCGGCCGACGGGTCCTGGGAATTCTTTTTGGCCATATCGGAAAAACCGGCGCCCCCGCGGATCCTGCGCAACACCCGTTCGGCGGCCGATCGGTTCGCTCGCTCGATGTCCGGGGCGGCGTTGATGGGGGTCAGGATCAAGATGTGGCTGGCGCGGAGCCGCTCGGGAGGCAGAAACTCGGACCGGTGGCTCTTGTAATAGGTTTCGATTTCCCGCGGCGCGACGCTGACCCGGGACCGGACCTCGATGTTCATGACCTTTCGGAGCAGGATCTCCTCGCCGACGCGCTCCCGGTATTCCGGAATCGTCATCCCCTCCCGCTTCAGGAGCACCTCGAGTTCGCTGTCGGAGATGTTGTTCCGCTTCTTCACGTCGTCCAGCGCCCGATCGACTTCGGAGTCGGAGAAGGAAAGGTCCATCGCCTTGGCGCGGTTGACCCGGAGACGGCGTGTAATGAGAAGATCAAGGTATTTCCGCTGCACCCGCTCAATTTCCTGTTTCAACCGGCGGCCGTTGTAACGCTGTTGGAGTTGCGCGAACTCGCCCCTGCCCGCCTCCTGGACCTGGCTCAGCGTGATGATGTCCTTGTTGACGACGGCGACAATCCGGTCAATCACGACCGCCCGGGCGGAAGGGGCGCAAAGTCCCCCCGCCACCGCAAAGACCATCAAGCTCCCGAATCCCAAAACCCGCAAAACGGGCGCCAGACCGATCATTTCAGCGGTCCTCCCGAGTCCGACCCGGCAGTCGAAGGGATCCCTTGCATGAAAGACGCTCCTTCCGACGGCATTCCATAATTCAATCCGAAATATCCTCTTCCGGTTGATCGGAGATGGTAGCGCAGGCTTCCAGCGCGATCAACACCCTTTCCAGCATCTCCCGGCGTTCCGACTCCTCCGGCGGCGCGGGAACCCGGAATGTCCTCGGGTCGAGGAACTTCAGGCCCGGGGTGGCCAGGAATTCCGGCGTCAGCTGATAGGGCCGATCCTCCGGATGGAAGGTGGCCCATCCATCCGAGACGGTGAGCTTTTCCACGCCGGCCCGGGTGGCGAGGATGCGCAACCGGGCGGTCCCGAACAGGGATTCGGCCTCGGGGGGCATGGCGCCGAATCGATCGGCCAGGGCGCTCCGGAGCGCTTCGAGCTCGCCGGTGGTCTGCGTATCGGCGATTTCGCGGTAAAGCTCCAGGCGCTGATTCTGTCCCGGCACATAGTCTTCCGGGAAGGAAGGCCGCACACCCAAGGACAACTCGGGCTCGATTCGCCGGACGGCCCGCTCTCCCTTCACCCCCTCGACCGCTTCTTCGAGCAGCCGGCAGTAGAGATCGAATCCGACGGCCGCGATGTGGCCCGACTGCTCGGCCCCGATGATGTTGCCCGCTCCCCGGATCTCGAGGTCTCGGGCGGCCAGACGGAAGCCGGCGCCCAGCTCGCTCAGCTCTTCCAACGCCTTCAGTCTGCTCCGGGCCGTCGGGGTGAGGCTCCGCCCCACCTGCACCAGAAAGTACGCGAACGCCTGCCGATCCGACCGCCCGACGCGCCCCCGGAGCTGGTAGAGCTGGGCGAGGCCGTACATCTCGGCTCGGTTGACGATGATGGTGTTGGCATTGGAGATGTCCAGGCCGTTCTCGATGATCGTCGTGCAGAGCAGGACATCGAACTTTCGATTCAGGAATCCCACCATGGCCCCGTGAAGCTGCTTTTCCCGCATCTGGCCGTGGGCGACCGCCAAGCGCAGCCCCGGGACCAAACGGTGGAGATATTGGGCCGTGGCGTCGATGGTTTCCACGCGGGGATGAACGAAGAACACCTGCCCCCCCCGCTCCCGCTCCCGGGTCAGGGCCTCCCGGATGACGCGGTCCTCGAACGGACAAACGTAGGTGCGAACGGCCAGCCGGTCGGGGGGCGGGGTGTCGATGACGCTCAGGTCCCGGATTCCCATCAGGCTCATCTGGAAGGTCCGGGGGATGGGCGTCGCCGTCAGCGTCAACAGATCCACGGTCGCCCGGAGACCCTTGAGCTTCTCCTTGTGGGCCACGCCGAAGCGCTGCTCTTCATCCACGACGATCAGGCCCAGCTCCCGGAACTTGACGTCGGACTGGAGCATCCGGTGCGTCCCGATGAGGATATCCACCTCCCCGGCGGCCAGGCGCTTGAGAACGTCTTTTTGCTCGGCGCGGCTCCGAAACCGGGTCAGGCATTCGATAGACATCGGGTAATCGGCCAAACGCTCCTGAAAGGTGACCCGGTGCTGCTCGGCCAGGACGGTCGTCGGCGCCAGGACGCAAACCTGCTTTTTGTCCATCACGGCCTTGAAGGCCGCCCGGATGGCCACTTCCGTCTTTCCGTACCCTACGTCTCCGCAGATCAGCCGATCCATCGGACGCGATTTCTCCATGTCCGCGATCACATCCTGAATGGCCTGGACCTGACCCGGGGTCTCCTCGAACGGAAAGGAAGCCGCGAACTCCCGGGTCCAGTGATCGTCGGGAGAGAACGTGAACCCCTCGGCGACCTGACGCCGCGCCGCCAGCTTCATGAGCCCCTGCGCCATGGCCAGGACAGCGGCCCGGGTCTTTTTCTTCGTCTTGGCCCACGCCGCCCCCCCCAACCGATCAATCCTCGGGGTTCCCTGGCCGGCGCCCATGTATTTTTCAACGAGGTTCAGGTTCTCCATGGGGACGAAGAGCTTGTCTCCGCCCTGGTACTCGATCACCAGGAACTCCTGCCCTACCCCGGCCAGGCCGATCCGGTCCACGCCCTGATAGATGCCGATTCCGTAATCCCGATGGACGACGTAGTCTCCCGCCTGGATCTCGTGGAAGGCCGCCTCGAAAGCCTTTCTTCGGGGAGGCGGGGCCGCCCTCCGGCGCACGGGCGTGTAAAAGATCTCTTCTTCCCGAATCGCGACGCAATCCAGGTCCTCGCTCTGGAAGCTCTCGGAAAGCCGGCCGACCAGGAGGACCGCATCCGGCTCTTCGGATTCGGAAAAAAACCAGCCGCCGACGTCGGGGCCCTCCAGGATGGAGGCCCCCAGCTCGAACTCCCGCAGAATCTGCTGGAGCCTCAGGGCCTGCGTTCGGTGGACGGCCACGATCGCCACCCGCAGTCCTTTGTCCAGCCAAATCTTCAGTTGGCGCACAAACACCGGAACCCGGCCCTGAAAGGCGCCGGGGCGTCCCGTATTGAGATGGAGGTGCGGTTCGCCGTCCTGACCTTCGCCCGCTCCCAAGCCGAGGGAGGGAAGGTCGATCACGGGAGAGTCCGGCGCGGCCCGCGCCGTCAGGGCGTCGAGCACCGCTCCCGGCGGGAGGGAGAAATCCTCAAGGGGAAACGGGACCCCCGCGCGGCCGGCGTCCACGGCCTCCAAGAGCCTTTCCCAATGCGCTTCATCCGCCTCCGGCATGGCGTCCGGCTCGGACAGGGCAACCAGGGCGTCGGGCGGCAAGGCCTCCACGGCGGCGATCAGGTCGTCCCGAAGCAGGGGCGCCAGGGTTTCAAACCCCGGGAAGTGGCCATCCTCCAACAACCGGTCGGCCAGAAGCTCAAACCGGTCCCGTTCACCCGGTTCCCCGGATTCGGCCCAATCCCGCAGCCTCCCGGCCGCGCGCGTTCGGGCTTCTTCATCGAGGATAACCTCCCGGGCGGGCATGATTTGGACCCGCTCCAGCCGCTCGACCGATCGCTGATCTCCGACCTGGAAGCGGCGCAGGGAGAAAACACCGTCCTCGTCGAACTCGATCCGGACGGGAAACTCCGACTGGGGCGAAAATACGTCCACCAGCGATCCGCGAACCGCGTATTCCCCCTCATCCTCCACCACCGGACTTCGGTGATAACCCGCGCGCAAGAGGTCTTCCAACAGCTCGTCCCGATCCAGGGGATCGCCCCGCTCCAGGTCGATCGCGGCTGAGAGAATCGCCTGGGGGGGGATCAGCTTTTGCGCCAAGGCGGAAAGCGAGGTCACCGTCAGGAAGGGCTCTCCCTCCGACCAGGCCGAAAGGGCGGTGAGCCGCGCGCCGACTGTTTTTGGGCTGGGGGAGAGCGGCTCGAGCGGCGCCAGATCCCAGGGGGGGAAGATGAGGACGGGGGGTCCGGCGGGGTCCTGGAAAAAACAGAGATCCTCATAAAGACGGAGGGCGGCGTCCCCGGTCGGGGTCACGGCCACGATGCCGCACCCGGCGCCGGCCCGGCGCCTCTCGCGCAGAAGGGACGTCAGGTAAAGCGCGCGCGCCGCGTCGGTCGTGCCGCTGACGCACAGTCGGGAGACGCCGGAAGGAAACCGGGTCCATTCGGACAGACGGGACGTCCGGGAGGGTTCGGCCGGGGCCTTCATCCTTTCCCCCCTTCGTCCAGGAGGGCCGCTTCCATCACCTTTCGAACCTTTTCGACCGGAAGCTCCGCACCGGTCCAGATCCGGAAGTTTTCCGCCCCCTGAAAAACGAGCATCCCGAGGCCGCCCACCGTTTTTGCTCCCCGGCCGGCGGCGGCCCGAAGAAATGGCGTCTCCAGGGGCCGATAGACAATGTCCACCACCACTTGGCCGGGGCGCAGACAGCCCGGGTCGAGGGGCGGCGGCCCTTCGGCCTCCCCGTCCCGCCGGATCAAACCGAGGGAGGTGCATTGGATGACGGCGTCCGCCATCGTCGCGGCGCTCTCCGCTTCTCCGCCCCTCAGCGGAACGGCCCGGACGTCGACGGAATCGAACGTCTTTCGGATCCACCCGGCCAGGGTCCGCGCCCGGGACAGGGTGCGGTTGGCAATGATCAGCGCGCGCGCCCCTTGGGCGGCCAGCTCCGAGGCGATCCCCCGGGCCGCGCCCCCCGCCCCCAGGAGGAGGAAACGCCCTCCGCGGGGATCCAGGTCCGCCTCCTCCCGTAAAGAGCGGACGAAACCGGCGCCGTCGGTGTTGTGGCCGACGAGTCGATCACCCTCCCGAAAGACCAGGTTCACCGCGCCGATGCGCCGGGCGGCCTCGGTCAGCTCGTCCAGGTGGCCGATGACCGCTTCCTTGTGGGGGATGGTGAGTGCGACTCCGTGGATTCCCAGCGCGCGAATCCCGAGGAAGGCATCGCCCAAACGCTCGGGGGGAACCTCGAAAGCCAAAAATCGGTAGGGAAGGCTCAATTCCGCCAGCGCCGTATCGAACATCAACGGCGAAAGGGAATGCCCCAAAGGAAAACCCATCACCCCCAGGGCGCGCTCCACGGATGGCATCGGTGAGAAGGCTACGGCAGGTCGTTCTTGCTGATCAAAAAATCCCGGACGAGATTGCTCTCTGTCTTGGGAAGTGGAACGGACGATCCGTTGAGCTCGACGACGGTGCTGGTGGCGTTCCCTATCGTCAGAACAAACGTCTTGTTCCCGCTCCAGCGCCGGCTCTCCCCTTCCAGCAGGAAGATCTCATCCCGCTGATTTCCGTCCACAATCACGCGCAGCCAGGTGTCCCCCTTGGCCGTGATGTTCAGAACCAGAGGCGACTGCCAGGAGGATGGGGCGGTTTTTTTCTTGAGGGTGACTTTCACCTCGGCGTTGTCCACAACCTTTTCGGTTACGGCCTCGCCCGCCGAGGCCGCTCGCGCGTCCGGAGGGGGCGGGGAACCGGACTTCGGGATCGTCTCCGCCACCGCGGGCGTCGGCCGGCTGTCCCCCTCGGCCGCGGAGGAAGACGGAAGGATCCCGTTCTTCTTCTCGGCCTGGACTTCGGGGGTCTTCGGGTTCCGGTCCGCTTTTGGCTTGTTGACCTTCACGGCGGTTTTGGCTTCGGAGACCTTCGGAATTCGGTCCGTCTTCGGCCGGTTGATCTTCGCGGCGGCTCTGGCTTCGGAGGCCTTCGGCCCGGCCGGGTTCACCACCTTCGGAGCGGCCGGACGGCGCGCCTTTCGGGGGACGGCGCCCACGGCCTTCTCCGCCGGGGGCTTTTCCCCCTGATCCGGCCCGAGCTTCCACCCTTCGACGTAGAAATAATATCCCACGCCCAGCACCAGAAGGAAGAACGCCGCGGCGGGGATCCGTGTGCGCAAAGCACGCCGGGACTCCGTGAGCCGGGCGCTCCATTCCGGGAAGATAAAATCGGCCTCTTCCTCAGCTTGCTGGGCGGGGGGATGGAACCGGGAGAGAAGGTCATCCGCACTGAGACCGATTTCCGCCGCCAGTATTTTCAGGAACCCCCGGACGATGGGCGTATGCGGGACGTCTTCATATCGGTCCTCTTCGAGCGCCGATATGATCCGCCCTTTGATCTTGGTGGTGGAAGCCAACTGATCGATGGTGATTCCCGCCGCTTCCCGATGTCGCCGCAGGTATTCGCCCAGCGGTTCAGGGGCGGGTGAATCGGCTTCCTCCGTGGAGGGGGGGAGGGGGACATCCTCATCCGGCGCTTTTTCCGTCTGTGAATCCGGGAAAGACGCGTCCCCCACCGGAGTGAACAGCTCTCCGGGAAACTCATCGTCCAACTTCCCCGAATCCTCATCGGAGACTTCAAGACCCGTCAAACCAGGCTGAATCCTATCCGAATAAGCCCCGCTCGAAACATCGGCCGAGGTCTCCCGCGGGGTCTCTTCCGGCGATTGGCCGTTCTGAGCGCCCGTGTCGGATTGAGAATTCAGATGCTCATCCATGTCACTCATCCATCCACCTTCCCATTCGCCCGAAAGGAGACTGGCCCCCCCTACGGGCAAGCAGATCCCCTGATAAGTCGCGCCACCCTTTTCTACAACGAAAAATGTACTACACTTGCAAAAGGAATGTCCAATAAACTAATCACTTAACTCTATATGACGCCTCCGGCCCCACACTTCAATCCTTCCGGAAAATTCAACGTAATTTTTACATATTGAATATTCGGGACCGTGAATGGCGGACCATCTAAAATTCCATTGACTCCGTACCCGACTCCGGGGATTATCTTGACGATCAGCCTTTGACCACGCCGATCGGCGACACGCCTTCTCCCCTAGGAGCTGAGGATAATGGAACAGAAAGAGGTTACCCTATACACATCGAGCTTGTGAGCGTCTTGCAGAGGCGTGAAAGAGTTTCTTTCACATCACAGCATTCCCTACCAGGAGCACTTGATCGACCAAGACCAGGAAGCGATGAACACCTTGGTTGAGAAAACCGGACGCAAAGCCACTCCCGTGCTTCTCATTGGCGAGGAAACCGTGGTGGGCTTTGACCGTCGAAAAATCTCGGACCTTTTGGAGATTGGTCGATGAACGCTTCAGAGCGAAGGCTCCGCTGCCCTGGCTGCGAAATGGACATTCCAGTCCCGTGGGACGCCAAGAACGGCGACGTTACTGAGTGTGAGAACTGCGCGGGTGTTCTGTTTCGCCTCTCCGAACAGGACGGCGGGGACATCCTGCGGCTCGTGCTGCTTGTCTCGTGTCCTTTCTGCGAGGAGACAATCCCGGTGGACGATAACACGCCCGAGGGGACCGTCATTCGTCACGGGGGGGCGGAATTTTCGCTGACGAAGGAGTTCGGCGCTTTCTCGCTGGAGCTCGCCGGCGGCCAAAGACCCGGCCTGGTTCCGGCAGCGGACGCGGACAAAGCGCGAGGGACGGCAGGTTGAAGCCGCAAAGATCAATCACGGGAAAAATCATGCTGGGCGCGGCCTTCTTTCTGTGCCCCTGCCACCTGCCCATCTACCTGGCCCTGTTGGGCGGAACGGCCGCGGGCGCGCTGCTCTCCGAGAACGCGTACACCGCCGGGGCCGTCCTGGCCCTCGCGTTCCTCGCGGCGCTCGTTCTGGGGTTGCGCATGCCGGGGAAGAACATTTCCAAGGCCGGGGCCGCCTCGGAGCGGGACCCATCCGATACCGGAGGGCAACCTCTCCGGCACGGTCGAATCCGGCGGGCGCCCCTTGGATGAGGGAGAATCGCGTTGCGCTTGAAAGAGGTATTTCCCGGAGCGGCCGGCGTCCTGACTTCCTTGGGGGCCTCCATCTGCTGCCTCCTCCCGCTCGCGGTGATTTACCTGGGACTCGGAACGGGATCCTTCATGGCAACGACCATGAAGTACCGCCCCATCGTATTTCCATTGGGGGTGATCGGCCTCGGCGCCGGTTACTTCCTTTACTTCCGGGAGCGAAAACGCTGTCGACGCGTGGCGTGCAGAATGGCGGGCTCCAAAATCAACCTGGCCTTGCTGGCGGCGGCGACGATCATCATGGCGGGTGTCGTGTGGGCCGATTTCTTCTCGGGCGTCCTGGCCATGATGTGACGCAAAAGGGGGAAGCGATGTCAGGCGTGCATCGTCCGTGGAATGGGTTGAAATGTGTGGTTCTGGCGGCCGTCTTCGCCATGGCGCTCGGCGGGTGCGAAGGAGACCCGGTTCCATCGGCCGAAGCCGGGGAGCGGGTGACTCTGAGGGTTTCGGGGATGACGTGAGGCGCCTGAGCGGTCACCGCGAAACCAGCCTTGGAAAGGCTGGATGGAGTGAGAAAAGCCCGGGTGAGCCTCTCGAAGGGAGAGGCGTACGTCACGTATGACCCAAGCCGGGTCACGGTGGCGCAGATGATTGCGGCCATCAACCGCCTGGGGTTCAAAGGCGGCATGAAAGAAGGATCGTAGGCGGGCCTCGATGGGTCCGCGGAGAGGATTTCCGCTGATCGGATACGGCCGATGGTCCGGGTGGTCTCCTTCGGCCGGGATACGTTGAGTGGGGGCATGGACAATATGGAAGATAGAAAGCTGCTTCGCACGGGAGGCGCGGGGACGGTTGTTGCCGCGATTTGCTGTTTCACGCCGGCCCTCGTCCTGCTGTTCGGGGTGATGGGTCTATCGGCCTGGGTCGGTTGGCTGGATTACGTCCTTTGGCCCGCGCTTGTGATATTTGCCGGAATGACGGTCTATGCCCTTATCCGGCTGAGGAAGAAACCATCCGTCCACCGCAAAGGGACCTGATTCAAAGAAAGGCCGAATAATGAGGTTTTGGTCTTTTCTTCTTTCCATCAAGACACATCTCCCTTCGCCAAGACCAAAACTTTCCTCGCGAGCCGATCAAACCAATAGTTGAGGGGTCCAAGATGGCTGAGTCCTTGCGTTCCAAAGAGGGTTCCTTGACATTGATTGCCTTGATCGCGGGAGGGGTCTTGCCACTCCTGATCGTTTTTGGCTCCGCCCGTCTACTGCCCATGCCGACCCTTTTCTGGGCTGTCGGCGTCCCGGCGGAAATCGTTCTTTTTGGGGTTCTGCTCTACGCTCGTTCGGCCGGACCGGAGCGCTTGTATCGGAGGCTTTGGGTGGGGTGATCGGCGGCGTATTGCTCACCTTGTCATTGGATGCCGTCCGAACCGCAGGGGTCAACATCGGTTACCTTCCGGATTCCGTGTCGATGTTCGGGCGCTTGGAGTTGACCCGGTTTGGTGGACACCTGATGATTTGGGGGTAAAGGAGGTGTTCACGATGCCACAGACTCACCCACGCTATCCAATGGAGTTCCGCTGCCAGATGGTAGAGTTGGTCCGGGCGGGACGCACGCCCGAGGCGCTGGCGCACGAGTTCGAGCCCTCGGCGCAGACGATCCGCACCTGGGCCCATCAAGCCGACGTTGACGAGGGGCGTCGCAAAGACGGGCTCACGAGCGATGAGCGGGAGGAGTTGCGCCGACTTCGCCGCGAGAACCGACAGCTCCGCCAGGAGCGGGAGATCTTAGCAAAAGCCGCGGCCTGGTTTGCTCGGGAGACCGATTCGATCCCGTCCGGATCTACGGGTTCGTGAGGGCGAACCAGGCCATGTATCGGACCGCCACCATGTGCCGGGTGCTGGGCGTCTCCTCCAGCGGCTACTACGCGTGGCGCAGGCGCGCGCCGTGTGCCCGCTCGTGTGCCGATCGGGCGCTCACCAAACGCATTCAGGCGATCCACGAGCGTTCTCGGGGGACTTACGGCGTGCCGCGCGTCCATGCCGAGTTGGAGGCTGAGGGAGTGCGTGTGGGCCGCAAGCGCGTCGCCAGGCTGATGCGTGGGGCGGGACTTGCGGGCGTCAGTCGGCGCAAGGGAGCGCGCACGACGCAGCGCCGGCAGGAGGCGCGGCCGGCCCCTGATCTGGTGGACCGCAACTTCACGGCCGAGGCCCCCGACCGGCTGTGGGTGGCCGACATCACCTACGTTCCGACATGGGCGGGGTTTTTGTATCTGGCCGTGGCGCTCGATGCGTTCAGCCGGCGCATCGTGGGGTGGTCGATGGCCACACACCTGCGGGCCGAGTTGGTGCTCGACGCGCTCGACATGGCGCTGTACAAGCGCCGTCCCCGGGCCGTCATCCACCACTCCGACCAGGGCAGCACGCAGTACACCTCGGTCGCCTTTGGGCAGCGCTGCCGGCAGGCGGGCGTGCGTCCCTCCATGGGTTCGGTCGGGGACTGCTACGACAACGCGCTGTGTGAGAGCTTTTTCGCCACGCTGGAGTGCGAGCTCCTCGCTCGCCACAGTTTCCGCACCCGGGCCGAGGCGCGCATGGAGGTGTTCGGGTTCATCGAGGGCTTCTACAACCCGCATCGTCGGCACTCCTCCATCGACAACCTGTCACCCGTTAACTACGAAAGGAGACAACAACGCACACCCTGAAAACCCAAGTGCTTAACTCTCCACGAAACCGGGGTAAGTCCATTGCGTTTGGAGTGGTCTATTCAATCCTTTTTGGAAAGACCCGATGGTGGGGCGCCGTGCTTTATAGCGTCTTCTTTGTAGAGCTTGGCATGATGACCCTTCCACCGATGGCGAAAATGATGGGACCTTTCGGCGTCAACAAGTTCGGCACAATTTGGAACGGGATGTTCATAACCACATTGCTCGCTCACGCCGCGATGGGGGTTGTGCTCGGTGTTGTGATTCAGAAGTGGGGAAAGCACCCCGGTTTGTTTTTCTCAAGTAGAAGCATAGGCGCGTAGTGTGGTGCTATCGGAACTTCATATCGAGGGCATGACGTGACCCAAGTGCGTCAAACGGGTCCGTGAGTCCCTGAAAAAATCCCCGGGAGTTCAGGACGTCCAAGTTTCTTTGGAGACGGGACGGGCCGTTATTTGGATGAAAAAAGGAAGCCTACCCACAGAGGACCTCCTCGAACAGGTGGTGGAAGCGGCCAAAGGCGCCTTCCATTCCTACGTCGCCCGCTGGGTTAAACCCCCCTCTTCGAATTAAGCCGCATCCGCTGATTCGGAGAGTCATCAGCACCAAATCCCGAACCCTTTTCGGACTCCACGCAGATGAGACAATCAGAGAGACCCCGGCTGTCATCCAATGCTCCTCGAAGCCGATCTGGATTTTGAGGGAAGCGTTTGGAGAGCGACATGGCTTTAAAGTCATACGACCTCATCGTCATCGGAACGGGGTCTGCGGCCTCTGCGGCAGCATCCGAATGCCGCACCGCCGGGTGGACCGTGGCGGTTATCGATTCCCGTCCTTACGGGGGGACATGCGCCCTGCGCGGCTGCGACCCCAAGAAGGTGCTCGTCGCCGCGGCCGAGGCCCTCCACTGGGGGCATCGCTTGAGGGGCCGCGGGGTTCGTCCCGGCGATGCGCGGATCGACTGGCCCGAGTTGATGGACTTCAAGCGCACGTTCACCGAATCCGTGGCGCAGAGCCACGAGCGGTGGTTCGCCGAAGTCGGGATCGACGGATACCACGGGCGGGCGAAGTTTATCGGCCCCGTCTCTGTTCAAGTCGGCGGCGACGATCTGGAGGCCAAACACGTCTTCATCGCCTCCGGCGCCATGCCGGCCAGGCTCGGGATCCCGGGAGAAGGGCATCTGATCGCGAGCGAAGACTTCCTTGAGCTGGACGAGCTGCCGGAGCGTATCGTTTTCGTGGGGGGCGGCTACATCTCCATGGAGTTCGCGACCGTTTCCGTCTGCGCCGGAGCTGAGGTCACCGTCCTTCACCGGGGTCCGCGACTCCTGCGTGGATTCGATCCCGGCTCGGCGGACTTGGTCGCGGAGGCGGCTCGCGGGAGCGGCATCGACCTGAAGTTGGAGACTCGGGTCGAAAGCATAACAAAGACTGCCGGCGGCTTTGTCGTTGAGGCATCCTCACCCGCGGGATCGCAAACGGTTGAAGCCGACTTGGTGGTGCACGGCGCCGGTCGGGTGGCTGAGATTGAGGATCTCGACCTGGGAGCGGCCGGCGTGGAGCGGGGGAAGCGGGGAGTATTGGTGAACGAGTATCTGCAAAGCACCTCGAATCCGGCGGTCTATGCAGCGGGAGACGCGGCGCGAAACGGAAGGACAGCCTCTCACGCCCGTGGCAGGGGTCGAAGGAGGGGTTGTGGCAGCAAATCTATTAAATGGGAACAAAGTTAAGCCTGATTACACCGGAACGGCAACAGTGGCATTCACATTGCCGCCGATTGCCGCGGTGGGACTGAGAGAAGATGAAGCCAGGAAGAAGGGGCTCAAGTTTCAGGTGAATTTCCAGGACACGTCTGGATGGTATTCGACACGGCGCATGGGCGAGAAATACTCGGCATCCAAGGTGTTGGTCGAGGAAGACACGGGGCGGCTGCTCGGTGCGCACCTCCTCGGGCCGTCTGCGGATGAGCTGATCAACCTCTTTGCGCTTGCCATCCGCCACGGTCTCACCGCCGAGGGTCTAAAGGAGGTGATCTTCGCGTATCCGACGCACGCGTCTGACGTGGGTTATATGGTCTGAAGAGCACGCCCTTTGTCCAATTTCGTGATGAGAAAGGGTCATTTGGGAGATGTCAAATGGAAACCTCAAAATTGCCTCAGCTCAGAGAGCATTTCAATCAGGCATGCGATTCCGTGAGGGTTCTTACAATCCTCTCTCCTACCTAACCCGTATGTCACTACGGGCATGGAGTTGTCCGGAAGCTCTTCGAGGAGATTGACGCGAATGCGCTCAAGGGTTTTTCAATATGGCTTCCCATCATGGACGGGGACAACGCCGATGCCGCGAGGGCCGAATCAGAGAATTTCCCGGATGAACGGGTAGAGCACAGTTGGGATTCCGAAGGACAATTTGGCCGGCTCTTTGCGAAGTTTCTCAATTTGAAAGGTGTCGCGTGGGATGTTCACTTGCTCTACGCGCCGGGTGTCACCTGGGGTGTGGATGAGCCGCCCAAACCTGCATTCTGGATGCACCAACTTCCTCCAGTAACGGGAGCCGATGGGAAACTTCTTTGAACCCAGGTAGATTTTCACACGAGCTGATGAATCTCCTTGGAAGAGAGGATCCGCATATGGCTTGGGATATGGCCTTTATGTTGCACGTTGGCGGTATTGGCGGGGTCATGAGGGAGAGGGCTCAGTCTTCACTGGAAGAGGTCCTCAAGGCCGTCGATCCTACGAAGGAAGGACCGTGAATCGATGAAGAATTGCCCGGAGGTTCCTATGGAATCCTTGACGATCGAAAAGGTCGCCCGCGGGGCGGGTGTGAACGTCGAGACGGTTCGCTACTACGAGCGCAGGGGGCTGATCGAGCGGCCAACCAGCCGGCGGGGGGCTTACCGGGTCTATCCGTCCGAGACCGTCGGCCGCATCCTGAGCATCAAGCGCGCCCAGCGGCTCGGGTTCTCCCTGGATGAGATCAAAGAGCTGTTGGCCATGCGATCGGACGCCCGGGCCCGGTGCGGCGACGTGCGCGTCCAGGCCGAGCGGAAGATGGCCGAGATTGAGGAGAAGATCAAGGCCCTGCGGGCCGTGAAGAAATCGCTCGGCAAGCTCGCCGACGCCTGCCGGAGGGAGCTGCCTGTGACGGAGTGCCCGATTCTGAAAAACCTGAGCGGGGTTTCCTGAAGGTGAGGTGAATCGCTCCCGCCCTCAGGACCCCGTCGCGTCTCCGGCCCCCCGGCGGCCCGGCCCCCCGGTCGCCCCGCCGCCGAGTCAGGATTCTTCACCTTTGGGCAGGAACTGAATCGTCAGAATTTCTCTGTCTTGGCCCGAAAATGGGCCGTATCTGTCCACGTAGGGCCTGAGGGGGAAAAAGATGGATTTCCGGCCTTCACATCGGGGTTTCGAGTCGGCAGAATGACCATCCCGGCACGGGATCACCTTGATATGGGCCACGAGGGTCCTGATCCAGCGATTTGCCTGTGCCTTCATTGGGTCCTTCCTCCTTTGCACTCCGGTGGTCGGAGAGGAAGTCCGCCCCTCTCCTCATTCTTCGGCGGGCCGGCTGTCTGGGGGGGAGATGATTTCAGACCCAGACCCGTGCCTTTGCGTCCCGGCCTCTCGACCGGTTTGCCCTTATCGAAACAAGGGTCACTCAATTCCGCAGGTGCGAATCCTTTCGAGGAATCACGAAAATAATCTATCCATACGATACTTATCGGCGGGAAGGGCGACGGGCTTTAGCCCGAAATTCCAATCCAAGGAAGGGGCGAACCCTATTTCACCATTTCGGCGATCACGCGGATCGGGTCCGCCTTCAACGCTTCCGCGAACCTTCGCCGAACAGCCGGCCGGCGGCCTCGGCCAGGCCTTCCACCTCGTCCACGACGGGCCAGGGAGGGAGCCCTTCCAGGAAAATCCGGCCGTAGGGCCGCGTGTGAAGCCTGGAGTCCAGGACGGCGAGGAGGCCCCGATCCTCCCGGCTTCGAATCAGACGCCCCAGCCCCTGTTTCAAGGCGAGAACGGCCCGGGGAACCTGGTAGGTCAGGAAGGCGTTCTCCCCCTCGGCGCCGATAGCCTCAGAGCGGGCCTCGACCAGCGGGTCCCCCGGACTGGGGAAGGGGAGTTTATCGATAATGACGCAGCTCAGGGCGTCCCCTTGAACGTCCACGCCCTGCCAGAAGCTGGCCGTCGCGAAGAGGACCGAGGTCCGATCCCGCCGGAACTCGTCCAGAAGACGGGCCCGGGGGGCCTCGCCCTGGATCAGCACCCGGTGCGGAATCCGGTCCTTCAGCCGCCCGTGAACCGTTCTTAAATTCCGGTAGCTGGTGAAGAGCACGAAGGCCCGGCCCTCGCAAATCTCCAGGAGCAATTCGATGTGGGGGCAGATGGCGTCGATCCATTCCCGGGTGTTGGGCCGGGCGGAAATCCGGGGAACAAACAGGGCCGCCTGGCGTGCGTGATCGAAGGGGGAAGGCAGGAGAATCTCGCCCGCTCCGTCCAGCCCGAGACGCTCCCGGATGAAGCGAAACGAGTCCCCGGAGCTCAGGGTGGCCGAGGTCAGGACCACCCCCTGTACGCGCTCGAACAACTCCTCCCGCAACACCCCGCTCACGTCGA
Organism: bacterium; assembly: GCA_965261595.1. Taxonomy (GTDB): domain Bacteria; phylum UBA8248; class UBA8248; order JACPRG01; genus CAYRGS01. Next base: position 980,585 of record CBDHDG010000006.1, read on the forward strand.
TGGGCGACGCCGTCACGGCCACGCCCCGCCCCCGGGTCTGAACCCAGGAGATGTACGCGCTGTCTTCCATCCTGAGGATGAATTCGATCTCGCCCGCGATCTCCTGGGCGCGCCGGGAGACGGTCTTCAGGCCCTCGCTCCGGGCGCTGTCCGCCGCGCGCGCGAGCGCTTTCAGTCCGGCCGTCAAAGCGTTCGCGGCCTCCGACAGGACCCGCGTCACATCCTCCGGGCGGAGACGGCGGCGCTCGCCGGAATCCTCCCGGGGCCGCTTTTCTTCCGTGCTCCCCTTCCTTCCGCCGGGACGGTCTTTTCCGGCCTCCCGAAAGAGCGGCCCCGTCCCCGGCAGGGCGGAGAAAAACGCGTCGGAGGATTTCGCCACCCCGGCCAGGGTGTTCGTGATGTCGTCTTCCCCTTTCCCGGTCGCCGCCCGCAGGGTGTCGCGCGCGAGGTCTTCGATGCGGCCCCGGCTGACGGTGGTCCCGAAGTAGTCCGTGGCGACGTCCTCCAGGCTGTGCGCCTCGTCGAAAATGACGGCGGCGTAAGTGGGCAGAATGCCGCCCGAAAATCCGTCGCCGCCGTGCAGCCGGAGGTTGAGGTCCGAGAAGAACAGGTGGTGGTTAACGACGACCACGTCCGAGGCGGCCGCCCGTTGCCGGGCCCGCTGGATGAACGGCTCCCCGAACTCGGCGCAAAAGCCCGGATTGCACGCCTCGGCGGAGCAGCAGAGGTCCCGCCAGACGGTGTAGTCCTCGGGCACGCCCTCCGCTTCCGCGATGTCCCCGGTCGCCGTCTTCCCGGCCCAGTCCCGGACCTTGTCAAAAAGCGCGGCATCCTCGCGGGAGCGGAGCGCCGGCTCCTCGAGGAATTCCCGGTAGCGCCGGGGACAGAGGTAGTTGTGCCGTCCCTTGAGGACGCAGACCCGGAAGGTGTGGCCGAGGGCCTTCTCGAGTATTCGGAGGTCTTTGTGAAGGATCTGGTCCTGAAGGTTTCGGGTCCCGGTGGAGATGACAACGCGGCGGCCCAACAGGACGGCGGGTCCGAGATAGGCCAGCGTCTTGCCCGTTCCGGTCCCTGCTTCGACCAGGAGCTTTCCGCCGTCTTGAAGGACGTCGGCCACCGCCGCGGCCATTTCGACCTGGGAGGGGCGGTGCTCGTACTCCGGCAGGGACTTGGCGAGGCGGCCCCCGGGTCCGAACAGCTCTTCGGCCAGGCGCTCGCCGTGTGTGGGTTCAGTCATCGCCCCGAGGTCGTGAGGCGGACGGGCTTTCTTCCGGCCGGGTCTCCGGCTTCAGGAAGACGGCCGTGGGCGCGTTTCGCCGCGTTGCTCCTTTGCATTTCGCCGCCGCCGTCGCGGGGCGGGAATCTCAACCGCTGAAAATGGGAATGACGCCGTTTGCTCACTGGATTCCGCACGCTCCGCCGAACTGAATCCTTGCCCGGCCGGCTTGTTGATCGCCGCCTCGGGAGCGACCGCCGACCGGGCCGCCCGAGGCCGACCTGAGGCTCAAAAGGATACCCGCAATCATCGGCAAAAGCACGGAGGCGAAGCCGGGCGGAGGGATGGAAACTTCTACACCGATGCCGCATCAAGCTCGCGACAGGAGCCCGCAAAGGAAATCGAGAGGGGGTTGATTTGGAAATCCGTAGCGAGGACAGCCACCTTGGGGATTTTCAGCGCCGGGCTAATCCGTGTCTCGGAGATAACTTCACAAACTCCGAACTTCCTCAAAGAAGGGTGCCACTGGCGGCTTGCCCGCCAGTGCTTCATTTTTTGGGAAATCCAAAGGGCATCCTGGCACCTGCTACTTATTGAAAGCATTTCTGAGACCCGACACTAGGAGTTTTGAATGGTCTCGACAGCCCAATTGAATGTTTCGAGAAATTGATCAAGACGGTTCTCGTCCCTCAGCACAGATAATATGATGGAAGGACGTTTGGTAATTCGGTTCTCTGGAATATCTACACCCGGAGTCTGATTTAGCCGGTCCCGTAGACTCAGCCGGTTGGATTCTATGCTGAATGGTTTCTTTTCTTTCATTATCTGAAATTGAACCTCGATGGTCCCATAAGTCCACACAGAAATTAAAGAATGGGTTATTCCTTTATGATGCAGTAATAGAAAAAATGACCCCGATCGGTTTCCTTTTCCCCACCATATTTGAAGGTTCTTGTCTATTGCCCAGTTCAAAATTCTTCTTGTAACCTGCGCATCCTGTTCACCCTTTCTATTGAGAAGTTCATCAAAGAAGGGTTTTTCATCCCATTGTTTTTCAGCTCGGGTTCTACCAGACCTCCTTTGCTGTGCCTCGGCGGTCTGCCCCATAACTCGGGGACCAGGGTTTTTAATCCTTCGCTTATGTATTGCCGAATCTCAACAGCCAAGACCTCTGCCGGGTCCATTTGAGAATTCAAGAATTCCACTATGCGACGAAGCTCCCCCGGAATTTCATCAGCGACGAAGACTAGGCGCACCCTGCCCGCCTGTAGGTTGGTTTTTACGGTTTGCCAAAACATCTGGAGATCCCCATCTGTGCCTAAAAACTCCTTCAGAATTCCGTCCGGATTATAGCCATGTGTTTCGCACCTTGTTTCGAACTTTGCTTGAATCGTTTCGACAGGCCAATAGACAACGGCATTAGCTGCGTAGTCGAGCATTTGACCAATGACTTCCCGTCGAATCCGTGTATCGGAGCTTCGCTTGACCTCTACCAAGGTAGGAATTGCATCTTGATCGAGAAACAAATGATCGACGGACCAGCGCTCTCTCCCTTCTTCCTCCGATGCCAAGCCGGCTTCACGCGAAACCAACAACCATTTTCTGGGCTCATCGCTGTCAATTTGGTCACCCGCCAAAAGGTCAGGATATTTCTCAAGGAGTTCCTGAAGCAATTCCTCCGAATCGTAAGGCTGCTCCTTCATCTCAACAAGTCGACCATCATCCTGGATCAAGAAAATTCCCCCGCCCATGCCCATGCCCTTCCCATTGGGACTAACACGAAAACTAATGCCGGAAATGCCGCATCCCGGTCAGGACCATGGCGACGCCCGCCTCGTCGGCGGCCGCAATCACCTCCTGGTCCCGCTTCGATCCCCCCGGCTGCACGATGGCCGCGACCCCCGCCTCGGCCGCGGCGTCCACGCCGTCGCGGAAGGGGAAGAAGGCGTCCGAGGCCAGGACCGACCCCGGAAGCGCTTCGCCGCGACCCGCCTCGCGCGCCTTCCACACCGCAAGCTTGACCGAATCCACCCGGCTCATCTGCCCCGCCCCGACACCGAGGGTCACCATCCCGCCTTCCAGACCCGCCGGGCCCGCAATCAGGATGGCGTTGGATTTGACGTGCTTCACCACCCGCCAGGCGAACGCCAGCAGCTCGAACTCCAGAACCGTGGGCTTGCGCTTCGTCGGGATCTCGCAGGATCCCAGGTTGAACCGGAACCGGTCCGCCTGCTGGACGAGCACCCCGCCGGGGACGGACCGGATGTCGAGCTCCGGCTCTCCCGCCGCGCCGGAGGCCAACGCGGGCCATCTCAGGACGCGCAGGTCCTTTTTCTTTTTCAGCGTTCCCAGGGCCTCGTCCGCAAAATCCGGCGCGGCGAGGACTTCCAGGAATCGGCCGGCAAGGATTTCCGCCGACTCCCCGTCGAGGGGCCGGTTCAAGACGACGATGCCCCCGAAGGCGGACATCCTGTCCGCGTCGAAGGCCGCCGCGAGCGTTTCGGCCGGGCGCGCCCCTTCTCCTTCTCCCTCCCCCCCCCCTCCCCCCCCGGCGGCGACGCCGCACGGGTTGCTGTGCTTGACGACCACCGCGGCGGTCTCGGTGAACTCCAGGGCCATCGCCGCGGCCGCGCCCAGGTCCAGAAGGTTGTTGTACGAGAGCTCCTTGCCCTGGAGCTTCTCCGCGTCGAGAACCGAGAAACCGGCCGGCAGGGCCGAGCGGTAGAGGGCGGCCCGCTGGTGAGGGTTCTCACCGTAGCGCAGGTCCAGGACCCGATCGAGACCGAGGGGCAGAAACGGGGGGAGGTCGGCCTCGGCGTCCCCATTCGACTCCCGGACTTGCCCGACGGATTGAAGGTGCTGGCTGATGGCCCCGTCGTACCCGGCCGTGTGGAGGAAGACCTTGACCGCCAGCCGCCGCCGGACGTCATCGGGCACGTCCTCCATCAGGTCGAGGTATTTCAGGATCTCCGGATAGTCGCCGGGGTCGGACAGGACGACGACCCGCTGGAAGTTCTTGGCCGCCGCCCGCAGGAGGGAGACGCCGCCGATGTCGATGTTCTCCAGGGCGTCCTCGAGCGTCACGTCCGGCGCGGCGACGGTCTCTCGAAAGGGGTACAGGTTCACGGCCACCAGGTCGATGACCGGCACGTCCGATCCGGGCGCTTCGGGCTCGGCCGACCGCCGGTGGAGGATGCCGCCGAAGATCCGCGGGTGGAGGGTCTTGACCCTTCCGCCGAGAATCTCCCCCTGGCCGGTGTATTCGGAAACGGACGTGACCCGGACGCCGATTTCTTCCAGGAGCCGGGCGGTCCCGCCGGTCGAGAGGATCTCGACGTCCCGCGCGGACAGGGCCTCCGCCAACTCACGGACGCCGGATTTGTCGTAGACGCTGATGAGGGCGCGGCGAATGGCGGGCATTTCGGCTCTCTAAGGTGTATGGCTTCCGAGAAACGGGACTCGGCGGGACAACGCCGGGAAGGGGGTCTCCGACCCTAGGGGGTCCTCCGACTCTATGAGTCCTCCGATCCCAATGGCCCGGCCTGCCGGAAATCCCGGGTCCGCGTCTGGCGCCGCTTCACTTCCCTTTGAACTCGGGCGGCCGCTTCTCCAGGAACGCCCGGACGCCTTCCTTGAAATCCTCGCTCTGGAACCCCCGGATGCGGAGGGCGTGGATGGCCCGCTCCGCTTCTGCCGAAGCGCCTTCCAGGGAGGTCTGGACGGCGCGCTTGGCCCCCTGGACGGTCAGGGGGGCGTTGCGGGCGACCTTCTCCGCCAAGTCGTTCGTGAACTCCGACAGCTCGGAGGCCGGAAGGACGTGATTCACCAGACCGACGCGCAGGGCCTCCGGCGCTTCCACCGGCCGGCCCGTCATGAGGAGATCCTTGGCCGTCGCCGCCCCGACCAGATGGACCAGCCGCCGGGTGCTGGGGAGGCTATAGACGACCCCCAGTTTTCCGGCGGGAACGCCCATCCTGAGCGTATCGGCCGCTATCCGGAGGTCGCACGCGGTGGCAAGGCCGCAGCCTCCCCCCATGGCGAACCCGTAAATCATGGCGATCACCGGCTTGGACGCGGCCTCGACGCCGCTGAGGGCCCCCTCGTAGGCGGCGCTGTGGTCCATCGCCCCTTCCGGGGTGGACATGGTGGCCTCGAACTCGCTGATGTCGGCCCCGGAGGCGAAGGCCTTCTCGCCCGCCCCGCGCACAACGATCACCCGGACCTCCGGGTCTTCATCCAGGGCCTTCATCCGGTCCGGCAGGTCCCGCCACATGGACAGAGAGATCGCGTTGCGGACGCCGGGGCGGTTGATAGTCAATGTCGCGACCGGTCCGTCGCGTGAAACCAGGAAGTCGTCGCTCATCCGCTTGTCATTTCCTGAATCGGCGGCTCGGGCATGGGAGATGAACGAAGCGCCGCTCATTCCTTGAGCTGGTCGTAGAACACCCCCACGCTGATCTTTTGCATGCGCGCGGCGTGCTCGGCGAACCACTTCGGGACCTCGAAGCCGTCGGGGTATGGGACTTCTTCCATAACCTCCTCCCGGCTCTTGCCCCCGGCGATGGCGTCCCGCACCCGGAATCGGATGCCCATCAAAATGTCCCGGGCGTTCAAGGCGAAGCTCGCGTCGCAGACGGGGCCGTGTCCCGGAACGATCACATGGGGGTGGATCTCCTTGTAGATGCGGTTCAGCGTGTCGTGCCAGCCGTGGATGACCCCCTCGTGGCACATCGGCGGCCACTGATTGACCACGTTGTCCCCGGAGAAGAGGACGTGCGCCTCCGGCAGCCAGACCATGGTGTGATTGCGGGTGTGGCCGTCGGCGCTGAGGAGCTCGATCCGGCGTCCGCCGACCCGAAGGGTGAACCGGTCGGTGAAGGTAAGGGACGGTGCCCGCATCGTGAAGCCGGAAAAATCCATTTCGCACTCGGCCCCGACCCGGGGGATGAATTCGCTCAGGTGATCCGGGTAGCGGGCGAACTCGTCTTTGAGGGACGCGTGGCAGATCATCTCGGCTTCGGAGAAAAACCCGTGCCCGCCGATGTGATCGGGGTGCCCGTGGGTGGGAATGAAATACCGGGGCGTCCCCTGGGAGCGGACGAACGCTCCCCAATCCCGGGCTTCGGCCGGGATGAAGGGCGCATCCACCAGAACCACACCGTCGTCGGTGACGATGCATCCGACGTTGGCCAATTCATAATCGGTTTGGGTGAATACGCCGGGCGCCACTTCCTCGGGGGGCATGGGTGCTTCCTTTCCAGTTGAAGATTCCGGATATGACCGAACCCGCCGTACCGATTCGCCGATGACGGTCGGACTCATTCGCCCTTGTTGACGAGCGGTTTTCTCTTCTTCTTGGGCTTCTCTTCCTTGGGGGGCCGGTTCAGGACGTCGTAAATCCGCCCGATGCTCTTGCCTCCCAGGACCTGGTAAAAGTCGGGGGCTTTCTTCACGATGGGGTCCCACTTGAGAACGTAGTCCTTCATCTCCTGCGCCTGCTCCTTCGTCTTCCCGCCGTCGACGGCCTTCTGGACCATCGCGACCAGATCCTGGATGTCTTTGCGCAAGACGGCCAACACCGACTTGTCGGAGACCTCGCCGTGACCGGGGCAGATCACGTTGATGTCCATCCCCTCGATGAAGTCCAGCGTTTCGAGCCACGCGGCGGCCACGCCGGAGTGGAGGAGAGGCGGCCAGTCTTCCACAACGTTGTCGCCCGGCAGAAAAGCCCGGGCGTCCTCCACGTAGACCATCGCCTGATTCTCGGTGTGGCCGACCCGGTGGATGAGCTGAATCTCTCGGCCGCCGAGATACAGGGTCATTCGGTCGTTGAAGAGGATGTCCGGCTTGCGGAACTCGAACCCCTCCGCCCGGGCGACACCGTCCGGGTCCGTGGGCTTGACCCGCTCGAGCCATCCCTCGGGGGTCTCCCCCACCGTCTCGTGGAACCGCTCCAGCGTCCCCTCGTGGGCGACGAACCGGGCGTCCCGGAAGAACCAGTTCCCCATGATGTGGTCGGCGTGGTGCTCGGTGTTCACCTGGTATCGGATCGGCCCGATCTTTTCCACCTGGGCCCGCCAGTCGAGGGCGTCGGAGGGATTTTGCGGGTTGTCCACCAGAACGAGGCCGTCGTCCGTTTTCACGCAGGAGACGTTGCACCCGTAATACTTGATTTCGGAAAAGACCCCGTCGGCGATCTCTTGCATGTTGTTCCTCCCTGTCGTCCGAGTCGGGCCGCAAGGCGGGTCCGCGCAATGGGCGGGCGCCAAGGAGAGCGATCCGTCAAGGATATCCACGTCCGCTCAAGGCTTCCGCCCCGCCGGAATCCTCCCAAACGCCCGGATTTTCTCACACGCACATTCCGATGGAAAGGGGTCGCCGGCGGGCGTCAGGGGAGCGGAAGGCGCTCCAAGTAAACCAGGTCAGGGACGGGGGGCTTGTCGCTTTCCAGGAGGATCGCGGCCACCAGGACGCACCGCCCGCCGGCGCGCTCGATCAGCGCATGGGCGGCGATGAGGGTGCCCCCGGTGGAAACCACGTCATCCACCAAAAGGACGTTCTTGCCGCGAATCCGCTCCACGTCCGGCCCGTCCAGGACGAGACGCTGCTCGCCCGTGGTGGTGATGCTGGTGTACCGGACCGAGAGGGGGTTCTGCATGTATTCCTTGGAGCCCTTGCGCAGGACAATGTAGCGTTTGTGCCCCGCGCGCAAGGCCAGGGCCTGAAGCAGGGCGATGCTCTTGGCCTCGGTCCCGACGATGAGGTCGAAAGATAGATCCCGTTTCCTGATCTCCCGGCCGATGGCCGCGTACAGAAGATCCGCGCAGACCTCGTTGAGCTCGGTGTCCCCCAGCATAACGAACGAGGCGATGCGCTTCCCCGATGGGAAGGTCACGATCGGCAGGTCGCGGGAGATCTTTCCGCCAATGGTGAGGGGGTAAGTGTCATGGGTGCGGGGGGCGTGAGCCATCTTCCAAGATCCCGTATGCGTTCGTCGGTTCTTCCCGCTATCGAGGAGCCCGGCCGCTTTGAGGTTTATCGATGCGGGTTCAGGGATTTCCTCTCCGCCCACATCAATCAAACACGCGGCGCGGCACGGGGGCATAACCCTCGCGGGACTCTCCGCACAGATTACGGACTTCCTCGATTTTTCCTTATCATGGCCATCATGCAGGGACATGTCCCCAAACGTCAAATGGTTCCGATGCGTTCAATCCATGCGTCTTTTCTCTCGGGCAAGGGTCGGCAAAACGCCGCCGGCCGAATTCAGGCGACAGGAGGGAGCGTTTCGTAGTAGAATCCCGCTCGACCCTCAGCGCAGACGGAACACCCAATGCGGCGCCCCGGGTGGCGCGCCGTCCGGGAATTTGCGGAATCGGCCCGGAAAGCCTTCAGGAGGATGGAATGGATCTATCAGGAATCGATACCGTCTTGAAGGAGGGGCGGACGTTTGAGCCGCCCAAGGGATTCGCTGAAAACGCCCATATCAAATCCATCGAGGAATACCGAAAGCTCCATGACGAGGCCGTCAACTCCCCCGAGACGTTCTGGGGCCGATACGCGGAAGAGCTTCACTGGTTCAAGAAGTGGGACAAGGTTCTGGAATGGGAAGAGCCTTTTGCGAAGTGGTTCGTCGGGGGGCAAACCAACATTTCCTACAACTGCCTGGACCGGCACCTGGACACCCACCGCCGGGACAAGCCCGCCCTCATCTGGGAGGGCGAGCCGGGCGACAGCCGCACCCTCACCTACGCCGAGCTTCACAAAGAGGTCTGCAAATTCGCCAACGCCCTCAAGGGGTTGGGCATCGGGAAGGGCGACCGCGTCTGCATCTACATGCCCCAGACGCCGGAATCCGCCATCGCCATGCTGGCCTGCGCCCGCATCGGCGCGCCCCACACCGTCGTCTTCGCCGGCTTCAGCGCCCCCTCTCTGCGAGACCGCATCAACGACGCCGAGGCCAAGGCCGTCCTCACGGCGGACGCCGGCTGGCGGCGCGGAAAAGAGGTGCCCCTGAAGGCGAACACCGACAACGCGGTCAAGGACTGCCCCTGCGTGGAGCACGTCGTCGTCCTCAAGCGCGTCGGGAACGACATCGATTTTCAACCGGGCCGGGACCACTGGTACCACGACCTGATGGAATCCGCCTCGGAATACTGCCCCGCCGAGCCGCTCGACTCCGAGCATCCCCTCTACATCCTCTACACCAGCGGGACGACCGGAAAGCCCAAGGGCATCCTCCACACCACGGGCGGCTACATGGTGGGGACGTACCTCACGTGCAAGTGGGTCTTCGACCTCAAGGACGAGGACGTTTACTGGTGCACGGCGGACATCGGCTGGGTGACCGGGCACAGCTACATCGTGTACGGCCCCCTCGCCAACGGCGCGACGAGCGTCATGTACGAGGGCGCGCCCAACCACCCGGACCCGGGCCGGTTCTGGGCCATCGTCGAGAAATTCAAGGTCAACACCTTCTACACCGCCCCCACGGCCATCCGCGCCTTCATCAAATGGGGCGACGAGTGGCCGGGCAAGCACGACCTCTCAAGCCTGCGCCTCCTGGGAACGGTGGGCGAGCCCATCAACCCGGAGGTCTGGATCTGGTACCGCAAGACCATCGGCGCCGACCGCTGTCCCATCGTGGACACTTGGTGGCAGACCGAAACCGGGATGATCCTGATCACGCCCCTTCCGGGCGCGACGACCACAAAGCCCGGCTCGGCCACCCTGCCCTTCCCGGGCGTCGTGCCGGACATCGTGACGAAGGGCGGGAAATCGGTGGGGCCGGAGGGGGGCGGGCTCCTGGTCCTCAAGCGGCCCTGGCCCGCGATGCTGCGCACCATTTACGGCGACCCGGAGCGCTACAAGGAAACGTACTGGTCGGACATCCCCGGCGCCTACTTCACGGGGGACGGCGCCCGGCGCGACAAAGACGGATATTTCTGGATCATGGGCCGGGTGGACGATGTCATCAACATCTCCGGCCACCGCCTGGGCACGATGGAGGTAGAAAGCGCCCTGGTCTCGCACCCCGACGTCGCCGAAGCCGCCGTCGTCGGCATCCCGCACGAGCTGAAGGGGCAGGGCATCGCCGGCTTCATCACCCTTCAGGGCAGCAAAGAACAGTCGAAAGAGTTGGAAGCGCGGCTCCGCGAGCATGTGGTCCAGGAAATCGGCGCCATCGCCCGACCGGACCAACTCCGTTTCACCGACGCCCTTCCCAAGACCCGGAGCGGGAAGATCATGCGGCGGCTTTTGCGCGACATCGCCTCCGGAAAACCGGAGCTTGGGGACACGACGACCCTGGAAGACATCTCTGTCCTTCAATCCCTTCGGGGGTACGAGGACGAGGGATAGTCGGCGGGCCGGGGTTCAGGCCCGCTCCAGGGTGACGGGCGCTCCGTCGGGGACGCGGGTGAAGCGGGCGGCGTCTCCCTCGACAAATCCGATGGGGTTCACGTCGCTTGCGGCGCGGGGCGCGTTGCCCCCGCCGGCGGGCGTCGGTCCGAAGAAGATGCAAAACGCCGAGCCGGGGGGCCAGTAGGCGATCTCCCCCACGGCCATTTCGACCCGGGCGTCTGCTTCGGCGGGGCATTCAACGGGGATGGAGAAGTAGATCTCCTCCCCCCAGCGGTTGGCGGTCCCTTGGATGGGCAGGGCGTCCCAGATTCGATCGGCCGTGGGACCATCGTTCAGGCCGGCCCGCGCTTCCACGTCGCCCGCCAGGATGCGGATTCGCCGCCCGGTTTCGGTCATGTCGGCGCGCTCCTCACACCGTTGCGCCGATCATCCGGACCGGCGCGCGGGAAAAGGCGGTTGACAACGACGGTTCCGCCGATAACATAAACGGCGAATTTCCGCGGGTTCAGGACAAAACAGGCGATCACGAATCCTATGGTATCGTCCTCCTCATCGACGAGCAAGACAGAGGTGTCCTATGCGGAGGCCCTGGAGCATCTTCAGGGCGATCTGAACGCGGTGGAGGAGGCCCTCACCACCCACCTGAATTCCGACGTGCCGTTGATCCCCTCTATCGGCCACTACCTGGCCCGCGGGGGCGGTAAGCGCATCCGCCCCACCCTGGTGCTGCTGTCCTCCAAGCTGTGCGGTTACGAGGGGGACCGGTGCATCACCAATTCCTGTCTGGTTGAATTCATCCATACGGCGACGCTGTTGCACGACGACGTCGTGGACGCTTCGGAGATGAGGCGCGGGGCGCCTTCGGCCAACGCCCGCTGGGGCAACGAGGCCAGCGTCCTGGTGGGCGATTACCTGTTCGCCAAGGCCCTGTGGCTCATGGCGTCGGACGGCGATCTGGACATCCTCCGCGTCGTGTCCGGCGCCACGGTCTTCCTCTCGGAAGGCGAAGTCCTCCAGCTCATCAACGAGTACAACCTCGCCTCCACCGAGGAGAGCTACCTGGATGTGATCTACCGCAAGACGGCGGCCTTGATGGCCACGTCCTGCCGCATCGGCGGCATCCTGGGGAACATGTCCCGGGAGATCGAAGAACAACTGGGGGTGATCGGCTCGAACATCGGGTCCGCCTTCCAACTGGTGGACGACTCCCTGGATTACATGGCCCGGGCGGACCGGATCGGAAAACCCGTCGGGCAGGACCTCTCCGACGGAAACGTCACCCTTCCCCTGATCCACCTCTACCGCTCGGCGGATGAGGAGGAAAGACAGCGGATTCGCCATGTCTTCTTCGAGTCCAACGGAACCCCGGACGGAAAGCTCGATTCCATCCTCAACATGATGAAAAAGCACGGGTCCATCGCGTACACCCTGTCCCGGGCCGCCGACTTCGTCGAGCGGGCGAAGGCCTCCCTGCGCGAGTTGCCGGACAACCTGGACCCCTTCTACCGCAACGCCCTCATCTCCCTGGCCGATTACATCGTCGAGCGGGACCGGTAGGGCGTGTCTCGTATATGGTTTTACATATTGAGCCCTGAATTGTCCCTTTCCGGCCGGACAAGGAGTCAACCGACTCAAACGCCCGGCCTACCAAACGGTGGATAGCCGGTTTTTCAAACTTAGGTGGGGCGGGCATCTTGCCCGCCATCTCCGGAACCCGAAAGCAACAAACGCCAATCAAAAGGAAAAACCGTGGCCGGAAAATCCATCGGCTCCCTGATTCTCTTCATGGTTGTGGGCGGTCTCGTGGGGAGCGTTCTGGGCGAAATTCTCGGCCGTCTCGCGGGGCAGGGATTCTGGAACAACATCCTGACCACGGGCGTCCACTTCGGCGTTCAGGATCCGGTCCATCAACCCATCGCCGTCAATCTGGGCATTGTCATCCTTTCCTTCGGGCTCGCCATCAAGGTCTCCCTTCTCGGCATCCTCGGCCTGGTCGTAGGCGTGGTTCTGCACCGGAAGCTCTGAATCAGGACATGACGTCTCCCCCCCTGGTCCTGGCCTCCGCCTCACCCCGCCGAAAACACCTTCTCGAACAAGCCGGCTTGGTCTTCGAGGTCCTGCCTGCCGACGTGGAGGAGCGCTACAACGGAGAACCGCCGGAAGAATTCGCCGGAAGGTGCTCAGCCCGCAAGGCCGCCGAGGTCTTCCCCCTTCGGCCCGCGGCGGCGGTCGTGGCGGCAGACACGATCGTCGTCCTGTGCGACCGCGCTTCGGGAAAAGACCGTGTGCTCGGGAAACCGGCCGGGCCGGCGGAGGCCCGCTCCATGCTGGCCGGGCTCAGCGGCCGGGAGCACCGCGTCATCACGGGTGTCACCGTCCGGCGGGGAAAGGAAGAGCGGACCGGCGCCCGGGAGACCCGCGTGCGTTTTCGGACGCTCGACCCGGAGACGATCGGCCGCTATGTCGCCACGGGCGAGCCGCTGGACAAGGCAGGGGCTTACGGAATCCAGGACCGCGGCGTTCACTTGGTCGAGAGCCTGGAAGGTTGTTACACTAATGTGGTGGGTCTTCCGCTCGGGCTCTTGAGAGAGCTTCTTCTCGGCGTGGGGCTGGACGCCCTCCCGCCAAGTCCGTGCGGCGCGTTCGCCAAATCGAAGGAAGTCGAGGAATGCCTCAACCGGACACGGCGCTCCTGATCCTGGACATGCAGCGCGACCTGGCGGCGCCCGGGGGCGTTCGGTATCACGAACGGACGGCGTCGGTCATCGAGCCCATCCTCCGTCTGCGCGGGTTCGCCCGCGAGAAGGGTTGGCCCGTCCTCTACACCCGCAATGTCCACGAGCCCTGGACGTTCGATCCGGAACGCGGCGGACCCCGCTGGTGCGTCCGGGGGACGCCGGGCGTCGAAATCATCGACGCGTGCAAACCCGACCCCGGCGAGACCGTCGTCCGGAAGCGGACGCCGGACGCGTTCTTCGGAACGGAGCTGGACTCCCTCCTGCGGAAGCTCGGCGTGAAGCGTCTGGTCCTGGCCGGGGTCTTCGCCAACGAAGGGGTCCTGATCACCGCCGGGGAAGCGGCGCTGCGGTGGTATGACCTGATCCTGCCCGCCGACACGGCGGCCGGACGAACGGACTTCGACGATCAGGCCACGCTCCGGGAGATCTCCTTCCTCTACCAAGGGAAGCTGACCACGACCGAAGCCCTCCTGGCGGGACGCGAGGCGGACGTGGCGGCGGACACCTCTGTCGCCCCTCCCGAGCAAGTCCGCCAAGAGTCAATCGGCCTGCCGGCGGGGGAGACCGCGCTGATCGTGGTCGACATGCAGAACGACTTCGCGCGGGATGGAGGCTCGCTCTTCGTCCCGGATACGGCGGACACCATCGAGCCCATCCGGTCCCTGCTGCACGAGGCGCGGGAGAAGGGGGTGAGGGCCGTCTTCACCCAGGATTGGCACCGTACGGACGACGCCGAGTTCCGGATCTGGCCGGTTCACGCCGTCGCGGGGACTCCCGGCGCGGAGGTGATCGGCCCGCTGGAAGCGCGGGACGATGAGCTTCGGGTGAAGAAGCTCCGGTACGACGCCTTCTACGGGACATCGCTCGATCACCTGCTCCGCCTGAGCGGCGTGCGAAATGTGGTCGTGACGGGAACGGTCTCGAACATCTGCGTCCTCCACACAGTCGGCAAAGCGGCGCTCCACGGCTACCGCGTGGTGGTCGCGGAGGACGGTATCTCCTCCCTCGACCCCTTCGATCAGGCCCTGACCCTGCGCCAGATCACCGAGGTGTTCCAGGGCGAAGTGTGCGGCTCGGCCGGCGTGCGCTTCGACTGACCCGGCCCTTCCCTGTTGTGAGGCCGGGCGACAGGGATTAAAATGAATCCGTCCGAAATGGCCGACCGTTTAAAAATCGGAGCGGCGGGGGAAGCCCCGCGGCCGGGGAAATCACCATGCCCGAGATGAGGACCTGAATCATGAAGCTCGAAGACGCCAAGAAAGAAGGCCGATTCCGGATCGGCCTCATCGTCCCCTCCTCCAACACCACGATGGAAGTGGATTTCTACAACCACCTGGAGGAGAAATCCTCCGTCCACATCGCCCGGATGTACCTGGACACGACGACCAAAGAGGCGGAGGAAATCATGGTCCGGGAGTCCGCCCCCGCGGCGGCGGATATGATCCGCACGCTCTACCCCCATGTGACGGTGTTCGGCTGCACCTCGGGCGGATCGATCTTCGGGATGGATTACGACCGGAAGATCGCCAAAGACCTGACCCAAGTGACCGGCGCGGGCCGGACCGTCACCGTCCTCGGGGCCGTCACCGAACAGCTTCAGCATATCGGGGCCAAGCGCATCGCCGTCTTCACGCCTTACATCGACGAGCTGAACCGGACCATTCAGTCCTGCATGGAAGAGGAAGGCTTCGAGGTCCTGTCCATCCAGGGCATGGGAATCACGGTCAACTTCGACATCGGCGTGGTGTCGCCCGAGGAAATCCTGGCGTTCGCCCGGGAGCGGTTCAAGGACCCGGAGGCCGACGCCCTCTTTTTCTCGTGCACGAACATGAGGGCCCTAGACTCCGTCCCCATCCTGGAGAAGGAATTCGGCAAGCCGATCGTCACCAGCAACCAGGCGGCGGTGGAGACCGTCAACCGAATCTACCGCTCGGTGATGAACTAGAGCACCGCGGCCGCCCCCCCCTCCGTCTCCGAAGTCTTTCACCCTTCGGGACAGGGGCCGTTCGTTTCTTCGCGCGAAAACCTGACCTGAACTTTCGATGGAATGATGGGCGGCCGACTCAGGGCGCGGAAGGGAGAACCATGAAACTCGCGGATCGGATGAGCCGGCTCGGAACGGAGTCGGCCTTCGAAGTCCTGGCGCAGGCCAAAGCCCTGGAGGCGCAGGGGAAGAAAATCGTTCACATGGAAATCGGGGAGCCGGACTTCGACACCCCGGCCCACATCGGCGAAGCCGCCTACCGGGCCATCCAGGACGGCTACACCCACTACGGTCCATCGGCGGGCCTGCGCGAGCACAATCAGGCCGTGGCCGACTATTTCAACAATCGCCACGGACTGGACTACGGGGTCGAGAACATCGTCGTCGCGCCCGGGGCCAAGCCGTTTCTCTTTTTTGCCATCCTGGCGCTGGCCGGAGAGGGCGAAGAGGTCATCTATCCCAACCCGGGATTTCCCGTGTACGAATCCGTGACGGAATTCGCCGGGGCCAAGGCCGTCCCGCTCCCGCTCCTGGAGAAAAACGACTTCGCCTTCACGCTGGAGGACGTCGCTTCGCGGGTGACGCCGAAGACCCGGCTGTTGATCCTGAACTACCCCCACAACCCCACCGGGGGCATTCTGGGCCGGGAGCTCCTGGAGGGGATCGCCCGGCTCGCCATCGACCGCGACTTCGTCGTCCTGGCCGATGAGGTTTACTCCCGCATGGTGTATGACGGCGAGCACTACAGCATCGCCCAGGTCCCGGGGATGAAGGAGCGGACCATCCTTCTGGACGGCTATTCCAAGACCTTCGCGATGACCGGGTGGAGGCTGGGCTTCATCGCCGCGCCGGTCTTGCTGGCCGACGCCATCACCCGCCTCATCACCAACAGCGTATCCTGCACGGCCAGCTTCGAGCAGATGGCCGGCATCGCCGCCCTGACGGGTCCCCAGGACGAGGTGCACCGGATGGTCGAAGAATTTCACCGGCGGCGCGACTTCATCGTCAAGGGCCTCAACGAGATCAAGGGCGTGAGCTGCAAGAATCCGGGCGGGGCCTTCTACGTCTTCCCCAACGTGCGGGAAGTGCCCATGGCACCCGAGGAGGTGGCCCCTTATCTGATGAGAGAGGCCGGCGTCGCCTGCCTGCCGGGGACCTCATTCGGCGAGTACGGCAAGGGGCACCTGCGCTTTTCCTATGCGGTGTCGCTGGAGGAAATCGAAGAGGCCCTGACGAACATGGACAGAGCGATCAACAACATTTGAGAAATCAGGGGAGAAATGAGATGGCCGCAAAACCCAAAGTCCTGGTGACGCGCCGATTGCCCAAGGCGGCGATGGACAAGGTCCGCAAGGCGGTGAACGCCCAGGTGAACCCCCACGACCGCCCCATGACCCGCCGGGAGCTCCTGCGGGGGCTCAAGGGGAAAGACGGCGTTCTTTCCCTTCTCAACGACCGAATGGACGGCGAGGCCATGGACGCCGCCGGCCCGGCATTGAAGGTGATTGCCAACTACGCCGTGGGCTTCAACAACATCGTCGTCCCCGACGCCACCGAGCGCGGCATCGTCGTGACCAACACGCCCGAGGTCCTGACGGAAACAACCGCCGACATGGCCTGGGCGCTCATCATGGCCACCTGCCGAAGAATCGCCGAGGGAGACGACTTCCTCCGGAGCGGAACGCCCTGGGACTGGGCGCCGTTGATGATGCTGGGCGCGGACGTCCACGGGAAAACCCTGGGCATCCTGGGTTTGGGCCGGATCGGCCAGGGGGTCGCGCGCCGCGCGCGGGGCTTCAACATGAAGGTCATTTATTACGACGCCTTCCGCCAGAAACCCGCCGTCGAGAAGAGGCTGGGCGTTCAGTACAAGCGGTTCGACTCGGTCATCAAGCAGGCGGACATCATCACCGTCCACACACCCCTGATGAAAGAGACCATCCACCTCATCAACGCCAAGATCCTGAAGGCCATGAAGAAAACGGCCTACCTGGTGAACACCTCCCGGGGACCCATCGTGGACGAGGCCGCGCTGGCCCGGGCGCTGCGGCGGGGGGACATCGCGGGGGCGGGGATCGACGTCTTCGAGGAAGAGCCCAAGGTTCATCCAGAGCTGGTGAAATGCCGCAACGCGGTCATTACGCCGCACATCGCCTCGGCCACCATCGAGACCCGGACGGCCATGGGGACGCTGGCGGCCTCGAACCTCATCGCCGTCCTCAATGGGAAAAAGCCCCCGACGTCCGTCAACCCGGAGGTGTGGCGGAAGCGGAGGAAGTAGTCCGCTCTCGCGGGTTGCGGGTTGGGCGCTTCGGGTGGACCGGCCTCGCCCGCGTCAGGCGCGACGGGCCGGCGGCGAGGAATGGTTCCATGCGCGAACAGGCGGATACGCGATTGGGCGTCGCCCCCGCGCCGGTCTCTCAGAGCCGATGGCGGGCGGGGAATCCTTCTGATCAGCTCCGGTCCAATGCCGAGCGGAGGGTCGAGTTCTCCCGCTTTTGCTCCTCGGAAAGGGGAAGATCTTTTTGTGTGCGCATCAGCCCGCGCTCGTGCAGGTCATCCATGAGTTTCTTCAGATGGAGCCCCATCCAGACACCCTTCAGCCCCAGGAACCCCGACTCGAAGGCGCGGACCTCTCCCCGGCTCGTCGTCAGGTCCCTGAAATAAACCAAAAGACCCCTGATGGACATCCAGCGGCGGACCCGGGGATTTACCCGAAACCCCTTCACCACAACGATACGGTGCTTGGCCCTTTCGGGAAGCCTCAGGACCGTGAAGGCCTCGGAGTCGACGCCTTCCCGCTCCGGGGAGATGATCAGGTGCGTCACCGAGGGGATGTGGTTCTTCCGAATCCATTGATTGACCCACCGATCCAAATTCATGGCGTCGGCGAACACCACCCGCACCATGAACTCGATGTCCTCCCGGCTGTAGGTTTCGCCGCCCCGCCGCAGGGCCAGGATGCGGTCCCGCCCGCGATTCGCCTCCAACGACGCGCTCGCCTCTTGCGCGTGGGCCGGCGCCCATTGGAGACCCGACACGCACAAGGCGGCCCCAAAAAAGCAGGTGATCCCTAAAGAAATCTTCTTCACAGTGACATCCCGAATCCCGCTCGATGGACGAGCGTTCTTACCCGCGTGTCAGCGGGTCATTTTCATCCATGCAAACGCGGTTTGCGCGGACGATATCCGCTGAGGCCCAACAGCATTCCCCAGACCATTCGGTTTGCGCGCTGGTGGGCGAGTCGGACAAGTCCGTCCGAATCCATCCCGGCATTTCTACGGCAGGCTGGAAAACAGGCGGGAACCCAAATCCAAGGATCTCAAAAGCGAGGGTGTTCAGTCCGAGGAGTATGAATCCGGCATTTCAACCCGGCCCGATCGGCGTGCGCCGAAGTGATTGCTCAACCAATCTATAGCCATATGTAGGCCGTCGTTTCCGCAATCCAAAACGGTTATTTTGAAAATCCCCCCTTCACCCGGCGGAGGAATCCGGGATGCGCCACCGCTCGCCGACGGCCATCAGCCGGACGGCCTCCGGGTCTCCCCCGGCGGCCCGGACCGCCTTCTTCAATTCCTTCGGCGGCTGGTCCACGGGTTCGTTGGTGAGGTCGAAGGCGCCCCAGTGCATGGGCAGCATCCAGCGGGCGCGAAGCTCTCCGAAGGCCCGGTAGGCCTCGGCGGGGTCCAGGTGGGCGTAGCGCATGAACCACCGGGGCGCGTAGGCGCCGATGGGCAGCATGGCCGCGTCGATGGGGCCGAACTTCCGGCCGTACTCGGCGAACCCTTGATAGTAACCGCTGTCTCCGGCGAAGAAGAATTTCCGGCTCTCCGATTCAATCAGCCAGGAGCACCACAGCGTGCTGTTCGCCCCCATGCCGAACCTGTTCGACCAATGCTGGGCCGGAAGACAGGTCAACTTCCAGCGGCCGCGCCGCGCCGATTGCCACCAGTCGAGCGCCACCACCCGCCTGCCCCGGTCACGGAACCACCCGGCCAGCCCCATGGGCACGTACCACGTGACGCTGTCCGGAAGATTTTCCACCGTCCAGGCATCCATGTGGTCGTAATGGTTGTGGGAAAGCAAGGCGAAGGCATCGGCCGGAATTTTCTCTATGGGGACGCCGGGCGGATGGAGCCGTTTGGGGAAAAAAGCGCGGGCGCCGAAATGGGGGTCGGTCAGAAACGTGTCGCCGCCGTCCTTGACCACATACGTACAATGGCCCACCCAGGTGAAGGAGGTGGAGCGCTCCGGCTCAGACAGATAATCACCGTCATTGGCCACTGTGGGAACGCGGGGCGGCGTCCGCTTCGCCGTCCACCACTCGTTCCGGTAGAAGAGCCTCATCCGGTAATAGCTCAATGGACCGTGCCGCCTCTTCCACCAGGGGTTGAACCACTCTCCGGGCCGGCCGTGGGAAGCGTAGAGGGAGTCCGGCGATCCGGAGAGGAGACCTTCTTCCTCGCGCGAGGGAAGCGGCGAAGGGCCGGAGAACCCGAATCGCCCGCACCCGGAGAGCAGACCCGCCGCGCCGAGACCCGTCCCGGCGGCCAACCGGAGAAACCTTCGTCTGTCGAACCGGCCCTTCATCTCCAGACCTCCTGAAATATCCGAGCGCGGTCCCTTTCTTGAACGGACCTGCATGTCCCCTCTTTTATAGCCCATGGGAAACTCAATGAACATCGCGACCCGGACCCTTCATGCGCCGGTCGGCGTTGATGTGCGATGGTCATCGCCGCACCTGATTCGATCAAGTGGCCCAAAGTGTTGCAATGATTTGACGAAAGAGACTTTCGAGATTAGACTGAGCAACTCGATGATCTGGAGGGGGAAACAATCAAAGGTCGCCGGGGCACCCTGGGCCGCCTGGGTGAGCGTGGAGGAATCGCGGCCGTGTCCCAACCCACAGTCGTCATCTACACGACTGATCCATGCGGATACTGCAAGATGGCGAAAACCCTTTTCGATAAGAAAGGGGTTGCGTATGAAGAGAAAATGGTTTTCGGCGGAACCCCCGAATGGGAAGAAATGCTGACCGTCACCGACGGCGCCAAGACCGTGCCCCAGGTTCTGATCGATGGCCGGACCGTAGGGGGGTATCCGGATCTGTTGAAACTCCAAAAGTCCGGAGAGCTGGATTCGCTCTTGAACCTCGCTTGAGGGATTCGGGCGTCCTTTGGAGCGCCGGGGGTTTTGTCTCCGGCGCCTGCCAGACATAAACCGCGGAAATCAGCCCCGTGCGGCGAGGCCGCGTCGGGAGGTTTCCTGAGACTTCAACCGAAGCATGATGTCCATTGCTTCGGGGGGGCTGAATGGTCAAAGACGCAAGTTTGCCTGTAGAGCGCGCTCCGGAACGGGACGCTCTCTCGCGAACCCGGGACACGAAAAAGGTGGTCGATCGCGCCCGGGATTGGATGCTGGCGCGTCAGGATCAGGAAGAGGGTTTTTGGGTCGCCGAGCTCCAGGCGGACACAACCCTGACGTCGGACTATGTGATGTTGAGGGCCTTCCTGGGCGCCCTCGACGAAAGGATCAAGCGGAAAGCCGTCCGGCATCTGGAGATGGAACAGCTTCCCGACGGAGGCTGGAACACCTACGCGGGCGGCCCGTCGGAAATCAACGCGACCGTCAAGGCCTACTTCGCCCTCAAGCTGGCGGGGCTCAAGCAGGACGCCCCCATGCTCCTCCGCGCCCTGGAGGCGGTCCACCGGCTGGGCGGACTCGAGCGAGCCAACCTCTTCACCAAAATCTACCTGGCGCTCCACGGACAAGTGGATTGGGAGCACATTCCATCCATGCCGGTGGAGCTCATCTTCGCGCCCAACTGGCTTTACATCAACATTTATGAGTTCTCTTACTGGACCCGGACGATCATTGTGCCGTTGTTCATCATCGCGGCCCTTAAACCGAAAAAGCAGGTCCTCCCCCCGGACGCGTTGAAGGAGCTCTACCTGAGGGGACCCTCCAAAGCGGACTGGTTTCAGAATGGAGACCGGACCTTCCTGCGCACCCTGTTCATGATCGGGGACTCCGTTCTGAAGTTCCTGGAAAAGAAGCAAATCTCCGAGATCCGGGCCCGCGCCGTCCAGAAGGCCGAAAAATGGATACTTGAGCGCCATTTCAAGACCGACGGCCTCGGGGCCATCTACCCCGCGATGGCCAACGCCATCATCGCCATGAAGGCCCTGGGGTACGACGAGAAGGAAAATCCCACCCTGGCCAAAGCCCTCCGGGATTTTGAAGACCTGGTCATCGAAGAACCGGATCATCTTCGGGTCCAGCCCTGCGTATCGCCCGTCTGGGACACCGCCCTCGCTTGTTACGCCTTGCGGGAAGCCGGGGTCTCCGGCGAGCATCCGGCCCTGGTGAAGGCCGCCAACTGGCTCCTGGACAAACAAACCCGCACCAAGGGCGACTGGCAGGTCAAGGGAAACGGCATGCAGGCGGGGGGCTGGTATTTTCAGTTTCAGAACGAGTACTACCCCGACAACGACGACACCAGCGCCGTTCTGATAGGTCTTCAAAAAATCGACGTCCGTGACGAAAAACGCAAGGCCGAGGCCATCGATCGGGGCCTCCAGTGGGTTCTCCACATGCAGTGCAAGGACGGCGGTTGGAGCGCCTTCGAGCGAAACGTCAACAAGGTCATTCTGAACAGCATCCCCTACGCCGATCACGGCGCGGTCCTGGACCCCAGCACGTCCGACCTGACGGGCAGGGTCCTGGAGCTGCTGGGGCGGTTCGGCCACAACAGGACAAGCCCCGCCGTGCGCCGGGCCGTCCGGTTCCTGAAAAAAGAGCAGGAGTACGACGGATGCTGGTACGGGCGTTGGGGCGTCAATTACATCTACGGCACCTATCTGGTCCTTCAAGGCCTTGCCAGCGTGAAAGCGGACATGACCGCCCCTTACCTCAGGAAGGCCGTCCGGTGGCTGATGGATCACCAGAACGAAGACGGGGGCTGGGGCGAAACGATCGCGTCGTACGAAAATCCCGACCTGCGCGGGCAGGGACCGAGCACGCCCTCCCAAACCGCCTGGGCGATCACCGGACTGATGGCCGCCGGGGAGATCCAACATCCGGCCGTATCGCGGGGCGTCGATTTCCTCCTGGACCGACAAACACACGATGGGACCTGGGAAGAAGAAGAATGGACGGGCACGGGCTTCCCCAAGGTCTTTTATCTGCGGTATCACTTCTATCGCCATTACTTCCCCCTCGCGGCCCTCGGACGCTATCACCGCCTCACCGCTTGAATCGAAGGTCTACCGGTGGCGCCGACCCCCCCCCCCCAGCCCGCGACGCCCCTCATCGGAATCCTCTCCGCTTTCCGAACGGAGGTGTCCACCCTCGCCGGAAGCCTGACCTCTCCCGGCAGGCTCCTCATCGGCGGAAGAAGGGCCTGGCGGGGGCGACTCGGACGCCTCGGCCTCATCGTCCTTCCCGGAGGCATGGGCGGGGAGAAGGCGGCGGCGGCCTCCAGGGCCCTGCTCGACCGGGGCGTATCGGCGCTCCTTTGCGTCGGAGCGGCCGGCGCCCTGGACGACCGGCTCCAAGTGGGAGACATCGTTATCGCGGAGTGGGTGGTCTCGGCGGGCGACCCCGCGTCGCGCAGGTCATGCGACCCCGCCATGGCCGACAGGGCCAAAAGGATCGCGGCCGAAGGGGGGGGGGGATTCGGAACGTTCGCGGGCGGGCTGGCCGGCGCGGCTGAGCCCGCAACGACCCCCGGCGAGAAAGCGCGATTGCGGGCCGCCACCGGCGCGCTGGCCGTGGATCTGGAGAGCGCGGCGGCGGCCGAAGCGGCCGGCGGCGTCCCGTTCCTGGCCATCCGGGTCATCACCGACGATTCCCGGACCACACTCCCCGACTTCCGCTCCGGCTGGAAAAAACCCGCCAGGCTGCTCAAGGACGGGGCGGGGTTTGTCGGGCGGATCGCGTCGATGCGCCGGGCCCTTCGCACGCATCAGGAATTCCTGCGCCTCTTCCTCGACCGCCTCGCTTCCGCCAACAACGGCCCGACGCCCGGCGCATAACCACGCGGCGGCTCATGAAGGGGGCGGCGATGGAAAGATTGGACACTTCGGGCGGGCTCCGCCAGACCGCCGAACCACTTCCGCGGCGGCTTTGACAGAGCGGAAGGGGTCCCCTAAAGTGAGGCTTGCGGAGACCATCTTCCGGCCCATTCGGCGTTATTCGGGACGCCCGCCTCGCTGATCCAACCGGGTGTCGGGGGAGGGGGGGGGAGAGGGGGACGCACTCCTCCGCATCAGGTGTGGACCCCAGGGGGAAACCGAAAACCCGGCGCCGTCAATCCGACCGACGCCGATTCACGGAGTATGGATGAATGGCAAAGAGAACAGAAAAACGGGAAGGCGCCCTCTGGCCCGCGCTGAGAGAATACTGGCATCCGGTGGCCTTCGCGGACGAGCTCAAGGACGATAAACCCCTGGCGGTCACGCTTCTGGACGAGCGCCTGGCCATCTGCCGGCTGGGCGGCAAGCCGCGGGCGTTCTATGACCTTTGCGTCCACCGGGGGACCCCCATCTCCCTGGGATGGGTCGAAGGGGAGAGCGTCGTCTGCGCCTACCACGGCTGGGCCTACGACAGCGGGGGTCAATGCACGCGCATCCCCTCGGTTCCCGATGGACACCCCATTCCGAAAAAGGCCTGCCTGACCTCATTCCTCTGCGAGGAGAAGTACGGCATCATCTGGGTCTGCATGTCGGAGAAACCCAAGACGCCCATCGCCGATTATCCGGAGTTCGACGATGGCGACTACGACGTTTTCGTCAAAGACAAGGACACGTGGGATTGCAGCTCCGCCCGGGCCATCGAGAACTTCGTCGACCAGGCCCACTTTCCCTGGGTTCACGAGGGGATTCTGGGGGACCGCGAGCATACCGTCACGCCGGAAATCGAGCTCGAGCGGGACGGCGAGGCGCTTCTCATCCGACGTCAGGACCTCCCCACCAAGTTCCACCCAGTGCCCCACGTCCGCAATTACCGCCTCACGCGGCCCTTCACCATCTACCAAAGGAAAGAAGAGGACAACGGCAACGCCGAGTGCTTCTATTTCGTCGTGACCCCCCATTCGGCCAAGAAAACCACTTGGTACTTCTTGATCGCCCGGAACTTCGACCCGGAGGCGATGGGCGTCCAGGGGGAAGAGCACTTTTACCGGACCATCCTCGAGCAGGACCTGGTCATTCTGAAAGAGCAACGGCCGGAGGAGCTGCCCCTCGACCTGAGCGAAGATCTCCACATCAAAGGACCGGACGCGGTGGCCTTGGCCTACCGAAGACTCCTGGCGGAATTGGACGTCGAGTAATAAGCCGGTGTGATGGGTCCGGCGAAATGCCCCGAAGCGTCCCGAACCGGGCGGACTCCCCCCCCCGTGTCGGCCCGTCATCCATGACGAAGTGATGAGGTCGTGGGGACACGGGCTGCGCCCCCCCCTTCCCGCCTCTGCGGGTCTTCTTGGGATTCAACCGGGTCGGATGATCTTGTCGGAGGTCAACGGAAGGTCCCGGACGCGGACCCCGGTGGCGTGATAGACGGCGTTGGCGACCGCGGCGGCCGTGGGGTTGATGGGCGCTTCGGAGCACCCCTTGGCCCCGTACGGGCCGATGGGGTCGTTGGACTCGATGAGGATCGAGTGGACCTTGGGGGAAAACTCGGCGTTGGGGAGTGAATAATCGGCCAGGCTGCCGTTCACCGCTTGGCCTTCGGCGTATTGCAACCCCTCGGTGACGGCGTAGCCGAGCCCCTGGATCACCGCGCCGTGCACCTGCCCGTCCGCCGTCAGGGGATTCAGGACGAACCCCACGTCGTCGGCCGCCCAGATGTCCAGCACCTCCACCTGGCCGGTCTGCATGTCCACTTCCACTTCAACCGCCTGGGCGGTGAACTCGTAAGCGGGGGCGAAGTTCCCGTACAGCCCCTTGTCGAGGACAAAATCGTTCGGGGCATCGTAGACGCCGTGACCGACGACGGGCTTTCCGTTCTTCCGGAACAGGCCGGACGCGACCGTGTCGGCGACGGAGACCCTACGGTCGGGGGCGTTCTCGACGAAGACGAAGCCGTCCCGCATGCTCAGATCCTCGGGGCGGGCCTCGAGTTGTTCGGCCGCCCCTTCGAGAATCTGCCGCCGCGCGTCCTGCGCCGCAATGCGCGCCGCGTTCCCGCCGATCACCGTGAGCCGGCTCGCGTACGCCCCGAAGCTGTAGGGGCTCGTGTCCGTGTCGGCCGCGGATATCACCACGTCCCGGACGGACATGCCCAGCTCCTCGGCGACAATCTGGGTGAGGACCGTTTTGGCCCCCTGGCCGATGTCTCCCTCCCCGCATATCAGCACCGCGCCGCCGTCCTCGTTGATCCTTACGTCCATGCACGCCCCGTCCCAATCCCCGTAAACGCGGGCGCCGCTGGTGTGGATGGCGCAGGCCAGACCGATCCCTCGCCGCTTGGCGCCGGTCCCGGCCGCGGCCCGCTTGGCATCCCAGCCGCAATCGTCGAGGACCCTCCGGATGCACCGCTCCATCTCGCAGGACTCGATCTTCCATCCGTGCACGGTGGTGTCGCCGACCCGGGTGCAGTTTCTGAGCCGCAGCTCGGCCGGGTCCAGGCCGGCGACTTCGGCCAGGGCGTCGAGGTGCTGTTCCAGCGCGAAGCCCATCTGCGGGTTCCCGTATCCGCGAAAGGCGCCCTTCGGCGTGGTGTGGGTGTAGACGAGCAGACCCTCGGTGTGGAGGTTCTTTTGCCGGTAATGGTTGTCCATCCGCATGATGCCGGCCCCGAGAATCCCGAGACACTTGCCGACGTAGCACCCCGTATCGGCCACGACCCGGCATTCCTTCGCGGTGATTTTCCCGTCCCGCTTGATCCCCATTTTGAGGTCGATCTTCATCGGGACGCGGGGGCGTCCGGCCTGGAACTCTTCGAGACGGGTGTTCACCAGCTTCACGGGGGCGTCGGCCTTTCGGGCGAGCAGCGAGGCGATCATCGTCAGCGGCTCGTCCACGTACTTCCCGCCGAACGCGCCGCCCACGGCCGACTGGATCACCCGGACCTTCGACAGGGGGACGCCGATGGCCTTGGCGATCTTCTTGCGGGCGTAAAAGATGGCCTGGCAGGGCGTCCAGACTGTCAGGCGGCCTTCCCGGTCCCACCGGGACAACGCCCCGATGGGCTCCATGTAGGCCTGGGAGACGACTGAGGTCCGGTAGGTTTCCTCCAGGACCACGTCCGCCTCGCGAAAGCCTCCGGCGGGATCGCCGCGCGTGAATTCAATCGGCGCGGCCAGGTTGCCGGATTCGTGAACCTTCGGCGCGTCCGGCGCCAGCGCGGCCTCGGTGTCCAGAACGGCGGGAAGGGGCTCATACTCCACATCGATCAATCCCAGCGCGTCCAGGGCCGCGGCCTCGTCCACCGCCGCGACGGCCGCCACTTCGTGGCCCACGAACAGGGCGCGGTAGATCGCCAGCGTTGTCTGATCGTCGATGACCGATCCCCACAGAATGGGAGGGACGTCCCGGCCGGTCAGGACCGCCTTGACCCCCGGAAGGCCGAGGGCGCGGGCCACATCGAGATGAACGATGCGCGCATGCGCATAGGGACTCCTGAGCACCTTGGCGTGAAGCATCCGCGGAAGCGTCATGTCCGCCACGTATTCGAGCGCCCCCGTGACCTTGTGGGGCGCATCGACCATCGGCGTCGATTTTCCGATCACTGAATATTCAGGCATGGCTTCTTCCCACGCGGCGTGATTCCAACCGCCCCGCCGCAAAGACGCGACCTTCTGACGCAATCCCGGTTGCAACCGGAACCATTTCAAGGGTAACGAACCGCCGGAATTCCGTCAACAACGGATTCGACAACGGTGATGTACCGTTTTGTGTGTAGAAAGTGTTTTCGGGCAAAAAGAGAGGGTGTACTCTTCCTGGGAGCAAGAAACCCATTTTGGAGGAGCACACCCAATGCAACCGAAGTTGCTTTTTGGGGATAAGGATTTGGGCCGGGCATTTCAAGAGCTGAATGAGAGGTGGGAGGTGGAGTTGCCCATCGAGGCGAGCCTGAAAGGGTTTTTGGAGGGCCTGATGGCCGAGGAGCGGGCCGTCTACCTGGCGGCCGGGTTCCGGGAGCGCACGCCCAAGCGGCGCGACTGGGCCAACGGCCACTACGTCCGGGACCTGGGGGACCGAGGGGGGGCTGATCCGCGCCCTGCGTGTGCCCCGGGTTCGCGGCGGCGGCTTTCAGAGCCGGGCGTTCGCGCTACCGGCGCCGCCGGGCGGTGGTGGACCGCACGCTTCGCGATTGCTTCCTGGCCGGGGTGTCCACCCGCCGGGTGGGGGCGTGCGTGAAGGGGTTGTTGGGTGAAGCGGTGAGCGCCTCCACCGTCTCGCGGGTGTGCACGGCGCTCAGCCGAGACGTTGCGGCGTTCCACGACCGCCCTTTGAGCGACCACTACCGTTGTGTGTTCCTGGATGGCCTGGCTTTCAAGGTGCGCGGGGCGTCGAGAAGCCGGCGCAAGGTCCTTTTGTGCGCGATGGGCGTCACACTCGCGGGCCGGCGGGAGATCATCGACTTCCGTCTGGCCGACTCGGAGAGCGAGGCCACGTGGACGAAGTTCCTCGACGACCTCTACCACCGGGGGCTTTTGGGTCACTCCCTTCGCCTCATCATCACCGACGGCAACCCGGGGCTGTTGGCGGCGCTGGAGGTGGTCTACCCCTTCACGCCCCATCAGCGGTGCTGATTTCATAAGATGGAAAACATGGTTAAAATATCTCACCTCGCCAATGGTGCGACCGAGAACGCTGTGATGAGATAAAGTGTTGTAAACATTGAATTTATTTTTCATTATCCCGACTCTTGCTCCTTGCATTCCCGCAACGCTTGTGCTCAAATACGCACCGATTTGATGCAGCGTGTGTTCTATTTGATTACGGAATTGCATACCGAATCACCATAGAACAAAGGCAAGGAGCGACCATGCCCAGAAGGAGCGAGCTCAGGATCACCAAACGCACCGTGGATGCACTCACCGTCGATGCCAAGGATGGCGTCTTCTGGGACCGGGACCTGGCGGGCTTCGGGGTGCGGGTCCATGCCACGGGTCGCAAGGTCTACGTAGTGCAGTCCCGGGGGCCGGCCGGACCGAAGCGAGTGACCCTCGGACGGCATGGGGACATGTCGACCGAGGAGGCGAGGAAGCGGGCGGCTGTGGTCATCGACCGCATCAAGCGGGGGGAGGACCCCGTGCCCGCGCCGCCCGAGCCGGAGCTCACGTTGGCCGAACTGTCCGAACGGTTCCTGCGCACCCATGTCAAAGCCGAGCACCGTTGCAACGTACCGGAGCGTGCTCGACAAGCACATTCTTCCCACCCTGGGCGCGATGTCAATCAACGAGGTAGGACGAAGAGAGATTTCCGCGCTGCATCACCGGCTTCGTGACACGCCTGCAATGGCCAACCGGACGGTCAAGGTTCTGTCGAGAATGTTCTCGTTGGCGGAAGCCTGGGAAAGACTGCCGCCCGGCCGGAATCCGTGCCGGTCGGTGCGCCGCTACAAGGAGAGGTCGTGCGAGCGGTTTCTGACGCCGGAGGAGTTCCGGCGGCTGGGCCGTGTGTTGAGGGACGCGGAAACGGACGGCTCGGTGTGGCCGCCGGTGATTGCGGCGCTCCGGCTGCTGCTGCTGACCGGATGCCGGAAGAGCGAGATCCTGACGTTGCGCTGGGACGACGTGGACCGCACGGCGGGCGAGTTGAGGCTCAGGGACGCCAAGTCGGGTCCGCGCATGGCGCCCCTAACCGGGCACGTGCTGAGAGTGCTTAACGGCATTCCCCGTATCGAAGGCACTCCCTGGGTGCTTGTCGGACAAAGGCCGGGGACCGGTCTGACGAACCTCGACCACTACTGGCAACCCATCCGGGCGCAGGCCGGCTTGGATGACGTCCGGATTCACGACATCCGGCACAGCTATGCATCGAGGGCCCTGGCGCTGAGCCTGTCCCATTCATAGTTGCAGGTTGAGAAAAAGAGGTGGCGGTTCACTCCTGCCGACTCGGTTAGAATCGGGTTGGCAAACATTCAAAGAGGAGGAACCGCCATGAGTGAAGCTTACCAGATCATCGAGAAGAAAGAGACCCAAAGGTTGGCCGCCTTTGTGGCGGAGCACGGGCAGGCGTTTTTTCCTCTGGTGTCGCTGGTGGAGCAGTCCCAACTGGCGGTGGAGGACCTGATGGACGTCATGGGCCGGGCGGGCCTGGAGGCCGTGCTTTTGCTGTCGGCCAAGGGCTTGACGGGCGCGCCGCATCCAGGCAAGCGGGGTGGCGAGGTCCGCCGGCACGGCAGCCAGGGGGGCCGGGTGACCCTGAAGGGGCGCAAGCTGAAGGTGAGAAAGCCGCGGCTTCGCCGCCGGGGCCAGGGTCGGGGCGGGGAGGTGGAGGTGCCGGCGTATGCGGCCATGCAGGCCGACCCCGGGCTGGGGGAGCGGATGCTGGATTTGCTGATGCGAGGGGTCTCGACGCGGAACTACGCGGCCGTTCTTCCCGAGCTGGCCGAGACGGTGGGGGTGTCGAAGTCGGCCGTGAGCCGGGAGAGCATCGAGGCGGCCGAGGCGGAGCTGCGGCGTCTTTGTGAGCGGCGTTTTGACGACATCGACCTCCTCATCCTCTACCTGGACGGTCTGCGCTTCGGCGCGCATCACGTCATCGTGGCCGTTGGGGTGGACACACGGGGCCAAAAGCACGTTCTGGGCCTGAGGTCGGGCGCCACCGAGAACGCCACGGTCGTGACGGCGCTTCTTGAGGAGTTGGTGGAGCGCGGCGTGCGGCCCGGGCGGCGTCGGCTTTTCGTCATCGACGGCTCGAGGGCGCTTCGTGCGGCGATTGACCGGGTGTACGGGGACGACAATCCGGTGCAGCGGTGCCGCAACCACAAGGTGAAGAACGTGATGGACCACCTGCCCGAGGAGTTGAAGGACCCGGTGAAGGCGACGATGAAGGCGGCCTGGCGGCTGGCGCCGAAGGAGGGGATTGCCCGTCTGCGCAAGCAGGCCCGGTGGCTTCAGATCGAGCATCCGGACGCGGCCGCCAGCCTTTTGGAGGGTCTGGAGGAGATCTTCACCGTCAACCGCTTGGCTCTTCCGCCCGGCCTTCGGCGCTGCCTGGTGAGCACGAACCTGATCGAGAGTCCCTGTTCGGGGGTGCGGATGCGCACCCGGCGCGTCGGCCGCTGGCGGGACGGGGCGATGGTGAAAAGGTGGGCCGCTTCCGCCTTCCTCGCCACCGAGAAGAACTTCCGTCGCCTGGACGGCTACCGGGACCTGTGGATCCTGAAGGCCGTTCTGGACGAGCCCCGCTTTGACACCCGAGAGGAGGTCGCATAAGGTGAACCACACACGGACCGCCGCCTCAAACCTTCAACTGAATTCGGGACACCCTCCTGGCGCTGGGCGAGAGCCTGCCCACGATCGGCAAGCTGCTCGGTCACAGTCAAGTATCAACGACAGCACGTTATGCGCACTTGATGCGGGATGCGGAGAAGGAAGCCGCGACCCGGGTGGGCGACAGCATCGGCGCCCACATCGGACCGCGGAGCACCGAGGCGGCATGAGGCTGGATGACATGGCGAAGCTGGAATACAAGACGCTCTCGAACCGAACGGTCGAGAAGCTGAAGGTAGAAAAAGACACGGTGTTCTGGGATCACGAGCTCACCGGCTTCGGGATGCGGGTCTATCCCGCGGGCGGCAAGGTCTATGTCGCCCAGGCCCGGGGACCGGGGGGACCGAAGCGGGTCACGGTGGGCCGGCACGGGGTGCTCGGCGCGGAGCAGGCACGTCAGCGGGCGGCCCTGATCATCGCCCGAGTCAAGGCCGGCGAGGAGCCGGTGCCCGAGCCCATGGCGGTGAAGCTGTCCGGTGGGCCGACAGTGGGCCAGCTTGCGAGGCGGTTTCTCGAAGAGCACGTGGCGGTGCGCTACAAGCCGAGCACCATGAAGTCGACTCGCACGGTGGTGAATCGTCATATCGTGCCCGCCCTCGGTCAGCTACCGCTGGAGGCGGTCAGCCGCGCACGGGTCATGGAGCTGCATGACGAACTCTACGAGACCCCTGCGATGGCGAACATGGTGGTCCGCACCCTGTCGCTGATGTACAGGCTGGCCGAGAGCTGGGGGCTCGTTCCGGAGGGATGCAACCCCTGCCGGCTGGCGGTCAGGTTTCCGGAGCGCAAGCGGGAAAGGTTTCTGACCGATGGAGAGTTCACCCGCCTGGGAAAGGTGCTGGATGAGGTCGAGACCCGGGGCGGCGCGTCGGCATCCGCGGTGATCGCTCTCCGTCTGCTCATGCTGACCGGGTGTCGGAAGAACGAGATCCTGACCCTGCGGTGGGAGGACGTGGCGCTGGATCAGAACGAATTGAGACTGCCCGACGCCAAGACGGGCGCACGGGTGGTTCCATTGTCGCCCTCGGCGGTGAGGCTTTTTTCCGGTCTGCCGCGAGAACCGGGCAACCCGTGTGTCATTCCCGGCCGGAAGCCGGGCACGCATATGAGCAACGTGGATCAGGCCTGGCAGGTCATCCGGGCGAGGGCTGGCCTGGAGGACGTCCGGATCCATGACCTGCGTCACAGCTTTGCGTCCAGGGCCCTGGCGCTGGGGGAGAGCTTGCCGATGATCGGAAAGCTGTTAGGCCACAGCCAGGTCGAGACCACGGCCCGGTACGCCCATCTGGCGCGGGATTCGGTGCAGGAGGCCGCGGAGCGAATCGCCGACAGCATCGCGGCCGACATCCTGGGCGAAGGCTGGATGCCGGCTGGAGTTACCCCGGTTTGGTGGAGAGTTAAGCACTTGGGTTTTCAGGGTGTGCGTTGTTGTCTCCTTTCGTAGTTAACGGGTGACAGGTTGTCGATGGAGGAGTGCCGACGACGCGGGTTGTAGAAGCCCTCGATGAACCCGAACACCTCCATGCGCGCCTCGGCCCGGGTGCGGAAAGTGTGGCGAGCGAGGAGCTCGCACTCCAGCGTGGCGAAAAAGCTCTCACACAGCGCGTTGTCGTAGCAGTCCCCGACCGAACCCATGGAGGGACGCACGCCCGCCTTTGGGCAGCGCTGCCCAAAGGCGACCGAGGTGTACTGCGTGCCCTGGTCGGAGTGGTGGATGACGGCCCGGGGACGGCGCTTATACAGCGCCATGTCGAGCGCGTCGAGCACGTCGAGCACCAACTCGGCCCGCAGGTGTGTGGCCATCGACCACCCCACGATGCGCCGGCTGAACGCATCGAGCGCCACGGCCAGATACAAAAACCCCGCCCATGTCGGAACGTAGGTGATGTCGGCCACCCACAGCCGGTCGGGGGCCTCGGCCGTGAAGTTGCGGTCCACCAGATCAGGGGCCGGCCGCGCCTCCTGCCGGCGCTGCGTCGTGCGCGCTCCCTTGCGCCGACTGACGCCCGCAAGTCCCGCCCCACGCATCAGCGCCTGGCGACGCGCTTGCGGCCCACACGCACTCCCTCAGCCTCCAGCTCGGCATGGACGCGCGGCACGCCGCAAGTCCCCCGAGAACGCTCGTGGATCGCCTGAATGCGTTTGGTGAGCGCCCGATCGGCACACGAGCGGGCACACGGCGCGCGCCTGCACCACGCGTAGTAGCCGCTGGAGGAGACCCCAGCACCCGGCACATGGTGGCGGTCCGATACATGGCCTGGTTCGCCCTCACGAACCCGTAGATCCGGACGGGATCGAATCGGTCTCCCGAGCAAACCAGGCCGTGGCTTTTGCCAGGATCTCCCGCTCCTGGCGGAGCTGTCGGTTCTCGCGGCGAAGTCGGCGCAACTCCTCCCGCTCATCGCTCGTGAGCCCGTCTTTGCGACGCCCCTCGTCGACGTCGGCTTGATGGGCCCAGGTGCGGATCGTCTGCACCGAGGGCTCGAACTCGCGCGCCAGCGCCTCGGGCGTGCGTCCCGCCCAGACCAACTCTACCATCTGGCGGCGGAACTCCATTGGATAGCGTGGGTGAGTCTGTGGCATCGTGAACACCTCCTTTACCCCCAAATCATCAGGTGTCCACCAAACCGGGTCAACTCCAGT
Organism: bacterium; assembly: GCA_965261595.1. Taxonomy (GTDB): domain Bacteria; phylum UBA8248; class UBA8248; order JACPRG01; genus CAYRGS01. The sequence continues at coordinate 1,013,977 of CBDHDG010000006.1, forward strand.
CGAGAGAGTGAGGAAGCTCTAGACCGACTTGGAACGACGGTTGACGGCGGCCTTGGAGAGGTTGTCCGCGCAGTACGAGACGGAACAGCGGCGGCACTCAGAGCAGGTCGAGGCCTTGCGGCTGCAAGTCGAGCGACAGGCCGAGCAGAGCGAAGCCTTGCAGAGGCAGGTCGAGCGGCTGGCCGAGTACTACGGAACGCTCGCCGCGAGGTCGCGCGGCCGCTGGATCTGACGCGCCAGCGTGGACGAGAGCGCGATCATGGTCCGAGCCGCTAGAGGAGTCCCGGCAGCGGAATCGGCCGGACGCTACGAGCATCGACGGAGGTCTCGGGCGCTATTGGATTGACTCGGTCTTGCCGAAATGCTCGGCGACGTTGCCGCTTATCTCGACATTGAGCCTCTCGTCCAGAGAGTAGTTATCGAATAGCCAATTCAGTGCTTCGTAATGACGTGTCATGAATTCGAGCAGGTCAGGACCAAAGCAGACGACCCCCGGCCTCAGCTGAGCGACAGAACACAAGCAGCACGCGATCACCCCCAGGGTCACTCCCTCCGTGGAAAGGAAGTAGAACCAATAGGGAAATGCGTCGTCCAGCTTGGAGCAGAAGCGCCGTACCTCCGGGATGTCGCGTAGTTCTCGCGAGTCGCTGGAGTAACCGAAAAAGGCTAAGTCTACCCGCCCCCGATACCGTTCGACGGCGTCCCTGTCAGCGAGCACACGCGACAGGGTTGCCGCCGTACCGGACACGTCGAGGGCTTCCACTTCCGAGCGGTCTACGACCACACGAAGCCAGTCGGCACCCAAGTCTTCCCGGAACCCCATTCCAGCAGCCTCGTCGGTTACCCAATCGCCCGATATGGGAGCGGTAATGATGGGGCTCCCCTCCGTGACAGCTTGAACCCGTTCGTGCGTAGTCGAGTCTGGCGCGTTCCCTGTTCCAGTTGGATCGTACACCACCGTCTTCCCCGTACGAAGGCCAAATCGGCTACGTGGGAACACGCCATGCGCGCAGGCGGCCGAGAAGATCTCCTTCAGCGTCCCTACGAAGCTCTCCTCGGTGGTCCGGAAGAAGGTTAGCTGTTGAAACTCTGTATGATCCAGAAGTAGGCAAGGAATGCCCGTGTCGTTGAATACGGTAAAGACAGGTGAGCTGCAGGTTGGTCGCTCCGGGTCGAACATCTCCTTGACGATGACGAGTCCGAAGACGTCGCGGCCGGACGTGGACACTTCGCGGCTCTTCTTCTCGGTAGAGATCTCAATGGGATCCCCAGATCGGAGGTGATTGATTGATCCCTTCAACTGGCGGGTTGCCCTCCTTACATGGTGGGCAACGGTGGCCTTCTTGCGATCGATCTTCCGGTTCAGTGCTGACTCGTCGCTTGGGCTATCCTTGGCCTGAACCAGGAGGAGGGTCTTGTCCGTTACCACCAGAACGTCTACGAATTCTCGTCCGTTGTCGGCGCGAATCGGGTTCGCGAAGACATTGTCACTCCCGAACGACCGATGCAGGGCGTTGGCTATGTCAGGATCGTTGAGATCGCCTGGGTTTTCGACGTTTTCTTCCAGGCTGTCGGGAAACAGCCGCTCCCGCAGGTGGATAGTGAACGCAGCGGCGTCGTCCGACGGCGAGCGAGCGCCGAACCGGGATTGCATCACGTCGAGGACCTGGCGCGCTCGGTCAAGGGTTGGCGACGCGAAATGAATCGTATTCGAGAGTACGCGGAAGCGATGAGCATCCGGGTTCTCAGCTCGGAAGCCGAGCAGTTCCCGATTGTGCTCGTCGAAGAAATGGACATAGAAGGCGTCCGACGAGAGCAGCAAAACGAAATCTCGGGTGATCTCCTCGTGGAAGAGTGGTGTCTGGATGACGAGCGGTTCATCGTTGTCGTCGAAGAAGGCTGTCACCAGACCATACGTAACCACGCTGCCGGCATGGACAGGAACCAAATAGAAGCGGAATCCTTTGCGCAGTTTGGCCGTTTGAGCCGCCTCTCTCGAGGTCTTCACAACGAGGATCATTCGCGAGTCCCCAGGGCGGCGAATGGGCCATAGGCCGACTGGAATGTCCACGAGCGTGTCCAGAACCTCCGGGTTTGTTACGGTAAGCTTCATTGGGGACGCCTCAAAGGGTGGCCTAGCGTGTCGGAGAAGGAACGTTGGAGTGAAGCCTCGTAGCAAGCTTCGCGGAGCCTCTACCTACGATCAAGGCAAGGCCTCCAGGGTCGCGCTAAAGGTGAGCCCCGGCGCGGGGCAGGCGGCTCTATCCCAGCGGGCCAACATGAGATGCCTTGGCGGTGTTACTGCGGTGTCTCCCTACTCGATCTCTCCAACCCTGCACCGGTCCAGATAACACGCCCAGTCGTCCATGAGCCGACGCCGCCACTCGAACAGGTCCGTACGTCGGTACGCCGCCTCGACTTGGTTGTGAACCACATGCGCTAGCGCCGCCTCCGCTACCTCGCGGGGATGGTCGGTCTCCTCGGCGGCCCAGTCCCGGAACGATGACCGGAAGCCGTGCGGCACCGCCTTGATCCCGAGCCTCTTGAGCAGTCTGGACATCGCGGTGTTGGAGAGCGGTTTTCCGCGCATCGGGAACACGAGCGGACTGCTTCGACCCAACGCCAGCGCCTCCTCCAGAACCTCCAACGCGCGACGAGTAAGGGGGGCCCGGTGCTCGCGGTTCGGCTTCGTGCGCGGGGCCGGAATGGTCCACACCCCATGGTCCAGGTCGATCTCCGTCCACGCGGCCCCGCGGCCCTCGCCGCCGCGCGTCGCTGTCAACACTAAGAACTCGAAGGCCAGCACAGCTATCGCCGCGCCATGAGCGAAGAGGAGGGGTGGGCACACTACGGCTCCACCACGGCGAGGGGAACGATCCACCTGGCTGCGGCTGGGCCTTCCGGTCCATGGTTCCTCGCGCTGGACCACGCCGGCGTCGTCGAGGATCTGACGCAGCCGCGCGCCGAGATGCCGGGCCCCGGTCTTGCGCGCTACGCCTTCGCCACGCTCACCGATCTCTACGCCGTGCTGCCCAAGGTTTATACTCTCGGGCGCACGCTTCCCGAAGGCCCGCTCGAAGATTTCCGCGACAAGACCTGCGGCCTGCCGAAGACGACGGAGGCCGAGCGCCTTGTCGTCCAACGCATCGGCCAGGACATCTTTCGTGACCGCCTGCTGACCTACTGGCAGGGCCACTGCCCTTTGACCGGAATCACGGACAGGACCCTGCTGCGCGCCTCGCACATCATTGCGTGGGAGGACTGCCCCGACGACGCTGAACGGCTGAACATTCACAACGGCCTGCTTCTGTCAGCGCTTTGGGACGCGGCCTTTGACAAGGGTTTGGTGACCTTCGACGACGATGGACGGCCAGAGTTCTCGCCTCTCCTGAGCGAACCGGCACGTTCCGCGCTGCGCTGGTCAAGTTAAGAATATAATTCCCGGCGTTTTCCTCGGCCCGGAACATGAAGGCATGGCCGGAACATCTCCAGGAAAACCCTCACATGCAATGGCCCGGATTAGGGGGAAGCTTACGCATTCGTTCCAGAACTTCGAGCACTGGCTTTTACTCCTCGATCGATGCCTACCGTGAGCGGCATGGAATGCCGCCTTTCCGGCCTTCCTGACGCCGTCCAAAACGCTGGGTCGGACCCCAGGCTCACTGTGCCACTCCTCCGAACCGATGTCCACAGACTCGACTCCTGCGCCACCAAGAGGCCGAGCTTGGCCGTGAGCGGGGCGGCGGACGGGTGTCCCAGGGGAGGATATCGCCGCCTCTCTCAACCACCGCCCATAAGGAGACGGCGCCATGCCAACGGTCCAGACCCATCCCGGCAACGCAAGCACCTTTCTCACCCACCTGTTCGGCCAAGGTCTCGATGACGACCGCTACGTGGTCGAGCGCTTCCGGTCCATGGCCGACGGCGACATCCGGCCCCTGCGCGCCGGGGGTACAAGGACCAAGAACCAGTCCAAGGCGCCGGGGACGGTCGTGTCCCGGCAGGCGGTCCGGAAGATGCGGCCCGCGCGGGATGAGATCATCGTTGCAACCGGAATCAATCTCCGGAACTCCGGGGTCCAGTACTGGGGCTGTAATGTTATCTGGCGGAATATGCTGCAGCGATGACGGATCCTTCTGACTGCTATGGAAGGAGTCCGGATCGCCGCAACATAACCTTTTGCAATCATAGGGATTTCAGGAAGGCCATCAGCCCCTTGTTTTCCTTCCATGGCCGGATCGGGCCCCGTCCCGACCGCAATCGGATCCCGGCAATCTTTGCAACGCAAGCGGTCTGGTACTGCATTCCGTGCGATGGTGAAGATATCGCCACCCCCGAGCGAGCGGTGCCGCCTGGTATGCCTTGATGGTGTCCGGTTGTGTGAACAGTTCTTTGGACATAGTCGCGTCTCCCTGTTGGTGGAGGCACGATTACGTGCATAGGTGCCGAAAAATTATGTTGCATGAATTCTACTCAACCTCCTGCTGGACAGAAGGAATCGTCATCGATGCAACATATGGGCTGGATGGCAACGGGATTGTTCTGCGACCGCAAGCAGAAGCACTGATTGACGTTCTCTATCAGGACGTCCTGCCGGCCCGGCGCCGGCCGGGCGTCCGTCGTCCCGATTCCAGCCCCGATGGGAGGCGTCCACAGGTGTCCTACAAGAACCCCGACAAGGCCCGCGAGCATGACCGGGAACGCTACCGCCGGCTCACCAAAGAGCGCCTCGCCCAAGGCCTGTGCCCCAAATGCGGAAGAGAGCCCCTTCCTCCCGACTGTAGTTTGTGCCGCTCCTGCGGCGAGAAGCGGCGCAAGGCCGAGCGCGCCCGGTACGCCAAGGGCAAGGCCGCCGGCAGGCTCTACGGAGGCCGGGATCCCAAGGACTGCCGCAGGCTCGGGCGGGAGAGAAGCAGGAAGCGCCTCCGGGCATGCCGGGCCGCCGGCCTGTGCACGCGATGCGGGAACCGTCCTCCCGTCCCGGGCGGGGCGACCTGCCGGGCTTGCCGTGACGCCCGGCAAGCGGCCGAACAAGAGCAGTATGCCGCCCGCAGGGCCGAGGGACGGTGCGGCAGGTGCGGAAGACATATCCTTGACCACGCCTCGCGCTGCGGTCCCTGCGCGGCTCTCGAGGCCGGGCGCCATCCACGGAAGAACGCGGCCAGCCGAAGGCGCTACGCCCATAGGCGTGCGAGGTGGCGTTGCACGGACTGTGGCGAACCCTCTCAGGGAGCGGCGCGGTGCGTGCCGTGCGCGCACCGGTCCTGGGTGCGGTCGGGCTGGCATCGGGGCCTTCCGATCCTTCCGCCTCGCTACACCGTGATCGAGGTCGCCACGGGCGAGGACCACGGGATCTGGGACAGCTGGGAGGAGGTGGCCATGTGTCTGGCCTTCGCGCGGCTGTCCCACCAACAGGTGGAGATTATTTCGGATACGTCACCGATGGCGTCTTTTACGGGGCAGTGACCTCTATGCGCCGGCTCGCCGGGGGTACGTACTGCCGACCTGCCGCCCGCCAGCGGGGGGACCATCACCCGCGCCCCCCGGCGCACCGTCGACCCCTCAAGGGAGGCCCGCACATGACCGCGCACACCCTGCCGAAGAACCCCTACTACGCCTTCTCCCCGGCCTACGACCTCGACAACGATCTATAGCAGATCAGAATCGTTATCCACGACATGAGCGGCTACATTCCCACCACCCTGGCCGCACGGTCCATGCGCGCCGAGAACGGCGCACCGGATAGCAAGACCGTGCAGTGAGCCGACTGCATTGCTGCGCAGCCGGCCTGACGTCATCCGGCCTCAACCCCGCCGCGCGAGCCACCACCACGCGATCCACACCGGAAGGCTCAAGACCATCGCGTAGTCGGCGATGACGATTGAGCCAAGCAGTCCCGCCATCAGCGACGCCGTCGACATCAGCAGCATCGACAGCCACATTCGGGGCTCCACCTCCGGCTCCGCCTCCGGCGCGAAGTGCACCGCCGCCGTCGTGACCACTCCGGCGGGCAGCCACAGGAGCGCCAGCAGCCAGAAGCCGCGCCGCTTGATGAGGCCCTGGTCGTCCATGCGCCTTATCCGACTCGAAACTCGCACCGCACGCAAGCCCGAGCGGGTCCGTGTTCGACGACAGCCGGGCGAGGGCGAAGACCGCGCAAGGTCGGCGAGCGGCTGCCGGCGTCCGTCGCGCCCTCTGAGCTCGCCCCGGGTCCCGTCACCGTCCTTCGAGTCAGAGGGAAGCAAGGGCCGGGCAAACGCCCGGCAGGGAAGAGGGAGACGGTCTCCCGGTCCCGATGCCGGGAACTGCAATCCCGGAACAGGAGACAAGCCCATGATCGACCAGGACCTCGACCTCGAACTCCCCACAGGTGACGAACTGCTCGCCGAGATCGGCCTCGACTCTTACACCATCCGCAGGATCCTCACCGAAGCGGTCCATGCCGACACCGGCGAAGGAGAGGAGCTTTCATAGGGTGAACCGAAGGGGCCGGGGAGAGAGGCTCTCCCCCCTTCCATCACCCGTTGTCTTCCACACCCTCACGCAGAAGGAGAACCGTCATGGCATTCGGACTCAATCGCGCTGAAGTGATCGGCCGCCTCGGGGCCGACGTCACCGTCAACCACCTCACCAGCGGCGGACGCGTCGCGAACCTGTCGATCGCCACCGACGAGGGCTACATCGACAAGCAGACCGGAGACCGGGTCGACAAGACCGAGTGGCACCGGGTCGTGACCTTCCAGCCCGGGCTGGTGGACATGTTCGAGAAGCACGCGACGAAGGGCCGGCTGGTCTATGTGGCGGGCAAGCTGCAGACCCGTCGCTGGAAGAAGGACGAGGAGGACTCCGACCGGTTCTCCACCGAGATCCTGCTGGTTCCGGGCGGGCGCGTGCAGTTCCTCGACAAGCCCAACGGCAACGGCGCGCCGGTCGCGGAGGCGGAGACGCCGTCCGCCGAAGCGCCCATCGACGACATCCCGTTCTGAGCGCGCATTCCGTTTCCTCTCTCTACCTGGGCCGGCGCTTCGCGCGTCGGCCCTTTTTCTTGCTGCCCGTTCCGAGACAGCGCCCGTTCGGGCCTCGCGCCAGCGCTACGCGCGGCGCTTCGTCCTCCGGCGCCGGCCGGAGGCGGAGGCCGGCCGGTATCGGGCGTTCCCCGTTCATCCAGAGGAGGCCCGTCATGCCGCCCCCATCGTCCCGTTCCGTATCTCCCGCCGCCGACATCGCCGCCGCGCTCGGCGCGTGCGCCGAGGCCGTCTGCCGGCGTTACCTGCCCCAGGGCAAAAAGCAGGGCCGGTACTGGGTCGCCGGCGATCTCGAAGGCGCTCGCGGCCGCTCGCTCTTCGTCCGCCTGCACGGTCCCGGCGTCCCCGGGAAGTGGACCGACGCGGCCACCGGAGAGCACGGGGACCTGCTCGATCTCGTCCGGCATCGCTCGGGCGCGCCGACGCTTCGCGCGGCGCTCGCCGAGGCCCGCGCCTTCCTCGCCCTGCCGGCTCCGCCGGCGCCGGGCGAGGGCTACGACGCAACAGAAGCGGCCCGCCGTCTCTGGCGGCCTTGCCGCGCCATCGACGGCACCCATGCCGAAGCCTACCTCCACGCCCGCGGACTCGCGCGCTGCCGGTTCCCGGCATTGCGCTTCCATCCCGAGCTTCGCTATCGCGAAGGCTCTTCCCAGCGCCGTTTTCCGGCGCTGGTCGCCGCCGTGACCGGCGACGACGGCGCCATCCACGGCGTGCAGCGCACCTGGCTCGATCCGCGCTTGCCCGCCAAGGCGGACGTCGCGGCCCCGCGCAAGGCGCTCGGCCGCATCCACGGACGCGCCGTGTGCTTCGGCAAGCCCGCCGACGGTGCTGTCGATCGTCACCGCGGCGCCCGGGGTCATTTCGGCGGCCGCGCTCTCGGCCGGAAGCCTCGGCGCCTTCGCTCCACCTGGCGGGCTCAAACAGCTCGTCATCGCCCGCGACAACGATTCCGAGGGGGAGCGGGCCGCCCAACGCCTCGCCCGGCGCTGCGCGCGGGCGGGCGTCGCCGCCCACGTCATCGTCTCCGAATACGGCGACTTCAACGACGATCTGGTCACTCTCGGACCCCGAGCCCTGGCCCTTCGGCTCGCCGCCCTGTTCCCCGCGCCTCAGCGGGTCGGAGAGAGGGAGTGAAGAGCGGGGGAGGGGTGAACGGCTCCAAAGGAGAAGAGAGCATGGCGCACATCGTCAATCTCAGGCATGCGCCAGCCCTGCGGGCGGCGCTTCACGGCAAGCCGCTGGCCTTCTGATGCGCGCCGCTGCCCTGCCATGGGCAGGTCCTCGCCCGCGCCGCGGCATGGGCGGCCTCCGTCCTGGCGGAACGGAGGGGAGAGTGAAGCGGGAGAGGGGCGAACGCCGCGAGGAGGGAGAGAGAGGGCCCCGGGCACCGGCAACACGGAAGGAGAACCGAAATGCAATCCGTCACTTTCAAGTGCATCGCCCCGTACGAGTCGAGGGTCTACCACGATGGCAATCTCGCCTGCGAGGTTGCGGAGCCACTCGTCGATACGCGTCCGTTGCGGTGACGGGCCATGCCGTCTTCGGGCGATCCCTTCGGGCCGGGATCCCCGCTGCAATCTCCGCTCCGCTCCGATTTTCGCTTCCATCCCTATCGCCTCCGCTCGCTGGCGCTCGCTGCGCGCTCCTGTACCTCTTATAAGTGACTCTGCGCTTCAATAGCACGGAATTGGGCAGGCCGCCGGGAGCAACCCTTGCGCGCTCAGTGCCATCAGCACCTCAAGCGGACAGGTGCCCCGGCGGTCCTGCCACGACGGATGCCCCGTGAGGAGTTAGCGCCTTGAGCGCCAAGTACAGGAGTCGGCAGGCGTCGTGGCAGGCCCAGCCACCATCGCACAGATTAGGGAGGGAGACGAATTGGCAGATCTCAAGTGGTTTGTCGGAATCGATTGGGGGTCCCGAATCCACCAGGCCTGCATCCTCGACGCGAACGGCGACGTTCGAGCCGAGCATGCGTTCGCCCACGGCGGCGCCGGTTTCGCCGCGTTGACGGACTGGATTCTGTCCGGCACCGAGGAGGCGCCGGCGGACCAGGTCGGCGTGGCCATCGAGACGCCTCGCGGACCCGTGGTCGAAACGCTCCTCGGATGCGGCTTCGCCGTTCACTCCATCAACCCCAGGCAACTGGACCGCTTCCGCGACCGTTACTCGCACGCCGGGGCGAAGGACGATCGTCGCGACGCCCTGGTGCTGGCGTCGGCGCTACGCACCGACCCGCACCGGCTGCTGCGGGTCAAACCAACGGCTCCCGCAATCGTCGAGCTGCGCGAGTGGTCCCGCATCGTCGAGAGCCTGACGCGCGAGCGGGTGCGCCTGTCCAATCGCATGTGCGACCAGCTCTGGCGTTACTACCCCGAGTTCATCAATGTCGTGGAGGACTTCAATGTTCACTGGGCACTGGCCCTTTGGAACCGCGTGCCGACGCCCGCGGCCGTGCGCGGCGTCCGGCTTTCCACGCTCGAGAAGCTTCTGAAAAAGCACCGCGTTCGACGTATCACCGCCGAGGAGCTCCGCGACCAGCTTACCGCGCGCGCCATCGACATCGACCCCAGCGCAATACGCGCCGCCGAGACCCACGCCCGCATCATTGCGAAGCAGCTTGCGCTCGTGAACCAGCAGTTGACAGAGGCCAACTCACGTCTCGAGGCGCTCGTCACCCAGCTCGCCGAAGCCGCCCCCGATCCGGACGAAAGTTCCGAACCGGGGCAACACAAAGAACAGCGTGACGTGGCTATCCTGCGTTCTCTGCCCGGAGTCGGCACGGTTGTCCTCGCCACGCTGTTCGCAGAGGCCGATGACGCTCTGCAGCGCCGAGACTACCACGCGCTGCGCTGCTTGTGCGGCGTGGCGCCCGTCACCAAGCGCTCCGGCAAGAGCATGCGCGTCTCCCTCAGACGCGCCGCGCATCGTCGCCTGCGCAATGCCACCTACCATTGGGCACGCGTGGCCATGCAGAAGGACCCCGTCTGCAAAGCCAAGTACCAGGTGCTTCGCTCCCGAGGCCACGGCCACGCCCGTTCGCTGCGCTCCGTCGCAGACCGCCTCCTCAATGTCGCCTGCGCCATGCTTCGCGACCAGACACTGTTCGACCCGCAGCACGCCAGCGCTGCAGCAGGTTCACACCGCGAAGCGGTCAATGGAATCTCAATTGAATCATCTGTTGTTGGTCCTGTGGAGCTTGTGGGCGAGAGGGGCGAGAGTGTGGGCAACGCGGTGGGCAACGCGTAAGCGTTGTCCACGGACTTGTCCATACGGCCCGCAGGGCTCGCGCCGGTCCTCAGGACTCGTCCACAAATCCATAGGACTACCCCCTTGCAAGTTGGTGAGGAGTCCGCTTGCCGGGCCGGCGCCCGAGACCCGCGTCTCAATCCCGGAACCGCACAGGGCGTCCGGGACAGTGGCTAACAATATCCCTCTCGACGTGATGGCCCATTGTCCCACACGTGCTCGCTGCGCCAACCCCGCCTCCGGCGGGGTCCTCCTCTTCGTTCCGGCCCTGGCTCGCAAGGCTACGGCGCTGAAGCGCCTAGGCGCGGCAAGAAACGCGACCGAGGCTCCGCGCTCCCTGCGGTCGCTTGTGCGCCCGCGCCACTCGCGCCCCTCGCCGCGCCAGGCCTTGCGGCCACGGTGGCTTTGCTGCGCGCGCGTGGGCCACTCAACCATCACGTTCGGAGACTCTCTCCGCACAACGAACCGTAACGGTTCTCAACCCTCTACCCGGAAGGAGAGCATCATGCACGATATCGACAACATCTCAGAACAGAACCAGTCCGTCACCGCCACCGTCTGCGAGCAGGCGGCTCTCTTCGGAGCAACCCCAGAGCGCGACGAATTCGACAACCGGGAGGTCTGGGATCCGGAGAACGCCCTCTCCGCCGTCACGGAAGCCTTCCGCATCATGGCACACGGCGTCGCCCCCGACGGAACGCAACTCGCCGACGAGCGCGAGAGCCTGCTCTGGGGATTCGTCAACATGCTCGACGCCCAGACGCAACGCCTCGACCGCGCGGCCGACAGGCTCCTCCCCGACATGCGCGACCTCCAGCGCGAGCAGGACGGCTCGGAGATCCGGTCCCGAGAACTCGAACTCGTCACCGACCGAACCAAGAACCTCACGGACCGGCGGGACGCCTTCGAGCAACTCCGCGATACAGCGGCCGAGGCCTACCGGGTCGAGACCGGAGACCTCTGGCGGCCCCGGCGCGGGTCCCACACCTCCCAGACCGGCAAGCTCACTTCGGCCATGATCGATGCCCGCGACTTCCAGCGTGCCCGCAGGGACCGCGAGAACAAGGCCCTCCTGCCCCAGGGAACGCTCGTCGCGGTGGCAGGCGGCAAGCACGCCGGCGACGCAGGCGCCATCATCCGCACCCTCGAGAAGCTTAAGGCCAAGTACGACGACGTGGTCCTGGTCCACGGCGGTGGTCCGGGCGTCGAGAAGATCGCGGCCAAGTGGGCGGACCGCAACGGTGTCCACCAGATCGTCTGCAAGCCCAACTGGGACGCGCACGGACGCGCGGCGCCCTTCCGGCGCAATGACGAACTGCTCGATCTCCTCCCCAAGGGCGTCATCGCGTTCCCGGGTTCGGGCATCACCGACAATCTGGTCGACAAGGCGCGCAAGCTCGGTATCCCGGTCCAGTGCGTCGCCGCCTGAGCCCAACGACCTCGCGGGTCGCGTCGCCACCCGGCGGCGCGGCCCGTTCCTCTTCCGCGTTGCCCACTGCCGCACCGCCCGCCGCACTTCGCACCGCACCGGTGCGGACCCCGCTGCTCGCACCGCCCCGCACTGCCCCATGCACCATGCTCCGCACGGCCGCCCGCTCAATCGCCGCGGCGGCTCCCCCGCGCGTCACGCGCCCGCGGAGATCTTCCCTTCGTTCCTTTTACTGATTTTGGTCTGTCGGACGCCGGTCGGCGCTTTTACTCTCACACCTGACGCAGCAGGCTGCATGTGTACTCCATGCGCGCGCTTGTCCTACATTCTTGTCCGCAATCAACGACCTGCGGTATCTCTGTGATGCCGGATAAAGTCCTACCAATCTGGTAGCTCGTAGGTATGCGGCGCTATCTCACTGATATTCTTGCATTTATTCAAGTGCGCATCGCGCCCGGAGTTCGAGTGAGATCTCAAGCGGCATACGGCCGATACCAGACTGGTCGCGCGCGGATCCGCGCTGCGCTATGATGACTACCAATTTGGTTGTTCGGCCTCCGGCATCATTCGGAAGTTTTCTCCGGTCCGGGACGAGGGTGTGCGGTGTCCAGGACAAGGGCTAAATCGGTCGTTTCCTGGACCGAGATGGACTGAAGTCTTCACAAAAGGATCGGCAAAGCTGATGGTTCAGACACTGCAAAAGAACATTCGGGTCACGCCCGGGCAATGGAAGAGGATCGAAAAAGAGGCGGAGGAGCGGGGGATTTCGGCGAATCAGCTCGTGGTCGAGCTTGCTATGGAGGCGCTCGACCACAGGGAGTGGCCCCGAACGGAGCACGAAATCCAGCTCCTGCGGTCGGCGATGTTCGCGGCCCAGGCCATTGCGCGGGACATGGAGAGGGCCGGACGAGGGGATGAGGTCGAGGACATCAGCAGGAATATCTCCCAAATCGCACCGGAATTGCCTTACCATCCGATGAACGAATCGTCCGATGCCTCGCGGTTCGACGACACCGGGGAGTGAATTGGCACTCCGTTTGGGTACCGCTCCGCCGACAGACGGCGGGCAGACCGCCGGCCGCCCCGACCAATGGGGCGACGTGCGCGAACTGCTCGGCGAGCTCTACCGCATTGTCCATCGCTTAGAAGCCCTCTTTCCCGGCCGGAAATTCACCCCTGACGGCCATCTGGTGCGCAGCATCAGTAAGGTCCTTGCCGCCCACACGTTCGCCCTCGACCTCCTGCCGGGCTCCTTTCCCAATCACGATGCCTTGGCCGCCGACGGGCGCAAGGTCCAGATCAGTTTCACCCAGGGCACCAGAAGCGTCGCGCTCAGGGTTGAGCCGGACCGTCTTATCGTCCTCCGCCTGACCTCCGACCGCTCCATCGAGGTCGACTCCCACGGGAAGGGCACATGCCCTCGTCCCATCGGGCAACGTACAGCGAAATGGTCAGGGGCAGATTTCTCTCTCACGTCTCCGTGCCATCGATAATGCCGTTCTCCGTCGCGAGCCCCTTCCTCTACGGGACGCGATCAGCAACGCCCTGTAGATTCAACAATGAAATCTTTGTGTCATGCACGCATCCCCGGCTGTCCGCCAAACCGTCTTCGTGCCAGCAGCCGAGTCGCCGCAACGCATTCGTCGAGGGAGACGAACACAGCCAAGTCCGGGGACGTTGCTTCCAACGAGTACGGCCAAGTGTCGGCCGCTCCGTAGCCGAGTAGCGCAAGGCGTAGAACCAATGTCCCCCGCTCTAGGGTTTTGTTGGACACTCGATTGATCCATGATTCATGGAGAAAGGGGTGTCGCGATGAACGAACAAAAGCAAGAGGGGGCTTTGGCGGAGGGCGCCCGTAGGGCGAACGGAGCCAAGGCCCCAGGGCATCGCAGTGAGCGGGGTCGGTTCTCCTGCCAGCGCAAGCGGGAGGCGGTCCTGCGTCTTTTGCGGGGCGAGAGCCTGGAGACGCTCTGCCGCGAGTTGGGCACGACAGCGGCTCGGCTTTCCGCCTGGCGCGAGGCGTTCCTTCGCGGGGGCGAGGCGGCGCTCAAAGCCCGCCCGGCGGATGAGCGGGACGAGGAGAACGCCCGGCTCAAGGCCAAGGTGGGCGAACTCACGATGGAGGGCGAGGTCCTGCGGGAGAAGATCGACCGCCTGGAGGCCGGCCGCCCTTTAGCCGGCAGGAGGTGGAGGCGATGAGTCAGGCCCGCTTCACCTCCACGGGCAGAGCCTACGGCCTGAAGCGGGTGTGCGCCCTTTGGGGCTTGGCGCGCTCCACGGTCTACGCGCAACGGCGGCGAGAGGCGGTCCCCGTTCATGAACGCCCCACGCCCAATAAGCGCGGCCCTGTGGGCCCGTGCACCGATGCGGAACTCCTCGGCCACATCCGGCAGGTCCTGGAGGACTCTCCCTTCCATGGCGAGGGCTACCGCAAGGTGTGGGCGAGGCTGCGCTTCGCGGGCATCCGCACCAGCAAGGAGCGGGTGCGTCGCCTGATGCGGGAGGCGGGGCTTCAGGCCCCCCACCGGGTGGGCAAACCCCGAGGTCCCAAGGCCCACAACGGGACCATCCGCACCGAGCGGCCCGACCGAATGTGGGGCACGCACATGACGACGACGGTGACCACCGAGGAGGGGATGGCCTCGGTGTTCGTGGCGGTGGATCACTGCTCGGTGGACTGCGTGGGGATCCATGCGGCCAAGAGCGGCAACCGCTTCGAGGCCCTGGAGCCGATCCGGCAGGGGGTCGCCGAGCGCTTCGCCGGCTTGGAGGCGGACGTCGCCGAGGGGCTTAAAGTTCGTCACGACCACGGCCCCGCCTATCTGTCCGATGACTTTCAGCGGGAGATCGCCTACCTGGGCATGACCAGTTCGCCCAGCTTCGTGCGGGCGCCCGAGGGAAATGGCTACTGTGAGTGGTTCATCCGCATCTTGAAGGAGAATCTCCTGTGGGTGCGCTCTTTCGCCACCGTAGAGGAACTGCGGTGGGCGCTGCTTGAGTTCAAGAACCTGTACAACCATCATTGGATTCTCGAGGGCTACGGCTACCGAACGCCGGCCCAGGCAAGGCAGGAAAAACTCGCTCAAGTTGCGGAGGCCGCATGAGGTCGAATACCCTCACCCGAGTGTCCAATAACCCAGGGGCGGTCCAAATGACCGGAAGATACAAGGTCACCGGAATCGATCCCGGTGACATCTGGTTCCAGCTCGGCAACTGCCTCACGATGCGCAAGTCCCGCGACCTCGTGAACACGCCCGGCATGTACGCAAAGACCCGCGACTCGGTCATGGGCTGGATGAATGCCCCAGGATCAATCGACAAGCTGGTGTTCTTTAACGAGCTGTTTGCGTCCGACGTCGTTTTGGACCATGTGGTTCCGGAACCACAGCAGCAGGGCGACGCAATGGAAGGCGCCGTTCTGATAGCAGCGCTCCTGATCGCCTTTCCGGACGCTCAATTCGGGTTCGGCTTGCCAGGCGGAGAGGACTCCCTCGGATCAGCATACTATTATCGTTCCCTCGGCAAAGACTCCGTTGACCTGCAGGATTGCAGCAACACCCGTGATCTACTCACACGATTGTTCAACTACCTGCAGAGTAACTCCTACTGGGTGGATGACGATCTGGTCCATATGCTGGCCCTATTGTCCGCCCTCTGCCAGGATCGCCACCGCACGACACCTGTCCAGGTGCTGTCTCTCTCGACCTCTGGAAATCACCAGGTCGATGCCGGACTGTTTCACGCCTACCAATTGGTCGAGGCCCTCTTGGAGATCCGCGACGGGGAACCGTTGCGCGCCGCCGTCGCCCGATGGAATGCCTCTTACCCACATCAATTGGACGCCGCTCAAATCGATTTCATCAGAAACGCGCGAGACATATCCCTTCACTTCAAGGCACCGCGGGCCGCGAAGCGCCTGAAGGACAGCCAGGTCGTGCTGGGGTTCGACCAAGACGGATCGCGGCAGAATGAATTTCGGAGGAACGGCATGCAAAGATTGCTGCGGGAGGCTGCGCAGGCTTATTTTCTCGCCCGCCTGTAAACCGTCTTCTCAGCATGAAATCAGGCTGCTTCGCACCGCGAAGGCCCGATCTCATCGCTGACTCTCAACGCACTGGATAGCCCGCGATCGGCCCGTATGCAACGTCCTGACGACTCTGTCAGGCGATATCGTCCGAGGGATCCTCTGAAGACGCCTTTCCGCGCCAGACCAAGCGTATTCCTGATTCGGCGTCTCCTACTGGGCGGATGCTGAGTTTGGGGGGCCGATCCGGGTCGGCCACCGCTTCGTCGAGCTGTTCCTGAGTGATCCGAACGGCATTGTCTTCCGCCTCATGTTTTCCGGCTCGGTCTATCCAATACACCCGTCCATGCAACTCGGCCCCAGTCAGGTTCGCGGCACCGAGGTCCGCGCCGGTCAGATCAGTGTTGGGAAATACCGCCTCCGTCATGTCGGCCTCCTCAAGGTCGGCGTCGACCATTTTCGCCGGCATTGTGGCGCCTCGGAACTTGCACTTGCGAGCCTGCACCCCGGAAAAGTCCGCATCGCTCATCTCGGCACCGGACAGATCGGCGTCTTCGAGAAGGGCCTGACGGCAGTTGGCCCATTGCAACTGGGCACCCGTCAGGTCCCTGTGCGCCAGATTGGCAAACATCAGGTTTGCATTCTGCAGGTTCACTCCTTGGAGCGGCATATTCAGCTCGACGCCACATAGCTGAGCGTCGTGGAGATCCAGCCAGACGGGTTCCCGTTTGTTCTGAATGGCGTCGATGCGCCGCATCTCCGCGATCGCCGTCATTGCCACCTGAACGTCCTTACTGGTCGCGGGTCTTTCGAGCTGCAGCCACCCGTCCCACACCTTGGGTTGAGGATAATTCAATTCCGGCGGGGTACGGACAAATTCGACGAGAAGCTTGATAGCTTCGAGTCGGAACTGGTCCGGGTGGTCCTCGGCCACACGTTCGAGGGCGTATATGCCGGCCAGACGGACCGGGAGCTCATTGTCCCCCAGCATGCTTGCTGCCTGCCGATATCTCTCGTACAGGTAAACCCGTTCACCGATCTCCGACTGCCGTTTTGCAGCTGTGGCTTGCCGCTCCGCCGCAAGACTGCGCCAGAGAGCAATGAGGATCGCCACCATACCTCCGACCACGAGTGAGATGTTGCGAACTGCGGCGGCATTGCCCGTGTGTTCCGTCCCGCCCTGCAGCCAGTCCCAATATGCGACGGACAGGACGACTCCCAGCGAAATAACGACGACCACCGAAACGCCGAACCAGAACCCAAGTGACTTGACAGCGCGTAACAGCATCGTGCTCGCCCAACAAACTGTTGAACGCGCGCCTGCCAAACTCCATGAAAAACGCGTCAAAAGGTGTCCCATGATCCTGCTCGGCACCGTGGACATCGAGCATGCCCTCGCTTAGTCCCCAAGAAAGATCTGGACCGCCCCTGGGTTATTGGACACTCGGGTGAGGGTATTCGACCTCATGCGGCCTCCGCAACTTGAGCGAGTTTTTCCTGCCTTGCCTGGGCCGGCGTTCGGTAGCCGTAGCCCTCGAGAATCCAATGATGGTTGTACAGGTTCTTGAACTCAAGCAGCGCCCACCGCAGTTCCTCTACGGTGGCGAAAGAGCGCACCCACAGGAGATTCTCCTTCAAGATGCGGATAAACCACTCACAGTAGCCATTTCCCTCGGGCGCCCGCACGAAGCTGGGCGAACTGGTCATGCCCAGGTAGGCGATCTCCCGCTGAAAGTCATCGGACAGATAGGCGGGGCCGTGGTCGTGACGAACTTTAAGCCCCTCGGCGACGTCCGCCTCCAAGCCGGCGAAGCGCTCGGCGACCCCCTGCCGGATCGGCTCCAGGGCCTCGAAGCGGTTGCCGCTCTTGGCCGCATGGATCCCCACGCAGTCCACCGAGCAGTGATCCACCGCCACGAACACCGAGGCCACCCCCTCCTCGGTGGTCACCGTCGTCGTCATGTCCGTGCCCCACATTCGGTCGGGCCGCTCGGTGCGGATGGTCCCGTTGTGGGCCTTGGGACCTCGGGGTTTGCCCACCCGGTGGGGGGCCTGAAGCCCCGCCTCCCGCATCAGGCGACGCATCCGCTCCTTGCTGGTGCGGATGCCCGCGAAGCGCAGCCTCGCCCACACCTTGCGGTAGCCCTCGCCATGGAAGGGAGAGTCCTCCAGGACCTGCCGGATGTGGCCGAGGAGTTCCGCATCGGTGCACGGGCCCACAGGGCCGCGCTTATTGGGCGTGGGGCGTTCATGAACGGGGACCGCCTCTCGCCGCCGTTGCGCGTAGACCGTGGAGCGCGCCAAGCCCCAAAGGGCGCACACCCGCTTCAGGCCGTAGGCTCTGCCCGTGGAGGTGAAGCGGGCCTGACTCATCGCCTCCACCTCCTGCCGGCTAAAGGGCGGCCGGCCTCCAGGCGGTCGATCTTCTCCCGCAGGACCTCGCCCTCCATCGTGAGTTCGCCCACCTTGGCCTTGAGCCGGGCGTTCTCCTCGTCCCGCTCATCCGCCGGGCGGGCTTTGAGCGCCGCCTCGCCCCCGCGAAGGAACGCCTCGCGCCAGGCGGAAAGCCGAGCCGCTGTCGTGCCCAACTCGCGGCAGAGCGTCTCCAGGCTCTCGCCCCGCAAAAGACGCAGGACCGCCTCCCGCTTGCGCTGGCAGGAGAACCGACCCCGCTCACTGCGATGCCCTGGGGCCTTGGCTCCGTTCGCCCTACGGGCGCCCTCCGCCAAAGCCCCCTCTTGCTTTTGTTCGTTCATCGCGACACCCCTTTCTCCATGAATCATGGATCAATCGAGTGTCCAACAAAACCCTAGAGCGGGGGAGATCCTCCGCAGTTCGGCCAGGGCGTCACGCTGCAGCCTCACAAATTCGTCCATATCCATCGTCGTGGACGGCTTCGGGTGCCCGATGGATTTTCTGTAACCGCGGTGCCGTTGATGGAATGTCTGCTTGTGCCTTTTCAAGCGCGTTTATATACTTGACGCAGTAAACCACAAGATATAGGGGCCATTTTGACCCACTACATGTTGTGGTTACTCGAAATTGAACGTCATCTGACATTCTACCAATACCAGCCGACCCGAAAGCTTTGGGGGTCCCCCCACCAGTGTTCCGCGAATATAGAGAGGTGTGCGCTCAGGGGTTTTATCGGTTCGGATGGAAAAACGACCGGCAAGAAACGCAACTCCCATTTTGAAGAAATCAACAACTTGGGACGCCGCTTCGGTGATGCCCCAATTCCACTAGTCAACAGCTTCGCAACGTGTGTTCATCTTGGGACTCCTTGTGGAGCGCCCCTGGGTTATTGGACACTCGGGTGAGGGTATTCGACCTCATGCGGCCTCCGCAACTTGAGCGAGTTTTTCCTGCCTTGCCTGGGCCGGCGTTCGGTAGCCGTAGCCCTCGAGAATCCAATGATGGTTATACAGGTTCTTGAACTCAAGCAGCGCCCACCGCAGTTCCTCTACGGTGGCGAAAGAGCGCACCCACAGGAGATTCTCCTTCAAGGTGCGGATGAACCACTCACAGTAGCCATTTCCCTCGGGCGCCCGCACGAAGCTGGGCGAACTGGTCATGCCCAGGTAGGCGATCTCCCGCTGAAAGTCATCGGACAGATAGGCGGGGCCGTGGTCGTGACGAACTTTAAGCCCCTCGGCGACGTCCGCCTCCAAGCCGGCGAAGCGCTCGGCGACCCCCTGCCGGATCGGCTCCAGGGCCTCGAAGCGGTTGCCGCTCTTGGCCGCATGGATCCCCACGCAGTCCACCGAGCAGTGATCCACCGCCACGAACACCGAGGCCATCCCCTCCTCGGTGGTCACCGTCGTCGTCATGTCCGTGCCCCACATTCGGTCGGGCCGCTCGGTGCGGATGGTCCCGTTGTGGGCCTTGGGACCTCGGGGTTTGCCCACCCGGTGGGGGGCCTGAAGCCCCGCCTCCCGCATCAGGCGACGCACCCGCTCCTTGCTGGTGCGGATGCCCGCGAAGCGCAGCCTCGCCCACACCTTGCGGTAGCCCTCGCCATGGAAGGGAGAGTCCTCCAGGACCTGCCGGATGTGGCCGAGGAGTTCCGCATCGGTGCACGGGCCCACAGGGCCGCGCTTATTGGGCGTGGGGCGTTCATGAACGGGGACCGCCTCTCGCCGCCGTTGCGCGTAGACCGTGGAGCGCGCCAAGCCCCAAAGGGCGCACACCCGCTTCAGGCCGTAGGCTCTGCCCGTGGAGGTGAAGCGGGCCTGACTCATCGCCTCCACCTCCTGCCGGCTAAAGGGCGGCCGGCCTCCAGGCGGTCGATCTTCTCCCGCAGGACCTCGCCCTCCATCGTGAGTTCGCCCACCTTGGCCTTGAGCCGGGCGTTCTCCTCGTCCCGCTCATCCGCCGGGCGGGCTTTGAGCGCCGCCTCGCCCCCGCGAAGGAACGCCTCGCGCCAGGCGGAAAGCCGAGCCGCTGTCGTGCCCAACTCGCGGCAGAGCGTCTCCAGGCTCTCGCCCCGCAAAAGACGCAGGACCACCTCCCGCTTGCGCTGGCAGGAGAACCGACCCCGCTCACTGCGATGCCCTGGGGCCTTGGCTCCGTTCGCCCTACGGGCGCCCTCCGCCAAAGCCCCCTCTTGCTTTTGTTCGTTCATCGCGACACCCCTTTCTCCATGAATCATGGATCAATCGAGTGTCCAACAAAACCCTAGAGCGGGGGAACGGCAAGGTCCACAGCGCTGATGACTGGCGGTCTGTATTGGAGCCGGTGGTAGCTCGCTACCGGGATGCGAAGGTCTGTCGGTTTTTTCGAGGCGACGCGGCATTTGCCAAGCCGGAGGTGTACCGATACCTTGAGGCGGAGGGCTACTCCTATGCGATTCGGCTTCCGGCCAACGCCATCTTGTACAGGGACATCGAATACCTTCTGACCCGGCCGGTTGGCCGACCGCCCAAAAGGCCCATTATCTTCTACCACAGCGTCTCCTATCAGGCGGCTAGTTGGGAGAAGCCTCGCCGGGTGGTGGTGGCGGTCGAGTGGCACCAGGGCGAGTTGTTTCCAAGAGTCAGCTTCATCGTGACCAACCTGCACTGGCGGGAAGAGAACGTCGTGAGGTTCTACAACCAGCGTGGGACGGCGGAGCAGTGGATCAAGGAGGGCAAGTACGCCCTGAACTGGACGCGCCTGTCCTGCCACGGCTTTGAAGAGAGCCAGGTTCGCTTGCAACTATTTGCCTTGGCGTACAACCTGGCAAACTTCCTGCGGCGGCTGGCGTTGCCCAGAGCGGTGAAGCACTGGTCGCTGACGACGTTACGCGAGAAGCTGATTAAGATTGGGGCCAAGGTGGTCACCCACGCCCAGTACACCACCTTCCAGATGGCCGAGGTGGCCGTGCCGCGTCAACTGTTCAGGGCAATCCTTGAACGAATTCGACGGTTGTGGTTACCGCCTCCCGTACCAGATACCGGATGACGGAGCAGATGGCCCGGAAGCTTAGTGACATGGTGGAGACGGGGGATCAGTCTGTGCCGAACTCCCCTGAGTGTGCCGGTAGAGCTGGGTTTTCAAGGGATTGCGGCTTTAGGACGGCCGTTGCCCCTCGATTGAGCAGAGGGTTCTGCAAAGAGACCCTGAATCTGTAGTAAAATGGGGTACTTTGATGACACAGGAGGACCGCAGGATGGCTAAGAGTGGTCATCTGGGAAATCCCGGTTTAAATCAAGACAACTCTTGTATTGACCACCCGTTGCTCTTTAACTCAATTAGAGCCCTCTTTACCGGGGCTGTCAACACCATTTCGGGCGCCTGAAACCCTGATCGGAGCGGTATCCGCCATTGGAAAACCATGTCAGCGCCGGCGTGTAAACGGGCTTGACCACCAGGTTTGGAGTCTTCGTCATTTTGCCCTTGTGTGGACTCCGCTTAGGGTCGCTAGACAGGCACCGGGCATCATCGCTTGATTCTCTCCAAGATAAGGGCAAATGTCTTCCTGGATACACCGACCTCGGCCAACTGGAAGGTGATGTGGCGGGCGTACCGCACGAGCCGGCCGCCCATTTTGAGGAGCTTAAGCTGAAGGCCGCGTAACGACCAGTGCTTGATCCCTCTCGGCAGGCCAGCAATCCCGCATCCGAAGTCATTCTGGTTCCGTGAAACTCAAGCCTCAGCCGACGCTCAAAACGGACCTTCAACGCCCACTTTTTCGCTTCACCCATTGGATTACCCCGCGAGAGGATGGCTCGGGGAGGCTCATGCATTGATTTTACTCCAGAAAATGTCCTCCGGTCCGACAAAAGTTATGATCCATATGGGATATCTGGGAACTATACCATTTGTCCGTCGGATAGCGCTCTCTCGGGACATTGATGGGTGCGGAAAGCCCTAACAGGTTGCGGACCCCCCCCCAAGATGGGTATCCCCGCAACGGATTTCCAAGACATCCCGCTTTCAAGATGTAGGGGAGTCCCTTGGGGCTCCCGCGGGGGCTCGATGGGTCATCGATGGAAGGACCAATGAATCCATGAGTTATACTCCTCTCGTGAGAGGCGGGAGGGCGCAAGGCCCTCCCCTACAACGATCGCAATCGAGAAGAATTCGCACCCGAAAAGGTACGATGGACCATGCCGAAATCGTTTTTCCGCAACCTGCTAAGGGAACCCCGCCGGTGGGGTTGTTTTCAGACGCGCCGGGTGATCGGCGCACCCGGGGGATCGGCCGGACATTCGATTCCTGTTGACTTCCAATTTTCATTGGGTTAGAAATTTTCTCCACTTGGGATCCCCGATCCCCCACGAATTGCAGTCGCCCTCACTTGGACGGCCCGATGCCTCCAATTCTCCGGATGAGCAAGGTCTGCAAGCGCTTCGGGCCCGTTATCGCCAACGATAATGTCGATCTCGAATGCGAGGCGGGAGAGATCCACGCCCTTCTTGGTGAGAACGGCGCCGGGAAAACCACGTTGATGAACATCCTCTATGGCCTCTACCAGCGGGACAGCGGGGAGATTCTATTCCGGGACCGGGCGTTGGATTTCGACTCGCCGCGCGACGCCATCCGGGCGAGGATCGGAATGGTCCACCAGCACTTCATGCTGGTCCCTCCGCTCTCGGTCACCGAGAACATCATTCTTGGGGAGAAATCTCCCGGGCCTCTTCTGGGTCTTCGGAACGCCGAGGCGCGCATCCGGGAAATCTCCGAACGCCAGCATCTGGCCGTTGACCCCAAGGCGAAGGTGTGGCAGCTTTCAGTCGGGGAAGAGCAGCGCGTCGAGATCATCAAGGCGCTCTATCGCGGGGCGACGCTGCTGATTCTCGACGAGCCCACCGGCGTCCTGACGCCCGGTGAGGTGGAAGAGCTCTTCCGCGTCTTGCGCTCGCTTGCGGCCCGGGGCCACTCGGTGATCTTCATCTCCCACAAGCTGGAAGAGGTGATGGCCATCAGCGATCGGCTCACCGTTCTTCGGGAGGGACGGAAGGTGGCCACCGTCTCCACGGCGGACACCCACCCCCGGGAGCTGGCCCGGATGATGGTGGGGCGAGAGGTGATCTTCGACGTGGAGAAGGAAATCGTCCCTCGGGGCGAGCCGGTGCTGGAGGTTCGCGGCCTCGGGGCGCGAAACGACCGCAAGATTGAAGCCCTCAAGTCGGTGGACCTGGAGGTTCACGCGGGGGAGATTGTAGGGATCGCCGGCGTGGACGGCAACGGCCAGAGCGAGCTGGCCCAGATCCTGACCGGTTTGCGCAAGACCGACCGGGGGGACGTGCGGATCCTCGGGAACAACGTCACCCACCGCTCTCCCCGGGACCTCATTCGCATGGGGACGGCTCACATCCCCGAGGACCGCCAGCGGGTCGGTCTCATCCTGGACATGACCGTGGCAGAAAACGCGGTGCTGGAAGTCCACGGGGAGCCTCCCTATTCCCGTATGGGGTTCCTCGATCATGAGGCCATCTCCCGGTTCGCCGAGGAGCTCATCTCCCGGTACGACGTGAAGACCCGGGGACCCGACGCCCCGGCCGGCGCCCTCTCCGGGGGCAACCAGCAAAAGCTCATCCTGGCCCGGGAGATGTCCAGGGACCCGAGGCTGCTGGTGGCCGTGCATCCCAGCCGGGGGTTGGACGTGGGGGCGACCGAGTTCGTCCATCGCCAACTCCTGGCCCGCCGCAAGGCCGGCGGCGCAGTCCTCCTCATCTCCACGGAGCTGGAGGAGATCTTCCTTTTGAGCGACCGGATCGCGGTGATGTACGAGGGGGAGATCCTGGGGGTGTTCCGGACTTCCGAGGTCACCCGGGAAACGGTGGGACTGTTGATGGCAGGCTCCCGCGTCGGGGGACATACCGGGGACCCGGCCGAATGAGCGCCGCCCGGCAACCGGGCGCTCCGGTAGAGAGGTCAGGCGTTTGGAGGAGAAGGCTCGGCGGCCTCCTTCTTCCGGCGGCCTCGGTCCTGGCGGCCTTCATCGTCGCCGGTGTGTTGATGGCCCTCACCGGCGTCAACCCCATCCGGGCGTACGCCTACCTCTTCCTGCATTCCCTCGCGGACCGGAACAGCCTGGCGGAGATCGCCGTCCGCGCATCGCCTCTTCTGCTGACGGGACTGGGAGTGGCAGTGGCGTTTCAGTGCGGGATGTGGAACATCGGCGCCGAAGGCCAGCTCTACGTCGGGGCCATCGTGACCACCGGAATTGGAATCACCTTCGTCGATTTCCCCCCCCTCGTCCTGCTTCCTGTGATCATCCTGGCCAGCATGGCGGCCGGGGGGCTCTACGGGGCGTTGCCCGCCTGGCTCAAGGTCCGATTCGGGGCCAACGAGATCATCGTCACCATCATGCTCAACTACGTGGCCATCCTCGGGTCCAGCTACCTTTTGAGCAACCCATGGAAGGAGCCCTCCGGCCTCGTGCCGCGCTCGGCCAACATCGCGGAGGCGGCCCAGCTCCCCCGGCTGGTCGCCGGCACGCGCATCCACGCCGGGATTCTCCTGGCGCTGGCGGCCGCGGCCATCCTCTACGTCCTGCTCCGGAAAACCGTCCTGGGCTATCGCCTGCGCGCCGTGGGCCGGAACCCTCAGGCGGCCCACTACGGGGGGATCCGGGTGGGTCGGACGCTGATCACCGGGATGGTCATCAGCGGGGGCCTGGCCGGTCTTGCGGGTATGGGCGAAATCTCGGGAATCCACCATCACCTGCTGGACAATTTTTCGCCCGGCTACGGGTTCACGGGGATCATCGTGGCCCTGCTGGGAAATCTCCATCCCGTCGGCGTGGCCGTGGCGGCCGTACTGTTCGCCGCGCTTCAGGTCGGGGCGGAATCCATGCAACGCACCTTCCGCATCGCCACCTCCCTGGTGTGGATTCTCCAGGGACTTGTGGTGCTCTTCGCCTTGGGCAGCCGCTTTCTGAAGCGCTACGTCGGGGAGTAGATCCGGATGGAATGGGACATCCTCATGGACCGGTTCTTCTGGATCAGCGTCTTTGCGGCCATGGTCCGGATCGCCGCCCCCATCCTGATGGCGGCCCTGGGGGAGGTGTTCGCCGAGCAGTCCGGCGTCCTGAACATCGGGCTGGAAGGGGTGATGCTCATGGGCGCGTTCAGCGGCTTCATGGGGGCGTACGTCACCGGCAGCAATTGGGTCGGCGTCCTGGCGGGGATGCTCGGGGGCGGCGCGCTGAGCCTCATCCTGGCGTACATGAGCCTGAACCGTGGGGTGGACCAGGTGGTCACGGGGATCGCCATCAACATCCTCGCCCTGGGCGTCACCAGCTACCTCTTCAGCCGGGCCTTCGCCATCTCTTTCGAGCCGCCGCGGATTCACGCCTTCAAGGCCTGGCCCATCCCCATCCTCAGCGACCTGCCGTGGCTGGGACGGATCCTGTTCAAACAGACACCGCTGGTCTACATCGCCCTGCTCCTGACGCCCGTCTGCGCCTTTGTCCTCTACTGGACGAAGTTCGGCCTGAAGATCCGGGCCGTCGGGGAGCACCCCCTGGCCGCGGACACCGCGGGCGTTCACGTGTACGGCGTGCGGCTGGCGTGCATCCTCCTGAGCGGGGTGATGGCCGGCTTCGGCGGGGCCATCCTGAGCGTGGGCCAGGTGGACGTCTTCCTGGAGAACATGACGGCGGGCCGCGGGTTCATCGCCCTGGCCGTCGTGGTGTTCGGGAAGTGGAACCCGTTCCGGGTGCTGGGGGCGGCGTTGCTGTTCGGGCTGGCCGACGCCTTCCAGCTTCGGCTTCAAGCCCTCGGTTTCGTCATTCCCTTCCAGTTCCTTCTGATGGCGCCTTACATATTGACCATCGTGGTCCTCGTCGGCATCGCGGGCAGGGCGACGTACCCCGCCGCCACGGGTATCCCTTACATTGTGGAAAAGCGCCGCAAGCGGCGGAACCTTTGAAGGAACGGAGAAATGGCAGGTTCGAGACCGATTGACACGTGCGCGGGACTGTATCAAGATAGGTTCCCGACCGATAAAGCCAAGAGGCGATCAGGGTGCGTCGAAAGTTGCCGGGGCGAATTTCCGTTAAGAAGACCTAGTGATTTCTTCGGACCTGGGTGAAGCCCGCGAAAGGAGGGAGTCATGAAAAAACTGATCCTGTTCGTTCTGGCGGGAATACTCGCGCTGGGAACGTCGGGGCCGGCGCTGGCGAAGCATAAGCAAACGCGGGTGGCGGCCGCGCTTCCGGGCACGGTCAGCGACGCCTCCTGGAACGCGGCCGCGGTGAAAGGACTCAATCTTGCGAAGAAACGCTACGGCATCGAGTACACCTTTGTGGAGAGCGTCAAGCTGGCCGATCTGGAAGGCCTCTACCGGGATTTCGCGGCCAAGGGGTACAATCTTATTATCGGCCATTCGTTTGAGTATGGGGACGCCGCCCTCAAGGCAGCAAAGGATTTTCCCAAGGCGAACTTTGCCGTTACCGCCTCCTCGGTGAAAGCGTCCAATGTTGCCTCCTTCGATATACGCCAACAGGAGACCCCCTTTGTCGCCGGCGTTCTTGCGGGCTTGATGACCAAGACCAACCGGATCGGGGCCATCGGCGGGTTCGGCTTCCCGGCCATCATCCGGCAGATGGAGGGGTTCCGTCTCGGGGCCCGGTACGGCAATCCGAAGGTCCGGATGTATCACACCTACATCAATACCTGGTCGGACGTGGGCAAGGCCAAGGAGACCGCCCTCGGCCAGTTCGACCTGCGCGCCGACATCGTGTTCACCGCCCTGGCCGAGGCGGGCCACGGGGTCATCAAGGCGGCGCAGGAAAATGGGAAGTTCGCCATTCCCGGCTACTCCCCGCAACATCACCTCGCCCCGAAGACCGTCCTCACCAGCGTTCTCCACGGCGTGCCCAATGTGATCTTCAACATGGTGAAGGAGCTCCACGAGGGCACTTTCAAAGGGAAGGTTTATCAGCTGGGCTTCCGGGACGGCGTCGGCGGCTTGCCGCCCTGGCACCCGGAGGCGAAGGAGATCATTCCGAAGAAGATTCGCGATCGGGTGGAGCGGGTTGCCGCCGCCATGAGGAGCGGAGAACTTGTGATTCCCGAAATCATCAAGGACGGCGACGCGAAGGATTATGACATTTCCAAGCTGCCTGTGATCCGGTAAGCCTCGAAAATCAACAGGCCCTTCTAGTCGGGGAGGATTGAATCAACGGGCGGCTGTCCCGAGGATTTTTCCTCACCTTTGGGGGAACCGTGGTTTGAGCAGCGCGGAAATCGCGGCTATCAAGATGCGCCCCGATCAGGCCTGTGTACTTTCTCGCCCGGCGAGACCTGTCCCTTCGACAAGCTCAGGGCAGGCTCCGAGCGAAGCCGACTTAGCCTCCATTTCTCACAAACAGAATCTTCAAGCTCGGATGGGTCGGTGAATGGGTTGCCTTTCAATCCATTGCCCGATGCGAGCGAGTTGATTGGCTGAGACACCCCGTTCTCCGCGCGGGCGTGTGACGGGCCGGTACGGAGACCACCGAGGCGGTGGCACCGTCCGGCCCCTACGGGCACACCACGTTTTCCGTCGTAGGGGCGGGTCTCCGTACCCGCCCGGAAAGACAACCTTTGTGCGTATCCGCCGGCCTCAATGGAACAAAGCCGCCGGTGGCGATTCCCTCGGCAAGCAAAGCGCGAGACCATGACTTGGTGAGAAATCCGAGTTAGAGGAGTGATGTACCGTTTTCATGGAAGAAATTGGGCGGCCTGCATGTGGATTCTCCCGGACGCGCCCTTGCGCCTGCTCCCCTAATCTCCCCCGATCACAAGTCCCGGCTGCACCGCGCGTCCCGCCCCTCAGAGAAGACGATCGGTACGCTACGCCTCCCCCGCCGCGAACCTCAGGAGGTCAGGACCGCCTTGGGCAGCATGGCGTGGATGCCTTTGTTGCCGTCCACGAGCTGGGTGACGCGAAGGTCGGCCGCCAGACTACACAGGGCGTAGGCGTCTTCGGGTGACAGCCCCGCAATCTCTCCCAAGAGGGTGATCATCTCCCGCACAGCCTGTTTGGCCGCGTCGTCCAGGTCGGGGTCCATCCCCATGGTGAGGTAGTGAGTCGGGCTTTCGGCGCGGGGGAACCGGAGGGAGAGGTCTTTTCGGACGATGATCTCAAAGGTCCCCGTCATGGAGGTCTCGAGGGCCGTTACATTGACCTCGCCGTCCCCCTGAACGGCGTGGCCGTCCCCTATCGAGAGAAGCGCCCCTTCGTTCCAGACGGGAAGGTAGAGGGTCGTTCCCGCCACGAGTTCTTTGTTGTCCAGATTACCCCCGTGTTCTCTCGGCTCGATGGTGGAGATCCGCCCGTAGCTCGGCGGCGGCGCGACGCCGATCACACCGAAGAACGGCTTCAAGGGCAAACGAAGGCCCCACGGCGGCTCGGCGACCATGGCCTTGCGGTCGATGGGGATGTGGATCAGGCGGGTCTGCGGAAAATCCTCGGGCAGCGTCCCCCACAGCGCCAGCATGATGTTCCAACCCCAATCCTCGCGCAGCGTGCAGTCGAGGATTCTGACCTCTAGGGTGTCGCCCACCTCGGCCCCGTTCACCCAGATGGGTCCCGTCATGACGTGGGGACCGGGGCCCCGCTCGCACTTGGCGAGGAGCTCCAGATGCTCCGGCAGCACCTCGAAAGGCTCCGGTGGCAGTTCGTCGTGACCGACGGGACCGACCGACAGACAGTGTGTCGTGACCCGGTCGCCCGAGTCCACCCGAAGGACCGGGGGGAGGGAAGAGTCGAAGAACCCCCAGTGAACCGTTTCGGGCGAGGCGTGAAGCTCGTGGTGGGTGGGCATGATTTCTCTCCTATATTCTGTAAATGGCGGTGAAAAACTGCGGCGCTTGGCCATTGTCTACCCCGCTATGGGGTGGGTGTCAATCCCTCTGCCGATTGCGGTGATGTACCGTTTTGTGTGTAGAAGTGGTTTTTGGGCAAAAGAAGGGGGTGTACTCTCTCCTGGAGTGTTGAGTGTTGAACCCTTTGCAAGGAGGAGTACACCCATGCAGCCGAAGCTGCTCTTTGAGGATAAGGACTTGGGCCGGGCTTTCAACAGATGACAGAGGTGTTAGTGGACGAGCTGCCCACCGAGGCCGCCCTGAAGGGGTTTTTGGAAGGCTTGATGCGTGAGGAGCGGGCGGTCTACTTGGCCGCCACCCCCCGCGAGCGCACCCCTTTGCGGCGGGATTGGGCCAACGGCCACTACACCCGGGACCTGGGCACCGAAAGGGGTCTCATCCGGGACCTTCGGGTATAAAGGTTTTGACACCAATTGGGTGAGTTGTTGGACCACCAGGGGAAAGGGATCTTGGTGGCGGTGATTGTAGCGGAATTCCATCTCCTTCAGGTAGAGGGGGAATCGCTCCTTGGACACGCCATGATGTTTGATGAGTCTCTGCTTGGCGTAGGCCCAAAAGCCTTCCAGGCCGTTGATGTGCACTTTGCCCCGACTGAAGCGCCGATCATGATCCACCCGCAGGTGGCGATAGCCGCAGAACATCAGGGCGTCATAGACGCTGGTAGCGGTCGGTGTAGACCACGCTGCCCCGACGGACCCGCTTGAGGGTGGAGGCCAAGAGGGTCTGGGCCTTGACATTGCCGACCGCCTCCACCTTCACCCGGCCACCCCGCTCCAAGACACCGAAAACAGGGACTTTACCCGCTGCGCCTCGGCCTCTCTTCCCCTTGCCCCTGCCCCCGAAGTAGGCCTCGTCCGCCTCCACCTCCCCTCGAAGAAGCTCCTGTCCCCCCGGCGTTCCGGCCACAAGACTGCGCCTGAGCGTCGTCACAGCCCTGAGCGCCGTCGGATAGCTCACGGCGAGTTGCTGGGCCATCTTGCGGGCCGAGACCTCCAGCTCAAAGAGCTTCACCACCCAAAGCCACTGCCGGGCCGAGGGGCGAAGCTGGCCCAGCCAGCGGCCCGTGAACGGCCCGAAGGTGTACCGACACCCAGCGCAGCGAAAGCGCCCTTTCGTGCCCAGAACGTAGCATTTTCGACCCTCACAACGAGGGCAGATTTTACGCCCGTTTTTCTGACACGCCCTGAGCAGATGGCGTATCGCTGTAGCTTCCGATTTTACAAGGACTTCAAAGCTATTCAGGTCCACGACACCGGCCTAATCCGGTGTCATAGCTTTTACAATCCCCCAAAAGAAAAAATGGGTAGGGCGAGGGGAGAACGTTCGTCTGAGCCGAGTTATGGGCGTTGAAGGGGGGCAATCATGGAGACATTCTGGATATGGGCGGGAACCGCGTGCGTGGCCGCCGTCTTAGGCGTATGGATAGCGCTATGGCGTGTCTATGGAAGGGCCTCACGGCTACGCATCTTGAGAATGATCCGAAAAAAGCGTCGGGACTTAAAACCAGACTGGCTCAGCAGAACCAGGGACGGATGATTATCTGTGAGCCACGCTTTCATAGCCGTGATCCGGCTAGCGCCTCAACGAGACGCTGACTCGGATTTTCCGAGCTATAGTTTCCGTCCTCCTGCCATGACTTCGTGTGAAGCCAATTGGTGTGCTTCTCGACCAAGCGAACCAGCGCTTCATGCTCGATCAGGTACCACTCCTGGCCCATCGGAAATGCCATATGGAGCGATTTTCCAACATACTTTTTTGAGAGTGTGAGTCGCGCTTTCAACTGCACTTTCAGCGTACTTTTGCCATCTTTGTGATACGCGAGAAAGTTTGCTCCCTGCCAGTCGTCCGCGAGCTTGATGCAGTTGTATCCGTATTCGGAGAGTTTTCCCGCAATTTTGTGAAAATTGAAGACCTCCTTCTGCTTGGAGCCCAAATCGGTGTATTCGATCCTCCTGAGTTTCATGATGGTCCCCCGCTCTAGGGTTTTGTTGGACACTCGATTGATCCATGATTCATGGAGAAAGGGGTGTCGCGATGAACGAACAAAAGCAAGAGGGGGCTTTGGCGGAGGGCGCCCGTAGGGCGAACGGAGCCAAGGCCCCAGGGCATCGCAGTGAGCGGGGTCGGTTCTCCTGCCAGCGCAAGCGGGAGGCGGTCCTGCGTCTTTTGCGGGGCGAGAGCCTGGAGACGCTCTGCCGCGAGTTGGGCACGACAGCGGCTCGGCTTTCCGCCTGGCGCGAGGCGTTCCTTCGCGGGGGCGAGGCGGCGCTCAAAGCCCGTCCGGCGGATGAGCGGGCCGAGGAGAACGCCCGGCTCAAGGCCAAGGTGGGCGAACTCACGATGGAGGGCGAGGTCCTGCGGGAGAAGATCGACCGCCTGGAGGCCGGCCGCCCTTTAGCCGGCAGGAGGTGGAGGCGATGAGTCAGGCCCGCTTCACCTCCACGGGCAGAGCCTACGGCCTGAAGCGGGTGTGCGCCCTTTGGGGCTTGGCGCGCTCCACGGTCTACGCGCAACGGCGGCGAGAGGCGGTCCCCGTTCATGAACGCCCCACGCCCAATAAGCGCGGCCCTGTGGGCCCGTGCACCGATGCGGAACTCCTCGGCCACATCCGGCAGGTCCTGGAGGACTCTCCCTTCCATGGCGAGGGCTACCGCAAGGTGTGGGCGAGGCTGCGCTTCGCGGGCATCCGCACCAGCAAGGAGCGGGTGCGTCGCCTGATGCGGGAGGCGGGGCTTCAGGCCCCCCACCGGGTGGGCAAACCCCGAGGTCCCAAGGCCCACAACGGGACCATCCGCACCGAGCGGCCCGACCGAATGTGGGGCACGGACATGACGACGACGGTGACCACCGAGGAGGGGATGGCCTCGGTGTTCGTGGCGGTGGATCACTGCTCGGTGGACTGCGTGGGGATCCATGCGGCCAAGAGCGGCAACCGCTTCGAGGCCCTGGAGCCGATCCGGCAGGGGGTCGCCGAGCGCTTCGCCGGCTTGGAGGCGGACGTCGCCGAGGGGCTTAAAGTTCGTCACGACCACGGCCCCGCCTATCTGTCCGATGACTTTCAGCGGGAGATCGCCTACCTGGGCATGACCAGTTCGCCCAGCTTCGTGCGGGCGCCCGAGGGAAATGGCTACTGTGAGTGGTTCATCCGCACCTTGAAGGAGAATCTCCTGTGGGTGCGCTCTTTCGCCACCGTAGAGGAACTGCGGTGGGCGCTGCTTGAGTTCAAGAACCTGTACAACCATCATTGGATTCTCGAGGGCTACGGCTACCGAACGCCGGCCCAGGCAAGGCAGGAAAAACTCGCTCAAGTTGCGGAGGCCGCATGAGGTCGAATACCCTCACCCGAGTGTCCAATAACCCAGGGGGTGGTCCAATGGGGTGTCCGCGTCTGTGGGCCTGGACCCGTCATTCCGCCCTGCGCGCCCCTCTGAAGGTCTTTTCTCTGTGCAGTCGGCCGCTATCAAAACCTTTACGACTTTCGATTTCGGGTCATTCATGCCAATTCGATATCCAACCACCCTTGCCGCGTGATGGCATTCCTTCCTCGTCTCGAACTGGGCATTACCAGGTGGATAGTTAAACTCACAGGCAGGGTGCGTGAACACGGCCTATCCCTCCCTCTCGATTTCAGGACAAATACCAGGCAACTCCACAACGAGCGAATGCGAACCATAGGACTTTCCGTTGATTTCCCGCCCTGCGCGCGCCCCTGAAGAACTTTGGAAAACCTCAAAAGCCTCAATTTCTCAAAGGCGAGAGGCGAAAGCCGAGAGGCAAAAGTCAAAGGCGAAAGATTGAGGCGAAATCCCTGCGTCAGATATGGCTGGCCGCAGGTGGATCATCTTATGTTGGTTCATTTAACTTTTTGAGAATTTGAGAAATTCGGGCCGGCGTCAAGTCGAACGTTCGGGCGATCTTGATTTGCTTCATCCCGGCGTCTTTTGCGTCAAGTATTGCCAGGTTGCGCGGATGGTTTTTTTCCATTCGCACCTTGCCGCTGATTCTCCCCCGCGCCGCCTGCTTCCGAATCCACCCTTTTTTATGGAATCCCCTCGCCTCCCATTTCCGGCGATATATGGCCACTTTCTTAGCGGTCGCCCTTACCTCGCTTGTGTGAAGCGGAAATTGAAATGTGGCGTTAATCCATTGGGCTTCTACGAGAACGCTTTCGGCTTGATTGTCTTTTCGTCCGGCCCATCTCATAAGGCCGGCGAACAGATCGCAGTTTCGGCCCACTCCCCCGGGTTTGGCCGTCGCTGTTTTCCAATTCGGCGGAAGCGCTGCGGAGACCGCCTCATCAAGTTCCGACAATTCCCAGGGATGTTGACGTAACCACAAAACTTGAGTTCGCCATTGCGGTTTTGTGAGCGGATTCCTCGCCAATGCCCCGGAAATAAAGCGCTTTTATATCCTCTTTTACGACTCCGTTCCACACGATACGTTTGCCGCTCCGGCGAGTCAGTCCCGCGTACTTCTCGACCCCCATGGCCTCCAGGCGCTTCGCCATTGCCATGGCATAACAATGGGTGCAACCGGTTGTCAGAACGGAGCATCCTGCCACGGGATTCCAGGTTGCATCCGTCCACTCTATCCGGGTCTCCGACATCTTATTCTCCTTGATGACTCGCCATAACGAACTGAACGCTGAGCACTCGCTTTTTCATCGCGCCGCGTTTTGAAGCGGGTTGAACGTTTCGACGCCGATGAAGTCCCTCTCATTGTCGGTCACGACGATACATTCATTGGCTTCCGCGGTCGCCGCGATGCTCGTGTCGAGCGCGCTGCGGGAACGGCCTTGCGCCTTGCCTATCCGCCATAAGTCTTGCCCAGACGAGACCGGCCTTCTCGTCGAAGGGGAGGACGCGACCGGCGAAAAGAGTCGATGGACTTTCAGGGCCCGCGAACCACGCTTCAAGTTGATCATGTTTGCGACCGGCACGCCACCTGCTCGCGTCGCAATCGGTTGGCCGGATAGGCCGATCATACGGCCGTCAGGTTCAGGCGATGGCATCAGCGAACACCTCGCGGTAAATCGTTTCAATCCGCGCGACCTCGTCATCGGTCAGCGCGGCAAATTCCTTTTCCTGGCCGCGCTGGGAAAGTCTACCGCCATTCTGGTGCAGGAATCGGAACAGAAGATCATACAGCCTCTCCGGCATATCGATCATCAGGTTCAGTTCCCTGCGAAATGCGTCGTACCGCTTCAGGAATGAGGCTTCTCCCGGCAGGTCGTGTTCGATGGTCTGCTGTACGCATCCATACAGAAATTCGGTGTGCGGCGTCGCATCGAAGAATCGGTAAAAATCGTCTGTATCATTCAACACCCGGACGTTGCCGCCATTCGTCGGCTCCCAGTCCACAACCGGCAGCAGTCGCCGTGAATAGTCTTCGAGCACGAGGCGGTAGTCATCGATCCGTTCCAGAATGGCCGCTGATACAGGAAAGACGACGCCGGGCGGGTTGAAGCCCCGCTGGGCCAGGACATGGTGGACCAGATAGCGGTGCAGCCGGCCGTTTCCGTCCTCGAAAGGGTGGATATAGACAAAGCCGAATGCGAGAACCGACGCCGCCACGACTGGATCGAGCTGTTGCGCGGCCTGCTGGTCGAAAGCGATCATGCCCTCTACGAGTCGGGTCAGATGTTCCGGTCTGGCGCTGATATGGCCTGGTATCGGCATGCCCGATTCGCGGTCTCGTTCGCCGACGAAACCGCCCTCGTTCCGCAGACCGAGATGGACGAACCGGGCATCGCCGATCACGATGCGCTGCAGGCGCAGCAGTTCGTCAAGACCGATCGGTTGTCGGCCGGCCTGGCCGATGGCGCGGCCCCACCGCTGGATGCGGTCCTGCGGCGGATATTCACCCTCAATGACGAAGCTGGATTTGGAATCTTTCAGCAACAGGAAGGCTGCCGTGCGCGCCAGGAGGTCGCGCGGGACTGCTGCAACGGCATCTTGTGCGCGCAGGTGCAACTCCATGGCGATGAAACGCTCCAGCGCCTCGGTGCGGAACACCAACGGACAGAAATCCGGCGTGCCTGGCAGGTTGTTCTTTACCCGGTGTCGTGACGATGTTTCCGAGCGAGCCGCATATTGCAGGTCCGGATCGACGATTTGCGCATAGGCTCCGCGATCGGAGTTCGGCAGATCGAGCCGCGTCCCGGTCAGCCATTCATAGAGGAACCAGATGCGTCTGGCGTAGGCGCCCGTCGGCCTGGTCTTGACGATGTTTTCGATGGGCGCGGGGCCGCTCGCGGCAAACAGGCGTTTGAGGACAGAGAGGTGAAGCCCCTCGTGCTTCAGCGCGAAGGTGAGATGGCCTTCAAGGC
This sequence comes from bacterium, assembly GCA_965261595.1. GTDB lineage: Bacteria > UBA8248 > UBA8248 > JACPRG01 > CAYRGS01. Next base: position 1,049,333 of record CBDHDG010000006.1, read on the forward strand.
TCGCATTCGGTGTATAGCGAGGCGAATAGATGCGCCAGCCACCATCCTCGATGCGCCTGTGCCGCTCACCCGTGGCGCTCAGAACACGAGGGAGCGGCACACGCAGACCATAGGTCCCGATAAGCGCGGCGTATCCGGCCGGGGTGGCTATCACTGGAAGCCGCCGTTCCTGAAAAACGGTAACCAGGCCTGAAAAACGATTCTGATCAGGGGCGTTCATTTTAAAACTGTTTCCTATCCGGCGCAGGTCGGACTAGTCGTCCTGTCCATGAAAAACGATACTTATCTATGAATATTGATAACATATACGGGATTAAATGAAAAACTATTATTTCTTGGGCCGGAATTACACGCAGTCCGCTCCAGGGCGACTGCCTGGCGAAGACGCGCGTCAACAAGGAGGTGTTGCTCCCCCATGACTATCCGGCGCGGCGAAGCAACTCCCCGACATCGATCCACCACTTACTGCATCATCCGGCTTGTTACACGGCCGAGCACCGGCGCGCCCGGCTGTCATCCGCGGTTCGCCGCTCAACACGCAAAGCCGCTCACGGACTGTTCTCTGCGCGAGGAGTGATGTCTTGCCCGACCGCGTGGGATCCTGTCCGGGCCTGTGCCGCGTATTGCCCGAAAGCATGCCTCCAGTCTTCGCCCAGAATGTCGGTCGCGATGCTGTCCGCGACCCGCACCGCCGCCTCGTGCACCGAATCACGCGCGAGATGCGCGTAGCGCGCCGTGGTCTCGACCTGCGTGTGGCCAAGGAGCTTTCCGATCATCGGGAGAGACTCGCCCAGCGCCAGGGGCCTGGACGCGTAGCTGTGCCTGCAGTCGTGGATACGCATGTCCGTGAGTCCCGCGCGCTCGCAGACGATCTCCCAGGGGTCGTTCAGGTTGCGCATCGGCCTGCCCTTGACCTTGCCCGGAATGACGAACGGATTATCTTGAACGCGCGGGATAGCCGCCAGCACCCCGGCGGCTTCCGGCGAGAGCGGGATCCTCCGCGGGCCGGTCTTGGTGTCAGGCAATCTGAGCTCGTTCGCCTCGAGGTCCACCTCGTCCCAGCGAAGCGAGAGGATCTCGTTCTTCCGGCATCCGGTCAGGAGAAGCAGGCGGATAGCCGCCACCGCGTGAACCGAAACCCCCTTGCAGGTCTCCGCCTCGTCCAGCACCCGGCCGAGACGCCGGAACTCCTCCCCGGTCAGGAACCGGTCGCGGGCGCGCTCACGGTATTTGACCACCAGCCGGCACGGGTTGGCGGCCTCGGGGATCAGCCCCCGGTCCCCGGCCGCGTTGTATATCCGCGAGAGCACGTCCACCACGCGGTTCGCCATGAACGGCGTCTCCCGGAGCTTGTGGTGCAACCCGCTCACATGGGCGCGTTCGACCGCAAGCGCGGGCATTTTGCCGAGTGCGGGCAGGATGTGTTTCCGGACGGCCTGGCCGTACATCTCCGCCGTCTTCGGCTTGCACCGCACCGCGACGTGTTCTTCGAGATACGCCCGGGCAAGCTCCGCCACCGTCGGTCCACCGGCCAGCCTGGCCGACATGGGTTCGGGGACCGGCTCCTCGCCCGCCTTGATCCGCGCGATGATAAGCGCCGCCCGCCTGCGCGCCTCCTCGGCCGTAACGACGCCGTGGCGTCCCACCGTCACCCGCTTCGCCGCCCGGCCGCCCGCGCGGGTCTGCACCACGTAGTACTTGCTCCCCGACGGATAGACCCGTACCCCGAAACCGCTCAGTTCGCTGTCCCAGAACACCGTGTCCTTCTCGACCTGAAGCGCCTCTACCGTGCGCCTCGAGATCGTCTTCGTCTCAAACCTCGCCATACCCCTTCTCCCTTACGCGCCGCCGTTCAGAACGTCCGCCCCGATGCTGCCGCCGACCTTCGCGGCGGACGCCTTCTCCGTATCACGCGCGAGTGGAGTTACCCCGTTTCAGTGGACAGTTTAGGGCTGTCGTCCCCAGCCCTGAGGTGGGCGACAGCCGGTGGACGTACAGTCTTCTCCCTATCCGATAGATAGGGTGCCCCCGGGGGGTATGTCTTGACCTTTGGCTCGCTGCTCCGGGAAGCACCGGGGACGGCTCGAGTCGGACGATGAGCGTTGCGCACTGCACGTGGCGTTTCCTTCGCCGCGGACCGTTCGAAGTCGTTGGGGCTGAGGTAACCCAGGGCCGAATGACGACGGCGTGGGTTGTACCAGCCTTCGATGAATTGGAAGATCGCCAGGCGCGCTTCGGCCTGGGTACGGAACGAGCGCCGGTCGATGAGCTCGCACTCCAGCGTGGCAAAGAAGCTCTCGGCCATGGCGTTGTCGAAGCAATCCCCGGCCGACCCGGTCGAGGGAACCACCCCCATCTCCCGGCACCGCCTGCCGAAGGCGAGCGAAGTGTACTGCGATCCCCTGTCGGAGTGATGCACGACCCCGTCGGGGCGGCGCTGTCCCAACGCCATGTTCAGCGCCCCGAGCACCAGTTCGGTGCGAAGATGGTGGGTCATGGACCATCCCACCACCCGGCGGCTGAACACGTCGAGCACGATGGCCAGGTACACGAACCCCGTCCAGGTCGGCACGTAGGTCACGTCGGCCACCCAAAGCCGATCCGGCGCATCGGCCTGGAACTGGCGTTCGACCCGGTCCGGGACCACACAATGGCTCTGGTCCACGCGCGTAGTGCGCATGCCTCGGCGTCGGCTCACCCCGGCCAAGCCTGCCTCGCGCATCAGACGAGCCACCCGATTGCGGCTCACCCGGCAGCCGCCGGCCATCAGCTCGGCATGGACCCGAGGCGCCCCGTAGGTGCCACCAGATACCTCGTGGATGGCCCGGATCGTGCCCCGCAACGCCTCCTCGCGCTTCGCACGAAGAGAACGCCCACGGCTTCGCCACGCGTAGTATCCGCTGGGGGAGACACCCAGCCGACGGCACATCGTGGCCACCCGATGGCAGGCCTGATTCGCCTTCACGAGCTCGAAGACTTCGCCCGGACCGAGCCGGTCTCCCGAGCGAACCAAGCCGTAGCTTTTGCCAGTATCTCGCGTTCTTCGCGAAGCTGACGATTCTCCCGACGAAGCCGCCGTAGCTCCTCGAGCTCTGAGCTTGTCAGACCGTCCTCACGACGGCCCTCGTCGCGGTCGGCCTGGCGCACCCAGTTGCGAATCGCCAAAGCGGAACACTCGAACTCCCGGGCCAGCTCCCCGGGCGTACGGCCCGAGCGAACCAACTCGACCATCTGGCGCCGGTACTCCGGCGCGTAGGGCGAATGAGTCTTTCGCATCTGAACACCTCCTGCGCACAGTCTGAAGGTGTCCACGAAAACGGGTCAACTCCACCGATCCGTCCGGCCGCGCACCGTGCAGTTGAAAGCCTTGTTTCGCCAAATCAATGCCGATGATGTTCACTTGTTCCATGGACGCTTCCTCCTTCAGGGGTTGAACACGACACCACCTTGCCACAGCGTGATGCCGTCGGGAGGGGCGTCCACCCCATCGATACGGGTACCGCAGGATCACGGCGATGCTTCGCCTTAGAGGGGTGGAAGGTGAACCCCAAGCGCGTGGAAAGGCTTTGGAGACAGGAGGGGCTGAAGGTCCCGTCTAGACAGCCGAAACGAAGGAGACTGTGGCTCCATGACGGCTGTTGCGTACGCCTGAGACCGACTCATCGGAACCATGTCTGGAGCTATGACTTCATGCATGAGCGCACCCAAGAAGGGAGGGCTTTCCGGCTGTTAACCATTTTGGATGAGCACAGCCTTTGAATGTTGTTCCATTGATGCCCCAAGGCAGATGAATCACCAGGATGTGCTGGAGCGGTTGGCAGAGCTGTTTGTGGGCCGGGGCGTCCCTGAATGCCTCCGGTCAGATAACGGATCGGAGTTCACGGCCAGGGTGGTCAGGGACTGGCTCAAGGCGGTTGGCGTGAGGACGTTGTACATCGAGCCAGGGAGTCCCTGGGAGAACGGATATGTGGAGAGTTTCAATGGGAAGCTGAGGGATGAGCTCCTGGACGTGGAGGTGTTTGAGACGCTGAAGGAAGCCCGGGTGCTGGTGGAGAGGTGGAGGCGGGAGTACAACCAGCGACGGCCTCACAGCGCCTTGGCCTACCGGCCGCCTGCGCCAGAGGCCAGATTCCCAAGAACCCAAGCCCTGGCGCCGGTCCCCCGGGGTGGACTTCAAATGGTCCCGTGTCTAACGTAACAGGTGGTCTCGTTGGGGGGGGCAGGTCATCGAACCCGGTAGTCCCTGGGACAATGGGTATTGTGAGAGTTTCAATGGGAAGCTGAGAGACGAATGCCTGAATGGTGAGGTTTCTATTCGGGAGGAGGCCCAGATTGTGATTGAGCCATGGCGGGAGGAATATAACACCCGGAAACCCCACTCGGCGCTGAATGATAGGCCCCCGGCGCCGGAGGTCTGCACTCCATTCCTTCCCCCCAAACCGGTTTCACAGCCTCAGGCTGTCATGTAAACTCTCTCCCAAAAAGTGGTACAAAAACTCGTCTGGTCAGCCTGACGGAACGCTTACCGGAACAGTTACGGGGCATCCAGGGGGCGGCCGTCATTCGCATCCATGTCACGCCGCAATAGTGCGCAAATCCGATTGCGAAATGCTTACGCAACTCTCTGAAGCGCAATCGGGTGCGCTGCGAAAAATAAAGCTAGCATTTTATTGTATAATGAAAATATCGGAGATACAACCGTAGGGCAGTTCATATATGTTCCACAAGAGTGGCCCTTGTGCAACGCGCGCATGACCTCGAAGCCCTTGATCGTCCCGTAGGCCAGAATCATCTAGTCGTCCCCGGTGGCCCCAAACTCGGGGTGCAGGGGACCCACCAGCAGACCGTCCTCCTTATTGAAGAACATCCGTCGATTCGCCCGCTTGGCGAGCAGCCGGGGCCGGTCGATCACCGTGCTCTCGATCTGCACGATGACCGCGCCGATAAGCGCTACTACTAGGTTGGAATCTCTGTCACTCGAGTTCCATACGACCCTCACGTCGCCGGTCCAGAGTGTCGTGCCCGAAGGGACGTCGACCAGCCGTCCCTTGACCGACACCACCGTCTTGGAATTCACCACTTGGTATTTCTGACCCCAGTCGACGATCGTGATGTACAGAACCGCATCCGCACCGATGATCTCGTCGATCTTGTTCAACGAGACGCCGTGCATCTCGCCGGCGGTCGGTAGCCCGTTGTCCTTCATGTATTCCTCAACGACCGACACCGGAAAAATGTAGTACCCGCGTTCGGCAACAGGCTTCGTGACTGTGGTCAGGTAGGAGTAGGGTGCACTCACCTCCACCGATTCGTTGAGCGGCGGCAGCACGAGAATCGAACGCGGCATGTGTTCCCGGTAGGTGGAGTAGTCGTACGACGGCTCAGATACGGGTCCCGTGCACCCCATCACTCCCGACAGCAGGAACCCCGAGAAGAGGATGCGTTTCGAGCTCACTGCGATTTCCGCCTTATGCGGGAGAGGAGGCGGTTGATGAAGGTTGCCGATTCCGGAAAGAGCTCCCGCTCGCGCTCGAAGTGAGCACGTGCAGATTCCAAGTCGCCCAATTTGTAGTGGAGAAAGCCCAGATGGGCGTGGACACCCGGTGGCACCCGCTTGTCCTCGGCCTGGGTGCGTGCGATGTCTTCGCCGAGGCGTTGCGCCTGAGTGGCCGGATCGGCCTCACCCGGCTTGGCATACGAGAGGTACATGAGGTCCTCGTAGATGCCCCACCGGTACACGGTGGTTTCTGGTGGTGATGCGCACCCCGCGAGAACCACGATGCATGCGCTGACGCCCACGAGGAGACGACGGCTCATCGTTCCGGAGTCGGCGACCACTCGCCTCGTTGGAGTCCATCGACCAGATTGTCCACGGCCTCGACAATCGCCAAGTTCAACACCTTGCCGTTCAGCGTGGAATCGTAGCCTGCTGTGCCTCCGAAGCCAGCAATCTCTCGGTTGGAGAGCGCGAACTCGCCGGCCCCCTGAGATGAGTACACGACTTCCGAGGTGCGCACGTCAACGACGTTGAGCGCGACCTTCGCATAGGCAACCTGTTGCTTGCCTGCCCCCAGAATTCCGAATAGTTGGCGGTCGCCCGTAGTCTTGCGGCCGAATTCGGTGACGTCGCCGGTGATGGCGACCTGTGCGCCCTTCAGCGCCTGTTGCGTCCCGCCGATATCCGCCTCTTGCTGAAGCACGGCCATGTTGTCCCGGTCGACCACGACGAAGCGTCCAGTCTGCTGGAGATGAGTCTTGAGGATGGTCTTCGCCTGGCTGCCCAGCCGGTCGCCCCCTTCGGAGAAAATCCCCTGCATATAGGTCGAGCGATTCTCGAAGTTCCCGATCACGAGAGTATGGCGAGACCCGCCAAAGGCGGTATCCGCCGAACGGGTAGTCTGCGCCTCAAGTGTTCTGGACGACTCGGTCGCGCAGCCTGAGAGGTGCATCCAGAGAGCCGCCGCGAGGATGCTCGCGGCGGTCCGCGAAACACGGAGCCGATTGGCCTTGCACCATATAAGTATATTCACTAACATCCTCGTCCCGTTATGTCCGCAGGATCCTCGCTTGCCTTCACCGACGCCCAGAACTCGCGCTGCGACAGTACTCTGTATCAGGCCCTTGAGCCCATCGGTGTACGATATACATAAGACTTATAGTGTATTTGAATACCTGAAAAAAAAACAATCGGAGTCTTGTCCCATGAGACATGAGCCTGAACGGTAGGAGCGAATCCCACGAGAGATGAGCCTGAACAAGGGGATTTTGGGATCATCGGAGGATGATCTTGAAACTGGACATCGGACGGGTGCGGACCATAGACGAGGTTCGCGATTTCATGGCCGGCAGCGACGCGGTTGACTTTCACCTCACCGACCGGCGGGGGGCGTACGACTTCGTGACGCGGACCCTGAGGCGGCTGAACTACGCCGGGTCGACCAAGGCGCGGACAAGGGGGTCGTGCGTCGCTTTGTGGCGAAGGTCACGGGGTTGTCGCGGGCATCCAATGAGTGACAAGCAGAACTGTTGCATTCGGAAGCCCGTCTTTGGGCGAGGGACGGGTGTTCTCATTTCCCATTCTCGTGCTGCGCTTGCGCGAGAGAAACGGAATCCCGTCACGTTGCGGAGTGGAGTTGGCCCCATTTCGGTGGACACTTTCGCACTGTGCGCAGGAGGTGTTCAGATGACAAAGACTCATTCCCCTTACGCGCCGGCGTAACGGCGCCAGATGGTCGAGCGGGTCCGCGCGGGGCGCAAGCCCGGGGAGCTGGCTCGGGAGTTCGAGTGTTCCGCTTCGGCGATTCGCAACTGGGTGCGCCAGGCCGACCGCGACGAAGGCCGTCGTGAGGACGGTCTGTGGAGTTCGGGGCGTGGAGGAGCTCGGGCGGATCGTTTTTCGTGAATGGAGCCGTGCGGCGGGCCGCGGTGCGGGGATGTCGGAATCAGGGTCCCGGGAGCGATAATCGAAAAGCGTAACCGTTCGGCCGGGCCGTGATGGGCACAGCGTTGGAAGCATCGTCTACATTGGATGGAATCTTCCCAAGACACTGGTAACGCGATTCGGCATGTGGTATTCATGTCGACATGACGATTCGCGCAGAAGTTGCTCAAGCGGAACTTTCGTTGGTCGAGAGGCCAGATGTCCGATGGCCTCTTCCCCCCAAGACGTCCTCATGCAGGGAGTCGGACTGGCGTTCGCTGTTCAAGCGCGAACGGGCGCGGGCGGAGGCGCGCTGCGAGGAGTTGCGGTGGGCGGAGGTGGATTCCCGCGCCCGGGCGGGTTCGCTGAAGTGGCGACTCGACGCCTGCCGGAGCAAGCTGAAGGCGGCCGTGGAGGAGACGAAGGAAGTCCGCCGAGCGGCGCAGGACGCCCTTTCCTTGCAGGCGGAAGTGGCGCGGCTGGAGAAGCGCCTTTCGGAAGCCAGGGTCAAGTCGGCCGGGGGCCGCTCGGGCGCGTCGCCGTCGGGGGAGGCCGCCCGGCTGCGCAAGGAGGCGGTCCGGCTGACCAGGGAAGTCGCCCGGCTGGAGGACCGGCTGGCCCGGGAGACGCAGGCGTCGGAGACCGACAAGGAGACCATCAGGTGGCAGGGCCGCGAGGTCATTGGGCTCCATGCGGAGTTGAGGCGATTGCGCGACCAGGCGGAGGCGGTCAAGTCGTTGTCCGGGGAGGTCTACCGTCTGGGGGTCGCCCTGGAAGTCGCCGGATCCGCGAAGGAGCGGCTGAAGGCCCGGCTTTTGCGCGCGAGCGAGGCGGCGCGGTCGAGGTCGCCGTCGCGTGAGGACGCTGAACTGCGCAAGGCCCTGGGGAGGTCGCGCCGCCAGAAGACGGCGCTCAGGTCCCTATCCAGGGAGAACGCCCGGCTACGCAAAGCCGTGAATGCATCGCAGAGCCGGAACGAGACGCTGGAAGCGCAGCTTGCGAAGCTTCGTGCGAGCGGGGCGGTGCTGTCGAAGGCGCTGTTCGGGCGCAGGAGCGAACAGCAGGAGCGAACAGCAGGAGAGGCCGCGCTCTGAGCCGCCGGGCATGGCCGCACCCTGCGGCCCGCGCTCGAGGAGAGGACGGAAGAGCGCAATCCGCCGGCCGAGGCATGCGTCTGTGGCCGATGCGGGAAGCCCTACGTGGCCAACGGCGCCGAGGTCTCCACCATCGTCGAGATCGAAGTCTCGGCTCACAAACGCGTCATCCGCCGTCCGCGATGGCGCCGGAGGTGCGACTGCGCGTCCTCACCCACCGAAGTGTCGGCGCTCCCGGCACCGCGCCTGTTCGCAGGCACGCCCTGCGGGACCAGCGTGTGGGCGCGGTTCCTGTTCGAGCGCTATGCCTGCTTCCGTCCCCTGCGCCGGGTCGCCTCGTGGCTGTCCGCCATGGTGATGAGACTACCTGGCGCGTGCAGTCGCTTCGCGAGGAGAGCCGCTCGAGCCGGGCTTGGCTGTGGACCTCGGTCAGCGAGGACGCGGTCTACTTCCACGTTGACCCCTCGCGCGGTGCGGAGGTCGCGAGGAAGCTGTTCGGAACGGCCGGCCTCCATACGGTCATCGTCTGCGACCGCTACAGCGCCTACAAGAAGATGGCGCGCATTCCCGGGGGCCTGGTGACCCTCGCTTGGTGCTGGAGTCATATGCGGAGAGATTTTATCCACTGCGCGGCCGGCGAGGTGCGGCTGACGCGGTGGTGCCGGAGATGGATCGAGCGGATCGCACTGATCTATCGCCTGAACGAGGCTCGCCTGGCCCATTACGACCCCGGCCGCGACCGGCAGAGCGCGGCGTTCGACGCGGCGCAGGCCGCGCTGAAGAAAGCGCTCGACGGCCTGTTCGCGGAAGCCGGGCGGGAGTTGGCCTCCTTGCCGGAGAACGCGCGCGAGGGCAAGGCGTTGCGCTCGCTGCTGAACCATCGCGAGGGCTTGAGCGTCTTCGTCGACCGCCCGCAGACGCCGATGGACAACAACGCCGCCGAGCGCGCGCTGAGGGGACCGGTGATCGGGAGACGGCTCTCGTTCGGCTCCGACCGCGAGACCGGCGCCCGGTTCACGGCGATGATGTACTCGGTCCTCGGTACCCTCGCGCCGGGCGGCATCGACCCTCTCCGCTGGCTGGAGGCATGGCTGGCGGCATGTGCGGAGAGAGGCGGCCGGGCGCCTGAGGACCTCTCGCCGTGGCTGCCCTGGTCGATGGGCGCGGAGCGCAGGCGCGCCCTCATGGCGCCGGGATGACGTCATGATCGAGTGCCGCTATTACGGACGCGACTTCACCACCGAAGAGATGACGCTCCTGCGCGCGCTGATCGCCGGTCCTCCGGCGCTGAACCGCCACGCGCTCTCGAAGGAGTTCTGCCGGCGCATCGGCTGGCGCAAGCCCGACGGCGGGCTCAAGGACATGATGGCCAGGGTGACCATGCTGGCCATGCACAAAGACGGCCTGATCGCCCTGCCGCCGCCGAAGTGGCGGCAGAACCGGCCCGGGCTGATCGTCTTCGGTCCGGAGACCGAACCACCACCGGTCCCGGCGCCGGCCACCCTGGAGGAGGTCCGCCCGCTCGACATGCAGATCGTCGTGCGCGGCACCGCCGGGGGCAAGCGGTGGAACGAGTTCGTCGCCCGTTACCACTATCTCGGCTACAGGACCCTCGTCGGCGCCCAGATGCGCTACGCCGTCCACGACCGCAACGGTTGCCCCATCGCCATGCTCGGCTTCTCCACCGCCGCGTGGAAGCTGGCCTCTCGAGACCGCTTCATCGGTTGGACGCCCGGGCTGCGCGAGAAGAACCTCCCCCTCGTGGTCGACAACCCGAGGTTCCTCATCCTGCCCTGGATCAAGATCCCCAACCTCGGTTCGCACATCCTCGCCATCGTCCGCCGTCGCCTGCCCCAGGACTGGGCCGAGCGCTACAACACCACCCCCGTGCTCATCGAAACCTTCGTCGAGACCCCCCGTTACACCGGCGCCGTCTACAGGGCATCGGGATGGACCCACGTCGGAACCACCCAGGGACGCGGACGCTACGACAGGTACACGAGACGCGCCCAACCGAAAAAGGATATCTGGCTCCGCCCCCTCAAAAAAAATTGGAAACGAACCCTCAACAGCTAAATTACCCCCCCATCACGGCCCGTCCGAACGGTTACCGACAGGGACTCGCCGAGATGCGCAGGAGTTTTAACGAATCCGCTTTCATTTTGATTACGGACTGCAGAAGGCAGGTTCCGAATGAGATTGGAAATTATGTATATTCTCAATAATATCAATAGTATAATAGGATCTCACGGCTGGAAAGAACGGCTTTACGGATGAATCAAGATGCAAAACGTCGTGAAGAAGGTCCGAAAGCGCAACCAGGAGGCGGTGGTCTCGGGCGCACAAAGGATCTACGAGGCCCACAGCCGCCGGGCGGCCATCGCCGCCTTTTGGCGATGGGCCAAGCAGTGGCGAGGGCGGGAGCCCAAGGCGGTGGCGTGCATCGAGAGCGACCTCGAGACGTTGTTGGCCCACTTCCAAGAGCCCCCCGCCCTTCGGGTCACCCTGCGCACGATAAACCCCATTGAGCGGGTCTTTCGGGAGGTGAGACGAAGAACCAGACCCATGACCGTCATGAACAACAACGAGTCCCTGGAACGCGTCGCCTACAGCGTGTTCCACCGCATTAACACCTAGTGGGAGACAAACCCTCTCTGCACTTCTACACAAAACTCGTGACATTACCCTGGGTGACGTGGGGCCCGCAATCCATCACGGCGGAGGCCGCGGACGGATCCGCTTTGCGCCGCGGGGCGCGACGAATTCGGTGGGCCGCCGATGCGGGAAGAATGTTCTCGGCGGGGCCGGGGCCGGGGGGGGGGGGGGGGGAGGCCCTCAGCGGTCTCTTCAGTGTTTCACGGGCCAGAAAATCTTACCGGGGTTCATGACGTTGCGGGGATCGAAGACCGCCTTGATTTGCTTTTGAAGCTCGATGATCTCGGGAGATTGCTCCAGGGGAAGAAACTCCGACTTGGTGATGCCGATGCCGTGCTCTCCCGAAAGCGTCCCATTCATCTCGACCGTCGCGACGAAGATGTCCCGGACCGCCTCCAGGGCGCTGGCCATCCGCGCGGGATCGCGTTCATCCGTCATTACATTGACGTGGAGGTTTCCGTCGCCCGCATGGCCGAAGGTGATGATCAGGTGGCCGCGCCGCTCGCCGATTTCCTGGAGCTTTCTCATCATTTCAGGGATGCGTGAGCGGGGGACGGTGATGTCTTCGTTGATTTTCGTGGGCTCGATTTGGAGGATGGCGTTGGCCAGACTGGTGCGCACCGCCATCAATGTCGCCGCTTCCTCGTCGTTTTCGGCGATGCGGATGGGATCGGCCCCCTTTTCGCGGCAGATGTCCCGAATGCGGTCGAGCTGCGGCGAAATGGATTCTCGGGGGCCGTCCACCTGGATGAGCAGGAGGGCCCGCGAATCCACCGGCAGGCCGGCGTGGAGTTGATTCTCCGCCGCCCGGATGCACTGCTGGTCCAGGAACTCCAACATCGAGGGGATGATGCGGGAGGCGATGATCCGCGAGACCGTCTCGGTGGCGGCCGCCGGGTCGGGGAAGGCCGCCGTCATCGTCCCCGTGGCTTCGGGTTTCGGGATGAGGCGCAGGGTTATCTCGGTGATGACGCCGAGGGTCCCCTCCGAGCCTACGAGGAGCTTGGTGAGGTCGTAGCCGACGACGCCCTTCATCGTCCGGACGCCCGTGCGGATGCGGCCGAAGGCCGGCGTGACGGCTTCCAATCCGATGATGTAGTCTTTCGTCACGCCGTACTTCACCCCCCGGGGTCCGCCGGCGCACATGGCCGCGTTTCCGCCCAGCGTGCATACCGCCCTGCTGGCCGGGTCCGGGGGATAGAAGAGTCCGAGCTTCTCGACCGCGGCGTGGAACTGTCCCGTGACCACGCCGGGCTCGACAACGGCCACGAGGTTGTCCGTGTCGATTTCCTTGATCCGGTTCATCGCCGTGAGGTCGAGAACGATCCCCTTCTTCACGGGAATCGCCCCGCCCGTGGTGCTGGTCCCGGCGCCGCGCGGCGTGATGGGGACCTGATGCTCATGGGCGAGAGCGACGATGGCCTCCACCTCATCGGCGGAGATGGCCCGCACAACGACGTCCGGCACGGACTCCGCCCGCTGCGTGCCGTCCCGGGCGTACGTGATGCGCTCCTCGAGGGCTTCGAGGACGCGGTCGGCGGGGAGGATATCCCGCAACCGGGCGGGCAGGTTTTCGGTCATCGCCATCATCCCCCTTCCCCCCCCCTACGCTATCGCCGGATCAATGATTCAACCCGGTTGGACATGTTCGACAATTCCCTCCCCCCCCCCCCCTCTTTCAACCGGGTCCGAAATCGACAAACCTCAAGCATTCCCCGGGAGATCCATCTCCTTCCCGTTGATCGTGATGACGCTTTTCAGTGGAACGGCCGTCCGGACCATACTCTCGGCGAAGCACCCGCCTTTGGCGTTTCGGACGAGGAGGCGAAGCCTCTCTTCGGGCGCGTCCGATTCAATTTCGAATCGTGTGCGGACCTGTCTGCATCCGGATTGCACGTCGCCCCGCAGGACGGAGCCGCTGCGGAAGTATTCCATCTCCACCCGCACCCGGGCGCTCCGCAACTCGATCTTCATCATGGAAGCGAACCGCTTCACTTGGGTCAGGAGTCAGGCGCCGATTCCGCCGGCGATATAGGTCAGGGGTTGCGGGTGCTTTCCCTCCCCGCCGAGGATCGGAGGCTCATCCACGTAGAACATCTGGTCTCCCCCGATCAGCTCGGGATCATCCCCGTCCGTTCCCTCGCCCGGGTATTCGTCCTCATTTTTCAGGATCTTCTGGTGACCCACGACGGTGTGGACCAGCGTCTCGCCGGCCTCGCAGTCGGCGACGACAAAAGCCTCCAGTACATCCCGCCGCCCGCCGCGAGAGGATTTCAAAGGCATCCGCGCTCCCCTTTCCAAGAACAAACAGGTTTCCCGCCCGCGATCCTATTTGTCGAGGGCGAACTGATAGGAGGCCGAGAGGATCCGCATGATCACGTCCAACTCCGCCGCGTCCCGCGGGCCGTAGACCAGAACCGTCTGCCTCGGGCTTTGTCCTCGAATGACGTTCGGGTGCATCTCCCCCCACCCCTTGTCCAGAAGCTCCCGCACGTCTTCTTCGGGGAGCGTCATGTGCATGCTCCCGTCGTAGAGCGGGTGGATGTGGGCGAACTCCCCGCCGAACATGAAGGCCTCCTGGCGGCGGTGCGCGCTCTCTTCGCTGAGCCAGAGCGCTTCGGCGCCCGGGACGGAGAGCTCGCTGGGGCGGCGCTCGACGTGCGGCAGGGCGAACGCCTGTTCCTTCAGTTTTGCGTAGATCTCGGCGGGCGGGTTCTGGTCGAGCTGTTCGTGCGGCTGGTCCGGGGATGTCTTGGGTTTCTCTCCGGAGCGTTGGGGCAGCTTGAGCATCGAGACCTCTCACGGCGAGGGATGGACCATCGGCCGTCCGGTTTCTCTGATTGGCGGTTCATCGAACAGCGTAGCACAGGGGGGGGCCGCCATCGCCAAACCATTCGAGCGCGGGCGGATGGACCGTCTTCAAGGGCCTTCCCGAGTCAACCGGTCCGTGGGCGAAGGATGTCCCCTGAAGATTCTCCTAAATCCGTCCCAGCCATACGCCCAGGAAGAAAACGATGGCGATCAGGTGGATGTTGATGACCATCCAGCGTTTCCGGTTCTGTCTCATCGATTCCAGCGCCTTGACGGGCGCCAGGACGCCGAAGGCGATGAAGAAGATCCCCAGCGCGAGAATGACCTTGATCCCCAGGATGGAGTGATAGAGCGGCCGGGGGACGCCGGCTCCGGTGACCACAACGAGCATCCAGATGCCCGTCAGGACGAGCAGGGCGATGACTATCCAGATCATCCGGCCGAACCGGGGGATGACCCCGCCCATCAGCTTTTCGGCCGCCTCGGGGTCGATTCCCCCCATGGAGGGCATGAGCGCCCAGAGGGCGAACGCAACCCCGCCCATCACGATCCCCGCGGATGCGACGTGAAGAAACTTGATGATGACAAAATCCACGAGCCATCCTCCCCACTTCTGTGAATTCCAAGGCGCCTCTTTTGCCGAGGCGGCCGGGCGCCAAGCGTTTCCCGTCGCCGTCCACCAGTCTAACAGGCCGCGCCCAATCGCGAAACGCGGGGCGGAAGCGGGTCGTGCCCTCATTTGAAACTTTCTGTTAAAGTTGCCTCAGAGATAGCGACTCCACAAAACGGGGGAGGAAACACAATAGCGGAAGAACGGAAAAAACAGTACGGGCAGTTAATCGCCAAGGCGTGGACAGACGAGGAGTTCGAGGCCAGGCTCAAAGCCGATCCCAAGGCCGCGTTGAAGGAAGTGGGGATCGATGTTCCTGAGGGCCATGCGGTTCATGTACACGAAGCGGCCTCGGATGAGCACCACCTGGTCATACCCCCCAAACCCGCCGGTGAGCTCTCGGACGAGGACCTGGATAAGATGGCGGGGGGAGCGGCGGCTTACGACCGCCTTCAGCGATTGCCCTGCGGACCGTTTTATTTCAAATGAGGACACTACCGGGAAGCGGATGTTGGGCAAGATCCGAATTTTCTCTTGATTTGTCATCGGTTTCTATGTCTTAATGGTTGCGGAAGAACTCTCGGAATTCTGAAAATCCAGTGTGTTACGGGTTTTTCCTCTTCCCCGCAACGGGGAAATTCCGGAGGCCCTTCAAGGCGATGAAAAAAACTCCTGTCCAGAATTCTCAGGCATGGGCGCAGCGCATCGGCCGCGTCACGCCGCGCAGGCTGATGAAGTTTCGTACGCGCGGCCGGCCATAGTCCAGCGGACAGGGGTTTCGACCCAAATCCCGCCACCACATTTTTGATTCGGCACCACCTCGAAATCCCTGATCTCGATGAATCGCGCCCGGCGGCTCCGCCGGCCTGATGGATTTGGTGTGTTCATTCAGCGTGCGGGATGAAGCCGCTTGTGAATGTTCGGCCGGTCCGGCGAGCGCTTGAGCAAGGGATCAACGAACGATGATCCATGAAACAGCCCGGCGAGGCCGTTTTCATTGAGGGTGTTCTCCCGGCCGGCCAACCGGCCGAAGTCCAGTCAGGGGGGGAGTCCTCTCACACGGAGTGAATGGAAGCCATGGCGACAAAACCCAGAAAGGTCAGACAACGGGCGACGGTGAAAGTCTTTCGCTACGACTCCGAGAACAACCCGGAGCCCTACTACGACACCTACGATGTTCCATTCGACCCCCAGAACAGCGTCCTGCAGGTTTTGACCGATATTCGGGAGGAACACGACCCGACCCTGGCGGTGCGCGAATCCTGCTGGGTGGGGTGTTGTCTCATCTGCACGTACCGGGTCAACGGAAAATCAAAGGTCACTTGCCGCACGCGGATGGATCAGGAGATGGTGATCGAGCCCCTGAAAAAGGAGCGCGTCGTCCGGGACCTGATCCAGCTCGAGCGGATGGACGTGGAAAACCGTGATGACGATGTCGGCGGGGAGGAATAGGCCCCGAGCCGTTTCACAAGGAGCTTCGAGATGAAAATCAACGGAACCGAAGTGAAGGTGGTCGAAACGGACCTTCTCATCATTGGGACGGAGGCGACAGGCGGAAAGGCGGCCCTGGAGGCGGCGGACCTTTTTCCCGATTGCCGGATCACCGTCGTCAACAAGCAGATCATTGCCAGAAGCGCGGTCACCATCACCGCCGTGGCCACATACAACGCCGCCGTGAACCCCTACGACCATCCCGACATCCACACGGCGGACACCATCAACGGCGGTGGGCACCTGGCGGACCAGACCCTGACGAAGATCATGTGCGACCTCGGCCCGCAGTGCGTCCATGAGATGGAGGCGTGGGGATGCAAGTTCGCCCGCCAGGAGAAGAACCGCGAGCTCTTTGACTGCTTCGAGTACCCGGGGCACTCCAAGGCGCGGGGGACGTACACCTTCCCCTATGGGACCACGGGCCGGAAGATGGTCCAGATCATGAAGCGGCAACTCTTCAAACGGCCCAACGTCCAGATCCTGAACGACACCTACATCTCGGACATGCTGATGGCCGACGGCCGGTGCGTGGGCGCGCTGGGGGTGAGCCTGGTCAACACCCAACCCATCGTCATCCGGGCCAAAGCCGTCATCATCGGCGCGGGCGGGGGGATGGAGATCTTCAAGAACAGCGACGCCGCCCGGGACGCCACGGGCAACGGCTACGGCTGGGCCTATCGCGCCGGCAGCACGCTGATCGACATGGAGCTCGTCCAGTTCTTCCCCACCAACGTTGTGACGCCCAAAACGATGTACGCCCAGCAGCCCGTCGCGGTCATCCGGTACGCCCTCGGCGCCCGGCTCTACAACAACAAGGGCGAGCGCTTCATGCACCGCTACGACCCGGTACGCGGAGAGTACAGCACGCGGGACCTGACCTCCCGGGCCATGTGGATGGAGATCCTCGCGGGACGCGGCGGCCCCAACGGCGGGGTCTATCTCTCTGTCGCGCATCTGCCCGACAACGTCATCGACAACTGGGTCGCCAAGAACAACCCGGGCTACAACTTCGGCGGCGTGAAGCTCGAGGAGGAGGGCGTCGACATCAAGCGCGACGGCCTCGAAGTCGCTCCGATGGCGCACTTCTACCTGGGCGGCATCCTGATCAACGAGCGGTGCGAGTCGGACATCCCCGGCATGTACGCCGCGGGCGAGGTCGCGGGCAACCTCCACGGCGCGAACCGCCTGGGCGGAAACGCCCTCACCGACTGCCAGGTCTTCGGCAAAATTGCGGGCGCCGAGGCCGCGAAATACGCCTCGACCCAAGAGGGGCTCGGGCCCGTCAACGAGGATCAGGTCCGGGACCTGGTCGGAAAGATCGACGCCATGTACAAGCGCGAGGAGGGAACCGCCCCCCATGTGACGCGCGACAAGGTCCGCGACGCCTTGTACGACGTCAGCCTGGTCAAGCACGCGGACTGGATCGAAAAGGCCATGGGCATCCTGAAAGATGTGAGGGAAAACGACCTCCCCGCGGTCAGCCTGACCGGAAAGGCCAAGTCCTTCAACAAGGAGCTGATGCTCGCCCTGGAGAACGAAGACCTGCTCCTGACGGCCGAGCTCCACCTGAAAGGCGCTCTCATGCGCGAAGAGACCCGGGGGGCCCAGTGCCGCACCGATTTCCCGGATACGGACAACGAAAACTGGTGCAAGAACATCCTCTACCGGAAGGACGGCGACGATGTGAAGATGTGGACCCGGGACGTGGATTTTCACTTCTACAAGCCGGATTGGGTCGTCGAGAAGGAGAAGGAAGCGGCCGGCGCGGCTCAGAACGGGCAATAAGGCGCGGCGGGCACGGTGTCCGCCGCCCGCCCGGGGACCGTCCGATCACCCCGGGAGAAACGGCGCGGTTGACTTGTCTTTTGTCCGCCGTCTACGATGAAGGCGACACGTCGTTATCGTGGGAAGAAAGAAGCGCCCGTGCGGAATGAATCGGCCGGGCCGTAGGCCGGAAGCCGATTCTGACATAAAAAGGAGATGGACCCATGGCCCGTGACACGCTCGACACCCTGGCCAAAAAAGTGGACCCGAACAACGCGGCCCTTCTGGTCGTGGACGTCCAGAACGATTTCGCCGCCGAGGGCGGGATGATGGACCGCGAGGGGAACGACCTCAGCATGTCCCAGGCAATCATTCCCCGTCTGGAACAGTTGATCGACGAGGCGCGGGAGGCGGACGTTCCGGTCATTTTCATCCGGAACGTCTACAACACCGACGCCAACTGGTACCTCTCGGACGTCTGGCTGGAGCAGGCCGCCCGGGTGCGGCAGGGAAGCTACGTCATCCACTCCGTGTGCGCCCCCGACTCCTGGGCGGGAGACTTCTACAAGGTCCGCCCGACGGACAAGGACGTCATCGTCACCAAGCACCGGTTCAGCGCGTTTCAGGACACCGACCTGGACCTGATCCTGCGAAGCCGGGGCGTTCGCACGCTCATCATGACGGGCATCGCCACCAACGTCTGCGTGGAGAGCACCGCCCGGGACGGTTTCTTCCGGGATTACTACATCGCCTTCACGTCCGACTGCACGGCCACCTTTTCAAAGGAAGACCACGAAGGCACGTTGAAAAACATCCGCCGCTTTTTCGGGGAAGTCGTGAGCGCGGATGAAGTCGCGTCCTGCTGGAAGACGGCGGCGGTCAAGGCTGAGACGGTTTAGAAGGACCCGGCCGCCGACCGGGGACCGGGAGGGAGAATTCTCGATGAAAACGCCTGCCCGGTTTCGACTTCCGAGGGCCGCCGGGACGCTTGTTTGGGTTGCTCTTTCGGTTGCGGGGCTTTTTTGCCTGCCCTCCGCCGTGTGGTCTCATGGCCTCAACGCGGGGATCAACACGCCGATCTCCGAGCCCACGCTGGAGGCCTTTCGGGTTCCGGCGATTCTGTTCGGCGCGCTTCTCCTCGTCTGTCTCGTCGCCCTCCGGTTTTTGCGCGGCTCGGAATACCTCGAATCGGGTGCGCGGCTTCAGCCGGAGCGCCCGGCTTCTCCTGATGCGGGGTCCCTTCCTGGGCATCGGCCTCGGCGTCTGGAACCTTCTGTTCAACCTCTATCTCCTGGCGCTGGGCTTCGAGACCGCGTTCGTCGTCAAGATGATCGCCGTCAATTGGCTCCTGCACGGCCTGATGGTGATTCCCGCCGGGATGATCTCGGACCTGTTCGGACGGCGCAACACCTACTTGATCTTGTACGCCGCGAACGTCGTGTCCAAGGTTCTGTTGTTGATCACGCTGAACCCCGCGTGGCTGCTGGCGATCAACGCCTTCAACGGCGGGGCCGAGGGTTTTCACGCCATTGTGGGGCCCCCCTTCCTGACCGAGCAGAGCAAGCCCGAGGAGCGCGTTCACCTGTTCAGCCTGGATTCGGTTTTGAGAACCGGCTCCAGCTTCATGGGCACGCTCGTCGCGGGGGTTTTGCCGCTTATTGTGGTGTTGACCTTGGGGGTCAGCTCCGGCGGCGCGGGGGCCTTTCGAGGGGCGCTGCTCCTGTCCTTGCCGTTCATGGCGGCGGCCTGGATCCCCATCTTCATGATTCACGAGGATTGGCAGCGTCTGTCCCTGCAGAAGTGGTGGAGCGGTCTCCGGAGTTATCGCCATATCTCGATGCTGGCCCTGACCTCGGGGCTGATGAGCGTCGGCCTCGGGGCGACGGCGCCGTTCTACAACGTCTATTTCGCGTCCAAGTTGCACGCGACCACCGAGAGCATCGGATTGATCTTTTCCTTGGGCGCCCTGGCGGTGGCCGGGGCCACGTTCCTTACGCCGATGTTGGTTCAAAGGTGGGGCAAGGTGAACACGATTGTCTGGCTCAGGATGGCGGGCATCCCCTTCGTCCTCCTGATGGGCATGGCCGACAGTCTCCTTTTGGCGGCGGTTTCCTACTTTTTCGTTTTGGTCCTGATCGGCTCCATTTTCCCGACGCTGGGGATGGTGGACCCCGTGTACCAGCTTTTTCCGATGGAGCTCGTTGAGCCCGCCGAGCGGGGGACGACCAACGGCGTCATTCACGCCTTCAAGGAGTTCCCGATGGCCATCGGCTCGGCGGTGGCCGGGTTCTTTCTCGCCCAAAACCTGTGGCTCCCGACGTTTTGGATCGCGGCCATCTGTTATGCGGCGTCCTTCGTGATCTACCTGGTCTATTTCAAGCGCTTCGACGTTCGGGCCGGCGCGGCCGCGCCTTCCGTCGCCGTCTCGGAGCCGAAGGGGGCCGCGTAGGAGCGGAAGCGGGCAAGGGGTCGTCCGACCCGAACGCCCGGCTTGCCGGTTGGTGGAAAGCCGGTGTTTCTAAATAGGTAGGGCGGGCATCTTGCCCGCCTTCAGCGGCTATGGCCCGCGTCGCCCCGATCTAAGGGGAGTGCGGAGCCCCATGGACCGCGATTTCCGCTGATGGGGCGGGCGTTCCGCCCGTCGCCGGGCTGGAAGCCCGGCCTACCGAATCACGGGCCAAAGATCTTTCCTCTTTTCCTGAAACCTTTTCCGGTTTCGTGTGTCTAATCCCACAAGAAGCAAAGGAGGCCGGTCCTGATTTGGACGGGCGTCCGAGGTTGAAAACATCGGGCGGACCCCCATGAAAGCAGGTGGCGAGGTCCCCCGTTGAGCTTCAGGCCCCAATGCCCGCGTGGCGGGGCCTACGAGAAGTTCTCCCTCCCGATCCGGGCGGCAACCCCTCCGTCGCCAGACACCCCCCCGCCCGGCTCGGGCTCCCCCTCCCCTTTTTTTGCCAAGCTTTCCCGCGCGGGGCTGCTCCCCCCTTCGCGATTTCGGTCGTGGGTCAGTTTGATTTTCCCGAGCGACAGATTCTCTGGAAAATCCGGTCAAGGTGTGCTAGCTTTAGGGCATGCTTGAGCGGACCAGCAAGAGATGCCCTGCCGACTTGAACAAGCTGGCAGCCAGCATAGCCCATGCCGCGACCAAGGACGAGCCGGAAGTGTCACCAGGGGACGAGGGGAAGAACCCGCACGCGGTTGCACTGGGTCGGCTTGGTGGGTTGAAGGGCGGAAAGGCGCGTGCGGAGAAGCTGACGCCAGAGGAACGGAGCGAGATCGCACGAAGAGCGGCCAAGACCAGATGGGGGAAAAAGAAGGGCTGATTTTGTGGTATCATTCTTGCTCAGTTAGTGTTGAAATTGGGCGGAATGTAGGTATATTGAAAGGCGATACCCAAAACTGGGCGGAGGAGATCATGCAAGAGCGGGCACATATCTTGAGTCCGGAGGAGTCCCTTGAGGCGGGAGAGCGTGCCCTTTTAGGAGCGGCAACTGAAGGGATGTCCAGAGAAGACAGGCTTGAGGCCAGAGAAGTCTTACGCTCCAAGGGTGTTCCAGAAAAGACCTGGACCGCCCCTGGGTTATTGGACACTCGGGTGAGGGTATTCGACCTCATGCGGCCTCCGCAACTTGAGCGAGTTTTTCCTGCCTTGCCTGGGCCGGCGTTCGGTAGCCGTAGCCCTCGAGAATCCAATGATGGTTGTACAGGTTCTTGAACTCAAGCAGCGCCCACCGCAGTTCCTCTACGGTGGCGAAAGAGCGCACCCACAGGAGATTCTCCTTCAAGGTGCGGATAAACCACTCACAGTAGCCATTTCCCTCGGGCGCCCGCACGAAGCTGGGCGAACTGGTCATGCCCAGGTAGGCGATCTCCCGCTGAAAGTCATCGGACAGATAGGCGGGGCCGTGGTCGTGACGAACTTTAAGCCCCTCGGCGACATCCGCCTCCAAGCCGGCGAAGCGCTCGGCGACCCCCTGCCGGATCGGCTCCAGGGCCTCGAAGCGGTTGCCGCTCTTGGCCGCATGGATCCCCACGCAGTCCACCGAGCAGTGATCCACCGCCACGAACACCGAGGCCATCCCCTCCTCGGTGGTCACCGTCGTCGTCATGTCCGTGCCCCACATTCGGTCGGGCCGCTCGGTGCGGATGGTCCCGTTGTGGGCCTTGGGACCTCGGGGTTTGCCCACCCGGTGGGGGGCCTGAAGCCCCGCCTCCCGCATCAGGCGACGCACCCGCTCCTTGCTGGTGCGGATGCCCGCGAAGCGCAGCCTCGCCCACACCTTGCGGTAGCCCTCGCCATGGAAGGGAGAGTCCTCCAGGACCTGCCGGATGTGGCCGAGGAGTTCCGCATCGGTGCACGGGCCCACAGGGCCGCGCTTATTGGGCGTGGGGCGTTCATGAACGGGGACCGCCTCTCGCCGCCGTTGCGCGTAGACCGTGGAGCGCGCCAAGCCCCAAAGGGCGCACACCCGCTTCAGGCCGTAGGCTCTGCCCGTGGAGGTGAAGCGGGCCTGACTCATCGCCTCCACCTCCTGCCGGCTAAAGGGCGGCCGGCCTCCAGGCGGTCGATCTTCTCCCGCAGGACCTCGCCCTCCATCGTGAGTTCGCCCACCTTGGCCTTGAGCCGGGCGTTCTCCTCGTCCCGCTCATCCGCCGGGCGGGCTTTGAGTGCCGCCTCGCCCCCGCGAAGGAACGCCTCGCGCCAGGCGGAAAGCCGAGCTGGACCGCCCCTGGGTTATTGGACACTCGGGTGAGGGTATTCGACCTCATGCGGCCTCCGCAACTTGAGCGAGTTTTTCCTGCCTTGCCTGGGCCGGCGTTCGGTAGCCGTAGCCCTCGAGAATCCAATGATGGTTGTACAGGTTCTTGAACTCAAGCAGCGCCCACCGCAGTTCCTCTACGGTGGCGAAAGAGCGCACCCACAGGAGATTCTCCTTCAAGATGCGGATGAACCACTCACAGTAGCCATTTCCCTCGGGCGCCCGCACGAAGCTGGGCGAACTGGTCATGCCCAGGTAGGCGATCTCCCGCTGAAAGTCATCGGACAGATAGGCGGGGCCGTGGTCGTGACGAACTTTAAGCCCCTCGGCGACGTCCGCCTCCAAGCCGGCGAAGCGCTCGGCGACCCCCTGCCGGATCGGCTCCAGGGCCTCGAAGCGGTTGCCGCTCTTGGCCGCATGGATCCCCACGCAGTCCACCGAACAGTGATCCACCGCCACGAACACCGAGGCCATCCCCTCCTCGGTGGTCACCGTCGTCGTCATGTCCGTGCCCCACATTCGGTCGGGCCGCTCGGTGCGGATGGTCCCGTTGTGGGCCTTGGGACCTCGGGGTTTGCCCACCCGGTGGGGGGCCTGAAGCCCCGCCTCCCGCATCAGGCGACGCACCCGCTCCTTGCTGGTGCGGATGCCCGCGAAGCGCAGCCTCGCCCACACCTTGCGGTAGCCCTCGCCATGGAAGGGAGAGTCCTCCAGGACCTGCCGGATGTGACCGAGGAGTTCCGCATCGGTGCACGGGCCCACAGGGCCGCGCTTATTGGGCGTGGGGCGTTCATGAACGGGGACCGCCTCTCGCCGCCGTTGCGCGTAGACCGTGGAGCGCGCCAAGCCCCAAAGGGCGCACACCCGCTTCAGGCCGTAGGCTCTGCCCGTGGAGGTGAAGCGGGCCTGACTCATCGCCTCCACCTCCTGCCGGCTAAAGGGCGGCCGGCCTCCAGGCGGTCGATCTTCTCCCGCAGGACCTCGCCCTCCATCGTGAGTTCGCCCACCTTGGCCTTGAGCCGGGCGTTCTCCTCGGCCCGCTCATCCGCCGGGCGGGCTTTGAGCGCCGCCTCGCCCCCGCGAAGGAACGCCTCGCGCCAGGCGGAAAGCCGAGCCGCTGTCGTGCCCAACTCGCGGCAGAGCGTCTCCAGGCTCTCGCACCGCAAAAGACGCAGGACCGCCTCCCGCTTGCGCTGGCAGGAGAACCGACCCCGCTCACTGCGATGCCCTGGGGCCTTGGCTCCGTTCGCCCTACGGGCGCCCTCCGCCAAAGCCCCCTCTTGCTTTTGTTCGTTCATCGCGACACCCCTTTCTCCATGAATCATGGATCAATCGAGTGTCCAACAAAACCCTAGAGCGGGGGAGGGCGTCGCAAAGACGGGCTCACGAGCGATGAGCGGGAGGAGTTGCGCCGACTTCGCCGCGAGAACCGACAGCTCCGCCAGGAGCGGGAGATCTTAGCAAAAGCCGCGGCCTGGTTTGCTCGGGATACCGATTCGATCCCGTCCGGATCTACGGGTTCGTGAGGGCGAACCAGGCCATGTATCGGACCGCCACCATGTGCCGGGTGCTGGGCGTCTCCTCCAGCGGCTACTACGCGTGGCGCAGGCGCGCGCCGTGTGCCCGCTCGTGTGCCGATCGGGCGCTCACCAAACGCATTCAGGCGATCCACGAGCGTTCTCGGGGGACTTACGGCGTGCCGCGCGTCCATGCCGAGTTGGAGGCTGAGGGAGTGCGTGTGGGCCGCAAGCGCGTCGCCAGGCTGATGCGTGGGGCGGGACTTGCGGGCGTCAGTCGGCGCAAGGGAGCGCGCACGACGCAGCGCCGGCAGGAGGCGCGGCCGGCCCCTGATCTGGTGGACCGCAACTTCACGGCCGAGGCCCCCGACCGGCTGTGGGTGGCCGACATCACCTACGTTCCGACATGGGCGGGGTTTTTGTATCTGGCCGTGGCGCTCGATGCGTTCAGCCGGCGCATCGTGGGGTGGTCGATGGCCACACACCTGCGGGCCGAGTTGGTGCTCGACGCGCTCGACATGGCGCTGTATAAGCGCCGTCCCCGGGCCGTCATCCACCACTCCGACCAGGGCACGCAGTACACCTCGGTCGCCTTTGGGCAGCGCTGCCGCCAGGCGGGCGGGCGTCCCTCCATGGGTTCGGTCGGGGACTGCTACGACAACGCGCTGTGTGAGAGCTTTTTCGCCACGCTGGAGTGCGAGCTCCTCGCTCGCCACAGTTTCCGCACCCGGGCCGAGGCGCGCATGGAGGTGTTCGGGTTCATCGAGGGCTTCTACAACCCGCATCGTCGGCACTCCTCCATCGACAACCTGTCACCCGTTAACTACGAAAGGAGACAACAACGCACACCCTGAAAACCCAAGTGCTTAACTCTCCACGAAACCGGGGTAAGTCCAACAACCGATGGTCACCGCTCCCATCTTCAGGCTGTTGAAGAAATCTTTGGGGCTGATATCGACTACGCTCAGTGGGTCAAGATCTACGGCCCTGAGCCTGAGGGTGAGTCGCGGTACAGCCCTGGGAAGTGCAACGGAGCGGAGAGACACAAGATCCAGGGAAACCCGGACCCGGACCACATCAGCACAAGCTACGTGGAGCGACAGAACCTCAATATGAGGATGAGCATGCGGAGATTCACCCGGTTGACCAATGCGTTCTCAAAGAAGGTTGAGAACCTGGAGCACGCCCTTGCGCTCCATTTCATGAATTATAATTTTGTCAGGATTCACCAGACGCTCAAGGTGACCCCGGCCATGGAAGCCGAAGTGACGGACACCCTGTGGACGCCAGAGGACGTTGCGGCCCTTGCGAATTGAAACTGACCCACTAGCGCGAATTCCATCGCCTTTCAACCGGCCGTCTCTTTTGAGAGAATAGAAGCGAGCAACGGCGCTCCCGCTTGCGTGTTCACCCCGGCGTAGGGTTTGCTGTAGGATGAGCGGCTGCTCCTACGGGCCGGGTCGGAGGACACCGAAGCCCTTCATCCCTCAATGAGAGGAGGCGGATAGATGGCCAAAATCCTGATCGGCAACGGCACAGTGATCACGATGGACGCCAAGCGAAGGATCATCAAGAATGGCGCGGTCCTCATCGAAAACGACCGGATCGCCTGGGTGGGGAAGGCCGGCAGGTTGAACCCGAAGGCCGCCCGGGGGGCGAGAAAGATCGACGCCTCGGGCAAGATCATCATGCCCGGACTCATCGACTCCCACGTCCACCACGTCCAATCCCTCGCACGGGGAATCGCCGACGAGATCGACCTCATCGGCTGGATGCATGAGCGGATCTTCCCGTATGAGACCGCCATGACGGAGGAAGACACCTACTGGAGCGCGATGATGACCTGTGTGGAGATGGTCCGCACGGGGACGACCACGGTCGCGGACCCCGGCAGCTATTTGATGAACAGCGTGGGCCGCGCGTGGGAGACATTCGGCATGCGGGGCATCCTCTGCTGGGCCGGGGCCGACCAGTGGAGCGGGGACCGCGCGCTTCCAAAGGGATTTCGCGGCAGGTTGACGACGGACGAAACCATGCGGGCGGAAGAGGCCCTGGTCGAGCGCTGGCACGGGAAGGCCAAGGGAAGGATCCGCGTCTCCGCAGGGGTCCGCGTCGAGCCCAACTGCTCCCCCGAGCTCCTCCAGCGCTGCAACGCGCTGGCCGAGGAGAAAGACCTCATCGTCCAGTTCCACGCCTGTGTCAATCAGGAGCAGGTCAATTGGGTGAAGAAGAGATGGGGCAAGCCGACCATCGAGTGGATGGACTCCCTCGGGGTGCTCACCGACCGCTGGCTCCTGACGCACATGGCGGCCGTGACGAACCGAGACGTGGCGCTGATCAAAAAGCGCGGCACCAATGTTTGCCACAACCCCGGCGCGACGCTTCATGGGGCCTATGCGGCAATCTCCGGGGGAAAATTCCCGGAGATGCTCGACCGGGGTATTACGGTGGTCATCGGATGCGACAGCACGGCGGCCAACAACAGCCTGGACATGTTCCGGACCTTGTACCAGGTGGCCACCTCCCACAAGGAAGCCCGGGTGATCCCCGACCTCATCCCGCCGGAGAAAGCCCTGGAGATGGCGACGGTCGATGCGGCCAAGGCCCTTCACTGGGAGGAAATCGGGTCGCTGGAAAAGGGCAAGAAGGCGGACGTCATCGTCGTGGACTGCTCAAAGACGAACTGGACGCCCAATTATGAGTTTGCCCTGGTTCCGAACCTTGTCTACTCGGGGGACGGCCGCGATGTCGAGACGGTCCTCATCGACGGGAAGGTCGTCTACAAGGACCGCAAGTTCACGACGGTCGATGAGGCCGAGGTCAACCGGCAGGCCCAGCGCGCGGGCGATCGGATCATGAAGCGGCTCCCCTACAGGCTCAAGTCGCGCTGGCCTGTCGTGTAGGCGGGTTCGAGACTACGCGCCCATTGGCGCAAAGCTTGGGCAATCCGGAAAGAAAAAAGCCCCGCACGGCGGATCGTGCGGGGCTTCCTCATTCCGCTATCGCGCGGCCTCTACTGCGGCGCGAACAGGTCCATGAGCCGTTGGGCCTGATGAGGCTGGGCGGGCCGGACGACGGGAAGGTTGACGCCCGCTTCCCGGTACTTCTCGATCCGGGCCTGCACCTGCTCCGGCGTGCCGGAGGCCGTCAGGTTCTCGACGTAAGATTCGGGCAACGTCTTGGCGAGGAGCTCCTTGCCGCCCTTCTCTTCGGCTTCTATGAATTTCGGGAAGTCTTCCTTGTTGAGATGGGGGTCGCCCACGCGGATTCGCTGGCCGGCGTTGAATTTGATCTGGATCCGGTCGAACTTGCTGGCGACCTCCCAGCGGATCTGCTCGATGGCCTCCTCGTGGGTGTCTTCCACCGAGGAGACGACGATGCAGGCGATCTCGAACTTGCTCCAATCCCGGCCGGCCGCCTCGCAGGATTCCTTGCAGATCTGGATGGCGTTCTTCAGGTACTCGGGCGAGGTCACGGCGTTGAGCATGACGCCGTCGCCGATCTCGCCGGCGATCTTCAGACCGGTCTTGCTCGTGGCCGCGATCCACATCGGGATCTCTTTTCGGTAAGGCTCCCAGGCCAGCTCCACCCGGTCCAGTTTGATGGTCTCGCCCTGCCAGACAATCTGTTTTTCGCCCGAAACCATCCTTCGAATGGCGGTGATGTATTCCTTCAGGGAGACCACCGGGTCGTCCGGCTCGAGAGAGTTCCAGGCGGCGTGGGT
The DNA here is from genome assembly GCA_965261595.1 of bacterium. Lineage (GTDB taxonomy): Bacteria > UBA8248 > UBA8248 > JACPRG01 > CAYRGS01. The sequence goes on from CBDHDG010000006.1 coordinate 1,077,182, forward strand.
CTTCGTGCAGGCGCCCGGGGCGAGGATGAGCCTGCCCTCGGAGAGCTCGTCAATCGTCGCGACGGTCTGGCCGTGGATGACCGGCGACCGCAGCCGGACAATCTGCGTGCATCCGATGTTGATCTTCTTCGTGGCCAGGGCGAAGGCCGTCATCGCGGACACGGAATCCCGCATGATCTCGATGGTTTCCGAGAAAAAGCCGAGCTCGTAGCCGCGCTCGTCCGCCTGCTTCACCCATTCGGCCATCTCCCGGACGTTCAGCTTCGGGGAGTAGCCCTGTGCGAATCCGATTCGAGTCATGGATCTGAATTCCCTTTTTTCAACCCCGGGGGCCGGGTTCCGGTGAGCGCGACAAAAGGTCCGACCCCGCAAACGCCGGGTGAGGACGCAACACTCCGCCCACCTTCGACCGGTTTGTCGGTATCGACGCAAGCTCCAGCAAGAAGACACTTTTTACCTTTCACGGGGTTGTTCTGTCAAGACGGCGGGTCGGGACGCGGATACGTCCGGATTCGGCCGGTCCCGCTTCAGCGGGCGCGTCCGCTCCCTGTTTCCGAACGCCTCGCAACCGGGTAAAATTACATCCTGCGCGAGATTGGAACCTCTCTTCCCCTTTTACTTGAGGATGTGACATGGAGTCATACGACGGAATCATAATCGGCAGCGGGCATAACGGCCTCATCTGCGGAAGCTACCTGGCCCGCGCCGGCATGAAGGTCCTGGTCGTAGAGCGGAACAGCCGCGTCGGCGGCGGATTGCTGACCGAGGAGTCCACCGTCCCCGGTTTCAGACATAACCATCACGCGAATTTTTTCATGGGGGTCGAGCTGACACCCTACTACCGCGACCTGGACCTGACGCGCTACGGCTTCGAGATGATCTTCCCCGAAGTCCAACACGGCATCGCCTTCCCCGACGGGACCGGCATCTGCATCCACCAGGACCCCGAGAAGACAGCCGCCTCCATCGCCCGGTTTTCGAACAAGGACGCCGACAGCTATCGGGAGATCCACGCCAAATTCACGCTGGGGATGCGGGAGTTCATCACGGAGACGATGTTCAACCGGCCTCTGCCCCCGGAGGAGATGGCGGCGCGCCTGAACGGCGACCTGGGGGAGGAGGTGAAGGCGTACAACGCGATGACCATGTACGAGGCCGTCGAGCGGAACTTCGAGGAGGCGCACGTCCGGACGCTCTTCAAGCTTTGGTTCCACATCCTTGCCCTCGAGGACGACCCCGGGACGGGTGCGTTCTTTCCCCGCGTCTTCAGCCGGATGGACCGGTTCTCCATCGTCAAAGGGGGCAGCATCCGCTTCGCTGAGGCCCTCGAGGAGTGCTTCCGGTCTTACGGGGGGGAGATTCTCCAGGACGCGCACGTCTCGGAGGTCACCCACAAAAACGGAAAAGCCACGGGCGTCCGCCTCGAGGACGGCCGGACGCTGAAGGTGAAACAGGTGGTCATCAGCACGGTGGACCCGCCCCAGACGCTGCGCATGGTGGGCGAAGACGCGTTCGGCCCGGAAATTTCCGAAAAGGTCCGCAACTTCAAGCCTTCCCCGCACGCCATCTGCACGATTCACCTGGCGCTCAACGAGGCCCCGCGCTACACCGCCGCCGAATTCGATCCCGACCTGAACCGGGCCTTCAACATGTTCATCGGCGTGGCCGACGAAGCCCAGCTGGAAGAGAATTTCAACGCGACGATCCATGGGTCGTTCCCGCCTTTCCCGATGGGCAACGGGGCGTGCAACTCGCTCCACGAGCCTTCCTACGCGCCGCCCGGAAAGCACGCGGCGTTCTGGTGGCCGTTCGTCCCCTATGACCTCACCGACGGCGGACCGGACGCCTGGGACGCGAGACGCGAGGAGTACACGAACCGCCTCCTGGAGGTCTGGCGGACCTATGCCCCCAACCTGGACGAGAAGAACGTCCTGGGAACTTACCTCTTCACCCCGCGCGACACCGAACGGAGCTGCATCAACATGATCCACGGCAGCCACCACGTCGGCGCGTATACGCTGGACCAGGTTGGCTATAACCGCCCCACGCCGGAGCTCTCCCACTACCGGACCCCGGTCGAGGGTTTCTATATGGCGGGGTCGGGCAACCACGTGGGAGGCTCGATCAACGGCGCCGCCGGATACAACGCGGCGAACACGATCGCCGAAGACCTGGGGATCAAGAAGTGGTGGACGCCGGTGCCCGAACCGGTGTTGGGATGAAACCTTGGGGGGGACATTTTGAAAACGGTCCCCCCCCCCCCCTCGAAAAATTTTCACGAGGCCCAATAGGACTTCTCAAAGGGGGGTCCTATTGCGCCTCTGCCTGAAAGGTCTTGAGGACTTTTCGGAAGTCGCCATGAGCAATTCCATCGATCTCTGACGTCCGGGGGACCTCTTTCCCCTTTTCAGGGCATCAGATTGTGTGGGAAGATCCCTAGCAGGTTGCGGAAAAACCCCCAAGATGGGCATCCCCGCAACGGAATTCCAAAACGTTCCGCTGTCGGGTTGTAGGGGAGCCCCTTGCGGGCTCCCATGCAGGATCGACACACCATCGATGGAGGGATCAATGAATCAATGGGTTATCTTCCTCTCGTGAGAGGCGGGAGGGCGCAAGGCCCTCCCCTACAACAATCGCTACGGGAGGAACGGGTCTCAGAAAAGGTTCAATGACCCAGGCCGAAATCGTTTTTCCGCAACCTGCTAGTTGTACAGATAAAAGGAGAATTTCATGACACGAACCGCGCTCAACCCCGCTTCCATCGGCGCGCCCGTCGCCCCTTACTCTCACGCCATCAAGACCACCGGCAGCGAGATCCTCTTCCTGGCGGGGCAGGTGCCCATCGACAAGGAGGGAGGCACGGTCGGCGTGGGCGACTTCGAGGCCCAGGCGCGCTGCGTTTTCGACTTGTTGGGCGAGGTGTTGAAAGACGCGGGGATGGGCTGGGACAACGTCGCGAAGCTCAACGTCTTCATGACCCGGCGCGAGGACCGCGGGAAGATCACCGCCCTGCGGGAGGAGCTGTTCTCCCAGTGGTTCCCGGACGGCGACTATCCCATCAGCACGCTGCTCTTCATCTCCGGTCTTTACCGGGAGGAGTTCCTGATCGAGATCGAGGCCATCGCGGTTCGGTGAGGTCGAGGGTGGATGTGTAGTCGGGATGAGTCAGAGGCCACCGGTCGTCACCTGCACAACCGGCGGCCTCTCTCATCTTGGAGACGCTCTTCTCAGGGCTTCAAGGAGCCTTCGGGAAGAGCTTGGGCAGGAACTCGTTCGTGTAGAGATCGGCCGCCTTGACGTTGATCGTCTCCTCGGACGTCTGCTTGACGACCGCCAGGGTCCGCTCCCACTTCTCAAGGGTCATGTGGCCGATGCCGAGCTTTTTCGACTCCGGCGTCAACAGGTGCTCCACGGTGAGCCGCCAGACGGCCTCGGCGACTTTCCTGTTCGTCGTCGGCGCGTTTTTCAGGAAGATGTCGAGGGCCCCCTTCGGGTTCTCGACCGACCAGGCCAGGCCCTTCATCGAGGTTTTCATGAAGCGGTCCACCAGTCTCCGCCTCTCGCGGATCGTCTTCTCCCGGGCCACGATCCCGATGGGATAAACGTCCACGCCGAAATCGGCGTACGGAATGACGACGGGTTCCTTTCCGTGCTTTCCGACGGCCCCCTCCACGATGGGGTAGGATATGGTGAAGAGCGTGATTGCGTCCACCTTTCCGGCGGCCAAGCTGGGCACCATCGCCTGGGGCGACATCGGGACATGCACGATTTTGGCCATGTCCACGTTGTTGGCGGCCGCCAGGGCGGGCAGGTTGACGAAGACGGTCTCCCCGACCGGCGCGCCCAATCTCCGCCCTTCCAGGTCTTTGGGCTTCGTGATCCCGTTCCCCTTCAGGGAGTAGATGGCGTAGACGTTTTTGGCGTGAATCACACCCAGGGCCTTGAGGTCGCCCCCCTGGTTTCGGATCTTGATGACCGAGCGCGGATCGGCGTGACCCAGCTCAATCGTCCCGGCGGCCACGTCTTTCGCCACCGCCGAGCCTCCGAAGCCCCGGACGATCTTGATGTCGAGACCCGCGGCCTTGTACCAGCCCAAGTCCCTTGCGACGAAAAAGCCCGCGTCCCGGGGCAGGGGGATCCATCCGGTCGCGTAGGTCGCGGAGTCGAGGGCGACGGCCTTGCTCGGCGCCCCGGGGAGTAAGCTGAGAATGGCCAGTGCGGCCAGAACCATCCGAAAGACCAGTTTTGCGGACATCATTGAATTCTCCTTTTCCGGGACAGCATCGAAACTTCATCCAGGAGCTGCGATGACCTCTTCTACGGCGGGATTTCTTCCTCCTCCGGGGACCCTGTCCAAAGGCGCCACTTGGGCCGGAGCATCTCGAAGATGTCCCCGCACCGGGTGCAGTTGTTCTTCGAGAGGCGGGCGATGGGACGGAGCCGTTTGACATCGACCGTCCCGTCCAGAAAGAGGTCCTCCCGGAGGTGGAACATGACCACTTGTCCGATGACCAGATTATGGCTGCCCAGCTCGACGAACCGTTGGAGTCGGCACTCCAAAGCGCCCGGGCTTTCGGCGACGCGGGGGGGCTTCACCACGCGGCTGGGGAGGGTCGTCAACCCGGCCTCTTCCAGCTCGTTGATTTCGGGGCCATACGAGCCAGCGCAGATGTTGATCGCCTCGGCGATATCCTCGGTGGCGATGTTGACCACGAACTCGCCCGTTTCCTCGATGTTGCGCAGCGTGTCCTTCTTTATCTTCTCTCCGGAGTAGCCCGGCCTCTCCGCACCCTGATAGGTAGGAGAGAATACACCAGCGGCGGTTTGTTGGCAATGGCGTTGAAATAGGCGAAGGGGGCCGCGTTCAGCAGGCCGTCCGCGCTGAGGGAGGTTACGAAGGCGATGGGCCGAGGGACCACCATTCCGCTCAAGAGCTGATAGTTTTGGCGGCCTGTATGATCGCTGGGGTCAATTTCCATTTGAGGTCTCTGGTCCCTGAGAGCATCCGGGCGGCGCCCTTAGGGGCCGCTCAGTCCATCCCGCAAAGAGAACTTCCCCCCCTCCCCCCATCCACCGCCTTAGGGAAAGAAGCGGATTCACGGCGCGTCCTGTCTTCCGTGTCCATAAAGGATGGTCCCACTGTCATTGCTTGGGTCCGAGGCTAGCAAAGGGCCCATCGGCTGTCGACGAGAAGCCGCGTCTCGTTCTTTGTCGTTGGGTCAGTCATCCGTCGGTTGCGGCGCGAAGGGGCGAACGATGAACCGCCGGGCGGGGTGCGCTCATTGGCGCAATTCGGGGAAAATGGCTCCAGACATTGAACCGCCCGCCTCCTCCTCCGGTTGACACCCTTCAAAGTGATCTCCACACTGAGGATGTCGGGAGGATTGATTCTTTTTGCTGGGGAGAGCGTCGATGATGCTGGACCCTCGTGTTCCCGGACGCGAGAGCAAGGAGGCTGCGGAGCGTTTGAGCCGGATTTTCACCGATGACGCTTCCGGCATCGATGGGGACATCCGTTACCACTTCGCGAAGACGGGATTCCACCTCACCCGCCGGTCGGCGGCGGACCCGGCGGATTCGCTCTTTTTGTCTTTCGTCCAACTCCGTGAATTGAACGACGACGAGATCCGCACCATCATCCAATCGGGCTTCCAGGATGAACCGTCCTAAAGGGAGTTGACCCCGCCGCCGGTTTGCGCTCAACGCGGTGTCCGCTGTTTCCCGCCTCCCGAATCTTTTTTTCGCCGATAGGGTCTTTTTTCCTCTGCGGCCAGCGAGGGCCGGTCCGGCGTCGCGTTGCTCTCCGCGTAACGGCGATGAAGGCGCGCGGCTTCCCGGGCGATTTCGCCGCGCAGGGCCCCGGGGGACAGGATTTCCGCGCCCGCGCCCCATTGGAAGACCCACCACCCCACCTCCCTCGGCTCGGCGACGTCCACCTCCAGGATCAATCCCCCGTCCGGCTGGTCGGTGAGCGATTGGGATGAATGCCACAGGGATTCGCGGATGAAAGGCGCGATGGAAGGGTCGAATTTCACGCGAACCCGCGACGATTTTTCGCCGGGGAAAACGCTGAAGGCGCCGCCGTGGCGGCCGGAGAGCGAGTAGTCTTCGCGGACGGGGACGTGAATCGGCAGGATCTTCACCTCTTCGATCCGCCCGGCGCGGAACATTCGGAATTCCCGCGCTTCCAGGGCGTATCCATCCAGGTAAAAGGCCCTGCGGCGGAACAGGAGGGCGCAAGGATCCACCGTACAGGTCTTGACGCGCCCCTCCCGGATCGAACGGTGTTTCAGGATGACGCGACGATGCTCGGCGGTCGCCGTTTGCAGGGCTTCGAGGACTTCGGGCTTGCATCCAAACCCCTGCCGGAGGACCGCGTCCTCCAGGGATTGCCTGAGAAAATCGCGCTCCACGTCCGGCGATTGGCCGATGAGTTTCCTCACGGCCGAGAGCGCGTCCACGCCCAGGGTGTAATCCCCAAAGGTCAAAAATTGCCGAACGGCGAGAACCAGCGCCATCCGTTCGGGAAACGTCAGGTCTTGGGTGGGGAGGAACGGGTCGGTTGTGATCCGGAAGCCATGGTCCGCGCGCGAGAAGCGAAAATCGAACCCGAGGCGTTTCAGCGCCTCTTTGTCCTTATAGAACTGAGAGCGGGAAATCCCCAAATTCCGGCTGAGCGCCTGGGGGGTCGTTTTTGGGTTGGTCTTGATCTCCGTGGCCAACCGGATGAGCCGAATGGGCCAGCCCAGGGGCATGGAACCTCCTCCTCATTCGGGAGGTGGGCGTTAAAGGGTGGATGAAGACCGGTCGGGATCGCGAACCGCCAAGCCGAACCTGAGACGCGATGAACCGTTTGATCAGCGGATTTCGCTGGATCCATTTCACCCTTGAGGATGGGATACTTATAGCACACGGAGAGGGGGGAAAGGCTGAACTCAATCCAGGCGTGGGTGGAGCCGGCTTCTATGAATGACGTCTCTTAATCCCGAGAATGGGAATTCCGCCCTTTCGTGGTGTTCGATTCCCGTATGTCCATACGGACCAGAAGCCAAACGGAAAGGAGAAGGGCGACGGCGACCGCGAGCAGGAAGAACATGAGAAATCTCCCCAGAGAGAACGGCGTATCCGGATTTGAAACCGGCCGGAGGCCTTCCGTGGCGAATCCGCCGGCCGATTTCTCCCGACTCGCACGAGCAAAAATGCACAAACCGTGCCAGTTCTCCGGCCGCCGGTTCTATCCATTTCATCGGCCATCGCCTTGGACGCATAAGAAAAAATGATGGGGGGCTGGGTAAATCCGGGAAAACGCGGCGTCCGCGGCGCCGCCTTCAGGTGCCGGTGATCCACCCGCGCGAATCAACGGACTGCCGGTCCCGCGCGAACCTCCGCCGGGGTTTCAGGGGTTCATTTGAGTTGGGTGAACCAAAGACGTTTCTGGAAAATTCCTCCGGGAAGATTCATCCCCGCGCTCAATGGGCCTCTCGCCGCGCCCCCCCGGACTTGGGCCAGCAGATCCCGGATCCCGGGCAGGATGTCCCGCCGGTATCGGAAAGGTTCGTCCGAAAACAAGACATGGGCGGACGCCCATGAGGTGGAGGAGGAAAGCCGGTTGGGGATCGCGTACCGCCGGCCCGCCACCGTCCGCTCGCTGAGGTCCGCGCCCCTCTTCGGGAAGATCACGTGCGCCTCGCCCCCGCTGTCCAGCCGCAAGACCAGGATGTAAATCGGTTGGACGGTGAGAAAGCTGACCAGGTAGGAATCCGCCGTGGTCAGGACCGTTCCATCCAGCCCCTTGCGCCGCCGACCTCCGGCCTGGATGACCTCGTACCAGACACTCAAGGGGTTCCAGGTCCAATCCTGGGGCGCCTTGGGGAGGAGGCTCCGCTTGCGAGCGGGGATTCGGGCGATGATTTCCAAGAGAGACAGAGCGCTCAGGGGCATCGAGACCCTTGCGCGCGCAATGATCAGGATGCCGCCCGGAAGGGCCGGAACCAGGCGCTTCAGCTCGGCGCTCAGGATCACCTTCTTCCGGGTGGTTCGGTAACGGCTATCGAGAACCGTGTCCGCGGCCCCCAGGGTCGCCGCACGGTGACTGGTCTGGTGGGTGTAGGACCGGAATCCAAGATCGCCGGGTGTCTTCTCCAAGGCCAAGTCCTGTTCCCATTTGACCATCATGTTCCTGGGAAGGACCGGTAAACGGCTCACCTGGACCAGTCTTCGGACCAGGAGGTTCTCCAGCCGCTGAGAGAGCAGGGTTCTTTGGCTCTGAGGGTTTAAGACCGCCCCCACGGCCAGCCGACCCAAGGGGGGGAGGATCCGGCGAAATTTTCCCGGCTTGAACTTCTTCTGTTCGCGCCACAGGGTTTCCACCAGGAGGGAGATCGCCCGGCCGGGGTCCGGGGCCGTCCCGGGGATGTCAATCCAGGCTTCCTGTTTGAGGACCGGTTTCGCGGCGCAGGAGGAAAGAAAAATGAGCCCCATGGCCAGGAAAGCCGTTCGGACCCCATCGAGGCCAAACACCTTCTTGGTTCGTGTCGGCCCAACGCTTTTCCGCCGAAGGCTCAACCGTCTGTTTCTCCGGCGATCTGTTTGGGTCCGGGTGAGAAGCCGAGGACCGTTTTCACCGAGCTCCCCGGCGGGAAATAGGGTTCGCGGCCCGTCTCCGCCGCGCGCCCGTCGGCCGAGGGGCGCTGCGACCACGGGAAAATCCCAACTCGAAAAAGTGCGCATCCGTGATTTCCCGTGTGAAGATGTCCTTGACTGAGCTTGGCAAACTCTTTAAATTCGAGTGCGGGCCGAGGTTCAAGCGTCGTTGCTTTTCCCAGCGAAACCCGAGGGCCTCCGCAAGGGAGGCTCCGATCATCATAACATTCCGTGTCCTCAATTCCGGAACTCGAGGGCCTCTATCGGGAGGTTCCAGCCATCAATACCGAAGGCATCGTCAAAATCTATTCCCGGTATTCGTGTTTCTACGACCTGCTGTTCAAGAACATATTCTCTGAAGGGCGGGAAGTCGCCATCGAGCTTCTCGCCATTCGTCCGGATGAGCGGGTCTTGGACGTGGGCGCGGGTACGGGGCTATCATTGCCCCTCTTTCCGAGTTGGTGCCAAGTGGCCGCCATGGATATTTCCGAGAAGATGCTGGCCCAGGCCGCCAAGAAGATCCAAAAATTCGGATTGAGCAACGTGGGCATCGTGGCGGAGGACGCGAGCGCCATGAGTTTCCCCGACGACAGCTTCGATTGCGTCTCAGCCGCCTATGTGGCCAGCGTGGTGCCGGATCCCAACCAGTGCGTTCAGGAGATCAAGCGCGTCTGCCGACCCGGGGGCCGGATTGTCTTCCTCAATCACTTCAAGAGCCAAAATCCGCTTTTGGCCCGTCTGGAAGAGCTGTCCAACGGCCTGTGGAACAAGATGGGCTGGAACTCCAACCTGGACCTTTGGACCTTGATGGAAGAGAACGACCTCAGGATTCAAAGCGTGGAGCGGGTCAACCTCTTCGGGTACTGGAAAAGCGTCCTCTGCATCAACGAAAAGTAGCCGCTCCCTCCCCGGCGGGAGATCCACCCGCAACCGCCCGCCTGCCCGCCTTCTGAGGTCGGGCCATGCCCCCGCGCCACCTTCTCATCGATTGCGACCCCGGCGTAGACGACGCCCTGGCGTTGATCCTGGCCTTCGCCGGCGCCGACGTACGGGCGGCGGCCGTGACCACCGTGGCCGGAAATGCTCCTGTCCACATTTGCACCCGAAACGCCCTGCGGGTCCTGGCGATCGCGTGTCCGAAGGACGCGCCTCCGGTCCATCAGGGCGCCGCCGGACCCCTCAGCGGGATCGAGCGGGAGCGCGCCCTTCACGTCCACGGAGAGGATGGGCTGGGCAACCTGGATCCCCGCCGTTACCCCGATCCTTCCGCCGCCGCGGTCCCTCCGCCGGCGCCCGAGGCCATCGTACATTGGGCGCGCCGGCGCCCGGGCGAAGTCACGCTGGTGGCCACCGGGCCCCTGACGAATGTCGCGGCCGCCGTCCGTTCGGACCCGGAGGGGATGCGGAAGCTGCGGGAAATCATCGTCATGGGCGGCGCCGTTCGGGTTCCGGGAAACGTCACGCCCCACGCCGAGTTCAATATCTGGTCGGATCCGGAGGCGCTGGAGGTCCTGCTCGCCGAAGGCATTCCGCTGGTGCTCGTTCCCCTGGACGTGACGCACCAGGTCGTTTTGACAAGCCGCCACCTGGACCGCCTGGGGGGGGGCGATCCCCGCACCCGTCTCATCCACGATTGCACCCGCGGATACCTGGAGCTCCATCGGGCGTCCCGGGGTCTCGACGGTTGTTACCTTCACGACCCTTTGGCCCTGGGGGTCGCGCTGGACCCGTCCTTTGTCCAAATGGAAGAGCTTGAGCTTCAGGTGGTCACCGGGGACGCCGAAGACCGGGGGAAAACGCTGGAGGCCGCACCCGGCAGGTCCGGACGCCCCCGCGGCCGGGTCCGCGTCTGCACCGCCGTGGACGCGGAGAGGTTTATCGAATTCTTCCTCTCCCGGATCGGGGGCTGAAGACGCTCATCGGGATCAGCGAATGCATTCCCTACGCATCAACCGGTCTCCGGAAATCGTTATCGTCGGGAGCGCCAACGAAGACCTGGTCGTCCGCGCCGCCCGATTGCCGCGGCCGGGTGAAACCGTTCTGGGGGGCGGCCTGCGGGAATTCTTCGGCGGTAAAGGGGCCAACCAGGCCATCGCCGCGCACCGGGCCGGCGGCGGGTTGGGCGTGGCGTTTGTGGGAATGCTTGGGTCGGACGGTCGGGGGGACAAGTACGCCGACTACCTCGAAGCCGAAGGTCTGGATGTGTCGATGCTGGGGCGTGCGAAAGATTCGCCGACGGGCGTTGCGCTGATTGTGGTCGGCCCGGACGGCGAGAACCTCATCACGGTCGCCCCCGGAGCGAACGCACACCTCTCGCCCGCGGACATCGAAAAGGCGAAGGATGCGATCCGGGGCGCGCGCGTCGTCCTGGCCCAGCTCGAAGTTCCGCTGGAAACCGTCGAGGCCGCTTTCCGGATCGCCGCGCGCGCGGGCGTCCGGACGCTGTTGAACCCCGCCCCCGCTCCCGAGAAGCTTCCCAAGGGCCTGCTTGCCCGGACGGACGTGATCATCCCCAACCGGAGCGAAGCCGAGGCGCTTACGGGGGTTGCGATCCCTTCGGTCGAGGCCGCCGGGGCCGCCTGCGCCGCCCTGCGGGACGCGGGCGCGGGAAGCGTCGTGACGACGTTGGGGGAAGAGGGGGCCGTGTTCTCCGGGCCGGAGGGCGGCGGCCATCTCCGTCCGCCCGGTGTCGACGCCGCCGACACAACGGGTGCGGGCGACGCCTTCTGCGGGGCCCTGGCCGCCCGTTTGGCCGAAGGATGGTCTCTGTCCGACGCGGTCCGGTTCGCTTGCGCGGCCGGGGCGCTTGCCTGCACGGTCCGGGGCGCGCAACCTTCTCTTCCGGCCGGAGACCGGATCGAGTCTCTCGCCGCGCGAATGGGGTGAGCGGACCGGGGGGATTCGGCCCCGGCTTTTCCGTGAAAATCCGTCAATCTTGCGGGGTTCGGGGCCAGGTGCTACGATCTCAACTGTTTGGCCATTGCGCGTGCCGCCGCGCCTTTGGGGTGAGCGGACCGGCCGGAAGAACGGCAAATCGGGGGGGTCCCATCCTTGTCGGCTGAGAACGGCAACCGCCACCTTCTGCAAATCAGTGGACTCAAGACCCATTTTTTCACGCCTGACGGCGTGGCCAAGGCGGTCGACGGCCTGAGCCTGGTCCTCGACGAAGGGGAAACGCTCTGCGTCGTCGGAGAGTCCGGCTGCGGCAAGACGGTCACGGCGCTTTCCATCCTCCGGCTCATCCCCGATCCGCCCGGAAAGATCGTCGCGGGGGAGATCCGTTTCCGCGGAAGGGACCTCCTCACCCTTCCGGAGAAGGAGATCCGCGGTGTCCGGGGCAACGAGATCTCGATGATCTTCCAGGAGCCCATGACCTCCTTGAACCCGGTCTTCACCGTGGGGTATCAGATCGTCGAGGCGATCGCCCTCCACCAGGGGTTGGGCAAGCGCGCGGCCTGGGACCAGGCGGTCAAGATGTTGGACAAGGTGGGGATCCCCGATCCGGCGCAGCGCGCGGGCGAGTACCCCCACCAGCTCTCGGGCGGCATGCGCCAGCGGGCCATGATCGCCATGGCGCTGTCGTGCAACCCGAAGATTCTCATCGCCGACGAGCCGACCACCGCCCTGGACGTCACCATCCAGGCCCAGATCCTGGAGTTGATGAACCGGCTCCAGGAGGATTTCGGGACGGCCATCATCATGATCACCCATGATTTGGGCGTCGTGGCCGAAGTGGCTGATCGGGTCGCGGTGATGTACGCCGGGGTGATCGTCGAGGAGGGGAGCGCGGAGCAGATTTTCGCGGCGCCCAAGCATCCCTACACGCAGGGCCTTTTGGAATCCATCCCCCGCATCGATTCGGGACGGGGGGACCGGCTGAAGGAGATCCCCGGGGTTGTTCCCAGCCTGTATCGCGTCCCCGTCGGATGCAAGTTCGGCCCGAGGTGTCCGCACGTCGCCGATCTCTGCCATGAGAAGGAGCCGACCCTCTTCCCGATTTGCGACGGCCATCAGGCGCGCTGCTGGCTGGAAGACCCGGCGGACCCAATCCCCCGGAAGAGTCCCTGAGAGGTTCACCCCCGATGCCGAGCGACGCCCCCAAAAACGAGTTGCTGCTTGAAGTCGAGAATCTGAAGAAGTACTTCCCCGTCCGGGGCGGAATTTTCGGGAAGACCACGGCCCACGTCAAAGCGGTGGACGGGGTGAGCTTCACCCTCCGGAAGGGGGAGACCCTGGGCCTCGTCGGAGAGAGCGGCTCGGGCAAGTCCACCACGGGACGCGCCATCCTGCGTCTCATCGAGCCGTCCGGGGGCCGGGTCCGATTCGACGGCCAAGACGTGCTCACCCTGGGCAAGAAAGAGCTCCGCGCCCTCCGCCGCCGGATGCAGATCATCTTTCAGGACCCCTACGCCTCCCTGAACCCCCGGATGACGGTTGGAAGCATCGTGGGCGAGCCGTTCGCGATCCACAAGATCGCCTCCGGTGAGGAGCGGGCGCACCGGGTGGAGGCTCTGCTCATGCGGGTCGGGCTTTCGGCGGACCAGATGCGCCGCTACCCCCACGAGTTCAGCGGGGGCCAGCGGCAGCGGATCGGCGTCGCCCGCGCCCTGGCGCTCAACCCGGAGTTCATCATCGGCGATGAGCCGGTCTCGGCGCTCGACGTGTCGGTCCAGGCGCAGGTGATCAACCTTCTCGAAGACCTTCAGAAAGAATTCGGTCTCAGTTACCTCATCATCGCCCACGACCTGAGCGTCGTTCGGCACATCAGCCACCGCATCGCGGTGATGTACCTGGGGAAGATCGTCGAGATTGCCGACAACGAGGCGCTCTACGGCGATCCGCTGCACCCCTACACGGAAGCCCTCCTGTCGGCGGCGCCCGTCCCGGACCCGAGGCGGAAGCGGAAGCGGATCGTCCTGAAGGGAGACATCCCCAGCCCCATCAATCCCCCGTCCGGCTGCGTCTTCCACACTCGCTGCCCCATCGCCGAGGATCGCTGCAAGACGGAGCTCCCCGAGCTGCGCACCCTCCCCGACGGCCGGATGCTCGCCTGCCATTTGAGGGGTTGAAATCATCGGGGGGATGCTTTGAAAACGGTCCCCACAGGGGCCGTCTTTGTCTCGCAGATCACAATTCCGAAAAAGTGAACAGTTTCCGACGCCTATTCTTAATCGAGAAAAATAGCTGAATTACGGTTAAAGCAGATGTCCGCTCCCTCGAAGAACCATACGGAAGGCGGTTTCGATGTCTTTTAGAAATCGGGGAAATTTCTCCGGGCATTGGGATTTGATTTCCTGGAGGTGTATTCGTTCGTCCCAGATTTCCGCAAATTCCCGCGCCAAATCTTGGTTGCCCTCACCATAAGACCGGTCGCACTCATCGGAGAGTTTCGTAAGTTCGTCGAGTGTCTTCTTAGGTTGTTCATCTCGTTCCGCACTATACTTCCTCCGAGCATAAGCGCTCTCGGAAGGGGCCTCAGGGAAACCAAGCCAACCCAAAGTATTCGTACGATCTCCGAGCCACCAGGCTTCTATCTCCTTTTTGCAGATCCCGAGGACAAATCGATCATCACCTCTGATCAACTTTTTAACTCTCGTTTGGACTTTCGCCGTTCGTTGATCAAGAAGAATAACCACGAATGAATATGGGAACTCCGATGATCCTCGTAACACTCGAACAAATCTCTCAAGTGCTTTTTGTACACCGCCATGACCGCGAATGGGCATATGTAAAAAATCCGCCCGATCCTCCGGGTCGATTGGCCAGGTAATATTGTTTCTGTCCCGGGCGATTCCACTCAAAATTGGCCCGATGAGCTCTTGGTCGATAGGTCCTTCGGCGATAATGCCAACACGGGTGCTCCTCACTTCCCCCTTGCCGTGGCGCCCAAGAGACCCGAGACCCAGGCTTCTCCCAATGAGTGTTCGAATGTATCTCGAACGATTGATAAATCTTTTTTCTCCGAAAGACGCGTTATGTTTGTACCTTCTTGGGGCCTTCCACGTTCCACAAGAAATACCTGCTCCGGATGATCATAAAATTCATCAAGAACGTAAGGGCTGTGAGTTGTGAAAAACACCTGACAATCGTTTGGTGGCTTCCGTTGCGTCAGCTCACGGAGAATCTGCACGACTTCTCGAATCAGTTGAGGATGTACACCATTTTCGGGTTCTTCAAAAGTAATCACACTGGGCAAACGCTCGACATAAAGCAACGATGTGACAGCAAGCAACCGAAGAACACCGTCACTCACTTGCCGGCTATTAAAGGACACATCTCGACCATTTTGTTCATGAATACGGATGGATTGCGAACCCCGATCTCCACCTCCCTCTATGCTGATCGAAGACACGGTTGGAAAGAGCTTCTTAATCCGTCTAAGTAGGCGGTTAAAACCTTTTGGGTTTTTGCGGCGCAATGCATTAAGAATTGGAGCCAAGTGTTCGCCGGAAGGCCCTAACATCGTGTGACGTCCTCGATCCGGGTTACGAAGGATTTTCGGGTCCCAGAACTGGAAGGAACGAAAATTCTCGACCCACTCCTTAAACCTCAAGAGTTCCGGATAGGCCTCACGATTTTTTCAATCACTTGGGTCTAGACGACTGATGGCGCTGGATGGAAGACTCAGACCCGGCAAGAGTTCTTTTTCTTTTGAATGGCGATTTTCGAGTAAAATTCGACGCCCCTTTCGATTGAGAAGAACTTCATGCGTGTCCGTCCCTTCGGCTAAATAACCCAAGAACTCACTACCAATTGAAAGATATCTTTTCGATGAAAGAGTCACATGGTAAATATATTGTCCCGCGGCATTGCCATTCTCGTCAGGCGAAAGCGCCGCAACGATAGTCCAGCGAATGACCTTGTTCCTCTCCCGTAAATTTGGAAGGTCTCTAGAGTTCCAACCGCGCTCCTGTAAATAAACCTCAACGGAGCTCATGAAGAATGCTCTTAGAAAATCAATTGCCTGTAGAACGGCGGATTTACCGCTGCCATTGGGTCCGACCAGGACATTCAACCTGTCGAACTCCAACGTTTGATCATCGGACTTTGGTATCTGACGCAAGCTCTTAAAGTTCTTAATTCCTCGCGTCTGAATCACCGTGATTGCCTTCTATGGGTTTGTGTGCTTCGCCGTACATCAGGGGCGGCTCAATCGCTTGATTATCACGAAATCCCTGGAAAAAGACAATAACCAAAATGAATTCGGTCTAGAATCTCAACAGAATACGAGCCGTCTGATACATCGCGAAACATTCCAGGGCGAAGGGGGGGAAGCCGAGGAAACCGACGATCGGCATCTCGAAGACCTTCACGTCGGAGAGGATCGGGACGGTGTAATACCATTTGGCCGTCGCCCAGAAGTTCCAGAACTCCCACAGGAACCCGCAGATCAGTCCGCCTACGAAAAGCGCCGCCATGCGCTCGTAATCGCCCTCGGCGAAATCCCGGAACAGGCTGTCCGGCGCGTAGACCAGATTGATCGGCCCGAGGAAGAAGACCGTCCCCATCCAAACGAGCGGCCAGAGATACCCGGACGGGTAAACCAACGGAACCGCCAGACAGATGAAACCAAGCGTGAAGAGGGCGCGCAGGGCCGCCGGCGACCAGGGCCGCGCCTTTCCCCGGTAGCGCCGGAACCACCGAAACGCCAGCAACAGGTCCGCCGTCACGAAGAGGCCGGGGAAAATCGTGCCGAACGCCCAGAAGTAACCGAATCCCCGCACCCAGAGATTCTCCGGCAGGCCGATGTAGTGCCAGCCCTGCATCCCGTGATTGTACAGCTCGTAAATGAGCCACGAGATGACCGAGATGGGAATCAGAAGACAGAATTCGCTTCTGCGCGTCGTCAGCCAGGAGATCCCTTTGAGCCGGAAGACAACGGCGTCGGCCAGAAGGATGTATCCCGTCCAAGCCACGGGTGTCATGTTGGCGGCGATCACGGGATCGCCCGCGAACAGAAAGGCCTCGGCCGAAGCGAGGATGGCGAGGCCGATCCAACCGTAAAGCCTCAATTCATTTTCCTTGGATGATCAGGTCTTCACAGGCAGGGAATCGGGAACAGACGGTCTACGTCGTCATGGGTTTTGAGCCCGACGGCTTCCCGCTGAACAATCAGGTTATACCGGCAGCGGTGCGCCCGCTTCACCGCGCGGCCGTAATCCCCGGATTGAAGAAGCGTTTCCCGGGCCCCCGTCCACGCGGACTCCAACGCCCGAAGCCGCTCGACAGAGGCGCGCAGCTTCCTTCCCGTTCGGCCGAGCGCCGCGGCCTTCTCCCGCTCAATCTCGATCTCGACGGCGAGGGGCTTGTCGATTACGTCCACGGATGAAAACTCCCTTCAGGAAGGCCCCCGCGCTCAAACCAGCTCGATGATCTCTTCGCAATACGGGGCGTGCGGCCGAATGGCCCGGTAGTTACGCCGGAACCGCAGGCCCGGGTGGATCTTTCGGAGGAGATCGTTCACCGGCCGCTCGTAGATGGTCTTGCAGACATACCGGGTGTCCAGCCCCAGGTCGGCGCACGCGTGGTGGACCGGGGAAAAGTTGTAGGACCGGATGACCAGCTTGCGGTCCGAGCGCTCGACGATGGGGACCTCTTGGGGGTCCAGGCCCAGGTACTCGATGTAAAAGATCCGGTAGGCCCGGTCCAGGATCGGGAGCCGAGCCACATCCTGATCGGCCAGCCTCTCCCGGTTGGCCTCCCACCACCGGAGCCGCTTTCGCGACACCTCGTCCTCCCGCTCTGCAAAAGCCGCCGCCCCTTCCCCGGCCAGACGCGAGAGCCGGTCGATCTCTTTCCGGATCTCGCGCCCCTCCGACCCGGAACGGCCCGCTTCATCGCCTGCTTGCTGGAGGATTTCGCGACATGGCCAACATCCCTTCGCCCGGACCCGATCTGGCCGCTTGCGGAGTTCGGGGCCGGCGTCCATTTCGCCGGAGGGGAGGGTTCACCCTCGATTCCCCGCCGTGCGCTCGATGACCTCGACGGCCTTCTTCAGCGCGGCGTCGAGCTTGGCGACGTCTTTGCCGCCCGCCTGGGCCATGTCTGGCCGGCCCCCGCCTTTCCCTCCGACGACAAGCGCCGCCTCCTTGATGATTTCTCCGGCGTGGAAGCGGTCCGTCAGATCCTTTGTCACCCCCGCGGCCAGGGCGGCTTTGCCATCGGCGTCGGCGGCCAGAACGACGATTCCCGATTTGAGCTTCCCTTTGAACGTGTCCACCAGCTCCCGCAGGGCCTTGGGGTCGGGTTCACTCACCTGGGCGATGACCGCGCGGGCGCCGCCGATGTCCCGGGCCTTCGACAGCAGGTCCCGGGTCTCCTCGCGCGCCATCCGCCGCCGGAGCGTTTGAAGCTCTCTTTCCAGCTTCTTCTGTTCCTCCAGGAGCCGCCCGACCTTCTCGGCCGCCTGAAGCGGAGGGGCCTTGAGGATCTCGCCCACACGGGCCAGCTCGTTTTCTTCATTCCGGACAAGGGCGAGGGCCCCGGGCCCCGTGACGGCCTCGATCCGTCGGACGCCCGCGGCCACGCTGCCTTCGTGCACAATCTTGAACAGGCCGATCTCCCCGGAGGCCGAGGCGTGCGTTCCCCCGCAAAGCTCCTTGCTGATGGACTCCACGGACACCAGCCGGACGACGTCCCCGTATTTCTCGCCGAACAGCGCCATCGCCCCTTGCGCGATGGCGTCCTCGATGGGCATCTCATCCCACCGGACCGGGGCGTTGGCCCGGATGTGGGCGTTGACGATCTCCTCGACGCGCTCGCGCTCTCTCGGCGTCAGGGCCGAGAAGTGGGTGTAGTCGAACCGGAGCCTGTCGGGGGCGACGAGCGAACCGGCCTGCTTCACGTGGTCCCCCAGAATCTCGCGCAACGCGGCGTGCAGGAGGTGGGTGGCGGTGTGGTTGAGCTGGGTGTCGCACCGCCGCCGGGGGTCGACCCGGGCCTCGACCTCATCCCCGACGCGCAGGGTTCCGCGCCGGACAACGCCGGAGAGCAGGCGTTGCCCGGGGACGGGGGCCCGGCAGTCCCCGACGTCGAAACGCAGGCCCTCGCTCTCCAGGAGGCCGCGGTCTCCGATCTGTCCGCCGGATTCCGCATAAAAGGGCGTCCGGTCCAGGAGGACCTCGACGCGATCTTCCTCCTCCGCGGCTTCGGCGCGATCGCCGTCCTTTAAGACGGCGAGAATCTTTCCGCTCTCGGTGAGCCGGCCGTAGCCGACGAACTCCGAGGCCGGGAACTCACCCGCCAGCGCCAGATGGGCCGGCGCGGCGGCGGTCTCCGCAAACCCCTTCCAGGACGCCCGGGCGCGATTGCGCTGTCCATCCATCGCCGCCTCGAACGCCGGCCGGTCGATCCGCAGCCCCTCCTCGTTCGCGGCGTCGTCCACCAGGTCCACGGGAAACCCGTGGGTGTCGTAGAGCCGAAAGACCGCCTCGCCGTCGATCACGCCGCCGCCTTTCTCCTTGGCCCCGGCGATCAGGTCGGCCAGGATGGGCAGGCCCTGGCTCAAGGTGTGGGCGAACCGCTCCTCCTCCGCCAGGGTCACCCGGGAGATGTACGTCAGGCTCTCGCCCTGCTCCGGGTAGGCGTCTTTCATGATCTCCGCGACCGATCCCACCGCTTCGTACAGGAATGGCCTTTCGATCCCCAGCATCCGGCCGTGCCGCGCGCCCCGGCGCAGGACGCGGCGGAGGACGTAACCCCGCCCTTCGTTGGAAGGCATGACGCCGTCGCCGATCAGAAACGCGACGGCCCGGGCGTGGTCGGCGATGACCCGGAAGCCCATGTTGGTCCGGGAATAGAAGTCCCCGTCCAGGTCATACCGGACATCGGTCCGCTCCTCCGTGAACCGGATGATGGGAAAGAGCAGGTCTGTGTGGAAGTTGCTGGTTTTTCCCTGAACGACGGAGGCCAGGCGCTCCAGGCCTATTCCGGTGTCGATGCTGGGCTTCGGCAGGGGCGCGCGCGTGCCGTCCGCCGCCTGATCGAACTGCATGAAGACGTGGTTCCAGATTTCCAGGAAGCCGTCGCCGTCCAGCTCCGCCTCCGTCGGCGGGGCGTCGGAATTCTCGCGGGGGCGAAGCTGGAAGATCATCTCCGAGCAGGGCCCGCACGGCCCCGTGTCCCCCATGGACCAGAAGTTGTCCTTCTCGCCCATCAGAAGGATGCGCGCCTCCGGGACGCCCACGTCCTCCGCCCAGATTCGGCGGGCCTCATCGTCTTCATGGAAAACGGAGACCCACATCCGGTCGGCCGGCAGGCCCATCACGTCCACCAGGAACTCCCAGCCGAAGCGGATGGCGTCTTCCTTGAAGTAGTCGCCGAAGGAGAAGTTGCCCAACATCTCGAAGAACGTGTGGTGCCGGGCCGTGTAGCCCACCTGCTCGAGGTCATTGTGCTTGCCGCTGACCCGCATGCATTTCTGCGAAGACGCCGCGCGGGAGAAGTCCCGCTTCTCTTCGCCGGTGAAGACGTTCTTGAACTGGACCATCCCGGCGTTCGTGAACATCAGGGTCGGGTCCCCGGCGGGCACGAGCGAGGCGCTCTTCACCCTTCGGTGGCCGTTTTGCCCGAAATACTTCAGGAACCGCTCCCTAATTTCGTCGCCGGTCCATTCCCTCAATTTGCACCTCTACGGGATTCGTTTCCGCACCGATCTCATTGCGCTCCACATCTTCTCCAAGATAGGGCACATATCGGGCGTAGACAAGAAGAAGCGGGCGGAGGGGTTTCGTGCCGCTCCGGGCGGGCGCCGATACGGCGTCCGCCGCTCGGGATGGTTAGCGGGGTCTTCCCTCGGAGATGAGAGGAAGGGGGGGGACTTCGATGGGGGGGAGGAAATCGAGGACGGGAGGACGTCCCGCCCCATCATTAAGCCTCGCCGTTGATTTTGGGCGTTTCCACCAGGGAAAAAAAACGGGCGAGGGCCTGGACCATCTCGACGAGCTTGCGGTATTCAACCGGCTTGACGAGATAATTGTTGCAACCCAGCTTGTAACAAAGGTCGATTTCCTTCGGGTCATCGGTCGTCGTCAGCATCGTCACCGGCAGCTTTTTGAGCTCCTCCTTTTTCTTGATTTCCTGGAGGGTTTCGATACCGCTCATCCCGGGAAGGCCGATGTCCAATAACATCTGGTATGAGCCCCCCGGCTCGCGATTGATCCCCTCCGTGTTCCGAAGGAGAAACGCCAGGCCTCTTCGCCATCCTCGAAAGACCGGATTTCGTTTTCCATTCCGGCGCGTCTCAGGTTGCGCTCGATCAAATCCCGGTGCGCCGGGTCATCTTCCACAATCAGGATCACACTGTCAGTCTTCACTTGCACCTCCCTCACATTCAGCCCCTAGGCAAGACGATGTAGAATGCGCTACCCTCACCGGGGTCCGATTCGACCCAGATTTTCCCATTATGCCGGGCAACGATCTGACGTGCAATTGTCAGACCAAGGCCCTCCCCCTGTATATCGGATTTCTTCAGCCGGTGAAAAATGTCGAAGATCCTCTCCGAGAGGTCGGGGCGGACTCCAATGCCGTTGTCTTTCACGCAATAGATGGAGTTTTCCTCCTCCTCCCGGGCCGAGATGTCGATGACGGGGGGCCGCGAAGGGTCCCGGTATTTCAGGGCGTTGTCCACAAGGTTGGAAAATACCTGTGTGATCAGGGTGACATCGCCTCGACAAGACGGCAGGCTTTCAATTCGCAAGTCCGCGCCTGTTTTATGAATTCGGTCGTTAAGGGATTCCGCGATGTCGGTCATCATCGCGTTCATATCGAGACGGTCCACGCCGACGGTGGCTTGTCCCAGCCTGGACACGCGCAACAGGCCCTTGTGCAATACGTCAATCCGACTCGCGCCGGATTGAATACAGTGAACGAAATGGGAGATCTTCTCATCGAGCGTCGAAAGGAGCTCCTTTTTGACGGCCTCATCCACGCCCATCCCGTTGAGCGTGGACCGCAGGTCCTGGCAAGTCTCCGCCAGCTCTTCGCTGTAGCCTTGGATGGTGACCAGCGGGGAGCGCAAGTCATGGGACGCGACGTGGACGATGGTTTCCAGCTCCTTGTTCTTTTCCCCCAGCTCCCGGTTGAGGTCTTGAAGCGCCTCGTCGGCCTGCTTGCGTTCGGTGATGTCGCGGAGAAAGCTGAAGATGTATTCCTTGCCCGCGAATTCCAGGAAGTTGGCGGAAATCTCGACCGGGATGGCTGTTCCGTCTTTCGTCAGGTGAAGGGTTTCGAACATCATGGCACCCGAACGCTTGACCCTTTCCCAGTTGTCCGGGAAGGAATGCCCGGGAGAACCCGGGTCGATATCCGGCACCCGCATGGAGAGCAATTCCTCTCGGGAATATCCGAGGGTGTTGCACGCCGCTTCATTGACAAAGAGGAATCGGCCGTCCGGCGCGATCCAGTAAGTGGCGTCCCCCGCCCGCTCGATGGAAAATTGTGTGAGGTTCAGGGCTTCTTCCGACCGTTTGCGCTCGGTGATGTCGCGGACCACGGCCACCACGTAATCGCGGCTTTCGAAGGTCTGAAGAGAAACCGACACCTCAACGGGGAGAGAAGTTCCGTCTTTGCGGCGGTGAACATTTTCTTCCATGATCAGTGTCTTGCCCGTTTCCCTAAGGTGCCCAAGATGGGCTCGCCACTGTTCAGGGGTTTGAATTTTGTGGGCCACCTCAATATCTTTGGGTCCGCGAACGAGCAGCTCGTCGCGTGAGTATCCCAGCATGCGGCACGCGGTGTCGTTCACATCCACGAAATCGCCGGTTTCCCCATCTATGATGTAGAATGCTTCACCTGTCTGATCGAGAATCGTCCGAAATCTTTCAAGCGCAAGCTCTGCTTGTTTCCGTTCGGTGATGTCGCGGTGGATCCCGCTGGCTCCGACAAATCGTCCCCTTTGGTCTTTGATAGCGGATGCTGTAATGGAGACGTTGACCGGCGTCCCGTCCTTTCTTCGTCGAACGACCTCAAAGGGCGGGATCGATCCACCGGCTAAGAGCCGCTCCCAAAACGCTTTGAAATCCCTCTCCCCTTCCAGATAGATCCAGGTGATGTGCTCTCCAAGCATCTCTTCTTCGGAGTAGCCGTAAATGGCTTTCGCACCAGGATTCCATGAAGTGATTCGCCCGTCTAAATCCACCGTCATGATTCCATCTGCGGCGCCGCGGACGAACCTGTCCAGGCGCTCGCCGGTCTCGCGGACCCTGGCGTAAAGCTCCGCATTCCGGATCGCAGCGCCCAGGTGATCGGCCACCCACCGCAAAAGCTGGATGTGTTCTTCCGAAAAGGCGTCCACCGCTTCGGCCGCGACGTTCAAAAACCCGACGCACTCTCCTTGGTTGACAATCGGTGTGTTCATGACGGACCGGAGGCCCTCCGCCTCCAGGACCCGGCTTCTGGGATGGGGGTCCTCGCGTGTATCGGGAATGTAGACGGGTTCCAGGGTTCTCAGGATCTCTTCGAAGCGGGTCCCTTTCAGGGTCGCGGGCGGCACCCGGGGCTGTCTTTCCTTGACGTCGTCTACGGATGAGATTTGCGAGATTTCCCGCTTGTCCGCGTCCAGGATGAACAGGCTGGCCCGGTCACAGGGAACCACCCGCTTGACCTGCTGGGCGGTGATTTGAAACAGCTTGTCCAGGTCCAGGGTGGCGTTGATGGCCCTGGAGATCTCGTCCAGGACTTCAAGCGTTGTCGCCCGCCCCTGGGCCTCCGTCAGCAACCGCGAGTTTTCGATGGCGATGGCGGCGTGAGCGGCCAGACTCGACATGGCGTTGAGGGTCGCCTCGGAAAAATCCCGAGGCGTCGGGGTGATGCAGGTGAGGGCGCCGATGACCCGTCCCTGGAAGCGCATGGGAATTCCCAGGTAGGAGCCGATCGGGTCGTCCCGGTTCATTTCGAGATCCACCCATTTGGGGTCCTTCACGGCCTCACGCAGATAGAGCCGCTTCCCGCTTCCGATCACGTCTCGCATGAGGCCCTTCTCGTCCTCGGAAATCACATCTCCGGCGGGAGACACGCCTGATGGATTAATCCCGGCGCGGCAGAGCACCTGGTTTCTCTCGGATTCTCGAAGCCACACCTCGACAAATGAGGCGCCCGTCAGCCTCTTTCCTCCTTGAAGGATAGAGGAAAGAACCTTGTCCAGGTCCAGTGAAGAGGTGATCGTTTGCGACGATTCGTCCACCGCGACGAGATCGCGGTAATTCTCTTGAGCCGTCTGGTAGAGCCCGGCCTTTTCCATGGCGACCGCGGCGTGGCCGGCCAGGGATTCGAGGAGGCGGAGGTCGGATTCGGTGAAGTAATCCGGCTTTTGCACAAAACATCCGACAAATCCCCGGACTTCCCCGGAGACAGGGAGCGGAACGCAGAGATAGGAGTGCACGTCTTGCGCTTTGGCCCATTCGGACTCTATCCAGCGGGGGTCGTTATGGACATCCGAGACGATTGCGGCCCCCCCGTGCTGGACGACCCATCCCCCGAGCCCGACCCCCCGCTTCAGAATGGGGGGGGCGCCGGTGGATCCGGGGATGGTCCCGTGGAAGGCGCGGCATCGCAGCGAGTCGGTTTCATTCTCAAGGAGAAAGATTTCCGAGTAGAGGCCTCCCAGGAGCTCCACCGTCGCCTTCGCAACGGCGTCCAAGACCTCGGACAAATCAAGGTTCGAGGAAACCTGAAGCGTCAGATCGTGAAGCCTGTCCAGCCGCCGGGAGGACTCTTTCTCTCCGGCGTAGAGACGGCCGTTCTCGATGGCGATGCCGGCCAGGTCGGTGAACGGCCGGATGGCGGATTTTTCTTCTTCCGAAACTTCCCGGACTTCGTTGAAATAGAGCACCAGACGCCCTTGGGCCCCATCGCCGGAAAAGAGGGGAAACCCGACGAGGAGATTGGATGCCTTCGGTTTTGAACGCGGCCCTCGCGGGCTTTAATTTCGGGTCCGTCCTTGCGGCGGACGTGGAAAAAATCACCGACTCATCGAGATGACGGCTAAGAGGCATTTCCTTCCATTTTTTGGCGATCGTGTCGAGATAATCCCGCGAGAGCCCGACGGACGCCTCGCATCGGAAGGTGTCATCGCCGGGGTCGTAGACGTAGATCGCGGCCCTGTCGGCGTTCAAAAAGCGGCTGCTCTGGGTGACAATCCGCTCCAGAATCTCGGACAAGGAACTGTCCATCGAGGGCATTGATAAAACCCCTCCCCTATCACTTGAGTCATACGGATGGCGTTGAATAGTTCAAAAACGGGTGAGAAAATGCTTACACAATCTCGATCAAAAATTAACCGGGGAGAATGGGTGTGACACCGGATCGACCGGAATATTGCTTAGGACACACACCTATTGCGGGGAAGCGGGAGCCTTCGAGATCTCGACCCGGATCAGCACGCGGCCTTTCATCGCGGCTTTGGATTCCGCGGCGCTTTTGACCACAACGCCTCGAAAGACTTGAAGACGCCGGATGAGGGACGGGAGTTTTTCACCGGCGATGACATAAAGACCCCGGCCTTCGGGACCGACGCTTATCCACCAGGAGGCCGCCGGCCCGGCCCCGGGGGCGGCGCTCCAGGGTTTTCCCTCCGCGGCGAGGATCTCACCCAACACCCCCGCCTCCAACGCCGGGGAGGAGGTGACGTTCAACGCAACAGGGAGGGGGGGGAGGGGGGGGGCTTGAACCGCCGCGGACGATTGGAGCGGCGGCGCGGCCTTCGCCCGGGATAACGGGCGCTCCGCCCCGGCGGCGCCGGTCTCGCGCACCCGCTTGAGCGCCGCCCGCGTTTCGGCCAGGGTGTGCAACTGCTCCGAGACGAGCAGGGAGAGGGCGTCCGACTCCCGATTTCGAAGGTCCAGGGCGGCCTGAAGCCGCTTCACCCGGTCGGCGTCCGCTTGCGCGGCCAAACGCTCGCGAAGAGCGCTTTCCTTGGCAAGGCCGGCCTCGAGGCCTTTGACCCGCGCCGAGAGGATCCGGTTCTCCTGCCGCTCCCGCGTCCCGGAGACAACGAGGAAGATCAGCGCCGCGGCGACCGCCGCGCCCACGGGGAGGGTGACGGCGACAGGCTGGAAGAACCGGCGGACCCATCGCCGCCAGTCCCCGCCCTGGGCGGCGCCGGCCGGCGCTTCATCGTCGATTCGCCGGGAGAGCGCGCTCCACAAAGAGACCGGGGGGTCCAGCTCCTCCATCTTCCCAAGCAGACTCACCGTCTCGCGCAGGGCTTCCAGCTCTTTGCGGGCGTTTTCATTCGTGCGGAGAAGCTCATCCACCTTCGCCCGATCGGCCTTGCCGAGGTCGCCCTCGAGATAGGCCGACAACTGCTCGCCCAATGGTTCTTGATTCAACGCGCTCATGGAATCCTTATCCCTTCGCGTCATGGCCCGACGGCTTGCATGACCCGGGGAAACGCTCAGCCCAAATAGGGCGCAAACTGTTTTTTCAACTCGTTCCGGGCTCTGTGAAGCCTGGACTTGATGGTCCATTCAGGGACGTCCAAGACCTGGCTCATCTCCTCGTAAGCCATGCCCTGAATGTCCCGGAGGACCAGGATCACTCGGAGCTCCGGGTCCAATTTTTCCACCTTTCGCTCCACAATCCGCAGAAGCTGGCGGTTTTCAGCGAGGTGTTCCGGTAATCTCTCCCCCGAACCGGGCATGTGCGGACCGGGGTCGGCCGACTCTTCCACCCCATCATCACGGAGCACCTCGTTCTCGCCCCTTCGGCGCAGGGTTTTCAGCCGGTTGAGCGCGTGATTGACGGCGACCCGATAGACCCATGTAGACAGCCGGGATTCGCCACGAAACTTCGGCAGCGCCCGGCGGATGGAAATAAACACCTCCTGACACGCGTCCTCGGCATCCTCCCGGTTCCCCAGCACCCGGACGGCCAGATTGAACACCGATCGCTGGAATCGGACAAACAACTCATGAAACGCTTCTTCGTCCCCGCCTTGAAACCGCTGGACCAACGGCCAATCCGGATCGGCTTTGCGGTTCGGCGGTTTTTTGAAGGACGGCATACCCTTCATCTCATCCTATATGACAGTCCGGAGCGCTAAACGGTTCTGAACGCTTTCCCGGAGGCCCCGAGAGAGGCGCGCAATCGGATTAGAACCCACCTCGACGAAAAATCCAACTCGTTTCGAGGGCGAATCGACGGACCCTTTATCCCAGGAGAACACCTATCGCGCCCGCCACGATCAAAACGCCCCCTCCGACCACCTTCCCCGTCACGTTCTCGGAGGATTGCAGGAATATATAGCTCAGGCCCACGGAATACAGGGGATGAATATTGACCAGCGGGGACACCAGGCTCACATCGCCCTGATTCAGGGCAAAAAACACCAGCAGATAGGCCGCGACCAGCAGGACGCCGGAGCCGATAAAGAGCCAAAGGCTCTTTGCGTTCACAACGAACCGCTCACGGCCCGAGGATGACAAAAAGGAGACGTAAAGCGCCAACGTGGCCGTCAAAGCCGTCAGCGCCGCGCCCGAGACGGGGATCGGGACCAGGCCGAGCCCGAGCTTGGTGAAGATGTCCCGGAAAGCGAAACAGAGCGCCGCGGCCAAAGGCAGGAAGATCGTCCAGGTGCTCCAGCTCCCGCCGCCGGTCCGGGTGTAACTCATTGTCCCGATGCCGATGATGATGAACAGCGTCCCGAGGAGAACGAGCCCTGAGGGCCGCTCCCCCAGAAAGGAGATCGCCACGATGACGGAAAACAGGGGCGTCGCGCCGACCAGAACCGATGACCGGGCCAGGCCCATGTGGCGGTAGCCCCGGTACAGAAAGATCCTCGCCAGGCTGGGCGCGAACAGCCCCGCCACGACGAACGGCCAGGCGGAAAGAGACCAAATCGGCCGGATCGGCGCGAACAGCTCCGCCAGCGCCCAAAGCCCCAAGGCGTTGACCGTTACGTTGACGGTGACCGCGGTTCTCGGGTTCGAGGTGTCCAGACCGAGTCGGACCATGAAGTGGGACAAAGAGAACGTAAGCCCCGCGCCCAGCGCCAGCGCGACGGATGAGGTCAACTCGAAAAACCTCTCTGGTGACCGGAATTTCGCGGCGGAAGGAGCCGGAGGGTGTCTCCGACACGGTGTGTCTACGACACGGTGTGTCTACGACGCTGTGCGTCATCGACGGGAAAAGGATTCGGCCGTCGATCCGACCCGGCTGTCCGGTCTCAATTGAACAAAATCAAACAGGCACCCCCGACGACAAAGAGGCCTCCCTCGAGCACCCTCCACGTGACGTGTTCCTTCGACTGAAGGAACAGGAAGCTGAAACACACGGAAAACAGGGGGAACACGCTGATCAACGGAGTCACCTTGGTCACCGTGCTTGCCCCCAAAGCCAAATAAAAGCTCGCATAGGCGAGTGTGGCGAAGACCCCGCCAAAACAAAAGAGGATCAGGCTCCTTTTGGTCAGGATGAAATTCTTTCTGCTCCGTGGTCGCAGATAGGGAAAATATAAAACCACGGCGGCGGTTGTTGCGGCAACCGCGGCGCCGATCACAGGCGCCGGGATCCGGCCCAAACCGAACTTGACCGAGATGTCGCGAAGCGCGAAGAACAGCGCCGCCCCCAACGGCAAGAGGATCGACCAGCGGGTCCAGGTCATCTTCCGCTCGGGTTTGTAGCTCAACAGGGCGACGCCCAGGACGATCGCGACCGTCCCCAGGATGTCCCACGTTGTCGGCCGCTCTCCAAGAATCACGACGGCCAGGGTGACCGCAAACAAGGGGATCGAAGCGGCGATCACATCCGAGCGGGCGAGGCCGAGACGCTGATACCCGTGAAAAAGAAGGGTCCGCGCCAACAAGGGGGCGAAAATTCCCGCGAGGACGAAGGGCCAGAGGTCCATCGAGAGGAACGGACGAATGGACGAGGTGAACAGCGCGATGATCCAAAGGCCCGTAAAGTTCAGCGTTACATTGATGGTGATGGCGGTTTGCGGATTCGAGTCCTCCATTCCGAGACGCGCGAACAGGTTATTCAACGCGAAGGCCAAGGCGCCCGCGATCGCGAGGAAAGAAGGATTCATCAATCGAGGCCGCCTCTGTGAGTCGCCGCCAACCCGGCCCGGGCACGTTGAAGGGAGCCGGATATCCGCCGAACGCGACGCATCGG
Organism: bacterium; assembly: GCA_965261595.1. Lineage (GTDB taxonomy): Bacteria > UBA8248 > UBA8248 > JACPRG01 > CAYRGS01. The sequence goes on from CBDHDG010000006.1 coordinate 1,105,934, forward strand.
TCAGGCCGATCCCGCGTCCCCTGATATCCAACTTGTGGAAAACAAAAAGCCTTTTATCCTAGCACGCCGTAGGAAGAATGCGTTCGAACCGGCGCCGGCCCCGCCGGGCCTCCGGCCGCTCCGCCCTCCCGCCGGCGAACCCTTTCGATAGAAGTGGTAGAATGACGCCTCTGGAAGAGAGGACCGCTGTCACTGAACCCATCTTTGGCGTGGAGATCCGGATGCCGCGGGAATCGGCGCAAGAGGCCGGGCGCGTCTCCTTGTTGGTGACCTGCCTGGCGGATCAGTTTTTTCCCGAAGTGGCCGAGGCCGCCGTGCGCGCGATCCGCCGCCTCGGCGTCCGGGTGGACTGCCCATCCGGCCAGACGTGCTGCGGCCTCCCTCACTACAACAACGGGTTCCCCGATGAAGCCCGCCGCCTGGCCGAGCGGAACCTCGATCTGTTCGGGGGGGAGGGGGGGGGAGACGGCCCCGTTGTGATCCCTTCCGGGTCCTGCGGCTGGATGTGCAAATCCGTCTATCCCAGTCTCTTCGAGGGCGACCCCTGGATGCGCGACCGGGCGATCCGGTTCAGCGACCGGGTGACCGAGCTCTCCGCTTTCCTGGCCTCCCGTCCGGAAGGGACGAAGGGGGAGGAAGGGGGGGACGCCCCCCAATCCGGGAAGGGTTTCGGCAAGATCGCGCTCCACGATTCCTGTCACGCCCTGCGAGGTCTGGGACTGCGGGACGAGCCGCGAAAGCTCCTGGCCGAGACCGGGGCCGAGGTTGTCGATCTGCCCGGTGCGGACCGCTGCTGCGGTTTCGGGGGCAGCTTCGCCGTGAAGCTCGACGAGGTATCCACGGCTATCCTGAAAGAGAAGCTCCAGGCCGCCCGGGAATGCGGCGCCGATACCATCGTGACGGCCGACGGCGGCTGTCTCATGCAGCTCCGGGGCGGCGCGGGGAAATGGGTCGAGATGGGCTTGGACGGCCCCCCGCCGCGCTGTCTCCACTTGGCCGAGGTCCTGGCCCCGCCGGAGGACGGCATCCCGTCGGAAGACGGCGCACCGCCCCCCCCGCCCGTTTCTCCGCCTCTTCCAACTCCGCAAGCCGGGACGAACGTCCCCCGGGAAGGGGAGGACCATGCCCCATAAAGGCTTTCGCCGCAGTGCCCGAATCGCCCTGGCCGACGCCAATCTTCAGGAGGCCCTGCGCCGCGCCACGCACGCTTTCGACACCCGCAGGGCCGGGGCTCTGGCGACGTTGGAAGACTCCGACGCCCTCCGGACGCGCGCGTCCGAGATCCGGACCTCCACGCTGAACCACATCGACCGCCACCTGGCCCGCCTGACAGAAAGCGTCGAGCGGGTCGGAGGCCGGGTCCATTTTTGCGACGACGCCCAAGCGGTCATCGAGACCGTTCTTCAAATCGCCGAGCGGCGCGGAATGCCGCCCATCATCAAGTCCAAGTCCATGGCCACCGAGGAGATTCACCTCAACGCGGCCCTGGAGAAGGCCGGGCTGAACCCGGTGGAAACGGACCTGGGGGAGTGGATTCTTCAACTGGCGGGCGAGCGGCCCTCCCACCTCATCGCCCCGGCCATCCACAAGACCTCGGAGCAGATCGCCGACCTGCTCAACCGGAAGTTCGGCGAGTCCATTCCCCCGACCGAGAACGAGGCCATGACCGCCCTGGCGCGGAAAAAGCTGCGCGGGGTCTTCATGGAAGCGGGGATCGGGATCAGCGGCGTCAACTTCGCCGTGGCGGAAACGGGGACGGTCGTCCTCGTGACCAACGAGGGCAACGGCCGCATGGTGACGAGCATCCCCCCGGTGCACATCGCCGTCATGGGGCTGGAAAAGGTCGTCCCGACCGTGGAGGACGTCTGTCTGCTCCTGAAGCTCCTGGCGCGCTGTGGAACGGGCCAGAAGATGACCGCCTATGTCTCGATGGTCACGGGCATGCGGCGGGACGTGGACCGGGCCGAGGGCCCGGAGGAGCTCCACCTGATCATCCTCGACGGCGGCCGCTCCGCCCACTTGGCGGGGCCGTTCCAGGAGGCCTTCAACTGCATCAAGTGCGGGGCCTGCCTCAACGCCTGTCCGGTCTACCGGAAGGTGGGCGGCCACGCCTACGATTCCACCTACCCGGGCCCCATCGGCGCCATCCTGTCTCCCATGTTGTGGGGGCACGAGAGCTCGGGCGACCTGCCGTTCGCCTCGACCCTCTGCGGGGCGTGCCTGGACGCCTGCCCCGTCAAGGTGGACATCCCCCGCATGCTCCTGGAGATGAGGGCTTCGGCCACGGAGAAGAAAGAGACGCCGTGGCTTGAGCGCGCCATCTTCCGGACGGCCGGGTTCGTCCTTCGCCGCTCTTGGCTCTACCGGGCGGCCGGCTGGACCGCCGCGAAGGTCCAGCTTCCCTTCGTCCGGGACGGCGGGATCGCGAAACTCCCCTGGCCGTTGAGCCGCTGGACGCGAACGCGCATGTTCCCCGCCTTCGCGGAGCGCTCCTTTCAGTCCCGGTGGAGAGAGCTTCAGTGGGACGGCGCGCCGGCCCCGCCCCCGCCGAATGGGCGCGCGGGAGAGGGAGGGGGAGAAGGGGAGGGAGAGGAAGACGGCCGGGTGCCGAATGGTCGGGAACCGAACGGTCGCGGACCGGAGATGATTCAGCGGGCCGCCCGCGCCCTGAAGACCGGCGTGGAGCACGTCGGCGGCCTCCGCGTCCAGCCCGCCGATCGGCCGCCGGGAGACATGGCGGAGCGTTTCTGCCGCGAGCTCGAGGGGGTGAGCGGAAACGCGCACCGGGCGAAGGACCTGCGCGAGGCCTCCCGAATTGTGTCGGACTTGCTTCAAGAGAAGGGCGTCGCCTCGGTCGCGGCCTGGGACACGCCGCTGTTGCGCATCCTGGAAGGGGCCGTCTCGGGGGAGGGAAGCGGGGCGGGCTGGTTTTGGGGGCCGGGGCGGAACCGGGATTTCGAGGCCTTGAAGACGGCGGACCTCGGAATCACCGAAGCCCATCTCGGCCTGGCCGCATCCGGGACGCTCATGCTGATCGCGAGTCCGGGCCGCTCGCGTCTGGTTTCCCTCCTCCCGGCCGTTCATCTGGCCATTTTGCCGGAAGGCCGCCTGGTGGAGGGCCTGGACGACCTTCCGGGCGTGATCGGGGAGGCCTTCGCGCCCGGTTCCGGGGCGAACGGGATTCAGGCCATCGACCTGATCACCGGTCCCAGCCGGAGCGCGGACATCGGGATGGTCCCGACCTTGGGGGCGCACGGCCCCAAAGAGGTCCACGTCATCATCCTGGGAAACGGCGAGACGGCCGATTCCGGCCCGGGACCGATTGGGTCCGCCGAAACCGCGGTCCCGCCGGCGGCCGGAACGGAGTCCGAGGCCGGCCGGGGATTGGGGTTGGTGGACCATTGAGTCGGTTGACGTGGGTTTCCGACGAACGCGGATGCCGAAAAACGGGATAGGCCGAGTCTAGGGATTGTCTGTCAATCAATGACCCAATGGATGGGCGCTGACCAAGTTTCAACATCCTGTTTTCTGCGGGCGTGTGACGGGCCGGACGGTGCCACCGCCTCGGTGGTCCCCGTCCCGGCCCGTCTTGATAGGGGCGCGCCCTAACAGCTACGAAGACAAGAACGTGCGCGACGGGGCCTCTATCGCCTGTTCAACCGGGACACGGAAGGGGCGATTGTGAGACGGGTCAGGACGACAAATATTGAAGGCGGGTTCCTGATCGAGTCGGACAACCCGGACAAGCGGCGGAACCGACGATGATCTGGAAAACCGACGAGGACGCCCAGGGCTTCGACCTGATCGGCCGCGTGATTTGGGGCTGGACGCTGTTTTGAGTGAGTGATGACCCTTAAAAGAGAGCAGAAGAACTCGGTAATTACGTTAATAAATGAAGCTGGCCTGATTCTCTCCGATTTCAAATGGGAGGATATGGGATTTGCGAAAGACCGGATTGTCTACAAAGAGGCAGAATTTTATTTCAACATAGCGTTGACTCACCAGCACGATTTCACCGTCAGCTTTACTCCCGGCGGTGAGAGAATGCTGGTTAATGAAGGTCCCCTTTCTTCATGGTTTCCACCAACCCTCGAGACGATCGATGTACCTCCGTCGGTTTTATCCTGGTGCCGCATTTGGGTCGAGAATCTAAAGAAAGAGCTTGAAACCCCAGACCTCTGGGCAGCCATAGAAATTTCATCAGCGTATGATCAATCCAGAAGGCGCTTTTGGGAAAGCCCTGACGTTCTACCAAATGATCCTTTGACGGACTCTGAAAAACGCAATATCGAAGAGAATCTTGCCACATTTCAAGAACAGATTGACCGGGTTCTCGAATTAAATGATGAGCAAAAAAAGTTTCTTACCGCTCAAATTGAGTATTTTAGGTCAGCTTCAGAGCGGCTTGGGAAACGTGATTTGAAGATGATTTTGACTGGGGGTTTGATTCAACTCGTTGTTGGCCTGGCCCTTAACCCGGAACTCGCAAGAACATTCTTCAACATGGCGGCGTTGTTTTTTCAAGGATTGTTCGCCGGACCCAGCCCTGCGCCCGATCTACTTCCCCCGTCAACGCCCGTCTAGCGACACATTAACAAGGGAAGAAGGGAGCAGTGTTCAAACCCGGGGGGAATTAAGGGGGGGAATTAAGGGGACACCATACTTATTTCTGGAATTATGTATGGTGTCCTCAAACCCACCCGGATGTTATCGGCGGGTGAGTCCGCCCCCCGGTAGGGCGGGCATCCTGCCCGCATCGCATGACTTTCCATTCGTGCAACCTGATCCTGTGGTCGTGTGGCTCCGAACGCGTTTGGCCTCAAATCCGCCAATCACAACGGAAAACGATCAACTAACCCGCATTTCTCACAACGGGTGCAGTAGACGATTTTCGAATGGCAGAATGCGCCTGGTATTTCCCGTTTTCCGGGAGCGTCGATCTCCGCTCGGAACCGTTGGGCGATTCGTATGCTCATCCATCGTGATGACGATTGTTGCAGGGGAGGGCCGAGGGGTCGGATGACCCCGCGCCCTCCCGCCTCTTACGAAAGGAGGATAACTAATTGGTTCATTGATCCTCCCAGCGATGGCGCATCGAGCCCGCGCGGGAGCCCGCAAGAGCCTGCCCTGAGAAGGGGGCTGGACCGCCCCTGGGTTATTGGACACTCGGGTGAGGGTATTCGACCTCATGCGGCCTCCGCAACTTGAGCGAGTTTTTCCTGCCTTGCCTGGGCCGGCGTTCGGTAGCCGTAGCCCTCGAGAATCCAATGATGGTTGTACAGGTTCTTGAACTCAAGCAGCGCCCACCGCAGTTCCTCTACGGTGACGAAAGAGCGCACCCACAGGAGATTCTCCTTCAAGATGCGGATGAACCACTCACAGTAGCCATTTCCCTCGGGCGCCCGCACGAAGCTGGGCGAACTGGTCATGCCCAGGTAGGCGATCTCCCGCTGAAAGTCATCGGACAGATAGGCGGGGCCGTGGTCGTGACGAACTTTAAGCCCCTCGGCGACGTCCGCCTCCAAGCCGGCGAAGCGCTCGGCGACCCCCTGCCGGATCGGCTCCAGGGCCTCGAAGCGGTTGCCGCTCTTGGCCGCATGGATCCCCACGCAGTCCACCGAGCAGTGATCCACCGCCACGAACACCGAGGCCATCCCCTCCTCGGTGGTCACCGTCGTCGTCATGTGCGTGCCCCACATTCGGTCGGGCCGCTCGGTGCGGATGGTCCCGTTGTGGGCCTTGGGACCTCGGGGTTTGCCCACCCGGTGAGGGGCCTGAAGCCCCGCCTCCCGCATCAGGCGACGCACCCGCTCCTTGCTGGTGCGGATGCCCGCGAAGCGCAGCCTCGCCCACACCTTGCGGTAGCCCTCGCCATGGAAGGGAGAGTCCTCCAGGACCTGCCGGATGTGGCCGAGGAGTTCCGCATCGGTGCACGGGCCCACAGGGCCGCGCTTATTGGGCGTGGGGCGTTCATGAACGGGGACCGCCTCTCGCCGCCGTTGCGCGTAGACCGTGGAGCGCGCCAAGCCCCAAAGGGCGCACACCCGCTTCAGGCCGTAGGCTCTGCCCGTGGAGGTGAAGCGGGCCTGACTCATCGCCTCCACCTCCTGCCGGCTAAAGGGCGGCCGGCCTCCAGGCGGTCGATCTTCTCCCGCAGGACCTCGCCCTCCATCGTGAGTTCGCCCACCTTGGCCTTGAGCCGGGCGTTCTCCTCGGCCCGCTCATCCGCCGGGCGGGCTTTGAGCGCCGCCTCGCCCCCGCGAAGGAACGCCTCGCGCCAGGCGGAAAGCCGAGCCGCTGTCGTGCCCAACTCGCGGCAGAGCGTCTCCAGGCTCTCGCCCCGCAAAAGACGCAGGACCGCCTCCCGCTTGCGCCTGGCAGGAGAACCGACCCCGCTCACTGCGATGCCCTGGGGCCTTGGCTCCGTTCGCCCTGCGGGCGCCCTCCGCCAAAGCCCCCTCTTGCTTTTGTTCGTTCATCGCGACACCCCTTTCTCCATGAATCATGGATCAATCGAGTGTCCAACAAAACCCTAGAGCGGGGGAGGGCTCCCCTACAACTCCACTTCAATAAGCCACCGGGAATCGATGCGACAAGCACACGGAAGGAGTTTTTCCACAATCTGATAAGACGGCCAAAGCCCCTCGATCGAGCGGGGGGTTTTGCAAAGAGAACCTGATTCTGTGGTTAAATGGCGTGCCATCATAAATCTGGACTTACCCCGGTTTCGTGGAGAGTTAAGCACTTGGGTTTTCAGGGTGTGCGTTGTTGTCTCCTTTCGTAGTTAACGGGTGACAGGTTGTCGATGGAGGAGTGCCGACGATGCGGGTTGTAGAAGCCCTCGATGAACCCGAACACCTCCATGCGCGCCTCGGCCCGGGTGCGGAAACTGTGGCGAGCGAGGAGCTCGCACTCCAGCGTGGCGAAAAAGCTCTCACACAGCGCGTTGTCGTAGCAGTCCCCGACCGAACCCATGGAGGGACGCCCGCCCGCCTGCCGGCAGCGCTGCCCAAAGGCGACCGAGGTGTACTGCGTGCCCTGGTCGGAGTGGTGGATGACGGCCCGGGGACGGCGCTTGTACAGCGCCATGTCGAGCGCGTCGAGCACCAACTCGGCCCGCAGGTGTGTGGCCATCGACCACCCCACGATGCGCCGGCTGAACGCATCGAGCGCCACGGCCAGATACAAAAACCCCGCCCATGTCGGAACGTAGGTGATGTCGGCCACCCACAGCCGGTCGGGGGCCTCGGCCGTGAAGTTGCGGTCCACCAGATCAGGGGCCGGCCGCGCCTCCTGCCAGCGCTGCGTCGTGCGCGCTCCCTTGCGCCGACTGACGCCCGCAAGTCCCGCCCCACGCATCAGCCTGGCGACGCGCTTGCGGCCCACACGCACTCCCTCAGCCTCCAACTCGGCATGGACGCGCGGCACGCCGTAAGTCCCCCGAGAACGCTCGTGGATCGCCTGAATGCGTTTGGTGAGCGCCCGATCGGCACACGAGCGGGCACACGGCGCGCGCCTGCGCCACGCGTAGTAGCCGCTGGAGGAGACGCCCAGCACCCGGCACATGGTGGCGGTCCGATACATGGCCTGGTTCGCCCTCACGAACCCGTAGATCCGGACGGGATCGAATCGGTTTCCCGAGCAAACCAGGCCGCGGCTTTTGCTAAGATCTCCCGCTCCTGGCGGAGCTGTCGGTTCTCGCGGCGAAGTCGGCGCAACTCCTCCCGCTCATCGCTCGTGAGCCCGTCTTTGCGACGCCCCTCGTCAACGTCGGCTTGATGGGCCCAGGTGCGGATCGTCTGCGCCGAGGGCTCGAACTCGTGCGCCAGCGCCTCGGGCGTGCGTCCCGCCCGGACCAACTCTACCATCTGGCAGCGGAACTCCATTGGATAGCGTGGGTGAGTCTGTGGCATCGTGAACACCTCCTTTACCCCCAAATCATCAGGTGTCCACCAAACCGGGTCAACTCCAGTGAGGCAGAACGGGTCATGTGGGAGATCCCGGATTCTCTGATCGGACACTCAACGGGTGGAAAACGAATGAATGGCGCGTTTGTGAAACGCCCGAATCCTTCTGAGGGGCGATGGGGGGGAATGAAACAAAAAAGTCGTGGCGTGCCGGTAATTGTGGGGTTGATTCTGCTTCTCCTGGGCAGTCTGGTTCAAGGGTGCGGAGGGCCTAGGCTCATTCAAACCCCGCGGGTTTTTCAGCTTCGCCGCCATCAAGGGCCGCCCATCCCCTTGAAGGCGTATCTGAGTCTCAAAATGAGGAATGTTGATGAGGACAACCCTTTCCTGGGTCCAAGCTCCTTCGCTCCGCCTGAGGGGGTCCAACTTGGGATCGATATCATTCACCAAAATATTTCCGATGCGGGGCTCTTCCAATCTGTCCACAAAGTGAATGGACCTCCTCCTGGCGGAGGAGAAAGTATTCTGCTGACCGGCTTTATTGATATGGTGATTAGAGACATTTCGGGAACCTCGGCCTTTGTCACCACCGTGCGTCTGAGCGGTTTTCATATGAGACCCGGTCGTTCAAAGGAGCTCTTGTTTTCCGACGTGCCCTACCAAGTCCGTGGCGTAGCGAAAAACAACCCGCTGGGGATACGAGATGTTGTCATGCTGACCTGGCGGAAAGGCGGCGAGGCAATGGGGCCGAGGATCGCGAACGATTTGCCGAAACGATTGGAGATGACCCCTGCCGGAAGACGGGTCTTGGCGCTTGCGTCGCCGGTTCCCTCCGCCCGGCGGACCCCTGTCCCTCCGCCCGCGGCCTCTGCCCGACGCGCGCCCGCGTCCCCCCCCCCCCGCCCCCCCCCGCCCGGCGCGGCGAATGGCGGTCGTCGGGTTCCGGGTTCCTTCTTCGGGGGACCTCGCACATCCTGACGAGCGATCACGTGGTCCAGGGGGCGAAGCGGATCCGGGTATCCTTTCCTTCGGGCGAGAGCTATCCGGGACGGGTGGTGGCCAGTGACGCGAACAACAACCTGGCGCTCGTATTGTTGCAGGGGATGCGTCCGAGAAGCGGCGGTTTTTCACCCAATTTCGGAGCGCAGGTGCAACCGGGGGAGCGCGTTCACGCCCTGGGGTATCCGCTCGGGACGAGGCTGAGCCGCCGGCCGAGCATTGTATCGGGCGCGGTGAGCGCGGCGACGGGCCTGGGGGACAACATCGCCCAGTTTCGGATGACGGCCCCGATCAATGAGGGGGCAACAGCGGCGGGCCGGTGGTGACCGATCAGGGCGTCTTGGTGGGCGTCGCGTCGGCGGGGCTGGTGCAGTCGGGGGTGGAGAACGTCCGGTTCGGGACGAAGATCTCGGCCGCGATGCTGTTGCTCCAGCAAGCCCGGTTGGCGCGAAGGTTTTCCGTTTCCGTTGTCCCGGAAAGCCGAAAAGCAATGAAGGCGGTGGAGATCTTCCGAAAATTCTCGTCCTATGTTGTCCTCATCGAGGTGCGGTAGGGCGACGAAGTGGATGAATCGGGAGGTCCGGGAGTCGGCAAATTCGACCGGGGCGGGAAGGAGCGCATTCTCGTAATCCCGTTCCGAAGGCTCTTGTCTTGCCCGGTTTCTTGATTCTTACCTCCCCCTTTTCGCAGACTGGATTTCTCACCACAATTTCGATGAGGCCGCACCAACCGCTCACGGCACACACGCCAACCAACGGAAGGCCGGTACAGGGGTCAACGACTCGCGCCACACCGCGATTGAATGTGGCGCTTCGTGTATCACGGGCTGTCCAGGCCAGGTGATCCTCGTCTCCTCCGGCAAGGTGCCTCCCCAAAACGTGTTGACCCGCTGAAAGAAGGATTGCCTCTTCATTTTGTGAGAAATGCGGGCTAGACTCGAATGGACCCTCGGGTCGGTTGACTCTTGGGTCGGGTGACCCATGGCGCGATGTTCTTTTAGCCGGGCGGGACGCCCGGCCTAACCCATCAGAAAAAATAACCGGTCCACCCTTTGGAGGAGACAAGATGTCCGAACAACCCGTCGGCGTGGGCGTTGTGGGAATCGGATGGTGGTCGACCCCGACCGCCGTCGCTGTCAAGAACAACCCCAAATACCGCCTCGTCACCTGCTTCACGCGGACGCCCGAGAAGCGGAAGAAGTTCGCCGAGACCTACGGTTGCGGGGAATCGGAGAGCTATGAAGAAATCCTCGGGAACCCCGACGTCGAGGCCGTCATCCTGACGACGCCCAATTCCGTCCACGGCGAACAGATCCTCCAGGCCATCGGGGCCGGAAAGCACATTTTCGTCGAGAAACCGATCACCAACACCCTCTCCGAGGCCAAGGAGGTGGTCGAGGCGCACAAAGGCTCGGGCCTGACCCTCATGACCGGCCACTGCTACCGCCGAAATGCCGGCCACCGGGCCGCCCGGCGGCTGATCGACGAGGGACGGCTCGGCAAGCTCATCATGGCGGAATGCAACTTCAGCGTCGGCGTCGGGCAATCGCTCACGCCGGACAAGTGGCGGTGGTTCGACGCCGAGTGCCCCGGCGGGCCGCTCACGCAGATCGGGATCCATCACGCCGATACGATGGCCTACCTCTTCGGCCCCATCCGCGGCGTGACCAGCCGGGTCAGCAAGCTCGACACGCCGGCCGAGATCGACGATGTCCACATGTCCCTGATCGAGTTCGAGTCGGGCGCTTTGGGATACATGGGGTGCAGCTTCGCCACGCCCCTGGTGTACACCTTCAACGCGTTCGGCAATCAGGCGAACCTCTACATGACCACCGACCGGACGGACCCCGCGGCGACGGATGAGATGGACCGGACGACCGAGATCTATCTTCAGGAGAAAGGCAGCGCGGATCGGAACCCCGTGGACCTCGCGCCCGGGGACATGACGCGTGAGCAGATGGACGAGTTCGCCGACTGCGTCCGGTCCGGCAAGGCGCCGGAGACCGGCGTGGGCGAGGGCGTTCTGGCCGCGGCCTTCGTCCACGCGGCCATCCGCTCGGCCAAGGAAGGGCGGCCGGTGGAGATCGCCGAGATGCTGGAAGGGATTTCACTCTGAGTGCGTTTCCCGCCAACCGTTGGACGCATAAGGTGGCGCGGGGTCATGTCCATAACGGGTCAACCAGTCCGCGCTCCATCGTTATTGAATCTGCATTTCCGTGAATCAGGGTGTGTTCAGGGCGGACCCATCGCCTCAGCCCCTTCAACCATGAGCGCCCGGATAGGGGCGAAATTCGCAGGGAGACTCGCCTGATGATCAAAAACGTCGCATTCATCGGTCTCGGAAACATGGGCGCTCCGCTTTCCCGCCACCTCCTCAACGCGGGCTTCAACGTGAGCGGGTACGACGTGGTGAAGGAGAAGATGAGCGCCCTCGAGGCCGACGGGCTTCGCGCCGCCTCCTCCCCGGCCGACGCCGCCCGGGACGCCGACGCGATCCTGACGATGCTCATGCGCCCGGAGATCATACGGGACGTCCTTTACGGAGAACAGGGCGTCGTCCACGGGGCGAAGCCCGGGGCCGTCGTGGTGGACATGAGCACGATGTCGCCCGCGTTCCAGCGGGAGCGGTTCGCCGAGCTGGAGAAGCGGGGCTTCCGGCCCTTCGAGGCGCCCGTGAGCGGGTCGGTCCCGCACGCGGAAGTGCGCGAGCTCACGATCATGGCCGGCGGGGACGAGGCGGTCTTCGACGAGCTGAAGCCCGTTTTCGAGGCGTTCGGAAAAAACATCTGCTACATGGGAGAGGCCGGGAAGGGGACGCTGATGAAGCTCCTCACCAACTTGATCCTGGCCGTCAACCTGGCGGGCCTTCTGGAGGGGCTGATCCTGGGGGAGAAGGGCGGACTGAAGGTGGAGCGGATGCTGGACATCCTGGTCATGGGCGCTGCGTTCTCCCGGGTGATGGATTTCAAGAACGCGCTCCTGAAAACGCGCGATTACGAGGGCCTTCTTCAAGGCTCCACGGAGCTGATCAGCAAGGATGTCCGGTGCGCCCTCGAGGCCGGATCCGAGCTGGGCGCTCCGCTCCCGCACGCGGCGCTCATTCTACAGGATTTCATCAGCTCCAGCGTTCAAGGCAACGCGCACAAAGACTACGCCTCCCTCCTGAACATCCTGGAATCCCGGGCGGGGTTGTAGGAAGTTCCTGGGGGAACATTTTGAAAACTGTTCCCCCAGACCCCTCCCAGGGGTTGGGAACCCCCTTCGAAAACTTTCATTTCGCGAAAGAGGGCGGCGCCTTTGGCGCCGCCCTCTTTCGCAAGAAGCAAATTTTCAAGCGGCACCGAGTGTCCGCCTTCGGAAGGCGGCCAAGATGGCCGCCCTACCGGCACGTTGGCCGGATGCTGCGGCCGCCAGGGGCGGACAGGCATCCGGATAATGCTAAACGCCATCGACGGGCCACAGCCAAACCGTCCAGCCTACCCGACACCCAACCCCAGTAAGGCCCGGCTTTGCCGGGCCGCAGAAAGTTTTCGAGAGGGGTCCAGGGGGGACAGTTTTCAAAATGTCCCCCCTGGGACTTTTATCACCTAGCGTGGTGGTCGATACCTTTGTACGCCTCGATGAACCTCACGATTCGTTTCTCGTCGAATTTATTCAGGCGGTCGATTCGCGTCCAGGCCGTCAGGGCGATGAGGGGCTTCATCTTCGGGTAGGGCGCGGCGATGACCTGCGTGGGATAGCGGTCCACGAGATCCTCGATCTTCCGGATGAGATCGGGGCAATCCCGGCAGCGGTAACTGACGATGACGCCTCCATCCTCCAGGTTATGGGTCTGGAGTCCTTTCAGGATGGGCTTTTTGCGCACCCCCCAGGGGGCTTTGCCGCGATAGTGGTTGCCCGAGGTGGGGGGATTGGTGTTGTACGGAAAGCGCTCCGCCAGTCCCATCGCGACGTGCCGGTTGCCCTGGCTGGGATAGGACTCCCCCGGCCGTTCCCGGGTGAACCAAGTGTAGACCCCGTAAGCGGCGGCGGCCACCACCACCGTGACCGCCACGGTGGAAAGAAATTTCTTCCGCCCGCGGGTCCGCGCTTTTTGTCCGGACTGTTCCCGCCTTGCCTCCCGTGTATCCTCCCGTTCCTCTTGCCGTCTCTCTTTGCGGGATTTGTCAGCCATCACACGCCCTTTGAGGTTGAAGGGATCGTCTTACGATTTGCCCGCTCGAAACACTCGCCGCGCCGTCCGCGCGCCGGGGCTTCTCCTGTAGAACATTCACCGGCCTGATGTATTTCATGGGTCAGGCCGCGGACATCTCTCGCAGCCACGCGTTGACTGTATCCGGGATCTCATCCGGAGAGCGGTACTTGACCAGCGTCACCCGTTCCGGGTGTTCAGATTGGAGTTGAATAAAGTTGGTCGGGTTCACGCCCGTTTTCACGCTCCCGGGCCGATAGAACCCCAGGATGGGTTTTCCGTCGCGGATGAACCGCATCGAGTTCACGCCCGAGCCGAACCCGGCCTCGTCGTAGCAATAGATGGCGGCCCGGGCTTCCGCCCGAAACAGGCCGTCGCGTTCCAGGATGAACTCGGCGAGGACTTCACCCTCATCGCGCCCCGCCGCGTGCCGCTCCAGGTAGGGTTTCCAGTCTGGGTCGTAGCCCTCGACCGGATCGCAGACCATCCGGGCCAGCGCGGCCGGGTCCATTTTGGGGAACCGGCCGCGGTAGAAGCGGTGGCGTGTGTCGAATCCGAGGCCGGAGTCTTCCAAGGCCTGGATGACGACGACCTTGAAGTCCCGGGTCGTCTCCGTGGCGTGCATGCCTTTGCCGCTGACGTAGCAGGGGATCAATCGAGTTTCTCCCGGGGTCCGGGCGTCCGCTCACAGGTTGCCCGGCTTTCACGGGCGGCTTGATCGGGATTCGCGCGAATGCCGAACAAAACATTCGGTCTCATTCCGACCCGAATCCTCGCCCGGAATCCCACTCGCGGGTCTCACATCTTCCAGTTTGAGACGAGAGCCATTTAACGATGAAGGGGAGATGACATTCAAGTTCCGGCAGCACACGAAGAGACTGAAATCCTCTACTGAGAACGGAGGAGCGGGGGAAGGAAGAAGATCGGCGGGTTTCCAGACCTCGCCGGCGCTCCGGGTTGAGCCGCGAAATCTCCGGAATGGATACAGCCGCATGGGATTCTCATCCGGCATGCGTCCGGCCTTGAAACCGGCGGATTGGCGAGGGACAGGTCCGGGTCCGTTCCAGGCGATTGGAAAGGGGGCGATGAATTTTGTATGGTAATGGGTGAGAACTGAAATTCGCGTTTTGAGGAGGACTTTATCCGGATGTCTCGCGTTTATCTGGAAGAACTCGACCGCCAGCGGGCTCGGCTCAACAACGGCGGGATGCAGTGCGTAGAGGCGTTCTTCCAGGAAGATCCGGGTGTCAACAACATGCTGCGCTGGATGGACCAGCGTAATCTCCGCGAGCTTCAGATCGCCCAGGCCATGTCGGCCGCTTTCATGAAGATGGGGCCCGACATCCCCCGGGACATCTTCGTCGCCATCGGCAAATTCATCCACGACGAGGTTCGCCATTTCCGCGACTTCACGCGGGTCATCGGGAAATTGCGCGCCGAATACGGCGAGACCGGCGGTCCGGTGGCCCAGCTTCCCGAAGAGAAAAACTGGCACGCGGTGACGCTCGAGAACCTCAAGAAGCATTTCCTCGCCGTATTTTCGGGCTCGTACGTGGGCGAGTCGGTGGCGCTGGCCGTGAACGATATCCTCATCGAAGGGTGCAGGAAGTTCGGATACAACAAGGTCGCGGACCTCTACACCGGAATCGGCCGCGACGAGGTGTTCCACGTCAACCTCAACCGCCTGGTCATCGAGAAGTACGCCACCACCAGGGAAACCCAGGAAATCGTCATCGAGGTGGCGACGAAGAAGGCCGACCGGCAAATCCCCGCCTGGGAAAGCCTCTACCGGGTGGATCCGGCCTGACCGCCCGGGACCCCTGCCGGGCGTCTCCCAACATAACCCGAACCCGCTGCATCCCCCCCTCCCCCCGAAAGGCACTTGCGTGCCGGCCAAGCTGCGGTTGAGGCGCTTGCGCGCCGGCCAGGCTGCGGGTGGAAGCTTGTTGCGCTCATCACAACGTCTTGGCGCACGGAAGACCTATTGCCCCATATTGTGTCCCTATTCTTGTCCTTTTCCAATCTGTGTAATCCGCGAAATCTGTGGATCGCCTTGGCCTTTGGTTCTTGGCCCGCTCCAATCCATGTAACCCCCGCCCGCGCGGGGACCGCGGCGTCGCTGGATGAGCTTCATTTGAAGCGCGCTGTCGCAGAAGCCGGTTGACCGCCGACAAAAAGGCATTGTATTGTGAGTTGAAGCCCAAATTGAGGCTTGAAGCGGACGGTGCGATCCCAACGGAGGGAGAGGCAATGAGAAAAGTGCGTTCGATTTTCGGGATTTTGGTGGTCCTGACGTGTCTCGGGCTCATCCTTGCGAGTCTTTCATTCGTGGGGGAAGTGTCCGCGGCCAAGAAGATCGTCTTCGGGTTCGACTGGGTTCCGTACGGGAAGTATGTGGGATATTACGCCGCCCGGGAGAAGGGCTTCTACAAAGCTGCGGGGTTTGACGTGACGTTTCAGCGGGGTTACGGGGGTGCCGGTACACAGGTTGGCAATGGGAAGCAGGATTACGGCATCGAGAGTGTGGGGGGGCTTGTCATCGCCCGCAACAAGAAGGTGCCCGTGAAACTGGTCTCCATGTGGCATGAGCGCCTGATGATGAACGTGATGTTCCTCAAGAGCTCGGGCATCAAGACAGTGAAGGACCTGGAGGGAAAGAAGCTCGGTGTCACGATTGGGGACGCCATCCACCGAAACTGGCCCATCTTCACTGAGGCTGTGGGCCTGAAGAGTTGGAACCTCGTGCCCATGCGGCCCGCGGCGAAGAACCCCAGTCTCCTGGCCAAGAAGGTGGACGCCATTCTCTCCTACGCCACAATCACCATCGCCTTGGGGGTATTGGCCAAGAAACGGGGGGAAAAAATTGGCGAGTTCCTCCTGGGAGATTATGGAGTGAATGTGGCCCAGGACGGCATTATTGCCCATGACAAGCGAATCGCGGAAAACCCCGATGAGGTCAGACGCATGGTGGCCGCAAGTCTCAAGGGCAACGCCTGGGCCATTGAACATCCGAAAGAGGGGGTGAACATCTTTCAGAAGTACATCCCCGATCAAAGCCCGCAGATGACGACGCTTTTCTGGAACCTCAGCAGTCACTACCAGGTTTGGGGAAGCCTGAAAAAGCATGGGCTGGGGTACATCGACCGGGGCGTCATGGAATCCACCCGGAACTCGATTGCCAAGGTTTATGGGATGAAAAATCCTCCGACGTTGGCTGATCTCTACACGACAAAGATGCTTCCGAAGGAGCTTCCCAAACCCAAGCTGCCGCCACTGATGTAAGCGTGGAAGGTGGCGAATACACGCAGGCGGTCGATTGTTCGGGCGGGGGCGGGGAGAAATGAGGGCTATTCTTCGAAGAGCGCCTGGATAAAGACCTCCGGGTCGAAGGGCTGCAAGTCCTCGATGCCTTCCCCCAGCCCGACATAGCGCACGGGAAGGTCCAGCTCGTCCAGGATGCTGAGGATGATCCCCCCCTTGGCCGTGCCGTCCAGCTTGGTCAGGATCAAACCGGTGACGCCGGCGCCCGCAAGGAACTGCCGGGCCTGGATGACGGCGTTCTGCCCCGTTGTGGCGTCCAGGACCAGGAGGACCTCGTGGGGCGCGCCCTCGATGACGCGGCCGGCCGTTCGTCCGATCTTCTCCAACTCGTCCATCAAATTCCGCCGGGTGTGAAGACGTCCGGCCGTGTCCACGATGAGGACGTCGCACGCCCGGGACAGAGCGGCCCGGGCGGCGTCGAACACGACGGCCGATGGGTCCGCGCCCGCGCTGCCCTTGACGATGTCCACGCCGGCCCGCTCGCGCCAAACATCGAGCTGCTCCACCGCGGCCGCCCGGAACGTATCGGCCGCCGCCAGGAGCACCCGCCGGCCGGCCGAAGCGTAACGGTGGGCCAGCTTCCCCACGCTCGTGGTCTTCCCCGTTCCGTTGACCCCGACCGCCACAATGACGTGAGGCTTCGAGACCGTGGGGCTCTCCTCGGCGGGGCCGCCCGGCTTTCCGGCCAGAAGCTCCCGAATCGCTTGTTCGACGCGGGCGCGAACCCCATCCGCTCCCTCAAGCTCTCCGGCCCGCTCGGCCTCTTCGATGCGTCCGATGAGGCGCATCGTCAGCGAAACGCCCAGGTCCGCCCCAATCAGGGTTTCCTCCAGATTTTCCAACAACTCCGGATCGACGCGCCCCCGGCCCGCCGCGACCCGCGCCAGGGAGCCCAGAAAGGTCTCGCGGGTCTTGGCCAGCCCCTTCCGGAACAGACGGAGCAAACCCGGTTTTTGTGATTCACCGCTCACCGCGCAAACTTCTCCCGCCCGGGTGTGTTCATGCTGCCGGATCCATGGGGTTGAGTCGGTCGGGGGGACCTTGCCGGGCGGAAACGAATCACCCGCCCGAAGGGAGCGGGGATTCCGCCGGAAGCTTTTCGGACGGCTCTGTTTCGGATTCATCCGGACCGTCGCCGGCCGCGGGGGCGCCGTTGGTCTCGCCCGACTCGATGGATGAAACCTTCTCGAGCGCCGGCGGGCCGTGCCGGCCGTTTCCTTCGGATTCATCGATCGGCTCGATGGTGGCCCACCGGTCTTCGGCCGAAGGCTCCGCGTCCGTTTCCACCGCGGGGGTGGGAAGCGGGTGAGGCGAGGCGCCGCTTTCGGCCCCGGGCGCGTCGTCTTCCGTCCGGGGGCTCATCCGGTTCAGGTCCACCGACACCACCCCGGAGACGCCCTTCTCGATCATGGTCACGCCGTAGAGGACGTCCGCGAAGGACATGGTTCGCTTGTTGTGGGTGATGATGATGAACTGGGTCTTCAGGGAGAGCTCGCGAAGGACATCGATGAAACGGGCGACGTTGTGGTCGTCCAGCGTGGCGTCCACCTCATCCAGCAGGCAGAACGGGCTCGGGTGATAGCGGAAGATGGCGAAGAGCAGGGAAATGGCCGTGAGGGCCTTCTCTCCCGCCGAAAGCAGAAGGATGTTTCCCAGCTTCTTTCCGGGGGGCTGGACCATGATGTCCACCCCCGTCTTCAGCAGGTTGCTCTCGTCCGAGAGGACCAGGGCGGCCCGGCCCCCGCCAAACAGCCGCCGAAAGACCTCCGAGAAGGTTTCGCTGATCGCGTCGAAGGCGGTTTTGAAGCGCTGGCGGGTGGTCCGGTTGATCCGGTCGATGGTGTCGTGGAGGGTCTGAATCGACGAGACCAGGTCCTC
This sequence comes from bacterium, assembly GCA_965261595.1. Lineage (GTDB taxonomy): Bacteria > UBA8248 > UBA8248 > JACPRG01 > CAYRGS01. The sequence goes on from CBDHDG010000006.1 coordinate 1,124,230, forward strand.
CTGTTGGCCTTTGAGGAACTGATAGCGCTCGTTGAGCTGCTCAAACTCGCTCAGGGCGCCCATGTTCACGTCGCCCATTCGTCTCATGCGGTCTTGCAGGGAAGTCGCCTCTTCGCGCAGGGATTCCCGCTCCTCGTCCGGCAGATCGGCCTCCTCCGGGCTGATGGTGACGGCGGCCAGGTCGACGCCGTACGAAATCTGGGCGCGCTGGCAGAGCAGGTCCCGTTCCACCTTGAGCTGCGATAGGCTCTCCGAAATCGCCTCCAACTCTTCCTGGAGGGCGGCGGTCCGGTCCTGGAGGCCGCGGGCGCGCTCCTGGGTTTCCCGCAGGAAAGCCTGGTCGGCGGCAATCGCCTCCTCAAGGTCCTTCGCCTCGGTCCCCCAGGTCTCCCGGTGGTCGTGGATCTCCCGGATCCGCTCGCGGGCCTGAAGGTCCGACTGCCCCAACGCCTCCAGCCGGGCGCGATCGGACTCGGCGTTTTCCCCCAACCGATCCATCCGTCCGCGAATCTCGCGGCAGCGCTCTTCGAACCGTTGAACTTCGGCCGTCCGGTTGTTGGCGCGCGCCCGCACTTCAGCGAGCGCTTCGCGCTGTGAAGCCACCGATTCGGCCGCTTGCTCGACTTTTTCGCGTCCCTCCGCCAAGGCGCTCGCGCCGTCTCGGACGCACGCCTCCGCTTCCGTGCACTCTTTGCCGATTTGATCGAGGGTTTCCCGCGTCCGGCGCATGCTCTCGCCCAGGGCGTCCCCTTCCTCCGCCATCCGCTCCAATTCTTGGTGTGACGCTTCCAGGCCATCGCCGAGGCGGGAAACGCCCGCTTCCAGGCCCTCCATCTCCCGGCGGATTTCCGCCAGATCGGATTCCGCTTCCCGGGCCGCCCGAAGGCAATCCTCCAGCATCCCGGCGAGACCCGCCCGGTGTTCCTTTTCCCCCTCCCGGGCCGCCTCCGCACGGTCGATTTCTTCCCGCAGACCGGCGGTCTTGGTCTTCAGGCCCTCGATTTCCTTGCGGCGCTGAAGGGGACCGGCGCCCAGCGTTCCGGCCGACGTGATTCCCGAGGGGTGCAGGACCTCGCCCGCCCGGGTCACCAGCACGCCGACCTCCCCGCCCCGTTTCCACAGGGAGATCGCCGCGTCGAAATCCCGGACCACCCGAACGCCGTCCAACAACCTCCGGACGAGGGAAGCGAACTCGGCCGGCGCCCGGACGAAGTCGGCCGCATTCCCCAAGATTCCGGCGCCTTTGAGCTGCGGGGCGGCGAACGGCGGGCAATACCCTTCGTAATAAACCGGGGGGGATGACCCGCCTGCCGGCCGAACCCGGAGGTCCTTCGGAATCAGGGCGCCCCGGCCCGCGCCGGACTTGCGGAGGTGCTCGACGGCGTCTCTCACCTCGGACGGCCCTTCGACGACGGCCCCCTGGAGTCGTTCTCCCAGGACCGCTTCGATCGCGATCTCGTAACCCGGCTGAACCTCCATGAGGTCGGCCAGGGGGGAGAGGATTTCGCCCGGCCACCCCTTCCACCCGGAGCCGTCCATGGACCGCGCCAACCCCTCTAGGGCGGTCAACGAAGAGGACTGGGAGGCGAGATCTTCTTTCAGCCGATACATGGCCTCCTGCGTCCGGGCGAGGCCGGCGGTCTTTTCTTCCAGCTCCCCGCGAAGCGCCGCTTCCCGGGCGCGCACGTCTTCGAGCGCGGCGGACGCCTCTTCCGAGCGGCGTTCGGCCGATTCCAGGCGGGACTGCGTTTCTTTTTGTCTCTGCCGGTCGCGCGCGCGCTCCGCGTCCACTTGCGCCTTGCGCCGGTCCAGCGAGCTCAGTTGATCCTGGAACGACTGGATCTGGATTTCCGCGCGGGTGAACCGGCCGGCCAGCTCGTGCACCCGGGATTTTTCAGCCTCTATCGATTCCTCACGGGCGGTCTGCCCGCTCCGGGTTTCCCGCAATTCGCTCTGGCGGCGCGACAACTCCTGTTCGGTCTCCCGCACGGTGTGGTTTTGCCGCTCCGCCTCTCCCCGGGCACGCTCAAGGGACTCGGCGGCGGCGGTGAGCTCGGCCTGGAGGGCGTTCCCCTCCTCCTTGCGCGTTTCGGCGGCGGTTTCCAGGGCTTCCCGCTGCTCCAGGTAAAGCTCGATCCGCGTCTCGAGCCGGTGGGCCTCGGCGTCCCCGTCCCGGATCCGCGTGAGCAGGCGGCCCAGGGTCTCCTCGCGCAGCGCCATCTGGTGGCGGCGCTCTTCGGCGGCCCCGTCCGCGGCGGACCATTCGGCGCGCAGCTCGGCCTCCTCGCGTTTTCGCTCGTCGTAGGCCTTTTGCTTCGGGGCGATGTGCTGATCCAGGGCCGCGTAGTCGGCGCGCAGGAGCCGGCCGTCCACCTCCCGGAGCCGGTCCTGGATTTCCTTGTACTGGGAGGCCCGCTTGGCCTGGCGTTCCAGCGAGCGGGTTTGACGCTCCACTTCCCCTACGATGTCGTTGATGCGGTCCAGGTTGTCCTGGGCCGCCCGGAGCTTGCGGAGGGCCTCGTTTCGCCGGGTCTTGTACTTCATAATCCCGGCCGCTTCTTCGATGACCTCCCGGCGGTCTTCCACCCGGGTCGTCAAGAGGGCCTCGATCCGCCCCTGCTCGACGATGGAAAAGGAATGCGTGTTGAGCCCGGTGTCCATGAAGAGGTCCACGACGTCGCGGAGGCGGGTGGTTTTCTGATTGATGAGGTATTCGCTGTCGCCGGAGCGGTAGAGCCTTCGGGTCACCCGGACGGTGTCCTCGACCGCCCATTGGGCCGACAGGCGGCTTGAGATGTCCGACAGCGTCATCGTGACCTCGGCCATCGCGGCCGGACGCCGGCCATCGCTGCCGTTGAAGATCATATCTTCCATCCGCTTTCCGCGGAGAGTCTTCGGCTGCTGCTCCCCCAGCACCCAGCGGATGGCGTCCACGACGTTGCTCTTGCCGCACCCGTTGGGGCCGACAATGCCCGCTACGCCCGATCCGAACTCCAACTGGGTCCGTTCGATGAAGGATTTGAATCCCTGAAGCTCGATCCGCTCGATGCGCATGACACCCCCTAACCAAAAATCCTCAACTTACATCAAGACCATTGTATCCATGTGAGGCCCGGATGAAAAGCGCTAATACAACAATTTGTGGATCGATCCGGATTTTTCCACTACATCTAGAGGTTCGGTGATATCGCGACGGATCATGCTTCGTTGAGGCCCGGCGAGGAACAGCCTTGGGCAAGGGGGCGGGCCGGGAATAGGTCCGGGCCTTGATGCGTCCTTGACCATCGGGGCAATGTCTTAGGATGAAGTCAGACGGGCAGTCCTGAAAATCGATGGACCTCGGGGGCCGCCACCCCTCGGGGGGCCCCGCCCCCACTATTGCTGGAGGATCTCCAGTCCGTTTTTGGCGGCTTGCTGCTCGGCGATCTTCTTGCTCGTCCCGGCGCCGGTTGCCACCGTCTCGCCCTGAATTTCCACTGCGATTTCAAACACCTTTTCGTGCTCGGGCCCGTCTTCGCGCAGGACTTTGTAAACCGGGATCGATTTCCTGGATCGCTGGACGAATTCCTGAAATTGACTCTTGAAGTCCAGGTGGGGGTCCATTTCGCGGTCGAACAGTTTCCGGATGAAGCCGGTCGCGCCCGCGTAACCGCCGTCGAGAAAGATGGCCCCCGTTAACGCCTCCAAGGCGTTGGCGCCCAGGGAGGCTTTGTGGCGTCCGCCGGTCGCGGTCTCCCCTTTGCCCAGACGCAGATAGGCCCCCAATTCAAGGACCCGGGCCATCTTCGCCAGGTGGTTGGCGCTCACGAGGCGTGAGCGGATCTTCGACAACTCCCCCTCGTTGGCGCCCGGGAGCTCCACGAAATATTGTTCGCTGAGGACAAGCCCCAGAACGGCGTCGCCGAGAAACTCGAGCCGTTCGTTGTGCGGCCGTTTCCGTCGTTTTTCGTTGGCGTAGGAACGGTGCGTCAGAGAGGCTTCCAAGAGGTCGATGTTGCGGAACTCATACCCCAGGCGTCGCTGAAGTACCGAAAGCTGTTCGATCCGTTCCGTGGAAAGTTCCGAATCATCCGCCATTGAGGCCGCGCTGAAGGACAATGGATGCGTTGGTTCCGCCAAATCCGAAGGAGTTGGTCAGAGCGAATTTCGCGTTGGTTTCCCGCGCCTCGTTCGGCACGTAATCCAGGTCACACTCCGGGTCGGGGTCTTCCAGGTTGATCGTGGGCGGGATCACGCCCCGGTCCATGGCGAGGAGGGTGAAGATCATCTCAATGCCGCCGGCGCCGCCCAATAGATGACCCGTCATGGATTTGGTGGATCCCACCGGAATTTTATAGGCGGATTCGCCGAAAACGGTCTTGATGGCGTTGGTTTCATTGACGTCCCCTTGAGGGGTCCCCGTGCCGTGGGCGTTGATGTACCCGACATCTTCCGGTGCAATCCCGGCGTCCTTGAGCGAGCGCTGCATGCACCGGGCTGCGCCGTCGCCGACGGGGTCCGGCTGGGTCATGTGGTGGGCGTCCCCGCTCATGCCATAACCCACCACCTCCCCGTAAATGCGGGCGCCGCGCTTCTTGGCGTATTCCAATTCTTCCAGGATGACGACGCCGGCCCCCTCGCCGATGACGAAACCGCTGCGGGAAGCGTCAAAGGGACGGGAGGCTTTTTCAGCCGGTTCATTGTGCGTCGAGAGGGCGCGCATGGCCGCAAATCCCCCAACCGCCAGCGGGGAGATCACCGATTCGCTGCTGCCCGCGATCATCGCCACGGCGTCTCCGCGCTCGATCAGCCGGGCGGCATCGCCGATGCAGTGATTGCCGGTGGCGCAGGCCGTGCAGATACAGGCGTTCGGACCCCGGGCGTTATGCCGCATGGAGATCATGCCCGAGGACATGTTGGCGATGAGGCCCGGGATGAAGAACGGGGTGATCCGGCTGGGACCTCTCTCTTGCAGGACGGTGTGAATCTTCTCCAGCATCGGCAGACCGCCCAGGCCCGCCCCGACCATCACACCGACGTCATCGCCGTTGGAATCATCGATCCGCAGGCCCGAATCCTCCAGCGCTTCCTGTGTGGCCGCCATGGCGAAATGGATGAACTGGTCCACCCGCTTGATCTCTTTCTTTTCCATGAAATTTTCGGCATTGAAATCGCGGACTTCCCCCGCCACGTGGCAACTGTACTCGGAGCTGTCGAAATAGGTGATCGGGCCAATCCCCGATTTGCCCGCGACCAACGCCGACCACGTCGTTTCCACGTTGTTGCCAATCGGCGTGACCAAACCCATTCCTGTAATGGCGACTTTGTGTCCGTTTTTCATCTTTCCACCCGCTGTTCCTTATGCGAGGTTCGTCCCGAAAGACCCTTTCCGCCCGAAGGACGATCCCGCAAGCCCGCTAGCCGGACGAGCCCGCGGCAGCCATATCCGAACATGCGCTCTTCACATGCGCTCTTCCGGCCCGTCCTCGCGTTGGAACCGCTTGATTGAGTTTTCGCTTCATTCACTTCTGAACCGCATATCAAACATCGGGGTTTACTTGATCTCGATCCTGTGTTCATCCACGTAAGCGATCATATCCTTCACGGTCGTGACCTTCTCGACATCCTCGTCCGGGATGTCCACGCCGTATTCCTCTTCCAAAGCCATCACGAGCTCGACGGTGTCCAGCGAATCGGCGCCCAGATCCTCGATGAAAGAGGCCTCGTTCGTCACCTTTTCGATGTCAACACCCAGTTGCTCAGCGATCAACGCCTTGATTTTCCCTACGGTCTCTTCCGGTAACGCCACACCCAAACCTCCTTTTACGCTGACCTGACCGCCTCAGAGAAGCGGGAGGCTACATGTAGAGCCCCCCGTTCACGTGAACGACTTGACCCGTAATATACCCCATATTGGGGTCCGCAAGGAATCGAACGCAGCGGGCCACTTCCTCCGGACGGCCGATCCGGCCCAGAGGGATTGCGCGCAACAACCCCTCCCGATGCTCGGCCGAGAGCGCCGCCGTCATGTCGGTTTCCACAAACCCCGGCGCCACCGCGTTCACCGTAATGTTCCGTGGGGCCAGTTCGCGCGCCAGGGACTTCGTGAATCCAATTTGCGCGGCCTTGGACGCCGCGTAATTGGTCTGGCCGGCGTTTCCCATCTCCCCCACCACGGAGGTGATGTTGATAATTCTGCCGTATCTCTGCTTCATCATTGCCCGGGTCGCCGCGCGCGTCACCCGAAACGTGCCGCCCAGGTTGGTGTTCTGGACCACGTCCCAATCCTCGTCCTTCATCCGGACAAACAGGCCGTCCCGGGTGATTCCGGCGTTGTTGACCAGGATTTCGACCCCGCCCCATTCATCGAGAACCCGTTTCACGCCTTCTTCAACGGCCTCGGAATCGGCCACGTCCATGGGAACGGACAGAGACCGGCCCCCGATGGATCCCAAATGGGCGGCCCATTGTTCGGCTCCCTGGGAGGTGTGAAACGTAAAAGCCACGTCCGCGCCATCCGCCGCCAGGGTTTCGGCAATGGACCGTCCGATGCCTCTCAGTCCCCCCGTGACGAGGGCGCGCTGTCCTTTGAGGGACGACAAGACATCTTCTCCGTAGATCGCCGGCCGATCCGGGCGGAGGCTCGAGACATTCGGACATCCCTCAAAACCGGATCGGGAGCTTACCTTCCGTCTTCCGGGGGATCAAGCGAGGGCCCCCAGCGTCCGCTCCAGACTCGGCGGATCCCCGACCTGGAAGGTCTTGGCGTCCTCGACGATCCTGAAAACCAGTCCCGACAGCACCTTGCCCGGCCCGATCTCGATAAAGGTGTCCACGCCCGACTCGGCCGCCTTCCGGACGCTTTCCTCCCACCGGACCGGGGAGGTCACCTGGCGCCTGAGCGCCTCTTTGGCCTCCACCGGCAACCGGTTCAGCGTAGCGGACGCGTTGTCGATCACCGGAAACTTCAAGTCGTCGAAGTCCACCGCGTCCAGGTCCAGGGCCAGGCGATCCTCCGCCTCCCGCAACAGGGCGCAATGGAAGGGGGTGCTGACCTGGAGAAACTGGACGTAGCGGGCGCCCATTTCTTTGCAGGCATTCGCCACCCGCTCCACCGCCCGGCGCAACCCGGAGATGACGACCTGGGTTGAAGAATTGTAATTGGCGGCGACCACCTCTTCCTTGTCCTCTCCGCACAAACGGTCCACCTCCCGCGGCGCCAAGCCCATGATGGCCGCCATCGCCCCCTCCCCGGGGGGGATGGCTTCGCTCATGTAGACACCGCGCTTACGGACGAGGGCCAGGGCGACTGGAAACTTCATGGCCCCCGCGGCAAGCAAGGCGGAATATTCGCCGAGGCTGTGGCCCAAGGCCATCGTGGCGGCCACCCCCTGATCGGCCAACACGCTGAAGGCCGCATAGCTGTGCACGAGGAGGGCCGGCTGGGTGTTGATCGTGAGGCGCAGCTCCTCCTCGGGCCCTTCGAAGCAAAGGCGCGTCAAATCCATGTCCAAGGCGTCATTGGCCTGTTCGAAGATTTCACGGGCCCGCGGGAAACGCTCACAGAGCTCCTTCCCCATGCCCACCTTTTGGGAACCCTGGCCCGGAAATAGAAAAGCAACGCCATTCGTCGTCATGGATTGCCTCTTTCGCGTGAAATCGGGGATTTTGGGGTCATTGGGTCTTTGGGCAGGTCGTCCATCGCCCTACAGGATGAGCACCGTGGCGCCCCACGTCAAGCCGCCCCCGAAGGCGGCCAACAGCAAGGTGTCGCCCGGGCGGATGCGGCCTTCACGGACAGCCTCGTCCAAGGCGACGGGGATGCTCGCCGAGGAGGTGTTCCCGTACTTGTGGATGGTCAGCATCACCTGTTCCTTGGAAAGGTGCAGGCGTTTGACCGCCGCGTCGATAATCCGGATGTTGGCTTGGTGAGGGATGAACAGGTTGATTTCCTCGGCCGTCAGATGGTTGTGCTGGAGCGCTTCCGTACAGACTTCGGTGAAGGCCCGGACCGCGAACTTGAACGTATCCTGGCCGTTCATCTTCAGGGTGTGCAGGTCCTGATCGACGGTCTCCCGGTTGATGGGGGTGACCCTGGACCCCCCGCCCGCCACCGTCAGCGTCTCGCCGTTGCTGCCGTCGGAGTATAAGTGGCTGGACAGAATGCCCCGGCCATTCTCCGAGGGCGCCAGCACCACCGCCCCCGCTCCGTCTCCCCAAAGGACGCAGGTGGCGCGGTCCTTCCAGTTGACGACGCGCGTCATGATCTCGGCCCCCACGAACAGCGCCCGTTGGACCGACCCGCTCCGGATGAACTGGTCGGCGACGCTCAGACCGTAAACAAAACCCGAGCACGCCGCGTTCACGTCGAACGCGAAGGCCCGCTTCGCGCCGAGGCGGCTCTGGAGCCAGCAGGCGGCGGATGGGCAATTGGTGTCGGGGGTGATGGTGGCGACCACAATCAGATCCAACTCCTCGGGGGCGACATTGGCGGCTTCCAGCGCCTGCTTGGATGCCGGAAAGGCCAGGTCCGAGACCGCCGCGTCGGACGCCGCCCTCCGCCTTTCGGAAATGCCCGTCCGCGTCTTGATCCATTCGTCGGAGGTGTCGACGAGACCTTCAAGATAATCGTTGGTGATCACTTCGTCGGGCACATAGGCGCCCGTGCCGATGATCATGGCGGAATTCAAAGGGCCTTCCTTTCTTCCCGGATTTGGGGCGGCGGCGGGACTCGGCCGCGCGGGTGAAGCGAGGTGAGGATCAGGTCTCCTCCGAGTCATCGGAGAGGTGAATGCTCTCTCGCAACTGCTTCCAAATTCGGTGCCCCACGCCCTCGCTGCTCTCGGCTTCCGCATTCCGAGCCACTTCGTCCCGGATGTGGTCGACCAAGTCTCCCCGGCGGGCGTTCCGGGCGGCGCCGATGGCGTTCTTGATGGCCTTGGCGTTCGATGTGCCGTGGGCTTTGATGCACACCCCGTTGATTCCCAACAGGGGCGCTCCCCCGTACTCGGTGTAATCCATCCGGCGATACAGGGAGCGCAGGCCGTTCTGGACGAGAAACATGCCGAGCCTGCCCCGAATCGACCCGGATTTTTCCTTGCGGAAGGCCTCGGTGAAGACCTCGGTCACACCCTCGGTGATCTTCAACGCTACGTTTCCCGCGAACCCGTCGCACACCACCACGTCGGCCGCTCCGCGAAAGACGTCGGTCCCTTCGACGTTGCCCAGAAAGTTGAACGTGCTGTTCTCCATCATTTCGAAGGCCAGCTTGGTGACCTTGTTCCCCTTGGACTTCTCGGTGCCGACGCTGAGCAGACCGACGGTCGGATTTTCGATTTGAAGAACGGTCTTGCCAAAGGCGTGACCCATGATGCCGAACTGAAAGAGGTGTTGGGGTTTGCAATCCACGTTGGCACCGACGTCCATCATAATGCAAAAACCCTTCGCATTGGGGATCAATGCGCTGATGGCCGCCCGGTCGACCCCCTTGATGGTCCGCAGAATCACCGTGCTGATGGCGAGAAGCGCCCCGGTGTTGCCGGCGCTGACGATGGCGTCGGCCTCGCCCTCTTTCAAGGCTTCGATGGCGCGGCGCATGGAAGAATCGGGCTTTTTTTTCAGGGCCTCGATCGGCGAGTCGTCCATCTCCACCACTTGCGCGGCGTGACGAACGGCGATGGGAAGCGATTCCGCCTCCAGGCTCCGGAGCGCCGGACGAATCAGATCCTCTTGGCCGACCAGGAGGATATCGACGCCGAATTCCCGGCAGGCGAGAACAGACCCTTCAATCACCGCCGAAGGGGCGTTATCCCCCCCCATGGCATCCACGGCGATCTTCATCTTCGGTTCTCCGTCCCTCAGGCTTCCTTGGGAGAGAACACTTCGCTGCCCTTATAGTAACCGCAATGCGGACAGACGCGGTGAGGGAGCTTGACTTCGTTGCACTGCGGACAGCGCGAAGAGGCCGGACCCGGAACTTTGTTCTGGTGGCGGCGCTTATCCCGCCGGGAGCTGGAGTGTTTTCGCTTGGGAAGCGGCATGGCTTAACTCTCTTTCGATGGAGACGCACCCTTCAGACGGGCCAGGGCCTCCCAGCGGGGGTCGGCGGACTCATGAACACATCCACACGACCCTTCGTTCAAGTTGGCCCCGCATTCCGGGCATAGGCCTTGACAATCGGTCCGGCAAAGGGGTTGGAGCGGAGCGGCCATCAACAGGTGATCCCGGACGGCGCCCCGCAAGTCCAACCGCCCGCCCCGGTAAAAGTACATGTCGGGCTCATCGGAGGCGATTTCCACCACCTCCCCTTCGTCGGTTTCAGCGGATTGCTCCGGAACGAATGTGAACACGGTGTCCACCGAGAGCTCGACGCCGACCTTTCGAAGGCACCGGGAGCATGGAAACGACACCCCGGCGTTCGCCGTTCCCCGGCAGAGCACATCCGCGTCGAACCGCTGAAGGGTTCCGGTCCATTCGACGGGTCCCCGCCAAGCGCCCTCCTCCAGGTCGAATTCGAAAAAAGAAGGATGCCCAGAAAGATTTAGATCATGGCCTTCTTCGGGGATATCGTCAACATTGACAGTCCATTGCGTTTCGGCCATGCCTCCCATCTCCTTCGTGATCCCGAGAGGCCCCGTCAACACAAGCTTAACGCTTTTCTCCTGTCCAGCCAAACAAACACCCGTATATAAGAATTCGCGCCCGCCTTTGTCAAGCGAGAATCCCCACCCGGAAATAGGTGAGGATCGAAAGTTTATCAGGTTGATTATCAATGTGTTACATGAATTTTGTCCCTTGGATTCATCTCGCCGGCCCATGAACCGTCCGCCCGCGAAGCAGGGCGTCCAGGATTCCCTCTCGAAGGCCCATGTGCGTCACGGTCAAGGTTTCGAGCCCGATCGCCCGAATCAGGCTCCGCAGGATTGAAAGTCCCGGGACGATGACGTCTTCTCGCCCCCGCTCCAAAAACGCCTCTTTCGAGCGCGCTTCCTGGTCGGCGCCGGCAAGCCGGCGGTAGATCGTCTCCAAATCCTCCCGGGATACGGAAGTCTGAAAAAAAGCCGGCGCTTGTTCAGGAGCCATTTGTCGCCGGATCGCCGCGAGGTTCAGGGCCGTCCCGCCCGTGATGAGAACCGAGGCCACTCCATCTTTGAATGGCCCTATGGCATCGAACATCTTTTTGAGGACCCGCTCCACCTCTTTTTGAGGACCCGCTCCACCTCGGCTTCCAGTTTTCTGAGTGTTTCCGGGTCCGCGGGCGCCCCCAACGGGAAGCGACGCAGGAGGTCCAACACCCCCAGGCGCTCGCCGGCGTGTCGAAGCAGAGGCTCTTCCGCGTTCCCCTCGGGTTTCCCGACCCAAATGAGATCCAAGCTCCCGCCGCCGGGGTCCGCGATGAGGGTGGGGCCGTCCGGGTCGCGCGCCGTGAGGAGCGCCCCCTTCGCTGTCCATCGCGCCTCTTCCCCGGTCGAAAGGATCCGTGTGGGCAGGCCCGTTTCCACCTGGATTCGCCGCGCGAAGGCGGGTCCGTTCCGGGCTCCGCGCATCGCCTCGGTGGCGACGATTCGGGTCCGTTCAGGCGCTACGCCGAACCGCTCGATGGCGGAGCGGAATTCTCCCAGGATTTGGAGCGCCCGGTCTTGTCCGTCCGGCGGGAGGTCTTGCCCCGGCGCCAGGTTTTCCGCGAGTCGTGAAATCCGGCGCGGCTGATGAAGCGACAGAAAAGGGACGGGCGGGCTTCCCGGCGGGGCCTCGGCGTCCCCCTCCCCCTCCCGCACCCCCTCCCCCCGCGCCGTTTCCGGGCGGGGCTCGGCGATGTGGAGGCGGATCGCCAAACTTCCCAGGTCGATGACCGCCGCGCGCCCGGACACAGAACCCTCGTTAGAAAACCCACCGGAGAAGGAGATCGATCAAGATGGTGATGCCGGCCGCGATGGGAATAGTGGCGACCCACGATTTCAGGATGGTCCAGATCATTCCCAGGTTCAAGGCGGAGATTCCCCGGGCCAGTCCCACGCCGACCACCGACCCGACGAGCGTGTGGGTCGTGGAGATGGGCATGCCGATCTTGGAGAAGAGCAGGACGGTCGTGGCCGCCCCGAATGTGGCCGAGAACCCGCTTGAGGGGGCCATGTCCGTTATCTTCTTGCCGATGGTTTCGATCACCCGTCTTCCATAGGTCGCAATTCCGACGACAATCCCAATCCCCCCCAACCCGAGCAGCCACAACGGCACAGGGACACTCAGAGAAACAACGGCCCCCCGGATCCCAGCGACGACGACGGCCAACGGGCCGATGGCGTTGGCGACGTCGTTGGCCCCGTGAGCGAACGCAACATAGGCCGCCGTCACAATCTGAAGCCAGCGGAAGACCCTTTCCGCGTAGTCCACGCCTTCCACGCCCCGAATCAGGTATTTCCGGATGATCCAACTGCCCAGCGCACCCAGAACGGCCCCGGAAAGCAGGGAGATGCCTATCGCCTCCCAGACGGGCAGATCCAGCTTCAGGTTCTTCAGGCCCTTATAGATGATGGACAGGGTGAGGACAGCGAAAACCAGCGCCATCAGATAGAGATCTTTGCCTCGGATGGCCTCTCTGGGGTCCTTGGCCGTGAGGATGGTTCGGCGGATGTACGTGAACATCGCGAACGAAATCAATCCCCCCATGACGGGAGAGAGAAACCAGCTTCCCACGACGCTCCCCAGAACGCCGTAGTTGATCGCCCCGAAACCCGCGTTCAGGATTCCAAAGCCGGTGATCGCCCCGATGATGGAGTGGGTCGTTGAGACCGGCAGGCCGAAATGGGTCGCGATGTGAAGCCAGACGGCCGCGCCGACCAGGGCCGCGAACATGCCCCGCACCAGCGCTTCCGGGTCCTGGAGGAACGGTCCGGGGTCCAGAATTCCCTTGCGGATGGTGTTGGTTACGCTGGAACCGACCAAGAACGCCCCGGCAAACTCGAAGATGGCGGCGATGATGACGGCCTGGCGCAGGGTGATCGCCCCGGTGCCCACCGAGGTGCCCATGGCGTTGGCCACGTCGTTGGCGCCGATGTTCCACGCCATGTAGACGCCCACCAGCACCGCCGCCGGCAGGAGAAAGAAGGAGGATTCCACGTTTCCGGCCACCCCTCGCTCGGCGATTAACCTTTCGACAGGAGCGCCCGAAGGCGGTCCGCAGTTTTCTCGGAAAAGTTTGCCAGGTCCCCGATCTTCTGGAAGATCTTGGACCACTGGAAGATGGACACCGGGTCCATCCGGTCTTCAATTCTGTACATGTGCTTCACCAAAACGAACTGGACCTTGTCGGTCTCCCATTCCAGCATCCCGATATCGTTGATGCGCTCGAAGAGCCGATCGGCGTCCGGGCCGCCAAAGGCCGAGCCGAGCAGGCGCTCCACCTCTTCGACGACTTCGTAGGTCCGGTGGAAGACAGCCAGGCTTTTCCCGAGGAAATCCCGCAGGTCCTCCGCAAGCTCCTCCGGAACGATCATCTTCCGCAGGGTCAGCATGACGCAGAGGTCCTCGACCGAGTCGGGAATGGAGTCCATTTGAGAAAGAACCGAGAAAAAGTCGCTCCGGCTCACCGGCATGAACAGGGAGCGGGGCAGGTGGTCCCGGATCTCGTTCTTGATGATGTCGGCTTGGTGCTCCAGCTTGGACACGCGGTCGGTGATCCGTTGAATCTCCTCGGTGTCCTCCTTGAACACGGCGTCAAACAGCGGAGGAACGAGGTCGATGCACGCCTTCGCCTTCTTGATGTGCTCATGAAGGGGACCGAACGGTGACTTGCCGAACAACTGGGCGATGGTTCTCATGATGGAGCCTCCCCGGGAATGGCCCGAAAAGCAGGGGGGATCTTCGCCCGATCCAATCAGGGCGCGGAGGTGAATTCTTGAGAGCGGGAAATTGGATGGAAAGAACAAGAGCCCGGAAGGTTTCAACCCCTTTCAAGATTGCTGACGGTGCGTCCGCGCGTATTCGATGTATTGACGCGCGGATTTCCGGATCATCTCCAATTCTTCCGCCTTGACCTCCCGGCGGACATGGGCGGGCACGCCCGCAATCAGGCTCTTCGCGGGGACCCGGGTCCCCTCCCTGAGAACCGCGCCCGCCGCGACGATGGAACCGGCTCCGATCACGCACCCATTCAGGATCCGCGCGCCCATGCCGATCAACACCTCATCCTCCACAATGGACCCGTGGATAATGGCCTGATGGCCCACGGTCACGTCGCGGCCCACCCGGACGTCATGTTGCCGGTTTTGGCCGTGAAGGACGCACCCGTCCTGGATGTTGGTGTTTTCACCAATCGAGACCAGGGAAACGTCCCCGCGGAAGACGGCATGAAACCAGATTCCGGCATTTTCGCCGATCTCGACATCCCCGACGATCACTGCCCCGGGAGCCAAGAATACAGAGGGTGGAATGCGTGGAGAAATCCCCAGATGGGGCAGGACGATTGGTTTCACCGTCCAACGGACTGGGCGGCGACGATATCGGCGCCGGGCCGGGAATCGGCCTTCCGGATCCTCTCGTCCAACTGGTCGAACAGGAGATTCCAAATCCGCAAGAACCGCTTCCGGTCCGAGATGGAGATGGGAGACCCCGAGACCCGACTCAACCGAAGCGGATTCATCGGCTTTCCTTCGTATCGGACCCGGAAATCCAGGTGCGGCCCGGTGGACAGACCTGTGGTGCCTACGTAGCCGATGACATCTCCGCGCCGGATCCGCTTGCCGCGTCGGACCCCCCTGGCGTACCGGGAAAGATGATGATATCGCGTGCTGAGTCTTCCCTGGTGTCTGAGCTCAATCGTCTTCCCGCCCTGACCGGCCCACCGCGCCGTAACGACCACGCCGTCCGCCGCCGCGCGCACCGGCGCCCCGTAAGGCGCCGCATAGTCGATCCCCCTGTGCGGCCGGTGAATCTTCAGGATGGGGTGGAATCTCCGACGGGAATACCCTGAGGAGATTCGGGTGTAATTCACCGGCGTTCGAAGGAAAAGGTTGTGCAGGGGCTTGCCCTCTTGATCGTAATACCGAAGTCGGCCGTTCTCGCCTGGAAATCCGATGGCCCGATGGACTTTGCTGCCGGTTTCCAATTTCGCCGCGAAAACCCGGCCCCAGCGCCGTCGCCCGCTTGAAGGCGAAATCCACTGTTCGGCGGCGATGGAAAACACATTCCCCGGCTGGAGATCGGAGCTGAAATCCACCTTCCAGCTAAAGACATTGGCCAGGGCGATTGCCAAGGCGCCGTTGCCGCCGGCCCGAACAACCGACTGGTAAAGAGAGCCCCGGATCTCTCCCTTCAAAATAGCCATGGTGCGGTCCGGTCTCCGGAGACGACCCCCCTTATTGCGGGACCGCTTGATATCCCGTCTCCCGCGGCGGCGCTTCGCACTCTCGGATGCGGGCTTAATCTTCAATTCATCCCGTTTGGGATCCCACTGGATGACTTCATCCCCGATTCGGATGTGTCTGACGTTAAACGTTTCCCAGACATTCCGCGCCAGGAGGCGAACCTCCGCGGATGAAGGGATCGTCGATTGATATCCGTTGGTGAGCCCGCGCCGTGGGGCGCCCATGGGCCGCACGCCGTCGGGTCTCGATAGGGAAGGCGACCCGCGATCTTGCAGGCGTGCGGACGCTGGAGCCTTACGGGGTATCGTCATGCGCGAGACGCTTTGTCTCATTTTCCGCATGACGGGGATATTCCCGTTCGCTCGGGCCCGAGAGGGTTCACCCCCGCGAAGCGCCGTGGCCCGTAACCTGGCCGTCACAGGCTTGCGCTCCCAGCGTGCGCTCTTGGCGTACACAGGTCCGGGCCGCTTGACCGCTTCCGGCCATGGGGTCGGCTGGGGGGAGACAGGGACAGGCGGGGCGTAAAGCCTAGCCACCTCGGGTCCCCGCTTCGCGGACGCCTGAACGGGAAGTTTTTCTTCCACCGGCCAAGGCGTCGGCTGTTCCAACACGGGGGCCGGCGGGACGGGAGATTTCACCACCCGCGGCACCGGGATTCTCGGTTTTGTCTTTGGCGCTTGGTGGGCGGGACGTTTTGCCGGTTTCGACACGCGCGCCGCCGATCCTTTGAGCGTGTTCGAGTCCGAGGGAGGACCGGATTTTAAAGGCATGATTTGTTTGATGGACTTCGGAACGGCCGGCTCGGACGAAGAATCCACGCCGGACCTCGCCGGCGCCGGGAGATCGCGCCCTGGTTCTTTCTTTCCGGAAGCTTCGGTTTCTCCGGTCTTCGCGAGAGTGGGTGAGGGGGTGGAGGGGCGAATGGAGGCCGTCACGTTCGGAGGCGCCGGCCCTGCCGCGATCGCCAGGATCAAAAATATAACGATCCCCGCGAGATCCGCGATGTCGAGGCTGAAGGAACGGCCCTCTTCCCTTCGGCGCAACCTATTCGGCGCGCCGAGGATTCGGCTTATGCGATACACCCAGTGGCATCCTGTATGAGAAAGCGGCATTCCGCCGCGCCCTGCACCCTATCCGGCGGACAGAGCCAAAATCGCTTGAATCCTATCAATTCAGCCCAAATGAGGCAAGTCTTTTCCCTTGCGTTCAAGGGATCGGCCATTTGGAGAAGAGGGATGCAATTCGCGGACCGTCTTTTTCTCATCCGTCGAGTTGTTCCACGCCCAACAGGCTCCGCCGGAGGACATCCAAGGCCATGATGGCGGCCCGGTCCTGGAGAAAGCGGCCGCCCCCGCCAAAATGCCGCCGCGCGCTCACCGGGGGCGCCGATTCGTCTCCCGTGACGAGAATGGTGTGGGTCGCCTCCGCCGATGAAGCCGCCAATTCCTCTCCGATCGGAATCGGTCCGAAGACCGCGAGGCCGATGTCCGCGGAGGCAATCTTTCTCACCGCGTGTGCGAGTTCCTCGGCCGCGCCGGCCGAGATCTCCACGGGCCCTTCCCGCCCCAAGAGGGCGGCGACAGCATCAGGGGAGGACGCCACCCAGCCTCCTTTAAAAAAGGGGGCGCCGCCGGCAATGCCGGTCAGACGGGCGGCCAACGCGCCTCCGGTGACCGTTTCGAGAATCGCCACGGTCTTGCCGCTTTCTATCATCAACCGTCCGACGGCCTCCTCGGCCGTGTCCTGTCCGACGCCGAAAATGGCGGCGCCGAGCCGCTCGCGGACCCGTTTTTCCAACGCGTCCAGCATTCCCTCGACCTCTTCTTCGCCGCTTCCCTTCGCCGTGAGGCGGATGTCCACCTGTCCGGGGTGGGCCAGGACCGCGATGGACGGGTTCCTCGACGATTCGAACAGGTCGTGGATGAGGTGATCGACGTGGCTTTCTCCCAAGGCGCAGCTCTTGAGGACGCGGACGCGAATCAAATCACCCAGGGGAAACCTGGATTGCAAGTAGGGAAGGATGCGGCTTTCCATGAGAAATTTCAATTCGCGCGGTACGCCGGGAAGGACAATGATCACCCCCTTGTCGTTTTCCACAATGAAGCAGGGGGCCGTCCCGACGGGGTTTTCGATGGGTTTCGCGCCCTCGGGAAGGTAGGCCTGTTTGCGGTTGTTGGGGCTCATGGTGAACCCGCGGCTCGTGAAGATGCCCTCGATCTGATCCATCAGCTCCTGGCTGTACACCAGGGGGACGCCCGCGACGGCGGCGACGGCTTCCCGGGTGAGGTCATCGACGGTCGGACCGAGCCCCCCCGAGGTGATGACGACTTCGGCGCGCTCATGGGCGCTCGCGACGGCGGTCGTCAGGCGCTTGAGGTTGTCTCCCACCACGGTTTTCAGGTGGAGGTTGATCCCGAGCCCTTTGAGCTTCTCCGCCAGGTAGACCGAGTTTGTATCCACCAGGTCGCCCAGGAGAATCTCGGTCCCGATGGCGATGATCTCCGCTTGGGTCTGTGGTGAAGCGTCTTTCTTCGATCCACTCATGAGAACAGTCCGGCGCCTCTGTCCGGGCGCGGCGTCACCTCGCCGTTCGGCTCGGAGCGCAACCAGCGGGTTTGACACCGATTGTCGAATGGCTCACCGAAGGGAAATTGTAACACAGTGTCATCCCGTCTCCGCTGCGCCTCCACCCGCGCCCACGCCCGGAATGCCTGTTGATCTTCCGTCCGGGCGGGGTCATATAAAAAAGAAACTTAATCCGCTTCCCCCAAGGAAACAACCGGATGGTCGATTCAGCAGGGCCTTGCGGCATTGTCCTGGCCGCGGGACTGTCCCGCCGGCTCGGCCGGAACAAGCTCCTTCTCCCCATGGGCCTGAAGCCCATTGTCGTCTGGACGGTGGAGAACGCGTTGGCCTCCCCCCTGGATGAGGTCATCGTCGTCACCGGGCACCAGAACGAGGCCGTCGAGGCCGCGATTCGCCACCTCCCGGTGCGGATCGTCCACAATCCCGATTACGCCGAGGGCCAGTCCACATCCCTGAAAGCCGGCGTCCGGGGATCGTCTCCTTGGACCGAAGGGTTCATTTTCTTCCTCGGGGACCAGCCCCTCATCGGCGCCGACATCGTAACGGCCCTTCTCGAGCGTTTCCGGCGCGATCACCCCTTGCTTGTCGCACCCGTCTTCGCGGGCAAGCAGGGAAACCCGGTCCTGATCAGCGCCAAGCTGCGCAGGGAGCTCCTGGCCCTGACCGGGGACGCCGGCGCCCGTCCTCTCATCGAAAGACACGCGGACGCGCTGGCCACGGTTGAAATCAATCAACCGGCGATCAGAATGGACATTGATCGCGAAGAGGATTACGAAGCGTGCCTGGCGTTGTTCGAAACCAGCCCGGTTCTGCCTTCCCCCTGAGCCGGTCATCCCCTTGAATCTCAGGAGTCTTCGGTGAGCCCCGCCTTCCCGCGGAGGGCTGTCAGAACTTTCTGCGGGGTGAAGGGCAGCGATTTGATCCGGACGCCGACGGCGTCGTAAATGGCGTTGCCGATGGCCGCCGCCACCGGATCGATGGCCGTCTCCGACGCCCCTTTGGCCCCGTACGGGCCATTGGGCTCGTAGGTCTCGATCAGGGCGCTGTGCACCTTTTCCGGAAGGCACTCGGCCTTGGGGAGGGTGTAATCGGCGAAGTTCCCGTTCACCACCTGGCCGGCGTCGAGGATCCAGTTCTCGTACATGGCGTACCCCATGCCCTGCATGACGGCGCCCTGGATTTGCCCTTCGACGGTGAGGGGGTTCAGGGTCCTGCCGACATCGTCCGCCACCCAAAAATTCAGGATCTTCACCTGCCCCGTTTCGATGTCCACTTCCACTTCGGCGGCCTGAGAGCAGAAGGTGTACCCGGGCGAGACGTTCCCGTAGCGGTTCTTGTCGGCCATTTCCGTGGGGTTGTCGACCGCCACGGAGACGGAGATGGGGATGCCTCCTTGCCGGAACATGCCGTCTTTGCACACCTCGCCGACGGTCAGGCGCCGCTCGGGCGCTCCCTTGACGTGGACGATCCCCTCGCGGATTTCCAGGTCCGACCGGTCCGCTTCCAGTTGTTCCGCGGCGGCCTCCAGGATTTGCTCCCGGGCCTCGGCGGCCGCCTTCTTGACCGCGTTGCCCGCGACCATGGTCAGCCGGCTGGCAAAGCCTCCCATGCACATGGGCGTCAGGTCGGTGTCGGGTTTGCTGACGTCGATGTCCGCGATGCGAAGGCCCATCTCCTCGGCGCAGATCAGGGAGAAGACCGTCGAGGCCCCCTGGCCGATGTCCCCTTCGCCGATGATCAGGTTGACCCGGCCGTCCGGGTTCATCTTCACCGTCGCGGACGAGCCGTCCCAGTTGGTGTAATGGCGGTTTCCGCTCACGTGAATCGCGTTGGCCATCCCGATGCCGCGCCGCTTGACGCCGCCGCCCGCGCCGCGCGCCCGGTTCTGAACGATGCGGCTCCCATCGGCGACGAACCGGATGCATTCGGTCAGGCCGCAGCTGCTCATCTTCCAGCCGTGGATGCTCGTCTCGCCGGTTTTGATGGCGTTGACGAGGCGGATCTCCACCGGGTCCATCCCGATCTGCTCAGCCAGGTGATCCAGGGCCGACTCGAACGCGAAGATCATCTGAGGGTTTCCCAGACCCCGGAACGCGCCGGACGGCAGGCGGTTCGTGTAAACCAGCCGGGCGCGCGTCTTGAGGTTCCGCATGCGGTAGGCGTTGTCGATCCGCATGGCGGTGACGTTCATGATCTTCGCGCTCCGGCCGGTGTAGGCCCCGCAGTTGGAGATGATGTCGGTCTCCTTCGCGCAGATCGTTCCGTCCTTGCGGACCCCCATCTTGATGGTGATGACGGCCGGGACCCGGGGGCGGGTGCCCAGAAACTCTTCCGTCCGGGTGTTGCAGAGCTTGACGGGCTTCTTCGCCGCAATGGCCAAAAGCGCGCAAAGTTGGGCGTTGGGGTCGTCGTTCAGCTTGCCGCCGAAGGCGCCGCCCACATAGGGCTGTATCACCCGGACCCGGGACTCGGGGATTCCCAGGACCTTGGAGATTCGGCTGCGGGCGAAGTAGACCGACTGGCAGCTCGGCCAGACGGTCACCTTGCCCGAGACGTCCACGTCGGCCACGGCGCCGACGGTCTCCATGAATGCCAGATACTGGTTGGGGGTCCGGTAGGTGTCCTCATAGACAGCGGCGGCCTCCCCCCAGCCTTTTTCGACGTCCCCCCGCTCTAAGCGGGTCTCCCAGGCCAGGTTGCCGGGCCACTCGTCGTGGACATGGGGCGCGCCCGGCTCGAGGGCCTCGATTTGATCGAGGACGTAGGGCAGCGGCTCATACTCGACTTCGATGAGCTCCAGGGCTTCGAGGGCCGTGGCCTCGTCTATGGCCGCGACCGCCGCCACCTCCTCCCCCATGAACCGGACCTTCCCGCAGGCCAGGGCCGTCTGGTCGTTGTTCTCGTGCCCCCACTTGATCTGCGGAATGTCGTCCCAGGTCAGGACCGTCTTTACGCCCGGAAGCTTCCGGGCGCGGGAGACATCGAGCCTGGTGATGCGGGCGTGGGCGTGCGGACTGCGGAGCAGCTTGCCGATCAACATCCCCGGAAGGACGAGATCCGGCGCGTAATCGGCCGCGCCCAGCACCTTCTGCGGGGAGTCGACCATGGGGTGGGGCTTGCCGAGAAGCGTAAAGCCGTTTTCACTCATCCGCGGAAATCCTCCGGCGGCGTCCTCCGAGGCGGAAGCGCCCGAATCAGGCTCGTCATCGAGGGAAAAATCAACCGCCGCCGCGGGCGGGCTCTCATCGTCTTGTGTAGTGCATCAAAAACAGGAGATGCAGGCGGGCAAGGGGTCAACCGACCCGCGCCCGCCCCACCTGTTTGAAAATGCCAGCTTCCCTCCGATCCGGTAGGCCGGGCGTTTGGATCGGTGGACCCGTTGCCCGGCCGCAAGGGAGAATTCGGGCCTCGATAAGTAAACCGGGATTTCCCAGATGACCACTTTTAGCCATCCTGGTGTCCTAGTGTAACATCAAGCTCCTCCATTTTACCGCTAATTCAGGGTCTCTTTACTGCACCCTCCGCTCAATCGAGAGGCTATGGCCGTCTTAAAGGCGGTTCGGCCACAAGGCCGCTCGGCTGTACCCATGCTTGGGAAGGAGGGTTCAAACACCGAAAGGACCGCTAGGCTAAATTTGCACCTTGAGAAAACCGTCCAAGATGGACTCCCTCTGGCCCCGAAAACGACCCGGGCTTGGGATTCAAGAAAGCTGCGCGGGTTGGCTCCGAAGGGATTTTCGGTAGAGGAAGATCGCCACTGACCATAGCGACAGAAAGAGGTGTGTGAGTGTGGGAAACATCGCCGAGACGCCCATAAGGAATCCGAAGTAGATGTTCTTAATATGCTCGGGCTTTGAGGGGTTTTGGACGGCGTCCACCAGTTTCTTTTGGTAGATCTGGTTCCTGACGGCGAGCGTATCGACCGCCTTCGGCTCGGGTGCGACATTGGTTGAGACGACAGCTGGACCGCCCCTGGGTTATTGGACACTCGGGTGAGGGTATTCGACCTCATGCGGCCTCCGCAACTTGAGCGAGTTTTTCCTGCCTTGCCTGGGCCGGCGTTCGGTAGCCGTAGCCCTCGAGAATCCAATGATGGTTGTACAGGTTCTTGAACTCAAGCAGCGCCCACCGCAGTTCCTCTACGGTGGCGAAAGAGCGCACCCACAGGAGATTCTCCTTCAAGATGCGGATAAACCACTCACAGTAGCCATTTCCCTCGGGCGCCCGCACGAAGCTGGGCGAACTGGTCATGCCCAGGTAGGCGATCTCCCGCTGAAAGTCATCGGACAGATAGGCGGGGCCGTGGTCGTGACGAACTTTAAGCCCCTCGGCGACGTCCGCCTCCAAGCCGGCGAAGCGCTCGGCGACCCCCTGCCGGATCGGCTCCAGGGCCTCGAAGCGGTTGCCGCTCTTGGCCGCATGGATCCCCACGCAGTCCACCGAGCAGTGATCCACCGCCACGAACACCGAGGCCACCCCCTCCTCGGTGGTCACCGTCGTCGTCATGTCCGTGCCCCACATTCGGTCGGGCCGCTCGGTGCGGATGGTCCCGTTGTGGGCCTTGGGACCTCGGGGTTTGCCCACCCGGTGGGGGGCCTGAAGCCCCGCCTCCCGCATCAGGCGACGCATCCGCTCCTTGCTGGTGCGGATGCCCGCGAAGCGCAGCCTCGCCCACACCTTGCGGTAGCCCTCGCCATGGAAGGGAGAGTCCTCCAGGACCTGCCGGATGTGGCCGAGGAGTTCCGCATCGGTGCACGGGCCCACAGGGCCGCGCTTATTGGGCGTGGGGCGTTCATGAACGGGGACCGCCTCTCGCCGCCGTTGCGCGTAGACCGTGGAGCGCGCCAAGCCCCAAAGGGCGCACACCCGCTTCAGGCCGTAGGCTCTGCCCGTGGAGGTGAAGCGGGCCTGACTCATCGCCTCCACCTCCTGCCGGCTAAAGGGCGGCCGGCCTCCAGGCGGTCGATCTTCTCCCGCAGGACCTCGCCCTCCATCGTGAGTTCGCCCACCTTGGCCTTGAGCCGGGCGTTCTCCTCGTCCCGCTCATCCGCCGGGCGGGCTTTGAGCGCCGCCTCGCCCGCGCGAAGGAACGCCTCGCGCCAGGCGGAAAGCCGAGCCGCTGTCGTGCCCAACTCGCGGCAGAGCGTCTCCAGGCTCTCGCCCCGCAAAAGACGCAGGACCGCCTCCCGCTTGCGCTGGCAGGAGAACCGACCCCGCTCACTGCGATGCCCTGGGGCCTTGGCTCCGTTCGCCCTGCGGGCGCCCTCCGCCAAAGCCCCCTCTTGCTTTTGTTCGTTCATCGCGACACCCCTTTCTCCATGAATCATGGATCAATCGAGTGTCCAACAAAACCCTAGAGCGGGGGAGAGAGAACTTCGCATGTCTCCCCTGGAATATTGTGACCGCCGTAATTAATTACATCCGGTACATTCTCCATAAGTATTTCTATAGGTTGAAGCTCTTTTACATAATGCAAATACCTCAAGTAAAGATTCGCCCGGGGATCCTGTTTGAACGCTTTTGGGTGGGTTGCTACCTCTCGAAGTTTTGCTCTTCCAACTCTCGCAAACGCCTGACAGGGAGGGCCACCAATAATTACATCAACTGCGCTTTCCTTCTTCGCAAACCCAAACTCAATCATTAAAGCGTCAGGCTCCACTCCGATTATGTCCCGCGGCCTAGCATGAATCTCTTTCAAATTAGGTGGCGAGTTGTTGTGGAAATTCAGAGCGTATGATTCTGCAGCAGGCGGATCAAGTTCAACTCCGCAAATAAGATTGAATCCAGCGCTGTGGAATCCGAGAGAAAGTCCACCGCATCCTGCGAACAGATCTAAGACACGTGGCTTACCACCCTGCGTTATTCTCTTCACCTTTTCTATCTTCGGATTTCGGCTCACGTCATTTCCAATAGTCAATTGGATTCCAATGCCAGTTGAAAGTTTTGTCTCACTTATGCCCGAGGTTTCCTCGTTTGTCAACGAGATTTTGAGGAAATTCAAGATGGGAGAAAAGGGGTCGGGAATCTATCCTGACCGAATAAGACTCCCGACCTTTTCTTTTCAACCGGTGGATCGCCCCTGGGTTATTGGACACTCGGGTGAGGGTATTCGACCTCATGCGGCCTCCGCAACTTGAGCGAGTTTTTCCTGCCTTGCCTGGGCCGGCGTTCGGTAGCCGTAGCCCTCGAGAATCCAATGATGGTTGTACAGGTTCTTGAACTCAAGCAGCGCCCACCGCAGTTCCTCTACGGTGGCGAAAGAGCGCACCCACAGGAGATTCTCCTTCAAGATGCGGATAAACCACTCACAGTAGCCATTTCCCTCGGGCGCCCGCACGAAGCTGGGCGAACTGGTCATGCCCAGGTAGGCGATCTCCCGCTGAAAGTCATCGGACAGATAGGCGGGGCCGTGGTCGTGACGAACTTTAAGCCCCTCGGCGACGTCCGCCTCCAAGCCGGCGAAGCGCTCGGCGACCCCCTGCCGGATCGGCTCCAGGGCCTCGAAGCGGTTGCCGCTCTTGGCCGCATGGATCCCCACGCAGTCCACCGAGCAGTGATCCACCGCCACGAACACCGAGGCCACCCCCTCCTCGGTGGTCACCGTCGTCGTCATGTCCGTGCCCCACATTCGGTCGGGCCGCTCGGTGCGGATGGTCCCGTTGTGGGCCTTGGGACCTCGGGGTTTGCCCACCCGGTGGGGGGCCTGAAGCCCCGCCTCCCGCATCAGGCGACGCACCCGCTCCTTGCTGGTGCGGATGCCCGCGAAGCGCAGCCTCGCCCACACCTTGCGGTAGCCCTCGCCATGGAAGGGAGAGTCCTCCAGGACCTGCCGGATGTGGCCGAGGAGTTCCGCATCGGTGCACGGGCCCACAGGGCCGCGCTTATTGGGCGTGGGGCGTTCATGAACGGGGACCGCCTCTCGCCGCCGTTGCGCGTAGACCGTGGAGCGCGCCAAGCCCCAAAGGGCGCACACCCGCTTCAGGCCGTAGGCTCTGCCCGTGGAGGTGAAGCGGGCCTGACTCATCGCCTCCACCTCCTGCCGGCTAAAGGGCGGCCGGCCTCCAGGCGGTCGATCTTCTCCCGCAGGACCTCGCCCTCCATCGTGAGTTCGCCCACCTTGGCCTTGAGCCGGGCGTTCTCCTCGTCCCGCTCATCCGCCGGGCGGGCTTTGAGCGCCGCCTCGCCCCCGCGAAGGAACGCCTCGCGCCAGGCGGAAAGCCGAGCCGCTGTCGTGCCCAACTCGCGGCAGAGCGTCTCCAGGCTCTCGCCCCGCAAAAGACGCAGGACCGCCTCCCGCTTGCGCCTGGCAGGAGAACCGACCCCGCTCACTGCGATGCCCTGGGGCCTTGGCTCCGTTCGCCCTGCGGGCGCCCTCCGCCAAAGCCCCCTCTTGCTTTTGTTCGTTCATCGCGACACCCCTTTCTCCATGAATCATGGATCAATCGAGTGTCCAACAAAACCCTAGAGCGGGGGACCGGCGTTGTCCCGGATTGCGGCCAAATTCCTCAAAACCCCTTGATCCTCCTTGATTTCCCTCCACCGGGGTCACCAATTCACCGGGGTCACAATTCACCGGGGTCAGGTCTTGAATTATCAGATTCGGTGTAAATGGTTCCACTACATCCTTTTGGCCTAAGATAACTCCACTCAAAAAGGAGCGGGGTCCCACATCGAACCTTAGGGGGTGGCTTGCGTCCCTCCAGATTCCATCAAACCTCTTCATCCCCTTGATTCCCCCTCACCGGCCTCCCATATAATACGAAAAATGCACGAAATTCAAGAGTTGGAGCGGTTGCATGGGGCGCGGTATCATTCAGCCATGACGAGAGGAGGTCTTACGATGAGGTCATACGTGTTCCCGGTCGCCCTCGAACGCGATGAAGATGTCTGGCGGGCCTACGTACCCCAACTGGAGTCCCGAGGTACGGCCACCTGGGCCCACACGAAGGAGGAAGCCCTCAAGAACATCCAGGAGGTCGTCCAGATGGTGGTTGAAGAACTCCTGGAGGACGGCGAGCCGCTTCCGCAGGGCGTAAGGGTCTCGGATGAGCCGGCCGTTGCCGTGAACGTCGGATGATCAACTACTCGAAGCTCCGCTCCCCCACCGGCCTCCCATACTAACCCCATTCTCAAGACGTGTCCCCACCTCCCACAAAGAGTCGGACGCCGCCTATGGCGCGTGGAACCTGCTTTCCCATCCGCCGCATGGTGGAGACGGGGGTGTCGGACGCCGCGCCAGCGCGCCGCGCCAGCGCATGGCTCCTGCTGGCCTTGGTGGTTGTCGCGTGTTCAGCCGAGCGGGCCGGTCCGCTCCGTCCGGAAACCGACCGCCTCCCTTCCACCGCCGAAAGACGCACGATCTTCGTCACCTCAAACGGCTGGCACAGCAGCATCGTCCTCGCCCGGGCCGACCTGCCCCCGGGCCGCATTCCCGAGGCCGCCGACTTCGCAAAAGCCCGATTCTTGGAATTCGGCTGGGGCGATGCCGAGTACTATCCGGCGAAGAATGTGACCCTCGGCATGACGCTCCGCGCGGCGGTGACGCCGACGCCGTCCGTCGTTCACGTCGCCGGAATGGCCGTCGCCCCGGGGCGGCGTTATCCGGGCACCGAGGTCGTCCCCCTTGCGCTCGATGCCAAGAGGCTGGGCCGTCTCGTCGATTTCATCGACGCAACCTTCGACCGTCGTGGCCGGACGCGGGCTACCTCAACCGGGCCGGGGCTTTACCCGGACAGCCGGTTCTATCCCGCCACAGGCCAATTCCACCTTCTCAATACGTGCAACACATGGACGGCAAGTGGCTTGGCGGCCGCGGGTTTCGACGTGGCCGACCCGGGAATGGCACGCGCCGAAGCCCTGATGCGTCAGGTGCGCCGGCTCCGCAAGCGCCGGTGATGCCGATCCGGTCCCCCGCCGGATTCCTTCAAACTCCTTCAATCCGCTTGATTTCCACCCACTGGGCTCCCTTGCCATGCGAAAATAAACCGACAACAAGCCAATCCACAGATTACATAGATTACGCAGATTGGAGAAGGCTAAGAACCGAAAGACGAGGCGATCCACAGACATCGTCCCCACGCAGGTGGGGATTACGCCGGTTGAGTGGGGGTAAATATCAGGGGCGCGAAGCGAGATTCCTCGTCGGGGCAGAGCCCCTCTGTCGGAATGACAATACAGGGATGTCGATCACGGATTTTTCAAAATCTGTGAAATCTGTGGATAAATAAGGAAGCGATGGGTTTTAGGGTTTTGACGCTACGGTCCGCCCCATTCGTCGGGGACGGCTTTGCTGTCGCGTTTGGGGATCAGGACGTGGCGGCGAAGGGAGAGGACCTTCTCGCCCTTCTGGTTGTACGCCCGGGTCTCTACGTACACGATCCCCCGGTCCGGCTTGCTCTTGGACTCTCTGACGTCCAGGACCTCGGATTCCGAGTAAATCGTGTCGCTGTTGAAGACCGGGCCGTGGTGGACGATGTTCTCGTAGTCCAGGTTCGCGATGCACTTCTCGCTCACGTCCGAGACGCTCATCCCCACGGCGATGGAGAAGACCAGCGTCCCGTTGACCAGGATTTTTCCGATCTCTGTCTTCGCGGCGTAGTGGGCGTCCATGTGGACCGGGTGGGTGTTCATCGTCAGAAGGGTGAACCAGGTGTTGTCGGCCTCGGTGATTGTCCGGCCGGGGGTGTGCTTGTAGACGTCGCCAACGCTGAATTCTTCCAGGTGTCTTCCGCCCATTTTGTTTCTCCTCCGACGAAACGGCTCATCAACAATATCGCGGACCAGGGAACCGGCGGGCAAGATGCCCGCCCTACCCGGATGGCGGCGCCCTTCATACCCGATTCGGTGGGCCGGGCATCCTGCCCGGCGTCATATCGAGACCCGGAACGGCGCGATTCAGCGCCCCGTCAGATGGCGTATCGCTCCAACAGCCGCCGGGCGATGAGGAGGCGCTGGATCTCGTTCGTCCCCTCGCCAACGGTCAAGAGCTTGCAGTCGCGGAAGTAGCGCTCCGCGTTGAACTCGTTGATGTAACCGTAACCGCCGTGGATCTGGATACCTTCCGAGGCGCAGAATTCCGAGGTCTCCGAGGCGAAGAGCTTGGCCATGCCGGCCTCCAGGTCGCAGCGCTCGCCCCGGTCCTTCATGGCCGCGGCCTGGTAGGTGAGCATTCGGGCGGCCTCGATGCGAGTCGCCATCTCCGCCAGCTTGATCTGAATGCTCTGGTGTTGGCAGATGGGCTTGCCGCCCTGCACCCGCTGCTGGGCGTAGCGGATCGAGTCCTCGAACGCCGCGCGCGCCAGGCCGACGCCCCGGGCGGCCACGTTGATGCGCCCGATCTCCAGCCCCGCCATGACGTAGTTGAAGCCCCGGCCCTCCTCGCCGATCAGGTTCTCGGCCGGGACCCGGCAATCCTGGAAGATCAGCTCACCGGAGCGGATGCCCTTGTATCCGAGCTTGTGGAGGTGGCGGCCGACGGTGAACCCGGGCATGTCCTTCTCGATGATGAGACAGGAGATCCCCTTGTGCCGGAGCGAGGCGTCGGGGTGGGTCCGGACAAAGACGCTGAACGTCGTGCCCATCTCCGAGTTGGTGATGAACATCTTCGTTCCGTTGACGATGAACGCGTCTCCCTCCCGGCGGGCCGAGGTCTTGAGGGACGCGGCGTCCGAGCCGGACTCGGGCTCGGTCAGGGCCATCCCCGAGCGGCGAACCCCCGCCGCCAGGTCGGGGAGGAACCTCCCCTTTTGCTCCTCCGTCCCGTAATTCTCGATGATCCAGCACGTCATCCCGTGGCTGCCGATAATGCCGCCCAGGCTCATCCAGCCTCGGGACAGCTCTTCCATCAGGATGGCGTAGCTGACGTAGTCCATCCCGGAGCCCCCGTATTTCTCCGAGACCAGGAAGCCGAACAGGCCCATCTCTTTCAACCGGTCCGCCAGGGCGTGGGGGTACTCGTCCTTATGTTCCAGCTCGCTGGCGGTGGGGATGACCTCCTTGTTCACAAATTCGCGGATGGTCCGCTGCACCTGCCGCTGCACCTCGTTCAGCTCGAAATCCATATGCGTTTGCTCCCGATGCCGGCCGCCTATCCGCCGAAGCCACGAATACGACGGAGG
Organism: bacterium; assembly: GCA_965261595.1. Classification (GTDB taxonomy): domain Bacteria; phylum UBA8248; class UBA8248; order JACPRG01; genus CAYRGS01. Next base: position 1,153,274 of record CBDHDG010000006.1, read on the forward strand.
GGGGCTATTGATCCCCTTATTGTTAATGACCTATCTGCGTATCGCGTGAAATGAAAGGGCCGGTACAGAGCCCGGCCCCTACATGTCCATTGCGGGATCGCGCGTAGGGGCGGGTGCGAGAGTCGGTTGACTCCCGCACCCGCCCCAGAAATGTCGGGTGATCCTCCGGACCTTTCGTTGAGCTGCTCCGTGTAGGACATTATTTATGCCATCCTAAATAGTCCTTCAGATTGCGCCTTCCCGGCGGAGTCCTTCGATCTCCTCGGCGCTGTACCCGAGTTCCGCCAGGACGGTTTCCGTGTGCTCTCCCAGCCGGGGCGGGGGGGTCAGGCGGACATCCGAGCGCGAAAACTTCACAGGAAACCCGAAGAGCTTCAAGGGGTCGCCTTCGCCGCCGCCCTCGGCCGCGTCAACCTCGCGGAGGAGCCGGCGGTGCTTCAACTGGGGATGATCGATGACCTCCGAAATTCGGTTGACCGCTCCGCAGGGAATCCCCGCGGCCCTCAGCCGCTCGAGCCAGGCGGCGGCGTCCTCCTTCTTGAAAGTCTCGGCCAGCTCCCGGTCCAGGGCCTCCAGGTTCTTCATCCGATCCGCGTTCGTCTGAAATCGCGGGTCTTCCTCCAGATCGGGCCGCTCGATGAGGGCGCAGAAAGTCTCCCACAACGCCGGCGTCGCCACCGAGATATTGACCCAAACGCCATCCTTCGCGGTCCACGGCCCGTAGGGGGCGATCAGGTGGTGCCGGAGGCCGACCCGTTGCGGCTCCTCGCCGCCGTACAGATATTGATAAGGAAGATAGCCCAAGAGCGAGACCAGGCAATCGAACATCGAAACGTCGATCTCCTGGCCCTCGCCCGTCCGCAGCCGCTCCGCGATGGCGGCCTGGACGGAGATCGCCGCGAACAGCCCCGCCGAGGCGTCGGCGATCGAGAGGGCGATCTTGGCCGGGGTCTCGGGCGGACCGTTCAGGTGGATCGCCCCGGCCTCGCCCTGGATCAACATGTCCAGGGCCTTCATGTCGCGGTAGGGGCCGTCCTGTCCATAGCCCGAAATGTGGCAATAAATGATCCGGGGATTGATCCCTTTCGCCCAGGCGTAATCGACCCCAAGCCTGGCCGCCACCCCGGGGGAGGCGTTCTCCAAAAACACGTCGGCGCCCCCCACGAGCCGGCCGAGGGCCTCCCGCCCCCCGTCGCTTTTCAGGTTCAGGGTGATGGAGCGCTTGTTGGGATTGCACCACAGGTGCGCGGAGCTGACGCCGGGAAGCACCTCGTCCCACCCGCGCGCGAAGTCGCCCGTCCCGGGCCTCTCCACCTTGATCACGTCGGCCCCCAGGTCCGCCAGGAACCGGGCGCACAGCGGCGCTGCGACCGATGATCCCAGCGAAACGATCTTCAAGCCTTCGAGGGCGCGGGACACGGGGCGCGCCTCAGGCGGGACGGCAGACGGACATCAATTCGGACATGCCGGAAACCGACTCCAACCGGCGGACCGTCGCAAGGACTTCATCCACCCGCTCCCCGGAGAGAACCCGGGAGGCGTTGTCGCGGAACTTGCGCTCGACCTCCCCGGGGGTGACGGGGTTTTCGGCGCACCCGCGGTTGCGGGGCTCCTCGCGCGTCAGCGCCCGGCCGTCCTTCATGCGCACGGTGACCGTTCCGGGGAAGAAGCGGGGAAAATTCTGGCTCTCGTCCCCGACGCACGTCGTTCGCGCCGCGAGGTCCAACAGGCCGGCGGCCACAGTGTAGGGGACGCTGAACTGGGCGTCGTACGGCGTCTGGGGCCGGCGCTTGGTCTCGACCGGGTCGCACACGACGGGCATCTCCCGGGGGTGGATCCGGCACTCGACCGAATCGATCCCGGCGGGGTCGATCCGGTGCTCCTCCCGAAGGAACAGCGCGGCGTCGATGAAGGCGTGGGTGAAGTGGCAGCAGGGAAACGGCTTGTGGCAGAGCTCCAGGGTCTTCCATTGGGAATTACAAAGAAAGGTTGACATTTCCGCTCTCAATCCCTATATTTCAAGTATTGGAAGGGAGAGCGGAAATGGCGAAAAAAGCACCCGGAAAAGCGCACCGCAAGGGGATCACCATCGTTCAATTGATGGATATGTTTCCGACCGAGAAAGCCGCCACGGCGTGGTTCGAATCGGTAATCTGGCCGGACGGTCGCCACTGCCCCAAGTGCGGATCGCTCCGCACCAGCGAGGCCAGTCACGCGAAAATGCCCTATTGGTGCACCGATTGCCGATCCTATTTCAGCGTCAAGACGGGCACGGCCATGCAGCGGTCGAAAATCCCACTCCGGAAGTGGGCCATCGCCATCTATCTCTGTCTGACAAACCTCAAGTCGGTTTCGTCCATGAAGCTGCAACGCGACATTGGCGTTTCGCAGCCCACGGCTTGGTTCATGCTTCACCGTATCCGGGAAGCATGGGGCGGGGATGGCGAAGGCCCGTTTGACGGCCCGGTCGAGTTCGACGAAACCTATGTCGGCGGGAAGCGCCAGAACATGTCGAACGCGAAGCGCAAGGCGACGACGGGGCGCGGACCGGTGGACATGGTGGCGGTCGTGGGCGCGAAGGACCGGGCGACGAACAAGGTCAACGCCCGCGTGATCGAGAGCACCGACAAGGCCACGCTGCAAGATTTCGTGGCCGAGAACGCCGAGCCGGACGCGGTGGTCTACACCGATGACGCCGCTGCCTACGAGGGCATCCCGAACCCGCACGAAAGCATTAAGCACTCGGTCTCCGAATACGTCAACGGCATGGCGCACACCAACGGGATCGAGTCCTTCTGGTCGATGCTCAAGCGCGCCCACAAGGGCACCTTCCACAAGATCAGCCCGAAGCACATGCAACGCTACGTCTCCGAATTTGCTGGCAAACACAACGTCCGCGACTCAGGAACGCTTGCGCAGATGCGGCACACCGTCGCTCGGCTGGTCGGGCGCAACCTTCTCTACCGCGACCTCATCGCGGACAACGGGCTTTCGTCGGGCTCCGGGGCGTAACGGTTCCGTGCGGCGGAACAGCGCCTTTGCCAGCGTCTCCGGAGTCGCGCCCGCCAAGTCCACCCTGGGGTCAAGCTTGGAGCGATACGGCATAGCAGTCGACCTCCACCCGTTAGGTAATTTCGTCTTGGTGCGCGACGAGACAGCGCGCCGCATTTTTCTGGAACCACTGGTGTAGAAGCTGGCCGTTGTACTGATCTCCGATCTGCGCACCAACCACCTTGTCAAACCTTGCGAGAATTTGCGCTCGCACGGCGATCAACTTGCTCGATGCCATGGTTTCATCGGGGTCGACGTAGCGATTCGCGATTACACAGGCCGTCGTATAATCCACTTCCAATGAAACCCCCGGTTGGGCGATCTTGGATCGCCTTCTCCGTATTTGACGGTAAACTACCGGCGTGTAGATGGCGAGGATGCCTAATAGCCCGACGCCAGCGAGAATGCCCCATCTGTAATCGCCTAACGGGAACATCGGTTCCGTCCAGAATCCGACGCACAATACGACTGTGGAGAAGAACGTTGACACGACAGGGCCTCTCCAATCCATCCGTCAAGCATGCGCGCCTCCCGCGCTGGCGTCAACCAATCTTTGTAATTCCCCTTCCATTCCGTCCCCAGCCCGGAGGTCAGGCGGTAGAGATCCCTTTCTTCTCCGTTTTTCCCGATGTAGAGGTTGTAGAACCCGAACCGCCCTTCGAAGACCTCTTTGGGTCCGGTGAACCCGCGCAGGGCCATCCGGGCGGCCACGAGGCCGCTGTGACCCGCCCAGCCGGGGTGGATCTGCTTGGTCCAGGCGCCGTCGGTCAGGAACTCCATGGAGCCCGCCGCCATGCTCCCGCAAAGACCCAGCGCGTTCGCCGTTTGCTCCGCGGTGCATCCCCAGAGCTTTGCCGCGACAAGGGCGGCGGCGAAGGGGCCGCAGACGGACGTGGCGTGAAACCCGCGGTCGTGGAATTGGCCGGGGCACACCAAGCCCAGCCGGACGAGAACCTCCCACCCGGCGACGGCAGCTGCCAGCAGGGCCCGGCCGTCCTTCCCCCCCGCCTCAGCGGCGGCCAGGGCGGCGGGGACGACGCAGGCGCTCGCGTGGATCACCGACTCGGCGTGGGTGTCGTCGTAGTCCAGGCCGTGGGCCAGGGTCCCGTTGGCGAGGGCCGCGTTGGGCGCGGGGAGGCGGTGGTCCGACCCCAGGACGGACGCTTCCTCCCCCGTCCCCAGGTCGCATGCGAGGGCGACGGCGGCCCGGCCGAATTTCATGCCGGAGGAAGCCAGAGCGATCCCCACGATGTCCAAAAAGGCGGTCTTGGCGCTCTCGACGACCTCGGGGGGGATCTCCTCATATTCGAGACCGAGGACCCACTCCGCCAACTGTCGCGAGTACGTTGCCACTACGGTTGCCTCTTCATTCCGGTTTCGTGATCCCCGACGCGGCGCGGTTTCCCGCTTTCCCTCAATCTTCTAATATACATCGGTCAAGGAAATCCAGGAAACCGCGAGGGCGCTCCGGTTCATGGACCGGCCTGGGGTCGTAGGAGGGTGTCCCCCCAAGCGACCCGGCGAAAAGAATGTTTCGGATGAAAACCGGGAGAGGAGAACAATCCGCGATGCGCGCCCAAGTGCTTCATGAGTTCGGCGGCCCCCTCAGGATGGAGGAGCGGCCCGTTCCCGAGCCCGGCCGCGGGGAGGCCCTCCTGCGCGTGCGCGCCTGCGCCGTCGATCAGTTCGACCTGACCATCCGGGACGGGAAATGGCCGGGGACAAAGCTGCCCCTCATCCTGGGGCACGAGGTGGCCGGGGAGGTGGAAGCCGTCGGTCTCGGCGTGGAGGGCGTCTCGATCGGAGACCGGGTGGCGTCCACACTCTACCTGACGTGCGGCGCCTGCAAATTCTGCCGGACGGGCCGGGAGACCCTGTGTCTCAACTTCGGCGGCCATCTGGGGGCCGAGGCGGACGGCGGCTTCGCCGAGTGCATGGCGCTGCCGGCGGACATGCTCGTCCGGGTCGCGGATCATATCTCCTTCGAGGCCGCCTCCATCCTGGCGAACGCCTGCGGCACGCCGTACCACGCCGTGAAAGTCCGGGCGGAGGTCCGGCCGGGGGAAACCGTCGTCGTGGTCGGCGCGGGGGGCGGCGTGGGGATCCACGCCGTCCAAATCGCCCGGGTTTGCGGGGCGAGGGTGTTCGGCGTCGAGCTGCCCGGCGAGAAGCTCGACGGGGTGAAGGAGATCGAGGCCGACGCGGCGCTTTCGGCCGATTCGGACTGGGCGGCCGAAGTCTTGGAGAGAACGGACGGGGCCGGGGCCGAGAAAATCATCCAGCTTGTCGGCGGGGAGACCTATGCGCCGAGCTTCCGGTGTCTGGCCGTGGGGGGCCGGATGGTCATTATCGGCAGCCACGCCGGAACCGACCTCGGCGTGTCGGGCGTCGATATCCTGGCCAAGGAGTGGGAGATCCTGGGCTCGCGAAACGTGACCAAGCAGGAGCTGGCCGAGGTGGCGGACCTGGCCGCGCGCGGGGAGATCCGCCCCGTCGTCAGCCGTACGTTCGCCTTCGAGGAGCTGGAGGAGGCCCACCGGCTGTTGCGGGAAGGCAAGATCGCCGGCCGGGGGGTGGTGCGGATTTAGGAAGGTTCCGGGTCGGTGGACTCCTGAGTCGGTTAACTCTTTGGCCATCCGTGGATGAAACCGGTGCACTCCGTGTAATCTGTGGATAAATATTTGTGCGTGACCGTCCGCAGATGAGATTGGAGCAACTCGATGACTTCCGCTGGGATTGACATCCCGAAAGAGAAAATCGCGGAGTTCTGCCGGAAACACTACATCCGCAGACTGGCGCTCTTTGGCTCTGTCCTTCGGGAGGACTTCCGTCCGGACAGTGACGTGGATGTGCTCGTCGAGTTCGAGCCGGGGCGCCCCGTCGGGCTGATTCGCCTGTCCCGCATCGAGCGGGAGCTTTCCGACCTCCTGGGGCGGAAGGTGGACCTGAACACCGCGGGCTTTTTGAGTCCCCACTTTTACGAGAAAGTGCTAAGAGAGACCGAGGAGCAGTATGTCGCACCATGAGGACAGCGTTCGCCTACGGCACATCCTCGCTCACGCCCGGGAGGCCGCGGAGCTGGTCCAGGGCAAAACGCGTGAGGACATCAAAAGAACGCGCGTATTGGAGCTTGCGCTGGTGCGTCTGGTGGAGATCGTTGGAGAAGCCGCGTCGCGGGTTTCTCAAAAGACGCGGAAGAATCACCCGCAGATTCCTTGGGTGGATATTGTCGGGATGAGAAATCGCATCGTTCATGGCTATGATCGCGTGGACTTGGACGTTCTTTGGGACACGGTGACGGATGATTTTCCGCCGCTCATCGCGGAATTGGAAAAGATCCTCTCGCCCGAATCCGCCGGTTGAGAGGGGTCGGCGGCCCGAGATCCTTATGGACCAAAGAGATCGTGCACGCCACTGAAATCAATGCCTGAATCTTTTTCCGGCTGAATCCATGTAATCAGCGGAATTAGATGGCTCGGTATCGCCGGCTGGTGCGTTTATCGAGCCTGACCCACCCCCCCCCCTCCAGCCAGTCCCCGGCAATCCGGAACAGCAAATCCGCAAATACCGCGTTCACCCCTTCGGCGCACCATAGATGTCGTGATCGAGATTGTCCGTCCGGTCAACCGGGCGGCTCGGACGCTTCGGGAGCGGCGGCGGATTCTTCCGCCCGCGACGCGGCCCAGGCCCCCTCCAAAACCCGCCCCAGGGCCCGCTCCAGGACCGAGATGAGGGCGTCCACGTCCTTGGCCTCGTCGATCTCCTGACGCAGGAAACGCGCGGCGGGAAAGTCGGAGGCGTAATGGACCACGTGCTTTCTGGCGTGGACCAGTGCGCGGCGGGGAATCATTTGCCCGGCAAGCGCGCGGGTGTGCCGGAGGGCGCAGGCGAGGCGCTCGGAGACCGGAGGGTCCGGCGGAAGGTCTTCGCCCGCAATGGCGGCGTTCATCTGAGCAAAAACCCAGGGCCTGCCGATCGCCCCGCGTCCGACCATCACCGCGTCGCATCCCGTTTCCTCCACAATCCGCCGGGCGTCCTCGGGGGTGTTCACGTCTCCGTTTCCGATGACCGGCACGCCCACGGCTTTCTTGACGGCGCCGATGACGCTCCAGTCCGCCCGGCCGTTGAACGCCTGGGCCCGGGTGCGCCCGTGAATCGCGATGGCGACGGCGCCGGCGTCTTCCAGCTTCCGGGCGAAACCGGTCACAGCCTCCACGTCCACGTTGTCCCAGCCCGAGCGGATCTTGACCGTCACCGGGCGGTCGACGGCGCGGACCATGGCCGAGACAATCCCGGCCGCGCGGTCGGGAAACCGCAGCAGCGCGGAGCCGGCCTCGGTCTTGACAATCTTCTTGACCGGGCAGCCCATGTTCACGTCCACCACGTGGGCGCCCAACTCAACGGTGATCCGGGCGGCCTCGGCCATCTCGCCCGGATCACTTCCAAAGAGCTGCATCGACACCGCGCCCTCGGCGGGGTCCGTCCGAAGCTGCGCGCGGGTCTTCTCACTCCCGTGGACCAGCGCGCGGCTGCTGACCATCTCGGCGCACACGAGTCCAGCCCCCCGCTCCCGGGACAGCACGCGATAAGGCAAATGCGAATACCCCGACAGGGGGGCCTGGACCACACGGGAGGTCAGGGTGACGTCTCCGATCCGGACCGGCGCCTTCACGAGGCGAGCTCCCAGCCGGCCTGCGCCTCCATGGCGAGGGCTTCTTCCAGCGGCGGCCCCCCCCCTCCCGCCTGGAGCGCGGAATGGCCGGCGGAGGCGATCATCGCCGCGTTGTCCGTGCAATACGCCGGGGCGGGGATGTGGACCCTGACGCCCTCTTCCCGTCCGCGCCGGACCATGGCCTCCCGCAGGCCCCCGTTGGCGGCCACGCCGCCGACGACGGCGACGTCATCCACCCCCTCGCACCCGGCGGCTCGAAAGGTCTTCGCCACCAGCACCTCGACGGCGGCGTCCTGGAACGCCCGGCAGATTCGCCCCAACAACTCCGGCGGGATCTCCCGGGCGCGCTCCCGGGGGCTGAGGCCCGGGTCGTCATCGTACAAACCCCGGCCTTTCAGGTCATACAGAACGGCCGTTTTCAGGCCGCTGAAGCTGAAGTCGAACGATGGGTCGTTCAGCATCGGACGCGGGAATCGCGGCGTCCCGTCTCCGGTGCCGTCGATGGGGCCGTGCGCCCGGGCCAGCTTGTCCACCACCGGCCCCCCCGGATATCCGAGACCCAGGATCTTGGCGACCTTGTCATACGCCTCCCCGGCCGCGTCGTCGCGCGTCGCTCCGAGCAGTCTGAACTTCTCGGATTCATCAACCCGGTACAAATGGGTGTGGCCGCCCGACACCACCAGGGCCACGAAAGGGAATCGTGGCGGGACCGGGCCTCCCAGGCCGTCCGGCTCGCGCGTGGCCCCCTCGATGAACACCGAGGCCACGTGGCCCGCCAGATGGTGGACCCCCGTCAGGGGAAGCCTTCTCGCCAGGGCGATCCCTTTGGCGGCCTGCAAACCGACCAGAAGGGCCACCAGCAGCCCCGGCCCGCGGGTGACGGCCACGCCCTCCACGGCCTCCCATCCCCCCGCCCGGGAAACCGCCTCGTCCACAACGGGGTGAATGCGCTCGATGTGCCGCCGGGCGGCCAGCTCGGGGACGACTCCCCCGTACGGGGCGTGCAGATCCGCCTGGGAGGCCACGACCGTGGAACACACGGTCCGGCCCCCTTCGACGACCGCCGCCGCCGTTTCGTCGCACGAGGTTTCGATGCCCAGCACCCGCATGTTGTTATCCGTTCATCGAGAAGCGAGGACCATCCGCGGCCGTCCCGGCGGCTGCTCAAGCCCCGCCGGAGTCTCTGTCCACGCGGCGGAAGCCGATCAACCCGTCTTGGTCCCCTTGTTCAGTGTCCGGCGGAAGATGTCCCAGCTCCTCAGCAGCTCGATTGCACGGTCCAGCTGCGTATCGCCCGTTTTTTTCAGCGGATTCCTGGGACCGTTGTGGGGGCTGGCGATGCCCGGCGTGCTCTCCGGGTCGTCCTCGCCTTTGAGCGTGCCTTTGAGATCACTTTCCTTCAGCCGCCGCCGCCTCTTGGTTGTGGGCGATTGCGTGGCCTCCACGACGATGTCGGGCATGATTCCCCGCCCTTGGATCTGCCGGCCGTTGGGGGTGTAGTAGCGTCCGGTCGTCATCCTCAGGCCGGAACCGTCGCTGAGGGGGATGATCGTCTGCACCGAGCCCTTGCCGAAGGTCGGGGTTCCGGCGATGAGGGCGCGCCCCATGTCCTGCAAGGCCCCGGCCACAATCTCGGACGCGCTGGCGCTTCCCCCGTTGACGAGGATCACCATCGGAAACTTCAGGGGGGCGTTTTTCCCCCGGGAATGGAACCGCATATTCTGCCTCGGGTCCCGCCCCTTGGTGTAGACCAGAAGGGCCCCCTCGCTCACGAAATGGTCCGTCACGGCCACCGCCGCCGAGAGCAGGCCGCCGGGGTTGTTTCTCAGGTCCAGAACGAGGCCCTTCAGGGAAGCGCCGCCGAGGGAATCGAGTCCTTTCTTGACATCCCGGCCGGTGTCCTGGGTGAACTGGCGGACCTGTAGGTAGCCCAACCCCTCTCCCAGCTTCCGGTGGCTGACGGTCTTGATCCGGATGACTTCCCGGGTCAGGGTGAAATCCCGGGGGGTTGTCCAGCCCGTCCTGATGATGCTGAGGGTGACCTTGGAATTGGGTTTGCCGCGCAGTTTCTTGACCGCGTCGAACAGGGTCATGTCCTTCGTGGCTTCACCGTCCACTTTGAGGATCCGGTCTCCCGACTTCACACCCGCGCGCTGGGCCGGGGTCCCGTCGATGGGCGAGATCACCGTCAGGACGCCTTGCCGGATGGTGATCTCGATTCCCAACCCTCCGAACTTTCCACGGGTCTCGACCTGGGACTCCCGGAAAACTTCCGGGGGCAGAAAGGTGGTGTGGGGGTCGAGCGTCCGGAGCATCCCCCGGACGGCGCCATAAACGAGCATGCGGTCCTCCACGTTCTCCACGTAATTCTTCCTCAGGTGCGAGAGCACCTCGGCGAAGGTCTTGAGTTCCTCGTAGACGGAGGACGGCGTCTTCTTGTCCGGCTTTTTCTGGGCGCCGGCTGTCTCCGGAGCGCCCGCGAACAGGCCGCCGATCAGGAAAATAGACAGGATTGCGTTTTGCAGACATGCGGCCCCTCTTCGCACCCTCATCCTGCTCATAACCTTTCCTTTCACGTTACGGCGTTCGGACCCTGAGCCACCGCAAGGGATCCTGTGGCTTGCCCAGATGCCGGACTTCGAAATAAATGGCGGGCTGGCCCAGCGGGCCCCCCTCGCCCACCCGGGCGATCGGCTGCCCCTCTTCGACTCGATCACCCACCCGGACGGTCGCGATCGTCGCGTGGGCGTACACCGTATAGAGACTTTTCCCGTGGGCCAGCACCAGCAGGTTGCCGTATCCCCGCAGCCGGTCGGCGTACATGACCTTGCCCCCGCCCACCGCCCGGACGGGCTCGCCCCGCTTCGCCGCCAGGGTGATTCCCGTCTTGAAGGTCAGCGTGGAAGAGGCGGTCCCCCGAACCGGATCGAACCGGCTGAGGATTTTCCCCGACACCGGCCACGGCAACAGACCCTTTCGATCCTGGAAGGACCATTGATTTCTCTGCTTCGCCTCGGCCGCCCAGTCCTTCAGCAAACGCTGAAGGCGCCGCGCGGCGCGGCGGACTTCCGAATACGCCTGACGCTGTCGGTCCCGGCGCTTGCGGATCGACGCCAGGAGCCGGGCCTTTTTCGCCCGGGCCGCCCGAAGTCGTTTCTCTTCCTTCTCGACCTCCCTTTTCCCGGCGGCCAGGGCCCGCGTTTCAGATCGGATGACTTCCAGCAGGCGCGCGCGGGCCTTCCGCTCTTGCTGAACGTACCGGATGAGTCCGGCGTCGGCCCGGGCGATCCTGTCCGCATAGATCCGCATGCGGGCCGCTTCGGCGACCCCGCTGTTCAGCCAGGCGAGAACGCTCGGGGGCGCCCCCATCCCTTTGTAGAGAGAACGGATGCGGCGTCGCAGCTCGGCCTCCGCCTTCGCCATCCGGACTTCCAGGTCCCGCCGCTTTTGCTCCGAGGCGTCGAGCCTCCGGCGGGCCAGGGCGAAACTGTAATTCCGGATCCGGAGCTCTCCGCCGAGAATTTCCAGTTGGGCGTCGAATCCCTCAATCGCCTCCAGGACAGATCGTTCGGCTCGTTCGCTACGGACGATTCGCCGTTTCTGGGAATCCAGCCGATCTTTGAGACGGGCGAGCCGATTTCGCTCGGCGGCGATCTTCTTCTTGAGCTGGACGGACGTTGGGGACCCGGCCGTTTCCGCACCGGCGGATTCGGAAAGCGTAAGCGGACCGACCCCAAGGGCGAGAAAAACGACGACGATCCGGAGAAATGTCAACGGGCGAATCAGGCTGGGTCTCCAAAGGTTTGAAGTCCCGGAAACAACGAACGGGCCGCATTCCTCCAACCCATTGAAGATATGGAGAATTTAGCGGCGGATCCGGATCGTTGCAACCGAAATTCAGGTTGGAGGGCGGCTTCAGCCTCTATAGCCCGGATAACGCGACACGGACAGGAGCGACCCGATGACGCCCAGAAAAGTCCCCAGGACCAGGAGACCGATGCTGAGGGCGGGCTCCAGGAAGGTCACGGCGTCGGGACCGAGGCCCGGAAAGCCATGCGCGGCCCGAAGCAACACCAAACGATAAAGCCCGTAGAGCGCCCCGAGGGAAAGCGCGCTGCCGCCCAGCCCTTCGAGGAACCCCTCGACCAGAAAGGGCGATCGAATGAAGCCGGGCGTAGCCCCCACCAAGTTCATGATCTCGACCTCTTCCCGCCTAGAATACAAGGCCAGCCGAATGGTGTTCGACACGATCAGGACGATTCCGAGGCCCAGGAAAACACCGACCCCCACGATGATCCATTTGAGATCGCGGACGACCCGTTCGAAGCTCTCCACCCAATTCCGCCCAAAGTCCACGCTCTCCACCCCGGTTCGGCCCCGAATCGTGGCCGCCGTCCGGGAGACGAACAGCGAGTTCCGATTCTCGGGGCGAAAACCCAGAGCAAAGGCGGCCGGCAGCGGGTTGGGCCGCAAACCGTCCAGGATCTCCGCCCTCGAACCCAAATGCCTGCGGAAATCCCTCAGGGCCTCCTCCTTCGAGATGTACCGAACCTCAGCGACTCCCTCCATGGCCGTCAGGTCCCGCCGGAGGCGTCCCCGTGCGGAATCGCTCAACCCGTCTTCCAGATAAGCGACCAGGCGAATCTGCTCTCCCCACTCATTCAAAAGCCGCGTCATGTTGGACAGGGCCAAGAGAAATCCGCCCAGGATCAGCAGGGCGATGGAAATGGTGGCAATCGTCACCAGGGCCGCGCCGCCGCTCTCCAGGATTCCGCGGATCGCCATGCGCAGAAAGTAAGGGAGGGTGCGCAGCCATTTCACCGTCACGCCTCCCGACGGATTCCGCCCCTGGCTCGCCGGCCGCCTCCGGCCGGAGCGGCGTCATTCAGGAACTCCGAAGCCGCATCCTTCGCGGTCGCCCTCCCTCGGAGCATTCGTATCACCGGACGTTTCGACCGGTCCACCAGCATCTCATCGTGGGTGGCCACAAGGATCGTGGTCCCGCCGGCGTGGATCAGCGAGAACAGCTCGACCATTTCATTGGCCAGGTCCGGGTCGAGATGACCCGTCGGCTCGTCGGCCAGGAGGATGTCCGGCCGGTTGACAATGGCGCGGGCGACCGCGACCCGCTGCTGCTCTCCGCCGGAGAGCAGGCCGGGTTCGTCATTCATCCGCCTTCCCAGTCCCACCTGATGCAATACGAATCGGACGCGCCGCCGAATCTCGGAGGTCGGGGCGCCCATGACCCTCATGGCGAACGCGACGTTCTCGAACACCGTCCGCCGCGGCAACAGGCGGAAATCCTGGAAAACCACGCCGATTCGCCGTCTGAGGAAGGGGACCTCGCGCTCGGGCAGGTGCGTCACGTCGGAGCCGTCTACCAGAATACTCCCCCGGTCGGCGACCTCGGCCCGGTAGAGAAGCTTGAGCAGCGTCGTCTTTCCCGCTCCGCTGGGGCCCATCACGAACAGGAACTCCCCCCGGGGCACATGGAGCGAGACATTCTTCAGGGCGTCCAGGCCGGGTCCGTAGGACTTATAAACGTGTCGAAGCCGGATCACGGATTGAATGGTCCCCTCTCTGGTTCTTCGAGGTCGGACCCGGGAATCCACGCCGGGCGAGCGCCTTTATGAATCCTCGCCCTCCTTTGGTTTCGCCCGAATCCGATCAAGCAGCCCCTCCAGCCGCTCGATGGTCGCCTCCTGTCCGCTCTCCGAGGCGGGGGACGATTCCACTCGGGTCTCCTCAGAGGGGGGCGCCGGAGCGGGGGGCGAAGCCTTCACAGCGGGCTCCGAGGCATGAAGCGCCGGCTCCTCGGAAGGCACCGGAGCGGCGGGGGGGGCGGCGCTTCCTGTTCGACCGCCCCGACAGGGTCGGCCACAGGGTCGGCCGCCAACGCATCGGGCTCTTCGTCCGCGTCGGACGCAACGTCGTCCAGATCCGTCAGCCAATCCGCTTCGGAGGTCTCAAGCTCATCTTCCAGGGGAGGGGGGGGGGATTCCGACTCCGGCGGACTTTCCGCTTCCGAAACCAGCAGATCCTCCAACTCTCCCGGAAACGGCTCCTCCTCCGGGACCGCTTCGGCGAAACCCGTTGGAACCTCGGCCGGACCGTCCGCATCCACCGATCCGGTTTCCGGTTCGGCCGGGGAGGGCTCGCGGTCACCGGCGATATCCTCCAGGGCCGGGCCGGCGCCCGGAGAAGCGTCGTCCGCCACACCCTTTTCCTCCAGGTCATACAACTCCAAGGCGGGATCGGGTTCCCCGTCATCAAGCACGGCTTCTTCGGATTCCTGAGCCGATTCCTCTTCCACTGAGATCACGGAATCAACCTGAACCCCGGATGAGGCGAAATCGGGTTCCTCCTCATCGGGTTTTTCGTCTGCGCTTTCCCGCGCCGATTCCTCTTTCTCCGGGACCGGAGAATCAACTTCCACGCCGGATTCGGCGAGCTCCTGCTCGAATGCGATGGCCTGTTCCAATTCTTGGATCTTGACCGGAATGGTCTTGTCATCCGGTTTATCCTTCAGGACCATCCGGTAGGTGACCAGGGCCGCCTTGAGATTTCCCTGTCCTTCATAGAGACGGGCCAGCGTCGGTGTGTACTGGGGGTCCGACATCTCCATGCCGGCGAGCTCTGGGAAAGGGCTACTCTCTAGGGCGACGGGGATTTCGACCTCCGAGGCCGGCTCTTCGGCGGTCCCCGCGTCCTCGGCCTCCGGGGGAGGCCCTCCCTCCTCGACTTCCGCGTTCTCCGGGGGAAGCGTTTCGACGCTTGACTCCGAACCCCCTTTTCGGCCCATCCCGCCTTCGGCCAGCTCTTCATCTAAAGAGACAAGTGTATCCAATGTCTCGGTGTTTCCGGGGAGCAGCCAGAGGAGCTCTTCGAATTGCAGCTTGGCATCTTTCAGGTTTTGGTCTTCGCGGTAGAGATTGCCCAGCGCTTGGCGGGCGATCAGGTTGGTCGGGGAGGCCTCCAGGATGATCTCCAACTCGGATTGGGCCTCCTCCCGGTCGCCGCGCTCGATCAGGATCATCGCCAGCGCGACGCGGGCGCTCAGATAATCAGGATGGCTTTCCAGACCCGCCCGGCAGACCTCGAGCGCCTCATCATACCGCTTGGCCTTTCGATAGCCGTTGGCGAGAATGAGGAACCCGAATCCCTCCGAGTCCTGCAAACCAACGCCTTTGCCCTTTTGTCCGGCCCGACCCGATTTTCGTTTTTTTCCAAACATTTCTGACTGACTCCCTTCGGACGGCATAGCCATCCAAGGTTACCTCATACCCAACTTAGCAAACGGCATTCCCGGTTCGCAACATTAGTTTCTTTCGTGATTATGCCTTTGACGCAGTAAGACACAAGATATAGGTGCGATTTTGAGACACTACATGTTGTGGTTATCCAACAGGAGGGGGTCACTTTTAGGGACCCGTGGAACCACATATCCTCCCATTGATGATGGCTGGTGGCCCGACGTAAGAGCCCCGAATTTCGAGTGGGATGCGTTTCTTCGGCGGTTTCTTATTCCTTATCCCCATCAAGTAGAAACCCGCATAGAAGAGAAGATCAATAACCCTAGAGGCTGCTTCGGAGATGAACCATTCAAAAACGTCAAATCCTTCGCATTTTGCTTCCATTGCCCCAGTCCTCCTTCAAGGTTGGGTGGTGATGGAACCGCAGCGCCAGGGGCGGGATCCCCTGGCGCTGCACTTGTAAATCTTATTTTCCACTTATTTGCACGAGATGAACTCGCACAACGTCTCAAAAACCTTGAATTCCCCTTCAAAACGGAAAGTCGTAGAGCCAGGGATGCTCTTCAGGTATTGGAATCCTTTTGGATGCTCACTCACCATGAAAATACGCCATTTCTCCTTTGCGTTTCGGTATCCAAGTTTATACAAAGCTACCAAATCGCGATCGTCCAACATGCGAAGTATGAGTTTTCTTCGTTCCAAATCCACATAAGCGGGGCTGTACACCGCACCTTTTCCGATAAAACAGGCCTTGTTGGATTCTCCAGCCATGACGGCGGAAGATGCGATGAGGGCAGTTGTAAGTATGCAACCGCCGATAGTACGCATGGGCAGACCCCCAGAAAATCGAGGTTGACACGGGCTTGGGGATTTGCTACAAGGAGGGTCTGTGAGGTCCTCTCTTGTAGCAACGCCCCGGGGTTCCCTCGGGGCTTCCACCCTTTGAAGTTCCATATACCACATGTAGTGGGTCGGATTCAATTTTCGAGGGACCACCATATCTTGTGTCTTACTGCGTCAAGGGCATAATCACGGTTTCTTTCGCCTCGCCGCCAGCCGCCGAACGCCTCCCTGAACACCGGAGGCTCTCCCGGAAGGCCATCGGTCCGGAGGGGGGCTTGATCGCCTGCCGTCAACACGATACATTGTGGTTCGCGTGGGTCCTCGAAGGCGCTTCGGCCGACACCTTTCCGACCCCGAGCAAGGGGAGGCTCTGAATGAATCCGGCACCGGATGCCAAGGAGAAGGCGTTGGCGACGGCCTTTTCCCAGATAGAACGCCAGTTCGGCAAGGGCGCGATCATGCGGCTCGGCGACAAGCCCCTCCCATCGGGCGCATCCTCCATCTCCACCGGGTCGATCTCCTTGGACGCGGCCTTGGGAATCGGAGGGGTCCCGCGCGGCCGCATCGTTGAAGTCTATGGCCCGGAGTCCTCCGGGAAGACCACCCTCGCCCTGCACATCGTCGCTCAGGCCCAGAAGCAGGGAGGCATCGCCGGATTCGTGGACGCCGAACACGCCCTCGACCCGGGCTACGCGAAGAAACTCGGCGTGGTCACCGACGACTTGGTCATCAGCCAGCCCGACTCGGGAGAGCAGGCCCTGGAGATCACCGAGGTGTTGGTCCGCAGCGGCGCCCTCGACCTGGTGGTTCTCGATTCGGTGGCGGCGCTGGTGCCCAAGGCCGAGCTCAGCGGCGATATGGGGGACGCGCACATGGGCCTGCAGGCCCGGCTCATGTCCCAGGCCCTGAGAAAGTTGACGGCCGTCATCAGCAAATCCAATACGTGCGTCCTGTTCATCAACCAGATTCGGATGAAGATCGGCGTGATGTTCGGCAACCCGGAGACCACCCCGGGCGGAAACGCCCTGAAGTTTTATGCGTCCATCCGGATGGACATCCGCCGGATCTCGGCCATCAAGGAAAGCGGCGAGGTGGTCGGCAACCGTACGCGGGTCCGCGTCGTCAAAAACAAGATGGCCGCCCCCTTCCGGCAGGCGGAGTTCGATATCCTCTACGATCAGGGAATCTCCAAGTCCGGCGACCTGTTGGATTTGGCATCCGAAATGGACTTGATCAAAAAGAGCGGATCGTGGTTTTCCTATCAGGATCAGCGCATCGGTCAGGGACGGGAAAATGCGCGGCGCTTTCTCGAGGACAACCCGGAAATCATGGACACGCTTGAAACCATTGTGCGCGAGAACCTCGGTCAGCCGTCCCAACCAGCGCCCGGCGCCGGGGAGAATCAGGATTCCGAGGAAACCGACGTCGACTGAAGGGACGCGACGTTCACCCATGTCCCGGACGCGCCCAACAAAACCACCTCCTTCTTCCTCCTCCCGACCGACCCACAAAAAGGGGCGGGACTTGACGGCGCTCGAGTCCGCCAAGGCGGACGCTTATCGTCTCATCGCCCGGCGAATGAGAACCCGCAAGGAGATTCAGACCCGGCTCCGACAACGGGGGCACCGGGAGGCGGTTGTCGAAGAAACCATCAAAAGCCTCCACGAGCTGGGCTACGTGGATGACGCCGCGTTCGCCCGAGAGTGGTGCCGGCGCCGGCTGGAGGACCGCCCGCTGGGCAGGCGGGGCCTGCTCCGGGAGCTCTCGGAGAAGGGCGTGCCGCGGGAAATCGCTGAGGGCGCCGTGAATGAGGCGTTCGCGGGCGTGGAAGAAAGCCGACTGGCCGAGGGCTTGATCCGCCGACGCGCCGAAAATGGAATCGACCTCCGCTCCCCCAGGGACACCCGGCGGCTGAAGGGCTATCTTCTCCGCCGGGGGTTTTCCATCGAGAGCGTGAACGAAGCCCTCGCGGCCGCCGCGGGGACGCAAACTCGAGACCCGGCGGATCTGGAGGCCATGAGCCAGGACCCGCCATGGGACCCGCTGGAAGAAGAGATCGATGCCGATCGAGAAGGCGCGTCATGAGCGGATTTTCCGCTTTCGGGGCCGGCCGTTTTCCCGCGGCTTGGCCGCAATCGGGCTTTTCGCATTGGCGGCGGCCCTCTGGGCAGCGGCCGCTTTCGCTCAGGGATCGGGCTCGACGCCTCCCGCCAACGGCGTCCGCGATCCGCGAAATCTCGGAATTCTGACCCCGCGGGAATATCCCCTCGTCAAAAGAGACGTCCGGTCCGCTTCGGACATCGTCCGGCGGGCCGAATCTCTCGGAAGACATCTTGCAAATCCCGAGGCGCAGTCCAATGGATCGAATCCCCGCGGCCGAGACCGTCCGCCGGCCGGAGCGGACCGCTGAAGGAGGGGACGATTCTCCCCGGTCTTCCGTCTTCCCGGACGAGCCCGTTCCGCAAATCCTGGCCGAGCCCGGCTGGCAAATCTGGTTCCGGGCGGGCCGGCGCGTCCCCTCCGTCTGGGGGGCGGCCCCGTCGGGGATCTATGTGTTGGCGCTGGACCTCGAGAAGGACGCCGAGATTACGGTGGGCGCTCTCGGGGAAAGAAAGTTTCCCGCGGGGCGGCACTTACTTCTATACGGGACGGGCCATGCGGGGGCTCGAGGCTCGGCTTGCGCGTCACGTGCGCAGAACAAAAGACCGGCCCCGGTGGCACATCGACCACCTTCGCGCGCGGGCAAGGCTTCTGACCATCTCGGTTCTCCCGGCCGACGACCCTTCACTGGAGTGCCGGACCGCCGGCCGGCTGCTGGCCGCGGGAGGAAGGATCGAGGTTCCCGGCTTCGGCTCATCGGATTGCGCTTGTCCCGCGCATCTGTTTTCTATGCCCCGTAGTGGCCGCCTCGGGGCGATTTCCCCAGGAGAATGAATCCATGACCAGGTCGTTGGCGATACGCGGCGCCACGCTTGTGACGCTGGATCCAGAGATCGGGGTCGTCCCGGACGGACTTCTCGTTCTGGAGGACGGCCGAATCCGCGAGGTCGGGGAGGATCCCGGCGCGGACCCGCGGGCCGATGACTTCATCGACGGACGCGGGCTCATCGCCCTGCCCGGCTTTGTCAACGCCCACATGCACACCCGCCCCGTCCGCGCCCTCGGCGACGAGCTCCCCGTCCCCGAGTGGCACGCCCGGTACGCCGACGGCGTCAGCGTCCTCATGGACGACGAGGACTCCCGCAAGGGCGCTCTGTTGGCCTTCTCGGAATGCCTCCTCGCGGGCTATACGTCGGCGCTGGCCATGCCGGTGAAGCCGCAGGGCTGTTTTCGCGGGGCGGTCGAGATCGGCATCCGGGCCGGGGTCGCCCCACACACGGCGGACCAGCCGCTGATCGAAGGGTCATGCGACACCATCGAGGACAACGCCCGACTGATCGAGACGTGCGGCGTCTCCGCGGACGAGCGGGTCCATTCGTGGCTGGGCTTCGACGTCCTGGCGGGTTGCAGCGACGGGATGATCCGCGGGATGCGACAGACCGCCGGCCGGTTCGGCGTCCGCGTGCACGGCCACATGAGCGAGCACCGGGGAGAGGTCGGCTACGCCCTCGAACGGTGGGGGAAAAGACCCCCCGCCGCCTTGGAAGACCTGGGCCTCCTCGGTCCCGATCTGGTCCTGGCCCACTGCGTCAAGACCGACCGGGACGACATCGAGGCCCTTGCGCGCACGGACACGAAGGTCGTCCACAATCCCGTTTCGAACATGAAGTTCGGCAGCGGGGGCGCGCCGGTCGCGGCGATGCTGGAAGCGGGCGTCACCGTCGCCCTCGGCACGGACGGGATGCTCTCGACCTACCGTCTCGACCCCTTCGAGACCATGCGCCAGGCATTGAATCTCCAGCGGCTCCTGGCGGAGGACGCGACCGCCCTCCTGACAGAAAAGGCCCTGGAGATGACCACCCTCCAAGGGAATCGGGCGCTCGGCTTCGACGGGGGCAGGCTTCGCCCGGGCCTGAACGCCGATGTGGTTCTCATCGACTCCCGGCGGCTTCAATGGACGCCCCGGGCGCGGGGAACCCACGACAACCTGATCGCCCTGCTCGTTTGGTCGGCCTCCGCGGCGGACGTGGACACGGTGATCGTGGATGGAACGGTGGCTGTTCGGAACCACACCCTGACGCTCGTGGATGAAGAGGTCGTCCGCCGGGAGGCCCAGGAAGCCTCCGATCGCCTCCTGGAGCGGCTGATTGTCTGATCCCCTAACCTGGATTTCGGACAAAGAGGAGATGCCAGCCTTGTTTCATTCTGACAACTTGTTTTTGATCAGCCGGTTGCCGGAAGCGAACAGAACGACAAGGCCGGAACACCGTGTCATTCACGGAAGTGCCACATTCAATCGCGGTGTAGCGTTGGAGGCGCTCAGAGGAACAGGTCTTGGATGACCCTTGGGAGGGTTCGGGGCGTCCCCGCTCATGGGGCCAGGAGGGCCTGAAGCTCGGAGGTCAGGGTCCGGGCGGAGGTCGGGCCAAAATGCTCCCCGGCCACAACTCCCAGCTTGTCTACGAGAACGAACTTGGGGACAAACCAGACGCGGTATGTATCCTTGGCCCAGGTGTGAGCGACTGAGATCCGAGCCGGGTCGATGATGACGACATTGGCCCGACCGCCGAAGCGCCTCCTGTGCTCAGACATGGGCTCAACAGAGCGCAGGCAGACGTTGCAGAGGTGGTCGATGAAGGATGAGGGTGGGCCAGCCCTCCCCCACGAGTTGCCGCAGGCGATAAGGGTCCTTCTCCTCGATGGCCACCAGACGGCGGGCCATCCCCTCCAGATCAAAAGAAGTCCGCTGACCATAGAGGGGCGCCGCGCCCATCGCCGCGCAAAAGGCCGCGAGGCCCAAACACCCCTTCAGGACCCCGCTCCATTCCCCGAAATGTCTTCTCACCCCCGGCGTCTCTCCTATCGCCTGCGGGCGCGTCACTTGCCCATCGGGGCGATCTCTACGATCGCCTTGAGGTCCGAGTCGATGGTGAAGCGGATGCGGTCCCCCGGCTGGAGACCCTTGAGGAGCCCAGCCGGTTTCACCGGATAGCCCATGATCATCGCGGCCATAAAGCCCGGGATCTCCTTGTGGTCCACGACGATCTGGCTCTTGCGCATGTCGGCCAGGATGACCTTCCCCTCGCCCCTGAAGGTGAGGGGGGTGATCTTCACGATGGCTTTCCGGTCGGCATCGATGGTGAAGCGAATCCGGGCGCCCGCTTCGAGGCCCTTGAGGAGCTTGGCAGGCTTGACCGGATAGCCCATGATCATCTCGGCCATGAAGCCCGGGATCTCTTTGTGGTCCACGACGATCTGGCTCTTGCGCATGTCCGCCAGGATCACCTTCCCCACGCCCTCGAAGAGGCGACCGGCGGCGGCCACCCGCTCTTCTTTGGGCTCCCCGCCCTTTCCGACGATAAACGTCCCCTCCATCCCCATCTTCTGGTGGGTGTGGACGTGGCAGTGAAACTCCAGCGTGATGTCCTCATCGGGGGTGATGAACCGGGCGGTCCGCACACCGGGGCCTCGGAACTCCAGCATGAACATGGGGTTGAGGCCGGGGATCATGAGGGCGTGGCGGACGGCGTCCTTGTTCTCCAGGACAACCTCCACCTCCTCGCACCGGCCGAGGCGGATCTCCTTGGGCTCAAAACCGACGACCTCCCCCTCGCCCGCGAATTCAACCCCTCCCTTCACGTAAATCCGGCGGAAACCCCGGGGCTTCTCACAGGAGCGGGCCACGGGCCGATGCTCCTCCAGGAGCCGCTGCCGTTCCGTGACTTTTGGCGTCTCGTCTCCGGCGTTGTCGGAGCGATGCCCGCGCCTCTCGCCCGGGGCATTTCCCTCTCCTTTTTTGGGGGTGAGAGCCGTGGGGCTTCGGTTTGGCCTCCTTGCCCCATCCTTTTTCGTGCTCGGCGAAGGTTGAGTGAAAGATGGACGGGTCAAAGACGGGGACCTTGCCTCGGTAGTAATCGGGGTCAAAGAAGCGGTCGAGAGACGTGGCGACAAGGGGCAGGCCGTCTGGACCGATGAACTTCTCATAGGCGATGATCGTCAGGTCCCCGCCCGGGGAGATCCCCTTGTTCGTCACCCTCTCCTCGGTATGGTCGTGCATCACCCAGACGCCGGGCCCCGAGGCATAGGTATCGTCGGGTGTGGTGCGCAACTCTAAGTCTATCCGCTGCGCGGGGGATATGGTGAAGACATCTCGGGCGATCCGCGCGGACTCCGGCACGGGATAGCCGTCCACGTGGGTCAGGATGGGATGGTGGCCGTGTGTGTGCAGGGCGATGGTCCGCGCCCCGGCGTTCAGGATGCGGAGCTTGACCCGCTCGTTCGGCTTCACCTTGATCAGGGTGTCCCGGAGGGTGAAGGGAAAGGAGCGGCCGTTGAGCATGAAGATGTTGGGCTGCCGCTTTGTCGAGTCATACTCCCGGTGCATCTTCTTCTCGATCTGCCGGGGGTCATCGTACTTCGTGGGCATGTCGTTGAGGCGGTCGTCGATGTCCGTGTTGACCAGGGAGCACTCCCGGTCGTAGCGCTCCGCCTGGGCCTTGGCCAGATCCTTGATCTCTCCGGCGCCCACAATGAGGTGGCGGAAGTTGTCGTTGGGCCGGTTGGGCTCAATGATGAACATCCCGACCAGGCCCATCAGGACGTGGACGTCGGGCTGAACGTGGCAGTGGTACCAGTGGGTGCCGGGGTTCTTGGCGACGAAATCATAGGTGAACTGGTCGCCGGGTCTTACCGCCTCCTGCGTGATGGTGGGAACGCCGTCCATGGCGTTGGGGTGGATGGTCCCGTGAGGATGGATGGTGTGGGGGAAGTAGTGGGTGTTCCGCAGGTGGATCTTGATCCGGTCTCCCTGCTCGACCCGGATGGTCGGGCTGGGGAACCGGGCCGCAGAGACCATCCCCTTCCCTTCGGGGGCGAAGACCCAGAAGGTGACGAACTTGCCGGGATAGACCTCCTCCTGGACCTCGATGACCTCCAGGTTGATGGTGACCTCGTCGGGGTCTCCGTCACCGTCCAGGTCGCGCCCGAGAACAACGGCCTCCTTCGACATCCCCGGGATCGGGGGCTCGATAAAGGCTGGGAGATCCTTGGAAGCGCCCGCCGGAGCCGGGAAAAACAGAAACAATGACAAAGAAAACAAGACCGTCCACAGCCACGTCCGCGGGAATCTCACGGCCTCTCCCTCCTCCGCAACATTTCGCCCCTCCCCCAGGATTGCCCTCCTGGAAAAGCGCGTCGGGTCCGGTAGCCGTACCCCCCCCATATTTTTTCTATTTCACGGTTTCAATCGCGACGATCTTCTTTTTGGCGGCGTCAATCTTGAACTTGACCCGGTCGCCCGGCTTGAAGCCCTTCAGGAGGGCCTTGGACTCCACCGCGTATCCCATCCCCTCGTAAATGCCCTTAGTCGCCATCTCCATTTTCATCCCGGGTTTCATCTTCATGCCCGGCTTCATCTTCATCTGGGCTTTCATTTTCATCCGGCCTGGGGCCTTTGCGCTCATTTTGCCTGCCATGACCTCTGCGGCGTAGGCGTACCCTATGGCGGCCTTGGCCTTCGCGACGGCGCGGGCGTGGTCATAGGCCCCCTGGGGCTTTTTGTGGTTATGAATGCCGCTCGTCAGCAACATCTTCGCGTCATCGATGAGGGTGTGGTCAAGCTGCATGTTCCGCCCCATTGACATTTGTTTCATGGCCGCCGTGGCCTTTGCAATCGCCGCCTTCGCGTCTTTGAAACGGGCGGGGCACTCAAAGGCGATCGCTGTTGAAGCAAAACCGAACGCCAAAAACACTCCGACAACGATTCCTGCGATGATCCGGGTTTTTATTTTGTTTCCCCACTTGGTGTCAAAAGATTGTCGGGATGGAGCTTCTGGAGGGCCCCTGCCCTCTGAACAAGCGGCAGCGGTGTTTCGAAGCGCTACAGGAAGCCCACAATACCGTTGGAGGAGGTGGCGGTCTGAAGGAAAGGCGCTGCCGAGGCCGCTAATTAGATCAACCAGAGCCAGTCTATTTAATTCTCCCTGTCGAGATGGAAGACGAGGTGCACCCTCCACTTGTGCCTTCGTCTCCGGCTTCGTGGTAACCGGCAAAGGGTATTTCCAACGCGCCCAGCAACAGCAAGAACAGGAGAGCACCGAGAATGATCTTCATTCCAGACTTCCCCCAATTCGCGAATGTGGGCGAGCGGTGGACGCTCGTAGCAGCCCTTCTCGGCTGGTATGGGTCATCCTCGACGGTCGGAGGGTCGCGGCCCTTGGTCTTGAATCCTTTGCTTAACCGGAATTTCCCATATCAACTTGCTTGCGTGGTTTCCGGTCCCCTTTCCCGATGAAAACCATTTGATCCCCTTCCAATGGGCTTGTCAACAGCCTTCCAACCCTCCGTAACAGGGGGCTGACGGCCATCGGCTGGCCCAAAGGGCGGACCCTCGCCCTTCGGTCTCCTTTGTCCACTTTCATTCCGGCCTTCATCTTCATGGCCGGTTTCATTTTTTTCGGAATTATGTACTTGACGCAGACGACCACAACATGTAGATCGTCCCCGCGTCTCGGCTGACCACAAGATGTAGGGGCATGCTTCAACTCAAGTCATGGTGGAGTTGGATTCGCAATTATGCGCTTGACTCAACCGAAGAGGGATCATACAATGACTGAATCATGCTCAATTGGCTTCGCAAAGTCGCCCTCTTTTTGGCGGGTGAATTACTGCGGAGCTGGATATGGCCCATTGCGGTCACGGCGGCTGGCGTCATGATCGGTTTTGCGCAACATATCCAGTTGTTCAACCTATATGTTGGAGCGGTCATTCTGTTTTCAGTTTCCTCTATGGGATTGTTGCGATTCAGCGAATGGCGGTATCGTAATAGAGTTGCGGATATGCTTAACTTTCATAGTGTGAGAACTGACAGAATAATCGACAAAGCTGGTGTAGTAAAATCACTGCGGATTGGTGCTACGTTTAACAACAAAGCTCTTTTCCCGGTGACATTTGAGGTTGTAAATGTCGTCTCAACATTTGATAAGTTGTACCCGACAAAAGAGCCATATGCCAAGAATAGCTATACCATCCCTGCAGGAGGGATGGGGTGGTTTGACGATCACTACATATCCTATAGAGCAGAAGAGAAGCGGCGTTTTTGAGGGCGGTCTTGAATTTGAGTTTAAGTACGGAAGAAAAGGAAAAACCAACAACACATTGCATATAAACAAAAAGTTGTTTTTACACTTCAATGAAAAGGGCGATATTCAGCGCGTGGATTTTATCGATCAATGAAACCGAACGATCTGATAGAGCGCATCTTCTGGAAACGGATCGATGGAAGCATGCCCCTACATCTTGTGGTCAGCCGAGACGCGGGCGCGACCTACATGTTGTGGTCGTCTGTGTCAAGTATATAAATACGATTTTTTTAGGTGATTGTAAAAGATATGACACCGGATTAGGCTGGTGTCGTGGACCTGAAGAGCTTTGAAGTCCTTGTAAAATCGGAAGCTACAGCGAGACGCCATCTGCTCATGGCGTGTCAGAAAAACGGGCGTAAAATCTGCCCTCGTTGTGAGGGTCGAAAACGCTACGTTTTGGGCACGCGGGGGCGCTTTCGCTGCGCTGGGTGTCGGTACACCTTCGGGCCGTTCACGGGCCGCTGGCTGGGCCAACTTCGCCTCTCGGCCCGGCAGTGGCTTTGGGTGGTGAAGCTCTTTGAGCTGGAGGTCTCGGCCCGCAAGATGGCCCAGCAACTCGCCGTGAGCTATCCGACAGCGCTGCGGGCCGTGACGACGCTCAGGCGCAGTCTTGTGGCCGGCACGCCGGGGGGACAGGAGCTTCTTCGAGGGGAGGTGGAGGCGGACGAGGCCTACTTCGGGGGCAAGCGCAAGGGCAAGAGAGGCCGAGGCGCAGCGGGTAAAGTCCCTGTTTTCGGCATATTGGAGCGGGGCGGCCGGGTGAAGGTGGAGGCGGTCGGCAACGTCAAGGCCCAGACCCTTTTGGCCTCCACCGTGAAGTTGGTCCGTCGGGGCAGCGTGGTCTACACCGACCGCTACCGGGTCTATGACGCCCTGATGTTCTGCGGCTATCGCCACTTGCGGGTGGATCATGATCGGCGCTTCAGTCGGGGCAAAGTGCACATCAACGGCCTGGAAGGCTTTTGGGCCTACGCCAAGGAGAGGCTCATCAAACATCATGGGGTGTCCAAAGAGCGGTTCCCCCTCTACCTGAAGGAGATGGAATTCCGTTACAATCACCGACACCAGGATCTCTTTCCCCTGGTGGTACAACATCTCACTCAATTGGTGTCAAAACCTTTATAATCCCCTTCTTTTATTTGGGCTTATGCAGAGGGCACAACGCCGAAAACCAAAAACACTCCGACAACCAAACCCGTTGCTTAGCCGTGTTTCATTTCGCTTCTCCCCTGACGGCTGATGAACCACAAATCGGGCGCGCCGCGCGCACCACAACCCGCGTTCGCCCGGCGGAGTCGGCCGCATCTCCCACGAGCGCGAACGGCATGGCCCCGCAAACGACCGAGGTCACGGCGTTCCGAACGTCCAACAACTTACCGGACGCAAGACTCGCCATCGGATTCAGCCAATCCCCGCGTCGTCACTCGTCTTGAGCAAGAGAGCGACACCCCCCGGGCATTCCTGCGCCGCCGTTCGGCCGATCTTTTCCCCCTTATTATTTAACCTCTACCGGGAGTAAGAATTTCCAGACCCACATGCGGCGCAGGAAGTCCTTGTCCGCACCTTTGAAGGAACCCGGTTCCTAGACGTTCTCTATCCGCCGGGCGGACAGCCCCTGGAAAACGTGGAGCATGAACGCCGCCGAGACGACGGGCGCCAGGAGGTTCAGAAGGGGAACGCTGAACAGAAGGACGATGAGCAGTCCCGCCCCGATGATCCGCACCCGGTTGCCTTTCCGGACTCGGTGAACCGCTCTCTTATCCAGGCGTCTGATTGCGACGAGCTCGAAGTACTCCCGTCCCAACAAGTAAGCATTGAGCAGATAGGCGGCGACAGGCCCCAGCCCCGGAATCAAGTACACCGGCAACGCGATCAGGTTGATCACGACCAGGGCGGCCGTCAACCGGACGACGATGGCGATACTTTCCGAAAGGGGCTGCGCCCGGGTCGGCGGCAAACCGGGGTAATGGCGCGACTCGACGGCCGCGAAAATCTTTTCCAGAAACAGCGTCATCATCAGCGTCGCGACGGCGGGGAACAACAGCCATGTCAACACCAAGGCCGAGAGACCGCCGAGGATGTCGAGGGCGTTGTCGAGCCAACCGATCTTGAAGACGGTGACTTCCGCCAGGATCCACCAAACGCCGGCGATCAGGACGGCGAACACGCCGGCCGTGATCAAAATGCCGCGCCGGACCACCTTCCAGCACGACCTTTCCGTTAAGATGGACAAGGCCCGAACGGCCGCGGTCAACATCGTCCATTCCAATCCGGGTAGATCGTCACAGGCTCAATCTCAGAATCCACTTCGTATGGGCGTCCGTGAATGACCCTGGAGATTATCGCATGCCCAACCGCTGGCTCATCGTATTCTCCGCCGCGCTGATCAGCCTGGTCGGTTTCGGCAGCCGGGGCGTCTTCGGCGTCGTCTACGTCGAGATGCTGAAGGAGTTCCACTGGGACCGGGCCGCGTTGGCGGGCGTGTACTCGGTGGGGATGCTCCTGATGGGGTTCGGCGGACCCCTGGCGGGAAGCCTTTCGCGCAAAATCGGGTTCAGGCGGTACTATCTGGTAAGCGGACTGCTCGTCGGGTTGACCTTTCTCTTGGCCAGCCGCGTCCAAACGCTCGCGCAGGTGTACTGGACCTACGGCCTGCTCGGCGGGCTTTCGCTGGCGGCGCTCGGCTTCGGCCCGACGCAGGGACTGGTCGCCCGGTGGTTCGAGACGCGGCGCGGCCTGGCCATCGGGATCGTCGGCGCGGGCGTGGGCGCTTATCCGCTTCTGGCGCCCCTCGCCCAGCTTCTCATCGACGCCCTCGGATGGCGAAACGCCCTGGTCGCCCTGGGAGTCTTCTTCTTCGCCGTTGTGACGCTCCTGGGAACCACCCTCATGCGGGAGCCGCCGAAGGAGGCGGGCGACCCGCAATCCTCCGACGCGCCCCGCGAAGGCGCCGCCGCGGGGGGGGGAGGGGGGGATTGGACGCTGCGCGGGGCCCTGGGAACCGGACCCGTCTGGTTGATCGGCCTGGCGTGGTTCTTCATGGCCGTCTCGATCCATTTCGTGAACACCCACCTCGTCGCCCTGCTGGTCGGGATCGGCCATCCCGCGTTGCTGTCGTCCAGCGTCTTGGCCTCGGTGGGGGTCTTTTCGGTGATCAACCGGGCCGTGAGCGGGGGGATCTCCGACCGTCTCGGGCGCGTCCGGATTTTTGTCGCGGGCGTCGTCGCGGCGTGCCTGGGCCTGTTGACGCTCTTGTTCCTCCTGACAACCGGGGGGGGCGCCGGGGGAGTGGGGTGGTTCTATGCTTTCGCCGTCTTGTTCGGTCTCGGAACGGGGGCGCAGACGACCCAGGTCACGGCGCTGGCGTCCGATCTCTACCGGGGGCGGTTCTTCGGAAGTATCATCGGTTTTTTGACCATCGGTTTCGGCCTGGGGGGGGCGGTGGGGCCTTGGCTCGGCGGGCTCATCTTCGAGTGGACCGGGAGCTACCGCGTTATGATAGGCTGCGTCCTGGCGACCCAGGCGGCCGCGGCGCTCTCCCTGATCGCGGCCGGCCGGTTGGGCCGGCGCCTCCGCGAACCGTTCCCGGCGGACGCGGGCGCGCGCTGACGGCCCCCGCCGCTCACCGAATCGGCAAAGGCATCGAGTAACCCCATGAACGACATTCTCGCGGGACTCCGGGTCGTCGAAGGCTCGGCCTTCGTTGCCGCGCCCCTGGCCGGGATGACCCTGGCGCAGCTCGGCGCCGATGTCATCCGCTTCGATCCCCCCGGCGGCGGAATCGATTATCGGCGCTGGCCCGTGACGAGCGGCGGCATAAGCCTCTACTGGGCCGGCTTGAATAAAGGCAAGCGGTCCATCGCCGTGGATTTCCGCCGTCCGGAAGGCCGGGAGCTGGTGACGGCCCTCATCACGGAACCCGGACCGGACGCGGGGATCTTCCTGACGAACTTCCCCGCCGCCGGCTGGCTCGGCTACGAAGCCCTGAGAGAGCGGCGGCGCGATCTGATCATGCTCGCCATCACCGGCAACCGCGACGGCTCCTCGGAGGTCGATTACACGGTCAACTGCGCCACGGGCCTGCCCTTCATGACGGGCGGCGAAGGCGAAGCCGGGCCGGTGAATCACGTCCTTCCCGCCTGGGATCTGGTGACGGGCCTGACGGCGGTGAACGGGCTGTTGGCCGCCGAGCGCCGCCGCCGCCTGACGGGGGAGGGCCAACGGGTCAGCCTGGCCCTTTCGGACATCGCCTTCGCGACCATGGGCCACCTGGGCCTGATCGCCGAATTCCAGGTCAACGGCGAGGAGCGGCCGAGATACGGCAACGATCTCTACGGGGCCTTCGGCCGGGATTTCAAGACGAAAGACGACCGGCGGATTTATGTCCTTGCCATCACCCGCAGACAGTGGAAAGCCCTCGTCGAGGCCACGGGTATCGGCAGCCGGCTCGGGCGGATCGAGCGGGCGCTCGGTGTCGACCTGGACGAGGAAGGGGACCGGTTTCGCGCCCGGGACGAAATCGCCGGACTCCTGGAACCCTGGTGCGCGGAGCGGGGGTTGGACGAAATCAGCAAGACATTTAAAGGTTCCGGCGTTTCCTGGGGACCGTACCGGACGATCGGCGCGATGTTGAGCGAGGATGAGCGTTGTTCCACCGCGAGCCCGCTGTTTGAAACCGTGGAGCAGCCCGGCGTCGGCCGGTTCCTCATGCCGGGGTCGCCCCTGGATTTCAGCGGGGCGCCGCGCAAGGCCGTGCGGCCGGCCCCGGTCCTGGGACAGCACACGGACGAAATCCTCGAAACCGTGTTGGGACTCAGCCGCCGCGAGATCGGCGACCTCCACGACAAGGGGGTTGTGAAGGCCGAGACGCCCTGAGCCGCGCCGGGCGTCGGCCGGCCCGTGGATCTTCCGGCGGGAAGGATCCTGGGACCCGGTTCCCGAACAGAGCGTGAAACAGATTTCATCGCGCGGGATTGAGGCAAAAAAGTTGACTTTCTTCCAGAGGGGACTGCCCGGGTGGCCGCTCATATCCCGTTCCTCACCGCCCGCTGGTCGAACCTGGCGCTCCTGACCTACGCCGTGCCGGCCCAGGTCCTGGAGCCGGCCCTGCCGCCCGGGTGCCGGTTGGACGAGCGCGAGGGGCGCGCGTTCGTCAGTCTGGTCGCCTTCGACTTTCTCGACACACGCGTGTTGGGCATTCCCTGGCCGGGTTTCCGCGATTTCCCGGAAATCAACCTCCGGTTTTACGTCCGGCGCGGGAAGGACCGCGGCGTCTGCTTCATTCGCGAGTTCGTCCCCCGGCGGTTCATGGCATGGGTCGCCCGGACGCTCTACAACGAGCCTTACCTCGGCGCACCGATGAGCAGCCGGACCGAAGAAGGTCCGGCCGAGATCACCGTCCGGCACACCCTGCGGTTCGGCGGCCGGGAGCACACGCTGCGCGTGACCGGCCAAAAGCCCCCGGTCCATCCATCCGAAGGCAGCGTCGAGCATTTCTTCAAAGAGCACCAGTGGGGGTTCGGCAGGACCCGGGGCGGAAGGCTCATCCGCTACGAGGTGGCATCATCCGGCCTGGGACATCCACTCCGTGCGCTCGGTGGACCTGGACTGGGACTGGGCGCGCGTCTATGGCCCCCGGTGGGCGTTCCTGGAGAACGCGCCGCTTTATTCCTCCGTCCTCGCCGTCGGGTCGGGCGTCCGGGTCTATCCGAAGCGGATTTTGGGGGCGGAAACGGAGGCCGGGTGAAGGGCGATTGTTAAGCCCTTGGGAGAAGACGTCGCATGGCGCATGACGAGAAATCGGGCGCGCTCGTGCTCTTCGATGGGGTGTGCAACCTCTGCAACGCGTCCGTCACGTTCATCATCGACCGCGACCCGGCCGAACGCTTCCGTTTCGCGTCGTTGCAATCGGAATTCGGAGAGGAACAGATCCGCCGACACCGGCTCTCGGGTCCCGTCCTGCGCAGTCTGGTCCTGATCGAGGGGGGCCGATGCTTCACCCGATCGACGGCGGCGCTTCGGATCGCCCGCCGCCTCACGCTGCCGTGGAACCTGCTCTACGGCCTCATCCTCGTCCCCGCGCCGGTCAGGAACACCGTCTACGATTGGATTGCCCGCAACCGGTATCGGTGGTTCGGAAAATCCGACGCCTGCCGTCTGCCGACCCCCGACCTCGCCCGCCGGTTTCTTGATTGAGGGTTTTTGGCTATCGCTATCGGAGCCGGAGATCCGGCACCCATCTCAATGCAGAGTGTTAGTTGGTCCCTAGGAATAGATGCCCCTCCGATTTATACATTCGATTTCTGGTGGGATTACACAGATTTTTGCCGAAGAATTACGGCCGAAAACGGGGTGTCCCTGAGGACGCTGGACCCTGCGCTACGGCAATACTCGAAGGAGCATCAGCCAAAGACCGGCTGAAACGTATTTCCTCTATCCTGTACGCATCGGATGCCTGAAACCCGCGAAAACCCGGAACTTAATCGCGAGTGAGCGGTCAAATCCTGTAAGCTGGAATGGCGTTCCCTTCTACGAAAGGGCCATGAGAGATGAAATCGCGCAATGGGAGAAGCCGCTCAAGGGTGATTGGGCGAACCGCCGCGTTGATGGTCGCCACGATTTGGCTGAGTCCCGTCGGCGCGCCCGACGCCGCCGCTCAATCCTGCCGCTCGCTTTTACAGCTTGAGAGAAGACACCCGAAATTTTCCGTCAAGCGAATGCTGAGACGGGGCCGGTACGTCATCGCCATTCGCCACGGGGATAAGGGCGCGCGGGATGACGGCGTTCCCGAGATTCCCGGGTGCCCCCAGCCCGGTCAATCCTTGACGAATCGTGGAAAAGAGCAGGCCGGGCAGATCGGCGCCGGCCTCCGGGGCTTGGTTTACAAGGTCAACGCCAGCCCCTATTGCCGGACAATGCAGACGGCGATCGTCGCCTTCGACCGTAAGAAGGTCAAATCGGACGCGAGGCTGGCGGGCGGGTCCGACAAGAACCTGAAAGACCTGATCCTGGAGCAGCTCAGAAAGAAAGAGTGGTCACAACCCCTCGCGCGCAGGCGGCGGCCGGTCCCTAAGCGGATCGTCAAAAGAAAACCGGATAGGCGGCCGCCCGTTCGCAGGCGGAAAGTGAGCCCGAACCTGTTGAAAAAACAGGCGCTTGCGAGAGCCGCCGCCCGAAGACAGAACGTCGTCCTCGTCACGCACAGCAACCTGCTGGCCGAGATCGAGATTGGGGGGGGATTTCCGCTTCACGACGCCCCTGAACCGGAGAACCTCGGCCGGGCGGCGATTTTCACCCTGTCGAAGCGGAAAAAGCGAAACCGGAGGTTCCTGGTCGGATGCGTCCTGCCCCAGGATTGGAGCCGCCTGAGGTAACGCCCCGTCGTCCAGCCCCCCGGCTCTCACTTCCCCAGCGACCAGACGCCGGTGGTTCCGGGCTCGTTCCCGGTGCTGAGGAGCAGCCTTTCCTCCGGCCCTTCGTGCAGCGAGGCGAATCCGCTCGCCCTCGGACCGTCGAAGAACAACAGGCTTCCGTCATCCAGCCTCATGGTTCCCCGGGCCGTCCATCGGGACGTGCGCATCTCATACGTTCCGTCCTTCTTGATGATCCAGGTGGCCCCCACGACGGACGTCCCAAAAAGCGACTTTTGGACCGTCAGGTTCCCCTCCCACCTTCCAGCGATGGCGCTGAAGTCCCGGATGGGCTTGGCGGCGGGGATGGCGGAGCATCCGGTCAGCGCAAACGCCCCGATGACGCAGACGGCGCCCGCCAACGTCCGGACCGACCCCTTTCTCATTCTTTCCCGCCATCGGATCATGATGTCGCTCCTCCCACCTCAAACCCATTCCTAAAGAGGACGCGGCGGGCTGGCCGGTCCATGCGCCATCAATCCGAACGGCCGGGGCGCCGGGACCTTGAAAACCTACTTCGCGCGCCACCAGGTCCCGGACATGTCCGGGTCGCCCATGCTGAGGAGGTATTTCCCCTGGGCGTCTTCCTGCATATAGGCGACGCCCGACGCCCTTCTGCCGTCGGCGTAGAAGCCGCTCGTCCGATTGCTGTCGAAGAAGATCCGGCCTTCCCGGATGCTTAACGTCCCCGCGGCCCTCCACCGGGGCGTGATGATCTCGTACGTTCCGTCCTCCCGGATGATCCACTCGGCCCCGACGTTCGTTGTGCTCCCCCGCTCTAGGGTTTTGTTGGACACTCGATTGATCCATGATTCATGGAGAAAGGGGTGTCGCGATGAACGAACAAAAGCAAGAGGGGGCTTTGGCGGAGGGCGCCCGCAGGGCGAACGGAGCCAAGGCCCCAGGGCATCGCAGTGAGCGGGGTCGGTTCTCCTGCCAGCGCAAGCGGGAGGCGGTCCTGCGTCTTTTGCGGGGCGAGAGCCTGGAGACGCTCTGCCGCGAGTTGGGCACGACAGCGGCTCGGCTTTCCGCCTGGCGCGAGGCGTTCCTTCGCGGGGGCGAGGCGGCGCTCAAAGCCCGCCCGGCGGATGAGCGGGACGAGGAGAACGCCCGGCTCAAGGCCAAGGTGGGCGAACTCACGATGGAGGGCGAGGTCCTGCGGGAGAAGATCGACCGCCTGGAGGCCGGCCGCCCTTTAGCCGGCAGGAGGTGGAGGCGATGAGTCAGGCCCGCTTCACCTCCACGGGCAGAGCCTACGGCCTGAAGCGGGTGTGCGCCCTTTGGGGCTTGGCGCGCTCCACGGTCTACGCGCAACGGCGGCGAGAGGCGGTCCCCGTTCATGAACGCCCCACGCCCAATAAGCGCGGCCCTGTGGGCCCGTGCACCGATGCGGAACTCCTCGGCCACATCCGGCAGGTCCTGGAGGACTCTCCCTTCCATGGCGAGGGCTACCGCAAGGTGTGGGCGAGGCTGCGCTTCGCGGGCATCCGCACCAGCAAGGAGCGGGTGCGTCGCCTGATGCGGGAGGCGGGGCTTCAGGCCCCTCACCGGGTGGGCAAACCCCGAGGTCCCAAGGCCCACAACGGGACCATCCGCACCGAGCGGCCCGACCGAATGTGGGGTACGCACATGACGACGACGGTGACCACCGAGGAGGGGATGGCCTCGGTGTTCGTGGCGGTGGATCACTGCTCGGTGGACTGCGTGGGGATCCATGCGGCCAAGAGCGGCAACCGCTTCGAGGCCCTGGAGCCGATCCGGCAGGGGGTCGCCGAGCGCTTCGCCGGCTTGGAGGCGGACGTCGCCGAGGGGCTTAAAGTTCGTCACGACCACGGCCCCGCCTATCTGTCCGATGACTTTCAGCGGGAGATCGCCTACCTGGGCATGACCAGTTCGCCCAGCTTCGTGCGGGCGCCCGAGGGAAATGGCTACTGTGAGTGGTTTATCCGCATCTTGAAGGAGAATCTCCTGTGGGTGCGCTCTTTCGCCACCGTAGAGGAACTGCGGTGGGCGCTGCTTGAGTTCAAAAACCTGTACAACCATCATTGGATTCTCGAGGGCTACGGCTACCGAACGCCGGCCCAGGCAAGGCAGGAAAAACTCGCTCAAGTTGCGGAGGCCGCATGAGGTCGAATACCCTCACCCGAGTGTCCAATAACCCAGGGGCGGTCCAGTGCCGTACTGCGCCCGCTGATAAGAAAGACTCCCGTCCCACCGCCCGGCGATGGAGCGGATGTCCTGAATGGGCATGGCGGACATCGTCGCGCCGCAACCCGCCGCGCCAAGTCCGGCCGCAATCAATACCGAGATCGCCATCCAGGTTCGGGCGATATCGCGCATCCTTCGAGTCATGGGAGGCCCCCCCTCTCAAACCGGTTTTGAACTCAGGCGGCCATCGTACAGCCGTTTCGCCCGTGTATCCATCCAAACAAGACGCGAGGCCGGATATTCCGCCCCTCCCCCCCCTCCAGGTCTCCATCGGAGGAAGCACGGACCCCGCGGCGCTCCGGAGCATCCACGGCCGGACGCGCCGGGATTCGGAGAATTTCAGCCCGCGTCACCTTCGCCATCCGGTTTCTGTATAATCCAGGAGTTTTGTTTTCCTGAACACACCGAAAAGACAAGCGCCCAATCGCGCGAAGGAATGCGCGCTCAAATCGCGGGAGGACATCAGGCATGGAGAAAGTAGACGGAATCGTCATCGGCGCGGGCCACAACGGCCTTATCACCGCCGCGTATCTGGCCAGGGCCGGCCTGCGGATGCTGGTCATCGAGCGCAACCCCGAGATCGGCGGCGGCACCACCACCGATGAGGTCACCCTGCCGGGTTTCCGGTCCAACCTGCACGCCAACTTCCACTTCGGATGCGTGGACTCCCCCTGGTTCCGGGACCTCGAGCTCCAACGCTACGGCTTCTCCTACATCCTGCCCCAGGCCATGATCGCCATGACGTATCCGGACGAAACCTGCATGACACTCCATCAGGACCCGGAGAAGACCGCCGCGTCCATCGCGCGGATCTCCAAGGCCGACGCCGAAAGCTTCCGGGATCTGCACGAGATGTTTTCGGTCAAGATGCGGCCCTTCATCCTGTCCGCCGCCTTCTCTTCTCAACACGACTTGGAAGAGGCCCTGAACCGCATGGAGGGGCCGCACGCCGACGCGCTCCTGTCCTTCAACAAGCTCTCCGTCAACGGGGCCATCGAAAAGGCCTTCGAGCACGACAAGGTCCGGAACTGGCTCAGGCTCATCATCCACGCGCGGACGGTGGACTTCGACACCGCCGGGTCCGGCGGATTCCTGCCCGCCATCTTCTCCGGCCTGCACCGGACCGGGCTCGCCATGGGCGGATCGCTTCAGCTCCCCCGCGCCCTGGTCCGCATCATCGAAGAGGGGGGCGGCGCCGTTGTAACGAACGCCTCCGTGAGGGAGATCGTTCTGAAATCAGGCGAGGCCCGGGAAGTGGTCCTGGAGGACGGAACGCGGTATGAGGCCGGTCGATGCGTCATCAGCGCCATTGACGCACCCCAGACGATCCGGCTGGTCGGGGAGGAGGCCTTCGAGGACAACGTGGTCCAAAAGCTCCGGAATTGGAAGTGGGGGGACCATACCCTCCTGACGATCCACCTGGCCCTGAACGAGCCTCCCCGGTACGCCTCGGCCGATTTCGACCCGGACATCAACCGCACGTTCAACGTCTTCATGGGCCCGGAAACCTCCGAAGACTTCCATGAAAACTCGGCGGAGCTCGACCGGAATGAGATGCCGACGCGGCCCATGGGCAACGGCGCGTGCAACTCCCTCATCGACCCAAGCTATGCCCCCGAAGGGAAACACGTCGCCTTCTGGTGGCCCTTCGCCCGGTTCGATTTGAATGGAGACGCCGCCAATTGGGACAACGTCCGGGAGGAAGCCACGCAGCACCTCATCAAATCCTGGCAGGGCTACGCGCCCAACGTGAACGAAGACAAGATCCTCGCCAGCTACCTTTTCACGCCCCTCGACATCTCGCGCCGAAACATCAACATGGGGCGCGGGGCCGTGCAATCGGGCGCGTACGACCTGGACCAGTCCGGAGTCCATCGGCCCCACGTCTCGATGTCGAACTCGCGGACGCCGATTCCGGGACTCTATCTCTGCGGCTCGACCACGGGCGCGGGCGGCGGCATGAGCGGCGCGCCGGGCTACAACGCGGCCAACGTCATCGCCGAAGACCTCAACGTCAAGCCGTGGTGGGAGCGGATCACCCCGCCCAAGCAGCCCCTGTGACCCGAGGCCCTCTCGGGCGCAAAGAATTTGTTTCCACCGATCAGGGAAGGACGCCATGAAAACCACCGTCATTCAGTCGGACGCCCCGCGTCCCCTGGCCAACTATTCCGAGTGCGTCGTCGCCGGCCCGCTTGTCTTCGCCGCCGGCCAGATCGCCAGCGACTACAAGACCGGCATCCCGCCCTCAGCGCGAACCGATTCCGCCTTCCCCTATTACGGGTCAAACATCAAGCGCCAAACGGACTACATCCTCGGCAACCTGTCGAAAACCTTCGAGGCCGCCGGGTCCTCTCTGGACCACGTCGTCAAGGCCCAGGTCTTCATAGCCGACCTGAACGAGTTCTTCGCCTTCGACGAGGTCTGGAAAACCTACTTCAAGACGCCGCCCCCGCGCACGACCATCGGGACGACCGGCCTGCTGGCGCCGGGATGCAAGGTGGAGATCGACCTCATCGGCGTGGCCGGCTGAGCGGAGACGCCGGCGCGAACGCGGGTAAGTCGAGGGGGTCCCAACCTCAATTTGAAAAGCGACGTTTGTTCCAGAAAAGGAGACATATATGTCCAGGACCGTTGTCACGCCGGACGGAATCGGAGATCCCGTCACGCCCTATTCCCACGGAATCCTGACCGATTCCAAAGAAATCCTCTTCCTCGCGGGACAGGTCCCGATCGACAAGGACGGCAACATCGTCGGAAGCGGAGACATCGAGGCCCAGACCCGGTGCGTTTACGACAACCTGGAAGCCGTCCTCGCAAAAGCGGGGATGGGCTGGTCCAACGTCGTCAAGTTCAACATCTATATGAAGAGGAAGGAAGACCGGGACCGGTTCACGGCGCTGCGCGAGAATGACCTGTTCGGGAAATTCTACCCCGGCGGTGACTATCCCCCGAGCACGCTGGTCTTCGTGGATCTCTACAAGGAAGAATTTCCGGAGTTATATACTTGACACAGACGACCACAACATGTAGATCGCGTCCGCGTCTCGGTTGACCACAAGATGTAGGGGGGAGGTTTTTCGAGGGATCATCGGGGCTGACCCCGGCGCCGTGGCCTTTTTTGTGGCAAGTGTTTTTTTATGGGCTTGGCTTTTAGATTCAGGGATGGGATTTCTTTATTCTCACATTTTGGGTCAATCTCCAAATGATTGACCATCTGCTTGATCTTACCCCTCTTGATATCGGATTGTGATTTTGAGCCGTGCTCCCCTTTTGGCAATGAGGGGAAGGATTTCTCCCCAAATTTTACGCAGTAATAGTGGTCAGTCGTTTCAATCTCGTGTCCTTGGGCACACTTCTTGAGCATGTCAAAGACATTTTTGAGCTTAACTTGGCCAAAAGAGCCCAAACGCCCTAAGCCGCCAAGAGGTTCCCCCGCTCTAGGGTTTTGTTGGACACTCGATTGATCCATGATTCATGGAGAAAGGGGTGTCGCGATGAACGAACAAAAGCAAGAGGGGGCTTTGGCGGAGGGCGCCCGCAGGGCGAACGGAGCCAAGGCCCCAGGGCATCGCAGTGAGCGGGGTCGGTTCTCCTGCCAGCGCAAGCGGGAGGCGGTCCTGCGTCTTTTGCGGGGCGAGAGCCTGGAGACGCTCTGCCGCGAGTTGGGCACGACAGCGGCTCGGCTTTCCGCCTGGCGCGAGGCGTTCCTTCGCGCGGGCGAGGCGGCGCTCAAAGCCCGCCCGGCGGATGAGCGGGACGAGGAGAACGCCCGGCTCAAGGCCAAGGTGGGCGAACTCACGATGGAGGGCGAGGTCCTGCGGGAGAAGATCGACCGCCTGGAGGCCGGCCGCCCTTTAGCCGGCAGGAGGTGGAGGCGATGAGTCAGGCCCGCTTCACCTCCACGGGCAGAGCCTACGGCCTGAAGCGGGTGTGCGCCCTTTGGGGCTTGGCGCGCTCCACGGTCTACGCGCAACGGCGGCGAGAGGCGGTCCCCGTTCATGAACGCCCCACGCCCAATAAGCACGGCCCTGTGGGCCCGTGCACCGATGCGGAACTCCTCGGCCACATCCGGCAGGTCCTGGAGGACTCTCCCTTCCATGGCGAGGGCTACCGCAAGGTGTGGGCGAGGCTGCGCTTCGCGGGCATCCGCACCAGCAAGGAGCGGGTGCGTCGCCTGATGCGGGAGGCGGGGCTTCAGGCCCCCCACCGGGTGGGCAAACCCCGAGGTCCCAAGGCCCACAACGGGACCATCCGCACCGAGCGGCCCGACCGAATGTGGGGCACGGACATGACGACGACGGTGACCACCGAGGAGGGGGTGGCCTCGGTGTTCGTGGCGGTGGATCACTGCTCGGTGGACTGCGTGGGGATCCATGCGGCCAAGAGCGGCAACCGCTTCGAGGCCCTGGAGCCGATCCGGCAGGGGGTCGCCGAGCGCTTCGCCGGCTTGGAGGCGGACGTCGCCGAGGGGCTTAAAGTTCGTCACGACCACGGCCCCGCCTATCTGTCCGATGACTTTCAGCGGGAGATCACCTACCTGGGCATGACCAGTTCGCCCAGCTTCGTGCGGGCGCCCGAGGGAAATGGCTACTGTGAGTGGTTTATCCGCATCTTGAAGGAGAATCTCCTGTGGGTGCGCTCTTTCGCCACCGTAGAGGAACTGCGGTGGGCGCTGCTTGAGTTCAAGAACCTGTACAACCATCATTGGATTCTCGAGGGCTACGGCTACCGAACGCCGGCCCAGGCAAGGCAGGAAAAACTCGCTCAAGTTGCGGAGGCCGCATGAGGTCGAATACCCTCACCCGAGTGTCCAATAACCCAGGGGCGGTCCAGGGCCTTTTGGGCGGTCGGCCAACCGGCCGGGTCAGAAGGCATTCGATGTCCCTGTACAAGATGGCGTTGGCCGGAAGCCGAATCGCATAGGAGTAGCCCTCCGCCTCAAGGTATCGGTACACCTCCGGCTTGGCAAATGCCGCGTCGCCTCGAAAAAACCGACAGACCTTCGCATCCCGGTAGCGAGCTACCACCGGCTCCAATACAGACCACCAGTCATCAGCGCTGTGGACCTTGCCGTTGCGCAACAGCGCCCGCTCCAGATCGCCAAACTGGTTGAAGCAAAACAGTGGGTGATAGCAGGTGCAGCCGAAGTGGCCGTTGTAGGAAGAGCCTTCCTGCTCACCGTGGGTCGGGCTGACCGAACTGTCCATGTCCAGGATCAGCTTGCGAATCGGCTTGCGTTTGCGGACACGATCCACCAACACACCGGGCAGACCGCTCAGCGCCTTGAGGGGTTAAGGGGCCGGGTGAGGGTCTGCGTCTCGAATCGGCTCATCTGGCTGGTGGAGGCAGCGGTGTGATACTTCGCTCGCCCCCCAACCACCTGACGCATGGCGGGATCGACACAGAGCCGCTCGGCATCATTGGTGTCTTTATATCCTGCCAGGCGGCTGTAGACCGACTGGCGCACCAAAGCGGTGAGGCTGTGCCGGGTGTTCCCGCCCGTCCGTGAATCGGACAGAAACCCCTCGGCCGCCTTCGTCAGCCCCAACACCTCATCCAGTTCACGATAGGCAAGCAAACCGGCGTCACTCGTAACCTTTGCTCCGTGAAACTCCAGCCTGAGCCGACCGTCGAATTGGAGCCTCAACGGCCTCTTTTTCGCTTCACCCATCGGGTCCCCTCGCAAGATGATGGCAGGGAGAGGACAACACCTTGATTTTACACGAGAAAACGGCCTTCGGGGCGTTAAAAATTATCATCCATATGGGAAATGCGGGGAAAAATGTCTCATGGAATAGCATCCTTCCTTTTCAAGAATCCAGAGTAAACGTCTCTTTGCCTTCGGCAGCCTGGAGTGTCAACTGTATTTGATGTTTCTCAGGACTCTGCTAGAAGGGTTGGAATTGTCAAGGAAGAATTGACTCTCCCCCCCCGCGGGACCGCCTACCTTCCCGTCCGTCCGGCGGGGGGCTTGGCCGATCTTCCCCCGCCCACCCGCATCCTGGGATCGAAGGCGTCGCGCAGGCCGTCTCCGATGAGGTTGTACGCCATGACGGAAAAGAAGATGAACAGCCCCGGGAAAAACGTGATCCACCACGCCGTCCGCAGGAACGTCCGGCCCTCGGCCACCATGTTCCCCCAACTGGGCGTGGGCGGCTGGATGCCGAACCCCAGGTAGCTCAACCCCGCCTCCGCCAGAATGACGTAGGCCACGCGCAAGGTGGCGGCCACGACGATCACCGGTACGACGTTGGGCAGGATGTGCTTGAGCATGACGCGGACCTTCCCGGCGCCCGTCGCCAGGGCCGACTCCACAAAGGGCCGCTCCCGTAAGGAGAGAAACTCCGCCCGGACGACCCGCGCGGTGATGGGCCAGGACGTCAGGCTGAGCACCAGAATGAGGTTCAGAAAACTCGTCCCGAACAGCGCGACAATGGCAATCATGATGAAGTACGTGGGGAAGGTGATGATCGTCTCGGTGAACCTCGAAAGAATGTGATCGGTCCACCGGCCATAGAAGCCCGCCAGCGCGCCGACGATGATTCCGATCAGAATGCTGATGGACATCGACAGCAGGCCGACGGACTGTGAGATTTGGCCCGCCCACAGGGCGCGGCTGAGGATGTCGCGGCCGTAGCGGTCGGTGCCCATCCAATGCTGGAGGCTCGGGGGTTTCAGCCGGCCGGAGAGGTTCTGCTCGTCGATGCCGAAAGGGGCCAACCGGGGCGCCAGGAGCGCGCTGAGGTAGAACGCCAGCAGAAGTGCGAGGCCGACGGCCGCGCGGCGGTTCCGCAGGAACCGCCTCCAGAACCCCGGGGCGGCGGGCATTCCCGTTACAGCTTCAACCCCGACCGCCCCAAGGCCCGAGGATTCGGAACCCCGATCTTCCGCCAAATTCGCACCCATTGACACTGATCCTCCCCCTCCCCCCAGCTACGTGTGCTTGATTCTCGGGTCGAGAAGGCTGTAGGCAACGTCCACGAACAGACCCGCCGTCAACGCCAGGACCGCCGCCATGATATTGATCGTGATCACCACGGGGTAATCCCGAAGAAGCGCCGCGCTGATGGCCATGCTGCCGATCCCCGGCAGGGCGAAGACATACTCGACCACCACGGTGGCGCCCAGCATCAGGGGGATGAGCATGCCCAGCACGGTGACGACGGGGAGCAAGGAGTTCTTGAGGGCGTGGCGGTAAATCACCCTGGCGCCCGGCAATCCCTTGCTCCGGGCCGTCCGGATGTAATCCTGGTCGAGCGATTCCATCATGGCGTTGCGCGTGTAGCGCACGATGGGCGGCAAAGAGACCGTTCCCAGAACCACGACCGGGAGGATCAGGTGGCGCAGGACGTCCAGGACGGGAAAAGGACCCGGATCGTCCGACATCCACCCCGTCGCCGGGAGCCATCCCCAGGACTCCGCGAACACGTAGATCAGCATCAGACCCAACCAGAACTGGGGGATGGAGATGCCGAACAGGGAGAACACCGTCAGCGAGTTGTCGAGTTTCGTGTAAGGCCGGACCGCCGAAACCACACCCAGCGGGATGCCGATAACGACGGCGAACAAGAGGCTGCCCGCCATCAATGAAAGCGTTATGGGCAGACCTTCCAGGATCATCACCCAGGTGGGCTGCGCGGTCTCGAAGGAATCCAGCCGGCCGGACAGGAGCGCGCCCATCGTCTTGACAAACTGGATCGGCAGGGGCTCCTCCAGACCGAGACCCTTTCGGACCTCCAAAAGCTCCTCGTCCGTCAGGATCTCTACATTGACGAGCAGGCCG
Organism: bacterium; assembly: GCA_965261595.1. Lineage (GTDB taxonomy): Bacteria > UBA8248 > UBA8248 > JACPRG01 > CAYRGS01. The sequence goes on from CBDHDG010000006.1 coordinate 1,195,735, forward strand.
GTCGGGTCTCCCGGCGCCAGGTGGATGATGAGAAACGCGACCACCGAGATGCCGAACAGGATGGGAATGAACTGTAGAAGCCGGTTGGACAGGTATTTACCCACGATGACTCAAAAACCCTTGGGCGGGGAGGAGGTTTCCGGCGAACACCGAAACCCGGGGCGGAGGGAAAGCTCCGGATTCCAACGTGACGGTTCCTGGCTGTCCGATTCTTGGCTGTCCAATTCGAGGGACCGGCGCGGAATGTTGCACGGACGTCCTTCCCAGGATTCGAGCCTTTCCCCGGATCATCCCCTTACATCCGATCGCCGACAATGGGATCCTCGATCGGGTGCGTGTGGAGATCCTCGACGCCGGTCTCGGTGACCGCCAGCAGGTCTCCCAGAAAAATCCCGCTCTTGCCGTCCGGGGTGCTCGGGTTCGGCTCAACCACAATCGTCCGACCCTTCCGGAACGTGAAATCCGGGATGGGATACGGCGACCCGGGAATGCCGATCACCGGCGCCTCCAGGGAAACTCCCCACCCGTGCACCAGCGGGGCCCGTATCGTGAGCCCCGCGTCGATCATGGGCTTCGCCCCGTCCAGGACGTCGGCCACGGTGCTTCCGGGCCTGATTCGGTCGCGAATCCGCTGGAAGACCTCCAGGCCGATCTCGAACAGCCGCTCATACGGCTTGGGCGGCGTCCCCGCGAAAACGGTCCGAAGGATCTGGCCCGAATACCCGCCGTAAGAAGAGCTGTGCTCGCTGATGGTGACATCCCCCCGGCCGATCCCGCGGTCTGAGATGTACGCGTCCGGGAACGACATTGCGGGATTCGCCATGGGAGTGGACCCCACCAGAGCGAAGATAAAATCCCCCCCCGCGCGATGGGATTCGAAGAGGATCTCATGATACAGATCGATGTTGCGGACACCGGGCCGGATCGCCTCCACCATCGCCTCAAAGGCGCGATCGCTGATCTCGGCGCCCTTTCGCAGGAATGCCAACTCCTCTTCCGACTTGATTTGCCGGACCCGCTCCATCAAATCGGTCGCGGGCGCGAACCGGGCTCCGGGCAATGAGGCCTCGAACGCGGCATGATGCTCGCTTGGAATCGAGATCTTCCACCTGGAGGCCATCCCCACGAGACCGATCCGAGCGCGTTCCAGTTCCTTTTCGCACAGGACTTCAACAACCTTCTCTCCCATGCGCGCCCCGGCCGCTCGCATGTCCTTCACGACCGCCACCTCTCTGCCCGTGTCAAGGTGGGGAAAGAGGCTCGTCAATAACGTCGGGGGCCCCTGCTTCGGAAAGACACAATAGGCCTGCATCTGATCGGTGTAATTGGTCAGGTATCTCAAATTGGCCTGGCTCTCGGGACCGCAGGCCCCGTACACCAACAGGCCATCGAATTGGGCGGCGTCCATGGCGTCGCGAATCTTTTGCCAACGACTCCGAACCTCTTCGTCACTGAACTTGGGGTAGAAGACCGGCTCTGCCATGCCCCCCGATTCCCCCTTCGGCCCATCTTGAGCCCCGGAGGCGATGAACCTCCCCCCGGAATGAAAAGTTTTACGGGACCCGGCGTCCTTCAGTCCTTGAAGTGCGGCCAGACCTTTTCAGTGAATTCCCGGAATTGTTTCATCTGGTCGGGCGCGGTGAAGAGGATCGCGAACGTCTGAATCCCGGCATCGATGAATGCCTGAATTCGTTCGCGGATGTATTCGGCGTCGCCGTACGGACCCCAGATGTGATGGCCGTTCACCTCCTTCCAGAATTTCATGTTTCTGTAATATTCGAGAAGATGACTCTCGTACTCTTCCCGGGCCCGCTCTTTGTTCGAATTGATGTTGACCCTGAGGGTGCACGCGGCGTGGAGGGCCGACGGGTCTCTGCCCGCTTCCTTCGCGGCGGCGGCCAGCACCCGGCCGGTCTCGACACAGTCCTCCGGAAACGCGACAGCGGTCATCCAGCCGTCCGCCCGCTCGACGACCCGCCGGACCTGAACCGGGACGAGGGGGCGCAGACCGTGCCCGCACACCGTCCAGATGGGGATGCCGCCGGGCCGGACAGACTTGGGCTCGAGGGTCACGTTCTCGAACTGGAAATACTTCCCCCGGTGCGTAACGCCGTCCTCTTTCCAGAGCTTCCGGAGAATGTCGATGGTCTCGTCCATCCTCCTTCCCCGCTCTTCGGCCGGGACGCCGAGGGCGTCCCACTCGTTCGAATAGACCGAGCCGCGCTCATACGCCCCCCCGGCCCCGAAGGCCAGGATGAGTCGGCCGTCGGAGACCTGGTCGATGGTGGCGGTCTGGTGAGCCAGGTGGATGGGGTGGCGCAAGGCGGGCAGCAGAACGGTCACGCCGATCTTCACCCGCTCGGTCGCCGCCCCGAGGGCCGAGAGCAGGGTCAACGCCTCGTACCGCGGCTTGGCGACGACGCTGTCGCCGATCCAGACCGAATGGTATCCGGCTTCCTCGATCTCCCGGGCCATGCGGAGAAGGGTCGATTTGACGGAGGACCGCTCCCCCCCCTCCCCCTCCCCCCTCATCGACCACGCACGGTTGCTCAGGTGAATGCCGATCTCCACCTTCTTCGCCGACATCACGCACCTTCCCGAAATGAGACGAGAGACAAACCGCCCGCGCCGCAAAGGGACGGACGGATTCAATCAAAAGCGAATTGATCGCCCACCATTCTGACAGAAGGGAGAAAACCGGACAAGGAACGGTGATGGCAACCCCGGGGATTGAAACCGTGGCGGTTCAATCCCAGAGGCATATTTGCAGTTGCCGGGAGGTCACGGTCATTGAATGACACGGCCCAGCCGGCCGGAGATGATCGCTTCGGCCTCTTCCACGGTGCGCCGGATGACCTCGGCCGCCGGCAGGATCTCTTCGATCAGCCCGGCGTCCTGCCCGTATAGAAGCGGCGCGTTCTCCACGTCTCCCGCTTGGCGCGCCGCCATGGCCGCCTCGGCCGCCTCGCGCCGGTTGCGGCGCAGGTCCCACTCCCGCCCGGCCCACTTCCGAATAAACCCGTTGCGCGCCGCGCGGGCCATCGCCCCCGGCCAAACCCGGCCGGACGCGATATCGGGGATCTCGGTGAGGTCGGTGTCGTGGCCGTCGCTGCGGACGATCGCATCCTTGAGGTTCGGGTGAAGGGGAGATTCCTCGGTGGCCAGAAACCGCGTCCCCAAAAGCACACCCTCCGCCCCAAGCGCAAGGGCGGCGGCCAGGCCGCGCCCGTCGACAATGCCCCCCGCGGCCAGAACGGGGAGGGGCGCGACGGCGCTCACCACCATCGGCACGAGCGGCATCGAGGCCATCCAGCCCACGTGGCCTCCCCCCTCCGTCCCCTGGGCGACGACGACGTCGGCCCCCGCTTCGGCCCCGCGAACGGCCTCGGGCGCCTCCCCCGCCATGAACATGACCTTCGAGCCGATGTCGTGAACCCGATCGAACCAGGTCCGCAGATCCTGCTCCGGCCGCGCCCAGGCGAATGCGATGAGGGGAGGCTTGGCCTCCAGGGCGGCGGCAAAACCTTCTTCCTTTATCTCAAACAGGAGAAAATTGACGCCGAAGGGTTTTTTCGTTGAGGCCCGGATGGCCGCGATCTGCTCAGCCACCTGCGTCGGGCTCAGGTTGGCCGCCCCCAACGTCCCGAACCCGCCCGCGTTCGACACGGCGGCCACCAGCGGCGCGGACGTCCCCGAAGCCATCCCGCCGAGGACGACGGGGTGCTCGATTCCGAGGAGGTCACAAATTCGCGTCCGGATCATTCTGCTTCTCCTGATGATGAATGGGATAGGGAAATCATTTGCATCGGTTTCGAGGGGGGGGAAGGGGAGGGCTTTTCGGCCGCGCCCGGGAAAGGCTTTGAAATCGCCCCGCCCGGCCCCGGCGTTCTCACCCGCCAATCAGCGCGAAAGACATTACCGGGCCTGCGTCAGGACGTCCACGAGGGCAAGGCGCTTCTCTTTCTTGACGACCTGAATGGCCCGGTCCAGGACGGGGGCGAGCTCCGCCGGGTCCTCCACGAGGCCGAAGCCCGCCAGGCCGTAGGACTCGGCCATGCGGGCGAAGTCCACCGCCGGCTCATCCAGGCGGACGCCGATTCCGGCCCGGCTCGTGGGCCGGTCCCGGTGTCGGGCCATGACCAGGGCGTGCTCCTCCGAGTTGTAGTACGACCGGTTGTTCACGATGACGGTGAGAAGCGGTATGTCGTGATGCGCCGCCGTCCAAAGAGCGGATGGCGTGTACAGGAAATCTCCGTCGGCCTGAAGGTTGACGCAAAGGCGCTCGCTCCCCCGGTGGGCGAGGGCGACGCCGAGGGAGGCCCCCATCCCGTACCCCAGCCCCGCGCCCCCGCTATGGCCCAGGAACTGATGGGGCGAGGTCCACGACCAGAGCCTTCTCTCCCACCCGTAGAGCTGACCGTTCGTGAGCACCCAGTCCTCATCCTTGAGCAAAGCCCAAAGCTCGCCGGCCAGACGGGCCAGGGAGATGGGCCTATCGTCCCAGGAATCCCGGGCCTCTTTCTCCCACCCGGCGCGCAGCGCGAGCCTTTTCTTCTTGAGCTTTTCGAAGCGATCCCGGGCCGCTCCCCGGCGAGCGGCGTCCTTCTCCAGCCGCCCCCGGACCTTTTGGACCAGGGGAGGAAGCGACCGGGCGGCGCTGCCCGCCAGGGGCAGGTCCACGGGTGTCAGCCGGTGGTAATCGGTGGACCAGGACGGGATCGCCAAATCGAAATTCGAGATCTGAGCGACCCGGCATTCCGGTGAAAGACGGAAAACGGACTCCCGCGTCGTCTTGTCCTGGACGGTGAGGGCGCGGTACAGGTCCGGGATATCGAGGCCCAGGACGAGGTCGGCCCCGGGGAGCACTTCGCCGGCGGCGCCGGTGAAATCCATCGGATGGGTGGAGGGGAAGTTGAACCGGCTGCCGTGGTCCAGGACCGGGGCGCCCAAGAGATCGGCCAGCTCCGTCAACGCCGGAATCGCGTCGGGCTCCCGCCCCACGTACTCGGCCGCTATCACGGGAAACGCCGCGTCGACGAGCTGCCGCGCCAGCTCCTCCAGTTGTTCATCGGGCGGAACGGCGGGCGCCGGCGGGAGATACCGAGCCGGATCGGGAAGCGGGGGCATCTCATCCACGCCCTCCTCCTGGATGTCGGCGTCGAAACAGACGTACACCGGGCCCGGCGGATCGGTTCGGGCGACCCGGTGCGCCCGCAGGAGGGACTCCGGGACGGCGGCGAGGCCCGCGGGCTGGTCGTCCCATTTCACATATTCCCGGACGAGGGACCCCTGGACGAGAGCGGTGTGGATCCAGTCGATCCACGGCCGGCGCTTCGTCAGGTCCATGGGGCCGGTCGCGCCCAGGAGCAGGATCGGCGCCTTGTCGCACCAGGCATTGTAGATGGCCATGGCGCCGTGCTGAAGACCCACAATGTTGTGGAGGCACGCGGCCATGGGCCTGCCGGCGGCCTTGGCGTAGCCGTGGGCAAGGGCGACGGAGACCTCTTCATGCAGACACTGGATGATCTCCGGAACGGGATTGCCCGTCTCCCCGCCGCCGGGGAAATTCACCAGTGAATCGTGAATTCCCCGGAACGTCGCCCCCGGGTTGAAGGCGGCGTACTCGATGCCCAGGCGGCGTAAAAGCTCGACAATCACATCGGATCCGTAGAGACTCGCACTCATCGCGTCATACATCCTCAGTCGTGAAATGGATCAGGAAGACGGAGAAAGGCGTTCCCCCGCCTCGGCACCCCGCGAATTCCCAGCGGGTCAATCAGGAAAAAGGGCGGACGCACCCCCAGGGTGGACCCCTCCCCCCTGGGGACGAGATGAGTCCCCGGAATGGAAACCGAACGAACCGGAAACGCGCGCCCGCCGATGAATTACATCTTCGTCCGCTTCGGGAACCGCCAAGCCCTCGGGGTCGCCTCGATGAACTTGTTGGTAAAGGTGTCCCGCGAATTCAGCGGCCCCTTCAATCCGAGGTGGTCCCTGACCAGCCCGACCGCGCTCTTCATCTTCCCCGCATCGGCATAGCCCAAGCCGTTTTTCTTGAACAACTCGTCGAAGGTCAGCGCCACGACGAATTTCCATTCGGCCTCGATGACCTTCCGGCTACGTCCCAGGTTGTACTTCAAAAAGGCGTCAATCGCCTCTTTGGGATGATCTATGGCGCAGGTGTACCCCCGCATGGCGGCCCGCGTGTACCGGCGGACGAGGTCGGGGTCCGATTGGATGACCTTGTCGGAGGAGATGACCACCGATCCGTAGAGCTGCAGGCCATAGTCCGCCCACAGGAAGTAACCCACCCGGCCTTTCTTGCCCGCCTGCGCCGCGGCCTTAGCGAAGGCGGGGATGTTTACCAGCCAACCGGTCGCAGCGTCCACAATTCCCGATGCCAAGCTCGGAGCGAGAGCGGATCCACCCATGTTGACGTGAACCATTTTCTTGTCGTCAAACCCGCTGATCTTGGCGAAAGCCGGGATGAACCAGGTGCTTGAAGACCCCGCGACAACGGCGATTTTTCGTCCCTCCAGCATCTTTAGGCTTCGAGATTCCCTTTCCTTTCATATAGGCGATTGCGTAGGGTCCCTTATGGAAGGTGACAAAGATGATCTTCACCTTCGCCCCGCCGCCCGGCCGGAGATGACCGATTGGGCCGCCGCGCGGGAAATCTTGGTCGTCCCGGCGGCGACGCGCTTCACCGCGTCCCCCGACCCGTAGCCCCTGGTGATCTTGACCTTCAGCCCTTCCGCCTCATAGAAGCCCTTGGCCAGAGCCATGAAATCGCCGATGTGCTCCGCCCCCAGGACCCAGTTCTCCGTATAGACCAGCTTGGTCATTTCCGCATGAACCGGAAAGACGCCGAACAGGCCCAACTGTAGGAACGCAGCCAACAGAATGCCCGTCCTGAAATTTGTGTTCGCACGAATTTTCATCTTTGTCTCCCCCTCAGGAATAGACCCCCGCGTGGAGGCAACGGCGCGGCCGAGCGCCGCTCCGTCCGGGAACACCCGGCAGCGCCTCCCGATCGAGGTCTTGGAAAACAACGCCTCTGCCCTCCCACAGCGAGTTCCGCACAGGCCCGCTACGTCTGAGATTTTCGACGGGATTCCTGAAAACCGTCACCATCTTAACTTGAAATCCGATTCCTGTCACGACAAGCCTTTCCACGAAACCGGGTCAACCCCGGTTTTCTATACCGACCGAATTCTGATTCATCGGTGATGGGCCAAGCCGAATAAAAAAAGGCCCCATCCTCGTGACGAGGACAGGGCCCTGGAAAAATCCCGGCGACGACCTACTCTCCCACGCAGTCACCCACGCAGTACCATCGGCGCAGAGGGGCTTAACTTCCGTGTTCGGGATGGGAACGGGTGGAACCCCCTCGCTATCACCACCGGGAAATCGAAATCCCCCGCAGGGCGGCACCTGCGGGGGACACTGAATAGCGCGAAGGGTGGTCTTGGCAAAGCACTGAGCGTTTTCATGTTGGATGAGACCATCATGATCAAGCCGCCCGGCCGATTAGTACAGGTCAGCTTCACACGTCACCGCGCTTCCACCTCCTGCCTATCAACCTGGTAGTCTACCAGGGGCCTTTGGGGGCCTTGCGGCCCGGGAGATCTAATCTCGGGGTGGGCTTCCCGCTTAGATGCTTTCAGCGGTTATCCCGTCCGAACATAGCTACCGAGCGATGCGGCTGGCGCCACAACTCGTACACTAGAGGTTCGTCCATCCCGGTCCTCTCGTACTAGGGACAGCACCCCTCAAATCTCCTGCGCCCACGACAGATAGGGACCGAACTGTCTCACGACGTTCTAAACCCAGCTCGCGTTCCGCTTTAATTGGCGAACAGACAAACCCTTGGGACCTGCTCCAGCCCCAGGATGCGGAGAGCCGACATCGAGGTGCCAAACCTCCCCGTCGATGTGAACTCTTGGGGGAGATAAGCCTGTTATCCCCGGCGTACCTTTTATCCGTTGAGCGACGGCCTTTCCACACAGAACCGCCGGATCACTAAGCCCTGGTTTCCCACCTGCTTGACTTGTTGGTCTCGCAGTCAAGCCCTCTTGTGCCTTTACACTCGACGGCTGGTTTCCATTCAGCCTGAGAGGACCTTCGGGCGCCTCCGTTACTTTTTAGGAGGCGACCGCCCCAGTCAAACTGCCCACCAGACAATGTCCCAGACCCGGATCACGGGCCATGGTTAGAGACTTAAAACAACAAGGGTGGTATTTCAAGGTTGGCTCCACACAAGCTAGCGCCCATGCTTCAGTGCCTCCCACCTATCCTACACATGCTGGCCCAAATCTCATTGTCAAGCTACAGTAAAGGTGCACGGGGTCTTTCCGTCTTGTCGCGGGTAGACGGCATCTTCACCGCCACTACAATTTCACCGAGCCTCTCGCCGAGACAGTGCCCAGATCGTTACGCCATTCGTGCAGGTCGGAACTTACCCGACAAGGAATTTCGCTACCTTAGGACCGTTATAGTTACGGCCGCCGTTTACCGGGGCTTCAATTCGGAGCTTCGCCCGAGGGCTAACCCTTCCTATTAACCTTCCGGCACCGGGCAGGCGTCAGTCCCTATACGTCGCCTTACGGCTTAGCAGAGACCTGTGTTTTTAGTAAACAGTCGCCTGGGCCATTTCACTGCGACCTCCGGCCGCTCGGGGAGCAAGTCCCGTCACAGCTAGAGGCACCCCTTCTCCCGAAGTTACGGGGTAATTTTGCCGAGTTCCTTAGCGAGAGATCACTCGAGCGCCTTAGGATTTTCTCCTCACCCACCTGTGTTGGTTTGCGGTACGGTCGCCTCATCGGCTCGCTAGAGGTTTTTCTAGGCAGTGTGGGATCGACCAGTTTGCGGGGCAAGCCCCTCCTCATCACCTCTCAGGGTTGAATGGAAACCCGGATTTACCTGGGTCTCCCCCCTAATGGCTTGAACCCGGACGTCCAACACCGGGATGGTCTACCCTTCTGCGTCACCCCATCACTCAAACGCCAATGCGGCGGTACGGGAATATTAACCCGTTTCCCATCACCTACGCCTTTCGGCCTCGGCTTAGGGGCCGACTAACCCTGAGCGGATTAACCTTCCTCAGGAACCCTTGGGTTTTCGGCGACGCGGTTTTTCACCGCGTTTATCGTTACTCATGCCGACATACACACTTCCCTGAAGTCCACCTGTCCTTGCCGGTCAGGCTTCGACCCTCAGGGAACGCTCCCCTACCACCGGCCGGGTTCCGAAGAACCCAGCCCGTCCGCAGCTTCGGTATTCCGCTTAGCCCCGATACATTTTCGGCGCAGGAGCACTTGACCAGTGAGCTGTTACGCTTTCTTTAAAGGATGGCTGCCTCTAAGCCAACCTCCTGGTTGTCTATGCATTCCCACATCCTTTCCCACTTAGCGGAAACTTGGGGACCTTAGCTGGCGGTCTGGGTTGTTTCCCTTTCGACTACGGAGCTTATCCCCCGCAGTCTGACTCCCCCGCTTGACGTTATTGGCATTCGGAGTTTGGTTGGGTTTGGTAACCTGGTCGGGCCCCTAGTCCATCCAGTGCTCTACCACCAATACGGAACGCGGGAGGCTAGCCCTAAAGCTATTTCGGGGAGAACCAGCTATCGCCGGGTTTGTTTGGCCTTTCACCCCTATCCACAGCTCATCCAAGCCGTTTTCAACCGACACTGGTTCGGACCTCCACAGGCTGTTACCCCTGCTTCATCCTGGCCATGGATAGCTCACCCGGTTTCGGGTCTACTCCGCGCGACTCATTCGCCCTATTCAGACTCGCTTTCGCTACGGCTTCGTCTCACGGCTTAACCTTGCCACGCAAAGTAACTCGTCGGCTCATTATGCAAAAGGCACGCAGTCACCCCGGAAACCAGAGTCTCCCCCGGTCTCCATGGGGCTCCCACCGCTTGTAGGCGTACGGTTTCAGGTTCTATTTCACTCGCCTCACTGGCGTCCTTTTCACCTTTCCCTCACGGTACTTGTGCACTATCGGTCGCTCGAGAGTATTTAGCCTTGGGAGGTGGTCCTCCCGGATTCCCGCAGGGTTTCTCGTGTCCCGCGGTACTTGGGTGTCTATCCACACGAGGGTCCTCCCTTTCGTTTACGGGACTATCACCCTCTTTGGTTGGACTTTCCAGACCATTCAACTAGGGTGGACCTTTTTGACTCGCTGGCGGGTCCGCAATCCTGCCCGGATAGACCCCACAACCCCTACGCTGCAACGCTTGCGGGCTTTAACACAACGCAGGTTTAGGCTATTCCCGGTTCGCTCGCCGCTACTGAGGGAATCGCTGTTGCTTTCTCTTCCTCCGGGTACTTAGATGTTTCAATTCCCCGGGTTGGCCCCCTGCCCCTATGTATTCAGGACAGAGCGTGGCGGTATTAATCGCCACCGGTTTTCCGATTCGGGCATCTCCGGATCAAAGCCTGTTAGCGGCTCCCCGAAGCTTATCGCAGCTAGCCACGCCCTTCATCGCCTTCGAGCGCCAAGGCATCCACCGTACGCCCTGAGTAGCTTGATCATGAAACTCGATGATCTCGCTCAGTGACTATTGCTTTGACTTCTTCGCGCTATTCAGTTTTCAAAGAACAATGGGGCCAGCCTTTGGCCGGACGCCCAAAGAGGACACATCCACCGTCAAAATCGAGCCGCCCAGGGGAGAGTTACGGTGGAGGTGAGCGGATTCGAACCGCTGGCCTCCTGCGTGCAAGGCAGGCGCTCTCCCAGCTGAGCTACACCCCCGTCACGCGCGACCCTGGTGGGCCTACCTGGATTTGAACCAGGGACCTCACGCTTATCAGGCGTGCGCTCTAGCCAACTGAGCTATAGGCCCACGTGAATTTCAGGCGGCCCACTCTTCTCGCCGCCTCGAATCACATGCACCCTCGCCGGAGCGCCGGGATATTCTCGGCCCGAGCCGGCTCTCATTGGATTTCGACGATAAATTTAAAACAGGGGGATCGCAGTCCGCAGGGTATCGACCTTGGTGTAGCCGCCTACCGGACGTTATTGCCTTCATCGGCACCTTTTCCGTTTCCCGTGAAGGGAAACGTACTCGAGCCCCTCAGGCTAGTCGCTCGCAGGACGTTTTTGCTACTCCTTAGAAAGGAGGTGATCCAGCCGCAGGTTCCCCTACGGCTACCTTGTTACGACTTCACCCCAATTACCGACCATACCTTAGGCACCTGCCTCCCTTACGGGTTAGCACAGTGACTTCTGGTACAACCGACTTTCGTGGTGTGACGGGCGGTGTGTACAAGGCCCGGGAACGTATTCACCGTGGCGTGCTGATCCACGATTACTAGCGATTCCAGCTTCATGGGGTCGAGTTGCAGACCCCAATCCGAACTGAGACCGGTTTTTTGGGATTGGCTCTACCTTACGGTTTCGCGACCCTTTGTACCGGCCATTGTAGCACGTGTGTAGCCCTGGGCATAAGGGCCATGAGGACTTGACGTCATCCCCACCTTCCTCCGGTTTATCACCGGCAGTTCCCCTAAAGTCCCCACCCGAAGTGCTGGCAATTAGGGGCGAGGGTTGCGCTCGTTGCGGGACTTAACCCAACATCTCACGACACGAGCTGACGACAGCCATGCAGCACCTGTAACCCGGCCCCGAAGGGAAGCGACGTTTCTGCCGCGGTCCGGGCCATTTCAAGCCCAGGTAAGGTTCTTCGCGTTGCGTCGAATTAAACCACATGCTCCACCGCTTGTGCGGGCCCCCGTCAATTCCTTTGAGTTTCAGCCTTGCGGCCGTACTCCCCAGGCGGGGCACTTAATGCGTTAGCTTCGGCACAGGAGGGGTCGATACCCCCCACACCTAGTGCCCATCGTTTACGGCTGGGACTACCGGGGTATCTAATCCCGTTCGCTCCCCCAGCTTTCGCACCTCAGCGTCAGTAACGGTCCAGAGAGCCGCCTTCGCCACCGGTGTTCTTCCCGATATCTACGCATTTCACCGCTTCACCGGGAATTCCACTCTCCTCTCCCGCACTCAAGCACGGCAGTTTCCTATGCACTTCCTCGGTTGAGCCGAGGGCTTTCACACAGGACTTACCGCGCCGCCCACGTGCTCTTTACGCCCAATAATTCCGAACAACGCTCGCCCCCTCCGTATTACCGCGGCTGCTGGCACGGAGTTAGCCGGGGCTTCCTTTGGAGGTACCGTCAACAGTCCAGCCTATTCAACCGGACCTTTTCGTCCCTCCCGACAGAGCTTTACAACCCAAAGGCCTTCATCGCTCACGCGGCGTTGCTGCGTCAGGGTTTCCCCCATTGCGCAAGATTCCCCACTGCTGCCTCCCGTAGGAGTCTGGACCGTGTCTCAGTTCCAGTGTGGCCGATCACCCTCTCAGGTCGGCTAACCATCGTAGCCTTGGTGGGCCATTACCCCGCCAACAAGCTAATGGTCCGCGAGCTCATCCTCAGGCAACAGCTTTCAAGAAGAGGCCACCGTTTCACCTCTGGGTCATGTGACCCTGTGGTCCTATCCGGTATTAGCATCCCTTTCGAGATGTTATCCCGGTCCCGAGGGCAGATTGCTCACGTGTTACTCACCCGTTCGCCGCTTTACTCACCCCCAGAAGGGAGCTTTCTCGCTCGACTTGCATGTGTTAGGCACGCCGCCAGCGTTCGTTCTGAGCCAGGATCAAACTCTCCAGTTTGAACTGCATGTTTCAACTGCGAGTCTGTTTTCGAACAGATCTCCGTAGAGCCCGTCCGAATACTGCTCAAAGGAACCCGTTGGACTGCGATGCACCCTATTTCGTTGTCAAAGAGCGATAGACAGATTGGAGACCCGGGAATCTTCGTTGATCCCGACAGGTTTGTCAAGGAGCAACGTTAAACACCAAAGATCGGGTCAACCCTCCGGCTAAGTGAAGAAGAATATACCTCCGAGCGGGCGATTGCGCCACAATATTTTACGGGGGAGCGCCGGATTTTCAGAATCCTCCCGATCCATCTCTTCGGGCCGCGCTCGGGACGGCGACCCGCCCGATTGCAGGCGTGGCCATTCAACTCCGGGCCGGGCAGGATGGCCGGCCTACCGGACGGTGTAAATCCGGTGTTTTCAAAACAGGCAGAGCGGGCGTTTGGATCGTTTCACCCCTTGCCCGCCTCCCCCGCAAATCATCCTATGCTATGCTCCCGATGAACCCGAAAGAACCTCACGGCGGGAGCGAATCATGCTTTTCCAAAAGGCGTTGCGCCGCCTGACCCCGGACCAGCGGAGGGCGTTCAGGGCCTGGCAAACCAGGGCCCGCGCCCGCCGGGGAGCGGGCGGCCCGCCGGAAGACGGCCGCAAGGTTGTTACCAACCTCTCTGCCGAAGATCCGTTGGGACGTGACGGCGATCCGGAAGAAGAGGTGTTCCGCCGGTTCCTCGTCCGGTTGAGCTTGACACGGACAAGGGCCAACTTAAAAAAGAGCTACGAGAAGGCGTGCGCATCTTTCACCCTTGAAGGTCCCGAGGTCTCCGGGAGAACCTCCGGCTTGGTCAGCCGTGTCATCCCGGCGGACGTTTTCCTCCGAGAACTCGGAATCGCCGCCGGCCGGCCCGCCGCCGCCTCATCCCTGAACAAGCCCGCGGTTGAGGTGGAGCGCTTTCTGACGCGCTGGAGGAGACGAAGGGCCCGTGTTCTTCGCGACCTGGAAAAGGTCAGGCTCGGAAGACGCGATAAGAAGGCGGTTTTCCTGGTTTTCGACATTTCCGACGCCGACCGCTCCGATCCCGCAACCCTCAACCGAAGGATTGGAAAAGACCCGCCGCCGGACCCAGATACCATATTATTGGAGATGGAAATCCCCGTTGCCGCTCTCGGGCCTAAAAGGTATCCTACGGTCTGTGACGCGGGCTGGTCGGGATATTTCAAGCCGTCGGCCAGAGAGGCCGATTTCGGCCGGACGCTTGATCTGAACCAACGTCCTCCCGGGCCGGGATTGCCCGAGATCGTGGCCGAAAATTCGAATGCGAATTGCGTGAGAGATTTTAGGCGCATACCAAGCGGTACGCCATGAAACGAGCCACCGCCGTCTGGCGGCCGAAGAACAACAGAGACGGGACGCTCAACCTGGACTCGCTGGGAGACGCCTCAGCCGCTGACATCCGACGCTGGATGAAGGCGCGTCTATCGGGCGACGACCTTTACTTCCCCGAGCGCCCCGACGATCTTCCGGCGCCCGAGCGCCTCTTCATCTACATCTGGGCCAACGCCGAAGGCCGCGCGCAGCGGCTTGTCGAGCGGGGCGCGGTCTCCCTCCTGAAAGAGATCTTGAAGAAGGACCGCACGCCCGGCCCGGCCGAGACGGCCTACAATCAGGCCATCCTTTTGCTTCTGGCCCACATCCGGCCCATCGAGGCCCGGGACTTGCTCGAACCCGTCGTCCGATCGGATGAATTCCGGAAAGAGCGTTTTACGGCATCCGGTCTGGATCGTTTGCTCGTCGGGGCCTGGGCGGCGCAGGGGCAACGGGCGGACGAGGGCCTCGCGCGCGGCCTTTTATCCGAGAAACCCTACGCCCTCGACGCCTTCTGGGTTTTCGCGGAACGGGGGCCCGAATCGGCCCTCCGCGCCCTGCCCGCGCTCCTGAAACATTTCCGGGACGACCCGGAGGACTACGCCCTCTCGGAGCTCCTCGGGGATTGGGTGGAGCTCCTTCAGGGGCCAAAGCGTCCGGGCGTTCAGGTCCTGACCTCTCACTTGAAGGACGCGCACGCCTGGGTCCGGGAGATCGTCGCGGCCTCCCTCGACACTGTGGGCATCGAGGTTCCCGGCATCCGCTCCCGGAAAGCGGCCTCACGGGAAAGCAGGCTGATCGGGGAGAAACTCGTGACGGCCTATAACGGCAACGCCGCAACGCCGGCCATACCTCCCCCCGCCCCCGCCGCCGGACGGCCGTCCACCCCGAGCGCCTGGCACGCTCCCTATCATCCTTCGCCGGCTTGAGACCCTCCTTGTCCGCCCCCCCGCCCCCCCAGACAACGCACTTCATCACATTCTACTCGTTCAAAGGCGGCGTGGGCCGGACGATGGCGCTCTTGAACGCGGCGCACTATCTGGCCGCGGCGGGCCTGGACGTCCTGATGATCGACGCCGACCTGGAGGCCCCGGGGCTGACGCTGGCGCACAAGCGCGGCCGCAGGAAACCGGCCCAAGGGTTCATCGCGCTCTACGAGGAGTGCCGGGGTTTCATCGAGAGCGGCGCCGAACCGGACGATGCCCCCCACAAGCTCAAAGGATATCTTCACTCCTTCACCGTGAATACGCCGCCCCTGCCGGGGGTCGAGCGGCCCGGACGCCTCGCCCTCCTGCCGGCCCACCCGTCGGACACCTCGCCGGACGCCTATCTCCGCCAGCTCTCCGAGCTGTCCATCCGGGAGGTCGTCGGAAAAGGCATTGCCGTGTACGTGGCCGAAGTCATCCGGGCGCGCGTCCGGGAGGAGGGGTTCGACTACGCCCTCATCGATTCCCGGACGGGGTGGAGCGAGGCGGCCGGCTTCTGCGTCCTGGGGCTGGCGGACGCCCTGGCCGTCGTCTCGGGCTTGAACGAGCAGAACCTCCTCGGGACGAAGGACTTTCTGGAGTTCGTGGCGGGCCGGGAGGGCGAGGCGCCGAAACCCGTCCTGCGGATACTCTCTCCGGTCCCGACGGCGGAGGAGGATCTCAAAGAGAAACGGTTCAGGCGGGCGCGGGAGCTACTCGGCGGAGAGGCCGCCGTCCAGATCCCGTACCACCCCCGGATCGCCCTCATCGAAGAGCCTTTCGTCGTCACCCAGCCGGACCACCACGTGACCGAGCAGTACCGAAAGGCCGCCCGGGCGGTCCTGGCCCTCGTCGGCGACGACCCGGAAACGCATCTGCGCGAGGCCACGCGACTCGTCTCGGAGGACAAGATCGAAGAATCGTTGAGCCGCCTGCGCCGGGCCTGCCCCTTTGCGAAGAACGAGGTGATCCAGGTTCTCCGTTTAGTCATAACCCAGACGATCCTGGCGAGGGGAGACGTTCCACCGTGGGGCGACGACGCCTTCCTTCTCCTCACTCGCCTGGACCCCCAAGACGACATCGCATTCAACAACTGGGGAAACCACCTCACCCGCTTAGCTGAAATGGTCTGGAAAGACAAAAGGAAAACCGCCGAAAAATATTTCCGGGACGCGGAGAAGCGCCTTCGCGAGGCAGTGAGCCTTGCGCCCGAAAAAGAGGCTTACCGGAAGAATCTCGTAACGATGCTCAAACTGTGGGCGGATAAACTGGAGGAATCCGGAGACACCCGGGCGGCGGAGAAAAAGCGCGAAGAGGCGGAGGGAGTTTCCTCGACCCCCGCGACCAACAGGAAAAAGAAGACACCGAAGAAACGTCCGGCCAAACCACGGACGGTCAAAAAGTAAGACGGGCGGCTCGCCAATAGGGACTACCACGGGCCTGCCGGTGGGGGGGGCGCTGCCCTGGTGATGAGAAACCTCCGCGCTACACCGCAACGAGTTGTCGGAATGCAACGAGGCCGGCATCTCCTCTTGGTGAGAAATGCGGGCTATTTGAGTTCTGTCTTATTAATGGCCTATCTGCGTCTCGCGTGTAGGGGCCGGTACTGAGCCCGGCCCCTACATGTCCATTGTACGATCGCGTGTAGGGGCGGGGCTCCGTACCCGCCCCAGAAGTGTCGGGAAAACCCGGCCACGCGCCTACCCGCCGATCGTCACTTCCAGAAACCGCCGCTTGCCGACCTGGATCAGGTGGGTCCCCGCCTCGACGTGAAGGTCGGCGTCCGAGACCTTCTCGCCGTTCACTCGCACCCCGCCCTGCCCGATGAGACGCCGCGCTTCGCTGTTGGACTTCGTGAGACCCTGGTCCGTCAATAACTGACAGATCCAGTGTCCCCCTTCCCGCGCCGGGATCGACACCTTCTTCACGTCCGACGGGACTTCATGCCGGCGGAACCGCGCGACGAATTCCTCCGCCGCGGCCCGGGCCGCTTCTTCTCCGTGAAACCGCGCCGCGAGCTCGGCCGCCAGGGCGGCCTTGACGTCGCGGGGGTTCCGCGCGCCGCTCTCGGTCTCTTTTTTCAGCGCCGCCAGGGCGTCCTCATCCACGTCGCTCAACAGCTCATGCCAGCTCCACATCAGCTCGTCCGAGATGGACATGACCTTGCCGTAGATCTCGCCCGGCGGCTCGTCGATCCCGATGTGGTTGCCGAGGCTCTTGCTCATCTTTCGCCGGCCGTCCGTGCCGACGAGCAGGGGGAGGGTCATCACCACCTGGGGTGCCTGGCCGAAGGCGCGCTGGAGCTCCCGGCCCACAAGGAGGTTGAACTTCTGATCGGTCCCGCCGATCTCCACGTCCGCGCGCAGCTCCACCGAGTCGTAGCCCTGGAGAATGGGGTAGAGGAACTCATGGATGCCGATGGGCCTGCCCTCCCGGCGCCTTATCTGGAAATCGTCGCGCTCGAGCATCCGGGCCACGGTCTGGCGCGCCGCCAGGCGCAACAGGTCGGCCGCCGAGAGGCCCCCCAGCCAGGCGTTGTTGAAGACGACCTCGGTTTTATCCGGATCGAGGATCTTGAAGACCTGCCGCTCGTAGGTCCGGGTGTTCTCGCGAATCTGGTCCTCGGTAAGCTGCGGCCGGGTCTCGGAGACGCCGGTGGGGTCCCCGATCCGGGCGGTGAAATCCCCGATGAGGAACAGGACGTGGTGGCCGAGGTCCTGGAAATGACGGAGCTTTTGGATCAGGACCGTGTGGCCCAGGTGAAGGTCGGGGGCCGTCGGGTCGAAACCGGCCTTGACGCGGAGCGGCTTTCCGGCGGCGATCTTCTTCCGAAGCTCCCCCGCCGGGATCACCTCGGCGGCGCCGCGCCCCAATCGGGCCAACTGGTCTTCCGCGTCCATCTCCCGACACCCCCGGGCGCAGGCTTTCCAAAACACGAAAAGGCATGGCAACCCCTCGGGCGCCTGCCTTTTCGTGAAGAAATGCCGGATCTTTGAAAGATTAGTTTACGGCGTCTTTCAACTCTCTTCCAGCCGAAAACTTCGGGATCTTCCGGGCCTTGATCTTCAGCGCCTCACCGGTTCTCGGGTTCCGGCCCATCCGCGCCTTCCGCTTGCTCACGGAGAAGGTGCCAAACCCGACCAGCGTCACCTTGTCGTTTTTCTTCAGCGCTTTCTTGATTCCATCCAACGCCGCCTTGAGCGCGCTCTCGGCGTCCTTCAGCGTAATCCCCGCTCCATCCGCCATCTGCTTAATCAATTCGCCCTTGTTCACTGTCCCCGCTCCTCCCTCATAAGATTACCGCACGACCATCCCCTGGCGACCTCCCCACATCCCCATCATGATTGCAAAATATTAAGGGGTATCCGTCCGCCCGGCCGTCTTCTTATCACCGCGCCATGCCGAGTGTCAAGGCAAATTCCGGCGCTTTGCGCAGGAAAACCACATCCAGCCGGGAACGCCGCATTGACACCCCTCCATCAGTCGCCTATGTTTCGCTGCAAGACCGGGCCGAGCCCGCCGGCAAGACGGATCGGCCGCGCCTCGAACCCGCCGCCCGCTGAAACCGACCACCGGGGAGACCTCGCCTTTGGGACGGAAATACCCCTCGCGCCCCATTGTCGGCGTCGGGGCCTTAATCTTCCAGGATGGCGGAGAAGAGGTTCTCGTCGTGCGCCGGGGAACGCCGCCGGGGGCGGGGGCGTGGAGCGTTCCGGGCGGCGCGGTGGAGATCGGCGAACACCTCGAAGACGCCCTCCACCGCGAGATCGACGAGGAGACCGGTCTGCGGATCGAAATCCTGGAGACCGCCGCCGTCCTCGACCGCATTCACCCGGACGCGTTCGGCCGCGTCCAATACCACTACGTTCTCATCGATTATCTCTGCGCCCACGTGTCCGGCGAGCCCGTGGCCCGAACGGACATCGTCGACGCCCGTTGGGCCAAGGTCCGGGAGCTGGAAGCGCTCGAGATGACCGAGTGGACCCTGGAGCACTTGCGGAAGGCCTCGGAGCGGTTTCGAGAAATCAAGTCCGGCGCCGCGGCGCCGCCGGCCATCGGCTGAGCGCGTTTCGCTGCCGGCCCCGCCGGATCCGCGGCGGCCCGCCGGGTCGAGAGAAGGAGATAACCCGTTGTCGATTGCAACCCGCCGAGGCGACACCGGCGAGACCGATCTCCTCTACGGTGGACGCGTCGCCAAGCATCACCCCCGCGTGGAAGCCTACGGGGCGCTTCACGAGGCCATCGCCGCCCTGGGCCTGGCGCGCGCGGGGCTCCCGCCGGGCGGACTTCGGGAGGACACCTTCCGCGTCCAGAAAGAACTCTTCCTCATCGGCTCGGAGCTGGCCGCCGATCTCGCCCATCTTCACAGGCTGGCGACCCGCATCGGCGAAGAACACGTTCAGTGGCTGGACAAGCGATTGGCCGAGGCCGAGAAGACGCGGCCGGTGACCGACTGGATCATCCCGGGGGAGGGGTCGGCTTCGGCCGCCTTCCACCTGGCCTCCACCATCATCCGCCGCACGGAGCGCCGGGCGGTCAAGCTGCGGGACGACGGCCTCCTGGAGGGCGGGCACCTGCTCACCTACCTGAACCGCCTCGCGGACCTGCTCTTCATGTTCGCCGTGCTGAGCGAGGAGCCTTCGGGGGATTGAAGCCGCCCGCGCCGATCAGGGCGAGCCGTAAAAACCGGATTGGCGGTATTGTGAGGTCAGCGCCTCCCACCAGACCTTCAGGACAACAGCCGCCGGCACCCCCAGCAGCACACCCAGGAAGCCGAAAGCCGAGCCCCCGATCAGGACCGCCAACATGACCACCACCGGGTGGAGGCCGATGCGCTTTCCCACGATGCGCGGCGTGAGAACAAACCCCTCCAGGCCCTGACCCACCGCGAAGACCGCCACAACGCCCAGCAGATGGGCGACGTCATGGAACTCCAAAACCGTCATCACCAGGGCCGGGAGAAGGCCCACGATCAACCCCAGGTACGGCACGATGTTGGCCAAGCCCGCGACGATCCCGATCCCGATGGGCAGGGGGGTTCCCACGATCATGAGTCCGGCGCTGTACACCACGACCAGGCAGAGCGCAACCAGAAACTGGCCCTTGATGAAGCTGCCCAGCAGCTCATCCATCCGCTCGAACCGCCGGATCAGAAACACCCGGTGTTTGGGCGGGACGTACCCGAGCGCCCTTTCCTTGAGCACATCGAAATCCCTCAACAGATAAAAAGCCGCCACAGGGATGACGGTCAGGTTCACCAGCAGCAGGGTGACGTTCAGCAGGCCCGACGTCGCCTGCCAAAGCAGCCCGCTCGCGGACTGCCACAGGTTGGGCGGCAGCGACTTCAGGCGCGCCGCCAGGGAGTTGACGGTGAGACCCAGCTCCGAGGCGTCCATCCCGGTCACCCGCATCACCCAGGGCGCGATCCAGCTCCGCAACTGTTCAACGTATTGCGGGAACCGTTGGATCAAGTCCGTGACGTGGGATTGGATCAGGGGGAACACCAGAACGGACACGGCGGCCGCGAAGAGCAGGAGGAAAACCATCAGCAAAAGGATGCCGACCCACCGCGACAGCCCCACGCGCTCCAGTTGATCGACCACCGGGTCCAACAGGTAAGCCAGCAGGGCCGCCAGGAAAAACGCCGTGAGGACCGACCGGAAGGCATAGACGGTGTAGAGGACGAGGATGACGGCCGCGACGCCCGCAAGATTCAGCCATACAATCCGGCCGGTCCGACTCGCGGGCGTCCGGACCTCCGGTTCGTTCAAGGAACGCTCCTCAGGAGGACTCGCCCACCCGCCGCATGAATCTCAGGAGATAGTGAATGCCGGAGACAAACGTAACGATCGCGGCCGCGAAGGAAAGACCCGAAAGGTAGGGGGCCTGCGTTTCTTGGAAAAAATAGAACAGGAGCGCCCAAAAAATGGTGGCCAGCTGGAGGCAGGTGGTGACC
Organism: bacterium; assembly: GCA_965261595.1. Taxonomy (GTDB): domain Bacteria; phylum UBA8248; class UBA8248; order JACPRG01; genus CAYRGS01. The sequence continues at coordinate 1,216,688 of CBDHDG010000006.1, forward strand.
TTGCCGAGAAAACTCGGCGCCATCACGGACTGTCCCTGGATGCTCCGGAGAAACAACGCCCCGCCCACGATCATCGCGTCCCGGCTGACGACCAGGATCGTCAACCAGACCGGCAGGACGCCCATGGAGGAAAGAACCCAGAAAGAAGCGGTGAGCAGGATTTTGTCGGCCAGCGGGTCCAGAAGGGCCCCCAGCTCCGTCGTCAGGTGATAGCGGCGGGCAATCAGGCCGTCCAACGCGTCGGAAATCCCGGACAGGCAAAAAACGAACAGGGCCGGAACCTTCATCCCGTAAACCAGAAACCCGATAAAGATCGGGGTCATCAGGAGGCGCAGAATCGTGATTTGGTTCGGGATGCTCCAGTCGATCCCCCGGGCGGCCGTCGCCTCGCCAATCCGCCGGACGACCTCTTCCCCCCGCGCCCTCTTCGCCGAAGTGAAACCCTTCACGTTATCCACGATATAACCCCAACGGAAACAGGAGCCGCTTCACCCGCTCCAGGGTCTCGATCGCCTCGAGTCCGGAAACCGAGCCGAGCGGGAAAAAATCTCCCCTTCCGGTCTTCCGCATCAACCCTCTCCCCAGCGTGAACAAAACCGCGCGCAGGGAGAGGTGCCGAACCCCCATATCGATCGGGCGGCGCGCCCCAAGGTCGTCATCCGCCTTCACGCCCGCGCCTTGAAAAACATTGTACACCACCACCGCGAGCTGCACCCGTTGAAAAGGCTCGCCGGGCCCGAAGGTGTGGTCCGGCCGGGAAGCCATCCACCCCTTTCTGACGGCGTTCAGGATGGCGTCCTTCGCCCAATGGGCGCCGATATCGGTCAAAACCTCGGTGAAGGGACTCTCCCGGAGTCCTTTCAAATCGGCCATGTGCGCGGCCAGGATGCCCGCCATGTCGCCCCGGGTGATCCGCTGCGAGCGGGCCGCCTGGCCGACTTCTTTCGGCCAGTTCACCGGGACGCCCAGATAGGCCAAAAAGGCCCGGGTCTCGGGGTCGTCCGGGTTTCGGGTCAGCGCCGCGCGCAGCCTTCGCCGGGCCCCTTCCAGGTCGCCGGTGAAAAAGGACCACTTCGCCAGGCCCACGATGACCCGCACGTCCGAGGGCGAAAGCGTCAGGGCCTTTCCATAAAACTGTATGCTGCGGGCGTATTCCCGCCGGGAAAAAGAGAGGTCGCCCAGGCCCAGGTACGGGCGGGGGTCCTCCGGACGCGCCTTGCGCGCGGCCCCCAGGATGGATTCGGCCTCGGCCGTCCGCCCCTGCCGCATGGCGGACCACGCCCGGCGGTACAGGGCCTCTTCATCCTGGGCCCCGACAAGCGCGGGCGGGAGCGGCGCACACAGGGCCGCCGCCCACAGCGCCAGGGTCATCCGCGCCCGGACCGCGCTCCTCACCGCTTCGGTTTCTCCATCCCCGTCAGCCGGCGCAACCCTTTCACTTCCGGCTCCTTCAAATATCGCCACTCTCCCGACTTGATCCCCGCCAGCGAGAGGCCCCCGAAGCGGACCCGGCGTAGCTTCAGAACCGGGTGACCCACGGCTTCGCACATCCGTTTCACCAGGTGGCTTCTCCCTTCCCGGACCGTGAGCCGCAGCCAGGCGGCCCGCGCCAGGCGGGTGTCCAGCCGGACGTTCTCGGCGACCCCCGGACCGTCGTCCAGCTCGACCCCCCGGGCCAGCCGCTTGAGTGTGCGCTCGTCCGGCAATCCCCGCACCTTCGCGCGGTAGGTCCGTTCGACGCCGTACCGGGGGTGGGTGAGACGGTTGGCCAACGACCCTTCGGTCGTCAAAAGGAGAACCCCGTCGGTGTCATAGTCCAGCCGCCCCACCGGCTGGACGGGGGCCTTGACGCTCGTGAGGCAATCGTACACGGTGGCCCGCCCTTGCGGATCGCGCCGCGTCGTCACGACGCCGCGCGGCTTGTACAGGAGGAGGGTCACGCCGGGCCGGGGAGGCCGGACGGGCTTGCCGTCCAGGTGCACCCGGTCCGAGGAAGGGTCCACGTCGAGCCAGGGTTCTTTGATCGGCCGACCGTTGACCTTCACCCGGCCGGCCAGGACCAATTCCCCCGCGCCGCGGCGGGAGGCCGCGCCCGCGCCCGCCAGCCATTTGACCAGTCTCATACGGCGCTCGACACTTCTCCGGGCTTCGGCAAATCCTGGATGGAATGGAAACCGAAATGTTCCAGAAAGCGGGAGGTGGTTCCGTAGGCCAGCGGCCGTCCCACAACCTTGCGGCGGCCGACGATGCGGACCAGCTCCCGCTCCATCAGCGTATGCAGGACGCCGCTGCAATCCAGGCCGCGCACTTCTTCAAGCTCCGCCCGGGTCACGGGTTGGCGGTAGGCCACGACCGCGAGGGTTTCGAGCGCGGCCGGAGACAGGCGCGAGCGCGTCGTCCGCTTCAGGTATCGCTTCACCCACCCGCCGTATTGGGGCCGCGTCGCCAGCCGGCATCCTCCGCCGGCCCGCCGGAGCTGAAGGGCCCGCCCCTCATACTGGGCGTCGATCTCCGCCAGGGCGGCCTCCACGCCCTCCGCGTCCAACCGGCCGTCGAACATCTCGACCAGGTCCTTGATCCGGACGGGCTCCTCCGACACGAAGAGCAAGGTCTCGATGATCGCCTTCACGTCCTGTGGATTCCGATCAGCCATTTCCGGCGGCCTCCGGATAGAGGTAGATGGCGCCGTGGATTTCGTTCTGCCGGATCCGGATCAGCCGCTGGCGGATGAGCTCGAGCATCGCCAGGAAGGTGGCCGCGATCTCGATCCGCCGGACCATCCGCTCGAACAGCGCGGGGAAGGTCGTCCCTTCGGACCGGACGCGATTCAGGACGAACGTCAACCGCTCGGCGAGATCCATCTCGTCCACGTCGATTTCGTGGCGGCCCGCGTCGCCGATCCGGCGCATGACGCCCTCGTACGCCTTGAGCAGATCGAAAATGCGCACCTCTCCCAGAAAGGTCTCGGCCGGAACCGGCTCGTCCTCCATCGGGACCGAATCCGGCGAAAGGGCGCGCCGGTAGATCCCTTCATGGATCGCCTCGCGCTCCTGGAGCGCACCGGCGATTTCCTTGAACCGCTGGTATTCGAGCAGGCGGTCCACCAGATCCCGGCGCGGGTCTTCCTCCTCCACGGCCTCCTCATCCTCACGGGGGAGCAGCATCCGCGACTTGATGTACGTGAGCGTTGCGGCCATCACGAGAAAATCGCCCGCCACCTCGATGTTCAGTGTCTTCATGAACTTCAGGTAATCGAGATACTGATCGGTGATGCGGGCGATCGGGATGTCACAGATGTTGACCTGGTTCTCACGAATCAGGTGGAGGAGAAGATCGAGGGGGCCTTCGAAAATTTCCAGACGGACTTTGTAGGTCATTCTTCCTCTATCGCGCTCGGATGGCCAGCCAGCCACCTCCATGGAATGTATCCCGGCCTTCGGGCGGATGTCAACGTAAAGATTCGGGACCCGGCGGAAAATCGTGGCTTCCGCCGCCCCGCGGCGGAAGCCGTCACCGGATTCATCCCCCAAAAACCTCCCGGGGAAACAACCGCAAATCGAAGCGCCTTATGTATAATCCATCCATCCTGCTTTTTCCGGCCGCCGGAAGGGGTCCGCATCTTCCGGTGACGACCTTTCATCCCTTTCGCCGAGGAATCCCCCCGCGATGACAAAACTTCGATTGACCCTTGCCTGCCACATCTCGGACCGGACCCGGGCCGTCGCCGACGGCAGCGCGCCCATCGACGGCGTCGATCTGAACTGGCTGAACCTTCACGTGGCCGAGATCTTCTGGCGGATGTGCCAACACCGGGAGTTCGACGCCTCGGAGATGTCCCTGGGCGCCCACACGACCCTCACCGGCAAAGGGGAATCGCCCTTCATCGGCGTTCCGGTCTTTCCGTCCCGGGTCTTCCGGCACTCGGGGATCTTCATCTGCGCCAAAAACGGGATCGGGCGCCCGGAAGACCTGAAAGGGCGGCGCATCGGGATTCCCGAATACGCCATGACGGCCTGCGTCTGGATGCGGGGGCTGCTCCACCACGAATACGGCGTCGCGCCGGAAGACGTCACCTGGGTGGCCGGAGGCCAGGAAGTCCCCGGAAGGAAGGAGCGCGTCGCCCTCGACCTCCCCGCCTCGATCCGCCTGGAGTCGATTCCCGAACACGACACCCTGAACCGGGCGCTTTGCGAGGGAGAGGTGGACGCCCTGTTCTGCGCGCATCCCCCTTCCGCCTTCCAGGCCGGAGACCCGCGCGTGAAGCGGCTCTTCCCCGATTTCCGCGCCGCCGAGCAGGACTATTTTCGCCGCACGGGCCTGTTCCCCATCATGCACACGCTCGTCCTGCGCCGGGACGTTCACGAGGACAACCCCTGGCTGGCCCAGAGCCTCCTTCAGGCCTTCCAGGCGGCGAAGCGGGAGGTGGAGCGCGCCCTGGGAGACCCGGGCTGGCTCATCACGATGCTGCCCTGGCAGGTCGCCGAAATGGACGACACCCGCCGGGTCATGGGCGACGATTTCTGGCCTTACGGGATCGAGGCCAACCGCAAGACCCTCGAGACTTTCTGCCAATACGCCCTGGAGCAGGGCTTGACGTCGAGGCGGGTCGCCGTAGAGGAGATCTTCGCCCCCAACACGGCCGAGGCCTGGAAGCTGTAGAGCCGCGCCGAATGGAAACCCAGCGGAGATTGAGGGTCAACCGACCCGCGCTGCAACTCACAGATCGTGTGCGCCGACCAAGTTGTGATAAGCACGAGGGCCCTCATCCGCAGCTTGGCCGGCGCGCAAGCGCCCCCCGTTTACAGGACGCGGGGTTCTCATCCCGGCCCGGCCCTGTTATAAAGGACCCCATACGTAAAAGACCCGTTGGCTCGCCCCATCCGGGAATTTCTCGCGCAACCCGCACGCACCAGGAGGCGCAATCCGTGACCGGACGCTCCTTTCTCTCGGACAGGGTTCAGCAACTCGGCGTTTCGCCCATTCGAGAGATCTTCGAGATCGCCGCCAAGATGAAAGACGTCGTTCGACTGGAAGTCGGGGAGCCCGACTTCGACACCCCCGCTTACATCGTGGACGCCTGCAAGGCCGCCCTGGACAGCGGGTTCACCCACTACACATCGTTCGGGGGGATCCCCGAGCTCCGCAAGGCCCTGGCCGGCAAGCTCCGGCGAGAGAACGGCATCGAGGTCAATCCCGAGAACCAGGTCGTCGTCACGCCGGGCGGGACAGGCGCGCTGTATGAGGCCGTCCAGGCCACGGTGAACCCCGGCGAGGAGGTTCTCCTTCCTTCTCCCGGGTGGCCTCAGTACACTTCCATCGTCCAGCTTGCGGCGGCGACGCCCGCGTACTATCCGATCACGGAATCCGGCGGTTTCATGGCCACGCGGGCCCTCATCGAGCCCCACATCAACGACAAGACGAAGGTCCTGCTCATCAACTCGCCCAGCAATCCCACCGGCGGCGTCATCGACCGCGAGGCGCTCGAAGGGATCTGCGACCTGGTCCGGGAAAGGGACATCCTCCTGTTCTCGGACGAGGTGTACGAGCTCATCCTCTACGAAGGCGAGCACATCAGCCCGGCGGCCCTGCCCGGCATGGCCGAGCGCACGATCACGATCAACGCCGCTTCGAAGACCTTCGCCATGACGGGCTGGCGCATCGGCTACGCCGCCGGACCCGCCGACATCATCACGGAGATGACGAAGCTAAACCTCTACACCAACACCCACCCCAACTCCTTCGTCCAGCTTGCGTGCGTGGAAGGCTATGACAACCAGCAGCAGGACGTTCTGGACGAGATGGTCTCGTCCTACCGGCAGCGGCGGGACTTCATGGTGAAGAACTTGAATGAGCTCCCCGGCGTCCGCTGCCCCAACCCGAAAGGGGCCTTTTACCTGTTCCTCAACATCGAGGGCACGGGGCTGAGCTCGATGGAGTTCGCGAAGACGCTCCTGGAAAAAGGCGGGGTGTCGACGGTCCCCGGAAGCGGCTTCGGCCCCGGCGGGGAGGGCTATCTGCGCCTCTGCTTCGCCCAATCGATGGATGAGCTGGAAAAGGCGGTGGACCGGATGGCGAAGGTGACGGGGGAGCTGAAAGGGTAGAGGCGAAAATCGCGGGGGACGTTTTTTGAACGACGTGCCCTCGCCCCCACCAGTCCCTCCTTATACCGGCTTCAACCCTAAACCCATTTCGATCGCGTCTACGTTCAGGTGCTCCTCGACGGCGTTGATGAGCCGCATGGGGTCCGGGGTGTCGCCGCCGGCAATCGGCAGGTGGGGCAGGACACCCAGGAGGGGAACGTCGGTGAGGGCCGTCAGGACGTCCGGGTTGGTCTCCTCTGAAACCGTTGAAGGCGGGGCGGCGGCGCTCAGAACGACGCCGAGGACGCGGAGGTCCCGGCGGGCGGCCGCTTCGAGGGTCAGGAGGGTGTGATTCAGCGTTCCCAACCCCAGCCGCCCGACCACCAGGATCGGCGCGCCGAACCGGACGGCCAGGTCCGAGACCCGGAACCCCTCCGCAATGGGGACGAGGAACCCGCCGACGCCTTCGATCAGCGTCACATCATGGGCGGCGCGAATCCCCTCGAAGGCCGAGACGATCCGCTCGGGGTCGATCCGGCGTCCTTCTCTCTCGGCGGCGACGAACGGCGCCAGGGGCTCGCGGAACCGGTAGGGGCAGATTGCGTCCAGCGGGCCCTCGCACCCGGCCATTGCTTTGACGAACAGCGCGTCCCGGGGGACCGTTTCTCCCCCCTCCTCCGGGCACCCGCTTTCCGCCGGCTTCATGTTTCCGACCAGACGGCCGCGGCGCCTGAGCGCCCCCGCCAGCCCCCCGGCCGTCCAGGTCTTCCCGACGCCGGTGTCCGTCCCGGTGATGAACAGGGCCTTGCCTTGGGGACTTCTCATGGAGGGAATTTCCCGTTGGCGCCATGTCGTTCGCGGAATGCGCTCATCAGGATTGCGTTTGACTTTCCCCCGGCAGGACGATGACCGAATCGTCCCGGTTTCCCCATTCCCACCAGGACCCCAGGTAGTTCTTCACGTTCGGGTAGCCGAGCAGCTTCAGGGCCAGATACGTGTTGGCCGAGCGGTAGCCTCCCTGGCAATAAGGCAGGATGTTTTTGTCGGGCGTGACGCCTTTGGATTCGTAGAGCGCCCGGATCTCTTCGGCGGGGCGGAAGGCGCCTTTCCCGTCCAGGTGCTCGCGCCAGAAGAGGTGGACGGCCCCGGGAATCGTCCCGACCCGCCGCGCGCGCTTCTCGGTCCCGACGTATTCGGACTCCCGCCGTGTGTCGAGGAGGATGGTTTCCGGGTCTTCGATGGCCGCGTGGACGTCGAACCGCGTCGCCAGGCGGTCCATCCTGCGGCGGTTGCCCTCGAAGGACATCCGCTCCACACCCTCGGCCTTTGCCGTGACCGAGTGGCCCGCCTCCCGCCACGCCGGAAGGCCGCCGTCCAGGAGCCGGGCGTCCGGGTGGTCGAAGAGATCGAGGAGCCAGACGCCCCGGGCGGCGCGCTCTCCGGACTCGTGGTCGTAGAAGACGACGGTCCTGTCGCGGTCCACGCCCCGGAAGCCGAAGAGGTTCTCGACCATCCAGAGGAAGGCGTTCAGGGGGTTTTCGGAGGTGTCGTTGAGACTCACGCCGTAAAAATCGAAATGCAGGGCGGTCTCGATGTGGCCGTTGGCGTAATCCTCCCCCGGCCGGACGTCGATGAGGGTGACATCACGAAGCCGCGCGTTCAGCTCGTCGGGTGTGATGAGGCGCCTTGGCTCGGAAAATCCTTTGTACGTCATGAAATCCTCCCGGTATTTTTTCAGTTCGTTTCCGTCGCCGCCCGGATGCTCTCAAACGTCGTCCGGACGATCTCCCGCAGCACCTCATCCGGCGTCGCCAACGGCGGCATGAGGACGATGACGTTGCCGAGGGGACGGATGAGGAGGCCGAGCTTGCGGGCCTCGATCGCCACTTGATGGCCGACGCGCTCTTCAGGCGGATAGGGCGCTTTCGTCTCGGTGTCCAGGACCAGCTCGATCCCCGCCATCAGCCCGCGCCGGCGGATCTCCCCCACGTGCGGGCGCGTCTTCATCCGGTCCAGCTCCCCGGCAAAAAGATCGATCTTCCCCGGCAGCCGGTCGAGCGTCCTCTCCTCCTCGAAGATGTCCAGGTTGGCCAGGGCGGCCGCGCAGGCGATGGGGTTGCCGGTGTACGTGTGGCCGTGAAAGAAGGTCCGCATCGAGGCGGCGTCCCCGAGAAAGGCCCCGTAGACCTCCTCGGTTGCCAGCGTGGCGGCGAGGGGGAGCGTCCCCCCGGTGATTCCCTTGGCGACAGCCATGAGGTCCGGGACCACGCCTTCGCGCTCGCAGGCCCACATCGTCCCTGTCCGGCCGAAACCCGTGGCGACCTCGTCGGCGATGAGGAGGACATCGCATTCGTCGCAAACCTTCCGGACGCGCTTCAGGAATCCCTCCGGGGCGGCGATCATCCCGCCCGCCCCCTGCATGACGGGCTCGACGATGAACGCGGCCAGCTCATCGGCGTGCTCGCGGACCCGCGCCTCCATCTCGTCGGCGCAAAAGAGGTCGCACGCCGGATACGTCTTGCCGAACGGGCACCGGTAGCAGTAAGGGGCCTCCGCTTTGACCGTATCGAACAACAGGGGCCGGTACACCTCATGGAACAGGTCGATGCCGCCGACGCTCACCGCGCCGATCGTGTCCCCGTGATAGGCCTCCCGGAGGGAGATGAACCCGCGCTTCTCCGGCCGGGGGGGCGTTCGCTGGACCTGATACTGGAAGGCGATCTTCAGGGCGACCTCGACCGCCGTGGCCCCGCTGTCCGAGTAAAAAACGCGCGTCAGGCCCTCGGGCGCGACGGCGGCCAGCCTTTCGGCCAGGCGGACGGCGGCCGGGTGGGTGAGTCCGAGGAGGGTCGAGTGGTCGAGCGTAGCGGCCTGGCGGGAGATGGCCTCGACGATCTTCGGGTGGCCGTGGCCGTGAACGACGCACCACAGGGACGAGACCCCGTCGATGTAGCGGCGGCCCGCCTCGTCGATGAGATGCACCCCTTCGCCCCGGACGATGACGGGAAAATCCTCCTTCTCCCATTCGAGCATCTGGGTGAAGGGGTGCCACAGGTGTTCGAGATCGCGGGCGGCGATGTCGGATCGGTTCCGGCGGTCATTCATCGTGAGACCCCGCGGACGGCGCCGAGAAGGCCGAGGGATCGGCCGGCGGCCTCAAAGGCGTCGAGGGCCCGCTCCAGGTGGACGCCTTCGTGGGCGGCGGAAACCGTCGCGCGGACCCGCGCCGTCCCCTCGGGAATAGTGGGGGGGCGGATGGCCCGGGCGAAGACGCCGTGTTCCAACAAACCTTCGGCCAGCTTCATGGCCCTGTCGGCGTCTCCCGCGATGACGGGGATGATGGGCGTCCCGTCTTGCGGGACGTCGAAGCCGACGGACCGCAGGCCCTCCCGGAAGAAGGCGATGTTTCGGTGGAGGCGGGCGATTCGCTCGGGCTCCGTCTCGACGATGCGGAGGGCTTCCCGGGCGGCGGCCGCCACAGGGGGCGGGAGCGCCGTCGTGTAGATGAACGACCGGCAGGCGTTGATCAGGTAATCGATGAGCGCGCGTGAGCCGCACACGTAGGCCCCGGAGGCCCCGAGGGCCTTGCCCAGGGTCCCCATCTTCACGTCGATGAGGGGGTCCACGCCGAAATGGGAGGCGGTCCCCCTCCCCCTCCCCCCTTCGCCCAGGACGCCCGTGCCGTGGGCGTCGTCCACCATGATGGAAGCCCCGAAGCGGCGGGCGATGGGGACGATCCGGTCCAGGGGGGAAAGATCGCCGTCCATGCTGAAGACCCCTTCGGTGACGACCAGCCGGGGGGCGGGGAAAAGGGGGGAGGGGGGGTCTTCGACGGGCTCGGCGAGGAGCGCTTCCAGGTGGTCCGGGTCGTTGTGCCGGAAGACCCGGACATCGGCCCGGCTCAGTCTCGCCCCGTCGATGAGGGAGGCGTGGTTGAGGGCGTCGCTGTAGACGACGCATCCCGGTCCGGCCAGGGCGGGGATGACACCGACGTTCGCCGCATATCCCGAGCTGAAGATCAGGCAGGCCTCGGCGCCCTTGAACCGGGCCAGGGCCTCTTCCAGCTCGTGATGGGACCTCTTGGCGCCCGAGACGAGGCGGGCGCTTCCGGCCCCGAAACCTTCCCTGTCCATGGCCTTCTTCGCGGCTTCGGCCAGCCGGGGGTCCGAGGCCAGGCCCAGATAGTCGTTGCCGCACAGGACGACGGCCTCCCGTCCGGCGATCCGCCCGGTGGGTCCCGTGGGACCTTCGACGGGGAGGATGGACCGCATCAGGCCGGCATGCGCAATCCGTTCCAGGAGGGTTTTGAGGCGCTCTTCCATCGGGGGGCTACACTTCGCGGTTTATCCGGTCAGGCTCTCCGCCCATATCGAACACGGCCTTCCGCCGAGGTCTTTCCGGCCGATCCGATCACCATTCTTGATCAAGATCGGATTGAGAGGAAGGGGTTCGCGGGCATTTCACTGAAAATCGAAGGATGTTTGAGATGAGACCGTGAGCGATCCGCTGGGCGCCCCGTCCCGGTCCATCACACGCCCAAGCGCAGAACGGGGTGTTTCTGCCGGGGACTCCCTCGCGTCGGGCAATAAATAGAAAGAAAACCCGTTCACCGGCCCATCCGAAGTTGAAAAATCTCTTTGCGAGCCATTCATAACACATTGAAATAAAGTTCTTTAAATAATGGGGATTATAAAGGTTTTGACACCAATTGAGTGAGATGTTGTACCACCAGGGGAAAGAGATCCTGGTGTCGGTGATTGTAACGGAATTCCATCTCCTTCAGGTAGAGGGGGAACCGCTCTTTGGACACCCCATGATGTTTGATGAGCCTCTCCTTGGCGTAGGCCCAAAAGCCTTCCAGGCCGTTGATGTGCACTTTGCCCCGACTGAAGCGCCGATCATGATCCACCCGCAAGTGGCGATAGCCGCAGAACATCAGGGCGTCATAGACCCGGTAGCGGTCGGTGTAGACCACGCTGCCCCGACGGACCAACTTCACGGTGGAGGCCAAAAGGGTCTGGGCCTTGACGTTGCCGACCGCCTCCACCTTCACCCGGCCGCCCCGCTCCAATATGCCGAAAACAGGGACTTTACCCGCTGCGCCTCGGCCTCTCTTGCCCTTGCGCTTGCCCCCGAAGTAGGCCTCGTCCGCCTCCACCTCCCCTCGAAGAAGCTCCTGTCCCCCCGGCGTGCCGGCCACAAGACTGCGCCTGAGCGTCGTCACGGCCCGCAGCGCTGTCGGATAGCTCACGGCGAGTTGCTGGGCCATCTTGCGGGCCGAGACCTCCAGCTCAAAGAGCTTCACCACCCAAAGCCACTGCCGGGCCGAGAGGCGAAGTTGGCCCAGCCAGCGGCCCGTGAACGGCCCGAAGGTGTACCGACACCCAGCGCAGCGAAAGCGCCCCCGCGTGCCCAAAACGTAGCGTTTTCGACCCTCACAACGAGGGCAGATTTTACGCCCGTTTTTCTGACACGCCATGAGCAGATGGCGTCTCGCTGTAGCTTCCGATTTTACAAGGACTTCAAAGCTCTTCAGGTCCACGACACCAGCCTAATCCGGTGTCATATCTTTTACAATTGCCAAAATAATTATAGAGATTCCATCCAGACGGATCTGAAATATTATATATCTTTATAGTTATATTACTTGATAATAAATCACTCAGGTTATATCTTAATAATCAAGAAGAGAGATAAACCCCGAACCCAGGATTGGACGGGTTTCGACAACCTCAATAAGGAGAAAAACCATGACGCTGGTTAAATGGGGCCCCTTCAGTGAGCTCACGAACCTTCATCGGACTGTGGACCGCGTGTTCGGCGGCCGCAATCTCCGGAGGCTGGATAGCGGCATCCATGGCGGCTTCTCCCCTTCGGTGGACGTGTACGAGACCGAAAAGGAAATCGTCGTCGAGGCCGAGGTTCCCGGCGCGATCGAGAAGGACATCGCCGTCGAGGTGAAGGAGAACATCCTCACGATCAGCGGCGAGCGCAAGAAGGAGGGCGAGGCCAATTACGACGACTACCACCGCATCGAGCGGACGTACGGCAAGTTCCGGCGGGCGTTCAAGATTCCCGACACCATCGAGACGGACAAGGTGAAGGCGAAGGTGAAGAACGGCGTCCTCACCATCCGCCTGCCCAAGGCCCCCAAGGCCGTCCCCAAGAAGATCGCCGTCAGCGTGGGGTGATCCGGCGTCCGGGGTAAATGAAAAGGGGGAAGACAGCCGGCCTGTCTTCCCCCTTTTTTCATGATGACAGCGGAGCGCCGTGGGAGCGCGTATGTTGCCCTCAGCGATCCCCAGTTTTCATCGACCGTGCGGCGCGAGCGATCGCAATAACAGGCGTTGTCAAACGTCTACCCCGAGCCGTCATTCCCGCGAAGGCGGGAATCCAGCGTTCTGCGCTGCGGGTCCATCCTACTGCCCCCGTGATCATTGCGTTGAGAAGTATACGAAAGGGGGCAAATGGAGAAATGAGTTTGGTGTCCCCCTAATTCCCGCGGAGGAAGATAATTGGGTCTCATTTCTATCAACAAAAGACTTGACCCCTTTACCCTTACCGCGAAGGGTAAAAGGGCGAAAGGGCAAAGGGTAATTAAGAAGCCTTGGCGCAACGAAAACCCAGGTGGAAGTTCCTGTAGTCCCGGCCGGCCCTGTTCCGGAAGGCAGTACGAAACCACGAGGGATTGTTGGCGCTCCACGGGCCGCCGCGAACCACGCGCCCCCTGCCGGACGCAGGACCCTCCGGGTTCCGGTTCGGGGCATTCCGGTAATAACCCTTCCCGTGCCAGTCCGATACCCACTCATATACGTTACCCGACATGTCCACTGCCCCATACGGGCTCCGGTGCGTGTTGTAATCCCGGTCCACCGGGTGTGTCTTGCCTCCGCTGTTCTTGTCCCAGATGACCTTCGAGCCGTCTCAAGCGTTCCCCCAGGGGTACTTCCGCCCATCCACGCCACGCGCCGCCTTCTCCCATTGCGCCTCCGTAGGAAGGTGCTTGCCCACGGACTTACAGTAATCCCGTGCCTGGAACCAAGTCACGCCAACCACCGGCTGCCGGGCGCCGTTGAATTTTGAGCCGTAATCTCTCTTCGGCTTTCCGAACCTCCGAAACCGGGCGTTCGTCACCGGGTACTTGTCCATGTAAAACGCGTCCAGATACACACGGCGCCGGGGCCTCTCGTCGGAAGAGCCGTCGTTGCTCCCCCTAATGAATGAACCGGCAGGAACCAGGATCATCGTTTCCAGCCCGCTGCCGATCCGGTGCGGAATGCCGGGGCCAACGGCGACGCGGGGGCGGTCGGACTCGCGGGGTGACGGGCGGGGACGGGGACCCGCCCCTACATCTTTTTTCAAGGCCGCGAGACGCCTTTTCTCTTCTTCGATTCGCCTGCGCTCCGCCTCCAGTCGCTTTCGCTCGGCATCAATTCAGGCCTTCTCCGCCGCGAGGCGCTCGCGCTCCAAACCGGCCTTCTCGACTTCGAGCTTCCTGCGCTCCTCCGCCAGCCGGGCGCGCTCCTTCACCAGGTCAAATGCCGGCTTCTCCGTCGGGAGGAGGAAAACAAACTGCCCGTCCCCCGAGAGGTTCCCGAACTGGGGATACTGCTGCCTGCCCGATTCGGCGTACGCCCGGTCGCGGACGTACTCGCCCAGATGCTCCAGAGACAGCCAGCCCCATCCCCTCCGGTCAGCGGAACCCTGAAGGCCCTTCAAGAGGACCCGGGTGAACAGACCGTTCCCCTCCCGTTCCTGGGCGACCTCGCCCGCGCGGCCGGCGGTGATCACCTGGACGGCGGGACGGGATGTCAGGTCGGTCACGAGCTCGGGGTTCAGGAGTTTCTTGGTCCGGAAAATCGCGTAGCCCGAGTAGCAGGCGTCCACGGCGAACAGGACATGCTGCGCCCTCATCCGCTTTGCGATAACGGTGAGCTGGCTCATGGAGATCGCCGTCGAAAAGAGGTTCTTGGGATCGGCGTCGTAGGGGATGAGATAGCCTTCTTTCTCTTCGTCCTTGCCGTGGCCCGAGAAGAAGACGAACACGCGGTCCCCCGGCGAGACGCGCCGCCGTATCTCATCGCCCAGGAGACGCTCGATGTTCCGCTTGGTGGCCTGCCGGTCGAACAGCGTGAGGATCTGGCTCTTCGGAAACCCCAGGCGGGGAAGGGCGTCTCGGAGGTCCTCCGCGTCTTTGCGGGCGTAACGCAGCGTGGGGATGCTGGGGTGCTGGTAGCGGTTGACGCCGATGACGACGGCCCAGGAGTTCGAGTAGAGCCGCTTGCCCTTGTAAACGGGAGCGGGTTGGACGGTGATGGATTTGGACGTCTGGGCGAACCCGGCCGAAGCAACCAGGAAAACCCCTGGAATCAAAAGAACCAGTAGAATGAAAAGAATCGCCGGAATAAAAAAACCAAGCCCCGCCCGAACGCCTTCATGCCCCACCCCCTGCCGGCCAACCCCGGCATGTCGGATTAGACAGATGAAATGTTAATGAAGTTCGGGGGAAACGTAAAGACGCCGGCGGCAGGATACAATCCTTGATTCAAAGGAGTGTGCCACTGGCAGCTTGCCTGCCGGCGCCGCCTTTCAAGATCGTCTATTGATTCGGAAACCTCCGCATCGCTCAAATTGGACCAGAAATTAAATGGAGCCACTGGCGGACCAGCCGCCAGTGGCACACTTTCTTGAAATGCGAGTCGCCTTTCCTCCATCCAACCGTCACCGCGCTTCAAGGAAGGGCGGAGTCGGGCGAACCGCACCCAGGCCAAAATCTCAGCCGGGCGGCTCGGCCTTCGCCAATTCGACGCGGCAGTCGTTGAAGGCGGCGGACTCGGAGTAGCCGGTCACGCGGTCGGGCGTGAGGAGGTTCGCGGCCCCCAGCTCGGGCGAGCCGCCCGAATAGACCCGGACCGTCCCCGGGCGGGCGTCCTCGGTGACCCGGACTTCGATCCGCGTCTCCCCCCGATCGTTGAACAGCCGCACCCGGTCCCCGTCCCGGACGCCCCGGGGCGCGGCGTCGTCCGGATGGACCCACGCGCGGTTGTACCCCAGCCGCAAGAGTTTCGGATGGTCGGCGAACGTGGAGTGCGCGCGGAAGATCGACTTGGGCGACACCAGGGTCAGGGGATATTCGGGGCCGCCGGCCGCGCTTGCCCCCTGGACCGCCGGGGGGGCGGCTTCGCCGTCATCCGGCCACTCGGGCAGCGGGCTCGCGCCGCGAGAGAGGAGCGCCTCGCTGTACACCTCGATGCGCCCCGAGGGCGTGTCCAAATCCCAGGTGTCCTCGAGCGGCGGCATGTCCAGGTCCACCACGCCTTCGCGCTCCAGGCGCTCCATCGTCACATCCCGCATCCAGGGGAAGCGCGGGTCACGCCGGGCCAGGCCGACGACCTCCTCTATCCATTCGTCGGACGTCCTCCAGGGGAACTCCGCCCCGAACCCCATCCGCCGCGCCAGGTCGCAGATGATCTCGAAATCGTCCCGGCTCTCGCCCAACGGCTCGACCGCGCGGCGGGAGAAGAAAAGCTGACGCTTGGGATTCAGGTGGAGAAGGTCCTGGATGTGCGTGGGCGCGACCTCCCCGCCCTCGACGATAGCCGTCCGCTCCATGAGGGTGGAGACCGGAAGGAAGACGTCCGCATACCGGGCGGTGGGCGTCATGAACAGGTCCGACACGGCGACGAAATCCAGGGCCTTCAGGGCGCGGATGGTCTTCCCGGCGTCCGGGTTCTGGCTGACCGGATTTCCCCACATCACCAGGAGGGCGCGCAGGTCCGTCCCATAGGCCTCGGGATTCAGGACGGCTTCCGCGAGGCGGTTGACCGGGAATCGGTCCTTGACAGGGTTGGGGACGACATAGCGCATCGCCGCGTCCGAGATCCCCAGGGTGTAGAACCGCCTGAGCCCGACGGGGTCCTCGGCGCGGGTGAGGGGCCTTTCGCGCCCCGGGGCCGCCATCCCGCGAATCCGGCCGGTGACGACGTTGAGGAGGGCGGTGGCCTGCACCGCGCCCTCTCCCCCCCGGTTCCGCTGGTATCCGCCCTGGCTGACCTTGACCTTGGCCTGCCGGGATTTTCCCAAAAGGGCGGCCACCCGCCGAATCGCGTCGGCCGGAACGCCGCAGACCGGTGCCGCGCGCCCCGCCGGCCAGGCCGCCGCCGTCTCGCGCAGCCTGAGATAAGCCGTGCGGGCGCAAATCCCGCCGGCGGAGACGGAGGCCGTCAGTGAAACCCCCGCGTCCCCCGGCGCGTCCGCCCCGCCACCACCATCTCCCATCCCCGGCGAGACCGGATGAAGGACGCCATCCGCGTCGCTCACGAGACAGGCGTCCGATCCGCCCGAGGCGACGTCCCTTTCACGCAGGAAATTCCCCGTGTCCTCGCGAACCAACAACGGCGCGTTGGTGCGCCGCTTCAGGAAAGACTCATCCACCCAGCCGTTGATGAAGATCTCGTTCAGCAGGGAGAGGGCCAGCGGGATGTCCGTTCCCGGCCGGATGGGCAGGTGATGGTCCGCCAGGCGTTGAACGGACAGGGTGCGCACCGGGTCCACGAAGATGAGCTTCGTCCCCTTCCACCTGGCCCGTTTCAGGGACTGGGCCGGTCCCCGGACGCCCGTCTCCAGCGGGTTATAACCCCAGATGACGACGGCGTCGCACTCCTCGTCCGGAGGAAGGGAGACGTGCCACGACCCGTAAAGCGCGGCGGAGGCCTGGACGTAGGCCCCCCAACAGAGGTCCCCCCTCTCAATGGCGGGGACGAACCCTCCCCAGCGATTCAACAGGGCGTGGATCGTGAACTTCGCCCCCTTCACCCCGCCCGGCATGCTGTGCTGGCCGACGTAGTTGTAGAGCGCGACGGACCGGTTGCCGGAGCGGGCCTTGGCCCTTTCCAATCCTTCGGCCACCAGATCGAGGGCCGCCTCCCAGGAGACGCGCTCCCAGTCGCCGGCGCCGCGGGCGCCGACCCGCTTCATGGGATAGAGGATCCGGTCCGGGTGGTTCAGCCGATCGATAAGTTGGAAGCCCTTGATGCAGGGCGGGAACCTCAGATGGGGATGGGCCTTGAGCCCGACCGGATTGCCGTCGCGAACCTGGACCTGCAGGGCGCAGGGGTGGTTCCCGCAGTGGGGGGCGCAAAGTGTATTGCGAAGCTCCATCGGCGTTCGCCCGCTCTCCCTTCCGCATCCCGGCTCGGGCCGGGCCGGCCGGCCTTGCCGGCTCCTCACGGCCGCGAAGGCCGCAGTCACGCTTGATGTGTTGATTCTACCGCAGTGGGCAGCGTCCGTCTCGACCGATCATGATCCGCGTCATGTTCACTGTGGCTCTCGGGGACTAGGCTTGCAACATGCGAACCGAATTCCGATTCACCGGCGTCCCACAGAATCATGGACCGGGTTGATGGACTGGTTTGTGGGGTTGGGACCCATCGGGCAGGCGTTTATCGCCACACTCGGCACATATCTTTTAACGGTCGTCGGGACCTTGCCCGTCCTGTTCTTCCGGACCGCCCCGCGGCGGCTGATGGATGGCCTGATGGGGGCCGCCGGGGGCATCATGGTCGCCGCCTGCTCGTGGTCGCTCCTGGAGCCCGCCATCGAGATCGGGGGCGTCGCGCCCGCCGTGATCGGCCTGCTCCTCGGGGCGGCCGTCCTCTACGGGATCGATCAGGCGCTCCCCCACCTTCACCCGGAGTTTCCCGACGAGGCCGCACGTGAAGGACCGAAGGTCCCCTGGCGCCGCTCGGCCCTGCTGATGCTCGCCATCACCATCCACAACTTCCCCGAGGGCATGGCCGTCGGCGTCGGCTACGCCGGCGCGGACATCGGCGCGGCCACGGCGCTCGCCGTCGGGATCGGCCTTCAGAACATCCTGGAGGGTTTGGCGATCGCGCTGCCGCTGCGGCGCGACGGCATGAACCGGTGGAAGGCGTTCTTTTTCGGCCAGCTGTCCGCCGTCGTCGAGCCCGTCGCCGGAGTCTTGGGGGCGGCGCTGGCGCTTCTCTCGATCGCCTTCCTCCCCTACGCCATGTCCGCCGCCGCGGGCGCGATGCTCTACGTGGTGGTGGAAGAGTTGATCCCGGAAACCGTGCGCAGCGGCAATATCGACGTGGCCACGCTCGGTTTCATCGCCGGGTTCACCGTCATGATGGCGATGGACAACGCCTTCGGATAACGGCGCGATGAAGCCGGCCCGCCGTTCTTTCCCCGGGCGTTCCGCTATAATCCCCGCATGCTTGAATGGACCTTCATCGCCGAGACCTCGGCCCTGCTGTCCACGTTCTTCTTCGGCGTGCGGAACATCTTCATCCGAAAGGCGCTGCCGTACACGACCTCCCTGGTCAGCAGCCTGGCGGTGACAGCGTTCACGGTTCTGTTTTTCATTCCCTGGACGTGGATACAGTGGCCGGGTCTTCCAATCACCTGGCTGGGCCTTTTGTGGCTGATCCTGGCGGGTGTGAGCGCCCCCGGCCTCGCCCTGCTTTTCTACTTCTCGAGCGTGAGCCGAATCGGCGTGGCCCGGTCCACCCCCTTGGCCAGCGTTCAACCCTTCGTCTCTTTGATCATCGCCGTCCTCTTTTTGGGAGAACGGCCCGATTTCCCCGTGTACATCGGGACCTTCCTTGTGGTCGGCGGGATAGCCATCGTCACCGGTGAAAAAGAGGAGTTTCGGTGGACGGCGCGGGAGATCGCCCTGCCCCTCCTTGCGGCGACCTTCTGGGGACTGTCGTCGATCTTCCGGAAATTGGGGATGAGCGCGATTCCCTGGCCGACCTTCGGCGCGTTGATCATGTCCGCGGCCGGATTAGCAACACACCTTTGCGCCTACAGGATTTTCGCCGGGCGGGCCGAACGATCCACGCAGGCGCGCGCGGCGCCTCTTCTGCTGGCCGCCGGGGCCTCCCTCGCCGTGGGCTTTTATCTGAACCTGTTCGCCTTCATGCGGGGGACCGTCGCGACCATCGGACCCTTGGGCAGCACGTCGCCGATCATGACGCTCCTCCTCGCGGCGATCTTCCTGAGAAGGCTCGAGAAGGTGACTTGGCGATTGATGATCTGCACTGCGGTCATCGTCGTCGGGTGCGTGCTGATCACCGCGTACTGACACCGGGACGGCCCGGCGGAGAAACCGATGTAAGATGGACCGGCGGGGGGCTCGCGTTTTCCCCCCCCGCTTTCAAGGAGACTCCACGATGATCAAGGCCACGAAGGAGATGGTCCTCGCGACAACGATCACCGGGTCCCTGCCGCGTCCGGGCTGGTACACGGCCAACCTGGTGGGCAGGCCCTTCCGGCTGGCCATGGCCGACAGCGTTTTCCGCGAGCAGTACAACGACGCCGTCTCCTGCTTCCTCCGGGACCAGGAGCGGGCGGGACTCGACATCCTGACGGACGGGGACTGCCGGTTCGACACCGACGTGGGCGGGCGCTCGTGGGTGACCTATCCCGCCCAGCGCATCCGCGGCATGACGGCCTACGATCACACCACCCGGCACACAAATTGGGGCGGGACGGCGCCCGGGGAGCTGCTCTACGAGCTTCTCGAGGCCCGGATGCTGCCCATCGTGACCGACAAGGTCGGCCGGGGGCCGCTGGAATACGGACCGCTCTGGAAGACCGCCCAGAAGATGACGCGCAAGCCGGTCAAGTTCGGCGCCATCACGGCGGAATGCATCGAGTCCACCTGCGGGAACGAGTATTACAAAGACCGCAAAGAGCTGATCATGGACCTGGCGGCTGTCATCAACGAAGAGGTCCTGGATCTGGCCAAGAGCGGCTGCCCCGTCGTTCAGATGGAAGAGCCCTGGGTCCACCGGGTCGAGCATCACGAAGACGATAAAGGAATCGGGATCGACTTCTACGTCGAGGCTTTCAACCGCTCCGTCCGGGGGCTGGGGGACCTGACCGAGGTCTGGTGCCACACGTGCTGGGGAAGCCCGGGAGCCCAGCGGTTCTACGACGAAGGGACGCAGACCTACGCCCGCTCCCTGGAGAAGCTGAACGAGCTCGACGCCGACGTGATCACCTTCGAGTGCGCCGGCTCGCCCGAGTGGGAGTTCGAGGAGATCGGCCGGGCGATCGCCGAGAAGAAAATCGCCCTCGGCGTCGTGAATCACCGGCTCCTTCAGGTCGAGACGCCCGAAAAGGTCGCCCGCATGGTGCGCGAGGCCCTGAAGCACATCCCGCCCGAGCGGCTGATCCTGTCGTCGGGTTGCGGATTCGGCCGGGAGGGGATGAGCCGCCGCCACGCCTTCTACAAGATGGCGGCGATTGTCCGGGGGGGCAACATCGTGCGGAAAGAGCTCGGGATACCGGAGGCCGACTGCGTGGCCGAAGACCCCCGGTTCAATCTCGTTGACGCGGAATAAAATCTTCGCGCGCTGAGGAGATCGCCGACCGGAAATTCGCGCATCGGGGCGGGTGCAGAGCCCCGCCCCTACACCGATTCAGAAGGTAGGGGCTCTGAAATGTAGGGGCGGGGCGAGAGTCGGGTGACTCCTATACCCGCCCCCCTCAAGGTCAGGTGAAGACAACCCCCCCGTCCACGATGATGAGCTGGCCGGTCATGAAATCGCCGGCGGGCGAGGCGAGGTAGACGATCGTCCCCTGGACGTCTTCGGGGTATTCGGAGCGCTTGAGGCAGCGGGTGGCGTGGGAGCGCTCCTCGGCCTTCCCGACGAAATCCCCCATCTCCAAGACCTTCTCGCTCAACGTAAAACCCGGGGCCAGCGTGTTGACGGTGATCCCGTACTCCCCCACTTCCCGGGCCAGGGCGCGCGTGAGGCCGTGGACGGCCCCCTTGGAGGTCACGTAATGCAGGAAGCCGGTAATCCCGCACTCGGCGGTGGGTGAGCCGATGTTGATTATCTTCCCGGCCCCCTGCGCCTTCATGTGGGGGAAAACCGCCCGGCAGAGCAGGAAGATTCCTTTGACGTTGACGCCCAGGACCCGGTCCCACTCCTCCGGGGTCTGCTCCCAGAAGGGCTTGTATTCGAGGTCGGCCCAGAGGGCGGCGTTGTTGATCAGAACGTCCACGCCGCCATACGCCTCCACCACATCCTGAACCAGCTTCCCGACGGAAGCCTCGTCGGAAACATCTACGTGGAAGGCCCGCCCTTCTCCTCCGGCGGCCGTGATTTCCGCCGCCGCGGGGCCCGCGTCGAGGATGTCGGCCAACGCCACGCGCGCGCCCTCTCCGGCCAGGGTCTTCGCGTACGCCTTCCCGATGCCGCGGCCGGCCCCCGTAACGAGAATGCGTCTTCCGTCAAGCCCTCCCATATCGTCCCCCCTCCCTCCCTACCCGGCGAAATGACCCGCGCCCGATTCAGGTGTGATGGATGGATCCGGCTTCGGCCGTCCGCCGCCGAACCCCTCACCGGAAGAAGGTCTCGGACTCCGGGACCTCGCGCTCTTCTTCCAGGAGACGCCGCTGCTCCTCCACGGTCGGCACGGCGGTCGATTCGAGATACTCCCGGGTGAACCCGTCCGCCAGCCCCTTCGCCCCCGAGCGGACCTCCCCCCGGACGGAGGCGTATATCTGGTCGAATTTCAGCGCCATGATCTTCTTCCGGATGTTCCGATACTCCTCCAGATGATAAGGGACCCGGCGCGGCGTGTTCTTCCAGGAGGTCAGCTCGCCCGTGCTCGGGGAGATCATGATCGTGTCGCCGGGGAAGAGGATCCCCCCGTGACGTCCGTACAACAGACAAAGCCCCCCCTCGAATTGGGCGGGGATGTGATGGACCCGAATCGCGTCGTCCAGGTCCAGCGATTCGGCGTCGAAGAATTCCACGTTGGGGTAACCGGCGGGCCAAGCCTTGTCCGCTACATGCATCCGGATGGGGGCCTCGAATCGCGTGGAGAACTCGTCCATGGCCCCGTAGTAGTGCGGGTGCGAGAGGATGATGGTCTTCAGCCCGCCCCGCGAGGCGATCCACGCCTCCAGGTCATCGGTCAGGAGCGGCTGCATGTCCATGAGGACGTTTCCGCCGGGCCGCTCGATGAACCAGGCGTAGTGGCGGATTCCCAGGACCGGATGGACGTGGAGCCGCCAGACGTCCTCTTCCAGTTGGACGATGTCCATCGTGTGGTCCGCCCGAGCGGCGTCCGGGTCGGCGAACCGCTCCCGATCGCCCGTGGGCTCCGGGACATACCGGTTGGCGCAACCCAGACACTCGGGGAGGGGGGGGGATTCACCCGCCCGGACGAACGTCCGGTTGCCGCAGTACGTGCAGATCAAAGGGGATCGTGACATCAGGGTCGTCACCTGGGCCGAGGGCCGAATGGATGCCTCGGTTGGGACGTCGGGCCTATGCGGACGCCTCCTCCAAGCCCTCCCGTTTATATCGAGACCACAGAAGCAGAAAGAGCCCCCCCCCCACGATAGCGCCGGGGATGTGCCAGTAAAGGGTCGGGCCGATCAGGCCGATCCCCGCGACAAAGAACAAGATCCGCTTGACGGGATCGAGGGGGACGAAGGCGTAGTTCTGAATCGCGATGGCCATGGATACGATCCCGCCCAACGCGAAGATGATGCCCACCGTGACCTTCCCCGCCGAGCCGATCAGGAGCAGGGACGGGTCCACGACGAACATGAAGGGGAGGAGAAACGCTGGCAGGGCGAGCTTCATGGCCTCGATGGCCGTGGGCATGATCAGCGAGCGGGCGATGGCGGCGGCCGCGTAGCTGGTGGGCGCCGTCGGCGGTGTAATGGCCGAAAAAGCGCTGAAGAAGATCACGAACAGGTGCGCCTGCGGGACGAGGATTTTCTCCGGCATGCCGAGGCTCTGCATCATCGTGATGAGGGCCGGAATCGCGATGCCCACCTGGATGATGTACGCGGAGGAGAGAGGGAGCCCCATCCCGAGGACAATCGAGGTGAGCATGATGAAGACAAGCGCGAGGAAGAGGCTCCCCCCCGCGAAGTCCACGAGGAGGCCCGAGAATTTGACGGCGACGCCCGTGAGATCGAATATCCCGACCATGATGCCCGAGGTGATGATGGCGACGGCCACGATGGTCGCCTGGAGGCTCCCCTGGACCAAGGCGTCCCAGATGCGCCGTAGACCCATCTGGTTCTCTCTCTTCCAAACCACATAAATCCCCCGGGCGTTCATCCGCCCCGGTTTTTTCTTCATGGCGACGATGACCTGCATAAGCGCCCAGATCCAACAGACGATAAGAATCCCGCCGATGCACCGGACGACCGCATAACCCGGGCTGTAACCGGCCACCAGGAGATAGATCAGGATGATCAGCGGCAGGGCCAGATATCCCCGCCCCTTCACGATCTTCTTGAGATCCGGCAGATCTTCCTTCGGGATGGTCGGAATCTTTTCCTTCACCGAGTAGATGTGGACCATGATCCCCACGCTCAGGAAGTAGAGAACCGCCGGCAGGACGATCAGTTTCATGATCCGGGCGTAGGGAATCCCCGTGTACTCCGCCATCAGGAACCCGACCGACGCCATGACGGGCGGCATGATGAGCCCGCCGGTGGAGGCCGCCGCCTCCACCGCCGCCGCCACGTGGGCCTTGAAGCCGATCTTCTTCATCATGGGGATGGTGAAAGACCCCGTGATCACGGCGTTCGCGGTGCTGCTGCCCGAGATCGACCCCATCAGCCCGCTGGACAGGACAGCCACCTTCGCCGGACCTCCCCGGAACTGGCCCGCGACGGCCGTGGCGAAGTCGATGGTGAACTGCCCGAACCCGGATTTTTCGAGAAACGCCCCAAACACGATGAACAGGAAGATGAACGTCGCGGAAATGCCCGTAGGCAAGCCGAACAGGCCGTCGGGCAGGAAATACTGGTTGTCCACCACCAGAGAGGCCGAATAACCCAGGTGGTAGAACAACCAGGGCATCCACGGCCCCACGAAGGCAAAGACGACGACGAGGATGGTGAGGGCCATCAGCGGCCATCCAATGACCCGGCGGCAGCACTCCAAGACAACGCCCATGGCGCCGAACGCAAGGATCTTGTCAAAAACCGAGAAGGTGTCGACATGCCCGATGTGTTCGCTGATCCATTCGTAGTGATAGAAGATATAGCCCATCGACGTCAGCCAGAAGAGCAGGATCAGGCCGTCATACCAGGGGAATCTGTCCGTATCCCGGTTTTTAAGAACCGGATAGGCCATCAAGCTGAGGGAAAACATGAAGGTGACATGAATAACGCGGTGGAGATAGGCCTCCGGCTGGCCGAAAACACCCGTCCAGATGTGATAGATGGAAGAGCCCGCGGCAATCAGGCTCAACACCATCCAGGCCCGACCCTTCAGTTGTCTCTGCATCTCAGGCCGCCTTGCGAGCGTTCACTGCGGGGGAGAAGCCTTCAGGAGGGATCAGCGGTCAGCCGCCCCCCCTTCCCCCCCCCGGCCACCGGGCGCGTGGGCGCACACTCCGGCGAGTTTCTCAGATCCGGCAACGGACTTCAAACGAAATAAAACGGGGCCGGCGCACGGGCGCCGACCCCGTCGAGGCTGACGGTATCAACCGGAACCAAGCCCTACAGGGCGCCTACCTCCTTGAGATATTTCGTCAAGCCGGGGTGGCGCTTGGCGCCCAGGTCCTGCGTGGCGGATTTCGCGGTCACCCTTTTGAAGTTCGGGTTGACCTTTCTCATGTAATCCAGGTTGCCGTACATCGCCTTGGCCATCTTATAGACCAGATTTGTCGAAACCTTCGCGCTGGTGACAACGATCTGGTAGGTCTGCACGACCTGGACGTCCTTCGCCCGGTTGTAGTACTTCTTCTCCAGCGTCACCGGGACGAGGGCGGGCTGAACCGAGCGGATCTTGCGGACATCCTCGTTGGTGAAGTTGAGGATGCGGATCGGCTTATGCGCCGCAAGCTGGATGAGCGGGGCGTATCGCTTTTCCCCCGGCCCCATGTAGGCGTCGATGTGGCCGTCTTTCATCTGCGAAACGGAATCGTTGAACCCCAGGTGAAGCGTCTTGGCGAAATCCTTGTAGGACATCCCGAGACCCTTCAGCATCTGCTTGTTCATGGCCTGGGCGGAGAATCGCTTGGGCATGGCGCTGACGCGCTTGCCCTTGAGCTGTGACCAATGCGTGATGCCGGAATCGGCCCAAACCACCCAGGTCATCATCTGGTTGTACTGAACGGCGGCGATTCTCAGGTCCGAGGTGTCCTTTCCCTTGAATGGCCCTCTGCCTTTGAGCGCGTCGGAGACCGTCGAGGCGAAGGTCAAGCCCATCGCAATCTTGCCGCTCAACGAGTTCAGGGCGTTGGCCACACCGCCGCCGATATCCAGGCTCACCTTGTCGCCGTACTCCTTATCCATCAGCCGCTGGATGGCGGTCCCGATGGGATACCACGCGCCGCCCGGCTTCGAGACGCCGAACTTGAAGCTTTCCGCCGAGGCCGACGGGGTGATGGCCAGAGCGCCCACCAACAGGAGCGCGCAGACGGCCGCGAGACCAACCTTGAAGTGCTTCATCATCTTTTCCTCCTCCTCGCTTCCAGGAATTGAACCGCGTCCTCCGTTCCAACCACCGATTCCGCGGGCGTGGAGCCCGCGCCCGGATCCTCCTTCAAACAACGACCTTGTTCCGGCCCAGGTCCTCGAAAAGCTCGCGATGCTTTTCCCGTGTCGCTTGACGGACCTTATCCGAGACCCGGTTCATCACCGGATAGTCCTTGAACCACTTGTAATTCTTGCAGGCGTTGATGATGACCTTGGAGTTGAGGTGCATCTCGGGACCCAACTTCAATCTCACCTCGGGCGACAGGCTCGGGTCCAGGGACGAGCCCCAGGTCTCTTTGATGATGTCCATCGATTCTTCGGGGTTGCAGCGCGTAACGACGGCCCACATGACGTCTTCCAGGCTTGTGATGTCGATGTCGTCATCCACGACCACCACGTACTTGATGAAGTAGGCCGTTCCCCGGGCGCCGGCCGCCACCAGCGCAGCCGATTTGGCGTGCCCCGCGAAACGCTGGCGGATGGACACGACCGTCATGAGGCGGCTCACCGGCTGCCAGACCCCAACCACTTCGGGAATCCCGGACTTCTCGAGGGCGTCCCACGTATCCGCCGCCAGCAGGGGTATCCCGGTATAAGGCCCGACCGGCGGCTTGAGCGGGGGGACGCCGAAAATGATCGGGTCGTTCCGGTGATAAACAGCGTCGATTTTGACGACGGGCTGGGGGTGCGGTCCCGACGCGTAATAGCCGGTGAACTCGCCGAACGGGCCTTCCATGCGATTCTCGACTTCCATCGGGGGGATGTGACCCTCGATGACGATCTCCGCCGTGGCCGGAAAGGGGAGACCCGTCAACGGCCCATGAACGACCTCCAACGGCTCGCCCCGCAGATGCCCGATGTAATCGAATTCGCTGGTCCCGTAAGGGAAGAAAAACCCGGCCGGTATCCACGTCAGGGGCTCCTGGCCGAAGGAGATGACCACGGGGAGACTCTCGCCTCGGGCGTGGGCCTTCTGGAGGAAAATCGCCGGGGTCTTGCCGGGCAAGGGGAGGATGCCGATGGTGTCGCGATCGAACACCATATTCCGCTGGGCCGCCACGTTGATCCAGTCGCCCTCGGGGTCTTTCATGATGACCATGTTCCCCGTCCCGATGAAGGCACCGGGATCATGCTCATGCCAGCGGGGGGCCGGAAACTTGAGGATATCGACATCATCCCCACGGAAGACGTTCTCGAAAACCGGACCGTCCTTCACCACCCTCGGCGGAATCGGCTGATAAGCCGCCACCTTGTTCTTCCAATACCGCAGCGCCTCCATGGGCGGGGTGTCCGGATCGATCCCCAACGCCAGGGCGTTGCGCCGGACGTTGGTCAGGATGTTGGAGAGAACCCGGTATCCCTTGGGATAACCCTTGACCTGATCGAAGAGCAGGGCCGGATGACCCATGAGGTCTTCCTCCGCAATCATTTCGGTCAGGGCGCCGATCTCCAGGTCGGTCTCCGCACCATCGATCCGATGGAGCTCTCCAATCCGATCACACTCATCGATGAACTCTCGAAGGTCTTGAAAGATCACCCCGGAAATCTCCCTTCTCGGGTGGGGGACGAGGAAAGGGGCCTCCTCACTGCCGGGTGTGCGGCCCGGAGACGGCCGGACTCAGGTGCGTCCCGCATGTTCGAATTCCCTCAACGGTACACAATCCGCCCAATCCGCGTCAACCGAAAATCAATCGGGGGTGATGTACCGTTTTGTGTGTAGAAAGTGTTTTCGGGCAAAAAGAGAGGGTGTACTCTTCCTGGGAGCAAGAAACCCATTTTGGAGGAGCACACCCAATGCAACCGAAGTTGCTTTTTGGGGATAAGGATTTGGGCCGGGCATTTCAAGAGCTGAATGAGACGTGGGAGGTGGAGTTGCCCATCGAGGCGAGCCTGAAAGGGTTTTTGGAGGGCCTGATGGCCGAGGAGCGGGCCGTCTACCTGGCGGCCGGGTTCCGGGAGCGCACGCCCAAGCGGCGCGACTGGGCCAACGGCCACTACGTCCGGGACCTGGGGACCGAGGGGGGGCTGATCCGCGCCCTGCGTGTGCCCCGGGTTCGCGGCGGCGGCTTTCAGAGCCGGGCGTTCGCGCTACCGGCGCCGCCGGGCGGTGGTGGACCGCACGCTTCGCGATTGCTTCCTGGCCGGGGTGTCCACCCGCCGGGTGGGGGCGTGCGTGAAGGGGTTGTTGGGTGAAGCGGTGAGCGCCTCCACCGTCTCGCGGGTGTGCACGGCGCTCAGCCGAGACGTTGCGGCGTTCCACGACCGCCCTTTGAGCGACCACTACCGTTGTGTGTTCCTGGATGGCCTGGCTTTCAAGGTGCGCGGGGCGTCGAGAAGCCGGCGCAAGGTCCTTTTGTGCGCGATGGGCGTCACACTCGCGGGCCGGCGGGAGATCATCGACTTCCGTCTGGCCGACTCGGAGAGCGAGGCCACATGGACGAAGTTCCTCGACGACCTCTACCACCGGGGGCTTTTGGGTCACTCCCTTCGCCTCATCATCACCGACGGCAACCCGGGGCTGTTGGCGGCGCTGGAGGTGGTCTACCCCTTCACGCCCCATCAGCGGTGCTGGTTTCACAAGATGGAAAACGTGGTTAAAATATCTCACCTCGCCAATGGTGCGACCGAGAACGCTGTGCTGAGATAAAGTGCTGTAAACATTGAATTTATTTTTCATTATCCCGTCTCTTGCCCCTTGCATTCCCGCCACGCTTGTGCTCAAATACGCACCGATTTGATGCAGCGTGTGTTCTATTTGATTACGGAATTGCATACCGAATCACCATAGAACAAAGGCAAGGAGCGACCATGCCCAGAAGGAGCGAGCTCAGGATCACCAAACGCACCGTGGATGCACTCACCGTCGATGCCACGGATGGCGTCTTCTGGGACCGGGACCTGGCGGGCTTCGGGGTGCGGGTCCATGCCACGGGTCGCAAGGTCTACGTAGTGCAGTCCCGGGGGCCGGCCGGACCGAAGCGAGTGACCCTCGGACGGCATGGGGACATGTCGACCGAGGAGGCGAGGAAGCGGGCGGCCGTGGTCATCGACCGCATCAAGCGGGGGGAGGACCCCGTGCCCGCGCCGCCCGAGCCGGAGCTCACGTTGACTGTCCGAACGGTTCCTGCGCACCCATGTCAAAGCCGAGCACCGTTGCAACGTACCGGAGCGTGCTCGACAAGCACATTCTTCCCACCCTGGGCGCGATGTCAATCAACGAGGTAGGACGAAGAGAGATTTCCGCGCTGCATCACCGGCTTCGTGACACGCCTGCAATGGCCAACCGGACGGTCAAGGTTCTGTCGAGAATGTTCTCGTTGGCGGAAGCCTGGGAAAGACTGCCGCCCGGCCGGAATCCGTGCCGGTCGGTGCGCCGCTACAAGGAGAGGTCGTGCGAGCGGTTTCTGACGCCGGAGGAGTTCCGGCGGCTGGGCCGTGTGTTGAGGGACGCGGAAACGGACGGCTCGGTGTGGCCGCCGGTGATTGCGGCGCTCCGGCTGCTGCTGCTGACCGGATGCCGGAAGAGCGAGATCCTGACGTTGCGCTGGGAATTTATGGATCGCTTTTTTCCACGCGATGCGGCGGTTGCATAACATATTGATATTATATGTAGATATCTGTTTCTCCATGCTTCCTGACTGACGGCTTCCTGCAAAGTTCAACACTATTTCAACACGGGGATCGGGTAGTACCGAGGCGCGCTCCTGACGCCGTGTGCCGCCGCCGATCCGCCGTTTCCGCCGATTCGAGACCATCGGCCGCGCGAATCGTAGCCGTTCGGACTCCGGCCCGGAGCCGCCCCGAACCCGGAACCCCCCCGCCGGCGAGGGCCGCAATGATGGCGTTGACCAACGCCCTCGCGTTGCCGGTGCCCGTCCGTGGCCGCGAACCAATGCCGCGGGCGATCCCGTTCCAGGCGGTTCATCTCCATTCCGGAACGATACCGTTCTCCCGGAGGAACTCTTCCGCCAACTCCGCAATCTGCTCTTCCCGGGAGGCGCAGAAGGCATGAACCGCACCCTCGTCGCGGACGTCACGCCGTTCGTGATGGCAATCGCGATGTGTGCGGCGGCGTTGGCAGCTTGGCGCGGAATCGCTCAGACATCAAGCAGATTCCGGGCGAGGTTCGCGGCATCTGCGGACGCATCAAGAAACACAACAGTTTCGAGTGCCATCAACCAGGAACGGGCTGCAACCGGGTCTCCTACCCTTGCTTCCGCGACGATTCAGTCTTGAAATTCGCACCAATTTTGTGCAGTATAGAGCAGACTCATCGACGGCAATGGCCGATAGTTGGAGCAAATCTAATGCTGTACTTGTCACGCGTACAACTGAGCAACGTCCGATGCTTTGACGCGCTAGATCTTACACTTAGCCGTCCGGATACTGAACCACCGGGGTGGAACCTCATTTTAGGTGATAACGCAACTGGTAAATCGACACTTCTTCGAAGTATCGCAATAGGTCTGTGTGATGAGGCAAGCGCAGCCGGTTTGCTGAAGGAATCGGACGAAGGGTACATCCGGCGAAGGGAAACCAAGGCGGCTATTGTGATTTCGTTGCACGATCCAAACGCGCCAGGCAAGAAATTTCGTATCAAGACGGAAGTGACCCGTGAAGAGAAAAGACACGGTATCTTTGCCGATAAAGTACGACAGAGGACCTATCCTTCAGGTAAGGAGTTTCCTTGGGAGACGTTGTTTGTCTCTGCGTACGGCGCTGGGAGAGGGGTGACGGGCACGGGCGATATTTCCTCCTATTCCGCAATCGACGCTGTTTACAACATGTTCAATTACAGCGAAGGGCTTCAGAATCCTGAACTGACCATTCGGCGGCTAATGGAACATACTGCCGGCAACCAGTTGACGCAGCGTCAGATCTTCCAAGTCTTGCAGACCGCTATAGGAACTAAGGAGATCAAGCTTACCAGCAGTGGCATTCGAGTGTCCGGTCCATGGGGTGAGGGAATGCCCTTAAGGGATCTTGCTGACGGGTACAGATCCGCTTTTTTGTGGTTGACCGATCTAATTGGGTGGGCTCTAGCCTTTGATCCTAGTCGAAAAAGCACTGAGGGGATACGCGGAATCGTGTTGGTCGATGAAATCGAGCAACACCTGCACGCCCGATGGCAGCGGACAGCAATAGACGATCTCCGAAAGCTCTTTCCTAATGTTCAGTTCATTGCTAGCACGCACTCGCCTCTTGTGGCATCTAGCGTTGGTCCACATTTGGCGAGAAATGTAACTGACAACCTATTTGTACTTGAACCTCATGAAACTGAGGGCGTGAAGGTTTCGGAACACGAATTCATGCGAGGTTGGAAGATGGACCAAGTGCTGGCTTCCCGTGCTTTCAAATACCAGGTCCAAGAGGCTTCTTCTACCGAGGAAATGTTGCGGAAGGTTTCTCAGATTGGTGACGTGGATGAACGTACTGAGGAGGAGAAGAAGCTGTTTGAAGAAATCAAAAATAAACTGAAGCATGCCTTTCTCACCGGAACTACGCCTATCGAACGCATCGCTGAAATTGAGGCGGACAAAGAGTTGATGGAACGGCTCGCTAAACTCAAAGAGCGGAACTCCGGGGAGCAATGAAGTTGATCCGAATAAAGCGATCTCGTTGTCCGACTGTACTGAAAAATGCCACCGCAGATAGCGACAGATATCGCCATCCCAAAGTGGTAAGTAAACTGTGGAAGATGCAGTCTGGGAAGTGCTGCTATTGCGAACAAAAGATTCCTGAAAAGGGTCATGCGAAGGCAGTCGAGCATTTTGCGCCGAAGTCAGTATTTGAAGATCGGCGCAACCACTGGCCCAACTTGCTGTTAGCGTGCGCACAATGCAACGGCAAGAAAGCTGATCAATTTCCAGAGATGCTTACCGATAACCCAGATGAGGTTAAGCTGATTTATGTCAATAGATCCAATAAGAAGGCAACCAGTAAGAAGGTTTCGGCATTGATCGATCCAACAAAAGAGACGAATCCGGAAGCTCATCTGACCTACCACCTCGACCTACATGACGGTTGCCTTGTTGGTCAAATATACCCGCGTAACGGCAGTCCACAGGGAAAAGCAACGATTTCAGTGATTGGATTGGATCAGGCCCATATTCATAGGCTTCGCAGAGACCATTTTAGGACCCTTGTGATCAGCTACATTAATCTACAGGAAGCGAGAGATGAGAACAGACGCGAGGTGCTACGGCAAAAGTTTGAAAAACTTATTTCCCGGGACGGAGTATTTGCAGGCTTGGCGAGAGAATTCTCCCGAGAATATAAAATCGATGATGAATACGGTCTCGACGTCCTCGACATTACCTAAGAGAGAGGGAATGGATGAGTGAAACGGATGCGTCGCTCCACTATGGTCTTGAATTGATTCTGGACCTCCATGAATGTAATGCGTCGCGATTCACTCGACGTGACATTACGACATTCTGCAGAGAGCTTTGCGATTTGATCGACATGGAGCGCTGTGATCTACATTTTTGGGATGACGTTGGCGTGCCTGAGAATGAGCGGCAGACACATCCCAAAACGAAAGGGACGAGTGCGGTTCAATTCATTCTTACGAGTACAATCGTAATTCACACTCTTGACTTGATGAAGGCCGCCTACATCAATATTTTCTCCTGCAAAGAATTCGATACTGATGAAGCTACTCAGTTTACCGCCAAATGGTTTGGCTCGACCGACTGGACAGCAAACGTGGTAGTTCGTCGCTAAAGGAAAGGATCATATGGCGGACGTTTTTGAGCGACAGTGTAGTGTCTCTGTTTCAGACAATGTAGTCGGCCTGGTTGCTCATCTAGAACGAGCATGTGCGGAGTCCTTATTGGACGCGGTTCCCGTTCGCTTCGTTGTTAGTTCCAGTTCGCTTCGCTCTTATCAATGTGAACTGGCCGTGGTCAAGCGTAAAGTGCTGCGTGGGCGAATCCCTATTGCGTCGATTTTTGAATTTAGGCAACGAGTAACGCAGCGCCCAGAGAAATTCAATGTCGTGCTCATAGTGCCAACGGGAATCGGTACTGAAATTGGCGGCCATGCGGGGGACGCCGGGCCGGTGGCGCGGATGCTTGGCGAGGTGTCCGACACGCTTGTTTTGCACCCCAACGTCGTGAACGCTTCTGATCTTAATGAGATGCCTTCGAATGCACTCTATGTCGAGGGCAGCGTCCTAACACGGCTACTGATGGGTACCGTTGGCTTGGAACGGGTACGGTCAAATCGCGTCTTAGTGGTCGTTGACGATCATAACGATGAGATCTTCGTCAATGCGGCTGTAAATGCTGTTAACGGTGCGAGATCAGCATACGGGTTGTCGTGTCCAGAAGTCGTATGCCTCGATCCTCCAGTACGATTGAAAACCGGATATTCTCCATCTGGAAGAGCAGCAGGTCAGGTCGAACGGATTGAAGGCCTATGCGATCTCCTTGATAAACGGAACGGATTATATGATGCCGTGGCAATCTCATCCGTCATCGATGTGCCAGACCTATATCACCAAGGATATTTTGATGCGGCTGGTACGATGGTGAACCCCTGGGGGGGTGTAGAGGCAATGCTGACTCATACACTGTCCAGCATGTATAACGTTCCGACCGCGCACTCTCCGATGTTTGAATCTAGAGAAATTGCGA
Organism: bacterium; assembly: GCA_965261595.1. Lineage (GTDB taxonomy): Bacteria > UBA8248 > UBA8248 > JACPRG01 > CAYRGS01. The sequence continues at coordinate 1,249,900 of CBDHDG010000006.1, forward strand.
ACATGGATCCTGGGATCGTTGATCCCCGCATGGCAGCCGAAGCCGTTTCGGCGACATTCCTCCAATGTACGCTAAAGGGTCTCCAGTGGAGTCCACGAATCGTTACAGACGAGAATGCGATGAACAACTCCGGCATCTTTACAGCAGCCGATGTGTCCTGTCTTGTGCTTCCGGACGGCTGTTTGGGGCTTCCGACAATTGCGGCTCTTGAACAGAACATTCCGGTTATTGCCGTGTCGGAGAACTCGAATTTAATGCGAAATGATCTTTCGGCGCTTCCATGGAGAGCGGGACAATTTCACCGGGTTTGCAACTATTGGGAGGCTGCTGGTGTTATTGCAGCCATGAGGGCTGGAATCGATCCAGCGGCCGTGCGACGTCCACTTTCAGCGACCCACGTTTCGCGTTTCAAGGCTAAATCTAGTGTCTCTTGCCTAGAGACTGATCTTGCGGCAAAGGTGGATACGCCGAAATAGAAAGCAAGTAGTTCTTCTGTCCTCGTAACCTTCTTGGCTTATGAATAAGTTGATGGTTTCGGTGAGCCTCCGTCCATAGTGTCGATACCCGAGATGAAGGGTTCGGTATAGAACCTGCCTCCCTAAATTCGAACCTCCAGATTGGCTACGCAATTGCGGAAGGGGATGATTGTATGACCTGCCCCTCCGTTTAGTACCAAACGTAAAGTTAGAGTCGTAGGCAAAGCTTCAGTTTGGCAAGTTCAGTGGACCGTAGCTCTTTTCGTCTTGACGCGATCTACGACTAGGCCCGCTACGCCGCAGAACCGAGAGTGCCTCATCACGCCTCCCCGATAACTCACCAAGGTCTGCCATGTCATTTTCTCTTCGGTGCGCGGGCGACGGCGCGCCATGTCGATCAGCGAGCGGTCGGGAAACACGATATAGGCCGGCACGCCGCGCTCCTTGGCGAGTTGCAGCCGCAACGCCTTGAGCACGGCCAGCAGCGCCGCCTGATCGTGGCTGAGCGGATGTTCGGGTTCTTTCCCGCGCGTCTCGCGCGGCGCCGCGGCCGGCCGTGCAACCACCGTGTCCTCGCGGTAGAGGAACTCGTCCTCGCCCCTCAGCAGGGCGTGGCCCTTGCCGGTGAGCGCGAGCCCGCCATAGCTCGCGATGTCGAGCCGCAGAAACCCGGTCGCCACCATCTGGCGGATCAGCGAGCGCCATTCGTTCTTGCCGCGCGCCGCGCCGACCCCGAAGGTCGGCAGCCGGTGATGACCGGCGCGCACGATCTTCTCGGCCTCGGTCCCGCGCAGGATATCGATCACATGCGCCGCGCCGAACCGTTCGCCCGAGTGGTAGACCGCCGACAGGATCTTCTGCGCATCCTCGGTCCCGTCGACGCGCTCGGCCGGGTCGAGGCAGGCATCGCAATTGCCGCAAGGCTCGATCCGCTCGCCGAAGTAATCGAGCAGAGCCACCCGGCGGCAGGACGGCGCCTCGCAATAGCCGAGCAAGGCGTCGAGCCGCTTGTGCTCGCGCCGCTTGCGCTCAGCGCCGGCATCCTCATCCTCGATGAACTGCCGCCGCATGCGGATATCGGCCAGCCCATAGAGCATGTGGGCCTCGGCGGGCGCGCCGTCGCGTCCGGCCCGGCCGATCTCCTGGTAATAGGCCTCGATGCTGCCCGGCAGATCGGTGTGGAAGACGTAGCGCACGTCCGCCTTGTCGATCCCCATGCCGAAAGCGATGGTGGCGACGATGACGACGCCCGGATCGGTCATGAAGACGTTCTGGTGCGCCTCCCGGTCCTCCTTCTCCATGCCCGCGTGATAGGGAAACGCCCGCACTCCGTCTTCTTGCGCGACAGGCAGTAGACGATACCGCTCTCGCCTTCATGGCGCGCGATGAAGCTCAGCAACTGCCGCTTCCACTCGCGTTTCATCTCCACCGACAGCTTGATGTTCGGACGGTCGAAGCCGAGCACGAACTGCTCGACCTCGTCGGCGGTCGCCGTCAGCGCGGCGACCGGAACCCCGGGAAAGAGCTCCCTGATCCGGCACAGATCCTCGTATTCCGGACGGAACGCCGGACCCCACTGCGAGATGCAGTGAGCTTCGTCAATGGCGAAGAGCGTTACCGGCAGCCGCGCCAGCGACGCCAGCATGCGCCCGGTCATCAGGCGCTCCGGGGCCATGTAGAGAAGCCGCGTCTCGCCCGCGGCGGCGCGCTTCCAGGCGGTGACGTTGCCCTCGCGGCCGTTCGCCGAGTTGATGCTGTCCGCTGCGACGCCCGCGAGCCTGAGCGCCGCGACCTGGTCCTGCATCAGCGACACCAACGGCGACACCACCACCGTCAGGCCGTCCATGACCAGCGCCGGGATCTGGAAGCACAGCGACTTCCCCGATCCCGTCGGCATCACGGCGAGCGCGTTGCGGCCCGCCAGCAGCGCCTCGATCGCCGCCTCCTGGCCCGGCCGGAACCCCTCGAACCCGAACACCTCGCCCAGCACCCGGCGCGCGGCCGCCATCGGCGTCCATCCTGAGCCCGCGGCGGCAACTCGCCCCGCCATCAGCAACAACCCGAGCGGACCAACTCGACCATCTGGCGCCGGTACTCCGGCACGTACTGCGGATGAGTTTTCGACATCAGGACACCTCCTACGCACAGTCTGAAGGTGTCCACTGAAACGGGTCAACTCCACTAAGTCCAGGCAACGCGAAGGGTTCGTTGACGTTACTCAAGCACGCGATGTGCTCGGCCGTGATGGACAACCGCAGGGGTGAGCATCACGATTCCGGCATGGCGATGCTCGTTGTTGTACCAAGGGAAGAACCACCGGCAGAAGGCGATCACGGCGGTGATGTATTCGAAGCGTCCGGCCCACAGCCAAGGTCAACACCACCGGACCATCCCCGATGCTAGCTGGAGCGGCGAGCCAAAGGGAAAGACATACCCTCCGGGAGGGGATCCTATCCCCAGCGTATGGGGAAGGCTTTACGTCCACCGGCTATCGTCCGCCTCTGTGATAGGGGCGACAGCATAATCTGCCCACTGAAACGGGGCAACTCCACCCAAAGTTGTGGCGGGAATTTCGCGACGGACAGACGCTTTCCTGCTCCCTTGATATACCGCGCCGTATCCGTAAATACTGAACCCCTCTTCAAGGAGAGTACCCTAATTTTTCCGGCGACTCCGAATTCCTTTAACCCAGTCCTCAAGCGCTTCGATGTCCTCTTTAAGCTCGCTCGGTTCGGGAAGTGATGCATTTTCTGCAGGAGATTGATCGTGACCCGTAAGCCACTTCGAGCATTTTGTCATCCCATCTTCGAGCGCTTTTAAATCATCAGTGCAGATGTCAGCTAGTTGGTCTGCTTGCTTGGTCTGGATGGTGGGCCGGTACCGTTCAACGGTTCCGTCCAAGAGCACTTCCTCGAATCCCCGTTCCCACGCTTCTCGAAGGAGACCGTATATGTTCGATACGTCACGCTCGTACTTCTCCTGGTTTCCGTTCCGATATGTCTTGTCCGCGTCCTGCAATAGATCCTTCAAGTGACCGATGCGAGCCTTGACCTTCATCGCAGCCCACGGCAGCCGCTGGGAGGACAAGCCCGCGCTCGTCGGGTCTCTGCGCAAGTACTGGTGTTCGAGGTTGACGCCAAGGGCTTCAGCCTTCTCCACCAGCGCTAGAAGGAAAACGATGTCGTGCGTGAAGACAATTACCTGCCGAGACTGCGACTCGACGACTAGACGCTTCGCTACATTCCCACGCCAATTGTGATCGAGCGACGAGACCGGGTCATCAAAGAGGATGGCCGACTGATCGGCGGCAGTACTGAGTTCCGCGAAGAACGACGCGATTGAAAGACACCGAGCTTCGCCCTCGCTCACGACCTTGGACACATCGGCCCCCGGCGCTCGCCTTAGCTGTAGCTTATGGTAGAGCGCACCACGAGACCCGCCAGCGTCCACCATTTGAACCTCAACGTGATGGAATTTGAGCGTGTCCAGCTCTTCCGCAAAGCTCCTGGTCAGTTGCTCGGTGACTGCGCGTCTCGTAACGTCGCTGCTCTTGAGCGTAACCGCATTTGTCCGTGTTTCGTCAATGCACACTTGGTAGGCAGCAATCTTCTTCTTGCGTTCGATTGCTTCCAGGACGTCACGCAAGTGGTCTGCTAGCAACTGTCGCGCCTCAAGTTCGTTCAACTCGTTTCTTAGCTCGCCGATCGCCTCTGGTTGGTTCGCCTCGCGAAGTTGTTTCGCCCGATCTCTCAGATTCTCGATATAACTCGTCAATGTGTGCACGTTGAGCGACTGAGCGGGCAGATTCTTGGGGCACGGTAAGCCCTTGGTTAGCGCTTCGTTCAATTGCTTTCTTCGGGTCTCCGCTGTGTCCAGACACGCACGAACCGCTTCAGCAAGATCAGAGTTGTCCAGTTGAAGCTCGTCGAGTGCTTCAGTGGCTGGCTCGTCCAGAACGAGCACGCCGTTGATCTGCGAATGCCTCTCGTGGTATCCGGCCGCCGCGCTATCGTAGTCGCCCTGAACGGCTGAAGTGAGGAACTCCTGGAACTTCCGCAATCGACGCATGCCCTCCTCGGTAAGTTCTTGCTGGCATAGGACGCAGCGTGAATCCTCTTCGGTGAACGGGAAGGCGTGGTCCGGATACGCATCGGTTTTTGAGAACCGCTCTGCGGCATCCCAGAGTTTTCGCCATGCGTCTGACCCAGTGTTTGGCAACGGTTGCTCTTTGAAGCTCGCCCTTTGTAATTCCTCCACAACACGCCGAGTCTCGTTCGTTCGGTCGTGCGCCGCGAATAGCCCCTCGATCGCGGTATCAGACAGCACTTCGCCAGCAGTCTTGACTCTCGTAAATAATACATTCGCGCGCTCGGCACGGAGCACGATTGCCCGAGCAGTCTTTTCGGGATCGTCTGACTGTAGATCGCGAATCCTCTTCCGCACTTCCTCGCTGCGCGCCTTCTCAGCTTCGGTCAAGGAAGCGATCTTCTCGACTGACGCCGGATCGGTGAGTGAGGTCAGATCTGTGATCAAATCGTGGACGGTTGTTCTCTCAGCAACATCGGGGAATTGGAGCTTCTCTGACTCCAGCGCATTTCGTTCCTTTTCCAAGGTTTTCCTGACAGCTTCGCATGCGTCAGAAAGCTTGTCGAACAAGTCGAGACCCATGGGACGAAACGCGACATCGGTCTGTTGTGAGACATACACGCTCGCGCAATGGTGATCGAATACGCTAACTCTCGAAAGGAACGCGTTAGGGGGCTGATCATCATCCCATAAATGATCACGCGACTCTTCATCAGCCGTGAACTTTATGGTTGCAGATGGACGCCCCGGAATAGCTCCAGACACAACGTTCCCTAGAATCTCTTCGGCACCGCGCGCTCGGCACGCACGTTTCAAGATGCGCGTGTATCCAGACTTGCCAGCAGCATTTGCGCCATAAACGACTGTCAACTGAGGCCCGAATTCGACCGTCTGATTTTGGGCAAGGGCGTTGACTCCGGCGTGATGTGTGAGCGATTGCAGTGACACGGGCTTCGTCCGGGCATCAGGCTGAGGGAGGTGGCTTGCGTCGAGTGGCACGGGTTTCGCCCTATCACCCAGTCCGTGTCGGGATTTGCAGAGATTCGACAGCTCCCTGATGTCTGTCTCGTCGAGTTCACCTCTCGCGATCAATCGTCGTAATGCATCACGTTGCCAGGCCGGACGGCCTAATGACCACTCAAGGATCTCGTTAAGGACATTAACTCTCACCACGTATTTCTCCAAACTTCAGTATTGAGAATCTCAAATGTAGGTTTGCAAACTTCATCTTTTAGTCTGAGCAGCGCGATCAGCCGATTGCTTTTGAGACACAGCATTACCTGTCGCTTGCGTACTGCACTGCCCGCTGTTTGTCCTTGTGGGACACCAAAGGACACCCCAGAAGTAAGACGGAAAGGAAACGAGCTTACATCGTACGTCTCGCTTTCGCATTGTTTCCTCGTTCGCACCGTCTCGGCGACGAATGACTGGACAGGTGAGGCCGATCCTGTTAACCAGATACCGGGCCGGCGAAGAGTAACCTGCCCGTATGGCGCGCGATTTCTGACTCGAAATATTTGGATCGTGCCATATCCGCGGTCTAAAGACCGGCATCTTAGTCATCACTTTCCGGTGATTCGCCGGGCAATTCCGGCACGACTTCTGAGATATTCCTGCTGATTTCCTCGACCTCGTCCCCCCGTCCGGCCCTTTCCATGTCACATGCCATGGCCTGGGCCGCGAACATCGCCGACCGAAGGAGCCGGATCTCGTGCTCCGTGCGGGGCCACTCCCCGTGGTCGAGGGCCTCCATCGCGAGCTCGACAACGAGTTGGTTCGGTGAAACACCTCGCTCCTCCGCCTCCTTTTCGATCCGTTTCCATTGCCCGGGCGTGACCCGGATGTTCTTTTGCAGCGTCTGAACCATCAGCTTTACCGATCCTTTTGTGAAGACTTGAATCCAATCCAGTCCCGAAGCGACCGCAAAAACCCTGCTCCCTTGCACCTGACGCACCCGTTCCGGGCTGAAAACCCTCCCAACGGCCCCGGAGACCGAACTACCAGCTTAGTAGCCGCCGTATATCGGTCGTATGTCGCTATCGGCCCGGCGCATTCACGCGCACACCCAGTTTGGTAGCCACCGTATATCGATCGTGTATCTGTCCGGGCGAAGTTCATTATATATCAATGGGTTGATGGCGTATATCGGTGCGATATACGCTCAGTCCAACAAAACCCTAGAGCGGGGGAGAGGCGTCTAAATTCGCTGAATGCGCACAGGAAGGCAGGACAAGCGCGCGCATGGAGCACAGGGCACCATCGGTGCGTGGGGTGTGAGAGTGAACCGCCGACTGGCGTTCCTACCCCTGCTTCCTCAACCGCCAAACGCTCGGATCTTGCAAGCCGTTGTGTGATCGGTGGTTAGCCCGAGCGGCGCTTGAGCGGCAGCGTCCACCGCGCATGTGGGGAAACGTCTCCCGCCCCGTTGCGCGACTTCCAAGCGTCACTATAGGAAGCGCTAGGGAACAAATCAATGCATGGGGATTTGCGCACCGGCGGCGACACATGCTCGGCCCGCACCGCAGAACCGGGCGTTGCACACGTTGCCGCTCCGTAAAACCGTTGGCGTTCTTCGCGGCTCGGCTGGGGCACCGCTGATCACTGGATGCGGATGCAGGCGATCTACGAGCTTGCGTTGACGCGCCGGAACTGGACTTCTACCGAGCTACCGAACGGCGCGTGGGTGCGATGCACGCATGATGCTGTCTCGTGCCTGCGCCGCGGGACAGGCAGCCGTCCGTTTACCGGTGCCGCTTCCAGTCAAAGGCACAGTCGGGTGAATGACGTGAGGGTGAATTCGACGGCTGAAACGTATATGTAAGGTGAAGGAGCCTGTCCCATTCATAGTTGAAGGTTGAGAAAAAGAGGTGGCGGTTCACTCCTGCCGACTCGGTTAGAATCGGGTTGGCAAACATTCAAAGAGGAGGAACCGCCATGAGTGAAGCTTACCAGATCATCGAGAAGAAAGAGACCCAAAGGTTGGCCGCCTTTGTGGCGGAGCACGGGCAGGCGTTTTTTCCTCTGGTGTCGCTGGTGGAGCAGTCCCAACTGGCGGTGGAGGACCTGATGGACGTCATGGGCCGGGCGGGCCTGGAGGCCGTGCTTTTGCTGTCGGCCAAGGGCTTGACGGGCGCGCCGCATCCAGGCAAGCGGGGTGGCGAGGTCCGCCGGCACGGCAGCCAGGGGGGCCGGGTGACCCTGAAGGGGCGCAAGCTGAAGGTGAGAAAGCCGCGGCTTCGCCGCCGGGGCCAGGGTCGGGGCGGGGAGGTGGAGGTGCCGGCGTATGCGGCCATGCAGGCCGACCCCGGGCTGGGGGAGCGGATGCTGGATTTGCTGATGCGAGGGGTCTCGACGCGGAACTACGCGGCCGTTCTTCCCGAGCTGGCCGAGACGGTGGGGGTGTCGAAGTCGGCCGTGAGCCGGGAGAGCATCGAGGCGGCCGAGGCGAAGCTGCGGCGTCTTTGTGAGCGGCGTTTTGACGACATCGACCTCCTCATCCTCTACCTGGACGGTCTGCGCTTCGGCGCGCATCACGTCATCGTGGCCGTTGGGGTGGACACACGGGGCCAAAAGCACGTTCTGGGCCTGAGGTCGGGCGCCACCGAGAACGCCACGGTCGTGACGGCGCTTCTTGAGGAGTTGGTGGAGCGCGGCGTGCGGCCCGGGCGGCGTCGGCTTTTTGTCATCGACGGCTCGAGGGCGCTTCGTGCGGCGATTGACCGGGTGTACGGGGACGACAATCCGGTGCAGCGGTGCCGCAACCACAAGGTGAAGAACGTGATGGACCACCTGCCAGAGGAGTTGAAGGATCCGGTGAAGGCGACGATGAAGGCGGCCTGGCGGCTGGCGCCGAAGGAGGGGATTGCCCGTCTGCGCAAGCAGGCCCGGTGGCTTCAGATCGAGCATCCGGACGCGGCCGCCAGCCTTTTGGAGGGTCTGGAGGAGATCTTCACCGTCAACCGCTTGGCTCTTCCGCCCGGCCTTCGGCGCTGCCTGGTGAGCACGAACCTGATCGAGAGTCCCTGTTCGGGGGTGCGGATGCGCACCCGGCGCGTCGGCCGCTGGCGGGACGGGGCGATGGTGAAAAGGTGGGCCGCTTCCGCCTTCCTCGCCACCGAGAAGAACTTCCGTCGCCTGGACGGCTACCGGGACCTGTGGATCCTGAAGGCCGTTCTGGACGAGCCCCGCTTTGACACCCGAGAGGAGGTCGCATAAGGTGAACCACACACGGACCGCCGCCTCAAACCTTCAACTGAATTCGGGACACCCTCAGGTGAAGGCCGACACCTTCACAGTTCGGTTCAAATTTTCAAATTGGAGATGATGATGATTTACGCATTGAGGATATCCGACGACGCAGAGGTTGTAGGAAGCGTGTTCAATTCGCTGCAGGGCGGGGAAGGACGATTTGGTTGGAGTTACGTCCAGACAGCCGACCTTCGGAAGTTGCGCGAGCGGGTCAACGAACGCGGCTGGGAGTCGCTCACCGAGGAAGAGAAGGATTGCTATCAGGCTTTTCTGCTGGATCTGCAAGACGGCGACCATGTCGTTTACATAAACGTGCCCGAATGGGGCCAATGCACCTTGGCCACAGTGGCGGGGGAATACGAATGGCGGTTCGAAAACGATGACTTCAATCACCGGTTCCCGGTGGATCCGCAGTCGGTCAGAACGTTCAAGCGAAAGGCCGACATCGTCGCGGCGGCGCTTAGCCGGCGGCTGAGCCTGCAAGGCAGATGGTGGAGGGTTTACGCAGAGCAGGAATTCGATCGGTTGCTCGAATCGTTACGCGAGGGCGTCGTACCTGGAGAGCGAACCGCCGAGACAAATGTCAAGGAACTGGCGCAGCAACTCCGGCCAAAGCTTATAGAGATTGCAGGGACAATTCAGCACACGCACCCCGGTAAGGATCTCGAAGCACTGATGGAGCGAGTGTTCCGAAACGTGCCGGGCGTGAGGGAAGTGAGGCGGCAGCAAGGAAGAGCGGATCACGGGGCCGATCTTGTGGTGGAAATGGAATACAGAACGATACCTGGTCTGGTGGAAGCGAGGACGTTGGTGGTGCAAGTCAAGTCCTTTTGGAACGAGCTCGTGAAAACGAAGGCAGTTAAAGATATAAGGCGAGCATTCGAGCACCATAGCGACGCGGATATGGGATTGATAGTTTCGACTGCGAAACGTGCCGATGAGGACTTTGAACGCGCGCTGGAGAAACTGCAGGAAGAAATCAAGAAACCCGTATCCTTGCTGATCGGGGCGGATCTGGCAGCGTTTGTCTTGCGCTATGGAGAGGCGCTTTTGGAGTAAACGGGGAGGCGATCAGGACGACCTATACGCACGCACAGGGCGTAAGAAAAAGATGGCCTCAAGTTGGTAAATTTGAGGCTACAGCCAGTCCGATGTCAATAGGCGAAGTCGATTCTCGGTCATCGCCTCCGCAATGATGCTTCCCACCTTTTCCGCCGCTTCGACAAGATGCCCGTCAGCGAGGTGGGCGTAACCCGCCGTGGTCTGGTGCCGCTGTAAACGGCGGTGTAAAACTGTCCCACTGAGGCGGTCGGACATTCTGGCCGCGGCGGTCTAAAGATGGACCGCTCTTTGGTCTTCCTTCAGGTTGTGCAGGATACGACCTGAAGGGAGGCTGGAGGATGTACTCAGTGGAACTGTACGCACGGGTTCGGCACGCCTGCCACGTAGAAGGGATGAGCATCCGTGAAGCGGCGCGGGCGTTTGGTTTGCACCGGGACACGGTGCGCAAGATGCTGCGGTTTTCGATACCGCCCGGGTATCAGCGGAGTCATCCCCGGGCGAGGCCGAAGCTGGATCCGTTTACGGGTGTGATCGACCACATCGTGGAGGGGGACCGGAAGTGTGTGAGGAGACAGCGTCACACAGCCAAGCGGATCTTCGAGAGGCTGCGCGATGAGCACGGTTTCACGGGCGGTTACAGCATCGTGAAGGACTACGTGCGGGAGCGGCGGTTGCGGTCCCAGGAGATGTTCGTTCCCCTGGTCCACCCACCCGGCCATGGCCAGGCGGATTTTGGCGAGGCCCTGGCGGAGATTGCCGGGGTGGAGGGGAAGGTATCGTTTTTCACCTTCGATTTGCCCCACAGCGACATGGGTTTCGTGAAGGCCTATCCTGCGGAGAGGACCGAATCCTTCTGCGACGGTCATAACGCGGCCTTCGCCTTCATCGGCGGTGTCTCCCACAGCATTCTCTACGACAACACCAAGCTTGCGGTGGCGCGCATCCTGGGCGCTGGGAAGCGTCAGCGCACCCGGGCCTTTAGTGAGTTGCAGTCCCACTACCTGTTCAAAGAACGTTTTGGCCGTCTGGGCAAGCCGAATGACAAGGGGAAGGTCGAGAACCTAGTGGGCTATGTCCGGCGGAACTTTTTCGTTCCCATCCCGCGCTTTGAGAGCTTCGAGGCCCTCAATGCCCACCTGGAGGAGCAGTGCCGGAAGCGGTGGGGAGCCCGCCTGCGTGGGCACAGAGAGAGCATCGGCGAGCGCTTTGAGCGGGACCGGCAGGTCCTTTTGCCGTTGCCGCCGGTGCCGTACGACGCCTGTGAGAAGAGCGGTACGCGGGTGAGCTCTCTGTCTTTGGTGCGCTACCGGGGCAACGACTACTCGGTTCCCGTGGCTTACGGCCACCGTGAGGTGCTGGTTCGGGGCTACGTGCACGAGGTGGTCATCACCTGCGGGACGGAGGAGATTGCCCGTCACCGGCGCTCCTACGAGTGGGAGGACCTGGTCTTCAACCCGCTGCATTACCTGGCGCTGATTGAGAAGAAGATCGGTGCACTGGATCAGGCGACGCCCCTGGCCGGGTGGGAGTTGCCCGAGGCATTCGGCACGCTGCGCAGGCTGCTTGAAGCGCGCATGGGCAAGGCCGGCAAGCGGGAGTACGTCCAGGTCCTGCGGCTGCTCGAGACGTTCGGGTTGGAGGAAGTTGACGCCGGGGTCCGGGATGCCCTGCGGCTGGGAACCATCGGCTTCGATGCGGTCAAACACCTGATGCTGTGCCGCATCGAGCGCAGGCCTGCCCGGCTGAACCTGGAGCTCTATCCCTATCTGCCGCGCGCCCGGGTTGGGACAACCTCCGCCCGGGCCTACCTGGACCTGCTCACGGGGGTGCGGCCGTGAAGGAGACTCCCCAGGTGCTCCTGGCCCATCACCTCAAGGCGCTCAAGCTGCCCACCTTCGGGAGGGAATACGACAAGGTCGCCCGGCAGTGCGCCACCGAGGGGGTCGACCCCGTGCGTTTTTTGATGCGCCTGTCCGAGCTGGAGCTGATTGACCGGGAGCGCCGGATGGTGGAGCGGCGAATCAAGGCGGCGCGCTTCCCGGCGGTCAAGAGCCTGGAGCGCTTCGACTTCCTGGCTCTGCCCTCCCTCAACAAGACGCTGGTTGTGGAACTGGCGAGGTGTGAGTACATCGAACGGCGCGAGAACGTGATTGCCCTGGGCAACAGCGGCACAGGCAAGACCCACATCGCTCTGGGTCTCGGGCTTACGGCGTGTCAGAAGGGGTTGTCCGTCGGCTTCACAACCGCCGCCGCGCTGGTCAACGGGTTGCTCGAAGCGCGTGACGAAAGGCGTCTGCTGCGCCTTCAGAAGCAACGGGCCGCCTACAAGCTTCTGATCATCGATGAACTGGGCTTCGTGCCCCTGTCCAAGACCGGCGCCGAACTGCTGTTCGAGGTCTTCAGCCAGCGCTATGAGCGCGGCTCTATCCTGGGGACGAGCAACCTGCCGTTCGACGAGTGGACCGAGATCTTCGGCTCCGAGCGGCTGACCGGCGCCCTGCTCGACCGCCTGACGCATCACGTCCACATCCTGGAGATGAACGGCGAAAGCTATCGGCTCAGGCAAAGTAGGAAACGGCGCTCAAACAAACAAGCAAAGCCTCAAGACTCCGTCCCAATGGAGTGAGGCCACAACCCAGGAAGGGGGCCCATGGGCCCCCTTCTTCACACACCAGGTGGGACACTTGCCGCCACGCCGGTACACTTTTACTCCGCCCTTGACAAGCGGGCCGTGATGGGCTCCAACAACTTTCGCCACCCATCGGCGCTGTGAACGTTGCCCGGACGCAACATCGCCCCCTCGCAGTCCCCAAACGGGTTGAAGCAGAATAAGGGATGGTAGCAGAGGGAACCGAAGTGACCGTTATAGGCAGTCCCTTCCTGCTGTCCGTGCACCCGGCTTTCCGAGCTATCCATGTCCAGGATGACCCGCTGATGCGGCGTGCGGCTCATGGCCCGCTCTACCCATTCCGCGTTCAGTTGCCTCAGCCTGCTCAGGTTCTCCTCGCTGCAGAGAACTTCAGTCTCGAACCGGCTCCATGTGTTGGTACTGGCCGCCTGCTTCTCAAGTGCCCGCCGGCCAACTACGGCTTGCCTGGCAGGGTCTCTCGCCAATCGCTCGGCATCGTTGGTGTCCTCGTACCCGGCCAGGCGACTATAGACTGACTGGCGCAATAGCGGCACCAACTCATGCTGGACGTTCCGGTCATGACGGATCTCTTGCAAGTGGGCTGGCGCTCTCACCGTCAAACCCAGCGCATCATCCAACTCCCGGCAGGCCAGCAATCCTGCATCTGAAGTGATTCTGGCTCCGTGAAAGGCAAGCCTCAGCCCGCGGTTACAATGGACCCTCAATGCCGTCTTTTTCGCTTCACCCATAGGGTTCCCCCGCGAGAACGTGGCAGGGGGAAGCCAATACGCTGATTTTACAAGAGAAAGCGCCTTTCGGTCTGTCGAATCTTATGATCCAAATGGGAAATGCGGGTCCTATTCGTTCACCGCCGAGACCGGAACCTCCGGCGGGAGTCTAGTTCCGTGGCCGTTACTGCCGAACGTCTCGGGTGTATCTGCAATCGGGCCAATTCGTGCATCCTAGGAAGGGGCCGTACTTGCCGCTCCTGCGTTGCAGCCAGCCGTCGCAGTCCGGGCATCCCTCCATGGCCGACCGCAGTCGCAGCAACGGAACACGCCCTTCGCCTTGACGGGCAATCCCGTCCCGCACAAGCAGGGCAGGAGGATTGCCTGTGCCCGCAATTGGGCCAGTTCGATCAGCCGTAGAAGGCGCTCCCATCCCGGGCATTCTCGCGTCGCTCAAGCCGTCCCTTGACGCATGCCGGACAGGCGACATCGCTTTCCGGTGATCGCCCGAAGACGGTGACATCGTACCCAGAGCTGGACCCTTACCGGCTTAGGGATCTCACCGTTCAGCGCCCCAACTAAGTCTGGGTGGTCGACATCTGTTCTCTCCCGATGACCAAGGGGTTCATGTACTTGAGTTATCCCGTTTTGATGGAAAGGTTATGGTTGTCGCCCCCGCCCTGAGGTGGGCGACAGCCCGTGGACGTGAGTTTTCCCCAGAATCGGTAGATTTAGGATACCCCCGTCCGAACCACGGGCAGCCCGCGGTGGCCGAGGGGGTCGAATTCCCACCCACCGAAACATTCACCGCAACGACAACTCACCGCCGCAATTTTCCGACGCGCTCTGCGCCGCGAAGAGGCCGAGCCGGGCCGTGAGCGGGGCGGCGGACGGATGTCCCGGGGAGGACATCTCCGCCTCTCTCAACCACCGGCCCGTAAGGAGACGGAATCATGCGCACGGTCCAGACCCATCCCGGCAACGCAAGCACCTTCCTCACCCACCTGTTCGGCCAAGGTCTCGATGACGACCGCTACGTGGTCGAGCGCTTCCAGTCAATGGCTGACGGCGACATCCGGCCCCTGCGCACCGGGGGACCAAGGACCAAGGGCCGGCGCAAGGCGCCGGGGACGGTCGCGTCCCGGCAGGCGGTCCGGAAGATGCGGCCCGTGCGGGACGAGATCATCATTGCAACCGGAATCAACCTCCGGAACTCCGGGGTCCAGTACTGGGGCTGTAATGTTATCTGGCGGAATATGTTGCAGCGATGACAGATTCTTCTGACTGCTATGGAAGAAGTCCGGATCGCCGCAACATAACCTTTTGCAATCATAGGGATTTCAGGAAGGCGAACCGAGCGCAATCGGGTCCCGGCAATCTTTACAACGCAAGCGGTCTGGTACTGCATTCCGTGCGATGGTGAAGATATCGCCACCCCCGAGCGAGCGGTGCCGCCTGGTATGCCTTGATGGTGTCCGGTTGTGTGAACAGTTCTTTGGACATAGTCGCGTCTCCCTGTTGGTGGAGGCACGATTACGTGCACAGGTGCCGAAAAATTATGTTGCATGAATTCTACTCAACCTCCTGCTGGACAGAAGGAATTTTCATCGATGCAACATATGGGCTGGATGGCAACGGGATTGTTCTGCGACCGCAAGCAGAAGCACTGATTGACGTTCTCTGTCAGGACGTCCTGCCGGCCCGGCGCCGGCCGGGCGTCCGTCGTCCCGATTCCAGCCCCGATGGGAGGCGTCCACAGGTGTCCTACAAGAACCCCGACAAGGCCCGCGAGCATGACCGGGAACGCTACCGCCGGCTCACCAAAGAGCGCCTCGCCCAAGGCCTGTGCCCCAAATGCGGAAGAGAGCCCCTTCCTCCCGACTGTAGTCTGTGCCGCTCCTGCGGCGAGAAGCGGCGCAAGGCCGAGCGCGCCCGGTACGCCAAGGGCAAGGCCGCCGGCAGGCTCTACGGAGGCCGGGATCCCAAGGACTGCCGCAGGCTCGGGCGGGAGAGAAGCAGGAAGCGCCTCCGGGCATGCCGGGCCGCCGGCCTGTGCACGCGATGCGGGAACCGTCCTCCCGTCCCGGGCGGGGCGACCTGCCGGGCTTGCCGTGACGCCCGGCAAGCGGCCGAACAAGAGCAGTATGCCGCCCGCAGGGCCGAGGGACGGTGCGGCAGGTGCGGAAGACATGCCCTTGACCGCGCCTCGCGCTGCGGTCCCTGCGCGGCTCTCGAGGCCGGGCGCCATCCACGGAAGAACGCGGCCAGCCGAAGGCGCTACGCCCATAGGCGTGCGAGGTGGCGTTGCACGGACTGTGGCGAACCCTCTCAGGGAGCGGCGCGGTGCGTGCCGTGCGCGCACCGGTCCTGGGTGCGGTCGGGCTGGCATCGGGGCCTTCCGATCCTTCCGCCTCGCTACACCGTGATCGAGGTCGCCACGGGCGAGGACCACGGGATCTGGGACAGCTGGGAGGAGGTGGCCATGTGTCTGGCCTTCGCGCGGCTGTCCCACCAACAGGTGGAGATTATTTCGGATACGTCACCGATGGCGTCTTTTACGGGGCAGTGACCTCTATGCGCCGGCTCGCCGGGGGTACGTACTGCCGACCTGCCGCCCGCCAGCGGGGGGACCATCACCCGCGCCCCCCGGCGCACCGTCGACCCCTCAAGGGAGGCCCGCACATGACCGCGCACACCCTGCCGAAGAACCCCTACTACGCCTTCTCCCCGGCCTACGACCTCGACAACGATCTACAGCAGATCAGAATCGTTATCCACGACATGAGCGGCTACATTCCCACCACCCTGGCCGCACGGTCCATGCGCGCCGAGAACGGCACACCGGATAGCAAGACCGTGCAGTGAGCCGACTGCATTGCTGCGCAGCCGGCCTGACGTCATCCGGCCTCAACCCCGCCGCGCGAGCCACCACCACGCGATCCACACCGGAAGGCTCAAGACCATCGCGTAGTCGGCGATGACGATTGGGCCAAGCAGTCCCGCCATCAGCGACGCCGTCGACATCAGCAGCATCGATAGCCACATTCGGGGCTCCACCTCCGGCTCCGCCTCCGGCGCGAAGCGCACCGCCGCCGTCGTGACCACTCCGGCGGGCAGCCACAGGAGCGCCAGCAGCCAGAAGCCGCGCCGCTTGATGAATCCCTGGTCGTCCATGCGCCTTATCCGACTCGAAACTCGCACCGCGCGCAAGCCCGAGCGGGTCCGTGTTCGACGACAGCCGGGCGAGGGCGAAGACCGCGCAAGGTCGGCGAGCGGCTGCCGGCGTCCGTCGCGCCCTCTGAGCTCGCCCCGGGTCCCGTCACCGTCCTTCGAGTCAGAGGGAAGCAAGGGCCGGGCAAACGCCCGGCAGGGAAGAGGGAGACGGTCTCCCGGTCCCGATGCCGGGAACTGCAATCCCGGAACAGGAGGCCAGCCCATGCTCGACCGTGACCTCGACCTCGAACTCCCCACAGGTGACGAACTGCTCGCCGAGATCGGCCTCGATTCCCACACCATCCGCAGGATCCTCACCGAAGCGGTCCATGCCGACACCGGCGAAGGAGAGGCGCTTTCATAGGGTGAACCGAAGGGGCCGGAGAGAGAGGCTCTCCCCCCTTTTCCGTCACCCGTTGTCTTCCACACCCACACGCAGAAGGAGAACCGTCATGGCATTCGGTTTCCGCATGTGGCCCAACCCTACACCGCTCACTGTCCTGTAACATGCTCATATTGAATGTGTTTTAAAGATATTGCCTCGGACAGCGGATACAGCGTTTCCACGGAGTCAACACTATGCCAACACGGCGCTTCGACCATAGACAGGCGATGGCCTGACGCCGATTGTCGATAGTTATTCGGGAAAACCGCCGTAGCGGACGAATCCCGCAGATTGTGGAGCGAAAACCCATACCCGAGGTCCGCGGCGGTTGACGGAAGTCTATGCGGCGACGATTCGTTCGACTTTGATCTTCTGTTCCAAATCACGCGAGCGGGCAAGGTCGAAGGCCAACTGCATGCTGAGCCACGTCTCGGGGGTTGAGCCGAACGCCTTCGATAGCCGGTAGGCCATCTCGATCGAAACGGACGCTTTTTCGTTGACCAGATTGGAAAGTGTCTGACGCCCGACGCCGAGCCGTTTCGCGGCCTCCGAAATCGACAAACCCAAGGGTTTCAGGCAGTCTTCGCGCACGATGGCGCCGGGATGCACGGGGTTTTTCATGGCCATCTCACGACCTCCTAATGGTAATCGATATAGTCGGCATCCACAGCGTGTCCCTCCTCGAACCGAAACGTCACTCGCCAGTTGGCCGAGACGGAAACCGCGTAGCGACCCTTCATGCGGCCCTTGAGAGCATGGAGGCGAAAACCTGGAAGGTCCATCCCTTCAGGGCCCTCGCTCCGGTCCAAAGCGGTCAGAATGCGCAAGAGTTTCTCAGCGTGGTCCTGCGCCACTTTCGCAGAGTGTCCACGCTCGTAGAGCTCTTTCAGGCCGCGATGCCGGAACGTCTTGATCACTTGCGTGATTGTACGGTGTCTATCGACAATGGTCAATAACCGTTGAACGTCAGGAAACTTCCGGTCGAAAGATTTGACAGGTGTGGTCTTGGTTCATGGAACGAACTCGTCGCTCAAAGGGACGGATGTCTACTGGCGGTTAACGAGGCGTGGTTCAGATAGTCTCGAGCGCATTTCAAAGGACAGGATGGTTCTATAGGCGCGACCACTCCGGGGTTAAGGATGCTCCTGCCTGGGCGGCAATGTCCGCTACGTATTTTCCGAGCGTCATGACCAGGAAGTGCGGGGAACAACGCAATGGGGAGACGCGAGCGGCCAGCGGCGGCGCTGTTCAGATGATCCGTTCCCTGTGTGTATCGGCCAAGTGGTGCCTGCCCGTCCGCGCGGTTGGATCAGGATTTGACCGGAATTTCCCATATCAACTTGCTTGGGTGGTTTCCGGTCCCCTTTCCCGATGAAAACCAGTTGACCCCCTTCCGATGGGTTTGTCAAGAGCCTTCCAACCCTCCGCAACAAGGTGTTGACGGCCATCGACTGCCCCAAAAGGCGGACCCTCGCCCTTCGGTCCCCTTTGTTCGCGGTTCAACCCGTTAACCAATCACCTCATGCTGCCGGGAACCCTCTGCACAAGGTTAGACCGGCACCGGCCGTAATCGGTTGATTCGGTCCAGGATGATGGCGAACTCTTCCCTGGATACCGCTACTTCGGCCAATTGAAAGATGATCTGCCGGGCGTGCCGCACAATCCTCCCGCCCATTTTGATGAGCTTGACCTGGAGGCTTCGGAGCGACCAGTGCTTGAGCCCCCTGGGCAAGGCTAGCCTGCGCAGGAAATTGCCCAGGTTGTACGCCAGGACGAAGAGAAGGAGCCGCACCTGGTTGCACACGAACCGGTGACAGGAAAGGCGTGTCCAGTTCAGGGCGTACTTGCCTTCCTTGATCCATTGCTCGGCTGTGCCTCGCTGGTTGTAGAAGTGCACGACCCCCTCGGGTCGAGCCGTCAGGTTCGTGACAATGAATCCGACGCGAGGGAAGAGTTCGCCTGAGTGCCATTCCACCTTCGCCACGACCCGCCGGGAACGGTCCCAGCTTCCAGCCTGATACCGGAAGTCGTAATAGAAGATGATGGGTCTCTTGGGCGGGCGACCGACCGGGCGGGTGAGGAGGAAGTCGATCTCTCGCTGCACCACGTCGTTGGCGGGAAGGCGGATGGCGTAAAGGAAGCTGTGCGCTTCCAGGCACTCATAGACCTCCGGGCGCGCAAAGGCGGCATCGGCTCGGAAGTAACGGCGAACACCCGCCCGCTCATACCGGGCCGCGATGGGCGAAAGCAACTCGCGCCAGCCATCGGCGCTGTGCACGTTGCCGGGGCGCAACATCGCCCCTTCACAGTCCCCGAACTGGTTAAAGCAAAAAAGAGGGTGATAACAGGTGCAACGAAAGTGGCCGTTGTAGGCCGTACCTTCCTGCTCCCCATGGACGGGGCTTTCCGAGCTGTCCATGTCCAGGATGATTCGCTGATGGGGTGAGTGTGCCATGGCCCGGTCCACCCACTCCCGGTTCAGCTCGCTCAACCCCTTGAGATTCTCCTCCCTGGTGAGAACCTCGGTCTCGAACCGGCTCAGGGTGTTGGCGCCCGCCGCCTGCTTCTCAAGCGCTCGGCGGCCGACCACGGCTTGCATCGCGGGGTCCTGGGCCAACCGCTCGGCATCGTTGGTGTCTTCATACCCTGCCAAGCGGCTATAGACCGACTGGCGCAATAGCGGCGCCAACTCATGCTGGATGTTCCGGCCATGACGGATCTCTTGCAATTGCACTGGCGCTCTCACCGTCAAACCCAGCGCATCATCCAGCTCCCGGCAGGCCAGCAATCCCGCATCCGAAGTGATTCTGGTTCCGTGAAACTCAAGCCTCAGCCGACGGTCAAAACGGATCTTCAAAGCCCCCTTCTTCGCTTCACCCATTGGGTCCCCTCGCAAGATGATGGCAGGGGGAGGCCAACACCTTGATCTTACACGAGAAAACGGCATTCGGTCCGACAAAACTTATGATCCATATGGGAAATGCGGGTTTGATCCCGCGCCCGGCCAGGCAGACGGACTCACGAGGCGGGACACCCGGCGTGCCCCACAGTGGCGCAGCTTGCCGGTCCTTACGGGTTAAGTGCTTCCTGTTCTTCCTATCTGCCAGACTAACTTTTTGGATCGACAACGGGAACGTGTCACGAGGAACGATTTCTCATATTTTTAGCATGCAAACAAACTTACGGCGTGACATGCAAAGAATACCTTATTCCTTCTAGACGATTGTCCCCATTTTGGATGGATATCCAGTACCTTCTTTACCTCTGGATAACGCCTGAGTAAGTCGTCTTCGTCAAACATGCCTGATACGAGATTCATTGCCCTTCGTGAAGGTAACCGCAACCTCTTGATATCCTTTTCATTTCTGCGTGTTTTCTCGATTACTTTGTATGCAATCTTACCGCTACAGATCACCAACTTTGGATTGAGTATACTAAGCATTTCACACCATAGATCTGACGATAAACGTTGCAGATCGCTATCCGGATGGGCGTCTTTGTTAGGGTTGTCCGGATCTCGCTGAGACCATAGAACGGCGTTAGAAACAGCCGTTTCTTTTGCCTCTACTCCAAACGCTGCTTCAATAGCCAATTTAAGTGAGCCATCATCCCACGGATACACGCCTATTTCATTTCCGAATAGACCAAGACGTCTCATCCTGTCATTTGAATCAAGTTTCCGTAGCTTTTCGACATATTCCTCGTTGGATGCCGATAGGTTCTGATTTTGTGCAAGCATAAGGATTTGATTCCAATTCCGAGGAATATAGGGAATGTATGCTTCTTCGATAACGACCTTTGGGGCGATCGCATAGGTATCGCATTTGTTGCAAAGCCTAAGTAAGTCTTTTTTCATAATCTGCTCCTTGAAACGTTTTGGGAAGCTGAAGTTTGTGCCCTCGATGGTATAACCGGCATGACTCGTGATATCAATTATCGGAGGCTATGTTTGGGATTTCCCAGATGCACAATGTCAAGACTTTTTCAGGGATCTTCAGTTCGTTTGTATGCCTGAGGGCCATCACGGGTCAAAACTCCGTGGAATTCTTGCCCTTAACGCGCCCCGACTACGAGTCAGCACAGACTGATCCCCCGTCTCCACCACGTCACTTAGCTTCCTGGCTAGCGGCTCCGTTATCCAGTGTCCGGAACCGGAGGCGGCAACCACAACCGTCGGATTCGCTCAAGAATTGCCCTGAACAGTTGCCGCGACACCGCCACCTCAGCCAACTGGAAGGTGGTGTACCGGGCGTGGGCAACCACCTTGGCCCCAATCTTGATCAGCTTCTCCCGAAGTGTCGTCAGCGACCAGTGCTTCACCGCTCTCGGCAATGCCAGCCGCCGCAGGAAGTTGGCCAGGTTGTACACCAAGGCAAACAGTTGCAAGCGAACCTGGTTTTCTTCAAAGCCGTGGCAGGACAGCCGCGTCCAGTTCAACGCGTGCTTGCCCTCCTTGATCCACTGCTCCGCCGTGCCTCGATGATTGTAGAAGTGGACCACGCCCTCAGGGCCAACGGTCAGGTTCGTGACATTGCCCCTGGCGCCACTCGACCTTGACGACCACCCGGCGAGGTTTCTCCCAACTCGCCGCCTGATTAGGAAACGCTGTGGTAGAAGACAATGGGCCTTTTGGGTGGTCGGCCTAGCCCGGAATCACCGTGTCACTCGGACTGCGATGACCGCAAGTGCGAGAAGTTGAACATCACATCGTCGAGACCCAAGTTTACGTTTTGTTCCCCGCCTGTGTCTCCCATCTATTACGGTTTCAAGCGATGTGCACAATTCCTATTCTACCAGTTTCGAGTTAAACTTCTTAAAGATTAGGTCGATCACCGATTAAGTGAGCTTTTGCATCGGAACGATCCGAATGCTGTGGAAATCTTTCGCGTCGTATGGGACACTATTACTATTCTCAACAATGCCCTGCCGCTCGAATTCCAAATAGAGATTGCAGACCCCAGGAAGGGCTCTTGGAATGATGGTGGTTTTTGCCCCCGCCCTGAGGTGGGCGACAGCCCGTGGACGTAAGACTTCCCCAAGATTGGTAGATTAGGATACCCCCCGTCCGAACCACGGGCAGCCCGGTGGTGGCCGAGGGGGTCGAATTCCCACCCACCGACACATTCACCGCAACGACAACTCTCCGTCGCAATTTCCCGACGCGCTCTGCGCCGCGAAGAGGCCGAGCCGGGCCGTGAGCGGGGCGGCGGACGGATGTCCCGGGGAGGACATCTCCGCCTCTCTCAACCACCGGCCCGTAAGGAGACGGAATCATGCGCACGGTCCAGACCCATCCCGGCAACGCAAGCACCTTCCTCACCCACCTGTTCGGCCAAGGTCTCGATGACGACCGCTACGTGGTCGAGCGCTTCCAGTCAATGGCTGACGGCGACATCCGGCCCCTGCGCACCGGGGGACCAAGGACCAAGGGCCGGCGCAAGGCGCCGGGGACGGTCGCGTCCCGGCAAGCGGTCCGGAAGATGCGGCCCGTGCGGGACGAAATCATCATTGCAACCGGAATCAACCTCCGGAACTCCGGGGTCCAGTACTGGGGCTGTAATGTTATCTGGCGGAATATGTTGCAGCGATGACAGATTCTTCTGACTGCTATGGAAGAAGTCCGGATCGCCGCAACATAACCTTTTGCAATCATAGGGATTTCAGGAAAGCCATCAGCCCCTTGTTTTCCTTCCATGGCCGGATCGGGCCCCGTCCCGACCGCAATCGGGTCCGGGCAATCTTTGCAACGCAAGCGGTCTGGTACTGCATTCCGTGCGATGCTGAAGATATCGCCACCACCCCCGAGCGAGCGTTTCCGCCTGGTATGCCTTGATGGTGTCCGGTTGTGTGAACAGTTCTTTGGACATAGTCGCGTCTCCCTGTTGGTGGAGGCACGATTACGTGCACAGGCGCCGAAAAATTATGTTGCATGAATTCTACTCAACCTCCTGCTGGACAGAAGGAATTGTCATCGATGCAACATATGGGCTGGATGGCAACGGGATTGTTCTGCGACCGCAAGCAGAAGCACTGATTGACGTTCTCTGTCAGGACGTCCTGCCGGCCCGGCGCCGGCCGGGCGTCCGTCGTCCCGATTCCAGCCCCGATGGGAGGCGTCCACAGGTGTCCTACAAGAACCCCGACAAGGCCCGCGAGCATGACCGGGAACGCTACCGCCGGCTCACCAAAGAGCGCCTCGCCCAAGGCCTGTGCCCCAAATGCGGAAGAGAGCCCCTTCCTCCCGACTGTAGTCTGTGCCGCTCCTGCGGCGAGAAGCGGCGCAAGGCCGAGCGCGCCCGGTACGCCAAGGGCAAGGCCGCCGGCAGGCTCTACGGAGGCCGGGATCCCAAGGACTGCCGCAGGCTCGGGCGGGAGAGAAGCAGGAAGCGCCTCCGGGCATGCCGGGCCGCCGGCCTGTGCACGCGATGCGGGAACCGTCCTCCCGTCCCGGGCGGGGCGACCTGCCGGGCTTGCCGTGACGCCCGGCAAGCGGCCGAACAAGAGCAGTATGCCGCCCGCAGGGCCGAGGGACGGTGCGGCAGGTGCGGAAGACATATCCTTGACCACGCCTCGCGCTGCGGTCCCTGCGCGGCTCTCGAGGCCGGGCGCCATCCACGGAAGAACGCGGCCAGCCGAAGGCGCTACGCCCATAGGCGTGCGAGGTGGCGTTGCACGGACTGTGGCGAACCCTCTCAGGGAGCGGCGCGGTGCGTGCCGTGCGCGCACCGGTCCTGGGTGCGGTCGGGCTGGCATCGGGGCCTTCCGATCCTTCCGCCTCGCTACACCGTGATCGAGGTCGCCACGGGCGAGGACCACGGGATCTGGGACAGCTGGGAGGAGGTGGCCATGTGTCTGGCCTTCGCGCGGCTGTCCCACCAACAGGTGGAGATTATTTCGGATACGTCACCGATGGCGTCTTTTACGGGGCAGTGACCTCTATGCGCCGGCTCGCCGGGGGTACGTACTGCCGACCTGCCGCCCGCCAGCGGGGGGACCATCACCCGCGCCCCCCGGCGCACCGTCGACCCCTCAAGGGAGGCCCGCACATGACCGCGCACACCCTGCCGAAGAACCCCTACTACGCCTTCTCCCCGGCCTACGACCTCGACAACGATCTACAGCAGATCAGAATCGTTATCCACGACATGAGCGGCTACATTCCCACCACCCTGGCCGCACGGTCCATGCGCGCCGAGAACGGCGCACCGGATAGCAAGACCGTGCAGTGAGCCGACTGCATTGCTGCGCAGCCGGCCTGACGTCATCCGGCCTCAACCCCGCCGCGCGAGCCACCACCACGCGATCCACACCGGAAGGCTCAAGACCATCGCGTAGTCGGCGATGACGATTGGGCCAAGCAGTCCCGCCATCAGCGACGCCGTCGACATCAGCAGCATCGACAGCCACATTCGGGGCTCCACCTCCGGCCCCGCCTCCGGCGCGAAGCGCACCGCCGCCGTCGTGACCACTCCAGCGGGCAGCCACAGGAGCGTCAGCAGCCAGAACCCGCGCCGCTTGATGAGGCCCTGGTCGTCCATGCGCCTTATCCGACTCGAAACTCGCACCGCACGCAAGCCCGAGCGGGTCCGTGTTCGACGACAGCCGGGCGAGGGCGAAGACCGCGCAAGGTCGGCGAGCGGCTGCCGGCGTCCGTCGCGCCCTCTGAGCTCGCCCCGGGTCCCGTCACCGTCCTTCGAGTCAGCGGGAAGCAAGGGCCGGGCAAACGCCCGGCAGGGAAGAGGGAGACGGTCTCCCGGTCCCGATGCCGGGAACTGCAATCCCGGAACAGGAGACAAGCCCATGATCGACCAGGACCTCGACCTCGAACTCCCCACAGGTGACGAACTGCTCGCCGAGATCGGCCTCGACTCTTACACCATCCGCAGGATCCTCACCGAAGCGGTCCATGCCGACACCGGCGAAGGAGAGGAGCTTTTCTAGGGGGTGAACCAAGGGGCCGGAGAGAGAGGCTCTCCCCCCTTCCATCACCCGTTGTCTTCCACACCCTCACGCAGAAGGAGAATAATCATGGCCTTCGGACTCAATCGCGCTGAACTGATCGGCCGCCTCGGGGCCGACGTCACCGTCAACCACCTCACCAGCGGCGGACGCGTGGCCAACCTGTCGATCGCCACCGACGAGGGCTACATCGACAAGCAGACCGGAGACCGGGTCGACAAGACCGAGTGGCACCGGGTGGTGACCTTCCAGCCCGGGCTGGTCGACATGTTCGAGAAGCACGCGACGAAGGGCCGGCTGGTCTATGTGGCGGGCAAGCTGCAGACCCGTCGCTGGAAGAAGGACGACGAGGACTCCGACCGGTTCTCGACCGAGATCCTGCTGGTTCCGGGCGGGCGCGTGCAGTTCCTCGACAAGCCCAACGGCAACGGCGCGCCGGTGTCGGAGGCGGAGACGCCGTCTGCCGATGCGGCGGTGGACGAGATCCCGTTCTGATCGGCCATTCCGTTTCCTCCCTCTACCTGGGCCGGCGCTTCGCGCGTCGGCCCTTTTTCTTGCTGCCCGTTCCGAGACAGCGCCCGTTCGGGCCTCGCGCCAGCGCTACGCGCGGCGCTTCGTCCTCCGGCGCCGGCCGGAGGCGGAGGCCGGCCGGTATCGGGCCTTCCCCGTCCATCCAGAGGAGGCCCGTCATGCCGCCCCCATCGTCCCGTTCCGCATCTCCCGCCGCCGACATCGCCGCCGCGCTCGGCGCGTGCGCCGAGGCCGTCTGCCGGCGTTACCTGCCCCAGGGCCGCAAGCAGGGCCGGTACTGGGTCGCCGGCGATCTCGAAGGCGCTCGCGGCCGCTCGCTCTTCGTCCGCCTGCACGGTCCCGGCGTCCCCGGGAAGTGGACCGACGCGGCCACCGGAGAGCACGGCGACCTGCTCGATCTCGTCCGGCATCGCTCGGGCGCGCCGACGCTGCGCGCGGCGCTCGCCGAGGCCCGCGCCTTCCTCGCCCTGCCGGCTCCGCCGGCGTCGGGCGAGGGCTACGACGCAACAGAAGCGGCCCGCCGCCTCTGGCGGCGTTGCCGCGCCATCGACGGCACCCATGCCGAGGCCTACCTCCACGCCCGCGGACTCGCGCGCTGCCGGTTCCCGGCATTGCGCTTCCATCCCGAGCTTCGCTATCGCGAAGGCTCTTCCCTGCGCCGATTTCCGGCGCTGGTCGCCGCCGTGACCGGCGACGACGGCGCCATCCACGGCGTGCAGCGCACCTGGCTCGATTCGCGCTTGCCCGCCAAGGCGGACGTCGCGGCCCCGCGCAAGGCGCTCGGCCGCATCCACGGACGCGCCGTGTGCTTCGGCAGGCCCGCCGACGGCGCTTCGCTGCTCGTCGGCGAAGGCATCGAGACGGTGCTGTCGATCGTCACCGCGGCGCCCGGGGTCATTTCGGCGGCCGCGCTCTCGGCCGGAAGCCTCGGCGCCTTCGCTCCACCTGGCGGGCTCAAACGGCTCGTCATCGCCCGCGACAACGATTCCGAGGGGGAGCGGGCCGCCCAACGCCTCGCCCGGCGCTGCGCGCGGGCGGGCGTCGCCGCCCACGTCATCGTCTCCGAATACGGCGACTTCAACGACGACCTCGTTACTCTCGGACCCCGGGCCCTGGCCCTTCGGCTCGCCGCCCTGTTCCCCGCGCCGCAGCGGGTCGGAGAGAGGGAGGGAAGAGCGGGGGAGGGGTGAACGGATCGAAAGGAGAAAGGGAGCATGGCGCACATCGTCAATCTCAGGCATGCGCCGGCCCTGCGGGCGGCGCTCGACGGCAAGGCGGAGCACGGCGGGACCGTGCGGATCGACCGCCGCTCTCAATGGGGAAACCGGTTCCGCATCTGCCCGGACGGACCGCGCGATGAAGTGATCGCGCGCTATCGCGCCGATCTCTGGCGCCGCATTCGCGCCGCCAAGGTCGGGCTCGACGAACTCGCCGCCCTTCACGGCAAGCCGCTGCCCTGCCATGGGCAGGTCCTCGCCCGCGCCGCGCGGCATGGGCGGCCTCCGTTCTGGCGGAACGGAGGGGAGAGTGAAGCGGGAGAGGGGCGAACGCCGCGAGGAGGGAGAGAGAGGGCCCCGGGCATCGGCAACACGGAAGGAGAACCGAAATGCAATCCGTTACCTTGAGGAGCATCGCCCCGTACGAGTCGAGGCTCTATCACGATGGTAATCTCGCCTGCGAGGTTGCGGAGCCACTCGTCGATACGCGTCCGTTGCGGTGACGGGCCATGCCGCCTTCGGGCGATCCCTTCGGGCCGGGCTCTCCGCTGCAATCTCCGCTCCGCTTCGATTTCCGCTTCTATCCCTATCGTCTCCGCTCGCTGGCGCTCGCTGCGCGCTACGCTTGCCGGGCCGGCGCCCGAGACCCGGGTCTCAATCCCGGAACCGCACAGGGCGTCCGGGACAGTGACAAACAATATCCCTCTCGACGTGATGGCCCATTGTCCCACACGTGCTCGCTGCGCCAACCCCGCCTCCGGCGGGGTCCTCCTCTTCGTTCCGGCCCTGGCTCGCAAGGCTACGGCGCTGCGCGCCTAGGCGCGGCAAGAACCGCGACCGAGGCTCCGCGCTCCCTGCGGTCGCTTGTGCGCCCGCACCACTCGCGCCCCTCGCCGCGCCAGGCCTTGCGGCCACGGTGACTTTGCTGCGCGCGCGTGGGCCACTCAACCATCACGTTCGGAGACTCTCTCCGCACAACGAACCGTAACGGTTCTCAACCCTCTACCCGGAAGGAGAGCATCATGCACGATATCGACAACATCTCAGAACAGAACCAGTCCGTCACCGCCACCGTCTGCGAGCAGGCGGCTCTCTTCGGAGCAACCCCGGAGCGCGACGAATTCGACAACCGGGAGGTCTGGGACCCGGAGAACGCCCTCTCCGCCGTCACGGAAGCCTTCCGCATCATGGCACACGGCGTCGCGCCCGACGGAACGCAACTCGCCGACGAGCGCGAGAGCCTGCTCTGGGGATTCGTCAACATGCTCGACGCCCAGACCCAACGCCTCGACCGCGCGGCCGACAGGCTCCTCCCCGACATGCGCGACCTCCAGCGCGAGCAGGACGGCTCGGAGATCCGGTCCCGAGAACTCGAGCTCGTCACCGACCGAACCAAGAACCTCACGGACCGGCGGGACGCCTTCGAGCAACTCCGCGATGCAGCGGCCGAGGCCTACCGGGTCGAGACCGGAGACCTCTGGCGGCCCCGGCGCGGGTCCCACACCTCCCAGACCGGCAAGCTCACTTCGGCCATGATCGATGCCCGCGACTTCCAGCGTGCTCGCAGGGACCGCGAGAACAAGGCCCTCCTGCCCCAGGGAACGCTCGTCGCGGTGGCAGGCGGCAAGCACGCCGGCGACGCAGGCGCCATCATCCGCACCCTCGAGAAGCTCAAGGCCAAGTACGACGACGTGGTCCTGGTCCACGGCGGCGGTCCGGGCGTCGAGAAGGTCGCGGCCAAGTGGGCGGACCGCAACGGTGTCCACCAGATCGTCTGCAAGCCCAACTGGGGCGCACACGGACGCGCGGCGCCCTTCCGGCGCAATGACGAACTGCTCGATCTCCTCCCCAAGGGCGTCATCGCGTTCCCGGGTTCCGGCATCACCGACAATCTGGTCGACAAGGCGCGCAAGCTCGGTATCCCGGTCCAGTGCGTCGCCGCCTGATCCGAACGACCTCGCGGGTCGCGTCGCCACCCGGCGGCGCGGCCCGTTCCTCTTCCGCGTTGCCCGCTGCCGCACCGCCCGCCGCACTTCGCACCGCACCGGTGCGGACCCCACTGCTGACTCCGTCCCGCACCGCTCCATGCACTGTGCTCCGCACGGCCGCCCGCTCAATCGCCGCGGCGGCTCCCCCGCGCGTCCTGCGCCCGCGGAGATCCTCTCTTCACTCGTTCCTCACATTTTGGTCTGTCGGACGCCGGTCGGCGCTTTTACTCTCACACCCCACGCACCGTTGGTGCCGTTGCAAACCAGCGCGCGCTTGTCATGCGGTTTGCTGCGCAAATACCGACAAAAGCAGCCTAAGTGTTGTTGGATCAAGCGTATGCCGTACCGATATACTGATCTAAGACATTGATATTGCTGTATTTTGTTTCGGACCGATATACGACCGGCATACGTCCCTGTCGCGGCTGCGACGGCCGTGTATGCTGCACCGATATACGGGGAATCGACGCCAACGAGGACGGAACCGCTTCCGTTCCCTGGGGAAACCTGTGCATTCCCGAACGAAGACCGCGACTCGGAGAGACAAAACATGAGCGAAAACGAGCGAACCGACGCCGAAACCGGCGCGACTCCAGACGAGAAACAGACCGACACGCGTACGCCACGGGCGATCCGGTTCTCGGATTCCGATTGGGATGAGGTAAAGACGGCGGCAGCGGAGCATAAAATCCCGGCCGCCGAGTTCGTCCGCGATGCCGCGCTGAACCTCGCCCGGAACAAGAACGTCGCGGACTCCGCCGCGATGCCGCCAGGAATCGTCGCGCTGATCGAGCGCATCTATCGAAGCACCTACATCGTTGCGACGCTCAAACGCGATGAAATGCTCCGCGAAGGGCGCGGCGACGAACTCGACGAGATGATAAAATTGGCCCGGGAGACCCAGGCGACGATCCTGGAAGATGCTTCAAAATGAGGGCCGCGTAAGCCTCGGCGCCCCGGCGAGGCCGCGTGGTATTGCCGGACGCCATGAAAACCGGCCATCGTATTCCAACGCGCCCGACATTCACGATAGCGGAAACTCAGTTCGCCGATCCGCGCCCGGTCCGGCGCGAAACTGGCGGTTTCCTGACGAAAACCGAAGCCCACTGGAGCAGAATTATGACGGGAAACCATCTGAGAGACGCCGCTATCGATCCGAATCTGGACGAAAAGAACGCCGATCTCCGCACGCCGCACTCGATCCGGTTCTCGGATTCAGAATGGTCTCGCAGCGAGCAAGCGGCCAAAGGGCGTGGAATGACGGCTGCCGAGCTTGTGCGCCATGCCGCAATGAGCCTCGCCGAGGACAAATCTACCACGGGTTCCTCAACGCTCGGACCTGGAATCGCCGCGCAGATCGTGCGTATCTGTCGCGGCGTCTACTTGCTTTCGACGCTGAAACGCGACGAAATGTTCCGCGATGGACGCCAGGAGGAGCTCGACCGGATTGGGAGGGATGCCCGCGACTCGTGGGCTGCGATCCTGAACAGTCAATCTGACTGAGCTAAAATGAACCGCTTGCTTTCGACGGTGTTATGAAGATCTCGGAAATTCGGTTCCCCGATCCGCTTCTAACCGCGCTGCGGGACGTCAGACTGGTGGTCTTCGCCGGTGCCGGGGTGGAGTGACGGCGGGACATGAACTTGATGTGCTGCTGGAGAAAGCGGCGGTTGAGTTGGTACCTGTCACGTCCGAACACGCCAGCGCCGCACGTCGGGCTTGGCGTCGTTTCGGCAAGGGCAATCACCCTGCGGCGCTGAACGTTGGGGACTGCTTGGCCTATGCGCTCGCCGATGCGACGGGCGAGCCGCTGCTGTTCAAGGGCAAGGACTTCGCCCAAACCGATATCGGGCCGGCGTGATCGAGAAAACGGGCCGGAGAACGGAAATGCCGATGACTGATCGGGAATGGATGCCTCAGCGATCGCGAATCCACGTGGATGACCGCCGCATCATTTCGCTTGGGTCAGCGCATCATGAATAGTCTGATTCAGACTGCCACCGCAGAGCTTGCCGACTTCCTTACGGCACATCTGCCCCCTCTCGGCGGGGATTGGTGGAAGAAGCACGTTGAAGATCGCTTGAGTTTCCAGCAACAGCGTATGGTGCGGGAGCGCGAGCTCACGACGCTGGAGCAACTGGACTTTGCCGCCCTGCTGCGAGTTCTTGACCAGAACTGGCGCGAGCTTTCTCAGGTGCTCAGTCTGCCTCGCGAAGGACGCACATGGGTCAAGGAGCTGCAAACGGTACGTAACAAGTGGGCGCATCGATCGACCCAGACCATGGAGGCGAGTGAAGTCTATCGTGATGCCGATACCCTCGGCCGTCTCCTCGATATGCTGGGTGCTGCTCCGGAATCCGTCGCAGCGGTTGAGGCCGCGAAGACGGATGCTCTTGCAAGTATGGCGACCGCCCGCGGCGTGATTGCCGGTTCTTCGGAGCCTGCCGAGGGGACAGGCGAACCAGCCGTTGAGGAGACAGCGCAGGGTGGCGGATCCGGATCGTCGGAACCTCCTGAGACGATGTTCCAGGTCGGTAGCTTGGTCGCGCTGCGATCCGATCCGGCGATTGTCATGCCGGTCATCGAGGTCGTGCCGAGTGGGGCCGAATGTCGCTACCGTGTATTTCAGGACACCAGGAAGGTTACCTACTACGAGAGCCAGCTACGACATCCCGAGCAGACCGAGGAAGCGCAGCCCCGACCGAGCGCGGCGGACCTGCGCGCGTACCTGACGAGCCTGCATCTGCTCTCGCCCTCGACGGCCAACCTTCATTCGCTGCGCTCGGGGCGTATTCAGTTCGTGCCTTACCAGTACCGCCCCGTGCTGAAGTTGATCCGGGCGGATCGGCCGCGTCTGCTCATCGCCGACGAGGTCGGCGTCGGCAAGACGATCGAGGCCGGCCTGATCATCAAGGAGCTGCGGGCGCGCATGGACATCTCCTCCGTGCTCGTGATCTGTCCGAAGGCATTGGTCTCCGAGCGCAAGTGGTTCGTGGAGATGAAGCGCTTCGACGAACACTTCACGGCGCTCGATGGTCCGATGCTGCGCCACTGTCTGTGGGAAACGCATCTGGACGGCGAATGGCCGGACCAGTACGCCAAGGCGATCGTCCCGTTCTCGCTGTTCGATTCGGAGCTGATGTTTGGGAAAAGCGGGAGAGGCCGGGGCAGGAGCGAGGGGCTACTCGCCCTCGACCCGCCGCCCAAGTTCGACCTCGTGATCGTCGACGAAGCGCACCATATCCGCAATCCGGAAACGTACCTCCACCAGGGCGTGCGCTACTTTTGCGACAACGCGCAGGCCGCCATCTTTCTTACCGCTACGCCGGTCCAGTTGGGCAGCGAGGATCTCTTTACGCTGCTCAACGCACTCCGGCCGGACCTGGTGATCGACCGTCCGAGCTTCGAACAGATGGCCGCGCCCAATCGGTTTGTCAACGCGGCTGTGGGGCATTGCCGCGCCGCTGAGGATGGCTGGCAAGGCGAAGCGCGTGCTTGCATGGGCGAAGCCGAGCAAACCGAGTGGGGTCGCCTCTTTCTGCGGGAGTCACCGGCTTTTCAGAACATCTACGACCGGCTGGGAGGAGAGCAGGTCGATGACGCGAACCGCATCGGCATCGTCCGGTCTCTGGAGGATCTCTATACCTTCAGCCCGATGATCAACCGGACGCGCCGCAGGGATATCGGCGAGTTCACGACTCGAAGGCCGGAGACGCTGACGACCGAGTTCACGCCCGAGCAGCAGCGCCTGCACGACGATCTGCTCGATGTCGTGGCCCGTATCCTGGCGTTTGCGCACGGACAGCAGAACGTCAAGTTCATGATGACCACGATTCGCCGCCAGGCGGCGAGCTGTCTGTATGGACTGGCGCCCCTGCTGCGCAGCATCCTCGCCGGCAAGCTGGATGGCCTTGAGACGATGGAAGCGGGCGACGTCGAGGGCGAAACCGATCTCGGCTTCCTCGCCGAGGCGCGGAGCGATATCGAGGCGCTTCTGGAGAGAGCCGACAGCCTCGATCCGCGGGACCCGAAGGTTGATGCTTTTGTCCAGGTACTGCGCGACAAGAGCCGAATGGCCAACAACAAGGCCCTGGTGTTCAGCACCTTCCGGCACACGCTTGCGTATATCGCAAGGCACACGGAAGACGCGGGATTGCGCTACGGGCTTGTGCATGGTGACGTGGCGGACGAGGAGCGGGCGGACTTGCGCCGCCGGTTCGCGCTGCCGAAGGAAGACCCGGACGCGCTGGATGTATTGCTCTCCTCGGAGGTCGGCGGCGAAGGGCTCGATTTTCAGTTCTGCGACCTGTTGATCAACTACGATCTGCCCTGGAACCCGATGCGCGTCGAGCAGCGCATCGGGCGCATCGACCGCTACGGTCAACAGAGCGAGACCGTTGCCGTCGTCAATCTGGTTACGCCTGGCACGGTCGACGCAGATATCTACGAACGCTGTTTGTGTCGCATCGGCGTGTTCCAGCACGCGGTCGGCGGCAGCGAGGAGATTCTTGGCGAGATAACCCGTGAAATCCATGATATCGCGGAGAGCTTCACGCTTACGGCCGAGGAACGCGCGCAACGCTTACAGCAGCTCGGCGACAACGGGATTCGGCAAATTCAGGAAGAGCAGGCGCTTGAGGAAAAACAGGCCGAGCTATTCGGGTTGACGGTTCCGAAACAGTCCTGGCGCGAGGAGATCGAGGCCGCCGAGACCTTCTGGCTGTCGCCAAACGCCTTGCAGCGCTGCGTCTCGACCTATCTCTCCGGGCTGATGGAAACCGAGGGGGAGTTTTTTCTCGGCGAGAAGCCGCTCAAGACTCTGAGGTTGAATCAGGAGACCCGGGCCAGGCTGCTCGAGGACTTCAAGCGTCAACCCCGTTCGACCGACCCGGTGGCCCGGCAATGGGAAAGGTGGCTCAAGGGCGCCGGTCCGATGCTGTCGGTCACGTTCGATCAGGAAACCGCCGCGGCCGTCCCCGACGCCGTTCACCTGAACGTCCTGCACCCTCTGGTGCGCCAGGCGGCCCGGTTCCAGGAACGTTCCGAGGTTGCCCGCGTCAGCCTGACCGCATCGAGCGAGAGTCTGCCGGCAGGCGAGTACCCGTTCGCGCTTTACCGCTGGCGCAAGGTCGGGGTGCGAACCGACGAAGCGCTGATCGCGATCAGTACCGAGCCGGCAATGGACGACGCCATCATGTCATTGCTGGAGGAGGCCGGCGACGCGCGCGCTGAAATACGGGATGCCGATGAAGCCCTGGATGCGCTCGATCAGCGGCACCATGACGAATGGAGCGTCGCGCGAGCGAACCACGTAGCGGAGAATGAGGAGTTGGTCCGGCATCGCCTCCAAAGCCTGGAGGTCAGCCATCAGGCCCGATGCAGGCTGCTTGAGGACCAGGTTCAACGAGCGACCGATGACAGGATTCGCCGCATGAAGGAGTCCGAGCTGGCGAGAGCCGGATATGACTGCGAGCGGCGGGTTTCAGATCTGCAGAAGGCAGCGAACAGTGCGGACATTCACGCCGACCTGGTCGTGCTTGGGGTACTCACCGTAACGCGGAGCGACCACGGATGAGCGTTATTCAAGAAATCCATCGAGATCGTGAGGATCTCGCCCGGGTTCTGAAGAATCACCCCGGAATTCGTAAGATCGTCGAAGATCTGTACCCCGATCGTGCGCATTTCATTTACGAACTACTGCAGAATGCCGAGGACAAGGATGCATCCGAGGTCTGGTTCGACCTATCGAAAGACGACTTGGTGTTCGAGCACAACGGAAAAATCTTCGAAGAAGATCACATTCGGGCCATCACCGACATCGGCGAAGGAACCAAAGCGGCCGGCGACGAAAAGATCGGCCGTTTCGGTCTCGGATTCAAGGCGGTCTTTGCCTATACGGAGACGCCGCGCATCTGGTCGCCGAAGTTTGCGTTCGAAATTTCTGACTTGGTTCTGCCCACCGAGATAAGGAAGGATGACTTGCTTGGCGAACTCACGCGGTTCGAATTTCCGTTCAACAACCCGAAGAAGTCGAAGTCAGACGCTTTTGGAGAGGTGCGGGCTGGTCTCCATGAGTTATCGGAAACCACGCTGTTGTTCCTCTCCCATATCGAGTCGATTCACTGGCGAGTAGATGGCGGTTCGGAAGGACGCTTGTTGCGAATCTCGCACACCGAGCATCACGTTGAGATACTGAGGGAGAGAGATGGCAAGGCGACAAAAAGTTCACACTTCCTCCGTTTCATGGAACTCGTTGAGGGACAGGAACAGCAACACGCCGCCATCGCGTTTGTGCTCGACGCGTTACCGGTCGTAAGCAGATTCGACAAGACCAAGCCCTTGGCAAAACAGTTCCGAATCACACCGGTCGTGTGGGGACGTGTCGCAGTTTACTTTACCGCCGCAAAGGAGACGTCGGGACTGCGTTTCCATCTCCATGCGCCCTTCGTGCCGGAGCTCAGTCGCGCGAGCATCAAGGACACGCCGGCGAACGAACCGCTGTTTCAGCAGTTGGCGAATTTGACGGCACAGTCCCTGTCTGCGATCCGCGATCTCGGTTTTCTGAACAGAGACTTTCTCGCCGTGCTGCCGAACCCACACAACGATCTTCCCGACAGATACGGATGTATACGTGAAGCCATCGTCGACGCGATGAATAAGCAACCGCTGACGCCCACCCATGCGGGGACTCATGAGCCGGCCAGGCAACTGCTACAGGCGAGAGCGTCTCTGAAGACCCTCTTGGCCAAGGAAGATATCGAGATTCTCGTCGACTTCGAGGAGACGCCGCTTGCCTGGGCAATTGGCGCAACTCAGGGTGCAACTCAGAAGGATAAGGATATTGACAGCTTCCTCTCCAGCTTGGACATCAGGGATTGGGACATTAAACAGTTAGTGGAGAGGTTGGTAGAAGGGTTAAGCAGTAAGCCGAGATTTTCTCATGACGGCAAAAAATATCTTACCGAGCCTGATAAGACGTTGCTTCAGTGGTTGCGGTCGAAATCCGATGATTGGCACCAAAAACTGTACGCGCTTCTCAATGGGAAAGAATCAGAGGGAATTACGTCCCGACTGAAGTATTCCTACATCGTTAGTCTCTCCACCGGCGATTATATGGTTGGCAACGAATGCTACTTTCCTACGGAGGACGTTCAAGAGGACACAATGCTACCGCGGGTAGCGATCGGTACTTACACTTCGGGAAGGAACAGAAAGGAGCAGATACAGGCTAAAGAATTTCTTGAATCCATCGGCGTCCGTGAGGTTGGCGAGCGTGAACAAGTCGAGGCCATTCTCAAGCAGCGATACTCGAAAGAAGCCGAAAACCCTGACAGGAAGACGCATAAGAACGACTTGAGACTCTTCATTTCGTTGGTGGAGAACGATCCAAAGGCGGCTTCTCTCTTTAAGGATTATTGGATATTTGAGCGGGCTGACGACCAATGGGGACAGCCAGATCAGGTGTATCTCGATACACCGTATTTCGAAACGGGATTGCATGCCTATTACAGATCACTCGGAGACACAGCGGATCGCGTGGTACTAGCGGACAGTTACAAGAGCCTTGGGATATCGCAAAGAAAACTGGTGGATTTTGCGAAAGCCGTAAGCACCTTGACTAATCTTGTCATCGAAAAGCAATCGACCTGTGAACACCCAATGTCGAATTCACTTCGTCAGGACTACCACCAGCGTGGGGTGCGGTCGACGCATACAAGAATCAATGATGATTGGACGATATCCGATCTGACATCGGTGCTGGATCACCCATCGGAGGAACTGTCGCGGCTGGTCTGGCATACGATGACCAAGTCGGACGAGAGCATACTGGAAGCCCGGTTCCGCCCGAATCAACAATACGAGACGAAAGTTGAGCCGTCCACGTTGGTCCTGACATTGCAGGAACTGCCGTGGGTGCCCCAAAGAGACGGAGAATTCGTCCGCCCCGCCGAAGCCTCGCGGGATCTGCTGCCGGAGGGCTTTCCGTTCGATCCAGGATGGCCGTGGATCAAAGCAATCTGTTTCGGTGAGGAGAGCGTCAAACGACTCGAAGAAATCCAAAGACAACGCGAGGAAGCCAAGGAGCTTGGCTTTGACGATGCTGAAGCATTAGATGACGCCAAATGGTTTGGCGGATTGAATGCGGAGGAACGGCAACGGCTCAAGTCGGAGCACGAAAGCAAGCGTATAACGGACCTTCCCGACGACAAGCCAAGCGATCCGGGACGACGCGCTGAGAAGGTTCGCGAGCAGGCCAAGGAAGCGCCGGACCGCGGTGCCGTAACTGTCCCTCGCTCCGTATCCGAGCACCGCGAAGCGGTCAAGAAGGACACCGACCCTTACCTGCGCACTCAGTATACCAACGGCGACAAAGTAATGATCTGCCAAGTGTGCAAGAACGCCCTACCATTCAAGTTGGCCGACGGAAATTATTTCTTCGAAGCCGTGGAGTTCCTGCAGGAATTGCGAAGGCGCCATTACCAGAATTACCTGGCTCTTTGCCCGAATCATGCCGCCATGTACCGGCACGCGAATGGCTCTGCGAAGCGGATGAAGAGTCTGTTTCTCGACTTGACGGGAAACGAGCTGAAGGTAGTTCTCGCCCGTAAGAACAAGACTGTTTACTTCACCAAAACTCATATCGCCGATCTTAAGGACGTAATCGCGACGGCGGATACGAATGAGCCGGAGATTTGAGCATCAAGCTAATGGGATGCCCGATACGCAGAATCAAAGTTCTCGCGCCACTTCCGCGATCATGCTTGCGATGCGGTTGGCGGCGGACTTGACGGGGTCGTTGGCGAGGTGGGCATAGCGGGCGGTCGTGTGTACATGGTTGTGGCCCAATAGCTTACTGATCACGGGCAGGCCTTCGCCGACCAGAAGCCTGCCGCTCACATACGAGTTCCTCAGATCACGATTGAGGTGCTTATGGCTGGGCCAGAATGCCGTGACGACGGGCAGAACGTGAGAGGTCGAACCGGGAGAAGCGGAGCATCCAGACCAGAGGGGGCTGCTGGTTACGATAATCCGCGCCTTGGAAATTGACTGTCGGCAAGCGCCCCGCTCAGAAGATTATCGTCGCTGTGGTCGGCTGCGCCGCAGGCGCGAATTAGGTACCGTCATGGGGCGTGGACCGGTAGTTCCTAAAGTGCAGGTTCGCGGCGTGATCGTTCACACAACCCGCACCGGCAACGGCGAAACTAGCAAGCATCTCACAAATGAGAGTGCACCCATAACCGACAAGCTACGCCAGACACACGCAAACCCATTGCCACGAGGGAAAAATAGATGTACGTAATATCGAACTACCCGAAACAGCAACCAAGGCAGAGGTCATATGATCAAAGGGGCGCGGCAATTACCGGTTCAACACCTCACCATCCGCGTGCCCTGGCACGACAACGGCTGGCAAGGCACGTTCTGCAATAACCCCTGCGGTAACACCAGTTGCACAATCCTACCGCGTATCGCAACCGGGCGCGACGATGCCCAGGAGACCGAGCTGGCGGGAGGCAGCCTCGAGGAACTGGACCGCGAGCAATTGCCGCCCTGCGTGGACGAACATGCCACCATCATGGCGCCGTTCGCGTTGCCGATGGTCAAGAACCATCCCTACGCGAAATCGGCCGAACAGACGCACGGTCATTTCGCCCCCACCCCTTACACGATCCAGCCCTATTCAGCGGCGGCCATTCCGTTCCACTGGATGCTGAAAGAGCAGGCCGAGGGCAACGAGGAGTTTGGCGTTCCGAGCAGGGCCGAGGATCTCAAGCTGGGCTATACGGCCGAGCGCGAGCCGGACCTCGGTTTCACCACCAGTTGGGTACAGGAAGGCACGAACCAACGTGTGCTGCTGGACACGTTCTTCAGCGCCGCCAGGCCGGATCAATCGCTCGTCTTTTTTTACGCGAAACGCACACCGATGGCGGAGGACGTCCGCCGCGTGATTGTTGGCGTCGGGCGTGTGAAAACCATTGGTGCGGCGACAGCGTATCGCGACGTCGTCGGCACCCGGCCGAATAGCAAGATCAATGGCTACCTGTGGGAACACAATATCGAGCACTCGATACGCCCTGATGGTACGGACGGATTTCTGCTGCCTTATCGCGAACTGCTCGCACTCGCCGAAGACGATGCCAGTCTCGATCTCGGCGCCTGCACCGCTTTTGCCCCGGACGAGTACTTTGAACAGTACTCCTATGGCAGCGAGCTGCTGTCGCAGGATGGCGCCATTGCCTCATTGCTGGCGCTGGAAAAGGCAATTAAGTCCATGCGTAGCCTGCTCGAGGCACCCTGGGCGGAGTACCTTCAGTGGATAGACCGAGAGCTTAACCGGCTATGGCAGGTGCGCGGCGCCTTCCCCGGCCTCGGCGCGACCCTGCATGCGTTCGGCCTGCCACATGGGAATCTGTTGGCGTGGCACCTGGTGGGCGACAGCGAGAAAGCCATCGACCCGTGGCCTGTATTGACTGCGGCACTCAAAAAGCCGTCGTCCCTGCCGGAATACCTCCGCGACGGCATTGGCAAAACCCAGCAGCAGAAGTGGGAAAAACTTCCGGACTCGCGCCGCGCGTTGCTGATGCTGTTGGCGCGGTTCAATCTGACCAATGTTCAGGCGCTGCGGTGGTATCAGGAGACCGAGAGGGACAGCGCAGGCATCACGCTCGACGACAAGGATATCCTGGCCAACCCGTACACGATCTATGAAGCTGATCGTCTTCAAGCGGACCCCATTGCATTCGCGGTGATTGACCGCGGCATGTTCCCCCCGGAGCCGCTGCGCAAGGATTTCCCGACCCCCGAGCCCAGCAGGGTGCATGAGGCGATAGACCCGCGACGCGTGCGCTCGGCAATGATCCAGACGCTGGAAGACGCGGCCGGTGAGGGGCACACACTGATACCGGCCTCCTGGCTGATCCAGCGCGTGCGTGCGCGGCCCATGAAACCAGAGTGTCCCGTAGATGCAGACACACTTGCTGTCGTGGGAGACAGCCTGGAACCATTGATTACGACAGTCAATCTGGAAACAGAGGACGATGCGTTTCAGCTCGATCGCTATGTCGAAACGTCGAAGCTGATCGACGCTGCGATTACGAAGCGCAGAAACGGCAAGGCAAACGGCGGTGAATCCGATTGGGCCGCGTTGGTTAATGAGGCGATTGATGAGGGGAAAAAGAAATCCGCACTTACCGCTGACGACAAAAAGGCGCGTCAGGAAAAGGCTGCTGCGCTGAAAGAATTGTACCGGGGCCGGGTTTGCTTATTGATGGGATCTGCCGGTACCGGTAAGAGCACATTGCTGAAAGCCCTATGCCGCATCGATGCAGTATTTAAAGGCGGCATCCTGTTGCTCGCCCCTACCGGCAAAGCGCGCGTCAGACTCGAACAAGCCAGCGGTCCCCCGCTCTAGGGTTTTGTTGGACACTCGATTGATCCATGATTCATGGAGAAAGGGGTGTCGCGATGAACGAACAAAAGCAAGAGGGGGCTTTGGCGGAGGGCGCGCGTAGGGCGAACGGAGCCAAGGCCCCAGGGCATCGCAGTGAGCGGGGTCGGTTCTCCTGCCAGCGCAAGCGGGAGGCGGTCCTGCGTCTTTTGCGGGGCGAGAGCCTGGAGACGCTCTGCCGCGAGTTGGGCACGACAGCGGCTCGGCTTTCCGCCTGGCGCGAGGCGTTCCTTCGCGGGGGCGAGGCGGCGCTCAAAGCCCGCCCGGCGGATGAGCGGGCCGAGGAGAACGCCCGGCTCAAGGCCAAGGTGGGCGAACTCACGATGGAGGGCGAGGTCCTGCGGGAGAAGATCGACCGCCTGGAGGCCGGCCGCCCTTTAGCCGGCAGGAGGTGGAGGCGATGAGTCAGGCCCGCTTCACCTCCACGGGCAGAGCCTACGGCCTGAAGCGGGTGTGCGCCCTTTGGGGCTTGGCGCGCTCCACGGTCTACGCGCAACGGCGGCGAGAGGCGGTCCCCGTTCATGAACGCCCCACGCCCAATAAGCGCGGCCCTGTGGGCCCGTGCACCGATGCGGAACTCCTCGGCCACATCCTGCAGGTCCTGGAGGACTCTCCCTTCCATGGCGAGGGCTACCGCAAGGTGTGGGCGAGGCTGCGCTTCGCGGGCATCCGCACCAGCAAGGAGCGGGTGCGTCGCCTGATGCGGGAG
This sequence comes from bacterium, assembly GCA_965261595.1. Taxonomy (GTDB): domain Bacteria; phylum UBA8248; class UBA8248; order JACPRG01; genus CAYRGS01. The sequence continues at coordinate 1,290,580 of CBDHDG010000006.1, forward strand.
GCGGGGCTTCAGGCCCCCCACCGGGTGGGCAAACCCCGAGGTCCCAAGGCCCACAACGGGACCATCCGCACCGAGCGGCCCGACCGAATGTGGGGCACGCACATGACGACGACAGTGACCACCGAGGAGGGGATGGCCTCGGTGTTCGTGGCGGTGGATCACTGCTCGGTGGACTGCGTGGGGATCCATGCGGCCAAGAGCGGCAACCGCTTCGAGGCCCTGGAGCCGATCCGGCAGGGGGTCGCCGAGCGCTTCGCCGGCTTGGAGGCGGACGTCGCCGAGGGGCTTAAAGTTCGTCACGACCACGGCCCCGCCTATCTGTCCGATGACTTTCAGCGGGAGATCGCCTACCTGGGCATGACCAGTTCGCCCAGCTTCGTGCGGGCGCCCGAGGGAAATGGCTACTGTGAGTGGTTCATCCGCATCTTGAAGGAGAATCTCCTGTGGGTGCGCTCTTTCGCCACCGTAGAGGAACTGCGGTGGGCGCTGCTTGAGTTCAAGAACCTGTATAACCATCATTGGATTCTCGAGGGCTACGGCTACCGAACGCCGGCCCAGGCAAGGCAGGAAAAACTCGCTCAAGTTGCGGAGGCCGCATGAGGTCGAATACCCTCACCCGAGTGTCCAATAACCCAGGGGCGGTCCACGACAGCCCTAAACTGTCCACTGAAACGGAGTAAATCCAGTCTTGGACGCTGCGGGCGATCTGCTCGTCGCCAACGCTGTTAAGGATGGCTTCTTCGAGGACAAACATATCGCTGGCATGGAGTTCGATGTGACCGGTAGCAATGGGTTTCGGAAGAGCTTTCCAATGACGTTTACCTATTGGGTAACTGATGCGGGTGTTGAGTCCATCAAGAGGTTTGCCGCAGGGATCGATATTGCGTAACCAGGCGGCTAACCATTCACTTCAGTTGACGTGATACGGCCTACGACCTTCGCACGTGGCTGAGTTTAAGCGTTCATCTTGCGAGCCTTCGCAAACGGAGACTTGAAGAGCTACAGGTTTGCCGGGGGAACAATAAGCAGAAGTTTTGCCTCCAAGGCGCCATACATGCAGTGGTTAGTGGTGCCGACTCCGTGCCGGTCGCTTTCCGAGGATTCGCGGCGGAGTTCGCAAACAAAGCCGGCGTGCGCCGTCAACCTGGATTCGCCATCACCGCATCTTTACCTTGCTGCCCGTCAACATGGAGCGTGACTCGCAGACCGCCGTCGAGGGCAGCAAGCATCTTCATCAGCCGGTCCAGTGTAAACCGCCCCAGGTCCGCGTTGCGAATGCGCGAGAAATCGGCCGCGGCGAAGCGGGTCTGGGCGGCGGCCTTTCTCACCGAAAACCCGCGGTCGTCCAGCACCGCGATGATCCGGGCCGCGAGAATCGCCTTGGCTTGTTTCAGGTCCGCAAGCGGATCGTCGAGGTCGCGAAACACATTACCGCTTCCCTCGATTAGTTCGAAATCGCTTTCACTCATGGTAACAACTCCCTTTTCAGTCGCCTCAGCCGGTCCCTCACCAGATCGATCTCGGACTTCGGAGTCTTGATCCCCGTTTTCGATTTCTTCCGGAACGCGTGGATCACACATAGCCGTCCCGCAACTTCCGTTACGTAGACGACCCGCCAGGCATCGGTTCGGTGCCGCACGGCGATTTCCATGACACCCGGCCCGAAACCCTTCAGCGGTTTCACGATGTCCGCTTTGCCGCCTTCAGCCGCTATCGTCAGTGCCGTGTTGACGCGATCCCGCACGGTCACGGAGAACGTCTCGAAAACCTTTCGCGCATCCCTGACCCAGCCGATCGGCCGCGTATCTTGGTTCATTCCGTATATTGTCATTTATGACTACACATGTCAAACAAGCCAGGCGAGGTGACGCGGGATAGCGGATTCCTACCCCGGACACGGCTGCCGGGGCGCGCAAAACCCGGCGGTGCCCACTTCCGGCGCCGACCCTCGCGGCACGCGACACCTCATTTCCGTTACCCCGACAGGAAATCGGCTGCAATATTGTCGCCGAACCGTTCCGCCAACTCCCGCACCGAATCCTGCGCCAGCGTCCCTCGACGCGCAGCCGTGGCATAAATTGCGTTCGGATGACCCACTTTCATATCACAGCGGTTTCGGCGGTAGCGTCCACGTTCATCATGGCATCGATCCTGTCGGCGATGCGTTGTGAGGGCTCGCGGAGCTGCTCCACGGTCCAGTCGGCGGCGTAGCCTTCGGTGATGTCATCATCACGGGCGTGGTTGACCAGCCGCTTGGTCAGCGAGCGCGGCAGCATCAGTTCACGCTCCGCCACCGTGATGAAGACATTGCGCAGGCCGTGGAACCAGAACCGGGTCCCCGCGGCGCGCCCGATATCGACGTAATACTGGTGAATGCCGCCGAGATGGCCCGTCGAACTCATGGAGGAGGGGAACACCCAGCCGTCCGGGTCCTCTCCGTCCGCCCGGCGGCGCTCGAATATCGCCGCCAGCTGCCGGGTGACGGGAAGCTCCAGCGGCTCTCCGGTCTTGGTCTCCTCGACTCGCAGGATACGCCGCTCCAGTTCCAGGCGCTCCCATCTGAGCGAGACGATCTCGCCCAGGCGCATACCGGTATAGACCCCGACCAGGAAGATGTCGCGGTGCGCGGGCGGAAGCCCGACGGCATCCACACCGGCGCGCCAGCGCGGCAGCACCTCGGAAGGGGCGGAGATGCGCCGCCGCCGCTTGGGGTGGTAGCGCCCGCCCCCGGCGAGCCAGAGTTCGACCGGGTTGCGCAAGCCCTCGTGATCGACGCAGGACCGGCGATAGATGGAACGCAGCAGTGAAATCGTCTGATTGGCGCCCGCCCAGCCGTGCTCCTCGGTGATGAGGTTGAACCGTCCCTCAATGTCCCGCCGGGTAATGGCGTCGAGCGGACGGTTGCGCCAGCCGCGGAGATTGATCCGCATGTTCTGGCGGTAGCGCTCCACCGTCCTTGCCTTGCGGTTGGGGTTGGCGTCCATGTAGTCCTCGAACGCTTCTCCGAGGGTCGGCATTCCCCGCGCATCTGCGCGTTCAGAGGCGGGGTCGTCCCCTCCGGCGACGCGGCCGAGCAGTTCCTGGGCCATGCGCCGCGCCTTGTCGGGCGTGATGCGCCCGTAGCGCCCGAGGGTGACGCGCTTGTTGGGCGCCTTGCGCCCGCCGTCTCCGGCGCGGTAGTTGACGACAAAGGTCCTGGTGCCCGTAGGCTGGACGCGGACACCGAAGCCGGTGAGCTTGTCGTCCCATGCGATCCAGGGTTTCTCGGCGGGCTCGAGGGCCTCGACGGTTCGCTTGGTCAGGGTCAGCTTGACTTTGGCGATGCGTTTTACGAGGTGGTTTTCCATGCGGACATTATAAGCAAACGCGAAAATAGTTCAACCCGATATTCAACACAAGGAAGTAAACTGGTGCCCGGACATTCGCACCAATGGCGAGCGGTCCGAGGTGATTATTCCAGTTAACATACTGAAATACATGCATATATGTCGTCATTTGTCTATTCATGTGTATCCGTGACCAATTCAATTGATAAATGCTGGGACGACGTGGACCGCACGGCGGGCGAGTTGAGGCTCAGGGACGCCAAGTCGGGTCCGCGCATGGCGCCCCTAACCGGGCACGTGCTGAGAGTGCTTAACGGCATTCCCCGTATCGAAGGCACTCCCTGGGTGCTTGTCGGACAAAGGCCGGGGACCGGTCTGACGAACCTCGACCACTACTGGCAACCCATCCGGGCGCAGGCCGGCTTGGATGACGTCCGGATTCACGACATCCGGCACAGCTATGCATCGAGGGCCCTGGCGCTGGGCGAGAGCCTGCCCGTGATCGGCAAGCTGCTCGGTCACAGTCAAGTATCAACGACAGCACGTTATGCGCACTTGATGCGGGATGCGGAGAAGGAAGCCGCGACCCGGGTGGGCGACAGCATCGGCGCCCACATCGGGCCGCGGAGCACCGAGGCGGCATGAGGCTGGATGACATGGCGAAGCTGGAATACAAGACGCTCTCGAACCGCACGGTCGAGAAGCTGAAGGTAGAAAAAGACACGGTGTTCTGGGATCACGAGCTCACCGGCTTCGGGATGCGGGTCTATCCCGCGGGCGGCAAGGTCTATGTCGCCCAGGCCCGGGGACCGGGGGGACCGAAGCGGGTCACGGTGGGCCGGCACGGGGTGCTCGGCGCGGAGCAGGCACGTCAGCGGGCGGCCCTGATCATCGCCCGGGTCAAGGCCGGCGAGGAGCCGGTGCCCGAGCCCATGGCGGTGAAGCTGTCCGGTGGGCCGACAGTGGGCCAGCTTGCGAGGCGGTTTCTCGAAGAGCACGTGGCGGTGCGCTACAAGCCGAGCACCATGAAGTCGACTCGCACGGTGGTGAATCGTCATATCGTGCCCGCCCTCGGTCAGCTACCGCTGGAGGCGGTCAGCCGCGCACGGGTCATGGAGCTGCATGACGAACTCTACGAGACCCCTGTGATGGCGAACATGGTGGTCCGCACCCTGTCGCTGATGTACAGGCTGGCCGAGAGCTGGGGGCTCGTTCCGGAGGGATGCAACCCCTGCCGGCTGGCGGTCAGGTTTCCGGAGCGCAAGCGGGAAAGGTTTCTGACCGATGGAGAGTTCACCCGCCTGGGAAAGGTGCTGGATGAGGTCGAGACCCGGGGCGGCGCGTCGGCATCCGCGGTGACCGCTCTCCGTCTGCTTATGCTGACCGGATGCCGGAAGAACGAGATCCTGACCCTTCGGTGGGAGGACGTGGCGCTGGATCAGAATGAATTGAGACTGCCCGACGCCAAGACGGGCGCACGGGTGGTTCCATTGTCGCCCTCGGCGGTGAGGCTTCTTTCCGGTCTGCCGCGAGAACCGGCCAACCCCTGTGTCATTCCCGGGCGGAAGCCGGGCACGCATATGAGCAACGTGGATCAGGCCTGGCAGGTCATCTGGGCGAGGGCTGGCCTGGAGGACGTCCGGATCCATGACCTGCGTCACAGCTTTGCGTCCAGGGCCCTGGCGCTGGGGGAGAGCTTGCCGATGATCGGAAAGCTGTTAGGCCACAGCCAGGTCGAGACCACGGCCCGGTACGCCCATCTGGCGCGGGATTCGGTGCAGGAGGCCGCGGAGCGAATCGCCGACAGCATCGCGGCCGACATCCTGGGCGAAGGCTGGAGGCCGGCTGGAGTTACCCCGGTTTGGTGGAGAGTTAAGCACTTGGGTTTTCAGGGTGTGCGTTGTTGTCTCCTTTCGTAGTTAACGGGTGACAGGTTGTCGATGGAGGAGTGCCGACGACGCGGGTTGTAGAAGCCCTCGATGAACCCGAACACCTCCATGCGCGCCTCGGCCCGGGTGCGGAAACTGTGGCGAGCGAGGAGCTCGCACTCCAGCGTGGCGAAAAAGCTCTCACACAGCGCGTTGTCGTAGCAGTCCCCGACCGAACCCATGGAGGGACGCCCGCCCGCCTGCCGGCAGCGCTGCCCAAAGGCGACCGAGGTGTACTGCGTGCCCTGGTCGGAGTGGTGGATGACGGCCCGGGGACGGCGCTTATACAGCGCCATGTCGAGCGCGTCGAGCACCAACTCGGCCCGCAGGTGTGTGGCCATCGACCACCCCACGATGCGCCGGCTGAACGCATCGAGCGCCACGGCCAGATACAAAAACCCCGCCCATGTCGGAACGTAGGTGATGTCGGCCACCCACAGCCGGTCGGGGGCCTCGGCCGTGAAGTTGCGGTCCACCAGATCAGGGGCCGGCCGCGCCTCCTGCCGGCGCTGCGTCGTGCGCGCTCCCTTGCGCCGACTGACGCCCGCAAGTCCCGCCCCACGCATCAGCGCCTGGCGACGCGCTTGCGGCCCACACGCACTCCCTCAGCCTCCAGCTCGGCATGGACGCGCGGCACGCCGCAAGTCCCCCGAGAACGCTCGTGGATCGCCTGAATGCGTTTGGTGAGCGCCCGATCGGCACACGAGCGGGCACACGGCGCGCGCCTGCACCACGCGTAGTAGCCGCTGGAGGAGACCCCAGCACCCGGCACATGGTGGCGGTCCGATACATGGCCTGGTTCGCCCTCACGAACCCGTAGATCCGGACGGGATCGAATCGGTCTCCCGAGCAAACCAGGCCGCGGCTTTTGCCAGGATCTCCCGCTCCTGGCGGAGCTGTCGGTTCTCGCGGCGAAGTCGGCGCAACTCCTCCCGCTCATCGCTCGTGAGCCCGTCTTTGCGACGCCCCTCGTCGACGTCGGCTTGATGGGCCCAGGTGCGGATCGTCTGCACCGAGGGCTCGAACTCGCGCGCCAGCGCCTCGGGCGTGCGTCCCGCCCAGACCAACTCTACCATCTGGCGGCGGAACTCCATTGGATAGCGTGGGTGCAGCCTGCGGCATCGTGAACACCTCCTTTACCCCCAAATCATCAGGTGTCCACCAAACCGGGTCAACTCCACTTTTGAAGAGCGGGTCGTCCACGAACCGCAGGTTGCAATCGAAGACGAAAACCTCCATCACGTCGAACTCCTCCTCCATGTCCTCGAAGACGAACGTAGTGATCTCGCCAGTAAGGTCCGTGAACAGCGCCTGTCTATCGATCTAGATGAGGAACGTCGGCTCGAAGGCGTTCAGGTCCATGCGCTGGGTCTCTGCTGGGACCACCACCTCGGTGGTCTTTAGCGGCAACTTACCGATGCATGGAAAAAGTGTCGAGAGGATTGACAGTATCGGTTCTGGCGACCGTCTGCCAAGTCGCCTGAATTCGTGTTTGACAAATCTGCGGCACTGCCGCATCTTAAACCTGTGCGTGTCTTCGCCACCAAGACGTACGAACGGGCTATCCGCAAGCTCATGTCGGAAGCGGATCGACATGCCATCGAGGCAGCCATTGTCGCCGATCCGACTGCTGCGCCCGTAATCCGAGGAACCGGCGGGATTCGCAAGCTGCGCTGGGCTGGATCGGGACGGGGCAAGCGGGGCGGAGTCCGCACGATCTATTTCCATCAATCCGAGCCCGAGACAATCTACCTGCTGACCGCTTATGCGAAGGCGGATCGGGACGACCTGAGCCCGGCGGACAAGAAGGTGCTTTCGCGGCTTGTGGCCGCAATCAAGAAGATGGAGGAAAACCGATGACGACTGAGCGAACCCAAGTGGGACACGAGGTGGAGGAGGCCTTGGGCGAGGTGCTTGCACATTTGCGCGACGAAACGCCGCTTCCTTGCCGAATCGTCGACGATCCGGCCGCAGAACACATTGTTGCGCTGCGCAAACGCATGAAGCTCAGCCGCAAGAAGTTCGCGGATCGGTTCGGACTAGACGCCCGCGCCGTGCAGGACTGGGAACAGGGCCGGCGAGTACCGGACCGTGCGGCCCGCGTCCTGCTGACTGTCATCGACCGCGACCCGGAGGCGGTAGTGCGCGCCCTTGACGGGTGAGGGGAAACGGTAATGATCGAACGCGGCGGCAACGGATTCGCGGACCTGGGACTTCCGGATGCCGACGGGTACCTGCTCCTGGCCGAACTGGTCACGCGGTTAGACAAGATCATTCGAGAACTCGGCCTCAAACAGCTCGAGGCGGCGAAGCTGCTCAGGCTGGAACTCGCGAATCGATGGCGTGATCGATGGACCCGCCGCCGACGCTTCTGGATGTGCTTTCTCGTTGCCGGGATGATTGTAGGAGGGCTGGGGCGTCTCGTGCCGGACCGGACGGTTTTTGGAGCTACGTTGAGGACGACACCCATGATTACGACGAACGTATTATTCAGAGTCTTCCACATCGCTTGGGGAGATTCTACCGGCACTGCTTTTACCATCGATCATGCCTCCAAGCAGTACCTGGTCACAGCTCGCCATGTTGTGAAGGGGATTGGTTCCGGAGATAGCATCCGAGTGTTTCACGAAGAGCTCCCCCGCTCTAGGGTTTTGTTGGACACTCGATTGATCCATGATTCATGGAGAAAGGGGTGTCGCGATGAACGAACAAAAGCAAGAGGGGGCTTTGGCGGAGGGCGCCCGCAGGGCGAACGGAGCCAAGGCCCCAGGGCATCGCAGTGAGCGGGGTCGGTTCTCCTGCCAGCGCAAGCGGGAGGCGGTCCTGCGTCTTTTGCGGGGCGAGAGCCTGGAGACGCTCTGCCGCGAGTTGGGCACGACAGCGGCTCGGCTTTCCGCCTGGCGCGAGGCGTTCCTTCGCGGGGGCGAGGCGGCGCTCAAAGCCCGCCCGGCGGATGAGCGGGACGAGGAGAACGCCCGGCTCAAGGCCAAGGTGGGCGAACTCACGATGGAGGGCGAGGTCCTGCGGGAGAAGATCGACCGCCTGGAGGCCGGCCGCCCTTTAGCCGGCAGGAGGTGGAGGCGATGAGTCAGGCCCGCTTCACCTCCACGGGCAGAGCCTACGGCCTGAAGCGGGTGTGCGCCCTTTGGGGCTTGGCGCGCTCCACGGTCTACGCGCAACGGCGGCGAGAGGCGGTCCCCGTTCATGAACGCCCCACGCCCAATAAGCGCGGCCCTGTGGGCCCGTGCACCGATGCGGAACTCCTCGGCCACATCCGGCAGGTCCTGGAGGACTCTCCCTTCCATGGCGAGGGCTACCGCAAGGTGTGGGCGAGGCTGCGCTTCGCGGGCATCCGCACCAGCAAGGAGCGGGTGCGTCGCCTGATGCGGGAGGCGGGGCTTCAGGCCCCCCACCGGGTGGGCAAACCCCGAGGTCCCAAGGCCCACAACGGGACCATCCGCACCGAGCGGCCCGACCGAATGTGGGGCACGGACATGACGACGACGGTGACCACCGAGGAGGGGGTGGCCTCGGTGTTCGTGGCGGTGGATCACTGCTCGGTGGACTGCGTGGGGATCCATGCGGCCAAGAGCGGCAACCGCTTCGAGGCCCTGGAGCCGATCCGGCAGGGGGTCGCCGAGCGCTTCGCCGGCTTGGAGGCGGACGTCGCCGAGGGGCTTAAAGTTCGTCACGACCACGGCCCCGCCTATCTGTCCGATGACTTTCAGCGGGAGATCGCCTACCTGGGCATGACCAGTTCGCCCAGCTTCGTGCGGGCGCCCGAGGGAAATGGCTACTGTGAGTGGTTTATCCGCATCTTGAAGGAGAATCTCCTGTGGGTGCGCTCTTTCGCCACCGTAGAGGAACTGCGGTGGGCGCTGCTTGAGTTCAAGAACCTGTACAACCATCATTGGATTCTCGAGGGCTACGGCTACCGAACGCCGGCCCAGGCAAGGCAGGAAAAACTCGCTCAAGTTGCGGAGGCCGCATGAGGTCGAATACCCTCACCCGAGTGTCCAATAACCCAGGGGCGGTCCAGATGGGGGTGCTTCCTTCGACCGGGTCGGCCTGACCTGACCGGCGTTTTTTGTACCAGCAGAAGTGAGAGAGAATCTCACGAAGGAGGAAGCTGGGCATGCCGATCCGAAAGTACAAAGCAGAGCAGATTGTGACCTTGCTGCGGCAGATCGAAGTGCAGATGGCAAACGGGAAGACGGCTCCCGAAGGCTGCAAGGAAGCCGGCATCCACACCCAGACTTATTACCGCTGGCGGAAGGAATATGGAGGGCTGAAGCTGGATCAGGCGAAACGGCTGAAGGAGCTCGAGAAGGAAAATACGCGGTTGAAGCGACTGGTGGCCAAGTTGTCGCTGGAGAAGCAAGTGCTACGGGACGTAGCCCAGGGAAACTTCTGAGCCCTGAGCGGTGGAGTTACCCCGTTTCAGTGGACAGTTTAGGGCTGTCGTCCCCAGCCCTGAGGTGGGCGACAGCCGGTGGACGTAAAGTCTTCTCCCGATCCGATAGATAGGGTGCCCCCGGGGGGTATGTCTTGACCTTTGGCTCGCTGCTCCGGGAAGCACCGGGGACGGCTCGAGCCGGACGATGAGCGTTGCGCACTGCACGTGGCGTTTCCTTCGCCACGGCGCGTTCGAAGTCGTTGGGGCTGAGGTAACCCAGGGCCGAATGACGACGGCGTGGGTTGTACCAGCCTTCGATGAATTGGAAGATCGCCATGCGCGCTTCGGCCTGGGTACGGAACGAGCGCCGGTCGATGAGCTCGCACTCCAGCGTGGCAAAGAAGCTCTCGGCCATGGCGTTGTCGAAGCAATCCCCGGCCGACCCGGTCGAGGGAACCACCCCCATCTCCCGGCACCGCTTGCCGAAGGCGAGCGAAGTGTACTGTGATCCCCTGTCGGAGTGATGCACGACCCCGTCGGGGCGGCGCTGTCCCAACGCCATGTTCAGCGCCCCGAGCACCAGTTCGGTGCGAAGATGGTGGGTCATGAACCATCCCACCACCCGGCGGCTGAACACGTCGAGCACGATGGCCAGGTACACGAACCCCGTCCAGGTCGGCACGTAGGTCACGTCGGCCACCCAAAGCCGATCCGGCGCATCGGCCTGGAACTGGCGTTCGACCCGGTCCGGGACCACACAATGGCTCTGGTCCACGCGCGTAGTGCGCATGCCTCGGCGTCGGCTCACCCCGGCCAACCCTGCCTCGCGCATCAGACGAGCCGCCCGTTTGCGGCTCACCCGGCAGCCGCCGGCCATCAGCTCGGCATGGACCCGAGGCGCCCCGTAGGTGCCACCAGATACCTCGTGGATGGCCCGGATCGTGCCACGCAACGCCTCCTCGCGCTTCGCACGAAAAGAACGCCCACGGCTTCGCCACGCGTAGTATCCGCTGGGGGAGACACCCAGCCGACGGCACATCGTGGCCACCCGATGGCAGGCCTGATTCGCCTTCACGAGCTCGAAGACTTCGCCCGGACCGAGCCGGTCTCCCGAGCGAACCAAGCCGTAGCTTTTGCCAGTATCTCGCGTTCTTCGCGAAGCTGACGATTGTCCCGACGAAGCCGCCGTAGTTCCTCGAGCTCTGAGCTTGTCAGACCGTCCTCACGACGGCCCTCGTCGCGGTCGGCCTGGCGCACCCAGTTGCGAATCGCCGAAGCGGAACACTCGAACTCCCGGGCCAGCTCCCCGGGCGTACGGCCCGAGCGAACCAGCTCAACCATCTGGCGCCGGTATTCCGGCGCGTAGGGTGAATGAGTTTTCGGCATCTGAACGCCTCCTCCGCACAGTCTGAAGGTGTCCACAAAAACGGGTCAACTCCAATCTGCACCACACAACATCAGGAGGCGGGCCGGCGGAAAGACTGCGGGACTGGGCCCTTGCGGTGTCGCCGACAATGCAGCTGGACGACGGTTTGGTGGACCTCTGTGCGATGACCCTGGCGTGGATGCTGGCAACATCCAATCGAACCGTTCGCAACGGGGCAACGACGGCTCTGGTGAACTTGCTCACGGGTCGGTTCGAGGCCACGGCGCGCCTGGTGGAGGGATTTGCGGATGTCGACGACCCCTACGTGGTGGAGCGCGTCTACGCAGTCGCATACGGCGTGGCGACGCGAAGCCATGATTCAGCCGAAGTAAAGGTACTGAGCGAATGCGTGTACGGCAGGGTCTTTGGACAGAGCACCGCCCGCCAACATCCTGCTGCGGGACTACGCGCGGGGGGTCGTTGAGCGGGCGATCTACCTGGAGTCGCCAATCGACGTGGATGCAACGCGCATACGGCCGCTGTACGACAGCACGCCACCGGTGTTCCCGAGCGAGGAGGACGTGGCGCCGCTGTTGCCAAGTCCGGAACACAACCCCCACAGACGCGAAGGCGACGACTGGGCTCGCAGCCAAATCGGCCACTCGGTGCTGGAGGGCCATCTGCATGGAGCCATACGGGAGACTTGGAGTTGCTCAGGGGAGTGGCTGTCGCTCGGACTGGACCAGCCGGCGTGGCAGGAGCCGGGCGGTCCGGGGGAAGGAACCGAAGATGGCACGCCTGTGCCGGTGTTGGACCGCAGCCAGATCGAACGGTATCTGCTGCGGCGGGTATTCGAGCTGGGGTGGACGACGGAGCGGTTCGGGAGCTTCGACCGGAGTTGGGATGTCGACGGAATCGGACGGCCAAGCAAGGAGAGCATAGGACGCAAGTACCAGTGGATCGCGTGCCGCGAGGTACTTGCACTGATCGCCGATCACTTCCAGTACAGAGAGTATCCGGCAGACGTAGAACGCAGTCACCGTTATCTGGGGCCTTGGCAGAACTGGCTGCGCGACATTGATCCGACGTTGACCGGGACACTTCCGGTCGGGAGGCGATGGAGCTACCGGCAAGGCAACCCAGGGGTCTGGTGGACGGCGGGAGGATACGACGACTGGGAAGATTCGGATCGGCTCGGAGACTGGGTCCTGGCCAAGATGACCTGCCCAAGATTGAGGATCTCCTGATGGTGCGAAATCCAAGCGAGGGGACGAAGTGGCTAAACGGCAACAGCTACTTTGCATGGGAGCAGGAGCCGCCTGTCGGCCGAGAATTATTCGAGGTTGAGCGCGGCGAGGTTGCGTGGTGGATCACCGCGTACCTCACGCGTGGGGAAGATGTGCAGGTCTTTATGGAATGGGCCAGCGCGCGGCCCCTCGTAGACGCCGGGATCGAAGACGTCGCCGAGGTGTACGACGTGTATGTGGGCGAACACGGTTGGGCGCCGGCGGCGGGATACAGGCAGGTGTCGCGTGGTGGTTTGTTTGAGTACGCGCGGCCCAGCAGGAATGCACCGGTGTGCCTTGAGGCGGTCGCTACGAAATACCCGTTTCGCGCGGGCGGCAGGGACGAATCAGTATCGTCGGACGAGTGGCTTCAACTTCCGGTTCAGAAGATCGTGCAGATCGGAGGGCTACGTTGGAGTGGGCAGGCCGCTGACTTCCTGGATCCCCACGGCAATTTGGCGGCGTTCGATCCAAGCTCTCACGCGGCGGGACCGAGTGCGTTGCTCGTGCGAGAGGAGTTCTTGAGAGAACTGATTAACCGGCACGGCCTTGGCATGGTGTGGACCGTTGTGTGCCTGTGGACCGCCCCTGGGTTATTGGACACTCGGGTGAGGGTATTCGACCTCATGCGGCCTCCGCAACTTGAGCGAGTTTTTCCTGCCTTGCCTGGGCCGGCGTTCGGTAGCCGTAGCCCTCGAGAATCCAATGATGGTTGTACAGGTTCTTGAACTCAAGCAGCGCCCACCGCAGTTCCTCTACGGTGGCGAAAGAGCGCACCCACAGGAGATTCTCCTTCAAGATGCGGATAAACCACTCACAGTAGCCATTTCCCTCGGGCGCCCGCACGAAGCTGGGCGAACTGGTCATGCCCAGGTAGGCGATCTCCCGCTGAAAGTCATCGGACAGATAGGCGGGGCCGTGGTCGTGACGAACTTTAAGCCCCTCGGCGACGTCCGCCTCCAAGCCGGCGAAGCGCTCGGCGACCCCCTGCCGGATCGGCTCCAGGGCCTCGAAGCGGTTGCCGCTCTTGGCCGCATGGATCCCCACGCAGTCCACCGAGCAGTGATCCACCGCCACGACCACCGAGGCCACCCCCTCCTCGGTGGTCACCGTCGTCGTCATGTCCGTGCCCCACATTCGGTCGGGCCGCTCGGTGCGGATGGTCCCGTTGTGGGCCTTGGGACCTCGGGGTTTGCCCACCCGGTGGGGGGCCTGAAGCCCCGCCTCCCGCATCAGGCGACGCACCCGCTCCTTGCTGGTGCGGATGCCCGCGAAGCGCAGCCTCGCCCACACCTTGCGGTAGCCCTCGCCATGGAAGGGAGAGTCCTCCAGGACCTGCCGGATGTGGCCGAGGAGTTCCGCATCGGTGCACGGGCCCACAGGGCCGCGCTTATTGGGCGTGGGGCGTTCATGAACGGGGACCGCCTCTCGCCGCCGTTCCGCGTAGACCGTGGAGAGCGCCAAGCCCCAAAGGGCGCACACCCGCTTCAGGCCGTAGGCTCTGCCCGTGGAGGTGAAGCGGGCCTGACTCATCGCCTCCACCTCCTGCCGGCTAAAGGGCGGCCGGCCTCCAGGCGGTCGATCTTCTCCCGCAGGACCTCGCCCTCCATCGTGAGTTCGCCCACCTTGGCCTTGAGCCGGGCGTTCTCCTCGTCCCGCTCATCCGCCGGGCGGGCTTTGAGCGCCGCCTCGCCCCCGCGAAGGAACGCCTCGCGCCAGGCGGAAAGCCGAACCGCTGTCGTGCCCAACTCGCGGCAGAGCGTCTCCAGGCTCTCGCCCCGCAAAAGACGCAGGACCGCCTCCCGCTTGCGCTGGCAGGAGAACCGACCCCGCTCACTGCGATGCCCTGGGGCCTTGGCTCCGTTCGCCCTGCGGGCGCCCTCCGCCAAAGCCCCCTCTTGCTTTTGTTCGTTCATCGCGACACCCCTTTCTCCATGAATCATGGATCAATCGAGTGTCCAACAAAACCCTAGAGCGGGGGACCTGAAGTCTGTAAGGTTGCTGGATCCGGCGCCGGGGTTACCCGCTCCTTCGGATCTCGGGTGCTTATAGGCTGTCGGAGACAGGGCCCGTCGGATTCATGCGGCCGGAGGTGATAAGGCGTGAGAGCCAACCATGGGATGTTTGATGCATACCCTACCGTAGCCCTACGTCAAGAGCCTTGGTGGGCCGCTGCCGGCGTCATATAAATCCGGAGACCAATTTTTGAAGGTGCGCTTCCATCCACTCGATAAGGTGCCATACTCAGTGTCCGAAAAACGCAACACGTGCATTGCCATTCTTGAGACCGACACACCCGACGACTTAGACCGGCGGATAACGGAGCTGGAGATCGACGTACCTCCTCGCGCGCAAGACCCGACGACCGACGATTGTGAACAATGGCAGATGCAACACCTCCTGCGCGCGCTATGTTGCGCCAGCCAATTGCCTCTACCTGTGCGACTCTACAAACGCGAGGCGCCAGACTTCGTTCTCGAAACCGGCAATTTGCGGATCGGGGTCGAGACCACAGAAGCAATCAACTCCGACTACGTTCGGGCGCAAATGCACCCCGCCGCTCAGGAAGACGGTGTGGTCGTCGACCCGTCGCTGTACAAGTGGGGCAACCAGGGCCGCCCGAACTCGCAGATTCGCGAAGAGGCCGGGCGGAAGCATCTGTCAGGCGATGGCTGGGTCGGAGACAGCGTTGAGTGGGAGTTCGGGCAGTCGATCATTGATGTAGTTCGGCGCAAACACCTCAAACTGCGCTCCCACTACGCGAGATACGATAGCGATCGTCTTCTCGTTTACTACAATCAACTATCCCCGGTAATTGACATCGACAAAGCACGCGTCTACGCCGCTAAATGCCTTGTGGACTACTGGAACCAATTCGGTTTCGATACAGTTTACGTACACAAATACAACTGGGTGCTGTACTTTACGAGAGATGCGTCAGGAATTCTGTACGAATTCCCGCGATCGGACGCGCCGCTCGGCATCAATACAGATACGTGGGAACGGCTCGAATCCGTCGAAAAGCTATACCTGAAGTTACTTGAACACGAGTCCGACTTCATGCAACTCATCTCGATCAGCGACCCTGAACCGGAACCCGACCATCTCCTCGTGTACAAAAGCGACTTGCAGAACCTTCACCACGAGTGGCATGAAAACAGAGCCCGCGACCTCCTCGAAAGCGGCTACAGCGGTCTACTCCAGCCGCCGGACCAAATTCGCCTCAGGACTGCATCCGAAGTTGCTGCCTGCCCAGCCGCATTGGATTTGTTCCGGGGTGGCGTCCTTGAGTATGTCTTCCGCGCCGTGGCCGAGGCGGTTGCCGACGTCGGCGCCACGGAAATCCCTCGGTTGCACGGGACGATGGCTTCCCGTTGCCCTGAATTCGCGACAACCGTGACTGCCGTCCTTCGTTACCTATCCACGTTCGAGCACATCACGCACTGGGCTCGCGATTCGCGTAGTTGTTCAACGATCCTTGACGCTCTCCATCACCAAGCTTGACACAGGCGCACAACAGCGCCGGACCGTGAGTTCGGTAACGAGTTGGGTGTAGTGTCACGGGCTCCGCTGCAGCGCAGGCGATACAGACAGAATTTGAAGGCCAGTGGCGCGTGCACGATGCCGAGACATTCGCATGAGCCGAGGTCCCGATGGCGGCCACCGGCCGCGACGGTCTCGATTGACCTCCCTCCTCTTGAGACTGGAACGTCGAACTGTGCTGGTTCCACGTTTGTGGTGAACATGCGTGTGCAACCACGGGGCCAGAGATAGGTGGGTACGATGAGGGGCAGATGTTTCAAGTGCGGTGACGATCAGGAGCTCGTGAAGGATTCGCCACGGGTGGTGCTGCATGCGTTGACGCAATTGGCGTCGCCTGTTGAGATAGAAGTCCCGATTCGGTGCACGAATTGCGGTCGCGAGGTTGGCGCCAACGTTCAGTTCGTCGCGACAAACAAGAAAGTCTCCCGGCCCTCCCGAATGGATGACCAGCCTGCGGCGGAGAGGCGACATGGCAGCGTCTGGGGGCCTCACGGGAAAGTTTCGACATTTCTGAATTACCCGGGTGTCTTGATCCCTGGGCAAAACGTGCTGTACCCCGCACACGAGGGCAGGCTGAGTGCCGGTCACGCCATTGATCGCTACGGCGATCCCGATCTCATGGCGGAGTTCGCTGCCGAGTACTTGAAGCAGTATTGGGTGATCGTCCCGAAGGGCAGGCTGCCACAAACGGTGAGCGAGATGATGCCCGCGCTGAATCTGCTGGTGAACGCCGCGGAGCTCGCCATGAAGGCCGACCTAATTCGGTCGGGCAATGACAGCGGGGGGCACTCTCTGCCGACGCTCTATGGGCGTGTGGACTGCAAACACCGGGAAGTGATCGAGCGACGTTTCGCCGAAGCGCCGATGAATAGCGATCTGATGACCTTGGGATCCGAGCCTCCTACAGTGGAAAGCGTGTTGGGCGCGTACGAGCACGGATTCGGCTGGAGCCCGGTGTATCAGGACACGCGCTATTACGCCGAGCCGACGACGAGGGTGAAATCGGAGGACGCGAAGGGGGGAAACTTGGTCAAAGACACCCCGTACCCGATCTTTCTCCCCGTCGTCGTCCAAACAATCATTGACATGTACGGGTTCTTCTCCGGTGCCGAGCGACTGAAGCGGCTCGGGGCGGAAGTCGGTTATGGGTCGCGTGATCCGGGGAATGACCAACACGGCGATTGGGGACTGGTCCCGTCCTCTGTCGGGCTTGTCGTCCTTCGTGTTGCCCAATTCGTTGCCGGGACTGAACGCGGGGAACTCCGCGAGGAATTTCGCCAGTTCAAGGAGGCGCGTCCACCTCTCTACTGCACGTCGTGGATGTACGGGGGAAACGTCCTTCTCTTCTATCGGGCCGGCAGGGAGCACCCCGAGGATGGTGAGACCGTCATCGATGCCCTGGAGTGCAAGGTCTGGTATGCCGGTAGTCTGGGTATGCATCCGCGCGATCTCTTCCTTCTCGCGGACGCTCTCGAAGCCCCCGGAAAGGTCGAGGAATTCCAGTGGGGGAGTTCGTCGGCGCGCTGACGGTGTTGCTCCGCGCGTATGCTCGACGCTGATCGGCGGAGTAACCCAATGGTTTACCTGGATTTATGGGGGTCAAGGCCCGGGTCTGACGCACAATCAGCGGGACATCCAGGCCCTGCACCGGGCCCGCCAGCGGATGGTGAACCATCGAATCGCCATGGTCAGCCAGATCCGCGGCCTCCTATTCGATCGCGGCATCGCCTTCCCAAGAGGATCATCCGGGCGCGCCGGACGATCCAGGAGATCCTCAGCAAGGAGGAGAACGAACTGACCGGCCTGGCCCGCGACGCGATCGGCTAACTTCATGACCTGTTCAGGGACTTGGTTCTCAGGATCGCCAGCTTCGACAAGAAGATCGAACGGGTGTCCCGTTCATCCGCGGCCTAACTGCCTCGGTGCTCTCATGGTGCAAAATAGCTTTGACGTATCACGTGTTCCTATAATGTTCGCGCCATGGTTTACGCAACAGATATTAGGGTCTGATTGTCGAGGTAGATATACAATCGTAGCCTCAATCGGTAAGATCGCTTCTGCTTCCCAGGGCGTCGCCTGTTTCGAGAGGGACAGCTAGTACGCCAGGGACGACCCCGCGCACAGAGAGGCGAGCGCCTGAGTGGGCAAGGGCGCGGAGACGCTCGGGCTTTCGGGTTCGGTCGATGCCGATACCTTCACGACGATTCTCGAAGGCAGGGTGCCGGACGAGCCGCAACTCGACATGCGGGACCGGGACGGCAACATACATCACGTCCGGGCCGCCATGTAACATTAACCCGCATTTCCCATATAGATCATAAGTTTTGTCGGACCGAATACCGTTTTCTCGTGTAAGATCAAGGTGTTGGCCTCCCCCTGCCATCATCTTGCGAGGGGACCCAATGGGTGAAGCGAAGAAGGGGGCTTTGAAGATCCGTTTTGACCGTCGGCTGAGGCTTGAGTTTCACGGAACCAGAATCACTTCGGATGCGGGATTGCTGGCCTGCCGGGAGCTGGATGATGCGCTGGGTTTGACGGTGAGAGCGCCAGTGCAATTGCAAGAGATCCGTCATGGCCGGAACATCCAGCATGAGTTGGCGCCGCTATTGCGCCAGTCGGTCTATAGCCGCTTGGCAGGGTATGAAGACACCAACGATGCCGAGCGGTTGGCCCAGGACCCCGCGATGCAAGCCGTGGTCGGCCGCCGAGCGCTTGAGAAGCAGGCGGCGGGCGCCAACACCCTGAGCCGGTTCGAGACCGAGGTTCTCACCAGGGAGGAAAATCTCAAGGGGTTGAGCGAGCTGAACCGGGAGTGGGTGGACCGGGCCATGGCACACTCACCCCATCAGCGAATCATCCTGGACATGGACAGCTCGGAAAGCCCCGTCCATGGGGAGCAGGAAGGTACGGCCTACAACGGCCACTTTCGTTGCACCTGTTATCACCCTCTTTTTTGCTTTAACCAGTTCGGGGACTGCGAAGGGGCGATGTTGCGCCCCGGCAACGTGCACAGCGCCGATGGCTGGCGCGAGTTGCTTTCGCCCATCGCGGCCCGGTATGAGCGGGCGGGTGTTCGCCGTTACTTCCGAGCCGATGCCGCCTTTGCGCGCCCGGAGGTCTATGAGTGCCTGGAAGCGCACAGCTTCCATTACGCCATCCGCCTTCCCGCCAACGACGTGGTGCAGCGAGAGATCGACTTCCTCCTCACCCGCCCGGTCGGTCGCCCGCCCAAGAGACCCATCATCTTCTATTACGACTTCCGGTATCAGGCTGGAAGCTGGGACCGTTCCCGGCGGGTCGTGGCGAAGGTGGAATGGCACTCAGGCGAACTCTTCCCTCGCGTCGGATTCATTGTCACGAACCTGACGGCTCGACCCGAGGGGGTCGTGCACTTCTACAACCAGCGAGGCACAGCCGAGCAATGGATCAAGGACGGCAAGTACGCCCTGAACTGGACACGCCTTTCCTGTCACCGGTTCGTGTGCAACCAGGTGCGGCTCCTTCTCTTCGTCCTGGCGTACAACCTGGGCAATTTCCTGCGCAGGCTAGCCTTGCCCAGGGGGCTCAAGCACTGGTCGCTCCGAAGCCTCCAGGTCAAGCTCATCAAAATGGGCGGGAGGATTGTGCGCCACGCCTGGCAGATCATCTTTCAATTGGCCGAAGTAGCGGTATCCAGGGAAGAGTTCGCCATCATCCTGGACCGAATCAACCGATTACGGCCGGTGCCGGTCTAACCTTGTGCAGAGGGTTCCCGGCAGCATGAGGTGATTGGTTAACGGGTTGAACCGCGAACAAAGGGGACCGAAGGGCGAGGGTCCGCCTTTTGGGGCAGTCGATGGCCGTCAGCACCTTGTTGCGGAGGGTTGGAAGGCTCTTGACAAACCCATCGGAAGGGGATCAACTGGTTTTCATCGGGAAAGGGGACCGGAAACCACCCAAGCAAGTTGATATGGGAAATTCCGGATTAAGCGCATTCAAATCCGTCTTTCTAGTCGGCATGACCGGCGGCAACGATCGCCTGACCGCCTTGCACCCCATCTGTTCGCAGGTCCGGGCTACTTGGCGGCGGAAGCTGCAAGCTGCGCGGCGGAACATCTGTCCGAGCGTCAGGCGGTGTTCGGCCATACCGATCTGCCGGCCGCGACGCTCGCCTTCGAGTCGGAACCTGCCAGGACACATTGCGAGGAGCGGAGTTCGTGTCCGTGTCGCAGCTCAGGATATCGACCTAAACTCGGAGGGCCAAAATGTATGATCTATCTCGTCGTAGCCTGCATCGGACTCCTGGCCGCTGCCTTCTCTCCCGCGACTTACGCCCAGCTCTCGGGCCCGGCCTCGGTGACCGATGGAGACACCCTCAAGGTTTCCGGCCACCGTGTCCGGCTCCACGGCATCGACGCACCGGAGAGCGCTCAGACCTGCCGGGCTGAGGGCAAGCCTTGGAGTTGCGGTACGGCTGCCGCGACCGCGCTCCGCAAGCGCCTCGCCCGACGGCCCGTCGCATGCAAGGAGCGTGATCGCGACAGCTACGGGCGCATCGTGGCGGTATGTCGAGTCGCCGGCGAGGACGTCAATGCGTGGATGGTCTCCCAAGGCTGGGCGCTCGCGTACCGCAAATACTCGCCCGACTACGTTCCACAGGAGAGGGGTGCAAAGGCCGCTCGTCGCGGGCTCTGGCGAGGGGCGTTCGTGCCCCCGTGGGATTGGCGGCGCGGGGACCGTCTTCAGGGGCCGGTTCTCACCGACACCGGCGAGTGTCGCATCAAGGGGAACATCGGCCGCACGGGCGCGCGCATCTATCATGTGCCGGGGGGCCGGTCCTATGACCGGACCCGCATCGACACGTCGAAGGGCGAGCGGTGGTTCTGCACCGAGGCGCAGGCCGAGGCCGCCGGGTGGCGGCGGTCACGAAGATGAGCGTGTGCGTCCATGGCTGACCGTCCATACACCCAATGCCTTGTCGCCTTTCCACCTCCTTGCCGTCCACCTCCTTGCCGTCCGGCAAACCGTCAGGTCGGTCCTTGCACTTCCCTGGCTGGACCCTCCGTCCGCGCATGCTCCTCAACCAGCCCTTGAGGACGCGGGTCTGCACCCCCGCGCGTAGTTTTTCGACCCGCTTTCACCACGAGCCTGCGCCTCGGAACCGGCCGGTGTTCCTCCTTCCCTGGCCCCGATATCGTGTTCGAACCGAATATGGAGCCATCTGGCCGGGCCCGTAAAGACTGGTAGGCTCGCCCCATGTGCGGACGCTTCACCCAACGTTGCACATGGCCTGAGGTTCAAGCCTGTCTGGACCTGGTCGGCCCGCCCGTGAACCTCAGTCCACGCTACAACGTCGCGCCGGGCCAGGACGTCGCGGCCGTCCGTTCGGACGAGGACGGCCGCCGGCTCTCGATGCTCCGCTGGGGTCTGATCCCCGGCTGGGCCAGGGACGCCAACATCGGCTACAAGCTGATCAACGCCCGCGCCGAGACCGTCGGCACGAAGCCGGCCTTCCGCGACGCGTACCGGAACCGCCGCTGCCTCATTCCGGCCGACGGGTTCTATGAATGGACGCGGCAGGGTGCGGCCAGGCAACCGTGGCTGATCGGACTGAAGGGGGGCGCGCTGTTCGCCTTGGCCGGGCTGTGGGAACGCTGGACAGCCCCGAAGGAGAGCGCGCTCAAGGGGCCGGGCGAGACGATCGAAACCTGCGCCATTCTGACGACCGCCGCCAACAAGGCGGTAGCGCCGGTCCACGACCGGATGCCCGTGATCCTGCCCCCGGAGGCGTTCGAACCGTGGTTCGCGGGCGAGACCGTCGCGCTCGGCCCCTATCCTCCGGAGGGGATGACGGTCCACCCCGTGAGCACCC
Organism: bacterium; assembly: GCA_965261595.1. GTDB lineage: Bacteria > UBA8248 > UBA8248 > JACPRG01 > CAYRGS01. The sequence goes on from CBDHDG010000006.1 coordinate 1,312,276, forward strand.
TGGTCAACAAGCCCTCGAACGACGATCCCCGCTGCGTCGAGCCCGTGACCGCACCGTAAGGCCGGGAACCCCCACGCTCTCCCCCTCTCGACCCGACGCCCGTTTGGTCCCCATCGTTTCCTTCCTCTCCCCGTAAGCGCTCCTCGCCGCCGAGAGCCGGAGTCGGGCCGGGTATCGGGCGAAGGCCGGACGCCCGAGGGGGTGTCCTCCCCTCGATCTCCCTATTCCTCCGGAGTTGCCCATGACCGACACCATCACCGCCGACTACACGCTCCGTCCGAGCGAACTCGCCCACACCCTGGCCCTGCTGGTCGAGGCCCGCCAGCCGGCCATCGTCTGTAATGGCGATTCCCGCGTAATGGAGAGTGGGTGTGCTCCGGCCCCGTGGACCGCGGATTAGGGGCCGAAGCAACTTCCCATTTCTGTACGGTGCTCCTCCGCTGTTTCATCAACGAGAGGAGCAAGGCGATGCCGTCACGCAAGACAGGAAGGAAGGCTGGATATGTCGGGGGACCGTTCGGACCGTTCATTCAGGAGTTCGTGACCTACCTCAAGGAGGCGGGGCTTGGTCAGAGTCAAATTTGGAAGCTTGGCCGTGTTGCCAAGGAGGTGCTGATTTGGCTGCAGGCTGACGGTGCGGCGATCGAATCAGTCGATGACGCCGTACTACGCCGATTTCGGGATGAGTACTGCCAGGAGATTCTGAAGCGACGCGAACATTCGAGGCCGGCTCAGATACGTGTAACGCTGCTAATGAATTCGTGATTATGCCTTTGACGCAGTAAGACACAAGATATAGGTGCGATTTTGAGACACTACATGTTGTGGTTATCCAACAGGAGGGGGTCACTTTTAGGGACCCGTGGAACCACATATCCTCCCATTGATGATGGCTGGTGGCCCGACGTAAGAGCCCCGAATTTCGAGTGGGATGCGTTTCTTCGGCGGTTTCTTATTCCTTATCCCCATCAAGTAGAAACCCGCATAGAAGAGAAGATCAATAACCCTAGAGGCTGCTTCGGAGATGAACCATCCAAAAACGTCAAATCCTTCATATCTAAATTCCATTGCCTGGGCTCTCCAAGCTGCGGGTTAATGGAACGCCACGGCTGGGGCCGTATACCCCAGCCGTGGCACTTATTCACACGCGATGTCCTGTTGCGCCGATGCAATCCTCACTTCAAATTCACCGGCAAACCTGAATATCACCTTCTCAAGTTTGGGACTATTGAGATACCTATGTTGGGGCGGGTGTTTCCTGACAAAAAATACACGCCTCCGCTTTTTGTTGAATCTTCCTCCAAGTCTCTCTACGGCCAAGTAGTCTCTGTCCTGAAGAACCTGCACCAGCAGTTTAAGTTTTCTCGGGGAGACATAGGCGGGTCGGCTAAAAGCCTTTTCCTTAAGAAAGCATTTTGCTTCCATTGCCCCAGTCCTCCTTCAAGGTTGGGTGGTGATGGAACCGCAGCGCCAGGGGCGGGATCCCCTGGCGCTGCACTTGTAAATCTTATTTTCCACCTATTTGCACGAGATGAACTCGCACAACGTCTCAAAAACCTTGAATTCCCCTTCAAAACGGAAAGTCGTAGAGCCAGGGATGCTCTTCAGGTATTGGAATCCTTTTGGATGCTCACTCACCATGAAAATACGCCATTTCTCCTTTGCGTTTCGGTATCCAAGTTTATACAAAGCTACCAAATCGCGATCGTCCAACATGCGAAGTATGAGTTTTCTTCGTTCCAAATCCACATAAGCGGGGCTGTACACCGCACCTTTTCCGATAAAACAGGCCTTGTTGGATTCTCCAGCCATGACGGCGGAAGATGCGATGAGGGCAGTTGTAAGTATGCAACCGCCGATAGTACGCATGGGCAGACCCCCAGAAAATCGAGGTTGACACGGGCTTGGGGATTTGCTACAAGGAGGGTCTGTGAGGTCCTCTCTTGTAGCAACGCCCCGGGGTTCCCTCGGGGCTTCCACCCTTTGAAGTTCCATATACCACATGTAGTGGGTCGGATTCAATTTTCGAGGGACCACCATATCTTGTGTCTTACTGCGTCAAGGGCATAATCACGAATGAATTGCACTCGCTGGCTCGTCCGGTTCGCCGAGCACACCGGTCGTGTCCGGCATCCTGGCGAGCTCGCCGACGGTTTATGCCTCCTCGATGAGTATCTCGCTGAGTTGGGCGGCGAAGGCTATAGGCCCCGGGCGCTCAAGTCCTATCACTACAGATGCCACCACTTTCTGACCTGGCTCCACCAGTGCCGTATTCCTTTGGCGGAGGTGAACGCCAGCACCCTGGAACGGTTTGTCGACCATGACTGTGTCTGCCCGTGGAGGATGCGCAACATAGAAAAACGGAAGTCTCGGCATATCGGCTCCATCAAGGCGTTTCTACGGTTCCTCTTCACCAGCGGGGTGATGCCGGACGCTTTCCCTGTCGAAGATTCCGGCGCCGCAATGTCGGGGTTCCGTTCATGGCTCCGCCGGCATCGCGGCATCGGGGACGTCACCATTCGCAAGTATGTGAAGACCCTCTCTTTGTTCTTGCCCGAGCTGGGAGATGATTCTCGGCACTACGACGCGGCTCTCATCATGGATGTCATGTTGAGCCGTTTCACGAAGATCGCGCCGGAATACGCGCGGGAGATGACGAAAGCCCTGCGCATGTATCTGCGATTCCTCGCCTCGAATGGAGCGTGTCGACCGGAACTCGTCAACGCCGTGCCATCGGTGCCGCAATGGAGACTTGCGACCCTCCCCCGCTACATCCCAACCGATGATATCGAACGGGTGATCGCGTCGTGCAACGCCAGGACAGCGGCGGGAGTTCGCGACCGGGCGGTCTTGCTGCTTCTGGCCAGGCTGGCGCTTCGCGGAGGCGACATCTGCGAGCTGCGGTTGGACGACATCGATTGGACAAAGGCCCTCGTCAAGGTCAGCGGGAAGTCCAAGAGATCGGTTCAGTTGCCGCTTCCCCAGGATGCCGGAGACGCGATCCTCGACTACATCGAGAAGGCACGGCCTCGAATCGATGAGAGCAAGTTGTTCCTGCGGGTGCTGGCGCCGCATGTGCCATTCCGTTCTTCCAGAGTTGTTACCCACATCGTGTGTCGAGCTCTGGATCGAGCAGGAATGCACGAGGCGAGTCCGAGGGGCGCCCAACTGTTCCGGCACTCCACGGCGACCGGTCTGCTGCGGTCCGGAGCCTCGCTGGAGACTGTCGGCACGTTGCTGAGGCACCGCTTGCCGAACACCACCGCGATCTACGCCAAGGTCAATGTCCCCATGCTCCAGGAAGTGGCGCAGCCCTGGATAGGAGACGTCCAATGAACATGATCGACAACGTGGAGCGGTACATCACCTTCAAGCGCCATCTGGGGTTCAAGTTCGTCGAGGACGCTCGGACACTGCGAGCTTTTGCGCATGAGGCCGTCGCCTGCAGCGATGGCTTCATCCGAGCCGCCTCGGTGATCGCTTGGGCCCGCAAGACATCGACAGCTGGCCAAGCACGCATCCGCCTGCGAATGGTTCGTGGCTTGGCCGTGTGGCTTCACGCTGAGGACCAACGCCACGAGGTTCCCTCGCCGGTTGCCCTCGGCCGAGTGCCGGTGAGGAGATCCTCCCCTCATCTCCTGAGCGCGGTCCAGGTCAAGGAGATCATGGACGCGGCGTTGTTAATGAGAAGCACAGGTCCGCTCAACGGTTATACGTACCACTACATGATCGGGCTGCTTGCCTCGACGGGATTGCGTCTCTCGGAAGGGCTCGCCTTGAAGCTGACCGACATCACCCCCGATGGGCTGGTGGTCAGACAATCCAAGCTCGGAAAATCGCGGTTGGTTCCCCTTCACGAGAGTACGAGCAACGCGCTGAGCGAGTATCTTGAGATCAGGATGCGCAAGGGCGGATGCCACGAACACCTGTTCGTTCTCTCCAACGGCAAACCCCCTCATCACAGCACTCTCTCGAAGATCTTCCTCAGACTCGCCAGGCAACTCGGCTACCGCGGTAGTCCAGGGGAGCCGGGTACGCGACTGCACGATTTGCGACATGGATTCGCCACGCGTTCGCTTGAGAACGCAGTCGCGGTCGATCGCGACAGCGTCAGCCGACACGTCCTGGCGTTATCCACCTATCTCGGTCACGTCAGCATGGCCTCGACCTACTGGTATCTGGAAGCTACGCCCGTCCTGCTCCGGGAGATCGCCCGCGCTGCTGAAAACACACATGTGGGGAGGATCTTGAGATGACCGCGCTTTCCCCCCATATCAGCAAGTTCCTGTACGAATATCTGCCGCGCGATCGTGGCGCGAGTCAGCATACTATCGATAGTTACTCGGTGAGCTTCCTACAGCTCATTGACTTCGCCGAAAACAGGCTTCGCGTTCGGGCTTGTACGCTCACGATCGAGCAGTTGACGGCCGAAGTCATCCTCGACTTCCTCGAACACCTGGAACGGGACCGCGGAAACACGATTGGAACACGCAATGTACGACTGGCCGCGATTAAATCCTTCTTCCGATTCCTTGAGCATCGGGCGCCGGCATGTCTTCACTTGGCAGCCCAAGTCCACGCGATTCCGCTTAAGCGCCGCAATCAACCATTGGTCGACTACCTCGACCACAATGAAGTACAGGCCGTGCTTGAAGCACCGGATCCGTCGACGCGTGCGGGGATACGCGACCGCGCGATGCTCCACCTTGCCTATGCGGCTGGACTGCGAGTGTCGGAGTTGGTGGGCGTTACATGCCACGATCTCGAGCAACCCGGTCTCAACCTCGTCCGCATCCGCGGAAAGGGGCGCCGCGAACGCGTACTCCCACTGTGGGCGCAGACACGATCGGTGCTCCGGGACTGGCTCGCGATACGTCCTGAGGCGACCAGCCCCTACCTGTTCCTCAACGCCCGCGGGGTGGTCATGACCCGCCACGGCTTCGCTCACCGTCTGAAGCGGCATGCGGACACTGCTCGGCGATCAGTACGTCGATTGCCACCAAGCGCATCACCCCCCACGTGCTTCGGCACAGCTGCGCCATGAATACCTACGAATCCGTCGGCGACATCCGCAAAGTCTCGACCTGGTTGGGTCATGCAAGCGTCCAAAGTACGGAGATCTATGTCCGGGCAGATACATTGGAAAAGCTCGACATACTTGCTGCACGACGGCCTCCGTCGATCCGCAAGGGGGTCTTCATCGATGCTAGGGACCGGTTGATGAGGATACTGAACGAAGACAAGCTGAAATAGAAATGGGAAGTTGCTTCGGCCCCTAATCCGCGGTCCACGGGGCCGGAGCACACCCACTCTCCATTACGCGGGAATCGCCATTACAGACGTAATGTTGAGCTCAACATTACGTCTGGGGGCCGCCCAGGTGCGCCAAGTCCCAAATCGCCCAACAGGTGGCCGCCGACGCAGGACGCGAGTACATCGACGTCCGGGCCCTCCTGCTCGACCCCGTGGACCTGCGCGGCATACCCTGGCGCGACGGTTCGGACCGCACCCGCTGGGCCCCCCCGGCCTTCCTGCCGCCCTCGGATCGGGACGGCCGCTGGCTCGTCAACCTGGAGGAGCTGCCCTCGGCCGCGCCCATGGCCCAGGCGGCCCTGTACCAGCTCGTGCTCGACCGGCGCTGCGGCGAGTACGAGCTCCCCGACGGCGCCTCGCTCATCGCCTGCGGCAACCGGGAGACCGATCGGGGCGTCACCCACAGGATGCCGACTCCGCTGGCCTCCAGATTCGTTCACCTGGAGATCCGCGTGGACGTTCCGGACTGGTGCGCCTGGGGAGCGGCCCACGGCATCGCGCCCGAGGTGCTCTTCTTCATCCAGATGCGGCCCGAGCTGCTGCACCAGTTCGACCCGCAGTCGCGGGAGAAGGCCTTTCCCTGGTCGCCATATTGGGAGTTCGTCTCCAACATCGTGCGCCAAAGGAACGGTCTCGATGCCGCCTCCGGGCGCGCCCTGTTCCGGGGGGCCGTGGGCGAGGCCGCCGCGGTGGAGTTTTCGGCCTTTCTCAAGGTCTGGCGGGAGCTGCCCCACCCCAAGGCCGTGATCGACGATCCCGAGAACGCGGCCATCCCCGACAACGCCAGCGCCCTGATCGCCCTCTGCGCCTCCCTCTACAGATTGGCCGACGACATCAACCTGGGGTCCATCGTCACCTACGCCAAGAGACTCAGGCGCGAGGTCGGCGAGTTCCTCGTGGGCTCCTGCATCCGCCGCAACCCGGACCTTCAGCACAGTCCCGCCTTCATCCAGTGGGCCGCCGCCAAAATCCGGTGACACCCCATTTCGGAGATCAAACACCATGAACCTCACCCATGATGCGATGCTCGTGAGCCTCCGGATCAACGCCTGGTCCGGCAGGCTCTACGACCGCCAGGCCAGCCGTCACGTGGCCATCCATCACGACGCCAGCGCTAGCGCCGTGGATCGCCCCTGGGTTATTGGACACTCGGGTGAGGGTATTCGACCTCATGCGGCCTCCGCAACTTGAGCGAGTTTTTCCTGCCTTGCCTGGGCCGGCGTTCGGTAGCCGTAGCCCTCGAGAATCCAATGATGGTTGTACAGGTTCTTGAACTCAAGCAGCGCCCACCGCAGTTCCTCTACGGTGGCGAAAGAGCGCACCCACAGGAGATTCTCCTTCAAGATGCGGATGAACCACTCACAGTAGCCATTTCCCTCGGGCGCCCGCACGAAGCTGGGCGAACTGGTCATGCCCAGGTAGGCGATCTCCCGCTGAAAGTCATCGGACAGATAGGCGGGTCCGTGGTCGTGACGAACTTTAAGCCCCTCGGCGACGTCCGCCTCCAAGCCGGCGAAGCGCTCGGCGACCCCCTGCCGGATCGGCTCCAGGGCCTCGAAGCGGTTGCCGCTCTTGGCCGCATGGATCCCCACGCAGTCCACCGAGCAGTGATCCACCGCCACGAACACCGAGGCCATCCCCTCCTCGGTGGTCACCGTCGTCGTCATGTCCGTGCCCCACATTCGGTCGGGCCGCTCGGTGCGGATGGTCCCGTTGTGGGCCTTGGGACCTCGGGGTTTGCCCACCCGGTGGGGGGCCTGAAGCCCCGCCTCCCGCATCAGGCGACGCACCCGCTCCTTGCTGGTGCGGATGCCCGCGAAGCGCAGCCTCGCCCACACCTTGCGGTAGCCCTCGCCATGGAAGGGAGAGTCCTCCAGGACCTGCCGGATGTGGCCGAGGAGTTCCGCATCGGTGCACGGGCCCACAGGGCCGCGCTTATTGGGCGTGGGGCGTTCATGAACGGGGACCGCCTCTCGCCGCCGTTGCGCGTAGACCGTGGAGCGCGCCAAGCCTCAAAGGGCGCACACCCGCTTCAGGCCGTAGGCTCTGCCCGTGGAGGTGAAGCGGGCCTGACTCATCGCCTCCACCTCCTGCCGGCTAAAGGGCGGCCGGCCTCCAGGCGGTCGATCTTCTCCCGCAGGACCTCGCCCTCCATCGTGAGTTCGCCCACCTTGGCCTTGAGCCGGGCGTTCTCCTCGTCCCGCTCATCCGCCGGGCGGGCTTTGAGCGCCGCCTCGCCCCCGCGAAGGAACGCCTCGCGCCAGGCGGAAAGCCGAGCCGCTGTCGTGCCCAACTCGCGGCAGAGCGTCTCCAGGCTCTCGCCCCGCAAAAGACGCATGACCGCCTCCCGCTTGCGCTGGCAGGAGAACCGACTCCGCTCACTGCGATGCCCTGGGGCCTTGGCTCCGTTCGCCCTACGGGCGCCCTCCGCCAAAGCCCCCTCTTGCTTTTGTTCGTTCATCGCGACACCCCTTTCTCCATGAATCATGGATCAATCGAGTGTCCAACAAAACCCTAGAGCGGGGGACCTGGGGCGAGCGCATCGACATCAAGATGGCGTGAGTGTGGGACGGTGCACCGTTTCCCGCCCTGTCCCCCGCTTGGCCGGCGCGTCCATTCACCGGCCGGTTTCCCGAACACGCCGATCCCCGCCGCGAGACCGAGGCCGGGCGGCGGCCGGGCGAAGCGCGGGCGCTGAGGCGAGGCAGGCGCCATGCCCCGGCCCCGCGCGCCGTCCCAACGGAGGAACCGCCATGACCGATACCAACATCACGGAGGAGCACCGACGGGCCTTCTCGGCCCTGACCAGTGGCGACTGCCGGAACTTCGCGCTTTTTTCCTGCTTCTGTGACGGCCGGCCCACGGCGGCCATCGCCGCGGTGACCGTCCACCCGCCTGCCCACGAAGACGGCGAGGCGGAATACCGCGTCAGCCCGCTGTTCATCAGCCTCACGCCGGACATGATATTAACCGACCATGACGGGCGCGAGGCATGAGCGCCGACGTCATGCGCCGCCGGTCTCCGGCCGATCCGGGCCGCATCCCGCACATTCCCTTGCCGCCGGAATGCCGGGAGATGATCCGGCGCGGCGCGCTCTTCGCCCTGAACCACAGCGGCGGCAAGGACAGCCAGGCGATGACGATCCTTCTCGCCCGGATCGTCCCCCGGCAAAACCTTCTGGCGGTTCACGCCCCGCTCGGCGAGGTGGAATGGCCTGGCACCATCGAGCACATCGAGGCAACGATCCCGGGCGGCGTGCCCCTCGTTTTCGCGCCCGTCGCTTCCGGCAAGACGCTTCTCGACAGGATCGAGGAACGGGGCCGGTTCCCCTCGGCGTCCGTTCGCTGGTGCACTTCCGATTTCAAGAGATCGCCCATCGAACGCGAGCTACGGCGTTATCTCAAGGCCCATCCCCGCTTCGGCAGATGCGTCGTGAACTGCATGGGGCATCGCGCCGACGAAAGCGCCGCCCGCGCCGTGCGGGCCGCCTGGAGACGCAACGCCCGCAACAGCAAGGCGGGCCGGGAGTGGGTGGACTGGCTTCCGGTCCATGCCCTCTCGACCGCCGACGTGTTCCGGGTCATCCGCGACGCCGGCCAGTCGCCGCACTGGGCCTATGCGGCCGGCATGACGCGGCTCTCTTGCAGCTTCTGCATCCTCGCGTCCCGCCAAGACTTCCGCACCGCGGCGCGGCTCCGTCCGGCGCTTTATCGCCGCTACGCCGCGCTCGAGCGGCGCATCGGCCACACGCTGTCGCCGTCGCGAATCCCCCTGCCCGAACTGACGGGCGTGCCGGCCGAGGCCGGGCAAACCCCCTTCGAAGGAGTCCCGCATGTCCCTTGATACCGCCGTGACCGTGCGCGCCGCCCGCATCCTGATCGAACGCGATCCGGGTCCCGGTGACCGGCTCGACGCCTTTCTGTTGCTCACCGGCCAGGAGTATCTGTGGCGTCGGGACCGCCCCGGCTCCGACTTCGGCGAGGCGGTCCGCATGTACGAGGCCGCGGCCGGCCGGCGCATCCCGAGGCCCGCGTCGCTCCCCTTCTTCGGCGCGGTCAAGCGGCGGCGCATCGAGCGTCGCCGGGAAGTCGCCGTCTGGCTCGCGGGCCGCTTCCTCGACTGGCTGTACAGCCCCGATGGCCGGGGCCGCGCTTCCGACACGGACTGGCGTCCGGGCCCCAGCCTGTCGATTGGCCTGGGGCTGCCGTACGAAACGGCCCTGAAGGAGCCTCCTCGTTCGCTTCCCCATGCCGAGCGTCGCGTGACCGAGCTCGCCCTCGCGAACGTCGTCGACCCCGGCGTTGAGGGTGTCGCCCGTGAGCCGCACGGTTGACGGCACACCGGCGCCGCCACCGCTTCCCCGCCGAGCGACCTGCCGCCCGGCATCCTTCCGCAATCCGCCTCGCGGTCCCGCGTGCGCGCCCCCGCGAGGCCGAGCCGGGCCGGGACCGGTCGCAGGACGGACGGCCGGAGCGGCCGTTCCCCGCGCCATCCACTTTCATCCATGGGAGATACGCATGAACCGCATCGCTTCCACGCCCGAACCCGTCATCCGAACCATCCCGCTGAGCCGGCTGGATCTGGCCCCGGAGAACGTGCGCAAGACCCCGGCCGATCCGGCTGCGCTGGCCGAGCTTAAGGCCTCCATCGCGGCCCACGGGCTGCTCGAGAACCTCGTCGTCCGGGCCCAAGGCTCAGGCGACCATGGTGCCGGCCGCTACGCGGTCATCGCCGGCGGCCGCCGTCTCGCCGCCATGAGAGCCCTCGTCAGCGAGGGCGTGCTGGATAAGGACCACCCCGTGCCCTGCCTGATTGCCGTCAATGGCGATTGCGGAGAGCTGTCTCTCGCAGAGAACGTGGTCCGCATCGCCATGCACCCGGCCGACCAGGTGATCGCGTTCTACAGGCTCGCCGAATCCGGCGTGACGATATCCGCGATCGCCGCGCGCTTCGGCATCTCCGAGCGCCTGGTCGAACAGCGCCTGCGGCTGAGCCGTGCGGCCCCGGAACTGCTCGACGCCTACCGGGCCGAGGAGATCGACCTGGAGACCCTGAAGGTCTTCGCGGTCACGACCGACCACGGCCGCCAGAGGGCGGTCTGGGAGCAGGTGAAGGATCAGGGCTGCCGGCCCGGGGCCTGGCAGGTGAAGCGCATGCTGACCGAGGACAGCGTGCCGGGAGCCGCCGCCATCGCGCGCTTCGTCGGTATCGACGCCTACGAGGCCGCGGGCGGGACCATCACCCGGGACCTCTTCGCACAGGAGGACGACCGCGGGATCTGGTTCGACGATCCCGTGCTCCTGAACAAGCTCGCCATGCAGAAGCTCCAGGACACGGCGGACGAGCTGGACACCCGCTGGAAGTGGGCCGAGGCGGCGCCGGAGTTGGACTGGAGCGCGACCGCGCGGTTCGGGCGCATCCGGCCCGAGCCCGCGGAGCCGACCGACGAGGAGCGGGCCGAGCTCCAGCGGCTGAGCGCCCGCCACGACGAGTTCGCCGACATGGACGACGAGGACTGGACCGGGGATCTCATAGAAGAGGCCGAAGGCATCGAAACGCGTCTCGATGAGATCCATGCGGCCGTGGATGCGCGGGCCACCTTCCGGCCCGAGGACATGGCCATGGCCGGGTGCATCGCGACCATCGGCCAGGACGGCGCGCTCCAGGTCATCCAGGGCCTGGTCAGGCCCGAGGACATGCCCAAAAAGGCCGGCAAGGGCGCAGACGGACTGGAAGCCGACACTGGGGACAGCGGCGCAGCCGAGCTTGGCCGCGTCGATGGCCCCGAGATCTCGGCCCCCATCGCTTCGCCTCCCGACCCGCGCGCCAAGGCCCGGGAGGAGGCCGGAGTGGGCATCGGCCTCGCCGACGACCTGCGGGCGGTCCGCACGGCCCTGGTCAAGGCGCATCTGGCCAAGGACTACGAGGCGGCGTTCGATCTCATGCTGTTCCAGCTCGCCCGGGCCGTGTTCACGAACGTCCACCGGGCCGACGCCCTCGACGTCGCCGTCAAGGAGACCGCCGACCGGCCCGCGTCGCGCATGAACGACGAGGCGTTCGCCGGATGGAGCCCGGGCGAGGCCATGCTCGCGGACCGCTCAGGCCTCTCCCTCGACTGGATGGAGCAGGAGGACGAGGGCGAGTCCTTCGCGGCCTTGCGGGCCCTTCCCCAGGCGGAGAAGCAGGCCCTGTTCTCAGCAGCGGTGGCGCGCACGGTCAAGGGCCAGCTCGCCTTCGAGCCGGACGCCCGGCCCGAGTTGGAAGCCACCATCGCCCGGCTCGACATCGACTTCACCGCCCATGTACGACCAAGCGCGGACATGCTGTGGTCGCGCATTCGCAAGGACCGGATCCTCGCCGTGGCGCGCGAGACCCTGGGCCCTGCCTGGGCCTCGGCGCGCTCGAAGTACAAGAAGGCCGACCTCGCCAAGGCGATGGAAGGGGCTTTCGCGGCCGGAGACCCGCCCGTCGGACTCACCGCCTCTGCCAGAGCCGCCGCCCTCGCCTGGACGCCGCCCGGCTTCGCGCCCTTCGACACGGGCCGCGTGGAGGAGCCGGACAGGGACGTCCCGCCGGCTGGCGAACCCGAACCGGATCCCGCTCCGGTTCCGGACACCATGGAAGTCGTTGATGACGGCGTCCCCGATACGGTCGGCGGCGATGCGTCGGAAGCCTCGGGTCCCGGTGTGCCGGCAGACAGGGACCCCGGCCCGGAGACCGCCAATGGCGGCCCCAGCATCGACGTGTCCCAGGAGAACGTCCTCACCCCGCCACGGACCAACGGCCGCGACAGCGGCGACGGACTCGACATTCCCGAGTTCCTGCGCCGGGCCTGAACCGTCCCCGCATTCCCATCCCTCATGCGCCCCGCCGGTCCCGCGCCGGCGGGGCGCTTTTCGTTTCGGCCGCTTCCACGGAGACTATCGCCATGAACGACATTTCCGGCACGGGGCCCCGGCCCTGGCTTGGCCGCATCCGGGCGAAGATCCATGACAGCGCCCTCCAGCGCGTCACCCGGCTCTGGGCCGCCACAACCATCGACACCCTCGTGGAGAGTTTCCAGAATGGCAGAAGGGCCGGCGCGACGCGCGTGTCGGTGATCGTTACCGATCCCGCCGGTGAGCCATCCGACAACAGCGCCCTGACCGTCACCGTCACCGATGACGGCATCGGCATCGCCGATCCTGCCGTGCTCCTGAGTCTTGGCGAGACCGGATGGGACGGGGAGCTTGCCGGCCGAGAGGACGCGGCCGGGATGGGATTCGCCAGCCATGCCCGCCAAGGCTGCCGCATCGTCTCGCGTCCCCGCTCCGACAGTGGACAACCCGCCCCCGGCTGGCGCGTCGATCTCACGCCCGCGCATTTCCTGGGGGAGGAGGAGGCGACCGTCGTCCCGGAGGACGGCGGGCCTTGGCCCCACGGCACGGCCGTCAGCTTCACGGCCTCGGGCGACCGCGATTCGATCCGCCGGGCGGTCGAAGCCGCGGCCCGCCATTATCCGCTCCCGGTCACACTTGACGGGGAGACCGTGCCCCGCCGGGCCTTTCTCGACGGGGCCGTTGACGCCGAGCCTTGGCGGGGACTCGTCTTCGGCGTGTTCGTGGGCCGCAGCCGCGGCTGCAGCGAGCCCGACCTCAACTTCCACGGCCTCACCCTGCCGGTGCGCCTGCCCACGGTCGATCCCGTGACCGGCCAGACCTGGTCGGTCCGCGCCGAGGTTGCGAGCTGTCCCGAACTGGAGCTCGTCCTGCCGGCCCGCAAGGAGGCCGTCGAGACCCCTTTCCTGAACGAGACGCGAGAGGCCGCGCGGCTCGCCGTCTACCGGGTCATGGCGTCGACCGAGGCGCCGCCGCGCATCGCCTTCGAGGACTGGACCCGGGCGCGGGAAGCCGGGATCGAGCTTCCGATACCGTCCCCCCAACTGCGTCCCTGGCGTCCCTGCATCGCCGATATCGACGATTGGCGCGAGGCGCCCGCTCTCGCATCCGTATCCAACGACGCGCTCGTGATGCACGTGGATCCCGAACCGCCCGAATCCCAGGCCCTCTGGCGCGCCGCCGAACATGGCGGGATAGCCCCACGGCTCTTCGAGGCCGACCGCCGGCTTGACGGCTACGGCTGGTACGACGCGCTTCCCCGCGTCACCGATGTCCGCACCGAGATCGTGACCGGCGGCGAGGCCCGTCCGCTGGAGGACTACCGGACTCCGTCAGAAGGATCCAGCCCCATCGAGCCGCCTCCACGGCCGGATTGGATCCGCATTTGCCTCGATGTCGAGGGCGTGAACGGCAAGACCAAGACCCTCGATCTCGACGCCGATCTCGCATTTTCCGGAGAAGCCTGGGTCTGGCTTCCCGATGCGAAGCCGCTGGTCACGGCCGAGAGCGCCCTTGAGCCCGCCGAACTGGCCGAGCTGCTGCGCGCCGCCTACTTCTCTCCGTCGGATGAAGCGGATTCGGACAGTTGGGAGACCCAGCGCCTGCGCTTCGACGAAGAGGCCATGCACATAGCCGTGAAGCTCCTTTGCTCGGCGGACGAGGCCCGCCGGACATCCATCGCCGAAGCGGTCAGGCGCGAGCTGTTCTGGCTCATCCCCCGGGACCGCGAGGTCACCATTGCCGTGCGCGGGAGGGAGGTCAGCGTCGATCTCGGCGCCGCCAGGGAGACTGCGGGATGAAGAAGCCATACACGGTCCAGTGCGCCCATGCGGCCTATTACGGCAACATCGTCACCGTCGAGGCCGACACCCTGGACAAGGCGATCCAGGAAGCCGACGGCGATGCGGACGGCTGGCGTTCCATGGACGATGCCGGCCCGACCTTCGTCGTCGAAGTCCGCGAGGGAACCCACCTCGATCCCCTGGATCGCGAGACCCCGGCGCTTCCCATCCCCGACCGATTCACCGAGCAGGGCGAGCCGCCGGTGGTCACCCTGATTGATCCCGGTCAGCCAGGCGGCGGCGCCATCGAGGTTTCCCGGGGCCGGGTTCTGCTTTGCTTCACGACCCGGAACGGAACGGTCACGGGCGAGCTTTCCGATCCGCCCCATCCCCCGGCCAACCACCCCCTCGTCGTCATCCGGCGCCGCGCCGACGGCGCGCCCGACGTCACCGTGACCGAGGGCCGGGCCCGGGTCCGCATCCTCGACCCCTGACCCCGGCTTCCCGCCGCCGACCGGACCGCCCGTCCGCGCCGTCCTCCAACCATCGCCCACAGTCCGTTTCGTACCGCCCGGAGCCGATTGCCGGCGGTGCGGAGCAACCAAGACGCGGAAGCGGCCTCCGCTTCCGCTCCCTCATCTCCGGGAGACACGTTCCATGGAACTCATGACCAAAAAGCAGCGCGAAAAACTGCTCGCCAACGGCGCCGACCGCGGGGCCGACCACGTGCCCGTGGTCAAGCTCTTCAACCCCTGCGGAGCGGGAACGTGGATCGTCACGGAGCTGGATCCCGAGGATCCCTCCGTGGCTTTCGGACTCGCGGATCTCGGCTTCGGCTTTCCCGAGCTGGGCAGTTTCAGTCTCGAAGAACTGGAAGCCTTCCGGGGCCCGTTCGGCCTCGGGATCGAGCGTGACCTTCATTTCGAGGGCAAGTACGCGATTTCCACCTATGCCGAAGCCGCCCGGGCCGCCGGCCATATCGTCGAGTACGGGCCTGAACTCGAGGCCGCCGCGTACCGCCGCACCCACGCGGCAGCCGGCGCCTGACCCTGGCCTCCCGTCGCCAGCCACACCGGGATTCAGCGGCGACGCGCCTTGCGTCTCTATGAGACGAGCCTGGCCCGGCCGGGTCGATCCGTGAGGCCCGGGGGCGTTTCCCCCCCGCCAGCCCCCGACTTCCAAGACTTCCGAGGAGAAGACCCCCCATGCCCCACGCCCTGACGGCGGCGGAGGGCGAGCGTGCGAGTGCTCGTCCATACGTCCCCCGGTCCATCCCGTCCATACCCACGGCCGCGCTCTTCACCGCCGCCCAGGCCCTGTGGCCTGTACTGACAGCCGGCCGGCCTCTCGACGCGGCCGCCCTTCGTGGGGCCATGACCCAGGCCTTCGGGGCCACCGACGCCGAGGGGGCCTGGGTCTGGAAGGACGCCTACGAGGCCGCCGAAGCGGCCGTCGTGCTCTTCCTGAAGTGCTACGGCCGGGCCATGCGCCGCCGGGCCGGAGCCGGCGGCCCGCCCGCCATGCTGGCCCTGCTGCAAAAGATCGCGGCCCTGGAGCCCTCCCACACGAAGCGATCCGAGTCCCAGGTCCGGCTCCAGCAGTTCTCCACGCCCCTGGGCCTCGCCTATGCGGCCTTGCAGGCGGCCGCCATCCGGCCCGGCGACATCGTGCTCGAACCCAGCGCCGGGACCGGGATCCTCGCCGTCATGGCCGAGTGCGCCCTCGGAACCGGCGGCGAAGGCGCGCTCCATCTGAACGAGATCGCCGGGACCCGGGCCGGCCTCCTGTCCCGGCTCTTCCCCAAGGCCTCGGTGACCGGGTTCAACGCCGAGGCCATCGCCGACCGTCTCCCGGACGTCCGGCCGACCGTGGTGCTCATGAACCCGCCGTTCTCCGCGAGTCCGGGGGTGCATCGCATCCGCCATGACGCTGACCTGCGCCACCTTCGCTCGGCCTTCGCCATGCTGGGGCTTGGGGGCCGGCTCGTGGCCGTCACCTCGGCGGGCTGCATGCCCGGGGACAGGGTCTGGAAGGACGCCTTCGAGCGTCTCGATCCCCCGGCCCGCGTCGTCTTCTCCATGGCCATTGACGGCCGGGCCTATGCCAGACGCGGGACCACCTTCGACACCCGCCTGACCGTGCTCGACCGGAGCGGGGACCGCGAGCATGCCGCCATCGATCCCGCGGCCCGGGCAAACAGCTCCGCCGAGCTCCTCGAAGCCGTCATGGCGGGCGTGCCGGCGCGCCTCGCCACTGGCGCTGTCGAGATCCCGGACACAGCCGCTCCGCTCCGGGACCTCTTCGGCGACACGGCCCCGGTCAAGTCAAAAGAGCGCAAGACCACGGCCAAGCCCGCCCACCGGCCGGCCGAAGACAAGGACCGCCGTCACGACTGGGGGCCTGTGTCCGAGCTCGCGTATGCGACGGCCCCGGTCTCCGTTGATGCCCCCGCCGGCTCCGAGACCGCTACCGGCCCCTATGCGCCCTGGAAGCCGGGCATTGTCCATGTCCCGGGCGCCGTCGTCCATCCCACGCCCCTGGTCCAGTCCGCGGCCATGGCCGCCGTACCGCATCCCGGCCCGTCCTACCGCCCGATGCTGCCGGAGCGCGTGGTGACGGACGGCCTGCTCTCCGACGCCCAGATCGAGAGCGTCGTCCTGGCCGGCGAGGCCCACAACCGCCATCTCTCGGCCCGCTACCGCATCGGCGCCCAATGGGAGACCGTCCACCGCTGCAACGACGATGATGCCGGGGTCCGTACCGCCGGCGCGACCGAGGACGGCGAGGCGCTCTCCGAGACGGTGCGCTTCCGCCGCGGCTGGATGCTGGGCGACGGCACGGGATGCGGCAAGGGCAGGCAGGTCGCCGGGATCCTCCTCGACAACCGGCTCCGCGGAAGGAAGCGGGCCCTGTGGCTCTCGCAGTCCGACAAGCTCGTGGAGGACGCCCGCCGGGACTGGGCCGCCCTCGGGGGGAACGAGGACGATGTGATCCCCTTGGGCAAGTTCCGCCAGGGAGCGGAGATCCCGCTCCCGGAGGGCGTCCTGTTCGCGACCTACGCCACGCTGCGCTCGCCGGCCCGCCAGGGCAAGGCCTCGAGGCTCGAGCAGATCGTCTCCTGGCTCGCGGGGGGAACGGAACAAGACCAGCGTCACGCCTTCGACGGCGTGATCGTGTTCGACGAGGCCCACGCCATGGCCAACGCGGCCGGCTCCAAGGGAGCGCGCGGGGAGGTCAAGCCCTCGGCCCAGGGACGGGCCGGACTCAGGCTTCAGAACGCGCTGCCCGACGCCCGTGTTCTCTACGTCTCGGCCACGGGCGCCAGCACCGTGCCCGGCCTCTCCTACGCCGGACGCCTCGGCCTCTGGGGAGCGGAGGAGACGCCCTTCGAGACCCGGGGGGATTTCGTGTCGGCCATGGAGGCTGGAGGCGTCGCCGCCATGGAGGTGGTCGCCAGGGACTTGAAAGCCCTCGGGCTCTACCAGGCCAGGGCACTGGCCTATGACGGGGTGGAGATCGACATCCTGCAGCACGCGCTTACGCCCGAGCAGCGGCGCATCTACGACGCCTATGCAGGCGCCTTCAAGGTGATCCACGCCAACCTCCAGGACGCGCTCGAGGCCACCGGCGTCATGCAGGGAGACTCGACGCTGAACAGGAACGCCAAGTCCGCGGCCCTGAGCGCCTTCGAGGGGGCGAAACAACGCTTTTTCGGCCACCTGCTGACCGGCATGAAGTGCCCGTCCCTGATCCGCGCCGTCGAGGCCGATCTCGATGCCGGCCGGTCGGCCGTGATCCAGCTTGTCTCCACGGGCGAGGCCCTGATGGAGCGCCGCATCGCCGAGATCCCCGCGTCCGAATGGGACGACCTCTCCATCGACCTCACGCCGAGGGAATACGTTCTGGACTTCCTGGCCCACGCCTTCCCGGCGCAGCTCCAGGAGCCCTTCACCGACGAGGAAGGGTACCTCATGAGCCGGCCCGTGTTCGACACCGACGGCAACCCCGTGCTCTGCCAGGAGGCCCTGGCCAAACGCGAGGCCCTGATCGGGAAACTGGCCTCCCTTCCGCCCGTGCAGTCGGCCCTGGACCGGATCCTCCACCACTTCGGCCACGAGGCCGTGGCCGAGGTCACGGGCCGGTCCCGCCGGGTGCTCAGGATCGCGGACGGCCGGGGCGAGCGCCTGGCGCTGCGCAGCCGGCCCGCCTCCGCAAGCCTGACCGAGACCGCCGCCTTCATGGACGGGGAGAAGAAGATACTCGTCTTCTCCATGGCCGGCGGCACGGGACGCAGCTACCACGCGGATCTTGCATGCGGCAACACCGTGCGCCGGGTCCACTACCTGCTCGAGCCCGGCTGGCGGGCCGATCAGGCCATACAGGGGCTGGGCCGTACCCACAGGACCCACCAGGCGTCGGCCCCCGTGTTCCGGCCCGTGACCACGGACGTGAAGGGCGAGAGGCGGTTCATCGCCACCATCGCGAGAAGGCTCGACTCCCTCGGGGCCATCACCCGGGGCCAGCGGGACTCCCAGACCGCCATGGCCGGCGATGACGCGGCGCTGTTCCGCGAGAGCGACAACCTGGAGAGCGCCTACGCCAAGGCGGCGTTGAGACGGTTCTACATTGCGCTGTGGCGCGGCCGCATACCGGGCTGGTCCCTCGGCCGCTTCGAGGAGGCCACCGGCCTCGCCCTCACCTGGGAGGGAGCGCTCAAGGACGACCTGCCGCCCATGTCCAGGTTCCTGAACCGCCTGCTGGCCCTCCCCATCGACGAGCAGAACGCGCTCTTCGCCGAGCTGGAGTGCCTCATCGCGGAGAACGTCGAGCAGGCGATCGAGGCCGGCGCCCATGACATCGGCGTGGAGACCCTGCAGGCCGACTCGCTCGCGGTGGCCGGCCGGGAGACCCTCTACACCCACCCCGGGACCGGGGCCGCGACCGATCTCGTCGAGATCCTCCTCCGCGACCGGCTGGAGCCGACCCCGGCGGACGCGGCGCTCGAGATCGGGACCCAGGGCGGGGACAGCCGGCCTGGGCTCGTCGTCAACAGCCGCTCGGGACGAGGGGCCGTTGTCCTGCCCGCGCCGTCCAGGATGCTCGACGACGGCGGGGTGCAGGAGCGGGTGCGCCTCCTGCGGCCCACGGCCCGGGAAGCCATGGCCAGGGCCGAGCTCGAGGCCTCGAACTGGCGCAGGGCCTCGGAGGGGGAGTGGCGTTCCCGCTGGGAGGAGGAGATCGCCGGCCTGCCAACCCATACCGAGTCCCGCTTCTGGCTCGTCACCGGGCTGCTCCTGCCGATCTGGGACCGGCTCGGAATGGAGAACATGCGCGTGCGCCGGCTGTTGACCGACGCCGGCGAGGCGATGATCGGCCGCGTGCTCGACGCCGAACAGGTACGGGCCGCGCGCACCTCTTTCGGCCTTGCCGGCGGTCCCGGCATGACCCCCCTCGAGACCTTCGAGGCGGTCATGGGGCGAGGCGCGTCGTTCGGCCTCGCGAACGGCTGGCGTCTTGCGCGCCGGCGCATCATGGGGGCCGACCGCGTCGAGATAGAGGGTCCCGTTGACGGCGACATCGCCGCGCTCAAGCGCATGGGGTGCATCGTCGAGATCGTCTCCTGGCGCTCACGCCTCTTCGTCCCCGACGCCGGCGTGCTCGAACGCGTCATCGAGCGCTGGCCCATCGCGGCCTGAGCCTGTCCGTACAGCCGGCCCGCCGTCCGCCCGCGGGGGGGGCCGTTCCACCGCCTTCATCCGTATCGCCGTCCGCCCGGATACGTATCGGCCCGGAGCCGTCTGGAACCCGTATGGCCGGGGGGGGGCCATCACCCACGCCCCCCGGCGCACCGCCGACACCTCACGGGAGACCCGAACATGACCGCGCACACCCTGCCGGACAACCCCGACTACGCCTTCTGTCCCGCCTATGACCTCGCCGACGAGCCGCAGCAGATCCGAATCGTCATCGACGGCATGGCGGGCTACGTCCCCACCGCCCTGGTCGCCCTCACCCTCGAGGACGCCGAGCGCATCTGCGACCGATTGAACGCTCGCCTCGGACTCTCGCGAAAGGACTGGACCGAACTCGCCGCACGGTCCATGCGCGCCGAGAACGGTGCACCGGACAACGAGACCGTGCACTGAGTCGCCCGCCATGCTGCGCAGCCGGCCCGACGTCCTCCGGCCTCAACCCCGCCGCTTGAGCCACCACCACGCCGCCCAGACCGGAAGGCTGAGCACCGCCGCGTAGACGGCGATGGCGACCGGGCCGAGCAGTCCCGCCACCAGCGACGCCGCCACCGTGACGGCGCCGAGCCCGATCCCCGCCGTCCAGGCGGCGCGCCGGTAGCCCAGCCGCCACAGTCGCCGGCATCCCAGCGCCAGCGGCAGGCCGCACGGCGCCACCGGCACCAGCGACCCCGCCCACATCAGCGCCATCCACAGCCACATCCCGGGCTCCATCTCCGGCGCGAAGCGCACCGCCGCCGTCGCGACCACTCCGGCGGGCAGCCACAGGAGCGCCAGCAGCCAGAAGCCGCGCCGCTTGATGAGGCCCTGGTCGTCCATGCGCCTTATCCGACTCGAAACTCGCACCGCACGCAAGCCCGAGCGGGTCCGTGTTCGACAACAGCCGGGCGAGGGCGAAGACCGCGCAAGGTCGGCGAGCGGCTGCCGGCGTCCGTCGCGCCCTCTGAGCTCGCCCCGGGTCCCGTCACCGTCCTTCGAGTCAGAGGGAAGCAAGGGCCGGGCGAAGACCCGGCAGGGGAGAGGGAGACGGTCTCCCGGTCCCGATGCCGGGAACGGCAATCCCGGACAGGAGGCTAACCCATGCTCGACCGTGACTTCGAACCCGACATCCCGACCCATGACGAACTGCTCGCCGAGATCGGCCTCGACTCTTACACCATCCGCAGGATCCTCACCGAAGCGGTCCATGCCGACACCGGCGAAGGAGAGGCGCTTTCATAGGGTGAACCGAAGGGGCCGGAGAGAGAGGCTCTCCCCCCTTTTCCGTCACCCGTTGTCATCCACACCCTCACGCAGAAGGAGAACCGTCATGGCATTCGGACTCAATCGCGCTGAAGTGATCGGCCGCCTCGGCGCCGACGTCACCGTCAACCACCTCACCAGCGGCGGACGCGTGGCCAACCTGTCGATCGCCACCGACGAGGGCTACATCGACAAGCAGACCGGCGATCGGGTCGACAAGACCGAGTGGCACCGGGTCGTGACCTTCCAGCCCGGACTGGTCGACATGTTCGAAAAGCACGCGACGAAGGGCCGGCTGGTCTATGTGGCGGGCAAGCTCCAGACCCGTCGCTGGAAGAAGGACGACGAGGACTCCGACCGGTTCTCCACCGAGATCCTGTTGGTTCCGGGCGGGCGCGTGCAGTTCCTCGACAAGCCCAACGGCAACGGCGCGCCGGTCGCGGAGGCGGAGACGCCGTCCGCCGAAGCGCCCATCGACGACATCCCGTTCTGAGCGCGCATTCCGTTTCCTCCCTCTACCCGGGCCGGCGCTTCGCGCGTCGGCCCTTTTTCTTGCTGCCCGTTCCGAGACAGCGCCCGTTCGGGCCTCGCGCCAGCGCTACGCGCGGCGCTTCGTCCTCCGGCGCCGGCCGGAGGCGGAGGCCGGCCGGTATCGGGCCTTCCCCGTCCGTCCAGAGGAGGCCCGTTATGCCGCCCCCATCGTCCCGTTCCGTATCTCCCGCCGCCGACATCGCCGCCGCGCTCGGCGCGTGCGCCGAGGCCGTTTGCCGGCGTTACCTGCCCCAGGGCCGCAAGCAGGGCCGGTACTGGGCCGCCGGCGATCTCGAAGGCGCTCGCGGCCGCTCGCTCTTCGTCCGCCTGCACGGTCCCGGCGTCCCCGGCAAGTGGACCGACGCGGCCACCGGAGAGCACGGGGACCTGCTCGATCTCGTCCGGCATCGCTCGGGCGCGCCGACGCTTCGCGCGGCGCTCGCCGAGGCCCGCGCCTTCCTCGCCCTGCCGGCTCCGCCGGCGTCGGGCGGGAGCTACGACGCAACAGAAGCGGCCCGCCGCCTCTGGCGGCGTTGCCGCGCCATCGACGGCACCCATGCCGAGGCCTACCTCCACGCCCGCGGACTCGCGCGCTGCCGGTTCCCGGCATTGCGCTTCCATCCCGAGCTTCGCTATCGCGAAGGCTCTTCCCTGCGCCGTTTTCCGGCGCTGGTCGCCGCCGTGACCGGCGACGACGGCGCCATCCACGGCGTGCAGCGCACCTGGCTCGATTCGCGCTTGCCCGCCAAGGCGGACGTCGCGGCCCCGCGCAAGGCGCTCGGCCGCATCCACGGACGCGCCGTGTGCTTCGGCAGGCCCGCCGACGGCGCTTCGCTGCTCGTCGGCGAAGGCATCGAGACGGTGCTGTCGATCGTCACCGCGGCGCCCGGGGTCATTTCGGCGGCCGCGCTCTCGGCCGGAAGCCTCGGCGCCTTCGCTCCGCCTGGCGGGCTCAAACGGCTCGTCATCGCCCGCGACAACGATTCCGAGGGCGAACGGGCCGCCCAACGCCTCGCCCGGCGCTGCGCGCGGGCGGGCGTCGCCGCCCACGTCATCGTCTCCGAATACGGCGACTTCAACAACGACCTCGTTACCCTCGGACCCCGGGCCCTGGCCCTTCGGCTCGCCGCCCTGTTCCCCGCGCCGCAGCGGGTCGGAGAGAGGGAGGGAAGAGCGGGGGAGGGATGAACGGCTCCAAAGGAGAAAGAGAGCATGGCGCACATCGTCAATCTCAGGCATGCGCCCGCCCTGCGGGCGGCGCTCGACGGCAAGGCGGAGCACGGCGGGACCGTGCGGATCGACCGCCGCTCTCAATGGGGAAACCGGTTCCGCATCGGCCCGGACGGACCGCGCGATGAAGTGATCGCGCGCTATCGCGCCGATCTCTGGCGCCGCGTTCGCGCCGCCGAGGTCGGGTTCGACGAACTCGCCGCCCTTCACGGAAAGCCGCTGGCCTGCCGGTGCGCGCCGCTGCCCTGCCATGGGCAGGTCCTCGCCCGCGCCGCGCGGCATGGGCGGCCTCCGTTCTGGCGGAACGGAGGGGAGAGTGAAGCGGGAGAGAGGGCGAACGCCGCGAGGAGGGAGAGAGAGGGCCCCGGGCATCGGCAACACGGAAGGAGAACCGAAATGCAATCCGTTACCTCGAGGAGCATCGCCCGTACGAGTCGAGGCTCTACCACGATGGCAATCTCGCCTGCGAGGTTGCGGAGCGACTCGTCGATACGCGTCCGTTGCGGTGACGGGCCATGCCGTCTTCGGGCGATCCCTTCGGGCCGGGCTCCCCGCTGCAATCTCCGCTCCGCTCCGATTTGCGCTTCTATCCCTATCGCCTCCGCTCGCTGGCGCTCGCTGCGCGCTCCTGTACCTCTTATAAGTGACTCTGCGCTTCAATAGCACGGAATTGGGCAGGCCGCCGGGAGCAACCCTTGCGCGCTCAGTGCCATCAGCACCTCAAGCGGACAGGTGCCCCGGCGGTCCTGCCACGACGGATGCCCCGTGAGGAGTTAGCGCCTTGAGCGCCAAGTACAGGAGTCGGCAGGCGTCGCGGCAGGCCCAGCCACCATCGCACAGATTAGGGAGGGAGACGAATTGGCAGATCTCAAGTGGTTTGTCGGAATCGATTGGGGGTCCCGAATCCACCAGGCCTGCATCCTCGACGCGAACGGCGACGTTCGAGCCGAGCATGCGTTCGCCCACGGCGGCGCCGGTTTCGCCGCGTTGACGGACTGGATTCTGTCCGGCACCGAGGAGGCGCCGGCGGACCAGGTCGGCGTGGCCATCGAGACGCCTCGCGGACCCGTGGTCGAAACGCTCCTCGGATGCGGCTTCGCCGTTCACTCCATCAACCCCAGGCAACTGGACCGCTTCCGCGACCGTTACTCGCACGCCGGGGCGAAGGACGATCGTCGCGACGCCCTGGTGCTGGCGTCGGCGCTACGCACCGACCCGCACCGGCTGCTGCGGGTCAAACCAACGGCTCCCGCAATCGTCGAGCTGCGCGAGTGGTCCCGCATCGTCGAGAGCCTGACGCGCGAGCGGGTGCGCCTGTCCAATCGCATGTGCGACCAGCTCTGGCGTTACTATCCCGAGTTCATCAATGTCGTGGAGGACTTCAATGTTCACTGGGCACTGGCCCTTTGGAACCGCGTGCCGACGCCCGCGGCCGTGCGCGGCGTCCGGCTTTCCACGCTCGAGAAGCTTCTGAAAAAGCACCGCGTTCGACGTATCACCGCCGAGGAGCTCCGCGACCAGCTTACCGCGCGCGCCATCGACATCGACCCCAGCGCAATACGCGCCGCCGAGACCCACGCCCGCATCATTGCGAAGCAGCTTGCGCTCGTGAACCAGCAGTTGACAGAGGCCAACTCACGTCTCGAGGCGCTCGTCACCCAGCTCGCCGAAGCCGCCCCCGATCCGGACGAAAGTTCCGAACCGGGGCAACACAAAGAACAGCGTGACGTGGCTATCCTGCGTTCTCTGCCCGGAGTCGGCACGGTTGTCCTCGCCACGCTGTTCGCAGAGGCCGATGACGCTCTGCAGCGCCGAGACTACCACGCGCTGCGCTGCTTGTGCGGCGTGGCGCCCGTCACCAAGCGCTCCGGCAAGAGCATGCGCGTCTCCCTCAGACGCGCCGCGCATCGTCGCCTGCGCAATGCCACCTACCATTGGGCACGCGTGGCCATGCAGAAGGACCCCGTCTGCAAAGCCAAGTACCAGGTGCTTCGCTCCCGAGGCCACGGCCACGCCCGTTCGCTGCGCTCCGTCGCAGACCGCCTCCTCAATGTCGCCTGCGCCATGCTTCGCGACCAGACACTGTTCGACCCGCAGCACGCCAGCGCTGCAGCAGGTTCACACCGCGAAGCGGTCAATGGAATCTCAATTGAATCATCTGTTGTTGGTCCTGTGGAGCTTGTGGGCGAGAGGGGCGAGAGTGTGGGCAACGCGGTGGGCAACGCGTAAGCGTTGTCCACGGACTTGTCCATACGGCCCGCAGGGCTCGCGCCGGTCCTCAGGACTCGTCCACAAATCCATAGGACTACCCCCTTGCAAGTTGGTGAGGAGTCCGCTTGCCGGGCCGGCGCCCGAGACCCGCGTCTCAATCCCGGAACCGCACAGGGCGTCCGGGACAGTGACAAACAATATCCCTCTCGACGTGATGGCCCATTGTCCCACACGTGCTCGCTGCGCCAACCCCGCCTCCGGCGGGGTCCTCCTCTTCGTTCCGGCCCTGGCTCGCAAGGCTACGGCGCTGAAGCGCCTAGGCGCGGCAAGAACCGCGACCGAGGCTCCGCGCTCCCTGCGGTCGCTTGTGCGCCCGCACCACTCGCGCTTCTCGCCGCGCCAAGCCTTGCGGCCACGGTGGCTTTGCAGCGCGCGCGTGGGCCACTCAACCATCACGTTCGGAGACTCTCTCCGCACAACGAACCATAACGGTTCTCTACACTCAATCCATAAGGAGAGCATCATGCACGATATCGACAACATCTCAGAACAGAACCAGTCCGTCACCGCCACCGTCTGCGAGCAGGCGGCTCTCTTCGGCGCGACTCCAGAGCGCGACGAATTCGACAACCGGGAGGTCTGGGACCCGGAGAACGCCCTCTCCGCCGTCACGGAAGCCTTCCGCATCATGGCACACGGCGTCGCCCCCGACGGAACGCAACTCGCCGACGAGCGCGAGAGCCTGCTCTGGGGATTCGTCAACATGCTCGACGCCCAGACCCAACGCCTCGACCGCGCGGCCGACAGGCTCCTCCCCGACATGCGCGACCTCCAGCGAGAGCAGGACGGCTCGGAGATCCGGTCCCGAGAGCTCGAACTCGTCACCGACCGAACCAAGAACCTCACGGACCGGCGGGACGCCTTCGAGCAACTCAGAGATGCAGCGGCCGAGGCCTACCGGGTCGAGACCGGAGACCTCTGGCGGCCCCGGCGCGGGTCCCACACCTCCCAGACCGGCAAGCTCACTTCGGCCATGATCGACGCCCGAGACTTCCAGCGTGCCCGCAGGGACCGCGAGAACAAGGCGCTCCTGCCCCAGGGAACGCTCGTCGCGGTGGCAGGCGGCAAGCACGCCGGCGACGCAGGCGCCATCATCCGCACCCTCGAGAAGCTCAAGGCCAAGTACGACGACGTGGTCCTGGTCCACGGCGGCGGCCCCGGCGTCGAGAAGATCGCGGCCAAGTGGGCGGACCGCAACGGCGTCCATCAGATCGTCTGCAAGCCCAACTGGGACGCACACGGACGCGCGGCGCCCTTCCGGCGCAATGACGAACTGCTCGATCTCCTCCCCAAGGGCGTCATCGCGTTCCCGGGTTCCGGCATCACCGACAATCTGGTCGACAAGGCGCGCAAGCTCGGTATCCCGGTCCAGTGCGTCGCCGCCTGATCCGAACGACCTCGCGGGTCGCGTCGCCACCCGGCGGCGCGGCCCGTTCTTCCTTCCTTCAGGTCCCATTGCACTGTGCTCCGCACCGGTGCAAACCCCACTGCTCAATCCGTCCTGCACCGCTCCATGCACTGTGCTCCGCACGGCCACCCGCTCAATCGCCGCGGCGGCTCCCCAGCGCGTCACGCGCCCGCGGAGATCCCCTCTTCGCTCGTTCCTCGCATTTTGGTCTGTCGGACGCCGGTCGGCGCTTTTACTCTCACACCCCACGCACCGATGGTGCCCTCACAACCGGGCGCGCGCTTGTCATGCGGTTTGCTGCGCCAATACCGACACAAGCTGCCTGGCGGTTGTTGGATCGAGCGTATACCGCACCGATATACGAGGCTAAGATATTGATATTGCGAAGTTTTAATTCGGGCTGATATACGACCGGCATACGTCCCTGTCGCGGCTGCGACGGCCGTGTATGCTGCACCGATATACGGGGAATCGACGCCGCCGAGGACGGAACTGCTTCCGTTCCCTGAGGAAGCCTGTGCATTCTCGAACGAAGACCACGACCCGGAGAGACAAAACCATGAGCAAAAACGAGCAAATCGGCGCCGAAATCGGCGCGACTCCAGACGAAAAACAGACCGACACGCGCACGCCGCGGGCGATCCGGTTCTCGGATTCCGAGTGGAAACGGGTCAAGACAGCCGCTGCGGAGTATGATCTTTCAGTGGCTGAGTTCGTGCGCGACGCCGCCTTGGCTTTCGCCGGAGGCAGAACCGGCGCGGAGTCCGCCGCGATGCCGGCCGGGGTCGTCGGGCTGATCGAGCGCATCTATCGAGGCGTTTACCTTCTTTCGACGCTGAAGCGGGACGAAATGATCCGCGAAGGACGCCAAGATGAGCTCGACCGGATCAGAAAGGACGCCCGCGACTCCCAGGCATCGTTGCTCGACGGCACCTCGGAATGAAGCTTCCATTGTCGGTCTCGCGCGACCTGCCTCACCCATTCTGTCGGCACCAGCCCCTGCCGCCGCCCACAATCCCACGCCCGGCTGTTGCCATACGCCGGTTCGGCGAATGGATTTTCGCCCTCCATGAGCATATACAACCGGGAAGTCATTCAAGAATCCGTAGATGAGTTTCTCGGTTTCTACCGAATTCATCAACCATGTGCGCCTTGCCGCAGCCATCGACACCCTTCAAGACAAGAGGGGAGATTGATGATATGGAAGAAAATTAGACGCCGATACGCGAGGCGTCGGGCATCCGTCATCGTGGCGGACTTGTTCCACGGGCTCGCTGGACGGTAGAGCGTACCGACATGCCAATCTGCTACCTTTGCGGGCAACCCGTCGATAGTTCCCTACGCACCGGAGACCATGCTATCCCGCGCACCTTGCTCGATAACAAGAAGCCGAAAGTGCGAGGATTCGACTATGGAGGCAAGCTCGATACACATGCCGAGTGCAACAATCGGTTTGGAGAAGAGACGTTCGTGCGGAAGGCTCTCGACCTGTTGGGCGCCCTCCATGACCCCGATACAACGCTGAAGCGGTCGCTTCCCAATAACCCATCCATCCGATTCCTGGCGCTTAACGCAGAAAAACTTCCACGTTTCGGAAAGAGAGACTTTCTGTTTTTCTGCATTCATGACGCCAAAGGCGACGACGTTGCGAATTTTCGGACCGAGGGTACTTTGAGAACAAGCCGCGCGTCGATCCTGTGAAACGACCGCTCTTCACAGCGCTCTCGGTACTTGCAAAAAGCGCAGCCACACTTCTAGTAGACCGAAAGCTGGAAACTCTGCCGTGCCGCTGGAACATAGTTGCGATTCCTTACGTCGACGACTTTACTCAGGCGGATTTTGCCACTGTTTTCGGAGACACGAAGCCTTTTGGCCCCGGCGTGCGGGTCTGGACCAAGGAAGTCGAGCCCGATCTGTGGCTCTCCCTGTACGTTACCAGGACCGCGATGGTGTACTTCTTCTTTATCTTGGACGACGAATCGAAGGCAATCGAAGCGATTCGGAGCAAATTCCAGGATGCACAGTGCTTCCAATTCCAGGGAAGTTCTCTTATGTATCTGGTAGGCTATAATTGGAGAATTGTTTGAGAAGCGCGTCAAGACGTACTGCCCGGAACATTGCGCGTCCCAGATGCCGGCGGTGGAGCGGAATCAATCCATCTCATCTAATGACCTGCCTCCTTCTAGAATCCAGGAATACTCATTTATCAACTGGACTCGCTTGAAGGGGGCAGGTCAGTTGCCGTCGCCCCATAGCTTGCCGCGGAATGGTTGGGGACCGCGTCTACCGCCGCTGATATATCCCGACGCAGGCCGAATCCGACATTCGAAACACCGCATCCTGCTTGAACCGAGTCTGGTACTCGGCAGAAATCTCGTCAACAAGTTTCATGCTCTGGTTCGCGTCGGACGCGACCGCGCCGATCACGACCTTGACCGGCTCCCGCTGCAGGGTGCCCGACGGAGCTAGCCACTGTCCCTGTCCGTCCAGGACGGTCAGGCCCGCCCGGAAGCGTGGAGTGATGGTATCAGCGAGGAACCGCTGCCACTCATCCTCGGTGACGATTTCGCCGGCGGCATCAGTCAGCCCGAAGAAGATCCGGAATTCGGTTACCGGCTTCAGTCCCTTCGGACATTCCCGGCCGGTACCGGCCGAACCGGCCGTTCCCCCCATCGCAAGGATGAGAAGGGCAGACAACCAAACCCTGACATTCACCATCATGTATTTCGTCCCCCTTGGTTGGAGTCGTCAAAAATCGCATTCTACCAGAAATCTGGCGGTTCCACGTGCTTGGCTGGTCAACGTCAACTATGTTTTCCGTTGGCGACAATTAAAAGTTCCGTTTTGGAGCTCTGGACGCAGGGTCTGAGAATTTGAATGCTCCTGTTGTTGTTGGGCCAGTGGGTATGTGGGGAACGGCATAGCAGGTGTCCACCCATCCACAGGCTGTACGACTCGAGAGAGAACATCTCGTGTCCCCTGCGGTCTCCACCGGATCGCGCGCACAGGGCATCGGCGACGGCCAGACGCCGCGGGCGTTGCGGTCTTCACTCGTCCCGTCGTGCGGTCAAGACGCATCGGGCTTGGCGTCCTTCTTGCCGCGTCCGGACCGGGTGCGCTGGTGCGCCGCCTCGGCTCGATAGCTCTTGACGTTGAGTTCGAGGATCACCGAGTGGTGTACGACCCGGTCGATCGTGGCGGCGGTGGTCATCGGGTCCTGGACGATCTGGTCCCACTTTGAGAACAGCAGGTTGGAGGTGATCGCGCCGCTGCGCCGCTCGTAACGTTCGACGAGCAGAGAACACAAATCCCATGGAAGGCACTTCGCCGAGACGAAGGGCGGTCAATGCTTGGGTCATCCTCGCGACTGCGGTGTCCAGCGTATGTGCCGCTCTCATACGAGACCAGCGATGGCTACTGATTCTCTACAGTAACTCCACGTCTCACGATATGATCGCACCGCCTCGTGCCAATAGCTGGAGATGATACGATGGAATTGTTTCTTATCGTATTCGTCATTTCGTTGGGTGCCTACACCGTAAGGTGCGTGTTGCGGACCCGACAGGACGATCGCACAGCGGCCAATATCGAGAAGCGGATCCGTCGCATGGATCGCTTCGAACCGGCGGATGTCTATGTCAGCCCTGACAATTTTGCAGGCATCGCGATTGATGTGGGTCGTCAAGAACTTCTGCTGGCAGACGAAAGCGGGCTACGGCGATTCACGGCGTCATCAATCGTCTCGTGCGAGATTCTTGAGGACGAAATTCAGCTTGATAACGTGAGCATGGTGGTTCTGTGTTTGTGACCGACGATTTCGACAAGCCGAAGCATGACATAGTGCTTGCTTGATTGGAGCTTCCGCAGAAAGGGCCTGAGACGAGACAATGCGCTCTACCGTGAGGCTCGGCAAATAGCGGAGTTATGGCACAGCAGAGTCATGGCGATGATGAAGGCTGACGAGCCACGCGCGGGGGGCACGGCTTGAAGTAAACGTCTCGACCGTGGAATCGGCAGCGAAACACGGGCTCGCAACGCATGAGCAGTTCGACGGCTGGCACCGCATGCTCGACGCGTGGAAGGACACCCCCGGTTCGCTTGCCGCTTTGGCCTTTGGAGAGGCGATAGGACGCAAACCGTAGTGGAGCCGACCAGTTTTCGGCGTACACCTTCACACACCGTGCGCGGGAGGAGGTGTCAGATGTCGAACACCCATCCGCCCTACGCGCCGGCGTCAGATGGTCGAGTTGGTTCGAGCGGGGCGGACGCCCGGAGAGCCGGCTCGCGCGTTTGAATGCTCCGCTTCGTCGATTCGCAACTGGGAGCGACAGTCCAAACATGTCCACCAAAATGGATCAATCCAGTACTTCCCGAAGGGGACTGACCTATCCCTCCACGCCCAGGACGAGCTCGACGCCGTTGCTCGAGAGTTCAACTCCCGCCCTCGACAAACGCTCGGCTGGATGAAACCATGTGAGGTCTTCGCCAAGTCCGTTGCGTTGACCGCTTGAGACCGCCCCCGCTTCAGTGGACACCTTCATTACTGAAGGAAAAACCTAACCGGGACGAGGAATTCGATCCGGCTTTCGCGCATCTCAAGGGGTATCTTCGGTAGCGGCTGCGCCCGCTAGATCATCTTCCTTGCCTCCTCATCCAAACGCGAGTGACCCGAACTCTTTTCAATGCCGAAGGCGCTCACCTCGCCTCTGCGCGTCACCACGAAGCGTAGAAGGACGACACCTTGCTCGCCGCGAAGCCTCGCGCGGCGCGGGTAGCGCTTGTGTTTCTCCAGCCATGCCTGGAGCCGTGTGTAGTACCCGGCCGCTGCTTCCGGCGCGCCGCCGTGGGGGGCGTATTCGCCGCTGCCAGCGTCGATTCGCGCAAGGGCTCCGATCCTGCCCCCGGCGCTTAGCATCGTCGGTGCCAGTGTGGCGACCTGTTCCACAATTGGGCGATCGTTTTTCGCCGCAGTCGGCCCAGGCTGTTGGTGCGCCGTATCGGTGAGCATTGGCGCCGATGCCGGCTTGGTCTGGGCCCGGGTGGACTCTGGCCGCGTGGGCAGTTCGGGCTGCGGCCTCGGTGTCGGCGGAACAACGATCTGGCGCGCCGTAACCTCTTCGCGCGGCTTTGCATAGACGAATTCCGTGCGCGGCGGCGGGGTGACCGTCTGGGTGAACGTTACCTTGCGGATCACCTGTTGTTCCTTCGTATTCGCGTCCGCAGCTTCGCAATTCTGCGACCGTCATCAAGAGTTGTACTTGCCGAGCGATCGTCACCGCCGACACGGTCTCGATCAACTCGGCAGGCACAGTTCGGTCCGGCTCAGCCAACACCGCCGTCAGCGGCCCGGCCTCGGGCGCGTTCGCGGCCGCTACATCTGCGGGTGTCTCGCTCAATGCCTCATCCGGCGCGACGGTCTGAGTTTCCGCTGGCCTGCGCACCGTCACGGCCGAGGCGGACTCGACCGACACGGCGGGCGCAGTCCGGACCGGCTCAGCCGACACCGCTGTCAGCGGCCTGGCCTCGTGCATGCGTGCGGCCGCTACATCTGCGGGTGTCTCGCTCAATGGCTCATCCGGCGCAACGGGCTGGGTTTCCACTGGCCTGCGCACCGTCACGGCCGAGGCGGACTTGGAGTTACCCCGTTTCAGTGGACACCTTCAGACTGTGGGGAGGAGGTGTTCAGATGCCGAAAACTCATTCACCCTACGCGCCGGAGTACCGGCGCCAGATGGTTGAGCTGGTTCGCTCGGGCCGTACGCCCGGGGAGCTGGCCCGGGAGTTCGAGTGTTCCGCTTCGGCGATTCGCAACTGGGTGCGCCAGGCCGACCGCGACGAGGGCCGTCGTGAGGACGGTCTGACAAGCTCAGAGCTCGAGGAGCTACGGCGGCTTCGTCGGGACAATCGTCAGCTTCACGAAGAACGCGAGATACTGGCAAAAGCTACGGCTTGGTTCGCTCGGGAGACCGGCTCGGTCCGGGCGAAGTCCTCGAGCTCGTGAAGGCGAATCAGGCCCATCATCGGGTGGCCACGATGTGCCGGGTGCTGGGCGTCTCCCCCAGCGGGTACTACGCGTGGCGAGGCCGTGGGCGTTCTCCTCGTGCGAAGCGCGACGAGGTGTTGGGGGGCACGATACGGGCCATCCACGAGGCATCTGGTGGCACCTACGGGGCGCCTCGGGTTCATGCCGAGCTGATGGCCGGCGGCTGCCGGGTGAGCCGCAATCGGGTGGCTCGTCTGATGCGCGAGGCAGGGTTGGCCGGGGTGAGCCGACGCCGAGGCATGCGCACTACGCGCGTGGACCAGAGCCATTGTGTGGTCCCGGACCGGGTCGAACGCCAGTTCCAGGCCGATGGGCCGGACCGAATCTGGGTGGCCGACATCACCTACGTGCCGACCTGGGCGGGGTTCGTGTACCTGGCCATCGTGCTCGACGTGTTCAGCCGCCGGGTGGTGGGATGGTCCATGGCCCATCATCTTCGCACCGAACTGGTGCTCGGGGCGCTGAACATGGCGTTGGGACAGCGCCGCCCCCAAGGGGTCGTACATCACTCCGACCAGGGCTCGCAGTACACCTCGCTTGCCTTTGGGAAGCGGTGCCGGGAGATGGGGGTGGTTCCGTCGACCGGGTCGGCCGGGGATTGCTTCGACAACGCCATGGCCGAGAGCTTGTTCGCCACGCTGGAGTGCGAGCTCATCGACCGGCGTTCGTTCCGTACCCAGGCCGAAGCGCGCATGGCGATCTTCCAATTCATCGAAGGCTGGTACAACCCACGCCGTCGTCATTCGGCCCTGGGTTACCTCAGCCCCAACGACTTCGAACGCGCCGTGGCGAAGGAAACGCCACGTGCAGTGCGCAACGCTCATCGTCCGGCTCGAGCCGTCCCCGGTGCTTCCCGGAGCAGCGAGCCAAAGGTCAAGACATACCCCCCGGGGGCACCCTATCCATCGGATAGGGAGAAGACTTTACGTCCACCGGCTGTCGCCCACCTCAGGGCTGAGGACGACAGCCCTAAACTGTCCACTGAAACGGGGTAACTCCACCCGAGGGCCGGGCTCGTCTTCGCGCCCTGAGCCTTTGGCGGGAGAGCGGGAATGCGAAATGGGTTTGCAGCACATTTGGGGTGAGCCGGGCCACGCTGTACCGCTGGGGGAAGCGGTTTGACCCCCGAGACCTGCCGACCCTGCAGGAGCGCCCGCGCCGGCCGCGCCGGGTGAGGCCGCCCACGTGGTCGCCAGAGCTGGTGAAGGCGGTCTTGCAGCTTCGGGAGCAGTGCCCCCGGTGGGGAAAGGCCAAGCTGGCGGTCCTGCTTCGACGCGAGGGGTTGGTGACCTCGGTCTCGACGGTGGGCCGCATCCTGGCCGATCTCAAGCGCCGGCGACTGCTGGTCGAGCCGAGGGGCAAGGTGGTGAGCGCGAAGCGGCGTCGGGCTCGGCGGCCTTACGCCACGCGCAAGCCCAAGGGCTATGTGCCCGGCCTTCCCGGAGACTTGGTCCAGGTGGACACCCTCGAGCTTTCCCCCCTTGCCGGGGTGAGGTTGAAGCAATTCACCGCCCGGGACATGGTCTCGCGCTGGGACGTGATGGAGGTCTTCTCGTGCGCCACGGCCCTTTGCGCCCGGCGGTTTTTGGACACCCTTCAGGCGCGCGCTCCGTTCCCGCTGCGGGCGATTCAGGTGGACGGGGGCTCGGAGTTCCGGGCGGTGTTCGAGGCGCGTGCGCGGAGCGGGAGATTTTGCTCTTTGAGCTGCCGCCCCGCTCGCCCAAGCTCAACGGCCGTGTGGAGCGAGCCAACAGGACCCATACGGAGGAGTTCTACGAGGTGTACGAACTCCCCTGGACGGTGGCCTCGCTCAACGTCCGCCTTCGCGAGTGGGAGCAAGTCCATAACCACATTCGACCCCACTGGGCCCTGGACTACCTGACGCCCGCCCAGGTCCTGGAGACATTCAAAAAAACGGCCCCGGTGTCTCATATGCCTTGAACCCATACAAGCCCTAGACCCGCGCAGACCCGGCCTGTACACTCCGGCCAGGCGTTCCCGAAAACCCGATCGTTCCGAGACGCAGGCATGAAGGTCTCTGAGAAATCTCTTGAACTCAACGTCGGCGCGGAATTGCTCACCCGGATGCGCGGTCCGTTGAACATGCCGAAGGCGTACTTGCGCGGCCTCACGCAGCGGGAGGAACACAGGACCGTAGTGGACTTCTTCGCTCGGCTGCCGGACGGCACCCGAATATTTGCGTTTCAGTTCAAGGCCCCCAGAGGCCCCTCGGAGACCTGCCTTACACATTCACCCTCGGCCGAGACCAGCACAGCTCGCTGCACAACCTCGCCGTACAGGATCCCGGCGCGGTCTACTATGTCTTCCCTTTCTATGTTTCCACGCACAAACTGGTGCGAGACGTTCCCAACCTGGCTCGCGACACGTGGTTGCTTCCCGCCGCTCCCTTGGACGGTCCCACCGTATTCGCCGGTCAGAAGACAAAGCGCGTGCAATGCTACCCCGGCACAGCCGTCGTGAATCCCGACTACCCAATGAAGAACCTCGCCGAGCTTGCGCTGTCCTGGGAGGACGGGATCCGACCCGACCGGTTCGCAGACTGGTATCGCGAACCGCGCCACCACGCATCCGAGCTCGTGGACCGCCCACCCCGGATGAACCCGCACATCGTCCGTGGCTTGAGGGTAATGATCGTTGCACGCCGCGATTAGTTTCCCGCATCCAGCTACGGCAGACAGAACATGACTATCTCGGCACGTAGCCGCAAGCTGCTGTGGGGACACTCTGGCAGTCGGTGCGCCATGTGCCGGCGCGAGCTGATCATGGCCGGTACACCCGTCGACGACGAATCGATCGTCGGCGACGAATGTCACATCGTATCCGCGGTCTCCAGCAGTCTCCGCCACGATCCCGAATTCCCCCGCGAGAAGCTGAACGACCACGCCAACTTGCTGCTGCTATGCAAAGTTCACCACAAGCTGATCGACGACCAGCAGTCGGAATACACCGCGTCTCACCTTGCCAAGATAAAGACCGATCACGAGAAGTGGGTTTCCGAACAATTAGATTCGTCCCGCTCACGAACACGACCTTTGCGCGTCCGCCGGGTTGCGGAAAACACGCCTGCGTTCCTCCGGCGCATCCGACTCGGGCAAGGAACTCCTCGACATCGTCACGAACGCCTGTGCTTTCGCTCCTCACTACGACGACCTCCGCAATGAAGCCGAAGACGAACTCGTTGCCGGTTTCCTCCAGGATGCCCAGGATTGGGGTGAGCTGGGACTGGAATCCGTGCGCGACGAATGCGCGCGGCCCGTTCCCTCGACGAGCACATCGAAGAACTCGAACGAGAGGGATTCTGGGTCCTCGGATGTCGTGAGGAACAGATCCTCGAAGGCGGAACCGGTCCCGACACCGACTGGCCCATCGCGCACATTCAGGTGCTGCGCGACACCAATCCCGAGATCATTGTCCTCGGCGAATCCTTGAAGAAGGACGAGGCGGATGCGCCA
The DNA here is from genome assembly GCA_965261595.1 of bacterium. Taxonomy (GTDB): domain Bacteria; phylum UBA8248; class UBA8248; order JACPRG01; genus CAYRGS01. The sequence continues at coordinate 1,348,197 of CBDHDG010000006.1, forward strand.
TGAGCCGGTCCTGCCGACGCGGTGCAATCCCATCTCTGAGATCCACGACATCCATTGAAAAGCGCCCTGGCCATTTCATACCAACCGGGCCCCGAACCACGCTTCAGTTTCCCGAATCTATGTCGCAAGCGCGAAGGCCGGCAGGCGGCCTTCAACTCACGTAACACCTTGCGCGCACGGGGGCACGTGCAGCGACTCATCGTTCAAGTTCGTGCCGTCCACGCAATCCGATCCGCAATCCTCGCATCACTCACGTTTCCTTGTTTCTTACCTTGTCTAAGCCTCGAGAAATCTCCAGCCAAACCTGCTTCCTCACATCCTGCACCGCGTCCTTCATCTCTCCCTTGTGCATCCTTTCCAGAATCTTCGCGTTCGCCACCGCCCGCAGCTCGTTCGCGGACTTCTCGAGGGCATGCGCTACGAGCTCATTGACGTATTCCTGCTTGATTGCAAAGCCGTAATCATCGGCAACCAGACTCGTCGCCTGCATGACTCCAAGCAAACGATACTTGTCGTCGTAGGACACGAACACCGGCCCGCCGCTGTTGCCTTCCAGCACCGTTCCGTCGATCGCGATCAGACCTTTTACATCGCAATCCAGCTCAGGAATCGACGCGATCGATCCCTTGCGCATCAACGCTAACCCGTTCTGCGCGTCCTTCATTCCATTCGGATAGCCGGCATACAACACGTCGCTCCCGACGCCGAATCTCTCGTAATCCAGCTTTTCCAGAAAGCCACTCGCCAGTACCGGAACATCATGGCCCGCCGTGCCCATCCCCCTCAAATCCAGACAGGCCAAGTCTATGCTCTCGTCCCTGTACCCGGTATAGCGGTGTACCGCGCGATCGATCCCTATCCAGTCCTGCTGCCCGTACAGTACCTTCCCGTTCCCGTCTTTCCTGTTAAGCGAAATGCCTTGCGTTCCCACGCCCTGGGCAAGCACGTGCTTGTTCGAAATCAATAGCAGACAGTCTATCGTCGGTCCTTCTTCAAGGCGTCCAGATACCTGCACAAAAAAACCCGTTCCCGTCCATTGCGTTTCCTCGTCCAGCTCCACGGACATTTCGATAGCAACCCGCGTCGCGTGATGATTGAAATACTCTCGTGCCATGCTTCCCTACGCTCCTTCCCCGGTCTCGACTGCGCCTCTGTTTCCTATACTCCAGGGCGTGCATTTTGACACAGATCCCCGTTGCCGAAGAGCTCCGGTCGACGCGTTCCCAGACAACGCACTCGACAAGACCCGACAAGGAAGCTCTCCCTGCAAAACCCCTGTCCGGTCACTGCAACGCGCGCCAGACTCCGGCGCGCGGCAAGCGAAAACCCCCCTAAGATCACGCGGCGGCCGAAAGCTCCGGAAGAAAGTCCAGGTTGGCCGCAAGGCTGTCCGAGACCCGCTCGCCGGCCGCCTTGACCGAATCCCGCGCAAGATGAGCGTAGCGGGCGGTCGTCTGGGTCTTACGGTGCCCGAGCAGCTTGCCGAGTAGCATTGGACGATCTCCCCTTCGGGAGTGTCAAAAGTATTTTCTCATTCTATATCAATGCGTTACAATTCCCGTGCTCGCTTCGACCGCTTGTCCGTTTTGAGCCGGGTACCGTATGGGTACCTTTTCAATTCCAAATTTCGTCTGTTCGTGGCGGCTTTTGCGCCATTTCAGCTCCCGTCTTTCTTCCGCCATCTTGTATCTGTCCCGTCGCTCTGCGAAATCGTCCAGCCAGCCGGAGAGGTCAGTCCGCCCCGTCGACCCGATTCCCCCAACACGGGGGCATTCACTACGTTCGCCTGTCCGGGCCATTGCGGCCTAGTGGAACGCACACCTCTTTCCGCACCCCCGGAGTTGGGCGTTTTCAGGCGCCCGTCGTCTTGCACTCCGTCATCGCATCCGAAAACCGCGTTTGCAGCCTGCCCCCATTGGGGCGTATTCACCCTGAAGCAGGCTGGCCCGATTCTGGTACGCTGCGTTGCAGTCGGCGAGCCCATCATCGGATTCCCCCTACCTTCCCCCGGTCCCTGGCCGTTCGCTGCCGAGCGACACCGCGACTGGCATGCCATTCTAGTCGCCTCGTCGCTGTGCTGAAATACGATCCAATGCTCTGCGCGGCTGTCGTTCCATCGCAACCGGCAATTCCCGTCCTGTCATCCCCGCGATTCCAGCGGCTCCGTCAGCGCGATATCGTAGTCGTCCAGAGCGTCCAGGAAATCGACATGGCGGACAAGGTCGGCGATGTCGAGCACCGCAAGCCCGCTGAAGGCACGGACGAACATGGCCAGACAGGTGCGACCGATGAACCGCGACGGGAACAGGAACCCGTCCGCCTCCGGCAGGTTGGCATGGACCGTTGCCGACAAGGCGCGGCCTGCCGCATGGCTACCTCTGTTGTCTTCGCGCGTCCGTACATAGTCGCAGGGCTGCGCAATCCCATGTTCTGCCGTTGGACTCGAACACCGTGGCATCGATGTCGGCCGGAAACGGCTTGTCCCACCGCCCTGAGCGTATTCCTTCTGAGGTGAAATCTATACCTAGTTGTAATATCAAAGGAAATTCTGCATCGACTACGTCGTTCTCCAAGGTTTCGCGAGATCCGTCATCAAACCAAATACAGATTTTTTCAACAATCTGACTGCATTTGGCTCCGATTGGCGCCGTTTGGCGATACCGGACCGAGCCGCGGGTAATCGTTCGGCCAAGCCGGGGGACCCTCAAAGCCATCGCCGCAGGTCATCCCAATGACCGCATTGACGAGCTGCTCCCCTGGAACTTCGAACGCCCGTCAAGCTGAAATCCGGGTGCCCCGCTCGCAGTGGTTACAGAGAGACGGCGAGCGAAGCGAGAGGTACGGTCCAAAGGGGCTCAGGCTTGGAGATCCGGGCTGGCTGGTGCCGTCTCAGGATCGGGGCAAACTGCGTATGCGCTTAGGTTCATCGGTCCGGTGGCGCTCGACGCGATCAATATCTGATTCTCCTCGGACCGTCCGACTCGATAGATGACGAATCGGCCATGGTCGTCGGTACGGATCATGGCGATCGAGTTGCCAGGGGCGGTCTTCTCTCCGGGAAGCGCCGGCTCGAGCTCGCGAAATGCACTCGCGGACATCATGAATCCGCCTTCAATTGGACCGGCGACTTCCGGAAACAGCGTGCGTTGAACGGCGGTGTTGAGTTCCTGAACAATGCCCGTTCCAAGCGGGATGACGGCTTCCCCCTCGACGCTGTCGGTGTGCTCGATGAGGTTCCGCATCTGGCGCACTTTCAGGAAATGCGCCGCGCGGAATTCCTCCCAGAACCCGTGCTGCATGCGTTCGACCTTGTTGATGAGCTCTCCGGCCTTCAGGAGGCCGAGGCATGCTGCATCCAGGAGGGTTTCCTCCTCGACGGCGTCCGTGCAGTCCTCGGCACGGCGGCAGTAGCGGGTAGTCTTGGCCGTCCATTGCTTCAGATCGCGAAGGCGTCCTGCAGGCGCTTCAGGGAGTCGCCGCTTTCTCTTTCGCGCCAACGACGCGTGTGAATTCTCTCGGCTACAGTCCTGAGACTTGCCGCGACCGCCTTGTCGATTTCGACGAAGCGCTGCGTCATCCACGGTCGGCTTGCGCCTTTGCCCTGCAGCTTGGCGAACAGCTTCTGCTGCGCCAGGTAGCCCTTCCTGACCGAGTCGAGTAGACCACGGTTCTTGTCCCAGTCGGAGAGCCAATTCACAGAAAGGCCGTTGGAGACATCTCCAGCGGCCTTTCTTTTTGCTTCGATGGCCGTGGTTTCTGCAATCAAGTCAAAGGGTTGCCGCAATGTGACGGTCAACTTTCCGTCCCTCCAGGACGAGTTCGAAACAAGATAATTGAGAAGCCGCCGTTTTTCGCGGGAATCCTGCTTTTCGAAAAGCCGCTGGGCGTTCTGTGCCAGTTCGATAAGGCGCACGCCGTCTTCAAGGTAGGACTGGTCCGCGCCCTGATGCCGTTCGATGTCTTGAAGACAGCGATTCTGCTCGGTCCGCCACTCCTCCGACATCTTCTCAAAGAACGCCGCGTCGATGGTGCCGTCGAGCTTATCGACATAGGCGTCGTGAATACGGTTCTGGAGCCGGTCGTATTCCGCGCACAGCCGTTTGATGGCTTCCTCATGCTCGCGCCGTTCGTCGGCGTGGCTGTCAAGAAGGGCGTCGCGCACCCAGTCCAGCACCTCGTCGTCAAACACCAATTGGCCGAGGAGCGCGCCGAACTTCTCTTCGAGAACCTCTTCCCGGACATAGGGCTCGTCGCATTTCCCCTTGTAGCCGGTGCAGTGGTAGTAGATGTAGCGCTGCTTCTTGATCTCGCCGACCACCGAGCAGCCGCAATGGCCGCACGCAATCAGGCCCGAGAACGCGAAATCGTGCTTCACGCGGCGATGCTTGCTGGCGTTGCGCCCGTCCATCATATCCTGCACCCGCTCCCACAGGTCCCGCGTGACCAGGGCTTGATGGCTGCCCTGGTAGAGACGGCCATTCCATTCGAACTCGCCCATGTAGAGCCGATTGCGCAGGATATTGTGCACCGTACTGGTCGGTACCGACTTGCCGCTCTTGCGATAGCTGAAACCGGCTGCGCGCGCCTTCTTCACCACATCGCGCAATGCCAGTCCACCGGCCGCGTACCACTCGAACATCTTGGTCACATGCGGCGCGACTTTCGGATCGGGCTCGATCACCCGTTTACCGTTAACGCCGTCCACATTGAGGTAGCCCAGCGGCGCGGCCGAGGGCCAGATGCCCTGCTCGGCCTTTTCCAGCATGCCCTTCTTGGTCTCTTCCGAAAGGTTGTCGATGTAGTTCTTCGCCATCAACACCTTGATGCCATGCATGAACTTATCCGACGACTTGGAATCGCGCGACAGGATCGCCCCTTCCTTGACAAGATGGATCTCGACATCAAGCTCGTCGAGCATCACCCAGTCCTTGAGGTTGCGATAAAGCCGGTCGGTCTTCTCTACAAGGATGGTCCGGACCCGAGGATTAGCCCTCAGAAAAGCGACCATCTCGGAAAAGCTGGTCCGGCCCGTCTGTTTGGCCGTCTCCACGTCAACGTATTCCTGGACGGCGGATAGACCTTCGCGCGCGGCGTAGTCCTTCAGCAGCTTCAGCTGTGCCGGGATCGAGAACCCTTCCTTCTCCTGTTCCTTGGAGGAGACGCGGGCGTAGAGCACCGCCCGGCTGACATCGCCGGCGGCCTCGCTTTTGGATTTGCTTGTCCTGTTCATCATAATGTTGAGTGTAACCTCAACATACCTCCAATTCAAATCGCGACGATCAATTCAGCTTGATCCCGCGATCAAGCCAGGTACGCCGAGAATCCAGCCTTCCACCCTTGCCACACTGCGCTCGGGCGGTGTCAGGTTCGGATCGAGAAACCCGGCGAGGCTGCCGTCCCAGTCGGCGCGCGACAGCCAGGCGGCGATGGACCAGGCGTCGTGCTGATCGCCCGTGCGGCTCTCGCGGGCGAAACTGCGGGACCAGAGCGCCGGATAGACCTCGGCGATGGCGGACCGCCCATGCGGAATGTTCCAGCCATCGAAAGGCCAGAAGTGGACCCGGTCGCCGAGTTCGCGGCGGATGAAGCGCAGCCACGGAATCCCGGCATGGGTGGACTTGGCCACCTGCCCCTGCACGTCGAAATGAAATACCGACTTGGCGCCGCCGGCCCGCTCCTCGGTCAGCCGTCGCCAGCGGGCATTGCCGGTCCGCCCCGCACCATTGCCGGCCGATCCCTCGCGCACGAAATCGACGTACGTGTGATCCGCGTCGGTCGGCCAGTGGCGCTGGAAGTCGTCGAGAAACGACGGCCAGTCGGGTTCCAGCTCGTGGACCTCGAAATAGCGCAGCGGAAAGGAAAACCCGTGATCGATACCGACCAGTGTCGGCGCATCCTCCGCAAGGCGCTCGATCAGCCAATGAGCAACGCCCTTGCGGGTCCAATATTTCCGGGGGCTGGGTGGCGGAAACACCTCCTCGGGCGGGCTGTCGCCCTCGGCCAGATAGACCCGCAAACACTTGAGGCTGGCGGTCGGCGTCTGTGCCCCGGAATAGTCGATGCCGATGGTCCGGGCGAAGATGGCCATCCTACGCCACCGCCTTGAACCGCTCTAAGCGAATCGCAAGCCGGTCCCGATCTGGCCGGTCCTTAACCCGGTTTGGCAGATGGAGGGCTTCGCCATTTAGCTGCTTGAGGGCTTCGAGCATCGGGCCGTCGTTCTGGTCGAGCAATCGGTCCGAGACATGCAATCGATAGTCGGGATCGATGCCGATCAAATGGGCATCGAAGGCGGCATGATGGCTTTTAGAGAGCGGCAGGCCGTTCGGGACGATAGGCTGTCCCAGCCTTTCATTCTTGTCGGAAATGATATGCGCTGCGTCGAGCAGCCGCTGTTCGGGCAATCCGGACAAGGCGCAACGCCCGTCATAGGCCGCAATAACGGCTTCGCGGAATGACGCCTGATGAAGCCGCTGCTTTACCGAACGCAACGCATATCGCCGTTCCAGAGCGTTTTCCGGCGGGACCAATACATCTTGCTCCGGCACGCCGAACGCGACACACGCCTTCAGGGCATTGGCGTCCCATCCTGAAATGAATGCCGGGAGCATAGCCTGGTAGCGGCCAGGCGCGATGCCGAGAAAATAAACTACCGGTATCCCGTTCTCAAATGCCTCGCGCAGCCAGCGATTGTCCGCTGCCTCCGGATTCCGCCCCATGAAGGCATAATCCACCGTCTCGTCGCCCTCAAAGATCTGGCGGTGTACGTCTCGCTGATCGTCGTACCAGACCCGCGCGCCGGGTCGCGGAAATACGGTCTTGATGGAGAGCAGATACCGCATCTGTCGCGGCTTGAAGATTCCCCGCTGGGGATTGACGAGCGGGATGCGCTCGCCTTCGAAAACAAACCCCGGTTTAAATTCGTCGGCGGTCAAATGGTCATGCACCTCACCCAGCCTTCGAACATGCTCGAAAGCCGCCATCCGCATCAGGGTGTCCCGTTCGTTGTCGCTCATCGAGACATCCCTCACCCCCTGAAACAATGCTCATTGTGCCAGGTCAGCACCTTGTTGCATGGATCATCGCGACGAAGTCTTATCATTGGCTTCATTCACCGCTGGGGCCAGTTTAACTGCCACATAAGTTCAACGCCGCCCGACGGCGCAAGTTTGATAAGGCGCGGTACCGGGTGATCAGCATCGGTAGTCCCGCGTCCAATACTGAATCGAATCGACGATTCAGCTTCATCGCTTGAAAGCCCGGTGGCTCTTAGACCGGAATTTCCCATATCCAATCCGGACAGGCCTGTACCGACCCCTCGTTGCTGTTTAAGTCAATTAGACCCCTCTCTCCCGGACCTGTCCATCCCATTTCAGGTGCCTGAAACCCTAATCGGAGCGTTATCCACCATTGAAAATCATGCCACCCCTCCGGGTAGGCGAGCCTTCCCAGCAGGTCATCTGGAAGGGACAGAACATTCACCATTTTGTCCTCGGGTGGACTGCGCTGAGAGCGGTTAGACAGGTACGGGCCGCAATCGGTTGATCCGGTCCAGGATGAGAGCGAACACCTCCCTGGATACGGCTACCTCGGCCAACTGAAAGATGATGTGCCGGACATGGCGCACAATCCGGCCGCCCATTTTGATGCGCTTGACCTGGAGGCTTCGCAGCGACCAGTGCTTGAGCTCCCTAGGCAAGGCTAGCCTCCGCAGGAAATTGCCCAGGTTGTACCCCAGGACGAAGAGAAGGAGCCGCACCTGGTTGCACACGAACCGGTGACAGGAAAGGCGTGTCCAGTTCAGGGCCTACTTGCCTTCCTTGATCCATGGCTCGGCTGTGCCTCGCTGGTTGTAGAAGTGCACGACCCCCTCGGGTCGAGCCGTCAGGTTCGTGACAATGAATCCGACGCGAGGGAAGCGTTCGCCTGAGTGCCATTCCACCTTCGCCACCACCCCTCGGGGGTGGTCCCAGCTTCCAGCCTGATACAGGAAGTCGTGATAGAAGATGATGGGTCTCTTGGGCGGGCGACCGACCGGGCGAGTCAGCAGGAAGTCGATCCGTGGGTAGAGCACTTCGTTCGCAGGGAGCCGGATGGCGTAGAGGAAGCCACGCTCTTCCAAGTACTCATAGACCTCGGGGCTCGTAAAGGCGGCATCGGCCCGAAAGGAACGGCGAACATCAGCGTGCTCATAGCGGGCCGTGATGGGCTCCAACAACTTTCGCCACCCATCGGCGCTGTGAACGTTGCCCGGACGCAACTCCGCCCCCTCGCAGTCCCCAAACTGGTTGAAGCAGAATAAGGGATGGTAGCAGAGGGAACCGAAGTGACCGTTATAGGCAGTCCCTTCCTGCTGTCCGTGCACCCGGCTTTCCGAGCTATCCATGTCCAGGATGACCCGCTGATGCGGCGTGCGGCTCATGGCCCGCTCTACCCATTCCGCGTTCAGTTGCCTCAGCCTACTCAGGTTCTCCTCGTTGCAGAGAACTTCAGTCTCGAACCGGCTCCATGTGTTGGTACTGGCCGCCTGCTTCTCAAGTGCCCGCCGGCCAACTACGGCTTGCATAGCAGGGTCTCTCGCCAATCGCTCGGCATCGTTGGTGTCCTCGTACCCGGCCAGGCGACTATAGACTGACTGGCGCAATAGCGGCACCAACTCATGCTGGACGTTCCGGCCATGACGGATCTCTTGCAAGTGGGCTGGCGCTCTCACCGTCAAACCCAGCGCATCATCCAACTCCCGGCAGGCCAGCAATCCTGCATCTGAAGTGATTCTGGCTCCGTGAAAGTCAAGCCTCAGCCTACGGTTAAAATGGACCCTCAATGCCGCCTTTTTCGCTTCACCCATAGGGTTCCCCCGCGAGAACGTGGCAGGGGGAAGCCAATACGCTGATTTTACATGAGAAAGCGCCTTTCGGTCTGTCGAATCTTATGACACAAATGGGAAATGCGGGATGAGACACCGGGGCCGTTTTTTTGAATGTCTCCAGGACCTGGGCGGGCGTCAGGTAGTCCAGGGCCCAGTGGGGTCGAATGTGGTTATAGACTTGCTCCCACTCGCGAAGGCGGACGTTGAGCGAGGCCACCGTCCAGGGGAGTTCGTACACCTCGTAGAACTCCTCCGTATGGGTCCTGTTGGCCCGCTCCACACGGCCGTTGAACTTGGGCGAGCGGGGCGGCAGCTCAAAGAGCAAAATCTCCCGCTCCGCGCACGCCGCCTCGAACACCGCCCGGAACTCCGAGCCTCCGTCTACCTGAATCGCCCGCAGCGGGAACGGAGCGCGCGCCTGAAGGGTGTCCAAAAACCGCCGGGCGTAAAGGGCCGTGGCGCACGAGAAGACCTCCATCACGTCCCAGCGCGAGACCATGTCCCGGGCGGTGAATTGCTTCAACCTCACCCCGGCAAGGGGGGAAAGCTCGAGGGTGTCCACCTGGACCAGGTCTCCGGGACAATCGGACACATAGCCCTTGGGCTTGCGCGTGGCGTAAGGCCGCCGCGCCCGACGCCGCTTCGCGCTCACCACCTTGCCCCTCGGCTCGACCAGCAGTCGCCGGCGCTTGAGATCGGCCAGGATGCGGCCCACCGTCGAGACCGAGGTCACCAACCCCTCGCGTTGAAGCAGGACCGCCAGCTTGGCCTCTCCCCACCGGGGGTACTGCTCCCGAAGCTGCAAGACCGCCTTCACCAGCTCTGGCGACCACGTGGGCTGCCTCACCCGGCGCGGCCGGCGCGGCCGGCGCGTGCGCTCCTGCAGGGTCGGCAGGTCTCGGGGGTCAAACCGCTTCCGCCAGCGGTACAGCGTGGCCCGGCTCAGACCAAATGTGCTGCAAACCAATTTCGCATTCCCGCTCTCCCGCCAAAGGCTCAGGGCGCGAAGACGAGCCCGGCCCTCGGGGGACAACTCCACCGCCCCGTAGCCTCCTGCGCGCAGGGAGGCTACGGGGCCACCCAAACACTTGCATCCAGGGACCTCCTCTCTCGTGGCCCCTGGCACTCTACTCCCTAACCAAGGAGATGTCTCACATCTATCTGAACCTATACACTGTCGGCCAGATCGTGCCTCCTATCGGTTCTCAAGCCGCCCGCGATGGCATCACCAAGGCTTATGGAGAACTGGATCGTTGGATGGGCGCACAAGGCCGTCTCTTCGTCTTTACGGCGGGCTTTTGATCGCCGGGCTAAAGGAGATTTGAGGAACGACGGTGAAAGCCGGAGGGATCGGGACAGGCCGCCTTATCACACCGGCCGCGCGTCCGGCAGGTACTTTTCCAGGCCGATGCGGATGGCGTCCACCGGACAGACGTCCTCACAATTCAGGCAGACGATGCAGGGGGCCTCTTCCAGGACCAGGAGCCGTTTTTCCTTCTGGGCGAATCCCAGACAGTCCACCGGGCAAGCTAGCACGCACAGGGCGCAATCCACGCAGCTCGGAAGGACGCTGATCCGGACGGATTTAATCGGCATGGGCGCTCCGAATCGGCACGGGAAGGGAGACCCGGGTGACGTCTACCTCTCTTTTGAAAGGCTCTTGACCCCGGAGGATGACGTCGTGGCAGATCCAGTTTTCCTGGTCGGTATTCGGATAATCCGTTCGAAAATGGCATCCTCGGCTCTCCGTTCGAAAACAGGCCGAGCGGACGACCACCTCGCCCACTTCAACCAGTGTCTCGGCCTCCAACGCGGCTTTGACCTCGAACGGCGTCCGGGCGTGTAAACTCGGAAGGCGATCGCGCTTGATCGCTTGCAAATCCTCAAGGGAAGCCTCCAGGCGTTCTCCGGACCGGAGCGGCCCGGCGTTCTCCCACATGGTTCTCTGAAGTTCCGAGCGGATCCCGGCGGGATCGCCCTCTTCGCTTGGCGGCCGGTCCCACCCCCGGATATTCGCCAGACGCTCTTGCACGGCTTCCCTGTCCCAGTCCGCATCGGACACGAGGAGAGGGTTGTCGCGGGCGCGTTCGGCGGCGGCCCTTCCCGCCCGCGATCCGAAGACCAGGCAGTCCGAGAAGGCGTTCCCCCCCCTGCGGCGGGCGCCGTGGACGGGCGCGGCCGATTCACCGGCGGCGTAGAGTCCCGGCAGATTGGTCTCGCACCACGGTTTGATCCCGATCCCCCCCAGGTGAGTGATGGCCCCGGGAGAGATCCGGAGCGTACGGTTCTTCCAGTCGAACCCCCTCAACAGGCAGCGCAGGTCGTATCTGCCTGGAAGGTCGGATTCCCAAAGCTCTTCGGGAACACCCCGAAGATCGAGCCAGATGGAGTCCCCGTCGCCCCTCCCTTCAAAGATTTCGATGGCAATGGCCCGGGAGATGATCTCGCGCACGTCGGTGGAGAGCTCCCCATATCGCTTCTGGAAATGGACGGTGGGCTCCCCCGTTGGAGTCAGAGCACTATCGAGAAACGCCTCGCCTTTCCCGTTCCGATAGACGGCGTGAAGCCTGGCGGTGCAGGGAAGCAGATACCACATCGGCAGTCCGGGCTCCATCATGGTGTGAGGAGAGAACATGGCGAAGGACATATCCACCAACTCTGCCCCGGCCCGGTAGGCGGCGGCGTACCCGTCTCCCGTCGTGACATTGGTGGTGTAGTTGATCCGGTAAAGCTCGCCCGCGCCTCCGGTCGCCAGGATGGTCGAAGCGGCCCGGCAGACGATGAAATCCCCCTGGTAGATGCGATAGAGCAGCGCGCCCGCCACCCCGTCTTCGCCTGTCAGGAGGTCGACCAGGACGCAACCTGGCATCATATGGACGCCCAGGCGCTTGCATTCTTCGGCCATCCCTCGGGTGACAACCTGTCCGCCCCGGGAAGGGTTTGCGTCAACTTTCGTCGATCCGTCGGCCAGCTCGATGGACTCGGGAAGACCGTACGTGCACAAGGCCTCGTAGTGGGGGATGTTGAATTCCTGGAGCTCGAGGATCCGCCCGGGCGCTTCCAGGGCCATGATCTCCACCAGGGTCTGGTCTGCCAGATACTCCCCGTATTCCACGGTGTCCCGGAAGTGCTCGTCCGGTGTGTCGTATTGCTTTTCGACGCTCGTATCCAGATTCGGGAGCGCCGCCTTGAAGCCTCCCCCTGCCAGGGCCGTGTTGTTGTTGACGCCGATGAGGGCCTTGTCGATGAGAAGGACTTTTTGCCCGAACCGGCGGGCCTCGATGGCCGCCCGCAGGCCGGCCAGCCCGGTCCCGATGATCAGGACGTCCGTCTCGCGTTGAACCCAGGTTTTCTTCATGCCTTTATCAAGCCTTTGTCATGCCGGGTGATTCGTGAGTGCATTATTTGGAGTTTGCAGCGGGAGGCGCTTTTTGAAAGGCGCCCCCCCGCACCCCTCAGAACACATGTCAAGCATTCATTCCTCCCGTGAATGGCTCTCCTTCAGGGCTCGCTGGAACCGGTAGCGGCATTCGAGCTTGTCCTCGATCATCGAGGGAACGGGGTCGCCGGTGGTGACCTTGAGATCGACCAGAACATGACTTGTCGTTCCGAGCAGTCCGGGAAGCACCTCCTTCCACGCCTGGAGGTCGGCTACTTCGCGCGTATCGCCGATTCCGGCTTCCCGAGCGATGGCATCGAACCGAATATTTTCGGGCCCGGGAAGCGGGAACCCCCCGGATGATTCGTAAGTCCCGTTGTTGAACACCAAATGGAGGAGATTCGATGGATTCTGTTGCCCCGCCGTCGCCAGCGATCCCAGATTCATCAGGAGTGCGCCGTCTCCATCCAGGACAATCACCTTGCGGTCCGGATTTGACAGGCTGAGTCCCAGGCCGATGGAAGAGGCGAGGCCCATGCCTCCGGAGTAGTAATTCAGATCGCGGGGCCGCAGATGATGCCACTCGTCGATCAGCCCTCCCACGGTGGCGACCACCAATTCGTCGGTCACGCGCTCGGCCAGGGCTGCCAGGCAATCCGTTCGTTTCATCCCGCGACTCATTCGATCAGCGCTTCCTGCCCCAGCAGCACGGCCACGGGCTGTTTGCCGAGCATCGCCCGCTCCCGGGCCGTCTCGATGCGGTCCGCCTCTCCCGGCCGGTACACCTCGTATATCGGGATCCGCAGGGCTTCCAGGACCGGGCGGGTGACCTCTCCCTCCAGCAGATGGTAGTCGCGGTTGTCCGCAAGCCCGGGTCCCCCCCGGTAACTGACCAGCATCAGAAGGGGAATCCGGTGCTTCAGGGGCAGGGTTGCCAGCGCGTTGGCCGAGGCCAGAAAGCCCGTATTCTGAATCAACAGGGCTGCGCCCTCGCCCCCGAGTTCCAACCCCGCGCAAACCCCGATGCCTTCATCTTCTCTGGCAACGGGAACATCGATGAATTCGGGGTCCTCCTTCAAGAGTCGCAAAAGCGGGACGAGCCATGTTTCCGGCAGGCCCACGATGTATTTGACCCCCGCTTTCCGCAAGGATTCGGCAATGCGGGCGGGGCCGGATTGCCGAATCATGGATTCCCGCCGCGCGCGGCTTGGGGCCTTCCGAAGAGGAGCGTTTTCCCGAGCTGGGGACGGCCGGCGGTTTGAGTGGTCTCGAGTTGTCCCCGAATGTGAGTGACGAGACGGCCGAACCGGACGTCCGTCTCGATGCCAATCTCCCGCGGCCGCGGCAAGTCCACGGTGACGACATCCCGAATCGTTCCCGGGCGGGCGGAAAACACCACCACCCGATCAGAAAGGAAGACCGCCTCGGAAATGCTGTGGGTCACGAAGAGGACGGTCTTCCCGCTTTGCATCCAGATGTCCTGGAGCTCCAGATGCATCTGCTCCCGGGTCAAGGCGTCCAACGCCCCGAACGGCTCGTCCATGAGAAGGAGCGGGGGGTCATGGATGAGGGCCCGGCAGATCGCGGTCCGTTGCTGCATGCCTCCGGAAAGCTGGTAGGGATACTTGTCCTCAAAGCCTTCCAGTCCCACCAAGTCCAGGAGCGCGCGGGCGCGGCGGGTGTAATCCCTCTTGTCGAGCTTCCGGACCTCGACCTGAAGCAGGATGTTTCGAAGGATCGTTCTCCAGCGGAGCAGGACCGGGTTTTGGAAGACAAACCCCACATCCTGGGTGGGCCCCCGGACGGACTGTCCCCGGATCCGCACCTCTCCCCCGGTCGGGTGCAGGAGTCCGGCGGTGATTTTCAACAGGGTGGTCTTCCCGCAGCCGCTCGGGCCGACGAAAGAGACAAACTCTCCGTCCAACGCCTGAAAGTCGATGTCCTTCAGGGCGCAGAGGGTCTCTCCCTCGTCTACATAGTCCATTCGCAATCCTGCGAACTCAATGGTTGAATCCATCATCCCTTTTCCCGAGACTGCCCCAAACCGGCCTTCCCGGCTTTCAAGCGTTCAGAAAAAGATCTAGGGAGAGGAGGGATCGGCCCTCCTCTCCCTTCGCCCGATCGTGACCGGGCCGCCCTTAGGGAATAAAGGCGTTGCTGAAGTAGTTGTTGGGCGGCATGGTCTTCTTGATGAGCTTGTTCTTCTCGAGAACATTCTGGGTCCTGGCCCAGTCGGCATCGGCCTGCCAGCCCAGGGGCTTGCCTTTCGTGGCTTCACTCACCAGGAGATTGAAGGTCCACCGGAGCTCCTTGCCCAAGACCGCCCGCTTCTTGTGAGGAAAGCGCTCTTTCACATAATCCGCGGACTCATCGGGATGGGCCTTGGAATACACGATCCCTTTTTTGACGGCCCGCAGGAAACGGCGGATGAGCCTGGGATTCCCTTTCTCGGTCGCGGTGTTGATGATAATGCCGTTGGCCACCACATTCATTCCCCAGTCGCCCAAATGCATCGCGCTCACCTTCGCCCCCTTCCCTTCCAGGCTGGGGACCTCGGTGACGCTGTAACCGATCATCCCGATCACCTTCCCGGCGAGCAGGGCGCGGGATTTTCCGGACCGTCCCAGCGCGGCCAGCCCGACCTGGCAGGGATTGATGTTATTGGTCTTAAGGAATGCCGCGAAAAGCGCAGTTCCCGAGCCCTTTCCGCTTGTGCTCACCGTCTTCCCCAAGAGGTCTTTCGGAGATCTGACGTTCGACTTTTTCAATGACACGATGGCCAAGGGGCTTTTCTGCATGATCCCGAAGACGGATTTTACGGGGATTCCGCGGGTGACCCCTTGGAGGGTGCTCACGCCGGCGGCGAAGGCGAACGTATCGTTCTTCGCGCCCATGAGTTTGACCACCGTGCTTGATCCCGTGCCCTCTCCGATCTTCACGGACATTTCTTCGGCCTTGTAAAAGCCCTTTTTTTCTCCGATGAAGAAGACGGCATGGGTCCCGTAGATCTTCCAGTCCAGCCTCAGGGAAACGTCATCGGCCGCCACCGACGGTGCGACCCATCCGGTGGTGATCGCAAAGACCCCCGCGAGGAGCGAAAACCCCATTTTGAATAACCACTGCCGGCATGCTCTTGCTCTCATCTTCTCTCCCTCCCGTTTGAAAACTTCCTTTTGGAAAACAACCCTCACGCAGTATTCTCCGCACCCTCTTTCGAGACACGGACCCCTTGCTGCTTCTCTCCCCGGACGACCACATGCCAGGGCAGCAGCCACTTCTCAAGCTGGATCACCACGAAAAACAGGCCCCCCCCCAGAATCATCAAGAGGATCAACGTGGAGAACAGAAGCTCGGTGTCGAGCTCGGTGTTCGCGTATTGCAGAAGATAACCGAGACCGCGATCGGAGCCGATGAATTCTCCTACGATGGCTCCGATGAGCGAGAGGGTCACGGCCACTTTTAGGCCCCCGAAAAAATACGGGAGCGCGTTTGGAATCCGAATCTTGGAGAAAACCTGAAAATCACTTGGGGACATAATCCGGATCAGGTCCAATTCGTCGTTCTCGACCGATTTCAAGCCCAGGGCGGTCTGAATCACAATGGGGAAGAAGGCGATGATGAAGCTGATCAGAACTTTCGGGAGGATCCCCCACCCGAACCAGATAATGAGCAATGGACCGATGGCAATCTTGGGGAAACATTGCGAGAACACCAGAAGGGGCATGATGGCCCGTTCGAGGGTCTGGGACCAGACCAACATCATGGCGAAAGGAACGCCGATCACGATGCTCAACGCCAATCCCCCAATGGTCGCGTTGACGGTCGCCACACTGTGGCGCATGAGCAGATGAATCTTCTCCACCAGGGTGATAAAGACCGATTCCGGAGGCGGCAGAATATAATCCGGGACCTTGAAGCCGTGGACGATGAGCGCCCAGAGACCGATCGCCACGATGACGGCGGCCGCCGGGTACAGGACCCGGATGAAGGCGGGAGGTTGTACAGCCCGGATCTGGACCGGTTTTCCCCGGGCGGAGTCCTTTTCGTTCACGGGTGGGCCTCCCCCGTCTCCAGATAGACGTGGAGACAATCCGGTTTGCAGACCTCTTCGCAGCTGTAGCAAAGGATGCAGGCATCGAGTCGCAGGATGTAGGCCACCTTGACGTCGGTATCCAGCTCCAGGCAGTCCGTTGGGCAGGCCAATACGCAGAGGTCGCAGCCCGTGCACGCCTCCTTATCGATTTCGAGGGAAAGCCCCGGAGAGGGGATGAACGGAGGCGGCTCCCACGCCGACCGGTCCGGTTTTCGTTTGAGACTGGCGACACCTGTCGATCTCATTCCACCTGCACCTCTTCCTTTTCCCAGATCAGCTCATCCTCGCTCCCCATGCTCTTGGGACGGCCGGCCTGGGCCGCGGGATCCGAAAAAGAACGATGCCGTTCGGTCGGGAGCCGCACCCGGGTGACCGGGACGTCGATTTCGGACCTTTCCATCCCGTCGGCCGTCTTTAGGATACAAAAATTCTTCAGGAACCGGTCGTTGTCGATCTCCGGACAATCCTCCCGATAATGTGTTCCACGGCTTTCGGCCCGGGCGAGTGCGGACCGGGCGGTGATCTCGTGCGAAAGGAGCATGTATTCCGCCTCCAGGGCGGTGCGAAGCTTCCGGGCTCCGGGGGCGAACAGTTTCGGCATCCGGTTCTTCCGGACGTCTTCCAGCGCCTCCAGGCAGCGCGTCAATCCTTCCTCCGAGCGGATGACGCCGACCCCCTCCCAGCCGATCCGCTTCAAGTCCCGGGCCAGTTCGTCCGGATCCCCTTCCGGTGTCGGCTTCCGCTCCAAAAGCTCCGCGATGCGGCTGAGGGATCCCTGCAACCGCTCCTCGGGGTAGGACCGCGTGGAGATGCCGGCCGCGCGCTGCGCCGCCTCACGGCCCGCCCGGGCCCCGAATACGAGGCAGTCGGTGAGCGCGTTTCCTCCGAGCCGTCTGGCCCCGTGAATCAGGCCCGCCGCCTCTCCGGCGGCATACAGACCGGGGACCGTGCTCTCACAGACATCATTGATGTGGATGCCCCCGAGATTCGTGATGGCGCCGGGAATCACCCGCATCATTTTCTCCTGGATCGGAAAATCCCTGAGAATGGCGTCCCGGTTATGTCTGCCCGGAATGTCCTTGTCCCAATACTCCGGGGGAACGTGGCGGCAATCCAGAAACACGGCACCATCCTCGTCGCGGCCTTCGTGGATCTCTGTGGCGATGGCCAGGGAGATGGTCTCGCGGACATCAGGCGGAAGCGCCCCATAGCGGACGGGGAAGGGATCATCCATCGTTCCGACGACCTTCAGGTATTTCGGCAGGAAGGCCTCGCCCTCGGAGTTGACCAGCTTCCCATAAAACCTGGCGAAGCAGGGGAGGACGTACCACATCGGGAGACCGGGTTCGTCCAGGATGTACGGGTCGAACATGACGAACTCCATCCCGATCAGCTCCGCTCCCGCTTCATAGGCCATGGCGTAGCCGTCGCCGACAATGGCCAGGGAGACGTTGTTGCGGGCAAAGGAGGCCCCCGCGCCCCCGGTGGTCAGGATGACCGCCCCCGCCCGGATCTCGATAAACTTCTCGTTGAAAAAGCTGAAGAACAGCCCTCCGACGACCTCGCCCTCCTCCACCAAAAGCTCGATGAGGATGGTATTGACGCGGGTCTTCACCCCCTGGGACTTGATGTTGGAAGCGAAGGCCTTCGTCACGTCGTAGCCTCCGTGCTCCGAAGTGCCCTGGGTGCAGAGAGACATGAAGTTCTTGATCCCGACGTCCTCCAGCTCCAGGACACGGGCCGGGGCCTCGATGGTCAGGGCCTCGACCAGGGGCTGCTCGCTCATGTAGTCGCCGTAGTAGATGGTGTCCTGAAAATGTCCTTCGGGCGTCAGGTATTGTTTCTCGATCAGGGTGTCCATCCCCGGGAGACAGGTCTTGAAGCCTCCCCCCGCGAAGGCGCTGTTGCCGGTGAGGCCGATCAGCCCCTTGTCTACCAGAAGAACATTCGCCCCGAACCGGTGGGCCTCGGCCGCGGCGCGCAGCCCCGCAAGACCCGCTCCCACGACCAGCACGTCCACCGAATGACTGAAGTGCGGGATCATGAGACCGTCTCCGCCAAACCCGCTTCCGGCGCGGCGCCCTGACTCTTTTCTCCCCAGAAGGCGCCCAGGAGCCGCTGGCGAGTCAACTGGAGATGGCGCTCCATGACCCCCCGGGCCTGTTCCGCGTCCCGGCGGCGCAAGGCTTCGATCAATTCGACGTGGTCTCCGCCGGTTTCCTCGAGCTGGGGTAGGGAATAGCTGATGAAGATCACCCTCAGGAGGTCTTCGAGGACTTTCGTGATGGCCCGGGCCATGGACCGGTTGCCGGAGGCGGCCGCCAATTTCCGATGAAACAGGATGTTGGCTCCTGCATACGCCTCCAGCTCGTTCTGTCCACCCAGGCGGTTCCCGGCCGGCGGCTGCGGAAGGATGAGCCCCTCCAATTCATCGAGCTCGGCCGCCGATATCCGACTTGCGGCCAACTCGATGGAGACGCATTCCAGAATCTCGCGGAGCTCGAGATTTTCCACCACTTCCTGAGGATCAACGGGCGCCACGAGATATCCTTTGCGCGGAAGCAGCCTGATGAAGCGGTCCTTCACCAATTCCGAGAGGGCCTCGCGGACAGGGGTCTTGCTTACGCCGAAGGTACGGGCCAGATCCTTTTCCTGGAGAAATTCTCCGGGAGGGAGGACTCCGGTGATGAGATCGTTTTTCAGGCTTGCGTAGATCCGGTCCTTGATGGATGCCTTGTTTTCCGAGATTTCCGGCAGCATTCAGACACCCCTGGATTGATGTCGAGGACCAGATACTCTACTGATATTTCTTGACGATATCAAAAGTATTTCTTTTTGTCAACCATCATTTTCCAATTTTTAGAGGTCGCCGAATCATCCTTCAGAATGAGGGGGTGGAAGGCCCTTTGGCTCTTTCGATTCAGCCGATCTCCTCGATTTACCCAGGATTCTGAAAATGCGCGTACGAGCGGACCGAGCCTGTCGCGAGTCCTTTCGGAAGTCTCGGACTCGCAAAATGGTAGTGCCTTGCTCGAGGTTTCATCCTCCCGGAAACCATGCCGGGGTGCATGAAACGTCAGCGTTGATCCGGCCAGGAGCTTTGTGTTAGCCTTCTCTCAAAGACAAAATCCCGAAATTTGTCTTTGGGGCCGCATCATTCCGGAAAGCGGCGCCGGGTGAAATTCCCCCGGGGCGCGATCGAGCAGGTCGTCCTGGCGGAAGAATTGGGGTTCGAATCGGTCTTCATCAGCGAATGCCATCTGAGGAAGGAGATATGGCTGACACAACCTTGATCAAGGGCCGCTTTGTTCTGACGGTGGACCCCGAGGACCGAGTGATTGAGCGTGGAGGCGTGGTGATTCAGGGGGATCGGATCGCGGCGGTTGGAAGCGCGGAAGAGCTGAAGAAGGAATACCCCGGCTGCGAGGTTGTGGACGGCGCCCGTCACGCCGTGATTCCCGGGCTCGTCAACCTCCACATGCACTCCGGGCTCCTCCGAGGAACCGCGGAGGACCTGCCGGTTTTCGAGTGGCTCTACAAGTACATCGATCCCATGCACAAGGCGCTGAACGAGGAGGAAGCGGCGGCGGCGTCCATGCTCTCCTATGCCGAGAACCTGAAGGCCGGCGCCACGTGTGTCCTGGACATGTACCGGTATATGCACCGGGCGGCGGCGGCGGCCGAGCGCCTCGGCCTCCGGGCGAACCTCGCCCCGTACGTGGCCGATCGGCCCGGTTACGAGTATTTCGAGAGCCCGGAAGACAACCGGCGCCTGATCGAGAGCCACCATGGCTGCGCGGACGGCCGGGTCCGGGTCTGGGTCGGCCTGGAGCATTTGACCTATTCCACGGACGCCGCCTTCAAGAAGGCGGTGGAATGGGCCGACAAATATGGCGTGGGAATCCACATTCACGCGGATGAATCATTGAGCATGGCCCAGACCGTTGAGCGCAATGAGGGCAAACGGGAAGTGGAAATCCTTCACGACAAGGGCCTGTTGGGGGAGCGCACCATCCTTGCGCACTGTGTCTGGCTGAGCCAGCCGGAGATGGCTCTGGTGGCCGAGTCGGGCACCCGCGTGGCCCACTGTCCCGTCTCGAACCTCAAGCTCGCCTCCGGTGTCGCTCCGGTTCCGGAGATGCATCGTCAGGGCATCATCGTGGGAATCGGCAGCGACGGGGTGAAGGAGAACAACAGCCTCGAGCTCTGGGATGAGATGAAGGTGGCGTCGATCGTGCAGAAGGGATACCGGATGGACCCCACCCTGGCGACGGCCCCGACTGTCTTCCGAATGGCCACCATCGACGGAGCGCGGGCCCTTGGGCTGGGGGAGGAGATCGGCTCCCTGGAGCCGGGCAAGAAGGCGGACCTCGTCCTGGTGAACCTCCATACGCTGCACATGGCGCCGGTGCTGGGCGGCGAGTTCTACAACGTGACGCATAACCTGGTGTACGCCACCCAGGGCAGCGACGTGGAACACGTCATGGTCGATGGGAAATGGGTCGTCCGCGATGGCGGACTTGTCAACGGGGACGAGGGCGAGATCATTGATCGGGCGACGGCCGCCGCCGTGTCTCTGCTGGAGCGGCGGAAGCAGTTCGTCCCGCATGACATCAAGAGCCCTTTGGAGATTTTCTGAGGCTTGGCGGCGAGGAGCGACACCTCGCGTGCGCGCCCTCGGCCTTACGACTCTTCCCGCCGGAAGGGGAGGGTGAAGGCCGCGGGAAATTCGGCTCTGCGGGAAACACCGACCATCGCGGCGATCCTCACCACATACGGCAGGACCTGGAACAGCTGATAGGGAACCGGAGTGTTCATCCCCTGAAGACGGAGCTGGAGCGCGTCGGTTGCGCCGAACAGCAAGGCGATCGCGAAGGCCGCCCAGGGTTTCCACTTGCTAAACAGGACTGGAGTTACCCCGTTTCAGTGGACAGTTTAGGGCTGTCGTCCCCAGCCCTGAGGTGGGCGACAGCCGGTGGACGTAAAGTCTTCTCCCGATCCGATAGATAGGGTGCCCCCGGGGGGTATGTCTTGACCTTTGGCTCGCTGCTCCGGGAAGCACCGGGGACGGCTCGAGCCGGACGATGAGCGTTGCGCACTGCACGTGGCGTTTCCTTCGCCGCGGACCGCTCGAAGTCGTTGGGGCTGAGGTAACCCAGGGCCGAATGACGACGGCGTGGGTTGTACCAGCCTTCGATGAATTGGAAGATCGCCAGGCGCGCTTCGGCCTGGGTACGGAACGAGCGCCGGTCGATGAGCTCGCACTCCAGCGTGGCAAAGAAGCTCTCGGCCATGGCGTTGTCGAAGCAATCCCCGGCCGACCCGGTCGAGGGAACCACCCCCATCTCCCGGCACCGCTTGCCGAAGGCGAGCGAAGTGTACTGTGATCCCCTGTCGGAGTGATGCACGACCCCGTCGGGGCGGCGCTGTCCCAACGCCATGTTCAGCGCCCCGAGCACCAGTTCGGTGCGAAGATGGTGGGTCATGGGACCATCCCACCACCCGGCGGCTGAACACGTCGAGCACGATGGCCAGGTACACGAACCCCGTCCAGGTC
The DNA here is from genome assembly GCA_965261595.1 of bacterium. GTDB lineage: Bacteria > UBA8248 > UBA8248 > JACPRG01 > CAYRGS01. The sequence continues at coordinate 1,370,095 of CBDHDG010000006.1, forward strand.
GGCACGTAGGTCACGTCGGCCACCCAAAGCCGATCCGGCGCATCGGCCTGGAACTGGCGTTCGACCCGGTCCGGGACCACACAATGGCTCTGGTCCACGCGCGTAGTGCGCATGCCTCGGCGTCGGCTCACCCCGGCCAACCCTGCCTCGCGCATCAGCCGAGCCACCCGTTTGCGGCTCACCCGGCAGCCGCCGGCCATCAGCTCGGCATGGACCCGAGGCGCCCCGTAGGTGCCACCAGATACCTCGTGGATGGCCCGGATCGTGCCACGCAACGCCTCCTCGCGCTTCGCACGATTCGAACGCCCACGGCTTCGCCACGCGTAGTATCCGCTGGGGGAGACACCCAGCCGACGGCACATCGTGGCCACCCGATGGCAGGCCTGATTCGCCTTCACGAGCTCGAAGACTTCGCCCGGACCGAGCCGGTCTCCCGAGCGAACCAAGCCGTAGCTTTTGCCAGTATCTCGCGTTCTTCGCGAAGCTGACGATTGTCCCGACGAAGCCGCCGTAGCTCCTCGAGCTCTGAGCTTGTCAGACCGTCCTCACGACGGCCCTCGTCGCGGTCGGCCTGGCGCACCCAGTTGCGAATCGCCGAAGCGGAACACTCGAACTCCCGGGCCAGCTCCCCGGGCGTACGGCCCGAGCGAACCAGCTCAACCATCTGGCGCCGGTATTCCGGCGCGTAGGGTGAATGAGTTTTCGGCATCTGAACACCTCCTCCCCACAGTCTGAAGGTGTCCACAAAAACGGGTCAACTCCATGGCCGGAGTTGCGGGCTTGGCGGGCTCGATCACCGGATTCTGGTTTGGTTCAAGGCGTCTTTCGCAGGCGCCGGGACAGCCGGTTCCGCCAGCTGGGGGCGCGGATGCGGGTTGAATACACTCGGCCACAAGACCCTCGTCGGCGCCCAGATGCGCTACGCCGTCCACGACCGCAGCGGTTGGCCCGTCGCCATGCTCGGCTTCAGCACCGCCGCGTGGAAGCTCGCCCCTCGAGACCGCTTCATCGGTTGGACGCCGCAACTGCGCGAGAAGAACCTCCCCCTCGTGGTCGACAACCCGAGGTTCCTCATCCTGCCCTGGATCAAGATCCCCAACCTGGGCTCGCACATCCTCGCCATCGTCCGCCGGCGCCTGCCCGGGGACTGGACCGGGCGCTACGACACAACCCCCGTGCTCATCGAGACCTTCGTCCAGACACCGCGCTACACCGGCGCCGTCTACAGGGCATCGGGCTGGATCCATGTCGGAACCACCCAGGGACGCGGACGCTACGACAGGCACACGAAACGCGCCCAACCGAAAAAGGACATCTGGCTTCGCCCCCTCAGAAAAAATTGGAAACGAACCCTCAACAGCTAAAGTCAGACCACCCATCACGGCCCGGCCGAACGATTACCAACAGGGGTAAGCATTCAGTCGTGGGGTGATAGAGCGGACTACAGCACCGGCTGGGTCTAGCTTGACAGCGGGTGCACGGACATGATGACCAAGTAGAGAATTTTGGCCGTGTACCGCAACCGCTTGATTCTCCTGCCGCCATCGAATTGCGAAAGCACTGGGTCGGGGCGACCACGTTCGGACAGGACAACGGACCGCTGCTGGCCCCGGCGCCATCATCACCCCACGAGCGAACGGTTATCGACAGGGACTCGCCGAGATGCGCAGGAGTTTTAACGAATCCGCTTTCATTTTGATTACGGACTGCAGAAGGCAGGTTCCGAATGAGATTGGAAATTATGTATATTCTCAATAATATCAATAGTATAATAGGATCTCACGGCTGGAAAGAACGGCTTTACGGCTGAATCAAGATGCAAAACGTCGTGAAGAAGGTCCGAAAGCGCAACCAGGAGGCGGTGGTCTCGGGCGCACAAAGGATCTACGAGGCCCACAGCCGCCGGGCGGCCATCGCCGCCTTTTGGCGATGTGCCAAGCAGTGGCGAGGGCGGGAGCCCAAGGCGGTGGCGTGCATCGAGAGCGACCTCGAGACGTTGTTGGCCCACTTCCAAGAGCCCCCCGCCCTTCGGGTCACCCTGCGCACGATAAACCCCATTGAGCGGGTCTTTCGGGAGGTGAGACGAAGAACCAGACCCATGACCGTCATGAACAACAACGAGTCCCTGGAACGCGTCGCCTACAGCGTGTTCCACCGCATTAACACCTAGTGGGAGACAAACCCTCTCTGCACTTCTACACAAAACTCGTGACATTACCCGAATGCCCCGCCGCCGTCCCGGCCACCGGCCCGCGGATTCTCTTTCCCTTGTCTCGCAATCATTGTAAGATTGGGGTGCCGGTGAAAGATTGATGGAGGCCCGTAAGGGTGATTTCCTCATGAGGAGAGAGTCCAATGCGAAAAGGGAAGTTTGCAGGCGCCATGGCGGGATTGAGCCTTTTCGCCTTTCTGATGGGGTCTTGGGCGAGCCCCCGGGGGGCGGCTGGCGCGGAGAAGGTCCGTTTTGTTTTCAACTGGATCCCATACGCCCTGCACACTGGGTTCTATGCCGCCAAAGAGCAAGGTTACTATAAAGCGGCCGGTTTCGATGTAACCCTCGACAGGGGCTTCGGATCTTCAAAAACCGCAAGAATGATCGCCGCCGGCGTAGCCGATCTCGGGCTCGCTGATTTTCCGGCGGTCATCCGCGGCCGCGCGACCGCGGGCATGGAAATCAAGGCGGTCGGCATCCTTCTGGACAGAAGCGTCAACGTGATATACGCCCGGGATGACAGGGGGATCAGGAAACCTTCCGACCTGATCGGCAAGACCATCGGGGCCCCGAAAGTCTCGGCGCTGCGATCGACCTTTCCCGCGCTCGCAAAGATAAACGGAATCGATCCCAACAGTGTGAAGTGGATCAACATACCTCCAGCCGGCCTCCATGCGGCCGTCCTCAGTGGAAAGGTCGATTCCATTGCGACCTTCTCCACAAATCGGACCAAAACTTCTGCCCAAAGCCAAGAAGAACAACGTGACGATCATCCCCGTTCTGTTCAGCGACTTCGGATTGGATCTCTATTCGGTCGCAATGATCGCCCACGATAAGTCCATTAAGGGAAATCCCAACCAGCTTCGAAGATTCGTGGAAGCCTCTTGGAGGGGGGTCGCCTACGCGGTTGAGAACCCTGGCCAGGGTGTCAAGGACTTGCTCAAGAACCAGAAAACCCTCAGCGAAGCCACCGAAAGAAGGGTGTGGCGGATTGTCGTCAACCACATGCTCACCCCGTACCAAAGAACGCACGGCCTGGGCCAGATGAGCGCCGCGAAAACAAAACTGACCCGGGATATCACGTTCCAAGCCCATAACATCACCAAGGACATCCCAATAGAGGACCTTTACACGAACGCCTTCCTTCCCAAGCTCTTCCCCAGCCGAACCTCCTGGTAATCACGAAGGGAGGGCTTGGCGCTATTCGGCCTGGGATGAAGGAAAGGCCGGGCCCACAATCGGCGAATTCGTGAGATGCGGCCTCCGGACCCCGGAGGCCGCATCCTTTTTCCGCGCATCTTCGATGGGGAGGGGGAGGAGGGGGGGGACGCGGCCCCTGTCGCCTCCGGCGCCGGCCCTCTTCCATCGCCCTTGATTTTCCTCATGCGCCGAATGGGAAAACGATGAACGCAAGGATGCGCATACCGTGAGCGGGGAAGAAAAAACCGGCCCCACGGCGCGGATCTACCGCGACGCCTGGGCCTTTGTCCGCGAGGCCGAGGCCCGCGCCGAGGAGGGGAAGGACCGGACCGCCCGCGCCTACGCCCGGGCGGCCGTCCTGCACGCCTCGTCGGCCGCCGAGGAGTTCCTCGATGGGGTCATCCGGCACATCGAGGTCGACCCCGACATCGACGCCAAGACCGACGGAGCGCTCACCGGGCTCCGCGACGGCGTATCCCGAAACCGCCGCCTGGGCGATGAGTGGAACAAGCTGCTCGCCGTGGTGAAGGCCGTCGGGGACATCCCGGATTCGGAGAACCGCGAAGCGGCGGCCGGACCGCTCAAAGATGAGGTCCGCAAGAGATTGCTGGACCTGGCCATCACGCACTGCCGCGAGCACCTTCACGACGCGAGGCTCGCGAAGACGTTGGAAAGGCTCACGGACCTCCGATTGGAGATGGGAAAGCGGACCTTGAAAAACGTTTCACTTGCCAAGCGCTGGTTCGAGGGGGCGACCGGCCTGCCCGGAAGCGGGGCCGGCTCGCGGGAGGCGGCGGTCCGGGACTTTCAGCGAATTGTCGGGAAGGCCCGCGGGGAATCGGACGCAAGCGGGGCGCCCGACATCACCGTCGAGGAAGCCCGCCTGGCCTGCGGCGCCGTCCGGTCGATGATCGCGAGCGTCTGCGGCGCGGCGGGCCGGAAGGTCCCCCAATGGGTCCGGGAGATCCACGACCGGCTGCCCTGAGCGGCCCGTCGCGGCATATCTCCGGGACAGGAATGACAACGGCGATTCGAGGGGACTGCCATCCTCTCATCCGGACGCAAATGGCAACTTCGGGCTTCAGCGCTTGCGGCCGCGGCGCGGCTGGCCGGCCTCGCCCGTCCTGATCGGCAGGACAACGACGTTTTCCGACTCTTCGAGGTAGCGCACGAACAGGTACTTGTCTTCGATCCCGTCGGTCAGCTTGTTGGGGAGGCCCTCCTCCGTCCCCGGCTCGATCTTGGCCACGATGAAGTGGTGACGCCCGCTCGTCAGGACCTCGTCCACCGCCTCGCGCATCTCACCCTCGCTGAAAACGCTGCGCGCGTCCGGTATCCCCGCCCCGTGGGCCATCCCGGCCAGGTCCAACACCCCCGACGTATGGCTCGGCATCCCCCCGTTGCACTCGTACATCTCGTTGTCGAAGACGAATACGCTCAGGTTCTTCGGCTGACGGTTCGCCAGCGTCGCCAACACCCCCATGTTCATCAATGCGCTGCCATCCGTCTCCAGGCACAGGACCTGCCGGTGGGGAAGCGCCAGGGCCACGCCCAGGGCCACCGGAATGTGGCACCCCAGCGCCATCATGTAGAGGCTCGCCCCCCGAGGCGCCGGCCGCGCGTTGAACCATTCATTCTGAATCCCCCCAAGCGACACGACGCAAAGCTCGTCCTTCAAGCTCGCGGCCAGAACCTTCAGGGCCTGGTACCGGGTCATTGCACGATCTCCCCGCTGAACACCACCGCTACGTGATACTTCGAGCTGTCGGCCGTCTTGTACGCGTTGCCGATGGCCCGCTTGATCTCTTCCGCTTTGCGGACGATGACGTAAGGAATGCGCAGCGTCTGAAGCAGCGGCTCCATCGTGATCCCGTGCGGGATGCCGTACCACTGCTCCTCGCCCACGTCCCCCCGGTAGCTCATCAACATCACGACCGGAATGCCGTGCGTCATACCGAGACGGGCCAGGGACTCGGTGGCGACGCGAAGCCCCGAGTTCTCCATGATCAGCGCCGCCCGCTTGCCGGTCAGCCACACCCCGGCCGCGATCGACGCCCCCTCCCCCTCGTTGGTCACGGGGACGTGCTCGAATTCGGGATCCCGGGAAACCTTCACGAACACCTGCTTGAGATAGGACTCCGGCAGGGTGCAGACGATGCTCACCCCCGCCTCCTTCAATCCCTCAATCACCAGGTCCGCGCAACCCTCTTTCACTTCGCACCTCGCATGGAGAATGAACCCGCCTTTCGCACGAAATTCCAACTCCCCTGGCATGGTTTAACAGGCGGGTCCGCTGGTCCGCAAACTTGGCCGTCAGGGAATCATTCGACGGGCACCGGCGTCACCAGCTCGTTCGTATAATACGAATCGAGGGGCAACGGGTTCTTCAGGCCGCCGAATTCCTTCAGGATGTCGATCGTTTGCTTCCAGTCCTCTCTCGCCATCCAGCCCAAGGGTTTTGATTTCGTGTTCTCGGTGTGCAAGAGGGTCATGGCGTTGCCCAGGACCTCCAGGGCGACCTTGCGATTCTTCACGGTCAAAGGCGCCGCCTTCTTCAAGGCGGATATGGCCGCTTCCGGATTCCCGATGCTTGCCAGAACGCTCCGGCTGATCCCCCGGAGAAGACGGCGGACGGTGTCGGGCTTTTCCTTCCGGAACGAATCATTCACGGCGATTCCCTGCGAGAGGACGTTCACGCCGTAATCCGAGTATTTGAAGAAACCGATCTTGGCCCCTTTCGAGCGGAGGATAGGAACGGAATCCGAGAAATAGGCCGCCGCGAAATGGGCGTCCCGATTGAGCAACGCGGTCATCCGGGCGGCCCCCGTGACCGTCACTATTTGCACCTTGCTCGTGTCCACCCCATTGAGCTTGGCAAAGGCCGGCCAAATCGATTCGATGGCGCTTCCCGGAACAAACGCAAACTTCTTCCCTTCCAGGCCCTTGGGCGTGTTTATCCCCAAGTCCGCATGGTAGATGATGGACATCGGGCTGGATTGGAAATAGCAATAAACGGCCGTGACCGGCGTGTCCTTCGAGATGAACCTGGCCGCCGTGGCCAGATCGACAAAGGCGACCAAAACCTTCTTGGTGGAAAGGAACTGAAGGTTCTTCACCGAGCCGCGCCCATCCTGTAATTCCAGGTCGAGCCCTTCCGACTTGAAGATTCCCTTTTCAATCCCGAGGATGACCGGGGACACGTTGGGGGTGTAGAGCCAACTCCACTTCAAGGTCACGCTCTCGTTTTTCTGACCCCAACCCGATTGCGGACAAACGAGCAGCAAGATGACCGCCGAAAGGATCGCCCACCTGGAAAAACCCTTCACACGATGATGATTCATGATTTTCCCTCCTTGCTCACGGATAGTCCTCCCTCCAACGCGGAGTGAAGGCATGAATCCCAATGGAGCCACCGGACCTTCTCCGATGACCGGTGTGCCACTCCTCTACGCGAAACTCCTGCGTCGCAGGATCGAAACGACCTTTGCGGCCCACTCAAGACCTTGGGCCATCAATGTCAACCCCGAGCTCCCGCATGAATCGCCTGTAGGCCACGGCGACGGCATCCGGTCCCCGGACGTGGAGCTCCTCGGTCAGGTCCAACGGCAGCTCCTCGGGCCGCTGGTTCTCGACAATCGGCCTGTCCTGATCGGCGATCAGGTCCATGATTTGGATGCTCCGGGGGATCTCGCCGTCAATCGCCCCGTCGCGCGACTTGACCGCTTCGTCCTTCACCGTGATCGGGCCGTGGACGATCTCCGGCTCATCGAAGCTGAAGTTCTGCGCCACGATCAAGAACCGCGTGGTTTCCCTCGCCGAGTGAGGCGTGCACGCGAAGAAAAAGACCCGGGTCCTGTCCTCCGACATCTTCATCCATTGGAGAATGGAGAAAGGACGGGTCAGGCGGTAACTGCGGCGATACGGGTCCAGATGAGCGTCATCGATTTCAAATTTTGCCTCGAACCAGAGCTTCTCGTCTTCCCGCCTCACGTCGACCTTTGGCGCCAAGGGCCTATCGCGCTCACCCAGAATCCCTTCGTGGATCCATGGAAAATGAGCGAAATCCACAAAGTTTTCGATGGACCTGGCGGCCGTGCACTGCCACGGCTTTCTCTGGCGGAAATAGATGCGGTAGCTCGGGTCTTCGAGCTCGGGAACGTCGGGGATGGGCGCTCGGGGCTTTTCAGCCAGGCAGACCCAGATGATCCCGTATCGCTCCGCGGCGGGGTAATGGGTCAGGCAGGCCTTCTTCGGGATGGGATGCTCGGGGGGAATGGACGGGATGCGGATGCACTTTCCGTCCGCATCGTAAGCCCAGCCATGATAGGCGCAGACAATCGTCTCACCTTCCACCCACCCCAGGGAGATGGGCGTCCCGCGATGGACGCAAAGGTCATGGAACGCCCGGACTTCACCGCTTCCAAGCCGGCAGACGACCACGCGCTCGTCCAAGAGCCGGACAGCCAGCGGCCCCTCGTCCACGTCTTCGGAAAGAGCCACGGGATGCCAATACTCAGCCAAAGATGGCCATAAGGCGCTTTCCCGCAAAATCCCGCCCCCAAGTTACGATTGAGGCCGCTGAACAGGACAGTGATTGATGATAACAGGCCTTGTGTAGGGATTCAATACATATCACACATAAAGGTTGACTGTATGGCATCCATGGATTGACACATTCAATTCCCGGACTCCTGGGGGGGAGGGGGGGGGCGGGTACTGAGCCCCACCCTTACATTGGTGTGATCGTGAGGGCTTTGGCGAGTATGGGCCGGGCGCGAGTCGGTTGACTCCCGCACCGGCCCCCTGTTGCCGGCGCAAGAGCCGTGAGCGGGTTACACGGCCCCACAGATCCTTTGTGAGAAATTCAGGCTGGCACGCGGCGCCTTCCGGTCGATGATCGCGAGCGTCCGCGACGCGGCCGGCACCTATCCAACAACCCCGCGCGGAGTCCGCACAAGGGCGAAATCACGAAGACTCCACACCTGCCGGGAAAGCTCACTGACCGACAGGGGTGGCATGGCCTTACAATGGCGGATACCGCCCAGGCCAGACTTTCCGGCGCCCGAGCTCCTGTTGACAGGTCCGGTGGAGATGAGTCTAATCGGGCCAAACAGCGCCGAAGCGGCCGGTGCGGATCTGTCCGGATTTGAAGGGGTTGATGATGCGGTGCCCTTCCTGTCACCACGAAAACCGGGAACAAGCGCTATTCTGTGAGCAATGCGGCGCTCGGCTCGAAAGGTCGTGCTCCCAGTGCGGCAACGCCATCCGGCCGGGGGCGAACTTCTGTGACCGCTGCGGGGGCTCCATCGATTCTCCCGCACTCGAGGTCTCCGAAGCCTCGACGCTGCGGGAAAGAGCAGAGGCCTTCGCCGGCAGGATCCCCAACTACACCCCCATGCACCTCGTCGAAGAGGTGCTGACCACGCGCGGCGCCATCGAGGGCGAGCGCAAACAGGTGACTGTCCTGTTCGCGGACGCTTGTGGCTTCACGGGGATCTCGGAGGGCCTGGACCCCGAAGTGGTCCACCACATCATGGACAGGTGTTTCGAGATCCTGGCGAAGGAGATCCACCGCTTCGAGGGGACGATCAACCAATTCACCGGCGACGGCGCGATGGCGCTCTTCGGCGCGCCCATCGCCCGCGAGGACGCGCCCCAGCGCGCCATCCGGGCGGCCCTGACGATTCAAGAGGAGCTGCGCGCCTTTGGGGACGAGATCCGAAGCGAGCAGGGCGTGAGCTTCCGGATGCGCATCGGCATCAACACGGGCGCCGTGGTGTTGGGCAAAATCGGCGACGACCTGAGGATGGACTACACGGCGATGGGGGACGCCACGAATCTGGCCGACCGCCTGCAAAGCATCGCCGAGCCGGGCGCGGTGCTGGTGAGCGAACACACCCACCACCTGACGAAGGACTTCTTCGATTTCTCTCCCCTGGGCGCGGTGCAGGTGAAAGGGAGAAACGCCCCGGTTGTCGTCTACCGGGCGCTCCAGCCCAAAGCCGTGCACTCTCGCTTGGACGCCGCCGCGAGGCGCGGGCTCACGCCTCTTGTGGCCCGGGATGCCGAGATCGAGAACCTGATGGCCGCGTTCGCCAAGGTGAAAGACGGCCACGGCCAGCTCGTTTCGCTGGTCGGCGAGGCGGGCGTCGGAAAATCCCGCCTGGCGTATGAGTTCAAAGAGCGCCTCCGCGGTGAGGACATCACCCTTTTCGAGGCCTATTGCCCCTCTTACGGCCAATCCACCCCCTACCTCCCCATGGCGCAGATCATCAAAAAATACTACTGGATCGAGGAAGGTGATGACGATACCAAGGTTCGGCAGAAAGTGACCTCCGCCTGAAGCCAATGGGTTTCGTGGGGTCACCACGAAGAGTTGGACATCACAAAAAGGCTTGAGTATGTCATCGCTTACCTCAGCAACATCATCTCTATCCGGGTGAAGGACGACCTCCTCCGGGGCGTCGGCCCGGAGGAGCGCAGGCAACACTCCTTCGACGGTCTTAAGGCAATGTTCGTCGGCGAGAGCCTGCAGAAGCCCGTCGTGGTCATCCTGGAAGACATCCACTGGATCGACCGCACCTCAGAGCAGTTCCTCCACTACTTGAGCTCGAGCGTGCCCAAGAACCGGATTATGATTTTGTCCCTCCATCGGCCGGAATACTGGCCCCCTTGGGGGAAGAGCTCCCACCACCTGCGCATCCCCGTCGAGCCGCTCTCTCCCGCGGAGGGCGAGGAGATGCTCCAACGCGCGCTGGGGGTCGAAGGGGTGGCCCAGGAGGTGAAGGAGCTTGTGGGGAGCAAATCCGAAGGGAACCCGTTCTTCCTGGAGGAACTCATCCGGGAGCTGCTGGAGGCCCGTTGGATTCGCGTTGAAGGGGACGTTTGCCGGTTGGTCGGCCAGGGAGCGAAGGTCCACGTTCCCTCTACCGTGCAGGATGTGATCATGGCCCGCATCGACCGACTGGACGATGCTCCGAAACGGACCCTCCAATGGGCCGCCGTCATCGGCCGCGAATTCGCCTTCGCCATCCTGGAGAGGATTGCCGAGCCGGGCTACGAACTGAGCCCGGCGCTCCAGGCCCTCCAGCAGTCCGAGTTGATCACCGAGAAGAACCTCTTCCCGGAGTTGGAATACATGTTCAAAAACGCCCTCACTCAGAGCGTGGCCTACAACAGCCTCCTGCTCGGACGACTCCGTGAACTTCATACCCAGGTTGCCGCCGCCATCGAAGACCTCAAGCGCAACAAACTGGAAGAACACCTTGAGTTTCTGGCCTATCATTACAAGAACGGCGACCGGACCGATAAAGCCTTCGAATTCCTGGTCCTGGCCGGTGACAAAGCGATGGAGCTAAGCTCCACGGAAGTGGCCAAAACCTACTTCACCGAGGCCCTGGCGCTCGCCCCTGACGCGCTCCCCCCGGAGGCCGCTCGATCCCGGGAGCAAGAACTGAGAGCGCGCCTTGAGGAGATCGGCGCCTCGTCTCGCAGTCATGAGATCACGGATTAGCTCCACATCAACCCCACCAAGTAAAATCAACCTTTTGCAACCTCCTCGCCGCCGCCGGATGCTGGTGTCACCACATTGTCACCAATTCCAGCCAAAAAAAACATCCTCAAGCCGTTACGCCGCGTCACGGTTCGTCGTCTCAAACAACCCACCGTAATCATCCATCGTGGTCCGGATGCTCGCGTGCCCCATCATTTCCTGGAGACATTTCGGGTGTCCACCCGCCTCCACCACAAGCGCCGCGTTTGCGGGGGTCCGGCGTTCAAAAAGGCGAGCGCGATTGGGTGAGCTCGGCCTCAATCACCCTGACCCGTTATCTCTTTCGGGTCGCGGCGAATGTTCGTATATTTCATCTCACGGACGGGATAGCCCATCCGGATCAGCGAAAGAAGCTCGTGGGTTTCGGGGACCTCCAGCGCGGCGCGGACCTCGGCGCGGACCTCTTCCACCACCATGGTGGAGGTCTGGAATTGCAGGCTCGCGCCCAGGGAGGTCGCCCGCAGCCAGATGGCTTCCAGGCATGCGCCAACCCCCGTGAGAATTCGCCTGCGGTAAAGATCGTCCGTTGAGAATCGGCCCCCGGGATCTTCCAGGACTGTCGTCAGGAAGGCTCCGGTGGTCTCGGGCGAAGCCTGAACCTTCTGAATGAATAGGCGTCCCGCCCCAAACCGGAGACCCAAGGGGGCGAGACCGGAGCTGAGTCCGAGCTTCGCAATCAATCCTTTCAGAGGGCCCAACCCGAAGTGGCGGACCAATTCGCCGTCCCGCCGCTTTTTCCATTCATCCCGGCTAAACCGCAGCCAGACGCTGATCTCGGCGAGCCGATGGCGATCCGTCATCGCTTTCCGCCAGGCCTTTTCTTGGAGGCCGGTCAACTCGACGGTTTTCTCGTCGTCCTCGACGAGCAGCAACTCCACCTCCGCGGCACCGTGAGCCTCAAGGGCCCTGCGGCCGGCCGACAAGATCCGGACGTTATCTTCCGCCCAGGAATCTCCCCGCCCAAGCGCTTCACGGTCTACGCGACGCAACCGAACACACTCCAGTGCGTCCATGGCGGATTCGGGCTTGGGGGAGGGGCCGGCCTTTTTCGGCTGAGACTGAAAAGTATTCAGCCGGTATACGGCAGGGCGTGGATCAGCAGAGAAGTCCGCCTGCCCCCCTTGACCGATGATGAACACAAAATAAGGATCGAGGTTCACCGCGAATGAGATCGTCCTGGGCCGCCAGGGAGGGTTTCGGGATTCAAAAGGTCCGACAACCCGGCACGCGAGGCCTTGCGCGGCGGCCGCGACCCGGACATTGAGGACGAGCGCTCCCAGCGCGATGTAAGTTTCCGTCCCCAACGGGTCCGCCACCGGGAGCATCCGATTTCGGTCCATGAGGCAGAGGATCCAGGCCGGGCCGTCGTCCGGCGCCTTTGGAATCGAGAAAGCCTCGGCAACCTCCTCCTTCCGGATGGAAGAATCCAAGACCCGAAATTGCCAGGGTTGCACGTTGTACGCGGAGGGGGCCAACCGGGCGGCCTCTAAAATTTCCTTCAACTGGCCTTCCGTCGGCGGCTCTGTCGGCGGCGCCTTCGGCTCCGCCAGCGCCCTCTCGTTGGCTTCTTCCAAGCGCATGGGGCGGCCCTTCCTTTTCGGCGGCGAGGATGAACTCAGTCTTCGAGAACCTGAAGGTGAATACGCAATAAAGCGTCGTTGCTTTACAGAACGGATGCCGAGGGCCGCTTCGCTCCCCCGACGCGGCGGCGTTGGATGATATTCGGCAGCGCGCTCTCCTTCGCCGCCGCCCAAGCAACACGCCGGAGGAATCAAAGAGCGCGATTCACGCCGCCACCAATATACACGGTTGATATGAATCCGTGTGGCGCCGGACCGCGAGACCTGACCCCGCGCCCCTCTTAGTCGATCAGCTTCTTGGCCAACCAGGGAACTTTAATCTTGCCGGCCCGGATGCCTTTTTCCAATCCTCGGACTTTTTGCGCGACCTCCGGTGGAACCTTTCGATTGAACGGCGCCAACGTCGCCCCGCCATCCCGCAAGCCGAGCAGGTTCACCGGCTTGACCTTTCCCTTCTGGATGCCCAGAACGATCGGCTTCAAGGGGGCGTGCCAGCCGTAAACGACACTCGTGATGACCGTATCAGGCGCGGATTTGTTTACGTCCAGGAAGTCCCCCATGGCGTAACCCCCCCTCTCCTCCGCAGCCTTGATGGCCCCGAACAACATCGGGCTGCCCGTTCCAACAACCACATCCACGCCCTGGTCCATCATGGCGAAGGCGGCCTCCTTGCCCTTGAAGACATCCGACCAGGAACTGATAAACACGGTCACCACCTTGATATTGGGGACCACCGTACGGGCGCCCAGCTTTTAGGCGTTGTGTTCGGCATTCTGTTGGGGAATCGGGAAGCCGCCAATGCTGCCGATCTTCTTGGACTTGCTCATCAGGGCGGCCAGGGCGCCGGCCAGGTAAAACGCCTCGTGGGGCGAGGGCTCGTAGGTCACCATATTCGGGTTCCCGCCCGTCTTGAAGAAATAGGGCACGGCGAATACCGTTTTCGGGAAGCTGGAGGCCACCTTTAAGGCAGGCTCCCCAAACTCGAAACTGTGTCCGATGATGAGGTCGTATCCGGCAACCGCCCATCGCCGCAGCGTCCGCTCAATGTCGGCGTTCTTGATTCTCTCATGGAATGTGACCTCCGCCACGCCGGGGTCTTCCTTGAGCTTCATGGCCCCGTCGAACCCCCCTTGGGCCCAACCCAAGTCTTTAATGGGCCCATTGAAGGCAATGGCGACGCGGATCTTTTTTTTCGCCTCAGCGGAGGCGGCCATCGGCGCCACCGCCAGCACCGCCGCCAACACGCAACCCAGAACGCATCTCCAGAGAATTCGCCCGATCATCGCCCTCTCCATTTCTCAGATATTCCGGACACCAGGAATTCCTCTTTCAACGCCTCATGGAGGTCCGCCCGACATCACCCGGACGACCTCATGAATGAAAACAGTTTAACAAAATTCCGCATTTAATGAAGACCCCAAAAAGCCATTTGCCGTCGAGGGGTTTCTTATAAAAACCTGAAGGCCCTTAGACCGGCGGCTCCCCCGCCCGATAATGACAATCTCCGCGAACGCTCCGGTGAATCTCCCTTCGGCGGATGCGCGAGGCGACCTGGATAACCCGACGGAAAGGACGCCGAACGACGCAACGGAACATAAGGATCAATCAATTGCCGCCCTCCTCCCCCGCTCTAGGGTTTTGTTGGACACTCGATTGATCCATGATTCATGGAGAAAGGGGTGTCGCGATGAACGAACAAAAGCAAGAGGGGGCTTTGGCGGAGGGCGCCCGCAGGGCGAACGGAGCCAAGGCCCCAGGGCATCGCAGTGAGCGGGGTCGGTTCTCCTGCCAGGCGCAAGCGGGAGGCGGTCCTGCGTCTTTTGCGGGGCGAGAGCCTGGAGACGCTCTGCCGCGAGTTGGGCACGACAGCGGCTCGGCTTTCCGCCTGGCGCGAGGCGTTCCTTCGCGCGGGCGAGGCGGCGCTCAAAGCCCGCCCGGCGGATGAGCGGGACGAGGAGAACGCCCGGCTCAAGGCCAAGGTGGGCGAACTCACGATGGAGGGCGAGGTCCTGCGGGAGAAGATCGACCGCCTGGAGGCCGGCCGCCCTTTAGCCGGCAGGAGGTGGAGGCGATGAGTCAGGCCCGCTTCACCTCCACGGGCAGAGCCTACGGCCTGAAGCGGGTGTGCGCCCTTTGGGGCTTGGCGCGCTCCACGGTCTACGCGCAACGGCGGCGAGAGGCGGTCCCCGTTCATGAACGCCCCACGCCCAATAAGCGCGGCCCTGTGGGCCCGTGCACCGATGCGGAACTCCTCGGCCACATCCGGCAGGTCCTGGAGGACTCTCCCTTCCATGGCGAGGGCTACCGCAAGGTGTGGGCGAGGCTGCGCTTCGCGGGCATCCGCACCAGCAAGGAGCGGGTGCGTCGCCTGATGCGGGAGGCGGGGCTTCAGGCCCCTCACCGGGTGGGCAAACCCCGAGGTCCCAAGGCCCACAACGGGACCATCCGCACCGAGCGGCCCGACCGAATGTGGGGCACGCACATGACGACGACGGTGACCACCGAGGAGGGGATGGCCTCGGTGTTCGTGGCGGTGGATCACTGCTCGGTGGACTGCGTGGGGATCCATGCGGCCAAGAGCGGCAACCGCTTCGAGGCCCTGGAGCCGATCCGGCAGGGGGTCGCCGAGCGCTTCGCCGGCTTGGAGGCGGACGTCGCCGAGGGGCTTAAAGTTCGTCACGACCACGGCCCCGCCTATCTGTCCGATGACTTTCAGCGGGAGATCGCCTACCTGGGCATGACCAGTTCGCCCAGCTTCGTGCGGGCGCCCGAGGGAAATGGCTACTGTGAGTGGTTCATCCGCATCTTGAAGGAGAATCTCCTGTGGGTGCGCTCTTTCGCCACCGTATAGGAACTGCGGTGGGCGCTGCTTGAGTTCAAGAACCTGTACAACCATCATTGGATTCTCGAGGGCTACGGCTACCGAACGCCGGCCCAGGCAAGGCAGGAAAAACTCGCTCAAGTTGCGGAGGCCGCATGAGGTCGAATACCCTCACCCGAGTGTCCAATAACCCAGGGGCGGTCCAATCCCTTCCCTCCTTTTGACATTCCGATCCGCGTTTGAGTAGAATGCCCGTCACAATCAGCAGTGAAAAACACGCGCGTGAATTTTCGCATCGCCTCTGATCCATTTCCCAATCCAGTCGGCTCCCGGGATTCACTGGTGACGCGGGTTCAGGGTCCTCCTTCTGAACATGGAACACGCCCATGCGCGGCTGTCCGGCCGCCCTGGAAAGGCGCCCGCCTCTGAGCAAGGCCGAATGAAGAAAATCGACCACTTGGCCTGCGTGTCATGCGGCAGGAAATACGACGTTGAAGAAATCCTGTACGTCTGTCCGGACTGCGGTCTGGATAAGGGAACGCTGGACGTCGTTTACGACTATGATGGAATCCGCTCCCGGTTCAGCCGCGACGACCTGAAGGCCTCCGGCGAGTTCTCTCAATGGCGATATTGGGAAATCCTCCCGGTGACGCGGCGGGAGTTCGTCCCGCCCCTGCGGATCGGCTGGACGCCGCTCTACCGGGCGGATCGCTTGGAGCGGCAGCTTGGATTGAACCATCTTTGGCTCAAAGACGACACGTGCAACCCCTCGGCCTCGCTCAAGGATCGGGCGAGCGTCATGGCGGCCGTCCGGGCGCGGGAGCTCGGCCGGGACATCGTGACCGGGGCCTCAACGGGAAACGCGGCGACGTCCATGTCGTGCGTTTCAGCCTATATGGGGATCAAACCCTACATCTTCGTCCCCGAAAGGGCCCCCAAGGCCAAGGTCGCCCAGTTGCTCGTGTACGGCGCCACGGTCATCATGGTCCGGGGGAGCTACGACCAGTGCTTCGGGCTCTGCTGGGAGGCCGGCGAGCGCTGGGGCTGGTACAGCCGGAACACGGCGATTAACCCCTTCCTGAGCGAAGGGAAGAAGACGGCGGCGCTGGAGATCTGCGAGCAGCTCGACTGGCAGGCGCCGGACAAGGTGTTCTGCGCGGTGGGCGACGGCTGCATCTTCGGGGGTCTGCACAAAGGGTTCCTGGACTTCCACCGCCTGGGGTTCATCGACAAGGTCCCCCAGCTCATCGGCGTCCAGGCGGAAGGATCGGGCGTCCTCCTCGAGGCCTTCGAGAAGGGGTGGGAGGAGATTCGGCCGAAGGAGGCCGATACGATCGCCGACAGCATCTGCGTCGGCCACCCCCGGGACTGGGTCAAGGGCCTTCGGGCCGCGCGCACGACCGGCGGACGCTACGTCGGCGTCTCGGACGAGGAGATCCTCGCGGCCCAGCGGCGGATGGCCCGGGCGACGGGGGTCTTCGGCGAGCCGGCCGGCGTGACCGCTTTGGCGGGGGTGATCAAGATGAAGGAAGCGGGCGCGCTCGACCCGGACGAGCGGATCGTGGCCCTGGTGACCGGACACGGCCTGAAGGACGTCGATTCGGCCATGAAGGCGGTCGAGACCTCCCCCATCATGGTCGAGCCCGACATCGAGGACATCGCCGCGAAGCTGGAGATGTGAGCGGAATCATTCAACCATCCATTGATCGAACGGTCCACCGACTGAACGGTCCATCGACTGTAAGGAGTGAGAAGAGGATGATCGAGCGAAACCCTTGGGATTCCCGCAAGCGGGTGTGCGACTCCATGTTCGACGCCATCGGGAACACCCCCCTCGTCCGGCTGAACAAGATCCCCGCCGATGTGAACGCGGACATCTACTGCAAAATCGAGTGGTTCAGTCCGACCGGCAGCCTGAAGGACCGCATCTACTACAACATGATCACCGAAGCCGTCTCGCGCGGCGACCTGAAGCCCGGGATGACCATCCTGGAGTGCTCGACGGGCAACGCCGGGACCGCCTGCGCCTGGGTGGCCACGCTCTTGGGCTACGATTGCATCATCACCATGCCCGTCGGTATGAGCGACGAGCGCAAAAAGCTGATGCGGGCCTACGGGGCCGAGCTCGTCTTCACGCCGGGCGGCGAGAGCGACGTGGACCTGGCCCTGGAGAAGGCCTTCGAGATCAAGGCGGAGGAACCCGAGAAGTACTGGATCCCCAACCAGTTCGACAACAACGACAACGTCATGGCGCACTACATCACGACCGGGCCGGAGATCTGGGAGCAGACCGAAGGGAAACTCGAAGCCCTGGTCGGAACGCAGGGCAGCGGAGGCGGCATCACGGGCATCGCCAAATACCTCCGGGAACAGAATTCAAGCGTTCAGCTCTGGGCCGTCGAGCCCGAAGAATGCCCGATGCTCTCCGAGAGAAAATGGGGCTCCCACGGCATCGAGGGCATCGGCGACGGCCTCGTCCCCCGGAACCTGCACCTCGAGCACGTGACGGGGATCATCACGACCCACACCGACGAGGCGGTCGAAATGGCCAGGCGGCTGGCCCGCGAGGAGGGGATCTTCTGCGGCATCTCCTCCGGAAGCAATGTGGCGGCGGCCCTGAAACTCGCACGCAAGCACCCCGAGCTCGGCTACATCGTCTGCATGACGAACGACACCGGCCAGCGGTATTTCTCAACAGCCTTGTGCGGCGAGGAGAAGGAGGTCGAGATCCCGGACAGAGACCACCCCCTGGACGATTACACGGTCGAACAACTGGACAAGTTCCAGGCCGGCTGGGAGATCATCACGTAACCCGCCTCCGGCTCTCCCGCCGCGAAGCGGACGCGGACATCCCGAGGCTTTGAACCGCGCCCCTCATCCGTCCTCTTCGCGGGAACCGGGGCCTAACCTTTCCGAAGTCGAGCGAGCGCAAGCATGAAAACGATGCAGCCCGATGTCATTGACCTGGAAGACGCGATCGACATCCACTTCCATCCTCACCCGGACCTGATCCCCCGGGCCACGGACGACCGCGGCGTCGTCCAGCGGGCCGAAGAATGCCGGATACGGGCCGTCGTCCTGAAGTGCCACTTCGAGTCCACTGTCGGCCGCGCCTACAACGTGGGCCAGAACTTCGAATCCATCGACGTGTACGGCGGGCTGGTCCTCAACCGGCACACCGGCGGCATGAACCCCGCCGCGGCGGAGGTCTCCGTCCGCCTGGGCGCCAAGATCATCTGGATGCCCACCGTGGACGCCGACTTTCACGCGCAAACCTACGGTTTCACGGGCGGTTACAACACCCAGAAGAGCGATTCCCGCCCCGTCGAGCCCATCTCGATCGTCCGGGAGGACGGCAAGCTGACACAGGAGTGTCAGGACGTCCTGGACGTTCTCGCCCAGGACAACAGCGCCGCCCTGGCGACGGGGCACTTCAGCGCGGAGCACGTGGACATCCTCGTCCGGGCGGCCGTGGAGCGCGGGGTCAAGCGGATCATCCTCCAGCACGTTTATTTCAAGATTCCGGCGATGACGCACGACCGCGTGAAATCCCTGACGGCCCTGGACGGCGTGATCGCCGAGCTCGAGTACTGCGGGATCTCGCCCTTCTGGGCGCAGCCGGGCCAGACGCTGGAATTGATGCGCGAAGGGATCGCGGAAATCGGCGCGGACCACTTCATCCTGATCTCCGACGGCGGCCAGCGCCACAACCCCCTGCCCGCCGACGGCTTGCGCATCCTCGCCCAGTCGTTCTATGAAAAAGGGGTCACCCGGGAAGAGCTGCGCACGATGATGTGCGTCAATCCCGCGAAGACCCTGGATCTCTGACCCGAGGAGGGAAGTCTCATGACCACCGCGGCCGTTTCCAAGGAAGACCTGCTCGACCTGAGCCCCGGCGAGATCCGCGCCCTCACCCGCGAGCGAAGATGGACGGGCGGCACGGAGGGCCTGGCGCGGGGGTATGCCCAGGCGAACCTGGTCATCGTCCCGCGGGAGGCGGCGTTCGACTTTTTACTCTTCTGCCAGCGGAACCCCAAGCCCTGCCCCATCGTCGAAGTCACCGATCCGGGATCTCCCCTCGTCTGCCAAGTGGCCCGGGACGCCGACCTGAGGACGGACCTCGCCCGGTACTGTGTCTACGAGGGCGGCGTGTGCGTGGACGAGCCGGAGGACATCACGGACTACTGGCGGGACGACCTGGTGGGCTTCCTCATCGGTTGCAGTTACTCTTTCGAGACCGCCCTGCTCAACGCCAACATCCCCCTCCGCCACCTGGAGGAGGACAAGATCGTCTCCGTCTACACGACAAACGTGCCGTGCGAGCCGGGGGGCCGCTTCGAGGGGCCGATGGTCGTCAGCATGCGGCCGATCCGCCGCGAACAGGTTGTCCGAGCCATCCAGGTGACCTCCCGGTTTCCGGCCACGCACGGCGCTCCGGTGCACATCGGCGACCCCTCGGTCATCGGAATCGACAGCCTGGACGACGTCGACTTCGAAACAGGCCGCGTGGAAATCGGACCCGACGAGGTTCCCCTCTTCTGGGGCTGCGGCTGCACGCCCCAGGCGGCGGCGATGAAGGCCGGACTCGACTTCATGATTACGCACAAAGCAGGCCACCTGTTCATTACGGATACGCTGTCCGAGGAGATCGCCGCGCTCTGATCGCCGCCGATGGAGACGCGCCGGCCGCACCTGGATCCCGAGAACGCCCGTGACGACCGGAACCCTTTCGAAGGAAGCCCTCTCGGGCCTGAGCCCGCGGGAAATTCGAGCCCGAATCCGGGATGGCCGTTGGACGGAAAGGGCGGAGGGCGTGGCCCCGGGCTACGCCATGGCCAACCTGACCGTCATCCCGAAGGACGCGGCGTTCGACTTCCTGACGTTCTGCCTGCGGAACCCGGTTCCCTGCCCCATCATCGAGGTGACCGACCCGGGCTCTCCATGGGTCAAGCGGGCCGCCCGGGACGCGGACCTGAGAACGGATCTCGGAAGGTACCGCGTTTACCGACATGGCGAGCCGGTCGATGAGACGGATGACATCAGCGAGCACTGGCGCGACGATTTGGTGGGGTTCCTCCTGGGTTGCAGCTATTCCTTCGAGACCGCCCTGCTCAACGCGAACGTTTCGCTTCGCCATATCGAGGAAAAGAAAATCGCCCCCGTTTACGCAACGCGCGTTCCCTGTACGCCGGCCGGCCGGTTCTCCGGTCCCATGATGGTCAGCATGCGGCCGATCCGCCGCGACCAGGTGGTCCGCGCCGTTCAGGTCACATCGCGCTTCCCGGCGACGCACGGAGCGCCGGTCCACATCGGCGATCCGTCGGCGATCGGGATCGACGACCTGAATGACGTGTGCTGCGACACCGACCGGATCGAAGTCCGGCCGGATGAAGTCCCCGTCTTCTGGGGTTGCGCCTTCACGGCCCACGCGGCCGCCGTGAAATCCAAGCTCGACCTTTTGATCACCCATCAGTCGGGCCACCTGCTCATTACGGATATGCTGTCGGAGGAGATTGCCGCCTTGTAGGCGGACCCAAGAGGCGATCCCGGCCCCTCGGACCTGATTCCGGAGAGAGACGAATGACCACCGCAACGCTGTCCAAAGAAGACCTCTCGGGGCTGCACCCGCGTGAAATCCGGGCGCTTGTCCGGGAGCGCAAATGGACCCGGACAACGCAGGACCTGGCGGGAGGGTACGCCCAGGCCAACCTGGCCATCCTGCCGCGTGAGGCGGCGTTCGACTTCCTGACGTTCTGCGTGCGGAACCCGAAGCCCTGCCCCATCATCGAGGTGACCGACCCGGGATCACCCATCGTGAAGCGAGTGGCCAAGGACGCCGATTTGCGGACGGATCTCCCCGGCTACCGCATATACGAGCGGGGCAAGCTGACGGCCGAGGTGGAGGACATCACGGATTACTGGCGGGACGATCTGGTCGGATTTCTCATCGGGTGCAGCTTCACTTTCGAGGCGGCGCTCCTGAACGCCAACGTCAACTTCAAGCACCACGAGGGAGACAAACCCTCCTGCGTCTACGTAACGAACGTCCCGTGCGTCCCGGCGGGCCGGTTCTTCGGACCGTTGGCGGTGAGCATGCGGTCGATCCGCCAGGACCAGGTCGTCCGGGCCGTCCAGGTGACATCGCGCTTTCCGGCGACCCACGGTGCCCCTGTCCACATCGGCGATCCGTCGGCCATCGGCATCGACGACCTGGACGACGTCAGCTTCGGGACCGGCCGGGTGGAGGTGAAACCCGGTGAGGTCCCGGTCTTCTGGGCGTGCGGGGTCACGCCCCAGGCCGTCGCCCTGGAGTCCAAGGTCGATTTCATGATCACCCACAAGTCCGGACACCTGTTCATCACAGACACGTTGTCGGAGGAAATCGCGGCGTTCTGACGGACGGCCGGCGGGGAATTCAACAACCGAAAGGATATCCATGAAGGCAGCCCTCTATCACGAATACGGACCGCCCGAGGTCCTGAAGTACGAGGACATCGACCCCTTGCCGGTCGGTCCGCGCGACGCCATGCTCAAGGTCCGGGCCACGTCCCTCAACTGGTTCGACGTCATCGGCCGCAACGGCGAGTACCGCCCCAACAAGACCCTGCCCCACATCCTGGGCGGCGACATCACGGGCGAGGTCGTCGAGGTCGGCGCGGAGGTGACCCACGTCAAGCCGGGGGACCCGGTCGTGGTCTACGCCACTGTCCATTGCGGGAACTGCGAAACCTGCTGGAAGGGCGAGCCGAACTGCTGCCGGAACTACAAGTATTACGGCTCCGCCCTGTGGGGGGGGTACGCCCAGTACTGGACCGGCCGGGCCGAAAACCTGGTGCCTTTGTACCAGGGGCTCGATTTCGCCGAGTGCGCCGCCATCAACATCACGTTCCTGACTTCCTGGCACATGCTGGCGCGCGCCGGAATCCGGGCGGGCGAGGAAATCCTCATCCACGCGGCGGGGAGCGGCGTCGGCGTGGCCGCGGTGCAGATCGCCAAGCTGACGGGCCTGCGGGTCATCGGAACGGCCGGCAGCGACGAGAAATGCCGGCGGGCGATCGATCTCGGCGCGGACCACATGATCAACTACAAAGAACAGGACTTCCGCGAAGAGGTGATGAAGCTCACCGGCAAGCGCGGCGTGGACGTGGTTTTCGAGCACGTCGGCAAGGACACGTGGGAGGGCAGCATCCGCAGTCTGACCCGAATGGGCCGGCTCGTGACATGCGGCGCCTCTTCCGGTTACGACGTGACGACCAACGTGGCCCACATCTTCCATAAGCAACTGACCATCATCGGCTCGAACCACGGGACCATGCATGAGCTGGCCACGATCATCAAATTGCTCGAGGCCGGCAAGCTGAAACCGGTCATCGACCGGAAATTTCCGTTGCGGGAAGCCGCCGAGGCCCACCGGCTCCTGGAGTCGCGTCAGGTCTTCGGAAAAATCGTCCTGGAGCCCGAGCACTAGGAGGCGGGAGAGCGAGAGGCAACCGGCCCGCGACGCTCCCCCGCATCCATCGCAATCGCGCCGGATTCATACCCGAAGCGGGCCGACGGCCATGTGAAAATGGGCTTTCGGCGCCTTTCAGATTCAGCCATCAGTTAATGGGAGAGCGTACCAAGATGACCACAGATCGCAAGCGGCCCTTCGAAATCAAGCCGGACACCCGTCCGAACTGGCCCTTTCAGTCCCTGCGGGATTACATGTCCTACCTGGACGAGCGCGGCCGCATGCTCCACGTGGACAAGCCCTCGGACGTCCGGTTCGAGATCGGCGCCGTCAGCAAAAAGCTGATGGAGGACGGCTCCGACAAGGCGTGCATGTTCTGGAACGCCCACTCCTCCCACCCGGATTGGCACGTGGAGCCGCCTTACGACGTCGTGGTGGACGGCACCCACCGCCACGTCCGGATGGTCGAGGACGCCTTCAACGTCTCCCGGGACGAGTTGTTCGAGACTTGGATCGACCGGCTTCAGCCCTCCAAGCTCCTGGACCCGGTGATCGTGGACCGCTCCGAGGCCCCGTGCAAAGAGGTGGTCATCCCCGAGGAGGAGGTGGACCTCTACAAGCTCCCCATCGACATGTGCACCGCCAAAATGGGCGGCCCCTTCCTCTCGAAGGCGGTCTGCTTCACCCGCCATCCGGACACGGGGACGAGCAACTTCGCCATCTACCGCCTCCACGCCAAGGGGCCCAAGCACACGGGCATCCTCATCGTCCCCAACCAGCACGTGGCGTCGGTCTACGCCAAGTACGGCTCGGAGGGGAAGGACATGCCCATGTGCGCCGCCCTCGGGGTGGACCCGATGATGAGCATCATCTCCGGCGCCCCGGTGCCCACCGACTCGCCGGAGGAGCAGGTGTGGGGCGCCATGACGGGAAGGCCCCTGCCGATGGTGAAATCCGAGCTTTGCGACATGAACGTCCCGGCCTACGCCGAGTACATCCTCGAAGGGGAGGTGATCCACGACCTGCGCGATTCCGAAGGCCCCTACGGGGAGTACACAGGCTACTACTCGGGCATCCGCGACCTCCCGGTCTTCAAGGTCAAGTGCATCACGCACCGCAAGCAGCCCATCTACGAATCCGTCACGATCGGCAAACCGCCCAGTGAGGGGAACTTCCTCGTGGAGATGGGCTTCAACCTGGAAATGACGCGCGGCATCCGGGCCTACCTGCCCGAGGTGAAAGCCGTCCGCTCGCTCATGTGCCACGGTCTGGTCACGGTCGTGCAAATCGACAAGAAGCGCCGGTACAAGGGCCTGGCCTTCCGGGCGGGACACATGGTCTGGAGCAAGAAGGCCCTGGTCAAAAACGTCCTGGTCATCGACGACGACATCGACATCTGGGACAACGACGACGTCTGGTGGGCCTTCGCGACGCACACCCAGGCCCACAAGTCGGTCCAGATCGTCCCGGACGTCTCCGGTTGCCGCCTGGACCCGTCCGAGCCGTTCGGCGGGGAGGAGGGAGTGTCGTGCAAGATGGTCATCGACTGCACCGAGCCGTTTCCGCCCTACCACGCCCCCTACATGCGCGGCGTGGCCGGACCGGACGAGGAGACGTACAAACGGGTCCTGGAGAACTGGGACACGTACTGGGAAAACGGCGCGCCCTGACGCCGGTGGAGCCGGCCTGACGCCCGGGGCGGAAAGGAGTCCCTTTGAGCGAGGAAAAACCGAAGTCCGATTTCAAGATATCCTACTCCGAGCGCCCCGTGGAGATCGTCCCGGAGGGGATCAAGTGCGGGTGCGGGTCCCTCATGCAGCTCTTCACCGAGCACCGCAGCGAGCACGGCGGGGAGATCATCTCGAGGATCTTCGTCTGCGCCCGATGCAACAACGAAGCGGGCCTGAAGCTGGGCGGGGGCGCGCTGATCTAGCGTCTCGAAAGCAAAAGAGCTTTATCCACAGATTACACAGATTGCACAGATTATTAAGAAGAGAAAAACAGAAGATTCAGATCTTTTTTCGATTGAGCGAATTTAAAAAATCTGTGTAATCTGTGGATAAAAAAGGTTTTTCGCCCGTCGGAACCGCCGGGTCCCCGCGGAGAAAGCCGATGCCCGAGCGATATGACGTGATCGTCGTCGGGGGCGGAACGGCGGGGTGCGTGATCGCCGGCCGACTCTCGGAGGATCCGCGAAAAAGCGTTCTGCTCATCGAGCGCGGACCCGACCCGCGGCCGATCCCGGAGGTGGTGTCCGACCCCGCGCAAGCCCGCCGGATCCGGACCGAGACCGATTTCGTCGCCCGGTATCCCACCCGCAGGAATTTCGACGGAAGCCCGTTCGACACCCTGGCCGCCCGGGTCATGGGCGGCGGCTCCACCATCAACCTGATGTCCGTCACCCGTCCGATCCGCGCGGATTTCGACGCCTGGGCCGCGGCCGGAAACCCGGCGTGGTCCTGGGAAGAAATGCTTCCGGTCATGAAACGGATGGAAACGGACCGAGACTTTCCCGACAGTCCGCTCCACGGGGACAGCGGCCCCCTCCATCTGGCGCGGCGGCTGGACTTCAGCGGCCCCCCCCCGCTTCAAGGCATCGAGAAGGCCCTGGTGGAGGGCGCGGCGAGTCTGGGGCTGCCCGTCTCCCCGGACCAGAACGGCCCCGAGCCCTTCGGGATTTCCCGGACCGTCGCGAACATCAAGGACGGCCGCCGGCACTCCGCCCTCGAGGCCTATCTGGAACCGGCCCGGTCACGGAAAAACCTGCAAATCACGGCGGAGGCGCAGGTCCTGTCGCTTCAAATCGAGAAGGACCGGGTGACGGGCGTCCGGTATGAAAAGGACGGCCGGGCCCATTCGGTCTCGGGCGGGCGCGTCGTCCTGTCCGCCGGGGTTTACCACTCGCCGCAAATCCTCATGCTCTCCGGCATCGGCCCGCGGGCGGAGCTGGACCGGCGCGGCATCCGGACGGCCCATGCCCTGGAGGGCGTGGGCGGAAACCTTCAGGACCACGCGGTCGTCACGATGCGGTTCGAGGTCGCCCGGATCGAGGAGACGGACTGGCTCGTCCCCGGCTTCGTGGTGAACGGGAAGAGCAGCCCCGGCCGGGACTGCCTGGACTTCCACGTCTACATCCGCCCCCCCCTCCCCTCCCCCTCCCTCCCCCTCCCCCTCGCTCCGGCGCGGGGAGAAGATGGAAAATCCATTTACCCGATCACGGTTCACCTGCTGGAACAGCGGACGCGCGGAAATGTCACCCTGAAGTCCGCCGACCCCCGCGACCCGCCGGGGATCGACACCCGAATGCTGGAAGACCCCGAAGACGCGGCCGCCATGGTCTCCGCGATGCGGCTCGTCGAGCGCCTGGCCGGGACCGGGCCGATGCGGGAATTTTACGGACCCCTCCTCCAGCCCGGCCCGAAGGAGGACTGGGCCGTGCATGCGCGGTCGAATTACGACAGCTTCCGCCACGGCGTCGGCACGTGCGCCATGGGTCCGGCTTCGAGCGAAACGGCGGTCGTCGATTCACGCCTCCGCGTCCACGGGATGGAGAACCTCTACGTCGCCGACGCCTCGGTCATTCCCGTCCTTCCCCACGCCCATACGAACCACGCCTGCATGATGATCGCCGAGCGGTTTTGCGAGCTGCTGGTCAAAACCGGATGATCCCGCCTCTGTCGATCTCCGGGCGACTGCGTACGGAGGGGGAGGGAAATTCGGGGAAGAGCAGACCAGAAGAAGAGACATCGGCAGGCCGGCCATGTCCCTTATTTCATCGGAGCGGGCCCTGAGTGGAGTCGAAGGATGCGGACGGCGCACCTTGGAATGTGCGACCGAGCCCCAAGCAGACCTCGAAAGCGAAATTCCGAAGCGCTATAGCAAGTCAAGAAATTCCTCCACGGTCAGTCCGGATTTCCGGATAATTGAAAGAAGCGTTCCCCGCGCCATGTCTCGCGAGTGGTAGGGTATGGATACAATGATGCTTGGATTGGCAGGATGCTGAAAGAAGTAGTGGCTGCCTTTGATTCGCCGGAGAATAAAGCCTCTGCGTTCGAAGGCCTTGATGACTTTTCGGGGTGTGAGCGCCGGGAGTCGGCGACTCATGCGACTCGGAGGTGAACCGTTACCTTTTCCCGGGTGGGCGCGGCCCCGCGTTCCTCGCATAGCGGAATGGGGCGGCCGTCCTCATGAAGAATCTCCAGATAGCCCTCAATGGCCTCGGTTGCCATCGCCCGGGCTTCCTCCAACGTACGACCTTCCGTAACGAGACCGGGCAAAGCGGGACAGGTTACGGTGTAACCGCCTTCTTCATTTGGCTCGAATATCACAGTATAGGTGTACTTCGTCGCTGTCACGATTTTTCTCCTCGTTCCAGAAACTGAATATACCACTCGAAAAGAAAAACGCCAGCGGAGATCTGACCCGCCCCCTAAAGTTGTACCACTTTTTGAGTTAGTCTCTGCTCCCCGATATCCGAAAGTGTAGGGATGCCCGGAGGCATTGGTTCGATGGCCTCCGGCGCCGGGGGCCGGTAGCCCAAGGCACTATGGGGCCTTACCCAGTTGTAGAGTTGTCGCCATCTCTCCACCAACACCTTGGCCTCTGTCAGGGTGTAGAAGATCTCCCCGTTGAGCAGCTCATCGCGCAGCTTGCCGATGAAGGACTCCACATAGCCGTTCTCCCAGGGACTGCCCCGCTCGATGTAAAGCGTTCTCACCCCAAGACGGGTGAGCCACCCTCTCACCGCATTCGCCGTGAACTCCGCCCCGCTGTCCGAGCGGATATAAGCCGGCAGGCCACGCCGGACGAACAACTCGGTGAGGCGGTCCAGGACGTCCTCGGAGTTGAGTCTTCTCTCTACATCAAGGGCCAAGCACTCCCGGGTCAACTCATCCATCACAGCCAGCATCCGTAAAGGCCGCCCATCGTGCGTCCTCGCGGCCAGGAAGTCGTAGGACCACACATGATTCCGATAAGACGGACGCTTGCGAACACAAGAGCCGTCGTTCAGCCATAAACGCCCTCGCTTGGGCTGTCTCTTCGGCGCCTTCAGGCCTTCCTGGCGCCAGATCCGCTCCACCCCCTTGTGATTCACTCGCCAGCCTTCTCTTTCCAACAGAGCCGTTATCCTCCGGTAGCCGTACCGTCCGTACTCGCTCGCCAGCTCTGTCACCCGCGCCACCAAACGCGCCTCATCGTCAGGGACCTGGGCAGAGCGCCGCTGAGTCGAGCGGGCCTGACCCAGCACCCGGCAGGCGCGACGTTCGGACACGCTCAGCTTCTCCCGCACATGCTCCATCGCCCGCCGCCGCGCAGGCGGGCTCAGAAGTTTCCCTGGGAGGCCTCCTTCAAGATGGCGTTATCCAGGGCCTGCTCGGCCACCAGCTTCTTTAGCCGGGCGTTTTCCTGCTCCAGTGTCTTCAGTCGTTTCGCCTGGTCCAGGCGCAGGCCTCCGTACTCCCGCCGCCACCGGTAATAGGTCTGCTCGGAGATCCCCAGCGTCTTGCAGACCTGAGCCATCCTCTGCCCATTGGCCAACTCCACCTCGGCCTGACGAAGCTTGTGGATGATCTGCTCCGCGGTGAATCGCTTCCGACTCATCACTGCCCCCTCTTCTAGGCCAATCCAGTCCCGAAAGCCGTGCGAAAATCCTAACTCTCAAACCGGACCGGTTTCAGGGGGGCAGGTCAGCACGGTCGCCAGTCTTTGGAAGGTGGACGATGACGCCACGTCTTTGCTGATGACCCGGTTCTATGCGGGAATCCGGGCAGGGCTTTCATTCACGGAGTCCTTACGCCAGGCGCAACTTTATCTCCTGAAGGATTCCAGGTTCCGCCATCCCCGATACTGGGCCGCCTGGAACCTGTATGGCAGACCTTAGGCTGGACTGGAGGACAAAATACGGGAACGTTCAGCGATTTCATTCATGATGGGACGGGGTCTGATTTTGGGGCTGCTTCTCTCCCCATTGATGATGACGGCGACCTCGAAGGCCGAGACCCCCAAGAAAGATTACCCCTTCTTTATGACCGCCGAAAAAATCGCGGAGGAGCTCCTGAAACCGGTTGAAAGGGGATCAGGGAAAGAGCCGCGAGTCCCCCTCAACATCGAATTCGATTTCGACTCGGACCGAATCACTGCCAAGGCGAAGTCCCAGATGGATGAAGTCGCGAAGGCCCTCCGTCTCCCGGCCCTGATGCGGTATCGAATCAGGATTGAAGGCCACACGGACGACCGAGGCACAGAGGAATATAACCTGGGGCTTTCTGAGAGACGCGCCCGCCGGGTCATGAGCGCACTGGCCAGAGGTTACAGCTTTAGGCCGGACCGGTTCGACGTCCGGTCTTACGGCGAATCCCGTCCGCTGATGACCGCACAAACGGATGAGGCGCGGGCGCGTAACCGAAGGGTGGAACTCGTCCGGTTGGAGCTTTTGGAAATCGAACGCCCGCCCAAGACGCTTACACCACGGCCCACGACAATCCCGAAAACTGTTGAGATTGCCAAGAGAAGCCCGCGGCCAAGAAGGCGCGGCCATCCGCAAAATCGCCGATCCGTCCTCAAGTACCCAAAAAAGACGCGTCGCCCATGTTGAAACCGAAGCGGGTGGCCAAGGCGCCAGGGCCTTCCAGGCCTCCGATAACTCCCTCCACCCCCGGCGCGGGAAGGCGATTCGACCTCGTTTTATTGTGCGCGCCGCAAGACCCAATCTCCACGGAGACCGTTGAGATCCGGGCCCGGCTGATCACCCCAAAGCGACTCTTATCCGTGACAATTGTGGTCCACGTCAATGAAACCAAGGTGATCGAGGAGGTCCTTTTCCTCCGGGAGAAATTTTCGCGAACCCGCAGCGTCAGCGTCCAGCGCGCGCCTTCCGGTTTTCAACCCGTCGACCTGCGACCTGCGACCTGCGACCTGCGACCTGCGACCTGCGACCTGCGAATCAGCGTGAATCTGGTCCCCGGCAAAAACAAGGTCAGAATCACCGCCGCCGGTGGAGGCGATATATTGACCAAGGAGCTTCGACTGGTCAGAGGCCGGTAACAATGAACGTTGAAAATCCAAGAAAATACCTGGGCGTCAGCGGCTGTATTCGGGTCGCCATCGCGATTGCCTTCATCCATGTCACGGGTCTGCCACGTGTCGCGTTTGCCGCACAGGTTGAAACCGCCCATTACTCCATTGATTATCTAGGCATCACCCGACAAGAGGTCATCGAATTCGGGAAAAAAGCGGACAAAGCCTATGCCATCGTCAAGCGATTCGTCGGAAATCTTCCAAAACACGAGTTCATTCGGGTCCAGCGGGTCAAGATGGTCATCCGCCCGGAATTTCGAATTCCCAAGACCCTGATGTCCCTCTGGCGCGGCCAAAACCGGATGGAGATGCCCGTTCATCGGGTCCGGGACGGAAGGGCGCCCCTGATTCATGAGACGACGCATTCCCTGTCTCCAAGCCGAAACCGCTACCTGGTGGAAGGCCTGGCGGTTTATCTGGGGGAGAAGTTCGGCACACTCAACGCCTTCCCTACGTTCGGCCGGACGGTGAAGACGCTCTTATGCGGTTCGATCAAGCAAGGGAACATGGTCCCCCTCGCGAAGCTCTTTATCGAGACCATCGACTACTACAACATCTTCTCGCGAGCCATGGTCGGCGCCTGGACCATGCGATTGGCCTACCTGGAAGGCGGGGCGCTGGTGAAACGCCTTTTGAACGACAAGAGATTCGGCCCCAATCCCGAAGCAAGAAAAATCTCCTTTTTCCGGCTGTTCAACGGAGAAGGCGATATCCAAGACATCTATCAAACGAAGCCCGGCCCGTTGGGGCAATATCTCATTCGACAGACTTGTCCGGAGATCGATCGCGGGAAATGACCTGTTCACCGGACCGATTAGCCCGCATTTCCCACAAAAAGGTGGTGAGAAACCCAGGTCAGAGTTTCCCGAATGTCGCGATATTGTCGATCTTGCATTCAAAGAGCACGCGCTTCTCATCGATCACCGGGTCGCGCAACCCGTAAGGCGGGTCCTGGCCCGTGTACTTTACCCAGATCTTGTCTGTCTGCCGGGTCGCGCGCTCCCCGCCCGGCTCTCCTTCCCGAATCTCATTTTCGACCGTGCATTTGATGCTCATCCAGTGGTACGGATTATCCGGGTTGACCATCATGATGGTCAGGCGCGGGTTTTTCCGAATCCATCCGCACTTTGGCCGATGCGCGGCGGTGTTGACGAGGATCTTGTCCCCTTCGTAGTCGAACCACATCTGGGTGAGATTGATCCGGCCGTCCGGTCCGGTGATCCCGAGGGTCGCGGTGATGGGACGGTCCAGGAGGTCGCGATAAATCGGGTCCAGGCCGGCCAGACCGGAAACCCGCTTTTTCTCGCCGATCGAGAATTGCCCCTCCTGCGTTCCATCGGCAACGTGCTTGAAATCCGCGACAGTGAATCCTTCCGACATGGCTCGCCCCCCTTCGTTTTCAAATTGTGCCGGCCGGCGCTTGGCCCTAATCTCAAAAACGCCCTTCCCATTTGCTCAATGGCGACAGTCTAGCAGAAATCCGCGTCCTGATATGTCCCGGCTCGGTTCGCGAGGGATATTCCAGGATGGACAAACCGGGGCGCACGGCGGCAAAATGACGTTTCACCTCGCAGCGGTTCGGTTCAGCGCGGCAGTCATCCGGCCATTACGTCTTCACGGAAGACCCGGCCGCTCACCCCTGAGCCGGAAGGACGTCCTTTCGAAAGGAGAACGCTCCATGCCTTGGGAAGCCATCAAATCCGACAACCTCCCCGGCCACATCACCTGGATGACCCCCGCGGCGAAGGTGGGGAACATCGTCTTCGTCGGCGGTCAGGTCCCCCGCCACCCAAAGACCCTGGAGATCCCGAGCGACATCCAGGGCCAAACCCGGCAGTGCATGGAGAACCTGAAGACCGTCGTCGAGGCTGGCGGCGGGAGCATGAGCGACTATATCCGGTTCACCGTCTACATCACCGACATGAGCAACTGGGCGGACATGAACGTGGTCTACCGCGAGTACATCAACGAAGAGAAGTCCCCCGCGCGCCTGTGCTGTCAGACGGGTCTCAACGCGGGTTACCTGGTCGAGATCGACGGCATCGCCGTCATCGACTGAGCCCTTTCGAGGACGCTAACAACCGGGTTTCCACGGCGACGGCCCCGAGAGGAATGGGCCGATCGCGCGACGACTGAAACCCCGCGCCGGATTCGCCTGACACGGCGCAATACGAAGGAGGACACTGGCATGCCACCACCTACCCGCTTGACGGGCCTTCACCACATTACTTTGGTCACCCGCGACATGGACCAGATGCTACGCTTTCTGACCGACGTCGTGGGACTCGGGCTCGTCCTGGACGACATCAACCAGGACGCGCCCGAACAGAAGCACTACTTCTTCGGCGACGAGAAAGGAAGTCCCGGCACGCTGGTGACGTTCTTCGAGATCCCGGACCTGGACGACAACCGTCTCGGCGCGGGGGGGATGCATCACATCGCCCTCGGCGTGGAAGAGGAGGACGACCTGCGGGCCCAGATCGCGGTCCTCGACGAGAAAGGAATCGGCCACTCGGGCATCGTCGACCGGGGAAAATGGAAGGCCCCCTATTTCAAGGGGCCGGAGGGTCTGCTCTTCGAGCTGGCCACGCGGGGACCCGACATCGGGGCCGGTGCGGCGTCATGACGCCGGACGGACGACGAACAGAAGGAACCGGTTGATGGGTCCCGGCCTGTCCGGACGGATCGCCCTGCCGGGAATCGGCGAGACGGCCATCGGAACGCTCCCGGGGCGGACCTACCTCCAGCTTCAGGCCGAGGCGGTCCTCGCCGCGATCGAGGACGCGGGCCTCCGCCGCGAGGACGTGGACGCGGTCTTCACCAACCTGCCCATCCGCAACCCCACCTCGATGTCCGTCGAGCACCTGATCGAATACCTCCGCCTCCCCGCCCGGGTCGCCTCGACGATGGACGCCCACGGCGCGGGCGCCCTCCTTCAGATCCAGCACGCGGCGGCCATGATCGCCGCCGGACTCTGCCGCGTCGCGGTCTGTGTCGTGGCGCGGGACGACCGGATCGGGCGCGGCCGGCCGCGCAGGTCAAGCCTTCTCATGGGGACCGAGGACGAGGCCGACCTCTACGGCGCGGGAAGCCCCCCCGTCCAGTACGCCCTCGCGGCCCGCCGCCACATGCACGAATACGGGACGACGAGCCGGCAGTTCGGCGCCGTCGCCGTCGCCATGCGCCGCCACGCCGCCCTGAACCCCAACGCCCAGATGCGGGAGACCATGACGCTCGACGACCATCAGTCCTCCCCCCGGGTGGTGGACCCCCTCCGCCTGCTCGATTGCTGCCAGGTCTCCGACGCGGGGGGGGCGGTGGTGGTCGTCTCGGCGGAGCGCGCGCGGGACCTGCGCCGCCGCCCGGTCCTCCTGCGCGGCATGGCCGAGGCCCACACCCACCGGAGCGCCGGCCAGGCCCCCGGCCTCACGACCCTCGGATCGGCGGACGCAGCCGGGCGGGTGTACGCCATGGCCGGCCTGACCCCCGGGGACGTGGACTTCGCCGAAATCTACGACTGCTTCACGTACGCCGTCATTGTCCAGCTCGAGGACTACGGCTTCTGTCCCAAGGGCGAAGGGGGGGGATTCGTCGAGGACGGACGGATCGAGCTCGGGGGGGACCTGCCCGTGAACACCCATGGGGGCCTCCTCTCGCAGGGTCACGCCGACGGGATGTTCCACGTGACCGAGGCCGTCCGGCAGCTTCGGGAGACAGCGGGAGAGAGGCAGGTTCCCGGCGCCGAGGTCGCCCTCGTGACAGGCGTCGGCGGCGCGCCCTTCGGCGCCTTTGGAAGCCTCATTCTGACGAAGGATTGAACACATGCCTTCTGATGCCCGTCCCCTCCCCGTCCCGGACGCCGATTCGACCGAATTTTGGGAGACCCGCCAAGGCCAAGCGCTCAGACTGCAACGTTGCCTGGATTGCGGGACCTTCAGGCATTACCCCCGCGCCTACTGCCCCGATTGCCTCTCGTCCGAAACGGAGTGGGTGGCCGCTTCCGGACGGGGGACCGTCTACTCCTTCGCCGTCGTTCACCGGGCCTTCCATCCCGCGTTCAAAGATGATGTCCCCTATGTCGTAGCCCTGATCGACCTGGAGGAAGGCCCCCGGATGCTGTCCGATCTGCGGGACTGCCCGCCGGAGGACGCGGCGATCGAAATGCCGGTGGAAGTCTTTTTCGAGGATGTCCCCGGAAGCCTCTCGATCCCACACTTCCGTCCCGCCAAAGCCTCTTGAGGTTCGTCTCCGCCGTCGAAAGAGAGAATCGGACATGACAGAGGACCGTGCTTCCGCCGGGCGGCCCGCAATCAACCCTGATGGGTCCAAAGCCTGTTTCCAGTTCGGATCTCCTCCCCACACTCCATGGAACGTTCCGAATATTTAAGAATTGACATAGAGAAAGATTGTCATAACAATGGTCGGCTCTCGGTCATTTTTCGGGGTTGCGATTTCCGCCCGGCTCCCGTCATTGAATCCTTGACGGTCAGGGGAGGAACAACGAAATGAAGGGCATTCAAAGGAACCTCAGAAAACCGCGCCTGTGGGGACTTTCGGTCCTCCTCGCGCTTGTGCTGGTCTGGCCGGCCTTGTCGGGCGGTCCGTCGGCCCGGGCGGCGGAGATGGTGAAGATCGGCGCGGTGGCGCCGAAATCCGGACCCCTGGGGGCCGGCGCCGCAATCACACACTGGCCCAACATCAAGCTCTGGGTCACACAGGTCAACGCGAGGGGTGGGCTGAAGCTCAAGAGCGGCCGGGCGAAGATCAAGCTCATCGAATACGACGACCGGACCAACCCCGGCGAGACCATCAAGGCGGTGCAGCGGCTGGCGACCCAGGACAAGGTGGACTTCATCCTCGCGCCCTACGGATCGGGCCTCAACCTCGCGGCGGCGCCGATCTTCGCCAAATACGGCTACCCGCAGATCACCTCGACAACGATCACCGACAAGTCCGACGTGCTCACCAAACGCTACCCCGGCATCTTCTTCACCCTCGGCAGCACCACGTCGTTCGCCGGCGCGGTCGCCGAGATCCTCAAGAAGATGAAGGACGAGGGGAAGATCGGCAACCGTGTCGCCATGGTCAATGTGGCCGACGCTTTCGGGATCGAGCTGGCCAACGCCGCCCGCCCGATCTTCAAGCGGGCCGGCTTCCAGATCGTCTACGACAAGTCCTATCCGCTCGGCACGCGGGACCTTTCGCCGGTGATCAAGGGCGCCAATCCGGACGCCTTCGTCGCTTGGTCCTATCCGCCCGACACCTTCGGGCTGACGGCGCAGGCCAAGATCAACGGGCTCAACGTCAAGGCCTTCTACACCGCGGTCGCAACCGCCTTCCCCGCCTATCTCGGAAAGTTCGGCAAGTCGATCGAAGGCGTCCTCGGCGCCAGCGGCGTCAACCCAGACACGCCCGAGATGAAGGCCTATTTCAAGGCCCACAAGGAAGTGAACGGCAAACCCGCCGATTACTGGGCGTCCGCCATGGTCTATGCAACCTATCAGATCCTCGAGAAGGCCATCGAAGGCGTCGGATCGACGGACCGCAAAGCGGTGACGGCCTATATCAAAAACAACACCTTCGATACGGTCGTGGGCCCGATCAAGTTCGTCAATCAGAACAACGAGAAGTTCTGGACGGTCGGCCAGTGGCAGAACGGGGTGTTCTACGGCGTGAGCTCCACCGGCCGCCCGGGGGCCAAGCCGGTCAAGCTCAAGTCGGGCTGGTAATTTCCACGCGGATACGCCCGGCGCGGGCATGACGGCCGCGCCGGGCGTTGACCGTTGCTGAATAGAAATACACCGTGGGTGACCTCTCCCCCCTCCAGGGGGGAGGGTTAGCGGGGGGGGGGGGGATGCCGCCTCACGCACCGTCCGCGAACTCAAGAACGGCCATTCCCGGCGGCCACGGGATCAAATCACGACCATCATGGACCTCATCATCACCGGATTGCTGCTGGGCGGCATCTACGCCCTGATCGCGATGGGGCTGCAGCTTCAATGCGGTGTCGCGAGGATCATGAACCTGGCCAACGGGGAGATCCTGGTGGCCGGCGCGTTCGGCGCGTTCTGGTTCTACACCAGCGCCCGGTTGAGTCCGTTCCTGTCGATCGTCTTCGTTGCACCGCTCGCCTTCGTCCTGAACTGGGCGATCTACCGGTACTTGATGCAGCCGCTGGTCAGCCGCGCCAAGAGCCATGGCCAGCTCGACGTCGACAGCATCCTGGCGACGTTCGGCTTGAGCTTCATCATGGTCGGGATCATGCTGGCCGTATTCGGCGGCGAGTATTTCAGCTATTCCTATCTCGAGCGGCCGTACACGATCCTGGGCCAGCCTTACGGCCTCAACCGGATCGCCGCGTTCCTGATGTCCGCGGCGATCGGCCTCGCCCTCTACATCTGGCTCAACCGGACCCGGACCGGGTTGTCCTTGCGCGCGGTCGCCGTCAATCCGATGGCGGCCGGGCTCGTCGGCATCAACGTGCCGCGGGCCTCGGCGCTGGCCTTTGCGCTGGGCGGCGCCGTGACCGCGGCCGGCGGCGCCTCGATCAGCGCATTCCTGACAACCGACGCCTCGATCGGCATCATCTTCACGCTGAAGGCGTTGATCATCGTCATCATGGGCGGGGTGGCCGAGATCAGGGGCGCCATCGCCGCCGCGTTCATCCTCGGCCTCGCCGAGACCGCGGTCGCCAGCCTGATCGATCCCGGGCTGACCCTGGCCGCGGCCTACCTGCTGTTCATCATCGTCCTGCTGTTGAAGCCCGAGGGCCTGTTCGGAAGGCGGGCATCTTGACCGGCCGCGAGAAGCGCGGCTTCGTCGTCGTCGGGCTGGTGTTCGGCGCCGTCGCGTTCCTGCCGCTGCTAGACTCCGGGGTGTGGCTTTCCCTCGGGGTCGATCTCGCCATGTACACCGTGCTCGCGACCGCGTGGACATTGTTCTCAGGTCCGACACACTACATCTCGCTCGCCACCGCCGCCTTTTTCGGGCTCGGCATGTACGTGGTCGGCGGCGGCGTCGAGCTGTTGCCTTTTCCCGTCCTCGTACTGCTGGCGGCGATCGTCGGCGCGGCGCTGTCGGCGATCATCGGTCTGGCGACGCTCCGCATCTCGGGCGTCTACTTCGTCATCTTCACGCTGGGTCTCGCGGAGCTCATTCGCCAGATCGTAACCTGGGTGCAGACCACCATGGGGAGGAGCAGCGGGCTCTACGTCCTGACCAACATCACCGAGCCGATGATCTACTGGCAGCTTCTGGCGCTCGCGGCGCTGGTCTACCTGATCGGCTGGTGGATCGGACGGTCCCGGCTCGGGTTCGCGCTTCGCATCATCGGCAACGACGAGGTGGTCGCCGTCCACAGCGGCATCGACACCGCCCGCGCCAAGGTCCTGCTGTTCATCATCTCCGGCGCCATCGCCTCGATCACCGGCGCGATCCTGGCGCCGCGCTGGACCTATATCGAGCCGACCATCGCCTTCAGCCCGATGATCTCCTTTCTGGTGGTCATCATGGCGCTGCTCGGTGGCGCCCACAGGCTTTGGGGACCCTTGGTCGGCGTGATTCCCTTCTATATGCTGTGGGACCTGATATCGGCCCACTTCCCCAATCAGACGATGTTGGTGATGGGTGTCGCCTTCCTTCTCATCGTCTATCTCATCCCCAACGGCGTGGCCGGTCTGATCGAGAAATCGACGCATCGCCTCAAGCGGGGAGACGGGTAGCGCCATGGCCGGCGATCTCGCACTGAGCGTCAGCGATGTCACCAAGGCCTTCGGCGGCCTCGTGGCCGTCGATGCGCTGTCGTTCGATCTGGTCGAGCACGAGGTGCTGGGCCTGATCGGTCCCAACGGCTCGGGCAAGACCACGATGATGAACCTGATCTCCGGCGCGCTGAAGCTCGATTCGGGCCGCATTCATCTCTACGACCAGGAGATCTCCCGGTCTCCGGCCCGAGTCATCGCCCGGATGGGGGTCGCCCGCACCTTTCAGATCGTCCGCATGCTGCCGTCGCTGACGGTGATCGAGAACGTCTCCGCCGCCGGCGTGTTCGGCCATCACCGGCGCTGGGGAAGGGAACTCGAGGACTACGCCCGCGGCCAACTGGCGCGCGTCGGCCTCGAAGGAGCGGAACACACCCCGGTGACCGCGCTGACCTACATCGACCAGAAACGGGTCGAGATCGCCCGCGCCTTGGCTTCGGATCCCAGGGTGCTGCTGCTCGACGAATGGCTCGCCGGACTGAACCCCACCGAGCTGAGGACCGGGATCTCCCTGGTCGAGACTTTGCGCGCCGAGGGACGGACGATCATCGTCGTCGAGCACGTGATGGACGCCATCCGCAGCCTGTGCGACCGTTGCGTGGTCATGAACAGCGGCACCAAGATCACCGAGGGCTCGCCCACCGACGTGCTGGCCGACGGCGAGGTGATCCGGGCCTATCTCGGGAACGATGATGCTTGAGATCAGCAATCTATCGGTGAATTACGGACTGCACCGGGTGCTCGAAGGCGTCTCCATCGGCGTCGAGCCGGGCGAGCTCGTCGTCATCCTGGGCACCAACGGTGCCGGCAAGACGACCCTTTTGAAGGCGGTCGGCGGCATCGTCCGGGCTCGCGAGGGCAGCTCGGTCACCATCGCCGGCGTCCCGATCACCAATCACCCGCTGCACCGGATCGTCGAGGCCGGCATCGCGCTGGTTCCGGAGGAGCGGGGCCTGTTCGGCGACCTCACGGTGCGCGAGAACCTCGAGCTCGGCGCCTTCGCGCGCCGGGCGCGGGAGACCGAAGCCAGGAACTTCGAGATGGTCCTCGGGCTGTTCCCGCGGCTCGCCGAGCGCAGCCGGCAGATCGCACGAACACTGTCGGGCGGCGAGCAGCAGATGGCGGCCATCGGCCGCGCGCTGATGTCGGCGCCCGATTTTTTGCTTCTCGACGAACCGTCGCTCGGGCTTTCCCCCATTCTGTGCACCGCTCTGTTCAAGGCGCTGAGGCGGGTGACCGAGACCGGCGTCGGCGTGCTGCTGGTCGAGCAGAACGCCAAGAGAAGCCTGGAGATCGCCGATCGCGGCTATCTTCTCAAAAATGGCCATGTCGTCGGTGAGGGCGCGGCCGATGCGCTGCGCAACGACGAGACCGTGCAGAGAGCCTACCTCGGGCTTTAGGCATCCGGCGATTGATGTTTCGCGAAAAACGGGATTGGATGACCGGAAAATCGAGGGCGCTTGTGTCCGGATGACATCTTGAGCATCCAATGAGGAAGGGAGTTCACATGGGAAACATCTTGTGGGTGGGCCTGGGCGGATTCATCGGATCGATTTTACGATATGCGGCGAGCGGATTCGTCAACTGGGTCGCTTTCGGAAGCATCTTCCCCTACGGGACCTTCATCGTCAACGTGGCGGGTTGTCTCGCCATCGGGCTCTTGGCGGGAATCGCGGAAACCCGGGGCGTCTTTTCCGAACAAACCAAGATGTTTCTTTTCATCGGGCTGATCGGCGGTTTTACGACGTTCTCGACCTTCGCGTTCGAATCCCTTCAACTGCTCAAGGGATCTCAGGGCATGCTGGCGATGCTCAACCTGGTCTTTCAGTCCGTGCTCGGCTTGGGGGGCGTCTGGGCGGGTCAGACGATTTCGCGGCTCGGTTCCTAGCCGACTGCCCGGGGCCGGCGGAGGGAGAGGGAGGGGAAGGGGCGTCCGGCGATCAGCGGCCTAATGCGATTGGCTTGCTTCGAGGTCCGGCCCCGTTTCCGATTCTCCGCTCCATGAACTGCGGGCCAGGACGGGAGAGTCGGGCGACTCCAATTCGGCCACCCGGCGGGCCGCGGCCGCCTGTTCCGCGTAAACCGGATCGAGGGGCGCCGGCTGGATGGGCCGGCGGGAATGGGCGGTCCGGTTCTCCGTGCCGGTCCCGGCAGGTTTCGGGATGGCCCAATTCGGGATGAAAAAGGACAGCACGCTCGTCACGACGCTTCCGGCGGTCTCGATGGTCTTGCGGAACGGCGTGTTCCGAACCCGAACCCAGTTGGAGTCCTGAATGCCCGTCACGGGAGAGTTCAGGTTGAACGCCAGGGGCAAGGCCAGGCCCTGATCGGCCGAGCCGGGCGAAAGCACCCGGGACCACGCGTCCCCGTAGGGAAGGATATCCATCACGTAGCTCAAGACCACCTGAGCGTTGTCGAACGTCTTCGTAACAAGCCGCTCCCCCTTCGGAAGGCTCCCGATGGTGGCGTCGGCAACCGCTTCCACCAGGTTCAGAACGCCCAAAACCCCGTCTTTCAACATATGCCCCACGGCCCGAGCGCCCCCGCCACCAGGTTGTTCACCAGGGCCTCGCCGAAGACCTTCTTGAAGAAGTGCTTGGTGCGCCCCCAGACCCCGACGGGGGCGGCTTCCCCTTCAGGGACATACGCACCGAATGAGAGACCGCTCGCCATGTTCCGGAAAAACTTCCCGACGGTCCCCAACAGGCCGCTGTGGCGGCCGGACCCGATGCTCCCGTCGGCGGCCCGGTACTTGTATTCGGCCCCGGCGATAAAATTCTCGATCATGTTGATAAAGTTGCTGCCGGCATCCTTGAGATCCTTGCCGACCCGCTGGATGAACCCGGACGGCCCGTCCGGCTTGACGATGACATTCTTCGTCCGGTCCGTGTGATAGTGATCCCCCCCGGGATTGGCCAGAAGCTGGTCTTCTTTATACCGAGCGATCTGCTCCATCAAACCCAGGGGGATTTTCGGTCCGACCATCGGCGGGGGCGGTCTCAGGTCCTGATTCAGGGATTCCCGAACGGCATGCTCAACCCCCCGGTCTATGTTGAAGCCCCGAACATCGGCCCTGGCGAGCTGGGTCCCGAAACTTGGAGCGGTGATGATCGCCTTGGAGATCATGGCCGAATCTCCGCCCTTCACACGGCCCAATTCCACAGCCAGGGCCTGCGAGAAGTGCGCCCGCGCGATCCTCGCGGCGGCCGACCGCTCCTGTCCCGGAACCAGCCCCGCACGCAAGTCGGAGAAGGCATCCTTCTTCCGGCCGAGAAGATAATCGGCTTGCGTCAGATTGGGGTCAATGCTGACCGGACCCGGCATTTATTTCCCCCTTATTCCGGCTCACGCTCCCTCACCAAGCGTCCAAAACCACCCGGTTTCCCTTGGCGGATGGGGAATCGGGCCGCATGACGCTTCGTCGGGAGGCGCTCCCCGCCCAGGTTCCCCCCGACTCTTCTGTAGAAAAATGCACATTCGGCGCCACGTCGAAGGAGGGCGTATTCGGGGGATGAACACTTCCGCCTCGAAACCTCCGGGTCGTCCGCAAGGAGGCGTCCGCACTCCTTCAGCATCGCGCCGCGCCCCGGGGGGAATCGATGGCCGACCCGAGCCCTTCGCACGCCGGGCGGACGGGTGGACAAAGCCCGAAGTGGCCGCAGGCTTCGACGCCATAGGCCTCTGGATCTCCGCGGCCGTGAAGGGGCCGCTGGGTGACGGAGAGACACACATGAAACAGGATTCCCTCGACAAACGAAACGGTCTTCTTCAAGAAAACCGAGCCTGTCCCATTCATAGTTGAAGGTTGAGAAAAAGAGGTGGCGGTTCACTCCTGCCGACTCGGTTAGAATCGGGTTGGCAAACATTCAAAGAGGAGGAACCGCCATGAGTGAAGCTTACCAGATCATCGAGAAGAAAGAGACCCAAAGGTTGGCCGCCTTTGTGGCGGAGCACGGGCAGGCGTTTTTTCCTCTGGTGTCGCTGGTGGAGCAGTCCCAACTGGCGGTGGAGGACCTGATGGACGTCATGGGCCGGGCGGGCCTGGAGGCCGTGCTTTTGCTGTCGGCCAAGGGCTTGACGGGCGCGCCGCATCCAGGCAAGCGGGGTGGCGAGGTCCGCCGGCACGGCAGCCAGGGGGGCCGGGTGACCCTGAAGGGGCGCAAGCTGAAGGTGAGAAAGCCGCGGCTTCGCCGCCGGGGCCAGGGTCGGGGCGGGGAGGTGGAGGTGCCGGCGTATGCGGCCATGCAGGCCGACCCCGGGCTGGGGGAGCGGATGCTGGATTTGCTGATGCGAGGGGTCTCGACGCGGAACTACGCGGCCGTTCTTCCCGAGCTGGCCGAGACGGTGGGGGTGTCGAAGTCGGCCGTGAGCCGGGAGAGCATCGAGGCGGCCGAGGCGAAGCTGCGGCGTCTTTGTGAGCGGCGTTTTGACGACATCGACCTCCTCATCCTCTACCTGGACGGTCTGCGCTTCGGCGCGCATCACGTCATCGTGGCCGTTGGGGTGGACACACGGGGCCAAAAGCACGTTCTGGGCCTGAGGTCGGGCGCCACCGAGAACGCCACGGTCGTGACGGCGCTTCTTGAGGAGTTGGTGGAGCGCGGCGTGCGGCCCGGGCGGCGTCGGCTTTTCGTCATCGACGGCTCGAGGGTGCTTCGTGCGGCGATTGACCGGGTGTACGGGGACGACAATCCGGTGCAGCGGTGCCGCAACCACAAGGTGAAGAACGTGATGGACCACCTGCCCGAGGAGTTGAAGGACCCGGTGAAGGCGACGATGAAGGCGGCCTGGCGGCTGGCGCCGAAGGAGGGGATTGCCCGTCTGCGCAAGCAGGCCCGGTGGCTTTAGATCGAGCATCCGGACGCGGCCGCCAGCCTTTTGGAGGGTCTGGAGGAGATCTTCACCGTCAACCGCTTGGCTCTTCCGCCCGGCCTTCGGCGCTGCCTGGTGAGCACGAACCTGATCGAGAGTCCCTGTTCGGGGGTGCGGATGCGCACCCGGCGCGTCGGCCGCTGGCGGGACGGGGCGATGGTGAAAAGGTGGGCCGCTTCCGCCTTCCTCGCCACCGAGAAGAACTTCCGTCGCCTGGACGGCTACCGGGACCTGTGGATCCTGAAGGCCGTTCTGGACGAGCCCCGCTTTGACACCCGAGAGGAGGTCGCATAAGGTGAACCACACACGGACCGCCGCCTCAAACCTTCAACTGAATTCGGGACACCCTCAGAAAACCGGCTCACTCATTTCATCAGAGTCGCTGGATCGCATCCGGTTGACATCCCCGGACCCGTCCGCCTATCTTGGAGATCCAGCCGCTGATTCACCTCATTTCCATCCGGTCAAGGGCGAAGTGGGCGCCGGTCGCACCCCTTTTTTCGGCCGGGGCGGCGGGTTGCTTATGGAGATCGGCGGCGCGTCCGAGCGTTGCCGAGCCGATGAATGAAAAAGGAGAAACGTGAGATGGTCATCAGAGCGGGTGAGCAAGCCCCGGCATTCACCGCCAAAGCAACGGGGGACCGGGAGATTTCCCTTTCGGATTACGCGGGCAAGAAGAACGTCATGCTGGCGTTCTTTCCCTTCGTCTTCAGCCCGGTCTGCTCCGAGCAGATTCCGGCTTATTCGGAAAACGCCCAAAGGTTCGCCGACCTCGACACTGACGTCCTGGCCGTCAGCGTGGACAGCCCGTGGTCCCAGGGGGCCTGGGCGGAGCAGTACGGCATCCGGGCGCCCGTCCTGAGCGACTTCAGCAAGAAAATCGCGGGTGACTACGGCGTGATGCACGAGATGGGGATGTCCCAGCGGGCCATCGTCATCATCGACAAGAACGGCCGGGTGGCCTACGCGCACGTCCAGGAAGACATCCGGACAATTCCCAGCCCGGACGAGATCTTCGCCGAGCTTGAAAAGCTGAAATAGAACGGAGGAACGACTTGTCCGGCGAAGACCCCCAAGAGAAACCCCCGAAGCGGCCGCCCTTTGTCGAGACCCTCCGCCCGGGGATGGAAGGCCGCGTCGAGCACGTTGTCGAGGAGCGCCACCTGGCCGACTCTCTCGGAAACAAGGGCGCCAAGGTCCTGGCGACGCCCATCATCATCGGCTGGCTGGAAGACGTATCGTCCACGATCGTTCGACCCCACCTGCCTGAGAGGGTGCTGAGCGTGGGGACCCTGGTGAACGTCCGCCACTTGTCGGCTGCCCTGGCGGGATTCACCGTCGTCTTCCGGAGCCGCCTGCGGGAGGTGGACGGCCGGCGGCTTGTGTT
Source organism: bacterium (assembly GCA_965261595.1). Classification (GTDB taxonomy): domain Bacteria; phylum UBA8248; class UBA8248; order JACPRG01; genus CAYRGS01. The sequence continues at coordinate 1,414,006 of CBDHDG010000006.1, forward strand.
CGATGTCGAGGCCCACGACGGTGTGGAGAAGGTGGCCGAGGGCGTCCACGAGCGGTTCATCGTGGATGAAGAGAAGTTCCTCGCCAAAGCGGCGAAGAAGCGGCCCGAAAGCAGGGAATAAACTGGGCTTGCATTTGGTTGTAAGTCTGAGAAAATAGGTGGGAGGACAAATCCATGCTCTACTGTTTGAACTCCAAGGGGGAGGCGAAACAGGAATAAGATGATCATCGCAGTCATTCTGTTGTTCGGCGCGGCCGTTATTGCGCCCGCGGGAATCGCCGTCGCCGGAGAATTCGGGGGGGGTGCGAGTTCGGGGCCTACAAGGCGCTCCAAGCCAAGAAGTCCGTCAAGGAGATCGAGAACACGTACGCGGGCATGGTCAAGGACGCCAAGCACGACGGCAAGATTTCCGAAATCGAGCGTATCACGCTGGATTTCTACCGTCTGGACAACGGGGTGAGCCTCGCCAAAGCCAAGCGCATCGAAAACGACACCTGATCCGACACACGGCTGGAGAATCCCCCCGCATCTTCCGGAAACGGGGGGATTTTTTTGTCGGCGCCGCTTGCCCCGCCGCGAAGGAATCCGTACATTGAAGAAGAGAAGGCAACGCGGCGATTCGGCGTCGCCGCCGGGAATGAGAACGAGGAGAAGGCCCGCCCTGATGATTCCATGGTCGAGACGGTCCCTTTGCTTCGCCCTGCTGGGCCTTGCGGTTGCCCTTGGGGGAGGGGGATGCGGACTTTTCGGAAAAAAGAAGCCCAAGGAGACTGACGCCGAGTCCAAGGCGAAGGTCGCCATGAAGGTGGTCATCACGGCCCGCCGCTACGCCTTCCGGCCAAACATCATCCGCGTCAAACAAGGGGTCCCGCTGGAGATTTCGCTGAAAAGCGTGGACGTCCCCCACGGCTTCGGCATCCGGCGTCCGGGCCAAACCCGGAACTTCGGCGCGTTCGAGCCGGGCAAACCCCTTCGCGTCCTGATCCGGACGAACAAGAAAGAGGTCATCGAGTTCTTCAGCACGGTGTATAGCGGGGTGGATTACTACAAGATGAAGGGGAAGATCATTGTCGAGTGAGGCGGACACCCTGGATTCCTCGCACCGGGCAAAGGACTCCGCTTTCCCGCAAGCCGCCCCGCCGCCGCCGCGGGCCACGCGGCGCGAGCGTCGGTTGCTGCGTCTGTTCGCGGCCGTTCCGCTGGTCTTCCTGCTGATCCTTGCCGGCTACGCCTGGATCGGCCGGGTCTCGGCCCCCCCCGCGCCCAAGGCGCACCCCCTCCGCGCCGGCGACAAAGCCCCCGCGTTCAAGTTTTCCGACTTGAGGGGGCGGACCGTTTCCCTCGAAGACTTCCGGGGCCGCGTCGTCTTTCTGAACATTTGGGCGACCTGGTGCCCGACGTGCACCTGGGAGATGCCTTCCATGGAAGCCCTCCACAGGCGATATCGCGACAAGGGGTTGGCCATGGTGGCGGTCAGCATCGACGCCCTGGGAAAGGAAATCGTCGTTCCCTACATGAAGAAGCTGAGACTGACCTTCGGCTCTCTTCTCGACCCGCGGGGGACCATCAAGGGGCTCTACCGGATCACGGGCGTGCCCGAGACCTTCATCATCGACCGGCAGGGAAAGATCCTCCGGAAAATCATCGGACCCCGCCAGTGGATGGACCCGGAAATGGTGAACTTCATGGAGATCGCCCTGCAGTCTTCCTGACGCCGGGGAAGCCCGGCGCAACGGGCGGCGCGTCCGCTGACCGCCAGTGTCCGGCGCGGCTTTCGGGCGGCCCCATCGATCCTTGGGGACAACCTTTTCCCGAAACGGCGTTGAAATCCCCCCCCCCCCCTCGATCGCCGGGGTCCCCGCGGCGCTCCTCAAGGCGGCGTCGCGACAGATGACCGGCCCCGATCCGCACACCTCTCAACCGGAGTGACGGCATGAGCCAAGACCGCCTGGAGATCCTGGTCTATCACGATTATTGCTGACCCTGGTGCTGCAATTCCGCCGTTCGGCTGGAACAGTTGAAGGAGAAATTCGGAGACCGCATCGACATTCAGCATCGGTGCTTCCTCCTGCGGGCCGAGCCGGACCCGACCGTTGTCTTCAACGACTACCGCCGCGGGCATTGGGAGCGGGCGGACACCCAGGGGGACGGCGGCACGTTCCGCGCCTGGCACAGCGACGCGCCCTTTCCCAGCCACAGCCTCCCCTCGGCCGAGGCCTCCAAGTGCGCCGCCCTTCAAGGGGAAGAGGCGTTCCACCGATACCATTTCGCCCTCCTCAAGGCCATCTTCGAGGACAGCCGCAACATCAGCGATCCCGACGTGCTGATCCGGATTGCCGAAGAGCAGGGCCTTGACGTTTCCCGCTTCAAAGAAAACCTGTTGAGCGGCTCACAAAAAGACAAGGTCCTGCGGGAACACATGGACGGGATCGAGCAATTCAGCGTCCAGGCCATTCCAACCGTCATCTTCGGGAGGAAGCAGGCCGTCGTGGGCGGCGTTCCGCGGGAGGAGTACGAGAAGGCCATCGAACTTATCCACGCGCCGTCGGGGACATAGAGGGAGGCGCCGCCTTGCCCGGACTTTGCGACATCCGGGGAGTCCGGGTCGGCCATGCCGAAGACCGGGACGCCCTCACCGGCTGCACGGTGATCCTTTTCGACGGGGGGGCCGTCGCGGGACTCGACCTGCGCGGGTCCGCCACCGGAACCCGCCAGATGGACGCCCTGCGTCCTCAGCACCTGGTCGGCCGGATCGACGCCGTCTTCTTCGCGGGCGGGAGCGCCTTCGGACTCGACGCCGCCGCCGGCGTCATGACCTACCTGGAAAAGAAGGGGGTCGGCTTCCCGACCGCGCGAACCACGGTGCCCATCGTCCCCGCCGCCATCATTTACGACCTGGGCATCGGCCCCGGCGACGTGCGGCCGACGCCCGGCATGGCGCGGCGGGCCTGCAAGGCCGCCGACGGGCCGGGGGGGCGGGCACCCGCGGAGGGCGCCGTCGGCGCGGGAATCGGGGCGAGCGTGGGAAAGCTCTACGGACTCGCCCGGGCGATGAAGGGCGGGGTCGGGACGTGGTCCCTTCGGTCGCCGCGAGGCGCGACGGTGGGCGCGCTGGCGGTGGTCAACGCTTTCGGAGACGTGATTTGCGCCCGGACGGGAAAGATCCTCGCGGGCACGCGGAAGGATGAAGACTCTCTGGAGCCGGCGGACACAGCCAAGCGGATGCGCGAGGGCGAGAGTCGGTCCGGCTTCGACGCGGAGAGCACGACCCTTTGCTGCGTGGCGACCGACGCCCGTTTGGACCGGGTCGGCGCCGAGAAACTGGCCCAGCTCGCGTCCAACGGTCTGGCGCGGACGCTTCGCCCGGCGTTCAGCACACTCGACGGCGACCTGATCATCGCCGCCTCAACAGGGGATCTGGAAGAAGACCTGAATGTCCTGGGCCTCCTGGCGGAGGAAGCGGCGGCGACCGCCGTCAACCGGGCCGTGACCGAGGCCGAAAGCCTGGGCGGCCTGCCGACGGCGAAAGACCTGGACCGGGCGTGATCGCCGATCCCTACAAAAATCCCCCGGGGTCGGGCCTCACCACCGGATCAACGGTCCTCGCTTTCACTTCCGAACACAAAAGGAAGCGAAAGCAGGCCCTAGCGCACGCACCAATAGGCCTAAAGACTTACCCGCCCCCCCCCCGCTGAAGCCGCCCTTTGCAACAGGGCCAACACGGATCCGGTGGGCTGATTCCGGAGGTCCAGGACGACCCCGCGTCCGCGCGCGACGCCCGCGCGACGTGAGAGGCCCCCGATCTGAAGCCGATAATATTGACTGTAGGCCCTTCCGTTGTAGACCAGGATGTAGGTTCCCCGGCCGCTCCGGAGATTTCGCGGCAGCCTCACGCGAAGCTGAGTCCCCTGCGCGTCTCCCGAAACGGCGCGGGCGAAGCGGTAACCAAAAATTTCCGTCCGGCTTCTGACACCGCTCTTTCTGAATTTCGCCCTCCGGCCAGTCGCGATCGGAACCCGGATGCGGTTCAGGCGCGCGTACGGATTGAAGTTCCGCCCCAGGATGGTGATGATCGAACCCGAGGGCGCCGGCAGGGGGGTGACGCCCGTAATGACGGGCTTGATGACCGGCGCATACCGCCGCGGCCGGGCCCGCCGCACGTCTCCGCGTTCTGGGCGCAACGGGGCGCACTGCCGGGGATTCGGTCCTCGCCAAATAGAAAGGCTGAATCTTCGTCTTTCCGCGTTCGGATCCATCCAATCTTTTGATTAGAGTCATTGTGTGGGTCGGGTTCTTGGAAATTACGTGTCCACCGGGTGCAATCCGTATGCCGCCGAGCGGGTCCAAATCCCTTCAGCCTCAATCACGAACTGACGGAAAACGCCACGATGGCGGCGACGGAGAAGCCCAAACCGACAAGCTTCGGCCGGGTCAGGGGCTCCCGCAGGATGACGGCCGCCCACCCGATTGTCACCAGGAAGCTGAGCTGGGCGATCGGGACCACCACGCTCGCGAGGCCGCCGCGCCGAAAGGCATAGAGAAGGGCGCAGAACGCTATGGCCTTCAGGAATCCCGTGATCGGAAGGAAGATCCAGTTGTTCCTCGGCATCGAGAACCTTTTCCGGGCCGCCGCGAGCACCGCCGCGCAGGAAGCCCAGGAGAAGGCGGCGAAGGCGATGAGCCATCCTACGTTCGCGCCGTCTCTGACGCCGATCTTCAATAAAATGTTCAAGACAGCAAAGAGGACCATTCCGATGAGGGCCAGGGCGATGGACCGGCGGCCGCCCGCGATTCTCACTCCCCCGGCCCGTTCCATCAGCGTCACCGAGCCGATGGCCAGGATGGCGAAAACCAGCCCCGCTCCCATCGACACGCTCCAGCGTTCTTCAAGCCACAGCGTCGCGAAGACGGCCACGAAAACAAAATTCATCCGGAAGATCAGCGTATTGACGCCGACCTCCCCCGTTTTGAGAGAGGTGACGAAGCAGAAGATGGCCCAGAAAGAGACGACCCCGGCGATCAGACCCATGATCACGGTGGTCCAGTTCAGAAAGAGATCACCCAGGAGCGCGCCCATAAGCATGGCCGCGGCCGCGAAGGGCACGGTTTCAACCATGAAGTACGTCTCCAGGACGATCCCCCGGTCTTGCGCCCGCTTATAGACGAAGTCGGAAGTGCCCTGGGCCAGCATGCTCAAGACCGCCAGGAGGAGGTTGATCACCTTCGCACTCCCGCTCAGGGAAACTCAAAGGCCGATACCCGGATAAAGCCCCACGGAAAGACAAGAGCAATTGCACCCATCGAATTTTTCATTCAAGGAGGTATTTCGGGGCACCGCGATTCCGGCGGGAGTCAAGATGCGTTTGTGTAGTCTTCTTCCGAAACCGCCTCCATCCACTCGGTCGCCCCGCCCATCGAGTGGGCGATGTGGTCCATTCCCTCTCCGGGCGACGCCCCGTGCCAGTGCTTCTCATCCGGCGGGATGTAAACGACGTCTTCAGGACAGATGACCTTGGCCTTCTTCCCGTTTTCCTTCTCTTCCCAGGTCTGAACCCACCCGGTCCCCTTCACAACGTGCAGGACCTGCCCGGCCGGGTGCGTGTGCCAGTGCGTCCGCGCCCTCGGCTCAAACGAAACAGTGACCACCCGCACCAGGATTTTCTCGTCGATACTCACGAGCGGGGTCATTCCCACCCGACCCGTGAAATGCTCCCTCTCCTCCGGGACCGCGCGCGGGGCGTCCTCTTTCGGAACAATTTTCATATTCCCATCCTTATTGCGAGCACCAAACCGATTCGCATACAAACAGCTCTGGCGACCGCCTCAGAAAGCCGACTTGATCATGCCTCCGTCCGCGTAGACCGATTGGCCGGTAATGTAACCCGCCTGATCAGAGGCCAGGAAGACAACGATGGGGGCCAACTCTTCGGGCTCGGCGAATCGCCCGAGAGGGACGGCCTTGGAGATCCGGCCGAAGAATTCCTCTTCGGTGATCCCCTCCTTCTCGCAGGCGGCCTCCGCTCGGGCCCGCCACCGGTCGTTCATCAACCGGCCAGGATTCACACAGTTGACCCGGACGCCTTTGGGCGCCAGCTCATTGGACAGGCTCTTCGAGAAGTTATTCATTGCCGCCTTGGCCGTATTGGACACGATAGCATTTTCGCTGGGCTGCAAGCCCGAGACCGAGCCGATGTTGATGATGCTCCCGCCCCCGGCCTCGATCATATGGGGCACGACGGACCGGCAGCACCGGATAACCCCCCGGAGATTGACCGCCAAGTTCGCGTCCCAGTCTTCCTCCGGAAGATCGAGGAAGGCTCCCAGGTGAGACTGCCCCGCGTTGTTGACGAGGACGTGGATGCGGCCCAGATGTCTCACCGTCTCCTCCGCCATTCGCTCCACGTCCTCCGCGACGGTCACGTCCGCTGTGATGGGGAGCGGTTCAACGCCGGTCGCATCGGCCATTGCTCGAGCCGCTTCGGCCAGCCCATCGGCCCGGCGGGCGGCGATGGCGACACGCGCGCCCTCCACCACGAAGGCCTTGGAAATGGCGAACCCGAGATTCTCGCTGCCTCCAACGACCAGGACGCCCCGGTCCTTCAGGCCAAGATCCAATGTCCGTCCTTCAAGCTCGATCAGGAAGCGACGGCTTCCGGAACGGGAAATTCGTATAAGACCTGTCCGTTCCCCGCTGCGCCGCAATACTCCGCAAACGGTACGGCCGGCAGGTCGTAACCGCCTCCCCCCAAGAGGCCGTAGAGCATGCTGAAATCCGCCATTCCCGTCTCCCCGGCGCAGGCTTCCCGGTAAACCGGAATCATGCTGAGGACTTCCCGGTGATGGCCTCGCTCCAGCAATTCGCATACTCGAAGATCGACTTGGCGGTTGAACTCGGAGGAGACCTCCCAGCGGTGGGCCATGACCTTGTCGTTGGACCAGAACTTGTGACTCAGGGCTCCGCTCGCGATGAAGGCGACCCGACGGTCAAATTCGATTATGGTCTCGGCGATGATCCGCCCGTACTCGAAATTCTCCTCATGGGTTGCGTTGACGTTCGCCCCGAGGGGCACAACCCCGAACTTTCCATCCGCGTTGAGATAACGGAGGGGAACCAGCGCCCCATAATGGAGATGGAGGCTCTTTAATTCGTGGGCGTGCGTGATCACGCCTTTCGCAGTGGCGGTTTCGGCGATGGTGACGGCCAGCCCCTTATCCCCCGGGTAATCATAAGCATAGTCGTGAATGACGTGGGGCTGCTCATCCGAGGTGTAAAGAGCTTTGTGGCGCTCGGCGGCGTTGATGTGATAGTTCACTGTGTTGATCCAGTGGGTGTCCACAATCAGGATGGTCTCGACACCCAGATCCTCCATCTTCTTGCCCATCCTGCGCATGCCCTGGCGGAATTCCTCATGCATTCCCTCCATCGGCTCATAAACGCCCTTCTCACCGGCATAGATGGAAGGCATGTGCGCAACCTTTGCGGCGTATAAAAGTTCACCCATTCCTTATTTCCTCCAGATTGACCGTTATTCCCCTGGGAACCTTTACCACGGCCCCCGAGACTGACTGCAAAAAATGAGACCGGTCGAAACCCGTTCCTGATCTAAAATTCACCGTTAGCATAACCGCCAAAATCCCTCAAGGGCGGGTCCGATTTGAGATACGATGAAGAGCGTTTTCGACTTGATCTGTCATACCGGATCAGCCGACAGGAGGTCGGGTTCAGGGCAGCCCTTGGCTGGTTCGGAATCACAGGTTGAGAGCGTGTTGCCCCCTCCGGAAAGAGACCCCCATAGCGTTTTTCATCAACCTGCCGAATTTCTACGCCGGCGCCTTCCACGTTATGCGGCTTTCACCTGCTGAAGCGAGGCTTTCAGGATGTCCATGGCCCTATCGATATCCGCCGTATCGATGTTCATCGGCGGGGTGATCCGGATGGTGTTGCCGTGGATCCCCCCCTTGCCGAGGAGCAGCCCCCGCTTACGGGCCTCTTCGAAGACCTGGTTGACCGCATCGGGAGCGGGCCGCTTGTTCTCCCAGACCAACTCAAGGGCCTGCATCAGCCCCATCCCCCGTACGTCGCCGATGATGGGGAAACGCTCCTGGAGCTCCTCCAAGCGGGTGCGCATGTGCGCGCCGGCCAGCTCGGAGTTGTGAACCAGCTCCTCGCTCACGATCACGTCGATGGTGGCGCGCGCCGCCTCGGTGGAGACCGGGTTGCCGCCGAACGTCGAGATCGTCAGCCCCCCCATGTCGTCGGCCACCTCGGGGACGGCGACGGTCGCCCCGATGGGCGCGCCGTTGCCCAGCGTCTTGGCCATCGTCATGACCTCGGGCTCGACGCCGAAGTGCTCAATGCCGAACATCTTCCCGCCCGTCCGCCCGAATCCGGTTTGGACCTCATCGGAAATGAAGATCCCGCCGTATTTTCGGACGATCTCGACCGCCACCTGGAAATACTCCTTGGGGGGGACGATGAACCCGCCGACGCCCTGGATGGGCTCGGCGATGAACGCGGCGATCTTCCCACTGGTGGACGTCTGGATGACCTGCTCCATGTCCCGGGCGCAGAGGAGGTCGCAGCTCGGATAGGTCTGCTCGTAGGGGCAGCGGTAGCAGTAGGGGTTGGCCAGGTGCACCACGCCCCCCATCGTCCCGGCCCCCGTCATCCGCCAGGGCGCCTGGCCCGTGAGGGACATGGCCACGCCCGTCCGCCCGCTGTACCCCGAGCGCAACGCCACCACTTCGTGGTTGCCGGTGTGACTCCGGGCCGCCAGGACGGCGGTCTCGTTGGCCTCGCTGCCGCTGTTTGTGAAAAAGGATTTCTGAAGCCGGCCGGGTGTGATCTGCGCCAATTTCTCCGCCAGGTGAACATACGGCTCGGTCAAATAGAGGCTGGAGGTGTGCTGAAGCTTCGCGGACTGCTCGGCGGTCCGACGCACGACCTCGGGATGGCAGTGCCCAACGCCGACGGTCAGGATACCGCCGAAAAAGTCCAGGTATTCGCGCCCGTCCGAGTCGATGAGCGTCGCGCCTTGGCCCTTCTCGATGACGAGGGGCTCCTCGTAATACGTGAAGGCCGAGGGAAAAACGAACTCCTTCGCCTTGTCGCGAATCTCCTGGGATTGATTGGTGGAATCCGCCATGATGAGTGTCCTTTTCGATTGGGGAATGCGCGGCCTGAATTCCAACGAAGATTTCGTTGAGGGCGCGTCACGCCATCGGGTTAACCGTCATCGGTTTCGCTTCCGAATGCGGAGGGCGAACGCCCGCGGGTTGAATCGTCCGCGAACCGACGAGTTCAGCCGGACGTCCCAGTCCATGAATCGCTCCACGCGGGGGCCATCCAGAGGAGAGCTCTTCCTTCTCGCGCTGGGTCGACACCAGAACCTTGAGATCGAGCAGATTGGAGCCCTCGTAGCGGTGAGCGTTCTCGATGACCGCAAGGTTGACGAGCTAGGTCTCGAAGGTGTTCTCGAAGACGTGGTCCACCCCGGCGAATCCCTTCTGCAAGTCTCCGAATGACGGGTGAGTGCGGCGCGAGATGTTCCGGGCGGCATCGTAGATGTCGTCGTTGGGCTCGTGGATGACGGGCGCGCCCCCTGCGTATTTCGCGGTCCCGGTGACCTTGTGAAGGCCGTCGTTGCGTGGGAGCCGCTTTCGGATGGCCGTCGTCATGAGGATTCTCTCCCAAACGAGAGGACAGGCTGAAAGACGGGCGCTTTCGCGGAGAGCGACCGAGAAACCCAATCCTCCGAAAAGGCGCAAGGGGCGGGGACCGGCTCGTGGAAGTCACAAATCGGCCAACACCCTCCCCCTATCTCCGAGAAGATTCTAGCCCACATCGCCCCGGGCGCGCAACGCACGCCGTCACTCCAACCCCGAATCCCTCACCATGCCCAGCAGCCGCTCGCCAGCGTCATGAAGCGTCTCGTCCTTCTTGGAGAACGTGAACCGGATAAAATCCCTCCCCCCCTTGCCCTTTCCCCCCATTCCCGGCGAGTGATAGAAGCTGCTCCCGGGAACCGTCGCCACGCCGTGCTCGCGGACGAGGCGCATGGCGAAGTCCACGTCGTCCGAAGCCCCGAAACCGGAAACGTCCGCCATGATGTAATAGGCCCCTTGCGGCTCGATGAACGGGATCTCCGCGCGCTGAAGGTAACCCTGCAACAACTCCCGTTTGGCCTGGTACATCGCCGCGAGGTCCGCGTAATACGCGTCCGGCAGGGAAAGGGCCGCCGCCGCGGCTTCCTGGAGGGGCGCGGGCGCGCCGACGGTCAGGAAATCGTGGACCTTCCGGACGCCAGCCGTCACTTCCTCGGGGGCGAGGACGTACCCCACCCTCCAGCCGGTCACGCTGTACGTCTTGGAGAGGCTGTTGATCGTAATGGTCCGCTCCCGCATCCCATCCAGCGAGGCCAGGCTGACGTGCGGCCGGCCGTCGAACACGATGTGCTCATAAACCTCGTCGGTGACGGCGAAGATGTCGAACTCGACGCAAAGGTCCCGAATGCTCTCCAGCTCGGCCCGGGTGAAGACGTGTCCCGTGGGGTTGTGGGGGGTGTTGAGGATGACGGCCTTCGTCGCCGGGCCGACGGCGCCGCGGAGCTCCTCGGGGTCGAACGTGAAATCGGGCGGCCTGAGGGGGACAAACCGGGGGACCGAGCCGCTGAGGAAGGTGTCGGGGCCGTAGTTCTCGTAGAATGGCTCGAAGATCACCACCTCCTCGCCCGGGTTGAGGATCGCCATGAGGGTGGCGATCATCCCTTCGGTGGCCCCGCAAACAACAGTGATCTCCGTCTCGGGGTCGGGCTCGAACCCGTTGAAACGGGCGGTCTTGCGAGCGATCGCCTTGCGGATGTTGGGGCTGCCCCACGTGATGGCGTACTGATTCCAGCCGTCGGTGATGGCCCGGCGGGCCGCCTCCTTGATCTCCTCCGGCCCGTCGAAATCGGGAAACCCCTGGGCCAGGTTAACGCCGCCGTATCGCATACACTCCCGGGTCATGCCCCGGATGACGGACTCGGTGAACCGCCCGACCCTTTGAGAGAGCATCGAGTTTCTCCTGCAACATCGGGATCCCAACCGGAATTCCGAGACGCCGTCTGATCGAATTTACGGAGGGCCGTCTTCAAAAACCGGATGGGAGGGGGGTGGATCGCCCGGCCGGCCCACACATGTTTCGTATGCGGAGGGATCGAAATTCGGCGTAGACACGCGCCGATACCCGTCGAGCTCCCCCGGGGGGACGGTCGCGTCCAGGACCATCTTGGTCCGGACGCCCCGCGAGACGGGAACGTACTCGTGCCCGCGCGCGCCGGGGAAGAGGATCAGGTCGTCCTCGGCGTTGAACCGGGTGGCCACCGCCCACTCCACCTCCTCGGGGTTGTGCGGGTCGATGTCCTCGTCCACCAGGGTGATGAGGTCGATGTCCTTGAGCGCGGCCACGGCGGCGAATACGGCGTTCCGCTGTAAGCCTTCGTCCGCCGGCCGCTCCTTCTTGACCTGGATGACCAGGTGGAAGCGGCAAAGCCCTCCGGTGGTGAGACAGACGTCCTGGACGATGGGCACGGCCGCCTTGGCCATGCTGAGGATGCCGGGCTCCATCAGGGGTTTGCGGATCACGCGCACTTCGCTCCCGCTGATGTCGTAATAAATGGGCCGCTCCCGGTGGGTCACCGCGTGGATCTCGAAAACCGGCGATGGGCCCTGGGCGGCGTAAAGTCCGACGAATTCCAGAAAGGGGCCCTCCGGAACCCGTTCGTGTGGAAGCATCAAGCCCTCCAGGACGATCTCCGATTCGGCGGGGACCTCGAGGTCCACCGTCAGACACTTGACCATCTCGATCGCCTTCCCCTTCAGGCCGGACGCCCACGCCAGCTCGTCCCGGTCCAGGGGGATGTGCGCCCCCATGCTGGCCGCCGCGAAGAACAGCGACAGGTCCGGACCGAGGACCACGGCGATCTCAAGCCCCCGGTCCTTCTCTTCGGCCCGTTCATACAGGGTGCGCAGGTGCCGGCCCAGGTCCAGCTGGACGGCCGTCCGGTTCCCCCCCAGGAGCTGGAGGCGGTGGAAAGAGGCGTTCCGGACGCCGCCGCCGTCTTTGGTGATGACGATCCCCCCGGTGACGAAGCGGCCGGAATCCACCGGCATGTGGAAGGGGACCGGGAACATCGCCCCCAGATCGATCCCGTCCGTCACGACGACCTCCTGGCACCTTCCCTTTTCCACCTCGACGGGAGGAATGGGGTGATCGATCGCCCGCTGCACGGCGGCGCGAAGACCGTGGAGGTCCACCCCAAGGGCAACCAGGGCGTTCTCCCGGCTGGCCAGGAGGTTGCAGCAAACCGGAACTTCCCACCCTTCGACCTGCTCGAAGAAGATGGCCAGGTCTCCGTCGCGATTCTTCACAAAGGCCGGAAGATCCAGGTGGGGATTGATGGGGCTCCGGACGCGCATCACCCGGCCGGCTTCGTGCAAACGCCGGATGACGGACCGAAAGGCAGTGTCCAGCTCACCGAGCCCGCTCACCGATTCCCTCCGATCACGAAACGCAGGAAGCGGAACCCCTCGTCCCCGCAATCGGTGAAACGGCAACTCTCACCTGGATCGGCATAGACGACGTGTCCCGCGCGGACCGGCCGGCGCTCGTCCCCCAACCGGACCTCCGCCCGCCCGGCCAGGACGTAAAAGAACTGGCGTTGTTCATCCGATTGGAAAGGCGGGGACGAAGCGCCCCCCTCTAGATCATGGGCCTCTCCGCCGACGTGTTTCGCCCCGACCGATTCCGGGGAGATGATTTTTCGCATCGTCGCGGCCCCGGCACCGCCATGGACCGGGAAGGCCGGCAGGTCTTCGATCCGGATCACGTGAACCATCCCCCCCCCTCCCCCCTTCCCCCCCGCTTCTTTCAGCTCTGTGTCCAGAGACGGCCGTCGGTATGAAACCAGCGCAGGTCTACGTCTCCCCCTTCGAGGATCACGGTCTTGAAGCGGTTCGGAACCTGAAATTCCAGGAACTTCAGGGCGCTCCCCTCCGTCTTCATCTGGTGCTTTTCCCCTTCGTGGATGAAGATGAGGGTCCCCGGACCAACCGGGATCTCGCCCTCTTCCGTCACGACGACCCCGCTTCCCTCCAGGATCAACTGAAAATGCTCACACCCCTCATGATAATGGTAGGGGGACGCGGTCCCGGGCTGATAGGCCATATTGCCCGCCAGGAATTCGTCCGTCCCGGCAAGCGCCGGGCTAACGAAAAACACCCGCTCCCGCCCGGGACGCTCGGACACCAACCGCTCCAATTCGGATTCGTGGACGATGTACCCCAACGGCGACCCCCGTATCAAAGAGTGAGTCGCTTCCCTCCCCCGAGAGGGGATGAAGAATGGACATTCCGCTCCGCTAGTCTAGTCCGCCCCCCGATCGGAAGGCAAACGCGGGAACGGACGCGACGCCCGGAATCCGGGGGGAATCCAACGTCAATCCCCCCCCGTACGCTTGAGGGGCTCAAGAGATGGGGGTGGTGAGCCGATAAGGATAAAAATGGTGCGCCCAAGCACAAAAAGGGTGATGGGTAAAATGGCTAAAGTCTACAAAGAAGGGATCGATAGGCTGACGGATGCCGAGATGCGCGAGCTGGTGGGGCAAGAGGACGAATCCGTGGGGGATGAATTGGAAAACCCGACGGACCAACCCAAACCGACCCTCGACCGCGGCAAGCTCCGGCCGATTAAAATGAGTCTGATTGCCGAGTTTCCGGTTCTTCCATTCCCGATTTACGTCCATTCGGATTCCGAGCAGGGTTTTTCCCTCCTTGTTTCCAAAGGCAGCCGGTTCGGCGAGAGCATTCAGAAAAGAATTGAAAGGCAATCCAAAGGACCGAATCTACGTCCAAGCGAAGGACTATGCCCTCTACGCCGCTGAAACCGAGCAGACGATCAACCGCCTGTTGTCCGATCCCAAGAAGGCCGCCCGGGAGAAGGTGCCTTTATTTTTCTCTTTCGCGACAGAGCGCCTGACCGAGGTGTTCCGACGGGTTTCCGAAGAAGGCGGCGAGAACGCGACACTCGTTCTTCCCATCGCGGAACAGGCGCTCGATTTAATTCAGCAGGATTGGAAGGCGGCGTTTTCGCTCCTCCGGCTGGCCCAGACGGACCCTCAAGCGTACGCCCACGCCCTCAACGTTTGCCTGTTCGGCTTGAGCTACGTTCACAATTTCCTTCCGGGGTTTTCGGAATGCGACCTCAAGGAAATTGCTTTGGGATTTCTCAGCCACGACATCGGAGAGCTTGTGGTCTCGAAGGAATTATTGAACCAACGCTCCACGCTGAACCCCCTGGAGCGCAAGATCATCCAACAAATTCCATTGCATGGCGTGAATGTTCTCAAAGAGGCGGGATGCGACTATCCACTTGCGGTTGACATCGTCATGAACCATCACGAGCGGGTCGACGGCCAAGGCCTATCCTCGAGGCCTATTTAAACATCGAATCCCCCTCATCGCCCAGGTCTGCGCCATCTGCGAGTCCTTCGACACCATGACGACCCCGCAGCTTTATCGCCACGGGACCCACACCGCCTTCGAGGCCCTCAATCATATGTCGAGAGAGAGGCCCGGGCAGTTCGACCTTCGCATTCTCAGCAATTTCATCCGAATGATGGGCGGCAACCTGCAACCCAAAACGAACGGAACGCCCGTAAACGGATCGAGTGTAAACGAATCGGACGCCTCGCCCGTGATTGTCGGAGCCCGATAACCGCTTCAGGGTCCGCCGCCGCCGCGCGCGCTCAATCCCGAAAGACCGAACCCGATTCCCCCTTGTCGGTCTCCCGAACAACATGGGTGAAGCGCGAAATCTTCTGGAAAAGGTGCGTGAAATCGTTGGCGCGGTCCAGGTCCGCGTTGTAGCGGGACAGGTCCGAGGGGTCCCACCTCGACACGAAGGCGGGGCCGGGAGGCCCCGACCAGCCCGCCTTCGGAACCTGCTCTCCCCAATGGCCCTTGAACCCGAACCAGGGTTGATTCTCGAGAATCTCGATCGCTGAGCGGGGATAGCCCACATATTCCAGGTCCTCGGAGCGGACGCCCGAAAAGACCAGAAAACGCTCCACCATCCTCCGCGGCACGGACCACCCGGGCGCCAGACAAAGGCGGCCGACAACGCGCTCGTCGGCGGCGGCGATGACGTTGTCCCCGCCGAGCTTGAAGCCCCCAATTCTGATCTTCGGCACACGCCCCTCGAAGAGCGCGAAACCGGGCGTGGGGTAGGCGCCGTGGCCCCTTTTCACGATGGATGAAGGACATGGGATGGGTCTTGAGCCGATAGACGGCAAGCGGGTCGGTTCGCTTGGCGTAAGCATCGATCTGCGATGAGGTGTTCGGCCAAAGGCCCAGCCACTTCTGGAAATCAGGCAGCTTTTTCGGATAACCCATGAGCCAGTCTTCGTAGTGGAAAGATTGGGTCACGTAGGTGTCGCCCCCATCCCGCCGGATGAGCACCTGGACCGTCGCGTCCCAGTCCCCTTCGTGTTGGTTCCAGAAGTCGTTGTAAAGGAAGAAGAAGAAATACTGAACGATGTCGTAGAGGCCCGCGCGGACGAAGCGGTTGTCCACCTCGACGCCCTCGACCACGCGGGCATAGATTCTGGGGACATAGGGCGGAAGCGGGACCTTGGAGCGGACGCCTCCCTTGGGATAGCGGGCGGCGAGGATCTTCCGGGCGGCTTCCCTGACGCCTTCGGGTCCCTGTCCCCGGATGTCGAAGACGCGCCGCACGTGGGGCTCGACGGTGAAATTCCTCATCCCCAGGGATTCCAGGTCGAGCGAGCTCCCGAAGACGTTCTCGCCGCGATGGACGGGGTCCCGGAGAAGGGCGTTCAATTCACCCAGGCTTTTCAGCGTCCTGAAAGGGCTGCCGTTCGGCCGGCGCCAAATGACGTTCGATCGGTGAAAGAAGGTCTCCACGCCGACGGGAAGGAAGTAATCGCTTTCGTGAAACCAGAGGATTGGGGCGTGTCTTTGAACAAGGGCCCGCTTGGCCGCGGGGGTGAGGGCCTTCTTGACTTGCAGGGGAACAGGGGCGCATCCGCCGAACAGGCCGGCCGAGGCCGCGCCCCCGGCAACGGACTTCAGGAAGGTCCGGCGGGTGAGTTTGCGCGGCCGTTGAGATTGAGCGCCGAAGGCCTTCATCGTAGGCGTCCCAAAAAGTCCGGGTGAAGGGGGGAAGATTCGCTTTCAGGTTGAGGGCCGGCTCCGATTCGCGATGGCTTCGAGGACTTCATCCGTCGAATCGGAGCCCCAGTAAGTCTTCCCATCCACAACGTACGTGGGGATGCCCGTCACGCCCTGCTCTTCTCCCTGCCGCCTAAGCTCATCCAGCTCCCCTGCGTAGGCCTCGGCGTCGAGGGCCTTTCGCAAGGCCGCCGCGTCCAATCCGACCCGCTCGCCGATCGAGACCAGGACCCCGGGATCGCTGATGTCCAGGTCTTGCTGATACCGGGCGTCGTAAACGGCGTCGCGGAACTCCTCCATCCGGCCGTGGTCCCGGGCGAAAAGCGTCGCCTGATGCGCCAGGCGGGTCCGGCACTTCTTCCAGGGGAAGATCAGGTCCATGCCGTATCTTACGCTCAGGGCCTTGTGCTTGGCGAGAAGTTTTTCCGCCTCTTCCGGCGTCCGATCGAGAAAAGGAATGCCTTCCGGACGCCCCTCCCAGGGGACCCACCGGACTTTGACCCCGCTTTCCTTCTCGACCCGCGCCATCCCCCGGACGGCGATGTAACAATACGGTCAGGTGTAGTCGGAATATTTCAGGATTTCTTCTCGTCCGCCGGCCATCGCTTTCCTCTCCCGAGGGTCCTCCCGCCGGTTGAAAAGGAATTGAGCCGGCGATCCATCCTAGACAACTCCCCGCAGGACCCCAATGGACGATGGTCTTTGCCGGCCCGCATCTATTGCCTTCGCGGGTAAGGGGTGGGCGCGTTCCTTGAATTCGACAACCGAATACTCTTAAAAGTTCTCTCAACCGCTCGGATGACCCGGAGAACGGGGCCGCTCCGTCTAAAGACAGGGGGGGCCTCCAGGGCGGAGACCCCCCGCGACAAACCGGGCTTCTTTTCAAGTTGCCGGCCCGCGCGGGCGCCGAACCGAAGCCCGGAGCCCACGGGTTACATCGCGCTTTTGGGAACAAGCTTTCCCGGGAGAAACCGGTTTGTATAGACGTCCCGGATGTTCACCGCCGTTTTCCCCATTTTCCCCTTCATGTACTTCGTGACGATGTCCTGGGTGAACTTCATCTTCTTCTCTTCCTCCATGTAACCCAGGCCGGTCTTGAGGCTCTCCGGGGTGGCGACAAACCGGATGGTGGTCTTCCACTGCTCCAGCGTGTTGTCGTAACCAAGCGCGGGTTTGCTCTGAACCACGTATCGGACCGCCGCCTCGGGGTTGTCCACCGCCCAGGTCAGGGCCTCCAGCGTCGCCTTGACAAACCGCCGGACGAGGTTCGGATTCTTCTCGATCAGGGCTTCCTGCGTGATGATTCCGTTCCCGTAAAAGGGAAGTCCGTATTCGCCGTAAGGAATCTCCACGACCTCTCTGCCCATGGCCTTCGCCTGGCGCTTGACCGATACGGCGGTCAAAGCGAACGTCAGGATCATATCCACCTTCCCGGCCAACAGGCTCGAGCCCAAGGCCGCGGCCGTCATCGTAATGAAATTGACATCGGACTCCTTCAGGCCGTTCTTCGCGAGAAGCGCCGGAAAGATCGTCCGCGTCGAGCTGGCGGCGACGTCGCCCACGCTCCGGCCGCGAAAATCAGCAGGGGTCCGGATACCGGAGCTCTTCATCGCGGCGACCTCGGATTGATCGTTGTGGTAGATCATCCCGACCTGTTTGACGTTCACGCCCCGGCTGCGGGAAATGATGCTCGTCCCCGCTCCGGCCTCTCCGAAATGGCTTTTCCCGGTGAAGACCGTCGCGATGGTCGCCTTGGAGCCATACCCCCGCGTGATGCTGACGTCCAGACCCAGCTTCTTGTACCGGCCGCTTTCCAAGGCCGTAAAGAAGGCCGTGTGCCCGCCGTGAAACACGTAGGACATCGTCGCGAGGCCCTTATCGGCCGCCGACGCCATCGGCCGCCGACGCCGCCCCGACGGTCAGCCCGAGAACCATCCCGAATACCGCCGCGCCCGCCATCCATCTCTTCATCGCTGCGCCCTCCTTGAGTCAAGCGATTCCGCCGCGGGAACGCTGATTGCCCGAAGACATCTCAATCGGTGCGGAATTGCAACGCGCCGCGCCCAAACCGACTTACACCCTTGCCTCCTCCTTGCGGGCGGCCGAATCCACGGCCCGGGTCCACGCGCTCTCCACCTCATTCGTCGTGGCGACGAGTCCGAAATGCAGCTGGATGTTTTCCAGCGTCGCGTCGTGGCGCGCACGGCTGACGCCCGCGCAACAGTCCGAGACCACGACCATATCATAATCCCGCATGAAACCCTCGCGGGCGGTCGACTCCACGCAGACATTCGTCGCGACACCGGTCAGGATCAGCCTCCCGACGCCGAGCTCCTTCAGGACGGCGTCCAGCTCCGTCTCGGCGAACGCCCCATATCGGGGCTTCGTGATGACGACCTCCCCGGGTTTTGGGGTGATCCGCTCATCGTAGAACTCGGCGCCCCAGGTCCCCTCTTCCACCAGGCGGATATAGTCCTCTCCAAACTGGGCGCGAAAGAGCCGATCCATCGCCGGCCATTCGTCCAAGGCCGTCCGGGCAAGCCGAATATGGATGACGGGAACAGCGGCCTCTCTGGCCCTTTCGATGAAACCGTGCAGCCGCGGAACCATCTCGGGGACCATCGAGAGATCGTATCCCCTTCTCCCCAGGCCCCCTTCCGGGTGACAAAAATCATTCTGAACGTCAATCACCAATAAGGCGCAGCCCCCCGGCTCGACCCACCGTCCGAGGCTCTCATGGCTCATGGTCCACGCCTCCACCCGCTCCAGCCGGGAAGTTCGTGAACATCGGGCGGATTCCCCCCTTCTTCAACCCCGGAGACCCGCCTGCCTCTCTCCCGCATGGGTGAACGCTATCCTCCCGCTTTCCGGTTGTCAATCGTCTTTTTCCGCTATCCAAGCGGACGCCGGAGACTCAGGAGAAACGGCCCGTCGCAGCCTTTCCAATCGGTCCTCTTTCCGAACCGGACCGGCCTCCCGCGCCGGATGAGGCGGGGTGTTATGATGCCTCGCGGGAACGGGAGCCCGGTCGGCTCCCTTCAGGACCCTGAGATTCGCGGGAAACCTCCAAATGGTTGAAACGGAAAAGGCCCCTGAGACCGGCGTGGAAGAGGCGTTGCCGGTCGTTTTGGCCCGTGACCGGGAGCGCCTGCTAACGGACCTTCTGCGCCGCGTGTCGAGGTCTTTCTATTTGACGCTGTGCGTCCTGCCGGCGGGCCTGCGGGGGCCCGTGGGTCTGGCCTACCTGCTCGCCCGCGCCGCCGACACCATCGCCGATACGCGCATCCTCCCGCCCGCCGAGCGCCTGGGCCGTCTGCGGGCCTTCCGGGCGCAGGTGTACGGACCGGCAAAGGCGTCGGGGCTTCGGGAGATTCAGGAAGCGCTCCGGGAAAGACAATCCACACCCGAGGAGGTGGAGCTGCTGTCCTCCCTTCCCGAGGCGTTCTCGATGCTCGAAGACGCCGACGAAGATGATCGCGGCCGCGTCCGCTCGGTCGTCGTGCGGCTCACACTCGGGATGGAGATCGACCTAACCACGTTTCCCCCGGAGGACTCCGGGCGGATCGAAGCGTTTCGGGAAGAAGCGGATCTGGACCGGTACATCTATTACGTGGCCGGGTGCGTGGGCGAGTTTTGGACAGTGATGAGCGTGGCCCACGCCCGGGCCTTGAAATCCTGGGACGCGGAGCGGATGTCGGAAATCGGCATGCGATTCGGAAAAGCCCTCCAGTTGACTAATGTCCTCCGAGACGTCCCGAAAGACCTTCGGATCGGCCGCTGCTACCTGCCCGAGATCGAGCTTTCCGGCGCGGGTATCTCCCCGGAAGACCTGCTCGATCCGTCCGCCGCCGAGAAGGCCCGCCCGGTTCTGTCCGGTTGGATCGAGACGGCCCTCGGGCACTACGGTGCAGCGGAGGAATACCTCCTGGCGATCCCCCGGCGATGCCCGCGCCTTCGCCTCGGGGCGCTTTGGCCGATCCTGATCGGGCTCGCAACCCTGGCCGACCTGGCGCGCAATGAGGCCTGGCTGGATCCGGACAGGCCCGCGAAGGTCAGCCGCCGGTGGGTTTACCGGATGATCGCCTGCTCGATCCCCGCCGTCCTTTCGAACCGTGTTTTACGCGCCTGGATATCCCGATTGCGAAAGGAAGTCGAGGCCCCCCTGAAGCAAAGCCGGTTTTGATTCCGTGAAGCGGAAAGGAGAGCGTCGCGCTTAAACCCCCACGGCGCGGCAAAATCATGAGAACACTCCATCACCTGTTTCGCCGTCGGTTTGCGATCTGGATTTGCAATAGAAATTTTTTGGCCCATCCGCAATCACGCGTTGACCCTCGTCCCTTGGCGACCGCTTTGTGCTAACCTTTCGGGAAGACGTAAGCCTCTCGATTTCAAAGAAGACGTCGGGGCGAAAGGAGTCAGGAGGACAGACCATGGAGAAACGAGTCATCCACCCCCAGCCCCCGGCGGCGGACATGCCCTTCGTCCCGGCCATCACGGTCAAGGGCGATCACACTGTCGTCTACGCCTCCGGATGCACCGCGTCCCCGCTTTATCACAGCCACCCCCACGTCGAGGAGGAGCTTCGGGTCCCCGACGACATCCGGGCGCAGACCCGTATGACGTTCGAGAACATCCAGCTCGTCCTGGGGGCCGGCGGCGCGACGCTCAAGGACGTGGTCCGGGCAACCGTCTACCTCACCAACCGGGAGGAGATGGACGCCATGAACGAGGAATATGAGAAGGTCTTCAGCGGCAACCTCCCGGCTCGGACGTGCGTCATAGTCAATGGTCTCGTCGCCCCGAACCTCAAGATCGAAATCGAGGCCACAGCCGCGATCCCGGATTAGACGGGGGGGAGAGAATAGCTAAAGGGGGTCAGACACGTTCTTCATTCTGTCACCGGACGATTCTTGCCTTTTTCCGGACGGCAGATCACGACCAGCCCGCGTGGATGAGTAAATCCGCTCCCCCTCGGCCGGTCCCCTTGCCCTAGCGGCACGATCCTTGCACCCCTTAATCACTCAGAAATATCTTCCAGAAAAGGGGAAAATAGAACAGGTCCTTGGTTTTCCACCTACGCGAGGACAAGAGCGATGTCCGAGAACAGGCACTACCTCCGATTGGGCCTCCTCCTTCCCTCCAAGGTGAGGGTCCTGGAATGCGAAGTTCAAGGGGTTTCGATCAACGACATCCGATTCTCCAGCAGGGAGGCTTTCCCCCCCGACTCGGTGAAAGAAATGACGCTTGACACGGGCGAAGATGAGAAACTGAAGGTCCAGGCCGCAACTCGGTGGTGCAGGCCCGCCTCCTCCGACGGGCATGAAGTGGGCGCGGAGATTTCCGTCCCGGCTTCATAGCCCTTATCATCCGCAGATTACACAGATTATTTGAATTCATCGCCTCGATGATAAGGGTGTGAATCACCGCTTGTCTTGGTGACAAAATTAGTGGATTGAATCATCCGCTCCCAGGACGCCGGCAAGCTCATTTCCCCACAACCTTGAAAATCCCGTGTCGAATCCTACAGACTGTGGGACAAAGGCGGTTCCCGACCACCGGCATGTGATTTTCATATGACTACACCCCCTCTGCTTCTCGAACACGGCGCGGTCCTGACCGTCGACGCGCAAAACCGGCGCTTCGACGAGGGATGGGTCTACATTGAGGACGGACGCGTCGTCTCACTCGGCGGCGGCCACCCCCCTGCCCTCCCCCCGGAAACCGAGCGCGTCTCCTTTCGCGGCAAGGCCCTACTTCCCGGTTTCGTCAACTGCCACACCCACCTGTTCCTGTCGGTCCTCCGGGGGACGTTCACCGGACTTCCGCTCTACGACTGGCTGAAGCGCACGTATTCGGCTGTCTCGTTCCTGACCGAAGAGGACTGCCGCGCCGCCGCGGCCCTGGGCTGCTTGGAGCTTGTCCGGAGCGGCGTGACGACATTCGTCGACCACCACTTCATGAACCCCCGGCCAGGGCTGGGGCGGGCCATCCTCGACGCCTACCGCCGCGTGGGAATTCGGGGGTTCTTCTCCCGCGGGATGATGGATATGGGCGACCTCTGTCCCGCCGAGGGGCTGGAAAAAGCCGGGGACGTCATTGAAGAATGCCGGGAGCTTCTGGCCGACCTCAAGGCGCCGGTGGCGCGGAAGGAGGTGGGGGTGTTCATCGGCCCCAACTCCCCGGGCTATAACGTCACCACGGAGTCCCTTCAGGCCTGCTCGGAATTCGCCCGAGAGACGGGCATCAAGATGACCGTCCACGTCTCCGAGACGGTTCACGTCCTGGAAGACGTCCGGCGGCGCTACGGCCACGCCGGCGTCGTTGACTATCTGGAAGAGATCGGCGTTCTCGGCCCAGAAGTCCTGGCCGCCCACGTCATCCACGTCTCACCCGGGGAGATCGATCTTTTGGCCTCGCGGGGGGTCTCCGCGGCCTATAACCCGGTGGCCAACATGTACCTTGGAGACGGCGTCGCGCCGGTCGGCGGTCTGACGGCCGCGGGCGTCCGGGTCGGCCTGGGGACCGATGGGGCCGCCAGCAACAACTCGCTGGACTTCTTCGAGACGATGAAGTTCGGCTCCCTGCTTCAGAAGGCCCATCACCTGGACCCCACACGGCTCCACGCCCGGGAGACCCTGCGGATGGCGACGCAGGGCGGGGCCGAGTGCCTCGGGCTCGGGGATGAAATCGGCTCCATCGAGGCGGGAAAGCGGGCCGACTTGATCATCGTCCGCCCTTCGGGCCGGGCCCACACGACGCCCCTTCACGACCTCGAAGCCCAGCTTGTCTACAGCGCGAAGAGCACCGACGTGGAGACGGTCCTGGTGGACGGGCGGTTTGTCCTGAGGGACGGAGAATTGGTGACGACCTCCGAGGAGGACATCATCGGAGAGGCCGAGGCCTCGGGGGAGAGAATGCGGCGCGGCTTCCGGAGGATATGGGGGCCGTCATCCTGAACGGACGGCGATCCCGCCTCCGGAAACAACCGATTTCATCCGGCCATCCCGGTCGAGCGCAGTTTTCGATAAGAATCACGGGTCAGGCGGGACGCGGAGTCCACGGAACGTGGAAGTTGGAATCGTTGTGCTGGATCGTGTTGATGAACGCAAGGGCGAGAGGCTTTCCGGACGCCTCGGCGAGCGGAGTCAGATGAGACAACAAATCACCCCGCCGGCAGAATGTCCGGTACCCCGCGGCCTCGTAGACTTCCTGCTCCGGTAGACCGCTCGCGAAGATGATCCCCGCCCGGGCGCCTCTCCATTCCGCCGGGAGGCTTTGGGCAAGCGGCAGGCCCTGGCCCGCGTTGTTTCCGAACGCGACAAAATCGATGCCGCCGCCCGGGTCGCTCAACGCCCCGATGATCCCGGCCGGGCGGACCTGATCCCAGTTCAACCCTTCCCGGCTTGCCGTTTCGGCGGTGAGCGCGGATGGATATCCGTCGCCAATCCGGTAAGCGCCCGCTCGATCAACCAACCGAATCCAAGGCAATGGCGGGGCCGTGACAAATTCCCCGACGGTCACCTCGTTATCCAGAATCAAGGCAACGAAATGGCCGGAGAAATGGGGAGAAAGCTCGTCTGAAACCATCATGAACCCCCGCGGACAAGGCGCGTCCGCTCGCAAGAAAGGGAAGACCACCCACACCGAGCGGATAACCCTTTGATTTTATTGGCGCCCACGGCACGACTCGAACGTGCGACCCCAGGATTAGGAATCCTGTGCTCTATCCACCTGAGCTACGTGGGCAGGCTATCCTTTCAATGGGCTCGCCAACGACCCTCCATCCGCGTCGTCTCGTGACCCCGCGACTTCTCGACTGTATTTAGGTCCACGCCCTTCATTGCCAAGTCCGAAGCGGAGCACGAGACCATCGTGTTGGTGAGAAATCCGGCTTACCCCCAACCGGGAACTTCCAATCCCACGCCGAGGAGGTGGCCGAAGAGATCGGTCAGTTTCTGACGATCCTCTTCCGGCGGTGGCGGCTGGATATGGGATGTCTCAAAGAAGAAATGGGAGCAGAAGTCCGACGCGAGCTGGAAATCCCCGACCGGTGGCGACAGCAGCTATCGAAACCGCCTCCGTCACCCCGTGGTCCAGGTGAGCTGGAAAGATGCGCGGTCTTATTGCAGATGGGCAGGGAAGGGGTTGCCGACAGAGGCCGAATGGGAAAAGGCGGCTCGTGGGGTGAATGGCCGGAATTATCCCTGGGGGAATGATTCGTGATTATGCCTTTGACGCAGTAAGACACAAGATATAGGTGCGATTTTGAGACACTGGGAAAAGGCGGCTCATGGCCGGTTGATTCGTGATTATGCCTTTGACGCAGTAAGACACAAGATATAGGTGCGATTTTGAGACACTACATGTTGTGGTTATCCAACAGGAGGGGGTCACTTTTAGGGACCCGTGGAACCACATATCCTCCCATTGATGATGGCTGGTGGCCCGACGTAAGAGCCCCGAATTTCGAGTGGGATGCGTTTCTTCGGCGGTTTCTTATTCCTTATCCCCATCAAGTAGAAACCCGCATAGAAGAGAAGATCAATAACCCTAGAGGCTGCTTCGGAGATGAACCATTCAAAAACGTCAAATCCTTCGCATTTTGCTTCCATTGCCCCAGTCCTCCTTCAAGGTTGGGTGGTGATGGAACCGCAGCGCCAGGGGCGGGATCCCCTGGCGCTGCACTTGTAAATCTTATTTTCCACTTATTTGCACGAGATGAACTCGCACAACGTCTCAAAAACCTTGAATTCCCCTTCAAAACGGAAAGTCGTAGAGCCAGGGATGCTCTTCAGGTATTGGAATCCTTTTGGATGCTCACTCACCATGAAAATACGCCATTTCTCCTTTGCGTTTCGGTATCCAAGTTTATACAAAGCTACCAAATCGCGATCGTCCAACATGCGAAGTATGAGTTTTCTTCGTTCCAAATCCACATAAGCGGGGCTGTACACCGCACCTTTTCCGATAAAACAGGCCTTGTTGGATTCTCCAGCCATGACGGCGGAAGATGCGATGAGGGCAGTTGTAAGTATGCAACCGCCGATAGTACGCATGGGCAGACCCCCAGAAAATCGAGGTTGACACGGGCTTGGGGATTTGCTACAAGGAGGGTCTGTGAGGTCCTCTCTTGTAGCAACGCCCCGGGGTTCCCTCGGGGCTTCCACCCTTTGAAGTTCCATATACCACATGTAGTGGGTCGGATTCAATTTTCGAGGGACCACCATATCTTGTGTCTTACTGCGTCAAGGGCATAATCACGCATACGACTCAGCTGGAAAGACGCGGCTTAGGCTCCGTGGGCAAGATGGCACTGTCAGAGCATATGACTCAGCTGGAGAGCAGCGGGTTAGGCTCTATGGGGGAAAGGGCCGTATCGAAGCATACGACTCAGCCGGGAAGCAGCGGGTTAGGCTCGATGGGTCAAAGGGCCGTATCGAAGCATACGACTCAGCCGGGAAGTGGCGGGTTAAGCTCTATGGGGAAACCGGAAAGATCTCTTTCAAAACTCTAAATGCCAGAGGAACGATTTCTCATCCCTAATTGTTAGGAGACCACTTCCATACCCGCTGGGCGAGAAGTATGGCGGGTTCCGGGACGTTCGGCTCAAAGCGGGTATCTTTCCAGCCCCGACCAGCTGCCGCACCGTGGCGCTGAGGTGTCCGGGCCGGCTGAAGATATTCCGAACGACGAACATTACGAGGGTGCCGATCTCATTTTCAATCGTGTGGGGAAAGACCTCGGCGCGGGCGATCTGGTGCATCATGTTGAACCCGAGCATAATCACCTCCCAGACCTCATCATGCACGGCGCGCTGGAGCATTCGCTGCTCATGGTCATGGGGCGACGTCTCGGTGATCCCCAGGTGGCGGAATTTCCCCTTCTCCTTTTCCCTCAGCAAGACCGGCGCAATCTCGCGCAACGCGTGATCATAAGCCGAAGGGGACACACCGTGCAGTTGAAATATGTCAATGAAGTCGATGTCGAGTTGGCGCAGTGAGCTATCGAGGCTCTCGACCACCCGGGCGGGCCGAGAAGGGATGTCCGCGCGCGGGATCAATGCTTTGGTGGCGACCACAACGTCGTCACGGCGCACCGCCTTGATCGCTTTGCCGACGATGGCTTCCGTGCCGTAGACCGGCGCGGTGTCCAGCAGATTCACGCCCATATCCAACGCCTGCCGCACAAGCGCGACGGCTTCCGCCTCCGTCTTCCCTTTCGCCAGCCCCAAACGGCTGTTGCCGCCGCAGCCGAGACCGGCGACACTCACGCGGAGTCCTGTTTTTCCAAGTGTGACGTACTCCATCCGGCGGAGTCACCCCATAGAATTATTCTGGATTTAGAATTCTGGAATTTTAACAGGAGTTGCACTCACCGACGCACAATTTGCATCAAGGAGGTTTTCGGGACCCGACGATGATGGGAGAGAAGGCGGGCAAGATGCCCGCCCTACCTGTTCTGAATACACCGGATTTACACCGTTCGGCAGGCCGGGCATCCTGCCCGGCCGGAATGGGAAGATTCAGGCACGATCTGCAAAACCATTTACGAGACTCTACACGGGCACCGGCCGAGTCGCGCGGGCCGGGCTCAAGCGCCGAGCTCCTCATCGAGGATTTCGTGGATGTAGCGCTCCAGCGAGACCGGGTAGAACTTGGCGTCGGGCGAGAGGATCACCCCGGTGTCGATGACCTCCATCCGCATCAATTCGTCCAGGGCGCGGTCGAGGTGCGACTTGGGGTCGGTGTTCACCTTCTGGATCTTCAGGTCGTCGTTCTCCAACTGGATTTGCGGCCGGGATGAATACAGGAAGCTGAATATCCGCCCGACCAGCATCCGGTCCATGACCTCGTTTTCCTCGAACACCTCTCCGTAAGTCTGTTTCGATCCGCCGGGCGAGATCACCATCCGGGGGGAGACGCGGATCTTCCCCCGGACTTCGACGGACCGCTCGCTCCCGCCGGCCTCCGGCCCGGCGAGGATATACGGCAGGGTGTGATACCCGGAGATGATCCCGGAGAGCGGCTTCCGGATGACCTGGGTCTTCTCGAAAACGCTCTTCAGATATTGCCGATCCAATCCGTCTTCAAACATTCGCGCTCACCCGTTGAATCCTCTCAGATTGTCTTTATCCCGAGCCGCCGACCGCCGGCGCGGGAGAACCTATCCGCAAAGATCGTACGCCGCCAGGGCGTACCCCTTCGTGACTTTGGCCAGGTTGGCGACGTTCAGGCACTCCCCTTTGGCGCCGTCGTACATGGAGTATACGCCCGCGGGGGTGACCCCCCCGGCCCCGTACGTGATGCTCGTACAACCGTATTCGGAGATCGGCCCCCGTCGCTCGAGACGGAATAGCGCGCCGGCTCCGGATAAAGAGGCTCCTTGCCGAACACCTCTTTATGGATCCCGTGCATCGTCTTGACCAGCTCGTGATCGGGCGAGGTCTCGTACCCGTTGCTCACCATGTAGAAATCGACCTCGGCGTGCAGCTCGGGGTCCTTCTTCTCCAACCGGTCCAGATAACCCAGCAGGTCGTTCCGGACATCCACCGGCGTCACCCCCGGCAGGGTGGTGATGTGAACGTACAGCGTGCAGGAGGGCGCCGGGCAGAAGGAGGGTTTATAAGGGAGCCCCCCTCGATCGCGCCGATGCCGACGGAGACCAGCATGAAGGGATGCGGATGTCCGGCCCGGTATTCGGCCTCCCAACCCTTCAGGCCCTCACGGATCTTGACCATCTTCTCGATGGCGTCCACGCCCTTGTCCTTGCTGAAGGTGTGCTGGCCGACGCCTTCGGTCATGATTTTCGCGAAGATGTAACCGGTGTTGCCCATTTGAATCCGCATGCCGGTCGGCTCGCCGATGATGGCCAGGTCCGCCACGCAGCCGTGGGCCATCAGAAACCGGGCGCCGCTGCCCCCGCCCCGGTAACCGATGCCCTGGTAATGGCTGACCGGGGCCTTTTCAATCTCCCCCACGACCCCCGTGATCAGGATGTCTCCGCTCAGCTCCGCCCCCGTCTCCATCAGGGCCTCGACGGCGCCGATGTAGCCGGCGAAGGCGTTCTTCATGTTGGAGGCCCCCAGGCCGTAAATCCAATCCCCCTGCCGGACCGCCCTGGATTGCTGGCCCGGAATCCTGTCGGCGTCGGTGGCCGAGGTGTCGAAATGGGCGTTGAACATCAGATTGCGGCCCCGGCCCCGGCCCCGGCCCTTGCCGCGCAGACGCGCGGTGACGTTGTTGCGTCCCGCCTCGACTTCCTGGACACTCACCTCCAGGCCGATGCGCTCGAACTCTTTGGCCAGGAAATCGGAGATTTTCGCTTCGCCGCCCGTCGGGCTGGGGATGTCGGTGAGCTGCTCGGTGATCTCTCCGACCCGGGCCTTGCTGACGGCCTTGGCGATTCTCTGCCGGATCGACCCCTTGGCCGTTTTTCCCCGCTTCACGGCTGGACCCGCTTTCTTTGCCATTGGATTCCTCTCAGGCCTTGATTCCACAACCCGGCGCCGCGTCGGAATGAATCCGAACGACTCCCTCCCGGCTCACGGATCATAAACGATCATCTTCATGGGACTCGGATGATAACCGGTTCCCGGATTATTTTCCTGCGGACAGTTGGAGATGCCCGCGAGCACGTCCATCTCCGCCCGCAGGTCCGCGTAGTCGCCCGGGCGGGTCGGCGTCGGCCGGATCTCGAACGTCCCGTCGGGGTCGTAAGAGACATTCAGAAAAAAGGTGAACGCGGCCCCGTCGTCGATGCGCCCGCGCGTGAAGCCGTGGGGCTTCAGGGCGTTTTCCAGATTCTCGGCGCAGCTTCGGGTCCCCCGGACGCCGTAGCGGTTAAAATTGGCTTCCTCGCAACAGTATCCCCCGCCCATGAAATGGACCCCCACGGTGTCCTCGACAATCGTGTACATGGGGTTGCAGTGGTTGGTGTAGAGGATGTGGCCTTTGGTGGGCTTCCACGTCTTGTTGATGAAGTTGCTCCAAACGACCGACAGCTTTTCCTCGAAGGGGTCCGCCAGACTGAACGAGGCGTAGTCGAGCACCTGCACGCCCTCCAGGTCGATCACCCGGACACATTGACCTTTCTTCAAGGTGAGGTCGCAATATTCCCGGGCGGGAACTACGATCTCGCGGACCGCCTTTCCCGGAACCTCATGCGCCCGCTCCAGCCTCTCTTTGTCCTCTGGCATGGCCGACCCCTTCCAAGTCGTAAAACCAGCCGGGCCCCGTTGAACGTAAGCGGCCCGAGGTCACGGGATTCTCTTACATTCCGCCTCCGGGTTCAATCACCTCCGGACGCGCCGGGTTCCGCGCGGCAAGCCCGGGAAGATCAATGGGACAGCGCCTACGCCTCGCGAGCGCGAGGTGGAATCAATCCAACGGCCAAGGCGATCCGTCCCACCCGGCTCTCGGGGACAATCAGTGAATTCCGGCGGGACTCCCCCCCGGAGGCCAGAATGGCCGCCGCCTCCGAGGCGCATTCGACACCGCCCGCGTTCGGCGGATCGGAGACGGCTTGAAGCCGTTCCGGCGCAATCCACTCGAAAGGGAGGCGAGAATTTTCGGCAAAAGCCGCCAGGGCGTCCTTCCCCGCGTCCGCTTCCGGCGCGGCCAGCCCGGCCGCCGATCCCGATGCCAATCCGGACTGGCGAAGCACCTGAGAAACGGCCCGTTCCACCTCATCCGCGGAAATCTCGCCCCCGCCCCCCCCTTCCCCCTCCGACTCAAAACCGAGGGTCAGATTCTTCGGGCGAATCACGGCGACGGGGAAACCAAGGTGTTTCAGGTCCTCATCGACGAGTCTATGCGTAACGAGAAACGCGGCCTCCCAGTTCCCCCCCCCCCGTTTCAGACCTTGAATATCCTCCACCACATCGACCCGGCCCGTGGCGCCCGACAGGAGATCCCCCCGCGCCCCATACTCCGTGCAAAACCCGACGCGGCCGCCGGCCCGCAGGACGGCTTCCGCCGAATGCACGGCGTCTTCATCTTCCATCCCCCATCCGAAATTCCGGGCCAGCGAGGCAAGCGTGACTTTATTCATCGGGGGATTCGCTCATCCAACCGGCGCGCATCCGGGCGCTCGATCCCGCAATTCCTTGAAAATGGGCGGTATCCTCCGCCCGGGAGGCGGCCGGAGGTTTGCCATTCGCGCTGATTGTCGATTCCATCATGGCCGTTTTTCCACTCCCAACAGGCTTTCGAGTTGAATATATCGGCGATCAGGAATCGAATCAAGAAAAGCCCCCTAAATTCCGCGTTCGCGGCGCTCCATCGGGGGTTGAGAAAAGACATATCCGGGCGTTTTCATTGACATCTTCATGATTTGTCACGACGATATAAATTGAATGGCGGCGGGGGTTGCCCGCCGAAACGATAAAACCGAATTCCGAATCCTGGATTTTCTTTTGCCGTCTTCAAACGGGGAGGCACCACAATGAGCCGCAGGGTGCCCATCCACTTCCTATGCGTTTTGGGGACGGCGACGTTGCTCGCCGCGGGCTGTGCACAGCAAACCGGGCCGGGCTCGGCCGGACCCGGTTCGAGCAGCTTCGAAGCGGCCGACACGCCCACGATGTGAATCCAGAGAGTCTCGGCAAAATTCAGAGGAAAAAAGGTCGCGGTCTTCCCCTTCATCAGCAAGGCCCTCTCCCAATACCGATTCCTCGGCAACGCCTCTTCGGATTACTTGCTCGAAATGCTTCAGGAGGCGGGGTTTCGAACGGTCGAGGGCGCCACAACCCCCGGCATGAAGCGGGTGATGGGCGAGCTTCGCTTCGGCCTCTCGGATATGGTGAGCAGCAAAACCGCGGTCGAGGCCGGACAACACCTCGGCACGGATTTCGTCTTCCTGGGCTCCGTCACCGATTTCAACATCGTGAAGGGAAAGAGCTCCAAGGGGATTTCATTCCGCGGCATCGGCGTCGGGGGAAGCTCCGAATCCATCACCTACACCGTTCAATCCGCCGGGCGATTCATCGACGTGAGAACCCGCGAGATCCTCGCCGCCACGACATCCACTTACCGAAAGAAGTTCAAGGCCTCCGGCGGACGCATCCAGACTCCTTGGGGGTCCATCGGGAGCTCGGAAAGCGTCAAAGTCATCAATGAGACCGGCGGACGGATTCTGCAACTGGGCCTCAACCGGATGATGAACAAGGTGGTCCGCAGGCTCAATTCGTTGTAATCCATCCCATGGCAGGATGGACCCGTCACCTTGCTTTTCCCGGTGGAAGGTGCGTCCGAATTTTCGGAGGAAAGACAAGGCTATGATTCGGAATCTTCGCTTCCTCCTCCTCGCGGGGACCGTGGGCTTTATGGCCGCGCTGACAGGCTGCGCCGCTCAAGGGGGAGGGGGGACCTCCCTCAGCGAG
This sequence comes from bacterium, assembly GCA_965261595.1. Lineage (GTDB taxonomy): Bacteria > UBA8248 > UBA8248 > JACPRG01 > CAYRGS01. The sequence goes on from CBDHDG010000006.1 coordinate 1,445,615, forward strand.
CTCATCCAAAAGGAAAAGTTCAACCTGTCCGGCGAAAGCGAACAAACCCTCTATTCCATTTTTTTGAGCATTCGCGAATTGGAAGACATCGACCGGCCTCAATGACTTCGCTCCGCGCCCGTCGCACGTCCCTCGCCTCCTTTCCTCCGTGAGCGGCGATCTCCCGGACGCTTCCCGTATCCAGTTGAGCTCATCGGGCGCTAACGCACGTAGCGAATCTCAAGCGTGACGCACCCCTCCTCCGTCCGGTAGGGGCCGTGCTTCATCCCCGGAGGCCGGCAGGCGTACATTCCTTTCTTGAGATGCCGGTCGCCGTCCCACTGGCTGCCTTCGAGGATGTACACCTCTTCCCAGAAATCGTGGACGAACGTCTCGGTGCTCGCGGCCCCGGGGTCCGCCTTGAGCAGGCGGGTGATGAACATCTTCTCCGGCTCCTCGCTCAGGATCTTTTGGTTGTGGCCCGGCGGGGAGCCCTCGACGGGCGTCCATTCCAACTCCTCCACCGGAAAGAATTCTCGCTCGGTTTTCGGCATGGCGGAAACTCCCTGACCAGTTGGCGTGAAATCCGCCGCGCCGCCTCAATCGGCGCCGTCGTCGGGCCGTTCGAAGCCGCGCGGCCATACATGAAAACGGAACCAGGAACGGAAAAACCAGCCTCAATGCCGGACCCGGACCCGACCTTGACTAAAACACCCTCGTCATCCGCGCCGTTTGATATGGAAAATGCGGGATGATAGACTTCAGTCGTTTTTCCACTTTTAACCTGACCAAAATAAACGATCAAGGGAAAAGCAGGAATGGACTTCCCCCTCACCCTCCCTGAGATTCTCGAACAGCGGACGCGGCGGAACGCCGACAAGGTCTTCCTGCGGTTCTCCGATGAAACGCTCACGTACGAGGATTTCGATCGGAAATCGAACCAGGCGGCGAACGTCCTTACAGACATGGGGGTGAAAAAGGGAGACCGGGTATGCCTGATGCTGGGCAACCGTCCGGAGTTCCTCTACCTTTGGTTCGGCCTGGCGAAAATCGGCGGGGTCCTGGTCCCCGTCAACACCGCCTTTAAAGGACAGGAAGCCGCTTACGTCATCAACCACTCCGAGGCGGCGGCGGTCTTCACCGAGTCCTCATTCGCGGAGGTCTTGGCGGGCGTCCAGTCCGAATGCCCCTCGGTCCGCCGATGGCTCGGCCTCGACACGGCCGGGGATGGCCGCTTCCTCCCTTACGCCGACCTCCTGGATGAAGCGGGGGAGGACGCCCCCGGGGTGAAAATCTCCGAGACCGACCTTCTTTCCATCATCTACACCTCCGGGACGACGGGCCGGCCGAAAGGCGCGATGCACAGCCACAGGACGTATGTCCTGGCCGGTTGGGCGTTCACCCGGCGGATGGACCTGAATTCCACGGACACCGTTTTGGCCTTCATGCCTTTGTTTCACATCAACGCCCAGATCTACTCGGCCATGGGGACCCTGCTGGCCGAGGCCACGCTGGCCCTCCTCCCCCGGTTCAGTCTGAGCCGTTTCTGGGACGACGCCCGGCGCCACAAAGCAACAAAATTCAACTGTCCCGTCGCCGCCGGCCACCTCCTGGCCAAGCGGCCGCCCTCGAACCGGGATCGGGACCACTCCTTGAAGATGGTGTTCATCGGCCCGCTCCGGGAGGACCTGGCGGAGGCATTCGAGAAACGCTTCGGCATCCTGCCCATCGACGGCTACGGGATGACCGAGTGTCCGAACATCTGCCAGAACCCCCATGACGGAGTCCGGAAGATCGGCAGCATGGGGACGCCGGCCGTCTTTCCGGATCCTTCCATTCCCCTGACGGAGATGAAGCTGGTGGACGGCGACAGCCGGGAGGCGCCGGTTGGGACCGTTCCGGTCGGGACCGTTGGCGAAGTCGCGGTGCGGAGCCCGCTTCTCACGCTGGGCTATTACAAGGACCCGGATCGCACGGCCGAGGCCATGAAGGGCGGCTGGTTCCACACCGGGGACAACGCCTACCGGGACGAGGACGGCTACTACTATTTTGTCGACAGGAAGAAGGACGTCATCCGCAGGCGCGGGGAGAACATCTCCTCGGCCGAGGTGGAGCTCGTCCTCTTCTCGCATCCCGACGTGACCGAAGCCGCCGTCATCCCGGTTCCGTCCGAGCTGGGCGAAGACGAGGTCAAGGCCTGCATCGTCCCGGCCGAGGGCGCGGATTTGAAGCCGGCGTCCATCGTGGAATGGTGCGAAGCCCGCCTGGCCAAATTCAAGGTTCCGCGATATATCGAATTCCGGGAAAGCCTCCCCAAAACCCCGACCCAGAAGGTGGAAAAGTACGTCCTGCGCCGGGAAAAGACCGACCTGACGGAAGGCTGCTGGGATCGGGAGCGGGCAAAGGGCCAAGACGCGCTCAACAGGGGTGACCGGCCGTGACGAACAACGCGAGCGAAGGGTTCATCATCTACCTCGATACGGGCGGCACGTTCTCCGACGCCGTGGTCGTCGATCCGGGAGGCCGCTTCGTCAGCGGCAAGTCGGCCACGACGCCGGACGACCTGGTGCAATGCTTCTTCGGCTGCATCGAGGACGCCGCCCGCAAGCTGGACACCGGCGTCCGGGACCTTCTCTCCAAGACCCGGATTCTCGGGTTCGGCACGACCGCCGGGACGAACGCCCTGATCACCCGGGTCGGCGGGCCCCGCCTGGGCCTCATCTGCACGCGGGGCGTCGAGGACACCACCCTCATCATGCGGATGGAGGGAAGGTGGGCCGGCCGCCCCCTTCAGGAGACCCTCCACATCGCCGGGACGGACAAGCCTCTCCCCCTCATTCCCCGCAAGCGCATCCGGGGCGTAACCGAGCGGGTGGACAGCAAAGGGCGCGCGGCGATCCCCCTGGCCGAGGCGGAAGTCCGCGAGGCCATCGAGGCGCTTCTCGCCGACGGAGTCGAGGGCGTCGCCGTCTGTTTCCTCTGGTCCTTCCTGAACGACGCCCACGAGCGGCGCGCCCGGGAGATCATCCGTGAGGCGGCCCCCGGCCTGCCCGTCTCCATCTCGGCGGAGGTCGCGCCGGTCATTCGCGAGTATCCCCGTTTCATGTCGACGATCATCGACCTCTTCATCGGCCGGCCCGTCCAGAAGCTTTTCTCCACCATCGGCGAGCGGCTGGCCCAACACGGATACACCAAAGACCTGCTCGTGATGCAGGCCTCGGGGGGGCTTTCCCGCTCCGATGTCGTGCGGCCCATCACCACGCTCCACTCGGGACCGGTGGGCGGTCTCCTGGGCGTCGAGCACCTGAAGCGCCTCTACGGCGAGGCCTACGCCGTGGGGACGGACATGGGCGGGACCAGCTTCGACCTCAGCCTCTCCAAGCCGACCGGCTGGGAATACATCAAGACCCCCGTCGTCGCCCGCTTCACCCTGGCCAACCCGATGCTGGGCATCGAGGCCATCGGCGCGGGAGGCGGGACGATCGCGAGCGTCGATCCCACCACCGCCGGCCTGCGGATCGGCCCCCGCAGCGCCGGGGCGGTTCCCGGGCCCGTCTGCTACGACCAGGGGGGGGAAGCGCCCACCGTCACGGACGCCGACCTGGTCCTGGGCCGCATCGACCCGGACTTCTTCCTCGACGGCGAGATGCCCCTGAACCGGGAGAAGGCCCGCGCCGCCATCGAGGAAAAGATCACCCGGCCCTTGGGGATCTCGGCCGAGGAGGCGGCCCTGGGGATCGTCCGGAGCATCGACGGGATCATGCAGAGCGCCATCCGGGCCTTTCTGAGCTGGAAGGGCGTAGACCCGAGGGAGACCGTCCTGTTCGCCTTCGGCGGGGCCGGACCGACCCATTGCGCCGGATACACGGACGGCCTGGGCGTCAAGCGGGTGGTCATCCCGCCCTTCGCCTCGACGTTTTCCGCCTTCGGGGCCTCGACGGCGGACGTGACCCGGCGGTTCGAGGCCTCGCCCTACCTGGTCATGCCGGACCTGCCGTACGACGTGACCCGCCAGCGCTTCGACGTGCGCTCACTCGACGGGATCCCCCCGGCGACCCTGGAGCGCTTCAACAGGGCGATGGAGCGTCTGGAAGACCGCGCCCGGGAGGACATGGCCCGGGAGGGCTTCACCGGCGACGAACTGGAAATCCGTTATTTCCTCGAGATGCGCTACGGCGGCCAGCTCAACGAAACCACCTGCCCTTCCCCCATCGGGCGGATTCGGGAAGCGGCCGATCTTCAGGCGATCCTCCGCGCTTTCGAAGATGAATACGTCCGGCTCTTTCACCCCGGGACGCAATACCCCCGAGGGGGCGCGGAGATCATCACCGTCACCGTGGAAGCCGCCGCCCCGCCTGTCGCCAAGCCGGTCCTGGCGCCTCAGCCCCGCGACGGGACCGACCCCAAGGCTGCGCTCAAGGGAAAGCGAAACGTGTTGTTTCCCTCGGGTGGGCTGGAAACGGACATCTACGCCGCCGACAGATTGTCTCACGGCCACGAGATTCCGGGTCCGGCGATCATCGAGGGGAACGACACGACGGTCGTCGTCCCAGACACCCACCGGATTGCCGTGGACCCCTACCGGAACTTCATTCTGGAACCCCGGACCCGAGGAGACCAGCCATGACGCGGACCGCGCGGGAGCTGGACCCCTTCACGTACGAGGTCTTCTACAACCGCCTGTTCAACCTGCTGTGCGAATCGCGGGACGTCATCCGGCACCTCTCGGCGTCGGCCATCAGCCGCGAGTCGGGAGAGACGGCCGAGGGCGTCTTCCTGCCGGACGGGGAGCTGGTCCTCCTCTCCCCCGGCCTCCTCCTCCACCTCAACACCGTTGCGCGGGTGATCCGCTTCATGCTCGAAAACCGCATGGGCGAGGACGTGGGGTTCGAGGACGGGGACCAGTTCATCTGCAACGACGCCATGGTCGCCTCGATGCACCGGATGGACATGGCCGTGGTCGCGCCGTTCTTTTACGGGGGCGAGCTCGTCGGCTGGGTGGGCAATTACAGCCACGTCCCCGAGATCGGCGCCACCGAGCCGGGCGGGCACCCGATGATCGCCACCGACTGCTACCACGAAGGGCTCCTCCTCACCCCCGTGAAGCTCGTCGAGCGGGGGCGGGTCCGCCGGGACCTGATGGAGATGATGGCCCGCGTCGTCCGGGACCCGAGGCCCATCGAGATCGACACCAAGGCCAAGATCGCCGCCAATGAGCGCACCCGCCGCAACCTGACCCAGCTGATCGACGATGTGGGTCTCGATTTTTTCATGGAGGCCTCCCGGAAGCTCATCGACGACTCCGAGGCCCAGTCGCGCGAGGCCGTCAAGACGCGCAGGCCCGGGAAGTACCGGGCGCGGGTGTTTTCCGACTCCGAGCTGCCTGAGCGGCCGGGACTGCGGGTCATGGAGACCGAGCTCGAGATCGGCGGCGACGGGAGCCTGACCCTCCGGGCGCCGGTCGTCTCTCCCCAGGCCGCCGGCTCGTACAACTGCCCCCTGCCCTGCCTGGAGGGAAACGTCTTCTGTCTCACGCTGAGCCACCTCTTCTACAAGACCCGGTGGAACGGGGGCGTGGTCCGGATCTACCGGACGGACATCCCCTACGGGTCCATCCTAAACTGCGACGAGACCGCGGCCGTTCATTACGGGACCGTCGGAGTCGGCCTGCACGCCGCCTCGGCGATCAGCGTGGCCCTGTCCCGCGCGGCGTACATCGTGGACCGGCGCGAGGACATCCTGGTCTCCTCGCCCCCGGTGAACCAGCTCCTGTACGGCGGGCTCGATCAGTTCGACCGGCGGTGCGGAAAGTACGTGATGGATTGCGTCTGCACGGGGGGCGGGGCCCGGTTCGACAGGGACGGGGCCGACAGCGGCGTCCACCAGGTGAACCCCTGGATCTTCTGCATCGACGTGGAGGGGACGGAGGCCATCGGGCCGCTGATCCAGCTGGGCCGCCGGCATCTGCCCGACTCCGGCGGCTTCGGCATGCGCCGGGGGGGAAACGGCGTCAGCGCGGTCCTCACCATCCACGACACTCAATCCCTGACGATCGGGAACATGGCCCAGGGCCGGTATGTGACGCCCATCCAGGGGATGTTCGGCGGCTATCCCCCCTCGGCGTCGCGCTTCCTCAAGGTTCACGACGCCGATGTCCTGAACGCGTCGCCGGAGGTTATCCCGCACGACGTGGTCGAGCTCCTGAACTACCCGCACGGGCGGCTGGAGGACCTCTACTGCGGGTCGAAATACCTGCCCATCAAAGAAGGCGACCTGATCGCCACCATCTACAACGGCGGGGGCGGCCTCGGCGATCCGCTGGATCGCGATCCGGAAGACGTCCTGCGGGACATGGGGAACGCCCTGACGACGCCCGACGCGGCCCGGGAGGCTTACGGCGTCGTCCTTTCGTCGGGGGAGGAGACCTCCATCGAGGCGGACAAGACGCGGGCGCTTCGGGCGGAGCGAAAGGCTGGGAGGCTCCGGACGGGCGTTCCGGGCCCGGAGTTCCTGGGCCGGCAGGTGAAGCGGCGCGAGGAGCGCGATTATCCCGGGCCGACGCTGGCCCTCTACGACCAGATCCTCGCCACGCCCTGGTCCGGGACGTTCCGCGAGCAGCTTGCCTTCGAGGAGCACGCGGCCGAGGGAGCGGCGGGGCCGCAACCCCTGGAGCTGCGCGAGCCGCTGGGGGTCTTCCTTCCCCTGACGCTCTACGTGAACGTCGTCGAAGACGCCGGCGGCCGGCGTGCGTGCGTATGCGCGGGATGCGGACATGTCTACGGCGAGGCGGCCGAGAACTATAAGCTGGGATGCCTGATCCACGAGCGCGACCCGGTCGAGATCCACGGGTCCTTCGCGCCTGATCCGGACTGGCTGGTCTACCGGGAGTTCTACTGTCCCGGGTGCGGCGCGCTGGTCGAGGTGGAATCCACGCCTTCGTGCATGCCGATCCTGCATGACGTGGAGCTGGATGAGCTTCGGTAGGGTTCTTCGGCCCGGACGCCTACAGCCGCGCCATGTACTCCGCCATCCGGCGGCGCGTCTTGGCATCCGGCAGGCGGCCGTATGCCGCTCCCATGTTGTCCATGAGGTGTTTCGGCTTGGTGGTCGCGGGGATGGCGCACGTGCAGGCCGGGTGGGAAATCAGGTACTTCAGGAAGAACTGTCCCCAGCTCTGAATATCAAAATCCCCTCCCTCCGCCCACGGGGGGAGGGGTCTCCCTTTCACCATCCTGAAGAGTCTTCCCCGCCCATAGGGGGTGTGCGCGATCACCGCAGTGCCGTGGTCCGCGGCGATGGGCAGCAATCGCTCCTCGGCCCTTCGGTTATCGATGGAATACGGGATCTCGATGAAGTCCAGCCCATCGTTCTTGATGATCTCCGCGATCTCGTCGAAGGCGCTCAGCGCGTAGTGCGTCACGCCCAGGTAACGGATTCGGCCGGACTTCTTCCATTCCTTCAACGTGTCCAGTTGGGTCCGCCAATCGGAGAGGTTGTGGACCTGGATCAGGTCGATCCGCTCGGAGCGCATCCGCCGCATGGACCCTTCCATCTGCCGGATGCCGGCCTGTTTGCCGCGCGTCCAGACCTTCGTGGCGAGAAAGAGCGACTTCTGAATCCCCAATTCCGCGGCGAGGGCGCCGACAACACGCTCCGCTTCCCCGTACATCGGGGATGAATCCACCAGACCGCCGCCCCGCTCGACAAAGAGGCGCATCACCTCCTGTAGCGGTGAGCCAATGGCCCGCTCGGGCTTCACGTCGAACGTCCTCGACGTGCCGAGACCGACGACCGGCAGCATCTCGCCGCTGTGCGGGATGGGTTTTTTGAGGATTTCCACCGTCTGACCTTCGACCGTCGGCTTCCCCATGACCGCCCAAGCGCCCAGGCCTCCGAGCGTCTTCAAGAGCAATCTGCGGGAGAGCATAAAGCCTCCAACATCCTTTGGTTCCATGGCCTGAACCTCTCGGAGGCTGTGGTCAGCGCACCGATAGCCGGCGTTGCTTCACTCCGTCAGTCCCGCATCGCGCAGGGCGTCCAACAGATGCTTCGAATCCTGGGCGTTCTTGTACGGAAGCGCATCCCCCCAGGAGCTTACAGAGAAATTTGGAAACACTTCGACCAGCCTTTGCGCCGAGGCCTTTGCCTCCTCTTCCCGGCCGACCTTCGTGTAGGCCGCCGTAATGGCAGCCAACGAAACGAGGAACGGCGAAAAGCCGCCATCAAGTTTTTCTAATGTTGTGATGGCTTCCTCGTACCGTCTCGCCGTGAAATAGGCAAGGCCCAAAAAAGTCGGATGCCGAGCGCCCAGCCCCTGAGGATTTAAACGTATCGCCTTTTGTAACGTTTCTATACTTTTCTCCGGCCTCCCCGCCCACGTCAGAAAATAGCCCAAATACACGCGGGCATCGACGTCACTCGGTTGTATTTGGACGGCTCGTTCGGCGACGGAAACGGCTTGGTCGGGTTGTCGCCTGACCAAGTAGCCGGCTGCCAGCGCCGTGTGAGACCACCCAAATGTGGGATCGACTTCCATGGCCCTCTGCGCCAATTCAAATGCCCTTTTCGCATCCTCACGGGGGGATTTGCTGTATCCCAACCAAATCCATACGGAATACACCCAAGACGAGCCTGCGAACCGCCTGCAAAATTGGCGTCGAGCTCGATAGCCTGATCAAACAGTTTCCGCGCATATAAGACATTCTCTTCGGAAGGGAGCTCAAGCACCGCTCTGGCCTGTAAAAAGAGGTCATAGGCTTCCAGGTTCGGGGTGTGTTTCCTCCCGAGCCGTTCTTCTTCTCCCTCCTTCAACGTCACCGCCAAGGCCGACACCACCTTCTCCGCAACCTCGTCCTGGACGGCGAAAATGTCTTTCAATTCACAGTCATACCGCTCCGCCCACAGGTGATTTCCGGTTGTCGCCTCCACAAGCTGGGCGGTGATCCGCACCTTGTCGCCCGCCTTGCGGACGCTGCCTTCAAGCACATAGCGCACACCGAGATCCCGGCCCACCTGCTGCACCTGCACGGGCTTGCCCTTGTAGACGAATGTTGAGTTTCGGGCGATGACGAACAGGCCGGAAACCTTGGAGAGGTCCGTAATGATGTCCTCGGTGATCCCGTCGCTGAAATACTCCTGCTCCGAATCGCCGCTCATGTTCTCGAAGGGAAGAACAGCGATGGAGGGCTTGTCGGGCAGCGATGGCCCCTGTCCGCCCCCCCCCCCCCCGGCAGGCGTTGGGGCCGCCGGGACCGCGACTTCGGCAAGAATCCGGTAGACGTGAACCGGGTCCTTCAAATTCTTGACCGCCCGCTCGCCAAGGTCCTCGAACCCGGCATCCACTTTGTTTCTGACCTGCTCGAATACGCTTCCTGAAACGCAGATGCTTCCGGGCTCGGCCAGGCCATCGAGACGCGCGGCGACGTTGACGCCCTCGCCGTAGATGTCGTCGCCGTCGAAGATGATGTCTCCCAGATTGATCCCAACGCGAAACTCGATCCGCTTCTCTTCCGACACGCCGGCGTTTCGCCGCGCCATCTCCCGCTGGACCTCAACGGCGCACTGGACGGCGTTCACCACGCTCGCGAACTCGACCAGGACTCCGTCCCCCGTGGTCTTGACGATCCGGTCCGTGATGTTCCGTGATCCTGGGATTGATGATCTCACCGCGGAGGGCCTTGAGCCGTTCAAGCGTCCCCGCTTCGTCCGCCTCCATCAGCCGGCTGTACCCGGCGATGTCCGCGGCAAGGATCGCGGCTGAGTCTTCTTGTGACTTCTTGCGGGTCCAAAGACATTTCCCCCGGGCGAAATCCCTGAGACGGGCAGGTTGTCCCACCTCAACCCCTTATGACAAATCAAGGAATGCCACCGAATATCAAGGGCTCACGCCGCATCGGAAGGGTCTGTTGCTTTCGGGGCGATGACTGGATCTAAGGATGAGGTTCCGGGTCAGGCGACGCCTCATCCATTGAGATCGGCAGGCGAACCCGGAACCGCGTCTCACCCGGCCCGGAGTCCAGGGTGATGTCCCCTTTGTGGGTTTCGTAGACGATCCGGTGGACAATGTGCAGACCGAGGCCGGTCCCCTTCCCCACGTCCTTTGTCGTGAAAAACGGCTCGAAGATCTTCGGCTGGATCTCCTCGGGAACCCCCGGACCGTTGTCGGCAATCTCGACGGTGACCGAGCGCGCCTCCTGAGACGTTCGCAACCGGATCCGGCCGCCCGGACCGGCGGCGTCAATGGTGTTGTCGATCAGGTTCGTCCACACCTGGTTGAGCTCGACCCCGTACGCCTCGATCGGCGACAGGTCCGGAGCGTAATCGCGCTCGACCTGAACCTTCTCGTCTCCCAATTTGTGGCCAAGGATGATGAGCGTGTCCTCGAGCCCCCGGTGTATGTCCACTTCCTGCCGGGGCCCCTGATCCATAAAGGAATAGGACTTGACCGCGCTGACGAGCTCGTGAATTCGCGCCGGCCGCCATTTCGACCTCCCGCACCAGCACGGAGGCGGCGAGCGACTGCTCCAGCCAGGCAATCGCGGCCGGAAGGGCTTCTCTGGGCGCCCCCTCCGCCAGGCCCTCCAACCGTTCCACCGACAGGCCCGCCTGGGCGAAAGTCGGCGCCAGCCTCCAGCCGTCCGCGACATCGCGGTCATCCAGCCAGTCTGAAATTTCGTCCTCCAGCTCGCTCTCGCGCAGGGGGTCCGGGGAGGAGGGAGGGGGGGAAGAGGCGGCCGGCGCCCCGGAATCCTCCCGGATAACAGCCGAGAGCCGTTCCAGATGCCCCGGGTCGAGCGGCGTCCGGGCGAGCGCGACGGTCTGCGTCTTGAGCGATTCCAGGGTCTCGGCGAGCGTTTTGGCCGCGCGAAGCGCCGCGGCGGCGGGGTTGTTCAAATCATGCGCCAGCCCGGCGGAGATTTTCCCCAGACCGGCCAATTTCTCCTGTTGCTGAGTGAGCCCCTCGTTATACTTGAGGCGCCGGGCCGTCGCCTGGATGAACTGGAAAACCACCGGCGGGCAGACGCCGAGCATTTCCCGGAAGGCCTCCGCGGTGAACCGGATCAGGCGGGAGGGCCGGTTGCCGCGCACGGTGGCGATGGGCGCGTTGCCGCTCAGGAGCGAGATCTCGCCGACGAAGTCCCCGGCCGTATCCAATGTGGCCAGCCGGATCTCTTGTCCGGCCGCCTGCCGGGCGACCTCGAGCTCCCCATCGAGCAGAACGTAGAAGGACTCTCCCTTCCCCCCCTCCTCAATCAGCGCTTCGCCCGGCGCGAGCGCGACCTCCTCGCAATGCCCCGACAGCCACGCAATTTGATCGGGCGTCAAATCGGCGAAGAGCGGGAGACTTCCCAACTCGATTTTCAGATCCATGGACGAACCTCGATGGGAACCGGAGAACAAGGACTCACTTATAATTGGATCCCAACCCCGCCACAAGCGGAAGGGCGCCCCGCCGGGTTCGGATCGTCCGCTCCGGCGTCAGCCTCCGCCCGCGCCGGCGACGAGAGGGTCCGCCTCCGAGCGGAGCCTGTCCTGTTTCCGCCCCAGGGAAACGCCGGTCATCAACCAGCCCGCGGCGATGGGGACCGCGAGGAAGGCAATCGCCGACAGGCCCATCCCGAGGCCGGAAAGCCCGGCGAACACCCAGCCGCTGACCGCGTCTCCCCCACGGTAGACCACCGTATCGATGAAGTTCTTGGCCTTGTACTTCTCCTCCCGTCCCACAACCGTGAACAGGACCTCCCGGGCCGGCCGGGCGAGGGCGAAGTTCCCGGCCCGCCGGACCACCTGGAAGGCGACCAACACCCCCAAGACCGGAAAGAACCCGAGACCGGCGAAGCCCAGCATGACCAGCGCGGGCGCCAGGGCGAGCGTCACGGGGAGGCCGAACGCCGCGACGATCCTTCCGGTCAGAAAAAGCTGCGTCAGGATGGTCAGGACGTTCACCCCCAGGTTGATGGACGCGAAAAGGGCGGTGCGCTTCACCGGGTCGTCGAAGGCGCCCCGGACGATGTGGGCCTGCTCCAAGTAGAGAAACGTCGAAAGCGTCGTGTAGAGCAGGATATAGAGACAGATGCCCAGCAGGTACCGAGACTGGAAAACCTGTTTCACGCCCGTCCAGACGCCGCCGCCAATCGTCGCCCCCTGTGGCCACGGGGGTTCGGGCTTATCGGCTCCCCCCGGCGGCTGAGGAGAACCCTCCAGGCGTGCCTCCCGATCCTTTTGCGCCCAGCGCAGAAACCGGTGGACGCAGACCAAAGCGCCCCCGAGGAGCAGGACGGAAATCAGGAGGAGGTTCGTGACCCCAATCCGGACGACAAGCGCCGCCGTGAGCGCCGAGCCCGCCACCGCGCCGGCGCTGCCTCCCGCCGCGATGAACCCGAACAGCCGCCGCGCCTGCTCGTTGGTGAACAGGTCGGCCATGAAGATCCAGAAAACCGACACGACGAACAAATTGAAAACACTCACCCAGATAAAAAAGGGATTTATATAGGAGAGTTGACAAATACCACGCTAAACTTAAAAAGAAGAGTTGACATAGTCTCCGTCAAGCCCTATATTATATAGTAGAAAGGGGAAACGGAGAAAATGAAACGCATCGCAAAGACCATCGGAATTTTCGAACTGAATCAGAAATACTCCACAGACCACAAAGCCCGCATATATTTCGAGGAACTCCGCTGGGGCAAAAAGCCGGTCTGCGTCCGTTGCGGCGGCTTCAAGAAGATCACCGAACAGAAAAAACATCCAGGCCGTTATTGGTGCGGAGATTGCCGAAAATACTTCACGGCATTCACGAACACCCCTCTTGAGTATTCCAAGGTTTCCCCGCGCAAATGGATCATGGCCGCCTATATGCTCATGACGGCCCGCAAGGGCGTGAGCAGTTTGCAGTTGAGCAAGGAGCTTGATGTCACGCAGACAACGGCTTGGTACATTCTCCACAGATTGCGGCTTGCTTGCGGAGACGGCATAGAAGTGGACCGCCCCTGGGTTATTGGACACTCGGGTGAGGGTATTCGACCTCATGCGGCCTCCGCAACTTGAGCGAGTTTTTCCTGCCTTGCCTGGGCCGGCGTTCGGTAGCCGTAGCCCTCAAGAATCCAATGATGGTTGTACAGGTTCTTGAACTCAAGCAGCGCCCACCGCAGTTCCTCTACGGTGGCGAAAGAGCGCACCCACAGGAGATTCTCCTTCAAGATGCGGATGAACCACTCACAGTAGCCATTTCCCTCGGGCGCCCGCACGAAGCTGGGCGAACTGGTCATGCCCAGGTAGGCGATCTCCCGCTGAAAGTCATCGGACAGATAGGCGGGGCCGTGGTCGTGACGAACTTTAAGCCCCTCGGCGACGTCCGCCTCCAAGCCGGCGAAGCGCTCGGCGACCCCCTGCCGGATCGGCTCCAGGGCCTCGAAGCGGTTGCCGCTCTTGGCCGCATGGATCCCCACGCAGTCCACCGAGCAGTGATCCACCGCCACGAACACCGAGGCCATCCCCTCCTCGGTGGTCACCGTCGTCGTCATGTCCGTGCCCCACATTCGGTCGGGCCGCTCGGTGCGGATGGTCCCGTTGTGGGCCTTGGGACCTCGGGGTTTGCCCACCCGGTGGGGGGCCTGAAGCCCCGCCTCCCGCATCAGGCGACGCACCCGCTCCTTGCTGGTGCGGATGCCCGCGAAGCGCAGCCTCGCCCACACCTTGCGGTAGCCCTCGCCATGGAAGGGAGAGTCCTCCAGGACCTGCCGGATGTGGCCGAGGAGTTCCGCATCGGTGCACGGGCCCACAGGGCCGCGCTTATTGGGCGTGGGGCGTTCATGAACGGGGACCGCCTCTCGCCGCCGTTGCGCGTAGACCGTGGAGCGCGCCAAGCCCCAAAGGGCGCACACCCGCTTCAGGCCGTAGGCTCTGCCCGTGGAGGTGAAGCGGGCCTGACTCATCGCCTCCACCTCCTGCCGGCTAAAGGGCGGCCGGCCTCCAGGCGGTCGATCTTCTCCCGCAGGACCTCGCCCTCCATCGTGAGTTCGCCCACCTTGGCCTTTAGCCGGGCGTTCTCCTCGTCCCGCTCATCCGCCGGGCGGGCTTTGAGCGCCGCCTCGCCCCCGCGAAGGAACGCCTCGCGCCAGGCGGAAAGCCGAGCCGCTGTCGTGCCCAACTCGCGGCAGAGCGTCTCCAGGCTCTCGCCCCGCAAAAGACGCAGGACCGCCTCCCGCTTGCGCTGGCAGGAGAACCGACCCCGCTCACTGCGATGCCCTGGGGCCTTGGCTCCGTTCGCCCTACGGGCGCCCTCCGCCAAAGCCCCCTCTTGCTTTTGTTCGTTCATCACGACACCCCTTTCTCCATGAATCATGGATCAATCGAGTGTCCAACAAAACCCTAGAGCGGGGGACGGGGGTTGTGTAGGAATCACGGGCGGAGAGACCGGCGCGGCTCTGGTTGGCATCCCCGGAGAAATAACGTGTGGGTGTTGCAGGGGTGAGGGGCCCGCCGGAGCCGAGAAAGGCCTTGACTTTATACGTGAGGATGTAGCAAATTAATACGTCTATTCAGCAAAAGACCCCGCGCGGAATGATGCGGGGTCCGTCAACCGTTTTTGAAGGGCGATAGAATTCCAACCTGTTCGCGCGGCCCTCGGGCTGGCGGCGGTTCAGGCGCCGCGGGCTTCATGGGGTTTTCGGGCGCGTATACAGGAAGTCATGGAACCAGGTTGTTCAGCCTCTCGGCCTCAACCTCATCCGGACCAAAAAAAAGGTTGAACCGACGCAACGGATATGGTAAATCAAGAGACGGTTCACCGTTCCGTTGCAGTAAAAAGCAGATTCCGGCCGCATCGGGCGGCGCGAAGTTTCGGTAAGATGGTCATGGGAGTCGGAAAGCTGGCAAGGGAAAGGAGGTTGAATCGAAGAAACGGATGTGGTAAGTCAGAAGAAGGGTTCAGGGTTTTATCGCAATGAAAAACGGATTCCGCGCGCATCGGGCGGGCGGCGCGAAGTTTCAGCCTCACTTCCCAGCAGGCGCGGCATGGACTTCGACTCCATGACAAAGGCTTTGACACAATGACAAAAGGTGGTAAATTGACGCTAGAGAGTCTCACGGAGGGCCTTCTCACGGGGGCCTTTTCACAGGGGCCTTTTCACATGGGCCTTATCACGAGAACGGGGAGGACTCACTCTATCCGGAATTTCCCATATCAAATCCGGACAGGCCTGTACCGACCCCTCGTTGCTATTTAACTCAATTAGACCCCTCTCTCCCGGACCTGTCAATCCCATTTCAGGTGCCTGAAACCCTAATCGGAGCGTTATCCACCATTGAAAATCATGCCACCCCTCCGGGTAGGCGAGCCTTCCCAGCAGGTCATCTGGAAGGGACAGAACATTCACCATTTTGTCCTCGGGTGGACTGCGCTGAGAGCGGTTAGACAGGTACGGGCCGCAATCGGTTGATTCGGTCCAGGATGATGGCGAACTCTTCCCTGGATACCGCTACTTCGGCCAATTGAAAGATGATCTGCCGGGCGTGCCGCACAATCCTCCCCCCCATTTTGATGAGCTTGACCTGGAGGCTTCGGAGCGACCAGTGCTTGAGCCCCCTGGGCAAGGCTAGCCTGCGCAGGAAATTGCCCAGGTTGTACGCCAGGACGAAGAGAAGGAGCCGCACCTGGTTGCACACGAACCGGTGACAGGAAAGGCGTGTCCAGTTCAGGGCGTACTTGCCGTCCTTGATCCATTGCTCGGCTGTGCCTCGCTGGTTGTAGAAGTGCACGACCCCCTCGGGTCGAGCCGTCAGGTTCGTGACAATGAATCCGACGCGAGGGAAGAGTTCGCCTGAGTGCCATTCCACCTTCGCCACGACCCGCCGGGAACGGTCCCAGCTTCCAGCCTGATACCGGAAGTCGTAATAGAAGATGATGGGTCTCTTGGGCGGGCGACCGACCGGGCGGGTGAGGAGGAAGTCGATCTCTCGCTGCACCACGTCGTTGGCGGGAAGGCGGATGGCGTAAAGGAAGCTGTGCGCTTCCAGGCACTCATAGACCTCCGGGCGCGCAAAGGCGGCATCGGCTCGGAAGTAACGGCGAACACCCGCCCGCTCATACCGGGCCGCGATGGGCGAAAGCAACTCGCGCCAGCCATCGGCGCTGTGCACGTTCCCCGGCCGCAACATCGCCCCCTCGCAGTCCCCGAACTGGTTGAAGCAGAATAAGGGATGGTAGCAGAGGGAACCGAAGTGACCGTTGTAGGCCGTACCTTCCTGCTCCCCATGGACGGGGCTTTCCGAGCTGTCCATGTCCAGGATGATTCGCTGATGGGGTGAGTGTGCCATGGTCCGGTCCACCCACTCCCGGTTCAGCTCGCTCCGGCCCCTTGAGATTCTCCTCCCTGGTGAGAACCTCGGTCTCGAACCGGCTCAGGGTGTTGGCGCCCGCCGCCTGCTTCTCAAGCGCTCGGCGGCCGACCACGGCTTGCATCGCGGGGTCCTGGGCCAACCGCTCGGCATCGTTGGTGTCTTCATACCCTGCCAAGCGGCTATAGACCGACTGGCGCAATAGCGGCGCCAACTCATGCTGGATGTTCCGGCCATGACGGATCTCTTGCAATTGCACTGGCGCTCTCACCGTCAAACCCAGCGCATCATCCAGCTCCCGGCAGGCCAGCAATCCCGCATCCGAAGTGATTCTGGTTCCGTGAAACTCAAGCCTCAGCCGACGGTCAAAACGGATCTTCAAAGCCCCCTTCTTCGCTTCACCCATTGGGTCCCCTCGCAAGATGATGGCAGGGAGAGGCCAACACCTTGATCTTACACGAGAAAACGGCATTCGGTCCGACAAAACTTATGATCCATATGGGAAATGCGGGGTAATTGGAACGAGCCTGGTTGATGCGTGCCAGCGAAGGATAAAGGTTGTGCAGATCGGCTTCCATGAAGTTGAACCTCTGACTGTCTGTGCGGCACTGTCTTCTGGCCCCACATCCAAGATGTTTCGCCATCCAGGAAGCCGGGTAGACATGCTCGACATTGAGGCCCCTCTTTGTTCTCCACCGCTTCCCGCAATAAATTGTCCAGCCGCCGTGCGGGTAGAGCTTTTTGTAAAAGAATTTGTCGCGGGCCGTGTTGTAGTTGCGGATTATGTTTTGTCCGGCGAAGGCGGGAACGGCGAACAGTGCAATTGCTGATACCCACGCTCCCAAGAATTTCACCGTCTGCCCTCCTTTATTTCAGTCCGAAGGCCGAAGAGGGTGCTATTTTCTGGGAGTCGCCTTTTGGGGTTTCCATTTGGCAGCTAGTCTTTGCGCCTCGGCGACTTGCCTGGATGGAGTTGACCCGGTTTGGTGGACACCTGATGATTTGGGGGTAAAGGAGGTGTTCACGATGCCACAGACTCACCCACGCTATCCAATGGAGTTCCGCTGCCAGATGGTAGAGTTGGTCCGGGCGGGACGCACGCCCGAGGCGCTGGCGCACGAGTTCGAGCCCTCGGCGCAGACGATCCGCACCTGGGCCCATCAAGCCGACGTTGACGAGGGGCGTCGCAAAGACGGGCTCACGAGCGATGAGCGGGAGGAGTTGCGCCGACTTCGCCGCGAGAACCGACAGCTCCGCCAGGAGCGGGAGATCTTAGCAAAAGCCGCGGCCTGGTTTGCTCGGGAAACCGATTCGATCCCGTCCGGATCTACGGGTTCGTGAGGGCGAACCAGGCCATGTATCGGACCGCCACCATGTGCCGGGTGCTGGGCGTCTCCTCCAGCGGCTACTACGCGTGGCGCAGGCGCGCGCCGTGTGCCCGCTCGTGTGCCGATCGGGCACTCACCAAACGCATTCAGGCGATCCACGAGCGTTCTCGGGGGACTTACGGCGTGCCGCGCGTCCATGCCGAGTTGGAGGCTGAGGGAGTGCGTGTGGGCCGCAAGCGCGTCGCCAGGCTGATGCGTGGGGCGGGACTTGCGGGCGTCAGTCGGCGCAAGGGAGCGCGCACGACGCAGCGCCGGCAGGAGGCGCGGCCGGCCCCTGATCTGGTGGACCGCAACTTCACGGCCGAGGCCCCCGACCGGCTGTGGGTGGCCGACATCACCTACGTTCCGACATGGGCGGGGTTTTTGTATCTGGCCGTGGCGCTCGATGCGTTCAGCCGGCGCATCGTGGGGTGGTCGATGGCCACACACCTGCGGGCCGAGTTGGTGCTCGACGCGCTCGACATGGCGCTGTACAAGCGCCGTCCCCGGGCCGTCATCCACCACTCCGACCAGGGCACGCAGTACACCTCGGTCGCCTTTGGGCAGCGCTGCCGGCAGGCGGGCGGGCGTCCCTCCATGGGTTCGGTCGGGGACTGCTACGACAACGCGCTGTGTGAGAGCTTTTTCGCCACGCTGGAGTGCGAGCTCCTCGCTCGCCACACTTTCCGCACCCGGGCCGAGGCGCGCATGGAGGTGTTCGGGTTCATCGAGGGCTTCTACAACCCGCATCGTCGGCACTCCTCCATCGACAACCTGTCACCCGTTAACTACGAAAGGAGACAACAACGCACACCCTGAAAACCCAAGTGCTTAACTCTCCACGAAACCGGGGTAAGTCCAGGACAATATCCTCTTAGCAACTCGCTCACGAGAATTTAAATATCTTTTTTGTCTCTCGCCTGTCTCACGGGGAGCCTGTCCCATTCATAGTTGAAGGTTGAGAAAAAGAGGTGGCGGTTCACTCCTGCCGACTCGGTTAGAATCGGGTTGGCAAACATTCAAAGAGGAGGAACCGCCATGAGTGAAGCTTACCAGATCATCGAGAAGAAAGAGACCCAAAGGTTGGCCGCCTTTGTGGCGGAGCATGGGCAGGCGTTTTTTCCTCTGGTGTCGCTGGTGGAGCAGTCCCAACTGGCGGTGGAGGACCTGATGGACGTCATGGGCCGGGCGGGCCTGGAGGCCGTGCTTTTGCTGTCGGCCAAGGGCTTGACGGGCGCGCCGCATCCAGGCAAGCGGGGTGGCGAGGTCCGCCGGCACGGCAGCCAGGGGGGCCGGGTGACCCTGAAGGGGCGCAAGCTGAAGGTGAGAAAGCCGCGGCTTCGCCGCCGGGGCCAGGGTCGGGGCGGGGAGGTGGAGGTGCTGGCGTATGCGGCCATGCAGGCCGACCCCGGGCTGGGGGAGCGGATGCTGGATTTGCTGATGCGAGGGGTCTCGACGCGGAACTACGCGGCCGTTCTTCCCGAGCTGGCCGAGACGGTGAGGGTGTCGAAGTCGGCCGTGAGCCGGGAGAGCATCGAGGCGGCCGAGGTGGAGCTGCGGCGTCTTTGTGAGCGGCGTTTTGACGACATCGACCTCCTCATCCTCTACCTGGACGGTCTGCGCTTCGGCGCGCATCACGTCATCGTGGCCGTTGGGGTGGACACACGGGGCCAAAAGCACGTTCTGGGCCTGAGGTCGGGCGCCACCGAGAACGCCACGGTCGTGACGGCGCTTCTTGAGGAGTTGGTGGAGCGCGGCGTGCGGCCCGGGCGGCGTCGGCTTTTCGTCATCGACGGCTCGAGGGCGCTTCGTGCGGCGATTGACCGGGTGTACGGGGACGACAATCCGGTGCAGCGGTGCCGCAACCACAAGGTGAAGAACGTGATGGACCACCTGCCCGAGGAGTTGAAGGACCCGGTGAAGGCGACGATGAAGGCGGCCTGGCGGCTGGCGCCGAAGGAGGGGATTGCCCGTCTGCGCAAGCAGGCCCGGTGGCTTTAGATCGAGCATCCGGACGCGGCCGCCAGCCTTTTGGAGGGTCTGGAGGAGATCTTCACCGTCAACCGCTTGGCTCTTCCGCCCGGCCTTCGGCGCTGCCTGGTGAGCACGAACCTGATCGAGAGTCCCTGTTCGGGGGTGCGGATGCGCACCCGGCGCGTCGGCCGCTGGCGGGACGGGGCGATGGTGAAAAGGTGGGCCGCTTCCGCCTTCCTCGCCACCGAGAAGAACTTCCGTCGCCTGGACGGCTACCGGGACCTGTGGATCCTGAAGGCCGTTCTGGACGAGCCCCGCTTTGACACCCGAGAGGAGGTCGCATAAGGTGAACCACACACGGACCGCCGCCTCAAACCTTCAACTGAATTCGGGACACCCTCCTCACGGGAGGCAGCGAGATTGAACCACATGTGAGCCCGAACATAGTCTTTAGCCACGCCTATGCCCTGTTCGTACATAAAGCCGAGGCTGTGCTGGGCGGGGCCGAAGCCCTTCAGTGCGGACTTGCGATACCACTTAAACGCTTGAGTGTAATCTTTGGCTATGCCTCGTCCCTTGAAGTACATAACACCGAGATTGTGCTGGCCCAAGGCGTGGCCCTTCAGTGCAGACTTGCGATACCACTTCACCGCCTGAGCGTAGTCTCGGTCCACACCTCGGCCTTTATCGTACATAGCGCCGAGATTGGATTGCCCAAGGGCGTGGCCCTTCAGTGCGGCCTTTCGATACCACTTCACCCAGATATTCCATATGGATCATAACTTTTGTCGGACCGGAGGACATTTTCTGGAGTAAAATCAATGCATGAGCCTCCCCGAGCCATCCTCTCGCGGGGTAATCCAATGGGTGAAGCGAAAAAGTGGGCGTTGAAGGTCCGTTTTGAGCGTCGGCTGAGGCTTGAGTTTCACGGAACCAGAATGACTTCGGATGCGGGATTGCTGGCCTGCCGAGAGGGATCAAGCACTGGTCGTTACGCGGCCTTCAGCTTAAGCTCCTCAAAATGGGCGGCCGGCTCGTGCGGTACGCCCGCCACATCACCTTCCAGTTGGCCGAGGTCGGTGTATCCAGGAAGACATTTGCCCTTATCTTGGAGAGAATCAAGCGATGATGCCCGGTGCCTGTCTAGCGACCCTAAGCGGAGTCCACACAAGGGCAAAATGACGAAGACTCCAAACCTGGTGGTCAAGCCCGTTTACACGCCGGCGCTGACATGGTTTTCCAATGGCGGATACCGCTCCGATCAGGGTTTCAGGCGCCCGAAATGGTGTTGACAGCCCCGGTAAAGAGGGCTCTAATTGAGTTAAAGAGCAACGGGTGGTCAATACAAGAGTTGTCTTGATTTAAACCGGGATTTCCCAGATGACCACTCTTAGCCATCCTGCGGTCCTCCTGTGTCATCAAAGTACCCCATTTTACTACAGATTCAGGGTCTCTTTGCAGAACCATCTGCTCAATCGAGGGGCAACGGCCGTCCTAAAGCCGCAATCCCTTGAAAACCCAGCTATACCGGCACACTCAGGGGAGTTCGGCACAGACTGATCCCCCGTCTCCACCACGTCACTAAGCTTCCGGGCCATCTGCTCCGTCATCCGGTATCTGGTACGGGAGGCGGTAACCACAACCGTCGAATTCGTTCAAGGATTGCCCTGAACAGTTGACGCGGCACGGCCACCTCGGCCATCTGGAAGGTGGTGTGCCGGGCGTGGGTGACCACCTTGGCCCCAATCTTAATCAGCTTCTCGCGTAACGTCGTCAGCGACCAGTGCTTCACCGCTCTGGGCAACGCCAGCCGCCGCAGGAAGTTTGCCAGGTTGTACGCCAAGGCAAATAGTTGCAAGCGAACCTGGTTCTCTTCAAAGCCGTGGCAGGACAGGCGCGTCCAGTTCAGGGCGTACTTGCCCTCCTTGATCCACTGCTCCGCCGTCCCACGCTGGTTGTAGAACCTCACGACGTTCTCTTCCCGCCAGTGCAGGTTGGTCACGATGAAGCTGACTCTTGGAAACAACTCGCCCTGGTGCCACTCGACCGCCACCACCACCCGGCGAGGCTTCTCCCAACTAGCCGCCTGATAGGAGACGCTGTGGTAGAAGATAATGGGCCTTTTGGGCGGTCGGCCAACCGGCCGGGTCAGAAGGCATTCGATGTCCCTGTACAAGATGGCGTTGGCCGGAAGCCGAATCGCATAGGAGTAGCCCTCCGCCTCAAGGTATCGGTACACCTCCGGCTTGGCAAATGCCGCGTCGCCTCGAAAAAACCGACAGACCTTCGCATCCCGGTAGCGAGCTACCACCGGCTCCAATACAGACCACCAGTCATCAGCGCTGTGGACCTTGCCGTTGCGCAACAGCGCCCGCTCCAGATCGCCAAACTGGTTGAAGCAAAACAGTGGGTGATAGCAGGTGCAGCCGAAGTGGCCGTTGTAGGAAGAGCCTTCCTGCTCACCGTGGGTCGGGCTGACCGAACTGTCCATGTCCAGGATCAGCTTGCGAATCGGCTTGCGTTTGCGGACACGATCCACCAACACACCGGGCAGACCGCTCAGCGCCTTGAGGGGTTAAGGGGCCGGGTGAGGGTCTGCGTCTCGAATCGGCTCATCTGGCTGGTGGAGGCAGCGGTGTGATACTTCGCTCGCCCCCCAACCACCTGACGCATGGCGGGATCGACACAGAGCCGCTCGGCATCATTGGTGTCTTTATATCCTGCCAGGCGGCTGTAGACCGACTGGCGCACCAAAGCGGTGAGGCTGTGCCGGGTGTTCCCGCCCGTCCGTGAATCGGACAGAAACCCCTCGGCCGCCTTCGTCAGCCCCAACACCTCATCCAGTTCACGATAGGCAAGCAAACCGGCGTCACTCGTAACCTTTGCTCCGTGAAACTCCAGCCTGAGCCGACCGTCGAATTGGAGCCTCAACGGCCTCTTTTTCGCTTCACCCATCGGGTCCCCTCGCAAGATGATGGCAGGGAGAGGACAACACCTTGATTTTACACGAGAAAACGGCCTTCGGGGCGTTAAAAATTATCATCCATATGGGAAATGCGGGCTTCACCGCCTGAGCGTAGTCTCGGTCCACACCATGACCGTTTTCGTACATAGCGCCGAGATTGGTTTGAGCAGGGGCGTGGCCCTTCAGTGCAGACTTGCGATACCACTTCAGAGCCTGCAAGGGGTCTTGGGCCACGCTTTGGCCCGTGGCGTACATAACGCCGAGATTGTACTGGGCCAAGGCGTGGCCCTTCAGTGCGGCCTTGCCAAACCACTTCACCGCCTGCATGCGGGATTGGGCTACGCCCATTCCCTTGTCGTACATAACGCCGAGACTGTACTGGGCAGAGGCGTGGCCTTGCAGTGCGGCCTTGCCAAACCACTTCATCGCCTGAGCGTAGTCTCGGGCCACGCCTTGGCCATTGGCGTACATAAGGCCGAGACTGAATTGGGCAGGGACGTGGCCTTGCAGTGCGGCCTTGCGATACCAGTTCACCGCTTGATCGATGTCTCGGGCCACGCCCAATCCCTTGGCGAACAATGAACCGAGGTAGAATTGGGCAGAGACGTGGCCTTGCAGTGCAGCCTTGCGAAACCACCTCCCCGACTGGGAGAAGTCTCGGACCACGCCCTGGCCTTTGGCGTACATAATGCCGAGGCTGAATTGGGCAGGGGCGTGGCCCTGCTTATCAAGCTTTTTAAATTCCTTCAGTGCCGTTTTAAAGTCACCACGTTTGTAAGCGGCTAAACCGGTAGCGAAGTCTGCACTGGCCGAGGTTGGAACGAGAAGCAGGGCTATAAGGGGAAGGAAAAGCAGTCTTTTTTTGATTACGCCCATTTCCTCGTACACCCACCGGTTTGAGGTCTCGAACGAACGGCTGTCAGCATATCAGAAGAAGGAGGCCGCCGGGAAGGTTGTCCCTTTTGTCCCTTCATCGGTGATCGTGCCTGATGGTTCAGGGGACAGACACCCTCTCAATGTGCCCTCATTCTCCCGTCAGCTTAGAAACCTGTTAAAATCCACCGTCAATCCGAAAAGAAACAGACCCCGCCCACCCGTAGGGGGCACGCATGCGGTTTCGGCGAAGTGTCCTGATTGCCGCTTTGGTTTCAGTCCTTATTGACCCCTCCCTGTTTGCCCAGACGCTGACGGTACGCGTCTCTCGTGGCAACGTCCGTGCCCAGCCAAGCAAATCCTCTCCAATCACCGGAAAGATTAACAAGGGCGAGGTCTACGACACAGAGGGCCACCAGGGCGACTGGTTCAAGATCCTGCTGGAGACGGGCCGGGAGGGCTGGGTCTTCAAGTCTCTCGTCGAGGTCTCGGGCAAGCGGACGATTGGCGTCGTGCCTTCGGGTCCCACCCCATCGGCCTCCCGTCCTTACGGCGACTCCTGGGCCATCGTTGTGGGGATCAACCGGTATCGAAAACCGGCCAAGAGCCTTCGCCTCTACATCGATCGGGCAATCTACATGCTCAAACCTGCGTCCTACCGCTACTTTTCCCCGGTTGCCGGTCAATCTGATGGGAACCGGATTATTGCAGATTTGATGCGGCCATCTGTATCTGAAAGTAGCGCGGTACACTCGTGAGCGTAATCAGACGGCATCTTGCGAGGGAGGGGGGCGCCCTTCCGGCCCCTTTCTACGAAGTCCGGCCACAGGTATTGCGTAGTGTCTTGCTTGCGCTTGAGAGAGCGGTGAGTATGACCGTAAGAGTTTTCGGCGAAGTGCTCCCTCTGGAGCCGAGATTCACGCGCTAGCTTGCGGTAGACTTCGAGAATGCGCGAGACGCTATGGCAAGCTCACCAAAATACGATATTACGCATCAACCCAAGTTGCCGATCTTAAACGATGAAGGCGAAATTGTCAGATATCGCCGGCTCGATATTCGGGTCCTTTTCACCCGGCAGGTAGGTCGAAAAGGCGACTATTTATGCATTGAATGCAAATACCTTGATGTCACAGACCGTCGGAGCGATGCAGACTATGTAGACGAAGGGGTTGAACGCATTGTGTGTGGCGACTACGCGGCGGGACACCCTTGGGCCATTATGGTTGGCTTGGAGCGTGTAGGTCCGGTAAATCTTTCTGCTTCTCATGTCAATGAGCGCCTGAAAACCCGTTATGGAGATGAATGCGGATTCAAGCCGACACCACGCGTCAGACTTGATAACGTTCGCGAGAGTGAACATCTGCAAACTGGAGGACCTCATCGAATTGCAATTCTGCACGGGTTTTTTCTTCTAACATAAGGCTGAACATCTGATCTCTCATGCGGCCGTGAGAAGTCAACACATTTGTCATTTGACCCTCAACCAGCGAAAAAATAATGGTCATCGAAAATGCACATTTATTTGCTTAGAAAAATTGGACGGAGTCACATAAATCTTCTAGATAGAGAAACTCGCGAAATGTAATATCGAGGGGCGGCAGTGAAAGGAAGAGAAAGGGGTCAAGTCTTTTGTTGATTGATTAGAGACTAAATCTTCTCTGCCCAGATTTTGAACCTTTTGTCTACCTTCATTTCCCCCTTCACTTCATGCCACGACCGTCCCACCACTCCATACCTCCCGACGTCAAACACTTTGGCCGTCTGTTTCAACGTCAAATGGACGTGCCCTCGAAGTGTTTCATCGGAGGCGGGAATGACCGGGGGGACGTTGCGGGTATGACGGCGGGCCATCGGGCTTCGTTTTCTTCGCGCGCGGAGAAATTGGGATGTCTCGGCTCCAAACGGCCTTGACGGCCCTGGGAGGAGGGGTGTTGAATCACTGCAACCGGGAAGATCGCGGTTCGCTTGCGTACGCTACATTCACACAGGACGGTCCGGCGTGGTCTCTCCCCGGCGAAGAGGGGGGGAAGGGGGGAAATCGGTAGACGCGCCCGGCTCAGGGTCTACCGGGTGCAACCTTGCCGGTAGTCCCGCGTCGGGCGATTCCGGCATCAATGACGAGGTCTCAGGGAGAGAGAAATGACGAGCGTAGGGAAATCCGTGCAGGTGGACCCGATGGACGTCGCCGTCCTTCAGCACAAAATCCTCTACACCTGCGACTTGATGGGAGACGTCCTTAAATACTCCGGGCAGTGCTTTATCCTGATGGAGTGCAACGACTTCTCGCCGGGCGTGTTCGACGCCGAAGGGCGGCTTTTGTCGGTCAGGTCCTGGCTGCCCTTGCATGTGGCCGTCGCCAAAGAGCAGGTGTCGCCCCTGGTCCAGCGATTCGCGGGAAACATCCACCCGGGGGACGTCTTCCTGGCCAACGACCCTTACCTGGCCTCGGGCTCCCATTTGCCCGACTGGACGATTATCCGGCCGGTGTTCGACGAAGACGAGCTCATGTTCTTCACCCTCCTCAAAGGGCACATGCAGGACACCGGCGGCGCGTTCCCGGGCGGTTATTACCCGGGCGCGTATGACCTGCACAGCGAAGGCCTCCGGATCGACTACGTGAAGATCTATGAGCGGGGCGAAAGGCAGCCCGTCTACGATTTCATCCTGAACAATGTGCGCTGGCCCGATATCGTCGCGATGGACAACCTGGCGATGATGGGCGCCACCAAGCGCGGCGAGGAGTCCCTCATCGGGCTCTGCCGAAAGATGGGCCGGGAGACGGTCCGGGCCTGCGTTCAGACCCTCCTGGACTCCTCCGAGCAGGCCATGCGGCGCGAGATTTCAGCCATTCCCGATGGGACGTATTACGGCGAGGACGCCTGCGACTGGGACGGAACGACGGACCGGCCGGTTTGGGTGAGGGTGAATCTCACCATCCGGGGGGACGAAATGGAGGTGGACTGGTCCGAATCCGACAAGCAGGTGGATTTCATCAATACGCCCACGGCCGTCACCCACGCCTGCACCTACATCCCCCTCCTCATGTCCGTGGACCCCGACGTCCACTTCAACGCGGGAAGCTGCCGGCCCGTCCGGATCATCGCCCCGAAAGGGACGGTCGTGAACCCGTCCTACCCGGCCAACATCGGGGCGTGCAACAACCACCTGGGCAATGAGTTGATTTTCGCCATGTTCATGGCCCTGGGTCAGGCCGTTCCCCGGGGCGTGAGCGCCGGATGGGCCAACCACGTCTCCTTCGTGACTTTCGGAGACGACCCGCGCGAGATGGACCCGGAGTCCGGGTCCCACAAGCGGTTCTTTTTCACCGTGTTCGGACCCGGCGGCGGCGGCGGCGCCGTTTGGGGCCACGACGGCTGGCCGCATGTTTCGCCCCCGATCATGGCCGGCGGGCTGATGAAGAACACGGTGGAGATCACCGAGATCATGACCCCATGGCGCACCCTCCATTACGGTCTCCTGAAGGACTCGGCGGGGCCCGGCCGGTGGCGGGGCGGCGTCGGCACGCATTACGAGATGGTCGACGACCACGGCGGCCGCGTCTACATCAACACGGGAACCTGCTCCGGGCAGAAATTCAAACCCTTCGGCCAGGACGGCGGCAAGGAGGGGATCTACCACGATCTTCACTTCCGCAGGAACGGGGAGCGCATCCAATTCCGGACGATGTCCCAGGTCCAGTATCAGCAGGGGGACGTCGTCGTCGGAAAGACCAGCGGCGGCGGCGGCGTCGGCGACCCCTTCGAACGATCCGTCGAGGCGGTGCGAGAGGATGTGCTGAACGAGCTGGTCTCCATCGAGGCGGCCCGGGCGGAATATGGCGTGGTCATCCATCCGAAGACGCTGGAAGCCGATGTACAAGCCACGCGGGCGCTTCGGTCCGCGGGAACGGGGTCGGGAGGAGAGTAGGCCGGGCGAACGTCCGGGATTGGGTGTTCTTCATATTCGCCCGATGCGTGGTTCATGATCATCGGGCTGAACCCGGGAGCGTAAAGTGACGCAAGGCCCAAACAGCGTTGAGGTGAAAATGGATCTGGTCATTCGCGAGGCGCGTCTCCGCGGGCGCGACGGTTTACATGATATCGGCGTCCGCGGCGGACGGATTGCGGCCATCGAAAAGACCGTGGCGGAGAAGGGGGAGCAGGAGGTCGACGCGGCCGGCCGGCTCGTCACCGCCTCGTTCGCGAACCCGCACATCCATGTGGACAAGGCGTTTCTCGCCGAAAGAATGGACCGGTCGCGTCCGCGCTTGTGGGATGACGCGCTGGATGAGACCGTTCCCCTCAAGCGGGAGTACACGCCGGAGCAGTTGATGGAATCCGGAAGCCGAATCGTGGAGATGGCGGCCTCTTTCGGGCACACCTGTATCCGGGCGTTTGTCGACGTGGACACCATCGCGGGACTCCGGCCGGTCGAGGCGGCGCTCGAAGTCAAGAGAAAATACGCGGACGTCATGGACATCCGGGTGTGCGCCTTTCCACAGGAGGCGATTCTCCGCGATCCGGGAACCGAAGACCTCCTGGTCCGGGCGATGGAGATGGGCGCCGACGACGTGGGCGGATTGCCGTGGATCGAGTGGTCCGACGAGAGCATGCGAAAGCACATCGACATCGTGTTCGACATCGCCAACCGGTTCCGGCGGGACATTCACATGCTTATCGACAATAACAACGACCCGACGTCGCGGAGCATCGAATTTCTGGCGGACAAAGTCATCCGGGACGGTTTCGACGGCCGGGTCACGGCGGGCCACGTCGAGGCCCTTTGCGTCTACGACGACGTTCACGCCACAAGGGTCATTCGCATGATTCGCGAGGCGGGCATCCATATCGTTTCCAATCCGCACATCAGCCTGAGCGGGCGCGGCCGTTTGAACGCCCAGCCGATTCTGAGAGGACTCACCCGCGTCAAGGAGCTTTTGGAAGCGGGCGTCCCGGTCTCCTGCGGTCAGGACGACGTGATGGACCCGTTCTACAACTTCGGGAAAATGGATCAGTTGGAGGTCGGGTTGTTCATGGCCCACGCCGCCCACCTGACCTCGTCGGCGGAGCTGGAGACGGTCTATGACATGATCACGGTCAACGCGGCCCACGCGATGGGCGTCGATGACCTTGGAATGGAAGTCGGGAATCGGGCGGACATGATCGTTCTCGATACGCAAAGCGTTTGGAACGCCTTCCGCCTGAGACCGGATTGCCTGTACGTCATCAAAGGCGGGCGGATCACGGCGAAGTCCCGCTCGGAACGGCAAGTCATGCGCTCCGGGGGGCTGGAGCCTCTTTCGTTGGAAGGGTTTCCCTCCTAGAAGTCGTGAAGTATTTCCAAATTAAATTGACGCTTCACAAATTGCAGAGAAGGCGGGCAAGGGGTCAACCGACCCAAACGCCCGCCCTGCCTGTTTTGAAAACACCGGGCTTCCACCGTTCGGTAGGCCGGGCATCTTGCCCGGCAGGAAAGTACGAAAATCGGGTCTGGCCCGATTGATTTCTCTTATACAACCGCTTGAAGACAAGCATAATTGGTGGCGGCCGTTGGATTCTCCAATTCTTCTTCCAGCATGATCAAGCATTGGACCTCGCGAAAACCGACTTCCTGAAGAATCTCAAGATGGCGTGATATCAGGAACCGTCCCGGTTCATATTCGTGCTTGGCCCCGTCCGGTTTCACGAAATCTCCATTCAGCAACATTCCGCCTTCCGGAAGGAGCCGGCGACAGGCCCGGTAGACATTCCGGGTGTTTTTCTCGCTCCCGAGATCGTGCAAAACCCAGGTCGAAACAATGGCGCCGACGGGACGTGAAATCTTTCCCCCCCAATCTTCCGTTGTCAGATCCGCCTGCGTAAACTGAACCCGGGAATCATGGGAACCAAGACGAGCGGCTGCCAGATCGAGCATCGAGTGGGAGAAGTCGACCCCTTCATAAGTGACCCCGGGGATTGCCTCCAGCAGTCGCGCCGCAAGATAGCCCGGGCCGATGCCCAACTCGACAATGTGTCGTGAAGGCAAAACCGTTTCGGTGATTCGGTCGATGATGGCGTCAAAGAGTTGGAGACGTTCAGGGGTTGGAACAAAGCGGTCGGACCATTCAGAAGCATACTGATCGTCGTGGAATTCATGCCGGGCGCCAACGACATTTTCCATCAGCTTCTCCTGGAATGACCACCGGCAAGTTGCCGGGAAAATCTTTTGCGGGCTTGAGCGGAGCTCTCACCTGAATCGGAATGCCGGGTCGAGCGTGAATCACACCCCCGAAAAATATGTGATCGGATACGTGATGGAGTCAAGTCTGGTGATCGGATCAGCCTGGATTTCTTGCCCAGCGATGATCTTGCGGTTCGCGCGCCGGATGAATCACCATTGGCGGATTGTTTCAGCACCCCGCGAATGCGCCCAATTTGTCCTTTGCGTGGGAATGAGCCCTCTTATATAACGGGGGCGGAGAAAGCGGTGGACGAGAACCTGACCCAAGTCCGGGTCGTTTCGTTGAGGGGGAGGGGGAGGGGGAGGGGGAGAGCGATATGAATTTCGAAGAGGCCCGGCCGTTTTTCGAGCGTCATCACTGGAGCGTTGTAACGACCCATCAGGCCAACGGCGCGGCGCACTCGAGCATCGTCGTCTGCGGGGCGCACCAGGGGCATGCCGCGTTCGTGTCCGTGCACGGCAAATCGGCCAAGATCAGAAACCTGCGCCGCGACCCGCGTTGCAGCGTCTTGGCCGTCTCGAAAACCTGGCATAGCTGGGTGACCGTCGAGGGCGAGGCGCGATTGTTCGGTTATGACAATACGGACGCCGAAGAGGTTCGGAAGCTGCTCCGCGAGGTTTATCGGGCCTGCGGGGATCAAGAGCACCCGGATTGGGAGGAGTTCGACCGGGCGATGGTGGCCCAGGAGGGCGTGGTCGTCCTGGTTCGTCCCGATCGGGTGTACGGTCAGGTGCGTGAATAGGCCCGTTATCCATCGGGAGAAAAGCCATCATGACGACGGAGGCGTATGTGGAAACCTTCAACCTGGGCGGGGACCTGGAAATCCGGCGGATGGGGTTCGGAACCCTCTTTATCACCACCGGCAGGGGCTTCGGGCCGCCCAGGGCCGGGGCCGGAGAGCTTCTGAAAGAGGCCGTCCGCTTGGGGGTGAACTTCATCGACACGGCCGACTCATACGGGCCGGAGCACGCCGAGAACGCGGTGCGCGAAGCGCTGCACCCCTACCGGGGCCTGGTCATCACGACGAAGGGCGGGTTCCGGCATCCCACCGAGTCCACTTGGACGCCGGATGGAAGACCGGAGCATCTACGCTACGCCCTGGAGGGGAGCCTGAAGCGCCTTCAGGTGGACCGGATCGACCTCTACCAGTTTCATACGCCTGACTCCCGAGTCCCGTTTTCGGAGTCCATCGGCGCGCTCAGGGATTTTCAACAAGAGGGCAAGATCCGGCATATCGGCGTATCGAACGTCAACCTCGACCAGCTCACGGAAGCCTGCCGGGAAGTCAACGTCGTCTCGGTCCAAAACCTTTTTAACGTCACGTCCCGAGACGGCCATGACGTGCAGGAATTTTGTGAGAAAAAGGGAATCGCGTACATCCCCTGGAGGCCCCTGGCGAACGGTCAGCTTCCCCTGGATGACGACGGAATGCGGGAAGTCGCCGGCAAGCACGGCGCGACGGTCGCGCAGGTGATGCTGGCCGGCCTGCTCCACCGCTCCAAGGTGATCCTCCCGATCCCCGGAACCGGATCGATCGACCACCTCCGGGAGAATGTCGCCGCCGAGCGGCTTCGGCTCGACAAGGATGACCTCGCGCGCTTGTGGCGTTGACCCGGATGTCCAACCCGCTGAAGATCGAAACGATCAGATTGCCCCTTCGGGCGGCTGGGGTTTTTTGGATGTAGACGCCGGTCTAAGCCCGCCCCCGAATGAATCCATCGGGGGTCCCGTCTCGTCACCCTTCAGCGCCCCCCCCCCCTCCCCCCCCTTCGAAGACGAACCTCCAGGCGTCGCCGCCTCGGACGATTCGGCCGCCCGAGGGCGTCGGGAAGTGCGCGGGCAGAACCAGCGTATCCGTCTCGGCGTAGCGGTCCAGGAAGGACCGCCGCGTTCGCCGCGACAGCGCCGGGTCGGAGCAGAAACAGGTGCTCCAATCGGGTTCGGCGCACTGGACGGCGTGGTGCATCAGGTCGCCCGTCATGACCGCCTCCCGGCCGCCGGACGACAGGTGGAGGCAGACCTGCCCCGGCGTGTGCCCCGGCGTCGGTGAGAGCCAGATCCCGTCCTCGATGGCGTGATCGTTTTCAACGAACACGGCCTGGCCGGCCTCGACCACCGGGAGGATGCTGTCCTCGTAGTGGTGCGATTCGATCGACCCGGAGTCTTTGAATTCCGCCTGCCAAAACTCCCATTCCCGGCGCCCGAAAAGATACCGGGCGTTCGGAAAGGTCGGCGTCCACCGGCCGTCCAACAGGCGGGTGTTCCAGCCGACGTGGTCGACGTGCAGGTGGGTGCAGAGGACGAAGTCCACGTCCTCGGGCCGGACGCCGCTCGCCGAGAGGTTATCCAGATAGGGCCACCGGTTCATGTGGTAGCGGGCCCGATCCGGCCGGTTCTTATCGTTGCCGCCGCACGTGTCGACCAGGATGATGTGGCGCGGGGTTCGGATGACGAAGGAGTGAAAGGCGAGGATGAGCATCCCGGTTTCGGGGTCGAGCAGGCCGGGCTCCAGCCAGTGTCGGTGGGTATCGATCGCTTCCTTGGTCGCGTCGGGGAAAAGCACGTAAGGGTCCAGCACCGGCGCCTCGAACTCGATCACCCGCTCAATCGTGAAATCCCCCACGCGCCACTTGTCCATGACGGCCCCCTCCTCTTCTTTGGTCTTTGCGGCGGATTGCGGATTTTGCTGAACCCGTCGCGGTGGTGATCAGGACATGAATTTCAAATATTGACCCACACCGGACCGGTTCCGATGGAGAACAAGACGTATCTCGGAATATACTATGAGCGCCCTGTCTATTTCTCGTTTGGAGAAGGCGCGGTGATTCAGTCGGCAAAGTGGGGATGCTGAAAAGGGTGACGCGGTCCGCAAAATCGCCGACGCTGACAACCCAGATTGAGGAGGGAGGAGAAAATTATGGCCTATGTCCGGCAGATCGAGGCCGCCGAAGCGACCGGCGAGCTCAAAGAGTTCTACGACAAGCTCATCGTAAGAGACGGGTGCGTCCGGGGCATCTTCAAGCTGTCCAGCCTGAGACCCAGCGTGCTGTTCGGCCTCAGCGCGCTCTACGAGGCCGTGTTCTATGCACCCTCGGGCCTGTCCCGGGCGCAAAGGGAAATGGTGGCCATCGTCGTCTCCGCCGTCAACGGGTGCGAGTACTGAGTGGACAATCACGGAGGGTCTCTCCGTAAAGAAACCGGCGACGACGCGCTCACCCGGCAGATCATGGAGGATTTCAGGAAAGCGGATGTCGACGCCCGGACGATGAGGATGCTGGAGTATTCAGAGAAGCTGACCCTGCACCCCAAAGAAATGTCGGAAGCGGACCTGACGCCCATGCGGGAGGAAGGCATGACCGACGAAGACATCTTCGACGTGGTGCAGATCGTCGGTTACTTCAACTACACCAACCGCCGGGCGAACGGTTTGGGGGTGGACCCGGACGCGGAAAAACGGGCCCGGTGACGGAGGCGCGGGGGCCGGACGCGGCCGGGTTTCGGCCCTTCTCAAATCGGCGGAGGGGTTCGGTCCGCCGTCGCGCGCCCATCGCCCGGATCAGACCGAAAAATATTTCGCCTGCGGGTGATGGATGACGATGGCCGAGGTGCTCTGCTCGGGGTGAAGCTGGTCTTCTTCGCTCATCTCGATCCCGATCCGCTCCGCGCCCAGAAGATCCAGAAGCTTGCGCTGGTCCGCCAGGTTCGGACAGGCCGGGTAGCCGAAGGAGTAGCGCGACCCCCGGTAGCCCTGCTTGAGCATCCTGTGGATGTTCCGCTCGTCCAGGTGTCCGAAGCCGAGTTCCGCCCGGATTCGTTTGTGGATGTATTCGGCCAACGCCTCGGCCGTCTCGACGCCGAGGCCGTGCAGGTAGAGGTAATCCTGGTAGCGGTTTTCGGCGAACCACTCCCGGGCGGTGTCCGAGGCCCGCTGGCCGATGGTCACCGCCTGGAGCGCGATGACGTCCCGCTCGCCTGTCCCGATGTCCCGGAAGAAGTCGGCGATGCAGAGTCCGTCCTTCCGGGTTTGGCGCGGCAGGTGGAAACGGGCGGCCTCCCGCTCGCCGGTTTCGTCGAACAGGACCACATCGTCGCCCTCGGACGCCGCTTTCCAGTATCCATACGCCGCCTGGGGAGCGAAGGTCTTTTCTTCGATGACCGTCCGGACCATCCGGGTGAGAATCGGGCGGATTTCCCGGCCGATCCAGGATTTGAGGTCCGCTACGGAGCGCCCGCTTTTTTTGAACCCCCACTGGAAGTGGAAAAGCATGGTTTCATTCAGGTAGGGGACCAGCGACTTGAGGGAGATCCGCTCGACGAGGCGCGGCCCCCAAAATGGGGGATCGGGCACGTCCACAGCGTCGGCCAGCTCGGCCCGCCTCAACCGGATCTCCTCGAGTGCGACGGGACGGAGGATGTCTTCGCGGGTGGTTTTCTCGGCGTCCGGTTTCTTCGGGGCCGGCCGGCGGGCGCGCCTTTTCCGGGCCGCTTCGATGTGCGCGTCGAATGTGCCCTCCGCCACCTTGGCCATCAAGTCCAGGCCGCCGAAGGCGTCCGGGGCGTAAGCCACCCCCCCCCCCGATTCATAGGCGCGGGCGCAATCTTCCTCGACATACTTGCGTGTCAGCGCGGCCCCGCCCAGAAACACGGGCGCGGTGATCCCCTGCCGGGTCATTTCCTCCAGGTTCTCCCGCATGATGACCGTCGATTTCACCAGCAGACCGGACATCCCGATGGCGTCGGCCTCGTGCGTCCGGGCCGCTTCGAGAATCGAGGCGATGGGCTGCTTGATGCCGAGGTTGATGACCCGGTAGCCGTTGTTGGTCAGGATGATGTCGACCAGGTTTTTGCCGATGTCGTGCACGTCCCCCTTCACCGTGGCCAGGACGATGGTGCCCTTGGTCCGGCCTTCGACCCGCTCCATGTGCGGTTCAAGGTGGGCGACCGCCGCCTTCATGGTCTCGGCCGACTGGAGAACGAAGGGGAGCTGCATCTGGCCCGATCCGAACAGTTCCCCGACCACCTTCATCCCGTCGAGAAGGTGGATGTTGACGATGTCGAGGGGCGGATGCTTTTGGAGGGCCTCGTCCAGGTCCGCTTCGAGACCCTGGCGGTCGCCGTCGATGATCCGCCGCTTCAGCCTCTCCTCGACCTCCGCGGGCCGCTCCTTCACCGTCTCCTTCGCGGCGGTCCGGTCCTCGAAATGGGCGATGAAGGAATGGAGCGGGTCGTAGCCCTCGCTTCGCCAGTCGAAGATGAGGTCTTCGGCGGACTTCAGCTCGTCCGGCGGAATCCGGTGCAGGGGCATGATCTTGCTGGCGTGCAGGATGGCGCTCGTCAGCCCCCGCTTCAGGGCGTGGTCCAGGTAGACCGAGTTGAGGACGTGCCGCGACGCCGGCTTGAGGCCGAAGGAGATGTTCGAGAGTCCCAGGATGATCTGGCATTCGGGAAGCTCGTCGTGGAGCCGCTCGATGGCCTCCAGGGTCCAGAGCCCGAGCTTGCGGTCGTCCTCGTTGCCCGTGCAGATGGTGAACGTCAGCGGGTCGAACAACAGGTCGGATGCGGGCAGCCCGTGGCGGTTGCAGGCGAAGTCGTGGAGCCGGAGGGCGATGCGCATCTTGGCCTCGACGGTCTTGGCCATGCCCGCCTCGTCGATGGTCAGGGCGATGACCGCCGCGCCGAACTTTTTCGCCAGCCCCAGCCGCGCCGCGGGGGGATCCTCTCCGTCCTCGAAGTTGATCGAGTTGATCACCGCCTTGCCGCCGTAGAGCTTCAGCGCAGTTTCGAGGACCGGCAGCTCGGTCGAATCGAGGACCAACGGGACGGTGACGGCGCCGCGCATGCGGGAGATCACCGCGGTCATGTCGGACACCTCGTCCCGGCCGACGAACGCGGTGCACACGTCCAGGGCGTGGGAGCCTTCTTTTTCCTGCTCCCGCCCCATGCCTACCGCGCCGTCCCAGTCTTCCTGTTCCTGGAACCGCCGGAATTTCTTCGATCCGTTGGCGTTGCACCGCTCCCCGATGGACAGGAAGGCGTTTTCCTGCCGCATGGGGATCTGCTGGTAAAGCGACGCGAGGGACGGAACCCGGTGCACCGATCTCTGGACCGGCGCGGGCCGGCGGCCCCGGGCGCGTTTTCGGAGCATCTCGTCCAGCGCGGCGATGTGGGCGGGCGTGGTCCCGCAACAGCCGCCGATGATGTGAATCCCGTCTTTTTCAACGAAGCGCTCCATCCACTTCGCCATCTCCGGCGCCTCCAGCGGGTAGTGGGTCCGGCCGTCGACCAGCTCGGGCAGGCCGGCGTTCGGGACGAGGGAGATCTTGCCGGGCCAGGAATCCCCCAGCCACTTGACGTGCTCGGCCATCTCCTGGGGTCCGGTGCCGCAGTTCATCCCGATGATGGGAACGTCGAGGGCGTCAATGATGGTCGCCGCCACCGCGATCTCGGCCCCGACCAGCAGTGTCCCCGTCGTCTCCACCGTCACGCTCACCTGGATCGCCGTGTCCGCCCCGGCTTCTTTCCGCGCGGTTTTGGCCGCGTTGACGGCCGCTTTGATCTGAAGCGGGTCCTGGCACGTCTCGATGAGGATGACGTCCACGCCGCCCGCGATGAGGCCGCCGCACTGAACGGTCAGGGCGTCTTCCAGGCTCTGGTAATCGATGTGGCCGAGGGTGGGCAGACGGGTCCCGGGCCCCACGGAGCCGAAGACGAACCGCCGCCGTCCGTCGCCGGCGAGGGTCTCGACGGCCTCACGGGCGATCTCCGCGCCACGCCGGCTGAGATCGAACGCCTCGTCGGCGATGTCGAACTCCCCAAGGGTGATGGGGGAGCTTCCGAATGTGTTGGTCTTGAGGGCGTCGGCCCCCGCTTCGAGAAATTCGATGTGGATCGAGCGGATGACGTCCGGGCGGGTCCGGTTGAGGAGCTCCATGCAGTTTTCTTTGCCGAGGAAGTCTTCCTCCAGACTGAGGTCGCGGGCGTAGATCGACGTGCCCATGGCCCCGTCCAGCAGCAAGACCCGGTCGGACAAGTGGTCGAGCACGTGGACTTCGCCTCGGGGACCGGCGACGGGAAGGTCGTTTGGTCCGGCCTCCGGCGGTGCGGCAACGCCGGCGGGTTCTGAAATCGGGATCGTCATGTCGAGCCGCCTAGGTGGATTCGGGATTTTCCCGGGCCGCCTCCCCGGCGGCGGGACGCAGACCGAGGACGTGGCAGATCGCGTACGTCAGGTCCGCCCGGTTGAGGGTGTAAAAGTGAAACTCGTTCACCCCTTCGTCCCGGAGTCGCCGGACCTGCTCGACGGCGGTCGAGGCCGCCACGAGGTTGTGGATGACGGGATCGTCGTCCAGCCCTTCAAAGAGCTTTGTCAGCCAGGGCGGGACCGTGGTCCCGCACATCGCGCTGAAGCGGACCACCTGGCT
The DNA here is from genome assembly GCA_965261595.1 of bacterium. Taxonomy (GTDB): domain Bacteria; phylum UBA8248; class UBA8248; order JACPRG01; genus CAYRGS01. Next base: position 1,482,752 of record CBDHDG010000006.1, read on the forward strand.
GAATTTGTGGACGGGCAGGATGCCGGGGACGATGGGGACGGTGATGCCGGCCGCGCGGACGCGGTCCAGAAAGCGGAGGTACAGGTCGGCGCCGAAGAAATATTGCGTGATGGCGCGCGTCGCGCCGGCGTCGATTTTCCGCTTCAGGTTGTCGATGTCGGCCTCCGGCCCTGCGGCCCCGGGATGGGTCTCGGGATAGGCGGCGACGCTGATCTCGAAATCCGCCACCCGCTTCAGACCGGTCACAAGCTCGGTTGCGTAGGGATACCCTCCCGGGTGCGGAATATATTCCCGGGTGTCTTCGGGCGGATCGCCGCGCAGGGCGACGATGTGACGAATCCCCAGGTCCCAATAGGCCCGGGCGACCTCATCCACCTCTTCGCGGGGAGAGCCGACGCACGTCAGGTGAGCGGCGGGGACCAGGGTGGTGTCGGTCAGGATTCGCCGCACCGTCGCGTGGGTCCGCTCCCGGGTGCCGCCCCCGGCGCCGTAAGTGACGGAGACAAACCTCGGCCGCAGCGGCTCCAGCCGCTTGACCGAGGTCCAGAGGGTCTGTTCCATCTTCTCCGTCTTGGGCGGAAAAAACTCGAACGACACCTGAATCGGCCGGCCGGAGGATTCCGCGGACGGGATGTCGGGGAGCTGTTTCTCTGACGGCGTCAAGGGGTCACCTCTTTCAAGCGCCCGTCGGGAATCCCCTTTGCGCTTTCCATCCGTTTCGAGGGTCCCCCCGGCCGGATCGCGGTCCAGACCGAGACGGTCAGGGGATCGCCCGGCAGGTGGACGACGGCTTCCGGGCGCAGACCCGCGGCCCGGAACCACCTTTCCACTTCATCTTCGGCGAATCCCAGGCGGCGGTGGGCATGGTGTCTCCTGAGGTCTTCCAAGTCGTGGGGCGCGAAATCGGCCACCAGGAGGACGCCCCCGGGACGAAGGGCGCGCGCCGCCTCGGACAAGGCGCGGGACGGGGTGTCCGCGAAATGAAGGACCTGATGAAAAACGACGGCGTCGAAGGATTCCGACGGCAAGGGCAATTGATACATATCGCCGTGACGAACCTGGCAATGCCGCAGCCCCGACCGCTCCAGATTCATGCGGGCGAGGGCGAGCATCTCATGGGAGCGATCCATGCCGGTGGCCTTGGCGACGTGTGGGCCGAAGACCTCAATCATCCGGCCGGCGCCGGTTCCGATGTCGAGCAGGTCCTCAATTTCCCAACCAGACAGAATGTTAAGCAATACGCGTTCCACCTCGGACTCGGGGACGTGCAAGGAGCGGATCTCGTTCCAGCGCGGGGCGTTTTCCCGGAAGTACGCGTTCGCCGCCTCGGCCCGGGCTTCCTTCACCCGCTCCAGGCGTTGGAGGTCCAGGGAGAGGGTTGAATCGCCGTCCGGGATTAACCCGATCAGCGCGCGGCCAAGCGCCGCCTCGTCCGTGTCTTGCGCGAGCCGGTAAAATACCCAGTTCCCTTCGGGAAACCGGTCCAGCAAGCCCGCGTCACATAGGAGCTTGAGGTGCCGGGAGACCCGGGGTTGGCTTTGTCCAAGAATTTGCGCCAGCTCGGTCACGGTCAGCTCACCGTCGCCGCAAAGGGCAAGAAGACGGAGGCGGGTGGGTTCCGCGACGGCTCGCAATCTCGCCAACAGCCGTTCCATCAGCGCAAAGCTCCTATATGACCGGGTCGAGAAAATTAAATAATTCAATATATATACATTTCTTTATATGGCTTGTCAACCTCTGCGGGCTTTAGACGGTTACTTCCGGTGATTTTGATGCTATTTTGAAAGGATAGGCTTGAATGATGTCCCTTCTCGGATTGAACCCAAGGGACATTGGCCGCAGCTCGGGTCATCGAGGGTCGGCGGACCCGGTGGGTCGGAATCGACTGACAGGAGGCGCTCAGCATGGGCTTGAAAGGATTGATAAACAAGCTGCGTTACGGAGATGAAAACCCGGACGCGAACCCGGAGAGAAGCCAGGCCGTTTTGGATCATCGGGAGGCGCTTTTCAACGATCCGGACACCCCCTCTTACGGAAACCCGGCCGGCAAGGTGACGGTGGTCGAGTTTATCGACTACCGCTGACACTTTTGCAGGCCCCTCCGTGGGAGGCTCGCAAAGACCAAGGATGCGGACCCGGAATTGCGCGTTGTCGTCAAGGAGATCCCCATTCTGGGACCGACTTCGCTGGATGCGTCGAAGGCCGCGTTGGCGTCCATCGGGCAGGGCAAGTATTACGAGATGCATACGGCGCTTTACGGCGCGAAGGGCAAATTCGGCGGGGACGTCATCTTCCGGATTGCGGAATCGGTTGGATTGGACGTCGAGCGTTTGAAGAGCGACATGGAGGTGCCGAGGATCAAGGAGATGTACGAGCGGAACATCGAGCTGGGCAAGGCGATCGGGATCCGGGGGACTCCCGGCTTGGTCATCGGGAGCGTGGTGATCCTGGGCGCGGTGGGAAAGAAAAAGCTCAACCAGTTGATCGAGCAGGCGCGCGGCTGAGCCGACTTGACTCATACCGGGCGTGAACGGCGGACCGGGGCGGACGTCCCAACGTTCGAGGAGACCTTCGATGGCCAAGGCTGTGTGGAACGGTGTTGTTTTGGCGGAGAGTGATCGCTGCGAAACTGTAGAGGGCGTCCAACACTTCCCGCCAGACTCCATCCACCGGGAATATTTCAGGGTGAACGACACGAAAACAACCTGTCATTGGAAGGGCGAGGCGAGTTATTACGATATTGTCGTGGGGGATCAGGTGAGCGAGGGGGCCGCCTGGCACTACCCTTCCGCAATGGACGCCGCCAAACACTTTGAGGGCTACGTCGCCTTCTGGAAGGATGTCGAGGTCGAAGCGTAAGACCCGCCCCCCCCCCTCCCCCCCGCCCGGGGATCGGCCTCGGACACAGAGGAAGACGCACGCTTGACCGAACCTATTATCGATACAATGGGCGTAGAGGACCGGTTTTCGCGGGTTTGCCGGGTCATGGGCCTTGTCGTTCTGGTCCTGGTTCTCGCCTGCGCGTTCACCCCCTTGCCCGATTTGTTGGTCAAACGGCTCGAAGCCTCGCGAGGCCTGGGGCCGGCGGACGCCATCGTCGCCCTGGGCGCGGGGGTGCAAAGCGACGATACGCTCAGCAACGCGTCCATGCGCAGGGCGATTCACGGGATCGTTCTCTTCCGGAAGAAGCGGGCGCCGCTTCTGGCTTTCTCGGGGCCGGATGGGGGCGGGGGAGAAAGCCGGCCCGAGGCTGAGATTCGCGCCGAGCTTGCCCGCGACCTGGGTGTGCCCCCCGAAGCCATCCTGACGGATGTCCGGGCGAATACCACCCGTGAAGAGGCCCTCCGCCTGGGAGAACGCCTGCGGTCGAGAGGGGTCCGGAAAATTCTCCTGGTGACGGACCCGCTTCACATGGGGAGGGCGAAGCCGTTGTTCGAGCGGGAGGGTTTTAAAGTCATCCCCGCGCCGATCCCGAGCAGTTTGTCGGGTTCGGTCCAGCCGGAATCGAGGCTCCAGGTGATCCGCCGGCTCCTCAAGGCGGCCTTCGGGCGGGTTTATTACTTGGCGGCGGGACACATCTGAAGGTTAAGGGGGGGGGACTAGGGATGCCCGGGCTGTTTCTTCTGATGCTGGTCGCAATCACGTCGGTCGGGGCGTTCTGGATCGGGTGCGGGGGGTTCAGGCTTCACCGGCGGGGGATCGTCCGGGCGATGGGCGGGCTGCTTGAAGTCATGGGGATTTCGCTGATATTTTTTGTGCTGAATCTCGTGGTCGGGATTGCCGCTGTCTTCGGCCTGCGATTTCTCACCGGGAGGTATGTATCACTCTACTTGCCGGACGACGCCCTTTTGCCCATCCTTTCCCTTTTTCAAGGACTCACTTTTTACCTGTGGCGGTGTTGGCCCGGCGGGCGGGACCCGGTTTGACGCGCTGAAATCTGCGTTGGCCGACGATGGCGCGCGGCCCGCCTACGGATCTCGAAGGGGAAATTCTCCGGACAATCCGGGGAGCGGGCCAACTCGAAACCAAAGTATGCGATTGGGGGAGAATTCCGATGAATACGCCCGATGCCGAGCCTAGAGCCAATATGCAGGTGATCGCCGGCGGTCCGTTGAGGGTGAACGGCCCCTTGCCGCTCGAAGACGCCCGGGGCGGATCGATCTAAACGCGGGCCGCTTATTCCCTTTGCCGATGCGGGCAGTCTTCCAATAAGCCCTTCTGTGACGGAAATCACAAGGGGGCCGAGTTCACCGGGGAGGAGACGGCGGACAAAGGGAGAATCCAGGATCGGTGGAAGGTGTACAAAGGGAAGTCCATCACCATCTATGATGACCGCTCCGTCTGTTCTCACGACGGCGCTTGCACCGATGACCTGCCGCACTGTTACAAACAAGGCCAGGATCCCTGGATCGTTCCCGACGCCGAGGAGGACATCGCGAAACAGATCGATATCGTCCGGCGGTGCCCTTCCGGGGCCATCAGCTACAGCCTGGGCGATTCGGACGAAACTGTCGAAGAAGACAAGGACCCGGCTGTCACCGTCACCCGGGACGGCCCGCTGGCCGTTGTCGGTCGGGTGGAGCTGAAGTCGGCGGAAGGCGCATCCTACGAGACGCGCGCCCGCGTCGCGCTTTGCCGGTGCGGGGGGTCCAAGAACAAGCCCTTTTGCGACGGCACGCACTGGCACATCGGGTTCAAGGACGGATAGCCCGCTATTCCCGCAAATAATTGCGGCCATCGCGCAACGGGCGCGGTCGCCGGTCGCTGGGTGGCTTTCGGGCGAAGCTTCGGCGCGGACCGGCGCATCCGTCCGCACCGTTGGAGCGGCGCCGGCTCGCATCCGCAAACCGTAGGGGGTGGGACATGACGTTGACGGTCTACGAGGTTTTGGGACACCTTTCTTACACGCTCACCGGCCTGTCCTTTTTCATGCGCGACATTCTGCTCCTTCGGGTCCTTTCGATCGGGGCCTGTGCGGTGGGCATTGTGTACGGCTATCTGATTCCGTCGGGTCCGCTCTGGCTGGTTATCTTCTGGTTGATCCTCTTTCTCGTGATCAACGTGGGCCGGATTATCCATTTGATGCTGGAGCGCCGCGGCGTCTCTTTCAGTGAGGAAGAGCGGGAGCTTTACCGAACGGTCTTCCACCGATTCGCACCCGTCGATTTCCTGAAGCTCATCCGGCTGGGGGCATGGCGATCCGCGGCGCCGGAGGAACACCTGACGCGACAGGGCGAGGCCCTGGAGGATCTCAAGCTGATCTACAACGGAGAGGTCGTCATCGAGCGTGACGGCGCCGAGGTCGTGCGCTCCCGGGACGGGACGCTGGTCGGCGAGATGTCCTACGTCCAGGGGGGATATGCGACGGCCACGGTGCGGGTCTTGAGGCCGACGCGCTACCTCTCGTGGCCCCGGAAAGAGCTGCGCAGGCTCCTGAAGCGGAACCCGGCGATGGACCTGGCGATGCAGACGGTGTTCAGCATGGACCTGACGCGCAAGTTGACGCAGGCTTCGGAGGAAATGGGGTCCGCGCTTTAGTCCGGGAGCATGAAACCACGCCCCCCCTCTCCCCCCCCCCCCCAAAGGCGTCATGCCCCTTTGCTCAATCCTCCGGTGAGCTCCGGCGCGATCCGATCGGCGATCAGGTCCACGGCGGCCAAGCGGTCTTTCCCCAGGACGTGATAGAGGATCGGCGTCTTGATCCCGGCGGCGGCGAACGCCCGCAGGCCCTCCACGCATTCCTCCGGCGTCCCGGCGACGGCCAGGGCCCGGACCACATCATCGGGAACCGCCTCGAGGGCGGCGGCGAGGCGGTTTTCACCCTCGGCTTCGCGCAGGTCCTTCTGAAGCGCGGCCATGCGGTCTACGGCAAGCCCGGCGTGGATGAACCGCGCGGTGTCGGGGATGCGCATCACGTAGTGCGCCACCAGCCCCTTCACGGCCTGGCGGGCCGCGTCCCCGTCCAGGTCCACGGCGAAGATGACGTAGCAGGCGATGTCCATCTCTTCCACCGCCCGGCCCGCCTCGGCCGCGCCCGCCCGGACGTGCTCCATGCCGTACTCGACGAAGGCGGGGGTGCAGAGGACGCTGAAGAAGATCCCGTCGGCCATTGAGGCGGCCATCTTCAGCGTCCGGGGGCCCAGCGTCCCGAAGTAGAGGGGAACCCCTGGCTTGGTAGCCCCGGGCCGCGCCGGCGGGAAATCGATCCGGACGCCGGGGGGGGGGAGGCGGAAGACCTTTCCCTCGAATTCCACCCGCTCCCCCCTCAGAAGCCGCCGGCAGATCTCGCCGGCTTCCCTCAGCGCGGTGATGGGGCGGGGGTTTTCGATCCCGTGCGCCTTGATGGCGGACCAGGCGGCGCCGAGCCCCAGGACGAAGCGGGGACCGGCCTGCTCCTCGAGGGTCGCGATCTCCATGGCGATCAGGGCGGGGTGGCGCGTGAACGGATTAAGAATCCCGAAGCCGATCTCGATTGTATTCGTGACGGCCGCCACAGCCGCCGCCTGGGCGATCACCCCCCGGCTGTGGTAGTTCTCAGCCAGCCAGAGTCGGCGGAACCCACGTTCCTCGACCCTCTGGGCGACGGCGCAGATCTCCTTCGTCGGAGAGATGCTGTATAGCCCGATATCGATTTGTTCGAAGGGCGCACGATCCATCATGATCTCCTTTCACCGCGAAGGAATGAATCCGAAATTCTGAAGCCCGGCGATTCGGACCTTCCGGGACTGGGGCGGTCCCGGATTATAATCGAAACTTCCGGCCCCATCATGCGGGCGTGGAGCGGGAGGCGCGCATTCCCGCTCCAACCGGGAGAAGGGCGGAATGCAATTCATCGGTTGGATGTACGACATCGCGCGGGAGCAGGCGCCGAGCGAGGACCGGCTGCGGGAGATCCTCGGCCGGTCGAAGGCCGCCGGCTATACGGCCGTCGGGCTTTATCTGGAACACCGCTTCGCGTATCCCTCGGCCCCCTGGGCGGCCGGCCCGGGATGCCTGACACCCGACGTGGTCCGCCGGCTCCGCGCCGAGGCGGTTTCGACGGGGCTGCGGGTCGTCCCCTTTCTCAATACCCTGGGCCACATGGAGGGCTTCATCCGGTCCGAGGGCGGACAGTGGCTGGCCGAGGCGCCCGGGGGGGAAACGCTCCAGACCTGTCCGAGCCGCCCCGAGTGCGCCGAGTTCGCTTGGAACCTGGTCTCCGACGCCATGGACGCGTTCGATGACGAATGGGTTCACCTGGGGGGCGACGAGACGCACCAGCTGGGGGCGTGCCCCCGGTGCGCGGAGCGCGCGCGGAAGATCGGCAAGGCCGGTCTCTACGCGGAATACCTGGGCCGCCTCTGCCGCAAGGTGCTGGACCGGGGGGCCCGGCCCTGCCTGTGGGGGGACATGCTCGCCCGACATCCCGAAGCGTTGGACAGCATCCCCCCCCGGACGTTGATCTTCGATTGGAACTACGGCGGATCGCCGGCGGAGACGACCCGTTTGTTCCGCGCGCGCGGCTTCGACGTGATTTGCTGCCCGGCGGTGCGGTCTTACGATTCCGGGTGGTGTTTTCTGGATGAGACGCGGCGGGTCATCGACGCGCACGCGGAGGACGCGGGGCGGCTCGGGGCGCTGGGCGTCTGGGTCTGCGCCTGGGAGTTCTTCGGCTTCTCATCCTTCGCGTCGGTCTTTCCGCTCATCTTGGCGGCCGGCCGCCGCCTCTCGCGCGGGGGGGGGGAGGGGGGGAAGGGGGGGGAGGACTGGGCGGCCGCGGCGGATGCCGAGGGCGGCCCCGGTTACGCCCGGGCGGCGGAGCTGTTGGGCGGCTCGATCCCTTCGGCCTCGCCGTTCCTGGCCCCCGGAACCTGGCGGTCGCTCCGGGAGGGTCTTGTCCTGCGGGGAAACCCGTTCGATTTGTGGAGGGCGTGGAGGGCCGAGGCGGGCGGACCGGCGGGCGACGCGATCCTGCGGGCCTGCGACGAAGCGGAGGCGCTCCTGCCGGAAGAAAGCCCGATGCGGTTTCCTGTCGAGGTGCACCGCGTGGCCGTCGAGTGGGTGCGGTTGGTGGAGGGGGCTTATCGCCGCTATGCCTCTTGGGACGTGGAAGGCTGCGCCGCCTCGCTGGTGCCGGGGCGCGCCCTTCTGGGTCGCCTGCGGCCGGGTCTGGAGGGCGTTGCCGCACAGGGCGGATCGGCCATAGATGTGGCCCGTCTCGATCGCCTCCTCGATGTCCTCGATGAGGTCCGCGCGCGCCTCGGTCATCTGCCAAGCGGCGCTTCCCGGCTGCCCGCGTTCGAGACGTTGGTGGACGGGGCGTACCTGCCCGGCGATCAGGCCGCCTGGGGGACGGGCCTTGCGGCGCCCCCCCCCCCCCCCTCCCCCCCCCGAGGCCGATGATCCTCCCGCCGAACCGCTGCCCGGGGAAAATCGATTCACATCGGAGTCGATTTGAATCATTCACCCGCCCCCCTGAAAGGCAGGGTGTTCCAGTCGGGCGGGACCCGGACCGCAACGACCTCCCCGCGCGCCGTCTCCTTCCCATTGGAATGGACCGAGCAGCGCAGGACGGTCTTCTTCGGCTTCGTCTCCAGGATCGCGGCGCGAAGCGTCACCGGCCGGTCGATCGCCGTCGGATGCAGATAGGACACATTCAGCGCGCCGGTGACGAATCGGATGGGCGGGTCGGCGCCCATCGCCCGGCCTTCGCCCCGGTAGGCCGCCGCGACGGCGGTGCAGATGGAGTGACAGTCGATGATCGTCGCGATGATTCCGCCGTTGAGGACGTTTCTCGGTCCGGCGATGTGAAAGGCCTTCGGCTGCCAGTCGCAAACCGCTTCGTCCCCCGACCCATAACTTTTGATCCCCAAACCATGATCGTTCCGGCGCCCGCAGCCCCAGCAATCGCAATCGAACAATTTTTCCTGGAATGCCGTCCGCTCCATTCGCGTCTTCTCCCAATTCGGCCATCGGGAACCCAGGATGCCCAAAGGCACATGTTAATTTGCTTCAGTGAAACCCGTCAATTTGCCTGAATGATTCCCGTCGGGAACCCGCGGGGTTTTCGGTGGGGCGCCCCGTCCGAGGCGGCCGTGTGGGGGGAGGAAAGATGCGGTATGCTCGGGCAGGATGACTGCCGGGGGTGGTGTTCTTTCCGCGAAACATATGGAGGCGAGGGGGCGGATGGGGGCGGTGAGTCGAGAACAGATCGAGGCGCTGGCCGAGCGGCTGCGCCGGGCCGAGGAAACGGGCAAGCCGTGCGGGCCGATTCGCGACCATCTGCCCGAGGGCGACGTCGAAGCCGCCTACGCCGTGCAGAGGGCCAACACCGAATTTTGGACGAAGCAAGGCCGGCGGCTCGTAGGACGGAAGATCGGCCTGACCGCAAAGGCCGTCCAGCGGCAGCTCGGCGTCGACCAGCCGGATTTCGGCATGCTCCTGGCCGACCGGACCGTGGGCGACGGCGAAGAGATTGACCCGGGCCTCATCATGCAGCCGCGGGTGGAGGCGGAGATCGCCTTGATCATCGAGCGCGATCTCACGGCCGAGCGGCCGACTGTCGCCGACGTCATCCGGGCGACGGCCTTCGCCATCCCCGCCATCGAGGTGGTTTCGAGCCGAATCGCCGATTGGGACATCCGGATCGTCGACACCATCGCCGATAACGCCTCCTTCGGTCTCTACGTTTTGGGCGGCCCGCCCAGATCCCTCGACGGCCTCGACCTTCGCCTCTGCGGGATGGTGATGGAGCGGCGGGGAGAGCCGATCTCCTTGGGCGTCGGCGCGGCCTGTCTGGGCAACCCGCTGAATGCCGCCGCCTGGCTGGCCCGGAAGATGGTCGAGGTCGGCATGCCCCTTCAGGCGGGCGACGTCATCATGACCGGCGCCCTCGGCCCCATGGCCCCGGTGGCCGCGGGGGACGTGATCGAGGCCCGAATCTCGGGGCTGGGTTCGGTCCGGGCCGTTTTCGCGGAAGGAGCCTGAGAGGATGGCGAACATCAATCGGCTCGCCGAGATTGTGGACGACGCCGCCGTCCGGGCGGAGCCGATCCCCCAGCTAAGCATGGACAATCCCCTGACCGTCGAGGAGGCCTACAGTGTCCAGGCGGCATCGGTGCGGCGGCGCGTGGCTCGCGGCGAGCGCCGGACGGGCGTCAAGATGGGTTTCACCAGCAAGGCCAAGATGGCGCAGATGGGCGTGGACGACCTGATCTGGGGGCGGCTCACGGACGGGATGATCGTCGAAGACGGCGGAGAGATCGATCTCCGGACCTTGATCCATCCCCGCGTGGAGCCGGAGATCGCCTTCCTGCTGAAACGGCCCCTGCCCGCGAAGGTGACGATGGCCGAGGCGATGGCCTCCGTCGAGGCGGTCGCGCCGGCGATGGAAATCATCGATTCCCGCTACCGGGATTTCCGGTTTTCACTGGCCGACGTGATGGCGGACAACACGTCCGCGGCCGGGTTCGTCATCGGGGCGTGGCATCCACCCGACGTGGACGTGTCGAACCTGGGCATGATCCTGGAGATCAACGGCCGGCCCCGGCAAATCGGCTCCTCGGCCGCCATCCTGGGTCATCCGGTGCGGGCGCTTGTCTCGGCGGCGCGCCTTTCCGCGGCGGCGGGAGAGCCGCTCCAGGACGGCTGGATCGTCCTGGCCGGGGGGGCCACGGCGGCGGAAAGTCTGGCGGCGGGGGACCACGTCCGGACCGAGGCCGAGTCGCTCGGCCCGGTGTCTTTCTCCGTCGGCGGTTCGGCGGATGAGGGCGCGGCGGGATGAACGCCGTCGATCTGTCCGGCCGCGGGGCCGTCGTGACGGGTGCGGCGAGGGGGATCGGGCGGGGGATCGCCGAGCGTCTCCTGAAGTCGGGCGCCCGCGTTTCTCTATGGGACATCGATCCGGCGGCCCTAGAGAAGACGGCCGGGGCGTTGTCCAGGCTGGGCGAGGTTCACCGGGCCGTGGTCGACGTGGCGGACGACGCGTCGGCGGAGAAAGCGGCGAAGGCCGCGCGCGAGCGGCTCGGGGCCATCGACATCCTCGTCAAGAACGCGGGGGTCTCCGGTCCCAACCTGGCGCTTTGGGAATGCCCGGCCGAGGAATGGCATCAGGTCATCCGGGTCAATCTGGTGGGGGTGTTCCATTGCGGCCGGGCGGTCGTTCCCTTCATGATCGAGAAGGGTTACGGCCGGATCGTGAACATCGCCTCCGTCGCGGGGAAGGAGGGCAACCCGAACGCGTCGGCCTACAGCGCCTCGAAAGCGGGGGTGATCGGGCTGACCAAGTCCCTCGGCAAAGAGCTGGTGCGGACCGGGATCCTGGTGAACTGCATTACGCCGGCGGCGGTCGAGACGGACCTCTTCCGGCAGATGACCGAAGAGCACGTCCGGTTCATGCTCTCGAAGATCCCCATGGGGCGGTTCGGCCGGATAGAGGAGGTCGCCGCCATGACCGCCTGGCTCTGCTCGGAGGAATGCTCCTTCACGACGGGCGGGGTGTTCGACCTCTCGGGTGGAAGGGCGACGTATTGAGCGCCACCTTGCGAGAATCTTCCGCTGATTTCCTGCCAAGCCGGAAAGACTTTCAATCCTGAATCCATGGTGATGATTGCCGCCCGCCAAGCGGCTCAGGGTTCTGGGCTGACTTGACACACTGCCTTTGTTCAATGTACGTTTAGCGGACGTATTTATTTTTCTTCCAAAATGTAAGCGGGCGAATCGGACGGGGGAATCGTTGTGTCCGGCGTCATCCCCGCGTTTCAGGGGGGGGGGATTGTTTGAACAGACAGAATGGCTCCAAGGAAACTGTCATCGGGATAGACGTGGGGGGCACGTTCACCGATCTGGTGGGTTTGGACCCCGAGTCCGGGGATCTCAAAGTTCTCAAGGTGTTCTCCACGCCTGACGATCAGGCCCGCGGCCTCCTGCACGGACTGACGAATCTCGGAATTCCGATTGACGCCATCGGGATGGTGGTCCACGGCTCCACCGTGGCGACCAACGCCGTCCTCGAGCGCAAAGGCGCCAAAGTCGGACTCCTGACCACGAAGGGTTTTCGGGACATCCTCGAGATCCGGCGCCGGGATCGGCATCACGACTACGGCCTGACGGGCGATTTCAAACCGCTTGTTCCGAGAGACCTCCGCTTGGAGGTGGACGAGCGGAGCGACGAGAAGGGCGCCATCCTCACGCCGGTCGATCCGCAAGAGATCGAGCGGCTCGGCAGGCGGCTGCTCGATGAGGGCTGCGAAGCCGTCGTCGTCAGCTTCCTTCATTGCTACGCCAACCCGGCCAACGAACAGAAGGCCAAGGAGGTCCTGGTCTCCTTCTGGCCCAATGATTACATCGAGCTGTCCTCCGAGGTCCTGCCCGAATTTCGGGAGTTCGAGCGCACCAGCACGACGGTCGTGAACGCGTACGTTCGTCCCCTGGTCTCCCGCTACCTGCGCTCGGTTCGGGGGCGGCTCCGCGAGGACGGCTTCGACCGGGACATCGTGATGATCCAGAGCAACGGGGGCGGGATGAGCCTGGAGGCGGCCGAGCGCTACTCGGTCAACACCGTCCTGTCGGGTCCGGCGGCGGGGGCCATCGCGGCGGCGTACATCGCCTCCCAAGCGGGTAACACCGAGGTGATCTCGGGCGACATGGGGGGCACCTCCTTCGACGCCTGCCTCATCCGCGGCGGCCGGCCCGAGGTGAGCTCCGACCGGGCTCTGGAGTTCGGCATCCCGGTGCGCATCTCGATGATCGACATCCGAACCATCGGCGCGGGCGGCGGCTCCATCGCCTGGGTCGACTCCGGCGGGTTGCTGGAGATCGGCCCCCATAGCGCCGGGGCGGTCCCCGGACCCGTCTGCTACGGCCGGGGCGGGAGCGAGCCCACGGTCACCGACGCGAACCTCGTCCTGGGCCGGATCAATCCCGAATACTCCATCGCCCGGGAGGATGGATTCACCCTCGGCCTGGAACCCGCCCGGCGGGCGATTGAGGAGAAGGTCGCGGCGCCCCTCGGCCTCGGGGTCGAGGCGGCGGCGGAGGCCGTCATCCGGGTCGCCAACGTCAAGATGGCCAATGCCCTGCGGGTCGTGAGCATCGAGAAGGGCCACGACCCCCGTGAGTTCGTCCAGGTCGGGTTCGGGGGGGCGGGACCCTTGCACGCCGCGGCCCTGGCCCGGGAGCTGGGGATCCGGCACACCTTGATCCCATACCTGCCGGGCGTGACCTCCGCGATGGGGTGCGTCCTGGCCGACATGCGCCACGACTGGGTCCTAACGCTGAACGTCGCCCTGGACGACGTCGATATCGGGGACATTCACGGCATCTTCGAGGACCATGTGCGAAGGGGCGAAGAGGTGCTGGCGAGCGCGAGCGCCTACGTCGAAAGCGCCGTCCACCTTTTCGAGGCCGACATGCAGTTCTCCGGCCAGACCCACACCGTCCGGGTTCCGCTCGCGTTCGGCCGGCCCGCGGCGGAGGAGATACGCGCGAATTTCCTGAAGGCGTACACGGACCGGTACGGCGATGTCCTCGTGGATACGGCCGTGATGGTGGTGAACCTGCGCACGGCGGTCATCGGCGTCCGGCCCAAGGTGGACTTCAGCTCCCTGTTGGACAAGATTGGGGGCGACCCCTTCAAAGGGAAGCGGCGGGTTTACTTCGGCCGGCAATGGTATGACTGTCCCACGTACGAGCGGCGGCGCCTGCCCGTCGGTTTTCGCGGGGACGGCCCGGCCGTCATCGAGCAGGCGGACGCCACGGTGTTCGTGGAGCCCGGGATGGCCTGGTCCGTGGATGAGTGGGGCAACATTCTTCTGGAGGTCGATTAATCATGGCTGTGGATCCCGTCACACTGGCCGTCGTCAAGGCGAGCCTGGAGTTCACCGCCGATGAGATGGACACCGCCATGATCAAGACGTCCTTCTCCCCCGTTATCGCCGAGGGCCACGACCGGGCCAACGGCATCTATGACGGCGTGACGGGCGAGGTCATCGCCCAGGGGGACGACGCCCTGCCCATCTTCGTCGGGGCCATGCAGTTCACCGTTCAGGCCACCCTCAAGGTGGTCGATGATTTCAAGCCGGGCGACATCTTCATGGTGAACGACCCTTACACCGGCGGGACGCACTTGATGGACGTCTCCCTCCTGAAGCCCTTTTATTATGAGGGGAAGATTTTCGCGTGGCTGGCGAACACCGGCCACTGGCCCGACATCGGCGGCTCGGTTCCGGGCGGGTTCGTGGCCGACGCGACGGAGATCTTCCAGGAGGGCCTGCGCCTTCCGCCGGTCCGGCTGTTCCGCGAAGGGGTGATGAACAAGGACATCTGGAACCTGGTCCTGGCCAACATCCGCGTTCCGGAGGAGCGCACCGGTGACATCACCGCGGCCGTCAACGCGCTCCACGTGGGCGAGGTCCGGCTTCGCGGCATCCTCGACAAATACGGCCTGGAGACGGTCCGGGCGTGCATCGACGAGATGAAGATTCATTCCGAGAAGATGATCCGGGCCCACATCGAAGCCATTCCCGACGGTGTTTATACCTTCGAGGATTACATGGACAGCGACGGGGTGACGAATGAGCCCTTGACCATCCACTGCGACATGACGGTCAAAGGGTCCGACATGCACCTGAACTTCAGCCGGTCCAGCCCGCCGTGCAAGGGGCCGACCTCGAGTGTGCTGTCCAACACCATCGCGGCCTTCTACGTGGCCATCAAGCACGTCTTCACCGATGTGCCCGTGAACTCGGGGTTGTTTGTCCCCTTCACCTTCGATGTCCCGGACACCACCTTCCTCAACTCGAAGTTTCCCAAGCCCTGCGCGGCCTGCACCGCCGAGGTCGGCCAGCGGGTGGTGGATGTGGTCTTCGGGTGCCTGGCCCAGGCCATTCCCGACAAGCTCTTCGGGGCCCCCTTCTCCACGAACAACGACCTCGTCGTGGGCGGTCATGACCCGGAGACCGGGAAGGACTACGTGATTTACATCTATCAGGGGGGCGGGTACGGCGGCTCGATGGTCTCGGAGGGCCTGACCAACGGGGCGTCGACGATCGGAATCTCCCGGGTCCCGCCGGCGGAGCTCTACGAGCAGCGATACCCCTTCCGGGTGAAACACTTCGAGCTTTTCGAGGACTCGGCGGGATCGGGTCGGCATCGGGGCGGGTTCGGCACCTCGTACAAGTTCGAGCTCCTGCGGGGTGAGGGCGTTTGCTCGGTCATCGGCGACCGGGGGAAGTTTCCGCCCTTCGGCATCCTGGGGGGGAAGCCCGCGCGCCTCAGCGAAATCATCTTTAACCTGGACGGCAAGGAATACCGGCCCGAGCACGTGACGAAAGCCGCCCGGGTGCGCCTGAAACCGGGCGACACCATCGAGGTGCACTCCCCCGGCGGGGGCGGGTACGGCGATCCCCTCGAACGGAATCTTGAATGGGTGCAGGAGGACCTGCGGAGCGGGCGCGTTTACCGCGAGACGGCGGAGCGGGATTACGGAGCGGTTTTCCTGGGGGACTCCACTGTCCTGGACATCCCGGCCACCGAGGCCCGGCGGAAGAAGCTGGCGTCAAAATAAACTGACGACGGCGCCGGCCGGCCGCGTTATCGAGTCCTGTATGATTACTGTCCTATCCGCGTCTCGCGGGAATGGGCCGGTGCAGAGCCGGGGGCCCCTACATGTCCTTTGAGGATCGCGTGTAAGGGCGGGGCTCCGCACCCGCCCGAGAAATGTCGGGTGATCCCCCGGGGCTTTCGTTGCTCCGCCACGCATAGTGACCCGCCCCCTAAAGTTGTACCACTTTTTGAGTTAGTCTCTTCTCCCCGATATCCGAAAGTGTAGGGATGCCCGGAGGCATTGGTTCGATGGCCTCCGGCGCCGGGGGCCGGTAGCCCAAGGCACTATGGGGCCTTACCCGGTTGTAGAGTTGTCGCCATCTCTCCACCAACACCTTGGCCTCTGTCAGGGTGTAGAAGATCTCCCCGTTGAGCAGCTCATCGCGCAGCTTGCCGATGAAGGACTCCACATAGCCGTTCTCCCAGGGACTGCCCCGCTCGATGTAAAGCGTTCTCACCCCAAGACGGGTGAGCCACCCTCTCACCGCATTCGCCGTGAACTCCGCCCCGTTGTCCGAGCGGATATAAGCCGGCAGGCCACGCCGGACGAACAACTCGGTGAGGCGGTCCAGGACGTCCTCGGAGTTGAGTCTTCTCTCTACATCAAGGGCCAAGCACTCCCGGGTCAACTCATCCATCACAGCCAGCATCCGTAAAGGCCGCCCATCGTGCGTCCTCGCGGCCAGGAAGTCGTAGGACCACACATGATTCCGATAAGACGGACGCTTGCGAACACAAGAGCCGTCGTTCAGCCATAAACGCCCTCGCTTGGGCTGTCTCTTCGGCGCCTTCAGGCCTTCCTGGCGCCAGATCCGCTCCACCCCCTTGTGATTCACTCGCCAGCCTTCTCTTTCCAACAGAGCCGTTATCCTCCGGTAGCCGTACCGTCCGTACTCGCTCGCCAGCTCTGTCACCCGCGCCACCAAACGGGCCTCATCGTCAGGGACCTGGGCAGAGCGCCGCTGAGTCGAGCGGGCCTGACCCAGCACCCGGCAGGCGCGACGTTCGGACACGCTCAGCTTCTCCCGCACATGCTCCATCGCCCGCCGCCGCGCAGGCGGGCTCAGAAGTTTCCCTGGGAGGCCTCCTTCAAGATGGCGTTATCCAGGGCCTGCTCGGCCACCAGCTTCTTTAGCCGGGCGTTTTCCTGCTCCAGTGTCTTCAGTCGTTTCGCCTGGTCCAGGCGCAGGCCTCCGTACTCCCGCCGCCACCGGTAATAGGTCTGCTCGGAGATCCCCAGCGTCTTGCAGACCTGAGCCATCCTCTGCCCATTGGCCAACTCCACCTCGGCCTGACGAAGCTTGTGGATGATCTGCTCCGCGGTGAATCGCTTCCGACTCATCATTGCCCCCTTTCTAGGCCAATCCAGTCCCGAAAGCCGTGCGAAAATCCTAACTCTCAAACCGGACCGGTTTCAGGGGGGCAGGTCAAATAGGACTTTCATTTATGCCAGCTTCAAACGTCTTAACGTATGGAATTCTTTCGCGATTCGCCGACAACCTTTTTCCGGCTTCGCGTGGTTGAGTTGAAGACAATGTACCGAACCGGAATGAAACACTCGACACGGGACGCCTCATGACGGCCACGACGAAATCCGCCGATTTGCTGATTGAGGGCGCAACCGTCATCACGATGGACGCCGAGCGGCGGATCTTCTCCGATGGCGCCGTCGCCGTCGCCGGAGGCCGAATCACGGCGGTCGGCCAAAGAGAAGAGGTCGCCCCGACGATTCAAGCCGCGCGCCGGATTCCCGGACAGGGGAAAGTCGTCATCCCGGGCCTCATCAACGCCCACAGCCACTTTTTCCCTTTCCTGAGCGGGGCCATCCCGGAAGAACATCCCTCGGACATCGTCCGAAGGGATTACCTCTATCCTTTTTTCCGGGACCTGTCGGCTGAGGAAGAGGTTGTCGGGGCGAAGGCCCGGATGTGGGAGATGATCCGCACCGGCACGACCTGTTTCGCCGACGGGGGCTGCAAGCATCCGGGCCGCGTGGCCGAGGCGGTGGAGGAGATGGGCCTGCGGGGGGTGTTGGGCCGGTGGCGTTGCGACCGGGCGGAGAACGGCGATGAGTCTCGGGAGGATTACGGTGTTCGGAGCGACACCGACCGGATCCTTGAAGAGCTGGAAGACGATCTCCGGACCCTCGGCCGGACCTCGGACCGGGTTCGGGCGGCCGCCGCGCTTGTGGACGAGCGCGTGGTTTCCGACGAATTGTTACGCGGCGCCGCGGAATTGGCCGGCCGATATCAGACCACCCTCAGCGTTGATGTCGGAGTCACGAAGGCGGCCGGGGAGGGGGGGGGGATGGGACCGGCCGGAAGAAGGGATTGCGGCCCGTCCAACGGCTGAAGGCGCTCGGGGTGCTCGGAAGGCGGGTGATATTGAACCACGCGACGGTTCTCGACCCGGAAGATGTGGCCGCCGTCGCCGAGGCGGACGCGGGGGTGTGCTGGACGCCGAGCGCGGCGCTGAGGCGGGGCCATGGGACGACGCAAACCGGGATGATCCCCGAATTGGTGAAGGCGGGCGTGGGGGTGGCCCTGGGGACCGACGGGCCGGCGTGCTCGGATTACGCGGATATGGTGCGCGTCATGTACCTGGCCGCGACGCTGCCGGTGGATTCCCGGATCAGCCATGCCGCGAGCTCGTCCGAGACCGCCCTGGAGATGGGGACCGTGAATGGGGCGAAGGCCCTCGGGCTGGCTGAGGAGATCGGTTCTCTGGAGACCGGCAAGAAGGCCGACTTGGTGATGCTCGACGTGGACCGTCCGGAATGGCGGCCCCTGTTTCATGTGGTGAACAATCTGGTTTATTCCGCGACCGGGGATTCGGTGCATACCGTCATCGTGGATGGCCGGGTGATCATGGACGCCAACCGACTCACAGTGGCGGACGAGGCGGAGCTGCTGGAGGCGGCAAGATCATTGGGGAAGCAAATACGGAAGCGTTTGGCTCGATATCCTTTGTAAGAACCAAGGGGGAAAGTCATGAGACAAGGGTTTTTTCTCAAGCGATGGACGGCAATATTGGGATCGGTCTTTCTGCTGACAATCCTCTGGCCCCTGAGCGGGGTCGGCGGCGCAGCGGAAAAGATCCGGTTCATTTCCTGGAGTTCTCCCCGTGTGGAGCAGGCCAACTTCTTCGTGGCGCAGGAAAAGGGGTATTTCAAGAAGGAGGGTGTGGATTTCGAGTATCGCCCCGGGCGCGGCTCGGGAAACGCCATGAAGCAGATCCTGGCCGGGAACGGGGACGTCGCGTTTGTCGGCCCGGAGGCGGTTTTCCTCGCTGGCTATCAGGGGGCGAAGGTGACCGCATTCTACAACACCTACCCCCAGAACATCTTCGAGGTCATCTATCACAAGGGCCTGGGCATCCGCGCCGTCAAGGACCTGCGGGGAAAGAAGATCGGCGTGTTCAGCCTGGGCAGCGGAGGCCGGTACAACCTGACGACGCTTCTTCACCTCAACGGGGTCAAGGAATCCGAGGTTGTTTTGGTGCCCACGTTCGCGAATCCGGGACCGTTCTTGAAGAGAAAGATCGACGCCTGGGTCTCGATCACGCCCAGCACGTGGGCCCTGAGACAAAAGGGGCTCCTCAAGAAAGCCGGCTCTTATCTCATCAAGGACTACCTCAACCTGCCCACCGATGTGTTCGCGGCGACGAACCGGGTCTTGCGGGATCGGCGGGGCGCCCTCCTTTCCTTCCTGAGGGCCTTCCGGCGGGGGACGGAGTTTATGATTCAAAACCCCGAAGAGGCGACGGCCATCAGCAAGAAATATGTCTTGAAGATGCGGAACCCTCAGCTCGCGGGGGGAATCATCCGGATGTTCGGGGCGGTGTCCCAGAGCGACCTGACCCGGAAGAAGGGGCTCGGCTGGTTTGACATGGCGCTCCTGGAGCGGGCCGAGCGGCTGTTCCGCGAGACGGGGATTCTGAAAGGGAAGGTCGATGTCCGGACGCACTTCACCAACTCGTTGGTGGAGAAGCTCTGAGGGCGGTCCGAAGAGGATCAGGAAGGGTAGGGGCGCATGGGCGAGACGGACGCCGTCGATCTGATCATTCGCGGAGGGACCCTCCTGACGATGGACCCGGAGGGGCGGCTTGTGGAGGGCGGCTCCGTCGCCGTCTCCGGGTCAAAAATTGTCGCCATCCTCGATAAGGGGGAAGACCTCTCCCGCTTTTCGGCGAAGGCGGTGATTGACGCCCGGGGAAAGCTGGTGATGCCGGGGCTCATCAACGCGCATCGCCACTTCTACTCCACCCCGCGGGGGCTGATCGCGAACCGGGTCACGCGCAACGCGCTCAAAGAGTACGTGTATCCCTATTACCACGCCATCCCGCCGGAGCAGCTCTATTACGACGCCCTCGCGATCATGGCCGAGATGATCCGGACGGGCACGACCTGCTTCTCCGAGCCCGGCTGCGAGCACATCGAGACCGTCCTCCGGGCGACCGAAAAGAGCGGGATGCGGGCGACCACGGGTCTTTGGATCTGGGATCACGGGGGTCCCGACGCCGACAAGTGTCCCCCCGATTTTCTGCCCCTGAAGACGGACGAGGCCCTGCGGATGATGGAAGACGCCATCATCCGGTACGACGGCGCGCTGGACGGACGGCTGACGGTCCACGCCACCATCGAAGGGGCGGGGACGTGCTCGGATGAGCTGACGGTCGGATCGAAGGTCTTGGCGGAGCAATACGGAAAGCTGTCCATCCTGCACAAATCCACCTCCATCGAAGAGGTCGAGATCGAGCTGAAGGCCTTCGGCCACCGGCCGACCGAGCATCTCTACCACATCGGCGCCCTCGGACCGAACGTCCTGTTGAACCACGCGACCGCCATCGACGAGACCGAGGTCGGGATGATAGCGGAGACGGGGACGCGGATCTGCCAGAACCCCAGCGCGGCCCTCAAGCTGGGAAAGGGCACCACGCAGACCGGGAAGTTCGCGGAGCTGAGCGAAGCCGGGACGCCGATCTGCCTGGGCACCGACAGCAACAACTCCTCCAACTTCAACGACATGTTCCGCGAGGTCTACCTCGCCGCCGTATTGCCCAAGGATTCCCGGATGGATCCCTCGGTGATGACCGCGGAAAAGGCCCTGTTGATGGGAACCCGGGAGGGGGCCGACGCCCTTCTGATGGGGGAGGAGATCGGGTCTTTGGAGGCGGGGAAGAAGGCCGACGTCATCCTGCTCGACATGGAGCGAATCGAGTTCGCCCTGGGCGGCGATATCATCGACACCCTGGTGTATTCCGCCACGGGAGACGCGGTGGAAACCGTCATCGTGGATGGGACCGTGTTGATGGAGAAACGCGAGCTCAAGACCATCGACGAGGAAGAGGCCTTTCGAACGATTCAGGAAAACGCTGTGAAGGGCATGGACCGGATGAACGTTAGCCCGGCGTCCCGTTGGCCGATTCTCTGAGGGATGCGTTGGCCCCGGCGAGTCCAACCTCCCGTCGGGTTGCGCCCTTGCGAAGGTGAGGAACATGGAACCCGGGCGTTCAACGATCGAGGCGGCGTCGGGTCAGGCCGTCGCCGGAGGCTCAGCGCCGAAAATCCGGTTGGACGACGTTTCCAAGAGCTTCCAGGCGGCCGGCGGCGCCCTGGAGGCCCTCCGCAACATCAGCCTGGATATCGCCGACGGGGAGTTCGTCTCGATCCTGGGTGAGAGCGGGTGCGGAAAAACCACCCTGCTGCGGATCGTCGCGGGCCTCGTTCCGCCTTCGCGGGGGGGCGTCGCCGTGGACGGGACGCCCGTTCTGGCCCCCCGGCGCGATCTGGGGTTTGTTTTCCAACAGTCGGTGTTGCTCGATTGGCGCACGGTTCTCGATAACGTGCTTTTGCCCGTGGAGATTCACGGTCTTTCCCGCAAGGCCTACGAGGAGGAGGCCCGATCCCTCTTGCGCTTCGTTCGGCTGGAGGACTTCGAGACCTACTATCCGGTCCAGCTCTCGGGCGGGATGCAGCAGCGCGTCTCCATTGTGAGGGCCCTCATCCTGAAACCCGCCGTCTTGCTCATGGATGAGCCCTTCGGCGCCCTGGACGCCATCACGCGTGAACAACTCAATCTTGAGCTTCTCAAGATTTGGCGGCGCCACCGGAATACTTCCGTCTTCGTGACACACGACATCGCGGAGGCGGTTTTTCTCTCGGACCGGGTTGTCCTCCTCTCTCCCCGGCCGGGAACGCTCCAGGCCGTTTACCCCATCGATCTTCCCCGGCCTCGATTGTTGGATCACCGGTATGACGAAGACTTTGTTCGCATCTGCCGGGAGATCAAGGGCGCGATGGGTTGGGGGGCGCAAGGAACCGCCCGGCGGGGTTTCAGGAAGGGATGGCCGTGAAAACCAGGGATGAGCCGGAGCGGAAAAGCCGATTTCAAAGCCGGTCGGGCGCGGCGATCCTGAGCGTTCTCGTTTTCGTTCTGTTCCTGTTCGGCTGGTGGGCGGTTGTCCGTGTGTTGGACCTTTCGAAGCTGATTCTGCCCACCCCCTGGGATGTTTGGGAGTCGCTGATCGAGCACCTGATCAGCGGGTTGTTGTTGAAGCACCTCTGGATCACCTTGGTTGAAATCCTTCTGGGTTTTGGTTTGGGCGCAGTTTTTGGAATCGCTTTGGGCGCGCTCATCGCCCACTCCGGGTTCGCCAAACGGGTGCTCAATCCTTACATCGTTGCGTCCCAGGCCCTGCCCAAGTTGGCGCTCGCCCCGATTTTCATCATTTGGTTCGGCTACGGCATCCTCTCCAAGGTCGTGATCACGGCCCTGATCTGCTTTTTCCCGCTTTTGGAGAACACCATCACCGGTCTGAACGAGATCGAGGAAAACAGGGTGGAGCTGTTCCGCTCCCTCACGGCCAACCGATGGCAGATGTTTTACAAGCTTCGGGTTCCCCACGCCCTGCCGTACATCTTCACCGGTCTTCGGGTCTCCATTATCCTCTCCATCGTCGGGGCCATCGTGGGCGAGTACGTCGGATCCAATCAGGGCCTCGGCGCCCTCATCATCGCGACGCAGGGGAATTTTGATACGCCGCTCATGTTTTCAGTCTTTGTCATCCTGACATTGGTCGGTGCCGCCCTGTACAAGGCGATGGAGCTGCTGGAGCGGGTTTGCTTCTCGTGGAGGCGCCTCAAGCGTGAGGGCTGATGTTCCGCCGGCCCCTGGGAGGGCGCGGAGAAGATCCACTCAACTGAAGGGAAGGGCGGTTGTGAAAAAGCACGCGATGAAATGGGGATTGCTTTTTGCCGGCGTGATCTTCATCCCCGGATCGGGACGGGCCGACGCGCAGCTCCCGCCGGATTTCAAGCCGTTCGAGACGACGAAAGTCGCGGACAACGTGTATTCCTTCCGGTCGTTCTTTCACAGGAGCTTTTTCGTCGTGACGCGGGACGGCGTTATCGTCGGCGACCCCATCTCGGTCAAGGGGGCGCAAATGATGAACGCCGCGATCAAGAAGCTCACCGACAAGCCCGTCAAGTACGTCCTTTACATCCACCCCCACTGGGATCATTCGAAGGGGGCGCGGGTGTTCAAGGCCCAGGGCGCGCGAATCGTGGCTCAGGCCCAGTGCATGAAATACTTCGACCGCGTCCCGAACCCCGACGTGATCCGGCCCGATGTGACGTTTAGGATCGGTACGAGGTGAAGCTCGGCGGCGAGACGGTCCGGATGCTCTATTTCGGCCCCAGCCACTCGGACTGCCTCAGCTTCGCGCACTTCCCCCGGCAGAGACTCCTGTTTCTCGTGGATCTGGTGAGCGGGAAAAGCCTTCCCTATCGAGGCATGCGGGACGTCGATCCGGCGGGCTCCATCCGGGCGCTCAAGAGTCTGGAAGCCTTGAAGGGATTCGACAAGTTCATCCCCGGCCACGGCCCGCCCATGCTTCCCCGTATGCTCATCGGGTTGAACCGGGAATACCTGGAAGACCTCATGGCCACCGTCAAAGGCGCGCTTCAAAAACGGATGAGCGTCGGCAAGGCCCGGAAAACCGTCAAGCTCCCCAAGTACAAAGCCTGGAGGGATTACAAGACCACCCTCCCGATGAACGTCGAGCGGGTGTACGACTACTTCAGACGGGGAATTTAACGGATTACTGAATGGCAATAGACAAGTCGAGGGGAGTCCTGCAAGAAGGAGCGGGCAAGATGCCCGCTCCACCGAAGAGGGTTGATGGAAGATTTCACCCTGGGGGTAGGCCGGGCATCTTGCCCGGCCCGCAGTGTAAACCCGTTTGAATACGTGACTAATACCCCAGCGCGCACCCGTCCTTCCGGGACTCCGAGGCCCCTGAATAGACGCCCGTCTCGGGGTCCCGGGCGATGACTTGCGCGCCGCCGAAGCCGAGGGGGCCGACGCGATGGACGTTGTGCCCCCGCCGCGCCAGGTCTTCCGCCACGCCCGGCGGAATCCGGTCCTCCACCCAGACCTCATTCCCCGCGATAAAACGCACGCGCGGCGCCTCGATCGCTTCCTGGATGTTCATGCCGAATTCCAGGTGATTCAGCAAGAGCTGGATGTGACCTTGGGGCTGCATGTCCGCGCCCACGACCCCGAAAGCCATGACCGGTCCTCCGTCCTTCATCAGGAACCCCGGGATGATTGTATGGAATGGGCGCTTGCCCGGCGCGAGCCGGCGGGGGTGGTGTTCGTCCAAGACATACCCGGCCCCCCGGTTTTGCATCATGACGCCGGTGTCCCCGGCGCAGATCCCCGAGCCAAATCCGGAATAGATGCTGTTGATGAGGGAGACCATGTTGCCCTCGGCGTCGGCCGTGGCGAGGTAAACGGTGTCCCCGGATGGGACGCGGCCGGGAGAGGCGGCTGGAAGGGCCCGGTTCATGTCGATCAGCGCCCGCCGCTCCGCCGCGTATTCTTTCGACAGAAGGCGGCCGGTCGGCACGTCCTCGAATTCCGGATCGGCGATGTAACGGTCCCGGTCGGCGAAGGCCAGCTTCAGGGTTTCCAGGATCAGGTGGTAGATGTCGGCCGAGCCGGATCCCAGGCCGGACAGGTCGTCCTTCTCCAGGATGTTCAGCGCGAGAAGGGCCGTGAGGCCCTGTCCGCTCGGCGGAATCTCGTACACCTCGCAACCCCGGAACACCGTCCCGATGGGCTCGACCCAATCCGAGCGGTGCGCCCGGAGGTCCTCCATGGTCAGAAGACCTCCCTTTTCCCGGAGGGCCTTGACGACCCTCTCGCCCAGCTCCCCCTGGTAGAAGACGTCCTTCCCCCCTTCGGCGACGGTCCGGAACGTCCGGGCCAGGGCCGGATTCCGGAAAATATCGCCCGCGGCCGGGGCCCGGCCGGAGGTCAGAAAGCAGCGCGCAGCGTCGGCGTCCCGGGCGAGTTTCTCCCGCTCCACCCGCCAATCCCCGCTGATGACGGGGGAGACGGCGAAACCCTCCTCGGCGAGCCGGATGGCCGGGGCCAGGACCCGGGCGAGATCCATCCGGCCGTATTCCTCCAGGAGTGTGGTCCAGCCGTCGAGGGTTCCCGGCGTGGTGATGGAGTGAATGTTTTCCACGGGCATCGTGCGGTGGCCGAGGCGGCGCAGGGCCTCGATGCTCGCGGCGCCGGGGGCGCGGCCGCTGCCGTTCAGGCCTTTGATCTCGCCGGTCTCCGCCCACCAGGAAAGCGCGAACACGTCCCCGCCGATTCCGGTGCTATGGGGCTCGACGACGTTCAGGACCGCCGCGGCGGCCACGACGGCGTCGAAGGCGTTTCCGCCCTCGCGCAGGATGTCCAGGGCGCTCAGGGTGGCGTACGGCTGGCTGGTCGCCGCCATTCCGTTCTTCGCGTAGACGACCGATCGTCCCGGTGGTGTGCGGGTTTCCATTCTTCTCCCCCGGCCTTGGAATCGGGAATCAGCGGTCCGCTCATCCGAACGCCTATTCTAACCTGCCTCTCTGGGAATGTATCGGCATTAAAAAACCCTTTCAGGCCCAACCGGGATTGGGCGGAAAGTGGGCCGGGGAGGAGAAGTATCAGGGAAGGAGAAGGGCGAACCAGGAGCGACTCGGCAAGCCGCCCTTACGAATCAGTCGAGACGGAAGAAAGGAGAATCCCATCTCCAACACGTTGTTTCATCCGGACGGGAAAAACCACCCTAATTGAACGGCCCGTCCCTGTATCGGTGTCGTACCTGATGGTTCGGGGAGACAGACACCCTCTCAATGTGCCCTCATTCTCCCATCAGCTCAAAAACCTGCTAAAATTCCAGTCGTGAATCCAAAAAGACACAGACCCCGCCCACCCGAGGGGGGCACCTGAAGGATTTGTTTTACAATACGCAGGGCTAGCTCGATTCGAGAATCCTGTTTCTGATTGACGGTCAAAGGCCGGAGGCGCGAGAAGGGCTCGATACCCCGATTTCCGGCTACTAAGAAATCCAGATCGCCATGGGGATCCCCATGTCCGGTGGTGGACCCGGATTCCGGGTAGTCCACCCCCTCCCCCGACATGCGCTTGCGGTGTGAGGGCGCTATGCTCCGATACGCACAAACCAGATATGGAGGTCAGCACAGATGAGCGGAGACGTCGTGAATGATTTTCTGAAGACCTTCGGCAGAACGCCGGATGAGCTTTTCGAGGGAGAAAAGGAGTTCATCGAAGATTGGCACAAGGACTACAACACCGACCGGCATCACGCTTTCGAGATTCAGGAGGAAGAGTGCGCCCTCATTGTGGTCGACCTCCAAAATGACTTCGTCGCCCCGAACTCGCCCATCTGGGTCCCCGAGGCCCTGCGGCAGATTCCCCGAAACAAGAGGTTGATCGAAGCCGCCCGCCGGCTTGGCGTCCCGGTCATCTACACCGCCCACACCTTCAACGCCGACTGCTACGCCGATTTCCGAGAGTTTTCGGATGCGCACCGCGATGGCGCCCTCATTGAGGGTTCCAAGGGAACTCAAATTTATCCGGAAGTCTCCCCGGAGGAAGGGGAGCGCGTCATCGACAGCAAGCACAACTACGACGCCTTTGCCGGGACCGATCTGGATTATGTCTTGCGCGACCACGGAACGAAGACCTGCGTCGTCTGCGGAACGGTGACCAACTTCTGCTGTGAGTCAACGGCGCGCAGCGCATACTTCAAGAACTACCATGTCGTCTTCGTGGAGGACTGCGTCTCATCTGACAATCCCTACGCCCACGAGTCCACCATCCGCACCTTGCGGCGTGGTTTCGCCCGGGTCTTGAAGAGCGACGAGTTAATCAACATCTGGACGGAAGGCGATGACCTTTACGCCAAGGCCCGGAAGGCTAGGGAGACCTGATTTTTCGGCCGGGACCTTTCTGCGGATCCATGCATCCAACGCGTCTCCTCTAGGCCGGCCCTTCTTTTTCTCTAAGTCCCTTCAGGATTTTCTGAGGCGTGACAGGCAGGTCCTTCAAGCGGAGGCCGACAGCGTCGTAGACGGCGTTGGCAATCACGGCACCGCAAGCGTTCAAGGCGCATTCGGAGCAGCCTTTCGCGCCGAAGGGGCCGTTCGGGTCGTTGGACTCCACAAGGATGGAGGTGAAATTCGGCAGCCCCTCCGCCTTTGGCACGGTGTAATCGGCCAAGTTGCCATTGACAAACTGCCCGCCATCCAGCACGGGATGCTCGAATAGGGCCAATCCGAGTCCCTGAGCGATTTCTCCGTGAATTTGGCCCTCGACAGTGAGCGGATTGATGGCTCGGCCGAGGTCGTCGGCCACGACAATGTCCACCAGCCGGACCCCTCCCGTTTCCGTATCCACCTCGACAACGGCGGCGACGCACGCGAAGGAGCTGGCGGCCGGTAGCACAAGGCTCTATGGGGCCTTACCCGGTTGTAGAGGTGTCGCCATCTCTGCACCAACACCTTGGCCTCTGTCAGGGTGTAGAAGATCTCCCCGTTGAGCAGCTCATCGCGCAGCTTGCCGATGAAGAACTCACCATAGCCGTTTTGCCAGGGACGGTCGGCTCATCAGGCGGGTGCCAAAATCGCGTCGTAAAGTGGCGGGTCGCCCGGCTTCGCCACCTCTGCATCGAGAGACCGGCCGCACCCCGGGCAGAGGTATAGCCTCATCTCGAAACGCCCGGACGGGGAACGCGCGGGGCCAGCGCGGGTGAGGGGTGACCGAATTACGACCGCATGATCCTTCCAGGGTTGTCCGTCTCGCGAGATACAGTGATCACACCTCTGACATCGGATTTCGGGCCCATGGGAACTGGGAATAGCCCTCAGATTCTCGCTGAGGGGGTAGCCCTTTCGATCCCCAGCTTCGCCTGTCCCAGCAGTGGCCCTTTCTTCCGAGGCGCTGACGGAAGAATGCTCCTCCCAGCCCGACAACCTTTGATGAACCATCTCCTCCCGCAATGACTGTGTCGCATTCAGGTCCACGACGATGCGCCCGTCGAGGACCACTCCGTAGGCTTTCCGCGCCCATTCGGGCGAGACCAGCCCCCGGAGGACATCTTCCCGGATCCTCTCCGGATTGCGATCTAGAGGGTCGCCGTAGCCGCCGCCTCCCATGATCCACGCGTGGACGACCTCCCCTTCCTTCAGGTTAAACGTTCCCCAGCACACGGACTGGTGGGTTCCGCCCATCTCGTCCAGCCTTTCCGGCAGGTCGCGATTGCGAAGCTGGTCGATCCCGTCGATTCCTTGGATGAGAACGTAACCGCAATTGGATCCTGGATATCCCCCGGAAAAGCCTTGGCACTGGGTAAACTCCGTCCCCCTTCCGTAAAGCACCACTTCGACCTGGCCCCGCCCGGCCTTATGCGGCGCGAACGCGTACTCGGCGGTCATGCCGCCCCGGAATCGACCGGGTCCTGCGGAGTCTTGGAGGAAACGCCGGAAGAGAAAGAGGATGGGCAGGCCTGCCTCCTCGCTCTCGATGTTGGGCGTCCTCGAGAGAGGGTTGGGGATTTCTCCACCGAAGTCGATGCCATCATTGAAGGTTCGCGCGCCGCCTGACCCACCGAACTCGTCGCTCACCTGCTCGATGACATATTGGTCCTCCCTATATCCGCCGACGGTGATAGGGGAGTGGGCCCCCAGCCAGACCGCAGTTGCCTCCTTGCGGTACGTATCGCTGGCCACGAACATTTTGGAGATCGCCTCGAGAGAAACATTATTTACAATCTCGATGCCCGAGATGGTCGCTAGACAGTTGGGTGCCGGGCGTGTGCAGTTGATGAGGCTTCCCTTGGGCGCGTGGATCGTGACCGGCTTGAGGATCCCGTCGTTCCAGGAGATGTCGTAACCCAACAGGGGAAAGAGCGGGGCGAAGAGGGCGCCGAAGGTCCCCCAGTACGTGGAGTTAAAGCCGACGGGGGCCTGTTCGCTGGTGCCCGTGAAATCGTAATGGAGGTGATCGGCTTCCTTGGTCATCGCCAGGTTGACGGTGAAGATCCTCTCCGGAGTTTCCAGATATTGCCTCGTTTTCCAGGTTCCATCTGGGAGTTCTCGGAGCCTTTGCCGAAGGAGCGACTCGGATTGGTCGATGAGCCCTTGCGCAACGGTATCCACGGTCTCACGGCCGTATTTTTCCAACAGCTCCATCATGCGTTCTCTGGCGGTGATATTCGCGGCGATTTGCGAGTGAAGGTCGAGGGCGACGATCTCCGGCGTCCGAACCATGTTGAGGAGGGTCTTCCAGACGTCCTTTCGGAGCGTCCCCTTCTCGACCAGCTTGATTCCAGGACACATGATCCCTTCGTGATAGATCTCCCTCGAATCCGGAGCGAACCCCCCCGGGTTGATCGCTCCTATGTCGCGCAGGTGAACGAAGTTGGCGCTCCACGCCACCTGCTCTCCGTCGTAATGGATGGGGGAGAGCACATAGGTGTCCGAGCTGTGCAGGGCCGCAATGTAGGGGTCGTTCAGGAGGAAGACGTCGCCCTCATAGATCCCCGGGTTCTCCGAGTATTCCTGAATGATGTGTCGGCAGGCCTGTCCCGCCCCCGGCAGGGCGTGGAGGTAGCCGAAGGTACCCATGAGCAGGCTGCCGTCCTTTCGGTAGAGCCCAACCAGGAGGTCGTTGCCTTCGGTTGTCGCCGAGGAACCAGAGATATGCTTCAGCGTGATTACCGCCTCGTCGATGATCCGGACGAACTTATGGCGGATGATTTCGAAGGTAAAGGGATCGATGCTCATTTGTCTCCCTTTCTCAAGTCGATGGCCCAAATTCCTTGAGGGCCCCCTATGGCCCTCACTCCTTAGCTCTCACGTCGATGATCCAGAGGAGGCCCCCCCTGCTGACCTGCCCCCTAAAGTTGTACCACTTTTTGAGTTAGTCTCTGCTCCCCGATGTCCAAAAGTTCAGGGATGCCCAGAGGCAGTGGTTCGATGGCCACCGGCACCGGCGGCCGGTAGCCCAAGGAACTATGGGGTCTTACCCGGTTGTAGAGTTGTCGCCATCTCTGCACCAACACCTTGGCCTCTGTCAGGGTGTAGAAGATCTCCCCGTTGAGCAGCTCATCGCGCAGTTAGCCGATGAAGGACTCCACCTAGCCGTTCTCCCATGGACTGCCCCGCTCGATGTAAAGCGTTCTCACCTCAAGACGGGTGAGCCACCCTCTAACCTGCATTCGCCGTGAACTCCGCCCCGTTGTCCGATCGGATATAAGCCGGCAGGCCACGCCGGACGAACAACGTCGGTGAGGCGGTCCAGGACGTCCTCGGAGTTGAGTCTTCTCTCTACATCAAGGGCCAAGCACTCCCGGGTCAACTCATCCATCACAGCCAGCATCCGTAAAGGCCGCCCATCGTGCGTCCTCGCAGCCAGGAAGTCGTAGGACCACACATGATTCCGGTAAGACGGACGCTTGCGAACACAAGAGCCGTCGTTCAGCCATAAACGCCATCGCTTGGGCTGTCTCTTCGGCGCCTTCAGACCTTCCTGGCGCCAGATCCGTTCCACCCGCTTGTGATTCACTCGCCAGCCTTCCCTTTGCAACAGAGCCGTTATCCTCGGGCTCAGAAGTTTCCCGAGGCCGCCTCCTTCAGGATGGCGTTATCCAGGGCCTGCTCGGCCACCAGCTTATTCAACCGGGCTTTCTCCTTCTCCAACTCCTTCAGCCCCTTGGCTTGGGTCACACGAAGACCGCCGTATGCCCGGCGCCACCGACTAATAGGTCTACTCGGAGATCCCCAGCGTCTTGCAGACCTGAGCCATCCTCTGCCCATTGGCCAACTCCACCTCGGCCTGACGAAGCTTGTGGATGATCTGCTCCGCGGTGAATCGCTTCCGACTCATCACTGCCCCCTTTCTAGGTCAATCCAGTCCGAAAACCGTGCGAAAATCCTAACTCTCAAAACTGGACCCGTTTCAGGGGGGCAGGTCAGTATTCGTTGACAGAGTTGTAGAACTCCTGTTAATCCCAGATATCCCATATGGATCATAACTTTTGTCGGACCGGAGGACATTTTCTGGAGTAAAATCAATGCATGAGCCTCCCCGAGCCATCCTCTCGCGGGGTAATCCAATGGGTGAAGCGAAAAAGTGGGCGTTGAAGGTCCGTTTTGAGCGTCGGCTGAGGCTTGAGTTTCACGGAACCAGAATGACTTCGGATGCGGGATTGCTGGCCTGCCGAGAGGGATCAAGCACTGGTCGTTACGCGGCCTTCAGCTTAAGCTCCTCAAAATGGGCGGCCGGCTCGTGCGGTACGCCCGCCACATCACCTTCCAGTTGGCCGAGGTCGGTGTATCCAGGAAGACATTTGCCCTTATCTTGGAGAGAATCAAGCGATGATGCCCGGTGCCTGTCTAGCGACCCTAAGCGGAGTCCACACAAGGGCAAAATGACGAAGACTCCAAACCTGGTGGTCAAGCCCGTTTACACGCCGGCGCTGACATGGTTTTCCAATGGCGGATACCGCTCCGATCAGGGTTTCAGGCGCCCGAAATGGTGTTGACAGCCCCGGTAAAGAGGGCTCTAATTGAGTTAAAGAGCAACGGGTGGTCAATACAAGAGTTGTCTTGATTTAAACCGGGATTTCCCAGATGACCACTCTTAGCCATCCTGCGGTCCTCCTGTGTCATCAAAGTACCCCATTTTACTACAGATTCAGGGTCTCTTTGCAGAACCATCTGCTCAATCGAGGGGCAACGGCCGTCCTAAAGCCGCAATCCCTTGAAAACCCAGCTATACCGGCACACTCAGGGGAGTTCGGCACAGACTGATCCCCCGTCTCCACCACGTCACTAAGCTTCCGGGCCATCTGCTCCGTCATCCGGTATCTGGTACGGGAGGCGGTAACCACAACCGTCGAATTCGTTCAAGGATTGCCCTGAACAGTTGACGCGGCACGGCCACCTCGGCCATCTGGAAGGTGGTGTGCCGGGCGTGGGTGACCACCTTGGCCCCAATCTTAATCAGCTTCTCGCGTAACGTCGTCAGCGACCAGTGCTTCACCGCTCTGGGCAACGCCAGCCGCCGCAGGAAGTTTGCCAGGTTGTACGCCAAGGCAAATAGTTGCAAGCGAACCTGGTTCTCTTCAAAGCCGTGGCAGGACAGGCGCGTCCAGTTCAGGGCGTACTTGCCCTCCTTGATCCACTGCTCCGCCGTCCCACGCTGGTTGTAGAACCTCACGACGTTCTCTTCCCGCCAGTGCAGGTTGGTCACGATGAAGCTGACTCTTGGAAACAACTCGCCCTGGTGCCACTCGACCGCCACCACCACCCGGCGAGGCTTCTCCCAACTAGCCGCCTGATAGGAGACGCTGTGGTAGAAGATAATGGGCCTTTTGGGCGGTCGTCCCCCGCTCTAGGGTTTTGTTGGACACTCGATTGATCCATGATTCATGGAGAAAGGGGTGTCGCGATGAACGAACAAAAGCAAGAGGGGGCTTTGGCGGAGGGCGCCCGCAGGGCGAACGGAGCCAAGGCCCCAGGGCATCGCAGTGAGCGGGGTCGGTTCTCCTGCCAGCGCAAGCGGGAGGCGGTCCTGCGTCTTTTGCGGGGCGAGAGCCTGGAGACGCTCTGCCGCGAGTTGGGCACGACAGCGGCTCGGCTTTCCGCCTGGCGCGAGGCGTTCCTTCGCGGGGGCGAGGCGGCGCTCAAAGCCCGCCCGGCGGATGAGCGGGACGAGGAGAACGCCCGGCTCAAGGCCAAGGTGGGCGAACTCACGATGGAGGGCGAGGTCCTGCGGGAGAAGATCGACCGCCTGGAGGCCGGCCGCCCTTTAGCCGGCAGGAGGTGGAGGCGATGAGTCAGGCCCGCTTCACCTCCACGGGCAGAGCCTACGGCCTGAAGCGGGTGTGCGCCCTTTGGGGCTTGGCGCGCTCCACGGTCTACGCGCAACGGCGGCGAGAGGCGGTCCCCGTTCATGAACGCCCCACGCCCAATAAGCGCGGCCCTGTGGGCCCGTGCACCGATGCGGAACTCCTCGGCCACATCCGGCAGGTCCTGGAGGACTCTCCCTTCCATGGCGAGGGCTACCGCAAGGTGTGGGCGAGGCTGCGCTTCGCGGGCATCCGAACCAGCAAGGAGCGGGTGCGTCGCCTGATGCGGGAGGCGGGGCTTCAGGCCCCTCACCGGGTGGGCAAACCCCGAGGTCCCAAGGCCCACAACGGGACCATCCGCACCGAGCGGCCCGACCGAATGTGGGGCACGGACATGACGACGACGGTGACCACCGAGGAGGGGATGGCCTCGGTGTTCGTGGCGGTGGATCACTGCTCGGTGGACTGCGTGGGGATCCATGCGGCCAAGAGCGGCAACCGCTTCGAGGCCCTGGAGCCGATCCGGCAGGGGGTCGCCGAGCGCTTCGCCGGCTTGGAGGCGGACGTCGCCGAGGGGCTTAAAGTTCGTCACGACCACGGCCCCGCCTATCTGTCCGATGACTTTCAGCGGGAGATCGCCTACCTGGGCATGACCAGTTCGCCCAGCTTCGTGCGGGCGCCCGAGGGAAATGGCTACTGTGAGTGGTTCATCCGCATCTTGAAGGAGAATCTCCTGTGGGTGCGCTCTTTCGCCACCGTAGAGGAACTGCGGTGGGCGCTGCTTGAGTTCAAGAACCTGTATAACCATCATTGGATTCTCGAGGGCTACGGCTACCGAACGCCGGCCCAGGCAAGGCAGGAAAAACTCGCTCAAGTTGCGGAGGCCGCATGAGGTCGAATACCCTCACCCGAGTGTCCAATAACCCAGGGGCGGTCCAAACAGGCTAAAGCATGTGTTCAATCAGGGCGAGTTCTCAAGATTCGCCACGAAAGGCAGAATTTAGGATCGTCTAAGGGATAGATCCCATATTTTATTACAATTGAGATGCAAGCGCAATATGCGGCCCGTGCGCTGTGGCGTTTTTTTTGGTTGGGGCGGGTTTGTGAGCGATGTTGGGCCATGATCGCGCTTTTTACGACCTGCCGGGTTGGAATAAATTGAGAAACCATCGGATTCTGAAGGGAGCCAGAGGACGCGGCGGACGAATCGGAAAGCACGCCTTCCCGTTCGTCGGCGTCCGGTCCTGTCGAGCAAGCGCGTGCCATCGCTGCGATCATGGCCCCGCTCCGCCCCTAGTCTCGTGAGCAGACGAAGAAAGCACGAGAAGTTCCAATGGTTCGGGATCGTGCGCGGCGCGCACCCTGCCACCGAGACGCTCAACCGTCCGATCGCGCGGTCCCAGTGTAGCTGGATTTACACCGTTTCGATGGACGGTTCAGGGCTTTCGCCACCAGCCTTGAGGTGGATGGAGCCCGGTCCCAGCCGGTTGTGGATGGCGTCGAAGGCCTCGACGAGCTTGTCGTCCTTTGGATCGGTCCTGGCCTCAGCGAGCGCAGACCTCGCTCTCAAAGGCCCAAGTCCATCTCGACCCGTTTCCCACGGTCCGGCGCACCCGGCTCCCGGTTCCTCACGACCGGCTCGGTCTCTTTCCCGGCCGCCTCGCTCCCGCAGCGGTCCGTGTCCCGGGTGGCTTCAGCCTCGCGACCCGCGATCCGTCCCGCGTTCGCAGCCGCTTCCATGCCCTTTGCCGGCGCGTCCCGCGCCGCCTCTCCGATCCCCTCCAGCGCCGAGACCCGCTCGCCCGTCGCGGTTTCGAGTTGCTCGCGCAGCCGCGCCGCATCGTCCGTCACCAACTCGGCCCGGTCCCGGGCGCGGCTTATCTCCACATAGAAGCTCTTCTGTGTGGTGAGGTGAGGGTGATTGGCCTCCATCGCCGCGATCACGTTGTCCACCGTCCGGCCCTGAAAGGCATGCACGGTCGAGGCCCAGGCGTGGTCGAGATGGCGCAGCTGGGGATCGCCCGCCTTCATGTCGAGCATGCGCCCATCCTCCAGACGGAAGGCCACACGACCGTCCTTCACGCTCGCGACCTCGGCGGTGCGGCTGTTGACGAGGCCAAGGCCCTTGTCGTTGCGGGTCCAGCGGATGCGGTCTCCGGCGCGAAGCTCGATGCCCTCGGCCCGAAAGACCTCGGCGCCGCCTGTCCGCCCGGCGATCCGGCCCGGCTTCCACGGAACGGTCCTGCCGTCCCCGCCTTCGAGCATCACCGTATGGCTCTTGTGATCCACGCCGGCGACCCGGCGCTCGTCGCCCTTGTCGACCCCAAGGGTCTTGTAGGAGCGGTGGAAGGCGACGATATCGCCCTCGGCGTAGTTGGCCGCGAGCGACTTCTCGGCGTTCGTGTAGCCGTGGGAGACCAGCCGCTCGCCCGTGAAGGCGGGGCCGTGGATCCTGCCGTCGCGCGCGAGGCGCTCCCGGATATGGCCGTTGATCTCCCGGCGAAGCTCATGGCTCGGGGCCATGACGCCGGTGTTCTCTCTCGCCTCGGGGGACAGCTTGAGCCAGCGCGCCGCCACCGCGCCCGCGATGTTGTCGGCCTGGACCTCGGCCACGTTGGGGCCGAGCTTCTCGAAGGCCTTGCCGATCTCGCCGGCGAGGCTCGCCTCCACGGCCGCCTTCAGCTCGGGGTCGCGCTGGCGCAGGATCTCGTCCATCACCGCCGTCTTCATGCCCGCCCGCTGCAACTGCGCAAAGGGTTTGCCGGCGTCGACCGCGTCGAGCTGTTTCTCGTCGCCGACCAGGACCACGCGGGGGACGCGGAGCGCGTTCGAGATCCTGAGCAGATCGCGGGCCTGGACGGTGGAGGCGAGCGAGCCCTCGTCCACCACCAGTATGGTCTTCCGCCAGGCGGCGCGCATCTCCCGCGCGCCCTTGGCCGTAAGACGGCCCTCGGCGATGCCGGCGTTCCGCGCGAGGAACAATTGCAACGTCTCGCTTTCGATCCCGGCTTCCGTCCCGAGCGTCTTGACCGCCGAGGCCGACGGCGCCAGTCCCATCATGCGGTAGCCGCTCTTGCCCGCGAGCGCGTTGGCGCGCCGCAGCATGGTGGTCTTGCCGGTCCCCGCGTAACCCTGGACTCCCACCACCCGGTCTTTTGCCGACAGGATCAGCTTGACGGCCTGCCTCTGGCCCTCGGTCAGCGGTCCCTTGTGCAGCCGCGCACTCGCCATCCAGCTTCGCATCACCACCGGGCTTCTGTCCTGTCCGCCCCGCATCAGGGCGATCGTCTCGCGCTCGCCGGCGAGCGCCTTGTCGGTGGTCATGCCGTCGCCGCCCATGAGCGCCGGGGCGCAATGGAGCCGTCCTTCGCCTTCCAGGGCGCCGACGGCTTTTTCCGCGGCCTCGACGGACACGGCGCCGGGCCGCCACGCCAGCGCGGCCGCCAGCAGATCGGCGCGAGAGAACACCGCCTCGCGTTCGGCGAGATGCGCCATCGCCCATTCCGCGGCCTCGACCGCCGGCTCCTTCGTTGCCGGTTCCCGCCGCGCCGGGTCGGTTTCCGGGATGGAGGCGGGAGACCCGACGGCATGCGCCGAAGCGGGATCGACATCACGCGCGGGAGCGTTCTCCCGGCCGGAGTCCCTGCCGGCTTCCCTCGCCATGGCCCCGGCGGCAAGCGCCCGCGCGTCGAACCCCAGCCCGGCGGCCTGCTTCTCCCAGCTTGCCTTGAGCGTCGCCTTGTCGACCTCGCGCTTGTGGGCCCGGGTCATCAGCGCCGCGCGCTCGGCGAGGCGCTGGTTCTCGGCGGTGCCGCTCATGCCCCGCTCGGCCACCGCCGCCTCGATCTCCGCCCGCCGGGTCGAGAACGCCTCGATGACCTTTCTCGGGACCCCGGCGATCTCGAAGCGCCCGTCGGCATGGCTCTTCTCGATGCCGTAACCGAGCTTGCCCAACTCCCGCGCGAGCTCGCTCCGGTAGATCATGCCAATCAGCTTCTGGCGTCGGTAGAGCGCCTCGTTGGCCATGGTCCGCCACTTGCCGTCCCCGCCCTGGACCATGTTGGCGAGGACCGCGTGGGTGTGGAGCTGGGGATCGAGATTGCGCGAGGCGTCGTGCCGGAAGGTCGCGGCCACCGTCTTCTGGTCCCCGGCCCGGACCATCCGTCCGGTCTCCGGATCCTTCAACCGGGTCTCGGCGGCGTTGCCCTCGATCCAGGCCAGCGAGCGCTTGACCGCCCGGTCATGGGCCTCGACCACGCGCCCTTCGCCGCCGATCAGCGCCGCCAGCGAGACGGATTTGGGGGCCGAGAAGGTGAGATCGCGCCCGGGCCGGTGCTGCAGGGCCCCATCGGGTCCCCCGCGTCCGAGTTGCCGTCCGGTCCCGTCGAGTACCTTGCCTTCCAGCACCGCCTTGAAGAGGTCCGGATCGACCGGGCCGGAGAGGCCGAGATCCTCCGCACCCCTGCCGGCCCAGGCGCTCGCTTCCCTGTGGGCCGGGTCGTCCCTGGCGTAGTAGCCGTCCCTCTCGTAATAGGAGATGCCCTGGGCCGAGGACGCGACGGCGCCGATCGAGACGACCATCACAGCCAGTCGGGCGGACAGCGCCCTTCCGTGCCGCCGGCGCCGCTGTCCTCGGGTTCATCCGGATCGGCTGCGGGGTCTTCCCGTTGCCCGGAAAGGACGGAATCCCGGCCGCCGGAACCGGCAGCCGGGACCTCGGGCATTTCCGCGCCTTCCGCTTCGACCGCGCGGCATTCGGCCGGGGCCGGCTCGAGACCGAGCTCGGGTTGATCGCCGCGCCCGTATCGTTATGCTCGCTTTCGTTCCCGGCATTGCCCGGCGCCGGGACCTCGGTGTCGCGCCCGCTTCCGGAATCGGCCGCGGTCACATCGGAGACCCAACCGCCTTGCTCCGAAGGCCCTTCCTCCCTGGGCACGAAGCGCTCGGCCGCCTTGGGCCTCTTGACGTAGTCGAGCTTGATCCGGGCCACGGGCCAGGGTCCCGGGAACTTCAGATACCCCTGCAGGTTCTCGAGCCGCATGATCTCCGACGGCAGGGCCAGGGAACGCATCTCACGCCGCTGGGTCAGCGACACCCCGTCCCGCAGCACGCTCGCCCCGTAGCTCATGCCGTGGGCGTATTCCTCGACCTCGCCCCGCCCCAGGCTCTCGGCCGACCATCGGGCCGTCTCCTGGTCGGGTGCGGCCAGGACCACACGGGTCCCGCACAGCCCGGATATCGTCTCCGCCCCGTTCTTTCCGTAGAGGTCGCGCAGGGCCGAGATCACCTGGATCCCGAGCACGAAGCACCCGCCGAACTGGCGGGACTCGGCCAGCCCCGGCTGGAGGCTCGGCACCTGGTGGAGGGTGGGCAGCTCGTCCAGGACCACCCAGACCCTACGCGCATCGTCCTGATGGAGCGAGAGGAGCGCGTTGACCGCGATCTCGAGCCAGGTGGAGATGAGCCCTCTCAGGCTCGCGTGCTGGTCCCCCCGGGAGGTCAGGAACAGGAACCCGGTCCCGTCCTCTTGGCCCACCCAGTCCCGGATCGAGAAGGGCTCTCCCGTATCGGGCAGGAACTCGAGCGCTCCCAGGTGTGCGGTCAGCATGGCCCGGACGGAGAGGGCGGTCTTGGGGTTTTCGGGGTCCACGATGGACTGGGCCACCGTGCCCTCCATGGCCCGGGCCAGGGCCGTCAGGTCGGTCTTGAGCAGGTGGTCGACCAGCACCCGGTTCTCGGTCACCCCCTGCTTCCAGAGCACGCCCGCGCCGTTGGAGAACAGCTGCCTGGCGGCCGTGACCCAGAACGGGTCCACCGTGTCCTTCTGCTGGGGGATGAGGGCGGCGGCCATCATGTCGAAGTCCCGGGGGGTCTGGGCCTCGAAGAAGGGGGACCAGCGGGGCGCCCGGGCATCGAGGGGGTTCATGAGCACGTCCCGGGCGGGATCGAAGAAGGAGCGGGTATAGCTTCCCATCTTGTCGTAGAGGATGCAGCGCTCGCCCCGGGCGCGGAGCCGGGCAACGAGGTCGGAGATCAGGACGGTCTTGCCCGAGCCGGTGGTGCCGGAGACGATGGTGTGCTGGGTCTCGGCGCGCCTGGGCCAGGGGATCCCGGCGATGCGGCAGGAGGCTCGGCGCGCGGCGGGGAACAGGGCCTCGGCCAGGCGCGCGGACACGGGCTGCACGCGCCTTCTCAGCTCCCGGGCCGTCGTCATTTCCGCGCCGCGGACCCGTTGGGCACGGTCCAGGCGCCTTCCCAGGACCGAGAACAGGACCGTACAGAGGACCGCGCCCCCCACTCCGATCCAGAGGCCGAGCCACGCCCTGGCGTAGACGGTATGGAGCATGCGTTTCCGGATCCTTTCGATCCTGGGGTCCTGGGCGATATCCACGATTCTCAGGGCCGTTTTTTGGCCCTCTCGCCACTCGTACGCCTGGAGGGAATGACGTGGATACCCGAGCCCGAGCTTGACCTGGGCGAGGGTGCCCGTTCCGACGAGGCGCCATTCATGGGCGGTCGTGGTGCGGAACAAGGCAACGGCCGGGACCAGGACGACGGTCAGGGCGATGCCCAAAAGCCCCCAGCGGACCAGCTGGCCCCACATATGGACGTCGTGGGCCAGGGTCTGGCCGCCCCTGAGCGTTGCGTTGCCGAACATCATCGGGTCCTCCCGTTCAAGGTTGTGTGGATAGCGGCGGTCTTGGCGCCGTTCCGTTGCAATGCGCCGGGCGGGAGGCCGAGGAAGGCGGGGTCAAGGGCGCGGGCCGCCGGGACCGGAGAGGCTGGCGCCCGAGACGCCTTGAACCGCAACCCCGGAGGAACGACCCGTGTCCAATCCATCCGACCCATCCAACGGCTGGCGCGCCCGCGCCTTCGTCCTCGGCGGGCTCGCCCTCGCCCTCGCCGTCACCGTCTTTTCCGTGGCCACCGGGACCAATGTCCGCTTCCTGGGGGGCATCTGGTTCTGGGCAATGATCTGGACCGTCCTTGCCGCCCTCGCGTGCGCCCTGTGGCGGGGGCTCCGCCACGGGGAGTGGTCCGCCTTCGGCCGCTGCGAGCTCCCGGAAGAGGGCGGCGATCGGTTCGACTGGTCGACCAAAACCGGCCGCGACGCCTGGCTCCGCGATTTCGAGGACCGGGATCTGAACGACGACGAGCACCTTCGCGGTTATGGCCCGAGCACCCGGTCCCCGTAGAAGGGACCGGCGCGGGCGCTCGTCCAGGGGCATGTCGAGTGGGCGCCGGGCGTTGTCATGGGAAGGAAGATAAGGGGAAGGTTCATGCTTGCCCACAGGTATCGATAGTGCATGACCTACACTTGGTTGACATTCCCGAGCACATCCGCGATGGGATGCGCGGGGGTGCGGCAAAAAACCGGAGACACGCCAAGTGGAAGGGATAAGGATGAGTTCAGAGGGAAAGACGGACGGAGGAGAGGCGATCAGGCGCGACCCGGTCCGGCTCAGGCTGCTCTCCGCCAACCTGGACTACGCCCCCTATACGTGCCTTGTCCAGGACGTACACATCCTCGGCAAGGTGTTGTGGGTGGTCAGAAAGGTGTGGCCAATTAACGGCCTTAAGGCCGTGAAGACGTATTCGCCATTACATAGGGATTGACGGGGAACCCTTGCGTCTGCGTCGGGTGTAAAGAAGCAGGGCTGATCCGGTCGTTTCGGAATCGGGATGGACTGAAACCTTCACGAAAGGGATCTATAATATGAATGGTTCAGACGATACAAAAGAACATTCGGGTCATGCCCGGGCAATAGAAACGGAGCGAGAAAACGGCGGAGGAGCGGGTATTTCGCCAACCAACTCGTGGTCGAGCCCGCGATGGAGGCCTTAGAACGCAGAGAATGTCCCGCCCGCATGCGCGCTTTGGGGTGGAGGCGCGCTCGCGCGTGGAGGTGGGGCCCTTGGCCTCCGCTCCCGAGAGGCTCGAACCCGGCGTATCGGCAGCGCTTCGCTGCGCCGTCCAGACGCCCGAGTTCTGGCCGCTAGCGCACCCGAGCCGCTTCGTACGACCGAGTCCGGCGCTCGAGAAGTTCGTGGCGACGCACGACATCGGGTTGGGGGACGTCCCGGTAGAGATCAAGAGAAGCTGTCATCGCGATCTTTGGAGCGCGATCAAGAAACAGTTGATCGCCAAGTACACCCGGGACCCTGGTACGGACGGTTATGGAATCTATCTGGTATTCTGGTTCAGAGAGACGGAACGTTGCCGGCCAACGCCGGGGGAGGGAGTGCCGCCGAAGTGCGCCACCGACATCGAAAAGCGTCTGCGCGACGCGCTCTCCGCCGCCGAGAGACTCAAGATTTCGATTTGCGTAATTGATGTCTCTGAGCCTTCAAGATGAGTCATCATCGGGCTGGATCCCCGGGAGGCGGCGCGGGCGGAAAAGCGCCTGTTTCTCCTATCCCGACTTGGGCGGCGAACCGGAGGAGAGCCGCCACGTCGCCCTCTCTCCCTATTTATTCGACGCGGGCGGCCTCGCCGATCCGCATCTGACGGTGCGGGAAACCTCCAGACCGATGAATGGTTTACCGAAACTGATTATCGGGTCCAAACCCATTGATGGCGGCCACTACATATTTACGGCCCAGGAACGGGACGCTTTTCTCACCCTGGAGCCGGACGCCGCCCCTTTCCTGCGCCCCTATATCGGTGCGCGCGAATATCTGCAAGGCGGCGGACGATGGATTC
The DNA here is from genome assembly GCA_965261595.1 of bacterium. Classification (GTDB taxonomy): domain Bacteria; phylum UBA8248; class UBA8248; order JACPRG01; genus CAYRGS01. The sequence goes on from CBDHDG010000006.1 coordinate 1,524,243, forward strand.
TCGCCCTGCACGACGCATCACCTGCGACGCTGGCGCGGTTGCCGTGCGTGCGGGAGCGCATCGCCGCCGTCCGCGTCTATCGGCAAGCCAGCAAAAGCGCGCCAACGCAAAAACTGGCGGAAACGCCGACGCTCTATCACGTGAACGTCATCCCAACCGCGCCGTTTTTGGTCGTCCCGGAGGTAAGCTCCGAGCGGCGAGAGTATGCGCCTATCGGCTGACTGGAGCCGCCCGTTATCCCGAGCAATCTTGTCCGTGTCCTCGAAAACACCAGCCTCGTCGATTTTACGCTGCTCACCTCAGCCATGCACATGGCGTGGCTGCGCTACATCGGCGGGCGGCTCAAGAGCGACTACCGCTATTCTATCGGCCTCGTCTACAACACTTATCCTCTGCCGCCGGGGGAGGGCGACCTCTCGAAACTGGAACCACTCGCCCAGGCCGTCCTGGACGCCCGCGCCGCGCATCCCGAAGCAACGCCGGCCGATCTCTACGACCCCGATCTCATGCCGCCAGATCTCCCCCGCGCCCACCAAGCCCTCGACCGCGCCGTGGATCGCCTCTATCGCCGGGGTGGCTTCGCTTCGGGAATTATGTAGGAAAGTGCCGAAGTCCCCTTAATCGTAGTTGACATCCTCGAATTTATGGATTACTTTTCAAACAGGTAATCTTACCAATGAGGGGTGGAAATGGAAGCCATTATAGACCTAGCCGGACTTGGCATAACCTTCGGAATGTGGATGACCGGGCTTTGGGGCCTCGTCCGCATGGACCGAAAGGCCGAGAAGCGTTACAAATATTGGGACGAGCAGAGCGAGAAATCCGACATCATCATGGAGGGACTCAGGGAAGCAATTGAGGAACTGAAATCCGTCAGAGAAAAAACCGCTTGACAATTTCGGCACTCTGTTGTATATTCTCCGCATGATAAGGAGGATATACATGAGGAAGAAAGGCCCAGGAAAATCCTACCGCAAGGGCATCCCGCTTACCGAGATTTTGAAACGATTCCCGGATGACAAAATGACGGAAGTCTGGTTCACCAAGAAACGTTGGCCGAATGGCATTGCTTGCCCGCGTTGCGGCTCATTGAATGTCAAGACCGGGGCGGCACACAAGACCATGCCGTATCGTTGCCGGGAAAAGGAATGCGCCAAGCGGTTCAGCCCGAAGACCGGAACGGTCATGGAAGGCTCGAAGATCGGGATGCAGAAGTGGATGATTGCTACGTATCTCCTTTCTACCAGCCTCAAGAGCGTGTCCAGCATGAAGCTGAGCCGCGACCTCGGAATCAATCAGAGAAGCGCGTGGTTCATGGCCCATCGGCTCCGCGCGGCCATATCCGTGAAGGACCGCCCGTATTCCGGCCCGGTGGAAGTGGATGAATCTTACTTCGGCGGGAAATTCCGCAATGCCACGAAAGCCAAGAAGAAGACACTCAAGGGCAGGGGGCCGGTCGGCAAGACGGCGGTCGTGGGCGCAAAGGACCGGGCAACGAATCGCGTCTCGGCCAAGGTTGTCCCCAATACGAGCAAAGAGACCCTCCACGGATTCGTTGACGAACACGCTGACCCGTTGGCCTCCGTGTACACGGACGAGGCGACCGTCTACGAAAGCCTCCCCTTCAATCATTCCAGCGTGAAGCACTCTATCTCGGAATACGTGAAGGGCGACGTGCACACCAACGGGATCGAATCTCTTTGGGCGACGATGAAACGCGCTCACAAGGGCACGTTTCACAAAATCTCGCCAAAGCATCTGGACCGTTACGTCCAGGAATTCGCCGGACGGCACAACCTCCGGGAACGTGACACCATCGACATGATGACCGGAATTCTGTCCGGGATGGACGGAAAGCGGCTCAAGTACCGCGAACTCATTGCCGACAATGGACTGAGTTCGATGGCCCGGAGTGCGTGAAGATGCGTTCGACTGCTGAGCATGAAGCAACGGCGAGAGAGAAGCGTCGGATGGTGCGGCGAGGAAAACCAACAAACGATCTGATCTTCAGTGCATGCGTCGGGGGAAATGAACACGTATTCCCTCAAATCCTGTCGATATATGTCCCCGGGGGAAGCGTTATCGCAGATGTAACGTATGGCGAAGGTGTGTTCTGGCGCAATGTTCCGGATGACCGATATATCCTGCTCAATACGGACATTCAAACAGGAACAGACTGTCGGGATTTACCGCATAGCGACGGCGAGATTGATTGCGTGGTTCTAGATCCGCCCTACATGCATACGCCCGGCGGAAGTGCTCATACGGCCCATTCTGCCTTCGAGCGACATTACCGCAACAACGGGACCGGTAACAAGACGACAAAGAAGTACCACGAAGCGGTTCTGTCCCTGTACGAAGATGCAGGCATGGAAGCGCGTCGGGTGCTTCGAGACCGTGGAGTCCTGATCGTGAAGTGCCAGGACGAGGTGTGCTCAAATAGACAACGCTTCACCCACGTTGAAATCATGCAGGCATACGAACGGATTGGATTCATTGCCGAGGATCTATTTGTTGTTGTGCGTAAAAACCGACCGGGGGTGAGCCGAGCCATTCAGCAGGTGCATGCCAGAAAAAATCACTCGTACTTTCTTGTATTCTGGAAGCGCGGCGAGGGGCGCGGGGTGTGGGAACGGCTGAATGAATGCCGTTGAATTATTGGTGGCGATCATTCGTGAACATGCGCCGGAAGACATTTGGCAAGACTCGCCGCTGATCGGCTATCGGATGCTCGGAAATACTAATCGGGGGGAGATTGGAGAGGAATTCGTCCGGCGATACTTGTCAGCACACGATATAAAGATAGGCAACGGTGGCCGAACGTCAAGGACAGATCTTCGGATTGAGGATGCGCGATTGGAAGTGAAGACCGCCTCCCTCGGGGCGAACGGCACGTTCCAATTCAATCATGTCCGGCTTGATCGTCAGTATGATCATCTTTTGTGTTTGGGGATTTGTCCGAAGAAGGTTGTGTTCAACACGTGGAGAAAAGGCGAGATCGCGGAGAATCGGGCCGGGAGACTGGTTCGGATGGCGGAAGGCCAGGCAGTCACGTACAAGCTCACAAAGAGGCTGTCCGAAATGGAAGCAATCGATGGTTTTCCTGGGCGTGTTCGAAGCTGGGAGACCCAATGAAAAGAGACAGAATCATGACAGAAAAACCGAAACCTGTAGAGGTGGAAATGGTCGATTCGTTCTACCAGCCCTCAAAGGCAGAGTTGGAGGAGGATCTGCGCGTTGACGTTGGAGTTAATGAAGCGGTCGATGCTTTGGCTCAGAGTGTGACGATTAGACATATTCCACGCCCGAAGAAGGATTGACCCAACAGTTAATAATTTCCGGAACCTATTGAGATTAGCTATTGACTCCGCTTCGGCACTTTGCTACATAATTCCCTTCGCTTCGGAGCGCGAGCGCGTGGAGCATCTGTTCGCCCTGTACGAGAAAATGCGCGCGCCCCTGGAGGCAGGGGTGAGGAAAAAACCGAGACGGCGGAGGAGCAGGTGAAGGTGAACGATCTCCATGTAGCCGCATTGTTGTACCGCGTCGAGCATGGCGAATCGGTTTCTTACAAAGAGGCTGAGCCGCTCGTTCGCCATGAGCCCGCCTTTCGTCTGGAAGTCAAAGACAATCAAGCCCGTTTTGAATTGAAAGACCATTACGCGGCGGAAGAGGATGCGCTGGAAGCAATTGAAGACTACATTTGCGCTTGGGAGTTCGAAGCTCGCCTTGAGAATGGGCCGGACTCATTTCGATTGAAATTCCAAAAAGCGGAGATTATAGACCGAAATCCGACGCCCGGTGAGATCCACATACGCGGCGCCTTAACAGGCGAACCCGCCAAACTTTCAGGCAGACTCATCCTTGGGTTTCGTAATTATCCTTCACCTCCATCAGCCATCAGAATCGACGCCGATGTTCGGACGATGTTCGATCGATATATGAATTATCGGCGAAGGGTCGATCGACTTACGGAGGTGGCTAATTTTTGCCTGACCATGCTTGAATACATGACGGAACAAATAAAATGGAACAAAGAATCCAAACGAAAAGCCGCTTCCCGGTATTTTCAGATCGACATGAAAATTCTTGGGGAAATTGGCCGTCTTTCCTCAACAAGAGGCGGTCCCTCGGGGGCAAGAAAGGCGACTGGCGTCGCCACGGACCTGACACAGAATGAACGTCATTTTCTCAAAGAGGCGATCAAGAAAATGATTCGCCGCGCGGCTGAGAAGGCTCATCGTCCTGATGCGGATTTGCCCAAAATCTCATTGACTGATCTGCCGCCGATATGAGCGATGACGCTCTGACTTTCGCCACAGGTCTGTAACGACGCCCCTTCCGCGTTCAACCGCACGTTTCGGAATCACTCCCCCCTTGAGGCTCAATCTCGACTGACTAGGGAGGGGTTGGTTCGTCATTCCGGCGCAGGCCGGAATCCATTTTTCTTCGGTCGTCCACAAGGGCCACAGATGCGGGATAGCGGCAGGGAAGGCCAGGCATGGCGGGAGTGAAAGGATTCGGCTGCTCTCAATGTGCTTGACGGAATCCGGTGCTTTTCAGATATGGTAGCAAGATTTTGATGAATGCTGTTTTGCAGGCACATAGAAATAATCAAGCAGAGGCACGGTGCCTGACCACAACTACTTCGCCAACCTGATCTGGCAGATCGCCGATCTGCTGCGCGGCCCCTATCGGCCGCCCCAGTACGAGCGCGTCATGCTGCCCATGACCGTATTGCGGCGCTTCGACTGCGTGCTAGGGCCGACGAAAGCCGATGTCCTGGCCGAATACGAGAGGCGTGGAAGCAGGCTCGTCGGCGAAGCCTTAGACTCACGACTGAACAGGGCCGCGGACCAGCGCTTTCACAACCGCTCGTCCCTTGACTTCGAGAAGTTGAAAGGCGATCCTGACAACGTCGACAAGCATCTCGTCAATTATATCGTGGGCTTTTCGAACAACGTCCGCGATATCTTCGAGTTCTTCGAGTTCGAGAACGAGATCGAGCGGATGCGCGAGGCGAACATCCTCTACCTCGTGGTCTCGAAGTTCGCCGATGTCGACCTGCACCCCGATACGGTCCCTAACGAGCAGATGGGGCTCATCTTCGAGAACCTGATCCGCCGCTTCAACGAGCTGGCCAACGAGACCGCCGGCGACCATTTCACGCCGCGCGAGGTCATCCGCCTGATGGTGAGCATCCTGTTCATCGAAGATGATGAACTGCTCGCCACGCCCGGCGCCGTCCGCAAGCTGCTCGATCCGGCCTGCGGCACCGGCGGCATGCTGGCGGAGGCGCAGAACTATTTGCGCGATCACCACGGCGAGGCGAGGTTGTTCGTCTACGGCCAGGACTACAACAAGCGCGCCTTCGCCACCGCCGCCTCCGACATGCTGATGAAGCAGGTGGATCACAACGGCGGCGGCAATAACGTCCGGTACGGCGACAGCTTCACGGAGGACAGGTTCGACGATCAGACCTTCGACTACTTCCTCACCAATCCGCCCTTCGGCGTGGACTGGAAGAAGCAGCAAAAGGAGATCAAGCAGGATCACGACAAGCGCGGCTACGACGGCCCCTTCAGCGCCGGGCTGCCCCGCGTAAACGACGGCTCGCTGCTCTTCCTGCAGCACATGTGGCACAAGCGGGGGCCCGTGCGGCCGGCGGAACACAAGCACGGCTCGCGGCTCGCCATCGTCTTCAGCGGCTCGCCTCTCTTTACCGGCGGCGCGGGCTCGGGCGAGAGCAACATCCGCAAGTGGATCATCGAGAGCGACTGGCTCGAGGCCATCGTCGCCCTGTCTGAGCAGATGTTCTACAACACCGGCATCGGCACCTACGTTTGGATCCTTACTAACCGCAAGGAGAAGCGGCGCAAGGGCAAAATCCAGCTCCTGGATGCGCGTAACGTGTGGACCGCAGGGGGAACGAGGACAACAGGCGCAGCTTGGGCGACAAGCGCCGGCACCTCTCCAGAGAGCAGATCGAGGAGATCGTGCGCCTGTACGGCCGCTTCGAGGAGAACGACCGCTCGAAGCTCTTCGACAACGCCGACTTCGGCTACACACGCGTCACCGTCGAGCGGCCCTTGCGCCTGCGCTACCGGATGACCCTGGAAGACAAGGCCCGTTTCCTCGATGCGTGTCCGCACCTGCTCGATGACGTGCAGGCCATCGACGAGACACTGGGACGCGAACCCATCTGCGACTGGAACGCCATGTGGCACCGCATCGAGGATTTGCTCCACGCACGCGGATCCCGCTGGAAGGCGGCCGAGCGTAACCTTTTCCGCAGCGTCTTCACACAGAAGGATTCCGAAGCCGAGCCGGTCGCAAAGGGTCCGAGCGTCGAGGAGTACGAACCCGACACCGACCTGCGCGACTTCGAGAACGTGTCGCTCAAGGACGACATCGACGCCTATTTCGAACGCGAGGTGCATCCCCACGTGCCCGACGCCTGGATGGACCGCAGCAAGGACAAGGTCGGCTACGAGATCAACTTCAACCGGCACTTCTACAAGTACACGCCGCCGCGGCCTCTGGAGGAGATCGATGCGGAGTTGAAGCAGGCCGAGGAAGAGATCATACGCCTGCTGCGGGAGGTGACGGAGTGAGGCCCGTGGCTGAGCAACTGGCACCAATATCTCCGGATGGCTGGGGGACGACGCAGCTCAGATATGCGTCAACTTGCCTTGATGGACGTCGGGTGCCGCTCAACGCGAACAGCGATCACGGCGGCAGGGAGAGTACCCGTATTGGGGTGCCAACGGAGTTGTTGATTCTATTGATGAATATCTTTTCGATGAACCGCTGGTCCTAATCGGAGAAGATGGTGCACCGTTTTTTGATTCGAACAGACCGGTTGCCTTCTCGTAACCGAAAAGGTCTGGGTCAATAACCACATTCACGTCTTGAAGATCGGACGAAACTTCGACTCACGCTTTGTGACCAATTGTCTTATGTGACGGACTACGGTCCGCATATCGAGGGCAGCACCAGGGACAAGCTGACACAGGAAAAAATGGGAAGCATTAGGCTTCCGTCCCCGCCTCTGCCCCAGCAACGTGCCATCGCCGACTACCTCGACCGCGAGACGGCGCGGCTGGATGCGTTGGTGGCGGCGAAGGAGCGGGTACTCGCTCTATTGGCCGAGAAGCGCCGGGCGCTCATCACCAGAGCCGTCACCCGCGGCCTCGATCCCGACGTTCCGATGCGCGCCTCCGGCATCCCGTGGCTGGGAGAGATCCCGGCGCATTGGGAGACTGAACGCGCGCGATGGCTGTTCAGGGAGCGCGATGAACGCTCCGACACGGGAGAGGAGGAACTCCTCACGGTGTCGCACCTCACTGGCGTAACTCTTCGTTCAGAGAAGGCCGTCAACATGTTCGAGGCGGCCACGACAGAAGGATACAAAATCTGTCTCTCAGGCGATCTCGTAATCAACACACTGTGGGCATGGATGGGCGCGATGGGCGTGTCGCCGGTTGACGGTATCGTTAGTCCGGCCTACAACGTCTATGAGCCCGGAGCGCGTCTTGATCCGAGCTACATCGACGCCTTGGTGCGTTTGCCGGTCTTCGCTCAGGAGGTAACGCGATACTCAAAGGGTGTGTGGTCATCCCGGCTGCGCCTCTATCCGGAAGGCTTCTTCGCGGTCTCACTTCCTGTGCCCCCGCTCAGCGAGCAGCGCGAGATCGTTGCCTACATAGTGAAGGAGACTGGCAAGTTGGACGAGCTGCGTGCCGCGACGGAACGAACCACGGTCTTACTCAAAGAGCGCCGCGTCGCCCTCACGGCTGCGGCCGTGACCGGGCAGATCGATGTGGGGAGCGCGACATGATCGTCACGGGCCTTAAACTCGCCAACCTCCGCGCGACCGAGATATCCGAGTTTCGATTCCAGCCGGGATTCAGGCTGAAAGCCATTCGCCTTGGCTCCGAAACGCTCGACATGAGTGCAGCTTCCAAAGCGGCGAAGAACAAGAATGGCGTTCGAACCACGGAAGAGAACCGTAGCGACGACGGATGCGACAATGGCTGATATTGACAACCGAGTTCTCTTGCCCGGACGTACGGCGGACGAGCTTGTATTGACGGTTGCTGGGAATCTCGTCAAGCACCTCGGCGTGCAGATGTACGCGGGCCGGCCCGTCCCGGCAATTGCGGAACTGATCTCAAACGCGTGGGACGCTGATGCAACGGAGGTTGACGTTCGTCTTCCGCTGGACGAAGGCTGGGATCCGGCCAACGAAGGTCAATCCATCACGGTCTCAGACAACGGTAGTGGAATGACATGGGACATGGTGCGACACGCCTACCTGAACGTCGGCAGGGATCGACGAAAAACAGAGGGCAAGGACAGGTCGCCGGCGGGCCGCCGCCTTCAGGGTCGAAAGGGCGTTGGAAAACTCGCGGGCTTCGGTATTGCCGACACGCTCGAAATACAGACCATCCACGAGGCGGAGGACCCAGATATAAAGAAACAGGTCCTCATTTGGTTCAGACTTGAGTTGTCTGACATTACGCAGATCGAGAGTGGGCCAGCGCCGGTACACGTAATTTTTGCAGGACCAGTTAGTGAAGCTCGGCCCGAGGTCAGGAAGTCGAAGGGTACAACCGCCACTCTGCGCCATCTGCACGAACGTCGGGCGATTAACAGCGATCGTTTTCACGGCAGCATGGGCCGACGTTTCCTTCTTTTGAAGAACTTTCAAGTACAAATAAACGACCAGGAGCTACAGGAAGATGACGTGAATCTTCAACTACGAAAACCGGATAACGGTTGGAAGACGGACGAAGTTCAAGGATGTGGCCCCGTTGAATATTGGATCGGCTTCACGGAGCATCCGCGCCAGCAAAATCAAGGAGAATCGAACGGCGTATTGGTCTACACCAGGGGGAAAATTTCCCAAGAGGAAACCTTCTTCGAGATTAGCGGAGGCGTCACGGGCCAACACGGCCTTCGATACCTTGTCGGCAAGGTACGGGCCGAATGGCTGGATGCGGGAGTAGATTCGCCGGATCACATCGCGACGCCAAGAGATTCAATCGCCTGGGAAAGCCCAGAGGGCACGGCCTTCAGAGATTGGGGGCAACGCCTCCTCAGAACGTGCCTGTCCGATTGGGCAAAGTTCCGATCATCTCTTCGAGAACGGCAGGTTAAGGAAATCGATTCGGATGTCTATAGACGTATCGAAAATCTAGCACCGACGTATAGGGACGCCGCGCTTCGGTTCGTGGAAAAGTTCAAGTCGGTCGAGATGGAGCCGTCGGAATTTCAAGACATTCTTTCCTGGTTCCTGGGCGCGCTCGAGAATGCAACGCTGCGAAGCATCCTTCAGAAACTTCGCGACACGGACGTTGCGGATCTTCAACAACTTGACGACCTTCTCTCCAAGATGGAAGTGCGGATAGCAGTCACGCTCCTGCAGATCATCGAAGGTAATCTCACGGCCATCGAGACGTTGGAAAGAATGTACCATAAAGATGCAAAGGAACGAGGAGTCATTGCGAAACACTTGGAGAAAAACCCGTGGCTGATCGATCCGACATGGATGCTCAACAAGGCCGAGGGGCGCGTTGCAACGTGGATCGAAAGTGAATTCGGCCTCAAGAGGGAACTGCAGGCGGGAGACGATGATCGCGTCGACTTCTTTTGTGTCGCCGTGGGCGGGACACTGCACATCGTCGAAATCAAGCGTGGGGCTCATGTTGGCAAGGAAGAAGATATTCTCCAAGCGGAAAAATACCGTCGTTACGTTGAAGAGCGATTTCAGGAACTCACGGAACCGAACGCGATCAAGTATTCCCATGTGCAAGCTCACCTTATTGCATCCAAATTGCATGAGGATGCCCGGAACTTGAAGCAGGCGTATGCAGACAAGGGATGGGTGTTCTTTGCTACTTGGGATGATCTGATCGAGCGTGCGAAGCAGAGCCACCATCAGTTTCGAGAAGCGCTCCAAAGGCGAGCACTCGAGAACGACCCCGATGGAACGACGGAAGGGGCTACATAGTGACCGACTTGAAGCCCATTGCAATTGACATTTTTGCCGGCTGCGGCGGCCTGACGACCGGTCTACGAGGTGCCGGGTTTCATGTCGCCGCAGCGGTGGAGATCGACCCCATTGCCGCAGAGTCGCACCGGCGCAATCATCGCCGCACGAAATTGATTGAGAAGGACATACGGGAAGTATCGGCCCGCGAGATTCTGCATGCCGTCGGTAGCAGCAACGTCTCGCTGCTGGCTGGATGCGCGCCCTGCCAGGGATTTTGTTCCCTCACGGCAAAATACAAAAGAGACGATCCACGCAATGAACTTGTCTTGGTAATGGCTGACCTGATTGAGGCGATTCAGCCCATGGCGGTCATGATGGAAAACGTCCCAGGCTTGGTAAATAGAGGAAGCGCGATATTCGAAAGATTCATCGATATGCTTCGGAGGAACGGATATCAAGAGGAGTGGCGGGTGGAGCAGATGGCGAACTTTGGTGTACCGCAATCTCGAAGACGATTGGTTCTCCTGGCTGGGCGAGGCTTCAAGATTAATCTCCCGGTGCCTTCGCGTGTCCGTTCCCCGAAGCAAGAAGTTGACCAGAGTCCTTGGGTGACCATACGGGAGGCGATTGGTCACATGGACAAGCCAGTGACCCTCAAGACCGCGCTGCAGACCGGCGGGCCGTTGTCATATAACTGGCACGTAGTCCGTGACCTTCTGCCGAGGACGAAGGAGCGTTTACGCGCCGCCGAGCCTGGTAAGACCTGGCGGACACTTGATGAATCGTTGCGGCCTCCCTGCCATCAAAATGGGTACAATGGCTTTACCAACGTGTACGGCAGAATGGCATGGGACCAAGCCTCCCCGACGATTACCGGTGGATGTACGACGCCGTGCAAGGGCAGATTTGGACATCCCGACAGTCGCAGATATACGATCTCCGTTAGGGAGGCTGCGCTGCTTCAAACCTTCCCGCAGAACTACCGGTTCATGACGGATCGAATGGACGCGGTGTGCGATATGATCGGAAACGCTGTTCCTCCGCTCTACGCGAAACTGGCTGCCAAACAGGTCTTGAACTCAATCAGGGGCCAGGGTGGCCGGAACTGCCTGACGGCATGAGCCGATGGCCGGGTAACGCCCAAAAAGAACATACGACGTTCGGAGGGTTGCGGCGTGACCAGCTTATGTCTCGCGTACGTGGCACGGGGAACCAAACGACTGAGAGACGTCTAGCGTCCCTGCTTCGCCAAGCTCATCTGGCCGGATGGCGCAGACATCAACCTCTTCCCGGGAAGCCGGATTTCGCTTGGCGATCCGCCATGGTCGCCGTTTTCGTAGATGGTTGCTTTTGGCACGGTCACGACTGCGGCAAGAACGTCACACCGAAGACGAACGCTCGGGCGTGGCAGGAGAAAATCGAGCGCAACCAAGCCCGGGACCGGCGAGTCTCTCGCAAGCTGCGTCAGGCGGGTTGGACGGTGATCCGAATCTGGGAGTGCCACCTCAGAAAGAACCCGAAACGGTGCCTAGCAAGAATCAAGAGGGCAGTAATCAACCATAATAGTGGGCGTGGGAGAGATGTTCTGCCATGAATACAAGATGGTACCAATTTCGTCTCACCGGCCTCCCTGGAGTTGACCCGTTTTTGTGGACACCTTCAGACTGTGCGGAGGAGGGGTTCAGATGCCGAAAACTCATTCACCCTACGCGCCGGAGTACCGGCGCCAGATGGTTGAGCTGGTTCGCTCGGGCCGCACACCCGGGGAGCTGGTTCGCGAGTTCGAGTGTTCCGCTTCGGCGATTCGCAACTGGGTACGTCAGGCCGATCGGGACGAAGGCCGTCGTGAGGATGGTCTGACAAGCGCCGAGCTTGAGGAGCTGCGACGGCTTCGTCGAGAGGTTCGTCAGCTTCGCGAAGAACGCGAGATACTGGCAAAAGCTACGGCTTGGTTCGCTCGGGAGACCGGCTCGGTCCGGGCGAAGTCCTCGAGCTCGTGAAGGCGAATCAGGCCCATCATCGGGTGGCCACGATGTGCCGGGTGCTGGGCGTCTCCCCCAGCGGGTACTACGCGTGGCGAGGCCGTGGGCGTTGTCCTCGTGCGAAGCGCGAGGAGGCGTTGCGTGGCACGATCCGGGCCATCCACGAGGTATCTGGTGGCACCTACGGGGCGCCTCGGGTCCATGCCGAGCTGATGGCCGGCGGCTGCCGGGTGAGCCGCAAACGGGTGGCTCGTCTGATGTGCGAGGCAGGGTTGGCCGGGGTGAGCCGACGCCGAGGCATGCGCACTACGCGCGTGGACCAGAGCCATTGTGTGGTCCCGGACCGGGTCGAACGCCAGTTCCAGGCCGATGCGCCGGATCGGCTTTGGGTGGCCGACGTGACCTACGTGCCGACCTGGACGGGGTTCGTGTACCTGGCCATCGTGCTCGACGTGTTCAGCCGCCGGGTGGTGGGATGGTCCATGACCCACCATCTTCGTACCGAACTGGTGCTCGGGGCGCTGAACATGGCGTTGGGACAGCGCCGGCCCGAAGGGGTCGTGCATCATTCCGACCAGGGCTCGCAGTACACCTCGCTCGCCTTTGGCAAACGGTGCCGGGAGATGGGGGTGGTTCCCTCGACCGGGTCGGCCGGGGATTGCTTCGACAACGCCATGGCCGAGAGCTTCTTTGCCACGCTGGAGTGTGAACTCATCGACCGGCGTTCGTTCCATACCCAGGCCCAGGCGCGCATGGCGATCTTCCAATTCATCGAAGGCTGGTACAACCCACGCCGCCGGCACTCCGCCCTGGGTTACCTCAGCCCCAACGACTTCGAACGCACCGCGGCGAAGGCAACGCCACGTGCGGTGCGCAACGCTCATCGTCCGGCTCGAGGCGTCCCCGGCGCTTCCCAGAGCGGCGAGCCAAAGGGAAAAACATACCCTCCGGGGGGACCCCATCGATCGGTCTTGGGTAAGACTGTACGTCCACCGGCTGTCGCTCACCTCAGGGCTGGGGACGACAGCCATAAACTGTCCACGAAAGCGGGGTAAATCCATCCCAAGAAGACAAGGGACAGATCAAGACGATTGGACGATCAATACTCTCTGGGCATGGATGGCCCTATGGGTTGTGTTCCCAACGGCATCATCAGGTCCGTCTACACCGTATACGAAACGATCGAGCGGCTCGACCCAGCGCATGATCAGGGAAACTCACAGTGACGCCAAGTACAATTGGCCCACACCTAACTGCGGGCGAGATACACTCGTGATCGAATGGAAGTCATAAGGAGGAGAACAACCATGAATTGGCGCGATCACATCACCGTGGATCCTGAAATCTGCCACGGTAAGGCGTGCATCGCCGGTACGCGAGTCCTGGTGACCACGGTTCTGGATAACCTAGCGTCCGGTCTGGATTCGGAGGAAATCATGAAAAGTTACCCATCGGTTTCGCGCGAAGCCGTCCAAGCGGCGATCTGCTATGCCGCGGTGTTGGCCAACGAACGGGTAGTTTCGTTGTAGCAGTAGGGAACTCGGCATGCGGTTCAAACTGGACGAGAATCTGCCAGTCGAACTAGCGGATATGTTTCGCGAGGCCGGGCATGATGCGGTGACTGTGCTCGACCAAGATCTTAGGGGAGCGCGGGATCCTGATCTTGCATCGGCCTGCATGCGCGAGGGCCGAGTTATTGTCACGTTCGATACGGATTTTGCGGACATCCGGACGTACCCGCCCGGTGCGTATCCCGGGTTTGTCATATTTCGGCTGGACAGCCAAGCGCGCGGCCATGTATTGGAGATCGGAACGCGGTTGCTCAAGATACTGTCCAGCGCCACGATCGACGGTCAGCTCTGGATCGTGGAAGAATCGCGCGTTCGAGTGCGGCAGTGAAATGAAGCGCACGAGTGAGCAGGCATTCGAAACCGTGAACGAGGCGCATTTTCTGGCGAACGGCTATGTCTCCATCGTCGGAAACGGCTTCGACCGTGAGCGTGCGCTCTTTCCCGACACGATCCTCGCTTTCATCCGGGAGACCCAGCCGAAGGAGTGGGCCAAGCTGGAGTCGCTACACGGCGACGGGACCGGTGAGCAGGTGCTCGGCGATCTCTGCAAGTGGATGGACATGCACGGCGCGCTCGCGACGCTCCGGCACGGGTTCAAGTGCTACGGCCGGACCCTCCGCGCGGCGTATTTCAAGCCGGCGCACGCGCTGAATCCCGAGCTTGAGGCCCGCTACGCCGCCAATCGCCAGGGATTCACCCGCCAACTCCACTTCTCGCCGCGCTCCGAACAGTCGATCGACGTTACCCTGAGTCTGAACGGCATTCCGATGGTGACGCTGGAACTGAAGAATCTGCTGACGGGCCAGACTGTCGAGGACGCGCGGCGGCAGTACCAGCGTGACCGCGATCCGCGCGAGCCCATCTTCGAGTTCAAGCGCCGCGCGTTGGTTCATTTCGCCGTGGACACCGAATCCGTTCTCATGACCACACGGCTGGCTGGCAAAGCGACGCATTTCCTGCCTTTCGACAAGGGATTCGAAGGCGCAGCCGGCAACCCGCCCGATCCGGCTGGCCGGACCTACCGAACGGCGTATCTGTGGGAAGAGGTCCTGCAGCGTGACAGCCTTCTCGACCTTCTCGCCCGCTTCATCCACTTGCAGATCGACGAGAAGTGCGACGATCAGGGCCGCAAAGTCAAGACGGAGACCATGATCTTCCCCCGTTACCATCAGCTTGAGGCAGTGCGGATGCTGGTGGACGCTGCGCGCAGCGACGGCGTGGGGCACAACTACCTCGTCGAGCATTCCGCCGGCAGCGGGAAGAGCAACACCATCGGATGGCTTGCCCATCGGCTTGCGTCCCTGCACGATGCCGCCAACGAGCGCGTCTTCGACAGCGTGATCGTGGTCACCGACCGCGTCGTGCTCGATCAACAGCTCCAGGACACGATCTACCAGTTCGAGCACAAGCGCGGCGTCGTTCAGCGTATCGATCAAAGCTCGCGTCAGCTCGCCGAAGCGCTCGAGAATGCGGTGCCGGTGATCATCACGACGCTGCAGAAATTTCCCTTCGTCTCGCGCCATTTGCTCAAGTTGGCCGAGGAACGCGGGACGACCGGCACGGGAACGCTCACCACCCGCCGTTGCGCCGTCGTAGTCGACGAGGCCCATAGCTCTCAGGGCGGCGAGACGGCAACGGATCTCAAGGAAGTGTTAGGCGGCGAGGAGCTTCACGAAGAAGCCAAGAGGCGCGCGGCCGAGGAAGGCCGGGAAGACATGGAAAAACTGTTCCGCAGCATGGCCAAGCGCGGCAAGCAGGCGAACCTGAGTTTCTTTGCCTTCACCGCCACCCCCAAGCACAAGACGCTCGCCGTGTTCGGCCGCGATGGGCGACCCGCGCACCGTTACACCATGCGGCAGGCGATCGAGGAGGAGTTCATTCTCGACGTGCTGAAGCACTACACCACGTACGAGACGTACTTCAAGCTGCTCAAGGCGTGCGAGGACGATCCCAACGTCGAGCGCAAGAAGGCCGCACGGGCGCTGGCGCGGTTCATGAGTCTGCATCCGCACAACATCGCGCAGAAAACCGAGGTGATGGTCGAGCACTTCCAGGCCGTCACGCGGCACAAGATTGGCGGTCGGGCCAAGGCGATGGTCGTGACAGGATCGCGCCTCGAAGCGGTTCGCTACAAGCAGAGCTTTGATCGCTACATTCAGGAGAAGGGCTACGCCATCAAGTCGCTGGTTGCCTTCTCGGGGAAGGTGCAGGACGACGAGATCGCGAACGTGACCTACACCGAGCCGGGCATGAACCAGGGCATCTCCGAGAAAGAGCTACCTGAGAAGTTCGCGACGCAGGAGTATCAAGTCCTGCTCGTCGCGGAGAAATACCAGACCGGATTCGACCAGCCGCTTCTCCACACGATGTACGTGGACAAACGGCTGGCGGGCATCCAGGCCGTGCAGGCGCTCTCGCGGCTGAACCGTGTGCATCCACGCAAGGAAGATACGTTCGTTCTCGACTTCGTCAACGACCGCGAGGAGATCCAGGAAGCCTTTAAGGCGTACTACGAAGGCGCGAAGATGGGCGAGGAAGTAGACCCTGCACGCATGTACGCGATCAAGGCCGAGGTGGATGCGTCGGGTGTCTATCTCGATGAGGAGGTCGATCGGTTCTGCGCCGTTTACTTCAAGCCGAAGCGAAAGCAGAGCCCGTTGGACCACCAAACCATGAATGCCGCGCTCGATCCGGCGGTGTCACGCTTCACCACCCGCCGTGACGACGATGAAGAAGAGGCGGAAGACTGGCGCGGCAAGGTTCGGGCATTCCTGAACTTGTACAGCTTCCTGAGCCAGGTGATTCCCTACCAGGACTCCGACCTGGAGCGACTGTACGTGTTCTTACGCCATCTCGCGGCGAAATTGCCGCGTCGGAAGAGCGGACCTGCGTACCGCTTCGATGACGACGTGCAGCTTGAGTACTACCGCCTGCAGAAGATCAGCGAAGGCTCCATTTCGCTCGAAGAGGGCGAGGTGCGGCCGCTCGATGGGCCAACGGAGGTCGGGACCGGATTGGCGCGCCCGCAACCCATGCCGCTGTCGCAGCTTATCGACATCGTGAACGAGCGCTTCGGCACGGACTTCAATCAGGCCAATCAACTCTTCTTCGACCAGGTCGTTGAAGCGGCAATGGCCGACGACGGGGTACGACAGGCGGCAACGGTCAATCCCGGCGACAAGTTTAAGTTGGTGTTCAGGGGTTTGCTTGAGAATCTGTTCGCCGAACGCATGGATCAGAACGAAGACATCTTCGTGCGCTTCATGAACGACGAGCCATTTCGGAACGTGGTGACGGAATGGATGTCTTCGGAAGCATATCGGCGGCTGAGGGCTGAAGGTAGCAACAGGGGTTGTTCCGAATCGGACCTGCCTGAGGATCGTCGAACCCAAGCCGGTGGAACGGTACGTTAACTGCGTCCCTCTGGTCCCTCTCAGTGCCGTAGCTGACGCTTCCAGCGACATCCAGCACATCGACGACGATGATTTTGAGTGGGTGGCGGCAGAGTCCAGATATCGCCTCCGCCGAGGCATGTTCGTCGCCCAGGTGATTGGCAAGTCGATGATGGAATCGGCCATCCCCGACGGTGCGTACTGCCTTTTTCGAGCGCCGGTGGAGGGCACGCGCCAGGGCAAGACCGTGCTCGTCCAGATGCGAGACGATACTGACCCCGAAAGCGGCCAGCGTTACACGGTCAAGCGCTACCAGAGTGAGAAGGTGGCCGATGGAGACTCGTGGCGCCACTCGAAGATAACGCTGAACCCGTTCAATCCAGACTTCCAGCCGATCGTCCTGACCGGTGCGGACGAGGACCAGTTTCAGGTTATTGCCGAGGTCGTTGAGGTACTTGGGGACAGCAAGTGATCTCCGAGGCCTGCGAATCTGATCTTGTCGTCGCCCCAACGAGCGGTGGCCCCGTCCGCCCTAAGATGAACGGTGTCCAAAACGACGATCTGAACAATACCTACTGCCGAACACCGCATCAGAACCGAGAAAGTATCACATCGCACGCCGCAACGTGGAGATTACCCCGAAGCTTCGCGACGCGACAGTCGATCCGATTGGCGGGAGCCTTGAAGAGATCGTTGGCGAGGTGGGCATAGCGAACCGTCGTCTGCATCTTCGAATCGATCCCCGCTTCGGCGAACCGCTTAATGTATCGGATCGACGGATACTGCACGCCACGATCGCTATGATAGACCAAGTCTCCGGCGCCACGGTGGTCGTATAACTGACATCCGCCACCGTAGAGCTTGTTCGGACATCTACGGACAGGATTTTCGTCGTAAGTCGCCTACGCAAATTTAAATCTCGAGTTGACGCGAGCTCCAATCGACGACCATTCAGTGTGACGAGATATGGTCGTACATCTACGCCAAGACGAAGAACGTCAAAACCGCCAAGTCTCCCCCGTACTACGCCGGCGATTCGTGGACCTAGTTGGCGCTCGATGCGGACAGCCGGTTGGTCATCTCGTACTTGGTCGGCACCAGGGAGGTCTCCTGCGGGGTGGAGTTCACAACCGAAAACCCTCAACCAACGTGGACCTAAACCAGGGGGAAGGTCCAAGGACCTGGCGACGCGCCTAGCGCAGCGGGTCCAACTGACCACGGACGGATACATTGCTTATCCCGAGGCGGTGTACGCCGCCTTCGGGAAGGAAGTGGACTTCGGGGTGTTGGTGAAGGAGTTCGAGAAGGGGGACCCCCACTACTTCCAGAACGTGGGGTACGGCCTCCCGGACCCCCCAAGGTTTCGACGTCATACGCCGAGCGGCAGAATTTCTCAATGAGGACGAGGATGCGCCACTTCACCCGGAAGACGAACGGGTATTCGAAGAGCCTGACCCACCATGCCTCAAGGAGGCCACGCAGGTGGAATTCAAATTGGCGGCTTGAAAGGGGTAGCTGAAAGTGGTTGACACAACATGGCACAACCTCCAATTATTCCGGGTGGAACGTCGGAGGTCCTGCGAGGCTTCCCGGAAGGGAGATAGAATTGCAGTCCATCGACCAGAAGCGGAATGGGTGAAGAAAGGAGATTCACAATGGGCTTGTCAGTAGATTCAGCTATACGAATGGTCGTAGAGATCAACAGAAATGAAATAGAGAGGCGCTTTCGGAATGCTACAATGCTCCGTCGAAATTTCGAAAGAATTGCGGCTGAGCAGGAAAGTTTCACCAATCAAGTTTCGAGGGCTTTGGCTGAACGGGAAAGACTCATCAATCAAGTTTCGAGCAGTATTGCGGCTGATGGGGAAAAGCTCAGGAAGCTGGCATTGTGTGTCAACTGGCAACCTGCTCTTCTCTTCACTTCATCCCCCACTCGAGCCAAAAAACTGCAGGAACCTCAAAAGATAAACAGAAACACTGCCGATCCGGTTCTTCATTTCATCCTGAATCCGGTCCGGAAGTTCCTGGCTGGTTGAAAAAGGAGAAGAAATTGGAATACGTTCAGTTTTCACGTCCGATTACTACCCCAGGCGCGCAAGATCTTTTAGGGAAAATTGTGGAACTCAACAAGGTGAAAGGAGAGGAGAATTTCACGGTACTGATGAGCAGTCCAGGAGGGCAGGTGGCAACGGGGATAGAATGCTACCAAACCCTAAAGGCCCTACCTTTCAATATCACGATGCACAACACCAGCCAAGTTGATTCAGTCGCTAATATAATGTTTTTGGCCGCCGACAGACGGCTGGCTTGTGAATCCAGCACCTTTCTTTTCCACGGTGTTGGGATCGATTTTAATACGCCTACCAGGCTTGAAGAGAGAGCCGCTAAGGAAACGCTTGAAAGTCTTAGGCGAGACAACTCCAATTTGGCTAATATCATCGCCGCTCGCACGAAGCTGAAGCCCGATATGGTTTCTAGGCTTTTTAGAGAACAACATGTTCATGACTCCGAATGGGCATTGGAAAATGGTCTAATTAACGGAATAGAGGACCCGAAAATTCAATCTGGAAGTGAAATACATCAACTCTTGTGATTGCTTTTTTGCTCCCTCCCCCCTCCAATTTCAAAATCAGTCAATACCCGCACATCACCCCGTTGGCCGGAACTCCCGCGCCGCCGGTATTCCCGCCTGTATCAGTTCGTCGATGCGGTCGTCGATCCGCTGGGTGCTCTCGCGCAGCTGCTCCATGGTCCAGTCGGCGGCATAGCCCTCGGTCACGTCCGAGGGCCGTGCATGATTGACCAGCCGCTTCGTCAAACTGTTCGGCAGCATCAGCTCGCGGTCGGCCACCGTGATGAAACAGTTGCGGAAGGCATGGAACCAGAACCTAGCGCCGCCCGCCTCGCCGATCCGGGCATTGAGGTGCTGCATACTATTGAGCCTGCCCGACCTGCTCGTCTCAGACGGGAACACCCAGGACCTGGTGTGCTCGGGGAAGCGTTCGCGCTCGGACAGCCGGCGTTCGAGGATGGCGGCGAGTTGGCGGGTGACGGGCAGTTCCAGCGGCTCGCTGGTTTTGGTCTCCTCGACACGCAAGGTCATGGCCTCCAGGTTCACCTGCTCCCATCGCAGGCCGAGCACCTCGTCGCGGCGCATGCCGGTGTAGAGGCCGAAGCGGAAGGCGTCGCGGCCCACGGGGTTGCGCACCGCCGTCTCGATGCCCTTGTGCCAGCGGGGCAGGACCTCGGCCGGGGGCGGGATACTGCGCCGGCGCACTCGGTTGGGTCGCCCGCCGGCGGCGCGCCACTGGTCCACGGGGTTGTGCAGCCCCTCGAAGTCGATGCACTGGCGCCGGTAGAGAGCCCGCAGCATCTTGACCGCATTGTTGGCCTGGACCCATCCAGCCTCGCGGGTGAGGCGGTTGAAGCACTGCTCGACCTCCTTGCGGGAGATGGTGTCGAGGGGACGGTCGAGCCACGTACCGAGGTCGCGGTAGACGGTGTTGCGGTAGCAGTCGAGGGTGCTCTTCCTGCGCTCGGGACCGACGGCGAGATAGTCCTCGAAGGCCTCGCGCAGGGTGGGCATGGCGCGGGAGCGGGCGCGGTCTCCGGCCGGGTCCTCGCCGGCGGCGACGCGTCCGAGGATCTCCTGCGCGTTCCGCCTTGCCTGTTCGGGGGTGATGCGTCCATGCCGTCCGACGACGATGCGCCGGTTGGCGGCCTTTCGTCCGCCGTCTCCGGCGCGGTAGTTTACAATGTAGGATCTGGTTCCGGAGGGCTGGACCCGGACGCCGAAGCCCGTCAGCTTGTCGTCCCACGCGATCCATGGCTTGTCGGCGGGCTTGAGGGCGTCGACCGCGCGTTTGCTGAGGGTGAGCTTGACGTTTGCGGTTCGCTTGGCGGACTGTGTTGACATAATGATTTTCTCCCTGAAATGGCCTGAGAGTCATCATATCAATCAACACCAAAAAGTCAATACCAGCGTATATCTTCACGCCCGTGTCGCGGATGATTTTGACATGATCCGTATAATATTCTGAATTATATGTACCAATGACGTTCCTATCGCGTGCCCACGCAGCCGTGCGCAGTATTGCCATTTAAACATTCGGACTCAATCGCGCTGAAGTGATCGGCCGCCTCGGCGCCGACGTCACCGTCAACCACCTCACCAGCGGCGGACGCGTCGCGAACCTGTCGATCGCCACCGACGAGGGCTACATCGACAAGCAGACCGGAGACCGGGTCGACAAGACCGAGTGGCACCGGGTCGTGACCTTCCAGCCCGGGCTGGTGGACATGTTCGAGAAGCACGCGACGAAGGGCCGGCTGGTCTATGTGGCGGGCAAGCTGCAGACCCGTCGCTGGAAGAAGGACGACGAGGACTCCGACCGGTTCTCGACCGAGATCCTGCTGGTTCCGGGCGGGCGCGTGCAGTTCCTCGACAAGCCCAACGGCAACGGCGCGCCGGTGTCGGATCCGGAGACGCCGTCCGCCGAAGCGCCCATGGACGACATCCCGTTCTGAGCGCGCATTCCGTTTCCTCCCTCTACCTGGGCCGGCGCTTCGCGCGTCGGCCCTTTTTCTTGCTGCCCGTTCCGAGACAGCGCCCGTTCGCGCCTCGCGCCAGCGCTGCGCGCGGCGCTTCGTCCTCCGGCGCCGGCCGGAGGCGGAGACCGGCCGGTATCGGGCGTTCCCCGTTCATCCAGAGGAGGCCCGTCATGCCGCCCCCATCGTCCCGTTCCGCATCTCCCGCCGCCGACATCGCCGCCGCGCTCGGCGCGTGCGCCGAGGCCGTCTGCCGGCGTTACCTGCCCCAGGGCAAAAAGCAAGGCCGGTACTGGGTCGCCGGCGATCTCGAAGGCGCTCGCGGCCGCTCGCTCTTCGTCCGCCTGCACGGTCCCGGCGTCCCCGGGAAGTGGACCGACGCGGCCACCGGAGAGCACGGCGACCTGCTCGATCTCGTCCGGCATCGCTCGGGCGCGCCGACGCTTCGCGCGGCGCTCGCCGAGGCCCGCGCCTTCCTCGCCCTGCCGGCTCCGCCGGCGTCGGGCGGGAGCTACGACGCAACAGAAGCGGCCCGCCGCCTCTGGCGGCGTTGCCGCGCCATCGACGGCACCCATGCCGAAGCCTACCTCCACGCCCGCGGACTCGCGCGCTGCCGGTTCCCGGCATTGCGCTTCCATCCCGAGCTTCGCTATCGCGAAGGCTCTTCCCTGCGCCGTTTTCCGGCGCTGGTCGCCGCCGTGACCGGCGACGACGGCGCCATCCACGGCGTGCAGCGCACCTGGCTCGATTCGCGCTTGCCCGCCAAGGCGGACGTCGCGGCCCCGCGCAAGGCGCTCGGCCGCATCCACGGACGCGCCGTGTGCTTCGGCAGGCCCGCCGACGGCGCTTCGCTGCTCGTCGGCGAAGGCATCGAGACGGTGCTGTCGATCGTCACCGCGGCGCCCGGGGTCATTTCGGCGGCCGCGCTCTCGGCCGGAAGCCTCGGCGCCTTCGTGCCGCCTGCCGGGCTCAAACAGCTCGTCATCGCCCGGGACAACGATTCCGAGGGGGAGCGGGCCGCCCAACGCCTCGCCCGGCGCTGCGCGCGGGCGGGCGTCGCCGCCCACGTCATCGTCTCCGAATACGGCGACTTCAACGACGACCTCGTTACTCTCGGACCCCGGGCCCTGGCCCTTCGGCTCGCCGCCCTGTTCCCCGCGCCGCAGCGGGTCGGAGAGAGGGAGGGAAGAGCGGGGGAGGGATGAACGGATCCAAAGGAGAAAGAGAGCATGGCGCACATCGTCAATCTCAGGCATGCGCCAGCCCTGCGGGCGGCGCTCGCGGCCCTTCACGGCAAGCCGCTGGCCTTCTGATGCGCGCCGCTGCCCTGCCATGGGCAGGTCCTCGCCCGCGCCGCGCGGCATGGGCGGCCTCCGTTCTGGCGGAACGGAGGGGAGAGTGAAGCGCGAGAGGGGCGAACGCCGCGAGGAGGGAGAGAGAGGGCCCCGGGCATCGGCAACACGGAAGGAGAACCGAAATGCAATCCGTTACCTTCAGGAGCATCGCCCGTACGAGTCGAGGGTCTACCACCATGGCAATCTCGCCGGCGAGGTTGCGGAGCCACTCGTCGATACGCGTCCGTTGCGGTGACGGGCCATGCCGTCTTCGGGCGATCCCTTCGGGCCGGGCTCTCCGCTGCAATCTCCGCTCCGCTCCGATTTTCGCTTCTATCCCTATCGCCTCCGCTCGCTGGCGCTCGCTGCGCGCTCCTGTACCTCTTATAAGTGACTCTGCGCTTCAATAGCACGGAATTGGGCAGGCCGCCGGGAGCAACCCTTGCGCGCTCAGTGCCATCAGCACCTCAAGCGGACAGGTGCCCCGGCGGTCCTGCCACGACGGATGCCCCGTGAGGAGTTAGCGCCTTGAGCGCCAAGTACAGGAGTCGGCAGGCGTCGTGGCAGGCCCAGCCACCATCGCACAGATTAGGGAGGGAGACGAATTGGCAGATCTCAAGTGGTTTGTCGGAATCGATTGGGGGTCCCGAATCCACCAGGCCTGCATCCTCGACGCGAACGGCGACGTTCGAGCCGAGCATGCGTTCGCCCACGGCGGCGCCGGTTTCGCCGCGTTGACGGACTGGATTCTGTCCGGCACCGAGGAGGCGCCGGCGGACCAGGTCGGCGTGGCCATCGAGACGCCTCGCGGACCCGTGGTCGAAACGCTCCTCGGATGCGGCTTCGCCGTTCACTCCATCAACCCCAGGCAACTGGACCGCTTCCGCGACCGTTACTCGCACGCCGGGGCGAAGGACGATCGTCGCGACGCCCTGGTGCTGGCGTCGGCGCTACGCACCGACCCGCACCGGCTGCTGCGGGTCAAACCAACGGCTCCCGCAATCGTCGAGCTGCGCGAGTGGTCCCGCATCGTCGAGAGCCTGACGCGCGAGCGGGTGCGCCTGTCCAATCGCATGTGCGACCAGCTCTGGCGTTACTACCCCGAGTTCATCAATGTCGTGGAGGACTTCAATGTTCACTGGGCACTGGCCCTTTGGAACCGCGTGCCGACGCCCGCGGCCGTGCGCGGCGTCCGGCTTTCCACGCTCGAGAAGCTTCTGAAAAAGCACCGCGTTCGACGTATCACCGCCGAGGAGCTCCGCGACCAGCTTACCGCGCGCGCCATCGACATCGACCCCAGCGCAATACGCGCCGCCGAGACCCACGCCCGCATCATTGCGAAGCAGCTTGCGCTCGTGAACCAGCAGTTGACAGAGGCCAACTCACGTCTCGAGGCGCTCGTCACCCAGCTCGCCGAAGCCGCCCCCGATCCGGACGAAAGTTCCGAACCGGGGCAACACAAAGAACAGCGTGACGTGGCTATCCTGCGTTCTCTGCCCGGAGTCGGCACGGTTATCCTCGCCACGCTGTTCGCAGAGGCCGATGACGCTCTGCAGCGCCGAGACTACCACGCGCTGCGCTGCTTGTGCGGCGTGGCGCCCGTCACCAAGCGCTCCGGCAAGAGCATGCGCGTCTCCCTCAGACGCGCCGCGCATCGTCGCCTGCGCAATGCCACCTACCATTGGGCACGCGTGGCCATGCAGAAGGACCCCGTCTGCAAAGCCAAGTACCAGGTGCTTCGCTCCCGAGGCCACGGCCACGCCCGTTCGCTGCGCTCCGTCGCAGACCGCCTCCTCAATGTCGCCTGCGCCATGCTTCGCGACCAGACACTGTTCGACCCGCAGCACGCCAGCGCTGCAGCAGGTTCACACCGCGAAGCGGTCAATGGAATCTCAATTGAATCATCTGTTGTTGGTCCTGTGGAGCTTGTGGGCGAGAGGGGCGAGAGTGTGGGCAACGCGGTGGGCAACGCGTAAGCGTTGTCCACGGACTTGTCCATACGGCCCGCAGGGCTCGCGCCGGTCCTCAGGACTCGTCCACAAATCCATAGGACTACCCCCTTGCAAGTTGGTGAGGAGTCCGCTTGCCGGGCCGGCGCCCGAGACCCGCGTCTCAATCCCGGAACCGCACAGGGCGTCCGGGACAGTGGCTAACAATATCCCTCTCGACGTGATGGCCCATTGTCCCACACGTGCTCGCTGCGCCAACCCCGCCTCCGGCGGGGTCCTCCTCTTCGTTCCGGCCCTGGCTTGCAAGGCTACGGCGCTGAAGCGCCTAGGCGCGCCAAGAACCGCGACGGTGGCTTTGCAGCGCGCGCGTGGGCCACTCAACCATCACGTTCGGAGACTCTCTCCGCACAACGAACCATAACGGTTCTCTACACTCAATCCATAAGGAGAGCATCATGCACGATATCGACAACATCTCAGAACAGAACCAGTCCGTCACCGCCACCGTCTGCGACCAGGCGGCTCTCTTCGGAGCAACCCCGGAGCGCGACGAATTCGACAACCGGGAGGTCTGGGACCCGGAGAACGCCCTCTCCGCCGTCACGGAAGCCTTCCGCATCATGGCACACGGCGTCGCCCCCGACGGAACGCAACTCGCCGACGAGCGCGAGAGCCTGCTCTGGGGATTCGTCAACATGCTCGACGCCCAGACCCAACGCCTCGACCGCGCGGCCGACAGGCTCCTCCCCGACATGCGCGACCTCCAGCGAGAGCAGGACGGCTCGGAGATCCGGTCCCGAGAGCTCGAACTCGTCACCGACCGAACCAAGAACCTCACGGACCGGCGGGACGCCTTCGAGCAACTCAGAGATGCAGCGGCCGAGGCCTACCGGGTCGAGACCGGAGACCTCTGGCGGCCCCGGCGCGGGTCCCACACCTCCCAGACCGGCAAGCTCACTTCGGCCATGATCGATGCCCGCGACTTCCAGCGTGCCCGCAGGGACCGCGAGAACAAGGCGCTCCTGCCCCAGGGAACGCTCGTCGCGGTGGCAGGCGGCAAGCACGCCGGCGACGCAGGCGCCATCATCCGCACCCTCGAGAAGCTCAAGGCCAAGTACGACGACGTGGTCCTGGTCCACGGCGGTGGCCCCGGCGTCGAGAAGATCGCGGCCAAGTGGGCGGACCGCAACGGCGTCCACCAGATCGTCTGCAAGCCCAACTGGGACGCACACGGACGCGCGGCGCCCTTCCGGCGCAATGACGAGCTGCTCGATCTCCTCCCCAAGGGCGTCATCGCGTTCCCGGGTTCGGGCATCACCGACAATCTGGTCGACAAGGCGCGCAAGCTCGGCATCCCGGTCCAGTGCGTCGCCGCCTGAGCCCAACGACCTCGCGGGTCGCGTCGCCACCCGGCGGCGCGGCCCGTTCTTCTTCCGCGTTGCCCGCTGCCGCACCGCCCGCCGCTCTTCGCACCGCACCGGTGCGGACCCCACTGCTGACTCCGTCCCGCACTGCTCCATGCACCATGCTCCGCACGGCCGTCCGCTCAATCGCCGCGGCGGCTCCCCCGCGCGTCCCGCGCCCGCGGAGATCCCCCCTTCGCTCGTTCCTCACATTTTGGTCTGTCGGACGCCGGTCGGCGCTTTTACTCTCACACCTGACGCAGCGGGCTGCATGTGCGCTCCATGCGCGCGCTTGTCCTGCATTCCTGTGCGCAGTCAACGACCTGCGGCGTCTCTGTGATGCCGGAAAAAGTCCTACCAATCTGGTAGCTCCCTGAATCGAGACCCAAGCTGCTGATATTGCGTCGTTTATCGGCGCCGCGCCCCAATGCGTGTTTGCCGTGCAATACGCCCCGAACACGGAGCTACCAAATTGGTAGCTGTCAGTCCGCTGCCATTCGCCCTCGATTCGGCACCGATTCCGCCCCGAAACGGGCCAGACACTCGAAGAAACGACCATGGTTCAGACCGTCCAGAAGAACATCCGCGTCACCCCCGAGCAGTGGGAGCGCATCGAAAAGGCCGCCGACGAGCGCCGAGTCTCGGCCAATCAGCTCCTCGTCGAACTCGCCATGGAGGCGCTCGACCGCCGCCGGTGGCCACGCACCGAGGCGGAAATCCATCTCCTGCGCTCCGCAATGTTCACCGCCCAGGCCATGTCCCGCGACATGGCGGCGGCCGGGCGTGGCGACGAGATCGCCGAAATCGCCCGCAACATCTCCAAGGTCGCGCCGGAGTTTCCCGAAGAGCCGGGTAGAAAGGGCTGAACACGTAGCCCCAAAGAGCCGATACAGTCGCGCGAACCGGGAATTCTCGGACTGCTTTTCGACGCTCCGACCGTCGAGGACACGCGCATTCGGTCGTCGCTTCCGGACAGTAACGTGGTGAAGAAATGGTCGATCAAACATCGTTGAACCAAGCGTGGGGCGCACTGCGCGTCGTGCTCAGGGAGGCCTTCTCGTTCTATGAGATCAAGGATCTCGCCGGATTGGCCGGCATCGACGTCACTCGGCTGGCCCGTCTTGAACAGAAGGCCGGCGGCGGCGCATCAAAGCGTCAACTCATGACCGCATTGGATCGCGAGATCGCCCAGCTCGGCCATGCAGACAAGGCGCGCGTGCTGAACCATTTCGCGGAAGAGGTCGTTCGCCAGCCGCACTACGAGAGCGAGCGCCTCGACGACTATCTTGAACGATTGGGCTGGCAGTTCGCGGATGGGAAACTGGTTCCGATCAACGTGTTCGACGTCGCCGAACTCGCCAACCTGCCCGATGTATCGAAGACCGATTTGCTGAAGGCGGCCACCCGCCTTCGCGACGGCGACTTGAGCGGTGCGCTGGGCGCAGCCTGCGCAGCCGTGGACTCGGCAACCAATGCCGTCTATGCGGACCACCGCCTCGGCCCGGAACCTGCCATCGAAAGACAGCTTCCAGACGCGCTGCACGAAGGCGCTCAACGCCAAGAAAACCATTTCACGATTGCCCGGCGAGCTGACCGGCATGGGGTGGAGCGCAGCCGACGCCAAGATGCTCTCGGACAATCTGCGCGGCGCCCTGAACCAGGGCGCCTATCCCCCGCTCTAGGGTTTTGTTGGACACTCGATTGATCCATGATTCATGGAGAAAGGGGTGTCGCGATGAACGAACAAAAGCAAGAGGGGGCTTTGGCGGAGGGCGCCCGCAGGGCGAACGGAGCCAAGGCCCCAGGGCATCGCAGTGAGCGGGGTCGGTTCTCCTGCCAGCGCAAGCGGGAGGCGGTCCTGCGTCTTTTGCGGGGCGAGAGCCTGGAGACGCTCTGCCGCGAGTTGGGCACGACAGCGGTTCGGCTTTCCGCCTGGCGCGAGGCGTTCCTTCGCGGGGGCGAGGCGGCGCTCAAAGCCCGCCCGGCGGATGAGCGGGACGAGGAGAACGCCCGGCTCAAGGCCAAGGTGGGCGAACTCACGATGGAGGGCGAGGTCCTGCGGGAGAAGATCGACCGCCTGGAGGCCGGCCGCCCTTTAGCCGGCAGGAGGTGGAGGCGATGAGTCAGGCCCGCTTCACCTCCACGGGCAGAGCCTACGGCCTGAAGCGGGTGTGCGCCCTTTGGGGCTTGGCGCGCTCCACGGTCTACGCGCAACGGCGGCGAGAGGCGGTCCCCGTTCATGAACGCCCCACGCCCAATAAGCGCGGCCCTGTAGGCCCGTGCACCGATGCGGAACTCCTCGGCCACATCCGGCAGGTCCTGGAGGACTCTCCCTTCCATGGCGAGGGCTACCGCAAGGTGTGGGCGAGGCTGCGCTTCACGGGCATCCGCACCAGCAAGGAGCGGGTGCGTCGCCTGATGCGGGAGGCGGGGCTTCAGGCCCCCCACCGGGTGGGCAAACCCCGAGGTCCCAAGGCCCACAACGGGACCATCCGCACCGAGCGGCCAGACCGAATGTGGGGCACGCACATGACGACGACGGTGACCACCGAGGAGGGGATGGCCTCGGTGTTCGTGGCGGTGGATCACTGCTCGGTGGACTGCGTGGGGATCCATGCGGCCAAGAGCGGCAACCGCTTCGAGGCCCTGGAGCCGATCCGGCAGGGGGTCGCCGAGCGCTTCGCCGGCTTGGAGGCGGACGTCGCCGAGGGGCTTAAAGTTCGTCACGACCACGGCCCCGCCTATCTGTCCGATGACTTTCAGCGGGAGATCGCCTACCTGGGCATGACCAGTTCGCCCAGCTTCGTGCGGGCGCCCGAGGGAAATGGCTACTGTGAGTGGTTTATCCGCATCTTGAAGGAGAATCTCCTGTGGGTGCGCTCTTTCGCCACCGTAGAGGAACTGCGGTGGGCGCTGCTTGAGTTCAAGAACCTGTACAACCATCATTGGATTCTCGAGGGCTACGGCTACCGAACGCCGGCCCAGGCAAGGCAGGAAAAACTCGCTCAAGTTGCGGAGGCCGCATGAGGTCGAATACCCTCACCCGAGTGTCCAATAACCCAGGGGCGGTCCACCTACGTCATGCAAGCGCTCCGTTCGAGAATGAGCGACGTCCACGCTTCCAAACCCGTGCTGAACCCCCTGGTCTACGACTCTCTCAAGTGGGCAGCGCTCATCGTGCGCATGTTGAAATAGCTCCGTGGGCGCAACGCCGTCTCGCGGCACCACCACCGCTCGACCGTGTCCACTCCATGAAAGGGAGCGCTCAATGGCCGAGAACGCAACTCCCGACCAGCAACTGGCGTCCCTTCTCGTCAGGACCATAGCGCTCCGTTGCATGAGAAACACCATGATCGAGAACATCCATGCGGGCCTCGTGCCGGTCACCAGGACCGGGGACTACTCCGACGTCACGGTGATCGACGCAGATGCGCGGCGGATTCCATGGCCCGAGGTCTCGCATCTCGACGACGACGCGATGCGCGCCCTGATGCGCCAGGTCGTCGACCGCCTCTACATCTTCCAGGTCCGGGCCGAAGGACCGGGATTCCTGGATCAGATCGGCCGCTTGATGGAAGTCGCGAGCCTCTGGGACGAACCCAAGCTCGACGAGTCCCTCCTGCCCGGGACCGCCGCAAGGAGCGACCCATGACGCAACCCACCACCACGGATGCCGGACGCCGCTACGCCTTCGCCCCGCATCCGGACCCGATAGAAGAGATTCTCTATCGCATTCACATCGTATTTGAAGAGCCCGATGGGCGCCTGTGGTCGGCGGGAACCGACTTCATGGCGCCGACCATGGAAAGCGCGGAGGCGTTTGCCGAGGAATTGAACAGCAAGCTTGGACTCGACTACACCACCTGGGCGGAATTCGCCCGCAGAGTCTTCGCAGCGAGAGTGGCACCAAGTGACGTCCCAGACTGACGCATCTCCGCAAGTCTCCCGCGTCCGTATCTCCAACGCCGATATGCGTCGTCCACGCAAGGAGTAACACAACATGAGTTCGGTGCTTTGGGACGGAGACAACCTGATCCAGAAGGTCGGGCAGAACACTGAGGAACTGGGACATGTCAAGCTGGACGAACACGCCGACGAATACGTTCTGTGGCTGAAGGACACCCGCGGCGTCTTCGCCCCCGGCAATACCTACATACGAGGTGACACCTTCCCATCGATGAAGGACGCGAAGCAGCGTGCGGCCTCGTCCGTGTCCGCCTGGCTATTCCATTACATGTGGCTGGTGGGTCTTCGTGACAGCGCAGAGCGGTCCGACAGCGCCATTGCCCAAGCCATAGCGGATGCCCAAGACGGCAAGCCCCTGAAGGAATCCACGTTCAAGGAGGAAATGGAAAAGCTCACCAAACACCTGAACCGGGCCGAGGCCGACGCACGCGAGAGCGTAGGGAAAGCACGAACGCGGGAGAGGTGGTATTTCTTTGTGGGACTAGCCTTGGCCTTGATCGGAATTCTCGTCTCCGTCAACTGACCTAGCCGCTCCTTCGAATTTCCAGGACAAGGCGGCTAAAGCCTAAGATCGCGATCCACATTGCGGAGTTGCCGATCGCCGGCCTTCATTTCGAGCATGCGCCCCTCCCTCGACCGGGAAGGTAATCCGCCCCTCCGTGCCCTCCGTCACCACCGCGGAATATCGCGCGATCGGGGTGAACCCACAGATCTCAACCATTCATACTCGTCTCTTCGGATATGTCAGAGGAGTCCCTTTACGGTGCCACGGCGTTCAATTACTTCGAAGATGAAGGCGAACGCGCATGGAACAATAAACAGACATACGACGACCAGTTCCACACCAGCAGATGGCTCCCTCGCACCACCGAATGCGCCTGCAAGAATGACAAAACACGCGAGAAAAACGCTCACGATCATTTTGACGCGGTGCGTTGATGGATGCCCATTGTAGTCGGTAGCCCAGCCAAGTGGGTCCAGTCCGCCCCAAGCAGGGCGTTTTCCTGCCTGCTGGATTACGAAGCGAACCTCGGGAACGAATCCTCCTACAAGCAAAGGCAAAATTACTCCAGGCATTCCTAGCCATGGCTCATCTGTGAACGCATAGAGTAGTGTTCCGGCCCACGCGAGCATCATCAAGATCATGGACGAAAGTCTTTCAAAACACAGCTTGCCACTGGTGTTGAAAAAGTACGGGAGTACCCGTTCTTCGAACTGTCCAACGCGGGTGGTCATTCTACCCCTCCGTAGCAATTACAATTTCCGAAACCAGCGGTCGACTGAACGCCCACAACCTTGACCAAGAGCGAATTGTAACTCCGACGCGAGTACAACCTGCACCCGATAACAAACCTGCACGCTGATCGCGCGGTCTGACCCCCAACACCGATACACTCATCCGAGCCGCCGATGCCGCCTGCTTCACGCGGATTTCCCGACGCTCGGCCGGTGAAGCAGCGCAACCGTTCCGTCGTATGGCCAGATGCCCCGCCTCGGCGACGACTCCCATTCAGACACCTATTCTGACTGCGCAGCCATCTCGCGCTACTGCAAGACCGCCGATCGTGCAGCGCCTTCCGACGCCGTCGTCACGCGTTTTTCGATTGCCTTCAATGCCGCAATCGCTCGCCAGCCGTGTTCCTGGCTCGAACCGTATTGGCGGAGCAGCGCACGGTCCGAGCCGTTTCCATAACTCTCGAGAACCCTGATGCCAAACGCGAGGATGCGTTTCCTGTCGAAGCGCGACCAATGACGAAAGTATGCGACCTGGCTCGTGGGGTCGGCGAGCGCATCCCGGCTGATAGCAGCGGCTTCGGCTGGGAAGCGCCCGACGACCGAACGCATGACCGTCTCGTCTCCCGGCAGCAGATCCCATCCGTCTCGCGACACGTCCTCGCACTCGCGTAGGACGTCGAGTGCCGCTCCGTTCCCAGGCTGCATCAGAGCCGCGACTTCAGGCTTGCACGCCTCCAGCCTTTCTTCCTCGTCAAGATCGGCCCGGTTGCACCAGTACAGAATCGCGCCGCAAGCCTTCATCGCTATCGCCCACGGGGCCTCGCCCTCGGTTCGATCGGCCGGGAGCGTGCAGCCGAGCCTCCCCAGCGCGATGTGCGCCGCGACGAAGGCATAGATGTCACTCTGCGGCATGGTCCGATTGTCCGCCGGCGGCGGGCTCGTCCACCGCACAATGCTCTCCCCGACGTCCGGATCAGCGAACGATCCGAGCTCCAGAAGCAGCGGCCCGAGAAAGAGCGCGCTCTCCTTCGCTCCCCGCGACGCCATCTCCAGCAGCGTCTTCTTGTCCCGGACCGCGAGACCCGCCACCACCTCGCAAAACGCATCCGAATAGGGATGATCGAACTGCGCCAAGTAGATGCCCCATGCTTCCTCCTGAAATTCGCCGTCCGTCGGCTGCGCCAGGCACTTGCCAATGCGCTCAAGCACGACCGTCCGATGCTCGCGCGCACCCTCATCCAGCGCGCCCAGACTCTGAAGCGCCTCCATGATGATCGACGCGACCCAGGGATCGCACCCGCCGAGCAACTCTTCGATCCTCTCGATCAATTCCGCCCGCTCGGCCTCGTCCTCTGTATCACAACGAATGGCCGCCGCATCCATGAGCGCAAGGCGCAGGTGGTACGGCGCACTGTCCCAATTCGCCGATATTGCGCCGGGACAGGAACGACGCCGGAACTCCGTCCCACCGAGACAGCGTCAGGACGAGATGGAGCTGTCCCGGAGACATCTCCCGCGCCATCAGCTCCCGCAAGACGCCACCGCCTCCTGCCTCGCCAGGCCGTCCGAAGCGTCCGCTTCGCGCCATGAACACGCCGCTGCCCAGCTCGGCACAGATCCTGGAAATCCCTGGCGAGCCGTGTGACCGCTGCGGAAACACATAGCCGATCGCGAACAGGTGGCTTCGTAGCCTGGCTCTTCCAATCTCGGTTTCCTCGCCAATCCGAACAGACTCGTCCGCGATGCGCCGGTCCAGGATCCCGACGATGTTCAACGCATCCTCAAGATCCCGACCAGCCGCCATCCGTCCGGGAAACACTGCGAAGAACGCTCGATCGCACCGGCTCCACTGCACAAGGGAAGACTCCTCGAACTCGACGTGGTCGACACCCTCGCCGCCCACCCGGAAGCGGAGGGTACGTGCTTCCTCACGGAGCCCAATCCACAGTCGCCGGCACTGCGCCTCCGCCCAATCCTGCACATCTCTCCCGCATTGCCCGTCCAAGCAGGCCCAGACCGATCCGGACTCCTCCAGCCTTGGCAGCAGCCGTTCGAGCATGCGCTCGTCGTCGACAGCCCCGATGATCAGGTCCTTTCGCCCGGCATGCAGCGGCGCGGCAAGCGCTCTCAGGATCGGTTCCGGCGACTCCCCGGCTTGCCGAACCACCGCCTCAGCCGCGAAGGCATCAAGCAACATCTCGTGCGGAAAACTCACCCTGTCCCCGCGCAGCGTCAGCAAACCCCTGTCGATGACGGAATGGCGAACCGGCACCGGCACGCCGCTCGCGTCCATCAGTCGATCAAATACGCGGATCGTCAGGCTGAACGCGAACCGCTCGCACAGCCAAGCGGCCACCTGCGAAAGAACGCGAATGCCATCGCTTGCCACCCCGCTCAACCGATTGCGGGCGAACGCATCGAACAAGGCATAGCGGCTGCTTCCCGGTGGGAGAGTGGCCCCCACTGCTCCGACGAGCGTTGCCTCCAGGCCTGTCGACACGGCGGCTAGGAGATGCTCGATCGCCTCCGGTCGCACCTTCCCTTCCGAAGCCGCCGCTGCAATGGCGACCTTGGTTTCCATTGCCGGCGGCGGCACTTCGATCTCCCGCAGCTCCAGAAGATCGCCGCGCACCGGCGCCACCTGAGACGCCACCACGACCCCGCCTTTGTATCTGGCTGTCAGCGCGGCCATCCCCCGGGTGAACCGCCCCTGCAGATCCTCCGCGCACTCGTTGTACCCGTCGACAATGAACAGGATGGGCCGACCCAGCCGCCAAGCGTCGTTGAGGAGTTGCACTCCCGACCGCGCTCCCAGCAGTCCCGCCTCACGCTCCACCAGCTCCTTGACGCTGCCGCCGAAATCCTTGCCCTGCACGCTGATCGCAACACCGTCCCGAGCATTGAACGCGACGCCCGATGCCTCGGCCAGCATCGACTTCCCGCACCCCGACGGCCCCTTCAGCAACACACCGCCGCGTCGCTCGAACACAAGACCGGCAACATCGCGCGACGAGATGGTCTCTCCACCCGATCGGCATGCGAACGGAACCAGTGCCTCGCCATTCCCATAGGTCCGGCAGAACATCGCCCTGTACTGCCGAAGACGGTCTTCCGCCTCCGCCAGCCCGGGATCACAAGCCGCACACACCGATGTTGCCAGCGTCAACCCAAGATGATCCGAAAATTGCTTCCACCGCTCGACCGACCACGCTCCTCGCGTCCGCTTGCCAAGCTCTCTCTCCAGCCCGTCCTGTCCAATGACCGAAACCTTGCTGTTACCTGGGAAGACCTGCGAACCCGATGCAATTCCGGGCGAGAACACGAGCCCCGCATTGATGAACGGCGGATCTGTCCCGGCGAAGGCGCCCGCGGCATTCTTTACCTCTAACGCCGCATCGAGTGCCTGCCGATAAGGGTTCCGGAAGTCCTTCCAGTGTCCGGAGGCCAGATGGACTTGCCACGGCCCGTTCTCGCCGCCACGCACCGGGCGGGCAAAGCCTTTCGCCTCGATGACCAGAGCAAGGCCGTCCAAGACAACCAGCAAGTCGATCTGCCGCGACCTGATCTCAAAATTCGCCAACACGACCGCCCGCCGCCCGTCGGCGACAAGCAACCGCTCGATCTCCCGCAACGTGGAATGTTCCGACTCGTGCTCGATCAGGCCGCCAATGCGGATGTCTAGCGTCTTTGTATCTCTGTCGTTCATCGCCTCGGTCCCGATTTCAGGCCACCGACGGCGCGTCGCCGCAACTCCCATGCCGAGTTCAGCATCACTCCGCCATCACCACCTCGCCGAGGGTCCGCTCGTGCCACCGCCTCGTATACGCCTCGCGAAGAACGATTCCCGGCCGATGGCCGACCTCGTCGAGCAGTCCTGCCATCGACACGAGCCTCTCGCGCAATCCGAGCATCACGCCGCAACGCAGACTCGCCTTGTCCGGGCCGCACAGGATCCAGTCATCGTCGCGGCCCAGGACGTGCGCCGAAAGCGAGGCTTCGCCCCTGTCGAGCGCGATTTCGCCCGCGCGGATCGCGAGCACGGCACGTTCCAGATCCCCGACCGCATGAATACCCGCCAGCCTGTCCCGGAGCCGCGCCTCGTCGATCCGCCGTTCGGGTCGTCGGTGCTGGAACCCCGTCTGGGTCTCCGTGATGCAATCCTCCACGGTCTCCACGCCGTAGCCCCCTGTCAGCGCCCGCCACAAACCCGTCCGGTGCGCCTCCTAGATCACATTCGTGTCCACGAGCACGGTACCGCGATGCCGAGCCATGACGCCTCATATCTCGGCCGGTTGCGCAACGCCGTGCACCGCGAACAGATCAGAAAGATCGTCGACGCTGAGATCGAGCAACGCCGCGGCCCGGCGTACCGAGACAAGTCCGTCCCCGACGGCAAGCCCGATAATCTCCAGGAACGGTCTCGAGAACAGCACCGGTGACACACCCTCGACATCCTCGCGGCCGTTGTGCCGCAATGCCGCGTCCGGCACCGCGCTCGCCGTCTCCGAGGGCAGGGCTCCGAGTGCAACCAGGCGCCATTTCAACGCCGAGGCCGTCACATGCAACTCGTCCGCCGCCCCATTCAGCCGCGCGATCAGCCCCGCCTGTCCAGGCTCCGACCAGTCACCGAAGCGCGCAACCGTACCGGCCGGCATCAGCACTGCCGCCGCAAAATTGTTGGCGAGCTGCTCGACGCGGTTGCCGCCCGTCTCTCTCGCCTCCTCCAGATACTCCGGCGGCATCGCGTCCCAGGTCAGGAGATGAAACAGCTCGTGCGCCAGATCGAAATGACGCCGTCCTGCGACCTCGTGGCGGGCAATCAGCACCGAGTCCAGCTCAGGCAGGCGGCATGCCGCGCCGGAGATCCCCCGATGCGCGTCCACCATGAGAGCGAGGATCCCCAACTCCCGTTCCATGACATCGGCAAGGCGCACCGCCGGCACGTCGCCGAGACTGAACTCGGCAACGAACCGTTCCCCGGCACGCATGGCCTCCTCGAAACTCGAGCGCCGCACAAGACCGAGCGCGCGGCGCATGAGCGGCGCCTCGCGCCCGACCTGAGGCGCCAGCGCGCGGAACGCACCGATCCAGCGCCCCGCCTTGCGTTCATACGCTTCCAGCTGCCGCACCTCGACACCGGACTGACGCCACGAGAATCGCCCTTCGCCGGCGAGCAGGAAGGGATCGGTGAAGTACTCGAGCGGCGTGCCGAGCCTCTCGACCGCCAGCACCAGCTCCTCCGCCGTGACCCGCCTAGCGCCGGTCGTTGAATCCGAACATCTCCGCCAGACTCTCCTGGGAGAGCCCGCGTTCCTCTCGAAGCGCCCTGATCCGTTTGCCGATCTGTTGTCTCGTCATCGGCTCCTCCGCGCGTATTTCTTGCCCTTTTTATTATGCAACTTTTATATGCGATTTTTACTCTGCGCACAACACGTCAGAACCCAACGCCGCCGTTCCCCGGAGCCCGCCCTGTATCGGCGCGACACCCAACATCCCGATCCGGCGACGTCGACGCCGTTGTCTACAATCCCATCTCCATTCCGCGCGCGTCCCGATCCCTTGACGGCGATGCGGGACCGTCCCGCTCCTTGCCCGTTCCCGTACCGGCCCCCGGATCCCTCGTCACTTCCCAATCCCGACCGCCCGCCTTCGCGGCCTCCGGCGCCTTTGACTTCCCGTCTCCGAGCGCCTCCAGCGCCGCGATGCGCTCGCCGGTGAGTGCCTGTAGCTGCTCCCTGAGCGCCGACTTGTCGTCGGTCACGAGCTCGGCGCGGTCGCGCGCGCGGCTGATCTCGACATACAGCATCTTCTGATTGGTAAGGTTCGGATGGTTGGCCTCGATCGCGGCGATCACGGTATCGACCGTGCGCCCCTGGAACGCATGCACGGTCGAGGCCCAGGCGCGGTCGATATGGCTGAGCTGCGGGTCTCCGGCGTTCATGTCGAGCATGCGCCCGTCCTCGAGGCGGAAGCTGACCCGGCCATCGTTGACCGCCGCCACCTCCGCGGTCTCGCTGTTCACGAGCCCGAGGCCGGCATCGTTGCGGGTCCAGCGGATGCGGTCGCCGGCCCGGAGCTCCATCGTCTCCCTCTTGTAGACCTCGACACCGCCCGCCCGAGCCGAGATCCGGCCCGGCTCCCAGGCGACCGTCCCGCCGTCCTTGCCTGCGAGCGTCACCGTCCCGGCCCCATGGTCCACTCCGGCGACCCGCAGCTCGTCGCCCTTCTCGACACCGAGGCGCTTGTAGGGGCGGTGGAACCCCACGACATCGCCG
This sequence comes from bacterium, assembly GCA_965261595.1. Classification (GTDB taxonomy): domain Bacteria; phylum UBA8248; class UBA8248; order JACPRG01; genus CAYRGS01. The sequence continues at coordinate 1,561,896 of CBDHDG010000006.1, forward strand.
GCCATGTAGTTCCGCGCGAGCGCCTTCTCGGCGTTGGTGTAGCCCCGTGACGCCAGCCGCTCGGTTTGCATCGCGGGGCCGTGGACGACGCCGTCGCGGGTCAGGCGCTCGCGGACGATCTCGTTGATCCCCTCGCGCAGCGCATGGCTCGGCGCCATCAGCCCCGTGCGCTCGTGCGCCTGTGGCGGGAGCGCGAGCCAGCGCGCGGCGGCGGCGCCCGCGAGGCTCGCCTCGACGGCCTCCTTCAGGGCCGGATCGCGCTGGCGCATGATCTGGTCCATCAGGGCGGTCTTCATCCCGGCGGCCTGGAGCTGCGCGAAGGGCTTGCCGGCGTCGACCGCGTCGAGCTGTTTCTCGTCGCCCACCAGCACCACGCGGGGGATGCGCAAGCGGTCGACGATCCTGAGCAGGTCGCGGGCCTGGACGGTGGAGGCGAGCGAGCCCTCGTCGACAATGAGCACGGTCTTCGCGAATGTCGCCCGCATCTCCTTTTCGCCCTTCGCGGTCATCCGGCCCGCTGCGACGCCGCCGTAGCGCGCGAGGAAGCGCTGCAGGGTCTCGGTCCCGATCCCGGCCTCGGCGCTGAGGGTGCGCGCGGCCGAAGCCGAGGGCGCGAGGCCCCGGACCTCCCAGCCGCGCTTTTCCATGAGCGCGCGGGCGCGGTTCAGCATCGTGGTCTTGCCGCTGCCCGCGTAGCCCTGGACGCCGACCGTGCGGTCCCTGTCAGAGAGGATCAGCTTCACCGCCGCCTTCTGGCCTTCCGTGAGGGGGCCTTTGCGGAGCGCCTTGTCGACGGCGCGGGCGCGCATCGGGGACGCGCCGCGGTCCCGGCCCGCTTCCATCAGCGCGATCGTCTCCTTCTCGTCGGCGACCGCCCGGTCGGTGGTCAAGAGCCCATCCATGCCGGGTAGCCTCGCGGCGTGCAGCGATCCGGCCCCCTCCAGCCGCGCCACCGCGGCCTCGGCCTCGCCGACCGTCACCTTTCCGGGGTTCCACGCGAGCGCCGCGGCCAGCAGATTCGGTGCGCGAGAACAACGCCTCGCGCTCGGAGAGATGCGCCACCGCCCAGTCCATCGCGGTCTGTGCGGGCGATTCCGGGGTGCTCTCCACCTCCGGACCGCGACCCGGCGGCGCCGTTTCAGGGGCGCTCTCCCTGTCCCGCCGCCCGGCCCCCGGCTCCTCCGCACCCGGAGGAGCCGTCTCCTTGCCGGCGCCCTCCCGCTCCGCGCCCTTCGCCGCTGCCTCGACCCCGAGCGCCCGCGCGTCGAAGCCGAGATCGGCGGCCGGGCGCCTGAGGACCTCTCGCCGTGGCTGCCCTGGTCGATGGGCGCGGACCGCAGGCGCGCCCTCATGACGCCGGGATGACCGGCGAGGTTGAGTGCCGCTATTACGGACGCGACTTCACGATGCGAGAGATGGTGCTGCTGCACTCGCTGATCGCCGGCCCGCCGGCGCTGAACCGCCATGCGCTGTCGAAGGAGTTCTGCCGGCGCATCCGCTGGTTCAAGCCCGACGGCGGGCTCAAGGACATGATGGCCAGGGTGACCATGCTGGCCATGCAGAAAGACGGCCTGATCGCCCTGCCGACGCCGAAGTGGCGGCAGAACCGGCCCGGGCCGATCGTCTTCGGGCCGGAGACCGAACCGCCGCTGATCCCGGCGCCGGCTACCCTTGAGGAGGCCCGCCCGCTCGACCTGCGGCTCGTCGTCCGCGGCACCCGCGAGGGCAAGCGGTGGAACGAGTTCGTCGCCCGCTACCACTATCTCGGCTACAAGACCCTCGTCGGCGCCCAGATGCGCTACGCCGTCCACGACCGAGGCGGCCGGCCCGTCGCCATGCTCGGCTTCAGCACTGCCGCGTGGAAGCTCGCCCCTCGAGACCGCTTCATCGGTTGGACGCCGCAACTGCGCGAGAAGAACCTCTCCCTCGTGGTCGACAACCCGAGGTTCCTCATCCTGCCCTGGATCAAGATCCCCAACCTGGGCTCGCACATCCTCGCCATCGTCCGCCGGCGCCTGCCCGGGGACTGGACCGGGCGCTACAACACCACCCCCGTGCTCATCGAGACCTTCGTCGAGACCCCCCGCTACACCGGCGCCGTCTACAGGGCATCGGGATGGACCCACGTCGGAACCACCCAGGGACGCGGACGCTACGACAGGTACACGAGACGCGCCCAACCGAAAAAGGATATCTGGCTCCGCCCCCTCAAAAAAAATTGGAAACGAACCCTCAACAGCTAAATTAACCCCCCATCACGGCCCGGCCGAACGTTTATCGCCAAGGACTCGCCTGTATGCGCGGGGCGTTTTAACGAATGCGCTTTCATTTTGATTACGGACTACGAAATGTGAGTTCCGGACAAGAACAGGAAGATTGTGGATTATCCAATAATATCAATAGGATATTAGAGTTGCACGGCTGGAAAGAACGCCTACAAGCAACTATCCGGCCAGAAACTCTGGGCCGTTGTCGGATCGAATATGCTCCGGGACCCCTTGCCACACCATCACGTCCGACAACGTCTCGATCACCTCCGGGCTGCCTATCCTCCGCTCGACTCGGATGGCCAGGCATTCCCTCGTAACCTCGTCCAGCAGCGTCAGAAGCCGCAGCGTTCTTCCATCGTGCGTTCTGGCGCTGACAAAATCATAGCTCCAGACGTGGTTCCGATGCTCCGGCCGCAGTCGCACACAGGAACCGCCGTTCAGCCAGAGCCGTCTTCGGGGCCTTTGTTTCTGCGGCACTTTCAAACCTTCCCGCCGCCAGATTCGCTGCACCCGATCCTTCCCCACCGGCCAGCCCGAGCTCTGCAGCAACGCCGTGATTCGTCGAGTACCGTACCGCCCGTACTGCGCCGCCAGAGCCACCACCGCTCGTGTCAGCTCATCCTCGTCCAACCGATCCATCGGCCGGTATCGTTGCGTTCCCCTCCATTGCCCTAGCAGCCGGCAGGCGCGCCGTTCCGACAGGCCATACTTCCACCGCGCACACTCCACCGCGCAACGTCGCCGCTCAGGGCTCAGAAGTTTCCCTGGGCTACGTCCCGTAGCACTTGCTTCTCCAGCGACAACTCGGCCACCAGTCGCTCAACCGCGTATTTTCCTTCTTGAGCTCCTTCAGCCGTTTCGCCTGATCCAGCTTCAGCCCTCCATATTCCTTCCGCAGCGGTAATAAGTCTGGGTGTGGATGCCGGCTTCCTTGCAGGCTTCGGGAGCCGTCTTCCCGTTTGCCATCTGCACTTCGATCTGCCGCAGCAAGGTCACAATCTGCTCTGCTTTGTACTTTCGGATCGGCATGTCCAGCTTCCTCCTTCGTGAGATCCTCTCTCACTTCTGCTGGTACAAAAAACGCCGGGCAGGTCAGTCAACTCCTGTAGTGAAGTGACCATGCATTACTGGATGCCTCTCGCTCCCACGCCGATGATTGAAGAACGTCATTGACAAAGTAAGATAAATATAGCATATTTCTTACCAAGGTCAAGAAGGGAATTCAGAAAGGGGTGTGATCCAATGACGCGCATGGTCGACAAGATCATGGAGAAGGTGTCCGCGCACGGCAGGGGGAAGTGGGTGTGCACGCCCAAGGACTTTCTGGACCTCGGGAGCCGTGTGGCCGTTGATCAGGCTCTCTACCGCCTCGTCAAGGCCGGCCAGTTGCGCCGGGTCGGCCACGGCCTGTACGACAGGCCCAGGTTCAGCGAGGTGCTGAAGCGGCCCGCTCCGGCCGACCTGGATGCCGCCATCGCGGCCCTGGCGCGCCGGGATGGTGTCCGGATCATGCCGGACGGCTTGGCGGCCGCGAACCGGCTGGGTCTCACCAACGCGGTTCCCGCCAAGGCGAGCTACGTGACGGACGGCCACACGAGGACCCTGAAGATCGACGGGAGAACGGTCCGGTTTCGCCATGCGGGTCCGAGGGTCATGCAGTGGGCGGGCAAACCCGCGGCCCCGGTGGTTCAGGCGCTGCGGTGGCTTGGACCCGGCGCCGCCGCGGACGCGCGCGTTGTTTCGACCTTGAAACGCCTTGTGCCCGACGCCGTGAAGCATGACCTGTTCCAGAACAGCCGGGACTTGCCCGGCTGGGCGCTGCCGCTGGCTCGGAGCATCGCGACCGGCCAGGCCGCTGCCGTATGAATGAGGCCTTCGAGTCTTTTTTCTCTCTTCCGGAGCGTGGAAAGCGGGATGTGTTCGAGGCGGCCGCGAGCCGCCTCGATACGTTGCCCAGCTACGTAGAGAAGGACTTCTGGGGGTTGTCTTGTCCTCGATGCGCTCTACAACCGGCTGCCCGGCGGGCATCCGAAATTGCTCTTCAAGGGTGGGACGTCACTTTCCAAAGCCTTCGGTCTCATTCGACGGTTCTCGGAAGATATCGATCTCGTCGTCCATCGTGACGACCTTGGTTTCGCAGGCGACCGCGATCCGGCCGTAGCATGCAATCTGTCGAACGGGAAGCGGGCCGCCCTGTTCAAGGAACTCGGCGCGGCGTGCAGCAGCTACATTCTTGGAGATCTGGCCACCGCTTTGGCGACGCTGTTCGGGGAGATGACGGAGGGGTGCCGCGTCGACCCGGATAGGGATGATGTCGACGGACAGACGATCTTCATCGAGTACTCCACGCTGTATTCGAGGGACGATATGGCCTACGTGGTCCCGCGTGTGAGGATTGAGGCGGGAGCAAGGTCGGCGCTGGACCCCAATTTGACCTGCTCGCTTGCTCCGTACGTCGCAGAGGAATTACCCAACTGGTCCTTTGACGTGGATGACGTCAGGGTTATGGCGCCGGAGCGCACCTATTGGGAGAAGCTGCTGATCCTGCACGGGGCGCACCATGGATACCTAGACACGCAACGTCTGCCGGCTGACAGGGACCGGATCTCGCGCCACTACTACGACGCCGCGATGATCACGTCGACCGATCTCGGCAGGTCCGCCTTGTCGAACATCGACCTGCTGGACATGGTTCGGAACCACAACCTCGTCGCCTTCCGGCAGGCTTGGAAGCGGTTCGAAGAGGCCATTCCCGGATCGGTGAGACTGGTTCCGCAAGCGGAACTGCGTACGGTGATTGAACGGGATTACGGGGCCATGCAAAGCATGATCTCCCCCGCTCTAGGGTTTTGTTGGACACTCGATTGATCCATGATTCATGGAGAAAGGGGTGTCGCGATGAACGAACAAAAGCAAGAGGGGGCTTTGGCGGAGGGCGCCCGTAGGGCGAACGGAGCCAAGGCCCCAGGGCATCGCAGTGAGCGGGGTCGGTTCTCCTGCCAGCGCAAGCGGGAGGCGGTCCTGCGTCTTTTGCGGGGCGAGAGCCTGGAGACGCTCTGCCGCGAGTTGGGCACGACAGCGGCTCGGCTTTCCGCCTGGCGCGAGGCGTTCCTTCGCGGGGGCGAGGCGGCGCTCAAAGCCCGCCCGGCGGATGAGCGGGACGAGGAGAACGCCCGGCTCAAGGCCAAGGTGGGCGAACTCACGATGGAGGGCGAGGTCCTGCGGGAGAAGATCGACCGCCTGGAGGCCGGCCGCCCTTTAGCCGGCAGGAGGTGGAGGCGATGAGTCAGGCCCGCTTCACCTCCACGGGCAGAGCCTACGGCCTGAAGCGGGTGTGCGCCCTTTGGGGCTTGGCGCGCTCCACGGTCTACGCGCAACGGCGGCGAGAGGCGGTCCCCGTTCATGAACGCCCCACGCCCAATAAGCGCGGCCCTGTGGGCCCGTGCACCGATGCGGAACTCCTCGGCCACATCCGGCAGGTCCTGGAGGACTCTCCCTTCCATGGCGAGGGCTACCGCAAGGTGTGGGCGAGGCTGCGCTTCGCGGGCATCCGCACCAGCAAGGAGCGGGTGCGTCGCCTGATGCGGGAGGCGGGGCTTCAGGCCCCCCACCGGGTGGGCAAACCCCGAGGTCCCAAGGCCCACAACGGAACCATCCGCACCGAGCGGCCCGACCGAATGTGGGGCACGGACATGACGACGACGGTGACCACCGAGGAGGGGATGGCCTCGGTGTTCGTGGCGGTGGATCACTGCTCGGTGGACTGCGTGGGGATCCATGCGGCCAAGAGCGGCAACCGCTTCGAGGCCCTGGAGCCGATCCGGCAGGGGGTCGCCGAGCGCTTCGCCGGCTTGGAGGCGGACGTCGCCGAGGGGCTTAAAGTTCGTCACGACCACGGCCCCGCCTATCTGTCCGATGACTTTCAGCGGGAGATCGCCTACCTGGGCATGACCAGTTCGCCCAGCTTCGTGCGGGCGCCCGAGGGAAATGGCTACTGTGAGTGGTTCATCCGCATCTTGAAGGAGAATCTCCTGTGGGTGCGCTCTTTCGCCACCGTAGAGGAACTGCGGTGGGCGCTGCTTGAGTTCAAGAACCTGTACAACCATCATTGGATTCTCGAGGGCTACGGCTACCGAACGCCGGCCCAGGCAAGGCAGGAAAAACTCGCTCAAGTTGCGGAGGCCGCATGAGGTCGAATACCCTCACCCGAGTGTCCAATAACCCAGGGGCGGTCCAGATCCTTGGCGAGGTCCCGGAGTTCGGATGGGTCATGGAACAGCTTCAGCGTGCCGAAGCCGCGATTAACCCGGCCTAAGGCTTAGTTGTATTAGCTTTAACTTAAGGGGATTGTAAAAGATATGACACCGGATTAGGCTGGTGTCGTGGACGTAAATAGCTTTGAAGGGCTTGTAAAAACGGAGGTTACAGCGAGACGCCATTTGCTCAGGGCGTGTCAGAAAAACGGGCGTAAAATCTGCCCTCGTTGTGAGGGTCGAAAATGCTACGTTGTGGGCACGAAAGGGCGCTTTCGCTGCGCTGGGTGTCGGTACACCTTCGGGCCGTTCACGGGCCGCTGGCTGGGCCGGCTTCGCCTCTCGGCCCGGCAGTGGCTTTGGGTGGTGAAGCTCTTTGAGCTGGAGGTCTCGGCCCGCAAGATGGCCCAGCAACTCGCCGTGAGCTATCCGACGGCGCTCAGGGCTGTGACGACGCTCAGGCGCAGTCTTGTGGCCGGAACGCCGGGGGGACAGGAGCTTCTTCGAGGGGAGGTGGAGGCGGACGAGGCCTACTTCGGGGGCAGGCGCAAGGGGAAGAGAGGCCGAGGCGCAGCGGGTAAAGTCCCTGTTTTCGGTATTTTGGAGCGGGGTGGCCGGGTGAAGGTGGAGGCGGTCGGCAATGTCAAGGCCCAGACCCTTTTGGCCTCCACCGTGAAGCGGGTCCATCGGGGCAGCGTGGTCTACACCGACCGCTACCAGGTCTATGACGCCCTGATGTTCTGCGGCTATCGCCACCTGCGGGTGGATCATGATCGGCGCTTCAGTCGGGGCAAAGTGCACATCAACGGCCTGGAAGGCTTTTGGGCCTACGCCAAGCAGAGACTCATCAAACATCATGGCGTGTCCAAGGAGCGATTCCCCCTCTACCGGAAGGAGATGGAATTCCGCTACAATCACCGCCACCAGGATCTCTTTCCCCTGGTGGTCCAACAACTCACCCAATTGGTGTCAAAACCTTTATAATTCCCTAAAATGAATGGTTCAGACGATACAAAAGAACATTCGGGTCATGCCCTGGCAATGGAAACGGATCGAGAAAACGGCGGAGGACGGGTATTTCGCCAACCAACTCGTGGTCGAGCCCGCGATGGAAGTCTTAGAGCGCAGAGAATGTCCCGCCCGCATGCGCGCTTTGGGGTGGAGGCGCGCTCGCGCGTGGAGGTGGGGCCCTTGACCTCCGCTCCCGAGAAGCTCGAACCCGGCGCATCGGAAGCGCTTCGTTGCGCCGTCCAGACTCCCGAGTTCTGGCCGCTAGCGCACCCGAGCCGCTTCGTACGGCCGAGTCGGGCGCTCGGAAGTTCGTGGCGACGCACGACATCGGGTTGGGGGACGAGCCCCTCGTGCGCACGCGTGAGCTTTGCGCAAAGCTCCACGATGGATTCGAGTATATTCCGGTCCACACCGAGGTGGACTCGCCCATCGAAGACTTCCTCGAAACCGTGCGGGGGGTCTGCCGGAACGACGCTGACGTGAAGGCATCCATCGTGCGCGGCTGGGCGGTTCCATGCCGCTACGTGTCGGGCTATCAGGGACCGGAAACCGGGGAAGACGCGAGGGGCGAGAGCCACACCTGGGTGGCGTGCTGGTTTCTGGTCGTGGGGTGGTCCGGCTTCGATCCGACCAACACCACCGAGGGAAACGAGCGTCACGTCCGAGTGGCGGTGGGCCGCGACTACGCGGACCCTCCCGAGCCGGGGCGCGTTCCGGGGAAACGGCGGCTCGTGCTCGGCACCGAGGTGCGGATCGGGTGGCATCCGGGATAGTGGGGGCTGAAGCGCGTCGGGTTGAAGAGTCGTTCACCATGAGGTTCTGGCGAATCATCCAACATCGGGCGGGAGAGGACGAAATGCGATCATCATGCAAGAAACGGTTTGTCGTCACGGCCGCGCTGGCGATATGCGCATGTCTGAGCGCGGCGGGAGCGAGCGCCGCCCAGGAGGCAAAACCTTCGGGGTGGTACGTGGGGGCGGGCCTTGGGATCAACAAGATGTCCGGCGTCAAGCAGGCGGGCTGGAACCGCGACAACGTCTGCTATCCGGATGACGACTGCACGCACATTGGCGGCGCGCCCCAAGGCTACTGGTGGTACTACGACCTCGAGGCGGACGACGGTGCCGTGTTCGAGATTTCCATCGGCCGTGCATTCGACGCGCTGCGCCTGGAGTTGTCCTTCACGCAGCGAAAAAACGACCTCGGGCAAAAATTCACCGGCAGCACCTATCTCGACGGCACGCGCAGGGTGCATGTTGAAAGCAGCAACTATGAGAGCAGATCCTCGTCCGAGGTCGATGACCTGAAGACGCGCACCCTCTCGGTGAACGCCTACTACGACTTCTCGCGTCCGGGAAACCGCTTCACGCCCTATGTGGGCTTAGGCGTGGGCGTTGCTTTCCTGAAGCTGTCGGGGCTGTATTATCAGTCGTGGTACTCGTGCAAGGACTCAGCGGCTGACTGCGACAGACCCGAGCGGTACAACGGCCACCAGGATGAGGACCTCTCCGACACCGTTTTGTCGAAACACCTCCACGCCGGCCTCGACTACCGTTTGAACGAAAAGATGCTGATTGGCCTCAAGCTCTCCTACGCCATGGTGGGCGACATGGAAGACGTCAAAGGCGGCTACGTGCAGCATGCGGTTCCCGGCATCTCCAACTTCACCACGATCAGCGGTATGAATCACTGGTCCGTGATGTTCGGGGTGAAATATTTCTTCGGTGAGTGAGGAGCGTATCGGGTCTCCCGAAGCGCAACGATGGGAGAAGCGGCGCACACGATTGGTTCCGGCCGGCAGCCAGCCTTCCCCGGCGCCATAGCGGATCAACTCCACTACCAGCGCAGGGCTAAGCGCAGCAGGATCCCGTGCTCGACGTCGTCGTTCGCCGCCTCGCGCCGCCTGCCAGCGCGCGCTCATGCGCCACGACGGCCCGCCCTCGCCGGCGAGCCCGAGACCCGCATAGGGTGTCACCACCCCGAGGCCGCGCGCAACGCCGAGACCGTAGCCCACCTCCGCATCCAGACGGTGATTTGCCTCGAACTCCCCATTCGCCGCAAGGCCCTCCGCATTCGGCAACGACCACAGCCGCCCCGTCCCGCTCGACGCCACTCCCCACGTAGGAGACAGGGTGAGCGAGAGGCCCAGACCTCCGGCCCCCGGGGCGATGCGCACCGACCCGCTCGCGCCCCACCCCGAGCAGCTTGCACCGCGCGATATCGGTAAACGATGTGGTCGCTGAATCATCGCTCGGCGCTCTTTCAGCGGTTGCGACCGAGCGCTTTGGATAAAAAATCATTTTCCATCGTCAACTGCCCGATCTTCGCATGCAGCTTCTCCGCCTCTCGCTCCTCCCCCTCCAAACCCGACGCCTCCCCAAACACTCCCTCCGCCCCCTTCACAAGCCGCTTCTTCCATTCCTGGATCTGGTTCGGATGCAGGTCAAACGGCTGTGTCAACTCCGCCCGTGTCCGGTCCCGCCCCACTGTCGCCAACGCCACCTTCGTCTTTACCCCCCGTGAACCGCCGTCGTGTGTTCATTGCGTATCCCTTCCTCAGTTGGTGGAATACACCTTAACGACCCGTCCGATTTTCCAGGGCCACCTCAGTGTCCGGAGGCTATAGTAGAATTTGTGCAATTTCACGGAATTGGTGTATCTCTTCAGATCATGCATGTCGGTCTGTTTTTAGATCACGACGTGCAATGCCAATTAGATCTTGCAGGCATGAATTTGTGGCTTCCCAATCACGGTAAAGGTGTTCGTCCCAGCTAGTAGTATCGGATGCAAAGTCTTCGTCCTTCTTGTATCTTTTCAGGCGAGCGCGTGCTTCTGCTCCGACCAGAAATCCTCCTAGGTCGACGGCCTTGGCGATTTCCCGACCAGCCTCCCTGGCTCTTGCTCGAAGTTCCTTGTCGCGCTCTTCTGAAATCTCCCGGCCCGCTGAGAATGCTTCCAAATGGATATCGGAGAAAACCTTCGAATGATGAAGCGCCTCAATAAGTCTCTCGTACGCGGCCACACGTCTTTCCCACCATTTCTCCGCGCGAAAGCGCCGTAGTGACAACTGACCCGCATTTCCCATATGGATGATAATTTTTAACGCCCCGAAGGCCGTTTTCTCGTGTAAAATCAAGGTGTTGTCCTCTCCCTGCCATCATCTTGCGAGGGGACCCGATGGGTGAAGCGAAAAAGAGGCCGTTGAGGCTCCAATTCGACGGTCGGCTCAGGCTGGAGTTTCACGGAGCAAAGGTTACGAGTGACGCCGGTTTGCTTGCCTATCGTGAACTGGATGAGGTGTTGGGGCTGACGAAGGCGGCCGAGGGGTTTCTGTCCGATTCACGGACGGGCGGGAACACCCGGCACAGCCTCACCGCTTTGGTGCGCCAGTCGGTCTACAGCCGCCTGGCAGGATATAAAGACACCAATGATGCCGAGCGGCTCTGTGTCGATCCCGCCATGCGTCAGGTGGTTGGGGGGCGAGCGAAGTATCACACCGCTGCCTCCACCAGCCAGATGAGCCGATTCGAGACGCAGACCCTCACCCGGCCCCTTAACCCCTCAAGGCGCTGAGCGGTCTGCCCGGTGTGTTGGTGGATCGTGTCCGCAAACGCAAGCCGATTCGCAAGCTGATCCTGGACATGGACAGTTCGGTCAGCCCGACCCACGGTGAGCAGGAAGGCTCTTCCTACAACGGCCACTTCGGCTGCACCTGCTATCACCCACTGTTTTGCTTCAACCAGTTTGGCGATCTGGAGCGGGCGCTGTTGCGCAACGGCAAGGTCCACAGCGCTGATGACTGGTGGTCTGTATTGGAGCCGGTGGTAGCTCGCTACCGGGATGCGAAGGTCTGTCGGTTTTTTCGAGGCGACGCGGCATTTGCCAAGCCGGAGGTGTACCGATACCTTGAGGCGGAGGGCTACTCCTATGCGATTCGGCTTCCGGCCAACGCCATCTTGTACAGGGACATCGAATGCCTTCTGACCCGGCCGGTTGGCCGACCGCCCAAAAGGCCCATTATCTTCTACCACAGCGTCTCCTATCAGGCGGCTAGTTGGGAGAAGCCTCGCCGGGTGGTGGTGGCGGTCGAGTGGCACCAGGGCGAGTTGTTTCCAAGAGTCAGCTTCATCGTGACCAACCTGCACTGGCGGGAAGAGAACGTCGTGAGGTTCTACAACCAGCGTGGGACGGCGGAGCAGTGGATCAAGGAGGGCAAGTACGCCCTGAACTGGACGCGCCTGTCCTGCCACGGCTTTGAAGAGAACCAGGTTCGCTTGCAACTATTTGCCTTGGCGTACAACCTGGCAAACTTCCTGCGGCGGCTGGCGTTGCCCAGAGCGGTGAAGCACTGGTCGCTGACGACGTTACGCGAGAAGCTGATTAAGATTGGGGCCAAGGTGGTCACCCACGCCCGGCACACCACCTTCCAGATGGCCGAGGTGGCCGTGCCGCGTCAACTGTTCAGGGCAATCCTTGAACGAATTCGACGGTTGTGGTTACCGCCTCCCGTACCAGATACCGGATGACGGAGCAGATGGCCCGGAAGCTTAGTGACGTGGTGGAGACGGGGGATCAGTCTGTGCCGAACTCCCCTGAGTGTGCCGGTAGAGCTGGGTTTTCAAGGGATTGCGGCTTTAGGACGGCCGTTGCCCCTCGATTGAGCAGATGGTTCTGCAAAGAGACCCTGAATCTGTAGTAAAATGGGGTACTTTGATGACACAGGAGGACCGCAGGATGGCTAAGAGTGGTCATCTGGGAAATCCCGGTTTAAATCAAGACAACTCTTGTATTGACCACCCGTTGCTCTTTAACTCAATTAGAGCCCTCTTTACCGGGGCTGTCAACACCATTTCGGGCGCCTGAAACCCTGATCGGAGCGGTATCCGCCATTGGAAAACCATGTCAGCGCCGGCGTGTAAACGGGCTTGACCACCAGGTTTGGAGTCTTCGTCATTTTGCCCTTGTGTGGACTCCGCTTAGGGTCGCTAGACAGGCACCGGGCATCATCGCTTGATTCTCTCCAAGATAAGGGCAAATGTCTTCCTGGATACACCGACCTCGGCCAACTGGAAGGTGATGTGGCGGGCGTACCGCACGAGCCGGCCGCCCATTTTGAGGAGCTTAAGCTGAAGGCCGCGTAACGACCAGTGCTTGATCCCTCTCGGCAGGCCAGCAATCCCGCATCCGAAGTCATTCTGGTTCCGTGAAACTCAAGCCTCAGCCGACGCTCAAAACGGACCTTCAACGCCCACTTTTTCGCTTCACCCATTGGATTACCCCGCGAGAGGATGGCTCGGGGAGGCTCATGCATTGATTTTACTCCAGAAAATGTCCTCCGGTCCGACAAAAGTTATGATCCATATGGAATATCTGGGACTGAACCGTTATCCATGAGCTTACCGCGGCAATCATGATCGTGGTCAGGGCACTGGCTACGATTTCCATTGTTCGTTGTTCCTTTGCAGTTTCCTAGTCATTGCGTTGACGATGGGCTGCCGATAGGCATTGTAATGGGGATATCTAGGACGTGGGCGCGGTGAGACCGGGACAGAAAGACCACCGATTGTATCCGGTCTGATCCTGTCTGCTGTGATCAATGCTGTTTACGACATGGTCCTTCATGTTTTCAAACAACGACACGGCGAAGGGTTTGTGTCCGGATGGTAGAACCCAAATCGTATCGTCGTCCCATATTGCATTTGCAATTACGCTGGTTTTGCCTTGGATTTGTTGTTATACTTGAAATTTCTCATTGTAATCGCGTTGGATTGTAACGCTTGTTCGAATGAAGCTAGCTGGACAATATCACCAAGTTTTACTTTCTTTCCTTTCATGGTTCCAAGTCCGCCGCATTGATAGATAGCGTAATCAAGGGATATCCGGTCGGTACTTTCATCTTTTAGGAGACGAGGGACTCCCCCGCTCTAGGGTTTTGTTGGACACTCGATTGATCCATGATTCATGGAGAAAGGGGTGTCGCGATGAACGAACAAAAGCAAGAGGGGGCTTTGGCGGAGGGCGCCCGTAGGGCGAACGGAGCCAAGGCCCCAGGGCATCGCAGTGAGCGGGGTCGGTTCTCCTGCCAGCGCAAGCGGGAGGCGGTCCTGCGTCTTTTGCGGGGCGAGAGCCTGGAGACGCTCTGCCGCGAGTTGGGCACGACAGCGGCTCGGCTTTCCGCCTGGCGCGAGGCGTTCCTTCGCGGGGGCGAGGCGGCGCTCAAAGCTCGCCCGGCGGATGAGCGGGCCGAGGAGAACGCCCGGCTCAAGGCCAAGGTGGGCGAACTCACGATGGAGGGCGAGGTCCTGCGGGAGAAGATCGACCGCCTGGAGGCCGGCCGCCCTTTAGCCGGCAGGAGGTGGAGGCGATGAGTCAGGCCCGCTTCACCTCCACGGGCAGAGCCTACGGCCTGAAGCGGGTGTGCGCCCTTTGGGGCTTGGCGCGCTCCACGGTCTACGCGCAACGGCGGCGAGAGGCGGTCCCCGTTCATGAACGCCCCACGCCCAATAAGCGCGGCCCTGTGGGCCCGTGCACCGATGCGGAACTCCTCGGCCACATCCGGCAGGTCCTGGAGGACTCTCCCTTCCATGGCGAGGGCTACCGCAAGGTGTGGGCGAGGCTGCGCTTCGCGGGCATCCGCACCAGCAAGGAGCGGGTGCGTCGCCTGATGCGGGAGGCGGGGCTTCAGGCCCCCCACCGGGTGGGCAAACCCCGAGGTCCCAAGGCCCACAACGGGACCATCCGCACCGAGCGGCCCGACCGAATGTGGGGCACGGACATGACGACGACGGTGACCACCGAGGAGGGGATGGCCTCGGTGTTCGTGGCGGTGGATCACTGCTCGGTGGACTGCGTGGGGATCCATGCGGCCAAGAGCGGCAACCGCTTCGAGGCCCTGGAGCCGATCCGGCAGGGGGTCGCCGAGCGCTTCGCCGGCTTGGAGGCGGACGTCGCCGAGGGGCTTAAAGTTCGTCACGACCACGGCCCCGCCTATCTGTCCGATGACTTTCAGCGGGAGATCGCCTACCTGGGCATGACCAGTTCGCCCAGCTTCGTGCGGGCGCCCGAGGGAAATGGCTACTGTGAGTGGTTCATCCGCATCTTGAAGGAGAATCTCCTGTGGGTGCGCTCTTTCGCCACCGTAGAGGAACTGCGGTGGGCGCTGCTTGAGTTCAAGAACCTGTACAACCATCATTGGATTCTCGAGGGCTACGGCTACCGAACGCCGGCCCAGGCAAGGCAGGAAAAACTCGCTCAAGTTGCGGAGGCCGCATGAGGTCGAATACCCTCACCCGAGTGTCCAATAACCCAGGGGCGGTCCAGGACCGTCTACGCAGCGTGCGCGATCTCGGTAACCAGGAACTGCCACCGCCGAAAGATGGCGAAGCCGTATCCTTTGTCCTGGACGGACAGCAACGCCTTACCAGTCTGTTCGCAACGCTTCATGGCCTCAAGATCGAGCGTGACTCCGGACAGCGGGATGATTTTTCAGGAATCTACGTCGACCTTAATGCCAAGGAAGACGAACAGATCGTCATCATGGATATCGAGGGCCGTGACGAGCGCACTTTCATCCCCTCGGACACACAAAAGCGGGGGGCCCAGCTACACCACGGTCTCATCTCAACCGACCCAGGTCACGACGGTCTCCCACCCCCTGCTCTTCCCCACAGACTTCATGGACCTACGATACCGAAGGCAGCCTACACCTTCCTCCCAACTCAGAAACAAGACAAAAAGTCAGTAGGGACCATCCTCTTCGCCTGTCGGCTCGTTCTATATTATCCAGAGTATCCGATTGCGCGGTTCGGCGAGTGCCTATCCCGTCGGGGCCTTGCGTGAATATCTTCCAGGCAATTCGCACCCGTCCGAGTTTTCATTCTGCCTCTGGTTTCTGCTTATGCGGCATCCATTTTGCCTATTTCGTCTTTTGGCGATAATACCGTTCCCTTCGGAAAACGTCATTTTGCGGCAGGATGAAACACAATGTCGGTGAAATCACAGCCCGCCAGCAGTTTTTTAAGCGCATCCGCTTCCTTTCGGTCTATGGTGAGATCCCATTTGCGGCGCACCTGAACAATCCGATTGGCAAACCAGCACTTGTTCTTCTCCGGCATCCATTCGGCGGCATCCTTCCCGCACTTACCAATGGGCGAGCACCGGTTCACCTTCGGGGAGGCAAGTGTAAGGTTATCGAGGTCACGAGCGAATTGCTTGCGGGTTGTCTCGTCCGCAGCGCACAAGCCACTGTCGTGGGCCTCGAGGTGGCCACGATGTGTTCGATATCCATCTGCTGGTCAACGCCAACTATTTTTCCCGTTGGCGACAATTAAAAGTTCCGTTTTGGGACCCTGGACGCTGGGTCTGAGAACTTGAATGCTCCTGTTGTTGAGCCAGTGGGTATGTGGGGAACGGCATAGCAGGTGTCCCACCTATCCACAGGCTGTGCGACGCGAGAGAGAACACCTCGTGTCCCCTGCGGTCTCCACCGGACCGGCGCACAGGGCATCGGCGACGGCCAGACGCCGCGGGCGTTGCGGTCTTCACTCGTCCCATCGTGCGGTCAAGACTCATCGGGCTTGGCGTCCTTCTTGCCGCGTCCGGACCGGGTGCGCTGGTGCGCCGCCTCGGCTCGATAGCTCTTGACGTTGAGTTCGAGGATCACCGAGTGGTGTACGACCCGGTCGATCGCGGCGGCGGTCATCGGGTCCTGGAAGATCTGGTCCCACTTTGAGAACACCAGGTTGGAGGTGATCGCGACGCTGCGCCGCTCGTAACGTTCGGCGAGCAGGGCGAACAGCACCTCCATCTCGCCGCGGTCGTGCTGCACGTAGCCGATATCGTCCAGGATGTGGCACTCGATGCGGTCGAGCCGGCGCAGCTCCCGGCTCAGGCGAAGATCGCGCTTTGCTTCGAGCAGCCGTTCGACCAAGGCCGAGACCGGGGTGAAGAGCACCGAATGGCCCTGGCGCACCAGCTCATGACCGAGGGCGGAGACTACATGGGTCTTGCCCGTGCCCGGATTGCCGAATACGCACAGGTTCGTGGCTCCTTCGAGAAACTGCCCCTCGGCCAGACGCGCGACCTGGGTGCGTACCGGCGCGGGGAAGCGTCCGCTATCCAGCGTCGCCATCGTCTTGTCGCGCGCGAGCTTCGATTCGGTCATCAGTCGCGCGATCCGCCGCTCGGCGCGCTCGAGCGCCTCCACCGTCGCGAGTTCGTCGAGGTAATGCGTGTGGCTCCAGCCCCCCTTGGCCGCCTGGTCGGCAAGCGGCGCATAGTGGGCGAGGAACGAAGGCAGCCGGAAGGCCTTGGGCCAGGCTCTCATCAGGTCACGATGTCGGTCGAGGTCGGAACCTCAACCGGTTGCCCCTGGGTGGCCGACAAGTCAAGGGAACGACACCACGGTCAATCAGAGTGTGGGTCAAGCCACCCTGGGGCGGCCGGCCCTACAAGCCTAAATGCGTTACTCGCGGTACGGGTCAGACCACCTCAGGTAACCGGCCCTCACATACTCACTGTCGGAGTGATGTACGACCCCGTCGGGGCGGCGCTGTCCCAACGCCATGTTCAGCGCCCCGAGCACCAGTTCGGTGCGAAGATGATGGGCCATCGACCATCCCACCACCCGGCGGATGAACACGTCGAGCACGATGGCCAGGTACACGAACCCCGCCCAGGTCGGCACGTAGGTGATGTCGGCCACCCAGATTCGGTCCGGCCCATCGGCCTGGAACTGGCGTTCGACCCGGTCCGGGACCACACAATGGCTCTGGTCCACGCGCGTAGTGCGCATGCCTCGGCGTCGGCTCACCCCGGCCAAGCCCGCCTCGCGCATCAGACGAGCCACCCGATTGCGGCTCACCCGGCAGCCGCCGGCCATCAGCTCGGCATGAACCCGAGGCGCCCCGTAGGTGCCACCAGATGCCTCGTGGATGGCCCGTATCGTGCCCCCCAACACCTCGTCGCGCTTCGCACGAGGAGAACGCCCACGGCCTCGCCACGCGTAGTACCCGCTGGGGGAGACGCCCAGCACCCGGCACATCGTGGCCACCCGATGATGGGCCTGATTCGCCTTCACGAGCTCGAGGACTTCGCCCGGACCGAGCCGGTCTCCCGAGCGAACCAAACCGTAGCTTTTGCCAGTATCTCGCGTTCTTCGCGAAGCTGACGATTGTCCCGACGAAGCCGCCGTAGCTCCTCGAGCTCTGAGCTTGTCAGACCGTCCTCACGACGGCCCTCGTCGCGGTCGGCCTGGCGGACCCAGTTGCGAATCGCCGAAGCGGAACACTCGAACTCCCGCGCCAGCTCCCCGGGCGTACGGCCCGAGCGAACCAGCTCAACCATCTGGCGCCGGTATTCCGGCGCGTAGGGTGAATGAGTTTTCGGCATCTGAACACCTCCTCCGCACAGTCTCAAGGTGTCCACAAAAACGGGTCAACTCCATCACCAGGCCCCCGGGAATGCGCGCCATCTTCTTGTAGGCGCTGTAGCGGTCGCAGACGATGACCGTATGGAGGCCGGCCGTTCCGAACAGCTTCCTCGCGACCTCCGCACCGCGCGAGGGGTCAACGTGGAAGTAGACCGCGTCCTCGCTGACCGAGGTCCACAGCCAAGCCCGGCTTGAGCGGCTCTCCTCGCGAAGCGACTGCACGCGCCAGGTAGTCTCATCACCATGGCGCACCGCCGCCTCGTTCTGGCGGGCGAGGATCGCGGCAGCCACCGGCTCGAACAGCGGCGCGATACGGCGCGCGCTGTCGCCCAGCGTCCCCGGCGAGATAGGAAGCCCCTGGCCGGACAGCCACGAGGCGACCCGGCGCAGGGGACGCCGACACTTCGGTGGGTGAGGACGCGCAGTCGCACCTCCGGCGCCATCGCGGACGGCGGATGACGCGTTTGTGAGCCGAGACTTCGATCTCGACGATGGTGGAGACCTCGGCGCCGTTGGCCACGTAGGGCTTCCCGCATCGGCCACAGACGCATGCCTCGGCCGGCGGATTGCGCTCTTCCGTCCTCTCCTCGAGCGCGGGCCGCAGGGTGCGGCCATGCCCGGCGGCTCCGGGCTGCCGGCCGCGCCGGCGCTCAGAGCGCGGCCTCTCCTGCTGTTCGCTCCTGCGCCCGAACAGCGCCTTCGACAGCACCGCCCCGCTCGCACGAAGCTTCGCAAGCTGCGCTTCCAGCGTCTCGTTCCGGCTCTGCGATGCATTCACGGCTTTGCACAGCCGGGCGTTCTCCCTGGATAGGGACCTGAGCGCCGTCTTCTGGCGGCGCGACCTCCCCAGGGCCTTGCGCAGTTCAGCGTCCTCACGCGACGGCGACCTCGACCGCGCCGCCTCGCTCGCGCGCAAAAGCCGGGCCTTCAGCCGCTCCTTCGCGGCCCCGGCGACTTCCAGGGCGACCCCCAGACGGTAGACCTCCCCGGACAACGACTTGACCGCCTCCGCCTGGTCGCGCAATCGCCCCAACTCCGCATGGAGCCCAATGACCTCGCGGCCCTGCCACCTGATGGTCTCCTTGTCGGTGTCCGACGCCTGCGCCTCCCGGGCCAGCCGGTCCTCCAGCCGGGCGACTTCCCTGGTCAGCCGGACCGCCTCCTTGCGCAGCCGGGCGGCCTCCCCCGACGGCGACGCGCCCGAGCGGCCCCCGGCCGACTTGACCCTGGCTTCCGACAGGAGCTTCTCCAGACGCGCCACTTCCGCCTTCAACGATAGGGCGTCTCTCGCCGCGCGGCGGACTTCCTTCGTCTCCTCGACGGCCGCTTCCAGCTTCCTCCGGCAGGTGTCGAGCTGCCACTTCAGCGAACCCGCCCGGCCGCGGGAATCCACCTCCGCCCACCGCAACTCCTTGCAGCGCGCCTCCGCCCGCGCCCGCACGCGCTTGAACAGCGAACGCCAGTCCGGCGCCCTGCATGAGGACGTCTTGGGGGGAAGAGGCCATCGGACATCTGGCCTCTCGACCAACGAAAGTTCCGCTTGAGCAACTTCTGCGCGAATCGTCATGTCGACATGAATACCACATGCCGAATCGCGTTACCAGTGTCTTGGGAAGATTCCATCCAATGTAGACGATGCTTCCAACGCTGTGCCCATCACGGCCCGGCCGAACGGTTACCAACAGGGACTCGCCGAGATGCGCAGGAGTTTTAACGAATCCGCTTTCATTTTGATTACGGACTGCAGAAGGCAGGTTTCGAATGAGATTGGAAATTATGTATATTCTCAATAATATCAATAGTATAATAGGATCTCACGGCTGGAAAGAACGGCTTTACGGATGAATCAAGATGCAAAACGTCGTGAAGAAGGTCCGAAAGCGCAACCAGGAGGCGGTGGTCTCGGGCGCACAAAGGATCTACGAGGCCCACAGCCGCCGGGCGGCCATCGCCGCCTTTTGGCGATGGGCCAAGCAGTGGCGAGGGCGGGAGCCCAAGGCGGTGGCGTGCATCGAGAGCGACCTCGAGACGTTGTTGGCCCACTTCCAAGAGCCCCCCGCCCTTCGGGTCACCCTGCGCACGATAAACCCCATTGAGCGGGTCTTTCGGGAGGTGAGACGAAGAACCAGACCCATGACCGTCATGAACAACAACGAGTCCCTGGAACGCGTCGCCTACAGCGTGTTCCACCGCATTAACACCTAGTGGGAGACAAACCCTCTCTGCACTTCTACACAAAACTCGTGACATTACCTCAATCGGCGATCCGGCGGATTGCGGGAGCCCCCCCTCATACCGGCGCCCGCCGGCTGATCCAGTTTGTGACCTCCAGGTCCTTCAGGAAGATTTCGCCCTCGCCCTGGGGGGCGGTTCGCTCAAGCCGCTCGCGCTCTTCCAGCCGAAAGGTCGACGGGCGGCAGGCGTCGATGCCGATCTTGCCCCCGACCCGCTGCCAGCGGGCCCCCGGGGGCGCGACCTGGGGCAGGGCGACATCCATCGGGTGGTTTCGGGTCCCCCGGATGGGGTGGACGTCGGTGTCCGGGTTGAAGCGCGTCCCGATGGCCCACAGAATCTCTTCCGGCTTGTGGATGTCCACGTCCTCGTCGACGGCGATGGCCACCTTGGGAGGGAGGTACGCGCTGCTGAGCGCCCCCATCAGGACGTTGACCACCTGCCCCTCATAATGCGGGGTCATCCGGATCAGGATCACGAACTGGCCGCCGTACGGAGCGCAGTGGACATCGTGGACGTCCGAGAATCCCTCCACCTCGCGCAGGCGCTCATAGAGATGGGCCTCCATCGGAAGGCCGTTGAGGGACTGGTGCTCGACGAAGTTGGTGGACTGGCAGTGGCGGTAGATGGGATCGCTACGCAGGGTGATGGCCGAAACCTCGAAGACCGGGTTGTCCCCGGTCCCGGAAGCGTAGGAGCATTGGAACTCCCCGAACGGCCCCTCGGCCTTCCTCACACCGGACAGAAGCTTGCCTTCGATGACGATTTCCGCGCGGGCCGGGGCCACGAGGTCCACCGTCTCGCACCGGACCATGGGGACGGGGGATTCCAGCAACGCCCCGCCAGCTCGAACTCGTCCACGCCGTAGGGGACGGTCCAGTTCGTGGCCACGTCCAGCAGCGGATGATGGCCGATGGGGACCGCCATGGGCATGTCCTCTCCGGCCGCCTCGTACTGCTCGAAATGCCGGTAGGTGTGGCGCGGGACGAGGAGCATCCCCGTGTGATTCCTGTCCTGAACCTCCATCCGCAGCATGGCCAGGTTCCCGATCC
This sequence comes from bacterium, assembly GCA_965261595.1. Classification (GTDB taxonomy): domain Bacteria; phylum UBA8248; class UBA8248; order JACPRG01; genus CAYRGS01. The sequence goes on from CBDHDG010000006.1 coordinate 1,583,143, forward strand.
CCGTCTCCAGATCCCGGGTGTAGTTCATCCCGGCGCCGATGGTGATGTTCCCGTCCTTCCTAGAGTGTTTGACGATGGGGAGACGGTTGAGATCGACGTCGTCTCCTGTCAGGATCACCTCTTTGCACGGCCCGTCGTCAACGATTTCGAAGGGGACAAGCCCCTTGCGATAGCGCCGGACCAGCTCCGGCACGACGTCCTCCGGCTCGCAGCCCAGGGCGAGGGCCTGGGTCGTCCGCTTTGTCAGGAGCTCGCCGCAGACCCGCCAGTCTTCAAAGCCCCTGACATTCTCGAAGAGGATGGGCCGATCCGTCTGGTCGAAAAGGGTCCCCATCTCGGCGGCGGGATCAACGGGCGAGTGGACGACCCGCAACAGGTCGTTGGCCTCCAATTCGTCCAGGAATGTCCTGAGGTCTTTCTCCGGCATGGCTCTGTCCCCTTCCGGTTAAACCACCATACGGTTCGAGATCGTCGGATAATGAATCGACCCCTCATCGGGAAAACTGCAACAAGAATGAGCCTTTCGGGATTTCAACTACTATACGCATAGCTCACCTGGAGACAAAATGGAGGGTGTCTTGCCGATCCCAGCCGGAAATGATGGGCGTTCCGCTCAGGGCGTTGAATCTGGATCGGCGTTCTGAGAAGGTCCGATCTCTTTATCCTGTTCGATCGTCTGCAAATGGCCCTTCGAGGCCGGGACTGAGCGAAGAACCACCCCCTGGCGTCTTAACGGATCCCCCTTTGAATACCGCAACCCGAGTCGTTCTCCTGGGTATCGATGGAGGAACCTTCTCCCTTCTCGAGCCCTGGATGAACGATGGAACCCTTCCGAATTTCGCCAAAGTGCGTGCGGAGGGGGCCATCGGGGCTCTGGCCTCGACCGTCCCCCCCACGACCCCGACGGCCTGGACAACGTGTTTCACGGGAGTCAATCCCGGTAAGCACGGCATCTACGATTTTCGGGAAATCCCCCCTGCTCCACCCGGAACGGCCACTCATCACGCTCGCTTCCGTCAAGTCGCCCCGTCTTTGGCACAGGCTCAACAAGGTCGGGAAGAAAACCGCCATCCTGAACATACCCATCACTTATCCGCCCGAGCCGCTCGACGGATGCATGATCTCGGGCATGCTGACGCCCGGGCCCGAGGCTGAATTCGCATACCCATCCAGCCTCAAGCCGGAGCTCTTCGCGGCTATCGGGGACTATGTGCCCGACATCGACCTGCCGAAATACGAAGCGGAAAGCCATCAGGACGCGCTGAGCTTCATGAATGTGGTTTCTCACGCCTTCCTCCAGCGCGAGAAAGCATTCTTCTACCTGATGGACCACAAACCCTGGGACTTTTTCATGGGCGTCTTCATCCTCGCGGACCGGCTCCAGCACTTTTTCTGGAAATATATGGACCCCGATTGCGGCCTCTACGGGAGCGCCATGGCCAACCGGCTCCGGGGAAACATCACCGATTGTTACCGCCTCATGGACGATTTCCTGGGGCGTCTCCTCGACCGCCTGACCCCGGACACCCTGTTGCTTATCATGTCGGACCACGGCTTCGGGCCCACCGACGCCTGGTTCAACGTGAGCGCCTGGCTGGAGGCGCAGGGCCTCCTGCGCATGCGCAAAGAGGTCGCCTCCCGCAAGAAGCTGCTCTACAAGCTGGTTTCCCTGAACGATGTAAAATGGGTCCGCTCACTCGTCCCCGGCTTCATCCAGAGCCGGATGAGAAAACGGGCGCGGCGGGGCCGCTCGGCCTTTGTAACCGACCTTCACGAGACCCTGGACTAGGACCGGACGCGGGCCTTCTTTCCGAGCATCCCGTCCCAGGGGATCTATATCAACGTCCGGCGCGAGGGATTCGGGGTCGTGCCGCCCGGCGATGCGTACGAGGCCCTTCGCCGGGAAATCAAGGGGCGCCTGGAGGACCTTCGGGATGAGAAAACCGGAGAGCGTCTGGTGGATTGGGTCAAGTTCCGCGAGGAGGGGCCGGGAGAGGGCGGCGGCGAATCCTCGTGGTTCCGTGAGCTTCGTCCGGACGAGCGCGAGGGCGCGAGGGGCCGGGGGATGAACGGGACGCACCGTCCCGAGGGGTTCTTCGTTTTTTCCGGCCCCGGCGTGCGGCCGGACCGATATGAGCCCGGGGCGGACCTCGCCGATTTCGCCCCGACGCTGATGGCGCACCTGGGCGAGCGGCCGGCCACTCCGATGGAAGGCCGGGTTCTGAGCGCCCTGCTCGACGCGCCGGGACCTTCATCGGACCCGCCCCCGGTTCGCAACGCGGATCTCACATCCGTTACAATGGGCGCGGGCGGGCCCGATTGGGAATCGGAAACTGCCAAGCGCCTCAGAGACCTGGGATACCTGGAGTGATCCACCGGATGAGCGGGACGGCTTTATTGCCTCAAGGGTTTTCCGCAAACGGGCATGGCCGCCCTCCCGAAGTCGGACGGGCGGAAAATCCTCGGCGGATCGTCATGGCCGCGGCCTGCCCTTTTCCCGGCGTACAGGGCTCACAGGTCCTGATTCAGGAGTTGATCACCGGCCTGGCCGCCCCCGGGGCCACCGGATAGACCTGGTCACTTACCCGTTCGGGATGGACGCTCAATGGCGCTGTCCGCGGGGATGCCGAATTCATCGGGTGAACACCCGGCTCAGGCACCCGGCTCACCATCCCGGCTTTCACCCCGTCAAACCGCTCCTCGACGCGGCCCTGGCCCGCCTTTTGAAAGAGGTGGTCCGCTGGCGGGAGGGGAGGGGGGGGGGACCGACCTGATCCACGCCCACAGTGTCGAAGGGCTGATGGCCGCCCTGTGGGTGCGCCGGCAGACCCACACGCCCGTTCTCTATCACAGCCACACCCTTCTCGGTGAAGAGCTGCCAACCTATTACCGGCCCGGTCCGGTCCGCTTTCTGTCGAAATAGGCGGGACTTGCGGCGGACCGCCTGCTGCCCCCCCGGGCGGATCACTGCATCGCCTTGAGCCCGAGGGCGGCCCGGACCTTTCAGAAGATGGGTGTGCGGGGCGATCGGATCTCCTGTCTTCCCCCGTTCGTGTTCCCCCCTCTCCCCCTCCCCCCCCCCGGATGCCAGGCCTTTCGGCGGCGGAAGCGGGCCGGGCGCTCCCTATATCCTGTACGCCGGGAACCTCCATCCCTATCAGGATCTGGACCTGCTCCTTCGGAGCTTCCGGATCGTTGCCGCCGCGGAGCGGGAGACCCATCTACTGATTGTTACGCACAACGACCCGTCCCGGTGGGAGAAGCGCATGGGGAGACTGGGCCTCGGGGGGCGGGTGACCTTCCTGACCGGCCGATCTTTTGAACAGGAATGGGAATGGATGTCGGACGCCGCCGTCCTGGCGCTGCCGAGACTGCGCTGCCCGGGCTATCCGATGAAGCTGCTGAATTATCTCGCGGCGGCCCGGCCCATCGTGGCGAGCGCGGATTCTGCGCGGGGTCTGACGCACGGGCGGGACGCCTACGTGGTCACCGCACCCGGGCCGGAGGCTTTCGCCGGGGGACTGTTGAGGGTGTTGCGCTCCCGCCCGCTCGCCCTCCGTCTCGCGGAGGGCGCGGGGAGGACATCGAAAGAAAGCCTCAGCCCCCGGAACCTGCTCGGGGGTATCGAAAGGGTTTACGAACGGGTATCACCTCCATCCAGGATTTGGATTTCCAGAATGGCCGCCACGGCCGTCTGACGTATCCGGCAGTCCTCATCATCAAGGAATTTCGCGCATGACGAAAGTGATTCTCATCGGGCTCGATTGCGCCGAGCCGAGCTTGGTCTTCGACCAGTGGAGGCATGAGCTGCCCAACTTCAGGAGGCTGATGGCCTCGGGGGTTTACGGGCGGCTTCGGAGCTGCGACCCGCCCATCACCGTGCCCGCCTGGACCTGCATGATGACGAGCCGGGACCCGGGCGAGCTGGGGATTTACGGCTTCCGGAACCGGAAATCCCATGAATACGGAGCGATGGGCATCGCTTCTTCCCTGAGCGTTCGGGAAGACCGGGTCTGGGACATCCTGGGCCGGGACGGACGGGAGGTGGTGGTGGTCGGGGTTCCGCCCACTTATCCGGTGCGGCCGGTCAACGGCAATCTGATCTCGTGCTTTCTGACCCCCGGCCTCGACAGCGTTCACACCCATCCACCCGAGCTCCAGTCGGAAATCCGGGACCTCGTGGGGGATTACCTGTTTGACGTGGAGGGATTCCGCACAGACGACAAACCGGAGTTGTTGAACCGGATCTACGACATGACGCGGAAGCGGTTCCGGGTCCTCCGGCATCTCATCCAAACCAAGCCTTGGGATTATTTCATGTTCGTGGAGATGGGCACGGACCGAATCCACCACGGGTTTTGGAAGCACCACGACCCGAGCCACGTCAAGCATGAGCGCGGCAGCCCGTATGGAGACGTGATCCGGGAATACTATCGCTACCTGGATGGGGAGATCGGCGACCTTCTGGCCCTCGCCGGAGACGACACGATCATCCTGGTCGTGTCCGATCACGGCGTCAAGAAGATGGACGGCGGCGTCTGCGTGAACGAGTGGCTGATGAACGAGGGATTCCTGACGGTGAAAAATTACCCGACGGAGCTGACCTCGCCCGCTCAGTTGGAGTTCGACTGGGACAAGACGCTGGCCTGGGGAGAGGGGGGCTATTACGGGCGGATCTACCTGAACATCCGGGGACGGGAGCCGCGGGGAGTCATCGCCCCATACGACGCGCCCCGGGTCTGCGCCGAGTTGAAGGCGGGGCTGGAAGGGATGAAGGACGAGCACGGCCGTCCGCTGGGGACCCGGGTGCTCTTCCCCCGGGACATCTACCGTGAGGTCCGGGGCGCCGCGCCCGATCTCATCACGCATTTCGGGAACCTGGACTGGCGGTCGGTGGGCACGATGGGCCATGGAAAGGTTCTCACTCGGGAGAACGACACCGGCCCCGACGACGCCAACCACGACATCCACGGGATCTTCATCATGTCCAGGAAAGCGGATTGGGAGAAAACCGGCGAGGAAGCCGCGCCGGGCGCGCCGCTCTCCGGCCTCACCCTCTACGACGTGGCCCCGACGCTCTTGAGTCTCTTCGGGCTTCCCGTCCCGGCGGAGATGCAGGGACGGGTGATCCCGGAGGCGGAGGTCCCGCCTTTTTTCGGGTGATTGCCCGCATGGGTGAAAGGGCGGGTGAGCTACTCGATATACCCCAGCTCGCCCAGCTTCGCCTTGATCCCCCGGGCTTCCTCTTCCGAATATACGTAATCCCCCGGCTCCAGGAGGCCGAGCGCTTCCAGTTTCCGAAGGATTTTTCCCGCGCTCTCCTCGGGGGTCTCTTTGTCCGTCTCGACGACCAGCTCGGGGTTCAGGGGTTCTTCATAGGGATCGGAAACGCCGGTGAAGTTCTGGATCTCGCCCTTGAAGGCCTTGGCGTACATCCCCTTCACATCCCGCTCGGCGCACGCCTCGACGGGGCACTTGACGTAGACCTCCACGAAATTGTCGATCCCCTCCCGGACCTGGTCGCGGATCTCCCGGTAGGGAGAGATGACCGCCGCTATCGTCAGGACGCCGTTCCGGTTCAGGAGATGGTTCAGGAATCCGACCCGGAGGATGTGCGTATCGCGATCCTTTTTGGAAAAACCCATGTCGGCGCTCAGGTTTTTCCGCACCTCGTCGCCGTCGAAGATCTCGACATGGCGGTGATTCCGCGCATGAAGCGCGTCTTTCAGGATCAAGGATATCGTGCTCTTTCCCGAGCAGGGCAGACCCGTCATCCAGATGGTGAAGCTTGAAGAATCCATTCTCAACCTCTTGTGTTGTGACTTCTCTTTTTTCGCTCAGCGGACATTTTACTTTTCGCCGGTGTAGGCCTGAATCAGAATCCGGGCCACGTCGGCCCGCGTGAATTCCGGCGGAGGTATCTCCCCATTGCCCAGCATCTCCCGAACCTTGGTGCCGCTGAGGAACACGCGGCTCTCCGGGTCATGCGGGCACGTCTTCGTCGTCGCCATCCCCTCGCACTTCCGGCAATAGAAGGAGTGATCGAAAAAGAGCGGCGTAATCCCCAGGGCCGCCGGATCGAATTCCCGGAAGATGTGGTGGGCGTCGTAGGTGCCGTAATAGCTCCCCACACCGGCGTGATCCCGTCCCACGATGAAATGGGTGCACCCGAAGTTCTTCCGGACGATGGCGTGGAAGATGGCCTCTTTCGGCCCCGCGTACCGCATGGCCGCGGGAAAGACGGAGAGAATCGCCCGCTCCTTCGGCAGATACCGGTCCACGATGACTTCATAGCACGCCATCCGGACATCGGCGGGGATGTCGCCCTCCTTGGTCGCGCCGACCAGCGGATGGATCATCAAGCCGTCCACGCACTCCAAGGCGCATTTCATCAGGTACTCGTGCGCCCGGTGAATGGGGTTGCGGGTCTGGAAGGCGACGACCGTCTCCCATTCCCGCAACTGGAAGAGCAGACGCGTCTCCTTGGGCTCCAGATATCTTCGGCCCCACTCCGGCGGCGCGCTCCGGCGCAGCCATTTCACCGGTCCGCCCAGGAGGACCTCCCCCCGGGCCCGAACGGCTTGCACCCCGGGATGGCCGTCATCCGCCGCGCGGAGGACTTCTTTCGCCTCCTTCTCGATGTCCGCCCGGAACCGCTCCCGGACCGCCATCACGCCCGCAACGGCCCCCGCCTCTTCGTCGAAGAGCGCGACCTCATCGCCGTCCGAGACCCGGCCGGCCGCGTCGGCATCCGCTCCCAAAACAACGGGCAGCGTCCAGGGGAGACCCGAGGCCAGGTGTCCCGTCTCGACGACCGTCTCGTAATCGGCCTTCCCCATGAAACCCCGGAGGGGGCTGTAAGCGCCCGTGGCGAGAAGCTCCAGGTCGGAGCGCTCCATCGGGGAGAGGGGGATTCGGACAAGCCCATCGGCCCGCTTCTCCAACTCCGGCGCTTCGGCCTCCGGCACAGTCAAATCGACCAGGGTTCCGCCATGTGGCTTGATCGGCATTGTCAGTTCCTCGCGCTTCCAATCAACGGACGGCCGAGAGGCCAGCCCTTCAAGTTGAGTGAGCTGATTGATCCGCGGTCATTTCTCAACCCCGCATTCCCTCAGGTCGCGGCGGGGAGGGGTTGCCGATAGAACGATTCTCGAATGCTGAAGCTCAAGGCCGAGGCCGTGAACAACAGGACGGCGGCAAGCACAAACGCGGGCGTATACGACCCGGTCCAGTCGAAGATGAGACCGCCGACCAACACGCCCACCGCCGATCCCACCTGATGAAGGCCCGTGATGGAGCCATAGAGGAGACCGATGTTCTTGGGTCCGTAAATCTCCCGGGTGAGGCTCGCCGTGGGCGGGACGGTCGCGAACCAGGAGAGGCCCGTCGCGATGGCGAAGATGTAAAGCGTCAGATAATTCTGCCAGAGGGAGAAGAACAGGAACGACGTCCCCCGGATGAAGTACACGGCCGCCAGGGGATTCTTCCTGCCGATCCGGTCCGAGATCCAGCCGGAGAAAAGGGTCCCGAAGATGTTGAAGAACCCCGCAACGCTGACCGCCGCGATGGCCGTGGTCACGTCGAACCCCTTGTCCGTCACATAGGAGGGGAAGTGAACCGCGAACAACATGACCGTGAACCCGCAGGTGAAGAACGAACAGGCCAGCATCCAGAACGGCCTCGTCCGCAGCGCCTCACGCCAGCTCAGGTGTTCGAAATTGTTGAGACGGACCCGAACCTCCTCCTTCTTCGGGGAATCGTCCGGCTCGTCCGACGTCTCGCCGTCCGGCAGCAACCCCATCTCCTGCGGTTTGCTCCGGACAACGAAGAACACAAGGGGCAGGGCCGTCGCCAGGGCCACCACCGCCACCGTCGGGAAAGCGGCCCGCCAACCCAACGTCAGGATGAAATAGCTGGCCAGGGGCACGACCAGGAGCTGTCCGAGCGGCGCCCCGGCGTTGCAGATTCCCAGGGCGGTCCCCCGAAGCTTATGAAACCACTGCATGACACACGTGGCGACGGGAACAAACGCCGTGCATACCGACCCGACGCCCACGAGGACCCCGTAAAAGAGATAGACGTGCCAAAGCGTCCCCGTGAGACCCAGCAGCATATATCCCGTTGCGATAAACAGGATCCCGATGATGAGGATCCCGCGGGAGCCGAACCGGTCCAGGGATCGGCCGACCACCGGGCTCAAAATCGCATACAGGAAATACGCCAGCGAGATGGACCCCGAGAGCTCCGCCCGGCTCCACCCGAACTCCTTCAACACCGGCTTGAAGAAGAAACCGATGGAGGCCGTCGTCCCGAAGGTCATGCAGACCGAAAACGTCAACGCCGCAACAACGAACCATCCGTAGAAGATCGGCTTCCTGTCCGATACAGCCGGATTCCGCCCTGATGCCATACCCTAACTCTCCGCTGGAACCGGTTCCCGGTACCTGGACTCCCGCACCATAAAGCTGACCAAAGACGCCCCCATCAACAGGACCACCGCCATCATATAGGCCCCTCGATAAGACCCCGTCCAGTCGAACATCAATCCGCCCAGATAAACCCCGACGGCCGAGCCGATCTGGTGAACACCTGTCATCGTGCCGTAGATGATCCCCATGTTCTTGGAACCGTAGATGTCCCCCGTCAACCCCGCCGTGAGGGGAACGGTGGCGAAGTAGGAGAACCCGATGACCGCGGCGAAAAGGTAAAGGGTGAAAAGGTTCTGCCAAAGGAGGAAGATGACGAAGGACATGCCGCGAACGAAGTACGTGATGCCCAGGATGTTCTTCCGGCCCGTTCTGTCCGAAATCACCCCGGCCAGAAGGGTGCCGATGACGTTGAAGAATCCCGAGAAGGAAACGGCCCACGCGGCCGTCTGGAAATCAAACCCCAGATCCGTGGCGTAGGGGATGGTGTGGATGGTGAACAGCGTGACGCTGAATCCGCAAGCGAAATATCCAGTGGAGATCAAGAAGAACGGCCGGGTCTTCATGGCTTGGCGCCAATCGAGGTGCGCGAGATTCCTGGAAGGAGCGCCCGGAGCGTCGGCGGCCCGTCCATCCGCCGTTCTCCCGTCCGGCCGCAGACCCATCTCTTTCGGATCATTCCGGATGACGAACAGGATCACCGGCAGGGTCGTCGCGGCCAGGATCACGGCGCTGTAGACGAAGGCCAGCCTCCAGCCGATCCGCGAGATCAGGAACGCCGCGAGATACACCACGAGAAACAGCCCCAGGGCACCGCCCGCGTTGCCGATGCTCAGGGCCATGCCCCGCCGCTTCTCGAACCAATGGATCACCGTCGCCGAGACAGTCACGAAGGTCGTGGACGCCCCGCCCAACGACACCAGGACGCCGAAATATATGTAAACGTGCCAGAGCCGGGAAACCATGGACATCAGGGCGAAACCCACCGTCATCATGACGATCCCCACGATGAACACCGGGCGGACGCCGATTCGATCGATGATCCGTCCAATGATCGGGGACGAAAGGGCGAAGAGGAAATACCCGATGGAGATTCCCAACGACAGGTCGCCCCGCAGCCAACCGAACTCTTCGACGATGGCCTTGAAATAAACGCCGATGGACGTGCTGGTCCCGAAGGACATGCAGAGCACGAACGTGATCGCCGCAAGGACGTACCAGCCGTAGAAGACACGTTTTTTGGGCTCAGACGGGCTTGCCGCCATCACAACCTCTTTGTCCGGGGAAGTGCTTTTAGGTCCGCGTCCGATTCATCTTAACACGGATGTCCCCCGGCTCTCTCCAGCGGAAACCTTACGCATCCGATTCCCGTCGGTCCGTTAGACAGGGGAAGCGAGGAGATTCCCTGTGTTTATTCGCGAAAGGTGGAGACGCGCGGGCCGATGCCGTCAGTCCGCCAACTTGAAAAGCCGGACGGCGTTATCGCCCAGAACCTTTTTTCTCTCGTCTTCCGGGCGATCCCAATCCCGGATGCTCGTGACGGCCCGGTTGAGGTCGCCGATGCGGAACGGGAAGTCGCTCCCCATGAGCATGTTGTCCGCCCCGGCGAGGGTGTGCGTGCAATCCAGGGCGGGCGGATAGAAGCTCGTCGTATCGAAATAGAGGAGCTTGTAATACTCGTGGGGACTCTTGGGGATGTTGTGCTCGGTGTCCGGGTAGTTGTACCCCCAACTGATCCGCTCGGCCAGAAACGGTAGCGCTCCCCCCAAATGCGTGGCGATCATCTTCAGGTTCGGGAACTCCTCATAAATCCCCTGATAGATGAGATTGGCGTAATGGATGGTGATCTCGAACATGAACCCGATCAGCGCGCCGAAATGGTGATTCTTGAGGAGCTCATGCTTGGCGCCCACGACGGGGTGATAAATGATCGGCACGTCCAGCTCGGCGGCCTTGGCGATGACGGGCCGGAACCGCCTGTCGCTGGCCGGGGTCCCGTCGATGTTGGCGAACGTGAACAGCCCCTTGAGTCCCAGCTCCCGGACGGCGCGCTCCAGCTCCTTGGCCGCCTCTTCCGGCTCTTTCATATAGACCGACGCCATGCCCGCGAAACGGTCCGGATGTTTCGTGCAGACTTCCGCCATCTCGTCATTCAGGTCGCGGACGAGGGCGATGCCGTCTTCCGGCCCCAGAAGGTCGCCGTTGGGAAAACCGTTGGTCAAGAGCTGCATGTCTATCCCGGCCTTGTCCAACATGGCGATCCGCTCCGCCGGGTCGAAGGCGGGCTCCACGATCGGTCCGTAATCCACGCCATTCCAATAAATCGTGGGCAGATCGGTGTCGCCGTACTTCACCTCGAAGTCGTATCGCGCGCTGAGCTCTTTCAGGCGGGAAATGTATATCTTCGGAAAGATGTGCGTGTGAACGTCAACGATCATGAGACGAGACCTTTCATGGCGGAATCCAAGGTTCAGGCGGAGTCTCTCAAATCAGTGTTGGGAGCTTGGCGTGATGGGGGCGACCGGCGGGCTGGAATTCTCCGCGCCGGAGAGCGCCTCCGCGCCGGGGGACGACCTCAAGGCAAGGGAAACCGCAGGTGGAAAGAAACGCCTCCGTAAATGTGATGGGTGTTCGAATCGTTCTCGTTCGTCACGTTGGTGAGCGCGCCGGAGTTCACCCGGAAAGCGTGCTCGATGTGGGAGAACTTGTACTCGGCGAAGAGCGCGAAACTGCGGAAGAAGAAATACTTCAGACCGGCCAGCGCCTGGGCGCCCACGGCGAAATTGCTGTCATCCGTCCCGCCGGAGTCGTCCGAGCCGTAGGAAAACACCGGGCCCGCGCCGACGTATGGCTCGAAGTCATCCAACGGAAATCGGAACAAACCGTTCAATCCCAGATTGACCAGCCTGATGTCCGAGGCCGCAAACGCCTTCCGGACGCGCACGCTGGTGCTCTGATTCTCGGCGGTGACCGTCTGGGCGGGGATGTCCGCCGTGTAGGTGTAGAGATCCAGCTCCAGGCCAAAGAATCGGAGGAACCAGTAGCCCGCCTTCGCTCCGAGCACGACGGAATCGTCGATGTCCAGGTTCTCGAAAACCTCGTCCACGCCCCCCGAGGTTTGCTTGAGATTTCCGGATTGGGAAATCGATCCGCCCGCGTACAGGCTGGCGAAAAACTCCGCCGACGCCACGGCGGGCGCCAGGAACAGAACCCCGACAAATACCGCAAACGCGATTCGATAAAACCGCATTGAATGTCTCCCCGCCGGATGTCCCATTCAGGCCGAGCCATCAAACCCTTTGAAGGATATATGCTTGCCGGTCCGCGACTGTCAAGACGCCGGCCTTATCGCCCGCTCGCCTCTTCTCGGTTGACATCGATGAACCGGGCGATGAATGGGTGAACGCGCTCGATCTCGCGGTGCATCTGCTGCGCCACGCGCCGGTAGGTGAAATGTCCGCCGGGGCCGCTGCGCAGCTTGACGACGTGCATGATCTCTCTCAGGTTGAGCGTCCAGAGCATCCGGCGGCGGTGGGCGTTGAGAACGAAGTAGCGCGCCTCGTTCGGGAAGTCATTCGAGAACCGCTCGTAGCCCGCCTCGGCCCGCTCGATCCCCGCCAGGTAGTCGTCCCGGGCGCCCGCGTCGTCGATCAGCTCGGGCGTCAGAAAGCCGTGCCGGATGGTGGGCGGCTGAACGCTCTGGGTGCACATCCGGTGCCGCTTCAGGTCCAGGTAGGCCCCCTGGTCCACGAGGCACTCGAAGGTGTAGTTCAGGTGCTCCATCTCGCGGATTGGGATGTCGAAGCGGTCGAGCCGCCGGAGGGCTTCTTCGATGATCGCCTCTTTTCGCTCCCCGGGCAGGGCCGCGACGCGCCCGCGAAGGGTTTCATACGGGACGTCCCCGTGGGAATAGAGGATCGCCGCCGCGAGGACGGTCTCCGGGTCATCGGGATGGTCGAGGATTCGGGTGTAGTTCTCCTCGGAGCGTGCTTCCGAGGGCGACCCAATCGCCGCCATCGCCGAATCCAGGGCCTTTCGGGTTTCCGCCAGATAGGGGTTGTACTCGGCGTATTTCACAAGCGTCGGGACCGCCTCCCGGCAGACCTCTTTGAGCGTCTCGCCGATCCGCCGGACCTCGCCCAGCTCGTCGCTCAGCATCTTCCGAATGGCGTGCTCCAAAACCCGGGCGTTGGCCGTCATCCCCACGTTGGCCAGGGCGGAGATGGGCAACAGGAAACGCGCGCGGTCGAGGGCGTACGCCCGGAACCGGACGGCGTAGCCGCGCTCCGACTCGCCGTCCCGCCGGGGGAGCCGGCCCGATTCCCGGAGAAAGGCGTCCAGGCGGTTCTGGACGCGGAGATAATTATCGAACAGCCAGCGGGTCGTCTCCCGATACTCCCCCGCCAGGGACGAGGCGGCGATCTCCTCGGGGACGTAGTAGTCATCCGGGGAGAAGACCTGATACCGGGAGGACTTTTCGGTGTAGGAGGCCAGACGGTTGGACTCGATGGCCTCGGTCGCGAACCGGCTGACGTTTTCGATGGCGATGGACAGGACGGCGTGCTCGGCCACCGAGGCGTGGCCGTATCCGACGACCCACTTCTCGTGAAACTTCGCCGAGCCCTCGTCTGTCAGCTCCCGGGCGATCTCGTCGAAAGCCTTCGGGGAGCGGCTCGTCTTGGCGAACGCCACCGCCACGACTTCGGGGGGGAGATCTTTGAGGAGGTAGATTCGGCGGGTCTTGCCTGCGGGCGAGGGATTCCCCGTTTTCAGCGGCTCATCTGCAATTTGTGTGTTCTCGGTCGAAGCCGGTTCGGACGTCATCGCGGCGGAGATTCCAGGCAAGAAGAAGTCAGAAAAAACGGGACGCAACGGCGAGGGAAGCCTGAACCTTTTATATCAGAACCAAAGGGACCGGGCAATTGATTCGCCGATTCTGATGTCCTACCCAATTGGTTCCCTCGAGAAAGAAGGCAGGGGGGAAGGCGGGCAGGATGCCCGCCCTACCTGCTTGAAAACACCGGCTTTCCACCGATCGGTCGGCCGGGCATCTTGCCCGGCCGGAAAGGAGAATTCCGGTCTCGAAATGTAAAGCCGGTTTTGTGCCACACCTCTAGCGTGGAGGCTGAAGCCTCCGCGCTACACCGCAGTTCTCAAGTCCAGTTTCATTGAATCACCAAATGGGATTTGAAGAATCGACAGGGGAAGTGCAAAGTCCGAATATTTTCTGAACGGAATAATCAAAAAAGACAATCAGACGAACACAGATCGATGGTAAGCTTTTGCGCAAGAGAGGAATAGCAGGCCTAGCCTTCTGGAAATTCCAGCTTTCTCGTCCGAAAGAACAGAATCTCTTCTCTTGGCGGAACCACAATCGGTTCGTAGGCCGGATTCAGCGGTTGTCCCCCGCTCTAGGGTTTTGTTGGACACTCGATTGATCCATGATTCATGGAGAAAGGGGTGTCGCGATGAACGAACAAAAGCAAGAGGGGGCTTTGGCGGAGGGCGCCCGCAGGGCGAACGGAGCCAAGGCCCCAGGGCATCGCAGTGAGCGGGGTCGGTTCTCCTGCCAGCGCAAGCGGGAGGCGGTCCTGCGTCTTTTGCGGGGCGAGAGCCTGGAGACGCTCTGCCGCGAGTTGGGCACGACAGCGGCTCGGCTTTCCGCCTGGCGCGAGGCGTTCCTTCGCGGGGGCGAGGCGGCGCTCAAAGCCCGCCCGGCGGATGAGCGGGACGAGGAGAACGCCCGGCTCAAGGCCAAGGTGGGCGAACTCACGATGGAGGGCGAGGTCCTGCGGGAGAAGATCGACCGCCTGGAGGCCGGCCGCCCTTTAGCCGGCAGGAGGTGGAGGCGATGAGTCAGGCCCGCTTCACCTCCACGGGCAGAGCCTACGGCCTGAAGCGGGTGTGCGCCCTTTGGGGCTTGGCGCGCTCCACGGTCTACGCGCAACGGCGGCGAGAGGCGGTCCCCGTTCATGAACGCCCCACGCCCAATAAGCGCGGCCCTGTGGGCCCGTGCACCGATGCGGAACTCCTCGGCCACATCCGGCAGGTCCTGGAGGACTCTCCCTTCCATGGCGAGGGCTACCGCAAGGTGTGGGCGAGGCTGCGCTTCGCGGGCATCCGCACCAGCAAGGAGCGGGTGCGTCGCCTGATGCGGGAGGCGGGGCTTCAGGCCCCCCACCGGGTGGGCAAACCCCGAGGTCCCAAGGCCCACAACGGGACCATCCGCACCGAGCGGCCCGACCGAATGTGGGGCACGCACATGACGACGACGGTGACCACCGAGGAGGGGATGGCCTCGGTGTTCGTGGCGGTGGATCACTGCTCGGTGGACTGCGTGGGGATCCATGCGGCCAAGAGCGGCAACCGCTTCGAGGCCCTGGAGCCGATCCGGCAGGGGGTCGCCGAGCGCTTCGCCGGCTTGGAGGCGGACGTCGCCGAGGGGCTTAAAGTTCGTCACGACCACGGCCCCGCCTATCTGTCCGATGACTTTCAGCGGGAGATCGCCTACCTGGGCATGACCAGTTCGCCCAGCTTCGTGCGGGCGCCCGAGGGAAATGGCTACTGTGAGTGGTTTATCCGCATCTTGAAGGAGAATCTCCTGTGGGTGCGCTCTTTCGCCACCGTAGAGGAACTGCGGTGGGCGCTGCTTGAGTTCAAGAACCTGTACAACCATCATTGGATTCTCGAGGGCTACGGCTACCGAACGCCGGCCCAGGCAAGGCAGGAAAAACTCGCTCAAGTTGCGGAGGCCGCATGAGGTCGAATACCCTCACCCGAGTGTCCAATAACCCAGGGGCGGTCCAGTTGGAGAATTATTTGGCCGTTCTCTTTCCTGTATTTTTTTACGGTTACTCCTTCATCACCCCACTTACATACGACAGTATTTCCAATCTCCACATCCTTATTGGGTTTGACCAACAAAAGCTCACCTTCTTGAATCGACTCGTTATCTTTATCGCCTTTCATGCTCTCCCCAGCAGCGATGACACAAAATGCGTTACGATCGTCAATGAAAATCCATGCATGTTGCTCAGCAACTCCGGTAGGATAGTCTAAGTCTGTAGTTTCTAGTATGTGCCCGCATTGCGCCTTGTTCAAAACCGGCACACTCCAAGGTCGCTTCTTGCCGTCACTCAACCGAAACCTGTCATATTCCTCTAGTCCCCAACCCCCGCCCGCATCTGTCGAACCATCAGCTTTATGTACACCGTCAGCTCTCTGTGCCAGGAGTTCGCTTATATCGACGCCCAACTCATCCGCAATGCGGGCCAAATCCCTTGGAAACGGAATGGCCTTGCCTAACTCTATTCCTTCCAAAACAACCAGAGGAATTTTTGTCTTGCGAGAGAATGTCCGCAAATCCACGCCCTGAACCTCTCGCAAGTGGCGAATCCTTGAACCAAAGTTCATCATAAGACTCCAATCCAGCCAATATCTGGCACCACCCCACAATCCCATACACACTTATTTCATTTCTAACACGGAATTGATAAGAATCAAGCTTCCTTGCCTGTATTTTTCAAAAAGAGAAGAGGCAAGGCTTCTTTCATTCTGCCGACTCGCAGATGAACCCAAGGTATTTGTGGAGAGGATGTAGCTAGCAGTCCAAGGGGAAGCAATCGGCAATTAAGACACAACAACATTTTCGTGTTGCACTCTTGCAACTTTCAAGGAATCTGCGCCGCCACGGCGGAGATTCCCTTGAACAGACCGGCCACGGAGACCTTGGCCGCTTCGAGGAAGGGATGGGGGTATACGCCGATCACCAAGACGCCGGCGACCATGATCGCCAACCCGATGGTCAGGGGGACGGCATTCGAGGTGTGGATCTTCCCCGCCGGCTCCTGCATGTACATCAGCATCACGACCCGGAAGTAGTAGTAGAGGGAAATCGCGCTGTTCAACAGACCGATGACGGCCAGCCAGATGAAGCCGGCATCGACGGCGGCGGCGAAGATGTAGAACTTCCCGACAAACCCGGCGGTGGGCGGGAGGCCCGTAAGGCTCAGGAAGAAAATCAGGAGCGCCAGCGCGGGCCACGGATGCTGCCGAGCCAGGCCCCGGAAGTCCTCCAGCCGGTCCCCGCGCATACTCGGGCGGCAGAGCAGGATGATCACGGCGAACGCGCCCAGGTTCGTGAACAGGTACGCCGCCAGGTAGAGCAGGATGCTGGCGATCCCCATCTGGGTCGCGACAACGAGACCGATCAGGATGTAGCCGGCGTGAGCGATGCTGGAATAGGCCAACATGCGCTTCAGGTTGGTCTGGACCATCGCCGCGATGTTGCCCCACGTCATGCTCACGGCGGCCAGCAGCCAGAGCAGGATACGCCACTGATCCATCGAATCGCCGAAGGCCACCAGGAAGACCCGAACCAGGGCCGCGAAGGCCCCCGCCTTCGTCCCCACGGACATGAAGGCCGTGATGGAGGTCGGGGCGCCCTGGTAGGCGTCGGGCGCCCACATGTGGAAGGGGACCAGGGCGACCTTGAAGGCGAAACCGGCCGTCAAAAGGATGATGGCCAGCGTCAGGATCGGGCTCCCCCCGGTGCCGGAGGCCAAGGCCTCCCGAATGCCGTCCAGGTAGAGGGTCCCGGTGTAGCCGTAGATCAACGCGATGCCGTACAGAACGATGGCCGAGCTGAAGATCCCCAGGAGGAAGTACTTGATGCCGCCCTCCTGCGACATCAGATCCCGCTTCAGGAAGCCGACGAGCAAGTACACCGGAATGGAGAGAAGCTCGAGTCCGATATAGATCGTGAGGAGGTCGTTCCCCGAGGCCAGCACCATCATGCCGATGGTCGAGAATAGGATCAGGGCGTAATACTCGCCCCGGTTGATGTCCTCGATTTTGAGATAGCGGAACGAGATCAGGATCGTCAGAAACGCCACGCCCAGGAAGATGAACTTGAAGAAGGTGGAGAAATCGTCCACCCGGTACATCCCCCCGAACAGCTTTACGTCCGTCCCGATCCGCCCGGCCAGAAAGACGCCCGCCACGACGAGGCCCGCCAGCGCCAGGAACCCTGAGAACCCCTTCCTCTTGGGGGACAGAAAGAGGTCCACCAAAATGATCGCGCAGACGAGCACGGTCATGGCAATCTCGGGCAGAATCGGCCCGAGCTGAACCTTGGGCAGAACGATGGGATCCATGGACTATTTTCCCGAAACGCCGCGCTTGAATTGGGACACCAGCGCCCGGACCTCTTCGGCGGACCGGGGCGGGACCTTCGGCAGGACCGCCGGCCGCGCGAAGGCCTTGCCGTCGATGGGCTTGCCCGCCTTGGCCAGATTAATCTGGCGGACCAGATTGTTCACCGCGGGCTCCAGGATTCGCAGATAGGGCTTCGGATAAATCCCGATCCAGAACATGAGGATGATCAGCGGCATCAGGTAGATCACCTCCCGCTTGTTCAGGTCGGCCAGGCCCTCGTTCTCGGGCTTGTCCACGCCCCCGAACATCATCCGCTGGAAGAGCCACAGCATGTAGGCCGCCCCCAGGACGATGCCGAGCACGGCGAAGGCCGCGTAGATCTTGCTCACTTGGAAGGCCCCCACCAGGATGAGGAACTCGCCCACGAACCCGTTGAGGCCCGGCAGCCCGATGGAGGAAAACATGGTGATGGCGAAGAAGACGGTGAACACGGGGATCACCTTCGCGAGGCCGCCGAAGTCGGAGATCTCCCGCGTGTGCCTGCGCTCGTAGAGGATCCCGACGATGAGGAAGAGCGCCCCCGTGGACAGCCCGTGGTTGATGTTCTGGAGCAGCGCGCCCACCAGCCCCTGGGAATTGAGTGCGAAGATGCCCAGCATGACGAAGCCGAGATGGCTCACCGAGCTGTAGGCCACGAGCTTCTTCACATCGCTCTGCGCCATGGCCACCAGGGCCCCGTAGATGATCCCGATGATGGCCAAAAGGGCCATGAACGGAACCATCGTCTCACTGGCCTTGGGCAGAAGCGGCAGGCTGAACCGGACGAAGCCATAGGTCCCCATCTTCAGGAGGACGCCGGCCAGGATGACGCTGCCCGCCGTGGGGGCCTCGACGTGGGCGTCGGGCAGCCAAGTGTGGAACGGGAACATCGGGACCTTGATGGCGAACCCAACGAAGAGCGCGAGGAAGATCCAGAACTGGTGCTCCGCCGGAAGCCTGGGCGCCATCTTGTAGAGCTCGAGGAGGTTGAAAGTCAGCTCACCCGAGCCGTACTCCGGATTGGCGTTCAGGAAGTACAAGGCCAGGAACCCAAGCAGGAGCAGCACGCTGCCCACCAGGGTGTAGAGGAAGAACTTGATGGCCGCGTACAGCTTGCGGGGGCCGCCCCAGATCCCGATGAGGAAATACATCGGGACCAGCATGATCTCCCAGAAAACGTAAAAGAGGAAGAGATCCAGGGAGACGAAGACGCCCAGCATTCCGGTCTCGAGGATCAGCAGACTGACGTAATACTCCTTCTGCCGTTCCTTGACCGCTTTGTAAGAGCAAAGAATCGCGATCGAGCTCAGGAGCGTCGTCAAGACGATGAGCAGGATGCTGATCCCGTCCACGCCGATGGAATACTTCACCCCGAGGGAGGGGATCCAGGAGTACTCCTCCACGTACTGCATCTGCACGTTCTCGGCCTCGAAGCCGGGAAGCAGCCACAGGGAGAAGCCCAACACCAGAAGCGAGACCACAAAGGCGAAGTTCCTGATGGCCCCCGTCTTGTCCCGGGGAAAGAACAGCATCATGGCCACGGCCCCCGCGAGGGGGAGGAAAACCATGTACGTCAAAATGGGAAATCCGAGAACGTTCGTCATTGAATTCGGTCCTTTGAAGCGCTCCGACCTTCCACGAGTCTCCCCGTATCCTGCCCCGCCCTGCCGGGGTCAGGCCGGAATCACTCCTTTATCCGTACATCAGGTACAGGCTCACAATCACGAAGACGCCCAGGAGCATCGCCAGGGCGTAGTTCTGGACGCCCCCGGTCTGCACCCGGCGCAGCCCCCGCGCCCAATTCGTCAGAATGACCCCGACGCCGTTTACGGCGCCGTCCACCGTCTGAAGGTCAAAGATGCCGGACAGCTTGCTCAGCCAGACGGTCAGCCAGGATGTCCCGTTCACAGTCCCGTCCACGCCTTTGGCGTCCACCGTGTACAGGGCCTTCATCAGCCACATGATGGGGCGAACGATGCAGGCGTCGTAGATCTCGTCCACCCAGTACTTGTTCAGCAGCAGTTGGTAAGTCCCCTGGAACTTCTCGCTCAGCCGCTTCGGGACCTCCAGGTTTTTTGTATACATAAAGCGCGCGAGCATCCAGCCTCCGACGCCGATCGCCACCGACACCACGGCCAGGACCCAGAGAAGGGCCGTGGACGCGTGGGCCTCGCCCCCCCCCGCCGCCGTCCCGAAAACGGGGCCCAGGTAGGCGTGGAACGCGTTGTATCCGGGGATGCCCACCCAGCCGCCCACGATCGCCAGAGCCGCCAGGATGATCAGCGGCGTCGTCATCGCCGCGGGGGACTCGTGCAAGTGATGGGTCGCCTCGGGGACCACCCGCGACTTTCCGAAAAACGTCATGTAGATCAGCCGGAACATGTAGAAAGCCGTCATGAACGCGGCCAGAATGCCCAGAACCCAGACGAAATAGTTGCCCGACGTGAAGGCCTCGGCCAGGATCTCGTCCTTGCTGAAAAAACCGGCAAGGGGAGGAATCCCCGAGATGGCCAGCGCGCCGATGTAGAAGGTCAAGGACGTGACGGGCAGATGCTTACGGAGCCCGCCCATGAACCGCATGTCCTGGCGGCGCCCTTCGTCCGGGTCCCCGTGCAGGGCGTGGATGACACTGCCCGAACCCAGAAAGAGCAGTCCCTTGAAGAAGGCGTGGGTCATCAGGTGAAAGATGCCCGCCGTGAAGGCCCCCACCCCCAAGGCCAGGAACATGTAGCCCAGTTGGCTCACCGTGGAGTAGGCCAGGACGCGCTTGATGTCGTTTTGGACCAAAGCGATGCTGGCGGCGAAGATGGCCGTCAGCCCCCCGACAACGGCCACCACCTCCATCGAGACGGGGGCCAGCAGGTACAAGGTGCTCGATCGGGCCACCATGTAGACCCCGGCCGTCACCATCGTGGCCGCGTGGATGAGCGCGCTCACCGGCGTCGGCCCCTCCATGGCGTCGGGGAGCCAGGTGAACAGGGGGAGCTGGGCCGATTTGCCGACGGCCCCGACGAACAGGCAGAGCGTGATGAGCGTGGCCGCCGAGGCGGCGGCCGATCCGGGGCCCGCGGCGCGGGCCTGCTCAAAGACGCCCGCGTAGTCGAGCGTGCCGAACACCTGGAAGATCAGGAACACGCCGAGCAGGAAGCCGGCGTCGCCGATGCGGTTCACGATGAACGCCTTCTTCCCGGCGTCGGAGGCCGATTTCTTGTGGTACCAGAACCCGATGAGCAGATACGAGCAGAGCCCCACGCCCTCCCAGCCGACGAACATCAGCAGGTAGTTGTTCCCCAGAATGAGGAGGAGCATGGCGAACATGAAGAGGTTGAGGTAGGTGAAAAAGCGCGAAAAGCCCGGGTCGTCGCGCATGTAGCCGGCGGAATAGACGTGGATGAGGAAACCCACCCCCGTCACGACGAACAACATGATCGAGCTGAGGGGATCGACGAGGAAGGCGATCTCCGCCCGGAATCCGGCGGCGACGACCCACTCGAACAAGCGGACCTGGATGGTTTCCCCGCCGAGGACCGTCCGGTTGAGGACGATCAGGGCGAAGAGGAGCGAGAGCCCGGTCGCGGCCAACGCCACCCAGTGGGCGCGCCGGCCCGTCCAGCGGCCGAAGAGACCGTTGATGAGCGCCCCCAGGCCGGGGAGCGCGACAATCCAAGGAACGAGCGTTTCCGCCATATCTAAAGACTCACCATTTCAGGATGTTGATCTCGTCCACGTTGAGCGTGGCTTTCCTGCGGTTCAGGGAGATGATGAGGGCCAGCCCGACGGCCGCTTCCACGGCGGCGACCGTGATCACGAAAATGACGAACATCTGACCCATCATGTTCCCGTGCATCTTGGCGAACGCGATGAACGTCAGGTTCACGGCGTTCAGCATGAGCTCGATGGACATGAGGATCATGATCACGTTCCGGCGCGTCAGAACGCCGATGCCGCCGATCACGAAAACCAGCCCCGCCAGGGCCAGGTAGTATTCACCCGGGACCACTAGGCGCCCCCCCCGTCACATCCGCCGGACAGCCTTCCGATCACGCTCAAATCTCCCGCTTTGCGATCACGATGGCACCGATCATCGCGGCCAGCAGCAAGAGCGACGCCACCTCGAAGGGGAACAGGAACTCGGTGTAGAGCGTCACGCCGAATGCCTCGGTGTTCCCCCCGTAGGCGTTCAGGGCGGCCTTCGCCGCTTCGGCCGTCTTGGCCGACGGGACCCAAATCCCCTTGATGAGGATCACGAAGAACTCCGCCGCCAGCAACGCACCGATGACCCCCGCCGCCACCTTCTGCCGCTGCCATTGGCGCTCGGCCATGGATTCCCGGACATTGATCAGCATGATGACGAAGACGTAGAGCATCATGATGGCACCCGCGTAGATCAACACCTGGATGGCCGCCAGAAACTCGGCCTCAAGCATGACGTACAGGGCCGCCGCGCAGAAAAGGGTGAGCAGGAGGTAGAGGGCGGCATGGACAACGTTTCGGCGCGTGATGACCAGCAAGGAGGAGATCAGCATGCCGAGTCCGAAAATGATGAAAAACGGCCACTCCATCTGTCAGGGCCTTTCCTGCGTCATCGGCCAAGAATTCCCGGGGGCCTTCTCCGGCGCCCGGACGCTGAATTCTCCGAACCGGCTACACGAGATACATCAGAAGTCCGGTCAGGAAAATATTCGCCAGCGCGAGAGGGAACATCAACTTCCAGCCAAGCCCCATCAACTGATCGTACCGGAGCCGCGGAAGCGTCGCCCTCAACCACATCATGAAAAACATACCGATGAACACCTTGAGAATGAACCAGTGCGCGCCGGGCGCCCCCGGCCCCAGATAACCGCCGAAGAACACGACGGCCGCGATGGAGCAGACGACCATCATGTTGGCGTACTCCGCCAGGAAGAAAAAAGCGAACTTCATCCCGCTGTACTCCGTGTGGAACCCCGCCACCAGCTCCGTCTCGGCTTCGGGCAGATCGAAGGGGATTCGGTTCGTCTCGGCCAGTCCAGCGATAAAGAACAGCACGAAGGCCAGGGGCTGGTACACAATGAACCACGTCTCCTTCTGGGCCTCGACGATGTCCAGCATGTTCAGCGATCCGGCGAGCATCAGCGGTCCGACGAGGGCGAAACCCAGAAAGATCTCGTAGGAGATCATCTGCGCGGCGCTCCGGAATCCTCCCAGCATGGAATACTTGCTGCCCGACGCCCAACCGGCCATCACGATGCCGAAGATGCCCAGAGACGAGACCCCCACGACGAACAGCAGTCCGATGTTGAGATTGGCGATGACAAAACCGCTCGATATGGGGATGACCGAGTAGACGACGAACGCCGGAATGAGGGCGAACAGAGGCGCCAGGATGAACACGGCCTTGTCGGCCTCCCGGGGGATGATGTCCTCTTTGAGGAACAGCTTCAGGCCGTCGGCGATGGGCTGGAGGAGGCCGTGCGGGCCGACCCGCATGGGGCCCAGCCGGACCTGCATATGGCCGATGAGCTTCCGCTCGAAATACGTCATGTAGGCCACCAGCAGGGATATCACGCCCCAGACGATGGTGATCTTGATCAGCGCGAACAGCGTTTCAAGAACCATGGTGGAAACGTACACTCCTTCACCGGGCCGAAAGCGCCGGAGGGAGGGGGGGCCGGGACAGTCCGGCCGCTCAGCGGTCCACTTCGCCCAGAACGATGTCGATGCTGCCGATGGCCGCGACGGCGTCCGCCACGAGCTGGTCCTTCAACAATAAAGGCAGCGTCTGCAAATTCACGAATGAAGGCGGCCGGATTCTCAGCCGGAAGGGCCGGTCCGCGCCGTCGCTGACCAGATAGTAGCCCAACTCGCCCTTCGGCCCCTCGATGCGGTGGTAGACGTCCCCTTCCTTGGGCTTCATCGTCCTGGGCACCCGGGCCATGGTCTTGCCCTTGGGCAGGTCGGCCACCGCCTGCTCGATGATGTAGCAGCTTTGGCGCATCTCCTCCAGCCGCACGAGGTAGCGGTCGTAAATGTCGCCGTTTTGTCCCACCGGAACCGTGAAATCGAAATCATCGTAGGCGGCGTAGGGCTCGGCCTTGCGGACGTCGAAGGCCACGCCGGAGGCCCGGAGGATCGGGCCGCTGGCCCCCAGGTCGATCGCGTCCTCGGCGGAAAGCGTCGCCACGCCGCGCGTGCGCGCCTTCCAGATCCGGTTCTCCGTCAACAGGTCCTCGTAATCGTACATCGCCCGGGGGAACTCGCGGACGAAGCGCTCGCAATCCAGGAAGAATTGTTGGGCCGGGTCTTCGTACACGCCGCCCACCCGGAAGCTGTGGACGGTCAGGCGGGCGCCGTAGGCGACTTCGAACAGATCGAGGATCTTCTCCCGATCCCGGAAGCAGTACAGGAACACCGTCATGGCCCCGATGTCGAGGGCATGGGTCCCGAGCCACAGCAGGTGGCTGGAAATCCGGGCGAGCTCGGCCGTAATAACCCGAATGTAATGCGCCCGAATCGGGACATCCAGCTCCAGCAGCTTTTCCACGGCCTCCACGTAACCCAGGTTGTTGGAGGGGGAGGCGACGTAATCCGTCCGGTCGGTGTAGGGGACAAACTGGCCGTAGTTGAGGTTCTCGCCGATCTTTTCCACACCCCGGTGCAGGTAGCCGATCTCGCACTCCGTATGGCGGACGATCTCTCCGTCGAGCTGGAGGATCACCCGCAACACACCATGCGTGCTGGGGTGCTGGGGCCCCATGTTGATGACCAGATCTTCGGTCTGGGGAACGATCCGCTCGGGTTGGGGCGCGGCCTGGACCACGGATCTCACTTCCTTTCCGTCATGGGGCGGCTGGAGCCCGGGATCTGGCGCTCGACCCACGTCAACCCGAAGCCGTCCCCGCGGATGGGATAATCTTTGCGGAGTGGAAAGCCTTCCCAGTCCTCCGGCAGGAGGATGCGGCGCAGGTCGGGATGCCCTTCGAACTCGATGCCGAACATGTCATAGGCTTCGCGCTCGAGCCAGTCGGCCGTCCGCCAGACTTCGACGACCGAGGGCGCCGCCTCGCCGTCCGCCAGCCGCACCTTCAACCGAAGGCGCTCGGAGCGATCCAGGGCGAACAATTGATAGACCACCTCGAAGGGTTTTTCCCGCTCCGGGTAGTGGACGCCGCAGAGGTCGGACAGATAATTGAAGCCGTGCTCGGCTTTGAGGTGCGCGCACAACGCACGAACCCGGCCGGCCGGGACGGTCATGCTCACCTCATCGGCGCCCCCGGTGAAGGACGTCACCTCTTCGACTTCGTCCCCGAGGAACGCCCGGACGGCCTTCACGCCGGCCAGGGACTCCAGCGGGTCTTCCGGCGGCTCTTCCGGAGGGGCTCCGTCGCCCTCTCCTTCGCCGGACGCACCCGCGTCCTCGGACGGCTCGGGGCTCGCTTCGGTTTCTTCTGAGGAATCGGCGGGGGGGGGGGGCTCGTCCGACCTGTCATCCCCTTCGGGCTGATCGGTTTCCGCCGCTTGGTTCTCTTCGGTCATCGTTATCCTATGCGATCACGCGCGCAGGAACTTTTCCTGCTGAATTTTCTCCTGGAGCTTCAGGACGCCCCACATCAGGGCCTCGGGCCGGGGGGGGCATCCGGAAACATAAATATCCACGGGAACAACCTGGTCCACGCCTTGAAGGGTCGAGTATGTGTTGAAAGGCCCGCCCGCCGTGGAGCAGCTTCCCATCGAGATGACCCATCGGGGCTCGGGCATCTGGTCGTAGACCTTCCGAACCACCGGGGCCATCTTGTAAGTGACCGTGCCGGCTACGATCATCACGTCCGACTGCCGGGGCGTCGCCCGGAAGATGATCCCGAAGCGGTCGAAATCATACCGGGAGGCCCCGCTCGCCATCATCTCGATGGCGCAACAGGCCAGACCGAACGTCATGGGCCACAGGGCGGATTTTCGCGCCCAGCCAACCAGGTAGTCCAGCGTGGTCGTGAGGATGTTCTCCTGAAAACGGTGCTCGACTATACCCATTCCAGAGCTCCCTTCTTCCAGGCGTAGACGTATCCCACGAGCAGGATCACCAGAAAGAGCATCATCTCGACGAACCCGAACAGGCCGATGCGGTTATAGACCACGGCCCAGGGGAAGAGAAAAGCGCCCTCGACGTCGAACAACAGAAAGAGGATGGCGACGATGTAATACCGGATGGAGAAATGCTCGCCCGCCCGGACGAGCGGAGGGATGCCGCACTCATAAGGAGAGAGCTTCTCCGGATCCGGCTTTTTCGGGCGGACAAGCATCGCGATGAGCAGCGTTCCCCCGCCGAAAGCGGCCACCACCAGGATAAAGATGAAGACCGGGATAAACGGGTGAATCGAAGTATAGTCGCTAAAGAAGCGGTTCAGAATCTCCACGCCGACAGACCCCCAACCGGACTTTCACACGCAAGACGTAAGGAAATTCCTGAGGTGAATAGAACAGAACTTCCCTGACAACGTCGACCAAGCCTCCCCAAAAGTATAATCCCCCGCCCGCTCGGGTCCAAGGACATTCGCGCACTTTTTTTCACAATCTCAGAATCCACCCGCCGCCGCCAGCTTCGCCAGAGAAAGCGCCCCGGACGGGAAAACGCCCAGTTGCAGCGTCCCCCACACCGCGATCACCAACCCGGCGGCCGTCAATACGCCCATCCGAAGGCGCGCGGGAGTCTCCTCCGCATCCTCGGTCCGGGACTCCCGCATGAAAATTCGCACCACCACGCCCAGGTAATAGGTCACCGCCACCACGCTGTTCAGGACCGCGATCACCACCAGCCACGTGTAGCCCGCCTCGACGGCGGCGCTGAAGATATAGACCTTTCCCATGAACCCGGCCGTCGGCGGCAAACCGGCCAGGCTGAACATGAAGAGCGCCAGAACGAGCCCCAGGACGGGCCGCCGGGATCCCAGACCGTCGTATTCGGACAACTCCAGCGTCTCCCGGCCGTCGCCGTTCGCCGCGCTCAGGGCCATGATGACGCCGAAGGCCCCGATCGTGCTCAGGGTGTACTGGAAAAGATAGAACAACAGTCCCCCCGCGCCGGTCCGGTTCAGGGCGACCAGGGCGACGAGCAGGTATCCGGCGTGGGCGATGCTAGAGTACGCGAGCATCCGCTTGATGTTGCGCTGGGAGATGGCCGCGACGTTGCCCAGCGTCATGGTCAGAACGGCCGCCACCCAGAGGATCGCGCTCCAGTCCACGTGGAGGGCCGCGAGGGGTCCCGCGAAAACCCGGAAGAACGCCGCGAAGCCGGCGGCCTTGACGGCGGCGGCCATGAACCCGGTCACCGGGGTCGGCGCCCCTTCATAGACATCGGGCACCCACATGTGGAACGGGACCGCCGCGACCTTGAAACCGAATCCCACCACCATCAGGCCGACGCCCGCGAGCAAAAGCCAGTCCATCCCCTCCCGGGCCCCGCCGGCCGCCAGCCTCTCGGTCAGGACGGCGTGGTCCAGGCTCCCCACGCTGCCGTAGACGAGGGCGATTCCATAAAGCAGAAATCCGGTGGCGAAGGCCCCCGTCAGGAAATACTTCATCGAGGCCTCGCTCGAGGCGGGCCGCGTCTTGAACATCCCGGCCAGGACGTAGGAGGCGATGGACATCACCTCGAGTCCCAGGAAGATGATGATCAGGTTCGTTCCCCCCGCCATCATGATCATGCCCGCGGCGGCGAACAGGAGCAGGGCATAGTACTCCCCGTTGCCGATTCCCTCCCGCGCGGCGTATTCATGGGAGAACAACAGGGTCAGACCCGTTCCCAGAACGAAGATCAGCGTGAAAGCCTGGGTGAGCCGGTCGGCGGCGAACATCCCGTTGAAGACCCGCTGGGGCGAGTCCCAAATCCAGACGGCCGACAACGCCGCCCCCGCGAGGAACACCAGCCCGAGGCCGGCCAGCCACCCGCGGGCGTCTTTGCGGAAAATATCCACCATGAGAACCGTGATCCCACCGACGCAGAGCCAGATCAGGGGCAGGATCGCCTGTAGGTTTACATCGGGGATTTCGGGGGCCACGCTCACCGCCTTCCGATCAGGGCTGTAGACACGGGCATCTGCGTCAGGGCCGCGGTCCGCTCGGCCTTGGCCGCGTTCTCTCTCAGCACTCGGTCCACCGAGGCCTCCATGGAATGGAAGAAGGGTTTCGGCGCCAGGCCGATCCAGAAAATGAAGAGAACAATCGGTCCCAGGACCGCCCACTCCCGCACGCTGAGATCGGGCAGGGAGCGGTTCTCCTCGCGGGTCACCCCGCCGAAGATCATCCGCTGGACCATCCACAGCATGTACACCGCGCCCAGGATGACGCCCAGCGTCGCCCAGGCCGTCGCCCAGCGGTGGACCCGGAAGGAACCGAACAGGATGGTGAACTCGCCGACGAACCCGTTCAGTCCGGGCAAGCCGATGGAGGAGAAGGTCACAATCAGGAAGATGACCGCGTAAGCCGGAATCACCTTGGCCAGTCCGCCGTACGCTTCGATCAATCGCGTGTGCCGCCGCTCATAGATCATCCCCACCAGGAAGAACAGGGCGCCCGTTGAAAGCCCGTGGTTCACCATCTGGAGGATGCCCCCTTCGACGCCCTGGGCGTTCATGGCGAACAGCCCCAACATCACGAACCCCAGATGACTGACCGAGCTGTACGCAACCAGTTTCTTCACGTCCTCCTGGACGAAGGCCATCAGCGCTCCATAGAGAATGCCAAGAACGGACAGCACAACGATGAACGGCGTGTAGTCCCGGGCCGCCAGCGGAAAGAAGGGGATGGCGAACCGGATGAACCCGTACGTCCCCATCTTCAGCAGAACCCCCGCCAGGATGACGCTCGCGGCGGTGGGGGCCTCCACGTGGGCGTCCGGCAGCCAGGTGTGAAACGGGAACATGGGGACCTTGATCGCGAAGGCCAGGAAAAACGCGCCGAACAGCCACCACTGGACATCCCCCGGGAGACCGAGGCCGTTCAGCTCCTGATAACCGAACGTCAGGACGCCCGTGCTCTTGTAATTCAGGTAAACCATCACCAGCACCGCGACCAGCATCAAGACGCTTCCCGCCATCGTGTACAAGAAGAACTTGACGGCCGCGTAAATCCGCCGCTCGCCGCCCCAGACGCCGATCAGCAGGGCCATGGGGATCAGCATCACCTCCCAGAACACGTAGAACAGGAACATGTCCAGGGCGACGAAGACCCCCAGCATGGCCGTCTCCAGCAAAAGCATGGAAACGTAAAACCCCTTGACCCGATGCTGGATGTCTTTCCACGAGCCGAGGATCGCCAGCGGCGTCAGGAAGGCGGTCAGCAGGACCATCCACAGACTGATGCCGTCCACGCCCAACCGGTAGCCGATGCCGAAGCCCGGGATCCACGAAGCGGTCTCCGTGAACTGCATCGCGCCCACTTCGGGACGGAACGCGGCGTACATCACCAGCGCGAGAACGAACGTGGCGATGGACACCGCGAAGGCAATCCCCTTCACCGCGGCCGGCTCCCGGCGGCTCCAGACCCCCACCAGGATCGCGCCGGCCAGGGGCAGGAACACGATCCAGCTCAACATCGGAAATCCCGGAGAATTCATTGCGTCCCGTTCATGCCCCGCCGTATCGCCGAAAAATCAGCGCCAGGAATAAAACAACGCGATGGCAGCTATCCCGGCCACCATAGACAACAGGTACGTCTTCGTATGCCCCGTCTGCAAAGCCCGAACCACGCCGGACAAATTCCGGAAGGCCCCGCCCACGCCGTTGACCAGCCCGTCCACCAGCAAGATGTCCACGCCCCTCCACAGGGCAAGCGCCGTGTTTCTCAGCGGGATGACGAACAGGCTGTCGTAGAGCTCGTCCACGTAGAATTTGTTCAGAAGAAGCCGGTGCAACGCGGGGAAGCGGTCCGCCGCCATCTTCGCCAATTCCGGCCGGGCCAGGTGCATCCGGTGAGCCAGGAAGATTCCAAAACCCGCCACCGCCAGAGAAACGGCCATCAGGCCAACCTCCAGGCCCACACCTCCGTGGGCCTCCACCGATCCGGCGGCCCCCGCGAAGACCGGCGCCAGGAAGTCCCCGAGGACGTCGGCCCCCTGAATGATGGGGATGCCCACCCATCCGCCGATGACGGCCAGGACCCCGAGGACCACCAGCGGCAGGGTCATGACAGCGGGCGACTCGTGCGGCTGGGGCGCGGCCGCGCCCCCGTAGCGGAAAGCGCCGTGGAAGGTCAGGAAGATGCACCGGAACATATAGTAGGCCGTCAGTCCCGCGACGAGGACGCCCAGCCCCCAGAACACGGGGCGGCCGCCCGCCCAGGCCTTCCAGAGGATTGCGTCCTTGCTGAAGAAACCCGCCAGGGGGAAGATCCCCGCCAGCGCCAACCCGCCGATCACAAACGTCCAATGCGTCGTCGGCATATGGCGTCTGAGATCGCCCATCTTGCGGATGTCCTGCTCCCCGCCCATGGCGTGGATGACGCTGCCGGACCCCAGGAAGAGAAGGGCCTTGAAGAAGGCGTGCATGATGAGATGGAAGATCGCCGCGCCGAACGCCCCCAGGCCGCAGGCCAGGAACATGTAACCGAGCTGGCTGATCGTCGAGTAAGCGAGCACCCGCTTGATGTCGGTCTGGACCAGGGCGATCAGGGCGGCCATCAGCGCCGTCGCCATCCCGACGGCCGCCACCGTGAGGAGGACGCCGGGCGCCAACAGAAACAGGACGTGGGTGCGGGCGACCAGGTAGACGCCGGCGGTCACCATCGTGGCGGCGTGAATGAGCGCGCTGACCGGAGTCGGTCCCTCCATGGCGTCCGGGAGCCAGGTGTAGAGGGGAATTTGCGCCGACTTGCCCGTGGCCCCCAGAAAGAGGAGGAGCGTGATGGCCGTCACAACCGCGCCTCCGGCGGAGAGCTTCTCCGGCGCGGCGGCGAACACCCCCGCGTAATCCAGCGTCCCGAACGTCGAGAAAATCAGGAACACCGCGATGGCGAACCCGAAATCACCGATCCGGTTGACGATGAAGGCCTTCTTCCCGGCGTCGGTCGCGGACTTCTTCTCGAACCAGAAACCGATGAGCAGGTAGGAGCAAAGCCCCACGCCCTCCCAGCCGACAAACAGGACCAGGAAATTATCGGCCAGAACCAGGATCAACATCGCGAAGAGAAACAGGTTCAGATAAGCGAAATACCGGGTCCGCCCCGGATCTTCGCGCATGTAGCCGATGGAATACACGTGAATGATGAATCCGACGCCCGTCACCACGAGGCTCATCACCGCCGAGAGGGGATCGAAAAGGAAGGACGCCCGGACGACAAAATCCCCGGCGGAGATCCAGGTGTAGAGGGTCTGGTGAACGGACCTGGCCGAAACCTCCAGGCCGAGGAGCGAGATGAACGCCCAGACGGACGCGGCGAAGCTCAGGCCGACCGCGGCGCAGGCGATGAGACCGGCGTTGCGCGCTCCCGTCCACCGGCCGAACACGCCGTTCATCACCGCCCCCACGGCGGGAAACAGAAGAATCCACCAGAGATTTTCGAGCATGGCTTTACATTCTGAGCAGGTTGACTTCGTCCACGTCCACGGACTGCTTGTGGCGATAGATCGAAATGATGATGACGAGTCCCACAGCCGCCTCGGCCGCGGCCACCGTCATGACGAAGAAGACCAGAATCTGCCCATCCAACGTTTGAAGGAACCGCGAAAACGCGACGAGCGTCAGGTTCGCGGCGTTCAGCATCAACTCGATGGACATGAAGATTACGATGACGTTTCGGCGCAAAAGCACACCGATGACGCCCAGGGTGAACAGGACGGCGCTGAGAATCAGATAGTGCGACAGCGGAACCAAATCACTTCCTCTCCGCGGTGACGCCGCGTTTCTCACAAAGATGTCGGCTCATTCGCTCCGCCTCGCCAGGACCACCGCTCCGATGATGGCCACGAACAGCAGGATCGACGTAATCTCGAAGGGCAGCAGGTAATCGGTGAACAGGAGCCGGCCGATCGCTTTGACGTTCCCCACCTCGGCCAACCGCTCCGGCGAAAACGGGCCGACAGGCGCCGGCTGCGGAATCCCGCGCGTCCGGACGAAGAGGAAGACGAGGAGACCCAGGGCCATCAGCAAGCCCGCGACCTTCTGGCCCTTGAGCTTAATCGGCGTCCTCTTCTCGGCCCCCACGTTCAACAACATGATGACGAACAGAAACAGGACCATGATGGCCCCCGCGTAAACCAACACCTGGATGGCCGCGATGAATTCCGCGTGCAGGAGCAAAAAGATGCAGGCCAGGCTGAACAACGTCCCGATGAGGTAGAGGGCGCTGTAGACGGCGTTCCTCGAAGAGATCACCATCAGCGCCGTCCCCACGGCCGCGACCGCAAAAATGTAGAACAGGACCGCCGGCATGCTTATCCCCGCCCTCCGCCGCTTGGGACCCGCCTGCCGCCGATCGGCACCGTGACTTCCCGAGGCTCCGGCTCGGCGGGTCGTCCCTCGACCGGCGGAACGAGCAGCCTCTCCTTCCCGTAGAGCATGGATTCCCGGTCATAGTCGCAAAATTCGTAACCCTCGCCCAGGACGATGGCATCCACCGGGCAGGCCTCTTCGCACATTCCGCAATAGATGCAGCGGAGCTCGTTGATCTCGTAGATCGATGCGTACCGCTCCCCCGGAGAGACACGTTGGTCGGGCGTGTTTTCCTCCGATTCTATATAAATGCAGTCCACCGGGCAGGCCGCCTGACAGAGTTTGCAGCCAATGCAGCGCTCCATCCCCGCGTAGGGGCCGTCTTCATATCGCATCAGCTTGTGAAGACCCCGGTAGCCCGGCACCATCGGAACCCGCTCTTCGGGGTATTGGACGGTGATCGGCCTCTTGAACAAATGCCGGAACGTCAGCGCGAGGCCTTTTCCCAACTCGGTAATCATCGGATTTTCCTCACGGTGGTATGGCTCATCAGCCCCAGAACGCCAGGACGCCGGCCGTGATCAGGATATTGGCGAGGGCCAGCGGGAGAAGGATCTTCCAGCCGAAGTCCATGAGCTGATCGTACCGGATCCGGGGAAACGTCGCCCGAACCCAGATGAACACGAACAGGAAGAAAAACGTCTTGAGGAGGAACCAGACAACGGGCGGCAGCAGCGGTCCCTGCCAACCGCCCAAAAAGAGCGTCGAGGCCAGAGCCGAGATCGTGATCATTCCCGCATACTCGCTCATGAAGAACATGGCGAACTTCATGCTGCTGTACTCGGTGTGGTATCCGGCCACCAGCTCGGTCTCGGCCTCCGGCAAGTCGAACGGGGACCGGTTGACCTCCGCGACCCCCGCGACCATGAACAGCGCGAACCCGAGCGGCTGAAGAAGGATGAACGGAACCTTGGCCTGGGCTTCAACGATGTCCACCAAACTCAGGGACCCGGTCAGCATGATCACCCCCACGACCGAAAGGCCCAGCGTGAGTTCGTAACTGATCATCTGCGCCGAGGCCCGAAGCCCCCCCAGCAGGGAATATTTGCTGTTGGACGACCACCCCGCCATCACGAACCCGAGCACCCCCAGGGACGACAGCGCGAAGAAGTACAAAATCCCGATGTTCACGTCGGCGATCACCAAGTCCACCGAGACGCCGAGGACGGTCACCGAGTCGCCGAACGGGATGATGGCGAACGAGGCGATGGCCGGGATCAGGGTCATCATCGGGGCCGCCACGAAAACCCACCGGTTGGCCTCGCGGGGGATCACGTCTTCCTTGAACATGAGCTTGATCCCGTCGGCGATGGGCTGAAGCAGGCCGTGAAATCCCACCCGCATCGGGCCCAAGCGGACCTGAATCCGCCCCATGAGCTTCCGCTCCATATAGGTCATGTAGGCCACAACCAAAAGGAGGATGTTGAAGACGATTACGATCTTCACCACCGTCGCCAGCACAAAGGAGATCATCCCGCCCGTTTCTCCAAAGTGACCGCCGGAACCGGCTCGCCGGCCGACAAGAGAACGTTCGAAGGGGAATCCCCCGCGCCGCTCGGGACGTAGACCGCCCCCGGCGGGGTTTTCCGGTCGACGCGCACCGTAACGGAGATTTTCCCCCTCGGTGAAGACAGGTTTACGGCCTCCCCCTCGGAAACCCCGAGGGCGGCCGCGGCATCGGGATGAATCTCGGCGTACGCCTGCGGGCCGGCGGCCTGAATGGCCTTCGACTCGGCCGCCATCGCGCCCGTCGAAAAGAGCATCGGAGAAGTCAGAAGCCGCAGGCCCCCCGCGCGGGAAGCACCCGCCGCGTCGGCCGCGCCCCCGCCGGAAGATCCCGGCTTCGCCCGCTCCGAGGGGAGCGCTTCCGCCGCCCACCGGAACCCGCCCTTCTCCGGCCCGCCGTTTCCGATGCCAGCATAGGCCGGAATCACTTTTTCGATCTCCTCCTGAACGGCGCCCAGGCTGTCCATCCGGTTCGGCGCGCCGAACCGGCTCATGATCTCCTCGATGATCTCCCAATCCGGCCGGACGCCGGCGCTCGGCCGGACGGCGACGGCGAGCGCCTGGACGTGACGGCCGACGCCCGTCACCGTTCCCCCGATTTCCGTCGGCGCCCCGGCGGGGAGGACAACGTCCGCATACGCCGCCGATAAATTCGGCAGGCTGTCCTGAACCACCAAAAACTCCAGGCCGTCCAGGGCCGCCCGCACGGCCTCCGGATCAGGGAAGTCCCGAGCCGGATCCGCCCCCATGAGGTAGAGGGCCTTGATCCGGCCTTTCCGGACGGCCGCAAGGATTCCTTGCGCATCCAACCCCGCCCAGTCGGGATACCGGAGGACGCCGGCCTCGAAGAGCGCGTTGTCTCTGCCCACGGGGAGGTAACCGGGGAAGGCGTAGGGAAGACATCCCATGTCCATCGCGCCCTGAAGGTTCGGCCCGGTGTGAAGGTAGCCGCCCCGGGCGCCGGGGAGCGCCGACTCCAGTCCGGCGAACAGCGGCGCGGCCGAGGCGTCGCCGACGCCCGGCCCCATCAGCAGGGTGCAGCCTCCGGCCGCTCCGATGATCTCGGCGGCGCGGCGGAGGTCGTCCGGGCCGACGCCGGCCGTCTCGGCCAACGCGCCCAGCGGGGCTTCCGCTCCGGGAGGCGGCGACAGATCCGCGCCCCCCTCCTTCAACGCCGCCCAAAGCCCGAGCATCAGGGCGCGCTCCGCTCCGGGCGCGTACTGAAGACGGACCGCCACGGGCGTATTCACCGAGACCCGCCGGGGATGGGCCAAAACCAGTTTCCCGCCCGCCTGGACGGCCTTCCGCAGCCGGAGCGCCAGGATGGGGTGCTCATAGAACAGGTCGGCCCCCAACACGAAGGCCGCCGGTGATTTTTCCAGGTCCTCGAAGCCCAGGCTCAACCCCGGATATCCGCGCGCCCGAATGTAGGCGTCGGTGGCGGCCAGATCCAGGGGCTGGGTGCGCGCATCGACGTGGTTCGTGCCCAGGACCCCGCGGAGCATCTTCTGGAACAGGTAGGCGGCCTCATTGGTGGACCGCGCGCCCCCGATGCCCGCGACGGCCGCCGGGCCGTTTTCGTCCCGGACGCTTCGGAGGGTCTCGACGGTCCGGGTCAGAGTCTCCTCCCAGGTCTTCTCGGTCCGGGCCCGCGCGCGGCCCGCCGCCGGGGATCGCAGCCGGTTCGGGCTTCCGACGAACTCCATGCCCCAGCGGCCGGCGTCGCAGATCCAGGTCTCGTTGACGGCCTCGTTGTGGCCCGCCGTCACGCGTCTGATGTCGTTCTCCCGGGTCCAGACCGTGCTCGAGCACTGAACCGGGCAGAGCAGGCAGGGGACCTCCATCTCCTCCATCTCCCAAACGCGCGCCTTGAACCGATAGGGTTTATTGGTCAACGCGCCCACCGGACAAAGGTCGATCACGTTCCCGGAGACGGTGGATTTCACGGAGACGTCTAGACCGTGGTAGGTGTCCACCATCGTCCGGTCGCCCCGATCCACGAAACCAAATTCGCTCGCCCCGTCGATCTCCTCGCTGAACCGGATGCAGCGCGTGCAATGGACGCACCGGTTCATCTCGGGCTCGATGTACGCGCTGATCTCCAGCTTGGGGTAGGTGCGCCGGACGAACTCGCTGCGGGTGATCGACTTGCCGAAGGCCATCGTGATGTCCTGGAGGGGGCATTCCCCCCCCTGGTCGCAGATGGGGCAGTCCAGTGGGTGGTTGAGGAGAAGGAACTCGACGACGCCCTTCTGGGCCTGGACGGCGACTTCGGAGGTGGTCGAGACGACCATCCCGTCGGCCACGGGCGTCGAGCAGGCAGTGAAAGGTCTCGGCGCGGCCCCCGGAGGCGGGGCCGGCTGCTGGATCTCCACCATGCACTGCCGGCATTGCGCCACAACGGACAGCTTCGGATGGTAGCAGAACCGGGGGATGTAGATCCCCAGCGCGTCGGCCGCCTGGATGATGGTCGAGCCGCGCTTGACGGTGATCGTTTTTCCATCGATGGTGACGGTCGGCATGAATTCCCTACCTCTTGATTTCGAAAAGGGGCGGTGGCTTGCCTGCCCGCGCCTTTCTTCTACACAAGCGTCGGCGCGCGCCGGACGTAAGCCTCGAACTCTTTCGGGAACTTCCGGATCCCGCTCTCGAGCGGCCCGCAGGCGGCGTCCCCGAGGGGGCAGAGGCAACGGCCGCCCTTGATGTTGCCCGCCATCTCCAGGAGGAGATCCAGGTCCTCCGGTTTTCCCTGCCCGTCCAGAATGCGCCCCAGGATCCGGTAGGCCCACCCGGTCCCCTCGCGGCAGGGCGTGCATTGGCCGCAGGATTCGTGATGGAAAAACCGCATCAGGATGTATGTGGCCCGGACGATGTCGGTCGTCTCGTCCATGACGATAACCGCCCCCGATCCGCCCATGGTCCCGATGGCGGCGAGGGTGTCGAATCCCATCCGCACGTCGATCTCATCCGCCGTGAGCATGGGCGCGGAGGCGCCGCCGGGGATAACGGCCTTCAGCTTCCGCCCGCCCGGGATTCCGCCGGCGTGATCATAAATGAGCTCCCGGCACGTCACGTTCAGGGGCAGCTCGTAGCAGCCGGGCTTGTTGACGTGGCCGCTGACGGCGAACACCCTCGTGCCCGCGTTCCGCTCGAACCCGATGCCGGCGAACCACTCGGGCCCCCGGGTGATGATGTCGGGCACAAAACAGAGGGTCTCCACGTTATTGACGACGGTCGGGCAGGCGTACAGGCCTTCGAGGGCCGGGAACGGCGGCTTCGGGCGGGGCTGGCCGCGCTTGCCCTCCAGGGACTCCAGCAATCCCGTTTCTTCTCCGCAGATGTAGGCCCCCGCGCCCCGGTGGAGATGAACCTCGCAGTCGAATCCCGAGCCGAGGATGTCCCGGCCCAGGCGACCCGCCGCATAGGCCTCGTCCACCGCGGCCCGCAAACGCCGGTAGGCCCGGCCGAATTCCCCGCGGACATAAAGATACGCGGTCTGGATGCCGACGGCGTAGCAGGCGATCAGGATGCCCTCGACGAGGCGGTGGGGATCCTCTTCCATGAGCAATCGGTCTTTGAAGGTCCCCGGCTCGCTCTCGTCCCCGTTCACGCAGAGGTACTTCGGCCCGGCGTGGTCTTTGGGGACAAAGCCCCATTTGACGCCGGTCGGGAAGCCCGCCCCGCCGCGCCCCCGGAGACCCGAGGCCTTCACCGTCTCGATCACCTCGGCGGGGTCGGGCTTCTCATCCAGGATCCGCTGGATGCCCTGATAGATCCCGCCTGCCAGGGCGCCTTCCAGGGTGTGGCTTCCCTCTTTGCCTACGTTCTTCGTGACGATGGGCAGGATCTCGACGCTCATGCCGACGCCTCCGTCTCATCCGCCGGGATCGTCTCTTCGGCCGGGTCCGGGCCGCCCTCGCCGCCGTCCATCTCACGGTTCCACCCGTCGATCAGCGCGTCCAGTTTCTCCGGAGTCAGGTCCACGTGGAGGTTGTCGTCGCACCACATCATGGGAGCATGGTCGCAGGCCCCCAGGCATTCCGCCCGGCCCAGGGAGAACCGGCCGTCCGGCGTGACCTGGCCGACCCGGATGCCGAGCTTTCTTTCCAGGCCCCGGATGACGTCCTCCGCCCCGGCCATGTAACAGAGCAGGTTCTGGCAGACCCACAGATGCCGTTTTCCCACCGGCTTGGTGTGGAGCATCTCGTAGAAGCTGGTCACGCTCAGGACGTCCATCGCCGACAGCTCCAGGAGATCCGCCACGTATTGGATGGCCCCCGGCGACAGATATCCGAACTCCTCCTGGGCAAGCCGCAGGGTGGGAATCAGGGCGGACCGCCGGAGGGGATACTGGGCGCAGAGGCGCTCGAATTCGGTCATGGCCCCGTCGGAGAACGCCAGGGCCGTCCTTGGGGTCTCGTTCACCGGTCCACCTCCCCGAGGATGAAGTCCATGCTCGCGATGATGGCCACCACGTCCGCCATCATCTTTCCGACGATCGCCTTCTCCAGCGCCTGCACGTTGACGAACGAAGGCGGGCGCAGCTTGGCCTTGTAAGGTTTCGGTCCGCCGTCGCTCACGATGTAGAAGCCCACCTCTCCGCGCGGCCCCTCGATGGGGACATAGGCCTCACCCTTGGGCACGTCGAAACCGTGCGTGAAGATCAAGAAGTGGTGAATCAGGGCCTCCATGTCATCATGCAGCCGCTCTTTCGGCGGGGGGACCACCTTCGGGGCGTCCGCCAGGACGGGTCCGTCCGGGAGGCGATCCAGGCCCTGACGGACGATCTTCGCGCTCTCGCGCATCTCGGCCATGCGGACCCGATACCGGTCGTACACATCGCCGCCCTCCCGGGTCGGGATATCGAACTCGAACCGCTCGTAGCCGGAGTAGGGCTGGGCCTTCCTCAGATCGTGGGCCACGCCGCACGCCCTTAAGTTGGGACCGCTCAACCCCAGGTCGATGGCCTCATCGGCGGTGAACAGGCCCACGCCCACGGTCCGCTTCTTGAAAATGGGGTTCTCCGTCAGGAGGGTCTCGTATTCATCCACCCGGTCCGGAAAGGCGTCGATGAACACCCGGACCTCTTCTTCGAACTCCGGATAGAGCGGCCGGGCGAGCCCGCCGACACGGAAATAGCTCGTCATCATCCGCACGCCGGAAACCCGCTCGAAGAGCCGAAGCACCTGCTCCCGCTCCCGGAAACAATACAGAAAGACCGTCATGGCGCCCAAATCGAGGGCGTGGGTCGCCAGCCAGACGAGGTGGCTGTTGATGCGGGTGAGCTCGGCCAGGATCACGCGGGCGCACTGGGCCCGGGGGGGGATTTCCAGCCCCAGGAGCTTCTCCACCGGCAGGACATAGGCCAGGTTGTTGGACAGGGGGGCCAGGTAATCCATCCGGTCGGTGATGGTGATGGCCTGGGTGTATGTCTTCTCCTCCATCGTCTTCTCCATCCCGGTGTGGAGATAGCCGATGTCGGCCACGGCCTTGAGAACGGTCTCGCCGTTGAGCTCGAGAACCAGGCGCAAGACCCCATGCGTGCTCGGGTGCTGGGGGCCCATGTTGAGGGTCATGGTCTGGGTGTGGAGTCCGGACCCGTCCTCGATCTTCGTCCCGCTCCAGGGCGCCCCGATGTCGTCGAGGATCTCAGCCATCGGTGGATTCCTTCGATGGGTCGGACCCCGGATCAGGGCCGGAGTCATCCGGCCGTCGGTGCGCGTCCACATCTCTCTCGATGGTGGTCCGGTGGTCGTGGCGGCCGTATTCCTGGCCCCCGGTGAATTGGACCGGCTCATCCCCCACGGCGAAGTCCTTCCGGTGCGGGTGGCCCTCGAAACCCTCGGGCGTCAGAATGCGCTCGAGGTTCGGGTGGCCGTTAAACCGGATGCCCACCAGGTCGAAGGCCTCCCGCTCGTGCCAGTTCGCCACACTCCACACGGAGACCACCGAGTCCAGGGCGGGCGGTTCCGAATCCACGCAGGCCCTCAGGCGGAGCCGGCGGTTGAGGGGGATGGACTGGAGGTGATAGACCACGGCGAACCGGGGGCCGTCTACATCCAGGGTCAGGCGATCCAGGCCGCAGAGGTCGGCCAGAAAGTTGTACCGCAGCTCGGAGTGGTCTCGCAGGAACCGGCAGATCTCGGCGACCCGTCCGGATTCCACCTCGACGGTGGTCTCGTCCCGGAAGTGTGTCACGTCCAGGACCGCGTCACCGAACCGGCTCCGCAGGAGGTCCACCGTTGCCTTGGACATCGCGGCGGCTGGCGGGTCCGTCTCCGGCCCGGCGTCGTCCGCTTCGGTGTCCGCCGCCCGTTTCTCGGGATTCTCGGATTCGGGCATTTTCAATTCGCGCTTTTCATGTGAAATTCGTCACAAGCCAAGATCCGGAACTATCCCCGGAAACTTATCCATGCCATCACACGGCGTTATCCCAATAACCGGCGCAGGCGCCTTTCGGGTGTTCCGTTATCAGGCCTTCTCTTTCAGGGATTCGTTCTCGATCTTGGCCTGAAGCTTCATGATGGAATCGATGAGGGTTTCAGGCCTTGGAGGGCAACCCGGGACGTAGACGTCCACGGGAATGATTCGGTCTACGCCCTGGACGAGCGCGTAGTTGTTGAAGACGCCGCCCGTCGATGCGCAGGCGCCCATGGAGATCACCCATTTGGGCTCGGGCATCTGATCGTAAATCCGCTTGACCACCGGGGCCATCTTTTGGGACACACGGCCCGCGACGATCATCACGTCCGCCTGCCGGGGAGATCCCCGAAAGACCTCCGCCCCGAACCGGGCCAGGTCGAATCGGGAGGCCGACGTCGCCATCATCTCGATCGCGCAACAGGCCAACCCGAACAGGGCGGGCCAAAGCGAGTTCTTTCTCGCCCAGTTGACCAGGTCCTCGAGGCGGGCCAGGACGACGTTGTCCTTCAGTTGTTCTTCCAGTCCCATGCGCTATTTCCAGTCCAGGGCGCCGCGCCGCCAGACGTACACCAAGCTCAGGCCGAGAATCCCGATGAAAACGGCCATCTCGATGAACCCGAACACCTTGAGCTCGCGAAAAACAACCGCCCAAGGGTACATGAACACCGTCTCGATGTCGAACAGGATGAAGAGCACCGACACCATGTAGAACTTGACGGAGAACCGGACCCGGGCGTCCCCGACGGCCTCGACGCCGCATTCGTAGGGGCTGTCTTTTACGACGCTTCGCCGCCGCCGCCCCAACAGGGAGGAGACCAGCAGGTTCAAGGCCGCGAATCCCGCCACGACGACCAGCATCGCGAATATCGGAAAATAACCCGCAAGCATCAATCAAAAATCCCGGCTTCGAAAAGGCGGTCTCACCTCGCCGCTGAGGACAACCTAGCCACCAGCCCGCCGCCTGTCAAGCGGCCCCGCGCGCATCGCCTTCCAGAACGGATTTCCTGCAATTCATATTCCCAAATCCAAGAGGCGAATTTCCCTTTGTTTCCACCTGGAAACGACTCCTTGTGTCAGAGATCCGTCTTAATGCGTCAAAATTATGCGCCGGTTATTCGGTCGTGGGGGCGCGGGGTCATGCGCCCCCCGCGTCCACGCGCCGCCTTTCTTTATATTTTAAGCGATGGGCATGATATTATCGGAGATACTCGGGCAACGACCTGGTTTGAGTTATGATGTCAGAGGCAGTCTCCATTTCCCGGCGGGGGATTGCGTGCGACCGACCGCCGGGGTCCGCCCCCATCGCGCAGCCGAAAGACGATATGCTCATCGAGGACCTCAAGGCCATTCAGGAGCGGCGCGACTACCTGCCGGAGGACGAGCTCCGCGCGCTGTCCGCACGGACCCGCGTCCCGCTTTACGAGATTCAGGGCGTCGCCTCTTTCTACCCCCACTTTCATCTGGCGCCCCCGCCGCCCGTCCGCGTGGACATCTGCGTCGACCTGGCCTGCCACCTCCGGGACGCCGGGTCGCTGAAAGAAGACGTTGAGGCCGCCATCCCCGGCGGGGACCGGGAGAAGGTCCGGGTGTGCGGGGTGTCTTGCCTGGGCCGCTGCGACCGGCCGTGCGCAATCGCCGTCAATGATCACATCTACGACGACATCCCGGCCGGGGAGGTCTCCGGCCTGATTCGGTCGGCCCTCGCGGGAGAAGGTTTGGGCGGCAAAGCGCCGGCCGTCCCCGGCGGCCCGTGGAAGATCGACCCCTATCGCGAAACCCCCAAGTACGAAGCCCTGCGGAGGGCTCTGCCGGAAGGGCCCGAATCCGTCATCGAGAGACTCAAAACCGCCGGCCTCCGGGGGATGGGCGGGGCGGGCTTTCCGGCGGGGCTCAAGTGGGAGATCGTCCGCAAGGCTGAAGGCGCCCCCAAGTACGTCGTCTGCAACGCCGACGAGAGCGAGCCCGGAACATTCAAGGACCGGGTCATCCTGGAAACTCTCCCCCACCTCGTTATCGAGGGGATGGTCCTGGGGGGGTTGGCCGTCGGCGCCGAACGGGGGATCCTCTACCTGCGGCATGAATACGACCATGTGGTCCCCGGCCTCGAGCGCGAGTTGGACGAAGCCCGAAGCCTTGGCCTGCTGGGTCCCGACATCCCGGGGTCCGGCCGCGCCTTTGAAATCGAGATCTTCCTCAGCCCGGGCGGCTACATCTGTGGAGAGGAAACGGCGCTGCTCGAAGCCCTGGAGGGCAAGCGCGCCGAGCCCCGGAACAAGCCCCCGTTCCCGGGCCACGTGGGTCTTTGGGGGAAACCGACGCTCATCAACAACGTGGAAACCTTCGCCCACGCGCCCTCGATTTGCCTCAACGGGCCCGATTGGTTCATCGCGGGGGGAGAGGGAGACGCGGCGGGTCTCAAGTTCCTGGCCCTCTCGGGGGACGTGAACCGCCCCGGCGTATACGAAGTCCCCCTGGGGACCCCGGTCCGGCGGCTCATCGAGGAACACGGCGGCGGGGTGTCCGGCGGCAATCGGCTCAAGGCCTTCATGCCCGGGGGGACCTCCTC
Organism: bacterium; assembly: GCA_965261595.1. Lineage (GTDB taxonomy): Bacteria > UBA8248 > UBA8248 > JACPRG01 > CAYRGS01. Next base: position 1,625,718 of record CBDHDG010000006.1, read on the forward strand.
CGGGTTTCTCCCAGCGTCGATGGCCGATATCCCCCTGGACTTCAAACCCCTGACCGACGCCGGCTCGATGCTCGGGTCCGGGGCGGTCGTGGCGATCGCCGAAGGGCGGGACATGCTCGATCTTGCCTTCAACGCCATGCGGTTTTTCCGGAACGAGTCGTGCGGCAAGTGCGTGCCCTGCCGGATGGGGACGGAGAAGATCGTCGATCTCCTCCAGGACGCCCTGACCGGCCGGGGGAGACCAGAGGCCGCCGCCCTGATCCGGGAGTTGTCGGACGCGATGATGGAAACGTCGATCTGCGGATTGGGACAAGCCGCGCCGAACCCGATCCTCTCCGTTATCCGCCACTTCCCGGATGAGGCGGCTTCCCGGATTGAGGGAAGATCATAGGGAGTGTTCATCCACCCGTCAGCGCGGGACAAAACCATCCCTGAGCGCATGACCTGTTGAGAGGAACGTGGAAATGGGCGCCGCGGAAGCCGTCAAGACCCTCACGCTGAACATCGACGGTCAGGATGTCACCGTCCCCGAAGGGACGACGATCTACAACGCCGCCCGGTCCGGCGAGGGGGGGGGAGGGGGAGTGGGAGGGCGGGAGAGAGAGATCCCGACCCTGTGCCACCAATCCGGCCTGAGCCCGGTGGGCGTCTGCCGGGTCTGCGTCGTCGAGGTGGAGGGCGCGCGCGTCCTGGCGGCCTCCTGCTGCCGGGAGGCCGAGGCCGGGATGACCGTCCGGACGAATTCCGATCGGGTGAAGAACGCCCGGCGGATGCTCGTCGAGCTCCTCATGGCGGATCACCCGGCGCCCTGCGAAAGACACCGCAAGACCCGCGACTGCGAGCTCGAGGTCCTGGCCGAGCGCCTGGGCGTGACGGAGTCGCGGCTCGCACCCAAGGCCCGGGCGAACGGCCACGACGTTTCCTCCAAGGTGATCGACGTCGACCACAGCGCCTGCATCCTGTGCGACCGCTGCATCCGCGCCTGTGCCGACCTCCAGTCCAACGACGTCATCGGCCGAAGCGGGAAAGGGTTCCTCGCCAAGATCGGCTTTGATTTCGACCTGCCCATGGGAGCGTCCACGTGCGTGGCGTGCGGCGAATGCGTGGCGGCCTGTCCGACCGGGGCCTTGAGCGAGAAACCGCTGGTGGCGGAGCGGACGGAGACCGCCCGGGCGGTGGACTCGCTTTGTCCCTATTGCGGCGTCGGCTGCTCGATCACCTATCACGTCGAGGACAACCGAATCGTCGGCGTCACCGGCCGGGAAAGCCCGGTCAACCACGGCCGGCTCTGCGTCAAGGGCCGGTACGGTTACGATTACGCGCACCACAAAGACCGCCTGACCGTCCCGCTCATCCGCAAGGAAGGGGTTCCCAAGGACCCCGGCGCGCTGGACGACCCGATGGACGCCTTTCGGGAGGCCTCCTGGGACGAGGCCATGGAAAAGGCGGCCGGCGCGCTCGCGGCCATCCGGGACGCGCACGGCCCCTCCGCCCTGGCCGGGTTCGGCTCGGCAAAGTGCTCGAACGAGGACAACTACCTCTTTCAGAAATTGGTCCGGGCCGTTTTCGGCACGAACAACGTGGACCACTGCACCCGGCTCTGTCACGCCTCATCGGTGGCCGCGATGATGGAACAGATCGGAAGCAGCGCGGTGTCGAACGTGTTCGCCGACGTCGCCCTGGCCGATGTGGCCCTGGTGGCCGGCTCCAACACCGAGGCGAATCACCCCGTGGCCGCGACGTTCATGAAAGGGGCGCACGAGGCGGGCATGAAGCTCATCGTCACCGACCCGCGAAAGGTCTCCCTCGCACGCTGCGCCGACCTTTACGTCGGCTTCAAACCGGGCACGGACGTGGCCTTTTTCAACGGGATGCTCCATGTCATCTTCCGGGACGGGCTCGAGGACGAGGCGTTCATCGCCCGGCGGACCGAAGGCGTCGAGACGCTCCGCCGGACCGTGGCGGCTTACCCCCCCGAGCGCGTCGAGAAGATCACCGGCGTCAAGGCCGGGCTCATCGAGGAGGTCGCCCGCGTGTACGGCTCGGCCGTGCGGGCCATCACCTTCTGGGGGATGGGAATCAGCCAGCACACCACCGGGACGGACAACGCGCGCTGCCTGGTGAACCTGGCGCTCGTGACCGGAAACATCGGCCGCCCGGGGACGGGCCTTCATCCCCTCCGGGGACAGAACAATGTCCAGGGGGCCTCGGACGTCGGTCTCATTCCGATTGTCTATACGGACTACCAGTCGGTCAAAAGCCCCGAGGTGAAGGCCAAGTTCGAGAAGGCGTGGGGGGTCCCGCTGAGCGACCAGCCGGGGCTGACGGTCGTGGAGATCATGCACGGGGCGCTCGAAGGACAGATCAAGGGGATGTACATCATGGGCGAGAATCCCTTCCTCTCCGACCCCAACACCAACAAGGTCAGAAAGGCCCTCGCGGCCATGGAGTTCCTGGTCGTCCAGGACATCTTCCTGACCCAGACGGCCCGCTACGCGGACATCGTCCTCCCGGCCACGGCGTTTCCGGAAAAGACGGGGACGTACACGAACACCGACCGCCGGGTGCAGCTCGGCCGGAAGGCCCTGGAGCCGCCCGGAGAGGCCCGGACGGACTGGGAGGTCGTGGCGGAAATGGGGACCCGGATGGGGTATCCCATGAAGTACGGCACGGTCGAGGACATCTTCAAAGAGATTCGGACCGTCACGCCCACGGTGGCGGGCATCACGTACGACCGCCTAGAGCGGGAAGGCGGGATCAACTGGCCCTGCCCGGATGAGAACCACCCGGGGACGAGCATTCTGTTCGAGGACACGTTCCCCAGCGGGCGGGGCAAGCTCGTGGCCTGCGAGTGGAAGCCGGCCTTCGAGGTCGAAGACGAGGAATACCCCTTCGTCCTCAACACGGGCCGCATGCTCGAGCACTGGCACACCGGCGTCATGACTCGGCGCTCGAAGGCCCTGGACGGCATCCAGCCCGAGGCCCTGGTCGAGATGCACCCGGACGACCTGGAGGCCGTGTGGGGGGGGGGGAGGGGGGCCAAAGACGGCGGGTTCGTCCGCGTTTCCTCCCGGCGCGGAGAGATCCGCCTCAAGGCCGTCGGAACGGACCACACGCCCCGGGGCTCGGTGTTCATCCCCTTCCACTTCGAAGAGGCCGCGGCGAACCTCCTGACCATCGACGCCCTGGACCCTTACGGGAAGATCCCCGAGTTCAAGTACTGCGCCGTCCGGGTCGTCGCGGACTAAAAGTTCCAGCATTCTCCTAGCAGGAGGACGGCTATGACATCTGGACTGTTTAGGAACTCATGAGACAGAAAGGCGTCAAGACCACCATGACCTATACGCACATCTTCAATAGCGGAGGCACGGGTGTTCGAAACCCCACCGACCCGCTCTGAAAAGCAGGAGGTGCGTGTTATGCGCAAACGATATAGGACGCCACAAGGCGTCGCGAATACAGGTCACCCTTTATGATGCGAAGCGTTAGATCCAGTTGTCCTTCGCGTGTCATGCAGGGGCAAGGCGAGAAATGAGCTTTATCTGGAACCACATAATCAATAGTTATATGGCTCACATGATATCCGGGGGAGCACCAGTGAATCAGACCATCAGAATGCCAATCCCAAGTCTGCCGGCGGATTTCGCGAGAGCCCTCCATGATCATATGCGGCTTTACTCTGCGACGATGCTAATGGCCGAAAGTATAAAAGGCGACGCCATGATATCCTGTTCATAAACAGGATACTCTTTCGACTCTAATGCTGGCATTATTAGGGGGAGCACGGTATATTTGACATATCATTCTAAGCAAAGCGAAGAATCGCTTTGCCATTTGGGCGTTTTCCGTCTGCTGTGGGTAATAAAAGGGTCATGTCTTTTATAATCCCCTATATAAAAACCGTCCAGAACAACGGGCTGGAGAAGGGTGCTCACTTCACTCGCACCTCTCAGCCGCATCGTTAGCGAGGATATCGAGCATGGAGGAGATCGCGACGGCAAAGGTTCTGACCATCCGCGAGTGTGGCCACGACGAATACTGGCTCCGGGACAGGATTTTCGAAGATCCTGCCATCCTGGGGTTGGGCGATCTGCAGGCAGTAATGAGGGAGAAGACGCAGTCTCAAGGAGGTCGACTGGACCTGCTCCTCAAGAAACCCGAAGGTGATGCGATGTTCGAGGTTGAACTACAGCTTGGTGCCACGGACGAATCGCATATCATCAGGACGATCGAATACTGGGACAATGAGAAACGAAGGTGGCCAAAACGGAGCCACACGGCTGTTTTGGTCGCGGAGAGGATAACAAACCGGTTCTTCAATGTCGTACACCTGCTGAGCTTGGCGGTCCCAATTATCGGAATCCAGGCGATTGTTATGCAGGTCGGTGAAACCAAAGGACTCCATTTCAATAAGGTTATCGATTCATACGAAGAACCGGAGGAAGCAGAGACTCCAGAACGGACCTACGATGAGAAACATTGGGTCGACAAATCCTCGGGAACATTGGAATGCGCGAAGTGGTACAAGGCCTTGCTAGAGAAGTTCTACGGAGAAGTTCCAACGAAGTATTTCGAGACCTACATTTCGCTTTCCGTCGGCGACGTTGCTCGGGTTTGGGTTACCAAGCGGAAGAGCAACCGCGCGTTTATTGAAGTGAAGCATGGAGAGGACAACTTCCAGGAAGCGGTCGACCACCTGAATGGCGAGGGGGTTTCGTTCGGCACGCGGAGCGGAAAATATCTGACGTTCAACGTGAACGCGGAACAACTCAAGGACAAGGCGACGACGCATGAGTGGTTGTCAGCGCGGTTGTCGCCCAGAGCATAAAACTGAGTGTCCGCAAATCCTCAATTTTCGTCTGTGGTCTATTTCTACTTTGCGCCCCAAGCCGAAGTACCAGGACGCTTCGCAGACACTCTGCGAAACGTGATTTCCTAACTCGGAGAATAGGACGAGGTTAAACAGCATATGTCCTGGATATTTCCCCCCGAAGAACTGGCCCGCCTCGTCAGGCCCCAGCGCTTCAGGCGGTGTCCGCCCTTCAAGACGCTGAGAATGATGGGCCTCCGGAGGGGAATGGACGTGGCGGACATCGGGTGCGGTCCCGGGTTTTGGACGCTCCCGGCGGCCCGGATCACCGGAGCGGCGGCCCGGGTCTACGCCTGCGACATCTCCCCCAGAATGCTGGCGGCGGCGAGGCAGAGGGCATCGGCCGGCGGCTGCGCGAACATCACATTCAAGAGATCCAGGACGTACCAGGTTCCGTTCGCCCCGGCGTGCGTGGATTTCTGCATGATGAACTACGTCCTGCACGAAGTGGACGATCCCCCGCGTCTTCTGGCCGAGGCGGCCCGGGTCCTGCGGCCCGGGGGGGTTCTGGCGGTCTACGAGTGGGCTGTGGTGAAGACCGAGATCGGCCCGCCGCTCTCCGAGCGAATCGGGCAAGCGAAGATAAAGACCTTTTTTCGGGCGGCCGGCGTGCGGCCCGCGGGATCGTCGAGACCGGACCGCGCCAACTACATCCTTCTCGGCGTCAGGAAATAGCCCTGGACCGGGCCGCCCGAATGTCGCCTCCCGAACCTGTTCAGGTTTCTTGACATGCCGCTCGCGGCCATCCTCGGGCTTGGGGCGGGCCTATGCTACGCCCTGTCCCACTTTCTGGTCAGGCTCGGCCTGGGCCGGTCCAACCCCTCGTCGGCCGTCGCGGTCAACGTCGTGGTCAACGCCCTGGGGTTATGGGTGTTGGCCCTCTTGTTCTCTCCGATCCGTCCCCTCGCGTCGCTCGCCGCGTGGCCTTTCATCCTGGCGGGATTATTCGCGCCCAGTTTGGCCAGAATGCTCCTGTACGGTGGGATCGCGCGCATGGGCTTGGCGCGTTCGGCCGCCCTCGTGGGCGCGATGCCCCTGTTCGCGGTGAGCATAGCCGTGATCTTCCTGGGAGAGCGCCCCTCGCCGGGCATCATCACCGGCGCCGTCGCGGTTGTGCTCGGCGTGGCGGCGTTGAACGCCTCCCGGATTTCGGGCGAAGGGTGGGCGAGATGGACGATCCTGCTTCCATTGGGGGCGGCGCTTTGCTTCGCCCTGCGCGACATTTTCAGCAAGGCCGGTCTCCGGGACATCCCGCTCCCCTTGGCCGGGGCCGCTCTTGTGGCGACGACTTCCGTGTTGGCCTTTTACTTGTCCTTCTGGGTTTCAAAAAATCGCGAGAAGATTTTGTTGCTCTTTAAGTAAATAAATCCATTCTCATCAGCCGTGAAATATCACTATCATATTGATATTATTGGATAATACACATTATTACTGCTCTTGCTTAGAACTCGCCTTGCGTAGACCGTAATCAAAATGAAAGCGGATTTGTTAAAATGCCCGCGCATCCAGGCGAGCCCCTGTCGGTAACCGTTCGCTCGTGGGGTGATGATGGCGCCGGGGCCAGCAGCGGTCCGTTGTCTTGTCCGAACGTGGTCGCCCCGACCCAGTGCTTTCGCAATTCGATGGCGGCAGGAGAATCAAGCGGTTGCGGTACACGGCCAAAATTCTCAACATGGTCATCATGTCCGTGCACCCGCCGTCAAGCTAGACCCAGACGATGCTGTAGTCCGCTCTATCACCCCACGACTGAACGGTTACCCCTGTCGGTAAGCATTCAGTCGTGGGGTGATGATGGCACCGGGGCCAGCAGCGGTCCGTTGTCCTGTCCGAACGTGGTCGCCCCGACCCAGTGCTTTCGCAATTCGATGGCGGCAGGAGAATCAAGCGGTTGCGGTATACGGCCAAGATTCTCAACTTGGTCATCATGTCTGTGCACCTGCCGTCAAGCTAGACCCAGCCGATGCTGTAGTCCGCTCTATCACCCCACGGTTGAATGGTTACCCCTGTCGGACTGTTGCTCCTTCACCCTAACATAAAAAAAGTTCGACCCCGTGTATGGGTTCAAGACATATGAGACACCGGGGCCGTTTTTTTGAATGTCTCCAGAACCTGGGCGGGCGTCAGGTAGTCCAGGGCCCAGTGGGGTCGAATGTGGTTATAGACTTGCTCCCACTCGCGAAGGCGGACGTTGAGCGAGGCCACCGTCCAGGGGAGTTCGTACACCTCGTAGAACTCCTCCGTATGGGTCCTGTTGGCTCGCTCCACACGGCCGTTGAGCTTGGGCGAGCGGGGCGGCAGCTCAAAGAGCAAAATCTCCCGCTCCGCGCACGCGCCTCGAACACCGCCCGGAACTCCGAGCCCCCGTCCACCTGAATCGCCCGCAGCGGGAACGGAGCGCGCGCCTGAAGGGTGTCCAAAAACCGCCGGGCGCAAAGGGCCGTGGCGCACGAGAAGACCTCCATCACGTCCCAGCGCGAGACCATGTCCCGGGCGGTGAATTGCTTCAACCTCACCCCGGCAAGGGGGGAAAGCTCGAGGGTGTCCACCTGGACCAGGTCTCCGGGAAGGCCGGGCACATAGCCCTTGGGCTTGCGCGTGGCGTAAGGCCGCCGCGCCCGACGCCGCTTCGCGCTCACCACCTTGCCCCTCGGCTCGACCAGCAGTCGCCGGCGCTTGAGATCGGCCAGGATGCGGCCCACCGTCGAGACCGAGGTCACCAACCCCTCGCGTCGAAGCAGGACCGCCAGCTTGGCCTTTCCCCACCGGGGGTACTGCTCCCGAAGCTGCAAGACCGCCTTCACCAGCTCTGGCGACCACGTGGGCTGCCTCACCCGGCGCGGCCGGCGCGTGCGCTCCTGCAGGGTCGGCAGGTCTCGGGGGTCAAACCGCTTCCGCCAGCGGTACAGCGTGGCCCGGCTCACCCCAAATGTGCTGCAAACCAATTTCGCATTCCCGCTCTCCCGCCAAAGGCTCAGGGCGCGAAGACGAGCCCGGCCCTCGGGGGACAACTCCACCGCCCCGTAGCCTCCTGCGCGCAGGAGGCTACGGGGCCACCCAAACACTTGCATCCAGGGACCTCCTCTCTCGTGGCCCCTGGCACTCTACTCCCTAACCAAGGAGATGTCTCACATCTAGCTGAACCTATACACAGCCGTCTAGAAGTCATACTTCATGCCGAGCTGGATGTGCGAGGCTTGGCCGTCCGTCGCCTTGGTCGGGTCGACCACCTTGCCATCGACCTGGGGGTTGGCCTCGCGCCAGCCGTGCATGAACTCCAGTCCGACGGTGAGCCGCGGTACCGGGTTCCAGAAGACGTTGGCGTGCAACGACCGCAACTCCGCGTTTTCCGTTGCCGCAGCCTTGGCGGCCAACCCGTTATTGGTGTCGTGGTTGACCCATCCGTAATGGAGGCCCGAGCGCAAGCTGTCGGTCCACCTATGCATGATGCCGACGAACCCGCCCATCATGGCCTGGCCCTCAAGCCTGCTGTCCTTCAAGGTCGCGATGGCTCCGCCACCGACCATGTAGCCCGCTATGCCGCTACCTATGTTGATCGTCGCCATCAGCCTGGTGCCTTCGGCTACGTTGACATGCGCGCCTGCATGGAATCCGTAGACGACCAGGCTTTCGTCCGCGGTACTGACCTCGCGCAGCACGCCGCTCAAATTGACAGCGCCCCAGCCAGGCCGGTATCGCAAAGCCGCCAAGAAATTCGGCATCCGGTCACCCGAGTCCGACGTTTGAACACTATCGTCATCGACTTTCAATTTCGCCTGCAGGATCGTACTGCTGGGTGTCTCGACCGCGATCTGGCCGGTGAGATTCTTCCCCAAGCTTTGGGTATACCGGAACTGGGGCTTGCGAGAGATGAGCATCCCTACCGGTCCCTCGAAATCCACCGTCGAGGCGAACGTGTCTTCTTCCATGAGAATCGACCAGGCCTGCCCCGCGAGCACTCCGCCGACCGTGCCATAGGCGTGGCGCAGCCTGAGGACATTGCCGCCACCGAAGAAATCGGTTTCGATCCGCGTGGTCAGAGGCCCCCATGTCGTGGCCGTATGGCTGTCGAACCGGAGGCGCGACTACCTGGCGTGTAAAGTGAAACTCCCGTCCTTGCTGTCGGATTTGGCGCCATCAAGCTCAATTTTACCGACAGCAAGGACAGGGCCGAGATTGTTGCGGGTATCGTAGATCGTATCGACTTTGACATAGCCACCAAAAGAGATCGAGGTGTCGGACCCCGGCACCTTCCAGGAACCGGGGCTCTTCCCGGCGACCACAGCCTTCGCCGATGCGGCTGATTTCATCTTCATATCTGCCGGCTTTTGCGAGACCTCAAGCCGAGCCAGCCGTTCACGAAGAGCTTCAATCTGCGCCTTCAACTCGTCGATCTCTGCGGCGTTGACCGACGCAACGCCCAGGATGACCGCAGTGCCCACACCGATCAACGCGGCCTTAACATGAATTTTTCGACCGCCATTAGAAAGTGCCCCTTTTCAAACCAACGTGTTAAGCCGGAATTTCCCATATCAAATCCGGACAGCCCTGTACCGACCCCTCGTTGCTACTTAACTCAATTAGACCCTTCTCTACCGGACCTGTCAATCCCATTTCCGAGTCAATGCCATTCTTAGTTGAAATTCCGGAGTGACCCCTGGGTGCATGTTAGGCCACCTCGCGCTCGTCGCAGTCAGCCCGAAGGCCGAGCGCAGAGCGGATGGCGGCCCTCAAGACCTGCAGATGCCGGTAGCCCTGGACCCGGTTCAGCCGAGGCTCGATGTCGAGGAGCGCCGTGGCCACCCAGCGCTGCTTCTAGTCGCTGTTGCGCCAGTGGTCCACCCTGTCCGTTCGCTGAGCAATGAGCGACATGATCGACTCCAAGCAGTTCGTCGTCTTCAAGCTTCTCCCCAAGATGGGAAAGACCCCCAGGCGATGGAGCGTCAAGGCCTCCTCCAGGCCTTCGTCCAGGCTCTTCACCGCCGAGCGGTTGAGCAGCTCAAGCTCTTTGCGAAGCCTCCCGAGCGCCCCCTTGGCCCCCTCGTAAGTGGGCTCATCATAAGCCGCCTGGAGTTTCCGCCCGATGCGCCCCTGCCGGCCCTTGGGCAGGTGGCTGAGCACGCCCTCGCGCTTATGCCACTGGCAGCGCTGCACCACCGCGTGTGCCTCAAAAACCCGCCGGATCGCCGCCCGAAGGCCCTTGGAGCCGTAGATCACACAGAGCAGACCTGCCTCAGAGCGCAGCCCCCGCTCCACCAACTCCCGCAAAAACGCCGTCAACGCCCGCTCGGTCCCGGTCCCGGTCTGAACAAACCCCAACACCACCTTTTCGCCCTGAACCGTGATGCCCAGGGCAATCACCATGAGGTCGTCCTCAAAGCGCTTGCCGTCCAGGACCAGGCCCACGAAGTCATACCCTTGCAGGGGGGGCGCTCGCAGAGCTCTTTGAGCTTGCGGGCGCTGGCCCGGATGAAGCGGCGCGAGACCGCCGAGGGGGAAAGCCCAAAGGCCTCGGGCGCCGCCTCGGCGCATCCCTCATAGTCCCGACAACTCAGCCCCTTCAGCACCCGGCGGAACAGCCCGGCATCGGCCCCGCGCGGCCTCTGCAAGCGCGTGTACGTCTCCAGCGGCGCCTCCTGGCCGGTGAGGCGATTTCTGACCCGAGGAACCTGGATGGGCAGCTTCTGATCGGCCAAATACACCGAGCCTCGCTGACGGCCCCACCGCACGTGACCGGCCAAGCCGTCCCCACGACGGCAGCGCGCCCCCGCCAAGCGTGCCACGTCCGCCTTCAGACAATCCCCCACCGCCATCAACCCCAAAGGGATCAACGCCTGGAGAGACTCGACCAACGTGTAAGCCGGAGCATGCAGCGCAAAATCCGCCAACGTGACCCGCTTCGGCTCTTCACCCTTGACCTGCCTCTTCCCTCGTCGCACCGTGTTCATGGAGCGTCTCCTTTCCTTCGGTGGGTGGATGTGCATCTCACACAACCCAACTCCACCACGGGGGGGGCGCTCCGTCAATTTTCAACTAAGTTTGGCATACCCTCGACGGGGGGGTGGGATTCCGCGGCCTCCGTTCCACCGCTCTTATACGAAGCTCACGGCAGATTTGTCACTTTCAGGTGACACTATGGGGCCAATCGGGGCTGCCGTGATCACGCTTCACCGCGTCCCTTGCCTTCTATCGTCCGGTCGAGGATCAGCTCGATTGCGGCCACAACCCGCCGCCATCCATCCAGCGAGCCCAGGTCGATGCCCGCATACCGGGCGGTCCCACGGGACCGGGCCACCAGGTAGTCGACGGCCCCGAAGAGGAGCGCGAGGACGGCCGCCGCGTCGGCGTTGTCTCCCTCCGGCAATCCAAGCCTCTCGATCAACTCCTGCGTTCTCGTCTCGCGCAGTTCCCCGAACGCGGCGGTGAGGTCGTTGCGCTCGGTCATCTCCCACGCCAGGAGCTCCCGGGTCACCGGCCGCCGCCGGATGGCGCCGAGGTAGCGGACCGCCACCAGCGCCGCGCGGCCGGACGGCGCCATGCGGCGGAACGCATCCGGATCGGGACCCATCAGGTCCTCGACGGACGGCCAGATGTCCCCTTCCCGGCCATACGCCGCCAAAAGCTCCGGCAATCCGCCGAAATAACGGTAGATGAGGACCTTGTCCACCCCCGCCTCTTTGGCAACGGCATTGACGCCAATCCCCTTGAAACCCTCCCGCGCCAAAAGCGCCCCGACGGCTTGGATGAGCTTCTCCCTGGCCACCGCGCGGTTCCGGGTCCGGACAGGCTCATTCGAGGGGTGATCCGTTCCCGATCCCGCCGTCCGGTTCGGAATCTTTTCCGGCATGGCCGCCTCCATTGTTTACCCGCTGACTACAAGCGAAATCCCGGCCCTTTCCATGATGTCACCGGTTGGTGAATATATAGTCACTTTTGGGTGACTTTACGAGGCTTTTCCGGGAAATAACGGCCCTTCACTTGGGATGATGGATGAGAAACAAGGCCTTCCGGGCAGGTGCGCTGGTTATTGGCATCCGCCCGGAAAAAGGGTCATTGCGTGAATTACACGGTTTTCACGGTATAAAAGAGCAGGTGGCGAACCGCCCAATAATATCAACCCCACGGCCGCATCTCTTCCAACCCAATCATTTTGCTGTCTAATTTCCATCGGAGGGTGCATATTCCTCGCGACGCAGGCATGAATTTTGACCCTGCGCTGATCACGGGCTGTCCGGCAATGTCCTTTAAGCCGGGTTTCTCACCAACTTTTGGACGGGATGGTTTGATCGGTGGCTTGTTGCCGTTGGTGTGGGCCGAGCGGCGCGACGGCGCTCTTTTCGGGTCGGTCCCCGCACCAGATAATGGGGTCATGCATCGGTCGAGGCTTTATCCGAACGGAGGGCCGGAGGGAAAACCAGCTTCTTGCGGTCGCTTGGACGTTTTTCTCTTGACATGCCACAACATCTTGTGTTTTCTTATCAACGAGATATCAACATCATGTGGAAAACTTCTCATTCGGTGCGAATTCCGGCCGCGGGAATCCCTCATACGGCCAGGGCAGTGGCTGCCAGTCCCTCTGGTGGAACCATCAGAAAACGGGAAGAAAGGCGGAACGGGGTCATGAGCATCAAATCCGACCGCTGGATCAAGTGGATGGCGAAGGAACAGGGGATGATCGAGCCTTTTCAGGAGGGCCAGGTCCGAAACGGGGCGATCTCATACGGTCTGTCTTCCTACGGGTACGACATCCGCGTCTCCGACGAGTTCAAGGTCTTCACGAACGTCGACAGCTCCATCGTCGACCCCAAGGCGTTCGATGAAAAGGCGTTTGTGAACAGAAAGGGTGATGCCTGCATCATCCCGCCGAATTCCTTCGCCCTGGCCCGGACGGTGGAGTATTTCCGGATTCCCCGGAGCATCCTGACGCTTTGCGTCGGCAAATCCACGTACGCGCGCTGCGGAATCATCGTCAACGTCACCCCCTTCGAGCCCGAATGGGAGGGGTTCGTGACGCTGGAGATCTCCAACACAACGCCCCTGCCCGCCAAGATCTACGCCAACGAGGGGATCGCCCAGGTCCTGTTCTTCGAAAGCGACGAAGTGTGCGAGGTCTCCTACGCCGACCGGAAAGGCAAGTATCAATCCCAGGTCGGCGTGACGCTGCCGAAGATGTGAGCGGGGGGCCGGCTTATTATCCACAGACGCCGTCCCCGCGCAGGCAGGGATTACACAGATTACGCAGATTGTTATTGGGTGGGAACAGCGGTCGGACGGGGTCAGGTCTTAAGTTGCAGTATAAACACAGGGCGCGTGGTCCGCTGGACAACAGCGATCGAATCGGGGTCAGGTCTTACATGCCAACAGTTTGGAGAGCGACGCTCACAAACCAAAAGGGTGGTCAAGACTCACATTTCAAGATATCGCCCTCGATTCGCGGAACGGCTCTACGGTCCACCACGAACTTGGGGTCGAATAACCCCTCAAGAATTTCCATGACGGTGATGTTGGATTGTAAGACCTGACCCCCAAGCACTGCTGAAATAAGTATGGTGTCCCCATAATTCCCCCCCGCGCCTTTCCGCCCTTCATCCCACCAAGCCGCCCCAATGCGACCGCGTGTGGATTCTTGCCCTCGTCCTCCGGTGACACCTCCGGTTCGCCCTCGGTAGCCGCATGGGCTATGCTGGCCGCTAGCTTGTTCAGGTCGGCAGGGTGTCTCTTTCTTGTCCGCTCGGGCATACCCTAAAGCCAGCACACCTTGACTGAATTTTCCGGGGAATCTGGCACTCGAGAAAATCAAACTGACCCACTACCAAAAGTTTCGCCGGAATGTAAACGCGAGTTTTCGAGGGGGGATTGGGGGGCCGATTTTCAAAAAGCCCCCCCCGCGGTCTGAAGTTTCAAATCCCCCAATCCCGCGCGTACCGGAAATCCCGGTCGATGGTGCGGCTGGAGACTTTGGCGATGACGGGGAGGCGGCGTTTGTACTGGTTCATCCGGACGAGGCGGTCCACCTGGTCGATGAACCCGGGGGCGAAGCCCTTCCTCAGAAGCTCCTCGCGCGAGCAGCGCAGGTCGATGAGGTGGTAGAGGAGCGCGTCCACGTCGGCGTATTTGAAACCCAGGTCGTCCTCGTCCGTCTGGCCGACGACCAGGTCGGCGCTGGCCGCCTTGCCGACGATCTCCTCCGGCACCCGCATGTGCGCCCCGAGCTGCCAGACTTGCGTCTTGTACAAGTCTCCCAGGGGATTCAGGGCGTGCGCCATGTCGCCGTAGAGCGTGCCGTACCCCAGGAGCAGCTCCGACTTGTTGCTCGTCCCCAGGACGAGCGCCCCGATGGCGGCTGACTGATCGTAGAGGATCGTCATCCGCTCGCGGGCCATCTTGTTGCCCTTGCGCATGCCGTCGATCTCGGGAAACCGGGCGAAATAGGCGTCCACCATGTCGGAGATATCCACCGTCATGGACCGGACGCGCGTCTTCTTGAGCACCAGACGGGCGTGCGCGACGCTCTCGGGACTGCTGAGGCGGTAGGGCATGACCACGGCCGTCACGTTCTCCCGGCCCAGGGCCTTGGCGGCCAAGTAGGCGCACAGGGCGGAATCCACCCCGCCCGACAGGCCGATGACCACCCGGGCGAACCCCGTCTTCCGGACAACGTTCTCGATGAACCCCACGAGAAGCCGCTCGACAAGGGAGACGTTGATCTCGAGCTCGGAGATGGGCGGAACGTGGTTGTGATTCGGGACGGGCGCCGCGCGGCGGGCGTTTTTTCCCGTCCGGCCGGAATCTTCCGCCGATTTGGCCCCCTTGCGCGCGGTCCCGGCGGGCTTCGCGGATTTTCGCGGCGCGGCCTGCTTCGAGGCGATCCGGGTCGATCCCGCCCGTTTACTCGCCGGCATCTTCATCTTCCGAACCGCCGTTCTCGCGCGTGCGACGCAGATGGAGAAGCTCCTGAATCGTGAGGTTCAGGTCCTCATCGCCCAGCAGCGGGGAAGCGACCCGCGCCCTCCGCACCTCGGCCATGTCCAGGTCCGCTTCGAGGATCGCTTCGTCGAAGTACGGGGCCTTGGCGACCTGCCGCCCGGTGGGACCCACCACTTCAGAGCCGCCCCAGAAATTGATCCCGTCCTCGTACCCCACCCGATTCACGAACATGCAAAACTGCATGAAGAGGGTCGCGTAAACACGGACCATACTCTCCCACGTGTCGCTGATGTCGAGTTTCTTGCCCTTCCGCACGCCCCTTCCGGGACTGGAGGCCGGGAGCAGGAGGATCTGGGACCCCGCCTGGGAGGCGAGGTAGACCGTCGAGGGGTGCCAGGCGTCTTCGCAAACCAGCATGGCCACCCGGCCGAACCGCGTGTCGAAAGCCCGGACCTTGCTCCCCCGCGAGAGATACCGCTCCTCGTCGAAGATGCCGTAGGTCGGCAGGTAAACCTTTCTGTGGACGTGAAGGATCTCGCCCTTTTCCACGTAGAGGACGGAGTTATAGAAAAAGTGCTCCGGCGATTCCTCCACCAGCCCCACGACGATGGAGACCTTCCGGCTGGCCCGGCGGATTTCCTTCACCAGCTTGGAATCGAGCCGTTGGGCGACGGCCGGAACCATGTCCTTGAGGAAATAACCCGTCAGCCCCAGCTCGGGGAAGACGAGAAGGTCGATCCCCCGCTCGGCGGCGTTTTTTACGCTCCGGCGGAAAATTTCGACGTTGCGGTCGAGGTTGCCCAGCGTCGGGTTGATCTGGGCGGCGCCCAGTTTGAATTCCATGAATCAATTCCCGGCCGTGTCACGGCGCGCGGCTCGAAGACCGCTGGATGCCCGGCTTCGGCGGGTCTCGATCCCGAAGCGCGCGTA
Source organism: bacterium (assembly GCA_965261595.1). Classification (GTDB taxonomy): domain Bacteria; phylum UBA8248; class UBA8248; order JACPRG01; genus CAYRGS01. The sequence continues at coordinate 1,641,442 of CBDHDG010000006.1, forward strand.
CAGTCGGCGGACCTCTTCAGTGTACAACCCGGAGGCCGCGCAAACAACGAGGGGACGAAGCGCCCGGGGAGACGGCGCGGCTTCGGGTCCCAGCGCGGGTCCGGGTCCCAGCGCGGGTCTGGGTCCCGGCGCGGAGGCCTCGGCCAGAAAGATCGCCGCGGGTCCACCGCGCGAAGGATGGACGCGGCGGAACCGCCGCAGCGCGAAACCCGCATCCTTCAATCCGTCGAAAACCTCGGTCTCCCGTTCCGCCAAGTGGGAGAAGAACAGCCGGCCTCCCGGCGCGAGCAGGTGACAGGCGGCCTCGATCCAGGAGGCCAAAGGGAGCGTCAGCTTGTGCCTCGCCATGGCCCGGGCGGGGTCGGGGCTCAGCCGGCCCGTCCCGGCCTTGCGATAGGGAGGGTTGATGACGGCCGCGTGAAACGACCCGGGCCGGGCCCACGCGTCCGCCCGCCGGACGTCCGCCCGGATGAACCCGACGCGGCGCGCCAGGCCACTCCTTCGGGCGTTCGCGGCGGCAAAGCGGAGCGGACGGTCCTGGAGCTCGATCCCCGCAACCCGGAGCGCCGGCCGCCGGGCGGCCATGAGGATGCCGACGGCGCCGGTCCCCGCGCACAGATCCGCGACGAGCGGGGCGGCGGGATTCATGGATCGAAGGGATCTCAAGGAGGCGGAGGCGAAGTCCGCAAGGAGAAAGGAATCCAGCGTGCGCCGGCCGCCCCGGGGACCGGGGTCGAGATAAAGAGACAAGGATGAGAGGGCCTGCGGGCGGAGACTCACGGGAGGGGGGGCTCGATGGCGGGGGGCGCAACCACGTTGTGGGGAGGTGTCCCGATTCGGCGCGATTGCTTTAGTGGCTCGGGGCGTCTTTCCCGCCCCCGACATGGAGCCGGAGCGTGGCCCGCTTGAACGCCGCCATGGCGCGGTCCGTGTCGACATCTTCACCCCGTTTCGACAACTGCTCAAGGGCTCTTTCGCGGGCGGACTCGGCGCGGGGGACGTCGATCCCCTCCACTTTCTCCGCCGTCTCGGCCAGGATGGTGACCGCCTCCGGCCCGATCTCGGCGTATCCCCAGGCGATGGCCAAATCGGTCGTCCGGCCGCCGGCCTGGTAGGACACCCGCCCGATGGTCAGCGTCGTGAGCATGGCGGTGTGGCCCGGAAGGACGCCGAACTCGCCCAGCGCGCCGGGCGCGTTCACGCTGTCCACGTCCTCGCTGACAACGACGCGCTCGGGGGTGACAATCTCCAGGTGGATCTTTTCGGGCAATTCCGCCACGTTCATCTCCGTTCAGCCCCTCCCCCCACCGGAGGAGGAGGACCTTTTCGGGCGATTCGCCGGTTCGGGCGATCAGCCGGCCCTCAGCTTCTCCGCCTTCTCCACCGCGTCATCGAGGTTGCCGACCATGTAGAACGCCTGCTCGGGAAGGTGATCGAGATTTCCTTCCACCAAATCCTTGAAGCCCGAGATGGTCTCCTTGACGGAGACGTATTTGCCCGGCGTGCCCGTAAAGGCCTCGGCGACGTGGAAGGGCTGAGAGAAGAACCGCTGAATCTTCCGCGCCCGGGCGACGATGATCTTGTCCTCCTCGGAAAGCTCGTCCATGCCGAGGATCGCGATGATGTCCTGAAGGTCTTTGTAGCGCTGAAGCACCAACTGGACGCTACGGGCCACCCCGTAGTGCTCTTCCCCGATGATCCTCGGGTCGAGGATCCGCGAAGTGGAGTCCAGCGGGTCCACGGCGGGGTAGATCCCCAGCTCGGCGATCTGCCGGGAGAGAACGGTCGTCGCGTCCAGGTGGGCGAAGGCCGTGGCCGGGGCGGGGTCGGTCAGATCGTCGGCCGGGACGTAAATGGCCTGGACCGACGTCACCGACCCGTTTTTCGTGGAGGTGATCCGCTCCTGGAGGTCGCCCATCTCGGTGGCCAGCGTCGGCTGATAACCGACGGCGGATGGCATGCGGCCGAGAAGCGCCGACACCTCGGACCCCGCCTGGGTGAAGCGGAAGATGTTGTCGATAAAGAGCAGCGTGTCCAGCCCCTCGACGTCCCGAAAATATTCCGCCACGGTCAGGCCCGTCAGCCCCACCCGCAGGCGCGCCCCGGGGGGCTCGGTCATCTGGCCGTAAATCAGGGCCGTCCGCTCGAGGACGCCGGATTCCTTCATTTCCAGGTAGAGGTCGTTCCCCTCGCGGGTCCGCTCGCCCACGCCGGCGAAGACGGCGATTCCCTCGTGCTCCGACGCGATGTTCCGGATGAGCTCCATGATGATGACCGTCTTGCCGACGCCCGCCCCCCCGAACAGGCCCGTCTTGCCGCCCTTGGTGTAAGGCTCGAGGAGGTCGATGACCTTGATGCCGGTCTCGAACATCTCGGACTCGGTGCTCTGATCCTCGAGCGTCGGAGCCGGGCGGTGGATGGGATACCGCTCCTTGGTCTTGACGGGAGGACCACCGTCCACCGGCTCGCCGATGACGTTGAGGATGCGCCCCAAAACTTCCCGGCCGACCGGAACGGTGATGGGCTGGCCGGTGTCCTCGGCCAGGGCCCCCCGCACGAGCCCTTCGGTGGGCGACATGCTCACCGCGCGGACGGAGTTCTCCCCCAGATGCTGGGCCACTTCGACAATGACCTCGCTGCCGCTGTCGCCGTTGCCCTCACCGGGCCGGAGAATCTTCAGGGCGTTTCGGATTGCCGGAAGCTGGCCCGGCGGAAACTCCACGTCCACAACGGGGCCGATGATCTGTGTGATTTTTCCTTGAGCCATGGTATTCGCCTCTTTTTTTGCTGCCGGTAATCGATCCGAGGTTGGACTCTTTATCAGCCTTTCCGTTAACCCGCCAGCGCCTCGGCGCCGCTTACGACCTCGATGAGCTCGGTCGTGATCTTGGCCTGGCGCGTCCGATTGTAGAGAAGGGTCAGGCTGCCGATCATGTCCTTCGCGTTCCTGGAGGCGTTCTCCATGGCGGTCATCCGCGCGCCGTGCTCGCTGGCGTCGGCATCCAGGATCACCCGGTGCATGTGGGTGTAGAGGTGCCGGTCGATGAGCTTTTCCAGAACCACTTCGGGCGAAGGCTCGTAGATAAAATCCGTCTCGGCGCCCGCGGCCTCGGCGCCCGCCTCGACGCCTTCCGCCTTCAACGGCGAGATCGGCAGGAGCGTCTCAACCGTCACCCGCTGGGAAAGCGTGGAGATGAAGCGGTTATAGACCAGGACCACTTCGTCGGCGCGGCCTTCGGTGAACTCCGCGACGAAGTAATCGCCCAACGACTTGGCAAGGTCGTAGTCCATCCGGCCGAAGTTGTCGATAAATTCCTTCTGGATCGGATAACCCCGGTGCAGGGCAACGTCCCTTCCCTTTTTCCCGATGGAGACAAGGGACACCTCGGGGGCGCCGTCTTGCGCCTCCGCCCGGCCCGACATCTCTTCGGCCATCACCCGGACGATGTTGGTGTTGTAGCTCCCGCACAACCCCTTGTCGGACGTGACGGCAACCAGGAGCCGCCGCTCGACGGGCCGCGCCTCCATGAGTGGATGCGACAGGCGCGCCGCGCGCCGGGCCAGGCTCTGGATCATCTCGGCAAGCTTGTCCGCAAAGGGCCGGGCCGCCAGGATCCTCTCCTGCGCGCGGCGCAGCTTCGCGGCGGCGACCATCTTCATGGCGCGGGTGATCTGCTCGGTGCTCTTGACGCTGGTGATGCGTCGCTTGATCTGCTGGATGCTGGCCATGGGTTCCGCTTCCCGTTACGTCGCCGGCTCGGTTTCCCGGGACCATTCGGCCTTGAACTCGCCGATGGCCTTCTGGAGCGTCTCGTCGGTCGCGTCAGAGATTTGCGCCTCGCTCCGGATGGTTTCCAGCAGGTCCGCATGCCGGCCGTCCAGAAACTTCAGGAAGCCCTCCACAAACTCTTGGCACCGCACGACGGGCGCCTCGTCCAGGTGGCCGTTGATCCCCAGGTAGATGGAGATGACCTGCCGCTCGACCGGGATGGGGGCGTACTGGTCCTGCTTGAGGATTTCCGTGAGGCGCTGGCCGCGGCTCAGCTGGGACTGGGTGGCTTCGTCCAGCTCGCTGCCGAACTGGGCGAAGGCCGCGATTTCCCGGTACTGGGCCAGGTCGAGCCGGAGGCTGCCCGCCACCTTCTTCATCGCCCGGTTCTGGGCGGCGCCCCCCACGCGGGAGACCGACAGGCCCACGTTCACGGCCGGCCGGATGCCCGAGTAGAAGAGGTCGGACTCCAGGTAGATCTGGCCGTCGGTGATGGAGATGACGTTCGTGGGAATGTAGGCCGACACGTCGCCCGCCTGGGTCTCGATGACCGGCAGGGCCGTGAGGGATCCGCCCCCGTTCTCGTCGCTCAGCTTGGCCGCTCGCTCGAGGAGGCGGGAGTGCAGATAAAACACGTCGCCCGGATAGGCCTCGCGGCCCGGCGGGCGGCGCAGCAGGAGGGACAACTGCCGGTAGGCCGCGGCCTGTTTGCTGAGATCGTCGTAGAAAATAACCGCATGCTTGCCGTTGTCCCGGAAATATTCTCCCACGGCGCAGCCGGCGTAAGGCGCGACGAACTGAAGGGGCGCGGGATCGCTGGCGGTGGCCGAAACGATGATGGTGTATTCCATCGCCCCCTCGTCCTCCAGCCGCTTGACCAACTGGGCGACCGTCGAGCGCTTTTGCCCGATGGCCACGTAAATGCAGACTACGTCCAGTCCGCGCTGGTTGATGATGGTGTCGACGATGATGGCCGTTTTGCCCGTCTGGCGGTCGCCGATGATGAGCTCCCGCTGTCCCCGTCCGATGGGGATCATCGAGTCGATGGCCATGATGCCGGTCTGAAGGGGCTCGCTCACGGGCTGGCGGTCGATCACGCCCGGGGCCAGGCGCTCGACGGGCCGATACTCGGTCCCCTCGATGGGCCCCTTTCCGTCGATGGGCAGGCCGATGGCGTCTACAACCCGCCCGATCATCGCGTCGCCGACCGGGACGGACATGATCCGTCCGGTCCGCTTGACCTCGTCCCCCTCGGCGATGTGGGTGTCGCTTCCCAGCAGGACGGCGCCCACGTTGTCCTCTTCCAGGTTGAGGGCCATGCCGAAGACCTCGCCCGGAAATTCCAGAAGCTCGCCCGCCATGACCTTCTCCAGGCCGTAGATGCGGGCGATGCCGTCGCCGACGGTGATGATTTGCCCGACCTCGCTGAGCTCGATGCCGGCCTCGTAGCCTTCGATCTGCTTCTTGATAATCTCGCTGATTTCGTCCGCGCGAATGTCCATGAGCAACCTCTTTGGCGAAGGCCTCTCCCGAGGAGACGTCCCGCTCTCTCTACAAGGGTTAAGACCGGCCCGCGAGCCTCTCCCGCAGCGACTCCAAATGGTTCCTGACGCTGCCGTCCCAAGTGGCGCTCCCGACGCGGGCCTTGAGCCCGCCCAGGAGCGTGGCGTCCGTTTCGATCTCCAGGACCACCTCTTTTCCCGTCGCGGCGGAAAGCTGGTTCCGGAGGGCGGTTTCTTCTTCGTCCGAAAGGGCGAAGGCGGAGCGGACCTGCGCACGGATGCGGTTGTTCAACTCGTCCGCAAGCTCGCGGTACTTCGCCGAGATGGGGGCGATATCACGAAGGCGATCCTTCTCCAGCAACAGTTGCAGGAATCGCCCGGACAGCTCGCCGACCGAGGCCCGCTTGAGAAGCTCCGTGAGGATGCCCCGCTTGACATCCTTGACGATCCCCGGACTGACCATGAGGTTTCGCAACTCCGCGCTCGATTCGAACAGGCCGGCCGCCTGTTCGATCTCCTCCCCCACGGCGTCCACGCGGTCCTCTTTGGCCGCCAGCTCGATGAGCGCCTTGGCGTAGCGTCGGGCCACGCTCCCCCCGGTCAATTCATCTCTCCCACCTTCGCGATGTAATCTTTGGTGAAGCGCCGCTGATCCTCAGGACCGAGCTCCCGCTCGAGCGCCTTTTCCGCCAAATCGAGGGCGAGCTCCGCCGCTCGGGCGCGAATCAATTGCTCCGCTTTCTTGGTCTCCTGCTCGATGGTGAACCGGGCGTGCTCCAGGATGCGCTCGGCCGATTCGGCGCTCTCTTTCAGAAGCCGGGCCTTGAGGGCCTCCCGGTCGGCCTCGGCCTGGACCCGCATCTTCGCCAGCTCCTCGTCGAGATCGGCGGTCCGTTTCTCATATTCCTCGCGGAGGCGTGCGGCCTCCGCGCGCGCCTCCTTGGCCTCCTCCATCGCCTTGATGATCCCCTCCCGGCGGGCGTCCATCGCCTTCCGAACCGGCTTCCGGAGGATAAAGTACAGACCGAACAAGACGATCAGGAAGTTCAGGACGCGAGAGAACTCGAACCAGGAATCCCAGACGTTTTCGAACCCTTCCACCGAAGCGAAGCCCAGGGCGGGCGAAAAAATCAATGCCAGCGCGGCCGTCAGAGCCGCCCGGAAAACGGGACGGTGGGATGGGCGATCAGACATGAATCTCCCTCCCGGCGAGGCGGCGCCCGATGACGCCGGCCAGATCCCGCACCCGGCCCTCAAGCGACTTTTCGGCTTCCCGGCTCTGGGCTTCGATGCTCGCCCGGGCCTCTTCGGTCATACGCTCTGCCTCGACCCGTTTTTCATCCATGACCCGGCGAGCCTCGGCGGCGACCTCCCTTTCCATCTCCAGGACCTGCTCCATGCCCTGACGCCGGGCGGCGGCGATGGCCTCTTCATAATCGGCCATGCGTTTCTCGGCTTCGGCGCGGTCGGCCGCGGCATCGTCCAGGTTCCCCCGGATCGTCCGATTCCGCTCGTCCATCCGGTCGAGGATCGGACGAAACAGAAAACGGTTCAGCAGATACAACAGAACAAGGAAGTTCAGCCACTGAATCAGGAATGAGCCATCCGGGATAATCACTTGCGCACCCTCTCCCCGGGACGACCGGGAAAAATCCGCCAGGGCCGCGTTATCGCGGCACCGGTTTCTAAACGCCCGCGCGTCCGGCATCGGCCTTGAGGAGTTCCTTGATCCTCATCAGGGCGGAGACCGTCGAGCGCGCCATTTCGTCCAGCTTCAGCGTAATGAACCGAATCGTGTCCTCCAGGTTCGGAATGAGCACGTGCTCGAGGGCGTTGACACGCCGTCTGGTCTTCTCAATCTCGTCGGCCAGCCGCTCGACCGTCTTTTCCAGCTCGGCCAGCCGGATCAGATCCGGCAACAGGTCATCGAACCGCTTAACGGCCGCGTCCAGCTCGGCCGCCGTCCCCTCGAACCCGTACGGGAAGAGATCCCCCCGCCGCTCGGCCCGCAGCTTCACCGTCCGGACGCTCATGAGGTTCACTTCCTCGATCCGGACTTCCAACACCGACGCCGGGACGGACAGGGCGGCGTCCTGGGCCTCGGGCGGCATGCTTCCGAACGCCCGCCGGGCCTGCGCGTAGGCGGGCGCCAAACGAGCCTCAACGCCCCGCCTCAATTCCTGCACTTGGCGGACGACGGAGATGAACTCCCGGATGAGGGCGTCCAGCTTGTCCTTGAGGAGTTTATGCCCCCGTCTCGCCATGGCGAGGCGGCGGCGCAACCCCAGGAGCTCCATCCGGTTTGGACTAACGTTCAGGATCATCGGCTGCCCGGACCTCCGGGCGCGGCCACTCTTTTCCGCTTGTCCGCGAATGCCGGCCGCGGTCCGCCGGGAAATCCCTTCCCCAGGCGAAGCGGGAACAATCTAACGAATGGCCGCGAACCCGTCAACCCCCTCCACTGAATTTGTGAAACATTTCACGTGGGCGACGCCGGAAAAATCCCCGGCCGCGGCGTCTCAGGGCCGCCTTCGCCGTCACCCGGAATCACGCGCCGCCCCGGGCGGCGATCAATCACCCTCCGTAGGCGCGTCCTTGCTTTGCTTCAGGTATTGGTCCAGGAAACCCTCCCGGATCCGCTTGAGCTCGTTCCGCGGCAGGAGCGACAGCAGCTCCCAGCCCATGTCGAGGGTGTCCTCGATGGGGCGGTCTTCATCCTCTCCCTGCCGGACGTAGCGGTCTTCAAAGGCGGTCGAAAACTGGATGAACCGCTTGTCGGCCTCGCTCAGCGCCGACTCGCCCAGGATGACGGCCAGCTCTTCGGCGTCTTTCCCGCGGGCATAGGCGGCGTAGAGCTGGTTCATGGTGTCGGCATGGTCCTCGCGGGTCTTGCCGGGCCCGATCCCCTTGTCCTTCAGCCGGGACAGGGACGGCAGCACGTTGACGGGCGGATAGACGCCCTGCCGGTGAAGCTCCCGGCTGAGGATGATCTGCCCTTCCGTGATGTACCCGGTCAGGTCGGGGATGGGATGGGTTTTATCGTCCTCGGGCATGGAGAGGATGGGGATCTGCGTAATCGATCCGGTCTTTCCCTCGATGCGCCCGGCGCGCTCGTAGAGGGAGGCTAGGTCGGTGTATAGGTAACCGGGGTAACCCCGGCGGCCGGGGATCTCTTTTCGGGAGGCGGACACCTCGCGCAGGGCCTCGCAGTAGTTGGTCATGTCGGTCATGATGACGAGGACGTGCATCCCGAGATCGAAGGCCAGGTACTCGGCCGCCGTGAGCGCCAGCCGCGGGGTGATGATTCGCTCCACCGCCGGGTCGTCCGCCAGATTGATGAACAACACCGACCGGGCGATCGCCCCGGTCCGGTTGAAGTCGGAAATGAAGTAGTCCGCTTCCCCGAAGGTGATCCCCATGGCGCAGAAGACGATGGCGAAGCTCTCCCCCTCCCCGAGGACCTTCGCCTGCCGGGCGATCTGCGCGGCCAGCCGGGCGTGGGGAAGACCCGCGCCCGAGAAGATCGGGAGCTTCTGGCCGCGGACGAGGGTGTTGAGACCGTCGATGGTCGAGATCCCCGTCTGGATGAATTCGGCGGGATAATCCCGGGCGTAGGGGTTGATGGGGTTTCCGTTGATGTCGCGCCGCACCTCGGCCAGGACCGGGGGGCCGTCGTCGATGGGCGTGCCGGCCCCCTGAAACACCCGCCCGAGGATGTCGGGGGACAGGGGCATCTGGATGGTGTTGCCCAGGAACCGGACGCGGGACTCGTTGAGACCGATCCCCGTCGTCCCCTCGAAGACCTGCACCAGCGCCTGTCCGCGGGCGGACATGAGGACCTGCCCCCGGCGGGTCTCCCCCCCCGGCATGGCGATCTCGACAAGCTCCTGATACTGAGCGTCCTGGACCTCCTCGACCATCATGAGGGGCCCGGTCAACTCCGAAATGTTCAGATACTCTTTCAGCATCGAATCCTTTCCTCGCGCCGGAAGGGCGTCTCTCAGCCCCCGGCCGCGGGCTGCTCGGTTCCGCGGAGAATCTCCTCCGCAATCTCTTTATACGTCTCCTCGGACTCCTCTTCGGGCACATATTTGGCCCGGGCGATCCGCGACCGGACGGGATCGTCCAGCAACCCTTCCATCGGCTCTCCCGCCTCCAGCCGTTTCAGGCTCGAATCGTGCTCCAGCAGGATCAGCCGCAGCATCGACGCCTGCTTCCCCAATAAGGAGTACGTGTCCACGTCATCAAAAGCATTCTGATGGAGAAAGTCCTCCCGGAGGGACCGGGCGGTCTCCAGGAGCAGCCGCTCTTCCCGCGACAAGGCGTCAATCCCGATGAGCCGGACAATTTCCTGAAGCTCGGCTTCCTTCTGAAGGATCTCCATGGCCTGCCCCCGATCCGCCAGAAACCCCTCGCCGATCTCCTTGGAAAAATAATCGCCCAACTGCTCCAGATAAAGGGAATAGCTCCTGAGCCAACTGATGGCGGGGAAATGCCTCTGGTACGCCAGATTGGCTTCGAGGCTCCAAAAGACCGACACCGTCCGCAGGGTGTTCTGAACCACCGGCTCGGACAGGTCGCCCCCGGGAGGAGACACGGCGCCAATCACGGTGATGGTCCCCTCGCGCGCTTCGGTCCCCAGGCATTGAACGCGGCCGCCCCGCTCGTAAAACGACGCCACCCGCGTTCCCAGGTAAGCGGGATAGCCCTCTTCGCCCGGCATCTCTTCCAGGCGGCCGGAGATCTCGCGCATCGCCTCCGCCCACCGGGAGGTCGAGTCGGCCATCAGCGCAACGTCGTAACCCATGTCGCGGTAATACTCGGCGATGGTGATCCCCGTATAGACGGACGCCTCTCTGGCCGCCACGGGCATGTTGGACGTGTTGGCGATGAGGACGGTCCGCTGCATCAGGGGTAAACCCGTGTGGGGATCGGTGAGGTGGGGGAACTCCTTGAGCACATCGGTCATTTCATTCCCGCGCTCGCCGCAACCCACATAAACGATGATCTCGGCGTCCGACCACTTGGAGAGCTGATGCTGGACCACTGTCTTGCCGCTTCCGAACGGCCCGGGGATGCAGGCCGTGCCGCCCTTGGCGATGGGGAAGAACGTGTCGATCACCCGCTGGCCCGAGATCAACGGGGTCGCCGGGGGGAGCTTCCGGGCGTACGGCCGTCCGGAGCGAACAGGCCATCGCCGCATCATGCCGATCTCGCGGCGCTCGCCGTCCCCGCCCTCGATGACCGCCACGGTCTCCTCGATCCGCAGGGCACCCGACCGAATCTCTCCGACCCGGCCCGAGATGTCCGGGGGGACGAGAATCCGGTGCTCGACCGCCTCGGTCTCCTGGATCACGCCCAGAACATCGCCGGGGCCGACCGGCGCGCCCGCCTCCGTCCTCGGGATGAACTCCCACGTCTTCTCACGGTCGAGGGCCGGCTCTTCCACGCCCCGGACAATGAAATCGCCCACTTGCGCGCGGATCAGATCCAGCGGCCGCTGAATCCCGTCGTAGATCGCGCCCATCAGGCCCGGACCCAGCTCGACACTGAGCGGCAAACCGGTTGTGACGACCGGCTCGCCCGGCGCGACGCCGCCGGTTTCTTCATACACCTGGATCACCGCCCGCCCTCTTTCCAGGCCGATGACCTCCCCCACCAGACGGCCTTCTCCCACCCGCACCACGTCATACATGTGGGCGCCCGGCAGGCCCTCGGCCGTCACCACCGGACCGTTGACCTTGACGATGACGCCGGCCGCCTGTGCTCCTTCACGCATCTCCATCTGGATGACTGTCTCCTCGATCTTCGCCGGACCCGGCCGATCAGGCCGTGTCTTTGGCGCCCGCGGCGTCCGCCCGCAAGATCAGGCTGGACCCCAAGGCTTTCTCGACATTTCGCTTGAGGCGCTCGAAGGCCATCCCGCCGGCCGAGGTCGCCCCCGGAAGGACGGCGACGGCCGGAAGGGCCTCCGCGCGGAGGACTGTAAGGCGGTCCGCCGCCCAGCGGGCGCATTCCTCCGTGATCAACAGGACGGAACAGCCGTCTTCCACGGCGCGGCCCACCTGCTCCACCGCCGACCCGGCATCCTCCGCCTCCAGAACTTCCACGCCCAGGGGCCTGAAGGCCAGCGTCGAGACGCGGTCGCCCACGAACACCACCTTAGACATAGGGTCTCCGGAGGTCCGCCAGGATGTCTTCGGTCTCCTCGCCTTGCGCCAGACCGCCCAGAAGGCGCCGCACGTTCTTGACTTCCATCTCGATGCCGTGAAGGTAGCCCACAAGCGGCTCCGGCCCGAAGGAGATGTACTTCCCCGCGTGAACGAGCTCGGTCAGGTGATCGTCCGCCAAGCGCTCCAAGCGGCGGCCGGCCTCCGCCTCATCCTCCGTTTGCTGAAGCTCCTCCGTCAACTCCCCGAGAACCGTCGCCGCGAAGGGAGCGGCCCACGACGCGATCGATCCCGCGCCGGTCCCGCCGATCGCTTCCAGGAAAAGGGACTCGGACAGACCGCCTCCGGGCGCGAGCCATCCTCGGGCTTCCTGCCGATCCGCGCCCCGAAGTCGTGCGCGCAGGGCGACGCCGAGGTTCGACAAATCCGCCCGGCGCGCAAAAAACCGTTCGGCGAAGGGGACCGGGCTCTCGGCAAGCCGCCGAAAAACGATCCGGTGCATCTCCGTGTCCAGCACCCGATCCACGGTCTGGGGAAGAAGCTCCCGCGCGAGGCCCTCGGACAGCCGCGTCAGGACCTCGCGGTAATCCAGAAGCGCGCCCCCTTCGAGGAGAAAGCCCCCCCCCCCCTCCTCCACAATCCGATCCAGCCGCTCGGGTTCAGCGCCCTCGCCGAAAGAGATCCGCCGCGCCCTGTCCTTCAGCCGCAGAAAATCCCACCGAATGGCGAAGACCCCGGCCACGGGCGAGACCGACGTCATGAAAGCGACCTCCCGGATGGATTCAGCCAGCCGCTCCGCCAGGAGGTCTTCGTCGTTCATCCCCGCCGCGTCGATACGGTCTCCCCACCACGGGCTCGCGTCGCGGAGGACCCCCCGGGCCCGTTCCACCGACCCGCCCTCGACCGCCCGCTCAAGATCGCGCCGCCGGAGCAGGGCGCCTTCGAGCGCCCGGACCCGCCCGGCCGCGTAGAGAAACTCGTCCGCCTCGTTGAACGTGGCCGCGTACAGACCCTGGATCAACCCGAGACCTCCCGGGCGTCATCCGCGTCAAACAGCAGCTTCGCGGCCGACTCTTCGAGACCCTCCCGGACCTGCCGCGCCATGACCTCCAGGGAGAGGTTCACTTCCACGCCGCCGCGTTGGAGCACCGCTCCGGCCACGATGTCCGGGTCGGCGTCCGACAAGCGGATAGCGCCCTTTCTCCCCGCCGTCTCCAGCGCGCGGTTCAGCTTCTCCACGAAAGGCCCTCCCCACGCCTCCCGGTCCGCGGGGGGAAGGAGGAGGCTTTCTTCTCCCGTCTCGACAACGCCCAAGAGGGCGCGACGCAGGGCGGCGCGAAAATCCTTTTCCGAGGCGGCGAAGGCATCCATCGCGGCTTGGAACACATCGTCCAGGGCCTTTTGCTTTTCGGCGAGGACGGCCTTTCGCGCGGCGAGGCGGGCATCCGTCACGAGCCGGTTTTTTCGCGCGTCCGCATCGAGGCGCGCCTTGCGAAGCAGGCGGCGCTCCGTTTCCTCCGCGTCACTCGCCCCCCCGGAGCGGACGGCCTCGGCCTCGCGCCCGGCCTCCGCGAGGCGGGCTTCGGCCTTCGCCTTCGCTCCATCCAGAACCCGTGATTTGATCTCGTCCAGACCCACAGCGACACCTCAAACGCGCCGGCGAACCCGCTGTCCTCCGCGCCCGCCCTATCGTCAGGGAAGTTGAATCTCGATTCCGTTCAGCATGAGGATGCTGGCCAGAAGCGCGAAGACCGCATAGGTCTCCACCATGGCCGGCAGCACGATCGCCTTGCCGGTCTCCTCGGGCCTTCGGGCGATGAGAAAGATCGATCCGGCGGCCGCCCGGCCCTGGCCGATTCCGCTGAAGAATCCCACAATGCCGATGGGCAGACAGGCCGAAAAAATCTCAAGCCCCTGGGTGGCCGTCACCGCCGCCACCGTCCCGGCCAGAAACCCGATCTTGATCAGGACCAGGAAACCCACCAAAAGGCCGTAGATCCCCTGGGTCCCCGGGAGGGCCTGAAAAAGGAGGACCAGGCCGAATTTCCCCGGATCTTCGGTCAAGATGCCGGCGCCCGCGGTTCCGGCGATTCCGACGCCGAGCCCCGAACCCGAGCCTGCCAAACCGATGGCCATCGCGGCGCCCAGGAGCGCCCAAACTACACCGTCAATCATTCCGCTTCTTCTCCTGTCCTCAGTGCCGGCCGTCCCGTCAAAATAACCATTTCCCGCAAAGGGAGCGGCTCAAAGTCATGGCGTGAATCAGGTCTCCAAATCGACGTATCGGGGCGCGGCCCGGAACGGAGCGAACGCGCGGCCTCCCCCCTCGTAGAACTTGGAGAAAAACTCCACATACTGGAGACGCGCCGAGTGGATGAAAGCCCCCAATGCGCTGATCACCAGATTGAACGAATGGCCGATGACAAAAACCAGGGGGATCAGCACCACACCCACCACGGGAACCTGACCCAGGATCTCGGTAAAGGTGTTCACGATAACCGCGATCACGCCCGTCGCCAACCCCAGCGCGAACAAGCGGGAGTACGAAAGGATGTCGCCCAGATAATTGACCAGCCCATAAAGCCCGAGCAGTCCCCCGCCGAGCTTCGCGAAAATGTTCTTGTATTCCCTGCCTCGCACCAGGACCGTCGTCCCCGCCGCCGCGATCGCCGTCCACGTCGCCGCCGGCCCGAGGGACTCACCCAGCACCCCCGCTTTGGCCAAGCCCAGGAACAGGAATCCGCTCAGCAGAAAAATCTCTACGCCATCGCTTGCCAGGGCTTCCCCCCATCCGGTCCTCCCCCGCGTGGCGATAAACTTGGAGACGAGGCCGACGTAAATCTGGATGACTCCGAGAATGAGAGAGAGGATCAAAAACGGCACCGGATTCCGGATGGGGTCGAGAACGAGAATCGCGTTCGCCCACCGATCCAGAAAACCCAGGCTCGCCGGGAGGATCTTCAGCGTATTGCCGAACCAACCCCCGACAAGCGCGCCGAAGACAAACGCCGAGATTCCTCCCAAAAGGAGGAGCCGGAAAAAATCCCGCGCCGACGGCCCGAGGGCCATCTTGCGAAGACCCCACCCGAAGAGCAGGGCAATCACCAGACCATAACCCGAATCCGTCAGACACAGCCCGAAAAACACGAAGAAGAACGGCATAAGGATCGGCGTCGGATCGGCTTCGGTGTGCTTGGGCAGACCGTAGAGATGTGTGATGACCGTAAAGGGACGGGTGGCCGCCGTGCTCTCAAGTTGAATCGGAGGGGTGTCCTCAGGGCGATTGTCGAGAAACTCCAGATGGATTTCCGGGATCGCCTCGGCGAGACCGTTGCGAAGCGCCTCCGTCCGATCTTCCAAGACCCAGCCCATGGCCAGGGCGACGTCGCCCGTTTCGACGAGCCAGCCCGCCGCGTCCTTGCGGGCCTTCAGAATGTCCACATAATCCGACGCGGCCTGAAGCCCGGCCCGGTAAACCGCCAGCTCGCGGGCGCCAGCCAGAACCTCCCGCTTTGAATTCTCCAGAACCGAGCCGCGCTGATCGAGGCGGGTCAGGATCTCCGAGGGGGTCGCCCCCCAATCGATTTCTTCGTCACCGGACAGCGGATTCTCATCGCTCCCGGGGGAATCCAAAGCGGGGGGGGGGGGGGGCGGCTCCTCGATCACGGTGAGGCCGGCTTCCCGCAGCGCGGCCTCCAGGACGGCCCCATCCTCGCTCAGAAATATCACGATGAGCCGTTCGCCCTCCTTGCCGGACGAAACCTCCTCTGTGTACACCCGCGCGGAGGCGTCGCCGAGGGCTCGCGTCAGCGATTCCCGCGATCCCGGGGGCCCGGCGGCCAGGATGACCTCCGTCTCCCGAAGCCCCCTGAGCCGATCCGTCCGGACGTCCACGTCCCGCCATTCGGCAAGGCCCTCCCGGCGCTGGGCGATCTCCGTCTCTTCCGCCGCGATCCGCTGAAGGACCGCCTCGGCGGCGCGAACCTTTCCGGAGACTTCGTCCAGCGGAAACTTCCCGAAGTCGTCCGCGAGGCCCTGAATGCTGAAGGCGGGTTTCGGTGAAAAAAGTTTTTTGAGGCCGCCCGCCTCAGGGGCATGGGCGTCGAGAAAGGTAAGGGCGCGGCGAAGGATCTCCGCCTCCCGTTCCAAATCGAAGGGGCGATCGGCGTATGGGCCCGCGCCGCCGAGGTCTGCGTCCTCGACGGGCCACGCTTCGGGAGGGATGGGCTCAAAAAGCCCGTTCTCCTGCAAGGCCGTCAGGAGCGCCGGGGCTTCATCGGCGTGGACCGCCAGGAAGGCCCGCTGTGCCTTAACGACCGCCATAGGCCTCCCTCATTTCTTTGATGATCGAATCGATGGCCGCCTGCCGCCGTGAAGGGAAAGATTCTTTCATCCGCTCAAGGGCCTTCCGGGTGTGAGAGGCGATCTCATCGGCCTCCCGCCGGCCCTCCGCTTCGGCGGCTTCAAGGAGAGCGTCCCGCTCGGCCGCGCATTTCTCCCGGACGGCTTCCAACCGGCCGCGGGAATCCTGCCGGGCCCGCTCGACGAGGGCCAGCGCTTCGGCCTCGGAGCGCTCAACCGTGGCCCCGGCTTCATCCTCCCAACCGGAAATATCCCGAATGACGTCGCCGACTTTGGACATATGAGCGTATGAGTGTAAGAGATGGTCAAAGGAATCGAAGGCCGGAAAGCCCTGTAAAGCAACGTTAATAAATAAGGTTTTTCACCTCCCATGTCAATGATTTTTCGCCCCCGGAGCTCCATGTCCCCGGTGGTCGATTCAATCGCGAAACCCGCATGCGCCCGGGTCAGGGATTCAGGATGTCAACGAGCCTTATCAGGTCATCATTTGTATAATATTCGAATATGATTCGTCCGGATTTCTCTGTCCCGTTGATCGAGACCTTCGTTCCATACTTCCACTTAAGCCCCTCCTCCGCGCGGCTCAGATGGACATCACGCGGGGAAGCCGGTTTTTTCTTCGCGGGTCTTTGGGGGGCGCTCACCAGGGCCTCCGCCTCCCTGACCGAGAGACCCCTGGACTTGATGCGCTCGGCGAGAGCCATCTGGGCTTTGGGCGTCGCAAGGGTGAGGATCGCGCGGGCGTGGCCGGCCGACAGGGCGCCGGCGATGATATCACCCTGGATATATTTCGGTAACTTCAATAATCTCAAAGAGTTAGATATAGTCGAGCGGTCTTTCCCGACCTTTCGCGCCACCTCTTCCTGCGAGAGATGGAAGTCGTCGGTGAGACGGAGATATGCCTTGGCCTCTTCGATGGAGTTGAGATCCTCCCGTTGGAGGTTTTCGATGATGGCAACCTCCATGACCGTCCGGTCGTCAACGTTTTTGATGATGGCCGGGACGGTTTCGAGGCCGGCCAGCTTCGCCGCCCTCCAGCGCCGCTCACCCGCGATGATCTCATATCCGGAACCGGGCAAAGGGCGCAGGATCAAGGGTTGGATGACGCCTCCCGCCTTGATGGAATCCGCAAGCTGGGCGAGGGCGTCTTCATCGAACCGGCGGCGGGGCTGATGCGCGCCAGGGCGGACTTTGGCCAGGGGAACCTTGGCGATTGTCCGGCCGGCGGGGGTCTCGGCCGCGACCGCTTCCGAAACCGGCGGCGAGGCTTCGGGGATCAACGCGGCCAAGCCCTTCCCCAATCGTTTTTTTTCCATGGTTTCCCTTCCCTCCCCCTCCTCATTGGGGGGCGTGACGGAATTCAGGCGGCCGGCGGTTTCTCCGTGCCGGAGAGCGCCCCATCAACCATTGGCGATGACCTCCCCCGCGAGCCTCAGATAGGCGGCCGCGCCGGTGGAGTTGATATCGTAGAGGATGATGGGCTGCCCGTGGCTTGGGGCCTCGCTCAGTCTGACGTTTCGGGGAACAACGGTGTCGAAGATGCGCCCCTGAAAGTTTTGCCTTACGTCATCGGCAACCTGTCTGGCGAGGGAAGTGCGTCCGTCGAACATCGTCAGGAGGACGCCTTCCATCGTGAGACCGGGATTGAAGCCCTGTTGTACAAGCGATACGGTATGGCTGAGTTTTGAGAGGCCCTCAAGGGCGTAATACTCGCACTGGAGGGGGATGATGAGGGAATTCGCCGCGACCAGCGCGTTCAGGGTGAGCAGGCCGAGGGAGGGCGGGCAATCGATGAGGATGTAACGGTAACGCCCGGTCAGGGGCTTGATGGCTTCGAGGAGGCGGAACTCGCGGCTCTGGGTTTGCACGAGCTCCATCTCCGCACCGGTCAGGTCGATTCCCGACGGGATGAGGTGGAGGTGTTCGAGGGCCGTGGGCCGGACGACGGATTCGGCGGAGCGCCCGCCGACCACCAGGGCGTTCGAGCCGCCTTCCGTCCCCGGGTCTTCGCACCCCAGACCGCTGGTCGCGTTCCCCTGGGGGTCGAAGTCGACGAGGAGGGTCTTTCGCTCGGCGGCGGCGAGACAGGCGGCGAGGTTCACGGCTGTTGTGGTCTTTCCGACCCCGCCCTTCTGGTTGACGATGGCTACCGTCCTGGCCATTGCTCTCCAAGGTCCCCGATTGTTTCACGTGAAACGATCGGCCCCGTGTCCCAAAGACATGATCCGGTCGCCTTCAAGCTCAACGAGGCCCCTCATAAAAGCGCCGCATTCATCCAGCGCGCCCCGGGCGGTCTCCAACTCCGCGGCGACCTTTCTTCCCTGACGGATCAGGAGCTTCCCCTCAGGGGCCAACAATCGCCACACCATCGGCGTCAAAACCCCGACCGCCGCGACCGCCCTGGACAAGATTGCATCATATCCGCCGAGATGTCCACCCCGATCTTCCTCCGACTCCCCGGCCGCGCGATCCAGCCCCAGGCGCTCGAACCGCCCGTGAATCACCCGAAAATCCCCGACGCCCACCTCCCGAACCGCCTGTTTCAAAAACGCCGCCTTACGGCCTCCCGATTCCACGAGCGTCATCCGGATTCCGGGAAACAGCACGCCGATCGGGATTCCGGCAACGCCGGCCCCCGCGCCGACATCCAGGGCCTCCTCCCCGTCCAGCGGGCCCCAAAGGCCCAGGAAATCGAGAGACTCGGGCAAAAGACGCCCGGCTATCCCAACGGGATCGAGGACGCCGGTCAGGCGCACCGCGGGGTTCCATTTGTTCAAGAGCGCGACGTAGGCCGACAAGGCGGCCACTTGAGAATCGTCGAGAGGGAAACCCCGGCGGGCGAAGGAGGATGCAAGGGCCTCGCGGACTTCAGGGTTCATGAAACCCGGATAAGGCGAAACGAGAACCCATCGAAGCGATAAGCCGTCATGGTCATGTCTCGTCAATGGGTTTGTGTTTCGGGTGCGCGTACGGGAGTCAACCGACTCACCCCCCCCCCCCCCCCCCCAAGGGCAGAATGCCGGATCCACCGGTTCGGCGGCAAGGACGGCAAGCCGGGGTTTTCAAGCGGGCGGGGCGGGCAGAATGCCGGCCTTCAAGCCGCTGACCGCCGGAGCCGCTCGAGGTGAACCATCAAAAGACCAATGGCGGAAGGCGTGACGCCGGAGATGCGGCCGGCCTGTCCGAGCGTCCGGGGGCGAATCCTGTCCAGTTTCTCCTTCACTTCGGCCGATAACCCGCGAACTTCTTTATACTCAAAAGCTTCTGGGATTTCCCGGTCTTCGAGGCCCCGGGCGCGCTCGACCTGCCGCTCTTGCCTGGCGATGTATCCCTCATACTTTATGGCAATCTCGACCCGCTCCCCAATGTCGCCGGTAGGTGACTCATCTCCTTCGCAAGGGGCTTCACCTACCGCTCCCGAGGCCGGGGGCCCGAGCGCCCTGACGGCTTCGTAATTCAGCTCGGGCCGTTTCAACAGGTCGGCAAGCGACGAGGGGGTGTGGATGGGCGATGTCCCGAGGCCCTCCAGCGCGAGATTCAACTCCGGCGTAGGCGTCACGCGGGCCATCCTGAGACGTTTGATTTCATTCTCGACGGCCGCGCGCTTTCGGCAAAACCGCGCGTGGTCTTCATCGCACACCAGGCCGGCCGCGTGTCCAACGTCGCACAGCCGCGCGTCGGCGTTGTCATTTCGGAGGAGAAGCCGGAATTCGGCGCGGGAGGTGAACATCCGGTAGGGCTCATTCGTCCCCTTGGTCACGAGGTCGTCGATGAGGACGCCGATGTATGCCTGGTCTCTGCGGAGAACAAGCGGCTCTCTTCCCTGAACGGACAGCGCGGCATTGATTCCCGCCATGAGCCCCTGGGCCGCCGCCTCTTCGTAGCCCGTTGTCCCGTTCAACTGCCCGGCGTGGTAGAGGCCCCGGACCCGTTTGGTTTCAAGTGTGGGGCGGAGTTGCGTCGGCGGGACGAAATCGTATTCCACGGCATAGCCGGGCTTGGTCAGCTCGGCCCGCTCCAGTCCGGGGATCGTCCTGATGAACTCGCACTGGGTTTCCTCGGGCAGGCTGGTCGAGACGCCGTTTGGATAAATCTCGTCGGTGTCCAGGCCCTCGGGCTCCAGGAATATCTGGTGGGCGGTTTTCTCCGCGAACCGGACGACCTTGTCCTCGATGGAGGGGCAATACCGGGGTCCGACTCCTACGATGGTGCCCGAGTAGAGCGGCGAGTTCGCCATGTTTTTTCGGATGACCGCGTGCGTCCGCTCATTGGTGTACGTGAGGTGACAGGGGACTTGCTCCCTGTCGATCCGCCGGGTGGAATAGGAGAACGGCGGCGGCGGCTCGTCCCCCGGCTGAACATCAAGCCTTGCAAAATCAATGGTTTTCCCATCCAGCCGCGGCGGCGTCCCGGTCTTGAGGCGGCCGATCTCGAAACCTTTCGCCTTCAAGGCTTCCGACAGCCCCAGCGCTGCCGGATCCCCCATCCGTCCCGCGCGGACCCGCTCGAAGCCGATGTGGATCAGGCCGTTCAGGAAGGTTCCGGGCGTCAGAACGACTGTTCTGCCGTAGACCTCCTCGCCCGCGTCCGTCAGGACGCCCCGGACTTCATCCCCCCCCCCTTCCACCAGGACGTCCACGGCCATTCCCCGTTTGAGAGCAAGACCCGGCTCCTCCCTCAAAACCCGGCCGGCGTGTGAACGATAGAGGGCGCGATCCGCCTGGGCGCGAAGGGCGCGGACGGCCGGGCCTTTCCGCGTGTTGAGCATCCGGAACTGGATCCCGGTGGCGTCGATCATCTTCGCCATCGCCCCGCCCAGGGCGTCGATCTCCCGAACCAGGTGCCCCTTGGCAATCCCGCCGATGGCCGGGTTGCAAGACATTTGGCCGATCCGCTCCAGGTCGCCCGTAAGCATGAGCGTATCGGCGCCCATCCGCGCCGCGGCCAGGCAGGCTTCGATTCCCGCGTGCCCCGCGCCGATGACGATGACATCGTAAGTCCGCATGCGTCGATTTCCTTTCCCCGGCCCCGGGAATTCGCCAGCCCCGGATCAACCGAGAAGGTTTTCGTCGATTCGATCCCCTCCTATTTTATCCCCCTCCGGACGGTTTGCCAGCCCGGGGGTCTCGCCGCGGCCCTTGCCGAATCACCCTCCGACATTCGATACAACGAATTGCGAGACCCTCCGCTATGCCCTGAATTTCAGGTCAATGATAAATCACTCGGAGTGCGCGGAAGAAGAAAATGATGACCAAGAAACGGGGGGCCCTCCCTGTTGGCGGGGACGCCCGTAAAAATGACGAGATAAACTGGGGCCGGCCCTAAAGGAGAGAGGGTGGTTTTGCCGATGACATATACAAGGGTGATCTACAAAACTGAGGCCAGGCAGGCGAGACGCTCGTCCAGCGGGAGCTCGCATGAACGTTAAATTCCAGGATGTCTTCACAGACCAGGATGACTTCGAAAGGTACGAGGCGCAATTCCATGGGGAGGCCGCCCGGATGGAAGAGGCGATCCGGCTCCAGAAGATGGTGTACGCGGCCCGAATCCGGGAGGTCGGGCGGCGCTCCAGAAAGCTCAACATCCTTGTGGTGGAAGATTCCAGCGAGGCGCGCAGACTCGTCTGTGGAATCCTTCGCAATCTTGGCCTCGGCCGGCCCGTGTCCCCGATTGAGGCGGAAAACGGGAGGGAGGCCTTGTCGGTTCTCGGCATGAGGCCCGTGGACGTTATCCTGTCGGATTGGCGGATGCCTGAGATGGGCGGACTGGAGATGCTCAAGGAAATCCGTGAAAAGAAGAACCTGAAGGACATTCCGGTCATCATGCTGACGGCCGTCGCCGAGAAGGACGAGATCATCGAGTCCATTCAAGCGGGCACGACGGAGTACCTCCTGAAACCTTTCACGATTGAAGACCTCCAGGACAAAATCAGCTCCGTCCTCCGATTGGCCGAAAGCGCGAAACAAGGATCCTAGACGGGTTTCATTCACCCGAAGCCGTCGAGCCGACTTGACCTTTCCGGTGCGTTGACCCATTCAGCCCCTCGACAGGACTTTCGAAATGGCGAAGATCCTGGTTGTCGATGACGAAATCGAGAGTCGCGAGCTTTTGTCTGAATTCCTGACCATGCGGGGTTTTGAAGTCGAGACGGCATCGCGGGGGAGCGTCGCGCTCGAGAAGATCGCGGCCGGCCCGCCCAATTTGGTGCTCCTGGACGTTCGGATGCCGGGGATGAACGGCCTTCAAATCCTCAAAGCGGCCAAAGCCCTGCACCCCGACCTGGGGGTGATCATGGTCTCGGCCGTTCTCGACGGGGCGATCGCCCGGGAGGCGATGAAACTGGGCGCCTACGATTACATCACCAAGCCCATCGACATTAATTATCTGGCCACCAAAGTGATACCGACATTCCTGGCGCTGATTGGGTGAGAGAGCTTCGAGAATTAAAGGGACGCCATATCTAACCGCATGGCGAAAAGGGGGGCATAAGGGGATATAAGCATGGTGTCCCCGTAACTCCTTCTACGTGAGACAAACAAATGCCGGGCGAGGACGTTCGGCCGAAGCCTACCAGCCCCCGCCCGGGGAATTAAGGGGGGGGGGGGGGGGGGGGATTAAGGGGACACCATACTTAATTCCTTTCCCCCGCTCTAGGGTTTTGTTGGACACTCGATTGATCCATGATTCATGGAGAAAGGGGTGTCGCGATGAACGAACAAAAGCAAGAGGGGGCTTTGGCGGAGGGCGCCCGCAGGGCGAACGGAGCCAAGGCCCCAGGGCATCGCAGTGAGCGGGGTCGGTTCTCCTGCCAGCGCAAGCGGGAGGCGGTCCTGCGTCTTTTGCGGGGCGAGAGCCTGGAGACGCTCTGCCGCGAGTTGGGCACGACAGCGGCTCGGCTTTCCGCCTGGCGCGAGGCGTTCCTTCGCGGGGGCGAGGCGGCGCTCAAAGCCCGCCCGGCGGATGAGCGGGCCGAGGAGAACGCCCGGCTCAAGGCCAAGGTGGGCGAACTCACGATGGAGGGCGAGGTCCTGCGGGAGAAGATCGACCGCCTGGAGGCCGGCCGCCCTTTAGCCGGCAGGAGGTGGAGGCGATGAGTCAGGCCCGCTTCACCTCCACGGGCAGAGCCTACGGCCTGAAGCGGGTGTGCGCCCTTTGGGGCTTGGCGCGCTCCACGGTCTACGCGCAACGGCGGCGAGAGGCGGTCCCCGTTCATGAACGCCCCACGCCCAATAAGCGCGGCCCTGTGGGCCCGTGCACCGATGCGGAACTCCTCGGCCACATCCGACAGGTCCTGGAGGACTCTCCCTTCCATGGCGAGGGCTACCGCAAGGTGTGGGCGAGGCTGCGCTTCGCGGGCATCCGCACCAGCAAGGAGCGGGTGCGTCGCCTGATGCGGGAGGCGGGGCTTCAGGCCCCCCACCGGGTGGGCAAACCCCGAGGTCCCAAGGCCCACAACGGGACCATCCGCACCGAGCGGCCCGACCGAATGTGGGGCACGGACATGACGACGACGGTGACCACCGAGGAGGGGGTGGCCTCGGTGGTCGTGGCGGTGGATCACTGCTCGGTGGACTGCGTGGGGATCCATGCGGCCAAGAGCGGCAACCGCTTCGAGGCCCTGGAGCCGATCCGGCAGGGGGTCGCCGAGCGCTTCGCCGGCTTGGAGGCGGACGTCGCCGAGGGGCTTAAAGTTCGTCACGACCACGGCCCCGCCTATCTGTCCGATGACTTTCAGCGGGAGATCGCCTACCTGGGCATGACCAGTTCGCCCAGCTTCGTGCGGGCGCCCGAGGGAAATGGCTACTGTGAGTGGTTTATCCGCATCTTGAAGGAGAATCTCCTGTGGGTGCGCTCTTTCGCCACCGTAGAGGAACTGCGGTGGGCGCTGCTTGAGTTCAAGAACCTGTACAACCATCATTGGATTCTCGAGGGCTACGGCTACCGAACGCCGGCCCAGGCAAGGCAGGAAAAACTCGCTCAAGTTGCGGAGGCCGCATGAGGTCGAATACCCTCACCCGAGTGTCCAATAACCCAGGGGCGGTCCACCTTAGTCGAAAGTAGCGCGGAGGCCTTAGCCTCCGCTGGTTTTCGATCCAGCGTGGCATTTGGGCGGAGGCTGAAGCCTCCGCGCTACACCTTCTCGAGGTGGATTATGGGGGCGCCACACATAAATCGCAGAAACAAGTATGGTGTCCCCCTAATTACCCTAATTACCCCTCCCCGGCCCCCCGATCGCCCTTTATCCCGCAAGGAGGTGCACCATGTGGGACGCCGAAACCGTGGCCGAATCCATCCCGAGCCGACTTCTCCCACTCCGCCTCCGTAGGCAAACGCTTCCCCACCGACTCGCAATAATCCAGCGCCTGAGTCCACGTCACCCCCACCACAGGCTGGTGGTCGCCGTTGAACTTCGTGCCGTAGTCCTTCTCCGGTTTTCCGAACTTCCGGAACCGGGCGTTCGTCACCGGATACTTGTCGATGTAGAAGGCGTCCAGGTCGATGCGCCGCTGAGGGACCTCCCGATCGAACCACTCTTTCTTGACCCAACTGTCTTTCTTCTTGGCCTCCCGGTACGCCGCCTCGGCTTGTCGGGGCGTCGATCCCCGAATGAACCGGCCCGCGGGGACCCTGACCATCGCGTCCAGGCCAGTGCCGATCTGTTGGGGGACGCCGGGCGCTACGGCTACGCGGGGAGGTTCGGACTTGCGAGAGGCCGGGCGGGTACGGAGCCCCGCCCCTACATTTTTCTTCAGGGCGGCGAGGCGCTTTTTCGTCTCCTCGATCCGTCTGCGCTTCGCTTCGAGGCTCTTCCGCTCGGCCTCCAGCCGCTCCCGCTCCAGGCGGGTCTCCTCGGCGTCGAGGTTTCGGCGCTCGGCTTCGAGCTTCGCGCGCATCCCGGCCAGGCTTTCCCTTTCGCGCGCCGCCGCTCCCCGGCCTATCCCCGGCGCGGTGAAGACGAACTGGCCGACCCCTTCCATCTTGGCGAAGATCGGCGTCTGCTTTCCCTGGGTTATCGCCGTCACCTGCCCCTGGACGTACGCCGCAAGCTCCATCGCCGTCAGGACACCGTCCCGGGGACTCACGTCCGCCTCGCCGTCCAGGCTCTCCAGGAGCCGCCGGGTGAATAGGCCGTGCCCCGCCTCATCCCACGCCCGCTGGTCCCGGTCCCCCGCCGTGAGGACCTGACGGAGCCGGCCCCGCGTGAGGCGCGAGACGGTCTCGGCCCGGTAAGGCTTGGGGCGTCTCCCGGGCGGCCATGAGGCCCGGGAAACAGGCGTCGATGGCGAAGAAGACGTGCTTGGCGGGGATGGCCCGGGCCATGTCGCGCACCTGGTTCATGGGAATCCCCGTCGCTAGAAGAGCCTCAACCGTCCCATCCACCGGGATGAGATACCCCATCCGCCCGCCGGACGGCAGGTCGAGCGTCGTCCCGTGGCCCGCGAAGAAGATGAACACCCGATCGTTGGGCTTCGTGTTCAGGCGCAAGTGGTCGAAAGCCCGCCGGACGGCGAGGCCCGTGGCCCCCTCGTCCTCAAGGAGCGTGATGCGGTTTCGCGGAAAGCCGATCTTCACGAGGGCGGACACGACGGACCGGGCGTCGTTGACGGCGTAGTTGAGACGGAGGGATTGCTTCCTGTAACGGTTGATCCCGACGACGAGCGCCCAGGAGTCGCCATAGGGCCGGGCGGCCAAGGGGGCGGAACCCGAGGGGACGACGCCGATGGATCGCTTCCCCGAGACCTCGACGAGGGACTTGAAGACCCAGCCCTCCTGTCCCGTTTCCAGAAGGACCTTGAACCAATCGCCTTGGCGGGCCTCGACGTCGAACTTCTGTCCCCGGCGGACCTTGCCGATCACGTCATGCGTGTCGCCCGGCCCCGAGCGGACGTTGCCCCGCCCCACCTGGACGGTCAACGACTGGGCAAAAAGCGCCGAGGCGAGAAAAATCACCCCCAGAATGGAAAACCCCGCGACGCGCGGGAAGAGCTTCACGCCAGACCCCTCTATCCGACTATCTATCATCCTCGTATTTATATACTTGACACAGACGACCACAACATGTAGGTCGCGCCCGCGTCTCGGCTGACCACAAGATGTAGGGGCATGCTTCCATCGATCCGTTTCCAGAAGATGCGCTCTATCAGATCGTTCGGTTTCATTGATCGATAAAATCCACGCGCTGAATATCGCCCTTTTCATTGAAGTGTAAAAACAACTTTTTGTTTATATGCAATGTGTTGTTGGTTTTTCCTTTTCTTCCGTACTTAAACTCAAATTCAAGACCGCCCTCAAAAACGCCGCTTCTCTTCTGCTCTATAGGATATGTAGTGATCGTCAAACCACCCCATCCCTCCTGCAGGGATGGTATAGCTATTCTTGGCATATGGCTCTTTTGTCGGGTACAACTTATCAAATGTTGAGACGACATTTACAACCTCAAATGTCACCGGGAAAAGAGCTTTGTTGTTAAACGTAGCACCAATCCGCAGTGATTTTACTACACCAGCTTTGTCGATTATTCTGTCAGTTCTCACACTATGAAAGTTAAGCATATCCGCAACTCTATTACGATACCGCCATTCGCTGAATCGCAACAATCCCATAGAGGAAACTGAAAACAGAATGACCGCTCCAACATATAGGTTGAACAACTGGATATGTTGCGCAAAACCGATCGTGACGCCAGCCGCCGTGACCGCAATGGGCCATATCCAGCTCCGCAGTAATTCACCCGCCAAAAAGAGGGCGACTTTGCGAAGCCAATTGAGCATGATTCAGTCATTGTATGATCCCTCTTCGGTTGAGTCAAGCGCATAATTGCGAATCCAACTCCACCATGACTTGAGTTGAAGCATGCCCCTACATCTTGTGGTCAGCCGAGACGCGGGGACGATCTACATGTTGTGGTCGTCTGCGTCAAGTACATAATTCCGGTTTTTTCTGTTGGGCCTGGGATTTCATTTCTGAGGCCCGATCAGTCGGGAATCCGATTCCGCCCCTCAGTTTCACAGCGCACTTCAGACCGCTTATGTCGCCGGGGCCAAGGGGCCGCGCCGCGATCGAATCCGGCGCTTGCGCCGGTTGTCAACGCCGGGTCACCCTTCTTCCTTTCCCCTGAGAACCTGTTGTCTCATTCCGAATGCAAGGCTGGAATGAGCGGTCTCTCTCCTCTCTTTACGGCGCCTCCGGGCTAAAAGGTCTTCGTCTCGCCGGGTTGGAATTCGACGATCTCGAGATCGGCGATTTCCATCGTGAGCTTCTTGAATTCCTCGACGGTCCCCGTGAGCAGCGGGAACGTCCCGTAATGGCAGGGAATGACGATGCGGGCGTCCAGGAGCCTGCATGCGTACTCGGCCTCCTTCGGGTCCATCGTGAAGTGGCTTCCGATGGGCAGGATGGCCATGGTCGGACCGTAGAGCTCGTGAATGATCCGCATGTCCCCGAAAACATTCGTGTCCCCGGCGAAGTACGTTTTGAATCCGTTCTCGAACTCGACGACGTAGCCGGCGGGCTCCCCCAGATAGACCGGGTTGCCGTTCTCTTCGGCGGATGAGCTGTGTTGGGCGTGGGTCATGGTGAACTTGATCCCCCCGACCGTCTGGGTGCCGCCCTTGTTCATCCCGCTCGTGTTCTCGACGCCCTTGTTTCCCAGCCAGTTTGCAAGCTCGACCTGGGCGATGACGGTCGGTTTGTGCGCCCGGGCGATGTCCGCCGTGTCGCCGACGTGGTCGAAATGGCCGTGCGTGAGGAGGATGATGTCGCATGTGTCCACCGTTTTGCAGTCGTCTGGGCAGGAAGGGTTCGACGTGAGCCACGGGTCCAGGTAGATGGCCTTGCCGCCGGGGGTTTGGATCTTGAAGCTGCCGTGTCCGAGCCAGGTGATCCGGAGGTTCTTGCTGGCCATCTCTTGGTTTCTCCTTTTTCTGCCGAGGCGTAAAAGACTTTGGGTTGTTCAAAATGTACCGGGTTGAACGGGAGACTTCAAGCTTCATCCGTCTCCCCGGTTCGGAGTCGGCGCCCTGAGGATCGGCGGGACCGCCGGCGCGCGATGGCTTAGGCGATAGGAATCTCTTTCAAGGAAGGAGACGTGCGGAAGGACCCCTCCGTTTTCTCGCGGACCTGCTCCTCCGTGACGCCCGGCGCCAGCTCCAACAGCACGAGTCCCTCCGGCGCGACGTCCATGACGCAAAGGTCGGTGAAGATCCGGTCCACGACTCCGGACCCGGTCAAGGGCAGGTCGCAACGGGAGACGATCTTCGGTTTGCCTTTCCTCGTCACGTGCTCCATCAGGATGAGGACCCGTTTGGCCCCCGCCACCAAGTCCATGGCCCCGCCCATTCCGGCGGCCATCTGTCCGGGGATCATCCAGTTGGCGAGGTCTCCGTTTTCCGCCACCTGCATCGCCCCCAGGATGGTCGCGTCCACGTGCCCGCCGCGGATCATCCCGAAGGCGGTCGCGCTGTCGAAGAAAGACGCGCCCGGAAGAACGGTGACGGTCTGCTTGCTGGCGTTGACAAGATCGGCGTCCTCCCCTCCCCGGCGCGGGAAGGGGCCCATGGACAGGATGCCGTTCTCCGAGTGAAGGATGACCCGCCTGTCGGGGGGGATGAAGTTGCCGACGAGCGTCGGAATCCCGATGCCCAGGTTGATGTAGTCCCCGTCTTGAAGCTCCAGGGCCGCGCGCGCGGCAATCTGCTCCCGGCTCAGACCCAATTTCACGCCTCCCCTTTAATCCTGAACCGACAGAATCTCGATCCGCTTTTCAAACCGTTGACCCTGAAAGATGCGCTGGACGAAGATCCCCGGCGTGTGGATCTGGTTGGGGTCCAGCTCCCCCGCCGGGACGAGCTCCTCCACTTCGGCGATGGTGACTTTGCCCGCCATGGCGATGACGTGGTTGAAGTTCAGCGCCGTCATCCGGTAGACGAGGTTGCCCGCGGTGTCGCCTTTCCACGCTTTCACGAAGGCGAAATCCCCCGCGAGGGGTCTTTCAAGCAGGTAGGTCTCGCCGTCGAAGACCTGGGTCTCTTTTCCCTCGGCCACGATGGTGCCGACGCCGGTCCGCGTGTAGAAGCCGCCCGTGCCCACCCCCGCCGCCCGGATGCGCTCGGCGAAGGTGCCTTGGGGCACGAACTCCACCTCGATTTCCCCCGCCAGGTACTGCCGCTCCAGCTCTTTGTTGGATCCGATCCGGCTGCATATCATCTTCCGGACCCGGCGGGCGGAAATCCATTTCCCCAGAAACCAGTCTTCCATGCCGGCCCCGTTGCTGATGACTGTGAGGTCCTTGACGCCGGTCTCGTGGACGGCGTCGATCAACGCTTCGACGACGCCGCAAACCCCGAACCCGCCCGCCATGATGCTGGCACGGTCCTGAAGGTCGAAGATCGCTTCCGGGGCCGATTGAAAAACCTGAACCATGGATCACTCCTCGATTGAGATTCACGGAACCGCCTGGAACGCGGCTATTCTAGCAGATGCGCGGCGCCCGTCCGGTGAAAATTCCGCGCTGCCGGCCCGGACGAGGCCGGATGGTTCGATCCTCCCCGCCGGAATGAAGTAGAGTGAACCGTGGCCGGAACGCGGAGAAAGTCCGGCGCCGCAATGAGGAAAAACGAGACCCGAGGGGGAGGGGGGGTGAACCCATGGTCCGTTCCCTGGCCATCCGGGGGGCGACGCTTGTGACGATGGACCCGGAGATCGGGGTCATCGACGAAGGTCTCCTCGTCCTGGAGGGCGATCGAATACGGGAAGTGATGCCGGACCCCGGCCGCGACCCGGACGCCGACGAGGTGATCGATGGACGCGGACGGATTGTCCTGCCGGGGCTGGTGAACGCGCACGTTCATACCCGGCCCGCTCGCGCCCTGGGCGACGGCCTTCCGGTTCCCGAGTGGCACGTCCGGTACGCCGACGGCGTGAGCCGCCTGATCGACGACGAAGATTCCCGCATCGGCGCGCGCCTGGCTTTCGGTGAATGCCTCTTGGCGGGCTACACTTCGGCGCTGGCCATGCCGGTCAAGCCCCAGGGGTGCTTCCGGGGGGCGGTCGAGGTGGGCATCCGCGCGTGCATCGCCCCGCACGCGGCCGACAACCCCGATTTTGCCGGCACGAGCGACACCTTCGAGGACAACCTCGCCCTGATCCGGGATTGCGGGACCTCCGCAGATGGACGGGTTCAATCCTGGCTGGGCTACGACAACCTGTCGGGATCGAGCGACCGGCTGCTCCGGGCTTTGCGGCGGGAGGCCGATGCCACGGGCCGGCGCATCCACGGCCACCTCTGTGAACATCGGGGGGAGGTGACCTACGGCGCCGGGCGGTGGGGCAAGCGGCCCCCTCGGGCCCTTCACGATCTGGGTCTTCTCGGCCCCGACTTCGTCGCGGCGCATTGCGTCTGGTTCGACCGGGAGGATATCGACCTGTTCGCCCGGACCGGCGGCCACGCTGTCCATAACCCCATCAGCAACCTGAGATTCGCGAACGGGGCATCGCCCGTGCCTTCGCTCCTTGAAGCCGGCGTTACGGTGGCCCTCGGAACGGACGGCATGCTTTCGACCTACCGGCTGGACCCCTTCGAGACGATGCGCCATGCCCTGACGCTTCACAGGTTCGTGGCCGGGGACGCGGCCGCCCTTTCCACCGGGAAGGCCCTGGAGATGGCGACGATTCACGGGGCGCGCGCCTTGGGGATCGACGCCGGAAGGCTGGTCCCGGGCCTGAAGGCCGATGTGACCGTGCTGGACGCGAGGCGCCTCCACCTGACGCCCAGGGTCCGCGGGACGCACGATAACCTGATGGCGCTCCTCGTCTGGTCGGCCGCGGCCGCCGACGTCGAGACCGTCATCGTGGACGGACGGCCGGCCGTGCGGGAGGGAAAGCTCGTCCAAGTGGACGGCGGCGCGGTTCGCGCGGAGGCCCAAAAGACCGCCGAGCGCATCCTCGACCGTCTGGACACATCCGAGTCCGCGGCCGCCCTCGAGGCCCGGAGGGGAGGTTCGGGTCCCTGAGACTCCCGGCGAGTCGGCAAAGGCAGGCGTTGAACCGGCGAAGCCCCCTTTCTCCGATCTCCGTGTAGACCCTGAGTTCCGTTGGGGTGCGGGATTTCAATTCTCACGCTGGGTTCTGTCCTGGCCGCCGGAGTCAACCTTCTTCCGGAAGGAAAACCGATGCACGAAAGCATAGCCCCCGAATACAGAATCGATTTCCACGATTTCCCCGGGGAGGAATATGACCTTCGTTGGGGACGCGCGCGGGACCTGATGGCTGAGCAGGGCCTGGATGGTCTCATGGTCACGGGGGATTTCTGCTCGGCCATGAACTACCGCTACTTCACCGGCCACCTGCCGCGGGACTATCAGCAGAACCATTCCCGTCCGCACATCTTCCTGCTGCCGCGGGAGGGCGATCCCGTCCTCGTTGCGGTTTCCTTGAGCGCGGGGGACGCCCCAAGGTCCACCTGGATTGATGACATCCGGGTGTACCATGAGCCTCTGCCCCTGGAGGTCGTCCAGAAGGCCGTTGTAGACGCCGGCCTTGGCGAGGGGCGGATCGGGGCGGAGTTGGGACTGGATCAGCGGCTGATGATGCCCCAGTTGACATTCGAGGCATTGCGGGATTCCCTTCCCCGGGCCGCCTTCGTGGACGCCTCTTCCCTGCTGCTGAGAATGCGGGCCATCAAGTCGCCTCGCGAGATCGAGCGAATCAAGGAGACGGCCCGGATTTTCAGCGGCGCCATCGAGGCCTGTTTCCGGTCCCTGGAGGAGGGGATGACCGAGGAGGATGTGAGCCGGCGCCTCGTCCACCTCATCGTCGACGGCGGGGCCTTTCGTCCACCCCTGTACCAGAACATCGTCATCACCTCGGGCGGGGACTGGGGGCTTAAATTTCTCCCCCCGACGAAGAAACCCCTCCGCCGCGGCGACCTGATCTTCATGGACGCCGGCTGTGTCTATCGGGGCTACTGGAATGAGTACAACCGGATGGGCGTCGTGGGAGCGCCCGACGGCCGGGCGCTGGAGAACTACCGGATCGTGAGGGAGGTCGTGGATCGCACCGTCGCGGCGATGAAGCCCGGCGTGCGGGTGTCCGAGGTCCTGAAGGAGACCGTCGCCGCCTACCGCGATCTGGGTGTTCCGGACGAAAAGCGCCCCGTCTACGAACGGGCGCCTTACGCCCACATCGGTCACGGCGTGGGTCTGAGCGGGAGCGAGCGGCCCTTCCTCCAGATGGATAACGACGACCCCCTGGAGGTGGGGATGTATTTCTCAGTGGAGGCCTATCTCACGGATCGGGAGAAGTTCGGCGACGAGCAAACCGTGATCATCACCGAAGGCGGACCCGATGTCATTTCCACGGCCTCGCGCGAGCTTTACGTCATCAAGACCCGGGGGGAGGGGGATTAACGCGGAGGCTGAGGGTCAACCGACCCGCGCAACACCGCTTTCGCGATTGGGTGGACCCTCCATTGGAATTCGACCCCGCCGCCGCCCCTTGGAACGAACGGTTGATGAGAATTTTGCGTTGGACGGGCGGGCGGCATGGTTTGTGTCCGCTATCCGCGGGACTTAGCCTGATCGGGATGTCGGCGCAATGAGCCAGATTCGATTCCTCTCCGGCCGGGAGGTTGAAGAGCTCTTGAGGTGGGAGGAGACGATCCCCATCCAGGGGGAGGCGTTCGCGCTTTTGTCCTCGAACCGGATCGACATGCCCGTCAAGACGCTTTTGCTCACAGAGCGGCCGAAGGCCCACATGCTTTTCATGCCGGCCGTTCTGGAGAATGCGGGAGGGTTCGGGATGAAGTTCACGGGCCGCTTTCCGGAAAACTTGAAAAAGGGCCTCCCCGCCCGGATGTCGGCGCTTCTCCTGATGGACGGGGAGACCGGTCAGCCGAGGGCATTGTTGGAAGGGGCGTATCTGACGGACCATCGGACCGGGGCTTGCGCCGGTTTGTCCACCCAACTCCTGGCCCGGGAAGATTCCAGCGTCGTGACGGTCTTCGGCGCGGGCGATACGGCGGGGCCTTGCCTGGAGGCGGTGTGCCACGTCCGGGACATCGAAAAGGTGTGGGTGGTCGGCCGGTCGGAATTGCGCGCGAAACGATTTGTCGAGGACATGAAGGCCCTGGGGGGGCGAATCCCGCGAGATATCGAGTTGACGAAGGACAGGAACAGGGCCGTCCGGGAGGCCGACATCGTTGTGGCGGCGACCAACGCAAAGGCG
The DNA here is from genome assembly GCA_965261595.1 of bacterium. Lineage (GTDB taxonomy): Bacteria > UBA8248 > UBA8248 > JACPRG01 > CAYRGS01. The sequence continues at coordinate 1,674,468 of CBDHDG010000006.1, forward strand.
CCGGTCTTCGATGGCCGCGACCTCCGGCCCGGAACGCACATCAACTCCGTCGGCAACGTAAACGGACGAGAGCTGGACAGCGAAACGGTCCGCCGGGCCCGCGTCCTGATGGACAGCCGCGAAGGATGCCTTGCCTATGCCCGGGATATTTATCTCCCGATCAAGGAAGGGGTCGTCGTGGAGGGGCATTTGCGGGAAGAGATCGGACAAGTCGTCCTCGGGGAGCGCCCGGGACGTCGGGACCCGGAAGAAATCACCCTGTTCAAGAGCCTGGGAGTCGCCATCCAGGATATCGTCACGGGTTTTCATGTTTTGAAGGAGGCGGAACGGTTGGACAGGGGAAGCCTCCTGGACTGGGGCTGAAAGCCGCCGCCGGAAGGAATACCCGCCCCGGAAGAGCGGACATCGGAAGCGCCGTCCGCGATGTCCGCCGCGATAGTCGGCCTCTTTTCATGTTTCCCCCTTCGGCATATTCTCTCCCGTCCTTCCTTGAATCCGGTTGCGGACCTCTTGGGCCTTGGGCTAACATTGACCCAGTTGATCTTCTTTTCCTGAGAATGACCGTTCGGAGTCTCGGTGGCCGGCTGGGCGGGACGTGCGGTGCGTCCGCGTCCGGCGGGGTTGCGCGAATGGCGGCGGTGGCGCCAGGGGAAATCCCAGGTTTCGAAGGCGCACTTCAAGACCCCGGGCCTGTTGTCCGGCTCACACTGGAATGGACGGCACGATGACACTGGAACGCGCGAACAGACTGAAACGGCTTCCGCCCTACCTTTTCGCCGAGCTGGATCGGATGAAGACCGAGGCCGGGAAGACAGGGTTGGATATCATCAGCTTCGGGATCGGGGACCCCGATCTGCCCACCCCCCCCCACATCATCGAGGCGCTGGAAGCGGGGGGCAGGAACCCGGCGAACCACCAGTATCCTTCTTATGAAGGGATGCCGTCGTTCCGTCAGGCGGTGGCGGACTGGTACAAGGGGCGCTTCGACGTGGACCTGGACCCGGAGCGTGAAGTCCTATCCCTCATCGGGTCGAAGGAAGGCCTCGCCCACATCTCGTTGGCGTTCATCAATCCGGGCGATGTCGCGGTGATTCCGGACCCCGCCTATCCGGTGTACGAGGCCGGGGCCGTTTTCGCGGGCGGCGAAGTGGTCGCGATGCCGCTCCTCCCGGAGAATGATTTCCTGCCGGATCTGGAAGACCTCAAGCGCGGCGTCCTGAAAAGGACCCGGCTGCTGTTTCTGAACTATCCCAACAACCCCACGGCCGCTGTGGCGACCGAAGGCTTTTTCGCCCAGGCCGTGGAGTTCGCCCGCGAGCACGATGTCGTCCTGGTCTACGACGCGGCCTACTCGGAGATGTATTTCGACGGCGTGAAGACGCCCAGCATCCTGCAGACCCCCGGCGCCAAGGACGTGGCCGTGGAGTTTCACAGCGTCTCGAAGACGTACAACATGACGGGATGGCGGATCGGGTTCGTCGTGGGCAACGCGGACGTTCTCTCCGGTCTCGGCGCGGTGAAGACCAATGTGGATTCCGGGGCCTTCCAGGCCGTGCAGGAGGCCGCCGTCGCCGCGTTGGCGGGCGATCAGTCGTGTGTCGATGAGATGCGGTCGGTCTATGAGCGCAGGCGGGACGTCATGGTCGAGGGGCTGCGCGGATTGGGGCTGGAGCCCAACCAGCCGTCCGCGACTTTCTATGTATGGGTTCCCGTCCCGGAGAAGTACACCTCGATGGAGTTCACCGCCCACCTGTTGCGGGAGACCGGCGTGGTTGTGACCCCGGGGAACGGTTTCGGCGAAAACGGCGAGGGTTTCTTCCGCCTGGCCCTGACGCAAAGCGAGGAGCGCATCCGGGAAGGGTTGGAGCGAATCCGCAAAGCGGGATTTTGACCGAGGGGTTCCGGCCCGTTCAGAGACCGGGGGGAAGCGGATCGGCCCGGCCATCGAGAGAGAAGGTGGAGGCGTTCATCGGCGTAGGCTCCAATCTGAATCACCCCAAAGAGCGATGCGCCGAGGCGATGACCCGCGTTGGAAATGCGGAGGGCGTCCAGGTCATCGGGCGCTCCCGGTGGTATGCGACCGCTCCGGTGGGGCCGGTGGACCAGCAGGATTTCGTCAACGGCGTTCTCCGCGCGGAGACCCGTCTCGACCCGGCGGACCTGCTTGGGACATTGAAGGCGATTGAGGCCGACATGGGCCGGCGCGATGGTTTGCGGTGGGGACCTCGCGTGATCGACCTGGACCTGCTGCTGTTCGGCGACTGGGTGAGCGCGGGGCCGAATTTGACGATTCCCCACCCGGAAATCGGCGAGCGCCGGTTTGTCCTCGCCCCCCTCTGCGACCTTGCCCCGGACGGGATCCATCCGATCTCGCGGAAGACGTTCCGTCAGATGCTGGAGGACCTGGGGGAAGGACAGCGGGTGGTTCCGATCCCCGAGTAAGGGCCGCGCATTGTATGGATCAGGCGCGCTATATCGCGATCGAAGGCCCCATCGGGGTGGGAAAGACGAGTCTGGCGGAGCGCCTCGCCGAGGTGATTGGCGCGTCGGTCCTCCGCGAAGTCACCGAAGAGAACCCCTTTCTGGCGAACTTCTACGCCGACGCCGACCGGCACGCCTTTCAGACGCAGCTCTTTTTCCTCCTTAACCGGTACCGGCAGCAGCTTGATCTGACCCAACTGGATCTGTTTCAGAGCGGCATCGTGAGCGATTACATCTTCGCGAAAGACCGAATCTTCGCCTGCGTGAACCTGGATCCGGACGAAATTGTCCTCTATGAGGAGATATACTCCCTGCTGCGGACCCGGATCCCTTCGCCGGATCTCGTGGTTTTCCTTCAGGCCGGCACGGACGTCCTCATCGATCGCATCCGAAACCGGCGGCGCGATTTCGAGCGGTCCATCAAGCCCGAATACCTGGAGCGCATCAACGAGGCTTATAATCGCTACTTCTTCCGCTATTCCGAAACCCCTCTCCTGATCGTGAACACCGATGCCATGGATTTCGTTCACCGGGAAGAGGATTTCGACCACTTGGTCCGAGAGATCGTCAATCTGAAGCAGGGAACCCACATTTACGTGCCCCGTTAGGGAGCCCGGGAGGCCCGGGGGGCCGCGGGGGCCAAGCGGCGCGGCAGCCTCGGGAGTTGAAATGCAGGTCCTGACCTCGGCGGGCGCCATGAATGAGAAAGCGCGCGGCTTGCGCGCGGAGGGAAAGCGCCTCGGGCTTGTCCCCACGATGGGGATGTTCCACGAGGGCCACCTGGGTCTCATGCGGCGCGCGCGGAAAGAGAACGACGTCCTTACGATCTCCCTCTTTGTCAACCCGGCCCAATTCGGTCCCGGGGAAGACTTCGAATCCTATCCCAGGAATCAGGAGGCGGACCTCCGGAAGGCGGAGGACGAGGGGGTGGATTTGGTGTTCATGCCGGGCGTCGAGGAAATCTATCCCCCGGGCGACAGGACCTTCATCGAGGTCGAGGGGCTCTCGGACGTTCTCTGCGGAGAGAGGCGGCCCGGACACTTTCTGGGCGTGACGACGGTCGTGGCCAAGCTCTTCGCCCTCTGTCTTCCCCACCGGGCGTATTTCGGAAAGAAAGACTTCCAGCAGTGGGTCATCATCCGGCGGATGGTTTCCGACTTGCGGATGGATGTCGAGGTCGTCGGGTGTCCAACCGCGCGGGAGCGAAACGGTCTCGCCCTTTCATCCCGAAATATCTATCTCGATGATGAAGATCGAGCGAGCGCGGTCGGCCTGCGGCGCGCCCTGCTGGCCGTCTCGGAAGGCTTTCGAGGGGGGAGCGAGGATGTGCCCGCTTTGGTGGAGGTCGCTTCAAAAGTCCTGGAAGATCACGGCCTCCGCCGGGATTATCTGGTCATCGTCCATCCTGAGACGCTTGTCGGTTTGGACAGGGTTACGGGTCCGGCCGTGGTCTTGGGCGCGGTTTGGTGCGGGAAGGCCCGGTTGATCGATAACCTGGAGCTGGACTGAGTCGGAGCGCGTCCGTGACGCCCCCCATTGTCATTCCCGCGTAGGCGGGAATCCATCAGTGTTTCCGATCGGTCCCAATCTTTCCGCCCGCCGGCTGCGCCGAAGGCCCTTCCTCCCCCCTCTTGTATATTTCTCAACTCATTGATCACGTGGGCGGGATGATGGACCGGCAACTCAGAACTCCGGATTCCCGCGTGCGCGGGATTGACGGCTCGGGGACAGGCCGCGCGGGAATATTGACATGTCGGAATGAATGTAAATATTCTGATGGTTAAATGCATTTCATCCTTTCCGAAAAAGGGGGGGAGACCGGCGATTGGCTTTCCGCTAAGCGGGACTTGACTGAAACCGGACCGCTGTGATGTCGGCGGCCTGGGAGAATCAAGCCGAGACGCGCTGAATTTTCAGGGATATATTGAAGAATATGAGATTCAAACCCATATCGATCGCGGTGTCCATCGTGGTCGCCGTTATGGCGGTTCAAAGGGTTCCGGCCGCGGCGAAGATCGAAGATTACGCCTTCGGCCTTCGCCTCCTGGAAGACGGTCACTTGGACGCCGCCATCCTGGCCTTCGAGTCTTATCTGGAGAACAACCCGAAGGGCGCCCGGCGGGCGGAAGCCAGGTTTTTTTTGGCCGAGACCCGGCATGAGAAAGGGGTCATCGCCGAGGCCCTGAGAGAATACCGGACCTTCCTGGCCGAGAATCCCGAGCACCCCTTCCGGTCCACGGCGCACTTCCGGATTGGCAAAATCGAGTTGGGCAACGGCCGTCTCAAGGCTGCGGCCGGCCAGTTCTCCAAAGTCCGCGACGGACCGCTGATCGACCAGGCGTTGTATCACCTGGGACACATCCAATTTCGTCTTGAGGATTGGGCCGCCGCAATCCGCGCGTTCTCGGACCTGCTCGGCCGATTTCCCTCCAGCCCCTTCAGCGCCGGCGTTCGGTATGTTCTCGGGATCGCCCACTACAAAGGTGGGCAGGACACCCAGGCCCTGAAAAACCTTCAGGCCTACCTGAAGTCGCCGCGGCCCGGAAAAGTCGAGTCTTTGTGGGCGCATGCGGTCGCCGGGATGATTCGCAAGCGGCAAGGGAACTGTGATCCCGCGATCCGCCACTTCGAGGTGGTGCTCCAGGCGGATCCTCGATTTCCCCCCAGGGGCAGCGCCGCCTGGGGGCTGGCCGAATGTCTTTATGAGAAAAAGGATTATCATTCCGCGGAAAAGAAATATGCGGTCTACCTGGAAACCTATGCCAAATCCCCCCAGATTACGCTGGCCCGGATTCGCGCCGGTCACAGTCACTTCATCGCCGGACGGTATCAGGATGCGCTCGGATATTTTCGGAAGCTCGCCAAGAAAAATGTCCCGCCCCAATATCGGCAATGGGTCCTGTACTGGACCGCCAGATCCCTGGACCTGTCGGGCGACCCGGACGCCGCTTTGCGGGGCTACGAAGAGCTCATCCGGTCCTTTCCGGACGGATCGGCGACCTATGACGCCGCGGCCAGGGCGGCGGCCATTCGGTTACGCCGGAAGGAGTATGAACGGGCCGTCGAGATCCTCTCCGTGCTGAAGAGCGCCCCGGACGGCCTCCAGGCCGCTTGGGCCGTTCGAATGACGGGGGAGGCGCAGTTTGCGCTCGGCCGCTTTGGGGAGGCCTACGAGTCTTTTCGGGAGGTCCTCCCCAAGGTTCAGGATAAAGCCATCCGGCGGGAGATGATTCGGAAGCTTGGCCTGTCCGCGTTCCGGATCAAGAAAGACCGGGCGGCTCTTGAGCACCTCGGCGGCTGGTTGCGGGGGGAGGAGAAAGGCCGCCCGGATCAGAAGCGGGAGCCCTGGCCGACCCGCCGGTATGAGGTCCTCAAGGTCTTGGCCGCGGTCCAGACCCGGTTGGGTCTGTTGCGGGAAGTGGCCGATACGTGGACCCGGTTGGAGGCCGAGGCCGTTCGTGTGGACGAAGGCGGAACGGCCGACGGCCTGACAGAATTTTCCGCGAATCGCGGGTTTGTCCTGTTTCGGTTGAAGGAGTATGCGTCTGCCGAGCGGGAATTTCGGAATTGGCTGACCCGCTATCCGCGGGACAAGCGGCGTCCGCTAATCCTGCTTCATCTCGGCCTGGCCGAGATCCGGACCGAAAAATTCGCCGATGCCGTTTCGCACCTGGATGCCTTCCTGAAAGAAAACCCGTCCCACCCCCGCGTCCGCGATGCCTTGTACGCTTCCGCCCTGGGCGCGATGCGCATGAAGGATTATGCCTCCTCGGCCCGGCGGCTGGCGAACTGGCTGGCGGGTGCGGGGGAGGGTGGGGACGCCGGGCGGCAGAAGGAGGCTTGGTTTCTGCTCGCCGCCGCCCGGTTCGAGTTGGCGGAGTGGAAATTGGCGGCGGCCGCCTATCACCGAATCCTGAAGGGCTATCCGAAGGAGAAGCGAAGGGAGGCGATCCTCCACAAATTGGGAGTGGCCTACGACCGGATGGCCGAAGTGGACGGGTTGGACGCGGTGCTCGGTTGGGTGAGCGTGCATGCGCCGGAATTCAGGAAGGGGAAGCTTTTTCTTCGGCTGGGAAAGGACCGGCTCCGCCGGCGGCAATGGAAGCGGGCCGCTGCGTATCTCCGGGTGGCCGCACAGTCGGAAGACCCCATTGTGAGAGCGGAAGGTCTTTTCCGCCTGGCGAGCGCGAATGTGCAAGGAGGGAACCAGCGGGAAGCGCTTCAGGCCATCGAGAAAATCCCGAGGGCGGTTGAGGAATCCGCGGATTGGAGGGGGGACGCCGAGTACCTTCGCGGGGTGGTCTATGAGGCCGAGAGACAGTGGGAGAAGGCGGTGAAGGCGTATCGCGTGGCCGCCCGTCAAACGTCCAGTCCATCCGTCGCCCGTGCGGCCCTGGACCGAATCGGCAGGATAGAGTCCGCCAAATGGAAAAATTGACCCCGAGCGTTTTTGGGGGCCGGCCGTGGGCGGCCCTGTTCACGGTCTCCCTCATCCTGGGGGTGTCTTCGGGAACCGGGTTCTCGCAAGAGGGGAAGATCCAGCTCGATATCCCCGAGGTCGTCGTTATCGGTCTGGGCGTCCCGCTGATACGCACCCGGCAGCTCATCCGCCCCGTGCCGCGCAACCTCACACCCCGCGGCGTGGCCGTTTCGCCCGATGCCGGGGAGATGCGGCGTCCGATGGGGCCGATCTCATTTGATCCCGGTCCGGCGTTTGTCCCGCGCCTCGCGCGTCCGGCTGATTGTTACGGAAACTCATTTTCGAGCGGGTTGCTCATCGAGCGTGAGGGAGCGCCGGCCCGCTTTCGGATCGGCTATCTGGCATTCCTGGAGAACCGGCTTCCCCGGGCGGAGGAACACTTTCGGGCCGGTCTCAAGGAGAACCCCGATCCCTTCTCGGTCTCCTTTCTCGGGTACTGGCTTGGCGAGGTGCTTCTTCGCCGCGGACAGCGGGCGGAGGCCCGGCGGGCGTGGGAGCGGGTCGCGGGCGATCCCGCGGGGTTCTACGCGGGAGCGGCCGCCTACCGCTCGGATTGATGGCCTACCGCCGGGGGGAGGACCGGGAGGCCCGGGCCTGGATGGAGCGGGTGCTCGAGCGCTTTCCGGGACATCCCCAGGCGGTAGTGGCCGATTTCATCGCCGGAGAGATCTCTTTGCGCCGGGATGACCTTGCCCGCGCCGCTTGGCATTTCGCCGGCGCGCGGCAAGCCGCCGCGGAGCGGGGACGGGAGCGACTCCTGAAGCTCGCCTTGTTTCGCGAGGGGATGACAGCGTTCCATCTTGAAAGGTATGAACGCGTAACCGAGTCCCTGGATGCTTATCTCAAAACCCCCGGCGCATTGGCCCATGCGCGTTCGGCCCGCTTCGCCCTCGGCTGGTCCTACCTTCAGGTCCGCCTTTATCTGAAGGCGCGGGACGCCTTTCTGAAATCCCTGCGGGCCGATTCGGATGAGACAGGAGAGGTCTCGCTCGGCTGGCTGTTGAGCGCGCTCGCACTGGGTCGGGAGGACGAGGTCCAAGGCGCTTTGCGCCGCCTGAAGGGGATTCGTCCGGACGGGCGATCCGCTTTGTGGGGTGCGTTGGCCTGGGCGCGCCGGCTCCACCGCTCGGGCCGATTTCAAGCGTCGGTTGAGGTTCTCGAAGAGGCCCTGCGCGGCCTGAAGGGCGCCGAAGCCGCCGGGAAGGAAGACCTCATCCGCTGGGCCCGGCTTCTGTTGGCCTTTTCCCTCTACAACGCGGGTGGAAAAGATCAATCGGCCTCGGAGATTTTCCGGGATTTGTCGGAGGCCCCCGCGGGCGTTGGAGATGTCCTTCGGACCCAAGCGGCGTACGGGCTTCTCCTCGCACGGTTGGGCGCCGGGGCCCTCAAGGGGGCGGTGAGCGCCGCGGATTCCTTCGAGAAACGGTTTCCAACCGACCCGCGGTTGGCGGAGGCCCGGTTCTGGAGAGGCGAAGCGCTCTTACGGCTCAAGCGGCCCGCCGATGCGCGGGGGGCGTTCGAGAAAATCCCCCCCCATCACCGTCTGGGTCCGGAAGCCGCGTTGGGACGGGCCTATGCCTTTTATGACGAAGGACGCTGGCCGGACGCCTTGGCCGCTTTCGGCGAGGCGGCGAAACGGCTTCGGGGGCGTCCCGCGCTTCTGGCCGAGGTCCGGGTTCGGCAGGCCGAGGCCCACTACAACATGCGCAATTACGGCCGCGCGGGGGAAATGTACCGGAAAACCCTGAAAGAATTTCCGGATGGCCGCATGGCGAAGACCGCCGCTCTTCGACTTGGGGAGATGCAGTTCCGGCGGGCGAATTACCAAGAGGCGGAGAATACGTTTGCGGAGTATTTGCGTCGGTGGCCCAAAAGCCCCCGCGGCGATGAGGCCTATTTTTGGAGGGGGTTGACCCGGATCCGGCTGGGGTGGTTTCCCTTGGCTCGTGTATCGCTGTCCCGGCTCGTGCGGGATTATCCCAAGAGCCGTTACCGGACCATGGCCCTTTTGCAGATCGGGCACTCCTACTACAACCAAGGCGATTTCATGGAGTCCATGGCCGCGTACAACCGTGTTCTCGCCCAAAATCCCTCCTCGGAGGAGGCGAGGGAAGCCAGATACGGAATCGTGTTGACCCAGTTGCGGTCGGGCGACACGGACAAGTTCATCCGCGACGCGCGGGCCTTCATCCGGAAGGAGCCGGACCACAAGCTGGTCACGACGATGGAATTCCAGGTGGCCGAGATCTATCTGGCGCAGAAGCGATACAAGGACGCCCTGGCCGCCTACGTGCGGGTCTTGCGCCGGGGGGGGCCGGATTCCGATGTGGTCCACTTTCGGATCGGCGAGATCAAGCGCCTGGAAGGCAAGCCGGCGGAGGCGGCGGATTATTTCCGCGATCTGCTGGATCGGTTCCCCGACAGCCGCGTCCGGGGAGACGCCCGGTACCGCCTGGCCGCGTCCCTGGCCGAGCTCGGCGATTGCGAGGGCGCCGTGCGGGAGTATGGTCTCTTCGTCCGGAACCACCCGAGGCATAGCCTGCTGACGCAGGCGCGCTATGAGGCGGCGAACTGCGCCCTGCGCCTGAACGACCAGGACGCCGCGGAACGATATTTTTCACAAGTCGTGCAGAGCGGCGGGGCCGGCGCGCTGGTCGCCGGCAGCCACTACGCCCTGGGCCGTATCGCGCGGAAGAACCGGCGTTTCGGGCAGGCCCTGTCTCACCTGGAAGCCGCGATGAAGGGCGACGTGGGCCGGGAGCTGCGGCCGCGCATCCAGTTCGAGCTGGGGAGTCTGCGGGAGGCCGGAAAGCAGTATCCGCGCGCCGTGGTAGAATACCTGAAGATCATTTACTTGTATCCTCGGGAGAAGGTTTTTGTCCACCGGGCGCTCTTGCGGGTGGCGCGGATTTATGAGTTGCAGGATAAGAAAGGGCAAGCCATCGACCTCTACCGGAAGGTTCTGAAGGGTTCGCCCGATCCGTCCGTTCGCCGGCGCGCGCGTGCGCGTCTGGAGTTGCTGAAGGGGGTGTCTGAAGAAATGCGGTCCCAACCCGCGGAGAAGGTCCGATGATTGAGTTCCTTTTACGGGGCGGCGTTCTGATGGCCCCCATCCTCTTTTGCTCGGTGTTGGCCTTGGGCATTGTCATCGAGCGCATGTTCAACCTGAGGGTGAAGCGGGTGATCCGGACCGCGGAGCTGGAGGAAGTGGAGTCCATGATCCGGGCGAAGCGGATCTCCGAGGCCAACATGATCCTTCGCCGCTCCACCTCGGCGATTTCCCGAATCCTGCTGGCGGCCATCCTCAATCACGACAAAGAACGGACGGAGATCAAGGAGTTGATTGAAGACGCGGGCCGACAGGAAATCCCGACGCTGGAGCGTTACCTGGGCATCCTTGGGTCGATTGCGGGGATCACCCCCCTGCTGGGGTTGCTGGGAACGGTGGCGGGCATGATCCGGGTGTTCGATGTCATCTCGAAGGCGGGCGTCGGCCAGCCCAACGCCCTGGCGGGCGGGATTTCCGAAGCCCTCATCACCACGGCCGCCGGACTCACCGTCGCCATCCCGGCTTTGGTTTTCCATGGTTACTTCGTGAGCAAGGTGGACGGTCTGGTTCTGGAAATGGAGAAGCACTCCCTTCGGCTCCTGGACATCCTGAAACGATAGGCGCCTCCATCCATATTCGGGAACTGACATGAAATTCCGCCTTCACAGACGTCCGGCAGTGCTCCAGAACCTTCTTCCCCTCATCGACGTCGTTCTCCTGCTATTAATATTCTTCATGGTTTCTTCGACGTTTGTCCTACAACCGGGAATCCAGGTCAGCCTCCCGAAATCCACCATCGCCGAACGCCGGGAGCCGGAGGACGTGACGCTCATCCTGACCCGTGAGAAGGCCCTGTACTTGAATGATCGCAGGGTGACCGTGCCCGAGTTGTGGGGCCGGCTGGTGGACATGTATCGAAGGCGGCCCGACTTCATGTTGGTCATCAAGGCGGATCGGCAGGTCCCTCATGGGAGTGTGGTGGAAGTGATGGACATCGCCAAGCAGGCGGGTGTCCGCCGCCTGGCCATCGCCACTCGGCCCAAGAAGCAGGAAGCCAAACGGTGAGATTGCGGTGGGGATTTTGGGCTGGCGTGGGGGCTTCGATTGCCGTCCATGTCGGGTTCATGGTGATTGTGCCTCCGCCCGAGCCCCAGGCGGTGATGAGGACGCCGATGCACGTGGTCGAGCTTCGGAGGATGCGGATCCCGGTTCCGACCCCCCCCCCCCCCCCGAGCCCGCGGGAGCGTCCCGAACGGGAGCCGGTCGTCGGGCCGCCTCCTCCGCTCCCGCCTCCTCCGCCGGCCGCCTCGCCTCCCGTCGCGGCGCTGCGCCTGGAGGAGATGGTCCGGGCGGCCCGTCCGCCTGATTTCAAGGCCCCCCTTCCGATCCCGTCCGCCTTTGTGTTCGCCGACCGATTGGGGAAGACCCCGGTGGTCGCGCCGAAGGTTTTCAGTCACGCGAAATTGCCGCGTGGGACCCCGGGCGGATCGCCGCCGGTCGGCCGGTTCAAGATCCCGTCCGTCCGGTCCGGCGCGGCGGGGAGGCGGTCGGACGGGTTGCGAGCTCTTCGGAAGCGATTGATTCGGCAGGAGCTTCTCAAGGCTTCAGAGGCCGAGCCGGAGGAATTGGAGATCCGGGGCCCCGTCGCCGGGCGAGAATTGGTTTACCGGCCTCCGCCCCCCACCCCATTCCGCGGTGCGGAAGGCGAGATCAAGTTGAAATTCTGGGTGCTTCCCGATGGGACCGTGGGGCGGATTGTTCTCCTGGTCCGGGGGGACTCGTCCCTCGAGACGACCGCCATCGGGAATCTCAAGCGATGGAAATTCAACACCCTCCCTCCCGGCGCCCGGGTTCCCGAGCAGTGGGGGACGATACGGTTCCGGTTCCTTTCCGGCGCGGCGATTTCGCCCATCGCCCCGGGGGTGCGCGTGCTGAAACCCAAGGTTCTCCGAGAGCTTCCCCTTCCCTGAGTCTCATCCGATGACGGATTCAGGGGTGCTCCCGCGGGGCTACGTCGGGGCGGTGCGGCTGATGACCTCGGCCGAGTCTCGTCGGATGTTGGTGTAATGGGAATCCCGCCGGGGATAGCCCATGCGGATGAGAAACAGGGGCTCGTAGGCGTCCGGAATGTCGAGAATTTCCCGAAGCGCGGCCTTGGGCTTTTCCTGGACGATGATGGAGGTTTGAAACTGAACGCCGGCGCCCAGGGCCGCGGCGGTCAGCCACAGCGCTTGGATCCCCGCCCCCACGCCGTTGAGGATCCGCCGCCGGAAGGGATCGTCGGCCGCAAACCGGCCCGTGGAGTTTTCGATGACCCCCGTCAGGTAGGCGCCGGTCGTCTCGGGGGACGTCTCGGCCTCGCGCAGCATGATCCGGTGCGCTCCCAGGGCCATGGCCAGCGGGGCGAGGGCGGTTTTCAGACCGAGTCGCGCGAGCGTCCTTTTCACCCCGGTCAACCCGAAGTGACCGACCCACTCCCCATCTCCCCGCCGCTTCCATTCCTTTTTCTGAAAGCGCAACCATCCGCAGGTCTCCCGAAACCGCCCCCGGTCCCCGGTCGCCTGTTTCCAGGCGCGCTCTTGAAGCCGGGTCAGCTCCATGGTGTTTCCGGATTCCTCCGCCAGGACGAGCGCCGCCTCCATCGCCCCGTGAGCATCGATGGCCCGGCGGGCTGCGGAAAGCATCCGCACGCTGTCTTCCGGCCAGGGATCGGTCCGCAACATCGGCGCCCGGTCGGTTTGACGCGACCGGATGCAATCCAGGGCCTCCATTCCATCGGCGTGTTGGGGCCGTGGCTGAATGTGGACGGGCTTGGCTTTGAATGAATCCAGGTGGTAGACGGCGGGGGCGGGTCGCGATGCGTTTTGGGGGTCGCCGGATCTCCCGATTCCGAAGAGGAGATACGGTTCCAGGTTGTCCGGGAAGGAGAAGCTCACGGGACGCCAGGATTTCACGATTCGATCGGAGGGTCCCCGGACGTTGCAGGCCAGACCCAATGCCGCCGAGGCCGCTTGGATGTTTAGGCACGCCGTGCCGAGGGCGATGTAGGATTCGGAGCCCAGCGGGTCGGCGACGGGCAGCATCCGGTTTCGGTCTAGATGACAGAGGATCCACGCCCGCCCATCCGCGAGATCCTTCTCTTCAGGAACGGCGGAGAAGGCCCGGGCCGCCTCTTGTCGGCAGCCGGGCGCGCGCAGGACCTGGAAGTGCCAGGGTTGTGTGTTGTACGCCGAAGCGGCCCAGCGGGCGGCCTCCAGAATCTTGTTCATCTGTTCTTCGGACGGCGCGCCGCCGTCCGGTGGAGCCGCGCCGCCATTGCCGGGCGGGGCCAACCCTCTTTCGATGGCCTCGAAGATGTCCATGTGCGCAATTCTACCAGACAAGGCCGGGCGCGAGTGGAGAGAGCCGACGCGGCTTGTTCGCCCTTTCCTCGAATAAATCGCCATTCACGCGGAAAAAGGGGGGGGGATTCGACGTTGTGGAAGAGACGCTCGCGCTTCCCCAAGTCGACGAAACGCCGGGTCCGGTTCGCCTTGGACGGAGTCGCGATAGGTTTGGGGATTCCGGTGGACCATGGAACCATGAATCCCCGGCGCGCGCGAAGGCGGCGCCGGCGGTCGAATGAGTCTATGAACGAGTTCTATCTCACTCGGAAGGCGCGCTTGCCGGCTTCGCCGGCTTTTGCGGTGTTTCGATGATTTCCGTGACCATGCCGTCCACAATCCTGATCAGAAACCGCTGAACTTCTTCCCCCCCCTCCACATAACCGAAGGGCATCAACGTCAAGCTCCCGGTGGGGGTTGTGACGGACTCGAACCCGGGGCCCCACAGAAACCCGTCGGCAAAGTATACGTACCCGTAGAAGGATTGATAGAAGGCGCCGCCCAGGTGATAGCGAAGCTCTCCGGCGGTCATTCCGGCGCGCACCTTCGCGATGGCCCGCTCGGCCCGGGCGAAGGCCGCCCGGGTGAGGCGGGTCGTTTCGAGGTGCTTCCGGATCGACCGGTTTTCCTCTTCCCGGGTCGGGTCCTTCCTTAAAACGGGCGGGGATCCCCGCAACGTGGAAGGCTCCGGCCGGGGCATGTCCAGTACGGCCCGGACCTTTCCATTTTTCAAGATAACCAGGGTTCGCTCGACCACGCGCCAGCCTTCATGATAGCCGAAGGAATATTCCTCGATGAGATCGCCCGCGCCGCCCCGCAGGTGGTTCTTCCGGCTGAGGCCCGTCAGCCAGCCGTCACCGCCCGAGAAGGTCGTGTACCACTCCTCCCCCGGATAACGGCGAAGTCCCAGGGCCCGGACGAAGGCCTCCCGGCTCATTCCCGGCCGAACCCGTCTCAGACGCTCTTGCGCCATCAGATAGGCCCCGTATTCGGGATTATTGCCGACGCTCACATGTCGCCTTTCCCGCGGATTGCCTTCGACACTCCACCACGACTGTCCGCAACCCGAGAGAGAGAGGATCAGCAACACGCACAAAAAAATGTTTGGAAAAGTCATGGTCGGATTCTTTTCGTCAGAGGGTTTTGGGGAGAAACCTCCGGCGCACGCGCGCCATGTAGCTTTGATACCGCGGGTCCGAAAGGAGAAACCGCTCCTCGGCCAAGGCCCGAAGCGGCAGTCCGATGAAAAGGGCCGACACAATGACCCAGTTTCGGGCCAGGGGGTTTTCCAGGACTATGCCGAGAAAGAAACAAAGCTCCCCCGTGTACATGGGATGCCTCACCCACCCATAAAGGCCTCGATCGGTCAGGCCCCGATCCGCGGGAACCAGTCCAAAGCTGCGGCCCAGTTTCCGCACTCCCCGTGGCTCATGGGTGCTGCCCTCGGACATCTCTTTCACCTTTTCCTCGATCAAGCCACGAACATTCGAGGGTTCAGGCCCCATTATTTCCTCTGTTACCGGGCCTATCACAACTTCTCCGCCGCTAACCTTTTCCGTGCTCATCCCGCCCGCGCGGCCGAAGCCCGACTTGTCTCGGGCGACAGATCTCCGGCCACCACCTCAAGGGTGTAGCTCACACGGTTTCGGGTCTTTCGGTTCCGCCCCAGGGACCGGGGGGGAAGGGGGGCCGTTCGGACCGTCCTGACCGCTTCTCCACGTCCGGCCCTTCTCTTCACACGCTCAATTTCCCGGAAATGAAAAGACCGGCTTGAGCGGTCTGGTTTTCAGACCGCCCCGCCGCGCCCTGGCGATCAGTCCGGGATAGCGGTTTCTCCGGATAAAAATCACGGCGTTTTCGGGAAGAGGACTCGCGTAAATCAGCGCGAAGTCGGTCCGCGCCTTCATGCGATCGAGCATGGGCCATTTCTTTCCCATCAAGACCACGTCCGTGGGATACCGGTCCAGGAGGTCGTTCCAGGAAATTCGCTCCGCGCCCGGCAGGAACGCCTTTCCGTAATGGAATGCCATATAGGCCTGTTCGGCCCCGGGCGGATAGACGTTCCGGTAGCGGCCGTCATAGGCGAGCAGGTTATGGGCGGGTTTACCGGCGGCCGAGTCGGGACCCAGGCGCCACAGGACGAACTGAGCCCAATTGAACCAGACCGCCAGGTTCCCGCGAATCCCGTTATCGCGGATGAATTGAACCGCCCGCATGGGGAAATGGGCGGTCTTCATCGGGATGCGCCAGGGGGTGTAGACGCCGTACAGGGCGCCCGCCGCCGTGACGCCGAGGATCAGGGCAAAGACGAGCGCCGTCTTCATGACCCGCTGGGCGCGTCGACCGGGCAGGTTGGGTGGGGGGAGGGGGAGATGAGAGAGAGGGGGGGAGTTGCCGCGCGTCCACCGGGCGCGAATCGCGCTTTCCAGATGCTTGGGAATGAACATCGCGGCGGCAATGCAGAAGAACACCGTATGCCGGATGTGGACAAGCCCGCCGATGACCAGCCCCGCCAGGAGAAGGACCTCGAAGGCGTCCCTTCGCCGGCGGGTGAAAATCAACGACCCGGCCGAGATGAGCAGAATCACCTTGAAGAAGGGGAAATCCACATCCACGTAGGGGAACCGGCCGGTGAAGAACTTGAGCGGGACCCACTCGGCCATCACGATGGGGCGGGGGGTTGTCTGATCGAACCACAGCCAGCGGTAGAGCTCCCGTCCGTACGGGTTTGATCAGGGTGACCAGCGCGCTTGCCAGGAAGGCGGCGGCCGTCCAGACAAGCAACCGGCGGGTCGATTCCGCGAGGGCGGCGTCTTGCCGCGCGAACAGCAGACGCAAACCCGTCACCCCGGTCAGCAGCCCGATGACGACGAGGCCGGCTAGGAACCCGCCGTGGGTGTTGGCCCACAGGAGCATCAAGGGGACCCAGGCCAAGGTCCACGTGGGGTTCAGGCTTCGAGTCAGGTGAGTCCGGGAGATCAGGGCAAGGAGCAGTGTGAAGAGGAAGAAGGTGAACAACTGCGGCCGAAAGGCCATCACCGGGGCGATTCCGCCCCATGCGAGGGTGAACATGACGACGACCTCCAGCAGGTTGCGCGTCGTCGCCCGTCCCACCCGGAGGATGCAGGCGAGAAGCCCCGCCACCAGGAGCAAGCGGAAGAGCCAAAGGCCGAAGGCGCCCCAGTGCGTCCAGGCGAAGGCGATGAGAATCTGGCTGAGCCAAGCGTGGCGGACCCACTCAAAAACGGGGTTGATCGGCTCATGGAACCGGAGGGTGTAGGACATAGGGGTCCGCCCACAAGAATTGACCGCTCTGGAGCGTGTATTGGCCAAAACGGATGTGGCCCCAGAGGTCCGGGTCGGGTGAAGCGACCTGCATGCCCAGGGCGAGACAACCGCCGATGAGAAGGCAAACGAGGAAAAAGGAATTCAGGTCAACGCGGTCGAACCGGGATATCCACTTTGCGGCGGCGGGGGGGGGGCGCGAAGAACGAGATGAATCAGACGGGCTCACGGGCGCGCGTGCCTTTCGAAGATATCTCAACGGGGGCGGGCGCGACGTGCGCGGAACCCTCTCGGACCGCCGAGGGGCCGCCGCGGACTTCGATTCCTTCAGCGAAAATAACGATTGGGCGTCGGAGAAGGGCCGCGGGGCGAGGCGATGTCCGAAATCCCCGGAAACCCGGGAGCGCGGCAAGAATTCACCGTGTTCCTTACCGTTCCGTTCGGGATTCATACTCCCGATGTCGGCGGTTGTCCCTGAGGATGTGAAGAATCAAGGCAATCGGAATTATGCCCTTGACAAAGTAGGCCACAAGGTCTATATTCTAGGGTATGGCTGATTCATCGTTCACTTCAGCGTCTTTCGACCTTTCGCCCACAATCTTGTCTACTTCCTTCATAACCCGTTTTCCGAATATCTTCTCCATAAAATCATGGCCCGAAAGTTCGAGGTCTTCCTTTTTCAGTTCGTCTTTCTCTTTGGGGGATTGACCCATGGACATGAACCTCGTTTCCTTGATGGACCGCTTCAACTGCGATAAAAAGTGCCGAAAGGCCCTGGAGCATATCCGGTGGCCCAATGGTGTCGCCTGCACCCGTTGCGGCGATATGGACGTTCTTCCTCTTCCCAAACACTGCCGATGGGAATGTAAGTCATGCGGCTACCAGTTCAGCGTCATGTCGGGGACCATCATGCACGATTCTCATCTTGCCCTTCGCAAGTGGTTCCTGGCGATCTACCTGATGTGCGAGTCGAAGAAGGGGATTTCCGCCCTTCAGATGAAGAGAACGCTTGGGACAACCTACCGGACGGCCTGGCACCTGTGCCACCGAATCCGCGAGGCGATGGGCAATGATCCGTTTGAGGGGCCTACGCTTCTCGGAGTGGTAGAGGTCGATGAAACGCTTGTGGGAGGCAAGAAGAAGGGCAAGGGCCGTGCCTACAAGGGCAACAAGGTTTGGGTCGCAGGAGCCATCCAGCGAGGCGGCAAGGTCCGGGTCGAGCGTATCTCCGACGTGAAACGTCACACGCTCCATGGATTCATTAGCCGCGCCGTTCGGGACGAAGCCGAGGCCATCTATACGGACGAATTGAAGTCCTACCTGGGAATTGCCGACAACAATACGCGCCATGAGACGGTCAACCATTCAGCCGAACAATGGGTCATTGGCGAAGTTCACACCAACAGTATAGAAGGTGTTTGGAGCCTATTCAAGCGTTCCCTGATGGGTGCGTTCCACAAGATGAGCGCGAAGCACATGGACCGCTACCTCGAAGAGCTTGAATGGCGGTTCAACAACCGGAACAACCCGAATCTATTCCAAGATACCCTTGCCCGCATTATGGACACTAAGAATCTGACTTATCGGGAGTTGGTGGCTTAAGTCTTCCACGGTTTCCCTCGTCATTAACAGACTCTGGTGGAAGTTGTATATGCAAGAGGAATAATGGAACATCACCAATTTTCTCTGCATACCTGCGCAAGGCCTTTATAGACACTTGTTGATTGTCTCCGGGGATCTTTTCCTGAACTCCTGCAAAAGTCTCCAGAAACCCTGGAATCCCCCCCCCAATTACTTGACAAATCTTTGACGATAATGGCATCCTTGAGCTGGCTTAACATAACCTTGATCCTTGGATCTTTTGTTGCCTGATGAGGATCTATGGAAAACCACAAACAAGCCGCCTGAGACAATGATAGATTTTTGTGTTTTTGGTATAATGAAACATCTACCTCTATGGGTTCTTCACCTGGAGCTACAGTATCTGTGTGGATGCACTCATCGATCTTCTTGTCTAAACGTTCCACCTCGAGACGAAAAGGCGCCATTAACAAGTTCCATAGGAATGTTGGAACGATAGCCACCAATATGAATATGATAGCGATCACAATATTATCCGTCATTTCTGAACTAGCCTTTTCTTCTTCTCCGATATAGCTGAGTAGCAAAATAAATATCGCAGGAACGAGAACCAACACAAGGACGGTTCCAAATGACAACCCAAAACTCTTCCACGTGTCAATACACGCTTTCTTAAAGATTTCCATGCAACAAAACTACACATGGGATCGGGCTTTGTCAAGGGCATAATTCCGAAGGCAATGGTCACCGCCAACAGCCAAAAGACCACCGTAGCTAATCCCACGTTTCATCCTCCATGATCAGGATATTCGGTTCAAGTCCGGAGCTTACGACGCTTGGTTTCCACGGCCGGGGTTCGATCCGGACCCCGGCGACGTTTCTCAGAGATCCTCTTCCCGCGCAACGACGCCCGAGGTCATGTTCCCGCTGATCATCTTATCAGGACTTTCGTTCTCACCGAGAGACAAGGGGGGATGGGCCGCTTCTCGACCGATCCTGGAACTCCTGACTTCCCAACTCACCGGATGATCAACAACGACATTCCTATATATTTGGAAGCCGCCCTGGCGCAAGTGATCTCTGGGAGTAGTCGAATATTAATGAATAACCAACCGGCTCGGTCGTGGGGACCATGGAGGGGGGCGCGTCGTTCTCGATCCTGTTTGCGAGAGGGCGGAAATCGTCCCCGGCGGAAGGCGTCAGCCGCCGGTCGTCTTTATGATCTGGGGCCCCCGAGCGCCTCGACGACCTTTTCCGGGGTGATGGGCAGGCTCCGAATCCGCGCGCCCAAAGCGTGGGCGACCGCGTTGGCCACGGCTGCGGCCGTTGGAACGAGGGCCGGCTCGCCCAGTCCTTTCGCGCCGTAGGGGCCCTCCAGTCCGTGGCGGCCGGCTTCCGCGTTCTCGATGAACCGGACGCGGACATCCGGCGCGTCCACGATGGTGGGAATGCGGTAATCGTAGAAATTCGGGTTCATCACCTGCCCGCCGTCAAAGACCATCTCCTCCGACACCGCCCAGCCCAACCCCTGGACGACGCCGCCCTCGACCTGGCCCTCGGCGGTGAGGGGATTGATGATCCGGCCCGAGTCGTGGACGGCCGTTACGCGCTCGATCACCACCCGGCCGGTCTCGATGTCCACGGCCACCTCGGCGACGTGCGCGGCGAAGGCGTAGGCGAGCGTCGCGTGGCCGTAGCGGGAGGCGTCCGGGATGACCACCTCGGGAGGCGTGACAAACGCGCCTTCGCCGATAATGGGTTTTCCGCCCGCGGCCGTGACCATATCGCGCGTGGCGTCGGAAAAGCCCATCCCCCGCCCGGGCGCGCCCTCGACGCGGATCCGGCCGTCCCCGGTTTCGAGATCCTCCGGCCGGCACTCCAGGCGCTCGGCCGCGAAGGCGAGGATTTTCTCACGGGCGTCCCGGGCGGCCCTGGCCACCGCGTGGCCGCCCACCGTCGTCACCCGGCTCGCGTACGCCCCCAGGCAGGCCGGCGTCACGTCGGTGTCCACGCCGGAGACCCGGACGTCCTCCAGGCCGACGCCGAGCTCTTCCGCGGTGATCTGGGCGAGCACCGTGCGGGCGCCCTGGCCGATGTCCGTTTCGCCCGTTAGGAGGAAGGCGCGGCCCTCTTCGTCGACCTGGACGACGGCGGCGCCTCCGTCGAAGTCCCCATAGGCCCCCCGGAACCCGGAGCCGTGGATGCAGCAGGCCATTCCGACGCCCCGGAGGATGGCCTTTCCACGCGGCGAAGAAGCGGGAGGCTCAAAACCCCCCGCGCGTTTTCGGTCCCAATCCGTCTCGGATTTCGCTTTCTCGACGCATTCCCGGATTTCGGCCGAGCCGATTCGAAAGCCGTGCATGGTCACGTCGCCGGGACGGACGAAGTTCTTCATCCGGAGCGCGGCCGGGTCCATGCCCAGCTCTTCCGCGAGGATATCGACGCCGGACTCCAGGGCGAACGCCCCCTGCGGGTTGCCGAATCCCCGGTATCCCCCGGTCGAGAGCTTGTTTGTATAGACGAGCTGATATTGGTTTTTGACGTTGGGGATCCGGTAGAGGTTGTCCATCCGGTAAGAGGAGATGCCCGTGATGGCCGGCGCCTCGTTGCTGTACGCCCCGTTGTCGGCGATGACATCGGAGGATTTCGCGACGAGACTCCCTTCAGAATCGGCCGCCAGTCTCAGGTGGATGGTCATGGGGACCCGAGGGTGGGTGGTCAGAAACTCGTCGGTGCGGGTGTTGTCCAGCCGGACGGGTCGCCCGGCCTTCTTCGAGAGAAGCGCGGCGATCAGGTGAAGGCGGACCATTTTCTTGGAGCCGAATCCGCCGCCCACGAAAGAGTGGATCATCCGGATGTCGGACGCCTTCATCCCGAGGATTTCGGCGTAATGGCGGCGCGCGATCCAGGGGTCCTGGATGCCGACGTGTAGCGTCAGGCGGCCGTTGGGGGCGAAGTCGGCGACGGCCCCCATGGGCTCCATGTAGCACTGGTGGGCGGAGGACGTCTCGAACGTGGCCTCGACCTTGTGGGCGGCGCGCTCATAGGCCCGGTCGAACTTGCCGCGCTCCATCTCCCCCCGCATCGCGATGTTTCCGGGCTTGTCCTCGTGGAGGAGGGGCGCCCCTTCGGCCAGGGCCTCCCCGGTCGTTCCGACTACCGGCAGGGGATCGTACTCGACATGAATTTCCTCCAGGGCCTCTTCGGCGGCGTCGGGATCGGTCGCGGCGACGGCGGCGACCTCGTCCCCCGCGTACCGGACCTTGTCGACGGCCAGGACGGTCTCGTCGTGGATCATGTGGCCCCATTTGACGTCCGGGCAATCGGCGGCGGTCAGGACGGCGCGAACGCCCTTGAGGTTTTTGGCCCGGGAGGCGTCGATGGACAGGACCCGGGCGTGGGGAAGGGGGCTTCTGAGGACCTTCGCCCAGAGCATCCCGGGGACCGAGACATCCGAGGCGTACTGGCCCCCGCCCGAGGATTTCTCCCAGGATTCCACGGAGGGAACCCGCTGGCCGATGACGCGATATTCCATTTTCCATTCCCAGGATTCGGGCAAAGCCGAACCCGCCGATGCCCTCGTATTGCCGTTAGGCGCTTGCCCCACTTCTCAAGGGCCGCATTCCGCCGCGCCATTCAGATTATCACGGTTCAGGTTGCGCGGCGGGATATAGAGGTTGTGAATCGATCACGCGGGAACACCCGGGTCCGTCGCTGTCTATGGCGGCCGTTGGCGGTGTCAAGCCGGATCATTCCGCCAGCATGGACTGGATATTTCCGGCCGCTCGGCGGGATCGACCCTTCAAGAAATCCGGTGGTTCAATCATTGTTCGGACAATATGGATTTGTTCTAAGTAGAACCCCCGTGGCACTATTTGTGCAAGCTTAAAAAGATGGGAACCATACATGCGCTCAATAGCGGTTCACGGTTTTGACCCTCCCGGATAAGTCAGAGGGGGGATGGGTCCGCGTGAAATCGTATTACCCCGCTACGCTTTGGGGGAGCCGCCCGCCTATCGCCCCGGGTGTTGTCGGAGGGGCGGAGATCCAGGGTCCCGAAGGTCGGGTTGATCTTGGGGTTCCGGTGCGCCTCGGCGGCGCATTTCACGGTTTCCGTAAACAGAAACAAATCAAGGGGGGGACGCAAGAAAACGGGCGCCCCCGCCCTTGGGTTTCGTTGGACACTCGATCGAGTCATCAAGGCAAACCAATCGGATGATCAAGCGACTCCTCATCTGGCTCACCTCCCTGCTTTATGAGCGAACCATCCTCGTTCTGAGCGTGATGTTCGTTGCCGGCGTGGCGGGCATGATTTGGGATGTTTCCCGTGTGCAGACAAATCTCATCGAAGCGACGGCATTGGAATACGCGACCGAGCACACCCACGCTCTGGCGGAATTTCGCACGCTCTATACGTCGGAAGTGGTTGCCCGCGTGAGGCCCTATGGGACCGAGGTGACCCATGACTACAAATCAAAGGAAGGAGCCATCCCCCTTCCCGCCACGTTGAGCATGGAGCTCGGCAAAAGAATCGGGAAGCATCGTTCCGGGCTTCAATCCCGGTTGTACAGCGCCTATCCGTTTCCCTGGCGAAAAGACAAGGGCGGCCTGCGGGATGAATTTGCCAAGGAAGCCTGGAACCATTTGCGCCGGAATCCCGATAAACCTTTTTACCGATTCGAGACATTCCAGGGCCGCCGCTCATTGCGATACGCGACGGCGGATTTGATGCGGCCCGCTTGCGTCAACTGTCACAACACGCACCCCGACTCCCCCAAAAAGGATTGGAAAGCGGGAGACGTAAGAGGGGTTCTGGAAATTGTACGCCCCATGGAGGCCATCGTCGCGCAGACGCGAGAAGGTCTAAGAAAAACCTTTGGCCTGATGGTGGTGATGGCCGTGATGGGGCTGTCATGTCTCACCCTCGTGATTGGCAGGCAAAGGCGAACCTCGGCCGACTTGGGGCAGCGGGCTGAGGAGGTGGAAGCGGCCAACCGAGAGCTGAAAACCGAGATCGCCGAGCGCAAGCGGACCGAGGAGGCTCTCAAACTCACGCAATTCTCCGTCGAGCGATCGGTGGACGCGACCTTCTGGATCGCGCCGGACAGCCGGATCCTGAACGTGAACGATGCGACATGCCGTCACTTCGGGTATTCACGGGAAGAGCTTCTCTCGATGACCATCTCGGACATCAACCTGGCCTACCCGCGGGAGAAATGGACCGAGCATTGGGAAAAAGTGAAGCGAAATGGATCTCTGACTTTCGAATCCATCTTAACGACCAAAGACGGCCGGGAGATGCCGGTCGAGATTACCGCCAACTACCTGGAATTCAACGGAAAGGAGTACATTTTCAGCTTTGCCCGCGACATCACCGCGCGCAAGGAGGCGGAGGAAGCGTTGCGACTCACGCAATTCTCCGTTGACCGGGCGGGAGACGCCACCAACTGGATCGCGCGGGACGGCAAGATCCTCTATGTGAACGATGCGGAATGCGACTATCTCGGGTACTCGCGGGAAGAACTGCTCTCCATGACCATTTTCGAAATCGATTCGGAGCAATCGCCGGAGAAGTGGGCGGCGCATTGGAAAAAAGTGAAAGAAGCGGGTTCGCTTACATTTGAGTCAAGCCAAGTAACCAAAGACGGCGGGAAAATCCCGACCGAGGTGACCTCCAGTCACCTGGAGTTCAACGGAAAGGAGTACCTCGTCGGCTTTGTTCGCGACATCACCGAGCGCAAGCGGGCAGAGGAGGCGCTGCGGCTCACGCAGTTCTGCGTTGAGCGGGCGGGGGACCCCGTTTTTTGGTTCGGCCCGGACGGCCGGTTTCTTTACGTGAATGATGCGGCGTGCCGGTATCTCGGGTACTCACGGGAAGAGCTGCTCACGATGGCCGTCTCGGACATCAACCCGCAGCGTACGCCGGAGAAGTGGCCCGAGAGATGGGAAAAGAGGAAAGGGCGCGGACCGCAGACCTTCGAGACCCGCCACCTCGCCAAGGACGGCCGGACGGTTCCGGTCGAGGTGACCGCCAACTACCTGGAGCTTAACGGAAAGGAGTATATGTTCAGCTTCGCCCGCGACATCACTGCGCGCAAACAGGCCGAGGAGGCGCTGCGGCTCACGCAGTTCGCGGTGGATCAGGCGGGGGACGCCATTTTCTGGGTGACGCCGGATGGTGGATACCACTATGTGAATGACGCGGCGTGCTGGTATCTCGGGTACTCCCGGGAAGAGTTGCTCTCCATGTCGGTCTGGGACGTCCAGCCGGATCTTTCGGCCGGGCAGTGGCCCGAGAGGTGGGAAGAGCTGAAACGGATCGGCGCTTTATCCGCCGAAACCCGCTACATGACCAAGAAAGGCGGAGTCGTTCCGGGCGAGGTATCCATCAACTAACTGGAATTCAACGGCAAAGAATACTCCCTGGGCTTCGTGAGGGACATCTCCGAGCGCATGCGCGCGGAAGAGACGCTACGGCTCACGCAGTTCTCCGTTGACCGGGCCGGGGACGCCACATACTGGATCGGTGCGGACGGCCGAATCCTCTATGCCAACGAAGCGGCGCGCGCGGATCTCGGGTACTCAATGGATGAAATGATCTCCATGACGATCATGGACATCAATCCGGACTACTCACCGGACACCTGGGCGGCGCATTGGAAGCGGCTAAAAGAAAAGGGTTTCTATACCTTTGAAGGGCGCAACGTGACCAAAGACGGCCGCAAATTTCCGGTCGAAGTGACTTCCAACTATTTGGAGTTCAACGGAAAAGAGTACATTTTCGGCTTCGTCCGCAACATCACCGACCGCAAGGAGGCGGAGGAGACGCTGCGGCTCACGCAATTCTCCGTTGACCGGGCCGGGGACGCCACATACTGGATCGCGGAGGACGGCCGCTTCCTCTATGTGAACGACGCGGCGTGCAAAATGCTCGGATACTCACGGGAAAAGCTGCTCACGATGGCGGTCTGGGACATCGACGCCAATCGCCGAATGGAACAGTGGATCGATAGACGGGAAGAGCGGAAACGCCATAAATTCTATACGTTAGAAACGGGCCACATGGCCAAGGACGGCAGGGTCATCCCCGTTGAGATATCCGCCGACTGTCTCGAGTTCGGCGGCAAAGATTACATATTTGTCTCCGCCCGCGACATCACGGAGCGCAGACGGATGGCGGACGACTTGCGGAAGGCGAAGGAGGCCGCCGAGGTCGCCAGCCGCGCGAAGAGTGAATTTCTCGCCAACATGAGCCACGAGATCCGGACACCGATGAACGGTGTGATCGGCATGTCGGGGCTTCTCCTCGACACCGGTCTCAGCGATAAACAGCGCGAGTACGCCGAGATGATTCGAGACTCGGGTGAGAACCTGCTTGAGATTGTGAATGACATTCTCGATTTATCGAAGATTGAGGCGGAAAAGCTGACCATCGAGCCGGTCCCGTTCGACCTGCTGTCCGTTGTGGAAGAGACGACCGAGTTCTTGGCGCCGAAGGCCGATGAAAAGGGCCTGTGTCTCATTGCCCGCTACGCCCCGGATCTCCCCCGTCACTTCATCGGTGACCCCGGACGAATTCGACAGATTCTCATTAATTTCATGGGCAACACCATCAAGTTCACGAACGAGGGGCACGTTCTGCTCGGCATCGAGGCGGACGCTGGGCGCGAGGGAAAATCAGGTCTTCGGATCTCCGTGGCGGATACCGGCATCGGCATCCGCGAAGACGCGATCGAGCGGATCTTCGAAAAATTCACACAGGCCGACGCTCCAGCCTCCCACGCGCATGGCGGAACGGGCCTCGGGCTTTCGATCTGCAAACAGCTCATCGAGTTGATGGGAGGGACCATCGGGGTGAACAGCAGGCCCGGCGCAGGATCGACCTTTTGGGTCACCCTCCATCTTCCCCTCGCCTCCGCCGCCTCGCCTCCGCCCCCGCCGGAGCTGGCGGGTGCTCGCATCCTGATCGCGGCCGGAAATGAGCTCAAGAGGCAAATCCTGTACGAGCAAGTGAGGCATTGGGGAATGCGCGCGGACCGCGTCACTTCCATCGAGGAGACGCTGACCGCGGTTCATGACGCCCAAGAGGGCGTCGACCCATATCAGGCGGCCATTTTCACCGGCCAAAAAGACGGCGTGGACGCCGAGGCATTGGCCCGTGTCGTCCAATCCGACCCCAATCTGCGTAAGGTCCCCGCGGTCATCATCGCCCCCTTGGGGCAGCGGGTGGATGCGGATCGAATGGCGAAAGCCGGAATCGCCGCATGCCTGAGCGAGCCTGTGCGGCAATCCGATCTGATGAACGCCCTGGCGGCGTTGCGCCGCTCGGCAGAGACGGGGCCCCTTCCGGAAAGGGTGACTCGGTTTGCCCCGGCCGATTCCCACTCTGAAAGGCCTGCCCGGGACCGACAGGACGGTCGGGTTCTCTCTCGCGTTTTGGTGGCTGAAGACAATGCCGTGAACCAAAAGGTGGCGAAGGGGATGCTGGAGAATCTGGGCTTTCGTGTGGACGTGGTGTCCAATGGCAAGGAGGCCCTCGAGATGTCCGCACTGCTCCCCTACGACGTAATTTTCATGGATTGCCGTATGCCTGAGATGGACGGATACGAGGCGACGGCATTGATCCGCCGGAGGGAGCGGGAGGGTGGTTCTCGCGTCCCGATCATCGCCCTGACGGCCCACGCCATGCAGGGTGAGCGGGAGAGGTGTCTGGCGGCGGGCATGGACGACTATGTCACCAAGCCGGTGAAGGTTGATGAGCTGAAGACTGTCCTGGCGCGCTGGATCGGAGACGTGGGAACGACGGACGCCCCGGCTCCCGCCAGGGTGGAGGGGGCCCGCGAAGTGACCCTCGACCTCGAGGCGCTCCGAGAATTGGTCTCTGTCGCGGCGGCATCGGGTTCCGGCTTCGTGGAGGAAGCGGTGGCCACTTATTTATCGCAGACGCCCGTTCAAATTTCGGCCGTCCGAGCGGCTATAGCGCACAAGAACGCGCAAGACCTCAGCCGGGAGGCCCACAGCCTCAAGAGCCGCAGCGCAATCTTGGGCGCGCGAAACATGAGGGCATTGAGCGCTGAGCTGGAAGGGCGCGCGGAGGCGGACTCGCTGGAGGGGGCGGGAATGCTCCTCCGGAGATTGGAGGAGGAGTTTGACCGCGTGAAATCAGCGCTCGAGTCCGGGCTGTGGAAGGGCGAAGGGGTAAGCGTTTTGACAGCGGCCGGCCCGCTTGTTGTTTCTGAGAAGCCCGAATGAAACTCTGGAATTCCACCAAGTGTTTTTACCATGAGAAAGGACCACCCGAGATGAGTGGAAAGATCCGCGTTTTGATCGTTGAGGATTCAGCTTTGGAGCGTTTCCTCCTCTGTGAGATTCTCTCCCAAGAGCCCGACATCGAGGTGGTCGATGTCGCGCCGGACGCCGATCGCGCCCGAAATAAAATGCGAATTCATAAGCCCGACGTTCTGACGCTGGACGTGAAGATGCCGGGCGAGGACGGCATTGCCTTCCTCACCGGGCTTATGTCCACGGACCCTCTTCCGGTCATCATGGTCAGCGCGTTCACCCTGGCGGGAGCGAAGACCACGCTGTCCGCCCTCGAGAAAGGCGCGGTGGATTTCGTCGCGAAACCCGATGGCAGCAAAGATGAAGATCTTGAAGTGTTCCGGCGGGAGCTCATCCGGAAAGTGCGCGCCGCCGCCACGGCCCGTATGGGGCGGCATCCCCGGCCGGTCCCGACCCACGCGCCGGCGGAGCTGCCGGAAACACCGGGATTCATCGTTGCGATTGGAACCTCGATGGGAGGTCCGGAAGCGTTGAGGAGTCTTCTTCCGAGACTTCCGGCCAATTTTCCGGCGATTCTGCTCGTCCAGCATATGCCGGAGTACTTCACCCAGGCCATGGCCGAGAGCCTGGATAAGATCTGCGCCATCCACGTGAAGGAGGCGGAACAGGGCAAACCCGTCCTACCGGGTCAGGCGCTCATTGCTCCGGGAAATTGCCACATGGAGTTGCGGCGCCTGGGAACCCGCTATTATGTGGAGATTCACAAAAACCCCCGGGTGCGCGGGTTCCGGCCTTCTGTGGATGTGTTGTTCGAGTCTGTGGCCCAATACGCGGATTTGGACACCATAGGGGTCATCCTGACGGGGATGGGCTCGGATGGGGCGAAGGGCATCTCCCGGACGAAGGCCGCCGGCGCGTACACCATTGCCCAGGACGAGGCAAGCTCTGTCATCTTCGGCATGCCCAAACAGGCCATCGCGACGGGGGCCGTCGATATCGTGCTTCCTCTCGAGGGAATCCCCGGCCATCTCATTAAAGCGATGCAAAGGGCAGGGGCGCCCTTGAAGAAGCCGGCCGGATCGCCGTTGGTCGCAGCGAGAACCTAGTGCTTATTTGCGAAAATTAGCATCTTCTCAAAGGCGGCAAATTGCCAATAAAATTCAGTCAAAATTGCCCAAAAATTAATACGCGAACTTTTGCAACCAAGCACTAGTGTCGCGTCCCGGAAATAAATTCACGATTTCCGAACCTCCTCAAAGTAGGGCGCCACCGGCGGTTTGCCCGCCAGCGCCTCATTTTTCGGGAAATCCAAAGGGCATCCTGTCACCTGATATTTATTGAAAGGATTTCTGAGACGCGACACTAGGCCAAGTCATTCCCCCTTCTTTCGGACAGGTTGTTGTCCCACACCGAGTTGACAAGATGAAGAAGGCTTGGCTTTTCTCTTTGTGAGAAACGCAGCCTCACCCGCCGTGTCGCTTGGACCCGGCACGGGCTCCGCGCGCGCGCGGGGGGGGGGCCACCGACGCCAGCACAGAGAGCACTGATCGAGGGGCTCCGCGCGCGCGCGGGGGGGGGGCCTCTAAGCCCCCCAGCCCGTCTATCATGCGGCCGGCTCCGCGCGCGCGGGGGGGGGACGATCGCGGCCTTTCTTTTCTCAAAGGTTCCAATGGCTCCCCCCGCGCGCGCGGGGCGCGCGCGCGGGGGGAGCCCTGGCCAAATCTCTATCTCAGGTGACATAATGGGCTCCGCGCGCGCGGGGGGGGGCCTCACGGAACTGACCGGAAGCCGCGCGGAGCGCAGCGCGAGGCCTCGTGAAGGGGCATGTGTAGAGTCGATTAAATTGTTGTATGCTTGGATGATGTGACGCCACGCTGGAAACTGCTTCTCCTCATGGGGGGAAGCCGTTTCCCGATGTCGGGAAACCCAGGGGCCCTGCTGAAAGGGGGTAGGTGGTGTTGTGGATCATTTTGGCGATCGTGTTTGTCGTGGCCGCGCTTGCGATTCCTCGAAGGTTTCCCGATCCATCGGCAAAGAACGCCATCAGGGTGGTGTGCGGAATTCTCGCCCTGTTCCTCGTATTCTCCACCTCATACGTGCATGTCGGGGCCGATGAGGTCGGCCACCTCAAGAAAATTTATTTCGGGCGGTCACTGCCGCCGGGAAAGATCATCGCCGTAAACGGAGAGAAAGGACCCCAGGCGGAGATCTTGCCGCCGGGTTTCCATTTCCGGCCCTTGCTCAACATCATTTACGATGTCGAGAAAAGGCCGATCATCGAAATTTCTGCAGGGAAATACGGATTTCTTACGGCAAGGGACGGCCGTCCGCTGAGAAAGGAACAATTTTTCGCGGAAGGATGGCCGGAGGTGGAATTCGTCCAGATGGCTCAGGATGCGGCGCAATTCATCAAGAAAGGGGGGCAGAAGGGACCTCAGCTCACGGTGCTGAAACCGGGACGATACCGGGTGAATCAGTACCTGTTCGAAGTGAAGCTGGACGTTGCGACGAGTATCGCGCCCGGCACGGTCGGCGTGGTCAAGTCCAACGTCCAGGAGCGGAAAGAGTGCAAACCACTGAAAACCGGGGGTGAAGGTGCGCTTTCGGCGCCTCTGGTGCCGAAATTCTGCATCGGCGTGTGGAACGAGCCCCTCTTTCCCGGAAAGTATTATCTAAACCGCAGCGCCTATGAAGTCACAATCATCAGCACCCGGGTGCGTGCATGGACGTATAAGGGGGGATACACGAAGCGCAGAATCGACCTCACCCTGGATCAAGAGGGCAAGATTTCCCAGAGCTTAAGGAGCGTGGGGATTCCCGTCCCGCAGAACGCGGCCGATTCCGCAATCCTGATCCGGGTCGAAGGCTGGGAGATTCCCCTGGAGCTTCGGGTCCTGGTGCAGATTGCGCCCGAAAACGCCCCGTTCGTCGTCGCCTCGGTCGGCGGCCTGGATAAGGTCGAGAATGCTGTCCTGACCCCGGCGCTGCGAAGTGTCGTCAGAAATGTCCTGGGCGCGAAGGGGCGGAAGGTCCTGGAGCTTCAGGACCAGCGGGCCGATCTCGAGGCCCTGGTCGAGTCGAAGATCCGGCCCGAAGGCGGGAAGGCCGGCATCTCCATCAACGAAGTCCGCTTTGCCGACCCCGTCATTCCGCCGGTGCTCCTGGTCACTTGGCGCCGTGAGCAGCTCGCCGAGCGACTCAGGCGAACCTACCAAAGAGAGCAGGCCGCGCAAGAGGAACGCATCAAGACCGAAAACACAAGGGCGCGGGCCGATAGACAGTCGCAGATCGTCGGGGCCGAGATTGCGGTGAAGGTGGCCGAACAGCGAAGGCAGGCGGCGAAACTGGAAGGCGAAGGCGAGAAGCTTCGCCTCCTGGAGATCGCCGCCGGCCAGCGGGCGCAGGTCGATGTGCTGGGAAAGGACCGCGTGTTGCAGTTGGCCCTGCTCGAAAAAATGCTCGCCGCCGCCGTAAAGAATCCGGCGCTGGTTAAGGTTCCCAACGTCCTGGTGCAGGGTGGGGGAGGAGGCCTCGCGGGCGCCGCTGCCATCCTTGGTCAGAGTAATCTGGTGCAGGGATTGGTCCGCCGCGCTCCGGTCGAAGGCTCCCCCACGAGGAAGAAGTAACCTGGATTTCGCAGGACCCGTTTTTTTTTGCTGCCGGACGCCAATTCGCAGGTTGCGGAAAAACCGCCCACGCGGGGAGATTTCCAGAACGCCTCGTTTTCAGGATGTAGCGCGGCTCCTTGCGGGCGCCCGTGAGGGCTTGCTCTGCCATCGCTGGAAAGGATCAATGAATCGGTGGGTGACCCTCCCAACGCAAAAATCGGGCGGACGCGGGGTCAACCGACCCTCGGCCTTCTCCCCCCCAAGGAGTCGCAATCCCGAAGGATTCGTATCCGAAAAGGTCCGACGGTCCTGAGGAAGATCGTTTTTCAGCACCCCGCGAGTACGGATTCCTCGCCGGCCCCTTACACAGGGTTCGGGTCGGCCGTTGGCCGGCTCACCGGAATGACACAGAGTCAGGTTCTGCGCGACCCCTGCGGCCGGTATGCGATCTTGGGCCACCGGGTCCACGGTTCCTCTTCGAACCGGACCCGGCCGAGGGACTTCAGGTTTTCCAGGACGGCCCGGGTCTCGCGGACGAAGGCCGGCAGGTCGATGGGGACGTCGGGGTCGCCCAGAACCTCCAGCTTGGAGAGTCCTTTCTGGAGGTTCAAGACGGCCGGCGCGTGCCACACCTTCTGAATCTTGACGAATCCGGCCGCGACCTGAATCAGGCCCTGATAGAAGAGCCGCTCGGTCGGGTTTCCCTCCCGCCAGAGGTCTTCCCAGGCTTCGTGGGATTCCCAGTATTCGCCGCCGTTGAAAAGCGCCACCCCTTCCCGCGCCCGGCCGGGGAACGAGATGGGGTCGTCGTAGACCTCCCGGTTTTCCGGTTTTGAGCGTTCAGGCAACGGTTCTATCCCTTCGGCGCCTTGCCGAAGCCGACGACGTCCTCTCCGCCGTCCACGCCGATCACGTTGCCGGTCATCCAGTTCGTCCCTTCTTTGCAGAAAACGGTGATGGCGGCGCCGATGTCCTCCGGCGTGGTCAGGCGGCCCCCGGGGTTTCTCTGCCGGGTGACTTCGATCATCATCTCGTGGCCGGGGATCATCCGAAGGGCCGGGGTGTCCGTTACGCCCGCCCGGATGGAATTGGCCGTGATCCCCCGGGTGGCGAGCTCGGCGGCGAGCTGGCGGATGTGGGACTCCAGAGCGGCCTTGGCGGCCGATATGGCCCCGTAGTTCGGGATGACCCGGTGTCCCCCCTCGCTCGTCATGGCGAAGATCCGGCCGCCGCGTCCCATGAGGCCCCGGTGGACGATGTCCTGCGTCCAGTACACCAGGCTGTGCGCCATCACGTCCAGCGTCATCTCCATCTGTTTCTGCGTCATGGTTCCGGAAGGGTCGTCGGCGATGTAGAGCCTGAGGGCGCCGAAGGCGAGGGAGTGAAGGAACGCCTTGAGGGTTCCGCCCCCCGCCTCCTCAAAGGCCGCGGCCGTCGCGTCCAGGACCTCCGCCCGCTTTTCCGGGTCGGCGGCGTTCACGTTGAAAAAGAGGGCCTTCCTCCCCATCCCGATGATCTCGTCCCGAACCGCCTCGGCCAGCGGGCGGGTCTTCTTGCGGTCCAGGTGGACGCCGATGATGTTCATCCCGTCTTTGGCCAAGGCCCGGGCCGTCGCGCCGCCGAAGCCGCTGGACGCGCCCAGGATCAAGGCCCAAGGTTCTCCGTTCGACATGAGGATTCGACTCCTTTCGGTCTTTTCTCAGACCTGATTATAGCGATGAAGCCGGGGCGCGGTGACGCCGGCCTCCTGTTCCCACCCCCGGCTGTGGCGACGGATTCCCTCCAGAACCGGCGCGAAGAATTCCAAGTCCTTCCCCAGCCGTTTATATCTCTTCCGCGCCGTCTCGCGGAACCTTCGGCCGGTATCCGCCTCGTTCACCCGAACGCTCTTTCCCTCCCGCCGGACGACCTCGCCTTGGGTGAGGACCGTGTGGACGTCCCTGGGTCCTTGGCATCTGTGAAGGAGGATCGTCCACGGATCGAGGTCCGGATGGGAAGCCGGGTCGTCGAAGATCCGTCTTCCGTCGAGGATGACGATGTCGGCGGTCTTGCCTTCCTCCAGGCTGCCCAGGCCGTCGTGCATCGCGATCCGGTTGCCTTCCTGAATTCCGCGCGTGAACCATTCCTCGGCCGGGATCGGCTCCCAGTCGATCGAGGGCGGCCGCGCCAGGAACCAGCCGAGGCGCATTTCGGTCCAGATGTCGTTATCGTCGTTGAAGGCGGAGCCGTCCGTCCCCATGGCGAACCGGACTCCCTCCCTGCGCATCACGGAGACAGGTGCGATCCCGCTGACCAATTTAAGGTTCGACGTCGGACAATGGACGATGGCCGTTCCGGTGTCGGCGATCATCCGGATATCCTCTTCCGGGGGCCAAACGAAATGGGCGAAGCTGACTTCCGGACCCAGAAAGCCGATTGCCTGGAGGTGAGAAGCAACGCTCTGGCCCAACTGTCTGGGTCCATACATCATCTCATACCGGGATTCGGCGACGTGAATCTGGATGCCGGTCCCCGCCTCCGCCGCCTTTTTCTTGATGCGCTTCAGCAGGCCGTCGGATGCCCACTGTACGCCCAAAGGGGTGAGGAAGATCCGAATCAGGCCGTCCTTGCCGTTGAACTCACCGTAGATCCCGTCGAACACCCGGAAGTATTCATCCAGGTCCGGAGGCGCCAGGAACGCTTCCGCCCACTTCCGTTGGGCCGCCGGCAGGCCCATGAGGAAAGGCCCGTGGTCTCCATAGACGAAGGGATTCTGATCCCCCATCGAAACACCGAACGACATTCGAACTCCGGCGTCCAGGTATGCCTGGATGGCGGCCGGGAGCCCCCACCGGGGCAGGTGCGGAGCTGGTCGGGGGAAAATCCACCACCGTAGTCACACCGGACCGCTGGAGCTCCAGGGCGGACCAGAGGGTGTACAGGTAGATCTCCTCTTCGGTCATTTCCGCGCGATAGCTCCCGAAGATCAGCGGGAGCCACCTCTCCAGAGGCAAATCTCTCAGCCCGTCGCGGATGCTGTTCCCCGCGTGATGGTGGGCGCTGACCAGGCCGGGCATGGCCACGTCGCGCTCCAGAGATCCCAGCGTTTCGTCAAAGGGGCCGCGGGCGGACAACGCGTCGTGGGGGCCGACGGCCTCGACCTTGCCTCCATCCACGATGACCGCGCCTTCGCGGATGACGTCTTCGCGGTCCCGGAGCGTCAGGACGCGGTTGGCGCGAATCAGGATTCGGCTCATGGGCGTCTCCGAAATCTTGTGAAGGACATCATTCGGAGCAATCGAGTGCGGTCACTTCCGCCGACCGGCAGGCCGGGCGTTTGGGTCGGTTGACCCCTTGCCCGGCCGCAAGGCTCCTTCCGAGCCGCGGGGATGACTCATTTGGAGCAGCCATCAGATCTGGTTGTAACGATGAAGCTTCGGGTCCGGCACATCGGTCTCCCGTTCCCAGACCTGGAAATACTTGTGGATGCCTTCGATGATCGGCTCGAAGAACGGCTTGTCTTTTTTGAGCCGCGCGTGCCGGTCCTCGAGCAGTCCGGCCAGCCTGCGGCCGATGTCCGCCTCGTCCACGAGGACGTTCTTCCCCTCCCGCCGGACGACCTCGCCCTTGGTCAGGACGGTGTGAACGTCCCTGTGCCCCTGGCACCGGTGGAGGAGGACCGCCCAGGGATCGAGGTCCGGATAGGAAACCGGGTCGTCGAAAATACGCCGGCCGTCCAGGATGGTGATGTCCGCGGTCTTGCCTTCCTCCAGGCTGCCCAGGCCGTCGTGCATCGCGATCCGGTTGCCTTCCTGAATTCCGCGCGTGAACCATTCCTTGGCCGGGATCGGCTCCCAGTCGATCGAGGGCGGCCGCGCCAGGAACCAGCCGAGGCGCATTTCGGTCCAGATGTCGTTGTCGTCGTTGAAGCTCGAGCCGTCGGTGCCGAAGGCGAACCGGAGGCCCATCTCCCGCATTGTTGCGATCGGGCAGATCCCGCTGGCCAGCTTGACGTTCTGGGTGGGGTTGTGGGTGATGGCCGTTCCGGTGTCCACGAGAATTTGGATGTCCTCCCGGGTCGGCCAGATGGAGTGGGCGAAGCTGACCTCCGGGCCGAGGAAGCCGATGTCGTTCAGGTGGCCGATGGTGCTCGTTCCCAGCAGCTTGGGGCCGTACATCATCTGGTAGCGCGACTCGACGACGTGGATCTGAAGGCCCGTCCCCAGCTCATTCGCTTTCTTCTTGGCGCGCTTCAGCAGGTCGTCCGAGGTCCACTGGACGCCCAGGGGCGTGACGAAGACCCGGACGGTGTCGTTCTTGCCGTTGAACTCGGCGTGCACGTCATCCACGACCCGAAAGTATTCGTCCAGGTCGGGCGCGCCCATGAAACCTTCCGCCCACTCCCGCTGGGCCTGGGGCAGCCCGTTGAGGAACTCCGTGTGATCGCCGTATACGAAGGGATTCTGGTCCCGCGTCGATACGCCGAACGAGACCCGGATCCCCGCGTCGAGGTATGCCTGGATGCAGGGCGGGAACCCCCACCGGGGGAGGTTCATCGAGGGCGCGTGGAAATCCACCACCGTGGTGACGCCGCACCGCTGAAGCTCCAGAGCGGACCAGAGGCTGCGCAGGTAGGTCTCCTCCTCGGTCATCCCGACGCGATAGCTTCCGAAGATGAGCGGAACCCACATCTCCAAGGGGACGTCCGACAGCCCGTCGCGGACGTTGTTTCCCGCGTGATGGTGGGCGCTGACCATTCCGGGAATGACGACGTCGTGGTCGAGGGAGCCCAGCTCTTCGTCGAAGGGGCCGCGGGAGGACAGGTCGTCGTGGGCGCCGACCGCTTCGATCGCGCCGTCGGCCACGATCACCGCGCCCTTGCGAATGAGATCATCGCCGTCCTGAAGTGTCAGGACGCGGTCGCCTCGGATGAGGATTCGGCTCATTGGAATCTCCAGTCAGGGAAGGTCGAACGGGATTCGGATCGCATAATTTGACTCATGAATTCTCCACCATGCCGTTGAAGGGTGTCAAATGGAAGGGGCCGGAGCCTTGGGGTGAGGGGTTGACCCCCTTCTCCCCGATTCACCGGGCCTCGACATCGCTCTTCCTCCAGGGATACATTCATCCCCCCACTCCCCCCTTGGCCGGGAAGGCTCGGTTGAAAGGGGGCGAGTGAATTTTCCTGACCATGCGAGAGAGGAGGTCGGAAATGCCGAAGGAGGTGCTTTGTCCGAGAAACCTGAGCTTTCTTCCCAAGCCCGAGTACCCGTATTCTCCCGGAACCCGGGGCGGGCGACTCGTTTACACTTCGGGGCAGGTGGCTTGGGATGAAGGCGGCGCCCTGGTGGGCGTGGGCGATGTGCGCGCCCAGACGGCCCAAGTTCTCAGAAACGTCGAATCCGTCCTGGCCGAGGGCGGCGCCGCGATGACGGACGTCCTCAAGTGCAACGTCTTCCTGCCGGACATCCGACATTTCCAGGCGATGAACGAGGAGTTCGCCCGGGCCTTCCCCAAGGATCCGCCAGCCCGCACAACCGTCCAGGCCGTCCTGGCGGAGCCGGAGATGCTCGTCGAGATCGAGGCGATCGCGTATCTGGAGGAATAAGCGGATCCCCCGCCTTCCCCGGTCCCGGTCTCGCGGGGAATGGCTGAGGGCGGCCGCGAACCGGACCGAAAGCGCCGCGGCCCCCCTCCCCTCGGGACTGGAAGGGGAGGAGGGGGGCGCGGGAAGTCGCTCTGTCACGCCTTACGCTAAAACGCCAAGTCGTTCATCCAGGGCGCATTGTACTTCTTCGCCAGCTCCAAAAGCTTGCCGTTGGCGATGAGCTGGTTGAGGGCGGTGTTGACGAAGTTCAGGATGTCCTGGTCGGCCTTGTTCATCGCCCAGGCAACCATGTTCTTGCTGTAAATCGTGCCGCCCATCGCCGGTTGGATGCCCGACTGGGCCGCCAGCGCGTGGTTGGCCGCGATGGAGTCGCCGATGGAGATGTCGACTTTTCCCGTCACGATCTGAAGCATCGTCATTTCTTCCGTCTTGACGACCCGCAGCTTGGCCTTGGGGGCGACCTTTTTGACCCACCCCATCTCGCCGGTTCCCTGGGTGACGCCGATGGTGATATTCGAGTTGTTCAGGTCCTCGGGCGTCTTGAACCGGTTGTCCCCTTTCTTCACCACGGCCTTGTATCCGAGGAGGTAAATCGGGCGGCTGAAGTTCACGACCACGGCCCGCGTCATTTTCGAATAGGTCGAGGCGATCGAGAGGTCAATCTGCCGGGACTGGATCCCCGCGATGAACGTGGCCCAGGCGAACTCCTTGAACACGCACTTGACCTTGATCGTCTTGCAGATGAACCGGGCGGCATCCACCATGACCCCTTTGTACTTGCCGGTCTTGGGGTCCTTGATGACATCGATGCTGAAGGGCACGACGCCGATGTTGAACACCTTCGACTTGACAATCTCCTGCATGCTTCTCGCGGCGGCGGGCGCAGCCGTCGAGACCGCCAATCCCAATGCCACGAACAGAACCGTCAGAGCACGAAACATTCTTCCCTCCTTGCTTTCTTGTTGGACTTGCGTCCGTTGCCCCCATGGGGCGTTGAAAAGAACCGCCTGTCCTACGGTTGAAGCCCGCGTCCGAACGCGGGCCCCGTCAGAACTCCGCGTGCGCGATCAGCGAAAGGAACTCGCGAGTCCGCTGATGGCTGGGGGTTTTCAGGACCTTCTCGGGCGGCCCCTCCTCCACGATCACCCCCTCGTCCATGAACACGACCCGGTCCGCCACCTTGGCGGCGAACCCCATTTCATGGGTCACGACCAGCATCGTCATCCCCTCTTCGGCGAGCTGTTTCATCACGCTCAGGACCTCGTTCACCAGCTCGGGATCCAGGGCCGAGGTGACCTCGTCGAAGAGCATGATCCGGGGCTTCATGGCCAGCGCCCGGGCGATGGCCACGCGTTGCTGCTGTCCGCCCGACAAGCGCGAGGGGTATTCCTCGCGCTTGTCGGTCAACCCCACCTTGACGAGCAGCTCATCGGCTATCGTCTCGGCCTCGGCCCGCGAGAGCTTCTTCACCAGCCGGAGGGCCTCGATAATGTTGCCCAGGACGGAGCGGTGGGGCCAGAGGTTGAACTGCTGGAAAACCATCCCCACCTTCGTCTGCACCCTGCGCAGGGCGGCACCCTTCACCCGGCCCAGGCGGCCGTTTTGCTCCACCCGGCCCAGGAGATCGCCCTCCAGGTAGATCCGGCCTTCGAAGTCGTCCTCCAGGTAGGCGACGCACCGCAACAAGGTGCTCTTCCCGGAGCCGGAAGGCCCGATGATGCAGAGCACCTCCCCCCGGCCCACTTCCAGGCTCACCCCCCGCAGGACCTCCAGCGACCCGAAGCGCTTGTGCAGGTTCAGCAGCCGGACGACGGAGTCTCCCGCGGTCATCGTTTACACCCTTCGCGCAAAGTAGATTTCCGCCCGCCGGGCGCAGAAGGCCACCGGGAAAATCAGCACAAAGTAGACGATTCCCAGGACGGTGTACATCTCAAGCGGCCGGAAGTTGTTCATGATGACGTTGTCGACCGAGTGGAGCAGCTCGTAGACGCCGATCACCGACGCCAGGGAGGTGAGTTTCAGGATGTCGGCGAAGTTGTTGACCAGGGGCGGGAGCATTCGGCGGAAGGCCTGGGGGAGGACAATCCGTCGCATGATCTGAGCGTAGGTCATCCCCACGACCTTGGCCGCGTCCACCTGCCCTTTATCGACGGACGCGATTCCCGCCCGGACGATCTCGGCCACATAGGCGGACATGTGGATGGATAACGCCACGACGCAGGACCAGAAGGCCGTCAGCTTAATGCCAAATAGGATCGGGAAGCAATAAAAGATCCACACGATCTGCACCAGCAGGGGGGTGTCCCGAAGGATCTCCACATACCAGGAGGCGGGAAAGGCGATCCACCGGTTTTTGGTCTGTCGCGCAATCCCCACCATCAGCCCCAACGCCATGGAGAAGACCACTGCGTACAGGCTGAGGCCCACTGTGATGAGCGCTCCCCTCATGTACACCATCCGGAATTCCCAGACGGTATCGAAGTTCCAGTCGTACATGACAGCCTCCCCGTTGCGGACCGCATTTCGCGCCGTTCAACGGTTTCGTCCGGCCGGGTTCACGCGGGGCCGACAGAACCATTGTCTTAAGCGCCCCGCTCTTTTCCTCGTCCGGCCCAAGGCCGGGGGTCAGTCTTCCAGGCCCGGGCCGGGGTCGCGGAGAAGCTGGCCGGTGATGCAACTGATGCCGTTCACGCCGCCGAGCTGGATCCCATCGGTGTCGATGGCAATGACCTCCACCCTCGCCCGCTCGACGCGCCGGATGGTCTCGACCGCTCCCTTGGCCATGATGACCTTGCCGGGCTCGAGGAGCACCAGGTTGGACGGGGCGAACTTCTGCTGCTCGTCCGCCGGAATCTCGATGAGCTCGAACCCTTTTGAGCGAAGCCACTTGTACGTCTCGTAGTCGAGTTGGTTCGGAAAGATGATGGCCTTGCGCAGGTCGATGACCCCGAAGAACATGTCGATGTGGAACTCGCCCCCCGACTCGAAGGAATCCATGATGGTCGTGGCCCGGGCGGCGTGCAGCTCTTTGACGCCGCACCGCTCCAGGACGAATCGCACCTGATCGAGACCCTCCCGGTTCACCGAGTTGGAGAGCATGGTGAGCATCACGTCCTCGGCCACGTTGTAGAGCTCTCCGGTCTCGAAGATCCCGTTGCCGCAGACGGTGTAGATGATCGGGCAGCCGATCCGGGCCAGGAACCGCTGCAGCTCCCGCTCGACCCCGCGCTTGTAAGAGCCGTGGCCGAACCTGGACTGGATGGCCCCGCCCCGGACGACGCGGATGTCGCCCGCGATGAACAGCTTGCGCATGGGGCCGTAGGCCCCCATCACGTCCTCGAACTCGAACAGGTTCACCTCGACCCCGCAATCCCGCAGGGTTTGGGCATAGGCCTCGTGGTGCCTGCACAGAAGGTCCAGGTCGATCTTCGCCGAGTGGCGTAGGAGGAAGAAGGTCGGGTCTTTCGCCCAGAGGGGATCCGTCTCGTGCGCGGTGGGCGCGACCAGGGCGACCTCGCGGAGCCGGCCGATGCCCTGGCTCCCCCAACGCTTCCCCCAGATGCGGGGAAGCTCATCCAGGTAGCTGAACTGTTCCAGGACTTCCGTTCGGGGAGGCTTGCCAGGCTCGTAATCCGGGTAGTTCTCCAGGGGGTAGTCTTCAAGACGGCCCTCCCAGGTGGTTTTCTCCCCTTCAGTGGTGAGTCCTGAAATTTCCATCGGTTCGCTACTCCTTGCTTGGGATGGTCGAGGATGGGGCGCCCGGCCCGCATCCCCGTGGCGACTTCCCGAGACCCTGACGTTCGCGGTCCGGCCGAGAAGCCCGCCACAGGCTGTCATGCGCTTTCATGTGATTGTCAGGCTAGCAAAGAACTTGAACGCATTCAACCGGCCCGCGCCCCCCCGGTACACCGCTTAAGCGGAAAGGGAGAATGGCGGGTTCAGGCGCCCCGCTTTTCAGTCAAGTCCCCGGGTGCGGCGAGGAGCCTTCTCAGGAACCTGCCGGTCTCGGACCCGGAGACCTCGGCGACCTCCTCGGGCGCGCCCACGGCGATGACCTCCCCCCCCTCGTCGCCCCCTTCGGGCCCCAGGTCGATGATGTGATCGGCCGTCTTGATCACCTCCAGGTTGTGCTCGATGACGATGACCGTGTTCCCGGCGTCGGTCAGCCGGTGGAGGACGTCGAGAAGCTTCTTCACATCGGCGAAGTGGAGCCCCGTCGTGGGCTCGTCCAGGATGTAGAGCGTCCGGCCTGTGGCCCGCTTGCCGAGCTCGCGGGAGAGCTTCACGCGCTGGGCCTCGCCTCCCGAGAGCGTCGTGGCCGACTGCCCCAGCCGGACGTACCCCAGCCCCACGTCGGCCAGGGTTTGAAGCTTGTTGCGCACGGAGGGGACGTTCTCGAAGAATTCGAGCCCCTGGTCCAGCGTCATGTCCAGAACGTCGGCGATGGACTGCCCCTTGTAGCGGACTTCGAGGGTCTCGCGGTTGAAGCGCCTGCTCTTGCACACCTGACAGGAAACGTACAGGCCCGGCAGGAAATGCATCTCCACCTTGATCAGGCCGTCCCCCTGGCACGCCTCGCACCGCCCGCCCTTGATGTTGAAGCTGAACCGGCCGGGCTTGTATCCCCGTTTGCGGGCCTCGGGGACCCGGGCGAACAGGTCGCGGATGAAGGTGAACACCCCTGTGTAGGTGGCCGGGTTGCTCCGGGGGGTCCGGCCGATGGGGGACTGATCGATCTCGATCACCTTGTCGATGTGCTCGAGGCCCTCGATGCCCCGGTGCCGGCCGGGCCGGGCCGTGCTCCGGTAGAGCTTCTGGGCCAGGGCCTTGTAGAGGATCTCCGTGACGAGCGTGCTCTTTCCCGAACCCGAGACCCCCGTGACGCACGTGAACACTCCCAGGGGGAAATGAACGTCCAGGGACTTCAGGTTGTTCTCGGCGGCGCCGAGGACGGAGAAGGTCCGGCCGTCCTGAATCCTCCGGAACCCCGGAACGGGGATGCGCTGCGCGCCGGAGAGGTACTGGCCGGTCAGGGAATGGGGGTTGGCCTTGACCTCCGCGGGCGTTCCCCGGGCCACCACGTGGCCGCCGTTCACCCCCGCCGCCGGGCCCAGGTCCAGGACGAAGTCGGCGGAGAGAATCGTCTCCTCGTCATGCTCGACGACGATGACCGTGTTTCCGAGATCGCGCAGCCGGAAGAGGATGTCGAGGAGCCTGCGGTTGTCCCGCTGGTGAAGGCCGATGCTGGGCTCGTCCAGGATGTAGAGCACGCCGACTAGGCTGGCCCCCACCTGCGTGGCCAGGCGGATGCGCTGCGCCTCGCCCCCGGCCAGGGTGGCCGCCCGGCGGTTCAGCGTCAAATAGTCCAGCCCGACCCGGGAGAGGAACTCCAGCCGGTCGGTGATCTCCCGGAGGATGCGCTCGGCGATCTTCATCTCGTAGGGGGACCACTTCAGGTTTTCGAAAAAGCCCTTCGCTTCCTTGATGGAAAGGGCCGCCACCGCCCCGATGCCCCGGCCCCCGACGAGGACGGCGCGGCTCTCCGGCTTCAGGCGATGCCCGTCGCAGGCGGCGCAGGGCTGGAGTGTCATGTAGGACTCGATCTCCCGCTGAACTTCCGGCGAGCCGGTCTCGTGATAACGGTGCTCCAGCATGGCGACGACGCCGTCGAAAGGCCTGCGGAACCGGCGCCGTCTCCGGTCGAACTCGTTGCGGAACTCGATGGCCTCCTCTCCGGTCCCTTCGAGGAGGGCCCGCCGGAACCGGGCGGGCAACTTGCCGAACGGGGTGTCCAGCTCAGCGCCGTAATGTTTCGCCAACGCCTCCAGCACCTGGACGTAGGAGGCCGACGTTTTCTCGGCCCAGGGCCGGATGGCCCCCTGCCGGAGGGAGAGCGACTTGTCGGGGACGATGAGGTCCGGGTCCACATGGGGCAGGAACCCCAGGCCCCCGCACGCCTCGCACGCCCCGTAGGGGCTGTTGAAGGAGAACATCCGCGGCGCGAGCTCCGGAAAGCCGATGCCGCAGTCGGGGCAGGCGAACTTTTCGCTGAAGAGGATCTCCTCGTCCGCCGGCCCGTCCGTCTCTTTCCCCGTGGACAGGATGGCCAGGCCGTCGGTCAGCCGCAGGGCGGTTTCGAGCGAATCCGCCAGACGGCTTTCCACCCCTTTGCGCAGGAGAAGGCGGTCGACCACGATGTCGATGTCGTGCTTGAAGCTCTTTTTGAGCCGGACGGG
This sequence comes from bacterium, assembly GCA_965261595.1. GTDB lineage: Bacteria > UBA8248 > UBA8248 > JACPRG01 > CAYRGS01. The sequence continues at coordinate 1,717,440 of CBDHDG010000006.1, forward strand.
CTCGGCGAGGTCCACCATCCGGCCGTCCACGCGCGCGCGCACGAAGCCCCGGCGGGCGATGTCGGCCAGCTCCTTGCGGTACTCCCCCTTCCGCCCCCGGACGATGGGCGCCAGGATCCGCACCCGGGTTTCGGGCGGCAGGGCGAGGGTTTGGTCCACCATCTGCTGGATGGTCTGGGAGGCGATGGGGCGGCCGCATTGGTGACAGTGCGGCCGGCCGACGCGGGCGTACAGGAGCCGGAGGTGGTCGTAGATCTCGGTGACCGTCCCGACGGTGGATCGCGGGTTCTTGCTTGTCGTCTTTTGCTCGATGGAGATGGCCGGCGAGAGACCCTCGATGGAGTCCACGTCCGGTTTGTCCATCTGTTCCAGGAACTGCCGGGCGTAGGCGGAGAGGGATTCGACGTAGCGCCGCTGGCCCTCGGCATAGAGGGTGTCGAAGGCGAGAGAGGACTTTCCCGAGCCGCTGATCCCCGTGATGACGATGAGCCGGTTCCTGGGGATCTCGACGGTGACGTTCTTGAGGTTGTGCTCGCGGGCGCCCTTGATGACGATGTTGCGATGGGCCATGGGGTGGAAGGTCCTCGGGTGCTCGCGTGAGGGTGGCCGGGCGTTCCTGTCACATCTCAATATAAACGGCGCCGGCGTGGAGAGAAAGTGAGACGGCCCGAATTAAAAAGCGGGGTTCCGAAGAACCCCGCCGTGGGTTGTGGAGGGAGGGATTCTTATCCGGCCGACTCGGACGAATCCCCGCCGGTGCAGAGCTTGTACAGGACCGCGGCCAGGATCGCGCCCAGAATCGGCCCCACCCAGTAGACCCAGTGCGCGTCCCAAAATCCGGAGACCACGGCCGGCCCGAACGTCCGGGCGGGATTCATCGACGCCCCGGTCAGGGGTCCGCCCATCAAAATATCGAAGACCAGCACCAGGCCGATGCCGAAGCCCCCGATCTTCGGGGCCTTCTCGTCCACGGCGGTCCCGTAGACCGCCAGCACCAGGAAGAACGTCAGGATGATCTCGACGAGGACGCCCGTCCCCGCCCCGATGCCGGGTCCGAGGCCCGGTGTTCCCAGGTTGACCTTGGTCCAGACCTCCGTCGAGTAGATGGTCCGGAGCAGAAGTCCGGCGATGACCCCCCCGGTGAGCTGGGAAATGATGTACCCCACGGCGCGGCCGCCTTTGATCTTTCCCCCGACCAGGAGGCCGATGGTGACAGCCGGATTCACGTGCGCGCCCGAGATGTGGCCTAGGGCCGACACCATAACCGCCAATACGATGCCGTGGGCCAAGGCGATTCCGAGAAGCCCGACGGCGCCGTTGGTCAGGGCGTTGGTGATGATGGCCCCGGCGCCGATGAAGCACAGGCCGAACGTCCCGATGCACTCCGCCAGATAGGCTTTGGCGTTTTCTCCCATATTCATTTCTCCTCAGCGATAGAGAGCCCCCGCAGGCCGAACACACCAAACCCGCGCCATGATTGGCTCGGGCGCCATCCGGCCGGGGCGGCGAATCAAGATCCGGTATTGTCGGAGTGATCCGGGCAGGGGGGGGGGCGGTCGGTTACCCGCCTATTAAAGGTGGGCTGAGGAATTATAGCACGAGCCAGGGGGTTTCAACGCGGCGGTTTCGACCCGAATTCAGAGCGGCGTCCCGCCTGTTGCGGGCGGGCGTTAATCACCCATCATCCGGACGAACGCCTCAAAGAAGTGGTGAGCGAAATGATCGCCATACCGATTTTGGTCACCCATCTCTTTCAGGGCCTCGAAGCGGGTGAGACGCTTTTTATAAGGGCGGTTCGTCGTCATGGCGTCGAAGACGTCCGCGATGGCCGCGATCTTGGCCGCGTCCGTCAGCTCGTCGCCCTTTAACCCATTCGGATAGCCCCGACCGTCCATCCTTTCGTGGTGCGCGAGGACGATGTCCAGGATGGTGGGATCCTGATTGCCGTTTTCGACGAGGATATCGCGCCCCCAGGCGGGATGCCGCTTGATGGTCTCCCACTCGGACGGATTCAGGGGCCCATCCTTTTTGAGGATCGCGCCGTCCACCCGGGACTTTCCGATGTCGTGAAACAGCAGTCCGACGGAAACCAGATCCATCGAGGCCGCGCTTTTCCGCGGAAAGACCTGCTGATACAGTCCCAGGCCGTAGATGCAGACGTGGAGGGAATGGGTGAAGGTGTAGTAGTCGTTGCTTGTCAGGCTCATCATGGAGCGCAGGGCTTTGGGGTGCAAGCTCAGATACATGGAGAGTTGACTCGCCTCATTCGCGGCCTTCTCCAGTGATTTGGGACTGATGTCGCCGGTGAACAGACCTTCCACCACCTTGGAGGCCTGGCCGTACAGGACCCCGGACCGGGTTTCCAAGGGAACCGATTCGTCGGAGAGGAAATTCCCCATTCGCGATTCAAGATAATCTTCGTAATCGGACAGGAAGCGGCGCTCGGTATAAACCTGCAGGCCTTCAGAGGTATGGAAGGCGGCCCTGAGCCTTTCCGTAAAACGCTGCCGCCGATTCATAACCAGAGAGAAGGAGCGGGACCCGTTCAACCGCTGATAAATGGGAAATTCAAGCGGTTCGCCCCCTTGAAGGATCTCCAAGTCGATGGGCACGAGCCCCTCGAGACCGGGGCTGGTTTGGGGATCAACCTTCACCGCTTCGCTCATCGCGGGCCTCAATTCCTTAACAAGGTGCAAAATGGCGCCGCATTCAGATGATCCTCATTCGACGAGGCTCGGAAGATTGCCGAGCGGATGCTCCGGCTTGTCATGCGGTGTCGATGGGACGGCTGGATCCGAGAATCCCCGAATCCGCCTCGCCCCTTGGACCCGACACGCCGGATTTCCCGACTATGGTTCGTATCGGCAAATTTGCCAATGGATATAAGCGGAATTGCGTCTTGAAGTCCGACAGCCGCCCCCACCCGATTCCGGGTTGTTTCCACCACCGGGGCCGCCAGGGACGATCAATCGATGATGGCCACGGCCCGGATAGGCGCGCCGCTGGCCCCCTTCCACTTGACCGGCAGAAGAGAGACCGTAAAGCCGTAAGGTTTGGGAATGGCCGCCAGGTTGGATAGATTCTCGACGTGCCAATATTCCCGGTCTTTGTAGAGGGTGTGGCAGGGCCACAGGTCTCCGCGCTCGAACATCTTCGGGATGGGCAGATCAAAGCCGACCGCATCAATGCCGATGGTCTTGATCCCCCGGTCCAGGAGCCATTCGCAGCTCTCGCGGATCATGCCGGGATGGTCGGTCAGGTATCCGGGATGGTCCGATTTCTTCGAGGCGTCGGTCCGCAGCAGGACGATGTCGCTCACCTTGAGCGCATAATCGATGTTCGCCAGCGCCGCCTCCAGGTCGGCGATCTCGATGGCCTCGCCGCCTTTTTTTTGAGAAAGATCCAGGACCACGCCGGGCCCGTAGCAGTGTTCCAGCGGGATTTGCTCCGCCGAAGGCCCCTCCGGGTTCCCATGAAAGACGGAATCGATATGCGTTCCGTGGTGGTCGCTGAGGACGACGACGCAGTGGTTGAACAGGGTGTCGGCCCCGTATTGCGCCGCGTTCAGGCGGGCCGCGCTTTCATGGTGGTCCTCCAGCACCCGGATCAACGGGCTGATCGTCCCCCGGATAGGTCTGCATGAACCGGTGAACTTCCATGCTGAGGTCGCTGATCCGCGACATTTTCTCGCCTCCCGGCTTGGTTTCGGCTGCGGGGGATGAAAACCGCCCGTCCGTTTGTTCTCAACAATGGGGACACCGGCGCGGGTGACCCCCGAGTGGGGAAGCCGGCCGATTCACGAGGAATGGCGGGCGTCCAAATCAGCTTCCGGCGGGTCATTCTATCGCATCTGAAAGGCTCGGGAACCGCGACAAGGTTTAAGGCTCCGGGGTGTGGAAACAAGGGAATCCCCGATTTTTCCTCGCAAGAGCGGGGGCCGCGCCCTATTTTCGTGGGAGAAGGTTTTCTCGATGCGGGCGTGCGCTACGCCGTCACGTCCGAAATCCTCCGTTCGGAGATCCGGATGAATCGGAAATCTCAAGCCATCAGCGAATCCCATCCAGCGCCCCGGTCGGCGAGCGGTTGGGTGGCCGCGCTTGCCGTCCTGGCTCTTCTCATCGGCGCGGCCCCCGCGGACGCCCAGGGCTTTTCCATCATCAAGCCCAAGACCGAAAGGGAGATCGGGAAGAAATATGATCCGCTGATCCTGAAACAAATGGGGTACTACGCCGATCCCTTTCTCCAGCAATACGTCAGCCGCATCGGCCGGAAAATCGCCGGCGCCATCAACAGAAAAGCGTATACCTATCATTTCAAGGTCGTGGACCAGCACCGGGAAAACGCCATGGCCCTGCCGGGCGGTTACATCTACATTACGCGCGGGATGCTGGCGGTGCTGAACAGCGAGGCCGAGCTGGCCGGCGTCCTGGGGCACGAGATCGCTCACGTCACACAGCGCCATGGCGCCCGGCAGATGACCAAGGCCCTGGGCGCCCAGTTTCTGACCCTTGCGGCCGCGGCCGGGGGCGCCCTCGCGGGCGGCGGGGCCATCGCGCCCGCCATCACGCTGACGCAGGCGGTGATGAGCAACGTCCTGAGCGGTCACGGGAGGGCGTTCGAATTCGAGGCCGACGAAAAGGGGCTTTACTATGCCTGGAAGGCGGGATACGACCCCCGGGAGGCCTCCAAGTTCATGCGGCGGCTGCGCCAAATCGAGCGGTTGCGCGGGATCGGCTACCACGGTTTCGGCTCGACCCACCCGGAGACCACCCTGCGGATCCTGAAGCTCGAAGAGCTTGCCCAGGTCCTGGCCCGCCCCGGACAGAAGCTGGCCGTGAAGGGCGACCATTACAAGGCGCAATTGTCCGGATTGGTTTACGGGGAGCGCAAGGAAGGTTACCGTCTTAAGGCTCATCGGGCGCGGGCCGGGGAAACCCTTCCCGACCTCGCCGCCAAATATCTGGGCAACCGGAACTTCTCACTCGAGCTCGCCCTGTTGAACGACCTGGACGACCAGGCAGTCCTGAAAGAGGGCCAGCGGATTAAGATCGTTCGCAAGAAATAACCCCTCCGAACTGAGGGTGGCGGGTTCGGCCGCGCACCCGTTGCTCCCCCCCTTCCCCCCGAATTTCGGGCCACTCCAATCGTTCCGCTATTCGTTATGGAGCATGCCGGCGGGAGATCCCGGCTATCCCACCTCCGCCAAGTCCAGCCGATCACCCCAACGTTCTTTCACCCAGGCCCGCAGGCCCTGGTGCGCGGGCGCGGTCAGGTCCGGGTCCCGATCCACGAGGGCGAAGGCGTCCTCCCTCGCCTGCGTCAGCAGGTCGGTGTGGCGCAGCAGGCGGGTGAAGCGCAGATCCGGGGCGCCGGCCTGTTTTGTCCCGAACATCTCGCCCGGTCCGCGGATCTCGAAGTCGCGGTCGGCGATTTGGAACCCGTCGGCGGTTTCGGCCATGACGGCGAGGCGGGCCTCGGCCTCCGCCGTGAGCGGGGGGCGGGCCCGTAGGAAGCAGTAAGCCTTCTCTCCTCCCCGGCCCACCCGGCCCCGAAGCTGGTGGAGCTGGGACAGACCGTAGCGGTCCGCGTCCTCCACCCACATCACGGTGGCGTTCGGGACGTCCACGCCGACTTCGATCACCGTCGTTGTGACCAGGAGCCTGATGTCCCCCCGGCGAAATCCCTCCATGACCGCCTCTTTCTCCTCGGTCTTCATCCGGCCGTGAAGGAGCCCCACCCGAAACGGGTGAAGCTCGCGGCGAAGCCGATCCGCTGTCTCGACGGCGGCCTTCAGGTCCGACCGCTCCGTTTCCTCGATCCGGGGCGACACATGGTAGGCCTGCCGTCCGGCCCCCAGCTCGCGCCGGAGAAGACGCCACGCGGCCTCCGCTTTCCCCCCCACGTGCACGGCTGTCTCGACGGGCATTCTTCCAGGCGGCATCTCGTCGAGAAGGGAGAGGTCCAGGTCTCCGTACAAGGTCAGCGAGAGGCTCCGGGGGATGGGCGTCGCCGTCATGACGAGGACGTCGGGGTCGCTCCCTTTATCCCGGAGGGCCGAGCGCTGCATCACGCCGAAACGCTGTTGCTCGTCGATCACCGCGAGACCCAGGGACTTGAACCGCACGTCCGTCTGAATGAGCGCGTGTGTCCCAATGACCAAGGAGACGGACCCCTTCATTACGCTGTCGAGCAGGTCCGCCCGCTCCTTTTCCTTCATGCGCCCGGTGAGAAGCCCGGAGCGCACGCCCAGGGCGTCCGTCCAGCGCCGAACGGTTGCGGCGTGCTGCTCGGCCAGAATCTCCGTCGGGGCCAGCAGGACCGCCTGATGGCCGCTTTGAATCGCCGATAGCGCCGCCCAGACCGCCACAACGGTTTTCCCGCTTCCGACGTCCCCCTGGAGGAGCCGGTTCATGGGCGAGGGGGCCAGCAGATCGCGGCCGATCTCCCCGAGGACCCGCTCCTGGGCGGAGGTCAGGTTGAACGGGAGGTTTTTCAGGAATCGGGCCGCCAGGGGACGATCCAGGTTGTAATCGCGGCCGCGCCGCCGCCGCTTCATCCGGTCTCTGCGCAGCGCGAGACCCGTTTGCAATCCGAACAGCTCGTCGAAGATGAGCCGCCGGTGCCACGGCGAGCGGCCGGCGTTGAGCGCTTCCGGATCGGCCGCGCCGCCGCCGTCGGTCATGGCCCCTTCCTCCGCCGCCGGGCCTTCGCCCGGAGGAAAGTGCACGCCCCGCAGGGCCTCCGACAGCGGGAGGAGTCCTCTTCGTTTCCGGATCGCTTTCGGGACGACGTCGGAGACCTGGCCGGAGAAGTCGTCGACCACCTTTTTCATCCAAACGCGGAAGGCCCTCGGCCTCACGCCTTCGGTAGCGGGGTAAAAGGGGACGATCCGCCCCGTGTGGAGGGAATCCCGGCCGCTCCCGTCTTCCTCCAGCTCCTCCACCTCCGGGTGGTGGACCTCGAGGCGTCCCCGCCGCCGGGGGTTGGAGCGGACGACGCCGCTGAACACAAACGTCCGGCCGGGCCGGTAGCGGTCCTTCATGGAGGCGGTCCGGAAGGCGAACCAGACAGCGGTGAGGACGCCGGCCGAATCTCCCAGCGTCACCTCGTAGATCCTTCGGCCCCGTCCGATGAACGCCGCGCCGCCCTCGAGGACTGTCGCCGAGAAGGTTTCCTCCTGTCCGGGCCGGAGGGCGGAGAGGGGTTGAAGACGCGAGCGATCCACGTATTTGCGCGGCAGGAAGAAGAGGGCGTCACCGATGGTCCTGATCCCCAGACGGGCGAAGGTTTCGGCCCGTTTCGGCCCGACCCCGCGAACCCGTTGAATGGAGTCGGTGAGAAGGGGCCCTTCCGGAGAGGGGGCCTTCCGCCGGTTTCCCGCGCGCCGTTCTTCGGCCTTTCGGCGCGGGGACTCGCGGCCGCGGCGAGGACGCCGCCGAAGCGCCTTCTCGATTTCGTCGAGAAGTCTCAACGCCGATTCAATCCGTCCACGTTTTTCGCCGGCATCCAGGCCGTCGAACCCCCGGACGGCGTCGCCGAGCTTCTTCAGGCGGGTTGCGGCCGCCTTGGGCGGCCGCTCCGCTTCGATCTCGCGGAGCCAGACCGAGACCGATCGCTCGAGACCGGTGAGGGCGTCGATTTTCGCAAAATCATTTCGGGAAGCGAACTGAAGGGGTCTTCGGAGCTTTTCGAGGGGGTCCGGTTTCGCCATCGGGGGTGCTTGTCATCTCCACGCGGGGCGGGAGGAGTTCGGGCGCCGATTGCCGAAACGGCGCCGATTCAGCCCGGGCTTCAGTCGGGACCTGAAAACGGCAAGGCTTCCATCCATCCGGCCGGCCGGCGGGAAAGGCGGCGGCGCCGCCCCTGTATTTTACACCGGCCGATCCGGACTTGCCGCGGCCGGCCGGCCGGCGAAAAAAGATTTGCGAGGACCGCGGCCAGGTGATAGTTTACGAGGGTTGTCCATCCGGTTTTCAGAGTTGACACCCGTTGAAGGGCCATTCTGGGGGTTCAGGCTGTGGCGAAGCGATGTGACGTTTGCGGAAAAGGTCCGGTTGTCGGGAACCGGGTGAGCCACGCCCACAAGGTCTCGAAGAGGCGTTGGGAGCCCAACCTCCAGCGGGTCCGCGTTCAGGTGAACGGCGGCGTCCGCCGGCTATCGGTGTGCACCTCCTGCATCCGGTCCGGAAAGATCCAAAAGGCCCCGCGCGGCGGATCGAGACCCGAAACCGAACCGGCCGCGACCTCCTGAAACCTTCCTCCCGGCCTTGGTCTTCAGACCCGTTCACCCGCCGGCCTGAACCCGAACTGATCGCGCTCGGTTGATTTCCGCTGACCAGGCGCGCCTTTCATCCGTTCGGCCTTCAACACCCCCTGGATGCCGTTCAGCGCCCGAAGCACCCTCTCCAGATGACTCAGGTCGTGGATCTGAATCCCCAAACGGATGGTGGCCCCTTCTCCCTCCGGCCGGGTGTCGGCATGCATGTGGCCGATATTGGCGTCGCTCTCGGCGATGACCCCGCTGATCTGGGCGAGGAGGCCCTTTGCGTCCACGGTTTCCAGGTGTAACTCCACGGTGTGCTGGCCCTCGGTTTCCGCGTCCCACTCCACTTCAACGCGCCGTTCGGGCTCGTAATCCATCACGCTGACATTGGGGCAGTCGGTCATGTGGATGGTCACCCCCCGGCCCCGGGTGATGAATCCGACGATGGGGTCCCCCGGGACGGGATTGCAGCATCCGGCGGGCCGGACCAGAACGTCCTGGATGTCCTTGACTTTGACGCGGCTCGAGTCCGCCGGGCCGCCTGTGAGAATCCCGCCCTTCTCCGCCGCCCCCGCCGAGGCCTTTTTCTTGGGTAGCGACTGGATCACTTCCGGGGGCAACAGCTTCGCCATCACCTGTCCGGACGCGAGGCGGCCGAAGCCGACCGCGAGGATCAGGTCCTTCGCCGAGCTCAGGTCGAGAGCGCTGGCGGCGGCCTTCAAGCTCTTCTCTTTGAGCAGGCCGTCCCGGGCGCTTTTTCCGTAGCGGGCCGCCTCCTTTTCCAGGATCTCCCGGCCCAGCCCAAGGGCGCGTTCCGTCTCCTCGGTCCGCAGGAAGGCGCGGATCCTGTGCCGCGCGCGGCCCGTTTTGACGAATTTCAGCCAATCCCGGCTGGGCTTCCGTCTGAGAGAGGTGATGATTTCCACGATCTCGCCGTTCTGCAAGGTCCGCTTCAGGGGGACCATCTTTCCGTTGACCTTGGCGCCGGCGCAGTGGTTGCCCACATCGGTGTGGATCTCGTAGGCGAAATCCACCGCCGTTGCGTCTCGCGGCAATTCAACCACCTTGCCCTTGGGCGTGAAGACGAACACCGCTTCCTGGAAGAGGTCGGTCCGCAGGGTATGGAGGTACTCCTTCGGATCCTGGACTTCCTTTTGCCAGTCCAGGAGCTGCCGGAGCCAGTTGAACCGCTCGTCGTCCTTCTCCTCCGCCGGCCGGCCCTCTTTGTAGAGCCAGTGGGCGGCGATGCCCGCCTCGGCCACCTGGTGCATTTCCCCGGTCCGGACCTGGAACTCCACCCTGTGCCCCCGCGGGTCCAGGACGGTGGTGTGGAGCGATTGGTACTTGTTGGCCTTGGGCAGGGCGATGAAGTCTTTGAACCGCCCCGGAATGGGCATCCAGAGCGAGTGGATGGCGCCCAGGACCGCATAGCAGTCCCGGACGGAATCGGTGATGATTCGAAGGGCGGTGAGATCGTAAATCTGCTCGATGGAGACGTTCTGGGCGATCAGCTTTCGGTGGATGCTGGGGATGCTTTTGGTCCGGCCCATGACGCGCACGTTCAGTTCGGAGGCCTTGAGCTCGGACTCCAGCGCCCGGGCGACTTCTTCCAGGTAGGCTTGGCGCTCCTCCCGGCTGGCGGCCAGGCGGCGGCTGATGTCTTCGTGTTCCGCGGGGTGAAGGAATCGAAAGGCCGATTCCTCGAGCTCTTCCTTCATCCAGCCCATCCCCAGCCGGTTGGCCAGGGGGGCGTAGATGTCCGTTGTCTCCCGGGCGATGGATTGTTGTTTCCCGGGCCCGTGGAATTCGAGGGTCCTCATGTTGTGAAGACGGTCCGCCAGTTTGATGATGATCACGCGGAGGTCCTGGGACATCGCCATGAGCATTTTTCTGAAGCCGTCCGCTTGACGCTCCTGGGCGCTGGTCGCCTCGATCCGGCTGATTTTTGTCACCGCGTTCACCAGCTCGGCCACCGTCTCGCCGAACATCCGGCGGATTTCCTCCGGCTGGGTGTGGGTGTCCTCCACCGTGTCGTGCAGCAGCCCGGCCGCCACGCTCGTGGCGTCCAAATGAAGATCGGCCAGGAGGCCCGCCACCTCGAGGGGGTGGGACAAGTACGGCTCGCCGGAGAGGCGGACCTGTCCCCGGTGCACCTTGGCGCAGTAGACGTAGGCCTTCCGGACGAGGTCGAGGTCCTCTTCCGGCAGGTAGGTCTCGAGTTTTCCGATGATGTCTTCGAGGCGGATCATGTGCGTTTCATGGACCCCCGGCCTGTTGTATCCCGCCAACCGGCCGGGCGGGACGGCCGGGTCGGGTCGGTCTCCCGGGTCAAAGCCGGCTCCCCGCGCCGGGTTTCCGGCGGCTCGACGCGGAGGCGTCTTCTTCGTCGTCCCTGGAAGGGGTGACGTCGATTTCGCCGGATTCCTTCATGGTCCGCTTGAAGCCTTTGATGGCCTTCGCCAGACCGGAACTCACTTCGGGCAGCCGCTTGCCGCCCACCAGGAGGAGGATGATTCCCGCGATGATCAGGATTTCAAACAACCCGAAGCCCATCATTCGCCGCCACCTTGAGCGTTGAGCAAACCTCCCCGTCCCGCGACACCAGCGGTTTCGCGGGACACCACCCCATGTTCTGACGATAGGTCCCGAAGGCCCGGAATGTCAAGGAAATCAGGGCGGTGAGTCAGCGACAAGCCGGTGACTCACCGCCCTCAGGCGCGCGTTCAAAGGTTGTGGGCGGACGAGACGCCGAAGGGAGGGGAGGGGGCGGGGAAGGGGGGCGATGAACGGGGAGGCCGAATCGATGTTCTGTCCGCGCCCAGCGGGAGTCGCGGCGCGGCGGGGGCGCTCCGCCGGGTCCGCAAGCCGATTGGAAGGACGCGTCTTTCGGATTTCTATCAGAAGATGAATCCGGATGATTCACACGGGCGGGGCCGGGTGAATCATCATCATTCCGTCCGCTCTTACTCCAGGCGCACGGTCCGATCGCCCAGGAGGTCCTCCACGCGGTCGAGCATCTCGCCCGAGGGGTCCACGCGGAATTCGGGGAACCGGCGCGATTCCCGCCGCCGGCCGAAGTCGAACTGGAGGGACAGCGGGAACGGACCCCGGTGGTCCTCCAGGATCTCTTTCAGGTCGATCATCCGGGCGCGGACCAGCTCCCGGCTCTTCCCGGCCACCGGAATGCGAATCAAGACGCCCCCCCCCCCCCCCCCGCCCGCCGACAGGGCGGTGATCTTCTCGGCCTTGATGGTGACGCTGCTTTCTCCCTGCTCGGCCGTCCCGGCGAGCAGGATCGGCTCCTCTCCCTCCAGGAGCGAGGCGGAATCGCGGTAGCAGTCGGGAAACACAAGCACCTCCGCGAACCCCTCCAGGTCCTCCAGGTTGAAGCGGGCCATGAGGTCGCCCCGCCGCGTGCTTTGGACCTTCAACCCGGCCACCAGTCCGGCCATCCGGACCTTCTGGTTTCCGTTGCCCTCCCCCAGACCCGCCGTCGAGACGGTCGTCAAAAGTTTCAGCTCCCGCCGGAACCGCGACAAGGGGTGGCCCGTGATGAAGAAGCCGAGCGCCTCCTTCTCCTGATGCAGCCGCTCTTTTTCGTCCCATTCCGGCGCCGGGGGCAGGGGGGGGGCGGCGTCGGCCCCGCCGGCCGCCTTCCCCGGGAACAACTGAGACTGGCCGGTGATCCGATCCTTTTGGTCCTGCGCCGCCCTTTCCAGGGCCGGATCCAGGACGGCCAGAAGCTGGGCCCGGTGGCCTTCGGTGGAGTCGAACGCGCCGCATTTGATCAGGCTTTCGACGACCCGGCGGTTGACGTTCCGCAGGTCGATTCGCCGGCAGAACGAGAACAGGGAGACGAACGGACCTTCCTCGCCGCGCGCCCGGAGGATTTCGTCCACGGCGCCGCCGCCGACGTTCTTGACGGCCGCGAGACCGAACCGGATGCCGGCCGGGTGGACGGTGAACCGCTTGCCGCTTTCGTTGATGTCGGGCGGCAGGACCGGGATGTCCATCTCCCGGCATTCGGCGATGTTCTTCATCACCTTGTCGGTGTTGTCCATGTCGCAGGTGAGCAGGGCGGCCATGAAGGGGCGCGGGCGATGGGCCTTGAGGTAGGCCGTCCAGTAGGCCACCAGGCCGTAGGCGGCGCTGTGAGACTTGTTGAACCCGTAACCGGCGAAATGGGCCATCAGCTCGAAGATGCGTTTCGCCTTGTCCGGCGGGACCCCGCGCTCTCCGCATCCTTTCAGGAAGTTCTCCTCCTGGCGCGCCATCTCCTCGGGCTTCTTCTTGCCCATGGCCCGGCGGAGCAGATCGGACTCTCCCAGGCTGAACCCCGCCAGGGCGGCGGCAATTTGCATGACCTGCTCCTGGTAGAGGATGATCCCGTAGGTCTCCTTCAGGATCTCCTCCAGCGCGGGCAGCTCGTACTGGATGGGCGCCTTCCCTTGCTTGCGCCGGATGTAGTCGTCCACCATCCCGCTTCCCAGGGGACCCGGCCGGTACAGGGCGACGGCGGCGATGATGTCCTCGAAGGTCGAGGGTTTCATCTTTCGGAGGACCTCGCGCATCCCGCGGCTCTCGCACTGGAAGACGCCGGCCGTGCGTCCGTCGCCGAAGATCCGGAAGGTCTCCGCGTCGTCGAGCGGAACCCGCTCGATGTCGAACTCCGGCGCCCCTTCGGTCTCCCCGTCCCCGGCGCGGATCATCTCCTCGGCCTTGCGGATCACCGTAAGCGTCCGCAGTCCGAGGAAATCCATCTTGAGCAGTCCCAGGGACTCCACGTCGGTCATATCGAACTGGGTGACGGTTTCGCCGTTGGCGCCCCGGGCCAGGGGGACGAGCTCCATCAGGGGCCGGGGGGCGATGACGATTCCGGCGGCGTGGGTGCTGGCGTGGCGGGAGAGCCCCTCCAGGGTGCGGGCGGTGTCGATGAGACTCTTCACCTTCGGGTCGTTCTCTTGCAGCTCCCGCAGACGGGGCTCCTCCTTCAGGGCGTCGTCCAGCGAGATGTTGAGCCGGCCCGGGACGAACTTGGCGATCCGGTCCACCTCCCCGTACGGCATGTCCATCGCCCGCCCCACGTCCCGGATCACACCCTTGGCCATCATGCTTCCGAACGTGATGATCTGGGCGACGTTCTCGCGGCTGTATTTCTCGTTGACGTACTCGATCACCTCGTCCCGGCGTTCCATGCAGAAGTCGATGTCGATGTCCGGCATGGAGATGCGCTCGGGATTCAAAAACCGCTCGAAGAGCAGGCGGTACCGGATGGGGTCCAGGCCGGTGATTCCGGTGCTGTAGGCCACCAGGCTCCCCGCCGCCGAGCCCCGGCCGGGTCCGACCGGGATGTGCTTCTTCCGGGCGTGGTCGATGAAGTCCCAGACGATGAGGAAGTAGCCGGAGAACCCCATCTTCCGGATCATCTCGAGCTCGAATTCCAGCCGCTCGTCGTACTCCGCCCGGGAGACCCCCGGCGCGGGGCCCGCCGCCTCCAGGCGGCGGGCGAGGCCGTCCCGGGCCAGCCGGGCGACAAAGTCGTCCAGGCTGCTTCCGTCCGACGGCTCGTACTGCGGGAGGTGGCTCCCGCCGAACTCGATCTCGAGGTTGCAGCGCTCGGCCACGTCCAGGGTGTTCCGAAGGGCTTCCGGAAACTCCGGGAACACGGCCGACATCTCCTGGGGGCTCTTCACATAGAGCTGATCGGTTTGAAAGCGCCAACGGTTCGGGTCGTTGATCGTCTTGCCGGTCTGGATGCAGAGCAGGATCTCGTGGGCGAAGGCGTCGCCCGCCTCCAGGTAGTGGCAGTCGTTCGTGGCGATGACGGGGAGGTCCAGCTTCTTGGCCAGCTCGACAAGACCCGGCAGGACTTTCTTCTGCTCGGCCAGACCGTGGTCCTGAAGCTCGACGTAGTAGCGGCCGGCGAAGCGCTCGGTGTACCAGCGGGCGGTCTGCTCCGCCCGGGCGGCGTCCTCGTTCAGGAGGCGCTGGGGGACCTCGCCGTTGAGGCAGCCGGTGGTGGCGATGAGACCCTCGGCGTGCTCCTCCAGAAGGTCCCGGTCGATGCGGGGCTTGTAGTAGAAGCTCTCCAGGTGGCTTTTGGTGACCAGGGAGAGGAGGTTGCGGTAGCCCGTCTCGTTCTCGACGAGCAGGAGCAGGTGGTTCAGGCCGACGGCGCCGTCGGCGGCGGGGGGTGTGCGGTCGAACCGGCTTCCCTGGGCGATGTAGAGCTCGCAGCCGAGGATGGGCCGGATGCCGTTCGCCCGGGCCTTTTTGTAGAACTTGATGGCCCCGAACAGGTTGCCGTGGTCGGTGACGGCCAGGGCGGAAAGCCCCTGGGCCTTGGTCTTGGCCATGAGGGCGTCCAGGCGGTTGGCCCCGTCCAGCAGGCTGTACTGCGTGTGAAGGTGGAGGTGGGCGAAATCGGCGTGCTTCAACGAGGGGCGTCCTTCCGCGAAGGCGTTCGCTTACTCATGCTCGGCCGAGCGGATCCGGGCGTAGAGGCCGATGTCCCGGTATCCCGGAAAGCCCTCGGAGAGCCGCTCGAACTCCTCGGTGGAAATGGCCGTCCGGATGGATTCGGTCGATTCGAACACGGCGATGTTGACCCACCGCTCCGGGTCGTCGAGGCGGCGGTACAGGTTTGTCCGGATGAACCCCTGCGCGCGGCGCATGTAATCGGTGAGCCGGTCCCACTGCTCCAGGTACACCTCCGCCTCGACCTCGGGGACCGTGATGACGTTGATCATGAACACCGCGCTATCGCCCGCCCATAGGTACGCGTTCATTTCCTTCCCCGTGCAGTGAATTTCCTCGGAACTGCTTCCCGGGCGCTTTCCCCCGTTTCCCTCCAGCTTACTCCCATTCTATCGTACCCGGCGGCTTCGAGGTGATGTCCAGGACGACGCGGTTGATCCCCCTCACCTCGTTGATGATCCGGTTCGAGACCCGGGCCAGCCACTCGGCGGGCAGGCGCATCCAGTCGGCGGTCATGCCGTCCAGGCTGGTGACGGCCCGGATGGCCACGGCGCTTTCGTACGTGCGGTCATCCCCCATCACGCCGACCGTCCGCACGGGCAGGAGGACGCAGAAGGTCTGCCAGGCCTCCTCGTACAAGCCCGCGCTTCTCACCTCTTCCAGGAGAACGGCGTCGGCCGCGCGCAGGACGGCCAGCTTCTCCCGGGTGATCTCCCCCGGGATTCGGATGGCCAGGCCCGGGCCGGGGAAGGGCTGGCGCGTCAGCACCTCGCGGGGAAGCCCGAGCTCGGCCCCGATCTCCCGGACCTCGTCCTTGAAGAGCTCGCGGAAGGGCTCGAGGAGCTTCAGGCCCATGTGTTCGGGCAGGCCGCCCACGTTGTGATGAGATTTAATGGTGGCTGAGGGGCCTCGGAAGGAAACGCTCTCGATTACGTCGGGGTAGAGGGTCCCCTGGGAGAGATGGGTGACCGGCGTAGGGCAGGGCCCTCCTGCGCTTTCACGCTCGGCCTCCTCAGCCACCATTTCGAAGACTTCAATGAAGACGCGGCCGATGACCTTCCGTTTCTTCTCGGGGTCGGTCACGCCGGCCAGCGCTTGAAGGAATCTTTCCGTCGAGTCCGAAAACTTGAGGCGGAACCCGAACTTTTCGCGGAACATGGCGAGGACGTTGCGGGCCTCGTCCGTTCGCAGAAGGCCGTTGTCCACAAAGACGCACGTGAGCCGGTCGCCGACGGCCCGGTGGATGAGCGCGGCGGCCACGGCGCTGTCCACGCCCCCCGAAAGCCCCAGGAGGACGCTCCCCCCTTCTCCGACCTCCTCTTGGATCCGGCGGATGGCCGTCTCGATGAAAGAGGACATCGTCCAGTCGGGCGCGCACCCGCAAATCTCGAACAGAAAGTTCCCGACGATGGTCTTGCCTTTGGGGGTGTGGACGACCTCGGGATGGAACTGGAGGCCGTACATCCGCTTCTCCCCGTTGCGGACGGCGGCGATGGGGGCGTTGGCCGTTTCGGCGATCACCTCGAACCCCGGCGGAGGGGAGTCGAGCTTGTCCCCGTGGCTCATCCAGACCGGCGTGGGGCTCTCCAGGCCGCGGAACAGGTCGGCGCCGTTCACCAGGGTGAGCTCGGCCCCGCCGTACTCCCGCTTCGCCCCCGGGTGGACCTTTCCCCCCAGGTGGTGGGCCATGAACTGCAGGCCGTAGCAGATCCCCAGGATGGGCACGTCCATCTCCAGGACGGCCGGGGGGCAGGGGGGGGCGTCGCTCTCGTACACGCTGAAGGGGCCGCCGCTGAGGATCAGTCCCTGCGGCTCGAATTTTTCTATGTCCCCCAGGGCGGCCGTGCAGGGGAGGATCTCGCAGTAGACGCGGTGCTCCCTCACCCGCCGGGCGATGAGCTGGGTGTACTGCGAGCCGAAATCGAGGATGAGGACGCGGGAGGTCATACGGCCGTCCCTTCCTCATCCGTCCGGACCCGCTCCCACTCCCGGATGTGCCGGCCGAAGGGGAACTCATGGCCGTACATGTGGATGTTGAAGCCGAAGTAACCCGCCGCGATGACGCCGATGAGCGACCGGGAGAACACCGTCCCCGCCTCGGGAAAAATCAGCGGAGGCAGCCCCAACCCGACCAATCCCAGGGCGGTGTAAACGATGGCGTAGTTGTACCGGTAGATGCTCTTGCGGAACGGCTCGAACTTCCCCATCCGGGTGTGGTAGTGCAGGACGGGATAGTTCTTCTCGTGATAGACGACGATGTAGGCCGCGACCATGCAGGCGTACCGGCTGAACCGGAGCTGGCTCAGGCTGAACGTCCCGAGGATCACGAGGAGCAGGGTGGATTTGTATTCCCAGGGCAGGTTGGGGGCCCCCTGCACCAGGAAGCCCATGACCGCGCCGAACACCGTCAGGGCGAACGTCATCATCGTCACCCGCTGGCTGTTGAGGTGCGCGAAGGCCGACCGAAGCGACTTGTACTCCTCGACCTCCCGGTACTTGCGGAAGATTCGGTCGATGTCGACGCCGTCGAGGTTCATGGTTTCACCGCAGTTCCAATCGAACAAATGAGATCCCGAATGAGATTGGGGGAACAGGTCGATGAAGTTCCCGATAACCTTCGAGTCTCGGTTCGGGGCGGGTGCAGAGCCCCGCCCCTACAAGAAATTCTCCGCGAGAATCGAGAACATGTAGGGGCCGGGCTCCGTACCGGCCCGCCTGTTCTGTCATTGGATTCATCCCGCTACGCTCCCCCGCCCACTTCGTGATAGAGGCGTCCCACGCCCTCGTCGAAGAGGATCTCGTACCGCTCGTGGAACGCGTCCGGGACCGACTTCCACCGCCGGTCGTAGCGCACATCGGCCCGTGTCTCCGCCTCGGTCATCCCTTTCCCGACGCACCCGCGCACCCGGTCCATCAACTCGATGATGTCCGCCCGCAGGGGCGAAACGGCACCCTTGTCGCAAAGTTCTCCGTGGCCCGGAACGATGGCCGCCACGTCCATCCCTTCGATGAAGTCCAGGCACGCCAGCCAGTCCCGCCCGACGCCCGAGTGGAGCAGGGGCGGCCAGTCCACGACCACGTTGTCGCCAGGCAGGAGGACTCCGGCGTCGGGGACGTATACGAGGGTCTGGCCCCCGGTGTGGCCCGGCTTGTGGATGAGGCGGATCTCCCGGCCCCCCGGCCGCAGGGTCATCCCTTCGTCGTACGTTACGTCCTGGAGGGTGACCTCGTATCCCTCCAGGAGGGGCAGGCCCTCCTGGTCCATCTTCTCCATCAGGCCCCGCCAAAAATCGAGCGTTCCGACGCCCTCGGGGGTGTCCCGCCGGGTGAGGGCGTGGGAGACCTTGAGGGCGCCATGGAAGAACCAGTTGCCGCCGGCGTGGTCGCCGTGGTGCTCGGTGTTGATGAGGACCTTCACCTCCCCCCCCCCCCTCCCAGCGCCGACACCGCTTCCTTCCACGCCACCGCGTGGCTGGGGCACATGGGCGGGTCGATCAGGACCAGGCCGTCGTCCGTGACGATGCAGCTGTTGTTGCAGCCCCGGTAGCCGGTTTCCGCCCAGACGCCGGGCGCGATTTCCTTCATCGGGCGCGCTCCTGGAATGAGGGCGCGCCCCCCCCTCCGGCCGCCGAGAGGGCCTCGCGCAGCGCGTCGACGAAGGCCAGGCCCCGGCGGGTGAGGCGCCCCCCCGCCCACGTATCGACCGACAGGGGGGCGACGAGCTGGGTGCGCAGCCCCCACGTGACCTCGATCTGAACGCCCGCGTCGCGCGGAAGGTTGACGACGTTTTTCCGGTGAAGGCCCATCAGCCTCGGTGCGAACCGGACGGGGACGCCCCGCCGGATGAGGGCGTCCATGACCATCTTCCGCAACGGCATGTTCCGGCCTCCCGGGAAGACCCAGGGCGGGGCGCCGTCGTGTCCGTGGATGGAGAGCGCGACGCGCGCGCGCCTCGCCAGGGCCACGCACCGCGCCTCGTCGAACCGATGGCTCGTCACGTGATGCAACCTCCCTTTTTTGGGGACCAGGGACCGGAAGGCATAGAAGCTAAACGCCTCGCCGGCCACGGCCCGGGCCAGGGCGTCCGTCCCCGGCTCGATGGCCCCGCCGTGCACGGCCAGGACGGCCACGGGGGAATCCCGCTCGATCGTCTCAATCTCATAATCCACACCTTCCCGCTCCCCTTCCAGGAGGGCCGTCATCGTCGGGTAGCTCCAGATCGCTTCGTCCTCGCTCATGCGTCCGTCATTCCCGCCGGTAGTTGGGGGCCTCCTGCGTGACCTCGATGTCGTGGACGTGGCTCTCGCGCAGGCCCGCCGCCGTGATCCGGCAGAAGCGGGCGTTCTCCCGCAGCTCGGGCAGGGTCCGGCACCCGCAGTACCCCATTCCCGCGGCGACGCCCCCCGTGGGCTGGTGGACGTTGTCGGCCATCGGCCCCCGGTAGGGGACCCGCCCCTCGACCCCTTCGGGGACGAGCCTGCCGCTCTCGGCCTCCGCGCCGCCCCCGTCCGATCCGTTGGCCGGGGCCGCCTGGCCGTAACGGTCGGCGCTCCCTTGGCTCATGGCCCCGAGGGACCCCATCCCCCGGTAGACCTTGTAGCTCCGTCCCTGGTAGAGGACGCGCTTGCCGGGGCTCTCGTCGGCGCCCGCGAAGAGGCTGCCGATCATGACCGAGTCCGCCCCCGCGGCCAGGGCCTTGACGATGTCCCCCGAGCACTTGATGCCGCCGTCGGCGATGACGGGCGAGCCGAGGGCGGCGGCCCGCTCCGTGCAGCCCGACACCGCCGAGAACTGCGGGACGCCGACGCCGGCGACCATCCGCGTCGTGCAGATCGACCCGGGCCCCACGCCGACCTTGATGGCGTCCGCCCCGGCGGGGATGAGGTCCTCCGTCCCCTCCGGCGTGGCGACGTTTCCGCCGACCACCTGGAGGTCCGGATACTCGCCCTTGATCCAGCCCACCGTCCGGAGCGCCGCCTCGGAGTGGCCGTGGGCGGTGTCCACGACGATCAGGTCCACGCCCCGCTCGGGCCAGGAGGCGGACCCGCTCGTGGGTGTCGGCGCCCGTCCCCACCGCCGCCCCGACGCGCAGGCGGCCGTCGCCGTCCTTGAAGGCCCGGGGATATTGTTTCCGCTTCAGGATGTCCTTGATGGTGATCAGCCCCTGGAGGCTGAACGCCTCGTCCACGACCGGGAGCTTTTCGTCCGGTTTTTCTGGAGGAGGGCCTTGGCCTGCTCCAGCGTCGTCCCCACCGGCGCGGTGACGAGGTTCTCGCGGGTCATGTACTCGCGGACGAAGCCGCCCTCGTCCTCGACGAAGCGCAGATCCCGGTTGGTCAGGATGCCGGCGAGCTTTCCGCCCTCGACGATGGGGACGCCCGAGATTTGGAACCGGGCCATGAGGTCCTGGGCCTCGCGGACGGTCCGGTTCGGCCCCAGGGTGATGGGGTCCCGGATCATCCCGCTCTCCGAGCGCTTGACCTTGTCTACCTCCTCGGCCTGGCGCTCGGGGGAGAGGTTTCGGTGGATGACGCCGATTCCGCCCTCCTGCGCGATGGCGATGGCGAGACGGGCCTCGGTGACGGTGTCCATGGCGGCGGAGAGGAGCGGGATGTTCATCGTCAGGTTCCGGGTGAGGCGCGTCGTGAGGTCCACGTCCCGGGGCAGGACGGCGGATCGGCCGGGCACGAGCATCACGTCGTCGAACGTCAGCATCTCGGGGATCGTTCCGTTATCCGTCATGAGAGATCGCTTCTCTCCCCCCCCCCCTCAATAGTTCAGGACCAACAACTCGTTGATCTCCCCCCGGCCGTCGGCCTTGGAGTTGATCGCCCGCCGGGCCCGGACGGTTTCCAGGCGGAATCCTTTGTAAAGCCCCCGGGTGAACAAGCAGTCGCTGTTGCTGAGCATCAGCCTGCAGCCCTTGCGGTCGAGCGTCCGGTACACTTCGGCCAGCCGCTTCTGGTCCGATTCCTTGAAGTCCCCCGCCGTATAGCTCGTGAAGCTGGAGGTCTTGGAGAGGGGGTGATAGGGCGGGTCGAAGTAGATGAAATCCCCCCGCCTTTGCTTCGCGATATCGGAGAGCACGGAAAAATGTCGGACCTGGAGGTCCACGCTTTGCAAGGCCTGACTGACGCGCCGGAGGTTCTCGGCGTCGAAGATGCGGGGGTTCTTGTAGCTGCCCATCGGGACGTTGAACCCTCCCCGGGAATTCACCCGATACAGGCCGTTGAAACAGGTCTTGTTGAGGTAGATGAGCCGGGCGGCGCGCGCCGGGGGAGAGAGGGCGGCCGGGTTCAGCGACCGAACACGGTAGTAATGGCCCTCTCCGTGACTTCGGCGGTGTTCTTTCAGTCCGATCAGGAGATCCTCCACATCGTCCCGGACCGCCCGGTATGCGTTCATCAGCTCCTCGTTGGAGTCGGACAACACGACATCGGCGGGGTTGAATCGCTCCATCACGTAAAAGAACACCGCGCCGCTTCCCACAAATGGCTCGCTGTAGCGCCCGACCTCGTGGGGGAAAAACCGCTCGAACTGCCCCAAGAGTCGGGCTTTGCCTCCCGCCCATTTCAGGAACGGGCTGAGTGGACGGGTTCCTCCCTGAGGGTTCCCGTTCATTCGGTTCGGGTGGATGGCCGAAGGGCTCATCGATCAAAAACCTCACCTTCTCAGAAACCGCCGCTCGACCTCTTCCTTGGGCAGGACCAGCGTGATCGGCCTTCCGTGCGGACACGTGAAGAGGATGTCCAGCTCCAGGCACTCGTTCACCAGGTGCTCGATCTCCTCGTTCGACATCCGGTGGTGCGCCTTGACCGCCCCCCGGCAGGCCATCCGGTCGATGACGTGCGCGGCGAGATCGGAGAAGTTCTTCTGTCGCGAGCCGGCCTCCCCCCCCGCCGCAACGTCGGCGGCCAGCGCCTCGATGACCTCCCGCGCCAGGACCGACGGGTCGACGTGGGCGAGCAGCGCCGGGACCTCCCGGACGATGAACGTCGTGGGGCCGAAAGGCTCGATCCGAAGCCCCAGGCGGTCCAAGTCGTCCAGGCGCTCGCTCACCCAGGGCGCCTCGGCGGCCGAGACCTCGACGTTCGCGGGAATCAAAAGGGCCTGGCGCTCCACCCGCCCGGCGTCCGCCTTCTCCGTCAGCCGCGCGAACAGGACCCGCTCGTGGGCCGTGTGCTGATCCATGACGAGCAGGCCGGAAGGGTGCTCCAGGAGGACGAACGTCCCGTGAAGCTGGCCGATGACCCGGACGTTGGAAAGCAGGTGTTTGGGCGCGGCGGTGTCCAGAAGGGGGAGGGGAGACCCATCGGGGATTGCCTCGGCGGCCGGCTGGGCCGAATGCGCGGCGGGCGCCCCGGGGGCGCCCGCCGGGACCCGCCCCATTCCGCCCGACCTTCTCCCCCCCCCTCCGCCGGCCCGCCGGCCGCCGGAGAAGCCGAACTTCCAGCTCGCCGGACGCGCGCTTCCCCCCCCCCCCCCCCCCGGAATCCGGCCGGTCGGCGGGCCGCCTCAGGGGATAGACCTTTGCGACCGGCGGGCGTCCCGCGCCGCCGGGCCCGGACAATCCCGTTTCCCCCGCGGGGAGGATGTCCCCGACGACGCCGGAGGCTGTGACCAACCCTTCCCCCAACGCCCGCCGGACGGCCGAGAACACCCGCCCGCCGTCGCGGAAGCGGACTTCGGCCTTCGCCGGGTGGACGTTCACGTCCAGGTCCGCCGGGTCCATCGTCACGTACAGGAACAGGAGCGGATGCCGGCCCGAGGGGATCAGCCCCCGGTAAACGTCGTACGCCGCGCCCACGACCGTCTGGTCCCGGACCGTGCGGCCGTTGATGACGACATGCTGGCACGACCGCCCGGCGCGGGTGACCGAAGGCAGGGAGGCGAACCCCTCGACACGCACGGGGCGCGCCTCCGCCGGATTCGCCGGAAGGGGGAGGGGAAACAACCCCTCCGCCTCCCGGGCGGGAAGGAGCGCCCTCACCCGGCCTTCGCGATCCGTGGGCGGAAGGTCAAGGAGGACCTTCTTCCCGGTCTTCAGGTGGAAGCCGACTTCGGGAAAGGCCAGGGCGGCGTTGGAAGCGGCCTCGACGATGCGCGAAAGCTCCGTCCGCTCGCTTTTCAGGAATTTGAGCCGGGCCGGGGTGTTAAAGAAGAGGTCCCGGACTTCGACGGCCGTCCCGGGGGGCGCCGGGGCCTCGCGGACCTCGACCTCGATCCCGCCCTCGACGACGACCTTCGTCCCCGTCTCTCCCTCCCCCTCCGCCCCCCCGTGTTCCGTCGCGCTTGAGCGGCGCCGGGTGACGAGGGTTGTCCGGGAGACCGAGGCGATGCTCGGCAGGGCCTCCCCCCGGAAGCCGAGGGTGGCCAGGGCCTCCAGGTCTTCCGCCCGGCGGACCTTGCTCGTGGCATGGCGTTGGAAGGCCAGCCGGGCGTCGCCGGGGCGGATCCCCGCGCCGTCATCGGCGACGAGGATGCGCTTCATTCCGCCGCCGGAAACTTCGATCTCGATGCGGCGGGCCCCCGCGTCCAGGGCGTTTTCGATCAGCTCCTTGACGACCGACGCCGGGCGCTCTACAACCTCGCCCGCGGCGATCTGATTCGCGAGCGGCGGGGGCATGACCTGGATTCGCGGCTCCATTGGACTTCTTTCCGGGAGACCGGGTGCAAGTCGATTGCTGAAAATCTCGTCTAGAATGGCTCGAACAATACCAGGACCTGAAACCCCGAGTCAATGGGTAAATACAACATATTATGGTTTAACTCTAAAATTATACAAAATGTCGTATGTTCCGTGTTTTCTCTTGCGGCGCCGAACGCAGCCGGTATAATGCGAATGTCTTCGGATACACTAGAATATAAGCCCTTGTGTCACAGAATATAAGCCCTTGTGTCACGAAAGGAAACCGAAAAATGTCCGATCCCTGGCCTTTTGAAGACTTGGTTCGGATCATGGCCGACCTCCGGGCGGAAGGGGGATGTCCCTGGGATCGGGAGCAGACGCACGAAACCCTCAGACCGTACCTCATTGAAGAGACCCACGAGGTCATCGAGGCCATCGAGGCGGGCTCGGACGCGAACCTCGCCGAGGAGCTCGGGGACCTCCTCCTTCAGGTGGTCTTCCACGCGCGGATCGCCGAGGAAGAGGGGCGGTTCACGATTCAGGATGTCGTCGGCGGCATCCATGAGAAGCTCGTCCGGCGGCACCCCCACGTCTTCGGAGACGTTCAGGCCGACACCCCGGAGAAGGTCCTCCGGAACTGGGAGGCCATCAAGCTGCGGGAGCGGGCCGGGGGGAACGAGGAAGAGGAGAATACCCCCTCGGTCCTGGGCGGCGTCCCCGCCTCCCTGCCTGCCCTCCTCAAGGCCCAGCGGGTCCAGACCAAGGCCGGGCGCGTCGGCTTCGATTGGAAGAGCCCCGAGGGCCCGCTCGCGAAGGTCCGGGAGGAGATCGAAGAGGTCGAAGGGGCCATCCGGGAAGGGGGCGGGGAATCCGGGTGCGTCGAGCGGGAGATGGGGGACCTCCTGTTCGCCCTCGTCAATGTCGCCCGCCACCTCAAGGTGGACGCGGAGGGGGCCCTGCGGGTGTGCGTCGACCGGTTCATGGGGCGCTTTCGGTACATCGAGGGGCGTCTCGCCGAACGCGGCCTCACCGCGCGGGAGGCCGACCTCGCCACGCTGGACGCCCTGTGGGATGAGGCCAAAGGGAAGGGGTGACCGCCATCATCGTTCCGCCCGTCCTCTTCGCCCTGGCCTCCATGGCCGTCCAGTCCCTCGTCGACTGCGTTTATAAGCGCGCCCAGGTCAAGGGGGCGGTCCCCGAGACGGTTCTCGTCTATCAGTCTTACAGCTTCGGCGTGACGGCCTTCGCCCTCGTTCTGGCGCTGGGGGTGTTCCCGGCCGATCTCACGGCGTGGAAGTGTGGCCCGGCCTGCGGGCTGATCGGGTTCGCGGCGTACTACTTTTTTCTGCGGAGCCTTAAGGGGGGACAGGTCAGCGTCAACACGACGGTCTTCCGCCTCAGCTTCATTCTGACGGCCGGGCTGGCTGTTGTCTTCCTGGCCGAGCCGGTGACCGCGCGGAAGGCGGGGGGGCTGGCGGCGGCGGTTCTCGCGGTGGCGTCATTGACCGTGACCTCCGGACGCGGGGGGCACCGGCGGCCGGGTGTCGAAACCGGGACGGGATCGGCGGGCGGGGCCGCGGCGGTTTCCGCCGGGAAGGGCCGCGGCGTGGGATTCGCTGTCGCGGCGCTGCTCTGTTTGGGGACGCTCTCGTTCATCTACAAACTGGCCGCGCGGGAGGGCGTTCCGGCGCCGTCGCTGATCTTCATCCAGTTCGCCTTCTTCTCACCGGCCGCGATGGTCTACGCGGCCCTGCGCCGCCGGTTCGTCTGGCACCCCGTTTCGGCGGGGCACGACCTTGGGGCGGGCGTCCTCCTGTCCCTGTCCCTCATCCTGCTGGTGTCGGCGCTTGCGCGCGGCGAAGCGGGGACGATGGTCCCCGTCAGCCAGATGAGCTTCGTCCTGACGGCGGTCCTCGCCGTCCCGTGGTTCGGCGAGGCCTGGACGGCCCGGAAGACAGCGGCCGTCATCCTGGCGGCGGGGGCGGTGGCTCTGCTTTCCGGTTAGGATTCTCCGCAAGCGTCGACCCTTCTCGACTCGGTTGGAATGTGGGACCTGACTCCACGAACGTTCCTCAAGCGGAGAGACTTGCAAAGGACTGTGGTAGAATCCGGCAACTTTCCGGATGTCACACGAATGCCGCGGGATATCCAAACTCGGGTTGTCCGGGAAATCCCGGAGAAGATTCCCGGAGGTCTCGCGGCGGCCGTCCGGAATCGAGAGGGGACAAAGGGGTTCTCGCTCGCCGCCTCCTGTTCACGGTGGCCTTGTCAAGGTGCCCGGCAAAGGGGGAATTTTCAGTGAATCGAATACTGTGTGTGGCGCTGAGCGTGCTGGCCGTTTCCGTCATGATGTTCGCCGTTCCGTATGCCGCCAACGGGGCGAAGGACCCCGCGACGCTCGGCCTCGATTGGCTTCCCATCGGCAATCACGTAGGGATTTTCGCCGCCCAGGACAAAGGATTCTACGCCCGGGAAAACCTGGACCTGAACATCAAGCGGGGGTTCGGCTCCTCCGACACGGTGAAGAGAATCGGGGCGGGGGAATCGGACTTCGGCCACGCCGACATCGCCAGCGCCGTCGTCGGCCGGTCCAGAGGACTTCCGGTCAAGAGCGTGGGGGTTGTCTTCTCGAGTGGGTTCAACGCCCTCTACGCGCTGAAGAGCAGCGGCGTCCGCACCCCCAAAGACCTCGAGGGGAAAACGTTCGGGGACACGGCGGGAGTGGACCGCCCCTGGGTTATTGGACACTCGGGTGAGGGTATTCGACCTCATGCGGCCTCCGCAACTTGAGCGAGTTTTTCCTGCCTTGCCTGGGCCGGCGTTCGGTAGCCGTAGCCCTCGAGAATCCAATGATGGTTGTACAGGTTCTTGAACTCAAGCAGCGCCCACCGCAGTTCCTCTACGGTGGCGAAAGAGCGCACCCACAGGAGATTCTCCTTCAAGATGCGGATGAACCACTCACAGTAGCCATTTCCCTCGGGCGCCCGCACGAAGCTGGGCGAACTGGTCATGCCCAGGTAGGCGATCTCCCGCTGAAAGTCATCGGACAGATAGGCGGGGCCGTGGTCGTGACGAACTTTAAGCCCCTCGGCGACGTCCGCCTCCAAGCCGGCGAAGCGCTCGGCGACCCCCTGCCGGATCGGCTCCAGGGCCTCGAAGCGGTTGCCGCTCTTGGCCGCATGGATCCCCACGCAGTCCACCGAACAGTGATCCACCGCCACGAACACCGAGGCCATCCCCTCCTCGGTGGTCACCGTCGTCGTCATGTCCGTGCCCCACATTCGGTCGGGCCGCTCGGTGCGGATGGTCCCGTTGTGGGCCTTGGGACCTCGGGGTTTGCCCACCCGGTGGGGGGCCTGAAGCCCCGCCTCCCGCATCAGGCGACGCACCCGCTCCTTGCTGGTGCGGATGCCCGCGAAGCGCAGCCTCGCCCACACCTTGCGGTAGCCCTCGCCATGGAAGGGAGAGTCCTCCAGGACCTGCCGGATGTGGCCGAGGAGTTCCGCATCGGTGCACGGGCCCACAGGGCCGCGCTTATTGGGCGTGGGGCGTTCATGAACGGGGACCGCCTCTCGCCGCCGTTGCGCGTAGACCGTGGAGCGCGCCAAGCCCCAAAGGGCGCACACCCGCTTCAGGCCGTAGGCTCTGCCCGTGGAGGTGAAGCGGGCCTGACTCATCGCCTCCACCTCCTGCCGGCTAAAGGGCGGCCGGCCTCCAGGCGGTCGATCTTCTCCCGCAGGACCTCGCCCTCCATCGTGAGTTCGCCCACCTTGGCCTTGAGCCGGGCGTTCTCCTCGGCCCGCTCATCCGCCGGGCGAGCTTTGAGCGCCGCCTCGCCCCCGCGAAGGAACGCCTCGCGCCAGGCGGAAAGCCGAGCCGCTGTCGTGCCCAACTCGCGGCAGAGCGTCTCCAGGCTCTCGCCCCGCAAAAGACGCAGGACCGCCTCCCGCTTGCGCTGGCAGGAGAACCGACCCCGCTCACTGCGATGCCCTGGGGCCTTGGCTCCGTTCGCCCTGCGGGCGCCCTCCGCCAAAGCCCCCTCTTGCTTTTGTTCGTTCATCGCGACACCCCTTTCTCCATGAATCATGGATCAATCGAGTGTCCAACAAAACCCTAGAGCGGGGGAGGAGGCTCCACCCGGACGCTGCTTCCGGCCTTTCTTCAGGCCAACGGGATCAAGAACATGCCGTGGCTTTCCATGAAAGGCTCGGCCAAGAATTCTTCCCTCATCTCCGGCAAGGTGGACACCATCGGCACCGGCATCTCCACCGCGGGCATTCTGCGGGACAAGGCGCGCAAGAACGGCGACGACATCGTGGTGTTCTTTTTCAGCGATTACGGCGTGGACATCTACGCGCACGGGTTTCTCATCCGCGACGATCTGGCTCAGTCCAAGCCCGACTTGATCCGCCGGTTCGTCAAGGCGACGTTCGAGGGCATCGCCTGGGTGGTGGAACATCCGAGTGAAGCCGTGGCGTCTTATTGGAAGCGTCAACCCATGCAGACCCTCCGCGGCGTTCGGTCTCAATGGGATGGGACGGTTCGGTCTCTGTTGAGCGCTTACGCCGTCAAGCACGGGATTGGCCACATCAACGAGAAGAAGATGGCCTACACCATCGACACGATGACGCGGCTCATGAAGCTTCCCCGCCGGGTGAGCCCCTCCGAGATGTATACGAACCGCTTTCTGCCGAAGCTTTTTCCGAAGGCCGGAAAGTAGGTGAAAAGGGGTCGTTACGGGGGAAAGGGAAAACGGGGTCTAACGCGGTTTCTCTCTCGCTCATCCTTGCGCTTGTGGAAGCGTGAGCCAAACTCGAAGTGTCATTCCGGACTAGCGAAGAATCTCGATGAAAGGAGGTGCCGCGAGGGAGGCCCTTCTTTATTCCGGGTCCGACAACCCGGCTGTGCGCCTCATAGGACGGAAGCGGCGCTTTGATCCTCCGACCCTTCGGCGCGGGAGATCATTTCCAATGAGGCCGCGCACCGGAATCCGAAGTAGGCGTGACCGGTGGCCTGCCGGCACGAGGAGACGGTTTCGCGCGATGTGGCGGTGAGGCCTTCCGCCCCGCTGGACGCGTTGCCCCCGCGGGCGACCCGGGTTCCGCTTACCGAGAGGTTTTTCCGGCCGTCCTTGGGATTATAGGGATAGGGCCGGTGGAGAGAGCGGATCCATTCCCAGACTTGGCCCGCCATGTCCAGGACGCCGTAAGGGCTCGCCCCCTTGGGGTATTGTCCGACGGGGAGCGTTTGGCCGCGGAAACCTCCGAAGAGCGCCAAGTCCGGCCCGGGCGGGGCGTTGCCCCAGGGATAGACCCGTCCATCTGTCCCCCGCGCGGCCTTTTCCCATTCCTCTTCGCTCGGAAGGCGCTTCTTTCGCCATTTGCAATAGGCGACCGCGCCGCGCCGGCTGACCTCTCCGGCCGGATGGTTCTCGTATCCCTTGTCCGGGGAAAAAACGCCGCCGCGCTCGTGGATTCGGTTTTCGCCGTCCAGGACGTCCAGGTACATCTCACCCTTGGGCCCGGTTGGGCCTCTCGCTTGCACAAATCGCGCGAAGTCGGTCGCGGTTACCAGGTTCCTGTCAATGTAGAAGGTGGGCAGGGACACCCGGTGGGCGGGGCTTTCGCCCGCAGGGCCCCCATCGCGCCCCATGATGAAAGGGCCGCC
Source organism: bacterium (assembly GCA_965261595.1). Lineage (GTDB taxonomy): Bacteria > UBA8248 > UBA8248 > JACPRG01 > CAYRGS01. The sequence goes on from CBDHDG010000006.1 coordinate 1,746,476, forward strand.
GGGAATGAGGACCATCCCGGTGAAATGTCCGCCCTGTTGGGATGAGGCCGTCCGCGGCCAGAGGGCGTAGCCGAAAGCCGTAACGCAAACCGAGAGGAGGATCGCGGCGAAGGCGATATTCTCCGGGAGGAACTCCCGTCTCCCTTCTCTGAACGGCCAGCTCATCTCTCTTGTCCACCAGACGCGGGGCAGGGACTCCGGCCCCGACGGTCTTCATCATAAGGAAGCGGGTTCTCGCCGGTCAACAGCCCCGGGCGCTCAGTGATCCCCAGTTTTCATCGGCCGTTCGGCGCCGCCAATCGTGAGGACAGGTGCTGCCGAACGTCCACCTCGAGCCGTCGCCGTCCCCAACTTGCGGCAGAGCGTCTCCAGGCCCACTCCCCGTAAAAGACGCAGGACCGCCTCCCGCTTGCGCTTGGAGAAGAATCAACCCCGCTCCGTACGATGCCCTGGGGCTTTCCGCTCGCACTACGGGCCCCCTCCGCCAAAGCCCTTCCTGTATGCGTTCGTTCATCGGAACGCTCCTTTCTCCATGCATCATGGATCAATCGAGTGTCCAACGAAACGCTAGGGCGGGGGATGATGATCAAACGGATAATGAACATTTTTCAAGCTTCATCATTTAATTTTTTGCGGCTGAAAAGCAGAGGAAAATGCCGCTCAAGGGTAATGTCACGAGTTTTGTGTAGAAGTGCAGAGAGGGTTTGTCTCCCACTAGGTGTTAATGCGGTGGAACACGCTGTAGGCGACGCGTTCCAGGGACTCGTTGTTGTTCATGACGGTCATGGGTCTGGTTCTTCGTCTCACCTCCCGAAAGACCCGCTCAATGGGGTTTATCGTGCGTAGGGTGACCCGAAGGGCGGGGGGCTCTTGGAAGTGGGCCAACAACGTCTCGAGGTCGCTCTCGATGCACGCCACCGCCTTGGGCTCCCGCCCTCGCCACTGCTTGGCCCATCGCCAAAAGGCGGCGATGGCCGCCCGGCGGCTGTGGGCCTCGTAGATCCTTTGTGCGCCCGAGACCACCGCCTCCTGGTTGCGCTTTCGGACCTTCTTCACGACGTTTTGCATCTTGATTCATCCGTAAAGCCGTTCTTTCCAGCCGTGAGATCCTATTATCCTATTGATATTATTGAGAATATACATGATTTCCAATCTCATTCGGAACCTGCCTTCTGCAGTCCGTAATCAAAATGAAAGCGGATTCGTTAAAACTCCTGCGCATCTCGGCGAGTCCCTGTCGGTAACCGTTCGGACGGGCCGTGATGGGCACAGCGTTGGAAGCATCGTCTACATTGGATGGAATCTTCCCAAGACACTGGTAACGCGATTCGGCATGTGGTATTCATGTCGACATGACGATTCGCGCAGAAGTTGCTCAAGCGGAACTTTCGTTGGTCGAGAGGCCAGATGTCCGATGGCCTCTTCCCCCCGAGACGTCCTCATGCAGGGCGCCGGACTGGCGTTCGCTGTTCAAGCGCGAGCGGGCGCGGGCGGAGGCGGCGGAGGCGCGCTGCGAGGAGTTGCGGTGGGCGGAGGTGGATTCCCGCGGCCGGGCGGGTTCGCTGAAGTGGCAACTCGACACCTGCCGGAGGAAGCTGGAAGCGGCCGTCGAGGAGACGAAGGAAGTCCGCCGCGCGGCGAGAGACGCCCTATCGTTGAAGGCGGAAGTGGCGCGTCTGGAGAAGCTCCTGTCGGAAGCCAGGGTCAAGTCGGCCGGGGGCCGCTCGGGCGCGTCGCCGTCGGGGGAGGCCGCCCGGCTGCGCAAGGAGGCGGTCCGGCTGACCATGGAAGTCGCCCGGCTGGAGGACCGGCTGGCCCGGGAGGCGCAGGCGTCGGAGACCAGACAAGGAGACCATCAGGTGGCAGGGCCGCGAGGTCATTGGGCTCCATGCGGAGTTGGGGCGATTGCGCGACCAGGCGGAGGCGGTCAAGTCGTTGTCCGGGGAGGTCTACCGTCTGGGGGTCGCCCTGGAAGTCGCCGGGGCCGCGAAGGAGCGGCTGAAGGCCCGGCTTTTGCGCGCGAGCGAGGCGGCGCGGTCGAGGTCGCCGTCGCGTGAGGACGCTGAACTGCGCAAGGCCCTGGGGAGGTCGCGCCGCCAGAAGACGGGCTCAGGTCCCTATCCAGGGAGAACGCCCGGCTGCGCAAAGCCGTGAATGCATCGCAGAGCCGGAACGAGACGCTGGAAGCGCAGCTTGCGAAGCTTCGTGCGAGCGGGGCGGTGCTGTCGAAGGCGCTGTTCGGGCGCAGGAGCGAACAGCAGGAGCGAACAGCAGGAGAGGCCGCGCTCTGAGCGCCGGCGCGGCCGGCAGCCCGGAGCCGCCGGGCATGGCCGCACCCTGCGGCCCGCGCTCGAGGAGAGGACGGAAGAGCGCAATCCGCCGGCCGAGGCATGCGTCTGTGGCCGATGCGGGAAGCCCTACGTGGCCAACGGCGCCGAGGTCTCCACCATCGTCGAGATCGAAGTCTCGGCTCACAAACGCGTCATCCGCCGTCCGCGATGGCGCCGGAGGTGCGACTGCGCGTCCTCACCCACCGAAGTGTCGGCGCCCCCGGCGCCGCGCCTGTTCGCAGGCACGCCCTGCGGGACCAGCGTGTGGGCGCGGTTCCGGTTCGAGCGCTATGCCTGCTTCCGTCCCCTGCGCCGGGTCGCCTCGTGGCTGTCCGGCCAGGGGCTTCCTATCTCGCCGGGGACGCTGGGCGACAGCGCGCGCCGCTGTTCGAGCCGGTGGCTGCCGCGATCCTCGCCCGCCAGAACGAGGCGGCGGTGCGCCATGGTGATGAGACTACCTGGCGCGTGCAGTCGCTTCGCGAGGAGAGCCGCTCGAGCCGGGCTTGGCTGTGGACCTCGGTCAGCGAGGACGCGGTCTACTTCCACGTTGACCCCTCGCGCGGTGCGGAGGTCGCGAGGAAGCTGTTCGGAACGGCCGGCCTCCATCGACCCTCTCCGCTGGCTGGAGGCATGGCTGGCGGCATGTGCGGAGAGAGGCGGCCGGGCGCCTGAGGACCTCTCGCCGTGGCTGCCCTGGTCGATGGGCGCGGAGCGCAGGCGCGCCCTCATGGTGCCGGGATGACGTCATGATCGAGTGCCGCTATTACGGACGCGACTTCACCACCGAAGAGATGACGCTCCTGCGCGCGCTGATCGCCGGTCCTCCGGCGCTAAACCGCCACGCGCTCTCGAAGGAGTTCTGCCGGCGCATCGGCTGGCGCAAGCCCGACGGCGGGCTCAAGGACATGATGGCCAGGGTGACCATGCTGGCCATGCACAAAGACGGCCTGATCGCTCTGCCGCCGCCGAAGTGGCGGCAGAACCGGCCCGGGCTGATCGTCTTCGGTCCGGAGACCGAACCACCGCCGGTCCCGGCGCCGGCCACCCTGGAGGAGGTCCGCCCGCTCGACATGCGGATCGTCGTGCGCGGCACCGCCGGGGGCAAACGGTGGAATGAGTTCGTCGCCCGTTACCACTATCTCGGCTACAGGACCCTCGTCGGCGCCCAGATGCGCTACGCCGTCCACGACCGCAACGGTTGCCCCATCGCCATGCTCGGCTTCTCTACCGCCGCGTGGAAGCTGGCCTCTCGAGACCGCTTCATCGGTTGGACGCCCGGGCTGCGCGAAAAGAACCTCCCCCTCGTGGTCGACAACCCGAGGTTCCTCATCCTGCCCTGGATCAAAATCTCCAACCTCGGTTCGCACATCCTCGCCATCGTCCGCCGTCGCCTGCCCCAGGACTGGGCCGAGCGCTACAACACCACCCCCGTGCTCATCGAAACCTTCGTCGAGACCCCCCGCTACACCGGCGCCGTCTACAGGGCATCGGGATGGACCCACGTCGGAACCACCCAGGGACGCGGACGCTACGACAGGTACACGAGACGCGCCCAACCGAAAAAGGATATCTGGCTCCGCCCCCTCAGAAAAAATTGGAAACGAACCCTCAACAGCTAAATTAACCCCCCATCACGGCCCGTCCGAACGGTTACCTTGTCGGACCGTCCTCCAAAGTCGGGCTCGCAACCAGCTTGCTTGCCGTTATGCTCCGGCGCTGCGCAACGTTCATTCAAGAACCACCGATCCGTGCTCCATGACGGTGCTCGATTCGCGCCCGCGGCGCAGGTGACCAAAGACAGTTCTTGCATCCGTATACCCTGCCATCTCGTTTTTTGAATGCGGGTGGTTAGATGCGCGGCGGCATCGTCGCTCCGTCCAGACGGCGGTGGATCAGCGAAGCAAGCGACAGAAGGTCTTCCGCGTCGGCCTTGTCCATTTTCCAATGTACGCGGGGCTCATGCGCGGTCGGATTACGGAACATTCCGAAAGTGCCCTTTACCAAGTTCAAGAAACCCCGCTGCTCGCTCTTCTGACTTTCCGTCTGCAATGGATTGATTGCAAGCATGGGTGGATCACCCGAAAGAGCGCGATCTGCCAAGACCGATCCGTCATCAGTCAACCCAGTGCGACTACGGAGCTTGTCGGCAATGCTCTTAGTTGCTTCCAGCACTGCATGAAAATAGTTGTCCGCGACAAACTCGGCCTTGCAGAATTTCAGCCCTTCGGGATGGATGCCGCGGATTTGCAGGTCCGCCCGAAGTTCACGCGCGCTACGCTCGGCCTCACTTAGTGTCGTGGCCTTTCCCGCGGCTACAAGCTTTCCTGTCTCAAGAACAGCCAACCCGGCAAACGCGAGCGCCCGGTTCAAATTTTGACGTAGCGGCTCGAATCGATCCGGGGCTCGCAGATATCGGTCCGGCTTCAGGGAATGCCTTATAAATTCGAGGATCCTCCGCCTGTCCTGAGTCTTGTACTGGTGCGCCGCAAAAGCATTGAACAGACGTTTCCACTTCGTCATTGCGGGATCCGTATCTTCAATTCCGCAAACACCAAGCAAGTGGCCGATCTCCGAGCCTGTAAGACCTTCGCTGGTATCCCCGAGCGCTTGCGCGATTGCCTCCAATTGCCCTTGGGTAAAGGTTTTAATCATTCAACATGGCCCAGCATTACATTGATGGTCGTCGACTTGATGTAGCGGGCTGGGTCTTCGCCGCCCGGTATGACAGCGAAATGCTTCTCACCGCTTTTTTGGCACTGCGTCAACATGAAAATTTCCTGTAATGATACATAATTGGTGCGCCTTGCCCGTTTAGATACATTAGGCTATTTCCATCAGCCCTGAAATCCCGTTATCCCACGGATATCATCGGTGAAAATTCATTATTTCATGTTCCGCTCGGGATTCGCCTTCCGTGGTATTTAATCAAAACGAAAGCGGGCGAATTATAACTCCCAAGCATCTCAGCGCGTCCGCGTCAGACTGTTGTGTGACTTTCCTTCACAATCCAGCTTCCAACAGCCTGCCTGAGCACATGCTCAGGCACCCCATATTTGACCTTAATTCATCTCCTCCCGGGTAGACGTTGTTTCCCCTGTCTCAGTGAAGACGACTCGAGTTTTTTTGTTTGAGTGAATTTGTGGTTCTGCAGCCAACTTAGCGCGCAGCCTCTCTATGGGTCCACCTTGGACGCATAGTTCAGGCGAAAGGCCGAGTACATCCACAATCAGCCTCCGATCGAGCTCGGCTCGTGCAGGGTCCTCATTGATTTGGTCAAACGGTAGAAATCGCTCTTCGGACATTTCTTCGAAGGCCAATCTTGCTGCCGTATGCTGATTAGCAGTTAATTCTCTTGAATCGAGCGTTGTGAACGTTGGGATACTAGTTACGGTAGAAGTGCCCCGACCAGCCTGTGATTTGTTGGACATCCACCAATGGCAAAGCAAACCGAATGTGGAGTTGCTCCAAATGGCAAATGTGAATTCGTGGACAGAATTATTAAATAACACTGTCGGCCAAGCCCGTCCACCAATCGAGGTCTGCTCAGTCATCGCCACTATCAAGGACTGAGAGTTGAATTGCAGATCCAAATTGTAGTGCGCGCGCGCCGCAACGCTCCATCGATCGTGCGCTTTTGACACAAGCTCTTTGGGAACTGTGCCATTTATTTCTCGAATTTTACAATGCGAGTCAGGCTTGACGATGAGTTGTCGTTCGCGCTTTGCGTTGTGTTTCCACAGACATGGATAAGCGGCGCCTTGTGGAGCCCCTGGTAGGTGTTCGAATGGCCCTTGTGGGAGACCATCAGCTTTTATTTTAGCGCCAGCAATATCTAGATGGTGTGGGCCAACCCTTCGGATAACATCTGCCATTGGCGCGACCGAAATATCAACAATGGCATCTGCGGACATCCCCTCGACCCACAAGCGACCGCTAGTCATTTGGTAAGCAGTTTGCCCCAGTGTGATGTCACGTATACCGACCATCTGCCACGCGCCTTCCGATGGCAGAGGACAGTCAAGAATTTCTCCCTGATAACTGTCACCAAGTTGAATTCTAGTTCCACCAAATGGACCGTCCTCTAAACGTCGCACACTTCCCTTGTCCAATACCCTAGAAATTGCGTGGGCGAGCTGTTCGCCTTCCAGCGTATTTTGCGGCTGTACGTTAAGTACTACAAACATGGCGCGAATTTCGTCCGTATCGGTAGGTTGTTCTTTCCGCCCAACAAAAAGGCATTCAGCTATTCCGGTATCCGCTGAAAAAGATCTCGAATGCGAGCCCCGTCCGGCGATAGACACGATAAGCGGGCAAGCATACTCGTTACGTAACAGCGTACGGATCCCCTCCCAAGACATACCGCTCATTGAAGATAGGGGGAGGACCAACGCGAGTGTTCCCGATGGAGTCGTCTTGCGATGCGCTAGGTCTACAAAATATGAGGCTAACCCTGCGTGTCCATGACCATGACTACCAACACTTAGGTGACGCAAATGCTTCGACAACTGGTCTTGTTCTTGCTCGCTTGCACCGAACGCCGCAAACGCCGGATTGTGTACTTCAGTACGGTCACCTTCGCGAGCTCCATGTCTAGTAAACGGCGGATTCATAATGACCAAGCCAAATTGCTCGTGCCCAACTTGTTGAACCAGATTTTGTATTTCCTTTGCTCCACGTCCTCCCGCGGATTCCGCCGCAGCCTGGATGATTTCGAACGAAGTTTGCTCTGACAAAAGGTCAAGTGATCCCAAGCAGACGCCCCACGGATACGACCCATAAGGCATTGTTAGAAGGCACTCGCCTTCGAATGGCGTATCCGGATGGGATCCTGCAAGCATCGCGGCGGTAAGGTGCACCGCCACTGTCAACACGTCCAATCCGACCAAGCCGCGTTCCATCATTATTGGGTGAAGCGCCTTAGGATCACCGCCATGAATTTCGTGTAGAAGTCCGATTCGTTGATAGGCCGTCGACAACAAAGTACCAGTGCCACACGCAAAATCACCAATACGAATAGTTGAAAGTGCCGCAGCATCAGCCCAATCATTGCCCACAATGGGGGCTTGAATCGGCATTGCAAGACCTGCGAGTAATGCCGCTCCCGACGGACGTGTATAATAGGTGGCCAAGAACTTTCGGTCGGCAATTAATCGTTGAAAAACTACACCGGTCAAATCATGAGACTTGGTCACCCCGCCAACAATGAGTTCTTCTGCTGTCTCCCACAAAATATCAAGAATTGATGCTGCAAGTTGTGTTGGCAAAATTCGGACTATCTCCCCAGCTGCGTGAAAGATCGGCCAGTAGTTCACTTCTAAGATTAGATCCCACTCATCCGTTAACTGCGTTGGTCGAAAGGTTCCTCTTGACCGAAACTCGGCAGGCGATTTCACGGTCCTCAATGGACATGTGGGGACTTCCATTTCCGCTTTTGCCAATGCCGCGTGGAAAACGAGTGCATCTACAACGATCGTCATAGCCATGCGCCGCGTCTGTCCTTCCTCGTCGTCAGATTGTCGAAGAAGTTCGGCTACTCGTTTTCCGAGCGTCGACCCATGCTCGTGCGTTGCAGACAAAGTGCCGTTTGCTTTAATAACGCCCCCCTCCAGTGCGCTGGCAAGCGCATCAACCCGCCAAGCGGCAATACTTGAACGGTAAAGTAGAACGATTAACTCGGAAACTTCGCTGGATATCCAACCGGCTTCAGGGAACCGTGATGTCGACCCGTCAGCCTCTTCGGTAAAAAGTACGTAATCAAGTGAACACACCCTCAACGCGTCACGCAAAGCGGCTCCTTGATAGCGCCGTAGCTCCTCAGGATAGACCAATGCCACTGCCGCATGGATCGTTGAGCCGGTAGAAACCAACCGATTTCCAAGCCTCGATTGGGCTTCGGTCTCAGCCTGTCTATGGTTGCCTACTTCTGCTTCCAGAACGATTGGCCAACCACCAGGTTTCTCGACCAATATGTCCGGTTGTCCTCCCTCCTCAAATATCCTTCCGACCTGTTCGGCACGTACACGCCATCCTCGTCCGAAGTCTTGGAGTACCTCGCCGAGTGAAGTATTGATAGTTTGCTCATGGGTTTGTGTCGGCATATCCTGTTTGCTCCTGCGGAGAGCGTTTTAGTCCAAGAAAGCTAGCAAAAAGCAAATTGTTCCTTCTGACCTGCCCCCTAAAGTTGTACCACTTTTTGAGTTAGTCTCTGCTCCCCGATGTCCAAAAGTTCAGGGATGCCTGGAGGCAGTGGTTCGATGGCCTCCGGCGCCGGAGGCCGGTACCCCAAGGCACTATGGGGCCTTACCCGGTTGTAGAGCTGTCGCCATCTCTCCACCAACACCTTGACCTCTGTCAGGGTGTAGAAGATCTCCCCGTTGAGCAGCTCATCGCGCAGTTTGTCGATGAAGGACTCCACATAGCCGTTCTCCCATGGACTGCCCCGCTCGATATAAAGCGTTCTCACCCCAAGACGGGTGAGCCACCCTCCAACCGCATTCGCCGTGAACTCCGCCCCGTTGTCTGAGCGGATATAGGTCGGCAGGCCACGCCGGACGAACAACTCGGTGAGGCGGTCCAGGACGTCCTCAGAGTCTTCTCTCTACATCGAGGGCCAGACACTCCCGAGTAAACTCATCCATCACAGCCAGCATCCGTAAAGGCCGCCCATCGTGCGTCCTCGCAGCCAGGAAGTCGTAGGACCTCACATGATTCTGATAAGACGGACGCTTGCGAACACAAGAGCCGTCGTTCAGCCATAAACGCCCTCGCTTGGGCTGTCTCTTCGGCACCTTCAGACCTTCCTGGCGCCAGATCCGTTCCACCCGCTTGTGATTCACTCGCCAGCCTTCCCTTTGCAACAGAGCCGTTATCCTCCGGTAGCCGTACCGTCCGTACTCGCTCGCCAGCTCCGTCACCCGCGCCACCAAACGGGGCTCATCGTCCCGGACCTGGGCAGAGCGCCTCTGAGTCGAGCGGGCCTGCCCCAGCACCCGACATACACGGCGCTCTGAGACCTCTCGCCGCCCCTGAACGGATTCCACCGCCCGTCGCCGCCTCGACGGGCTCAGAAGTTTCCCGAGGCCGCCTCCTTCAGGATGGCGTTATCCAGGGCCTGCTCGGCCACCAGCTTCTTCAACCGGGCGTTCTCCTTCTCCAACTCCTTCAGCCGCTTGGCTTGGTTCACACGAAGACCGCCGTATTCCCGGCGCCACCGGTAATAGGTCTGCTCGGAGATCCCCAGCGTCTTGCAGACCTGAGCCATCCTCTGCCCATTGGCCAACTCCACCTCGGCCTGGCGAAGCTTGTGGATGATCTGCTCGGGTGTGAAACGCTTCCGACTCATCACTGCCCCCTTTCTAGGTCAATCCAGTCCGAAAGCCGTGCGAAAATTCTAACTCTCAAACTGGACCGGTTTCAGGGGGTCAGGTCAGTCCGATTACAAAGCACACGGGCGTCGGCTCAGTACATTCTTCAATCCCACTGGCGATGCCGTCGTATTGTTAGGCGAACCCGCAGGTCGGGCTTTAACCTTACGTGACCTAGAAGCTCAATATCTCGGTCTTGTCTTGCGAACTGAAAGGCTTGCCGATCATCTTGGGAAGCTCGCTGAGACAATCGCCTATACCGGGGCTTGCCGTGCTATTACAAACCGGATTCCACAGTCTCATGTGTCCATACTAGCTGGTCTTGCCGCCACTGGGGTAAGCAACGCCGCAGACGGAATGGAGGCAGTCATCTTGGTTTGGACGCTTTCCTCAAACAAAGAAGTCGTCTTGGATACTGTTCCGGCAGAACAAGTATCGCGCTATCGGGCACATGAATGGCAGATTATATTCGATGAGGGACTTGTCAAACGCATTCGTGCGATGCGTGATGCGCGACTGCCATTTGAGACCGGCGGCATCATCTTTGGCCTTGTGGATATCCCGGCTAAGTCCATCCATTTAGTCGATGTCCCCCGCTCTAGGGTTTTGTTGGACACTCGATTGATCCATGATTCATGGAGAAAGGGGTGTCGCGATGAACGAACAAAAGCAAGAGGGGGCTTTGGCGGAGGGCGCCCGCAGGGCGAACGGAGCCAAGGCCCCAGGGCATCGCAGTGAGCGGGGTCGGTTCTCCTGCCAGCGCAAGCGGGAGGCGGTCCTGCGTCTTTTGCGGGGCGAGAGCCTGGAGACGCTCTGCCGCGAGTTGGGCACGACAGCGGCTCGGCTTTCCGCCTGGCGCGAGGCGTTCCTTCGCGCGGGCGAGGCGGCGCTCAAAGCCCGCCCGGCGGATGAGCGGGACGAGGAGAACGCCCGGCTCAAGGCCAAGGTGGGCGAACTCACGATGGAGGGCGAGGTCCTGCGGGAGAAGATCGACCGCCTGGAGGCCGGCCGCCCTTTAGCCGGCAGGAGGTGGAGGCGATGAGTCAGGCCCGCTTCACCTCCACGGGCAGAGCCTACGGCCTGAAGCGGGTGTGCGCCCTTTGGGGCTTGGCGCGCTCCACGGTCTACGCGCAACGGCGGCGAGAGGCGGTCCCCGTTCATGAACGCCCCACGCCCAATAAGCGCGGCCCTGTGGGCCCGTGCACCGATGCGGAACTCCTCGGCCACATCCGGCAGGTCCTGGAGGACTCTCCCTTCCATGGCGAGGGCTACCGCAAGGTGTGGGCGAGGCTGCGCTTCGCGGGCATCCGCACCAGCAAGGAGCGGGTGCGTCGCCTGATGCGGGAGGCGGGGCTTCAGGCCCCCCACCGGGTGGGCAAACCCCGAGGTCCCAAGGCCCACAACGGGACCATCCGCACCGAGCGGCCCGACCGAATGTGGGGCACGGACATGACGACGACGGTGACCACCGAGGAGGGGATGGCCTCGGTGTTCGTGGCGGTGGATCACTGCTCGGTGGACTGCGTGGGGATCCATGCGGCCAAGAGCGGCAACCGCTTCGAGGCCCTGGAGCCGATCCGGCAGGGGGTCGCCGAGCGCTTCGCCGGCTTGGAGGCGGACGTCGCCGAGGGGCTTAAAGTTCGTCACGACCACGGCCCCGCCTATCTGTCCGATGACTTTCAGCGGGAGATCGCCTACCTGGGCATGACCAGTTCGCCCAGCTTCGTGCGGGCGCCCGAGGGAAATGGCTACTGTGAGTGGTTCATCCGCACCTTGAAGGAGAATCTCCTGTGGGTGCGCTCTTTCGCCACCGTAGAGGAACTGCGGTGGGCGCTGCTTGAGTTCAAGAACCTGTATAACCATCATTGGATTCTCGAGGGCTACGGCTACCGAACGCCGGCCCAGGCAAGGCAGGAAAAACTCGCTCAAGTTGCGGAGGCCGCATGAGGGCGAATACCCTCACCCGAGTGTCCAATAACCCAGGGGCGGTCCAGGTGGAAAAACTGGAAAAGTTAAAAACAGCCGTAGAAAGTGTGCAAGATTAGTTCAAGAAACCCGAAAATTACGATTTCGGATCCTTGGAATCTTTAGTAACTAAGATCGTGTGTCCAGCATTATGGGATGTGTTGAATGATTTGCGTCTCCATAATAAGGTCGACGAATCTAAAAATGGGAAAGATAATCTGGTCATCCACTACACGAGCATCGCTGCCCTCGTGTCCATGCTTAAAGATGCCGCCGCCAAGAAGGAGCAGGGGCTCAACAAGAAGGAGAGGGAAAACAAAGGACTCGAATCAGAACCGATGTCAAACGACGACAAATCTTTCTTGCGGTTATACGATTCAGTGCATCTCAACGATCCCGATGAAGGCAATTATCGCGGGAATTCCCGCTGAGGTGGTTGTAGAGGCGGTGGCGAGTCTGGGGTTGGGCATCCAACTGCCATTCGAGACCTACGAATAGGCGTTTCTGAGCGAACTGTGGGCGCATCGCGTGCAGCGGGATGAGGGCGAGACCTCCTCGGCAGTTCGTAGGGTCGGCGAAATCGGCAGTCAGGATGCTCAGGCGCTTCGCATCGAAGGCGAAATAGAGCACCGGGCATCGGTCAGGATTCCGGCCTGCGAGTGGGTGTTGATCGGCTCGGGGGGCTGGAGGCTCACAACGGCTCTGTTTCCTGTCGGCCCGCAGTCCGACCATCGCCTTCACAACCGCCCGATCCTCGGCCCCCGACTCCGCCCCACCCGAGGGCCCGGCAGGCCCGCTACGTTCCAGAAGTCGAGCATCCGCCCGACCGTCTGCGGCATTCGCAGACCGAAGCTGTGACGAACCTCGATCCCGCCGTGCTCGGGGAACGGCGCGGAGCCCCGGACCCGGATCTGCACGACCGCGCCGGCGCATTCGATCTTGAGCACCAGCCCGCCTTCGGCCAGGCGCAGCCCCTCGACCGTGCCCCCGCCGGCCGCGACCAGCGCAGCCAGGGGTTCCGCGTCCGGCTCGAGCACGGCTTCCACCATCCCGGACTGAACCCAGAAGGCCGAGGCCGGGCCGTCTTCAGCCCAGGGGTTCTGCCAGGCCAGCAGCTCGAACCGGGCGGCCTCCAGGTCCCCCGCCGTCTGGATGCGGATCGGGAAGGGACCGGGCTCGAACACCGGCTCCGGGGCGGGCAGGACGGCATGTCTCCGCCACGCCGCCTCATAGGCTTCGACATGCCGGAAAAACAGCCACGCACGGATCCCGTCAGCGGTCTCCTTCGCGGCCCGTTTCCGTCTCCCTCGCGTCACTGCCCGGCCCCGGTTTCGCACTGCGCGGCCCGGGTCCGGCACAGCTGCCGGACATCACCGGTGCCGCAGGCCGACATCATTCAACGTCGCCCCGAATTCAGAACCTCGCGGTCAGCCTGAACCCGATCCCGTGCTCGGGCGGGGTGTTGTCGTTCGCGCTCTCGCGCCGGCGCGCCTCGACCGACAGCTCCAGCGACCCCGGCCCGGAACCGGTCCGCGTCAGCCGCCAGCCCAGGCTGGTGTCGCGGCCCGGTTCCGACAGGCCGAGGCCGATCTCCGGCGTGCCGGTGAACTGGCCCCCGAACATCCCGAAGCCGTAGCCGAACCGCGCCTCCAGGCGCTGCCGCCCGTCGCCGTTGTCGTTCGCCGCAAGCCCCTCCAGCGTGGTGCGCGACAGCAGCGCGTCCTTGCCGCCCGACGCCCCTGCGCCGAAGGTCTGGGTCAGCGTCAGCTTCGGACCCCGGCCCGTCGACGGCTGCGGGTTCCAGGCCAGCGAACCGGCAATGCCGCGGTCCCTCAGGCCCGCCGCCTCGTGGGTCAGCACGCCCCGGCCCTCCAGCGAGACCGTTAGGCCGTGCGCCGGCACCGCCAGCGTCACCCCGCCGCCGATGTCGGCGCCGAATCCGGTCTCGGCGTCGCCGCCGTCATGGCGCACCCCGAGCGCCAGGCGCGGCGTCACCGTTGCCCCCTTGCCGAGCGCCCCGTCGCCGAGCGGAAACGGCCACGAGCCCTCCAGCCCAAGACGCAGCCGCGTCACCTCCGCCGACGCCGACGCCAGCTTGCCCCCGTCCGATGCCGACGACGACACACTTGCCGTCGTCGTCCGCACCCAGCGCGCATCCGTCACCGCCTCGAGCTTCGGGCCGTCGCCGCCGATCAGCGTGCCCCGCGCGCCGGCTGCCGCCAGCATCATCCCGAGATCGGTCTTCAGCGCCGGATCGTCCCCGGCCGTGAGCTTCAGCTCGCCCGCGCCGTAGCCCGCCGCGCCCCACACCGACAGCCGTTCCGTCACCGCGTACCCCGCCCAGGGCGTCAGCACCGTCACCGACGCCTCGATCTCGCCCGAGTTCTCGCCCCGGTAGCCGCCCTCGCCGATGCTGTGCGAGACCACCAGGCCCGTCGTCCAGCGCCCGGACGCATAGTCCGCGCCCAGCAGGCCCGTGGTCACATCGCCGTCCAGGCTCAGCGCATCCTCGCGACCCGCGAAGCTCGTCTGCGCCATCCGGCCCCAGAGCGCGGCAAAGCCGCCGCCGTCGGGCTGCGCCGCCAGCGAGAACGACGACCCCAACAGGAGATCGCGCTCGGTCATCGTCCGGGACCAGCCGTTGGACCGGTCCTTCTCTTCCGTCTCCTGGCTCAGCCAGTCCGACAGCGCCTTCAGACGCGCCGTATCCCCGGCATCCGCCGCCGTCGCGCCGAACAGCGAAGTCGACTTCCCGTCGGAGGCCGCACCGGACTTCTCATCCGCTTTCGCGGCCGCCTTTGCGGCCGCGACGCCGATCCTCTCGCCGGCCAGGCTGACCGACATCCCGGCGGTCCGCGCCGCCCTGAGGCGCGCCTCCACCGCGTCCAGCACCTGGTCCGCCACCGTCCGCCCAAAGCGCGCCAGCCATGCCTGCGGTATCGGGTCGGAGTTGGTGATCGTCCCCGTCGCCTCGGCTCTCGTGATGGAAACCGTCTGGGATGCGTCACCGCACAGGTGTGCATTGCTGATCTTGACCTTCACGGTCTCGCCGTCGTCGTTCACCGAGTCGTCGATGATGCGGACGAAGGGCTTGTCCACCCGTTTTCCGATCTGCACCCATTGCCTGACTTTAGGGCGCTTGCTGTAGTCCGTTCCTTCCGCGGCGGTGCCGCCCGAGATGGTCTCGAAGTCGTAACACACGTATTTGTCATACTTCCGCGAGAGCCTGACTCTGAAATCGAGGTACCCGTCGTCCTCGTCCCCGGTCGCGTCTCGGATCCCAATGGTCAGATTCGACACGTTGGTCGTGGAGGCCGGCGGCGCGGTGATCGTTCCCGTCGCCTCGTCGGTCGTGATGCCGAGGTCCGCTATTTTGTCGCCGTACGCATCGACCACGCGCGCGTTGCTGAGCCTTACCTTCACCGTCTCCCCGGCGTCGTTGTCCGTGTCCTCAATGAGCGCGAAGCCCATCTGCGCGGTCTTATCTCCCGCCAGAATGACGTGGGTGTAGGTGCGACGAGCATAGTAGTCGACGCCTTCGGTGGCGGTGCCTCCAGAAATAGTCTCGAAGTCGACCTTCACCGTGTTCTGGAAGGATCGCGAGAGCGTGACCTCGAACAGGAGGTGGCCGGCGTTCTCGGCGGCGCTTGCGTCCGCGATCGAGAGGGTGGGCGGGAGAGTTCCCCTGACTGCGATCTTGAGCCTTGCAAAAACGGAAGACCAGTTTCCGCTATTCGTGGCGCGCTCCCGCGAAGTGTCGGCGATGCTCCATCCGCTCGCCGTCCCCGAATCCTCGTTAGCACTGACCGTTCCCTTCAAGTCGTATCTAGTGTTACTGCCTGATCCCGTCGCCTCGAACACCACGAAGTAATCGGTATCCTTTTCGAGGGTCGCATTGGCCGGCGCCCTGAAGGTGTTGATCGCGTTGTCGTTAAGCGTTGCCGGATTGGTCAGCACGTAAAGGAGGGTGCCCGGATTGTCGGATGTGACCGTGTAGATGCTCACCCTTGGCGAAGAAGCCGATTCGAAATTATCTGCCTGGACTTGAATTGCCGAGAGCGTATAGCCGCCCTCGTTGGAGCCCGTACTGAACCGCTGCGCTTGGGAGTAAAAAAAAACTCCCGATGCCGGTGGGACCGATGCCCCGGAGGCTGGTTGCGGTGGACTGACCGGTGTTGGAGACGAAGGTGGTCTTCTGCGCCTGCGCCGGCAGCGGCAGGGCTAGGAGCGCGGCGACGGCCACGAGGAGCCCGGCCGCCAGGCCGCGCGCCGCGAGGCACCGGCCGCGCCGACGCCCTGACGCCGACGCCCGGACATGCCGTCCATGAGCACGGCCTTCGCACTGTTGCGACGCTAGAGGACGTCTGGACGGACCGGCAGAATTGTTGGTTGCCGCCCGAGGGCTGGCGGGACAGTCGTCACGGGAAGAAAGGGACGAGCCGTGTGTGTGGGGGGATTCATGCGCTTGTCTGGACGGGTATCCGCTCAGCCAGGACATGACGCGCCACGGCGACCAAGACCACACCGAAACTCGGTTCTCACTATTTATGGCGACCACACTCGCCTCAACCGGCGCCGCCTCCGGACCACGAACCGGCACTTCCATGGCGAGGTCATCGCCGCACACGGCCGAACCACACGCCGCGATCACTTGTCGCTCCAGCCCCATTACCGCTACCCCCATAGCTGTCGTTGCCATTGTCTTGTTTGGTGCGGAACAGACGCCGGCCATCCTCGCGACCTCGCTCCTATGCGGCGCATCGCACGGAGCCGTTTCCCTGTCGCTTCCTCAGTCATACCCAAGCGCATCGGAACCTGTCAATCTGGGCCACCAACACCGGCAGAAGACTTTTGGCTGCAACGCTCGCAACGCGCATCGAACGAACGCGTCCATTTCTTTCCACCAGTAGAGAACACGGCCATCTTGCCAACAGCGCCACGGCCAGCGCGCAGTTTCTTGTTGGCGTGTTTGTTCTTCTCCTTGCCCCCAATATAGGTTTCATCGGCCTCTACTGCCTTGCCTTCGCCGCCCAGGGGATCAATCGATCCGTCCTTCATCGCTCCGCGGATTCGATGGGTCAGGAACCATGCAGTTTTCATGTTGCACTGGAGCATCCGCTGAATTTGGCGGGTCGCGATGCCCTTCTTGCTTGCGCACATCAGATGGATCACTTGCAGCCACAGGTGCAAAGGAAGGTGCGAAGACTCGAAGATAGTCCCGGCCCGAACGGTAAACGGCTTTCGGCAGGCGTAGCACTTGTGCAAGCCCTTACGGGTGGTCTTACCGTTCAGCTTGCGAACCTGTTCCCCGGTCACGCCACAAAACGGGCAATAGGGACCGTCGGGCCAAAGAGCCTTTTCTACGTACGCGAAAGCCGCATCCTCATTGTGGAAATGCGGGGCGGACAGAACAGAACGGGCCATGAGAGATTACCTCCTAACCCATATATGCCCGTAAACGTTTCGAACACTCTGGCCGGAATTTCCCATATCAACTTGCTTGGGTGGTTTCCGGTCCCCTTTCCCGATGAAAACCAGTTGACCCCCTTCCGATGGGTCTGTCAAGAGCCTTCCAACCCTCCGCAACAAGGTGCTGACGGCCATCGACTGCCCCAAAAGGCGGACCCTCGCCCTTCGGTCCCCTTTGTTCGCGGTTCAACCCGTTAACCAATCACCTCATGCTGCCGGGAACCCTCTGTACAAGGTTAGACCGGCACCGGCCGTAATCGGTTGATTCGGTCCAGGATGATGGCGAACTCTTCCCTGGACACCGCTACTTCGGCCAATTGAAAGATGATCTACCGGGCGTGCCGCACAATCCTCCCGCCCATTTTGATGAGCTTGACCTGGAGGCTTCGGAGCGACCAGTGCTTGAGCCCCCTGGGCAAGGCTAGCCTGCGCAGGAAATTGCCCAGGTTGTACGCCAGGACGAAGAGAAGGAGCCGCACCTGGTTGCACACGAACCGGTGACAGGAAAGGCGTGTCCAGTTCAGGGCGTACTTGCCTTCCTTGATCCATTGCTCGGCTGTGCCTCGCTGGTTGTAGAAGTGCACGACCCCCTCGGGTCGAGCCGTCAGGTTCGTGACAATGAATCCGACGCGAGGGAAGAGTTCGCCTGAGTGCCATTCCACCTTCGCCACGACCCGCCGGGAACGGTCCCAGCTTCCAGCCTGATACCGGAAGTCGTAATAGAAGATGATGGGTCTCTTGGGCGGGCGACCGACCGGGCGGGTGAGGAGGAAGTCGATCTCTCGCTGCACCACGTCGTTGGCGGGAAGGCGGATGGCGTAAAGGAAGCTGTGCGCTTCCAGGCACTCATAGACCTCCGGGTGCGCAAAGGCGTCATCGGCTCGGAAGTAACGGCGAACACCCGCCCGCTCATACCGGGCCGCGATGGGCGAAAGCAACTCGCGCCAGCCATCGGCGCTGTGCACGTTGCCGGGGCGCAACATCGCCCCTTCGCAGTCCCCGAACTGGTTAAAGCAAAAAAGAGGGTGATAACAGGTGCAACGAAAGTGGCCGTTGTAGGCCGTACCTTCCTGCTCCCCATGGACGGGGCTTTCCGAGCTGTCCATGTCCAGGATGATTCGCTGATGGGGTGAGTGTGCCATGGCCCGGTCCACCCACTCCCGGTTCAGCTCGCTCAACCCCTTGAGATTCTCCTCCCTGGTGAGAACCTCGGTCTCGAACCGGCTCAGGGTGTTGGCGCCCGCCGCCTGCTTCTCAAGCGCTCGGCGGCCGACCACGGCTTGCATCGCGGGGTCCTGGGCCAACCGCTCGGCATCGTTGGTGTCTTCATACCCTGCCAAGCGGCTATTGGAGTTGACCCGGTTTGGTGGACACCTGATGATTTGGGGGTAAAGGAGGTGTTCACGATGCCACAGACTCACCCACGCTATCCAATGGAGTTCCGCTGCCAGATGGTAGAGTTGGTCCGGGCGGGACGCACGCCCGAGGCGCTGGCGCACGAGTTCGAGCCCTCGGCGCAGACGATCCGCACCTGGGCCCATCAAGCCGACGTTGACGAGGGGCGTCGCAAAGACGGGCTCACGAGCGATGAGCGGGAGGAGTTGCGCCGACTTCGCCGCGAGAACCGACAGCTCCGCCAGGAGCGGGAGATCTTAGCAAAAGCCGCGGCCTGGTTTGCTCGGGAGACCGATTCGATCCCGTCCGGATCTACGGGTTCGTGAGGGCGAACCAGGCCATGTATCGGACCGCCACGATGTGCCGGGTGCTGGGCGTCTCCTCCAGCGGCTACTACGCGTGGCGCAGGCGCGCGCCGTGTGCCCGCTCGTGTGCCGATCGGGCGCTCACCAAACGCATTCAGGCGATCCACGAGCGTTCTCGGGGGACTTACGGCGTGCCGCGCGTCCATGCCGAGTTGGAGGCTGAGGGAGTGCGTGTGGGCCGCAAGCGCGTCGCCAGGCTGATGCGTGGGGCGGGACTTGCGGGCGTCAGTCGGCGCAAGGGAGCGCGCACGACGCAGCACCGGCAGGAGGCGCGGCCGGCCCCTGATCTGGTGGACCGCAACTTCACGGCCGAGGCCCCCGACCGGCTGTGGGTGGCCGACATCACCTACGTTCCGACATGGGCGGGGTTTTTGTATCTGGCCGTGGCGCTCGATGCGTTCAGCCGGCGCATCGTGGGGTGGTCGATGGCCACACACCTGCGGGCCGAGTTGGTGCTCGACGCGCTCGACATGGCGCTGTATAAGCGCCGTCCCCGGGCCGTCATCCACCGCTCCGACCAGGGCACGCAGTACACCTCGGTCGCCTTTGGGCAGCGCTGCCGGCAGGCGGGCGTGCGTCCCTCCATGGGTTCGGTCGGGGACTGCTACGACAACGCGCTGTGTGAGAGCTTTTTCGCCACGCTGGAGTGCGAGCTCCTCGCTCGCCGCAGTTTCCGCACCCGGGCCGAGGCGCGCATGGAGGTGTTCGGGTTCATCGAGGGCTTCTACAACCCGCATCGTCGGCACTCCTCCATCGACAACCTGTCACCCGTTAACTACGAAAGGAGACAACAACGCACACCCTGAAAACCCAAGTGCTTAACTCTCCACGAAACCGGGGTAAGTCCAGTGGAGTCACTCATACGTTACCTCCTTTATTCTTCCCAATAGCAAGAAAGATATGAGTGACAATCTTGTCTTTTGGCTCACATATGGACATGAGGGTAAAGGTTGTTCGTTGTCACTAACTGTTCCGCGTAGTCAATTACAGAAAGTCCTTTACGGCCCTAAGAAGGTGAAATCCACTGCGAATGCACTGAGGTCTATCTTGGATTTATTAGGTCAGTTAGTAAAAATCGAGAATCGATCAATACGGGGGAGTATCCAGAACAAATTGGCGGAGACCGTTTGGAAATCTCTGGAAAGAATCCGCTACTTGTATAAGAGTGAAGCATGCGAATATGAGAACGAATGCCGTTTTGTTGTTGCTGAATCAGATATTTCCGAGAAGGATAACATCCGTTTTGAAGATCAGGGTCGAAACAATTCTCCTGCGCGCCTAAGACATTATTACGAGCACGAGACTCTTGAGATTAAGAAACTGTTGGGCACTAATAGTTCAATCACACTTGGCCCTTCTGTCTCTAATTACTACAATATACACTATTACATCCAAACGCTACTGGACAAAGCAGATTTGTCGTTCAATCCGACAATCAAAAAATCCTCAATATCCTTTCGAAAATCTTGACGGCTCGTTGCCACGTCAAGCGCCATACCGGCGTTCTTTCTTCGATCTTTTTCGCCCTTATCAAATAGGACGGATTTTCCGCATCACCCTGCGCGCGGCGCTCACGAAAAGAACAGTTCGGGTGACACGCATCGTTGATAATGCGCGTTTCAGCGGTGACAAACTGGTAATCCTGTTGCCGCACCAGCGGCCACCAATCGGCGGCGATCAGGTAGCGGAGCATCAAATTGACCTCCATTCCGGCAACGCCCAAGCTGAACGGAAAAACATTCTGGTTGCCGACCCGCTCTTCAGGAGGCAAATTACTGATGTAAGACGGATCGTCGAGTGACCCGTCCAATTCCATTACCACCATGCTCGAATTGTATTGCCCGTTGCAACGCAGGCATTGATGATAAGGCGTGACGATGTGCGCACGCCAATGCGCCGAAAGCAGGCGATCCTGCCGTCTGTCGGTTTCCATGGCGATTCCCCCGTCAATGACCGGAATCAAATGCGCCTGTGCGATGTAATTTAAGACATCCCGGGGAACCGGGCGGTCAACACAGCTGAAAAGAATATCGCAATCCAGCGCGGCTTTATAAGCCGCTTCGTCGTGAACCGAATCCGGCAAGGCGGTTATTTGAATTTCGTTGGCGGTGGCATTGCGTCGCATCACTCGCGCGGCCAAATCAACCTTCAATCTGCCGATGTCTTTCGCCGTTCCATAAAGCAAACGGTCGAGGTTGTGCTCTTCGACTTTATCGGGGTCGATCAGCGAGACTTGCACGATGCCGATTCGAGCAATGGCCTCGGCGACGATGCAACCGACGCTACCAAGTCCAACAATGCCAACTGTCAAACGCGCGATTGAATTTTGTGCCTCGTGTCCCCACGTGTCGAAAGTGCGCTTAAGAACCTCTTTACGCAGCGGTGGTGGCGCAATGTCGTCATCAAAGTAAATTTTGTAGGACTGCGGCCCAACGACGCGGACTTTCCCGCACGGATGATGGCGCATTTGCCCGCCGTCTCTTTCCCAAAACCGTGCGCTCCAATAGCCGTCGCTACCGATTGTCAAACCCACCAACGGCAAGCCTGTGGCCCCCGCCGGATACGCCAGAACATCCCGCTCTGCTTCGACATCGGCACCGCTCATTCCCTGCCATCCAGGACCCGGATGACTATGCATGAAGGCCAAACCCGCTTTTTTTTTGCACGCGACCTTTACCGCCCGCGCGAGGTAATCGGGTTCGAAGCTGGCGTTCCCGTGAAGGGTTCGCTCGTCGTTTTTCGGCAAGATGATTTCATCGATTAAGGCGGTGCGACGCGATTGCCCCGTAGACGGACGCCACAAAGCGAAGCAAAGATCTTCCTGGTATTTGTCGCGCCGATAATGCCGTAACAAATGCCCGCTGGAGGTCGAATCCGCTTCCGAGGTAAGAACGACCTCGTAACTCATATATCATTCCAAAATCGGCGCAGATGCTCGTTAAGGTAACCCATCATGTGCTTTGTCGGCAACTGATCCCAGAGTTCGCCCGGAGGCCTACTCATTGCAAACCATTCTCGTCCACTCTCATCGGAATATTTTCCAACCGAGCCACCTCTCCCGTCGTCAATCGGAGGTGTCAAATGAATCCAATGGGGGGGATATTCAGGATACGGTTCACTTCCTTGCATGCTGATGCCCAGCGTGACTTGTTTGCCTTTGTAGGAACCGGTCTCGATTGTGTAAGGAAAAGAAACCACTTTCCCTTGCGGGCTATCGGACAAGCATGTTTCATAACCCAGTTCTTCCAATTCAGCTTTTATCCGGTCGATGTTGTCGGACATCTCGGAAAGGGTTACGCCACCGGCGTGGGTTTGTTTGGAATCGCGATGAACAAATTGTCTTCCTCCAGATTGACGCGGTCGTCTCCTTTATACTTGCCCTTATCGCCCTGCAGGATGTAATCCTCCGGATTTCCAGGAATCGCTCCCTTTTCTTTGGCCAGTTCCAGAATATCTTTCGCCAAGAGAGACTGGTGATCAGTATGGATTTCGACACCGTTTATCTTGAATGAAAAATCAGCCATTTTGCTACCTCCTGACGATGGTATTAATCAGTGTCCTGTCTTCTACTAAGGCATAGGAAAATTTAACGTTCCTATCTGCCTTATATAGTCCGTGTCACTGAGCACGTCAAAGATGGGTGTGCCACAGAAGCGAGCTGACGGACAAACTTCAATCAGCGCAATCATCAACTATCTCCATTGCGGAAGATCCAACCGCCTTGTCCGATTCGTCCGATAGATTGGCCTGGGCCTCGCGCACGTCGAGCTTGCCGGTGACGACATCGGCGATGAGGCGGGTGCGGTATTCGCGGAGAAGTTCGATTTGACGGCGGGCGCGGTCAACGGCGGCGTCGATGTCGGCGGTGGCCTTGTCGAGATAAGCGACAATGTCGATTTGTTCGGGGAGGGGTGGCGAAGAAAATACCACCCTTTTAAGGTGTGGCCAGTAGAGATTTCGTTGAATGGAACCAACACCCCGTGAGCAGAGGAGGTATTGAGTCACCATTACTCGATCTTGAAAAAGCAGATTTGCGAAGTCTGGATGAAGTTTGGGATTCAGCGAAAGCACGATATAAGCCGGGCTAACGATCCCGGAATGGTTGGATACTCCAACAGAGCCACGCCATGCTTGCTGGTTGTTCAGAACGAAATCACCGGGGTCAACGGCTTGGTATTTCGACAGATCTTCACTCGTCACGTTTGTACGCTTTTCTTCTGCCTCAAAAAAGCGGATGACACCCCGACCTAAATATACTGATAGTAGTTCCCGGTGCTGTTGGCCTGTAATGGACTTAGGGGTACCAATAGCACAAAGCGGTAAAGTCTCCCAATGCTCTGGCACGTCTCCCAGCCACTCCACGCCAGAGGATTTGTACGCCGGGTAGGGTTGGCCGGTTAGGACATCAATCCGGCCCGTGACGGCGCGGTGAATGACGGCCTGCTTCTGCTCCTCCAGCAGCTTGATCAGCTTCTGCTTGGCGCGGATGCAGCGCCGGATGCGCCGGTCGGCGTGGTCCAGGTAGCGGACAATGGCGGCTTGTTCGGGGAGGGGTGGGAGAATGGACGGGTGGTTTCCTACATCCCCCACGCTGACGGCCTCGTACGTCGAGCCAGTAGCGACCATGTTTAAACCACGTCCAAGTACTTCAAGTTGATATTGAGCAAGTCCTGCATGTAAAACTTCATTGTTAGGGAGAATGGCGCAAAGTCCGCGACCAATGCCATATTCTTGATTCGCTATATTCAGCCGACCAACTGGTGCGCGGACCGACATAAGAATTGCGCCCGGAGGACTGATTTTCGATAGGGTGCGACAGAATTGTATAGGTTTTGGGTGAAGTGTCCCGAATTCCGCGCAGCCTTGTAGGAAGGGTGGGCCTATTGGAACATCGCTACAGTCGTCGGAGGGAGGAGACTGGCCAATGATTAAGGTCGCCGAGTGCTTCAAACGCCGCACCTCCCAATGCTCTGGCACATCGCCGAGCCACTCAACGCCGGAGTCTTTGTAAGCTGGATAAGGTTCAAAAGGGTATATCATTGTTCAGTTCATTTATACTATTTTTGTCAATTGAATCGCTCCGACTCTCCGCTCCGGTATTTACCTCTTCTTTCTCGCTATTCTGAACTCCTCCTTGCCAATCTTCTGCGATAGTATTCCAGTCAATTTTGCGTTTCTCTTCTCCCGTCCAGACATTCCAAAACTCTGGATCGTCGGAACGGGGCTGTTGCTGCTTGGGCAGGTCGTTCATCTTCACCAGGACTGGTAGTTCCGATGCCCAGCCGAGCAGAATCGCACTCTGAGAGGGAAGCGAAGGTAGCTCGCGGAGGAGCCCTCTTAGGTTGTCAGGGACAAGCCTGTGGACGATCTCTTGGTCACGATCATTACTAATTCGGTGGAGGAGAAACGTATTGCACTGAGACAGAACCGTTGGAGAAAGATCGGACGGCCGCTGAGACGACAGAACCAGCCCCAGCCCGAACTTCCTCCCTTCGCGTGCAATACGCTCGAACACCTGACAGCAGACGGTTGCCGCGTCCATATTCTCTATATCGTCCTTGTAGCGTTTGATGAATGTGTGCGCCTCCTCCATCACCAGGACGGTAGGGAGCACGGTATTATTCAGCTTGACGAAACGCTGAAGCGCTTCGAAGACCATGCGGGCTATCACCGCCGTGACGACATGAACAACATCGGTTGGCACTAGAGACAGGTCGATCACCGACACGCATCCGCCCTTGGCGTCATCGTCTCCGATATAGTCCTTAAGCCACTGATCGAGAGTAATACCACCGGTATCGTTGATAATCGCCCTCATCTTCGGATCTGACAAAAATGTACGGATGCGGACAATCAGAAAGTCTAGATACTGATTTACATTTTCCTGGTTCGCCAGAATCTCAAGATGGTCCGCAAGGTCCGTTCCCCTGAACGGAAGTGGGACGTCTTCGCTAAGTCCTTCATGGTAGATGATGCCCCCGAGGCTTTCGATGGCCTCCTGTAAAGCATCAATAATCGTCTTGACTTGATCTTCCGTGAAGGCGCGATAGTACTCTATAGGTTCCCCATTCTTCTCAAAGCTCTTGTAATTTGCTTTCAGCGCTTGGTTGATAGCGTCTTTCACTTCCTGTAGGTGACTGCTCGGAAATTCGGCGATCTTTGCATCTAAATCGCTTTCGATGGCACTCAGGCGAAAGCCGAACTTGCTTTCGTCTGTCTTAATCGCTCCGGAACTCAAGTCGCGGCGGATCAAGATCAGGTAAGAAGAGAGAGCCCTGCGTAGGGTGAGCTTTTTTTCCTCCTCGGTCGGTTCAGCGGCTCCTGTATGCCCAGCCTTGATTTCACGTAACGCGCGCCTGAGCAACGGCCGCTGCGTTCGTGCGCTTGCCTGTGTGAACGAACACCACTCGGCACTGTTCCAGAACCATAGCGGCACCTTCAGCGCAGTCTTGCTGTCAGCAGAACCCACTTTGAAAACTCGCGCCTGAACCGTGGAGTCACCGTCGCCAAAGGCCCTTGAATACTCACCATTGGGGTCCAGAACGATAAACCTTGCGTTGGGGTAGCCCATGTGGCCTTGTTCAGGACTCTGGGCATTGGAGAGATCCACACGGCCCTTTTGGGCCTGTTCAAGGCTCCAGCGGATCAGCCCGGCAACAGAGCAGGACTTGCCACTGCCGGTATTTCCGAGGACGGCCAGATGGCGCCCGAACAATCGATTCGGATCAACGCACACCTCCGCGTCGCCGGCAATGGGACTCGACCCGATTTTGACTCGCCTTTGTTCACCGGACTCGACGATCGATCGGAGCTGGGTCTCCGTCGGCAGCACCACGGTCGCGCCAACTGATGGCAATGCATCTGCACCTCGTCTGAAGACAAAGCACCCATCTGCCCCCTCTCGGAGCATGCCTAGCGGGTTGAGGCGCAGCCTGCGAAGTGGGTAGGGCAAATCCACGAGGCCGAAATCCTGCATCCCGCGCCGCTTCGGGAACGCGGATCGTTCGACCGTCAACCACTCAATCTGGCCAGCCAGGAACCCTTCATCGACCGGAATCAAGAGATAACCGTTGACCCGAGGAAACGGTCTGGGCGCACCGGCATTGAGCGCAACCGATTCGGGCGCCTCAATATCGATGGCTACCTTGATCTCGTCCGGAGACACAAAGTCCACCGTGCCAATCCGTAGACTACCGGTTTGCTCAAAGGGGGACTGGTTCATGATGCCGACTCTTCTTGGTTCGGCGGGATGTCTCCTTGGGTGTCGCTGTCACCCTCTCTTGCATTCCACCGGGCCTTCAGTAGTTCCGCCATGCGGAAAGTCGTGCGGTCGATTGCCGGCTTCGGCAAGTAGTGGCCCACCAAGGCTTTAAGGTCGCCAAGGTGATCGCCGATCATCAGTGTGACCTGGGAGTTTCGGCCCAGTCTGTCGTATGTACGCATAATCCTGCCAAGGGGGTCGTCGTACGCGATAATCACGAGGTGCGCGGACGGGATTGTGAGCATGTCTTCGATCACTCGATTGATGTGCTCATCGCCAAAGCCGTAGCCGTAACAAACCAAAGTGCTGTTAGGACGGCAGATCGCCGCAGCAAAGTCCCGAAACAGCTCGACGTATGGATAGGATGCGGTCTCCCGATCCTTGGCGGCATTCGGGTAGATCATGAGCCGAAGCGCATCCACGTTTTCGATCCCTGGAGCGGTCAGGTAGGGTGCCGCATCTTGCGCTCCGAACGGAAGCCCGATACGGCGAATCGCCTCATCGCAGTCAACCCAGTCGACGGACCCGTGCAGCTTCGTGAAACGAGCCACGCCCTCCAGGTAGCGCGCCTCGCCGCGGATGCCGGGTGGGTTGTAGTGCAGATCGACATCAAGGCGTGACGCGCGGAACACCGGCGCCAGTGTTCCGACAAACCGGTCGATCATGCGTAATCCTGCCACATCGGCGCCCGCTTCAATGCACCGGTCGTAGTTCGTCGTAAAGAGATGCAAGCGTTCACGGGTGCCTGATCGGCTGGCGAAACTCATCAGAAAGCTGACGAGATAGTTGAAGGCCTCCTCACGTTTTTTGGGATCCGCTGAGGCAAGGTTGTGCTCCCCTTCCAAGAGTGAAGTTGTAAATGACTGGATTACTCTCGTCAGTCCTTCTCGTAAGGATGAAACTTGCGCATGACCGGAGGTTCCGCCTGCAATATCAGGCGGCGGGATAACCTCCAAGCCGCGGAGCAGCTCGTTCGCCACACGAACCTGATCCTCGAAATTTCCGCTCTCGCGCTGTGCGGCTTCAGCAACCCTCTCTGCTTCTGCCGAGATTTCATCATCGAAAATACCAAACTGGATGGATTGCATCCCCGGCAGCTCCTTGCCCTTCGCGATTCCATGGACGGCGTGGGTGAGACCCGAACCGATCAGCAAGGAAAGATGCTCGGATTGGACAAGTGCGGTCAGCCACGGCTCAATGCGGGATCGGAGCTTCTGCGGACTGAGGGGTTTGTCAGGCTTCGCCCAAGAGCACTTTGCGTCGGCTGACAACTGGAAGGATTCGTGCGGATCTGCCGATGATGAATCATGCTTCATCAACGACACCGGAACATGATCGTCTCGGGTCTTGAGTATCTGGCAGCTCTGTTTTGACGTCATGTGTTGCCTCCTCCCATAACCTCCCCCAGAAGCCCCTCGGTCTCCTCCTCCAGCGCTAGAATATCGGCCCGGATCTCCTCCAGGGCCCGCATGGGCTTCGGCTTGCAGTCGGCGTAGGGTTTGAGATCAGCGATCATGCGCCGGCCTCCGGCTCGGTGTCGTGGAACAGGTCGACGTAGCTCTGATACATGAACCTCCGGTTGCGTGTCCGGCCGGTGAATTCGCGCAGGATGCGGCTATCAGCCATCCGCGCGACCAGATTATTGGCCGCGGTGTAGGTTGTTCCGGTCAAGCGCTGCACGTTACTTACTGACACGATCGGGTCTTCATAAATATATTCCAGAACGCGATGGCCATTGGCGGCGGCGCGGCCGAAGTTCTCGGTGATCACACGACGATGCTCTTCACGCAGAGCGAGTATCCGCCTTGCCGTTTCGGTCGCCTGTCCGCTCACCTCCACAATGCCGCGCAGGAAGAAGGTAAGCCACTTTTCCCACGTTCCGGCGTCGCGCACCGATTGCAACTCCTCGTAATATTGTTGCCGGTGCTGCTTGAAGAACCAGGACAGGTAGAGGACCGGCTTTTGCAACACCCCCTGCTCGCAGAGCAGAAAGGTGATGAGCAGCCGTCCCACGCGGCCATTGCCGTCCAGGAAGGGGTGAATCGTCTCGAACTGGGCATGGGCCAGTCCGATTTTGACCAGCAGCGGCAACTCCGTGTCGGCGTGGATGAATCGCTCCAATTGCGACATGTCCTCCGCGACCTGGTGGGGCGGAGGCGGGACGAAGAGGGCCTCGTGAAGCGTGCAGCCGGCAGGCCCGATCCAGTTCTGGCTGCTCCTCAGCTCGCCGGGCGTGAGATGAGAGCCCCGCGCGCCTTGGAGGAGCTTGGCGTGGATTTCTCGGATCAGTCGGATCGAAACCGGCAGCTCAGGCAGCCTTTTCAGGCCGTGATTCATGGCTTTGACATAGTTCACCACTTCGCCTACGTCGCTCGCTCGATTCGGAGCGAATATCCTCGCTTCAGCCGCCAGCAGGTCTTGCAGCGAGCTCTGCGTCCCCTCAATCTGGCTCGACAGCACCGCCTCCTTGCGGACGTACATGCAAACGAACAGATCCGGATTGGGCAGCGTTTGGATTGATCCATCGAGACGCCCGAGTGCGCGATCGGCCTGCGAGAGCAGCGCTTGCAACTCCCCGGTGATTTTGACGGGCGGATCAGGCGGCAAGGGCGCCGGAATGAAAGCCCTGTAGCCGGCCGGCTGCGCGATATATCGCCCTGCTCGGGTGGCGTAGTCGGTTCGGTGCTCAGCCATGTTGCTCTTTCTATAATTACAGAGGCAAAACAATCTTGTATTACATTTAAACTTTAATATAAAAAACTCAACAGCCTTATGCAAGGCTATCTGTAATATAAATGCCTTTGAAGGGTTATATTGAAAGTTGCATTGAATATAGGAGTGAAGTCCGTTCTTGCTAAAGGCTGTGTTGAATAAAGGCATTCCCGCCCCTACCCGCCGACAATCTCTCCCAGCAACCCCTCGGTCTCCTCTTCCAGCGCCAGGATGTCGGCGCGGATCTCCTCCAGGGTCCGCATGGGCTTCGGCTTGTAGAAGTAGCGGGTGAAGCTGATCTCGTAGCCCGTCTTCACGCTGTCGGGCGCGTACCAGGCGTCCGGCGCGTAGGGCAGAACCTCACGCTTCAGGAAAGCGTCGATGCCGCCCTCGTCCAGCAGCGGAACCTGCTCGGTGTCGCGCAGGTCCGGATCGGGCTCGTACTCCACCACGGCGGGCTTGCCGTCTATCGTGGCCTCGAACAGGCCGCGCAGCGGGTCGGCCCGGGTTCCTCTCTTGTGGATCTTCCTGATGACGGGCGAGGCGGTCTCGCTTCTGTCGCCGGTCTCCTTGAGCTTCTTGATCTCGGCGGCCTTGCAGGCGCGGCTGGGGTCCGCGCCATCGATGCGCAGAGGCCGATCGATCGTCACCTTCCAGTAGCCGAAAGCGGCGTTGGGGAAGATCCTGCTCTGCTCGGTTTCCTTGAAATCGAAAAACGCCTCGCAGATGCGGTCGATGTCCTCGTCCGACAGCTCGCAGTTCTTCTTGCCCAGGTTCTTGCGCAGGGGCCGGGACCATTGGGTGACATCGATCAACTGCACCTTGCCTTGGCGGCGCTCGGGTTTGCGGTTGGTCAACACCCAGATGTAGGTTGCGATGCCGGTATTGTAGAACATGTTGAGCGGCAGGGCGACGACGGCCTCCAGCCAGTCGTTCTCGATGATCCAGCGGCGGATGTTGCTCTCGCCCTGGCCGGCGTCGCCGGTGAACAGGGAGCTGCCGTTGTGGACCTCGGCGATGCGGCTGCCGAGCGGGGTGTTCCGCTTCATCTTGGAGAGCTTGTTGGCGAGAAAGAGCATCTGGCCGTCGCTGGATCGGGTGATGAGGGAATACTCGGGATCTCCCGCATGCTCGATCACGAAGCGCGGGTCGCGCATGTCGCTCTTCCCGCCCATGCGCTCCAGATCGCTTTTCCAGCTCTTGCCGTAGGGCGGATTGGAGAGCATGAAGTCGAACTCGCGAGCGGCGAAGGCGTCGTTGGCGAGGGTGGAGTGCTCCGGGCCGCCCACGATGTTGTCTGCGGCGGCGCCCTCGCCCTTGAGCAGGAGATCGGCCTTGCAGATGGCGTAGGTCTCGGCGTTGATCTCCTGGCCGTAGAGGTGGGTGGAGACCTCCTTGCCGCGCTCGGCGGCGAGCTGCTCCAGGGTCTCCTCGGCTACGGTGAGCATCCCGCCGGTTCCGCAGGCTCCGTCGTAGACCAGGTAGGTGCCGGACTCGATCCGATCGGCGATGGGTAGGAAAACGAGTTTCGCCATGAGCTTCACGGCGTCGCGCGGGGTCCAGTGTTCGCCGGCCTCCTCGTTGTTCTCCTCGTTGAAGCGCCGGACCAGCTCTTCGAAGATCGTGCCCATCCCGTGATTGTCGAGGCCGGGATGCCGGACAGAGCCGTCGGCGTTCAGGACCGGGACGGGGCTCAGGTTGATGTCGGGCGAGGTGAGCTTTTCTATCAGCAGGCCCAGGGCATCGGCTTTGGAGAGCCGCGGGATCTGGTTGCGGAACTCGAAGTTGTCCAGAATGTCCTGCACGTTGGGCGAGAACCCGTCCAGGTAGGCCTCGAAGTCGGCCTTGAGCTGCTGGAGGTTGGCCCGCGCCCGCAGGTCCCGCAAGGTGAACTTCGAGGTGTTGTAAAAGGCCTGCCCCGCCGCCTGCCGCAGGGCCGGGTCCTGTTCGACCACGCCCGCCGCGTCGAGAGAGGCCTTCATCTCCAGGACGGCCTGCTTGCTGCCTTCGAGCACCGAACCGAGCCTACGGAGCACGGTCATGGGAAGGATCACGTCCCGGTACTTGCCGCGGGACGTAGAGGTCGCGCAGGATGTCGTCTGCGATGCCCCAGATGTAGTTCGCAATCCAGTTGAGATCGCTGTTGTTCATCGCCATTCCCGGGTGGTGATCGCTTTCAACTGTTTACCGGGCGCTCTTTCTGAGGCCGGCAACATGCAGGGCGTTTGTTCGTACGTCGCGTAGTTCGCCGAAACTTTACATGCTCAGAAGATAGCGATGATTGGCGGCATACACAAGCAACAACTTGGCGTGGTGTCGAAGATGCGGCGAGCCGATGGCTCCACCACCTTGCGGTAAGAAGTGATCGGCGACTGGCGGCATGATCATGTTTTCATTGAGGCAGTTTCAGCCATTTCAGTTGTGGGGTTCGTATACATGGTTTCATCTTGCAATATGAGGAATGGATGCGGAACAGAAGAAGCGCCTGGGCTGGATCGAGTTGTATCAGGCAACCGGCGACGCGGGCCTCGTTTGCCGGCGATGCGGTATTTCCCGACGACCCTGCGCAAGTGGCAGCGGAGATACGATTAAGCCGGTGTGGACGGCCTGAGGAACCAGAGCAGGCGTGGAGAAGGAGCGTTTCATTGAGCAGATCCGCCTCGCGTGGTTGTACTGTCCCGACGAAGTGATAAGGGCAGGGTACGCATTTCTCGCAACCGTTTCGGATACTGCCACGTCTTCCCACCAAGAGAGGGAGCGCGCTCTTGCGGAATTCGTGATTAGTCTGAGACGGAATCTCAAGCCCGGTACGCATTTGACTGCGGATGACTACCGCAACTTGAAAAGCACCTGACCTGACCTCTTAACCATCTTGCATGCTTCATAGTACGGACGAGAAGGTTAAGAGGTCAGATGAGATCGACGACGGGTTAGATTCCTCGCTTGACGCATCCAGCGCCGGAACTGCAGCGGGCGAAGCGGAAGGATAATATCGCCGCTACTCGTTGGAGAACGCGCTTCTCAATACGCTGATATATCTCAATTTCCAGGTGGGTGCGCCTCCGCAGCCGGCACGTCTTCCCCCATCAGCTTGTCAATACGGTCGGCGATCCGCTGTGTGGGCTCTCGGAGCTGCTCCACCGTCCAGTCAGCGGCGTAACCCTCGGTCACGTCCTGGGGCCGGGCGTGATTGACGAGGCGCTTGGTCAGCGAGCGCGGCAGCATGAGTTCCCGCTCGGCCACCGTGATGAAGGCGTTGCGCAAACCGTGGAACCAGAACCGTGTTCCGCCCTCCTCGGTGATATCGCCGTAGAACCTCGCGATGTCCGCGACGTGTCCGCTCCCGCTCTTAGAAGACGGAAACACCCAGCCGTTCTGGCGCGCCGCCGGGTCGGCGTCCGCTAGGCGCTGCTCGAGGATGGCGGCGAGTTGCCGGGTGAGCGGAAGCTCCAGCGGCTCCCCGGTCTTGGTCTCCTCGACCCTGAGGATGCGCCGCTCCATGTCCACCTGCTCCCAGCGCAGCGAAACGATCTCGCCCCGGCGCATGCCGGTGTAGATGCCGATCAGGAAGATGTCGCGAACCTCCGGTTCGAGGTCGGCGGCCTCGATGCCCGCGCGCCAGCGAGGCAACACCTCCGCCGGGCTCGATATCCGCCGCCTCCGCTTCCGGTGGAAGCGCCCCCCGGCCGCCAGCCACAGGTCGACTGGATTGCGCAAACCCTCGAAATCGACGCAGGGCCGGCGGTAGATCGAGCGCAGCATCGAGAGCGTCTGGTTGGCCGCCGACCAGCCGTTTCTGGCGGTGATGAGATTGAAGCGGTCCTCCACGTCCTGGCGGGTGATGGCGTCGAGCGGACGCTTCAGCCAGTCGGAGACGTTGACCCGCAGGTTCTGTTGGTAGAGCCTGACGGTATTGGCTGCGCGGTTGGGATTAGCCGCCATGTAGACCTCGAAGGCTCGGGCCAGGGTGGGGACGCCGCGGGCATCGGCTCGTTCTCCGGCAGGATCCTCGCCCCGGGCGACGCGTCCGAGCAGGTCCTGGGCCATGCGCCGCGCCCGGTCTGGAGCGATGCGGCCGTAGCGTCCGATCACCACCCGCTTGTTGGGCGCCTTGCGGCCGCCGGAGCCTGCGCGGTAGTTGACGATGAACGACTTGGTGCCCGAGGGCTGGACGCGAACGCCGAAGCCCGTCAGCTTGTCGTCCCAGGCGATCCAGGACTTCTCTGTGGGCCTGGTGAGTGTCGTCCTGACCCTGGCGATGCGTTTTCCGGTGTTCTCGTTCATGCCCGGACTATAACACCGTGCATCAGAATTGGCAACACTATTGTCAACACACGAAAAGAAACCGGAGCGTTCGCAAACGTACGAATTGCGGTAGATCAGAGACAGGAATCCATTATAATTGGGGATTATAAAGGTTTTGACACCAATTGAGTGAGATGTTGGACCACCAGGGGAAAGAGATCCTGGTGTCGGTGATTGTAACGGAATTCCATCTCCTTCAGGTAGAGGGGGAACCGCTCTTTGGACACCCCATGATGTTTGATGAGCCTCTCCTTGGCGTAGGCCCAAAAGCCTTCCAGGCCGTTGATGTGCACTTTGCCCCGACTGAAGCGCCGATCATGATCCACCCGCAAGTGGCGATAGCCGCAGAACATCAGGGCGTCATAGACCCGGTAGCGGTCGGTGTAGACCACGCTGCCCCGACGGACCAACTTCACGGTGGAGGCCAAAAGGGTCTGGGCCTTGACGTTGCCGACCGCCTCCACCTTCACCCGGCCGCCCCGCTCCAATATGCCGAAAACAGGGACTTTACCCGCTGCGCCTCGGCCTC
Source organism: bacterium (assembly GCA_965261595.1). Taxonomy (GTDB): domain Bacteria; phylum UBA8248; class UBA8248; order JACPRG01; genus CAYRGS01. The sequence goes on from CBDHDG010000006.1 coordinate 1,780,171, forward strand.
TCTTCCCCTTGCGCCTGCCCCCGAAGTAGGCCTCGTCCGCCTCCACCTCCCCTCGAAGAAGCTCCTGTCCCCCCGGCGTGCCGGCCACAAGACTGCGCCTGAGCGTCGTCACAGCCCTGAGCGCCGTCGGATAGCTCACGGCGAGTTGCTGGGCCATCTTGCGGGCCGAGACCTCCAGCTCAAAGAGCTTCACCACCCAAAGCCACTGCCGGGCCGAGAGGCGAAGCTGGCCCAGCCAGCGGCCCGTGAACGGCCCGAAGGTGTACCGACACCCAGCGCAGCGAAAGCGCCCTTTCGTGCCCACAACGTAGCATTTTCGACCCTCACAACGAGGGCAGATTTTACGCCTGTTTTTCTGACACGCCCTGAGCAAATGGCGTCTCGCTGTAACCTCCGTTTTTACAAGGCCTTCAAAGCTCTTTACGTCCATGACACCAGCCTAATCCGGTGTCATAGCCTTTACAATCCCCTTATAATTAATTGAAAGACATATAGTATAGGCGTTTCATTCGAAGACAATCGTACTTTTGTCTGTTTTGGTATAATATGTTTCTCGAACATGTCGACCAGCCCGGGCTGGAAGGTGACGACCCGGTGCCACTCGGTCTTGTCGACCCGATCGCCGGTCTGCTTGTCGATGTAGCCCTCGTCGGTGGCGATCGACAGGTTGGCCACGCGTCCGCCGCTGGTGAGGTGGTTGACAGTGACGTCGGCGCCGAGGCGGCCGATCACTTCAGCGCGATTGAGTCCGAATATTTAAATGGCAATACTGCGCACGGCTGCGTAGGCACGCGATGGGAACGTCATCTGTACATATAATTCAGGCTATTATACGAATTATGTCATAATCGTCCGCGACACGGGCGTGAAGATATACGCTGGTATTGACTTTTTAGTGTTGATTGATATGATGACTTTCAGGCCATTTCACGGAGATAATCATTATGTCAACACAGTCCGCCAAGCGAACCGCAAACGTCAAACTCACCCTCAGCAAACGCGCCGTCGACGCCCTCAAGCCCGCCGACAAGCCTTGGATCGCGTGGGATAACAAGCTCACCGGATTTGGCGTCCGCGTCCAGCCCTCCGGCATCCGCTCCTACATCGTCAACTACCGCGCCGGAGACGGCGGACGAAAAGCCGCCAACCGACGCATCGTCATCGGACGGCACGGACGCATCACGCCCGAGCAGGCCAGGCGGAACGCCCAGGAAATCCTCGGACGCGTCGCCACCGGCGAGGATCCCGCCGTAGACCGCGCCCGCTCCCGCGCCATGCCTACCCTGCGCGAGGCCTTCGAGGACTATCTGGCCGTCGGTCCCGAGCGCAGGAAGAGCACTCTAGACTGCTACCGCGGCACCGTCTACCGCGACCTCGGCGCCTGCCTCGACCGACCCCTCGACACCATCTCCCGCAAGGATGTCGAGCAGTGCTTCAACCGCCTCACCCGCGAGGCCGGATGGGTCCAGGCCAACAATGCAGTCAAGATGCTGCGCGCCCTCTACCGGCGCCAGTGTATCGACTTCGAGGGCCTGCACAACCCCGTGGACCAGTGGCGCGCGGCCGGCGGGCGGCCCAACCGAGTGCGCCGGCGCCGCATCCCGCCCCCGGCCGAGGTCCTGCCCCGCTGGCATAAGGGCATCGAGACCGCGGTGCGCAATCCCGTGGGCCGCGACGCCTTCCGCTTCGGCCTCTACACCGGCATGCGCCGCGACGAGGTGCTCGGCCTGCGATGGGAACAGGTGAACCTGGAGGCCATGACCTTGCGGGTCGAGGAGACCAAGACCGGCGAGCCGCTGGAGCTGCCCGTCACCCGCCAGCTCGCCGCCATCCTCGAACGGCGTCTGTCCGAGCGCGAACGCTTCCCCGAGCACGCCCGGTCCTGGGTGTTCCCGTCGGAGACGAGCAGGTCGGGCAGGCTCAACAGCATGCAGCACCTCAACGCGCGCATCGGCGAGGCGGGCGGCGCGAAGTTCTGGTTCCACGCCTTCCGCAACTGCTTCATCACCGTGGCGAACCGCAACCTGATGCTCCCGAACAGCTTGACGAAGCGGCTGGTCAATCATGCACGGCCCTCGGACGTGACCGAGGGCTATGCCGCCGACTGGACCATGGAGCAGCTGCGCGAGAGCGCCCAGCGCATCGCCGACCGGATCGATGAGATAATACAGGCAGGGATACCTACGGCGCGGGAATTCCAGCCAAAGGGGTGACGTGCGCCGGACAGCGGTTCAGCCGCCTTCCGGTATGACCGCTGCCGCTCCTCGTTCTCATCCCTTGCAGCCGCAAAACAGGCGAGGATGACGTTTCGGCCATAACCGGGCTGCTGCTTACTCTCGCCTTGACCCCTTCACGTTCCCAACGGGCCAACTATGAGTAGACCGTCTGCCAGGGCGGGAAATCGTCCAGCAGCAGGCACCACGAACAACCCGCTCGCAAGAATTATTGGATCGCCTCGACGATGGCGCGCTTGCCAGCCCTGCATGGACGCGCATCGGCAATCCGTCCGGGATCATCGGCCCCATGACCAGCCGCTAGCTGTCGGTAAGATCGGACAATTTAGCGCACCTTCGGCATATCGGCATGGGTGCCGATCCATCCGCGTTGACTCCGATACCCCATGAATTACAAGCAATTCTTCAAGGGATTCCCTTCTCAAACAAGCTTTTAGCCGTCCAGAAAGTTCCTGATCCTCGCCTTGATCGAATCACGGTCCTTCGTCTCACACTCCCAGATCACGAGCACGTCCCAGCCTAGTTCGCGCAGCGCCCCGAGCCTCGACTCGTCGCGTGCCCGGTTCCGCTCAATCTTCGCGGCCCAATAGCTGGGGCGCGTCCTCGAGACATGGGCCATCCTACAGTCATGCCCATGCCAAAAGCATCCGTGTACGAAGATGACCTTACGGCGGCCCGGAAACACCAAGTCCGGTGAGCCAGGTAGGTCGCGCCGATGCAGCCTGAAACGGTAGCCCATGGCGTGCGCTAAGCGACGCACCGCCAGCTCCGGCTTCGTGTCCTTCCCGCGAATCCGGCTCATATTGGCGCTACGCTGTTCAGGAGTGAGACGATCCAAAGTTCCGTTCTCCGCCGCGTTTAGCCTTTGGACTTGACTTCACTGAAATGTAATGCACAATGAAGTATGATGATGCTAAATGACGTGAGATGATGAAAACATCAGCACCACGAGGAAGCTGAAAGGGGCCACGGATCATCATCAGTCTGTCCGATCGCGATCATACCGCTCTCACGGAATTGGCGGAAAAGCATAACGTGTCCATCTCGTGGCTCACCCATCAGGCCTTGTCGAATTCATCGAAAAATACATGGACACCCAAGCCCAACTCCCACTTCACATCAAGAAATAATAAGGCACATGCCTAAGAAAAGTAGAAAAGAAATCTGGTCCTTCTTCTCAGGCGCAATGGGCCTGGATCTTGGCCTTGAGGAGGCCGGTTTTGCTCCGACCCTTGTCAATGAAATCGACAAGAATTGCTGCAAAACGATTCGGCTCAACCGCCCCGACCTCCAGCTCGTCACCGAGAGCATCAGCGACCTAACCGCCGACAAGCTACGCGCTTACCGGAACTTTGACGGCGACGTGCAAATGATGGTGGGCGGTCCACCATGCCAGAGCTTTTCGTCCGGGGGCAAGCGTACCTCTCTCTCCGACCCGCGGGGCAATCTGATTTACGAATATCTCCGGCTCATTGGCACGGTGAAACCTCGCTACTTCATCCTTGAGAATGTCGCCAACCTCACGACCGCCGCCCTTCGCCACCGGCCTATTGCCGACCGGCCAGGTCAGCACTGGAGCCTGAAACGCTACGATACCGACTGGCAGGACGGTGACGGCGATGCATCGCCACTTGAGCCCGAGGAACGATCCGGCTCCGCTGTTCGCCAGCTTCTCGACGACGTGCGCAGTCTCGGTTATCATGTCGTCTTCGGTGTGCTCGCGCTGTCGATTTCGGCACGCCGCAGCGTCGTCTCCGCTTTATCATGTTCGGCTCGCGGGACTGGCCGCCGCCCTCCCTGCCGAACCCCACGCATGGCCCGGTAGGCTCTGGCCTTGAACCGTTCCGGACGGTGCGCCAAGCGATCTATCACATGCAGAACGATCCCGGATCGGGCTCCGAGTACACCCCCCCTGTGCGCCGGTTCTTCGCCATGGTTCCCGAAGGCGGCAACTGGCGCGACCTGCCGCCCAAGCTACAGCCCGAGGCCCTGGGCGGTTCCTGGGCCGCCGGTGGCGGCAAGACTGGCTTCTACCGACGCCTCTCTTGGGACACTCCCTCACCCACCATCACCGGCCGCGCAAACCGCAAGGGAAGCGCCCTGTGTCACCCCGAGGCTCTCCGTCCCGTGTCAGTTCGGGAATGCGCGGCGCTTCAAGGCTTCCCCGAAGACTGGCAATTCGTGGGCTCTATGAACGCTCAATACATGCAGATCGGGAACGCCGTCCCGGTCCTGCTCAGCAAAGCCATCGCCGGCTCGTTCCTCCGGCATAAAACCATCGCCCCGAAAATGAAGAACTGGAACGCGGACTTTGACGCGATGCTCGATACCGCCGTGACGCGGCTTCGGGCGTCCGCCCGCAACAAGCAGAAGGCGGCCAAAGAAATTGTCTCATGAGCTCAGCCCCGCGCCGCCTCCGCTTCGTCTCGGATCGGAATCCGGTCCAACGGATCAACGAGGAAATCCTCGCCCGCCTCATCGCTGCGCAGGACAACATCATCGACCATGCCTTTCCGAATACTGCGGGCTTCTATGCCAGGATTTTCGACGACCTCAAACTCTCCCTCACCGTCCCCGACCAGCTGAAAGACAAGCCGGTTCACGATGTATCGGATCGGCCTTTCAGCGAGCTGACCCAGGGCTTCATTTCCACCCTTAAGGACGCCGGGATTACGGGCCAGTCCGCACGCATCCACGCCGTCAATCTCGCTCAGCGGACCCACCTCGTGCGGGCTTTCGAGCAACCCGACGCCGTGCTGATCCGCGTCACCGGCAAAGTCGGAAAGATCATCCAGACCTTTCCGCGCACCGCCGACGACATCGAGCGTGGACGCAATCCCGGCGACGTGCTCGACCCCTACATCCTCGCCGCCACCCAAACCTTGCTCTATGGCGGGGACTTCCAGGAAGCCATCGGAGCGACCGTCGCTCACAAAGCCCTCATGATTATCGAGGGCCTCATGGGCCACCTGCATGAAGACGTGATCGGCGACATGCGCGGCAATATCCGCACTCCGGAACCACGCGGCTTCAATCAGGAACTCATCGATCCCTACGAAAATCCCTTCCCCGGCTCGGACGTAGTTCAGCCACCTACGAAGGTCGGCGAGAACATCCGTTTCCACCAAGTAAAGAGCAAGACCGGCTCCGCCAAAGGCGGCGACGGCAAACGCCTTGGCGACCAGCTCCGGCAGCTTCGCCAATACTATGCCGGTGAGGTCTATTATGATGCCCTCATCGGGAACACGTTGCGCGGCCACCGCTCCATGCGGGGTGTGCTCAGCTCCGAGCCGGAGGCCATCGTCCTGGTCGGCGACGCTGCTTTCCGCGAGTTGACGCGCAGCTCTATCGGCCCCGAGCTATTGCTTCGCGTCTATCAGAGCGTCTTTTCGGAGGCGGCCCAGCAGGCCGGATACCACATCGACGCGATGGCCGCCGGTATCGTCTCGACCTTCCACGAACGAGCCGAAGCCGCAGGCGAGGGCTTTCTTGAGCTGTTGCTGTCCGATTCCATTGGGTCCAACCTCGACCAGCAGGACAGCCGCACCTACAAGCCCTCAACGCGTCGGTCGCGGTCATTGAGGAAATAACGAGTTATTGAGGGTATCCAAATGCTCCGGAAAATTATTTCGGTCAGAAACGTTGGCCGGTTCCGGAACTCCGCTGCTACCGGCAACCCCGAACTTTCTCGCTACACGCTGATTGTCGGCGCAAACGGTTTCGGCAAGACCACGCTTTGCGCGGTCCTCCGCTCGCTGAAAACCGGCGACCCGGCCTATATCGCCGGGCGGCGGACTCTCGGCGTCGGGGAATCACCGACCGTGGAGTTGTTGTTCTCCGGCGGCCAGACGCGCTTTGACGGCGCGGCTTGGTCCGCCCCCTATCCTCCCCTCGCCATCTTCGATGACGTGTTTGTCGCCGAGAACGTCCATTCCGGTGAAGTGGTCGAGATCGACCACAGGCGGAACCTGTACCGCATCATCATCGGAGAAGAAGGCGTGCGCCTAGCCGAAGAAGACGCGAGTCTTGCCGGGCAAAGCCGCGAGAAGACCGGCGAGATCACCGCCGCTGCCAAGGCGATCCAACCTCATATCCCGGTAGGCATGAGGCTCGACGCCTTCCTTGCTCTGCCTGCTAACCCCAAAATTGACGCACGGATCGCCGAGCAGGAGCGCACCGTCGAAGCTGTCCGTCAGGTCCAACAGATCAACGACCGTCCCCCGCTGACCGAGATCGGGGTTCCGAGTCTGCCCGACGAATTTGCCGCCTTGCTTGCCCGCACCATCGACGACATTGCGCAAGACGCCGAAACCCGCCTAGCCGAGCACCTTGCGGCGCACGGTATGGAGGCGGATGGCGGCAACTGGATTGCCGAGGGTCTGGAGCACACTGACCGCCAAACCTGCCCCTTCTGCGGCCAGGATATTAGGGGCCTTCCTCTAATCGCCGCCTACCGGGCCGTGTTCAGCGACCGCTACAAGGCCCTGCGGGGGGAGATCACGGCCATGCGCAGCCAAATCGCCGAACAATTCGGCGACGGCGCAATAGGCCGTCTCAATATCCGCGCCGAACAGAACATCGGCGCGGTCGAATTCTGGAGCCGGTATTGCGCCGTCGATCCGGCACCTCTCACTGTCCCCGACGAGATCCCTAGCGCGATCCGCGTGCTTGGGCAGGCCACCGTGGCATTGCTCGACTGCAAGGGCCGCGCACCCCTTGAGCCCATCCAGCCGGATGACGCTTTCAACGCTGCCGCCGCAACCTACCAAGCTGCCCTCGCCAAGGCACAGCAGATCGCCAACGCGATCCGGGCCGTCAACACTCTCATCGCCACCAAGAAGAAGGAAACTGGCGTGGCTGAGGTGCAGGCGGTCGAGGCGGAGTTGGCCCGCCACCGGGCCATCAAGGTCCGCCATGCCGACCCCGTTGCCGGGCTATGTGCCGATCATGTCCGGCTGACCGCCGAAAAGGAAGCGATTGACCAACGCAAAGGCGAGATCCGGGTGCAGCTCGACGCGCACACTAGGAAGGTCATGAAACCCTACGAACAGTGCATCAACCACTATCTCGACGCCTTCAACGCCGGTTTCCGGATCACCGAGACCAGTCACGGCTATCCCGGCGGCACCGCTGCATCCACTTACCGGCTTGTTATCGACAACACCGCCATCGACCTTGGCGACGGTGGCACGCCCTCTGATCGCCCTAGCTTCAAAAACACGCTCAGTTCGGGCAACCGCACCACGCTCGCCCTCGCCTTTTTCCTCGCCCACCTTGAGCACGACCAAGACTTGGCCGCCAAGACGGTGGTGTTCGACGATCCTTTTGGCAGCCAGGACGCCTTTCGCCGCCTCCAGACCGTTCACGAGATTGCCAAAATGGGGCAGAACTGCGCGCAAGTCATCGTGCTCTCGCACGACGCCACCTTCCTCAAGCAGGTTTGGGACAAGGCACCGGCGGCCGAACGCGTTGCCCTCACCCTCGCCGATCACCGTGCGCTGGGCATAAAGATCATGCCCGTGGACCTTGAGCGCGCCTGCCAGGGCCGGACGGCCACAGACATCGACAACTTGCTAACCTATCTGACTACAGGCTCGGGCGCGCCTCTTGACCTCATCCGCAAGATGCGCACCGTTCTCGAAACCCATTGCTGGACCACTTACCCGGCTTGTTTCCAGGCCGGGCAGGATTGGCTTGGCAAGATTGTACGGAAGATTCGTGAGGAAGGAAATCAGCACCCCGCCCACGCCTTGTACGACGAACTGGATCAGATCAACGACTACACCAAAGATCATCATCATGGTGAGGACGTGGCTCACGCGACGTCCGATCAGATCGACTCGCAGGAACTCACCGGCTACATCAAACGCACGCTCAGAATCGTCAATGCTCTCCAAGCTTGACGGCATCCGGGTCTAGCGTGTGGTGGCCTGAGCCAGACATCGTGGGTCGCGTCCTCCCGACGGCGCGTCCTGTTTATTTGTCGCTTCACGAGCTGCCGCGCGATGCTGGCAGCCGTGCGGCAGCACCATCGCACTGGCTCCCGCACTGCCCTTCACGCATCCGCCCCCAGTGCTGTAGCCACCGCCCGCTCATCAAACGCCGCGGCGGCTCGGCATCGCAACACGCTCACGAGATGATCCCCATCAATACGGTTGAACGCCGAATCCGTTCTACGGCCTTACGGCCGTTAGCTTGTCACACCTGACGCATCGTTGATGCACTTCCTGCCAGCGGCCGCCTTCGCATGAATTGGCGGAAACGCCCGTAGTTACAGAGCCTTACGGCTCATCCCGTCCCGCACCGCCAAGCGGCTTCGTTGGAGAAACGCCGCCGCGGCTGCTTCCTGCATTACCGTCCAGCCGCGCGGCCCGAACAGGAGCCGCAACCATGCCCGACAAACCGAAGTCCACCTTCGCCCGGCGCGTCCGCGCCGCCAAGCCCCGCGCCACCAAATATGAAGCCCGTGACGACGTTATCTCCGGTCTGGGGCTGGCGATCCAGCCCACCGGCGTCAGAACCTACTTTCTCTCCCGCATGGTGCGCGGGCGCAGACGCTATGCCCGGATCGGCAACGCCGACACCATGACCGTTCCCGAGGCACGGCGCGAGGCCCGCAGGCTGATCGCCAGCTACATCGAGCCAGTGAGAAAGGATAATGGCCCCAGGACGCCGGGACACCCGATGACCGAGTTCGCCGACGAGTTCCTTGAACGCTACGCCCGCCACTGGAAGCCCCGCACGCTGGAGTCCAACCGGTACTTCATCCGCAACCACATCCTGCCCGTCTTCGGTCACATGACCGTGGACGCCATTGCCGTCGAGCATGTCAGGGCCTGGTTCGCCTCCATGGGCGAGAAGCCCGGCAGCGCCAACCGCTCCATGCCGGTCCTGTCGGTCATGATGCGCATGGCCGAACTCTGGGGATACCGCGCCCACAACTCCAACCCCTGCAAAAGGACCCGGCGCTACAGGATGAAGCCCAAGGAGCGGTTTCTGACGGCGGAGGAAATGGTACGGCTCAACGCCGTGCTGACCCGTGACGAATTCTGGTGTCCGAACGTCGTTGCCGTCATCCGCCTGCTGATGCTGACCGGGTGCCGCTTCGGCGAAATCGCCTCGCTCGAATGGGACTGGATCAAGGACAAGCGCATCCACCTTCCGGACTCGAAGTCCGGGCCGCGCACGGTCTGGCTGTCGAGCGCCGCCCGCGCGGTGATCGACGCTATCCCGCGATACAGCGCCGATTGCCCGTATCTCTTTCCCGCCCGCCCGCCGACTCGGCATATCGACAACATCACCTTCCACTGGGACCGCATCCGCAACGAGGCGGGCCTGCCCGGCGTGCGGCTTCATGACTTTCGCCACAGCTGGGCCTCGGTCGCCGCCATGAACGGCGTGGGCATGGTGACCATCGCCAAGCTGCTCGGCCATGCCCTGGTCGAGACCACGGAACGCTACGTCCACCTGTCCGACCGGTCCGTTTCGGACGCCGCCGATCGGGTGTCGAACCGCATCCATGCGGCCCTAGCCGGAAGGGGCGCGGAGCGCGAGGGAGGAGCCCGCCATGCCCACGGTTGACCTCACCCCGCGCTTGGCCCGCCAGAGCAAGCCCGGCGACAAGGACACCATCCTGTTCGACAAGACGCTGCCTGGCTTCGGGCTTCGCATCCATCCTTCGGCCCGAAAGGTCTGGGTCGTGCAAACCCGCATCGAGGGGCGGAGCCGCCGCATCGTCATCGCCCGGCATGGAGAGATGGAGCTTGCAGAAGCGCGCCGCCGCGCCCGCGACATGCTCGGGCGCATCCGCGCGGGCGGGAACCCCGCAGACGACATCCACCGGGAGAAACGGACCCCCACCGTGCGGGAGTTCGCCGACGAGTACTTGCGCCTCTGCGATCCGTACTGGAAGCCCTCGGGACGCAAAACCATCCGCATCTACCTCAAGGCGCGCATCCTACCTGCCTTCGGCAAAATGCCGGTTGACCGCATCGGTCCCGAGGACGTGGCCGCGTGGTTCGACGCGGCGAGCAAGGAAAAGCCCGGCGCGGCCAATCGCGCCTTCGAGATATTGCGCTCGATGATGTTCCGGGCCGAGGAATTCGGCTTCCGCGAGCGCGGCGCCAATCCCTGTGTCGGTATCAGGAAGAACCCGAGGCGCAACATCGCCCGATTCCTCGACACCGACGAGTTGGCCCGGCTCGGGCGCGCGCTCGACGCCCGCGAGGCGGAATGGCCCCAGGCCGTCGCTGCCATCCGGTTGCTGGCGCTCACCGGATGCCGCCGGAGCGAAGTGCTCAATCTCCGCTGGCGCGACATCGGCGAAAACGCGATCAAGCTGCCGGACTCCAAGACCGGCCCGCGCACCGTGCCACTCGGCGAGGCCGCGCGGGCGCATATCGCCACGCTGCCCGGCCCCCGCGACTCGGAGGCGCACCTGTTTCCTCGGTATGCCGAAGGCCAGGGGCTCTGGATACTGACCAACTGCTGGCGCGCGGTCTGCGCCGATGCGAAGCTCGGCACGCTGCGCCTGCACGACCTTCGCCACACCGCCGCCAGTCAGGCCGTCATGTCCGGCGAGAATCTTCCCCTTGTCGGCAGGTTGCTCGGACACCGGCGGCACCGGACCACTGCGAGCTACGCCCACCTTGCCGACGACCATCTTGTCGAGGCGGCGGAGAAAGTCGGAAACCTCCTTTCAGAGGCGATGCAACATGGAGTTTCAACTATTTGAATGACTGTCGTTTCAATTCGCGAGCCACGAGTGACCGGATGAGAGGCTCTGACCTACCAGCAAAAAATCGGCTTTGCTGAATTGCGGCTGTGTTGATCTTCTTGATGATGTGCTCAGCGCTGTGATCCAAAGGAAGCAACCAATCGCTATCGGGACGGGACGTTGGTGCTACGGCGACATCGTGGGCAATCGGAAGCCAACTGCCCAGCGCGGCACCTCGGCGAACAATGGCGACGCCATGGCTTCCGATGACGAAGCTCCTCTTCCGACAACGAATGACTGCGATGAGCAGTCCTGTGTTCCGACAAAATTGCTCAACGTCTGCTTGAAGAAGTGGATGATCGCCGGAGTGAAAGCGAGCCTTAGTGTTCTGTTTCGCAGCAGCCTTGATCTTTCTTAGCTCTGGGTACTGACCCACCAATACACTATCTGGGGCAACCATTCCGGCTTCGCAAAACAACCGATCTACGGCAAAACTCCAAACATCGTCAAATCGTTCATTTAAATTTAGCATTTCATCCGAAAACTCTGGCGTGCGCCGGCATGAAGCATGATAGAATTGTTTCCAAGAATCCATTTCGTTTGGAGAAAGATCAGGAGGCTCATTGTTGCGCGCATGACTTATGATTCGTTGAATTGCCGGCGCAGCGTCACTCTCAACGCGTTGGAGAAGTTGTTCGTTTGTGTCGTGTTTGATGTCGATGTTATCCAAGTCATGATCAGTGTTCAGATCTCCCACCTTGAAAACTTTATTCGGTGCACGCTTGAAGATATTCTCCTCAATCTTGTCACCCACCCAGACCTGACCATTATCATCACAAAAATTGTGTATAAGGAACTTTGAAATGTAGTGGTGCTGTACTGATCTATCCTTAGGCACGGTTTGCAGCCTTTACCCAATCAGCAGAATTGCCCCAATTCGCCTTGTCGTATCAATGAAGTGCCGGACTTCCTCGATCCGTAGCGGGCGATCGAGTATCTCACGTTCGCGATACGACAACCACTTCTTCAGTACTTGGTAACCACCAACCCTATAGCGCCAGACGGCGGAGGGAACATTATGCCAGAAGGCTTCGCCGTTGAGCCAGATATCGAAGGTCATCTCGCCGAGGGCGGCAAGCGTGTCGCCAAGGGCGGCGCGCTCCGCCGACGTAAAGTCGCGTTCCACGGCGCGGCCCTGGCTAGGCATGACGGCGTCGTCCTTGCCGTAATGCCCCCAGCCGGCGGTGACAGCGAAATCGCCGTCCGCTATGTTGCGCCCGCTCAGTCTGGCGGGCACTGCGATGGCGGCGATCTCCGGGCGCAGCGGCACCTGGGTCACGCCGGGAACAGGGGTATCGGGATCAAGGAGCGCGGCCAGTTCGCGCCCGCGCCCCGCCGACCGGTCGATTTCCGCCGCCGCGCTGTTGGCTGTACCGTGCGGCCAGCCCGGCAGCGGGATACGCGGCCATTCCATTCGCAGAGCCCCGGCGTTCGCATCGCGGTAGGCGGAATGGTGCAGGGTGGCGAGAACATGGTGGAACAGGTCTTCGACGCCTAGGCCGAGGTGGTCGAGATACCGTTGCGCCGTTGCCGTTAGGTTGGGGCGGCGCGCGCCGGTGCCATCGTTCCCGATCCCCCGCTCTACGGTTTTGTTGGACACTCGATTGATCCATGATTCATGGAGAAAGGGGTGTCGCGATGAACGAACAAAAGCAAGAGGGGGCTTTGGCGGAGGGCGCGCGTAGGGCGAACGGAGCCAAGGCCCCAGGGCATCGCAGTGAGCGGGGTCTGTTCTCCTGCCAGCGCAAGCGGGAGGCGGTCCTGCGTCTTTTGCGGGGCGAGAGCCTGGAGACGCTCTGCCGCGAGTTGGGCACGACAGCGGCTCGGCTTTCCGCCTGGCGCGAGGCGTTCCTTCGCGGGGGCGAGGCGGCGCTCAAAGCCCGCCCGGCGGATGAGCGGGCCGAGGAGAACGCCCGGCTCAAGGCCAAGGTGGGCGAACTCACGATGGAGGGCGAGGTCCTGCGGGAGAAGATCGACCGCCTGGAGGCCGGCCGCCCTTTAGCCGGCAGGAGGTGGAGGCGATGAGTCAGGCCCGCTTCACCTCCACGGGCAGAGCCTACGGCCTGAAGCGGGTGTGCGCCCTTTGGGGCTTGGCGCGCTCCACGGTCTACGCGCAACGGCGGCGAGAGGCGGTCCCCGTTCATGAACGCCCCACGCCCAATAAGCGCGGCCCTGTGGGCCCGTGCACCGATGCGGAACTCCTCGGCCACATCCGGCAGGTCCTGGAGGACTCTCCCTTCCATGGCGAGGGCTACCGCAAGGTGTGGGCGAGGCTGCGCTTCGCGGGCAGCCGCACCAGCAAGGAGCGGATGCGTCGCCTGATGCGGGAGGCGGGGCTTCAGGCCCCCCACCGGGTGGGCAAACCCCGAGGTCCCAAGGCCCACAACGGGACCATCCGCACCGAGCGGCCCGACCGAATGTGGGGTACGGACATGACGGCGACGGTGACCACCGAGGAGGGGATGGCCTCGGTGTTCGTGGCGGTGGATCACTGCTCGGTGGACTGCGTGGGGATCCATGCGGCCAAGAGCGGCAACCGCTTCGAGGCCCTGGAGCCGATCCGGCAGGGGGTCGCCGAGCGCTTCGCCGGCTTGGAGGCGGACGTCGCCGAGGGGCTTAAAGTTCGTCACGACCACGGCCCCGCCTATCTGTCCGATGACTTTCAGCGGGAGATCGCCTACCTGGGGGCATGACCAGTTCGCCCAGCTTCGTGCGGGCGCCCGAGGGAAATGGCTACTGTGAGTGGTTCATCCGCACCTTGAAGGAGAATCTCCTGTGGGTGCGCTCTTTCGCCACCGTAGAGGAACTGCGGTGGGCGCTGCTTGAGTTCAAGAACCTGTACAACCATCATTGGATTCTCGAGGGCTACGGCTACCGAACGCCGGCCCAGGCAAGGCAGGAAAAACTCGCTCAAGTTGCGGAGGCCGCATGAGGTCGAATACCCTCACCCGAGTGTCCAATAACCCAGGGGCGGTCCACCGATGCCGTCATCGCGAAGCCACACCGGAATGCATGTCGCGCTTCGATCCATTAAATCGAGACAACCCATATGCGAAATCGCTTGCGGTGGCGACCAGTCCCGGCGTGGCTTTTGTTGCGTAATCAGCCACAGATTCCCGTCGAACACATGCGGCCAGTAGTCGGCGCGCGGGCGGTCCAGCAATCCGCCATCCGCTTCCCAATAGAGCCAGCGCGTGTCGAAAGGCCGGTAGGCGAAGCGGATCAACCCGGACTCATCCGGCCCACCGCGCTTCAGCAGTGCATCCCGCACCGCGCGGGCGTCAAACTGCGCAGTCGTCTTCATTACCGCTGGGTAGCGTCGCGCGATCTCCTCATGGCTCAGTGTCGGGTCGAAGTAATCCGCGACCCGCGCCCGGAGCCGGTCGAGATCGAAATCGACGAGAAATCCGTCGCGGCTGGTCTTGACGCCAGGAAACGACACCGGGAACAAATCTGGCAGCGACGGCCAACTGAACCAATCGGCGCTCACTGCCGTTCGCACGAATGGCAGTCCAAGAGGCAGGACAGGTTCGACATCCTCGTAGAGCGATTCCGGCTCCGCATCCGCCGTCGCGACCAATTCCGTTGGCTTCGCTTGCCCCCAGAGGTGCCGAAAGCCTACCGTATCGGCACGCTTGTGTTCCGCCTTGCGCACCAGCGTCGCGATGGCGGTGCCGACCTGAATGCCGGCCGGATCGCCTGAGGTCGAGAAGATGCTGGGGTCGGGCGAGCCGTCCGGCGCGACCTTGCCGGTCTTGTACTTGTCGCCGTTCAGGCAGTCGATGCGCACCGCGTCGAACGCCTCCAGATATCGCTCCCGCATTCCCGTGAAGGATAGGCCGTCGAGCCAGGAGTAGTTGGAGATGAAGCAGACCACGCCTCGCCCGGTTTTCTCCGCGATCCGCCGTTCGGCCATGCGGAAGAAGCGGATATAGAGATCGTTCAGCCCCTGGCCTTCGGGACGGCGTACACGCATGGTCGAGCGGTACGCCGCCGACAGTTCGCGCTCCTCGTCCACCGCCATGCCCGCGAAGCCGTTGTAAGGCGGATTGCCGAGGATCACGAGGATCGGCCTTTCCTGCTTCACACGCTCCGCGCGGTCGCGTTCTTCCTCTAGCTCGGGGAACGGCAACGGCTTGTTCGTGCGCGGCTCCCATCCGGTCAGTGCGTTGGTCAGGAACACTCCCGCGCGTTCGGTTCCATCATCCGCCAGCGGCGCATCCAACTCCTGCATCGTCAGGCCAACCTGAAGATGCGCGACGACGAAGGGCGCGGGCATGATCTCGAAACCGAACACCCGTTCGGCCGCCGCCTGCTTCACCCACGCGCCGGACAGCGCGCCGAGGCCCTGCCCTTCCAGATTGGCCGCGACCCGGCGCAGCACTTCGGCCAGATAGGCCCCGGTGCCGCAGCACGGATCGAGCACATAGACATTCTCCGCCGCCAGCCCGTCCGGGATGCCGAGATCGTCTTTCAGCGCCTTGTCCACGCGGGCGACCATGTAGCGGACCACTTCGGCGGGCGTGTACCAGACACCGAGTTGCTTGCGCAGTTCGGGGTCGAAGGCCTGGAGGAAGGGTTCGTAGAAATAGGGCACCGCCTCACCCTGGTCGAAGCGGGCGAAGAAGGCGGTGCGGTCCACCCGGTCGAGCGCCGCCGCCGTCCAGTCCAGCACCTCGACCAAGCCGAGCGGTTGCAGGCGGCCCGGCTGGGCAAGTTGCTGGAACAAGGCTTGAAGCACTGGCGCGCGCAAATGCCAGACCGCTTCATGCCAGTTGAACCGTCCCGTGGGCTGCGGACTCTGCCGCGCCCACAGGACCCACGCGGAGAAGACGCCGTAGAACAGCGTCTGCACCAGTGTCGAACGAAAGAAGGCTACGCCGCGTGCGCCCTCGAAGCGGACGCCCAGCGCGTCTTCCAGCGCTGCGCGCACCGTCGCAAGCGCCGGTGCATCGCCCGCCGCCTCGACCCGCGCCAGCCCGTCGCGCGCATAAGAGGCGAGCAGCCACGCCAGGTCCTTCGGTTCCGCAAGCGCCGCCCGGTGAGACAGCGCGCGGGCGAGATATTCGCCGAGTCCTGCGCCGGCCTCGCGGGCGAAGGCGCGCGGCCTCTCCACCTTGCGCCAGAAATCGTCCGCCCTGTCTGCCAGTCGGAACGTCTCAAGCTTCGCCGGGCGGCCCGCCGCGTCCTCGCCCACCAGCACGAAGTCGCGTAGATTGCTCACGAGCACCAGCCGGTAGCGCCCCCAGTAGCGGCTCACCTGATCGCCTTGCGCCGTCAACCACGCGTCGTCATCGGCGGACTTCACCTCGACCACGCCGCGTTCCGGTATCTGGCCCTCGCGCGGGCGCCCCTTTTGCACCTGCTTCGCCGCGTAGAGGCCGAAGTCGGGATGGCCCGCGCCCTGGTCGGCCAGCTCGCCGACACAGAACACCTTGGGCTTGAGCGCCGCGCCGACGGCGTTCAGCAGGTTTGCGAGCGGCCCGTAGCTCGACCGTTCGCCGGTCGCGCCGCCGGAGGCGCGCACCCGCCCGAGGTCGGCGAAATACGCCTCAACCGCCGCCGTCAGTTTCTTGTTCGTTCCCGTCATCGTCCCCGTTGTGGCCGAGTGTGGCCCCATGTGCAAGCACCCATGCATATACGTTGTCGCCCGCGCTGGTAGGATTCTCACATTGGCTCGGCTCGACGGTGAATCTGAATGCCCGCAGCCGTCTCCGGCACCGTCGCTCCTGTTGCCGACATCGACAATCAGCGTTCTTGCATCACGACCGCTCCG
This sequence comes from bacterium, assembly GCA_965261595.1. GTDB lineage: Bacteria > UBA8248 > UBA8248 > JACPRG01 > CAYRGS01. The sequence continues at coordinate 1,796,957 of CBDHDG010000006.1, forward strand.
TGTGGTGCCCACCCTGCCAGACACGAGTCGTCGCAGTTCCGCTGCTGCATCCGTCTGGCCGAAAGCGCATCACGCCGCGTGCCGTGTCCACGCGTCCTTCCCCCGAAGCGACCACCGGCCCATCAATCCACTCTACACGACGATGCGGCGGTGTGCTGCGGCCACCCGCACCGCTTCCGTCGGTCGTGCCGCGCGCCGCCGCCCGCGTCGTGCAACGCATGGCGGCGGAAATGACCGACGGTAACGGGTGAACCCGCAACGCCGGCGACGATGCGGACCGAGTGAATGACCCCGCCCCGCATCGCTTTCTGAGCATTGCTTTGTTATCTTGTGCTTCCTATAGTGCCGCTTGGAAGCCGCGCGGCGGTTCGGGAACTGTTTCCTCAAGTGCGTGGCGGGCGCTGCCGCTCAAGCGCCGCTCGGGCTAAATGCCGGTTGCACAACGGCTTTCATCGCACGAGCACTTGAGCAGCCAGGAAGCGGGTTGGGGACGCCCTTCGGCGGTTGGTTCTCACACCTGACGCACCCAGGGTGCCTTGAGCGAGTCCCGGCCGGTCCCTATCAAAAAGCGGATTCCCGTTCCGTATCAGTCCATTGGGACGGTTTCGGCCCGGCCCCGCGATCCCCGCGCGGGCCACGTTCTCTCCCCGTAACCGCGGCCCTGTCGCACACGGCGTTGTCAGGGAAGCGCGTGCAGGACGGTCACCCGGCCCCCGACACATATCTGTCCACCCGGACAACCCGGTCGGCGGTCAGCGTGATCTCAAGAACTTGGCCGGCGAGGCCGATATCCGCCAATTGAACCAAGGCGTGCTCGAACAAGCTCGTTTGCGCGTCGAGGCTCATGAGGCCATGCGCCACGTTCATGCAGACCAGGCCGGGATGGCGGTGCTCCCGCTCCATCAGCGACGTAAAATCCGCCGTGTCGTTCGTCACGAGCACATACCCGTCCCGGCTCGCGCGCCGGACGAGGAGCCAGTCCTTCCTGGACCTCAACCCGAGCCAGCTCACGTGCGTCGATTGCGGGAACCCCCGTTTTCGGGCGATAGTCGCGAGCGTGGGGCTCAGACATTCGTCGATCAGGAACTTCACCGGGTCGGAGGCAGCTCGTGGAAGGCGACCTCGCTCGAGATGACCGGCTTCCGGTTGCGCCAGAAGGGCTCGCCACGGGGACGGCCACGGCGCGGGTAGGCCCGGGCATAGAGGACCGCGGCTTCGATCTGTGCACCAGTGAGCGCCGGGTAGGCGTCGCGGATTGCGTGAACGCCGTCGCCGTTGGCGAGCATTTCGGCGATATCGTGAGCGGGTATGCGGGTTCCCTTGATGCACGCGGCGCCGGAGAGTACGGCCTTGTCGGCCCCGATCATCTTCCGCGCCTTGGCCAGCATGGAAAGCCCTCGCCGGACTTCGCCCTTCATGAGCCGCACGTCCACGGAAACGTGGCTCTCACGCGCCGCCCGGGCCTCCGGATTGTCGAGGAGATAGCGCACGATCCGCCGGCGTCCATCGAGGGTGAGGGTGTCCGTCGTCTCGTGGGCGAGCTTCAGGCCCACCAAGCCGTCGCGAAGGACAGCGCGGGAACCCTTGTGGTTTGTGGCGGCGCTGCCCAACAGGCCAGCGTCGATGATGCGGTGGACCTGTTTCAGGGGCACGCCGGTCACACAGGCCGCCTCGTTCGCCGACAGGGTCTGGGACGCAATGCTTGTCGCCATTATCTTTCCTCCATTCTGGAAGAAATATAGGCGATCGCGGATCGGAATGCCAGTGCGCTTCCATCATGGACCGATCCCCTGTGTGCGGGTCAAGGCGGTGACGGGTTCGATCCGTATGACCACCCGGAAACCTATGCAAGGGTTCGACGGTCCCGGTCCACGCTCCCTTGATTCCCGGAGCCATGCGCTCACACCCTTCTTACCACCCACAACACCTTGCCGAGGATGTGGACGTCCTGGGCGAGGCATGCGTAGGGGGCGTAGTCCGGGTTGGCGGAGATCAGCCTGAGCCGGGGCGGTTCGTCCCCGCCCTCCCCATGGCCTTGCACCCTCTCGACCTGCTTGACCACCAGCCCGTTGCCGTCCCACAGCACGAACGTCTCCCCCGTTGCCGGCAGCCGGCGCGAGACATCCACCACGATCCGGTCGCCCTCGCGCATCTCCGGCTCCATGGAGTTGCCCCGCACCCGGAGGATGCGCACGTTCTCGGGCGCCGCGCCCCCCTCGTAGCGGATCATGTTCTCCGGCCAGTGCCACCGGGCCGTCTCGGAGACGAACTCCTCGGCGAGCGCTCCCGCCCCGGCCCCGGCCTCCACCGCGATCTCCGGGACGGCCGCCACAGGCGCGCCGGGAAGTCCGACCGGCGGCCGGGGCCGCCTGCGCTTCATGGGCCTGCGTTTGGGCACGGTCTCGTGGCGCAGCTCCCCGCCGGCGCAGCCGAGCAGGTCGGCCAACGCCTCGCTGTCCCGGTACCCGAGGACCGCGGGCACCCCCCGGTCCACATACTGCTGCAGATAGGTCTTGTTCCGGCCGATGGCCAGCGACGCGGCGGCGAGGGTGAGGTCGTTACGCCTGAGCAGGTCCTTCAGCCTGAGCCGTACCGGGTCCCGCCTAATCGTCTTCCTTTCGTCCTTATTTCCCTCTATATTCATCCTTTTCCTTCCACCTGCCGTCTCCCCGGTTTTTTGCCGCACCCCCGCGCATTCCACCGCTGGTGTGCTCAGGAATGTCAATCAACTATAGGTTATACACTATTGATACCTATTGTCAAGCGGGAACCTTCCCCTTATGTTCTCACACATGATAACGCCCGGCACCCCCTCCGATATGCCTTTCGACGAGCGCCTGCGCCGGACCGTTGCGGCCTGGCGCGTACGCCACGGCATGAGCGCCCGGCGCTTCGGCCTGGAGGCCCTCGGGGACCCGGGTTTCGTGGCCTCCCAGATGCGGGGACGCTCGGTGCGGCTGGCGACGGCGGACCGGGTCCTGGTCTTCATGGGGCATCCGCCTCTGGGCCCTGTGTTCCGGCGCGAGGTCGAGGCGTTCCTGACCGTGACCGGGACCAAGCTCTCGGTATTGGGCCTGGAGGCTGTCGGCAATCCGTCCTTCATGGGAAGGCTGCGCCGGGGAGTGTCGCCGCGGCTGACCACGGTCGATCGGGTGCGCGCCTGGATGGCGGCCCAGGCCAGCGCGGAAGAGGCCCGAGCCATCCGCGCCGGGGTGACGGACGCAGCGAACCCATCCGCCGGGGCGATCCTGCCCGGTCCATCCACCGCTCCGGTCCCGCCTGCCGGGTCCGGGGCCGACCTCGAACGAGAAGGAGACACGCGCATGAACGACAACAACGGCAGGCATTACCTGAGCACACGGGAGGCGGCCGCATGGCTGGGCCTCTCGCCGAGGACGCTGGACCGCTACCGGGTGAGTGGCGCGGGACCGGTGTTCCACCGGTTCGGGTCCCGGGTGCGCTACCTGCTCGCCGATCTGGAGACCTGGGCCTCGGCGCGGCGGCGGATCTCGACCTCGGACGACGGCGAGGCCGGGCGGAGGACGGCGCGATGAGAACACCTTCCTTTACCAGGAACGCCCTCAAAGCCGTCGTGGGCAGCGCGCATCGGGTTGCGGCTCCGGCGCTCGTGTTGACGCTGGTTAGCCTGGAGACGGCCTGGGCCTCGACGGACACGACCTTCTCGAGTCCGCTCGGCACGGTGACCGACATCGTCTCGGGCACGGGCGGGCAGCTCGCGGCCGCGCTGGCGGTGGGCGCCGCGCTGGTCGGCTCGGTGCTGCGCTTCAACGCCACGCAGTTGATGGGCGCGGTCGGCGTGGGCATCGCGGCCGGGGCCGGCACGGGCATCGTCACCGGCCTTGTCGGCACGGCGATCGTATGAGGGGGGCGGACGATGAGCGATCCGGCCCGGCACGCGATCCCCTCGCGTCTGGACGATCCCGAGCGCTGGCTGTTCTGGACCCTGGACGAGGCGGCGGCGCTCCTGGGGCCCGCGGTCCTGGGGCTGGCCGCCAACGCCTTCGTGACCGGGCTGGTGGCCGGGCTCGGTGCCTGGGCCTTGCTGCGCCGGGCCAAGCGGGGCGGCGGCGCGGATGTGGCGATCTGCGCGCTCTACTGGTACCTGCCCGGCTTCACCCTGGGCCTCAAGGGCGCGCCCCCGAGTCATGTGCGCCGCTTCATCGGATGAGGGGGCCTGGATGAGACGGGACGTCATGGAAGCGGAGCGGCGGCGGGTGCGCGACGGGCGTGCGGCCCTGGCCGGGCTCCTGGGCCTCTCGCTCCTGGCCAATCTGGGCCTGAGCGTCGGTCTGGCCTCGGTGGATCGCATGGCGGTGCTGATCCCGGCGGTCACGGGGCCTGCCTGGGAGGTCGGGAGCAGCCGGGCCGGGCTTCGCTACCTGGAGGACATGGGACGGACCGTGGCGGTGACGCTGCTGACGCTGACGCCTGAGAACGCGGCGCACGTGCGGGAGGCGGCGGCGCGGCTGAGCCACGCCTCGGCCCGGGGCGCGATCGGGGTCTGGGTCGCGGCCGAGGCCGGTCGCATGGCGCGGCGGGACCTTGCGACCGCCTTCTATCCCGAGCGCATCGAGGCGGACGCGGAGAGGTTGACGGTCCTGGTGACCGGAGAGCTCGCGACCTGGATCGGGCGTGAGCCGGTCTCGCGCGAGCGCAAGCGGTACCGGCTGGCCTTCCGCGTGGATGCCGGCCGGATCGGCCTGGTGCGTTTCGAAGAACTGGAGGACCGAGAATGAAACATGCGACGAGAATCCGGGTGTCCGTGGCGGCGCTTCTTTTGGGAACGCTTTTCCACTGCATGCCGGCCTCGGCCATGCAGATCCTGGATGCCGTGGACCACGCGGAGCTGGAAGCGGAGGTCTCGGACCGTGCGGTGAGCCGCATCGCCCTGGCGAACGACCGGATCGCGCGGGTGATCCGCGGACCGGACGGCTTCCAGGTCGAGCACGACCCTGCGCGCGGCGACATTTACCTGCGACCCGCGGGCCTCACCGGCGTCCGCGTTGCCCGTGGCGCCCCCCGGGAGCCGGTGACGCTCTTCATCGGGACCGTCGCGGGCTTCACCTACCGGCTGGCGTTGACGGTGGCCTCGCGCGGCTCGGCCCAGATCCTGATCCGCAACGCGGCCGCACTGACCAAAACGGACGTCCAAGGGCCGGGCGATCGGCGCGTGGGCGCGCTGGTGGCGCTGGTCCGGGCGGTGGCGCGGCGCGAGACCCTGCCGGGCTACGCGATCGAGACGCCTTCAGGAACGTTCTACAAGGAAGGTCTTTCAGTCATCGAGATCTGGCGGGGGCCCCGGTTCACCGCCCGCGTGCTGGAAGCGGGCCCCGGCGCGGGAGCCGGCGCCGAGGCCCTGGCGGGCCGTCTCGCGCCGGGCGCGGCCGCGATCTGGCTGGCGGCGCCGGGGACCGGCCCATCGGGCGGGCGGCTCGTCGTGGCCGTACATGACGCCTTCCGGACCCGTTCCACGGAGGCGGCGCCATGAGCGGCCCGGACAAGGTCCCCATGGATCCGGAGGCCCGGCGCACCCGTCAGCAACAGGTGCTGCTCTTCTCGGGCGTGGCCGCGGCATTGCTGATCGTGTTCGCGGTGTGGTTCTCGGCGGGCGGAGGCGGAGGCTCGCCCCCGCCGACCGGGATCGAGGCGAAGCTGGCCGGTCCGGAGACGGCGGAGGTGAGCTGGGTGCGCCGCTCGGAGGCGCGGATCGGCGAACTGGAGACGCGGCTCCGGGACATGGAGACGCGAAGCCGGCGGGCCGGGCAGGAGAACGCCAAGCTCAGAGAGCGCCTCGCGCGCGGCGCCGAGGACGGCCGGGCGGTGATCGACCAACAGGCGGCGGCCATCGAGGAACTGCGCGGCCGGCTCGAAGCCCGGACGGCAGGACCGGGTCCGGAGGACCGGACCGCCCCGGGCACGGACGGTTTTACCCGTGCGGTTTCGAGCCAACCTGCTCCCGGCAAGAGAGCCCCCGCGGCCTCGGATGCCGCACCGGCCGTACCGATGATCCAGGAGTTCGAGAATGATGCGGATCCGGCGGGGGACAAGAACGCCGCTGATCCGGGACCCCGTTCGCTGGGGTCCTGGCTGCCGGCGGGGTCCTATGCGGACGCCGTGGTGCTGGCCGGCGCGGACGCCTCGGCGGGCGTCGCCTCCCAGGGCGAGCCGCGCCCGGTGCTCCTGCGGCTGACCGGTCCGGCCCGGAGCGCGGCCGAGGGCGGCGAAGCGCTCGAAGTGGACGTGGCGGGGTGCACCCTGACCGGCGCCGGCTACGGGGACCTCTCCTCGGAGAAGGTCTACGTCCGGCTGCGGACCCTGACGTGCGCCGGGCCGGATCCGGAAACCGTGACCGAGACGCAGGTCGCGGGCTTCGTGGCCGGGAGCGGCAAGGTGGGCGTTCGGGGCCCGGTGGTGAGCCGCGAGGGGGCCCTGATCGAGAAGGCGTTCCTCGCGGGCCTCATCTCGGGCGTGGGCGAAACGGCCGCCAACCTGCTTCAGGCCCCGGCCAGGACAACCTCGGACGGAGCCTTGAACGTATCGAGCCTAGCCGAGCTCGGCCGGGCCGGTCTTGGCGCGGGCGCGGGCTCGGCCGGCCGCAGGGTGGCCGACTACCTGATCCGCCGGGCCGAGCAGTACCAGCCGGTGATCCAGCTCCAGACGGGAACGCGGGTGACGGTGGTGTTCATCGAGGGCGCCTGGCTCGACGGGCGCAAGGACAGGAAGAGAGGAGGCCAATGAGAGCGCAATCGACGATTCATCCACGAATCGGACAAAGCCGGGCGGTGATCCCCGCGATCCTCGCGGCGGCGCTGGTCCTGGGCGGCTGCGCGGCGACCCACGTGGGCGACGCCTGGCAATGCCCCCTGGCCCAAGGCGCGGCCTGCACGAGCGTCGCGGAGGCCGATCCGGCGGTCGCGGCCCCCGGCAAGGCGCAAGGGCTCGCGATCCGGACACCCCTCTACCAATCCAAGACCGGTAATGCCAAAGGGACCGGCACATCCTGCGCCGAAGGCTGCGATCCGCTCGCCTGGCTCGCGAAGTGGTTCCGGACCGTCGGGGACCGAGACGGCACCGCAGAGAAGTCCACGGAGACAGGGCGTCCTCCTACCGCCGCGGCCCCTGCCGAACCGGAACCCGTTTCGCCGGACGAAGGATCCCCGGATGAGGCCAATGACCGCCTGCGCACGAAAGAGAGCATCGCGCGGATCTGGATCGCGCCCTTCGTGGACGCCGACGGGGTCTACCGCGAGGCCCACTGGGTGCGCGCGGTGCTGGAGCCGGCGCGCTGGAGGCTGCCGTGATCGAGCGCCTCAAGGACCTGCTCAGGGGACCGGACGCGCTTCAGCCCTGGATCCTTCCGGCCCTGCCGGCGCCCCTCGCCGGCCTCTTGCCCTGGCGGGCCTGGGACGAAGGGAGCGAGCTCTATATCAACGCCGCGAGCTGCGGCTTCCTGCTGGAGCTGCCGCCCTTCGTGGGCATCGACGAGGAGACCCTGGGCGCGCTGGCCGGCACGCTCGCCGACGCCGCGCCCGAGCGCGCGGTGGTGCAGATCATCCATTGGACGAGCCCGCGCTACGGGGCGGCGATCCGGAGCTGGGCCGAACCCCGGCGCCTGACGGGCGGGGTACAGGCGGGGATGGCGGCGCGGCGCAGGGCCCTGTTTGCCCATGCCGGATGGCGCCCCCTCCATGCGAGCGGACCGCCGTTCACGCTGAACGACTGCCGGGTGTTCCTCGCGGCCTGCCTGGCGGGCCCGGCCGGACCGGCGGCCGAGACCGCCCTCGGGGGGTTCCGGCGGGCCTTGGAAGGCACGCTCGCCTCGGCCGGCGCCGAGGCGCGGCGGGTCGAGCCGGACGTTCTGCTGTCCCTCGCCGCGGAGATCACGGCCCCCGACCTGGCGGGAGAGCATGACGGCGGGCTCGACAGGCCGCAAAGGCGCTGGTCGCCCAGAGACCCCATTCATCTTCAGTGCGCGGCGCCGGGCCGGGCCCTGACCGTTGCGCCCACGGGCCTGGTCTTCCTTCACCCGGACGGGACGGACGTGGCGGTGCGCGTGCTCTCGGCCCGGGCCTTCCCCGACGTCTGGCCCGGCTGGCGCGGCAACGCGCTGATCGGAGACTTCCACCGGGACTTCCTGCAGCCGGGCGCCCCGGTCCTGACCGCCCTCACCGTGACGATGGGCGACGCGGCCGCCGGCGAGCGCGCCTTCCTCAAGTCGGCCCGGGCCACGCAGCAGGCGGGCACGGGGATCGCGCGCTATTTGCCGGGCCTGCCCGAGAAGGCCCGGGACTGGCGCTTCGTCACCGAGCGGCTGAAGAACGGCGAGCGGCTGGTCAAGGCCTGCTACACGATCGCGGTCTACGCGCCCCTGGACGCCATCGACGAGGCCGAGCAGGCGGTGCGGGCCATCTATCACGGCCAGGGCTGGCGCCTGGGCGCGGAGCGCTACGCCCACCTGCCGGCCTGGCTCGCCTGTCTGCCCATGGTTCCGGCGGGCGGGCTCGACGCCGACCTCGCCCGTATGGGCCGGATGAAGACCCTGCTCACCTCCTCGGCCGTCAATCTCGCGCCGGTGCACGGCGAGTGGCGCGGCCAGGGAGCGTCGCCCGACGCGCCGCCGGCCCTGCTCCTGATCGGAAGGCGGGGCCAGCCCGCGTGCTGGTCCCCCTTCGCCAACGAGGCCGGCAACTACAACGTGGCCGTGACCGGCAAGTCCGGGTCGGGCAAGTCGGTCCTGATGCAGGAGCTGGTCGCGGGCATCGCGGGCGCGGGCGGCGAGGCCGTGGTGATCGATGACGGGCGTTCCTTCCAGCACACGGCCGAGGCCCTCGGCGGCGTCTTCATCGCCTTCGGCAAGGACCCGGCGAGACTCAACCCCTTCGCCATGATCGACGCGGACGTGGCGGCCCGGGACGGGGACTACCGGGAGGAGTGCTTTGCCATGCTGGCCGCCGTGGTCGGGCGCATGTGCCGAAGGCGCGGGCGCATCGACGACATCGAGGCGGCGCTCATCGACGAGGCCATCGCGCGCGCCTGGGAGGAGGCCGGCAACGGCGCCGACCTCGGGACCGTGCAGCGCCGGCTGGAGGCGGCGGGCGACCGGCGGGCATCGGACATGGCTCTCGCCCTCGGACCGTGGCGGCCGGGCGGCGCGCTCGGGCGGCTCTTCGAGGGATCGGAGACCCCGGCCCTGGACGCCGCGCTCACCGTGTTCGAGCTCGCCGAGCTCAAGGGCCGGGGCGACGTCCAGGGCGTGGTGCTGATGCTGGTGGTCTTCCTCGCCACCCAGCGCATGTATCACGGCCCCAGAACCCGGCCCAAGGCGATCGTCATCGACGAGGCCTGGGACCTCCTGTCGGGCGAGGACAGCCGGGCCTTCCTCGAGGGCGCGGCCAGGCGGGCGCGCAAGTACCGGGGCGCGCTCGTCACCGGCACCCAGAGCGTCAACGACTACTACGCCAACCCCGCGGCCCGGGCGGCCTGGGACAACGCCGACTGGACCATCTTCCTGGCCCAGAAGGACGAGTCCGTCGAGCTCCTCAAACAGGAAAAGCGCATCCACTGCGATCCCGGCATGGAGCGGGCCCTCAAGAGCCTGGCCACCGTGGACGGGCGCCATGCCGAGCTGGTGCTGCACGGTCCGGACGGCTGGCGCGTGGCGCGGCTCGCCCTGGACCCCTGGTCGGTAGCTCTCTATTCATCGCGCGGGCCGGCCTTCGCCGCGGTCGAGCGGCTGAAGGCCGAAGGCCTCACCACCGAGCAGGCCATCGACCGCATCGCCGACGGCGACGGTCCGGAGGCCACGACAGCCGGCCCTGCGGGCAGCGCGCCGTGACGGCCTCCATAGCTTAAACAGAAGGAGACGCACATGAGCAAGGACAGGAACAGGCGGGCGCCATCGAGTGCTGCGACACGGGCGGAGAAGCCCCGATCCGGGGATCGGCCCCTCGCCTGGCCGGAAGATCCGGAGGGGCTGACCCCGGACGCCGTCGACTTCGAGGCCCTGGCCCACGTGCTGGCCAACACCTGCCGCAGGGGCGGCCGGCTCAGGCGGTTCCACTCGCTGGCGGCCCACGCGGTGCTGATGAGCGAGGAGATCGAGGCCTTTGAAGGATCCGGGGACCGCCGGGAGGCGGCCCTCTACGCCCTTCTGGCGGACGCGAGCGTCGCGTGGCTGGGAACAAAGGCCGCTTCCTCCCAGCGCGGGGCGGAGCGGCTGAAGCGGCTCGGCGGGACCATCGACCGGGCCGTGCGCGAGTCGGCCGGGCTCGATGCGGAGCCCTCCCCGGAGCAGGCGGAACTGCTGCGTTTCGTGGCCCGCATGGCCGAGGCCGCGGAGGACCGGGACCTGCCGGGCGCGCGCGACGGCGCGGCTTCCGCGGTCGCCTTCCCGCCCCTTAAGCGCCGCATCCGGACCGTGGTTCCCGATCGGGCGGCCAGGCTCTGGCTGGACCGCTTCCGGGCCCTGAAAGGGCAGGAGGGCGCGGGACGGGGCCCCATCGCGTCCGCCCAGAGGGAGTCCCGTGGCACGCACGACCCCACCCCACCGGAGGAGCTTCATGTCACGCGCGAACAGACGGCGCCGGAACGGGCTGCGTCATGAGCGGGCCCACGGCGTTGGCCGCCGCGCTTGTGCTGAGTGCCGGGGTGGCCGCGGCGGTCTCGGCCGTCACGGCGCGCATGGCCCTGGAGAGGGTCCCGCGCATCGCGAGCGTGCGGCTTGCCGAGCTCACGGCAGACTACATGGCCAAGGCCGCCCGGGAGCACGGCGACCAAGAGGAGGCCGTAAAAGCCGTGCGCGGCTGGGCGCGCCGGTTGGAGGAGGCGCTCGTCCGGACGGCAGCCCGCCACCGCGCGGTGCTGCTGCCCGCAAGGGCGGTCGCCGCCGGCGCGCCGGACCTCACCGCCGAGATAAAGGCGGCGATCCAGACGGCCCTGTCCAAAACCCATCCCCCGACGAACACGGAGGACGAACGATGAGAGAGACCCTGCACGCCTTGCCGCGTGCGCCCGGACGGCGTGCGCCTGAACGAACCGGACGGGGCCGCAAGATCCTGCTCTGGATGGCCATGCTGGCCGCCCTGTGGCTCGTCGCGGTCTCGCGCGTCTACGTCAACGCGAGCTGGTCCGACGGAGCCTGGGGGTATTTCGTGCTGCCCCTCGTGGGAGAGTTCCAACGGGGCGACGCGGTCCTGTTCGACCCACCCGAGGAGGCCGGCTCGGGGATCCCCTACCTCAAGACCGTGCGCGGCCTGCCCAGAGACCGGGTGGAGGTGGACAGGGAGCGCCGGGTCTCGGTGAACGGCGCGGTCCTCGGCGTTGCCAAGACGCATGCGCTTGATGGGCGCAGGCTCGAGGCGATCGGGCCGGGCGTGATCCCGCCGGGCCGCTACTACGTCCACGCCGATCACGTGGACAGCCACGACAGCCGCTATTCGGAGATCGGGCTCATCCCGCAAGAACGCATCCGGGGCCGGGCCTGGGCCCTGCCCGACGTCCCCTGGCTCGGGCTCAAGGGACCGCTCGCCAAACCCGAGGAGGCGCGGCCATGACGCGGCGTGTTCTCCTGTCCCGTCTTCGGCTCATCGCGATTGCCTGCGTGCTGATGCTCGCGGCGCGGCCCGTACCCGCGAAGGACCTTGGCGTGCGCGGCGCGGTGTGGCCCATCGCCGAGCCCGACCTGCTCGAACGGATCGAGGCCCGGCTTGAAGCGCTGGAGTCCTCGGGCGACCTCACCCGCATGCGCCGGGAGGCCCTGGACCGGGGCCGGGAGCGCATCGAGGCGCCCGGGCGCGTCGAGGGCATCGGGCCCGCGCGCGTCCGTCGCACCCGGCTGTTCGATCCTTCGATCACGGTCGAGCAAGACGTCCGGGCGCACGATGGGACCCTGATTGCGGCCCGGGGCGCTCGGATCAACCCCCTCGAGGTGTACCCGCTGACCCGGGATCTGCTGTTCATCGACGGCGCGCGGCCGGCCGAGGTCACCTGGGCCCTCGGCCACGAACGGCCCGCGAAGATCGTGCTCCTGGCGGGCCGCCCGCTGGACCTGATGCGGCCCCACGAACGGCCGTTCTTCTTCGACCAGAACGGCCGGCTTGCGAAACGTTTCGGGCTCCGCGCCACCCCGTCCCTGGTCGCGGCCGAGGGATCCATGCTCAGGATCACGGAAGTGCCGCTCGACGACGAAGCCAATCCCGCGACCATCGGAGGGCGGCCATGAGATCCCTGAAGACCGTCTGCACGGCGCTGGTCCTTGCCGGAGCCCTGTCCACGGGGACCGCTTCCGCCCAGTCCTGCACCGGGCGTTTCGTGAACCCCGTCACGGACGTGTGCTGGGAGTGTCTTTTGCCGATCTCGATCGGGCCGATCCGCATGGGCAGCGCCACGGGCGCGCCGGACACGCCCAATCCGGGATCGCCGATCTGCCTCTGCGGCAAGCCGATCCCCCGGATCGGACTCTCCCTGGGCTTGTGGGAGCCGGCGCGGCTGATCGACGTCAGCCGCGCGCCCTGGTGCTTCCCCAATCTCGGGGGCATGACCATCGACCCGGGCCTGCCCGCGGGGCGCGGACGTACTGGCTCCTCGGGCGGCGACGGCGCCTCGGGCTCTGTGTGGCACGTCCATGACTACGTCTATCCGCTCCTGTCCTGGATCGGGGCCCTGCTCGACATCGGCTGCCTTGAAAGCGGGGGGCTCGACATCGCCTGGGTCTCCGAGCTCGACCCGGCCTGGCTCGACGACGAGCTGTCCTTCCTGTTGAACCCGGAAGCCGCGCTGTTCGCGGACCTGCCGGCCCAGGCGGCCTGCGCCGCCGATTGCGCCGCCGCCTCGGCTGGCCTGCCGCTCGACCCCCTGTTCTGGTGCGCGGGCTGCCAGGGCGGGATGTATCCCCTGACCGGCAACGTGGCCGCCCACGTGGGCGGGGTCCAGGCCTCGCTCCTCGTGGCCCAGCGGCTCGTGTTCCGTCTTCACCGGCTGCTGCTCGCCTGGGGCACGTCGGGGCCGGCGGCGCTCTGCGGGCGCTATCCCATGCCCATCATGAAGAAGTCCCAGTACCGCTGGCAGATGACCCAGCCGGTCCCGGCCACGTCGCCCCTCACCGGCTGCAACCCCACGGGCCGGTCCTCGGTGATCTGGGAAGCGCTGCGCGAGCTGCCGGTGGCGGGCGAGAACTTCGGCTATCTGCTCTGGCGCAAGCGCAACTGCTGTCTGCTCTGAGGAGGCTGACATGAACGATAACCCGATTCGTAAGACCATCCCGGCTCTCGCCTGCGCGCTCGTGATGGCGGCCTGGTGCGGCCCGGCCCGGGCCCAGGGAAAAGCCAAGGACTTGGCGCGCGATACTGTCGATCAGGTCCTGCGGCAACCGGCAAAAGTCCGTGACGGGGACCTGGACGCCTGGTCGCGCTCGGTGATCGAGCGCGCGCTGGAACGCGCGGGCAAAAACGCCCCCGGGGCCTCCGGCCCCCTCCCGGCCGAACGTCATGCCGGCCGCGTTGCCCGCGGCCTTTCCGAGCGTCCCCATGGCCCCGAGGTCATCGTCTTCATGAGCCTCTCGGCGCCCGCGGCGAGCTGGCGGCAGTGGAGCCGCGAGGCGGCGCGGATCGGCGCGCCGCTGGTGCTGCGCGGGCTCGGCCCGGACGGGTTGCAGGCCACGGTGAAACGCATCGGCCCGTACCTGGGCCGCAAGTCCGGCGCAACAATCGATCCGCGTCTGTTCCGGATCTTCGGCATCGAGGCGATCCCGGCCGTCGCGGTGGTCCCGGGCGGGGTCCCGCCCTGCACTAGCCGGGGTTGCGCCGCGGATCCCGCGCCGCCCCACGACCGCATCGCGGGGAACATCGGCCTGGAAGCGGCGCTCGAGGCCATCGCCGCCGAGGGAGGGCCGGGCCGCGCGGCCGCGCGCCGCCATCTCGCAAGCCTGAGAGGAAACTTGCCATGAACCGCAAGGACGACACGAACGAAAATCCGGAACCCGGTTCCGATCGCAGCTTCGAAGCCCTCATGGAGGCGAAGCGGCCAAGGCTTCAGATGGCGCGAATCGAGGCCTGGGGACGCTTCCCTTGCTGGACGATGGCCGCGAAGGCCTTCGTCCTGGCCCTGGTGGTCCTGACGCACCTCGTCAACGGCCCCGCCCGGGCCGAAGACCCGGCAGCGGCGGCCCGCGCGATCGGCCAGGCGGGACAAGCCGCGGCGGGCGCCATCGCGAAGGATGCGGATTCCGCCGCCCATGTGCCGGGCTACGGTGGAACGAGCCTGCCAGAGAGGGGCCTGGGCGCGGGCGAACTAAGAAACGCCGCGAACCGGGTGATAAACGATCCCGCCGATCCCGGGGGCCAAGCCGGCCGCGCGGTGATCGAGGGTACGGTCAAGCGCCCGGACGCCCCGGTCAAGGCGGACGATCCGATGGTGAGGCGCGGGGACGGGATCCAAGGCGACGCCCATTCCCCCCTCTGGGGCGCGGACGGGATCGCCTCCGGATCGGTGAACGACTGCAAGGCGGGACTCGAGCGCGCCGGGGCCGGCGGCCATTGCGGCTCGGTCTCCTGGTGCGTGGGCGCCGAGTGCGGAACCGCGGCGTCCCGGGCCAACACCGGGTTCGTCGATTCGGCGGCCCGGCTCAACATGGCCATCGAGCTGGGCGGAGAGGAATTCGACCGCCAGACCCTCCGGTTCTTCAGGGGCGATCGCCAGTCCTGCCGGATCCAGTGGGGAGGCCTCGCCGATTGCTGCAAGAACTCGGGCGCGCTCGTGGGCGTGGCCGGCTGCACCAAGGAGGAACGCCTCCTGGCCGAGGAGCGCCATGCCGGGAACACGCATTACCTGGGCAAGGGATGCGCGAAGCGGATCTTCGGCGTGTGCATCCGCTGGAAACGTTCCTGGTGCGTGTTCGGCTCCAAGCTCGGGCGCATCCTGCAGGAAGCGACACGCGGCCAGCTCGGGATCGGCTGGGGCAGCTGCCGCGGCTTCACGGTCGATGAGATGGAACGCATCGACTTCGAGGCCGTGGACCTCTCCGAGTTCACCGAGAATCTGACCGACGGGTCGTATGAGCCCTCGATCGAGCTTCCGGAAGCCGGCCGAACCGGCGCGGTGATGCGTGAGCGCATCCACGGCTTCTACACCAAAAGCAAGTGAAGGGGGCAGCCATGACCATCCCGTACGCCCTCGCACTCGCCTGCCTCCTCGCCGTCCTCGCGGCGCTGCCCGCGGATGCGCGGGAATGGCGGCCTTGGTGCGGTCCCCGATCGGGCCCAAATCGGGAGACTGAGCCCTCGCTCGGCTGGCACTTCTATTGCGACCGGAACGAGGAAGACGCGGAAGAGGACGCGCCGGCGGCGCAAACGCCTCCCGCAAGACCCTCTTCGCGGCCCGAGACCGCAATGGAGCGCCTCCTGGGGATGCGCCGGGCCCTGGAGGAAGCCCGGGCCAGGGCGATCCTGGACCCGAGCCCGGAGAACGTCACGGCCTACCTGCGCCTCCAGCAGGAGACCCTGCAAAAAGCCGCCTCCTTCTCGGACGCCTTCCGCCGCACGGTCTGGGCGAGCCCGGATCTCGATTACACGCTGAAGCGTCCGGTGGGCGCCCTGGCCAAGCAGGTCTGGTCGGAGCAGCGCCGGGCCGAGCGCGACGCCGTCCTGGCCCGGCTCGGCGAGCGTTACGGCCTCATCTATCTCGGCCATGCGCGATGCCCGGGATGCCGCGTGTTCGGCCCCCTTCTGCGCGCCTTCGCGCTGCGCCACGGCCTCGACGTGCTCGCGGTCTCGATGACGGGCGAGCCCCTCGATGGGTGGCCCGAGGCGGTCCCCGACCAGGGCCGCGCCGCGCGTCTCGGCCTCGAGGCCCCGGTGTTCCCCGCCCTTGTCCTCTACGACACGCGAACCAGGCGGGCGCTTCCGGTTTCCTTCGGCGTGGTCGCCAAGGACCAGCTCGCCGAGCGCATCTTCACCCTCACCGCACGGGAGATCGGACATGACTATTAAGCAAAGGATTGCGGGCATGACCATGGCTGCCCGCGAATTCGTGCTCGTGTGGGCCATCTCGCTCTGCCTCGCCCCGCCCGCGGGCGCGGACGTGCTCTCGGAGATGGAGAGCTTCTGGAGGGGCGCGGCGGTGAACACCACCGGGCCGACCGCCTTCGACGGCCAGGCCTCGGGCCACTGGACCCTGGGCAACCTCTACCTGCGCGCCCCCGTGCGCTCCGAGCCCATCGCCACGGTGAGCCTGCCCTCCTTCCGGGCCGGCTGCGGCGGCATCGACACGTTCGCCGGCGCCTTCTCCTTCATCAATTCCGACCAGCTGATCGCCTTTGGCCGCGCCGTGGCCCAGAACGCCGCGGGCTTCGCCTTCGAGCTGGCGCTCGAGACCATCTCGCCGGTGATCGCCGAGACCCTGTCCAAGCTCCGGGCCCTGGCCCAGTGGGTGAACAGCCAGAACCTCAACTCCTGCGAGACCGCCCAGGCCCTGGTCGGGGCGGTCTGGTCCAAAAACGACCGGGCGAGCGCGGCGATCTGTGCGGCCATCGGCACGCGACAGGGGATCTTCTCCGACTACGCCGCCGCCCGCCACGGCTGCGGCGCGGACGGCAAGCGCCACTCGACCCTGGCCGCCGCCTCGGGACCGCTCAAGGACCAGGCCCCGGTCAACGTCAACTACGCCTGGCGCGCGGTGAGGGCGTCGGGCTTCCTGGCGTCCGACCGGGATCTCGGCGAGTTCGCCATGTCGATCTCGGGCACCGCGATCGTCACCGCCCCGGTCTCCGACGGCGACACCTCCGGCCCCAGGATACGCATCCTGGAGCCGCTGGCCCTTGACCGCCGGGTGACCGAGATCCTGATGGAGGGGGGAGGCGACCTCCCGGTCTATCGCTGCGACACCTCCGTCGACTGTCTCAACCCCGTCCTCGGACGGCTCACCGTGCCGGCGGCGCGGGGTTTCCGGGACCGGGTGGCCGGCCTGCTCCGCCGGCTGGTCGAGGCGGTGCGCGCCGACACGGCGCCCCCGGCCGACGCGCTGGGGCTCGTCAATCTCACCACCCTGCCGGTCTACCGGGTGATCAACACGGCCGCCGCCTACCGCGGGGCGGTGGTGGACCAGGAGGTGGACGCGCTGGCCGAGGCGGTGGCCCTCGACGTGCTCCAGGTCTGGATCTCGGACCTCCACCGGACGGTCGAGGAACGCGCCGGCACCCTGGACATCGCCGACGGCGACCAGTTGGAGCGCTGGCGCGAGGGGCTGCGCCGGAACCGGGCCGCCCTCGCCAAACACCGCCACGAGGGGCTGGAGCGGTTCAACACCGCCCTCGCCGTCGTGGAGAAGCTCAGGCTGATCGAGACCGAGCTCGCGGGCGCGCTCTCGGCCGATCTCAGGGCGGCGCTCGCCTTCTCCCGGGGCGGCGCAGGAGCCCGGTAGGGGCAACGACCATGTACGAGCTCTTCACCCTGGGCGGCGGGACCTATCTGGTCGACCTGCTGAACGCGGTCGCCGCGATCACCGGCGGCGGGGCCTTCGTGACCCTGGCCCGGATCGCGGGCGTGGCCGGGCTCGCCTGGGTCCTGTTCCGCACCGCCTTCGGCGGCTCGTGGAAGGACAACGCCAAGTGGATCCTCCTCTTCATCGCCGTCTGGGGCGCGATGGTGGTCCCCAAGGCGACCGTGCGGGTCGTGGACCGGCTCGACCCGGCGCTGGCGCCCGCGGTCGTGGCGGGCGTCCCGCTCGGCCTGGCCCTCTTCGCCTCCCTGACGAGCCAGGTGGGCGACGGGTTGACGCGGCTCACCGAGCAGGCCTTCTCCCTTCCGGACGACCTGACCTACCGCCGCCACGGCCTGATCTTCGGCGCGAGGCTCGCGGCCGCCGCGACCCGCATGGAGGTGACCGACACGGTGTTCGCGCGGAACCTCCGGGCCTACGCAAGGCAATGCGTGTTCCACGCCCTGCTCCTGGGCCACGTCTCGGCCGACGATCTGCGCGAGAGCACCGATATCTGGCGGCTCGTCACATCCACTGGATCGCCTTCCGCCGGGGCCTCGCCCGCGCGCATGGTGGAGTACGCGACCCGGGGGACGCCGTCCGGCACCGGCGCCACGCCAATCGATCGCGAGATCGTCACCTGCGCCGAGGCCGCCCCGCGGCTCAACGCGCTCTGGGGGGCCGAGATCGCGAGGGCGTCCGGCATCTTCGGATGGAGACTCTTCCCCGGTGCGGCGACCGAGGCGCTGGCCCGGGCCGAGCTCATGGCCGCGCTGCCCGTGGCCCACGACTACCTGATCGGCGCCTCCAGGACCGCGGCCGAGATCCTGCGCCAGCAGATGGTCCTCAACACCCTCCACGGCGCGGGCGAGCAATGGGCCGCGGAGGCAGGCAACGCCGCCGCGCTCAGGTCCTATACCGAAGCCCGGGCCGAGGCCCAGACCGTCTCGGCCTACCGGGCCATCGGAAGGCAGGCCGAGACCTGGGTCCCGATGCTGCGCATCGTGTTCGAGTGCCTCTACGTGGGCGCCTTCCCCATGGCGGTGCTGCTCATGCTCACCCCCGCGGGCGGCGGGCTCTTCCGGTCCTACTTCGCCGGGATCGTCTGGATCCAGAGCTGGGGGCCGCTCTACGCGATCCTCCACCGGATCTCCATGGGCGAGGCCGCCGAGCGCATGAGCGCGGGCGCCCTCATGCCGGACGGCGAGAGCGGCGTATCGCTCGTCGCCCAGGCGGGGATCCGGGCCGTGGCCTCCGACGTGGCCGTGATGTCGGGCTACCTCTCGATGTCGGTGCCCTTCCTCGCCGCGGCCCTGGCCTACGGGGTGGGCAAGGCGACCATGCTCGCCACCTCGGTGCTCGCGGTCGGCCAGGACGCGGCCTCCTCGGCCGCCCACGAGGGCACGACGGGCAATATCTCCCTCGCCAACACCCAGGCCGACGTCCACCGCTTCGCAACGCTCGAGGGCCGCCAGCTCCGCACCTCCATGCACGTCGATACGGACCGCTATACCGGGTTCGCTCCCGAGGGCGCGGCCTTCACCGTGACTGGAGACGGTACCGCGGTCATGGACGCCGGCTCCGCCACCAGCCGGATCCCGGCGGCGGGCGTCAGACTCTCCGAATCCCTTGCGGTCAGCCACGAGAGCCGGGCAGGCGCCGCCCGGGAGCAGGCCCGGCACTGGTCGGCCGAGGCCGACACGGCGCGCACGGCCGTTGCGACCGATTCGGCGGCCATGGTCGAGCGGTTCTCCCGGGACGTGCACACGGGCCTCGCCCATTCGAGGGGCGTGACGGAAAGCGAGAGCACGCAAGTCCAGGCCCTGGAAAGCCACATGAAACGCCTCTCCGAGGCGGGCGGGATCTCGAAGGAGGAGGCGGCCGTTCTCATGGGCGAGGCCAGGGTGGGAGGGGGGTTCGACTTCATCGTGAAGTTCGGGGCCGACGGTTCGGCGAGCTGGCGGGGCCAGACCATCGGCCGGGAAGCCTGGAACCGGATGACCGACTATGCCGAGCAGAACCAAGTGATCGATCACTGGTCCCGGGTCGCCGATGCCTCCAGGCGCTACTCCACCGCCTCGGGCGAGAGCGAGCTCAAGAGCCTGGAGGAGAGTTTTGGCGCCAACCTGACGCGGATGCGCCGCTTCGGCGAGCAGGAGGCCCTGAGCCACCGGGAAGCCGAGAGCTGGAGCTCTCAGGCGGCCGAGGTGCGAAGCCGGTCCCGGGCCGTCGACCAGGAGCTGGGCCAGCCCTTCTTCGCCTGGCTGACCGCCCGGCCTGGCGCCGACGGGCGCGAGATCGGCGTGGGGGGCGCCATGCGGCTCGCCTCGCCCCAGACCCCGGAGGACGCCGAAGAGCTGCGCGCGCATGCCGCCGCCTTCATCGCGGAGCGCTTCCCGGCGCCCGAGGGGGTGGATCCGGCCTCGGTCCCGGGGCTGGCGGACTACGAGCGGAGGAGAGACGGGCTGAAAGAGTATCACGCGGGCGAGACCGAGGCGGCCTGGGGCGGCTGGTCGGCCTCGGTGCGCGACCGCGGACGCGGGGCCGGGACGCCCGGGCCGGGAAAGGTCGAGAACCGGGCAAGGCGCGAAAGCGCCAGGACCGAGCATGATCTGAGGGTAAGGGAGGCGGGACGAGAGGAGCGGGCCGGGATGACGGACGAACGCATCGAGCAAGGCCGCGCGAAGGTCGCGGCCGAGGCCGACAAACCCTTCGTCGAGCATGCCACCGAGGCGGTCCCGTTCATCGGGAAGTGGCTCGGCGGCAAGCTCTACGGCACCGCCAGGAACGCGGCGCCGGACCCGGGGAAGAAGGACGACCGCTGACGCGACGGTCCCTTCTACGGGGACCGGGTGCTCGGGCCGTGACCGCGAAGGCGCCCGTGGTCGTGGAGATCCCGGTCCTCGACGTCGCGGAGCCAGGCGTAGCGGCCGGTCTTGGTCGACCAGTCGAACCGGTCGCCGCCCTCTTCC
>CBDHDG010000007.1:0-1383029 GCA_965261595.1 bacterium
GGAGCGGATGACGGATTCCGCGCAGGACGTAACGGATGAGTTTTATCGCCGTTTGGAGGAGGTGTTCGATGAGCCGGCGCTGGTTCAGTTGACGGCCGGGATTGCGATGGAGAATTTCCGGAGCAAGTTCAACGTGAGCTTCCGCGTCGAGTCCAATGGACTTTACCCCCTTGCCCCCCCGGCGGCGGATGATGTCGGGAGGCCGCGTCTCGGAAAAGAAAACGGGCGCCCCCCGGCTGGAGGGTGCCCGTCCCCGCTTCGTTCGTTCCCGGAATTACTTCGCCTCATCTTCTTCATGTATTGGGTGAGCGCCGTGACGTCCTGCCAGATCAGCCGGCCGATGGCGCTGGTGCTGTAGACCGGCCACCGCAATCTTGCCGTCCGGGCGGATGACGTAATTCGTCGTATGGACGATGTTGCGGTCGGGCTCGTAGAACGCCCCCAGCTGGTCGGAGACCTTCGCCGGGTCGAGGCCGTGCGCGACCGGGAAGTTCAAGTCCCACTCGCTCGCGATCTTTTGGGTGTTCTCGATCGTGTCGCTGGAAGCGGCCACGACGCTGATGCCTTCTTCCTTCAACTTGTCCGAGGCCCGTGCGTAGGCGGCTAACTGCGCCTTGCAGTACGGTCAGAAATAGCCGCGAAAAATCAGGACGACCTTCCAGCCGTCCCCCCATGTCGCCGGGAACGTTGATCGTCCCGCCGTCGGGGAGGTTCCAGGAAAGGTTTGGAAACGTGTCTCCGGTGTCGAGCGGCTTGGATTCGGATCTGGCCATGGATTAGGCTCCTTCACGCGATAGAAAACCCGGTTTGAGGCTGTGTCCCGCCCTCACTTTTCCAATGTTCGTCCCTGAAGAATATTCCCGGCCGGGTGGTTTTTCATCTCCGGTCAGGCCCGGCCGCCGCTTCCTTCAGTTGTGCTGGCTCGGGGGGATGATGGTGATGCCCTCGGAGTCCTCCAGATAGCGGACGAAGTGATACTTGTCCTCGAGTCCGTCGAATTTTTTTCGGGGAAGCCCTTCTTCGACCCCCGGTTCGATCTTGGCGACGACGAAGTGGAGCCGCTTGTCGGACAGCGCCTCATCCGCCGCTTCCCGAAGCTCGCCCTCGGTGCGCACCGTCCGGGCCTCGGTGATTCCGGCGCCGCGGGCCATGTCGGCCAGGTCGACGCCCCCCGAGGTGTGCGTCGGCGGACCGCCGATGCATTCATAGATTTCATTGTCGAAACAGAAGATCTTGAGGTTCTCGGGCTGTTGGTTGCCCAGGGTGGCGAAGATCCCGAGGTTCATCAGGGCGCTGCCGTCCGTCTCCAGGCATACGATGTTGCGCTCAGGCAGGCCCACGGCCACGCCGAACGCCACGGGCATGTGGCATCCCAGACTCATCAGGAACAGGCTGTTGCCGCGGGGCTCGGGGCGGATGTGGTGCCACTCGTCCACGATGCCCCCAAGCGAGACGATACAGACCTCCTCTTTCATCTTCTCGGCGATGACTTTCAGGGCTTGGTATCGGGTCAATTCTCGATCACCTCTCCGCTGAAGACGACGGCCGTGTGGTATTTGGAGGTGTCCGCGGAACGCCGCGCGTTGGTGATGGCCTTGACGATGTCTTCATCCTTCCGGACCACCACGTAGGGGATGCGAAGTGCGTTCAAAAGGGGCTCCATGGTGATCCCGTGGGGGATTCCCCACCAGTTGGGGCTCTCCCAGGTCGCCGCGGTAGCTCATGAGGAGGACGACGGGGATTCCATGGGTCAGGCCCAAGCGGGAGAGGGATTCGGTGGCCATGCGCAGTCCCGAGTTCTCCATGATCATGACGGCCTTCTGGCCGGTCAACCAGACCCCCGCCGCGATGGAGGTTCCCTCCCCCTCGTTGGTGACGGGGATGTAGCGGAAGTCGGGGTCCTCCAGCGCCTTGACGTAAACGGGTTTCAGGTGGGACTCGGGCAGGGCGCAAATGACGCTCACCCCCGCCTCTTTCAGCCCTCGAATGATCAGATCCGCGCTGCTCTCTTTCAACTCTGCGTCTCCCGCGTATGCCGTTTTGCCGCCGCCCGGTTTCTGGAATCGCGCGATGGTTATGCGAAAGAGAATCATACTCGATGCGGCCTTGAAGTCGCAAATGACTTCTCCCCCCGTCCCCCAATTGATTGAGGCCCATCCCGGCCGTGTGGTAGGGTGAGCGCGGTCGTGTCGGGCGAGTCGACCGCCGGTTTGTTCACGGGTCAACTTCACCCTGTGCGTCCGGCGGGCTTTCCCGCGCGGCCCTCGTCACGCCCCGCTATTCGCTCGATGAATGAATCCGGCGCGACCCGCGACGGATTTCAGAACCGTAGAAACGGAGTCTTGTCCGGTTGCGGTAAGGAGCCAGGCGGCGGAGCCTCGTCCCCAATTTAAAATGGGCGCCCCTCAGGCGAGCGGGTTTTCTTCGAGGTCTCCGGCGCGCGCCCTCGGCCCGCGGCGGACAGGCGTTCAGCGAAGGGGTGATCCGGAGCCGATCCGGACCATGGATTCGGCCGTGTTATTGGGTGGAACGCTCGTTGAAAATTTCTCCAGGGAGGCAATGTGTTGATGAAATCGACGAATTTCGCTGCAGAAGGCGTTTCGGCCGGAACACCCAACATCTTCGATGGCGCGGTCCAACGGCTTGAAAACGCACTGAACTACGTAGCGTTCTCAGATGGGGTTCCCGAGATTCTCCTTCACCCCGAGGCCTCTCTCATGGTGTCCATCCGGGTGAGGATGGACGACGGCTCTTTGAAGATCTTCCCGGGGTATCGTGTACGCCACAGCACCGTCCGCGGACCGGCCAAGGGGGGGATCCGCTTCCACCCCGCCGTCGATTTGGACGAAGTCACCACCCTTGCTTTCTGGATGACCTTCAAGTGCGCTTTGCTGAACCTGCCCTTCGGAGGGGGCAAGGGCGGCGTGGCCGTGGACCCCAAGGCTCTTTCGCGAATGGAGCTGGAGCGCTTGTCCAGGGGATACATGCGGGCCATTGTGGACTTTATCGGCCGGAGATCGATATCCCCGCGCCGGATGTCTACACCAATCCGACCATCATGGCCTGGATGTCGAGGGAATATAACCGGATGAAGGGGCACAACACCCCCAGCGTCATCACGGGAAAGCCCGTGGCCCTGGGCGGGAGCCTGGGCCGGGAAGACGCCACGGCCCGGGGCGGTTACGAGATCCTCCAGGACCTTGCGGAACGAAAGGGCTTGAAACCCGAGCAGACAACCGTCGCCATCCAGGGATACGGGAACGCCGGATACCACATCGCCCGCATTCTCAACGCCGACGGGTACCGCGTCGTAGCGGTGAGCGATTCCCGCCGGGCCTTCTACTGCGAGGGGGGAATCGAACCGGAGGCGGTGCAGGCGCACAAGGCCGCCGAAGGGGTGGTTGGGCCGGTGAAGCGTCAGGGAGATCGGTTGATCGAGGTGAGCCATCGGGAAATCACCAACGAGGAGTTGCTGGAGTTGGACGTGGACATCCTCATCCCGGCCGCGTTGGAAAGCGTCATCACCACGAAGAATGCCGGGCGGATCAAGGCCCAGTACATCCTCGAGTTGGCCAACGGTCCCATCATCCCCGAGGCGGATCCCATTCTCAAGTCCCGGGGTGTGACGGTGTTCCCCGATATTCTGGCCAACGCGGGCGGGGTGACGGTGAGCTACTTCGAGTGGGTCCAGAACCGGACGGGGCTTTATTGGAGTCTTGAAGAGGTTCACCAGAGGCTTCGCGAGCGCATGGTGGGCGAGTACCGCAAGGTCGAGGCCGTCGCCGCCGACGCCGACCTGGACAACCGGACCGCCGCTTACATCCTCGCCCTCCGGCGGCTCGGAGAGGCCATCGAATCCCTCGGGACGAAAGAATATTTCGCCCCCAAATGAGTTTTTATTTCATGCGGCATGATTGATTCCCATTGGCGGAGAAAGGTTCGCCGCTGAGATTCAAAAGGGCGGATGAATTTAGCCTGTTCCCGCTTTTTTGAGACCGGCTGAATTCCACTTCATTCTTCCGTTGGCTTTTCATTGGTTTCGAGGGGAGGTTTTCCGAGGATCGGTAGGGTGTGACACCTATTTGTTCATGGATCGAATTCTCCCCCCCCCTCCCCCATCGTCGCGTTTTCCTGCGTTCTCCCTTTTCAATAAAAGATGTTTGGGTGCGGTATCGCCGGAACCCGGACCTTCGGGCCGATCCGGACACCCCGCCGGCTCGGAAGGCGTTATCGATAGCTCGGCTTGTTGATCCGGTTTTTCAGGGCTTCTTCAACTTTCGTGACCAGGATGTCGCCGCTGAAGGGCTTGACCAGGTACTCGTCGGCGCCCGCTTTGATGGAATCCATCCCGATGTGGTCCCGATCGTTCAGGCCGGTCATCATGATCACGATCGGAGGCTGGACGATGTTCACGTTCACTTTAATGTACCGACAGACCGACACGCCGTCGATGTCGGGCATCATGATGTCCAGCAATATCAGGTCCGGTCTCAGCCTCGTCACGGTTTTCAGCGCCAATATGCCGTTGATGGCCTCACACACTTCCATCCCGTTCATCGTGAGGTGGGTCCGGACGATGGCGCGCATGTCTTGGTCATCATCCACGATCATCACCCTTTTTTTGCTGCCCGGCTCCCAGTTGTCCTTGAGGCGGGTGAACATGTTGTCGATATTGGATTGTTCCACCATCCCGTAGCCGTTGGTTTCAGACACCTCTTGGACCTGCCCATTCTCTTGATCTTTCATGTGCGGGTTCCCTTTCGAGCCGGGCCCTGAAGGCCTGCGTAAAAGATTTCCAAAGCGGCGGCGTCCACTTTTGAGCCTTGCCCTCTTGCGTTAACGGCTGATATTTCCCAAAGGAAGAAATCCTCTGGGTAATGGGCTATTGGCTTAGGATATATCACCTATTCAATAGTTGCTTATCGGGAATTTATTTGGACTTCTTGAGCCTGAATTGAATTTTGGGGAAGCGCGAGACTGAACTCTCCCCCGAAAGCGAGGCCCGGTTCGCCTCATGGCGGGGAGATGGCGGCCTGGCGGGGGAAAGAGACGCCCCATCGCGATGAAAAGTCAACTATTCATTGTCAGTTCATGTATCCTAACCGCGAATTCGCAACAAGGTATCCAATGGGTGGATACACAGGCGGTGAGTGACCGCATATGCAATGAGGTGGGAGAAACCATCCATGGCGGGTGTGGACCTTCTGGTGAAAAACGGAAAAGTCGTCCTTCCTTCAGGTGTAATTGAAGGCGGGGTCGCCATCGACGGGGAGAAAATTGTCGCCGTAGGGCAGGGGAATGGTCTGCCGGAGGGCCGGAAGGTTATCGACGCGAAGGGAATGTATATCCTGCCCGGCGTGATCGACCCTCACGCCCACCCCGGCGGGAAGTATGACCTGGGAGACGACTGGAAGACGGAGTCCCCGGGGGCCGCGGCCGGCGGCGTCACGACGGTCGGGGCCATCGTTCGCGTCCCCCGAATGGGTCAGAAGCCCTTCAAAGAGCTTCCCGGCCCGGAAGACGTCATCTCCTGGCTGGACGCCTTTGATCTGGGAAAAAAGGTCAGCGAGGAAAACTCCCTCGTCGATTTCTTCTTCACGCCGACGTTGAACTCCATGCAGCACGCCGAAGAGATCCCGCAGTACTACGACAAGCTCGGGATCACCTCGTACAAATACCACGGCAACCTCAAGGTCCACGCCGACAACCCCGTGAGCCCGAAGTGGTCCGCCCGGATCGGGATTCCCCTGCCCTTTGACGACACCCTCGCCTATTTGATGTTCGAGGAGTCCGGGAAGCTCGGCCCCATGACGCACGTCGCGGTCCATAGCGAGAACGTCGAAATCGCCAAAATCTTCACCGAGCGTCTTCAGGCCGCCGGCCGGACGGACTCCGGGGCCTGGGCGGACCGGATTCCCGAGTGGCTGGAAGCGGAGCACATCAGCCGGTACAGCTATTTCGCCAAGGTGACCGGGTCCACCCATTACGTTCTCCACCTCAGC
Source organism: bacterium (assembly GCA_965261595.1). Taxonomy (GTDB): domain Bacteria; phylum UBA8248; class UBA8248; order JACPRG01; genus CAYRGS01. Next base: position 6,003 of record CBDHDG010000007.1, read on the forward strand.
ACCTCGGCGGGGCTGGAGGAGTGCATCCGCCAAAAGGAGGACGGGGTCAGCATCCTGGTTGAAACCTGTCCCCAGTATCTTCTGGTTTCGGCCTACGCGGAGTTTCCGGGCCTTCTCACCAAGGTGAATCCTCCCCTTCGCGATCCGGAGGTCCATGAGCGGCTCTGGGCAGGTCTGGCGGACGGGGACATCGAGATCATGGGGACGGACCATGTCGTGACAAGCCTCCATGAGAAGCTTGTCAAGGGAGACACCTCCGACCATGACGGCGATCCGGCGAAAGACATCTGGGAGACCGGCTCCGGCATGGTGGGGTGGGACTTCCTGCTTCCCCTGATGCTGAGCGAGGGGGTGAACAAGGGCCGGATCTCGATGGGGCGCCTGGTCGAGGTCTGCTGTGAAAACCCCGCCCGGGCCTGCGCCATTTATCCCAGAAAGGGCGTCATCGCACCAGGATCCGACGGGGACCTAGTTGTCGTGGACATGGATGTCACGCGCACAATCAAGGCCGATATGCTCCGTTCCAAGGCCGACTTCAGCATCTATGAAGGCATGGAGGTGACCGGCTGGCCCGTCACGACCATCCTCCGGGGAGAGGTCATCTACGACGACGGCCAAGTCACGGACCGAAAGGGCGGCGGCAAGTATCTGCGCCGGCCTTGCTGATTCATGCTCGTAGGCGCGACGGATTCGGACGCATGGCGCCGTAATCGCCTTCTCTGATCTGCCGGGATCATTCTTCGCGGTCTTCGGACCGGAATCGTTAAAAGAAAATCGATGGGACTTGTCTGGGATTTGATGGAGGGGGCCCGAAACTGTGTGCGCGGCTATGCCTGTGTCCAGCCGGGGGAGCAGGTCGTCCTTTGGACGGACCGTTCCGGCGAAGCGCATCCCGACGTTGTGGAAGCCTTCGGGACGGCGGTCGAGGAGGCCGGCGCCGAGGCTGTTCTTCTCTGCTCAAAGGCCGTTATCCACCGTCTGAAGCAACCCCTCCAGAAGCCCGTCCTCTCCGCGATCCGCGAGGCCGACGTCATCTTGAGCTTTCATGGGCTCGAGAACGCGGCAACGCTCCACAATAATGACGTGGCCCAGGTGGTTTTCTACACCCCGACCCGGAACGTGGCGGTCATCAGCCTGACGCCCGAGCTGCTGGCCTCGGAGTGGGCGCGGTTTCCGGCCGAGCTTGTATTCAGGATCTATCAGAAAGTCCGCGAGCAGGCCCTCTCGTCCGGGACGGATGTCTTCCGCGTTACCGATGAGCACGGGACCGACTTCACGGGCCGCATCGCCTACCGGGCCGGTTTCAAGTTCGTGGACCCGCCCAAGCAATGGCAATTCTTCCCGGGCGGGGAGATGGCGGAGCTTCCGGACCCCCCCGTGAACGGGACCCTGGTCTTCGAGCAGCTCGAAGGGTTTGAAGGTTTCCTGAAAGAGCCCATTCGGCTCACGATCGAAAACCAATGGGTCACCCGCGTCGAGGGGGGCGAGGAGGCCCGCTGGTTTGAAGACCGGATGAAGCGCTACGAGAACGGCAATTTCTTTTGCGAGCTGGCTATCGGCGTGAGCCCCAAGGCCCCGGTTTCCGCCGGGCTCAAGACGAGAGGCATGGACACGATCACCCACAGGCGCGCGGGCTCCTTCCACTGTGCGGTGGGAAAGTGGGCCAATCCGGACTCCCAAGTGGACAGCGGTTGGCACTGGGACGGCGGAGGGCTCCGGCCCACGCTGACGATGGGGGAGGTCGAGTTGATCCGCGGGGGAAGGCTGACGGCTCTCGACGACCCGGAGGTCCGGGCGTTCGCCTCCCGGTACGGCCACCCGGACGACGTCCTGGCCGAGGTGTGGTGAAGGGAGATCGGCTCTTCTCCATTTGGGACAACCCCGTTCGGCGCCGCCAAAAAAAGTTGATGATTCACGGATTGCGGCGAAGGCCCTGCGAGGGCCATCGAAACTGAAGGCGGGCCTGGACGGATCCCGGGGAGGGACGTTTCATGTATGGGTGGCGAGCGCTCATTGGTCTGGTGCAGCCGAGCGGCGGCCCCGTCGCGGAAGAAGAATTCAGGATGGCGGCGCCGGAGGGCGTGTCTTTCGTCACCACGAGGATGTACATCGAGGAGGTGTCCTCGGAGGGCCTGGAGCGGATGCTCACCCAGGTGGAGCGCGCCGCGCGCGAAATCGCGATCATGAAGGCCGACGCCCTGGTTCTTTGCGGAACGCCGACGGGGTTTTTCAGGGGCCAGGCGTATAACCTCGCGTTGACCGACCGTCTTCGGGAGGCGTCCGGGTTGCCGAGCGTCACGATGGCCACCGCTGTCGTGGAGGCGATGCGCCGGCTGGGCCTGCGAAAGATCGCCGCCGCCACGGCGTACACCGATGAGTTGAATCAACGGCTTCGGGCGTTCCTGGAGGAAGCGGATTTCCAGGTTTTGGCTGTCGAAGGGCTCCGCCAGCGGTACAATTGGGATATCGCCCGAATGCCGCCGACCGGCGCCTACAGTCTGACCAAGGAGGTGGCCCGGAAAGTCAAAGACGCGGACGGGATTTTGATCTGCTCCGGCGCCCTTCGGACGTTCGAGGTGATCGACTTGCTGGAGCGGGATCTCGGTCTTCCCGTGGTGACGAGCAACCAGGCGGGCCTCTGGGCCGGACTCCGGCTGGGGAGCGTGAGAGAAACCGTCCGGGGTTTCGGCAGTCTCCTGACGACCTTAGGGAAAAGCGGGGACTGACCCGCGTCTGTCGAAATCGGAATTATGTACTTGACGCAGACGACCACAACATGTAGATCGTCCCCGCGTCTCGGCTGACCACAAGATGTAGGGGCATGCTTCAACTCAAGTCATGGTGGAGTTGGATTCGCAATTATGCGCTTGACTCAACCGAAGAGGGATCATACAATGACTGAATCATGCTCAATTGGCTTCGCAAAGTCGCCCTCTTTTTGGCGGGTGAATTACTGCGGAGCTGGATATGGCCCATTGCGGTCACGGCGGCTGGCGTCACGATCGGTTTTGCGCAACATATCCAGTTGTTCAACCTATATGTTGGAGCGGTCATTCTGTTTTCAGTTTCCTCTATGGGATTGTTGCGATTCAGCGAATGGCGGTATCGTAATAGAGTTGCGGATATGCTTAACTTTCATAGTGTGAGAACTGACAGAATAATCGACAAAGCTGGTGTAGTAAAATCACTGCGGATTGGTGCTACGTTTAACAACAAAGCTCTTTTCCCGGTGACATTTGAGGTTGTAAATGTCGTCTCAACATTTGATAAGTTGTACCCGACAAAAGAGCCATATGCCAAGAATAGCTATACCATCCCTGCAGGAGGGATGGGGTGGTTTGACGATCACTACATATCCTATAGAGCAGAAGAGAAGCGGCGTTTTTGAGGGCGGTCTTGAATTTGAGTTTAAGTACGGAAGAAAAGGAAAAACCAACAACACATTGCATATAAACAAAAAGTTGTTTTTACACTTCAATGAAAAGGGCGATATTCAGCGCGTGGATTTTATCGATCAATGAAACCGAACGATCTGATAGAGCGCATCTTCTGGAAACGGATCGATGGAAGCATGCCCCTACATCTTGTGGTCAGCCGAGACGCGGGCGCGACCTACATGTTGTGGTCGTCTGTGTCAAGTATATAAATACGATTTGATTGCCCGGAGGTGGGGCATTCCGCCTGAGCGAACTCCAACGAAGCGTCTCAAGTTTGGAGTGACATGAGAAAATTCAATCTCATTGATTTCTCCATTTTCATCGGCCTGGGTTTGGCGGGAGCCCTCTCTTACTTCGGATACCAGATTTACTCCGCAAGATTTCAGGAACTCTTGAAATTCGAAGAAAAGGAGGAAAACAGGGTCCGGCTCTCCCAGGGCTTCAGCAGGGCGAAGCCGGTGCACATTTCGTTCATCCTCCAATCGAAACTGCCGGCCTATCTCCGCCGCTCGGTGGCCCCGGGCGACAAGGAGAACCGAGAGGTCTATCAGGAATATCCCATGAGCCTCCTGGCCATGGAACCGATTCCCGCCGGAAGGGACGCGCACCTCCTGCTTTTCGGCGGCAAGGCCGCAGAGACCTCTTCCGGGTTGATTTTGACCGGTTTGAAACGTCCCGTCCGGCTCGGAGAGCGGTTTCGGTTCTCGACCAAAAAATATCGGCTTTCGGGAGTCATTGTCCGAATCTTTCGCGGCCAGATCGACCCGCGGGATTTTCCGGACATCGCGCGGCGGATGCTGAACCCATTATGAGCCCCGAACCATTCCGATCCGCGAGGATTGAAAACTTTCCGCACCCTTCCGGCCGGACAGGCATCTAAAGCAAAGACCCTCAAGAAGCGCCCGGTCAAGCGGCAAGCCGGAGTCAGGGGGGCCGGCGGGAAACCGAAACCCGCAATTCAACAAGGAAAAGGGTGAAGGGAAATTCCATGTGGCGCGCAATGACTCTCGTTATCCTGATGGCCGCCATCGCCGCGGGGTTTCTCTTTTTGCCCGTCGCCGAATCCATCCACCGATTTCTGGGCTGGGTTGACGGCGCGGGGGTCTGGGGACCCATCATCCTGGCGGCGGCCTACACGCCCGCCTGCATCTTCTACGTGCCGGGTTGGATTCTCACTATGGGGGCCGGCTTCGCCTTTGGCGTGGCCTGGGGGAGCGCGGCCGTTTCCGTGGGAAGCGTCATCGGCGCCTCGGCCGCCTTTCTTCTGGGCAGGACCCTCGCCCGGGACTGGATTGAATCCAAGGTGACGTCCAATTCCACATTCCGGGCGATCGATCATGCGGTCGAAAAGCACGGATTCAAGATCGTCCTCTTGACCCGTCTTTCCCCGATCTTCCCTTTTAATCTTCTGAACTACGCCTTCGGTATCACGAAGGTCCGTTTCCGTGACTATGCCCTGGCTTCGTGGATCGGGATGTTTCCGGGAACGGTGATGTACGTGTACCTCGGCTCGGCGGCCAAGAATCTGACCGAGCTGGCGTCGGGAAACATCGCCGGGGAAGGGGGCCGGAAAATCCTGTTCGGGTTCGGCCTGGCGGCGACCATCCTTCTCACCGTCCTGGTCACGCGAATGGCCCGAAAGGCGATGAAGGAGGCCCTTCCCGTCTCCGTCACCCCCGAGGCCGCGGGGGGGGCCCGCAATCCAAGTAGGATTTCGGTTTCTCGGCTCGCGCTTCAGCCCGAACCAACCCGCTCCATGGCGACACCCCCTCTTCGGAGGCCATCCGTGACCGAACCGCCGGCCGTTCTGCCTGAGGACGCGCACAACCGCACGCTCCTGTCCCACGTCGGTCCTCCGGACTGGGTGAATCCCGATCCGGCCGGCCGCTACAACCTGGTCGTCATCGGCGCCGGCACGGCGGGCCTCATCTCGGCGGCGGGGGCCGCGGGGCTGGGGGCCAAGACGGCGCTCATCGAAAAACATCTGATGGGCGGAGACTGCCTCAACGTGGGGTGCGTCCCCTCAAAGGCCCTGCTCCGGGCCGCCCATGCCTATGCGGACGTCCGCGACGCCGGCGATTTCGGCGTCCGCGTCCTGCCGGGCGCTCGCGTCGACTTCTCAGCCGTCATGGAACGGATGAGAAGGCTGCGCGCGCGCATCAGCCTCAACGATTCGGCAAGCCGGTTCCGGGAGCTCGGCGTGGACGTCTTCCTGGGGGAAGGCCGGTTTACGGGCCGGGATACGGTGGAAGTCGGCGGAAAGCGGCTCCGCTTCCGAAAGGCCGTCATCGCCACCGGCGCACGGGCCGCCGCGCCGCCGATCGCCGGAATCGAGGAGGCGGGTTATTTAACCAACGAAACGGTCTTCTCTCTGACGGATCTTCCCCGGCGACTGGCCGTCATCGGGGCCGGGCCCATCGGCTGCGAGCTCTCCCAGGCGTTCGCGCGCTTCGGGTCGAAGGTCTTGCTGATCGAGAAAATGGGACAGATCCTGACCCGGGAGGATCGGGACGCCGCCGAGCGGGTGAAGAAATCTCTCTTGCGCGACGGCGTCCAGTTCGTCATGGATTGCAACCTTCTGGAGATTCGCAAGGAGAACGGGGGGGGGGGGGAGAGAAAATCCTGAGGTTCGAGTGCGGCGGCGACCCGGCCGAGCACCGGGTGGACGAAATCCTGGTGGGCGCCGGACGGGCCCCCAACGTCCAGGGCCTCGGCCTGGAGGCGGCCGGCGTCGAGTACGACGTAAAAAAAGGCGTCCGGGTGAACGACGGGCTCCAGACCACGAACCGCCGAATCTATGCGGCCGGGGACATCTGCTTCCCGCATCAATTCACGCATACCGCCGACGCCACGGCCAGGATCGTCATCCAGAACGCCCTCTTCCTCGGACGAGCGAGGGCCGGCGCGCTGACGATCCCGTGGTGCACCTACACCGATCCGGAGATCGCCCACGTAGGACTGTATGAGGATGACGCCGTCAAGCGGGGCATCCCCGTGCAAACCTTCACCCTGGAGCTTGCGGACGTCGACCGGGCCGTCCTCGACGGCCAGGAACAGGGCTTTCTGAAAATTCACGTGAAGAAAGGAACGGACAAGATCCTCGGGGCGACGCTCGTCGCCCGGCACGCGGGCGAAATGATCTCCGAGATCACCCTCGCCATGACGGCGGGCGTGGGACTGGGAAAAATATCCCGGACGATCCACCCCTATCCTACGCAGGCGGAGGTCATCAAAAAGGTTGCGGACGCCTACACCCGCACCCGCCTGACGCCGCGCGTCCATTCGATTTTACAAAAATGGCTGGCGTGGAGGCGCTGAAGGACGCTTCAACGGAAAGAAGAGAAGTACGGGCCGTAAGGCTCCCGCCCCCCGCCCCTCCCCGGTCCGCCGCTTATCCGCCCAGGTAGGCCCGCTTGACGTCTTCGTTCTGGAGAAGGTCTTTCGAAGGGCCGGACACGGACACCTCCCCCGTTTCCAGGACATAGCAGGTCTCGGAGAGGGTCAGGGCGAGGAAGGCATTTTGCTCCACCAACAGGACGGTCATCCCGGAGGCGTGGATCTCTTGAATGATCTTGCCGATTTGCTCCACGAGAATGGGCGCGAGTCCCAGCGAAGGCTCGTCGAACATAATGATCTTCGGAGCGGACATCAGCGCCCGGGCGATGGCCAGCATTTGCTGCTCGCCCCCAGAAAGCGTGCCCGCCTTCTGATTTCTCCGCTCCCGCAGCCGGGGGAAATACTCGTACACCCTTTCGAGGTCGGCCTTTACGGCCCCCTTGTCTTTCCGCTGGTACGCCCCGAGCTCCAGATGCTCGAAGACATCCATCTGGGGCCAGATCTTTCGCTCCTCCGGGCATTGGGCGATGCCCAGCTTGACGATCTCGCTGGAGTCGAGGTTGTGGATCGGTTCTCCGCCCAGAAGGACCTCGCCGGAGCGGGGCTTCATGATGCCGGAAATGGTTCGCAGGGTCGTCGACTTCCCGGCCCCGTTGGCGCCGATGATCCCCACCAGCGCAGCGTCGGGGACGGTCAGGCTGATTCCTTTGATGGCATGAATGTGACCGTAATAGCTGTGGACGTCTCTCAACTCAAGCACGCTGGAAACCCTCTCCGAGGTAAGCCTTGATCACCTCGGCGTTGTTCTGGATTTCCTCCGGACGACCTTCGGCGATCTTCTCGCCGTGATCGATGACAACAATCCGATCAGAGATATCCATCACGACTCTCATGTTGTGCTCGACCAGAAGGACAGTGATCCCCGTTTCGCGGATCCGCCGAATGAGGGCCAGGGCCGCGGCGGCTTCTTCCGCGTTCATGCCGGATGCAGGCTCATCCAACAACATCAGGGACGGTTTAGGCGCCAGCCCTACGGCGATCTCAAGCAGCCGCTGCTCGCCATACGGAAGGTTGCGCGCTTCCATGTGGGCCTTATCCGCCAAGCCCGTAAATTCAAGAATCCGGTCCGCTTCCGCCTGGAGGGCGGCTTCTTCCTTTTTCTTCCGACTCGAGTTCCAGAGGATATCCCACCAACCGACCGTTGAGGACTTGTGCAGGCCCATCAGGACGCCGTCGCGCACGGTCACTTTGGGGAACACCATGGTTTTCTGAAACGTCCGGATGATCCCGAGATCCGAGATGGCGAACGTCGGGAGTCCGAGCGTGGACCTTCCCCGGAAACGAATGTCTCCCGCCGTCGGCTTATAGAAGCCGGTCATCATGTTGAAGATGCTGGTCTTTCCCGCCCCGTTGGGACCGATGATGCTCAGGATTTCGCCTTCGGTTTGCTGGAAGCTCACGTCGTTGACCGCCACCAAGCCGCCGAAGCGGATGGTCAGGCCTTCGACCTCCAGGATGAGCTTCCCGCCGTTCATGCCGACTCCGCCTCTCCCGCGGCCGATCCGCCCCGGATCCTTCGCCATTGCCGGCTGAACCAGGGGACAAGCCCTTCGGGGATGTAAAGGACGCCCAGCAGCAGAATCAACCCGAAGACCATGAGTTGAAGCTCCGCCGGGAGCGCCTTGCTTTGCACCAGATGACCCGGCGCCCAGGAACGGCCCCAGAAGGGATTGGGCAGGAAGCGAAGGAGCTCGGGCAGGGAGGAGAAGATCACCGCGCCCAGGATGGGTCCCAGCGTCGTCGCCCGGCCGCCCAGCAATATCATCGTCAACAGCTCGACAACGTGGATGAACTCGAAGACGTCGGGGCTGATGTAACGGAAGTAGTGGGCGTACAGACTTCCGGAGAGCCCGGCGAAGAACGCCCCCGCCACAAAGGCGATCATCGAGTAACGGAACGCGCTGATCCCGACCGATTCGGACAGGTTCTCATTTTCCCGAATCGCGACAAGCGCCCGTCCCACGCGGGAATTCGCCATGCGGTAACACACGTAAACGGTGACCCCGCAAAAAGCCAAGATCAGATAATAAAAATTCGTTTTGGAGGAGAAATCAATCGCTCCAATCCCGGGAATCCCCAGCGTGGGCAAGGGGATCCCCGAGAGACCGTTCTGGCCGTACGTGAGGCCCACCCAGTTGTAGGCGACCAGCTGGACCAGCAACTGGAAGGCAATCGTGATGATGACGAACCGGTGGCCCCGGACCTTCAGGATCAGCATTCCCAGTAGCCACGCGCTGAGGGCCGCCATAATTCCGCTGCCCAGCAAACCAACCCAGAAAGATAAATTCAGCTTGAGCGCCAGCAAGGCCGACGTGTATCCCCCCAATCCCCAGAACGCCAGATGGCCCAAAGAGAGCAGGCCCATGTACCCGGTGAGGAGGTTGAGCCCGGCCGTGAGCATCACGAAGAAGCCGGCGTAAATGACCAGATGCAGGACGTACTCGTCCGGGACGAGCCAGGGGACGGCGAGCAGGATCGCCGTCCAGAAGACAATCGTGAAAATACGGGCCGGGCTCATTTTTCTCCGAAGATTCCCTGGGGTCTAAACAACAGGAAGATGATGACGAACAGAAACCCGAACGCGTCCTTATAATCCGAAGCGATAAACCCGCCTCCGAGGGCCTCCGTAACGCCGAGTCCCAGGCCCGCGACGATCGCCCCGACGAAAGTCCCCATCCCTCCCAGGATCACAACGATGAACGCCTTGAGGGTCGCGAAACCGCCCGAAACCGGGTCCATGGGCTGAAAGGTGGAGATCATGATGCCCGCGATGGCCGCCATCCCCGCTCCCGCCGCGAACGACCACGTGTACACCCGGTTGATCTCAATCCCCACCAGGGCCGCCGATTCCTTGTTCTGGAACGTGGCCCGGATGGCCTTGCCCAGCCGCGTGTGCCGCAGCAGAAAGTGAAAGACCGCGATAGAGAGTCCCGTCATGATCAGAATGAACAGGCGGACGGGAGGGAGGACGATCGGACCCCAAATGTACGGCTCCAGGGCGAAGGGCGATGGCATTTGTCTGGGCCAGTGCCCCCAGATCGCCTGAATGAGATAAGCCAGGAAGACGGAAAGGCCGATTGTCGCCATCGTGGCCGTCAGGAGGGGCTCATCCCGAAGCTTTTTGAAGATCAGCTTGTCCAGGACAACGCCGACGGCAACGGTGCCCAGCGTGCCGACGACAAAGCCGAGGAAATAATTGGCGACGACCGACTCGAAAACGGTGAATATTTTCGCCAACGTAAAGGCGAAGTAGGAGCCGAGGACGAAGAATTCTCCGTGGGCGAAGTTGGCGATGTCCATCAGGCCGAAGATCATTGTCAAGCCGATGGCGATCAGCGCGTATCCGCAACCAATGATCAGCCCTTGGACCGTAAGCTGGATGGCCAGCTCCATCGAACCCTTTCCTGCCCGGATCGGGCAAAAAAACTGTCCTGCCCGCCTTCCGGACGGAAGGCGGGCAGGACCCTCATGAGAGATTTCGGTGAATTACGGCTTCTTGATGCGGACGGTCCGGATGATCTTCGGCACGCCGCTGACGTTCTTCGTCATGAAGTAGTCAAAACCGTACGCCTGATGGCTGAACGTCTTGTTGGTGTTGGAGGTGAACTTGAAGGTCCCGACCAGGCTCTCATAGTCCGTCTTCTCCAACGCGTCGCGGATGGCCTTGCGGTCCGCGCTGCCCGCCCGCTTGATGGCCTGGGCGATGATGTTGACCACCGTGTTCCCGGCCGCGCTGTATTTGGTGGGATTTTCCTTGTGGCGGCTCTTGTACAACTTGACAAACGCCCGGTTCATGGCGGTGTCGATGGTGTGAACGTATTCGACGAACCCGATCACGCCCTCGCCCGCGGCGCCGGCGCCGCGGTAGAAGGGCGCCGTCGTCCAGGCCCCTTCGCCCATGATCTGCGCCTTCAGACCCATTTCTTTGGACTGCTTGGCGATGGCGATGCAGTGCGGCGTATAGCAGGAAGTCAGGATCGTATCCGCGCCCAACGAACGGACCTTCGTCAGGAATGTGGAGAGATCCTTATCCTTCCGGTCATAGATGAGGGTGTCAACGATCTTCACGCCCCGGGCCCTGAGCTCCCGGCCGAATTCGCTGGCCACGCCTCGGCCCCAGTCGTCGTTGATGACGACAAACGCCGCCTTCTTGACCCCCATCTCGACCAACAACGGCGTCAGGGCCACCGAATACAGCGCCGAGGTTCCCTGGGCGCGGAAAAACCAGTCGGTCGACTCCCGGGTCAGCTTGGCCGAGGTGGAGACGCCCGTGATCTGCGGGACGCGATACTTGGCCGTGACGGGCTTGACAACCGCGGAGGAGGACGAGCAGTACGCCCCGAAAATGACGTTGACCTTGTCCCGGACGATGAGCTTCTCCGCAGCGTTCGCCATCTTGGGCGGCACGCACTGGCCGTCCTCGGGGACCAGCTCCAGCTTCATCCCGATGACGCCGCCCGCGGCGTTGATCGCCTCGACCGCGATGCGGGCGCCATTGAGCAAGGTGTTCCCGCCGAAGGAAACCGGTCCCGTCAACGGCTGAACCAGACCGATCTTGATGGTTTCGGCCGTGGCCGCGCCGCCGCCCAACACCCCGCCCAGGACGAGGCCCAAACTCAAGGATAGAACGATGAGTCTTTTGACCCGTTTCATCAAACGTCCTCCTTTGCTCTGTTCCTCCGGCCTCCCCCGCGCGGGGACATCCCATTCGAGGAGGCCGGAAGACATCACAATCCATGGTTCCACCCGCGATATTTCCCCGGAACCGAATCCACTTGCTTTGACCGGAAGTCCGGACACTGTAGCCGAAGGTCCAAAACCTGTCAATAACCAATTCGCAAAATGCATCATGGAATCCGCGAGCGGGAAAGGCGCTACGAGATCTCGATCATCAGGTTGCCCAACGCGTCCACCCGCGCAACCTGTCCCGGGGGAACAAACGTGGTCCCGCCCAGCTCCGAGATCACCGCCGGCCCCCGGACCTCATCTCCGGCGAACAGGTCGTCCCGCTGCACGTAGGCGGCTTCCACCTCCTCACCTCCGACGGTTGCCGTGCGCCGGGTCACCGGGAGCGATCCCCCCTCCGGCCGGGACGGCAGCTCCCGGAATCGGGGCTTGGCGATTCGCCTTCTCACGATCACCCGCAGATTGACAATCTCGACGGCCCGCTCGGGATTCGCGAAGGCGTACAGGTCGGTGTACTGGCGGACAAACCCTTCGTTGATGTCGGACAGCTCACCCGGAGCCAATTCCCCGCCCGGGAGGGCGACCTCCAGCGTAAACCCCTGCCCGCGATACCGGACGTCCGCGGCGCGGCGGACCTCCACGTCGGCGCTTCCGGCGTTCCCGCCGGCCTCGGGCCCCTCGAGACCCAGGAGCTTCATGCACTCCCCTTCCATCCGGGCGAGGGCGGTGTTCATGCCGGACACGTCCGCGGAAACCGTCGGAGTCAGAAAGGTCTGGGACATCTCCTGAACAGGGTCGGACAGGAGCGTGCCCAGCGCGGAGAGCAGTCCGGGATGGCGGGGGACGAGAAGGCCTGGGATCCGCAGCTCCGCGGCGATGTCGGCCGCGTGCAGGGGCCCGGCCCCCCCGTAGGCCACAAGCAGGATCTCCCGGGGGTCGATTCCCCGCTCGACCGACATGACCCGAATCGCCCGCGACATGGCGGCGTTGGCGATTTCCACGATCCCCTGAGCGGCCTGGAGGACGGAAATCCCCAAAGGGCGGGCGACCCGCTCATCGATGGCGCTTCGGGCGGCTTCCACATCCAGGTGCATGCCCTCGCCGATGGGGATCTCGACGTCGATCCGCCCCAGGGCCAGGTTGGCGTCGGTCACGGTCGGCCGCTCGCCGCCCCGGCCGTAGCAGGCGGGTCCCGGGTCGGCGCCCGCGCTCTCCGGTCCCACACGCAGCAACCCCCCGGCGTCCATCCAGGCCAGCGAGCCGCCCCCCGCGCCGATGGAGTGCACATCCACCATCGGCAGCCGGACGGGGTAGCCGCCGATTCGGCTCTCCGGGACCTTGGCGGGCGCGCCGTCCACCACCAGCCCCACGTCGCACGAGGTCCCGCCCATGTCCATGGTGATCAACGTCGGCCGGCCGACGGCCGCGCCGACCGCCGCCGCCGCGCTCACCCCGGCCGACGGTCCCGACAGGGCGCTCTGGATGGGCCGGCCGCGCGCGGTCTCGAACGTCATGAGCCCGCCGGCCGAATGCGTCATCATGAGGCGCACGTCGGGCTGAAGGACATCCCCCAGGCCGCTGGAGAAGCCCTCCAGGTAGCGGTCCATGACCGGCATCAATGAAGCGTTGAGAATCGTCAGACAGAGGCGCTCATACTCTCTGTATTCGGAAAGGACTTCATGGGACGCGGAGACGCTCAAGTCGGGGGCGATCTCCGCGATGCGGGCCTTGATCTCCGCCTCGGCCTCGGGCGAGGCGTAGGAATGAAGGAGCGCCACGGCCACCGCCCGCACACCGTCGGAAAGAAAATCGCTGACGATCACGTCCACTTCATCGAGGTCGAGGGGCGAGAGGGTCTCGCCGCGGTAATCGCTCCGCTGGCCGACCTCCCGGCGAAGCTCCCGGGGAACGATGGGGGGCGGCTTTTCCTGAAGGAGGTTGTACATCTCCGGACGCCGCTCGCGTCCGATCTCAAGCAGGTCCCGGAAGCCCCGGTTGGTGATCAGGCCGGTCCGGGCGATCTTGCCTTCCAGGATGGCGTTGAGGGCGGTCGTCGTCCCCTGGGTCAGGCTGCCGACCCGGCGCCCCTCATAGCCATGCTCCTTCAGCGCCCCACGCAGGCCCGCGAGAATCCCCCCGGCCAGGTCGTCGCGCCGCGTGAGGACTTTGTGGATTTGAAAGACCCCGCCCTCTTCGTCGAACAGGACGATGTCGGTGAACGTTCCGCCCACGTCTACACCGACACGGGCGCTCAATGCTTCGCTCCCCCCCCCCCCCTCGCGTATCCCGGATACCGCCGGGCGGTTTTTTCCGGCGTGACGTATCCGGCCCGCAGGTCGCCGCTGATGGCCTCGGGATCGCGCCGCTCGGGGGGCCCGTAGCCGCCGCCCGCGGTGGTTTCGATGATCATCGCCTCACCCGCCCGGGCGTGCGTGGTGGATTTCGATCGGAGCTCCCGCTCCCCTTCCTCCCCCTGAACGGCGTACCGGCCGTTTCGCCCCGGCTCGCCGCCGAGCACCCCCCAGGGGGGCGTCCGGATACGGTCGGCCAGGACGGTGATCGTCTGGTCGGCCAGCAGGCGGTAGACCTTGCGCGCCCCCAAGCCGCCCATCCACCGGCCCGCCCCGCCCGAATCGGGCAGAAGCTCATAGCACTCGACGCGCAGCGGGAACTCGGCCTCGACCACCTCGATGGGGTTGTTGGGGGTGTTGGAGATGTTGTTCCGAGCCGCCTTCAAGCCGTCGCGGCCCTTGCGTCCCCCCCCGCCGCCGGAGTTCTGCTCGAGGATAACAAACGGACGGTCCCGAAGGGGGTCGAAACCCCCGAAAGTCACGCAGTTGAAGGTGCCGCTGCCGGCGGCGCTCATCCGGTCCGGGACACACTGGGAAAAGCACCCGATCAACGTATCCACGATCCGCTGGGATGTTTCAAGACTGCCTCCCCCAACGGCCGCGGGGGGCTGGGCGTTGACGATCGTTCCCGGCGGCGCGATGATCTCGACGGACCGGAACACGCCGGAGTTGGTGGGGATGTTGGGGTCGATGAGACACTTCAGCGTGAAATACGTGGCCGAATGCGTGACCGAGAGAACCCCGTTCACCGGACCGACGCGCTGCGCGGCCGTCCCGGTGAAATCCACTTTCATGTCTTCGCCGTCAATGTCGACCCGGACCTTGATGGGCAGGGGATCGTCGTTGTTCCCGTCGTCGTCCAGGACGTCCTCGAAGGCGTAGGTCCCGTCGGGGAGCTTTCCGATCTCCTGCCGCGTCCGGCGGTGGGAATAGTCGATGATGGCGGCCATGAGCTCCTTGAGCTCGCCCTTGCCGAACCTTCCGGCCAACTCCTGAAAACGCTGCTCTCCGACGCGGTTCGCCGCGAGCTGCGCCCGGAGGTCCCCCCGGATGTCGTCGGGAACCCGGACGTTGGACAGGATCAATTCCAGCAAGTCTTCCCGGACCACGCCCCCCTCGACCATCTTCATGGGCGGAATGCGGAGGCCCTCCTCGACCACGCTCTTGGCGTCGCCCGCGAGGCTCCCCGGCGCCCGGCCTCCGACGTCCGTCCAATGGGCGATGACGGCGTTGTAGGCCAGGATCTCCCCATCCACGAATACGGGCATGATCGTGGTGATGTCGGGCAGGTGGGAGCCGCCGATGAAGGGGTCGTTGTGGATCGTGACGTCCCCGGGGCGGAGGTTCTCCGGCCCGACCCGCAAGACCGCGTTCTTCACAGCGTGAACCAGGAGTCCGAGGTGGGACGGCAGGTGGTCGGCCTGGGCGACCATGTCCAGGTCGGGCGTGAAAAAGGCGCAGGAGCGGTCGTCGCGCTCCTTGATAATGGTGGAAAAGGCCGCCCGCTTCATCTTCATCCCCATCTCTTCGGCGATGCCGATGATTCGCTGGCGGAACACCTCCATCCGGATAGGGTCAACGGCCATGCTTCGCTCCGGCGCAACCCGCGCTTCTAAGGGACGTGAAAAAACGGCTCCCCCGCCCGGCCCGCGGCTTCTCTCCACTCCCCGGAATCAAGCCTCAGCGGATTTCACGCATCCCGGTATTTGTCGACGATGTGCTTTTGGATGAGGTCAAGCTGATCGATCTCGTCGGTGATCGGGTTGAGAATCAGGTACTGCGTCCCCAGCTTGACATATTCGTCAATGCGACGGTGCACATCGTCCAGATCGCCGAACAGGTAAGAAGACATCAAGTGGTCCAGCCCCCGGTGGGCGCCCATCATGACCTCGAAGTGCTTCCGCTGAACGTCGAGACATTTATCCCGGTCGGAGTCCTCGACCACATGGAGGAACTGGCTGGCGACGTACTTAAGCGTGGCCGGGTCGCGGCCGTTTTCGGTCAGGTATTCCTTCACGATCCTGTAGTCGTCGACGATGTCCTCCACGCCGCTGCCGCTGGAGCGGACGATCCAGGCGTCCGCGCCGAGAATCCGCTTCAGGACGCCGGGCTGGATGATCGTAGACTCGGGCGCGCCGGGGGCATGGGTCGCGGCCCCGCCAGCCACCCACACCTCCGGCATCTTGGGCGGCAGGGGATCGAAATCCACGTCCTCGAAGCTGTAATACTTGCCTTGATAGGAACAGCGCCCTTCGGTGAGGAGCTTGCGCGTGGCCTCCAGGACCTCGTCCGTCCGCGGGCCTCGCTGGGAGAGCTTGACGTTCATGACTTCGTATTCTTTCCGGTCCCAGCCCGCGCCGACGCCGTAGAGGTACCGGCCGCCGGAGAGAAAATCAAGCGTCGCCACCTCTTTGGCCAAAAGGACGGGATGCCGGAAGGGCAGGACGAGGATCGCCGTGCCGATCTTGATGGACTTCGTGCACCCGGCGACATAGGCCAGGGTCAACAGGGGATCGAGCCAGGAGACCGCGTAGATGAGGGGCGTTTTCAGAAAGTGGTCGATGACCCAGCAGGCGTCAAAGCCCAGGTCTTCGCACCGCTGGACGTAATCGCGCAGCTTCGCGCTGCGCTCGTGAGTCAGCTCCGGCCATGCGATGGATGGGATCCTGATTCCGAATTGCATGATTCAGTTTCTCCTGTAAAAAATGACGGAATGAAAAGCTTTAATCCACAGATTACACAGA
Source organism: bacterium (assembly GCA_965261595.1). Taxonomy (GTDB): domain Bacteria; phylum UBA8248; class UBA8248; order JACPRG01; genus CAYRGS01. The sequence continues at coordinate 22,617 of CBDHDG010000007.1, forward strand.
TTGCACAGATTAAAAAACAAGGCCGAACCCTTTAAGGAATCAAAGGCGGAACGCTCCAAAGTCTAAAACCGTTCTTAGCAATCGGTTCTTGAGTTTTTCATCCGTGTCATCTGTGGATTCCGATTTTTCTGATCTTCAAGATCCGCGGGTCAGCCGGGCGGCCACCCGAACGTCCGGCCGCCCAGCAGGTGAAGGTGGATGTGATAGACCGTTTGTCCCGCGCCGGCGTTGCAATTGAAGACAAGACGAAATCCGTCGGCCAGACCCCGCTCCCTCGCGATATCGGCGGCCTTCAAGTGGAGATGCCCGACGAGCGCGGCGTCTTCCGGCGCGAGGTCGAGGACGGTCGCGATATGCGTTTTGGGAATCAGCAGAATATGCGTCGGCGCCTGGGGATTGATGTCCTCGATGGCGATGCATTGCTCGTCCTCATAAACCTTGGCGGCGGGGATTGACCCCTCGATGATTTTGCAGAAGAGGCAATCCTCATCCATCAGCGCGCACCCCGCGTGGAATATTATCCATCTTCCCCGGAACTTCGGGCACGCTAACAAAGCCGGCCGGGCCGGGTCAAGTCCGCCCGGCGCGCACACGCTCTTTTTCAATATTCGAGCAAGAACCGCGGGACTGTGCGCGATGTTCGGGAATACCCGGAGCCATGCGGAAGTTGGCCCTGGGATCGGACACCGAACTGGGCGCGGACCCCTATGAGCGCGAGAACGGCGTCCAGCGCGGCCGCCACCTCCGGGCCGGGGACATCATCCGCTGCGAGATCGAGAAAATCGGCGTCCTTGGAAATCCGATGGGCGGCTGACCCGAATTTCTCACCGCCCAGTCAACGCATGAGGCGGCGAGGGGTCGATGTCCGAGGAGGTCAAAAAAAGCCTTCACTTTTATTTGATCTTCATTTTCAACTTCTTAACTCCAGGCTGTTCATATTTTACTTGACACCGTTTGCCGCATCCTAAGAAAATTTCGGGGAAAGGTCGTGGAGTGCGAAGCGGTCGAGCGTCGCACAGGTCAGAGAAATTCGATCGGGAAGGATGCTCCGAATGATGAGAAGAGAAGCTTTTCAGGGAAGGCGATGGGCCGCGTTTTTCGCAGCCTTCGCGATATTTGTTTTGTCCATGCCCGTTGCCGCTGGACCTGTTATGGCTGACACATTTTCCGCCAGCGTTGCCGGTGTCACAGTCGAAGTTTTGGATACCGATGACTTTGAAGACACGGTAACGGTGGATATTTCGGGGATGGGTAATTTCACGTATACGGAGCGCACAGACGACCTCATAGACGTAACCACGGATTTTTCCGGGACAACTGCCAGCGGAACGGGTCTCACGGAAGAGCAGGCCGTCGATTTTGTTATTGCGGAGCTCAAAAAGGTGTTGTTGGGATTATCCAATTCGCAGACCGCGGGCGCATCGGGTCTTTCGACCACGCAAAACACGCAAAACACTGTCTTCGACAACGCCATTGCTCCCCGCACGCCAACCCGTTTTGGAAACGAAGGAGCGGGAGGCGGAAAAGGAGGAAGGAAAAACCATCCAGAAGCTGCCGAGCTCAGTCGGGGCCCTCATGAAGTTCGAATCCTTCTCTTTTGCGGGACGGAGCGGATTCAAATTCGGAACAACGTTCGGGTATGAATATGAAGAGGACAGAATTCAGGCGGGAATTCTTCTCCCTTACGATTTTGTGAAGTCAAACGATGCGAATCTGGAGTTCCACCGCCTCGGCCCGGTCCCATATGCCAATTATGCCCTTCTGACGGAAGGTCCCGACCCATTGACCCTCCGGTTGGGCGCCTTCGCCAGTCTGATTGGAGTCATGAACGCGGGAACCAGCTCCGGCAATAACACGGTGACATTTAGTGGAGGGCCTTCCATCAGCGCGGAGAAAGAGTTCAAGGCCGTCATCGTGAAAGGCCTCATTGATAGCTTCATCACAACGTTCGGCTTCGGATTCACATTTTCCAGCAATAACCAAAAGGACTCGAAGGTTCAATCGTCGATCAAGACGGGCCTCAATGTCGGGGTTCCGATTGGGGACAATTACGTTGCCAACGTGCACACCAACTATAACGTCCAGGTGGAGCCGGATTCGCTCGATCGCGATTACTACAACCTGGGCGGAGAATTAAGCGTGTACTTCACCAGGCTCATCTCCGCGACCGCGGGGTTCAAGTCCGTTCTGGGGCTCGCTGACTTCACGTCCTATGAGGGCTACCTGGGAGGCATATTGAAGTTCTAGCAGGCTGCGGAAAAACGATTCTGAGGGGTCTGAAATACCCCAATCTGTCATTCCGAGGGCAGCGATGAATCTCCACCGGAGTTAGCCTAATTCATGCAACCGATTCACAAACAACGTGTTGCAAGCTTGAGCAGATTCCTCGCTTCGTTCGGAATGACAGCGCGTAAGGTCCGACTCTTGGGCAAAACACCAGACCATCGGAGTTTTTCCGCAACCTGCTAGTGTATCGTCCTTTAAATAAGTTATTTAAGTATACGGCCCAATCTGGTATCTTCCCCTCGAAAGGAGGATGCCCATGCGACTCGGACGACCCATGCCCCCGGTGGACCTGACGGACGGACAGCGCGAACAACTTCAGGCCCTGGGCGCCTCCCGCCCCTTCCCTCACGGCCTGGTGAGGCGGGCGCGGATTGTGCTCCTGGCCGCCCGCGCTCGATCTCCGATGAACGGGTCGCCGAGGCGGACCGAAAGACCCTGAAGACCAAGCCGCCCGACGGCACCCATTGGAGCTGCCGCACCCTGGCCGAGGCGACTGGCCTTTCCAAATCCACGGTCAATCGCATCTGGCGGGCCTTCGCCCTTCAGCCCCATCGCCAAAAGCATTTCAAGCTCTCCACCGACCCCTTCTTTGTCGAGAAGGTCCGCGACATCGTGAGGCTCTACCTCAATCCGCCCGACAAGGCGCTGGTCTTGTGCGTGGACGAAAAAAGCCAGATCCAGGCCCTGGACCGCACCCAGCCCCTTTTGCCCCTGGGTCTGGGCTATGTCGAGGGCGTGACGCACGACTATGTTCGCAACGGCATCACGACGCTGTTCGTGGCGCTGGACATCGCCACCGGAGAGGTGCTCGGGCAATGCAAACGCCGTCATCGTCACCAGGAATTCCTTGCGTTCCTGCGCCACATCGACGCCAACGTCCCTGCGGATTTAGCGCTCCACCTCATTGTGGACAACTACGCCACGCACAAGCACGCCAAGGTGCGAGCGTGGCTGGCGGCGCGCCCGCGCTATCATGTGCACTACACGCCCACCTACGCCTCGTGGCTGAATCAGGTGGAGATTTGGTTTGACCTCATCACCCAACGGGTCATCCGCCGCGGGACGTTTCGGAGTGTGAAGGACTTGGTTGACAACATTGAAGCGTTTGTCCAACAGTACAATGCGAAAGCCACTCCGTTTAGGTGGGTCGCCACGGCCGATTCGATCTTCGAGAAACTCGGACGACTTTGTAAATGTATTTCCGGGACGCGACACTAGTGGTTGGAACCGTTGTTCCTCTGGGGATGATTCTGGGCGCGTTTTCCGCCAGCGACCCCGCTCTCTGCGCGGCGCTCCTGGTCATCGCGGGGGTGCTGGTCCAGCTCGGGAACTTCTACTCCAAGTATTGCGTCCTCAAAGCGGCGATGTTCGCGCCGACTCTTTGAGGCGTCTCCGACGCCTACTAACCCGAACAGGTCTAACCCGTTTCCGAAGGGGTGAGTCCGCACGGGCCGGGATGGGAAAGGCCCGTGCGGACTGCACGCGAGGAAGTAGGACGCCCGGGTGTTGATTCACTCCCCTACCGCTTCACCATGATTTTGGGGAGGAACGCCGTCGTGTAGAGGTCGTCCAGGGCGGGTTTGACCTTGAGGCCGCTGGCTTCCACCATGATGTCCCGCGTGAAGGCGACCTTCTTCCGGTCGAGGAATCCGATCCTGTTTTTCTTCGCCCCGTCGTCGAACAGGTACTCGACGGCGACAGCCCAGTGCTTCAGCGCGGTGTCCCGGTTCAGAACGGGCATCTCCTTGAGGATGGTGTCCACGGCCTCCTCCGGATGCTTGACGGACCACGCCAAGCCCTTGTACATCCCCCGAAGAAAGCGCCTCACCTCATCCGGCTTGCTCGCGATCTTGGAATCCGTCGCCGACATGCTGTTCGAATAGATGTCGAGCCCGAGATCGGCGAACCGGAACACATTGAGCTTCTTGCCCGCCTGCACCGCTCCCTTCTGCAGACTCACCAGGTTCGGGGCGTACATGCCGGTGCAATCCACTTTCCCCGACAGGAAGGCCGCGCCGATCGAGCCGGGATTCATGAACTGCCACTTCACCTTGTCGGGGTCGACGCCGTTCTTTCGGGCGAGGGCCGGGAACACCCTGTGGGTCGAGCTGAACGCGGAGTCCGCACAGGTCCGTCCCTCAAAATCCTTGAGGGATTGGATCGGACCATTCTTGAAGCTCACGACGGTCATGACCGTCTTGGCATGGAAGGCGCCGAGGAGTTTGACCTTCATCCCCTTGGCCCTGAAGATCACCACCGTCCCCGCATCCGGGTTCGCATAGTCCGCCTTGCCTGTTGTGAGCCGCTTGATGCTGTCCGCGGATCCCTTTCCCCGGAGGATCTTGACCGTCAGGCCTTGCTCCTTCAGGAAACCCTTGGCCTTGGCGGCAAAGAACCCGGCATCCCGTCCATAAGGAACCCAGTCCAGGGAGAAGACGACATTCTCGGCCCCCGACGAAAGCGGGATCCCTCCGATGAGGAAGAACGCCATGGCAACGGTTGCCAGGGCTTTGAAAGACGCAACGCGTTTCAAAAGACCCACAACGGTTTTTCCGAACATGTCCGAATCGCTCCTTCCAGAACTTCATTGGACCTGTGTCGTGAGGACAAACTGCCTGCCCGTCGGCGTTCATCCCAACCTCGAAAGGATGTCTTGCTTGTGTGGCTCCTTCTCAATCTTGCGTCTCGACCCCGCCTCCACATTGAAACCTGGCGGAGGTCTCCGAAATAAGATCTCCCGGAGAACAGTTACTTGGGAAGGTCCCAGCTCTCCTCTATCGGGTAGGTCAGCCGATCGAGCTTTCGCGGCAGATACCGGCCGTGGCCGTGTTCTCCGCTCACCTGGCTCCCTTCAAAGATGACTTTGCCCCTGGAGATCGTCATCGAGGGCCATCCCTTGATCCTTCGGCCTTCGAAAATGGTGAAGTCGGCGTAGGAGTGCATGATGTCCGCCGTGTAGGTCACCTCCTTGTCCATATCCAGAACGACCAGGTCGGCGTCCGCCCCCACCATCAGGGTTCCCTTCTTGGGATAGAGGCCGAACGTCTTGGCCGGGTTCTCGCAGCAGATCTCCACGAGACGCTCCATGGAGATCCGGCCCTTGTGCACCCCCTCGCTCAGCATGTGCGGGAGGAGGGTCTGCATCCCGACGAACCCCGACCCCGTCGACCAGACGTCTTCAAGCGGGTCCGTAGTACGGTCCCCGGTGTCTCCCCGGACGAACTTCTCATGGATGCTGGTGACAACGTGGTCGGTGCCCATGCACTGGATGCGCCCGTCCATCACCGCCTGCCAGAGGGCCTCGTTGTGGCGCCCGTCCCGGATGGGGGGATTGACCTTGAGGGCCCTGGCGTTGGGTTTTCCGGCGATGGCCGGCTCGTCATTCTTGGTCATGAAAAGGTACTGCGGACAGGTCTCCACGGTGATCCGGCAGCCCTTTGCCCGCATCTCATCGCAGGCCTCGAGGCCGTCGGCGGTGGAGAGGTGAAGGATATAGAAGCGGCACCCGGCCTTCATGGAGAAGAGACCATACCGGAGGATGTGCTCGGCCTCGCACCAGGGAGGGCACCGGTCCGTCCAGGCCGGTCCATCCGTGCGGCCTTCCTTCTGAAGCCGCTTCATGACGGCCGTCGCCACCTCGGTGTTCTCGTTGTGAATGAGGGCCAGGCCGGCGACGCCAAGCTTGCCGATCTGCTCGAAGCCCGACCAGAACAACCCGTCGTCGAATTCCCCGGGCATCCCCATCCGGTTCTTCCACTTGGGCGCCACGTTCGCGGTCTTCGGCTCTCTGAGGTTGGCGTAGAACTTCCAGGAAGGAATCCCGTACTTCCGGGCGGCGTTGGGGATATCGTCGCATTGCTCGTCCATGCTGATGTAGGGGGTGTAGAAGAAGTCGATGATCGAGGATTCCTCCCCGATCTCCCGCGCCACGGGAAGCCGCTCCGTCCACGGACGGGCGTCCTCCTCGGTGACGAATTCCTTGTATTCCCGGTCGGCCCGGCCCGCGCCGTGCATGATCCCTATGGTTGTAACGCCCCCCACGGCGGAGCCGGGGGTTTCCGTCCGGAAGTCCTGTTCGAGGAGGTATTTTCCGCCGATGTGGGTGTGCGGATCCACAACGCCGGGAATGACATAGCGCCCCTCTACGTCGATGACCCGCTCAGCCGGGGTGTCGTCCCGCTCGGAGACGATGCCCGCGATTCGATCGTCCTTGATCTGGATGTTTCCCGTGTAAACCCCAGCCGTTGAAACGATCCGGGCATTCCGAACGACGATGTCCAACTTGGCCATCATTTCTCCTTTCAATGATTATCCGGCCGTCGCGGACCGCCTCCCCCCCGTTGAGCAGAATGGTCGGGGGGGAGGGGGAAAGCGGAATCCTGCGGCGGTGCGACGGATTGGGTTGAGCCGAATCTCAAGGATGATTGTTTGCATAACCGATAAAGCTTGTCAACACCCCGGGGGAGGCGGCATGCCAAAGGGATTTCGACCGTATTTATATACTTGACACAGACGACCACAACATGTAGGTCGCGCCCGCGTCTCGGCTGACCACAAGATGTAGGGGCATGCTTCCATCGATCCGTTTCCAGAAGATGCGCTCTATCAGATCGTTCGGTTTCATTGATCGATAAAATCCACGCGCTGAATATCGCCCTTTTCATTGAAGTGTAAAAACAACTTTTTGTTTATATGCAATGTGTTGTTGGTTTTTCCTTTTCTTCCGTACTTAAACTCAAATTCAAGACCGCCCTCAAAAACGCCGCTTCTCTTCTGCTCTATAGGATATGTAGTGATCGTCAAACCACCCCATCCCTCCTGCAGGGATGGTATAGCTATTCTTGGCATATGGCTCTTTTGTCGGGTACAACTTATCAAATGTTGAGACGACATTTACAACCTCAAATGTCACCGGGAAAAGAGCTTTGTTGTTAAACGTAGCACCAATCCGCAGTGATTTTACTACACCAGCTTTGTCGATTATTCTGTCAGTTCTCACACTATGAAAGTTAAGCATATCCGCAACTCTATTACGATACCGCCATTCGCTGAATCGCAACAATCCCATAGAGGAAACTGAAAACAGAATGACCGCTCCAACATATAGGTTGAACAACTGGATATGTTGCGCAAAACCGATCATGACGCCAGCCGCCGTGACCGCAATGGGCCATATCCAGCTCCGCAGTAATTCACCCGCCAAAAAGAGGGCGACTTTACGAAGCCAATTGAGCATGATTCAGTCATTGTATGATCCCTCTTCGGTTGAGTCAAGCGCATAATTGCGAATCCAACTCCACCATGACTTGAGTTGAAGCATGCCCCTACATCTTGTGGTCAGCCGAGACGCGGGGACGATCTACATGTTGTGGTCGTCTGCGTCAAGTACATAATTCCGGTTTAGTTGGACACTCGATTGAAACATGATGCATGGAGAAAGGAGTATCCGCGTGCGTGAATCGCCCTCAAGTCTATTTCAGTCGCCCGAGAAGTCAGGTAGGTGAGACTCAAACAGTTGACGGCCCAAAGCGGGGGAGGGTCAAAGTTTCTTCTCCTTAATCCCAGGGAAAGGGGGCGCGCAGTTGGTCTTCAGATTTTTCCGCGACTTCGAGCGTTGAGGAGGTTTGGCGGACCTTTGGAGTTGACCCGGTATGGTGGACACCTGATGATTTGGGGGTAAAGGAGGTGTTCACGATGCCACAGACTCACCCACGCTATCCAATGGAGTTCCGCTGCCAGATGGTAGAGTTGGTCCGGGCGGGACGCACGCCAGAGGCGCTGGCGCACGAGTTCGAGCCCTCGGCGCAGACGATCCGCACCTGGGCCCATCAAGCCGACGTTGACGAGGGGCGTCGCAAAGACGGGCTCACGAGCGATGAGCGGGAGGAGTTGCGCCGACTTCGCCGCGAGAACCGACAGCTCCGCCAGGAGCGGGAGATCTTAGCAAAAGCCGCGGCCTGGTTTGCTCGGGAGACCGATTCGATCCCGTCCGGATCTACGGGTTCGTGAGGGCGAACCAGGCCATGTATCGGACCGCCACCATGTGCCGGGTGCTGGGCGTCTCCTCCAGCGGCTACTACGCGTGGCGCAGGCGCGCGCCGTGTGCCCGCTCGTGTGCCGATCGGGCGCTCACCAAACGCATTCAGGCGATCCACGAGCGTTCTCGGGGGACTTACGGCGTGCCGCGCGTCCATGCCGAGCTGGAGGCTGAGGGAGTGCGTGTGGGCCGCAAGCGCGTCGCCAGGCTGATACGTGGGGCGGGACTTGCGGGCGTCAGTCGGCGCAAGGGAGCGCGCACGACGCAGCGCCGGCAGGAGGCGCGGCCGGCCCCTGATCTGGTGGACCGCAACTTCACGGCCGAGGCCCCCGACCGGCTGTGGGTGGCCGACATCACCTACGTTCCGACATGGGCGGGGTTTTTGTATCTGGCCGTGGCGCTCGATGCGTTCAGCCGGCGCATCGTGGGGTGGTCGATGGCCACACACCTGCGGGCCGAGTTGGTGCTCGACGCGCTCGACATGGCGCTGTATAAGCGCCGTCCCCGGGCCGTCATCCACCACTCCGACCAGGGCACGCAGTACACCTCGGTCGCCTTTGGGCAGCGCTGCCGGCAGGCGGGCGTGCGTCCCTCCATGGGTTCGGTCGGGGACTGCTACGACAACGCGCTGTGTGAGAGTTTTTTCGCCACGCTGGAGTGCGATCTCCTCGCTCGCCACAGTTTCCGCACCCGGGCCGAGGCGCGCATGGAGGTGTTCGGGTTCATCGAGGGCTTCTACAACCCGCATCGTCGGCACTCCTCCATCGACAACCTGTCACCCGTTAACTACGAAAGGAGACAACAACGCACACCCTGAAAACCCAAGTGCTTAACTCTCCATGAAACCGGGGTAAGTCCACTTTGATTCACCCACGGTTTTGTTGGGCAGTTGATCGGCGACCGAAAATCGGCATAATGGGCGGCTGAATTTTTGAGGAGTGCAAAGTCAAATCCACGAACAGGCCTGAGTGGAAACAGGAGGAGAGAACGCATGATGAAAAAAGTGGCGGTTCTGGCAGCGTTTTTATTCTTGGCGGCCGGTCTTGCGGGACAAGCGAAAGCGGCAAAGACGACCTTCCTGCTGGACTGGATCGTCTACGGAAAGCACGCCCCGTTTTTTGCGGCTCAGGATTTCGGTTTTTACAAAAAGGTCGGGCTGGACGTGAAATACATGCGTGGCTTCGGATCGGGGGACACCATCAAGAAGGTCGCCGCCCGGGTGGCCCCGATTGGGTTCGCCGACGCCGCCTCGCTGGTTAACGCGCGTGCCAACAACCCCGATATCAAGATCAAAGTGGTCGCCATGGGTCACGCCAAAACGATCATGAACGCCTTCTTCTTCAAGGGGAAATATCAGTCGCCCAAGGACTTGGCCGGCGCGCGGATCGGATCGCCCCAGGCCAACGCCGTCCGGGTGATCTTCCCGGCGTTCGCCGCGGCCAACGGGCTGGACGTCAAGTCGGTCAAGTTCATCAATATGACGTACGCACAGGTCACGCCCGCGATGTTGACCGGTCAGATCGATGTGGCCCTTTGGTTTGCCACCGAGGTGCCCAAACAGATCGAGGCGGCCAAGAAGATCGGAAAAGAGATGGCCTGGTTCTCCTACGGCGACTACGGCGTCAAGGTTTACAACAACGGGATCATCGTCCGGGAAGAAACCATTCAGTCTAAACCCGATTTTGTCCGCAACGCCGTGAAGGCCAATATCGAAGCCTGGGCGTGGTCCATGGTGAACGTGGACAAGGCCATCGGTAACTTCCTCAAGTACGCCCCGGGGATGAGCGAGCACATCGTTCGCGGGCAGTTCGCCATCGCCCTCGAGTATTTCTTCGACGAGGGCGTCCGGCGACACGGTTTGGGTTATATGGACTTCGACAAGATGGACAAAACCGTCGAGCTCCTCACAAAGCTTCAGAAGCTCAAAAAGCGCGTGCCGACCAAAGACATGTTCACGAACCGCTTCCTTCCCCAATGGCCGGACCTCAAGGCCGCGCTGGGGGACAAGGCTTGGTAAGCTCCAGCGCTCTTCCTATTTTCGCGGAGCTGCCCTGATGAATGGGTTCGGAGGTTGCGGCCGAATTTCCGGACGCAAGGGGCGGAGCCGGCCGATGGATGAGGAAGACCGGGACGCAAGCCGTAATAGGGCGGCGACGCCAAGCGGGTCGCCGCCCTATTTTTGATCCTTCCTTCCAGTCTAGTGTCTCGTAAATGGTTTTACATATCGAGACCCGAATGGCCCTTTCCTGCCGGGCAAGGGGTCATCCGACCCAAACGCCCGGCCAACCGAACGGTGGAACCCGGTGTTTTCAACAGCAGGTAGGGCGGGCATCTTGCCCGCCTTCTCTGCTCTACACCAGCCGATGGGTGGCTTCGGACGGAATAGGCTACGTGTCCGCGCAGCCATGATAACGGAGGAGTGGGAGGCGCTGGTTGCGGTTAATCTGGAAGAGGGGCGGGTCGACGGACTCCACCGGGTCAATAGACCCACCGCGGACTCGGGCCCTTTCACCAAGTCGGACATGAATCACGGAGGGGCGGTGGAGATTTCGGCTAATACCTGAGTTTGGCCTTTTCGTTGTCTGCAAGGATGAGCAGGACGCCCTTGCGCGGATGGAGGTGTTTCTTCGCGACGCGGAGAACGTCCGCCCGGGTCACGCCGCGAATCAGCCCCGGGTATCTTTCGGCGAAGTCCAGGCCGAGACCGTAGAGCTCGACGGAGGTGTAAAAGGTTACGAGGTTCCGGTTGCCCGACAGGCTGAGGGGGAAGCTTCCCGTGATGAAGGCCTTGGCGTCGTCCAGCTCTTTCTCCGTCACGGGCTCCTCACGCATCCGCTCGATTTGTTGGAACAGGGCGTCCAAGGCCCGGTTGGCGGTCTCGTTCCGGGTTCCCAGACCCGCCTGGAAGGCCCCCGCCTGGAGCCCATAGGAGAAGGAGCTCCAGGCGCTGTAGGCTAGCCCCTGCTCCTCCCGGATGGTTCTGAGGATCCTCGACTCGAACCCCCCCCCGCCGAGGATGTAATTCATCACCCGGACGGCGTAGTAATCGGGATCTCCCCGAAGGGGGCCCGGATGTCCGAAGAGCACGCGCGCCTGGGCCACCCCCCTTTGGATTTTCTCAACCTTCCGCTTTTCCGGAAGCTTGGGAGCCGGAAACGTCTTGACCTCGGGCGGCGAGCCCGTCCATCCGGCAAAGGCCTGATTCAGCCGCGCTTCCGCCGCCGGCCGGCTGATGTCTCCGACGACCACGGCGATGGCCCCGCCCGGCCGGTAGAAGTCCCGGTGGAAGCGGACGACGTCCTCCCGCGTGATCGACCTCAGCGTCGGCGCGTCGCCGACAACCCTCCTCCCGTAGGGGTGGGAGCCGTAAAGCGCTTTGCGGAAGGCCACACGGGCCAGGGAGGCGGGATCTTGCTTGCTCCGCTCGATTCGGCCGATGTTCTCTTTCACCGTCCGGCGGAGCTCTTTTTCGGGAAAAGAAGGATGGAGTGCCATTTCCGCGAAAAGACGCAGACCCTCTTCCAGGTCGGAGCGGAGGACTGTTATCCCTCCGCTGGACGTGTCCCGGCCCGCGCTGAACCCGATCCGTCCGCCCAATTCATCTATGGCCTCGAGCAGTTCGGTCCCGGTTCGGTTTTTCGTCCCTTCGGACAAGAGTTGGGCGGTGAGATTGGCCAGCCCCGCCTTCTCCGCCGGCTCGGCGGCGGCGCCCGCGCGGAAGGTGATTCGAACCGTAACCAGCGGCAGCGACCGCTGTTCGATGTGGATGAGAATCATCCCGTTGGGAAGGACCGTCCGCGTGGCGCGCGTCCGGGCTTCCACGGACCCGGCGCAGAGCAGGATCGCCGTGAGAATCGCCGCGAGGGACGGGAGGAGCGGGGAGTTCCGTTTCGGCTTCATTGAATGTGTCCCCCCCCTCCGCGCGGACCCGCCGCGGGCCGGCGGCCCTCCAGCGGAAGCGGGTCCAGAATTCCGACGGTGCGGTTCTCCTTAACCAAGTGGTTTTGGGCGGCGCGCATCACGTCCTTGGCGGTGACGGCGGCAATCTTCGGCAGGTACTCGGTTAGCCACTTCCACGACCCGGCGATCTCCGCCCGTCCCAGGGCCATGGCGCGGTAGAACTGCGAATCCAGCCGGATGACGTATTCAGCCGCGAGCCGGCGTTTCACCCGCCGGAGCTCGGCTTGGGTTGGAGGCGTCTTCTTCATCCTCTCGACCTGCTCCCACAGGGCGGCTTCCACCCGTTTCACCGGGACGCCGGGAGCCGGCTGGGCATAAACGGTGAACATCCCCGGGTCGATGGAAATGCCCGGGTAGCCCGCTCCCACGGAAAGGACGAGCTGGTTTTCCCGCTGGAGGATCCGATCGAGACGCGCGCTTCCGCTCCCCCCCAGGATCTCGCCCAGAACATCCAGGGCGTAGGCATCGCTGTTCCGGTAAGTGGGAACGTGAAAGGCGGCGCCGATATAAGGAAGCCGGGCCGGTTTCCTCACCCGGATCCGGCGCTCGCCCCGCTGTCGGGGCTCTTTGGCGGTGACGGGGGGCGCGGCGCGGCCGCCCGGAATGGGGCCGAAGTGCTTGCGGATCAGCGCCATCATCGGCTCGGGCTCGAAGTCGCCGACCGCTACGATGAAAGCGTTGCGGGGAGTGTAGTGCGCCTTGTAAAAATGCCACGCCTCATGGGGGGTGAGCCTTTGGATGTCGGTTTCCCAGCCGATGACCGGCGAGCCGTAGGGGTGCGCCTGGTAAGCGGCCCCCCGGAGGTTTTCCCATAGAAAGGAAGTGGGATTGTCATCCACGCTGCGCGTGCGCTCCTCCTGAACGACGTTGCGCTCGAGCAGGAACTCTTTGGGGTCCAGCAGGAGGTTCTTCATGCGGTCGGCTTCGAGCTCGATGGCGACTTCCACCCGGTCGGCGGCGATGCGCTCGAAGTAGGCCGTGTAATCCTGGCTGGTGAACGCGTTGTGCCGGCCGCCGTTGCGCTGAACGATGTTGGAAAAGGCTTTTGCGCCGAAGCGCTTTGTGCCCTTGAACATCATGTGCTCGAGGAGGTGGGCCAGCCCGGTCTTGCCCGGCAGCTCGTTTCGGGCGCCTACGCGGTACCAAATCATGAAGGTGACGACCGGGACCCGCGAATCCCGCAGCAGGAGGACTTTCAACCCGTTGGGGAGCGTCTCCTCGTGGATGTCCCACGGGACTTCCGGAACGGCGCCGACTCCCCGGGCGGGAGCGGGCTGCATGGCCCACCCGAACACCGCAAGGATCACCGCCGCGAGAAGCGCCTTTTTTCGCATGAAAGAACCTTTCCGTTGTCGGAAGGGAAGGGGCGCGGGTCCGACCGCGCGTCTGCTCACAAGAGATAAGCCCTTGGGTCGGGCGTGGCAAGGGTTATCGAGGATTCGGAAGGCGGCGGGGGATCGGGTCGCAAAATGGGCTGGGCCTAACCTGGATTTCTCACAAGACGAAATGTCCGAACGGGACAGGTCGAATGAACCGGTTATATCTCAACGATTTTCCCAACGAGCGTATATTGAGCGAACCCCAACATTCTGTTCCCCGCGGGCGTGTGACGGGCCGGGGCGGGGAACCGGCCCCTACATCGAAAAAACCCAGCTTGTGCGTAGGGGCGGGGCTCCGTACCCGCCCCAGAAATGTCGGGTGATCCACCGGACCTTTCGCTGATCCGCCACGTGTAGGACATTATTTATGCCATCCTCAATAAAGGACCGATTCTTATGTTGAGACTTCCGTCATGGCCTCCTCAACGTGGACTCGGGCATCCGGTTCTGAAACCGAGCGGGCTTCTAAACACACGGTGCATCGGACGCCGCGTTCCGCCCGGTCGGCGATCTCCAGTCTTCCGCAATGCCGCTGAACGATCCCTTTGGCGATGGTCAAACCCAGACCGCGGGTGCGGCCCTTGCGGGTTGTCACGAAGGGTTCGAGGACGTGATCCCGAACGCTCGGGTCCAGGCCCGGCCCCTGGTCGGTGATCTCGACGAATGCCTGGGCTCCTTCGGCGCGGGTCGTGACGCGAACCTCGCCGCCGTCGGGCATGGCCTCCATCGCGTTTTTGAGCAGACAGATGAAGGCGGTCTGCAAGTCCACCGCGATCCCCGTGCAGAGGAGAGGCCGCTGAAAATCGATGACAAAGTCATACGGGACCTCCGAGAGTTTCGAATGACGCTCCGCCCAGGTTTTCACGGTGGACAGGGAGGTTTCCACCACCGCGTTCAGTTGGACGGGTCCCATGGGAATAGGGCTCGTTTGATGAGAGAAATCCTGGAGCCGCTTGACAAGCTCGGCGGCGTCCTCGGCGGCCTTTTCGGCCTTGAGGGCGTGACGGTCCAGTTCCGCGGGGGGATCCTTCATCCGCAGCATCTGGAGGCGGCCGAGGATGATCATCAAGTGGTTGTTGAAATCATGCGCGATCCCGCCGGAAAGCTGGCCCAGGATCTTGATTCGCTCGTCATGGAGCGAGACCGGGGATTTCTGAGACGGGCCGTTTCCAGCGGCGGAGGGGTCGGCCGCGTCCAACGGGCCGCAGAAGAACGACAGATAGGAGAACAGGTCCCGCTTCGACTGATCCTCGATGGACGTGATCGCTCCGCCGGCCTGGTAAAGGTCCGGGATCTCCGGATGCGGAGTGCACCACTTGACGTCCATTTGCAGGGCGATTTGTTTTCTCTCACCGAAAAATCGGTGATAATCGGCCGGTATGTTGAGTGAAAGGTCGGTCCTGGAGCCGATTTCCAGGACCCGGTCACACTCGATTTGGGCGCCGCTGATGGAGACATCCCGGAGGTAAACGCTGTTTCCCTCCAACTTGATCGGAACGTCCAGCAACATGCGGGGGGATGTTCTTCGCTCTTGGTCTTCCATTGAAGTCGCCTTCCGTGGTTGCCAGCCTGAGTGCGAACGAAAAAAACGGAATTCACCCTCGAATTTATATATCGGTTGGTCTTGGTATCATCTGAGCCATAACTTGTGATTTTCGGCTTTTCAGCCGGAAGGGGAACGGTGGAGTATTCCGCATTTCGGGGCGGCGCGCTTTTTTGGATGTGCTTTATGTCGCCCTACCACGCCAGCCAGCCTCCGTCCACGGGCAGGATGTGCCCCGTGACGAGGCCGGAAGCCTCCGAGGCCAGGAAGATGGCCGCGCCCTTGAGCTCCTCGGGCAGGCCGATTCGCCGGAGCGGCATGCGGTCGTAAACGTGGTCCCGGAACGCTTCCCCCCACAGGGGGGCGTCCGCCCCGCCGAGGTCCGTTTTGAACACGCCGGGGGCGATGGCGTTCACGCGGATTCCGTCCCGCGCCCACTCGACGGCCAGTTGTCGGGTCAGGTTGGCCACGCCGGCCTTCGAGGCGGCGTAGGCCGCCACCGGGAAGCTCGGCCCGGCCGCGAGGCCCCAGATCGAGCTGATGTTGATGATGCCGCCCCCCCCGCGGGCCTTCAGGTGGGGATAAACCGCCTGGCTGCACCAGAAGACGCCGTCCAGATTGATCGACATCAGCGTCCGCCAGTGCTCGGGCGGCATGTCCTCGGCGGAGTGGGGGCCGTCGTGGGTCCGGCTGCCGACGCCGGCGTTGTTGATCAGGATGTCGATGCCCCCGAGGGTGTCGGCGACCTCCTTCATCAGGGAAAAGACCTGTTCCCGGTCCGAGACGTCGACCTCATGGAAATGGGCCTTGTGGCCTTGCCCCCTCAGAGATTGGACGCTTTTCGTTCCTTCTTCTTTCAGCCGGTCGGCCAGGACCACTTCCGCCCCCGCCTCGGCCAGGCCCGTCGCCATGCCCAGACCGAGTCCCCGGGCGCCTCCGGTCACGACGGCGATCTTGCCTTCCAGGCTGAACATCTCCGGAAAGGATTGCGGAGAAGTCATCGCTGTTGAATTCCTTCTGCGTGAGGTTCTTTCCCGGCCCGCCTCTATCGGCGGGCGCGCGTGGACGATGGTGTTCGACCCGGATCCTGTCGAATCCGACCGGCCTGGTTTCCCTGCGCCGGGATCGCCAAAACTGTCTCGGACGCCCATAGTTTAGCCCAAAATGGGGCGAGCCGGGCAACGATTTGTTTTCGGCCCTGTTGGATCCACCTTTTCCCTTGCGGAGCGGGCGGAGCCGCAAGCGCCCCCATTGGACAATCATATTCGCGGTCAGTACACTTTCGATTACACTGATTCCGGCTTGAAAAACAGCGCCGGGATCGGTCTTTCGGCTCCATCGGCCGTTCCGGGGGGAAACAGGGGAGGGCATGGCGATGGCCATGGACAGCACGGAATTCGCGAAGAAGATGATTGCAAGGGCGGATGAGTTCGCCGGGATGATGGAGGAGAAGGTGTACCATGACCGCACGCCCCTGTCGGAGGCGCGGACGATCGCGATGCTGAAGTCCCAGATGTACCGGGAGTACTTCCTGGGCGTTCTGCCTCCCGCGAAGCAGCTCCTCATGATCCCGGATTCCGAGGTGAGCCTGAAAGTCCTGATCACCCGGCAGCTTTGCGAAGAGTTCCTGCACTGCCGGGTGCTCTCGGACCGATTGGAGGAGCTGGGGGCCAACGGTGACCTGAGCGCGTACGAGCCGGTGGAGCAGGACGTAGGGATGTATGCCTTGACGTTCGAATTCCAGACGCCATGGGAGATCGCCGCCTCGCTTCAGGTATTCGGTGAGACGATCCTCATCGCGACCCAGAAATGGATGATCGAGATTCTCGATCCTCGGAGCGCTCAGCTCATGCGGGATGAGATCCTCGTTCACGAGGGCTCTCACATCCGCAACGGGCGGCTGGTGCTCGAAAAGTATGCGACCACCGAGGAGATCCAGCGCCGCGTCGAAGAGGTCGGCGACCGGAAGTACGAGCAGATCTGCAAATCTTACGGCCTGCCCATGTTCAAAACGTTTGACATGGCTGCCGGCCGGGCGGGTTGACGAAGGTCGGAGAAGACATTCAGGAAGGAGATCGGCCATGTACAAGGTTCCGGCGGAGACGGAAGATTTTTTAAGGGATTTTCTCCGCGGCGCCCTGAGCAGCGCCCAGCGCCTGGCCGGGGACGCCATCGCCCTTTTCGAGCGGGGATCTTATCCCTCCGCCCAGTTTCTCGCCCTGTCCGCGATGGAGGAGATGGCCAAGCTCCAGGAGCTTCGCCGGCCGTTTATCGCGATCCGGGAGAAGGCGGACCTCGACGCCGCCTTGGCCGGTCTGGAGGAAAAACTGGCGGAGGGCCGGCAGCGTCAGAAGACCTGGTTCGAGGCCGCTTCCTACATGGTGGTGGAAGACCCCAAGGAGTGGGCGCACATCGTGGATATGGTCTCGCGGATGGTCCGCACCTGGGGGCGGGATGCGCTGCTCGAAAAACGCCTGAAAAGCCTAACCGTGGACGCGAATGTGGCGGAAAGGAAGGTCTCGAAACCGGACCAGGCGGTCACGCGGGAGGACGCCTACTATTTCATCTGCGCGGCCCAGGAGATGATCGTCGACTATGGAGACAAGGCCGTCGATCCCTTCCCCCTGGAGGGAGGGAACCCGTTCGAGACCTTCGATCTCTGGCAGTCGGCGGATCAGGCTTTGCGGGATTTTATGCGGAAACACGCGACCCGGTGAGGGTCGGCTTGCCGGTGGATTGAACCCATAGGGAGGGAGCCGCGTCATGTCGACGATGCGTCCCATGATTGTCTGCCGTCGCGGGGCCGTGGCGGCCGGAGACCCGGCGGCGGCCGCCGCCGGTGTGCGAATGCTCTCCGAAGGCGGAAACGCCGTCGACGCGGCCGTGGCGGCGGCGGCGGTCCTGACCGTCGTTCATCCCCAGGCGTGCGGCATCGGCGGCGACGGGTTCATGCTCATCGGCCGGGCCGGGAGTGTCATCGGGATCAACGCCTGCGGGCCGGCCCCGGCGGCCGCGGACCGGGCGATGCACCCGGACGGCATCCTGGACCACGGCCCCCGATGCGCGACCGTTCCGGGGGTGGTGGACGGCTGGGCCCGGGCCCTCGCCGACCACGGAACACGGACGCTCGGCGAAGCCCTGGCCTCGGCGATTGAATTCGCCGAGGAGGGATTTCCGGTCCATCCCAGGTTCATCGAATGGCTCGGCAGAAACGGGGGCGTGTTGGCCGAAGGCGGAGTCGGCCCCTCCCCCTTTATGCCGGAGGGTGAGCTTCCGGCGATCGGGACGCTGATTCGACAGCCTGAGCTGGCCGATTGTCTGCGCGCCGTCGCCGAAGGCGGCCGGGATGCGTATTACAAGGGGATTGTCGCGAAAAAGCTGGCGGCGGGCATCCGCGAAGCCGGGGGATATTTCTCAGAAGAGGATTTCGCCGCCTATTCCTGCCGGGTCGTCGAGCCCCTCAGCGTCCCCTATCGGGGTCTGACATTCCATCAAATCCCGCCCAACTCATGGGGGATGCTGATGCTCATGCAGCTCCGGGTGTTGGACGGCCTGGACGTGGCCGGGATGGGGCATAACTCGGCGCGGCTTCTCCACCATTTGATGGAGACCCGGCGCGTCTGTTTCGCCTCCGGCCGCCCCCACATCTCCGACCCGGATTTCTCGGACCTTCCCGTGGACCGGCTTTTGTCCGAGGGGTGCGCCGCGGAGCTGCGCGCCGGCATCGATCCGACCCGGGCGGGCGGCAAGACGGCGGGAGAGCCCAAGGGCGGGACGTCTTACGTCACGGTCATGGACGACCGGGGCAACGCCGTCTCCCACATTCTGAGCGTCTTTCATCCCTTCGGCTCCGGATTCGTCCCGAAGGGGACGGGCATCCTCATGAACAACCGGCTTTGCGGCTTCACGCTGGAGACGGGGCATCCCAACGCGCTCGCGCCCGGCAAGCGGCCGGCGCATACGCTCAGCCCGGCGATGGCCGTGAAGGACGGGAACCCTCTCATCTCTTTCGGCACGCCGGGAGCGGCCTCCCAGACGGTGACGCTGACGCAGATTGCGCTCAATCTGGTGGATTTCGGCATGGACGTCCAAGCCGCCATCGAGGCCCCCCGTTGGGCGATCGACCGGGAGGGCATTCCGATGCTTGAAGCCGAAATCGGCGATGATGTCCGCTGGGCGCTCGAGGCCATGGGGCATGTCTTCGGCTCGGCCGAGGCGAGCAGGCTGCTTTTCGGCTCGGCCAAGGTTGTCATGCGCGACCCGGACAGCGGGGCGATTTTCGCCGGCGCGGACTTCCGCCGGTACGGCTATGCCATCGGCGTGTAATCTATTGAGGATGGCATCAATAGTGTCCTGCACCGAGCGGCTCGACAAAAATCCCGGAGGAATCCCCGACACTTCTGGGACGGGTACGGAGCCCCGCCTCTACATATGAGTCATCGTACGCGCTTTTCCATGTAGGGGCCCGGGCTCTGTACCGGCCCCCCCTGTGGGGCGACGCGTGATCCGTAAGCTGGTGGTGCAGCCGCGTCAGATTGGGGCTACACCCTCGGAGCGGGTGTCGCGAGAGTCCGCGAATTTCTGAAACTGGGCGCCAGGCTCCGTCCTTTCCGTAGAGGCTCGTGTTGAGTCGATCCATCGACGAAGGCCGTCTCATCGAAACGCTGAAGCGGCTCATCGCCTTTCCCAGCCCGCAGCCCGAGATGGATCGCGTCCGGGCCTATATCCAGGAGGCCGTCCGGCCGGAGTTGCCGGAGGACGCCTTCGATCAGGTCTTCCGCGATTCGGCCGGCAGCGTCGGTTGGGGGCTTTCGGCCAGGGGGGAGGACGCCCGGCCCCCCCTCATCCTTTGCGCTTACGCGGGAAACTTCCCCGCCGAATCCATGCCCGACCCCTACGCGCCCAAAGAGGTGGATGGCGGAAAGCACGGCCAGCGGGGGACCTGCATGTGGGGCAGGGGGACGTGCGAGCAGATCGGCGCCCTGGCCGCGGCCGTCGAGGCGGTCCGGGCCTTCGTCTCGGACAAACCCGGCGCTTTGAAGCGTTCTTTTCTCTTCCTGGTCAACACGGCGGGCGAGACGGGGAGTCATGAGGCCGTCACGAATTTTTTTGATGAGGCGGCTTCGGCCGGGATCGTCCCGGGGGACGCCGTCATCGTTATGGGGACGAACAATGAAGTCTGTCTGGGAAACAAGGGACGGGTGGATGTCCCGGTGGAGATCACCGGAAAGTCCTGCCACAGCAGCACGCCCGAGTTGGGGGTGAACGCCCTGGAGGCCTTCGCGACCTGCATCCGCCGGTTGAAGGACGTGAAGCTTCCCCCGCCGGACCCCGAGCTGGGCGCGGTGACGCTGGTCGCCACGGGGGCGGAGACGCACCCCAAGGCAAGCCACACCATCCCCCGCCGGGCGGCCGGGATGCTCGACCGGAGGCTCCTCCCCGGTGAGGAGCCCGGCCCCGCCGTGGACGCCATCCGGGAGGGCCTTGGCGACCTGTCGCCCGCTGGCGTCGAGGTCCGCGTAGGAAAATTTCAGTACGCCAACAAGGTCTCGCCCGATTCGGCCCTGCCCTCGGCGGCGGATGAGGCGGTCGCCGGGCGGCGCGGGGCGTCGAACCCTTATTACATGAACGCCGCGCTGGACGCCGGATATTTCTATGTGCGGGGCCGGCAGGCCATCTGTCTAGGCCCCGGCGACATGGGCCTCGCCCACACCGACGCCGAGATGGTGAGCGTGCGGGACGTGATCGACGGGGCGGGGATTTATCTGGATGTTCTGAAAACCTTGTTGGGTTAGTGGTGGCTCGTTTCGTACCGGTTCCGGCGACCTCGTTATTCGGTTTCGCGGCAAAGGGCCGCCGCCAAAATTTCAACAGTGTTTGAATATATTCTCCCTCCTGATTAGAATATTTTTTGCTTAGCTTAAAAAATAATTTTGACAAATGACGATAAATCAGTGTAAGATTGGATTTATTGGTGTCAAAAGAGGACCGGACATGATGGAAAATCGGTCCTCTGGGATATGGCGGTTGCGCTTTCCTCCAGGGTCGGGACCTCCCTGCACTTGAATGCGAAACCCCTCTGTCCCTTACACGGGATTGACGGTGATTTCGCTTTTTGATTTCGTCGAATAGGAGAAGAAACGGATGGATAAACGGTACGCGGGCCCCCACAGGAAGCTCAAGTACCCCTTGTTCATCGGCTTTGTCGCGGCTTGTCTTCTTGCCGGGTCTCCGGTTTTAACGTCCCATGCCTCGGAGATTGAAGGCCCTGGGCTTCTCGAACCCGAAAAGGTGGCGATGGAGTTCGGATTTACTTTTGAAAGGGAGTCAAACGACGCGGAGAAAGTGAACACGTACTCATTTCCGGAGCCGTTGATCATATACGGTCTGTTTCCCAACCTTGAGATTCAAGCCGAGGGGAAGGGATGGATTGTCCTCGATCCGGACGGTGGAAAGACCACGACCCATGGAAGTGATTTCACCCTTGCGGGAAAGTTCGGCCTCCCGATTCGCGGGGACGGATGGGTTCCCGAATCTGCGGGGTTCATCGTCCTGAACTTCCCGACCGGCGCCGACGAAGTCACCAGCGACGGTGTCGATCCATCCTTCACCTACCTGGCCGCCTGGAAGCTGCCCCATGACCTGTCCTTGACCGCAAATATCGGCTTCGCCCTGCCGACCAACGGCTCCGCGGCGTCGAACCGTTATTTCGAGTATTCGACGGTCCTTAATCTTGGTTTCCCAATTTCCGGTAAGCTGAGCGGGTTTTTCGAGTATTTCGGAAGCGTGGCCAGCGAGGGCGAAGCGGACCCCCACTCTCTGGACGCGGGCCTCGGCTATGAGGTCAACGACAACCTCGCGATGGAGGTGACAGGAGGATCCGGCTTGAACGAAGCGGCGGCGGATTTTTTCTTGAATTTTCTTGTGGCGATCAGTTTTTGACCGGTGACGTCAGGCCGCAAAGGGTTTTGCGATGCCTCTTCCTTTGAGATAATATCCGTGAAGGGCGGGAGGGGAGTAAATGGGCGTTCCTCGTCGTGACCTGATCATTCGAGACCTGACCCCCATGATTTCCTTCCCCTCAAGCCGGCGAAACTGCGGGAGCTTTTGCGGAAGGGGAAGGAGGCGATTGAATAGCGGTCGTTGGATCGGGAGGTCATTGCCTAACGATCTTCCGTAATGCACGTCCGCCGGCGACCATTCCGGAAATGTTGGAATGTAAGACCTGACCCCAATCCGTCCTGATGTCGAGAGCAGTCCTGAGCCTCAATGCGTCAAAAGTTCACGCCGATTTGTCGTCTTGCCTTTCTCAAAGAGAATCCACCGCCCTGGTCCGAATCACAGGAGACGGTGTTGTTTATCGGAGCGTGACGGCGGACCCGCACCCACCCCCCCTTTAGGGCGCACGGCACTGCGCCCTTCCATCTCGCCCGGATTTCTCGCAAAAATGTCGCTGCGGTCGTGCCACACCATCGACTCAGTTTTCGAACGCGAAGTCCGGCACGGGTTGCCCTCTATTTTTGGGATGGCTATGATTTGACGCCCATATGTAGTGCTCGCCGCAAAATCAGGAAACGGGCTGTATCATTCACGCAGGACGCCCCGAGGAACTGAAGGGCAATGCTTCTCTTGACCGAGTGTATAGAAGGACATCACTGATGCCCCGAGGAGGTTCGGAAGCGCAGATGGCGAAAGGGCGCTCATACCATATTGGAACGGACACTGGGGGGACCTTTACCGATGTCACCGTCATGTCCGACGACGGTGAGGTCTGCGTCGAAAAATCTCCCACGACCCCGCACGACTTCGCGGAGGGCGTCCTTCACGCCGTCGAGCGCGTGAGCGAACAGATGGGGATCACGCCTCGCCAACTTCTGAGCCGGTGCCGGCAGTTCAAACACGGCTCCACCATCGCCACCAACGCCCTCATCACCCGGGAGGGCAGCCGTGTGGGCCTGATCACCACGCGCGGGTTCGAGGACACCACCTTAATCATGAGGGGGATCGGGCGGGTGGCCGGCCTCATGGAGGACGAGATCAAGCACCAGGCCACGGCGGTGAAACCCGACCCTCTCGTTCCCAAAGACCTCATTGCGGGCGTCACCGAGCGAATCGATTTCCAAGGCCGGGTCGTCATCCCCATGAACCTGGAGGAGGCGGAAGAGGCGCTCCGGTTCCTGGTCGAGGAGAAAAACGTCGAAGCTCTCGCGATGAACTTCCTCTTCAGCTTCATCAACCCGGAGCATGAGCGAAAGCTGAAGGAGCTGGCGATCACACTGTACGGCGACCGCGACCTGTACATTTCCCTGGGCAGCGAAATCTGCCCGGTGGTGCGGGAGTACGCCCGGAGCAACACAGTCATTCTCAACTCCAGTCTGGGAAAGACCGTTGAAGGTTACCTCCAGGGTCTCGATGGAGGGTGTCCCGAATTCAGTTGAAGGTTTGAGGCGGCGGTCCGTGTGTGGTTCACCTTATGCGACCTCCTCTCGGGTGTCAAAGCGGGGCTCGTCCAGAACGGCCTTCAGGATCCACAGGTCCCGGTAGCCGTCCAGGCGACGGAAGTTCTTCTCGGTGGCGAGGAAGGCGGAAGCGGCCCACCTTTTCACCATCGCCCCGTCCCGCCAGCGGCCGACGCGCCGGGTGCGCATCCGCACCCCCGAACAGGGACTCTCGATCAGGTTCGTGCTCACCAGGCAGCGCCGAAGGCCGGGCGGAAGAGCCAAGCGGTTGACGGTGAAGATCTCCTCCAGACCCTCCAAAAGGCTGGCGGCCGCGTCCGGATGCTCGATCTGAAGCCACCGGGCCTGCTTGCGCAGACGGGCAATCCCCTCCTTCGGCGCCAGCCGCCAGGCCGCCTTCATCGTCGCCTTCACCGGGTCCTTCAACTCCTCGGGCAGGTGGTCCATCACGTTCTTCACCTTGTGGTTGCGGCACCGCTGCACCGGATTGTCGTCCCCGTACACCCGGTCAATCGCCGCACGAAGCGCCCTCGAGCCGTCGATGACGAAAAGCCGACGCCGCCCGGGCCGCACGCCGCGCTCCACCAACTCCTCAAGAAGCGCCGTCACGACCGTGGCGTTCTCGGTGGCGCCCGACCTCAGGCCCAGAACGTGCTTTTGGCCCCGTGTGTCCACCCCAACGGCCACGATGACGTGATGCGCGCCGAAGCGCAGACCGTCCAGGTAGAGGATGAGGAGGTCGATGTCGTCAAAACGCCGCTCACAAAGACGCCGCAGCTCCGCCTCGGCCGCCTCGATGCTCTCCCGGCTCACGGCCGACTTCGACACCCCCACCGTCTCGGCCAGCTCGGGAAGAACGGCCGCGTAGTTCCGCGTCGAGACCCCTCGCATCAGCAAATCCAGCATCCGCTCCCCCAGCCCGGGGTCGGCCTGCATGGCCGCATACGCCGGCACCTCCACCTCCCCGCCCCGACCCTGGCCCCGGCGGCGAAGCCGCGGCTTTCTCACCTTCAGCTTGCGCCCCTTCAGGGTCACCCGGCCCCCCTGGCTGCCGTGCCGGCGGACCTCGCCACCCCGCTTGCCTGGATGCGGCGCGCCCGTCAAGCCCTTGGCCGACAGCAAAAGCACGGCCTCCAGGCCCGCCCGGCCCATGACGTCCATCAGGTCCTCCACCGCCAGTTGGGACTGCTCCACCAGCGACACCAGAGGAAAAAACGCCTGCCCGTGCTCCGCCACAAAGGCGGCCAACCTTTGGGTCTCTTTCTTCTCGATGATCTGGTAAGCTTCACTCATGGCGGTTCCTCCTCTTTGAATGTTTGCCAACCCGATTCTAACCGAGTCGGCAGGAGTGAACCGCCACCTCTTTTTCTCAACCTGCAACTATGAATGGGACAGGCTCTCTCGATGCCCGACTCCGCTCCGGCGGATATCGCCGGAAGCTGCTTGTCATGCAAGCCAACGGGGGGGTCGTGCTGATGGACAACCTCGTGCCCATCGGGACGCTGGGATCGGGTCCGAGTGGAGGCATGATGGCCACGAAGTACACGGCCGACCACCTCGGACACCGGAAGGTCATCACCACCGACATGGGCGGGACGAGTTTCGACGTCGGGTTGCTGATCGACGGCTATTGGCCTTACCTCCGGGAACCCGTCGTGGAAAGGTTCCACATCTCGTGGCCGATGATCGGAATCGAATCCATCGGCGCCGGGGGCGGGACCATCGCCGCCGTGGATCCCGTCACGGGCAGGCTGCGACTGGGACCCCGGAGCGCGGGGGCCGATCCCGGCCCGGCCTGCTACGATCGCGGCGGAACCGAACCGACGGTGACCGATGCGGACCTGCTGCTCGGCATCCTGAACCCTGATTACTTTCTCGGGGGGCGGATGAAGTTGAGTCGGCAACGCGCGGAAGAGGCCTTGCAGGAAAAGGTGGCCGGGCCTTTGGGAATGACACTGACGGAAGCGGCGGCGGGTATTTACGACATCATCAACGGGCACATGTCCGACCTCATGCGCAAGCAAGTGGTCTCGAGCGGGCAGGTGCCGGAGGATTTTGCGATCTACGCGTACGGAGGGGCGGGGCCCGTGCATGCGGCCGCATACGCCAAGGACCTGGGCGTCGAGCGGATATACGTGTTTCCCACCTCGGCGGTCTTCTCCTCCCTGGGCGTGGCCACCGCGGACGTCGTGCACACGGCGCAGCGGTCCTTCCGCTATCTCCTGCCGGTGGACCCCCGTGTCCTCAACGACCGGATGTCGATGCTTGAGGAGGAGCTCTACGCCGTTATGCGGCAAGAGGGGTTCAGGCGCAAAGACGTGTTTTTCCGCAGGCTCTTCTTCATGCGCTACCGCCGACAACTGAACGAGTTGGACATCCCGGTTCCGGCCAAGCGCTACACCGCCAAAGACATCCGCGCCGTCATGGCGGAGTTTGAAAAGAAGTACGAAGAGGTTTATGGAGAGGGATCGGCTTACCAGGAGGCGGGGATAGAGCTGATCTCCTTCCAGGTGGACGCCATCGGCCGGACCGCAAAACCCGGCTTGGCCACGTTTCCCCGGGGTCGAGCGCTGCCATCCCGCTCGTCCCTGAAGGAGAACCGGGAGGTCTTTTTCACGGGGGAAAAGAAGTTTCTCTCAACAGTGGTCTATGATTATGCCCATCTGCGTCCGGGAAACGTGGTGGACGGCCCCGCCGTAATCGAGGCCCCGCACACCACGGTTTTGATCATCCCTTCCATGCGGGGCCGGGTCGACCGGTACCGCAACATCGAGCTGACCTGGAACGGATGAGGAGAGCGTATCCGTGCGCATCCACGAGTATTTGGAGATCCTGGACGACCCGGAAGAAGGGCGCCTGATCCGATGCATTCGCTGTGGCCACCGATTTTGCCGGGCGGATGAGAATTACAAGGAGCACGCCCTGTACATCGAGCGCAAGCCGGACACGCTTCCCCTGCGGCGTGTGCTGTCGGGGGAGGACGCCTTCGTGGTGTATCAAGAGTTTATTTGCCCCGGATGCGGAACTCTTCTTGAGATGGACCCCTACTGCCCGCAGCTCGAGGAGGGAAATAACCCCATCGTTTGGGATATCCGGATCCGCTGACGGATCCGGCGCGCCCGTGAAGGCAACAGAATTTCAGTAAACCCCATGGTCAGTCCCATGCGGGGAGGGGACCTCCCCGCATGGGACCGCGGGAGGGATTCATCACCATGCCCCTGGACCCCATTCGGTACGAGATCTTTCGGCATCGCCTCTTCAACATCCTGGAGGAGGGACGGATTGCCATCAAGATGGTTTCCGGCTCCGCCGTTGTCGTCGAGGGCGGGGAGACGATGTGTTCCTTTTACACCTCGGAAGGGATCCCCATCCTGACGGCGGCCGGGATCCTCATCCACTGCACCGGGGCGCGGGACTTCATCCTGAAGGCCATCGAGTGGTATGAAGAGGACCCGGGGATCGATGACGGAGACCAGCTCTTCTTCAACGACCCCTATATCGGAGGCCAGCATCTCCCCGATCAAATCATCATCAAACCGATCTTCTATGAAGATACAGCCGTAAGGACGTTCTTTCCAGTCACGAAACCTTATTATTATATTGATATTATTGGATAATATACATTATTCCAGATTTTATTCGGAACCTGTCTTCTACTGTTCGTAATCAAAATGAATGCGGATTCGATACAACGTCCGCGCATCCAGTCGAGTCCCTGGCGGGTGATCGTTCGGCCAAGCCGTGATGGGGGGTCTGACTTTAGCTGTTGAGGGTTCGTTTCCAATTTTTTCTGAGGGGGCGAAGCCAGATGTCCTTTTTCGGTTGGGCGCGTTTCGTGTGCCTGTCGTAGCGTCCGCGTCCCTGGGCGGTTCCGACATGGATCCAGCCCGATGCCCTGTAGACGGCGCCGGTGTAGCGCGGTGTCTGGACGAAGGTCTCGATGAGCACGGGGGTTGTGTCGTAGCGCCCGGTCCAGTCCCCGGGCAGGCGCCGGCGGACGATGGCGAGGATGTGCGAGCCCAAGTTGGGGATATTGAGCCAGGGCAGGATGAGGAACCTCGGGTTGTCGACCACGAGGGGGGAGGTTCTTCTCGCGCAGTTGCGGCGTCCAACCGATGAAGCTGTCTCGAGGGGCCAGCTTCCACGCGGCGGTGCTGAAGCCGAGCGTGGCGAGCGGCCAACCGTTGCGGTCGTGGACGGCGTAGCGCATCTGGACGCCGACCAGGGTCCTGTAGCCGAGACGGTGGTAGCGGGCGACGAACTCGTTCCATCGCTTGCCCTCGCGGGTGCCGCGGACGACGAGCCGCAGGTCGAGCGGGCGGGCCTCGTCGAGGGTAGACGGCGCCGGGGTCAGCGGCGGTTCGGTCTCCGGCCCGAAGACGATCGGCCCGGGCCGGTTCTGCCGCCACTTCGGCGGCGGCAGGGCGATGAGGCCGTCGTTGTGCATGGCCAGCATGGTCACCCTGGCCATCATGTCCTTGAGCCCGCCGTCGGGCTTGAACCAGCGGATGCGCCGGCAGAACTCCTTCGACAGCGCATGGCGGTTCAGCGCCGGCGGGCCGGCGATCAGCGAGCGCAGCAGCGCCATCGCTCGCATCGTGAAGTCGCGTCCGTAATAGCGGCACTCAGCCTCGCCGGTCATCCCCCAGCCGTGGCTAGCCCTCGGGACGGTCGGGCCAGTCGAGCGTGTCGAGCGTGTCGAGCGCACTTCGAGGGATCGTGCCATGCGCATCAAGCGCCGCCTGCAGCCGTTCGTTGAGCCATGTGCGCCCCTGCGGGGAGAGTCTGACGGCCGGCTGCCGAGGGAATGCGTGGCGCGGATCGGTATTGCCTACACCCCGCGACAGGTTTGCTTGCGTGGACGCAAACGAGCCAGGTCCCAAAGTGTCCATCAGCTCGTTGAGCGAGACGCCATTTGCCAGCTTGCCGTTGAGAAATTCGGCGTGGTGGACCCGAATATAGTGAGGCCACCTTTCCTTCCATTCGAGACGCGCGATGTCCACCGGAGTCGCATCGTCCCGACCTTCCTCATGTCTCATAGCGATAGCCCGTCCAAAGACTCGGATGTCGGGAGGAGCTTCGGTAAGGCTAGCAATGAACATGAGGTCGCCGTCTCTGACAATTCTCGGTCGCTTGCCAGCGGGATATGCAAGCGCCCAGTGGCAGCCTACGCCCTCTAGTTCTCCAAGCGTCGTACCGGACAGCGGGGCGCGGTTTTCGCTCGTGCCGTGAAACTTCACGAACGCCTGCCTCGCTTCGGTGAAGAGCGGCAATGCGGCAATCCGGGGCTGTTCAATCAAGCCGGCATCGGCTCCGTAGTCCGGGAGTGCCCTCGGTCCCCTGGGGCGGGCACCGGATGCGAGATGGTCGGTGAGTTCTGTGGTCCAGTCGTCTATGTCCTTGGGCTGTAGATCACGACCTCCTTGGCTCCACAGGGCATCGAAATAGTCGAGACACCTATTGATAGCCACACGGTCCTCTGTCACGATTCCGAACTCGTGGTTGCTGTCCAACCCCGCATCGGTCAGGGGTTGGAGTTACCCCGTTTCAGTGGACAGTTTAGGGCTGTCGTCCCCAGCCCTGAGGTGGGCGACAGCCGGTGGACGTACAGTCTTCTCCCTATCCGATAGATAGGGTGCCCCCGGGGGGTATGTCTTGACCTTTGGCTCGCTGCTCCGGGAAGCACCGGGGACGGCTCGAGCCGGACGATGAGCGTTGCGCACTGCACGTGGCGTTTCCTTCGCCGCGGACCGTTCGAAGTCGTTGGGGCTGAGGTAACCCAGGGCCGAATGACGACGGCGTGGGTTGTACCAGCCTTCGATGAATTGGAAGATCGCCATGCGCGCTTCGGCCTGGGTACGGAACGAGCGCCGGTCGATGAGCTCGCACTCCAGCGTGGCAAAGAAGCTCTCGGCCATGGCGTTGTCGAAGCAATCCCGGCCGACCCGGTCGAGGGAACCACCCCCATCTCCCGGCACCGCTTGCCGAAGGCGAGCGAAGTGTACTGAGATCCCCTGTCGGAGTGATGCACGACCCCGTCGGGGCGGCGCTGTCCCAACGCCATGTTCAGCGCCCCGAGCACCAGTTCGGTGCGAAGATGGTGGGTCATGGACCATCCCACCACCCGGCGGCTGAACACGTCGAGCACGATGGCCAGGTACACGAACCCCGTCCAGGTCGGCACGTAGGTCACGTCGGCCACCCAAAGCCGATCCGGCGCATCGGCCTGGAACTGGCGTTCGACCCGGTCCGGGACCACACAATGGCTCTGGTCCACGCGCGTAGTGCGCATGCCTCGGCGTCGGCTCACCCCGGCCAACCCTGCCTCGCGCATCAGACGAGCCACCCGATTGCGGCTCACCCGGCAGCCGCCGGCCATCATCTCGGCATGGACCCGAGGCGCCCCGTAGGTGCCACCAGATACCTCGTGGATGGCCCGGATCGTGCCACGCAACGCCTCCTCGCGCTTCGCACGAAGAGAACGCCCACGGCTTCGCCACGCGTAGTATCCGCTGGGGGAGACACCCAGCCGACGGCACATCGTGGCCACCCGATGGCAGGCCTGATTCGCCTTCACGAGCTCGAAGACTTCGCCCGGACCGAGCCGGTCTCCCGAGCGAACCAAGCCGTAGCTTTTGCCAGTATCTCGCGTTCTTCGCGAAGCTGACGATTCTCCCGACGAAGCCGCCGTAGCTCCTCGAGCTCTGAGCTTGTCAGACCGTCCTCACGACGGCCCTCGTCGCGGTCGGCCTGGCGCACCCAGTTGCGAATCGCCGAAGCGGAACACTCGAACTCCCGGGCCAGCTCCCCGGGCGTACGGCCCGAGCGAACCAGCTCAACCATCTGGCGCCGGTATTCCGGCGCGTAGGGTGAATGAGTTTTCGGCATCTGAACACCTCCTCCGCACAGTCTGAAGGTGTCCACAAAAACGGGTCAACTCCAACAAGAATTGGGTGGTTTCAACGGATTCGTGACCGAGCCACAACGCGATGATTGAGCGGTCAACGCGTGCCTGCAGCAGGTCCATTGCCGCCGTATGGCGCAGGAGATGAACCGTGACCCGCCGATCTTTCAGCGAGGGGCACTTCTTCGCCGCTGTCGCCTGGTGTTTCTTGAGTAGGTGCTGTACACCATGGATGGTCAGCCGCTCCCCCCGGAAGTTGGGAAACAGCACATCCCGATTACCCCTCTGGGGTTCCCGCAGCCAGGCTTTGAGCACCCCACAGGTGGGTTTCGCCAGGGGCGTACTGCGTTCCTTGCGCCCCTTGCCGATCACCCGCAGGTGGGCACCGGCTCCCATGACCAGGTCCTCCCTTTTGAGTCCGGTCATCTCCGACACCCGCAGCCCGGTCTGCACGGCGGTCAGGATGAAGGCGTGATCCCGCCGTCCTGACCAGCTGCCGCGATCCGGCGCCGCGAGCAGGGCATCGACCTCCTCCCGGTTGAGGAAGCCCACCTGCTTGCGGGTGAAGCGCTTGCCGGGGATGGCGAGTACCCACTGGATCTGCGCCCCATGGGTCGGCAACTCGAAGGCGGCGTAACGGAAGAACGAGTGAATGGCCGTGAGCCGCAGATTCCGGGTTCGGATACTGACGTTGCGGCTGGTTTCCAGGTCGTCGAGGAACGCGGTTATCAATGGCGCATCGATCTGCTCGAAGTGCAGCCGCTCAGGCGGCTGGCCGAGACGCTTTGACGCGAACCTGAGGAACAGCTTGAACGAGCCCCGGTAGGATTCGATGGTGTGGGGACTCACCTGGTGCTGTTGTATCAGTCGCTGGATGAAGAACCGCTGCATCAGCGGAAGCAGGCTGCTCGATGTTGCACCCTTCATGAGTGACCCTCCCAGCGGCGCTCCAGCCGTCTCATGGCTTCTTTCATCAGCCCGGGGCTGCTTTCGAGGTACCAGATAGGTATCGGAAACGCGCACATGCCCCAGGTAGGTGGACAGAATCGGCAGCATCCTGTCCGGATCCTGACCCTCCCGGTACCAGTTCTCCAATGTCCTCACCGCCAGCGTGTGGCGGAAGTCGTGCAGCCGTGGTCCACGCCTGTCGTCAGGTCCCCGCAGACCGACATGGCGGGACAGTTTGCGGAACGTATGTTTAACCTGGCTAGCCTCGAGTGGCTTCCCCGTGCTCGAAAGAAAGAGGTTCTGCGAGACCGGTCGGCCGATCCAATGGCGCCGGCGCCGGTCGGTATAGTCGGCAAGCACCCTGCAGGTGGATTCATGCAGCGGAACCAAGCGGGTCCGGCCATGTTTGGCAGCGCGCACCGTCAACAATCCGGTTTGGAGGTCTACATCCTGAAGTGCAAGATCACGCGCTTCCCCCACACGCAGACCGGAGACGCTCAACAGGCCGATCAGGCAGTAGTAGGTCCAGGGCAGCAAGGCTTGCCGTTTCCCGTGATACGGCATATTGCGTGCCGCTTTCAGCAGCGCCTGTATCTCCTCGTCCGAGTAAAGGTGCGGTTTTGCCCGTTTGGGCCGATAAGGAAGAAGCCCAGGTGCCGGGATTTCGGTACGTGGGTCCGCGGCCTGACGATAGCGCGCAAATGCCCGGACATTGGTCAGGAGCTCTGCCCATTTGGACGGTTGGACATTCGCGGGTTGCCGCGCCCAGGCAAGCGCCAGTTCCTGGGTGATGTGGGCGGCCTGCTGTTCTTCCAGGAACGTGGCGAATTGCAGCAATCTCTGTTCGGTATCGACCAGTTTGAACCCCAGGCTGCGCCGCAGGTCGACATATTCGTGAACGGCTTCCCTGATCGTGTTCATTGGACGCCTCCCGGCCACGGTAGGGCCAGAGTGCGAAGGGCCCCGATATCCACCTTGGAGTAAATCCGGGTGGTATTGGGATGACGGTGCCCGAGAACATCCCCGATCTCACCGAGCGAAGCCCCCTCGTGCAGCATCTGTGTGGCCAGGCCGTGACGGAACTGATGCGTCCCACGGGTCGGTGAATCGACGCCGGCAATCTCAAGACGGTATCTGACCATATCACCAATATTGCCGCCCCCTCGGAACCCGCGAAACGGAGCTCTGGTCCGCAGAAACACCCGGCGATCGTTGCTCTCCGGTCGACCATTCTGCAGGTAATCGGCGATTACTTTCCCGATTTCCTCGGCCAGGGGATACACACTGCGTCGTCCGCCCTTGAGCGTCACAGTCAGTGTTCCAGCCCTCCAGTCGACATCATTCAGTGTCAGGAAAGCGATCTCACTGGCACGCAGTCCAAGCCGGGCGAGCAGCAGCAAAATAGCGTAGTCGCGGCGTCCTACGGGCGTGCTGCGGTCCACGCTTGTCAGCATCTTCTGTACCTGATCGGCTGCAATGCCTCGCGGCACCGATGTCATGGCCCAACCGGCGACGGTCGGGACCTGGTGAGCCAGGTCCGGCATCCTCTCGCGGCATGGGCATGCACATAACGCAGGAAAGCGCGTAACGAGCCGGTCACCGACTTCATGCTCCCCCGGCTGGTCAATCGGGCCGTCTCATGGCGCACAAACGCAATCAGATCGCCAGCGTTCAGCTGCGACAGCATCACCTCTCCGTTACCAAACCGGTGCTGGAGAAAATTGCGGGCTCGGATGGCGTAATTCACGATGGTGCCGTCGGCCAGAGCACGCTGCTCGCGCAGATACTGCGCGTACTCTTGTACACAGCGTTCAGCCGGTGTCGGGGGACGGACGGGCTCCTCCAGGGAGATCACGCCCACGCATCGCAAGTAATCCATCAGATGCCTGAGAGAAGGCCGGGCGCTCAGTTGTTGAGAGCGCAGGCTCCTTGTCCGCAAGTATTGAGTTACGTCTTCAGACGACAGGCTGGGCAGCTCGATTTGCTGCTGCTCAAGCCATTCGCTGAAGAGAACTATCCGTCGAAGCTGTTGATGGATCGTGTCGTGAGAATACTTCCGGGCGTTCAATGCTTCTGCAAGTCCCCTCAGCCACGGGACCAGCGGCCCGACTGGGCGTCGTTGCAAGACAAATCGGTCGTTGATCGGATACCTCATAGCAGGCTCCTTTCCCCTCAGGGGTTATTGTTGGAGCCTTTACTATGTCGCGTAATTGGGGGCACCAGTGGCGTACTTCTGAAACCTTTTCAATCAGATATCACCACGCATTCCTGATTACGCCACATAGGCCGGTTCGCGAAATAGTGGTGCGACTGGGGGCCGCGGCCCGGGGAGTGGAACCGCGAGCCCTGGGGCGAGCGCATCGACATCAAGACGGCGTGAGAGCGCCCGGCGCACATCCGAACCCCCATCAGAGGAGTCCGTCATGTCGCACGATATCGTCTCGACCGGGCGCGCCGCCCGCATCCTGATCGAACGCGATCCGGGTCCCGGCGACCGGCTCGACGCCTTTCTCCTGCTCGCCGGTCAGGAGTATCTGTGCCGCCGCCGAGACGGCCCCGGCGCCGACTTCGGCGAGGCGGTTCGCATGTATGAGGCCGCGGCCGGCCAGCGTCTGCCGAGGCCTTCCCCGCTCCCCGTCTTCGGCGCGGTCAAGTGGCGGCGCCGCGAGCGTCGCCGCGAGGTCGCCGTCTGGCTCGCGGGCCGCTTCCTCGGCTGGCTGTACAGCCCCGATGGCCGGGGCCGTGCTTCCGACACGGACTGGCGTCCGGGCGCCAGCCTGTCGATTGGCCTGGGGCTGCCGTACGAAACGGCCCTGAAGGAGCCTCCCCGTTCGCTTCCCCATGCCGAACGCCGCGTGACCGAGCTCGCTATCGCGAACGTCGTCGACCCCGGTGTCGAGAGTGTTGCTCATGAGCCGCGCCGTTCACGGCGCCCTGACGCCGCCTGCACGCCTCCGCGAGTCCGAGCCGGGCCGGCCGGGGTGAGCCCGGGAAGACCCGAGGGGGCCTTCGGGCGTTTCCATGCAATCCATTAAGGAGATATCTTCATGACCCATACCGAACCGGTCATCCGTTCCATCCCGCTGAGCCAGCTGGAGCTCGCGTCCGAGAACGTCCGCAAGACCCCGGCCGACCCGGCTGCGCTTAACGAGCTCAAGGCCTCCATCGCGGCCCACGGGCTGCTCGAGAACCTGATCGCCCGGGCCCAAGGTCCCGGCGAAGATGGCGTCGGGCACTATGCGGTGATCGCCGGCGGCCGGCGGCTCGCCGCCCTGCAGGCCCTCGCCGGCGAGGGGGTCCTTGATGAGGACCACCCCGTGCCCTGCCGCATGACCGGCGCCTCCGAGAGCGCCGGCGAACTCTCGCTCGCCGAGAACGTCATCCGTATCGCCATGCACCCCGCGGACCAGGTGATCGCGTTCCACGGGCTCGCCCAGGCCGGGCTCACCGTGTCCGCCATCGCCGCGCGCTTCGGCGTCTCCGAGCGCCTGGTCGAGCAGCGTCTGCGGCTCGGCCATGCGGCCCCGGAACTGCTCGACGCCTACCGGGCCGAGGAGATCGACCTGGAGACCCTCAAGGCCTTTGCGGTCACCATGGACCACGGCCGCCAGATGGCGGTCTGGGAACAGGTGAAGAGCCAGGGCTGCCGGCCCGGGGCCTGGCAGGTGAAGCGCATGCTGACCGAGGACCAGGTGTCCGCCGCGTCGGCTGTGGCCCGTTTCGTCGGTATCGAGGCCTATGAGGCGGCAGACGGGGCCATCACGCGGGACCTCTTCGCACAAGAGGACGACCGCGGGATCTGGTTCGACGATCCGGTGCTCCTGAACGAGCTTGCCATGAAGAAGCTTCGGACGGCGGCGGACGAACTGGCCACGCGCTGGAAGTGGGCCGAGGCGGCCCTGGAGGCCGCCTGGAGCGCTACCGCGGGTTTCGGCCGGATCCGTCCCGAGCCGGGCGTTCCCACCGACGAGGAAGAGGCCGAACAGGAGCGCCTGCGCACCCGCCATGACGAGCTCGCCGAACTGGACGACGACGGCTGGACCGAGGAACAGGTCGAGGAAGCCGAAGCCATCGAGACGCGCCTGGATGAGATCCACGCGGCCGTGGAAGCACGGGCCGCCTTCCGGCCCGAGGACATGAGCATGGCCGGGTGCATCGCGACCGTCGGCCGCGACGGCACCTTGGAGGTCATCCAGGGCCTGGTCAGGCCCGAGGACATGCCGGAGACCACCGGCGAGGGCGGAGACGTTCAGGAGGCCGGCGACCACGGCGTCGGAACCGAATCCGGCCGCGTGGATGCGCCGGCCATCACCGCTCCCATCGCAACGCCCGCCGACCCGCGCGCCAAGGCCCGGGAGGAGGCCGGCGTGGGCATCGGCCTCGCCGACGACCTGCGGACGATCCGCACGGCCCTGATCAAGGTCCATCTGGTCCGGGACTTCGAGGCCGCCTTCGACCTGATGGTGTTCCAACTCGGCCGGGCCGTGTTCACGGAGGGCTGTCACGCGAATGCCCTCGACATCGCCGTCAAGGAGACCGCCGACCGGCCGGCCATGCGCGTGAATGACGAGGAGTTTGCCGGCTGGAGCCCGGGCGAGGCCATGTTGGCCGACCGCTCCGGCCTTTCCTTGGACTGGCTGGACCATGAGGCCGACGGCGAGGCCTTCGCCGCCTTGCGGGCGCTTCCGCAGGCGGAGAAGCAGGCGCTCTTCGCGGCGGCGGTCGCGCGCACGGTCAAGGGCCAGCTCGCCTTCGAGCCCGACGCCCGGCCCGAGCTGGAAGCCACGACCGCCCGGCTCGAGATCGACTTCGCGGCCCATGTCCGGCCGAGCGCGGACATGCTCTGGTCCCGGATCCGCAAGGACCGGATCCTCGCGGTGGCGCGCGAGACCCTGGGCCCTGCCTGGGCCTCGGCGCGGTCGAAGTACAAGAAGGCGGATCTCGCCAAGACGATGGAAGGGGCTTTCGCGGCCGGAGACCCGCCCGTCGGACTCGCCGCCTCGGCGCACGCCGCCGCGCTCGCATGGACCCCGCCCGGCTTCGCGCCCTTCGATGCCGGGCCCATGGACGACCCGGACACGGCCGGGGACGTTCCGCCGGTGGCTGAAGGCGACGACGCCCCGGCCGGCGAACCGGATACAGTTCCGCAGCCTGCCGAGGCGGAAGCTGCCGCCGGCGGGCCCAGCATCGACGTCTCCGAGGAGAACGTCCTCACCCCGCCAGGGGTCAACGGCCACGACAGCGGCGACGGACTCGACATCCCGGAGTTCCTGCGCCGGGCCTGAACCGCCCGGGGAAGCGCATCCCCATCCACTACGGCGCCCCGCCGGTCCCTTGCCGGTGGGGCGCTCTTCGTTTCGATGCATCTCACGGAGACCTCCCCATGAACCACACCCCCGACGCGACGCCCGACGCGCTCCCGGACCGGATCCGGGCCCGGGTCCATGGCGGCGCGCTTCAGCGCGTAACGCGCATGTTTGCGGCAAACCTCACGGACGCTCTGGTCGAGACGCTCCAGAACTGCCGCAGGGCCGGGGCGACCCGGGTTTGCGTCACCATCGACGCCCCGGACGGCGCACCCTCGGACGACACGGCCGGCGCCCTGACGATCACGGTCACCGACGACGGGGCCGGCATCGTCGATCCCGCCGTTCTTCTCAGCTTCGGCGAGACCGGCTGGGACACGGACCTGGCCGGCCGCGAGGACGCGGCCGGGATGGGATTCGCCAGCCATGCCCGCCAAGGCTGCCGGATCCTCTCGCGGCCCCGGTCACCGGACGGTCATGCCCGGCCGGGCTGGCGCGTCGATCTCACGCCCGCCCATTTCCTGGGGGAGGAGGAGGCGCCCATCATCCCCGACGACAGCGCGCCCTGGCCCCACGGCACCGCCGTCAGCTTCACGACGAATGGGAACCGCGAGACGATCCGGCGCGCTGTGGAGAATGCGGCCCGGAATTATCCGCTCGCGGTGACGTTCGAGGGCGAGACCGTCCCCAGCCGGGCCTTCCTCGACGGCGCCGTCCATGCCGAGCCCTGGCGCGGCCTCGTGTTCGGCGTCTTCGCAGGCCGCAACCGCGGCTACAACGAGCCCGACCTCAACTTCCACGGCCTGACCCTGTTGGTGCGTCTGCCCACGGTCGATCCCGTCAGCGGCCAGGCCTGGTCGGTCCGCGCCGAGGTCGTGAGCTGTCCCGAACTCGAGCTGGTGCTGCCGGCGCGGAAGGAGGCGGTCGAGACCGAGTTCCTGAAGGAGGTGCGCGAGGCCGCGCGCATCGCCATCTACCGGGCTATGCAGGCGGCCGACCCCGTACCGCGCATCGCCTTCAAGGACTGGACCCGCGCGCAAGCGGCCGGCATCGAACTGCCCATACCGGCCCCGCAACTCCGTCCCTGGCGGCCTTGCATCGCCGATATCGACGACTGGCGCGAGGGGCCCGGGCTCGCATCCGTATCCAACGACGCCCTCGTGATGCAGGTCGATCCGGAGCCGTCCGAAGCCCAGGCGTTCTGGCGCGCGGCAAGGCGAAACGGCTTCGCGGACCGGCTGTTCGAGACCGACCGTCGCCTCGACGGCTACGGCTGGTTCGACGCGCTCGACCGCATCGAGAACATCCACACCGAGATCTCGGCGGACGGCAAGACCTCTCCCCTCCACGCGTTCCCGCTGCCGGAGCGCACCGGGGCGCCCCTGCCGGCGAGACCGGAGGCGATCCGGATGAGCCTCGCCGTCCAGCCGGCGCAAGGACCGGGACGCATCCTCGACATCAAAGCCGATCTCGCCTTCGCCGGCGAGGCCTGGTCCTGGGTCGGAGACGCCATCTCGCTCGTCACCGCCGACAGCGATCTCGATCCGGGAGAGCTCGCGCTCCTGCTGCGTGCGGGCTTCTTCTCGCCCTCCGGCGATGCGGACGCGGACAGTCACGAGACCCAGGGCATTCGGTTCGACGAGGAGGCCCTGCACGTCGCGACCAGGCTGCTTTTCAGTGACGAGGAGGCGCGCCGGACATCCATCGCCGAAGCGGTTAGGCGCGAGCTCATGTGGCTCGTTCCCCGCGACCGCGCCGTCGATATCGCGGTGCGCGGCCGGGAGGTGACGGTGATGCTGGGCGAACCCGTCGAGGAGGCCGCGCGATGAAGAAGCCCTGCACGGTCCAGTGCGGAAATTCGACCCACTTCGCCAATACGGTCACCGTGGAAGCGGAGACCCTCGAGGAGGCGCTGGACAAGGCCATCGAGACCGCCAATGCCGATGACGCCTGGCGCCCGCCCGGCCATTGCAGCGACACCTTCGTAGACGCCGTTTGCGAGGGTGCCGATGCCGATCCCCGGAACCCGGACGCGGCATGGCCGATTCCGGACCGGTTCACCGAACGCGGTGAGCCGCCGGTCATCACGCTGACCGATCCGGGCAGGCCGGACGGCGGCATCGCG
The DNA here is from genome assembly GCA_965261595.1 of bacterium. Taxonomy (GTDB): domain Bacteria; phylum UBA8248; class UBA8248; order JACPRG01; genus CAYRGS01. The sequence continues at coordinate 61,564 of CBDHDG010000007.1, forward strand.
GTCTCCGGCGTACGGGTGCTCATCCGCTTCACAGGCGATGCCGGCACGGTCACGGCGGAGCTTTGCGATCCCCCGCATCCGCCCGCCAACAAGCCGCTTGTCACCATCCGCCGCCGTGCCGACGGCACACCCGACGTCACCGTGACCGAAGGCCGGGGCCGGGTCCGCATCCTCGACGCCTGACCCTGGCTGCCCGCCACCGGCTCAGACCGGGATCCAGCGGCGGCCCCCGCTTCCTCGTCCCTCATCTCCGGGAGACATATTCCATGAAACTCATCACCAAAAAGCAGCGCGAAAAACTGCTCGCCAACGGCGCCGACCGCGGGGCCGACCATGTCCCGGTGGTCAAACTCTTCAACCCCTGCGGCGCCGGCACCTGGCTCTTGACCGAACTCGATCCCGAGCAGCCGTCCGTGGCTTTCGGACTCGCGGATCTCGGCTTCGGCTTTCCTGAGCTGGGCAGTTTCAGCCTGGAGGAACTGTCGGCCTTCCGGGGGCCGTTCGGCCTCGGCATCGAGCGGGATCTGCATTTCGATCCGCACTTCAGCCTCGCCATCTACGCCGAAGCCGCCCGGGCCGCCGGCCATATCGTCGAATACGGTCCCGAACTCGACGCCGCCGCGCACCGCCGCACCCACGCGGCAGCCGGCGCCTGACCTGGCTTCCCGCCGCCGGCCCACACCGGGATTCGGCGGCGACCCGCCTTGCGTCCCTATGAGACGAGCCTGGCTTGGCCGGGGCGATCCGTGAGGCCCGGGGGAGCGTTTCCCCCGCCACCGGCCCACCGCGATTTCCACGATTTCCGAGGAGAACCCAATGCCCGACGCCCTGACGGCGGCGGAGGGCGAGCCTGCCAACGCTCGTCCGCGCGCCCCACGCCCCCGGTTTATCCCGTCCATGTCCGCGGCCCAGCTCTTCGCCGCGGCCCGGGCCCTGTTGCCCGTGCTGACAGCCGGCCGTGTGCTCGACGCGGCAACGCTCAGGGACGCCATGACGCGCGCCTTCGGCGCTACGGATGCGGAAGGCGCCTGGGTCTGGAAGGACGCCTACGAGGCCGCCGAAGCGGCGGTCGTCCTGTTCCTCCAGCGCTACGGCCGGGCCATGCGCCGCCGGGCCGGGGTCGGCGGTCCCCCCGCCATGCTGGCCATGCTGCAAAAGCTCGCCGCCCTGGAGCCGTCCCATACGAAGCGGTCGGAAGATCAGATCCGCCTCCAGCAGTTCTCCACGCCCCTCGGCCTCGCCTACGCCGCCTTGCAGGCGGCGGCGATCCGGCCCGGCGACGTCGTGCTGGAACCCTCGGCCGGCACCGGGATCCTCGCCGTCATGGCCCAATGCGCGCTCGGAGACCGGACCGCAGGCGCGCTCCATCTGAACGAGATCGCAGCGGTCCGCGCCGGCCTTCTCTCGCGGCTTTTTCCCGACGCGACGGTCACCCGCCACAACGCCGAGGCCATCGCCGATCACCTCCCCGGCGTCCGGCCGGCCGTCGTCCTCATGAATCCGCCGTTCTCCGCCTCGCCCGGTGTAACCCGGATCCGCCACGACGCCGATCTCCGCCATCTGCGCTCGGCCTTCTCCATGCTGCCGCCTGGCGGCCGGCTCGTCGGGATCACCTCGGCGGGCTGCATGCCCGGAGACAGCACCTGGACGGACGCCTTCGAGGGTCTCGATCCCCCGGCGCGCACCGTGTTCTCCGTGGCCATCCACGGCCGGGCCTATGCGCGGCGCGGCACCACCTTCGACACCCGCCTGACCGTGATCGATCGGAGCGCGGACCGCGAAAATGCCACGATCGATCCCGCGGCCCGGGCAAACAGCTCCGCGGAACTCCTGGAAGCCGTCATAGCGGGCGTACCCGCCCGCCTCGCCATCGACAGCGCCGAGGCGCCAGCCTCCGCCGCCCCGGTCCGCGACCTCTTCGGCAACACAGCCCCGGTCAAGGCGAAAGAGCGCAAGACCACAGCCACGGCCGCCGGCCGGCCAGCCGAAGAGAGGGACCGCCGGCACGACTGGGGGCCCGTGTCCGAGCTCGTATACGACACGGCCCCGGTCTCCGGTGATGCCCCCGCCGGTTCCGAGACCACAGCCGGCCTCTATGCTCCCTGGAAGCCGGGGGTCGTGCATGCCCCAGGCGCCGCCGCGCATCCCACGCCCCTGGTGCAGTCCGGGGCCATGGCCGCTGTGCCGCACCCCATCCCGTCCTATCGGCCGATGCTGCCCGAAGATCTCGTCATTGACGGATTGCTTTCGGACGCCCAGCTCGAGAGCGTCGTCCTCGCCGGCGATGCCCATTCATGTCATCTTTCCGCCCGCTACCGGATCGGCGCCGGGTGGGAGACGGTTCATCGCTGCACGGAGGAGAATGACAACACCGGCGCCACAAATTCGGACGACGGTTTCGATATGACCGACGACCACGAGCCGCTCTCCGAGCCGGTGCGGTTCCGCCGCGGCTGGATGCTGGGCGACGGCACCGGATGCGGCAAGGGCCGCCAGGTCGCCGCCGTCATCCTCGATAACCGGCTCCGCGGCCGGCGCCGCGCCCTCTGGCTCTCGGCCTCGGCCAACCTGCTGGAGGACGCACGGCGTGACTGGACCGCGATCGGCGGACGCGAGGACGACGTGATCTCCCTCGGCAACCTCCGACAGGGGGCCAGGATCCCGCATGAGAGCGGCATCCTGTTCTGCACCTATGCTGCGCTGCGCGCGCCGGCCCGCCAGGGCAAGGCCTCGCGGCTCGAGCAGATCGTGGGTTGGCTCGCCGGCGGAACGGATGAGAGCGACCGCCACGCATTCGACGGCGTGATCGTCTTCGACGAGTCCCACGCCATGGCCAATGCGGCCGGCTCCAAGGGGGCGCGCGGCGAGGTCAAGCCCTCGGCCCAGGGCCGCGCCGGTCTGCGTCTGCAGCACGCGCTGCCCGACGCGCGCATCGCCTATGTCTCGGCCACCGGGGCCACCACCGTGCCCGGCCTCGCCTATGCCAGCCGGCTGGGCCTCTGGGGATCCGGGGACACGCCCTTCGAAACCCGGGGGGATTTCGTGTCGGCCATGGAATTGGGCGGCGTGGCCGCCATGGAGGTGGTCGCCCGGGACCTGAAGGCCCTCGGTCTCTATCAAGCCAGGGCCCTGGCCTATGACGGCGTCGAGGTCGACATCCTGGAGCACCCGCTGACGCCCGAGCAGCGGCGCATCTACGACGCCTATGCTGGCGCCTTCAAGGTCATCCACGCCAACCTCCAGGAGGCGCTCAAGGCCACCGGCATCATGGAGGGCGACTCGACGTTGAACAAGAACGCCAAGTCGGCGGCGCTCTCCGCCTTCGAGGGGGCCAAGCAGCGTTTCTTCGGCCATCTGCTGACCGCCATGAAGTGTCCGTCCCTGATCCGCGCCGCCGAGGCCAATCTCGACGCCGGCCAATCGGCCGTGATCCAGCTCGTGTCCACGGGAGAGGCCCTGATGGAACGGCGCATCGCCGAGATCCCGCCATCCGAGTGGGACGACCTCAGCATCGATCTGACGCCCAGGGAGTCGGTTCTGGATTTTCTGGCGCACGCCTTCCCGGTGCAGCTCCAGGAGCCCTTCACCGACGAGGACGGGAACCTCATGAGCCGGCCCGTGTTCGACACCGACGGCAACCCCGTGCTCTGCCGGGAGGCCCTCGCCAAACGCGACGCGCTGATCGAGAAGCTCGCGTCGCTCCCGCCCGTGCAGTCGGCCCTCGACCAGATCCTCCACCACTTCGGCCATGACGCCGTGGCCGAGGTCACCGGCCGGTCCCGCCGGGTGCTCAGGATCGTGGAGGGTCAGGGCGAGCGCCTGGCGCTGCGCAGCCGGCCCGCCTCCGCCAGCCTCGTTGAGACCAGTGCCTTCATGGACGGGAAGAAGAAGATACTCGTCTTCTCCATGGCCGGCGGCACCGGGCGCAGCTACCACGCCGATCTCTCCTCGGCCAACAACGCCCGCCGCGTCCACTACCTGCTGGAGCCGGGCTGGCGGGCCGATCAGGCCATCCAGGGGCTCGGCCGCACCCACAGGACCCACCAGGCCTCCGCACCCCTGTTCCGGCCCGTGACCACGGACGTGAAGGGGGAGCGGAGATTCATCGCCACCATCGCGCGCCGGCTGGACTCCCTCGGCGCCATCACCCGGGGCCAGAGGGACTCACAGACCGCCATGGCCGGAGGCGACGCAACGCTCTTCCGCGCCAGCGATAACCTGGAGAGCCTCTACGCCAAGGCGGCGCTCCGTCAGTTCTACGGGGCCCTCTGGCGGGGCAGTATCCCCGGCTGGCCCCTCGACCGCTTCGAGGAGGCCACCGGCCTCACCCTCACCTGGGAGGGAACCCTCAAGGACGAGCTGCCACCCATGCCCAAGTTCCTGAACCGCCTGCTGGCCCTCCCCATCGACGAGCAGAACGCGCTCTTCGCCGAACTGGAGTCCCGCATCGAGTCCAATATCGAGCAGGCCATGGAGGCGGGGACCTGCGACATCGGCGTGGAGACCCTGCGCGCCGACTCGCTCGTTGAGGCCGGCCGCGAGACCCTCTACACCCACCCCGGGACCGGGGCTGCGACCGATCTCGTCGAGATCCTCCGCCGCGACCGGCTGGAGCCCACCACGGCCGACGCCGCGCTGGAGATCGGCGCCCAATCGGCCGGATCCCAGGGCAGCCCGGTGCTGATGGTCAATGCTCGCTCCAACCGCGCCGCCGCCGTCCTGCCCGCGCCGTCCAGGATGCTCGACGACGGCGGGGTGCAGGAGCGGGTGCGCCTCCTCCGGCCCACGGCCCGGGAAGCCATGGCCAGGGCCGAGCTCGAGGCCTCGAACTGGCGCAGGGCCTCGGAGGGGGAGTGGCGTTCCCGCTGGGAGGAGGAGATCGCCGGCCTGCCGACCCATACGGAATCCCGCTTCTGGCTCGTTGCCGGGCTGCTCCTGCCGATCTGGGACCGGCTCGGAGTCGAGACCATGCGGGTGCGCCGGCTCTTCACCGATGCTGGCGAGCAGATGATCGGACACGTGCTCGATACCGAGCAGGCCCGGGCCGTGCGCATTGCCTTCGGACTCGCGGGCGGCCCTGCCATGACCGCGGACCAGGCCTGGGAGGCTGTCATGACACGCGGCGCGGCCTTTGCGCTCGCGGGCGGCTGGCGCCTCGCGCGCCGCCGCATCATGGGGGCCGACCGCGTCGAGATCGAGGGACCCGCTGATGGCGACATCGCCACGCTCAAGCGCCTGGGATGCACGGTGGAGATCGTCTCCTGGCGCTCCCGCGTGTTCGCGTCCCACGCCGCCGTTCTCGCCCGCGTGCTCGAACACCGGCCCCTCGCGGACTGAGCCGTCCATGGGTACGTGCCGCCGGCCGGCATACGTATGGCCGTCCCGGCGTCGTCCAGAACTCGTACTGCCGGGGGGGACCCGCACGTCTCCATCGCCGGCGCACCGCCGACCCCTCACGGGAGACCCACACATGACCGCGCACATCCTGCCGGAGAACCCGAACTACGCCTTCTGCCCGGCCTACGACCCCGAGAACGCGCCCCAGGAGATCCGGCTCGTCATCGACGGCATGAGCGGAACCATCCCCACCGCTCTGGTCGCCCTCACTCTCGAGGACGCCGAGCGCCTCTGTGACATGCTCAATGCCCGACTCGGCCTCGACCGCGAGGCCTGGGCCGTCCTGGCCCGACGGGCCATGCGCCCGGAGGGCCGCAGACGACACTGATGCCGGTTGTCCGGAACGGTCCGGAGCGGGAGAATACGGTCATGAAGACACCCCGCGTACCGGGCCTCCGGACGATGACGGCGCTGATCATGGGCGCCGCCATCATCATGGCAGCCGCCGTGGCGTTCGACCGGACGCCCGAGACCTGGCGTGGCCTCGTCGTCGCGCCCGAGCACCGGTGCGCGCCCTACAGACGTTCCGACTATCCCTACCCGCCCTCGGTCGAGGCCCGGATCGTCGCCGCCCAGGGCGGGCGTGTGTACGGGCCCTATACGGGACGCACCTTCTCCGATACCCGCCGGACCGACATCGAACACATCGTTGCCGCGTCCGAGGCCCATGACAGCGGTCTCTGCGCGCAAAGCGCGGCGGCGCGCCGTCGTTTTGCAACAGACCTGCTCAACCTGACGCTGGCGGCGCCCGAGGTGAACCGCTGCGGCGCCGGAGGCAAGTGCGGCCTTGACGCCGGGGAATGGCTGCCCCGGGTCAACCGCTGCTGGTTCGCCGGCCGCGTGGTCGCGGTCCGGACGAAGTACCGCCTCACCATCGACCGTCGCGAGACGGATGCGCTGGATCCGGTGCTCTCGGGCTGCGCCTCCACCGAGATGGTCTTCTTTGCCGGTCCGTCGCCGAAGGCCCCTTTGCCCGGCGGTCCCGAACCGTTGCGCTTGTGGGACGATAACGGCGACGGTCGCATCACCTGCCGGGAGGCGCGGCAGCACCGCATCGCCCCGGTCCCACGCAGCCACCCCGCCTATCCGTTCATGAGAGACCGCGACCGCGACGGCGTCGTCTGCGAATAAACGTACTGCATTGACCGCTGACGACTGAGGACACGGTCCTGGTTCCGGACCGTAGGGCGCACTCACATCCCGCGACCGACCCATCATCCACACCATCATCGGTTGACCCCCCTTGGAGAGGACGAGTCGGGCAAGGGCCGGGCGAACGCCCGGCAGGGAAGAGGGAGACGGTCTCCCGGTTCCGATGCCGGGAACGGCAACCCGGAACAGGAGGCCAGCCCATGATCGACCGTGACTTCGAACCCGACATCCCGACCCATGACGAACTGCTCGCCGAGATCGGCCTCGATTCCCACACCATCCGCAGGATCCTCACCGAAGCGGTCCATGCCGACACCGGAGAAGGAGAGGAGCTTTCATAGGGTGAACCGAAGGGGCCGGAGAGAGAGGCTCTCCCCCCTTCCATCACCCGTTGTCTTCCACACCCTCACGCAGAAGGAGAACCGTCATGGCATTCGGACTCAATCGCGCTGAAGTGATCGGCCGCCTCGGCGCCGACGTCACCGTCAACCACCTCACCAGCGGCGGACGCGTGGCCAACCTGTCGATCGCCACCGACGAGGGCTACATCGACAAGCAGACCGGAGACCGGGTCGACAAGACCGAGTGGCACCGGGTCGTGACCTTCCAGCCCGGGCTGGTGGACATGTTCGAGAAGCACGCGACGAAGGGCCGGCTGGTCTATGTGGCGGGCAAGCTGCAGACCCGTCGCTGGAAGAAGGACGACGAGGACTCCGACCGGTTCTCCACCGAGATCCTGCTGGTTCCGGGCGGGCGCGTGCAGTTCCTCGACAAGCCCAACGGCAACGGCGCGCCGGTCGCGGAGGCGGAGACGCCGTCCGCCGAAGCGCCCATCGACGACATCCCGTTCTGAGCGCGCATTCCGTTTCCTCTCTCTACCTGGGCCGGCGCTTCGCGCGTCGGCCCTTTTTCTTGCTGCCCGTTCCGAGACAGCGCCTGTTCGGGCCTCGCGCCAGCGCTGCGCGCGGCGCTTCGTCCTCCGGCGCCGGCCGGAGGCGGAGGCCGGCCGGTATCGGGCCTTCCCCGTTCATCCAGAGGAGGCCCGTCATGCCGCCCCCATCGTCCCGTCCCGCATCGCCCGCCGCCGACATCGCCGCCGCGCTCGGCGCGTGCGCCGAGGCCGTCTGCCGGCGTTACCTGCCCCAGGGCAAAAAGCAGGGCCGGTACTGGGTCGCCGGCGATCTCGAAGGCGCTCGCGGCCGCACGCTCTTCGTCCGCCTGCACGGTCCCGGCGTCCCCGGGAAGTGGACCGACGCGGCCACCGGAGAGCACGGCGACCTGCTCGATCTCGTCCGGCATCGCTCGGGCGCGCCGACGCTTCGCGCGGCGCTCGCCGAGGCCCGCGCCTTCCTCGCCCTGCCGGCTCCGCCGGCGTCGGGCGAGGGCTACGACGCAACAGAAGCGGCCCGCCGCCTCTGGCGGCGTTGCCGCGCCATCGGCGGCACCCATGCCGAAGCCTACCTCCACGCCCGCGGGCTCGCGCGCTGCCGGTTCCCGGCATTGCGCTTCCATCCCGAGCTTCGCTATCGCGAAGGCTCTTCCCTGCACCGTTTTCCGGCGCTGGTCGCCGCCGTGACCGGCGACGACGGCGCCATCCACGGCGTGCAGCGCACCTGGCTCGATCCGCGCTTGCCCGCCAAGGCGGACGTCGCGGCCCCGCGCAAGGCGCTCGGCCGCATCCACGGACGCGCCGTGTGCTTCGGCAGGCCCGCCGACGGCGCTTCGCTGCTCGTCGGCGAAGGCATCGAGACGGTGCTGTCGATAGTCACCGCGGCGCCCGGGGTCATTTCGGCGGCCGCGCTCTCGGCCGGAAGCCTCGGCGCCTTCGTGCCGCCTGGCGGGCTCAAACGGCTCGTCATCGCCCGCGACAACGATTCCGAGGGGGAGCGGGCCGCCCAACGCCTCGCCCGGCGCTGCGCGCGGGCGGGCGTCGCCGCCCACGTCATCGTCTCCGAATACGGCGACTTCAACGACGACCTCGTTACTCTCGGACCCCGGGCCCTGGCCCTTCGGCTCGCCGCCCTGTTCCCCGCGCCGCAGCGGGTCGGAGAGAGGGAGGGAAGAGCGGGGGAGGGATGAACGGCTCCAAAGGAGAAGAGAGCATGGCGCACATCGTCAATCTCAGGCATGCGCCCGCCCTGCGGGCGGCGCTCGACGGCAAGGCGGAGCACGGCGGGACCGTGCGGATCGACCGCCTCTCTCAATGGGGAAACCGGTTCCGCATCGGCCCGGACGGACCGCGCGATGAAGTGATCGCGCGCTATCGCGCCGATCTCTGGCGCCGCATTCGCGCCGCCGAGGTCGGGCTCGACGAACTCGCCGCCCTCACGGAAAGCCGCTGGCCTGCTGGTGCGCGCCGCTGCCCTGCCATGGGCAGGTCCTCGCCCGCGCCGCGGCATGGGCGGCCTCCGTTCTGGCGGAACGGAGGGGAGAGTGAAGCGGGAGAGGGGCGAACGCCGCGAGGAGGGAGAGAGAGGGCCCCGGGCATCTGCAACACGGAAGGAGAACCGAAATGCAATCCGTTACCTTGAGGAGCATCGCCCCGTACGAGTCGAGGCTCTACCACGATGGCAATCTCGCCTGCGAGGTTGCGGAGCCACTCGTCGATACGCGTCCGTTGCGGTGACGGGCCATGCCGTCTTCGGGCGATCCCTTCGGGCCGGGCTCCCCGCTGCAATCTCCGCTCCGCTCCGATTTGCGCTTCTATCCCTATCGCCTCCGCTCGCTGGCGCTCGCTGCGCGCTACGCTTGCCGGGCCGGCGCCCGAGACCCGGGTCTCAATCCCGGAACCGCACAGGGCGTCCGGGACAGTGACAAACAATATCCCTCTCGACGTGATGGCCCATTGTCCCACACGTGCTCGCTGCGCCAACCCCGCCTCCGGCGGGGTCCTCCTCTTCGTTCCGGCCCTGGCTCGCAAGGCTACGGTGGCTTTGCAGCGCGCGCGTGGGCCACTCAACCATCACGTTCGGAGACTCTCTCCGCACAACGAACCATAACGGTTCTCTACACTCAATCCATAAGGAGAGCATCATGCACGATATCGACAACATCTCAGAACAGAACCAGTCCGTCACCGCCACCGTCTGCGAGCAGGCGGCTCTCTTCGGCGCGACTCCAGAGCGCGACGAATTCGACAACCGGGAGGTCTGGGACCCGGAGAACGCCCTCTCCGCCGTCACGGAAGCCTTCCGCATCATGGCACACGGCGTCGCCCCCGACGGAACGCAACTCGCCGACGAGCGCGAGAGCCTGCTCTGGGGCTTCGTCAACATGCTCGACGCCCAGACCCAACGCCTCGACCGCGCGGCCGACAGGCTCCTCCCCGACATGCGCGACCTCCAGCGAGAGCAGGACGGCTCGGAGATCCGGTCCCGAGAGCTCGAACTCGTCACCGACCGAACCAAGAACCTCACGGACCGGCGAGACGCCTTCGAGCAACTCAGAGATGCAGCGGCCGAGGCCTACCGGGTCGAGACCGGAGACCTCTGGCGGCCCCGGCGCGGGTCCCACACCTCCCAGACCGGCAAGCTCACTTCGGCCATGATCGACGCCCGAGACTTCCAGCGTGCCCGCAGGGACCGCGAGAACAAGGCGCTCCTGCCCCAGGGAACGCTCGTCGCGGTGGCAGGCGGCAAGCACGCCGGCGACGCAGGCGCCATCATCCGCACCCTCGAGAAGCTCAAGGCCAAGTACGACGATGTGGTCCTGGTCCACGGCGGCGGCCCCGGCGTCGAGAAGATCGCGGCCAAGTGGGCGGACCGCAACGGCGTCCATCAGATCGTCTGCAAGCCCAACTGGGACGCACACGGACGCGCGGCGCCATTCCGGCGCAATGACGAACTGCTCGATCTCCTCCCCAAGGGCGTCATCGCGTTCCCGGGTTCCGGCATCACCGACAATCTGGTCGACAAGGCGCGCAAGCTCGGTATCCCGGTCCAGTGCGTCGCCGCCTGATCCGAACGACCTCGCGGGTCGCGTCGCCACCCGGCGGCGCGGCCCGTTCTTCTTCCGCGTTGCCCGCTGCCGCACCGCCCGCCGCTCTTCGCACCGCACCGGTGCGAACCCCACTGCTCGCACCGCCCCGCACTGCTCCATGCACCATGCTCCGCACGGCCACCCGCTCAATCGCCGCGGCGGCTCCCCCGCGCGTCCCGCGCCCGCGGAGATCCCCTCTTCGCTCGTTCCTCACATTCTGGTCTGTCGGACGCCGGTCGGCGCTTTTACTCTCACACCTGACGCAGCAGGCTGCATGTGTACTCCCTGCGCGCGCTTGTCCTGCATTCCTGTGCGCAATCAACGACCTGCGGCGACTCCGTGATGCCGGCAAAAGTCCTACCAATCTGGTAGCTCGGGGGTATGCGGCGCTATCTCACTGATATTATTACATTTATTCAAGTGCGCATCGCGCCCGGAGTTCGAGTGAGATCTCAAGCGGCATACGCCCGATACCAGACTGGTCGCGCGCGGATCCGCGCTGCGCTATGATGGCTACCAATTCGGTGGTTCATGAGGTCGCATCATTCGGAGGCCTTCACAGTCCGGGACGAGGGCGTCCGGTGTCCAGGAGCAAGGACCATTTCGGTCGTTTCCTGGACCAAAATGGACTGAAGTCTTCACAAAAGGATCGGCAGAACGGATGGCTCAGACACTGCAAAAGAACATTCGGGCCACGCCCGGGCAATGGAAGAGGATCGAAAAAGAGGCGGAGGAGCGGGGGATGTCGGCAAACCAACTCGTGGTCGAGCTCGCGATGGAGGCTCTCGACCACAGGCAGTGGCCCCGCACGGAGCATGAAATCCAGCTCCTTCGGTCGGCCATGTTCGCGGCCCAGGCCATGGCCCGCGACATGGAGAGGGCCGGACGAGGGGACGAGGTCGAGGAAATCAGCAGGAATATATCCGAAGTCGCGCCGGAATTGCCGGGCGGGTCGGCGAAGGACTTGCGGGATCGGGCGCTTTCGGCCAGCGGCAATGCGTGAGTTGATGTCCCCGATCCAGTGATCGAGACTCGAAAGAATGTCAAAGATCGCGAATCAGTGACAAAGAGTCGAAAGGTGTGGGTCGTCGCATGATCATCCTTGTGTGAACGTGATTTATGACCTGCAGAATATCCGGCCACGCCTGTTATAGATTAAGAAGTGGATTTTCAATATGGTCGTTCCTGATCTCGGTGATGACAACTTATGCGACCAAGAAGCGGAGTTCGCTTCCTTGCCTTGCCCATTGGAGGAGAGGCGATAGTCTGTGCCCGTCATCGGAGGGTGCGTGGCATTCCACTGTTCTCGTTAAAAGTCTTCGAGTGCTGTCGCAATTGCATCGCATACTTCTTCCGGAAAGAAAAATAGTCGTTGCCCAATGTGTTCTTTGAAATCCCCTGACCTTTGCCCCTGTTCTACCCTAATCGGATATCTAGCGTCGACTGCGTCGGCCAACGAGGCACTGGACGCCCGAACGGTCAATAGCCCACCTGACGGCGCATTGTCCTTTTTGTGCAAAGCACTGAAGAGGACAGCCCTACTGCCATGCCGAAAGCGTTCGCATTCATGGGAAATATCAGATATCAGTCGGTCTTCGCTTGGGGCGTCTCGTAAATAGAATCTGAACGGGTCCTTTTGGTGAAGCCGTTGCTGCTCAAAGAAATTCGGGATATGTGGAATGCGGCCAACTGTGGACGGCGGATCCGGCGGCGCCCACTCGGGCTCGAGATAGGACCGGACGATATCAATGCCGGATAAGGCCGCCAATGGCGATTTGTCCGGGGCGCGAGCCGGGAGACCATCGATTAGTGTGTGGGATGGGTCTGGGATGGCGTCAGACCTTGACTTTGCGCTTTAGCCGTATGTTTCTCACAACCAGGAGGGGGGGATACCCGACCTCGTGCCTCAATCCGGAATTTCCCATATCAACTTGCTTGGGTGGTTTCCGGTCCCCTTTCCCGATGAAAACCAGTTGATCCCCTTCCGATGGGTTTGTCAAGAGCCTTCCAACCCTCCGCAACAAGGTGCTGACGGCCATCGACTGCCCCAAAAGGCGGACCCTCGCCCTTCGGTCCCCTTTGTTCGCGGTTCAACCCGTTAACCAATCACCTCATGCTGCCGGGAACCCTCTGCACAAGGTTAGACCGGCACCGGCCGTAATCGGTTGATTCGGTCCAGGATGATGGCGAACTCTTCCCTGGATACCGCTACTTCGGCCAATTGAAAGATGATCTGCCGGGCGTGCCGCACAATCCTCCCGCCCATTTTGATGAGCTTGACCTGGAGGCTTCGCAGCGACCAGTGCTTGAGCCCCCTGGGCAAGGCTAGCCTGCGCAGGAAATTGCCCAGGTTGTACGCCAGGACGAAGAGAAGGAGCCGCACCTGGTTGCACACGAACCGGTGACAGGAAAGGCGTGTCCAGTTCAGGGCGTACTTGCCTTCCTTGATCCATTGCTCGGCTGTGCCTCGCTGGTTGTAGAAGTGCACGACCCCCTCGGGTCGAGCCGTCAGGTTCGTGACAATGAATCCGACGCGAGGGAAGAGTTCGCCTGAGTGCCATTCCACCTTCGCCACGACCCGCCGGGAACGGTCCCAGCTTCCAGCCTGATACCGGAAGTCGTAATAGAAGATGATGGGTCTCTTGGGCGGGCGACCGACCGGGCGGGTGAGGAGGAAGTCGATCTCTCGCTGCACCACGTCGTTGGCGGGAAGGCGGATGGCGTAATGGAAGCTGTGCGCTTCCAGGCACTCATAAACCTCCGGGCGCGCAAAGGCGGCATCGGCTCGGAAGTAACGGCGAACACCCGCCCGCTCATACCGGGCCGCGATGGGCGAAAGCAACTCGCGCCAGCCATCGGCGCTGTGCACGTTGCCGGGGCGCAACATCGCCCCTTCGCAGTCCCCAAACTGGTTAAAGCAAAAAAGAGGGTGATAACAGGTGCAACGAAAGTGGCCGTTGTAGGCCGTACCTTCCTGCTCCCCATGGACGGGGCTTTCCGAGCTGTCCATGTCCAGGATGATTCGCTGATGGGGTGAGTGTGCCATGGCCCGGTCCACCCACTCCCGGTTCAGCTCGCTCAACCCCTTGAGATTCTCCTCCCTGGTGAGAACCTCGGTCTCGAACCGGCTCAGGGTGTTGGCGCCCGCCGCCTGCTTCTCAAGCGCTCGGCGGCCGACCACGGCTTGCATCGCGGGGTCCTGGGCCAACCGCTCGGCATCGTTGGTGTCTTCATACCCTGCCAAGCGGCTATAGACCGACTGGCGCAATAGCGGCGCCAACTCATGCTGGATGTTCCGGCCATGACGGATCTCTTGCAATTGCACTGGCGCTCTCACCGTCAAACCCAGCGCATCATCCAGCTCCCGGCAGGCCAGCAATCCCGCATCCGAAGTGATTCTGGTTCCGTGAAACTCAAGCCTCAGCCGACGGTCAAAACGGATCTTCAAAGCCCCCTTCTTCGCTTCACCCATTGGGTCCCCTCGCAAGATGATGGCAGGGAGAGGCCAACACCTTGATCTTACACGAGAAAATGGCATTCGGTCCGACAAAACTTATGATCCATATGGGAAATGCGGGGTAGAAGGTCGCAAGGAACTTCCGGTCCGTGATCAGACGCTGGAACATACGTCCGCAAAGATCGTGCTGGCTGGTCGCCCCGAGCTCATCCAATTTGGCTGCGACGACGGAGAGTCGGTCCAGGATTTCCTGGGCCGTGCCGTTGCGGATTGGAAGGATGATGTCCGAGGCGATCTTGAAGATCGGCCAGTAGTTGATGTTCGTGAGAATGTGTCGCCAGACTTTCAGAACTCTCCCCTTGGAGAGGCGCCCATTGGCGTTGCGTAGCTGGTCGAGCGTGTCGATGCTATGGGCGCCGGCGATGGCGGTGTGGAAGGTGAGAGCGTTGGCGAGAATGGCCATCGCCATCCGCGAGGTCTGCTCTCCGTCCGTCTGATGCAACTCGCTGGCGATGGACTCCAGCGTGTCTGGCGCATCGGCGCAGGCATCACGCAGCTTACCGGCGACTTGGTTGATCCCGTCTTCGAGGATCTTCATACCGCTGGCGATGCGGTTTTCGGACAGGGCGGCATGCTCGATACATGCTGTGAGATCATCCACGCTGCCGTCGAGCCAGCCGGTTTTGGGCCATCGATCGGGGTCTTCCGAATCTCCCGAGAAAATGCAGAACGCCAGCCTAGTTCTCGCGATTTCCTCTTCGAGTTTGTTCTGGCGTACGTTGGCCAGAGCGTCTGGAATGCGCACGGCGAGGGCCTGTTCGATGCTATCTCCCGTTTCCCGCAAGGTCTTTCCGAGACGTTCGCGGGCGTCCTGCTCGACGGTGTGAGCCGGCGTGTATTCTGTCTCAACGGCGACCGGGAGGCCGCCCGGGTGGCGGACGATAAGGTCAGGCTGCAGTCCCGCCCTTTCGCTAAAGACGTTCGTCTGTTCCACCCCGATCCGGTCCACCCAACGCGGATGTTTCCCCCGCAACACGTTTGCCAGTTGGGTATTGTCCCCCGCTCTAGGGTTTTGTTGGACACTCGATTGATCCATGATTCATGGAGAAAGGGGTGTCGCGATGAACGAACAAAAGCAAGAGGGGGCTTTGGCGGAGGGCGCCCGCAGGGCGAACGGAGCCAAGGCCCCAGGGCATCGCAGTGAGCGGGGTCGGTTCTCCTGCCAGCGCAAGCGGGAGGCGGTCCTGCGTCTTTTGCGGGGCGAGAGCCTGGAGACGCTCTGCCGCGAGTTGGGCACGACAGCGGCTCGGCTTTCCGCCTGGCGCGAGGCGTTCCTTCGCGGGGGCGAGGCGGCGCTCAAAGCCCGCCCGGCGGATGAGCGGGACGAGGAGAACGCCCGGCTCAAGGCCAAGGTGGGCGAACTCACGATGGAGGGCGAGGTCCTGCGGGAGAAGATCGACCGCCTGGAGGCCGGCCGCCCTTTAGCCGGCAGGAGGTGGAGGCGATGAGTCAGGCCCGCTTCACCTCCACGGGCAGAGCCTACGGCCTGAAGCGGGTGTGCGCCCTTTGGGGCTTGGCGCGCTCCACGGTCTACGCGCAACGGCGGCGAGAGGCGGTCCCCGTTCATGAACGCCCCACGCCCAATAAGCGCGGCCCTGTGGGCCCGTGCACCGATGCGGAACTCCTCGGCCACATCCGGCAGGTCCTGGAGGACTCTCCCTTCCATGGCGAGGGCTACCGCAAGGTGTGGGCGAGGCTGCGCTTCGCGGGCATCCGCACCAGCAAGGAGCGGGTGCGTCGCCTGATGCGGGAGGCGGGGCTTCAGGCCCCTCACCGGGTGGGCAAACCCCGAGGTCCCAAGGCCCACAACGGGACCATCCGCACCGAGCGGCCCGACCGAATGTGGGGCACGCACATGACGACGACGGTGACCACCGAGGAGGGGATGGCCTCGGTGTTCGTGGCGGTGGATCACTGCTCGGTGGACTGCGTGGGGATCCATGCGGCCAAGAGCGGCAACCGCTTCGAGGCCCTGGAGCCGATCCGGCAGGGGGTCGCCGAGCGCTTCGCCGGCTTGGAGGCGGACGTCGCCGAGGGGCTTAAAGTTCGTCACGACCACGGCCCCGCCTATCTGTCCGATGACTTTCAGCGGGAGATCGCCTACCTGGGCATGACCAGTTCGCCCAGCTTCGTGCGGGCGCCCGAGGGAAATGGCTACTGTGAGTGGTTCATCCGCATCTTGAAGGAGAATCTCCTGTGGGTGCGCTCTTTCGCCACCGTAGAGGAACTGCGGTGGGCGCTGCTTGAGTTCAAGAACCTGTACAACCATCATTGGATTCTCGAGGGCTACGGCTACCGAACGCCGGCCCAGGCAAGGCAGGAAAAACTCGCTCAAGTTGCGGAGGCCGCATGAGGTCGAATACCCTCACCCGAGTGTCCAATAACCCAGGGGCGGTCCAATTGAATGCAGTTTCAGTGGTCTTGGGCATCGTCTTGGCCAGTCCGGCAGCTCCGTTTAAGGTGTATTCCAGTCATCGATCAAGCCGTCAGAGTCTCTTTGAATCGCGCTTCCTAATCTCCGTTGTTGTGCCTGTGGGAGATACAGGCAATACACGTGACAGCTTATCGTAGCATATCACAAACGCACTGCCCCGCCACTACCCGGCATTCCAGTGTTTGCGCTGCAGGTAGAAGATCCGGTAATCGGGATCCTCAGACTCCGGAAACTCCGCTATTGGGGCAATGGGTTCCTCGGACAGGCAGACCCAGACCAGGCCATACCTTTCCTGCGCTGGGAAGGTGGTGAGACACGCCTTTTTGGGAATTGGATGTTCCGCCGGGACCGAGGGAATTCGGACGCACTTCCCTTGGGCATTGTAGGCCCAGCCATGGTACGCGCAGACGATCGTTTCTCCCTCGACCCAACCAAGGGAAATGGGAGTTCCCCGATGGATGCAAAGGTCGGAAAACGCCCGGACCTGGCCTCCCACCCGGAAGACCGCCAGACGCTCATCCAACAGGCGAACGGAAACCGGCCGCTCACCCAACTCGTGAGAAAGCATCCCGGGATGCCAGTACTTACCCAAAATGGGCCCCAGAGCGCCCTCTCTCATCGCGTTGTCCCCTTTTCCGGAATTTCCCATTTTCCTCTGAACGGAAGACCTCCCCAGTCCTCTTTGCCGGTAAAACCCATTTCACCCCCTTCCGGTGAACCGGTCAAGAGCTTCTCGAACCCCCCAACTGGGCGCTGATCGCCAGCCGCCATGCCCAAAACGCGGAGTCCCGCCCTTCGTTCATCCTTCCCGACGATTCAACCGGTGAGAAAAAAAAGGGAATTATGTAGGAAAGTGCCGAAGGGGAGAAATCGCCACCACAATATCAGCGTCGTGGCGGCGGGTTTGCAGGAGTGACATCACTAATATCTATCTCTCTTCCCTCAGGAAGGCGCCAGTAGAAAGAATCCTTGATTTTCACTCGGCGCATTCTGTGTTCACCCGCAAAAGAGATATTGCTCTCAGATATCTTTGGACGAGTTGTGACTAACTCGTGGCCAGCGCCGTGTTTATAGAATACACCCCACTCAATCCCGTTCACTTTTTTCACCGGGATACGAAGTGCTATTTTCTTCACGCTGGAATTTCCCTAACGCCTTTGTCTTCTAGGCGGCTTAAAGCCCGATCGACATCCAGAAAGCTCAGTTCAAGCGCCCGAGCGATTTCGACAGAATTGGTTCTGGACTTACCAAGGCTTCGGACTGCTTGGATATGAGCGTATACAGCATTTTCGACGCTGCTATCATCTGGGATGGCCAATTTGCTGGATGGCCTCATGGTGACATCCACATGAACCATTTCTTGAGAGCTGTCAATAGTCGAGGTATGACTATCCCGGCTGGTTGAGTACGTTGGCAAATATTCATGTGCCGCATTATTCATGGGTCTATCCCCTTTCGCTCCCATGGAGTGCCAAAAACACTAGCGTAGGAGTCCCGCTGCCTGACAAGAGCGTCAATGAGTCCCTGTATAATCGTTACAGGGATTGTTATTTCGAAATCAGGCTCCAAGTCTAAGGTGTTGTCCTTGTTTATCTGTTCAGGTCGAATCTTTGGAGGAACCCTGACGCCTGACATCGAAAAGTCATTTATGGACGATGCAACCCCTATGTAATTCACGTAAAATTGCGGAGTGCCATCAGTTGTCGGGAGCAAGTTGAGCTTCACGTTGCTAATGGGCTCGCCATTCTCTGGTTTCTTTGGATCGGTCATGGGTTCGAGCTCCACCGCTTACCAGTAGCCTTCCGCGCGATTTCCGAACGCTCATCAGCCGTGAGTTTTTCGGCCCTGGCCTTCCCTCCATGGACACATCAATTCACCCGTACATTAGGTTGAATTTAAAGCCCTGTCAAGATTATCCCGGAAGGTCAAGCGTTGCTGTATGGATCCGGTCAATCCTTCTTCGGGCTCGGAATATGTCGAACCGTAACATTCTGAGCCAAAGCATCAACCGCTTCCTCAACCCCAACGTCAACCCGAAGATCATCCTCCAACTCTGCCTTTGTGGGCTGGTAGGACGACTCGACCATTTCAACCTCTACGGGTTTCGGCTTGTCGGTCATGGTCTTGGCTCCTTTCGGGTGGCGTCGCTTAATGCGTAGCGGTCGGACACATCTTCACGCCCTCCGCGCCATGGAGTCAAGCCCGTTGTCGGCGATGAGTTGCGTGTACTTGAGCCGTTTCCCGTCCATGCCGTTGACGATCTCGCCCATGATGTCGATGGTGTCACGTTCCCGGAGGTTGTGCCGTCCGGCGAATTCCTGGACGTAACGGTCCAGGTGCTTTGGCGAGATCTTGTGAAACGTGCCCTTGTGGGCGCGTTTCATCGTCGCCCAAAGAGATTCGATACCATTGGTGTGTACGTCGCCCCTCACGTATTCCGAGATAGAGTGCTTCACGCTGGAATGATTGAAGGGGAGGCTTTCGTAGGCGGTTGCCTCGTCCGTGTAAACGGTGGCTCCTGGAGCCGCGTGCTCATCAACGAATCCGTGGAGAGTGTCTTTGACGGTATTGTGGACCACCTTGGCCGAGACGCGATTCGTTGCCCGGTCCTTTGCGCCCACAACCGCCGTCTTGCCGACAGAGCCCCTGCCTTTGAGTTTCTTCTTCTTGGCCTTCGTGGTATTGCGGAATTTTCCGCCGAAATACGATTCATCCACTTCCACCGGGCCGGAATATGGGCGGTCCTTCACCGATATGGCCGCACGGAGCCGATGGGCCATGAACCACGCGCTTCTCTGATTGATTCCGAGGTCGCGGCTCAGCTTCATGCTGGACACGCTCTTGAGGTTGGTAGAAAGCAGATAGGTTCCGATCATCCACTTCTGCATCCCGATCTTCGAGCCTTCCATGACCGTCCCGGTCTTGGCGCTGAATCGCTTCGCGCATTCCTTTTCACGGCATCGAAACGGCATCGTCTTATGTTTCGTACCCGCCTGGACGTTCATCGAACCACAATGCGGGCAGGCGACCCCATTTGGCCAGCGCTTCTTGATGAACCACGCTTCGGCGGTCGCATCGTCCGGGAATTGCCGCATGATCTCGATGAGTGTGATACCCTTGCGGTAGGCTTTTCCTGGGGCTTTCTTCTTTGTCACGTCGGTTCTCCTCATGTTGTATAAGGAGAATATACAACAGAGTGCCGAAGATGTCAAGTGCTTTTTGGGGTAAAATGCGAACGCCCAGAGTGAGGGCTCTAGGCGTTCAAGCTACAGGGTGACTCTGTGATGGACCGTCCTTAAATCAGAGTACCCCTTTCGTGGTTTTGTGTCAAATGGGAGGGGATCGCCGTGAAACTAATGCCGGAGAATGTACGCGTGAAAATAACACTGTGGGCCGCTTTATTCTATTTTGGTGGTGGTGCGCTTATGATTGCATACCTTTTGCTGGCTGGAAATGAGGAAGGGATTCGTTTCGCCGAAAAGTCCTTTTTCACGATAGGGGCAACAGCCGTGATGTGTATCGGCTACTGGTTCGGGAATCGAAGGGATGAGTCGTTGAAAGACAACTCAACCGAGACCCAATAGCTCGGCGATTATGCCCTTGACCCAACCAGCCACTGCATGTGAGATTTCAGACCTGGAAGGCCAGACCACAAGATGTAGGGGGGTGAAAATCCGTCCCCTTGCGTCTATATTGAAGTCCCTATCGCGGCAACCGAAGGGATAGCCTCAAACGCTAACCGTATTCTTTCCAGAAGTATTTTGTATAACTGAATCAGGTTAGCGATGAACACTGCAAATGCGTCCAAGGGATGATTTTTAATTTCTTCTTTCTTTGGATATACGTGGCAAAAACCGATTTTTTGATGCATCTGTTTATTCCCTTTCATGTTTTTGGGCGCAAATACAGAAAATTCGCCCTTGACAAATTTTATGAGAGGGAACACACTGAAGGGTGTCGATTCTCTTCAATATGTTGCCTATCTCACTACACGCCCCTGTGCTCTGGGCGTGTAGTGAGATATATCCCCAAAGAATGTTTCTGTCCACTACATCTTGTGGTCAGCGCCCCAGTGCTTTTCGGCACTTTCCTACATAATTCCCAAAAAAAATCCCCCTTCCGCCTACGGGGAATGCTCCGCGAAAGACTAGACAGGCACCAGCCGTAATCGGTCGATCCGCACCAAAATGAGGGCGAACACCTCCCTGGATACAGCCCCCTCGACCAACTGGAAGATGATCTGCCGGACATCGCCGCCGAGGAGGCCCGCCTGACCTGCGGCGCCGTCCGGTCGATGATCGCGAGCGTCTGCGGCGCGGCGGGCCATGTCCCACACCTGACTCATGGGGAAGCCGGTCGAAGCCGGCTCATATCGCCTTCCACGGGGATGAGGTAGCCTATTTCTCCCCCACCAGGCAGGGCGCGAGTGACCCCATGTCCCGCGAAGAAAAAGACTACATTTAACCCGGATAATCGCCCAATGTTAGAATGCAGAATTCGCGATTGGATTCATTGGCGTTCAGGCTTCCACAGGAGGGTGAAAAATGATCATTGACAGCCATTCCCACATCGGCGACTACGGGGGTGTTTGGAGCAAGAAGATGGTGGACTCTCTCATGCCCCAGTTCGGCAGGTGGGATTACTGGATGGATCCCAGCCGGAAATGGCGTCCTGAGGATTTTCACATCGATCCCGACCGCTATGTCGAATACATGGACAAGACCGGCATCGACATGGCGGTCATTTTTGGGTTGGCGATCACCCACTTAGAATGCTCCACGACCGCCGAGTACGTGGCAGACATCGTCTCGCGGTATCAAAACCGCTTTATCGGGTTCCACGTGGTCGATCCGATTGGAGGCCTCAAGGCCGTCGAAGAAATTGACCACGCGGTGAAAGATCTCGCCTTGAAGGGAATCAAGATCTTTCCGGCCTACAACGAAGTTGCGCCCAACGACCCCCGGCTCTTCCCCATCTATGAAAGATGTCTCGCGCTCGATATCCCCATCACCGTCCACATGGGTTACACGACGACGGCGAGAGCGATGCTGGAATTCCAAAGGCCGACCCTTTTGGATGAGATCGGGCTCCTTTTTCCCGGTCTCAAGCTCATTGTTGCTCACTTGGGCTGTCAATGGTCCTATGAGACGTTGATGCTCATGGAAAAGTATCCCAGTTTTTATGCGGATGCCTCCATGATCTATTTCCCTATCGATCATATCGCGAGAACCTTGTCCTGGGCCAAACATTTCGAAAGCATCACGCGTATCATCTACGGTTCCGACTATCCATTGCTGGATCCCGGAGCAGGCATCCAAATATTCCGCAGAGTTCCCGAATACACGGAGAAAGCAGGCATTGAACCCGCCGTAACCGACGATGATATCGATTTGGTTCTCGGCCGGAACGCCGCGCAGCTGTTCGATGTATCGGCGCGCTGAATCAGCTTTGGCCGTCTCCGGAACCGGCGGGATGAAGTGATCCCTCATGAAGACGGACAATTTTGGCGTGATCTGTCAGTCTGAGTGAAAGGAACCGTGATTATGCCTTTGACGCAGTAAGACACAAGATATAGGTGCGATTTTGAGACACTACATGTTGTGGTTATCCAACAGGAGGGGGTCACTTTTAGGGACCCGTGGAACCACATATCCTCCCATTGATGATGGCTGGTGGCCCGACGTAAGAGCCCCGAATTTCGAGTGGGATGCGTTTCTTCGGCGGTTTCTTATTCCTTATCCCCATCAAGTAGAAACCCGCATAGAAGAGAAGATCAATAACCCTAGAGGCTGCTTCGGAGATGAACCATTCAAAAACGTCAAATCCTTCGCATTTTGCTTCCATTGCCCCAGTCCTCCTTCAAGGTTGGGTGGTGATGGAACCGCAGCGCCAGGGGCGGGATCCCCTGGCGCTGCACTTGTAAATCTTATTTTCCACTTATTTGCACGAGATGAACTCGCACAACGTCTCAAAAACCTTGAATTCCCCTTCAAAACGGAAAGTCGTAGAGCCAGGGATGCTCTTCAGGTATTGGAATCCTTTTGGATGCTCACTCACCATGAAAATACGCCATTTCTCCTTTGCGTTTCGGTATCCAAGTTTATACAAAGCTACCAAATCGCGATCGTCCAACATGCGAAGTATGAGTTTTCTTCGTTCCAAATCCACATAAGCGGGGCTGTACACCGCACCTTTTCCGATAAAACAGGCCTTGTTGGATTCTCCAGCCATGACGGCGGAAGATGCGATGAGGGCAGTTGTAAGTATGCAACCGCCGATAGTACGCATGGGCAGACCCCCAGAAAATCGAGGTTGACACGGGCTTGGGGATTTGCTACAAGGAGGGTCTGTGAGGTCCTCTCTTGTAGCAACGCCCCGGGGTTCCCTCGGGGCTTCCACCCTTTGAAGTTCCATATACCACATGTAGTGGGTCGGATTCAATTTTCGAGGGACCACCATATCTTGTGTCTTACTGCGTCAAGGGCATAATCACGAAAGGAACACGCAAGACATTTATGAGGCATTCGATGAGCCGGACTTAAAATCAGAAAATGAAAAGCGCCTTCACACGCGAAAACGGGGCGGCACGTTGCCGCCGGGCTTGGCTAATTCGCATCCACATCCACGCCCAGATCCCGCATGAACCGGCGGTAGTGCACGGCCACGGCGTCCGGGGTTTTGAGATGGAGCTCTTCGGATAGATCCAGGGGCAATTCCCAGGGGCGCTGGTTGTTGACGATGGGCTCGTCCTGGTCGGCGATGGAGTCCTTCGTCCTGATGTCTTCCGGGATCCCGCCGCCGTATTCCTGGTCCTCCATCCACATGTCGCTTTGGTCCATCCAGACCGGGCCGTGTTTCACTTCCGGCGCATCCAAGTCGTAGTTTCGGGCAATCAGCATATACCGGGTGCTTTCGTTGATGGCGTGGGGAGTGACCGCATAGAAGAATACTTCCGAGTTGACGTTCTCCTCCGCATTCCACTGATAGATGGTGAAGGGACGGGTCAGCCGGTAGTTGGTGGGTTGGGGGATTGCTTGTACCCCATCAGGGGGTAACGAGAACAGCAGCGATTCGCCGTCTCGTTTGAACTCTCTTTCCGAGACCAGGGGATGGTTGCGCTCGCCCAAAATTCCCTCGTGTACCCAGGGGAAATGTCCGAAATCGACGAAGTTCTCCATGGAGCGGGCGGCGCTGCACTTCCAAAATTTCCTCTGCCGAAAGAAGAGTCGGTAGTTGGGGTCTTCGTACAGCGGGAATTCAGGGATGGTCGCGCGCGGTTTGTCCGATAGGCAAACCCAAACGATGCCGTAGGCCTCCTGGGCGGGATAGGCGGTCAGGCAGGCCTTCTTGGGGATGGGGTGCTCCGGGGGAATCGAGGGGATTCGGGTGCATTTGCCTTCGGCGTTATAGGCCCAGCCGTGGTAGGCGCAGACAAGATGCTCGCCCTCCACCCATCCCAGGGAAAGGGGCGTGCCGCGGTGAACGCAGAGGTCGCGGAACGCGCGAACCTCCCCGTTGATCCGACACACGACGACGCGTTCGTCCAGGAGCTTGACGGCCAGCGGCTTGTCGGTCGCTTCCTTTGACCAGCAGACCGGGTGCCAGTATTCGTGCAACGCGGGCCAGAGCTGGGACTCATCCATCGGGATTTCTCCTGAATGATCGGGGTCAGTTCTTGAGTGCGCACTCGGGAAAATTCGCGGGTCTCGTCGTACAGATTGTACCCGGAATTTCCCATCTCAAATCCGGAAAGGCCTGTGCCTGACCATTCGTTGCCGTTTGACCCATTGGAGCCTTGTCTGGGGGACTTGTCAACACTATTTTGGCCTGAGGTATCCCCGGTTTCCTCGCGCCTTCTATCCCTACATGCCTCACCGTAATTCAGAGGCTCAAGAAACGGGAGATCACTGATGGCGGAATACTCGTTGACAATGCTCCAGGATTGGGTGAACATGAATGCATGCGATGGGTGTGTAACCGTCAAGATGGGTGAAGGGAAACGACCTTCATCTGAGCGAATGGAGGGAACGATGAAGGGTCAAATACTTTGGAAACGGATTTTGGGGAGCGTGGTCGCGAGCGCGGTGGTGACGGGTTTGCTGCTCGGCCCTGCGGCGGCGGCGGAAAAGCTCCGCATCGCCATCGGGTTTAACGGCTCCATGAAGGACAAGGGCTGGTACGAGGGGGCCTACGATGCGGCGAAGCGGCTCAAGATGGACCCCGCCGTGGTTGAGGTCGCATACCAGGAGAACATCAAGAACGCCGACATCGAAGGGGCCATGCGACGATGGGCGGTGGAGGGATATAACCTCATATTCGGGCACAGT
Organism: bacterium; assembly: GCA_965261595.1. Taxonomy (GTDB): domain Bacteria; phylum UBA8248; class UBA8248; order JACPRG01; genus CAYRGS01. The sequence goes on from CBDHDG010000007.1 coordinate 86,369, forward strand.
TACGAGTTCGGAGAACCGGCGCGCAAACTGGCCAAGGAGTTTCCCAACACCATCTTCGCCATTCCCTTCTTTTTCAATACGAAAGGGTTTCCCAATGTGGTGAATTACGGGGCCCAGTCGTTGGACATCGTGTTTGCGGCGGGCTCGCTGGCGGCGTTGATGAGCAAGACAAAGAAGATTGGGGTCATCGGGGGGCATCCGGTTCCGCACAAGATTGCCGAACACAACGGCTACAAGCTGGGGGCGCGGCATGTAGTGCCGGATATCAAGATCTCGAGTGTGTTCATCAACGATTGGTTTGACGCCTCTAAGGCGAAGGAGGCGGCGATCGCGATGATCGAGCAAGGTGTGGACGTGGTCTACGTGACCGCCAGTCCCATGGGCATCGGCGGGATCTATGGTGCACAAGAAAAGGGGGTGTACGCAATCGGGACGTACATGGACTGGAGGTCTCTGGCGCCGGATAACGTGATCTCCAGTGTGGTGTACGTTTGGGACGTTCCAATGCAACAGATCCTCAAAGACATGAAGCGGGGTAAGGTTAGGAAGGAATACCTGCTGGGTGTAGCGGCCGGCGCAGCGATACTGGCGCCGTTCAGCAAGAAGGTTCCCCCCGAGGTGGTCGAGAAGGTCCGGGCGGTGGAGGAAGGCATCAAGGCCGGGAAGATCAAGGTGCCTTACTTGCCAAAGAAGGAGATCAGCTGACGCGTTAGCGGGTTGCGGAAAAAAGAGTTTCAGGGGCGTGAAATGCCCCCAGGTGCCATTCCGATGGCAGAGATGAATTTCCAGCGGAGTGAGCCCGATTCACCCAACTGTTTCAAAACAACCCGCGATTTCCCAGATGAAAAGAGGTTAGCGAGCCTCCTGTATTCGTGTGACTTGACGGTGGCCCATCTTACCTGTGATTGAGGGTCTCTGTTGGCAGAATCATCTGCTCAATCAAGAGTTTACGGTCGTTGTCAAGCCGTAATCCCTTGCAAACGAAGGTCTGCCGTCACGCTCATGGATGAGCGCCATCGCCCCTCCTGCCTCCCAATGATAATCAGTTAGTCATCCTTACTATCTATGCCGACACGCAAGAACACGATAATAGAGGCCCGTTTGTCCCCCGGTTCATATACCGTGATCCATGATTGATTCGTCATACCTCTTGGGGGTCCCCGGGGGCCTCGACAGGGCGAATATTGGACCCTAGCTTGTCATTCAGTCAGGCGATGCTACCTAACAGATAATAGGTAAGGATAGAACGGCCGAGCTTTGCCACCTCACAAGATTATCTCACAATAATAATAAATAACTATTGACAGATGATAAGAAGGTATTATCCCCGGTTGTGGGAGCCGTGGAAACCCTGCTGCAATTCAATCGACAATTCGAGAAAGCCCCCGTTCGGAAGGGGCACACGTCCACGGCTCCCAAGCTTGGACCGTTTCTTCCATATGGCCGGGGGCTTTTCTTTCCTGGGAGCCGTGGCAATGCAGAAACTAGGACCGAAGGCACAAGCCGCAATTGATGAAGTGCTGTTTCGCTTTGAGCGGGGAGACCTGTCGCCGGTTACGGAGATTCTCCGTATTCGGCGCAAGGGCGGGGAGCGTCCGTCTAATTCCTGGACGTTTGCGAACCAAGTCCTCTCTTTCGTCACGCCCGGCTCATTGGACGCAAGGGGCATTCGTCAATGGAACGAAGCCGGGCGGAAGGTCCGGAAGGGAAGCAAGGCCGGGTTCATCCTGATTCCCGTCACGCGGAAGATTCAAGAGGGAGATCCGCAAACCGGGGAGACTGTCGAACGGTCCCTTCCCATCGGTTTCAAGTCTTGCCCCATCTTCGGTATCGAATCGACAGAGGGCGAACCCGTCACTCTCCCGGACTACACTCCTGCCGAGTTATCGCCGTTGATGAACGTCGCCGAATCCTGGAATGTCTCCGTCATGTAGACCCCGGACCTTCCCTCTCGGTATCTCGGATGGTACAGGCACGGAGAGCGGGAAATTGCGCTTGCCACGGAAGATGAACGGCTGTTCTTCCATAAACTGGCGCATGGGGCGCACAGCCGGATCGAAGGTCCGAATCTGCGGAATAGGCAAGATCCCCGCCGTGAGGCTGTCGCCGAATTCAGCGCATGCGTCCTGATGGCCTTGTACGGCTTGCGGGGCACGACGGGCGAATCCTGGCAGTACATCAAGGAGCTACCACAAAGATCCGTTCAAGGCACTCTACAAGGTGTTGAACGACTGCAAGGCGGTGATCGATGAAATCCTGATGGAAGGGAGACGGGCTGCAAGCCCAACAGCAAGCCGGTTGAGAGACAGCCCCGGACGGCTCCCCGTATGTCTGTGGGGAGCCGTCCTTACTGGAGACGGTTCAATGGAAACGATTGGACTTTACCGCTCAGAACACGTCTGGATCGCCGACTTCGGGGAAGATGGGGTTTTCCCCCTTCCCTTCACCCGGAACACTTCCTCGTCTGTGGTCCCGGCGCACGTCATTGAGCGCAACCCGGACGCGGAGGTTTTCTGTGACTTCATCGGAGAAAGCGCGCAGCGGGCAACCTTCACCCGTTCAGATGTTTATCGACACGATTTCCGAAATGCCCTCGATGCAGAGCGAGAGGGGGGCCGCATGACAAGCCCATTCATTCAGATCATCCGCAAGCCGGGCGGAATCAGCCCTTGTCGATCAAGCGCATCGTCGGACTGGATGGAATTGGGCCGCGAGTATCGCCGGGCCGGACATCAGGGAGTGGTCTACGCGAACGGCGCGAACGGTCGAGCGGCTGATGAACTGCTGGCGGACCTGGACCCGGAGATTCAAGCGACCGTCCTGAACAATGCGGAAACGAATCACCCGCTCCTGGACGCACTCTCAAGAGAACTGAACCACCTACCAGACCGATACACAGGGACAGGGACCCGCTTCGACCTTGAGGCTGAGAACGAGCGTCTACGGGAAGAAATTCAAGCCCTGGAAAGCCGCCTCACGCTCCTTGACCCGGACCCGGACGAAGCCCCCCGGATGGAAGAAATCTCGTCTGAGGCCATCCGTGACGCCAGAGCCGCCTTGAATCCCACCCAAGAGCAAGCCGCCCGACGCCTGGGTGTGGCCCCTCTCAGCTTGAGCCGATGGGAGAACGGGCGGACGAAACCAACGTCTCCGGCTCACGTCCGGGCATTGGTCGCCATGCTGAACGAAGCGCAGGCGGGCATGACTTCCGAAGCAACCCCGTTTTGAGGAATGAACCATGAAGCGGAACGATCCTGAACATCCCGATCAACTTGAAAACCGGGGACAGATTCGGCTCATGGCGGACATGGGGCCGCGTCGGATTCCGAAGTGGAGAGAATCGAAGCCGGACAAGGGGGCCGATGACCTTCCCTTGTTCGCCCAAACCGATGATCGGCAAATCGAGATTCGGGGGAGAAATCACCATGAACGAAACCGCCGTTTCCATTCTCAATCCGCCGTCCCCTCCGGTCCCGAGACCGGATGCAAACCGCCTCGTTGACGCCTTTTGGAGCGGGCGGAATGAACGGACCCTTGCAGCGCACCGGGGAGACCTTGAGGACATCCGCTCCTTCACGGAAGCGGAAACCCTCGACGAAGCCGCGGGGCTTCTCCTGGGCCGGGGGCATGGCGAAGCGAACGGGCTTGCACTGGCCTACAAGTCAGCCCTGGTGGACCGGGGGCTTTCCCCCTCGTCCGTCAATCGACGCTTGGCCGCCTTGCGTTCACTCGTGAAACTGGCCCGGACCCTGGCCGCATGATTCCCTGGACGCTGGAATTTCGAACGTCAAGGCGCAACCTTACCGGGACACGCGGGGGCCTGGGCGCAATGGATTCGTTCTCACGCTGGAAGCGCTGGACAAGCGGGAGGGGAAAAAGGCCATCCGGGACCGGGCCATCATCCGGCTGCTGTATGACCTGGGCCTGCGCCGGGCGGAAGTGGTCTCCCTGGACGTTGAGGACGTGGACCTTGAGGGCGGGGCCGTCGCCGTCATGGGGGAAAAGGGCGGTCGGAGAAAATCCGGCTCGCGCTTCCGCCTGAGACACAGGCTGCGCTCAGGGATTGGCTCTCTGTGAGGGGTGATGAACCGGGACCGCTTTTCCTGAATTTCGACCGGGCCGGGAAAGGGCCTCTACAACACGGTTCGGCGGCTCGGGGCGGACCTCGGGATCAAGGTGTAGCCTCCTGGCCTCCGACACGCGGCCATTACCGAAGCCTTGACCTGACCGGCGGGGACATTCGGAGGGTGCAAAAGTTCTCCCGCCACAGGGATCTACAAACCCTCGTGGTCTATGATGACGCTCGGGTTGACATGGCCGGGGAAGTCGCAAAGATGGTGGCCGGGAACGGGGGGGACGCTGAGGAATCCTCACAAGGGTACGCTTGATTGGGACTTCAGATTATTGGTCTTACGACGGAAGTAGATATAGACACCGCAAGGCCACAGTAGAAGATGGAGTTGACCCGGTTTGGTGGACACCTGATGATTTGGGGGTAAAGGAGGTGTTCACGATGCCACAGACTCACCCACGCTATCCAATGGAGTTCCGCTGCCAGATGGTAGAGTTGGTCCGGGCGGGACGCACGCCCGAGGCGCTGGCGCACGAGTTCGAGCCCTCGGCGCAGACGATCCGCACCTGGGCCCATCAAGCCGACGTTGACGAGGGGCGTCGCAAAGACGGGCTCACGAGCGATGAGCGGGAGGAGTTGCGCCGACTTCGCCGCGAGAACCGACAGCTCCGCCAGGAGCGGGAGATCTTAGCAAAAGCCGCGGCCTGGTTTGCTCGGGAGACCGATTCGATCCCGTCCGGATCTACGGGTTCGTGAGGGCGAACCAGGCCATGTATCGGACCGCCACCATGTGCCGGGTGCTGGGCGTCTCCTCCAGCGGCTACTACGCGTGGCGCAGGCGCGCGCCGTGTGCCCGCTCGTGTGCCGATCGGGCGCTCACCAAACGCATTCAGGCGATCCACGAGCGTTCTCGGGGGACTTACGGCGTGCCGCGCGTCCATGCCGAGTTGGAGGCTGAGGGAGTGCGTGTGGGCCGCAAGCGCGTCGCCAGGCTGATGCGTGGGGCGGGACTTGCGGGCGTCAGTCGGCGCAAGGGAGCGCGCACGACGCAGCGCCGGCAGGAGGCGCGGCCGGCCCCTGATCTGGTGGACCGCAACTTCACGGCCGAGGCCCCCGACCGGCTGTGGGTGGCCGACATCACCTACGTTCCGACATGGGCGGGGTTTTTGTATCTGGCCGTGGCGCTCGATGCGTTCAGCCGGCGCATCGTGGGGTGGTCGATGGCCACACACCTGCGGGCCGAGTTGGTGCTCGACGCGCTCGACATGGCGCTGTATAAGCGCCGTCCCCGGGCCGTCATCCACCACTCCGACCAGGGCACGCAGTACACCTCGGTCGCCTTTGGGCAGCGCTGCCGGCAGGCGGGCGGGCGTCCCTCCATGGGTTCGGTCGGGGACTGCTACGACAACGCGCTGTGTGAGAGCTTTTTCGCCACGCTGGAGTGCGAGCTCCTCGCTCGCCACAGTTTCCGCACCCGGGCCGAGGCGCGCATGGAGGTGTTCGGGTTCATCGAGGTGGACCGCCCCTGGGTTATTGGACACTCGGGTGAGGGTATTCGACCTCATGCGGCCTCCGCAACTTGAGCGAGTTTTTCCTGCCTTGCCTGGGCCGGCGTTCGGTAGCCGTAGCCCTCGAGAATCCAATGATGGTTGTACAGGTTCTTGAACTCAAGCAGCGCCCACCGCAGTTCCTCTACGGTGGCGAAAGAGCGCACCCACAGGAGATTCTCCTTCAAGATGCGGATAAACCACTCACAGTAGCCATTTCCCTCGGGCGCCCGCACGAAGCTGGGCGAACTGGTCATGCCCAGGTAGGCGATCTCCCGCTGAAAGTCATCGGACAGATAGGCGGGGCCGTGGTCGTGACGAACTTTAAGCCCCTCGGCGACGTCCGCCTCCAAGCCGGCGAAGCGCTCGGCGACCCCCTGCCGGATCGGCTCCAGGGCCTCGAAGCGGTTGCCGCTCTTGGCCGCATGGATCCCCACGCAGTCCACCGAGCAGTGATCCACCGCCACGAACACCGAGGCCATCCCCTCCTCGGTGGTCACCGTCGTCGTCATGTGCGTGCCCCACATTCGGTCGGGCCGCTCGGTGCGGATGGTCCCGTTGTGGGCCTTGGGACCTCGGGGTTTGCCCACCCGGTGGGGGGCCTGAAGCCCCGCCTCCCGCATCAGGCGACGCACCCGCTCCTTGCTGGTGCGGATGCCCGCGAAGCGCAGCCTCGCCCACACCTTGCGGTAGCCCTCGCCATGGAAGGGAGAGTCCTCCAGGACCTGCCGGATGTGGCCGAGGAGTTCCGCATCGGTGCACGGGCCCACAGGGCCGCGCTTATTGGGCGTGGGGCGTTCATGAACGGGGACCGCCTCTCGCCGCCGTTGCGCGTAGACCGTGGAGCGCGCCAAGCCCCAAAGGGCGCACACCCGCTTCAGGCCGTAGGCTCTGCCCGTGGAGGTGAAGCGGGCCTGACTCATCGCCTCCACCTCCTGCCGGCTAAAGGGCGGCCGGCCTCCAGGCGGTCGATCTTCTCCCGCAGGACCTCGCCCTCCATCGTGAGTTCGCCCACCTTGGCCTTGAGCCGGGCGTTCTCCTCGGCCCGCTCATCCGCCGGGCGGGCTTTGAGCGCCGCCTCGCCCCCGCGAAGGAACGCCTCGCGCCAGGCGGAAAGCCGAGCCGCTGTCGTGCCCAACTCGCGGCAGAGCGTCTCCAGGCTCTCGCCCCGCAAAAGACGCAGGACCGCCTCCCGCTTGCGCTGGCAGGAGAACCGACCCCGCTCACTGCGATGCCCTGGGGCCTTGGCTCCGTTCGCCCTGCGGGCGCCCTCCGCCAAAGCCCCCTCTTGCTTTTGTTCGTTCATCGCGACACCCCTTTCTCCATGAATCATGGATCAATCGAGTGTCCAACAAAACCCTAGAGCGGGGGACCTGTTCGCTGCACATTTAGCGGTATGCCCAGATATACAGAGATACATTGGAGCGGCGGACAATCCCGCATGGTTATTGACAATTCCTTGACCTTGCTCGGATTCCGTATCCTCCATTCTCTTGATTCAGGGTCTAGTGGGGGAAACCCCGTGGGAGTTCGAGTCTCCCCTTCGGCACCACTTATTCAATGGATTCGTTGGATGAGGCCCCCGGCCGATGCGGACCGGGCGGTCGCTTGCGGGCGCACGTGTAGTTTCGGCTCCCGCTTTATGGTACTCATCGGGGGTCGCGCGTAGGCCTGTTCGAGCTAGAGCAGTGGTTTTCGATGGGTGCGGGCGTCAGATGCTCAGAGAGGATTCGAGAGATCAGGTGGCCGACGCAGTTGAAACGAGCGTGGCGCTTCGAGGCGACGCCGACCATGTGTCCGACCGCTTCTCAATGGTCGAACCTTCGTAGCGCGCTCATCCAGCCAACGCCTTACCGATCTGGCGGGCCACATCCCCGGCGGCCGCGCTCACGGCATCGACCACCGCATCCCGACACTCCGGGCAGCACACCGCCTCGACGCTGCGGCGAAGGTGGACTTCGTCGAGCCCTGTTCACCCGAGAGTACGAGGGCTTGATGCGGGCGGGACGTGCTCCAGATGCCCAAACAAGGCCCGGCATTCGAATGTGTGCAAAATGCGCCGAGCACAATTATAATCTTGTGAAGGTCCGACTGAAGTAGGTCAGTTGTGAAACGGTAAAGGGATGGAACAGGGAAGAAAGCTGAACGAAAATGAGCGCCAAGGACGCAAGAGAAAATCGAGGCTCCGTAGGCCGGCCGACGAAACTGACGCCGGAGGTTGCCGACCGTATCGTTGAGGCCATGTCTCTCGGACTTTCGTACAAGGATGCTGCACGAGCCGGAGGCGTTTCGGAACAAACACTTATCGAATGGCGGGCCCGTGGGGAGCTTGAGCCGGAATCCCCATATACCGAATTACTTGAGCGGATCGAGGGGGCCGTACAGGAAACCGGCGTTGAATACCTGAATGCGATCAAGCGGTCGATCCTGGAATCGACCACGATCACGAAAACGCACGTCCGCACCCTTGAAGACGGGTCCAAGATGGAGGAGATCACCAAAGAAGAGCGCCCCCCGGGTATCAAGGGCGCAATGTGGTGGCTTGAGCGCCGCTTTCCTGATCCCTTTGCCCGAAGGATTGCGCATGGCGGAAAGGTTGGAATCGAGACACCCCCGAAGCGGAAGGTCACCATCAAGCTTGTGAGCCCGGACGGGACGACCGAGGCGTTTGAGCAAACGGGCGGGGAATCTACAAAGAGCAACGTGTCGCCGAATCGTCTGACATCTACAGACGGCAGGAGGATCTCTTAAGTGCATCTCACTCAAGAGAATCGGAATTATGAGTTATGGGCTTTTAGGTGGTTACCCTTTGTCCTCTTCCCCTCCAGTATCTCTCCCACCATCAGTATCTGCGTCCGGACTGTATTTGACCCCATCAACTTCCAGGTCCCCCTCCTGCGCCCATATCCCTGTGAAAATTCCCGTCCTTCGTTGGCCCCAGAGGGTCCATAATAATCAAACCCGCCATGAGCGCCTCGTCATTGTCCAGAACGCCTTGCATGGCGCGCAGGTCTCGGATGGTAACGTGCTTACCTCCTTTCAAACGCGGCGGTGCATCGGACCTCTCGGCCCCTCAAAAATTCAACGCCCGCCGCCTCGCACGCCACCTCGATGCGGTGCTCGTATTTCCCCACCCTTCCGTCTGTGTCGTAAATCACCACAGCAGGCTTCTTGCCGGTCAGCCAAGCGAAGAACAAGGCTTGTTGCACGCTGTCCAGACTGCTCCGCTTGTCCAGGCCGCCTTCGTACACTGTGGTATCGGTTTCACAGTCCACTCTCACGTATCCTTTGCCGTTGGGATAGGTGTATTCGTGTCGCACCTCGGTTCTCCCTCCCAGACGGGCGCAAAATTCCCTGTTGTAATCGTCTTCCTTTTTCTTCTGCTGGGTCGCCCCGATGGATGGGATCAGAACACAACACTCCCCCGCTCTAGGGTTTTGTTGGACACTCGATTGATCCATGATTCATGGAGAAAGGGGTGTCGCGATGAACGAACAAAAGCAAGAGGGGGCTTTGGCGGAGGGCGCCCGCAGGGCGAACGGAGCCAAGGCCCCAGGGCATCGCAGTGAGCGGGGTCGGTTCTCCTGCCAGCGCAAGCGGGAGGCGGTCCTGCGTCTTTTGCGGGGCGAGAGCCTGGAGACGCTCTGCCGCGAGTTGGGCACGACAGCGGCTCGGCTTTCCGCCTGGCGCGAGGCGTTCCTTCGCGGGGGCGAGGCGGCGCTCAAAGCCCGCCCGGCGGATGAGCGGGACGAGGAGAACGCCCGGCTCAAGGCCAAGGTGGGCGAACTCACGATGGAGGGCGAGGTCCTGCGGGAGAAGATCGACCGCCTGGAGGCCGGCCGCCCTTTAGCCGGCAGGAGGTGGAGGCGATGAGTCAGGCCCGCTTCACCTCCACGGGCAGAGCCTACGGCCTGAAGCGGGTGTGCGCCCTTTGGGGCTTGGCGCGCTCCACGGTCTACGCGCAACGGCGGCGAGAGGCGGTCCCCGTTCATGAACGCCCCACGCCCAATAAGCGCGGCCCTGTGGGCCCGTGCACCGATGCGGAACTCCTCGGCCACATCCGGCAGGTCCTGGAGGACTCTCCCTTCCATGGCGAGGGCTACCGCAAGGTGTGGGCGAGGCTGCGCTTCGCGGGCATCCGCACCAGCAAGGAGCGGGTGCGTCGCCTGATGCGGGAGGCGGGGCTTCAGGCCCCCCACCGGGTGGGCAAACCCCGAGGTCCCAAGGCCCACAACGGGACCATCCGCACCGAGCGGCCCGACCGAATGTGGGGCACGGACATGACGACGACGGTGACCACCGAGGAGGGGGTGGCCTCGGTGTTCGTGGCGGTGGATCACTGCTCGGTGGACTGCGTGGGGATCCATGCGGCCAAGAGCGGCAACCGCTTCGAGGCCCTGGAGCCGATCCGGCAGGGGGTCGCCGAGCGCTTCGCCGGCTTGGAGGCGGATGTCGCCGAGGGGCTTAAAGTTCGTCACGACCACGGCCCCGCCTATCTGTCCGATGACTTTCAGCGGGAGATCGCCTACCTGGGCATGACCAGTTCGCCCAGCTTCGTGCGGGCGCCCGAGGGAAATGGCTACTGTGAGTGGTTCATCCGCATCTTGAAGGAGAATCTCCTGTGGGTGCGCTCTTTCGCCACCGTAGAGGAACTGCGGTGGGCGCTGCTTGAGTTCAAGAACCTGTACAACCATCATTGGATTCTCGAGGGCTACGGCTACCGAACGCCGGCCCAGGCAAGGCAGGAAAAACTCGCTCAAGTTGCGGAGGCCGCATGAGGTCGAATACCCTCACCCGAGTGTCCAATAACCCAGGGGCGGTCCAACACACCGCCCCAGGATGAGACACCGGACTCTCATGTCAATACTCCCGTTCCTCTGGTGAAGGGGTTGAAGGGTTATTCCTTAATCGCCCTACGCGCGCGCGTGTGAAGTTATATGGAAAAACCGTTCACCCCTTCACCCTGTTCACCCACAATCGCCACGGTGTAAACATTGCCGCGTTTCCCGTGACGCTTCTCCACTCGGCGGCCCATCCAGATCCCCCATGCCGTCCGGCTCACGGCGCGGACGCCTTCGGCCTGGCACCAATCCTGATAGTCCTTGAAAAGAAACCGCGATGGCGTTTCCGTAATTTCCGATCGCTCGCACCTGGCCTCGAACCAGCCGGTCAGGGTGTCGGTTGATTCAAAATAGGCCGCCGTTGCGTCCAGGACAGCACGACAATCGCGCAGGCCGCCGGCAGCGTATGACATGGCCCCCTGCACGATCCACCGGAGCACGCCCGGCAATTCATCTGAGCGCAGCCGCGCCGGCAGCTTCGGGTCTGGCCTTTCGGGCTTCGCCTCAAACGGCCAAAGGCGCAGGCGGCGTCGCAGTGCATTGTCGACCATTCGCACGGAAGGCGGCTCGTTTGTGAGAATCCAGATGGTCGCTGCGGGCCTGAATTCGAAAAAATCTTGCCTCATGAACCGAGCCGGGAGAGTATCGCCGCCACTCAGGGCTTTGAGAGTTTCGCCCCTAAACGTGCCTCCCGTCACCTCCGGCGCGACGACATAGCGTTTGCCGAAAAGGCCGGCGATTCCGGTCGGATGCTGCTCGAATCTGGCATTGAGCACCGACGCAGGCAGGACGCCAGCGTAAGAGCCGAGGGCGGTGCTGATGGTATCGGCGCACGTAGTTTTGCCCGCACCGCCGTCGCCAGCCACGACATTCACACGGTGGTCCTCGTTGTGCCCACACGCCGACGCCCCCACCGCAACCTGAAGGGCGCGCGCCATCTTGTCATCACCGCCGCACCATTCCAACGCTAGTTTTTCCCAAAGTTCTGAAATTTCATCACCGAGGTCGCACCCTGTTGACATCGTGATCCAATCATCCAGTCGCTGTTCACGCTCTTCGCCCGTGGTGAGATCAACAACCCTACCGCCCAGAAGGCCGAGGAGATTGGGGTTCGCGTCCCAGTCATCTTGGCGGAGGAGTTCGCCGGCCAGGCCTAGTGCGCCCCTGCAATGCGAAACCCGAAGCCATTGGGACCGAACCTTGGCCGAAATAGTAGCCTCAATGACGTTGGCCATGTCGTTGAGCGGAGCGCAGGATTCAGTCCAGCAACCGCGCTCCCACGCCATCCAGCGGCCCCGTTTCGGATGAAAGCGGCGGTTGTCTCTGTGAACGGCTACGAATTGTTGGGCGAAGCTGACGTGATGTGGTTTCATCACGCTTCGCGCTTTTCGCCCGCCGCGCGGGGTCGGGAGTCGAGAAAATCCTTGACTTCAGATTCCCGCCACCGAACCGCCCTTTGGCCGACGCGAATTGGCTCAGGAAAATCAGCCTCGCGCATTAGCCGATAAATCGCCGAACGCGAGATTTTGCAGATTTCCTCAACTTCGTCGCGCTTAAGCATTTTGTACATCTTTTCGTTCCTCCGGGTTTCGGGTTTGCCTTCACTTTCCCTGAAGTTACTTCACCGATCCCGGATGTGTCATCCTAGCTTTTTGACCGCGTTGTGTAGGACAAGAGCGGATCGTGCTTTCCCCAAATCCGCTCTGTGTTCTTGTAGGCTTTGAGCGTCGCCCCAAAGACCGCCCGGCCAACAACATCGCAAGCCGAACCGCCTTCGGCGCAGCATAGCTCCGGTCCGCCCCCGTTTCGTGTCGGCGGTAGGTCGTAGAGCGTACCGACATACTGGATGGCTCCGCAGATAATCCAATCCCGGTTGGCCTCCGGTGGACCCCCTTTTGTTGGCCGTGCCTGGCGCTTGTCTTTCCCTGGCCTTTGCTGGTCGTATAGCACGTCCGCGAGCCATTCCCGCAGTTCGGCCGGCAGGGGTTCCTTCGTTCGCAACAGATCCTCCGTAATAAGCTTCACCGCGTCCCATGCCATCTTGCTTTCGGCAGACTCGACTATCAGGTTGCGGAGAAAATCGTCGCGTCCATTCTTGGGTAGAACCTTTCGATAATGACGGGCATAGGTTTCCGCTCGGATCTCTCTTAATTCCGGCCTCGACAGGAACTGTTGACGTGTGACTGCTACCGCTCTTTCGAATGTCTTTTCATCCATGGAGCTTGACCACCTTCGCACCAGTGCCCCCGCACACGAACGCGCCCCACGATTCCATGAGCCGCGCCCGCTTCGCAAAAAGATCGGATCGTGCATATGAGCGCTCGACGGCACTCCCGACGGCATGAGCGAGAGACAATTCCATGACGGCGTGATCGGCATTCGTCTTTTCGCTCGCCCACGTCCTGAATGCCGTCCTGAAGCCGTGGACAACCGTTTTCTCGGCAAGGCCCGTATCCCTCAAAACCTTCGTCAAGCTCATGTCCGAAAGCGGTTTGCCTTTTCGAACCGGAGACGGAAAAACCAACCCGCTCCCGTCATCGAGCGCCCGCGCCCGTTCGTGAACCTTTGCGGCCTCGTCAGACAAAGGCACTCGATGTTCCTTGCCGCCCTTCATGCGTTCGCCAGGGATCGTCCAGGTCCGCCCCTCGATGTCGATCTCTCCCCAGGTCGCGGCCCGGACCTCACCTGAACGCGCCGCCGTCAACACGAGAAACCGGAGCGCCAGTTTCGCGGCCATCGACGCCCGGCTCGCCTCGATGATTTCAAGTGCATCTGGCACTTTGGCATAGGGAAGCGCCCGGAAGTGTTTCGCGCCGGTTGGCAAGGAGGGAAGGGCGGCGGATATGCCTTCGCCCGCCGGGTTGTGTTCAATGAAACCGTGCGCCTGAGCCCAGGCCAACGTTGCGCGGATTCGCTGACGCAAGCGCCGCGCCCGCTCCGGGCGGCTTGTCCATATCGGCGTCAGGACGGAAAGCACGGCTTCCCGGTCGATCCGATCCACGGGCAGATCGCCCATGGCCGGGAAGGCGTACTTCTCCATCGACTGAATCCAGTTCTTGACATTCTTTTCGTTTTTCCATCTTGGGCGGTTCGCCTCAAAGGTCTTCTCCGCCGCCTCCCGGAATGTCGGAACCTTGGCCCGCCGCTTCGCGGCCAACGGATCGCCGCCGTCCCTTGCCAGCTTCCGATTGTCGAAAGCCTTCTCCCGAGCTTCGGCCAGCGAAGTCAGCGGGAAACCGCCCAAGCCGATATCCCGGCGTTTGCCGTTGACAATAAGGCGTTGCACCCAGGACTTCGATCCACCGGGCGCAACGTACAAAAAAAGCGTGCCACCGTCAGAGTAGCGCCCCGGCTCCTTTATGGCCTTCACCTTTGCAGCATTGAGTCTGCCCATGTCGCTTCTCCGTTTTCCCACAGTTTATCCCTCTTTAAATGTGGGAATATAGAGAAATGGGCGGGAAGTGTCAAGAACAAAAAAGCCCGAAACCCCTTGTATTACTGGAGTTTCTGGCACTTACGGGAAGATATAAGAATGGATTCCTGGTGGAGCTGAGGGGGATCGAACCCCTGACCTCATGACTGCCAGTCATGCGCTCTCCCAGCTGAGCTACAGCCCCTTGAGACACCTGAATTTAGCATCCTCTCCCGGGCTTCGCAACGAAAAGAGCCGGTTCATCCTTCGTGCCGCGGGCGCTTGAGCAGGGCCGCGTTCCCACCCGCCCCGCCCGGTCCACACTTAGCGATGGCCCTGGGGAAGTTCGACCAAGCAGATCCGGCGTCTCAAATATCTTGAGCCCGGACAACGCGTTGTCCGCTCAGATCCGGCCTGCTAACATGGGCGGCTCAAATCGGTCCCACAATCAGGAGACGAGGCCCGGAGAGGGCGAGCGAACAAAAGCCCCCCTCGCATACACGCCGGCGCCGTTCCCCCCGGGGGGGGGGATTCGGACGAGGAGAAGGAATCAATGATTGCGTTGACCCGCTTGAGCCATTACGCGTTGCGCGTCGCGGACGTCGAGCGGTCTCTTTCATTCTATCTCAACGTTGTGGGAATCGACCTGACGGAGCGCCGTCCCGACGGGACGGCCTACCTGCGCCGCGGCCCCGATCATCACTGCCTGGCGCTCTATCCGCTGCACCACGCGCAATCCCATGACCCCGAGATGGCCGCCCGGCCGGCCCGGCCTGGACCACGCGTCCTTCGCCGTCCCCGGCCGCGAGGATGTGGACGGGGCCGCCCGGGCGCTGAAGGACGCCGGCGCCCGCGTGATCACCGGCCCGGCCGAGCTGGACGAGCCGGGAAGCCCGTACGCCGTCCGGCTCGCCGACCCCGACGGGAACCGGATCGAGGTCTGCACGGACATGGCCGAGTGGATCGGCCCCGAGATCCCCCACGCGGCCAAACCCGTCAAACTGGGGCACCTCAACTTCCACGTCAAAGACCCCCGGAAGACACTGGGTTTTTACACCGACGTCCTGGGGTTCCAGGTGTCGGATTGGATCGGTGACTTTTTCGTCTTTCTGCGCTGCAACCCAGACCACCACGCCTCCGCCCTCATTGAAGGCCCCGCCCCCAGCATGAACCACGCGGCCTTCGAAGTGGGGACGGTCGAGGACATGAAGAACGCGGCGGACATTTTGTGGAAGAACGGCGTCCAAACCCTCTGGGGCCTCGGGCGTCACGGCCCCGGCCACAACCTTTTCATTTACTACCCGGACCCCGATGGAAACGTAGTCGAGATATTCACCGAGCTCGACCGGATCTACGACGACGGGAACTACAAGCCTCTGCGATGGGATCCGGAGGGGGCGGCGTGCGTGTGGACGCACCAGATCCCCGAAGCGTTCGTGGAGGCCACGCAGGCCGTCGGAAAATCCGCGAACGGAATGACGTGAAGGCCGCCCGACTGATGCGGAGAAGAAGACCAGCCGGTCCACGGGCAAAGAAAAAGTGGGACGCGAAGACCCAACGCCGTTGGGCGCGGGGAAAGAAAATGCTCTTCTCTACGCTGGACGCGCGTGGGAGGGCCAAAGGCGTGCCCGCCTGGTTCAACTTCCACGAGGGGGTGATGTACCTCGTCTCGATGAAGGATTCCGTGAAGGTGGCCAAAATCCGAAAAAACCCCCGCGTCCGCCTTCGGGTCCTGGAGGGGGGAGGAGGAGGGGAAAGGCCGCCGGGGGAGATGGACGCCGTCGCCGAGCCGGTCGAAGACGAGCGCTTGGCGTGGGCGCTGTTCCGCAAGAAAAACGAGAAGTACGATAAGTTTTACGGCGAAACAACACGGGAGAATTGACGCAAGCTGATGGCGGAGCGGATACTCATCGCCATCCGGCCGGTTGCAAAGGGTTCATGAGCGGGGGGGAAGCAAGGGGGGGGGGATTTTACGCATTCGAGAATTGGGAAACCGGCCTCAAATGCCCGGCCAAGCGGTTAGACGCCACTCCTCTTAATCGTCCTCGTCTTCGTCGTCCTCGTCTTCGTCCTCCTCGTCCTCGTCTTCATCATCTTCGTCTTCGTCCTTATCTTCCTCCGAAGCCGTGATAACGCCTTTGGGAATCCCCTTCACTTCGCCCTTGCCCCCGTCAAAATTGAGCAGGTAGTCCCTCAGGGCGACAATTTGTTTCCGGGCGTTCCCCTTCCAGACGTTCTCGAGCGGGCTCTCACCGCCGCTGAAAAAGCTCGGCATGCGCGTCCCCGCCTGGATCTTCTGGGGATCCTTCAGCCATTCAAGAATCCAGTCCGGCCGCAAACGGTCTTGAGCCATCGCGAGGTCCGGCGCCAAGTCGGCGAGACTCTGTCCCGCTTTCACCACTTGCTGGTGACATTCCAGACACTGGAATTTCTGGAAGATGAATTTCCCGACGGCGGCTTTTCCTTCGGGACCGCCCCGCCGCTCGGCGGAGACGAACTGATAGGGGTCGGTGAATTGGTAAGGGGTCTTCAGGTCCAGTTTTTTGTCCTGGGCCATAAAGTACCGGACCAAGTCGGCGGCCTCCTCATCCGTTAACCCGAACTTGGGCATCCAGATCCCATCGTTCAGCGCGGGACGCAACGGAATGGGTTTCTTCAGGAAGCTGAACAGCCACTTGGGTTGAACCTTAGCGCCCTCTCCGGTGAGGATCGGGGGCGTGAGGGCCTTGTCCTTGTAATAACGCCGGACGAAGCCGCCTTTTCCTTCGATGACATGGCAACCCACGCAGTTGTACTTCTCGACGAGCCTTCGTCCGCGCTCCAGGGCCGCCTTCCGCGGAGAGAGCTTTCGGACAAACTTTCCAGACATCTCGTGCCCGTTCCACCGCCGCAGAAATGTCCGCAGGGCCTTGGTGTTTTTGTCGCTCAGGTAGAAATTAGGCATCCGGAGGTCAATCCGGTCGGTGCTGAAGATCCTGGGATTTTTCAGCTTGGCGAAGACCCAAGCCTCCCACTCTTCATGAATCTCCGTCACGTCCCCGAAATCCAGCTCGCCGGGCGACTTGTTGGCAAACGTTGTCAGCTCGACGCTCAGTCGGCCGAGCTTGGCCGTCTTCTCGATGTCGTGGCACCCGTAGCACCCGTAGGTCTCCACCAAGCGGCGACCTTCTTTGATGACGGCCAGATCCTTCATTCGGGCGGCCAGCCGGACGTCGGGTCGCGCGGGTTTGCCCCGGGCGAGAAGGTAGGAGGCGATGGCCTGCGCCTCGGCATCGGGCAGCTTCAAGCTGGGCATGACTGTCCCGGGGTCATAGTGCCTGGGGTTTTTCAACCAGTTGACCACCCAGTCGGGTTTGACCTTCATGGCCACGCGGCTCAGGTCGGGCCCGTGCGTTCCTCCTTTGCCGTCGATGTTGTGACACGCGAGACAGCCCCGGGTCTCGAACAGTCTTTTTCCGCGCTTGACCGATTCCCGCCGGTTGGGACCGGGATTGAACTTGTAGGGTCCGGAAGGCGGCAATTTTTTCGATGCGTCGACCAGGTAAGCGGAGATCGCCGTGGCTTGCGCGCGCGTCAAGGCGAAGTACGGCATCCCCGTCTTGGGCAGGTACTTTCGGGGTTCGAGAATCCAGGGGACCATCCACTCGGGGCGGAACTTTTCCGACGCCTTGAGGAGGGTCGGACCGACTTTGGGGATGTTCTCGTAACCCTCGAGCAGATGGCAGCCGTGGCAGCCGAGCTCGAGGAACAGACGCTTGCCCTTGGAGACGACCGGCGCTTCGGGAATATCGAGCGTCCGGCTGTGGCATTTCAGGCAGTTCGTCTGGATCTCATCGCCCCGCAGGAGCGGGGCTTCCCAAAACTTCAGGTGCTTGCCCGTCTTCAGGTCGATGCCGTGGGCCTTCGTCAGGCTGTTCAGCGCCGGCCCCTGTCCGCCGTGACACAGGGTGCAACCGAATTTCCCGACCGGATGTTTGCCCAAGAGAAGGGATCGGTTCGGGTGGGTCTTGAAAGGTGCCGGGAATTTGTCGAATCCACGACGATCCACCCCCAAATGGCAAGTCTGGCAACGGTCGACGGTCAAAAGCGGCTGTTCAAAGTTGTTGATCTCGATACCTTTAAGGACGACCTGTTGGATGGCGGACACCCGGCCTTGAATCGTGGCCAGACGCCTCTTTGAGGCGTCCTCCCGGTTTCCCAGATTCGATTTTTCATCTTTCAGGTCGCTGAGGGACTTCTCAATCCCCGCAATCTCCTCGAGGATCTTCGCCTCTTGTCCCATGAGCCTGGATTCCCGCGTGCCGAGGACGTCGGCGCGGGCGTTGAGGGCGTCGAAATGGGCTTTTTCGGCGGTCGCCGCCTCTCCCTCGTGGATGGCATGCTTGTATTCGTAGTAGGCCTCGTCTCGCTCGCTCCGGATGAACTTGTTTTCCAGCGAGACTTTCTCAAGCTTTTGCCGGGTGGCGGCCAGCCGGTTCTTGGCGGCCGCGTACGTGGCATTGGAGGCCAGGTCTTCCTCGGCCTTCTGAATGGCGGCGGTCAGCTTCGCCAAGCCCCCCGAAACCTTCGCGGTCTCAGCCTTGAGCTCGTCCCGCACCCTCTCGCCTTCCAGCCGGTTGAACTCCGCTTGGTAGTCCTTCCAGGGACGGCGGCCCTTGATCTCATCCCAGAGGGACCAGCCGATGCTCAGGACCAGCAGCATGCTGGTGACGAAGAAAAAAAGCGATTTCGAGGTTCGTTCTACGGGGGGCATCGATTCACCGGATAGTCAACGGGGGGACACTCAGATATTGAACCAGGGCGTGACCCAGATGTATTTGATGTTGAAGGCGATTCGAAGGAACGCCTTGATGGGCACAGCCATCATGGTCAGGAACAGGAAGGCCTTCAGGGCGTATCGGGTGATCCCCACGTTTTGGTATCCGCCCGTTTTCATCCGGAAAAGGTACCAGAGAACACCCAGAAAATAGTAGCCCGATACGAATAAGGCCCCGATGTGAAAAGCCGGGGAAGTCAGAAACGTCTCGACCTTCCCGGACGGCTCCATCTTGAATCCGAAGACCGAAGGCAAATCGATGTTCGTCAGGGCGACGACCTTGTGCGGGTCCCATTTCTGGCCCGGCAGGAAGAAGTTCCACCCCGGACCCCGGAGAAAAACGCCGTTGATGATGAGAACGATCCAAAGGATGGCGAATCCGAACAGGAAGATCAGGATCGCCACCTTGCGCTCAGCGAAGGTGTAATACCCGTTGCCGTTCGGGTTGATGTCAACGAAGGGGATTACCATCAGTCCGACAATGATCAAGCTCGGCAGGACCACCCCGGCCATCCAGGGATCGAAATAGACCAGCATCTCTTGGAGCCCCAGGAAATACCAGGGGGCTTTGGAGGGATTCGGGGTCAAGGCGGGGTTGGCCGGCTCCTCGAGCGGCGCGTCGAGTCCGACGGACCAGACCGTGAGCAGAATCATGATCACCAGGCAGCAGAGAAACTCCGCCCGCACCAGATAGGGCCAGACGTGGACCTTGTCGGCCTCCCGCGTCCGCGTCCGCTTCGCGACCCGGAACTGGCCCACCGTCTGCGCGGCCGGCGACCCTACGGCGTCGGGATTCTGGGGCGTAGGGGCTTGATCCGCCTGATCTTCAGGATTAACGGGGGCCTTCTTGCGTTTCGCCATTCCGCCTCACCGAGTGGGGAATTTCCGTGCAAGGACCCCCCGACAGCGTGGATGCTGAAACCGAGCGGGTCGGGCCGATCTCAGAGCGGCCCGGAGATTCCCCCGTCCTTCCGAATGCGCCAAAAATGGACGATCATCAACAATCCGGCCACAATGGGCAGGACGATGCAGTGCAAAACGTAAAACCGCAGCAGCGCGGGAGGACCGACAAGCGAGCCGCCGATCAGGGCCGATCGGGCGTCGAAACGGGGCGTCACCCCGACCAGATCGCCCAAGGGTCCCTCATGCCCGAGAAGCGGCGTCGCCCGCGCCATGTTCGTCCCGACGGTCACGGCCCAGATGGAAAGCTGGTCCCACGGAAGCAGGTAGCCGGTGAAGCTCAGGAGCAACGTGAACACCAGCAAAAGCACCCCAATCACCCAGTTGAATTCTCGGGGGGGCTTATAGGAGCCGGTCATGAAGACCCGGAACATGTGAAGCCAGACCGTGATGACCATCGCGTGGGCCGCCCAGCGGTGCATGTTCCGCATGAGCATCCCGAAAGGCGCGTCGAACTCGAGATACTTGATGTCGGCATAGGCGTACTCGCCCACCGGCCGGTAGTAGAACATCAAAACCACGCCGGTCACCGTCAGCACCAGAAACATGAGGAAGGTGATCCCGCCCATGCACCAGGTAAAACGCACCCGGAGTGCGTGACGCCGGATCTTCGCGGGATGCAGATGAAGCCAGACATTGTTGGCCACCTGAAGAACGCGATTCCTCGGCGTGTCGGCGTATCCATGCCGGAACATGGATTTCCACACGTAGGACTCGAACATCATCCGCTTCAATTCAGCCAAGCTGGGCACGTTCAATTTCGGCACGGCTCTTTCCTCAGACCTTCAGGCTGGCGTCCGGATGGCTCCACTGCCCTTTTTCCTGCCGGAATGTCTTTCCCTTGTCGATGACGATCTCCCCCTCCTCATTCAGGGCGATCTTGACCCGTTCGAGGGGACGGGGCGCGGGGCCCTCGAAATTCACCCCGGACTTGCGGAAACCGCTTCCGTGGCAGGGGCATTTGAACTTTTTCTCGGAGGCCAGCCAGCGGGGCGTGCACCCCAGGTGCGTACAGATGGCCAGCAAGGTATAGAAGCCCTCTTTCTCCCGGACAATCCACACCCGCTTGGAGAGTTTGAACTTCTCGCTGACGACCCCGACGACGTAATTGTCCGGTTTCCCCGCGTTGAAAACCTTCGAGGGCTCGAACAAAACCCGCGGGAACATGAAGCGCAGGAACCCCAGACCGCCGACGGCTAAGGAGAGGAAGAACCCTCCCCAGGCCGCCACGGAGAGAAAGTGCCTCCGGGCGAAGGTGTCGCGTTCGGTTCTGAGCCGCGGGACGCGGGCGTCTTGAATGTGTTCGGTCATGCTTTCAACGAGCGATTCAGCGGGACAACGCGCTCATGCCGCTTCCGTGATGAGTTTCACGAAGCCCGGGGCGCCAGTCTTCCCGCTTGCGTCAAATTGGATTCCCTGTCGGAGTGCGCGATGGTTTGATTCGCCTGTCCGTCGGATTACGGGATTCCGAGAGACCCAGATTCGGAAAGGGGGTGGCGGATACCGCCCCCTGATTCCATATTTCCGTTGTCAAAATATATCAACCGGCGGCTCGACTTGTCAACTCGAATTTCCGCCTCTCCCGCCGGGTCCTGTCGCGAAGGACGCCCATTTTGACTCGGCGTCCCGCGGTCACGTAAGATTCGGTCCGTCAAAAGGTTTTTATCAAAGCGGAGCCGCGGACTCCACGGGGGCGAATTCTTCGGGACCGAAGGGGAACAGGGCGATGAAGACGGTTCTTCCCCTCGCGGCCGCGCTGATCATCCTGGCCGGCTGCGGCCCGGCGGTGAAAGAAAGAACTTCGCCCGCTCGAACCGGCGGCCGGCGGCCGATGCGGATCGGGGCGGCGAATCGGCCGTCCGAAAGCCCGATGCCCGGAGCGTCGGCGGGGCGGAAAGGCCGAAACGAGATTCCCCGGATTCTCCGGACGCCCTGCGCCGGGACCGGGACCGCCTGAGGCGGGAGCTGAGCCGGCTCTACGGCGAGCGGCGCCGCCGCGACGCGGAGCTGGGGCTGACGAAGGATTTTCTGGCCGACCTGTTCGGCGCCCTTCAGTCGGAGGATTACCCGCGGGCCATGGCCTCCATCGACCGCTTTCTTCGCGCCCACCCCGGCCATTCCCTGGGTCCTCCGATCTCGGCCCTTCGTCCGACGGTGGAAAAGCTCCAAGCCGGCGCCGCCGAGCGGGAGGCCTTGCGGGAAGAGATCCGCAGCCTCAAAGACATTCAGCTCCGCTTCGACGATCTCCGAAAAGAGGGCTCCTGAGCGCCCTCCCCCATCTCTCCCGCCCGCGAGGAATCCGTCATCGAGACCCGACCGCCGATGCCCTCTCCTTTGAAATCCCTGAAGGCCCTTCTGGTCGATGACGACGAGAACATCCTCCACACCCTCGGCATGCGTCTGGAGGCCCAGGGCGCGGAGGTGAGGACGGCCGCAGACGGGGTCGAGGCCGTGGAGACGGCGGCCGCGTTCCGACCCGACGTGATCCTGCTGGACCTCAAGATGCCCCGGATGGGGGGGCTGGCGGCCCTTCGCGAAATCCGGAAACTCGACTTCCCCTGTCAGGTCGTGGTCCTGACGGCGCACGGAACCACCGCCAACGCCGTGGAGGCCATGCGGGAGGGGGCCGTCGATTTCCTCGAAAAGCCTTTGGACCCGGATCAGCTTTCCGTCCTGTTCCAGAAAGTAGCCGCGCGAAGCGCCCCCAAGGCCCCCGCATCCGTCGGCCCCGGGCCGGACGGCGGCGGAGCGGTGGAAGGTGGTCCGGGGCCAACCGCTTTGTCCCCCGATGAATTGCGTCACGAGGCCGAGCGCCAGTTCATCGGCGAGGCCCCCGGCGTCCGCCGCGTCCGGGCGCTGCTCCTTCAGGCCGCGCCCACAGAAGCGCCCATCCTCCTTGCCGGCGAGAGCGGCGTGGGCAAAGAGGTGGTGGCCCGGACGATCCACGTGCTGAGCACCCGGCGGAACGCCCCCTTTGTCGCCCTCAACTGCGCGGCCATTCCGGAAACCCTGTTCGAAAGCGAGGTCTTCGGCCATGAGCGCGGCGCCTTCACGGGAGCGACGGCCAAACGGGCGGGGGCATTCGAGGTGGCCCACGGAGGAACGCTCTTTCTCGACGAGGTGGCCGAGATGCCGCCCGACTTGCAGGTCAAGTTTCTCCGCGTCCTCGAAACCGGCCGGTTCCGCCTCCTGGGCGGAAGAGAGGAGATGGAGGTGGACGTTCGCGTCGTGGCGGCGACCAACCGAAATCTGCACGAGGCCATCGAGGAAGGAAGACTGCGCAAGGACCTCTTTTACCGGCTGAACGTCTTCACGATCTTTCTGCCTCCCCTTCGGGAGCGGCTGGAAGACCTCCAGAACCTCACGGACCATTTCATCAAGATGTTCAATGCCCGGTACAAGAAATCGGTCGGCGGATTTTCCGCGGAAAGCTGGGGGCTGATGCGGGGGTATGCCTGGCCGGGAAACGTTCGGGAGCTTCGAAACGTCATCGAGCGCGCGGTGATTTTGTGTTCGGGGGCTGAAGCGGGGCCGGAGCATCTGCCCGAAGAGCTGACCCGGCCGCCGGGGGACGCCGGAAACGACGAGTCCTCCGCCAGGATGGTCTCCGTTCCGCTGGGGCCGCTGTCGCGGGTGGAGGAGCGGCTCATCGCCCGGGCCCTCGACGAAACCAAAGGCAAAAAACCCGAGGCGGCGCGGATTCTCGAAATCAGCCTGAAGACGTTTTATAATAAGCTCAAGAAGATGAAGGAGGATCCGGAGAAGGACGCGTAGACCATGGGCGGTCCACGCCCATCCCTCCGACCCGAGGCGCTGAAGTTTCGCGGCCGGGCGCTTCTCCAAGCCGAATCTCCCGAGGGGGAAGGGAAACATCGAGGAGAGTTGAATGCCATTGACCGAAACGGAGCGAAGTTGGGTCCTGGAATTTCTCGAAAAGGTGAAAACCTCCTTTTCCGATGACGGCCGATTCTCGGAAGCCCATGATCGGGACCCGGGCCTCCCCGACCAAGAGCCCCCCGAGCCGGAGGTCTGGCTGACCATCTGGGAAAATACCTGGATTCGCGTGAATCCTCATCCCGAACAGGCGGGCGTCCAGGTGTCTCTCGCCACGCGCGCCCGCAACGTGAGCGAGGCCATCGAGGGCAACGCCCTCCAACTGGGGGATTCCTTCGAGGAGCTGCTGGAAGACGGCCTGGAGGACGCGGGCGAGGAGAACGTCTACGGCGTTTATCATTATCACGACAGCGGCGTCTTCTACTTCCAGTCCGAGCTGCCGCTTCCCGGCGGTTGGGCGGACCTGAAAACCGATTCGGTCAGGGAGAGGGTGTGCAAGCTGGCCCTGGGCTACCCCCTCGGGTTTGGCCGGTTCTTCATGGAGGAAGATTAAGGGGAGAGGCCACGGGCGCCGGAAACGCGGCCCGCGGCGTTCATGCGAGTCGTGCGCGGGATGGCCGAAGCGCCGGACGGATGCGTTCATGGGGAGAAGACGACCATGTCCGAGACCATCAAATATCTTCTGGCCGAGGAGGAGATTCCGGAGAGCTGGTACAACATCGCGGCCGATCTGCCGAAACCGGTTCCGCCGCCGCTTCATCCCGGAACGGGCGCGCCCATCGGCCCTGAGGATCTCGCGCCGCTTTTTCCGATGGCGCTCATCGAGCAGGAGGTCAGCACCGAGCGCGAGATCGAGATCCCAAAGGAGGTGCGGCGGATCTATCGCCAATGGCGCCCCTCGCCGCTCTATCGCGCCCGGCGCTTCGAGCGCGCGCTCGATACGCCGGCGAAGATCTATTACAAGTACGAAGGCGTCAGCCCGAGCGGCAGCCACAAGACCAACACCGCCGTCGCGCAGGCCTATTACAACAAGGCCGCCGGGGTGAAACGCCTCACGACCGAGACCGGCGCCGGCCAGTGGGGCGCGGCGCTCGCCTTCGCCGGGTCGCTGTTCGATCTGGAAATCAGCGTCTACATGGTCAAGATCAGCTACGAGCAGAAACCCTACCGCAGGGCGATCATGGAGGCCTACGGCGCGCGATGCGTGCCCAGCCCGAGCGACGAAGACCGAATCGGGGCGGGCCATCCTTGCCGAAGACCCGGACAGCCTGGGCAGCCTCGGGATGGCGATCAGCGAGGCGGTCGAGCTCGATCACGTGAAGTTCGCGAATGAATGCGCCATCGACATCCCGGGCGAGGAGACCGAGGCGTTGGGGAAGATGGCGCGCGAGTATGATTCATTCATCATGGCGCAGGCCAAGGCGCGCCACCCCGATCTCAAGGACCGTTTCTTCAACGTCGACTTCATCCTGGACCCGAAGGGGGAGGTCATCCTCGTCCACTACAAGGTCTCGCCGCTCTTCCCCGTGGAGCATTCCGCGCTGCCCGCACGACATCTACGACTGGTGGATCGAGAAATACGGAAACAACCTGGACGCGTTCTGGCCGGTGGCGGACACCGAAATCGGCCGGCTGGGCATCATGATGGCCAACGAGGGCTCCTACCCCGAGAACGCCCGGGCCCTGGCGTTGAACGGCGCCGAGGTGGTCTACCGCGCGTCGTATCCCCATCCGGCGACCGGCAACGAGATCTTCGAGATCCAGAGCCGCGCCCGCGCGCTGGACAACAACATGTACATCGTCGCGCCCAACATGGGGACGTATTACCTATTCGCGGAGGAGGACACCCCCATCGACACCTTCGGGGGACGGTCCTTCATCATCAACCACAAGGGGCAGATCGTCGGCAAGCAGGAGTACGGCGCGGGCTCCACATACGTCGCGGGGGTGATCGACATCGAGGCCATGCGCGACCACCGCGCCCGGGCCCAGTGGAACAACTGGATAAAAGACCTGCGGACAGAGCTCTATCAGATCGTCTATGATCAGCCCATCTATCCCAAGAACCTGTACCTGGACCGGGCGCCGATGAAGCACGCCGAATACCGGGAAAAGGTCAACCAGCGGCAGATCGACCTGATGCACGAGCGGGACATCTGGGTGAAGCCCGGGCGGTGAGTGGCCATCGTCGATCCATCAACCCGACCGGCGGCCGGCAGCCCGGGGCCGAGAAATGAAGGAGACTTTCGAATGACCATGCGGGCCATGATTATCGAGGAGCTGGGCGGAGCGGAGGTCTTCAAGTCGGCCACGATCCCCCGGCCCGAAACGAAGCCGGGACACCTGCTCATCCGGGTGGAGGCGACGAGCGTCAACCCGCTGGACTGCAAGCTCAGAAGCATTCCATTGCCGTTCTCTTCGCCGCTGCCCGCGGTTCTGCATGGCGATGTAGCCGGCGTTGTAGAGGCCGTGGGCGAGGGGGTTTCGGATTTTCAGGCGGGGGACGAGGTCTATGCATGCGCCGGAGGGGTCGGCCGTTACAGCGGCGCCCTGGCGGAGTGCATGGCGGTCGATGCGGATCTGGCCGCGCACAAGCCCCGCTCCCTGTCCATGGCCGAGGCGGCGGCGCTTCCGCTGGTGGCCCTGACAGCCTGGGAATCGCTCTTCGATCGGGCCGGGGTCGAGGCGGGCGACAAGGTCCTGATCCACGCGGCGGCCGGGGGCGTGGGGCATGTGGCGATCCAACTGGCGAAATGGCGGGGCGCGGAAGTGTTCGCGACGGCCAGCTCGGACGAAAAGATGAAGATCGCCAGCGATCTCGGCGTGGACGCCGCGATCAACTATAAGCAGGATTCCGTTGCCGATTACGTGGGGGCCCACACCGGAGGCCGGGGGTTCGACGTGGTCTTCGACACCGTGGGCGGGGACAACCTGGAGCGCAGCTTCGAAGCCGCGAGGATCATGGGCGCCGTGGTGACGATCGCGGGCGGCGGAGAGCACAACCTGATGTTGATGCAGGGAAAGGGCCTGACGTTGCACTTCGAGTCCATGCTCTTCCCCTTGCTTGGGGGCTCCGGCCGGGCCGAGCAGGGGAAGATCTTGCGGGAGACGGCGAAGCTCGTGGACGAGGGCAAGCTGAAACCGCTCATCGACCCCAACGTCTTCACCATCGATCGGGTCGCCGAGGCGCACCGCCATCTGGAGTCGGGGAAGGCGGTGGGGAAGGTCGTCCTGACTTGGTGACACGCCCGTGTGTGATCGGCCATTGGATTGTCGGCCAACGCATCGGGGCGGGTGCGGGAGTCCACTGACTCTCGCCCCCTCATCATCGGCGAATACAAACCCCGGCGACACCGCCGCTCGCATCAAAGCGAACTCCCCACCCTCCCCCTTCCTCGGGATGGGGCTTGAGACTGAGCGCCTTCTTGATCTCCTTGACCGTGAGACCGGGGGGATTGATAGGCGGCAATCTCAGGCGACGGCCGTCTCTCCCCCCCCCTCCCCCTCCCCCTCCCCCTTCTTCCGGAAGTGGGGCATGACTTCCTTGGCGAAGATTTCCAGGTTCTTCAGCGTGAGGTCCTGGGGAAGGCTGCCGAAGTGGAGTAGCGCGACCAGGAGGCCGAGCCCCGTCTCTCTCTCGAACTCCTTCAGACGCTCGCGCACCGTCGCGCCGCTTCCGACAATCACCGTCCCGTTCTCATGAAGGGCGCGCACATCGAAGCGGTCCTTGTTCATGAGATCCCGCAGGGCGATCACCTTCGGCATGGATTGCTCGCTCAGGTAGCCCGGCGGGAAGAACTGTTGGAAGGGGCGCTTGAGAAGCCGGTTGAAGAGAAACTCCATGTGGGGCCCCGCCTCCTCCCAGGCCGCTTCGTCGGTCTCGGCGACGTAGATCGGCAGGGCGACGCCCATCTGGTCCGGCGGGGCCTCGTAGCCGAACTTCCGGGCCTGGACCTTGTACTCGCCCAGGATCCGCTTCACCGTCGTAAGGGGGCTGAACACCTGCATGTAGGGGTATCGCCGCTCCGCGGAGAAGGCGACCGTCTCCGGACTGCCGGAGGACGGCATCCAGACGGGGGGGTGGGGCTTCTGATAGGGCCGGGGCCACGGGTTGACGTAGCGGAATTGGTAATGCCGGCCCTCGAAGGCGAAAGGCCCCGGCTCCGTCCACGCCCGCAGGATGAGATCGTGGGCTTCCAGGAACCGGTCCCGGGAGGTGGTCGGATCCATGCTGAAGGAGGTGTACTCGTCTCCGACGCCGCGGACGAAGCCGGAAATGATCCGGCCCTTGGTGATCACATCGAGCATCGCCACCTCCTCCGCCACCCGAAGGGGATGGTTCCGCAGACAGATGGCGTTGCCCAGGATCGCGATCTTGGCCCGTGACGTGCGCCGCGCCAGGGCCGCCGCCATGATGTTGGGCGAAGGCATCGTGCCGTAACAGGTCTGGTGATGCTCGTTGACGCAGATGCCGTCGTAGCCCAGCGCATCGGCCCGCTCGAACGTGTCCAGGTATTCGTGGTAAAGCCGGTGGCCCACTTCCGGGTCATACAGGGCGTTGGGGATGGTGGCCCACGAAGTTCCATGGGTCTCCAGGTAATCCTCCGGCAGGCCGGGATAGGGCATGAGGTGGAAAAAGTAGAACTGCATCGGAGGTCCCTCGGATTTGGAAAACGGCGGGGATCCGTGATGACCGCTCACAACGCGCAATGTGTCCCGTGCGCCGGAAGTATACGCCTGAAAGGACATGTCCGGAAAGGCGCGCTTGTGTTCCCCCCTTTCCGAAGGTGAACGTGGGAACCCGCCCGCCTGACCACCACCCATCCATCGCGCTCAAAGGCGCGAACCACGCGCAACGACGCCAGATTATGCAACGCGACCACGTGGGGACTGACCCTCCTCGATTTCAAGGCGGCCTTCGATGGCGTCGCCAATCATGAACAGGGCCTCTTCCACCGAGTCTCCCTGGGACACACAACCGGGTAGGGAAGGACACTCAACGATAAAACCGCCGTCCTCAAGGTCCGGCGCCAGGACCACATCGAATTCCCGCCGCTTGACCTTGACTTTGTACCCCGACCGTTGAGACAGGTTCCGGACGGATTCCCCGAGATCGGCAATCAGTCTATCCAAAGAGACGATGGTGAATATGGGTTGCCCATGGTTCAATGCGTCCATGAGGACCTCCGGGTCCGGCGCCAGGACAAAGACGCCCACGCCGTCCGTGATGAACCTTAGCGTTCTTGGAGGTCCTTCGGCATCCGGCATGTTCTTCCGTAACCAGTTCAGACTTTTCCGGATTTTTTGCAGACTGAGCCCGGCGTCTCGGAGGGCCCGAACAACCCGGAGTTGAACCAGATTCTTAAATGAATAAAGACGGACCGAACCCCGTCCGGAGGCCCCTTGGACGGAAGGCTTTACAATGTGCGCCCGGTCCCAATAGTCGAGTTGACGCTGACTGAGCCCCACAAGCTCCCGTGCGGTTTTCGAGTTAAAGTTCACGGACTCCATTTTGCTTTTCCCTATAGGCGGATGGCGCGAGGAATACATATAGGTATTTATAAAATCATTGGATGCAATATGTCAAAGGTTTTTCTCTCGCCGGCATTTCTCGCAAATGGACAGGGGTTTTGCCGAGACCGATAAATCGTTTTTCCGCAACCTGCTAAAACATCGTCAACGAATTGATCCATCGGGACATTCCTCCCGGCAATAAAAAAACGCACCCACCGAGATGGGCGCGCCTTGCGATCTTCCGGGAAAAACGCGGGAATCAGTTGGCCGAGGCCGCCGCCGGATTCACTTCCTCCCCATCCTCCTCGACGATCCACCGGACCGACTTGGAGCACGGGCAGGCCCCGCCTACGTGTTTCAGGACGGGCGACTTCTTGATGGCCTCCTCCGCCGGGATCTCTCCGGCCTCGACCTGACCCACGAGATCGAAATAGAACTTGAACTCGAAGCCCGCCAGATAGGCATCGGGAAGGGTCCGGGCCAGATGGCGGCCGTATTCGGCCGCGTCGGTGAATTCCTCGCCGTCCACGCCGAACATCCCGAAGGCGCTGCCCCCCCGGCGGCGGTTGAACCGCCTCTCCGGCAGGTGGATCAAATCCTCCCAATGGATGCCCTGAGCGGTCTCCCGATATTTCACGACCTTGTCCAGCAGGCTTTCCGCGCCGTCCGCCGGCAGGTCGGGCAGTTTCGCCCGGACGTAGCGCACGTTGAGGTCCCACACCAGTTTTTCGACCTCTTCGATATACCGGGCCTGGGCTTCGGCGTTGTTCAGATCTTTTAAGCCCATCCGGAGGTTGCGGCCGCCGCCTTTCTCATGGCCGAACATGTCGAGACCTAGGGGGAACCACTTGTAGACCACCTTTTGGAGGGCGGGCATGGTGGTGTAAATCGCTCCCTGCGCGGCCTGCGTCACCCAGCGGCGCAGGGGGACGACGCCCGCGGCCAGGTGGAACGCCTCCTCCTGGAGCATCGGCGGCATGCTCGCGGCGAACGGTTTATACGCGCAGACCTTCTGCATCGTGAGCTGGTACTTGCCGACCCGGTCGATGAGCGCGGCGAAGACGACGTTGTCCACGAAGGAATCGTACCGGACGTTGAAGGCCCCGAGGACGTGGGTCCCCGTCTCCATCGAGAGGATCTCTTCGATGTACGCGTCGGCCTTTTTCTTCGAGACGCCGCTCCAGTCGTCGTCCACAAGGAGGGAGAACATCTGGTAACCGTGGCGCAGCTCTTCGGCCATGACGCGCAGGACCCAGAACCGGTCCTCGTCGCTCTGGGCGCGGGCCAGGGTCTCTTGGTGCTGCTGGATGGAGCCGAACTCCGTGCTGGCCTGCGCCCGGAGGATTTGCAGCAGGGCACCGGCCAACGGCTCGTCCATCTCGGCGGCTTTTTGGAATTTCGGCTTTCCCCGGCGGTCGCCCACGGTGATGGTGTCGGGGACGCCGGCGTCGCGGTAGGCGCAGAGGTCGAACTTGGGGTCCCGGGGAAAGTGCTTCTCCCAGTTGTTCAGGAGCAGGTCGTAATCCGGCAGGAACTTCTCTCTCCACCGAATGACCGCGTCATGATATTTTTTCGGCAGGGTTTGCTTCGGGAAATTCATATCTAAAGTCCTTGGCCCCTCGGGCCGCCCTCGGCCCTCCCCCCCCCCCGCCTCCTCTTTCATGCCGGGGGGTGGTTTGCGCCAACCTACGCGATGGATTTCTCCAGCGCCTGGATGGGTGAAGGAGCGAATCCCAGCGCCTGAAAGTACTTGATGATGTCCTCGCTCTGGGTGCTCACCAGCGTCCGGACGGTCTTGGCGCCGGCGGCCTTGAAGTGCTCGAACATCGCCTCGGCCAACCCCCGCCCAATGGACTGTCCCCGGCGGTCCGGGTCGATCCCCATGATCTCAATCCAGCCGGTCGGCTCTTCCAGCCCGAACTCTCCCGACCTGATCTCACCCAGCATGAAGCCCACGACGACGCCGCCGATCTCGGCCACCTGGGAGGTCTCCGGATTCCGGCGGATGTAGTAAATGGCCCTGCGCTCCCATTCCTCGGGTCTGTAGGTCCCCGTAATTTTTTCGTCGATCTTGGCCAAGCTGCCGATGTCCAACTCATCGAGGGGGCGGATTTTCACGGTCACAGTCGCTCCAGCCAATTCAGGCACCCCCTCCGCTCGGTCCTAATTCCCTTGACGGATTCCCCAACCCACGGGCTCGTCTTTTTCACCTTGGGAGTGAATCATATTACAGTATTATCATATGTCAATATTTACTTATGACCAAGCGGGAACAGATTTTTTCATTCCATCCGGAATCCCGGAGGTTTTTCCCTCCGCTTGACCTTCGCGACCTAGCGCCGGGGCTGTTCCCGGACCCCCTCCGTCGGAGAGAGTCCCGCGGGGACGGCCTCTGATCTCGGCCGGGGGGGAATCTCTCCCTCCCTCGCCTCGTCCGACGCTGAAGAGACGTGCGCCCGCGCCAGGGTCCGGCGCTCGGACTCCTCCGCCTCAGTCCCGAACACCAGCCGGCGGAGGTAGGCGGCGATGTCGTCCACAACCGCGTAGAGCGTGGGCGTCATGAAGAGCGTGATGAAGGTGGCGAACCCCAGGCCGGTCGCCACAACGATCCCCAGCGGCTTCATCATTTCCGATCCCTCGCCCATCCCGATGGCCAGCGGGAGAAGGGCGACGATGGTCGTCATCGAGGTCATCAGGATGGGACGGAGACGGAGACGGCCCGCCTCCCGGATGGCCTCCAGCTTTGGCAGGCCGTGGTCCCGCCGCTGCTGGACGATGTACTCGACGAGAAGGATCGCGTTGTTCACCACGATCCCCACCAGCAGGATGACCCCCAGCATGACGGTCGCCCCGATGGCGGTGTTCGTAAAGTACAACCCCAGAAGGCCGCCCATCAAGGCCATCGGAACGGTCAGGATGATCACCAGGGGGTTGGAGAGCGATTCGTACTGAACGGCCATCACCACGAACACCAGGAAAATGGCCAGGGCGCTCAGCAGGATCATCGTCCGGTTGTTCTCGGACATGGCCTCTTCCTCTCCGCCGGCCAGGATGCCGTAGCCGGGGGGCAGGTTCATCCCACGGATCACGGCGCGGATGTCTTTCGCCACATCGCCCAGGGGCCGGCCGTCGATGTCCGCCACAACCTGGAGGACGCGCGACTGGTCCTCCCGGCTGATGGCGGCCGGGCCCATCCCGGAGCCCACCTTCGCCACGTGGCGCAGCGGGATGATCTCGACGGACCTGGGGAAGAGGCTGAGGTTCTCAATGTCGCTCTGCGAGCCGATGAAGGCCCCCGCGTACCGGACCCGGACGTCCACCTGGCGGTCCCCCCGCGTAAGCTTGGTGGCAATCACCCCGTCCACGGCCGCCCGGACGGTGTTGCCCACCTCGGTCACCGTGAGCCCGAACTGGGCGGCCCGCTCGCGGTCCACGCGGACGCGGAACTCGGGCTCGGTGTCATCCAGGTTGCGGTCCACGTTCGTCACACCCGGCACGGTCTTCATGCGCTCGATCAGCTCGCGTCCGAGCTCGTTCAGGGTATCGAGGTCGTCGCCGCGGACACTGATGCCGATGTCCCGCCGGTGGTTCGCGTTGCCCACGTTCAACCCCCGGACCCGGGATTTGCGGATGAAGATGCGCGCGTCGGGGATGCCCAGCGCGCGGACCTTCCGGTTGAGCTTCCTGACATAATCGAGGGTCTTGACTTCCGGGTCCACAGTCACGTCCACGTTGCCGATGGTGGCCTGGGTCCTCACACCCCGGCCGTAGAGCCGTCCGCCGGCGACCAGGAAGGTGGATCGGCTCTCCGGCATCTCGAGCGCCACGTCGCTCAGCTTGCGGATCACCTCGGTGTTTTCCTCCAGCGTCCGGCCCGGCGGGAACCGCACGTAAATCGTCGCCCGGTGGTCATCGACCGGCGGCAGGAGCTCTGTGCCGACCTGTCCATAGATCGGGATGATGGCCGTGAAACCGACGACAATCAGCCCGAGGACCAGGTAGCGAAATCGCAGGATTCCCCCGAGGGCCCGGGCGTACAGGTTGGTGATCCATTCGATCAGCGCTTGGAAAATCCGGATGGGGAAGAAGCGCCCGATGCCGCTCGATCGGGGGATGCAGAGCAGCTTGGCCGAGAGCGTGGCGATCAGCGTCAGGGCCACCAGAAGGGAGATGACCATGGCGAAGGAGATCGTCAGGACCATCTCCCGGAACAGGAGCGCGGCGATCCCGGAAATGAACAGGAAGGGCACAATGGCCGCCAGGTTGGTCCCCGCGGAGGCCCACAGGGCGGACTCCACTTCTTTCGCGCCGGCGTGGGCGGATTCGATCGGGTCCCCGCTGCACTGCTGGTGGCGCGAGATGTTCTCGAGCATGACGATGCTGTTGTCCACAAGCATCCCCACCCCCAGCGCGAGTCCGCCCAGGCTGAAGATGTTCAGCGTCAGGCCGCTCAACTTCATCAGGAAGAACGTCACGGTCAGCGCGATGGGGATCGACAGGCCGACGATGAAGGTCCGGCGCAGGCTCCCCAGGAAGAAAAGGACCACCAGGATGGCCAGCCCCCCGCCGATGCCGATGGCGGTGGAGACGTCCCGGATCGAGTTCTTGATGAACCAGGATTGATCGAACATGATTTTCAACTGGGTGTCCGTTGGGAACAGGCCCTGGGTCCTGAGGGACGCGAGACGCTTGTGGACCCCTTTGGCCACGTCCACGGTGTTGGCGTCGGGCTGCTTCAGCAGAACGACCTTGATGGCCTCGTCGTTGTTGACCCAGGCGAAAATCCGCTGGCGCTCCCCGCCGTCTTCCACCCGCGCGAAGTCTCTCAGATAGACCTTCTTCCCCTGTGCGTTATGGAAGATGACATTCTCTAAGTCCTCGGGTTTGGATAGACGCCCCATGGTCCGGGTCAGGAATTCCGCCCCCCGGCCGATGACGCGCCCTCCGCTCACCTCCCGGTTCTCATCATCCAGACGCTTGATCACATCGTTGATGTTGAGGCCCATCTGTTGGAGGCGGGGAAAGTCCACCAGGACCTGAATCTCTTCCCGCTGTCCGCCCATGACCTCGACCGAGGCGACGCCGGGGACGATCAACAGGTCGCGGACGAGGATCTCGTCGGCCCACGTCCGAAGGGCCGTGCCCGTCAGCGTCTTGGAGGACAGGGAAAATTCCAGGATGGGAAGCTGGGCCGGATCGAACTTCCAGACCCGGGGCGGATCGATGTCGTCCGGAAGGCCCCGCCGCGCGAGACTCACCTTCGTGATGGTGTCCTGCACGGCCAAGTCGATGTTGCGGTCGAACCGGAAAAAGAGGTTGATGAAGGACCGGCCCTCGGAGCTGGACGAGTAGATCTTCCGGATGCCGTCCGTCGTCGCCAGCTCCCGTTCCAGAACCTTCGTCACCTCCTCCTCCATGACGGTCGGGTTCACGCCCGGATAACTCACGATGACAATGATGCGCGGGTAAATGATGCGGGGGAGAGAGTCTACCGGAAGGCTCCTGACGGAGGCCAGCCCCAGGACGATGACGCAGAGGGTGATCATCAGCGTCCCGATGGGTCGGCGGATGCTGATCCGGCTGAGCGACATGAGGGGGCGTCCTTATCTCACCGGGTGATCTTGATCGAGCTTCCGGGGCGAAGACGGTTTTGACCCTTGATGACGACAAGGTCCCCGGCCTTCAGGCCCGAGCGGACTTCGGCCCAGTCCCCGGCAACCTCTCCCGCGACGACCCTGCGGGACTCGGCGATGTGGCCCGGCCGGGACGGCCGGCCGCCTTGTTTCGCGTGCGCGGGACCTTTGCCGAAGCGCCCGCCGGACGGAACGGCCGACGGTTGAACCCCTTTCCGCTTCTGAAGGCCCGGAGGGGTTCCATTGGGGGACGCCGCGGCGGCGTCTTTCCTGTGCGGGCTTCCCGCCGGCTCCCCCCCCCCCTCCTGTTCACCCGTGCGCCTTGGGACGGCGATCCTTTGGGCGGCGATTTCTTGGCGACGAAGACCTCATGCCGCCCTCCCCGCACCCGGCGGACAAGGGCGGCCTTGGGGATGATCAGGCCCTCCCGGGGCGAGTGTGAAGTCAAGGTCAGGCGGGCAAGAAGACCCGCGGGAAGCGCGCCCCCCGGGTTGTCCAGCCCGACCTCGATGGTGGCCTGCCTGGAGGCCGGATCCACCGCCGGGAAGACCCGAATCACCCGCCCGGGGAACTTCCGGCCCGGGTAGGCGTCGAACGTTACGGCCGTCCTTTGTCCGACCTTCACTTTGGAGAGATCCAGCTCGGAGATTTGCGTACGGATTTTCAGCCGATCGGTGTTCACCAGGGTGATCATGTGCGTGCCGACCCGGGCCAGGTCGCCGGGCTCGATGCGCCGCTCCGACACGATCCCGGCGATGGGGGAGACCGTCCGCGCGTGTTCCATCCGGACGCGCAGGAGGTTGGCGTTCACCCGGTCGCGGAGAAGCTCACTGCGGGCGCCGGCGATGTCCTCTTTACGGGCGCCCGCCCTTATCAGCCTGAGTTTCGCCCGGGCGGCCAGAAGGGCGGCCTTGCTCTCTTCAAGCTTGGCTTCCATCTCCGCCTGATCGGCCTCGGTCGATTTCGCCAGGGTCCTGGACGCCAAGCGCCGCTGGGGGCTGACCACCCCTTGGCGGAACATCCTTTCGTACATGTCCGCGTCGGTCTTGGCTTCGTTCTTCTTGGCGCGGGAGGAATCCACCTCCGCCCGGACCCGGGCCGCGAGGGCCTTGGCCTGCGCCACCTGGGCGGCGACCTGGGCGATTTCCTCGGGCCGGTTTCCGGCCAGGAGCTTCGCCACCCGCGACCGGGCGGTCTGGACCTCAGCCTTGGCCAGCTCGAATTGGTGGCGCGAGATCGCGTCGTCCTGGAGGACGAGGACCTGCCCCTTTTCGACGCGATCGCCCTCGCGCACGTCCAGCCGGAGGACCTGACCCTCGGTGCGGGCCGAGAGCTTGATTACGGTTTCGGGGATGGCGGTTCCGGTGGCGATAATGGTGTATACGAGCCGGCCGCGCTTGACGGGCGCCACGCGCACGGCGATGGTCGAGCTTCGAAAGCGCCTGTGCGCCTTGCCCTTGGATTGGGGCTGCTCGCCCTTGCAGGACATCAGCGCCAGGGACAAGGCCAAAAAGAGGCCGAATCCCGTGCGTGTCCGCCGCCTGGGTTTCAAAAGGACGATCCCCTCCCCCTTCTCCCTCGCCTTCATTCCGACATCAAAATCGATTATATGATTGTACCCAGATATCCCATATGGATCATAACTTTTGTCGGACCGGAGAACATTTTCTGGAGTAAAATCAATGCATGAGCCTCCCCGAGCCATCCTCTCGCGGGGTAATCCAATGGGTGAAGCGAAAAAGTGGGCGTTGAAGGTCCGTTTTGAGCGTCGGCTGAGGCTTGAGTTTCACGGAACCAGAATGACTTCGGATGCGGGATTGCTGGCCTGCCGAGAGGGATCAAGCACTGGTCGTTACGCGGCCTTCAGCTTAAGCTCCTCAAAATGGGCGGCCGGCTCGTGCGGTACGCCCGCCACATCACCTTCCAGTTGGCCGAGGTCGGTGTATCCAGGAAGACATTTGCCCTTATCTTGGAGAGAATCAAGCGATGATGCCCGGTGCCTGTCTAGCGACCCTAAGCGGAGTCCACACAAGGGCAAAATGACGAAGACTCCAAACCTGGTGGTCAAGCCCGTTTACACGCCGGCGCTGACATGGTTTTCCAATGGCGGATACCGCTCCGATCAGGGTTTCAGGCGCCCGAAATGGTGTTGACAGCCCCGGTAAAGAGGGCTCTAATTGAGTTAAAGAGCAACGGGTGGTCAATACAAGAGTTGTCTTGATTTAAACCGGGATTTCCCAGATGACCACTCTTAGCCATCCTGCGGTCCTCCTGTGTCATCAAAGTACCCCATTTTACTACAGATTCAGGGTCTCTTTGCAGAACCCTCTGCTCAATCGAGGGGCAACGGCCGTCCTAAAGCCGCAATCCCTTGAAAACCCAGCTCTACCGGCACACTCAGGGGAGTTCGGCACAGACTGATCCCCCGTCTCCACCACGTCACTAAGCTTCCGGGCCATCTGCTCCGTCATCCGGTATCTGGTACGGGAGGCGGTAACCACAACCGTCGAATTCGTTCAAGGATTGCCCTGAACAGTTGACGCGGCACGGCCACCTCGGCCATCTGGAAGGTGGTGTGCCGGGCGTGGGTGACCACCTTGGCCCCAATCTTAATCAGCTTCTCGCGTAACGTCGTCAGCGACCAGTGCTTCACCGCTCTGGGCAACGCCAGCCGCCGCAGGAAGTTTGCCAGGTTGTACGCCAAGGCAAATAGTTGCAAGCGAACCTGGTTCTCTTCAAAGCCGTGGCAGGACAGGCGCGTCCAGTTCAGGGCGTACTTGCCCTCCTTGATCCACTGCTCCGCCGTCCCACGCTGGTTGTAGAACCTCACGACGTTCTCTTCCCGCCAGTGCAGGTTGGTCACGATGAAGCTGACTCTTGGAAACAACTCGCCCTGGTGCCACTCGACCGCCACCACCACCCGGCGAGGCTTCTCCCAACTAGCCGCCTGATAGGAGACGCTGTGGTAGAAGATAATGGGCCTTTTGGGCGGTCGGCCAACCGGCCGGGTCAGAAGGCATTCGATGTCCCTGTACAAGATGGCGTTGGCCGGAAGCCGAATCGCATAGGAGTAGCCCTCCGCCTCAAGGTATCGGTACACCTCCGGCTTGGCAAATGCCGCGTCGCCTCGAAAAAACCGACAGACCTTCGCATCCCGGTAGCGAGCTACCACCGGCTCCAATACAGACCACCAGTCATCAGCGCTGTGGACCTTGCCGTTGCGCAACAGCGCCCGCTCCAGATCGCCAAACTGGTTGAAGCAAAACAGTGGGTGATAGCAGGTGCAGCCGAAGTGGCCGTTGTAGGAAGAGCCTTCCTGCTCACCGTGGGTCGGGCTGACCGAACTGTCCATGTCCAGGATCAGCTTGCGAATCGGCTTGCGTTTGCGGACACGATCCACCAACACACCGGGCAGACCGCTCAGCGCCTTGAGGGGTTAAGGGGCCGGGTGAGGGTCTGCGTCTCGAATCGGCTCATCTGGCTGGTGGAGGCAGCGGTGTGATACTTCGCTCGCCCCCCAACCACCTGACGCATGGCGGGATCGACACAGAGCCGCTCGGCATCATTGGTGTCTTTATATCCTGCCAGGCGGCTGTAGACCGACTGGCGCACCAAAGCGGTGAGGCTGTGCCGGGTGTTCCCGCCCGTCCGTGAATCGGACAGAAACCCCTCGGCCGCCTTCGTCAGCCCCAACACCTCATCCAGTTCACGATAGGCAAGCAAACCGGCGTCACTCGTAACCTTTGCTCCGTGAAACTCCAGCCTGAGCCGACCGTCGAATTGGAGCCTCAACGGCCTCTTTTTCGCTTCACCCATCGGGTCCCCTCGCAAGATGATGGCAGGGAGAGGCCAACACCTTGATTTTACACGAGAAAACGGCCTTCGGGGCGTTAAAAATTATCATCCATATGGGAAATGCGGGTTGTATTACGATGAATGAGAACGTGTGGCAATAAATTCCCCGCTCGGAACCGGCCATGTCGACGAATCCGTATGAGTTCCGGACCGAACCGGATCGCGAGGCGCTCTCCGTCTCCGGGGAGATTCGCGGGGAGTCGGCCCGTAGGTTTTCCGCCGATCTGGCCCGAGAGGCCCTTCGCCGGGGCAGGCCGGGGGGGGTCGTCCATCTGGATTTGGATGAGTTGGACCTGTTGGATGGGGCCGCCGTGGCCGAGATGGTGAACGCCCTCCGGGAGATTTTGAATGCCCGGCGGCGTCTTGAAATCCATCGCTCTCCCCAAATGCTCGCCCACACCCTCTACAAGACCGGGATGCTCGAGGACAGACGGGTCACGCTCATTGATCCCGTCGAAGAAGGGTCCACGGCGAACTGAGATCCCCTCCTGTGTCATCCCGCCTCTCATTTAGACGGCGGGGGGTTCCCAACCCTGGGGGGTTCCCAACCCCTTGGAAGGGTTCCCCAGCGCCGTCTCCGCATGTTCGGCCCATCCCTCCTTTTCACCTTTTTACAAAAACGCCCCTCCTGTTTGTAAAGTATTCAACCCGTGACCCCGCTGTAAACGCCGGACACCCCTCTTGGACGGGTCCGCACGTGATTCACCGACCCTCGGATATCTGTATAACCTGTTGTATTTAATTAAGTTAAATATTATCGAAAGGCGCTGGCCGTCTTCAATCGCCGCTTTTGGCAAGCCCCTTGCTCTATAGAGGGTGCGTGAGGGTCGTTGCGATAACGATGTGATCGATAGGGAGCATCGGATCATGGAAATCCACCTGCTTTTCGGACTGATGGCCGCCGCCGGTTTATACCTCCTGGTCTATTGGATCGCCCAATTTCGATGGGAGAGGTCCAAGGCCAGGGCCGCGCGCCCGATGTTCACCTACGCCGGGTGGATCCAACCCGCGAGACCATACCGCCGCCGGGGCCGCAAAGCGCGGCGCTGGATATCGGCCGGAATGGGGATGGCGGTCCTGGCAAGCATGTGGATGCCTGCCCCTGCCAACGCCAACGAATTCAACCTGGCGGACCGCTTGCTGAAAAACCTCAGCGCCCTGAACCGCATGCAGACGCAAGGGGCCGCCATCCTCATTCCGGCCGAGCTTCGGCGGGCCCATGAGGCGCACGAACGGGCCATGCGCCACGCGCGGAGCATCGTCAAACTCCGCGCCTTCCAGGCGGCCCTGCGGGACCGGAAGGAGACGGCCCGGCGCAACAAACGGGTGGAAACCCTGAATTCCCTGAACCGCTGGGCCCGGCTCGAGGTCATCGAGCACGACAGCGCCGGTGTCGCGATCTGTGAGGAGGTCGACGCCGTCGTCCAGCGGTTCGCCATCCTGCGCCAGGTCCGGTGGATGCTCCGGCAGAACGGGTATGACGCGCCGGATTTGACCGGACCCGAAGTCTCCGGCGCGTTCCGCGGGCGCGTCAAGGCGGTCGCGGCTTCCGTGAGGGAAATCACGGGGGCGTTCAAGCGGATGGCGGCCGGGGACGAAGGCCCGGGGGACAATGATGATTCCCGCCGCGCCGCGCGAATCAGGGTGAAGACAGCGGCCCTGCGGGTCCACCGGACCGAGCGTCCGGACCTGTATCCACTGACGGCTTCCAGGCGCTGAGACAACCGCAGCTCCCCCTGCGGCCTCGGCATATCCGGGGGGCGGCGCCCGACTCCCTGCCGGCGCCGCCCCTTTTCATTCTCGGGAGACGCACATGATGAAGGAACAGGCGGCTCTACAGTACAATAGGTGCGACTACGAGGTCGGAACAAGCCGGAAAGGCGTCGCCGGGCGGTGGAGGTTCAACCTCAAAATCTCGAAGGATGGAAAAACC
This sequence comes from bacterium, assembly GCA_965261595.1. GTDB lineage: Bacteria > UBA8248 > UBA8248 > JACPRG01 > CAYRGS01. Next base: position 126,786 of record CBDHDG010000007.1, read on the forward strand.
GTCTTCGAGTACGACGGCCCGCCGGAATTCCTGACTTCAACGGTGGCGGAAAACGTCGGCGTGAGACACGCGAGAACTTGGATCAACGCGTACTTGCGCAAGTATCGGTAAGCGGCGGAACCCGCCAGGAGAAGGATCCTCCGCCCTCGCGCTGGGCCTTGAAAGCTTGGCCATGCTTGGGTTGGGTGTCTGATGGGTTGCGCCGGTCGGCTCTCACCCCCCGCCGACTTGGGTCTTCGACCCACACGGAAGAGTCCAAAAAACGCCCGCACACGCAAACCGCAAATGTCCGCTCGTCTCGAATCCCAATCGATCCCGCATATATAATGATTCCCGACCCGCCGCGGGCGCCTCCCGGAACTTTCTCCCGGCCGGAGAATAAGAAGAGGATAGAAAAAGGATGTTCCTCGGGTCCATCGCGAAGAAGATCTTCTGGGGATACCTGACGGTCATCCTCCTGGCCGTCGGTCTGAGCCTGTACGCCATCGTTCGTCTCCAGGCCATGAGCGAATTGACCGCCTCCATCCTGCGGACGGACTTGGACCTCATCACCCAGACCAGGCGTCTGCGGGGCGACCTGCTCGCCCAGGTCCGGAGCGAAAAACAGTTCGGGGTCACCGCAGACCCGGATTACATGACCCTCGCGCGCAAAAAGGGCGCGGAGATCCGCTCCCGGACCCGGATGCTCCTGGACCGGAAGCTTCCCCCCCGGCTGAAGCAGCCCCTGGCCTTTTTCACCGATCAGCACAGCGATTACGAACAGACGCTCGAGCTTCTGGCGGCCAAAGGAAAATCCGGGACGGGACGAAGCGGTCTCCGCTCCGGCGCGGCCGATATCAAGGCCCGCCTGAACGGGTATTTCGACTCGATGCGGGGCCAACTGGCCGACCTGCTGTCGGCCGCGGAAGCCCAGGCGAATCAGCGGACGGCCGAATCCAACGCCATGGCCCGCCGGGCGAGTCAGGTTTTGCTCGGGCTCTGTGTCGCCGCGGCGGTGGCGGCGCTGCTCATCGCCTGGTGGATGGCCCGCCGCATCGGCCGCCCGCTCAAGGCCCTGCGAGGAGGGACCTTCCGCGTCGCCCAGGGCGATTTCGACCATCCCGTTCCCGAATCGGGCGACGATGAGCTGGCGCACCTGGCCCGGTCCTTCAACCGGATGGCCGTTCGGCTGCGTTCCCTCGACCAAACCAAGGCCGAGTTCTTTTCCGCGATCTCCCATGAGCTGCGCATCCCCATGACATCGGTCCGGGAGGCCCATCAACTCATGCTCGACGGCATTCCGGGCCCGCTGACCGCCGAGCAGTCCAAACTCCTGCGGATCGCCCGGGAGGGAAACGACAAGATCCTTCGCCTCATCGACGACCTGCTGAAGCTGGCGAAGCTCGAGGCCGACATGATGAAGCTCAACCTGAGCCCCTGGCGGATGGAGGCGCTGATCGACGCCGCGGTCGAGGAGATCCGGCCCATCGCCCTCCAAGCCTCCGTCAGTCTCCGGAAGGATCTGGATGGGAACCTCCCCCTCATGAAGGTGGACGGCGTCAAGATCCAGGGGGTCCTGACGAACCTGCTCAGCAACGCCGTCAAGTTCACCCCGCCGGGCGGCGAGGTCCGCGTCCGCGCGGGCTTGCGCCGAGCCCCGGCTTCGGCGGACGAGGTGCTGCGGGTCTCGGTCTCGGACACCGGAACGGGGATCGCCGGGGAAAACCTGGAACGGATCTTCGACAAATTCTACCGGGCGGAGGACGCGGCCAGCCGACAGGGCTCCGGCCTGGGACTGCCCATCGCCAAGCGGATGGTCGAAAACCACGGAGGCCGCATCTGGGCCGAATCGCGGACGGCGGACACGGACGGGCCGGAAGGCGGCGGCCGGCGGCCCGGCAGCACGCTCCATTTCGAGATCCCCGTCGAGGAATCGCCCGCTTCGGGAGAAAACGGCCGCCCCGGGACGAAACCCCTGAGCGCGTCGGGAGCGGCCCGGCATCATGGGGGCGGAGGCGACCCCTCTCCAGGTTGATCGCCCGCCGGCCGTCTGCGCCTTGACATCCTCAAGACCCGAAACTTAGAATTTCAATCCTGACCGCGCCGTTGCTCGCTTCAATTTCCAAGGAAAATCATGTCTGCGCAAATCCTGAGCGGGAAAGAAATCGGCCAGTCCATCCGCGACCGGCTCAAGGTCGAGATTGACGAGATCCTTGATACGGGCGCGCCCAAACCCCGGCTGACCGTCGTCCTCGTCGGCGACGATCCCGCCTCGCACGTCTACGTCCGGAACAAGCAGAGGGCCTGCGAAAATGCGGGGATCGACACGGAGGATGAAAGGCCCTCCGCCGACATCTCCCCCGACGCGCTCATCGCCCTGGTCGACCGGCTCAACGAAGACCCGGCCGTCAACGGCGTCCTCGTCCAACTCCCCCTGCCCGATCACATCGACGAGGCGGCCGTCCTCGAACAAATCCGGCCGGAGAAGGACGTGGACGGTTTTCACCCGATCAATCTGGGAAAGCTGCTTCTGGGAGAAGACGCCCTCGCCCCGGCGACGCCCTCGGGCGTCATCGCCATGCTGGACCACGCCGGACTCGGGATCCAGGGGAAGAACGTCGCCATGGTGGGCCGAAGCCGGATCGTCGGCAAGCCCTTGGCGGCGATGTTCGTCAACCGCTCGGCCACCGTCACCGTCTGCCACAGCAAGACGCGCGACCTGAAGGAAGAGTGCCGCCGTGCGGACATCGTCGTCGCCGCGATCGGCCGGGCCCGGATGATCGGCGCCGACTACATCCGCGACGGCGCCGTCGTCATCGACGTGGGCATCAACCGCGTGGACGACAAACTGGTCGGCGACGTGGACTTCGACGCGGTCGTGGACAAGGCGGGCGCCATCACGCCCGTCCCCGGCGGCGTCGGACCGATGACGATCACCATGCTTTTGCACAACACCCTGAAGGCCTACCGATTCCAGACGCGGGGAACCGGCGCCCGCGCCCTCTGACGGACCCCATCGCGATGACCTCGCCCGACCTGTTGGAATCCGCCAAGCGGCAGGTCTACACCGTCTCGGCCCTCACCCGGGAGATCCGCGAGCACCTGGAGACGGGCTACCCCGACGTGTGGGTGGAAGGGGAGATCTCCAACCTCCGCCGCCCCGCTTCCGGCCATCTCTACCTCACCCTGAAGGACGAAAAGGCCCAGCTTCGCACGGTCCTGTTCCGCATGGTCGCCTCGCGGCTGCGCTTCGATCTCGAGGACGGCCTCAAGGTCCTCGCGCGGGGCCGGCTCACGGTCTACGAGCCCCGGGGCGAGTACCAGCTCACGGCGGACCACATCGAGCCGATGGGCGTCGGCCCGCTCGAGCTGGCCTTTCAGCAAACCTGCGAGCGGCTCCGGAGGGAGGGCCTGTTCGACGAAGACCGAAAGCGGCCCCTGCCCTTCTTCCCGAAACGGGTGGGGATCGTGACCTCGCCCTCGGGGGCCGCCGTGCGGGACATTCTCCGGATCCTCCACGATCGGGCGCCCGGCGTTCAGGTCCTCATCGCGCCCGTCCGCGTCCAGGGGACGGGGGCGGCGGCGGAGATCGCCGGGGCCATCGCCGACCTCAACCGGCAGGACGACGTGGACGTCATCATCGCCGGACGCGGGGGCGGGTCCATCGAGGATCTCTGGGCCTTCAATGAAGAGGGGGTGGCGCGGGCCATCTTCGCCTCGCGAATCCCGATCATCAGCGCGGTCGGACACGAGGTCGATTTCACCGTGGCCGATTTCGTCGCGGACGCCCGCGCCCCGACGCCGACGGCGGCGGCCGAGATGGCCGTCCCGAGGACCGCGGAGCTGAGCGCGCGCCTCAGGGAGATCGAGGGGCGGATGGCGTCCAGGGTCGGAGCCCGGGCGGAGACCCTGCGCGGGGAGCTGGATTCCCTGATGGAACGGAGGCCGTTTCGGCGGCCCCTGGACGTGTTTCACGAAAAACAACAGGAGGTGGACTTCCTGGAGGAGCGGCTCCGGGTCGCGGTCTCCCGGGAGCTGAGGGCGCGGCGCGGGGCCGTGGAGTCGGCGGGCCGGTGGCTGTGGACGGCGGCCCCGAAGGGAACCGTGGCCCGGCTCCGCCTGAGAACGGAGGGCCTCGAAGAGGCGCTCTTCCGCTCGGTGGCGCACCGGCGCCGGTGGCTCCGCGAGCGGTTCGCCTCCCTGGCCCGCCGCCTTGAGACGTCGAGCCCCCTCTCCGTCCTGGGGCGGGGATACGGAATTTGCCGCCTCCTTCCGGACCTGCGGATCTTGAAGGAGGCGTCGGCCGCTTCGGTGGGCGACAAAATCCGCGTAGACTTGGGCGCGGGGCGCCTGGTGTGCGGCGTGCGGGAGGTCCATCCGGAGGAGGGGATCGGTGAAAGAGCCAAGCTTTGAGGAGGCGTTGTCGCGCCTGGAGGAGATCGTCCGGGCGCTCGAGGACGGGGATGCGGAGCTGGACCGGACCCTTTCGCTGTTCGAGGAGGGGGTGAAACTCTCCAAGCTCTGTCACAAGCGCCTGGAGTCCGCCGAGAAGAAGATCGAGCTTCTGGTCAAGAAAGAGGGCAAAAAACCGGAGCGCCGCCGGGTCGACGAACCCGGGGGAAACGGGGAGACGCTCTCCCTCCTCGACGAGGCCGAATAGCCCGCGCGCTCAAGCGGAGCGGGGGGGGCTTCACGGGAGAATCGATGACCGCGTTTGATCTGGACGCCTACATGCGGGAGAAAGCCGGCCGGGTGAACCGCCGGATCGAGGCCTTCCTCGACGCACCGGCCGATGAGAACGGCCTCTACGCCGCCATGCGCCACAGCCTGATGGCCGCGGGAAAGCGGCTTCGGCCCATTCTGGCGATCGCCGGGGCCGAGGCCGTGGGAGGGGACGGGGACGCCGCCCTCCCCCTCGCCGCCGCCCTGGAGCTTATTCACACGTATTCCCTCGTCCACGACGACCTGCCGGCGATGGATGACAGCGACACCCGGCGCGGGCGTCCGACGAGCCACAAGCAGTTCGGCGAGGCGACGGCCATCCTCACGGGCGACGCCCTCCTGACCCACGCCTTCGAAATCCTGACCGACCCCGAAAGGACGGACGGCCTGGACCCCCGGCTGATTCCAAAGGTCGTGTGCGAGGTGTCCCGCGCCATCGGGGTGGAGGGGATGATCGGCGGGCAGGCCGCTGATCTGAGATTCATGGGGGTTCAACCCGGTCCGGAAGACGTGCGGTACATCCACCACCGCAAGACCGCCGCGTTGATCCGGGTCTCCGTCTGGAGCGGGGCCGTCCTGGGCGGGGCGGACGACGAACAGGCCGGGGCCGTCAGCCGGTACGGACAGAACGTCGGCTTGGCTTTTCAGATCGTGGATGATATATTGGATGAAATGGGAGGCTCCCAACGGCTTGGAAAAACAGCGGGAAGCGACCGGGAAGCCGGAAAGGCCACCTATCCCAAGGTCTTCGGAATCGGCGAATCCCGGAAGCTCGCGCGCGATCTCGTGGATTCAGCGCTTTCGGAGCTGGCCGCATTCGGGCAAGGGGCCGAGCCGCTTCGAAGCGTCGCGCGGTTTATTGTGGCCAGGGATTTCTGATCGCCATGGACCTTTTCCCTTGTGCGGATAAAACGGGCGAATCGGAGAACGAAGGCTCCCGTCTCCGCCCTTATCTCCCCCAAGTTTCTCCGGCTCGGTGTTCAGCCCTTTTCGTTCCGCATGGCTGCCAGGAGCGCTAACCGGAAATGTCCGAAATCCTCAACACCATCGACAGCCCCAAAGACCTGCGCCGCCTGACGATTCCGCAGTTGGAGCAGCTGGCCGCCGAGGCCCGGGACGAGATCGTCCGCGTCACCACCACCGTCACCGGCGGGCACCTGGGCGCCAACCTTGGCTCGGTCGAGCTCACCCTGGCGCTGCACTTCGTCTTCAACACCCCCGAGGACCAGTTGGTCTGGGACGTCGGGCACCAGGTGTACACCCACAAGCTCGTCACCGGCCGGCGGGAGCGGTTCGAAACCATTCGCCAGTACAAGGGGCTTTACGGGTTCACCAAGCGCGGAGAAAGCCCGTACGACATCTTTACGACCGCGCACGCGGGAACGTCGATCTCCACCGCCTTCGGCCTCGCCGAAGCCCAGGACATGCGGGGGAAGGACCACCAAGTCATCGCGGTCATCGGGGACGGGGCGCTGACCTCCGGAATCGCCATGGAGGGATTGAACAACGCCGGGGCCTCGGACACGAACTTCATTCTGATCCTCAACGACAACAACATGTCCATCGCCCCCAACGTGGGCGCCTTCTCCACCTACCTGAGCCGGCTCCTCACCGGACACATCTTCGTCAGTCTTCGCAGGGAGTTCATCAAGCTCCTGAAGCAGATCCCGGCCATCGGCAACACGGCGGTCAAGGTGGCCCGGAAGCTGGAAGAGGCGGTCAAGTCCCTCGTCTCTCCGGGCATCATTTTCGAGGAGCTCGGATACAAGTACATCGGTCCGATTCGGGGCCATAACCTGGGCGCCCTGATCCAGACCTTCGAGAACATCAAACAGTTCGAAGGCCCCCTGCTGGTTCACGTTCTGACGGAAAAGGGAAAGGGATACCGGCCGGCCGAAGAGAACCGCGTGAAGTACCACGGGGTGTCGGCGAAGAAACCCCAGCCCCCGGGCGGGAAAAACGGCAAGGCCGCGAAGCCCGCCCCTCCCGCGCCCCCCTCCTACACCGGGGTTTTCGCAAAGACCCTGATCCGCCTCGCCGAGCGCGACGAGCGGATCATCGGCGTGACCGCCGCCATGCCCGACGGCACGGGCCTCGACAAGTTTCAAGAGGTTTACCCCGACCGCTTCTACGACGTGGGCATCGCTGAGCAGCACGGCGTGGCCTTCTGCGCGGGGCTCGCTTCAGAGGGAATGAAACCCGTCGCCGCCATCTATTCCTCGTTCCTCCAGCGGGCCTACGATCAGATCTTTCACAACGTCTGCCTCCAGAACCTGCCCGTCACGTTCGTTCTGGACCGCGGAGGCGTTGTCGGCGAGGACGGTCCGACGCACCACGGCGTCTACGACATGACGTACCTTCGGGCCTTTCCCAACATGGTCATCATGTCCCCGATGGATGAAAACGAGCTTCAGCACATGCTGCACACGGCCATCGAGCATCCGGGTCCGGCCGCTGTCCGCTATCCCCGGGGAGGGGGCGTGGGCGTCCCGCTCGACGAGACGTTCCGCCGGCTCGATATCGGCAAGGGGGAGATCCTCCGCGACGGCGGGCACGTCGCCCTGCTGGCCATCGGCAAGACCGTCCATCCATCCTTGGAGGCGGCGGCGGTCCTGGCCGAGAAGGGAATCGAGGCGACGGTGGTCAACATGCGATTCGCCAAGCCGGTGGACGCGGAGATCATCCAGCGTCTGGCCCGCGGCGTCCGACGGCTCATCACCCTCGAAGACCACACCCTGCCCGGCGGGTTCGGCGGCGCCGTCCTGGAGTCCCTGGCGGACCAGGGCCTGTTGCGCAACACCCGGGTCCTTCGCCTGGGGATCCCCGACACGTTCGTGCCGCACGGCGCGCCGAAGATCCTCCACAGGCTCATCGGCATCGACACCGAGAGCATCGTGGAATCGACCCGGAAATTCATCGACAACTCCCGGTTCAGCCAGCATCAACCCGAGCTTCTTAGGACGGCGCCGGATGGGGAGAAGGCGGCGGCTCGATAGCCTCCTCGTGGAGAGGGGTTTGGCGGCGACCCGGGAGCGCGCCCGGGCGCTTATCCTCGCCGGCGTGGTCGAGGCGGGGGGCCGCCGCGATCTCAAGCCCGGCTCCAGCCTCGACGCCGAAACCTCCATCCAAGTCACCCGCGATCCGAACCCTTACGTCAGCCGCGGCGGCCTCAAGCTGGCCCACGCCCTCGATCGGTTCGGCCTCGACGCGTCGGACCGCGTCTGGCTGGACGTGGGGGCTTCCACCGGCGGTTTTACGCACTGTCTGCTCGAAGCCGGGGCCCGGCGGGTCATCGCACTGGATGTCGGACGGGGCCAGCTCGATTGGAGGCTCCGGACCGATCCCCGCGTCGCCCTCCTCGAAGGCGTGAACGCGCGGCGGCTCCGCGGCGAGGACCTGCCCGAATCCCCCGACGCGGCCACGGTGGACGTCTCTTTCATCTCCCTGCGTCTGGTCGTCCCCCCCATCGCCGCCGTCCTGAAGCCGGCCGGACGCATCGTCGCCCTCGTCAAGCCGCAGTTCGAAGTCGAGAAGGGGGAGGTCGGAAAGGGGGGCGTGGTCCGCGACCCGGCAAAACACGTTGCGGTCCTGCGCGGATTGATCCGGTTTTTCCGGGAAAGGGAATTCCCCGTGACCGGTCTGACCCCCTCGCCCATCACCGGGGCCAAGGGGAACGTGGAGCACCTGATCCTGATCGATTTGGGCGCGGAGGCGCGAGGGATTTATCCGGACGAGGAGGCGATCGGCCGCACGGTCGCCGAAGCGATGGAGGCGTAAACCGCATGACCGGATTCAGCGACCTGACGGAGCAAACAGGGGAAACGGCCCCGGCCGGGCCGGGGGAGACGGAAGAAGGGGCGGAGAAAAGCGCCCGCGGGGTCGTCCGCCGGGCGGCCCTGGCGGCGGCCCTGGCCGGAATCTCCCCCATCCCGCTGGGGGGGATCGCCGGCGTTCCGGCGCTCCAGGCGAAGATGCTCGTGCGTTTGGCGAAGACGTTCGGCCGGACCCTGCATTGGAAAGAAGCCCGGAACCTGGCCGGTCTCCTCGGCGGAGCCACGGCCCTTCAAACGCTCTGCCGCCTGTTCACCCGGACGGCGGCCCGGGCGATTCCGGCCGCCGGCCTCGCGGCGGGAGCGGCGTCGGCCTTCGGTTCGACGTTTGCGCTCGGACAGGTGGCCATCCGGTATTTCCGCCCGGCGCCGTCCGGTTCCACCACCTCCCCCCCCTCCCCCTCCCCCCCCGGGTCCGACGCTGAAGGATTCGAGCGGGAGGCCCGGACCTTGCGGCTCGAATGGGAAGCCGGGGCGATCTCCGAAGAAACCTACCGCCGGGACCTCGAAACCCTCCGGAAGGGACTCGACTCCGCCCGGAAAGATGCCGAGGGATGATCCTCGAAGCACTCGGGGGCGTCGGCTTCTGGCTGCCTCCCGTGGCCGGTGCGGCCATCGGCTACGGGACCAACCTCCTGGCCATCCGGATGCTGTTCCATCCCTACCGCGAGCTTCGGCTCCTCGGCCGGGCCGTCCCGTTCACACCGGGGCTGATTCCGCGCGAGCGCGGGAAGATCGCCGAGACCATCGCCGAATCCATCGAGCGGGAGTTCCTTTCGGGCGAAGAGCTGGTCGGTCTGCTGAAGGATTCCTCCATCAAACGGCAGGCCGTGCGCACCATCGGGGACATGGTGGACGACAAGTTGAAGCCGTTCCCCTTGCCCGAGGCGCTGCGGCATTCGATCAAGCTCATCCTGTCGCGCGAGGTGGTGAAACAAATCGACGCCTTCTTCGAGGAGCGGGCGCACCACGTGGCCGAAAGCCTGGATGTGAAAGGGACCATCGTGAGCAAGCTCGACCGGATGGACCTGGCCGAGCTGGAAAAGCTGGTGTACGGCGTGGCCGGCAGCCAACTCCGGCGAATCACGGTCTTCGGCGGGCTTCTGGGGTTTCTGATCGGCTGCGCGCAGGCCCTTGCGTTCCGGCTCGCGGGATGACGCCATGACAAAGACCGGGACCCGGCCCCTATCGATCCTCACGGGCCCGTTTCATCCCGACATCGAGTCGGCCCTGAAAGACCGCCTGAACGAGTGGGCCGCCGCCAACCGGGCGCGGGGGTCTCTGACGCCGTGCGCCCTGGTCGCTCCCTCCGGGGAGATGCGCCGTTACCTGAAACACCTCATCACGCTTCGGTGGGGGATGACGCTCGCCGGGGCGCACTTGCTGGACGTCCAGGGCCTGAGCCGGAAAATCGTCTCCACCGCCGGCGGGGATCCGCCGCCCGGTCAGGCGGACGATCTGGTCTTGGATGATCTCATCCGGGACATCGTCCGAAACGAGAAATTTCCGGCCGACTGGAAGGCGCTCGTCCGGACAACCGGCGGGGCCGCGGCCCTCCGCCGCAGTCTCCGGGATCTCGAAGAGGCCCGCGTCCCGGCCCGCGTAAAGAACCGGGAGCCCGTCCTGCGTCTTCACGCCCTTTTTCAGGAGAGAAGAAAAAGACTGGGGCTGGGCACGACCAGCGACCCGGTGGAGGCGGCCATCCGGGTCTCAGGGGATTCTGGGTTTCTCCAGTCCATGGACCGCGTCTTGTATTACGGCTTCTACGACATGACGCAACTCCAGATGGACCTCCTGGGGGCGGTGTCCTCCCACTCTCCGACGACGATGTTTCTCCCCTGCGCTCCGGGCCGCCGGGCTTTCGAATTCGCCGAGGGGTTTCTGGGGACGCTGGAGGCCCGGTTCGCCGGAGCGGACGCCCGACCCGCGGCGGACGCGGGGCAAGGCGAGGCGGCGGGGAAAAGCCCTCCAGCCGGGGAAGGGGATCCGCCGCTCTTGCGGCCCGCGCTCGATGGGCTCTTCTCGGAAGAGGCGATCGGCCGACCGCCGCATATCGAGGAAGGGGCCCTGCGGTCCTTCACGGCCGCCGGTCCCACGGGCGAGCTTGAGATCGCCGCGAAGGAGATCCTTCGGTGGATTGAAGAAGAGGGCGCGGCCTTCGACGGAATCGGCGTCATCGCCCGGAACCTCGACGCTTATCTCCCCCATCTTCCGGCCGTTTTCGACGCCCATGCGGTCCCCTTCCGCACGCCGGAAAAGCGGCCCGTCTTCCGATCCCCTTGGGCGATGACGCTTCTCGCCCTGAACCGGGTCCTGGCCGGGGGCTATTCGAAGACCGACATCCTCGATGTCCTCGCCTCCCCGTATTTCCAGGCCGGAGAGGGCGGGGTCTCCGTCGGCGAGATCGCCCGCGGACGGGTGCGGCGGTTCGGCGTCATCCGGGGCGTCGAAGACTGGCGGAAACTCGCGCGAGGGGAACGAGCAACCGGCGCTTCGGATTCGGACCCGATTGCGGAGGAGGAGATCGGCAGGTTCCAGGATGGGCTCGGCCGGCTGCTCGACGCCGCCGCGAGGCTCCCCCGCCGGGGCCCCTGGGGGGTCATGATCGATAAGTACGGACAACTGATCCGGGACGTGCTCGGTGGGTCGATGTTTGAACAGGAAGACCAAGACCGGCCGGAGGAGATTCCCCGCGAATCGCCCGAGGAGTCGTTGACGGCCATCTTCGCCGCCCTCGCGGACCGGGCGAAGATCCGGCCCGAGACCGACGCCGAAAGCTTTCTCGCCCGTGTGGGAGAGCACCTTCGGACGCATGAGGTTTCCCCGCGCGAGCCGGGCCACGCCGGGGTCGAGGTCCTGAACGCCATGGACGCCCGGGGGAAACGATTCGACCGCATCGTCGTCATGGGTCTACAAGAGGGCGTTTGGCCCCGCACAGAAAACGAGGACCCCTTTTTAAACAACAAAATCAGGAGAGGTCTTTCCGATTCCTTCAGTGTCCACCTGCCGCAAAAATCGGCAGGCGGCGCGGAGGAGCGGCTTTTGTTCACCCTGGCGCTCGCCTCCGGGCGGCGGCGGGTCACGCTGACCCGGCAGCGGTCGGGGGAGGACGGACGGCCGCTGGTGCGCTCCTGGTATCTTCACGAGCTCGCGCGCGCCCTGGGCCGGACCGACGGAAACCTCCCGGGAACCGCACCGGTCCCCCGCAGGCTCGAAGATCGGATGGATCAGAGAATCTTTTCCGATTCCCTCTGGACCCCGGCGGAGTGGACGGCCCGGCTTCTGATCCACGGACACAATCCAGAGGCGCTGCACTCGATCCGGGGCCTCGAAGCGGGTGTTCTGGAGGGTTGTTTTGACGCCGGCTCGCGGCTTTCACGCCTCGGGTCCGATCTGACGGATCGGGACGGCATGATCGACAAACGGCCCGAACGGTGGAATGACCTGAAGGAAAAAGGGTTTTCCCCCACGGCCCTGGAGACTTACGCCCGGTGTCCGTTCCGGTTCTTCGCGAAGCATATCCTCCGGCTGGAAGAACTGGACGATTTCGAGGAAATCGCCGAGCTGGAATCCCGGGACATCGGCGACCTGCTCCATGAGATATTCGAGCGGTTCTTTTCCAGCCGGGCGCACGACGCCCCCGCCGACGCCTCCGCGCCGCTCTCCCGCGCCATCGAAACGACGCTGAACGGTTATGAGAAAAAAGCGCCGGTGGGCCACCCGTTTCTTTGGCGGAGGACGCGGCGGACGCTGAGTGCGCTGGCCGAAGGCTATATCGGCCGGGGTCTTGAATTCCTTCGGGAGAGCGGGTTTCAACCGGTGGCTTACGAGAAACGGTCGGATGCCACCCTGCCCGATGACCCGGCCTTTCCCTCGATTCTGAGGAGGATGAAGATCCACGGACGCCTGGACCGAATCGACCGCAGGGAGAGCGAAACGGGGGTGGAGCTCCGCGTGGTCGATTACAAATACACCGCCGGCAAGGGCGTGCCCAAACGGAACCTGGAAGAGGAGACCATCCAGGGGCGAAGTCTTCAGCCCGCCTTTTACGCCCTGCTCGCCCGGGCGGACGAGCCCGACGCCAAGGTGAGCGCGGAGCTTCACTACGTCGCCCCCAACTGGCCGGAAAAAACACCCCGCCGATACGCGCTCCCCTCCGACGCGTGGGAGTCCGGTTGGACGATGGAAATGGGGAAGACCCTCTCGGAGATTCTCACGGGCATCCGCGACGGGCAGTTCCACATCATCCCCCAAGACGGCGAAGGGAGCCATTGCCGGACGTGCCCCTATCAGGTCCTCTGCCGCCGGAACCACAGGCCGACCCGCTACCGCCGGACGGCGGACCCGCGGACCCGCGGGATCGAAAGCCTGCCGGAGAAAAAATGGCCTCCCCGGACATGAATCCAACGGCCGCCGAGACGCCCCTCGCCGACGCGAAGGACCGCCTTCGGGCCGTCACGACGTTCGACCGCAACGTGGTGGTCACGGCGGGCGCCGGGACCGGCAAAACGTCCCTGCTCACCGAGCGACTCCTGAACCTCTTTTTCCGCCGGCTGGAGCCGGCCCGTCCGTCGGAATGCGCGGCCCTCACTTTCACGAGAAAGGCCGCCGGTGAAATGGCCGGGCGGCTGCGTGAGCACCTGGAACGGTTCGTCGCGTGGTCGGCCGGGGAAGGTCCGCCCGGGGAGTCCGGGGAGGTCGCGGCCGGGATCTACCGCAGTCTCGGCGCGCGATATGAACGGACGCACGAAGAGCTGGGCCGGATCGCGCGTGAGACCCTCCGGGACCTCGAGATGCTCCCCATCTCCACGTACCACAGCTTTGCCGCCCGGCTCCTGCGGCTCTACCCCCTCGAGGCGGGCGTGGACCCGAATTTCATCGATGACGACGGGACGGTGTTCGCGGAGCGGTTCGATCGGCAGTGGCATGATTGGCTCGCCGGGGAGCTCGGAGAGAAGGCCCCTCGCGGGCCGCTGTGGGAGAAGGCGCTGGATGAATTCGACCTCTCCGTCCTGGAGGCGCTGGCCGAACAACTGTGCTCGGAATTGTTCCCCCTGGACGAACTCGAAGGCGCGCTGGCCGACGGGACATTATTCACAGCCCCGGCCGGCTGGCTGGAGGGAGTCGCCGCGGAAGCCGGAATCCTCGCGTCGAAATACCCGGGGGACAGAAAGGTCGAGGTCTCAATCCGGAAATCGGTCGAGCTTTTGGAGGCCTTTCAGGAAGGCATCCCGGAGGAGAGGCTGTCGGGGATTCGGGAGGATATCGACGCGCGGCCGGGCAAGCTCAAGGCGATGACCGAGGAGGATTATCGGGCCTGCCTCCGGGTGATCAAGATCGCCCGCGACATCGGGTCCTTGAAGCGCAGCGCGATCTCGAATTCCCTGCAACTGGTCCTCCCCTTCGCCCGAAAGTTCCGGAGGGACTTTGTCCTTGCCGGCCATCTGCACTTCGATTCCCAACTCGCCCGGGCTCGGGACCTGCTCCGGGACCGGCCGAAGATCCGCCGCGCGCTGAAGGACCGCATCCGACACCTCCTGGTCGATGAGTTCCAGGACACCGACCCGATCCAGTACGAAATCGTCCTCTTCCTGGCGGAGGAGAGGGAAGGCGAGGCGACGAGCTGGCGGGACGTCCGGCTGGAGCCGGGAAAGCTCTTCATCGTCGGCGACCCCAAGCAGTCCATCTACAAGTTCAGGGGCGCCGACATCGGGGCCTATCAGGTGCTCCTGAACGACGTGCTCCGTGAGAGAACACTGGAGTTGATCGTTAATTTCCGGAGCCACGACCGGATCGTGGACGTTCTGAACGGCCTGTTCGAAAAGCTGATTGTCGCGCGCGAGAATATCCAACCCGTCTATCAGGCCGCGCGGCCCCGCCCCGGCGGGCCGGCGACCCTCGAATCCCAGGGCATGGAGGTGCGGGTGACGCGGCCCGAAGGCGATGAGACCTGGAACGCCGAGGAGGGCGCCCGCCGGGAGGCCCGGGAGATCGCCCGGATGATTCACGAAGACTGGGTCGGAGCGGGGGGGGAGGGAAGGAAGGCCGGGATTCCCGGCCCGGAGAATGGCGCCCGTCCGGTCGAGTATGGAGACATCGCCCTCCTGTTCCGGAAGATGACCTACGTCGGCGCCTACATCGACGCGCTGCGCGAGAACGGCATCCCCTATGTTTCCGAATTCGCGCGGGGGTTCTTCGAGACGCAGGAAGTGACCGACTTTCTGAACCTGCTCGCCTGTCTCGTCTATCCCGAGGACCGGCTCGCCCTGGCCGGCGTCCTGCGCTCGCCCATCGGCGGCCTGACCGACAAAGAGCTGGTTGCCTGGCGCCGAGAAGCCGAAATCCCCCCATGGGCTTCGGCGATGGAGGAGAGGCTGCGCGCTGTCCGCCGGGCGATCCGCCCCCTGCCCGTCTCGGAAGCGTTGGATCGGGTCCTCGCGGGTTTTCCGGTCCTGGAATCCGCCATCCTCCTGGCCGGAGAACAGGGGAGGAGCAACGTTCTGAAGATCCGCTCCCTGGCGCTCGATCGGGAAAGGAACCTGGACGTGGGATTATCCGGTCTGGTGGACTGGTTGAGGGCGCAGGGGCGCGAGACCCGGGACGAAGGCGAAAGCCCGCTGGCCGAGGAGAACATCAACGCCGTCAAGCTGCTCACCGTGCACAAGGCGAAGGGGCTGGAGTTCCCCATCGTCATTCTGGCGGGTTTGCAGGCAGGCTCGCGTCCAATGACAAGTCCCGTCCGCGTCGGGCGCGATTGGACGACGGGCCGTTGGGCGTTACAGATCGGCGCCGTCCAGACCCCGCAGATGGCGTGGGCGAATGAACGGGACATCCGGCTGGAGGAGGCCGAGGAGCGGCGTCTTTTCTATGTGGCGGCCACCCGCGCGAGAGAGCGCCTGGTCCTCTCCGCCGCCGTGCGGCACGAGCGGGGAAAGCCAACGAAAGCGGAGGGGATGCTCGCCCGTCTCAACGAAGCCCTGGAGATCGACGTCCGGGAGGCGGAAGCGGGCGCGCTCCCCATCGGGGATGGACGGATCTCTCTGGCTCACGTGACTTCAGGGGCGGAGGGCGGGCCAATCCCCGCGTCAATGGACGAAGCGCCGATGCCGCAAGACTTGGAGCAAACCTGGACCCGCCGGAGGGCCGAGGCGGAACGGGTCCGGAAACAACTGTTGGACATCCGACCGTCCCATTTGAACGACGAAGAAGGCGAGGCCGGGTGGGCGAAGTCGGAGGGCGAAGGGATCCCACGCGACAGGAGGCTCCTGGTTGGGAGCGTCGCCCACGGTGTGCTGGAGAGGATCGACCTGAAAGAGCCGGATAGGGGTCTCGACGATGCCGTCCGGCTTGCGCTGGATGAGTGCCTGCCCGAGGCCCCGAAGGATGAGCGGAAGGAGATTTACGAAAAAGTAAAGGCGATGGTCAGCGGTTTTGTCGGCTCAAGCGACTTCACGGACCGGATCCAGCCCTTCGAGGTCCTTGGCCGGGAGGTCCCGTGTTTCTTGCCTGACGTTGAAAAGAACGGGTTTGCCGGGTCGGTGGAGGGAAAAATTGACCTGGTTCTCAGAGATGCGGAGGGCATCCTGGTCATCGACTACAAGACCGACAGGATTGATGCTTTAAAAACCAGGGAGGGCGCCGAGAAATACAGGCGGCAGGGAGAGCTATACTGCCGGGCGCTTTCGGATGCCCTTGGTGTGGAGATCAAACGATTCGCTGTGGCCTTCCTCAGACCGGCGGTTCTGGAGATGGTTTCTTTCTAAGGGTCGCGGAGCGGCATCCCGCCCTCTCCCCCCCCATCCCCCGAACGGGGACTACAACGTGAATTCTTTTTTCAGCTTGTGATACCGGGCCATGACCTTCCGGATGTATTTCCGCGTTTCTCGGTATGGGGGAATTCCCCGATACCTGCGGACCTTCCTGGGACCGGCATTGTACGCCGCCAGGGCGATCTCGAGTTTTTTCGGGTAACGCCGGTAGCGATGCAGGAGCTTCTTGAAGTAGCGGACGGCGCCGTCGATGTTCTGGTGAACGTCATAAGGATCTTCAACGCCCATTTCGGCCGCCGTTCCGGGCATGAGCTACATCACCCCCATCGCCCCCTTGTGGGATCGGGCGAGCGGGTCGAAGCCGGATTCCACGGCAATCATGGAGCGAATCAGAATCGGGTCCACGCCGTGGCGTTGGGCGGCTTTCCGGGCGATCTTCCGGATATCTTCCTTCGTGAGGGGACCATCCTCGGCAGTCTCAGGTTCGATGAACGGCTGGAACACAGAAGCGGGGTTCGGGCTGAACCCGGAGCCGGGGAAGAAAACGCTCCCCCGCTCATAGGCCACGGTGAGGAAGGTTTTCGCCCGATTCATCATCGAGGAAACCGGGAGATCCCCGATACGCCCAACCCCGAAAAGCGTCATCGACAACAGGACAAGCGGCACGATGACGGCCTTGCGCACGGAGTGGCGGGCCCTCAGCCGAGCGTACCTTGAACCCGCGGCCACAACCGCGGACAAAACCATTCTCAGGTATGCATAAACCGGGTGCAACATCCCCGCGACCCTTATGGCTTTTCCTTGCAGGTCAGCAAAAATTGGAATGACCCCTCCTTGTGTTGGCACAGCAATCGGGGGGTTTGTTCCCCTTTGGGACCCCTGAATACCCCTATGTGCCTGTGCAGGCGCTTTCCCGGATCTTTGCCCGTTCAACTGATGGCCGGAAAATCCGGAAAGTCCCCTGACCCTTTTGTCGAGAATTCGGTGAAACCATCTACCCAATTGCGAAAGAATACAAAACTTTAGCATTGTAAATAAAATTTGTCGAATCCGTTGGCCAAAAAGATTCCTGTCCATTTTTTCGATTCGAAAGGTGATTGACCGCCCTTCTTTGCCGTTATAGATTAGAGTCAGATATGCGGCAACAAGTTCTCGGGGTGCCGTCGACCGGCGTTACATTCAGACTGAATCAGTGTAATATATTGATATAAAATCATTTAGCTAAACACGAAACCCCGTGTGATTCGAGGTTTCGGGAATACAAAAAAATAGAGGGTGAAATCGCGTCCACGAACAATCGTTCCTGGTGACCATTTTTATGTAGAAATAACCGATGGAGATCTTCTTGGGTCCGGATTCCAAGAAAAACCTCAAAGATTTCGGGGAGGCCGATTTCAAGGCCCTGGCCGACGGGCTGAGCCTGCCGGCGTATCGGGGGCGGCAAATCGCCAAGTGGATCTTCGGAAAAAGGGTCTTCACCTTTGACGAGATGACCGACCTGCCGCTGGACCTGCGCCGGACTTTGGAAGATGGATTCTTCATCGGCCGCCTGGCCCTGGAATCGGCCGAAACCTCCCGGGACGCCACGCGGAAATTCCTGTTCCGGTCTTCCCGGGGCGCCCCGGTGGAATCCGTCCTCATCCCCGACGGGGCCCGCCGGACCCTTTGCGTCTCCACCCAGGCGGGGTGCCGAATGGGGTGCGGCTTTTGCGTCACGGGCGCCCTCGGCCTCCTGGACCAGTTGTCGGCCGGGGACATCGCGGGCCAATTCATCGAGGTGGCCCGCGAAACCGGAGAGCGAATCACGCACGTCGTCCTGATGGGCATGGGGGAGCCGCTGGACAACTACGAGAACGTCGCCCGCGCCGTCCGGACGCTTGTCCACCCGGATTGGATCGGCCTGTCCCCCCGAAGGGTTACGCTGTCCACCTGCGGGCTGATTCCTCCATTGATTCGCTTCAAGACTGAATTCCCCCGCGTCCGCCTCGCCGTCTCGTTGGGGGCGCCGGATGATGAGCGGCGCAACCGGCTGATCCCCGTGAACCGCCGCTATCCCCTGGCCGCGCTGATGGAAGCATGCCGCGATCTGCCCCTTCAACCCCGGGAGCGCGTCACGTTCGAGTACACGCTGCTGCGGGGCGTCAATGACTCGGTGGAGGACGCCCGCGCGTTGGCCCGGCTGATTCGGGGGGTCCGGTGCAAGGTGAACCTGCTCCCCTTCAACGCCTCGCCGGTCCTGCCGTACGAGCGCCCCGATGAGGCGGCCGTGGACCGGTTCGCCCGCGTCCTCGCGGCCAAGGGGGTCACCGTAACGGTCCGGAAAAGCAGAGGGCGGGACATCGAGGCCGCTTGCGGCCTCCTGGCGGCGGGCCTTCCGAAAAGGGCGCCGCAAACCGCGGACGCCGAGGCGGGCGGCGCGGCCGAACCCACGCCGGAAAGGACGCCGAAAACCGCTTCTCACCCGAGCCCCCCCGCCTGATCGGCCGGGCGTTTGACACGAACCGGGGCGTAAGATAAGTTGATCCGCCTTTTCGGCCAGAACGAGGGACTTCATGAACAGGATCGCCATTTATCCCGGAACGTTCGATCCCTTTACGAACGGCCATCTCGATATTGTCGCCCGCGTCCGCGACCTGTTCGATCACGTGGTGGTGGCGGTGACGAACAATCCCTCCAAGACGCCCTTGTTCACGACAAAAGAGCGGGTCGCGCTGATTCGGGAGGCCGTGTCCGACTTCCCCTCGGTCGAAGTCGACGCCTTCGACGGTCTGCTCGTCGATTACGCGAAGAAAAAGTCGGCCAAGGTGATCCTTCGGGGGCTTCGCGCGGTGTCGGATTTTGAATACGAGCTCCAGATGGCCCTGATGAACCGCTGGCTGAACGCGGGAATCGAAACCTTCTTCATGGCGCCCAACGCGGAATACTCTTTCCTGAGCAGCGGTCTGGTCAAAGAAGTGGCCTCTTACGGGGGAGATGTGCACAAGCTGGTCCCCGAATGTGTGCAGACCGCCCTGAGCGGAAAGATTTCCAAATCCTCCGGTTGACGCCGGTCATCGAAGGGAATCGGATGAAAGCGAAACCGGCGCCGGGCCGGACCGCGGCGCGGCCTGTTCAGCTCTCCGGGCGAATCGCCGCCTTGAGACCTTCTCCCACGTTGGCGATCACCGCCCAGGCCCGGGATTTGCGCGCCCAAGGGGTGGACATCATCAGCTTCGGGGCCGGTGAGCCGGATTTCAACACGCCGGAGCCCATTGTCCGCGAAGCGAAGCTGGCCCTGGACGAGGGCTTCACGCAATACACGGCCGTGGGCGGCATCCCGGAGCTGAAGGAGGGGATCGCCCGAAAGCTCCTGCGCGACAACGGCTGCGAATACCGGCCGGATGAAATCATCATCACCGTGGGCGCCAAACAGGCCTTCCACTCGGTTTGCCAAGTCCTGCTGGACCCGGGCTCGGAGCTCATCATCCCATCGCCCTACTGGGTCTCCTACTCGGACATCGTTTCGCTCGCCGGAGGAACCCCGGTCCTCTGCCCGCTCGGCGAAGAGAACGGGTTCGACCTGGACCCCGACGCGATCGAGCGATGCGTGACGTCCGCCACCCGGGCCGTGTTGATTAACTCTCCGTCCAATCCGACCGGGGCCGTCTACTCCAGGGCGTCCATCGAGGCGGTTGTCCAACTGGCGCTGCGGCGCGGCCTCCTGGTCATC
This sequence comes from bacterium, assembly GCA_965261595.1. Lineage (GTDB taxonomy): Bacteria > UBA8248 > UBA8248 > JACPRG01 > CAYRGS01. The sequence goes on from CBDHDG010000007.1 coordinate 146,795, forward strand.
ACCGACGAGATTTACGAGAAGATCATCTACGATGAGGCGGTTCACGTGTGCCCGGCCGGGCTCGGCGAGGAGGCCCGCGACCGGACCATTGTGATCAACGGCTTCTCCAAAGCCTACGCCATGACGGGCTGGCGGCTGGGATACGTGGCCGGGCCGAGGCCGATCGTCACCGCCCTGGACACCTTTCAGGGCCAGGGCACGAACAACCCCACCTCCTTCGTTCAAAAGGCCGCCGTCGTGGCCATCGACAGCGATGACTCGGTCTTCGAGCCGATGGTCCGGGAATTCAAAAAGCGGCGGGACGTGATCGTCTCCGGGCTGAACGCCATCGAGGGCGTGCGGTGCACCCTGCCCCGAGGCGCCTTCTACGCCTTCCCCCGTGTGGACGGCCTGTTCGGAAAGACGGGCTCCGCGGGGAAGATCACAACCTCGGAAGGGCTCTGCCGACACCTGCTGGAAGAAGGCCGGATCGCCGCCGTGCCCGGCAGCGCATTCGGCGCCGAAGGATACCTCCGACTGTCCTACGCGACCTCGTTGGAGAACATCCAAACGGGGCTTGACCGCATGGCCGAGGCCGTCGCGCGGCTGTCCTGAGACGCGCGGCCTCCCACCGGCAGGTGATCCGTTGTGACAACGTTCCTGTACATCATCGGGCGAATGTTGCAGCTCCTGGGGATGATCTACCTCGGGTGGGCGCTCTACCAGGGGATCAGCTTGAAACACGGCGGGATGGCTGAAGAATACAAGTGGCTCGGGATCGGCGTCGTCATCTTCCTCATCGGGCGCTTGATGGAGCGGCGATGGGGTTCCAAGTAACGGGCCGAGGCCGACGGAACGACTCGCCGCCGCCGGCCGGAAAATCCCGCCGAACGACTTCCACGCCTCATCCATCCCGCCTTCCTGCCGCAAGCACTTGACCACCCGGGGTCCCCGGATGTACACCAAAGTCCTGATTCATCTCTCAAGGGCCAACGGCTCGGAACGGATCCTTCACCCGTCCGCCTGAGCGGCCGGCGGGATGCGGCGCAACCGGGGAAGTGAAGAGCGATGAAGGGAGCCGCGTCCACCGATAAGAAATACTCCGGCGCGAAATGGTCGGTCCTGTTCTTTGCGGGCATCATCATTCTCTGGCAGCTCCTGATTCCCATGTTCGGCGTTCCCGACTACCTGATGCCCACGCCCTGGCGGGTGGTCGAGGAGTTTGGCAAGCGCGGCTCCGTCATCCTCGCCAACCTGGTGCCGACGTTCGAGGTTACAATTCTTGGATTTCTGATCGGGGCGGTGGTCGGCATCTCCTCGGGCATCGGGATTGTATACTCGCGCTTCCTGTGGCTGACCGTCTATCCCGCGCTCGTTCTCGTCAGCTCTGTTCCCCGCATCGCCATCGCCCCGTTGATCCTGATCTGGTTCGGCATCGACAGCCTCTTGTCCAAGGTGATCATCTCTTTCCTCGTCGCCTTCTTTCCGATGCTCATCAATTCCGTCGTGGGGCTGTCCCAGGTGAGTCCGGACATGATCGACCTCGGGAAAACGATGGGCATGAGCCGTATAGATGAATTCAAGAAGATCCGCCTGCCCAATTCGGTTCCGTTCCTGTTCGCCGGGTTCAAAGCTTCTATCGCCTTAGCGGTGATCGGCGCGGTGGTCGCGGAGTTTGTCTCGGGCGAGCGCGGGCTGGGCTTCCTGATCATCGTCGGCTTCGACGACATGAATTCCAGCATTGTCTTCGCCTCCATCATCGTTCTCGCGGCGATGTCGCTGGGGATGTTCGGAATCCTGGTGTGGCTGGAGAAGGTCCTCATGCCGTGGCGTCAAGGGATTCAAATCACGGAAATGTGAAGTGTTCCCGCCTGAAATCAACGAAAGGAGAAAGCTTATGAGGGGCAAAATCGGATCGGTCTGGGTCGCGGCGCTCGCGGCCGTCGTATTTTCGTGGGGGTGGACGCCCCAGCCGGCGGCGGCGAAAGAGCTCAAGATCATCCTGGACTGGATTTACGGCGGAAAGCACGCCCCGTTTTTCGTCGCCCGGGATAAGGGCTTCTGGAAAAAGGCCGGCGTGGACGTGAAGATCCTCCAGGGGCGGGGCTCGGGAAAAGCCGCCTTCTGGGTCGATACCAAGAAGGTCGACTACAGTTACGGGGACTTCGCCACGATGCTCAAGGTCGTCCAGAAGGGCGGGAAGAACATGGCCGTCGGCGCGGTGCACGTTTACCAGACGGGATGCTACATCTTCTTCGCGAAAACCGGAATCAAGACGCCCAAAGACCTGGAGGGGAAACGGTACGGGGGGCCTCCGGCGGACTTCGGACGGACCCTGATGCCCGCCATGGCCGGCGCCATGGGCTTTGACATGAAGAAGGTCATCTTCAAAACCATGAAGCCGGCGGTCAGGACCCCCGCGCTGTTCGAGAGCAAGATCGACTTCATGTCGGGAACGCGCGGGTCGAGCTGTCCGCGGATGCGCATCCAAGCCGAGCGCAGGGGCAGGAAGATCTCGTTCCTCTACTTCAAGGACATGGGCCTCGAATCCTACGGGCACGTGATCCAGGTCCACCGGGATCGGATCAAGAACAACCCCAAAGAAATCCAGGGCGTCGTGGGCGGGTTCTTCGACGCCTTTGCCTGGACGGTCAAGAACCTCGACGGGGGCTATAACGTCTACATCAAGGCCAATCCCACCAAGGATAAGGAGATCTCGAAGATTCAATTGGCTGAGGCGATCGAAGACGTCCAGGACGCCGAAGTGATGGCAAAGGGCCTCGGTTACATGAAGGAATCGATGGTGAAGAAGTCGGTGGCGACGGCCAACAAGTACTTCAAGCTCTCGCCGCCCGTCGATTACACGAAAACCTACACCAACCGGTTCATCCGGCCGAATCCGGGATTGTAGAGGAGCACCATTGCCGAGCGTCATCGAATATCGAAACCTCCGGAAGGTCTACAACCCGGACAGCGGCGAGGTCGTTGCCCTGGAGGAGGTCAGCCTCGAAGTGGGGGACGGGGAGCTCCTCACCGTCATCGGCCGGAGCGGGTGCGGAAAGACCACGCTTCTCAAGCTGACAGCCGGCCTGCTGGCGCCGACGGCGGGGACGGTTCATGTGGCGGGGGCGCCGGTCCTCGGCCCCCTGACCAACGTGGGGATTGTCTTCCAGGCCCCGGTGCTGCTCGACTGGCGGAAGACCCTCGACAATGTCCTGCTGCAAATCGAGGCCCGCAAGCTCAACGTCGAGGAATACCGTGAAAAGGCCCTCAAGCTTCTGGATCTCGTCGGCCTCAAGGGCTTCGAGGACAAGTACCCCAGCGAGCTTTCGGGCGGGATGCAGCAGCGCGCCTCGATCACCCGGGCGCTCATCCATGACCCGCCCCTGCTCCTGATGGATGAGCCTTTCGGGGCGCTGGACGCCATCACGCGGGACGAGATGAACCTGGAGCTGCTGCGCATCTGGCGGGAGGCCCGGAAAACCATCCTGTTCATCACCCACAGCATTCCCGAGGCTGTGTTTCTGGGGGATCGGGTGATCGTGATGACGCCGCGACCCGGCCGGATTGCGGAGATCATTCCCATCGATCTCCCCCGTCCCCGGAAAACAGCCCTGCGGGATGAGCCGAAGTTCATCAAATACGTCAAACACATCCGCGGAAGCCTGGGCGTGGCGTAGCCTTTGCGTCCTGGCTCCCGAACCAATCGACCCAAGGGGCGGCGCGGGAGAAGAGGCGGTCCCAGCCGGTTTTCGATTCCGCATGGAATCCGCGCGGAAGCTCCGCGTCAACCAACCCATGTCGACTCGATGCGCCGGGATCTTCCACCGGCAGGGTTCGCGTCCGAGAGCGAAACCCCCCGGATCCAAGATTCCGGTGGAAACTCCGACTCAGTACTTTCTCAAGATTCCCACCACGATGCCCTGAATCTTGAACTCGCCGTCCCGGACGATGATGGGCTCCATCGTGGGGTTGGCGGGTTGCAGGCGCACATGGCCGTTCTCGCGGTAATAACGCTTGAGGGTCGCCTCGTTTCCATCCAGGAGGGCGACGACGGTTTCTCCGTTGTTGGCGGTTTTGCGCTCTTCGATGATGACGAAGTCGCCGTCCTCGATGTGGTCGTCGATCATCGACTGGCCCTTCACCTGGAGGACGTAAAGATTTCTGGCCCCGGCCTCCGTCCACGGGAGGGCGATGGTGGTCGGATCCAGGACGGCTTCCAGGGGGGTCCCGGCGGCGATGTAGCCCATCAGGGGCAGCTCCCGCACAGGCTCCGGCTCCCTCCCCTCCAGGACCTCGATGGAACGGCTGCGGTTCCAGCCCCGCTTCATGAGTCCCTTCTCGATGAGGTTGAGGATGTGCTTGTGCACTGTGGCGGGGGAGGCCAACCCGAAGCCCGCCCCGATCTCCTCCAGGCTCGGAGAATAACCTTTTTCCTCGATGAACTCTTTCACAAAATCCAGTATCTGGCGTTGTCGTTTTGTCAGGTACATCGTTCAATCCTCTCTTTCGGTAAAACCCGAACCGCTTTGAAAATCCAACGACGGCCATCCATCCAGCGACTTTTTTTCAGCTTGTCCCCATCTTCGCTCAATATACGACGAAATGGCCACGAAAGTAAAGCCCCAAAAAAAATCCCCGGCGAAGGAATCGAGAAGTCCGCGCCTTGCCGGGGATTTTCGGTGGTGCCGACGAGATTAGCCTGGGCGCCTGCCCGGCCAACACCAGGTCAGGTCGTCAGACCTCGGCCACCTCGCGATCACTACATGAAGATTTCTTCAAATGATCACCTCCTTTCCCGCGTTACCGGAAACTTAAGGGGTGCGGACCCGTTCTGTCAAGCCTAAATATGGAAACGTCCAGATGCTTGAGAAAACTATTCGCTTTGAAATCAGATAGATCGCATTAAAAACTTAGAGCCCCTCTTGACCTTTTACATGAGCCTTTGTTACCTTTCAGACGAAGATGGTTTGTTTCTTGCTGTTCGTAGTACGGAGAACGCATGTACGATCGCCGCTCGGATGATTCTCAGAGGGGAAAAATGAATCCCATGCGACTCCGATCAAAGAGGGCGCTCCTGTCCTTCTTCGCGCTGTTTTTCTTTTTCATGTTGGGGCGTCCGAGCCTCGCGCATGAGCCTTTCCAAACCCCCAAGGGGCTGGAAAGCAGCGTCGATTTCTGGATCAAGGTGTTCACGCGGTACAAACGAAATCAGGCCGTCGTTCATGACACGGAAGATCCAAGCCTGATCTACGATGTCGTCAACCTGGACGGCGCCGGAGGCCCAAGCAGCTCCCGCGTACGGTGGCGGAGGGCCAGACGCGCCCGGGAGCGTTATGCCCGCCTGTTCCGCGCTTGGTCCGTTTCCCCTCCCCGGCCGCGGGACCTGTCGCGGAAGGAACGCCGGATCATCCGGGCCCTCCGGAAGCGCCGATACAATTTATCCAAAGCGTCCCGAAACGTTCGCGCCCAGCAGGGTGTGCAGGAAAAGTTCCGCGATGGGATCATCCGATCCGGGCGCTATCTCAGCCGTATGCGGCGCGTTTTTCTCGACTATGGTCTTCCGCCGGACTTGACGTATCTTCCCCACGTCGAATCCTCTTTCAACTACGAGGCCTATTCCAAATTCGGGGCGTCGGGGGTCTGGCAGTTCACCCGGTCGACGGGGCGGCTTTTCCTGAAGATCAACTACGATATCGATGAGCGCCGGGACCCCATGCTCGCCACGCACGCGGCGGCCAAGCTCCTGCGCCGGAACCACAAAGAGCTTGGAACCTGGCCCCTGGCGGTCACGGCCTATAACCACGGACGCGCGGGGATGGCGCGCGCGGTCCGCCTCCACCAAACCCGACACCTCCCGACATTGATCCGGAAATACAGGAGCCGGACGTTCAAGTTCGCGTCGAAAAACTTCTACGCCGAATTTCTGGCGGCGCGAATCGTCGCCAAGAACGCGCGGCGGTACTTCGGGCCCCTGCGGGAGAGAAAACACTCGCGGGATCGGGTCTTCCGGCTCCCGGCCTACGTTTCCGTGGAGACGCTGACCAAAATTTCACCCGTCACCCTTGAGGAGATCCAACGTTATAATCCGGCGCTCAGGGGTCCGGTTCTTCGGGGAGAGCGCCGAATCCCGAAGGGTTATCTTCTGCGTTTGCCCGCGCGGAAAACGAAGGACTTCCGCCGGCGCTACGCCTCCATGTCCGCCTCGCTCAAGCACGCCGATCAAAAACGCATTCGGTGGTATCGCGTCAGGCGGGGAGAGACCCTCGGGGCGATTGCCCGGCGTTTTCGCATGTCGGTTCGGACGCTGGCGTCCGTCAACAACATCCGAAACACCTCCCGGGTCCGCGCGGGCATGATCATCTCGATTCCGGGCTCGCGGCGGACCGCCGCCGCCAGGCCGGCTCAACGGAAACGCCGGATAACGAACGCCCGGCTCCGGGCCGCCGCCGCACCGGCCGTGAAACGGCCCGAGGCCAAACCCGCGCGGGCCGTCAAAGCCCTTGAGCCCGCGCCCCGGGTGATCAGCCCGGCCGTCTCATCGCGGTCCGCCCGGACGAACGGGACGGAGAATGGGAATCAGACGCGGCCGGAGTGGAGGGAAAGGGATCTCTCCCCGGTCCACGTAACCGGTAAGTCCGGCAAGCAAGGCTGGACGCGCGTGGAGGCGGAGGAAACCCTGAGCCATTTCGCCAAATGGCTGGATGCCTCGAAGCGCGTCCTGCGCCGGCTGAACCGGATGGGGCGAAAGCAATCCATCCGGATGGGGCAAAAGCTGAAACTCACGTTCCGCAGGGTCAACCCGGAGGAATTCGAACAAAGCCGGCTGGAGTATCACAAGAGCCTGGAGGATGATTTCTTCGAGACCTACCGGATTGTCAGGACCTTCCACCACACCATTCGGAAGGGGGAGAGCCTTTGGGGCCTCGCCCGCGAAGTTTATGAAGTTCCATTCTGGATCATGGCCCACTATAATCCGGGGTTATTCAACTCGAGCGTGGCCGTAGGGGTCAAGGTCACGTTTCCCGTGGTGGTTCCCAAAGGGCGAAAGACATCCGGAAACTGAGCGCAGCGCACTCCTGATTTCGGGATGACCTCGTTCCCAGGGAAAGGTTCCGGGGGCAGCGGCCCTCCGCCGGAGGAGTCATGGACGTTACGATTGGAAAGGCTGAATTTCAAAAAGCGCTTTCCCGTGTGCAGGGGATCGCCGAAAGCCGGAGCAGCGCCATGCCGATCCTCCAGCACATCCTGCTGGAGACCGAAGAGGGCGGCGTTCGAATATCGGCCACGGACCTGGACATCAGCCTGCGGGCCGGCTACGAAGCGAGCGTCAAAACCCCGGGCCGCGTCACCCTCCCCGCACGCAAGCTTTTCGACGTCGTCCGGGAGCTCCCGGATTCGGACGTCCACCTGGAAGCGGAAGAAGGGCAGTGGGTCCGGCTGACGTGCGCCCGCTCGAATTTCCGATTCCCCGGTCTCGAGACGGACGATTTTCCGAACATCCCCGCGTTCGGCGATGGGCCTTCTTTCCCCCTGCCGGCGTCGGATTTGGTGGGGATGATCCGCAAGACCCAGTTCGCGATCTCCACCGACGAGACGCGCACCGCCCTCAACGGCATCTATCTCGAGTCCAAGAGCGGAACCCTGAACCTCGTGGCCACCGACGGGCATCGGCTGGCCTGGGTTTCCCGGCCTGTCGAGACCTTGACCGAAGACATGGGCATCATCATCCACCGAAAAGCCATCCAGGAACTTCTCAAAATCGTCTCGGATGGAGACAAGAGCGTCCAGTTCCAGCGTCAGGACAACCACGTCCTGTTTCAGATCGACTCCGTGACGCTCGTTTCCCGGCTCATCGAAGGCCAATTCCCCAACTACCAGCAGGTCGTCCCCATGGGAAACGACCAGCGGGCGACCGTCTCCCTCGAAGCGCTCGGAGGGGGACTGAGGCGGGTCTCCCTGATGGCCAACGAAAAGTCCAGGATGGTCAAGCTTCGCTTTAAAGAGGGCATTCTCTCCTTGTTCAGCGATACCTCCGAGGTGGGAGAAGCCAGCGAGGAGATCGAAATCGACTACGGAGGGCCCGAGATTCTGATCGGCTTCAATTCCCGCTACATCTTGGATTTCCTCTCCGTCGTCGAGGACGATACGCTGCGGATCGATCTCAAGGATTCATTGAGCTCCATGCTCCTGGCGCCCCGTGAAGACAAAAACTACTACTGCGTCGTCATGCCCATGAGGGTCTGAGAGCGCCATCCGGCGGCCGGAGATCCTATTCCGGCGACGGGGGCCGCCCCGGGGGCCGGGACTTCCGTCCGGCCGTCCGAAAGCCGCGTCTCGGGGGTCCCCCCGTCAGGCGCTGCTCGCGGATCCCCCTCTTGGGCGTCCCCGAAGGGAAGCGCGCCTCCTGAATCCCGACGGCTGAATCTTTCCCGAATTACACAAGCGAGACAAGCTTGAGCGAACCACGCCCCGCTTCGCCGAAGTCGGGATTTTTCTATGGTTGGTTCGTTGTGGGGATCTCCTTCCTCACACTGGCCGTGGGGGGGTCCTCCAACGGGTCCTTCTCCGTCTTCTACGTGGCCATCCTGGAAGAGTTCAACTGGAGCCGGGCCGATACGGCCGGGGCTTTTTCCCTCAGCATGCTGATCTTCGGCGCTTGCAGCCCGCTGGTCGGATGGCTGTTGGACCGATTCGGCGCGCGCAGGGTGATGCCGTTCGGCGTCATCGTTCTCTCGGCGGGGCTGTTGGTTTCGAGTCTCGTTTCCTCCCTGTGGCAGCTCTACATTTTCTACGGCGTCCTGGTGGCCGTGGGCGTCACGCACATCGGCTTCATCCCCAATGTCATCATCATCTGCAACTGGTTTTTCCGCCACCGGGCCCTCGCGCTCGGAATCGCCAACGCCGGCCGCGGCGTCGGGGCGCTGATCCTCATCCCCCTGATCCAGTACGGCATTCAGACGGTGGGGTGGCGAAACACCTACATCCTCTTGGGAACCTTCGTCTTCATCCTTCTCTTTCCTTTCCTCGCCATCTTTTTGCGCGGACGCCCCGAGGACAAGGGCCTGAGACGGCTGGGCGATCCGGAGGACGCCTCCCGGGAAGGCGAGCCGGCCCGGGAGGCGCCGCGCGGCCCCTCCTTGCGGGATGCGATGCGTTCTTACCGATTCTGGGCGTTGGCCGTCGTCGGGATCATCAACGGGCTGGCGTTCTCCGGCCTACTGGTGCATGTGGTCGCCTACATCGGCGACGTAGGCTACCCGACGCTGTTCGCCGCCACCATCTTCGGCCTGTCCGCGGTCTTCCGCTCCGGGGGCGGGATTATCGGCGGACACACCTCGGACCGGATCGGCCGCGAGTCGGCCTTCGCCCTCTTCAGTCTCCTGACCTTTTCCGGCACGGTGGCCCTGATTTTCGCCCGGCCAGAAGCGCCCTGGATCATTTACGCCTTCGCGATCCTTCACGGCCTGGGATCGGGGGCCACGGGGACGATCAACTCTTCGCTCAAAGCGGATATATTTCAGGGCCGAAGTTTCGGTCTGATCTTCGGCTTCAATCAGGCGGCCACCGGGATCGGGGCCGCCCTGGGACCGTGGCTGATGGGCCTCGTTTACGACCGGATGGGGACCTACGTCCCCGCGCTCCAGGCCATGCTCCTGATCTACGTCCTGACGGTCGTGGGAATCTGGATCGTGGCCCCGCGGAAAGTCCGCCCCATCGGCCGCAGGGCCAAAGAGACCTTTATCGAAACCCGGACGCCCTGAGTCGGGGTCCTCTCAAAAGAGACAGGGTCTGAGATGATCGGAACGTGGATCAACGTCGCGCCGGCTCCGGCGTCCCTGTTCTCATCCGAAGAATCTTCTCATGCGGATTCCGGCAAACGCCATCGAAGGGATTTTCGTCCGGCGCGTGAACCGCTTCCGGGAGGAGGTCCGGATCGGGCGCGGAAACTTGGCTGTCCATGTGGCGCACTCGGGGAGACTGGGGGAGCTGCTCGTCCCCGGAGGCCGGGCACTCCTCGTCCCGGCCGCGGGCGCGCATCGGAAGACCTCCCACGACTTGCTCCTGGCGGGCCGGCCCGACGGCCGGGGGTGGGTCTGCGTGGACGCGCGGGTTCCGAACAAGCTGGTGAAGGAAGCCCTCGAAGCGGGCCGCCTGCCGGGATTCGAGGGTTTTTCGCGGATATCGCCGGAGCCCCGCGTGCCGGGAGGACGGCTGGATTTCTGTCTGACGGGTGAAGGCGTCCGGCCGTGTTGGGTCGAGACAAAGTGCGTCACGCTTGTCGAGGAAGGGGTCGCGAGATTTCCCGACGCCCCGACGGTTCGCGGCGCTCGACACCTGCGGCGCCTGATCGCGCTCGCCCGGGCGGGCGACCGATCGGCCGTCCTGTTCATCATCCTACGATCGGACACAAAATCCTTTTCGCCCAACGAAAAGAACGACCCGCTTTTCGCCGAAACCCTCCGCGAAGCCATCTCCGCCGGCGTGACGGCAAGGGCGCTGAAATGCGACGTCAACAAAGAGAGAATCCGGATCCACGGTGAGATCCCGATGGGGATCGCGCCGCTCCCGTGATGACCCTCAGACCTTAAAAGCCTCCCGCGTATTCGGGGGAAAAAGCTCCTCGACGAGAACATCCCGCTCGGCCAGGTCCTGTTCCATCGAGAAGCGCAGGAGGGCTTCGAGCGTCTTGCGATTTTCCTCCACGCCGTAGGGCCAGAGGTCTTTGCCCAGAACCGCCTCTTCCTCTTCGATCTCCGTCAGCAGCCAGGGCAGCGTGTACCGGATGGCCTGGGTGTCACGGAGCCACGCCTCAGCCATGGTCTTGGCCTCGCAGAACGCCTTGAAGAGGTTCTGCGTGATCCAGGGGTGCTCCCGGACAATCTCCTCTTTGATGACGACGGTGTGCATGATGGGGAAGACCCCTGTCCGCCGGTAATAGTCCATTTCGACCCGCTTGTGGTCCTTGAAGAGCCGCCGGACGTTGGGCGATCCCTCGCGGAAGCAGCGGGGAATGCGGGAGGTGAACAGGGCGTCGATCCCCCCCTCGTCCAACTCCTCGCTGAGGGTCCGGCCGTCCGGGATGAGGGACAGCTTGACGCCCTCCGGTAGGCCGATGTCGATGCGCTCCTTCCGTCCCGGATTCTCCAGGCCGCCCACGCGAAACTCCACGTCCTCGGGCCGGACGCCGTAATCTTCCTGGAAGATCCCCTTGAGCCAGACGATGGCGGTCATGGCCCACTCCGGGATGCCGACGCGCTTGCCCTTGAGGTCCTCGGGCCGCTCGATGCCCGAATGGACGTTGATGAAGACGAAGGCGTGGCGGAACATCCGGGACGGGAAGACGGGGATGGCGATGAAGGGCGGGTTGGGCCGGGTCCTGTAGAGCAGATAAGCCGACAGGCTCATCTCCGAGGCGTCGAACTCCTCGAACTGACACATCCGCCAGAAGATCTCTTCCACGGGGAGGGCGAGGTAGTTGAGGTCCACGCCGTCCACCCGGACGGTCCCGTCGCGCAAGGGGCGGGTGCGGTCGTAATCCCAACAAGCCAGCGTCAACGGAACCCGCGACATGGGAAAACCTCTAGATGATTAGAGAAAAGGAAAAACCTTGGGGGGACATTTTGAAAACGTCACCCGGTGGGGTGTGTCCCCCCAATCCCCCCTCGAAAACTTTCGTTTCTTGCGATAGAGGCAAGCGCCTTACGGCGCTTGCCTCTATCGCAAGAAACTGGCACATTGGCCGGATGCTGCGGCTTGCGTAGCCAGACGGGCATCCGGCCAAAGAACAAAACCATCAGGAGGCCGAGAACAACCGTCCCAGCCAACCCCACCCCAACCCAGCAGGCCAAGCGTCAAGCTTGGCCGTCGAAAGTCCTAAGGGCTAAGGGAGTCTGGGGGGCGTCTTACAAGAAGCCCCCCAGGGTCTTCCCGCCTCTACCCGAATACAATTCCGCCATCGACCAGGATCGTCTGGCCGCTGACAAAGTCGCTATCGGCCGAGGAGAGATAGATCACCGTTCCCACCACATCTTCCGGGTATTCCGAGCGCTTGATGGCTCGCCGCTCGATGTTGGCCTCAACGACCGCCTTGGGGGCGGCCTGATTCGAGGGGGAGAGGATAAATCCGGGCATGACCGCGTTGACGGTGATTCCGTGGGGTCCGAGCTCCCGGGCGACGGCGCGGGTCATCCCGACGACCCCGGCCTTGGAGGTCGAGTAATGGAGGAAATCGGGGATCCCCGTGTCGACGACGGCGGAGGAGATGTTGACGATCTTCCCGGCGCCTTGCTCCTTCATCCGCCCCCCGAAGGCCCGGGTGGGGACATACGTGCCGGTGATGTTGACGTGGATGACCTTGTTCCACTCTTCCATCGAGATATCGAAGAACGACTGCCTCTTGAGGCCGGCGAAAACGGCCGCGTTGTTGACGAGGATATCCACGCTTCCGAAGGCGTCCACCGTCTGTTGGACGGCGTCCTCCATGGCGGAAAGGTCCGTGACATCGGCCTGGATGCCGATGGCTTCCGCCCCCGAGTCGCGGAGTTTCCCGGCGGGTCCCTCGCAATCGAGGATGTCGTTGATGACGATCTTCGCCCCTTCCTTCGCCATGGCCTCGGCGTACACCCAGCCGATCCCCTGCGCGGAGCCCGTGATCACAGCCACCTTTCCGTCGAGTCTGCCCGCCATGTGTATACTCCTCTTCTTGCGGGGGGCGGGTGCATGTCGGTGACCCTCGGGTCGGGTGACCCTCCAGCCCGCTGTCGGAAGGCGGGCTGGAAGCCCGCCCTACCTTTCATTAGGCGATAGTGTGCTTTGCAAACTATCGCAAAAACCGGCACATTGGCCGGATGCCGCAGCTGGCGAAGCCAGACGGGCATCCGGCCAAAGAACAAAGCCGCCAGGAGGCCGAGAACAACCGCCTCCGCCACCCCACACCCAGCAGGCCAAGCCTACGGCTTGGCCGTCAAAAGTTTTCGAGGGGGTCTGGGGGACAGTTTTCAAAATGTCCCCCAGGGTTTATCCCACCATTCACCCCATCGCGATCCCGCCGTCGACGATGATGTTCTGCCCCGTCACGAAATCGCTATCCGAGGACGCCAGATAGATCATCGTCCCGACCAGGTCCTCGGGATACTGGTTGCGCTTGATGCAGCGCACCTTCACGTTGTCCTCATGACGCGACGCGGGGAGTCCATCGTTCGACGTGATATCCACATAACCGGGCGAGATGGAATTCACCGTAATCCCGTCCGGGCCGAGCTCGCGGGCCATGGCGCGGGTCATGCCGATCACCGCCGACTTGGACGCCGTGTAGTGGATGAACGCCGGAATGCCCGTGTCATGGACAGCGGAGGCGATGTTGACGATCTTTCCCGACTTTTGTTCCTTCATCCGCCGGGCCGCGGCCTTGGTGACAACGACCTGGCCGAGGATGTTCACCTTCAGGACCCGGTCCCAGTCCTCGAGGGAGATGTCGAACATCGAGCCCCGCTCGATGGTCGCGTACAGGGCCGCGTTGTTCAAAAGGATATCCAGGCTTCCGAAGGCGTCCACCGTCTTCTTCACGGCGGCCTCCATCGCCGAGGGGTCCGTGATATCGCCTTCGATCCCGATGGCCTCCGCCCCGTCTTCCTTGAGCTGGTTGGCCGGCCCCTGGCAATCCAGGACGTCGTTGATGACCAACTTCGCGCCCTCCTTGGCCAGGCCCTGGGCGTACACCCAACCGATGCCCTGGGCCCCGCCCGTAACGAAGGCGACTTTCCCTTCCACTCTTCCCGCCATTTGCGTCATCTCCTCGCGATCAAAAAGAAAAAAAACCAAGCCGATCTCCCCGGCAACCCCGGCGACGTACAAACACGGGGGGGAGGGGGCGGCGAATCCCGTCTCAGCCGTACTTCTTTTTCAGGTGAGGCATGCACTCTACAGCGAACAACTCCATGGAGTCCAGGACGGCCCGTTGGGGCATGTCGTGGAAGTGCATGCGGAAGATCAGGTGATTGACGCCCAGCGCGTCGACGAACTTTTCCAGGCCCTCGATGCACGTCTCGGGCGGGCCGATGATGAAGCGGTCCTTCATCAGCCCCTCGAACGTGACCTCGGCCTCGCCGGTGGGGGTCGTCGTATGTCCCCACTGGATGTAATCATCTTTGTAGTTGTGATACAGGCGCTCTCGGGCGGCCGCTTCGGCCTCCTTGTCCACGGAGCAGAAACATTCCCGGATGATGGGAAACTCCCGCCCCCGGAGCTCCTCGTCCCCCCCTCCGAGGGCGGTCTTGTAAAACCCGTAGGCCCGCTGGACTTTTTCCAGGTCGGCCGACGGGCCGGGGAACCAGGCGTCCGCCCACCGGGCCGCTCGGGCGCAGGCGGGCTCGGTCCAGCCGCCCATCCAGATGGGGGGCCGGGGCCGCTGGATGGGCTTCGGCAGAAGCCGCGCGTCTTGGAGCGAGAAATATTTCCCGTCATACGTCACCCGGTCCTCAGCCCAAAGCGCCCGGAGGATCCGCACCGACTCCTCCGTCCGCCCGCCCCGCTCCTTGATCGGGACATTGAACAGGCGGAACTCCTCCTCCCGGTAACCCACGCCCAGACCCACGACGCACCGGCCGCCGGAAATCACGTCCAGCATCGTCGCGTCCTCGGCGATGTGAAATGGGTGGTAGAAAGGCGCGAGCAGAACGGCCGTCCCGAGCGTGACCGAATGGGTGTGCGCGGCCAACCCGGCCAAGGCCAGCCAGGGGGAGGGGTAGTATCCCGCCTCCACGCTGTGATGCTCGGAGATCCAGAGGGAGTCGTACCCCCATTCCTCCGCCTTCACCGATTGCTCGACGGTATCGGACCACCGGGCTTTTTCCTGACAGGGGACCAGACCGAATTTCATCGCGTTCGGATTTCCTCCGGGAGAGCGCTTGGCCTCAAATTCTCACAAACATTCAAATTGCTGATTAGACTGGGGGGACATTTTGAAAACTTCACCGCGGTGGGGTGTGTCCCCCCAGGGTTCTCGCCTCCCGTCCTCAGCCGTACTTCTGATTCAGTTGGGGGATGCACTCCGCGGCGAACAGCTTCATCGAGTCCAGGACAGCTTGCTGGCGGATGTTGTGAAAGTGCATCCGGAAGATCAGGTGATTGACGCCCAGGGCGTCGATGAAGGTCTCAAGCCCCTCGATGCATTTCTCGGGCGGGCCGACGATGAAGCGGTCCTTCATCAGTCCTTCGAACGTGACGTTCTTCTCGCCGGTCGAAGTCGTCTTGTGTCCCCAGCGAACATAGTCTTCCATGTACATGTGCCGGAGATGTTCGAGGGCCTCCTCTTCGGCGGCCTTGTCCTTACAGCAGAAAAGCTCCCGCATGATGGGGAACTCTTTGGAGCGGATCTCCTCGTCGGTCTCGCCGAGGGCGTTCTTGTAAAACCCGTAGGCCGCCTTCACCTTTTCCAGATCGGCCGTGGGGCCTGGGAACCAGGCGTCCGCCAGCCGGGCCGCGCGGTCGCAGGCCGGCTCCAGCCAGCCGCCGATCCAGAGAGGGGGGCGGGGCTTCTGGATGGGTTTCGGGAGAAGCCGCGCGTCGTTCACCTGGTAATGCTTCCCCTGAAAATTCACAGTGTCCTCGGCCCAGAGCGCCCGGATGATCCGGGTGCTTTCCTCCATCCTCGCCCCGCGCTGCTTGACCGGGACGTTGAACAGATCGAATTCGGCCGCCCGGTAACCCACGCCCAGCCCCAGGATGCACCGGCCGTTCGATATCACGTCCAGCATGGTGGCGTCTTCGGCGATGTGGAACGGGTGATGGAACGGGGCGATGAGAACGCTGGTCCCGAGCATGACCGTCTTCGTGTGCGGGGCGATCCCCGCGAGGGCGAGCCAGGGAGAGGGATAATATCCCTCCTCCACGCTGTGGTGCTCCTGGAGCCAGAGGGAGTCGTACCCCCATTCCTCCGCCTTCACGCATTGCTCGACGGTGTCGTCCCAGCGAACCATCTCCTGGCACGGCGAAAGACCGAATTTCATGTCTCCAAGACTCCCGACAGGAGGGTGAAGGGAACCGGGCCGGTTCGGAATTCTTCCGCGTCAGGGCGAGGCCGGCCCATGAGGTGCGTCCTCGGAGATGACGGATTTCCGTCCGCCTCACGTCCGGGCGGGAAGAAGCTCCATCGTTTCCAGGGCTTGACGAATGGCCTCCCGCTCCGCGTCGGAGACAGCCATCAGCGGCGGGCGCACCGTGGCGCGCTCGATGATGCCCTGCATGGCCAGGACCTCTTTCAGCCGGGCCCGGTAGTTCCGCACGGGCGGCCCGAAGGTGGCGTCCACAAGCGGCTGGATCTTCCGGCCGATCTCTTTGACCGTATTGAAGTCGTTCTCCATCGCGGCGTGGAAGGCTTCGACCTGAAGAGCGGTCGCCACCGTCCCGAATCCGATGAGGGCCCCCTTGGCGCCCAGGATGAAGGACTCGCAGATGAAGTTGTCGTTCCCCGTCAGGATAACGGGCGCCCTCGGGGCCGCGCCCAGGGCCGCCACCGTCCGGACGAACTTGAGGGCGTCGAAGGAGGCCTCCTTGACCGCCACAACGTTCTCGATCTCGCAGAGGCGCAGCAGGGTCTCGTCCTCGAACTCGACGCCGCCCAGGGCGTCCTGGAGCTGAAAGAGAATCATGGGCAGGTCCACGGCATCGGCGATGGCCGCGTGGTAGGCGTAGATCTGTTCTTTGTCCTGGGGCTTCCCCCGGAAGGCGGGGATGGGGAACATGAGCAAACCGTCCGCCCCAACGGCCTCGGCCTCCCGGGCCTGCTCGATGGCCGCCTCGGTGAACATGGCCGTGAGGCCGACGATGACGGAAACGCGGCCGTCCACAATTTCGACGACCCTTTCCAGCACCCGGCGCTTCTCTTCGGGATAGAGGTGGGGGCCTTCCCCCGTATCCGCGTTGACGGCGACGGCGCACACCCCCTGGCCGATGAGCCAGTCGTAGTAGCTCTTCATGGAGGCGGGGTCCATCTTGCAATCATCGGTCATGGGCAGGACCGTCGCCGGGATGATGCCGCGAACGTTCACCGGTTTCACCATGCCTCACCTTCCTTCTCTTCGCCGACCCGCGCCTTCTTCACGGAGCAGGCCTCCAAGCCGGCGGATTCATCCCAATCTTTTGATCAGCGTCATTTTACGTGAACGGTTCAGGGGGAAGCAACGATGGAGGCGGCGGGCCGTTCAAAACGGGGCCATCGGCAGCCGCCCGCCGAGCCGCTTCAGGCGTTCGCGGTGCGGCGCCCCCCTCCCCCTCCCCCTCACCCCCCGGCGCGCTTCCATCCCGTCCGGAGGACATTGAGGCCTCTCCCATGAGCCGGAGGCGGACGGACGCCGAAACCGGAC
Source organism: bacterium (assembly GCA_965261595.1). Lineage (GTDB taxonomy): Bacteria > UBA8248 > UBA8248 > JACPRG01 > CAYRGS01. The sequence continues at coordinate 164,140 of CBDHDG010000007.1, forward strand.
CGGCCGGCTATTCTTCCGGATCCAATTCCAGGGACGCGGAATTGATGCAATACCTGAGTCCCGTCGGCTGGGGACCGTCCGGGAAGATGTGACCCAGGTGGGCGTCGCAGTTGTCGCACATCACCTCCACCCGCCGCATGCCGTAGCTGACGTCTTCCTCCTCCTTGACGATCTCATCGTTCACGGGCTGCCAAAAGCTCGGCCAGCCGGTGCCCGAATCGAACTTGTGATCGGTGTGAAAGAGCTTCGCCCCGCAGCACACACACCGGTACGTCCCCTTGTCCTTGGCGTCCCAATACTTGCCGGAGAAAGCCGGCTCCGTGCCCTTTTCGCGTGTGACGTGATACTGCTCGGGCGTGAGCTGCGCCTGCCACTCGGCTTCGGTCTTCCGCGTCTTCTCGGCCATTTCGGAAATTCCCTTTCCATTCAGTATGGATACTCATTCACTTTAGGGCTTCAGAATAAGACAAAAACAATTTTCAAAAAAGTGCGCCGCTGGCGGCTGGTCCACCCCAAAACGGCCTTCCATCATCGGGCCGAGGGCCGTCGGGGTTGAGATCCTCCCCCGCTCCAAGTAAAAGGGGTGGGACGTAGCCGAACGCCCGGAACCCCGCGAACCACCGGCCCCCCATCCCACCGATCCGCCGAGGAAAGACCGTGACGACCGACGAGCTGACCTACCTGAGCGTAACCGAGCTGGCCTCCCGCATCCGCAAAGGGGAGCTTTCCCCCGTGGAGATCACCGAGGCCTGCCTGGCCCGGATCGAGGCCCACGATGACAAGCTGAACGCTTTCATCACCGTGACCGCGGACAAAGCCCGCGAGGCCGCGAAACGGGCGGAGAAGGAAATCCGCGAGGGCCGCGGCCGGGGGACGTTTCACGGCATCCCCATCGCCCTGAAGGACCTCATCGAAGTCGAGGGCGTCCGGATGACGGCGGGATCGAAGATCCTGGAGAACCACGTCGCACGGCGCACGGCGACCGTGGCCCGGCGGCTCGAAGAAGCGGGGGCCGTGCTCCTCGGCAAGACCAACTTGCAGGAGTTCGCCCGGGGGCCGACGGGCGTGGACTCGCATTTCGGCGCCTCGTCCAACCCCTGGGACGTGACGCGCATCACGGGAGGGTCGAGCAGCGGCTCGGGCGGGGCCGTCGCGGGCGGGCTGGCCCCCGCGGCGCTGGGCTCCGACACGGGGGGCTCGGTCCGCATGCCGGCGGCCCTATGCGGGATCGTCGGCATCCGCCCGACCTACGGCCGGGTCAGCCGGTGGGGCGCGGTCCCCCTGGGGACGACGTACGACACGATCGGCCCCATGACCCGGTCCGTCGAGGACGCGGCCCGGATGCTCTCGGTCATCTCCGGCCGCGACCCCCTGGACCCCTCCACGGAAAACGAGCCGGTTCCGGACTATGCGGAATCCGTCGAAACCGGCCGGAACCGGGACCTGAAGGGCCTCCGCCTCGGCGTGCCCGTGAACTATTTCTTTCCGGGATTCGACGCCGAGGTGGAAGGGCTGGTCCGGGAGGCGATCCGGGTCCTGGAAGGACTCGGGGCGGAGGTGCGCGAGGTGGAGGTCCCCTTCGCCGAATACAGCGCCTCGACCTATCTGGGCGTGAACGGACCCGACGCGGGCCTTTATCATCTGCCCACCCTGAAGTCACGCAAGAAAGACTACATGAGACTGACGGCGGAGTTCTTCGAGCTGGGCCTGTTCGTTCCCGGCTGGCGGCATCTCCAAGGACAAAAGGCGCGGACCCTGTTCATGCGGCAGACGGCGGAGTTGTTCCAACAGGTGGACGCCGTCGTGACGCCGGCGGTCCCCGTTCCCGCCCCCCCCATCGAGGACTCGGACGACTGGCGGACCGTCATCCACTGCACCCTGCCGAATGGCGGGGTGGGGATTCCGGCCCTGTCGACGCCTTGCGGATTCACGCGGGCCGGGCTCCCGGCGGGTTTGCAGATCGCCGGCCGGTGGTGGGAGGAGGGGATCCTGTTCCGGATCGCCGCGGCCTATGAAGCCGCGACCGATTGGGGCGCCCGCAGACCCGACTTCGAGAGATCCCCGAAACCGAATCACTTCGTGAACCCGAAAACCCCGCAGACGGCCAAACCGACCGAACCGGCGGATGCGGCCATGGGCCGGGAATCCGTCCGGGAATGGGCGGAGTCGATGGGACTGTCGGCGCCGGAAGACGAGCTGGACGCCCTGACGGGCCGGGTCGGCCGGATGTTCCGCTCCCTCCGCCGCCTGGATGAGCTTCCGCTGGATGACGTGGAGCCCGGCGTCATCTTCCGCGCGCCCGCCCGGGGCGAAGACCCGGTTTGAAGTGAACCTTGGCGGGGGCGCTTGCGCGCCGGCCAAGCTGCGGTTGGAGGGGGGTGTGCTTATGACAACCCTCCCGGCGCGCGGATCTCCGATGGGCTAACGGGTAGGGGCGCGAATACGGAAAACCGACACCGAATGTCCGCTCCCCTTCCCCCCGCTTGAACTTTCCCTCCTCACCGGAAGACCCTGCCCACGAACCGCGCCAAGGCCTCGGCGGCGCGATAGGGGATCTCCTCGGCGGCGGTCGGGGAAACGACGCCGGCCCCTCCGGTGGCCACGGCAAGCACCCGGACCCCGCCCAGAACCGCCCCCGTCCGGCCTTCCTCCAGCCGCCCTTCCACTTCAAGCAGGGACCCGCTCATCCCCTCGGTGGGCGCGACACCCACGACCACGATCCGGAAAATCAGGTCACCGGGTTGAACCGTCCGGACCTCCCGGAAGATTTTTTGCGAGGCGAGGATCTCGCGCAGCCTCCTCCACGCGGCCAAAGAGAACTTCCGCTCGTCCCAAACGGGGGCCGGGTTGAGGAACTGAAACCGGGGAGCTTGAAGCGTGAGATTGCGATTCGCGGGGATCTTCCGGCGAATGGACTCGAAGACTTCGGCCGAAGGATCTTCGACGGGCTTCAGCACGCCGAAACCGCCAAGGAGGCGGCCTTCAGACGTCTGGGCGGCCGGGGGTGGACCGAGGAACGCGGAAGCCGCCATCCATCCCGCGAGCGCCATCCACGTCGGCCGGGGTTTCATTCCGGATTCTCCAGTCATGGGGAAAGCGGGAACACCCGCTCCCGAACGAGATACGTTACACTATAAAATCGGTGGCGGGAGGAGCAATGCGCATGCGTTATCACATCTCCGGACGCATCCGGCCGGAGGAGGAAGAGGCGCTCCTGGAAGATGTCCGGGACGGGACCGTCGGAGCGGGAACGATCTTCCACGGCGGGATGATGGCCGGCCTGCGGGACGCCACGGTGGAGGAAGAGGATCGGGTGCATTTCGTCGAGGTGTGCTACTGCCTCGAATCCGGCCTGGACCCCATGGCCATGGAGCTCCCTTATCTGGAGAGATGTCTCGACGCGATTGAGGTCCGGGACGCCAGAAGACGCAAGGCCTGCACGATGGAGTGCGAGGCGTGCGACTGCACCCGGACCCTCCGGCTCCCGGGAGCCCCGCTGGCGGACCGGCTCGGGCTGGACGGAGACGGCCCGGAGGAGGACTACATCGACCCGGGCCGCATTCCCCTGAACCGGAAGAAACAGAAAACCGGCCTCGCCGCCCTGCGGGAAGCCCTGGATGGCGGCGCGGAGGCCTTCGACGGGGGCGCGGCGGTGAAGGGCTTCTACGTCATCTTGTCGGATGGGGACGAATATTTCCGCGTGAAGGGGATTCCCGACACGCGGGAGGCCCACGCGCTGCTCCGCGCATGCGGCCTGAATGGTCTCGGGTCCGTGGAGGGCGCGCGCCGGTCGGCCCGGGGCTCTATCGCCGCGCGCGACGACAAGTCCAACGTGGTCTAGGTATGAAAGGTTCGTTCAATCAGAATATGGAGGCGTTGGCAAAGCCCCCGACACCGTTCCTCGGCCGGTTCTCTTATTTCCGGAGATTCCCTTGAAAACATCGATTCATTGCGGGTCCGGCGCGCTTTTCGGGGGCCTCCTCCTGGGATTGGCCGAAGGGACCTGGTTTATCTTTCGAGCTCCGACCCGATGGCGGGGCGGGTGTTTCCCTACGCGGCGGCGCTCTACGGGCTGACGGGGCTGGTGTTCGGAGTCCTCTTGGGGATTCCGATTTCCCTGTCGCGCCGCATCTTCTTGCGCCCCACCCTCGAAGGGGCGCGGGCGTTCAGCTTTACGTTCTTTCTGTGGGCGGGGGCCTTCTACATCGGCCGGGTCCGCGTCCTCCGGGATCTCCTCGAAGAGGGGGCCCGCGACTTCGGCGGGATCACACCGTTGATCGCAACCATCATCCTGGCGGTGACGGCCGCCGTCCTGGGGCTCCTGACGTTGAGACGGCTTTTGAGCGCGCGCCACAGGGTGCTCTCCCCGATTCCGGCCGCGGGAAGCCTCATCCTCGTCGTGGCGATCGGCGGTGTCCTCACGCGAGAAGGACAGCCGGAGGTGACGCCGCCCCAGGCCAAAATCGAGCGGGAGGCCCCGGGCGACAAACCGAACGTCATCCTGATCGCCGTGGACACCCTTCGCTCGGACCACGTCTCGGCCTACGCCCGCCTCCTTGGCCGAAAACCCGCGCCCGCCGAAACCCCGGCCATGGACCGTCTCGCCGCCGACGGCACGGTGTTTCTGAACGCGATCTCCCAATCCTCCTGGACCAAGCCCTCGTTCGCGTCGCTCCTGACGGGTCTCTACCCCTCGACGCACAACGCCGTCCACAAGCTGGACCGTCTGCCGGACAAGGTGGAAACCCTGGCGGAGGTCCTCTCTTCCGGCGGATACTTGACAGCGGCCCTGGCCAACAACGCGAACATCGCCCCGACGTTCAATTTTCAGCAGGGGTTTGCGCACTACCGATACCTGGAGCCCGACGCGCTGTTATGGGCACCCGAGGCCGGGTTCCATCTCGTCTTCCACCGGACTTTTCGGGCGATTCATGGACGCCTCCTCGGCGGAGGGAAGAGGCCCCGCGACTACTACTGGCCCGCCGAAGACGTGAACCGCGAGGCCTTCGACCGGATCGAGGAAATAGCGAACCGGCGCTTTTTCCTCATGATCCATTACATGGACCCCCACGACCCGTACTTCTCCCGGCCCCTGGACGGCCGGTTCTACGCCCGCATCCAAAATCCCCGGCCCGATCCCTCTCTGGCCAACCCATACGCCGACCTCTACGCCCGAGAGGTGCGATACCTCGACACCCAAATCGGGAAGCTCATCGAATATCTCAAGGTCCTGGGTCTCTACGACAATTCCCTCATCATTCTCACCTCGGACCACGGGGAAGAGTTCTTCGAGCACAAGGGCTGGTGGCACGGGACGAGTCTGTTCGAGGAGCAAATCCGGGTTCCGCTGATCATCAAGTTTCCCAAGGGCAAGAACGCCGGGAAGGTCCGCCGGGGAGTCGTCCGGCTCCTGGATGTCCCCCAAACGATCCTGGAGGTGACGCGCACGCCCGGGGGCGGGAAAATGCAGGGGCGGAGTCTGGTGAAGGCGGCGCTGAACGGCGCCGGGAAGGAAGGAACTTCCGCCCTCTCGGAGCTGAACCCGGAAGGCCACGTCCTGTCATCCCTGCGGACAAGCCGGTGGAAGTGGATCGAGGCCAATCCCGGAAATCCCCGAAACCTGCCGGCGAAAACCCTCTCTGACTTAAAAAATGACCCGGGCGAGTTCGAGAATCTGGTGGTGAAAAAAGAGCCGGTCAGCCAGGAGCTGGACAGGAAGCTGCGCGGTCTGATCGACATGGCCCGCAAAGGCGCGGTCCCCCGCGAGGCTGTCACTCTGGACCCGGCCGAGGAAGAACGCCTGAGGGCGCTGGGATACATCGATTAGAAGCAAGAACCTTTGGGGGGGCGCTTCCGTGCCGGCCGAACTGCGGTTGAAGCACCTTACCCCCATCACTCCGTCTCTGGCGCACGGCCCCGCGATTGTCTAACGGGCGGGCATCCAGCCCGTCTTCGGAAGGCGGCCAGGATGGCCGCCCTACCTGCACGATAGCGGGCGGCCCTTTCAGGGCCGCCCGCTATCGCTAAAAACTGGCACATTGGCCGGATGCCGCGGCTGGCGCAGCCAGACGGGTATCCGGCCAAAAAGAGAAGCCACCGGCAGGCCGAAGACAACCGTCCCAGCCAACCCCATACCCAACCCCAGCAGGCCGAGCAAAGCTCGGCCGTCAAAAGTTTCTAAGGGGGCTCTGGGGGGCGTCTTACAAGAAGCCCCCCAGGGTTTTCTACAGCATCCACACAACACTCATCATCCGGCCCACGCCGGGGCCGTCGCGGCGGTAGGAGAAAAACTCCTTCGGATTGCCCTTCGTGCAGAGGTCGAGCGTGAAGACCTGATCGGACGGCACGCCCGCCCACTCGAGCGCGCTTCGGTTCATCCCCCAGAGGTCCAAGAGCGTCTTGCCTCCGCCGAGGGGCGTCGTGAAACTCCGCCAATCGGGGACATTCGAGCGGACCTCCTCCAGGGCGTCTTCCCCCACTTCGTAGGCATCCGGGCCGATGCCGGAACCGATGAACGCTTGGACGTCCGAAGGATTCGAGCCGTACCGGCCGGCCATCTTCTTCAAGACCGCCACCGCCACGCCCCCGACCGTTCCCAGCCGCCCGGCGTGCGCGACCCCGGCGCATCCCGCCCTCTGATCCCAGAGCGCGACGGGGACGCAATCGGCCGTGAGAACCCCCAGGGGCCGGCCGGTCGCGGCTGTCACCATCGCGTCCGCCTCCTGAATATCGGGCGCCTCCTCCGAGGGCACGTCGATGACGCGCGCTCCGTGAACCTGCCGCAGGAGCTTCGGTCCTTCGAACCCCGCCGCCTCGGAGAAGATCGCGCGGTTCCGGGCGACGTTCTCTCGGTCGTCCTTCTTCGTCCAGCCCAGGTTGAGGGATTCGCAAACGCCCCGGCTGACTCCCCCGATCCGCGTGCTGAAGGCGCACCGGAAGCCGTCCATCGCCGCCTGGTAATAGACAACGCCGTTCCGCTCGATCCGTTCGAAAACCAAAGGACGAAAACCCTTTTCTGGGGGAACATTTTGAAAACTGTTCCCCAGGGTTTTACAGCCTCTAAGCCGGGAGGAGTGAGATCCACTTCTTCCGAGACTTGATTGGGGACGCGCTTTCCGCCGTCTCCCAGTAGCGCCGGCTTTCGCGAACCATAAAATCCTTCGGCAGATTCTGGTTGATCACATCCCACGGGAGCGGCTCATCGTAGCCCCACTTCCGCGTCACATAGAAATCGGGGTCCACCGGAGATTCACGGAGCGCCGCCCCCCAGTCCCCGCGCAGCCGGTGGACCGTCTCGAGAAGACCGCCCACGCGCCGGTCGCCGCGCGAAAGGAGTGCCTGGATATAGGCCCATTTGGGGACCTCGTGATTCATCCGGACATTCGGCTCGGACCGAATGAGGCCCGCGAGCAGCTTCAGCCTGCGCCTGACCTCTTTGAGCGGCGCCATCCCCTCCCACTGCATGGGCGTGTGGGGTTTGGGGATAAAGGGATTGACGCTGAGCGTCAGCGTCCCGAGGCGTTTCCGGTCGCGTCCGATCTTCAGCATGATTTGCTTGATTTTCCGGGCCATGTGGGCGATGGCGGCCACGTCCTCATCGGTTTCACCGGGGAGGCCCACGAGGAAGTACAATTTCAGGTTCACGATCCCGCTCCGGAAAACCCGCTCGATCTGGTGGTAGATGAGGGCGTCGGAGAGCTCCTTGCGCACGGCCGCGCGCAGGCGCTCGGTCCCGGTCTCGGGGGCCAGCGTGAGGGAGCGCTCCCCGCTTCCGACCAGGACATCGAGCAGGTCATCGTCGAGGGCGTCGATCCGGAGCGAGGCGGGAGAGACGCGCCCGCCCATCTCTACGATATCCCGGCAGATGCCGGTGAGCTCGGGGTGGTTGGAAACCATCGTCCCGACCAGTCCGATCTGTTTGCGGTGCTGAAGCCCCACGCGGATGTCGGCCCGAAGAGATTCCCGGGACCGGTTCCGCAGGGGCCGAAAGGTGAAATCGGCGGCGCAGAACCGGCATCCCCAGCCGCAGCTTCGTCCGATCTCGACGAGGAACAACTTCCCGAACTCGGTGTCCTCGGTCAAGATCCACGAGAGCGCGGGGGTCTTTTCCAGGTCGCGGACCTTTCGCTTATCGACCCGATCGGGAAACCCCGGCAAAGGCCGAAGCGCGGCCAGGCTGTTGATCCCATGCCGGCTGTCCGCGGGGGGGGGGGGGGGGGAATCGATTTCGTAGCCGGATGGGACATAGACCCCCGGGACCCGGGCCAGGTCCGCCAGGACCGTTTCCCGGGCGCGCCCTTTGCCCTCGACGAGGACGGCCATGATCTCCGCCAGGACCTCCTCCGCCTCCCCCACCACGGCCGCGTCCACGAACGGCGCCAGAGGCTCCGGATTGTACGAGGGGCAAATCCCTCCCATGATGATGATCGGGTGTCGGCCCGTTCGGTCGACCGAGCGCAGGGGGATTCCGCCCTCGTCCAGCACTTCGAGAATCGCCGGGTAGTCGGTCTCGTAGGGCGAAGAGAAAGCCACCAGGTCAAAACCGCCGAGGGGCGATCCGGTCTCAAGCGTCCGGACGCCCTTGCCCCGCCCGTCCGGGGAAAACACTCGCTCGCAAACGACCCCGTCCATCTCGTTCAGCATGCGATAGACCTGCTGAAAACCCAGATTGGACATGGCCACGTGATACGTATTGGCATAGACGAGGGCGACCCGGTAGCCCGCGCGCGATGGGTCGAAAAGCGGCCCGAAGGGATAAACTTCCCGGGCGAGGATTTCTCGGGGCGTGAGGGATTTTGATGAAGCCCTGGGCATGGAAACGTGAATCCTTCCGGCCGGAACGCTCCATCTCTCCGGGATCGGCGTCAGAAAGCCTATGATTCCTATAGATGATTATAGGTCCAGCGGGGGGGCGCGGCAACCAAGGGCCAAGTCACGATGGTGCGTGTCCGTCACTTTTTCCGGGATTTTCCGGGGACGCGGACGAAACCCACGGCCGTGCCTTTGTCGGCGAATCGGATGGTGATCCGGAAGATCCGCCCCGGCTTGAAATAACCGCCAGCGGCGGCGCAAACCTCATATTGGACGATCCCGTTCGCGGTGTCGGAAATCCCCCACCCCCCCGGCCCGAAGGATTGAGCCGCTTCCGGCCCCGGCAGACCCCAAGGATCCAGTTGCCGCCCGGGGCCGTCTCACAGCATCGGCGCGGTCCGCAAACGAATCACTTGGTTCTGGCCGTCCGAATGGTGGAAGGACAGGGCGTCGCGAATGTATTTTTCCACCGGGTGGTCCTTCATGTATCCGTGGCCCCCCATCACGTCCAACGCCGACAGGCAAACGCGCGTGGCCGCCTCTGAGGCGAACACCTTGCACATGTTACTCAATTTCGGTTTGAAATCCGGATCGTGCTGGGCCGCCCAGGCCGTCCGCCAAATGAAGCTCCGGGCCGCTTCGAGGTCCTTGTACATGTCCGACGCCACGCAAGCGATATTGGGGTGCTCGATGATGGGCCTTCCGCCTTGGATCCGGGTCTTCGCCCAGTCGAGCGCGTACTCGTAGGCGGCCACCGCGCATCCCAGGACAGTGGCCGCCGCCTGGGTGTTGCTGCCCAGCAGCCAGTGTCGCCGCATGAACATGGCCCGGTTCTCTTCCCCCAGCCGATCCTCGACCGGGACGCGGACGTTTTCCAGGACCAGCTCGGCGTTCTGGACCAGACGCTGCCCCATCTTGTCGTGAACCCTGGCCACGGAGAATCCCGGGGTGTCCGCGGGAAGAAGGAACGCCGTCAGGCCCTGGGAGACGCCGACGGTATTGTCCGTCCGCGCGTAGAGGACGTAGAAGCTCGCCAGCCCCCCGTTCGAGATGAAGTGCTTTCGGCCGTTGATGACGTAGTGGTCCCCTTCGCGGACCGCCGAGGTCTGCGTCCCGACGCCCGGCGCGTCGTAAGGGAGGATGTTGTCCGAGCCGGAGAGCGGCTCGCTGTTGGCCGTGGCCAGCAGGGCGCGGGGATTGTTGATGAGTCCGGGCAAGTGGCGCTCGCGCTGGTCATCGGTCATGCTTCCGGTCATCAGGCTGAACATCTTCCAGGTCTGATCGAAGGCCACGGCGAGGCCCAGATCGCCCCGGGCCAGCTCTTCGCCGACGAGACATAGCGTGAGGATATCGGCTTCGCCGCCCCCATACGCCTTGGGCAGGGAGAGGAGACGCAGGCCGAGCTTGTCCCCTTCTTCGATCACTTCCCAGGGGAAGGCCTCGGCGGGGTCCGGGATCCGGTCCCGCTCCATGGCAATCGGCGTGATGTGCTTATCCACAAAATCGCGGGCGGTCTGCCGAAGCGCTTTCTGCTCCGGGGTTAGTGAGAGATCCATATCCTTTGCGAACTCCCGATGGCGGTTATCACTTACGGAAGCAACCAAAAATAGCGGGGCTTTAAACGACTTCCGTCAGCGTTTCCGGCTTTGAAACCAGAGGCTGAAATTGCTCCCCCGACATTGGACACCAATCCGCGGGCCAGGGCGCCTCCAAGCGGCAAAGCAAGCGCTGCTGGACCGGGCCGGGCTCCGGATTCACCCTCTCCACGGTAACCCTGACTCCGTTACGATCACGCTCAATCAACTGGTGGATATCCTCAAGGAAATACCGAGGAATCCAACCGACCAGGCATCCGGCCTCACTCCGCAAGAGAATGGCTTTCTCGTCAGCGGAATTTTGGAGATCCGCGCAAAGCAAGAGTCGCGTCCCTTTCGTCATACCCGGCACAAACGTCTGACTCTCGGAGGGAAGATGGCGCAGCCCGTGTGCAAAAAAATGAATCCGATAACAACTGAACTCATCGGGCTTCGGATGCGGAAAGACCTCCAGCGAGTCTGTTGTGCGGCGTCCACCGGAACGCGTGAGGATCGCCACAGGGTCGTAAGGAGATTGCGGAAGACCCAACCGCTCGACCATCTCGCCATAATCGGGTCGGGATTGGCGCGGCACTCGATTGTCGAACAAGGGAAACAGGACCTTGGATTCATAGGCATACTTCAATTCCGGGAAAGAACTCAGCCGATCAAAACCCGCCTCTTCGTTCGCCTGAAGAACTCCTCTCGTGTATTGAAAGGTGTACGTTTCATCGCTTGAATCCAAACGGCCGATCACAAACCATCCCCGGGTCTTCACCCTATCCTGCCAAGCGAGATACAAGCGTCTCACGGAAGCGCCTCCCGAATTTCTTTCAGTTTCTTCCGTGTATTACGAAGAAGTTCCATGGCAAACTTCACAGAGACTTCGGAAATCCATCCCGTCGGCATTCTTCCAAAAATTCCTTCGAAGGCGGAGTCAGGCAACCTGATGGCGTTTTCCAGCCAGGGTTGAAACGCACCGGGTTGAATTCTGGCGGCCCTTCGCACGAGCTCAATTGGGGAAAGACCATGTTTGTCATTGGAATCCCAGTAAATCGGTGAACGGGGTCTTTCCACGTAATTCGGGAGATTGTCTTCTCGCAACATCTCCATTCTCTTCTCGTCTCTGAGTTCTCGGCCCAGCGACGAAGCGTGGTCATACGTGGGGGATAGAGTGAGCTGACGACCTGATGCTGATGCTTCAACCCTTCTGAGTAGGATACCCCAATTCTCATGGTGCCGGTCGGTGTTCCCAATCAACGCATCAAGTGTTAAATAACCGGCAAAAACATCAGTCGCGCTCATTTCAATTGTAGGATGAGACCAATCTATCGGGACAGAGGTCTCTTTCAAGGTTTCCATAATTCTGTCATACGTATGATCCGACTGATGATATTTCTTCTCTTTCTCATAATCGGTCACAATGATAGGAAGGCGTTCATTTCCATGAACAAGCTCCAACCCGTTTTCCGGATCCGCAAATGAGAGAGACACCGTTCCAAATTCACCTTCGTAAGTTGCCAATTCGATACGTGCACAAGGAAGGCCCATCAATTCCCCGACTTCGGCCGCAATTTTCTCCGCCCACGCTTCCCCAGTATCCGGTCTCGGTTTCTTAAAAAGCCACAACTTATCTTCTCGATCGATCCACCAAAATTTCTCTTTTGATCCAAGCGCCTCGTCGTCATACGACGAGGTAATTTCGATTACGTCAAAAGTCGCTGGTTCTTGGCTTGCCAATGAATCGGATATCCAATGTGAAGAGGGTGCTCATTGACTCTGGAGCGACTGGATAATCTCCCGGAACTCCTCGTCGTCGATGAGGGCCTTGCGCTCGATCGAGCGGCGCTTGATCTCGGCCAGGGCCGCCTGCACCTTTTCCTCGTCCTCCAGCTTCAGTCCGCTCTCCTCGAGCTTGACCCGAATCGAGGTCGCCCCGCTCTTTTTGCCCAGGACCACGCGGGGCCGGTTGCCCACAAACTTAGGCGCGATCGAGAACATGGCCAGGGGGCGCTCGTAAAGCATGTCGATGCCGATGCCCGATTCGCGCGTGAAGGTGTTCAGGCCGGTCAGCGCCTTGCCGGGCGCCAATGGATAGCCCGAAAGACGCTGCACGAGGCCGCTCACCTTCTCCAGCTTGTCGAAATGGACGTTCGTCGAGATCCCGTACAGCGTCCGCAGGCTCACCACCACCTCGTCCAGGGAAGCGTTGCCGCTTCGCTCGCCCAGGGCGTTGACGCTCACATGCGTCACCTTCGCCCCGGCCCCAACAGCCGAGAGCGTCGTCGCGATGCCCATCCCCAGATCGTTGTGGGTGTGAACCTCGACCGGGATTCCGGTCAGGCCGCGGACCCGGCGAACCAGGACCTCCATGGCCCGGGGCAGGAGGCACCCGGTGGTGTCGACCACGCCCACCGAATCGGGATTCCCCCGGTCCATCACCTCACCCAGAAGTCGATCCAGGAACCCGAGGTCCGCCCGGGTCGTGTCATACGGGAAATAAACCGTGTGCAGACCGGCGGCCTTGGCGTGCGCGATGGTCTCCACACTTCGCTCGATGACGTCCTCCTCGCTCCACTTCGGGAACTGATACTTGAGCTTCGGAATGCTGCACGGGATTTCGATGACCACGCCGTCCGCGCCGCACTTGAGGGACAGATCGACGTCCGCCGGCGTCGCGCGGCAGAAGGTCATCAGTTTCGCGCGCATCCCGAGCTGCGCCATCTCTTCGATGGCCTTTGCGTCATCGGCCGAGACGGCGGGCATGCCGCCCTCGATCCGGTCCACACCGAGGTCGTCGAGGGCCCGGGCGATCTCGATCTTTTCCTCGATGCGGAAGACCACGCCGGGCGTCTGCTCCCCGTCCCGGAGGGTGACGTCGTGAATTTCCACCCTCTCGGGGAGGTCGAGGGAATCCCTCACTTCATCGGAGTAGTTCAGCGGACCGACCCAGAAGTCATCACAGGCCCAGGGGGTGTCGCTCATGGCTTCATCCTCGCGTTTTTGTCAGGCGCACCGGCCCGCCGGAGAGAGCAGGCGCCTACAAATCCATTTGTCGGAGAGACCCGGGGCGCTAGTCTCCGGCCGGCTTACGCCCCACTTTTTTGCGTTCGCGAATCTGTTTGTTCAGATCGGCCAGTGCTTTGATGTACAAGTCTTTGGCCGCAAGCCGAAGGGCCCGCCGGTAGGCCGTTCACGCCCGCTCAAGCTGTCCCAACGCCTCATAGGCGACGCCGAGGTTGTAAAGGGCTTCATTGCTTTTGGGGCGTGTCCGGACATGCTCGGTCCAGATGCGGATGGCCTCTTTCAGGCTCCCGGCCTTTGCGAATTTGACGCCCGTATCCACCGCGCCCTCCGCGGATTCGAGGGTCCGTTTGATGGTCACGTACCGGGGAGAGACGTACTCGAAATATCGGGTGGACACCGCCTCCACAAGGTCCCGGCGCGTGGCCTCCGAAGGCGGAATCTCCCGCTTCACCTTGGAAAAGAGCGCGGACAGCGCGTCCAATCCCGTGTCGTACTTCAGGGCGTGATCCACCGTGCGGCTCGCGAGGATGCGGCCCGTGGCCACTTCCACCACCCGCAGAGAGACGGAGAGGACCCCTTCACGCCGCGTGTGCTTCTCGGTGACCAGGACCTCTTTCATGATCTCTTCCTTCCGGGCCCTTCGGCCGGAGCCGATCGTCCGGAACCGGCCGGTCCCGACCCGTTTCCTGACTTGCTTGGTGTACGGCGTGTCCACGATTCGATAGGCCACGACCTGTCCGACCACGACAGCCTTGACACCCAACAACCTTCCGGCCTCCGCCGCGGTCTTGGGATCGACGAGGTCGCTCAGACCGCGCCGGATCTCCCCCACCACCTGATCCAGCCGGGATCGCTTGACGACCTTGAAGAACTCACTCTCCCCGAGCTTCGTCGTCAGGGACTCGGTGACGTGACCCGCCACCTCCGGATCGCCGCCTAACTTCATGACCCCGAGGGAATCGATGTCGCGGGAGAGCAAATCGACTTCCGCGGGGACCAGCGCGCGGACCTGAATCGTCGGTCCCTCGCATCCCAGAAGGAAGATCAGCGCCCCGGAAACCGCCCCCGCGCCGGCAAGTCGAGCTTTCACTCATCGGCCCTCCACGGCCAACTTGTAAGCATCTCTTCCCACGAGAACCGTTATTTTCCATGACGGGACTCGAGGTCTTTTCAATCACTCATGGAGTGGAAACTTCAGTGTAGCACGGTTCCCGATTCGAGGCGCCGCCCACCGGGGGGGGGGGAGGGATGAACGCGGCCGTCCCCTTCAGGGCAGAAACCCGATAAACCTCCAGTAGAGGATGGTCAGCGGGATCACCAGAATCACGCTCAGGACGGCGAAGGGGATCAACACGCGCAGAACCTGCCGCCCCGTAAAAGCCCCATATCCCTGGGCGTTGACCAGCGGCGGCGTCTGGTACGGAAAGAAGCAGATACCGATGCCGAGGACCTGGGCCATCACGAGACGGGTGACGTCGAGGCCATGATCCATCGCATACGCGACGATGATGGGCGTCAAGACCGCGGGGACGGCCGGCTGGGTCGTCAGGATCGCCAGGGATAATGTGATCAAGGCCACCACGGCGACCTGCTCGTTGCTCCCCATCTCCGCCAAAGGGATGACCCGGATGATGTACTCTCCCACCCACCGGCTGACGCCGGTTGCCGCAAGGACCCTCCCCAGCGCCAGAATGCTCGCGAGATAAACGAGTAGCGGGAGGTTGACGCACCGGACCACATCCTTCTTCTCCAGGACGCCGACGCCCGGCAGCAGGGTCGCCATCGCGGCCCCGAGCCCCACCCAGACGGGTTTTACGCCATGAATGAAATCCGTCATCCACAGGCCGATGGCGATGCCGATCCAGGCAATCATCTTCCACTCGTCCCGACTCAGGGGCCCGGCGTCTCCGGCTCTCAGAGATTCTCCCTTGAGAACCGGAACCTCCTTCGGCCAGAGGAAAAGCCGGATGACCACGTAGATCATCGCCACCCGCGCCATCCCCAGCACCGGCAGGTGCAGGGCCGCCCACAGGCCATAGGAGATGGTCGGACCGCCGACCGATTCAATCACCCCCGCGTGTACGAGGTTGGGGACATTCGAGGGGAGCAAGGCGAATCCCGGGAAGAAGGCCGACATGGCAACCGCCAGGGCCAGGCCGGCTCAACCGCGAGACTTGAGAGGCAAGCCGAACGCGGCCGCAATCTCCAGGGCGATGGGGATGAGCAGGGCCACCCGCGCGTTGCCCGAAGGGACCCCGAACGACAACGGGAAGCCGAGGACGCAGAATCCCATCACGACCCGGCCGTACCGGTTTCCCAACACCCGGATGAAGGCGAACGCCATCCGGCGCGCCAATCCGGTCCGGAGCATCCCTCCGCCCAGGAGAAAAGAGGCGAACACCAGCTAGAATGCGGCAGAGGTGAACCCGGAGAACGCCACAGAGGACGGGACCACCCCCAACAAGACAAACAAGAGGAGGAGGATGAACCCTGTCCACGCAAGGGGAATCGTCTCCGTCACAAAGAACGAGATGGCGAAAACCGCCAGGGCCAGGGCCTTGAGGCCTTCGGGGCCCAACCCCTGGGGCGGGCTCATGGCGAAAAGGCCAAGCGGAAGGAGAACGCCGATGGCGGCAATCAGGCGACGGATCATGGTTTTGCCATGGCTTTCCGCATCAATTCTTTCCTGAGAATAGGATTCAACATCGAGGCGAAGGGATGCGCCGGGTGAGGAGATGACATCCGGGAGACGCTAAGGCCGGGCGCCCTCCCGCACGGCGGGGTCTAGGACCGCGAACCCAGAAACGGAGGAGAGCTCATGCGCCCTCCATTTCCATCATCGAACCCCGTGTCATCCATCGTCCCATCCAAATCGCCGCCAAAACGCGAGAAGGTAACACACCCACCCGGCCCAGAACGACGCCGATATTCCGGCCCCTAAAGAGATGATCACGGCCACCACCGAAGCACAAACCGATGTGGCGCCATTGATTCCCCACAGCCACGGCGTTAAGGAGGGCGATCTCGCGGCTGCCGCCCTCATGCCCAGCGGAAAGGCCGTCCCCATAAACACCCCAATCGGGAAAAGAATCCCCGCCGCCAACGCACAAAGCAGTACGAACAGACATCCCACCGCTTGGCTCGCCCAACGCTCATCACGGATTCTCCGACTCCAATAACTCCCAAGGCCGCCGAATAAGAGCAAATATTTGAACTTGAGCTTCAGCTTCTCCCCCACCAAGGCCGCAACTTGATTGTTGGAACCCATGGCCATCACAATTCCGTCATTCATTTCATCCCGATATATGCTTCGGTCGTTGAACTTTTTCGGATCGCAATCGATTCCGAGCAGATCAAGGATGGTCGGCATCAGGTCTACGTGACTGGTGAGTTGATCGACGTAGGCGGTCTTCGAAACGAGCCATTTATTGTAAAATGAACAGCGGAACCTTGATATTCACTTCATTATATTCCTGAACGTCTTTATCCTCCAGGAGTTTCTCCCGAATCTCCGGAAAGATCCCCCGCACACCATGATCGGAAAATATGATGTTGAGGGTTTTTTCGACAATCTTCAGCCTTTCCACACGCCGAATGAGCTCTCGAATCAGGCGATCTTGGCAGCGGATTGCGTTCCGGCATCTCCCATACAGGCCCGATTCCGGAAATCTCTGTCGATCCCCGATGCGTCACCGGCGAACCGGCATCTTGAAAAGATATCCCGGACGGCCCACCTCCGGAAGAGGCGAAGCCGAACGCCACGGACTGTCACGCCCGACCCGGCTCGAAGCCGGAGGCCGCCTTCACGGAAGCCGGTTGCGGCGGGGTCAGGCCCAACCTATGATGAAATGATAACCCTTATCACCAATGGATCCCCGGACTTTGCCGATGGCCAAGCGCAGAATGGAAGCCCTTCTTCTCAGCCGGGACGCCGCGCTCGCGGACGAGCTGGATGGACTGTTGAATTCTTTGGGTTTCAGCGTTGTCCGGAACGCGCCCCCGCACCGGGCGGGAGGGAAACCGCCCCGGATGCCCAGGGCCGACGCCGGGCCCCCGCTCCTTATTGTGGACGGGCGGGATTATCTGGGCGTCTGTCTATCCGATTCATCGGTCGAGGCGCCGGCCCCTCCCCTTTCCTCCCTCCCTCCTCTCCCCCCCACGCTTCTTCTGTTGGACGCCGGGGACCTCGATATCCCGGCCGGCCCGCTCATGGCGGACGAGGTGGCGTGTCTTCCCCTCCGGGCGAAAGAGGTCCGCCTCCGCGTCCGGAATCTTTTGGGGCCCCGGGTGTACGGCCGGCCGGATTCGCCCGGACCCGCCCGTCCCGTGGCGCCGTCCCGCGGTTCGGCAAAAGCGGAGGTCGCCGCCGCTTCGGGCCTCCGGTTGGATGAAGAGCGGTACGAGATCACGTTGGGCGGCAAACCCCTCGACCTGGCTTTCCGGGAGTACGAGCTGCTCAAACACCTGATGACGCATCCGGGCAGGACCTTCACGCGCGAGCACCTGCTTGCCCGGGTCTGGGGGGAGGATTACTTGGGGGGAACGCGCACGATCGACGTCCACATCCGGCGTCTGCGCATCAAGTTGGAGGCGGGCGGGCGCGAGCTCATCAAGACGGTCCGCAGCGTGGGATACAAATTCACCGGTTGAATCAGTGCGGCTCACAACGAATTAACACGGAATTCATCCTGCCGTAACTTTCCTGAAATATTCCTCGGTTATATAGAACGGGTCTCTTCGAGATCTCCGGCTCGCCCGGGCATGCCTCGGATGAGGTCGGAAGACAGGGTCCGTGAAGGTTTTCCGTTCAAAAGGCCGGTCCGTCGCGGCGGGTAAGGTTTGCTTCTCCACCCTGGCGGGGATCTTGCAGTCCCATCGGCCCGTACATCCATTGTCAGCGTTACATAAGGAGGACCGAATGGCCAAGACCACGAAACGCGCGTCATCCGCCGCCAAAGGCGCCGGGAAGGCCGCCCCGGCCAAATCCAAAGACCGGGAGTACATCCTTCGTCTTGCGAAGGAGAACAACGTCAAGTTCATCCGGATGTGGTTCTCGGACGTTCTGGGCAACCTCAAGAACTTCGCCATCACGTATGAGGAGCTGGCGACCACCCTCTACGAGGGCCAGGGCTTCGACGGCTCCTCCATTCAGGGTTTCGCACGCATCGACGAAAGCGACATTGTCGCGATGCCCGACACCTCCACGTTTCAACTGCTCCCGTGGCGAAGCGGCCCGCAGGGGCGCGTCGGCCGGATGTTCTGCAACATTCTCAATCCCGACGGCACCCCTTATGAGGGCGACCCCCGGTATATCCTGACGCGGAACCTGAAAGAGGCCGCCGACTTGGGATACACGTTCTACATCGGACCGGAGCTGGAGTTTTTCCTCTTCAAGAATTCCGGCGGAACGGAGATCCTCGATCACGGCGGGTACTTCGACATGACCTCGCTGGACGCGGCCAGCAACTTCCGGCGCGACGCCGTCCTGACCCTTCAGGCCATGGGGATCGACGTCGAGTACAGCCACCACGAGGTCGGACCCAGCCAGCACGAGATCGACCTGCGCTACACCGACGCCCTCACCATGGCGGACAACTGCATGACCTACCGGCTGGTCGTGAAGGAAACGGCCATGGCCCATGACATGTACGCCACCTTCATGCCGAAGCCGCTGTTCGGCGAAAACGGCAGCGGAATGCACACCCATCAGTCGCTCTTCAAAGGGACCAAAAACACCTTCTTCGACCCGAAAGACAAAAACTCCCTGTCCGACGTGGCGAAGAGATACATCGCGGGCCTGTTGCGGCACATCCCCGAGATCAACGTCGTCCTGAACCAGTGGGTCAACTCCTACAAGCGGCTGGTCCCCGGTTACGAGGCGCCCGTCTACCTCACCTGGGCCATCCGCAACCGCTCGGTCCTGGTCCGCGTGCCGGTCTACAAGCCCGGCCATGAGCAGGCCACCCGGGTGGAGCTTCGCTCTCCGGACCCGGCCTGCAACCCCTACCTCGCCTTTTCGGCCATGCTGGCCGCCGGTCTCGCCGGAATCAAAGGGAAATACAAGCTGGCCGCTCCGGTCGAGAGCAACGTTTACGAGATGGACGCGCAAGAGCGGGAGAAGCTGGGGATCCGGGAGCTGCCCTCCGACCTGAACGAGGCCATCAAGGCGGCCGAGGACAGCGAGCTCCTGCGGAAGTGTCTGGGCGACCACGTATTCACCAAGCTGCTCGAAAACAAGCGAATGGAGTGGCACGAGTACCGCGCCCACGTCTCGCAGTTCGAGCTGGAAAAGTACCTGCCGATCTTGTAGCCGACATGTTTCGGCCCGGATCGGCTCGGGACGCCCGCGAGTCCGGGAGGGGGGTGAAAGGTCGGTTGTCCTGATGGGCAACCGGTTCTCCTCCCCTCCCCCTCCTCCCGTGTCTATTGTGATCCCTCAAGCTTGCCCGCACGACCCAAATAACGTAATTAAAGGTTCTTCAGCGGAAGGGCATGCGGAGCTCGGGTGCTTCAAGACCCCTGATCCGTGAAAGGACGTGCTGGAATTCCTCCATGCCCAAATCATCACGGGGGGGGGGAGGGGGGCGGGCTCATGTACAGGGTGACCAAGAAGATCCATTTCTGCTACGGCCATCGTCTCCTCGATTACGGCGGCAAGTCCAAAGCCGTTCACGGCCACAACGGAAGGCTGGAGGTCACCCTGGAGAGCGAAACCCTGGACGGGATCGGGTTCGTCGTGGAGTTCGGCGACGTGAAGCGGATCATCCAGGGGTGGGTGGACGAGCGTTTCGATCACACGATGATCCTCCGCAAAGACGACCCCTTGCTTCCCTTTCTCAAAGAGCACGGCGATCCATACTTCGAGATGGACGGGAACCCAACATCGGAGAACATCGCCAAATTGATTTTCGACTACGGGGTCTCCCAAGGGCTTCCCGTCATAGAGGTCAAATTGTGGGAAACCCCGACTTCCTGCGCCACTTACCGGAAATAGCCAGAGGCCCCCTTTGGATCTGAAGGGAAAGCGCGCCCTCGTCACCGGGTCCGCCGTCCGGGTGGGCCGCGTCATCGCGCTCAAAATCGCGGAGCGCGGGGCGGACGTCGCCGTCCACTACAACCGGTCCGCGGAACAGGCCGAGTCGGCCGCGGAGGAGATCCGCGCCTTCGGCGTGAAGGCCGTCACCGTTCAGGGCGACATCACCCGGGCCGGAGAGGTGGACCGCATCGTGGACGAGATCGAGGCCGGTCTCGGTCCCCTGGACGTCCTGGTCAACAGCGCCTCCATCTATTACCCGAAACCCTTCGAGGAGCTGACCGAGGAGGATTGGGACCGGAACCTGGCCGTCAACGCGAAGGCCCCCTTCCTCCTCACCCGGCGAATCGCCCCCGGCATGAAGTCGCGGGGGCGGGGAAAGATCGTCAACATCGTGGACTGGGCGGCGGACCGGCCGTACAAGGGATACATGCCCTATTGCGCCGCCAAGGCGGCGCTTGTGAACCTGACCAAGTCGCTGGCCCTGGCGCTTTCTCCGGAGGTCCAGGTCAACGGCGTGGCGCCGGGTCCGGTTCTGCTGCCCGAGGACTTCACGGCCGAAGAGGTCGAGGCCGTCAAGCGCGCTGTCCCGCTCAAGCGGGTGGGCTCGCCCGAAGACATCGCCGCGACCGTCCTGTTCCTCATCGAGGGGACGGACTTCATGACGGGATCGATCGTCACGGTGGACGGGGGCAGGATGATCGCGTAACGGGGCGTCCGCCGACCCGCGCCCGCGCGGCTGTCGTCCAACCGGAGAGCGAAAGGCGGAATCGCCAAGGGGTTTTTTGGGGAGAAGGGGGGGGGAACCGTATCCGTGTCCGACTGGACAAAGAAATTCTTCGGCGAGGATTACGCCCGGGCTTACCCCCGCGACGACCTGACCGAATCCCAGGTAAAAGGGGCGATGGAGCTTCTGGGGATCGCGCCCCCCCCCCCCCTGCGCGTTTTAGACTTGGCCTGCGGGTACGGCCGCCACACGCTCTCCCTCCACAAGCAGGGTTTTCACGCCTTCGGCCTGGACAACGCCTGGAACCTTCTGGAGCGCGCGGGCCGGGACACCCAATCGGCCGGCCTGGGGATCGCCCCCCCGTTCACGTGCGCGGACATGCGGGTCCTGCCCTACGCCTCGGAAGCCTTCGACGCGGTGGTCTCGCTCTTCACGTCTTTCGGCTACTTCGACGACGAGGCGGACGACCAGGCGGTCTTGAAGGAAATCGCGCGCGTCCTGAAGCCGGGCGGACGGTTCTTCCTCGACGTCCTCAACAAAGAGTGGCTGATGGCCCACTTCGACGAGCGGTTCTGGGAGGAGGGCGAGGGGGCGAAGCTCCTGAACGAGATGGTGTTCGATTACGAGCGGGGACGCCTCAACACAAAGCGCACAATCATCCCCGACGAGGGCGAGCGGTCCGAGCTATACAGCAGCATCCGCCTCTACACCCTGGCCGAGATGACCCGGATGCTCCGCACGGCGGGCCTCACGCACCGGAAGACCTACGGCGACTATGCCGGGAAACGGTACGACATGGAGGGGTTTCGGATGATTGTGGTGGCGGAGAAGGGGTAAGGTCCTGGCAGGGCGCTGAAAAAAAATTCCAGGCTTTCAGAGCAGCAGTTGATGTCATTCCGAGCGTAGCGAGGAATCTCGCCTCGATTCAATCGTTTCTCTGAACTCACCCGATAAAAGGGGTTTCAAGCTTGAGCAGATTTCTCACTCGTTTCAGAATGACAGGTTGGGGACGATTTACAGCATCCAGCTAGGCAAGCCGGGCCTGCAGATCCTTCAAATCGATAACCGGGGCCTCGGGCTTTTCGAACAGCCTGCTTGCACCCAAGACCTCGATGCCCACGAGCTTCTCCCCGACCGTGAAATCAAGGGCGATGTCGTCCGTCAGGCGCACGACGCGGCACTGATGGTCTCCCTCCAGCAAGCGGATATAGAGGGCATCGGCGTCCTTGTCGTAAGTGATCTTCATCGTTTCGCCGCTTCCTGAAAGTAAAAGGTGTATACGGTCACAACGACCAGCCGATCCTCCTCCTCCGCAACGATCGGGACTACCTGCTGGACATTATAGAAGCGGTTGTCCCATTCTCGTTTGAATTCCAAGTTGAGTCGGTAGAGGAATAACCCGCGCTGGGCCGGCTCCCGCTCTCCGATCCGTATGGCCTCCCTCACGTCTTCCTCGCGGGCGCCCCGTTCCCCCATCCTCTGCAAGGCATGGGCAGTGAAGACAATCGGCTTGGAAGGCCGCTCCTCCCGCCTCATTTGGACGTCGTCTGCACGATTGTCTCACGGCAGCATTTTTCCTCACCGCCTCGAGGGTAGCGCGCCAAGAGGCCGTTGCCAGGGGTGGTGGGGTCAGGTTTTGAATCGTGAATTCGCAGTATCCCGTCACGAAGCAAGTCAGGACGAATGTGGTCCTTCTCTTCCGAGTCACGTCCCCTTTCTCGACCTTCCCATCCCGCCCATGTCGACTTAGAACGCTCATCGGGGATTGTCCAGGAAATTCAGTCCTATAACGGCAATTTCTCACAAATTGGAAGTCCGGGCATCCCTTCGTCTTCGCTCAGGCGAGCTCTTTCGAGCTCCTGGATTGGCTCCTATGGGCCTGCGACGGACCCGCACGTCGGCGGGCGGCGACTCTCCCCTACATCGAAAAAAACCCGGTCATAAGCGACTGTGTTTTTATTGGGCTTTCGTGTTATTTACATCTATATTGGTAGAACAATTTTCGATTCAATCCAGCGAGGGGGCGGGGGAGAAGGGTCATGGAAGTCACAGCGAGCAAGCTCAGGGCCAACCGGCAAAACGCGCTGAAATCCACCGGGCCAAGGACGGCGGACGGGAAGGCGGTGGTCCGCTACAACGGCCTCAAGCACGGAATCCTGGCCCGCGAGGTGGTCATCCCGGCCGGGAAGGGAGAGGAATCCCAAGGGGATTTCGACGACCTTCTTGCGAACCTCCGGGGATGCTATGAGCCGGAGGGCTTCGTGGAAGAGGTGCTGGTCGAGAAAATCGGCGTCTGCCACTGGAGGCTAGCCCGCGTTCTGCGTTTCGAGACGGGCGCGATCCGCTCGCGGATGGATCGGATCGGCTCTTTCATGGACCCCGATGAGGACGAAATTCCGGGGATCGAGGCGGAGATCGCCGCGCAATCCCTCCCCGACCGCGACAAAAGCGAGATCCTTGTCCGCTACGAACGGATGATCGAGCGCGAGCTCTACCGGGCGATGCGGCAGCTCGAAAGGCTGCAAAGACAAAGGCGCGGCGAGGCCGTTCCGCCGCCGATCATCGTCGGCGCATGAAAAAGTATGATTCAAACCCAAAGGAGGAAAGGAATAAGAATCAATGGGTTTTGGATTTCGTGGGAGCAAAAACAGGAAAGATCACTTAGACGGGCCGGAACCGGGGAAAAGCGCTTCTTCCCGGTCCCTGGATTGAATGACAAGTCGAGATTCCTCTGTCGGGGCTTAACTCAGATTTCTCACCCATCCCCCCCTGAGCCAATTCCACCTTGCATGAGCCCGCGCTCTCTGGCACCTTGGTGTGAAGACCCGCCGCGAAAGGCGTGGCGACGGCCGCCCCGGAAAAGGAGAATCCTTCATGCCGTTCGATGACCCCCGGGATTTCCTGGAATATCTCGAAGAACGGAACGACCTCCTCCGCATCTCCGAAGAGGTGGATCCGAAGTTCGGAATCTCCGCCTACATCCGAAAGACCTCGGACCAGCAGGGGCCCGCCCTCCTCTTCGAGAATGTCAAAGGACACGACACGGCGGTCGTCGGGGGAATCTTCGCCTCCCGGCGCCGGGTCCTCATGGCCCTGGAAGCCAATCCCGAGAACATTTACGAACGGTTCGACCACGGGGTGTGCAACCCCATCCCCACACGCCTCGTCGAGACGGGTCCCTGCAAGGAAGTGATCTGGAAGGGGGACGAGGTGGACCTCACCCGCCTGCCCATCCCCACCTACGCCGAAAAGGACGGGGGTGCCTTCATCACGCACGGAATCCAGATCAGCAAGGACCCGGAGGACGGCTCCAAGAACGCCTCGATCTACCGGATGCAGCTCCACGGAAAACGCGAGCTGGGCGTCTACCCCTCGGGATACCAGGACCTTTCCCGCCAATACGTCAAGGCGGAGGCCATGGACAAGCCCCTGGAAATCGCCGTGGCTTTGGGATGCGACCCGGCGGTGATGCTTGCCACGCAGGTGGCGGCCGCTTACGGGGAGGATGAATTGGCGATCGCCGGCGGGCTGAAGGGCAAGCCCGTGGACGTGGTGAAGTGCGAGACCGTGGACCTGGAGGCGCCCGCGACGACGGAGATCGTCATCGAGGGCGTGATCCCGCCCCATCGCAGGGAGCACGAAGGCCCCTTCGCCGAATACTCCGGCTATTACGGCCCGGCGTCGATGCAGCCGGTGGTCGAGGTGACGGCCGTCACCCACCGGCGGAACCCGATCTTCCACGCCGGCCTGACCGGACGCCCCATGACCGAGAACCACTTCCTTCAGCAGATCCCCGGCGAGACCACGATGCACCGGCAATTGAAATCGAATTTCCCGGGCCTGAAGGACGTTCACGTCACCGGTGCCGGATGCGCTACATTCATGGTCTTCATCAGCGTGGAGCAGACCTTTGCGGGAGAGGGCCGAAAGCTCCTGATGGCCGCCATCGCGGGCAAGAGACCCCTGAAGTGCGTCGTCGTGTGCGATGAAGACATCGATGTCTTCGACGATTCCCAGGTCCTGTGGGCCATCGCCACCCGGGCCCGGCCGGCGGAGGACATCGTCATCCTTCCCAAATTTCCCACGGCCAACCTGGACCCGTCCGTGCCAGAGGGAGAGCTGGGATCGGCGCTTGGGATCGACGCCACCCAGCCCTTCGGGGAGCCGTTCCCGGAGGTCCCCTTCCACCCGGGCCTGGACCGCGTTCCCGATCTTCTCGAGATGATGCGGCGGGTAGCGGGCTGACCCGGGAAGCGTTTCCGCCCGCTCCGGCCCGCCTCCCGGCCCCTCGCCGAGCCTTTAAGCGCCTGTCATGAACCCAAAAGACCTCGAACGCATCCGGAACATCGGGATCATTTCCCACATCGACGCGGGAAAGACGACCGTCACCGAGCGGATTCTGTTTTACACCGGCGCCATTCACCGGATGGGAGAGGTCCACGACGGGCTGGCCACGACCGACTGGATGCCCCAGGAGCGGGAGCGCGGGATCACCATCACCGCCGCTTCCATCTCCACCCGCTGGCGGGAGCACACCATCAACATCATCGACACCCCGGGTCACGTCGATTTCACCATCGAGGTGGAGCGCAGCCTGCGCGTCCTGGACGGGGCCGTGGCGATCTTCAGCGCCGTGGACGGCGTGGAGCCGCAATCCGAGGTGGTCTGGCGGCAGGCGGATCGGCACGGCGTCCCCCGCATCGCCTTCGTCAACAAGATGGACCGCATCGGGGCCGACTTTGAAAACGTCTTGAAGGAAATCCGCGAAAAGCTGGGCGCGAAAGAGCTGGTTCTTCAACTTCCCTGGGGCGAGGAGGAGAATTTTCACGGCGTGATTGACCTGGTGGAGGAGCGCGCCCTCTCATGGGCCGCGGATGACCAGGGCGTCCATTACGAAACGGTTGAAATTCCCGAAGAGCTCCGAAGCGCCGCGGCCTCTTCGCGCGAGGTCCTGCTCGAGGCGGTGGCCGAGGCGGACGAAGTCTTTTTGGAGAAATACCTGGCGGAAGGCGAGGGAGAGATCGAGCCGGAGGAGATCCGGCAGGCCATCAGGCGGATCACGATATCGGGCCGGGCGGTTCCCGTCCTGTGCGGCTCGGGCTTTCGAAACGTGGGTGTCCAGCCCCTGCTCGACGCGGTGGTGGACGCCCTGCCCTCCCCCGGCGACCTTCCGCCCGTTTCGGGCGTCACTCCGGAGAGCGGATCCCCGGACTCCCGGGACAACACCCCCAACGCCCCTTTCTCCG
This sequence comes from bacterium, assembly GCA_965261595.1. GTDB lineage: Bacteria > UBA8248 > UBA8248 > JACPRG01 > CAYRGS01. Next base: position 190,558 of record CBDHDG010000007.1, read on the forward strand.
CGTTGGCCTTCAAGATCATGACCGTCGAGGGCCGGCGCCTGACGTATCTGCGGATCTACTCGGGCCGGTTGGCCGTCGGGGAGAAGGTCTACAACCCCGGCCGGGAGAAGGAGGAGCGCGCCGCGCGGATTTTTCAGATGTTTGCGGACAAGCGCTCCAGACTGGACGCCGCGGGCGCGGGAAGTATCGTCGCCGTCGCCGGGCTCAAGGAAACATTCACGGAGGACACCCTGTGCGACCCGAAGGACCCCATCCGGTACGGGTCGCTCGAATTTCCGGAGCCGGTGATCTACCTGGCGGTGGAGCTGCGCTCGGCGGCCGACGAAAAGAAACTCAACGAGTCTCTTCAGAAGCTCCGGGCGGAGGACCCGACGTTTCATGTCCGGGAAGACCCGGAAACCGGCCAAACCGTCTTGTCGGGAATGGGCGAGCTGCACCTGGACGTGATCCTGCGGCGATTGAAAGAAGAGTTCAGCGTGGACTTGAGGGCGGGAACGCCCCGGGTGGTGTATCGAGAAACCCTGACGGTCCCGGCGGCCGGCGAGGGCGTGTTCGACCGGGAAGTGGGCGGCAAGTCCCTCTTCGCCCGGGTGGTGGTGCGCCTCGAGCCCAGGGAGCGGGGGGATGGGCTCGAGGTGGACGCCGCGCATCCGAACCTTCCGGCGGAAATCCGGCCGGCGGTCGAGCGGACGCTCTCGCAGGCGGCGGGGAGTGGTCCCATCGGGGGATACAAGCTGGTGGATATCGCCGCCCGGGTCGTTGACGCAACGTACGATGAAACACGGGCCTCGGAGACGGCCTTCTAAGCCGCGGCGGGGATGGGGTTCCAGTCGGCGGCGGCGGAGGCCTCCCCGGTGCTTCTGGATCCCTGGATGGGCGTCGAGATGGTCACCCCGGAAGAGTTCCTGGGCGGGATCATCAATGACATGAACGCTCGGAAGGGACGGGTAAAAGGTGTATCCCTGCGGGGGAACGCGAAGGTCCTCCAGGCCCGCGTCCCGCTGGCGGACATGTTCGGTTACAGCACCGAGCTGCGCTCAGCCTCCGAGGGCCGGGCGACGTATTCGATGGAGTTTTCCCATTATGACGTGGTCGAACGAAGCCCGGCGTGGGAGCGGGGATAGGGAGGGGATTTATTTCAGACAAGGGAATCACAGGGGTTTGAGATGAATCGGAAAAACGGTCGGAAGCGGGGTCCGCCGGTTGCCACCGGGCAGATGAGGCTGATACAATCTCGTCGATTCACCCTGGGAGCGCATCTTCATCCGGGTCGGACCCGGAAATGAAGACTTTGACTCACCCTATCCGTGGGAGGTTCATCTCCGATGGCCGCAAGCCGCTCTAAAACCCGGGCGCCCGTTGGTTCGGGCGAGACGCCGTTGCGCGATAACGGGCGCGAACCCTCTTCGGGTTTAGGGGAGACGCTTTCCCCGTCATCGATTGAGGCATTGGCGGATCGGGCCCGGGCGATCCGCAGAGAGATCCTTCAGATGATCGTGGCCGCCGGCTCAGGCCATCCGGGCGGCTCGTTTTCCATGGTCGAGCTCCTGCTCGTTCTCTACGATTCCTTTCTCCGTCATCGAACGCCCGAGGACCCGGACTGGGAGGACCGAGACCGGTTCATCCTCAGCAAGGGACACGGGGCGCCGGCCCTGTACGCGATTCTGGCCGAGTTCGGGTACGTCTCCAAGGACGAGCTTGGCGACCTTCGAAAGCTGGGAAGCCGCCTACAGGGACATCCCGACAAAAGGTTTCTGCCCATCCTGGAGACCTCGACCGGCTCCTTGGGCCAGGGGCTTTCCTTCGGCGCCGGAACGGCGCTGGCGGCGCGAATCGACAAGAAACCGTACCGGACCTACGTCCTGATCGGGGACGGGGAATCCGAAGAGGGGCAGATCTGGGAGGCGGCCATGTTCGCCGCCCACCACAAGCTGGAGAACCTGACCGCGATCGTGGACGTGAACCGCATTCAGTTGGACGGATTCACCCGGGACATCGTGGACCTGGAACCCCTGACTGAAAAATGGAACTCGTTCGGATGGTTTGTCCAGGATATCAACGGGCACGACCTCCGCCAGGTTTACGACGCCTTCGCGGCCTGCGCGTCCCACCGGGGGCGACCCGGCGTGATCATCGCGCGCACCGTGAAAGGCAAGGGGGCTTCCGAGATGGAGGATAACCCCGCCTTTCACGGCCGGGCGCCGAATCCCGAGGAAGCGGCGCGGGCCTTCGCGGACCTCGCCTAGGAGAAAGCCGGATGCGACAGTTTGAGGTGGGCGGGGCGACGCGCGACGCCTACGGAAAGGCCCTGGTCGAGCTGGGCGAGGAAAACCCCGACATCGTGGTCCTGGACGCCGACCTGAGTGAATCGACCCGGACGAAGAAGTTCAGCGAAAAGTTTCCGGACCGGTTCTTCAACGTCGGCATCGCCGAGGCCAACATGGTCTCCATGGCCGCCGGATTGGCGTCCTGTGGAAAGATCCCCTTCATCAGCAGTTTCGCCGTGTTCCTGATGTGCAAGGGATTCGACCAACTTCGGATGTGCGTGTCCTATCCGGGGATGAACGTGAAGGTGATCGCTTCGCACGGAGGGATCTCCATCGGAGAGGACGGGCCTTCCCAGCAGAGCGTGGAAGATCTGGCCCTGGCCTGTTCGCTGCCCGGCTTTCGGGTGGCCGTGCCGGCCGATGCCCGGGCCGCGCGTTGTCTTGTCCGGCAGGCGGCGGAACTGTCGGGTCCCGTTTACCTTCGGATGGGAAGACCCCGCGCGCCGATCATCTACTCGGAGAAGGACAAGATCGAATTTGGCCGGGCGGCGGTCCACCATCTCGGAAAAGACGTCAACATCCTGACGAACGGCCTGCTTGTGGCGGAAGCCCTGAAGGCCAGCGACCTCGCCGGGGAAGAGAACCTGGATGTCGGCGTTGTGGATGTGCACACCTTGAAGCCGCTGGATGTCGAGACCGTGATCCAGGCGGCGCGGATGTCCGGGGCCTTGGTGGTCGCCGAAGAACACCTTCTGGTGGGGGGACTCTCCAATCAGGTGAGCCTGGCCGTGGCGCAATCCCATCCCGTCCCCATCGAGTTCGTGGGGCTGGACACCTACGCCGAATCGGGCAAGCCGTTCGAGCTGCTTGAGAAATATGGATTGACCGCTCCCTTCCTCCTGCGCGCTGTCGAAAAGGTTTTGCGGAAGAAAGAAGCTGGGCGCTCCGCCGTCTCCACCGCCTGAGTTGCGGATCCCGGATCACCGGAGAACGCGGCTCCGCCCAACGCACACATTCCCTTCAGTGAATACCAGAGTCCCGGAATATCGCCCTCCATGCTTCTTCCTTGACAATCCGGGGAAGCCGCTCCCATACTGAGCCCTAGAGAGAATTCGACGCACCGGTGCGCATGCCGGAGGCGATAAAGCGTATCTTTTTCGGTCTGGATATGACGAAGCGATCCGGGAAGCGACGCACGAGGTCCGCCCCGGCGGCCACAAGCTCAAAGCGAAGACAACTCAACGAGTTTCTCGAAAAAATCCTTGATGCCCTGAAACGGAAAAACGGCTTCCAGGAGGCTGAGGAACTTGTCGCTGAGTTGGAGATTCACACCGGGGCTTTCCTGCCGGCTTTCGTGCGCAGAATCGAGGAAGCCGGCCGAGAAGAGCGCCTGGCGCTTCTGGATTTAATCTCCCACCTGGAAAACCCCGAAGCCGTCCCCCATTTGGAGTACCTGATCTTTGAAGCCGCTGTGGATGTCTCGGCCAAGCGGCGGTCGGCGGAAATCCTGGAGCAAATGGGCAGGCCGCTTGAAGTGGGGATGGCGGAATCGCTGAAAAACGCCGCCCAGATCATCGAAGGGGTTCCAGCGCTCAAGCCGGAGTCCATCCACGGGTCGAATCCCTTATTCGTAAAGTTTGTTCGGCTTCCCCCCACGCTCCGAAAGGCCGCGCTCACCGAGCTGGCCTCCGTGGCGCCCGGGACGGCCCTTGAATTTATCGAGCTGCTGCGCAGCCGTGAAAACCTTCCGCCCCCTGAAACCGTGGAAGCCCTGGTCATTCTCGAAGACCCCCGGGCCGTCAAGATCCTCCGCGAGTATCTCAATGGGACAACGGACAAAGAAACGGGGCGCGTCGTACGCCGCGCTTTGTATCGACTGAAAGCCCGCGGGCTGCCGGTTGAGGAGGGAAACGCCGGGATAAAGCCGGCCGGCCAGGGGATTTTCCGCCCTGTTGTCACGCCCTCTCAAGGGTTCATGAGTGTTGTCGATGGATCGGGATCGAGGGTCGTCTGGCTTGCGAAACCTCTCCAAGGGGGCGGTCGTCTTCTGTTCCAGGCCGTCGTCAGTGATGACGAAGGACTGATGGACTTCAACGCCTACGAGCTGAATCTCTCCCCCTTCCGATCCTATATCAAGGAGATCACCGGCCGGGCGCTCGAATTTCCGGTGATCGAGGTTCCGCCCGGATACGCCTCTTTCCTGATCGATGAAGCCTACCGGCTGAGACTGTCTCGGAACGAGGAGATCCCTCAAGAATATCCGATCCACCAGCGTCAGATCAGGGATGGGGCCGAGGAAAACCGGCCCAGCTTGAAGGAGGCGCTGGATGAAGCGCGTATGGACCCCGTGGGAGCGGTGTCCGCCGAAGAGATGAAAACGCTCCTCGGCCAACCAATGTTTTCCAACTGGGTTTTGAGCAAGAAAGAAACCTCTCCCTATGTGGAGGAGGTGAAGGCGCTCCTGGAAAGTCAGCTCATCGTCAGTCATGAAGCGCGTCGAGAGCAGTTGACGGTGGCCTGCCGGAAAGCCACGGCCGCCCTCTTTCCGGCGGAGCGCGTGGAGCGGTGCGCCAAGCGGCTCGAAGATACGGCCTATGTGCTCCTGAAATCGGAGCACCGGGATCTTGCCCGTTCGGTTGCGGGTGTTGCAAAAAGCCTGCGGGAGCTCGACGGAGATCCGGCCGAGCATCCTTTCCTGTACGGCATGGTCTTCCGCTCGGTTGTGGCCCTCTTGTCAAGGGAGATCCCGGTGGAAAAGGCTGGGGGGGATCCCCAACCCCAGGACAGTGATCGGACGCGGCGCGAGGAACCCTCTTTGATCCTCACCCCAAGCGAGCTCCGCCAAACGGCCGCGAAAAGACCGACCGAAGATCCGTCCAGGGCGGGGGGCGGTCCAGCGCTCATCATCCCGGGCTGAAAGCCGACTTTCGGCCCGGGGGATCCTTGCGGACACCTCTCGCAATAATCTCCCGGCGGTATTGATCGGCCGGCGGCTCCCGGAATTCGTGCGGGTCCTTTCACAACGGAAAAGCGTGGGAAGCTCTATGCGCCCGTTCGCGAAAGGCCTCCGATTGAGCGACTGCATGGCTTTCACAATGGCCCGTCGAGGCAAACACGAAATTCCCCCGCGGAGGCGGATGTCAAGGAATCCGATTTGACCGATACGGGCGCGGGGAGGACTGGAAGAACGCCGGCGAAGAAGGCCGTCATACTCGCGGCCGGCTCGGGGACCCGGCTGCGGGTCGGCGGGCGGGCGTCACCCAAACCACTGGTCGAGGTCTTGGGCGTCAGTTTGCTGGAGAGGCAGCTTCAGTGTCTGACCCGACTCATCCATCTAGATGAAGTGATTGTCGTGCTCGGATGCGAAGCGGACGCGGTGCGCGAGCGGATCGAACACAGCGGACCCTGGCCCTTTATCGTCCGCGCCGTTGACAACGCCGACTGGGCCCGTGGAAACGGGACTTCCCTTTATTCCGCGAAGGACTGGGTCGAGGGGGAGGGAGAGGGTTTCTTTGTCTTGATGGCGGATCACATGTTCGAGCCCGAAACCCTGGAGCGTTTCGCCGCAAAGGCCGGCGGAGAACCGGCGCTCTCGGTTTCGAACGGGAGCGGTCCGACAATCGACCTGGACGACGCGACCAAAGTCAGCGTCGACGAGCAGGGGCGGATACGGAAGATCAGCAAGACCCTTTCTGAATTCACCGCTGTGGAGATGGGCCTCTTCTATTTAGACGGCCAGATCTTCCCGGCTCTGGAGCGGGCGTTCCGTGAGGGGGAACACAGCCTGACCTCCGGCGTTCAGCGCTTGATTGCGGAGACTCCCCTGCTGGCCGTACCGTCGTCTGATGCCTGGTTTGACATCGATACGATCGACGATTTGCGCCATGCGGAGCGCCACCTCCTCCGAAAAATACAATCCCCAAGCGACGCCTGATCGCGAGGCCGCGCCCCGGCCGACCCTGGGCGAGAAATCGGGTCAATCTCCGGACTTCCAGCCGGGGACCCGGCCCGAAAAGAGTTTGGGCAGCTCTTCCGGGTCGAACCGGAGGCCGATGCAGAACGGCCCAAACTCCGCGTATAACGCACTGGCCTCGTCGAACCGCATTTCGTAGATCAGCTTCTTGTACACCAGCGGGTCCGGCGCAAACAGGTACACGCCCCATTCCCAATCATCGAAGCCGATGCTGCCGGTGATGATCTGCGAGACGCGCCCGGCGTACTTCCTTCCGATCATGCCGTGATCGCGCATCATGTGCTGGCGCTTATCCATCGGAACTTGGTACCAGTTCACCACCTCGCCCCGCCGCTTCTCCATGGGATAGAAGCACAAATATCGGTCACGGGGCATAGGCAGATACAGGCGGGCGCGCACGCGCTCCTTTTGCGCGGCCATCTCGGATTTCCACCTTTCCTTCCATTCCTCGCTGTCCGGCTCGAGGCCGTCGGCCAGAAATTGCTCGTGGAGCTTTGCTGTCAGCTCGTACAAACCAAGCTCGACATACGAGAGGTAGGAATCCGACGCCGTCAGGTGTTCCGCCAGGGCGAGTTGCGCGAAACCCAATTCCACCTGATTCAGCTCATCGAAGGTGGGTCGGAAATGAAGCAGGAGAAGGTCGCCCTTGTGCCCCAGTAAGCTGAAGACCCCGCTTTCGCCGCGGGGCGGGCCGGAGACGCGCTCCAGAAAATTTACAGCCTCCAGGGTCGCCTGGCTCCTTTCCCGTTCCGAAAGGCGGTTCCAGGAAGCCCGGTTGATGCGGAAGACCTGGTGCAAGACGGCCCACCCCTCCAACGTTTCGGGAACAACGGCTTGATTTTCAGTCACGAAGGGTGCTCCTTAAGTCATCCGGCCATGGCGGGGTCGGTCCCCCTCCCCTTCGGGCGCGCCGGGCGGGTTACCGGCCTTGGGGATCTCTCGCAAAACATAGGAGGGTTTGTTCATGGCCCTGTAATAAACACGGGCGAGAAGCTCGCCGAGGAGTCCCATCAAGAGAAGCTGGAGGCCGACGACGATCAGCAAAACGCCCAGGATCAACAGGGGGCGGCCGCCGATGTCCGCGCCCGTGCTCAGCTTGAGGATTGTCAGGTAGAGGGAGATCCCCATGCCCGCCGCCCCGGAAATCATCCCTATGCCTCCAAAAAATCGAATGGGACTGGTTGAATAGCTCAGAAAGAACTTGACGACCAGGAGGTCCATCAGGACCCGAAAGATTCGGGTGGATGAATATTTCGATGCCCCGCGGACACGGGGACGGTGATTCACTTCAATCTCGGATACCCGGATGCCCATCCAGGAAGCCACGGCGGGAGTAAACCGATGGTGGTCGCCCCACAATTCCAGGTTCTCCACCACTTCTCTGCGATACGCCTTGAGCGTGCATCCATAATCCCGGAGGTGGACCCCCGTGATCCACGAGATCAGCCGGTTGGCTATCCGTGAAGGAAGTCGGCGGGTCCAGAAGGCGTCCTTGCGGTCTTTCCGCCAGCCGCTGACAATGTCATGGTCTTTGAGCGACTCCAACAGCCTGGGAATATCGGCCGGGTCGTTTTGAAGGTCCGCGTCCATGGTGACAACGACTTCGCCCCCGGCCCGATCGAAGCCGGCCGACATCGCCGCCGTCTGGCCGAAGTTCCGTCTCAGATGGAGAACGGCCGTGACCGGGCTCCCTGCTTGAATATCTTGCAGAATCTCCTCACTGCCGTCCGTGCTGCCGTCGTTCACGTAGATAATTTCGTACGGGACGCCGATAGTCTCCAGAGCGGAGATCAACTGGTCATGCAGGGGGAGGAGGTTGTCTTTTTCGTTGTAAACAGGGATGACGACGGACACGCCAAGAGAGGTTTCTTTCATTTCTATGTCAATGTCCTGGGCCGGTTCGGTCAGCTTGGCCAAGCCCATTGTGACCTCTTCCAATTCCCCGCCGCTATTTCGGGGAACCCGTGTACCCCAGAAGCCGAAAGAGGGTGACCGACCGGATGACTTCGGATTTCCCCCGTTTCACATGAAAGAAGGCTTCGCGACTCCAGGTGTTGAACGCACGCCGGACAGATGAGGGCGGCTCAACCCACTCCCCCACCATGACCAGCAGCGCCCTCCAGCCCTCCGGGCCATTGGGATAGCCCAGGGTCCGGACCCGGCGAACGCCCGGCTTCTGAAGGGGAACTCCATCGGGCCTCGTGTAGAAGGAAATCGCCGCCGCCGTTCCGGAATCGGCCGCCAGGAGCACCGTTTCCTCCCCCATTTCTTTGAGGCTTCGGCTCACCCGTTCTCCCAATTGCCTCCAACCGGTGACCTGATTTGCGAAAACGCTTTCGGGAAGCCATTGGAACTCCAACTTCCGCAGAAGTCCTCCGTTCAGCAGGATCGCAGTGTGGAACAACCCCGTCAGTAAAACAAGGGCCAGGATTTTCAAAAGGTGCAGACTTTGATCATTTCGTCGCCGGAGGATCTCAGTGGTTGCGCCAACGGCCGTCATCCAGGCCGGGAGCCAGATGGGGGCCGCCCATTCGGCGCGCGCGCCACCCGCTTTGCTCCACACCAGGAAACATCCGATCAAGACCGGGAAGAACCACGCAAGATGAAGGTATTCCTTGTTCCGCTCCCGCAACCCCTTACAAAAAACCCAAGCCCCCCCCCACAGAATGAAGATCACCAAAGGGGCCGATAATTGAACCAAGGGCCAAAGCAGGAACGCCCCGAATTCCTCGGGCGGCCCACCGGCCGAAGGCCGCGACCCGGTCTCCGCCCCCAGCGCCCAGGGGGTGAACGTAACGGCGACCGCAAAGGCCAGCCCCAAGTAAGGAGCGGCCCGGGTCAGTTGTCGGCGTCCGGCCCGGGTCAGAACCACTCGAAAGACGGCCAGGGGAACGAGGAGAACGGAAAACGGGTGAGTCCGAACGGCCAGAGCGACACACAGGCCCCAGACCCACCAGCCCCACGGGGGGAGGGCCTCGTCCTCCCGGCCGATGGACCACTCGGCGGCCGCCAGCGCTCCTGCCCAGAACAGGAAGGAGAGCGTCGTCTCCGTCAGACTCGCGCCGCCGATCCCGAAAACGGGAGCTGCGAGGAGACCGAGTCCCGCTATCGGACCCGCCCACCTGGACCAGGGAAAAGCGCGCCGAGCCCACGCGTAGAGGATGATGCTCGTCAGGATGGAAGCCGCAATGGAAAAAATCCTCACGCCCCATTCCGAATCGCCGAGCAGGCTCACACCCGCCGCGGCCAAAGCCTCGGCGGGCGAAGCGCTGAGCCAACCCCACCCACCGATGTCTCGGGCCTGATCCCACAAGGCCGCTTCACCGGGCGCCAGATCCGTCCAGCCCGCCCACCCCAGACGAACCAACGCGGCGACACCGAGACAGCACCAGAAAACGACGGATGGATTGACGAACACCGGAATCCGGGATCTCGAGATCCGGCCTTGCGGAAAGAACCACCCAACCATGCGCCGGTCAACGGCTTCCAGCCGAAAACGGAACACACGGACGATCAGAAGAGCGACCCCGAGACCCAGGAGCACCCCTGCCAGGACGTCGCCGGGATAGTGTTTTCCGTGCACCACCCTGGACAGGCCGACCAATCCCGCGACGGGCAAGGAGATGAAAAACGCCCGTCCATAGAACAAACCGAGAACGACCGCCTGGGCGGCCACGTTCGAGGCATGTCCGGACGGCATGGCGAAGCTCCGGGTGCAGCCCCCCAGCAGGCGGATCTCCTGCAAAACATGACAAGGCCTCAGCCGGGCGACCAGAGGCTTGATGACATCCGACACCAGGAACTCCGTCAGCAGAAGGGCCAACAGCGCCGTCACAACATAAACCCGCGCGCGTGGGCCGCCCAGTATCACCAGGCTCAGGACGGCCAGCGCGATGGGGGCGATCCAAAGATTCGCCTGCCCCAACGCCGACAGAAGGACGGAAAACCACTCCGGCCAATTCATTGTGTTGACGAAGTGAAAGAGGTTCAGGTCAAGTGTTTGTAGTCGGGAGAGCATGTCCGGCCGAATCTAACGTCCAATGGAGAAGGATTGGACTCCGGGAGATGCGCAGGGGTCAGGGCGGCTTCTCTTCAGGCCTACGCAAATTCTCCGCGGAGTTCTCGATTCATCAATTCTTCCAGCGCCGTCTGGGGGCTTTGCCCTTCGAAGAGGATACGATGGGTTTGCTCAATGATCGGAAGCTCGACCCCTTCCCGCTCGCCGAGATGTTTGGCGGCCTTTGTCGTCTCGACCCCCTCGGCGACCATCTTCATTCCATCCAGGATTTCCGAAAGCTTCTCTCCACCCCCCAGGCGGAGTCCGACGGTCCGGTTGCGGCTCAACTCTCCCGTCCCGGTGAGGACCAGATCGCCAAACCCTGTGAGACCGGAGAATGTCTTCGCGTCCGCCCCCATCGCCTCCCCAAGGCGGGTGATTTCGGCCATCCCCCGGACGAGCAGGGCCGCGCGGGCGCTGTATCCGAGGCCCAGGCCGTCGGAGACGCCCGCCGTGAGGGCGATAACGTTCTTGAGAGCGCCCCCAAGCTCCACGCCGATCACGTCGTCTCCCGTGTACACCCTGAACGCGGGGCCGGAAAACAGATCCTGCACCCAATGGGCGGCTTCGGAATCGTTCGACGCAACCACGGCCGCCGCCGGAAGTCCGATGCTGACCTCCCCGGCGAATGTCGGACCCGACAGGGCGCACAGCCGGAGTCGGCGCCCCGGGCCGGCGGCTTCCTGAATCGTTCGGGTCATGGTTCGGAGGGATTCTGTTTCGATCCCCTTTGACACACTGATCACAATCGCGTTTTCCGGAACCGCGGGAGCGAGCGCTTCCCAGAGCTTCCCGACAATGTGCGAAGGCGCGGCGGATACGATGGCGGCCGCGCCCGCCACCGAGGCTCTCAGATCATTGGTCGGTGTGATGCGGCGGCTCAAGCGGACGCCGGGAAGAAACACCGGATTCTCGCGTCGCCGCTCGATGGCCTCCCGGACATCGGGTTCATAGACCCAGAGGCTGACGTCGTTTCCCTGTTGAGCCAGGTGGTGGGCCAGGGTGGTCCCCCAACTCCCGGCGCCGACCACCGCAATTCGTTCGGTCATGAGATTTCCTAAGAAACCGCTCAGTTCGTCGAGTTTCCGATCCACTCGCCGGGTCGGCTCGTTAACCTTTGATGCATCCGATGGGCTTCAGCCGGGCGACCTTTTTGGCGATGCCCGCCGCATGGACCACGTCCACCACGTCCACCACGTCTTTGTAGGCTTCCGGCATCTCCTCGGCCATCGTAGCCCGGCCGGCCGTCATGACGAAGACGCCGCGGTCTTCCATCTCGCGGTGAAGCGCCCGTCCTCTCGCGGATTTTTTCGCCGCGTGCCGGCTCAACCGGCGGCCCGCTCCGTGACAGGTGCTGCCGAAGCACTCGCCCATGGCGCCGACCGTTCCCGCCAGGACGAAAGAGTGGCGTCCCATGTCGCCGGGAATCAGGACCGGCTGGCCGACCTTCCGGTAATCAGCGGGAACCTCTTCATGGCCGGGCGGAAACGCCCGGGTGGCGCCCTTGCGATGGACGGCCACCTTTTGTTTTTTCCCGTTCACCGCATGATCTTCCAGTTTTACGATGTTGTGGGCGAAGTCGTACAAGGTCGTCATCCCCAGTTCCCGGGGCGAGATGCCGAGGACGCGGAGAAAGGCCTCCTCGACTTTGCCGTGGATGCATTGGCGGTTCGCCCACGCGAAGTTGGCGGCGGCCCGCATGGCGCCCAGATAGGCCCTCCCCTCGGGAGAATCCAGCGGGGCGCAGGCCAACTGGCGGTCCGGAAGCCGGATGCCGTAGCGGACCATCGCCTTTTCCATCACCCCCAGAAAGTCCGTGCACACTTGGTGACCCAGGCCGCGGGAGCCGGTGTGAATCATCACGGTGATCTCCCCGGGGAACAAGCCGAAGGCGTCGGCGATTCGGGAATCGAAGATTTCCCGCACGACCTGGATCTCGACGAAGTGGTTGCCGGAACCGAGGGTGCCGAGCTGCCGGCGGCCGCGCTCGAAGGCCTTATCGCTCACCTCGTCCGGAACCGCGCCGGCCAGCGCCCCGCCGGACTCCACGTGCGGGAGGTCGGATGACGAGCCGAATCCCCGTCCGACGGCCCATCGGGCGCCCTGCGTGAGCAGGGGGGCTTTGTCTCCGTCGGCGAGGCGAAGGTCGCCGCGGGAGCCGACACCGGAGGGAATCCCCTGAAAAAGGGCCGTGACCAGCGGCCGGATCTTGTCTTCGACATCTTCGATGCGGAGATGGGTCCGCAGAAGACGGACACCGCAATTGATGTCGAACCCCACGCCGCCGGGACTGACCACTCCATCCCGTTGGGGATCGGTGGCGACAACGCCTCCGATGGGCAATCCGTAGCCGAAGTGGATGTCCGGCATGGCGATGGAGGCCTTGACGATTCCGGGCAACGTGGCGCCGTTGGCGACTTGATCGAGGCAATCATCCTTGAGAATTTCCTGAAGCAAACGTCCACTCGCGTAAACGAGTCCCGGCGCCCTCATGCCGGGCTTGTATTCTTTGGGAATCTCGTAGCGGTGCTCGTCAATCTTGACGAGGGACACGGCCATGGGCTTCTGAACCTCCTCTTGAGACCCGAGGCTAGACATCCACTATGACATACGCCCGCCACCCGCCCGGCTCGTGGACCACCTTCAGCCGGTGCAGGGTCACGGCCTTGACCTCCAGGCCGAGGGCGTGGCGCTCGGGGTCCACCGCCTCCCCAATCAACAGCCCCTCCACCTGGGTGTTCGTCCATCGGGAGATCCGGACATCGCAAGCGAGAAATCCGTGAATCTCATGAAGGTAAATGGCCTCGTTCAACCAGCGGAAAAAGAGGTCTTCAACGTTTTCCCCGCTGACCCGGCAGGGGATCGGTCGCCGGGGCTCGACGGTCCCCGGGTCGCACATCACGCTGAACAGTCCCCGGATCGCTTCCCGGAAGATGTCCTCCGCTTCGGGACCCCAGGTCTCGATGGCCACATCCGCCGTCGTCGGACTCAGTCGAAACCCCGCGCTTGCTTCATCCATGAAGAATCGATGGTCTCAAGGTTCATACAGGATCTCGCTTTTGATGGCGAGCCGGTTCAGCTTGATGGTGGGTGGAAATTTCGGAAACGGAGCGGACTTCCGGATGGCCATCATGGCCTCTTCGTCAAAGAGCGGAAAACCGGAGCTGCGGAGGAGCTTAAGCGTCGCCAGCCGGCCGTCGCGGGTCACTTCGAACCGGACGACGACCTTCCCGCGGACTTTCCCCGTGGCGGCGGCCTCCGGGAAGTAGAGGCGCTCATCGATTTTCTTCCAAATCGCGTATCGATACCCCCTGTATCGAACGTCCTGAGTCAGAAGAGGCGCAAGCCGGGCTTTTTTCCTGGAACGGGGATGTTTCTTTCTCGGGGAGGCGGCGGCGTCGAAAGGACGCGAGCGGACCGAGCTCAGGAGCCCCCTAAGGGTCTTCGGCTTCGACCTCCGAATCTTGGGCTTGGGGGAAAGACGAACGAAGTTATCGACCTTGACAGAGGCCACAATCTCTCGGGGGGGAGGGTCCGGTCTTTTGATCGGGCGCCGGAGTCTCGTAGGCGCGACAGCGGATCGAGCCTGGATTTTGGCGGGAGCCCGCCTCGATCGCGCCTGCTTCGGCCGGATCCGGACCGCTTTCTTGCGTCGGGGGGTTGCAGCTTTATTGGGTGCAAGCCGCCGGCCGCTCCTTGCGTGACCGCCCCTTTTTCGAACGGCCGCCACGCGCTTTCGTGGGACCGCCCGTCCGGACCGCTTGGATTTGGAAGTGGCAAGGGCCGGGGATTTCCGCGGGGGGGGAGGCGCTTTGACCGGACTTTCCACCTTGGGAATTCCGGACCCCGCGATCCGGTCTAATTTTTCTGAATTCTTCCCGACGATCGGCCGGACCGGCGGGTCCGCCTTTTCCAAAAGCGGAGGCGGAGGCGTCCGCAAAGCCGGCCGCGTGATTTTTTCGGGCCTCGTTCCCGGGAGAGGATTTGGGGCCGACGGAAGGCTTGCAAGGTCCGGCCGGGCGGCCGGTCCGGCCGGAGGGAGCCCCGGGTTCGTTTCACCGGGGTGCGCGCCGCCGACGGAAGGCGGCGTTTCAATCGAAATTTTCTTCTCAAAGACCCGTCGGGTTTCGGCCCTGGCGCTCAGTTTCACGGGGGGGGGGGGGGGCCGGACAATCGAAATGGTTTCGACGGATGGTGATTTTTTTTCCGTGGCAGGGACGCCGGCGGACCGGGAGACGGACGGTTGAAGCGGAGGAGATTTCTGATCCTCCGATTCCTTGACGGCCGCCGATTTGACGGCGGAGGGCGGGGCGGGGACGGAGGTTTGAATGCGCACGCGCACCGGTTTTCGTTTGTTCAGGCCGCTTCCGGCCGGCAAAGACGAAGGGGCGGGCAGCAGGACGGCGGCAAGCGCCCCCACCACATGGATGAAGGTGGACAGCAGAATAAACGGGAAGAAACCGGTTCTGGACATCGCTTGGACAAACTTTCCGGGCCTGACCGGCCGCCATCAAGGTTACACCAAAAGCCGGAACCCCTTGTATTTATGAAATATAGCGCGGATCGGGCTCGGGGTCCAACGCTTGAGCCGATCGGATAAGGGGAACGTCGAATCGCGCGAGGCGAATCGCGCGGGCCAAAAAAAAAGCCCGCGCCCCCGAAAGGGCGCGGGCTCTGTGCAACTGAGCCTTTACGGCCGGTCTAGTACATCCCGCCCGGAGGTCCCGCCGGCATGGGCGGAGCCTTTTCCTTCTCGGGGATGTCGGTGATGATGGCCTCGGTCGTAAGCATGAGGCCGGCGATGCTGGCCGCATTCTGGAGAGCCGACCGGGTCACCTTGGTGGGGTCGATGATTCCGGCCTTCACCAGGTCTTCATAGCTGTCATTCGCGGCATTGTAGCCGTTGGTGCCTTTTAGACTCTTGATCCGCTGAACGACGATGGCGCCTTCAACGCCCGCGTTGTTGGCAATCTGACGGGCCGGCTCCTCAAGGGCGCGCTTGACGATGCGCACGCCGGAGGCCTGGTCTCCCGGCACCTGTCCTTCCAGCTTATCGAGGGCCGGAATCGCCCGCAGCAAGACCACGCCGCCGCCGGGGATAATCCCCTCTTCGACAGCGGCCCGGGTCGCGTTGAGTGCATCCTCGACGCGGGCCTTCTTCTCTTTCATCTCCGATTCGGTCGCGGCGCCTACGTTGATGACCGCAACGCCTCCGACCAGCTTGGCCAGGCGCTCCTGGAGCTTCTCGCGGTCATAGTCGGAAGTGGTCTCTTCGATTTGGGTGCGGATCTGTTTGACCCGGCCCTCGATGGCGGAGGATTTTCCGCTTCCCTCGATGATGGTGGTGTTGTCTTTGTCCACCGTGATCCGCTTTGCACGGCCGAGGTCGCCAATCTCAATGCTCTCGAGCTTGATGCCCAGGTCTTCGGTGATGACCCGCCCGCCCGTGAGGATGGAGATGTCTTCCAGCATGGCCTTGCGCCGGTCACCGAAACCGGGCGCCTTGACGGCGCACCCGTGCAACGTGCCGCGCAGCTTGTTGACGACCAGCGTGGCCAACGCCTCCCCCTCGACATCCTCGGCGAGGAGCACGAACGGCTTGCCCATCTTCGCCACCTTCTCCAGGATGGGAAGGAGGTCCTTCATGTTGGTGATCTTCTTCTCGTGAAGGAGGATGTAGGCATCCTCCAGGCTGACTTCCATGCGCTCGGCGTCGGTCACAAAGTAAGGGGACAGATAACCGCGGTCGAACTGCATGCCCTCGACGATCTCGAGCGAGGTCTCCATGCTCTTGGCCTCTTCGACCGTGATCACGCCGTCCTTGCCCACCTTGTCCATGGCCTCGGCAATGAGGTCGCCGATGGTGGCATCGTTGTTGGCGGAAATCGTTCCCACCTGGGCGATCTCCGTCTTTCCCCTAGTGGGTTTGCTGAGCTTTTTGATCTCCTCGACCGCCACCTCGACGGCCTTGTCGATCCCCCGTTTGATGTCCATGGGGTTGGCGCCGGCGGTGACGTTCTTGATGCCCTCGCGGAAGATGGCCTGCCCCAGCACGGTCGCCGTGGTGGTTCCGTCGCCCGCCACGTCGGAGGTCTTGCTGGCCACCTCGTTCATGACTTGGGCGCCCATGTTCTCGAAGGGATCCTCCAGCTCGATCTCCTTCGCCACCGTCACGCCGTCCTTGGTGCTGGTGGGGGAGCCGAACTTCTTATCCAGCACAACGTTGCGCCCCTTGGGGCCCAATGTCACTTTCACCGCGTTTGCCAGTTTATCGACACCGTCGGCGATCTTGTGCCGGGCGTCTTCGCCATATTCGATCTGTTTCGCCATCTAGGTTTCCTCCTGTATCCTGAAACCTTCCGTGTTCTTTTCGGGTTCCTCAGCGGCTCGCTGCTATACGATGACCGCGAGGACATCATCCTCTCGCATGATGAGCAACTCTTCGCCGTCCATCTTCACTTCCGTCCCGGCGTATTTGGCGAAGAGCACACGATCTCCCTTTTTGACCTCAAGGGCCTGCTTGCCGCCATCCTTGAGTATCCGGCCCGAGCCGACCGCTACAATCTCCCCCTCCTGGGGCTTTTCCTTGGCGGTGTCAGGGATGATGATCCCCCCCTGTTTTTTTTCTTCCTCTTCCAGGGGCCGCACCAGGATGCGATCTTGGAGTGGCCTAACCTTCATGGGTTCTCTCTCCTTCGCGGTGATGGTTCAGAACGCCACAATCGAAAACACGAAACCTCGCGTTCCGAGGGCGCGCCATTGAGGACAGTTCCCGGTATTTCAATTTACACGGGACCCAGCTTCACGAAAATGATGAAAACTCAAGCACCCTTGCAAAATTTAGCACTCTATCTGCCCGAGTGCTAGTAATATACTCAAGTTGTGTTGAGGTGGCAAGAAAAAAATCGAATTTCTCCGTGAATTTTTCGCTTTCATTCAATTCGACGCGGTGTTTTGGCGGCGGCAGGTCAACCAACCCGCGCTTTACGGCTTTCGCGAATGGGTGAACCCGAGATTGGATTTCGCCCCCGCACTCTTCGTTTCAACAGGCGGGAGAGAAATCCAGGCTGAAATCAGGGCCGAGTTTTCCCAATCTGATACATGATGTTTTCGTCTTGCCACTCGATATATCGGGGGTCGTTGAAATCACGCGAGATGTTTTCGCGGAAGGTCTCGATGGCCGCTTCCAACGCCTTTTCGCCATAAAGCGAGAAGGTTGAGTAATGCTTGTTGCGCACCTGTCCCAACAGGCGGTTCAAATCGGAGGTCCGGGAATAAAAAAATCTTTCGGCGGCCATCAGATGAAGGCCGTCCGCTTCTTCGATGCGTCTTTCCATGTTGGTGGATTCGAGCAGCCGTGTCTCTATTTTCAGGAAATCCGGGAAATGCCGCCCCCAGATCGACCGCGCGTTCTGAGCGGGGGTCCGGGTGTAGATGAAGATCCGGCCGTTCTCCTTGATGGCGCGGCCGACCTTGGCAATAAACCTCGCGACGTCGAAATGATGCACCGCGTTGAAGGAAAATACACCGTCCAGGGATTCATCCTCGAGCCTCAGATCCTCGGCCCGACTTAAGAGGGTTTCGTAATTGGAGATTCCATGATCCTTCAGGTTTTGAGAGAGCTCGGCAAGCATCCCCGAATTTACATCGACGCACGTGAGCGTCAGATTGGGGATGTTTTGAAACAGTAAAAAGGTGTATCGGCCGGTGCCGCAGCCGATTTCCATCCCCTTCGTGGCGTCGCGATCCCCCAGTCCGTTCCGGATGCGGCGGATGGGCTCCTCGTCCGTTGTCCGCACATCACGATACACTTTGGCGATCTTCGTGAAATGGTCGTTCATTTCCCTTTGCGTTTTCAAAGAAGCGTCGATTTTCAATGATCTCCCAACATGCCCCCCCGTCAAACGAACCCCTTCTACCGCTGGGGATCCGACCAAGCGAGCGTCCGTTAGAAAAGTAGAATGGTCGCATTCTCGGGAGTCCGACCAAGCGAGCGCCCGTTAGAAAAGTAGAATGGTCGCATTCTATGGAATTTCAGGAGAATGTCAATCCGGGTTTCACCGGATTGGAGTTGACCACATTTCAAGGACACCTGATACTCTGGGAGACGAAAGCGGGGGGCCGCCACGTCCAAGCCGCATCCACGGCATCCGACAGAGCCGAACCCCAATCGTTTGGCACGGATTTTTCCCCATCCTCGACAACCGTGAAACCGCACTTGATAGAACCTCCCCGGGTTCACATTTTGGGCGCCTCATCCGCCCGGCCGTCGCCGAACCGGGACCATTCGTCCATGGTTGTGGATTTCGGGGGAGACCTGACACTCGTCGACTGCTCGGCCAATCCGATCGGAAAGATTCTACGCCTGGGCCTCGACCCCTTCGAGGTGGGGCGGGTGCTGGTCACACACGCCCATCCGGACCACACCTATGGGTTTCCATCCGTCATTTATTCTCTAAAGACGCACCCCCCGATTCGTACAAAACCCCTCGCTGTCCATGCACCAAAGCGTTCCCTGGACCTGCTTTCGGATTTATGGCGCGCCTACGGATTCGGTGACCCCGATAAGCCTCTCCCCTTCGATGTGGCGTTTCACGAGATCCCGCTACGGGAATGCCATCTCATTGTAGAGGGCGGGAATTACGGGATCCGCTCGACCCCGGTCGTTCACAAGGATCAGGAGGTTGTCGCCTTCCAGTTCGACGATGAGCAAACGGGAAAATCCCTGACGGTTTCCGCCGACACCGAACCTTGTCCGGCGCTGGATCGTCTGGCCGCCGAGACGGACCTGTTGATCATGGAGGCCGGACGCCAGGGCGGAGAAGATCTACCCGGCCATTCAACCGGCGAAGAAGCCGGAGAGACGGCCGCCCGAGCCGGTGCGGGGCGGCTCCTTCTGATTCACGTCGTGGCGACGAATCCCGCCATGGAGGCGGAGCTGACTTCAGCGGCGGCCAAAGCCTTCGGCGGCCGGGTCGAGATCGCCGAAGACATGAAAACCGATGCTTTCTAGCGAGCCGGCGCGGCGTTGACTCGAAAGAGCAATCCTCGGCCCGGGACAAACCTTGAAAACCGCCCACCGAATTACGCGATGAGCGCTTTCCGGCCGATGTCCCGACGATAGTAGGCGCCTTCCCAGCGGACCTTCGCAACCGCCTCGTAGGCGCGGTCGATGGCCGCCGGGAGGTCTTTCCCCGTGGCGGTGACTCCCAAGACCCTGCCGCCCGCGGTGGTCACGCGCCCGCCCACCGATGCGGTCCCGGCGTGAAAGACCTGGATTCCATCCATCTCCGATGCGGCTTCCAGCCCGGTGATCTCTTTTCCCTTGTCGTACCTTCCCGGATACCCCGAGGAAGCCATCACAACGCACACGGCGGCCTCAGGACGAAGGCGAACCGTCTTTCCATCCTCCAGGCGGCCTTCAGCCACGTCCATGAGCCAGGGGACAATGTCTTCGTCCATTCTCGCCATGAGCGGCTGGGTTTCCGGGTCTCCGAACCGGGCGTTGAATTCCAGGATTCGAGGTCCGGAATCCGTGATCATCAGGCCCCCGTACAGCATCCCTTGGAAAGGAACCCCGGCGGCATCGAGCGCGGCCGCGGCAGGGCGGTGGCATCGGTCGAGGACGTCCCGGATCAACTCATCGCCGCACAAGGGAACGGGCGAGTAGGCCCCCATCCCGCCGGTATTGGGTCCGGTGTCTCCCTCGCCGATGGGCTTGTGGTCCTGGGCGGAGGCAAGATAGGCGATGTTCGGACCTTCGCAAAACGCAAAGATGGACAACTCGGGGCCGATCAGCTTTTCCTCGATAACCACTGTCCTGCCCGCGTCCCCCAACGAACCCTCGTTCATGAACCGCTGAACGGCACGTTCCGCTTCACGCTTGGAACCGCAGACGATGACGCCTTTGCCGGCCGCCAGACCGTCGGCCTTCACAACAACCGGGCCCTCGGAGAGGGCGCCCACGTGTTCCAAGGCTTCGGCTGAATCCGAAAAGGAGCGGTGGGCCGCGGACGGAATTCCGGCCTCGTCGAACAGGGCCTTCGAGAATGCCTTCGAGCCTTCGATGCGCGCCGCCGCACGGCGCGGGCCGAAGATCCGCCTGCCGGATAATTCAAACCGATCGGCCACGCCCCCCGTCAAGGGCCCCTCCGGACCGGCGACCGTCAGATCGATGTCCTCCCGCTCGGCAAAGCGGAGAAGAGATTCGATGTCCTCGGCGGAGATGTCGACGTTCCGTCCTTCCAGCGCCGTGCCCGCGTTTCCCGGAGCGATGAACAGCCCGTCCACCCGCGGGCTTCGGCGGATCTTCCAAGCCAGGGCGTGCTCCCGGCCTCCGCTTCCGATAAGCAGAACTTTCATAACCCGGCCGGGCCTTCCCTTCCCGGACCTCCGGCCGATTCGATCCCCGGCTCGCCCAGGTCCCCCAAGACATATCCCAGGATTGCGATGGCGGCGATGGGGGCCGTCTCGGTCCGCAGAATCCTTGTTCCCATTCCGCAAGGGATGAATCCCTCGGTCCGCGCGGTCTGAACCTCGGTCTCCGAGAATCCACCCTCAGGACCCACCAGCAAGGCGACCGAACGAATGTCGCGGGCGTCGGAGAGAATCTTTCTCAGCCCGACGGTTGACCGTTCGTGCAGAACCACCTTGAGATCCGCGTCTTCCGATTCATCCAGAAATGACAAGAGAGAGCCGGGGGCCGCGACCTCCATCGGCCTCACGCGCCCGCACTGCTTCCTTGCGGCTTCGGCCACCCGCATCCATCGCTTCAACCGGTCCGCCGCCCGCCTCTCGTCCAACCGGGGCACGCTCCGTTCCGCGAGGATCGGGTGGATAAAATGAACACCCAATTCGACGGCCTTTTGTACGACCCCGTCCAGTTTTTCACCCTTGGGGACAGCCTGTCCCAGGCGGATGACCACACGGTCCTCCGGGGTCTCCTTCCGGCCGCGGATCCTGCCGGCCGCGCCTCGATGAGTGAGCTCCGTCAATTCGACCTCGTACTCGGTGAACTCGCCGTCGGAGACGCGGATGACATCACCCCTTTGGCGCCGCATGGCCCGGATGTGTCCGGCTTCCTCGGCTGTGAAGCGAATTTGTCCGGCCCGGACGTTTCCGGGGTCGACCCGAAAGACAGGCATGGTCACCGTTTCAATGGTTGTTTCCCAACCGCAATGGACGCGATCCGCGCCGGGTCCAGAGCGGTTTCGGGTTTTGGAGGAGGTGTTCGGCCGTTTCTTCCGGCCGTCAGACAGATCCAGCCCGCCTCGCTCAATGTCCTGACGACGCCGAGGCCGACATCGCCGAGGGCCTTTGTCAGCGCGTCCGCCTGCGAAACCAAAATCCCGGACAAAACGGCCCGCCCCTCTTTTTCCAACCGGCGCGCCAT
Source organism: bacterium (assembly GCA_965261595.1). Classification (GTDB taxonomy): domain Bacteria; phylum UBA8248; class UBA8248; order JACPRG01; genus CAYRGS01. The sequence goes on from CBDHDG010000007.1 coordinate 212,247, forward strand.
CATGCCGGCCAGATCGCGCAGGGGCTCGAGGTAAAGATTGGCCAGGATCAGGCCGAACTTCCCGCGCGTCCGTTCCAAAGACCCTTCACGAACGGTCATCCGGGCGGCGACCCGGTTCTTCCGGGCATTGTCGCGCGTCGCGTGATAGGCGCCCGGGTCGATATCAATCGACGTAACGCGGCGCCGCGGAAACCACTTGGCGGCCGCGATGCCCAAGATGCCCGAGCCGCAGCCGATGTCGAGCACCCTGCCGGGGAGGAGCCCGCCGCCGAATTCCCCCAGCGTCCTCAGGCAAAGGCGGGTCGTCGGATGCTCCCCGGTCCCGAAGGCCATGGCGGGCGTGAGAATGATTTCAGCGGCCCTCCCGCCGCGGTTCCGAGCGGCGGAGCGGCTCCCCGGACCCGTCGCATGAAAATCCGGAACGATTCGGAAGGGACCCACCTCACGCGGAACGCACCGCTCCTGGAAATCGCGGACCCAATCGATGGGGGGAACCGGCCGGGTGGACACATCGGCGGGGACACCCAAACGCCGTAGGGAATCCACGAAACGCCGGATATCGGCCAGGGCGTTTCCCAGCGTTTCGTCATCCGGCAGACAGCCCCGAACGGTTTCCTCCCGCTCACCGGTGAATACGACACCCGGAGAACCCAATTCGATCAACCGGGAAGAGAGGGCGTCCATGCTCCGCAAATCCGCCGTCAGGTTGATTTCCACCCACCGCTGAGAAGCCGGAGGTTGATATGGAGGGCCTGCGCTCAATTGTTCTTCCGCCCGGATTTCCAGCGGGTGGGAGACCGGCCCGCATTTCTCATCAGGCATTGCCCATCTCGACCCGCCGGGCCCCAAGCGTCAACCCGGCTGCCAGGCGAAAAGACGCGGTCATTTTCTCCAATCTTCAATGGGGCTTCGATCGGGGATTCCCACCCATCAGGTTGAACTGCTCCAACAGCCGACGCTGCTTTCGGGTCAACCGGGTGGGTGTTTCCACATGAACCCGGATGATCTGATCCCCCCTGGCGCCGGGGCTCGTTCCGGGCAGACCCTTGCCTTGAAGGCGGAACGTGCTTCCGGACTGGGTCCCCGCCGGAATTTTCAGGGGGATCGAACCGGCAAGCGTGGGGACGTCGATCTCCGCGCCCAGGGCCGCGTCTGAGATGCTCACGGTCACCGAGGAATGGATGTCCGAACCCTCGCGCCGGAATGTCTCATGGGGAATCACCCCGATGGTCAAAAGGAGGTCCTCCGGCCTTCCGCCCCGAATCCCCGCATGCCCTTCCCGATTCACCTTGAGCTTCATCCCGTCCTCGGCGCCGGCGGGGATCCGGATGTTCAGCACCCTTTCCTTTTGAATCCTTCCGGTTCCGCCGCACCCCCCACAGGCATCCACGATGATTTCGCCCGTCCCGCCGCAAGGACGACACGGGGTCTTTATGACGAGCAAACCGTGTTGCCACTGAGCATATCCCGATCCGCCGCAGACCACGCAGGCCTGCGGCCGGCTCCGGGCGCCGGTCCCTTTTCCCCGGCATGGATCGCAAGCCTCCAGCCGGCCGACCTGGATCGGGAGCGTGGTCCCCACAGCCACTTCTTCGAGCGTAATGGTCAGGTGATACTTCAGATCCCTCCCGATTTCGGCATGCGGATCGGATTCCGGCGGCTTCCCTTGCATGAGGTCGGAGAAAAGGTCCTTGAAAACGCCTGACAGCTCGCCGCCGGGTCCGAACGGCGAGGGGCCGGCGGTATGCGTCGGAGACGGCCGGAAACCCCGGCGGTCGAAGTCATCCCGTTTCCTCGGGTTCCGGAGAATCTCGTAGGCGCCGCTGATCATTTTAAACTTTTCCGCCGAGTGCCGGTCTCCGGGATTGCGATCCGGATGACACTCCATGGCCAGGCGGCGGTAGGCCCGCTTGATTTCTTCCTCGTCCGCGGTGGGAAGGATTCCCAGGACCTGATAAGGGTTGTCGGAAGCCATGTGAGGGGGTGACCGCAACCACCGGTCTTTTTAATCTTCTTCCTCGGGGAGGGCCTTCGCCACGACCACCCGGCTCGGCCGGATCACCCGGTCTCCGATGGCGTAACCCTTTTGAATTTCCTCGATCACCGTGTCCGGAGGATGGTCTTCCGTCTCGACCGTCATGACGGCCTCATGAAGCTTGGGATCGAACGGCTGAGCCAGGGCTTCGAGCCGCTGAAGATCATGGCGGCCGAGACTCTCCACCAGGGACTTCAGGACCAGATCGATGCCTTCCTTCAGAGCGGGACCGTTTTCATTTTCCATCGCGATGGATTCTCCGGCACGCTCCAGACCATCAATCACCGGCAACAGGTCCTTGATCACATGCTCGTTTGCGCGTTCCCGGATTTGCCGCTGCTCACGAGCGGTCCGCTTTCGGAAATTGTCGAATTCAGCGCGAAGTCGCAAGTGCTGATCCCGGGCTTCCTGGAGATCCCGCTTCAGCTCCTCGATGGGCGTCGTCTCCCGCGGCGGGGGAGCCTCGGCATCGGGTTCAAGCGCCGGTGCTTCTTCGTCGCCCGGAGTCGCGGGCGAATCTCCATCATCTGATTTTTCAATGGAGACGGGGACTTCCCGTCCATCATCCTCGTGATCCTGGCTCACGGCCTTCCTTTCGAATTCTTGGTCATCCCGGGCTTTTTCAATTCACAAACCCGCCCGCCATTCGGCGCGATTTCGAGGCCGTCAAGCCGGAGCCGATTCGCATTCGGTTCATTGCAACCCAAGCCCTTTGGCTTGATCAGCCGCCGGGGATCGACGACCGACTGAAACAGGAAGGGATGTTGCTATGAACTGGATTCCGCCGCGATAAACCGACTGAGCGTAGAAGCCGTCATGTCCACCAGGGCCATGATGCGCGGGTATCGCATCCGTTTCGGGCCGATGATCGCCAGGGTCCCCAAATTTCTTGAGCCGTCGCTGTAGGTCTTCATGACGAACGCGCAATCGTTCATGGCCTCGACTTCGGTCTCCGGCCCGATGCTGACGGAAATCCCCTCCGCCTCCACGAACCGGTCCAGGATCTCAACGAGCTTTTCCTTCTCCTGGAAGGCTTCGAACAGCATGCGCATTTTCTCGACGTCCGTCTGGAACTCCGGCTGATCGAAGATGTGGTGGGTTCCCCAAATGTAGAATTCGTCGGTTTCTTCAGGTGATTCCAGAAACGCCTTTTTGCTCAATTTCAGCGATTCACGGTACAGGATATCGAACTCTTTTTTGTGTTCGAGCATCTGAAGAGAGATCCGCCGGCGAACCTCCTGGAGTGTCAGGTCTTTATACTCTTCGTTCAAATACCGGCTCATCCTATCGAGGAACTCCTGGGAGAGGTCTTCCTCCATCTCGATGGACCGGTTTTGGGTCCTCCCATTCTTGGTCACCACGATCACGTGCGCGAGATTCGGCCGGAGCCGGACAAGGCGGATCTGGCTCAAGACCGTCCTGGAGAGATTTGGAATCAGGACCAGGCTGGCTTGTTGCGTCAACGAAGAGAGCAGCTTGGAGGTCTGCTCCAGTAAACCCTCCAACCCCGAAGACCGCGTTTCGCCATAACCGATTCGGATCCTTTCCACCTCCATCTCGGAGAGGGCGGGCAATTTTTTGACCTGATTCACATAGAACCGGTATGCCTTGTCGGTGGGGACGCGTCCGGCGGAGGTGTGGGGTTGACACAGAAATCCCAATTCCGTGAGTTCGGCGAGCTCGTTCCGGATGGTCGCCGAGCTCAGGTTTCTGACATACTTTTTAGCGAGCGTCTTGGAGCCGATCGGCTCATTCGTCTCGACGAAGCTGGAGAGCACCCCTTGCAGGATGTCCTGCTGACGAACCGTCAGGTTTGTCGCGCCGGATAACATTGCGGACCTTGCTCCCGAGAATACTCTCGCCTGGGGAGCGACCACGCTAAAATTGAGCCGCTATCCCAAAAACTAGCAACCCCGCCCAAACTTGTCAATCGGAAACCCGCACCGCTTGACAGCCCTTGACCGACCTGAGAGACTTCCGGTGGCAGTTTTACACCTTACATTTCCGATGGTTCTGAAGGATTAATCCGTGATTATGCCTTTGACGCAGTAAGACACAAGATATAGGTGCGATTTTGAGACACTACATGTTGTGGTTATCCAACAGGAGGGGGTCACTTTTAGGGACCCGTGGAACCACATATCCTCCCATTGATGATGGCTGGTGGCCCGACGTAAGAGCCCCGAATTTCGAGTGGGATGCGTTTCTTCGGCGGTTTCTTATTCCTTATCCCCATCAAGTAGAAACCCGCATAGAAGAGAAGATCAATAACCCTAGAGGCTGCTTCGGAGATGAACCATCCAAAAACGTCAAATCCTTCATATCTAAATTCCATTGCCTGGGCTCTCCAAGCTGCGGGTTAATGGAACGCCACGGCTGGGGCCGTATACCCCAGCCGTGGCACTTATTCACACGCGATGTCCTGTTGCGCCGATGCAATCCTCACTTCAAATTCACCGGCAAACCTGAATATCACCTTCTCAAGTTTGGGACTATTGAGATACCTATGTTGGGGCGGGTGTTTCCTGACAAAAAATACACGCCTCCGCTTTTTGTTGAATCTTCCTCCAAGTCTCTCTACGGCCAAGTAGTCTCTGTCCTGAAGAACCTGCACCAGCAGTTTAAGTTTTCTCGGGGAGACATAGGCGGGTCGGCTAAAAGCCTTTTCCTTAAGAAAGCATTTTGCTTCCATTGCCCCAGTCCTCCTTCAAGGTTGGGTGGTGATGGAACCGCAGCGCCAGGGGCGGGATCCCCTGGCGCTGCACTTGTAAATCTTATTTTCCACCTATTTGCACGAGATGAACTCGCACAACGTCTCAAAAACCTTGAATTCCCCTTCAAAACGGAAAGTCGTAGAGCCAGGGATGCTCTTCAGGTATTGGAATCCTTTTGGATGCTCACTCACCATGAAAATACGCCATTTCTCCTTTGCGTTTCGGTATCCAAGTTTATACAAAGCTACCAAATCGCGATCGTCCAACATGCGAAGTATGAGTTTTCTTCGTTCCAAATCCACATAAGCGGGGCTGTACACCGCACCTTTTCCGATAAAACAGGCCTTGTTGGATTCTCCAGCCATGACGGCGGAAGATGCGATGAGGGCAGTTGTAAGTATGCAACCGCCGATAGTACGCATGGGCAGACCCCCAGAAAATCGAGGTTGACACGGGCTTGGGGATTTGCTACAAGGAGGGTCTGTGAGGTCCTCTCTTGTAGCAACGCCCCGGGGTTCCCTCGGGGCTTCCACCCTTTGAAGTTCCATATACCACATGTAGTGGGTCGGATTCAATTTTCGAGGGACCACCATATCTTGTGTCTTACTGCGTCAAGGGCATAATCACGGATTAATCTGCAAGATTCAAGCCTATTTCACCCCATGCGCGCAAATATCCGACGGAACCGAAAAATGACGCGGAATTTGTTGTTGGATATCTATGAGCGCCTGCTTCACCACTTCGGGCCGCGCGGATGGTGGCCGGGAGAGACTCCCTTTGAGGTCTGCATCGGGGCCGTTCTGGTCCAGAACACCTCGTGGACGAACGCCTCCCGGGCCATCGCCAACCTCAAGGCGCGAAAGCTACTCTCCCCGGAGGGATTGCGGCGAATCCCGAAATCCCGGCTGGCGCACCTCATTCGCCCCGCCAGGTTTTTTAACCTCAAGGCAGACCGCCTCAAGGCGTTCGTCCGATTCCTCTGGGTCGAACACCAAGGAAATTTGAATCTGTTGTTCGACATCCCGGCGGAGAAACTCCGGAAAAACCTGCTGGAGCTGAAGGGGATCGGCCCCGAGACGGCCGATTCCATCCTGCTTTATGCGGCGGAATTTCCGGTCTTTGTCGTTGATGCCTACACCCACCGAATCTTTTCACGCCTCGGCCTCTACCAAGGCCCATCATCGGGCCGAAAGGGGTATGAAGCGCTTCAAGAGGGGTTTCACCGATTCCTCTCGCGCGACGCTCCTCTCTACAACGAGTACCACGCCCTTCTGGTCGAGCTTGGAAAAGAATATTGCCGTCCAAGACCCAAATGCGAATCCTGTCCGCTGTCCTCTATCTGCGCCTACCCGAGCGCCGCTCCGGAAGCATCGGTTCCAGCGGGTGTCAAAGGGAGCATCACAGCCAAATGCGAGGCAAAGGCAGAGAAGATTTGAGATTTCCCGCGGGCGAGATGCGCTTTGTGGCGGACATCACCGTAGGAAAGACCGCCAAGTGGCTCCGGATCTTGGGATTCGACGCACTCTTCATGCGCAGTCTGGATATGGAATTTCTGGCCGCCCGCCTCGCGGAGGGACGCATCCTCGTCACGCGGGACAGCCGCCTCGCCAACAGGCCCGGCATGTCGAATACGATCCTCCTGGAGGCGAACGACCCCGCCGGACAGGTTGCGGATATCTTTGTCCGCCTGGGGCTGGCGAAGACGGTCATGGAAGCGGTTGGGCGGATGGAGTCCAAAGAGGAGGTGACCCGGTGGCCGAAACCCCTGTCCCGATGTATTCGATGCAACGCGCCCCTGAAGGAGGTTCCCCGGTCGGATGTCGTACTGGAAGTGCCTGATTTCACATGGGCGACCCAACCACGATTTCACCGGTGCCCCCTCTGCCGCCGCGTCTATTGGCCGGGAACACACCGCGAGAGGATCCTTTCAGCAATCGATGCCCTGAATCTGGGAAACTAAGCAGACTTTCCGCACTGGCCCCCGGTTTCCGAATGCGGATATGCGGGCCGTTTGACGCTTATCCTCCGCCGTTTTCCCAAAATCGGACTCGCCTCCCCCCTCCGGCCCCCCATTTACAACGAATGACAGGTGAAAATACGGGTTGGATTTGAACCCCGACCTCCCAGTCATTCGAACCTTGCCCGCTCTTGGGGCAAACCTGCTCTCAGTCTTGGAGCTTTTGGGACAAATATGAGACGATTTTCGTCGAAATTGTAAAGAACGTTATCTGAGCTGAATTGGCCTCCATTGACGAATTCTATTGATCCGCTAATAATCGGTTTAAATTCAAATGGTTGTGGAAATCTGAAAAATAATAAATTTTTTGAACCTTTTGGTACAATATTTGCTCTAATCCTATAACAACGCGAAATTCAAATCTCCCAAATTTCTTCTGGAGGGAAGATTCATGTTGGCTACGGAGCAGAAAACGGAGCAGAAAACGGAAATCACCGCTGTCACGCTGGCGGACGCGGGAAAGGCATTCAGAGAAGAGGCGGAAGAGATCGCCGAATCGCCCCAGGAAGCTGAAATCCTGGCAACCGCCGCGCTCCTGAACTATCTGGCCACCGAAAGACCCAAACTGCTTGAGCGGCCGCTGGAAAATATCCGAAAGGGCGCCATCGTTTCAAGCCTTTCTTAAGATTTCTCAGATCGGAATCCAAGACCACCGGCGTCTCCACCCGGGCGAATTTCCCTCCCTCCCTCTCGCCCGCTGGAGACGCCGGAAATAATTATCCCTTTCCATTTCAATCGTATTTATATACTTGACACAGACGACCACAACATGTAGGTCGCGCCCGCGTCTCGGCTGACCACAAGATGTAGGGGCATGCTTCCATCGATCCGTTTCCAGAAGATGCGCTCTATCAGATCGTTCGGTTTCATTGATCGATAAAATCCACGCGCTGAATATCGCCCTTTTCATTGAAGTGTAAAAACAACTTTTTGTTTATATGCAATGTGTTGTTGGTTTTTCCTTTTCTTCCGTACTTAAACTCAAATTCAAGACCGCCCTCAAAAACGCCGCTTCTCTTCTGCTCTATAGGATATGTAGTGATCGTCAAACCACCCCATCCCTCCTGCAGGGATGGTATAGCTATTCTTGGCATATGGCTCTTTTGTCGGGTACAACTTATCAAATGTTGAGACGACATTTACAACCTCAAATGTCACCGGGAAAAGAGCTTTGTTGTTAAACGTAGCACCAATCCGCAGTGATTTTACTACACCAGCTTTGTCGATTATTCTGTCAGTTCTCACACTATGAAAGTTAAGCATATCCGCAACTCTATTACGATACCGCCATTCGCTGAATCGCAACAATCCCATAGAGGAAACTGAAAACAGAATGACCGCTCCAACATATAGGTTGAACAACTGGATATGTTGCGCAAAACCGATCATGACGCCAGCCGCCGTGACCGCAATGGGCCATATCCAGCTCCGCAGTAATTCACCCGCCAAAAAGAGGGCGACTTTGCGAAGCCAATTGAGCATGATTCAGTCATTGTATGATCCCTCTTCGGTTGAGTCAAGCGCATAATTGCGAATCCAACTCCACCATGACTTGAGTTGAAGCATGCCCCTACATCTTGTGGTCAGCCGAGACGCGGGGACGATCTACATGTTGTGGTCGTCTGCGTCAAGTACATAATTCCGATTTCAATCCCAATCTCCCTCAACCCCCGGTATTTATCTCTGGAATGCCCCGCACGCCTCTGCTACACTCTTTTTCTTGTTGGTCAGTGATCGACGGGCGCCGGGGTTTGCTCATGCCCCAATCTCCAGGCTCTGAAAACCCTCGGGGCGGCTTCAGCCAATGGCCGGCATTTTGATCACCTTTGAGGGCATTGAAGGCTCGGGGAAAACAACCCAGGCGTCGCTGCTCGCCGATCGATTGCGGGAACAGGGACTTTCGGTTTTCCGCACCCGCGAGCCCGGGGGGACGCATTTGGGAGAGGGAATCCGGCGGCTCGTTCTCGATCCCGGACAGGAAGAGATTGATCCCGTCGCCGAGTTGTTCCTCATGGAAGCCGCCCGCGCCCAACATGTGGCCGCGAAAATTCGCCCGGCGCTGGAAGCCGGAAAGGTGGTTCTGTGTGACCGGTTCACCGATTCCACGCTGGTGTACCAGGGCCTCGCCCGAGGCCTGGAATGGAAGACGATCGAGGACGTGAACCTCCTGGCGGCGAAAGGCATTCGGCCACACACAACCATTGTCCTGGATCTGGACATCTCCGCCGGCCTGGCGCGGACGCGGACGCGGGCGGACGGTGCGGTTCAAGCCGATGGCTCTATTGATACCGGCGAAACAAACCGATTCGATCTGGAAGACCGGAAATTTCACGAGATCATCCGGTCGGGGTTCCTGCGGTTGGCCAAAGAAGATCCCGGCCGGGTGAAAGTGGTCCGCGCCGCCGGTTCCGCGGAGGAAGTCCATGAAGAAGTCTGGAGGGCATTGGAGAAGACCCTCGAATCGGCGGCGCCATGCGGTTAGCCGAGATCAAGGGGCAGGACCGGGCGGTGTCCGCCTTGCGGCGGGATTTCTCAACCGGCCGGATGGCGCCCTCTTACCTGTTTGTCGGACCTGAGGGCGTAGGCAAAACCACCACGGCCATCGCCTTCGCGGGTCTCCTCCTTTGCAAGGAGGGCGCTCGGGGCGGTGAATCCGAAGACGCCTGCGGCGTATGCGACGCATGCCGGAAGGTGCGGGCCGAGAGCCATCCCGACCTGATGGTCGTCCGAAGAGACGGCCGATTCATCAAGGTCGGAGAGTATGAGAAGGATCGGAAGCGGGGCGAGCCGCCTCAGATTCGGCAACTCATCGCCGCGGCGCAGCGCAAACCCTACGAGGGGCCGGTGAAGGTCCTCGTGGTGGATGAGGCCCACCGGATGAACGCCTCGGCGGCCAACGCGCTGCTGAAAACGCTGGAGGAGCCGCCGCCCGGCACGGTCATCATTCTGACCGCCGCAATGCTTGGGGCGCTGCCGCAAACGGTGGTTTCCCGATGCCGGGTGATCCGCTTCCGGAAGCTGGAGCGCTCCTGGCTGGCATCGGAGGTCGAGCGGCTTCGAGGCCGATCGGCCGAAGAGGCCCGTTTGGTGGCAAGTTTCGCCGATGGCCGCATGGACCACGCGCTTGAAGCCGACCCGGAAGAGGTCTTCGCGAGAAGAACCAAGGCCCTTGACCTCCTGGACGCGGCGCTGGAGGGCCGGACGGCCGCGGCGCTGAAAAACGTTTCCGGCGTAGGCCGGCCCGCCGAAGAGGCGGAAGCGCTCCTCGACGTGTTCATGTCCATCGTTCGCGACGTTCGCGCGGTCCGGGGAGGAGCGGAACCCGAATTTCTGGTGCACGAGGACTTGGCCAATAAGCTTGCCCGTTGCGGGTCAGCGTACACAAATAAAGCCCTGGAGGATTTGTTCGACCGCGCACGGTCGTTGCGCGCGGACATTCGCTTAAAAAACGCCAACCCGCAGCTTGGGTGGGAGTCCCTTCTGCTTACTCCCAAGAAGCCAGCGGCGGTCGGAGGATAGGTTCATGAAGGTCCGGGTTGTGGGGCTCAATTTTCGAAGACAGAAGCGGGGCGCCCGCTATGATGCCGGGGACTTGTCCCTGCGTCTGGGAGATTACTGTGTTGTGAACACCGACCACGGCACGGAAGTCGCCCGCGTGGCCGTCAATCCCATGATCCTCCCGCGAGAGCGGATCAAAGGGAATCTTCCAAAGATCCTGAGACAGGCGACGGAGGAGGACATCGGACGATTCCGGGAGTTGGAAGCCGAGGAGGTGCGGGCGCGGCGAACCGCCCTGAAGTGGATTCGCGGCATGAGGCTGCCGATGAAGATCTTCCAGGTGGCATACCACTTCGAAGAGGATTTCGCCACCTTCTATTTCACGGCCAAGGAGCGGGTGGATTTCCGCCAGTTGGTGCGGGAGCTCTCGGGTGAGCTGGGCATGCGGGTGGAGATGAGACAAATCGGGGCGCGGGACGAAGCCCGATTGATGAACGGATGCGGCTCCTGCGGGCGGGATCTGTGCATCTCGAGTTGGCTGCCTGAATTCCGCCTGATCTCCATCCGGATGGCCAAGCTTCAAGACCTTGCCCTAAACCCTTCCAAGCTGTCGGGGATGTGCGGAAAACTGAAGTGCTGCCTTTCGTACGAGTTCAGGGAGTATGAAGGCGTTGCCAAAAAGATGCCCAAGATCGGAAAGCGCGTCAGCGGCTGCGCCGGATGCAGCGGGTGCGTGGTGAAACGAAACATCCTGGAGGAAACCTTCGTTATCCGCACCGAGGAAGGGGATAGGGTGACCGCGACGCTCGATGACTACCAGGAGAGCAGGCGGCAGGCGAAATGATGCCGGCCGCGTGAAACCGTTCACCCCCCTGAGCGAAACGGCTGAAACAGGGAACCGGCCGTCCAACTGAATGGACTCATCCCGGACGTTGTATCGCCGGCGATGTCGACGCTTCCTTCCCGAACCCGATCCATCGAACCCGAGATCCCATGAACGAGACGTTTTACGTAACCACCCCTATTTATTACGTGAACGACTATCCCCACATCGGTCACGCCTACACCACGATCGCGGCGGACGTCCTTGCCCGATTCCACCGCCTGGCCGGAACCCGGGTCTTCCTCCTCACCGGAACCGACGAGCACGGCCAGAAAGTGGAGCGAGCGGCCCGGGACCAGGGCTTGACCCCGCAAGGGCTGGCCGACCGGGTGGTGGGCCGCTACCACCAGCTGTGGGACCGCCTCCGGATCGAGCCGGACGACTTCATCCGCACGACCGAAGCCCGGCACCGCAAAGGCGTAGAGGACCTGTTCCGCCGCGTGCAGGAGAAAGGCGATATTTACCTGGGCGAGTACGAGGGATGGTACTGCACGCCCGATGAATCGTTCTGGACGGAAACCCAGGTGGTGGATGGGAAATGCCCCGAATGCGGCAGACCGGTGGAACGCGTCCGGGAGGAAAGCTACTTCTTCCGGATGTCGAAATACCAGGACCGGCTCCTGCGCCATCTGGAGGAGCATCCCGACTTCATTCTGCCGGAAAGCCGGCGCAATGAAGTCATCCGTTTCGTTGAAGGGGGTCTGCGGGACCTCAGCATCAGCCGGACGACTTTTCAGTGGGGCATCCCCGTTCCCGGGGGAGAGGGACACGTCCTCTACGTCTGGTTCGACGCGCTGACCAATTACATCTCCGCGCTGGGATTCGGCGAGAAGGACGGCGGAGAGGACTACGAGACTTTCTGGCCCGCCGATGTTCATCTCATCGGGAAAGACATCCTGCGGTTTCACGCCGTCTACTGGCCAACGTTCCTCATGTCGGCGGAGCTCCCCCTTCCCCGGCGCGTATTCGCCCATGGGTGGTGGACGGTGGAAGGACAAAAGATGTCCAAATCCCTCCGAAATGTCGTGGAGCCTAACCGTCTCCTCGACCACTACGGGGCGGACGCGGTGCGTTACTTTCTGTTGCGGGAAGTGCCTTTCGGTCAAGACGGAAATTTTTCCCATGAGGCCTTGATCGAGCGAATCAACAGCGACCTGGCGAACGACTTGGGCAATCTCTTACACAGAACGATCGGCATGGTCGAACAGTTCTGCGGAGGGAAACTGCCGCGGGCCGCGGACGTCGGAGACCTCGAGCGCGGCCTTCAGCAGGCGGCCGGCGCCACCACCACGGTCCTCTGGGAAGAATTGGAATCCTTGGAATTTCAGCGGGTCCTGAAAAGAGTTTGGGACTTTATCCACCAAGTCAATAAATACTTGGATACACGCGCACCATGGTCCATGTCCAAATCGGGAGACGAGGCGGGCGTTCGGACTACGCTCTACACGGCGGCGGAGGCGATTCGGGTCCTTTCCGTCTGGCTCTGGCCGTTCATGCCGGACGCCGCCCTGAAAATCCGCTCCCGTTTGGGGCTGGCCGCAGAAGACCCCCCGCGTTCTTTGGAAGAAGCCAGGACTTGGGGAGTCCTCGAGGCGGGCCAGGAGGTCCAACCCGGCCCGCCGCTCTTCCCCCGCATCGATGAGGAGGAAGCGGAGGAGATCAAACAGGCCGTGGGAAGAGAGGTCGAGAACGGGCAGGGGGCTCCCTTGTCGGAAGACGGAGGGTCTGCCGGGACGCCTCGACGGGAAGGGTCTTCAAGTCACGCGGACGAAGCGGCCGCGCGGATCGATTATGAGGCCTTCTCAAAGGTTTCATTGCGGGTCGCGCGTGTTGTTTCCGCCAAACCGGTCGAGAAATCAAGGAACCTGCTGAGCCTGAGGCTGGATTTGGGGGATGGGGGGGGGGAGCGAACCGTTGTCGCGGGCATCGCCGGCAGCTACTCCCCGGAAGAGTTGACGGGAAAGTCCGTGGTCATCGTCGCCAACCTCGAGCCGCGGACCCTCATGGGCGTCGAGTCGCAAGGGATGGTCCTGGCGGCCCAGGAGGGAGAGGGTCTGGCCTTGGTGACGCTGGACAAGCCGGTTCCCCCGGGAACTCCCATCCGTTGAGGAATCCATGAAAGGGTCGTCGGGTGTCCGGACCGGAGAATGATGTGACGACAAATCGAGAAGGACTTCCGAAAGGGGAGCCGGAGCTTTCCTGGGTCGATTCTCATTGTCATCTGGAAGACGCCCAATTTGACGATGATCGGCCGGGGGTTCTGGAGCGCGCGAGACAAGCGGGCGTCCGATTCATGATGACCCTGGGCTCCGACATTCTCACCAGCAGGAAGGCCGTCGAACTTGCCGAGTCGCTGGATCCCGTTTTCGCGGGGATCGGCATCCATCCCCATGAAGCCAAGAAGGCGGGCCGGCGGACTTTCTCAACCCTCACGAAGCTGGCCGGAAAACCGAAGGTGGTGGCCATCGGCGAGGTGGGGCTGGATTATTACCGGACACATTCTCCGCCCGAGCAGCAAAGAGAGGTGCTCAAAAACCAGATCCGCATCGCCAAGAAGGTGAACCGGCCGTTGGTCCTGCATGAACGCGAAGCCCATGAGGATCTCATCCAGATTCTTCGGGAAGAGAACGCCTGGGAAGCCCGTGGGGTGATTCATTGCTTCACCGGAGGCCCGCGCGAGGTTGAGGATTATCTGGACCTGGACTTCTACTTTTCCCTGGCCGGTCCGGTCACGTTCGCCAAGTCCACCGAGCTTCAGGAGACCGTTCGGGAGATCCCTTTGGAACGCCTTCTGATCGAGACCGACGCCCCCTACCTCACTCCCGCGCCCTTTCGAGGGCAAAGACCGAATGAACCGGCGATGGTCGTTCACGTCGGGGAGAAAATCGCCGAGTTGTTGGGCGTGCCAACTGAGGACCTGGCCAGGATCACCAGCTACAACGCACATGCGCTTTTCGGCATCCCGTCGGTGAACCCGGTTCCCCAAATGGTGTACAAGATTCACGGCGCTCTGCACCTGAATCTGACTTACACCTGCACCAACAATTGCTTCTACTGCCCGCGCTTTTCATCCGACTACCATTTCGGACACAACTTGAAGCTGGACAGGGACCCGGATCCGGATGAAATCTGGGAAGCGCTCAAGGCTTTCGGCGATATCCGGCAACAGGTGACGTTCAGCGGTTATGGAGAGCCTTTGGTGCGGCTGGACGTCCTGAAGGAGATTGCGGGCAGAATCAAAAAAGCGGGGGGAACGGTTCGGGTGCTGACCAATGGCCAGGGGAACCTGATCCATGGCCGAAATGTCCTGCCCGAGCTTCAGGGTTTGGTCGATCAACTCCGGATCTCACTCCACGCCGGGTCGGCGGAGAACTACATGAAGGTGGCGGCGCCCGCGTCGGGCGATGAAACCTTCGAGAGCGTCCTGTGGTTTATCCGAGAATCGAAGAACTTCGTACCGGATGTCTCGGTGATCATTCCCGACAAGCCGCTGATGTGGGATGTAGATAAGCTGGAGAAGATGGTCACGGATGATCTGGGCGTGAAAGTCGTCCGGCGCAAGTTCGCGGTTTATGCCTGAGGCCCTCCGCTGATTGGAGGGTCGGCCGGTCCGGAGAGAAGAGGCCCGCGCTACCCCTCCTGCGCGGGCTCTTCGATGCGGACGCGCTCGATCGTCAAGGCCTTGCCCGAAGCGCTATCGACCGTCAAGAAGACGGCGTTGAGCTGAGCCGGTCCGGAGGCGGGTTCAAACCGCTTCGGAAGTCCGGTCAGAAATCGTTCGATCACTGGCTCCCGCCTTACGCCGATGACAGAGACCCAGGGCCCTGTCATTCCCACGTCCGAGAGGTAAGCCGTTCCGCCGGGAAGGATCCGCTCGTCAGCGGTCTGGACATGGGTATGGGTCCCCAGGACCGCCGACACCTGGCCGTCCAAAAACCACCCCATCGCAATTTTTTCCGAAGTGGCTTCCGCATGCATATCCACAAGGATGACCGACGTCTCCCGGCGGAGTTTATTCAGGTGTTCCGAAGCGATGCGAAACGGACAGTCCAGACTGAAGGGGATGAACACACGGCCCATCAGGTTCAAAACACCGACCCGAACCCGGCTCGACGTTTCAAAGATTTCAGCGCCTCGCCCGGGGGCCCCTGACGGATAATTGGCCGGACGCAGGATGCGGGGCTCATGGGGGATGAGGTCAAAGATCTCCCGCTTATTCCAGATGTGGTTTCCTGAAGTCAGAACGTGGACGCCGAGGCCGAAAAACTCCTCCGCCACTTCCGCGGTCAACCCCAACCCCCCGGCGGCGTTCTCCGCGTTGACCACGCAGAAGTCCACTTGGAAATCCGTCAGGAGGCCCGAAAGGCGCTCTTTCAGGATTCGGCGCCCCGGTTTCCCGACGACGTCCGAGACGAACAATATCCTTACGATTTGTGGCGTTTCGGTCAATCGGAACGCCTCATTGGGCGACTTCCTCCGAACGGGTCTCGCGAATCACCGTCACCTTGATCTCGCCGGGATAGGTGAGCTCTTCCTCGATCCGACGTGCGATGTCTTTGGCCAGAAACACTGCCTCGGATTCGTTCACGTTGGTCGGTTGGACAATGACCCGGATCTCCCGGCCCGCCTGGATGGCGTAAGACTTCTCCACGCCCTGAAAAGAGTCGCCGATTTTCTCAAGCTGCTGGAGCCGCTTGATATGGGATTCCAGCGTCTCCCGCCGGGCCCCCGGACGCGCGGCGGACAGCGAGTCGGCCGCGCAAACGGCCATCGACTCGATGCTGTTGGGTTCTTCTTCTTCGTGATGGGCCGCGATGGCGTTGAGGACGACTGGCGGTTCGCGGTATCGGCGAGCCACATCGATGCCGATCTGGATGTGGGAGCCTTCCATTTCGTGGTCGAGGGCCTTGCCGATGTCGTGAAGCAAGCCGGCCCGCTTGGCCAGCTTCACGTCACCCCCCAATTCCGCGGCCACGAGACCGCTCAGGTGAGCCACCTCCTTGGAGTGCATCAGTACGTTTTGGCTGTAACTCGTGCGATAGTTCAGTCTTCCGAGCAGACGGAGGATTTCGGGATGGATTCCGTCCACCCCGACCTCGATGGCCGCCTCCGCTCCGATCTCCCGGACGTTCTTCTCCATATCGCTCTTGACCTTGGCCACGACATCTTCGATGCGCCGCGGGTGGATGCGGCCGTCTGAGACCAGGCGCTCCAGCGCCCTGCGGGCGATCTCCCGCTTGATGGGATCAAATCCCGAGATGATCACCGCTTCCGGGGTGTCGTCGATGATGAGGTCCACGCCGGTCGCCATCTCCATCGCCCGGATGTTCCGCCCCTCGCGGCCGATAATCCGCCCCTTCATCTCATCGTTGGGCAGGCTAACGACGGACAGGGTGTTTTCCGCTACGTGGTCCGCCGCGTATCGCTGAATCGCGATGGCGATGATTCGATTGGCTTCCCGCTCGGCCTGTTCCCGCGCTTCCTCCTCAATCTTGCGCACCAGGTTCGCGCTGTCGTGCCGGGCCTCCTCCACGACCTGATCCATGATCACCTTCTTGGCTTCCGCCGCCGTTAACCCCGATACGCGCTCGAGGGCCCGGGTTCGCTCTTGAAGAACGCGATCGGTTTCTTTTCTCAGCTCCTCGAGTTTGTCCTCCCGCTCGGTGAGAAGGAGACCCTTCTTTTCAAAATTCCGCTCTTTCGTCTCCGCCGCTTCCAGCTTCTTTTCCAGGTTCCCCTCCCGTTGGAGACTGCGGCGTTCCTGCGTTTGAAGCTCCTGTCTCCTCTCCTTGATTTCCTGATCCAATTCCCGGCTGACGCGCAGGGTTTCTTCCTTGGCCTCTAATTCGGCTTGACGGCGAATGGTCTCCGCCTCCCGCTTGGCCTCGGCCTGAAGCTTATCAGCCTCTTCCTGGGCCTGCTGGATCTTGGACCGGACTGAAACCCGGCGCAGCAAAAATCCAACCACGCCCCCCAACACAATGAGCAACGCGCCCAGCGCCCAACCCTCCGGATTCATCCAGTTGGCCATGAGCTCAGACACAGTGGATCACCTCCTCCGGTGATTCGTTCGTTGTTGTTGGAATCGAGTATCGATGAACATGAGCATCGCAACGTATGACACCAACTTCCGTCACCACCCGGTGCATTGGAATATCCCACTCATCCCGGGAGATTCGGTCCTCCATCTGGCATGAAAAGGCCAGCCCAATCCGCTGGGCGTCGGCGCGGGCGGACGCCAGAAGCCCGTCGTAATACCCCTTGCCGAATCCCAGCCGGATCCCTTTGCCGTCGAAAGCCAGGCCCGGAACGACGAAGAAGTCAATGTTCTCGGTTTCTACAGGGCGGGGATGACGAGGCTCCAAGACCCCAAAAGCCGTTCGGACCCAACTCATCGGACCGGAATCCCGCCCGCCGGGCAGGTCTTTGATCTCCGAGAGGAACAGTTTCGCGCCCCGCCCCGCCGGAACCACGGGGACCGCCACTCGATATCCACGCGCCAAGGCCTTGCGAAGCAGGGCGCGCGTCCTGACCTCCAGACCGAAATCCACATAACAGGACAGCCACACGGGACTCCCGCTCCGAAGACGCTTTTGCAGATTCCGGACCGCCTGGAGGCGCCAGAACCGTTGCACGATAGCTTGGCTATGGGTCTCGGCGGCCTCCGGGCGGAGCGCCTCCCGCCGGCTCAGGAACTTCCGGCGCAACCGGGCCTTATCCGCAAGAATACGGGGCTTGGAAAGGTGATGAAGGGGACCGCTTTGAAGGTGAACCGCCACGCCAATGCTCCCATTGCGCGACGGAGTGAGGATCTCAGGGGGCCGGTTTCCGTTGGTTCCGAGCAGGCCGATGAACCCCGCGGATTCTTTTCATGCTTTCAAAGGCGCCGAGGGGAACTTCACCGTTTCCGCCCCTGGAAAGGGGGCGGGCAGATGGACAGCCGGGGCGTCCGGGCGGCTTGCTTCCTGCCGCACCCTCCCCGGATTATTTTCGAACCACGATGAATTTGACCAGCCGATAACCGACGTCATTTCCGCCTGGAGAATCCTTCCACTCCTTGTAGGTTGACCCATCCGCCTAAGGATGAAAGCACCGCCGTCCCTTCTCGTCGCGTCGCGCCTTCGCCTCAGGCTGGACAGTTGAATCTAAAGTCCCCTGCCGCAATGCCGTGTGGGTATACTTTTTGAACCTGGCAGCACCAGGTGGGCGCCTCGGAGGACATTTCAGGCTCACTCCCGGGGGAGGTGCACACCACGCCCTTCTCCCGGCTCCCTTTCTTTGTCTGTTGGCTCAAAAATTTTTACGTCCATCACGCACATGGCAGGGGAATTCGGCTCTCCTCTTTATCCCGCTTTTTCCACCATCTGAAGGAGCGCGAACGTGCGTTGGTCCAAATTCGATTCCTTTTCCCGCTCCACTTTCTCAGCATGGAAGAGATCACTCGCGATATTGAGCGCTGTCAGAACGGCGATTTTTTGCGTATCGACGGCCTTGGATTGCGCGGCCACTTTGCGCATCTGATCTTCGACGTACCGAGCCACCGTCCGCATGTACTCCTGGTCCGCGCCCGCGCGGACGACATAGGATTTTCCGTAGATCTCCACGGAGACGGTGTTTCGATCCGCCACCAGCGCCACCTCCGATGCTTAACTCGCTTGATGTACCCGGGAAATGCCCGCCAACATGGACTCGACGCGGCTTCGCAGATCGCTCCGTTCGCGCGTCAACAAGTCCTTCACTCGTTGAAATTCCCCGAGGTCTTTATCCCGGTTCTTCGCGGGAGCGTCGGCTTCGAGTTGATCCAAACGCGACTTCAACTGCTTCCGTTCAGAGAGCAACGCCCGAAGCTGGTGCTCCAACTGTTCAAGATTTTCCAAACTCGACATGATTCAAGCCTTTTCAGAGTTTTCCGCCATCCCTCTCTTTATATTCTTATTCCACCAACGCGTCAAACCCGCCGGTCCTTTTCACCTCCCGAGAACTCACCGCAGCTGAGCCTGAAACTCCCTTGAAAGTCGGGACACGATTCGCTCGTGCACCTCGTTGACCTCCTCCCCCGTCAGGGTTCTCTCGGCAGACCGGTAAACCAGGGCGAACGCAACGCTCTTCCGGCCTTTCGGGACCGGGTCTCCGACATGCACGTCAAACACCACGGCCTCTTGGGCCAAGGGGGCGCCTTCTTCCAGGATTGCACGCTGGATGGAATCCACCATCACTTCCGCCGGAATCACAACCGCCAAGTCACGGCCGGTCGGTGGAAAACTCGCCAATGAACGGAAGCGGGGCGTGTCCGCCATCGCACGCTGGAGAGGATTGGACGAAACCTCGAAAATCATCGCCGGTTGCGGGAGATCGAAGGCCCTTTGCGCGTCCGGATGAATCTCTCCCAGCTCGCCCCAGATTTCCTCCTCATTCGAGGACGCCTGACGGAGCCAGACCGTTGCCGAGCGGCTTGGATGATATGGATATCCGCATCCGGGCTTGAATCGGGCATGTTCTACGCCAAAAGCGGAGAGCAAGTGTTCCACTACTCCCTTGATATCGTAAAAGTCCCGCTTCCGGCCGCTTTCGGTCCAGACGCTCCGCTCAGAGGCCTGACTCAGGACACCCGCGATGTGCAACGATTCGTCCGGAAGGGAATCCGACGGCGAAGATCCCGGACGAAACACATGCCCCACCTCGAACAAACGGATTTCCCCGACACTGTGGTTCCTGTTGGCCGCCGTGTTTCTCAAAAGAGCGGGCCACAAGCACGAGCGCAACATCGCTCCTTCCCGGCTCAGAGGATTCAATAACGCCAAAGACGGGCCGCCGTCATAGGAATCCGCCGTCCCGTTGTCCTTCAACGCGGGCACAAAACTCAGATTGATGGCCTCCAGCAAGCCGGCGCCGCACAGGACCGTGCGAACCCGATTCAGAAAATCCCATTCGGAGGCGAGACCGAGGCGAGCATTCCCACCCAAAGGAAGGATTGTGGGGAACCGATCATAACCGTAGATACGCGCCACTTCCTCGATGATGTCAATCTCCCGGGAGAGGTCCAGGCGGTGATCCGGGATCCGAATGGACATGTTTTCCTTGCTCTCCACCGCGGTCACCTCCATGCCCAGGGCGAGGAGAATGTCGGACACCTCGCGAATCGGTATATCCATCCCCAGAACCCTCTTAAGCTGGCCGGTTCGAAGGGTCACCATTTTTTTCTCCAGAAGCGCGCTCTGGGATACGTCGGCCATCCCCCGAGCCACCTCTCCCCCCGTCCCCCGGCGGATGAGCTCAGCCGCCCGGTCCAAGGCCTGCGGAACACCCACCGGATTCACCCCTCGTTCAAATCGGAAGGACGCCTCGGTGGCGAGTCCCATCACCCGAGCGGTTCGTCGGACGCTCCGCGGTTGGAACAAAGCGCTCTCCAGAAGAACGGCGCTCGTGCCGGGACCCACCTCCGAGTCCAAGCCGCCGATCACCCCTCCGATGGCCACCGGACCCGCTCCATCACAGATCATGCAGGCCCCTTCGGGAGGGGTGCGCCGGGTCTTGTCGAGGGTGGTGAAGGTCGACTCATCTTCAGCGGTCTGCGCGCGAACCACGATTTCGCCCCCCCGGATCTTTTCCAGGTCGAAGGCGTGCAAAGGCTGGCCTCTTTCCAGCATGACGTAATTGGTCACATCGACCACATTGTTAATGGGCCGAATACCGGCTGTTTGAAGGCGCCACTGCATCCAGATGGGGGACGGCCCTATTTTTATTTTCTGCACGACCCGGGCGGTGTACCTCGGACACAAGTCGGGACAATCCACAGAGACGTTGACAAAACCTTTCACGGGACCGCCATGTTCGAGAACCCGCGGTTTCGGCGGGTGAAGAGGGGTTCTCTGATAACAGGCGACCTCGCGCGCGATTCCCAGAACGCTCAGGCAATCCCCGCGATTCGGCGTCACTTCCACTTCCAAGACGGTGTCCGAAAAACCCACCGCTTCGGAAAGCGGGGCGCCGACCTCGCAATCCGTATCCAGGACCCAGATGCCGTCGGTCGCGTCGGCAAACCCAAGCTCAGCGGCGGAGCAGATCATCCCCTCGGAGTCTTCCCCGCGAATCCGCACCGCTTCGATGGTCCTGCCGTCCGGGAGCCGGGCGCCCGGTGGAATCACAGGGACCCGTTGCCCAACGGCGACGTTGGGCGCCCCACAAACGATGCGTCTGTCGCCGCCGCCGGTTGAGACGCGGCACAAGTTCAGTTTGTCGGCGCCTGGATGCGGCTGAACATCCAGAATCTCCCCTACGAGGACCGGCTCGAACTCTCCGCCCACACGCTCCACGTTGACCGTTTCGATGCCGTTCATCGTGAGGACGCGAGCCAGCTCCTCCGGGGTCCCCTCATATTCAACGAACTCTTTTAACCAACTGCAAATCACACGCAAGGATTCAACCTTTTCCCGCCAACCCAACCGGATTCATTCAGAACTGGGAAAGAAATCGGACATCGTTTTCAAAGAATAGGCGGATGTCATCGATTCCGTATTTGAGCATGGCCACGCGCTCCACGCCGAGGCCGAACGCGAATCCCGTCACCTCCTCGGGGTCGTAGCCGACGAATCCATAAACCGCGGGGTCCACCATTCCGGCGCCGAGGATCTCCAGCCATCCAGTCCTTCTACAAACCCGGCAGCCCCGCCCTTGGCAGATGACGCACTGGATGTCCACCTCCGCGCTGGGTTCGGTAAAGGGGAAAAAGCTTGGGCGGAAGCGGACGCCCACATCGGGCCCGAACATCTCGTGCACAAAAATGGACAGCGTGCCGCGCAGATCCGCGAACGTCACGTCCCGGTCGACCAGGAGCCCTTCCACCTGGTGAAACATGGGGGCATGAGACACGTCCGCGTCACAGCGGTACACCTTGCCGGGAGCGACAATCTGGACCGGAGGCTCCTGCTTTTCCATCACCCGGATCTGGACCGGCGAGGTGTGGGTCCGCATGAGCGTTTTTTCCGTGAGATAGAAGGTGTCGTGCATGTCCCGGGCCGGATGATCCGGCGGGATGTTGAGGGCCTCGAAATTATAATAATCGAGCTCGACCTCGGGTCCCTCGGCAATCCCAAACCCCAGACCTTGGAAGATTCTCAGGACCTCTCCCGTCACCTGGGTGACCGGATGTATGCGCCCGGGGGGTTGGCCTCGGCCGGGAAGGGTGACGTCGAAGGAGGGCGCGGCTTTCCGTAACTCGGCGTGGCGTAGGGCTTCGAGCCGGCGCTCGAAAACGCCCTCGATTTCGGCCTCCACGGCGTGGACCGCCTTCCCGAATGTTGGGCGGTCCTCGGGGGGGAGCTTCCCCATACGCTTGAGTTGTTGGGTCAGGATGCCCTTGCGGCCCAGATATCGGGTCTTGACGGTTTGCAGATCTTCTTCCGAGTCGGCGGCTTCAGCCTCTTCGGCCACCAAGCGCGGGAGGTCTTCGAGGTCGTCACTCATCGAGGCCCATTTCAATCGTATTTATATACTTGACACAGACGACCACAACATGTAGGTCGCGCCCGCGTCTCGGCTGACCACAAGATGTAGGGGCATGCTTCCATCGATCCGTTTCCAGAAGATGCGCTCTATCAGATCGTTCGGTTTCATTGATCGATAAAATCCACGCGCTGAATATCGCCCTTTTCATTGAAGTGTAAAAACAACTTTTTGTTTATATGCAATGTGTTGTTGGTTTTTCCTTTTCTTCCGTACTTAAACTCAAATTCAAGACCGCCCTCAAAAACGCCGCTTCTCTTCTGCTCTATAGGTATGTAGTGATCGTCAAACCACCCCATCCCTCCTGCAGGGATGGTATAGCTATTCTTGGCATATGGCTCTTTTGTCGGGTACAACTTATCAAATGTTGAGACGACATTTACAACCTCAAATGTCACCGGGAAAAGAGCTTTGTTGTTAAACGTAGCACCAATCCGCAGTGATTTTACTACACCAGCTTTGTCGATTATTCTGTCAGTTCTCACACTATGAAAGTTAAGCATATCCGCAACTCTATTACGATACCGCCATTCGCTGAATCGCAACAATCCCATAGAGGAAACTGAAAACAGAATGACCGCTCCAACATATAGGTT
The DNA here is from genome assembly GCA_965261595.1 of bacterium. Classification (GTDB taxonomy): domain Bacteria; phylum UBA8248; class UBA8248; order JACPRG01; genus CAYRGS01. The sequence continues at coordinate 235,492 of CBDHDG010000007.1, forward strand.
GAACAACTGGATATGTTGCGCAAAACCGATCATGACGCCAGCCGCCGTGACCGCAATGGGCCATATCCAGCTCCGCAGTAATTCACCCGCCAAAAAGAGGGCGACTTTACGAAGCCAATTGAGCATGATTCAGTCATTGTATGATCCCTCTTCGGTTGAGTCAAGCGCATAATTGCGAATCCAACTCCACCATGACTTGAGTTGAAGCATGCCCCTACATCTTGTGGTCAGCCGAGACGCGGGGACGATCTACATGTTGTGGTCGTCTGCGTCAAGTACATAATTCCGATTTCAATCCCGCAAAGCCCCTTCCGGGGCGGACAAGACCGCATCCGGCGACCGGGGCGCGACCCCCCCCGTCGGCCGGCGCGCCTTCCTGGCGGAAGGGCTTTGGCTGGTTTCAATTAGGCGTGCTCTTTGGCGAGGGCCGCCAGTTTGGCAAAAGCCTCGGCGTCATTGACGGCCAAGTCGGCGAGGACCTTACGGTCCAACGTCACCTCCGCTTGGCCGAGTCCATGAATCAACCGGCTGTATGAAAGCCCGTGTTCGCGTGAAGCCGCGTTGATGCGGGTGATCCATAACCGGCGGAATTCCCGCTTTCGAAGACGGCGGTGCCGGTATGCGTATGCCAGACCCCGCTCCACCGTTTCACGGGCGATACGGTAGTTATTCTTTCGCCGCCCCCAGTAGCCACTGGCCTGTTTGAGGATTTTCTTGTGCCTGCGCCTGCTGGCGGGCGAATGTGTTGCCCTCGGCATGATTTGGCCCCTATTTTTTTCCGAGGAGGATCCGTATCCGTTTAGCGTCGCCCGGCGCGGCCAAGCTGGATTTCCTCAAGGAACGTTTTCGCTTCCTCGTTTTGTGGGTCAAGAGATGGCTCTTGTGGGCGCTGTCCCGGCGGACCTTGCCCTTTGCAGTGAGCCGAAAGCGCTTGGCCGCGCCTCGATTCGTCTTCATTTTCGGCATCGGAGCGGACTCCCTTATTGTGATTGGGTCTTCGTGGAGCTCGGGATGAGAATCATCGACATGTTCCGCCCTTCCTGAATCGGCTGCTGCTCCACCTTGGCCACGTCTTCGAGTTCATCGATCATTCGCGTCATGAGGCGCAACCCCAAATGCCGGTGCGCCATCTCCCGGCCCCGGAACATGACGGTGACTTTGACCTTGTTTCCCTCGCCCAAAAACCGCCGGATGTGGCGCCCCTTGAATTGAAAATCGTGTTCCTCCGTTTTCGGGCGCATTTTGACTTCCTTGACGTGAATGACCTTCTGCCGCTTTTTGGCATCATGCGTGCGCTTGCTTTGCTGATATTTAAAGCGGCCGTAATCCATGATCCGGCAAACGGGCGGTTCACTGTTCGGGGCCACTTCCACCAAATCGAGATCCCGGTCCTCCGCAGCGATCAAGGCATTCTCGATGGGCAAGATACCGAGCTGTTCACCATCGCTGTCCACCACGCGGACTTCCCTCACACGGATGTCCCGGTTGATGCGCTGAGAAGGCTTGGGTGTGCTCCTGTCAAAATCCCGTCTTACTATAACCCGGTCTCCCTCTTGATGGGGGGCTGTCTATGCCGGCGTCCTGGGCGCCATCTCCGGCCGGACCCTATCGAGAAACGCGTCGAGACCCATTGTCCCCAGGTCCCCTTCGGTTCGGTCGCGAACCGCAACTTGTTGCGACTCCTCTTCCCGATCTCCAATCACCAACAGATACGGCGTTCGCTCAAGTCGTCCTTGTCTGATCTTGTACCCCAACTTTTCATTTCGGTCATCCACCTCGACCCGAAGACCGCTTTCCTTGAGGGAGGCGGCCACGCGCCGCGCATGGTCATGATTGCGCTCCGTTATGGGTAACACCTTGACCTGGACAGGCGACAGCCACAATGGGAACGCCCCGGCCGTGTGCTCTATCAGGGTGCCCACGAACCGCTCCAGCGACCCCAACAGCGCCCGGTGCACCATGTACGGCGTGTGAAAGTCCCCATCGGCTCCCACATACTTTAGATCAAACCGCCTCGGAAGGTTGAAGTCAAATTGAATGGTCGAGGCCTGCCACCCCCTGCCCAGTGCGTCCACAATCTTGACATCGATCTTCGGGCCGTAGAACACCGCCTCTCCTTCGCACCGGCGGTACGGAAGGGACCGCTCATCCAGGGCCTGGACAAGAGACGCCTCGGCGGCCTTCCATTCATCATCGCTTCCCGCATATTTTTCCGGGTGGGCCGGATCCCGAACGCTCAACTCGATCTCGAACCGCTCAAAACCGAACGTCGCGAGCATGAACACCGTCATGTCCAGAACGCCCAGAATTTCCCCGGGAAGCTGCTCGGGCGTACAGAAAATATGGGCGTCATCCTGCGTGAAGCCGCGGACGCGAAGCATTCCGTGCAATACACCCGATCGCTCATTCCGGTAGACGGTTCCCAATTCCGCATATCGAATCGGCAGATCCCGGTAGCTCCTCCGCTCGTTTTCGTAGATCAAAATATGCCCCGGACAGTTCATAGGCTTCGCGACATATTCTTCACCGTCCACCTCGAGGGTGAACATGTTTTCTTTGTAGAAATCGTAGTGACCCGAAGTCCGGAACAGACGCGAATGCACCAAATGGGGGATGACCACCAACTCGTAGCCGCGTCTCTGATGCTCGTCCTCCCAGAACCGCTCGATCACCTTCCGGAGGACGGTGCCGTGCGGAAGCCAGTAAACCAAGCCGCTTCCCGCCTGTTCGTGAATCATGAACAGGCCGAGCTCCTTTCCGAGAACGCGGTGATCACGGCGGCGGGCTTCCTCGAGGAGCGCAAGATGCTCGTCCAAGGCCTCCTGAGTCGGGAAGGAGGTGCCATAGATGCGCTGGAGCATCTTGTTTCGCTCATCCCCGCGCCAATACGCCCCGGCCACCGAAAGCAGCTTGACAGCCTCGATGAAGCCCGTTGAAGGGACATGCGGCCCCCGACAGAGATCGAGCCATTCGCCCTGGCGGTAAATGGACACCGTCTCGTCGGTGATTCCATCGAGCAGTTCCAGCTTGTAAGGCTCATCCCTTTCCTGGAACAGCTTCCGGGCCTCCTCCTTCGAGACGGGCTCACGGACAAACGGGCGGTCTTCCGCCCGGATTTCCCGCATACGCGTCTCGATACGCTCCAGATCGTCCGGCGTGAAGCGCTCGTCCCGGTCAAAGTCGTAGTAAAAACCGTTCTCGATCGGCGGACCGATGGTGACCTTCGTGCCGGGAAACAGGTCCTGAACCGCTTCGGCCATGATGTGGGCGGTGCTGTGATGATAGACTTGGCGGCCCTCGGGGTCATCGAAGGTGATTTCGCGGGCCTCCGCTTTGTCGTCCTTGGCCGCCAGGTCGACCAATTGGTCGCCCACCTTCCAGACCAGGGGACCGGAGGAGGTCATTTTACGCGTCGCTGCGCGGGTGTCGGTCGGAACCTCTGGCGCGGTCATTGCCACTCCCTGGCGCAAGGACGAAAAAAGGCACCCGGGAAGCCACGCCGGGTTCCCACGGTGCCTTCAAACAACACGATTTTCCCCACAATCGGAAAAATATTTCTCTTTCGATGAATTTTGCGATGTCACCTGGTCTTGTGATGATCCCTCAGACGATGGTAGGCACGGGCGGTTTCGAACCGCCGACCTCTTGCGTGTCAAGCAAGCACTCTACCCCTGAGCTACGTGCCTAAGTCGCCAAAAATCACGGTTGTATAGATTCTTGAACCGGAGGGGTCCGTTGTCAAGAGAAATTGTCCGCTCTCTTGGTGAACGCGCCCCTCAGACTCAGTTCGGAAGGCGCGCACCCGAGCTGTCCGAACGGACGGAAGGTTGCTTTGGGGAAGGAGTCCGAGAACCGGCCTTCCGGGCCTTCATCAAGGCCAGGGGGAAGATTTCGTCCACCTGATCCACCAACTGGAGGCGCAAAACCCGTCGAACGGCCTGGGGTATCTCTTCAAGGTCCCGCTCGTTCTCCTTCGGAAGTATGACGCATTCGTATCCGGCCCGATGGGCGGCCAGGACCTTCTCTTTAATCCCCCCCACGGCCAATACCTTTCCCCGCAGGGTGATCTCTCCCGTCATGCACACGGAATTGCGAACCCGCCGGCCCGTCAAAGCGGAGACGAGGGCCACAACGATGGTCACCCCCGCGGATGGGCCGTCTTTCGGGATAGACCCCTCGGGGACGTGAATGTGAATATCCCGCTTTTTGGAAAAATCGCGGAGAAGGTCCAGCTCGTCGGCCCGCGCCCGGACAAAACTGACGGCGGCCCGTGCGGATTCCTGGAGCACCTCGCCCAGTTGGCCGGTCAGGGTCAGCTTGCCCGTTCCGGGCATGAGGCCGATTTCGGTGAGAAGCAGCTCTCCACCGTTCTCCGTCCAGGCAAGCCCCGTGGCCACACCCACCTCGGCCTTGTCCAGCCCTTGACTGACGCGGTGGCGGGGAACCCCGAGAAAGGATTTCAAATTTCCGGGGTGGACGCGGACAGGCCGCTCTCCCCCCTCCGTGGCGACGCGCCGGGCCACTTTGCGGCAGACGGCCGCCAGCTCCCGTTCCAGATTCCGGACGCCCGCCTCGCGTGTGTACTCGCGGCTGATCCGCTGGAGGGCCTTGGGGGAAACGCGCACCTGCTCCGGCTTCAGACCATGCTCCCGGATTTGCTTGGGCAGGAGAAATCTCTTGGCGATGCTTAGCTTTTCCTCTTCCGTGTAGCCGGAAATGCGAAGAATCTCCAAGCGGTCGCGGAGTGTCGGCGGGATCTGGTCCAGAACATTCGCCGTTGCGATGAAAAAGACCTGAGAGAGGTCGTAATCCACTTCCAGGTAATGGTCGCTGAAGGATTTGTTCTGCTCCGGGTCAAGCACCTCCAGGAGGGCGCTGGTGGGATCCCCTCGAAAATCGGAGCTGAGCTTGTCAATCTCGTCGAGCATGAGGACGGGGTTGACCGTGCCGACGCGGTGCATGCTCTGGATGATTCGTCCCGGCAGCGACCCGATGTAGGTCCGGCGATGCCCCCGGATTTCCGCTTCGTCGCGGATCCCCCCGAGCGATATCCGGGCGAATTTTCGGTGGGTCGCCCGTGCAATGGAGCGGCCCAGGGAGGTCTTACCGACGCCGGGGGGGCCGACCAAGCAAAGGATCGGGCCTTTGGGCTTTCGGACCAGGCGGCGAACCGCCAGGTATTCCAGGATCCGCTCCTTCACTTTTTCCAAGCCATGATGATCTTCTTTGAGCACGGCCTCGGCGTGAGCGAGATCGAGATTCTCTCGGGACCGCTTGGCCCAGGGAAGATCCACCAGCCAATCCAGGTAATTCCGGACCACGGCGCTCTCGGCCGACATCGGGGGCATGGATTCAAGACGGCGGATTTCTTTTTCCGTTTTCTCCATCACCGCGGCGGGCATCTTGGCCTGGCGGACCTTTTGGCGGAGCTCTTCCACCTCGGAGCGTAAATCGTCCCCGGCGCCGAGCTCTTCCTGGATGGCCTTGATTTGCTCGGTGAGGTAATACTCCTTCTGGCTGAGATCGATGCGTTTCTTGACCTTTCCCCGGATTTCGCGCTCGACAGTCATCACTTCGATCTCCGAGCTCAGGATTTCCAGGAGGTCCTCCATGCGCTCGACGGGTGTCAAATCCTCCAGAAGACGCACCCTATCGGCCAGCTTCAAGGGGAGATTTCCCGCGATCGTGTCGGCCATGAGGCCGGGATTGGAGGCGTTTTCAACGGAGGTCAGGACCTCGGGGGGGATACGCTGGCTGAGTTTCAGGTATTCTTCGAACCGTTTGATGACCCGCCGGGCAAGCGCCTTGTCCGCGAGGCTGGGAGCGGCGGACTCGTCCAGATCGATCACTTCCCCTTTCAGGAACTCGCCGTCGTCCTGAATGTTCTGGATCCGGATCCGTCCCAGGCCCTCTACAAGCATCTTGACCGCGCCTTCCGGGAGATTGACCGCCTGGACAATCTCGGCCCGCGTCCCGATGGTGAACAGGTCGCCGGCCCCGGGATCTTCGATTTTGGCGTCTCGCTGGGCCGTGAGGGCGACATGCTTCCCCGCCTCCATGGCCTGCTCGACGGCGTTCAGGGATTTCTCCCGGCCGACGAACAGCGGCATCATGATGTGGGGAAAGACGACGATGTCCCGAAGGGGGAGGATGGGCAGGATCTCCCCGGCGGGCGAACCTTCCTCCGGGAATTCCTCGGGCGTGGGTTGGGCAGGTTGCATGGATCGGAGGGAACGGGCCGTCAACTGGCCCGCTTCTTCTCGTACACCAGGATGGGCGGCTCCCTCAACGAGATGACCTCCTCCGTGACGACGCACTCCTTCACGTCGACCCGGGAGGGGATCTCATACATGGTGTCGAGCATAATCTCTTCCAGAATGGACCGAAGCCCGCGGGCGCCTGTCTTCCGCTTCAGGGCCTCCTTTGCTATCGCCACCAGCGATTCATCCGTGAAGCGGAGGGCGACGTTCTCGAATTCGAACAACCTCTTATACTGCTTGATCAAGGCGTTCTTGGGCTCGCAAAGGACCTGGACCAACGCCTCTTCATCCAGTTCGTTCAGGTAGGCGATGACAGGTAGACGGCCGACAAACTCGGGGATTAAGCCATACTTGAGCAGATCCTCGGGCTGGACCTTGGAGAAGGTCTCGCCGATGGACATTTCGTGCCGGCTGCGGATATCCGCCTCGAATCCCATCGAACGCGACCCCACCCTGCGTTGAATGATGTGCTCCAATCCGGTGAAGGCGCCCCCGCAAATAAAAAAGACATGGGAGGTGTCCACCTGGAGAAATTCCTGGTGAGGATGCTTGCGGCCTCCTTGAGGAGGGACATTGGCCACGGTTCCCTCGATGATCTTCAGCAGCGCCTGTTGTACGCCCTCGCCGGAGACATCTCGGGTGATGGATGGGTTTTCCGACTTCCGGCTGATCTTGTCGATCTCGTCGATGTAGATGATTCCCCGTTCGGCCCGCTGAACGTCGTAATCCGCATTCTGGAGCAGCTTGAGGATGATGTTCTCCACGTCCTCGCCGACATACCCGGCTTCGGTGAGGGTGGTGGCGTCCACAATGGCGAACGGAACGTCCAGGATGCGCGCCATGGTCTGCGCCAGCAGGGTCTTGCCGGAACCGGTCGGCCCGATGAGCAGGACATTGCTCTTCTGGATCTCGACGTCGTTGAGGTCCACATTGGCTTCGATCCGCTTGTAATGGTTATGGATGGAGACGGAAAGAACCCGCTTCGCCATCTCCTGGCCGACCACGAATTCATCCAGCATGGCTTTGACCTCTTTCGGCTTCGGGAGATGTTTCATCCCCTGGGCCTTTTCCTGTGTCCACTCCTCTACGATGATGTCGTTGCACAGATCGATGCACTCGTCGCAAATAAAGACCGTCGGCCCGGCGATGAGCTTTTTGACCTCGTCATTGCCCTTTCCGCAAAAAGAGCACTTCAAGGTCTGATCTGAGTCACCCTTTTTCGGCATCTCTGAGTCACCCTTTTTCGGCATCGTTTCCACCCTTCATTCCGGGACGCCGATTCCACAAAACGGACGCTAATCTTTCGGGTTCTCTTTGGAATTCTGCTTCAGTTCCCGAGAGACGATGACGTCGTCAATAAGCCCGTATTCCTTGGCTTCAATACCAGTCATAAAAAAATCGCGCTCGGTGTCGGCGTGGATACGCTTGAGCGTCTGGCCGGAGTGGCGGACGAGAATCCCGTCGATGGTTTCTCGCATTCGCAGGATTTCCCGCGCATGGATCTCGATGTCGGTGGCTTGTCCCTGGACGCCGGCCAACGGCTGGTGAATCATGATCCGGGCGTTGGGCAGCGCGAACCGCTTGGCATGGGCCCCCGCGGTGAGGAGCAAAGCGCCCATGCTCGCGGCCTGGCCGATGCAGATGGTGGAGATGTCCGGCCGGATGTACTGCAAGGTGTCGTAAATGGCGAGGCCCGCGGTGACGACACCTCCCGGACAGTTGATGTACAGGTAGATGTCCTGGTCGGGATCTTCGGCCTCGAGAAACAAAAGCTGGGCGATGAGCAGATTGGCGATGGCATCGTCGATGGAGGTCCCGAGAAAAACGATTCGGTCCTTCAGTAGACGCGAATAGATGTCGTAGGCCCGTTCGCCGCGGCTGGTCTGCTCGACCACCATGGGGACCAAGTGAGCGTGTTCCAAGGCTGCTTCTCCTCCGGCGGCACGGCCGGTCATGAAGGTTCCTCTTCGTCTGCGTCATGGTCGTGGTGATGTTCGGCCAGGACGCTTCGTTCATCTTCGATGACGTTAATGCGAGACTTCTCAATGATGTAGTCAAGCGCTTTGCCCCGGCGAAGCTCCGCTTCGATTCCGCCCATCCCGTCCCGGTTTTCCAGGAGCGAGCGGAACTCCGTGTACGGCTTACCGTTCCGTTCCGCCATCCGGCGCACCTCGGCCTCCACCTGCGAGGCCGTAACCCGGGTGTCGGTCTGATCGGCAATCCGGTCCATCAGGATTCGTTGGCGGATGTTCCGGCGGGTCTGGGGGTCCAACTCGTCCGCGAGCTTCTCGGGGTCCAGTTGTTTCCGGTCTTCCGGGGAAACCATGGCGTAAATCCGCTGGATCAAGGCGTCGCGCTCCGCCTTCAGAAGGCCTTGGGGGATTTCGAATTGGAGCTCCCCCGTCAGGGCTTCCAGGACGGACTCCTTGAGAGCCGACATCCCCTGCCCTTCGGCGGTTTTCTCCAGGTCTTCACGGACGGCGGCCCGGATGTCCTCCAACGAATCGTACTCGCCCAAAGTCCGCGCGAATTCGTCATTCAAATCCGGGTAGACCGGAATCTTGATTTCTCGCACGGTTACGGCGAAATGGGCCGTTTTCCCGACAAGCTCGGGGTTCCGGTGCTCATCGGGAAAGATGGCTTCCACCCTGCGGGTCTCATCGACGACCGCGCCCGGAAGCGCCTGTTCAAACTCGGGCAGGAGATCGCCCTGCCCTACGCGGAAGACCTGACCTTGGGATTTCAGGTCATCGCGCTCCACGCCGTCCACGGTCCCGGTGATGTCCAAAACAAGGTAATCCCCCTCTTGGACCGGCCGCTCTTCAGTGCTCTCGAGCTGGGCGTTCTGTTCTCTGAGGTGTTCGAGCATGTGCGCCACGTCTTCGTCCTGGACGCACGGAACAGGCTTCGTGAACTCCCGGCCTTCATAGGAGGGGGTGTCAAAAGGAGGGATAACCTCGATAGTGGCCTTGAAACGGAGGGCCTCCCGGTCGTTCATCTCTACAGCGTCCACCTTGGGTTGTCCCACCGCTTCGAGGGCGTTTTCCTCCAGGGCGGCCGCACAGGATTCGGGGATCAGGGTTTCCAGGACATCCCGCTCGACCGTGTCGTGGTAGTGCCGCTCCAGGATGCTCTGCGGGATCTTTCCCTTTCGGAAACCGGGAATACGCACACTTTTACGGAGCCGGCCGTACGCCCGGTCAAAGGCCCGGCCGACCTCTTCTCCGGGCACCTCGATCGAGAGTTCCCTGGTGCAGGCGTCGATCTCTTCAACGTTTACGCGCATTGAGGATCCGGATGCGGAGGAAATCGAGGAGGTCAAGAAACGTGCATCGGCAGAGCGGCGGCACGGGCCGTATCGCCCGCCTCATCCGGCGCGCCGCACCCGGCCCCCCAGAGAGTTCGGGTCCTGGTGCGAGAGGGGGGATTCGAACCCCCACGCCCGAAGGCACTAGATCCTAAGTCTAGCGCGTCTGCCATTCCGCCACCCTCGCCTGTCATCGCCTTGACCCTTCCAAGTAGAAAGGCGCCGGAGGAGGATGATTTGGTGAGCCGCCAGGGAATCGAACCCCGAACCCACGGATTAAGAGTCCGTTGCTCTGCCAATTGAGCTAGCGGCCCAAGCTGTTTGGCACGCCCGAGAGGATTCGAACCTCCGACCTACGGATCCGAAGTCCGTTGCTCTATCCAGCTGAGCTACGGGCGCCCAGAAAAAAAACAAGGTTTGGGGTGAGCGAAGGGATTCGAACCCTCGACCCCTGGGACCACAACCCAGTGCTCTAACCGGCTGAGCTACGCTCACCACGGGCGCATGTTGCGCTGGTACGCCCGAGAGGACTCGAACCTCTGACCTACGGATTAGAAGTCCGTCGCTCTATCCACCTGAGCTACGGGCGCATCGAAAAAATCAAGCCCCCGGGGATTCGGGGAAAAATCGCATGTCCCCCCCCCTTGCGTGTCTGGATTGAAAATCTAGCCCTCAATCCCGGGATTGTCAAGGATTCGCCGACTCGGCGCGTCCCCCAGAATCCGTTGCCCCAAACCCTTGACACTTATCCCGGACGCTCCATCAAGCTGTCAAAAAATTCGCGCTGACCTAGGATAGATAGCTGTGCACGCCGCCGTTGCGACCGGACCGGGCGGCAACCATCCCCCCCCCTCTCTCTACGGAGCCGAAAAAGTCTTGGCGCGTTCGTCCAGCACATTCGTCCGGAAATCCATCTCTTATCTCTCCGCCAACCGGCGAAGAATCCTTCCTTTCATCGTTATCGGAGGAACGGCATTTCTGATTAATTGGGGGCTGTTCAAGCTGTTTCGGACAGCCGGGATGACATCGCGCGTCCAGGTGAACCTGGCTCTGGCCGTCTCGATGGAGATCAGCATCCTGTATAATTTTGTGTTGCAATATCGTTGGACCTGGAAGGATACGGTCCGATTGCGCGGCTGGAGATACCTCGCCCGGGCTGCGACTTTTCACGGGGCCGTGGGCGTGGGCGCGGTGCTTCGACTGATCATCTTCCCCCTCGGCCAATCGATCGACCTTCAGGACGACTTGAATTTTGTCATCGGCGTGGCCGTCGCCACCCTGATCGATTTTGTTCTCTATGACTAAGGTGGTCTTCAAGAAGGCCGCGCACTGAGGCCGCGTCGATTGTCATGACGAAGGCCCTCGTATAGAATCTCAAGAGGACGGCTTGACGGAATCGCGGACAAACCCCTTACACGTTGACTCGACATGCGAGAAACAGCGGTTCAACAGATCATAGAAGGCCTCAAAGAGGCGGGGGTGAGCGTGGTGTGCTACCTCCCGGACTCTTTGCTCAAAGAGATCTACCCGGCCCTCGATCAGGACCCCGAAATCCGCACGATTCCCGTCACCAATGAAGGCGAAGGGGCGGCGATTTGCGGAGGGGTCTGGTTGTCAGGAAAACGGGCCGCGCTGATCATGGAAAACTCAGGTCTTCGGGCGGCGACCGAACACCTCGCCCGGCTGGGCCTGGGCTCCGGGATCCCGGTCATCATGCTGATGAGCTACCGCGGGGACCTCGGGGAGAACAACTGGTGGGCGATCCCCCACGGCCAGACCATGGAGCCCATCCTTCAGGCCCTGCGTGTTCCCTACCGGCTGGTGTATGAGGAGGAGAAGATCAAGCGGGCCATCCTGGACGCTTACGAATCCGCGTACACGGCGTACTACCATACGGCCGTGGTTCTCTCCGGGAGCATTGTGCGTTGAACCGTTATGAGTGCATGAAGGTCCTGGGGGACAAGCTCAAGGACGAGCTGGTCATCCTGTCATTGGGGGGCAGCGTGGACGAGTGGTATAACGCCGCTCCCCACATGCGCGAGGCCAGCCTCTTTCAACAACAGCTCGGCTGCGTGACGCCCGAGGCGTTCGGCCTGGCTGTCGGCCTGCCTCACCGGAAGGTCGTCTCCCTCGACACGGACGGAGGGATGCTGTTCAACCTGGGCATCTTGGCGACGCTGGTGAACGAGCAGCCGAAGAACCTCTTCATTGTGGTGTGGGACAACGAGTGTTACCTCTCCATCGGCGGTCCCCCGACCCACACCGCCAAGCGGGCCGACCTCGCCGGCATGGCGCGGGGGACGGGGATCGAGCACGCCTACACGGTGGACAACCTCGACAAGTTTGAAGGTCTCTGTGAGCAGGGCCTGGCGGCCGATGAGTTGTATCTCATCGTGGCCAAGGTGGCGCCGGGCGTTCAGCCCGATATCCGGCGAAAGCACAGCGACGGCCGGGAGGACAAGTACATCTTTGTCCGCCACGTGGAAAAGACAGAGGGCGTCTCCATCATGGGACCGAGCGAGCACAACTGATCCGCGCGGACCGATTCGGGGGCGGACGCGGCTCACTTCCGCCCCCTTTCTCCCGTAAGGGGCCCGCCCCCAGGATCTTGTTCCAGCCTGATTGCGACCTTTCCGGCAAACTGAACCCATGAAACGATAGAAACATCCGGGCGCCGGCGTTTCGCCGGAAGGTCGGCGTTGTTTCATCGAGAACCATCGAACGATTGCGAAAGAGAGGGGATCCCCAATGCAACGCAAGACCATCCTGTGTCCGGATGTTCCGAAACCGATTGCGGGCTCGCACGCGGTGAAGGCGGGCGACTTCGTCTTTGTGGGCGGGCAGATTCCGACCGATTATCGAACCGGCCTGGTTCCCGAAGCGAGGGTCGGCCGAGGGGCCGATGAGCCTGTCGTCGCTTCCAGACTCCAGTCCGAAGCCATCCTTCGGAACACCGAGAAAATTCTACGGGAAGCGGGCTCTTCCCTGGAGCTCGGCGTCCGAATCGATCAGTTCTGCACCCACCCCGACGCGGCATCGCCCTACCTTGAGGTCCGGACGCGACACATCGACCCCCAGACCCGGCCGTCGAGCACGCATATCCAAATCGAATCCCTCCTGGTCCCCCGGGCGTTGTGCGGCCTTCAGGTGATCGCGCTGACGGAGGAGACGTCCGCGAAGAAAGAGATGGTCGTCGTGCCGAGTTTAAGCACGTCCCCCGGCCCTCCCTTCAAGCCCAGCCCCCAGGCTACGACGGCTGGAGACTTCGTTTTCGTCACGGGTCAAGTGGCAAGCGACTTCCAATCCGGTCTGGCGGCGGAGGTCCGGAAGAATCCCGATTTCTGGTATGGGTCGCCTATCAAGCTTCAAACCGAATACATCATGAAACGGTTTGAGAGCATCCTCAAGGCCTCGCGGAGCTCCCTGCGAAACGTCGTTCGGGCCGATGTCTACCTGACGGACATGAAGGATTTTCACCAGTTCGAAGAGATTTGGAAAAACTATTTTCCGGAAGAGCCTCCCGCCAGGACGTTCATTCCCGTCAAGCGACTCGGTCCGAAAGACTGCATCGTGGAAATCAACATGATCGCCCTCAAAGAGGGGAGCGGCTTGACGAAGGAAACGGTTCACGCCGACGGCGTCCCGGACCCGGATGTTCATCATCCCCACGCCGTCCGGGCGGGGAATTTTGTCTTTCTCTCCGGGATGTACGCCACGGATTTCGCGGAAGGCTTGGCCCCCGAAGCGAGGATCAGCCCCGGACTTCCGTGGTTCGACTCATCGGCGAAAAAACAGACGGAATACATCCTGAAGAATATGGACGCCATTTGCGGGGCGGCGGGGACACGCCTTGAGAATGTGGTTTGGATGCAAAGTTTTTACACGGACCCGGCGGACTTTTTTCCGGCTTCGGAAGTCTGGCGGACCCGCTTCCCGAAGGATCCGCCCGCTCTATTGACGGGCCAAGTCCAACCCCCGCATCTGATTGAGGACTGCACCATCCTGTTCGACGCCGTGGCGATTATCGACGACTAGGGGCTCGGCGCCGCAGACTCCCGCCCCGCGCTCCGTCAGACTCCCCAACCCCTGTCCATCTCGGGCAAGGCCGTCAAAAAAAGGGCCGGCTTCCGCTAATCCATTTATTCTTTAGTCGGGGCGCACCGGATTTAAACCTCCGATTCCCAGCACCGCCATAAGGTTTTCTAGAAGTTCCCTCCGCTTGGCATGGTCTAGGAGATTAAGGTTTTCCATCTTCCACCGAATGGTAGGTAGGTTTTCGATTCCGCTCAAATCGAGTAAATACCAGTTGGGTTCTCCGCGCTTGAAGGAAAGCAAAAACTTCCTGTGAGACGGAGGCATTTTTCCGACGATCTCCGATATGAGCGCCTCTCTTGCATCAATCAACTCTCAACTCTTCCAGTTTAACTGGAGTCTCCGTCATCCCGCTGAAGCCGCGCTCGAACTCCTGGGAGATATCCCGCCTCGTTGGAGCAAGCACTTCCGCCATGGGGCGGTTGTGGCTTAGGAGATAGACAATGAAGGCGTTGCGCAGGCCATCGTCGATTCCTTCGTTTGCCAAGAGCCCGCGTACATCGAACAAGTCCCGGGGATGCTGGCGATCGAGGGCCGCAACGATCTTCCCGGCAAAAAGGTCGGCGAATGAAACCATCTGAACCTCTGCGTAGCCGAAGACCTTTTCTACTCGGGGCGACACGGTTCTCATCTCAGGCTCGTAAACGCAGCCCCTGAGAACCGGCGTTACTTCAATTTTGATCTGAATGCCCTGGTCGCGCACCAAAAGCTTGTTTACCGTTTTCTCGCTGTGGAGCGGGATTTCGTCCACGTTACTTCTGGGCAGTCCGTCAGAGATGCCCTTGGCGATACGGCGCATGGCTGCATCGATTCCACGGAGGGATGCTTCACGGCCCTCCACGGGCAGGTAGGTGAGGTCAATATCAACAGAGAGGCGAGGCATATCCCTGATAAATAGGTTGATGGCCGTTCCGCCCTTCAGGGCGAAACACGTTTCTTCCGCAATGAAAGGGAGAATCCGCACGAGCATGGCAGCCTGGCGGCGGTATTGCTCATCCGCGGTCATTCATATCCTCAGGCACTGTGATCAGAAATTTCGAATCGAGCTTTCCACCCCGCACGAGCATCCGCTTGCCTTTACCCAAATCGATGCGTTCCCGCTTGATTTTGGACAGCCATCGGAATCCATGCCGCTCGGCGAACCACAGAAACAGGCGCTTCACCTTGACGCTTCGGCAATCTTCCAGGAGTCTCTGCAACCGGCTCGGACGAAGCGTTCGCAGGCCCCCCATCAGCATCTCGGCCTGATGGAACGTCTCTTTCTGAGGGACTTCGTCCAGAAGCTCCAGAATGGCGCGCTCCGGAGTGGACAAGACCAAAAGCCAATCCCAGTGCCCCCATGCTTGGCGGGTCAAGCTGCCTTGTATGGATGCGTTGCTCGGGATGCTTTGAGCTTGAATGTTCCTATTCCCGCTACCCAGCGCCCAGCCAATCCGCTCCTCGCGGAACAGCTTTCGGGCGTTGTGGAAGACGAAGCGGATATCCAGCTTCAGCTTGTGCACCCAACTCGGCAGTGACCCATCGCCGTACAGGTGAACCTCTTGCATACCGCCAAGTGGCAAATAGTGAGCGAACCCCTGAAGTTCCAAAGCCGTGCGGCCACCGGCGATAACCGGCATTTTCAGAAGGGTTTGCACGGAAATGAGCACTTGCTGCCATTGCAACTTTCCGCTGGGCCGCCGGTATACCCCTCTGGCGGGCTGATCAAGCCAACCGGCGGAAACGTACTGGCTGCGGAGCGCGCTGGAATAGCCTCTTTCCTTTAGCCAGGCGGCATCGGCCAACAGCCCTTCCGGGAGACTCTGCTGAAGCTGGTTTAGCTTTTGTCTGCGTTGCTCAGTCATGCTAAGTAAAATAGCGCTTTTTCAAACCAAAGCAAGTTTGAAAATCGGCTATTTTGACAAGCTAAGCTGTGCAAAACAGGGCGAGTTTAAACCAAATCTTGGGCAACCCCTTCCTTCCCCAACACACCGGGGATATTTTGGATTGCCCCCCAACTGGTGAACAAGGACATAGGGGAATCACGGGGACACCTGATAATTTGAGTAAGGATCTCAGGGCAAAAAGGGCCGGCCACCGCCGGCCCCTTGGATTTATTGGTCGGGGCGAGAGGATTTGAACCTCCGACTTCCTGCTCCCAAAGCAGGTGCGCTACCAGACTGCGCCACGCCCCGTGAATGCCGGACCGAGCCGCGCTCCGGCCCTCTCAATCTAAGCCGCCCGGCGCATGGGGGCAACTTCGACGATGGATAACGGACACGGCTCGACAGCGGGACGCCATCCGGCAAGGTGCGCCGCGAACAGAGGATCCGACGTCCCGAAGAAAGCGGCCTTTCCTGAAAGACAAACAAATCCACCCCTGATCCCCTGAGATGAAATTCTCCCGGAGCCACATCGCCATTGAACCCAGCGGCCGGGTCATGTTGTGTTCCGCAATCGTTTCTGATATCTGTGTCCTTCAGAGGGTTTGCGATCCCCCACTTTTGAATTCACAACCGAAGATCTCACTGAAAAGTCGGGGGCGTGATGCCGGCGGCCCCGGGGTAGATCGCGCACGAGACCGGCCAAGTGGGTTCTTTTGCCGATGGAGGAGGTAAAAAATGAAAAGAAGCCTGAACTGGAAATTCGCCGCCGCATTCTGCGCGTTCTTGATGCTCGGAGCGCTCTCCTCAGCGTCCCTTGCGGGCGCGGCCAAGTACGTGATCAAGTTCTCTCATGGCATGCCCATGAAGATGGCATCGGACCAGCATGCCCTGGCGGTGGTGTTCAAGAACATCGTCGAGGCCGGCTCCAACGGCGAGATCGAGGTCCGCATCCTGGGCGCCAACACCGGCGGGAACGAGCGACAGCAGATAGAGCGCGTCCAGAACGGCATCAACCAGATGGCCAACGTGAGCGAGGGCACGCAGCCTTCGTTCTTCAAGCCCGCCCTGGTATTGGGGATGCCCTTCCTGTTCAGTTCCTCCGCGGTGGCGTGGGAGGTCCTGGACGGCCCCTTCGGGAAGAAGTACAACGAGGCGTTCCTCAAGGCCACCGGCATCCGAATCCTCGGTCACACCGAGAGCGGGTTTCGAAGCCTGTTCAACAGCAAGCGGCTCGTGAAGATGCCGGCGGACTTGAAGGGGCTCAAGATCCGCACCATGCAGAACCCCGCCCACATGGCCATGATGAAGGGCCTCGGGGCCAATCCCACTCCCATCGCCTGGACGGAGGTGTACACCTCTTTGCAGCAACGCGTCGTGGACGGGATGGAGAACCCGCCGGGGTTGTTCTACTTGATGAAGTTCTATGAGCACCAAAAGTACCTCACGGTCGACCGGCACCTCTACAGCCTTCACACCACGATCATCAACGAGCGGTTCTTCCAGTCCCTGCCCAAGAAATATCAGGACTTGGTCACGGGGGCCGCCCGCACCGGGACGGTCGTCGGACGGGGGGTCGGCTACATCGCCGAGATGAGCGCCATCGGCAAGCTGAAGAAGAAGGGCATTCAGGTGTACGTTCCCAATGCCGAGGAGTACGAGCAGTTCCGCAAGCTGGGCCGTCCGCCCGCGGAGAAGTACATCAGGAGCAAGATTGGAGATGATTGGGTGGACGCAGCCTTAAAGGCCGTGGCGGAGGTGGAGGCCAAGGTCAGCGGCCGGTAAATCAGGTCGGTTTCTCGGACGGGAGAGGGGCCTGCGGCGTCGGGCCCCTCTTCTTGTCTCTTCGCCGACGGCGCCTCGCCCGTCGGGGTCGCGGATGGATCGATCGCCGGGCCGGAGAGGCCTCGAGCCATGTTCGAAAATATCGACTCGGCCATCTGCCGAATCACCGGCTTCCTCGTCATCATGTTGCTGGCCGCGATGACGTTTTCCACGCTGCTCGGGGTCTTTTACCGTTACGTATTGAGCGATGCGCTGACGTGGCCGGAGGAGTTGGCGCGTTACGCCATGGTCTGGGTGACGGGCCTGGGTTCCAGCCTGGCCCTGCGCTACGGCGATCACGTCGCGGTCGAATTCTTCGTCCAGCGGCTGCCCGCCGCGTGGGGGCGCCGGGTCATCCTGGGGGGACGTCTCCTCGTTCTCCTTTTCCTGTTTCTGATGGTTTTTTTCGGTGCGGACATGACGGGACGGGTCTCTCACCAGGAGTCCGCGGCGATGGAGATATCCATGTCCATCCCCAACCTGGCGATCCCCGTGGGGGGCGCGCTGATGATTTACCACTTGCTGGTGCTGATGCTCGGACGCGGAGGCGGAACGTCGGATCGGCCTGAATTTCCGACGGCCTGAGCCTCCGTGATGTCGTGCGGTGGACCCCATTGACACCCGGCGGAGAGGAGAACCCTGGATGGTCGGCGGCGTCATGTTGCTCGTGATGTTGATCCTGCTGGCGGCCGGCGTGCCCGTTGTCTTCAGCATCGGTCTGGCGGCGGTCGGCGGGATCCTGGTCATCGGTCCGGGCGCCCCCTGGATCATGATCCCCAACAGCATGTTCAACGGGATGGACTCATTCCCGCTAATGGCGGTTCCGTTCTTCGTCCTGGCCGGCGAGCTCATGAATCGCGGGGGGATCACCCTGCGCCTGGTCCGGTTCGCCGGCGCGATCGTCGGCCGCATCCGGGGCGGGCTCGCCCATGCCAACATTGTCTCCAGCATGCTCTTCGCCGGGATCACGGGCTCCGCCCTGGCCGACACGGCGGCCATCGGGTCCATCCTCATCCCCGCCATGAAAGAAGAGGGCTACGAGGCCGACTTCAGCGCGGCCGTGACGGCCTCCTCCTCGCTCATCGGACCCATCATCCCCCCCAGCATCACGATGGTGATCTTGGGGGTCACCGCGGGCGTCTCCATCGGCGGGCTCTTCCTGGCGGGTGTCCTTCCCGGCATTCTCATCGGGTTCGGTTTGATGGGCGTGGCCTACTTCATCTCGCGGCGGCGCGGCTATGGGGGCCGGACGGAACGAATCACGGGGAGAGAGTTCCTGACGCGGCTGAAGGAGGCCCTGCTGGCGCTTTTGATGCCGGTGATCATTCTGGGCGGGATCTTCGGCGGGATCATGACGCCCACCGAGTCGGCGGCGGTGGCGGCGCTTTACGCCTTGCTCGTGGGAATGTTCGTCTTTCGGGAGCTGAAGGTCCAGGACTTGGGGGGAATTTTCCTTCGAAGCGGTCTCGTGACCGCCTTCATCATGCTCATCGTCGGCGTGGCCAGGATATTTTCCGACCTGTTGGCGTCCGAGCAGATCCCGCAGCAGCTCTCTCAGTCTCTCCTGTCCTTGACGCAAAGCCCGTGGCTGATCCTGCTTCTGATCAACGTCTTCCTGCTGTTCGTGGGCGCTGTCATGGACACGAGCGCGGCCATCATCATCCTGGTCCCCGTCCTGTTTCCCGTCGCCGTGAGTATCGGCGTGGATCCCCTGACTTTCGGGATCATCATGAGCATCAACCTGATCATCGGATTGGCGACGCCCCCGTTGGGGGTCTGTCTGTTCGTCGCGGCAGGGATTGCGAAGATCAGCGTGGAGCGGCTCGTTCTGGCCATCTGGCCGTTTCTCCTGGTCGAGATCGGCGTCCTCATTCTGATTACGTACGTTCCCGGCTTGGCGATGGCCGTGCCGAGGTTCTTCGGCTATGTCCCGTGACCGCCCAAGATAAAACCCCGCAATCCGGGAGCCCCTGAACATGACGCAAGCATTTGAGCTGCCGTTCCCGCTGGAAGAGTATCGGAACCGTCTCGGGAGGGTTCAGTCCGAGATGGCGTCCCGAGGCCTGGATCTGATGATGGTCCATACGCTGGAGAACACGTATTACCTGTCCGGGTATCGGACCATCGGTTACTACTCCTACATGGCCTTTCTCGTGCCGCCCGAGGGCGATCCCGTCCATCTGTCGCGCCTGATCGAAAAAAGCCCGCTTCAGGGAAGCTCCTGGGTTCCGCACTTGGAGTTCTATCCCGACACCGAGCATTATCTCGACGCCACCCTCCGGGTGCTTCGCGAGCGGGGTTGGGACCGCGGGCGCATCGGGATCGACAAAAGCGCTTGGTATCTGACGATTGCCGATTACGAGGCCTTGAAGGACCGGCTGCCCGACGTGGAGTGGGTGGACACCTCGCTGCTGATCGAGGACATGCGCCTCATCAAGTCCCCGGCCGAACAGGAATACAGCCGGCGGGCGGGCCGGGCCGCTTCCACCGGCATGCGGCACGCCCTGGCCGCGCTCCGGGGCGGCGTGACGGAGGACGACCTGATGGCGGCGGCCTACCAGGGCCTCTTCAGCAAAGGGAGCGAATACCCGGGCCTCCCGCCCCTCATCAACGCGGGCGTCCGCCACACCATGGCGCACGCCATGGCCGAAGGGAACCCCGTGAGAGCGGGCAACGCGGTGTACTTCGAGGTGGGGGCCAGCATCAAGCGGTATCACGCCGCCACGATGCGCATCGGGTTCATCGGGAACCCGCCGAAACTCTTCTACGACCTGTTCGACTTGTGCCGCCGCTCGCTGGACGCGGGGCTGGCCAAGATGAAGCCCGGCGTTCCGGCCGAGGAGGTGGACCACGCGGCCCGCAAGGTCATCGACGACGCCGGGTACGGCGACAAGTTCAGGCACAAGGCAGGCTATTCCATCGGGATCGCGCTTCCGCCGGACTGGAGCGAGGCGCGGACGATGATGCTCCGCGGCGGCGAGAAGCGCACCCTCCAGCCGGGAATGGTTTTTCATCTCCTCCCGGCGGTCTTCGAGTACAAAGAGTACGGTGTGGGCCTCAGCGAGACCGTCTTGATCACGGATGACGGACACGAAATCCTGACCGATTGCGTGCCGGAACTTCACGTCGTGAAGTGAAAGCCATTTTGCCTATCACTCAAATCGGCGGAATCGCGGTGCGGACGCGGGGGGGGAGAGGGGGAAGACGATGTCTAATTACGTTTCACCCATTGGCAAAATGGGCGCGGGACCCGGTTAGCCATCGGAAATGAGGCTGGAAAGAAAGTCCGCGGCAAGCCGCAACGCCCGCGCCCGGTGGCTGATCCGGTTCTTTTCCTCAGGAGGAATTTCGGCCAGCGTACGCCTTCCCGGCCGGCCCTCTTCCTCCGGCAGAAAGATGGGGTCGTAACCGAATCCCTCGACGCCGGACTCCTTTTCCGAGATGAATCCTGCCAGAGCAGCCTCAAAAACACACATCGCCCCGACCTCCCGCCCCTGACCCAGCCTACATACGGCGACGGCGCAATGGAAGCGGGCCGTTCGCTCGCCGGGTTGAACCTCTTTCAGGGCTTCGATGATCCGCCGGTTTTTTTGGGATTGCGGGATCTCGCCCAGCCACCTCGCGGAATGGATGCCCGGCGCGCCCGAGAGGGCGTCCACCTCCAGCCCCGAATCATCCGCCAACGCAATCAGACCCGTTTCCCGGGCCGCCGCGCGGGCCTTCGCCTCGGCGTTCTCCGCGTACGTGTTTCCTGATTCATCCGGGATGACAACGCCGGGGAAGTCGAGGATAGAGACAAGCGGGTTGGGTCTTTCCCGATCGGGGGAAACTCCGAAAGGCGGGCCCAGGAGGTCCGAGAGGATCTCTCCCATTTCCCGGATTTTGTGTCTGTTTTGCGTGGCGAGAAGGAGGGCGGGCCGCTTCGCGTCGAATGATCGGCTCAAGCCCTTCCGGTTCCTTTGGAATTTTCCCTCAGGGTCCGGGCCTGGAGACGGGTCAGGCTGCGGATGCCCTTTTCGGCGAGCTTGAAGAGTCGGTCGAGCTCTTCGGGAGAAAATGGGGCGCCCTCGGCCGTCCCCTGGATTTCGATAATTCCGCCCCGGCCGGTCATGACAACGTTTATGTCGACTTCGGCGGCCGAATCTTCCACGTAATCCAGGTCGAGCAGGACCCGCCCGTTTACAACACCGACGCTGGTTGCGGCCACGCTGTCCTGAAGCACACCGTCGGGGACCTCCCCGGCTTCGGTGAGCTTTTTGATCGCCTGCGCGAGCGCCAGGTAAGCGCCCGTGATGGACGCCGTGCGGGTTCCCCCGTCCGCTTGAATCACGTCGCAGTCCAGGATCACCGTGCGCCCGCCCAAGGCGCCCCGGTCCACGACCGCGCGCAGGGAACGGCCGATCAAGCGCTGGATTTCCTGGGTCCGCCCGGACTGCTTCCCCCGGACCGCCTCCCGCGGAATCCGCCGGCCCGCGGACCGGGGGAGCATCGCATACTCGGCGGTCACCCAGCCCTCCTCTTTCCCCTTCAACCAAGCGGGGACTCCCGGCTCGACCGTAGCGGCGCAGAGGACCCGCGTGCCGCCCACGGTGATTTCAACGGATCCTTCCGCATACGGGATCGGGTCAACCTCGATCCGAACCGGCCGCATCTCTCCGGGACGCCGTCCGTCCGCTCTGCGGGTTGATTGCCTGGGCATAAAGACTCCTTAGGAAATTCAGGGTTTCGCCGGCTGTCGCGGTGAAAGGGAACGCACCTCCTCGGCGACAGGCATGGCGCGTGCGTCCAGCCGGGTGAGGGGCCTTCGAATGTCTACGTGTCCGGCCAGCGTTTCCACGGTCTTTCCTTCCATCAAAAAGGCCACCTTCCGGATGGATTCAAAGTTCACGGTCAATGTCTGAACGACCGAGGCCACCGTCGCGACTTCCGCCCACACCCCCCCCGGGTGGTCCGTGGAAATTTCCTTGCTGAAGTCCACGTAAACCGTTCCTTGGCCATCCAGGAAGATTTCCAGAACCCTGGTAGAGCGTGGAAGGGTCTCCCCAAGCCCTGTCCGAGAGCCCTCGATCAACGCTTCCAAGAGTTGCCGAATGGACGCGCGAAGCGTGGAAGGGCGGGGGAGGACTCGCGGCTCGGGACGCAGACCCCTTCCATCGGGCTCCGCGAACATGAGGGCGAAGCGCTTTCGATTTGACGGAACATTCCCGGTTCCCGGGGTGGGTGCGGGAAGCGGCGAACCCGGCGATCGCGCGGAAGCGGAAGGCTCACCGGCCGGGCGGGCGGGGGAGTCGGGGGGCTGCGCCTTGTCGGGCACGGCTCTAAATCGCTCGGCATTGAAAAACAGGACACCCGCTCCGATGCCCAAGACGACCAGAACCGGCAAGAACCAACGCAACGACCAGGCCCCTCCCCTCTTCCTCGAGTGTTCAGCTGGAGGCGTCCTGTCCCCCGATGAAATTCATCAAAGCCTTGAACAAGCTCCGCGACACCTTGACCAGGAAGTCGTCGTTTTCCAGGAGCGATTCTTCCCGGGGATTTTTGAGATGGGCGATGCTGACGAGGACCGCCGGCATCTGCGCCCCTTTCAAGACCAGGAGCTGTGCCTCTTGCACCGATGTTCCTCTCAATTCCGTTTCCCGTTTCAAGGCGTCAACAATCAGCCGGGCGAATCTTCCGCTGTCGCTCAGGTGGGGCGATTGCGCGACGTCCCAGCGTATGGCTTTCAACCCAACCACTTCCGCCGGTGACAGCTTGCCGGTCCCCATCGCGCCGGCGGGCCCCAGGATGAACACCCGAAACCCTTCATCTTCCCGGCGGAAGGACCCTTCGGCATGGAGGCTGATCAGGAGTTGGCCTTTCGAGTGGTTGGCGATGGCCGTGCGCTCAAGCAGCGGCAGGGTGTAGTCAGCCGTGCGGGTCAGGACCACTCGAATCCCCGTTCGCCCTCGAATCAGGACGCTCAACTTGCGAGCCACGGTGAAAACGACATCTTTCTCAAGCAGGCCGCCGGCGCCACGGATGCCATTGTCCCGTCCCCCATGTCCCGGGTCGATAACAATCGTGTGCAAAGGCGCGGCGGGCGTCCGGCGAGAAGGTTTGGCGATACCCTCTTCGCGGACCGAGTCCCCTCGCGGGGGCTTCCGCGGCGCAACGGAACCCTCCGCGGGCGGGCGCTCGGGAGCTTGGGCGATTCCAATTTCGGGAGCGGGCCAAAAGGCGGCCAGGACAAGGAAGAGGCTGAAGATGTCGAGCCGGATCTTTGCATGCCTATGCGGAGCCCGGCCGCTACGCGCCGCCCTTTGCGTCTTCGCCATGCCGGATTTCAGATCAGGACTCACTTCTCAACCGTTCGGACACCGGGGAGATCTATCCTTTTTCTTCATTGCAAACTATCGAGTTGCGGTTTATCCTCACTTTGTGCTAATCCAGGTCGGGTGTTCAAGTGTTGCCGTTCAGACCCCGCGGAGACTGTAAATAGCCCCGAAACCCGAAAGACGCCAGGCCACCCAATGTATCATAAAGCCCAAGCGCTGTGTGCCAGAATCATCCGGTGTTGGGGGTCTTTCCGGGCTTGTTTTGGGACTTGGATGGAGGAGCGCGAAATGACAGGGCTGTTCCGGACGTTGGCGGCCGTGTCCGTCGCTTTAATCCTGGCTGGGTGTCCAGCGGCCCTTGGTCCGAAAAAAAGCACGGAGCCGCTCGCTCCTCAATACCATTTCGAGGACGTCCCGGTCCATCCCAAGCTGAAGATCGATTCAAGAGAATCATTCATTTTCGAGACCCGGAGCCTCAAGGCCGGAATCCTGGTTTACCACGGGAGCGACTCGGTCACGGAAGTCGTGGAATTCTTTAAAGCGGAAATGCCCAAACATGCCTGGAGGTTGATCAACGCGATTGAGGCCAAAGGGATTGTTTTGATGAATTTCGACAAAGAGGGCTGGAGCGCCCTAATCCGCGTGAGCAGCAGCACGTTGACCACGGATGTAGAGATCACCATTGGCCCCAAAGATGAGGCCGCCCCGGTCCCGCGCCCCCCGGGAAAATAGAACCCGCTCAAATTCCCGCCACCAGATGGAAAGCGGAGAATTCAAAATGTGGGAATTCGAGAAGGATTGGGCATTGCTCCTGAGCATCGTTCCAGGGCAAATGGAGGCGGCGATTCTTCGATCGCGGTTGGAAAGCGAAGGGATCCCCGTGGCCCTGCGCTACGAGTCGGTGGGTTCCCTGTACGGGATCACGTCCAACGAGTTGGGAGAGGTGCGCGTCTTCGTCCCCAAGGAATTTCTCGATTCAGCGCGTTGCTTGCTCTCTCTGGAAGAGCGCCCCGACTCCAGGGAAGAGGCCGCTTGATGCGTCCTCCTCAAGTCCACCCCGCAAAGCCGGCCTCTGGTTAGAATACGGGACTCCGTTCGCTTGGCCGCCGTTCCCGGCGGTTTGAAGCGGACCGCCCCCTTTGTCCTGCTTACGCATCATCCCGCGGAGGGGGGGAGGGGGAGGGGATTTTCCTCGATCGAAAAACGGACGTTTCAGGGACTCTGGAGGGGTTTGTGGGCGGCGGAGCCTGAGGGAACGCGATTATCAATGGATGGGATAACATGGCAACCGAACAAGATCGCGAAACGCTGCGCAGGATTCTCAAGGAAAAGGCCTTCGAAAAACGGGAGGTCGTACTGACCTCCGGCCAGAAGAGCGATTGGTACATTGATGGAAAACAGGCGACGCTGAATCCCCTGGGCTTGGTGCTCGTGGGAGAGTTGATCTTTGATCGATTGAAAGGGGGCGGGATCGAAGCCGTGGGCGGACCGACCATGGGCGCCGATCCTTTGGTGACGGCGACGGCGCTGATCAGCCAGCAGCGGGGCGAGCCGATGCCCGCTTTCATCGTCCGTAAAGAACCCAAGTTTCATGGGACGAGCGCCTGGATCGAGGGGAAAAACAACCTTCGGGAAGGGATGAAGGTGGCAATCCTGGAAGACGTCATGACAACGGGCGGCTCCATTCTTCATGCCATTCTCAGGGCGGAGGCGGAGGGACTGGTGGTTGTCCGGGTCCTGGTCGTTGTAGACCGGTGCGAGGGGGGAAAGGAAAAGCTGGCCGAGGCCGGCTACGAGTTGGAATCCCTCTACGACCGGGAAGACATGATGAACGAATCTTGACGCCTCCGCCCCTTCGACGAATGGACGGGCGAATCCCTGTCAAGCAACCGCCGTCTGGTCGCTGAATTCCAATGCATGCCTGTATCTCACTGAGATAGACAAAGCGTTCCGAGAAGACATTCAGCCGGCCGTCGGGTTCGGTCCGGCCCAAATCCGGGGAGGCGGCGGGCATTCTCCGTTCACCCTGAAACGGCCGGAGATCGCGGGATGAGGCCGGTTCAGGTTCACCCGGCCGGATGAGCTCGCGTCTCGGGGATCTTTTGTCATGCGCCACACCTTTCTCTTCACCGCCTGGCTCATGTGGCTTCTGTCGCACGCCTCGCGGATGGCCCTGGCCCCCGTCCTTCCGCTCATCGAGGATGACCTGGGGATCTCTCACGCCCAGGCCGGTCAAATCTTTGTCTTTCTTTCCATTGGATATTGCGGCGCGCTCTTCAGCGTCCCATTTTGGAGCCGGCTCCTCGGGTATCGGCGGACGCTGCAAGTCAGTCTGATCACGCTGACCATCGTGCTCTTCCTGATGCGTTGGGCGAACGGGGAGGCCACCATATCAACGCTCGCGTTTTTCATCGGCCTGGCTTCGGGGACGATCCTGCCATCGGCCATCCCCCTCATCACAGCCGCGTACGGTCGGGAGGTTTGGGGAAAGAGCATCGCCATCTTCGATTCGGCGGCCCCATCGGGTCAATTCCTCGCGCCGGTCCTCGCCGTTGTCATGCTGGCGATGTTCCCGTGGCGCTACATGTTCTGGGCGATGTCGGCCCTGTCTGTTTTGGTCCTGTGGATATTTCTGCGGACCGCCCCCACGGAAGAACCCAAGGCCGAGCGGGCGGGCGGGAGCATCATGGCCGTTATCCGCAACCGCAGCCTGGTCACGTTGGGATGCCTCTGGGTCCTGGCCTCCGGGGCGGCGCTCGGCGCGGCCTTTCTCATCCCGGTCTATCTGGTGAAGGAGCGGGGCCTGGAGCTGAGCGTGGCGAACCAGGTATTCGCGGCCGGTCGGGGAATCGCCATCCCCTGCGCGGTGGCCGCGGGCTTGCTGACCGATAGGTTTCCCTGCCGGACTATCCTGGGTTGGGTCCTCGCCCTGGCGGGCGTCTCCCTGATCGGCGTCGCCCTTTGGCCGGGAAACGTCGGAGTGGGGGTTTGGGTCATCATCGAGGGGGGAGTGGTCAACATGTTCTTCCCGGTGGGCCTGATCCTCATCGCCCGGGTCACGGCGTCGGGCGTCCGGGGCGCGGCCACCGGGATCGTCATCGGCGCGGGAGCCGGATTCGGGATCGGTGTGACGCCGTGGCTCCTGGGAGCGGCGGCCGACGCATGGAGCTTTCAGGCGGGCATCTCCGTGTTGGGCGCCATGGTCATGCTGTCCAGCCTGTGCGTCCTGCGCATCGAGCGGGTATAAGGAAGCCCGGAAGAAGGCTCCCTTGGATTTCGTCTCTTGACCCCAACCCGGCGGCCGGAGACTTGCCGACCGAGCGCACCCTTACGGACCTCACCGACTTGCGGGTTTTCTGATGCGTCCCTCGTTTCTCATCACCGCGTGGCTCTTGTGGTTCGTGGCCCATGCCTCGCGGATGGTCATCCCCCCGGTCCTCCCCCTCATTAAGGAGGAACTGGGGATCTCGCACGCACAGGCCGGGCAAATCTTCACCTATTTGACCCTGGGATACTGCGGAGCGCTCCTCACCGTTCCGTTCTGGAGCCGGGTCCCGGGATACCGCCGGACGCTGAAAATCTCGCTGGCCGGCCTGACCCTCACCCTTTTCCTGATGCGATGGGCGACCGGTCTGAGGGCGATATCGGCATTCGCGTTTTGCATCGGCCTGGCGACGGGAACCATCCTTCCATCGGCCATCCCTCTGATCACAACGGCTTACGGGAAGGAGCAATGGACCCAGAGCCTCTCCATCTTCAACTCCGCCGCTCCGACCGGCCAGTTCTTCGCGCCGATGCTCGCCATCGCCGTTTTGTCCATGCTCCCTTGGCGCTACCTGTTTTGGGCGATGGCGGCGATTTCAGCCTTCGTCATGCTGATGTTCCAGAGATCCGCCCCGGTTGAAGATCCCCCCGCGGGCAAGCCGCAAGGGAGTATCGCGGCGGTGATCCGGGATCCCAACATGATCACGTTGGGCATCCTGTGGACACTGGCTTCGGCGGCCGGAGCCGGTCTGGGATTTCTTACGCCGGTCTATCTGGTCGAGGAAAGGGGTATGGACCTGGCCGTTGCCAACCCGATCTTCGCCGCGGGACGCGGGGCCAACATAATCGGCGCCATCTATGCCGGCTATTTGACGGAACGCTTCACCTGTCGCAGCCTTCTGGGTTGGATCATGGCCCTCACCGGGGTTGCACAAATCGGGATCGCCCTCTGGCCGGAGAACATCGGTGTGAGCGTCTGGGTTTTCCTGGAATCGTTTATCAACCTGATGTTCTTCCCGGTGGGGTTTATCCTCATAGCCCGGATAACGGCGGAAAGCGTCCGGGGGGCGGCTGTAGGACTGGTCATCGGTGTGGGAACAGCGCTGGGTTTCGGGGTGACGCCTTGGGTGCTGGGCGCCATCGCGGACGTGTACAGCTTTCAGGCGGGCATCGCCGGTTTGGGGGTGATCACGGTGCTTTCCAGTCTGGCTGTTCTGAGGCTCGATCCGCTTTGAGGGCCGGGGCGGTGTATGCTAAGGGTGTGGCTTGCGAAATCCCGGAATCGATTGATGGGTTTCCTTCCGCCGAAGTAAAATTCCGGCGATTGCGGCTGGATTCTCCGTCTCGACCAACGGGCGGGATGAAAACATTAAGGAGACGCAATGATGGCGATTCGACCCAAAGAGCTACCCGAGATCACTTCCAACTGGGCGGAGGCGGACTGGCAGGGACACCAGAAATCCGTCGTTACCACCAAATCCGGCCACACCGTCATCGTGGACGAGCCCAAGGCCCTCGGCGGCAGCGACGAAGGGCCCTCGCCGATGGGCTATCTGTTTACCTCCTTGGCGGGGTGCACCTCGGTGATCATCGAGCGCGTCGCCAAGGACCTGGGCATTCAGATCGACTCCATGAAAGTCCGGGCCGAAGGGTTCTACAGCCCCCGGGCGATCGCCGGCCAGGAAGGCTATGAATCGGGTCCGACCGAAGTGAGATCCGACATCACCTTGAAAACCTCCGCCTCGGACGAGGAGATTGAGAATCTGAAGAAGGAGTATTTCAAGCGCTGCCCCGTCTTTAACCTGTTCCGCAAATCCAACGCAAAAATGATCGATAACTGGGTGATTGAGCGTTAGTCGCAATCCACCACGCGCTGAAACAGGAAAAGGGCGGGCGGCCCGGAGGTCGCCCGCCCTTTTTTGGTTCGGTTCCAGCCCGGAAGCGCGTCGATCAGCCCGCCGCCGGAACGCCCGCGCAGAACTGATCGTAGTCGATCAACCCGGTGATCTCCGGATTGTCTCCGCAGACCGGGCAGCCGGGGTCCCGCCGCAGCTTCATCTCCCGGAACTTCGTCGCCAGGGCGTCATAGAGGATCAGCCGGCCGACCAGGGATTCACCCTTTCCCAGGATGATCTTGATGGTCTCGATGGCCTGAAGAACCCCCACGATCCCCGGCAGGACGCCGAGGACGCCGGCCTCGGCGCAGCTCGGGGCCATTCCCGGAGGCGGCGGCGCGGGATACAGGCACCGGTAGCAAGGTCCGCCGGACTGGGTGTCGAACACCGTCACCTGGCCCTCGAATTGGAAGATGCTCCCGTGAACGTTGGGCTTGCCCTGGAAGACGCACGCGTCGTTCACCAGATACCGGGTCGGGAAGTTGTCGCATCCGTCGACAATGAGATCATAGCCCTCGATGATTTCCATGATGTTCTCGGACGAAAGGCGTTCCTGATAGGTCACCACATTGACGTCCGGGTTCAGGCCGTTGATCGTCTGCTTGGCGGACTCCGTCTTGGGCATGCCGACATCCGCGTCGCGGTGAAGAATCTGGCGCTGGAGATTGCTGCGGTCCACAACGTCGAAGTCCACGATGCCCAGGGTCCCAATTCCGGCCGCCGCCAGGTATAGAGCGGTGGGGGAGCCCAAACCGCCCGCCCCGAGAAGAAGAACCTTGGACTGGAGAAGCTTGCCCTGTCCCTTTTCTCCCACTTCCGGAAGCGTGAAGTGGCGGCTATACCGCTCAAGCTGTGAGGTGCTCAGCTCAAAGTCTTTGGTGAATGGAAGGCCGCGGTCTTTCCAGCCGTTGAACCCTTCCGCCATGGAGAAGACTTCATCGTAGCCCATGTCCTTCAAGGTCCGAGCCGCCAGAAGGGAGCGGACTCCCCCGGCGCAGTAGACGATCACCGGCCGGTCCTTGTCCGTCAGGGTCCCTTCCACCTGGATTTCAAGAAAACCGCGCGGGATGGATACGGCGCCGTCGATGTAGCCCTGCCGGACCTCGTCCTTTTCACGAACGTCCAGCAATACCGGACCTTCGCCATTGCCCATTTTCGCCTGCGCGTCCTCCGGCGTGAGCTCGGGAATGGATCCGCGCGCGTCCGCCATCAGCTCATTATATGTTTTCGCCATTTCGAGCCCCTTCAGAAAACCCAACAAAAGGTGTTCGGCCAATCCGCCGAACGCTTACTCCGCTCAATTCTGTTTAGATTGGAGAGACAGAGGATCGATTCTGAGAAAATCCGGAATCGAAAGCGTTTATTCGCTACACATGCACGAGCGGGGTAAGGGACACACCCCCGCACCGGTTCCTCCGCGACCCAATAACCAACCAGTCAATTCATTTTCCATCCTTAAAGCTTATCACCCGAATTCCGAACTGGCAACACTTAAATTGCTTATTCATTCTTTTCGGGGAAAGACCCAAGGCGGCCGGAAAACGGCTCCGGTATCTCATCTGTCTTGAACCCATACATCCCCTTGTCGCCGTCCTGTCCTGATTCTATAATTGGGATTACACGAAGCTTGCGTTTTCTCGATTCCTCGTCATGAGCGAAATTCTGTCAGTCATCGAGAAGCCTGAGGGGCCGCGGGGCGTCCCGTGGCCGGCCTCTTACTTGAAATCAAGGAGCCAGTAAGAATGTCCACTCCATGGAAATCCGATCAATGGTTCACCAGCCCGATGAACTTCGCCGATGAAGTCACGGCGGGCCTCAATTTTCCCGACAAAATCGAGATCCACGACGTCACCCTCCGGGACGGAGAGCAGCAGTGCGGCCTGGTCTTCACCCGCGACGACAAGGTCCGCATCGCGGAAAAACTGGCCGAGGTCGGCGTTCACCGAATCGAGGCCGGCATGCCCGTCGTGTCCAAGCAGGACGAGCAGGCCATCCGGGACATCGTGAAACTGGACCTGCCATGTGAGATTTTCGCGTTCTCCCGCTGCATGGTGGATGACGTGAAACGGGCCGCTGATTGCGGCGTCCACGGCGTCGTCATCGAGATTCCGTCCAGCGATCATATCATCGAGCATGCTTACAAGTGGCCGGCGGAGCGGGCCATCGACCTGTCCATTACAGCGACGCAGGCGGCTAAAGAGGAGGGCCTGTACACCGTTTGGTTCCCCATCGACGCGACACGCGCCGATCTCAACTGGCTGCTGGACATGGTGGTCCGCGTTGCCGACGAGGGTCACATGGACGCTCTGGCGGTGGTGGATACGTTCGGCGGGACCAGCCCGCACGCCATTCCGTACTTCATCAAGAAGATCCGCGAGCGCATCGACAAACCGCTCGAAACCCACTTCCATGACGACTTCGGGTGCGGACCGGCCAACACGATCCTGGGACTCGCCTCGGGCTGCTCGGTGGCCCACACCACCGTGACGGGAATCGGGGAGCGGGCCGGCAACGCCGCGTACGAAGACGTGGTCATGGCCCTCAAATGCATGTACGACATCGATGTCGGCCTCAAGACCGAGAAGATGGTCGAGCTCTCCAACCTGGTCCGGGAGATCGGCGGCCTGAACATCCCGACCAACCGGTCCATCGTCGGGGACCTCCTCTACCAAATCGAGTCGGGCATCATCGTAAGCTGGTTCAAGAACTGCGGCAAAGAGAACGAGCTGGAGCTCACCCCGTTTCTGGCCGAGATGGTGGGCCTGAAAGAGCCGGACATTGTGATCGGCAAAGGGAGCGGGATCGACACGATCGGCATTCTGATAGAGCGCCTGGGATTGCAGGCCAGCGACGAGGAGAAGATGGCGCTCCTCATGGACGTGAAAGAGAAGGCCATGGAGCTCCACCGGCTTCTCTCGATGGAAGAGTTCAAGGACCTTGCCGGAAAAGGCTGATCACCACCCGGGCGAATGGACGAAAGTGGAAACATGCGGGCTGCCTTTCTCACGGAAATTCATCGGTATGAGCTGGGCGAGAAAGAACCCTCGGCCTTGGGGTCTGAAGACCTCCGGATCCGGATTCATTCCAGCGCCATCTGCGGAACGGACCTGGCGATATGGGCCGGCAAGCAGCCCGGTCTCAGTCTGCCCATCGTCGGAGGGCATGAAGCCACCGGCGTGGTGGAGGAGGTCGGCGCCGGGGTCGTGAAGTTCCGGTCCGGGGACCGTGTGGTCCTGAACCCGACGGAATTTTGCGGCAAGTGCCATTACTGCCGGCGGGGGCTTGAGCATCTTTGTGAGAGGGGCGGTCTGAGGGGCCGCGAGGTGTCGGGCACGTATTCGGATTACGTCGTGGTTCACGAAAATCTGGCTTACGGATTTCCGGACACCATCGACTTCGACGCCGGCACCAACTTCATCGCCCTCTACACCGTCGTTTACGGACAAAGAAAACTACCCCATCTGACGGGCAAGTCCGTGGTCGTCCTCGGTCAAGGGGTCACGGGTCTCCTCCACACCCAACTGGCCCGGCACAGCGGCGCCGGCCCGGTCATCGCCGTCGCCCGAAGCCCCTGGAAGCTGGACCTGGCGAAGGGGTTGGGAGCAACGGATACGATTTGCGCCCGGGAGAAGAACCCGGTGGAGGAGGTCCTCCGGCTGACCGACGGCCGCGGCGCCGACATCGTCATCGAGTCCGCGGGCGCGCCGGAGAGCATCCGGCAATCCTTCGAAATGGTCCGCCCGGCAGGGACGATCCTCCAGTTCGGAATCGGCCCGAAGACAGTGAATGACATCCCCGTTCAGGAATTCTACTTCAAGGATTTGACCGTTGTCGGCTGCCGGGCGGGGATGCCGGAAGACTTCGAAACGGCCATCGCCCTCGTCTCCCAAGGCCGCATCGACCTGCGGCCGACCATCACGGACCACTTTCCCCTTGACGAGATCCAGAAGGGATTCGAGCATGTCGAGAAAGGCGAGGGGAAAACGCTACGGGCTGTAATCGACCTCGCTCCATGAAGGCGCGGGTCCCCCGCTCTAGGGTTTTGTTGGACACTCGATTGATCCATGATTCATGGAGAAAGGGGTGTCGCGATGAACGAACAAAAGCAAGAGGGGGCTTTGGCGGAGGGCGCCCGCAGGGCGAACGGAGCCAAGGCCCCAGGGCATCGGCAGTGAGCGGGGTCGGTTCTCCTGCCAGGCGCAAGCGGGAGGCGGTCCTGCGTCTTTTGCGGGGCGAGAGCCTGGAGACGCTCTGCCGCGAGTTGGGCACGACAGCGGCTCGGCTTTCCGCCTGGCGCGAGGCGTTCCTTCGCGGGGGCGAGGCGGCGCTCAAAGCCCGCCCGGCGGATGAGCGGGACGAGGAGAACGCCCGGCTCAAGGCCAAGGTGGGCGAACTCACGATGGAGGGCGAGGTCCTGCGGGAGAAGATCGACCGCCTGGAGGCCGGCCGCCCTTTAGCCGGCAGGAGGTGGAGGCGATGAGTCAGGCCCGCTTCACCTCCACGGGCAGAGCCTACGGCCTGAAGCGGGTGTGCGCCCTTTGGGGCTTGGCGCGCTCCACGGTCTACGCGCAACGGCGGCGAGAGGCGGTCCCCGTTCATGAACGCCCCACGCCCAATAAGCGCGGCCCTGTGGGCCCGTGCACCGATGCGGAACTCCTCGGCCACATCCGGCAGGTCCTGGAGGACTCTCCCTTCCATGGCGAGGGCTACCGCAAGGTGTGGGCGAGGCTGCGCTTCGCGGGCATCCGCACCAGCAAGGAGCGGATGCGTCGCCTGATGCGGGAGGCGGGGCTTCAGGCCCCCCACCGGGTGGGCAAACCCCGAGGTCCCAAGGCCCACAACGGGACCATCCGCACCGAGCGGCCCGACCGAATGTGGGGCACGGACATGACGACGACGGTGACCACCGAGGAGGGGGTGGCCTCGGTGTTCGTGGCGGTGGATCACTGCTCGGTGGACTGCGTGGGGATCCATGCGGCCAAGAGCGGCAACCGCTTCGAGGCCCTGGAGCCGATCCGGCAGGGGGTCGCCGAGCGCTTCGCCGGCTTGGAGGCGGACGTCGCCGAGGGGCTTAAAGTTCGTCACGACCACGGCCCCGCCTATCTGTCCGATGACTTTCAGCGGGAGATCGCCTACCTGGGCATGACCAGTTCGCCCAGCTTCGTGCGGGCGCCCGAGGGAAATGGCTACTGTGAGTGGTTTATCCGCATCTTGAAGGAGAATCTCCTGTGGGTGCGCTCTTTCGCCACCGTAGAGGAACTGCGGTGGGCGCTGCTTGAGTTCAAGAACCTGTACAACCATCATTGGATTCTCGAGGGCTACGGCTACCGAACGCCGGCCCAGGCAAGGCAGGAAAAACTCGCTCAAGTTGCGGAGGCCGCATGAGGTCGAATACCCTCACCCGAGTGTCCAATAACCCAGGGGCGGTCCACGGGATGTAAACAAAGTAAGCGGACCCTTCCGCACCCCACAACCCGGATCTCGGATTGAACCCTTTGAACCATAATAGGTTAACCAAAAAAGGCGGGAGGAAGGCGTCCCCTTTTTATTTGGCATGCGCATTGAATAGAAGTTGATTCAGGGAGGAATTTCCATGTCGCACTACGTCGTAAACGTCAACGAAGTGGAACCCGCCCCTGTGAAAACCGAAGACGGATGGAACCGGATGGACATCCGCTTTGTCGTCGAGGAAAGCCGGTCGGGGTCGAAGGAGGTCTGCTTTTGGCGAACCGTCTTCAAACCGGGGTCGCGGCACTTCAAGCACCGTTACACCCGGTCCGACGAGGTGATCTACGTCATCCGGGGACGGGGCGCTTCCGGAGCGCAGGACCGGGAGATCGAGGTCAAGGCCGGGGACGTCCATTTTATTTCCAAGGACACCGTTCACTGGATGCGGCCCCTGGACCCGGGGGAGGAATTGGAGGTCTGCGGTTGTTATACGAACACGGGCGCCCTGGAGGGCTCGGGATACATATTCGAGGGTGAGGTGACGGAGACCGACATGACCGTCCGGTGAGGCGGGAGCGAAATCCGGTTGTCCGAGTGGAATTTTTTGTGTTCGTTGAATTTAGAAATTTAATCGTAAACCGGAAAGGACGGGACTTCCAGTCCGCGAAGTCTGGAGGGACTTCAAGATGAAGGCCATTCAGCGAATTTCCAGATGGGTGGCTTATCTTCTCCTCCCCATCTTCATTGTCACGTGCGCGACAACCGATCTCCCTCCCCTGTCTCTCAATACAAAACAACCGCTTGAATCCGATGAAAACCGGATCTGGGAAAGGAGCGCGGAAGAACAGCGCAAGCTGGACAAGAGCCATAAAATCGTGAGCGATCCCCTCCTCGAGGAATATCTGAACGACATCGGCCGCCGGCTCACCCCGCAATCCTTAAAGGGTTCGGAGCGCCTGACCTTCCAGTTCAAGGTCATTCAGGACACGGCCCTGAACGCCTTCGCTTATCCCAACGGGAAGATCTACGTCCACTCGGGACTGATCGCCCGTGTGGAGAACGAAGCGCAGCTTTCGGCCGTCCTGGCCCATGAAATGACCCATTCCATCAACCGCCACGCCGTACGGTCCGTCCGGGACCAGCGGAACAAACGGTGGTGGTACATCGGCGGGATCATCGCCCTGAGCATTCTCATCGCGTACCTCACGGGCAGAAGGTTGGAGCAGGGGGACCTCGTCGGGGCAAGCCTGTTGAACAATACGGCCCGGATTCTCGTGGGGCTGGGTCTTCCCCTGGCAATCATGGCCTCAATCAACGGCTACAGCCGCGGGTTGGAGGGCGAAGCGGACGCCGGCGGCCTGAAGCTCCTGGCCCAGGCCGGATATGACATCAACGAAGCGCCGAAGGTCTTCGAGCTCTTCCAGAAGACCTACGGCGACAGCACGGCCGCGGAAAACTTCTTCTTCGGCAGCCATCCGCGCAACAGCGATCGAATCTCCAACTACAAGTCCCTTTTGGCGGGCCGCTATGCGCGCGTCGCGAAGGAGACGGGAAGAATCAAGGATTCCAGGGACTTTCATCTCCGCCGCCGGGTGATCATCCGGGAAAACGCCCTGGCGGACCTCCACGCCGGGCGGTTCAACGTCGCCCGCGCGGCGCTGGACAAAGTCCTGGCATTCACACCCAACGACCCCATCGCGCACTACTATTACGGGGAAATCCACCGCCTGTCCGACAAGTCCTCGGAAGGAGAGAAGCGGGCGCTCGCCCGATACCGCAAGGCGGTGAAGCTGGACCCGCAACTGGCCGCGCCTTACCGGGCGATAGGCCTTCTGCACTATAAAAAGGGGAACAAGGAAGAGGCGAAGAAAGCGTTCCGGCGTTATCTCGAGCTTGAGCCGAAAGCCAAGGATCGAAATCGGATCAAGGACTACATCGTCGAGCTCGACAGTTGAGTGAGGGTTCGTCGCTCTTCGTGACTTCCAAAAAGAACATCCTTCCCCCCCCCCCCCCGGCCCCGCGTCACCACCTGACCAAGCAGGACTCAATCGTCAGCCCGGGGCCGAATCCCATCATCACCCCGTAATCGCCGGGCTGCGGGTCGCCACGCCCGATGACGCGATCCAAGATGAACATCACGGTCGGCGAGCTCATGTTTCCGAATTCGGAAAGGACCTCCCAGGAAAACCGCATCTCCGAATCGCTCAGGCTCATCACCTCCTGGACGTAATCGAGAATCTTGGCCCCGCCGGGGTGGATGATCCAGAACGTCACATCTTCCCGCTGGAGCCCGTTCCGCGTCATCAGCCTTTCCAAGACGGCGGCGACGTTCTGCCGGATGAACACGGGCACACGAGCCGATAGATGGATGGCGAACCCCGTCGAGGTGATGAAAAACCCCATGTCATCGACGGTTCGGTAAATGGTTTGGGTCTCGAAATCAATCAACCTGGGGAAGCGGCGGGAAGGATTAGACTCGGATGGAAATCCGTCGCCCAGAATGAGGGCCGCCGCGCCGTCTCCGAACAGGGCGCTGGCAACGACGTTTTCGGTCGAACTGTCCTTCTGGAGCGTCGCCGAGCAAATCTCGACCGACAGGAGGAGGACCCGCCCCTCGGGACGCGCCGCCAGCGATTCAGAACCCCGGGCCAAGCCGGGAAAAGCCGCATAACAACCCATCCCGCCGATGGCGGTCCGGCGAATGTTCTCCCGCATCCCCAGCCGCTTTGCCAAGAGGATCTCGATCCCGGGATTGGAGTATCCGGTGCAGGACACAACGATGAAATCGTCCAGCTCCGCCGGCTTTGCCTGGATCTCCCGGAGGCAGGAGACAATGGCCTCCTCCCCCAGGCGCAGGGCGGCGTCCACGTACAAGCGGTTGCGCTCCTCGATGCTTCGCTCCCGGCGGTAGAAATTCATGTCCAGAGCGGCGTGTCTCTTCTGGATGCGGGAATTCTTGAAGATTTCTTCTGCTTTCGGGTTTTCCTTGAAATGCGAGGCGAAAAAATCCTGATAAACATCCTGCTGACGATATACGCGATCCGGAACGGCGCAGTGCAAAGAGAGAATTCGTGGAGGCATGATTTACAGGGTTTCCGTGGACCGGTATTCCGCGCGAGGGCATGTGGCATGGGCGATAGCCTTCCCTCTGCTGAGGGTTCCGTCCCTCATGAAAACGCCGGCCACCCCCCCTCTCCCCTTTTTTCCGGTTTGAGCGCCATTCAATCAGCGTCCGTCAAGAAACGAAAATACAGTTCGCGCGAGAACCCTGGCGACCTGAGCCAACTCTTCCAGGTCCACGTATTCATCGGGACCTCCAATGTTGCGCCCCGTCGGCCCATACGTGGCCGAGGGAACTCCCGCCGCCCGGAAAAGCCTCGCGTCCGTCGCTCCAATGCGAAGCGCCAGCACCGGCTCCTCGCCCATGACGCGCTCGATCTCGTCCCGAAGGACCCGGAACAGCGGCGAGTCCGGCTCCGAGACGGTCGAATCGAACGCCCTCAACTCCTCCCATTCGACATCGGGATGGGCGGCCAAGACTTCGTCCAGGATAT
The DNA here is from genome assembly GCA_965261595.1 of bacterium. Taxonomy (GTDB): domain Bacteria; phylum UBA8248; class UBA8248; order JACPRG01; genus CAYRGS01. Next base: position 273,312 of record CBDHDG010000007.1, read on the forward strand.
TTCGGACGCGGTCCGTCGGCAATCCCGGCGGAACCCGGATATCCAATTCCGCGGCGCACGCCTCCGCCACGAGGTTGACTTTGTCTCCCCCCGATATCTTACCCACGTTGGCCGTAACGGCCCTCAGAATTTCCCGGTCTTCCTCTACCCATAAGTTTCGAGGGTCTTCCCGGGCGGCTTCGAAATAATGCTCGAGCTCCAGCGGAAGAACCGGCCCGATCATTCCGAGGCGCCTGCGCACCTCCGCCAGAACAACAAGGAGCGCATCGACCGCGCTCTTTCCTCTGTGGACGAAGGCCCCGTGAGCCCCCCGCCCCCTTGCGGCCACCCGAACCCAGAAAAGCCCCTTTTGGCCGAAGCAGAGCGTGCGCGGCCCGCTGTTCTCCGGGCTGAGCATGACATCGCCCCGCGCCTCGGGGGCTTCGGCCAACAGGTGGGCGGAGCCTTTCTCGCCCATTGTTTCCTCGTCGGAGGCAAGCGTCAGCACCAACTCCCCGCTGAACTTTTCCGGGTTTTTGGCCGCCAGAGCGGTGATGAGCAACAACGCCGCCACGCTCCCCTTCATATCGACGGCTCCCCGGCCGTAGAGCCTGCCGCCTTCGATTTCGCCGCCAAAGGGCGGGTGTTTCCATAAGCGGGCGTCGCCGGCCGGGAACGTGTCGATGTGCGCGTTCAGGACCAGCCTCCGGCCCGGCCGCCCCCCCCCGCCCCCTCCCCCCCCCGCCACCGGCGCGATGAGGTTCGGCATCGAGGGATCCGCGGCGATTCGGCGAACATCGACCCCCCGGCCGCGAAGCCAGTCTTCGCAGAAATCACAGACCTCTCGGGTGTCCCCCGGCGGATTTTCACTGGGGATCCTGACGAGTTCGGCCGCAAGGTCGATCAACTCGGGGGATGAATCCAGAATCGCCCCATCCGCCCAGGCGACCGCGTCATTGGGAGCATTGTTCATGATGCTTCGGGAATTCCCCGCGATAGGGGATGGGTGAAATTTCGTTCGGCTATTGAGACCGTATCGGAAGCCTCGGGGTCTGTCAAGAAGACGAGTCATGGGTGCGATAAACGCCCGGTTCGTGAGGCATCGGCCCGCCGGGGGGCGCAAAGTCTCGACCTGAAACGGTTCCGACCCCTTTCTCTGGGAATCCTACTGGGCTAAACTCGATGTAACGGAGTTTCAGAATCCTCTGGCAGATATTCAACGACAAGGAAATCAGGATGCTCGCGCAAATTCATTATTGGACGGCGACGATTTATTCTGCTTGCCTGCTTTGCATGGCAATCTGGACACCCCTCGTACGGCGGCTGCCTCCCGAAAGGTGCATGGGCCGGTTCTCCCGGGTGCTTGTCATCTACCACCCTTTCATTCTCGTACTCTTGGGCGTGATTTTGATGACGGGCGCGATGCTGATCACCGAGCTCAAGATTCGCATCGGGGTGGAATTCTTTGAAGTCATGTTCCACAGCCTCGGCCAGAAGCTCCTGATCTTCTTCTTGATTGCGTTGTATAGCTCCCACATGTTCTTCGGGGTGGGCCTGAAATTGACAAGAGCGAACGCACCCCTGGAGCTGCGGGAGTTCGAAATGCCCATGGAGGATCAGCTTCGGACCCTGCGGCGGCTTCATACGGGAACCATCGTGAACCTAGGTCTGACCATTTACGCTTACGCTTTGGGTGTCACCTTGGTGTAGCGGGCGACTCGGCCCGGACGTTTTTTTCCGGAGGAGCCGGAGCGACGCCCGCTTCCATCGCCTTTGTCATCAAATCTGGAGGGAAGACACGATAACTCAAATCCTTCAGCGGCTGGACCAAGCGTCGTTACTGATTTTCCTCAAGCCCCCGGGGGACTGAATGAGGGGCCGGCGGCTCGACCGGGTCGGCCACGTCCCCTTCCTCGTGGATGTCTTTGTGGACGCCGAAGGCCTCCATCACGTCTTCCGCCGTGATGATCCCCTCGATGATCGTCGGATTCACCCGGTTGACGACGGCCAGGCGCGAGATGTCCCGGGACCCCAGCTTATGGAGAACAACATCGAGGGTCTGATCCGGGTGGGCGTGGGCGACGTAAGTCGTCGTGCCGATCTCCTTGATGGCGGTCGTTTGGTTCCCTTGCGCCATCGCCTGCTTCAGGTCCCAGATGCTGATCATTCCGGTCAACTGTTGCTCGCGATCCACCATGGGAAATCCCGTGAACTCAAGGTCCCGGATGCGTAGGATGGCCTCCTCCGCCGTCAGGTGATCTTCCAAGGTGACCACGTCCCGGACCATGGCGTTCTCGACGTGGATGTTCTCCAGGATGTGGCGCGTCTGGTTCGTGGGCAGGTGGATCCCCTCCTGGAGCGAGAGGCTTTCGTATGTGCCCTTGCGTTGCAGCCAGTTGGAGACCCGGAGGCTGACCAGGTTCGCCACCATGAGCGGAAGGATGATGTGGTAGTCCTGCGTCATCTCGAAGATGATGAGGACCGAAGTCATGGGCGTGCGAATCACGCCGGCAAAAACCGCCCCCATCCCCACCAACGCATACGCCCCGTACCCGGCGCTGACTGAAGGGAAAAGCGTGTGCACCACCCACCCCAATGATCCCCCCACCATGGCCCCCATGAAGAGGGACGGCGCGAAGATGCCGCCGGCCGTTCCCGTCGCGTAGGAAATGATCGTCCCGAAGATCTTCAACACCGCCAAAATCAATAACAACTGAATCGGCAGCGATTCGTTCAAGGCCTGGTTCACGGTGGTGTAGCCCACGCCCATGATCTCGGGCCGGAACGTCGCGATGAGGCCGATGGCCAGGCCGCCCAGCCCCGTGATCATGACAGCCTTCGCGCCTTTGTGGACGTGGCAGCGGGCCCGAAGCCGCAAAAGCCCGCGAATAAACGCCACCGACACGAGTCCCGCAACAACGCCGAGGATCCCATAAAAGACGAATTCCACCGGATGCTGGAGACGATAAGCGGGCACGTTGAACACGGGCTCGGTTCCCAGGATGGCCCGCTCGACCACCGCCGCCGACACGGAAGCCAGAACGATGGAGCCCAGCACCCGGGCGTTGAGATCGCCCACCAGCTCTTCCAGGGTGAAGGTCACGGCCGCGATGGGCGTGTTGAAGGCCGCGGCCAGTCCCGCGGCCGCACCGACGGGCAAGAGGGTCTTGACCTGATCCCTGGTCAGGGAGATGGCCCGTCCGATGGCCGAAGCCACGCCCGCGCAGATTTGAACGGTCGGCCCTTCCCGCCCGATGGACCCGCCCGTGCCGATGCTGAGGGCGCTCAGAAAAAATTTCCCAATCGTCACCCGGAACGGGATGACGCCGCTTCGCGCGAAGTAGGCTGTTTTCGTTTGCGGGATTCCGCTGCCGCGCGCCTCGGGGACCACGTATTGAAGAAAAATCCCCGCCACCAAGGCCCCCGCGCCGGGGATCCAGAGAAAGCGGAGCCATCCGGCGTTGGAGGCGACAAAATCAGGCGCGCCGAAAAGCAGGGCCGTGACCTTCTGGATAAGGAGATGGAAACTGACGGCGACCAGGCCGCAAACGGCCCCGATCGCAATGCTCCAGAACAGGAAGATCCGTTTGGGTTCGAGCCCGAAGCGCCCAAAGGTCTGAAGGATTCTGATTTCGGCTTTGCGCCAGGTTTCGGGCATGGTCTTCTGTCGAGAAAACTTGAGGTTAAATTCGTGAAATCCCGTAGTTAGGTAATTCTCGCCTTTCTCCGGGTCAAGGAATCCCGCCCGATTGGATTGAAATTTCCAAAACTTATCGCGAATTCAGCCGAAATGGGTCAGCGTCGGCTCGCGTGCTCTTTCCGGCGGGTTCGAGCCGCGCGGGCGCAGAGCCGTTCGAGAACCTCCGCAACCCGATCGACTTCCTCCGCGAGATTCAGGTAGTGGAGCGAGATTCTCACGCCGGGGGGATAAGCCGGGACTTCACGAACCAGAACCCGCTCCCGGCGGATGAGCTCATCCACGACCGCCGCCGCCGGAATCCCGGGGATGCGGACAGACACGAGACCCGAATGGGCCTTTCCCCGGCCTGACGGCCGGTAACTGAGGAGCTCGATGCCGGAGACGTCCTCGATCCGGTCCAGAAGACGACCGGCCAGGGACAGGATCCGCCGCTCGATCGAGGCCGGTCCCAGACGCAGAGTGGTTTCAGCCCCCGCGGCCAATCCGGCGAAGAGCGCCGTGCTTTTCGTGGCCAGCTCGAAACGTCGCCCGTCGGGATAGGGTAGATACGTGGCGGAGGCAAGGTCTTTCTCACCCGCCGTTTCGTAACCCGCGCCGGGGAGAATCAGCGTCTCCCGGAGGTCCCCGCGGACGAACAGGGCGCCGGTCCCCTGAGGTCCCAGGAGCCACTTCTGACCCGGGAGCGTGTAAAAATCGCAACCGAGCTTCCGGACGTCGATCTTGATCGCTCCGGCGGCTTGGGCGCCATCGATCATCAAGTAGATCCCCCGGCCCTTGGCGAGCGCCGCCACCTCCCGCAACGGATATCGGCGCCCGGAAAGCCATGCGACATGGCTGATGCAAATGAGCCGGGTTCTCCGGTTGATCTTCTTTTTCAGGGCTTCGAGAAACCGGCCGTCATCGCCGTCGATGGGGACCTGATGGACCTTGACGCCCTCCTGATCGCGGAGGACAAACCAGGGCAGATATCCTCCCGGATGTTCCGCGTTGGAGATGATGACCTCATCATTCCTTTTCCATCTCAGCGAACAAGCGATGAGGTTAACGCCCGTTGTGGCGTTGTCCGTAAGGGTCATCTCATCGGCCCGGGCCCCGATGATGCGGCCCAGAACCCGCCGGGCTTGGGCGAAGAAGGCGTCGCGGCGCTCCCGGACGTCCGGATGGGAAGGACCCAAGCGGCTCTCGCGCTCCAGGACCTCTCGCACCGCTTTGAGAACAGGCCGGGGAGAGGGGCCGCTGTGGCCCCAGTTCATGTAGACGTGGCGCTCCATCACGGGCATTTGACGCCTGAGACGCTGGACTGTTTTTCTGTCGATCATTGAGCCTCCCGGGGCCGTCGTTCGCGGCTGAAGTTCCAATCCGGCTGTGCGCTGATTCAATCCGAATATTCATGCCATGGTCGAGGGGCCGGTGCATGCGGCGATGTGCATGGCAAGGCCCGGGACCGTGGTTGCGTGAGGATTTCGTGAGGATCCCCGAGGGATCCAGTGACCCCGAGGGTCCAGGTGGACCTTCCAGGCGGGTTTCCGTGGCCCGGCGGCTACGGACATAACGAGTTCGGTGTGACGAAATAGCGCTTGCCGTTCAAATAGGTCTTTCGGTTTCGATGGCTCAAGCGAAATTCCCGCTTGGCGCCGTTTCGATGGCGCAGCTCCAATACAGGCCGGCCTTGATAGGCGTACACCCGCCAAGTCCCGAGCGCATTGTCGCGACTGTGCGACCCTCCAAATCCGCCGCCGGTGTCGAACGACATACTGTCCCGGCCCCGATAACTGAATTGTCCATTCGTGCAGAGAAAGATTTCGGTCTTGGTGCTGAAGCCTCCGCCCGTCGAGTACCCGCCAGATGAGGACCCGCTTGAAGAGTAGGTGGACAGATACGTCAGCAGCTTGCCCCGGATGTGGTTCTCCAGTTGTTTCACAATGGGCGGCGCGACGCGCCTTGAAAATTTGACGCCCTTGGCGATTTCTTCCGTAAGCGCGGCGCAGGTCGAGTTGTAACCGGCCTTCTCGACAGCGGCCTGGACCAAGACCCCGCCGCCATAAGGGGAAAGCACGCCGACAATCCGCGCCCGCGCGGGCGTCCCTTGAAAACTGCCCTCGAATTCCGCCCCCAGCATATTCTGTCCGAGGGTCTGAACGGGGCCGGCAAGCGTCATCCGGGTGGTCTGCTCGTATACCAAGCCTTTTCGGGTTTCCGCCCGGATTTCATCGAGACTGTTCATTTCGTGGGGCGACACCAGAACAAACCCTTTGATTGAATCATGCCCAAGCAGGAACCCGGCCGGGATCTTCCGCGCACTCCACCCCTTGGGCGGAGTAAACCGGAAGCCCCACGAGGGGTCGCCGATCTCTCTTTGTGCATGTGGCGGGCCTGTCCCGGTCCCCGGGGACCCGGAACCGGCGGAGGCCCCCGATTGCCGGGTCACTCTCGTGAAGCGGTAAGTCTGTCCCTGCACGCGAATGTCCAACCGGCCGTCGCCCGCCGTCGCCGCGCAAGAAAGCTTTTCTCCAGCCGGTGTGACGACCATGCACTGGATCCCGCCGTTTTGTTCCTTGCCCACCACCCGGTAAAAACCTTCAGCGGTTTGAGTGTTGAGTTGAAACATGTTCCCTTGCCGGATGAGCTCAGCCTTGCCGAGCCGGCTCGAGTATCGCCCGGGTTCAAGGGGTCCGGCGGCAAATCCGGCGCCGAGAAAAAAAAGAATCCCAAATAGGGGGATCATCCGGGAGAGAGATTGTCGCAAGGTCCGGTGAATTCCGGAAACGCGGTCCACCGACTGGATGAAGAAGTCAGACCCTTGATGATCCATCACGATCTCGTCTTTGAATGGATGCGGACGGACCTTAAAAATCCCTGAAAATCATGAATCCAGGGTGCATGTTATCATCCCCCCGTGTGCATCCGCTCGGTTCAATGACACCCAGTGAAAAGGATTCACCGAGCCCCGCCTTGATTGCCGGAAGAGGCCCAACGTAAAATGGGACGATTTTTGGCCTGAGGCGGGTTCTGGATGTCCGATAGACTCTCTGAAAACATTACCTTTATCCATACAGCGGACGTGCACCTGGGGCGTCCTTTCGACAGCCTCGGCAGCCGGATGCCGGAACGGCGGGAGGACCTGCGCGCCGCGTTCGGCCGCATGGTCGAACGGGCGGAGAAGGAAAAGGTCGACCTATTCCTGGTCGCGGGTGATTTATTCGACTCCCCCTGCCCTCCGCCGGCGGACCGTGAAGCGGCCCGGGCGGGTTTCCTACGCTTGCGCGAGGCCGGCGTTCGGGTCTTCGCGATTCCCGGCAACCATGATTTCTTCATTCCCGGCGGGGTGTGGTCCGAGATGGAGACCGCCGGCGTCACGGTCTTTTCGCGCCCGCAATTGGAATGGAAAGAGGTTCCGTCCGCGGGAGCCCGCGTTTTCGGAATGGCTTATGACCGGGAACGGCCCCGGTCTCGACCCTTGGCCGACCTTCAGGCTGAGGGAGGAGGGGGGGGGGAGGATGGCGCGGCGGGGGCTCGGATTCTTCTCATTCACGGCTCCCTCGAGGTCCTCGGCGAGGGCGCCGACGACGCCCCCTTCAGCGAGGCGGAAATTTCCCGGCTTCCCTTCGATTATGTCGCCCTTGGCCATTATCACCGTTGGCGGGAGATCGGACAGCGGCCCCTCGCGGCCTATCCCGGCTCGCCCAGCGGGGTCGGGATGACTTCCCGCGAAGCCGGTGAGCGTTATTTTCTTTTGGGTTGGGTGGAAACGGATGAAGCGGAAAGGAGCGTTCACTTGGAAAGGATCCCCGCGGGCGGACGGACGATCCACGTCAAGGAGCTCGACCTTTCCCGTTCCGCGAATCCGGAGAACCTTTTCGAGGCGGTTCGTAACGCGGCCGGGCCGGATGACCTGCTCAGCTTGCGCCTCACCGGCGTTCCTTCACCGGAGGTCTGGGAGGCCGCCGGTGAGTTGGAAGACCGCTTCGAGGGCGTCTTCTTTCACTTTCGTGTGGACCAAAGCGGAGTGGCGGCTCTCGAAAAGATTCCCGACGACGACCGGTTTATCCTCGGCCGCTTTTGCAACAAGCTTCAATCCAGGATCCGACAAACCGAAGGAGAGGAACGGGTCGTTTACGAGATGGCGCTCCGTCTGGGGCTGGCGGCCGTGAATCCCTCGAAGTCCTCGGCCCAACCGTTCTCCTTAACCGCTTCATGAAAATCATCGCCCTGGAAATTTGCGGAGTCCGATCCTACCGGGAGTTCCGGCGGCTGGAGCTTTCGCCCGAGTTGAACGTTTTTGTGGGACCGAACCGGGCGGGGAAAACCAGCCTCGCGGATGCTTTGGCGGCGGCGCTATATGGCCCCGACCGGCCACGGTCAATAAGCCCCCTGGCCAAAGCGGATCTCAAAACCTGGCAAGCCGGTCCCTCGAACGCCGGCGCGGACGGGACCGGGGAGCGTAAGGGCGCCGAGTTTCGGACAGCCGTCGAGTTGGAAACGGGGGAAGGGCGCTTCAGGCTGGAGCGGGACCTGGAATCAGGCCGGGCGGTTCTGCGCGTGGGCGATGGAGATGGATGGCGGCTCCAAACAACGGATAACCGGGAAATCTCCGCCCTGGTCAAGAAAATCACGGGAATCGACCGTGCGGAGCTGTTTCTGGCCACCGCCTACCTGCGGCAGGGAGACCTTGCACGGATTGCGGAATCGGGCAATCTGGAGCGGATGGGCGAGCTCCTGCGCGTCATGATATCCGGCGCGCCCCAGGCGAATGTCGCGGACATTCTCGATAAGCTTCGCGCCGCCCAAAGGGATGTCAAAGCAGAGGGGACAATAGGCCATCGGCCGGTGAACCCGAGAGAGTACGACCGGCTGTTGATCGAACGGGATGAGGTGCGGGACCGGATAGCGTGGACCCAGGAAACCTACCGGGTCATCGTGTCGCTCTCCGAACGAAAGGTCGCGCTCGAAAAAACCCTTCCGGAAAATCAGAGACGATTAGAGGAAGTGACCGCCCTTGTTGACCGCTGGAAGCGGAAAACAGTCCTGGAAAAGGAGACAGCCGAAGCGGTTACGCAAGCGAACGCCCTCAACCGGCGCCTTCGCAGACTTCAAGAGATTCGGGAGACGCTGATTCCCGCCCGGGAGGCGTTGCGCGAGATCGGAGACGTGGAGGGGTTGAACCAAGCGGTCACCGAGCGCCTTCCCGCGTTGCGGGCAGAGCGGGACGCAATGGAAAAGCGGTCGGCCGAACTCCAAAGCGAAGTCTCCCGGTTTGAGGGGGAGCTGAAATCCCTTCGGGAAGAGAGAGAGCGTCTTGAGCATTTCGGAGATCAATCCGAATTCATCGAGGAGAAACTCCCAGTCTGGCAAGGGGCCTTGCGGGAGGATGCCCGCGCCCTTCCCGGAGGAAAGAAAGCGGGCCGAGGCCAGGGGAATGTTTTATCCGTTCCCTCGTGGGGAAAAATTGTTTTCGCCATGATCTTGTTCCTCCTCACGGTCTCCACGCCCGTGATCTACTGGGCCGTTCTCGGTGAAGCCCCCCTATATCTCGCCGCTTTCCTGGGACTTGGGTTTCCGGTTCTTCTGTGGGCGGTCCTGCTTCTCAACCGGCGTTTGTTCAAAAATCTTCGGACGGGGCGCCGGGAGACCGACGCGGGGGGGGAGGGGGGGGCTTCTCCAGAAAGCCGGGCGGAGGAGCGTGTGGAAAATCCCCGGGAGAGTCTGGCGGGGTTGTTGCGCTCCCTCGAAGTGGAAACCGCCGATGAGGCCCGGGCGGGCCTTCGCGGGTTTCGGAACATCCTGTCCGCTTTGGAGTCCCTGGAAGACCTTCACCGCCGCGCCGATGGGGACTTGAAAAAGGCCACCGCCGTTACGGAAAAACTGAACGAACAAATCCGGGCGATCCTCGACCGATTCCAAGTGAATCACGAGAATGAGCTGATAGAGGCGCACAACCGAGCCCAAGAATCGCTCCGGCGCCGGGAAGATCTCACGGCGCGGGAAAAGGAGCTCCTGGCCGAGGGGTCTGAGGAGGACATGACCGACCGCCTGGATGACGCGGACCGCCGGCGCCGCGACCTGAGCCGGGAATCCGAGGAAGGGGGATTCGACCTGTTCCATCCGTCTTCCTCCGAGGTGGAAACATGGCGCGGAGAGCATGCGTCATTATCGGAGGCCGTCGACAAGAACCGGATGGAGCTCATCCGCATCCGAACCCGGCTCGAAGAGAAAACGGGGGAAGGATTCTCTTCCCTCGAAACGCTGCAAGAGCGGCTGGATGAAATTGAAGGACGCCTGAGAAATCTCGACCTCCTCCACCAGGCATACGGTGTGGCCGTTGAAACCTTGGAGGAGTCCGTCCGTGAGCTGGAAGATTCCTATCTTCCCCGGCTCGAACGGGGGGTGGAGGATCATTTCCGCTCTGTGATCGGCCGCGATTTCGGGATCGATCTGACCACCCGATGGCCAGCCGTGACGGTCGCCCTCCCGGACCATCCCGAGACCGAGCCCCGGAACCTGAGCCGCGGCACCGCCGACCAGTTGTTCTTGGCCTTACGGGTCGCATGCCTGGAATTGTTGGGCGGAGAGGAGCCGCTTCCCCTCGTCCTGGACGACCCCTTCGTCCACTACGACGACGCGACGCTCCAAAGGGCGTTGGATTGGCTGAGCCGGATGGCCGCACGCACGCAGATCATCTTTCTGGCCGCAAGAGAAGCTTACGCGGACTGGGCCGAAAGACCGGATGTTGCGGGCAAGACAAAGGTGTTCAGGCTCGGGCCGGCGGCGACGGAGGTTTGATGAGCGCGAAGAACGCCTTATGCTGAGGGCGCTGTTTTCCAGGACGGAGCTCTCCAGTGTTGTCAAGGAGATTGGAAAGCGGGGAGCGCGCAGCTCCGTCTGGATCGTCATTGATGTCCTGCGGGCGACGACCAGCATTGTGGCGGCCTTTGAGGCGGGGTGTGCGGCGATCCGTCCTTCCATCGGCATCGCGGAAGCCCGCCGGCTTCGAAAAGGTTCCCGTTCGGGAAGGCGGATTCTGGCCGGTGAAAGAGACGGAAAACCCATTCGGGGCTTCGATCTGGGAAACTCCCCGAGGGAATTGACCCCGGAGCGGGTCGCCGGGCGGGACATCGTCCTCACAACGGGCAACGGCACCCGGACGATCCGGGCCATCTCGGACGCGGGGGCCCGGGAGGTCTGGGTGGCGTCGTTCTCGAACGCCGCGGCCGTCTCCCTGCGAGCCGCCGATCTCATCAAGAAAAGAGGGTGCGGCTTTGTGAACCTCGTTTGCTCGGGCCGAGACGCCCGGTTTTGCCTGGAAGACGCGGTGTGCGCCGGACTCATCATCGGCGAATTGCGGGGGAAGGGGATGGAATTGACCGATTCGGCCATGGCGTGTTGGAATCTATATGATCGACACCGGGTGGACCTGTTGGGCATGCTCCGGGAATCCTCCTGGGGAAAGCGCCTTCAGGAGATAGGTCTCGGGGCCGATTTAGATTTTTGCGCGCGCACCGGTTGGAGCCGGATTGTGCCGGTCTATGCCCGGGGCGTGATCCGGCCGGGAAAGTAAGGCGTGATGAAGCGGATAGGAATCGTTTGCAAACCGAAAAAAGACCCGGCCGGGCCCGTCTTGGCGGAGCTTGTGCGCTGGCTGAAATACCGGGGCCGAGGCGTCTTGCTGGATCGGACGACGGCCGGCCTGATCGGCAGGAAGTCTTCCCACCGCCGGGAGGACATTCCCGGCCGGGTGGACCTCCTCATCGTCCTGGGCGGCGACGGCACCATGCTGTCGATGGCGCGAATGGCCTTGGGCCTGAACGTCCCGATTCTGGGCGTCAACCTCGGCAGCCTGGGTTTCCTGACCGAGGTCCCGTTGGAGCACCTCTACCCGGCGTTGGAGCGGATTTTCGCCGGGGAATACGGGATCGAGGAGCGCCCGATGTTGAAAGGCCGGGTGCTGCGCGGCGGGAAGGCGGTCTTCGAACACGAAGTCCTCAACGACGTTGTGATCAGCAAGGCCGCCCTGGCCCGGATCATCGAGTTGGAATCCTTTGTGGACGGGCGGTTCGTCACAACCTACCGCGCGGACGGATTGATCATCTCCAGTCCGACCGGCTCCACGGGGCACTCGCTCTCGGCGGGCGGTCCCATCTTGATGCCCTCCCTTCCGGCCATCATTTTGAATCCCATCTGCCCCTTCACGCTCTCGAACCGCCCGCTGGTTCTCCCCGACGATGTCGTGGTCGAGGTCGTTCTCACCACGCCGGACCAGGACGTTCACGTGACACTCGACGGCCAGGTGGGGTGCGCCCTCCAGGTTCGGGACGTGGTCAAAATTCAAAAAGGGCCTCACAAGGTCCGGCTGATCAATCTCCCGGAATACGACTATTTCAGCCTGTTGCGAAACAAGCTGGGGTGGGGGATGCAGCTGGGGGAGGTCAACCACCAGGGCCCGTCCACCCAAGGGGGGGGGGAATCCGAGCGGCGAAGAAGAGATCGACTCGAATCGTAAAACGGAAAAAACCGTGAATGAACCGGCCGGTCCGGATGGAAAACACGGGCGCAGCCGGAAAATCGGGAAAGGGAAATCCTCGGCCTGAACAGGGGTTTCCATCTCGCCGAACGCCGCACCACTCCGGCCGGGAGACATGGTCTTGTTGGCGGCCCTTCAAATCCGGAATTTCGCGCTCATCGAACGGCTTTCAGTGGAATTCGGGCCCGGTCTGACCGTCCTCACAGGAGAAACCGGAGCGGGGAAGTCCATCATTTTCGGCGCCCTCCAGTTGATATTGGGCGGCCGCGCCTCGGCGGATATCATCCGGACCGGAGAGAATGAGGCCGCCGTCGAGGCCCTCTTCCAGTTCACCGCGAACGGCCCGGGGGTCGAAACAACGCAACGAATCCGCGACCTGGGAGTCGAGCCCGGTGAGGAGGGCGAAATGGTGTTGCGGCGCGTCATTCCGGCCGAAGGCAGAAACCGTTGCTTCATCAACGGAAGTCCGGTCACGCTGACCATGCTGGATTCCGCGGGTGAATTCCTGGTCGACATCCACGGCCAGCACCAGCATCAGCGACTTCTTCACCCCGAGAATCACCTCGAGACCCTGGACGATTTCGGCGAGCTGCGTGAGCGCCGCAAAGAGATGGCCGGGCTCATCGGCGGGCTTCGCCGGCTGGAGGCCCGTCAGACGGAGCTATCCAGAAGCGAAGCGGACCAGCGGGACCGCATCGACCTGCTACGATTTCAGACCCGGGAAATCGGGGAAATCAATCCTCTCCCCGGAGAAGACCAAGCGCTGGAGGAGGAGGCCGCTCTGCTCGCAACGGCGGAGGAGCGGCATATCCTGGCGCGCGGCGCCCACGAGGAACTTTACGAGTCGGAGGGCGCGCTGGTGGATGGACTGGCGGCCGTCTCGGGCCGGATGGACCGCCTGGCCGAGCTGGATCCCGTCCTGCGCGAGACGGCCAAAGAGTTCCGCTCCCTGACGGCCCAGGCGGAGGACGCGGCGAGGCGGCTTCAGAGATATGCCGACGCCGTGGATTTCGACTCCGACCAGCAGCGGACTGTGGAAGACCGCCTCGACGTCATCCGGACGGTGAAAAAGAAATACGGCGGATCCATCGAAGCGGTCCTGGCCCATCAGGAGCGCGCGGCGGCGGAGCTGGAGGGGATCTCGGGACGGGACGAGGCGTTGAAGAAGATCGCCCGAGAGATCGAAGCGGCTCGTCCCCGGGTCGCGGCGGAGGCCTTGAAGTTTTCCGATGAGCGCAAGAAGACCGCCGCCCGTCTGGGCAAGGCCGTTGAGAAGGAGTTGAGCGGTCTGGGCATGGGGAAGGTCCGCTTTGTGGTCGCCCTCCGGGACGAGGATAATCCGGACGGTTTCGTTGAACGAAACGGGCGACGGTTGCGGCTGTTCGAGGACGGCGTGGACCGCGCCGAGTTCCAATTCGAGCCCAATGTGGGAGAGGGGGTCCGGCCCCTGGCGCGCATCGTTTCGGGGGGGGAGCTGTCCCGCGTCATGCTGGCGATCAAGACCGTCATGGCGGAGCGGGATCGCGTGCCCTCCCTGGTGTTCGATGAGGTGGACGCCGGAATCGGCGGGGCCGTCGCCGAGGTGGTTGGGCGGAAGCTCAAAGCCATCTCCCGGAGCCACCAGGTGTTCTGCATTACGCATCTTCCGCAAATCGCGGCCCTGGCCGACGCGCATTTCCGAATTGCCAAACAGGAAAGCGGAAAGCGGACGCGGACCACCATCCTGCCGTTGGGGCCGGAAGAGCGCGTGGATGAGATCGCCCGAATGTCGGGAGGGCGGGAAATCACCGACGCCACGCGCCGGCACGCCCGGGAGATGTTGGGGATGAAGGCGTGATCTCCATCACCCGCCGGGCCGTCATTCCATCGAGGGATCTCGAAGACCGCCGCAACGTGAAATCCAAAACTCCTTTTGGCGGGAAGGACACCCCCCGTGACGCATTTCAAACGTCGAAGGCCGCTTCCCCGCACTGCATTCAATCTCTTGCCAACCTCACCCCCCGCGCGTATTCTGGCCCTGGTCAGGGGACGACGGGTTGCGGCAAGGCATTCGCGTTTCCCGTCGGCTGGAGGGTTCGCCCGAAGGCATCGACATTCCGCGGCCGCACCCGGTTAGACCTCTGTCCATCATCGGAATCATTCAGGTGCCGACACACCTGGAGGAGTGAGCAGGGATGAGCTCAAGCGGAAAATCCCCCAACGGCCCGGTGAACGGGCACGGGCTGGAGAATCACGGAATCTCGAATTCCAAAACGGTCTACTGGAACCTTCCCGCCGTCCGGCTGGTGGAGATGGCGGTGGCCCGGGGGGAAGGCTTCCTGGCCCCCACGGGCGCGCTGGTCGCCCGCACCGACCCCTTCACGGGACGCACGCCCAAGGACAAGTTCACGGTCGCCGAAGCGGGGACGGTGGAAAAGATCTGGTGGGGACCCGTCAATCAGAAGATCGAGCCGGACAAGTTCGAGCGGCTGATCGCCAAGGTTCGCGCCCACCTCCGGCAGAGGGATCTCTTCGTCTTCGACGGCTGGGTCGGGGCCGACGTCCGTCACCGGATGGGCGTGCGCATCATCACCGAGAAGGCCTGGCACAACCTGTTCGCCAAGACCCTCTTCATCCGGCCGACCCGGGAGGAGCTCGAGTCCCACAAGCCCGAGTTCACCGTCATCGACGCCTGCGAGCTTCACGCCGACCCCGAGACCGACGGCACCCGCTCGCCCACGTTCATCGCCGTCAGCTTCGAGCAGCGCGTCATCATCATTGGGGGCACCCATTACGCCGGGGAGATGAAAAAGGGCATCTTCGGCATCCTCAACTATCTGCTCCCCGAAAAGGGCATCTGCCCCATGCACTGTTCGGCCAACATGGCGGACGACGGCTCGACGGCGCTTTTCTTCGGCCTCTCGGGCACGGGGAAGACCACCCTCTCCGCCGACCCGAACCGCCGCCTCATCGGCGACGACGAGCACGGCTGGACGGACAACGGCATCTTCAACTTCGAAGGCGGGTGCTACGCCAAGACCATCAACCTCTCCCGCGAGGGCGAGCCCCAGATCTGGGACGCCATCCGTTTCGGCTCCGTCCTCGAGAACGTCATCGTCGACCCCGAGACCCGCGAGGTGGATTACGACGACGACACCATCACCGAGAACACCCGCGCGACCTATCCGGTCGAGCACATCGACAACTGCGTCATCCCCGGCGTGGGCGGGCACCCGGCGGACGTAATCTTCCTCACGTGCGACGCCTTCGGCGTCCTGCCGCCCATCAGCCGGCTCACCATCGACCAGGCCATGTACTACTTCCTCTCGGGCTACACGGCCAAGGTGGCCGGCACGGAGGCCGGACTCAGCGAGCCGGAGGCCACGTTCAGCACGTGCTTCGGCGCCCCCTTCCTGGCCCATCACCCCACCCGCTACGCCGAGTTGCTGCGCGAAAAAGTGACCCGGCACAAATCGGCCGTCTGGCTGGTGAACACCGGCTGGATCGGCGGCGCGGCGGGCTCGGTCCCCCGGATGAAGCTGGTCCACACCCGGGCGCTGCTGACGGCCGCCATGGGCCGCAAGCTCGACGACGTAAGCGCCTCGCCCGACCCTGTCTTCGGCGTCCTCGTTCCGGATTCCTGCCCGGGCGTTCCCGCCGAAATCCTCAAGCCGGCCAACGCCTGGAAGGATCACAAGGAATACGAGGCCAAGGCCCGGGAGCTGGCGAAGCACTTCGAAGAGAACTTTCGGCAGTACGCCGACCAGGCGACCGCGGAGGTCGTCGCGGCCGGGCCGAAATCCGCTTAGCCGAAAAGCGTTCCTTGGGGAGCGGCCGAGATGGCCACGGACGCCACGACGCCTGTTGATATCCGCATCGACAAGAAGCGGCTGCTCTACGTTGCCTGGAAGGACGGCCACGTCAGCCGGTTTCCCCTCGGCTATCTCCGCAAGCTCTGCCCGTGCGCGACGTGCAACGACCTCCGGCAGAAGCTTTGCGACGCACAGCCTCAACCTCCGGCCGGCGGCGGCTTCACGAGCCTCAACGTCCTCCCGGACGCCGCCCCGAGGCCGGTTGGGTCCACGGAGATCACCGAAGCCCATCCGGTCGGCCGGTACGCCCTCCAGTTCGTCTGGAGCGACGGTCACGACACCGGGATTTATTCCTTCGACATCCTCCGCGCCCAGTCGCCCGCCGACCCCTATCAAGCGGATGAAATGTGGGAAGGGAAGCGCGTGGCCCGGCTCGGCGAGGACCTCGAAGCCGAATCCCGCGCGAAGAACGCCCCGCTCTGGGAGTAGCGGCCTCTAAATGAGACACTGGCGGACAAGCCGCCAGTGGCGCCCGTCTTTGAGGAGGTTCGGAATTCGTGAAGTTATCTACGTAACGCGACACTAACCATTCCCCCTCACTTCCGGTCCCAACTCCTCACACCCGGTTTCAGGTCATCGGTCGTCAGGATCACGGGCTTCAACAAGTCCCCGCCCTTCTCCCCGATGAGGCGAAGGGTGACGCGGGGGGGGTCGGCCGTCGTATCGAACTCCAGAAGTCCGAAATTCTTCGAGAACGCGTTCGGGGGGCGAACGGGGCGAAATCCCCCGGGCAGAAATCTCCCCCGGTACACCCCCTGGGCCAGGGGGGAGCTGATGACCTCATACAGGTCGTACCCCCCGAAATCCGACCAGGGGATAACGTTGATCCGCGGCAAGTGGCTGTCGCCCGCCAGAAGAAAAACCCCGGTGATCCCATGGTCCCGGATATACCTGAAAATCTCGTCCCGCTCGTTGAGGAACGCCCCCCACGAATCTCCGAAGCCGCCCTTCCCCTCCGTCCAGGCGCCCGAGGCGACCAGGACCTTGAAGACCACCCGGCTTCTCCGCAACTCCGCCTTCAGCCATTCTTTCTGCCGGGTCCCGAGGTGGGTCTTCTCCGGTCCAGCCAGGGCGCGGTTTGGATCGCGGTGCGTGCGGGTGTCGAGGAGAAAAAAATCCACGTCCCCGATGGACCACCGGAAGAAGACACCCGGGGTTCCTGGAAGGCCATATCCGGGATTGGCCCAATACTCCCGGAAGACCCGCAAAGAATTCCCTTTGCCGGAAAACCGCCGGTCGCCGTCATTGAGGCCGAAATCGTGGTCGTCCCAGATAGCGAGCTGCGGAACGGAGGCCTGGAAATCGAGAAGGTTTTTCACCCCGCGCTGACGCCGGTATTTCCGGCGCAACACCGACGGATTCCCGGAGTCGCCATAGATGTTGTCCCCCAGCCACAGGAAGGCGTGGGGACGGGCCGAAGAAACCGCCCGCCAAATCCGCTGGACCGGGTCCACGTCTACGGACGCGCACGAGCCGAAGGCGACCCGGAATTTTCCCGGCGTCCGGGATGGAGGAAGCGTCCGGAAGACCCGCGCGGGTCGGGATTTTCCCCCGACCGCCTCCTTCCCGTTGATGAGAAGTTCATAGCGGTAGGCCGTGTCCGGATCGAGACCCGACAACGCAATGACTGCCGTGTAATCGTATTCCGGAAGCGCCGCGACGGCCCGTGACGCCAGTCCCCGCCCGTTCTTTTCGGATTTCACCGCCCGGTAGCGAACCTGAACCTTGTGATTCCCATTCACGCGGACCCAGATCCTCGCTTCCCGATCCGAGACGAACCCAACCATGGGCCCCTGTAGAAGGCGGGGCGGCTTTTGGGAGCTGTCGGTGATTCCGGTTGTGGCGACGGGTTGGGACAGGGCTTGGCCGAGAAGCGGGCCGGAGGAGATCAGGAGGGCAAAGGCAGTCGCGGGAAAGGCCAATGCCCTGGCGGTCCCTACCGTGAAACCGCCGGAGCGGAGCCTTTTTCGCAGAAAAATCCGTTCAGTCAATCGTTTTTCCGCTCAGTCGCGAGCGATGAAGATGCAGATAGCCTCAAGGTCATCGAAAGCCTGTGGCGTCCACCTTACTTAAGCCATCCAGCCATCCGCCGGCGGGCCTCCTCCTGACTGATCATCTCTCCACGGTTCGCTTGGCGAAGACCCCTGTGAATCTTGTAGAGCAGGTATAGTCGGTCGATGGCGTCCCCAACACTGGCGTCGTCGGGCAGTTCTTCGATTGCCTTCAAGATCTGTTGCTTGGCTTCCACAATGCACCCTCCCATCAAAGTTCAGCTATAGCGTAGCATGAACTCTGTCCGGGATCACTTCGCTTACCGCCGCGGGTGTATAACGACAGGCCTGAGCCGCGCGCGCAAGCGCGTCGGCCTCCAGGGGTTTGTTAGCGCTGAATATGATCACAATAACCCCACTCGGTATACGCGAGCATAGTGATCTCGTGGGAGGGACTTGGACAATACGCCAATTACGTGAGCGTCGAACTCCCCGCCAAGCGCGTTTGTGAAAGTCATGGGCTTACCCGCGAAATATTCCGGCCGGATGTCCATTTCAGCCCCAGAAGGCAGCCCGAAAAAATGTTCGTATCCGTTGCTCGGGTTTCTAAAGTAAACTGCCATCTCTTCAGTCGTCACATAGACGAAGTAGCAGGTGTCCTTTGTGGCTTCGTGTACCAAGAGAAGTCGGTGCAGATCTCGGAAGACGTATCCAGCTTTTCGCGTCTTGGGTTGATTCTTCCCGCCGGGCGGATCACGGTCGTACTTGAACTCGATGGCGATTGACTGCCCACCGTAGTTTGGCAACCAGGTATCAACGTACGCGCGAGGTATAGCGGGGTGAGGATACTCGAGAACAACGTCGTCAGGAGGAACCCCGTCATAAAGGAGGGCAGCAAAGAGTGTGTACCGGACCAGAATCTTCGGTTGTCACGACGCCCTTCTCGAGGCGCACCTCAAGAAGTCTGCCGAACTCTTGAAACACCTTGTTCATTCTAACTTGGGGGAATCTGGGGGACACCATACCTATTTCTCAAAGTCAAGAATTTAGTATGGTGTCCCTGGAATCCCGTGCGGTCTCTCATCTTCGCTGTTTCCAAGTGTCCGGGTGACGGTGCATATGCAGAACGGCAAGGATGACTACTCGATTCGGCTTCGGTTCAGGCACGAAGTAGATACCGTAAGGAAAGCGACGTAACAACGCACGACGCATGCCTTTCTCAAGCTCAGGAAATTGGAGGGGATTTTCGGCAATTCTTGCAAAGACCTCCGTGAGGCCGTCCAGAAATCGAGTCCCGAGTCCGCGCTGTTGCTCCTCGTACCATAACGTAGAAATCTCAACGTCAAGTCCCGCTTCCGGCCGAAGAATCAGCGGCCACGCCATTAGTCGGAGGGTTGGCCGCGAAGCCTGCCTCGCACTTCCTCCCGAACCTGCTCCCAGGTCTTTCCTTGTTCGGGTTCGGTCCGATAAGCCGCTAGCCTTTCATCTAAGACGCGCAAATGCCAGTTTGGAACGGGGACTTGCTGTGGGGTTGCCAGGATTCGCTCCCAAAGGGACTGCACATAGTCAATTTTCTCTTCCACCTGGAGTTCGTCGAACCCCGCTGGTGGGTTCGGCACAGCCTCGGCCATTATCTTATCCTCCTCAGAAGGAATCTACGCCGAAACATGCCAATTAGCAATTCTGGCGCTGCGGCCCTGCGAGCCGGGGTAACGGCTGCGCTCAGCTACCGACGGGCGAGCAACGCGAACCCCCGGTCCGTTTGGCGAAGGCCTCTGTCAATCTTGTAGAGCAGGTAGAGTCGGTCGATGGTGTCCTCAACACTGGCGTCGTCGGGCAGTTCTTCGATTGCCTTCAAAATTTGTTGCTTGGCTTCCACAATGCACCCTCCGATCAAAGGTCAACCATAGCGTAGCATGAACGCTATCCGGGGCCACCTCGCTTACTCGCCACGGGTGTATAACGACAAAGTTCAGCAGTCGGGGTCGCCGAGAGACGCTGACGCGCGCAGAAACCAGTGGGCGGCCCCGGTCTGCTGCAACGCCATGTTAGGCGCGGCCCTTACTCCACACGCTTGTACACGCTGTTCAAGAAGAACAAGAACAAAGGCGTTTTTTCCGACGCTGAGGGCATGCACGCCTTCAAGGACCCTGCCATCTCCACCACGACGTTGCACGCCCACCGGGCAACCGCTCGCGTGCTGATCTGACCGAGCCAAGATGCCGTCACTTTCGGCCCGAAATCTTCGCAGAGATCCTTTGCTCGGAGGCGCTGGAGAATCTTGTGCGGCTCTCCCGTAATATTTTCCGGCATCATGTGGATGATGGCATCCCGCATGGAAAAAAGAGTATCGAAGTCTTGATAAGGTTGCGAACCCTTATCGTAGCTCTCGCCCCCAAGCACAACCTTGGCGAGAAGAAACTTGAGCCGAATCTCCCCTCTGGAAGCCTCTGTCTCATCGAGGATCGCCGCGACCGACTGGAGCGGTTTGTAACCGAATAGCGCCGAGTCGGATTCCGCCATTAAAGCAAGTTCCATGACGAAGGCTTCGAGCGTTGCGGCCGAAAAGAGAATTGCGACCAAGACGTCGTTTTCCGCGCTGGTCTTGTCAGGCGGTGCAGACTTCAGGCGTTCGCAGGCTGAAACTGCAACGCCGAAGAGGATGCCAGAGTTTAGGAAGTAGCCGCCCATCATTGCATCTCCACGCCGCCTAACGTTAGCGATGACCAAGCGGGCCGGCATAGGTAGAAGAGCAGGGTTTTAGGCATAATCCCGTCTGTCCATTACATGGTTATGCGCGATCAGAGCTGATACTTGCTGATATCGAGCGAACCGTGGAAGACACCCAGGACATCGATGTTCCGCCCATCCTTGATCAGATAGGCGATGCGGTAGTGGCCGTAGAGGAGAATCCGTACATGGCGGCTCGCTCCCCAATAGCGATGCCCCATCTCAGGAAAGTCAGCCAGCACCTGCGTCCGCTCGTAGATGCCGTTGACGGTTTGGGCAGCCGCGTGCGGATTATCCTGGGCAATGTACTCGAAGATGTCCTTGAGCCAATGCTGAGCCTCTGCGGTCCAAGTTATCTCTGCCATGAGCGGATGCGTCGCGCCATCTCATCATTCGAGATGACTCGGCCCGCGTCTGAGTCAGTAAGCCCCCGCTCGACCATGACGTGAAAGGCCAGTTCACGAACGATCTCGTCGCGCGAGCTGTCCTCCGGTTGCTCTTCGATGAGCTTCGTCAGTTCTTGCTTCGCTTTCGACATAGGCCACGCCTCCAGTCTGCCTTGAATCTTGTCACACTCAAAGAATACGATCAAATAGCAGATAACGACCCTGGCGTTCAGCGGGAATCTGGGGGGACACCCTACTTATTTCTCAAAGTCAATAATTTAGTATGGTGTCCCCGAATCCCGGCAGATTCAGCAGCTTGTTAGCTAGGCAGCGTATCATATGGTCCTGTGGCCTCGTCCATCATGGGACACTACTACGAGAGCCCACAAATTGGTGGACAACGCCATTTCGAGGGCAGCGATGTGTGCAAATGCCCTATAATTGTGCAGTATAATTGATTCGGCGAAGGTCTCTCCTATCACGTTGACGGGAAGCGCGTCCCGCATCGCATGATGCCAGGAAAAGAACCCATGCGATTTGAATGGACCCTCCTGCTCATATGCGATGGCTACTAGAATGTTCTTCAGCAAACGACATATTTGCCCACGCCACGCCTCGGGAAGCGGGTTCTGTTTGTCCCAAGCCGAGGCCGCCATGAACACAGCAGCCTGCATCTCAGGATCATCATCACAAGCTTTTAGAAGTTCAGCAGTGTGGAGCGTGCCCTTCTTGATTTTCCAGTAGGCGCCGAAAGTGCCGTCACGTGTAAGGGAAACCCGCCGCGTCGGGATTTCAGCGGTCGGCCACCAATCAATGATGCCAGAACCAATTCGGAGTCCATTCTTCGGGGAGGAAACGGGGACCTCCTAGAATCGGACCGGAAGGGCTGCATCGAATCCCAACGTCATGCACGCAATCCGCCACGCGGAATACAGGTCAGGCCAACTCGGAGAAACGGGGGCTTGATGTTCGCCACGTTTACGCATTTGACTCTCTGGCATGGCTAACATTGTTTATATCGATCCGCATAACACCCCAAATGCCGTGTCGATTGCCGTATAAGACGCCTGCGCAAAAGACAACGTTCGGGCATAACCAATGAGATATCACCTGTTGCGTCGAGGCGCTGTTCTTATCACGGTGTTTTATACGGATCGGCATAAACCCTCATGATAACCTCAGAACACATCGACGGGGCTGCGGAGCAGCGGCGGGAGGACTCGCAAGCTCGCTCGCGTGGACGACCGTTCGCTGCAGCCGCTTGATGGCCGGCGCACCGAATCAAACGCTTTTGGCTCATATCGTGAGGTCGACTTCACAATCAAGGACGTGAAGGAGTGACAACAACGGGTCTATGGATTTGCGGTAATTCGTCTGATCGAGAAGTCGGTAGAATTGGGCCGCGGAAGTGCCAAGCCGCCGTATGATCTCCCGCTTGGACAACGGGCTGGCATCCACCCGTTTTTGAGCCTCGATGGTCAATTTGTAAAGGAGCAGATCTCTCAAATACCTGGGGTCCTGGTTGTATTCAAGGACCTGCTCGATGTGAACTGTCCCCTCTTTGCCCGATTCCAGGACGTAAGTGAAACCTTCCCGGCCTAACTCCTTATCCACAAACACCCGGTCGATAGGGTCTTCGGCCGTCGGCTTTGGATTGACCTTGGCATAGGGAAAAACCAAGGTCTTAGCCGAGGCCGTCACCTCGAATGCTTTCTTTCGGTTGTTGTATGTGACAGATCGGATCTTCATAACAAGCCTTCAGCATCCAGTTCCTCTATGAGTTCAAGAACTCTCCTTACTGCTTCGCCCTTCATGGGTTTCCTGTGGCCCAAATCCCATTTCACCACGAGCTTCCCGTCCCGATAGACATGCACGTGTCGAGGGGGATGATCACCCTTCCAGGTGACAAAGACATCGCCACCCCGTCGAATCTTCCCCACATAATAACGTTACCCCAGGAGGTAACACTTGTCAAGAATCAATCACCGAAAGAGAAACGCTCTTCCCGCCCGCATAACGCTCAAGCTCAGCGGCGGCGCGTAGATCACTCTCTCAAGCCCGGGAAAGGATGGTTGTAAATCAAGAAAAAACTCTCTATTTTCCCAGGTCCATCCCGCGCTCCCGGCCCTCACCCGCACACGGGAAAATGGAACGGATACCGGTGAAGGGACTCCCCCCCGCCGGGTTTGACGACGACGGCCGCGCCGAGTTGAAGGCCGGCCTTTCCGTCCGGCGTCATGGGGTTGGGCTGGATGACGACGACCATGTTCTCCGCCAGCGTGAA
The DNA here is from genome assembly GCA_965261595.1 of bacterium. Taxonomy (GTDB): domain Bacteria; phylum UBA8248; class UBA8248; order JACPRG01; genus CAYRGS01. Next base: position 296,751 of record CBDHDG010000007.1, read on the forward strand.
CGGCTCGAAGGCGTGGTTGGAGCCGCGCGTGCCCAGCTCCGGATTGCGGCCCCCCTCGCCGTGGAACAGGATGTCGAGAATGGGATAGCCTTTGTCCTCTGTCATCCGCGATGAAACCTCGACGATCTCCTCGCTCGTGGCGCCGGGTCGCGTGACCTCCCGGACGGCTTCGTAGCACTCCAGCGCCACATCGAAGAGCTCCCGGTAAACCGGCGTCGGCTCGGCGGCCACGGCGAAGGGCCGGTGGATCTGCGTGACGTATCCCCAATAGGTGATGGTGATCTCCATAATAACGGCGTCCCCCTTCTCCAACTTCCTGGGCGTGAGGAACTGCCACGGCACAGGGCGCTCCGGGTTCTCCATCGGGGTGGTGGACACAAAGTGGATGCCCATGTGGCCCGACTCGGGCAGGAAGGCGCTGTGGATGACGGCGCTCAGGTCATACTCCGAGAGTCCGGGGCGGATTTCCCGCTCCAGGGCCTCGCAGGTCAGGTCGGAGAGCCGGCCGCTTTCGCGGAGCCACGCCAGCTCCTCCTCGCCGCGGATGATCCGGATCCGGTTATATGGCCCGGCCAGATCGGCGAACTCGGCGTCCGGCGCTTCCGCTTTCAGGGTCTCGAACTGGCTGTGGGGGATCGAATTTCCCAGGCCGATCACACCGATCCTCGCCGACCCCAGCCCCCGCTCCTTGAGATTTTCCGCCACGGCCTTTCCGGGATTCGGATGGGAGCACCGGACGTCCTCCACCAAGGACAGGGTCCGGGTGCACGCGATGTGGTTGTAGAAGTGCAGGAACAGCGTCGAGGGGCCTTCCAGGGGGAAGACCAGCCAGGCGGGCCGGGCGGGAATGTAATGGCTGAGATAGTGGACCGCCGAGCCCATGGCGCTGGTCCCGTGGACGACGAGGGCTTCGACGCCTTCGGTCCGCATCATGTCCCGGACGAGACCGAAGCGGCGCCGGTGTTCCGCGCCGGAAAACCTGGGATAGGGACCGCCGCCCCAGCCGGGGCCGCTCATCGATGGGTCCAAAACTCGCTTCCTTCTGAGTGGCGGGGATTGGAAGAGATTCTTCCTTGTGCTAGTCCTCCGGCGGCCAATAACCCTTGTAAGACGTGTCCGTCCCGTTGAGCCACGCCCGCGTGCCGAGGCCAATGATGGAGCTTTCATGAAAACTCCACAGATGCATTTCGTAAGTCTTGAGACCCCGGACGTGGAAGGGATCTTTCTCGACGATCGCCCGGGCCTCTTCCTCCGTCTCGGTGAACAGAACGTAAAACCCCACCGGGTCGCGGCCGGGGGCGAGCTCTCCCAGCGGACCCGCCGCGAAGAGCTTTCCCGCATGCTCGGACTCGAACTGAAATTTCAGGTGACCTTTGAGGCTTTGATCGGCCTGTTCGGGACTCACGCCCGGGACCGGCTTGGACAAAATCCAATAAAGCGGCATGTTGTGCGTCTCCTCGACATGGGAACCGGCGATGCGCCGGCGTGAGCGCCCCGCCTATGAACCGGACTCCGAGGGTTCTATCCCAACACCCCAAGACCCTTTCCATCAGATTCAACCCGATTTTCGCGCGAAAGATAGAGTCGCGTAAAGCCTCCGCGCGCGACCGGACGGCCGCCCCGGCGACGGACCCGGCCCACCCGGACCCGGGATAGGACGCGGAGGGGAGGGTCAGGCGTTGCCGCTGAACTTCGGCCTTCCGGCCACGTAGCCGTTCTCCTCGAACCACCGGGCGGCGTCGCTCAGGGCGGTCTCGGGAGGGGTCTGCTGAAAGCCCAGCTCCCGGACGGCTTTGTCCGATTTGTAGAACATGTAATGGGCCGCGTGGCGAACGGCGGAGAGCGGGATGAGCGGCTGGCGGCGGGTTACGTATCTGGAGACGGCTTCGTTGACGTGGGCCATCAAAAGGGCAAGGCGGTGGGGAATCCGGATTCTCGGGGCGCGCTTGCCCAGGATGTCCGCCAGCAGGCCTAAAATCTCTTTCAACGTCAGATTGGCGTTCCCCAGGATGTAGCGCTCGCCGGGTTTCCCCCGCTCCATGGCCAGAACGTGGCCGCGGCACACGTCCCGCACGTCCACCAGGTTGAGGCCAGTGTCCAGATAGGCCGGCATCTTTCCCTTCTGAAAATCCAGAATGATTCGGCCCGTGGGGGTCGGCTTCACGTCCCCCGGACCGACGGGGGCGCTGGGGTTGACGACGACGACCGGAAACCCTTCCGCGCTCACGGCCAGGGCCTCTTTCTCGCCCAGGTATTTCGTTTTTCGGTATTGCCCCTCCAGCGCGTCCACCCCCGGGTCCGAAGACTCGTCCAGGGGCGTTCCATCCGGAGAATTCCCCAACACCGCGACCGAGCTGCAGTGAACGGCCTTTTCCACCCCCGCGTCCCTGGCCGCTTCCAACACGGCCCGCGTTCCCCGGACGTTGACGGCGAACATCCGCTCCGGGTCGGGAACCCAGAGGCGGTAATCGGCGGCGACGTGATAGAGCCGCTCGCAGCCCTCAATGGCCGGACGGAGCCGCTCCGGGGAGGTCAGGTCCCCCTCGACCCACTCCAGCCGGTCCCCCGGCAGATCAGCCAGGTGCGCCCGGAGGCTGCCCGGCCGGATCAGCGCCCGGACCGTGTGGCCCTCCGAGACGAGGAGGCGGACGAGATTGGCCCCGACGAAACCGGAGGCGCCTGTGACAAATATCTTCAATTCAGGATTTCAGGCGTGAAGGCGATTCAGTACGGATAGCGATATGAAAAGACAGGTCACCCGACACCGGCGGTCTCGCGGTCCAGGACTTCTTTTCGCTTCACCTGGATGCTGAGCTCTTTGACCTGTTTTTCATACCGGTACTCGGCGGACCGGGCGCCATCCAACGGGATCTCGGGCGCCATGGGTCCATCGGTCCGGATGCCGCGGAAGGCGACCTTCATCGCATGGAGCGGGTTGGACAGGGTGTCCGTAACGGCCGTGGCCTCGTATCCGCAGTGGGCCATGCAATCGGCGCATTTCTCGTAATTGCCGGTGCCGTACGCCTCCCACTCAGTTTCCTCCATCAACTCCCGAAAGGTGGGAACGAAGCCCTCGCCGAGGAGGTAGCACGGCTTCTGCCAGCCGAAGATGTTGTACGTCGGGTTCCCCCACGGGGTGCAATGGTACTGCTGATTCCCGGCCAGGAAATCGAGATAGAGGGTCGAATGGCTGAAACGCCATTTCCGTCCTTTTCCGTGCCGGAAGATTTCCCGGAACAGGTTCTTGGTTTTTTGCCGGTTGAGGAAATGCTCCTGGTCCGGCGCCCGCTCGTAGGCGTAGCCCGGCGAAACGGTGATGGAATCAACCCCCATCTCCATCACCGAGTCGAAGAATTCGGCCACGTTTTCCGGATCAGTTCCGTCAAAAAAGGTGCAGTTGACGTTGGCGCGGAACCCCTGCTTGCGGACCTCCTCGATGACCGCCACCACCTTGTCGTACACACCGTCCTGACAAACCGATGCGTCATGGTGCTCCCGGTCGCCGTCCAGGTGGAGGGAAAACGTGAGGTATGGGCTGGGCGTGAAGAGGTGAAGCTTTTTTTCCAGCAACAGGGCGTTGGTGCACAGGTAAACAAACTTCTTCCGCGCGACGATGCCCGCCACAATCTCGTCGATGTCCTTGTGAATCAGCGGCTCGCCGCCGGGGATGGAAACGATGGGCGCTCCGCATTCATCGACCGCCTTCAGACATTCCTCGACGCTGAGCCGCATGTTGAGGATGTCGCCCGGGTAGTCAATCTTTCCGCATCCGGCGCAGGCCAGGTTGCACCGGAAGAGGGGCTCCAGCATCAGCACCAGGGGATACTTCTTGTTCCCTTGAATGCGCTGCTTGAGGATATAGGCGCCAACGCGAATTTGCTGTATCAGCGGGACCGACACGGCCGGGTTCCTGAATGAAAGAGGCCAACAGCAACGAACAACCGGGAATTCGAGGATTCAACGGGGGGCTATCGTGAACCCCAACTGCCGGAGCGCGCGGTTCAAGGGGTTTGCGCCGCCTGCCAGTTTCGCCGTAAACGTTGAATTCATGTTAATTGGGCATCGCGATGTTGTCAACTGAAACGCCGGGGACCGTCAATGGACTTGGGTCCCGATCCGGCCCGCGCTATCTCAAATCGAACTGACTGCCCAGGGAAAAGTAAAGACTGAAATCCGCGTCCACGGCCGCCGAGTTCTTGAAGTTCTGGACGATCCCGAATTGGGCCAGCCAGCCCTGTCTAAACGCCCATTTGGCGCCCAGGTTGATTTCATAGCTCCGGTCCGTCAACGGCCGGACACTCAGCACGATGTTCGGATCCGCCGACTCCTCGGCGTCCAGATCCATCAATCCCCCCACAATCTTCAATTGACCGCCGATGGACCACTCCGCGCTGAGCAGCCGTTCCAGAGAAAAATGGCCGTAGAGAATGGGGTCGGGCTTCAAGCGCGGGGTTTGAAAAGGGTTGCCGGGGAGTGTTACGCCACCACCGACGGATACGCTCCACCGTCCCCAAATCTTCTGGATCGCCACGCCGGCGGCTCCGTCGAATTCCCCGCTCCCGTGTAGGTCACTGAATTCTCCGGTTGGAAACTTGACGGCCAGTCGGAGCGAGACGGCCGGGATCCAGAAGGTTTCCTGAAAGACCTGAAACAGGCCCTCCAAGGAAACATCCCCGACGCCGAAAGTGTCTTCTCTCACGTCGATTTCCGTCGTCCCGCCGTCAATCAGCCGAATGTCGACCTGATTCGCCGTTTCAGCCTCCCGGTCGCCCCGGATCCTGTCGATGGAACGCTCGACCGCCTCGATGAACCCATCCAGGAACCCACCATGGATATAAACGATCGGAACATTCACCCCGAGGGTCAGGCGTCGGGTGAGACCATATTTGAATCTTCCGGTCACGCGCGTCATCTCGGCGTCGGCCTTGAAGAATGGTTCCTTCCCCGTATCGTCCAACAGGGTGTTGGTCTCCGTGACGTCCAAGCGCACCTGGAGCCGCCCTTTCCGGAGCGCATAGGCCCTTTCCGGCGTAAATCCAAAGAAAAGGAGATGAATGGGCTGAAGGTTCCGGATGGGAAGCGGGCCCAGAATTTCCCGAGGATCCATCAACTCGGCTTGACTGGATGTCATCCGGTCGGATTGAGCGGAGCCCTTTTTCTCGGCGGCGGCGCAAACCGCGGCCACCAGCAGGACACCGGCCGCCACGCCAATCCACATCCGCAATCCGGCAAACACCCAATTCGGGCGACACAAAAACGGCAACACATCTCTCCCAGAGAGAACCAATTAAAAATCCTTAAGGTATTACTTGAGTATAAAAGCCCCCACAACCCTTTGTCAACACAAGGGTTATCGAATCGTTCTCCATCTTTGTCGGGCTGTCTTAGAGGTTATCTCATCGGAGTCGCCTTGCAAGCGATTTCTTCAACGGCGTATAATCCGATTTCAAGATAAACATTTCCGGCACATTCTGATTTCGATCCCCTCGAAACGGGAAAAAACGGACCGGATTTTGCACTTTTTATCCGCCCGTCGACGAAATGCGTTTGAGCAGGACGTTTCATGCGGTGGAATGCCGATCTGTATGCGAGGCCTAGGGTGCGCAATAAAATCCGGGTTTTGGGCTGGACGTTGGGTTTGGCCGTTTGGCTTTCAGTCGGATGTGCGGGTTTGTCTTCACTGCACGCGGAAACGTCCCAGCCCCTCCCCCCCCTGAAGAAAAGCCCTCAGCAACCGCAACTGCTGGTTCTCAGTCCACAGACCAAGCCGCCGGCCCTGCCATCCTCCTTGAACTTGTTGATGCACGCCCAGTTCCAACCGTCCACCCTGCGCCGGCGACCTGAAATAAAAGAAGAAAATGGCCGGACCCGGCCGCTGTTTCTCCCATTGCCGGCCATTGCCTCGAATCCGAACAAGGGGGTGGATTTCGGCATCCTTCCCGTCGTTCTGTTTTTCGACAAGGAGAACAGCGGCCGGATTAAGAACATCCTGGCGCCCTCGCTGATTTTCAATACGGAGACCGGTCTGAAAGGGGCCTTTCGCTGGCTGGGTTATCTGCCAAAGGGCGCGAAGTACCAACTCATCGCCATTCAATCCATCGATGTGGATTCGGATTACATCGCGGAGATTCAGGCCCCCCGGATTGGGCCAAACGACCGTTTCGCCGCCGCCACGGGGGTCCGCTTTGAACGAGACCCAACGAAGGTGTTTTACGGCTTTGGACCGGACAGCCGGAAGGGAGGCAAGTCGGGCTTGATCCAACGGCAATACCTTGCCTCTTTGAGCGCTGGGATTAACCTCCTTGAACATTTCCGGGTCAGCTACAACGAGCGGCTGCGCGTCGCGCTCATTGAGGACGGCGGGGGCTCGCAGGACCCGTTTATCGGCGACACCTTCCCGGGCGCTTCGGGGGTTCGCACGTGGAGCACCATCTCGGCCCGGGGATTGAGCGTATTGTTCGACACCCGCGATTCAGGGGCCACGCCGACGCGGGGATATTTCGGGATGGTGGGCATTGAAATCTCACAACAAGCGCTCGGAAGCGAACAATCTTTCACACGGGTTTACGGTGAGGCCAAGGCCTTCATCCCCTGGCCCAACACGCAGTGGATCAGCGCGGTGCGGGTTTTTAGCAGTTTCATTGATAACGGCGGCGTCCCTCACTATGAGCAAAGCGTTCTGGGCGGAAAGGATTTTCGAGGATTTCCCAGCGGCCGCTTTGTAGACCGGGGGGTTTTCACCGTCAACCTGGAAGAAAGAATCCAGGTGATTCGCTTGGAGCTTCTTCGGGTCCCCTTTGACGTGGAAGCGGCCCCGTTCGTCGAGTTCGGCCAAGTCTTCAACGATCTGGCAGACATCGAAGCCCGGCGGCTTCAGGTGTCTTATGGCTTGGGTATTCGGGCGGTGGTTCGGCCGGACGTTGTGGGAAAGATAGACATTGGAGTGGCCGACGAAGGATTAAATATCCGCGTGGGATTGGATTATCCCTTCTAAGCCTGTTTGAAACTGTCATGGCGGCCGGGGTTGAAAGGCCCGAACGGGGGCGGGGAAGAAGGGGGGCCGCGTTTCCGTGACACCCGGTCATTACGGTGTGGTCAGTTTCCCGCCCACCCTGAAATACTCCCCAAAAGATCGTGGACGCGCTAACGGTCATCACAATCCGTCTCGTTAGCCTTGTAGGCGGGATGAAACCGCTGCGTCCTCTCTTGAGCGCCGGATAGCCATCGTTCTTGCGCTCCTCCCGGCCTTCATCCACCTCACCCGACTCGTGCGGCCGGGGCGTCTTCCCGGAGCCGTCCTCGCCGTGACCCGCGGGACGCCGCCTATCACCCCTCCACCGAACCCGCCGCGTTCGAGCGGCTCTGGGCCGGAGGGGAGCTGATCCTGTTAATCACCAGATGGGGAGATTCCGCCCGGGAGCTGCTTTTCCGCTATCCGGAGCGGACCCGCGTGATCGCCGTTAATGACAGCGCCTGGGTTCTCGCCAATGGTGGCTGACACCGCTTCCGTTGGCCGGGCCGGCGGGATGCGCTATGATCCTCATTGCTTTCCCTGTCCTCACAGGGAATTTCATTCGCCTGATGGAGAAAGTTCGTGGCGGAAGTCGGCCCTTTGCTCGAAAAGTTTCCGGAGTGCCGCGTCCTGGTCGTCGGCGACTTGATGGCAGACAAGTACGTCTGGACGAAAGCGCACTCCCCGCCGTCCCAGCGGACCCCCATCCTGAAATCCACCCGGGAAGATTACGCATTGGGCGGCGCCGCGAACGTGGCGCATAACCTGATCGCCTTCGGCGCCGAGGTCTACCTGTGCGGCCTGGTCGGCTACGACGACGCCGCTCACTGGTTCCGGCGGAGTTGCAACGAGGCCGGGATCAAGACGAGCGGCGTCTTTCCCGTGAGCGACCGGCCGACGACCCAGAAAGTCCGGGTGATGTCGGCCGACGGATCCTCGCCCCTCATCCGCCTCGATTACGAGGTCACGGACCCGCCCACCGACCTGGAAACCGCCTCGATGCGGACGTACATCGAGCACTACCTGCCCCTGGTGGACGCTGTCGTCCTCTCCGATTACGACAAGGGCATTTTCGGACACGTGACCTTTGCCCGCGAGATTCTCGATAGAGCGCGGGAACTCGAGAAGTTCACGGTCGTCGAATCCAAGGCCCATCTGTTCAAAGAGATCCGAGGCGCCCGGCTTGTGATCCTGAGCGACGACCAAGCCGAGACCTATTTCCTGAAGGAGGCGGGGTCGGTGCCCATGGAGACCGAGACAATCGGTTTCCGGGTCCGGGGGATGCTCGGGTGCGAAGTCCTGGCCATCCTGCGGGCGGACCGGGAGCTCTGGGTCTTCTACGCCGAAGACGGCGAGGAGCGATACACGGTCGTCTCGATCGACGATGACAAGGTCTTGGACCCCACCGGCGTCAAAGACACGGTGACCGGGACCTTGGCGCTGGGATTCGTCGCCGGGGCGGACATCCGGCAGGCTGCGCATCTGGCCATCCGGGCCGCCGAGGCGGTCGTCCAGCGGGTGGGAACCGCAACCGTCAGGCTGGAGGAGCTCCTCCGCATCCTGTGACGCCGGCCGGAGGAGAGAAGGCCCCGAGCCGCGTCGCCGACGGAGATCGACAGGGGAGAATCGCGAACCGATGACCGCGCCCGAAGCCGAAGCCCTGAAGGAAATGGAAAGCAAGGTCAGCGAAATGGCCCGGAGGGCAGGCTTGATGTTGGCCGAGTATTTCGGCCGGGGCGTCCAGGTGGAATTCAAGGATAAGGGAAAGAATCGGGACCCCGTGACCGAAGCGGACCGTCGGAGCCAGGAGTTCCTCAGGAAAGAGATCGAGACCCACTTCCCGGGTCACGCCATCCTGGGCGAGGAAAAACTGAGCCAGGAAGGGGAGCGGCCCGAATGGGTCTGGGTGCTGGACCCGCTGGACGGAACAACCAACTTCATGCGGGGTTTCGACATTTACGGTGTCTCGATAGGGGTCCTGCACCACGGCCGGCCCGTCGTCGGGGCCATCTTTCTCGCCGGCGGCGCCGGAGGCGGGGGCCGCGTCTACCATGCGAGGGTCGGAGGCGGCGCACACCTGGAGGGGGACCGAATCTCCGTCGCCAAAGTGGACCGTCCGGCGCCGACGCTTCTCGTCTGCGTACCCGGAAACCATTGGAAAGTCTTCGAGATGCAGAGCCCGTTGAAGAAACAGCCGGGGGAGCTCCGGGGCTCGGGCAGCATTGCCAACGACATGGCCCGCACGGCGGAAGGGACCTTCCACTACGCCGTCTTCGCGGGGCCGAAGATTTGGGACGTGGCGGCCGGCGTCCTCCTGGTGAAGGAGGCCGGGGGCGAGGCCCTGGTCCGAAGGGGCAAAGGGATGAAGTGGCGGCCGCTGGAGCGCTTCGGCCGCGATTTCGTTTCTCCCCCGACCTCCCTGGAGGAGTTGAGAGAATGGAAGGGCGCCCTCATCATCGGCAACAAGGCCATCACCCGGTTCGTGGGGGACAACCTTCGCCGGCCGGTCCGCGGACGTCTCAGCCCCAAACGCAATGCCGGCCGAATGAGTCCACGGAAGACCTCCCGTTGACCGGACAATCCACCGAACATCGCCGGTCCCGCACGCGAAACGTATGAGGCGAACAGACCTCCAGGGGCGGGATTGTTGCGCCCGCCGCACCCTCACGACCCATGGGTTGAAAAGCGGCGCTTCTCGACTTATCCCAAACGGGTGAATCCCTTCTTCTTGTGAGAAATTCCGGCCATGCCTCCTGAAAATCACCCCGCCCGGATCTTCTACGGATGGTGGGTCGTCCTGGCGGGGTTCGTCGTCCTGGCCTCCGGGGCGGGGATCTGGACAGGCTTCGGCGTGTTTTTCAAGCCGCTCCTCGAGGAGTTCGGGGGATCGAGACGGGGGATGGCGCTCGTCATCTCCTCCGGGATGGTGATCTGGGCCCTGGGCCAGTTCGCGGCCGGGGCCATACTGAACCGGTTCGGACCGAGGAAGGTCATCGCCATCGGCGTCTGCGTCATGGGACTCGGTGCCTTGCTCTCCTCCCGCGTCGACTCGGTGAACGGCCTCCTGGGGACTTACGGTCTCATCGTCGGCGCGGGAACGGGCTTCGCCACGATGAACAGCGTCACCGTCCTGGTCTCCCGCTGGTTCGTGAAAAAGCGGGGAACGGCCCTCGGCCTGACGATTGCGGGGTTCAACGCCGGGCAGTTCCTGCTGATCCCGCTGACCCAGGTCCTGGTCGTCGCGGTCGGGTGGCGGGGCGCGTTCCTCATCTGGGCGGGGGTGCTCTGGGTGGTCGTCTTCCCGCTGGTGGTGATGCTTGTGCGGGACGATCCGGAGCGGATGGGCCTCCATCCCGATAACACCGCCGAGGCCGAAACCGAGAGTGCGGAGCCCATCTCGACGCGGGTCGAGTGGATTCCCCGGGGCGTGGTCCGGGAGGCGCTCGGAGAACGGGCCTTCTGGCTCCTGTTCGTGAGCCATGTGGGTTGCGGGTTCACCGATTTCACTCTCTACGTCCACCTCCCCATCTTCGCGACGGGGCTCGGCTTGGGCGCGCAGACCGCCGCCAACGCGGTTGGCCTGATTGGAGGGCTGAGCATCATCGGCGTCGTCGGAATGGGCGCCCTGGCCGACCGGATCGGATTCCGGGCGCCCCTGACCCTCTCATACGCAATCCGGTGCGTGGGGATGATCCTTCTGACGCTGACGGCCGGGAAGACGATGCTGTTTGTCGCCATCACGATCTACGGTGTGTTTCACCTGGCCACAACACCCCTGACGCCCGGCATGGCCGCGGCGCTTTATGGCCGCCGGCCGCTCGGGAGTCTCTACGGTTACCTCCTGCTGGGCCACTCCTTGGGGGCGCTTTTGGGACCCTATGTCGCCGGGGCGGTCTTCGACTGGACGGGACAGTACAAAATGGCCTTCATCCTCATGGCGGTGATCCTCGCCGGCGCGTCGGCATGCTGTGCGATGATCAAGGCGAGAGAGAGGTATTGACGCGGGGGGTGTCGAGGACCGCGTTCCGGTGAATCCGCGCCGGTGGATGATTCTTCGGGAAACGTGCGCGTGGAACAAACCAGTCTGAATCTTTGAAGCATTGAGGCCGGCGCATCCTGCCAGGGGTTCGGCTTTGAATGAATCCGGCCTGATGCCTTACGGATTCAACGCCCCATGCTCACCCGGGAGGAGAGGAAAATGAACGACCGAAAAGAGACCATCGGATTCATCGGCGCCGGGATCATGGGACGGCCCATGGCCCTCAACCTTCTGAAGGGCGGTTACGCCCTGAACGTCTACAACCGGACGCCGGAGAAGGCGCGGGAGGTGATCGACGCCGGGGGCGCGCCCAAGGCGTCCCCCCGGGAGGTCGCCGAGACCTCGGACGTCATCATCACCATCGTGACGGACACGCCCGACGTGGAGGATGTCCTGTTCGGCGAGGACGGGGTGGCGCAAGGCGCCCGCGAGGGGGGAAACCGGACGGTCATCGACATGAGCACCATCTCTCCGGACGCCACGCGCGAGTTCTCCGCGCGCCTGTCCGGGATCGGCGTCGAGATGCTGGACGCCCCCGTCTCGGGCGGAGAAATCGGCGCCGTCAACGCGGCCCTGACCATCATGGTCGGCGGCAAAGCGGAGGTCTTCGATCGCTGCCGGCCCGTCCTGGAGACCATGGGGAAGAGGATCACCCACGTGGGACCGGCGGGCTCGGGACAAACCGTCAAGGCGTGCAACCAGATTATGTGCGCGGTCAACCAGGTCGCCGTCAGCGAAGCCCTGTCCCTGTGCCACCGGGCGGGGATCGACCTGGACGTGATGCACCAAGTGGTTACGGGCGGGGCGGGCAATTCCTGGGCGCTCGAAACCCTGGGCCGGAAGGTGATCGATGGAGACCTGAACCCCGCCTTCATGATCCGCCTCATCCAGAAGGACCTCAACATCGTCGCGGATATGGCGAAGCGGATGAACCTTCCCCTTCCCGGAACCTCCCTGGCCGTTCAGCTCTTCCGCTCGATCGAATCGGAAGAGGGCGGCGGGGACCTGGGCACGCAGGGGATGATCAAGGCGTATGAGCGCCTGGGGAACTTTCAATTGCCGCGATGAGTTGAAATGAGTCAAAAGATGGGCGAATTGGTAAAGGGGGGGGCTTTTTGTAAGACGCTGACACCCCCCGGGCAGAGCAGGCTTCCCGCCTGCCATCCTTGGGATGGCCGCGCCGCATGTCCGAGCCGCCGGCTCAGCCCGCTCGCGGAAATCGGGGAGCGCTTATCGATTATCCGCGCCGCATGGATTTGCCTTCTAACCGCGAGAGAGGGCGGCCTCTCCTTCCCACTGAAAGCGGTCCGGGGGACGCCCCGCTCCGGGAGGGGGGGGCATCGAAATCCATCCCCGGGCATTTCGGTCAACCGTAAGGGAAGATAAAAGGATACTCCGGGATGATGAGCTCCCGGGTTTTCTGGTCTTCATCGGCGGTCGGCGCCACCAGCAGCACCCGGCACGGGGCGCTCGCGATGACCGCCTTGGCGGTCCCGCCCACCACCGTATCCAGGATTCCCCGTTTGCTGTGGGTGCCCATGACGATGAGACGGGCGTCAAGCTCTTTCGCCACCTCGGGGATGATCTCGCGCGGCGAGCCTTGCCGGACGATGGACTCCACGCGCAGACCCCGATCGATCAGCGGCGCCAGGAACCGTTCCATCTTCTGTCCGGTGTCCTCCTCCTCGGGCATCAAGGCAAGCTGAACGTGCACCGTGAGGACGGCCAGGGGCGCGTTGTAAAATTCCGCCATGTCGGAAGCCACGTCGCGGACCGCAATCGCCCGGGGGGTGATGTCCCCGTACCGCTGAAGCGCAACAGCCAGAAGGATGGTATCGCCCATGACCTTTCTCCTCGATCCGGCGAGCCCATGAAAGAGGGCCGGTCTTTCACCGCCGAGAGGATCCCTCCTCCCGGAATCGAATCTTCCCTCACCATTTAAATTACAACGCTAAACCCCATTTGTATAGACCGGAAATACGAATTCTTTCGGTCCCGGCCCAAGGCAACATTTGAAGCCGGCGGCGAAGTCGAGTCGGGGGTCGCGCCCGCGGAACGCCATCCGGCCTTCCGCGCAGCAAATGGGGCGTCCCCGGTCAGGGCCGGCGGCTCCCCGAGCCGGTGGCTCCTCGGATCGGAATGCGCGCCGGTCAGGAAAGGTTCAGCTCTTTGAGGAGGCTCTTCCAAGCCGCGGTTTCGCGTTTCGGCTCGAAGAGGGGGGCAAGCTTGCCGCACGCCGCCGCGAGGCGACGGCCGAAAGCGGGTTCGGACTCCAGCCGGTTCAAAAGACGGGCCAGCGCGCGCGTGTCCCCGTAAGGAAAGTATCCCGGATAGTTTTTGCCCAGAAGACCGACCGATCCGGGGATGTCCGAAGCCAGGACCGGAACGGACGCCGTCAGGGCCTCGGAGATGACATTCGCGCCGCCTTCCAGCTTCGAGCTCAGGATGAGCGCCCGGCTGCTGGTCAGGATGCGGTCCTTCCGCGCCGGGGATTTCTCGCCCAGCCACCGGTAGCGCGGGTTGCGCACCGTCTCCGCCCGGGCCCGCCGCGCCATGCTTTCGCTGAGGGCCTTGCCCAGGTGAAGCACGCGGAGCCGTGAGGACGCGGGGACCAGCCGGGACGCCATCGCCGCCCGAAGCGGGTCCTTGACGGGACGCAGGTTGCCGATGACGCAGACGTCGAAGGTGTCTGACCCGGACCGGGGAGCGGCCTCTCGCCGCTTGACGGATTGGAGGATGACCCGGGTTTTGTCCCGCAGGTGGCCGGGAAGCGCCTCAATCCCTAGGGGTTGAAGAACGACGAGTCGCGTCGCCAGCTCCAGGACGCGCCGGGCGGAACGGCTCGTTCGGATATCCCGGTAGAGGTCCGTGCCCGTCAGGCAGACCACGACGGGGACTTGGGGATGGTCTTTGCGGAAGCCCAGGACCGGCTTCGAGCTCCGGCGGGCGTGCAACGCGACAAGGAGGTCGCACGATCGCCCGTTGCAAACCCCTTTCACCCCTATCCGGTGACCGAGATCCTTAAGCACCCGCACCCACCGCGCGGCGGTCACCCGATTTCCCGACCATTGAGCCGGATTGGAAGGTGTAATAAATTCGATGAACATAAACACAGTTTTAAGTGGAATTTCTGGTTATCGGGGTCAATCACTCAGCGGATGCGCCGCCTGTCCCTGTTGCCCCCCCCGACCCGAATCGAACGACTTATTCAATATAGGTTATCATATCGGACAAGGGTCCACCGACCCGGGGGTCCACCGACCCGATCCTCAGCGGCGCGAACGTTCAACAGACCGGCCGCCCCTTGCGGCCGTCCGGATGCCCGGGATGGAAATTTCAAAATCAATCGTCCAGGTTGTCGATGGCCGCGTGGAAGGAGCCCGATGTTCATCAGGGGCCTTCCGCATGCCGTTCGTCTTCGATCATGAAAAGCGGGCGCATTGCGTGGAAGCCTCCTCATTCCGCCTTGGCTCCCATGGCGGACGCTCCACGGACCGATGAATCCCCCCCCCCCCCTCCCTCCCGGCGTCCTTCAGGCGCAAGACGTCCACGTCGTCTATCCGGGCCGTCCAGGGAAAAACCGCCCCGGTGAGGTGCGGGCACTCCGCGGCGTAAACCTCTCGGTCGCGGCGGGGGAAACCGTTGCGCTCGTCGGCGAGAGCGGCTCGGGCAAAACCACGCTGCTGAAGCTCTTCAACCACCTGGTCGAGCCTTCCCAAGGGGTCGTTCTCGTGCGGGGAGAGGATGTTGCGTCCCAGGACCCCATCCGGCTTCGCAGACACATCGGTTACGTCCAGCAAGAGGGCGGGCTTCTGCCCCACTGGACCATCGCCCGCAACGTCGAGCTGGTGCCCCGGCTTCTGGGATGGGACCCCGAGAAGCGGCGCGTGCGAATACGGGAGGTGCTGGAGCTGGTCGGCCTGCCCGACACGGACCTGGCCGAAAGACACCCCCGGGAGCTGTCGGGCGGACAGCGCCAGCGCGTGGCTATCGCCCGCGCCCTGGCGGCCGGTCCGGACGTGGTCCTTCTGGACGAGCCTTTCGGCGCGCTCGACCCCATCACCCGGGCGGACCTCCAGCGCGAGTTCCTCCATCTCAGCGCCCGCATGGAGAAAACCATCCTCCTGGTGACCCATGACGTCGGGGAGGCCTTCCTGCTGGCCGACCGGGTGGCCGTCATGCGGGAGGGAACGATCCACCAGGTCGACGCGCCCCGGCGCCTGCGCGACGCCCCCGCCACGGAATACGTCCGGGCGCTGCTTGAGCGGACGCAAAAAGGCAAGACATTAAGTGACCGGGGAACGGGAACATGAAAAGAGTATCGCTTGAATGGAAAAGGTTTGAGACTTTCAGAGAGGCTAGGAAAATTTTCCGTGGGATTCCCTGCATCTACACCATAACTGACGGAGATGAGGCGCATGTTCTCAAAATTGGTCAGAGCCAGGACCTGTGGAAAAGGTATTTGGGGGGAACCGGGTATACGGTCGATGCAGCCATGCACGGAACTGGCAATCGGGTCTTTGTCGCGGCAGGACCAGCAGATAAGTGGGAAAGAGAAACTATCGAAGCGATTCTGATTTTCAAATCCCAACCACCTTATTGCGTCCAAAAGAAAAAATTTCTCCCGCCTGACGAATTAGAAATTCAGCACCACGGAGACGCGCCAAAGACAATGCCATGACGATTCATGTCGACGGAAGGGCTGTAGCGCGGAGGCTTTAGCCTCCGCTTTGTAAGAGACGTTTGTGAATTTACTGACGAGCGGGGGCTAAAGCCCCCGCGCTACAACCGTTGTTTTGGAAAACGAGCCTTGGAGGAACGAGACAGCACATATGAACAGGCGCGGCGAAACCAGTAAGAAGTTCCTCCTTGCAATTCTCTACCTTGTCGTGGCTTCGATCTCTGCGTTTTCCGGAAAGCGCCAGGAGGTGTGGGCCGCCGGTCCCGTGGTCGTCGGCTCGAAGAACTTCGCCGAGAACCGCTTGCTGGCGGAAATGTTCGCCCAGCTCATCGAACAACGCGCGGGGCTCGCCGTCACGCGGCGGTTCAACATGGCGGGGACGCAGGTCCTGTTCGAAGGACTCCGAACGGGCGCCATCGACGTCTATCCCGAGTATACGGGCACGGGATGGGTCTCCATCTTGAAGCGGCCCGCCCGGGGGACTCCGCCGGAAGTCCTGGCGCGGGTCCGGCGGGAATTCCTGCGGCGGTGGAAGCTGGTCTGGCTTGCGCCCCTGGGCTTTGAGAACGCCTACGAGCTCGCCATCCGGAAACAGACGGCCGAGCGCCACAGGCTCCGGACGATTTCCGATCTGGCGGGTGTCGCCGGAGCCTTGCGCGGGGGGTTCGGGTACGAATTCGTCGGGCGGCCCGACGGCCTGCCCGGACTTTTAAAGACTTACGGTCTCCGGTTCTTCGAGGTCCGGAGACTTCAGCAGACCCTCAAATATCAGGCCGCGGCGGCGGGCCGGGTGGACGTCATCGACGTATACACAACGGACGGCCGAATATCCCTGAGCGGCCTGGTCATCCTGGAGGACGACCGCGGTTTCTTTCCCCCCTACCAGGCGGCGCCGCTTGTGCGGGCCGACGCGCTGGATCGGTTCCCGAAGGTGGGAGAGGCGCTGTCGCTCCTGTCGGGCCTCCTGGACGAGAACCGGATGAGAGGCCTCAACCGCCGGCTTCAGGAGGACAAAGAGCCGGTTTCGCGCGTGGCGCGGGACGCCCTGGCGGCCCTCGGCCTGCTCAGGAAATCGAGTTCGGACGAGCCGCCGGCGATCCGGTCGCCCGGGTTGGGGGCGCATCTCTGGACGGAGCGGGGCGCGTTGGGCGCCAGGGCGCTGGAGCATTTGGGGATGGTGAGCGCTTCCCTCCTCCTGGCGGCGATGTTCGCGATTCCCCTCGGGCTGGCCCTGGAGCGGCGGCGCAAGGCGGCCGAGGCAATCATCCGGGGGATCGGCGTTACACAGGCGATCCCCTCCATCGCGCTCCTGGCCTTCATGATCCCCCTGCTGGGCGTGGGCGTGAAACCGGCCATCGTGGCGCTCTGGGTCTACGCCCTGTTTCCCATCATCCGGAACACGTACACCGGCGTCCTGTCGGCGGACCCCGCCGCGGCCGAGTCCGCCCTGGCGTTGGGGATGACGCCCGTCCAGGTCCTGCTGCGGGTGAGGCTTCCCCTCGCCGCCCCGGTGATCCTGGCGGGGGTCCGGACCGCCGCCGTCATTAACGTCGGGACGGCGACCCTCGCGGCGTTCATCGGCGCCGGCGGGTTGGGGGAGCCCATCGTCACCGGCCTGCAACTGACCGATACAACGCTGATCCTCTCCGGCGCGCTGCCCGCGGCCGCCTTGGCCCTCGGGGTGGACGGACTTCTCGCCCTGGTGGAGCGCGGCTTCCGGCCGCGGGGCGTCCAGGAACCCCGGTAGGCTGCCCGTCCGGGAAGCCATCCAAGGAGGTGGCCGAATTTGAACAGCCGAAGGGAATCCCGCACACTCGGCGTCGTCACGATGTTCATCACCAATGTCATCGTGACCATCGGGCTGGTCATGATCGCCCCGCTTCTGCCGGTGTTCGCCCAGCGGGCCGGGGCGTCCGGGGCCTGGATGGGAGCGCTCTTCGCCGCGGACATGGTGGCCCGGACGGTGGCCATGCCCCTGTGCGGCAGGGCTTCGGATCGCTTCGGCCGGAGGCCCTTCCTCATCCTCGGACTGATCCTGTTCGCCGCGGCCTCCTTTTCGTTCACGCAGACATTCGGCAAGACGACCCTGTTGGCCGTCAGGACCCTTCAGGGGGTGGGCGCGGGGATGGTGATCCCCGTCATCATGGCCTACTTCGGAGAATTCGCCTCGACCCACCGTGTGGCCTTGACGATGGGGACGCTGAACATCTCCTTTTTCGGCGGGCTGGCGCTCGGCCCCTTTCTGGGCGGGCTCCTGGAATCCCGCTTTTCCCTGGAAGCGCCCTTTTATTTCCTGGCGGCCGCCGCCCTCCTCAACGCGGGGTTCATCTTCTGGCTCCTGCCGGAGTCCGCCTCCCGGGGGCGAACGGACGGAGGCCGGAAGGGCGGAACGGCGGACTCCGTCGCTCCGTGGAGAGCAGTCCTGTCCGACGCGACGCTGCGGCGGCTTTGCACACACCGGTTCCTGGTGTCATTCGGGGTCTCGACCGCTTGGGCCTTCGTCCCGCTCTACGCGGTCAAGGTGTTGGGACTCTCGACCTACGACGCCGGAATCGTCGTCGGCGCCATCACCCTGTTGACGGCCGTCCTCATTTCGCCCGGGGGCTGGGTCGGAGACCGGGTGGACCAGTGGCTGCTCATCCTCGCCGGAACGCTGATCCTGTCGCTCTGTTTCGGGGCGGTCTCCTGGTCAACAGGGTTCTGGGCGCTGGCCGCGGTCTGCGGGGCCATGGGCCTGGCCCAGGCCTGCTACATGCCCGCCGCCTACGCCCTCATGGTGGGCGTCGGCCGGGAGATGGGGATGGGCGCGAGCCTGGGCGTTTACTCGACCTCCCTCACCCTCGGCCTTGCGGTCGGCCCCCTCGTCTCGGGAATGCTCGTCGACGGGTTCGGGTTGCGGACGACGTTTCTCGTGACCGGGGCGCTGGGCCTTTTGGCGGCCGGGACGATCTTGAAGCGGGTGAATCTCAAAAAGGGGATGGCGGGCGATTCGTAGCTGGGGCCGATCTTCCAGGAGGGGTGGACGGCCATTTGAATTGCGATCCGGGGGATGCGGAACCCCTCTCCCCTCCCCTTCGTGGAGGCCCGGTTGGGGGGCGTCCTCAACCGCCCTTGACAATCATCCGCCACACCCGGCATCGTCGGTGAATGGGGTGAAACTTCGGCCGGGCCGGACCGAGCTTGCGCCGGTCCCGGGAACAGCGGACCTCGATGAGGAGAGGATGACCATGCCGGACATCAAACCGCATTTGAAGCTGACGCAAGATGGGGCCCTGAAGATTTTGAACGCGGCCATCCAAAAGGCGGATGAAATGGGCCAGCCGCAGTGCATCGCCGTCGTGGACGACGGGGGGCACCTGCTGGCGTTCGTCCGGATGGACGGGGCGAAAGTCATGAGCATCGATTCTTCAACGCGGAAAGCGATGACGGCGTCTTCGAGCCGCGTCCCCACCAGCGGGGTGTCGAAGGACAACGAGCTGAAGCTCGCCCACGCCACAAGCGGCAAACTGACGAACCTGAAAGGCGGCCTCCCCATCATCATCGACGGTCACGTCGTCGGAGGGATCGGCGTCGGCTCCGGGACGGGCGAACAGGACCTCGAAGTCGCCAAAGAGGCGCTGAAGGCGGTGGAAGGGACGCAGGAGTTTTAACCCGCATTTCCCATATGGATGATAATTTTTAACGCCCCGAAGGCCGTTTTCTCGTGTAAAATCAAAGTGTTGGCCTCTCCCTGCCATCATCTTGCGAGGGGACCCGATGGGTGAAGCGAAAAAGAGGCCGTTGAGGCTCCAATTCGACGGTCGGCTCAGGCTGGAGTTTCACGGAGCAAAGGTTACGAGTGACGCCGGTTTGCTTGCCTATCGTGAACTGGATGAGGTGTTGGGGCTGACGAAGGCGGCCGAGGGGTTTCTGTCCGATTCACGGACGGGCGGGAACACCCGGCACAGCCTCACCGCTTTGGTGCGCCAGTCGGTCTACAGCCGCCTGGCAGGATATAAAGACACCAATGATGCCGAGCGGCTCTGTGTCGATCCCGCCATGCGTCAGGTGGTTGGGGGGCGAGCGAAGTATCACACCGCTGCCTCCACCAGCCAGATGAGCCGATTCGAGACGCAGACCCTCACCCGGCCCCTTAACCTCAAGGCGCTGAGCGGTCTGCCCGGTGTGTTGGTGGATCGTGTCCGCAAACGCAAGCCGATTCGCAAGCTGATCCTGGACATGGACAGTTCGGTCAGCCCGACCCACGGTGAGCAGGAAGGCTCTTCCTACAACGGCCACTTCGGCTGCACCTGCTATCACCCACTGTTTTGCTTCAACCAGTTTGGCGATCTGGAGCGGGCGCTGTTGCGCAACGGCAAGGTCCACAGCGCTGATGACTGGTGGTCTGTATTGGAGCCGGTGGTAGCTCGCTACCGGGATGCGAAGGTCTGTCGGTTTTTTCGAGGCGACGCGGCATTTGCCAAGCCGGAGGTGTACCGATACCTTGAGGCGGAGGGCTACTCCTATGCGATTCGGCTTCCGGCCAACGCCATCTTGTACAGGGACATCGAATGCCTTCTGACCCGGCCGGTTGGCCGACCGCCCAAAAGGCCCATTATCTTCTACCACAGCGTCTCCTATCAGGCGGCTAGTTGGGAGAAGCCTCGCCGGGTGGTGGTGGCGGTCGAGTGGCACCAGGGCGAGTTGTTTCCAAGAGTCAGCTTCATCGTGACCAACCTGCACTGGCGGGAAGAGAACGTCGTGAGGTTCTACAACCAGCGTGGGACGGCGGAGCAGTGGATCAAGGAGGGCAAGTACGCCCTGAACTGGACGCGCCTGTCCTGCCACGGCTTTGAAGAGAACCAGGTCCGCTTGCAACTATTTGCCTTGGCGTACAACCTGGCAAACTTCCTGCGGCGGCTGGCGTTGCCCAGAGCGGTGAAGCACTGGTCGCTGACGACGTTACGCGAGAAGCTGATTAAGATTGGGGCCAAGGTGGTCACCCACGCCCGGTACACCACCTTCCAGATGGCCGAGGTGGCCGTGCCGCGTCAACTGTTCAGGGCAATCCTTGAACGAATTCGACGGTTGTGGTTACCGCCTCCCGTACCAGATACCGGATGACGGAGCAGATGGCCCGGAAGCTTAGTGACGTGGTGGAGACGGGGGATCAGTCTGCGCCGAACTCCCCTGAGTGTGCCGGTAGAGCTGGGTTTTCAAGGGATTGCGGCTTTAGGACGGCCGTTGCCCCTCGATTGAGCAGAGGGTTCTGCAAAGAGACCCTGAATCTGTAGTAAAATGGGGTACTTTGATGACACAGGAGGACCGCAGGATGGCTAAGAGTGGTCATCTGGGAAATCCCGGTTTAAATCAAGACAACTCTTGTATTGACCACCCGTTGCTCTTTAACTCAATTAGAGCCCTCTTTACCGGGGCTGTCAACACCATTTCGGGCGCCTGAAACCCTGATCGGAGCGGTATCCGCCATTGGAAAACCATGTCAGCGCCGGCGTGTAAACGGGCTTGACCACCAGGTTTGGAGTCTTCGTCATTTTGCCCTTGTGTGGACTCCGCTTAGGGTCGCTAGACAGGCACCGGGCATCATCGCTTGATTCTCTCCAAGATAAGGGCAAATGTCTTCCTGGATACACCGACCTCGGCCAACTGGAAGGTGATGTGGCGGGCGTACCGCACGAGCCGGCCGCCCATTTTGAGGAGCTTAAGCTGAAGGCCGCGTAACGACCAGTGCTTGATCCCTCTCGGCAGGCCAGCAATCCCGCATCCGAAGTCATTCTGGTTCCGTGAAACTCAAGCCTCAGCCGACGCTCAAAACGGACCTTCAACGCCCACTTTTTCGCTTCACCCATTGGATTACCCCGCGAGAGGATGGCTCGGGGAGGCTCATGCATTGATTTTACTCCAGAAAATGTCCTCCGGTCCGACAAAAGTTATGATCCATATGGGATATCTGGGTTAAACCGAATCTCACGCCGGGGCATACGCCCTGACGGGGCGGGGGGGGGCGAGGGAGTCGCTTGCCTTTTTGAGACTTGCCCATTCTTGCCGGTGAGGATTCCCGGGGAACAGTGTAGCGCGCCCTTGCGCTGCGCCGCTTATGTCAGATGGCTTGCAAATCACACGTGAGCCGATTCCTCGCTATTCCCGGTGGCGCCTTTCTGATTCTCCCCACCATCCATACAATATATCATTACAAATCAATAGGTTAATAAGACATCACTCGGGATCAATGATTCGGCTTCAAAAATAACCCATCTTTTTTCTTGACTAAATCAAACGAACGTTTATATTATCAAACAAGTGATTGAAACAATCGTTTCACTCAGTTCATCCGTTTCACACAGGCTGAAATGCCAAAGCAAAGGAGAAACAAAATGAAGACGGCAAAGATTTTCAAGGCGATCGCCCTTTCGACGCTGCTCCTGGCCGGGACAACCGGCGCGGCCCTGGCCGAGGGGCCGATCTCCGGCGAACCCTATCCGGGGTTCTTCGAGGGCGTGGTGATACAGGCCGACGGCCCAGTGGCGAAATTCCAGGTGGCCAGCGAGGCCCCGGGGCGGTTGGTGGAGGTCGAGGGCGGGACGATCCGCGTCAACGGGCTGAGCGCGGTTGCACTCGCGGAAATCCTGCCTCAAGCGTTCATCGGGCTGCCGGTTGACGCCGACGCCGATTCCACGGCCGTCGCCCGAGTCAACTGATCGCCGACTCAATTCACCCAACGGGGTATCCCGCCGCGAAGGGACCGGGCGCCCAATCGGGCGTCCCGGCCTCTTTCCGGCAGTCAACAAAGGAGCCGATTTCATGACGGAAGCCTACATTTCCATTTTGCAAAGCCTGTTCGTATTCGCCTCAAGCGGCGCCTTGGGTCTCCTTCTCTGGGGCGCCTATCAGGACGGGCGATGCCAAAATTCCGAGGATTGCTGAACCGATAACCTCTATCCGTAAGGAGATTCAGGATGCAAGTGAATAAGACATTCAGGGCAATAGCGCTGAGCGGATTGTTTCCAGGTTATACGGCTCCGAAAGCCGCCGGACTTCTTCTTGCTGGTGTCGCCGCCGCCGCACCGGCTCAGGAGTCTTTGGTTTCCGGAGCGCCCCATCCGGAATTTTTTGGAAGCGTCCCGAGTGAGGCCGAGGGTCCGGTCACGGCCGATATCGTCGGCCACGGTGAGGGCGATTCCTCGAAGGTTGTCCGGAAAACCATCCGGATAGGGGCCGAAAATGGTGTAGAATTAACAGAGGTTTACCCGGAGGCGTTCATCGGCCTGCCAGTGGAGGTCGAGGGAGCCGACACCACCATTGCCGAAGCCAAGTGATCGGAGGAAGCGCAGGCCTCCAGGCGCCCATTCGGGCGTCTGGAGGGCGGGACGCGATAACGGAGAGCAGACGGAGGGCGTCTGATGGATCTTCTCATCACAACCTCTTATTCATGGCCGTTGCTTGTCATCCGAGTGTTCCTGGGTATGATCATGTTCGCCCATGGGGCCCAAAAACTCTTCGGGTGGTTCGGCGGCAGGGGGCTCAAGGGGACTTGCGCTTACATGAAAGAGGCGATGGGGATTCCACCGTTTCTGGCGTTCCTGGGCTCTCTGACGGAGACGTTCGGCGGGTTGGCGCTCTTTGCGGGGTTTCTCTCCCGGCCCGCGGCATTGGGAATCATCATCGTCTTGCTGACATCCATCTCGAAGTTCCACAAAGGAAACGGCTTTTTCATCAACTGGGCTCAGGTGGAAGGGAAAGGCCACGGCAGCGAGATGGACCTGGCGCTGCTCGGCATGGCCCTTGCTATCCTTATAGGCGGCAGCGGATTAATGTCGGCTGATTTGGCCATTCTTTACTGACGCGGACCTCCAGGAAAAAGGTGCGCGCCCCCACCCCATCCGGTGAAAGACAATGATCACGATTCGCAAATCCGAAGACCGGGGCCAATTCGACCATGGATGGTTGGACACCTATCATACGTTCTCGTTCGGGGACTACCGCAATGCCAAGTTCTCCGGGTTCCGGAAGATGCGCGTTCTCAATGAGGACCGCATTCAGGCAAATCAGGGTTTTGGCCGGCATCCCCACCGCGACATGGAGAATCATTACCTACATCATCGATGGGGCGCTCTCGCAGAAGGACAGCATGGGACACGAGTCGGTCCTCCATCCGGGGGACGTCCAGCGAATGACCGCCGGAACGGGCGTGACGCACAGCGAGTACAACGACTCCAAGGTAGAGCCGGTCCACATCCTGCAAATCTGGATCCAGCCCGAGCGGGGGGGCATGGAGCCCGATTACGAAGAGAAGAATTTCCCCATTAGCGAAAGGCTCGGAGCATTCCGACTCATCGGCTCGCCCGACGGCCGGGAGGGCTCGATCACCATTCATCAGAACGTCAATCTATTGACGATTTCTCTGGAGCAGGGTCAGGAGACGAAGCACCAGCCGCCGCCGAACCGTTACGGCTGGCTTCAAATCGTCCGGGGCTCGATGGAGTTAAACAACCGGAAACTCAAGGCCGGAGACGGAGCGTCGGTGGAGGCCGAGGAAACTCTTCGCCTGGTCGGAACAGGCGAGGAGAATGAAATCCTGTTCCTCGACCTGGCCTGACTCGCGCGTTGACCCCCCTACCTCCCCCTCTCCCTCTCCCTCTCCCTCCCCCTCCTCCTCCCCCCTCCCCCGCCGCCTGATTCAGGCGAGCGAGGAATCGGCGGGTTCCGACTCGTGAAGCGGACAATCGAGGACCGGCGCGATGGCCGTCAAAGCGGATAAAAAATCCACAAGGGAGCGCATCCTGGATACGGCGGAGCGGATTTTCGCCGAGCAGGGTTTCGACGCGTGCTCGATCCGTACGTTAACGACCGAGGCGGGGGTCAACCTGGCGTCGGTGAATTATCATTTCGGCTCGAAAGGGGGTCTCATCAAGGCGGTGTGGGAGCGGCGCGTGGCGCCCGTCAACCGGGAGCGGATCGCCATGTTGGACGCCGTCGAGGCGGCGGTCGAAGGCCCCCCGCCGTTGGAATCCGTCCTGGAGGCGCTTATTCGGCCTTTCCTTCGTATGATTCAGGACCCGGAGCACGGAGAGACAACCCGGCGCTTGTTCGGACGCGTTTTCGCCGAGCCCAGCCTGCGCGCGATAGTCTTCGAGGTGTACGAGGCTTTCTCCCGGCGTTTCGGCGATGCGTTCAAGCGCGCGCTGCCCGGCCTGCCGGCCGAGGACCTGTGTTGGAAAATTCACTTCGCCATCGGGGCCATCGACGCCGTCAATGATCCCGAGCGGTTGAGCTACATGTCTTCCACCTTGGGTTGCGGCCTCTGCCGGGAAGAGGACGAAATCGTGGAGCGGCTGATTGCGTTCGTCGTAGCGGGGATGAAGGCCCCCGCCCACGCCGCCTCGGGTGAGCCCCTGACCACGGCCCTCCAATAGCGGTCCTCGCCATGCCCCGGCGGAATCAAATCCGCTTCCCTTCCGGCCGCACCAGGACGCAACCCCCGATCTTCCAGCCGCCTTCTTTCTGTCGCTCCATCATGTAGAGGGCGGTCACCTCTTCCCCGCCGGGGCCGACGACCCCCACCTTCTGGACCCATCGGCCGTTGGCCTTCACCAAGTCGAGGAACTCCACCCGCCGTGGCCGGTAGACCGCCTTGTAGCCGGTCCGGACCATTCGCATGAAGTTCTCGGCGGTCTCGAATTGACGCCGGATGCCCGGCGCCGCGTGCGAGAAGGCGGCCGCGCCGTCGTCCCGCCGGAACGCGGCCATCTGGTCCCGGATGATCTTTACAATGGCCGTCCGATCCGCCTCCGTGAGGGCCGATTGGGCCATGTCCCCGGGGAGCGCCGAGGACAACCCGTCGGCCCGGACCGCTTCTGGCCAAACCCATAGGGTCCAAAAGAGAAGCAACAAACATATGGGTTGGATTCGCTTCATGGCTCCCCTCCTCCATCGTCCAAATTTCTCATCGACCGATCGTCCGGCGCTTCGCTTGGCGAGCAAGTCTCCATCGGTCGTTTGTACGGGCGGAGACCCCCTGCCTCCGCAGAGGGCAGGCTTAGCCCCGCCCCTACGTCGAAAAGACCCTGTTTGCCCGCTGTTTGAGCTTCTTGCGAAAGGGTGCGGCCCATAGGGCCGCACCCTTTCGCGAAACAAAAGTTTTCGAGGGGGGGTTGGGGGGACAGTTTTCAAAATGTCCCCCCAAGGTCTTCTAAAACCCGTCCGCGAAGGCATCGATCATCGCCTTGGGATCGTCCCCGAGGGGGTAGAGGATTGGGCACGTGCACCCGGATTCGCAGTATTGGCGAACCTTGGCGCGGCAGTCGTCGGCGTTGCCGGCCGCCGCGACCTTCTGGACGATGTCGTCCGTCACCAGGTGCTTCGCGTCCAGTAGTTTGGACTCGTCGGCGGGCCAGCCCACAATCTCGTTCACCGCGTCGATCAAATCCTGGGACACACCGCTGGCCTTCATGATGTGGGGTTGTTGGCCCAGGTAGAGCGTGACCATTTTCCGGGCGTTGTCCAAGGCCTTGTCGCGGTCCTCATCGAGCGAGCAGACGACGAGCTGGGGCCGGTCGATGTCTTCCACAGACCGGCCGGCCTTGGCCGCGCCTTTGGCGAGGGCCTCCATGGCCTGGGCGTTGTAGTCTTCGGAAACCAGGTAGTTGAGGCAGACGCCGTTGCCGATCTCCCCCGTCAGCTCCATCATCTTCATCCCCGTCGCACCGATGTAGATGGGGACGTTTCGCGGCTGGTCGCCCCCGTAGATCGGATCGATCTGGATGTCCTCGACGTTGACGTATTCGCCCTGGAACGTCACGTTCTCCATCCGGAGAAGGCGGCGGACAACCTCGACGATCTCCCGCATGGCGGTGAGGGGTTTCCTTCGCTTCACGCCCACCTTCGAGGCCAACGGCTCCCACCAAGCCCCGATGCCCAGGATCACGCGCCCCGGGGCCAGATCATCCAGGGTGTAGAAGGTCTGGGCGATGAAGGCCGGATTGCGCGTCCACATGCTGATGACGCCCGAGGCCACCTTGATGCGGCTCGTGACCGCCGCAAAAGCGGCGAGGGGAATGGTGCACTCGCGGACCAGCCGGGATTCCGCCTGCCAAACCGCGTCAAAGCCCCGCTCCTCGGCGTATTGGACAATTTTCATACCCTCACGGGGCGGATGGGCGTCCTGAAGATAGATGGCTACACGGTTCTGCATACCGGTTCTCCAATTCGTTGAGCGCGGCCCGCCGGACCTTCGGACCGGGTCTCCGGAAGGGCTCCGTTTTGGCAAGGTTCTTTCCGCCGCCGCATCTGAAACCTGCCCATGGAATTCCCAACTGCGCCGATTCGAGGGATCAGGTCCCATGGTCTTGATGCGAAATTATACCATGTGCGGGCCGTCTCACCGTCAGGGCAAACCGGCTCCCGGGATTCATCCGGCTTTACCGTTCCGTCCGGAACACCCTTTGGTTTGATTTGGACTGTCAAATTCGAGAATTGGAAAGTTCGCAATGTTTGTCGGCTTTCATCATCACGTGAGAACTTTCAGATGTGTTCTTGGCGGAGGGGGGGATAATCGAAACCTGAATTGATGTTGCGCGGGCGACCTCGGAATTGTAAATAGTTGTCTTAACTCCCAGTTTCGCACGACAGGCGTGTTCGACGGGTATCCGACTTCCATGATCAGGAGAGGGTTCAGTGACAGCGGGTACGGTGAAATGGTTCAGTGACGCAAAGGGTTATGGCTTCATTTCGCAGTCCGACGGTGACGATGTCTTCGTCCACCACACGCAAATTCAGGGTGAGGGTTTCAAGACGCTTGAGGAAGGCAACAACGTGACCTTCGATATCACCGAAGGTCCAAAAGGCCTCCAGGCCTCGAATGTTCAAAAGACAGAGGGCGGCGAGTAAAAAAATCCTGAAGACGAAGATAAATACGGCGGCCGTCACCGGTCGCCGTATTTTTGCTTAGCGCCCAATTGAATCAACCGGGGGAATTTCACCCGGGCGCAAGGGCGGCGCGCTGACGTTCCAGGATGTGGGACACAATCAGGTCACGGTCCCGCGGGGTCATGTCCGTGAAGTGGACGGCGGCCTCCCAGAGCGGCTTGCCCTCCTCGATGATCAAAACGCAGGTCCGAATCACCTCCGCGATTCCGGAGACAAAGGCCGAACCGCCCTCTCCCACCAGCAGGCGAAACAGAACAAAAGCCTCGGCCTCAATCACGTATTTCGTGTAAAAACGGACGCCGGCGCCGCTGAGGTCGTGAACCACACCCGAGCAGTACGGCCGACCGCTGTTTTGCTTCTGGGCCGGGAGCCGCGCAAGGCGCTCGTGCTCATCGGCCGAAAGAAGGCAGAACTCGATCCGGGATTCGTCTTCGATCCGGAACATCTCCCTGCGGTCCGCGCCCGACCCATCCGGATCCGCGCAGAAAATTCGCAGAAAACCCGGCGTCGACCCTCGCAAAATTTTTCCTTCCTTCGGCTGAATCCCTTTCCCGCCGTCGCGGCTGTGGATTTGAACCCGGTCGTCGGTGATCTCATCCAGGTCCTCCGGAACGGGCACCAAGAGACGGGAACCTTCCTTGTGGAGAATTCTCGTCGTGTAGCGCAGGGATTTTTCCTTCACGGTGAATGTGAGGATAACCGTATCTCCCTCGTGGAAAATCTCTTCCATCCTTCGCTCCTCTTTCGCTACACAAGAATCAGCTTTCCCGGTCCTGAATTCGAATGTTGCAAAAGGGATACCAAGGCCGCCTATTCAGAACGTCCGGCTCGTGTCCAGGCCACACCGCCCGGAGCCTTGCCCAACCGATCCGGCCCCGCATGTCGCAAAAGCGGGGCGCTGTATCAAAATTCGTCCCCGCATGTCATTCCGGCCGACCCGGAGAGGGCGCGATGGATTTTCTCCCCGGGGCGCATGATTTTTGGGTATGCTTCATGTTCGATTCCAGACATCGATTGATGGGGGAGGATAGATAACATGCTGAAGATCCTTCGGCTGGGGCACTACGCCCTCAAAGTGGCCGACATCGAGCGGTCCGGCCGCTTTTATCGGGAAATCCTGGGTCTTCATGAACACGAGCGGGGGCCGCGGGGCGAAGCGTACTTCCAGCGGGGACCCGACCACCACTGCCTCGTCCTCTACCCGGCCGACGCCAAAGATCCCGACGACCCGGAGTTTCCCGACGGCCCGATCCTCCACCACACGGCGTGGGAAGTCGCCTCCGAGACGGAGCTGGAAAAGGCCCGACGAATCCTCGATGGGGAAGGCATCGAGATCCTGGCCGGCCCCAAAACCCATCCCGGCCCCGGCCGCCACACCTACCTTCGCTTCCAGGACCCGTTCGGCGTCCCCTATGATCTCTTCTGCGGCATGGAACAAGCCGTAGAGACCGCCGCGGAGAAACCCTTCCAGCCGCAAAGGCTGGGACACGTGGGACTCGGGACGAAGGACTTGGACGGATCGGTGAAGTTCGCCACAGAGGTCCTGGACTTCCGAATTTCCGACTGGGTTCGCGGGGTCTTGTGCTTCGTCCGGTGCAACGAGGATCACCACGCCCTGACGTTCGTCCAAAGCGGCGTTCACAACCTCCACCACGTGGGCTACGAGACGGGGGACTTCGAAGGGATTAAGCGGTTCGCCGACCATGCCTCGGCCAACAACGTGTTCCTCGAATGGGGACCCGGACGGCGCCCGCCCGGGGAGACCCTGTTCGCGTACGTCCGGGACCCCGACGGGAACATCGTCGGGACCTTCGCCGAGCTGGTCCGGATCGAAGACGAAGAGCGCTGGCAGGTCCAGGTCCTCGATCCGGGGCCGAGGAGCGTGGACCGCTGGGGAAGCGCCCCGCCGGGCGAAGATTTTTTGCGCGGACCCGGTTGGAGCTTTCAAGCCAAACCCCGGCGCACAGGCGGCGCGGAAGCTCCGCTTGGACCGGCGCCGGACCCGCCCGCCCTGATCGACGGGAGTGGAGAATGACCATGGCAGACCGAAACATCCGCATCGACGTTGACGGAACCGAGGTCCCCGCATATCTGGCGCTGCCCGAAGGATCGGGGCCGCGCCCCGGCATGCTGGTCATTGAGGAGATTTTCGGCGTCAACGACCAAATCCGGGATGTCTGTCGCCGGTTCGCGAGCGAGGGATACGCCGCGATCTCGGTGGAACACTTTCATCGCGAAACCGAACCGCTGACCCCGTATGCGGATAGGGAAACGGCGGGAGAGAAGATGCGCCGCCTGAAGGACGCCGAGATGGTGGCGGAGATGCGCGCGGGCGTAGATTATTTGAAGACCCTGGCGGAGGTCGATGAAAACCGCGTTGGCGTCATCGGCTACTGCTTGGGAGGAACACTCTCCTACCTGGCGGCCGCGAAGATGCCGGACTTGGCCGCCTGTGTCGTCTACTACGGGACCGCCATCGTCAACGACGACTTGAATGAGAACACCCCGGTCACTCCGATCAGCCTGACGAAAGACATCCGCTGTCCCGTCCTGGGGCACTTCGCCGAGAAAGACCACGCCGTCCCCCTCGAACACGTCGAGCGAATCAAGGGGGCGTTGAGCGACGCGGCGAAGACGCACGAAATCTTCGTCTACGAGGGAGCGCTTCACGCCTTTTTCCGTGACAACGACCCGAACAGGTATCACCCGGACGCGGCCGGGCTTTCCTGGAGGCGCACACTGTCCTTTCTGGAAAAGAACCTGAAGGGTTAGGGGGAACAACGTCCGCCCATGCGGCCTCCGGGAAATCCCCGCGCATTTCCGGTCTCCGGACCCGCGACATTCGAAAACCGATCCAGGGGGAAATGTCATGGAAGAGAATCACGCGCCGATCGAACTGGACCTGGCGAAGACGGCCCTTGTCGTCATCGATATGCAAAACGACTACTGCTCGCCGGGCGGGGATTTTGACCAACGGGGGATCCCCATCGAGCCCGCCCAGGCCATCCTGCCGAACATCCGGCAACTGCTCGACACAGCGCGGGGCCGGGACATGTTCGTCCTCTACACCGCCATGGTCTTCGACGAATTCACCTACGAGGACCGCCACCACAAAATTGTCCCGGAGCGGATGCGCGACCGGAAACTGTGCCGGCGGGGGACCTGGGGCGCGGAAGTGATGGATGCGCTCGCGCCCCGGCCGGAGGAGTTGACCATCGAGAAGTGCCGGTACAGCGCCTTTTACAACACCAACCTCGAAGTCTTGCTCCGCAACCGGGGGATCACGACGCTCATCCTGGCGGGGGTGGTGACGAACGTGTGCGTGGAATCCACCGCGCGGGACGCCTGGCACCGCGACTTCGACGTGCTTGTCGTGAGCGACGCGACGGCCGGCTACGCCAAGGACCTCCACGAGGGGGCGCTCACGAACATCGCACACCTCTGCGGGGCGGTGCGCCCAACGGATGAAGTCATCCGGCTGTTGGGCGTGGAGGCGAAAAAGCCGGCGGGGCGGACAGACTGAGACACGCATGCCGGCCGCCGGTTTCCGGCCGAACCCCGCGGGACACGACCCAACCGGACAGCCTCCGAAATTCGTGTTCGGTGGTTTCTCGTCGTGGTGCGGTCAGTCGCGGATATGATGGTGACCATCACTTGCACGTCGGCGACGTTGGACGGCATGCTCGGCCAGACCACTTTTGGCGTGAAGACCCGTCTCTTTGATGCGGACAAGGGCCCCATCGAGGCCGCGACCTCCAGCATGATGAGCCCGGCAATCCACTTTTCCATGAAAACAACATCCCCTTGACGCTCCAGCCGGCCTCCATGCTCTCGGCACCTTCACCCGGAAAATCCCTTTGACTTGTGAGACCGGCAACCTATAATTGGAGCCTGGATGGTTGCTTCATATTTTGATGGTTTTCTGTTATTTCCCCCATCTGAATCAGTGAAATTCAGGAGGCCGGTTCGCAATGCCTATTCGTGTCGGTATCAACGGATTCGGGCGAATCGGAAGAAACTTCTTCCGCACCGCCCACAGTGACCCCAACATCCAAATCGTCGCGGTCAACGACATCACGGACGCATCGATGCTCGCCCACCTCCTCTCCTACGATTCGGTGCACGGCCGGTTCCCCGGCAGGGTGGCGGTGAAAGACGGCGCGCTGGTCGTGAATGGGAAAAAAATTGGTGTCCTCGCCGAGCGTGACCCGGCCAACCTTCCCTGGAAAAAACTCAAGATCGACGTGGCCATCGAGTCCACGGGGCTGTTTGTGGATCGGAACAGCGCCTCCAAGCATCTCAAGGCGGGCGCCAAGAAGGTCATCATCACAGCCCCGGCCAAGGACCCCGACGTGACTCTTGTCCTGGGCGTCAACGACGACCATTACAACCCCGCAAAACACCGAATTGTCAGCAACGCCTCGTGCACAACCAACTGCCTGGCCCCGGTCGTCAAGGTCCTCCACGACAAGTTCGGCGTGAAGCACGGCTTGATGACGACCACCCACGCCTTCACGAACGACCAAAAAATCCTGGACCTGCCGCACTCGGACCCGCGCCGGGCCCGGGCGGCTTCCCTTTCGATGATTCCCACGAGCACGGGCGCCGCCAAGGCGGTGACCCTGGTCGTGCCCGAGTTGAAGGGCAAGCTCGACGGGATGGCCATCCGCGTCCCCACCCCGAACGTCTCGGTCATCGACTTTGTGGCGGAGCTGGAGAAGGAAACCACGGGCGAGGCGATCAACCGGGCCTTCCGGACCGCGGCCCGCGGAAAGCTTAAGGGCATCCTGACCGTCTGCGACGAACCCCTGGTGTCGGTGGATTTCCTCGGCGACTCCCATTCCTCCATCGTGGACGGCCTCTCCACCCGGGTCCTGGACGGACGCCAGGTCAAGGTCCTCGCTTGGTATGACAATGAGTGGGGCTACTCCTGCCGGGTGCGGGACTTGGTGAAGTTCCTCTCCGCCGGCGCGAAGAAGACACCGGCCGGCAAGGGACGGAAGAAGAAATGAGCCCTGCCGAGGCTCCGCAAGAGAGGTCATGACCCCGCGTTCCGCTTGGAAAACCCTCGCCGACCTGGACCTGTCGGGACGGTTGGTTTTCGTCCGGTGCGACTTCAACGTCCCCTTGGATGACGAAAGGCGAATCACCGACGATACACGGATGCGCGCGACGCTCCCGACGCTGGAGCGGCTCCGGTCCTCGGGGGCGCGGACGATCCTGGCCTCCCACCTGGGCCGCCCGAAAGGGGCGCCCAATCCGGATTACGGTCTGGCCCCGATCGCGGAACATCTGGCCGGACTTTTGAAGCAGGATGTGCCTTTGGCGCCGGATTGCGTCGGCCCCGAGACGGCCGCCCTCGCCCGGGACATTCAGCCGGGGGCCTTCCTCCTGCTCGAGAACCTGCGTTTCCACCCCGGCGAGGAAGAGAACGACGAGGCGTTCGCGCGGGCGCTCTCGTCCCCGGCCGAGGTCTACGTCAACGACGCTTTCGGCTGCTCACACAGAACGCACACGTCCGTGGCGCGCATCGTCGAATTTATCCGTCCCGCCGCGGCGGGGTTGCTGCTCGACCGAG
Source organism: bacterium (assembly GCA_965261595.1). GTDB lineage: Bacteria > UBA8248 > UBA8248 > JACPRG01 > CAYRGS01. The sequence goes on from CBDHDG010000007.1 coordinate 329,983, forward strand.
AGCTCGGCGTCCTGGGAAGACTGATGGAGAACCCCGAGCGGCCCGTGGCGGCGATCCTCGGCGGCGCCAAGGTCTCGGACAAGCTGGGCGTGATCGAATCCCTGATGGATCGCGTCGACCGAATCCTGATCGGCGGCGCGATGGCCTTCACCTTTCTGAAAGCCGAGGGACGGACGGTGGGCGCTTCCCGGGTGGAAGACGACTGGATCGAAACCGCCCGGGGGCTTCTCCGCGCTTCGAAAGAAAAAGGCTGCGAGATGATCCTGCCGATCGATTGCGTGGTCGCGGAGCGGTTCGCGGCCGACGCGGACCACCGAATCGTCGGTCTCGATGAATGCCCCGAGTCCTGGATGGGGCTCGACGTCGGCCCGAAGACGGTGGATCGCTTCCAACAGGCCCTGGCGGACGCACGGACCATCGTCTGGAACGGCCCCGTGGGCGTATTCGAGATGAAGGCGTTCAGCCGGGGGACCTACGCCCTGGCGGAATTCGTCGCCGCTTCGGACGCCACAACGATCATCGGCGGCGGCGACTCGGTCGCGGCAATCCGGCGGGCGGGCGCGGCGGACAAGGTGTCCTTCATCTCCACCGGAGGCGGGGCCTTCCTGGAATGGCTCGAAGGCAAAGAGCTCCCCGGCGTGGCTGCGTTGAAGGAGGCAGCGGAAGATGACTGAGGCGCGGCGGGCGATCATCGCCGGCAACTGGAAAATGAATACCCGCGGGGCGGAGGGAGAGACCCTGGCCTCCGCCCTGGCCGAATCCCTGAAGGCATCCATTCCGGCCGGCGTGGACGTGGTCATCGCGCCGCCCTTTCCTTATCTGGAACGGGTCGGACGGGCCATCGCCGGCGCCCCCGTCGCCCTGGGCGCCCAGGACGCCGGCTGGGAGGAAAAGGGCGCGTTCACCGGCGTGGTCTCGCCGAGCATGCTCCTGGACGCGGGGTGCGCGTACGTCATCCTCGGCCATTCGGAGCGGCGCGCGCTCCTGGGGGAATCGGACGACCTGATCAACCGCAAGGTCCACGCCTGTCTGAAAGCCGGGCTGACCCCCATTTTGTGCGTCGGGGAATCGGCCTCGGCGAGGAAAGGGAACCGGGCGGAATCTGTCGTGGAGCGGCAGCTTTCCGGGTGCCTGAAGGGGGTGGACGCGGCCGGACTTCGGCGCATGGTGATCGCCTACGAGCCCGTCTGGGCCATCGGAACGGGCGAGACCGCCACGCCCGAGCAGGCCCAGGAGATGCACGCGTTCGTTCGAGCAACGCTCGCCGCCGGGATCGACGCCGTTGCGGCGAAGGAAGTTCGGATACAATATGGGGGAAGTGTGAACCCGGAGAGCATCGGATCCCTCATGGCCCAGCCGGACGTGGACGGCGCTTTGGTCGGCGGGGCCTCGCTCAAGGTGGAGACGTTCCTCCCCATCGTTCGCTATCCTGGGAGTTGAAGGAGAAGTCAACTGTGACGCCCGACTTGTTGCGCGTTCTCTTGATCGGCTTGCATGTGATCGTGAGTCTTTTTCTGATCCTGGTCGTGTTGCTCCAAACCGGCAAGGGCGCCTCCCTGGGCGCCGCCTTCGGGGGGGCAAGCGATACGATGTTCGGGGCCCGAGGCGCGGGGAGCTTCCTCAGCAAGCTGACGACGGCCGGCGCCGTCGTGTTTATCCTGACCTCGCTCGCGCTCGCCACCCCGTACGTGACCAACCGCGAGGCCGGATCGGTGATCGGTGAAAAGCCGCCCCCGGCGGCCCGGCCCGTCGCGACGCCGCGCGGGGCGGAAAAGGCCCCTTCGGAGACAAAGTGAGCCTGGATGCGCTGAGGAGGGCCGGCGCATTCTCCACCTCTTGGGTGGGTTCTGCCTCGTAGGAAGGGAGCGAATCCTGGATGTGGGTGAAACGGGTCCTCCTCTTCATTCCCATCGCGGTCTCCCTCTTCCTGCTCCAGTCGTTCTTCTGGGTCCCGACGTACGATGACCCGAGCAAGGGAAGCCCCAAGCGGCTCACCCAGTACATCGAAGGCTCCATCGGCGACGCCGCCATTCTCAACCCCATCCTCAGCGCCGACTCCGCCAGCGGCACGATCAACAACCTCATCTTCGAAGGCCTGATCGACCGGGACCGCGACCTCCGCTTTCGGGGCCGTCTCGCCACGCGTTGGGAACTCTTCGAAGAAGCCTACCTCCTGGCCGACCCCGCCCTCTCGCTGTCCGGGGGCGAGGACGCCACAGCCAAGGCGATTGCGAAGCGGATTGAATCCGCGCGGGCGGCTGGAGGTCCGAAGTGGGCCGGGAACATCCTGAAGGTCGAGGTCCTCCCGCCCGGGATGGAGACCCGGACCGTCCGGACCCCCCCGGCGAAGCCCGGCGGGAAGCCGGGGCGCGCGGAACTCAAGATCTCCCGCCCCGCCCGCGTCAAGATCACCCTGCGCAAGGTGGACCAAGAGTTCTTCAACAAGTTGGCCGGGGTCCTCGGGAAGGAGTACCTCAGGGGGCTGAAGCCGGAGAAATTCATCGAAGGGCCGGAGGCGGCGGTCCGCCGGAACGCGCGGGCCGTCCTCCCCCCCGCCGAGCATAACCCGGTCATCATCTTCCACCTGCGGAAGGGCGTGTTCTTCCAGGACGGCCACGAGTTCGACGCCGGGGACGTGAAGTTCACGTACGAATCCATCGTGGACTCCCGAAACCTCTCCCCCCGCACCCCCGATTACGAGCCGGTGAAATCCGTCGAGGTCCTGGACCGGCGGACGGTGCGCATCGTCTACAAGCGCCTGTATTCCCCGGCATTCGGGACGTGGGGGATGGGGATGCTCCCCGAGCATCTTCTGAACCGTCGGGCGCTCGCGCGCGAGGCGCGGGCAAAGGGCAAGGACCCGGCCAAGTTCACGATGCGCGACAGCGACTTCAACCGGCGTCCGGTCGGCGTGGGGCCGTTCATATTTGCCGAGTGGAGATCGGACGAGTTCATTCGGCTCGTCCGGAACGAGAAATATTGGGAGGGCGCGCCCAACTATAAGGAGTATGTCTTCCGAATCCTGCCCGATCGGCTCGGTTTGGAGATGTCCTTTTACGCGGGGACTGTGGACGCCTACAGCGTCGAGCCGCATCAAGTGGCGCGGCTGAAGAAGAATCCGGAATATCAAAGCTATTCCGGACTTTCGTTGGGATATTCCTACATCGGCTACAACATGCGCCGCCCACTCTTCAAGGACCGCCGGGTTCGCCGGGCCCTGGGCATGGCGATCAACGTGGACGAGATCAATCAGTACGTTCTGTACGACCAGGCGGAGGAGATCACCGGGCCCTTCGTGAAGCAAACCGACTTTTACAACCACAAAATCAAACCGATCCCCTACGACCCCGAGGGCGCCCTCCGGCTCTTGGAGAAGGCCGGGTGGCGCAAGGTGGACGGACGGCTCATGAAGAACGGAAAACCCTTCCAGTTCACCCTCATCACCAATCAGGGCAATGAGCAGCGGAAGGCCATATTGACGATCGCGCAAAACGCTTGGAAAAAACTGGGGATCAAGGTCAGGACCGACGTCCTGGAGTGGTCCGTTTTTATCCAAAAACGGGTCAACCAACTCAATTTCGACGCCGTGGTCCTCGGCTGGGGGCTGGGAATCGAGCCCGATCTGTACCAGATCTGGCACTCCAGCCAGACGGGAAAATTCCAGTTGAACTTCGTCGGATATCGAAACGCCGAGGCGGACGACCTTATCATCAAAATCCGGCGGGAGTACGACCACGAGAAGCAGGTCGGATACACCCACCGCCTCCACCGGATCATTTATGACGATCAGCCTTACACCTTTCTCTATGTCCGGAAATGGACCGGCCTTTTGGACCGGAAGATCGTCATCCAAGAGAACGGCAAGGTTAAGAAAATCACCCCCACGAAGACGGGGAGCTACACCTTTGACTTCAACCGCTGGATCAAGCTCCCCCAGGTCCCGCGGTTTCAGACGTAACAGCGACTGGAGAAATCGGGCGTGATCGCCTATCTCATCCGAACCGGGCTCAGCAAGCTCGTCACGCTGTTTTTCATCTCGGTGATCTCGTTCGTCATCATTCATCTGGCGCCGGGGGAGCCGAGCCAGATTGATCCGCTCAACCCGCGCTTCACAAAAGAGGACCTGGTGCGCTACCGGAGCGCCTTCGGTCTGGATCAGCCGCTTCACATCCAGTACCTGCGCTTTTACCGGAAGCTCTTCACGGGCGACCTGGTCGCTTTCAAGGACAACCAGCCGGTCCTCGGGAAGATCTTCGGACGATTTCTGAACAGCCTGCCGCTTTTCATCGTGGGATCAATTCTCACCTGGTGCCTGGCGTTCCCGCTGGGGATCCGTTCCGCCCTCGCGCGGGGGGGAGCGTTCGACCAGGTGACGACGTTCCTCTCATTCGCCCTGCTCTCCTTGCCCGGCTTCTTTCTGGCTTATCTGCTCATCATTTTCGTCGTGAACACGTTTCAGGTCCCGGTCCTTGGGCTTCGAACATTCGGACGCGAGGGCTTGGGATTTCTCTTCTCGGGGATGGATCGGGTGTGGCACCTGGTCCTGCCGTCGTTTCTGGGCGCGACGGCCGGGATTGCCGTCCTCGCCCGGTACGTCCGGGCGCAGATGCTCGAGGTGATGAGCCAGGAATTCGTTAGGACGGCCCAGGCCAAAGGGCTCACCGGCGACAAGGTCTATTACGTCCACGCCCTGCGGAACGCCCTCCTTCCGTTCGTCACGATGTTCGGTATGATTCTTCCGGGCCTGATCGGCGGGTCGGTGATCATCGAGACCATCTTCGCCTGGCCTGGGATGGGGCGAATGGGTTTTGAGGCGATCCTGGCCCGGGACTATCCCATCATCATCAGTCTTAATTTCGTTGCCGCCGTTCTGACGCTTGCGGGAACGCTTGTTTCCGACCTGCTCTATCTGTGGGTCGATCCCCGCATCAAGTTGTAAGGCGCGCTTCGGGGGGGGGGGACCTGATGGCTATGGCGACGACAGCCGACGCGGCGATTCCCGCCCGGATCGACAAGCTTTCCGCCTGGGTGTGGCGGAGCCTCAAAGGAAACCGTCTCGCGATGGGGGGGATGGCGGTCCTGATCCTGTTTTTCGTCGCGGCCTTCTTGGGCTGGCTCGGGACCTCGGGCGACTCGCCCCTTTTCGACCCGACAACCGTCCGGCTGCCGGACAAACTGAAACCTCCGCTTTCGCGGCCTTCGGCGGATGTGATTCCGGCCGCCGAGCTTCCTATTTTGGGCCTCTATCCGTTAGGCACGGACGAATTGGGCCGGGACGTGTTCGCCCGGATGCTGGAAGGGGCGAAGGTCTCGCTGGCCGTGGGGTTCGTCTCGGTGGGCATCGCCATCCTTCTGGGCGTAACGCTGGGCGGCATGGCCGGTTACCTGGGGCAGCGGTGGCGCTGGGTGGACACCGTGTTTCTGACGCTGGTGGACATCCAGTTAAGCTTTCCGACCTTCTTCCTGATCCTGACGGTGATTGCCGTGCTTTCACCGAGCATCTGGAATATCATGATCGTCATCGGGATTACCGGCTGGGTGGGTCCGGCGCGTTTCGTGCGTGCGGAGATCCTCTCCCTCCGAGAGCAGGAGTTTGTTTTGGCGGCGCAATCCCTCGGCGCGGGGGCGGTCCGCTTGGTGTTCCGCCACCTCCTGCCCAACTCGATGGGGCCGGTCATGGTCTCGGCAACCCTCGGGATCGCCTCAGCCATTCTCACCGAGGCCGGCCTGTCGTTTCTCGGGTTCGGCGTCCCCCCCCCCGACGCCACGTGGGGGAACATCCTGTCGTCCGGGAAGAACTACCTCTTCGACGCCCCCTGGTTGACCTTCGTGCCGGGGATCGCCATCCTGGTGGTCGTTCTGGCGTTCAACCTGTTCGGGGAGGGACTTCGGGACGCCCTGAATCCGAAGCTTCAGGGGGAATGAGCCTCGAAATTCGCCCCGGTTTGACAGGCCTTTGGGCGGGATGTAAATTATCGGATTGATTTTTCTGAGCTTGCAAAGCCTCGCTTCGCGGTGCCGAAGTGGTGGAACCGGTAGACACGCCATCTTGAGGGGGTGGTGGGCGAAAGCCCGTGGGGGTTCGAGTCCCCCCTTCGGCACCACAGAATTAGAAATTCTTGTTTTTCAGGTAGTTAGAATAATCGAGCAGGCGGACGGGAGTAAATCGGGAGTACGGCAAGCCTCTTTTGGGGTAAATTCTCCTCATATCCGGTCCGGTTATTACGCACTTTCTTGTTTCCTTTCATCCTCACTCAAAGACTCCCCATCTTGCCCCACCACCCGGGAAGCAAACTCGCTTCCATCCCGCCGGGTTCTGTTCGGGATAAACCGGGCATACACCTTGAAAAGCATCTCCACGCTGTCCCCTATCATGGCCACCACCCAGGAGAGGGCCTCTCCGGCGGCAAGGGCATTTGAGGCAAAGGAGTGACGCGTCGCATACATAGTGCGGCGGCGAAGCCCCGCCTTGGTGAGCGTCGGATACCAAATCCGTTCCCGAAGGTGGTTGATGTTCAAAAGTCCCCATTTTTCTCCCGTGAACACATAATCCTCCCCCCGTTCCGGCGCACCCACTCCCGCCTTAATTCTCTGGGCGGCCTGTTGAGCCTTCTGGACCTTCAGCGCCTCCGCCACCGGCGGGAGAATGTCCACGTTCCGGATGCTTGAGGCGGTTTTCGCGGCGGCCTTCCGGATGATGTGAAGCGCGGTCTCAAGGTCGAGCTGCATCGGTCCCTTCCTCCGGCTGTATGACTCACCCCGTGAATTCGAGGATGTCCAAACCGTTCAGGCGGTCGAGGGCGTAGATCAGGCCGTCCTTGGCGAGAAACACGTCGTTGGTCTTGGTGACCTCCTGGCCCTTGCTGGGGAGCGGCACGTGGTATCCGACCTCTTTCGGGCGGTAGGGGTCGCTGATGTCCACGGCCCGAAGGCCCCCCGTGAACCAAGCCACGAAGAAGATGTGGTCGTACACGCCCGGATAGATCTGCTCCTGGGGCTGATGGGCGCCGAACTGGGTCGGGTGATGGAAGGGATGGGGGTCCGGGACCTGATACGTCGAGACGGGCGCCGGGTTGGTCTCGTCGGTGATGTCCACCATCCAGAAGAACGCGTTGGGTTTGTCGGTCAGCCTGTCGGGGACCTCTTCGTCCGTCACGACCAGGAAGCGTCTCCCCCCGATTTCATAAGGGAGGGGAAGCGCGGTGTGCGTGGGACAAGGGTACGGGGGGCTCCAGTCCACCCGGCTGAGGAGCTTCGGCTTGCCCAGGTCCGCGATGTCCAGGATCATGAACCCCGCGTGCCAGTAACTGACGTAAAGCCGGTCGCCGAGGCGAAGGGGGTGATGGCAGCGGCACGCTCGGCCTTCCAATTCGGGCGTCTCGCCTCCGGCCGTGTGCTGGCCCGGGACCCACCAGCGCGACACCTCCTCCGGGCGTTCCGGATCGGCGATGTCCAGGATCATCATGATGTTCCCCTGGTAACCCTCCATCTCCGGCGAGATGTAGGCATGCCGCCCGTCGAAGTCGAAGCGGTGGACGCCGGTTCCGCCCGTTTTGAAAAAGCCGATCTCTCGGGGCTTGGACCTGTCCGAGATGTCGTAGACTTTGAGGCCGCCCTGAACCGGCTCGGTGGCGTTGCGCATCCGCTCATGGTTGACGAGCATGATGTCCCCGGCCACCCGGACCTTGTGGGAGTGGACGCCCGGGGGGACGGTGAGATGGGAGACGATCCGGGGATTCCGGGGATCCGAGACATCCAGGATGGTTGTCCCGTCCCGGGGGCCCATGTGCCCCACATAGGCGTAGCCGTTCTCGACGGTGATCTGCCCCCCGCCCACGACGTCGATTCGGCCGACTGTCTTGAAGTTTTCCGATATCCCGAACGTGCGTTCCGGTGCCATGAACCCCTCTCCCTGGTTCTTTCGTCCGATTGATGATTGACCCTGAAATCTTTGAAAATCCTATCTATACAAAGGATTGCAGTCAACGGTTCCAGCAAGAACCGAGGTCCACGGGGGGCTGTTCCCTTCCAGGGTCGATTCGAGAGGAGGAAGATTCTGTGATTATGACCGGCAAAAGTCGCGGCGGGAGATTTTCGGCGAGATCGTTCTCGGCCGGGTCCGGAAAGAGAAGTAGAGTCCGGGCCAACGGACTTGGGGTCTCGTGAGGGTCCGGGTGGATGAAGCTGCCCGCGTCTACGATGGGGAGACGTTTTTCATCGACGGCGATAAGGTTGCAAATGGCCGCTACACGAAATTTGTCTGGTCAGCCGGAGGCGACCGGGTCTTGCTTTCCCTTTTTCCACCCGCGTGAATTCGCTTCCTCACCAGGATTTTTGGAAGATCCTCGGGTTAAACCGATTGGTATATAGGTCCTCGAGCTTGACCTCCGTTTTGAGTTTTAACAAGCGGACCATCAGGTCCCGGGTTTCCTTCATTTTTTCTTTAAGCATATAACCGACGCCGTTCTTCTTCGCTTCCGGTGTTGAAAGCAGACTGACGGCCACCTTCCACTGTCCGAGCACAAGCTGCTTTGATGAACCTGGGTTGTACTTGAGGAAATGCTTTACGGCCTCTTCCGGGTGATCAATCCCATACGCGATGCCCTGGATCGCTGCTTTTAGGAAGCGCCTGACCCGACCCGGCCGGTTCTGAATGTCGTCATCGTGCGCGATAATCCCATTAGAGTATATGTTGAAGCCAGAATCCCTCTAGAGTAGCATGCCGACGGATTTTCCGGCCTCTTTCGTCTTGAACGTGACTACTGGAAGGCCCGTGACATAGAAACAACCCGCATCCACCTTTCCCGCGAGAACACTCGGTAGAATGGACGGGAAATCCATGAACTGGAATTTCACCTTGGATTGGTCAATACCCGCGAGGTGGGCATAGGCCCCGAATGCCTTGAAGCTTCCCGACCGTTGGGACGCTCCAACCACGCGTCCTTCGAGGTCTTTGGGTTTGCGGATGCCGGACGATTTCAGGAAATACACCCCGTGGGGCGCTTTGCCAAACACCATGGCGATCTCTTTGGCCTTTGACCCCCTCGCCCTGCCTCCCACAAGAGAGCCGGTGTCAGCGAATCCGAAATCGACCGTCTTGGTGCTCACATATTTGATCGTGTTTCCGGAACCGAATCCCCGAACGATTTCCGTGTCAAAGCCGGCCGCTTGGTAGAAGCCCTTTGCCAGGGCAGTGAAAAATCCGGAATCAGGCCCATAAAACATGGAGCTGGTTGAGAACTTCATCTTCTCGGCGGCCTGCGCCCCAGAGACCAGTGACAACATTAACATTGCCACAAAGATCAGACACCAGGATTTCCTTCTCATGGACCATCTCCTCCTGGAAAAGGGGTCGTATTTGCCCTCCATATTGACCTGCCCCCTGAAACCGGTCCGGTTTGAGAGTTAGGATTTTCGCACGGCTTTCGGGACTGGATTGGCCTAGAAAGGGGGCAGTGATGAGTCGGAAGCGATTCACCGCGGAGCAGATCATCCACAAGCTTCGTCAGGCCGAGGTGGAGTTGGCCAATGGGCAGAGGATGGCTCAGGTCTGCAAGACGCTGGGGATCTCCGAGCAGACCTATTACCGGTGGCGGCGGGAGTACGGAGGCCTGCGCCTGGACCAGGCGAAACGACTGAAGACACTGGAGCAGGAAAACGCCCGGCTAAAGAAGCTGGTGGCCGAGCAGGCCCTGGATAACGCCATCTTGAAGGAGGCCTCCCAGGGAAACTTCTGAGCCCGCCTGCGCGGCGGCGGGCGATGGAGCATGTGCGGGAGAAGCTGAGCGTGTCCGAACGTCGCGCCTGCCGGGTGCTGGGTCAGGCCCGCTCGACTCAGCGGCGCTCTGCCCAGGTCCCTGACGATGAGGCCCGTTTGGTGGCGCGGGTGACAGAGCTGGCGAGCGAGTACGGACGGTACGGCTACCGGAGGATAACGGCTCTGTTGGAAAGAGAAGGCTGGCGAGTGAATCACAAGGGGGTGGAGCGGATCTGGCGCCAGGAAGGCCTGAAGGCGCCGAAGAGACAGCCCAAGCGAGGGCGTTTATGGCTGAACGACGGCTCTTGTGTTCGCAAGCGTCCGTCTTATCGGAATCATGTGTGGTCCTACGACTTCCTGGCCGCGAGGACGCACGATGGGCGGCCTTTACGGATGCTGGCTGTGATGGATGAGTTGACCCGGGAGTGCTTGGCCCTTGATGTAGAGAGAAGACTCAACTCCGAGGACGTCCTGGACCGCCTCACCGAGTTGTTCGTCCGGCGTGGCCTGCCGGCTTATATCCGCTCGGACAACGGGGCGGAGTTCACGGCGAATGCGGTGAGAGGGTGGCTCACCCGTCTTGGGGTGAGAACGCTTTACATCGAGCGGGGCAGTCCCTGGGAGAACGGCTATGTGGAGTCCTTCATCGGCAAGCTGCGCGATGAGCTGCTCAACGGGGAGATCTTCTACACCCTGACAGAGGCCAAGGTGTTGGTGGAGAGATGGCGACAACTCTACAACCGGGTAAGGCCCCATAGTGCCTTGGGCTACCGGCCCCCGGCGCCGGAGGCCATCGAACCAATGCCTCCGGGCATCCCTACACTTTCGGATATCGGGGAGAAGAGACTAACTCAAAAAGTGGTACAACTTTAGGGGGCGGGTCAGTTGAAAGAGATTGTAACCCCAAAGCTTCAAAGATTCGCGGGCCTTGGATTGTTCTTTTTGCCGAACAACATTCCCGAAGGGCGAACCTACCTGCCCAGCGCGGAATTCGTTGAAACCCGTCCGGCCATCCTCGGTATCCGGGCGGACGCCTGCTGAGGCGTGAGCTCTGACGGATCGGGAGGAAATCCTGAAGGGTCGAGGTGGATGGCGCCGCTGGATGCGCTCAATTACCGGATGAAAGTTCTTAACCCGTCCACCCGCGCCCGGCCCTCGCGGTTGACGGTTTCCCCTCCTTTTGGGTACGCTCGGACGAACTTCCGGAATGACGACAATCGGGCCCGGGAAAGGAAAACTCGAAAATACCGTTTGAAGGTTTGCGCGATTACCTCGATGCGCTGGAGCGGGAAGGGCTTTTCCGCTGGGTGGACAGCGAGGTGGACAAAGACTGGGAAATCGCTTCCATGAGCCGGATGCTCTTCCGCGCCTACGCCGAAGAGCAGCGGTACGGGCTGGGATTCCGGAATATCCCGGGGATTTCCCGGCGGCCGGGGGAGGCCTCTGGGGGCACCAAAGGCGCGAAGGTCATCATCGACGCGACGAAGAAGTGGGACTACCCCGAGGTGTCTCTGCCGCCGCGCGAGATCCTGGACCGGGTTGTGGAGAACTGGGCGAAGTACGAGCTTCCGCCCCTGAGGGACATTCGGCTGCCGGGGGGCCTGTAGCCTCTTAAGGGACGTTTTGCGGCTTGTCCGCCGATCCCGGAAAGATTGGCTCCGCTTTTCAGGGTCCCCGTCAGCGAAAATGAGGGTTGTGTGAAATGGGGCTCGATCCACCGCCCCGGAAGAATCGACCGCCGGACCGGAGGAATAAAAGGCATGGCCGCAGCGAAGAAGGGCAAAAGACAATCGGTCTGGATGCAGGACCTGACGTGGGAGGAGATCGCCGAATACCTCGAGGGCGAAGACATCGTCATCGTCCCCATCGGGAGCACCGAGCCGCACGGCCCCCATCTGCCCATCGGCGTGGACGGGTTCGAGGCCATCGACTATTCCGAGGGCATCGCCGAGACGGCCGGCGTCCTGTGCGCGCCGCCCACCTGGTTCGGCGACGCCCAGCACCATATGCACAAACCCGGAATCTCACTGATGCCCGAGACAGTCGTGGCCCTTTTGAAGGACATCTACCGCAGCCTCATCCGGCACGGTTTCAAGAAGGTCATCACCTTCAACGGACACCGGCTGGCCAACACGGCGGCCATCGGAATCGCGACGAAGACAATCAAACAGGAGTTTCCCGAGGTGATCTTCGCGCTTTACGATCCCTTGATGATCGCGGCCACGACGCACCGCGAGGTCTGCGAGAATCCGGGTGCCGGCCAACACGGCGGCGAGTTCGAGACTTCCCACATGCTCTACCGGCGGGGGGGCCTCGTCCAGATGGACAAGGCCTTCGAGCACCGGGGGAGACTTCTGTTCGAGACGCGGTTTTTCTCGCACGACCACTTGGGAGGCGGGGACCGGATTCCCATCACGATCGACGCGAAGGACCAAAGCTTTTACACCCCCCCCGCCCATATCGGCGACCCGACCGTGGCGACGGCTGAAAAGGGGGAGATGCTCTGGAACGCCATCATCGGCAACGGGGTGGAATTCATCGAATCGCTCCGGAAATTTCAACCCGCGAAACGGCGGAAATACCCCCGCGCCGTCCGACCCTCTCGTGCCGGGTCCCGGCCGAAGGGGAGAAAATCCAAGTAACCATAGGGAAGGACGCCGGTCCAAAGCGGTTTGCCCGGACCGGCCGGTTTGTCAAAATCCCCGCGCTTCAGGAGCGCCCTGGAAAATTTCACGCCATCAGGATTGACGAATACGCTTCTTTGGATATAATTACAGAAAAACCAACGAGTTATCGCTCTGATGACCCTTCAGGGTGAAATGGGGATTGAACGCTGTAAATTTTTGAATGGGGCGACAAGTCTGACATCTCTGTCAAAAGCGGCCCAGGGAGATCTTGAAGTATGGCCACAGTCAAAGAGGATTTCACGGCATTTATACGCATGGGAAAAGACGGCGACCCCGAACCCGTCGAGTTTGCAGAGGGTGATGAGGTGTCGATCGTCCAGGAATGGGAGGGAGAGCTGGTCTTAATCAAGAATGATGACGGAAAATTATTCAACGTCAAGAAAATTTTGATTGACCTATGAGCAGATTAGAATCGATAGAAAAAAAGTTTAATAAAGCGGCCTTGAAGCGGAATCAGCCGAGGCCGGAGATAACGTTGGGCAGGTCATGAGGAATGGCTCCATTGAGTCTGTCACAATATCCGAAGCGCACCCTATCTGAATTCCAGAGGGCCCTACGCCGGGCGGGCGGAGCGGTCGTTCCATTTTCATGTTGCTCTCAGAGAGAAGGATATTTGTTCAATGTCGAGAGGAAGGATTAAAAGACTGATTACGGACCGAGGATTTGGATTTATTGAAACAACCCAAGGGGAGGATTTGTTCTTTCACTGCTCAAAACTCCGAGAAATTGAGTTTGCCGACCTTCACGAGAACCAGATCGTAGAGTTCGACATCGCACAATTCTCCCAAGGACTTCAGGCGGTGAACGTCCGCACGTCGGGGTCCGAAATCAATGAACCCCAGGCCGAAAATGGGTGGTCCGCCACCGTTCCCTCCCAATCCGGTTGGGAGGAGGAAACGGAAGATCAGCCCGATTCTTTCGAAGAAGAAGGAGAAGAAAACGCCCTGACACCGCGCGAACAATTGATGATCCGCCTCGCGGTCAACATCACGCGGGGCGCCGAAGGGGGCGTTCGGGACCAATTGGACGCCGCGCGACAGTTGGGAATCGACAAGGCAACCTTGTCGGCGGTGATCGATTGGGTGAGCAAGGCTAACGCGGACGCCTGCCGGGCGGTTACGGCCGAAAACCTGTAAGCTTCGCCGCCCCCGAAATTCGGCCGCTTCATGATGTTTTTCAGGGATCGTCATCTTCCCGTCCACAAGAGGAGCCGACATGGAAAAAGAGATCCTGGGACGGGTCGCCAAGATCCGGTTGGCCGAAGGGAAGGAGAGGTGGGAGGTCTGGGCGGACCTCTATGAGGACGGCGGGAAGCCTTCCGATGGAGAGGACGCCATCGAGCGGGAATTTTACGGCATCGGTGATGACCGGGAAGAGGCGGAAGAGATGATCGAGGTCCTCATCACCAATTACCTCAAGAAAAAGTGGAAAAAAGAACGGCTTCGAGGACAGACAGATTAAACGGCCCAGCCCTCGCCTGTGACCGACCTCAGCCGTTCAACCTCACCTGAATCGTTTCAAACCTCGGAATTCAGCGCTGCCGCCCTCACCCTGAGGAGGACCCTTCGCACATGAACGCTGTCCGACATCTCGTTTCTTCCGCCGGGGCGGGCGCCGCGGTCGGGGCGGCAACCGGATCCCCTGAGATTGGAACGGCCTTTTTCATCGCGGGTTGGGCCATCGACTTTGACCACGCGCTGGACTTTGGCCTGAAATGGGGCCCCCGGGGGGCCTTTGTCCGGATGGCCCGGATGGGAATCGGCCCAATCAACCGCCCGGACACCGCCATCTTGTTCCTCCACGCCTACGAGGTCTCCGTCCTGCTCTTCGCGCTCGCGGCCGCTTTTCCCGAATCGCCCTGGATATTGGGCGCGGCCCTGGGACAACTCTTTCACCTCCTTCTGGACCAAGTAACGAACTTGCGAAAATGGGGGCCCACTTACTTCCTCGCTTATCGGTGGTCGCGCCGATTCAGACTTGAGCTGTGTTTCCCCGGACAGACCCCGGAGCGGAAGCACGGCCCGCAAACCGTGACGACCGACCTCGCGTCCGAATCCGGGCCTCCCTCCTCCCCTTCCGGGAGTTGAAACCCGCCCTCTCCGGGCGTGAAACATTCCGATCTTCTGAAAATGCGTCGTGGCCTTTGCGGCCGGGAGCGGAGAGAGGGGGAGAGTATTCCACGCGCCCGCGGCCTCTTCGGAGGCGGCGGCCTCACCGGAGACTTCAGGGCTCGCGAGAAAACAGGTCGATGTCGGCCGGGAGCGGCTCGTGAAGGAATGGCCTCGCGTCCTCGCCCATGTAGTCGCCGGCCCGATGTCCGGCCCCGGCAACCTGATACTTGTACGTCACCAGACCATCGAGACCCACGGGTCCGCGGGCGTGAAGCTTCTCCGTGCTGATTCCAACCTCGGCCCCCAGACCGTAGCGATAACCGTCGGCGAAACGGGTGGACGCATTCCACAGGACGCTCGCCGAGTCCACCCCCGAGAGAAAGGCCTCGGCCGCCGCGGGTTCTTCTGTGAGGATCCCGTCAGTGTGCCGCGACCCGTGCAGGTTGATGTGACGGACGGCTTCCTCCAGGTCCGACACCACCCGGATGGACAGAATGAGGTCCAGATACTCGGCGTCCCAGTCCTCCTCCGAGGCCGGCGTCACGCCCTGCACGACAGCGCGGGTTTTCGCGCACCCCCTCACTTCAACGCCCGCATCCCGCAACGCCCGGACCGCTTCAGGAAGAAAATCGGCCGCCGCCGCCTCGTGCACAAGAAGGGTTTCGACGGTGTTGCAGGCGGCCGGATAATTTGTCTTTGCGTCCAGAAGGATGGCGACGGCCGACTTGCATCCTGCGGAGCGCTCCACGGCCCGGTCCACGTAGAGATGACAGATCCCGTCGGCGTGGCCGAGAACGGGAGTTCGCGTGTTCTCCCGGATGTAACGGACGAACGCATTGCTTCCCCGGGGGATGATGAGGTCCACCAAACCGTCAAGTCCCAGCAGCTCTTTGACCTCTTCCCGATCCTCCAGAATCTGGAGGGCGCCCGTCGGAATTCCGCTTGATTCCGCCGCGCGGGTCAGAAGACGGACGGTGACGCGGTTCGTCCGCACGGCCTCCCGACCGCCCTTTAGAATCACGGCGTTCCCGGACTTCAAGCAGAGCGAAGCGATTTGCGAAACGGCGTCGGGGCGCGCCTCGAAAATGGCGGCAATCACGCCGAGCGGGCAGGTCACCCGCCGCAGGACCAGACCCTCGTCGAGCCGGCAGGCGTAGTCAACCCGGCCGACGGGATCGGTCTGGCGGCGCACGGCCCGGACGTTTTCCGCCATGGAGATAATTTTGGCCTCGTCCAGCACCAACCGTTTGAACAGGGCCTGGGTCATCCCTCCGGACTGAACGGCCCGCTCGGCCTCGGCGGTGTCCTCCCGGTTGGCCTCGAGGATTTCCGCCGCGTCACGCTCGATGGCCTCCGCCATGGCGCTGAGCGCCGCGTCACGAACCTCCGCTCCAAGGACGGAAAGTCCCAAAAAAACCTCTTGGGCCCTTCGACAGATTTCCAGGACCGCACTCACGTTCTTCGAGCCTCCTCTAAGATCTCTATCCAATGTATCCCATTTAGAGAACCATTTCCAAAACGTCCGGACATTCCCGAAGAATACACGGAGGCCTCAGGCCCGGGCATCTCTCAACCCTTATGTTTCTGCGGAGGCTGAGGGTTAGCGGACGATGGGGTCAGAACTTTACTTTTTGGTTTTTGGGTTGTGAGAATGTTTGCCGCGAAACCGATATCAACAATTCGGGTTAAGCCGCTCCGGCGCTTTTCCGGCTCTTCAATCCCGCCAGTTTCCGGAATTCCTTCGCCGTCATCGGTTCCTTGCCGAGGGTCCTTCCCAGCTCGATGGCCTCGCGGACGGCCTCGGCCGTTGTCTCCAAAACGTCGTTCTTGTGGGGATACTTGTAGAGGACGTCTTCCATCCCCACGCGAATGTGAAGCCCCAAGAGATGGTTGATCGTCGTCCCGTACACTGAGGCGCGCCCGGCATCGCTGGCAATGATGATGGAGTCGGGGTCGATCTCCTGAATGCGGTCCACCAGAAAGGTCATCCCGTCCCACGTCGCTCGGACATGCGGCATGTACAAAGTCCCGGGAATTCCGGGCAACAGGTGCCAAACGAAAGGTCTTTGCAGTATTCCCGTGTCGATGAGATTGCGTTTGGCGTTCCAGATGCTCGACGCCTCATGAACATCGATTATGCAGCGGACCCCCATGGCTTGGTAGTACTCCGCCTGGGCCCGCATCGTCTCCGGACGCATCGCGCGAAGCCGGTCCCCCAGCAAGCCCGAAGTCGGGTTGACGATGCAGAGATCGAACAGCCCTTCGGTGACGGGTGTCATGCACTCCTCGAACGTCCGGCCCGTCATGGTTCCTCCGTCGATGACGATATCGTCCCCATACCGCTCGATGATGGGATCGAGCACTTCGTGGTAAATCTCGGCCCGGGCGGTGGGCCTTTCGTCCCGGTCCCGGACATGGACGTGGATCCCCGAGGCCCCGGCCTCGATGGCGGCGAAAAACGCGTCCCGGACTTCCTCCGGCAGGATGGGCTGCTTTGGGTTCTGGTCCTTGTTGACGAAGCTGCCGACGACGGCGGCGCTCACGAAAAACCTCTCGGGGATCTCCCACGGCGCCTGGACACGGAAGTCTACGCCCCGGGTCCCCCAATCAGGCTTGTGGGGCGGTGCCACGTCTTTGAACTTCCTGAGGAGCTCCGCGCTTTTCTCCATCTCCCCCCCCCTCCCGTCGAGGCCGGTGTCAGGCCGATGCAAGAACGCTCTGCGCCCTCCCGCCGCTATCCGCGCGCACGCCGTCACCGACGGAATCCGTCAAGGCGCGGTTCGGCCGGTTTATCTCCGCGGGTCCGCCCGGTCCTCTGCGGACATCCTCGCACAGCCGTCAATTGAGGAGCAATAAATCCAGGAAGGGCGGGAGGTTCTCGTGCAGCACTTCCCAGGTCTTTCCGTCCGGACCGGACCGGATGATCCGGCCCTTTTGAGACGGCGGGTCCACACTGGGCGAGATCATCCCATCAACGTTGTAATACTTGAGCGGCAGCTCGTCTTTCGGATTCGCCGAGGGCCGGAGGTAGGGGCTGATGGAAAGGATAACGCCGCCCGGCGCCTCGGGGTCCGGCATGATCTTCGGCAGGTAGTTCACGGTGGGCAGGTGGACGCCCCGATGGGGGCACGTCCAGGTCTCCCCCCCGTCCTCGGTCCGAAGGAGGTCTCCCCCCGTTCCCGTCGGGACGTGCCAGTCGCCGGGCGCATAGGGATACGCAACGACGTGAAGGACCTCGGGCCGGACCGGATCGATGCACATCCGCCAGGTGTACATGGGGTGCATGTCCCGGTACCGATACTCCCAGGACTCCCCGCCGTCCCTCGTCCAGTAAACGCCAGGCCGATAGGAGGAGGCAAAACCGGTGCTGACGTACAGGGTGTCCGGATCATCGGGGTGCATGATGATAACGTGCGTATCGCGGTTCACGTCGTCCGTTATCGGTTTCCAGGATTCCCCTCCGTCCCGGCTTTTCATCACGCCCCCCATCTCCACTGTCGCGTACAGGATGTCCGGGTCCCCGGGGTGAAAGGCGAAGGAGACGAGCCGGGGATCATGGGGCGGCGGGGGAAAGTACCAGTACTTGGAGCCTTCGGTCTTCCGGAAAGTCTCCACGCGCTCCCAGCGCTCGCCGTCCGGCGCGCGGAAAACATCAGCCGGCCATGTGCCCGCGTACACCGGATAAGGGGGATGAGGCGAGACGGCGACGCACATGAACCGCTCTCCGGGACGGGCCTCGAACTGTTTTTCCCATTGATTCCCGCCATCTCGGCTTTTGTAAATGCGCCCGCCCGCCGTCACGGCGTAAAGGGTTCCGGGCTCGGGCGAGGCCGCAAGCGTGGTGACCCTCTCGCCTTCGAGCGCGACGCGCTCACAGCGTGAGTCCTCAGCGGCCCAGATCCCGTCGGCTGTCCCGAGTAAAAAAGTTTTCACCGCCCCACCCTCCCCCCAATCCCCAGACCGCCGCCCGAACCGTCCGGTCCCCCAAAGAAAGCGGACCGGGAAGAGGAGCCGCCCCTTCGGCATCCCTCTCCTTCCCGCAAGCGAGGCGGGCTTCGCCATTTCCTCAAACCGATGCTCCTACACAACGCAAATTTCCATGCGCGCACCCGTCCGGTTAATGCTTCCCCACAAACTCCCGAACGCGCTGATAAAACGCTTCGGGTCTTTCCTTGTAAAAGAAATGTCCGCCCTGGAGGATCGCCAACTCCGCCTCGGGAATCGCCTCGGCCAGCTCTTTGGAAAAATAAGGCGGCGTGCAGAAATCCTCCTCCCCCACGATGACCAGCGTCGGCTTCCGGATACCTCCCAGGCGATCGAGTTGATCGTGGGCGATGATCATGTCGATACGCTTGATCATGACATCGACGTCGGCGGGAATGGCGGTGACCATCTCACACCATTGCCGGACGTCGTCGTCATGGTCGCGCACGTAGGTGGGAGCGAACAGAAACAGCGCGTTCGCCTGCTGGTACGCTTCGATGCCAGAATCCCGCAAGGTCTGCTTCCGGACTTCAAACTCCCGGCGAAAGAAGGCGTCCGTTCTGGCCCAGGAAGAGCACACGACGATGGTCCTGACAACGTCCGGGTGGTCCAGAGCCATCACCGTCGCGATGGCGCCGCCGGTGGAGGAGCCGACGATGTGCGCCGGGCCGCAATCCAGCGACCGAAGCATGTCCGCCATGTCCGAGGCGTGCTGCTCGATGGTGTACCCGTCCTCGGCAAACGTGGACTGCCCGGCCCCCCGGTGGTCCGGAACGATGGTGAAAAACGCTTTTGAGAATATCGGAACTTGCGGGCCCCAGCCTTTTCCCGCGCCGCCCAACCCCGTGAGGAGCATGAGGGGGTCGCCTTCACCCTGGGTCTCGTAATAGATCTCGATACCGTTCACCGCCGCCTTGGGCATCTTCTTCCTCCCTTGTTCGTCTTTTCATCCAGATGACTTCCGGCGCTTCTCGGCCGGCGTCTTCAAACTTCTCTATTCCGTCGATCGAAGTCAAGGAATCCCATTCCGGGCGCCATACCGTTTGACTCGGGAATCCGGGCTGTGATAGAGATTCTCATAAGTTCCACACACGGTAGTTCAGTCGATGCCCGGAGGGATTCCGCCTGGAGGCGGGGTCCGCGCCGGTTCCGAATTCGGCGCGGAGATCGCCCGAACAGGAGGCCCTGAATGAACAAAGAGCAGGCGGCAAGACGGCTCAAGCAAGACAAGGTGGAGTTCATCCTCGCCCAGTTCGTCGATCTCTACGGATCCGCCAAGGTCAAGCTCGTGCCGGCCGGCCATTTCGATGACCTCTGCGAGGGCGGGGCGGGATTCGCAGGGGCGGCGGTCCTGGGGTTGGGACAGGGACCCCACAGTCACGACATGATGGCCAAGCCCGACCTCTCCTCCTATACGTTGATCCCTTGGAAGGAGGGCCTCGCCCGGTTCGCCTGCGACATCTTCGTGGACGAAGAACCCCATCCCTTTTGCAGCCGGACCCGACTGCGGGATGTCCTCCATGATTTGCGGAAGGACGGTTATGTCCTCAACGTAGGCATGGAGCCGGAGCACTTCCTGGTCCGGCGCGGCGCCGACGGGGGGATCGCCATCGATGATCCCGACAGCGTGGACACCCTGGCGAAACCCTGCTACGACTTCAAGGCGATGTCCGGCCAGCTCGATTACCTCCGGACGCTGACCCGCTACATGAACGGGCTGGGCTGGGACGTCTACCAGATAGACCACGAGGACGCCAACGGGCAATACGAAATCAACTTCGCCTACGCCGACGCCCTGATCACCGCCGACCGGTACATCCTGTTCAAGATGATGACCAGCCAAGTTGCCAAGGCCCACGGCTGCATCGCCACCCACATGGCCAAGCCCTTCGACGACCGGACGGGAAGCGGCGCGCACTTCCACTTCTCCATCGCCAACGCCAAGACGGGAAGAAACCTCTTCATCGACAAGAAGGACCCGAAGGGCCTGGGCAAGTCGCAGCTCGCCTACCACTTCCTGGGCGGACTCATTCACCACGCGCGCGCCCTCGCGGCGGTGACCTCCCCGACGGTGAACTGCTACAAGCGGCTCCAGGCGGGGGCGGCCCTGTACGGCAGCCGCTCGGGCTTCACCTGGACCCCGGCATTCATCACGTACGGCGACAACAACCGCACGCAGATGTTCCGCACGCCGGACGCCGACCGGTTCGAGGACCGATCCGTCTCGGCGGCCTGCAACCCGTACCTGTCCATGGCCGCGTACGTGAAGGCCGGGATGGACGGCGTTCGCAAAAAGCTCGACCCCGGCGAGCCCAACATCGGCCGGAACATGTATGAGATGAGCGCCGCCCAACTTAAAAAGCGGGGCGTGAAGGTCCTGCCCCAGAATCTCGGCGAGGCGCTGGACGCCCTGGAGCGGGACCCCGTCGTCCAGTCCGCCCTGGGCGAGCCCCTCTACCGCGAATTCCTCTCCGTAAAACGGGAAGAGTGGGCCCAATACAGCCGGACCGTTTCCCAATGGGAGGTGGATCGCTTCCTGACCGCGCTCTGAGTCCTCCGGACTGCGCGACCCGAGATTTCCGCCTGACGGGTCCATCCATGGATTGAAGACCGGGCGGTTACGTGATAAATAGTCTCATGAGCGCAAGATAAAACCCGCCGAACGGAAGGCAACCAGCGGGACATGTGCGGCATCGCCGGAATCCTCTACAACGAAAGTGCGCCGGACCGCGGCCGATCCGTCGGCCGGGACATGGTCCGGATGCTGACGTCCATGCGCCACCGGGGGGCCGATTCGACGGGCGTCACGGTCCTGGGGGAAAGCTTCCCGGGGGATCTCATTCTCCGTCTGCACGCCCCCGGGGCGGGGACGAACGGCGGCGATGAAAGCAATGGCCATGGGGGCGAATGGGCGGAGGCGGCCCTTGGGGCCGTCGAAGGCTCCGGGGCAAAAATCCTGGACCGGGACGGCGACCGGGGATTCATGCGGCTGACGGTCGATTATGGCGGCGAGATCAGGGAGCTGGCCGACGCCCTTTACGAAGTTCCCGGGGTGCGGATCCACAGCATCGGGCGCTGCTCGGAAGTGATCAAGGACGTGGGCGACGCCGCCGCGCTGGAATCACGCCACCAGGTCGGCGCCCTGACCGGCACGCACGGGATCGGCCACGTCCGCATGGCCACCGAGAGCCGGGTCGACATCACCCATTCCCATCCCTTTTGGGCCTTTCCCTTCTGCGACATTACGGTGGTCCACAACGGCCAGCTCACCAACTACCACAAGATGAAGCGCCTGTACGAACAGGACGGCTACCGGTTTCAGACACACAACGACTCCGAGCTCATCGCCGTCTACCTCGCCCACCACCTGGAGCGGGACGCCGATCTGAAGCGCACACTGCACCGGGCCCTGGAAGACCTTGACGGAACGTTCACCTTCCTGGTCTCGACCCCGACGGGGCTCGGGTGCGCCAAGGACAAGTGGTCCGCGAAGCCGCTCGTCATCATGGAGCGGCACGACGTGGTCGCCGTCGCCTCCGAGGAGGTGGCGCTGCGTCAGGTGTTCCCCGAGGAGATCGAGCGGTTCGAGCCCCAGGAAAACGAGGTCATAACGTGGTCGACCTAGACGCCCAGGGAAAGACAACCCGGGAGATCAACACGGCCCTCAAGCGGCTGGCCGCCGAGGGGGAGGAGGTCTGTCTCCTGAACCCGCAGGCCCGCCACAACCTGGCCGTGGGCGTCTTCCATCGGTTTCAACTCGTGATCGAGGGAAGCGTCGGTTATTTCGCCGCCAGCCTGGGCGACGGCCCCGAGGTGTACATCCGGGGAAACGCCGGATGGGCCCTGGGCGACAACATGATGGACGGCCGGATCCACGTCTTGAAAAACGCGGGGGCCTCCTGCGGTTGCACCATTCACAACGGCGAAATCGTCGTCGGGGGGAGCGTCGGCGCCCGATGCGGCATCTCCATGAAGGGCGGAACCATTGTGGTGGGGGGAAACGCCGGGTACCTGACCGGATTCATGATGCAGCAGGGTCGCATCATCGTCTGCGGGGACGTGGGCGACGCCGTGGGGGATTCGATGTACCAGGGCGCCATCTATGTGGGGGGCAAAACGGACGCCTTGGGGAACGACGCCAGGTTCGAGGACATGGACAAGGGCGAGGCGGAAGGGCTCGCGGAGACCCTCGACCGCAACGAGATCTCCCTGAAACCCGTGTTCAAGAAGATCGTGTGCGCCGGTAAGCTTTACCACTTCGACAAGCTCGAGCTTCTGGAGCGTCAGGTCGTCTGAGGGCCGTCCCCAGGCGAACACCGATCCTTGGGTCCGCCGACCCCAAGGGTCCGCCGACCCAAGGGCTCGAAAGGACTCCCCAGCCGATGATAGAGAAAACCAACGCCACCTGGACTCCCGACGTCATCGAGGACATCCACGCCAAAGCCGATCTCGGCCGTTACCGCCTCAGCAGTTTCAGCACCTTTCAGCGCGTCCCGCACTTCGACGACCTGGTCTTCCTCTCCACCGGCCTGACGCGGTTCCCCCTCGAAGGGTACAAGGAGAGGTGTAACACCAAAACGGTGATCGGCGCCCGGTATGCCCGGGAGCCGCTCGAGATCGACATCCCCATCTACATCAGCGGCATGAGCTACGGGGCCCTGTCGCGAAGCGCGAAGACGGCCCTCGGGCTCGGCGCGTCGAAGGTCGGGACGGCCACCTGCACCGGGGACGGGGGCATGCTCAAGGAAGAGCGGGAGGCCTCCAAGAAGCTCATCTACCAGATCCTCCCCAGCCGGTACGGCTTCGATCCCCATCACCTCGTCGGGGCCGAGGCCATCGAAATCGTGGTGGGCCAGGGCGCCAAGCCGGGGACGGGCGGAATGCTCATGGGGATGAAGGTCCGCGACGACGTGGCCGAGCAGCGCGTCCTCCCCGCCGGAATCGACCAGCGCAGCCCCACCCGCCATCCGGACTGGCTCGGGCCGGATGATCTGGCGATCAAGGTGGAACAGATCCGCGAGGCAACGGACGGACGGGTCCCGGTGCAGATCAAGCTCCCGGCCTGCCGGGTGAAAGACGACGTAAAGCTGGCGGCCAAATGCGGGGTCGACGCCATCGTCATCGACGGCATGCAGGCCGGCACGGGCGCTTCGAGTCAGATCCTCCTGGACCATAGCGGCATTCCCACCATGCCCGCCATCGTAGCCGCCCGCGAAGCCCTCCAGGAGATTGGCCTGTACGGGAAGATTTCGCTCATCGCCTCGGGCGGCATCCGGAACGGGGCCGACGTCGCCAAGGCCCTGGCCCTGGGGGCGGACGCCTGCGCCATCGGCATCGCCGCCCTCATCGCCCTGAATTGCAACCGCGAGATCCCGGAGTCCGACTTTCTGAAGGAGGTCGGGGTTCCGGCCGGCGCCTGCAACAAGTGCTACACGGGCCGGTGTCCGGTGGGGATCGCCACCCAGGACCCGGAGCTGGAGAAGCGCCTCGATCCGGCCGAGGCGGGCGGGCGCGTAGCCAATTTCCTCAACGGCTGTACGATGGAGGCCGCCCTGTTGGCGCGCTCGCTGGGCAAGGGCGACATCCACAGCCTCGAGCCCGAGGACCTGGCCGCGCTGACCCTCGAAGCCTCGGCGATGGCCCGGGTTCCCCTGGCCGGCACGGACTTTGTTTTCGGCGCCTGAGACGCCGCGGAAGGGTCGAATGCCATGTCGTTCCTGATCCCCTGTCCGCACTGTGGCCCCCGGAGCGTGTACGAGTTTCGCTACGGCGGCGAATACAAGAAGCGGCCCCGGCCCGACGCCCTTGAAAGCGAGTGGACCCGCTACAACTTCCTCCAGGCCAACGCGGCTGGCGAGCAAAAGGAGTGGTGGTTCCACCGGGACGGCTGCCGCGCGTGGTTCTTCGCGGACCGAGACACCGTCACCAACCAGGTCGTCCGAACGTACCGGGCGGAGGAAGGCCCCGGGGGGGAGGACTCCGAATCCCCATGAGCCGGAATCCCCGCCCCGGCCGCCGCGCCCCGTCCCCCGCTGAAGGGATCGACCGCTCCGCGAGACGCTCCTTCCGGTTCGACGGCCGCTCCTTCGAGGCCCATCCAGGCGACACCATCGCCTCCGCTCTGCATGCGGCGGGGGTGCGCACACTCAGCCGCAGCTTCAAATACCATCGTCCGCGCGGCCTTTTTTGCGTCTCGGGAAACTGTCCGAACTGCCTCGTCGAGGTGGACGGCGAGCCCTCGGTCCGCTCCTGCGTCACCCCCGTTCGGGACGGAATGGAGGTCCGCGGCCAGAACGCCTGGCCTTCGGTCGAGCACGACGCCCTGTCCCTGTCGGACAAGTTCAGCGGCTTCCTCCCGCCGGGTTTCTACTACAAGAGGTTTTACAAACCGGCGTGGATGTGGCCCATCTACGAGAAATTTCTCCGCCGGATGGCGGGTCTCGGCGTCGTCCGTCCGAAAAACGGCGCGGGCCGCAACCGCCCCGGAAAGGGAGGGGGGGGGGGGAAGACCGAATCCTGGGAAAAGGAATACCACGACGCCGAGTTGACCATCATCGGCGCGGGAATATCCGGTCTGGCCGCCGCCCTGGAGGCCGCGCGGTGCGGGGTCTCCGTGACCCTGGTGGATGAGGGCGCAAGTCCGGGCGGCCACCTCCGTGCGGTGACCCGTCCCCTCGCGGGGCCGCGGGAATGGGCGGGCCTTCCCGGCTGCGAAGCCGTCGGCCGCATGGCGGCGGAGCTCGAGGGGCTTCCCAATGTCTCCATCTGGTCCGGGGCCTCCGCCCTCGGCGTCTATGAAGACAACTTGGTGGGGGTGCTGAAAGGGCGCCGGTTCATCCAGATCCGGACCCGGCGCCTGCTGGTCGCGACGGGGTCGTACGAACAGCCCCTGCTCTTCCACAACAACGACCTTCCCGGTGTGTTCCTCAGCCGGGGACTCCTGAAACTGATGAATCTTCAGGGCGTCCTGCCCGGCCGTCGGGCCTTGGTATACGGCTCGCACGTCGAGGCCCTCGCCGTCGCGTGCGAGCTTCTGGACGCGGGGGTGCGGGTCGTGGGCGTCGCCGGGCCGGTGTGCGGGCTGCCCGAAGGGGGGGAGGAATGGCGCCGGCTCCGGGACGCGCGCGTTTCCCTCTTTCCGGGATGGACCTTGGCCGAGGCGGGGGGGCGAAACCGCGTCGAGTTGGCCCGGCTGATTCGGCCGGCCTCGGGACCGGCCGGCGGACCTGATGAGGTTGTTCTCCCATGTGACGTCATCGCCCTCTCGGCGGGTTTCGCGCCCGCCGCGGAACTTCTGACGATGAGCGGTGGGCAGATCCGCTTCGGAAACCCCTCCGGAGAGCCCGTCCCAGGGGATCTCCCGCCCGGGATTTCGGGCGCGGGCGAAGTGATGGGCGTACACGGCTTGGCAGCGGTTCTCACGCATGGAAGGATCGCGGGCCTGGAGGCCGCCCTCTCGCTCGGGGCGGCCGGCGCCTCCGGCCGGGAGCGCCTGGAGATCCTCCGGCGGGAGTTCGAGGGCGCCGGCCCGGGAGAGCACGCCGGGGCGTTCGGGCTCGCGCCGCAAGAACCCGACCGGAAAAAACGCTTCGTCTGTCTTTGCGAGGACGTAACGGAGAAAGACATCCGCGCCTGCATCGATGAGGGCTACGACAACGTCGAGACCCTCAAGCGCTACAGCACCATCGGGATGGGCCCGTGCCAGGGAAAGGTCTGCAACACCATCGCCGCCCGGGTTTGCGGCCGGGACACCGGACTGCCCCTGGAACAAACGCGTCTGACCACTTCCCGGCCTCCCGTCCGTTCGATCCCGCTGGGTGCGTTGGCCGGCCGGCACTATCAGCCGGTGCGCCGAACCCCCATGCACGAGCGCCACCAGTCTCTGGGGGCTCGGTGGATGGACGCCGGGGACTGGAAGCGGCCGGAATATTACACCTCGCCCGACGAGGAGTGCCGCGCCGTCCACGAAGGCGTCGGACTGATTGACCTCAGCACCCTGGGGAAGCTCGACATCCAGGGCAAGGACGCCGTCTGGCTCCTGGAAAAGGTCTATAACAACCAGTACGAAAAGCTCAAGGTCGGGCGGATCCGGTACGGGGTGATGTGCGACGACAGCGGGATCATCTTCGACGACGGCACGGTCAGCCGCGTGGCGGAAGACCGCTTTTTCGTGACCACGATCACCAGCGGGATCGACACCGTCGAGCAGTGGCTGAACTGGTGGGTCATCGGGACCGGCAAGACCATACACATCACGAATGTGACGGCCGCCTACGCGGCGGTGAACCTGGCCGGGCCGCGCGCGCGCGACGTCCTGGCCGGCCTGACCGATCTCGACATGTCCAACGAGGCCCTGCCTTATATGGCCTTCGCCGAGGGGGAGGTCGCCGGAATTCCCGCGCAACTTCTTCGGATCGGGTTTGTGGGCGAGCTCGGCTACGAGATTCATTGTCCGGCCGAGCACGGGGAATCCTTGTGGGAAGTCCTCATGGAGGCCGGCAAACCCTACGGAATCGCCCCCTTCGGGGTGGAGCCCCAGAGAATTCTCCGGTTGCAGAAGGGCCACATCATCGTCGGACAGGACACGGACGCGCTATCCAACTCGTTCGAGGCCGACATGGCCTGGATCGTAAAGCTCAACAAACCCGACTTCATCGGCCGACACGCCCTGGAGCGTATCCAGAAAACCGGTCTCCGCTGGAAGCTCATCGGATTCGAAGTGGAGGACGCCTCCACTGTAGCTGAAGAGGGCGACCAGATCGTCCCCGCCGACAATATCGACGGTCCGAACGGGCGAATCCTGGGCCGTGTGACCAGCTCCCGGTTCAGCCGGCGCCTGGGGAAATCCATCGGGTTGGGGTGGGTCCTCGCTGAGATGAGCGAGCCGGGGACGGAAATCTATATTCGGGTCGGGGGCAGGCCGCAAAAGGCCGTCATCACGCCTCCCCCCTTCTACGACCCGGAGGGGAAAAGACTCAAGATGTGAACCCCGCGGAAACCGTGTAGTCCAGTGCTTTCTTCCGGAAGAAGACGGAATTCTATTCGATGGAGCAATGGGAGTTGCGGCCATGATTTGGTAGGCCGGGCGCGGGTTGGTTGACCCTCCAGCCCGGCGGCGGGCAAGATGCCCGCCCCACCCGATTGAAAACATCGGCTTTCCACAAACAGGTAGGCCGGGCATCCTGCCCGGCCGGAAGGGCAATTCGGGTCTCGATATGTAATGCCGTTCACGACACACCACACAGGGAGAGATTTTTCATCGTGCCGGAGACTTTCACCCCGCCCCGCAAGTCGGCGGTTGAAAAAAGGTTGATCGAGTTGGGCGCCAACCTCGTGGAGCGCGACGGGTGGCGGCAGGCCGAATCCTTCACGTCCGCACAGGCCGAAGTGGAGGCCGTCCGGAATGGGGCGGGACTCTTCGACCTCAGCCCCATGACGAAGCTGGATATCCGCGCGTCGAATCCCGCCGCGGTCTGGCCGTCGATCTTTCCCGGTGTGGATCCCCCGGTGGAATCCGGGAGTCCCGAGGGGGGGAGGGGGGGAGGGGGGGACCGGATCGGCGGGGCGGCGCTTTGCGGCCGGCCGGTCATTTACGCGAGGTTGAATCCGGAGAGTTTTCTTCTGACCGCGCCGCCGGGATTCGGGCCGGAGATGGAAGCGGCCGTCCGCGAAGCGGCCTCGGGCGCCGGCGTCGGCGTCACGGATGTGACCTCCGGTCTGTCGGTGTTCGAGCTGGCCGGTCCGTCGGCCGCGCCGATCCTCAGGAAGCTCACCGCCGTGGCGCCTCCCGCCGAAGACCGACGGGCGGTCCAGGCGCGGGTGGCGGGAGCGCACGCGGTCATCTTTCGGGTGGACGGGGACGCGGAAGCCGGAGGCCCCGCCCTTCCAGCCCTGCGGCTGCACGTGACGCGGGACCTGGGGCTTTACATCTGGGAGGTCCTGGAGGACGCGGGAAGCGAGTTCGGAATCACACCGTATGGGATCGAGGCGCGATCGCGCCTTTTCCGAAACGTGTTTCCCGGGTAGAAGGAGAAATTCGTGACAAGCGGCGGTGCGCCGAACGGCGCCGACGGTCATCAAAGGATGTGGAGCTGGACCGACCTGCGGGGCCGGTATGACGTGGTCATCATCGGCGCGGGCGTCCATGGTCTGGCCACGGCCTACTATCTGGCGAAACAGGGAATCACCGACGTGGCCGTCCTGGACAAAGGCTATCTCGGGGCCGGCGCCAGCGGGCGGAATACGGCCATCGTGCGGTCCAACTACCGGACGGCCGAGGGCGTGCCCTTTTACGAGGAGAGCCTGAAACTCTATCGGGCGATGTCCGGAGAGCTGGACTTCAACGTGATGCTCTCCCAGCAGGGTCACCTCACCCTGGCCCACACCGACCGGGCAGTCGCGGGGCTCCGGGAACGCGCGGAGGTCAACCAGATCCTGGGCGTGGACAGCCGTTTGATCTTTCCGAAAGAGATCACCGGACTCGTGCCCGGTCTCGATCTCAGCGACCATCCCCGCTTTCCCATCATGGCAGGCCTCTATCACCCGCCCGGCGGGATCATCCGCCACGACGCGGTGGTCTGGGCCTACGCCCGGGCGGTCCACCGGATGGGGGTGGAGATCCATCCCTTCACCGAGGTCACGGGGATTCGCGTGGAAAACGGGGGGGTGACGGGCGTCTCGACGACCCGGGGAGAGATCAAGACCGGCACGGTCCTCAACGCCACGGCCGGCTGGTGCTCGATCATCGCCAAAATGGTCGGGTTGGACCTGCCGGTGGTGACCCACCCCCTCCAGGCGTTCGTCACCGAGCCGCTGAAACCTTTCCTTCACACCGTGATTGTCTCGGGCACCCTGCACGTCTACCTCAGCCAGACGGGCAGAGGGGAGCTGGTCATCGGCGCGGAGATCGATCCCTACGCCTCCTACAGCATGCGGTCCACGCTGCCGTTCCTGGAAGAGTGCGCCACCCACGTCCTGGAGCTCTTTCCCTGCCTGGAGGAGATCCGCGTCCTGCGCCAATGGGCGGGAATCTGCGACATGACGCCGGACTTCAGCCCCATCATCGGTCCGGTGGAAGAGGTCAAGGGGTACTTTCTCGACGTGGGGTGGGGGACTTACGGCTTCAAGGCCGGGCCCATCGCGGGGAAGATGACGGCCGAGTGCATCGCGACCGGCAAGGTTCCGGACCTCATCGCCCCCTTCGCGCTCTCCCGCTTTCGTGACGACAACCTTGTGGGCGAGCGCGCCGCCGCCGCAACGTCCCACTGACCTCGGCCGCGCCGTCGCGTGGCCGGTAGACGGTGCAGGCCTTCCCACCGGATGGAAGTCTTGAAAAGGAGGAACCGGCGTGCCGTACAAGAAAGGCGAACCGATTCTTTGGGAGCATTTGACCTGGGATGAGGCCGAGGCGATCTGCAAGAAAGTGGGCATGGCCATCATCTGCGTCGGGGCCATCGAGCAGCACGGCCCGCATCTTCCGGTGAACGTGGACATTTCCATCAATTACGAAATCGGCAAGCGCATCTCCGTGGCGACGGGCGTCCCCGTCCTGCCGCCGATCTACCCGGGGGTGTCTGAATCCCACGGCTTCGCCGGGACCCTCTACGTCCGTCCCGAGACGCTGAGCATGATGATGTACGACATCTGCCGGAGCCTGTATGAGAAAAGCCGGGTCAAGAAGATCCTCGTGATCAACGGGCACATGTGGAACCAGGCCGCCAACCTGGCGATCCGGGACAACATGCGGTGCGATTATGAGGACCTCCAGATCCGGGTGCTGAACTGGTGGGACTTCGACAAGGAGGTCTACGCCCTGGTCGCCTCGGACTGCCCCCTGGGGCGGAGCCTCCACGCCAACATCGGGGAGACCGCCTGCATGCTCGCCATCTCCCCCGAGTTGTGCGACATGAAGAAGGCGAAGCGTTTAAAGGTGGACACCCCGGAATATCCCCATTTCTGGGATTACCGGGAGGAGGAGATGACCCGAAGCGGCGTCATGGGATCCGCGGCCACAAAGGCCACAGCCGAGCTTGGGGAAAAGATTCTCTCTCTGGCGGCGGGCAAGTTGATCGCCGAGGTCAAGAAGGCCCTGAAAGAAAAGCCCAGGTACAAGGCGCCCAACAAACTGGCCAGACCTCCGGGAGGAAACGGCTCCAAGAAAAAGTAACCCCCGTCAAACCCATAGGGAGGAAAGCAAGTGGTCTTCGACGGCTGGAAGATGTACGACCTGACCATGACCCTCGGGCACGATTACCCCGCTTTTCCCATCGGCCTTCAGGACGTCCGGATTGTGAGGGACGTCCGGCGCGCGCGTTATACGGCCAACGCCGACAAGATTGAGATGTCCTGTCACGCCGGCACGCACCTGGACGGCCCGCTTCACTTCGAGCCACGCGGAAAAACCATCGATCAGTTCCCCCTCGCCGGAAAGCTCGTCGGCGAGGGCGTGATCGTCGACATCAGCAAACAGTGCGGGGATTACGACTTTTACGGCGAGAAGGAAATTATGGCCTCGGGCGCGGACGTCCAGCCCGGCGACATCCTGTTCATCCACACGGGTTACCGCCGGCACGCCCCGGGGACCCCCAAAGAGGACGATATCAAGTATTTCTATAAACACCCCGGCCCGAAAATGGATTTCGCCAAGTGGTGCAAAAAGATGAAGTTCAAATATCTGGGGATTGACGGAGGCAGCCAGGATCACCCGTTGAACACGGGGTTGCAGGGAAAAATCCCGTTCGTGGACGAGGAGTTCTGCAAAAAGCACGGCGTCGACAGCGTGGCCGACATCTTTCCCCGCAAGACGTGGCAGCTCATGCACAGCGAGCTCTTCAAGCACGAAATCATCCACGTCGAGAACCTGGGCGGGGACCTTCACAAAATTCTCAACAAGCGGGCGATCATCGGGACCTTCCCGCTCAAGCTGATCGCCGAGTCCGCCCCTTGCCGGGTTGCCGCCTGGGTGAAGACGTAATCCCGCCCCGCGGACAAAAAAAGGGGGGAAGCCTTTGGGCTTCCCCCCTTTTTCATTGCCTGGATTGAATAATGCGCCCGCTCACACCTCGCCGTCGGCGACGGCCTGGACGGCCTCGATGATCTTCGCGTACCCGGTGCAGCGGCAGAGGTTGCCCGCCAGGTGGTGGCGAATCTCAAACTCCGTCGGGTGCGGGTTGTCCTCCAACAGCTTGATCGACGCGATGATCATCCCGGGCGTGCAGTAACCGCACTGGATCGCCCAACGCTTGATGAAGCTCTCCTGCATCGGGTGAAGACCTCCATCCTCACCCTTCACCCCCTCGATCGTCTCGATCTCCTTGCCCTGAACGCGAACCGCAAGCGTCAGACAACCGCTCGCCAGCTCTCCGTCCACCTTCACCGTGCACGTGCCGCACACGCCCATGTCGCAGCCCTTCTTCGCGCCCGTCAGGTAAAGGTCCTCGCGAAGGGTGTCCAATAAACTCTTCTTCGACTCGATGACCGCCTCGCGCTCCTCGCCGTTCACGCTCAGCGTGACCATTTGCTTCGCCATTGCCTCAATCCCTCCCGGACCCGCTCAGTGGGCCCCGTTGCCCGCCAGCGCCGCCTGAACCGTCCGTCTCAAAAATACGCCCACCATCGCCCGCTTGTATTCGGCCGAGCCGCGAATGTCGTCTATCGGATCCACCGCCCCCTTCGCCAGCTCACCCGCCTCGGTGAGAACCGACTCGGTCAGCTCCTTGCCCTGCATATGGGCCTCCGCCTCGCTCATCCGCCGTGGCGTCGGCACCGCGGCCCCTACGCTGATCCGAGCCTGCTTGCACGTCACGCCGTCCGACTCCACCTCCACCGCCGCCCCAACGCTCAGCGCAGGCTTGTCCTCCTTCGAGCGCGTCGTGAACTTCGTGTACGACGTCCGCCAACTGTCCCCAAGACGCTTCACCCGAATCTCGGTCAACAACTCGTCCGGCTCCACGCACGTCTCGTAGTAATCGGTGAAAAAATCACTGATCGACACCGTCCGCTCGCCGCCCTTCTTCCGAAGAACCAGCTCCGCCTCCATCGCCGTCAGCGCCGCGGGAGGGTCCGCCGCGGGCTCGGCGAAGCACAGGTTGCCTCCGATCGTCCCCTGGTTGCGGATCCGAATCGTCCCCACACGGTGAAAGGCCTCCGCCAACAGCGGGTAACCCGAGCGAACCGTCGCGTCCCGCTCGATCGTCCGGTGGGTCGTCAGCGCGCCGATGCACAGCGTGTCGCCCGACTCCTTGACGTAACTCAAATCCGATAGCTCGCCGATGTCAATCAGGTAGTCGGGAGAGTAGATCCGCTGCTTCATCACAATCAGAAGCGCCACACCCCCAGCGAGGACCTTGCCGTCCTCGGCGTGAGCCGATAGCGCGTCCAGCGCATCGTCCACTGTCTTGCACGTCAACAACTCGAAATTCCGCATGCCCGAGCCCCGAAGGCCGATCACGCAATCGGCCGAACCGGTGGAAAAGAGAAAGACCGCCCCCCCGTTGCACCTGCTGAATGACGCCGCGTCCGACCGGGGGATGCCCTCTAGATGCGTCGAGATTAGCGAATCGACCCAAAGCCTGTCAAGCCTGCCAAAAGGATCTTCGAAGCTGGAAATCCGGCCCTCCTCGATGCGGCGATTCGCGACAGTTTAACGGAATTGGGAAAAACACCATCGGGACGCCTGTCCCTGAAGCATACCCGACCCGTCCTGGCGGATCGAGGTTAACCGGCCCGCGGGGAATCCGTATCCGCTGATCCGCTTCCGACGACTCGATAAAAGGGAGCGGCCAATTCAGGCGAACGGCGCCCCCGAGGAAATGTGGTAGGGTATGTGAATTCAGAGCCGCCGCGAATCAGAGAAATCCTCCGTCACTTCGACCCCCTGAAGGCAAAACGGGTTACCGTTGCGCGAGGTCTTCTTTCCATTTTCGGATATCAGGCGCGCGCCGGCCCGTAGGGGGCCTTCAAGCGAAGCGTTTTGATCCTTTCGAGTCAACCAGGAACGGGTGATGAGATGAGCGCGGAAGACCGATATCGCATCGGCGTGGACACGGGCGGGACATTCACCGATGTGGTGGTGATCCACGAGCGAACGGGCGAATTCTTCAGCACGAAAGTCGCCAGCACACCGGAAGATCCCTCTCTGGCCCTGGTTCGGGGCATCGAGAAGGCCCTGCACCGGATGAACATCCGCCCCGACAAGATCTCCTCGCTGTTTCACGGAACGACGGTCGCCACCAACGCGCTGCTCCAACACAAGTTCGAGGGTCTCGGGCTCATCGTCACCCGGGGGTTCCGGTTCCTTCTGGAAATCGCGCGCCAAAGCGTCCCCGACAACTACGGCAACTCCTATTTTTGGGTGAAACCGGACCGCATCGTCCCCCTTCATCTCGTCCAGGAAGTGGACGAGCGGCTTGATCATCACGGCAACGTCCTGAAACCGCTCAATGAGAAGAGCGCGACTCGCGCGGCCCGGTGGTTCAGGAAACGGGGCATCCAAAGCGTCGCGATCTGCCTGTTGCATTCCTACGCCGATCCCCGGCACGAACGGGCCATCCTGAAGGTCTTCGAGAAGGAATTTCCCGAGGCCTTCATCTCTTTGTCCAGCGACGTCATGCCGGAATACCGCGAATACGAGCGGGCCATTACGACATGCATAGACGCCGCCCTCAAGCCCCAAATCAAGCGGTACGTGGACGCGGGCGAGCGGAGGGTGAGAGACCTGTTGGGCGATGTCCCCTTCCTGGTGATGAAGTCCAACGGCGGCGTTTTCAGCGCGCGGGAGTCCACCGACAAGCCGGTCTCCACGCTTCTCTCCGGCCCCGCGGCGGGCGCGCTGGCCTGCTCGTTTCTCGCCGAGCGGTGCGGGCTGGACCACGTCATCACGTTCGACGCCGGGGGAACCTCGACAGACGTGAGCGTCATGGAGAACGGCCGGGTCGGACAGACCACGCAGACCGTCATCGAAGATTTCCCCATCAAGGTCCCCATGCTTGACATCGTGACCGTGGGAACGGGCGGGGGCTCCGTCGCCTGGGTGAGCCCCGAGGGGCGGCTGAAGGTGGGGCCGCGCAGCGCCGGGGCGTCGCCGGGGCCCATGTGTTACGCGCTCGGAGGCGAAGAGCCGACCGTGACGGACGCCGCCATGTTCCTGGGCCAGCTCCCCCGGACGTTCTTGGGCGGCGAGGTTTCACTCGACCAGAGCCGGGCGAAGGAAGGCATCCGGAAATTGGCCGGGAGATTGGACCTGGGGCCGCGCGACGCGGCGACCGGAATTTTGGAGATTGCCGCCTGGAATCAGGCCCACGGGATTCGCCGGATGACCATCCAGCGCGGGCGCGATCCGCGCCGGTACGCCCTGGTGGCCTTCGGCGGGGCGGGTCCGATGATGGCGGGGCGGATCGCGGACATCCTCGGGATGGGCTCCATCATCATTCCGCCCTCCCCGGGCGTGGGCTCCGCGTTCGGCCTCCAAGTGGTGGACCTGAAGAACGACTACGTGCGGACGGTGACGCAGCGCGAGGACCGGCTGGATTTCCGGGCGATCCAACGCGCCTTCCAGGAGATGGAAAAGGAGGCGGGGGCGGACCTCTCCCGGGAGGGATTATCCATCCGGAGCCGCGTCTTCACGCGCTCGATTGACTTCCGCTATCTCGGGGAGGCCCAGGAAATGGAGATCGCCCTCCCTGAGGCGCGCCTTTCAGAGAAACGGATCCAGGAAGCCATCGCGGAATTCCACGCGGGATACCTGGCCCTGTTCCGGCACGGATACCGGGGCGAGACGCCGGTGGAGATTGTCAACCTGCGCCTGTCCGGCATTGGCCGCCTGGGACGGCCCCATCTCAAGACGGTCCCGCAGGGCGGCCCCAGCCCCCAGGAGGCGTACAAGGCCGCCCGCCTCATTTACTTCAAGGAAACGGGCGTCGTGGAATGCCGGACGTTCGATCGCGATCGGCTGCGGGCGGGGAACTTCATCGACGGGCCCTCCGTCGTGGAAGACTATGGCTCGACGACCGTCATCCTGCCCGGCCAGAGCGGGCGCGTGGACCCGTTCGGCAACCTGGTGATCACGGCAAAGAAAAAGGGGAGCGGGCCATGAGCGGGAAGATCGACCCCGTCATCCAGGAAATCATCGAGGGGACGATCCTGGCCGCCGAGCGGGAGATGGAGGACCTGGTCGAGCGGACCGCGAGGTCTCCGATGATCCGGGACCAGCACGACTACCGCGTGGGGCTGTTCGACCGGCTCGGCAACAAACTCACCGGGCGCTCCTACTCCGCCCTCGTCGATCCAATCCTGAAGAATTTCCCCATCGACGAAATGCGGGAAGGCGACGTCTTCCTGCACAACGACAGCTACCTCTCCGAGGGCGGCATCGGCCACCTGCCGGATTTGTGCAGCACGGTTCCCATCTTCTACGCCGGGCAGGTGGCGGCCTTCGCCATCGTCTTCGGCCATCACGACGACATCGGCGGGATGGTCCCGGGAAGCATGCCCACGTACGCGACCGAGGCCTTCCAGGAGGGGATCATGATTCCCCCGATCCGCCTGTATGACGCGGGAAAGCTCAACCGGGCGGCCTACGACATCCTGTTCCGCAACTCCCGGCTGGGAGACCACCTTCGGGCCGATATCGACGCGGAGATCGGGGCCTGCCGCGCCGGAGCGGAGCGGATCGTCGAGTTGTTCAGCCGGTACGGCAAGGAGACGGTCTTTTCCTGCTTCGACGCCCTGCTGGACCGGTGCGAGGAAATCGTCTCCCGGGAGCTACTCTCCAAAATCCCCGACGGAACGTACGCCTGGGAAGACTACATCGAAAACGACGGGGTGGTCCCCGACAAAGTCCACAAGATCCGGCTTTCGATGACGAAAAAGAACGGCAGGCTGATCCTGGATTTCAACGGCACCGACCCCCAGGCCCGGGGACCCATCAACTGGCCGGCCAACTACGCCGACGGCAAGTTCCTCAAGAAATGGATCGGGCCCATCCTCAGAAACCTGGCCGACACCCCGGAACGGGCCAACGAGATCGACATCAACGAGGGCGTCTGCCGGTTGATGGAGGTGAGGTTTCCGCCCGAGGGGATGCTCATCACGCCGAAATTCCCGGCCCCCACGAACATGCGGATGTTCACCATCCTCCGCCTCCTGGGGATCTTTTCCGCCTGCATCGCCAAGGCGGTGAAAGGCAAGATGCCCGCCGATCAGGAGACCATCCGGATCTGGGGACTGCACGGCCGGGACCGGGACGGGGAGCTCTTCATCTTCCGGGAGGTGCTGGGCGGAGGCTCCGGGGGGCGCGAATACGCCGACGGCTCGGACGCCATTCACATCGTCCCCAACTCCCGGAACCTTCCGGCGGAGTTCTCCGAGATCCGGTACGCGATCCGGGTCGAGAAGCTCGCCCTGTGCCCGGACTCGGGCGGTCCGGGAAAGCGCCGGGGCGGCCTCGGCTACCTGAAAGAGTTCACCGTCCTGTCCGACGCCGGCGTATTCTCTCTCGCCGACCGATCCAAGCTGGCGTGCTGGGGCGTCAACGGCGGAAAGGCGGGCGGAAATTACCGGATCGTCCTGAATCCGGGAACCCGGAAAGAACGGGCCCTGCCCGCGCTGTGCGACAACGTCCCGGTCCAAAAGGGAGACCGCATTCGCGTCATCACGACCGGCGGCGGCGGCTGGGGGGATCCCCTGAGGCGCGAGGTCGAAAGGGTCCAACTGGACGTGATCCAGGGAAAGGTCACGCGCGAAGGAGCGAGAAGGGACTACGGCGTCGTCATCGGGCCGGGCGAGCGATGTCCGGTGGACGCGAAGGCGACCGAGACCCTCCGGAAACGGCTCCGGCGCACCCGGAAAACGTCGTTCATCGACCGAGGGGAATATTTCGAGAAGGTGGTCCGAAAGGGTCTCCGCAAGAAAACCCGCGGGCGGAAGGTGCCGGTCCGGGGTTAACCGGGTTTTCTCATCGCCGGGCAGGCTCGGCCGGCGGAAAATTTCGGCGCGTCGCCGTGAACCGCGCCCCCGCGGCGTTCCGGATGATTCACGGAACGGTTGACTTCTTCCACCCACAAAAAAGAACGGCGCAGGGCGTCCGCGGCGCCCGCGGCATACCCACCGCGAAGACCGCCCCACCCTACGCCGGTCACCCCAAAAGGAACCTTCTCAATCAACTCCCGGTGATTTCAATGAACCTGGACCTTCGGCCTCATTCCCCGCCCGAGCGATCAGACCGGGCCGCTTTGATCAACGGTCCTCCCCGGACAAAGCCGCGGACTTTGACGATCCGACCCCGGATAACGCCGGGAAATCATGAAAATCGGGTTCAACGGATGGGAACAGCGCGCTTCGGCATTCCGGCGCGGGGACGTACAAGGATTCGGAAATGATGAGATGACCCATTTGGCAAGGGCGGTCACATGGACCGGGCGTCAGGGGTTCTCAAACGTCCGTCCCGCGGCCCCTCCCCGAAAGGAGGCGAACCCGCCGGACGAAACTCGAATGTCATCAATCTTTTACACCGGAATCCCTCGAATTTCAATCAAAGAATGAGGTTTCAAAAGCCAGGACCGGGAAATCCATCACCTCTGAACGCATCATTTCGACCATCTGACGACCCCCTGACAACCCTATCCGGCGGTCAAATTCAGCCCCCCCCTCCCCACGATTCGGCAATGTCCCTTGCCCCCGAATCGAGAAGTTCCTAAAATTAGCCCAATCCGGCAGCGAGCCGAACCGCTCGAACCGATGAGCCGACCCGGTTGGGGGCGTTCCACAACGGACGGCGATATCCGCCCACCGATGATCCGGCGGACCCCCCTGAAGGCATTGGGGGCCTACAACCTGGAGGAACAACCGGTCCACCCGAAGCGCAAGGGCCCGGAAGGAGACAGGAATGACCGTTGACCCGAAGAGCAAGAGCCGCGGCATCACCGACGGATGGGACCACGCGCCCGCCCGCGCGATGCTCAGGGCATGCGGCTTTAACGATGAAGACCTCTCCAAGCCGCTGGTCGGAATCGCCAACACCTGGAGCGAAGTGACGCCCTGCAACATCCACCTTCGCGACCTGGCCGAGAAGGTGAAAGAGGGCGTCCGCTCGGCCGGCGGGACCCCCATCGAGTTCAACTCGGTCGTCATCTCCGACGGCGTGACCATGGGCACCGAGGGCATGAAAGCCTCCCTGGTGAGCCGCGAGGTCATCGCCGATTCCATCGAGCTCGTCTCCCGCGGGCACCTGTTCGACGGCGTGGTGGCCCTTTCGGGCTGCGACAAGACCATCCCCGGAACCGTCATGGCCCTGGCCCGGCTGAACGTTCCCTCCCTCATGCTCTACGGGGGCTCCATCGATCCCGGACGGTTCCAGGGCCGGGACGTGACCATCCAGGACGTCTTCGAGGGCGTCGGCGCGCATGCGGCGGGCAAGATGACCGACGAAGAGCTTCACGAGCTCGAGTGCAGCGCCTGCCCGGGAGCGGGGGCGTGCGGCGGCCAGTTCACCGCCAACACCATGTCCACGGCCATGGAGTGCCTGGGCATCTCCATCATGGGCAGCTCCTGCGTCCCCGCCACGCACCCGAAGAAGGATGAGATCTGCCGGGAGGTGGGCGCGCGGATCATGGAATTGCTGAAAGAGGACTTGCGCCCGGACCGGATCATCACCCGGGGGGCCCTGGAGAACGCCATCTTCTCCATCGCGGCCACCGGGGGCTCCACCAACGGCGTCCTGCACCTGCTCGCCATCGCCCGGGAGATGGGGGTCCCCCTGGCCCTTGAGGACTTCGACACCCTCAGCGGCCGCACCCCCCTGCTGGCCGATCTCAAGCCCTGGGGACGATTCGTCGCAACGGACGTGTACGCGGCCGGCGGGACCGCCCTCCTGGCCGGGCGGCTTCTGGACGCGGGTGTGCTGAACCCGGACGAAATGACCGTCAGCGGCCGCACCATCGGCGAGGAGGCGCGAGCCGCCGAGGAGACCCCCGGGCAGGAGGTGATCCGTCCCCTGGACAACCCCCTGGCCCCTAACGGCGGTCTCGTGGTGCTCAAGGGCAACCTGGCCCCCGAAGGATGCATCATGAAGATCGCCGGCAAGAAGAAGCTGACTCATGAGGGGCCGGCCCGGGTCTTCGACCGGGAAGAGGACGCCTTCGCCGCGGTCTCCCGGCGCGAGATCGAGGCCGGCGATGTGGTCGTCATCCGCTACGAGGGCCCCAAGGGCGGACCCGGCATGCGGGAGATGCTGGCCGTCACCGCCGCGCTGGTGGGCGAGGGGCTCGGGGAATCCGTGGCGCTGCTGACGGACGGACGCTTTTCGGGCGCGACACACGGACTGATGGCCGGCCACGTCGCTCCCGAGGCGGCGCACGGCGGACCCATCGCGGCCGTTCGGGAAGGCGACACCATCGTTTTCGACATCCCCCGTCGGACGCTCTCGGTGAACCTTTCCGATGAGGAAATCGCCTCACGTCTTAAGGATTGGTCCCCCCCCGCGCCCCATTACACAAAAGGCGTCATGGCCAAATACGCCCGTCTGGTCTCCTCCGCCTCGGAGGGCGCCGTCACCGGCTGAGGCGTCTCCGGTCGAAACCGGCCGGGGGAACAATTTTCCGCCGCGGACTCTCTAACGGGAAAGGCCTCGGGGGCCGCTCCCAACCGGGGCCGGGACAGGGCGCGGGCTGAGGGCCGAACCCACGGAGAGAGGGACGCACCCGGGCCGCGAATCGGCGGCGCACAATGAGGCAACGAAGTCACGCAAGGAGATTGTGGATGATGCGAAAGGGATTCTTGATTTGGGTTCTGGCGGGGTTTACGGGTGTGTTGGGGTCTATGCCGGGGATGATGGCCGGGACGGCTCAGGCCGCGGAAGTGCAAATCATCATTTCGGATTTCGCTTTCTCGCCGGAGACACTGACCATCAAGGTGGGCGACACGGTGGAATTCGTGAATGAGGACGGGATTCCCCATTCGGGCGCCCGGGAAGGCAAGGACGCCTTCGACACAGAGGCCCTGAACCAGGGCCAATCCAAGAAAATCACGTTCAGCAAACCCGGGGAATACACCTACAACTGCTCGATTCATCCCTCCATGTCCGGAAAGATCATCGTCAAGGAATAGTCCGGAAGCGACAGGCGCGTCCCCGTCCCGCTGATTGAGCGGGGAAGGCCGGGGGCGCGCGCGGGGTCCGTCCAAAAAAAGAAAGGAAGGAACCCGGGGGGTCCCTTCCTTTCCATCAACATTCCGGTTTGTCGTCCTCGACCGGCCGCGCCGTCCTCCGGCCCGGTGAGAACGAGCTTACTCTGAATCCCCCTCCGGACTCTCTCCCTCGCGAATGGGGACCCCCTCCTCTTTCTCTTGCAGAAATCGAACCCTCACCTCTCTCATCCAGGATTCGTCGTTAAAACGGTTCTGGAGATACTCCTCGAAGGCGACCTCGTTCGGCGACAAGGTCCGTTTCGAGGAAACCCAGCACTCTCCCTTGGGCCCAGGCTCCGGGGATGAAGGATCCTCCTCATGGTCCGCCGCCATTTCCTCGTCGATGTCGAGCTCACCGTCCTCCTCGGCCGATCGACGCATGACCTCCACCTTGGCTTCCAATCCCCCCTGCTGCGGAAACCGCAAGGCCAGGGCAATGATGTCCTCACCGTCGAGGCCCCCTTTGCTTTGCAGATCCGCAACGCGGGACTGGACCTCATTGGAGGAGAGGATGGCGTGAATAATGGCTTGGCTCAACTTCTCGTATTGAGGTCCAGGTTTCAGCCCGTCCCACATGGCGCGATTTCCCTTTCCTCTTGACCGGCTCCGGTTGCGCTTCCAGGGTAGGGATAGGGAGGACAACCTGCGCCTCCCATTCTCTACCACCTCCCATCATACATCTGAATATATATCGTCGCGCCGGGTCACACAACCCCTCCTGCCTCATCCCCCGACTCGCCCAGCCCTCTACACTTTTCTTTTCGGAAAATTCTCAACCCGCGTTTAGCCCGAATCCACTCCTCCCGACAACTTCATGTCCAGCCGGCCCGCCATCGGCGGCGCCCGAACCCGGCCGGGAACACCCGGACCCTTATTCCTTTGAGAGAAATCCTTTATAGCCTTTCGGAATGTTATCCATAAATCGATCTTCGGTCGCGTAGACGCGCGGTTCATCACCCCGGCGCACGTAAGCCTTTTTCTCCTTGGCGTCGCGGACAAAGCGAAGGGTGGGAAGCTTCTTTCCGTCCTTGAGAGAAACGTTCACCACCAAGTCAGGTTTGGAGAAGTCCGGATTTTTATCTTTGACGATTTCGTCAAACTCCAGGAGGTTGATCTCGTTGAGGATGAAATCCAGCTTGTCTCCGACGGCGATCTCGTCCAGGGGCTTCATCATGCGCCAGCGCCGTCCCTCCTTCAACATCTCGACCACGCCGTCCGGATAACCGAACTCCAACTTGGCCACCTCGTTGTAGGAAAATTTCAGGGCCTTTCGCTCCTGCAAGCCCCAAACGCCTTTGGAGACCCGGTCCACGGTGTCCCGGGTCAGGAGAAAGACCGTCCCGTCATCCGTTCTGCGGGCGTACCACCGCTCCTGGTCTTCTTTGTCTTTCTGGGTGGGATCCGAAGGGCCCTGCCGCCCGATGGTGAAACGCAGGGGCTTTTCCTTTCCCTTGATGTGGAGGGCGACCTTTCGGGTGGTCCGGTCGACGAGGGTCGCATTGGGCTGCTTGGCGGGATCATCGAAAAATTCCGCGATCTTGGCGTACTTGATATCCCAGAGCATATCACTGATGCGACGGTCGTTCCCGGCCAGCTTGAGGCCGTCTTCCTCGACCTCCCATTCGTCTTTCTTCCCATCCTTCTGCCGGATCGTGACCTTTCCCCGCGGGCTATCCAATTCGATCCTGACCACCGCCTCCTTCTCGAACTCGATGATCCGCCGGTTTCTGGCCTCGAGCGGTTTCTTGGGGAGGTCCTCCACGCTGAAGCGCTCGAGCTGAAAGACGGGGCCCTTACCCTCTTGGCGGGCATAATAATTCTTGGATTTTTCTTCCTGATTCCCGATGACAAACACGTCGGGGTTCTTCCCCCCGGCCTCGGCCAAGGTGAGGCGGATCTTGGGCGACACCAGGCCGAACCGTTTCAGGTCGTCCGCCGTCGGGTTCTCGGTGATGAATTTCTGGGCCTTGCCGTCGAGGATGAGTCCCAAGGCGTAGTTGGCGGCCTCGATGTTTCCCCGGGCCTTGATCGGCTCGACCAGCGCCCACTTGCCCTTCTCATTCTTCTTGAGGACGAAGCGTCCGTTGTCGCGCTCGAAGGTGATTTGTGCGATCTTGTCCCGTGGACGCCGCAGAAGGGTCTTGTCCCGGACGGTATGCAGGGTCTTCTCAAAAGGGCTTCTGGCGCGGGTGGAAAGCAGATAGACCGCCTTCGAGCCGTCCGTCGCCATGTAGACCCCTTCTCCAGAAGGGGACGTCTCGCCGAAGAGGATCTTCCCCTTCCCGCCGCCATCCAATTCATACCGGACGGTCAGTTGAGGCGGCTTCAAGCCAAAGGCCGCGAGGTCTTTGGCGGCGTCCGTGATCACCCGGTCGCGTATCATCCCCTCCAAGCCGGAGAGGACATCCAGAACGGTGCCGTTGTCCGCCCTGAGCGCGAGCGGCTTGGTGAGCCACCACACGCCTTTCTTCTTGACCAAAGAGAATTCCGCGTCCCGCTTGTTCCGGGGCTTCGCCTGAAGCAGGTCGAGCGCCACGACCTTCTTGGGGTCGATCTTGACGACCTTGGCCTTTTCCTCCTCGGCCTTTTTTTTCTCCTCTCCGGCCTTGCTCAGCCAGAAGTAGGCGACGACCAAAACCGCCAGAACGAGCGCCAGAATCGAAGTGAGGCGGGTGTTCAATGCTTCTTCCTCCTCCGCATGTAGACGGTGAACCCGGAGAGGAGGACCAGTCCCGGCAGAACGATCACCGGCAGGAAGAAGATGGCGCGGGACTGGGCCGCCGACATGAAGATCGGACCACTCCCCTGGCGCGACCTGGGGCGGATGGAGATGAGGTCTTCCTGCTGGGCCAGCCAGCTCAGGCTGTTCAGGAACAGATCCCGGTTCCCTGCGGCCCCGAGGACCTGATTGCTGGCGAACCGGGAGTTGCCGAACACGATGAGCCGGGCGTTCTGGCCGAGCTCTCCTTCAGAGGGGTTCGCCTCCTTCGTTTCCACCGTGATGACGGCGGCCACCGAGATGGGGCCCTTCGAATCCTTTTTTTCGTCCAGCTCGGCCTCGCCCTTGGCCAGCGTTTCCAGGTCCGTCTCGGCCCAGCTTCCCGGACTCGTCATGGCGAGGACCTGGGCCTTGATCTTCCTCGGCGGTTTGCCCGGCTCGGCCACCCGGACCGAGCGGGCCAGGGGGAAGAAGGAGGCGGTGTTGAAGCCTTCCGTGATCTTGTGCTTGGCGTACTGGGTGATCACCGGCGTCAACTCATTCGCGCCGAACAGGCGGCTCATCCGGTCCACGATCATGTCTTCGGGCAGGGTGACGCCGAATCCCTTCAGGAAGCCTTCCAGCTTGGAATCCGTCTGTGGATCGATGAGAAACATGACACTTCCCGACCGCTTCCGGATGTAATCGTCCAGCATCTTCCGCTCGGCCTCAAGGACGGGCTTCTGGGGGCCGGCGATGATAACGACCGAGGCGTCCTTGGGGACTTCCTTGGCCCGAAGGAGAACGAGGTCCTTGACCAGGAGGTTTTCCAGCTCGATGGCCCGCTTGGCCTGGGAAAACCCTTCCTTTTTCGTGTCGCTGATGTCGGCCTCGCCGTGCCCTTTCAGGAAGTACACGGTCTTCTTGGACGTGCGGGTGACCCTGAGGATGGCGTTGGCGATCTGCTGCTCGCCGGGGATCTCCACCTTCTGGCTGTTCTCACCCGACTCGATCATCAGGCTCCCGTAGGCCCGGACTTCGAACTTCTTCGCCAGGAGGGGGTTCTTGTCCAGGTCGATCAGCTCGTACTTCAGGCGGTCCGTCTCGTAGGTGTAAAGGTCCAGAAGGTCCCGGTATCCCTTCCGGGCGCTGTCCCGGACAAACGCGGTGACCTGAACCTTCTTGTCCCCCTTTGCCAGGCCTTTGAGAATCTGGACGGTTTGGGCGGACAGGGAGTTGAGCCGATCGCTGGTGACGTCGAACTGTTTATAGTAGTGGTAGGAGAGGGTCTCGACGAAGATGACAATGGCGAAGGCCACGACGATCATGATCGCCATGTTCGCCCCGTACCGCGTGGAGCGGCGGCTCATCCAGGTTCGGACC
Source organism: bacterium (assembly GCA_965261595.1). Lineage (GTDB taxonomy): Bacteria > UBA8248 > UBA8248 > JACPRG01 > CAYRGS01. Next base: position 374,782 of record CBDHDG010000007.1, read on the forward strand.
ACGCCCCCCGACGTGTACAAAGCGAGCAGGACCGCCGCCAGACCCACGATCAGGGGGGTCAGAAAGAGGAGACCGAGCCGTCCTTCGATCGCGCCCCCGATGATCCCGATCAGCAGGAGCAGGACGCCGGCGCCGCCGACGAGCAGTGGAATGCGTTCTTTCGTCATGGCCGCATCATCCCTTCCAACGGTGCGAGGCCAATGCCTGAACGGTCAGGAAAAGGCAGAACACGCTAACGTTCAAATAGTAGATCAGGTCGCGCGTGGTGATGAGTCCCCGGGAGAAGTTGTTCACATGCTCGATGAGCGACGCATGGGACAAAGCGGCACCCAGCTTGGGGCCCAGAATGGATGAGGCGAAGCCCAGCACCCAGAAGAACAGCAGCACCCCGAAGGCCAGGATGAACGCGACCAACTGGTTTTTCGTCACGGCCGACATCAACACCCCGACCGAGACGAACGTCAACCCCAGGAGAAAGATCCCCAGATATCCCGCCAGCACGGGCGCAAGATCCAGGGTCCCCAGAACGGCGATCAGAATAGGGTACACGGCGGTCAGGACGAGCATGACGAGGAAGACCGTCAAACAGGCCAGGTACTTGCCGAACAGGACTTCAAAGTCCCGGATGGGGTAGGTGTAAAGCAGCTCGAACGTCCCCTGCTTCTTCTCCTCCGCGAAAAGCCTCATGGTCAAGGCCGGGATGATAAACAGCAGGACGATGGTCATGTTCCCGATGAGGGGCGAGAACACCGAGTCCGTGGCGCTCAACTGGCTCGACAAACGGGGGTTCTGAACGGCCTGTACGCTGATGCGGCCGAAAAACGCCATATTGCTGTAAAACAGCCAACCCATCAGAATCAGAAAGATGGTGAGCACCGCGTAGGCGATGGGCGATTGAAAGTAGAGCCTCAGCTCCTTCTTGTAAATGGCCCAGATATTACGCATCGGGGACGCCTTCCTTTATCCGTCGAAAAGATACCCGCCAACCGAAACCATAGACCGACTTGGGCGTCAGCCCTCTTCCTCCGTCACGAGCTGGACGAAGATGTCCTCCAGCGTCATGGAGACGGGCCGGAGGGTCAACAGCCCCCACCCGCCCCCGCAGACCGCCGCCGCCAGTTCCCGCCGGATGTCCGCGTCGGGGCTGGATTCAACGTCAAAGACCGTTGAATCCGCGCCAGCGCCCGCATGGTCCCGGGCCGCTACGGCAACCACCCCCGGGACCGATTCCAGCTTCCGCTTCACGTCCGCGGACGGACCCGCGACCTCGACCTCCACGGTGGATTTCTTCTCAAGCTGCCGCGTGAGGTTCTCGGGCGTATCCTGGGTGATGATCCGGCCCTTGTTGATGATGACCACCCGGGAGCAGGTCATGCTGACCTCGGGTAGGATGTGCGTGCAGAGGATGATCGTGCGGTTTCCGGCGAGGTCACGGATGAGGTCCCGCATCTCGAGGATCTGCCTCGGGTCCAGGCCGGTCGTGGGCTCGTCCAGAATGAGCACTTCCGGGTCGTTGAGCAGGGCCTGCGCCAGACCCACCCGCTGCCGGTAACCCTTGGACAGGTTGCCGATGATGCGGTCCACCTCCTCCTTGATGCCGCAAAGCGGCAAGACCTTCTCGATTTGGTCCTTCTTCTTCTTCCTGGGAATCCCCTTCAGGTCGCCCACGAAGTTCAGGTAGTCCCGGACGGTCAGATCGAGGTAGATCGGAACGTTCTCCGGAAGGTAGCCGAGGCGGCGGCGGACTTCCAGGGGCGAGTCGAATACGTCGAAACCGCTCACGACCGCCGTGCCGGAGGTGGCCGGCATGTAACAGGTCAGGATGCGCATGGTGGTGCTCTTGCCGGCGCCGTTCGGACCCAGAAATCCCACGATCTCTCCGGACTCCACCTTGAAGCTGACATCCTGAATGCCCGGCACGTGCCCGTAGAACTTCGTCAGATTCTGAACGTCAATCATGCGTCCGCATCCTCCGCTTTCGGTTCGCTTCCACAGGGGATCGGCTCAACCGAATCAAAAACCGTGGCTGTGGCCATGGCCGCCGTGGGCGCCCCCCGCGGCTTCTTCCTCTTCGGGCCTCTCGGTGATCAGAAGCTCGGTTGTGAGGAGGATCCCCGCCAGGCTGGCCGCGTTCTGGAGCGCCGAGCGCGTCACCTTGACGGGATCGATCACCCCCGCCTTGGCCAGGTTCTCCTGCACCCCGGTGACCGCGTTGAATCCGACGGCACCCCGGGCGGCCTCGACGTCATAAAGGACAACGGCACCGTCGTACCCGCCGTTGTCCGCGATGATCCGGACCGGCTCTCCCAGGGCCTTCTTGAGCACCTGAATACCGAGCCCCTGATCTTCGGGAAGATCCAGCCCGTCCAGCGCCTTGGCCGCCCGCACCAGGGCCACCCCGCCGCCCGTGACGATGCCCTCCTCCAGCGAGGCCCGGGTCGAGTTGAGCGCGTCCTCGACGCGGCTTTTCTTCTCTTTCATCTCGATCTCGGTGGCCGCGCCCACAAGGATTTTGGCGACGCCCCCGGTCAGCTTGGCCAACCGCTCTTGAAGCTTCTCCTTGTCGTAATCCGAGGTGGTCTCCTCAATCTGCGCGCGGATCTGGGCGATGCGCCCTTTCACGTCCTTCGCCCTCCCGGACCCCTCGATGATGAGGGTGTTTTCCTTGTCGATCCGGATGCGCTTGGCCCGGCCCATGTCCTCCAGCGGAACCGCTTCCAGCTTGATGCCGAGGTCCTCGGAGATCAGCCGCCCGCCGGTGAGAATCGCGATGTCCTCGAGCATTTCTTTCCTCCGGTCGCCGTAGCCGGGGGCCTTGACGGCGGTGCAATTCAGCGTGCCGCGCATCTTGTTCACCACCAGGGTGGCTAGGGCCTCTCCCTCGACGTCCTCGGCGATGATCAGGAGCGGGGCCCCCGTGGCGGACACCCGTTCCAGGACGGGCAGCAGGTCGCTCACGTTGGAGATCTTCTTTTCGTGGAGCAGCAAGTAGGCGTCTTCCAGCTCGCACACCAGATTATCGACGTCCGTCACAAAATGGGGGGAGAGGTAACCGCGGTCGAACTGCATCCCTTCAACCACCTCCAGGGACATCTCGATGCCTTTGCCCTCTTCCGTCGTGATGACCCCGTCTCGACCGACCTGATCCATGGCCTCGGTGATGATCTCCCCTATCGTCTCATCTCCATTGGCGGAAACCGTGGCCACTTCCCTGATATTTTCGGAATCCGAAACCTTTCGGCTTTGTTTCCTCAGGTTGGACACAACACATTCTACAGCGGCGTCGATGCCCCGCTTCAGATCGATGGGGTTCGCCCGGGCGGCCACGAACTTAATCCCTTCGCGGTAAATGGCCTCGGCCAGGACCGTCGCGGTGGTGGTTCCATCGCCGGTGTCATCGGCCGTTTTCTTGGCCACCTCTTTAAGCATCTGGGCGCCCATGTTCTGGAAGGGATCGGGCAGGTCGATCTCTCTGGCCACCGTGGCGCCGTCTTTGGTGACGACGGGCGAGCCCCACGACTTGCCCAACAGCACCGTCCGCCCGACCGGACCCAGCGTCGTCCGGACCACACGGGTCAACTGGTCGATGCCCGAGAGGAGCTTCCGCCGGGCCTCATCTTCGTAAGCAAGGTCTTTGACAGCCATTGTGCGTCTCTCCTTGGGAAAACTTCGTTTTCCGCATTGAAATTGAAACCGATCGACCGGCGGCGCCTCCGGCGTCCCTCCAGTCAAAGCAAAACCTTACGCCAAAGGCGCGTCCGTCAGGCTGGGCGCCGCGCGAAACCGCTCGAGCGTCATGATCACCTTGCCCTCCCGGAAAATCGTCACGGTACCCGTTGACGCCGAGATGGTCAACGCCAGGGCCCGGGTGACGGCCGTGATGGCCGCCGCCGCCGCGTGGCGGGCACCGAGGCCGGGGGAGAGCGCATCGCCGTCATAGGCGGCGTTCAAATGGCGGCCGGCGGCCACCAGGACACCGTCTTTGCGAATTACCAGAGCCCCGTCCAGGGAAGAAAACCCCTTGACCGTATCCCGGAGTTTGGGGTCCATGATGTTGCGCTCCGACTCCGGATGGCCCAGGAAGGGGTTGATGATCATCTGCCGGGAGTACCGGAGCACTTCCGGGTTATCCCCGATCACGAAGATGGTCCCGATGGGATGACCCTCCCGGCCTTCGTTCGCCAGCTCCAAGGCCATCGTCAGGGTGGCCTCGAACACCTTGGAATCGATCTCCTCCGTGCCGGCCAACCGGCCGTGAAGGTTCATCGTCTCGAACTCTTCGCCCACATCCAACAGAACCAGCGTGTCCGCGATCGTCCTGTTGACACGCCCCACAAGGCACAGGATACGGTCGCCCACGTTGAGCACGCCTTCAGTCAGGCCCATGACGATGGCCAACTTGACCTGGTCCATCCGGCTGAGGTTGACATCCGGCACCCGGATGACCTTCTTCGTGAACCTCCGGCAACTCTCCTCCTCCTCGTCGTTTTTCACAACCAGGATGGGCGTGGTCCCGTTCGTGAAAACCTGAAGAAGCTCGGGGTTGGACGTCAGGTTCTGGGCGTAAACAAAGACGGCTTCGATATCGAGCTGCTTGGCCAGACGGCTCGCCGCGTGAAAAAGGGGCTTCGTGGTTTCCTTGCGCGGGGATGGGGGCGCGCCCTTCTCCGTCCGACGCGACTTTCTCGATCGGACCGCGGCCTTGCGGACGCCCTTTCCGCTTCGCGCACCCTTCTCCCCCGCTTTTTTGCTTTCAGACGGATTCTTCGCCAACGCTTTGTCCTTGGGCATCTTCTTTAGATCCGCGCGCTCAGTCTTCCGGCCGGGTCGCCGGGAACCGGCAAAGGACCGTCATGAGGTCCCGCCGCCCCCGAGCCTCTTCCGCCGCCAGGGTCTCGAGGCGGAGGCGGAGCGGGCGCCGGCCCTCCACGTCCGCCAGCGACGCGGCCCGCACGTACCGGATCTCGAGGGCTTTCTTGGATTCCATGGTCTTCACGAGCGCGGATCGAACGTCATCCGCCCGCCCTCGTTGAGGGTGTTCCGTTTCCGGACGCTCCGGCGCGGAGGCGTCCAACGCCTCCAACACTTCCCCAAGGGTCTCGATGTGAACCTCGTCCAGGTCGGCAAGGGTCCTCACCATCCGCGCGTGCGCCTGCTTCCAACCCGGCGCCCGCGACGCCGCCAAGGCCGACAACCGCTGGGAGAGGACCTTCTCCCCAAGATACGCCGCCTTGAGCTCGGAGCAAATTTCCGCCTCGTCAGCCGGCTCCGGCGCGAGACGGGCGATGGTCTCATCTTGGAGTTCCCGAACGGTCAAATCCATCAGCCTGACTCTCTCATCCCTTGGGGACGCTCGCGTACAGGTTGCTCTTGTCGCGATGGAGGTAGAACAAATGGTCCTCATCGCCTTTGGTCTTGGCCAGGGCCGCGCTGAGGTCGCCCATCGCGGAGATCGCCTGGCCGTTGATTTCCAGGATGACGTCTCCGGACCGTATCCCTCCACGGGCAGCCGGGCTGTCGGGCTCGACGCCGGCCACCAAGAGCCCCTGGCCGGCGGGCAGACCCAGCTCCTTCGCCCGGCCGGGCGGGACAGGCCGGAGCTCCACCCCCAGCTTATGGGAGCTTGCGCCTGTTGTGGACGCCGCCCGCTCCTCGGAAAGCTTTCCCACTTTCACCGCGAGCGTCACCTCGCGTCCGCCGCGCAGGACTTTCATCTTGACGGATTTTCCCACGGACGTATTCCCCACCCTCCGGACCAACTCGCCCGTCGTCCGGACGCGCTTCCCGTCAAACTCGATGATCACGTCGCCCCGCTTGACCCCCGCTCTGGAGGCCGGGGAATCCTGATTTACATTGGAAACCAACGCCCCTTCGGTCTTCGAAACGCCGAAACGTTTGGCCAGTTGGGGATTCAGGTTCTGAATGCGAATCCCGAGAAAACCCCGAACGACGGAGCCGGTCTCACGAAGCTGATCGATGAGCTTCTTGGCCATATTGGCGGGGATGGCGAATCCGATGCCCGCCCCCCGGGCGCTGATGGCCGTGTTGATTCCCACGACCTCGCCCCGCGTGTTGAAGAGAGGGCCGCCGGAGTTCCCTTGGTTGATGGAGGCGTCGGTTTGAATGAAGTTGTCGTAGGGCCCCTGTCCGATGACGCGCCCCTTGGCGCTGACAATGCCGGCCGTGACCGTATGCGACAAGCCGAAGGGGTTCCCGATGGCCACCACCCAATCCCCCACGCGGAGGGCGTCGGAATCGCCGAACTCCGTGAACGGAAGCGCTTTTTTGGGCTCAATATTGAGGAGGGCCAGGTCGGTCTTTGGGTCGCGGCCGATGAGCTTGGCCTCGAACTCCTCGCCGCTTTGCAGCTTCACCTTGATTTCGGTGGCGTTCTCGATAACGTGGTTGTTCGTGACGAGGTATCCGTCCGGGCTGATGATGAAACCGGAGCCGATGGCCCGGTTGCGGAACCCGCGGGGGGGTTGATCGCCAAAGAACCGGCGGAAGAATTCCTCGAACTGGTCGTTCCCGCGGCCGAAAGGATTCCGCATCCCAAAAGGGGCTGTCTTCCGGACAATGGTGACCTGAATGTTCACAACCGAAGGCGTGAGGCGTTCGACCAGATCCGCAAAACTGTCGGGCCGCCTTTCCGCTCCGGCCGCGCCCCCGATCAGTAGAAAAGCCGCCAGGGTCACCGCCACGAAACTTCCGCGTTTGACGGGTATTCTCTTCATCTCATGTCCATTCAACTCGGGACCGGGCATGCGAACCCGCAGGATTCCGTTTCGCTCTGGGACGGAACTCTCCCGCGGGCAACATTTTCCCCGCCGGAAATCGATCACACCGGAAAGAATGAAATTCTTGCTTGTCGAAATGGGGGCCGACCAAACCTGCCTTTCGGCGCCCCAATCCGAAAGCACGGTCAAATCCTCGATTCCCTCTGATTCTTAATCTGTTCGAGAGAAATATAGTCGATTTGACTCGGTGGGTCAAGCCGAATTGGCACTCTCGAATCGAGAGTGCCAAAGACTTCCCGGAGACCAAACCAAATGAGATTCGGTGAAATCCGGGGGAGGGGGGATGGGGGGGAAGGGGGAACCCGCACCCGCCGATCGACATCCGAGTAAATCGATGGGGCTGATGAGGGCGGCCCAGGTGGACGGGTTGACACGATCACGGGGCTGGGTTCTATTTTGTGTTAAATTCTCAGGTCCACTGAATCAGAATCAGGTCGATTCACCTGATTCGGGAGGAAAGCCTTATGGCGCATATCCGGCAGATCGAACACTCCGAAGCCACCGGCGAGTTGAAAACGTTCTACGACGACCTGGCGGAAATTGCGGGCGGCGTGCCGAACGTCGTCAAGCTGGCCAGCCTGAAGCTGCCCGCCATGAAGGCCGCCCAGGATCTCTACCAGTCGGTCCTGTACCATGATTCGGGCCTGACCATGGCGCAAAAGGAGATGGTCTCCACGGTGGTCTCGGTCATCAACGGATGCGACTACTGAGTCGAGCATCACGGAGGGTCTCTCCGTGAAGCGACGGGCGACGAGACGCTCGCCCGGCAAATCATCGAGGATTTCCGCAAGGCGGACGTGGACAGCCGGACGATGCGGATGCTGGAGTTCAGCGAGAAACTCACGAAGGATTCCCCGGCGATGTCCGAGGCGGACGTCGCGGCCCTTCGCGCGGAAGGGATGACGGACGAGGAGATCCTCGACCTGGTCCAGCTCATCGCTTATTTCAATTACACCAACCGCGTGGCCACGGCGCTCGGGGTGGACCCGGAGGGGTCGGATCGCTGACGTTCCCCCCCGGCATGTCCGCGTGCGCGCTCATGCACGCCCGGTTTTCGATCCCGTTCCGGTGCGCCGGGAGCGGGCGCCCGAAATGGTGTTGACAGGTCCGGTAGACATGAGTCCAATTGAGTTAAACAGCAACGAGTGGCCGGTACAGGCCTGTCCGAATTTTAAATGGGAAATCCCGGAACCAGACATGTGTTTGTTGCACATCGACGCGGGGGTCACCTTGAGCTTGGATATTTGCACCAAGATCGTTGTATCGATTACATCGAGTTCAATGTCGCTGACATAGCCCGACCAGAAGACTTCTATGGAAAGGCATTTGGTTGGACATTCACCGACTATGGACCGAATTCGACCGCTCGCACCGAAGGGCGGAGCAGGGTTGATAGTTTCGCTCAGCCTATTTCCGGCCCACGCTTCCGGCTGAGGTCCCAAGAAATGCTCGATGAATACCCAAGTTCCCTCGCACCCCGCGGCCAACTCCGCAGTGGTTATCCTCTGGAAGGCTGGATTTGGGATTTTGAGGTCAAGAGGGTATCTTGCAAAAGAGGGTCACGATGAAGATCCGGAACAAGGCCGCCTTCCTATTCCTGACAATGATCGCGGAGATTGCGCTCACCATCAATCCCGCTCTTGCCCATCGCTTGAATGTTGCTCTTGTCATCCCCTTGTCGAAAGCCGCGTCAGTCCAGGGTCGCCAAATCCGCAAGGGCTTTATGCTGGCGACAACGGAGCGGGACGGCCACCCGGACCAGGGATCCGACGGCCATCTCGGCGGCCTCGATGTCTATGTGGCCGTGATCGATGAGCGGGGGGATGTGGCCGCCGACATCGGGCGTATCGCGACGCAAGGCGAGGTCGACATCGTGGCCGCCTTTGGATCCGAAAAAACGCTATCCCTGATCAGGAAGCTTCTCGACGGAAAAAAGGTCGCTCTGCTCCTGCCTGGCCTGTCCCCCTTCTCCAAGTCTGACCTGCCTGCGGTCGCGGCTTTTATTTCCGCCTACGAAAGGGCATACGGCAGCAAGCCCTCTTCCCGGGCGGCACAGGGATACAATGCAGCCCGGCGCATCGATGTGGCCGTGCGGGCCCAGGGCGGGGTCGATGACACAGCGTCGTTGCTTCGGATTTTCAGTGAAACCGCGCGCGGTTTCACCTGGTGAAGGACGCATCCCCCCTCACCGCGCATCAATCCGACGTCTCCCAGGTAAGGCGCTTTCGATTCTTCGCGCCGGGCGCGGCCGGGTGGATCCCCCGGCAAGGCCCCGGCTGGCCGCAAGCCCCCATTTTTCAGTGACGTACGGGCAAAATCCGGGTCTAGATGCCCAGGTAGCGGGACTTGATCTCGTCGTCGGCCCAGAGTTCCTCGGGACTGGAGGAATAGACGATCCCTGAGTTATCCCAAGTTTTTTGAGCCTCTGAATGGCGGTGAGGCGTGTCGGGATAGAAGGGGGCTGGGCTGTCTTGGATAATGGGCCTTCTCTCAGTTTTGCGAGAGGATGACACAAAACGATGCCCGCGCTTCGTACAAGGTGATGAAGGCCAGTCCCTCTTTCCGACAGTCATTCCCGCGCAGGCGGGGATCCAAAACCCTTCGGGTCGCCCACAAAAACCCTCTCACCGGCGGAGGCAGTCCCCCATGGGATACCCTCCTGTTGATGGGCCGGTGGGGATGAGGACGGACACGCCGGTCAGCACGCTGGATTCCCGCCTGCGCGGGAATGACGAAGAGAGGTCTCTTTGACGCAAACCCGACCTGAGGACGGGCATCCCCACTCATGATAGAGCGCTTCATCTCCTCAGGCGCGGGAAAACTGGGGATAACTCAGGACGATTCGGCTTGAAATGCGTCCGCCTCCTATGATACCTTGGCGCGATTCTCAGGAAAGAACTTCGAATATCCGGACAGTGGCCGCGTCTGCACGCCTTGCCGATGGGGATCTTCATGACCCGGGAAAATCAGCCCGCGCAAACCTCCGCCAGCGTTGCCGATGTCCCCTGTATCAGCCTGCGAAACATAGAGATGGTCTACAAGAGCCGGGGAAAGCCGGATTTTCTGGCCGTTCGGGACGTGTCTGTGGACGTCCGGGACCAGGAGCTGTTCGCCATCGTCGGCCCGACCGGCTGCGGAAAATCGACCCTCCTTTTGAACATCAGCGGGCTGCTTCAGCCAACGGGCGGAGAGGTGAGAATTCGCGGCGGCAGCGTGGAGGCGGCCAAGAGCGGCAACCAGTTCGGGTTCATCTTCCAGGACCCGGTGCTCCTGCCCTGGCGGACCGCCATCGATAACGTCCGGCTCCCCTTGGAGGTGACCGGGGCGTATAACGGAGGGGAGGACGACCGGTGCCGGGCGCTCCTGAAATTCGTCGGCCTGGAAAATTTTTCCCGCCACTATCCCCACGAGCTATCCGGCGGGATGCGCCAGCGGGTGGCCATCGTGCGCGCCCTCGCCCACGATCCTTCGATCCTGTTGCTCGACGAGCCCTTCTCGGCCCTGGACGAGATCACCAAGCGGCGGCTCCACGTGGAGTTCCTCGACCTGTGGGCGCACGAAAACAAGACCGGCTTGTTGATTACCCACGACCTCTACGAGGCGGTGTTCATGTGCGACCGCGTGGCCGTCATGTCCCCCAACCCCGGGCTAATCAAAGAGATCATCGAGGTCACCCTTCCGCGGCCACGGACAAAGGAGCTACGCGACTCCAAAGAATTTCATGATTTGACCCGCTACGTTCGCAACGTTTTGGGGGAGTTCTAAGCATGACGAAAGGTTCTCCTAAAAACGAAAGGCTCCGGGGTTTCTTGGAGAGCTATGGCCCGGCGCTCATCTTTCTGATCGTGGGCCTGGTGGCTTGGCAGACCGTGACGACGGCGCTAAAGATTCCGGATTGGTTTATCCCTTCGCCCCTCAGAATTGCCGAGGCGTTCACGACAACGAAGTTTCTCTGGAGGCACACCTACACGACGCTGATCGAGTCCTTGAGCGGCTTCGGTCTGTCGGTGGTATTCGGGACAATGATGGCGGCGGGAATCGCCAACTCCCGGTTCCTCGAACGGGGTGTCTTTCCTTACATCTCGCTGTCAACCTCCATTCCGATCGCGGCGACGGCGCCTCTGCTCGTCATCTGGATGGGGCACGACATGAAACCGAAGATCGCGCTGGCGATGATCATCACGTTTTTCCCGATTGTCGCCAACACAACCCGGGGCCTGATTTCGGCCGACTACCGGATGATCCGGATGATGCGCGCGCTGAATGCCTCCACTTGGACCATCTTTAGAAAGATTCAGATCCCCACGGCGCTTCCGTATATGTTTGCGGGGTTCAAGGTCTCCACCTCGCTCTGCCTGATCGGTGCGGTCGTGGGCGAGTTCTTCGGCGGCGACGATGGCTTGGGCTACATGTTGGTAATGGCCGAGTCCGGAATGGAAACACCGGTTGTGTTTGTTGTCATCGGCGTCTTGGCCGCCTGCGGCATTACGATGTTTCAAATTGTCGCTTACCTGGAAAGGAGGTTCATATTCTGGGCAACACAAGATTTAGGGAATCAAAATTAATTGGTTTCAGTTAACCGTTTAGGGGTTGGCTTTGGTTGCGGGGTCGATCTCAACGATGGGCAAACCGAAAACCAAAATACCGGAGGAAACAGAAATGAAAAAGGCGTGGAAATGCATTCGGGCAATCGGACTGCTGCTCCTGGTTACCGGCCTGTTGGGCGGACAGGCGTTGGCCGCTAAGAAGGTGACATTTATGATGTCCTGGATTCCCGATGCCCGCTGGGCGCCGGAATTAGTGGCCAAGTATAGGGGTTTCTTCAAGGCCGAAGGACTCGACGTCAGTTTGAAATGGTCGAAAGGGAGCCGTAACGCTGGCAAGGCGGTGGCAACCGGCGCTGCGGAATTTGGAGCGCCAACCGCCGGCGTCGTCTTGACGGGCCGAGAGAAGGGCTTGCCTTTGGTCTCAATTCTCTCCTCCTTAAACAAGACCCAGATATCCTTCATCTCACTGAAAAAGTCAGGGATCAAAACCCCAAAGGATTTCTATGGAAAAAAGGTGGGCGTCCAGCGGGGAAGCGCAACCTGGATTGGATTTTTAGCCCTGACGGGCAAGTACGGCATCGACATCGACAAGCTGAACAAGATCAATGTGGGGTTCGGCCTTAAGCCACTCCTTTCCGGGATGGTGGATGTTCGGCCCGCGTACATTGCTAATGAGGTTGTTCTCGCAAAAGTTAAGGGAATTGACCTTAACGTTATCTGGCTCCCGGACCACGGAATCGACCAAGTCGGAAATGGCACTGCGACCAACGAGACATTCATGAAGGAAAATCCGAACGTTGTCCGGAGCTTCGTTCAAGCCACCATCAAGGGGTACAAGCACTCCATGAAGGATCCCGCCGACGCCCTCAAGGCGGTCCTTCAGCATAAGCCCGACCACAATCCCGTTTTCCAGAAGAGAGCCCTGAAGATAATTCAGACCAAGATTTCCGTGGCTTCGAAGGGATATCCCTGGGGCTGGGCGGTTCAGAAGGAGTGGCAAACAACCCACGACAATCTCGTCAGGTACGGTGTGATTAAGAAGCCCGTGGACGTGAAAAAGGCTTTCACCAATCAGTTTATAAAGTAGTCGCTCTACAGTTCAGAGGGCGCTATGGAGTGCGATCAGGCTGCGGGCGAGCAGGGCGATCTGTGACGTTATGAAGAAGCGGGTCAATGTGGACGACGCCCTGACCAACCGCTTCGTGAAGGCGTATTACAGCAAGTAGGCGAACGGGCAATCGGCCGTCCGGTTCGCTGATTCCGTCCGGCGGTTAAAGATCACGCATTCCATCCGGAGGCCGGAGGACATCTCCGTCCGGCCCTCGCGGAGATGATCACGTGCGCTTCGGCGTCGGCATCTGGGCGGACAAGCCCATCGAGGAGTTGGTGCGGCTGTGCGAGCGCGCCGAGGCGCTCGGCTTCGATGACGTATGGTTCAACGACCACTACTTCGTGAAAGACGTCTACGTCGTTCAGGCCCTCGCCGCCCTCAAGACGAAGGACATCCGGTTCGGGACCTCGATCACCAGCCCCTACCAGCGCCATCCCGCCCAGCTCGCGTCTACGGTCCGGACGATTCACGAGCTGTCGGGCGGGCGGGCGATCCTCGGCCTGGGGTCCGGGGGATTCGAGTATCCCGAGAACCTCGCAACGCCCATCCCGAAACCCCTCACGGCCTGCCGGGAGACCATCGACATCGTCCGCGGGCTTTGGACTTACAAGCCGGTTTCGGCTGGCGGAGAGGTTTTCCGAATTAAAGACGCCCGCCTCGAGTTCGGCGAGGCGGCCGACATCCCCATTTACCTGGGCGCGCGGGGACCCCGGATGCACCGTTTGGGTGGCGAGACCTGCGACGGAATCATCATGCACGGCGCGACAGAGACCCACTGCCGCTATGTCCGCGACAAGGTCGCCGAAGGCGCGAAGCGCGCGGGGCGGGACCCGGGCAAGGTGGATATCTGCGTCCTGACCGATGTCGTTCTCACGGACGACTTCGAGGCCACGATGGACCATCTCAGACCCCGGTGCCTGATCATGGCGGGGGGGGAATATTCACTCGAGGTCCTCGAACACTACGGCCTCACGCTGGAGGAGGTGGAGCCGCTTCGGCAAGCCGTCCGCGAAGGGGACAAGAAGAAGGCGCTGTCCCTGGTGACGCCGGCGATGGCCAATACCTTTTGCATCGTCGGAGACGCCTCGGCGTGTCTGGAAAAGGTGCGATCCCTCGAGCGCGCCGGCCTGACGCACTTGATCGCCACCGCCGGACTGCGCCAGACGGCCGACTTGACCATGCGGTCCATGGAAACGTACGCCGAGTGCATCGTGGAGCCCTACCGAACCGCGTCGGGAGAGAAGAGGTAAAGGGCGGGTGAATCGGGGGAGGCCTTTTCCGTCATCGAGGAAGGCCCCCCTCCCCCCCCTCCCTATGGGGTCCAATAGCGGGTGAAAATCGCCGCTAAATCCGGAGGGCCACCAGAACGCTTCCCAGGACGATGAGGGCTGACCCGGCAATAACCGGGACCGTCAACCTGTCGAGGCCCCGCAAGAACATCGCGCTTAAAAAGAGCGTAAAGAGCGGCGTCGTCCCCGTAACGGGCGAGACGACGACCACTTCGCCGGCTTGAAAGGCGAAAAAGAGCGTCGTAAATCCCACACTCACGCCCACGCCCAATGCCCCGAAATACATCCAGCCTTGCGGGGAGGGCCGCTCCTCGTCCGGAGAACGGGTCCACCGCCAATAGACCAGGACAACAAGCATCGAAACCGCCGTGGCCGCCCAGGACCCGGCCACGGGATACGGATAGTCCGCCAGACCGAAGCGGACCGACACGTCTCGAAAGGCCGTCAAGACCGTGCCGCCCAGGGGGAATATCAGATCCCTGCGGTTCCACAAGGGTTCGTTCCGCGACTTTCTCGAGAGAAAAACACCGCCCAGGACAATGGCCCCGATCCCGGCCAGACTGAACAGCGTGGGGGATTCCTTCAGCCAGAGGACGGCGGCCAGGGTGGCAATCAATGGCGCGGCGGCGCGAATGCTCGAGGACCGGGAGGCGCCCACCTTGTGGACGCTGAGGATCAACAACAGGCGGGAGATGCCGGGGACGAATAACCCGATGAGGCAAAACACCCACAACCGCCCGTCCGCGAGGGCCGCCCGGGGCGTCGTCGACAGCGCCCAGATCGTCATGATGAAGAGATTGACACCCGTGGCGATGAGCGTCCCCAGTGTGACGTTGCAGTAAACGGTCCCCCGGCGCGCGAGGATATAGCAACTGGCGAAGCTCAGAGAGGACAGCAGCGTCCAAAAAACCGGGTTCAAGGGTCCACTTTCCACAAGGGCGGATGTTCCCGCGGGGACCCCGCGCGGCGGCTCCTCCGGAAGGTCATCATGACTTCCATCGGTGAAGGAACCCGATGAGGGATCAGGTCAGCGGCGACCTAAGCACAACTCCTCGAAATGTGTCAATCAACGGATTTTGCTCAAGGAAGCGGGACGCGCGGAATAAAGATCTCCGAATGCGCACGGCGATTCACGGGGCGAAGACTCCCCTTTCCCGAATCGGAGGCAAGACGGCGGCGAGCGGCCCATTCACTTGACAGCGACGGACCGTCATGTGGTAATTGCGCCTCCGAATTCAAATCGACCCGACGGCAACGAGGAGTTCACATAACGATGGCAAAAAAACGTGAGGGGCCGGCGAAGATCGACACGCTCATTCACGACGCAGACTATGTCGTCACGATGAACAAGGACCGCGAGATCCTGACCGACGGCGCGGTGGCGGTCCATCGAGGGAAAATTGTCGAGGTCGGCAAATCCGCCGCCCTCAAGAAGAAGTACACGAATGTGAAGAATAAGATCCGTGCGCGGGACCGGCTGGTCATGCCCGGGCTGATCAACGCCCACATGCACTCCACCCAGCAGCTCGCCCGTGGCTTGGCCGACTGCGTATTTCTGCCGACCTGGATTCACGACCGGCTTTTCCCCTGGGAGAACGCCTTGTCCGAGGAGGAGGTCTACCTGTCCAGCATGGCTTGTTGCATCGAGTTGATCCGGACGGGCTCGACCTGCTTCGACGATCCCGGCGGCTACAACATGCACCGGGCCGTCCAGGCCGTGACCGAAGCGGGGGTCCGGGCGAACATCAAGCGGTCGGTGACCGACATCCACACCACCGGACGGCCCCTGCCGGCCAAAATGAATGAGGGGACGGACGACGGGCTGGCCGCCGGGGAGGATTTCGTCAAGAAATTCAACGGCGCGGCGAACGGGCGCATCAGCGCATGGTTCTCCTGCCGGACCGAGCGGACGAGCTCGAGCGACCTCCTGGCCAAGACCACGGAGCTCTGCAAAAAGCACGGCGTCGGCTTCGGCACGCACATGCTGTCCAACCCGGACTCCGTCAATCGCCACAAAGAAGTCTTCCACGGGAAGAAGGCCGTCGTTCGTTATCATGAGGCGGGCGCCCTCGGCCCTCACCTCATCACGTATCACACCAACATCATCGACGAAGAAGAGCTGGAGCTCCTCGACGAGTATGAGGTCGGCGTCGTCCACTGCCCGACGGCCAGCTTCGCGGGGGGGTACGGCGCCATCAGCGAGGGGTTTCACCCGGAGATGTTCCAGCGCGGCATGAAGCACGGCCTGGGCTGCGACACCGCCCCCGAATCCAACTTCGTCGACATGTTCCGCGTCATGTTCTCCGTGACCGCCCACCGGGACTACCGCCTGGACGCGACGCTGTTCCCGCCCGAGCACATCCTGGAGATGGCGACCCTGGGGGGGGCGCGGGCGATGAACATGGAGAAACAGGTCGGCGCGCTCGAGAAGGGCAAGCGGGCGGACTTGATCATGCTCGATATCACCCGGCCGGAGTGGATCCCGCACCACAACATCATCTCCAACATCGTCCAGTCCTCAAGCGGGGATACGGTGGACTTCATGATGGTGGACGGCGAGGTTCTTTACGAGGACCGGCAGATCAAGACGCTGGACGAGAAGGAGGTCCTGAAAGAGGCCAACAAAGCCGGCCTGGCCGTCGCCAAGCGGACGGGGCTCGACTACTTCGGCCGATCCCCGTGGCCGATGCGGTAGGGCTCAAGGCGTCCGGGCCGGGCGTCTCCGCGGCCAAGTCGGAGATGTTCATCCCCCCGGCAAAACCTTCTTCCGGCGTTCAACGGTCCGGTTCAGCCGGGAATTCCCAGCCGCTCGCAAGCGAGTTCCGCGATGGCGTCAGAGGCGTCGGCATGGCAGCCCGTGAAGCTCGGCCAGTCGTTCAGGCCAATGAGAAAAATCTCCCCCTCGGGCGTCACCACGGCGTCCCCCCCGTATATCTCTAGTCCCAACCGGGCCGAAGCGTCCCGGCCGAGCGCCGCGAGGGCGTCGGCATAGGGCAGGTGGCGGCGCGTGGCCACGCTCCGCCAGAACCAGAAACGCTCGCGCCCGACGCCGCAGAACCGGATTGCCTCGCCCTCGATATGCTCTTGAAACAGGACCCGGCCGACGCCCCGCTCGGCGAACATCGCCAGGGCCGGCGCCAGCCCTTCGGCGGCGTTCACCTTCAGGATGTCCTCCGCCTCCCGGGCGTGCAGGTCCTCCCCCTTGGCCCATACGGGCAACCCCCAGCTTTCGCTCGCCTCCTCGGCTTCGGCCGCCGCGCCGACTCCGGCCGCCGCGCAGGAGAAGAAACGGGGAATTCCGAAACCCTCGAACGGGGCCGCTTCGAGACGGGCAAGCAGGGTCTCCCGCCCGGAGCAGTCCCGCACGGACCGGGTCGTGTTCATGACGGGAACCCCTTCTTCCTCCCACCGGGCCAGGCGGGCAAGGGCCTCCTCCCCCCGGGCCATGCTGAGGACCATGGCGGGCGGCGTCCCCTCCCCCTCCTTCCACACGTCCGGGTCTTCCCCCGGCACCTGTCGGGTCCCCACGCCCCGGGCCGCCAGCCAATCGAACGTCAGGCGCAGGATGGCGGAATCCTTTTCCCCCGGCGTGAAGGCGGGCTCCCGGGTGATTCCCAAAATGGTCCGGTCCACGTCCACTGAGAAAATCCAGACGGAATGTTGAAATGGAGCAAAAACCGCGGGGGGCGCTTTTTGAAAGGCGCCCCCCCGCACCCCTCCCAGGGGTTGGGAACCCCCCCGTAAAACTTTCATTTCGCGATAGTGTGCAGCCCTGATGGGCCGCACACTATCGCAGAAGCGAATGAGCGGATCTTCTCATCCACCCCCATTGTAGGGGCGAGTCGCTGACTCGCCCACTTATTGCCCAATACCATACGGGGTGCCACTGGCAGCTTGTCTGCCAGTGCCGCGTTTAGAATCCGTAGGGGCCGGGTCCCCGTCCCCACCCGAATCATCGTTGGTAGGGCGGGCATCCTGCCCGCCCGCCGGACAAGATGCCCGGCCTGCCGAGGTGTGGCACGGTGGCAAACCGGCCCAACCGGGGGGCAAAGCCCTTGAGTCAGTGACCCCCTGGACCCCTCAAAGCGTAAAAGGGTAAAAGTGATCAAGGGTTACTATTTTGAAGCCTTGGCGCAACGAAACGAGACGCTGCTGGTCCGGAAGTCGGGAGCGTACCAGATCCGATTCGCCGCGCGGAAGGCCTTCGTACCGCCGGTGTACCACGAGCCGCCGCACAAAACGCGCCCCCTGCCCGAGGGCGGTCCCTTCGGGTTGCGATCCGGGGCGCTCCCGTAATAATCCACCCGATGCCTGTCCTGAACCCACTCCCACACATTCCCGGACATGTCCACCGCGCCGTAGGGGCTTCGGTGGGTGTTGTAATCCCGGTCCACGGGGTGCGTCCTTTTGCCGCTGTTCTTATCCCAAATGATCTTCAACCCGGGCCAAGCGTTCCCCCAGGGATACTTCCGGCCGTCCACGCCGCGCGCCGCCTTCTCCCACTCGGCTTCCGTCGGAAGGCGCTTGCCGGCGGAGGCGCAATACTCCCGCACCTGGAACCACGTCACGCCCACGACCGGCTGGCGGTCGCCGTTGAACTTCGACCCGTAATCCTTTTCCGGCCTTCCGAACCCTTGGAAACGGACGTTCGTCACCGGATACTTGTCGATGAAAAACCCGTCCAGGTAAACCCGCCGCCGGGGCTTCTCGTCATCATACCCGCTGTCGCTCCCCATGATGAACCACCCCGCCGGGACGAGGACCATCGTATCCAGACCGGCGCCGATCTGTTTCGGGGCTCCCTGACCGACGGCCACGCGAGGAGAGGGCTTTCCCGGTTTCTCCCCCGGTGGCTTCGTTCCCGGCCGGAAGATCAGCGTCACGATAAACGTCTTTCTGTCGGAGAGGTAGCCTTTGTCGATGATGTGGTCGATGACGATTGTTCCCTTCGCCTCGTGTTCTGTGATCCACTCCTTTAGCAATCCCATATCCAGCCGGACTCTCTCCGAAATCCTGACGCCAAGAAACTCAATCGCCTTCCGCTTGGCGTCCAGGATCGCCTCATTCCGGTCGGCCTGAAAGCCGTTCCGCGCGTTGTCGCTGTAACCATCCACCTGCCGGCTCGGCTGCGCCTGCGCGGGGCCGATAATCAAGAGGCACAAAACGAAGCCGACCAGGATGAGCCAGGCCTTCATCGGAATATCCCTTTATTAAGCTCCGCAACGGATACCCTGTATTTGGACAACTTGTATGAAAGAGTAGTTGCAGTGCATTGTAATACGAATTTCCTGTGGGGGTTCGTTTCGCGATTTCCGCTGGTGGGGCGGGCATCTTGCCCGCCGCCGGGCTAGAAG
The DNA here is from genome assembly GCA_965261595.1 of bacterium. Lineage (GTDB taxonomy): Bacteria > UBA8248 > UBA8248 > JACPRG01 > CAYRGS01. The sequence continues at coordinate 393,880 of CBDHDG010000007.1, forward strand.
CCCGGCCTACCAAATCGCGGCTATGCGTGGGTGGCACTGGCGGCTTGGCCGTAAGTTTTCTTGCGAAATCGGGGAGCGCCAAAGGCGCTCCCCGATTTCGCGAAACAAAAGTTTTCGAGGGGGGCCTGGGGGGACAGTTTTCAAAATGTCCCCCCAGGAAGATCCAGATGTCTCTCAAAAACTCCTCGCCGCCGACTCCGATATAATAAAAGGAGTCCGGTTTCATCTCATCCCCGCTGCGGAGAATCTTTTCATGAGTGAAGAACGATATATAGGAAAGCGCGTTTCGGCCATCGACAGCCCCATCAAGGCAACGGGGACGGCGGATTACGTGGCGGACCTTCGGCTGCCGGGCATGGCGTACGGGAAGGTCCTGCGGAGCCCGCACGCCCACGCCCGAATCCGCTCCCTCGACGCGTCCCGCGCAGAAAAGCTGCCGGGCGTTCTGGGCGTCGCCTCCCGCGAGAACACGCCCCCGGCCAAGTGGGGCATCTTTATCAAGGACGAGCAGGCGTTCTGCCATGAAAAGGTCCGGTTTATCGGGGACGAAGTGGCGGCCGTGGCGGCGGAATCGGCCGAAATCGCCGAGGAGGCGTGTTCGCTGATCCGCGTGGAGTACGAGCCCCTGCCAACGGCGTTCACGCCGGAGGAGGCGATGGCCGAGGGGGCTTCCGCCATCCACGAAGAAGGCAAGAACAATCACGCCTCGGAGTTCCTGGTCGAGCGGGGCGACGTGGACACCGCGTTCAAGGAGGCGGACGCCCTCTTCGAGGAGACCTTCGACACCCACATGGTCCACCAGGCCTACATCGAGCCCACCGGCGTCATCGGTCAGTGGAACAAGGACGGGACGGTCACCGTCCGCGGGCCGCTCCAATCCCCGTTTACGGTGCGCGAATTCATGCTGGCCCCCGGCCTCGGGATGCCGCAGGAGAAGATCCAGGTCATCCAAACCCGCTCGGGGGGCGCGTTCGGGGGCAAACTCGACGTCAAGCTCCTCCTCGTCGTGGCCTTCCTGGCCAAAGAGGCCGGCCGCCCGGTCCAAATCCTCCTGTCGCAGGAGGAAGACATCTCGACCATGCGGCCGAGGGTGCCCGCCCGGTTCCACATCCGGTCGGCCTTCGCCGGGGACGGGAAGCTCCTGGGCAAGAAGGTGGACGTGACGGCCGACAACGGCGCGTATTCCTCCTTTTCCCCGGCCATCGCCTCCAGCATGGCCGTCCGGACCGACTCCCTGTACAAAACGCCCAACGTCCGGGTGACCGGGCGGCTCACGTACACCAACACCGAGCCTTCCGGCCAGTTTCGCGGGTTCGGAAACCTCCAGGCCAGCTTCTGCTGGGAGTCCCACCTGGACACCGCCGCCGAGGGCCTCGGGATGGACCCGATCGATCTGAGAATGCGCAACTTCACCGAACCCGGCGAGACGACCGTCCACGGCTGGCGAATCTCGAGCAACGGGATCAAGACGTGCGTGGAAAAAGCCGCCGAATCCATAGGCTGGGAGAAGCGGAAAAAAGACGGGCTTGCCGGCGGCTCTTCACCGGGCGGCGCTTCGTCCAAGATCCGCGGCGTCGGGCTGGCCTGCACGATCCACGTCACGAGCAACAGCGCCCACGCGGCCCATTTCAGAAACGGCAAGGATGAGGCGGAGGGCGAGGTGATCATCGGGGCCGACGGCGGCGTGAGCGTCCTGTCGGGCGAAGCAGAGCTCGGCGAGGGCGCGGCGACGGTTATGGCCCTCATCGCCGCCGAGGAGCTGGGGGTGGATTACCGGAGCGTCCAAGTGCCCCACGTGGACACCATGCGCCACCCCTACGGCCTGGGCACGTACGCCAGCCGGGCCACATTCATGGGCGGCCACGCGACGCTCCTGGCCGCGCGGTCGGCCCGGCAGGCCCTCCTCCAACGGGCCTCGCGGGTCCTCGAAGCGGATGTCTCGGAGCTGGCCGCCGAGGACGGAAAGGTGTTCGTCACGGGCGCCCCCGCGCGGTCCGTGACGTTCGGCGAGGTCATCGGGCAAACCGGCGGCGAGGACGTCGACGAGACGAGCCTCTACGTCTCCGACGGCGAGGTCCCCGACCCCGTCACCCGGTACGGCCACACCGCCTCGACCTATTCCTTCGCCGCCCACGCGGCCGAGGTCAGCGTGGACCGGGAGACGGGCGAGGTCACGGTGGAGCGGATCGCCTGCGCCCACGACCTGGGCCGGGCGCTCAATCCGATCGGGGCGGAAGGGCAGATCCAGGGGGGCGCGCTCCAGTCCATCGGGTTCGGCCTGATGGAGGAAATCAAAAAGGAGAAGGGCGTCGTCGTGAACAATAACCTGGAGGGCTATCTGATCCCGACGGCCCTGGACGCCCCGGATTGCGACCCCATCTTCGTCGAGACCATCGATCCCCACGGCCCCTTCGGCGGAAAAGGCGTGGCCGAGACGGCCATCAACCCGACGGCGGCGGCGGTGGCCAACGCGGTCTATAACGCCGTCGGCGCAAGGGTGCGGACGCTTCCAATCACGCCCGAACGAGTCCTTGCGGCGATGGCGGAGAAGTAGCGGGTAAACGCCCGGTGGGCGCTTGCCCGCCGGCCAGGCTGCGAGGGAAGCGCCTTGCCCTGACCACCATGTCCCCGGTTGACGAGCTTGATTAAGGAGGTCATGGACCGCCCCTGGGTTATTGGACACTCGGGTGAGGGTATTCGACCTCATGCGGCCTCCGCAACTTGAGCGAGTTTTTCCTGCCTTGCCTGGGCCGGCGTTCGGTAGCCGTAGCCCTCGAGAATCCAATGATGGTTGTACAGGTTTTTGAACTCAAGCAGCGCCCACCGCAGTTCCTCTACGGTGGCGAAAGAGCGCACCCACAGGAGATTCTCCTTCAAGATGCGGATAAACCACTCACAGTAGCCATTTCCCTCGGGCGCCCGCACGAAGCTGGGCGAACTGGTCATGCCCAGGTAGGCGATCTCCCGCTGAAAGTCATCGGACAGATAGGCGGGGCCGTGGTCGTGACGAACTTTAAGCCCCTCGGCGACGTCCGCCTCCAAGCCGGCGAAGCGCTCGGCGACCCCCTGCCGGATCGGCTCCAGGGCCTCGAAGCGGTTGCCGCTCTTGGCCGCATGGATCCCCACGCAGTCCACCGAGCAGTGATCCACCGCCACGAACACCGAGGCCACCCCCTCCTCGGTGGTCACCGTCGTCGTCATGTCCGTGCCCCACATTCGGTCGGGCCGCTCGGTGCGGATGGTCCCGTTGTGGGCCTTGGGACCTCGGGGTTTGCCCACCCGGTGGGGGGCCTGAAGCCCCGCCTCCCGCATCAGGCGACGCACCCGCTCCTTGCTGGTGCGGATGCCCGCGAAGCGCAGCCTCGCCCACACCTTGCGGTAGCCCTCGCCATGGAAGGGAGAGTCCTCCAGGACCTGCCGGATGTGGCCGAGGAGTTCCGCATCGGTGCACGGGCCCACAGGGCCGCGCTTATTGGGCGTGGGGCGTTCATGAACGGGGACCGCCTCTCGCCGCCGTTGCGCGTAGACCGTGGAGCGCGCCAAGCCCCAAAGGGCGCACACCCGCTTCAGGCCGTAGGCTCTGCCCGTGGAGGTGAAGCGGGCCTGACTCATCGCCTCCACCTCCTGCCGGCTAAAGGGCGGCCGGCCTCCAGGCGGTCGATCTTCTCCCGCAGGACCTCGCCCTCCATCGTGAGTTCGCCCACCTTGGCCTTGAGCCGGGCGTTCTCCTCGGCCCGCTCATCCGCCGGGCGGGCTTTGAGCGCCGCCTCGCCCCCGCGAAGGAACGCCTCGCGCCAGGCGGAAAGCCGAGCCGCTGTCGTGCCCAACTCGCGGCAGAGCGTCTCCAGGCTCTCGCCCCGCAAAAGACGCAGGACCGCCTCCCGCTTGCGCTGGCAGGAGAACCGACCCCGCTCACTGCGATGCCCTGGGGCCTTGGCTCCGTTCGCCCTGCGGGCGCCCTCCGCCAAAGCCCCCTCTTGCTTTTGTTCGTTCATCGCGACACCCCTTTCTCCATGAATCATGGATCAATCGAGTGTCCAACAAAACCCTAGAGCGGGGGAGTCAAATGGTTTCAAACCGCAAAGGGGACCGGAAGGACATCGGCGGAAGTTGAAATAGGAAATTCCCTTATAATCATTGTTGGGCAAAGGAATTGAATACCTGCGGCACGTGGTGACCTGGATCAAGTAAGACGAGCTTGGAACAATCCCGATAAAGTAAAGAAGAGTTTTATGCCAATCTTTCGAAATGCGGTTGATACGACCAAGTTCAACAAAGATGCAAGACCACCATATGAGCTTCGCCCTCAGGACTTCCAAATGGCGATGCAGGACGTGTACGATTTCTTCTTTGACGTAAACTCACATTTATCGGGAAAAGGATTGGAGCGGCTGGATGATATGTTACGTCCCGCAATCATGTCTGGCCTTCTTTCAGACATGCTTACGGCCAGCCTTGCTAAACATTCACGCGTATTAACAGAGAACAAATATTTTAATGGCCACCCAGACTTAATCGTCCAAGGTGTTTATCCAGGCAATGCTGTCAAAGCAGGCGCCAAAGGGGTAGAGATCAAGACAACAAGAAAGGCGGGGGGAGCGGTTGATACCCATGGGGCGAGGGAACAGTGGATGTCTGTATTTGTCTATACGGTAGATGCAGATTCAGAACCAGCGATGGACCGAAGACCAATGACTTTCACCGAAGTCTACTTAGGCCAAGTGAGTATCACTGATTTCAGAAAGAATCCCCGTGGAGAATTGGGAACTCGAACTGCGACTTTACATAAAGAAGGGATCAAGAAACTTCGGAATAGCTGGATATATATGCTTTAGAATTTCCATTTGGCTCGAATTGAACCAGCTTTGGAATGGAGTCACATGCCATATCAAAATAATGTGAGTCCTTTTCCACACCAATGCTCTTGTAACCGATCGCCTCTGCCGCTGCCAATGTGGAGCCAGCGCCCGCAAAGGGATCAAGAATTACACCTTCCCCTAGAGGTAATGCGGCGCGAACAAGTTGTCTCATGAATGCTTGTGGTTTTAGGCTTGGGTGAGGTGCAATCGATTTTTCATTCTTTCTCGTAGGGGCTGATGCGATGACATCGCCGAACGGCTTGTCGTCGGAAAGACGGCGAAACCCTCCTGTTTTCCATTTTCGTAGATTATCTTGTACGCGGCCTTCAAGAGGTTTTCTGAAAACAACCCATGGCTCCCACATGGAGCGAGGCATTACACTGACCTCACTGAATTCCTCATGCGCCGCTTTTGGGCGGTCGCCGCCTCGCATGGTCATGGTTAGGCGAACGATTTCACCTCTTCGTTCCAAACCTGCATCAGCCAATGCACTTGAGACGATATAAGAAACAAGGGGATTCGAGGCGACCACAACCTGTGCCCCAGGAACGAGTCTAGGTAAGAGCAATCTCCCCCAAATGAAGAAGAAAGTTAGAAGTTGCTCCAACTGTTCCTGTGTAAGTGTTGTGAATCGCGGCAGAGGGGATCGTTGGTGGCCGTCATAGGACGGAGGAATACGCCAAACGCCCCCTTTTCCTTTGCGCAATTTCGCTTGCTGGTCTGGCGCATATTCGTGCAGTCCATACGGCGGATCAGTTATAACCGCGTGGATGCTGTTTGAATCTTGATTTTCTATCCAATCAAAACAGTCAGCATTCACTAATGTTGAGTGCCCGTAGGTGAATGGCTTTTTCCACCTATGAACTTGGGCGATTTCTCGATTTACGCCAGCAGTGCGGTTGCCCCGAAGGCGGTAGATACCACGTTCTTCGCGGACGAAAATATCAGGGGTATTTAGTCGCAAGTACGATCTGATCGAAGATGGAGGCGTTGGCCCCGCTATTTGCTGCACGCGGGCTTCGATTTCCTTGACGGACAAAGACTTAGAGGTTAACGCCATCACTTGTAAAAGGGCGTCTCGAACCTGACCGGGAGAATAGCGTGAGTTTGGTCCGTCCATGCTTGGCAGTATAGACGTCCAGACGTCTGGTGTCAACACCAGATATATTTAAGGTGATGTACCGTTTTGTGTGTAGAAAGTGTTTTCGGGCAAAAAGAGAGGGTGTACTCTTCCTGGGAGCAAGAAACTGGACCGCCCCTGGGTTATTGGACACTCGGGTGAGGGTATTCGACCTCATGCGGCCTCCGCAACTTGAGCGAGTTTTTCCTGCCTTGCCTGGGCCGGCGTTCGGTAGCCGTAGCCCTCGAGAATCCAATGATGGTTGTACAGGTTCTTGAACTCAAGCAGCGCCCACCGCAGTTCCTCTACGGTGGCGAAAGAGCGCACCCACAGGAGATTCTCCTTCAAGATGCGGATGAACCACTCACAGTAGCCATTTCCCTCGGGCGCCCGCACGAAGCTGGGCGAACTGGTCATGCCCAGGTAGGCGATCTCCCGCTGAAAGTCATCGGACAGATAGGCGGGGCCGTGGTCGTGACGAACTTTAAGCCCCTCGGCGACATCCGCCTCCAAGCCGGCGAAGCGCTCGGCGACCCCCTGCCGGATCGGCTCCAGGGCCTCGAAGCGGTTGCCGCTCTTGGCCGCATGGATCCCCACGCAGTCCACCGAGCAGTGATCCACCGCCACGAACACCGAGGCCATCCCCTCCTCGGTGGTCACCGTCGTCGTCATGTCCGTGCCCCACATTCGGTCGGGCCGCTCGGTGCGGATGGTCCCGTTGTGGGCCTTGGGACCTCGGGGTTTGCCCACCCGGTGGGGGGCCTGAAGCCCCGCCTCCCGCATCAGGCGACGCACCCGCTCCTTGCTGGTGCGGATGCCCGCGAAGCGCAGCCTCGCCCACACCTTGCGGTAGCCCTCGCCATGGAAGGGAGAGTCCTCCAGGACCTGCCGGATGTGGCCGAGGAGTTCCGCATCGGTGCACGGGCCCACAGGGCCGCGCTTATGGGGCGTGGGGCGTTCATGAACGGGGACCGCCTCTCGCCGCCGTTGCGCGTAGACCGTGGAGCGCGCCAAGCCCCAAAGGGCGCACACCCGCTTCAGGCCGTAGGCTCTGCCCGTGGAGGTGAAGCGGGCCTGACTCATCGCCTCCACCTCCTGCCGGCTAAAGGGCGGCCGGCCTCCAGGCGGTCGATCTTCTCCCGCAGGACCTCGCCCTCCATCGTGAGTTCGCCCACCTTGGCCTTGAGCCGGGCGTTCTCCTCGGCCCGCTCATCCGCCGGGCGGGCTTTGAGCGCCGCCTCGCCCCCGCGAAGGAACGCCTCGCGCCAGGCGGAAAGCCGAGCCGCTGTCGTGCCCAACTCGCGGCAGAGCGTCTCCAGGCTCTCGCCCCGCAAAAGACGCAGGACCGCCTCCCGCTTGCGCTGGCAGGAGAACCGACCCCGCTCACTGCGATGCCCTGGGGCCTTGGCTCCGTTCGCCCTGCGGGCGCCCTCCGCCAAAGCCCCCTCTTGCTTTTGTTCGTTCATCGCGACACCCCTTTCTCCATGAATCATGGATCAATCGAGTGTCCAACAAAACCCTAGAGCGGGGGAAAACCCATTTTGGAGGAGCACACCCAATGCAACCGAAGTTGCTTTTTGGGGATAAGGATTTGGGCCGGGCATTTCAAGAGCTGAATGAGACGTGGGAGGTGGAGTTGCCCATCGAGGCGAGCCTGAAAGGGTTTTTGGAGGGCCTGATGGCCGAGGAGCGGGCCGTCTACCTGGCGGCCGGGTTCCGGGAGCGCACGCCCAAGCGGCGCGACTGGGCCAACGGCCACTACGTCCGGGACCTGGGGACCGAGGGGGGGCTGATCCGCGCCCTGCGTGTGCCCCGGGTTCGCGGCGGCGGCTTTCAGAGCCGGGCGTTCGCGCTACCGGCGCCGCCGGGCGGTGGTGGACCGCACGCTTCGCGATTGCTTCCTGGCCGGGGTGTCCACCCGCCGGGTGGGGGCGTGCGTGAAGGGGTTGTTGGGTGAAGCGGTGAGCGCCTCCACCGTCTCGCGGGTGTGCACGGCGCTCAGCCGAGACGTTGCGGCGTTCCACGACCGCCCTTTGAGCGACCACTACCGTTGTGTGTTCCTGGATGGCCTGGCTTTCAAGGTGCGCGGGGCGTCGAGAAGCCGGCGCAAGGTCCTTTTGTGCGCGATGGGCGTCACACTCGCGGGCCGGCGGGAGATCATCGACTTCCGTCTGGCCGACTCGGAGAGCGAGGCCACGTGGACGAAGTTCCTCGACGACCTCTACCACCGGGGGCTTTTGGGTCACTCCCTTCGCCTCATCATCACCGACGGCAACCCGGGGCTGTTGGCGGCGCTGGAGGTGGTCTACCCCTTCACGCCCCATCAGCGGTGCTGGTTTCACAAGATGGAAAACGTGGTTAAAATATCTCACCTCGCCAATGGTGCGACCGAGAACGCTGTGCTGAGATAAAGTGCTGTAAACATTGAATTTATTTTTCATTATCCCGTCTCTTGCCCCTTGCATTCCCGCCACGCTTGTGCTCAAATACGCACCGATTTGATGCAGCGTGTGTTCTATTTGATTACGGAATTGCATACCGAATCACCATAGAACAAAGGCAAGGAGCGACCATGCCCAGAAGGAGCGAGCTCAGGATCACCAAACGCACCGTGGATGCACTCACCGTCGATGCCAAGGATGGCGTCTTCTGGGACCGGGACCTGGCGGGCTTCGGGGTGCGGGTCCATGCCACGGGTCGCAAGGTCTACGTAGTGCAGTCCCGGGGGCCGGCCGGACCGAAGCGAGTGACCCTCGGACGGCATGGGGACATGTCGACCGAGGAGGCGAGGAAGCGGGCGGCCGTGGTCATCGACCGCATCAAGCGGGGGGAGGACCCCGTGCCCGCGCCGCCCGAGCCGGAGCTCACGTTGGCCGAACTGTCCGAACGGTTCCTGCGCACCCATGTCAAGGTGCATTGCAAGCCGAGCACCGTTGCAACGTACCGGTGCGTGCTCGGCAAGCACATTCTTCCCACCCTGGGCGCGATGTCAATCAACGAGGTAGGACGAAGGGAGATTTCCGCGCTGCATCACCGGCTTCGTGACACGCCTGCAATGGCCAACCGGACGGTCAAGGTTCTGTCGAGAATGTTCTCGTTGGCGGAAGCCTGGGAAAGACTGCCGCCCGGCCGGAACCCGTGCCGGTCGGTGCGCCGCTACAAGGAGAGGTCGTGCGAGCGGTTTCTGACGCCGGAGGAGTTCCGGCGGCTGGGCCGTGTGTTGAGGGACGCGGAAACGGACGGCTCGGTGTGGCCGCCGGTGATTGCGGCGCTCCGGCTGCTGCTGCTGACCGGATGCCGGAAGAGCGAGATCCTGACGTTGCGCTGGGAATTTATGGATAGGTTGTTTCCTGCACGGCGAGTATCCGTATAACTCATTGATAAATAATTATTCTTGTCGGTATCGCGATGACCATGGAAGGCGCGTTCAGCCTGGGTTCAACACTATTTCAACACCGACACCCCGACCGGAAACGGGCGCATGCTTGACGCCGTATGACACCGATTCGAGGGATCCGGCTCGGCCTGGAACAGGCCCTGGAAGATTACATAGCGGCCTATCCACGTCGAACGGCGGGGATCAACAAATTGTACCGCGAGGGGTTCACGCGCCATCGAGGCCGTTATCGGTCGCAACAAACCGAGGGCCAACTCGATCGAAACTTCCTCAAGGGACGCCTCGGCGTTCAGAGCAACGCCGTCATGAGCACCGCCGACTACAACTTCCGCCTCCTCCTCTATCGTAGCCATCAGAAACTGGGCCTGCACCTCGATCCGGCCGGAATGACGGTCGCCGCCACGTATCCAGTCCCACTTGAGACAAGTGATCTCCGAGGACCGCGTGCCAGTGCGATCCGCGTTCTCTCCCCAAAACCGCCGCCCTTTGTTCCTTAGGAACGGATGACTCAAAAGGGAACAGACAAAGGAGACAGCGACCGCCGATGAGATACTCGATTCCATCAAGCGGTTCTGTCTGAGAACCCTCAAAACTGCCCAGTATGCAGGATAGTGGTAGAAACTAAAGAATCGGGACAGTAGCAGGCTACTGAATAACTGTTTTGAGAACTGTCACGAGCAATATCGGTTGGCAAATTGCCTAATAACGATTCCATACTGTCGCTATTCGAATCTTTCTTGTTTTAGCAGCCTGCTAGAGAGGAACAAAGAAATTAATTGGGACCATTAACCGCTGTTTCGACCCGCTTAAGTGAATCCAAGAGCCGGCTTCCCGCACCTACGATCTTCGATAGAACTGCAATTTGTTCGCGCAAGGAGATATCTCCTGTAGGTACGGGGTAGTTTATCTGATGATCGACTTCTGCCCAAATTTCCTCAAATAGTGTTCTCACCTGAATTTCGCAGCACAGCACCGAATCTTCACGCGGACGGACAAGATAATGGACGCTCGTATATGAGGTGGGCTTTTCGGACACTTCGAGATCGAACTGCTTAAAAAATGAAACTGTTTCGGGATCCCATGTGTATGCTTTGGGCTGCTCGGCAAACCACCAATCACCTTCCTCTAACACCTTGTGCCGAATAACTGAATCAATACTCTCGAAATGTTCTTGAAAAAGATGAAGTATTCTAACGCCTGCAAGATCTGTTATTTTAGAAAATAGATTTTCCGAATTAATCTCCGTTCCTTGCGCGCTCTTTCTAAGAATTTTTTGACGCAAATACTCCCGGTCTTTCAGACGACTCTTGAACGAGTGCACTACTTGGTGACCATTCAAATTTAACTCCGGATGCCTTCCGATATAATTGACGACCCCTTCCATAAATATCTGAAGATCATGCCGTTGTTGATCGTACCGTTTAAGAGCATCCTCTATGATGGTTTCGTTCATAGCTCGGCAACCCTGCCAAGAAAGTCTTTGGCAAATTCCTGATAAGCTCTTTGAGTCTTGCGGTATCTCTCTCGGTTTCCAGCAATGGTATTTTTATCCTCTTGTTCCAGATCCACGTCAGGGAGAAGCCACATTGGTTGGTGGTATTTTTGCGCCATGCTTGGAAATGTGTTGTGGCTGTGGATTACAGAATTTCCACCTATGGAGTCCGACAAGAGACCTTCGAAAGGTAACGAGTTCTCTGGATCCAAGTAATGTTCAATTGTTACCGGAATCTGTTTTGGACCGCCCCTGGGTTATTGGACACTCGGGTGAGGGTATTCGACCTCATGCGGCCTCCGCAACTTGAGCGAGTTTTTCCTGCCTTGCCTGGGCCGGCGTTCGGTAGCCGTAGCCCTCGAGAATCCAATGATGGTTGTACAGGTTCTTGAACTCAAGCAGCGCCCACCGCAGTTCCTCTACGGTGGCGAAAGAGCGCACCCACAGGAGATTCTCCTTCAAGATGCGGATGAACCACTCACAGTAGCCATTTCCCTCGGGCGCCCGCACGAAGCTGGGCGAACTGGTCATGCCCAGGTAGGCGATCTCCCGCTGAAAGTCATCGGACAGATAGGCGGGGCCGTGGTCGTGACGAACTTTAAGCCCCTCGGCGACGTCCGCCTCCAAGCCGGCGAAGCGCTCGGCGACCCCCTGCCGGATCGGCTCCAGGGCCTCGAAGCGGTTGCCGCTCTTGGCCGCATGGATCCCCACGCAGTCCACCGAGCAGTGATCCACCGCCACGAACACCGAGGCCATCCCCTCCTCGGTGGTCACCGTCGTCGTCATGTCCGTGCCCCACATTCGGTCGGGCCGCTCGGTGCGGATGGTCCCGTTGTGGGCCTTGGGACCTCGGGGTTTGCCCACCCGGTGGGGGGCCTGAAGCCCCGCCTCCCGCATCAGGCGACGCACCCGCTCCTTGCTGGTGCGGATGCCCGCGAAGCGCAGCCTCGCCCACACCTTGCGGTAGCCCTCGCCATGGAAGGGAGAGTCCTCCAGGACCTGCCGGATGTGGCCGAGGAGTTCCGCATCGGTGCACGGGCCCACAGGGCCGCGCTTATTGGGCGTGGGGCGTTCATGAACGGGGACCGCCTCTCGCCGCCGTTGCGCGTAGACCGTGGAGCGCGCCAAGCCCCAAAGGGCGCACACCCGCTTCAGGCCGTAGGCTCTGCCCGTGGAGGTGAAGCGGGCCTGACTCATCGCCTCCACCTCCTGCCGGCTAAAGGGCGGCCGGCCTCCAGGCGGTCGATCTTCTCCCGCAGGACCTCGCCATCCATCGTGAGTTCGCCCACCTTGGCCTTGAGCCGGGCGTTCTCCTCGTCCCGCTCATCCGCCGGGCGGGCTTTGAGCGCCGCCTCGCCCCCGCGAAGGAACGCCTCGCGCCAGGCGGAAAGCCGAGCCGCTGTCGTGCCCAACTCGCGGCAGAGCGTCTCCAGGCTCTCGCCCCGCAAAAGACGCAGGACCGCCTCCCGCTTGCGCTGGCAGGAGAACCGACCCCGCTCACTGCGATGCCCTGGGGCCTTGGCTCCGTTCGCCCTGCGGGCGCCCTCCGCCAAAGCCCCCTCTTGCTTTTGTTCGTTCATCGCGACACCCCTTTCTCCATGAATCATGGATCAATCGAGTGTCCAACAAAACCCTAGAGCGGGGGAGTTTCGCATAATTGTAGTGTGCTTGCGCAAGATCGAGGTCATTCAGGGATCCCGAGTAACGTTTGGCATTGTAGATTGTCTAACCGATCAGCTTCACAAAGCTCTCGGGAAACTGGCTGCGTTTGGAGTCTGAGAGCAGGTGGAATATGCTGTCGAACTGTTTCCTCCACACACTCAAGGCGCTGGCGATGTTTCGAATTCCGTAAACGGAGAACAGGTCTGGAGAACAGGGTATGAGGAAACCATCTGCCAATGTGAGAAGGTGGCGATTTAATGCACCTAGACTTGGAGAGGTATCAAATATCACTAGATCGTAATCATATTTTTTTGTGTACTCGTATGACAACTGACGAACTCTCGTGGCAGTCCTTATTGCAAGTGGGTCTCCTTGATAGATACCGCTCCATCGTTCGCCTATCTTTGCCTCGAACAGGTGAAGTGTGAGTCGTCCGGGAATGAGATGAACATTGTCTGTTAACTCTGCTGGTGGAGGTAATGTATCGAGTTCTCCAGTGCCGTCCTCTGTAGGTTTGAGAGCAAAATGGATCGTACGTGGCATCTTTATGAGTTTGACGAAATCTCTGTCCTTAAATTTGGCTAGCGAAGCGGCAAAATCGTCAATGAAATCTTCTTCCGGTGCCCAAATATCGTGAATTTTCTCCATACCCAAAGAAAAGATGGTTAGGTTACACTGCGGGTCAAGATCAATTAGGAGGACTTTCTTGCCCATTTCACCAAGAGCATGCGCTAAGTGGAAAGTGAGGGTTGTCTTTCCAACGCCGCCCTTATTGTTGAAAATGGTGATGATATCAGGATTCATAAGAGGCGTTTCCTTTTGGTCACTTCGAGGTTTCTTGTTGTGCCAGTTTGGGGCTATTCTGGTCTGGATTGAAGATACGGTTAAATAGCAGGGTAAGTCAAATCTGTATGGCAAAATAGAGGTTCGATCTTAGCCCCGAGTTACTGTCAAATCTGGTGTATGGGCGTCCTGAATCAAGCGGCTTCCCTGCCCATCTCTCTCTCGTCAATCCCATCGATGAACTTCACGTCGGCGACCACGCCGGCCAGATGACGGAAGCCGCGTAGCCGACGCCAGCGTTTCTGGGCGCTCATGGCGAGTTGATGCACGAGGCTCAACGCCGTCTTCTCGCTCAGGCAGTTCCTGGTCTTCACCGTTCGCAGCCGTATGGTCGCGAAGGTCGATTCGATGGGGTTGGTAGTCCGCAGGTGCTGCCAGTGAGCCGCCGGGAAGTCGTAGAAGGACAGAAGCGTCTCCCGATCCCTGGCCAGGCAGTCGGCGGCCTTGGGGTATTTGGCTTCGTAGGTGGCGACGAAGCGCTTGAACGCCTCCTCCGCTCTCGCCCGTGTATCCGCCCGCCAGATCTCATGCAACATCGACTTCGCGCTGCCCTGAAGGCGTTTGGGAAGCTTGTCGAGCACGTTCGCCGTCTTGTGCACCCAGCAGCGCTGCGCCCGGGTTTCTGGGTACACCTCGGCCAGGGCCGACCAGAACCCGAGCCCTCCGTCGCCCACCGCCAGTTTCGCCGCCTTCACCCCGCGGTCGCGCAGGCTCAACAGCACCGCCTTCCAGCTCTCCTTCGATTCCCGGAACCCCGCATCCAGGGCCAGGAAGTGCTTGCAACCACGCACGTCGCAACCCACCACCACCAACAGACAACGCCGCTCCTCGCTGCGCACGTTCACGTATATCCCGTCCGCCCACAGATACACGAACTCCTCGCCTCCCCAGTCACGCTCCCGCCATTGGGCGTACTCGACCTCCCAGCCGCCCTTGAGACGTGCGACACTCGCCGCAGACAAACCCTTCACCGATTCGCCGAACAACGCTTGCAAGGCTTCCTCGAAGTCATTCGTCGATACCCCCTTCAGGTACAGCCACGGCACAACCGCTTCCACCCGCCTCGTCTTCTTCAGGTAGGGCGGCAACAACTCCGAGCGGAAACAATGTCCCCCGCCGGACCTGTCCCGCGTCCGGGGAACACGGACACGGACCGGGCCGATTCCCGTCAAAACCTCCCGCGAAGGCAGGTAGCCGTTGCGAACGACCGATCGGCGTCCCCGACCGTCGCGCTCGGCCGCATGCTCCTCCAGGAAGGCCTGCAACTCCGCTTCCACGGCTTGTCGAATGATTTGCCGTGCGCCGTGGCGCACCACTTCGCTGAGTTCGTCCCGAAAGGCTGGATTCGAAAATGTAACCGTCGTATCTTTCTCCATGGTGGCGCATCTCCTCTCTCGCTGAATAACCGGGCTCTTCACAACCCCATTTCAGCAGGAATGCGCCGCCTTCTTCAATTCACCCCATACACCAGATCTGAGCGTATCTCTAGCCTCTTAGCCCCCGGTTCCACTCCGAAGTGAACCATCTCCTGTTGCAGTTGTTAAATTACTTTGAATGGCGCTAAACAAGTTAACGCTTATGGGGCGTCCCTACCGCGATCCCGAAACCCGGACGCAGTGCTGCTGGGTGCACAAGACGGCGAACGTCCTCGACAAGCTGCCCAAGCGTCTTCAGGGCGAAGCCAAGTCGATGCTCCACGAGATGTGCGGGCCGATACACGGGTGAGAGCGAACAAGGAGTACGAGCGCTTCCTCGCCACCCATGAGGCGAAATACCCCAAGGCCGCCGACTGCCTGGCGAGGGACCGATAGGAACTGCTCGCCTTCTACGACTTCCCGGCGTCTCACTGGCAACACCTGCGGACCACCAACCCCATCGAGTCGACCTTCGCCACCATACGGTTGCGAACGGTGAAGACCAGGAACTGTCTGAGCGTGAAAACGGCGCTGAGCCTCGTGAACAAGCTCGCCATGAACAACCGGAAGCGATGGCGCCGCCTACGCGGCTTCCGTTAACTGGCCTGTGTGGTCGCCGATGTGAAGTTCATCGATGGGGTGGACGAAAGAGAGACGGGCAGGAAAGCCGCTTGATTTACGACAGCCATACATCAGATTTGACAGTAGCTCCATTTGCACAAGCTCTCGAGCTTATTTGAATCCTCCGCGACAAAACCAGTCGCTGTTGGCACAGGCTTCATACGTAGCCATTTGCCAAGAATTCTTAGACACATGTTCGCGAGAAACTACCATCTCATTCAAATGCTTCCGTACCCCATAAGGGCCAGCCGTGTCCAGTAATTTAGATAAATAATAGCGAATGTTGACAAGTTCCTGAGCTGCTTGTACTGCATAAAGCTTTGCAAGCTTGAATACCTCAAAATGTCGGGGAACTCGTAACTTTGTCAGGTAATCCCATGATTTATGCGGAACAACAAAGAAATGTAGACTGGCAGGCTTAACTTTTTTTACATTAGCGTACAGCCACCGATCATCCTGAATGCAGTCAAAGTATGGATGCAGCGTCACCTCTTCACCTTTTTGAGGTATGCCGTCAAGCTTAGCTTTGTTGCAATCCATACAAGCAGGTACCAAATTATCCGGTGCAACGACCAACGCCGGATAGTGTGCCATGGGCAAATGATGATCCAATGTACTGACTGTTCTCTGTCCGCAAAGCGGGCAACGTGCATGTGGGGAAGACGAAAGAAGCTTGTCGTATATCGATCTTCCAAGTGCCCGTTTCTGAGCCATCCGAGAGTTGTAGACGACAGCCATTTCTTGTTTCGTCACCACTCCACCTACATTGTCCGCAGTTGCTATGGTATTCAACTCCCCGGCGTTTGCTGCACGTCCGTACTCCCCCGCTCTAGGATTTTGTTGGACACTCGATTGATCCATGATTCATGGAGAAAGGGGTGTCGCGATGAACGAACAAAAGCAAGAGGGGGCTTTGGCGGAGGGCGCCCGTAGGGCGAACGGAGCCAAGGCCCCAGGGCATCGCAGTGAGCGGGGTCGGTTCTCCTGCCAGCGCAAGCGGGAGGCGGTCCTGCGTCTTTTGCGGGGCGAGAGCCTGGAGACGCTCTGCCGCGAGTTGGGCACGACAGCGGCTCGGCTTTCCGCCTGGCGCGAGGCGTTCCTTCGCGCGGGCGAGGCGGCGCTCAAAGCCCGCCCGGCGGATGAGCGGGACGAGGAGAACGCCCGGCTCAAGGCCAAGGTGGGCGAACTCACGATGGAGGGCGAGGTCCTGCGGGAGAAGATCGACCGCCTGGAGGCCGGCCGCCCTTTAGCCGGCAGGAGGTGGAGGCGATGAGTCAGGCCCGCTTCACCTCCACGGGCAGAGCCTACGGCCTGAAGCGGGTGTGCGCCCTTTGGGGCTTGGCGCGCTCCACGGTCTACGCGCAACGGCGGCGAGAGGCGGTCCCCGTTCATGAACGCCCCACGCCCAATAAGCGCGGCCCTGTGGGCCCGTGCACCGATGCGGAACTCCTCGGCCACATCCGGCAGGTCCTGGAGGACTCTCCCTTCCATGGCGAGGGCTACCGCAAGGTGTGGGCGAGGCTGCGCTTCGCGGGCATCCGCACCAGCAAGGAGCGGGTGCGTCGCCTGATGCGGGAGGCGGGGCTTCAGGCCCCCCACCGGGTGGGCAAACCCCGAGGTCCCAAGGCCCACAACGGGACCATCCGCACCGAGCGGCCCGACCGAATGTGGGGCACGGACATGACGACGACGGTGACCACCGAGGAGGGGATGGCCTCGGTGTTCGTGGCGGTGGATCACTGCTCGGTGGACTGCGTGGGGATCCATGCGGCCAAGAGCGGCAACCGCTTCGAGGCCCTGGAGCCGATCCGGCAGGGGGTCGCCGAGCGCTTCGCCGGCTTGGAGGCGGACGTCGCCGAGGGGCTTAAAGTTCGTCACGACCACGGCCCCGCCTATCTGTCCGATGACTTTCAGCGGGAGATCGCCTACCTGGGCATGACCAGTTCGCCCAGCTTCGTGCGGGCGTCCGAGGGAAATGGCTACTGTGAGTGGTTTATCCGCATCTTGAAGGAGAATCTCCTGTGGGTGCGCTCTTTCGCCACCGTAGAGGAACTGCGGTGGGCGCTGCTTGAGTTCAAGAACCTGTACAACCATCATTGGATTCTCGAGGGCTACGGCTACCGAACGCCGGCCCAGGCAAGGCAGGAAAAACTCGCTCAAGTTGCGGAGGCCGCATGAGGTCGAATACCCTCACCCGAGTGTCCAATAACCCAGGGGCGGTCCAACCGAACGAAAACCGCGACCCGGAGAGACAAAACCATGAGCGAAAACCAGCGAGCTGATGCCGAAACCGGCGCGACTCCAGACGAAAAACAGACCGACACGCGCACGCCGCGGGCGATCCGGTTCTCGGATTCCGAGTGGGATGAGGTCAAAACGGCGGCAGCGGAGCATAAAATCCCGGCCGCCGAGTTCGTCCGCGATGCCGCGCTGGACCTCGCACGGAACAAGAACGTCGTGGACCCCGCCGCGATGCCGCCCGGAACCGTCGCGCTGATCGAGCGCATCTATCGAAGCACCTACATCGTTGCGACCCTCAAACGCGATGAAATGCTCCGCGAAGGGCGCGGCGACGAGCTCGACGAGATGATAAAATTGGCCCGGGAGACCCAGGCGACGATCCTGGAAGATGCCTCGAAATGAACCCGCCCGTCGAGAAGCACCCGGCTACAGGCCGTATGCGTTCGATAGAAAACCGAAAGGGAGGGAGAGAACAATGACGGAAACGGCGGGACTTGGTCGCATCGAAAAGGCCGACCTCCGTGAGGCCTGGCCGTATGAGGCCGCCGATTTCACTCCTTGGCTCGGGGACCATGTATCGGAACCGGGCGCCGCCTTGGGGACTGGAACTCGAACTGGAATCCGAAGAAGCTCCGGTCGGGACATTGTCACTGGATTTGTTGGCTCGCGACACAGAACAAAGCGAACAACCGACCGAACGGTGATAATTCAAAAGCAACTAGATTCGACCGATCGTGACCATCTGGCCAAGCTGCTGACTAACGCGGGCGGCTGCGACGCAAACGTGATCGTCTGGGTTGTGCACAAAAACTCCGCAGGGAGCCCGATGAGCACTTGTGCCCTGCACACCGTCATCGACCCGTAAAGCCACTGCGCGCCTGCGCCAACATCGTCATGAACCAAAGGAAGCCCGTAGCGCGCTATCTCAGCCGGGAGGAGCTCGAACGCCTGGGCGTGGTGCTGGACCGGCACAATGACGAACACCCCTGGCCGGTGGCGGCCATTCGTCTGCTCACCCTGGCCGGGGCGCGGCTCTCCGAAGTGCTCAATCTGCGGTGGGAGGAGATCGGGGAGCTGTCCGAGGACGGCGGCGCAAACGCCCGGCTCGAAGACTCCAAGACCGGGCCGCGCACCATCTGGCTAGGGCCGGAGGCGGCGAAGGTCCTCGCGTCCCTTCCCCGGCGCGAGGGCCGGGTGTTTCCCGAGGATCTCACATCCCAACGGCTCTACGCCTTCTGGTGCGGCGTCCGGGAGGAAGAGGGACTGCCCGGCCTTCGTATTCACGACGCACGGCACACCTGGGCGTCCCAGGGCGTCATGAACGGTGTCGGGATCGCCACCGTGGGGCGGCGCTGCTCGGCCACAGGCAGCGGTCCACCACCGCGATCTATGCTCATCTTGACGATAACGCCTTGCAGGATGCCGCCGCGCAGGCGGCGCGAGTGATCGCCGAGGCCATGGGATACAAGGCCGAGCTGTTGCCGGAGGAGACGGATGACACCGTGGACGGCAGGCAAGCGCAGTCTGCTTCGTTCGAACCGTTGCCGCCATCGCCTGGGCCGCAGCGGCCGGAGGAACAGGAAGCCGATGTCATCGCCCGGTTGAGACGGTGGGACTGGCTGGGCGGTAGCAGATCGGAACCTTCGGACGGGGCAGGGTCGAAGGACAGGAGCGAGCCCACCCAGCCGCAGGGACTGGTGAATATTTGACCCACACACCGGTGGGTGTCGAACCGTCCGGGCTGGGGAACCTAGGCTAAAGGACCGGAGCGTTCAGGCCGGAGCGGTCGTGCACGTCCGCTTTCCTGCTATGATGGCCGGGTTTTTCCGGGGAATTTTCCTCATTCGGCGGGTCTGTAACGGAATGGGGGAGAAGATGATTTTGCTTGTCAGGCTGTTTTGCGTGGGGTTATGCCTGTGGCTTGTCACGTGGACGAGCGCGACCCCGGCATTGGCGGCGAGGGTTTCATGTAAGGCCTGGAACACGGGGGGATTCTTCTTGCGTACCGGCGTGGCGGATGTCTCCCGTTGCATGGGTGAAAGACCCGAACGCGAGGAATAAATACGGATTGACACCCCTGCAGCGGGCGGTGGCGTGGAGTACAACCCCTGGGGCCGTGACCGCCCTGCTGGATGCCGGGGCCGATGTGAACGCGCGGGCTGAAAAAGGAGCGACCTCCCTACACGAGGCGGCGAGGTTCAGTGAACCCCCTGGGATCGTGACCGCTCTGCTGGATGCCGGGGCCAACCCGGAGGCAAGAGACAAAGGCGGTAAAACGCCGTGGGATCATATCAAAGCGGTTTCCCCTCTCAAGGGAACGGATGTCTACTGGCGGCTGCACGAAGGGCGGTTCAGATAGTCCTGAGCGCATTGCAAGGGACACGATGGTTCCATGGGCACGGCCGCCCCGGGGTTTGCCGTGAATGACACGAACGCCATGTTCGGTCCGGCCCTTGGCTTCAACTTCACGTCGTACTCCGACGCCATGTCTTGCGCTAAGTGCAGCACCATCCACCGCACGAGTGCGGGGGCCGAGACGCACGGCCCCAGACCAGGTGACGGATGCGGACCGACCGCTAAAATTGGAGCTGGTGAACCGCCTCGTGCGCTGAGAGCTGCGTGGTCATGAAAAGGACGATTTCCCAAGCACGTAGATTGGGTATGAAAAAGCGGCGCTTGTGAGAAACGACGACTAAGGTGTGCCTTAAAACGCGTGAACTAGAACGAATTCTTCCAAATTAAGTAGAGAAAGCCACAGGAATGAAATTTCCCAGAGAAGTGCTAATTGATTTGGCACAAGAAGACATTCAGGGGGTCGATCCCCGTAAAGTGACAATATATAGCGGAATTACGACCTTCGTGGGACCGAATGGTTCAGGAAAAACCCAGCTTATGAGGGGATTGAAGCGCGCGGTCGCTGAGCTAATTCCAGGTAAGAAAGTACGTTATGTTTCTGCTGGAAGATTAGGCCCCATCGAAAGCTACAGATCGGATTTCGACGGACGGCGAGGCGGGGTTAATTATGACAGCGCAACCTATGGCGATCAAAGCTCCATGGGAAGACGGCATCTAACTGAAACCGTGCTCGGTGATATGGCCAGCCTATCTGAGCGACAGGATATCTTGATCAAAGTCCAGGAAAGGTTAAGGAAGCTATTTAATAGGAATTTGCGAGTTGACTGGGACGGTGGCAATCTGCGGGTATTCTTCGAGAGGATTGATCTTGCGGCCAACGAATACTCGTCAGCACGGGAGGCGAGCGGCCTGCTGCACCTCGTGGCGATACTAGCGGCGCTCTATGATGACGAAGTGAGCTGCATTCTGATCGACGAGCCAGAGGTATCGTTGCATCAGCAGTTGCAATCTTATCTTTATCAGGAAATGTCAAAAGTGGCTGGTGACCCAGACATCGATGGAAGAAAACTCATCTTCCTTTCGACCCACTCAACAGAATTCCTTCAACTTCAATCAGTTGACGATCTAGCATCTATCGTATTTTGCAGCGATATGTACGAAACGCCCGTGCAAATTGATCCGGACATTGTTGAATTCCGAAGTCGCTCAATAACGACTTTGCTGTCCCGAATTGGGCAAGAATATAAATTGGCGCTCTTCTGCAAAAGACCGCTACTGGTTGAAGGTCCCCCGCTCTATGGTTTTGTTGGACACTCGATTGATCCATGATTCAGAGCCTGTCCCATTCATAGTTGAAGGTTGAGAAAAAGAGGTGGCGGTTCACTCCTGCCGACTCGGTTAGAATCGGGTTGGCAAACATTCAAAGAGGAGGAACCGCCATGAGTGAAGCTTACCAGATCATCGAGAAGAAAGAGACCCAAAGGTTGGCCGCCTTTGTGGCGGAGCACGGGCAGGCGTTTTTTCCTCTGGTGTCGCTGGTGGAGCAGTCCCAACTGGCGGTGGAGGACCTGATGGACGTCATGGGCCGGGCGGGCCTGGAGGCCGTGCTTTTGCTGTCGGCCAAGGGCTTGACGGGCGCGCCGCATCCAGGCAAGCGGGGTGGCGAGGTCCGCCGGCACGGCAGCCAGGGGGGCCGGGTGACCCTGAAGGGGCGCAAGCTGAAGGTGAGAAAGCCGCGGCTTCGCCGCCGGGGCCAGGGTCGGGGCGGGGAGGTGGAGGTGCCGGCGTATGCGGCCATGCAGGCCGACCCCGGGCTGGGGGAGCGGATGCTGGATTTGCTGATGCGAGGGGTCTCGACGCGGAACTACGCGGCCGTTCTTCCCGAGCTGGCCGAGACGGTGGGGGTGTCGAAGTCGGCCGTGAGCCGGGAGAGCATCGAGGCGGCCGAGGCGAAGCTGCGGCGTCTTTGTGAGCGGCGTTTTGACGACATCGACCTCCTCATCCTCTACCTGGACGGTCTGCGCTTCGGCGCGCATCACGTCATCGTGGCCGTTGGGGTGGACACACGGGGCCAAAAGCACGTTCTGGGCCTGAGGTCGGGCGCCACCGAGAACGCCACGGTCGTGACGGCGCTTCTTGAGGAGTTGGTGGAGCGCGGCGTGCGGCCCGGGCGGCGTCGGCTTTTTGTCATCGACGGCTCGAGGGCGCTTCGTGCGGCGATTGACCGGGTGTACGGGGACGACAATCCGGTGCAGCGGTGCCGCAACCACAAGGTGAAGAACGTGATGGACCACCTGCCCGAGGAGTTGAAGGATCCGGTGAAGGCGACGATGAAGGCGGCCTGGCGGCTGGCGCCGAAGGAGGGGATTGCCCGTCTGCGCAAGCAGGCCCGGTGGCTTCAGATCGAGCATCCGGACGCGGCCGCCAGCCTTTTGGAGGGTCTGGAGGAGATCTTCACCGTCAACCGCTTGGCTCTTCCGCCCGGCCTTCGGCGCTGCCTGGTGAGCACGAACCTGATCGAGAGTCCCTGTTCGGGGGTGCGGATGCGCACCCGGCGCGTCGGCCGCTGGCGGGACGGGGCGATGGTGAAAAGGTGGGCCGCTTCCGCCTTCCTCGCCACCGAGAAGAACTTCCGTCGCCTGGACGGCTACCGGGACCTGTGGATCCTGAAGGCCGTTCTGGACGAGCCCCGCTTTGACACCCGAGAGGAGGTCGCATAAGGTGAACCACACACGGACCGCCGCCTCAAACCTTCAACTGAATTCGGGACACCCTCATGATTCATGGAGAAAGGGGTGTCGCGATGAACGAACAAAAGCAAGAGGGGGCTTTGGCGGAGGGCGCCCGCAGGGCGAACGGAGCCAAGGCCCCAGGGCATCGCAGTGAGCGGGGTCGGTTCTCCTGCCAGCGCAAGCGGGAGGCGGTCCTGCGTCTTTTGCGGGGCGAGAGCCTGGAGACGCTCTGCCGCGAGTTGGGCACGACAGCGGCTCGGCTTTCCGCCTGGCGCGAGGCGTTCCTTCGCGGGGGCGAGGCGGCGCTCAAAGCCCGCCCGGCGGATGAGCGGGACGAGGAGAACGCCCGGCTCAAGGCCAAGGTGGGCGAACTCACGATGGATGGCGAGGTCCTGCGGGAGAAGATCGACCGCCTGGAGGCCGGCCGCCCTTTAGCCGGCAGGAGGTGGAGGCGATGAGTCAGGCCCGCTTCACCTCCACGGGCAGAGCCTACGGCCTGAAGCGGGTGTGCGCCCTTTGGGGCTTGGCGCGCTCCACGGTCTACGCGCAACGGCGGCGAGAGGCGGTCCCCGTTCATGAACGCCCCACGCCCAATAAGCGCGGCCCTGTGGGCCCGTGCACCGATGCGGAACTCCTCGGCCACATCCGGCAGGTCCTGGAGGACTCTCCCTTCCATGGCGAGGGCTACCGCAAGGTGTGGGCGAGGCTGCGCTTCGCGGGCATCCGCACCAGCAAGGAGCGGGTGCGTCGCCTGATGCGGGAGGCGGGGCTTCAGGCCCCCCACCGGGTGGGCAAACCCCGAGGTCCCAAGGCCCACAACGGGACCATCCGCACCGAGCGGCCCGACCGAATGTGGGGCACGGACATGACGACGACGGTGACCACCGAGGAGGGGATGGCCTCGGTGTTCGTGGCGGTGGATCACTGCTCGGTGGACTGCGTGGGGATCCATGCGGCCAAGAGCGGCAACCGCTTCGAGGCCCTGGAGCCGATCCGGCAGGGGGTCGCCGAGCGCTTCGCCGGCTTGGAGGCGGACGTCGCCGAGGGGCTTAAAGTTCGTCACGACCACGGCCCCGCCTATCTGTCCGATGACTTTCAGCGGGAGATCGCCTACCTGGGCATGACCAGTTCGCCCAGCTTCGTGCGGGCGCCCGAGGGAAATGGCTACTGTGAGTGGTTTATCCGCATCTTGAAGGAGAATCTCCTGTGGGTGCGCTCTTTCGCCACCGTAGAGGAACTGCGGTGGGCGCTGCTTGAGTTCAAGAACCTGTACAACCATCATTGGATTCTCGAGGGCTACGGCTACCGAACGCCGGCCCAGGCAAGGCAGGAAAAACTCGCTCAAGTTGCGGAGGCCGCATGAGGTCGAATACCCTCACCCGAGTGTCCAATAACCCAGGGGCGGTCCACCAACCTGCACTGGCGGGAAGAGAACGTCGTGAGGTTCTACAACCAGCGTGGGACGGCGGAGCAGTGGATCAAGGAGGGCAAGTACGCCCTGAACTGGACGCGCCTGTCCTGCCACGGCTTTGAAGAGAACCAGGTTCGCTTGCAACTATTTGCCTTGGCGTACAACCTGGCAAACTTCCTGCGGCGGCTGGCGTTGCCCAGAGCGGTGAAGCACTGGTCGCTGACGACGTTACGCGAGAAGCTGATTAAGATTGGGGCCAAGGTGGTCACCCACGCCCGGCACACCACCTTCCAGATGGCCGAGGTGGCCGTGCCGCGTCAACTGTTCAGGGCAATCCTTGAACGAATTCGACGGTTGTGGTTACCGCCTCCCGTACCAGATACCGGATGACGGAGCAGATGGCCCGGAAGCTTAGTGACGTGGTGGAGACGGGGGATCAGTCTGTGCCGAACTCCCCTGAGTGTGCCGGTAGAGCTGGGTTTTCAAGGGATTGCGGCTTTAGGACGGCCGTTGCCCCTCGATTGAGCAGAGGGTTCTGCAAAGAGACCCTGAATCTGTAGTAAAATGGGGTACTTTGATGACACAGGAGGACCGCAGGATGGCTAAGAGTGGTCATCTGGGAAATCCCGGTTGAATGGAGAACAGATCGTCAACAGGAGGAGGATATCGGAGATGAAAGCGCGTCGATTCAGGCCGGGGACCGTTCACCGAGCCGTTGTTGTCGGGGTTTTGTTGTGGAGCTTGATATTCGCCGGGGCCGCGTTCGCACGTGGCAAGACCGTCACGCTTGCCTCCACCGGCGACCTGTTCCGCATCTCGAACCCGGCGATTTTCCGGCTTTCCTCGCTGAACTACTGGTGGTATCAGGTTTTCAGCGGCCTCGTCCGGGTGAACAAGGATTTCAAGCCCGTTTCGGATCTGGCGGAATCCTGGACGGTGAGCGATGACGGAAAGACCTATACGTTCAACCTCCGAAGCGGGGTCCAGTGGCACGACGGCAAGCCTTTCAGCGCGGAGGACGTGAAGTTCACCTACGAGCTCATGCTCAACAAAGACAATCGCGCGGCTTCCTCCCACTGGCTGTACTACGGATACATCGAGGGGGCCGCCGCGTATCGGGCCGGGAAGGCGGATTCTATCAAAGGCATTGAAGTTCTGGGACCCGCTAAGATCCGGATTCGGCTGAATGCGCCTTACGCGGCGTTCCTGACCGTTTCGGCGGCCCAGCCCATTGTGCCGAAGCATATTCTCGGGAGTGTTCCCGTCAGAAAGATGATCAAGCACAAGTTCACCCACTACCCCGTTGGAACCGGGCCTTACGTCGTTGAGTCCTGGAAGTCCAGAGACCGGACCGTTTTGCGGGCCAATCCGAATTACTTCGGCAAAAAGCCGAATTTCGACCGGATCATCTGGCGAACCCTGCCGGACAGCTTCTCCCGGCTCTCCGCTTTGCGGACGGGTAAGATCGATGTGAACGGCATGTACGCCGCCGTTCCGGTGGACGAGTTCGGAAACCTGGGCAAAGACCCCTGCTGCCGGGGAGTCCGGATGTCCGGCCAGTCCAACTGGTTCATGGATTTCAACCTCAAGAACCCCATGTTCCACGACCCTCGGGTCCGGAAGGCCATCAGCTACGCCATCGACAGGAAGGTCATTCTGAAGGAGATCTTCCATGGCTGGGGAACCATCAACAACACGCCCTTCCATTCCCTGTCCTGGGCCTACAAGCGGGACGTGACGATATACGATGGCGACTTGGGCAAGGCCAAGGCGCTCCTGGAAGAAGCGGGCTGGAAGATAGGGCCGGGCGGCGTACGCGTCAAGGACGGTAAGCGCCTCAGCTTTACCTGGCGCGTGGGCATCGGACGGGCGGCCGCCATCATGGCCCAAGCGGCCGTGCCGATGTTGCGAAAGGCGGGGATCGAGGCCAAGGTCGAACGGCTCGATTTTGTGACCCTGTGGTTCAAGCATTACGTCAGGAAGAAATACGATGTGCTCTCCCACCTCCACCCCAACAGCATTTACCCGGATCCGGACTACGACCTGTTGCGCTGGTACGACAGCAGGATCAACAAGACGGGCTATAACAACCCGAAAGTCGAACAGATCATCAAGAAGGCCGCGGTCACGCGGGGCCGCGCGAAGCGCAAAGCCCTGTACGATGAGCTTCAGGAAATCCTGGCGAAGGACGCCGTGCGACTATGGCTGATCCAGACGGACGAGCTGTGGGGCGTGAGCAAGGACCTGGTCATGCCCAGCGCCCCCACGGGATATCGGCGGATCCTGGCCATCGACGAGTGGGATCGGAAGTAGTCGGAAAAGACCGGAAGAATGCGGGGACCCCGGCGGAGGATTTTCCGCCTTCGGGGCCCGCAAGAGGTCTGATTCGATGTTGGTGTTTCTGAGCGGCAGGCCGGGCGGGACGCCCGGCCTGCCGCGATCCGGCGAAGCGACGGGCGATTCTTCCGGATTACAGTGATTTTGCAGCTCTGGTAAAAAACAACTGGGATGATATCCGCCATCTGGCGGAACAGCATTCCTACTGGACGAACCGAGATAATTGCGACGAGTTGTTAGCTAAAAAGAGAGCTACAGTTTCGACCCTCCTAAATACGGAATCAAGGATTATTCAGGAACTAGATAATTCGGAACAATGGATTCAAACAGCGTGCCGCCTCAGGACATTACTTGATATTGTGAACACATTGGGCTGCTTCATTCTGACAAAAGGAAGAATTGAAGACTACTATATTCATAAATTAAGCAAAAATCGTAATGATAAACGCAATGTGGCAGCGCTCGAAGCATCTCATATTGCGGATGCAGATAACCTGAATATCAGAAAAGACTATGCTGATATAGTCGCTGCTATAGAGTATGCCGCGCACGCGGAGACGATTGATGAAGGCATGGCGATAAGAGATCTTGTTCTGGCGGTCGTCACACCAGCGTTGGCGAATATTACTCCTGACACAACGACCATTCAACTTAAGACCCAAAGTAAAAGCATGTTGGGCAAGAAATCCGAATTGTTCGATCTTGAAGTGGAAAACGATGACGGTCTTCACTTGGTAGTAAACCTAAAATCGACAATATTAGATGTAAAGGGATTTCCACTTAGAATTCCTGTCGATTCAAATCCGATTGTCAGTGTAAATCATCAAATGGGTCTCGAGTAACGGTTGCTGTCTAACGAAGAGTTAACCTCCCAGTATTGAGATGGTGAGGGTTCAATACCTCAGAGTGTTAAATCACATACTCCGCTGACCTGCCCCCAAGAACGAGACCACCTGCTACGTTAGACACGGGACCCTTTGAAGTCCACTCCGGGGAACCGGCGCCAGGGCTTGGGATCTTGGGAATCTGGTCTCCGGCGCAGGCGGCCGGTAGGCCAAGGCGCTGTGAGGCCGTCGCTGGTTGTACGCCCCCTCCACCTCTCCACCAGCACCTGGGCTTCCTTCAGCGTCTCAAACACCTCCACGTTCAGGAGCTCATCCCTCAGCTTCCCGTTGAAACGCTCCACATATCCGTTCTCCCAGGGACTCCCTGGCTCGATGTACAACGTCCTCACGCCAACCGCCTTGAGCCAGTCCCTGACCACCCTGGCCGTGAACTCCGACCCGTTATCTGACCGGAGGTATTCAGGGACTCCCCGGCCCACAAACAGCTCTGCCAACCGCTCCAGCACATCTTGGTGATTCATCTGCCTTGGGGGCATCAATGGATAAACATTCAAAGGCTGTACGCATCCAAAATGGTCAACAGCCGGAAAGCTCTCCCTTCTTGGGTACACTCATGCATGAAGGCATAGCTCCAGACATGGTTCCGATGAGTTGGTCTCAGGCGCACGCAGGACCCGTCATGGAGCCACAGTCTCCTTCGTTTCGGCTGTCTGGACGGGACCTTCAGCCCCTCCTGTCTCCAAAGCCTTTCCACTCGCTTGGGGTTCACCTTCCACCCCTCTAAGGCGAAGCATGGCCGTGATCCTCCGGTACCCGTATCGATGGGGTGGACGCCCCCTCCCGACGGCATCACGCTGTGGCAAGGTGGTGTCGTGTTCAACCCCTGAAGGAGGAGGAACCATGGAACAAGTGAGCATCATCGGCATCGATTTGGCGAAACACGGCTTTCAACTGCACGGCGCGCGGCCGGACGGTTCGGTTGCATTCCGCAAGAAGCTGACCAGGGAGAAAGTGCTGGACTTTCTGGCCTCGCACCCGCGCTGTCTGGTAGCGATGGAGGCATGTGCGAGCGCGCACTATTGGGGCCATGAGATCGGCAAGCTCGGCCATGAGGTGAAGCTCATGCCGCCGGTCTATGTGAAACCCTTCGTCAAGCGTCACAAGAACGACGCCGCGGATGCGGAGGCCATCTGCGAGGCGGCCTCTCGCCCGACCATGCGCTTTGTGGCCGTGAAGACGGAGGGCCAGCAGGCCCACGGGATGCTGTTCCGCACGCGCGATTTGCTGGTGCGCCAGCGCACGCAGCCCATCAACGCGCTCCGGGGCCACTTGGCGGAGTTCGGGGTCATCGCTCCGCAGGGACCGGCTTATGTCGGCCGGCTGGCGTTGGCCCTTGCAGAGCCGGGCTCGGGGCTGCCCGAGGCGGTCCGCGAGCTGGGCGGTGTTCTGCTCGATCAGATTGCCGGCCTGAACGAGAAGATTCGGGAGTTGGACAAGCAACTCCGCACGAGTGCGCGCCAGGACGAAGAGACGAGGCGCCTGATGACCATCCCGGGGATCGGGTCGATCAGTGCGATGGCTATCCAGGCCTTCGCGCCGCCGATGGAGAGCTTCCGGCGCGGCCGTGACTTCTCGGCCTGGCTCGGGCTTGTCCCGCGGCAGAACTCCACCGGAGGCAAGCCGCGGCTGGGCAAGATATCGAAGACGGGCCAGCGCGATGTCAGGCGGCTGTTGATCACGGGCGCGATGGTGGTGGTGCGTTGGGCGGCCCGGCGCGGTGCGCCGGCAGGCTCATGGCTGGCTCGGATGCTGGTCGCGGTGGCGCTGCCGAATCGAATGGCGCGGACTGCCTGGGCGTTGATGACGAAGAAAGCGGTCTATCGGGAGCCGGCGCCGGCCGTCTGAGCGACAGGCGCGCGGATGACGTCGGGAATGTGAGCAGGTCGGAGGACGGGTAAGGGACAACGGTCAACGCGACGGGATCGGGAAAACCAGGGTATGGCCAAGAGCCCTCGAGCTCGCCGTGCCGATTTGGACCTGGTCCGCGCATCTCCATACGGGCCCGCAGCGTGTGACCCGCCGCATCAGAAGGCCGGATACACGACTGCACCTGACCACATTGCTCCAAACTGTCCGAAGAAAACGCTTGCATTCACGGGGGCGTCCATACACGGCTATACTGACTGGCCAACTCCAGCATCCGGATCACCAGTTGTGCCTCTTCCTTGGGGAATCTGTCGGACTCTTCGCTGGGTGGATCTGGCCTGTCCCAACACGCGGCAGGCCCGACGCTCACAGACTCGCTCAGGCCCGAACCGCTCTCTGACCCATACCACGGATCCTCTCCGCTTCGCCGGCGCCTGGAAGTTTCCCGAGGAGACTTCCTTCAAAATCTGGTTGTCCAGCGACAGGTCCGCCACCAGCTTCTTCAGCCGGCCATTCTCCTTGTCCAGCGACTTCAGACGCTTGGCCTGATCCATCCTCAGACCCCCGTACTCCTTCCTCCACCGGTAGTCGGTCTGCTCGGTTACCCCGACCGGCTTGCACACCTGGACCACCGTCTTCCCCTGGGACTGGGCCACTTCCGCCTCTCGCAGCTTGATGACGATCTGTTCCGCTGTAAACCGCTTCCTGGCCAGCCTTCCCCTCCTTCCGAAAATCCAGGAATACTCCTTTATCAACTGGACTCGTTTGAAGGGGGCAGCGACTGTCTTCGATGTTAAGCCACTATCGCACTGGGCTGCCATGGTTGCCCGGTTCGAACCATGGCATTGAGGATGACGAGCAACTTTCGCATGCATGCTACCAGGGCGACCTTCGGAGATTTTCCAGCTGACCTAAGGCGCTGGTAAAAACGGCGAATCACCACGTTCCTTCGCGTCGCCACCAAGGCCGCCAACTACAGGGCGCGACGGACTGTCGACCGACCTCCTCAAACACTTCGGCGACCCCGCAGGCTCCCACTGTCTCGATTGATGGGAGCTACTCCCACCAGGCTGGCGACCTCCTTTCGGCAAAGGTGCCCCAACTCGGGAAGCTCAGCTATGAGGGTTCGGGAGACCACCTGGCCGATGCCCGGAACCGATCGCAGCAAATCTTCCTTCTCCCGCCAAATGGGACTGTTGCGGATGATTGTGGTCATTTGCACGTCCAGGTCCGCAAGGGCCTTCTGCAACCAATTGATGTGCGACCGGACGCTCGCCCGAAGGGCCCTGTCCTGGGTCCGGCTCAGGCGGTTTTTCTCCGCTGTGATCATCCCGCCTAGCTGGCGCCGTCGGGCAATCAGCTCGGCCAGCAGACGGCTTAATGCATCGGTCACCGTCCGAACGGCCGGCTTCACCGCCTCGCCAAATCGTGCAATGACTGCGGCGTCAATGCGGTCCGTCTTGGCCAACCGACCCGTCGCCCGGGCAAAGTCCCGAATCTGCCGAGGATTCACCACCGCTACCGGAAGACCTGCGTTCGACAACGTGGCAGCAGCAAATACTTCCACCTTCCCCGTGGCCTCCAAAACCACAACCCCCACAGGCAGGCTCTTGAGCCGGCCCATCAGGTCCTCCAGACCCGCTAGGTCATGACCGAAAGACCAGACCTCTCCACAGGGCAACACGTGTACATCCAGACGACTTTTGCAGACATCAATTCCCACGTAGACTGGCTCAGACTTCATCTCCCAAACCCTTCCTTTTACATTCGGGCTCACCATGGCCCAGGCGACTGTTCGGGTTGCGGAGACACAAGAGCGGGGAGCCCAGCTGCCCCACGGTCTCAACCGACCCAGGTCACGACGGTCTCCCGCCCCCTTCTCATCCCCACAGACTTCAAGGACCTAGATACCGAAGACAGCCTACCCCTTCCTACCAACTCAGAAACAAGATAAAAGGTCAGGGTAGCTTTATTCACAGGGGATTGTAAAAGCTATGACACCGGATTAGGCTGGTGTCGTGGACGTAAAGAGCTTTGAAGGGCTTGTAAAAACGGAGGTTACAGCGAGACGCCATTTGCTCAGGGCGTGTCAGAAAAACGGGCGTAAAATCTGCCCTCGTTGTGAGGGTCGAAAATGCTACGTTGTGGGCACGAAAGGGCGGTTTCGCTGCGCTGGGTGTCGGTACACCTTCGGGCCGTTCACGGGCCGCTGGCTGGGCCAGCTTCGCCTCTCGGCCCGGCAGTGGCTTTGGGTGGTGAAGCTCTTTGAGCTGGAGGTCGCGGCCCGCAAGATGGCCCAGCAACTCGCCGTGAGCTATCCGACGGCGCTCAGGGCTGTGACGACGCTCAGGCGCAGTCTTGTGGCCGGAACGCCGGGGGGACAGGAGCTTCTTCGAGGGGAGGTGGAGGCGGACGAGGCCTACTTCGGGGGCAGGCGCAAGGGGAAGAGAGGCCGAGGCGCAGCGGGTAAAGTCCCTGTTTTCGGTATTTTGGAGCGGGGTGGCCGGGTGAAGGTGGAGGCGGTCGGCAATGTCAAGGCCCGGACCCTTTTGGCCTCCACCGTGAAGCTGGTCCATCGGGGCAG
The DNA here is from genome assembly GCA_965261595.1 of bacterium. Taxonomy (GTDB): domain Bacteria; phylum UBA8248; class UBA8248; order JACPRG01; genus CAYRGS01. Next base: position 425,720 of record CBDHDG010000007.1, read on the forward strand.
CGTGGTCTACACCGACCGCTACCAGCGTCTATGACGCCCTGATGTTCTGCGGCTATCGCCACCTGCGGGTGGATCATGATCGGCGCTTCAGTCGGGGCAAAGTGCACGTCAACGGCCTGGAAGGCTTTTGGGCCTACGCCAAGCAGAGGCTCATCAAACATCATGGCGTGTCCAAGGAGCGATTCCCCCTCTACCGGAAGGAGATGGAATTCCGCTACAATCACCGCCACCAGGATCTCTTTCCCCTGGTGGTCCAACAACTCACCCAATTGGTGTCAAAACCTTTATAATTCCCTATTCATATAACAGGACGAAAAAGAGAGCATAAGCATATATATATGGATGGTGTCCTCTAGATTCCCCCGGGCTGGTAGGTAGCAGGAACGGTACCTAACTGCGTGTGGTGGCCGATCACGGCGCCGGCGGTAGTTTGAAAACCAAGCGCTTTGTGATTATATTCTGTCACCGTCTGGTTCTCAGGATGATCCATTCTAACTAATTGAATCATAACACCTTATGAAACTAGTCGGAACTCCTTTCACGCACGATCCGGATAAGGTTTCGAAGATGAATTACAAGTACTACGATTCGGCGGCTCTCGTTGATCGGCTCTGCAATGCCTCTGATAGGAGAGACAGGGCCGTCACGTTCCTTGTAGGTTCGCCGCTATCGCTTCCGGATCATGTGGGAGGGCACGGCGTGCCGGGTGTCTCCGGCATGATTGACCTCATCCGTCGTGAGTTCGAGTGTAGCGACGCCGAAACTGAATTTGATCAGAGCCTCAAGGGAGAGGCGGCGAATTGGTACCGGAGAGCCTTCGAGTTCTTGCATGGGCGAAGAGGGCAAGATGTCGTGAATAGAATCGTCAGAGCTGCCGTGTGGCAAGCCTTGGACGCCAACAATTGGCCTTCTTGCCTTCCCATGAAGTCGCCACATGATGCGGACTCTGCCATCTGCAAAACCCTAGAGGGTGAAGTTGATGCTTGGGTCTTGCCACGTGCTGTGGATCTCCTCGGAAATCTGTTGGTAACTTTCTGGGATACGTTTGGAGGAGTTGTGTTGACGACAAACTTCGATCCTTTGATCGAGGTCAGTGTCCCCCGCTCTAGGGTTTTGTTGGACACTCGATTGATCCATGATTCATGGAGAAAGGGGTGTCGCGATGAACGAACAAAAGCAAGAGGGGGCTTTGGCGGAGGGCGCCCGCAGGGCGAACGGAGCCAAGGCCCCAGGGCATCGCAGTGAGCGGGGTCGGTTCTCCTGCCAGCGCAAGCGGGAGGCGGTCCTGCGTCTTTTGCGGGGCGAGAGCCTGGAGACGCTCTGCCGCGAGTTGGGCACGACAGCGGCTCGGCTTTCCGCCTGGCGCGAGGCGTTCCTTCGCGGGGGCGAGGCGGCGCTCAAAGCCCGCCCGGCGGATGAGCGGGACGAGGAGAACGCCCGGCTCAAGGCCAAGGTGGGCGAACTCACGATGGAGGGCGAGGTCCTGCGGGAGAAGATCGACCGCCTGGAGGCCGGCCGCCCTTTAGCCGGCAGGAGGTGGAGGCGATGAGTCAGGCCCGCTTCACCTCCACGGGCAGAGCCTACGGCCTGAAGCGGGTGTGCGCCCTTTGGGGCTTGGCGCGCTCCACGGTCTACGCGCAACGGCGGCGAGAGGCGGTCCCCGTTCATGAACGCCCCACGCCCCATAAGCGCGGCCCTGTGGGCCCGTGCACCGATGCGGAACTCCTCGGCCACATCCGGCAGGTCCTGGAGGACTCTCCCTTCCATGGCGAGGGCTACCGCAAGGTGTGGGCGAGGCTGCGCTTCGCGGGCATCCGCACCAGCAAGGAGCGGATGCGTCGCCTGATGCGGGAGGCGGGGCTTCAGGCCCCCCACCGGGTGGGCAAACCCCGAGGTCCCAAGGCCCACAACGGGACCATCCGCACCGAGCGGCCCGACCGAATGTGGGGCACGGACATGACGACGACGGTGACCACCGAGGAGGGGATGGCCTCGGTGTTCGTGGCGGTGGATCACTGCTCGGTGGACTGCGTGGGGATCCATGCGGCCAAGAGCGGCAACCGCTTCGAGGCCCTGGAGCCGATCCGGCAGGGGGTCGCCGAGCGCTTCGCCGGCTTGGAGGCGGACGTCGCCGAGGGGCTTAAAGTTCGTCACGACCACGGCCCCGCCTATCTGTCCGATGACTTTCAGCGGGAGATCGCCTACCTGGGCATGACCAGTTCGCCCAGCTTCGTGCGGGCGCCCGAGGGAAATGGCTACTGTGAGTGGTTCATCCGCATCTTGAAGGAGAATCTCCTGTGGGTGCGCTCTTTCGCCACCGTAGAGGAACTGCGGTGGGCGCTGCTTGAGTTCAAGAACCTGTACAACCATCATTGGATTCTCGAGGGCTACGGCTACCGAACGCCGGCCCAGGCAAGGCAGGAAAAACTCGCTCAAGTTGCGGAGGCCGCATGAGGTCGAATACCCTCACCCGAGTGTCCAATAACCCAGGGGCGGTCCAAGTGTGTCGAAGCACGGTGGGCGATTCTACAGAACTGTGCTCCACGACGACGGGAAACTGGGGCAGACGGTTGCAGAAGGTACTCATATCGTCCACCTCCATGGGTATTGGCAGGGCTCTGACACGCTTCACACGCCGCAGCAGTTGGTTCAACCGCGGCCGCAGCTTGGAAGGTCGCTCGCGCGAGTGGTCGAGGCATCGACCCTGGTCGTTATTGGATATAGCGGTTGGGATGACGTGATTACGCAGACTCTTGTGGAATTACTATCAGATTCGGAGAGCAATCCAGAGATCATGTGGGCGTTTCATGAAGAAGACACAGCGACCATCGAGGCGTCGAACGAGCGGGTACTCTCTGTACTCGCGCCGGGAATTGGTCGGGGGAGAGTGTCGCTGTACCGAGATATCGACTGTTGCTCCATACTCTCTGATATCTACGAACAACTGAAACCTAGTTACCCAGCAACTTCTGGCCCGACCAGAGGGCCACATATGACTACCGTCGTCAAAGAGGACGCCGGTGGAGGCGCTGGACGGCGCCAAGTACGCATCGAGATGAATTTTGCGATGCCGCAGCAAGCCTCGGCCGATTCAGATAGACCGTTGTTTGTTACCCCCTGGGTCGGCCGAGATCAAGAACTGAGCATTCTGGCTTCCTCAATCACGCCTGTGGCTTTTATCACAGGGCTGGGAGGGCAGGGAAAGTCAGCGCTTACTGGACGGTTTCTGCAACAGCAGGCCATGGCCGCGGGCGGTCGTTTTGAGTTCTGGGACTGGAGAGACTGCCGAGAAGAAAGTGATCGACTGATCACGCAGATCCTTCGCCTTATCGAGCGTTTGAGCGATGGGGCAATAGACGCCAGCCAGATCGAGGTTACCGATATCAGAGCGGTGATCGGTGTGCTGTTTCACGTGCTCCAGGACCGGAAGGCCCTTCTCGTCTTCGACAACGTAGACCAGTACGTCGATCTCGAGACGCTCGAGCCTGTAAGAGGACTTGACGTCCTCATCTCAGAGGGCCAAGCACGCAGTCATGAAAGCCTCTTCCTTTTCACCTGCCGACCCGACGTTCGAGTTGATGAGTCAAGGGCCGTAAGGGTGCCCCTAACCGGGCTTACGGAGGATGAAACCAGGGAGCTGATCATAGCCCGTAGAGCCCTTGAGAAGGATCACCATCTGGTGCAGGAACTGCATCGAACGACTGATGGGCATCCCTTGTGGGTGAACCTGATCGCGATGCAAGCAGTTCAGCATGAGGATGGACTTCGCGGGGCCTTGGACCTGATTAAGCAGGGCGGGGCGACGCTTCCAGATACGACGAGGACCATCTGGGGCATGTTGAACGACCAGCAACGCAACGTGCTTCGTACAATGGCCGAATTGGACCGACCAGAACCCGCGAGTCACCTGCTAGACCTGCTTCCCGGCGTCAACGCGAATCGAGTGAATCGAGCGCTGAAGGCACTGCGGTCCTTTCATCTGATAGAGACACGGACGCAGCCGGAGGGGGAGCCTTTGCTTGGGCTACACCCGATCATTCGCGAGTTTATCAGGACTAGTTTTCCGAAGAAGGATCGTGAGAAGTACGTTGGCGCGATCCTTGACTTCTTGGACCAGATGATCGGTCGCTTCAAGAGCCTTCTTCCACAGGAACCATCGTACGACATCCTGGAACATTGGACGCGAAAAGCTGAACTGCAGATCACATTTAGGCGCTTTGAAGAAGCAACTTCTACCATCGCTGAAATCGCACTCCCGCTGGTCAACCGGGGCTACTCAGAAGAAATGGTCCGGCTTACGATACGTCTTCTCGGCGAATGCGACTGGGCGGAGGCGTGTTCTTCATACAAGGATTTCGATGCCGTCTTCGAAGAGTGCCTCACTCAAATGATTCAGAGCGGACACGACACCTCTGAGGATCTCTTGACACAGTATGAAGCTGCGATCCCAGGCAAGAGCTCGCAGTTCATCTTGCTATGTCAGCTCCGGTGCTATGCGGACTGGTATACCAGCAAATACGACTCGGCTATTCGATGGGGCGAGAAGGGCGAGCGACTGAAGGAACGTACGTCCGTCGATACAGGGTTCTCGACGACGCACAATCTGGCCCTGTCTCGGCGGGATGCAGGACGCGTGCCGGAAGCGGTCGAGAGTTTCCTTGAAGGCGAGTCGTTGGAGACGGTGGTTACACCGGGCGAGCGAGTTCAGGGCAAGGGAGCACAGTTCTACGGGAACATTGGCCGATGTCTCTTCCTGACTAGTCGCTTGGATGAGGCTCTAGTTTGCTATGTAAAGTCGGCTCAGTTGCTCGAAGAGGGCCGTACTCGTATGGACCGCCTCAACAAGGGCTACATTAGATACTGGATTGCTGAATTACTGGTGCAGCAAGAGGAATTCGAGTTGGCAGCGGCTTCGTATCGTGCCGCAGTGTGCATTTGGGATGATTCCTCTCCTCCTCGAGCAGGTCAAGCGAAAGAGAAGCTGGAGGCCTTGGTGACTGCGCATCCGGAACTTCACAACTACCTTGTCCAGGAGGACTGGAAGGCGGAAGAGGCATACGGGCGTTGGTTGGCTCGTCAGTAGGCTTAACAATGCACTCTCCTCGATCCTTCGGTTTAGAAATTTAAGATTTAACTGTCCGACAAGCTGCGCAGCTACGGCGCGGCCCTCAAGATACTCACCCCGAGGATTGAGCACTTCAGCCACAAAGGCCTGAACAACAAGGCTGAAGTCTCGCATCGTCCGACCAGACGACGCGAGAGGATTATGACGCAGAGCTTTTTGGCAACCCATGATCAGGTGCAGACCGTCTTCCGCCTCCCACGCTGCTTGGCTTCGCGTAACGCAAAAGCACTACACGAAGCAGCGCGGGTCCTGGAGTTACTCCCCGTTTCGATGGGCGGTTTAGGGCTTTCGCCACCAGCCTTGAGGTGGATGGAGCCCGGTCCCAGCCGGTTGTGGATGGCGCCGAAGGCCTCGACGAGCTTGTCGTCCTGTTGGATCGGTCCTGGCTTCAGCGAGCGCAGACCTCGCTCTCAAAGGCCCAAGTCCATCTCGACCCGTTTCCCACGATCCGGCGTAGCCGGCTCCCGGTCCTTCACGGCCGGCTCGGTCTCTTTCCCGGCCGCCTCGCTCCTGCCGCGGTCCGTATCCCGGGTGGCTTCAGCCTCCCGATCCGCCGTCCGTCCCGCGTTCGCAGCCGCTTCCATGCCCTTTGCCGGCGCGTCCCGCGCCGCCTCTCCGATCCCCTCCAGCGCCGATATGCGCTCGCCTGTGGCCGTTTCGAGCTGCTCGCGCAGCCGCGCCGCATCGTCCGTCACCAGCTCGGCCCGGTCGCGGGCGCGGCTGATCTCCACATAGAAGCTCTTCTGCGTGGTGAGGTGGGGGTGATTGGCCTCCATCGCCGCGATCACGTTGTCCACCGTCCGGCCCTGAAAGGCATGCACGGTCGAGGCCCAGGCATGGTCGAGATGGTGCAGCTGGGGATCGCCCGCCTTCATGTCGAGCACGCGCCCGTCTTCCAGACGGAAGGTCACACGGCCGTCCTTCACGCTCGCCACCTCGGCGGTGCGGCTGTTGACGAGGCCGAGGCCCTTGTCGTTGCGGGTCCAGCGGATGCGGTCTCCGGCGCGAAGCTCGATGCCCTCGGCTCGGTAGACCTCGGCGCCGCCTGTCCGCCCGGCGATCCGGCCCGGCTTCCACGGAACGGTCCTGCCGTCCCCGCCTTCGAGTATCACCGTATGGCTCTTGTGATCCACGTCGGCGACCCGGCGCTCGTCGCCCTTGTCGATTCCGAGCGTCTTGTAGGGGCGGTGGAAGGCGACGATATCGCCCTCGGCGTAGTTGGTCGCGAGCGATTTCTCGGCGTTCGTGTAGCCGTGGGAGACCAGCCGCTCGCCCGTGAAGGCGGGGCCGTGGATCCTGCCATCGCGCGCGAGGCGCTCCCGGATATGACCGTTGATCTCCCGGCGAAGCTCATGGCTCGGCGCCATGACGCCGGTGTTCTCTCTCGCCTCGGGGGACAGCTTGAGCCAGCGCGCCGCCACCGCGCCCGCGATGTTGTCGGCCTGGACCTCGGCTACGTTGGGGCCGAGCTTCTCGAAGGCCTTGCCGATCTCGCCGGCGAGGCTCGCCTTCACGGCCGCCTTCAGTTCCGGGTCGCGCTGGCGCAGGATCTCGTCCATCACCGCGGTCTTCATGCCTGCCCGCTACAACTGCGCAAAGGGTTTGCCGGCGTCGACAGCGTCGAGCTGTTTCTCGTCGCCGACCAGGACCACGCGGGGGACGCGGAGCGCGTTCGCGATCCTGAGCAGATCGCGGGCCTGGACGGTGGAGGCGAGCGAGCCCTCGTCCACCACCAGCACGGTCTTCCGCCAGGCGGCGCGCATCTCCCGCGCGCCCTTGGCCGTAAGACGGCCCTCGGCGATGCCGGCGTTCCGCGCGAGGAACAATTGCAACGTCTCGCTTTCGATCCCGGCTTCCGTCCCGAGCGTCTTGACCGCCGAGGCCGACGGCGCCAGTCCCATCATGCGGTAGCCGTTCTTGCCGGCAAGGGCGTTGGCGCGCCGCAGCATGGTGGTCTTGCCGGTGCCGGCATAGCCCTGCACGCCGACGACGCGGTCCTTCGAAGACAGGATCAGCTTGACGGCCTGCTTCTGCCCCTCGGTGAGCGGTCCCTTGTGCAGCCGCGCGCTCGCCATCCAGCTTCGCATCACCACCGGGCTTCTGTCCTGTCCGCCTTGCATCAGGGCGATGGTCTCGCGCTCGCCGGCGAGCGCCTTATCGGTGGTCATGCCGTCGCCGCCCATGAGCGCCGGGGCGCAATGGAGCCGTCCTTCGCCTTCGAGGGCGCCGACGGCTTTTTCCGCGGCCTCGACCGAGACGGCGCCGGGCATCCAGGCGAGGGCGGCGGCGAGCAGATCGGCGCGCGAGAACACCGCCTCGCGTTCGGCGAGATGCGCCATCGCCCATTCCGCGGCCTCGGCCGCCGGCTCCTTCGTTGCCGGTTCCCGCCGCGTTGGGTCGGTTTCCGCGATGGCGGCGGAAGACCCGACGGCATCCGCCGGAGCGGGATCGACATCCCGTTCGGGAGCGTTCTCCCGGCCGGAGTCCCTGCCGGCTTCCCTCACCACGGCCCCGGCGACAAGCGCCCGCGCATCGAATCCCAGGCCGGCGGCCTGCTTCTCCCAGCTTGCCTTGAGCGTCGCCTTGTCGACCTCGCGCTTGTGGGCCCGGGTCATCAGCGCCGCGCGCTCGGCGAGGCGCTGGTTCTCGGCGGTGCCGCTCATGCCCCGCTCGGCCATCGCCGCCTCGATCTCCGCCCGCCGGGTCGAGAACGCCTCGATGACCTTCCTCGGGACCCCGGCGATCTCGAAGCGTCCGTCGGCATGGCTCTTCTCGATGCCGTAACCGAGCTTGCCCAACTCCCGCGCGAGTTCGCTCCGGTAGATGATGCCAATCAGCTTCTGGCGGCGGTAGAGCGCCTCGTTGGCCATGGTCCGCCACTTGCCGTCCCCGCCCTGGACCATGTTGGCGAGGACCGCGTGGGTGTGGAGCTGGGGATCGAGATTGCGCGAGGCGTCGTGCCGGAAGGTCGCGGCCACCGTCTTCTGGTCCCCGGCCCGGACCATGCGGCTGGTCTCCGGGTCCTTCAACCGGGTCTCGGCGGCGTTGCCCTCGATCCAGGCCAGCGAGCGCTTCACCGCCCGGTCGTGGGCGTCGACCACGCGCCCGTCGCCGCCGATCAGCGCGGCGAGCGAGACGGATTTGGGAGCCGAGAAGGTGAGATCGCGTCCGGGCCGGTGCTGCAGGACCCCATCGGGTCCCCCGCGTCCGAGTTGCCGGCCGGTCCCGTCGAGTACCTTGCCCTCCAGCACCGCCTTGAAGAGGTCCGGATCGACCGGGCCGGAGAGGCCGAGGTCCTCCGCGCCCTTGCCGGTCCAGGCGCTTGCGTCCCTGTGGGCCGGGTCGTCCCTGGCGTAGTAGCCGTCCCTCTCGTAATAGGAGATGCCCTGGGCAGAGGACGCGACGGCGCCGATCGAGACGACCATCACAGCCAGTCGGCCGGACAGCGCTCGTCCGCGCCGCCGGTACCGCTGTCCTCGGGTTCATCCGGATCGGCCGCGGGGTCATTCCGTTGCCCGGAAAGAGCGGAATCCCGGCCGCCGGAACCGGCAACCGGGACCTCGGGCATTTCCGCGCCTTCCGCTTCCACCGCGCGGCATTCGGCCGGGGCCGGCTCGAGACCGAGCTCGGGTTGATCGCCGGTCCATTCGGCCGCCGAACTCGCCACGCCCGTATCGCCATGCTCGCTTTCGTTCCCGGCATCGCCCGGCGCCGGGGCATCGGTGTCGCGCCCGCTTCCGGAATCGGCCCCGGTCACATCGGAGACCCAACCGCCTTGCTCCGAAGGCCCTTCCTCCCTGGGCACGAAGCGCTCGGCCGCCTTGGGCCTCTTCACGTAGTCGAGTCCGATCCGGGCCACGGGCCAGGGTCCCGGGAACTTCAGATACCCCTGCAGGTTCTCGAGCCGCATGATCTCCGACGGCAGGGCCAGGGAACGCATCTCACGACGCTGGGTCAGCGAGACCCCGTCGCGCATGACGCTGGCCCCGTAGCTCATCCCGTGGGAATACTCCTCGACCTCGCCCCGCCCCAGGCTTTCGGCCGACCACCGGGCCGTCTCCTGGTCGGGCGCGGCCAGGACCACACGGGTACCGCACAGCCCGGATATCGTCTCCGCCCCGTTTTTTCCGTAGAGGTCGCGCAGGGCCGAGATCACCTGGATCCCGAGCACGAAGCATCCTCCGAACTGGCGGGACTCGGCCAGCCCCGGCTGGAGGCTCGGCACCTGGTGAAGGGTGGGCAGCTCGTCCAGGACTACCCAGACCCGGCGCGCATCGTCCTGATGGAGGGAAAGGAGCGCGTTCACCGCGATCTCGAGCCAGGTAGAGATGAGCCCTCTCAGGCTCGCGTGCTGGTCGCCCCGGGAGGTCAGGAACAGGAACCCGGTCCCGTCCTCTTGGCCCACCCAGTCCCGGATCGAGAAGGGCTCTCCCGTATCGGGCAGGAACTCGAGCGCTCCCAGGTGCGCGGTCAGCATGGCCCGGACCGAGAGCGCGGTCTTGGGGTTTTCGGGGTCCACGATGGACTGGGCCACCGTGCCCTCCATGGCCCGGGCCAGGGCCGTCAGGTCGGTCTTGAGCAGGTGGTCGACCAGCACCCGGTTTTCGGTCACCCCCTGCTTCCAGAGCACGCCCGCGCCGTTGGAGAACAGCTGCCTGGCGGCCGTGACCCAGAAGGGGTCCACCGTGTCCTTCTGCTGGGGGATGAGGGCGGCGGCCATCATGTCGAAGTCCCGGGGGGTCCTGGCCTCGAAGAAGGGCGACCAGCGGGGCGCCCGGGCATCGAGGGGGTTCATCAGCACGTCGCGGGCGGGATCGAAGAAGGAGCGGGTATAGCTCCCCATCTTGTCGTAGAGGATGCAGCGCTCGCCCCGGGCGCGGAGCCGGGCGACGAGGTCGGAGATCAGGACGGTCTTGCCCGAGCCCGTGGTGCCGGAGACGATGGTGTGCTGGGTCTCGGCGCGTTCTGGCCAGGGGATCCCGGCGATGCGGCAGGAGGCCCGGCGCGCGGCGGGGAACAGGGCCTCGGCCAAGCGCGCGGACACGGGCTGCACGCGCCTTCTCAGCTCCCGGGCCGTCGTCATTTCCGCGCCGCGGACCCGTTGGGCGCGGTCCAGGCGCCTTCCCAGGACCGAGAACAGGACCGTACAGAGGACCGCGCCCCCCACTCCGATCCAGAGGCCGAGCCACGCCCTGGCGTATACCGTATGGAGGAGGCGTTTCCGGATCCGCTCGATCCTGGGGTCCCTAGCGATGTCGACGATCCTCAGGGCCGTTTTTTGGCCCTCTCGCCACTCGTACGCCTGGAGGGAGTGCCGGGGGTATCCGAGCACGAGCTTGGCCTGGGCGAGGGTCCCGGTGCCCACGAGGCGCCATTCATGGGCGGTGGTTGTGCGGAACAGGGCCGCGGCCGGGACCAGGACGACGGTCAGGGCGATGCCGAAAAGCCCCCACCTGACCAGCTGGCCCCACATGTGGACGTCGTGGGCCAGGGTCTGGCCGCCCCTGAGCGTTGCGTTGCCGAACATGATGAAGCCCTCCTCTTACAAAACACCGGGGTGTTTATGCCCCGGGCGGGCGCATGGACTCCGGGGAGAGGCCGGGGAAGGCGGAGGTCCGGGTGCAGGGACTCTTGGACCGGAGAGGCCGGCACCCGCGATCTCCTGAACCCCAACCCCGGAGGAACGAACCATGACCGACGCCAATCCATCCGGCAGCTGGCGCGCCCGGGCCTTCGTCCTCGGCGGGATCGCACTCGCCCTTGCCGTCACCGTCTTTTCCGTCGTCATCGCGATCGGTGCCCGCTTCCTGGGGGCCATCTGGTTCTGGGCGGTGATATGGACCATTCTTGCCGCTCTCGCGTGCGCCCTGTGGCGGGGGCTCCGCTATCGGGACTGGTCCGCCTTTGGCGGGTACGAGCTCCCGAAAGAGGGCGGCGATCGGTTCGACTGGGCGACCAGGACCGGCCGCTACGCCTGGCTCCGTGACCTCGAGGACGGGCATCTCCACGACCAGGATCACCTTCGCGGTCATGGCCCGAGCACCTGGTCCCTGTAGAAGGGCCGCCCAAGTCCGGGGTCTTTCTTCTTCCCCGCGTCCGGCGCAGGCGCTCGTCCAGGGGCAGCTCGGAGTGGGTGTCGGGCGTTGTCATGGGAAGGAACATAAGGAGGAGGTTTGTGCTTGCCCATGGGTATCGATCGTGCATGACCTACACTTGGCTGGCATTCCTGCGCACATCCGCGGTGGAATGCGCGGGCGTGCGGCAAAAAAAAACCGGGGACACGGCAGTTGGAAGGAAAAGGATGAACCCAGAGGGAAAGACGGACGAAATGAAGACGATCAGACAGGACCCGGTCCTGCTCAGGCTGAAGGACCTGCTCCGGCGTTACGACCTTCACCCTCGCCGGCGCGGAATGAGCCTTGAGTCGCGTTCAATGACCTGATCCCCTGGCGTCCGAAAGGTGTCCACACAGTCCCGGACTTCATCGTGCTGGCAACCGAGGTTCGGCACGCAGCTGGTACGGTTGCACACGTTACCGCGCGCGCATGGAGCCATTGTAATTAGGTTACCGCTTCGCATCGCCGCCAGTCGCGCATGGCGCGGCGACTTGCTCGCCAGAGCGCTCGCGGTCGTCCGCCGACTGGTCGCGAACGCGGACGAGCCGCACGGATAGATCGAGGCCGAAGGGCAGGCGTAGAAAGCACTCACAGCCGGAGGAAGAACCTGACGTCACTCATCTACCGAGTGCGCCATTTTCGGACGGTTCTTGACCGCCATCGACATGCGCCGGATGCAGGCGGAATTTCGCCAATCGGGGTGGGCGGGGCAAAAGGCAGCGTGTATACGTCTTTACAAGGCGACATGGCCACATGAAGGCCGAAGCGGGCAGCTATTCATCAGGTCCGAATGTCTCGTCGACCCATTCCTGAGCACGAGCACGATGTTCTGGTTTTATGTGTGCGGCGACCATTGCCGCTGCCGCGCCCAGCACGGCGAGGTCATCAACGAAACCGCCGGGCAAGAAATCGGGAACCGCGTCCAAAGGACTAATAAAATAAATGAGAGCCCCTATTATGGTCGCTCTCGCCCATGCAAGCGTATCTTCATCTCTCAAACAATAGTAGAGCGTTAAGACTAACTTGATAACCTCTTTTCCTGCCTTTTTTGCTACTGACTTGATTTTGTCCCACAACGATTTTTCTTCAAAACTCGGTGTGTCGAACACCCCGTTTTCATCCGTCATATTTGTTCCTCCTCCGTAATGTAGCGTGTGTCTGCCGTTGACTGAGTCGAAAAGCACCAATCGACGTGAGGGCCGTGCAAGATGCAGTGCGCAAGGGCCGTCAAGCGGCACCACGCGTGGCGAGGCCGTGAGTGTTCAAATCATGTAAACGGCGGTGTAAAACTGTCCCAGTGAGGCGGTCGGATATTCTGGCGGCGGCGGTCTAAAAGTGGACCGCTCTTTGGTCTTCCTTCAGGTTTGCAGGATACGACCTGAAGGGAGGCTGGAGGATGTACTCAGTGGAACTGTACGCACGGGTTCGGCACGCCTGCCACGTAGAAGGGATGAGCATCCGCGAAGCGGCGCGGGCGTTTGGTTTGCACCGGGACACGGTGCGCAAGATGCTGCGGTTTTCGATACCGCCCGGGTATCAGCGGAGTCATCCCCGGGCGAGGCCGAAGCTGGATCCGTTTATGGGTGTGATCGACCACATCGTGGAGGGGGACCGGAAGTGTGTGAGGAGACAGCGTCACACGGCCAAGCGGATCTTCGAGAGGCTGCGCGACGAGCACGGTTTCACGGGCGGTTACAGCATCGTGAAGGACTACGTGCGGGAGCGGCGGTAGCGGTCCCAGGAGATGTTCGTTCCCCTGGTCCACCCACCCGGCCATGGCCAGGCGGATTTTGGCGAGGCCCTGGCGGAGATTGCCGGGGTGGAGGGGAAGGTATCGTTTTTCACCTTCGATTTGCCCCACAGCGACATGGGTTTCGTGAAGGCCTATCCTGCGGAGAGGACCGAAGCCTTCTGCGCCGGTCATAACGCGGCCTTCGCCTTCATCGGCGGTATCTCTCACAGCATTCTCTACGACAACACCAAGCTTGCGGTGGCGCGCATCCTGGGCGATGGGAAGCGTCAGCGCACCCGGGCCTTTAGTGAGTTGCAGTCCCACTACCTGTTCAAAGAACGTTTTGGCCGTCTGGGCAAGCCGAATGACAAGGGGAAGGTCGAGAACCTGGTGGGCTATGTCCGGCGGAACTTTTTCGTTCCCATCCCGCGCATTGAGAGCTTCGAGGCCCTCAATGCCCACCTGGAGGAGCAGTGCCGGAAGCGGTGGTCCCCCGCTCTAGGGTTTTGTTGGACACTCGATTGATCCATGATTCATGGAGAAAGGGGTGTCGCGATGAACGAACAAAAGCAAGAGGGGGCTTTGGCGGAGGGCGCCCGTAGGGCGAACGGAGCCAAGGCCCCAGGGCATCGCAGTGAGCGGGGTCGGTTCTCCTGCCAGGCGCAAGCGGGAGGCGGTCCTGCGTCTTTTGCGGGGCGAGAGCCTGGAGACGCTCTGCCGCGAGTTGGGCACGACAGCGGCTCGGCTTTCCGCCTGGCGCGAGGCGTTCCTTCGCGGGGGCGAGGCGGCGCTCAAAGCCCGCCCGGCGGATGAGCGGGACGAGGAGAACGCCCGGCTCAAGGCCAAGGTGGGCGAACTCACGATGGAGGGCGAGGTCCTGCGGGAGAAGATCGACCGCCTGGAGGCCGGCCGCCCTTTAGCCGGCAGGAGGTGGAGGCGATGAGTCAGGCCCGCTTAACCTCCACGGGCAGAGCCTACGGCCTGAAGCGGGTGTGCGCCCTTTGGGGCTTGGCGCGCTCCACGGTCTACGCGCAACGGCGGCAAGAGGCGGTCCCCGTTCATGAACGCCCCACGCCCAATAAGCGCGGCCCTGTGGGCCCGTGCACCGATGCGGAACTCCTCGGCCACATCCGGCAGGTCCTGGAGGACTCTCCCTTCCATGGCGAGGGCTACCGCAAGGTGTGGGCGAGGCTGCGCTTCGCGGGCATCCGCACCAGCAAGGAGCGGGTGCGTCGCCTGATGCGGGAGGCGGGGCTTCAGGCCCCCCACCGGGTGGGCAAACCCCGAGGTCCCAAGGCCCACAACGGGACCATCCGCACCGAGCGGCCCGACCGAATGTGGGGCACGGACATGACGACGACGGTGACCACCGAGGAGGGGGTGGCCTCGGTGTTCGTGGCGGTGGATCACTGCTCGCTGGACTGCGTGGGGATCCATGCGGCCAAGAGCGGCAACCGCTTCGAGGCCCTGGAGCCGATCCGGCAGGGGGTCGCCGAGCGCTTCGCCGGCTTGGAGGCGGACGTCGCCGAGGGGCTTAAAGTTCGTCACGACCACGGCCCCGCCTATCTGTCCGATGACTTTCAGCGGGAGATCGCCTACCTGGGCATGACCAGTTCGCCCAGCTTCGTGCGGGCGCCCGAGGGAAATGGCTACTGTGAGTGGTTTATCCGCATCTTGAAGGAGAATCTCCTGTGGGTGCGCTCTTTCGCCACCGTAGAGGAACTGCGGTGGGCGCTGCTTGAGTTCAAAAACCTGTACAACCATCATTGGATTCTCGAGGGCTACGGCTACCGAACGCCGGCCCAGGCAAGGCAGGAAAAACTCGCTCAAGTTGCGGAGGCCGCATGAGGTCGAATACCCTCACCCGAGTGTCCAATAACCCAGGGGCGGTCCAGTGGGGAGCACGCCTGCGTGGGCACAGAGAGAGCATCGGCGAGCGCTTTGAGCGGGACCGGCAGGTCCTTTTGCCGTTGCCGCCGTTGCCGTACGACGCCTGTGAGAAGAGCGGTACGCGGGTGAGCTCTCTGTCTTTGGTGCGCTACCGGGGGGCAACGACTACTCGGTTCCCGTGGCTTACGGCCACCGTGAGGTGCTGGTTCGGGGCTACGTGCACGAGGTGGTCATCACCTGCGGGACGGAGGAGATTGCCCGTCACCGGCGCTCCTGCGAGCGGGAGGACCTGGTCTTCAACCCGCTGCATTACCTGGCGCTGATTGAGAAGAAGATCGGTGCACTGGATCAGGCGGCGCCCCTGGCCGGGTGGGAGTTGCCCGAGGCATTCGGCACGCTGCGCAGGCTGCTTGAAGCGCGCATGGGCAAGGCCGGCAAGCGGGAGTACGTCCAGGTCCTGCGGCTGCTCGAGACGTTCGGGTTGGAGGAAGTTGACGCCGGGGTCCGGGATGCCCTGCGGCTGGGAACCATCGGCTTCGATGCGCTCAAACACCTGATGCTGTGCCGCATCGAGCGCAGGCCTGCCCGGCTGAACCTGGAGGTCTATCCCTATCTGCCGCGCGCCCGGGTTGCGACAACCTCCGCCCGGGCGTACCTGGACCTGCTCACGGGGGTGCGGCCGTGAAGGAGACTCCCCAGGTGCTCCTGGCCCATCACCTCAAGGCGCTCAAGCTGCCCACCTTCGGGAGGGAATACGACAAGGTCGCCCGGCAGTGCGCCGCCGAGGGGGTCGACCCCGTGCGTTTTTTGATGCGCCTGTCCGAGCTGGAGCTGATTGACCGGGAGCGCCGGATGGTGGAGCGGCGAATCAAGGCGGCGCGCTTCCCGGCGGTCAAGAGCCTGGAGCGCTTCGACTTCCTGGCTCTGCCCTCCCTCAACAAGACGCTGGTTGTGGAACTGGCGAGGTGTGAGTACATCGAACGGCGCGAGAACGTGATTGCCCTGGGCAACAGCGGCACAGGCAAGACCCACATCGCTCTGGGTCTCGGGCTTGCGGCGTATCAGAAGGGGTTGTCCGTCGGCTTCACACCCGCCGCCGCGCTGGTCAACGGGTTGCTCGAAGCGCGTGACGAAAAGCGTCTGCAGCGCCTTCAGAAGCAACTGGCCGCCTACAAGCTTCTGATCATCGATGAACTGGGCTTCGTGCCCCTGTCCAAGACCGGCGCCGAACTGCTGTTCGAGGTCTTCAGCCAGCGCTATGAGCGCGGCTCTATCCTGGCGACGAGCAACCTGCCGTTCGACGAGTGGACCGAGATCTTCGGCTCCGAGCGGCTGACCGGCGCCCTGCTCGACCGCCTGACGCATCACGTCCACATCCTGGAGATGAACGGCGAAAGCTATCGGCTCAGGCAAAGTAGGAAACGGCGCTCAAACAAACAAGCAAAGCCTCAAGACTCCGTCCCAATGGAGTGAGGCCACAACCCAGGAAGGGGGCCCATGGGCCCCCTTCTTCACACACCAGGTGGGACACTTGCCGCCACGCCGGTACACTTTTACTCCGCCCTTGACACCGTGTACCGCAACCGCTTGACTCTCCTGCCGCCATCGAATTGCGAAAGCACTGGGTCGGGGCGACCACGTTCGGACAGGACAACGGACCGCTGCTGGCCCCGGCGCCATCATCACCCCACGACTGAATGCTTACCAACAGGGACTCGCCGAGATGCGCAGGAGTTTTAACGAATCCGCTTTCATTTTGATTACGGACTGCAGAAGGCAGGTTTCGAATGAGATTGGAAATTATGTATATTCTCAATAATATCAATAGTATAATAGGATCTCACGGCTGGAAAGAACGGCTTTACGGCTGAATCAAGATGCAAAACGTCGTGAAGAAGGTCCGAAAGCGCAACCAGGAGGCGGTGGTCTCGGGCGCACAAAGGATCTACGAGGCCCACAGCCGCCGGGCGGCCATCGCCGCCTTTTGGCGATGGGCCAAGCAGTGGCGAGGGCGGGAGCCCAAGGCGGTGGCGTGCATCGAGAGCGACCTCGAGACGTTGTTGGCCCACTTCCAAGAGCCCCCGCCCTTCGGGTCACCCTGCGCACGATAAACCCCATTGAGCGGGTCTTTCGGGAGGTGAGACGAAGAACCAGACCCATGACCGTCATGAACAACAACGAGTCCCTGGAACGCGTCGCCTACAGCGTGTTCCACCGCATTAACACCTAGTGGGAGACAAACCCTCTCTGCACTTCTACACAAAACTCGTGACATTACCACTTACGGCCGCCCGTCTAGGAGATCTGGATGCGGCGGAAGAAGCACTCGCCAAGATGGAAGCTCTGTATGCCGAGACCTTTGCATGGAGTGGGGTCGCTGATTGGGTTCGACAGCTTTTGAAATCAATGGTATTTCACTCGCGAGCCGCCGTATTGGATTCGCGAGGTCGATTGCTGGAAGCGGAGGATCTGCATCGGCAAGCCATTTCGGCCTGGGCCGATTATAGAAAGTGGCCCTCGGGTGACATAGAGGGTTACATGGATATTAAGATTCAAAGCCTCTTCGCCTCTGACGCTCTTCGTGGGTTGTCCGGTAACCTCCGCCGCCAGGGCCGCCTTGTTGAAGCTGAGATCGCGGCGTGAAAGGCGGTGCGCGGCGCGCTGCGCTCTCATGGGCGCAATTCCGTGTTCACGGCCTTCACGGTGTCGTTTTTGAATCGCGTCATCTTTGAGGAAGGACGCTTTGCCGAGGCCGAAACCCTCGCCCGGGCCAGTCTCGATATGTTCCGCACAGCGGGAGCGTCCCCGGGATCCTTCTCTCAAGCTTTGGCCCGAAACTTATTGGCCGACGCACTAGTGGCGCAGGGCCGCTGGGAGGGGGCCTTGAAAGAGTACGAGATCATCCGGAAGGGCATGGCCGGTTACCCGAAGACTTATCGGAGGCGGCTGGGCGGCAATCTCAACTGGGCGCTAGCTCTGGTAGTGACCGGCCGAGCCGACGAGGCATTGGAGATCGTCCAGACCGCCGTTGAGCGGAATACGCGTCTTCTGGGCGAAAGCCATTACACCACCGCCGAGGCGCGCGGTTTCCTCGGGATGGCGTACGCCGCGAAGGGCGACCGAAGGAAGGCGCTTTCCGAGTTTGCCCAGGCCGTCCCCATCCTCATTAGCCATCCCGGTCGGGCGGATGACGAGGGGACGACAATCGGGGCGCGGGACCAGCGGCTCAGACTGATCCTCGAAAGCTACATCGATTTGCTATCAAAAATTCGAGGAACCCCGCTCGAAGTCGAGAAGGGGGTGGACGCGGCGGCCGAGTCCTTCCGTGTGGCGGACGTGGCCCGCGGCCGGAACGTCCAGCGAGCCCTGGCGGCCAGCCGCGCCCGTGCGGGGGCCCGGGACCCCGGGTTGGCCGACTTGATCCGGCGGGCGCAGGACGCCCAAAGACAGATCAGCGCATTTAACACCCTGCTCTCCAACGCACTGGGCATCCCGACCGATAAACAAAACCCCAAGGCCATCAAATCCTTGAGGGCCAATATCGGCCAGCTGCGCGGTGCGCGGACCACCCTGAGGGAGGAGATCGGGCGGCGGTTTCCCAAGTACGCCGACTTGATCAATCCGAAGCCCGCGACGGTGGGGCAGGCCCGTGGGGCGCTGCGGACCGGGGAGGCCTTGATTGCCACGTATGTCGGCCGGAACCGAACGTATGTCTGGGCCATCCCGCATCGGGGCAAGGTCGCCTTCTCGGCCGCGCCGCTGGATCAGAAGAAGGTGGCGGAAGTTGTGGCCGGGCTCCGGAAGTCCCTTGACCCCAAGGCGAAGACGCTGGGAGACATCCCGGAATTCAACGTCGCCCTGGCCTACAAGCTCTACCGGGACTTGTTGTGGCCCGTGAGGGCGGGCTGGGAAGGGGCAAGGAGCCTTCTCATCGTTGCGCACGGCGCGCTGGGGCAATTGCCGTTCTCGCTTCTTCCGACCGACCCGGTGGAATTGAAGGGGGACGGGAAAGGCCGTTCGGGGGCCGGCGGCCTGAAGCGCAGGGGCGTCTCGGTCGTTCCCTACCGGCCGCCGAAGCTCGCTCGGGAGAAGGGCGTTTTGTTCTCCAGCTACCGTTCGATACCCTGGCTGATCCGCCGGGCGACGGTGACGCGGTTTCCCTCGGTGGCCTCACTGCTGACGTTGCGGAGCGCAGCCGCGCCGCGGGCGAACAGGCGTGCCTTTGTGGGGTTTGGCGAGCCTTATTTCAGTGAGTCGCAGGCGAAGGCGGCGTCCCAGGTGAAGCAGGTCGTGCGGGTCGCCTCGCTTTCGGGGCGCGGCGGCAGGACGCTAAAGGTCCGGGGTTTCCCGGTCTTATTGCGGGCGGCGCCCGCATTGGAGGGCGTGGATTCGAGCGAGCTGGCGCGCCTTCCCCGCCTGCCCGAGACGGCGGAAGAGGTCCGCGGCATCGCCCGGGCGCTGAAGGCGGATTTGGCGAAGGACGTGTTCCTGGGGGCGGCGGCGAACGAACATCAGGTGAAGAGCATGGACCTGTCGGACCGGCGGGTGGTGGTGTTCGCGACGCACGGCTTAGTGCCCGGGGATTTGAACGGTCTGACACAACCGGCGTTGGCGCTTTCATCTCCGAAGGTGTGGGACGAAGGGGGACGGCCTGCTCACGATGGGCGAAATCCTGGGGCTGCGGCTGGATGCCGACTGGGTGGTGTTGTCGGCTTGCAACACGGCGAGCGGCCGGGGGGCCGGGGCCGAGGCGGTGTCAGGGCTGGGCCGGGCGTTCTTTTATGCCGGCACGCGCGCGGTGCTGGTGAGCAACTGGCCGGTGGAGACGACGTCGGCCAAAGCACTGACGATGGAGTTCTTCCGGGGCCAGCCCGGGGGGCGGAAGGCGTCGCGGGCCGAGTCGCTTCGCCGGGCCATGCTGGGGCTGATCGACGGGAAGGGGTTTGTGGACCGGGTCACGGGACAGAGCATCTATTCCTACGCCCACCCGATCTTCTGGGCGCCGTTCTCTCTGGTCGGGGACGGGGGAAAGTGATGAGTGGCCGGCGGTAACGCGAAACCGCGACATTCTTCCCGAGAGCCAGTTGACCCACACTCACAATGACGGCTCGGGTGACCCGGCGCTCGCTAACGCGTGAGTCCGTGGTTGCTCCTACGACGGGATGCGGCATTCGTCTTTGTCCAACAAAATTGCTTCTTGCGAAAGAGGGCGGCCCTAAAGGGCCGCCCTCTTTCGCCAAATGAAGGTAGGGCGGCCATCTTGGCTGCCTTCCAATGGCGGGCTGGAAGCCCGCCCTACTTCAACCTTTTTTCGAAAAACGCCAGCGTCCGCGTCCAGGCGTCCTTGGCGGCCGCGGCGTTGTAGCGGGCCGCCGCCGTGTCGTTATGGAAGGCGTGTTGAACGCCCGGGTACGTCTTCATCTCGTACGTCACCCCCGCCTTGTCCAGCGCCGCTTTGTAGGCCGGGACGCCCCGGTTGACCCACCCGTCCTTCTCCGCGTAGATGAGGAGCAGGTGCGCCTTGATCCTCGGGACGGCCGAGAGCGGCGGGACCGGGCCGTAGAACGCGGCGGCGGCCCGGAGTCCGGGCGCGGCGGTGGCGAGACGGTTGGTCATCCCGCCTCCCCAGCAGAACCCGACGACGCCGATGCGCTCGCCCCGGACGTCCGCCCGGCCTTCGAGGTCAGCGAGCACCGCCTTCAGGTCCGCGACGGTGTCGGGGCGCTTGAGCGTCCGGATGGCGGCGATGGCATCGCTTTGAACGGGGGGCGTTCCGCCGTTACGCGAGAGGAGGTCGGGCGCGACGGCGTGATAACCGGCCAGGGCCGCGCGGCGGGCGACGTCCCGGATGTGGTCGTTGAGGCCCCGGTTTTCATGGATGACGAGGACGGCGGGAAGCTTCTGGCGCCCGGCGGCCTTCGCTCTGGCCCGGTAAGCGCTGATCGGACCCGCCGGGCCGGGGATCTTGACCGTTCGGGTCGCAAGCCGGGCGTCATCCGGAGAGACCATGGCGGCCTCGGGGTCTCCTTCGAGGAGCGGAAGGATCGCGACGGCCGAGGCCGTTCCCCCGGCGAGCCGGGCCAGGCGGCGGATGAACGCCCGGCGGTCCATCGGCGTGTGGCGGTACTTGTGATAGAGGTCGAAGATTGCCTGGTCCATACAATCCTCCTTTCGCGGCAACCGGTTGGTGGATCTCCGCCCGTTCGGCAATTCCTCCGGGGCGTCCTCAAAGGGCGTCGGAAACAAGAAGAAGAATCCCCGAGTATTGGTGGAGATGCGTCTTGCCTTGGATGGGGGCGATTTCCGACCCCGTGAAGAACCCCGCCACGGGAACGCCTTTCAGCGATTCCCTCAGGGTGCGGGAATCGACGTCCGGCTCCCCGTAGAGGCCGCGGCCGCGCGCCATGCAGTTGAAGTAGAGGCCGAAGGATGCATCCGGACGGTCCCGCTGAAGGTCGGAGGACATCCGCATCAGGTCTTCCCGGGCGCCGGCCGGCTCGCGAAGGGCGAACGTGAGGAGCTGGCCCGTTTTGGCTTCGCCGGAGATGGCGATGGCCCCGGAGTCGGGATCGACGCCCATGATGTTCCGGACCAGGTATTGTCCCCGTTCGATCTCGTCCTGGTCCGGCTGCATGGGCAGGCCCACGAAAACCGACGTGACCGCACGCCGGAGGTTCGCCGCCAATTCCTCGCCCGCCGCCTCTTTGAACAACTCCAAGGCCGGCCGGCCCCCCAATTCATAGATAACGTTCTCCTCCGCCCGAGTCACCACCCGGGGCTCGCCCAGTGGGCGGCACGCCTGCGTCATCCGCATGTCCAAGGACACGGCCCCGGTCATGAGCATCCCGACCACCGCGTTGGATTCGATGTTCTTTCCATAGAACTGATACGTCCGGCCCTGGGAGCCGTCCTCCGAGGCCCCCCCGCCGAACAGCGGGACCCCTCCGGTTTCCCTATCGAGCGATGCGAAAAAACGGGTCGGATGAAGGTGGTAGGTGTCGGGCAGGAGGAGGATTGCGGCGTTCCCGGGGCGGCCGGACCGGGGCAGGTGCGGCCGGATTTTCCCGGCGATGGCCAGGGCGGCCTCATCGGGCCGGCTGTGGAGGGGCCGCTCCAGAAACGGGAACACCTCAAGGGACGGGGAAGAAACCGCCAGGACGGCGATTCCCGGGGCGTCCTCGATCTCGCCCTCCTCTGTCAGCACGCCGTGCCCGCTGCATCCGACGATCTTTTCCGCGCCGGTCTTGGCGGAGATGGTCTCAAGCATCGGTCCGAACGCGGGGAAGTGATGAACCGTCGCGAAGACCACCGCCCAATCGGCCCGGCCGCCGCCCATCCGGGCCATCGCCCGGCCGGCGGCTTCCTCCGTCGCGTGAATCGTCTCGGCGTCCCCCGACAAGCCGCTGCCGGCGGAAGTGGCGCCTTCCGGCATGGCGCGCCCCCCTTCGATGAGAAAGAATGCTATTTCTATCCTACACACGGCGCCGGAAGGCGTAAACCGCTATCGATGGGCGCCGCCCGGATCGGACCGGGGGCGGTCCGGACGCCGGACGAAAACGATCGGGGTTCTTGACAGAAAACGCCGTCTCCAAGAAACTGGATGAAAGGGGATTCCGCATTCAGCCCTCCGGGTGGATGGACCGGCTGAAATCGCAATCTCCGCGATGCGGGCGTTTGCCCGTCCGTCTTATCAATGCCATCCAGAAACGGAGAAGCGGGCCGTGTGGAGCGATTCGACCAAAGAGGAACGGACACCCCAAGACCATCGGTATCGGCAGTGCCGGGCTGACTTGAGCGCCGGAAGCTTCCGGGAAGAGATCAAGAGCTGCGAGGACCTCGAGGACATGCTGGGCGGCATCGGCCGGTCCTTCAAGCTGCTTCAGGATTACGACGTGGAGGACCCCTACGCCCCTGAGTCCCCCCTCGTGATGAACCTGGGGCTTTTCACGGGGTCGGATGTCATGACGGGCCTGCGGGCGTTCTTCAGCGCCTACAGCCCTTTGAAGACCTCGAAATCGGGCCTGCCCTCAGCCATGTGGAGCGCGGTCTCAGGCAAGTTCGGCACCAAGCTGGCCTGCGCCGGCGTGGACGAGGTCATCTTCACGGGCCGGTGTGAAAAGTGGAGCTATCTCCTTATCGAGGGAGACCGGGACACCCGCACGTACACCCTGCACGACGCCTCCGAGCTTCTGGGGATGACCACCCACGAGAAGATCCTGTGGTTCGCCGATCACTATGACGACGCGCACTTCGCCGTCCTCGGAGCCTCCGGAGAGAATTGGCGGGGGAACCGGTTCGCCGGGATCGCGTGCAGCACGGTGAATCAGATCAAGTCGCGCCAAGCGAAGCCCCGTTTCGCGGGACGCGGGGGCATGGGAAACCTGATGGGGTCGAAGAACCTCCTCGCCATCGCGGCCAAGGCCCCCGATCCCAAGGGCCGGGTGTCCCCGGTCATCAAGATCGTCAACGTCGAGGTCTCCCGGGGGGACGGCTCGCGCAACTACCGGGACAAGCGCAAGCAAAACGGCGGGGGCGGCACCTGGCGGAACTATCCGCCTCTGCACAAGGCCGGCATCCTGCCCGAGAACAACTTCATGCCGAAAGGGACGGAAGACCCCGTCCCACAATTCCGCGACAGCTTCGAGGAGAACTACTACGTCAAGGACGAGTCCTGCTTCAAGTGCGGGATCGCGTGTCACAAAAACGTCTACGACGCCGTCGAGGAAAACGGCAAGCGGAAGCCCGGAAAGTTTCACGTCAAGCTCGATTACGAGCCCCTCAATCTCATGACGACCAACATCGGCATCTACGACCAGGCGCAGACGCTGGAGCTTGTGGAGTTGGCCGACGACACGGGGTTCGACTCCATCAGCCTGGGCGTCGTCCTGGGCTACGCCATGGAGTACAACGAGCGGCGCGACCGGGGCGAGCCGGGAGAGAAGATCCTGGGCGGCATCCGGTTCGGCGATTTCGAGGGGACCATGAACCTCATCCGCCGGTGCGCCGAGGGGCAGGAGCCGGACCTCGGCCAGGGCGTAATGCGGCTGTCCGAATCGCTCGGCGAGACCGGCTACGCCATGCACTGCAAGGGGGTCGAGCTCCCCGCCTACCTGCCCGAGACCAACCCCGGCTACCCCTTCGCCCTCGCCGGCGGCCACATGTCCATGCGGACGTTTCTCTTCCTGGTCTTCGAGGAGGAAACCTCCCTGGACTACTGGGAGGACGCCATCCTGAACCGGGGGATTCACTACACCCGCGACGACCTGATCGGCACCTGCAAGTTCGCCGGAACGCCCGACTCGTTCTTCCTGGACGCCATCCGGGACATCACGGGCGTGCCCACAACCGAGACCGAGATCAAGGACGCGGTCATGCGGACGTACCTGCGCGGACTGCTCCTGGAGAGGAAGCAGGGCTTCACGGACGAGGATTACGTCCTGCCCGCCCGGGTGTACGAGCGCCAGGAGCACATCAAGGTCCCGCAATTCATCACGCCGGAGTTCTGGACCGAGCTGCGCGCGCGTGTCTTGAAGGGGCTTGATAAACGGTTGGAAGAGTATGGGATGGTGACGTCGGTGTAAGGCGGAACCCGCGCGGGGGCGCTTCCTTCGGCATCACTCAGGACAAGCCTTGCCCCCCCCCCCGAAAAACTGTCATTTGGTGAAAGAGGGCGGCGCCGGAAGGCGCCGCCCTCTTTCGCAAGAAACTGATGCGGAGCCTTGCGCCCGTCGGGCGATAAGAAGAATCGGTTTGTGAGACTCCCGTCCTACACCTTCCGCAACGGTCTTTCGCGGCGGCCGGGGATCAACAGCCGGAAGGCGGTCAGGGCCCCCAGACCCACCAGATGGAACAAGCGAAGCGTGCAGAACCAGATCCGCCGGCCCTTGCGGTAAGAAGGATAGATCTGCTTCCTCACGTTGTCCCGCGGGAAACTGGCTTCCCACAGAAAAGCGACACGGTCGGGAAACCTGGCGATGGTCGGGAGGAGGAGCAGATTGGCGAGCGGTCCAATGTCGAGTTGGCGCGCGAGGCGGACGAGAATCAAATTTTCGAGACGGCGGCGCGGCGCGGCGGCGCGGTATGTCCTCCAGCGCATGAACGGCCGCCGCTCCCTGGAACAAATCGGCCGGGAGCTTTGTCTAAAATATCCGGAAGTCTGCGACGACCCGAAGACGGCGTTCCGGAAGGTTCTGGACCTCACGGGAGACCTGTTGGAGTAAAATAACATTACGCGGGAACCCGGGAGAACGGCATCCGAGGAACGTTTGTCTGATCGCCTGAAAGGTTCATTCCACATTTCGGAAGGATCAAATCTTTCCATGCCTCCGGCCCTTTCAAACCGTTCGAGCGCCGGGACCCGCGCCCGGAAGGTCCTTTGCGCCATCGTTGTGTTCCTATCCATTCCGTCTATCGGCGGGCCGCCGTCCGGCGGGCGCGCCGGAGAGGCGTCGGCCCAATCGCTGTCCGACGAGATCCTGAATATGGTCATACGCGCCCAGAAATTTTTTCTGGGCGAGCGCCCGTGCGGCGTCCGACTCGGCGTGAGAGGGGAGGCCTGGCAAGGGCTGGCCGGGGGGATCGAAAGCCGGGTCCTCCACGTTACGCCGGTCGAAGGGGAAGCCGCTTTCGATCTGCTCCTTATTCGCGTCGACCCGAAGGAGATCGCCATCCGGGGGTTGTTGTCCGAGACCTTCGGACAAAAGGCGTCGACCGCGGCGGATTTTGCCAAGCAATCGGGCGCCCTCGTGGTCACCAACGCCGGGTACTACGACAAGGCGCTGCGGCCTTTGGGCTTATTGATCGTCGATGGGAAGCGAAGAAGGTCCTTTGTCAGTCTCCGGGGCCGGCCGAGCGACGCCCTGTATAACGGGGTGTTCCTGGTGAAGGGGGGGAGACCCGCCATCCGGCGCAACAAGGATTACCGGCCCGGAGGCGAGGAGTTGGCGGTCCAGGCGGGACCGCTTCTTATCGCGGAGGGAAAGCCCGCCGCCTCCCTGCGGGGCCTTCGGGATTCGAAGCGGCTGGACGGCCGGCTGATCCTGTCGCTGGACGGCCGGGGACGCGTTGTGATTTGGGTGACGGCCTCGCCGCTGGGCGGGATGAACTGGTGTGAGCTGCGCGACGTGATGCTTCAATACGCCGGCCTGGAAGGCGGAGCGAAAAGCGGAAAAGCGGAAATACGCTGGGCGTTGAATCTGGACGGAGGCGCCTCCGCCCAGCTCTATGTCCGAAAGAACGGCCTCAAGAGAAATCCGCCCCGGGTCAACGGCAACCCCGTGCCCGTCGCTCTCGGGTTCTTCTCCCGCAAGTGAACCGTGAATGCGCGCGGGGGGGGAGGGGAGGATGAACCCCTATCGGCCTTGGAACCGGGGTTTCCGGCGGGTCTTCCGGGCGCGCGCGGCCTCCTGGGCGTCCCGGCTGGCGTAGAGGGGGCCTGCCGCCAGGGCCTCCAGCTCGATTCCGGCCTCGACGTCCATGGCGTAGGCGCGGGTGATGACGCGCTTGGCCAGGCCGATCCCCAGCGGCCCCCCCTGGAGGAGCTCTTCGGCGAACCGTCTCGCGGCCCGGCCGAGGTCCTTCGCGGGGACGACGCGGTTGACCAGGCCGATGCGGTGGGCCTCCTCCGCCGGGATCAGGTTCCCTGTGAGGATCATTTCCTTAGCCCGGCCGATGCCCACGTTGCGGGCCAGCCGGACGCATCCGCCCCCGTCGGGCATGACGCCCACGCGCGTTTCGACCAGGCCCATCCGGACGCCCCCGGCCGCGATCCGGACGTCGCAGGCCAGGGCGATCTCAAGCCCGGCGCCGACCGCGACGCCGTTGAGGGCCGCCACCATCGGCTTCTCGATCTGCTCGAAGGCGTTGAACGTCGTGTTGATCCTCCGGAGGGCGCGCCGCATCCCGGCGGCGGTCTCCTTTTGGAACGTCTTCAGGCAGGACAGATCCAATCCCGAGCAGAACGCCCGGCCGGCCCCGGTGACGATGACCGCGCGGACGGTCTTCCGCGTGGCCGCCCGCTCCAGGGCCGCGTCGATCTCCTCCAGGGATTCCATCAGGAGGGCGTTGAGCCGGTCGGGGCGGTTCAGGGTGAGCGTCAACAGCCCTTTGCTCTCTCTGAGGGTGATGGATTTGAAATCCGCCATGCGGTCTCCTTACCGGACGTATTGCCGGCGGTGATCAATCACCCGCCGGGCTTTGAGCGTTGTGCGCTCCAGCGGCCCGGGCGGAAGGAAAATCCACGTCAACCCGTGGGTTTCCGGGCGGCCTTCTCGGCCATTTTTTCGTTGACCTTGGCGGCGTCGACGATGAAGCGCTCGTGAACGCCCTCGCCGACCTTGTCCAGCTCGTCGCTCACTTCGATCCGGAAGACCAGCCGCCGCCGGTCGATCTCCACCAGCTCGGCCCGCGCCGTGGCGGTGAAGCCGACGGGGGTGGCGGCCAGGTGGGTGATCTCGACCTTGGTTCCCACGGTGATCCGGCCTTCCGGCAAGTGGGGGTCCACGGCGTCGCTGGCGGCCTTTTCCACGAGGTGGACCATGTCCGGCGTGGCGAAGACGGCGATCCCCTCGAGTCCCCACCGGCGCGTGCTGGTCTCCTCCGTGACGGGCCATTCGGCTTCGGCGGCGAGGCCGACTTTCAAATCCGGATAATCGCTCAACTCACATGCTCCCTGAATGCAAAGTCCTTCGTATACAGGATGCAAAGACCATATCATATTGTCCGCGCGCGGGCGGGGGGAATGGTAAGGTGGACAGCAAGCATGTAGAAGGGTCGTCGGAAGGTTGACCGGGGGGGGCCGGTGATTGCGATTCCCCCGCCGCTTTTTCCGGCGCAATCGGCATCAATTGCTGTGAAGACGGTCGATATCCGGCCGGTCAAAATAAAAGGAAGCGGAAAATGACGATCGGGCTCGACCCGGGGCGGACGGCGGTTCTCGTGATCGATATGCAGAACGGCTTTTGCCATCCCGAAGGCGGTTTGGCGAAGGCGGGCCAGGACAACGCGCCCCAGGTGGCCGTAATCCCGGCGGTGAAGGGGCTTATCCGTCTCGCCCGGGGCGCGGGAATCCGGGTGGCCTGGTCGAAGCAGGTCCACTTTCCGGAAAACCGCGCCCGCGAAGGCCGCGCGGCGGCCTCCCACCTCAAGAAGAAGCCCAAGGGAGGGAGCCCCATCTGCGCCAGGGGATCGCGGGACGTCGAGTTCGTGGATGACCTGGCGGCTGAAGTGGCGCCGGACGACGAGGTCATCGTGAAGCACAAGATGTCGTGCTTCTACAACACCCGGCTGGACGAAGTCCTCCGGATGTGGGGCGTGACCGGTCTGATTTTGTGCGGGGTGTCCACTTACGTCTGCGTGGAATCCACGGTCCGGGACGCCTACTTCCGCGACTACGATATCGTCGTCGTCGAAGACTGCGTGGCGGGCTCCATCGAGCGCCTTCACCTCGATACGTTGGAAAAGATCCGGATGTACTTTGGAGAGGTCGTGACGCTGAAAGCGCTGGACGGTGTGTTGACGGCGGGTTCCGCCGCGCACGCCGCCCTCCCCCTCCGAGGATCGGAGTGACCCAGAGAGGAGGCTTCCCTTCATGTGTCCCCCCCCCCTTGCATCGGTGAACCTTCGGATCAACGGAGAAGATCGGTCCGCGCGGGTCGATTCCGGTTTGCCCCTCGTCCGGTATCTCCGGGACGAGCTGCGCCTGACCGGGACCAAGGTGGGGTGCACGCCGGGGGACGGGGATTGCGGCGCGTGCATGGTCCTCGTCGACGGGAAGCCCGAGCTCGCCTGCCTGGTCGGGATGGGCGGCCTGGAGGGCCGGTCCGTCGAGACGATCGAGGGGGAGTCGCCCGGCGCGCCTCTGGATGGGGTCCAGGAGGCGTTTGTCAGGAGCGGGGCGATCCAGTGCGGTTTCTGCATCCCCGCCTACGTCCTCGCCGCGCGGGCGCTGCTGAAAGACAATCCGGATCCCTCGGTCGATGAGGTCAAGGAGGGCCTGGACGGCATCCT
Source organism: bacterium (assembly GCA_965261595.1). Lineage (GTDB taxonomy): Bacteria > UBA8248 > UBA8248 > JACPRG01 > CAYRGS01. The sequence continues at coordinate 454,590 of CBDHDG010000007.1, forward strand.
CTGCCGATGCACGGGATACAGGAAGGTGATCGAAGCGGTTCAGGCCGCGGCCCATTTCAACGCCGCGGGGAGCTGGCCCGGCGGGTTCGGGAAGTCCGCTCTCGCGGAGTCCGAACACGCGGTCCGCAAATCCGTCATCAAGGTGGACGCCGCCGACAAGGTGACCGGCCGGGCCGTCTTCGCCGACGATGTGTACATGGAGAACATGCTCCACGGCAAGCTCCTGTACAGCGAGCGGCCCTCGGCCCGGTTCACCCTGGACATCGCCGAGGCGGAGAAGTCGCCCGGCGTCGCCGCCGTCCTCACGGTGAAGGACATCCCCGGCGGCACGAACCTGATGGGCGTGCGCGTCAAGGACAAGCCGGTCTTCGCGGAGGAAAAGGTCCGAAGCGTCGCCGACGTCCTGGCCGCCGTCTACGCCGAGACCCCGGAGCAGGCGGAAGAAGCGGTCCGGAAGATTCGGGTGGAGTATGAGGACCTGCCCGGGATCTTCAGTCCCGAGGACGCGGCGGCCCCGGACGCCCCGCTGATCCACGAGGACCACCCGACGGGGAACGTCCTCCACGAAGTGACGCTCGATCGGGGAGACGTGGACACGGCCTTCGCCGAGGCCCATTTGGTCGTCGAGGGCGAGTACTCGTGCTCCCGGATCGATCACGGCTTTCTGGAGCCGGAAGCGGGCGTGGCCTACATGGACGAGCGCGGCGTCCTGACGCTGCTGATAGCCTCCCAGTGCCTCTTCATGGACCGGGACGACCTCTGCGGGGCCATTGGGCTGCCCAAGGAGAAGATGCGGGAGATCGTCGTCGCGATCGGCGGGGCCTTCGGCGGGAAGGAAGACCTCTCGCTTCATCCCTATCTGGCCCTGGGCGCGCTGCGAACCGGGCGGCCCGTGAAGATCACGGCCACGCGCGCCGAGTCCCTCCTGATCCACCACCGGAAGCACCCGATGCGCTTGCGCTTCCAGACGGCCGTGGACAAAGAGGGCCGGCTCACCGCCGTCCGGACCGATATCCTGGCCGACGGCGGGCCTTACGCCTACACCGGTCCCTGGGTCATCGGCAACGCCACGATGTTCTCGGCCGGCCCCTACGCCGTGCCGAACCTTCACCTCCACGGTCGGCGGATGTACACCAACAACATCCCCTGCGGGTCCTTCCGGGGGTTCGGGATCAACCAGGTGAGCTTCGCGATGGAGAACCAGATGGACATCATCGCCCGGCGTCTGGGAATGGACCCCTTCGAGCTGCGGCTGAAAAACGTCCTGGAACGGGGGGCGACGATGCCCACCGGCGTGGACCTGAACTGCACGGTTGGGATCCGGGAGTGCCTGGAGCGGCTGCGGGACGCGGTCCAAGCCGAGGCGCCGTTCCCCCCGCGAAACGGGGGGAAGGTCGGCGTCGGCGTCGCGGCGGCCTACAAGAACATCGGCGTCGGCCAGGGGCGGCCGGACCGGTCGGGGGCCATCGTGGAGTTGCTCGAGGACGGGACGGTCCGGGTGCGGACCGGCGCCGCCGATATCGGCGGCGGGCAGAGCACGGTTATCGCCCAAATCGCCGCCGAGACGCTTGGCATCCCCTACGAGGCGGTGACGCTGATGACGCCTGACACCGAGCTCACGCTGGATTGCGGCCGGACCGCAGGCTCCCGGCAGACGTACACGACGGGCAACGCTGTCTTCGGCGCTTCCCGTGAGTTCCGTGACAGGCTGTTCGACTTTGTGAGCGGCCGGTGGGAGATTGCGCGGGAGGACATCGTCTGGAAGGATGGAAAGGCCTTCCAGTCGCAGGGCGGGAGGGCGATCGCCGCGAACGAGGAGGTCGTCGCCCGCGCGAAGACGGAAGGCGAGGACCTGACGACGGAATTCCAGTACCTCTGCCCGGAGACCTTCCCCCCGGTGCTGGACCCGGAGGCCGAGCTGGGGATCGCGAAGAAGGATTACCGCAACTATCACAGTTTCACGTTCGTCGCGTCCGTGGCGGTCGTCGAGGTGCACGAGAAGACCGGCGAGGTGGACGTGTTGAAGGTGTTCTCGGCGACCGATTGCGGCACGGCCATCTATCCCCTGGGGGTCGAAGGCCAAGTGGAGGGGAGCGTGCTCCAGGCCCTGGGTTACGCCTTGTCCGAGGAGTACGTGGTCGAGGACGGCATCCCGAAGACGTGGACCCTGACGGACCTCGGCATCCCGGGGATCAAGAAGGCGCCGGAGATTGTCCCGTTCATTATCGAGGACCCGGAGCCCGGGGGACCCTACGGGGCGAAAGGCATCGCCGAGGCATCCCTCCTGCCGGGCGCGCCGGCGATCATCAACGCTGTCTACGACGCCGTCGGCGTCCGCTGCACCGACCTCCCCCTCAAGCCGGAGAAGCTTCGCGAGCTTTTGAAGGGGAAAGCGGAGGAGGCCGCGCGGGTCGGGTCCGTTTGAGGGGACGGGGGGGAGGCGTCGACCATGCCTTTCCCCGGAAGCGTCCATTCACAATCAGTGACGGGAGACGGCAAGATGAGCGATCACGAGAAATTCATGGCCATGGCCATCGAAGAGGCGCGGCTCGGTCTTCAGTCGGGGGAGGACCCTTTTGGCGCGGTGATTGTTCGCGAGGGTGAAGTGATCAGCACCGGGCGAAGCATCAAAATCTACACGGGCGATGTGACGGACCACGCCGAAGTCGGCGCCATCGGAAAGGCCACCCGGGCTTTGAGAAATCTCAATCTAGCGGGGTGCACGCTGTATTCGTCCTGTGAGCCCTGTCCGATGTGTTGCGGGGCCATCATCAACACGAACATGGCCACCCTGGTCATCGGCGTGCGTCTCGGCGACCTGAAAGAGCTGTTCGGCGAACCCGTGGACCTTCACGAATACACGGCCGAGCGTCTCGTGGAGCTCACCGGAGCGAGCACCCGGGTCATCGACGGGGTCCTCGAACAGGAGGCCAAAGACCTGTTCAAGGGGGTGAACCTTCGATACCGGAAGTAAAGCGGAACGGCCCTGGTCCGGGTTCAGGAGAGGAGCGGCCTTTGAATTGTTCGCTAACACATCGGGGCGGGCACGGACAGCCCCCCGGCTGAAGCCCCGCCCCTACACCGGTTTTGGTGGTAGGGGCTTTGAAATGTAGGGGCGGGGCTCCGTGCCCGCCCCCCTCAAGGACAGGGTGTTCCACTCGCTTCTCTCGGCCAATCGGTTAATTTTCAAAGAGTTTCTCGCATGAAAACCGCTTGCCCGTTCTTTCTTGTGAGAAATTCAGGCTAGGTGGCCGACACCTTGACACATTCAAACGCCCGCGCGATTTATTCTTCATTATGAAAAAGAAAGAAGCGTCCGCTTTTTCCAATTCATCACACTTCGTCAAAACCCTTCACAGGGAAGACCCGGATTATTCCACCCCCCCCCCTGAAGATCCCGGCTAAAGCCCGGAAACGGATGTTGGCTCATCTGCGCCTGCTCTACGGGGAGGAGGTTGCGGCCGGCTTCCTGCCTGATCTCGAACGAATTCTCAAGGTTTATTACGCCCATAAGCCGCGGGAATTGATTGACGCGGAAAAGGAGATTGATCCCAAAGGGCGTTTTACCGAGAAAGACATGGTCCTGATAACCTATGGGGATCTTTTTCGAGGTGGAGAGCGCTCTCCCTTGGCCACATTGGCGAATCTATGCGACACATACTTGCGCGCGATCAACACCCTGCACATCCTGCCGTTTTATCCCTACTCTTCGGATAGGGGGTTCTCCGTCATAGACTTCCGGGCGGTCGATCCCAGGCTTGGAAGCTGGCGGGACATCAACGTCCTCGAAGAGCGTTACCAGCTCATGTTTGACGGGGTGATCAACCACGTATCCTCCCGGAGCGACTGGTTCAGGGAATTCCTAAACGGCAACCCCGAATACGAGGACTTTTTCATCGCGTTTTCTTCTCCGGATGAACTGACCATCGAGGATCGGGGGAAAATCTTTCGTCCGAGGACCTCCGACATTCTGACCCGATTTCAGACGATAAACGGTCCCCGGTACGTGTGGACCACCTTTTCGGCCGATCAGATAGACTTGAATTATAAGAACCCGAAAGTCTTGCTGAGCGTCATCGATCTTCTTCTGTTCTACATCCGTCATGGGACCGACATGATTCGCCTGGACGCGGTGTCCTATCTCTGGGCCGAGCCGGAGACGACCTGCGTACACCTGAACCAGACCCATGAAATCGTAAAGCTCTTTCGCACCGTATTGGATGTCGCGGCGCCGCACGTTGCCTTGGTCACGGAGGTGAATCTTCCGCATGAGCAGAATGTTTCGTATTTCGGCAACGGTTTCGATGAAGCGCAAATGGTATACAATTTCGCCCTGCCCCCGCTCGTGCTCTATAGCTTCTACAAACAGGACGCCACCGTCCTGACGCGGTGGGCGAATAGCTTGGAAACCAAGTCCGATACAACGGCCTTCTTCAATATTCTGGACACCCATGACGGGATTGGTTTGATGGGGGTCAAGAACATTCTTTCTGAAGAAGAAATCGATTTTATCATCGGACGGGCGCGGGAAAACGGCGCGTTCATCTCGTATCGGGCGGAGGAGAACGGCGGGCGGGCGCCTTATGAAATCAATACAACCTGGTGGAGCGCCCTCGACGGCGACGACGGTGATGAAAACATGGCGTTCAAGGTGGCCCGCTTTATGGCCTCAAGGTGCGTTCCGCTTGTTCTCAAGGGGGTGCCCGGAATTTACGCCCACGGGGCGCTGGGAACGGGCAACAATCCGGACATTGTCGAGACGAGCGAAGCGAAACGGGAAATCAACCGGCAGAGCGTCGATAGCCGGGCCATCGTAAAGGCCCTGGAAGACCCGGACTCCAAGCTGTCTCGAATCGGGCCGATACTGAGAAAGATGAATGTGACCCGAACGGCCCAACGCGTATTCCATCCCAATGGGAGGCAGGTCCTTTTGACGGTCTCGCCCGGCGTGTTTTCCGTCCTGAGGATATCCCCAGAAGGGGACCGGCATATTCTGGCCCTGATCAACGTGTCCGATCGGGTGACGGACATGAAAATCGGTTTTTCAGATCTCGGGATTGAGGAATCCCTTTGGGTCGATCTTTTGAGCGGAAAGGAATGGTCGGCGCAAGGCCGGGAGCTTCCCATCACCTTGCGGCCTTATGAAGTCATCTGGCTGAAGCCATATCATCAGATGGATGAAGGCGGGCTTCCATCCGATCCCGCCCTGGATTGAGTTCCACGCACCGTGTCGCCGCCGAAAGATCTCCTGCCCGCGATTGCCCCGCTGAGTGACGCGATGGGGTAAGCCTGACGCCACGACGCGTGCGATTCTTGGCATGCACCGACACGATGGCCGCGCAAGCCGAAAGTCAAGAATTAAGTATGGTGTCCCCTTAATTCCCAAGCAGGCGGTGGTCGGTGCGGGTCTGTCCGGAGTTAAAATGGGAAATTCCGGTTAAATATAGGTAATGTCACGAGTTTTGTGTAGAAGTGCAGAGAGGGTTTGTCTCCCACTAGGTGTTAATGCGGTGGAACACGCTGTAGGCGACGCGTTCCAGGGACTCGTTGTTGTTCATGACGGTCATGGGTCTGGTTCTTCGTCTCACCTCCCGAAAGACCCGCTCAATGGGGTTTATCGTGCGCAGGGTGACCCGAAGGGCGGGGGCTCTTGGAAGTGGGCCAACAACGTCTCGAGGTCGCTCTCGATGCACGCCACCGCCTTGGGCTCCCGCCCTCGCCACTGCTTGGCCCATCGCCAAAAGGCGGCGATGGCCGCCCGGCGGCTGTGGGCCTCGTAGATCCTTTGTGCGCCCGAGACCACCGCCTCCTGGTTGCGCTTTCGGACCTTCTTCACGACGTTTTGCATCTTGATTCATCCGTAAAGCCGTTCTTTCCAGCCGTGAGATCCTATTATACTATTGATATTATTGAGAATATACATAATTTCCAATCTCATTCGAAATCTGCCTTCTGCAGTCCGTAATCAAAATGAAAGCGGATTCGTTAAAACTCCTGCGCATCTCGGCGAGTCCCTGTCGGTAACCGTTCGGACGGGCCGTGATGGGGGGGTAATTTAGCTGTTGAGGGTTCGTTTCCAATTTTTTTTGAGGGGGCGGAGCCAGATATCCTTTTTCGGTTGGGCGCGTCTCGTGTACCTGTCGTAGCGTCCGCGTCCCTGGGTGGTTCCGACGTGGGTCCATCCCGATGCCCTGTAGACGGCGCCGGTGTAACGGGGGGTCTCGACGAAGGTTTCGATGAGCACGGGGGTGGTGTTGTAGCGCTCGGCCCAGTCCTGGGGCAGGCGACGGCGGACGATGGCGAGGATGTGCGAACCGAGGTTGGGGATCTTGATCCAGGGCAGGATGAGGAACCTCGGGTTGTCGACCACGAGTGGAGTTACCCCGTTTCAGTGGACAGTTTAGGGCTGTCGTCCCCAGCCCTGAGGTGGGCAACAGCCGGTGGACGTACAGTCTTCTCCCTATCCGATAGATAGGGTGCCCCCGGGGGGTATGTCTTGACCTTTGGCTCGCTGCTCCGGGAAGCACCGGGGACGGCTCGATCCGGACGATGAGCGTTGCGCACTGCACGTGGCGTTTCCTTCGCCGCGGACCGCTCGTAGTCGTTGGGGCTGAGGTAACCCAGGGCTGAATGACGACGGCGTGGGTTGTACCAGCCTTCGATGAATTGGAAGATCGCCAGGCGCGCTTCGGCCTGGGTACGGAACGAGCGCAGGTCGATGAGCTCGCACTCCAGCGTGGCAAAGAAGCTCTCGGCCATGGTCCCCCGCTCTAGGGTTTTGTTGGACACTCGATTGATCCATGATTCATGGAGAAAGGGGTGTCGCGATGAACGAACAAAAGCAAGAGGGGGCTTTGGCGGAGGGCGCCCGCAGGGCGAACGGAGCCAAGGCCCCAGGGCATCGCAGTGAGCGGGGTCGGTTCTCCTGCCAGCGCAAGCGGGAGGCGGTCCTGCGTCTTTTGCGGGGCGAGAGCCTGGAGACGCTCTGCCGCGAGTTGGGCACGACAGCGGCTCGGCTTTCCGCCTGGCGCGAGGCGTTCCTTCGCGGGGGCGAGGCGGCACTCAAAGCCCGCCCGGCGGATGAGCGGGACGAGGAGAACGCCCGGCTCAAGGCCAAGGTGGGCGAACTCACGATGGAGGGCGAGGTCCTGCGGGAGAAGATCGACCGCCTGGAGGCCGGCCGCCCTTTAGCCGGCAGGAGGTGGAGGCGATGAGTCAGGCCCGCTTCACCTCCACGGGCAGAGCCTACGGCCTGAAGCGGGTGTGCGCCCTTTGGGGCTTGGCGCGCTCCACGGTCTACGCGCAACGGCGGCGAGAGGCGGTCCCCGTTCATGAACGCCCCACGCCCAATAAGCGCGGCCCTGTGGGCCCGTGCACCGATGCGGAACTCCTCGGCCACATCCGGCAGGTCCTGGAGGACTCTCCCTTCCATGGCGAGGGCTACCGCAAGGTGTGGGCGAGGCTGCGCTTCGCGGGCATCCGCACCAGCAAGGAGCGGGTGCGTCGCCTGATGCGGGAGGCGGGGCTTCAGGCCCCCCACCGGGTGGGCAAACCCCGAGGTCCCAAGGCCCACAACGGGACCATCCGCACCGAGCGGCCCGACCGAATGTGGGGCACGCACATGACGACGACGGTGACCACCGAGGAGGGGATGGCCTCGGTGTTCGTGGCGGTGGATCACTGCTCGGTGGACTGCGTGGGGATCCATGCGGCCAAGAGCGGCAACCGCTTCGAGGCCCTGGAGCCGATCCGGCAGGGGGTCGCCGAGCGCTTCGCCGGCTTGGAGGCGGACGTCGCCGAGGGGCTTAAAGTTCGTCACGACCACGGCCCCGCCTATCTGTCCGATGACTTTCAGCGGGAGATCGCCTACCTGGGCATGACCAGTTCGCCCAGCTTCGTGCGGGCGCCCGAGGGAAATGGCTACTGTGAGTGGTTCATCCGCATCTTGAAGGAGAATCTCCTGTGGGTGCGCTCTTTCGCCACCGTAGAGGAACTGCGGTGGGCGCTGCTTGAGTTCAAGAACCTGTACAACCATCATTGGATTCTCGAGGGCTACGGCTACCGAACGCCGGCCCAGGCAAGGCAGGAAAAACTCGCTCAAGTTGCGGAGGCCGCATGAGGTCGAATACCCTCACCCGAGTGTCCAATAACCCAGGGGCGGTCCAAGGCGGTCCTGCGTCTTTTGCGGGGCGAGAGCCTGGAGACGCTCTGCCGCGAGTTGGGCACGACAGCGGCTCGGCTTTCCGCCTGGCGCGAGGCGTTCCTTCGCGGGGGCGAGGCGGCGCTCAAAGCCCGCCCGGCGGATGAGCGGGCCGAGGAGAACGCCCGGCTCAAGGCCAAGGTGGGCGAACTCACGATGGAGGGCGAGGTCCTGCGGGAGAAGATCGACCGCCTGGAGGCCGGCCGCCCTTTAGCCGGCAGGAGGTGGAGGCGATGAGTCAGGCCCGCTTCACCTCCACGGGCAGAGCCTACGGCCTGAAGCGGGTGTGCGCCCTTTGGGGCTTGGCGCGCTCCACGGTCTACGCGCAACGGCGGCGAGAGGCGGTCCCCGTTCATGAACGCCCCACGCCCAATAAGCGCGGCCCTGTGGGCCCGTGCACCGATGCGGAACTCCTCGGCCACATCCGGCAGGTCCTGGAGGACTCTCCCTTCCATGGCGAGGGCTACCGCAAGGTGTGGGCGAGGCTGCGCTTCGCGGGCATCCGCACCAGCAAGGAGCGGGTGCGTCGCCTGATGCGGGAGGCGGGGCTTCAGGCCCCCCACCGGGTGGGCAAACCCCGAGGTCCCAAGGCCCACAACGGGACCATCCGCACCGAGCGGCCCGACCGAATGTGGGGCACGGACATGACGACGACGGTGACCACCGAGGAGGGGGTGGCCTCGGTGTTCGTGGCGGTGGATCACTGCTCGGTGGACTGCGTGGGGATCCATGCGGCCAAGAGCGGCAACCGCTTCGAGGCCCTGGAGCCGATCCGGCAGGGGGTCGCCGAGCGCTTCGCCGGCTTGGAGGCGGACGTCGCCGAGGGGCTTAAAGTTCGTCACGACCACGGCCCCGCCTATCTGTCCGATGACTTTCAGCGGGAGATCGCCTACCTGGGCATGACCAGTTCGCCCAGCTTCGTGCGGGCGCCCGAGGGAAATGGCTACTGTGAGTGGTTTATCCGCATCTTGAAGGAGAATCTCCTGTGGGTGCGCTCTTTCGCCACCGTAGAGGAACTGCGGTGGGCGCTGCTTGAGTTCAAAAACCTGTACAACCATCATTGGATTCTCGAGGGCTACGGCTACCGAACGCCGGCCCAGGCAAGGCAGGAAAAACTCGCTCAAGTTGCGGAGGCCGCATGAGGTCGAATACCCTCACCCGAGTGTCCAATAACCCAGGGGCGGTCCAGGACGACAGCCATCAACTGTCAATTGTAACGGGGTAACTCCAGGAGAATAGCGATGCTGCTTGTGGCAAGAGCAGTTGGGCGCGTTTCATGTGTTACGGCACTTACAGTGCTCCTCGCGTTCGGAGTCCTGCCTGCCGAAGCCGACGAATCGAGCGTTTGGCCCGCCTTTGATCGCCCCGGTGTTTCGTTGCTGCCCGGAGTGCAGAGGTGTGGACCTGCCCTCAACGACGGCTTGTCGGAGGCCTCACAATGCCTGACGAGCTGGGCGGTGACTCAGCTCTTGCTCGACGCAGCCATCCGCTTCGCGACCGAGCAGGGCCGAGCGGTGTTTGGCGAGCATTTCCGTATCGTCAATAAGCTGAGCTACTCGCCAGATGGGAGCGGGCTGGGCGGAGGGCTTGACGTCGTCTTTCCATTTGCGTCGTCGACATTTCTCGGCGCCGCGCCGTCTGAGTTAAGCGCCTTCTTCCTGCAACAGGGTGTGACGCGCTGGGTCGACGACCGCGGGACTAACCGAAACGACCTTCGTTTCGCCGCCGTTCGCCGTTTCGGCCTGTCCGAAGAAGGCGCGGCGCCCGGCATTCTTGGTCTATCCACCTTTGTCCAGCAGAGCCTTGAGTTCAAACACACGCGACTCGTAGCTGGCGCCGACTATGCCGGTAAGTGGGGACGGGGGTCGCTCAACCTGTTTGTACCCACAACGGGCTGGCGACCTGCTCATATCGGGTACGAAGAGCGCGCACTTGCCGGAATCGAGCTTGGTTTCAAGCTGAACCTCACCACCACCTTGTCCATGAGCACGGCGATTGGCCAATGGGAAGACGATGACGGTCTCGGCGGCTGGTCAACGAACGGTCGAGTGGCTGTGGGTTGGCGTCCGCATCCCTGGTTCAACATCAACGTTGCGTGGAACGGGCTCGGCACACACAGCAATACAGAGCAGTTTCTTCTGGCATTCTCACTGCCCTTGAGGAAACGCGCAAAACCGCCGCAGTGGGCGGGTCTGGGCCTTGTGGGTGACGGTCCGAAGCCGTCCGCTGTCGACCCTTGGAGTCCGGTCGACAATATCGACGTTATCCATGTGGCGCGGCGTGAGAGCGCGAGCGATCCTCTCGTCTCCGCGGCGACGGTCCGGTTTCTTCAGGAAAGGGCGAGTAGTGGTGACGAGATCGGCATCGAAGTCCTCCTCCCTTCCGTAACATCTCGCGATCTGGATTTGGTTGTGACTCTCGCGCCCGGCACGGGCGACAACCCTGCCGTGCCGGGAGTGGACTTTGTGGACGAACCCGTCCCGGTCACGATTCGCGCGGGAACGTCCAGCGCCGTTGTCACCATTCAACTCCCGCTGAATTCCGAACTGAACGAATCCCGGTCTCTGAGTGTCACAGTAAGCTCGGCGTCCTGACCAAATGGCGCCCTCTGACATCGCGAGGCGATGGAGCCCATCGAAATGATTCGTATTTATATACTTGACACAGACGACCACAACATGTAGGTCGCGCCCGCGTCTCGGCTGACCACAAGATGTAGGGGCATGCTTCCATCGATCCGTTTCCAGAAGATGCGCTCTATCAGATCGTTCGGTTTCATTGATCGATAAAATCCACGCGCTGAATATCGCCCTTTTCATTGAAGTGTAAAAACAACTTTTTGTTTATATGCAATGTGTTGTTGGTTTTTCCTTTTCTTCCGTACTTAAACTCAAATTCAAGACCGCCCTCAAAAACGCCGCTTCTCTTCTGCTCTATAGGATATGTAGTGATCGTCAAACCACCCCATCCCTCCTGCAGGGATGGTATAGCTATTCTTGGCATATGGCTCTTTTGTCGGGTACAACTTATCAAATGTTGAGACGACATTTACAACCTCAAATGTCACCGGGAAAAGAGCTTTGTTGTTAAACGTAGCACCAATCCGCAGTGATTTTACTACACCAGCTTTGTCGATTATTCTGTCAGTTCTCACACTATGAAAGTTAAGCATATCCGCAACTCTATTACGATACCGCCATTCGCTGAATCGCAACAATCCCATAGAGGAAACTGAAAACAGAATGACCGCTCCAACATATAGGTTGAACAACTGGATATGTTGCGCAAAACCGATCATGACGCCAGCCGCCGTGACCGCAATGGGCCATATCCAGCTCCGCAGTAATTCACCCGCCAAAAAGAGGGCGACTTTGCGAAGCCAATTGAGCATGATTCAGTCATTGTATGATCCCTCTTCGGTTGAGTCAAGCGCATAATTGCGAATCCAACTCCACCATGACTTGAGTTGAAGCATGCCCCTACATCTTGTGGTCAGCCGAGACGCGGGGACGATCTACATGTTGTGGTCGTCTGCGTCAAGTACATAATTCCGAAATGATTACTCGTTCACACAGCTTGAAGGCGATCGCGTCCATAGCGCTTGTCGTGATGACATGCATTGGACTTGCGGGTTGCGGTGGCGGTGGCGGCGGTGGCGGTGGCGGTGGCGGTTCCAGACCGGCCACCGGAGGCAGCGGGGACCAGATGACGATCGAGCCGCGGCCGTCACAGGACCGTCCGGACTTGGCGGTGGGTTCGCCATCGGTGAGCGACAGCAACCCGGCCGCCGGGGCGACGTTCACCCTGTCGGCGACTGTGCGGAACGGCGGCGCCGGAGCCTCGCCGGCCACGACGCTGCGCTACTACCGGTCGACGGACGCAACCATCACGACATCGGACACATCGGTGGGGACGGAAGCGGTAGCGGGGCTGGCCGCGTCGGGGAGCGGCAGCAAGTCGGTGGATCTGACGGCTCCGGCGAGCCCTGGGACGTACTACTACGGGGCGTGCGTGGATGCTGTGGCAGGAGAGTCGAACACGACCAACAACTGCTCGTCCTCGGTGCAGGTCACGGTGAATGACAAGCCCGACCATTCCGATATGCCGGCGGGCGCCACCGCCATTGCGCTGAGCGAGAGTTTCCAGGGGCGGATCGATTCTCCGAACGATGTGGATTACTTCCGCCTGCGGGTCGATTCGCCGGGCACGCTCACGATCCGGACAACCGGAAACGCGGATCCGGACATCGCGGTCTTCGATGGCGCGGGAATCGAGGTGCCCGGAGTTTCCGGAAGCTGGATCGGCAGTATCACGCAGGAAATCCTCGACAGGGGGAGCGACCTGCGCGTCAGGTTCTCCGGAGGCAATGCGGGGGGGGAATACACGGGAAGCGCCACGCTCGACCAACTGTCGCAAACCTCACCGGACCTGTCGGTGGGGTCGCCGTCGGTGAGCGACAGCAGCCCGGCCGCCGGGGCGAGTTTCACCCTGTCGGCGACGGTGAGCAACACGGGCGACGGCGAGTCGGTGGCCACGACGCTGCGCTACTACCGGTCCACGGACGCGACGATCACGCCGTCGGACACGGAGGTGGACACGGAAGCGGTGGCGGAGCTGGCCGCTTCGGGGAGCAGCAGCGGGTCGGTGGACCTGACCGCGCCGGCGAGCCCGGGGACATACTACTACGGCGCGTGTGTGGACGCGGTGACGGGCGAGTCCGACACGACCAACAACTGCTCGGCATCGGTGCAGGTTGTGGTGGAGACACAGCAACAATTGCAGGGCCAGCCGGACTTGGTAGTGGCATTGTCATCGGTGAGCGACAGCAGCCCGGCCGCCGGGGCGAGTTTCACGCTGTCGGCGACGGTGCGGAACGACGGGGACGGAACCTCGGCGGCGACGACGTTGCGCTACTACCGGTCGACGGACGCGACGATCACGACGTCCGATACATCGGTGGGCACGGGCGCGGTGGCGGGGCTTGCGGCTTCGGGGAGCGGCAGCGAGTCGGTGGACCTGACCGCGCCGTCGAACCCCGGCACGTACTACTACGGCGCGTGCGTGGACACGGTGGCGGGAGAGTCCGACACGACGAACAACTGCTCGAGTTCCGTAACTGTCGTAGTGGCTGGGCCGGACCTGGTAGTGGCATCGCCATCGGTAAGCGACAGCAGCCTGGCCGCCGGGGCGGGTTTCACCCTGTCGGCGACGGTGCGGAACGACGGGGACGGGGACGCGCCGGCCACGACGCTGCGCTACTACCGGTCCACGGACGCGACGATCACGACGTCCGACACGTCGGTGGGCACAGACGCGGTGGCGGAACTATCCGCGTCGGCGACCAGCGACGAGTCGGTGGGCCTGACGGCGCCTTCGAGCCCTGGAACGTACTACTACGGCGCGTGCGTGGCCGCGGTGGCGGGAGAGTCCGACACGTCGAACAACTGCTCGAGTTCCGTAGCTGTCAATGTATTGGATCCACAATTGCCGGTGGTGAATGAGCCGGATCTAGTGGTGGCGTCGCCTTCGGTGAGCGACAACGGCCCGGCCGCCGGGGCGAGTGTCACGCTGTCGGCGACGGTGCGGAACGACGGGGACGGGGACTCGCCGGCCACGACGCTGCGCTACTACCGGTCCACGGACGCGACCATCACGACGTCCGACACGGCGGAGGGCACGGATGCGGTGGGCGCGTTGTCGGTGTCGGGAACCAGCGCGGAGTCAATCTCGGTGACGGCGCCTTCGAGCCCCGGCACGTACTACTACGGCGCGTGCGTGGTCACGGTGACGGACGAGTCCGACACCACCAACAACTGCTCGTCCTCGGTGCAGGTCACGGTGCCGCAGCCGGTTTATCCCGACCTTGAGGTGGGGTCGCCATCGGTGAGCGACAGCAACCCGGGGCCGGGAGGGTCGTTCACCCTGTCGGCGACGGTGAGCAACCCGGGCGACGGTGAGTCGCCGGCGACGACACTGCGCTACTACCGGTCCACGGACGCGACCATCACGACGTCCGACACGGCGGAGGGCACGGATGCGGTGGGCGCGTTGTCGGTGTTGGGAACCAGCGCGGAGTCAATCTCGGTGACGGCGCCTTCGAGCCCCGGCACGTACTACTACGGCGCGTGCGTGGACACGGTGACGGACGAGTCCGACACCACCAACAACTGCTCGTCCTCCGTGCAGGTCACGGTGCCGCAGCCGGTTTATCCCGACCTTGAGGTGGGGTCACCCTCGGTGAGCGACAGCAACCCGGGGCCGGGAGGGTCGTTCACCCTGTCGGCGACGGTGAGCAACCCGGGCGACGGTGAGTCGCCGGCGACGACGCTGCGCTACTACCGGTCCACGGACGCAACCATCACGACGTCCGACACATCGGTGGGGACGGACGCAGTGGGTTCGCTCTCGGCGTCGGGGAGCAGCGCGGAGTCGATCTCGCTGACGGCGCCGTCGAGCGCCGATACGTACTACTACGGGGCGTGCGTGGACACAGTGACGGACGAGTCGGATACGACGAACAACTGCTCGTCGTCGGTGCAGGTGACGGTGCCGCAGCCGCCTGACCTGAGGATCCAGACGATCGCAGCTCCGAGCAGCATTACTGTGGGAGAATCCTTCAACTTGTCGGTTACGGTACTGAACGATGGCGACGGTGAGTCGCCGGCGACGACGCTGCGCTACTACCGGTCCACGGACGCGACGATCACGTCCTCCGACACGGCGGTAGGGACGGACGCAGTGGGGGCGCTTTCGGCTTCGGGGACGAGCGCGCAGTCGATCTCGCTGACAGCGCCGTCGAGCGCCGATACGTACTACTACGGGGCGTGCGTGGACACAGTGACGGACGAGTCCGACACGACGAACAACTGTTCTTCCTCCGCACAGGTCATCGTGGAGGAGAGACAGCAGCAACAGCAGGGCAATCCTGACCTTGAGGTCGGGGCGCCATCGGTGAGCGACAGCAGCCCGCCGGCCGGGATGAATTTCACCCTGTCGGCGACGGTGAGCAACACGGGCGATGGGGAGTCGCCGGCGACGACGTTGCGCTACTACGAGTCGACGGACGCGACGATCACAACGTCTGACAGGGAAGTGGGGACGGACGCGATAGCGGAACTGGCCGCCTCGGGGACTAGCGAGCAGTCGGCCTCGCCCGAGGCGCGGTTGAGCGCCGGCACGTACTATTACGGGGCGTGCGTGGACACGGTGACGGATGAGTCCGACACGACGAACAACTGCTCGGCATCGGTGCAGGTGACGGTAGCGGCTGCAGCGAGGGTGGAAGTGACGCCGAACCCGGTTAGCTTGGACGCAGTGGGGGCGACCGCGACCCTGACGGGAACGCTCTTCGACACCAACGGCGAAGAAATGCAGCCCCAGTCCTGGGGCTGGTCCTCGGAGGACGAGACCGTGGCGACGGTGAGTGGTTCGTTCTTCACAACGGGCTCGGCTACCGTTACGGCGATCGGGCCCGGAACAACGACGGTGACATACGGCGCAAACGGCGTGGAAGGTACGGTCACGGTAACGGTGGCGGTGACCGGGGCGCGGGTGGAGATATCGCCGCGCAAGCTGACGTTCGAGGCGTTGGGGGACACCAAGTCGGTGACCGTCCGGGTCCTGGACGAGAACGGCGATGAGGACGAGGATGCGTCATTCGGCTATATCGGCGTCTTCAGTCCGTGCTGCCGGCCTAATCTTGCCGACCCGCCGAAATACATCGACATCGAGAGAACGGACGAAGGCCTGGAGATCACGGCAGAAGGACCGGGAAGCGGCTCGTACACGATAAGTTCGCCGGGCGTGGCATCAGCCATTCTGCTCGTGACCGTGTACATGAAACCGGCGTCCCTGGAGGTTTCGCCGAACTCGGTGAGCTTGGACGTCGACGAAACGACCACGCTGAGCGCGACGATCAAGGACGCCAACGGCCACTCCATTCACGTGAACCAGGGCGACGGCCAGGGCGGTCTCGCGGTGTATTGGGAAACGAGCGACGACCAGGTGGCGACTGTCGAGGGCAACACCGCCGGAGCGGACCGTAATACCGGAGGCACCGCCACGGTAACAGCGGTTGGAGCCGGAACGGCGACGATCACCGGCAGGTGGGGTGGTAGTAGTACGGTCACGGGCACCGCCACGGTGACGGTGACGGTGACGGACAGCAACTGATTGAGTCGAGTGGACTCGGGCCGTTCCCGAGTGCTGACGGTATTGGCAGGTGCCAGGGCGGTGCGTGCGTGGACGCAGTGGCCGGGGAGTCCGACACGACGAACAACTGCTCGGGAACCCTATCCGTGCAAGTCAATGCAAACTAGACTGAAGTTCCCCTTGCCGCGACAAAACAACTCATTGATACTCAGCCGGATTTTCAGCTTCCGGTGGGTTCCGGCACAGGGAACATTTCGATGAGTTCGGCTACGCGGCGTTGAGTTGACCCACCCCCACTAACGAGACCATCCCCTACGTTAGTCTCGGGACTATCTGAAGTTCACTCCGGGGGACCCGCGCCAGGGCTTGGGAACTTGCAACTCTTTGCCTCTGGCACCGAAAACCGGTAACCCCAGGCATGGTCGAGATGGCGCAATTGTCGGTTGTCCCTGCCGGTTCCAGACTGCGCCGCCCTCAAGTTAGGAAGAAGACACGGCCATTCGCGAGCAGAGCGAGTGACCAGACCGATTTTTTGTACCACTTATTGGGAGAGAGTTTACATGCAGCCTGAGGCTGTGAAACCGGTTTGGGGGGAAGGAATGGAGTGCAGACCTCCGGCGCCGGGGGCCTATAATTCAGCGCCGAGTGCGGTCTCCGGGTGTTATATTCCTCCCGCCATGGCTCAATCACAATCTGGGCCTCCTTCAACGAATAGAAGATCTCACCATTCAGGCATTCGTCTCTCAGCTTCCCATGGAAACGCTCACAATACCCATTGTCCCAGGGACTACCGGGTTCGATGTATAACGTTCCGGTTCCGACCTTCCCCAGCCACTGGCGCAAGTCCCGGGCCAGAAACTCTGGGCCGTTGTCGGATCGAATATGCTCCGGGACCCCTTGCCACACCATCACGTCCGACAACGCCTCGATCACCTCCGGGCTGCCTATCCTCCGCTCGACTCGGATGGCCAGGCATTCCCTCGTATACTCGTCCAGCAGCGTCAGAAGCCGCAGCGTTCTTCCATCGTGCGTTCTGGCGCTGACAAAATCATAGCTCCAGACGTGGTTCCGATGCTCCGGCCGCAGTCGCACACAGGAACCGCCGTTCAGCCAGAGCCGTCCTCGGGGCCTTTGTTTCTGCGGCACTTTCAACCGGGATTTCCCAAATGACTCCAGTTTCGCAATCCCGCAATCCGCAAATGACATCAGAATCCCCAGTTTACCACTGATTCACCCTCCCTTTTTTGAACCCATCCGGAACCATCCAATGAGGACGGGGCCAGGCCTCTCATTCAAATTCCCGCGAGGAAACCCCTGCAAAGCGTAGGCGAACCCGGCTGGATGCTGATGTTCAATAAAAGACCCAATCGAATCGCCTTATTTCGCGTTTGCTCTTCTTGGGTTTATCCGCGAAACGTGCCAAAGTGCCGGAATCATAGATCGTTCACGAATCACGGAGGGAGGTCCATGTCGAGAATTCTGACGGTGGGCGGCGCACAACTTGGACCGATCGCGCGGAACGAGCCACGCGGGTCCGTAGTCCAGCGGATGCTTGCCCTCTTGCGGGAGGCCAAGGAGCGGGGGTGCGGGCTTGTCGTCTATCCCGAACTCGCGCTGACGAGCTTTTTCCCGCGCTGGCACATCGAGAATGAGGAAGAACTGAACGGTTTTTATGAGCGTGAGATGCCCAACGAAGAAACCCGTCCGCTTTTCGAGGAAGCGGCGCGGCTTCAGATCGGTTTTCATCTGGGGTTCGCGGAACTGACCGAGGAAAACGGGAAATTCCACCGTTACAATACCGCCATCCTCGTGGACCCGTCGGGCCACGTCATCGGCAAGTACCGCAAGATCCATCTTCCGGGCCACGCGGAAGAGGACCCCAAACGCATGTTTCAGCACCTCGAAAAGCGCTACTTCGATGTGGGAAACCTCGGTTTCAAGGTTTGGAAGGCCATGGGCGGATTGATCGGAATTCTGATTTGCAACGATCGCCGCTGGCCCGAAGCCTTTCGCGTCCTGGGGCTGCAAGGGGTCGAACTGGTCCTCATCGGCTATAACACCCCCACGCTGAACGGGCTGCTGTTTGAGCCGCCGCATCTGCGCGCCTTTCACAACCACCTCTCCATGCAGGCGGGGGCCTACCAGAACGGTGCGTGGGTGGTCGGTGTCGCCAAGGCCGGCCGAGAGGAGGGGGTCGATATGATGGGTCGCAGCGTCATCATCTCGCCCACCGGCGAAATCGTCGCCCAGAGTCTGACACTGGAGGATGAATTAATCGTGGCGAAATGCGATCTGGAAGCCGGCCGGTACCTCAGAGAGACCACATTTGATTTCGCCGCCCACCGCCGTCCTGAGCACTATGGCCTCATCGTTGAAACAACCGGAGCAGTGCCGCCAAAATGAATCGGGCCGATGATTCAAGGCTTTCTGATTTGACCGGCGGTCATGAGGCTATGGGCTCGATCCTCCTCAGCTCCACCATTTGATTTCAAAGGGTTGCGGGAGAATCCCGTGACTGTTTTTCTCTCGAGTGCTAACAGGAGCCGAGGGAAGAGGTCTCGGCGGTAGGCCTTCCCATTGCGCGCTCTTGGGGTGAGGAAGCTGATGTAAGAATGCGGGGGTCCAGGATGAATCTTGAAAAATCTTGAAGGAGAAGAGGGCAAAAATTCTGGAAACCGTTGAGGGACGCGGCGCCAGCAATGTGCGCGTATTCGGCTCGGTGGCGCGCGGCGACTTCGGTCCCGAGAGCGACATCGATCTCCTCATCCACCCGGGGCCGGACATGAGCCTGTTTGGGCATGTGGATCTCGCGCAGGAGCTGGAAGACCTCCTGGGCTGCAAGGTCAACCTGGTGAGCGACTGGGGTCTCAGGCCGCGCGTCCGCGAGCGCGTCATGAAAGAAGCCGTCCCCTTAGGACCCCGATGCGGGATGACCAGCAACGCCTTCTCGACATTCAGGAAGCCATCGCCAACATCGAAGAGTACGCGGCCAAGGGAAAAGAAACGTTTCTCGGGGAAAAACTTGTTTAAGTCTGGGTGGTCCACCACCTACAGATCATCGGCGAAGCAGCCTCCATGTTGTCCCGAGAATTGCGCGAGCGCAATCCCGATATCCGCTCGGATGTCCCGGTGAAGGACAGAAAACCCGTCAGCGGGAACCATGCGCCGAGGACCACCTCGGTATCCGTGACCCCCGGATCGGCCGTCCATCCAGGGCCGCTCCATCCGATCAATCCCACCATTAACGCAAGCGCCAATACGCCCTTCCTGATGCGATTCATTCTCTTCCCTCCGAAAGAACTCTCCACCTGATGTGGGAATGGTTCCCAAGAATCTTCTTGAAAATCAGATGTCTTCTTTTGCCACATAGAAGCCACCCATTGACAGAGAACAAATCGATCCGGTGTGAGTCTCGCCGGAGGCGGCTCCGACGCGTGATCGAGTCTTCCCGCCCCCTGCGCGTTCCTGGTCTGAGCCTGCTTCCGGCGAGTGTTTTGATTTGGAAAATCGTCATGGAAAAAGGGGGGAAAGCTTTGCCGAAGATTCTATGGATTACGAATATGCGATCCTGTTGAAGCGCTGTTCGCAAAATCCACGTTCAGCTTGACGGAGCGCGTCTCGGACCGGCGTTCAACCGGCCGGGAACCGGGTCGCCACGAAGTGGGCGATAACGCCCGTGACCGGCGGCACCCAAAACACCGACGCGAAGCGCACCAGGAAGAAGCCGCCCCCCATAATCGGAATCTCGTAGACGAAGATGCGCGATGGTCCAAGGAGGGCCGTTGCCGTCAGAAGCGTCACGACGGGGCCCATGCCCGCACCCTCTTTGAGCAGGCCCGCCATCATGGGCAGCATCACGAAGGGCGCGCCTATGGGCATCAGGCTCCCCGCGGCCCAGCCGATGGCGATCCCCTTCCAGCCGGAACGGTCCGAAAGCCAATTCCGCACCAACGCCTCGGGCAGCGCTTCCAGAAGCAACGTGCCGATCAGAAAGCCGCAAACGATTTTCGGCAGGATGCTGACAAGAATCCGGCCCGCCTGGCTGGCTGAAACCCAGGGAATTTGACCCGTCCTCTCGTAGTGATAAACGACAAGCGCGGCGGCGACGGCGGCGAGGATGAGCGTCGTGCGGTCGAAGGCTCCACTCATGACAGGATCTCCCTCCTTCGCGCATGCGCGCTTATTGAAAGCGCGGGAGAACCTTTTCCGAGAAGAGACGCATTTGCGCGAACTGGTCGTACGTGGCAAACCGGACGCAGTAGTGCCGGCACCCTTTCTCCGCGAGGCCCTCGATATTGCGGATGACATCGTCCGGCGTCCCGAAGGGGTCCCGGTTCCACATGGATTGGGAAAGGTCGGTGAATTCCGTGACGTAGTACTTGTTGAGGAATTCGAGCGCCTCTTTCCGGGCCTGGTCTGGATTGGGGCGGAGACTGCACGTCAACTGATAGCCCCCCACGATGTCCTCGGGGCGCCGTCCGGCGTCCTTGGCGTAACCCTTCACTATCCCGAAGAGCTCTTCGTACTCGGCGGGGGTTGCCGTGCAGGTCTGCCAGCCGTCCGCCAGCTCCCCCACCCGCCGCATCATCCGCTCCTTGACGTGCGGCTTGACGGGAAAGATTTGGGGGTTGTTGGAGATCCAGATGGGGATCGGCTTCTGGACGGGCCGCACGTCCACGGAGATTCCGCTGTAGGTGTGGAAGGGCATGTCGCTTTCGTTGACGACGTTCGACTCGAGCCAGAGCCGGCGAAGGAGCTTGATCTGCTCCTCCATGTAGAAGCCGCGCTTTTTGTAAGGCACGCCCACAACGGTGTATTGCTCATGTGCTTGGGTGCCTCCGGCCTCGGGGCTTCCGCCGCCCACGCAGACGGTCATGATCATCCGCCCGCCCGAGAGCTGGTCCAGGCTCGCCCAGGTCAGGGCCATCCACGCCGTGTTCCGGGTCGTCAGGATGAAGGAGGCCGTGCTGAGCTTGACGCGCTTTGTGCGCGACGCGCACGCGCCGAGGGTGGTGGTCGACTCGACGCGCGCCTTCTCGAAGAAGTTGTCCCCGCACCAAACCGAGTCGAACCCCAGGCTCTCGACCTCTTCGGCCATCTCGTACATGTCTTGGGCCGTATAGAAATCGGGGTAGATGATCGGTACGCGGGTGTTGATGTTGACGCCGAACTGAAGCCGGTCTGACATCAGGCTGTCTCCTCGGTAAATTTCTCCCGGGATTCCTGGAAATGATGGTTCTCCGCCGCAACCGGTGTTTCCCGGGTCCGGATGGGGTGCATGGACGGCGCTTGCCGCCCTTACGGTTCGGCCGCGTCCCGGTCTTTCAAGGCTTTCAGGATTTTTTCGGCGGTGACGGGCAAGGTTCTGAAATGGCAGCCCGTCGCGTGGGCGATGGCATTGGCCACGGCCGCGGCCGTGGGAACCAAACCCGGCTCGCCGATGCCCGAGGCCCCGAACGGGCCGTCCGGGTCGGGGTTTTCGACCAGGATGGCTTCCACGCGCGGCAAGTCCAGGAAGCTGGGGATCTTGTAGTCGGCGAAGCTGGGGTTGATGGTCTTGCCTCCGTCCAGGAGCAATTCTTCCATCAGCACGAAGCCCACGCCCTGTGCGACGCTCCCTTCGATCTGTCCTTCGGCGGCCATGGGGTTGATGGCCCGGCCGATGCCGTGGGCGGCCTTGAAGTCCAGGACGCGGACCTGGCCCGTCTCCGGGCTCACCTCGACCTCGACCACGTGGGCCGCCGAAGAATAGTTCGGGCTCTGGGTCTCCCAGTCCTTGAATTCGGGTGCGGCTTCGTCGATGAATTTCCCCTCCGCCTGGATCGGGCTTCCCCTTTTCTTGAAGCACAGATCGACGGCGGCGGCGAAGGACATCCCCCGCTCGGGGGCACCCGGAACGCCGACCCAGCCGTCGCGGGATTCCAAATCTTCGGGCGAGACCTCGAGGGCCTCCGCCACGGTTTCCAGGATCTGCCCTTTGGCCTCCCGGGCCGCGGCCTGAGCGGCCTGGCCCACCACCCACGTCGTCCGGCTCCCCCACGAGCCGAGGTCATAGGGGGTCAGGTCGGTGTCGTCGGTGATGATCACCACGTCGTCCAGGGAGACGCCCATCTCCTCGGCGCAAATCTGCGCCACGACGGTCTGCGCGCCCTGGCCCACGTCGCAGGCCGGGGTGACGAGGGTCACCATCCCGTCCTCGGACACTTTCACCACCGAAGACGCCGCGTTGTAGCCATAGAACCGGTTGCCGCCGGCCGTGTGGATCATCGTGGCGACCCCGATCCCCCGCCACGGCCCGCCGGGCTCGCGCTTGCCGTACGTCTTCCGCTTCTCGGCCCAGCCGGCCGCGGCGGTCGCCCGCTCCAGGCATTCGGTCATGTCCATGACCTTTATCTCGGCCCCGACGGCCCGGGTTTTTCCGGGGCGGTTCGCGTTTTTCAGGCGCAACGCGAGGGGATCCATTCCCAGGCGCTCGGCGATGAGGTCGAGTTGGTGCTCGTGGGCGAAGGTGATTTGGGGGTTGCCGAATCCCCGAAACCCCGTTCCGTATTGCCGATTCGTGTAGACGGCGCAGGCGTCGTACTGGAGGTGCTCCACGTCGTAGATCAGGCAGAACATCGAGCCCGTGAAGCTCAGGATGGCGGGGGCCTTGTCGTTGTACGCGCCGTTGTCGGCGATGACCCGGGCGGCCCGGGCGTGGACCCGGCCGTCTTTCTTGACGCCTGTTTTGAGGTCGATGATGTAGCGATAGCGGGTTTTGCTGGTCTCGAATTCCTCTTGCCGGGTGTTGACGATTTTGACCGCCCGCCCGGTCTTGGCCGAGAGGATGGCCGCCACCGGAGGGGTCATGTCCATGACCAGCCGGTTCCCGAAGGCGCCCCCGGTGGGGAGCTTGCAGACGCGCACGCGGGAGGGAGGGATGCGGAGGGACTTCGCAATCTCGTTCCTCAGGGTGTGGGGGGCCTGGCTCGGAGCCCAAACCGTCAACCGGCCCGCAAGGTCGAACCGCGCCACGCACCCCCGAGTCTCCATCGGCGCGTGCGCCACGCGCTGGGTCTCGAAACGGTCTTCGAACACGTGATCTGACTCTGCGAAACCCCGGTCCGGATCGCCGTACTTGCGGTGCAGCTCGAAGGCGATGTTCGAGTCTTTGTGTTCATGAATGACGGGGGCTCCGGGCTGCATGGCCTCGTCCACGTCGTACAGGGCCGGAAGCTCTTCGTACTCGACCCGGATGAGATCGGCCGCCGCCCGCGCCGTTTCCTCGTCCACCGCCGCCACCGCCGCCACCTCGTCGCCCACGTAGTGGACCTTGTCCTTGGCGAGGATGTATTTGTCGGCCAGGTATTCCACGAATGAGAAGCGTTTTTGGGGCGTATCTGCGCACGTGAGGACGGCGCGCACGCCGGGGAGGCTTTGCGCCGGAGCGGTGTCGATGTTCAGGATTCGGGCGTGGGGGAAAGGGCTTCTGAGGATCGCGCCGTAAAGCATCCCCGGCAGCTTGAGGTCCGCCAGGTAGTGCATCTCGCCCGTGGCCTTAGGCAGCGCGTCCACCTTGGGCAGCCGTTTTCCCACAACGCTCAGCGTGTCGGCCATGTGGTCACCTCTACGAAAATTGCGTGTCGATCAAAGACGCGGGGGACTACTCGCTCAACCGGAACGTGCCGAGGGAGAGGTCTTCCGCCTCCTCCTCGTCCGCCCGGGGGGTGAAGACGAGGTTGGGTGTGTCGAAGCGGACCTCGCCCCGGGAAGCGGCCAGGATGGCTTCGACGATCTTCTTGTACCCGGTGCACCGGCAGAGGTTTCCCGCCATGTAGAGTCGGACCTCATCTTCGGTGGGGTTCGGGTTCTCGCTCAACAGGGCGCGGGCCATCATGATCATTCCCGGGATGCAATAGCCGCACTGGATGGCGCCGTATTCGATGAAGGCCCGCTGGAGGATGTCGAGACGGCCGTTCTCGGCGAGTCCCTCGATGGTCGTCACTTCGGCGCCTTCGGCGTCGAGCGCCAGGGTTGTGCAGGCGCTGACCGCCCGCCCGTTCACCAGGACCGTGCAGGAGCCGCATACCTGAATGTCGCAGGACTTCTTCAGACCGGTCAGGTCCAGGCCATCGCGCAGCAGGTCCAGGAGCAGCGTCCGGGGCTCGGCCGCGGCCTCCACGTCCGCGCCGTTCACCCTCAGGCGGAGGATCCGTTTGGCCGGCTTCATGGGCTTTCCTTCTCCGAGGGCCGGGCCGCCATGGCCATGGCCTCGGCCAGGCCTTGTTTCAACAGGGCCCGGGCGACGTCGCGCTTGTACCAATCCGAGCCGTAGATGTCGGTTTGGGGATTGATCTCTTCCCCCGCCGCTTGGGCGGCCGTTTCCAGCAGCTCGGCCGAAAAGCCCCCGTTTTCCGGACGGACTCCCCGGACGCATTCCTCGGCCCGCTTCGCCCGGACGGGCGTCGGGGCGACGGCCCCGAGGACGATGCTCACCTCATCCACGACGCCGGCCTTCAGCGCGAGGCGGACCGCCGCGCAGACCGTCGGCTTGTCCGAAGCCGTTCGCTGACAGAACTTCCGGTACGAGCAGCCCACCTCCCCCGCCGGAACGGGAATGGAGATTCGGGTGATCATCTCCAGCGGGTCGAGGGCGGTTTCGTAATAGTCGACGTAGAGCGAATCCAGGTCTAGGACTCGCTCCCCTTGCGGCCCGGCAACGCTCACTTCCGCGCCCAGGGCCATGAGGAGGGAAGGGGGATCGGACTGGGGCTCGGCGAAGGCCAGGCTCCCGCCCAGTGTCCCGACGTTCCGCACCCGGACATTCGCCAGATCGGATTCCATTTCCGGGATGACGGGAATTTTGTCCTTGAGCAAGTCCGAGAACTCGAGCGCCCGGTGGGTCGCCATCGCCCCGATGTGGACGCGGCTCCCGCCGATCTCCGATTCCAGCTCGATTCGATCCAGGCCGGAGACGCGCTTGAGGTTGACGACCTGCTCGGCCGAGAACAGGCCCTCTTTCATCAGGAAGAGCAGAGAGGTTCCCCCCGCGTAAAGCTTCGCGTCCTCTCCGTACCGCTCCAGAAGGCCCAGGGCCTCCTCGACCGACTCCGGCGAGTGATATTCAAAGGGTTTCACCGCCATTCTCTAACCTCGTTCAGGCCGGGAGCGATACTTTGGGCCAGACAGGCCTAGAGCTTCCATTCGCCGTTCTCCACGACCACCGTATCGTCCACCCTGAAGGTGCAGTTGCGCACCGACCCATCGAGGTGGAGCCGGCAGTCGTTTCGCCCCCCCGGGTAGGCATGACAGTTGTCCCCGAGGGCGAAGTGGGCGGTGCCCAGCTTCCCCTTTTCCGAGGGTCCGCCGAAGGGCGGTTTGTCGCTGATGCCCACGCCGATTTCGCCGATGATCTCCACGTTCTTCACCCCGGCGATGGTCTTCTTGAGGGCCTCGGCCTCGGCCCCCCCGTTGATCTCGACCGCCCGGCCGTCCTTGACGATCCATTCAATGGGGCGGGGGAGCGTTCCCGGCATTCCGATCCCCAATTGAATGCCGTCCACCACGATGCGTCCCTCGGTTTTGTCCTCGACGCACGCCCAGGCCACTTCGGTCCAGAGCGGGATGGGGGACATCATGATCCCGTTCTGTTTGATGGGGGGGAGAACCAGGGCCGGACGGCCTTCGATGGAGACGCGGATGTCCGTGCCCGCGGGGGAGGTGACCCGGATGTTTTTGGCCCCTTTGGCGAGCGCTCCCAGGTCGCCGCACCGTTTGGCGACGGTGGCGAGGTCCTCATCGGTGAGGACCCACCGGTCCATCCCTTCTTCGATGGACGCGATTCGGTGGTCGGCGTCCACTGTCTCTTTGACGCAGGGCACGTGAGCGAAGCGGTTCGCCCATTCCAGGTTCGTGTAAATGAGGGTCACCTCGGCGTCCACGATGGCCCGGGCGATGTGATCGGGCGGTGTCATGGGGTAGCCGGTGTCGGCCTGGCCGGCGGTGACGTAGGGCGTCATGTCGATCAGGGCGGGAAAGGCGCCGAGGGCGAAACAGAGCCCCGAGAGCACCTTGGCGTGACGCTCATGGTCCTCGTCGTAGAGGATGACGACCTTCTCGCCCGATTCGACGTGCATGCACGTCTCGACGATGAACCGTCCGCCTTTGATGAGCGTGGTTTCTGAAATCATGAATGTCCTCCCGCGGGTCCGGAGGCGTCGGGGAGCGCGCCTCGCCCGCCTCGGGATCGGGATCCCCGGCCGCACCCACCCCTTCCCGGCTTGCCTGTCGCAGCCGATCCAAGGCGCCTTTTATCGCCGTCCGGTGAAATCGCGTTTGCCGGATTCAAGAATTGCTTGTACCGGATTAGGGAGTGTCCTGTCAACATTCGTTGGCGAGGACGGCCGGTGGATTCAAGGCGGGCGTCGTCCGTAGAAGGAAGCCTTGTTTCCCTTGTGGCGCGTGTGATAGGAATAACCTTGTTCTCCGCCACCCGGTTGTTTTATCAGCGTTTTCGGCCTGTCGGTCATTACCCTTCACCCGGCGGGCGGAGGGAAGGATTGGACGATAGCGCGTCCGGCCGCAGGGTTTCTTGTTCTTCCGTGTTCGGAGTGAAAAAGGATGACACAAATCCAGACAGCCGTCGGCATCGGGGCGACCTTTCAGCGGATGATCGACGAGGGCGAGGTCGTCGTTATCGAGCGCGAGGTGGACAGCGTCCACGAGGTCGCCGGGATCTTCATGAAGCTGGACCAGCTCCGGTACACCCCGGCGGTCCTGTTTCAAAACGTCAAGGGATACACGATGCCCGTCGGGGGGACGCTGTTCAGCGAGCGCTCCCGGGTCAAGCGGCTCCTGGGCATGCCGGAGGAGGACATCGCGTTCAAGCGCGCCTTCCTGGCCGCGATGGAAAAGCAGGTGGACCCCGTCGTGGTCTCCGACGGCCCCTGCCAGGAGGTCGTCCACACCGAAGGGTTCGACGCCCTGAGCTTTGTCCCTTCCATCCAGGCGTCGCTCGATGACGGGGGGAAGTACTTCCAGGCCGCCGTCATCACCAAGGATCCGGAAACCGGCACGCGGAACATGGGCGTGTACCGGAACATGCTCCTCGATGACAACCGCACGGTCATCAACATCCGGCCCGAGGCCCACATCGGGATGCACTTCCGGAAGGCCAAGGAGCGGAACGCGCCCTTCCCCGTGGCGCTCATCTTCGGCATGGACGCCGAGATCTACCTTTCCGGGGTGACCAAACTCCCCTTCGGCCGGGAGGAATTCGCCCTGGCGGGGGTCCTGAAGGGCGAGCCCGTCGAGCTGGTCAAGTGCAAGACCGTGGACCTGGAGGTCCCGGCGTCGGCGAACATCGTCATCGAGGGCGTCGTCGAGCCGCCTTACGACGAGGAATGGGAGGGGCCCTGGCCGGAATTCTTGAAATACCTGAGCATCCCCCAGCGGAAGCCCATCTTCCGGATCACCGGCGTCACGCACTGCGCCCAGCCCATGAGCTACAACATCGTCCCCGGGACGAAAGAGAACTACAACATCCGCATCTCCAACGACGTGGCCTTCTACCAGTACGTCAAGGCCATCGAGCCCACGTTCGTCGTGGACGCTGCGCTCACGCGCGGCTCGGCCCACTGGCACCACGGCATCCTCCAGCTCAAAAAGGACACCCCGGACCGGGAGGGCCAGCAGATCCAGGTGGCCCTGGCGGCGTTCGGGTTCTCGGTGTATCTGGAGAGCCTCACGCTGGTGGACGAGGACGTGGACATCTACGACATGGACGCCATCGACTGGGCCGTCACCACCCGGTGCAACCCCAAGGAGCAGGTCCACATCCTGCCCGAGGCCAAGACCCACCGGAACAACCCCATCGCGGGCGTGCGCTCGCTCATTCCGGGGGACTCGGTCGTCAAGGCCAAGATGATCACCGACGCCACCATCCCCTGGAAGTACAAGACCATCGAGCAGGAAGGCGTCCCGCCGCTCTTCATGCGCGCCCGTTTCCAGGAGACGCCCCTCGAAGAGTACCTGAGTCCCGAGGATTTCAAGCGGTGGGCGGGTTGAGGCGCGGGTCGGTTGACCCCTCGGGTTGGATGACCCCTCGGGTCGGGGGACCCCCTGGGCGGGCTGAAGGACTGGCCCATTCGCGGGAAGACCCGGAAGGAACGGGAAGTCGACGCCCTCACCGTCTTTTCCGCGCGGAAAACCAAGCTTGAGAGATCCCTCGGTTCGCACGGGACTAGCCTCACGCATTCCTTAGAATGCGTCTTTATTTCGTTTCGGATTGCCGGAGGCCGCCCTATCGGGACCGGCCGGCCGCGGGTCCGTCGCTGAACAGGAAACACCTTCGACGTAACGCGAGAAAGGTGGGCGAGACATGGAGGCGGATCTGAAAGGCCGGGTGGCCGTCGTCACGGGGGCGGCCCAGGGGATCGGCAAGGTCGTTGCGGCGGGGCTGGCGCGGGCGGGGGCGGACGTGGCCCTGGCCGACGTTCAGGACGCGGCCTCGGCGGCGGAGGAGATCGCGGCCGCGGGCGGGAACGCCCGGGCCTTCGAGACGGACGTCGCGGAGGAATCCGCCGTCAAAGCCCTGGCGGAAGGCGTCGCGGCGGAATTCGGCCGGATCGATGTCTGGGTGAACAACGCCGCGCTCTTCGCGAACCTCAAGAGAGACCAGTCCCTCGAAGACATCCCCATCGAGGAGTGGGACCGGGTGATGGCCGTCAACGTCCGGGGCGTGTTCCTCGGGATGAAGGCCGCCGCGCCGGCCATGCGGAAAGCCGGCGGCGGCTCCATCATCAACTTCGCCTCGGACACGGTGCACAAGGGGGTCCCCGGCTTCCTTCACTATGTGGCCTCCAAGGGCGCCGTCATCGGGATGACGCGCGCGGCGGCGCGCGAGCTGGGGGAGTCCGACATCCGGGTGAACGCCGTCGCGCCCGGCTTCACGATGAGCGAGGGGAACCGGAGACTGACGGAGGACCCGGACAAGGCGGAGTGGTGGAATAAGATGGAGGCGCGGATCGTCGGGACACGCTCCCTGAAGCGCCATCAACAGCCCGAGGACCTGGTCGGGACTGTCGTTTTCCTGGCCTCCGACGCCAGCGCGTTCATGACGGGCCAGACCCTGCTGGTGAACGGTGGGGATGTTTTCGTTTGATAGATATCGTACAGTTGAGAAGGAGAAAAACATGTTTGGACTTGGACTGCAGGAACTGCTGATCTTGGTTGTGATTTTTGGGCTTTT
Source organism: bacterium (assembly GCA_965261595.1). Lineage (GTDB taxonomy): Bacteria > UBA8248 > UBA8248 > JACPRG01 > CAYRGS01. The sequence goes on from CBDHDG010000007.1 coordinate 484,169, forward strand.
TGCTTTAGTCACTTGGCCATTTTGGAAAATCTTCTCAAGAGCGGGGTTTTCTGGATGGCTGAGTTTAACTCAACTAGTTCCCATTCTTAACGTTGTTGTATCATTCTACTTTGCTTTTGCTAAATGGCCTATTCAAGAAGAACTGAATCTGATGAAGCAGATGTCGAGGGAAAACGAAGGTTAGTTGAAAATTGACGGGGCTACCTCCGTTTAGAGCAGTTGAGTCTTGCAAAACAGAACGTCGGATCACCGAAGCGAAGTAGATTCTGCATGAACGCGGTACGGCAATAGGGGGGCGAGACAGCCATCATAACGGTTTGGAAAGATCTCCTTATCTGCCTAACCGGGATTTCTCACCAATCCGAAGAGCCGAGTCGGCGATCTTCCAGGAAACTCATTGAGGGACAATGACTTGCATGAACAGAGGGTCTTGGCGAGTCACTGACAGGGTGTGCCTGAGGAAGGGGAGGGATCGAACGGCTCGAAGCTCGTTGGACTGTTTGTTGGTGATTCAACCTGCGAGCGTTTGTTGGGGGCGGGTACAGAGCCCCGCCCCTACATCTGAGGTGCCCTTTGGGAGTTTTGTGTGTAGGGGCCGGGGCTCCGTACCCGCCCCTGTTCGTCCACCTGCTGGAGCAACAGCGTTGCATCGATGGTGCCCTGCAGTCTCAGCGAACACTTTGTGAGAAATGCGGGCTAAATTGAAACGGAGGATATCGTGCCCGATTACGATGTGATTGTCGTGGGCGCCGGACACGCCGGGATGATGACCGCAACCTATCTGGCCCGGACGGGACTGGACGTCCTGATCATGGAAAAGGGTCTGGAAGTCGGCGGGGACATGAACACCGAGTCCTTCACCCACCCCGGCTACTGGCATAACCTCCATTCCTATTACCACCTCGGCGTGGACCGGCTGGCCCCCTTCCGGGACCTGGAGTTCGAGCGGTTCCACGCCCGCTACGCAACGCCCGATCCCCAAAACGCCCTTCTCCTGGAAGACGGCCGGACGATCATCGGCTCCCTGGCCGCGGAGAAGACGGCCGCCTCGGTGGGGGCCGTCTCGGCGGAGGACGGAGAGACGGTCCGGGACGTGAACCGCCGCCTGGGCGGGTTTCTCAAAGAGCAGGTCGTACCCGCCCTCTACGGCGCGCCCCGAAACGGGGGGGGGGGGGACGGCGGCGCCGATCCGCTCGGCGGGTTGCCGGACTCTCGGGAAGCCCGGGAGATCATGGAGTTCAAGGATCTGACGGCGGCAGCGGCGGCGGAGCGCCTCTTCAAAGACCCGGCCGTTCAGGCCTTCTACCTCAATCAACTTCCCGTCATTCGCGGACTCCGAACCGATGTCCCCGGTCTCGGCCACGTTGTTCTGCTGGCCGTCGCCCAGGCGGAGACGGCGATGCTCCTCGTCGACGGCGGGCCGCACGTCATGGCCCACGCCCTCTGGCGGGCGATGCTGGCCGCGAAGGGGAAGGTGAAGACCGTTTGCGATTATCGGAAGATCATCGTCGAGAACGGCCGGGCGGTCGGCGTCGAGCTGGCCGACGGGACGCGCCTGGGCGCGCGGAAATGTGTCATCGGCGCCCTCGGGCTGGAGGAAATCTTCCTGGATCTCGTGGGGAGGGAGAACCTGCCCCCGGGGCTGGCCGACGGGATCGGCGGCTTCCATTCCTCCAACTTCGCCGTCCTGAGCGTCCACCTGGCGATTCGGGGATCGATCTCTTTCCGCGGCCGGCACGCCGAGCTGGAGCGGACGTTCAAGGTGGACCTGGGTCCGCAAACCCCGGAGGGCTGGGCCGACCTCTGGAGTGCCGTGGACGGGGGAAGGCCGCCCGATCCCCTCTGCCTCTCGGCGAGCATCCCGACGGCGTACGATTCTCTTCACGCCCCCGACGGCGGAAGCACGGCCGTGCTATGGGTGCCCGTCCCGTACCGGATCGGAGACCAAGGCGTGGACGGCTGGGACGACGTGAAGGACGCGTTCCGGGACGCCTGCATGGCGCGGTTCAACGAAGTCGCGGACCTGTCCCAGGCGACCATTCTGGACGCGGAGGTCATCTCCCCGGCCGACATCGACCGGGGCGTGGGCAACCTGGACAAGGGCGCGATCCACATGGGGGAGATCATCTACCGCCGGGATGAGTACTTTTCCAGCGTCCCCGACCTGGCGAGCTACCGGACGCCCATCGAGGGCCTCTACTACTGCGGGTCGTGCACCCATCCGGGAGGCGGCGTCATCGGGGCGACGGCGTTCCACACCGTGAACGTCATCGCCGATGATTTGGGGATTGAGAAGTGGTGGGCTCTGTAGGAGCGGGTCCAAGCCTGCCCTCTGCGACGGCAGGGGGTCCCCGCCCGCTGTTTTGCTTTCGTGGCGGGCAAGATGCCCGCCCCACCTCGGTGGGTAGGCCGGGCATCCTGCCCGGCAGGAATTGATTCATTGCGGAGGCGCCGGCGGACAAGCCGCCAGTGGCACACGGTCCATCGGAAAGAGGTGAAGGGGCGCCGCCGCTTGGTAGTTCGCACCCGCCCGCCACAGGAGAGAGATTTTGGCGCTGAAGGCCGAATACGACGCGATCATCATCGGGGCGGGGCACAACGGCCTGATCCTGGCGGGGTACATGGCCCGGGCGGGGCTGGAAGTGGTCGTCCTGGAACGATATCTTGAACAAGGCGGGGGCCTCGACACGCACGTGGACCCGCACCACCCCGGCTTCCTCCACAACATGCACTCTTTCTTCCACCGCAACCTCACGAACCTCCCCTGGTGGCGGGACCTCCAGGTCGGAGAGTACGACGTGGAATACCTCTATCCGGAAGTGGGCTGCGGGATGATGATGGAAGGAGAGCGGTGCCTCCTGCTCTACTCGGACGTGGAAAAAACCCTGAAATCCATCGCGAAGCTCTCGCCCCGCGACGCGGAGACCTGGAAGGACGTGTATCGCCGGTGGCAAAACGTTGTCCGGGACGTGAGCGAGCCGATGACCTACTCCCCCCCGATCGGCTGGGAAAAGGTAAAAAGCCTCGCGAAAGGGAGCGAATCGGGCCGTGAGTTCCTCGCCTTCGCCGACAAGTCGCCCGACGAGGTGGCGTCCGAGCTGTTCGAGAGCGACGCGGTGCGCGCGATCCTTCTCTATCTTGCCGACATCCGGGGTTACGACTCCCTGTCCAAGCGCCTGGGATGGATCATCCCCCACATGATGGCCACGCGCGTTGGCCCCCAGATGGCGCGCGGCACCTCTCACCGCCTGGCGCATGCCCTGGACGCCAGCGCGCTTTCCGCCGGAGCGGACGTGGTTGAGGGCAGGGAGGTCACGCGGATCCTGGTCGAGGGGAGCCGCGCGACGGGCGTCGAGCTGAAAAACGGCGAGCGGATCCGCGCCAAACGGTTCATCGCCACCAACACCGGGCCGGCCCAGACCTTCGTGGACCTCATCGAGCCCGGCCACGTCGATCCCAAGCTGGCCGAGCGGACCAAGGGCTACGAGTACGGCCCCGTCGGTCCCATCTTCTCCATCAACCTGGCCCTGAACGAGCGGCCCGTTTACACCGCCGAGAAGCATGAGCCCGACGCGGCGCGGAGTTTCCTGACCGTCGTGGGCCTGGACGCTCCGGAGGACATGCACGAGCTGCACCGGGCGCATCAGGAGCGCCGACTGCCCAAGAAGCTTTTCTTCAACGGGACGACGCCCACGGTGTTCGACCCCAGCAAGGCGCCCCCCGGCAAGCACACGGCCTTCATGTGGCAGTTGGTTCCTTACCACATCGATAACAATCCGCGGAAGTGGCGGGAGATTCATGAAGAGTTTCTGGACGCCCTCCACGACCGGTGGGCGCATTTCGCCCCGAACCTCAAGAAGCCCGGCGTTATCGTCAACAAGTTCGGCCAGATGCCGCTCGACATCGAGAGCCACGTCACCACCATGGTGGGCGGAGACTGGATGCACGGCAACATGAGCGAGAAGCAGTTCTACGACCGGCGGCCCCTGCCCGAGCTCTCGGGTTACCGGACGCCCATCGAGGGACTTTTCCTGTGCGGCTCCTGCACGCATCCGGGCGGGAACATCACGGGCGGGCCGGGTTACAATTCCGCCAAGGCCATCGCCGAAGATTTGGGCATGGACCCATGGTGGAAGCCCTTGAACTTCGAGGAGCGCCTGAACGGCCTGAAGTAATTCAGCCGATGCCGGCGGACGGACCCGCGCGGGCGCCGCGATGAACGCGGATGAGGAGGGACCATGGAACGCGCCGGATTGGCGGCAATGACCGATCTGAGAGACTGGCTCGACGTGGTGGAGGATCTGGGCGAGCTGAAGACGGTCCGGGGGGCGCACTGGAACCTGGAGATCGGCGCCCTCTCCGAGGCCAATTACAAACAATCGAAGAGCCCGGCGCTGCTGTTCGATGAGATCCCGGATCACCCCCCGGGCTTCCGCGTCCTGACGGGCGCGTCGGGCTCCCCCCCCCGCCTGGGCGTCGCGCTGCGCATGGGAAGCGGTTTCACCAACGCGGAGCTTGTCAAGGCCCTCCGCGGCAAGCCCATCGAGTGGGAGAGCACTGCCCCGAACTTCCCCCCCGAGGTTCTGCCGGACGGCCCCGTGAAAGAGAACGTCCTCCTGGGCGGCCAGGTGGACCTGTCGCGCTTCCCCACGCCTTTCTGGCACAAGCACGACGGGGGACGCTACATCGGGACGGGGGACGCCGTCCTCATCAAAGACCCCGAAACCGGCGTCGTCAACCTGGGCGCCTACCGGGTGATGGTTCTCGACGAGCGCCACGTGTCCGTGATGATCATCCCGGGCAAGCACGGGATGCAGTACGCCCGAAAATGGTTCGCCCGCGGGGAGCGGTGCCCGGTGGCCATCTCGGTCGGCCACGACCCCCTCCTGGCCATCCTTTTGGGCATAGAGATCCCCACCGGCGTGAGCGAGCTCAACTACGCGGGGGCGATCATCGGGGGCCGATATCCGGTGGTGGAGGGGGAGGTGACGGGACTCCCTATCCCGGCCGCGAGCGAGATCGTTCTGGAAGGCTGGCTGGAAGAGGGGAAGACGACGACCGAAGGGCCTTACGGCGAATGGCACGGGTACTACTCGGGCGGCGAATATCCGGCCTTCCGGGTCGAAGTCGAGGCCGTTCTCCACCGCGACGATCCCATCCTCCTGGGCTCCCCGCCCGGAAAGCCGCCCCACGATTACTCCTACTTCCGGTCGGTGATGAAGTCGGCGCTGATCTTCGACTCCCTGGTCAAGGCCGGTGTTCCGGCGGTCCAGGGCGTGTGGTGCGACGAGGCGGGCGGGGGCCGGCTTTGGATCAACGTCTCCATCAAGCAGCAGTTCCTGGGTCACGCGCGAATGGCCGGGTTCGTCGCCTCGCAATGCCACGCCGGGGCGTATATGGGGCGGTACGTCGTGGTGGTGGACGAGGACATCGATCCCACCGACATCCATGAAGTCATCTGGGCCATGTGCACCCGCTCCGATCCGGCCGGCGATATCGAGATCATCCGCCGGGCCTGGGGCAGCCCCGCCGACCCGCTGAACCCCGACAAGAAGACGCCGAAAAGCTCGCGGGGCATCATCGACGCCTGCCGGCCCTACGAGTGGATGGACGAATTCCCCCGCGTCGCCGCCGCCGACCCGGAGGACCTCCAGGCGATACGGGAAAAGTTTCCGGAGGTTTTCGGGGATTAGGCCGGTTCACCGGAATGACGGATCGGGCGCGCCGTTTCCGGCCGCCGTTCCGAATGAGGGGACGCCGACCTTCGCGGGGAACCCGCCCGGGCCGATCATCCTTGTGATCGCGTCACTCCTCCCCCCCGGACTGCAAGGCTCGGGACTGAAGGCGCTCGCGTGGGGGTCGGCGGGGGCCGCGGCCGGGGTGCTTCTGTGGCTCATCCCGACGATCCGGATCTCGGGATTGGGTCCCGCCTGGGACATGATGATCGTCCTGGCCGCGCGCCAACCCCGGGTTTTTTCCAGCGTGGGACAGGGACCGTTTCCGTCCGCGGCCGTCCTCGCGGCCCTGGGCCTCTGGGCGGCGTTACGGATCGGCCGGACATCCTGGCGGCCGTGGCGGCCCGCTTTGGCGCTCCTCGTCGCGGCCGGGTGCGGGGTCGGCGTCTCGCTGGTGGCCTTCCCGAAGCTGCTGACGTTGCTTTCGGAGGCGGGACTGCGCGGGCTTGCCGCCCAGGTCGTCGCGGCGCTCCCCCTCAGCGTGATCCTCGTGAGCGTCTGGACCCGGGAGGCGGTCCCCGGACGCCGGGTTGCGGCGGCCTTCATCGGATGGCAGGCGCTGTTTCAGGTCTTCCAGATCTACCCGGTTGCCGGGACGCAGATGGTCTATGCGACGCCCCTCGTCGTCCTCCTGGCCGGCGCGCTTACGTATGCGCTGCTGGATCGACGCAAGCTGCCCGAGAAAAACCGGCGGCCTCTCAATCTTCCGGTGTCCCGCTCGATCGCCGAGCTGGTGTTCCCGGCGGCGACGCTCGCCTTCCTGCTGCCGTTCCTGGGCCTGGGGGTGATTCCCCTGGCGAAGGAGCGCCAAAAGGGAATCCCCCTGTCCGCGCCGTCCGCCGCGGGGGTCCGGTTTCAATCGGAGATCGCCCCCAAATTGGAGGCCCTGATCCGGTATCTCCGGAGACGCACGGCGCCGGGCGAGCCGATTTTCACCATGCCGGGAATGTCGAGCATCTACATCTGGACGGGAAGGCCGAGCGTCACCCGCTATAACGCCACGACCTGGGGTTTGCTGACGCCGGAGATGCAGGAGAGCATCGTCGAGAGGCTGCCGCGCGTCCGCTTTCTGGTGGTGAACCGCAAGTCGCTTTTCTGGAAGAGCACGGTTCAGCCTGTACGGCTCGCCGGAGAGGGATCGACCCGGTTGCGGGACCGGGTTTTCCGGGACTACGCCCCTCTTCCGCCCGGAGACTGGCTCGGACCGGGGGCTTCGGACGAAGACCCGGATTTTGAAATCTGGGTTCGGCGAAAAGGCGCGCCGGCCGGACCGCCGCCGTCCTGACCCGAGGTTTTCGCAAAGAGAAGAGTCTACGGGGAAATCACGCGGTTGGATCGGGGGGCGCGGCGATGTCCCAGTCGCCGAAGTCCTTGAAGACGGCTTCGGCCCTTTCCTCCAGGACCCCGCGGATGACCTTCACATTCATGCCCGTCAGCCCGACGAGCCGTTCGATGGTGTAGTCCCCCAGGTCATACCGCCCGTTGGAGCAGCGCCGCAGGGCCTCGGGTCCCGCGCCGATGACGACGGTTCCGACGCCGGAGTAGATGGCGGCGCCGGCGCACATGGGACAGGGGTCGCAGTTGGCGTACAGGACGCAGCCTCGCATGTCCCCCGAGCGCATCTTCTTCGCCGCCTCCCGGATCGCCATCATCTCCGCGTGGCACGTGGGATCCTTCAGGGAGATGCCGACGCTTTTCCCCCGGCCGAGGACCTCGCCGTCCTTGACGATGACGCCCCCGTAAGGCAGGTGCCCCTCCTTCACGCCGTCCTCCGCTTCCTGAATGGCCAGGGCCATGAATTTTTCGTGATCGCCGCTCACGGGGATGCTCCTGTCTTCGCTGTCCGATGTTTTGGAACCGGATAGATCCGCGTGGGTGTCATGTTTCTCATGCGTCCTTAAGTCTTTGGGCCGGGCAGGATGCCCGGCCTACCGATCGGGTTGCGAGTTGGCGCCGGGCAAGATGCCCGGCCTGCCGGCCGGTGGACAAGCGGTGTTTTCAAAACAGGCAGGGCGAGGCGCTATTCCGACCGGAGGACATTGGGCGAGGCGTCGCCCCAGTCCTTGTACTCCCGGAAGACGGCCTCGGCTTCCTCTTCCAGCACCCCGTTGACGACCTCCAGGTCCAGGCCGATCAGCTCGACGACGCGCTCGATGGTGTAATCGTTCATGTCGTAAATCGCTCCGGATTCGCGCTTGAGGGCGGCCGGGCTCGCGCCGATGACGATGGTCCCCGCCCCGGACCAAAGCGTGGCGCCGGCGCACATGGGACAGGGGTGGCACGAGGTGTAGAGGGTGCACCCGGTCAATTTTGGGGTCTTGAGGTTGGCCGCCGCGTCGCGGATGGCCGAGGTCTCCGCGTGGGCCGTGGGGTCTCCGGTGGAGTTGACGATGTTGCGGCCCCGGCCCACGACCTCTCCGTCCCGGACGATGACCGACCCGAAGGGCCGCTCTCCGCTCCGGACGGCGGCGCGGGATTCCTCGATGGCCAGGGCCATGAACTTCTCGTGGTCGACGCTCATGGGGATTCTCCTGTTTCCGGTGGTCGATGTTTTGGAACCGGGTGGATCCGAAGGGGTGTCATGTTTCTCATACGCCCTTACACTTTGGGCCGGGCAGGATGCCCGGCCTACCGAATCGGGGTGCGAGTTGGCGCCGGGCAGGATGCCCGGCCTACCGGGCCGTGTACGGGCTGACTCTTCCAATATCCGGTAGGGCGGGCAGCGGGTCGGTTGACCCCTTGCCCGCCCGGATACGACGCGCGTAAGCCTTTCACGATCATTGATAAATTGCGCGGACAGCACCCTATCTCCTTGGACCAGCCGAATTCTTCCAGGACTTTCTTGGCCTCGGTCTCCAAAATCCCCCGGATGACCTCGAGTGTCATGTTCATCTGTTCGCTGAGGCCTTCGGCCGTGTAAGTTCTCGGGGTTCGATTGGAGATGCGCGCCAGGGCGGCGGAGCGGGCCCCTACGACGAGGGTGTCGATGCCGGAAAAGAGTATGGCGCCGCAGCACATCGGGCAGGGGTCGCACGAGGTGTAGAGGGTGCAGCCCTTCAGGGACAGGCTTTTCAGGTTCGCCGCCGCGTCGCGAATGGCCATCACCTCCGCGTGCGCCGTCGGGTCCCCGGTCGAGCGGGGATTGGCGTATGCGCGCCCGACGACCTCCCCGTCCCGGACGACGACGGACCCGAAGGGCCGGTCGCCCGCCCGGAGCCCGGCCCGCGACTCCTCGACGGCCAGGGCCATGAACTTCTCGTGGTCGACGCTCATGGGGATTCTCCTGTCTTCGCTGCCCGATGTCTTGGAACCGGATAGATCCGAGGGGGTGTCATGTTTCTCATGCGTCCTTAAGTCTTTGGGCCGGGCAAGATGCCCGCCCGGATACGACGCGCGTAAGTCTTTCACGGCCATCTGTAGAGCGTCGCCTCCCAGCGCGGACAGCACCCTACAATGTGGACCAGTCGAATTTCGCCAGGACCTCCTCGGCCTCGGTTTGCAAAACCCCCCGGATGACCTCGAGCTTCATGTGCATCTGCCCGGCGAGGTTCTCGGCGGAGTAGGTCCTCGGGGATTGGCCCCGGATCTCCGCCAGTTTCGCGGAGCGCGCGCCTATGACCAGCCGCTCGATGCCGGAAAACAGCGTCGCCCCGCAGCACATCGGGCAGGGGTCGCACGAGGTGTAGAGGGTGCACTCCTTCCAGTCGGAACCCTTCAGGTTGGCTGAAGCGTCGCGAACGGCGGACGTTTCCGCGTGGGTCGTCGGGTCCCCGGAGGAGTTGACGGTGTTGTAGGCCCGGCCGACGACCTCCCCGTTGCGGACGATGACCGAGCCGAAAGGCTGCTCTCCCTTCTGTAGTCCCTTGCGCGCCTCCTCGATAGCCATCGCCAGGAATTTTTCGTGCCCGTCGCTCATGAAAATCGCCCTCCCTTATGGGTTGGATGCGAGCCCATCGGCCAAAAGCCGCAGGGCCTTTTTCCTCTCTTCCGCCGTCCCGCGCAAGGCCAGGACGGGGACCTCGAGACCCGCATCGATGAACTCCGTGATTCGGTCCGCCGCCATCTCGGGCGTTCCGGTGACGCTGTACGCGTGGACGACCTCCTCGGGGATGAGCCGCCGGATCGCCTCCCGGTCCTCTTTAACGAAGGCGTCGTTGATGGCGTCCAGGTCCAGTTTCGCCCCGCTGACTTCGTGGCTCGCCTTGAGGGCCGGGTTCCGGAGGAGGTAGGCGAGACCGGCCTGACTGGCCGCAAGCGCCTCTTCATACGTCTCGAAGATCGAGGTCACGATCAGCCCCGCGACCAGGAAGCCGTTCCCGGCGCCGCCCCCCCCGCCGCCGTCCCGCTTCCTTCGGCCCTTTTCGACCTGCTCCAGCACCCACTGAATGTAAGGCGCGGAGACCCCGGCGGAAAGGACGACGCCGTCGGCCGCCTCCCCGGCGAGCCGACACATCTTCGGTCCCACGGCCGCCAGGTAGATGGGAATTCTCGCCTCCGGGAGGTCGAAATCGATGTGAGCGCCGTAAAGGTTCAGCGTCTCGCCGCGAAACTCGACGCGCTGCCGGCCGGCGTCCCAGAGCCGCCGGGTGGCGGTGATCATCTCTCGCATGGAGGCGAGGGGTTTCTTGGGCGACAGACCCATCTCGGCCATGACGTTCGGGTTGCCCGTCCCGGCGCACAGCGCGATCCGGCCCGGTGCGCACTCGGCCAGGGTGGCGACGCCCATGGCCCAGTAGAGGGGGTGGGCGACGTAGGGGCTGAGGGCGGTGGGGACGACCCGCACGTGTTTCGTCGCGCCGAGGAAGGCGACGGAGGTCGAGACCGCGTCCCGGTAGCCCAGGTGCTGGTCCGCCCAGACGGAGTGGAACCCCGCCGCGTCGGCGACTTGGCACATCTCCACCATGTCCGAAATGGGAATGCGGCCGTCGAGGTCGATGCCGAGTTTCATAAACCGCCCTGATTGGAATCGGGGTGAGCGCCGTCGCTTAGTGTAACGCCCTTCTTCCAATCGCGAAAGGACGGGTTTTCGGGTGGGTCCGTCGCGGTGGAACCCCGTTCATCCCCGTTGTCCGCTCATGCGCCAGGTCATCAACGCGCCGAGGGTGAGGAAGGCGATTTGTCTGAGGGCTTCCGTCGGCCGCCCTTTAACGGATATTTGGGGCGTCCAGGAAATCAGCCCTTCCAAAGACGGATTGAGCTCCCGGGCTGAAAAGCGAATGATTTGCGCGTCCCGCAGGAAATCCAATCCGGACGCGGAAACCGATCCTCGCACGATGGGGATGATCGGCCTTTTGTCGGACGCGAATTCGACCTCCTGACGAACAAGGTCCGATTGGGACCCCTGATTCGAGATCAACGCCAGGACGCACCCGGACTCCAGAATCCGCTCGCGGACTATTTTCGGAAGGGATCGGGCCGCTTTCAGGGGCCGGTCCTCATGCGCAATGAGGGGTCTTTGCCCGCCCAATTGAAGCTGTGACGCGATGAACCGAACGACGTCGATGTCACCCGGCCTATTACTGATGAAGATCGTAAACGGCATTGCGCCCTCTCCGCGCGAACTGAACGAACGGATGCCAAAGTTTATCCATTTACATTTCGGCGGAAAAGGTAAAGGACTTAATCGTTGATTTTTGCCGCCCCTTGCCGCGGCCCCGGGGTTTTGGCGTAACGGCCGTGGAGATGGTAGAATCGGAATCGGCCTGAACATCAAGAATGAAGCGACCTGCCGTTTGGCCGAGGAGTTCGTGCGTTTGACCGGCGAGACCAAGACCAAGGCGATGGAGAAACGTTTGGATCGCCAGTTCCAAGGGCGGAACCGCGCGGGCGTTGCCGAGTGGTTGATGGAAATCGGTCGGCGCTGCGCGTCCCAGCCGACGCTCGATACCTGGACGCCCGAAGGAATTCTTTACGACAAGCATGGTTTGCCCAAATGAGCATGGTGGACACGTTCGCTGTCCTGGCGATTCTGTTCCAGGAAGAAAATGCGACGCGATTCGCCCGGGCGATCGAGTCGTCGAAACTCCCCTGCTCTCCGCGGCCTCTAAGACGTGGAATTGGGGTCCAGTATTGACAAGAGACAATCATATGAGTGCCCGTGTCTATGGCCCGATCACTCCGGATGATGTACGAGGGCGCCTGGTATCACGTGATGAATCGAGGCGCCGGGGGCAACGGATACCGACAATCCTCCCGGCGCTGACAATTGTATGAAGTCGAGAACTGACCCTGGGACCCCAGCCGGAGTGGACCGCCCCTGGGTTATTGGACACTCGGGTGAGGGTATTCGACCTCATGCGGCCTCCGCAACTTGAGCGAGTTTTTCCTGCCTTGCCTGGGCCGGCGTTCGGTAGCCGTAGCCCTCGAGAATCCAATGATGGTTGTACAGGTTCTTGAACTCAAGCAGCGCCCACCGCAGTTCCTCTACGGTGGCGAAAGAGCGCACCCACAGGAGATTCTCCTTCAAGATGCGGATAAACCACTCACAGTAGCCATTTCCCTCGGGCGCCCGCACGAAGCTGGGCGAACTGGTCATGCCCAGGTAGGCGATCTCCCGCTGAAAGTCATCGGACAGATAGGCGGGGCCGTGGTCGTGACGAACTTTAAGCCCCTCGGCGACATCCGCCTCCAAGCCGGCGAAGCGCTCGGCGACCCCCTGCCGGATCGGCTCCAGGGCCTCGAAGCGGTTGCCGCTCTTGGCCGCATGGATCCCCACGCAGTCCACCGAGCAGTGATCCACCGCCACGAACACCGAGGCCATCCCCTCCTCGGTGGTCACCGTCGTCGTCATGTCCGTGCCCCACATTCGGTCGGGCCGCTCGGTGCGGATGGTCCCGTTGTGGGCCTTGGGACCTCGGGGTTTGCCCACCCGGTGGGGGGCCTGAAGCCCCGCCTCCCGCATCAGGCGACGCACCCGCTCCTTGCTGGTGCGGATGCCCGCGAAGCGCAGCCTCGCCCACACCTTGCGGTAGCCCTCGCCATGGAAGGGAGAGTCCTCCAGGACCTGCCGGATGTGGCCGAGGAGTTCCGCATCGGTGCACGGGCCCACAGGGCCGCGCTTATTGGGCGTGGGGCGTTCATGAACGGGGACCGCCTCTCGCCGCCGTTGCGCGTAGACCGTGGAGCGCGCCAAGCCCCAAAGGGCGCACACCCGCTTCAGGCCGTAGGCTCTGCCCGTGGAGGTGAAGCGGGCCTGACTCATCGCCTCCACCTCCTGCCGGCTAAAGGGCGGCCGGCCTCCAGGCGGTCGATCTTCTCCCGCAGGACCTCGCCCTCCATCGTGAGTTCGCCCACCTTGGCCTTGAGCCGGGCGTTCTCCTCGTCCCGCTCATCCGCCGGGCGGGCTTTGAGCGCCGCCTCGCCCCCGCGAAGGAACGCCTCGCGCCAGGCGGAAAGCCGAGCCGCTGTCGTGCCCAACTCGCGGCAGAGCGTCTCCAGGCTCTCGCCCCGCAAAAGACGCAGGACCGCCTCCCGCTTGCGCTGGCAGGAGAACCGACCCCGCTCACTGCGATGCCCTGGGGCCTTGGCTCCGTTCGCCCTGCGGGCGCCCTCCGCCAAAGCCCCCTCTTGCTTTTGTTCGTTCATCGCGACACCCCTTTCTCCATGAATCATGGATCAATCGAGTGTCCAACAAAACCCTAGAGCGGGGGACTCATTCATAGTCACATATTCGAGCAATTGTCTGGAGATATAGAGATTTTGCAAAAGCAAGCAATGTCGTTGACTGGACTTACCCCGGTTTCGTGGAGAGTTAAGCACTTGGGTTTTCAGGGTGTGCGTTGTTGTCTCCTTTCGTAGTTAACGGGTGACAGGTTGTCGATGGAGGAGTGCCGACGATGCGGGTTGTAGAAGCCCTCGATGAACCCGAACACCTCCATGCGCGCCTCGGCCCGGGTGCGGAAACTGTGGCGAGCGAGGAGCTCGCACTCCAGCGTGGCGAAAAAGCTCTCACACAGCGCGTTGTCGTAGCAGTCCCCGACCGAACCCATGGAGGGACGCACGCCCGCCTGCCGGCAGCGCTGCCCAAAGGCGACCGAGGTGTACTGCGTGCCCTGGTCGGAGTGGTGGATGACGGCCCGGGGACGGCGCTTATACAGCGCCATGTCGAGCGCGTCGAGCACCAACTCGGCCCGCAGGTGTGTGGCCATCGACCACCCCACGATGCGCCGGCTGAACGCATCGAGCGCCACGGCCAGATACAAAAACCCCGCCCATGTCGGAACGTAGGTGATGTCGGCCACCCACAGCCGGTCGGGGGCCTCGGCCGTGAAGTTGCGGTCCACCAGATCAGGGGCCGGCCGCGCCTCCTGCCGGCGCTGCGTCGTGCGCGCTCCCTTGCGCCGACTGACGCCCGCAAGTCCCGCCCCACGCATCAGCCTGGCGACGCGCTTGCGGCCCACACGCACTCCCTCAGCCTCCAACTCGGCATGGACGCGCGGCACGCCGTAAGTCCCCCGAGAACGCTCGTGGATCGCCTGAATGCGTTTGGTGAGCGCCCGATCGGCACACGAGCGGGCACACGGCGCGCGCCTGCGCCACGCGTAGTAGCCGCTGGAGGAGACGCCCAGCACCCGGCACATGGTGGCGGTCCGATACATGGCCTGGTTCGCCCTCACGAACCCGTAGATCCGGACGGGATCGAATCGGTCTCCCGAGCAAACCAGGCCGCGGCTTTTGCTAAGATCTCCCGCTCCTGGCGGAGCTGTCGTCCCCCGCTCTAGGGTTTTGTTGGACACTCGATTGATCCATGATTCATGGAGAAAGGGGTGTCGCGATGAACGAACAAAAGCAAGAGGGGGCTTTGGCGGAGGGCGCCCGCAGGGCGAACGGAGCCAAGGCCCCAGGGCATCGCAGTGAGCGGGGTCGGTTCTCCTGCCAGCGCAAGCGGGAGGCGGTCCTGCGTCTTTTGCGGGGCGAGAGCCTGGAGACGCTCTGCCGCGAGTTGGGCACGACAGCGGCTCGGCTTTCCGCCTGGCGCGAGGCGTTCCTTCGCGGGGGCGAGGCGGCGCTCAAAGCCCGCCCGGCGGATGAGCGGGCCGAGGAGAACGCCCGGCTCAAGGCCAAGGTGGGCGAACTCACGATGGAGGGCGAGGTCCTGCGGGAGAAGATCGACCGCCTGGAGGCCGGCCGCCCTTTAGCCGGCAGGAGGTGGAGGCGATGAGTCAGGCCCGCTTCACCTCCACGGGCAGAGCCTACGGCCTGAAGCGGGTGTGCGCCCTTTGGGGCTTGGCGCGCTCCACGGTCTACGCGCAACGGCGGCGAGAGGCGGTCCCCGTTCATGAACGCCCCACGCCCAATAAGCGCGGCCCTGTGGGCCCGTGCACCGATGCGGAACTCCTCGGCCACATCCGGCAGGTCCTGAAGGACTCTCCCTTCCATGGCGAGGGCTACCGCAAGGTGTGGGCGAGGCTGCGCTTCGCGGGCATCCGCACCAGCAAGGAGCGGGTGCGTCGCCTGATGCGGGAGGCGGGGCTTCAGGCCCCCCACCGGGTGGGCAAACCCCGAGGTCCCAAGGCCCACAACGGGACCATCCGCACCGAGCGGCCCGACCGAATGTGGGGCACGGACATGACGACGACGGTGACCACCGAGGAGGGGATGGCCTCGGTGTTCGTGGCGGTGGATCACTGCTCGGTGGACTGCGTGGGGATCCATGCGGCCAAGAGCGGCAACCGCTTCGAGGCCCTGGAGCCGATCCGGCAGGGGGTCGCCGAGCGCTTCGCCGGCTTGGAGGCGGACGTCGCCGAGGGGCTTAAAGTTCGTCACGACCACGGCCCCGCCTATCTGTCCGATGACTTTCAGCGGGAGATCGCCTACCTGGGCATGACCAGTTCGCCCAGCTTCGTGCGGGCGCCCGAGGGAAATGGCTACTGTGAGTGGTTTATCCGCATCTTGAAGGAGAATCTCCTGTGGGTGCGCTCTTTCGCCACCGTAGAGGAACTGCGGTGGGCGCTGCTTGAGTTCAAGAACCTGTACAACCATCATTGGATTCTCGAGGGCTACGGCTACCGAACGCCGGCCCAGGCAAGGCAGGAAAAACTCGCTCAAGTTGCGGAGGCCGCATGAGGTCGAATACCCTCACCCGAGTGTCCAATAACCCAGGGGCGGTCCAGTCGGTTCTCGCGGCGAAGTCGGCGCAACTCCTCCCGCTCATCGCTCGTGAGCCCGTCTTTGCGACGCCCCTCGTCAACGTCGGCTTGATGGGCCCAGGTGCGGATCGTCTGCGCCGAGGGCTCGAACTCGTGCGCCAGCGCCTCGGGCGTGCGTCCCGCCCGGACCAACTCTACCATCTGGCAGCGGAACTCCATTGGATAGCGTGGGTGAGTCTGTGGCATCGTGAACACCTCCTTTACCCCCAAATCATCAGGTGTCCACCAAACCGGGTCAACTCCAGACGAGCGGCAGCGAAAGCGGTTTCGTGTGGATATAAGTAAGCACGAATTTTGTTCACCGAAGAACGAGGCCGAATTAGAGGGCTATACCCTCTATGTTTATACCCCAACGATGATGGTTTGTGAGAAGCTGAGAGCCATTTGTCAGCAGATGCGCGAATATAGAAAGTTTATGAGAAGTAGCAGCCAGTCTGCCAGGCCAAGGGATTTTTTTGACATCTACTATATGGTCGAGCGTTTGGGTGTAAACGTTGAAGAGTCTTTGTCGATGAAGATCTTGAACGCAATGTTCGTGGCCAAAAGGGTGCCATTAAAATTGCTCGGCCAAATCGGAGATACTCGGGAGTATCATCGCCTAGGTTTCTCGGCGTTTGAATTGACCGTAGGACCTGAGGTGGATTTAGAGGAGTTTGATTTTTATTTTGATTACGTTTTGGAGCTTGTTGGGAGGTTAAAGTCCTTTTGGAAAGAATAATCTCCACCTCTCGGAATACTCTGTTTCCTTCATGTTATGTGCCAGAAAGAAATCAAACCGAAATTCCTTTTTCCGCAAGAGGCGCAAGGCGGATTCCGGGTACACATCGGCACGGTCCAGATAAAAACCGATGGCCTGCTCGTATGGATAAATGTAATCCAATTTCTTGAGGATTGCTGAGAGGCGGTTGATGGAAATCATTTTCTCTTTGGCCGCTCGAAATGCTTTCAAGACTTCGAATATACCGCTGGAATACTCCCGCCTAACGGTGATATCGATCAATGTGCGTTCGAGGTTGGTAACACGTATATGGACCGCCCCTGGGTTATTGGACACTCGGGTGAGGGTATTCGACCTCATGCGGCCTCCGCAACTTGAGCGAGTTTTTCCTGCCTTGCCTGGGCCGGCGTTCGGTAGCCGTAGCCCTCGAGAATCCAATGATGGTTGTACAGGTTCTTGAACTCAAGCAGCGCCCACCGCAGTTCCTCTACGGTGGCGAAAGAGCGCACCCACAGGAGATTCTCCTTCAAGATGCGGATAAACCACTCACAGTAGCCATTTCCCTCGGGCGCCCGCACGAAGCTGGGCGAACTGGTCATGCCCAGGTAGGCGATCTCCCGCTGAAAGTCATCGGACAGATAGGCGGGGCCGTGGTCGTGACGAACTTTAAGCCCCTCGGCGACGTCCGCCTCCAAGCCGGCGAAGCGCTCGGCGACCCCCTGCCGGATCGGCTCCAGGGCCTCGAAGCGGTTGCCGCTCTTGGCCGCATGGATCCCCACGCAGTCCACCGAGCAGTGATCCACCGCCACGAACACCGAGGCCACCCCCTCCTCGGTGGTCACCGTCGTCGTCATGTCCGTGCCCCACATTCGGTCGGGCCGCTCGGTGCGGATGGTCCCGTTGTGGGCCTTGGGACCTCGGGGTTTGCCCACCCGGTGGGGGGCCTGAAGCCCCGCCTCCCGCATCAGGCGACGCACCCGCTCCTTGCTGGTGCGGATGCCCGCGAAGCGCAGCCTCGCCCACACCTTGCGGTAGCCCTCGCCATGGAAGGGAGAGTCCTCCAGGACCTGCCGGATGTGGCCGAGGAGTTCCGCATCGGTGCACGGGCCCACAGGGCCGCGCTTATTGGGCGTGGGGCGTTCATGAACGGGGACCGCCTCTCGCCGCCGTTGCGCGTAGACCGTGGAGCGCGCCAAGCCCCAAAAGGGCGCACACCCGCTTCAGGCCGTAGGCTCTGCCCGTGGAGGTGAAGCGGGCCTGACTCATCGCCTCCACCTCCTGCCGGCTAAAGGGCGGCCGGCCTCCAGGCGGTCGATCTTCTCCCGCAGGACCTCGCCCTCCATCGTGAGTTCGCCCACCTTGGCCTTGAGCCGGGCGTTCTCCTCGGCCCGCTCATCCGCCGGGCGGGCTTTGAGCGCCGCCTCGCCCCCGCGAAGGAACGCCTCGCGCCAGGCGGAAAGCCGAGCCGCTGTCGTGCCCAACTCGCGGCAGAGCGTCTCCAGGCTCTCGCCCCGCAAAAGACGCAGGACCGCCTCCCGCTTGCGCTGGCAGGAGAACCGACCCCGCTCACTGCGATGCCCTGGGGCCTTGGCTCCGTTCGCCCTACGGGCGCCCTCCGCCAAAGCCCCCTCTTGCTTTTGTTCGTTCATCGCGACACCCCTTTCTCCATGAATCATGGATCAATCGAGTGTCCAACAAAACCCTAGAGCGGGGGATATACGACTCTCATCCGGAGCGATTGTATCGATCACACCGAGTTGTCCGGTATGTTTCCCATTAACGATGCAAATGCGGTAGTCCAAGTGAGTTGTACAATTATTGGTCTTGCGTTGAGGACGTTTGAAGGCGGTCCGAATCGATTCTTGTGTTGGCGGGCTTCCAGGCGGGGGCTTTGGTGATTGTTCCTCATTCAGATAAATGGTCTTTGAATTTGTTCCGTTAGGTCGTGTGGAGTTGACCCGGTTTGGTGGACACCTGATGATTTGGGGGTAAAGGAGGTGTTCACGATGCCACAGACTCACCCACGCTATCCAATGGAGTTCCGCTGCCAGATGGTAGAGTTGGTCCGGGCGGGACGCACGCCCGAGGCGCTGGCGCACGAGTTCGAGCCCTCGGCGCAGACGATCCGCACCTGGGCCCATCAAGCCGACGTTGACGAGGGGCGTCGCAAAGACGGGCTCACGAGCGATGAGCGGGAGGAGTTGCGCCGACTTCGCCGCGAGAACCGACAGCTCCGCCAGGAGCGGGAGATCTTAGCAAAAGCCGCGGCCTGGTTTGCTCGGGAGACCGATTCGATCCCGTCCGGATCTACGGGTTCGTGAGGGCGAACCAGGCCATGTATCGGACCGCCACCATGTGCCGGGTGCTGGGCGTCTCCTCCAGCGGCTACTACGCGTGGCGCAGGCGCGCGCCGTGTGCCCGCTCGTGTGCCGATCGGGCGCTCACCAAACGCATTCAGGCGATCCACGAGCGTTCTCGGGGGACTTACGGCGTGCCGCGCGTCCATGCCGAGTTGGAGGCTGAGGGAGTGCGTGTGGGCCGCAAGCGCGTCGCCAGGCTGATGCGTGGGGCGGGACTTGCGGGCGTCAGTCGGCGCAAGGGAGCGCGCACGACGCAGCGCCGGCAGGAGGCGCGGCCGGCCCCTGATCTGGTGGACCGCAACTTCACGGCCGAGGCCCCCGACCGGCTGTGGGTGGCCGACATCACCTACGTTCCGACATGGGCGGGGTTTTTGTATCTGGCCGTGGCGCTCGATGCGTTCAGCCGGCGCATCGTGGGGTGGTCGATGGCCACACACCTGCGGGCCGAGTTGGTGCTCGACGCGCTCGACATGGCGCTGTATAAGCGCCGTCCCCGGGCCGTCATCCACCACTCCGACCAGGGCACGCAGTACACCTCGGTCGCCTTTGGGCAGCGCTGCCGCCAGGCGGGCGGGCGTCCCTCCATGGGTTCGGTCGGGGACTGCTACGACAACGCGCTGTGTGAGAGCTTTTTCGCCACGCTGGAGTGCGAGCTCCTCGCTCGCCACAGTTTCCGCACCCGGGCCGAGGCGCGCATGGAGGTGTTCGGGTTCATCGAGGGCTTCTACAACCCGCATCGTCGGCACTCCTCCATCGACAACCTGTCACCCGTTAACTACGAAAGGAGACAACAACGCACACCCTGAAAACCCAAGTGCTTAACTCTCCACGAAACCGGGGTAAGTCCAGTTTTTTTCGGGCGTCTTCTATTGGATTCGAGGACCTGGGTCCGAATGAGAGACCCGATGAAGGGTAGGCGTCCGTCAAGGCCCCATCTTCAGTTCCCCGGATGGGCGACCGCGAAGCCGTCCCAAGCCGGACAGGGATCGCCCCGTGCGCGCGCGACGGGGTCGAGGTGAGCCCCCCGCCTCCTGCATTGGGGCGGAGCATCCACTCCGCCGCCATCGTATATGATTTTGGATCCGAACAGGAGCTTGTGAAACGCGCGGAGCGGGCCGAACCGCTGGATGGCGGAAAGTCCGCGAGTTCCGCGGTCATTCAAAAGGGCGGGTGAGAAACCCGGCCTACCCCCGCCCCCCGTCCGTGGAAGCCTCTTTCGCCTGGATGGCCTTGAGTAGATCCTGGGGGCGAATGGGGATCTTTCGGCACCGGACGCCGACGGCGTTGTAGATGGCGTTGGCGATGGCCGCGCCGACGGCGTTCACGGGCCCTTCCGAGCAGCCCTTCGCGCCGTGGGGGCCGAGCGGGTCGTTCGTCTCGATGAACGCGTGCCGGATGGGCGGCATGGATTCGGCCTTGGGAACGGCGTAGTCGGCCAGGTACCCGTTGACCGGCTGGCCGTTCTCGAAGATCATTTCCTCGTTATACGCCCAGCCGATCCCCTGGCTGATGGCGCCCTCGGTTTGTCCCTCCGCCCCCAGGGCGGAGATGATCCGCCCGACGTCGTCCACCGAGGCGAAATCCAGAAGATCGACCTGACCGGTTTCCGTGTCCACCTCGACTTCGGCGACCTGGGCGACGAATTCGTATCCCGGGGCCACATTTCCGTCGAGGAGGGGGGGCTTGATGACATCGTTCTCCGCTTCATAGTGGCCGACGGCCATGACCGGACCCCCGTTAGTGCGCTTGTGCTCCAGATGGGCCGCTTCGCCGATGGTCATGCCCCGATCCGGGGCGGCTTTGATGAAGATCCGACCCCCTTCGAACTCGAGGTCGTCGGGATCGGCCTCCAGCTCGGCCGCGACCACCGCCGCGAGCTTTTTCCTCAATTCCACCGCCGCCCGGTGCACGGCGTTGCCGCCGATCATCGTAATGCGGCTTGCGAAGGAGCCGAGGGTGTATGGGGCGACGTCGGTGTCGGCCGCACAGAGATCGATGTCCGTGAGCTCGAGGCCCAACTCCTCGGCGGCGAACATGCACAGCACCGTCGGAGACCCCTGGCCGGTGTCGCCTTCGCCGATCAGGAGGCCGACCCGCCCGTCATCGTGCGCCTGGAGGATGGCCGTGGAGCCTTCCCAGCCGGCGATGATCCGGTTGCCGCTCACGTGATTGGCGGCGGCCAACCCGATCCCGCGCCGCTTGGTCCCGGTTCGGTTTTTGAGGTTTTCCCGCGATTTACGCTTCCAATCGGTCATCTCGACCACTTGCTCGACACACTCGGGCAGGGCGTTCGTGATGGCGTTCCACTTGTGGATTGAGAGCTCACGGGGCTTCAGGATGTTCTTCATGCGAAGATCCATCGCGTCGATGTCGAGCGCCTCGGCGAGCATGTCCATCAGTATCTCGCCGGGAACCGTCGTCTGGGGCGTCCCGAAACCCCGGAAGGCGCCTTTGGGCGGGTTGTTGGTGAAAGCCAGGTGCGCGATGACCCGGCAGGCCTTCCAGCGATAGATGGAGGGCCAGCGGGTAACCATGGTGTTCACGATGCCCGGCGACGGACCGGTGTACCCGCCGCATTCGGAAACGATGTTCAGCTCATGGGCGGTGAGCGTGCCGTCCTTCATGGCGCCGATCTTCAGGCGGACCCGGGCCGGAACCCGCATCCGCGTGGCCCCGCGAAACGACTCGGTCCGGAGGTTTTCCAGTTTGACCGGATGGCCGCACTTCAGCGCGAGGAGGCCGCTGATGAAGGCGTTGGGGTCTTCAATGGACTTGCCGCCGAACGCGCCGCCGACGTACGGCTGAATCAGCCGCACCTTCGAGGCCTCGAGCCCCAACCCCATGGCGATGCGATCGCGGCCGAGGAAGACCTTCTGACAGGGGACGTGCATGACCAGCTTGCTGCCGTCCGTCGGGTCGGCGACGGTGCAGTTCGGCTCGGTGAAGGCGTGATACTGGGTGCCGGTGTGGAATTCCTCCTCGAGGACGATGTCGGACGCCGCGAAGGCCGCGTCCACGTCTTCGCCCTTATCGAAATTCAGCGCGTGGCAGATGTTTCCGGGGGCGTCGTCGTGGATGAGGACCGCTCCCTCGGCCATGGCGTCCTCGGGGGTGAAATATGCCGGAAGGACCTCGTACTCCACCCGGATGCGTTCCATGGCCTCCTCGGCGGCCTCCCGGCTCACCGCCGCGACGGCGGCCACCTCATGGCCGATGAAGAGGACCTTTTCGATGGCCAGTGCGGTTTGGTCCTTGCGGATCGTGCCATAGCGGGCCCCCGGGGGGAGGTCCCTCCCCGTGACGACGGATTTGACGCCCGGCGTCTTCTCCGCGTCGGAGGTGTCGATGTTCAGGATGCGCGCGTGGGCGTGCGGGCTTCGAAGCACGCGGGCGTGCAGAAGACCGGGCATGTTCAAATCGGTCGCGAATTTGGCTTGGCCCAGCGTTTTGACCGCCGACCCCAGCAGGGGCGCGCGTGACCCGATGACTCTTAAGGAACTCATGGATTCACTCCCACAAAAACCCCACGGCCCGAGCAGAGGCCATTCAGCAATCGGGCGGCCCCTACTGCACATCCGGTGACGGCTGGAAATCAGGTTCAGAGCCGGAGCATCGACTCCAACGTTCACCATAGCACCGAATGACGCGCCCGCTCAACCCCGGAGGAGCGTGATGAGAAGGACGCCAAGCACAATAGAAGCAGTCCCGAGATACGTTCTCAGGGTAATGCGCTCCAGGTCGCCCAGGAAGATCGCCGCCATCGCGACGGACAGCATGGGCGTGGCCCCCATGATGGCCATCACGCGGGAGACTTCCCCCAGCCGGATCGCGGAGAAGAGGAAATAAAAAGTGACCGCGAGGGTGGTGCCCGCCAAGATGAAGAACATCAGCGCCCTCCCCGATCGCACGAAGCGCCGGCCTTTCGGAAAGAACCCGTAAGTCAGCAACAGGACCACCAGGGCGGAAAAGGTGGAGAACACGATGCCCACATGAGGCAAAGGCAGGATCTCCAGGCCGATCTTCCGGATGACGGCGGCCAATCCCCAAAAGAAGCCGCCGGACAAAGGAATGATGGTCTCGGTCCACTTCATGCGGGACTCGCCCTTGGGGCGGGTGATCACCCAGATCCCGCCGATGATGAGCGCCGTCCCCGCATAAAGGGATGCGGGCGGGCGCTCCCCCAGAATCACAGTGCCCAGCAGGACGGAAAAGAGCGGGCTCGATCCCATGCAGATGGGAACGGCCTTGGCCACGCCGAAGCGGTTCAAGGAAATGTAATACGCGGTGATCGATAGAGCCGGTGAGCTGACTCCCCCGACCAGGAACCAGAAGACGCCCGCACGGGGCAGCTCCAGCCAGCGGATTCCGATCGCCGTGCAAATCACCGAATAAATGATCAGGATCGTCAGGTTGACTGTCACCGCCGCCATGTAAGGCGAGCCCGACTGGAACCCCCGACGGTTCAGGATGCTCACCGTCGACATAGACACGGCCGCCAATATGGCGATGAGATCGATGGGAAGAGATTGCAAGTTCGTGTATGTCCGAAAAATGGAAACGGGACCGAAGGATCAAACCGGAACGGGAGTCAGGAACCGGACAACGGGGTGTCCGCCCGGGAGCCCTCCGTCCCTCCTTGCGGTTCGGGAAGCGGATTCACCCGCCCAAAAGCGCGATCAACACGATGCCCGTTACAATGGAGACCGTGCCCCCATAAATTCTCGACGTGATGTTTTCCAGGTTGCCCAGGAAGATGGCCGCCAGCATGATGGAAAGCAGCGGGGTGACCCCGAAGATGGCCATCACACGCGAGACCTCTCCCAGGTTGATGGCGGTAAAGAGAAAGAAGAACGAGATCGATAAGGAGACCCCCGCGAAAAGTGAGTACTTCACCGCCCGGGCCGAACGGACCATTCGCTTGCCCTTTGGGAACAGCGGATAGGTCAAGATCAGACACACGAGCGCGGTTGTCGAGGAAATCATCACCCCGACATGGGGGAGCGGGAGGATGTTCAGGCCGAGTTTTCGGATGACCGTGGACAGACCGAAGAAAAATCCCGCCGCCAGGGGGATGACGGCCTCGCTCCATTTGAGGGACGGTTCCCCCTTGGGGCGGGCGATGATCCAGATCCCCCCGATGATCAGAACCGCCCCCAGGTAAAGGGACCAGTAGGGCCTCTCTCCGAGAATCAGGATTCCCAGGAGGACGCCGAACAACGGATTCCCGCCCATCGCGATGGGGCCGGCCTTGCCCACACCGAAGCGGCTGAGCGAGATATAGTACAGGGTCATCGAAAGGGCGGGGGAGGAAATCCCGGCCAGGAGAAACCAGCCGACCGCGGCGCCGGGAAGCTCCATCCAGCGGATGCCCAGGGCTGTACAGATTCCGAGATAGACGGTCAAGACGGTCGCGTTGATGATGACCGCCGCCATGTAAGGTGAACCCGTTTGAAGCCCCCGGCGGTTCAGGATGCTCATGGTCGACATGGCCGCCGCCGCCAGAAGGGCGGTGATTTCTATGGGGATGTATTGAATGAAGGACAAGGCTGGCGCCACCTCCTATCGAAAATCGGATTCTTCGGGGAAGCCGTTGTTTGTTAGAAGCATCCGCATGTGAAGGCGCTCTTCGCCCCCCTGGAAAGTCAACGGTGACGGTCGGGGGAGCCACGGCCGGGAATTCGGCCGAAAACCGCCGCCGGGACACGCTCAAGAAATCCGTATTCCCCGAATTTTTCAGGGCAGCGTTTCAGGCGTGACCGTCCAGGCGATGCGCCATACCTGTTCCGTGAGGCCGCCCGCGTTCGGCGTCCCTCCCCCGCTCTAGGGTTTTGTTGGACACTCGATTGATCCATGATTCATGGAGAAAGGGGTGTCGCGATGAACGAACAAAAGCAAGAGGGGGCTTTGGCGGAGGGCGCCCGCAGGGCGAACGGAGCCAAGGCCCCAGGGCATCGCAGTGAGCGGGGTCGGTTCTCCTGCCAGCGCAAGCGGGAGGCGGTCCTGCGTCTTTTGCGGGGCGAGAGCCTGGAGACGCTCTGCCGCGAGTTGGGCACGACAGCGGCTCGGCTTTCCGCCTGGCGCGAGGCGTTCCTTCGCGGGGGCGAGGCGGCGCTCAAAGCCCGCCCGGCGGATGAGCGGGACGAGGAGAACGCCCGGCTCAAGGCCAAGGTGGGCGAACTCACGATGGAGGGCGAGGTCCTGCGGGAGAAGATCGACCGCCTGGAGGCCGGCCGCCCTTTAGCCGGCAGGAGGTGGAGGCGATGAGTCAGGCCCGCTTCACCTCCACGGGCAGAGCCTACGGCCTGAAGCGGGTGTGCGCCCTTTGGGGCTTGGCGCGCTCCACGGTCTACGCGCAACGGCGGCGAGAGGCGGTCCCCGTTCATGAACGCCCCACGCCCAATAAGCGCGGCCCTGTGGGCCCGTGCACCGATGCGGAACTCCTCGGCCACATCCGGCAGGTCCTGGAGGACTCTCCCTTCCATGGCGAGGGCTACCGCAAGGTGTGGGCGAGGCTGCGCTTCGCGGGCATCCGCACCAGCAAGGAGCGGGTGCGTCGCCTGATGCGGGAGGCGGGGCTTCAGGCCCCCCACCGGGTGGGCAAACCCCGAGGTCCCAAGGCCCACAACGGGACCATCCGCACCGAGCGGCCCGACCGAATGTGGGGCACGGACATGACGACGACGGTGACCACCGAGGAGGGGGTGGCCTCGGTGTTCGTGGCGGTGGATCACTGCTCGGTGGACTGCGTGGGGATCCATGCGGCCAAGAGCGGCAACCGCTTCGAGGCCCTGGAGCCGATCCGGCAGGGGGTCGCCGAGCGCTTCGCCGGCTTGGAGGCGGACGTCGCCGAGGGGCTTAAAGTTCGTCACGACCACGGCCCCGCCTATCTGTCCGATGACTTTCAGCGGGAGATCGCCTACCTGGGCATGACCAGTTCGCCCAGCTTCGTGCGGGCGCCCGAGGGAAATGGCTACTGTGAGTGGTTTATCCGCATCTTGAAGGAGAATCTCCTGTGGGTGCGCTCTTTCGCCACCGTAGAGGAACTGCGGTGGGCGCTGCTTGAGTTCAAAAACCTGTACAACCATCATTGGATTCTCGAGGGCTACGGCTACCGAACGCCGGCCCAGGCAAGGCAGGAAAAACTCGCTCAAGTTGCGGAGGCCGCATGAGGTCGAATACCCTCACCCGAGTGTCCAATAACCCAGGGGCGGTCCATCCCCTCCAGGCAAACCGCCGCCGCTTCCCGAAATGCGACAATCTCCCGCTCTGGATTTCCAACAACCAGCAAGGCCGCCAGCCTGCCCAGAAACGGCAAATGCCCCACGATCATCAGCCCCCCCGTCTCTCCCCCGAGTTCATCGGCCAAGGGTTCGACGGGATCCATCGGACTGAGCCCGGATCGCTCCCGGACGCCTTCCCCGGAGATGACCGACCCGGCCAGGACCCCGGCCGTCTGGGCCGCCCGGAGCTTTTCACTGTGCGAGATGGAGCGCACGGAGATCCCGAGGGGCTTCAGGAATCGCGTAATCTTCTCCGCCTGTTCTTTCCCCCGGGCAGACAGCGGCCTCGCGGGGTCCGCCTCTTCGGAAACGGCCGCGCCGTGCCGGACCAGATAAAGACGCATGACTCACCTCCGCCCGCGATGACCGCGAGCGCGATAAAGTTGATCCCCGACCAGAGGCGCTCCGGCGACGGCCGTTTGAAAGAACCCCATGATATTCTATTCCGAATCCGGGTTCAAAATGAACCGGCCGTCCCGCGCGATATGTCTTCGGCCCGAAGCCCCGCGGGGGAGAAGAAAGGCGCTTTCTCGAAAGTCGCTGGATGGAAACGCCCGTCCATTTACAATACACTGTTCGAAAGAATCATTTCCAGAACACCCGTCGATCCATGGAATGAATTGGAGGATTGAGCATTGAGCGGCGATGTTATCGCGGAAATCATGGAAAGCAGCAAAGGCCGGATGATCGGCGACGGGCTTCAGGCCGCCGACATCGATGAAATTCTTGAGCGATGCACCGGCTGGGGCGACTGGTACGAAGTCGTCACGGACATCGGCGACCGGTACGAGGCCATGGCCGAGGAACGGCTCTCCGGGGGATTTTCGATGTCGGCCGGCGAGTACCTTTGGCGGGCCTGCATGTATTACCACTATGCCCAGTTCTATATGTTCGAGCGCCCCGATCTCAGGGAGGCCGGACAGAAGAAAAAGGTCGAGTTGTATCAGAGGGCGGCGCCCCTCTTTTTTCCCCCGGCCGAGCGCGTCGATATCCCGTTCGAAGAATTCACCATCCCCGGGTATCTTCGGCTCCCCCCCGGGGTGGAGAAGCCTCCCTGCGCCGTTCTCATCGGGGGGCTGGAAAGCACCAAGGAGGAAAGCCTCCTTTTCGAGCGCATGTGCCACGATCGGGGCCTGGCCACCTTCGCCTTCGACGGTCCCGGACAGGGGGAGATGTATTTCCAGACCCCGATCCGCCCGGATTTCGAGCGGTTCACCTCGGCGGTGCTCGATTATCTGGAGACCCGGCCGGAAATCGACTCCTCGAAGTTCGGCGTCCTGGGCAGAAGCTTCGGCGGCCACTACGCCCCGAAGAGCGCGGCCCACGACGACCGGATCGCCGTCTGCGTCTGCTGGGGGGTCCTTTACGAGCTTCAGACCTACTGGTGGGACATGCACGACATCACGCGCAACGGCTTTACGTACTGCGCCGGGGAGACCGACCCGGAGAAGGGCAAAGAAGTCCTGAAAATGATCGACCTGAGCTCCTCATCGGCGAAAATCACCTGCCCCCTCTACCTCCAGCACGGCGTGAAGGATGACCTCATCCCGCTCCACCAAGCCACTCGGCTGGAGAAGGAGGCCGTGAACGCGAGCGAGGTTGTCACCCAGTACGAACCCGAAGGGATTCACTGCTGCCACAACCTCTACCACACCACCCGGCTTCCGATGGCCGATTTCCTGGCGAAGCATTTGAACCGTTGATTGGAAACCCCCCGGAGGCCTTGATCCCGCGCAAGGGGGCCGTCCGTCCGGCCACGAATAAGGTTCGGGTTGATGAGGGGGGAGGGGAGTCCGAATTGGAAGCCCCTGGTCCGGGTGCGCCTTTCGGCCGATGATTCCTCGTCCCGATCGGGGATGCGGCATCATTCGCGGGGATGACCGGACCGGTCAACCAACCCGCCGCCTCGGGCCCGGCCGGGTCCGGGTTCTACTTCGCGCCTTTCCCGCCTTTTGCGGCCCTGCCTTCCACGCATTCCCCCGTCCAATCCTCGAGCATGCGGATCAGCGCCGTGTGGTCCCGGTCGCCCGCGCCGCCCTTGACGGCGAAGGCCAGCATTTGTTCCAGCAGGTTGCCGGTATGCATGGGAATGTTCTCTTCCCTCGCCAGGCGGGTCGCGATGGAGATGTCCTTGAGCAGGAGTTTCAGGGGAAAGCCGGCGTCGAATGTCCGGGGCAGAATGTATTTGGGAAATTTGACTTCCGAGGTGTTGCTTCGGCCCGTACTCTGGTTGAGGATTTCAATCGTCCGGTCCGGATCGAGCCCCAGGCGCGTCGCGAGGATCATCGCCTCGCTCGTGGCCAGGAGGTGTGAGGCCGAAAGAAAGTTGTTCAGGGCCTTGAGAACGTGGCCCGCGCCCGGCCCGCCGACGTAATGGACGTTCGGACCGAAGACGCGGAGGACGGGTTCCGACTTCTCGAACAGATTTTCCTCCCCGCCGACCATGACGGTGAGCGTTCCCGCCACCGCCCCCCGGACGCCCCCGCTCACCGGGGCGTCGAGGAAGTCGATCCCTTTCTCCTTCAGAAGCGTTCCCAGCCGCCGGGTGCTGGACGGGTGGGACGTGCTCATGTCGATGATGACCTGCCCGGCCGCGGCCGTCCGGAGGAGCCCCCCTTCTCCCTCGACGACACCTTCCACGGCCTTCGAGTCCGGCAGGCTCAGCAGGATCGTCGGGGCATTTTCCGCGATCTCGCCGAGGGATGCGGCGGCGCGTCCTCCGGCCTGGACAAAGGCCTCGACCGCGTCCGGGTTGATGTCATATCCCCAGACTTCGTGCCCGGCCTCGAGCAGCCGCCCCGATATGGGAATTCCCATGTTCCCGAGCCCGATGAAACCCACGCGCTTTTCGATCGGTTCAGATCCCTGGACGAATGCGTAGCATGGACGGCTTTAAATCGGGCCGGCGCGTTTCTTTGATGTTCCTGCTGCAAACTTGAAAAGACGCCGTGGTTTTCACCTTAGCTGTCAAGAATCTTCGTTGCATGGGACACAATTCTTCACCCTCAGTCCGCCATTCGGTTACGGTATAAACGGAGATCGGCATCCGTCACCTCATCCGGCGGCACAAGTTTATAGTGCTTTTCTGAAGAGATGCCGACGCCCTCTTCGTCTTTTTCGAATTCGAAAAGGGCGATGACATCATTCTGCATGAACTGAGCACCAACGGGTCGGCAGATCAGAGATGGAAATTTGTGTGCACAGACCGCCAAATCCTGCTCAATCTGTACGATACTCAATTTATCGTTGCCCGCCTTGGCCTGGATGGGAAAGACGTAATGTGAGCCTCTCTTGTCTACACCGACGTACAACTCGTCCGTCTCCACTTGGCCGATATCCGGTGCGGTTGTGCGGAGATGGTTCTGGATCGAGTAGCAGGCAACACCCGTGAAGATATCCACCAGCCGATTGTATCGGACCTTCGCGAGAAGCGCCTGTTCATCGTTGAGAGCGTACTTCGCCACGAGTCCTGGCGTAGCATCCGGGACTTTGGTCGCGACCATGTTTTCGTTTGGGACAAGCGGTTTGTCGGTGACCAAAGCAAAACAGTATTTGGCCCGCCCTGCGGGCCGAATGATCCAGATGGTCTTTTCCGGCGCATGTTGCCTTATGCTCTCGGTTAATTCCGCGCGGTAGCGGAAGCTGTAGACTAGGTCACCTGGATTTTTGGGTAGTTTGAGCTTCATTTCGCTCGCGAATTTTACGATGTCCTCGCGCTCGAACGCAACTTCCCGCATTCCAGGCCTGAATTTCGAGTGGAAAATCTTCTCGATAATCGACGAGTAAACGTTTTTGTTTTTCCGGCTCAAATGGGTGTTCCTTGTTCAGACCTTATCGCCCTGCCACCGAAGGACAACAACCTCCTCCCGGAGTTGTTTCTTGGTGGCCGTCGCCAATCGGGTGCGGAACAGGTCAATGCCGACCACTTCATATCCCAGAGATTGCGCAAGGTCGGCCACCAGCTGCCCTGTCCGAATCATCACTTGTAAATAGGAAGCTTGGTCCCCCACCACATAGGCGAGAAGGGCGTCGGGCCGCAGGACGGCGCGCAGGTCGGAAAGATGCCGGTACATGCCTCCGAAATACAGCTTTGTCACCCTTGCGTACATTCTCTCAAAACCGGAGGTCTTGCCGAGTTCAAGCCGTCGATTCTCGATGGTCTCGGCGATTTGTTGTATCGCCTCATGATCGGCCACCAAGAGGTCGTCGCAATCGCCCTTGTAGACACCTCGGGTGTTGGAGCGCACCAAATTCTGCTTGAGCGAGCGTAAATCCTGCTTGTTCCGGATGAACCCCAAAAGTACGGACTCCAGGCGCGTGGTTCGGGTGTAGTCCTTTTCATTCGGGTACGGCGGCGACGTGATCACGGCATCCACCGAGTTCGGCTCAAGGACGCCGCGAAGAGAACGAGAATCGGCCGGATGGACGATGGCCTCAGTGGGGGCTTTGTTTTTCAACGCTCGAAGGTCGTCCGCCATTGACCGAACGGCGCTCAACCATGTCGCGACCACCGGGGTGTTTGTCTTTGTAACGCGGACTCCGACCTCCGGTCCGAAGTGCAGATTGCTCACACCGGATAGGACCGCTTTCGCAACGGCCAAACGCTCATGCCGGACAAATCGCTCGTTTCTTTCCTTCTGGATCGTCTCAAGCAAGAGCAAAGTTTTGTGCAGTTGTAGAGGACTGATGGAATCCTTAAGGAGCAAATTAAACGATTCTTCCGGGAGTGTTCGCAGCTTCAGACCGGAGGTCATGGAACTCCGAAACAACGGCCTGTCCTCGACATCTATATCCTCCAGACCGTCTTCAGCGAACTTTTTCGTCGTCCGCTCCGCGATTCGATGCGCGTCTTCGACAAGTCCGTCCGGGTTAACGCGCCAATCGACTTTGACCCGGCTGGCGAAGCACGCAATGGGGTTAGGTTCCGTCCCGACACTCGGAATGCCCAACTTCTTGCACTCGACCAAGGTTGTTCCAGTACCGCAGAACGGATCCAAGACGCGCTTGCGGCCGTCCACGCCAAGTTTTTGCAAGTATTCGCGCACCAAGTGAGGCGGAAACGAAAGGACGAAACGATACCAGTCGTGAGCGGCGCGGTCGGCAAGCCGAAGACGGTTGTCCTCCCGTCCCCCCTTCTGCGGGGCGCGGTTTTCAGACTTAATCGCGATGGAGTTCGTTTTCATTTTGTCACGCTCAAGATGCGCTACAGCAAGCGCATGGTTAAAACGAAATCCGATTCTACCCTTTGTTGTCCCTCAAGGCCAATTCACGTATACTCGCGCACCAATTTAGAAAAATCATTCAATCGGCCTCAGTTTGAAACCGCCCCTTGAGCTCCAATCCGAAATTTAAAGGGCTCTCGGGAGCGTGCTTGGCCTGTTGCACAACCCCTCCCATGTGAGGATTCAAAATGAAGATCGTGAATTCCCACGAGATCAAGGGCCACACCGCCGCGGGGGGGCGGCTCACGCGGATTCTCCTGGACCATGAAGTCGGCCTGGAAGACGCCGCGGTGGTCCAGGTGGACTTTGCCGAGGGGACGGCCTCGGAGTTTCATGCGCGCGAGGGACAAATCGAGATCCTTTACTCCCTCAAAGGGGTTAACGCCGTCGGCTATCCCGACGGGCGGCGTGATCTGCTTCCC
Organism: bacterium; assembly: GCA_965261595.1. Lineage (GTDB taxonomy): Bacteria > UBA8248 > UBA8248 > JACPRG01 > CAYRGS01. The sequence goes on from CBDHDG010000007.1 coordinate 516,054, forward strand.
GAAGGCAGCGCCGCTTACATGACCCCCGGCATCGAGCACCGGCACGAAAACGGCGGAACCCCCATGGCCACGCTCCTGGTCGTCTTCATTCCGCCCGGGAGCGTCACCGACGCCGTCCGCAAGCGCCCCCTGGAGGACTGACCGGTGGCCTCCCACATGGTGGACTCCGCGCTCTTCAAGGACCAGTTCGGCACCGAGGAGATGCGGCGGATTTTCGACGACCGGAACCTGCTTCAGAGGTGGATGGACGTGGAGGCGGCCCTCGCCCGGGCGGAGGCGGCCGTGGGGCTGATCCCCGACTCCGCGGCGGAGGAGATCTCCCGCAGGTGCGAGGCGGACCTCCTGGACGTCGAGGCCATCAAACGGGGCATCGACGAGACGAGCCACCCGATTGTGCCCTTCCTGCACGCCTACCAGGCGGTCTGCGGGAAGGAGGCGGGCGAATACCTTCACTGGGGGGCGACGACCCAGGACATCATCGACTCGGGGATGGTTCTCCAGATTCGCGAGGCTTACGACGCCATCCAGCGCGACGTGTCGGAGATCATCCGGATCATCTGCGACATGGCCCGGAAGTATCGGGACACGCTCATGGCGGGCCGGACCCACGGCGTCCACGCCCTGCCCATCACGTACGGTTTCAAGGTGGCGATCTGGGCGTGCGAGCTTCACCGCCACCAGGAGCGTCTCCGGGCGGCGAGGCCGCGGGTCCTCGTCTCCAGCTTGTTCGGGGCCGTCGGCACGCTCAACAGCTTCGGCAAGGACGCCTTGGAGATCCAGCGGCTCGTCTCGGAGGACCTGGGGCTCGACGTCCCGGAGATTTCGTGGCACTCGGCCCGGGACGGCGTGGCCGAGTGGACGGCCCTGCTCGGGCTTCTGGCGGGGACAATGGGGAAGATCGCCAACGAGATCATCAACCTGATGAAGACCGAGGTGGATGAGGTCGAGGAGCCCTTTCATCACGGGAAAATCGGAAGCTCCACCATGCCCCACAAGCGCAATCCGATGATCTGCGAAGCGGTGCTCGCCGCCTCGCGCATCGTGCGGAGTCACGTCCCGCTGGCGCTGGAGGTCATGATGTCCGAGCACGAGCGGGACATGTCCGCCTGGCAGGCGGAGTGGGAGTTCGTCCCCGAGGCCTGCATCCTGACCGGGGCCGTCCTCCATCAGATGAAGTTTGTTCTGTCGAACCTCATCGTGAAGCCCGACAACATGCGGAAGAACCTCGATGCCCTGGGCGGTCTGATACTCTCGGAAGCGGTTATGCTCCGCCTGGGCGAGTCCATCGGCCGGCAGACGGCTCACGATTTGGTGTATGAGATCAGCATGGAAACTTTCGAGAAAGGGGTCCCCTTCGCCGATCTGCTCGCAAAGGATGAGAAGGTCTCCGCCCATCTCTCCCCGGAAGAAATTGAGGGGCTGCTCGATCCCGCGAACTACGTCGCCCATTGCGGAACCCTGGTGGATCGGGCCGTCGCGGCGTGCGAATCGGGTTCTTCCTGACCCGACCCATTCGGGCTTGAAACCCTCCGGACGCTGTGGTAAATGGGAAGGGTTCGGAAACCGAAGGCGCGGCGATTGAGAATTCCTGGTGGGGTTGTCTCCGGCGGGGGAGGAGGGGAGCGGGTTTTGCGCGTCCGGCCGGGTCCCGGAAGGGGCTGGAGCGGGCGAAATCACAATGAGGGAGGACTGGTCTCATGTCGAACGACTGGCCCGTAGCGGCCCACGATCCCAAAGACAGGGCGCTCGATTATTACATCTGCGATTGCGAAGCGCACATCATGCCGGAGGACTACCGGCGCTTCATCAAGTACTTCCCCGCCACGGCGACGTTCGAGTACGCCCACAAGATGTGCAAGCACTGGCAGTGGACCGATCACGTCACGGGGAAGGAGTACAAACAACCGGGGATGGACTGGACCATGGAGAAGATCATCGCCGATTACGATTCGTGCGGCGTCGATCAGTCCTGCCTGATGCGCGAGTCCTTCATCGACACAGCCATGGACCACGCCCCCTTCTCCACCAACCAGCACGTCATCGACGCCCTGGAGAAATACCCGGACCGCTTCATCGGCTGCTCCAACGTCGGTCCCTTCAGCAAGCGGAAGACCAGCGACATCCTCTGGGAGCTGGACTACCTCCACACGAACTTCAACTTCAAGACGACGAAGTTCTACATGCCCGAAGACACCTACATGAACGACCGGCGGCTCTGGCCCGTCTACGAGAAGTGCGAAGAGATGGGCATTGTCTGCTTCTTCCACACGGGGCTGACGATCCGCATCGGCTACACCAAGTACACCCTGCCGCGGCTCCTGGACGACGTGATGATCGATTTCCCCGACCTCAAGGTGGTGGCCTACCACGGCGGCTACCCGTACTGGGAAGAGGCGGCCATGCTGGCGTGGAAGCACCCAAACTTCCACATCAGCTACTCGATCCTCCTGCCCTGGCTGCTGCGCGCGCCCGAGCGGTTCCTTCACATGGTCGGGACGACGATGCAGATCGCCGGGTCCGACCGCTTCATCTGGGGGAGCGACTGGCCGGCCTCGGATCCGGGACAGAGCATCCAGGCCGTCCTGAACCTCAAGATGACCGAAGAGCTTCAGGAGAAATACGGCTACCCGGAGATCACCAAAGAGGACAAGTTCAAGTTTCTCGGCGGCAACTTGGCCCGCTTGATGGGCATCGACCCGAAGAAGGGCATGCTCAAGGCGAAGCGCGACGGGGCCCGGAAGAAACCCGCAAAGAAGCGCGCGGCGGGCGGAAAGCGTTAAGAGATCGGGCGGCGCGAGTTTCTCGGCGCTCCATTCCGGAAATGGTTTCTCAGATCAAGCGGGCGGCCCGGCGGGCCGCCCGCTCGCGTTTGTCGCGGAATGGGCCGGTGCGGTGATAAAACCGCTTAACCCGTATTTTCCTCAGACATTCCAAACAGGGCGGGTTTGGCGAAGGGTCTGACCCAACCCCGTCCGGACCCGGCCGCGCCGGGGTTTTCAATACGCCCCCCGGTCTTGCCGGGATTCGATGGTTTGCAAGAAATCCCCGACTACTCCTTGTACTTGAACACCGGCGCCGCCCGGCGGCCGCGCTTGGGCAGCTTGATCCCGGGCAGGTAGGCGTTGGTGTAAAGCTCCGAGACGGAAGGCTTTTTCTTCAGCCTAAGAGGCTTGGCCAGGAAGTCGATGGTTTTCTGCCACCTCTCGTCGGTCATCCCCCCGAGCCCCTTCGCCCGGCCGCTCTTCGTGTACCAGAGGTCGCCCGTGATGTCCCAGACCTCGCGGTTGGATTGCTTTTCGCACACGGGACATTGCTTCATCAGGTAATTGATGGATTCATCCGGATTCTGAAGGGCGTAGGCGATCCCGCGGCCGGCGGCCTTCAAGAATTTTCGGACGTCCCCGCCCCTCTGCTCGAGCGTCTTGTCCAGAACAATGAGACCCGTGCCGTAAATTCTCAGGCCCTCGTTGGCAAGGGGAACAAAGTGGATCTCTTTTCCAACCTGCTTGGCCTTCCGGGACAGGATGGGGTACTGCGTGACGAAGCCGGTAGAGGCCAGGTACGCCCCGGCCAGCATTCCGGCGTCCCGCGCGGCGGGGGTTGTGTTCACAAACTTGACCTTCTTCAGGTCGTAGCCTTTGATGCCGTAAAGGAGCTTGATGCTCGGCCAGATGGCGTCGTTCTCCGGCGCGCCGATGCTCTTGCCCATGAGGTCCTTGAGCGAGTTGATCCCTCGGTCCTTGAGGGTCCAGACAACCATCGGCGGGATGTCGTGGTTCATCATCACCGTTTTGGACTTGACACCTTTTCTCCAAGCGATGATCTGGGAGATGGACGGCACGGACCCTCCCACGGTGTAGGTGCCCGCGCCCACCTTCGTCATCGTGGCCCCGCCGCCGAAACCGCGGATAATTTTGACGTTGTCCAAGCCCTCTTCTTGAAAAAACCCCTTGTCGCGGGCCGTCAGCCACCCCAGGTCGCGCCCGTAGAACACCCAGCCGATGCTGAAGACGAAGTCCTTCTGGGCATGGACCATTTGCGGCGCCCAAACCCCGACCGCAAGCGTCGCGGCCAGGAAACCGGAAACGCCCAGGAGCAACAACCGACGCATTTTCGATTCTCGCCTTCGCATTGATTTTCCCTCCATTCGGTGATCGAAATACTGGTTCCGAGCCGCGATCGCGCGACCGATCAGCTCACCACGCCCACCGCCCGGACGGGACTTCCGTCGGCCCCGGCCATCGGAAGCGGAGAGGCGATAATTTGAATCCCGTTCTCGGGGAGCCGATGTGGACGCTCATCGAGAATTTGCAGTTGTGGCGGAAACGCGTCTTCAGCCGCGCGAACACCTCCAGACCAAAATCCGGATGGCTCGGCGGATGGAAGTCGCTGAAGGTCTCGTCCAGCGGCAGGGTGAGATCGATGATCCTCACGGCCACGGCTCTCCAATTGTGCACGTAAATCCCATTTAACAGAAACGCGAGCGCCGGAGTCAAGGGATATGGACGATGTGAGGCCCCCCGGTCCCCCCCCCCCCCCGAGTCCCCACGCCGAGGGTGCGTTTCCTGTCATGGATGCCCGCGTAAATGGTATCCTGTTCCGCGATGGGCCTCTGATCGCAGGTTGGTGCGGGCAATCACCCACGATCTTGCGATACGGCGGGTCGGCCCTTCCACCGGGTCTTTCCGCGGCCGCCTTGACCGCCGCGTCCCCTATCCGATTAGAGTGACCGCATGAAGCTTTCCATCGTCATGCCCGTCTACAACGAGCGCGACACCATCGAGGAGATCCTCCGGCAGGTCATGGCCCTGGAGCTGGAGAAAGAGATCATCCTGGTGGACGACTGCTCGACGGACGGAACCCGCGAGTGGCTCCGGGAACGGAAAGAGGGGGGGGGGGATGGGCTCCGGGTGCTGTACCACGAGCGGAACAGCGGGAAGGGGGCCGCGCTGAGAACGGGGTTCGCCCACGTCACGGGCGATGTGGTCGTCCCCCAGGACGCCGATCTGGAGTACGACCCGCAGGACCTCATCCGGCTGATGGAGCTCTTCAAGCGGGGCGTGGCCGACGCCGTTTACGGGTCCCGGCTGATGGGGGGCGCACCGCAGCGCGTCCACCTCTTCTGGCACAAGGTGGGCAACGGCCTCCTCTCTTTCCTCACCAACCTCCTGTTCAACTCCACGCTGAGCGACATGGAGACCTGCTACAAGATGATCCGGGCGGACGTTCTCCGCGATCTGAACCTGGTCTCCAACGGCTTCTCCATCGAGCCCGAGATCACCGCCAAGATTCTCAAGCGCAAGCTGCGGGTTTACGAGATGCCCATCTCCTATTACGGCCGGACGTACGAGGAAGGGAAGAAGATCACCTGGTTGCATGGCTTCGAGGCGCTGTGGACCCTGCTCAAATACCGGTTCGTGAGCTGAGGACCCGCGTTGGACGCACCTCGAAACGCCCATTCCTCGGATTGGTTTCCCGCCCGCGGTCGCGCGAACGGCCCGCTTTTGCGAGACCTGTTCTATTTGGCCCTGGCGATCCGGGCGCTGGCGCTCATCCCCGTCCTCTGGGCGTTCGCGGCGGGAGAGCCGCCCTACCTGGGCGGGGACTGGGGCGCGTTTCATGAATGGGCGAAGGGCATCCTCTCCGGCGCCGGCATGCTCGCCGACGGCCTCCCCACGGCCGAGTATGCGCCCCTTTATCCGCTTTTCATCGCCGGCGTTTACGCGATAGCGGGGGTTTCTCCCTGGGCCGTCCTGGTTGCGCAGACGGTCGTGGGCGCGCTGGCCTGTCCCATCATCGCGGCCGCCGCCGGGGATTTGGGCGGGGGGGCCGGGGGGATCGGCAGAAAATGCGCCACCGTCGCCGGCCTTCTCTACGCCCTCTATCCGCCTTTTATCAAGGCGGAGCATCTCGTCATGACGGAATCCCTGTACGTCTTTTGGGTGATCGCGTGCCTGTGGGTCCTGGTCCGGCTCAACCGTAGGTTCTCCTGGGGCGGGATGGCCCTGCTGGGTCTGGCGGGCGCGCTCGGCTCTTTGACGAAGCCGTCCCTTGCGATCTTCCCGGTGGTATGCGGTGCGGCCCTGGTGGTCCGGGACTGGGCCCGGACGAAAGATTTTTGGAGACCGGCCGGCAAGGGCCTCGTCATGGCGCTGGTCTTCGCGGCGGTTCTCTCCCCCTGGGTGGTCCGGAACTACGGGATTTTCGGCCGGTTCGTCCCCCTGGGGACGGAGGGGGGGGCCGTCTTCTACGACGGCGTCAACCTCAAGGACGGCTGGAAGCCGGGGTTCCGGACGAAGGACGAGGTCACGGCCCGGGCCGCGCGGATCGCCTCCGAGCCGGAGCGCAGCGCGTTCCTGATGAGGGCCGGTCTGAAGAAGATCGTCTCCGATCCGTCCCGGCTGCCTCGGCTTCTCGCCGTCAAGGCCGCCTTTTTCTGGAGCCCGTTCGATTGGGAGATCTTCCTCGGGGGAACGTACAGCTTCGGGTTCGTGTTCCTTCTTCCGTTCGCGGTCTGCGCCTTTTTCAAGCGCCGGCCCGCCGGCGGAATGGGCCGGGAGGACGGCTGGAGGGCTTCGGCGCTCTGGCCGGCCTGGGGGATCGTGATCTACTACTTTCTCCTGGGCATTGCCTTCATCGGCTCGCCCCGGTTGCGGCTTCCGGCCGAGGCGGGCATCCTGATCCTGGCGGCCCTGGGGGTCGTCCGGTTTCTGGAGACCTCCCGGCGCGGGACGCTCTGGACGGCCTCGGGGGCCTGGCTGGCGGTGAACCTCCTGGTCTTCTTTCTCTCGGACGCCCTGCGGTCTATGCTGAGGGGGATTTTTTGAGGCGACGCATTTTGAATTCGGCCGATTGTTGGGGGCGGGTACAGAGCCCCGCCCCTACACGCGAACGCCTTCACGATTACTCAATTGTAGGGGCGGGGCTTCAGCCGGGGGGCTGTATGTACCCGGTCGTCTAAGGAGGAAGGACGCTGAGCTGGCGGGATAAGAAGGTTTTGGTCACCGGGGCGGGCGGATTCATCGGGAGCCACCTGGTCGAGGGGCTTCTGCGCGAGGGGGCGCGGGTCCGGGGGCTGGTCCGGTACAACTCCCGGGGCGGCGCCGGGTTCCTCTCCGAATCCGCGGCGGAGCACGGCGACCGTCTGGAGATCATCCACGGCGATCTCAACGTCGAGGAGACCGTCCGCAAGGCCGTCCGGGGCATGGAAGTCGTCTTTCATCTCGCGGCCCTCATCGGCATCCCGTACTCCTACGTCCATCCGGCCGAGGTCGTCCGGACCAACGTTATCGGGACGCTCAATGTCCTCCTCGCGGGACGGGACGAGGGAGTCGACCGTGTCATCCACACGTCGACCAGCGAGGTGTACGGCTCGGCCGTCTCCGTTCCCATCGCCGAGAGCCATCCCCTTCAGCCCCAATCGCCCTACTCGGCGTCGAAGATCGGCGCTGACGCCGTCGCCCTCAGCTTTCAGAACGCCTTCGACCTGCCGGTCGCCGTCATCCGGCCCTTCAACGTCTACGGCCCCCGCCAGTCGGCCCGGGCGGTGATCCCGGCCGTCATCGTCCAGGCGCTCACGCGGGACGTCGTCCGTATCGGCGCGACGCATCCCACCCGGGACCTGACGTTCGTCGGCGACACGGTCCGGGGGTTCATGGCGATGGGCGAGGTCCCCGGCGCCATCGGGCAGACCGTCAACATCGGCTCAGGGTTCGAGATCTCGATTGGCGAATTGGCCGAAAAGATCATCGAGCGCGTCGGCCGTCCCGTCCGGCTGGAGACCGACGCCTCCCGCCTGCGTCCCGCCAAGAGCGAGGTCACGCGCCTTTGGGCGTACAACAAGAAGGCCAAGGACCTGCTCGGCTGGGAACCCGAAGTCTCCCTGGATGAGGGCCTCGACCGGACCATCGCGTATATCAAAGACCACCTGGACGATTACGACCCGGACCGCTACGCGGTGTAGGGGGCTGCGCTGAGCAGTTGGTGTCATTCCGAGAGCAACGAGGAATCTCGCCTTGGTTCAAGCCCTTCAGGGCGGCGCCCCGTGGAGAGATCCCGCGATGGCGTTTTCCGATGTCTCGCTAAGACGAAGATCCTATTTTGAGGACCACATATTCCTTAATCCACTGATTTTATTGTGATTCAGCCTTTGGGTTTGGATCGTACTTTTACATTGTGCGCGGCCCCCCCCCTCCTAATCGGTGTGACCGTCCATCCTTCGGCAAGCCGGGCATCATGTCATCCATCGGTAGGCCGGGCATCCTGCCCGGCTGTATGGAACAATTCGGGTCTCGAAACGCAATGCCATTGACCAGACACCCCACCAACTCGCGTACCAGTCGCCCTTTCTTTGAAGCAGGGATTGGGCGGTTTTGGTTGTATTGGCTGAAAAGGTTCATAGGATTGAATTTAGGAAATATAAAGCGAAAGTCAAATCATCTGCGGCGGGCCCCACGTCACCCAGGGTAATGTCACGAGTTTTGTGTAGAAGTGCAGAGAGGGTTTGTCTCCCACTAGGTGTTAATGCGGTGGAACACGCTGTAGGCGACGCGTTCCAGGGACTCGTTGTTGTTCATGACGGTCATGGGTCTGGTTCTTCGTCTCACCTCCCGAAAGACCCGCTCAATGGGGTTTATCGTGCGCAGGGTGACCCGAAGGGCGGGGGGCTCTTGGAAGTGGGCCAACAACGTCTCGAGGTCGCTCTCGATGCACGCCACCGCCTTGGGCTCCCGCCCTCGCCACTGCTTGGCACATCGCCAAAAGGCGGCGATGGCCGCCCGGCGGCTGTGGGCCTCGTAGATCCTTTGTGCGCCCGAGACCACCGCCTCCTGGTTGCGCTTTCGGACCTTCTTCACGACGTTTTGCATCTTGATTCATCCGTAAAGCCGTTCTTTCCAGCCGTGAGGTCCTATTATCCTATTGATATTATTGAGAATATATATGATTTCCAATCTCATTCAGAACCTGCCTTCTGCAGTCCGTAATCAAAATGAAAGCGGATTCGTTAAAACTCCTGCGCATCTCGGCGAGTCCCTGTCGGTAACCGTTCGGACGGGCCGTGATGGGGGGTTAATTTAGCTGTTGAGGGTTCGTTTCCAATTTTTTTTGAGGGGGCGGAGCCAGATATCCTTTTTCGGTTGGGCGCGTCTCGTGTACCTGTCGTAGCGTCCGCGTCCCTGGGTGGTTCCGACGTGGGTCCATCCCGATGCCCTGTAGACGGCGCCGGTGTAGCGGGGGGTCTCGACGAAGGTTTCGATGAGCACGGGGGTGGTGTTGTAGCGCTCGGCCCAGTCCTGGGGCAGGCGACGGCGGACGATGGCGAGGATGTGCGAGCCCAGGTTGGGGATCTTGATCCAGGGCAGGATGAGGAACCTCGGGTTGTCGACCACGAGTGGAGTTACCCCGTTTTTGTGGACACCTTCAGACTGTGCGGAGGAGGTGTTCAGATGCCGAAAACTCATTCACCCTACGCGCCGGAGTACCGGCGCCAGATGGTTGAGCTGGTTCGCTCGGGGCGTACGCCCGGGGAGCTGGCCCTGGAGTTCGAGTGTTCCGCTTCGGCGATTCGCAACTAGGTGCGCCAGGCCGACCGCGACGAGGGCCGTCGTGAGGACGGTCTGACAAGCTCAGAGCTCGAGGAGCTACGGCGGCTTCGTCGGGACAATCGTCAGCTTCGCGAAGAACGCGAGATACTGGCAAAAGCTACGGCCTGGTTCGCTCGGGAGACCGGCTCGGTCCGGGCGAAGTCTTCGAGCTCGTGAAGGCGAATCAGGCCCATCATCGGGTGGCCACGATGTGCCGGGTGCTGGGCGTCTCCCCCAGCGGGTACTACGCGTGGCGAGGCCGTGGGCGTTCTCCTCGTGCGAAGCGCGACGAGGTGTTGGGGGGCACGATACGGGCCATCCACGAGGCATCTGGTGGCACCTACGGGGCGCCTCGGGTTCATGCCGAGCTGATGGCCGGCGGCTGCCGGGTGAGCCGAAAACGGGTGGCTCGTCTGATGCGCGAGGCAGGGTTGGCCGGGGTGAGCCGACGCCGAGGCATGCGCACTACGCGCGTGGACCAGAGCCATTGTGTGGTCCCGGACCGGGTCGAACGCCAGTTCCAGGCCGATGGGCCGGACCGAATCTGGGTGGCCGACATCACCTACGTGCCGACCTGGGCGGGGTTCGTGTACTTGGCCATCGTGCTCGACGTGTTCAGCCGCCGGGTGGTGGGATGGTCGATGGCCCATCATCTTCGCACCGAGCGGGTGCTCGGGGCGCTCAACATGGCGCTGGGACAGCAGCCGGCCCTATAGGGTCGTGCATCATTCGGACCGGGGAACGCAGTACACTTCGCTCGCCTTTGGCAAGCGTTGCCGGGAGATGGGGGTGCTTCCATCGACCGGGTCGGCCGGGGACTGCTTTGATAACGCCATGGCCGAGAGCTTTTTCGCCGCGCTGGAGTGCGAGATCATCGACCGGCGTTCGTTCCGTACCCAGGCCGAAGCGCGCATGGCGATCTTCCAATTCATCGAAGGCTGGTACAACCCACGCCGCCGGCACTCCGCCCTGGGTTACCTCAGCCCCAACGACTACGAGCGGTCCGCGGCGAAGGAAACGCCACGTGCAGTGCGCAACGCTCATCGTCCGGCTCGAGCCGGCCCCGGTGCTTCCCGGAGCAGCGAGCCAAAGGTCAAGACATACCCCCCGGGGGCACCCTGTCTATCGGATCGGGAGAAGACTGTACGTCCACCGGCTGTCGCCCACCTCAGGGCTGGGGACGACAGCCCTAAACTGTCCACTGAAACGGGGTAACTCCACTTCGTCATTTTGCCCTTGTGTGGACTCCGCTTAGGGTCGCTAGACAGGCACCGGGCATCATCGCTTGATTCTCTCCAAGATAAGGGCAAATGTCTTCCTGGATACACCGACCTCGGCCAACTGGAAGGTGATGTGGCGGGCGTACCGCACGAGCCGGCCGCCCATTTTGAGGAGCTTAAGCTGAAGGCCGCGTAACGACCAGTGCTTGATCCCTCTCGGCAGGCCAGCAATCCCGCATCCGAAGTCATTCTGGTTCCGTGAAACTCAAGCCTCAGCCGACGCTCAAAACGGACCTTCAACGCCCACTTTTTCGCTTCACCCATTGGATTACCCCGCGAGAGGATGGCTCGGGGAGGCTCATGCATTGATTTTACTCCAGAAAATGTCCTCCGGTCCGACAAAAGTTATGATCCATATGGGATATCTGGGGTAAATACGACCATTCGGTAACTTTTGAATGGGATTTGCATTACGAATTATCAATTAAGCTATCTCACTTAGTTTTAGATTAATGACTATGTGTGCGGATTAATTTCAGTCTTCATATATAGTATAAATTACCCGTTTGTGGGTCACTCGATCGGGAGAAATATCCATGTCCACACCGAAAATTCTCTTCATTGATGACGAAGAAAACATTCGCACCTTTGTTCAGGTTAGTCTTGAGGTCATCGCCGGGTTTGAGGTTCTTCTGGCTTCCAGCGGCGCCGAGGGGCTTGAAATGGCCGCCCGGGAAAAGCCCGTCGCCATTTTGCTGAATGTCGTCATGCCCGACATGGAGGGTCCGGAAGTTCTGGAGAAGCTGAGGCAGGATGAGCGCTGCGTCGGCATTCCGGTCATTTTCCTGACCGCAAGATCCAGGTTGGCGCAGATCGAGCATCTGAAATCGCTCGGTGCCCTGGAGGTCTTGGCGAAGCCGCTCCACCCCATGGAATTCGCGGAGAATGTGCGGCGGATCATCTCCCGGTTTCATCCCTTCCAATCAGACAAACTCACCCTTTTGGACCTGGAAGAGCGCTATCTCCAGCGGCTGGAGGGGCGGGTTCAAGACCTCAGGGCGCGATTTGGAGAATTGAAAGAGCGCGAGGGCGGCGCGCCCCCGAGTGAGGGCCTTCAGAAAACGAAGGAAGTCCTGCTCTACCTGGCCAACGCGTTTCACAGTCTCGCCGGCAGCGGGACAACGCACGGGTTCGCGGCGATCCGCCGGGTCGCGGGTTCGGCGGAAAGCTGTATCCTGGGCCACCTGGAAATGGAGGCCGAGCTGTCGGGCGAGGCGATGGCCAAGATCAGTGCGTACATCGATGAGCTGGACCGCTATCGGAAGATCGCCGTTTAGCGCCATTCTCGTGTGTTCCCGGCTCTCGCGCCGTGTGCCGGCGCAGGCGCGAATGCCCGTTTTGAAACCGGCTTCTCGGGGGGAGGCGTTTGGCCGAACCCCTATCGCGGTTCCGTAGACCGTATGGGCGAGACCGGCCCCCGGTGCGGATGTACAATTGCGCGCGGAGTTCGGCGCGTGTATGTTGAGGGTGGACTTGGGTCCGCGGCGGTGAAACCGGCCGCCCGAATTTTTGCTGACTTTGTCTTGACAGAAGGGCCGAATCCCAAACATTATATAACCCGTGTAGGCTGTGATTTATTTCACAAGATGAAGCGTCCGGAAAGCGGAGGTTCATGCGTCGAATCTCGGCGGCGGTCGGGGAATACCGCACTTTCGTTCTGAACGGACGAGTTTTCGGAGGGAATGTCACCGGGTCGGTCGGGTTCTGAGGGGGCGCCGTCGTTATCACTTCGCCGAACAGGCAAGAAAAAGGATACGGGACATGCGCAGAAGTCTAATCGGTTTCATCGCACTCGGATTGAGCGTGGCTCTCGTGGCGCCCGCCTCGGCCTACAAATCGAAAAAGGGCATCGAAGGAGGAACCATCGCGGGCGTGGTGAAGTTTGACGGAACGCCGCCCGCTCCAATGAAGCTCGAGGTCAACAAGAACCCGGAAGTCTGCGGCAAAAATCCGATCTTTGATGAAAGCCTGGTGGTGGGCGAAGGCGGCGGCATCCGTTGGGCGGTCGCCCGGCTCATCGATATCAAGAGCGGGAAGAAGTGGAGCAAAAAGGTTTGGGGCAAGAAGAAGGCGGTCATCGATCAAAACGGGTGCTTTTTCTCCCCGCATGTCTTGCTCCTGAAAAGAAAGCGGTCCCTGACGATCTTGAACAACGACGGGCTCCTCCATAACTTCCATAGCTTCCCCGAGGTGAACAAGGGCGTGAACCGGGCGCAGCCCAAGTTCCTGAAGAAGATGACCCTGAAGGGGAAGAAATACTTTTCAAAGCCCGAGATTCTCACCGTCAAGTGCGACGTTCACGGCTGGATGAAGGGCGTCGTCGTAGTGGCCGAGCACCCCTACTACGCGGTGACCGGAGCGGACGGCAAGTTCGAGCTGACCCGTGTTCCACCCGGCGAATACAAGCTCGAGATCTGGCACGAGACCCTGGGCGTATCGGTCCAGGCGGTGACGGTCAAGGCCAATGAAACAGCGACCGTTGCCGTAAGCCTGAAGAAATAGGGATGTTTCGGAAGGCTGTCCGGCCTTCTTCGGAGTTCCCCGAATCGCGTAGGATTCGGCGAAGTGCAGGGGGGAGAGAAGGGACTTTGTGTGACCGCGATCGGCGCTTGCCGGCGCACGACCCGGGACGGCGCTCTTCCCATAGGCGACGATTAACCTGAGAAGGACGGATCAAGGCCCATGCTGAGCTGGCTCCCAGAAAATGTTTCCACCTACGGAGGGGAGATCGATTCCCTCTTCTATGTCATCTACTACATCACACTGATCGCCTTCCTGCTGGTGGCGATCACGATGATCGTCTTTCTCATCAAATATCGGCATCGGGAAGGTCGGCGCGCGACCTACACCCACGGGAACAACACCCTCGAGGTGATCTGGACCATTGTTCCGGCCGTTATCCTCGTCATCCTGGCCTTCATGGGGCAGGATTTGTGGGAAAATATCAAAATGCGAACCCCCCCGGGGGACGTCCATGTCCAAGTGACCTCGAAGCAGTTCAACTGGGACATGGTTTATCCCGGACCGGACAAGAAGTTCGGGACGAAGGACGACCTCAAGATCGAGAACGAGCTGCACGTTCCGGTCAACAAGGTCGTGATCCTGACGCTGATGTCGACGGACGTGATTCACAGCTTCTTCGTCCCCAACCTGAGGCTCAAGCAGGACACCCTGCCGGGCAGGGAGATCCCGGCTTGGTTCGAGGCCATCAAGGCCGGAACCTACGAAATCCCGTGCGCCGAGTTGTGCGGGTTCGGCCATTCAGGCATGAAGGGAACATTGATTGTTCACACCCCGGCCGATTACGCCAAGTGGGTCAAGAAGCATTGGCCGTCCTCCTAGCCCGCCGGAACCGGAAGGGCACGAGGGCGATTCGAAACAACCCCAGGAGTTCCCGATTGCAAAGGGGGGGAGATGAGTGAAGCGGCTGCCGGCCATGCGGCGCATGAGCAGGCTCACGGCCACGGCGAGAGTTTCATCGACAAATACATTTTCTCGACCGACCACAAGATGATCGCCAAGCAGTTTCTTTGGTACGGCTTGATCATGATGATTTTCGGCGGGTTGTTCGCCATGATGGTCCGCTGGCAGCTGGCGTGGCCGGAGACGGCGGTGCCCGGGTTCGGATGGGTTCCCGAGCCCTATATGTACGGTGGGATCATTCCGCCCGCGTTTTACAACACGCTGTTCACCATGCACGCCACCATCATGATCTTCTTCGTGGTCATGCCGATCCTGGTGGGCTGCTTCGGGAATTACCTGATCCCGCTGATGATCGGCGCCGAGGACATGGCGTTCCCCAAGCTCAACATGCTCTCCTTCTGGGTGGCCGTGATAGCCGCCGTCGTGATGATCGCGGGGTTCTTCGTCCCCGGCGGGCATGCGGCCGGGGGCTGGACGGCGTACGCGCCCCTCTCGGCGAAAGAAGAGTTCACCAGCGTCGGAATGGGCATGAACCTTTGGATCATCAGTCTGATCATCCTGGGGTTCTCCTCGATGGGCGGCTCCATCAATTACATCACCACCACCATCAACATGCGCGCCTCCGGGATGACGTTCTTCCGGATGCCCCTCGTCCTGTGGTCCCTCTTTGTCGTCGCGGTCCTTCTTCTGCTGGCGCTGCCGGTCCTGGTGGCCGGTTTGGCGATGCTGCTGTTCGACCGGATGTTGGGCTCCAGCTTCTTCCTGGCCGAGGGCGGCGGCGACCCCCTGCTCTGGCAGCATATATTCTGGTTTTTCGGCCATCCCGAGGTGTACGTCCTGATCCTGCCAGCGATGGGGATCGCCTCCGATGTCCTCTCGACCTTCTCGCGGAAACCCGTCTTCGGCTACCGCTCGATGGCCTACGCGTTGATCGCCATCGGTTTCCTCGGGTTCGTCGTCTGGGGCCACCACATGTTCCAGAGCGGGATGAACCCGGCCCTGGGAACCGGCTTCATGATCTCGACAATGGTCATCGCGGTTCCCTCCGCCATCAAGACCTTCAACTGGCTGGGCACGCTGTGGGGGGGGCAGATCCGCTTCACCGTCCCCATGCTGAACGCCCTGGCCTTCGTTTCGATGTTCGTGATCGGCGGCCTGAGCGGAATCTACATGGCTTCCACCCCCGTGGATATTTATATCCACGACACCTACTTCATCGTGGCCCACATCCATTACGTCGTCTTCGGAGGCAGCTTCTTCGGCCTCTTCGCCGGCATCTATTACTGGTACCCGAAGATGTTCGGAAAAGAGATGAGCAAGAAACTGGGCTACTGGCATTTTTTCCCGACGTTCGTTTTCTTCAACTGCACGTTCTTCCCGATGCACATTCTGGGCGTGGGCGGAATGATGCGACGAATTTACAACCCGGCGGAGTATGATTTTCTCCAGCCCCTCCTGCCCATGAATGTGTTCGTGACGGTCAGCGCCATCCTGCTCGGATTCTCCCAGATCCCCTTCGTCATCAACTTCATCGGGAGCATGGTGAAAGGGAAGAAGGCCGCTGAGAACCCCTGGCAGGCCAACACCGTGGAGTGGAGCGCGCCGACGCCCGTTCCACACGGCAACTTCCCGGTCGCCCCGGTGGTATACCGGGGCCCCTATGAGTACAGCTCGCCCGAGGTGACCGAGGACTGGCTTCCCCAGACCAAGAAGCTCGAGACCCAAGCGGATTCGGCCCACTGAGAGCGGCTTTGAGAAGCGGAGAATGATGGGGAGCGCCGACCGTCAAATCCGAGACCGGAGGGAAAGCCGATCCGGGTTGCTCCACGGATTTGCCGTCCTGACGGCGTGGTGCACCTTCGGGTTGATCTTCATCGGCGGACTCGTCACGAGCACCGGTTCGGGCCTAGCCGTCCCGGACTGGCCGCTTGCCTTCGGCCAGGTATTCCCGAAGCTGGCCGGCGGGGTGCTCTTTGAGCACGGCCACCGTCTGGCCGCCGCCGCGGTGGGCCTGTTGACGGTCATCCTCACGGTCTGGATCTGCATGAGGGACTCCCGAAAATGGGTCCGGGTTCTGGCCCTGTCGGGTCTGGGCGCGGTCATTTTCCAGGGATTGCTCGGGGGCGCCACCGTCGTCCTGCAACTGCCGACGGCGGTTTCCGTTTCACACGCCCTGCTCGCCCAGGTCTTCTTTTGCGTGATGGTGACGCTCGCAATTGTCACGAACCCCGGTTGGAGAACCCGATCCCCTGAAGAATCGGCCAAGGGAGCGGCGGCGGGAGAGGGGGGAGGAGACCCCGGCTTGCAAAGGCTTTGCGTCGCGACGGCTGCGGTCATCTTCATCCAGTTGCTGCTCGGGGCGCTGATGCGGCACACCCACGCGGGGCTCGCCATTCCGGATTTCCCGCTCGCCTTCGGGGGCCTTGTTCCGCCGCTGGGCGATCCGCGCGTTGTGATCCATTTTCTGCACCGCCTGGGCGCGGCGGCCGTGGCCGGGTTCGTGATTTGGACCGCGACGCGGGTCATCCGCCGCCGCCCGGAAGAATCGAAACTGCTTTGGCCCGCTTGTTCTCTGCTCGCCCTGTTGGCCTTTCAGATCATCCTGGGCGCTTTGATCATCTGGACGCGCAAGGCGGTGATCCCGACGACGGCCCACGTGGCCGTCGGCGCGGGGATCCTGGCCGTCACGGTGATCCTGACGCTACGCCTCCGGGCGCGCCGGGAGACGGAAGACGCCCCGGGCGCGCACCGGTGGGTTGCGGAGGGCGTTCCGGTATGACGACGCGCGCGCAGACCCTGTCAATCGGTTTCACGGGCGTACGCCGGCGGGCCGGGGATTTTCTGGAGATGAGCAAACCCCGCGTCGTCTTGATGGTCCTGACGTCGATCCTCGTCGGCTTCTACCTGGGCGCGAGGGGGGTTGTGGATTATTGGGTTTTGCTTCAGACCCTGGCGGCGACGGGGCTGACCACCGGGGGGACGCTCGCGTTGAACCAATACCTGGAGCGGGAGGTGGACGCCCAAATGGAGAGGACCCGGCTCCGGCCATTGCCGGACGGCCGTCTGAAGCCGGCGGAGGCCCTGGGATTCGGTGTGATCCTCGTCACCGCGGGTTTGCTCTACGCGACGTTTGCGGTGAACGTGCTGACGGGCTTTCTGACCGCCTTGATCGTCGGCGCCTATCTCCTTCTGTATACGCCGCTGAAGGTGAAAACCGAGTTTTGCAATCTTCCCGGCGCCGTTGCGGGCGCGCTCCCGCCGGTGGTGGGGTGGGCCGCGGCCACCGGATCGCTGGAAATGAAGGCATGGGTGCTGTTCGCCATCATGTTCGTCTGGCAGTTCCCTCACCTGTTGGCCATTGGCTGGCTGTACAAGGAGGAATACGCGCGCGCGGGCGTCCGGCACATTGTGAGCAAGGACGCGAACCCCAGGGGCATCGGCCGGCAGATTGTGATCAACTGCTTGGCCCTCCTGGTCCTGGGATTGATGCCCACGCTGGTCGGTCTGGCGGGATCGGTTTACTTCATCGCCGCCCTGGCCGTCGGAATCGCTTTCCTGGTGTGCGGGATCGGGGCCGCCTTCTCGTTGACGGAATCCAGCGCCCGAAGGCTCCTGGTGGCCTCGCTGGTGCACTTGCCGGTCCTGCTCCTGTTGATGGTGATCGACAAGGTTCCGGCCTAGCGGGGCGGGTTGTTGAATCGATGAGCGCCCTGAGCGTAAAAGAGCGAAACCGGCGTTTGGTCGCAATCCTGGCGCTGACCGCCGGGGGGATTTTCGTCCTCGCGGTGGTCGGCATCTTGACTTTGAACTGAGGTCGCTGAAGGTTCTTGGCGCCTTTCGGGGAGCCGGAGGATGGTTGGGACAATCCCGGCGGATGCGGCCGTTGAAGAAAAGCTCGGAGGTTCCATTCCGCCGGAGCCGCCCGGGGGGCCGCCGCGCGACGACGGGGGACCGCGACCCGACTCCTCCCCGCGGGGCGAGCCGGGGAAACGGCCCGTGGGCAACGCCTACATCGGCCTGGCCATGTTTCTGGGGGCGGAAGCGATGTTTTTCGCCGGGCTCATCGCGGCCTTTCTGGTTTTCCGGTACGGAAGCCTGGTTTGGCCCCCGCCGTTTCAGCCCCGCCTGCCGTTGGGGGTGACGTGGGCCAACACGGGGGTCCTGCTCCTCAGCGCGCTGACGATGTTGTTGGCCTGGATGGCCTGGAAGAAGAGAGATCGGAAGAGGCTGATCAGACACCTGATCATCACGTCGGTGTTGGGGGGGGTGTTCCTGGCCGTTCAGGGCTCCGAGTGGGCCCGTCTCCTCCACTTCGGTCTTACGATCTCCAGCGGGGTGTATGGCGCGACCTTCTACACGCTGATCGGTTTTCACGGACTCCACGTCATCGGCGCGGTGATCTGGCTTGTGAGTGTTTCCGTCATGCTCCGGCGGGCGCCCTTCGCCCCGCGCTTTCGGATAAGGCTTGAATTGTGCGCCATCTACTGGTATTTCGTCGTTGGGCTTTGGCCGGTGTTGTTCGGTTTGGTGTACTTGAGCTGAGCGAGCCGAATCGAAGGGTGGCGGGAGGATGAAGTTGGAACGGGTTTCGAGGTTTAGGAAGAGGGCGCATTCCGGCGTTGCCTGGACGGCCGCCTTTGTCTGGGCGCTCTCGCCCGGGCCCGCCAGGGCCTGCGCGCTCTGCTTCGGAGACGTGGAATCCCTGGCGGGTTTCACCGTAAGCTGGCTTTTTCTCGTATTGATGCCCTTCGCCGTATTCGGCTCCGTCGGGGGATGGATCTATTGGATCCACCGGCGGAATGCATCGCGGAATTCGCCTGAGCGTTCGGGACGCCCGGCCTTGACACAGAAGGAGAGCGGATGTTGACGCAAGAAGCGGCTGTTCACGCCGGCGCGGGGACGCACGAATCTCCTCTGACGCCGGAAAGCTGGGGCAAGCTGGGGATGTGGCTCTTCCTCGTGGGGGACGCCATGTCCTTCGGCGGTCTGCTGGCCGCCTATGGCGCGGCCCGGCTGGGAAGCGTCGATTGGCCGAATTCATCGGAGGTTCTGGGGATCAACCTGACGGCGTTCATGACCTTCCTGCTGATTTGCAGCAGCTTGACGATGGTCAAGGCCCTTGCGGCCGTGAAACAAGGAGATGGGAAGGGTTTTCAGAAGTTCATGCTCCTGACCATCTCGGGGGGTGTCATCTTCCTCGCCCTCCAGGCGTATGAGTGGAACCATCTCATCAATACGGGCCTGAATATCAGCAGCAACCCGTGGGGAGCCTCGCTCTTCGGAGCGACTTTCTTCGCGATTACGGGTTTCCACGGACTGCATGTGACGGGCGGGGTCATCTATCTGAGCTGCGTTCTGATTGAAGGTAAACGGGGACGGTTCGCCGGTGGAAAGTTCCAGCGGGTCGAAGTCGTGGGCCTCTACTGGCACTTCGTCGACTTGGTCTGGATTCTGGTGTTCACGTTCGTTTACCTGTTGTGAACCCTCGGCATGAAATGAAGGGAACGCCCTGATGGCGGAAGAACACAAAGACACCAATTACATGGCCATCTTCTGGTGGCTTCTGGCGCTGACGATCCTCGAGGTTCTGGCGGCCATCTCTCCGATCGGCCAGGGCGCAAAGGCGACGCTTCTGGTGGTGATGGCCCTGGCCAAAGCCATTCTGGTCGCCATGTATTTCATGCACCTGCGGTTCGAGACGAGAACCTTGGCCGCGATCGTCGTCACGCCGCTTGTTTTGTGCGTGTTCCTGTTGGTCATGCTGTTCCCCGACATGCTGACGAATCCCAGCCAAACGGCGAAAACCTGGGGCGTTGAGAAGGTCAAGAAGGTGGACGCCGCTGACACGGACGATGATGACGATGATGATGAAGATGATGATGAAGATGATGATGAAGATGATTGACCGGGACGTCCGGAAGGCCTCGTCCTCCTGGGGCGGCGCGCCGCCCATCCGCTTTTCTCCGGTCCGTGAACCGGATTTCCCTTTGAAGAGAACGGCCGCCCGTGCTCTCGGTTGCTGACCTTCCCGCGGTCAACGCGACGCTCAACGCCATCAGCGCGGCGCTCCTGATCTGTGGTTACGCGTTCATCCGGCGGAAAAACGTAACGGCCCACAAGGCGTGCATGCTCTCCGCTTTCGTGGTCTCGATCCTCTTTCTGGCCTCTTATCTGACCTACCATTACCACGTGGGTTCCGTCCCGTTCGGAGGCCAGGGCAGGGCCCGGCCTGTCTATTTCACCATTCTCATCTCCCACACCGTCTTGGCGGCGGCCATCCCGCCTTTGGCGCTGGTCACGCTTTACCGGGCGTGGAAGGAACAATTCGAAAAGCACAGGCGCATCGCCCAGTGGACGCTCCCGATCTGGATCTACGTTTCGCTCACGGGGGTGGTGGTCTATTTGATGCTTTACCGGATTTACGGGCCGGCCCTACCGATCCAGCCGCTTGGAGGCGGATAGCGCCCGCGCCCCGGACGCCCGTGTTGTGATTTGTCCAGGGATGAAAGCACAGGGAATCGGATGGACGGCCCGGGTGGTCTCAGCATCCTGCGCAGGGGCGCGCGCCTGAAATGCCCGCGCTGCGGAACCGGCGCATTGTTCCGGGGGTTCTTCGCGATGCGTCCTGAGTGTCCGGATTGCGGTCTTCTCACCGAGCCGGAGATGGGGTATTACGTGGGCGCGATTTACATCAACTACGGGTTCACCGTCGGGATCGCCGTGACGGGATATTTTCTTCTGGATGCGTACACAAACATCGCGCTGAAAGGCCAGCTTGTCCTGTGGATCCCGTTTTGCGTCTTGTTTCCACTCTTATTCTTCCGGCATTCCAAGAGCCTGTGGTTGAGTCTCGACATCCTCTTCAACCCGCCGAAGGAAGGCGGATCTCCGTAGAAAGCGTCCCGGCCGTGAGCCAACCCCCCATAAGCGTTGAACCCCTCCCCCCTGATTCGGCCGGCTCGCAGACCGAGCCGCCCGCGGTCGTCACCGAGGATCTCCACCACGCCTATGGCGCGCACATCGCGTTGAAAGGGGTCTCGCTCTCCGTCCGCCGGGGCGAGATTTTCGGCGTCCTGGGCGAGAATGGTGGCGGGAAGACCACGTTGTTCAAGATCCTCTCCACGCTCATGCCCCCCACCGGCGGAAGGGTCTCTCTCCTGGGTCGGGACGCCCTGAGGAATCCGCACGCCGTCCGAAAGCGCATCGGGGTGGTTTTCCAGCACGCGAGCCTCGACCCCAAGCTCACGGTCATCGAGAACCTCTTGCACCAGGGCCGGCTCTACGGCATGCGGGGAAGGGCCCTCAAAGAGCGGGCCCGGACAAACCTGGATCGCCTGGGCCTGGCCGGCCGGAGCCGGGACCGGGCGGAAACCCTTTCCAGCGGCTTGAAACGCAGGGCGGAGCTGGCCAAGGCCCTCCTGCACCGGCCGGAAGTCCTCATCATGGATGAGCCTGGAACCGGTCTCGACCCCGGCGCCCGTTGTGATTTCGACGATTATCTGGCCGAGCTTCGGGAGTCGGATGGGACGACCGTTTTGTTGACGACGCATTTTCTGGAAGAGGCCGAGCGGTGCGACCGCGTCGCCTTCCTTCATCGGGGGGAGGTCGTCGCCCTGGGCGCGCCCGAGGAGATCAAGGCCCGCGTCGGCGGGGACGTGGTGGCTATCCACTCGGGCAATCCCGAAGGGTTGGGCGCGAAGGTGCGGGAGCGCTTCGGCTGCAAGGCGCAAGTCGTGCGCGGCGCGCTTCGCGTCGAGCGGCCGGAGGGCCATGAGTTCGTCCGGGAGGTGGTCAACGCCTTCCCCGGCGACATCCGCTCCGTCGCCTTCGGCAAGCCGACGCTGGAGGACGTCTTCGTCCGGCTGACCGGCCGCGGGCTCGACGACGGCGAGGCGGCGGAAAATGAGGGGGGGGGGGGGGCGGCGGCGTGATGGGGTTCTGGCTGCCGGTCCTGTCCCTTTGGCGGCGGGAGATCGTCCGGTTCGTGAGACAAAGGAGCCGGGTCGTCGGCGCGCTGGTTCAGCCGCTGCTCTTCTGGGTCCTGCTGGGGAGCGGGTTCCGGGCGTCGTTCCGGGCGCCGGGAACGCCGGAGGGGGGGGGGGGAGGGGGGGGGATGAGCTATGCCGAGTATTTCTATCCGGGGATCATCGCGCTCGTCCTTCTCTTCACAGCGATCTTCTCGACCATTTCCACCGTCCAGGACCGGAGCGAAGGTTTTCTTCAGGGCGTGCTGGTGGCCCCGGCGCCCCGTTCGAGCATTGTCCTCGGGCAGGCCCTGGGCGGGACAACCCTGGCCCTCGTCGAGGGGCTGCTTCTCCTTCTCCTCGCCCCGCTGGCGGGCATCCCGCTGACGGTTCAATCCGTGGTTCTGTCCCTGGCGGTGATGGCCCTGCTCTCTTTCGGGATGACGAGTCTGGGCCTCGCGATTGCCTGGCGGATGGAGTCGGTCCAGGGGTTTCACGCCATCATGAACCTGTTCCTGATGCCGCTGTGGCTGCTTTCGGGGGCCATTTTTCCCGCCGAAGGGGCCCCTGTCTGGCTTGGATGGGTGATGCGGGTGAACCCGATGACCTACGGCGTCGCGGCCCTGCGGCGTTCCATGTACTGGGGGGGGGGAGGCCCGGCGAGTCCGCTTCCCTCTTTTTCGGCCTCCCTGACCGTCATGATCTTCTTTTCGGTCCTGATCTTCCTGACAACCGTCTGGATTGCTACGCGGCGCTCCGTCTAAACATCCGCGGAGGGAGAATTTTCCCCTGTGAGGATTGAGGGGAGTGTTTTTTTTATTGACTTTCGTGTATTATTTGTCTATATTCAAGGCGATTATATACTTCACAGGACCAATCAGGAGTGGAGTTCGAGGGGATCGCTGATTTCCTCGTCGTTCTTGTCGGTGTTCTTCGCCTTTACTTTCTCTTTCTTGGGTTTATTCATAGTTAAGAGTTTCTCTAACAGCTTTCTGAATTTCTTCTCATCTAAATTTTCGTCGTTACTCTTGCTCATCTTGCCCTGGGGTCCTTTGGTCTCTAGTCCCATAACCTAGCTCTCCTTGGTCAGGCTGTGGGGGGGTGCAAATCTTCAGCTTTTCACCATCCTCTCTGTCAATCAGCCCATCGAGAGATAAAAGGTCGGAGCCATTAAAGGTGTGAAACTTGTCAACGTTATGAAGGGCGGCTGAGGCGAGATGAATTGCATCCTGGGGTTTCAGCGTCTTGTCGGGGAGTGCGTTTATGGATCTGAGAATCCGCCGCGCCAAGATACCGACGTCTCTATCCAATTGGATGTAAACAACATAATCTTGCTCAAGGAATTCCTCAAACATGGCGTCTTTTGCCTGAGCCAATCCTTTGTTCACCCCTTCACACTTTTTCTTGAAGACCTCTGCGAGGGTAAATGTTGACGTTAGTATCACAACCTCTTTTACCTCGGCCTGTTTGATGGCATGCCTACATGCAACTAGCCTGCCTTCTTCCTCGTTGATCAGGCCAATCCACACGCATGAATCCCAGTAGACCCGAGACTTATCCGTCAAGGTTCTCTTCCCTAAGATTGTCTAAATACTCCGACGGTCCCATGCCACCGGTGAAATCAGGATCTCGAATATCGTCAATGGACACGTTCGTCGGATCAATCAGGGTTACACTAGAGGCCTGGACCCGAGAAATAGAACCGCCATCCGTATAGCTGATTATCCCTCGAACCAGAATCCGCTTCTGCCTCCAGACATCCAGGAGAGTCGCTTCTCCGGCAATCGTTTCTTGGAGGTCGTCCGAGATCCGACACCAAAATTTTTTTCTGGTTACCCTCTCGATTATCCAGAGCGCTGGGTTGTTGGATTTCGTGCCCACATCATGCAGATACCCTTCAACAGATCCGAGTTCACTCCGTGCGCTTCTTGCAATCTTTTGCTCGATCTCAACTAAAACTTCAACCATTCTTTCGTACTCCAGAATAGCGCGACTGGCTTTTTGTGGGGTGATCTCGATAGGTGGCGCGTCTTTTTCTAAGACGATTTCGGTCTTTCCTATGCCGTTGGCACATCTCTCAAGGATTCCTCCAACGAGTTCCGCCGGAGGCCCGGAGCGCCACCGCTGGGGGATTCGGCCTTCGGACAGCTCCCTGATATCGTTCCCGAAACGCTCCTTCTGGTGTTTGGCAATTCGATCAACGTCAACGGTTTGGGTCTTCCCAACGGCTTCCCCTTCAACCATTAACGGGCTATCCATGCTTACAGCGGCCAATCGCCAGAATATCTCTTTTCCCTCCGGATCGTCTTGAAGGGCAAGATCAAAAATGTCCAACACCTGTTGCATTGCGTCTTGGACCGTTAGTAAATCAGGGGTTTTGCTCGGACCCTGAACACCCACCTGGATGAATTCAGCCATGATTTTTTCTCCGCCTGCGAAGGATCCGCCTGCGCTTAGATTTGCGTTCTCGCCCAATTATGAGTGCCGATACAAGAGCCGTTTCCCC
This sequence comes from bacterium, assembly GCA_965261595.1. Taxonomy (GTDB): domain Bacteria; phylum UBA8248; class UBA8248; order JACPRG01; genus CAYRGS01. Next base: position 540,811 of record CBDHDG010000007.1, read on the forward strand.
TCAAATCCGCTTAGGGCGAGGCGCATCCTCTCGACATCCCCCATCTTACGGCTGTTCCATCGGAAATTAAACTCCGCCAGGTAGCGGTCCATGTGCCCTTCGCTGATATGGTGGAAGGCCCCCATAATGCCGCGTTTAAACAGGGAAAAGTACGACTCCGCGAAGTTCGTGTGAACGATTCCGCGGACATAGGTTTTCGCATGGTCAACAGTCTGATGGCTTTTGAAGTGTTTGTCCAGCCCGGAATAGGACTGAAACTTGTCGGTCATAATGTCGGCGGTGATCTCAACATTTTCCCGAATGAGCCGACGCAGGGTTCCCTTTCCAACATTGGGAACGGTGAAGGCCTTAACCCGGCCATCCCTCTCAATCAGCGTGACAACCGGGGTCTTTTTGTCAGCCCCACGTCCACGAGTCCCGGTTCCCCTCTTCCTTCCGAATCGGTTGCGGACCTTTCCGCCGACATAGGTTTCATCAACCTCAACGATTCCGGTGAGCATTTCCTGGACATCGGGATCACCCATGGCATGGCGGATACGGTGACAAAGGAACCACGCGCTTTTGTAGGTGATACCTACAGACCGTTCTATCTGTTTCGCAGAGATTCCCTTCTTGCTGGAGGACATCAAATAGACGGTGGCCAGCCATTTATTCAGGGGGATATGGGAAGCCTCAAAAATGGTCCCTACCGTCACAGAAAATTTCTTGCGGCAGGAAGCGCACTTGTAAGACCTCCGCTTGCTCTTCTTGTTCTTGGAGTTCGGGGCAGTCAACCAGGATTTCCCATGCCCGCAATGAGAACAGATTCGACCATCTGCCCATCGAACTTCCTCAATTAAATCAATGGCCTTTTCTTCATCGGCGAAACAGGAAGAAAGCTTAATCAAGTTGGATTCCATGACAAATGTCTCCTTTCAAGACTGAATATAGACCATGGGAGAGGTCCTGTCAAGTATATAATCACCATATTCAATGGAACCGAACGGCACGAAAATCGCTCCAATCATTAAGGCAGGGATTAGATTTACAGGTAGTGGAGACTTTCATCCGCTGTTTCAAGGGGTGGGAGAAAGGAGATCCCGGCGATGAAAACGCTGAAAGAGAAGGAAGTGGCGCTCCTTTCCATCCGCAACCTGAACCGCTATCTCCATGGAGAGATCAAAAAAGAGGAGTGGCGGGAGAACATGCGCTGGATCGAGGACATGCTCGCCCGCCAGCAGGCCCTGCCGTTATCCGGGGACAAACTGGACGACCCCCCCCGGGCCGGATCGGTCTCGGACAATTGAAGCGCATCGGGCAAAACATCGGGGCCGTCTCGACTAACTCGCGCAGCTTGCCCCGGGATGCCCGCGAGGGCGTGTCACCCTCCCGGTCCGCGTCCGGGATGTCCCCTTGATGGAGGGGCCTCGCAGCGGACTTCCCGGATGATCGTCCGTCAATCAAAACCAACATCATTAAATTGGAAGACCTGCCCCCCCCGGGCTGAATCCTCAGCGCCCTTTCCGGGTCCTGCCCCGGGAGCGTCCTCACGATTGCACCTCGCTCGTCTCCGTCTTCGTCGGGACCTGCCAGCGCCCGCCCAGTTGATAGCGCGAGAAGAGAAGCATGCCGAGGGAGATGTAAAATATTTCCCGGAAGCGGCGAAGGATGCTGAACGAGAGGGCGGTTGTGGCGGGGAGGCCGTAAGCCGCGAAAATAAGGATGTTTCCCCCCTCCGTCGCGCCGATCCCCCCCGGGATAAAGAAAATCGCCCCCTTGATCATCGCGACGATGGATTCGATGGCAAAGGCCATCCCCCAATTGACGGGGACGCCCAGGAGCCAAAGCACGAAGTACGTTTCCCCGACTCCCGCCACCCAACCTAGAAAATGAAAGAGAATCCCGAGCGTCATCCCCCGGCGGTTTTCCCGGTAATAACGGGAAAGTTTCTCGTCCAGGCTGATCATTCGGCTTTCCACTTTGGCCAGCGCGGCCCCCTTCAGTCCGAGGTATCGCAAAAACCGCATGATGGCCCCGAACATTCCCAGCCGCTGCGCGACCAGGAGCGCGACACACAGGGGGATGAAGGCCACCATCGTCCACATCAGCCCTTTTATGATCGCCGGGCCGGTCCCGATTTGGTAGATGGCGATGCAGATTCCGATCAGCACAAAGAGCGCCTCGGCAATCGTCATGACCGTCTTGGCCACGACCACTGAGGAAGCGCCATCCACCATGTTCACGCCGTGGCGCTCCAGGAAGAACACCTTGACCGGCTCCCCCCCCATATACGCGGTGGGGGTGATGGTGTTCATCGTTTCGCCGATGAGGCGCAGCCAAAGGAGGCGAACCATCCGGATGGCCGGTTTCTCGGAAAAACAGTAGCGCCACCCGACGTTGTTAATCCAGGTGGCGACGAAATACGGAAGGATGATGAAGGGAAAGTAGATCCCCGCCCGGCCGAGCTCTCTTCCAATGGCGCGCGCGTCGAGGAAGTAGAGCAGAACGCCGAAGAATGCGAGTCCCGCCGCCAGAAAAAACAGACTGATCAGACGCCCAACCGTGGAGCTCGCGGACATAAACACCCAAACTTTCCGGAAACAGATCCGCCGCAACCGACTTCAGGGGGAAAGGGGCCGTTCAGAAAACCTCTGCTACAATACCACACTTGGTAGAACCCAGCGCTTGATTCAACCATTCCTGCTGATCGGGGACCACCGATTTGCCGCCTCCCATGGAACCCCTTCTGCGGGCCATCGTGATTTCCCCGGGGCCCGAAAAGGACTCGGCCCCTTGTCCGTCTTTCCTTCGCGCCGGGGGGCTTTCCATCCTCGTTCGCGCGCTCCTCACCCTGAAACGGGGCGGGGTGAGCGATTTCACCGTCGTTGCGTTGGGCGAGAGGGACGCGATCCATGAAGAAGTCCGCCGGGAACCCGGGTTGCGAGAAACCCGAATCCTGGATGTCTCCGAGGCGACCCATGAAGCGGCTTTGGCCGGAGGGGGGGAGGGGGGGGGGAGGGGGGGGGATTTCCTCCTCGTCCTGGGCGACCGGGTCTTCTCCGCGGATGCGGCCGACGACCTGAACCGCGCGAGATCGGCGGAGGGCAAGGGCCTGATCCTCCTGGAAGAAGGCGGGGGGTTTTCAGGGTTGGCGTTCTGCCGGGCCGCGCGTGCGGCCGAAATCTGGGCCGCCCTGTCGGGGACCGGCGATCCCGCCGGCCGGCTGGAACGCGCCATCGGACCCGCGGACCGACTACCCTTGAAAAAGGGATTCATCGACCGGGTCCGTTCCGCGGCGGATGCGCGCCGGGCGGAGGACCGTTTGCTGCGGGGCCTCGTCAAAGAGACGGACAGCTTCATGTCCCGCCACATCGACCGGCGCATATCCCTCCGGGTCACCCGCCGGCTGGCCCGCACCCGTTTGACGCCCAACCAGATGACCGGGGTTCATTCATTCATCGGATTGGCGGGTGCCGTTCTGTTCGCCCAACCGGTCCGTTGGGTCCAGGTCCTGGGGGCGCTTTTGTTCATGCTCTCCTCGACGTTGGACGGCTGCGACGGTGAAATCGCCCGGTTGAAATTCCGGCAGAGTCGGTTCGGCGGCTGGCTGGACATCTGGTCCGACAACGTCGTTCACGTGGCGGTCTTCGGGGCCATCGCCGTCGGGCTCTATCGACAAGCGCCGGCCGAGCGGTTCCTTTGGCTGGGGACCTTCGCCTGTCTGGGCGTCGTGCTCTCCGCGGGGCTCGTCTCGTGGAAGACCCTGCGCCGCAAGACCGGCGAGGGGAATTTCTTTGTCTCCGTCGGCGAAGTGGAAACCGATCCACCTGCCGCCCCGCAAAAGCCCAAAAAGGACTCTCTCCGGGATATCGACGACTATCTCGCCCGCAGGGATTTCATCTATCTTCTCCTGCCCCTCGCGGCATTCGGAAAACTGGAGTGGTTCCTCTGGGCGAGCGCCATCGGCGGGAACCTCTTCTTCCTGAGCCTCTTGTTCCTGTACGCCCGCGCGAGAACCGCCCCTGAAGCTTGAGGGACATCCACGCCAAGCCGATCATGCCGGCGATGATGAGGCTGAGACCGCCCAGGAAGATGAAAGTCCGGGATTTGGAGCGTGTGGAGGAAGGCGGGGAAGAGGACCGCAGGGTGGAGGGTCCGCCGGATCTTCGGCCCACGCCCGTTCTGGCGGAACCCGGGAACAGGCTCGACGGACCGCGCTTCAGCGTTGAATTCTTTCGCTCCGGGCTCATCAAGACTTCACACTGCGGAGAGACCGAAAGGATGAAGTCAGCACTTACATTCTACCCAGATATCCCATATGGATCATAACTTTTGTCGGACCGGAGGACATTTTCTGGAGTAAAATCAATGCATGAGCCTCCCCGAGCCATCCTCTCGCGGGGTAATCCAATGGGTGAAGCGAAAAAGTGGGCGTTGAAGGTCCGTTTTGAGCGTCGGCTGAGGCTTGAGTTTCACGGAACCAGAATGACTTCGGATGCGGGATTGCTGGCCTGCCGAGAGGGATCAAGCACTGGTCGTTACGCGGCCTTCAGCTTAAGCTCCTCAAAATGGGCGGCCGGCTCGTGCGGTACGCCCGCCACATCACTGGACCGCCCCTGGGTTATTGGACACTCGGGTGAGGGTATTCGACCTCATGCGGCCTCCGCAACTTGAGCGAGTTTTTCCTGCCTTGCCTGGGCCGGCGTTCGGTAGCCGTAGCCCTCGAGAATCCAATGATGGTTGTACAGGTTCTTGAACTCAAGCAGCGCCCACCGCAGTTCCTCTACGGTGGCGAAAGAGCGCACCCACAGGAGATTCTCCTTCAAGATGCGGATGAACCACTCACAGTAGCCATTTCCCTCGGGCGCCCGCACGAAGCTGGGCGAACTGGTCATGCCCAGGTAGGCGATCTCCCGCTGAAAGTCATCGGACAGATAGGCGGGGCCGTGGTCGTGACGAACTTTAAGCCCCTCGGCGACGTCCGCCTCCAAGCCGGCGAAGCGCTCGGCGACCCCCTGCCGGATCGGCTCCAGGGCCTCGAAGCGGTTGCCGCTCTTGGCCGCATGGATCCCCACGCAGTCCACCGAGCAGTGATCCACCGCCACGAACACCGAGGCCATCCCCTCCTCGGTGGTCACCGTCGTCGTCATGTCCGTGCCCCACATTCGGTCGGGCCGCTCGGTGCGGATGGTCCCGTTGTGGGCCTTGGGACCTCGGGGTTTGCCCACCCGGTGGGGGGCCTGAAGCCCCGCCTCCCGCATCAGGCGACGCACCCGCTCCTTGCTGGTGCGGATGCCCGCGAAGCGCAGCCTCGCCCACACCTTGCGGTAGCCCTCGCCATGGAAGGGAGAGTCCTCCAGGACCTGCCGGATGTGGCCGAGGAGTTCCGCATCGGTGCACGGGCCCACAGGGCCGCGCTTATTGGGCGTGGGGCGTTCATGAACGGGGACCGCCTCTCGCCGCCGTTGCGCGTAGACCGTGGAGCGCGCCAAGCCCCAAAGGGCGCACACCCGCTTCAGGCCGTAGGCTCTGCCCGTGGAGGTGAAGCGGGCCTGACTCATCGCCTCCACCTCCTGCCGGCTAAAGGGCGGCCGGCCTCCAGGCGGTCGATCTTCTCCCGCAGGACCTCGCCCTCCATCGTGAGTTCGCCCACCTTGGCCTTGAGCCGGGCGTTCTCCTCGTCCCGCTCATCCGCCGGGCGGGCTTTGAGCGCCGCCTCGCCCCCGCGAAGGAACGCCTCGCGCCAGGCGGAAAGCCGAGCCGCTGTCGTGCCCAACTCGCGGCAGAGCGTCTCCAGGCTCTCGCCCCGCAAAAGACGCAGGACCGCCTCCCGCTTGCGCTGGCAGGAGAACCGACCCCGCTCACTGCGATGCCCTGGGGCCTTGGCTCCGTTCGCCCTGCGGGCGCCCTCCGCCAAAGCCCCCTCTTGCTTTTGTTCGTTCATCGCGACACCCCTTTCTCCATGAATCATGGATCAATCGAGTGTCCAACAAAACCCTAGAGCGGGGGATCACCTTCCAGTTGGCCGAGGTCGGTGTATCCAGGAAGACATTTGCCCTTATCTTGGAGAGAATCAAGCGATGATGCCCGGTGCCTGTCTAGCGACCCTAAGCGGAGTCCACACAAGGGCAAAATGACGAAGACTCCAAACCTGGTGGTCAAGCCCGTTTACACGCCGGCGCTGACATGGTTTTCCAATGGCGGATACCGCTCCGATCAGGGTTTCAGGCGCCCGAAATGGTGTTGACAGCCCCGGTAAAGAGGGCTCTAATTGAGTTAAAGAGCAACGGGTGGTCAATACAAGAGTTGTCTTGATTTAAACCGGGATTTCCCAGATGACCACTCTTAGCCATCCTGCGGTCCTCCTGTGTCATCAAAGTACCCCATTTTACTACAGATTCAGGGTCTCTTTGCAGAACCATCTGCTCAATCGAGGGGCAACGGCCGTCCTAAAGCCGCAATCCCTTGAAAACCCAGCTCTACCGGCACACTCAGGGGAGTTCGGCACAGACTGATCCCCCGTCTCCACCACGTCACTAAGCTTCCGGGCCATCTGCTCCGTCATCCGGTATCTGGTACGGGAGGCGGTAACCACAACCGTCGAATTCGTTCAAGGATTGCCCTGAACAGTTGACGCGGCACGGCCACCTCGGCCATCTGGAAGGTGGTGTGCCGGGCGTGGGTGACCACCTTGGCCCCAATCTTAATCAGCTTCTCGCGTAACGTCGTCAGCGACCAGTGCTTCACCGCTCTGGGCAACGCCAGCCGCCGCAGGAAGTTTGCCAGGTTGTACGCCAAGGCAAATAGTTGCAAGCGAACCTGGTTCTCTTCAAAGCCGTGGCAGGACAGGCGCGTCCAGTTCAGGGCGTACTTGCCCTCCTTGATCCACTGCTCCGCCGTCCCACGCTGGTTGTAGAACCTCACGACGTTCTCTTCCCGCCAGTGCAGGTTGGTCACGATGAAGCTGACTCTTGGAAACAACTCGCCCTGGTGCCACTCGACCGCCACCACCACCCGGCGAGGCTTCTCCCAACTAGCCGCCTGATAGGAGACGCTGTGGTAGAAGATAATGGGCCTTTTGGGCGGTCGGCCAACCGGCCGGGTCAGAAGGCATTCGATGTCCCTGTACAAGATGGCGTTGGCCGGAAGCCGAATCGCATAGGAGTAGCCCTCCGCCTCAAGGTATCGGTACACCTCCGGCTTGGCAAATGCCGCGTCGCCTCGAAAAAACCGACAGACCTTCGCATCCCGGTAGCGAGCTACCACCGGCTCCAATACAGACCACCAGTCATCAGCGCTGTGGACCTTGCCGTTGCGCAACAGCGCCCGCTCCAGATCGCCAAACTGGTTGAAGCAAAACAGTGGGTGATAGCAGGTGCAGCCGAAGTGGCCGTTGTAGGAAGAGCCTTCCTGCTCACCGTGGGTCGGGCTGACCGAACTGTCCATGTCCAGGATCAGCTTGCGAATCGGCTTGCGTTTGCGGACACGATCCACCAACACACCGGGCAGACCGCTCAGCGCCTTGAGGGGTTAAGGGGCCGGGTGAGGGTCTCCCCCGCTCTAGGGTTTTGTTGGACACTCGATTGATCCATGATTCATGGAGAAAGGGGTGTCGCGATGAACGAACAAAAGCAAGAGGGGGCTTTGGCGGAGGGCGCCCGCAGGGCGAACGGAGCCAAGGCCCCAGGGCATCGCAGTGAGCGGGGTCGGTTCTCCTGCCAGCGCAAGCGGGAGGCGGTCCTGCGTCTTTTGCGGGGCGAGAGCCTGGAGACGCTCTGCCGCGAGTTGGGCACGACAGCGGCTCGGCTTTCCGCCTGGCGCGAGGCGTTCCTTCGCGGGGGCGAGGCGGCGCTCAAAGCTCGCCCGGCGGATGAGCGGGACGAGGAGAACGCCCGGCTCAAGGCCAAGGTGGGCGAACTCACGATGGAGGGCGAGGTCCTGCGGGAGAAGATCGACCGCCTGGAGGCCGGCCGCCCTTTAGCCGGCAGGAGGTGGAGGCGATGAGTCAGGCCCGCTTCACCTCCACGGGCAGAGCCTACGGCCTGAAGCGGGTGTGCGCCCTTTGGGGCTTGGCGCGCTCCACGGTCTACGCGCAACGGCGGCGAGAGGCGGTCCCCGTTCATGAACGCCCCACGCCCAATAAGCGCGGCCCTGTGGGCCCGTGCACCGATGCGGAACTCCTCGGCCACATCCGGCAGGTCCTGGAGGACTCTCCCTTCCATGGCGAGGGCTACCGCAAGGTGTGGGCGAGGCTGCGCTTCGCGGGCATCCGCACCAGCAAGGAGCGGGTGCGTCGCCTGATGCGGGAGGCGGGGCTTCAGGCCCCCCACCGGGTGGGCAAACCCCGAGGTCCCAAGGCCCACAACGGGACCATCCGCACCGAGCGGCCCGACCGAATGTGGGGCACGGACATGACGACGACGGTGACCACCGAGGAGGGGATGGCCTCGGTGTTCGTGGCGGTGGATCACTGTTCGGTGGACTGCGTGGGGATCCATGCGGCCAAGAGCGGCAACCGCTTCGAGGCCCTGGAGCCGATCCGGCAGGGGGTCGCCGAGCGCTTCGCCGGCTTGGAGGCGGACGTCGCCGAGGGGCTTAAAGTTCGTCACGACCACGGCCCCGCCTATCTGTCCGATGACTTTCAGCGGGAGATCGCCTACCTGGGCATGACCAGTTCGCCCAGCTTCGTGCGGGCGCCCGAGGGAAATGGCTACTGTGAGTGGTTCATCCGCATCTTGAAGGAGAATCTCCTGTGGGTGCGCTCTTTCGCCACCGTAGAGGAACTGCGGTGGGCGCTGCTTGAGTTCAAGAACCTGTACAACCATCATTGGATTCTCGAGGGCTACGGCTACCGAACGCCGGCCCAGGCAAGGCAGGAAAAACTCGCTCAAGTTGCGGAGGCCGCATGAGGTCGAATACCCTCACCCGAGTGTCCAATAACCCAGGGGCGGTCCAGTCTGCGTCTCGAATCGGCTCATCTGGCTGGTGGAGGCAGCGGTGTGATACTTCGCTCGCCCCCCAACCACCTGACGCATGGCGGGATCGACACAGAGCCGCTCGGCATCATTGGTGTCTTTATATCCTGCCAGGCGGCTGTAGACCGACTGGCGCACCAAAGCGGTGAGGCTGTGCCGGGTGTTCCCGCCCGTCCGTGAATCGGACAGAAACCCCTCGGCCGCCTTCGTCAGCCCCAACACCTCATCCAGTTCACGATAGGCAAGCAAACCGGCGTCACTCGTAACCTTTGCTCCGTGAAACTCCAGCCTGAGCCGACCGTCGAATTGGAGCCTCAACGGCCTCTTTTTCGCTTCACCCATCGGGTCCCCTCGCAAGATGATGGCAGGGAGAGGACAACACCTTGATTTTACACGAGAAAACGGCCTTCGGGGCGTTAAAAATTATCATCCATATGGGAAATGCGGGTTTACTCCCCCCCCAGCAAAACATCCCTGGCGGGCGAGTTGGTTCAAACGTTGCTTGCCGTTTGTGGAAATGGGCTGAAAGGGGAAATTTGCTCAGGAAGGAGGGACTTCCGCCCGGCCGAGGCGATACGCCAGGGTCTCGGCAATGAGCTTGGCCCCGTTCGGGTCCGGGTGAATGTAATCCCAGATGAAAAATTGGCCCGGGTCGGGGTAACGCTTGAAGGCCCCTTCGATGTCGCAGACCGGAATCGTACGTACGGCGGCGATTTCCCGGATGGCGCGGTTCAACGCGGCCAGTGAGCCGCTTTCCAGGATGTGCCGCGCGCCGGGGTGGTTCCACTGAACGGGCAGGGTCATGAGCATCGCGCCGGCGCCCGCCGCCTTGATGTTATCGAGGAGGTGATTGATGTTGGCCTGATACCACCCCATGACGGCGGGCAGGTCGATGGACACCTTGAAGCGCGGAGAGGCGGCCCGGACGGCCGCCTTTCGGCGTCCACCCTGATTGCCGCCGCTTTCCGGCCGACCCGGCGCCCGCTCAACGCCTGTCTTTTTTTCCCGCGCCGCGGCCGCCGTTCTTTTTTCGGGCTCTTCCATTTTATTCGCCTTGCTTTTCCGGACCGATCTCTCCCTCTCCCGCTTGTAGAAATATTCGATGTCTTTGTACCAGACCTTCCCAATAAATTCCCGGAGCCGGTGGGCGAAGGAGCTGTAGTTCAAGATAAAAAGCGTAACGCGCTCGACCAGGTCCACGCGCCTGGAAAGGCCGGGTTCGGATTCCACCGGGCGGTTTACGTTTTCCGGCAGAGGCCGTTCCCCGGGTTGCGGGTTTGGGGCCGGGCCGGTTTGGCGTCGAGACCTTCTCTGTCCGGAGTGAATCCTGTTTTTTTGCTGTGAGGACTGTTCTTAAGTTTTTATCGTAGTCGTTGTACCCACTGAAGATGATGTAGTAATCCGGACGGAATTGCTTTGCCGCCGGGAATCACCGTTTGAGCAGCATTTCAGAGGTCGCGTGAGGCTCCCCGAAATTGATGACTTCGACCCGGGATTTCCCGACCTTCCGCCGCAGGATGGTTTCCAGTTGGGCGGGCCACGTTTTGGAGTCGGATTCGATCCCCCAACCAGAACGTCGTGGACCCCCCAACGCGATAATTCGAAATACACCCGTCCGTTTATTTTCGGACATCTCCCTTCCCCGGTATGGCAGCGGCCCCAGACCGAATCGCAGGGCCTTGGTCGGGGTGGTGTAGAGGTGCTTTTTGTTTCCGGTGTCGAGATACGTCTTGACCCGGGCGTAGCCTTCCAACAGGACGATGAACAGAAGTAAAACAAGGCAGGCAAAGAACACCTTCTTCGCGGCCGAGGTTTTTGTGGTCGATCCCATGGGCTTCGGTCGGTCAACGGGGGAAATGAATCCACAGTCCGGACGCCCGATGCGCCGGTCCATCGGGAGAATTTCAGCGGCCGGGAAGAGATGAAGTGTATCACAGAGAAATCATCCGGGCGAAGGAATCAGCCGCCGCCGGCGCCTTTGTCGTTCCGGCCCGTCCCCCGCTTCACCCATTCTCCAATGCGGAGCACCGGGCGGGCGTCCGCGTCTCTCGGATATCGAGCTCGCCGAACCGGATTCACGGTGCGGATGAGCTCAAATTTCACCCGATATCCCGAAGCGGATTGACAGGACGCCCGGTGCGTCCCTAGGATGATTAACATTCTCCGGCCGATTCATCGAGAACCGCCAAGGAGCTATCCATGGCCTATCCGGGACACCGCATTGTCGATCTCACCCAGGACCTCTACGAGGGGCAGCCCATCTTCGTCGGGCATCCGGAAACCAAGGTCTGGTCCTGCATGACCCATGAAGAATCAGCCGCGTCGGGGCGGTTCACCGGGGAGATGAGCTACACGGCGAAGGTGGTCCAGCTTTGCGAGCACGGCCCGACGCACGTGGATTCGATCAGCCACATCGACCCCCGGCCCGAGGCCCCCGCCATCGACCGGATGTCCCTCGATTTTTTTTACAATGAGGCGATTTGTCTCGACCTCTCCGACGCCGCTTCCCGCACCTCCATCGCCCGGGAGCGAATAGAAGAGGAGCTGGACAAAACCGGCCTGGAGATCCCCGAGGGCGGAACCGTCCTGTATCACCTCGGGCATTATCAGAGGACTTATCCTCATCCGGAATATTCGACGGCCTACGCCGGCCTGAGCCGGGAGGCGGCGGAGTTCATCTACGTGGAAAAGGGCGCGGCCAATATCGGAACGGACGCGCCCAGCATCGACAACGCGGCGGATCCGGCGTTTCCCTGCCACGTCATTTGCCGGCATCATCAAAAGACCAACACCGAAAATCTTTGCAACCTGGAATCGGTGGCGGGCCGGGGGTTTCTGTTCATCGCGCTTCCCCTCAAGATCCGTGAAGGCACCGGGTCGCCCGTCCGGGCCGTCGCCGTCTTCGGCGCATGAGCCGCGCCGGGACGCGCGACCGTGCGCCCCCACTCAACAAATTGAATTGAGGAAACAGAATTCATGGTCATCGAGCACACCGTCGTCGGCAAGAAACTCCCCATGGTGGACGCGAAGGAAAAGGTCTCGGGAAACGGTGAATACATCGCGGACATGACCCTTCCGGGCATGCTCCACGGAAGGATGCTCCGCAGCCCCCACCCCCACGCCCGGATCCTGAACATCGACGCCTCGGCGGCCGAGAAAGTCCCCGGGGTTCGGGCCATCCTGACCGGCCGGAGCTCCCCCCAGCCCAAGTTCGGCATCTCCACCCTGGACGAGACCCCTTTCGCCACAGACAAGGTCCGCTACGTGGGGGACGAAGTCGCCGGCGTCGCCGCCGAGTCGGAGGACGCCCTCGAGGAGGCCCTGTCCAAGATCGCCGTTGATTACGAGGTGATCCCCTCCGTCATCGACCCCCTGGAGGCCCTCGAGGCGGGGGCCCCCCTCGTCCACGAGGACAAGCCGGGCAACGTGGCGTATGCCTTCGAGATCGAGCGCGGCGACGTGAACGGGGCGTTTCAGCGCGCGGACAAGGTTTTCGAGGAGCGCTATCGCACCCACCTCACCCACCAGGCCTATCTGGAGCCGACCGGGGCCATCGGCGCCTTCGAGAACGGCAAGCTCAAGGTGTGGGGCTGCCTTCAGTCCATTTTCGCCATCCGGCCTTATCTGCTCTCGCGGCCCATGGGCATCCCCCTGGACGACATCACCGTGATCCAGACCCGCCCGGGCGGCGCGTTCGGCGGCAAGCTGGATGTGAAGCTGGCCCTTCTGGTCTCGCTCCTGAGCCGCGAGGCGGGCGCGCCCGTCCGCTCCGTCCTGACGCTGGAAGAAGACCTCATCAGCATGCGGCCCCGGATGCCGGCCATCCTGGATATCCAATCGGCCTTCACCCGGGCGGGGGAGTTCCTGGGCAAGAAGGTCCGGGTCGTCGCCGACAACGGGGGGTACAGCAGCCTCTCCCCGCAGATCATGAGCTCCCTCGCCCTGCGGACGGATTCCCTGTACCGCACGCCGGCCGTGCGAATCGACGCCAAGCTCGCCTACACCAACACCGAGCCCACCGGCCAGATGCGGGGGTTCGGGAACCTCCAGGCCACCTTCGCCTGGGAGAGCCACCTGGACCATGTGGCCGAGGGGCTCGGCATGGACCCGGTGGACCTACGGCTGAAAAACCTCACCCACACCGGGGACACCTCCATCCACGGATGGAAGATCATCAGCTGCGGGATCTCCGATTGCCTGAAAAAAGCGGCCGAAGCGATTCAGTGGAAGGAGATCCGAAGCCGGCGCGAGCCCGGCCGGGGCGTGGGACTGGCCTGCTGCATCCACGTGACGGGGAACCGGGGGTTCAGCGCCTCCCTCGTAGACAAGGACGAAGACCCCTCCGAGACCGAGATCCTGATCCGCGAGGACGGCAAGGTGGAAATCCGCTCGGGCGAGTGCGACTTGGGGGAGGGCGGGACAACGGTCATGGCCCTTGTCGCCGCGGAAGAGCTCGGCCTGCCCTACGAAGACATGGTCGCCTCGGCGCACGACACCTCGATGGTCCCGTTCGGCCTGGGGGCCTTCGCCAGCCGCATCACCCTCATGGGCGGGGCGGCGACGCGAGACGCCGCCGTCAACGCCCGGGGGGCGCTCCTGGAGGCCGCGGCGCAGGCCCTCGAGGCGAGCCCGGAGGAAATCGAGATCGACGGCCGAAGCCTCTTCGTGCGGGGCGCCCCGGCCCGGTCCCTGTCCGTCGGGGAGGTCGTCCGCTTCACCGGCAAGGCGGCCATCTCCGCGATGGGCCGATTCCAGGCGGGGGGGGACATCCTCGATCCCAAGGACAAGTACGGAAACGCCTCGACGACGTACTCCTTCTCCGTCCACGCGGCCGACGTGAGCGTGGACCTGGAGACCGGAGAGGTGAAGATCAACCGCGTCGTCGCCGCCCATGACCCGGGCAAGGTCATCAACCTGTTGGGCGCCGAGGGCCAGGTCGAAGGGGGCGCGGCCCAGGGGGCCGCATACGCCGTTCTGGAAGAGCTGGTCAAGGACGGGACCGGGAAGATCCTCAACAACAACTTCGAGGGCTACCTGCTGCCGACCTCCATGGACGCGTTTGACGTGGATTCCATTTGGGTGGAGACCATCGATCCGGTGGGCCCGTTCGGCGCGAAAGGGCTGGCCGAGACAGCCATCAACCCCACGCCCGCCGCCGTGGCCAACGCCGTGCACAACGCCACCGGGGTCCGAATCCGCCGCCTTCCGATCACGCCGGAGAAGATCGTCGACGGGCTGCGGGGGGGCAGGAACGGGGATCAGTGATTACTTGAATGACCATGTGGACGGTGCGCGGAACCGGAGCCCCTGCCTTCGCCGTGTCCATGAAAGGAACCTTCCATGCCCGAGAAAAGACCTTGGATTCTCCAGGAAATCACCTGGCCGGAGGTGGAGGCCTACCTGAAGCGCGACGACATCATCCTCCTTCCCGTAGGCAGCGTCGAGCAGCATGCACACCACATGCCCCTGGGGACCGACTCTTACACGGCCATCGGGTTCGCCGAGGACGCCGCCCGGGCGGCCGACGTCCTGTGCGCCGCGCCGCTTTGGTACGGCTGGGCGACCCACCACATGGGCTACCCGGGGACGGTCACCCTCAAGCCCGAGACGTTCATCGACTTGGTCTTCGAAGTGGGCGTCAGCCTCATCCACCACGGGTTCAAGAAGATTGTCATCGTCAACGGGAACGCCCAGGCCAACCTGCCGCCCATGCACATCGCCGCCAACAAGCTGGCCAACGAGACGAACGCGGCCGCCGTCGTCGTGGACCCCTGGGACATCGGGGACGCCGTCTCCCGGGAGCTGATGGCCGGAGCGCCCGGCGGCATGGGGCACGCCTCTCAGCATGAATGCTCCCAGATGCTTCACCTGCATCCGCACCTGTGCGACATGAGCAAGGCCCAAGCCTGTGTGTGGGAGCAACGGGAGTTCCACTTCTCGGACCACTACGTCGTCGGCAACCGTGTCCACTTCGCCAAGACGCCCGAATCCTTCCGGGAGGCGACCCTGCCGACCGGCGCGTTCGGCGACCCGGGCCACTGCACGGCTGAGAAAGGAAAGATCTTCCACGAGACGATCGTCGCGAACATCGTCAAGGTGATTCAGGAGCTTCGGGAGACGAAGGTCGAGATCCGGCCGCGGCGGTTTGTCTTTTAACCTGCATTTCTCACAAAGATTGGCTGAAACAGCCCGTTCTCCGCGCGGGCGTGTGACGGGCTGGCTCCTACGGTGCAAGACACTGTAGACTCGTAGGGGCAAGTCCAGCCCAAAAAGCCTCTCTCTCTCTCAACCTGGACCCGTTTCAGGGGAGCAGGTCAAACTTATAAAGTGGTAGAACTTTAGAGGTTTGGTTAAGAAGACGAGAATGGAAAGGTTTTTGATCAAATGGGGGATCGATACTCGAAGCCACGGGTTTTTTCTTTGAACTCTCTTTGTATTTTCTTCAACTCTGCTGGGTTGGTGATGAGGTCTAAAGCTGTGCAGGCGATGACTTTGCTCGCTACCTTCATCCCCTTGAAGCCGATCCCCGAGCCGAACTGAACGGTGGCGTCCCAGGAATGTTCCGGCGTCCCGGGGGCGCGGCATGAGGTATAGAAAAGACTCAAGGGTGCAAGCCAGCTGACATTGCCCTGGTCATTGGCATACGGAGAAGATCCCTCCCGCGGGACATCCACTTTTTCCTTCAGGGGCCGCTTGTAGCCCAATCGGCGCGCCAGGGTTTTGTCTTCAGCTGAGAACTTAGGACCACCGACCCATCTCAAGTTCTGATCGATCAAATTTCCCAAAGCAATGTTGGGCAGGCTTTGGTACGTGGCCGCCTGCAGTTTGATCCGCACGCGGGTTTTCGTCGCCCGCGCCGCACCCTGAGCAATCCGTCTTGTCTCCGACGTCACGTAATCGGTTTGGGTCCGACTCGGTTTCCAAATCCAGTACCAGGATTTGGCATAAGGGAGAATAACGCCCGGATACTGACCCGCTTCTGGGATCACATAGTGGAATCCCGTCCCGGGCGGAACTTGGCCGCGCAGTCGGTTCACGCCCGCGTTCATGAGTTCGACCGCGCCTAAGGCGCTTTGCCCCAGTTCCGGATCAATCTGGGCGTGGGCGCTTTTCCCGAAGAACTCAAATGTGACGGAATCCAGAGATTTACAGGCGCTGTAGTCAGCGAGATTCCCTTCACCCGGGTGCCACGTGAGCACGGCATCCAGCCCCGCGAAGACCCCCGCATTCGCCATGACAACTTTGCCGTACAGGATCTCCTCGGCTGGTGTTCCGAACACCCTCACTGTTCCGCGAACCCGGTTCTTTTCCAAAATCTCCTTGACGGCGATCCCCGCTGAGACGCTGGCCGTGCCGAACAGGTTGTGTCCGCAGCCGTGGCCGTTGTCCGTCTTTTTTGGACCACAGTTTGGAACCGCGTCGTACTCCGCCAGAATTCCAATTTGTGACTTCCCCTTCCCCCAGCGGCCCTCGAAAGAAGTGGGCAAACCTGCAAGACCGGTCTTGACCTGAAACCCCGCCTCCTGAAGTTCTTCTACCAGAAAGGCAGATGAGCGGGACTCCTCAAGGCTCAACTCGGGGGTTTCCCAGATTCGCTTGGCCAAGGCATTCATGTGGGCCGTTCTTTTTTCCAGAAACCCCACGGCCTGCCGCTTATAGGCGGAACCATCCGCCTTGGCCCAACCCTGCGGACCTCCCACTTTTAGAGGGGACACGCCTACCCCTTTCCTTGTCATAGCCAACTACTCTCTTTCACCCGTGGACCCAAAAATCGAACGGATTTCAATCTTCCTGTCAGCTGATAAGAATTCAGCGGATGGGCCTATTTGGGGATGTGACCGATGATCCCTTGGACCAGGAAATTCATCGAATTCAGATCCTTTTCGGATATCCTTTTTCCCGCAGGGATCCGGACTTTGCCCGACTGGTCCTTTATGGGTCCGGTGAACGGTGTGAACTTGCCCGCGATCAGTTCCGCCTTCTTGCGGTCGACCATCTCCCGGGTGTCATGGGGCACCATGGGCCCATAGGGGGCCAACCCCGCAACCCCGTCCTTCATCGAAGGGGAATACATCGCACTCTTCCAAGTCCCATCGTGAACCGCGCCTGCGATCTTCTTGTAGAAGGAACTCCAGTTGAAAATGGGCGCCGTTAGGTGCGCTTTGGGGGCGAATGCCGACATGTCGGAGTAAGCGCCAACACTATATTTTCCGCGACGCTGGGCCGTCTGTTGGACCGCAGGGGAGTTGAAGTACTGACCCAGTACGTCCGCCCCGATATCCATCAGGCTCTCAGCAACTTCACGCTCTTTGGCCGGGTCGTACCTCCTCACGGCTTTCAACGGGAATTTCCCATTTCAACCTCCGCCGATGTCCTTCCGGTCCCTTTTGTGATTTATTAATTAGACGTCCCTCCAATGGCCTTGTCAAAAACTTCTCGAGGCCCCCAACGGGGCAAGCCCCCTGGCTATATTAAGGGGACACCATACTTATTTCTGACTGTGAGTTGAGGGAACGCCATACATATTTCTGGAATTATGTATGGTGTCCCCAAATCCACGCCAACCGAGGCCCTTCGCCATACCGGACGCCGGCCGGGGGTAACGGTCATTTGCACGGGCCGGGACCCCCTGCCTCCGCAGAGGGCAGGCTTGGACCGGCCCGTTTACCTTCACGCGACGGAGAAGGACACTTTTTGGATGACGCCCACCGCGGCCGAACCTCAGCAAACGTGCGAGAGAAGGGGTCGGGGATCATCCTTTACGCGTTGAGGCCAAGCGGTTTCGCTGGCGCAATCCCGCCGGTCACGGTGTATAATCAGATCGGTTGGCAAGTAATTTGCTCTAATTTTACGCATGAAGCGGTCCGGGTCCCGGCGTCCCGGCAATCTCCCAACCCACGAGGAGACGGCAAGGCATGAACGAACCCGACTGCACCCCCGCATGTACAATCAGCGCCGCGGTCTTCGACGAGTTCGTCGGAGAAATCGCCCTCGGCCTGAAGTCCTCCCGTAACGATGACGAATCCACCGCGGTGGTCGAAGGGGCCCTGCCGAGGCTTCTGAAAGACGGCGGGTGGCTCCCCCCCGAGAACCGCGCGCCCAACCCCGACACCTACGCCCGAAACCTGATCCACCGCGACCCCGAGCTCGGGTTCGTCGTCGTCGCCATGGTGTGGCAGCCTGGACAGGGGACCCCCGTCCACGACCACTCCGGGATCTGGTGCGTCGAAGGGGTCCTGGAAGGGTCCGTCCGGATCACCCAGTACGACCCGGTGGAGAATGAAAGCCCGGCGGAGTCATTCCAACTCCGGCAATCGGGGCGGTTTGAATCCCGCATCGGGGACACGGGAAGGTTGATTCCGCCCTTCGAGTTTCACAAGATCGAGAACGTGAGCGACCGGACGGCCATCACCATCCACGTCTACGGGAAAGACCTCGTCGACTGCCGAATCTTCGAAGACCTGGGAAACGGCTCGTTCGCGGCGAAGTCCATCCAGATGCAATACAATCCCGCGGCGCTCCCCGGCTGAGCCCTCCCCTCGGAAGAAGGCCCCCCGATGACCTCACAACGAGGCTTGTACGAAGATGTCACGGGCGTCATTCTCGCGGGCGGAAAGAGCCGCAGGATGGGGACCGACAAGGCCCTTCTGGAGGTGGACGGCATCCCGCTCATCGAGCGGGTCGCCCGCGTCTTCCGCGGGCTGTTCAGCCGAAACATCCTTGTCACCAACAATCCGAGCCTGTACCCGGAGCTCGGCTTCCCGGTTTATCGGGACGTCCACCCGGATCGGGCCTCGTTGGTGGGGATCTACACCGGTCTGCTGAAAGCGGAAACGCCGCACGTCTTTTGCGCGTCGTGCGACATGCCCTTTCTGAATGAGTCTCTCATCCGGTTCCTGGCGGACCTGAGAGCGGAGTTCGACCTGGTGCTTCCCTTCTCAGACCAGGGGCGCGAGCCCCTCCACGCCATTTACGGGCAGGCCTGCGTCGCCCCCATGGAGAAACTGATCGAAGAAGACCGCCTGGCTATCAGGGGGATTTTCGACCAGGTCCGGACGCGCAGGGTCGAGCCCGAGGAGGCGGCCGCCTTCGACCCGAAGCTCCTCTCATTCATGAACTGCAACACCCCCGAGGACCTGGAAGCCGCGACGGCGCTGGCAAAGGAGATGTGAAGGAATCGCGGGGGGCGAAGGCTGAGGCCCCGCGGGGGGGAGGAGGGGTTTTCAACGGGGTCTCCGGCTCCGAGACATAAGAGAACGAAGCGGGATCCCGCAATCGGTTTTCGTTGCGCCGGCTCCCTGAAAATACTGACCCGCCGCTGCCTGTCTTGCCCCACTCAAACAGGTCTTTGATGAACTGAAAAGGGAAGTGACGATGTCCTCCCTACGCCGATGATTTTCTCCCCCCTTTGCCGACACTTGACAAATCCTGGGCGGATTTGCGAAAATGCACCGTTCGTTCTTCCAACGTATGGATAGCCCTGATTCAGTCTCCGGATTTTCCGAGGGACGGCGCAAGCGGCATCTATCCGCGAAAGCGCGTCCCGATGGGAACCAGGGTTCGGGTTTTTTTGTGAGGTGAACGGACAAGGGCAGGACCCTTCGATGCCGGTATGAAAATCGCGGGGGGAAGACAGCCGCGGCCTGCCGGATAAGGGCCGCGATCACTAATCGCTTGCACTTGAACGCATCGCCTCGGTCGGGAAGAAGGATGGTTTGCGGATTCCGGCGCCTTCCTTTCCGCCTGGACGGTCGTTCTCGCTACTGTGCCGGACGGTTGTAGATGATTGGATTTACGATTAAGGAGGAACCTATGGACCCCATTAGGATTGCGATAGCGGGAGTGGGAAACTGTGCAAGCTCGCTCCTTCAAGGAATCGAGTATTACCGGAAGACGCCGGAGGCCGAAGCCCTCGGTCTGATGCATTTCGACTTGGCGGGGCACCGCCCCTTCGACATCCGGCCGGTGGCGGCGTTTGACGTGGACACCCGAAAGGTGGGAAAACCCCTTCACGAGGCCGCCTTCGCCCCCCCCAATTGCACCGCGACAATCCTCCCGGATCTGCCGGATTACGGTGTGAGCGTCCACATGGGCAAACTCCTGGACGGCGTCGCTCCCCACATGGCGGACTACCCTCCGGAACGCAGTTTCTTGGTCGACGGCCGGGAGGCCTGCGACGTGGAGGCGGTCCTGCGGGAAAGCAAAGCCGAGATCCTGATTTGCTACCTGCCGGTGGGATCCGAGGAAGCCATCCGGTTCTACGCCGAATGCTGCCTGAATACGGGTGTGAGCTTCATCAACTGCGTGCCGGTGTTCATCGTCTCGGACCCCGCGTGGGAGAAGCGTTTCCGGGAGCGCGGCATTCCCGTGGTGGGCGATGACATCAAGTCCCAGGTGGGCGCCACCATCGTTCACAGAGACCTCGTCCGATTGTTCCAGGACCGGGGCGTCAAGCTCGAGCGCACCTACCAGCTCAACACCGGCGGAAACACCGACTTCCTGAACATGAAGGCGCAAAACCGCCTGGCTTCCAAGAAACGGTCGAAGACCGAGGCGGTTCAGTCCCAATTGAACGTGCGCTTGGACAATCAGGACATCCACATCGGGCCAAGCGACTACGTTCCTTGGCAGAACGACAACAAGGTCTGCTTCATCCGGATGGAGGGCGTCGGCTTCGCGGGCGTCCCCCTGCATCTGGAGCTCCGCCTATCGGTCGAAGACTCCCCCAACAGCGGGGGCGTGGTGATCGACGCCATTCGCTTCTGTAAGCTGGCCCGGACCCGGGGCGACGCGGGCGCCCTGCTGCCGGTCTCCGCCTACACCATGAAGCATCCGCCTGTTCAAATCCCGGACACCGAAGCGCGAACCTATCTGGAAGATTATCTCGTGGGGGAACTCACACTCAAAGAGTTCAATGCCTCGCTCCGGCGGAACGGGGATGCTCTTCGGAAAATACCGGCAAGAATCCCGACTCACGGCTGAAACCGGCCCCCTTCAGACGCTCCCGGGGGCGGGACTTATGTCCCGCCCGATGATGTTGCGCCCGCCCGGATTTTCTGTCGTCATGCGAATCTCCCGGTTGCGGTCGGTCCCCAACCGCACAATATTACTCAGAGACCGGGAAGAATCCCCTAATTCCCGGACGGCCTCCTAAGTCATCCACGGGGGGGAGGGGGACGCATTGCCATGTCGCTGAAACACTTCGAAGTCACCTTCTCATTTGCGGGAATCGTTCAAGTCCAGGCGGAGGATGAGACGGACGCCATCCGCCAGATCCAGGAAAAAGCCGGGGACTTCCTGATGACACGGCTCGATCCGGAAAAGTTCATGATTCACTCGGCCGACGAAGTGGATGTCGGCGGACAGTCCTGACTGACCCCGCGGCCCGTTCGCGCGGTGAATGGGGCCACAGGAAACCATGACCGACCGGCTCAACCCCGATTGGTGGGAGATTCTCCGCGGATCGCGCTTTCGCTGCACCCAGTGCGGACACTGCTGCGAGCGGCCCGGACACGTGTATTTCAACCGCGAAGAGGTCGGGCCCATCGCCCGATACCTGGGAATCCCGGTCCGCCGGTTTCTGAGAAAATTCGCCAAAAAATCCGCCGGCGAGCGCGGCTACGAGCTGCGCATGAACCCGCAGGGGGTCTGCCCTTTTTACCAGGAAGAGGAAAACACCTGCGGCATCCACCCGGTCAAGTTCGTCCAATGCCGGACCTATCCCTACTGGCCCGAGAACGTCGAAAGCCCCGCCGCCTGGGCGGAGGTGCGGCGGGAGTGTGAGGGGATTGGACAGGGAGAGAGGGTCCGCAAGCGGGACGTCCAGGAGGGCCTCGAAGAAAGCGCGCGCGTCTGAGGCCCCGGCCGGCCCGGTGCAATCCGGGGGCGATGCGTCTCCCCCCCCCTTCGAAAAGCGTCCGTATCGAACCGGATTCAACCTTCCGGGCCGACAGCCGGCGGTTTAACCGCCGCGATGACCGGCTCGTTGACAGCGATGGGTTGGTGATTCAAGACCAGGTCCCGGACGGTTCGCCCGCCGGGTCCATCTATGTTTTGGCCGCCGTGCCGCGCTCCGCCCAGGCCGCGATGACCTCATCCACCGTCGCGACCCGCCCGAAATAGTTGCGGAAGGTCAACAGCGTTGCTTCGTGCTCCTCCCGGCTGGTGGCACCGCAGGCGTCTTCAGCCAAAACCACGTTGTAGTCCAGCATGAATCCTTCGCGGGCCGTGCTCTCGACGCATACGTTTGTCGCCACGCCCGTCAGGATGAGGGTCTTCACGCCGAGGCTCCGGAGGGCGAGGTCGAGGTTTGTCCCCGTGAATCCGCCGTACCGGTTCTTTTTGATGAGAATTTCTCCGGGCCGGGGCTCGAACCCTTCGCAAATGTCGGCGCCCCAGGTCCCTTCAACCACCAGGGGGGTGTAGTCGGGGCCGGGGTCCGCCGAAGCAAACTTGAACCGTTCCATCCTGTGATAGGCGGGCCATGTCCGCTCCGGCCAATGGGACGTCCAAAGGGAGATGACATGCGCCCCGCTCGCGCGGGCTTCTTCCATCAAACGCGTCAGGCGCGGAAGCACCTCCTGGATGGGACCCATGTCTACGCCCCGTTGGCCCAGGCCTCCTTCGGGGTGGCAGAAGTCGTTTTGGATGTCTACAAGGATGAGGGCGGAGCTCGAGGGATCGCCCCATTCGCCCAAGGCCGGATCTTCTTTCATTGAGCTTCTCTCCTCTCGATTCAAAGCGGCGTCGGCGGCGCCTTCAAACCAGAAACCATGGGAGCCATGCGGACATTTTAACATTGCGCCCGGCCTCGAAAACCCACGGGTCCGGATTTTCTTACGTGTCCGACTCCTCCCCTCCCCCCAACATCTTGAGGACGTCCACGGCGTGCGTCTCCGTCTGGATGTCCCGAATGACCCGCTCAATCTGTCCGTCGGGACCGATGAGGAACGTTGTTCGGATGATCCCCATCGATGTTTTCCCGTCGCGGACCCGTTCTCCGTACACCCCGTAGGCCCTGCAGGCCTCGACGCCGACATCGGCGAGGAGGAGGAAGGGAAGGTTGTGTTCGGCCGCGAACTCCTCATGACTTTCCGGGGGATCGGGGCTTACGCCGATGATCTCGACGCCCTCTTCGGTGTAGGTGGCGAAATGGTCCCGGAAGCCGCACGCCTGCTTCGTGCAACCGGGCGTCATGTCGCGGGGATAGAAGTAAAGAACCACGCGCTTGCCCTGAAAGTCGGAGAGGCGGTGGGTCTTTCCCCGCGCGTCCGGCAAAGAGAAGTCCGGGGCGACGTCGCCGGGTTCAGGCATGGCCGTTTCCTTTCACCTCGGGGGGGAGGAGGGGGGAGGGGGGGTCGCGGTCCCCCGCGGCCGATTCGCGCGAACATGCCGGCGCGGACAGGCGGGCGGGGTCCATCAATTGGGTTATAATCGCATGAAATCCAAGCAGAGGTCGGCTTCCCCTTCCCGGGGGGGTCTCTTTTTCTCGACACCAGGAGGGTTCAACCATGCCGGTTGCGCACATCACATTGCTGGAAGGCCGATCCAAGGAGGCCAAAGCCAAGATGGCCAGCGAGGTCGCCGAGAGCATCTCCAAGCACTCCGGGGCGCCGATGGCGGCGGTGACTGTCATCTTCCACGACGTGCCCCCGGACAATTGGGCAAGTGCGGGTGTGCTCTTCAGCGACAAACAGGCCGCCGCCGGGGGCTCCTGAGGCCCGGCCGGGCCGCAATCCGGGCCTGGCCGTCATACCGCCATTACAATCGCCGACGCCGCGGAACAGGGGGGCTCTAAACCACGCCCCCGGTCTTCACCGTTTCAGAAGCGTTCTCACATCCAGCCGCAGCCGGGCCAGCGACTCCGCGTCGTCACTGTGGTAGTAGCCGCGGATCACCGCGCTTCGATCCACGAGGACGAACCGGGAGCTGTGCGTGTACTTGGAGCTGATAGCGGCGGGGTGGTGCGCCCAGGCCGCTCGCGCCTCGAAGATCCGGAAGATCCTCCCCAACCACCGGGTCGCGGCCCCGATGTCCGGCCCGGCGTGAGGGCGATCCGCCCTCCCCCCTCTCTCTCCCCCCCGTTCATCGCCGGGTCGCGGGGCCGGGATCGTTTTCCCCCGGGGTTTTTCCGAAACGGCGACGCTCAGACGGAATCCATTCCGCACGAGGTCATGGATCGCTTTCCGATCCCCTGTGATGAAGAGCCACCGCTTCCCATCCGCGCCGAAGCGGTCGGCGTACTCGCGCAGCGACGCCTGCGTGTCCCGCTGCGGATCGATCGTGATGGAGACAAGCCGGAAATCCTTTTCGCCGGCGAAATCCGCTTGAAGACGGGCCATTTCAGCCGATTGCAGGGGACAGGTGTCTTCGCACCGCGCGTAGAAAAAGTCGGCCACCCAGACCTTCCGCAGAAGGGTCGCGCGCGTCACCTTCCCGCCGGACCGCTCGGTGAGCGAGAAGTCGGGAACCGTTGAATATGCGGGAATTTCGCGTCCTCCCCGGCCCCGCAGGGAAGACAGCAGCCCGCCCCCAACGATTCCCGCCAATATGAGCGCCAAACCTCCCCATAAAGCCGTCTGGACAAGTTTCCCCCAACGGCCCGCCGGTTTCGCTTCAACGCCCTCTGATTCGTTTTGCGCTTTCATGGATTGGCTTGCCCCGGCGACGGGACCATGGGTCCCCGAGGACCATCAAACATTCCCCGGTTTCTAACGTCCCATCGAAGCTGAGGGCGGGCATTTGGGTCGGTTGACCCTTTGCCCGGCCGGAATTGACAATCCGGGTCTCGATCCATACGGCCGTTATCAAGACGCTACATTAACGGGAAAACAATTCTCAGGGCAAGATAAACCGGCGGGAAACGGACGAAAACGCCCGGCGGAATCCGGGTTTCTATCTTTGAAGCGCGGAATGAGACCCCCCCGGTGAAGCCGCCCGGGAGACATCGAGCAAATTTTCCAAAATTCTCCGCCCGTTCTCCCCGTCCCAATCCTTCGGACCGATTCCCTTGCCGATCATCTCCCCGTTCCGTCCGATGATGAACGCGGTCGGAATGAGCGTGACGCCGTAGCGGTCCATCACCTTTTGATTCGGGTCGAGCGGAACAGGGAACGTCAAGCCGAGTTTTTTCAACAGCGGCAGGACCGACTTTTCACCCCCCGCGTCGATGGAAACGGCGATGACCGCGAGGTCCCGGTCCTTGTAGCGCTCGTGGATCTTCTCCAACGTCGGCATTTCCATCCGGCAGGACGGGCACCAGGACGCCCAGAAACTCAGGATCACCACCTTCCCGCGGAAATCGCCGAGGCGGACGGTTTTCCCATCGATCCCGGGAAGCGAGAAATCCCAAGCCCGCCTTCCATCCAGCGGCTGGAGGCCGAGACTCATGGCGTCCAGGAAGTTGATCGAG
This sequence comes from bacterium, assembly GCA_965261595.1. Taxonomy (GTDB): domain Bacteria; phylum UBA8248; class UBA8248; order JACPRG01; genus CAYRGS01. The sequence goes on from CBDHDG010000007.1 coordinate 566,176, forward strand.
GCGGGCCGGGGGGGGGGGGGGAGAGGGTGTCCCTTCGAGACCGGCTCTTTGGCCGCGGCCGGCCCCAGCCAGAGCAACCCGCCCAGGAGCAGCACCACCAGGCCGGTTCGGCCTCGTCCCTGCGCGCGCCCCCGGCTGGGAAATTGAAACGACATCACAACGCCTTCCCTCGGTTCATGATTCCACGGATCAGCTTCAGGGCGTCCTTTCCGTCCCACTCCCTCGGACCGACGGCCAGATGGGCGATGCGGCCCTCCCGGTCGATCAGAAAGGTCGTCGGCATGCCGCGGACGCCGAACGCCCTCAAGGCGTCCATGTCGCGGTCCAGAAGAATGGGATAGGTCAACCCCAGTTTTTTCACAAACGGCGCGACCACCTCTTCGCCCCGGGCGTCGATGCTCACCGCCAGGATCTCGAAGCCTTTTTCCTTGAGCCTGCCGTAGAGTCTTTCCATGGCGGGCATTTCATGCCGACACGGAAGGCACCAGGTCGCCCAGAAATTGAGAAAGACTACCTTGCCCCGCAAGGATTTCAGGCTTATGGATTTGCCTTGCAGGGTCGGGATCTCGAGGTCGGGCGCCGGTTTTCCGGCCGTTTGGTGTCCGGCGGATGCGGAATTGGCCCCCCAGGAGAGCGAAATCAGAAGACCCGCCGCCAGGATGAAACGCCCGCCGCGCCGAGTCCGGAATTTGAGAGGTCTCCGCATCAGTCGCCGGCTCCCGAGATCGCCCCCTGGATTGGGTATAACGGCGCTTTGAAAGAAAAATTCCTCGCCGGGACCGGGGTCCTCATTCTTCCGGCTCGTCCTCATCAAAGCCCTCAGGGTCGATCTCGCCGTCGGGCAGGAGCGGATCCGGCGGCATGGCATCCTCCGCCGGCCCGGGAGGAGAAGGCGGCCCCTTCTCCTTCTCATGCCTTTCCCCATCCTCTTCGCCGTCCGCCGGTCCCGCTGGCCGGCCGAATTCGCGGAGCCCCTCGGCCAGGTCCTGGAGCCTTTGGTCGACCCGATCGTGCACCGACCCTTCCGGGAACATGCCTTCTTCGTCGGGCGCTCCGGCGGCCGTTCCCGTGAGGATCTCGATCCCCTCATCCACATGGGATACGGTATAGATGTGGAACTTCCCCGCCCTGACGGCTTCGATGACGTCATCCTCGAGCATCAGGTTGGACGCATTCTGCTTCGGGATCATGACGCCTTGATCCCCCGTCAGCCCCCTCTCCTCGCAAACCCGGAAGAAGCCCTCGATCTTTTCGTTGACCCCGCCGATGGGCTGGATCACCCCGTGCTGGTTGACCGAGCCGGTTACGGCGATGCCCTGCCGGATCGGCAGATCCGACAGGCTGGAGAGCAACGCGTACAGCTCGGTGGAGGAGGCGCTGTCTCCATCGACGCCTTCGTAAGACTGCTCGAAGCAAATGCTGGCGGAAAGCGACATCGGCCGGTCCCCGCCGTATTGGCCGCCCATGTACCCGGACAGAATCAGGATCCCTTTGTCGTGGGTCCGTCCGGACATCTTGGACTCGCGCTCGATGTTGATGACGCCTTCCTCGCCCATGTAGGTTTGGACGGTGATTCGCGACGGCTTGCCGAATCGGTAATCCCCCAGGTCGTAAACGGCGAGTCCGTTGACCTGGCCGACCACCTCTCCCGTGGTGTCCACCAGGATGACCTCCCGGGTGATGAGCTCCTGGAGCCGCTCTTCCGTCAGGTTGGCTCGCGACTTCCGCTCGTCCAGGGCCCGCTGGACGTCCCCTTTGCGGATCGCCTGATTTCCCTGTTCTTTGGACCAATACGTCGATTCGTACATCAGGTCCTGGATCTCGCTGAGGCGGGTGGAGAGCTTGTCCTGTTCGTCCACGTCCCGGGCCGCGTGCTCGATGATTCTCGCCACCGCGTCCCGGTGGAAGGACGGCAGGCCGTTCTTCGCGGACTGGCAGGCGATAAAGCCGGCGTACTCCAGCAGGTGGCCGTCCTCCCGGCCCATGCGGACGTCGAAATCGGCCTTCACCTTGAAAAGCTTGCGGAAGTCCTCATCGACCTGGTGCAGGACGTGATAGACGTAGGGATTGCCGACCATCACGACCTTCAGGTTGGTGGGGATGGGCATGGGCTTCATGCCGCCCATTGTAACCCCTCCCATCAACTCGGCCAATTCCTCAATCTGAACCTGGCCCGTCCGGAGGGTCCGCTTCAGGGCGTTCCAGACTCCCGGATTCGTCAGGGCGTCCATGGCATTGAAGACGAGATACCCCCCGTTCGCCCGGCTGACCGAACCGGCCCTGATCATGCTGGCGTCGGTGATGTAGGTTCCGAAGGACGCCTTCTTCTCGATGAACCCGAACAGGTTTTGAAAGGTCGGGTTGTTTTCGAACAGGACCGGGGGATGCTCCAGATCGCCGTTGTCCACGAAGACGTTCACCCGGTAGGGGGCGAACGGATCCTGGACCGGGGGTGTGATGTGCATCTCGTGACCGGCCGGCGCTCCCCCCCCCCCCGCGTTCTCGCCGCCTCCCCCGCCCTCCGCTTTGACGGCGCTTTCGCCCGGGCTCTCCTGGACGCCTTTTCGGAATTCATCCAAACGCGACAGGATACTCTCCCGCACCTGGTCGAAATGGCTCAGGACCTCGGGGAATTCAGCGTAGTCCTCGCGCAACGCCTGCATGAGAACGCCGATGACCTGGATTCCGACCTCCCGCTGGAGGGCGCGCGCCCGCTCCCGGATCCCTTTTTCCAGGCCCCTCATCTTTTTGAAGAAATCGCCGAGATTCTGGTTAAAGGCGAGCCGTTTTTTCTCGATCTCCTCTCTCACTTCGGAGTTCAGCGCGCTGTATTGCTCGTCGCTCAACGTCTGGCCGTTGATGACGGCCCCCAGAACGAAGCCGCCTTGGGTCACGCGGATCGAGAACCCCTCCTTCTCCGCCTCCTCTTCAAGCTCGCGGAACAGGGCCTGCTGCTTGGCCTGACTCTCCTCCACCGCCCGGCTCCGCTCCCGCTCATAATCTTCGCCCTCGAAGGCCTTCGGGATGTCGGTGAGCAGGTCCTGCAAGAGCTCTTCCATGTTTTGTCCAAGCTTCTTGCCCATACCCGCCGGCAGGGAGAGCGCCGTCGGCCGGTCGGGGCGCCTGAAATTATGGACATACACCCAATCGTTGGGAACGGGCTTGTCCGCGACCCGGCGCTCGCAGTAATCCATGCTGATAGAGGTCCGGCCCGACCCGGGAATGCCCGCCACGTAGATGTTGAATCCGGGCCGGTCGATCCCCAAGCCGAAGTCCAGGGCGCGGGCGGCCCGGTCCTGGCCCATGATGCCCGTCAGGGGCTCGCACCCTTGTGTTGTCTCGAAGGGGAAAATCTCCGGGTCGCACGTCCATTTCAGGGCTTCGGGCGGGAGATCAAAGTCTTTCCGGCTCATCGGTGTTCCAATCCGTAACGAAGGGGGGGATTGAGAGGCCCTCACGGATCAACGCGCGCCATGAGAACCTGAACGGCTTTGGCACCGCATGAATTGATGGATGAAGGTCTTTAACGGGATGACGCTGGCGCGCCTCGCCCCTGAAATATGTATCCTACGCCCGGCGAAAACCACTGAACAGGTCCATCCGCCGTCCGCTTCCGCTAGAAATTCACTTGTGATTTCAAGGGCCGGGACGGCCGGTTCTTTGCTTTTAGGCGGGACGCCTTTCTATAAGCGCCACCCAGGGTTTCCGCCCCTACCGGAACGTTTCCGTCCCGAGCTTCAGGACGTGCATCGTGTCCTCCTCCTCGTGTCCCTTGCGGACGCCGTGGACATCGAGGACGGGGACCACGCCCGCTTCCAGGTACTTCGTGATCCGCTCCTGAATCACGTCGTCCTTGTATCCCAGGCCGAAGGTCTCGATGAAACCGTCCTCGGCCGCCTCGGCGGCTTCCTCCCGGCGGTTGTCCCACCAGAGGTTCCGGACCTTTTCCCGCAGCTCCCCCCACTCGGTGTGACCCACGAACCAGTCGAAGGTCTCCGACGCCAGGTGCCAGCAAACGGCCTTTCGCAGGTTCATCGGGCCGTCCCCCCGGTTCGCGCCGACCGGCTGGTTGGACAAGAGGTGGACCTCGGAGGGGTCGCGGCCCGCGCGCTCGGCGCCGATGGCGATGTTCTTCTTCACGTCATCGAGGGCCTCCAGGGGGAAATGGGTCATGATGACGCCGTCCGCCATCTCCCCGGCCAGTTGCAGCATCTTCGGGTTGATCCCGCTGATGTAGATGGGGACCGTGCGGCCTTCCACGCCGAGCCGGAGGCGGAAGTCCCGCTGGATGTGAAAATCGGGGCCTTCATACGTGAGGCGCTCGCCCCGCAGCAGGGGGCGAATGATCTCCAGCGTCTGGCGGCAGCGCCGGACGGGCTTCTCGAAGGCGATCCCGTGGCCGTGCGTGATGATCTGTGTCCCGCCGGGGCCGATCCCGAGGATGAACCGCCCGCCCGAAAGCTCATCCAGCGTGAAGGCGCCCATGGCGAGGAGCGTGGGCGTGCGGCTGAAGTAGCTGACGATGTTCGTCCCGACGCCGATCGTCGAGGACCCCACCATCTGGAGGGTGGCCTGGGCGAAGGCGTCCCGGTCGTTCGTCTCGATGTTCCACGAGCGGTCGTACCCCAGCTCCTCCGCCTTTCGGGTCATCTCGGTGAAATAGTTCCGGATGCCCGCAGGCTGGCGGGGGACCCTCGGCGTTACGATGTACATGTCCGGCTTGCTGTAGCGGGGATCTACACTCACGGGTTCGTTCTCCTTGAATGTCTGAACACGGATGACTCCCGGTCAATCATCGAGGCCGGGACCGGGGTCGCGGACGAGGGGCAGCGTGACACAGCGGATCCCGTTCGTCCCCGCCTGAAGCCCGGTCGTGTCGAACTCGATGATTTCGACTTCGGTCACGCGCAGGCGCTTGATGGTCTCCTTGGCCTGTGCGTCGATGATGATCTTCCCCGGTTCGATGATCATGAAGTTGGCCGGATAAAACTTGTGGTGCTCGTCCTTCGGGACCTCGACGATCCGGAAGTGCTTCTCCTTCAGCCAGCGGTAGACGCTGTAATCCAGATACCCGGGGTAGACGACCGCCACCCGGAGATCGGCCACGCCGAAGACCATGTCCAGATGGAACTCCCCGCCCGCCTCGAAATCATTGATGACGGTCCCGCAGTTGGCAATGGGGGTCTCTTTCACGCCGCTGCGCTCGAACACCGAGAGGACCTGGGCCAGGCCGTCCTCATTGGACGAACAGGACCGGTAGCCCATGATCACGTCTTCGGCCACCGGAACGAAAACACCCACTTCGCAGATCCCGTGGCCGTGGATCGTGTGGAGGATCGGGCAATTGATCTCGGCGAAGAATTTCGTGAAGTTGACCTCCAGCCCCCGGATGTAGGAAGCGTGCCCCTGGCGGGAGACGATGGCGCCACCCTTGATCACAAGTGGGAAGGCCGCCATGAACAGCTTCCGCATGGGCCCGTAGGCCCCCCAACTATGGGGCGCCTTCATCCAGCGGACCTTGACGCCCAGGCTCTCGAGGAGCTTGGCATAGTCCTCGAACCCGCGCTGAAGCCGCTCGAGGTCGATGCGGACCCGGCGGAGGAAGAAGAAGTTGCGGTCCTTTTCCCACAGGGGATCCACCTCGTGCTCGGTCGGCCAGATGAGAGCGACCTCCCGCAGCCTGCCGATCCCCTGTCCGCCCCCCCAACGGGAGCCCCAGATGTTTTCCACCTCGTCGAGGAAACTGTATTGCTCGAGAACCTCGACCCGGGGCGGCACGCCCGGCTCGAAATCCGGATAGTTGGTCAGCGGGTAGTCCTTGATGGGACCCTCCCATCCCTGCGGAGAAGTCTCTGCCATCTTCGCTTCCTCCCTTCTCAGTCGCCCATGAGGCGCACCGGCCACGGAGCGGTCCAACGCCGTCCCGTGCGATGCGGCCTTTCTTTTCATCAGGGGTGTCGAATTCAACACGGAACCGCCGAAGCGGGCGCAAAGCGCGTCCTTCCGCGCCGGCGCTCAGCCGCTGATGGCCGAGAACAGCGTGCTTTCGCGCGTATTGTACGTCGCCTCCCGGCCGTCGACGCTCACCTCTACGTCGGAGAAGGTGGTGTTCCTCGCCCTGAGGGCGATCACCTCCCCGTCCACCATGATCATCCGGATCGCAGGCACGTCCCCGAACTCGATGCACCCGAGGCCGTCGCTCGCGTAGCAGTCCAGGGGCGCGTCGATGGCGATCAGGTCCGCGTCCCGGCCGACTTCCACCTTGCCGGTGTTCAGCCGGTAGGCGTCGGCGACGGAGCCGGTGGCCATGGCGAGGACTTTTTCGGCGGGGATCTCGCACATGGACGAGACGAACTGGACGGTCCGGATTATCCCCAGGGGCATGATCCCCGCCCCCACCGGGCTGTCCGTTCCGATCAGCACGCGGTGGAGCTGGTCCCGCTCCTTCATCAGCAGGACGAAGTCGTACATCGTCCGGTAGTTGCCGTTGCAGATCACTTCGAGATAGGCCTTCGTTCCGTCGATGAGCCGTTCGGCCTCGTGGACGGGGGCCGAGGTCGGCCCGCCGTTGATGTGGACCACCACGTCCGGCTGAAGGGCCAGCACCTCATCGGCGTAGAGCCGGGCCGAGCCGGGAACGGACCGGCCGGCGAAATGCATGGGGACGATCATCCCGACCTCCCGCGCCCAATCCACGTATTCCTTGACGTCGTCGTATTCGAACAGGCCCGTCCCGCCGATCTCCGCCACGACGCCGACCCCCTCGCGGGCCAGCTCCTCGAAGTCGGCCTTCGTCAGCCCCTTCTCCAGGAAGACGGTCCCGCCGTGGACCTTCAGCCCGCCTCCCGGCCGGTAGTTCCGGCCCGTCTTGGCCCCGAGGATGGCCAGGGCCTTCACCCCCGCCGGGTCCGACGGACGGCCCTGGATGGTCGAGGCGCCCATCGAAACGATGGTCGTCACCCCGCCGTGGAGCGCGCCATCCATCCACCCGATGACGTTGTGGCGCGGATGCCAATCCCCGATGACCGGGTGGGTGTGGGCGTCGATGAGGCCCGGCGAGAGGATCAGCCCCTTCACGTCCACGACGTGGTCCACGCCGGTGATGTCCATGTCCGCCTGTTTGCCGATCTCCGCGATCTTTCCGTCCCGGATCAGAACGGTGTCGGCGTCCAGCAAACCCGTCCGATAATCGCCGGAGACGAGCTTTCCGATGTTGACGATTGCGGTTGAAGCCATCTGGCGACCTCCCCTTGTTCGATAACCACGTTGATAGCGAGAAGGAAAGTATACATTTTTCAAGAAGTCGAAGTCATTTTCACGCAACCCGCGCCGATCAAAAAACTTCCCGGACGCCCCCCCCTCCCCGACTTCACCGAAACATGATCGCCTCGCGCGAGCCGAGCTTCGCCTCCTTTCCGTCCACGCTGATTCGCCGGTCGGTGAGCGTCGTGTTCCTCGCCCGGTGGGCGATGACCTCGCCGTCCACCATGATCATCGCGACCGCCGGGACGTCGCCGAACCCGATCGCCCCGAGGGCGTCCGGGGCGTGGCAGTCCCAGGGGGCGTCCAAGGCCAGCAAGTCGGCCTCCCGGCCGATCTCGACCTTCCCGGTGTTCAGCCGGTAGGCGTCGGCGACGGCGCCGCTCGCCATGGCGAGAGCGGTTTCGGCGGGAACCCCGCACAAGGAGGAGACAAACAGGACCGTCCTCATCATCCCCAGTGGGACGACTCCGGCGCCCACCGGACTGTCGGTGCCGATCAGAACCCGGTGCAGGAGGTCCCGCTCTTTCATGAGCATGATGAAATCGTACATGGTCTTGAAGTTGCCGGTGTAGATCACCTCCAGATACGCCGATGTGGCGTCGATCAGGCGCTCGGCCTCCTCGGCCGGGGCCGAGGTCGGGCCGCCGTTGATGTGAACAACGACATCGGGGTCGATCTCAGCCGCCTCGTCCGCGTAGATCCTCGCCGAGCCCGGAACGGATCGGCCCCCGAAATGCAACGGGACCACCATCCCCGCCTCCCGGGCCCAATCCAGGTATTGTCCGAGCTCCTCGGGCCGGTTGAGCCCGGCCGCCCCGACCTCCGCGACGACCTTGACGCCCTCCCGGGCCATTTCCTCGAAATCGGCTTTCTCCAGGCCCTTTTCCAGGATAATGGCCCCCCCATGAAACTTCAGCCCGCCTCCGGGACGATAGTTTTTCCCCACCTTGGCCCCGAGGATCGCCAGCGACTTGACGCCCGCCGGGTCGGACGGACGGCCCTGGACCATCCCCGAGCCCATGGAGACCATCGTCGTCACGCCGCCGTGAAAGGCGCCCTCCATCCAGCCGAGGACGTTCTGGCGGGGGTGCCAGTCTCCGATGACCGGATGGGTGTGGGCGTCGATCAGGCCGGGGGCCACGGTCATCCCCTTCACGTCCACCACGTGGTCCGTCTCCGGGACGCCCATGTCCGCCCGCCTGCCGAACGCGTCGATCAGGCCGTCGCGGATGAGGATGGTGTCGGCGTCCAGAAGACCCAGGCGGCAGTCCCCGGAAACGAGCTTTCCGATGTTGACGATGGCGGTTGCCGTCATGCGGTGCACTCCTCCTCAACGCCGGGCCGCTGAGCCCGGGTCCTTGGCTGGGGTTGACAATGAATCGGCGGCTCCATTAGCATACACTGTGTTGCGAACCAAAAAAACCCGTCCCCGGAAGGCGTGTTGGCGGATTTCTGGACATCCACGCCGTTGCGCGTCACAGAAAGGGATGGGGCGTCCGCACGGCGGGTGAAACACGCCCTTCCTCATGCCGTTCGACAGAAGGCGGAGAAGCTCCATGTGGCGACAATTTGAATACCATGAACCCGCCACCGTGGAAGAGACCTGCGACCTCCTGGCCCGGCACGGGGACGAAGCCCTGATCCTCGCCGGCGGAACGGCGCTGTTGAAGCTCATGAAGCTCCGCATCGCGCGCCCGGCCGTCCTCCTGAACGTCAAGAAAATCCCCGACCTGGGCTACGTCGAAAACTCGAACGGCGGGACGCTGCGCATCGGCGGCCTCGCCATCTACCGGACCCTGGAAAGAGGCGGCCACGGCCGTGAATACCTGGCGCACGTCGCGAGCGACGTCGGATCCGTCCAGGTGCGGAACATCGCGACGGTCGCCGGGGCGCTCTGCCTGGCCGAGCCGTCCTCGGACATCGGTCCGGTCCTGATGACCCTGGACGCCGAGGTCGAGCTGACCTCCCAATCGGGAAAACGGGCCGTTCCCATCAACGACTTCTTCGAAGACGCCTTCGAGACCCGGAGAGAGCCGGAAGAGATGATGACGGAGATCCGGGTCCCCCCTCTCCCGGAAGGGGCCGGCTGGGACTACCAGAAATTCTGCCTGCGGCGCGGGTTCGACATCGCCGTCGTGGGGGTCGCGGCGGTGGTGGAGCGGGACGGCGACACCGTCCGATCCGCCCGAATCGCCGTCGGGGCCGCGCGGCCGACGCCCTTCCGGCATCCCGAAGCGGAAGCCATGCTCTCCGGCCAGACCTTTTCCGAGGATCTGTGCCGGGCGGCGGCCGAAAAGGTGGCGGACGGACTGGACGGGATCACCGATGTCCGCGCCTCCGGCAAGTATCGCGTTCACCTGACCCGGGTCCTCGTCCGGCGCGCCCTCGAGGCGGCCTTCCAGCGCGCCTCGGGCTGATTTCGGAGGAGCCATGCGGAAAGACATCGAGATCACGGTCAACGGCGAGGTCCAGGATATCAACATCCCGGTCCACGCCACGCTGCTTCACGTCCTGCGCTACGACCTCGGTCTCACCGGTACCAAAGAGGGCTGCGGCCAGCACGAGTGCGGGGCCTGCACGGTCCACATGGACGGCCTGCCCGTCTGCTCGTGCTCGATCCTCGCCGTGGACGCCGACCGAAAGAGCGTGACGACCATCGAGGGCCTCGTTCAGGACGGCAAGCTTCACCCGCTTCAGGAGACCTTCGTGAAATACGGGGCCATCCAGTGCGGCTACTGCACGCCCGGCCAGATCATGTGCGGCGTGGCCCTGCTGAACGAAAACCCCAGCCCCACCGACGCCGAAGTCCGCCTGTGGATGTGCGGCAACCTGTGCCGCTGCACCGGATACCAGAAAATCCGAGAGGCCATCCACGAGGCCGGCAAGACCCTCTCGGGGGGAGGGGGGGGGAGCGAATCGGCATGAGCGAATTCTCCGTCATCGGCACGCGGGCCTCCAACATCGAGGCCGCCGAAAAGTCGCGGGGCGGCGGGCGGTACGTCTCGGACCAGATCCTCCCCGGCATGCTCTGGGGAAAGATCCTCCACAGCCCTTTTCCCCACGCGAAAATCCTAAACATCGACACCTCCCGCGCGGAAGCGCTGCGCGGCGTCCGGGCGGTCGTCACCGCGGCGGACACCCTCAAGAGAACCTACGGCGCCATCCAGCCCGACGAACCCATCCTGGCGGTGGACAAGGTCCGGTTCGCGGGAGATGAAGTCGCGGCCGTGGCCGCGGCCGACCCCGACACGGCGGAAGAGGCCCTGGAGCTCATCCAGGTCGAGTACGACCCCCTGCCCACATACGGAAACATGGAAGAAGCCCTGGCGGCCGGCGGGGCCGGGGGGGAGGGGGGCGAGCCCATCCACGAGGACAAACCCGACAACATCGCCTACAACCTGAACCTCACCCGGGGGGACGTGGACGCGGCCATGGCCGCGGCGGACGTGATCATCGAAAACGAGGTCCGCACCTCCCTGGTTCACCAGGCCTACATGGAGCCCATCGCGGCCGTGGCCGATTGGGCGCCGGGCGGCAGGCTCACCCTTCACGCCTCGGTTCAGAACCCCGGGATGGTCCGCTTCGTCTACGGGCCGGCCTTGGGCATCGACCCGGCCGACATCCGGATCATCCAGTCTTTCATCGGCGGCGCCTTCGGCTCCAAGTTCGAGCACAGCGTCCACCTCATCGCCGCCCTCCTCTCCCGCAAGACGGGCAAGCCCGTCCGCCTCGTCTATACGCGGGAAGAAGAGTTCCTGGCCGCGCGCCCCCGCCTGCCCATGAACCTTTCCGTGCGCCTGTGCGGGATGAAGGACGGGACGATCACGGCCAAGGCCATGGACTTCATCGCCGACAACGGGGCCTACAGCGATTACGGCGTCGCCATCGCCGGGACCACCGCCTACCGGATGGACCAGTGCTACCGCGTCCCGAACCTCCGCTCCAACCTCCGGCTGGTCTACACCAACCGCGCCCCGACCGGGGCCTACCGGGGATTCGGCAACCCGCAGGGAAACCTGGCCCTGGACACCTCGATCGACATGTTCGCCGAGGAGATCGGCCTGGACCCGGCCGAGGTGAGGCTGAAGAACATCGTCCGGACGGGCGACGTCACCTCCTTCGGATGGAAGATGAACAGCGCCGGGGGGGCCGAATGCATCGAGAAGTCCGTCGAGGCGTCGGGCTGGGCGGAAAAGCGGAAGCGGTTCGCCGGGCAGACCGGAACGAAGAAACGCGGCATCGGGATCTCGGCCTGCATCCACGTCTCCGGCAACCGGGGGATCTTCAAAGAGTTCGACGGCTCCTCGGCCATCCTCAGGCTCTCGGAAAACGGCAAGCTTCTCGTCATCTCCGGCGAGGTGGACTACGGCCAGGGCAGCCGGACGGTCATGGCCCAGGTGGCGGCCGAGGTCATGGGCATGCCGCTGGAGGACGTGTCGGTCTCCAATGTAGATACGGACGTGACGCCGCTCTGTCTCGGCGCGTTCGCGACGCGGACGACGACGGTCGCGGGCCTCGCGGTCATCGACGCGGCCTCCAAAGTCAGGAAGGATCTCCTGGAAATCGCCGCGGAGCTTCTCGAGGCGTCCCCTGAGGATCTCGATATCCGGGACGGCCGGGTGTTCGTCCGCTCGGCCCCGGACCGGACCCGGTCCGTCCGGGAAGTCGCCCACCACGCCGTTTTCATGAAGAACGCCGGCAACCCCATCGTCCAAAAGGGCGAGTACAACGCCGACAAGGCGGGGGTCGAGTATCCCGATCCCGTCACGAAGCACGGGAACCTGTCCACGGCGTATCCCTTCGCGGCCCACGTCGCCGAGGTCGAGGTGGACGAGGAGACCGGCACGGTTCACGTCGTCGGCTTCTGGGGGGCGCACGACGTCGGACGGGTCATCAATCATCTGATGGCGGAAGGCCAGGTCGAAGGCGGGTTCGCCCAGGGGATGGGTTACGCCCTCATGGAAGACCTCCGGTACTCGGACGGGATCGTCGAGAACCCCAACTTCTACGACTACCGCATCCCGACCCAGTTGGATGTGCCCGATCGCATCGAGTCCCTCTGGGTGGAAACCAACGACCCGCTTGGCCCCTTCGGCGCGAAGGGGATCGGCGAACCGAGCCTGGTGCCCGTGGCGGCGGCCATCACGAACGCGATCCACAACGCCGTCGGCATCCGCATCCACGATATGCCCTTCTCCCCCGAGAAGGTCCTCGCGGCCTTGGAGGCGCAAGCCTCGAACGGCGGGTAGAATCAAGACCGCGGGGGGTGCTTTTTGAAAGGTGCCCCCCCGCTTCCCTCCCAAGGGTTGGGAACCCCCCCCGCAAAACTTTCATTTCGCGAAAAGGGGCGGCGCTTTTAGCGCCGCCCCTTTTCGCAAGAAGCCGATTGACCGGTCCGGGCGTAGTGCCCATGGGTTGAAAAATCCGTGGGCGACCCGCCACTGCGGGTAAACAGGAACTTTCCTTCGTAGCGACTGTCTACCTCGTTAAGGGTGAATTGCTTTGGGCTGCCATGGTTGCCCGGTTCGGACCATGGCATTGACGTTCCGCTACACTCCGCCGAACAAGGCGACCGGTGTGATCCCTGCGCAAGCGGAGTTCACACAAGGGCAATGACGAAGCCTCCAAACCTGCTGGAAAAGCTCGTTTACCCACAGGGATGGCATGATTTTCCAATGGCGATACCACTCAGGCCAGGCTTTCTTGTACACCAAACCTTGTTGACAGGTCTGGTGGTGAGGGGTCTAATCGACGTAACCAGCAACAATTGGTGGGTGCGGGCTCGCCCGAATTTGAAACGGGAAATTCCGGATCATTGCGTTTTCGCTTCGAACGTTCGGGTCATGCCATGGAGTGACCTTGCTGTCGGATGGGGTTTGGGAAACCCTCCATGGGTCAAGCGCCCGGCTTCCCGAAGGACCGACAAGGCCTATTCGAAATGACTTCGAATTCTGTGGATGATCCAGACTTCGGCCCTTCCGAGAAATTAAAAGTCCTCCTTGTGGAAGACGAAGAGTACGCCGGGAGGTTCATCCCTTGGTCATCCTGGACTGGGTTCTGCCCGGGATGAGCGGTGTGGAATTGTGCCGCCACATGCGTGAAGAACCATACGGCGAAACCAGTGTCATTTTGATGGTCACCGTCCGCAATCATCCCGATGAGCTTCAGGAAATCCTCGAGGCGGGGGCCGACGATTACCTGTCCAAGCCGGTCAATCTCGGCCTGTTGGACGTCCGGCTCACCATTGCCGAACGGGGGGTGAAGAACCATGCCTTGCGGAAACAAGTGGAAAAGGAAAGGAGGCATCTGGAGGCGCAGATCCAGCACACCCAAAAACTGGACGGTCTGGGTGTCTTGGCCGGAGGCATCGCGCACGACTTCAACAACCTGCTCACGAGCATCGTCGCCTATGCGGGTATGGCCAGGATGGAATTGCCTTCGGATTCACCCGTCCGGCCGAACATCGAGCAGATCGAAACCGCGGGTCAGCGCGCCGCTGAGCTCACCAATCAACTGTTGACCTATTCGGGGAAGAGACAGTCCGTCAAGGAGCCGCTCGATCTTTCCCACCTCATCGATGAAATGGGGCATCTTCTGAAAACCGTCATCTCCAAGGGCGCCGTCCTCGAATATCACTTCCGCGACGATCTTCCCGCAATCAAAGGGGACAGCTCACAGGTTTGCCAGGTGGTCATGAGCCTGATCACCAACGCCTCCGAAGCCCTCGGGGAAAAGAACGGCATCATCCGAATAAGCTCCGGGATCCTGGAGGCTGATCGTCCTATCTCTCCGAAATCCTTCTCGGTGAGGACTTGCCCGATGGTCGTTACGTATTCCTGGAGGTCTCCGACACCGGGGTCGGGATGGATGAGGAGATCAAATCGAGGATCTTCGATCCCTTCTTCACGACAAAATCCACAGGACACGGGTTGGGTCTGGCCACACTGTTCGGAATTATCCGTGGGCACCAAGGGGCCATTGAGGTTCAAAGCGAGCCCGGCCGCGGCACCTCGTTCAAGGTGCTGTTCCCCTGCATGGAGGCGCCCGGAACCGTCCGCGCCGAAACTTCCAGCAAGGTCCAGGACTGGCGGGGAAGCGGCGCCATCCTCGTCATTGACGACGAGGAAGGGGTGCGTGCGGTCCTCAAGATAATGCTGGAAAAATTCGGATTCACTACCCTGACCGCGAGTGACGGACCGGAGGGCGTAGAGATTTTCCGGAGGCACGTGGACGAGATCAGAGCGGTCGTCCTCGATTTGACCATGCCGCACATGAACGGCGAAGCGGTATTCAAGGAAATCCGCCGCATCCACCCCCAAGCGTGCGTGCTCCTATCCAGCGGCTACACCGAAGAGGACACCTCCAAACGATTCGCCGGAGACAGCCCGGCCGGCTTCATCCAGAAACCCTACGGACCCATGACCCTCATCAAAATGTTGCGAGAGGTATTCCAAGAGTAGGGATCGGCGAGCCGAGCCAGGCGCCCGTGGCGGCGGCCATCACGAACGCGAGCCACAACGCCGTCGGCATCCGCATCCACGATATGCCCTTCTCCCCCGAGAAGGTCCTCGCGGCCTTGGAGGCGCAAGCCTCGAACGGCGGGTAGAATCAAGACCGCGGGGGGCGCTTTTTGAAAGGCGCCCCCCCGCTCCCCCCCGCAAAACTTTTGTTTGGCGAAAAGGGGCGGCGCTTTTAGCGCCGCCCCTTTTCGCAAGAAGCAATTGTGTCATTTCTAGGCGCGGACGGGAAATCCAGGCCATCGGCGATGACGCCCGCTTCTGTAGGTCAATCACCCTATTTTCCGGATCTCAAAAGTAATGACCCATTGATTTTATTGCGATTCCGCCTTTGGGTTTGAATCGTACTTTTACATTGTTTAACCGCTCCTGGACCGCCCCTGGGTTATTGGACACTCGGGTGAGGGTATTCGACCTCATGCGGCCTCCGCAACTTGAGCGAGTTTTTCCTGCCTTGCCTGGGCCGGCGTTCGGTAGCCGTAGCCCTCGAGAATCCAATGATGGTTGTACAGGTTCTTGAACTCAAGCAGCGCCCACCGCAGTTCCTCTACGGTGGCGAAAGAGCGCACCCACAGGAGATTCTCCTTCAAGATGCGGATAAACCACTCACAGTAGCCATTTCCCTCGGGCGCCCGCACGAAGCTGGGCGAACTGGTCATGCCCAGGTAGGCGATCTCCCGCTGAAAGTCATCGGACAGATAGGCGGGGCCGTGGTCGTGACGAACTTTAAGCCCCTCGGCGACGTCCGCCTCCAAGCCGGCGAAGCGCTCGGCGACCCCCTGCCGGATCGGCTCCAGGGCCTCGAAGCGGTTGCCGCTCTTGGCCGCATGGATCCCCACGCAGTCCACCGAGCAGTGATCCACCGCCACGAACACCGAGGCCATCCCCTCCTCGGTGGTCACCGTCGTCGTCATGTCCGTGCCCCACATTCGGTCGGGCCGCTCGGTGCGGATGGTCCCGTTGTGGGCCTTGGGACCTCGGGGTTTGCCCACCCGGTGGGGGGCCTGAAGCCCCGCCTCCCGCATCAGGCGACGCACCCGCTCCTTGCTGGTGCGGATGCCCGCGAAGCGCAGCCTCGCCCACACCTTGCGGTAGCCCTCGCCATGGAAGGGAGAGTCCTCCAGGACCTGCCGGATGTGGCCGAGGAGTTCCGCATCGGTGCACGGGCCCACAGGGCCGCGCTTATTGGGCGTGGGGCGTTCATGAACGGGGACCGCCTCTCGCCGCCGTTGCGCGTAGACCGTGGAGCGCGCCAAGCCCCAAAGGGCGCACACCCGCTTCAGGCCGTAGGCTCTGCCCGTGGAGGTGAAGCGGGCCTGACTCATCGCCTCCACCTCCTGCCGGCTAAAGGGCGGCCGGCCTCCAGGCGGTCGATCTTCTCCCGCAGGACCTCGCCCTCCATCGTGAGTTCGCCCACCTTGGCCTTGAGCCGGGCGTTCTCCTCGTCCCGCTCATCCGCCGGGCGGGCTTTGAGCGCCGCCTCGCCCGCGCGAAGGAACGCCTCGCGCCAGGCGGAAAGCCGAGCCGCTGTCGTGCCCAACTCGCGGCAGAGCGTCTCCAGGCTCTCGCCCCGCAAAAGACGCAGGACCGCCTCCCGCTTGCGCCTGGCAGGAGAACCGACCCCGCTCACTGCGATGCCCTGGGGCCTTGGCTCCGTTCGCCCTGCGGGCGCCCTCCGCCAAAGCCCCCTCTTGCTTTTGTTCGTTCATCGCGACACCCCTTTCTCCATGAATCATGGATCAATCGAGTGTCCAACAAAACCCTAGAGCGGGGGACTCCACCCTCCGGAAAAGACATCGCCGCACCGTTCCCTGTCCCAATCCAAACAATTTTTCATTCCAGCGGGTGCAATCCATTTATCGAAATTAATACGAAATCAATCTCCCGGCAACCCTTTTTTCGATCCGAGTGGAAGAGCGGGACCTCCTAATCGGCAAACCAATGCCGGGCGGGGACCCTCCACCTCCGCGGAATGCAGGCTTGGACCCACCTGGAGTTGACCCGGTTTGGTTGACACCATATTTATTTGGGAATTAAGTATGGTGTCCCCTTAATTTCCCTCCCCTTAATTTCCCCGAATCTAGGGACACCATACTTATTTCTCAAAAGTGAAGAATCCAGTATGGTGTCCCTGGAATCCTTCCGGGTGACCTGGGGCCGGACGCTGTTTAAGTAAGGAAGGCCGGTGGCGAACGAAGAGCATCTCGCCATGCTCAAAGAAGGCATTGGCGTCTGGCTTGAATGGCGGCAAAATCACCCTGACATCAGGCCGGACCTCAACGGGGCGGACCTCGGATGGGAGAACCTCGGCTGGACGGACCTCCGAGGGGCGGACCTCGGCGACGAGAACCTCCAGGAGGCCAACCTCGAAGGGGCCTTCCTCCAGGGGGCCAACCTCCGCGGGGCCGACTTGAGGAATGTTGAAGGACTCACCAAAGAGCAAATCGAGTCGGCGGACATAGACGACGAAACCAAACTCCCGGACGGGCTCAGACCGTCCGAATGATCCACCCCGTGATTCCGAACCGACCTCAGTCTGAGTGAGAAGGGTATGTTTGAGATCGGCAAGACCTGCAAGGTCAACGTCAAGTCCGGCCGGGCCGATGGGCCGGGTGATCTCGAGTTGCACGAGGTTTGAGTGAGGAGGGCCAGTGGTGAACGAAGAGCATCTCGTCAAGCTCACAGAAGGCGTTAACGTCTGGAATGAATGGCGGAAGAATTCCCCTGACATCAGGCCGGACCTCAGGGGGGCGAAGCTAAAGGGTGTCAACCTCAGGGGGGCGGAGCTAAAGGGTGTCAACCTCCAAGGGGCCCAACTCCAAGAGGCCAACTTCCGGTGGGGCCAACTCCAGGGGGCCAACCTCTGTGGGGCCAACCTCCAGGGGGCCGACTTGAGGGATGTTGAAGGACTCACCAAAGGGCAAATCGAGTCGGCGCGCATAGACGACAAAACCAAACTCCCGGACGGGCTCAGACCGTCCGAATGATCCGAACGGTGATTCCGAACTATTGAAGATGGCATAAATTTTGTCCTACTCGGAGCGGTTCAACGAATAGTCCGGAGGATTCGCCGACACTTATGGGGCGGGTACGGAGCCCCGCCCCTACGCGCGATTGTACAATGGACATGTAGGGGCTGGGCGCGAGTCGGTTGACTCCTGTACCGGCCCTTTCACGCGATCCGCAGATAGGTCATTGATAATACAGGGATCAATAGCCTCCGTTTGAGTGAGAAGGGTTTTGGCTCGGCCCTACAAGACGCTTCGCAGGTATTCCCTGAACGGCCCCGCCAGCTCCGGACGGCTCAGGGCGACCCGGGTGATCGCCTTGAGGTAGCCGAGGGGCTTGCCCACGTCCAGCCGTTCGTCCCGGGAGATCTTCGCCGCCACCCGGCCCCGCGCGGCGAGACGGTTGATGGCGCGGGGCTGGACGACTTCCGGGTCCGGCGTGTCGTCCCAGCAGGCGCGGATGGCCGGGAAAATCTCCCGCGTGAACAGATACCGCCCCAGGACGCCGTACCGGCTCGGGGCGTTATCGCGGCCCGGCTTCTCGACGATTCTCCGGATGCGCGCCGGGTCCTTCCGGAAATCCCCCTCGACCAGCGCCAGGTGGTCCAACTCCGATTCCTCGCACCGAAAGAGCGAAAGGACCGTCTTTCCGGTCTTCTTGTGGGCTTGGATCAGGGTCCGGGTCAACGGTGTGCGGGAAAGGACCACGTCGTCCGGGTGCGCCGCGACGAAGGGCTCTTTTCCAACGAACGACTCGCAGCAAAGAAGGGCGTCCGCCGTCCCGAGCATTTCCTTTTGCCGGACAAACGTGATCGACGCCTCGGGCGGCTCGATCTTCGCCAGCAGGTCCTTCCGCCGCTTCGCCTTGAGGGAGGCCTCCAGCTCGATCTCCCGGTCGAAGTAATCCTCCAGGGCCTTCTTGCGCCGGTTGGTGACGATCAGGATCTCCCGGACGCCGGACCGAATGAATTCCTCCACGATCAACTGAATGGCGGGCGTATCCACCAGCGGCAGCAGCTCTTTCGGGACTGTTTTCGTGACCGGAAGGAGCCGGGTTCCGTATCCCGCGGCCAGAATCACGCCCTTCATGGAAAAACTCCGATTGGAGAAGATTCACGCCCGGACCGGGCGGTCCATCACCGGCGGCGTCCGGCTTCAGTTCCATTCTGGACTCTACACCACGCACTCTGTTATTCCAAGATGAGCGGCCACGGAGGGGGGAACCTGGATTTCTCACAAGTAAGGACGGTTCAGCGGTTTTCATTCGAGAAATTCTTTGAAGATCAACCGATTGGCGGAGAGATGGAAACCGAGGCGAGTGTAACACCCTCCCCCGCTCTAGGGTTTTGTTGGACACTCGATTGATCCATGATTCATGGAGAAAGGGGTGTCGTGATGAACGAACAAAAGCAAGAGGGGGCTTTGGCGGAGGGCGCCCGTAGGGCGAACGGAGCCAAGGCCCCAGGGCATCGCAGTGAGCGGGGTCGGTTCTCCTGCCAGCGCAAGCGGGAGGCGGTCCTGCGTCTTTTGCGGGGCGAGAGCCTGGAGACGCTCTGCCGCGAGTTGGGCACGACAGCGGCTCGGCTTTCCGCCTGGCGCGAGGCGTTCCTTCGCGGGGGCGAGGCGGCGCTCAAAGCCCGCCCGGCGGATGAGCGGGACGAGGAGAACGCCCGGCTAAAGGCCAAGGTGGGCGAACTCACGATGGAGGGCGAGGTCCTGCGGGAGAAGATCGACCGCCTGGAGGCCGGCCGCCCTTTAGCCGGCAGGAGGTGGAGGCGATGAGTCAGGCCCGCTTCACCTCCACGGGCAGAGCCTACGGCCTGAAGCGGGTGTGCGCCCTTTGGGGCTTGGCGCGCTCCACGGTCTACGCGCAACGGCGGCGAGAGGCGGTCCCCGTTCATGAACGCCCCACGCCCAATAAGCGCGGCCCTGTGGGCCCGTGCACCGATGCGGAACTCCTCGGCCACATCCGGCAGGTCCTGGAGGACTCTCCCTTCCATGGCGAGGGCTACCGCAAGGTGTGGGCGAGGCTGCGCTTCGCGGGCATCCGCACCAGCAAGGAGCGGGTGCGTCGCCTGATGCGGGAGGCGGGGCTTCAGGCCCCCCACCGGGTGGGCAAACCCCGAGGTCCCAAGGCCCACAACGGGACCATCCGCACCGAGCGGCCCGACCGAATGTGGGGCACGGACATGACGACGACGGTGACCACCGAGGAGGGGATGGCCTCGGTGTTCGTGGCGGTGGATCACTGCTCGGTGGACTGCGTGGGGATCCATGCGGCCAAGAGCGGCAACCGCTTCGAGGCCCTGGAGCCGATCCGGCAGGGGGTCGCCGAGCGCTTCGCCGGCTTGGAGGCGGACGTCGCCGAGGGGCTTAAAGTTCGTCACGACCACGGCCCCGCCTATCTGTCCGATGACTTTCAGCGGGAGATCGCCTACCTGGGCATGACCAGTTCGCCCAGCTTCGTGCGGGCGCCCGAGGGAAATGGCTACTGTGAGTGGTTTATCCGCATCTTGAAGGAGAATCTCCTGTGGGTGCGCTCTTTCGCCACCGTAGAGGAACTGCGGTGGGCGCTGCTTGAGTTCAAGAACCTGTACAACCATCATTGGATTCTCGAGGGCTACGGCTACCGAACGCCGGCCCAGGCAAGGCAGGAAAAACTCGCTCAAGTTGCGGAGGCCGCATGAGGTCGAATACCCTCACCCGAGTGTCCAATAACCCAGGGGCGGTCCAACCCTGTCCTTGAGAGGGGCGGGTACAGAGCCCCGCCCCTACATCGGTTTTGATGGTAGGGGCTCTGAAATGTAGGGGCGGGGCTCTGTATCCGCCCCGATGCGTTGGCCAACAATCCACTGGCCGATCATACACGGGCCTGTAACAGAATCGTTGTGAGATATTCAGGCGAGGGCCGCGCCCGGAGAAGGTGGGAGGGAGATCGCCAAGCATGACTGGAAAGACGAAGCGGCTCGCCGGCCGGTCGGCCATCGTGACGGGGGCCGGAAGGGGGATCGGCCGCGTCCTGGCTTCGACGCTGGCCGATGAGGGCGCCCGCGTGGCCGTGTCCGGCAGGAACATCGAAAACCTGGAAGCCGTCGCGGCCGAGATCCGCTCGGCGGGCGGCGAGGCCGCCGCCATCGCGTGCGACGTGACCCGCCGGGACCAGGCCGAACGCCTCGCGGAAAAAACCCTGGAAACTTACGGAGGCATCGACCTCCTCGTCAACAACGCGGGAATCCCGAGCCCGGTGGGCCTGCTCGTGGACGTGGAGGAGGCCGATTGGGAGGCCGTCATGGAGACCAACGTCAAAGGCGTGTTCCTCGTAACCCATGCGGTCCTGCCCACCATGATGGAAAAGAAGTCGGGGCACATCGTCACGGTCTCATCCATGGCCGGGACGCGCCAAAGCCGGAACGCGGCGACCATCCCCTACAGCGTCTCCAAGTGGGCGGTCGAAGGCTTCACGCACACCATGGCGATGCAGATGAAGGATTACGGGATTCGCTTCAACAACATCATCCCCGGTCCCACGATGAACGATTTCCAGAAGGGCCGCTCCACGGTCGAGCGCCTCCTGAGCTTTCCGGGAGGGATGCGGCGGAACGAGTGGGTCGCGGATTCTTTCCGCTGCCTGGTCTGCGAATCGGGAGCCCTCACCGGCGGCCACGTCTCCGCCCCGGAATGGGACGCCGAGAACGGCATCGAGCGGGAACCGATCTCCGAAGCGAAAATCCGCGCGTTTTTGGAGGGTTGAATTCAACCTCACAATCCCAGGGGTTGGGAACCCCCGTCGAAAACTTTCATTTCTGCGAAAGAGGGCGGCCCTTTGGGCCGCCCTCTTTCGCAGAACATCAGAATGGACGAGGATAGAGCGCTCTTTAATTATAGGAACCGCTCTTAGCCCGGTTGGTTTTTCGTTCCGTCCCATTCCCCTTGCTACTCTGTCTGAAATTCAGTCACCTCGTATGCGTACGAGATCACCGAATAGCCGCGCCTAGGAGACGTGCGATGTTCAATTTCACCTCCAAGCGCGGGAAAGGCCGGGCAAAGCCCGGCCGCAAAAAGTTTTCGTGAGGGGTCTGGGGGGACAGTTTTCAAAATGTCCCCCCAGTCTAATCAGCTTCTGGAGTATTTGTAAGAAAACTTAACTGACCAGCCCGCGCCGCTTGAGCTCATCGACGGCTTCATCCATCCGGTCGGCCGATTCGGCGTCCAGGGACCATTGGATCAACTCGCGCATCCCGTCCTCGAAGCTGACCTTCGGCTCGAACCCCAGCGTCTCGCGCGCCCGCGTGATGTCGGCGAAACAGTGCCGCACGTCCCCTTTTCGGAAAGTCCGGGTGACCTCAGGGGCGATGCCCGCTTCGAGCAGCTCGCCCAGGGTCTCGGCGATGGCGGCGATGCCCCGGGGATCGCCCGTGCCGATGTTGAAGCTGGAAGGGCCGTCCAGGTCCCGCTCCAAGGCCAGCATGTTCGCCTGAACCACATCGTGGACGGAAACAAAGTCGCGCGTCTGGAGGCCGTCCTCGTAAACGATAAGAGGATGTCCGTTCTTCAGGCGGCTCAGGAAAATGGCGGCGACGCTCGTATAGGGGTTGCTCAAGGACTGGCGCGGACCGTAGGCGTTGAAGTAGCGAAGCCCGACGGCCTGAATGTCGTAAGTCGAACCGAAATTCAGGACGAGGTCCTCCTGGACCCCCTTGGTGATGGCATAGACGGAGTTCGGATGATAGGCCGCCGTCTCGTCCGTGGGGACCGGGGTCAAAGCGGACCCGCACGCGGGACAGAAGAGCTCCCACTCCAGCCGGGCCATCTGCTCCGAGGTCCGCAGCGGGGGACGGACCACGCCGTGGGTCTCGCACCGGTAGCACCCCTCGCCGTAGCTGCTCATGGACGCGGCCACGATGAGCTTTTGGACGCGGTGATCTTCGTTGGCCAGAATGTCCAGAAGGTTCGCAGTCCCGCCGATATTCACGTCCACGTAATGCTTGATCTCATATTGACCCGCATTTCCCATATGGATGATAATTTTTAACGCCCCGAAGGCCGTTTTCTCGTGTAAAATCAAGGTGTTGGCCTCTCCCTGCCATCATCTTGCGAGGGGACCCGATGGGTGAAGCGAAAAAGAGGCCGTTGAGGCTCCAATTCGACGGTCGGCTCAGGCTGGAGTTTCACGGAGCAAAGGTTACGAGTAACGCCGGTTTGCTTGCCTATCGTGAACTGGATGAGGTGTTGGGGCTGACGAAGGCGGCCGATGGGTTTCTGTCCGATTCACGGACGGGCGGGAACACCCGGCACAGCCTCACCGCTTTGGTGCGCCAGTCGGTCTACAGCCGCCTGGCAGGATATAAAGACACCAATGATGCCGAGCGGCTCTGTGTCGATCCCGCCATGCGTCAGGTGGTTGGGGGGCGAGCGAAGTATCACACCGCTGCCTCCACCAGCCAGATGAGCCGATTCGAGACGCAGACCCTCACCCGGCCCCTTAACCCCTCAAGGCGCTGAGCGGTCTGCCCGGTGTGTTGGTGGATCGTGTCCGCAAACGCAAGCCGATTCGCAAGCTGATCCTGGACATGGACAGTTCGGTCAGCCCGACCCACGGTGAGCAGGAAGGCTCTTCCTACAACGGCCACTTCGGCTGCACCTGCTATCACCCACTGTTTTGCTTCAACCAGTTTGGCGATCTGGAGCGGGCGCTGTTGCGCAACGGCAAGGTCCACAGCGCTGATGACTGGTGGTCTGTATTGGAGCCGGTGGTAGCTCGCTACCGGGATGCGAAGGTCTGTCGGTTTTTTCGAGGCGACGCGGCATTTGCCAAGCCGGAGGTGTACCGATACCTTGAGGCGGAGGGCTACTCCTATGCGATTCGGCTTCCGGCCAACGCCATCTTGTACAGGGACATCGAATGCCTTCTGACCCGGCCGGTTGGCCGACCGCCCAAAAGGCCCATTATCTTCTACCACAGCGTCTCCTATCAGGCGGCTAGTTGGGAGAAGCCTCGCCGGGTGGTGGTGGCGGTCGAGTGGCACCAGGGCGAGTTGTTTCCAAGAGTCAGCTTCATCGTGACCAACCTGCACTGGCGGGAAGAGAACGTCGTGAGGTTCTACAACCAGCGTGGGACGGCGGAGCAGTGGATCAAGGAGGGCAAGTACGCCCTGAACTGGACGCGCCTGTCCTGCCACGGCTTTGAAGAGAACCAGGTCCGCTTGCAACTATTTGCCTTGGCGTACAACCTGGCAAACTTCCTGCGGCGGCTGGCGTTGCCCAGAGCGGTGAAGCACTGGTCGCTGACGACGTTACGCGAGAAGCTGATTAAGATTGGGGCCAAGGTGGTCACCCACGCCCGGTACACCACCTTCCAGATGGCCGAGGTGGCCGTGCCGCGTCAACTGTTCAGGGCAATCCTTGAACGAATTCGACGGTTGTGGTTACCGCCTCCCGTACCAGATACCGGATGACGGAGCAGATGGCCCGGAAGCTTAGTGACGTGGTGGAGACGGGGGATCAGTCTGCGCCGAACTCCCCTGAGTGTGCCGGTAGAGCTGGGTTTTCAAGGGATTGCGGCTTTAGGACGGCCGTTGCCCCTCGATTGAGCAGAGGGTTCTGCAAAGAGACCCTGAATCTGTAGTAAAATGGGGTACTTTGATGACACAGGAGGACCGCAGGATGGCTAAGAGTGGTCATCTGGGAAATCCCGGTTTAAATCAAGACAACTCTTGTATTGACCACCCGTTGCTCTTTAACTCAATTAGAGCCCTCTTTACCGGGGCTGTCAACACCATTTCGGGCGCCTGAAACCCTGATCGGAGCGGTATCCGCCATTGGAAAACCATGTCAGCGCCGGCGTGTAAACGGGCTTGACCACCAGGTTTGGAGTCTTCGTCATTTTGCCCTTGTGTGGACTCCGCTTAGGGTCGCTAGACAGGCACCGGGCATCATCGCTTGATTCTCTCCAAGATAAGGGCAAATGTCTTCCTGGATACACCGACCTCGGCCAACTGGAAGGTGATGTGGCGGGCGTACCGCACGAGCCGGCCGCCCATTTTGAGGAGCTTAAGCTGAAGGCCGCGTAACGACCAGTGCTTGATCCCTCTCGGCAGGCCAGCAATCCCGCATCCGAAGTCATTCTGGTTCCGTGAAACTCAAGCCTCAGCCGACGCTCAAAACGGACCTTCAACGCCCACTTTTTCGCTTCACCCATTGGATTACCCCGCGAGAGGATGGCTCGGGGAGGCTCATGCATTGATTTTACTCCAGAAAATGTCCTCCGGTCCGACAAAAGTTATGATCCATATGGGATATCTGGGATTGAGACTGTCCGACCCCCACGGCGGCCGCCTTATGAAAGACCGCCTCGATCCCCCCCCCCGGAGGGCTTGCGCCAGGGCGTCCCGGTCGCGGATGTCGCCCCGGATGAACTCCGCCTCGGCGTTCAGGTAATCGGGCGGCCCCCCGGACGTGTGGACCTGTTCGGTCAGGTTGTCGAAAATCCGGACCTTGTGCCCGCGGCGAACCAGCTCATCGACGATGAAAGAGCCGATGAACCCCGCGCCGCCAGTGACCAGGATGTGCATGTCCCTATTCCTAACATGAATGCCGAATGAAGGGCGCGTGAAACCGGCCAAGAGTATAAAGAAACCGCCAAGCGGTCGGTAAGCGGGCCGTTCGCTCAAGGGAGAATCCGGCCGGCCTTACGGCTTCAGGAGCTTCCGCAGCTTTCGCTCCACCTCATCGGACTCGCCCGGATCGCCCGATCCGGCAGACATCTTTCGCTGAATCCATCGCGACAGGACCGACAAGACGTCCCCGCTTTTCTTCTTCCGAACCTCTCGCAGCTCTTTCGTGAGGCGATTGTCCAGGACGCCGTGCTGTTTTGTGGGAAACACCGAGGCGAGCGTCTGGGTCGCGACATCGAAGAAGGGCGCAAGCACGGAATCTTTGAGGAGCCCGCCTTGGGCGGTGGATTTGGACAAGATGGGAATCAAGAGCAGGAGGACGGAAACGAGAACCACGCCCTTGCCGAATCCGAAAACAGCGCCCAGGGATCGGTTGACGAAGGAAAGCTTCACTTTCTTGGCCGCCGCGTGGACCATCCGGCCCAAGGCCCCGACCAACAAACAGATCGTCACGAACACGGCGATAAAGCTGATGATCCCCGCCAGCCGCTCGTCCGTGACCGCCCATTCGAGGTAGGGGGCGCCGTAACCGTAGGTCCGGCTCGCCGCCAGGTAGCCCGTAATGAGGGCCAGAAATGAGAAAACCTCCCGGACCGCACCCCGGACAAAACTGCGGAGCACGGCGAGACCGACAATCGCGATTATGCAGTAGTCCAGCCAAGTCATGCTTGAGTCACCCGGACGAACCCCGCTCGATCATCAGATTCCGAAAGCGGTGATTCGATCACTTCCCGAATTTTTGGACTGGTACATGGCCTCGTCCGCCAGGCTGACCATCTGCCGCGCGTCGAATTCCGGTTTGAATTCCACCAGCCCGATGCCCAGCGTCGCTTCGCCCTCGTCCCGAAGAGCGTCCAGGATGCGCCGGACGATAGATTCGGCCTGCTTCAGACCCGCTTCCGGCAGGATGATGGTGAATTCATCGCCGCCGTAGCGAAACCCTTTATCCACATTGCTTCGAATTTTCTCTTTGATGAGGCCCCCGATGCGCCGGAGAATCCCGTCCCCGGCCAGATGGCCGTGGCGGTCGTTGAATGACTTGAAGCCGTCCGTGTCGAAGAGCACCATGGAGAGCGGGTGATTTTGGCGCCGCGCCCGATCAATCTCGGATCCGAGAACGGTGAAGAAGTGGCGGTGGTTGTAGAGGCCCGTCACGTTATCCGTGATGGAGAGCTCTTCGAGGGTCCGGTTTTTCTCTTCGAGCTCCGCCGTGACTTCCTTGACCCGTTGCTCCAACTCCCGGTAGAAGCTGTCCTCCCTGCGCCTCACCTGTTGCTCCAACTCCCGGTAGAAGCTGTCCTCCCTGCGCCTCACCTGTTGCTCGCGAATGGACAGCGCGGCGGCCGCGAACAACTGGTCCGCATTGAACGGCTTCAGCAGAAAGTAGTTGACCCGGCCTTCACGAAAGGCCTTGATGATCTGTTCCTGGGAGTCGTCGCCGGTGAACACGATGGACGCGACGTAGGGGTCCTCCGTGTTGATCCGGCGAAGAAGCTCGATGCCGTCAATGCCCTGCATCATGAGATCCGCAAGGACGATGTCGAACCGCTCCCGTTCAAAGATGTCGAGGGCCTCTTCGCTGCTCGTGGCCATGACGGTTTCATAACCGTCCATCTCGAGCATCTCACGGATAAGGAGGGCTTCCTCTTCCTCATCATCCACGATCAACGCCCTGGCCGCATCTTCCATTTCGGGTTTGCGTCCCTGGTTTTCTTGTGTGAGTAAAATCGAATCCGAATGAGAATTCATATCACTCCACTTACCACACGAGATTCCGCCGTTCAACCGGATTCGGGGCTGTCCCGATCCTCGGAACCGAATAAGACCCACATCACAAGGGCGTCTTCTTTGTTATCCGGGTAATACCCCTTGCGGGTCGCGGCGGCGGCGAAACCGAATTTCGAGTAGAGCCCCGTTGCGGCTTCATTGGAGACCCGAACCTCCAGGGTTGCGCTGCAAGCGCCCTGAAACTTTGCCCGCTTAATGAGAGACAGCAAAAGTTGTTCCCCAACACCGCGACGCCGGTGATCGTTCCGGATGGCGAAGTTGGTGATGTGAGCCTCGTCTACAATCAACAAATAACAAGCATAGCCCGCCACCGCTCCCGGTTTGTCTTCCGGCTCGGCGACCAGGAGGTGCGAGATTCCCGGAAAATTGAGCTCGCTCCGGAAGTTTGCAGCGCTCCAGGGAACCGGAAAGGCTTCGACCTCGATGGCCAGAACGGCGTCGAGGTCCGCTTCCCGCATTTCACGTATCCGGACGGGCATTTTCGGCCTGTTGGATGACATCGCGGACATTTTTCCGGGTTTCCGGGGTTCGTCGCCCCGGGGCTCGCAAAGGACTCCGGGACCCGCAAAGTTCCATTGCTCCGCGACCGACACCCGGATACATTCTATATAGATCATGGTCACGCAATTGCAGTGATCATTGACCCAATGGTATAGTGAAATAGAGATGCCGGTTTTCCAGGAATTTCCGAGGATTCAGGATGTTTGAAGAGAGTTGGGTTGTCATTCGGGGCGCCGGGGACTTGGCAACGGGCGTGATTCACCGTCTTGTCCGCTCCGGATTTCCCGTCATCGCGACCGACATTCCTTCTCCCACCGTCATTCGCCGGACCGTGGCCTTTGCCGAGGCCGTTCCCGAAGGCGAATGCACCGTCGAGGGAATCACGGCCCGCCGGGTGGACGACCTGGAAGAAGCGATGCGCGTCGGCCGGGAGGGGATCGTCTCCGTCCTGGTGGACCCAGGGGCCCAGATCGTGGAACGGTTGAATCCTTTCGCCGTCGTGGACGCGATCCTGGCCAAGCGGAACATCGGCACCCGCCGGGGAATCGCCGATGTCGTGATCGGCCTGGGGCCGGGTTTCACCGCGGGCGAAGACGTGGACGCCGTCATCGAGACCAACCGGGGCCACGATCTCGCCCGGGTCATCCTGGAAGGCTCGGCCGAGCCCAACACCGGCGTGCCGGGCAACGTGGGGGGGAAAAGCGCGGAACGGGTCCTGCGGGCTCCTTGCGCGGGCGTCTTTCAATCCCTCCGGGAGATCGCCGATCCGGTCCGGTCCGGTGAGACGGTGGCCGAAGTCGAAGGCCAACCGGTCGTGACGGAGATCGACGGGATTCTGCGGGGGCTGCTCCGGGACGGGTTGCCGGTGACCGAAGGATTCAAAGTGGCCGACGTGGACCCCCGGTGCCGCCGGGAGCACTGTTTCACCATCTCGGATAAGGCCCGGGCGATCGGGGGAGGCGTCCTGGAAGCCCTGCTCATGCGCCTCTCGATGCAAAATCGCGTCGCCGACTGATTTTCAGCCCTTCCGAATGACACGCCCAGATCGGGATCACCCAAAACACGCCTTTCGCCTCGGCTCGATGGAGCTGCCCGTCCGGGAGGACGGCGCGAGCGCCTTCGTCCCCCCAGCCCAGTTCTACATCCCGGCCGACGGCGCGCTGGAAAAGGTCATGTGGGCGGTGTCCCAAAGCCTCCCCGTCCTCCTCATCGGTGAAACCGGCGTCGGTAAAACCCTCGCCATCCGCCACCTGGCCCACGAGACCAACAACGGTTTTCGCCGCGTCAACCTGAACGGGATGACGACCGTGGACGAGTTTGTCGGCAAGCTGATGATCAACGATTCCGGCACGTACTGGTCGAACGGGGTCTTGGTCCAAGCCATGGAGGCCGGTGACTGGCTCCTCATCGACGAGGTCAACGCCTGTCTGCCGGAAATCGCCTTTTGCCTCCATTCGCTGCTGGACGACGACCGGATGATCGTCCTGACGGAATATGACGGGCGGATCATCCGGCCCCATCCGGACTTCCGGCTCTTCGCCACCATGAACCCGTCCGAGGAGCGGAAATACGGCGGGACCAAACCCCTCAACGAGGCCTTCCTGGACCGTTTTCCCATGACCCTGCGGATAACCTACCTCCCGGAGGATGCCGAGGTCGAAGCGGTCCGGGTCCAGAGCGGCAACCCCGACGAGGACGCGGTGCGGAAGATGGTCCGGTGCGCGGCGGATTTGCGGGCCGCCATCTCCGAGGAAAAGCTCTTCGGGTCGTGCAGCACGCGCCGGGTGATCGACTGGGCCCGCATGGCCCGGCGGTTCGGCCCGCTCGAGGCCGCGCGGCACACGCTGATCAGCAAGGCGCCCGCCTTCGACGCACGGGTGATCCAGGACGTCGTCGAGAACTACTTCGGCCCGCCGGACGCGCGGGATCAACCCGAGTAGGGAGCGAACCGGTGGCGGCCGTCCGGCATTCTCAACCCCCTCCAAAACCGAAATCGGATGTTTCCTCCGCCGACGCCGACGCGTTCCGCCGGCTCCGGTGGGAGCGTCTCGCGCAAATCGCCTCTCAAGACTTCAAGGTGAAGCTGGACTTCGGACCCGGGCACGGGACCGACGGGTCACGGGTCAGCATCCAAAAAGAGGCCAACGCCCTCGCCGAGCGGGGAGAGACCCTCCACGAATCGGCCCACCTCTTCGCGGGCAGCGCGCGCGGAAGCCGGCGGGCCGCCGGCCTGTCGGCGGGCCGCCCCGCCGCCGAAGCCCTGGCGATCCACCTGATCTGGCACGCGCTCGAAGACGCGCGCGCGGAAAACATCTTCCTCGATCGCTACCCCGGCGCGGACGCCTTTCTGGAGGTGCGCGCGGATAACGATTCCCGAAGAGACGCCGAGCTGGGAGCGCTCCATCTCCTGGTCCGTCTGGCGTGGGGGATGTACCGCGCCGGGAGAGGGAAGGGGGCCGGCGGCCTGGATGAAGACACCCGCCTGGCCCTCGGGATCGTCGGCCCCCTGGTGGAGCGGGCGGCCGCCTGTGAAAACCCGGAGGAGGTCGCCGACACCGCACTGGAAATCTTCCGACGTTGCGCGTCTTTCTTCGAGTTGTCCGAACAAGCGCTTTCCGCCCGGGGCGAGCCCCCCGCCACCTCCGGCGCCGAGGACGGCGCGGAAGTCCGATTCGAAGACGGGGCCGCGGAATATTCCGAAGAGGATGAGGTGGATGGGGAGATGCTCCTCGGCATGGCGCCGGAGGAGCTGGCGAACCTGAGCTTCACGGGTAGTCCCCGGCTGGACGGGGATTCCCGGCCGAAGGAGATCCATCCCGACGCCCTGGCCCCGGACGAGCGGACCATCGTCCTGCCGCCCGGGGGGCGATTGGACGAGTACCAGGACATCCTCTCGGAGGCCGGCAGCCAGGTCCGCGTCATGGTCCAGAGGCTCCAGCGGGTGATTCGCGAGCGGCAGCACGTCCGGTACGCCGGGGCCTACCGATCGGGGAAGCTGAACCTGGCGAAACTCTGGAAGCAGCGGACCGGAGATTACCGGCTGTTCCAACGGAAGGTCGAGCCGGACCACCTGGACGTGGCCTTCTCGCTCCTGGTGGATGAGAGCGGCAGCATGAACCGAAAGAAGAAATTCCTCGTGGCCCGCCGGGCGTCCGTCCTCTGCGCCGAGGCCCTGGACGGAATCTCGGTCCCCTTCGAAATCATCGGATACTCGACCGAGGCCTCCGAGGCCGTGATGGCCCACAACTGCGGCCACGTCCCGGTGTTCCAATATCGCCACATCCGACACAGCCGTCTCCAGCACCGGCTCTACAAGACGTTCGACGATTCATTCCGGGCCGTGAGGACACGGCTCGTCCACATCGCGCCCCGGTTCAACAACTGGGACGAAGAGCACTTGGCGTTCGCCGCGCGCCGCATGGCGGGACGGCCGGAAAACGCCAAGGTCATCATCATCATCTCGGACGGCCAACCCAACGGGAGCGCGCACAAACTGATCGAGGAGGTGGGGGAGCTGGACCGGCGCGGTTACCGAATCATCGCCGTGGGGATCGAAGACGATTACGTCCGGGAGATCTATCCGAACCACGTGGTGGTCGAGGACATGGCTCAGCTCGCGGCGGAGCTGATCGCCCTCCTGGAGCGGGAGCTTCTGGGCCGGCGGGGGCGGAGGTGAGGCCGGCGGCGATGCATGCCCCGCGGCGGCCGGATGACCGCCCCGCCCCCAGCAATCCGATTGTGAAGCGGGGCCTCAAACGTTACGGAGTGACGCACGATGATCCGGTCTGAAAGCGAGCTTCAAGAAAGCAATACGACACTCATCCTCAGCGAGCGGGACGTTCAAAGCCTCTTCGAGGGGATGACCGAGGCGGAGGTTGTCGCCGGGGCCACCGATTGGATAGAGCGGGCCTTCATCGAGCAGGCCGGCGGAGACCTCCGGCTTCACCGCCGGGTGCACGTGGATTACCCGGAAGGCCGGGGTTACGAGGACGGATCGGTCATTCGCATCCTCCCCTGCATCCTCCCCGGCCTGGGCGTCGCCGCCTTCCGGGCCTACCCGGACCACCACGGCGGCCGGGTGCTCGACCCATCGAGGAAAGCGGAGGACATCGATTACCGGATGGGGTCGGAGCTTCTCGTCGTGTACGACTACGACAATGGGATGAAGCTGGTCGCCATCATGAGTCATTATCTCCTGATGAACGCCCGGACGGCCGCGCCCACGGCGCTTTCGGTCCGCCATCTGGCCCGGGAGGATTCGCGCGTCTTCGGCTTCTTCGGCGCCGGCCGGCACGCGAGCGCGCAGATCAAATCCGTCCTGAACGAGCGGCCCGGGATTGAAGAGGTCCGGCTGTGCGGCCGGACGCCCGCCCGGCGCGACGCCCTGGCCGAGCGGCTTGCCGGGGGGGGGGAGGGGAAGGTCTCCCAGAAGATCGTCCCCGTGGATCGCCCGGAGGACGCGGTGAAGGGGTGCGACATCGTCGTCACATGCACAAACGCCGGGAAGCCGGTCTTCGACGGGGAATGGATCGAGCCGGGAACCCACGTGACGCAGGTGGCGCGCGGCGAGATTGACGCGACGACCGTCCGGCGCTCCCGGGTCTTCGCCGTCTGGAAAGACCAGATCCTTCACGATATTCCCCCCATGCAGCCGTTTGGAGACATGGTCGCGTCGGGCGAGCTGAAAGATGAGGACGTCTCCGAGCTCTCCGACGTCATCGCGGGCAAGGACCCCGGCCGCCGAAGCGGGGACGAAATCACCCTCTGCCCCACGCAGGGCATGGGCCTGTGGGACGCGGCGGTGGGGAAATGGGCCTACGGGCTGGCGGTCGAAAAGGGGGTCGGACAACCGTTCGTTTTCCGCAACGACCTGACATCCGGCCCCGGCGAATCCGTGTGATGCTGAAATGTGAGACCTGACCCCGCGCCGTGACCCGATAAGGAGGACTGGACCATGTACGCACGCATGGTCATTTTCAATTTGGGGCCGGGGATGCGCACGATGGCGCAGACCCTGACCGAGGGAGCGAATGTTCTCTACAATGCACAAAAGGGATTCAAAGATATGACCTACTTCGGTGACGAAGGTGCGGGCGAATATGGGTCCTTCAGCATATGGGAGTCGAAGGAGGATGCCGAGGCCGCCGCCCGCGCCGTGAATCCGAAGATCGAGGAGGCCATGATCGGCGTCAGCCTGGGGCCTCCCAGGTTCCGGTTGTTTGAAGTGTTCAAGCCAAACGCGCCATAAAGCGGAGGGGGGAGAAAAGACTCCCGACCCTTTTTCTCCCCCCTCCCTCCTCCCCTCCCCCCCGGTTGACCCTTGCCCGGAATGACAATCTTTGCCCCGCGGATACCGCGTTGACAAATTTCGGCCCCGCCGGATAGGCTGAACGCCTTACACGCGGAAGCGGAATCGTCGCAGCTGTACGTCCTGCGCCGGAAAACATCCGCTCCGCCGTATTCAGCGGGATATTCCGATTCATTCTCAGCCACCCGATGGGCCCGGATCGCGGCGGAGAGGCGGCCGGGCACCGGGGGGAAAAGGAGGGGGTTCCATGTCCACGGATTCAGTGACCGGCGATTCCTCCACCCAAATCATCCGGACGATGTGCCGCAATTGTCACGGCGCGTGCGGGGTCTTTGTAACGGTCAAAGACGGCAAAGCCATCGACATCAAGGGCGACCCCGATTGTCCGAACAACCTGGGATATCTCTGCACCAAGGGCCGCTACTCGATCTCTTACTCCAACAGTCCCGACCGCATCACCCATCCCATGAAACGCGTGGGTCCCCGGGGCTCGGGGGAGTGGGAGCGGGTCTCCTGGGAGGAGGCCTTGGACCTCTTGGAGAAGAAATGCAAGGACGCCATCCGGGACTACGGCCCCGAGTACATCGGAAAGGCCTGCGGGACGGGCCGGGAGTGGAACAACTTCGGGAGCCGCTTCTTCAATTCCCTGGGAGCGGTCCTCAACGTGGGCCGCTCGCCCCTTTGCTACTTCCCCCGCGTGGCCGTCGCCAAGAGCACCCTCGGCGCCAAGATCCCCGTCGCCGACTACTACGGCTGGGGCGGGGAGTATCCCAAGTGCGTCATGATGTGGGGAAACGATCCCCTCACCAACGCCGACGGGATGATCAGCAACCGACTGACGCCGACCATAAAGGGCGGGGCCCGGATCATCCTCATCGATCCCCTCGAAACCCATTGGGCGAGACGGAACGACTGCTGCTGGCTCCAGATCCGCCCCGTGACGGACGGCGCCCTGGGCCTCGGCATGTTGAACGTCATCCTGACCGAGGGCCTTTACGACCGCCCCTTCGTCGAGCGCTGGACGAACGCCCCCTTCCTGGTCCGGGAGGACACGGGCGACCTCCTGAACGCGGGCGAGGAGAAAGGGGAGGGGGGGGAGCCGAGATATCTCGTTTGGGACGCTGAAACCGGCGGCCCCTGTGCGCCGGATGACTCAAAGCGTCCGGCGCTTATGGGAACCTACCAGGTGGACGGGGTCTCGTGCGCCCCGCCTGGGACATCCTGCTTGAGCGGGTCCGGGAGTATCCCCCCGAGCGCGTCGCCGAAATCTGCTGGGTTCCGGCCGAGAATATTGTCGAGGCCGCGCGCATCTTCGCCACAACCAAGCCGGCCGTCATCCAGTGGGGCAACGCCCTGGACGTCCAGGGGGTGAACAACTCTCAGACGATGCAGGCGGCCATTCTTCTCATGACCGTGACAGGCACAACCTGGACGTTCCGGGCGGGATGGCCATCTGGGAGCACGGCCCGTTCGTGGACCCCTTCGGCCCCGAGCACGAGCGGCCGGACCTGCTGCCCGAGAAATCCCGCGCGATGCTGGCCGATTACGGCGCGCGGGAGTTCCCCATCCTCGGCATCACCCACGGCTCGCTGGTCAATAACGCCATCGTCGCGGACGAGCTGCCGGTCCAGGTGGTTTCATCATCGGGCACAACTTCCTCCTGACAGCCGAGGACACCGAGACGTGCCGCCAAGTCATGCACAAGATCCCCTTCTCGGTGACCTTCGACCTGTTCATGACGCCCACGGCCGCGCTGTCCGACCTGTTCCTGCCGGTGACGACGTGGCTTGAGCGCGACCAGCTCACGGCGCCCTACACCCGCTTCGGCCAGTTCGCGCGCTGCAAGGCGGTCGAGCCGCCCGGCGAGTGCCGCGACGACGAGGACATCCTCCTGGAGATGGCCCACCGCATGGGTCTCCACGAGGCCTTCCCTTGGAAGACTGTGGAGGAGTATTTCGACTGGCGGCTGGCCCGAACCCTTCCAGGATCTCAAGCGAGAGGGGCAGTACATCCACCCCCAGACCTACCGCAAACACGAGGGGGACCACTTCCGTAAGGGCGGCGGCTTCGCGACGCGGACGGGACGGGTCGAGGTGTTCCAGACGACCTTCAAAAAGCACGGCCACGACCCCTTCCCCTTCTACGTCGAGCCGGAAGAGGAGTCGCCGCACAACGCCGCGCTGTCCGAAGCGTATCCCTTCATCTCGACGACGCGGCGGACCGCCCACTTCTTCCATTCCGGGCACCACCAGGCGCCCGAGCTCCGGCGGCGCAATCCCGACCCCCTGGTGGAGATGAACCGCAAGGCGGCCGAGGACCTGGGCATCGGCGACGGCGACTGGGTCTGGATCGAAACCCCGAAGGGCCGCATCCGGCAGAAGGCCAAGCTGCTGGACGGGATCCACCCCCGGGTGATCTGCAACCAGCACGCCTGGTGGTACCCCGAGCGCGAGGGACCCGAGTACGGACTCCGGGAGAGCAACCTGAACATGATCACCCGGAACGACCGGGGCCAAGGCTTCGATCCCATCTACGGCGGATCCCAGCTCCGGGGCTTTCTCTGCAAGGTCTACCGGGCGGAAGAGGCCCCCTGAGGGGCGGGGGAGCCGTTTGGATGGATCGCGCCGAACCGCCGGCAAAGGACGCTCGGGTTCATCAAGCTGGTCGGGATCGAGGGCTTCGAGAATCACCACCCCTTCCAGCTCTCGGGCGGGATGCGGCAGCGGGCTTCTATTTTCCGGGCCTTGATCCACGCCCCGCCCTTACACACGATTCCGCGATAGACATGTAGGGGCCGGGCGCGAGTCGTTGACTCCTGTACCGGCCCTTCCATGCGATCCGCGGATAGGTCATTGATAATATAGGGATCAATAGCCGCCGGCTGAGGGGACGGAATGATTAAGGGCTTTCTTTTTTTCTTTCAGTGAGCCATGCGGGTTCACCCGGACGTTGCGTCCGGCGCGGGGGCCGGATAAGATACCCGACCCGTCGGATTCACGGAGAAAGATCAAGATGGCGCTTCCTCCCTTCACACTGCACGACCCGGAATCGGCCCTCGACGCCTGCCGGATGCTCGGCGATTACGGCGACGACGGCGCGGCCATCGCGGGCGGCACGGCTGTGCTGATCCTGATGAAGAGCGGGCTCTACCGGCCGGCCCACCTGGTGAATCTCAAGGCCCTCGACACGCTCTCCGAAATCCGGTTCGATCCCCGAGCGGGCCTTCACCTGGGCGCGCTGGCGACGCATCGCGCCGTGGAGCGCGATCCGGCCGTCCGGGAGCATTACCCTATCCTTTCGAGCACGTACGCCCGCGTGGCCAACGTCCGGGTGAGGAACAGCGCCACGGTCGGCGGCAACCTGGCCCACGGCGATTTCCGGATCGATCCCCCGGCCCCCCTCATCGCCCTCGGCGCGAAGATCCACCTGATGGGGACCGGCGGAGAACGCGAGCTTCCCCTGGAGGATTTCTTCACCGGCTTCTACGAGACGGCGAAAGCGGAGGGAGAGATCGTGACCGCCGTGACCGTGCCGCCCCCGCCGGCCGGCCTGGCCGGGACGTACCTGAAATACGTCGGAAACGCCGCGGCCGACTGGCCGACGCTGGGGACGGCGGTGATGCTCCGGACCACGAAGGGGGCGTGCGAAGACCTCCGGGTCGTCTTGACCTCCGTGGCGGAAACGCCCGTTAAGGTCGCCGGCCTGGAAGAGCTGGCCTTCGGCCAAGCGTTGACCGAGGACCGGATCGAACAAATCGCCGAGGCCGCCGCCGCGCAGACCGACCCCATCGAAGACCACCGGGGGTCGGCCTGGTACAAGCGCGAGATGGTGAAGGTCCACGTGAGGCGGGGGATCGAGGCGCTGCTGGCGTCGAAGTAACGCCCTCCTCGGCCGGGCAGGATGCCCGGCCTACCGGTCGGTGGCTAGGGTCTTCAAACAGGTGAGGCGGGCATCTTGCCCGCCATCCCTTTGGCGACGATTTAGAGGATCCGAAAACGATGGCCCAGGCAATCGTCGGACAATCCATCCCGCGGATCGACGGTCTCCCCAAGGTGACGGGCAACGCGCGATACATCGCGGACCTCTCCCTTCCGGGCATGCTCCACGCGGCCGTGATGCGGAGCCCGCACCCCCACGCCTTGTTGAAGAGGATCGACGCCGGCGAGGCCCGAAAAGTCCCCGGCGTGAAAGCCGTCCTCACCGGCCCGGACATCCTGAAGATGGAGGGGATCGACCCCTTCTACGGCCCGGCCTACAAAGACCAGCCCATCCTGGCCGTCGAGCGCGTCCGTCACGTGGGCGAGGCGGTCGCCGCCGTCGCCGCGGACACCCGCGAGGCGGCGGAGGAGGCCCTTTCGCTGGTCCGGGTCGAATACGAGCCGATTCCCGCCGTCCACACGGTGTTGGACGCCGTCCGGCCCGACGCCCCCCTCGTCCACGAGAACATCGTGCCGGCCAACACCTTCGCCGACCTGTCCAACCTGAAGGGCGGAAAGTCCAACATCAACTTTCATTTCAAGCTGCGCAAGGGCGACGCCGAGAAGGCCCTGAAGGAGGCCGCCGTCGTCTTCGAGGACGATTTCATCTCCCCCCCGGCCTCCCACGCCCACCTGGAGCCCCACGGGGTCCTCGCCCGGTGGGACGCGAACGGCAAGCTCACCCTCTGGTCGGGAACGCAGAGCCCCTCGCTGGTCCGCATCGACTTGGCGGGGATCTACGGCGTTCCCCTCAACCGGGTCCGGGTCATCGTGCCCTACCTCGGCGGCGCCTACGGCGGAAAGCTCTACGATAAGCTCGAGCCCATCACGACCCTCCTGGCCAAGGTGACCATGAGACCCGTGCGGTGGATCCTGAACCGGGAAGAGGTCTTCGTGACCACCTCCAAGCATGGAGCGGTCTGCCGGATGCGAACGGGGGTTTCCACGGAAGGCAGGATCTCCGTCCGGAAGGTCGCCGTGTACTACGACACCGGGGCCTACGCGGAGGTCGGACCCCGCATCGCCTACAAGACCGGGTTCACGGCGGCGGGACCCTACCGGATCCCCAACGTCTGGATCGACTCCTACTGCGTTTACACCCACAAGACCCCCGCCGGTCCGTTCCGCGGCTTCGGCGTCCCCCAGGTGGCCTTCGCCTACGAGACCCACATGGAGAAGGTGGCCCACCACCTGGGACGCGACCCGGTCGAGCTCAGACTGGAGTACGCCTACGAAGAGGGGGACTTCTTCGCCTCGGGAACAAAGCTCCACAGCCTGGGCCACAAGGATTCGCTCATAAAATGCGCCGAGGCCATCGGCTGGACGCCCGGCCCCCGAAAACCCCCCTCATCGCTCCCCGCCCGGGGAAAGCGGCGCGGCAAGGGGTGCGCCCTCGGCCTCAAGTCCGTCCTCACGCCCTCCACGTCCGGGGCGATCCTGGAAATGGGAAGCGACGGAAGCCTGAACGTCCTCACCTCCGCTGTCGAGATGGGGCAAGGCTCGGACACGATCTTCTGCCAGATCGCCGCCGAGGAGATGTGCGTGCCGTTCGAGAAGGTGGGCATCGTCGGGCCGGACACCGACATCACCCCCTACGACACCCTGACCGCGGGGAGCCGGTCCACGTTCCACGTCGGCCGGGCGATCCAACTGGCCGCCACCGACTTGAAGCGGCAGTTCATCGAGATCGGCGCCGAGGCGCTGGAGGTGAGCGAAGAGCAGATCGAGTTTCACGACGGCGGAGTCCGGGTCGTGGGCATGCCGAAACGCAATCTCACGCAGGGGGATATCTTCACCCGGCGGTTCAAGGGCGCGAAGGGAACAACGCTCGTCGGACAGGGGGTCTGCCAGACCTCCGTCGCGCCCACCGACAAGGAAACCGGCCAGTCGGAGAACATGACGGCGTTCTGGTTCGGCGGGGCCTCCGCCGCGGAGGTCGAGGTGGACTGCGAGACGGGGACGGTTCAGGTGCTGAAGTTCGCCGGGGGCGCGGACGTGGGGAAGGCCATCCACCCCGCGCACTGCGACCAGCAGGTCGTCGGGGCCGCCATTACGACGCTGGGGTTGACGCTGTTCGAGTCGATGCGCTTCGAGCAGGGGCAGCTCACCAACGCCTCCTTCCTCGAATACATCCTCCAGGCGTTCGGCGACGTCCCCCGGGACCTCACTTCCCACATCCTGGAAACCCCCCACCGCGACGGCCCCTACGGCGCGAAGGGCGTCGGCGAGACGGGCACGATGTCGGCCATCCCGGCCGTGACCGCCGCCATTTTCGACGCGACGGGCGTCTGGATCCACGAAATCCCCATCACGCCGGAAAGCGTCCTGCGGGCGCTGCGCGGACACAACGGAGGCGGCGAGCGTCCATGAGAACCATCGAGCTGACGGTCAACGGCGCGCGCGAGACCCTCCAGGTCGAAGACCAGGCCCTGCTGCTGGACGTCCTGCGGGATAAGCTGTTTCTCACGGGAACGAAAGAGGGCTGCTCTGTGGGGGCCTGCGGGACGTGCACGGTCCTCATCGACGGGGGGCCCGTGAGCTCCTGCCTCACCCTGGCGGCGCAGCTCCGCCCGGACCAGGAAGTCACGACCATCGAGGGCCTGCCCAAAGACGGCAAGCTGGACCCGGTGCAGGAGGCGTTCCTCGAAGAGGCGGCCTTCCAATGCGCCTTCTGCACGCCCGGGATGATCCTGGCGGTGAAGGCCATGCTCTCGGAAATCCCGAACCCCTCGGAAGAAGAGACTCGCGAGTATCTCCTCGGCAACTACTGCCGCTGCGGCGCGCACAAGGAAATCCTCAAAGCCGTCCAATCAGCGGCGGGAAAAACCACATAACAGAAAAAATCTTGGGGGACATTTTGAAAACGGTCCCCCAAACCCCCCGAGGACTTTCATTTCGCGAAAGAGGGCGGCCCTTACGGGCCGCCCTCTTTCGCAAGGTCAATGGTCGAGTGCGTTGGCTAACAGGCTTGCGTCGCGCCTGTCGACTTAATCGATCCGGGTTCTTTGGCCGCGCCCAGCAGATGAACTGAAACCCCCTTACTTTCAAGCGCGGGAAGGGCCGGGCCTTCGGCCCGGCCGCAGAAAGTTTTCGAGGGGGTCTGGGGGACAGTTTTCAAAATGTCCCCCAGAAAGAGGTTTTCAGCTCTTGAGATTCTTCTCCAGAAATCCGAGTGTTCGTTCCAAAGAGAGCTTTGACGCGGCCTCGTGGTAGGAGCCTTCGCGGTGGTCGTTGAAGAACCCGTGGCCCGCGCCTTCGTAGACAAACACCTCGCTCGTCTTTCCGGCGTCGTCGAGGGCCTTTCGAATCGTGTCCACCTGATCCAGCGGAATGGCGTGATCCGTCTCGCCGAAATGGCACATCACGGGGCACTGGATGTCCGCCGTCATCGAGACCGGGGCCGGCGGCGTGCTCTCGTTCAGGTCGTCGCTGACGATTCCGCCGCCGTAATAGACCACACAGGCGGCGAGGTCGGGCATCTTCGTGGCGGCCAGGTAGGACATCCGCCCGCCCATGCAGTAGCCGAGGACCCCGACCTTGTCGCCGTTCACCTCGCTCAGGCCCTTCAGGTGATCCACGCCCGCCCGCATGTCCGCCACCACACCCGCGTCCGTCAGCCGGGATTTTTTATCGCGTGCGACATCGAACTCGGTGTAGGGCGTATGGGGCTCCGTCTCGCGGTGGAAAAGCTCGACGGATATCACCGCGTAGCCCTGGTCGGCGTACCGGCGGCAGACGTCCTGGATGTGGCCGTTGACGCCGAAAATCTCCTCGATGAGCAGCAGGCCGGGGTGCGGTCCGGGTCCTTCCGGAAGGACCAGGTGCGCGGGGACCTGGGCGCCGCCTGAGGGGATGTGAATGTCTTGCGCGTTGGACGCCATCTTTTCGCCTCCGGATTCCGTGAGATTGGGAAACGCGGCCTCATTGGACCCATTGCACTCATTGAATTGGGCCGTCAGGGTTCGTTCAGCCGCACATCACGCATGAACAGAATTTCCGGCTCGCGCGGAAGGATTTTTCGGCTCACGAGCAGAACGCCTTTGTTCAGAATCTTAACACAGAACGACCGCTTCGCGAGGCTCGAGAATTCCTCCGGCAGCGCCACGTCATAATGCATCGGAATCACCAGGCTCGGGCCGATTCGGCGGATCAGGCGAATGGTGTCCGGGTGTTGCAAAGTCCACCTGCCGTCGATGGAAATGAAGAGGATGTCGATCCGGCCGAGCTTCGCCAGGGTCTCCTTCTCCAGGGGGTGATTCAGGTTGCCCAGGTGGGCGGCGCAGAGTCCCGCGGCTTCGATGACGAAGATGGAGTTGGTGTTCGTGTGGAATCCGCCCGCCTCGATGAAGTTCGTGGGAACGTTGAAGACGCGCGCGTCCTTCACCCTCACGTTCACCTTGGTGATCCCCCGCGAGGGGTTCCCAACCCCTGGGAGGGGTTCCACCCGCGCAGGACCAGGGGGAAGTCGGCGGACTCGGCGCTGTGCGTGTCATGCGGGTTGCTCATCGTCACGGCGTCGGGCCGGACCGGCGGAAGGTTCCGGGCGTTGTAATCGGTGAAGATCGAAGCCCCGCCCGGCGTTTCGATCAGGAAGCTCGAATGGCCGCTGAAGGTGATTCGCAAATGACCCGCTGGAACCTGCGATGACCGGGCGGACACCCGCTGAATCCAGAGGCTTGGGTCCAACCGGCTGCCTTCGGCGACATCCAGGACGCAGGCCCCCCCTGCGGACTCCGCGATGAGAATCAGGGGGAAAACGGCGCAGAACCCGGTCCACCGTTTCAGAACTCGTTTGAACCCTTCGGGCGATCGCATAACCCGCCACAAGCTCTCCGGCCACCGGCTGCCTTTCGGATTGAGATCATTCACCGGCCGGCGCCCCCGCAACGATCATAAACATGATCTCCGTCTTATTCGGTAAATCTTTCCGGTTGAGCATCATATGATTTCCGTTGAAGATTTTGAGCGGAAACAGATCCTTCGCGAGGGCCGCGAAGGCGTTGGGGCCCGTCGTGTCGAAATGCATGGGGATGACCAGCGGCGGGCGGACCTGCTGAATCACCTTGATGGCGTCCGGAGGGCTCAGCGCGCCGATCGTGCCGATGGGGATGAAAAGGACATCGATGCGGCCGAGTCTATCGAGGGTTTCTTGACCGAGCAGGTGATTCAGGTTGCCCAGGTGGGCGACGCACAATCCCGCGACCTCAATCACAAAGATGGAATTGATGTAGTATTTTTGGCCGTCGATATCGGTCGGATTCGTCGGGATGTTGAAAATCCGGGCGTCTTTGAGCCGGAAATCCACCTTGGCCTTCCCCCCTTTCGGATTCCAGCCGAGGAAGACCTTGACGCCGCCCGAGTCCAGGCCCCGAACGCTGTGGGTCGGATGCGGGTTGCTCATGGTCACGATGTCGGGCAGGGCCGGTGGAAGATTCCGGGCGTTGTAGTCCGTGAAGAGGGTGGCACCGCCGGGTGTCTCGAAGAAAAAGCTGGAGTGTCCGGCGAATATCACCCGCAAATAGCCCGACGGGACGGCGGGAAGTCCGTGAGCGGAAACGCGCACGATCCCCGGACCGGCGGACGGCGTTTCGCCCTTCACCATGTTGAGCACGCATGCCCCCCAGGCGGACCCGGCCGACAGGATCAGCGGCAGGGCGGCCATGAAATGAAACGACCGTCTTACCATCTCCGCACAAGCTTCAAGGAATCGGGGCAAAGCCGCGTCTCCTTAAAAAGGCCATCAGGACCCCCCTCTGTGTCACCGCCCCCGCAGGAACACGACCTCCGTACGGCGCGGGAGGGTCTTGCGGCTGACGAGCAGGTGGTCCTTGTCATGGACCTTCACCGGAAACATTTGTCCCGCGAGGGCGCCGAAAACACTCGGGCCCATGAAATCGTACTGCATTGGAATCACGATGGCGGGACCGATCTGCCGGATAAGCCGGAGGGCGTCGGCGTGATTGAGCGTCCAGGAGCCGTCGGCGGATATGAAGAGGACATCGATCCGTCCGAGGGCCCGGAGGGTCTTCTTGTCGAGGAGGTGTCTGAGATTGCCCAGGTGGGCGACGCACAGCCCGGCCGCCTCCACGACGAAAATG
The DNA here is from genome assembly GCA_965261595.1 of bacterium. Classification (GTDB taxonomy): domain Bacteria; phylum UBA8248; class UBA8248; order JACPRG01; genus CAYRGS01. Next base: position 609,309 of record CBDHDG010000007.1, read on the forward strand.
GAATTGCCGTTCGTCCGGACGCCGCCGAAGTCGCTGAAGTTCGTCGCGACGTTGAAGACCTTCGCGTCCTTGATCCTCACGTCCACACGGGCGACGCCCCCTTTGGGGTCCCAGCCGCGCAAGGGATGGGTGACGGCCGGGTCGATGGCGCCCGAGCTGTGCAGGTGGTGGGCGTTGCTCATCGTCGCCGCGTCGGGTGTCCAGGCGGGCGGAGCCTGGTCGTTGTAATCCGTGACGATCGAGGCGCCCCCCGGCGTCTCGACCAGAAAGCTGGAATGGCCGAGGTAGGTGACGCGAAGATGACCCGGCGGGACCGGCGCGGGTCTGTGCGAGGAAACCCTCTGAATCCACGGAACGCGCTCGGCCACGTTCAGGACGCATGCCCCCAAAGCACCCTTGGGGATGAGGGCGAACACAACCGCGGCCCCGACAAAGGCCAAACACCTGAGGAAAGATCCCCGCGACTCGATGTCCCGCATCCTTCCGTTTTTTATCAGGTGGGTCGGGCATCCCGCCCGACCCTTGCCGGGCAGGATGCCCGGCCTACCCCGCGCTCGGCGAATGGGTGGACCCGCTATCGGACATCGCTCCTCTGCCATCCCTTGCGTCCAATGGTTGGTGAGAAATGCAGGCCAAAGTCTCCGCGCGGCGCCGTTGATGTAGAAGCGGCGCCGGGGTCAGTGTTCCCTTTTAAATTAACACGGTCCATTATCAGATAAATTCCTAAAATGCAGTTTGACAGCGGGTCGCACGGCAAGTATCATCCCATGATATAAAATTCCACTCCCAAGAATCCTCTCGGACTGGGAAGGCCATGGAAGGTACAGTCTCTATCGAGGAAACGGTGGGGACGCGGATACGCGATCTCCGCAAAGCCCGGCGTTTCACGCTCGAACAACTGGCCGAGCGCGCAGGCATTTCGAAGAGCGTCCTGTCGAAGATCGAGAACGGCAAGGTGAGCTCGCCCATCTCGACTTACACCCGGATCTCCTCGGCCCTGAACGTATCCCTGTCGGACATGTTCAGCGAAGAGAACGGCGAGGACCCCTCCCTCGTCCGGAAGGGAGACCGAAAACCGCTCTCCCATACTGACACGCAGTTCGGCTACACCTATTACTCGCTCTCGCCCAGCCGGCTGGGCAGACGGATGGCCCCCTTCCTGTTGATCTACCCCCATGACCTGCCTGAAATTCCCACCGCTCATCATTCGGGCGAGGAGTTTTTGTTCATCCTGAAGGGGGACCTGGAATTCGTGTACGAGGAGAAGACGCTGATTCTCTCGGAGGGGGACAGCCTTTACATCGACGCCCAGACGCTTCACAGCGCTCGGGCGCTCGGCGGCCGGGAGTGTGAAGTCCTCGTCATCGGAACCTCGAACCCCTGACCGAAACGGGAGGAAAGATGGCGCTCGACTATCACCGATTCCCGAAGGCGGAGTACGAAAGCCGGTGGGGGAACGCCCAAAGGCGGATGGCCGAGGCCGGCCTCGACGCCCTCCTCATCACCGAGAGGGCCAACTACGTTTACTTCTGCGGCGGCAACCCGGACTTCTCCTTCTCCCGGCCGACGACCTTCATCCTTCCCGAGTCGGGGGCGCCGGTTTGCGTCGTTCAGCAATTCTTCCGGGACCTGACCGCCCGGAGCGCCTACGTGGACGACGTTCGGGTGTACGACACGCTGGGCGGCGCGCCCATCGGGATGATCGCCGGGGCGTTGAAGGACCTCGGGGCGGCCGCGGGGAAGGTCGGCTGCGAGTTGGGCTACGAACAGCGTCTCGGCGTCTCGGCGGAGGATTTCCAGGCCCTCGGAAAGGCCCTGCCGGGCGCGACGCTGACCGACGGCTCGGGGGTGATCTGGGGCTGCCGGATGGTGAAATCACCCGCCGAGGCCGCGCGTCTGCGCGAAGCCGGGCGCATCACGGGCGAGGTCTACGAGGCCCTGTTCCCGACCGTCCGCCCCGGCATGACCGAGACCGAGATCGTCGATCGGTTCCTCCGGATGCACATGAGCCGCGGGGGCGGCTCGCCCTGGTTCCTCATCAACTCCGGTCCCGAAAACTACGACATCCCCTGTGGGGGGCCGGCCGGACGGACGCTCCAGGCCGGTGACGTTCTCTGGATGGACGGAGGATGCTGCGTGGGGGATTACTGGTCGGACTACACGCGGATGCTCTTCCTGGGCGAGCCCACGGACGATCAGCGCAAGGTCTACGACCTCATCACCGGCGTCACGCGAAAGACGGTCGAGGCCGTGCGGCCCGGCGTCCGGTGCTCCGACCTCCAGGCGCTGAACGACCGGCTGTTCGAGGAGGCGGGATACGACTACAACGAGATCAACTTCGCCGGCGGACGGATCGGCCACGGCTTGGGGACGATGATCACCGAACCGCCCCATGTCGCGGCCTATGACGACACGGTCCTGGAGCCCGGAATGGCCATCACCATCGAGCCCGGCTGGATGCGGGACGATGGCTGCTTCCACGTCGAGGACAATGTCCTCGTCATCGAGGATGGGTGCGAGATCCTGAGCCGGTGCCCGCGTGATTTGTGGGTGGTTTGAGCGAGGCGCCAGGGGGGGGACATTTTGAAAACTGTCCCCCCCCCTGGACCCCCCCTCTCGAAAACGTTCGGCGGCCAAGCTGTAAGCTTGGCCTTACCCGCGCTTGGAGGGACGATTCCACTTCGCGCGTTTGTTTGGCGCGGCCAAAAAACCTGCCTGCGTCAGACAAATGGAGGTTGGGCTCCAACCTGCGGGCCGGTTAGCCCTTCGCTCGGAAGAGAATTGGCCGCCTTCCAAAGACAAGCGGGAATGCGGACATTCGGTGGCGGCTTACCGCAATCGCCCACTTAACTTTTTAAGACAAATCGGAGGGCCGTGCGCCAGAGAAGTTATCATGAGCAAAACCCCTCCACCCGTAGCTTGGCCGGCACGCAAGTGCCCAGGACTTGGAGTGCGTTATGCCTAATTTAGCGGACATTGTGGACGAGGTTATCCGGACAGACGTATTGATTGCGGGAACCGAAGGGGCCGGCGCCCGGGCGGCGATCTCGGCCCACGACGCGGGGGCCTCGGTCACCTGCGTGACCAAGGGATTCGTCGGCAAAAGCGGCGCCACCCTCACGGCCGACGCCGACATCGACGTAGACAGCCGGACGTGCATCAAGCTCTTCAACCTGCCCGGCCATCCCGACGACAGCGTTCAGACCTTCTTTGAGGACATGGTCCACGAGGGGGACTGGATCAACAACCAACGCCTCGTCGAGGTTCACGCCGAAGAGGCCGGACCGCGAATCAAGGACCTGGTCGACTGGGGCATCCGCATCGAGCGCCTGACCCACGCGCCGGGCCACCGGTACCCGCGCGGCATCTGGATCGAAGGCCCCGAGTTCGCCCGGGTCCTCACCCAGGAAATCAAGAAACGGCCCGGCATCCAGCTCGTCGAGACCTTCATGCTCACCGACATCCTAACGAGCGGCGGCCGGTGCGTCGGGGCCATCGGGCTAGATTACCGCCGCGGCAAGATCATCGCTTTCGAGGCTTCGGCGGTGATCCTGTGCACGGGCGGGGCCATGCGGATGTACCGGTACACCACCGCGCCGGAAGAGCTGACGGGGGACGGCCTGGCCGCCGCCTACCGGGCGGGGGCGGAGCTTCAGGACATGGAGTTCCCCATGTTCCTGCCTTACATCCTCATCAAGCCCGACGCCGTCAACAGCATCGATTTCCCCTACCTGCTGGCGCACTTCCTCGACGCCAAAGCCCTGAACCGCGCGGGCCAGGAGTACATGATCAAGTGGGACCGGCTGCGCATGACGAAGAGCACGCGGGACGTCAACGCCATCGCCCAAATGATGGAGGTCCTCGAAGGACGCGGAAGCCCCAACGACGGGACCTATCTCTCGCTCAAGCATATTCCCCGAAACATCCTGGAGCGAGGCTCGCAGTGGCTGCCGAAGATGATCGCGAAGTGGCGCTACGGGGCCTTCAAGATGAAGGAGTTCCTGCCCGACCTTTCCCAGGACGCCATCGAGTGCGCCCCGGCTTGCCACTTCTGGAACGGGGGGATCAAGATCACCGAGGACTGCGAGACCAACCTCCCCGGTCTCTACGCGGCGGGAGAAGGGACCGCCGGCACGCACGGGAGCAACCGGGTGTCGGGCAACGCCCTGACGATGACCCAGGTCCTCGGGCCCAGGGCCGGTGAAGCGACGGCCAAATTCGTGAAAGAGCACGGCCGCGCGGAAGTGGACGCCGAACAGGCCGCGGTGTTCGCCGAGAAAATCCGGGCGCCGCTGAACCGCAAGTCCGGCGCGAGCCCCATCGAGATCCGCAAGGAGACCCGCCGGCTCTCTCACCTCTACCTGAACGCCGTGCGGGACGGGGACAATCTCAAGAGCACCCTCGAGAGGGTCGAGGAGCTGCAGAAACAGGAAAAAACCGTCCGCACCAAAAACCCGGACCTGCGACAATACAACATGGAGTGGATCGAGGCCCTCCAGACGGAGAACCTCCTGACCGTCATGGAGATGGTCGGCAAGGCGAGCCTGATGCGCGAGGAGAGCCGGGGCGCCATGTTCCGGCGGGACTTCAATGACACCGACGGCGTGAACTGGTTGAAGAACATCATCGTCTATCAGGAAGGCGAGCAGATGAATTTCCGGACGGAGCCCGTCGTCGTCACAACGATGGAGCTGCCGCGCAAGGTGTACAAATACTGGGACGCGGAGTGAGGAGACCATGGCGAAGACTTACACGGTGAAACTCGAGCGGTATAATCCGGATGCCGATAAGGAACCCTACTACGACGACTTCCAGGTGCCCATCGAGGAAGGCTGGAGCCTCCTCAACGTCCTGGCCTACATCTACGAGGAGCTGGATCCCTCGGTTTGTTATTACGGCTCCTGCCGGGTCGGCAAGTGCGTCGCCTGCCACGTCAAGGTCAACGGAAAAACCCGCCTGGCCTGCACCGAAATCGCGGGACGGGAGGACATGACCATCGAGCCCCTGCCCAGCGTCCGGGACACCTTCATCCGGGACGTGGTGCTCGACTGGTCCCAGGTCCGCCCCGCCGGCAGAACCGGGATGAGCGACGACGAGGTGGATTAGGCCTGCCCGGTTTCACGGAAACGGGAGCACAAAGGATGGCGCGGACCTCCGCACCAATAAACGAAATCGCCGTCTGGCCGGCGTTGGCGCAATTCTGGCATCCGGTGGCCTACGCCCATGAGGTGACCGACAAGCCGGTCCCTCTTACGCTCCTCGGAGAGGAGATCATTGTCTGCCGGCTGGGGAAAGAAGTCCAAGCCTTCGCCGACCTGTGCGTCCACCGGGGAACCCCCCTCTCCTTGGGGTGGATCGAGGGGGAGGAGATCATCTGCGCCTACCACGGCTGGTCCTACAACCGCGAGGGCGAATGCACCCGAATTCCCTCGATTCCCCCGGAGCACCCCATCCCCAAAAGGGCCTGCCTGACCCGCTATCCGGCCCGCGAGCGATACGGCATCGTTTGGGTCTGCCTGTCCGATGAGCCCCGCGCGCCCGTCCCCGAATACCCGGCCTATGAAGACCCGAACTACCACATCGTTATCCGCGACAGGGGTCTCTGGAAGTGCGGTGCGGCGCGGGGAATCGAGAACTTCATCGATCTCGGACATTTTTCCTGGGTTCATGAAGACATCCTGGGAACCCGGGACCTCCCGCTGACGCCCGAGATGCACATTGAACGGCACGGCGAGGAGCTTCGCTTCCACTGCGATTGCCTGCCGGACCGGATTCATCCGGTGGCCCACCGGCGGAACTACAGGCTGGCCCGCCCCTTTTCGATTTACAACTGGAAGGAGCAGGAGGGGGCCGATCGTCAGGAGGTGCTCGTCTTTCTCTGCACGCCGCACACCGAGAAGGAGTGCACCTGGTTCTTCCTGATCGCCCGGAACTATGACCCCGACGCGGACAAGGGAGAGGGCGAGGGGCAGGAGAACCTCTACAAGCTCATCCTCGAACAGGACCAGGCCATCGTCGAGCGTCAGCGGCCCGAGGCCCTTCCGCTGGACCTGCGGGAGGAGCTCCACGTGAAGGGGCCGGACGCCATCGCCCTCGAATACAGGAGGTTTCTCGCCGAGCTCGGCGTGGATGTGGCTTAGTCTTCGGAAATGGCCGGCCCGCGTCCTCTTGTTCGGACCGGCCTGCTTCATTCAGTATGGGTGAAATCCAACAGGGCCGACCGCGCGGCCTTGCGGTTGCCCCGGCTTCCCGAAAGCGGACGGGCCTGATTCTCTCCGGCTTCCATCGCGCGTCGGGAGACGCCGCTTGATCATGAGCGGCGCTCCGCACCTTCAGCAGCCTGTGAGAATCCGATGAGTCTCCTGTTCATCGCCGAAATCCTCGCCTTGGTCACGGCTGTCCTCTTCGCCACGGGGGATTTTGTCGGGCGGCTCGCCATCCGGCACGCGCCGCCGTACATGGGGGGCTCATGTCGGCGGCCGTGGGGTGCGTCGTGTTCGGCGCCGCATGGCTGGCGATCCCTTCGACCGTCCCGCTCAACCTGCCGGGTGTGGTGTGGTTCTTTTTTGCGGGACTGATTCACCCCGCGTTCGGATTCATTATCCTGTTGAAGGCGTTCGAGAAGGCCGGGGTCGGCCGCTCGGCCGCAATCCTGGGGACCGGCCCGTTTTTCAGTGTGGCCATCGCCATCCTCTTCCTCGGCGAGCAGCCGACCTGGTTTGTGCTCGGCGGCACGCTGTTGATTGTCCTGGGGGTTGTCTGCGTCAGTCTGGAGGAAGGAACGGAAGGCCCCGTCAAGTGGAAGAGCTTGGGCTACCCGTTCTTAACGGCGTTCTTGTTCGGCCTCGCGCCCGTACTCAGGAAGTCGGGTTTGAATCACATCCCCTCCCCGATGGTCGGCATGGCCATTTCCTCCTTGTCCGGAACGGTTTGTCTGCTGGCCTGCGCGGGGTTTTTCCCGGCCGGGCGGCGGTTCAACGGCAACCGAAGAGGGATCGGGCTCTATACCATCTCCGGAGCCCTCTTCGCCCTGGGTGTTTATACGTATTTCTCGGCCCTCGAAAAGGGGGATGTTTCGATCGTTGTGCCTCTCCTTTTCACGCATACGCTGATGCTGCTCGTCCTGGTTCACTTTTTCCTTCGGCAATTTGAACGGCTCGCGCCGCGGCTCGCGGGCGGCGCGGTCTTGATCGTCTGCGGAGCGGTGGTCATCACAACGCTCGGGTAGGGCGCGCACATCCGCCTCCCCCCTCGCCCGGGCGCCCGGAAGGCGGAGAGGCCGGTTTTCGGAGACTGGACATTCCATGATGAGCTTCTTGGATCTCGCGCAAACCCTGGCGGTTATCGTGGCGATCATATTCGCCGTCGGAGACATCCTCGGCCGGCTTGCCGTCCGTCATTCCACGCCCTACACGGGAGCACTGTTGGGCACGCTCGCCGGACTGGTTTTATTTGCCCTGATCGCCCTGGGATCCGGGTCCTGGGTGGCCGTCAACCTCGCGGGGATCTCCTGGTTCGTTGTGGCGGGGGTGTTCTATCCCGGTTTCGGCTACATCGCGATTTTCAAGGCCTTCGAGCGTGTGGGCGTCGCGCGGACGGCGGCGGTCCTGGGCATGTCGCCGATGATCAGCGTCGGCATCGCCATCCTGTTCCTGGGGGAGCGGCCGGGATTCTTCGTGCTTTGCGGGACGGTCCTGATTGTTCTGGGGGTCGTGAGCATCAGCCTGGAAAAGGTTGACGGGGAGGGGAGGATGTCCTTCAGGAAACTGCTCTGGCCCATCCTGACGGCCGTCTGCTTCGGCGTCACCCCCATCCTCAGGAAAACCGGTCTCCACTATCTTCCTTCCCCGGTGATGGGTATGTTGTTCTCCTCGATCGGCGGCATGTTTGTCCTCCTGGCCTGCATCGGGCTTATTCCCCGCGCGCAACGATTCAGCCGCCATCGCCTGGGCGGGGTTCAATTTATCCTCACGGGCCTCATTTACGCCCTGGCGGTCTATCTCTACTTCGTGGCCCTGAGCAAAGGGCCGGTTTCGCTCGTGGCGCCGCTCGTTTTGACTTATCCCCTCTTCGTGCTAATCATGATGGCCTTGGCGTTCAGAAAACTGGAGCGGATCACGCCGCGTCTGATCGTGGGGGCGCTTTTGACCGTTGCCGGGGCGGGGGTGATTACCGGCCTTGGCTAGCGGAGTCAATGGTTCCGCGGGACCACGCCCGAATCAAGACTGCCTACAAGGGGAAATCTCCGCCGGGGTGGTATAAGATGACGGAGCCATCCAGCGTGATTCTGGACACAAAACCTCTTTGAAGCGGCATCACCCATGCATGACGCCATCCTCAGATCGGTATTGATTTTCTCTTTTCGATGAGCGATGGAAACGAACATCAAAGAGGGAAATCCGATATCTCCCAAGTGAATTCCGGGGGTTTTCCATACCCTCCGCAAGGGGAAAAGGAGTGTCGTGACTTTGGCCACTTTGCAACCTTTGCAGAAAAAGCTGCTTTCAGAAAACGTGGTGGGGGCCATCCGGACCGCCATCTTGAACCGGGATTTGGAGATGGGCCAACGGCTGGTGGAGACCGAGCTGGCCGAGCAGTTGCGCGTCAGCCGCGGCCCCATCCGGGAGGCCCTTCGCCTTCTGGCGGCCGAGGGCCTGGTGCTCATCAACGCCCATCGGGGGACCTTCGTCCTCAAGCCCACGGAAGTGGACGTGGAAGAGATCTACAGCCTGCGCGAAACCCTGGAGGTCCTGGCGATTCAGCGGGTCGTGCGGCTGGCCTCCGATGAGGAGGTCGACTCGCTCGGCGCCATCGGAGAACGATTCAATGTCGTTGCGCCGGGAAAAAATGTCAGCCAGCTTGTCGAGCTGGACATGGAGTTCCACGGCCGGCTGTTCCATCTCGCCCGGCATCGGCGGGTTCTGAATAACTGGTCCGCTCTCCAGTCGCAGGTCCGTCTGTGCATCGCCGCCAGTATGGATCAGCATGAGAAACGTCCGATCTCGTTCCTCGGACAGGACCATGCGGTGATCGTTCAGGCCGTCCGGGACCGCGACGCCGAGACCGCCGGCCGCCTGCTGGGCCAGCACATCCAAAAGGGGGCCGAATTCGTCCGGAGGGCGATGCAATCCGTCTCGAAGTCGTAGGGACCCCCGGGTCTTCTCCGCGCGGGCATTCCGATGCCGCCGGTCGATTGGGCCGGAAGAAAGAGATTCGAGGTTCAAAGCAAGACAAAGGGAGTGAGTTGCCATGCTGAGCGCGGAAACACTTCGGGGCGTTTATTCAGCCATCGTGACGTCCTTCCAAGGGGATGAGACGCTCGACGAGGGGGCGCTCCGCAAGCAGACAGAGTACGTCATCGAGAACGGCGTCCACGCCATCATGTCCACGGGCGGGACGGGCGAGTTCCCCCACATGACCCGGGAAGAGAGAAAAGCGGCCAATGCCGTCATCACGGACCAGGCGGCCGGCCGGATCCCGATCATCGCCGGAACGGCGGGATGCAGCACGCGGGAAGCCGTCTTTCTGTCCCAGGACGCCCAGGATGCGGGCGCGGCGGCCGTCATCCTCACCCCGACCTACTACTTCAAGATTCCCGAGGAGGGGCTGAAGCGGCACTTCTTCGACGTGGCCGAAGCCCTGGACATTCCGGTCGTGATTTACAACAATCCGCTTTACACGGGCAATCCCATGTCGCCGTCTCTCATGGCGGAAATCATGGAGCACCGGAACATCATCGGCGGAAAGCTGAGTCAGGACGACATGGGGCAGCTTGTCGAGACCCTCCGGATCACCCGCGGCCGGGTGTCCGTGAACACCGGGATCGACAGCCAGTTCTACCCGGCCCTCTGCGTAGGCTCGCGGGGGATATTCTCCACGGCCTCCTGTGTCATCCCCCGGCAGATGGCGGACATCTACGACCACTTCCTCGCGGGCCGTCACGAAGAAGCCCGCGAGCTCCACATGAAGGTCCAGGTCCTCAACCGCTTCCTCGAGTACGACCCCGGATACGTCGCGCCCGCCAAGGAAGCGCTGGCCATGCTGGGCATCCCCTGCGGCGCCGCCCGCAAACCGTTGCCGCCCCTCACGGACGAGCAGCGCGCGGGCGTGAAAGCCGCCCTGCAAGCGCTGGGCATGCTCTGAGACCCGAATCGACTCTCCCCGGTCCGAGAAGAGACCGGCGGGGGAACGCGCCCGGTGAGTCCTAAGCTTCCGCCGATCGATCCGGATTACACCGTCGGACTCCTGACCGATTTGGTCCGGATCAACAGCGTCAACCCGATGACCTCCCAGGGGGCCGCGGCTTCGGATGGCCCGGGACCGCCCGGAGAATCCCGGATCGCGGCCCGGTTGGCCGAGGCCATGATGGACCTCGGGGCCGAAGTCGAGATCACGCCCGCCGATGAGGCGGGAGAGGAGGCCGACCGGCGGCCGAACGTCATGGGCCGTTGGCCGGGAGAGGGGCGGGGGGCGCGGCCCGGTCCGGAGATCGTTCTCTGCTCTCACCTGGACACCGTCGGGGTGGCGGGCATGGAGGCCCCCTTCGATCCCGCCGTCCGGGACGGTCGGGTCTTCGGCCGGGGGTCCCTCGACGCCAAGGGCCAGTTGGTGATGTTCCTGGCCGCCCTCCACGCCGCGCGGAAGATGGAGGAGCCGCTTCCAGCGAACGTGACGATCGCCGCCGTCAGCGACGAGGAAGACCAGAGCGTCGGGGCGCGAAGCATTTTAAAAACGCTTCAGGGGGATTTTTGCATCATCGGGGAGCCGACCGGTCTGGACCTGGTCCTGGCGCATAAAGGCTTCTGCTGGATCGAGATCGAGACGTTCGGCAGGGCGGTCCACGGCAGCGTTCCCGAACAGGGAATAGACGCCATCGCCAAGATGGCCGAGGTCATCCGGGCCGTCGAGGGATTGAAACCGTCTTTGAGGGAGCGCGTCCATCCGCTGCTCGATCACCCCATGATCCACATGGGCGTCATCGAGGGGGGCTCGGGCGTCAGCACGGTCCCCGACCATTGCCGCCTGACCCTGGAGGTGAGGATGTGTTTGCGGGAGGAGGCCGAGGGAATTTTCGCGGAAATTCGTGATATCCTGCGTCGCCTCTCGGGGGTCGACCCGGACCTGAAGGCCGAGGCCCGGCTGGGCGTCGTCCGCCAACCCATGGAAATCGATCCGGATCATCCCCTGGTGTCGGGACTCGCCGCCGCCGTGGAGGCCGCGCTCGGCAAGCCGCCCGCCAGAAACGTCATGGGGGCGTGGACGGACGCCGGGTATTTCGCGGAGAAGATCCCCACCGTGGTCTTCGGACCGGGCGACCTGGGCCTCGCCCACTCCAAGGAAGAATTCGTCCCCATCGAAGAGATCGTCCGGGGTGCCGCCGCCGTTCTGCGGTTATTGACTTCTCCTCCCACAATGGAATGAACCGGAAATGAGCGAAACGAAAAGTCCCGTCGGCGAAATCCTGCGCAGAGGCATGGAGTCCCTTTCCCCGCTGGCGCCGATTGCCGACGCGGCGGAGGTGAAGCGAAGGTCCGGCCGGGAGGTGGCCCGCATCGGGACCAACGAGAACCCGATGGCCCCATCCCCGGCGGCCGTCGCGGCGGCCGGGCGGGCGCTCCAGGAGCCCAACCGCTATCCCGACCCGATGAGCCGAGAGCTTCGGGAGGCCATCGGAGCTCATCACGGCCTGACGGCCGGGCACGTCTTCGTGGGCAACGGGGGCGATGAGGTCATTTCGGTCTTTTCCCGCGCCCTCCTCAACGAAGAGGACGAGGTCCTCATCCCCTGGCCGGCCTTCTCGACGTATGTGGTCACCGCCCAGGTGGCGGGGGCGCAAGTGATCCTCAGTCCGCTGAAGGACCACGCCATCGACGTGGACGACGTCCTGTCCCGAATCACGGACCGGACGAAGCTCCTTTATCTCTGCAATCCCAACAACCCGACCGCGACGATGCTGGCCCCGGAGGACTTCGAGCGGATCGCCGCGGCCGTTCCCGCGCGCGCCGTCGTCATTTCCGATGAGGCCTACCGGGATTTTGTGGAGGACGAGGTCCCCTATGCCGACACCGTGGGCCGGCTCCGGAGGGGGGACGCCCCGCATCTGCTGATCGTCAAGACCTTCTCCAAGGTCTACGCGCTGGCGGGGTTGCGCGTGGGCTACCTCCTGGGCGATCCCGAGGTGATCGCCCACCTGTTCCGCGCCAAGGAGTTCTTCAACGTCAACCGGGTCGCCCAGGCGGCGGCCCAAGCGGCGCTGGAGGATGAGGAACACTATCAAAAGAGCCGCGCGTTCATCATCGGGGAGCGCAGATACATCGAAGCCGAGATCAGAGAGCGGGGTCTTCGATACGTCCCGTCGCAGACCAATTTCATTCTGATCGAGATCGGCGGACAGGATGAGGCCGACGCGGTGTTCGAAAGGCTCCTGGACCGGGGGATCCTGGCCCGCGCCGGAAAGGGATTCGGGGCGCCCGGAACGGTCCGTATCTCAATCGGAACGCGCGAGGAGAACGAGCGGGTCCTGGCGGTGTTGATTGAAGGCCACACATCACGAGGGCCTTGATGCGGGGGGGGCGCTTGCGTGCCGACCAAACTGGGCGCTTGCGCGCCGGCCAAGCTGCGGATGGAGGGGTTGTGCTTATTACAATCTCCTCTGGCGCACGGTTGTCCGGTTCGTCTCAAAAGGTAAGCGCACGAGTGCGGAAATCCAGACACCGAGTGGCCGCCCCAACGTCATTAGGCGATAGTGTGCTTTGCACACTATCGCAAAAACTGACGCTTTGGCCGGATGCTGCGGCTGCCCTAGGCAGACGGGCATCCGGCCAAAGACACAAGCCATCAAGGGCCACAGCCGACCGGTACAGCCAATCCAACACCCGCCCCGGTAAGGCTAAAGCCAGAGGCTTGGCCGCCGAAAGTTTTTCGGGGGGGTCCAGGGGGGGCGGTTTTTCAAAAAAGCCCCCCCTGGGAGGTGGACGGGAGAAGGTATGAACGCGACACCGCCTGATCCGCTCAAAGGGTATCGGGGACGCGCCCTGGAGGCGTTGAAGTCCTTCGGCGTGCGAGTGTGGAGCGAGGTCGAAGCCGAGACCAAGCGCGGGAAGTTTCACGGGATCATCCTGCCCCGCGCCGAACAGGCCGACGATCGGCACATCGTCCTGAAGCTCCCCACCGGATACAACGTCGGCGTCTCGGCCGAAAGCCTCCTGGACCTGCGGGAGGTCGGTTACCGGGAAGCCCACTACCAGATCCCCGAGAAAGAGTTCCCGACCGACCCGTCGAAGCCCGACGTGACGCTCCTCGGGACGGGCGGGACGATCGCCAGCCGGCTGGACTACCGGACCGGGGCCGTCATCCCGGCCTTCTCGCCGGGGGAGCTCTACGGAGCCGTTCCGGAGCTGGCCGACATCTGCAACCTCAAGACCATCAAGCTGTACGGCGTATTCAGCGAGAACATCAGGCCCGAGCACTGGATCGGGACGGCGCGCGCCATCGAGCGGGAGATCACACACGGGGTGGACGGGATCGTCGTCGGACACGGCACCGACACGATGCACTACACGGCGGCGGCCCTGACCTTCATGGTCCAGGACCCGCCGGTCCCCATCGTCCTGGTCGGCTCGCAGAGATCGAGCGACCGGCCGAGCTCGGACGCGGCCCTCAACCTCATTCACGCCACCCACGCCGCCGCCCGGGGAAAGATCGCGGAGGTCATGGTCTGTATGTTCGGCCCCACCAGCGACGCCTACGCCCTGCTCCACCGGGGGGTCCGGGTCCGGAAGATGCACAGCAGCTACCGCTCGACCTTCCGGACACTCGGCGACACGCCCCTGGCCAAAATCGAGCGTGACGTCCTGACGTCCATCAAGACCGACTGGCGGCCGAGGAGGGAGGACCGGAAGGTCCGCGTCGAGACCCGGTTCGAGGAGCGGGTCGCCATCCTCTACTACTACCCCAACATGCATCCCGACGTGCTCGAGGCCTTCATCGACAATGGATACAAGGGCATCGTCATCGCCGGCACGGGGTTGGGACACGTCAATAAGCCCCTTTACCCCGCCTTGGAGAAGGCCCGGGACGCGGGAATCCCGGTGTTCATGACCGTCCAGACCCTTTGGGGATACACACAGATGTACGTCTACGACTCGGGGCGCGACATCCTGGAGCGGGGGGTGATCCCGCTCGGCAACATGCTCCCCGAAGTGGCCTACGTGAAGCTCGGCTGGGCGCTCGGCCAAACGGACGACCCGGAGGAAGTGAAACGAATCATGCTCACCCCGGTTTCGGACGAGATCACCGACCGGGAGCCCCCCAACGGCTACGTCATCCTCCAGGGCGGCCTCCCCGAGGTGGACGAGTTCCTCGGCCGGTATTGGAAATAGCGGCCTGCGCGCTGACTCGTCTCGACGATTGTGTTAGTAAAAAGCGGATTTCAATGGAAAATGACTTGCTGAACCATTCGTCCGAGGGGCTGGTACGGCGCCCGGCCCCTACATTCTGGTAGCGTAGAATCCTTCCACAGATGTAGGGGAGGGGCTCCGCACCCTCCCCCATCACTTCCGCACTGACTGTCGTTCAGGTGGTCGGGTCAGCCGGCCGCGCGGCCTCCCACCGTTCTTCGAGCATGGCCCGAATCTCCCGTCCCTCCCTCCGGCCCCGCACCCGCTTCATCACGAATCCCATGAGGTAAGCGACGCGGTTCTCATCGGCGGGGTTGTGCATGGGGGCCTTCCCACGTGAGGCAATGACCTCATCGATGGTCTCCCGCATCTCCTCGTCCGTCAGGGGAGACAAACCCGCGCCGTTCAGCGCCGCGTCCACTGTCAGACCGGGAGAGCTGGCCAGCCTTTCCAGAAGGCGCGGGATCGCCTCCCGGCCGAACCGGCCGTCTCGGTAGGCCCGGAAGAGGTCCACCCATTGCTCATCGCCGCAGGTTGTCAGGTCGGCCCCGCCCCCTGCCCCTTCCCCTCTTCCCCCGGCCGCCAGGGCCTTCCAATCGTGGACCAGCGTGATCCCCGCGAGGAGAGGCGGGACGCCCGTCTCCTCCATGATCCGGTCCAACAGGTTCCCCCGCGTCGAGAAGGCGAGGGCCTCGATGACGTCCGGCGGCAGCCCCCAGGCCCGGTAGCGGGCCTCCCGCTCCCAGGGCGGCTTCGATCCGGGCGATTCGCTCTTCCTCGACGGGAATCAGCGGAAGGTCCGTATCGGGATACATCCGGTCCGGTCCGGGAAGGACCCGCTCGAAATCGGTCGTGCCGTCTTTCAGCGCCTGGCGCGTTTCCATTGGGATTCCCACGGCCGCCTCCCGGCAGCGGGTCTCGATCTCCCGGACGGCCGTTTTGACATCTTCCTCCGGCCCCCAGACGATCAGGAGGGCGTCGGCTGAATCGGCCCCCGTGACTTCGGCCGCCGCATCCCAGGCGCCGAGGCTCAGCCGCTCCGGATGGCGCGGGTCGGAGGCCTCCCGGCAGAACAGGACAGGCGGCTGGTCGAGGCAGGCGATGACCCGGACCCGTCCCGCCACGTCCCGCAGGAAGGGCACGCTCTCGCCGCCGGGACCCTCCTGAAGGGACCGGTCGAGGATGCCCGCAAAGCGCGGAACCCGAACGGCCCACACCGCCCGACCCGCCGCGCGGGCCTTTCGCAGGATGGGATGATCCAATGAGGCGGCCGGCGCCGGGGCGGCGCGGGCGGAAATGTCCTCGGCCCCGATGCCGCGGCGTTTCAGCTCCTCGCGGATCTCCAGGAGCCCCTTCTGGCGGAGGGCCTCGTTGTGGGTCAGCGGCACGAAGGCCCTTACCCGCGGGACGCCCTTGATCTCGATCCGGGGCGCTCCGTCGATGCTCACGTTCACGTCCTGGCGGACCGAGCCGATTCCCCGCCGGACCTTTCCCGTCGAGCGGAGGATTTGCCCGATGCGCCACCCCACCTCGGCCACCTCCCCGGGGGTCCGCATCTCCGGATAGGTGACCACCTCGAACAGGGGCATGCCCAGCCGGTCCGTGCGGAACGTGATCCGGTGACCCTCGTCCCTCACCTCTCGGCAGGAGTCCTCCTCGATGCTCACCTGAACCACCGGAACCGTGCGGTCCGCCAGGGGGATTTCTCCTTCCACGCCGATGATGGCGGTTCGCTGAAAGCCGGTCGGAATGCTCCCGTCCAGGTACTGTTTCCGGGTGATGTGAATTTCCCCCACGATGCTGGAGCGGAACAGCAACGCCATCTCCAGGACGATATCGATCGTCTCGGGGTCCGGCGGAAACGGGGGCGTGTCGTCCATCTCATAGGTGCAAACCGTGTCGTTGCGGACCTGATAGACAACCTCCTTGCGGGTCTTGAACTCCATGAGGGCGGTGCCGTCGTATTCGCCCAGCTCCGACAGGGTCGGCCGCATGTGGCGAAGGAGCTCGGCGTCGTAACGCGGCGAATACCGGCCCGCCGGGCATCGGCAGAAAAGCTTCCGATCCGTCAGGAGTTGATAATGGACTTCGAGGCCCGAGCGAAAACCCAGGGCCTGATAATCGAGCTTCCGCACCGCATCGTTCCGAATAGAGGGAAATTCGAAAGGGAGAGATGTCTCGTTACGCGCCGATTCTAATCCATCCCGGCGCCCGGCTCAAACCCGGGCTTCGGCGGCCGGGCCGGGTTTTCACCCCGCGGCGAACCGCGTGACTCCGGGGACATTCACGATTATATTGAAGGTTTCGCAACACGTCCCGGACCGTCCGCGCACCAAGAGCCGCGGCGGTCGCCCAATCAGCTCCAATCCATTGGCAAGGGGAGAAACATGCAGCTTCTGACCTACAAAACGGACGGCGGGGAGAAAGTGGGTCTTCATGTTCAGGGAACGGTGTATGACATTCAGGCTTGTCTGGAGGAGGCGGGGGCGGACCTGGGCGCGTCTGTTCCTGGAGCCCTTCCGGACCTGAAGGGAATGATCGGCGCGTGGGACCGGTGGGAAGGCCCGCTCCGCGCGCTGGAAGAGAAATTGGACGACTTCCGGGATCGGATTGCCGATTCCGCCCGACAACCGGTGCATAAGATCCCTTTCCTTCCGCCGATTCCCCGGCCCGGAAAGAACCCGGTCATGCTCGGCCGCAACTATCAGGCTCACGCCGACGAGGGCGCCCGGGTCTATGGCCCGGAGATCGGCTCCTCCGTCATCGAGCACCCCATCTATTTCACCAAGGCGGCCACCAGCCTCATCGGACACCGGGAGGGCGTCATCCACCACGCCGTCACGAATGAGCTGGACTACGAGGTGGAGCTGGCCGTTGTCATGGGCCGCGGCGGGCGGGCGATTCCGCCCGAGAAGGTCTTCGACCATGTTTTCGGCTATACGGTCTGCAACGATATCTCGGCCCGGGACCTCCAGCACAGACACAACCAGTGGTTTCTCGGAAAGTCCCTGGACGCCTCCTTCCCCATCGGTCCCTGGATTGTGACGAAAGACGAGATCCCCAATCCGCATTCACTGAACGTCGCCTGCCGCGTCAACGGGGAGACCCGCCAGGACGCCAACACTTCGGATTTTATTTTCGACATCCCGACCTGCGTATCCGTCTTTTCGCAGGGCGTCTCCTTCGAGGCCGGAGACATCCTCGCGACGGGGACGCCCGAGGGTTGCGGATTCGGGCTGGACCCTCCCCGGTTTCTGAAACCCGGAGATGTCGTGGAGTGCGAAGTCGAAGGGGTGGGTTGCCTCGTGAATCCGGTGGTCGCCCCGCCCGCGTAGACCCCCGGCTCCGCTCGCGGGCGCCCCGAAGTGGAGGAAGCCGGATGGCGGACAAAAAAACCGGAGCGGCCAGCCAGGCCGCTCCGGTTTTTTTTTATGAGGCAGACTTACACGTGGTTTAGAAGAACCACTGAAGCTTCCAAATCGCCTGCCAGGAGTTGTCGTTGTTGTTGACCGCCCGGTTGGTTCCACCAGCCACCTGGAGGTCATTCGCCACCGGCGTCCGCAGCTCGCCGTAGTCGCCGGCGATCAGGTAATCAAATCCACCGGTCACCGAAACGCCCTTGTAAAGCGTCCAGGTCGCGCTGAAATCGAGTTCCGTGTCGATGTAACGATTACTCTTGAAAGGCGTGGTCCCCGTCGCCGTCAGGTCCGGACGGGAGTGCGCCGATTAGATGGCCCCGACCGTTCCCTGAACGAGAAGGCTTTTCAGCACCCGGTAGGAACCGTCAAAGGACACCACCGAGACGCCGTTGCCACGCGAGTACCGGCCACCCGTTCCGCCGGTGTTCCCGCCGATGTTCCGCGCGCCGACCGTCAAGGTGTCGTTGTACTTATCGCCGAACCAGAGGTCCGTCGGGCCCTTGGAACGCGCGTCGCACCCGCTCTCCCCGGTGATCGGCGAGCAGCCGACCGCGAAGAACTGGTCCTCATTGCTATCGTTCTGGTTGGTGTCGCCCGAGGACATCACATAGTTCACCGACAGGTTCGCGGCGCCCAGCGTCACACCACCCTGCAGCCAGAGCACATAGGCGCTGACGTCGATGTCGGCCGTGGCGTCCGTGGCGACGCGATCGATTTCGCCGCTCTGGTACACGAAGTCGGCCTTCCCGCTGAAGTTCTTGTAGCGGGCCGAACCCGAAATCGCCGGATACCACGACGTGATCTTCTCGGACCGCGTGGCCGTCCGGTTTTGCTCGTGGAACACCACGTACGGCATGATCCGAACGCCCTTCATGGGCGAGAACGGCAGCTTGCCGATGTAGACGTCGTCGTCATCGGCGAAGTCCAGACCGAGCGTGCCCGAGGAGGTCTCGTCCCGCTTGTAGACCTCGAACCGGGGCTTGAAAATGCCGACCGTTCCAAAGAGCTGGATGCCGAACTCACGCAGGTTGGGCAGACGGCCCACCAGCCCGCGGGGCAGGAAGACGTTGTCGCGGCCAAACTTGATGAACCAGGGACCCGGCACCATGGGGAGCTTCACCTGGAGGTTGTACACGACGACATCCACATCGGTCCGGCCCGCGATTGCCAGGAATCCCGTCCCGAAGTTTACGCCGTCGTCACCGCCAATCTGGTTAAAGTTCCCGATGTCCAACTGGAAGAACATCCGGGCCTTGTCTCCCATCGTCGAGACGATGTAGGGACGGAAGACATGATCGTAGTACCGCCACTCATCCCGGCCGAGATCGCCGGGAGCGCCCTTGACCGTATCCAACCGGTCCTGGTTGTTGGAGGCGATGCCGCGAAAGCGGAACCAACCGCCGAACTTGAAATCCACCTGTGCCGTTGCGGGGACGACGAGCGCCACCATCAACGCAAAGGCAATCAATCCTAAGGAAATTTTCCGGGTCATACGGGACCTCCCTCTTGATGTCTGGATTTCATACTCCCCGAACCAACTCTCCCGATGAACAGATGTTTCCCCTTTTACCTCCCTCCCTTTGAGAAGGCGGGATTTATCGAAACCCCGCCGTTGGATGAAACGTTCCCCTTGAGCCTTCAACCGATGATGAGGAAGCAGAGGGCCGAGAACCCAGCCTCGAACCGTTGGAAGCGGTTGCCGTGGTTGGGGTGATTCCGGTCCCTTTTCCGGTGGTTCCACAGAAAGCCGGGTCTCGGCTTCTCCTCTGCCTTGGACCTTCTCCAATTTAACCTACGAAGGGATTCATAAAATCCCTCGATCTCCAAGGTCGTTCTTCAAATTGTCTACACCGCAGCCTTTCGCCTTCCGATGAGAGCGCAAATTACCACCTCCAATTATCAAAGCAAGAGCGATGCCAAACTCATCGGATGGGAGGAAGTATATTTAATCTATTGAAATATAAGGATTTATTATCCCATCTCGGAATACCCTTCAGGGTGCGGCTTTTCAACGATGTTGCAATAATCACCCGCCAAAAATCGAATGTTTCCGGGTCTGCTCAGGGATTTCCGGGGATTTGTCAAAAAACGTTTGATTCACCACATGTCGCACAATCAATCATCCCCTGGCTTTTTGTATCGCTCCAATCTTCGGTAAAGCGTGCTCCGGTCAATCCCGAGAATGGAAGCGGCCAACCTCTTGTTTCCCCCTGTCTCCCGGAGGACCAGGAGAACGTGCGCGCGCTCAACCTCCTCCAGGTTTGAGAGGTCCCGCAGACCGCCCGGCCTTTCCAGCCCGTGCGGACCGCCGCGGTGGGCTTTTCCCGCCGAACGGATCTCCTCCGGCAAATCCTGAATGCGCATGACGGGGTCATCGCCGAGGACAAGCGCCCGCTCGATGACGTGCTCGAGCTCTCGGACATTGCCCGGCCAGGAATATGGGATCAGCGCCGACATCACCTCGGGATCCGCCTCGGCCACCTTCGTCTCTCGCAAGGATTCATACTTGCGAAGGAAATGGCTCACCATCATCGGGACGTCTTCGGTTCGCCGCCTCAGCGGCGGCAACTCGAGCGTGACGGTGTTCAGCCGAAAGTAGAGGTCCTGCCGGAAGGCCCCCCGCCGGACTTCTTCTTCCAGGTTCCGATTGCAGGCGGTGATGATCCTGACGTCCACCCGCATGTGCCGGGTCCCGCCGACGCGACGGATCTCCTGATTTTGCAGCACGCCCAAAAGCTTGGCCTGCGACGCCGGCGATGTGTCCGCGACTTCGTCCAGAAACAGGGTTCCCCCGTCGGCCGCCTCGAAGAGGCCGGGTTTCGTAGAATCCGCGCCCGTAAAAGCGCCCCTTTCGTGGCCGAACAATTCGCTCTCAAGCAGCGATTCGGGGAGGGCGCTGCAATTGACGATCAGAAACGGCAAATCGCGCCTCGGGCTCATCCGGTGAATCTCTCTCGCGACCAGCTCCTTGCCGGTCCCGCTTTCCCCGGACAGGAGAACGGTGGAAGGGGTTCGCGCCACCTTCCGGACCAACCTTTTGATCTCGACCATGGCGGGATGGCGGCCAAGAATTTCAGATGGGCCGCCAGACATAGCGCCTCCGTCCGTGGATCCCAACGGGTAGAGAGTCCTCGATTCCGGCTTCAACAGCGGATTCAATAATCCAACCCTTCCCGCGGAACGGGTCCGGGAAAAAGAAAAGCATCCGGGTCCTGATCCATTTACATGAGCATGGCGGTACTATGACTACGGCACGAACATCCTCCGCAAAGAACTCTCTTGCGGGACACCCGTCATTCATAAGAACCAGCCCGGGTCGAAAAAATTTCTTCTTTTCGTTCAATGGCGCGGATGAAGATTGCAATGGGAAAGGTGAGTCCTGTTCGGAGCCGAAGTCCCGGACAGTGGGAGGGAATCGCGTCCTGAGGCGGGTTCCCGCTCCCGAAAGTCGGGTCGCCGGGGGACGGCCTTCCCGCGAAATCCGAAGCCCCGAATTCGCGTTCCGACCAAATGGAGCGTTCAAGCAAGTGGATTCAACCTGATTCTTACACCGTCCGAGCATATATTTTTAAAATCATTTTGAGATTTCTTCTTTATTTATCCGATGGTTATAGATAATTTGTTAAATTAAAAGTTGATGTTTTTCGAATCGGTGGATACTATTCATGT
The DNA here is from genome assembly GCA_965261595.1 of bacterium. GTDB lineage: Bacteria > UBA8248 > UBA8248 > JACPRG01 > CAYRGS01. The sequence continues at coordinate 630,796 of CBDHDG010000007.1, forward strand.
TGTTCGACACGAGAAATGAGATGTTCCTGACAGCCCTTCGTCAATTGGGACGATGAGCACCTATGGAAAATACGCGGACCCGAATGATCGAAGGAAAGGCCTCGCCGTTCCTCAAGGCCGGACGGGAATTCCTGTTCTGTTTGCTGGCCATGTCTTTGCTCTTCTCGGGCGGATGCGCCTTACTTCTCGCCGGAGGCGCGACCAGCACGCTCAAGGGATTGGAGTATTCGGTTGAAAATATCCCCGATAAAAGTTTTACTACGAGTATGTCGACGCTGAAGCTCGCTTCTGTCCAGGCGCTGGATGAGATGGCTCTTCAACCTGAAACGCCCGTTCCGACAAAAACGGGCTTCCGCATCTTGGCAGCCACTCCCAAACTTGATATACAAGTTGATCTTGAGCGAGTCATGGACCGTGTCTCGCGAATCAGCGTGAACGTAAAGAAGGGATTTTTCCGGAAGGATCGCGCGACCGCGGCGGAGATCATCCGAAGAACGGGCGCCGTGATCGAGCAACAGGTTGCGAAGGTTGAAACGAAAACCGGAAAATATTCAAGTCCCCTGATCCTCATGGTGCCGTAGCGGCCAGGATGAAACCCATCCACAACAGTCAAAGAGAACGTCCAAACCCTCTCGGGCTCCGCGGGCCGGTTGTGCTCCTGTCCGTTTTCCTCCTGTCCGTCTCCCCGCTTTCCGGGTGCGGCGGCGGGGCCGCGGGGGGGGCGAGGGACGCGGGTGTGGAATACACCTTCATCGGCGTCGCCTACAGAACGGTCCATGCGGACCTGACGGCCGTGAAACGGGCGGCCGTCCGGGCCCTCAAGCAGCTGGACATGAATCCGAGCGGGGCCGTCAACACCGATCGCGGGGCCAAGGTCCTCGCGGCGACATCTTCTCTGAACATCAAGGTGGAGATGGAGCGGATCACCTCCCGGGCGACGAAGATTTACGTGGACGCCAAGGCGCGCGTCCTGAGGGAAAAGGCTACGGGCGCGGAAATCCTGCGCCGGATGCTTGAGAATCTGGGCATCAGGAATTGACACCCTCCATGGCGTTCCCGCTCCCCGAAATACAGGGGGGGCCGAGTGTCCCGAAATCCACCGGGGGCGCCCGAAACGGCCCGGGGCGGCGAAGCCTTCGGCCCTCCTTGGGTTTTCTCCTTTTCCTGCTGGCGCTTATTCTCCAATCTTCCGGCTGCACGCTGAAGCGGATCGCCGTCCTCTCCGCGGCGGAAATTGTCGAGGACGCCTTCGCGGCGTTCAACGAGGAGGAAGACCTTGTCATCGCGGAATCCGCCGCCGCTTCGAATTTGAAACTCCTGGAGGGCCTGCTGAAATCGGAACCGAATCACCGCGGGCTCCTCCTGCTGGCCGCCAGGGGATTCGGATGCCTTCGCCTTCGTGGAGGAAAAGGCCCCCGGCCGCGCCCGAAGGCTTTACATCCGGGGACGGAACTACGGGCTGCGGCTCCTGCGGCTTTACGGCTTCTCTCCGCCCGCCCACCTGGACGACTTCCGCCGGGCGGTCCGAAAGCTCGGGCCCAGGGAGCTGCCGGCGCTTTTTTGGACGGCGTACAATTGGGCCAACTGGATCAACCTGAACCAGACCTCGCCCCGGGCGCTGGCCGATCTGCCGCGCGTGGTGGCCATGATGGAGCGCGTGGCGGCCGTGGACGAAACATACTTCTACGGCGGCGCCCACGTTTTTCTTGGCTCCTATTTCGGAGGCAGACCCAAGATCGCCGGCGGGGACGTCGCCGCCGCCAAACGGCACCTCGACCGCGCGTTGGCGCTTTCCGGCGGAAAGTTTTTGCCCACTTGGGTGTTTTATGCCCGCTATTACGCGGTCCCCGCCCAGAAGAAGGACATTTACGTGAAGCTGTTGAAGAAGGTGACGGGGGCGCCCGCCGGGATCCTGCTCTCCGAGCGCCTCGCCAATATCGTCGCCCGCGGGCGGGCCGAGCGCATGCTCGGCGAAGTGGATGAGTACTTCTAATGAACGAACGGATGAGATCTTCCCGGCGCCCCCTCCGACCGGCCGGGCCGGCGGTTTTCCTGGGCCTGGCGTTTTCTTTGGCGGCCGTTCTCGGTCTCTTCCACCCGGAGAACGCCCCGGCGGCCCGAGAGCATCGGATCAAGTTCGCCACCCTCGCCCCGGAGGGATCGACGTGGATGAACGTCATGCGCGATTTTGCGCGGGCCGTCAAGGAAAAGACGAACGGAGAAGTCCGCTTCCGGATCTATCCGGGCGGCGTTCAGGGCGACGAAAAGGACGTGGTGCGGAAGATCCGCATCGGACAGCTTCACAGCGCCGGCTTCACGGGCGTGGGCCTGGGGCAGATCCTTCCCCAGGTCCGGGTACTCGAGCTGCCCTTCCTCTTCTTCCGGGACGCGGAGGTGGACTTCGTCCATGAACGGATCGACGCCCGGCTGGCTCGGGCCTTCGAGGAGAAGGGGTTTGTCCTCCTCGGCTGGGCGGAGGTGGGGCTTGTGCACATCTTCTCGAAAAAGCCTGTCCGGACCAAGAGCGATTTGACGGGCCTCAAGCCCTGGGCCTGGGAGGGAGACCCCTTGGCCAAGGCCTACTTCGAGGCCCTCCAGGTGACGCCGATCTCGTTGTCGGTCATCGACGTTCTGACCTCGCTTCAGACGGGCCTCATCGACACCGTCTACGCCTCGCCGCTCGGCGCCATCGCCCTTCAGTGGTTCACCAAAGTGAAGTACATGACGGCCCTGCCAATCTCCAACGCCACGGGCGCCATCGTGGTCTCGAAGAAAACCTTCGACCGCCTCACCCCGGACCAACAGCGGGTCCTGAAAACCGAGGGCAAGCGCCACTTCGATCTCCTGATCCGTCTCAGCCGCGAAGACAACCGAAAATCCATTCAAGAGATCCGCAAAGAGGGCGTCGAAGTCCTCCCTCTGCCTCCCGCCGACGACCTCCAGGAGTTTATCGACGTCGGCCGCACCACGTGGGAGCGCCTGAGCGGAAGGCTTTACCCGCCGGACCTGCTGGCCGAGGTGCTGGACGCGTTGAAAGAATACCGCAAGACCCACCCCCTGCCCGGCGGAGGAGAGAATTGACGTGAAGGTCCTTCGGGCCTTCGACCGGGGGCTGGCGCGGGCGGAGGGATTTGCGATCGTCGTGTTTCTCGGCGCCATGGTCGGCGTCTCCTTCCTCCAGGTCATTCTAAGAAACTTCTTCCACACCGGCCTGGAAGGGGCGGACACGCTTCTCCGGCACGGGGTTCTCTGGATCGCCCTGCTGGGCGCCTCCCTGGCGACGCGGCAGGCCCGCCATATCCGAATCGACATCATTCCCAGGCTGATTCCCGCCGCGCATCAAGCGTGGATCGAACGGATCACCGGCCTCGCCGCCTTCGCGGTTTCGATCTCGCTGGCCGGGGCGGGCTGGACCCTCGTCCGGCTCGAGCGGGAGGCCCGGACGGTCCTCGCCCTGGGAATTCCCACCTGGGTCGCTCAAGTCATCATCCCTTTGGGCTTCCTGCTGATTGCGTTTCGGCTGGGACTGATGACGCTTGAAAAGTTTCGGCCGCCCAAGACCGAAGGGGATGAGACTCCGTGATCCTGGCCGCGTCGATCGCCCTGATCCTCCTGGCCGTTCTCGGGATGCCGTTGTTCGTGGTGATCGGCGGGGCCGCCTTGTTGGGTTTTTATTCCGCCGAAGTCAACGTGGCCGCCATGATGGTGGATTTTTACCGGATGGCCAGCGCCCCGACCCTGCTGGCCATCCCCCTGTTCACCTTCGCGGGGTACCTGCTGGCGGAAAGCCGCGCGCCCCAGCGGCTGTTGGCGGTTTCCCGGGCCCTGCTCGGATGGATGCCGGGCGGCGTGGCTCTGGTGACGTTGATCACGTGCGCCGGGTTCACGGCGTTCACCGGGGCCTCCGGGGCGACGATCGTGGCCCTGGGCGGGTTGTTGTTTCCCATGCTCCAGCAGGAGGGGTTTTCGGAAAGGTTCTCCCTGGGACTGCTGACGACCTCGGGCAGTCTGGGTCTGTTGTTCGCCCCGAGCCTGCCGCTGATCCTGTACGGCTTGGTGGCCCAGACCCGCGTGGATCATCTCTTTCTGGCGGGATTTTTTCCGGGACTCCTGATCATCGCGGTTCTGTCCCTTGCCTGCATGCGCGCCGGAAGGGGCTTCGGCCTGAAAGCGGGCAGGCATCCGTTCTCTCTCGCGGAAGCGGGCCGGGCGATTCAGGGCGCCGCCTGGGAGCTTCCGCTCATCCCCATCATCCTGGTTGGAATATACGGCGGGTTTTTCACGGCGACGGAGGCGGCCGCCGTTTCGGCGTTCTACCTTCTGGTCGTCGAGGTGTTCATTTACCGGGATCTGGGGCTGAGGCGGGATCTGCCGAGGATCATGCGCGAGAGCATGATCCTGGTGGGGGGCATCCTGGTCATCCTGGGCGCCGCGTTGGGGTTTACGAGCTTCCTCATCGATGAGGAAGTCCCCATGCGTCTGCTCGCCGTCGCCCGGGAGACGATCCACAGCCGGATTGTGTTTCTGATCGCGCTGAACCTGTTTCTGCTTGTCGTGGGGATGATGATGGACATTTTCTCGGCCATCATCGTGGTGGTTCCCCTAATTACGCCCATCGCGCGGGAGTTCGGCATCGACCCGGTCCACCTGGGGATCATCTTTCTGACAAACCTGGAAATCGGGTACGCGACACCGCCGGTGGGGCTGAACCTGTTCATCGCCAGTTACTGATTCGAGAGGCCGGTCACCGAGCTTTACCGGGCGTCGCTCCCGTTTCTCGGCCTCCTGCTGATTGCGCTCATCATCATCACCTATTGGCCCGGTCTGAGTCTTTTTCTGGTGGATTGGGTGACCGGCCGGTAAGGGCAATCCGGCGGGAGGCGCTTTTTGAAAGGCCCCCCCTAAAAACCAACGGGTTTGTTAGGATAGTGGGAAGGTCGTGTCTTTGAATGGTCCTTTCCGGTGAGGGTTGATGGGCGCCAAGATTCTCAAGCGGTTCACGCACATGGTCGGCGTCCTCGTGATCCTCTCCGTCGTCGTGTACTACATGCTGGGCCTCATGCCCGGCGACCCGGTCGACCTGCTCATCACCTCGCGGCCCAACATCACCTCCGAGGACATCGCAAACCTCCGCAGGCTGTACGGCCTGGATCAGCCCATCTATGTCCGCTACCTGAAATGGGTCCGGCAGGTCCTCTCGGGGGACCTCGGGTTTTCGCGCACGTACAAGCGCCCCACCGGCGAGATCCTCTTCAGCCGAATCGGGAACACCTTTTGGCTGATGGGGACGGCCTTTCTGATCAGCCTGGTGGTCGCCATTCCCCTGGGGATATTCTCCGCGTTGCGCCAGTATTCGGTCTTCGATTACGTGGTGAACTTGGGGGCCTTCGCGGGGATCTCGATCCCCGCCTTCTGGCTAGGTCTTCTGGCCATCATCCTGTTCGCCGAGATCCTGGGCTGGTTTCCGCCCGGGGGGATCCGGACGTACGGCCGCAGCTCGGCGGGTGATCTCCTCTGGCACCTGACCCTGCCCGCCGCCGTCCTCAGCATTCAGACCGTCGGCCGGTGGACGCGCTACATGCGGAACAGCCTGTTCGACGTCCTGCGGGCGGACTACATCCGCACGGCCCGGGCCAAGGGCCTGGGGGAGAGCGCCATCATCGGACGGCACGCGCTGAAGAACGCCGCTCTGCCCATGATCACCATCCTGGCCCTGTCCATCCCGGAACTGTTCAGCGGGGCGCTCATCACCGAAACGATCTTCGCCTGGCCGGGGATGGGGCGGCTGCTCTACGACTCGGTGATCGGCTCCGATTACTACGTCGCGATGATCTCGTTCATGTGTCTGGCGGCGCTGACGCTGTTGTTCAACATGCTCGCCGACTTCGCCTATGGCTTGGTGGACCCGCGCCTGCGGCGGGAATCCATCGCCTGAGGATTCGCCGTTTCCAAGGGGGCCTCCCTCCTCTCCCCCCCCCGGGCGATCAGCGACGAAAAGGGGCCCGCGGGCTCCGGAGAAGAAATGGCTTCCGGGATTTCACAACTCGCCGATTCCGCCACGACGACCCGGTCGGTCTGGCGGGACTTCCGAAGCCACCGCCTGGCGCTCGCCAGCGCGGCGGTCCTGGGCGTCCTCGTGCTCCTGGCGATTGGCGCGCCGCTGATCTCGGCCCATGTGACGGGGCACGCCTATGACACGACCGACCTGACGAACCTCTACGCGAAGCCCTCGATGCGTTACTGGTTCGGCGCGGACGAGCTCGGCCGGGACGTCTTCACCCGCATCCTGTACGGCGGACGGATCTCGCTCGCCTTCGGGATGCTCGCCGCCTTGGCGTCGGCGGTCCTCGGCGTCGTGATCGGCGGGGCGGCGGGCTTTCACGGCGGGTGGATCGACAACCTCCTGATGCGTTTCACGGACTCCCTGCTTTCGCTCCCCATTTTGCCGCTGATGATCATCCTGTCGGCCGTCGATCTGGAAAAGGTGCTGGGCATGCCGCCGGGGGACTACCTGAGCATCCTGCGGCTCATCGCCATCATCGTGTTTTTCAACTGGATGATCATGGCGCGGCTGGTCCGGACGTCGGTCCTGCGGCAGAAGCAGTGCGAGTTCGTCGAGGCGAGCCGGGCGATGGGGGCGGGGGACCTGAGACTGCTCCTGCTCCACATCCTGCCCAACTGCATCGCCCCCATCATCGTGACGGCCACGCTCTCGGTCGGCAACATCATCCTCTACGAGTCCGTCCTGAGCTTTCTGGGTCTCGGCATCGTCCCGCCCACGCCGTCCTGGGGGAACATGCTGAACAACGCCCAGGAGTACCTGCGATCGGCCCCCTGGCTGGCGATCTATCCCGGCTGCTTCATCCTCCTGACCGTCATGGCGTTCAACTTCCTCGGCGACGGCCTGCGCGACGCCTTTGATCCGCATGGGCCGAAGGGTTGAAAGCCGAACCCTATCATCTCCATGCTCAGTGGCCCTTTAATTTGGTGGGGTTTTATTTGACGTGGGAGGAGCTTAGACGATATAAGTGACTAGCAGGGACCGGGTTTGTTTACGTCAGACGTAAACAAAATCACCGGAGGCCAAGCACCTTGGAAATAGCCTTCAATGACAAGAGATTCGGAAATGAGTATAACGATTTCAATAGGTTAAGAAGACGTCACGGCGACCGAAGAGCTAGATTAATCCGTGATTATGCCCTTGACACATAGTGCCACAAGGGGTAGTATCTGGGAATTATGCGAAAGCATGTTCTTGTTGTGCTTGGACTTATCGCTGTTTTTAGTGCAGGAAAGGCTGCTGAAATGACGTGGCCTGATATAGCAGCACATATCTGGTGGAAGATTGCGTTCGCTACTAGCGCCATCATGGTTATTGTCAGCTACCCCAAAATAGTTTTTGCACCGGTCACCATTCCTTTGAATTGGATTAGAAAAAGGTTTCACTCAATTCCAGAAGCAGACCAACAAATTAAGCCAGTAAAGCGCATATATACAGCACGAACAGTGGATGAAATGTTTGCGGCAATCAAAAACATGACGGATATTGAAGTCGAACGATTCGCCCAGCCACACATAGGAAAGTGGATTAGGGTTCAAAGCGTTATCCGAAATATGCAAAGCGACGATAACTTTTTTTATGTCATGCTTGGAAAGTCGTTAGATCCAATGCCGTATCTCCGTTTTACAAGGGAGAAATGGGGCTCGTCTCTTGAGACTATGACTCAGGGAGATCGTCTCGCTACCGAAGGGAAAATTACGGGACTAGATCACCTAACGCTGGATATGGATTCTTGTGCGATTGTAGGGCTGAGAGAGAAAGACGATGTATTACGTCCCATTAAGCGGTAAGCCTCTTGTATTCCAGCGGATCGGTGTTCATGATTCGCTTGAGGGTGTCCATGAATATGTGGGGGTTGTCGCGGTTGTTGTGTCGCCATTCGAGTTCTTCAAGGTAACGGTCCATATGCTTGACGCTCATCTTGTGGAAGGTTCCGATAATGGACCGCTTGAACAGGGACCACACGCCCTCGATGCTGTTGGTGTGAACATCTCCAATCACCCATTCTTCCTCGGAATGGTTAACCGTTTCATGGCGTGTGTCATGATCCTCGACACCGATATAGGACTTCAACTCGTCCGTATAGATTGCCTCGGCTTCGTCCTTGACTGTGCGCTGGATGAAGTCATGAAGGGTCTTGCGCCGAATGTTCGGAATGCGCTGGACGCGGAGCTTCCCACCGCGCTGGATGGCTCCAGCGATCCACTGCTTGTTCCCCCTGTATCCATGCCCCTTGCCCTTCTTCTTGCCGCCGATCAGGGTTTCATCCACCTCGACAACGCCCACCAGCGTAGGACCTTCAAGGGGGTCATTTCCCATTGCCTCACGAATGCGGTGGCAAAGGTGCCAAGCCGTACGATATGTGGTTCCGAGAGTTTCCTTCAACTGGTTTGCCGATACCCCTTTCTTCGATACGCACATGAGGTAGATCCCCATGAACCACTTGCGGAAGGGAAGGCGGGAATCGTGCATGATGGTTCCACTCGTCACGGAAAACTGATATCCGCAACCGTGGCATTGGTATTGATTGCGCTTCGGAATTTCTCCGATGCTCATATCCCCGCACCGAGTACAGGCAACGCCATTGGGCCAGCGAATTTCCTCAATGGCATTGCGGCATTCGTCATCGTTTTTGTACTTGTCCAGCATGGAAAGGAGGCTTTGCATGGGTCAAGAGGCTCCTAAGAAAAAGGAACGGAAACTTCCCAAAGATGCGCTAAAGCATGACGACATGCACCTGATGACGTGCATTTTCGGGGAAGAAGTGATGGCCGAAGTAGACCGTATCGTCAAAGAAAAATCTGATGATTCAGGGGATGAGTAGCTCATACCCTATAATATACATCTTGTGGCACTATGTGTCAAGGGCATAATCACGGATTAATCAGGCTCCGTCTCGATGACCTAGCCGCCGCAAACAACTTGACTGTCATGCGAACCCTTCCCTAAGCTCGCTGTCACGAATTGAAAGGCAAATTGAAGGGGGATTTGTCTGTAGATCTTGACCACCCCTATAGGCTCCTCTTCCGACCGGCAGATAACCCTCCACCGCTGAAGCCGGATGGCGGACTGGACTGGGAGAAGGTCAACCGGATCGAGGTTCTCAGAGTGAAAGACACCCATGGTTAGTTCCTATAAGAACGAATATGTCCCGGATTTCGTAACCCATCCGGGGGAAACCCTTCTAGAGGCTCTTCAGGCATTCGGTATGTCCCAAACGAAGCTTGCGAAGCTTACCGGTCGCGAAAAGAAAACAATCAACGAGATCGTCAAAGGCAAGGCGTCCATAACTCCCGAAACAGCCCTGCAATTAGAAAGGGTCTTGGGGATTCCTACTGGCTTTTGGATCGCTCGTGAGCGACTGTATCGGGAATCCCTAGATCCGAATGGGGAGGAGCAAGTGTTCGAAGGCGAGGAGGAACGGCCATCCATCATATGGAAGCTGATCAACAAGCTGGCACCTGACTCCAAAAAGGTCGGCGAATGGGTTGCCGAACTGAAGCGCGAAAATCCAGACCTCTCTCGAGATGAGTTAGCCGAGTATATTGGGGATCAAATCATTTGGGACTACACTAAGCAGGGTGCTGCACTCGCTATACCAGGAACGATTCCTGGACTCGGAACCCTTGTACAGATCGCAACAGAAGCCGGAACAGGATCTTTAGACATCGCGCTCATGGTGCGGAACCAAGCCTATCTAGTCTTTGCCATTGGTCACTGTTTCGGAATCAAAGGAAGAGAAATTCTGATTCAAGACATCCTCATTTGTATTGGCCTCTGGACAAACGCGCTGGTTCTCAGCAAATCCGGCTTCGTGCGCATAGGCACCAAAGTTATCGAGGCAAACTTTAAGAAGAGGTTTCCAGGCAAGATATTGCAAGCCATCAACAAAAAGGTGGGAACAACGGTTCTCACGAAGTATGGAACCAAACGAGGAGGTATTGCAATCGGAAAGTTGATTCCTTTTGGCGGGGGTGTTGTTGTTGGCGGAGGTTTCAACTACATCATGATGAAGCGATTCAAAACAAGTTCCATAAAGTACTTGCGTGGAAAAATTGAGAAAAGGCAATCACTGACGAAAGCTGACAGCTAGCAATTCGCTACAGCAGATCGTAAATGGGATCAGACACTATTTTCGCGCAACCCAGATGCGGGCCAAGATCGTCAGGTGCCCTCGCGAATGTCTCTGGTCCAGTTCGGTAGATAGCATGAGGTCAGGTCTCACATTCCAACAAATAAATGATCCGCCTCTTGGTTCAGTTGTGTTTGACTCACCCGTCTCCCCGATTTGTGCCCTGGGTATCCCGACTCAAATCGGAATTGTGCGACTTACGCATGTGACGTTGGCCCCTTGGGACGACTCATTCATGCAGTAAACTCCGGGAGGCGGTTGGATGAATGAGATTCACTCCGGTGAAGATTCATCCCTGCTCTTGGAATGACACATTGGGGCATTTGGAACCCCTCAAAATCGTTCTTCCGCAACCTGCTAGTGTATCGTCCTTTAAATAAGTTAGGCGATTGTAAAAGATATGACACCGGATTAGGCTGGTGTCGTGGACCTGAAGAGCTTTGAAGTCCTTGTAAAATCGGAAGCTACAGCGAGACGCCATCTGCTCATGGCGTGTCAGAAAAACGGGCGTAAAATCTGCCCTCGTTGTGAGGGTCGAAAACGCTACGTTTTGGGCACGCGGGGGCGCTTTCGCTGCGCTGGGTGTCGGTACACCTTCGGGCCGTTCACGGGCCGCTGGCTGGGCCAACTTCGCCTCTCGGCCCGGCAGTGGCTTTGGGTGGTGAAGCTCTTTGAGCTGGAGGTCTCGGCCCGCAAGATGGCCCAGCAACTCGCCGTGAGCTATCCGACAGCGCTGCGGGCCGTGACGACGCTCAGGCGCAGTCTTGTGGCCGGCACGCCGGGGGGACAGGAGCTTCTTCGAGGGGAGGTGGAGGCGGACGAGGCCTACTTCGGGGGCAAGCGCAAGGGCAAGAGAGGCCGAGGCGCAGCGGGTAAAGTCCCTGTTTTCGGCATATTGGAGCGGGGCGGCCGGGTGAAGGTGGAGGCGGTCGGCAACGTCAAGGCCCAGACCCTTTTGGCCTCCACCGTGAAGTTGGTCCGTCGGGGCAGCGTGGTCTACACCGACCGCTACCGGGTCTATGACGCCCTGATGTTCTGCGGCTATCGCCACTTGCGGGTGGATCATGATCGGCGCTTCTCCCCCGCTCTAGGGTTTTGTTGGACACTCGATTGATCCATGATTCATGGAGAAAGGGGTGTCGCGATGAACGAACAAAAGCAAGAGGGGGCTTTGGCGGAGGGCGCCCGCAGGGCGAACGGAGCCAAGGCCCCAGGGCATCGCAGTGAGCGGGGTCGGTTCTCCTGCCAGCGCAAGCGGGAGGCGGTCCTGCGTCTTTTGCGGGGCGAGAGCCTGGAGACGCTCTGCCGCGAGTTGGGCACGACAGCGGCTCGGCTTTCCGCCTGGCGCGAGGCGTTCCTTCGCGGGGGCGAGGCGGCGCTCAAAGCCCGCCCGGCGGATGAGCGGGCCGAGGAGAACGCCCGGCTCAAGGCCAAGGTGGGCGAACTCACGATGGAGGGCGAGGTCCTGCGGGAGAAGATCGACCGCCTGGAGGCCGGCCGCCCTTTAGCCGGCAGGAGGTGGAGGCGATGAGTCAGGCCCGCTTCACCTCCACGGGCAGAGCCTACGGCCTGAAGCGGGTGTGCGCCCTTTGGGGCTTGGCGCGCTCCACGGTCTACGCGCAACGGCGGCGAGAGGCGGTCCCCGTTCATGAACGCCCCACGCCCAATAAGCGCGGCCCTGTGGGCCCGTGCACCGATGCGGAACTCCTCGGCCACATCCGGCAGGTCCTGGAGGACTCTCCCTTCCATGGCGAGGGCTACCGCAAGGTGTGGGCGAGGCTGCGCTTCGCGGGCATCCGCACCAGCAAGGAGCGGGTGCGTCGCCTGATGCGGGAGGCGGGGCTTCAGGCCCCCCACCGGGTGGGCAAACCCCGAGGTCCCAAGGCCCACAACGGGACCATCCGCACCGAGCGGCCCGACCGAATGTGGGGCACGGACATGACGACGACGGTGACCACCGAGGAGGGGGTGGCCTCGGTGTTCGTGGCGGTGGATCACTGCTCGGTGGACTGCGTGGGGATCCATGCGGCCAAGAGCGGCAACCGCTTCGAGGCCCTGGAGCCGATCCGGCAGGGGGTCGCCGAGCGCTTCGCCGGCTTGGAGGCGGACGTCGCCGAGGGGCTTAAAGTTCGTCACGACCACGGCCCCGCCTATCTGTCCGATGACTTTCAGCGGGAGATCACCTACCTGGGCATGACCAGTTCGCCCAGCTTCGTGCGGGCGCCCGAGGGAAATGGCTACTGTGAGTGGTTTATCCGCATCTTGAAGGAGAATCTCCTGTGGGTGCGCTCTTTCGCCACCGTAGAGGAACTGCGGTGGGCGCTGCTTGAGTTCAAGAACCTGTACAACCATCATTGGATTCTCGAGGGCTACGGCTACCGAACGCCGGCCCAGGCAAGGCAGGAAAAACTCGCTCAAGTTGCGGAGGCCGCATGAGGTCGAATACCCTCACCCGAGTGTCCAATAACCCAGGGGCGGTCCACTTCAGTCGGGGCAAAGTGCACATCAACGGCCTGGAAGGCTTTTGGGCCTACGCCAAGGAGAGGCTCATCAAACATCATGGGGTGTCCAAAGAGCGGTTCCCCCTCTACCTGAAGGAGATGGAATTCCGTTACAATCACCGACACCAGGATCTCTTTCCCCTGGTGGTCCAACATCTCACTCAATTAGTGTCAAAACCTTTATAATTCCCATAAGTTATTTAAGTATACGGCCCAATCTGGTATCTTCCCCTCGAAAGGAGGATGCCCATGCGACTCGGACGACCCATGCCCCCGGTGGACCTGACGGACGGACAGCGCGAACAACTTCAGGCCCTGGGCGCCTCCCGCCCCTTCCCTCACGGCCTGGTGAGGCGGGCGCGGATTGTGCTCCTGGCCGCCCGCGCTCGATCTCCGATGAACGGGTCGCCGAGGCGGACCGAAAGACCCTGAAGACCAAGCCGCCCGACGGCACCCATTGGAGCTGCCGCACCCTGGCCGAGGCGACTGGCCTTTCCAAATCCACGGTCAATCGCATCTGGCGGGCCTTCGCCCTTCAGCCCCATCGCCAAAAGCATTTCAAGCTCTCCACCGACCCCTTCTTTGTCGAGAAGGTCCGCGACATCGTGAGGCTCTACCTCAATCCGCCCGACAAGGCGCTGGTCTTGTGCGTGGACGAAAAAAGCCAGATCCAGGCCCTGGACCGCACCCAGCCCCTTTTGCCCCTGGGTCTGGGCTATGTCGAGGGCGTGACGCACGACTATGTTCGCAACGGCATCACGACGCTGTTCGTGGCGCTGGACATCGCCACCGGAGAGGTGCTCGGGCAATGCAAACGCCGTCATCGTCACCAGGAATTCCTTGCGTTCCTGCGCCACATCGACGCCAACGTCCCTGCGGATTTAGCGCTCCACCTCATTGTGGACAACTACGCCACGCACAAGCACGCCAAGGTGCGAGCGTGGCTGGCGGCGCGCCCGCGCTATCATGTGCACTACGCGCCCACCTACGCCTCGTGGCTGAATCAGGTGGAGATTTGGTTTGACCTCATCACCCAACGGGTCATCCGCCGCGGGACGTTTCGGAGTGTGAAGGACTTGGTTGACAACATTGAAGCGTTTGTCCAACAGTACAATGCGAAAGCCACTCCGTTTAGGTGGGTCGCCACGGCCGATTCGATCTTCGAGAAACTCGGACGACTTTGTAAATGTATTTCCGGGACGCGACACTAGAATTGCGTAAGCGATGAACCAGCCTCCATCCATTAGGGATCCGTCCATTCCACCAAAACCCTCTGCTCCAGGGATAGAAGACCCCCGTCCATCAATACGAATCGGGGCGGTATATGACCCCCGGTGTTATGCGATTGAGGACCCCTGGAGGAAGTGCTAGGATCGCCATGCGCATTATTCGTGGCGGTGCCGTCGCACACGCCTCCAGGGGGTTCTGTCTGTTGGAAGGCCAATCTTCAGCCAAACCCCCGCATTGTTCAATATATTGAACAGACTGTCAAGCGGGAATTTCACGATATTGGACAGAGAATTTGTTAACCGATTGCGGATGGTAGCGGGTCAAAGATCCGTTCGTGAGGTTGGTAAGGCGGTCCAACGGCCCTATACGACCATCCACAGCTATTTGAAGGAGGAGCGCGAGCCACCCGCGTCTTTCATCGCCGACTTCTGCCGGGCGTTTGAGATTTCAGAGCACTGGCTCTTAACAGGCGAGGGCCCAATGCAGCAGGTCGGTGTAAAGTCCTCCGAAGAACTGAATACCCCTGTCGCCAGGGAGGCCACACGGTCGTACAAGGCCGGCACAGGTCGAGATCTCAACGAACTCTTTGACCGCCAGATGGGAATCCTGAAGCACATCCGGTCTATGGGAAAAGAGGGCAGGGAATTCGCCGATGTGGTCGCGGCCCTGATTCAGCTAAAGGAAAAGGACCTGAAGAAATACAGGGCGTTGATGACACTTTTCGACGTCGGGAAGAAATCCGTGAACTGACAGCAGCCACGCCCACACGGACTCCCCCTTGAATAAGCAACCGCCCCTCGACATTTTCAGCCCGGGCCCGCCGCCTAAACACACAGAATCTCATTTCCCAACCCCTTATTTTTCCGCTTCTCCTGAAATCCACTTCCCCCCCCTTTCCTGGCCGGGAAGAAAAGAGGGCGCCGCGTTGACGCGCTTTGACCTGCGTGCTATGAGGGTGCGGCCTATTCCAACTTGAGGGGAATCCGTCTTGCAAAAAGAGGTGATTCACTCCGCCAAAGTCCCCCCCGCGAAGGTCCCCCTCTCCCAGGGCGTCAAGCTGGGGGACATGGTCTATTGCTCCGGACAGTTGGGCAACGACCCGGCGACCGGACAGCTCGTTCCGGGCGGCATCGGCCCGGAGACGCGGCAGGTGTGTGAAAACCTGAAGGCCGTCCTCGAAGCTGCGGGATCTTCGCTCGACAAGGCCGTCAAGGTGACCATCTTCCTGGCGGACCTGAGCGAGATGATCGAGATGAACAACGTCTTCAACGAATATTTCCCGAAGGACCCGCCCGCGCGGACGACCCTGGCCGTGAAGGACCTCATCGGCGGCGCGCGTCTCGAAATCGAGCTGACGGCGCCTCTGTAGCGCCGTCACCCGTTGAAAAAGCGCGTGGGAGTCTCCGATGGCCGAGAAGAACGGCTTGGCGTGTTTCTTCAAAAACCAAGTTGCGCATTGGGCTTTGCTTCTCGTGTTGTTGGGGATTACGTGGGCCGTCCGCTCACAGATGGAAGCGGGGGATTCCGGCTTTCTTGGTCTAAGCGTCCGGTTCTGGTTTCTCCTCTCCCTGGGCGTCCCGATTCTGCATCAGGTTTTCATCTGGGGGGTTTGGAGAGCGGAGCTTTGTTATTCGGCCGTGACCGGGACGTTCGGAACAAAGGGATTCGAGTGCTACGCGATCCTTTTCTCTATCCTCGGCATCTCACGGGTCCTCGCGGTTCTCGGCTTGGGGATCGCCGACTTTCAAAGCCTGGGCCCTGCCCCCCGCCCTCACGGTCGCGCTCTTGGTCCTGCTCACGCCGCCGGCGGCGTACCTGGGTTTTTCCGTCGCGAAATACTTCGGGGCTCGGCGGGCGTTCGGGATCGACCACTTCGACGCGGCCTATCGAAACAAACCGCTCGAGAAGCGGGGGATCTTCAAATACACCCGAAACGGCATGTACTGGTACGGATTCCTCATCTTCTGGGTCATGGCGATCGCTTGCAATTCCCGCTTGGCCCTTCTGCTGGCATTTTTCAACCACGCTTACATTTGGGTCCATTATCACTGTACGGAGAAGCCCGATCTGCGAATCCTCTACGGCAATCGCCGAACCGCTTCCAATGAAACCTGAACCCCAAAAGGTCCGATTGAAATGAGCCAATCCGTCGTGGGTGTCGTCATGGGCAGCGACAGCGACCATCCGGTCATGTCGGAGGCCCTTTCCGTTCTGGACGAGCTCGGAATCCCTTACGAATTCCTGGTCGCCTCGGCCCACCGGACGCCGGACCGGGTCAGGGAGTACGTCCGCAAGGCCGAAGCCGGGGGGACGAAGGTCTTCATCGCGGGAGCGGGCGGCGCCGCGCACCTGGCGGGCGTCATCGCGGCGGAGACCCTCCGTCCCGTCATCGGCGTGCCGCTGGACAGCGCCCTGGGCGGGATCGATTCGGTCCTCTCAACGGTTCAGATGCCCAAGGGCGTCCCCGTCGCGACGATGTCCATCGGCCGGGCCGGGGCGCAGAACGCCGCTCTCCTGGCCGCGGCGATCCTCGCCCTGAGCGACGCCGACCTCGCCGCCCGCCTGAAGGCCCGCCGCGAGCGGACGGCCGCCGAGGTTACGGAGAAATCGAAACGCGTCGGGGGTCTCGGGTGACCGTCCGCCGGTTGTCCGCCGATCCCGCAGGCCCCGATGGCCCGGCCCTGGAAGAAGCGGCGCGGATCATCCGCGGCGGAGGGCTCGTCGCCGTCCCCACTGAAACCTTCTACGCCCTGGCCGCCGACGGCCTCGACCGCGAAGCCGTCGCGCGTGCCCTGTCGGCGAAGGGGCGGGAGGAGCGGAAACCCACGGGACTGCTGTTGAGCGGCGTTGAGATGTTGGAACGGGTGGCTGAAAATATCCCGGACGCGGCCCGAATCCTCATGAAACGCTTCTGGCCGGGGCCGCTCAGCCTGATTTTTCCCGGCCGGCCGGACCTCCCGTCCGGCGTGCTGGGGGAGGGCCGCGGCGTCAGCGCGCGCGCGCCCGGATCGGCGGTGGCCCTGGAAGTCGTGAGGCTCGCCGGACGCCCGGTGACGGCGACGAGCGCCAACCGGGCGGGGGAAAATCCGCCGAGGACGGCGGATGACGTCGAACAGAGTCTTGGAGACCTTCTGGACGCCGTCCTCGACGGGGGGGAGACGCCCGGCGGCTCGCCCTCTACGCTTGTGGATGTTCGGGGGGAAAAACCCATCCTCATCCGGGAAGGGGAGATCCCCTGGGAAGCGGTGATCTCCTCTTTGCGGTAAGGCGGCTTCCCGGGCCGTGATAAAATAACTGTTTTTGCACCCACACCGAGGAGCGTCGATGTCCAAGTACAAACACATACACGGAACGTCCAAGAATGTCCGCCGCGTCGGGCGGATCGACATTCCGGGGGGCGGGCAGGTGACCGTCGTCGACAAGCGGGCCTACATCGGCCACATGGGGGCGCCGCACGGGACGACGCTCCTGGACGTCTCGGACCCCAAGAACATCCGCACGCTCTCGCATGTCGAGATCCCCGAAGGCGTCCACACCCACAAGGTTCGCGCGCACGGCGACATCATGGTGACCAACGTCGAGCGGTACGGGAAGGGAAGCACGGCCCAGGGCGGATTAAAGATCTACGATGTCTCCAACCCCGCGAAGCCTCAGGAAATCGCCTTCTTCCACGCGACGGAGGGCGGCGTCCACCGGTTCGACTTCGACGGACGGTATGTTTACTTCTCCCCTTTCATGGAGGGCTACCGGGGGAACATCGTCCTGATCGCCGATCTCAACAAGCCGGAGAAGCCGGAGGAGGTGGGCCGGTGGTGGCTGCCGGGCCAGTGGACCGCCGGGGGGGAAACACCCGATTGGGAGGGCACGCGCCACAAGTGCCATCACCCCCTCAAGATGGGCGACCGGCTCTACGTCAGTTATTGGCTCGGCGGATTCGTCATCCTGGATATTTCGGACATGACCCGGCCCCAAATGTTGAGCCACGTCGACTGGAGCCCGCCCTACCCCTGTCCGACGCACACGGCGCTGCCCATCCCCCACGAGATCCGGGGCCGGAAGTTCATGGCGGCCACGGACGAGGACGTGGGGGACCGGCTGGCCTCCAAGCCCAACGGCTGGTTCTGGATGGTGGACATCACCGATGAGACGAACCCCGTCCCCGTCTCCACCTGGTCCTATCCCCAGGACCACGACTTCGACCCGAACGAATGGTTCGGCGCGCATCAGCCCCAGGAGCAGGTCTACGACCACAACCTCCTGTCCCTGACCTGGTTCGCCGGAGGAATGCGCCTCCTGGACATCAGCAACCCGTACCGCCCCGAAGAAGTCGGCCATTTCGTCCCCAAGCCCGGCAAGGGCCAGACGATGGTCCAGAGCAACGACGTCTTCATGGACTCGGACGGATTGATCTATCTGCTGGATCGGTTCGACGGGTTGGAGATTCTGGAATACACAGGCTGACCCCGGCGCGGCCGGCCGGCGGGGCGCTTGCTCCGGAGAATCCCATTTCTCCGGAAACCACCGAGAAAACCCTTTGGATCGCTGAAGAACAGAAGCCTGATCCCGGATTCGGCGGGCGGCGTCGAACCATGCGCGGAAAAAACGCTCAGGCCCCAACTTCCTCCATCACCGCGTCGGGGATGTCGAAGTTGGCGTAGACGTTCTGGACATCATCTTGATCTTCCAGAGCCTCCATCAGCCGGAGGACCTGTCGGGCCTTGTCGGCGTCGAGCGCGACCGTGTTCTGGGGGACCATCGTCTGCTCCGCGGAGGACAGGGGGATATCCTGTTCGGTCAGCGTATCCCGGACGGTCTCGAACGACTCGGGGTCGGTTGTGACCTCGAAGCACCCATCTTCCTTCGTGAGATCTTCCGCGCCGGCCTCCAGGGCGATTTCCATCAGCCGATCCTCATCCGCCCGGTCGGCATCGATGAGAATAACGCCCTTCATCTCGAATATCCACGCCACCCCCCCGGTCTCGCCCAGGTTTCCGCCGTTCTTGGAAAAGATGTTACGAATTTCCGCTACGGTCCGGTTCCGGTTGTCTGTCAAGACATGGGTCAGAACCGCGACCCCGCCCGGCCCATAGCCCTCGTAGGTCACTTCATCGTACGTAACGCCCTCGAGCTCGCCCGCGCCCTTCAGGATGGCCCGCTCGATGTTGTCCTGAGGCATGTTGGCGGCCTTGCCCGCGGCGATCGCCGTGCGAAGCCTCGGATTGGCGTCCGGATCCTTTCCGCCCATCCGGGCCGATACGGTGATCTCCTTGATCAACTTGGTGAAAATCTTCCCCCGCTTGGCGTCTGTCGCCGCTTTTTTGTGCTTGATGCTGGACCACTTTGAATGCCCGGACACGACCCTCGACCCCTTCCGCCAGAGAAAAGAATCATCCTTTCACGAAGCGCCGTTCAGAAAACGGAGAATGACATCCAATTATCATCCGGTCCCCGAAAAGTCAAGGATGCCCGCGCGTGATGGGTGAGCTTTGATCATTCGACAAGTCGGTCCCCTCGATTGTGATCGACCGTCAATACCGAATCCGTAGTTCCAAATGGAACGGAAACCGGATGATTCACTTAACCGCGTTTTCTTCTGTTGTCAGTATTAACGCCTAGGTGGAAATTACATGGCACGTGATTTGCAACGCCTGCACGCAGGAAGCGGAAAGAAATTGTCAATTCCTGCTTTGGTTAGAGGATTTCTTTCATGCGATTCCACCGCCGATTGAGACGAACGGGACTCCGCGGCTGGGCCGGCGCCCTCCTAAGGGCGGGCATGTTGATGACCGAAATCTCCGGTTGCGTTGTTTCCAACCCGTCCCTCAGCAAGCTCGAACGCCGGCTGGAAAGCAAGCTTGCCGCTCTGAAAAGCGATGGAGATTACGACTACAACACCTTCCTCGTCGATGGGAAAAAAGTCAATCTTGAGCGGACTCTCCGCTCGATGTTCATCTTGAAACCGATCGCGGAATTCGAAATGAGCAACGGCCAAGTGGTGCACACGGCCAGCCAGGCCACAGGGGTCGTCCTTTTCGATCGCTACGTGCTCACCGTGGATCACGCTGTATCCAACTACACCCTCGAACTCAAATCCACCCGGGGGGAAAACTTGACCCCCGTCCGGAGGACGAAGCAAGAGACCTTCATCTTCGTAAACGGGACCCCCCACCGCCTCCACAGCCTCTTGAGAGACCGGCGCACCGACGTCGCCCTGTTCCGCCTCCCCAACGGGCTGAAACTTCCCAGCTTCCCCTACGAAATCGGAAACAGCGACGACCTGCTCGTAGGTCACTTCATCTACGTGGTGGGAAATCCGATGAACATGGGGTTCAACGTCCGGGAGGGGATCGTCAGCACCGTCAGGGCCCCCGAGCGGCTCAGCGTCATCAACGCCGTTCCCGCCAACGCCTTCATGGTCAGCAACGGCCTGAACCCGGGCGACAGCGGGACGCCCGCCATCGCCATCCGCGACGGCCGATTCGAGCTGGTCGGCCTGACGCAGGGAACCTTTTTGACGGGCCAACGGCTCGGCTGGGTCATCCGGATCAACTCCATCCTGGATAAAATCCGGCCCTACATCGCCCGCATCCGCACGGCCCGCCGCAACCTCCCCTGAACCTCCAGCCGTTCCAACCCCTCTTCCAAAGAGACTTCGATCCCGTGGTATAATCAGGGCGTCCATCGAGACATGGGGGCGCCGGGGGCGAGGGTCCGGACCTCTGAATCCCGGTCGGGGCTTTTTCCTCGGGAATTTCTCACGAAAAGCAATCCGGAGGAAGCGGGTGACGAGAGGCGCGCTTTCCGCACCAAAACTCAACCGCCGCCAGCGGCGCGTTTTTTGGGCCGTCGCTGGCGGACTCCTCGGTCTCACGTTTTTTCTGCACTTCTGGTACTTTCCCCGTTTCAGCGGACCGGCCGGCCGTGAGCGGCCTCGAAGGGTCGAGGGCCGGGTGATTCGGAAAGACACCTCTCGGGACCAGGACGGCCGGGAGGTTGTCCGCGTCACCTATCGGTTCCGAACCACGGACCGGCGCTCCGTCGAGGGTCAGGCGTCGGAGACCGGGAAGCGGCTCGGGACCCTCCGATTGGGGGACAGGGTCTGGGTCCTCTATTCGGAATCGGACCCGCGCCGGAATCGTCTGGCCGCGGGATACGCCCCCCCGGCCGCCCCGGCCGCGCCCGGGCCGAATGCGGGCTCCCGCTGATCGGGAGGAACGTCGGAAGGAAAGGCCGTCCCGGATGCCGAAACAATCCAAAACCTCTTCCGCCCCGATTGACGCGCTCATCTCTCTGATGGGCGACCCGGACCCGCACGTCTGGCCACCCGTCGAAAAGCAACTGCTCAAGCTGGGCGGGGAAACGCGGGATTCCCTGTGGAAAGCGGCGGAGGGAGACGACAGCTCCCTCGTCCGAATGAGGGCGCGGGAGGTCCTGGCCAAAATTCATGCCGAGGGCTTAACGGACAGCTTCAGAAATTGGGTCGACCCGGGCCGGCCCGAGCATGACCTGGAGGAGGGGTGGTTCCTTTTGACGAAGCTGGAATTTCCCGGACTGGACGAAGGGGCCTACCGCCGGAAACTGGATGAGATGGCCGCCGACCTGGACCCGCTCCTCCAGGGCGCCGGGGACCTCGACGCCCTCAAGGTCTTCCAGCGGTATGTCCATTTCGAGAAGGAATTTCGCGGAAACGTCCAGGGATATCACGAAGCGGAAAACAGCTACATCAACGGCCTCCTGGACCGCCGACTCGGAATTCCCATCAGCCTGTCTTCGCTTTACCTGTTGATCTCCCGGCGGGTGGGTCTCCCTTTCGAGGGGATCTCCGCTCCGGGGCATTTCCTTCTGCGATACCGAAGGGACGGAGCGGGAAAGGATCCCGTTTACATCGATCCCTTTCACGGCGGAAGGAACCTGAGCCGGAAGGAGTGTGCGGCGTTTATCCGGTCCATGGGGCATGTCGCCGGGCGCGAGCTGGACACGCCGGTGAACAACCGTCACATTCTTGCGCGGATGTGCCGGAACCTGGCCGGGATCTATGGCGCCTCCGGTCCCGCGCAAAAAGCGGAGCGGCTGATCGCGTGGATCGACATCCTCGGGTCCGCCGGTCCTTCGAACGCCTGATCGGCAACGGGCGGACGCCTGATCCGCGCATACGGGAAAGACACAGCTCGATTCATATCACGAGGCCGAACGGAACATCCACCGGGCATCTCCACCCCTTTGGTTGGAGATGCCGAGAGCCGGAATTCCGCCCCATGGACCGCGAGAGAAGCGGAACGGGATGTCCCGCCGAGATGGGGCCGGTTCGCAGGAGAAAACGATGGAGAACAAAACGCCGCAGGAATTGAGTCAAACGCACTTGGAATCCGCAGAGGCCGCAATGGAGAGCGGGGACGCCCGGAAGGCGCTGGAGTCCGCCTGCGAGGCCTATGAAGTCTGTCCGGACCACTACCCCGCCAATTACAACGCCCTTGCGCTGGCCGTGAAGTGCATGGAGAAATTGGACATCGCGGAGGAGGCCCAGGCCCTGCGCGAAACGATGCAAAAGCTCCTCTTCGAGCATGACACCAAGCCTCATGCCGAAGGGGAAGCCCGCGCCAAACACGCGCTGAATAAAGACAAGAAACCCTAGCGCGCATTTCTCACAACCGTTCGGCCAAATGGCTATCCCTCAACGGGCCCGAAAGCGTAACGTCAAATGGAACCTGCCTCCGGCCGGGGCGGCGTTGCTCTTGTGGATGGTCCAAGGCTGCGCCCTGGACACCATTCCCTACCTCTTCCGGCTCGCGGTGAATCAGGCCAGCCTTCTCTCCCAAAGGCGGCCCATCGGAGCGGTTCTCAAAGATCCAAAGGCGGTCCTTGACCCGGAGGCCAGGAAGCGCCTCAGGCTTGTCGCCGAGGTCCGGGAATTCTCCCGCCGCATCGGTTTGACGCCGGGGGGCGCTTACACCCAGTATGCCCCGGTCCGCCTCGAGGTCTTCGTCGTCACGGCGGCCGAGCGGACCCGCTTGAAGCGCCGCACCTGGTGGTGGCCGATACTCGGCACCGTGCCGTACAAGGGCTTTTTCACCAAAGCGGGGGCGGCGGACGAAGCGCGAAAACTCCGCGCCCAATCGCTGGACACCCATGTCCGGACGGTCCGGGCCTACAGCACGCTGGGCTGGTTCGACGACCCGGTCGTTCCGGCGATGCTGAAGGGCGGGCTGGGACCTTTTGTCGGCGTCCTGATTCACGAGTCCGTCCACGCCACGTTCTTTCGGAAGGGCAACGCCCCGTTCAACGAGCAGGCGGCGGTCCTCGTCGAGCGGGAGGGCGCAAAACGGTTCCTTCGGGAAAAATTCGGGCGGGACTCAAAGGCGATCGGACGATATCAAAGGAGGCTGGCGAAGGGCGAGCGGTTTCTGGAGACCCTGGACGGCCTTCACGCGGAACTCTCCCGCCTCTATCGGAGCCGGCGCACCGACGCCGAGAAGCTCTCGCGGCGCAAAGACATCTTCGGAAAATTCCTCGCGGCCCATCCCGCCATCGCCCGGCGCCTGCGGCGGGATGAAAAATCCACCGGGCTGCGGACCGAGTTGAACAACGCCTACCTTCTTTCCTACCGGCTTTACTTCGCGAACCGGGACCGGATGCGGAGGATCTTCGACCGAATCGGCCGGGATCTCCCCAAGATGGTCAGCCTTATCAAACGGGCCGCGGAAGCCGAAGGCGACCCTTTCGAGGCGTTGGAGAGGTTGGCCGGGAATCTTCGCGCAAAACCGTCGCCGGTTGGCCGTGCAAATCCCTCCCCCCCCCCGACTTTCCTTTTGGCGGGGGATGCGGAATCATCGGCCCCCGCACGGAATCGCGGCGGGCCGCGTCGATCCGGCTCATCGGGCGTTCGGCCGGCCGACGCTCAATTTTCCAATTCGGATTTCACTTTCAACTTGAGCGCGATGAACGTCGCGTGATCGATCCGCAGGAGGCGGTGCAGCTTCTTTGTCATGTAATCCTCGAACTTGTCCATCGTCCCGTCGGCGTAGACCACCTTCCAGATCATCTCCATGACCTCGAATTTCTGCTCCCGGGTCAAGGCTTGGTTGACCTGGCTCGCGAAAGACCACACGTCGGTGGATTTCCGGTGCTCCTCCCGGGCGGCTTCGATGAGGTCGCGCACGCCCGCGTCGGTCAAGTCGAAACGGCCCTTCAGCACCTGGACGATCTTCTGAAATTCCTCCGGGAAGAGGTTGTCGTCCGCCATGGCGGTCTCGACCAGGAGGGCGCACATAGCCATCCGCAGCTCCGCCTCGGGCTTTGCGGACGGCTCCCCTTTTTCCGAATCAGCGCCGAAGATGCGCCTCAGGCTGTCCAACATGTTCTTGTTTCTCCTGATTCAGAAAACCGGTCGGGGAACATCCCCAACCGTCATCTGTTTATTTTACGGGCTTTTATCCGGCCGCCGCCGGCATGGTACCATAGGTCTCGAATGACAAGCGGACGCCATGAGGCCGGACGTTCGATATCGGCGGGGGACCGAGAGAGAGAGCCGTGAGCCTGCGCGGGCGGAACCTCATCACCATCGATGATTTTTTCAACAAGGAGATCGAGGCGGTCCTCGACGCGGCGGCCGAAATGGAATCCGATCTCCGCGAGCAGGCCGGCCGCCTTCAAGGCGCCATCCTGGCCAGCCTCTTTTTCGAGCCCAGCACAAGGACGCGGCTCTCCTTCGAGACGGCGATGCTCCGCCTGGGCGGCCGGGTGGTCAGCGCGACCGACGTCACGACCTCCTCCATCGCCAAGGGCGAGAGTCTGGCCGACACGGCCCGCGTGGTGAGCAAGTTCACCGACCTCCTCGTCATCCGCCCCCCCTGGGAAGGCTCGGCGCGCCTCATGGCCGCCTACAGCGACGTCCCAGTCGTGAACGCCGGAGACGGGGGACACGAGCACCCCAGGCAGACCCTGCTCGACCTCTACACCCTCCGCAAGGAAAAGGGCGGGCTGCGCGGCCTCACCGTGCCTCTTTGCGGGGATCTCAAGAACGGAAGGACGATCCATTCCTTGGCCTACGCCATCGCCCGGTTCGGCTCGAACATCCTCTGCCTCCCCGGAGAGGGACTCGGCCTGCCGGATTATGTCACCGACAAGCTCCGGGACCGTTTCGCTTGCGCGCCGGGGCCCGAAGGAGCCGGGCGGGAAGAACGGCCCCTCCTATCCCGTCGTGGATCGGGCATTCCTGAAAGGTCAGGCGTTTCGGAAAACGGTGGTGATGCACCCCCTCCCCCGGGTGGACGAGCTCTCCTACGAGGTGGACGAGGATCCCAGGAGCCGGTACTTCGAGCAGGCGGCCCGGGGGGCGCCGGTCCGCATGGCGCTCCTCGCCCTGCTTCTGGGCGCCTATCCGGAGCGGCGGACATCGGATCGTCCGTCCGCCGCGGCGATTGTCGAAACCCCGATCTACCGGATCCCGGTGGGCGTCCGCTGTCTGAACGAGAACTGCGTCTCGCGGCGGGAGGCCCATTACGTGACGCCGGGGTTCCGATGGGTGGAGGTTTCCCCCCCTCCCCCCCGGCTTCAGTGCGTGTTCTGCGATCGGGATCTCCGGCCAGCGTACGCCGGAAACCCGAGGTCGAAACGTTACTATCCGGCCGACCGCCTCACCCGGGCGAAGGCAGGAAGGGGTTGGATTTTCTTCTCCTCCCGGGTCGAGGCTGAAGAGAACGGTTTTCGGCCGGCCGCGCGGAGCGCAACCCGCACGGTTGGCTCAAAAACGTCCCGGCCCGGAGAGTCCGGCCACCGGGGAGGAGGAGGGGGAGGGGAAGGGCTAAACCCGCGATGTCCGGACGGATTTCGGGAAGACCGGCATGAACCGCCCGGGCGGACGGAGCGGCCCGACCGGTCGGAGCGTGAGGATCGGCGGGGTCGGCGTTTGCCTGCTCCTCCTCGGGTTGCTCCCCATCTGGGATGCGGGGCCGGGGCCCGCGGCCGTTCGGGCGGAATCGAGCGTCCGGGAGGCGGCGCCCGCCCTCTCGGCCGAGGAAGCCTACCGGCGCCGGCGATCGGGGATCTTCCTGACGGCCGAAGGCCGGGTGGTCCGCGTTCTCAAAGACGACCGCAGGGGTATTCCCCACCAGCGGTTCATCATCCGCCTGAAGGGCGGCCAGACGCTCCTGGTGGTTCACAATACGGCCGTCGCGCCCAGGGTCCCCGTTCAGGCGGGAGACCTCATCCGGGTTCGGGGCGAGTACCGCTGGAACGCGAAGGGGGGACTCTTGCACTTCACGCACCGCACCGCCGGCCCCCCCCGTGGCCGGCCGGCCGTGGGACCGGGCGGATGGATCCGCACGCGGGACGGGGGTCTCTTCCGGTGAGCGCCCGCACAGGAGAAACGATTGGAAGATGATTCAATAGACCGGCGGCGGAGCGGCGCTTGAGGCAGGCGGATCCTATTCTCCCTGGTCCCGATCTGCGCGCTCTTTCTGGCCGGCGAGCTGGCGGTCCGCTGGTTTTCCTTTCCCCACCGGGAGGCCAACTCCCGATTCCGGACGCACCGGCGTCTCCGGTACGTCCTTCGGGCGAATTACCGGATTCGCAAGGGCGGCGCGGTTCACGAGTCCTCCAACCGGTTCGGCCTCCGCGGGTCGCCCGACATGCACCGGGAAAAGGGGCGCCGGTTCCGAATCGCCGCCATCGGGGACTCGGTGACGTTCGGCCTCGGTCTGGCCGACTCGCAGACCTACCCGGCCCAGCTCGAGCGCCTGCTGAACCGCCGCGCGGGCGGGCCGCGCTTCGAGATCCTGAACGCCGGGCTCCCCGGATACTCCACTATCCAGTCGCGCCTCTATTTCGAACAGCTGGTGGCGGCCTTTCGGCCCAACCTGGTCTTGTGGCAATTCATCGAGGACGATGTAACCGATGTGCTGGATTACCGCCCCCTGGAGGGGGCCCGCTACCACCTGCGGACCTCGGCGATCTATTGGTGCCTGACGTACAAGTGGGGAGACCTCCGCTACCGGCTCTTCATCCTGCCCAATCGCGTCGGGGGAGACCGCTCGGCCTTGCCGCCGGCCGGATGGATCCGCCGCGTTTCAATGCACGCGCCCGCGTTCCCCGTGGCGTCCGCCAATCAGGACAAGCTCAGGGGCCGGCCGATCATGGCCGAGGAGATCCGCCGCCGCCACGCCGCCGCCCGCCGCATCGGGACAAAGGTCGTCATGGTCTTCTTCCCGTATGTGGGTTACCGGGCCTCCCGCACGATCCCCTCCACGGACGCCTGGCTCGCCGGGTTGTCGCGGCGCGAGAGGTACGATTACGTGAGCCTCACCCGGCGCTTCATCCGGGCGCCGGCCGGCCTCCCCCTCTACTTGCCCCAGGACAGCATTCACCCGAACACCCGCGGATATGCGCTGGCGGCCCGATTCCTGGCCGATGCCCTTGAGCGCATGGGGCTGATCCCGATGCCGAAACGCCCGCCCGATTAGCGGGCACGCCCCCATTCGTATCGCGTCTCAAATTGCGGTAGTGTCCTAATTTGGATTTTGAGGGTGAGAATTAAGCTTGGTCGAGGAAACCAATTTTGGTTTTGTCGTCTGACTTGGTGAAGAGATTGAGAAGTCCACTAACCTTTGAGATCATGAAATCAAGATCGCACCAACGTGAACCCTTATGGACCGTGATGTCTTTTCTTTCAACGCGAAATTTTGTAAGGCCTAGCCAAGCCCCTCAAGGTCCGAAACAATGTCGTGATAATCATCTATGAAATCGCCGTAGGCAAGTTCTCCTGGATTGGATGCTTTTCTCTGGGCCAAGCTGTCCCTGAGCCCCACAAGCCGAGCGTATGCCATCCGAATCAGAACATCAGCGGTCATTCTTCAGGCTCCTCGGGCTCAGGTTCTTCCTGCGGTGGTTCTTTGGCAATCTTCGCCAAAACCCGCTTGGCAACCTCAATGTTGGCTTCCAGGATTTCAATTTCATCTGTTCCCGGTCTCTCCCCTGAAATCACCAGTTCTGCCGTGGTGCCATCTGAGAGCGGCCAGGCAAACTCCTTGACCCATGCATTCAGCAAAACGCTGGAAAATCTCCAGGCGGCTCTCGCCGTGCATTTCGCATGGTACAACTTCGGGCGGGTTCATGGGAGCCTGAGGATCACGCTCGCCCAGGAGGCGGGAATCACAGACCATATTTGGACGTGGGAGGAAATGCTGAATTGGTCAAAATGGTTTTCTGTTATTCTCCCAGTTGCTTTGCTGCTTCAACCGCGTCAAAGTCTCTCTGTGCCCTTTCGCGTTCCGCCTTGATATCCTCATAGGGCATTTTTGTTGCGATGCCAGGGTTACCCATAACGACAACCCCTATAACGAAGGTTTCTTTAATCAATTCACGAGCGAGGTGTCTAAGGTCATTGTCGATTAGCTTTCTACCCGTAAAAAAGGCAACAGCCAGAAAAGAGTAAAACACACATGCGCCAACACCGAAGGCTGTAATTCTTTTCCAGTTTGTGCTACCTTTAGCGTTGTCGTCCCCCGCTCTAGGGTTTTGTTGGACACTCGATTGATCCATGATTCATGGAGAAAGGGGTGTCGCGATGAACGAACAAAAGCAAGAGGGGGCTTTGGCGGAGGGCGCCCGCAGGGCGAACGGAGCCAAGGCCCCAGGGCATCGCAGTGAGCGGGGTCGGTTCTCCTGCCAGCGCAAGCGGGAGGCGGTCCTGCGTCTTTTGCGGGGCGAGAGCCTGGAGACGCTCTGCCGCGAGTTGGGCACGACAGCGGCTCGGCTTTCCGCCTGGCGCGAGGCGTTCCTTCGCGGGGGCGAGGCGGCGCTCAAAGCCCGCCCGGCGGATGAGCGGGACGAGGAGAACGCCCGGCTCAAGGCCAAGGTGGGCGAACTCACGATGGAGGGCGAGGTCCTGCGGGAGAAGATCGACCGCCTGGAGGCCGGCCGCCCTTTAGCCGGCAGGAGGTGGAGGCGATGAGTCAGGCCCGCTTCACCTCCACGGGCAGAGCCTACGGCCTGAAGCGGGTGTGCGCCCTTTGGGGCTTGGCGCGCTCCACGGTCTACGCGCAACGGCGGCGAGAGGCGGTCCCCGTTCATGAACGCCCCACGCCCAATAAGCGCGGCCCTGTGGGCCCGTGCACCGATGCGGAACTCCTCGGCCACATCCGGCAGGTCCTGGAGGACTCTCCCTTCCATGGCGAGGGCTACCGCAAGGTGTGGGCGAGGCTGCGCTTCGCGGGCATCCGCACCAGCAAGGAGCGGGTGCGTCGCCTGATGCGGGAGGCGGGGCTTCAGGCCCCCCACCGGGTGGGCAAACCCCGAGGTCCCAAGGCCCACAACGGGACCATCCGCACCGAGCGGCCCGACCGAATGTGGGGCACGCACATGACGACGACGGTGACCACCGAGGAGGGGATGGCCTCGGTGTTCGTGGCGGTGGATCACTGCTCGGTGGACTGCGTGGGGATCCATGCGGCCAAGAGCGGCAACCGCTTCGAGGCCCTGGAGCCGATCCGGCAGGGGGTCGCCGAGCGCTTCGCCGGCTTGGAGGCGGACGTCGCCGAGGGGCTTAAAGTTCGTCACGACCACGGCCCCGCCTATCTGTCCGATGACTTTCAGCGGGAGATCGCCTACCTGGGCATGACCAGTTCGCCCAGCTTCGTGCGGGCGCCCGAGGGAAATGGCTACTGTGAGTGGTTCATCCGCATCTTGAAGGAGAATCTCCTGTGGGTGCGCTCTTTCGCCACCGTAGAGGAACTGCGGTGGGCGCTGCTTGAGTTCAAGAACCTGTACAACCATCATTGGATTCTCGAGGGCTACGGCTACCGAACGCCGGCCCAGGCAAGGCAGGAAAAACTCGCTCAAGTTGCGGAGGCCGCATGAGGTCGAATACCCTCACCCGAGTGTCCAATAACCCAGGGGCGGTCCACCGTGTTGTTCACCCCATTCTTCATCCTCGTGTTGCCGCTCATCAGCGGAAAGTCGATCCCGCCGGTCGAGGCCATTTACCTGGGCCTGCTGATCGAGGTCTGCGGGTTCGGCAGCGCCACGCTGGGTTACCACCGCCAGAAGGTGATCGATTACCGGGCGTCGGGGTACGCCATGCTGTGGGCCGTGCCCTTCGCGATCGGGGTGTCTCTGTTCGCCCACAAGGCACCCGAGGGCTGGCTGCTTTTCATCCTGGGCGCCGCGCTCCTCGTCATGGCCGCCCTGATGCGCTTCGCCCACAAGACGCCAGAGCTCGGCGTCCCGCCGGAAGCGTCCCCGCACGGGCGCAGGCTCGAGGACTCGATGGGGAAGGTGTACGCGTACAACTTCCGCCGGACCCCGGTGGGCGCGCTCATCTCCGCCCTGGGCGGGGTGTTCGTGGGGTTTGTCGGCGTCGGTGTGGGCGAGTTCAAGACAACGTACTTCATCCTGGGGTAGAAGATGCCCGCCCGGGTTTCGGTGGCCTCGGGGGTGCCGGTGGTGATGGCGACGGTGACGGCGGCGGTGCTCGCGCGGATCGTCGTCACGGGAACCGGGATGGCGGATTTCAGCGTGCCCTGGAACATCGCGGCGATGTGCATCCCGGCGGTCCTCATCGGCGGGCAGATCGCGCCCCTCATCAACCGCCACCTGAACCCCAACCGCATCAAGCTGATGGACCGCCCCTGGGTTATTGGACACTCGGGTGAGGGTATTCGACCTCATGCGGCCTCCGCAACTTGAGCGAGTTTTTCCTGCCTTGCCTGGGCCGGCGTTCGGTAGCCGTAGCCCTCGAGAATCCAATGATGGTTGTACAGGTTCTTGAACTCAAGCAGCGCCCACCGCAGTTCCTCTACGGTGGCGAAAGAGCGCACCCACAGGAGATTCTCCTTCAAGATGCGGATAAACCACTCACAGTAGCCATTTCCCTCGGGCGCCCGCACGAAGCTGGGCGAACTGGTCATGCCCAGGTAGGCGATCTCCCGCTGAAAGTCATCGGACAGATAGGCGGGGCCGTGGTCGTGACGAACTTTAAG
The DNA here is from genome assembly GCA_965261595.1 of bacterium. GTDB lineage: Bacteria > UBA8248 > UBA8248 > JACPRG01 > CAYRGS01. Next base: position 661,693 of record CBDHDG010000007.1, read on the forward strand.
CCCCTCGGCGACGTCCGCCTCCAAGCCGGCGAAGCGCTCGGCGACCCCCTGCCGGATCGGCTCCAGGGCCTCGAAGCGGTTGCCGCTCTTGGCCGCATGGATCCCCACGCAGTCCACCGAGCAGTGATCCACCGCCACGAACACCGAGGCCACCCCCTCCTCGGTGGTCACCGTCGTCGTCATGTCCGTGCCCCACATTCGGTCGGGCCGCTCGGTGCGGATGGTCCCGTTGTGGGCCTTGGGACCTCGGGGTTTGCCCACCCGGTGGGGGGCCTGAAGCCCCGCCTCCCGCATCAGGCGACGCACCCGCTCCTTGCTGGTGCGGATGCCCGCGAAGCGCAGCCTCGCCCACACCTTGCGGTAGCCCTCGCCATGGAAGGGAGAGTCCTCCAGGACCTGCCGGATGTGGCCGAGGAGTTCCGCATCGGTGCACGGGCCCACAGGGCCGCGCTTATTGGGCGTGGGGCGTTCATGAACGGGGACCGCCTCTCGCCGCCGTTGCGCGTAGACCGTGGAGCGCGCCAAGCCCCAAAGGGCGCACACCCGCTTCAGGCCGTAGGCTCTGCCCGTGGAGGTGAAGCGGGCCTGACTCATCGCCTCCACCTCCTGCCGGCTAAAGGGCGGCCGGCCTCCAGGCGGTCGATCTTCTCCCGCAGGACCTCGCCCTCCATCGTGAGTTCGCCCACCTTGGCCTTGAGCCGGGCGTTCTCCTCGGCCCGCTCATCCGCCGGGCGGGCTTTGAGCGCCGCCTCGCCCCCGCGAAGGAACGCCTCGCGCCAGGCGGAAAGCCGAGCCGCTGTCGTGCCCAACTCGCGGCAGAGCGTCTCCAGGCTCTCGCCCCGCAAAAGACGCAGGACCGCCTCCCGCTTGCGCTGGCAGGAGAACCGACCCCGCTCACTGCGATGCCATGGGGCCTTGGCTCCGTTCGCCCTGCGGGCGCCCTCCGCCAAAGCCCCCTCTTGCTTTTGTTCGTTCATCGCGACACCCCTTTCTCCATGAATCATGGATCAATCGAGTGTCCAACAAAACCCTAGAGCGGGGGACTGATCCTGTTCGTCCTGTTCTGTGTCGTGGGGTTGATCCTCATCTTTCGGGGTCTTTTTTAGAATCAAGAGCCCCGGGGGGCGGGCGCGGGTCGGATGATCCTCCAGCCCGCCATCCGATGGCGGCCAAGATGGCCGCCCCACCGGGTCAAGCCCTAGACCTATCGGCTTGGCCTGCTCGCGGAGTGCATCGGTCCGCCAACCGTCCGCCTTTCCGCGCGGAACGCTCGTTTCTTTGGCCGAAATTCAGACAAAGTGTGCCCCTGGCAGCTTGTCTGCCAGTGCCGCCGCTTCGCTGAGGCGCACACCCGACTTCCCCGGCCGTAATCCCGCCCAACGGGAAATCCCGCCTTGCAACTCAATGCTCCGGGCCGGTTGGCCTTCCGGATTCCCTCGTTCTAAGTAATATACCTTATTTCCAGGATCTTCCAAACATTCAACCCATTGATTTCATTTCTTCTCCGTCTTTGGCTTTGTATCGTACTTTTTTATTGATCGACGCCCTTCGGCGGGGAGAATGTTACCGATCATCCCATTGAACCCCAAAAAAACCGACAAACCGCCAGGCGTTTCCCCCACCGCCCTTAGCCGTATGGACTGTCACGTTCATCCTTTTCCCGCCTCGGAAATCTAATTTTTCCCCTTACAGATAAGCGAAATCAATACGAATACAATTAAAATATCGCTTCTCTCGTCGATCACATTCGGGATTGGGGTCAGGCACCCGTTTGAGGCGGCACTGGCGGTCAAGCCGCCAGTGGCACACTCCCTTGAAAAATAGGGGCGCGTTCACGCACCCACCCACTTTGTCATTCCGACCGAGGGGCCAACCGGCCCAAGAGTCAACCGACTCAAGGGCCGATAAACCCCGACGAAGAATCTCGGGTTGAGGTGTACCGAACGGGAAACCTCCACGACGGAGGGAACACAGCGAGATCCTCACGCGGGGATTTTCAATCCCCGCTCAGGATGACAACCTCCTCAATCAACGGGGGAGGGGGTTCTGCTATCAAAAAAGCCCCCAAGAATTCAACGATTCCCGGTTGATTTGTCTTCGCCCTTCAACGCATCCAAGACAGCCCGGCGGACGGCCTCTTTCAGGTCCTTGTCCTGGAAAACGACCGTTTCGTGACGGCCTCCGCGCGAGGCGACGGTCGGATAGGATAGATACCGTCCCCCCTTCTCCGTCTCGACGACCTGGATTCCCCGGACCAGGACCTGGCCGTCCAGCTCGACCTCGGCGTACGCGCGGACCGTTCCGCCCGGGATCGGGGCTTCGAAGGGGGTGACGCTGACCGACGTGATTTTCATTCAGATCCCCTCACAATCTTTCGGGGGGGGGGGGCAACCGCGCTCGCCCCGATCCTACAGCTTTTTGACCCGGGTTTGGCCGAATGCGGGAGGTCCCCCCCCTCCCCCGTCTTTCCCGGTTCGATGGTGGTAGAATAAGCCTTTCCCCTTGGCGCGATCATCCAGCGCGTTCTAAATACCGTCGGAGAAATTCGTTCATCTTCGCTCAGGCTGGGACCATGCTGCGGTTAATTCTTTACTTGGCGGCCGCGTATATTTTGTGGGTCGCGCTCGGCGCCGTCTTCCGGGGAATCGGCCGGATCGCCGAGCGGCAAAAACGGATCTCGGGCGAGGACCTCGTCCGGTGCGCCGCGTGCGGGACGTATGTCCCGAAATCGGACATTGTGAGGCGCAAGGGGCATGATTTTTGCGGAAAAGAGTGTGCGGAGAAGGGCCGTGGGCGCGACAGTCCCGATTCGAAGGAAGCGCCCTGACACCCCCCCCTTCCCCCCCTGGACAGGTTCCGGGGGAAATCCTATATACAAAACCTGTGTTTTCTCTAAAGAGGTTAGCCTTCCGTGTTCCCCCAACCGGCTGAGTGACGCACCCTTTGGATTGCGCTCCGGGGAGCCGAATGGTTCGCCGCCGCCGGCCGGGAGAGACGCGCGTGGGTGAGGCCCGGCGGCGGGCCGGACATGCGGTCCGAACGCCGCGAGAGGAGTCGTGGAAAGTTGGGTAACGGGGTCAGCAAGGAGAGCGACGTAGCCAAATTCGATTCCGCCGAGCTTCACGAATGGCTTGAGTCCCTGAACTACGTCCTCCAAAGCGGCGGTCCGGAACACGTCAAAGAGTTGTTGAACACCCTTTACCTTCACGCCTACCAGCGCGGCGTCCGACTGCCCTTTTCCGCCAACACCCCTTACGTCAACACCATCCCCATCGAAGACCAGCCCCCGTTTCCCGGCAACCGGGAGATCGAGCGGCGCATGAAGAGCCTGACCCGCTGGAACGCCATGGCCATGGTCGTCCGGGCCAACCGGCACGAGGACGGCATCGGCGGACACATCTCCACCTACGCCTCAGCCGCGACCTTGTACGAGATCGGCTTCAACCACTTCTTCCGGGGCAAGGGAGACAACCACGACGGAGACCAGATCTACTTCCAGGGCCACGCCTCGCCGGGCATCTACGCCCGCGCCTTCCTGGAAGGCCGGCTGAGCCAACAGCAGCTTGAGAACTTCCGCCGCGAGCTGAGTCCCAAGGGCGGGCTGTCTTCCTACCCGCACCCCCGGCTGATGCCCGATCTGTGGGAATTCCCGACCGTTTCGATGGGGCTCGCCCCCATCCAGGCCATCTACCAGGCGCGGTTCAACCGCTACCTGGAGGACCGGGGTCTCAAAGAGGACACCGGCGCCAAGGTGTGGGCGTTCCTGGGGGACGGCGAGATGGACGAGCCCGAGGCCCTGGGCGCCATCTCCCTGGCCGCGCGCGCCCGGCTGGACAACCTCATTTTCGTCATCAACTGCAACCTCCAGCGCCTCGACGGCCCGGTGCGCGGCAACGGCAAGATCATTCAGGAGCTGGAACGGGCCTTCCGCGGGACCGGCTGGAACGTCATCAAGGTCCTGTGGGGAGAGGACTGGGACCCCCTGTTTGCCAAGGACGAAGATGGCCTGCTGGCGAAGCGGCTGGAAGAGGTCGTGGACGGCTGGTCCCAGAAATACACCGTCGAGGACGGCGCGTTCATCCGCAAACACCTCTTCGGCGTGGACCCCCGAATTCTGGAGATGGTCAAAGACCTCAGCGACGAGGAGATCCGCAAGATGCGTCGGGGCGGGCACGACCCCGAGAAGGTTTACGCCGCCTACAAGGCCGCCGTCGAGCACAAGGGGCCCCCGACGGTCATCCTGGCGAGGACCATCAAGGGCTACGGCCTCGGCGAGAGCGGCGAGGGAAAAAACATCACCCACCAGCAGAAGAAGATGAACGAAGGCGAGCTCCGCGAGTTCCGCGCGCGCTTCGGCATCCCGATCTCCGACGAAGACCTGGCGGACGCGCCGTTTTACCGGCCCCCCGAGGACAGCCCCGAAATCGTTTACCTGAAAGAGCGCCGCACAGCCCTGGGCGGACCCGTGCCGTCGCGCGTCGTCCGGTGCGAGCCCATCGAGCCTCCGTCCGAGGAGATGTTGGACGAGTTCTACGAGGGCACGGGCGGACGCGGGATGGCCACCACCATGGCCTTCGTGCGGATCCTCTCCAAGCTGCTCAAAGACGAGAAACTCGGCAAGCTCATCGTCCCCATCGTCCCCGACGAGGCCCGGACCTTCGGCATGGAATCCCTGTTCCGGCAGGTCGGAATCTACTCCCACGTGGGGCAGAACTACGAGCCCGTCGACGCCGACAACCTACTCTATTACAAAGAAGCCCGGGACGGACAGATCCTGGAGGAGGGGATCACCGAGGCGGGCGGGATGTCGTCCTTCATCGCCGCGGGGACGGCCTACGCCACCCACGGCGTCAACACCATCCCCTTTTACATCTACTACTCCATGTTCGGCTTCCAGCGGATCGGCGACCTGATCTGGTCGGCGGCGGACATGGGGGTTCGGGGGTTTTTGGTGGGCGGAACGGCCGGGCGGACCACACTGGCGGGCGAGGGCCTCCAGCACCAGGACGGCCACAGCCACCTGCTGGCCTATCCCGTGCCGAACCTGTGCGCGTACGACGTGGCCTTCGCTTACGAGCTGGCGGTGATCATCCGAGACGGCATCCGCCGGATGTATCAGGACCAGGAGCAGATTTTCTACTACCTGACCGTCGAGAACGAGAGCTACCCGATGGGCGCCATGCCGGCGGGCGTGAAAGAGGGCATCCTGAAGGGGATGTACAAGCTCAGCGCCTCGGAGAACGGAAAGGCCGATCACCGCGCACAGTTGTTCGGCTCCGGCGCCATCGTGAACGAGGCGGTCAAAGCCGGGCAAATCCTGGAAGAGAAGTATGGCGTGGCCGCGGACGTCTGGAGCGTGACGAGCCACAAAGAGCTGCGGCGCGACGCGCTCGCCGTTGAGCGGTGGAACCTGCTCCATCCCGGCGAGACGCCCCGGATCCCCTACATCACCCGGATCCTTCAGAACGAGCCGGGGGTCTTCGTGGCAACCTCCGACTATGTGAAAACACTGCCCGATTCCATCAGCCGGTGGTTCCCGAAACCGCTGATCTCCCTGGGAACGGACGGATTCGGATTGAGCGAGAGCCGGGCGGCCCTGCGGGACCACTTCGAGATCGACGCGAGGTACATCACCCTGGCGACACTGACCGCGCTGATGCGGGAAGGGAAGATCGAACCGGATGCCGTCCGGCAGGCCGTCAAGGACCTGAACATCGATCCCGAAAAACGGGACCCCATGGCCTAGCGGCCGGAATCCATTATGACGACGGAATTCAAGCTGCCCAACCTCGGTGAAAACATCGAATCAGGCGACGTCCTGAAGGTCCTGGTGTCCGCCGGGGACAAAATCGAAAAAGAACAAACCGTTATCGAGCTCGAGACGGACAAGGCCGCCATCGAAGTGCCTTCGCCCGTGAGCGGGATCGTCAGCGCGGTCCACATCCATGTGGGCGAAAAGGCCGCCGTGGGACAGCTCATCCTGACGGTGGAGACCGACGGCGCGGCGGAAGACGCGGTGCCGTCCGGGCCGCCGGAAGCGCCTCCCCCCCCTCCCCCCCCCGAGGCGGAAGAGGCCTCCCCGGCACCACCGGAAGCGCCCGCCGAGGCGCCCGCGCCACCGGACGATGGCGAGGGGGTCTCCGTCGCGGCAACGCCCTCGGTCCGGCGTCAGGCGCGCGAGATCGGCGTCGACCTTCAGACCGTGAAAGGGACAAGACGCGGCGGCCGCATCTCCGTTGCCGACGTCAAGGCGCACGCCAAATCGGCCCTACAGGGAAGAGGCGCGGCCCCGGCGGGCGTAGCGGCGCTCGTCCCCCTCCCGGATTTCACAAAGTGGGGAAAGGTCGAGCGCCGGCCCATGTCCGGCGTCCGGCGCGCGACGGCCGCGCACCTGTCCAGGGCATGGGCGACGATCCCCCACGTGACCCAGTGCGACAAGGCCGACATCACTGCGCTGGAGAAGCTCCGCAAACGCTACGGGAAGAAGGCCGAAGCCGCGGGCGGAAAGCTGACGGTCACGGCCATCATCCTGAAACTGCTCGCCTCGGCCCTGAAGGTCTATCCCCAGTTCAACGCCAGCGTGGACGCCGCCAACGAAGAGGTGATTTACAAAGAATACGTCCACATCGGCGTCGCGGTCGATACCGAGCGGGGCCTGCTGGTCCCGGTCATCCGGGACGTGGACCGGAAAAACATCATCCGGCTTTCCGTCGAGCTGAGCGAGGCCGCCGGGAAGGCCAGAGAAGGGAAGCTGTCCATCGACGAAATGCGGGGCGGCTCGATGACCATCACCAACCTGGGCGGGATCGGGGGGACGCACTTCACGCCGATCATCAACGCGCCCGAGGTCGCCATCCTGGGGGTCTCCCGCGGCGGCGTCGAGCCCGTCCATATCGACGGGGAATTCCAGCCGCGCGTGATGCTGCCCCTGTCCCTGTCCTACGACCACCGCCTGATCGACGGGGCCGACGCCGCGCGCTTCCTACGGTGGCTGGCCGAGGCCCTGGAGAACCCCTTCCTGGCCTTCCTGGAAGGGTAATCCCGACATGAGCGAAGAATCCGGCGCGACAGAAGTGGCCGTCCTCGGAGGCGGACCGGGCGGGTACGCGGCGGCGTTCCGGGCCGCGGACCTCGGCAAGCGGGTCGCCCTCATCGATGAGGGCGAGAATCCGGGGGGCGTTTGCCTGTACCGGGGTTGCATCCCGTCCAAGGCCCTGCTCCACGTGGCCAAGGTGATCGCCGAATCCCGCGAGGCCGCCGCGTGGGGCGTCGAGTTTTCGCCCCCCAAGATCGACCTGAACAGGATGCGCGCCTGGAAAGAGGACATCGTGACGAAGCTGACCGCGGGCGTGGGGCAGCTCTCCAAGGCCCGGGGCGTCCGCTTCGTCCGGGGCCGGGGGAAATTCCTCGACGCCGGGACGCTGCGTGTCGAGCGGTCCGCGGGCGGCGAAGAGGACATTCCCTTCGAGCGCGCCATCATCGCCGCCGGCTCCCGGCCCTTCATCCCTCCGGGTCTTTCGTTGGAATCGGCCCGGCTCATGGATTCGACCTCCGCGCTGGCGCTGAAAGACGCGCCCGAGTCCCTCCTGGTCGTCGGCGGGGGCTACATCGGCCTCGAGCTGGGCAGCGTGTACGCCGCCCTGGGCGCCCGGGTGACGGTCGTCGAGATGACCGCGGGCCTGCTGCCCGGGGCCGACCGGGACTTGGTCAACATCCTCGCCAAGCGGCTGGAGAAAACCCTTCACGCCGTCCTGCTCAATACGAAGGTCGCCGGGATGAAAGAAGTGAAGGGCGGCATTCAGGCCCGGCTCGAGGGCGAAGGCGCGGCGCCGGCCGAGGCGGTGTTCGAGAAAGTCCTGGTCGCCGTGGGACGCGCGCCCAATTCCGGCGGATTGGGGCTGGAGAACACGAAGGTCGAGATCGACGAGAAGGGGTTCATCAAAACGGACGCCCAGCGGCGGACGGCGGAAGACAACATCTTCGCCATCGGCGACGTGGCGGGCGAGCCCATGCTCGCGCACAAGGCCACGCACGAAGGCCGGGTGGCGGCGGAGGCGATCGCGGGCGCAAAGGCGGCCTTCGAGCCGGCCGCCATTCCCGCCGTCGTCTTCACCGACCCGGAGATCGCCTGGTGCGGCCTCACCGAGACCGCCGCCAAGGTGGAGAAGATCCCCGTCCAAGTGGCCCGCTTCCCCTGGGCGGCTTCCGGCAGGGCCCAGACCCTGGGACAGAGCGACGGCGTCACGAAGCTTGTCATCGACCCCGAGACGGAGCGGGTCCTGGGCGTCGGCATCTGCGGAAGCGGCGCGGGAGAGCTGATCGCCGAGGGCGTCCTGGCGGTGGAGATGGCCGCCGTGGCGGCGGACGTGGGCCTGAGCATTCATCCGCACCCCACGCTCTCGGAGACCCTCATGGAATCCGCCGACGTCTTCTTCGGCACGAGCACGCACATTTATCGGCCGAAGCGGGGGTGAGCGCCGGTCCCGGCCCCGTCACGGCGCCGGCGCCCGGCGGCCCGCTTCCAATCCGGGCGGCGCCTTCCGCGATCCCGCCCGGTGGGTGTATATTGAACTGCGTGGAATCGCCGGCATGGGCGGCGAAGACGACCGAAACCCATTCCATTGAAATCCTGGAGAAAACGCATGAAATTCTTCCTGGACACGGCGGACGTCGAGGAAATCCGCGAAGGCGTGGACCTGGGGCTGATCGACGGCGTGACGACGAACCCCAGCCTCATCGCCCGAGAGGGCAAGGACTACCGGAAAGCCCTGGAGGAGGTCTGCGCGGTGTGCGAGGGGCCGGTGAGCGCCGAGGTCCTGAGCGAGGACTTCGAGGGGATGCTCGTCGAAGGGCGCGACCTGTCCCAGATCGCCGGCAACATCGTGGTCAAAGTCCCCCTGGGCCCGCCGGGACTCAAGGCCACGCGCCGGTTCAGCGAGGAAGGCATCCCGGTCAACGTCACGCTGTGCTTCTCCGCCACCCAGGCCCTCCTGGCGGCCAAAGCGGGGGCTGCGTACATCAGCCCCTTCGTCGGCCGGCTGGACGACATCAGCCACTCCGGCATGGAGCTGGTCGAGGAGATCCTCGCCATCTATGACAACTACGGCTACGAGACCGAGGTCCTCGTCGCCAGCGTCCGGAACCCCATCCACGTCCTGCAGGCCGCCCTGGCCGGCGCCGACGTGGTGACATTGCCCTTCGCCGTCCTCAAGCAGATGCTCCACCATCCCCTGACGGACAAGGGACTCAAGAAATTCCTGGCGGACTGGAAGGCGGCGAATCGCAACTTCATGACGGAAGAGGCCGAGGAACGATAAGGAGGCGATATGCCCATTTACGAATATGCGTGCGCCGATTGCGAGGGGGTGTTCGAAAAACTGATCATGGGCGCCCCGGGAAAGAACGGAAACGCGAAAGCCGTCACCTGCCCGTCCTGCGACTCGGCCTCGGTGGCCAAAAAGTTCTCCAGTTTCGCAGTGAAATCCGATTACGTCCCCATCTCCACGGGCGCCGGCAAGCCGGCCGGGGGGGGAGGGGGAGGCGGAGGCTGCTGCGGGGGGTTCTGCGGCTGCGGCTAGAGTGCCGGCCGTCTACAACGTTCCGCGCCTTCTCGCCGGGGCGGCGATTCGACCCGCCGGCCTGTGACACCTGTAACACCATCGCCCGGCGGGCCGGAAGCCCGCCTGACCCGTTCCCGTGGCCCGAAGGACGCATCGCGCGGTCCCGCGGGCCCTTTTTTCGTCCCGCCATGATATGAACACCTTCTCCAGCGCAGCCGTCGAGGCGAAAGACCTCGTGAAGCGGTTCGGCAGCTTGACCGCCGTGGACCGGATCGGTTTCGAGGCCCGGGCGGGGGAGTGCTTCGGCTTCCTCGGCCCCAACGGCGCCGGAAAAACCTCGACGATGAAGATGATCCATTGCGCCTCGCCGGTGACGGAGGGGACGCTGCGCGTCCTGGGGATGGACGTCCGAACCTCGGCGAGGGCAATCAAGCGGCGGCTCGGCGTCGTCCCCCAGGAGACCAACCTGGACCCGGACCTTCCGGTCCGGCGGAATTTGCTGACCTACGCCCGGTACTTCGGCCTGCCCCGGGCCGTGGCCGCGGAGCGGGCCGACCGTCTCCTCGAGACCCTCGAGTTGGCCGGGCGGGCGAACGCCAGGGTGGACGTCCTCTCGGGCGGGATGAAGCGGCGTCTCCTCATCGCCCGGGCTCTCATCCACGAGCCGAAGCTCCTGATCCTGGACGAGCCCACGACCGGCCTCGACCCGCAGGCCCGCCACCTCATCTGGCAGCGCCTCCGGCGATTGAAACGCGAGGGGGTCACCCTCCTCCTGACGACGCACTACATGGAAGAGGCCGCCCAGCTCTGCGACCGGATCCTCGTGATGGATCAGGGAAAGGTTTTGATCGAAGGCAACCCGAGGGAGCTGGTCGAGCGGGAGATCGGCCGGGAGGTGGTCGAGCTGCAGGTGGAGGAGGCTGAGGAGGACCGGGTCCTGGCGGCCGTCTCAGGCAACGAATTCAAGCGCGAGCGGTCCGGGGACACGCTCTACCTTTACACCGAGCGCGCGCTCGAAATCACCGCCCGGCTGAAAGCGGCGGGCTTCCGGCGGCTGCTCTACCGGCCGGCCTCGCTGGAGGACCTGTTCCTGAAGCTGACGGGCCGGGAGCTGCGGGAGTGATCGGGGCCTCCATGATCCCCGACCTCTCGGTGGGCGTGTTCCACGTCTGGCGGCGGAACCTGGACTCCTTCCGGGGCTACTACCTGGCGGCCATGGTGGCGAACGTCGGCGAGCACCTCATCTACCTTCTGGGGATGGGGATCGGCGTGGGCGCCTACGTCCGGCTGGGCGGCGACGCCTCGTACCTCCAATTCATCGCCCCCGGCCTGGTGGCGTCCTCGGCCATGTGGTCCTCCTCCATGGAATGCACCTACGGCGCGTTCACCCGGATGCAGGAGCAGAAGACGTACGACGCCGTCCTGGCCACGCCCTGCTCGGTGGCGGACGTGGTCCTGGGCGACATCCTGTGGGGCGGATGCCGCGCCGTCATGAGCGCCTTCACGATGCTGATCGTCATGGCGGTCTTCGGCCTCATCGGCTCGCCGCTGTTCCTTTGGATCCTTCCGCTCATGTTCCTGACCGGCCTGGTCTTCTCCGCCCTGGGGATGATGGCCACGGCCCTCTCCCCCTCCTATTTCTTCTTCAACTACCACTTCACGATCGTGGTCACGCCGATGATCTTCCTCTCGGGGATCTTCTTTCCCCGCGAAGGCGTCGGCGCGGCCTTCAGCGCGTTCACATGGCTCCTTCCGCTGACCCACGCGGTGGAGGGCGCGCGCGCGCTCAACGAGGGACGGTTTTTCTGGACTGCGCCGGGGGCGATGGCCTGGCTCGCCGCCGCGGCGGTGATCCTGATCCCGGCGGCGATCCGGATGATCCACAGACGGATCGTCAAATGACGGATCGCGGCGTCGGCCGGAGCGACGTGACACGAACCGTCTGGCGGCCGGGCGTTCCCCTCGACCTGGACGCCACCGTCGTCCGGTTCACCGTTTCGTCCGACGAGGCCGTCAACCGGTATGATGGGGAGGTCTTCGAGCGGGTGCTGGAGGGAGAGGACGGAGGGCTTTACCGGCTGCGCGTCCGCTCCGGGGGCTCGGACCCGGAACGCCCGCGCCTCGGCGTGGAGATCCATCCGGCCGCCCGGGACCGGAAGGTCCTCGCCGGATTGCGGAAGACCCTCTTCCACATCCTCGCCGTGGACGACGACCTGGAAGCCTTCAGGCGCGTCGCGGCGAAGGACCCGGTGCTACGCCCCGTTGTCCGGAGGTTTCGGGGACTCCGGCTGGCCCGCGTCCCCACGCTTTTCGAGGCCCTGGTGACGGCGGTGACGGCCCAGCAGGTGAACCTCGCCTTCGCCGGGACCGTCCGGGCGCGCGCGGTGCGGGCCTACGGGAAGAAGCTGGTCGTGGACGGAGCGGCGCACTATGCCTTTCCCTCGCCCGAGGCCATGGTCCGCGCGACCGAGGCCCGCTTCCGGAAGATGAAGTTCAGCGGCGCGAAGGCGCGGACCCTCATCGGCCTGGCCGGGGCGTTCGCCTCCGGGGAGATGGACGGCGTTTTGCGACTGCCGACGCCCGGGGCCGTCGAGCGGCTGACCCGCCTCAAGGGGATCGGCCGCTGGACGGCGGAAACGGCGCTCCTGCGCGGAGCCGGACGGCTGGACGCCTTCCCGGCGGAGGACCTGGGGGTCCGAAAGATCATCGCGGAATTCTACGGGGGCGGGGTCGCCTCCGCCCGGTCGCCCAAGACCCAAGGGGACGCCGCCCGAAAGGTCGCCGAGCGTTGGGGGCGGTTCGCCCCGTACGCGATGACATATCTCTTTCACGCCAAGCGGACGGGGGGAGGGGGAGGATGAGGGGATGCGATAGGCGGTCCGGCGGGATAGAATCATCCGGTCCGCGGATATCCAAGCCGGATCAAACTTCCCCCGGCCTCCGGCCCCCGGTCCCCGGTCCCCGCTCGGGATGAGCATGTGAGGATTTTTGTCCGGTCATCCGTCTTTCCGGAGAACGACCCATGGTGACGCGCAAGGACATGGAGGCGCTCGAGGCGCGGGCGCTGGCCCCGTACGCCACCCGCTCGGGTGAATCCCGGGGGCGAAAACACCCCGAGGAGGAGCACCCCTTCCGGACGGCTTTCCAGCGAGACCGGGACCGGATTATCCACTCCCGCGCCTTCAGACGCCTGGAGTACAAGACCCAGGTGTTCGTCTACCACGAGGGGGACCACTACCGCACCCGCCTGACGCACACCCTGGAGGCCGTTTCCCTGGCGCGGGTGATCGCCCGCGCGCTGCGCCTGAACGAGGACCTGGCCGAGGCCATCGCCCTGGCGCACGACCTGGGCCATCCGCCCTTCGGCCATTCGGGCGAGACTGTCCTGGACCGGCTCATGGGCGATCACGGCGGCTTCGAGCACAACCTCCAGGGGCTCCGCGTCGTGGAGCTGCTGGAAGACCGGTATCCGGATTTTCCGGGGCTGAACCTGACCTGGGAGACCCGGGAGGGGATCCTGAAGCACAACGCCCCGTCCGACACCCCCGGGGCGCAGGGGCTTCATCCGGAGCTCGAGCCGGACCTCTCCTCCAGCCTGGAGGCCCGGATCGCCGACCTCTCGGACGAGATCGCCTACAACAACCACGACATCGACGACGGGCTGACCTCCGATCTCCTGCACCCGGAGGACTTGCAGGAGGTGGACCTGTGGCGGGAGACCTTTCATTCCGTCCGGCGGGAGCATCCGGATTCGGCGATGCGCGTCCTCAAGCACCAGACGATCCGGGGGATCATCAACCGGTTCGTGACCGACGTCATCGACAACACCGAAATGCGCCTGAGGGAGCTCGGGATCGCCTCGCTGGAGGACGTCCGGACCTGCCGGGAGCCCCTGGTCTGCTTCAGCCCGGAGATGGAGGAGAAAAAGAAGCGCCTCAAGGATTTTCTCTTCCGGCAGATGTACCGCAACTACCGGGTCGTCCGGATGGAGGACAAGACCGACCGCCTTCTCACCGACCTTTTCGGGGCCTACCTGGGACGGCAGGAGCAGCTTCCTCCCCGGATCTACGAGAAGTGCCGGGCGGGGATCCCCGAGCGCGTGATCTGCGATTACATCGCCGGGATGACGGACCGCTTCGCGCAGGACGAGCACCGAAAACTCTTCGACCCACACGCCCGCGTGTAAATCCGCCCCACAGAGAGGCCCCGCTTCAGGAGCGAGCGGTGGAGGACCTTCGTTCTATCCGCCGAATCCGCTCTCTCCCCGGTTCCCCCCAAAAAAAGGTCAGCGGACATAATAAGGCCCCGGAGCCAAGGGCGCCTCCGGGGCCTTATTCCAGTCATCGACGCGCCGCCTGGACGCGTTGCGGCCGACCCGCGCTAGCGCACTTTATCGCCGAGTTTCGCCTTGATGGCCGACCACTGCGGGAGGAAGCGGTTGGTGTACATGTTATTCGTCGGAATACGCCTCTTCAACTTCGAGAGCGTCGTGAGAGTCTCAACGGTTTTGTCCATCTTCGCGTGGTCCATGTACCCCAAACCGTGACGCCGGGTGCCATCGTCCCACAGGTACTCCAGCATGATCGCGAAGTGCTCTCGGATGATGTGCTCGCTCATGGCCGGCGCATACTTGAGGAAGTTCTTAATAGCGTCGTCCACGTGGATCGCTGACCAGACGAAGGCCTCCATGAGGGCCCTGACGGTGTTCTTGATGAACTTCGCGCGCTTCTCCATGTCAGGATCGCGGACGATGACACCGTTATTGTAAATGTTGACGCCCCATTCCCCATAATTGAAATAGCCGATCTCCAGTCCGCTCTTGGAGGCCTTTGGAAGGGCAGTGGGCAGCTCGGTGGCGAACCACAGGGCGACATCCGTCTTTCCAGTCAAGAGGGAGGGGAGGACAGCCCCATAACCCATGTCAACCCACTTAACTTTCGAGATTTTGTTGGCTTCGGCAAAGGCCAGCCAGACAACGCGAACGGCGTTGCCGATCGGTGCACCGATGATGGCGCCCCCTAAATCTTTGGGCGTCTTGTAGCCCTTCTTTTTCAAGAAGGCCGCAATCATGATCGTCTTGGCGTGAACCATGGCGACCTGCGTGACCTTGAGGTTGCTGTTGGCCCGGCCGTTGACCAGCGAGCCAGCGTCGGCGAATCCAATGTCTCCGACTCCGGAGGCGATGTCCTTGATGGTTCTACCCGAGCCGAAGCCCCGCTTGTAAGTCACGTCAATGCCGTACTTTCTTGTAAAAACCCATGTCCTTGGCCACGAAGAAAGGCGCGTGCTTTCCGTAGATGATCCAGTCCAGCAGGAAAGTCGTCTTTTGCGCTCCCGCCTGTGAAGCCAGTCCTCCGAGCAAGAACAAGCAAGCCGCCAAGGCAATTCCGTGTTTCCTCATCGAAATTTCCCCTTCCATCCCTCAGGGTTATCCCAATTTCGCCTTCCGGGGAGATCCCGGAAAGGTCTTTTCGGCCAACGAGGCTCACTCTCTGTCTTTTCTCTCTCTTTCAGGTTGAAGCTGATATTATCTCAATTTGCGCCATATCACAACTCAAATATGGCGAAGCCGAGGGCCCCGCCTTCCCGTCGGGATGAAAAGGATCTCGCGGATCAAAAAAAGGCCCCGGAGCGAATGTGAATCTCCGGGGCCTTTTCGCGGTCATCGCCGCGCGGACGATTCGCGGCGAACGCTGGAATCGCTTACATCGCCTTTTTCCCCAAAGTGGCCTTGATTTCCGCCCACTGGGGAAGGAACCGGTTCGTGAACATGTCTTTGGTCGGCACGCGGCTTTTGAGCTTCTGAAGCTTTGTGAGGAGCTCGACGGTTTTGTCCATCTTGTCGAAGTCCATATAACCCAAACCGTGTCGCCGGACGCCCTCGTCGAAGAAATACTCGAGGGCGATGGCGAACTGCCCGCGAACGATGTGCTCGCTCATCCCCGGGGCGTACTTGAGGAAGTTACCGATGGCCTTGTCCACGTTCACCATGGACCACGCCCAGGCTTCGATATTGGCCTTCACGGCGTTGCGGACAAAATCGGGTTTAGACTGAATGGTTTCTTCCCGGACGATGATCCCGTTGTTGTAAACCTTGACGCCGTAGTCGCCGTAGGAGAACCAGGCCATCTCTTTTCCGATCTTCTTGGCCGCCTCGATCTGTTTGGGCACCTCGGTGGCAAACCAAAGGGCCACATCGATCTGACCGGTCAACATCGCGGGCGTGACCTGTGCGTACGTCATATTGATGAACTTGACCGACTTGACGTCCAGCCCGTTGGCCGCGGCGAACGCCGGGAAGATCACCCGGACGGCGTTGGCCTGGGGCGATCCGATCCGCGCGCCGGCCAAGTCCTTGGGCGACTGATATTTCCCCTTGAAGAAGAAGGCGTTCATGATCGTTTTGGCGTGACCCATGGCGACCACTTTGATCTTGATATCGGGGTTGTTGGCACGCGCGTTAACCAGCGAGGCGGCGTCGGCGAACCCAATCGGGGCCACCCGGGCGGCGACCTTCTTGATGGTGTCCCCCGATCCGAAGCCACGCATGTATTTCACGCCCAGCCCGACCTTTTTGTAAAAACCGAAATCCTGAGCCGCAAAAAACGGGGCGTGCTTTCCGTAGACGATCCAGTCCAGCAGGAAGGTCGTCTTCGCCGCTTTCTCCTGTGAGACCAGCGCCCCGAGCAATAACAAACATGCCGCCAAGGCGATTGCGTGTTTCCTCCTCGATATTCCCCCCTCCATCCCTACAGGATTGTCCCAATTTCGCCTTCCGGGGAGATCCCGGAAAGGTCTTTTCGGCCAACGAGGCCCACTCTCTGTCTTTCTTTTTTTTCTTTCAGGTCGAGCCTGATTTTACCGCAATTCGCGGCTGGCCACAACTCAAATCGGGCGAACGAATTCAGGGCCAAGGCAATAGAGGATGTTCTCCGGCCCCGAGCGCTCACCCGTCTCGGCCGCGCTCGATTTCCAGAATCACGGTCTCCGCATCGGGGACGGCCCCCGGCTTCCCGAGCCGGACCTTGATCCGCTCCAGTGGAAAACGCGACAGGCAAAGCCCCGCGACCTCTTCGGCCAACGCCTCCATCAATCGGCAGTCGCTCGCCTCGACGTGCGCCTTCACCTCCGCCGCCACCCGGGCGTAATCGACAATGGGCTCCTCCGAGCCTCTCGGGGCCGTGGGATCAAGCGGAAACTCCAGGTCGATCACCACGGACCTCAGGGTCTCGCGCTCCCAGTCATACACCCCGAGGATGCATCGGGCTTCCAAGGCCCGAATGATGAACCGGTCCCGTTTCAAGGCCCCGCTCCACGCCGGATGTCGAAAAAACCGAATCCCAACCCATTCTTCCCGCTCACGCTTCCATCTCGAAAACCCGATTCGGCCCAAGACCCCCCGGTTTCCATTGGACGCGATTTCTGTCCGGTTATAATATGTCAATCATGCCCGATAAAGAGAAGACGCATATTGAGCCGGTGGAAGACGGGGGCTTTATCCGGCTCCCGGAGGAAGTCCTGAGCGCCTTGGGCCTGTCCCCCGGCAAGGAGGTCAAAATCCGCCTGACGGGGAATCGCGTGACGATCGAGCGGCACATCGCCGACCCCTTCGCGGAGTACCGGAATCGGCCCGAAGCGCCCAGCATGGATGACCTCATTCAGGCGGATGCCGAGAAAAAAAAGGTTGTGTCGAAAGAGTTCGAAGAACGCCTCAAGGAAAAACCGGAGTATTCACCCGAAGACCACCCCGACTTCTGACGGTAGACCAGGGGTTGCGCGGACTCCCACGCGCCTTCACCTCCCCTCCCCCCCAACCAACACCTCTCCGCAAAAGAGAAGAACCCCGCACGGCTGAATATCCGGCGCGGTGGACCGAGTATCCGCACCCCCCACCTCCCCATGACGGCCTTCCGCGGGCCTCCGGGCTTCATCCCCGGCCGACGAGGATGGCCCGGGATATCGTTGCGCAGAGCCGGTTGCGCTCTTGGGTGAGGCGCGCCCGGAGCGCCTTCCATTCGCCGCTCTCCGGATCCAGACGGTTCATCCCAAGCGCGCGCTGCGGGCCGGGCAGGACGCCCCGGTTCCCTCCGGCGTCGCGGCCGAAGGGGCCGTTCTCGGTATAAAGAACCGGGTTGAGCAGGAGGCAGATGTCCAGCATCTTCCGGTTGAAGTCCCCCGCCCGCATTTCCTCGTGCTCCTCCTCGTGGTCCTCCAGGACGACGACCAGCTCCTTGACCGCTTCTCGGGCCTCCCCGAAGTTGAACGCATCGCCCACCTCTTCCTGAAGGACCTCCAGCTCCCCCCAGAGGACGTCGGCGACTGTCATCATTTCAAACGGCGCGCGGGGATGGGCGCACAGGTCGAAAAGGGCGTTCGCGTTGAAAGCCGTCCACCGGGCCATCGCGTCCCCGTCGATTGCGTCGGGGTCCTCCTCCATGGAATGTGGGGGAGGACGAAACGCAACCGAGGGCAAGCCGACGCCCAGGAAGCTGCCGTCGGCGTCCCGGGGCGGCGGACCGGGCTCGGTCTCCCGTCCCGACAGCCGGTCCGCCATGTGCCGGGTCCAATCCGCCAGCTCGGCGGTGGCATGGGGTGAATGGCTCGAAACCAATTGGCCAGCAATCCGGTCCACGTTGAAGTAGGCCATGCAGCGGGTGCGGAGCAGATCGAATTTGTTGTCCGCGTACCACTCGGCGGCGCCGAACCCGATATCCCCCCCCCCCTCTCCCCCGCCCCCGCCGCCGCCCCCGTTCCACCAGGCGATGCGCACGCCATGGCTCAGCTCGTTTCTGCGCCGGTGAAGCAGGCGGGCCATCTCCAGGAGCGAGGCGTCCGCGCCTCCACCCGCCAGAACGAAAAGGGCGGTCCCGCCGTCCGGGACGATGTTGGTCATGGGGAAGCGAATGCGGCGCCATTCCCCCCGCTCCTGTGAATTGGAAGGGAGGGAGGAGGAGGGGGGGGGGGGAATGCGGACCTCGCACTCATGGACCGTCACCGGAAGGCCTTCTGACTCCAGCTCGGCCTCGATGTAGCGGAGCGGCGTCTCCGCGCCGCCGGGTCCGGCAGGCCGATCCCGCGCGCGGCTCTTTTCGAGATGCCTCCGGAGCCGGTCCTCGTTCAGGTCATCTGAAATGATTGAAACGCGCCGGTCGGCGAACGCCTCCTGTTCCTGACGGTGGCCGTGGTCGGCAGGATCATGACCGTGGCGCCGGCCGTCGCCGTGTGGATGGTGGTTCATCGATGGAACCCCTTCGGTCGGGACAGGTTCATGGTGGTTCGCATCTTACCCAATCCGCATGCCGAATGTCCTTGTTGTTCGGCCTGCGTTGTAGGAATATTGGACTTGACCCGGCGATTGATCCGGTGCGAGAATTGTAAGCTGCACTGTCACGGTTTCGAAAACATGAGAGGGTTCGCCAAATGCCCCCCAAATACAAGCCCGGGGACCGGATACGCGTCCAAAACCAGGTCCGCTGGGGACATATCCGGACGCCGTTGTTTATCCTGGGAAAAACCGGAGTCGTCGAGACCTGCCGGGGCGAGTTTCCCGACCCGGAGCAGTTGGCCTATGGGATGGACGGCCTCCCGGCCGTGCCTTGTTACTGCATCAAGTTCGATTATCCCGAGGTCTGGGGCGACAGCTGCCCCGATCTTTCCAGGAACGATAAGATGTACATCGACATCTTCGAGCACTGGCTGGAGTCGGATTAATCGCGGCGTCGAGAGGTTCCGTTGATCCGGACGCCGCCGTCGGAGGAGAAGGAGAAGATCATGGCCATAAGAGAGCACGCTCCCGGCCGGGGGGATGGGGTGAAGCCCGATGTCCCGCCCATCTACGACGACACCGCCGACTTCACAAAATACAACTACAACAAAGGTCACGCGCCCGTTCCTCACAATAAGCACGACCACCACCACATCGACACGACCCCGCATGATATGACCTACTGGGAGCAGCGGATCAGCGGTCTGTCCCGGCTCTTGGTCGAAAAGGGAATCATCACCCTGGACGAGATGCGGCGGAGCATCGAAGAGGACCAGTCCCGGAACATCGCCCTGGGGGCGAGGGTGGTCGCCAGGGCGTGGGTGGACCCGGAGTTCAAGAAGAGATTACTCGAAGACGCCCGCGAAGCCAGCAAGGAGGTCGGCGTCCAGATGGAAACGACCGACCTGGTGGCCTACGAGCAGACCGACGAGGTTCACTGGGTGGTCGTCTGCACGCTTTGCTCCTGTTATCCGCGGACGCTCCTGGGCAATCCCCCGGCCTGGTTCAAGAGCACGGCGTACCGAAACCGGGTGGTCGTCGACCCGCGCGGGGTGCTGAAAGACGAGTTCGGGACGGTGATCCCGGATGACGTGGAAATCCGCGTCATCGACAGCACCGCCGACGTCCGGTTTATCATCCTCCCCAAACGGCCCGAGGGGACTGAGGGGATGAGCGAAGAAGCGCTGGCCGATCTGGTGACGTGCGAATCGGTCACCGGCGTCGCTCATGCCAAAGGGCCGGGACAGGCCCGCACGAGCGCCCATTATTAAGCCTGGATGATTGTGTGGACGTCGAAGCCCGGGCGCGGTTTGATCCCATCCGAAGACTGCCGAAAGCGAATGAGCGGCTCCTGACCCTCCTCCAGGGAAGATCGGAAAGCGATTGGGCCGGTCCCACGAACTGCGGGGACTGGACCGTCGCCCAGCTCGCCGCCCACCTTGTCATCAACGCAAGATTCCTGGCCGAATCCGTCCGGGTTTGTCTGGACGAATCAACAAGCCGCCCAAATCCCAGTGACCTCGAACAGGGAGGGGGGGGGGAGCCCGGTGAGATACCCGCGGCGGCCCCCCTCCCCCCTCCCCCGGACCCGCCCCTGCCCTTCGGCGTGGCCGACCTGTCGGCCTTCAACGACTGGCGCGGCGAAGAAACGGCCCGTCTCGTGGGTGACGGACCGGCGCTCCTCCTGTCGAAAATCGAAGAATCCGCGTCCGACCTGCAAACGCAAATCCGGCGAATTCAGCACGAGAACGCCTCCATCCCGTTCTGGCACCCGTCCGGCGAAGGGAGACTCGGCTACATTCCGACGTTCAGGCTGTTCGAGCTTCAGCTTCACGGCTGGGACGTGCGGGTCATGGATGACCCCAGCGCCCGCCTCGACGAGGATGGGCTTCCGCTGATGACGGATCGCCTTCCGCTCATGCTCGGCCGGTACGCACGGCTGCGAAGCCGGCCGGACCACCCGCGCGGCCGCGCGCGGATCGTCCTGACGGACCCGGCGCGGAACTTTCTTCTGGATTGGCGGGGTCCGGAGAGCCGGGCGGCCATCGACGACGGCGGGCCCGTGGCCGCGACGCTGACGGGACAGTCAGAGGTCTTCGTCCGGCTGGCCGGCGGACGCGCGGACAGAGAGGCGTCGGAGCGGGCCGGTTTGTTTCACGTTCTCGGGGACGTCGCGGCGGGAAACGCCCTGGCGGAGGTCCTGTTCCGGCCGCTGAAGTATCTGTAGCCTGTCTCTGAAAACCGACGGTCGGGCATCGGCGACGCCCGGGGTGTGATTTCCCGCTCGCCGGCGGGCCAAACAAAAATCAAGCCGAAGGGGGTCTGTAAGCCGGGTTCTGTACCCCGCCGAAGGCGGAGCCGCGGCCATTCATCTAGGACCGCGGTTGCCCGCGGCCTCGAGCGGCCTACCCGGAAGCATCGGACGAGCAGTCCTCAAGCGCTTCCCTATTTGGCCTTGCTCCGGGTGGGGTTTACCGAGCCGGCCCGGTCACCCGGGCCGCTGGTGAGCTCTTACCTCACCGTTTCACCCTTACCGGCCCCCGGAAACCGGGGACGTAGGCGGTCTGTTCTCTGTGGCACTTTCCCTGGAGTTCGCCCCCTGAAGGGCTCCCCCGGTGGGCGTTACCCACCACCCCGCTCTGTGGAGCCCGGACTTTCCTCCCGCGCGTGTAACACGCCGGCGGCCGCGCAACCCCCTCCGGCTAAAAAGCAACGAATGACCGACAGATTATCTCATATAGACTTAGTTCTTTTTGAACGACAAATCACATAATTCCCAGGGGTTGGAAACCCCCTGGCAGGGCGGGCTTCCAGCCCGCCATCCGGTGGCGGCCAAGATGGCCGCCCTACGCGGCCGAGCCGAAGGCTCGGCCTTTCCCGCGCTTGGAAGATTCGAGATTCAAGTCGGTTTTTTCGGCGCGAAATGAAAGTTTTCGAGGGGGGCCTTGGGGGGACACACCCCACCGGGTGAAGTTTCCAAAATGTCCCCCTAAGGTCTTAACCTTTCGCCTCATCGATTGCCTGGTTGGCGAGGGCGTCGGCGCGGGCGTTGCTTTCCCGGTAGACGTGCTCCGCCCGGAAGGACTCCAACCCGCTGATGAGCCGCCGGGCCTTCGCGTAAAGCCCCTTGAGGTTTTCGCTCCTGACTTTGTAACGCCCTTGAAGCTGCCGGGCGAGAAGCTCCGAATCGCAATGGAACAGAACCCGCCGCGCGCCCCGATCGAGCGCGGTCTCGAGGCCCAGGATCAGCGCCCGGTACTCGGCGACATTGTTGGTGCATTCGCCGAGGTGCTCGAACGCCTCGCCCACAACATCTCCCGCTTCATCGCACAGGACCACCCCCGCCCCGGCCGGTCCGGGGTTTCCCCGGGAGGCGCCGTCGGCGTACAGGATGATGGAGCGGGGAAGGCGCCCCTCCGGCGCTTCCCGGGTCACCCGGGCCGGCGGGGCCGGCGGGCTTTTCGAAATCCGCTCGGCCCCGGTCTCCAGGGCGCGCCGGACATCTTCCCGCGTCCATTCGGGATGGTCGCGCAGGAGCCGGCCGACGTCCAGGTCCTCGGCCAGGCGTTTGAGGATTTTTTCGGGGTCCGGCGCGTCGGGCGCGTCGGGGTTCACGCCTTCGTAGGCTCCGCCGGCCGCGGAGACTCGGCGGGCGATTCCTCTATCTCAGGGACGTAAAGAATGCGGCTGCAATTGGGGCAGGTCTTGATCTCGTCGCTGTGCTTGATCTCGTGAACCAGTTGCAGAATGAGGCTTTGGTGGCACCCGGTGCAGATGGTCCCGTTCAAGGCGGCGACGGCCCAGCCTCGGACGGGCTTGATCCGCTGATATTCCGACAACCAGTCAGGGTCGATGTCGCGCTCGATTCGCTGATGATCGTTTCGCAGATTCGAGAGCTGATCCTCAATGCGCCTCAACCCTTCCTTCTTTCCCTCTTGCCGGCTGCGGGCTTGGGCCTCTTCCTCACGAAGGCGATCCGCGCCCCGGCGGATGTCCTCGATCATTTCTTCCGACGATTCCATCATCTCGAGGATTTCCGTTTCCAGCCGGTCTATCGCGCCCTTGATGCCCTCGATCTCCTGGAGGAGCGCGGTGTATTCCTTGTTCGTCTTGATCGCAATCTGTTTGCCCTGAGTTTTGCGCATCCGCTCGCGCTCGGACTCGATGTCGGCTTCCCGCCGCGCGCGCTCCCGCTCAAGGTCCTTGCGGCGCTCTTCCAGGCCGGCCTGCTTCGCCCGGGCCG
The DNA here is from genome assembly GCA_965261595.1 of bacterium. Taxonomy (GTDB): domain Bacteria; phylum UBA8248; class UBA8248; order JACPRG01; genus CAYRGS01. The sequence continues at coordinate 684,761 of CBDHDG010000007.1, forward strand.
CTTCCCGCTCGGCTTCGATCGACTGAAGGGCTTTCGGGATCTCTTCCGCCTCGGCTTCCAGGCCGGCGATCTCCCGTTCCAGGTCCTGAAAATCTCGAAGGGATTGAAGCTGTAACTTCTTATCCGTCACGATGGCTTCTTCTGGTTCGGCCGGTTTCCCGCCCAGCCTGCAGGTTATGCGTGGTGGGCCCGCCTGGATTCGAACCAGGGACCGACCGGTTATGAGCCGGTGGCTCTGACCGCTGAGCTACGGGCCCCGCTCGCCCCGGCCGGTCCTGGCCGCCGACTCATTCCGCCGGGTCCGGCCGCGGGATAGGATGATTCAATCCGCAAAACTTCGCAGACGCTTGCTGCGGCTCGGGTGCCGGAGCTTGCGCAGCGCCTTGGCCTCGATTTGGCGAATCCGCTCGCGCGTCACTTCGAACCCCTGGCCGACCTCCTCCAGCGTGTGCTCGTTGTCCATCCCGATCCCGAAGCGCTTGCGAAGGACCTTTTCCTCGCGGGGGGTCAGGGTCTGCAACACGCGCAGGGTCTGCTCCTTGAGGTCCATCTTGACCACGGCGTCCTGGGGCGCAATCACCTGTTTGTCCTCGATGAAGTCGCCCAGGTGGCTGTCCTCTTCCTCGCCGATGGGCGTTTCCAGGGAGATGGGCTCCTTGGCGATTTTCAGGACCTTGCGCACCTTGTCCACCGGCATCTCTATCCGATCGGCAATCTCCTCCGGCGTGGGCTCGCGCCCGTTTTCCTGGACCAGATAGCGGGAGGTCCGGACCAGCTTGTTGATGGTTTCGATCATGTGGACGGGGATCCGGATGGTCCGGGCCTGGTCGGCAATGGCCCGCGTGATGGCCTGGCGGATCCACCAGGTCGCGTACGTGCTGAACTTGTAACCGCGCCTGTACTCGAACTTATCCACCGCCTTCATCAGGCCGATGTTCCCTTCCTGGATCAGGTCGAGGAATTGCAGACCGCGGTTGGTGTATTTTTTGGCGATGCTGACCACCAGTCTCAGGTTGGCCTCCGCCAGGGCCTTTTTGGCCTGTTTGTCCTTGGCCCGGCCGCCGGAGATCCGCTTGAGGGTCTCGGCCAACTCTTCCCGGCCGGCGCCCACTTCCTGTTCGATCTTCCGGATGCTCCGCTGATGGGACCGGATTCGGCGGTCGAACTCCATCAGGATTTCCACTTTGTGCCGTCCCTTGCGGCAGCGGCCGGTGCGCTTCGTTTCCCGCAGGATGCGCCGGAGCTCGGCGACGTCGAGATCGACCTCTTCCAGCAGGGCCTGAACCTGGCGGTCATGCGCCCGGATCTCGCGATAGCTGGTCTTGATCTTCGCGATGATGCCGTCAATCTCGGCGGGAGCCAGACCGACCTCCTGAATCAGCTCCACGATGCGATCCTGATAGCGCTTGATCGACTTCATCGCGCTGGGCGACGGACCGGCGGCCTGGGATTTCAGGAGCCGGCGGTGCGTGTCCCGGACCTTGCCGATCAGCGCCAGGATCCGGTTCTTTTCCCGCTCCTCTTCCGATACAACCTTCTCTTCCCCTACGTTGATCCTCGTGATGTTCAGCGCGCGGATGTGTCCTTTCCGCAGGGCGTCGCCAAAGTCGATGACGTCCTTTATGGCCACGGAGGTGGAGATGGCGGCCTGGATCACCTCCATCTGACCCTCCTCGATCCGCTTGGCGATCTTTATCTCCCCATCGCGGCTCAGCAGGGGGATGGAGCCCATTTCCCGCAGATACATCCGAACCGGGTCATCGGTGCGCCCCAAATTGGAGTCGTCCACCTGAAATTCCCGCGCCGGGGCCTGCTTTGCCGATTCCTGGTCCGTGGACGAGTTTTGCTGAAACTCCAGATCCTTTTCGATGACGTCGATGTCGGTTTCCCCGAACATCATCATGATGTCGTCAATCTGTTCAGGGGTGACGACATCCGGAGGCAAAAAGTCGTTGACCTCTTCGTAGGTGAGGTAGCCCTTTTCTTTCCCCAGGGAAATTAGCTGCTTGACCTCGTGAAGTCTTTCCTGATTCGACATATCGACGTCCTTTTTCCAAGCTTCGGCCCGCAAACCCCCTGAATACCCTCTCGGGCATCATCCGGCCGAGGGGGCCCGCATGAATCACTCCGCCTGTGTCACCTCCTGAAGGGGGCCCAGCTTCTCTTTCCTCATGGCCTCCCGCTCTTCCGTCAAAGACTGAACCGCGTCTTCGTCCCCGCGCCGCTTGGCGTCGTCCATCCGGGACCGCCAATCTTCTATCCGGCGCTTCAAGCCGTCACCCAATATCCGGGCGATGCATTCGCCGGCCGCACGCTCCGGCTCATCCGCCCAGGCAGGCGGCGCCATGGCCAACGCGGCCGCCAGCTTCTCCACATCCGGATCCCCGACGGCCGCCAGCACGGCCGGGACGAATTCCCCCTCGTCCAATCCGCCGGCCTTCGCCGCCCCGGCGCTCGCCACGGCGGCCGAGCCGATGCGGCGGAGCCGCGGGTCCGAGAACAACTCCATGGGAAGCTCCAGCCGAGCCGCAAGCTCAGGATGGCTCAGCAGGACCTGGACCAGCATCTTCTCCGCCGGGGGAAGGCGCTCGGACTTCGCCTTCATCTCCACCGTCGCCTGAACGCCCTCGTCTCTGCGCCCCCGGGACCGGAGGGCCCGCTCAGCCAAATCCCCGTCGATCCGAAGCCGCTCGCTCAAATCCCTCACGTACTCCCGCCGTACCGCCTCCCGCTGTCCGGACAAGAGCGAAGCCGCCTCCTGGAGGGCTTCCAGCCTTCGCTCGATGGGCGAATCCGCGGGGTGCGCCGAGACCGTGCGGTCCAGCAGGTAATCGATCAGGTTCTCGGCCTTCTCCAGAAGGACGCCGAAGGACGCCGCGCCGCGGCTCCGCACGTAGCTGTCGGCGTCTTCGCCCGACGGCAGGACGACCACCCGGAGCGCCATCCGGTTCCAAGCGCCTCCGCCGGGACCGCCCATTTTCAATAATGTGGTCAATTCTTTGCCGCCGCGCCACTTTTCCGGCAGATCGGTCTGCTGATAGGTATCGAGCAGCATCGCGCCGCCCCGCCGGGCCGCGCCCTCGCCGGCCGCATCCGGGTCAAAACAGAACACGAGGGTCTCGCAGAAACCCTCCCTTCGCAAGCTCCCGACGTGATCGGAAGTCAGGGCCGTGCCCATCGAGGCCACGGCGTTCTTTATCCCATGCTGATGAAGGGCGATAACGTCGAAATAGCCCTCCACGATCAATGCCGTCCGCTCATCGCGGATGGTCTCCTTGGATTCATGGAGGCCGTACAGGATTCGGTTCTTTCTGAAAACCGGCGTGTCGGGCGAATTGAGATACTTGGGGGCATTCTCGTCTTCCTCGCCGCCGAAGATCCGGCCTCCAAATCCCGCAATCCCTCCGCCCGGGGTCCGGATCGGGAAGACGATGCGTCCCCGGAACACGTCGTAGGCCCCGTCTCCCCCCGCTCCCCCGGATCGCGGCTTGGCGAGCCCGGCCGCCACCGCCTGGCGGGACGAAAATCCGTTCCGGCCCAGATATTCCAGGAGGTTCCGCCAGCCCGCCGGTGCGAGCCCGATGCCGAACGTCTCGATCGACGCGTCGGAGATTCCGCGGTCCGCCAGGTATTTTCGGGCGCCGGCACCGACCTTCGACGACAGGGCGTCCCGGTAAAAGCGCGCGGCCGTTTCGTTGATTTTCCGAATCCCGCGCCTCATCCGCTCCTCGCCGTCATCCGCGGGCGTATCCGGCGCCGAGGCCGGAAGCGCGACCCCCGCCTTGTCCGCCAGGATCCGGATCGCCTCCGGAAAGGTCAGGTTCCGGTGAAGCATGGTGAACTTGAAAATATCTCCCCCCCGAGAGCAGCCGAAGCAGTAGAAGATCCGTTTTCCCGGATGAACGTTGAAGGAAGGGATTTTTTCCTCGTGAAACGGGCACAGGCCCTTGTAATTGGCCCCGGCCTTTTTCAACGGGACAGACTGGGAAATCCAGTCGATAATGTCCACCGAGTCCCGGATCCGGCCCAGAATCTCTTCTGAATAACGCGCCATCTTCGGCCTTTCAGAAACGCCCTTTATAGGCGGGCGGGGGATGGGTCCCCGGCCATCTCCACAATGGTGACGCCTTCTCCGCCGGCCTCGCGCGCGGCCGGGAAGAAATTCTTGACCAGCGGATTCCCTTCCAGGGCTTCGGCGACGGCGCGCTTGAGCGCCCCCGTCCCCTTGCCGTGAATGATCCGCACAAAGGGAAGACCCGAAATCGCCGCGTCGTCCAGGCATTGCTCCACCCGCCGGAGGGCCTCTTCCACCCGCTGCCCCAGGAGGTGCAACTCGAAACCCGACGCGCCGCCCGAATCCTCGCGGGATTCGGCATGCCGCTCGAAGGTGACGCCCGCGTCCCGGCCGCCGGAATCGTCCGGAAAGTCCTCCGCCCGGCCCAGGATCACCAAGTCCCCCTCGGCCAGCCAGGCCCGTTTTCCCCCCGTGGCGACGCACCACTCGCCCCGGGCGTTCTTCTCCTCTCCGACGACGCCCCGCCATCCCATCGATCGCGAACGGACGAGATCGCCCGCGCGGACCGGGCGCCGCTCGGCCTTTTCGGCCTCGGCGGGCGGGGCGCCGGCCAAAACATCGTCCCGGGACCTCTCCAGGGCGGCCACGCTCTTCCTCGCCCGGTCTTTCATTTCGGGAAGGGCCTCGCGCGCGGCGCGGCCGGCGGCGCGGATCGCCCGCTCCAGGTCGAGGACTTTCAGCCGGGCGTCGTGAAGGAACCTTTGGGCCTTCGCCTCAAACCTCTCACGCCGCCCGGACAACAGCCCGCGCGCTTCGCTAACCTCCGCCCGGGCCGCTTCGAGGGCCGCCCGGTCCGCCTTCGACTTCTCCTCGAGGGCCTGGAGCCGCTCTTCCCGGGCCTCGAGGCGGTCCCCCCTCGCCCGCACTCCCGGATCGGTCCCCCGCGTCAGGTCCCGGGCCCTTTCGACGACGACTTTCGGCATGCCCAGGCGCTCGGCCACGGCGAGGGCATAGCTCGTCCCCGCGATTCCCGATATCAGCCGGAAGGTGGGCAAAAACCTCCGCCGGTCGAACTCGACCGCCGCGTTGAGGGCCGCCGGCGTCTCATCGGCGTAGGTCTTCAGGGCTTCCTGGTGCGTGGTGACAATGACCCACGCCCGCTTCGAGGCCAGGGTTTCCAACACGGCCACGCCCAGGGCCGCGCCTTCAGCCGGGTCCGTTCCCGCGCCCAACTCGTCCATCAGGATCAAAGAGCGCTCTGTCGCCATCTCCAAAAAGCTCACATGATGGGCCAAACGGGCTGAAAATGTGCTCAGGCTCTCGGCGAGGCTCTGCTCGTCGCCGATGTCGGCGAAGATCCGATCCAAATAGGGAATCTCCGTTCCCTCCGCGGCCGGCACGGGGCAGCCCGCGTGGGCCAGCATGGCGAGCAGGCCGACGGTTTTCAGCGCGATCGTCTTCCCGCCCGTATTCGCGCCGCTGATGACAAGCTGGCGCTCTTCGCCCTCCAGGCGCACATCCAGCGGAACGGTCCGCCGCCTTCCCTTCTGACGCTCGATGAGCGGATGGCGGGCGCCGGACATACGCAGGACGCCGGCATCGTTCATCTCCGGCTCGACACAATCGAATTGCTCGGCAAACCGGGCCATGGACAATCCCACGTCGAGATCCACCAGCCAGCCGACCAGGGTCCCGAGGGAGTCCCGCCCATCGAAGATCCGGTCCGTCCACTCCTTCAGAATCCGGTAAGTTTCCGCCGTTTCCTCTACGCGCAGCTCCGCCATCCGGTCGTTTTCGGACTGAATCAGGAGCGGCTCGACGTACAGGGTCTGGCCGCTGGCCGACTGGTCGAGGATGAGCCCCTTCAAAGTCCTGCGGAAGCCGGGCTTCACCGGAATCACGTAGCGGTCGCGGCGGATGAGGACAAGCGGCTCCTGGAGAATTTCCGACCATCCCGACATCCGGGATTCGAGCGTCGCGCGAACCTCCTCCCGCAGGCGTCTGAGGCTTCGGCGGACACCCTGAAGCTTAGAGCTGGCCGTGTCGGCCAGGCGTCCGTCCGGATCCAGGGATCGGCGGATGCTCGCGGCCAAGGGGGGCAGGGCGGAAAACTCCGGAACGTCGGAGAGAAGAGCGGGGCAGCGGTCGGCGGCTTCTTTCAGTCCGCGCCGGGCGGATTCGGCCCGCTCGACCACCTCGGCCACCGCCAACAGGCGCTCCGGCTCGATGGGCTCGGCCCCGTATTTCAGCGGGGTCAGCCAGGTGCGGAGGTCACTGAAAGGATCGAGAGGAAACGGGCCCGTGGAAAGGAAACGGCGCATTTCCGCCACGCGGCGGAATCGCGATTGGATGAGCCGGGAAGAATCGGAGGGCAGCAGGCCGAGCAGGGCGTCCGCACCGGGCCGCGACGACGCGAAGCTTTCCAGAAGCTTCCGAAACGCATCGAATTCCAGCGCCGAAACGGCGTCTTCAGCGATGATGGACCGGAAGCTGATCGCTCCGCCTCCTCAACGAGAATAAACCGATTTCACGAAACCCCCCAGCCGCGGCCGCGCGCTGAGCCCCCTCACAGAAGCAAAAAATCCGGTCACGCCGCGTCCATCGGGCGAAAAGGACCGGATCGCGTTTTCGATAAGCGAGGAGATATTCCTGGAAAAATAAAGGAGGGTTCGGGGATTCCTCAGCGCCTGAATCAGGATCGGAGGATCTCCCACCATCCTCATACCGGGCGGCTCCATAGATGGGAAAAAGGGGTCAGTGGATAGAGAAACGGAACCCGGGGCTGTTCGAATGCCATCTCCGACACCAGCGCGCTCAGGAAGCGTGAAATCAATGGGAGAATCAGTGAGATTCATTCACTTGGCTAAACGAGAAATATATTGTCCTCCCATGGATTTGTCAATGATAGGGTCATGGATTGGCCCTCTCCCTTTTTTCACGAATCCCGGATTTTCCGAATCTTCTCTCCAGCTCCGAGAAAACCGCCTCCGGGTGAATTCCCTCCGATCCCAGAAGGACCAACAGGTGAAACCAAAGGTCCGCCACCTCGGCCGTGATTTCGGACGCCTCCCCTTTCACCGTTGCGGCGATTATCTCCGCTGTTTCTTCGTCCAACTTTTTTAAAATCTTGTTTTTTCCCGAGCGCAGGAGGGATTGAACATAGGATTCACTGTCCTCCCGGCCCGATTCCTGGGCGTCTTTCCGCGACTCGATCACTTCGAAGACGCGCCTCAGAACCCCGTCCTGGATCCAGGCCCCTACGGACCCGGGCTCATCGACCTCGCCCTCGGGGGTGTTGAAAAAACATGCCGGACGGCCCGTGTGGCAGGCGACGCCCTCCTGTTCCACCCTCACCAGAACGGCGTCCAGGTCGCAATCGAAGTGCATGGCCTTGAGGCGCTGAACGTGCCCGGAGGTCTCTCCCTTCTTCCAGATCCGGTTGCGCGACCGGCTGAAATAGTGCACGGCGCCGGTCTCGCGCGTCAGCTCGAGGCTCTCGGCGTTCATGTAAGCCAGCATGAGGACTTGTCCTGTCCGGTCGTCCTGGGCGACGGCCGGGACAAGACCCCTGTCATCGAAGGCCACTTCGACGTTCATGACGTTCTCCTCGGAGCGGGGGGGGAGGGGGGGATAAAGGGGGGGAGACGCCCCGCCCGGCTAACCTCCGGCAAGCTCCAGGGCGGCGGCAAGATCCAGCCGGCCCTCGTAGATGGCCCTTCCCGTGATGACGCCGGCGACCCCGTCGGCCTCCAGGGGCAGCAGGGCGGAAACGTCCTCGATGGACGAAACCCCGCCCGAAGCGATGACCGGCGCGGACAGCCGTTTCGCCAGCGCCCGCGTGGCCTCCAGGTTCGGACCGCCCATCGCTCCGTCCCGGGAGATGTCGGTGAACACCACAGCCGCCGGGTTCTCCGCCTCATACCGTTTCGCCAGGTCGGCGGCTTCCACCTCTGTTTCTTCCTCCCAGCCGGAGACGGCCGCCTTTCCGTCCCGGGCGTCAATCCCGAGGATGATCCGCCCGGGATTCTCGCGAAGCGCCGCGACGGAGAAATCCGGGTCTCTGTGGAGCGCCGTGCCCAGGATGACGAAAGAGGCCCCGGCGTCGAACGCGCGCCGGAGGCTCGCCTCGCCCCGGACGCCGCCGCCGAACTGGACGGGGACGGAAGCCTGTCCTGCGATCTCCTCGAGGATGCGAAGGTTGGCGCTCTCGCCCTCGAAGGCCCCGTCCAGGTCCACGACGTGAAGCCGCTGTGCGCCCAAATCCTCCCACCGCCGGGCGGCGCCGACCGGATCGCCGCTGAAGACCGTTTCCCGGTCCCGCCGTCCCTGGAAAAGCCGGACGCAGAGCCCGCCTTTCAGATCGATTGCGGGGATGATGAGCATAAGAACTCCACCTGATCCAGAAGCCCCGCCGCTTCACGGAGGATTTGAACCGTTGTAGGGGCGGGGCTCTGTACCCGCCCCAATCACCACGGCAATGAATCCGGCCGGCCCGAATACGGCCAACTCGAAACCGACTCTACGAGCCCGGCTCTCACTGGATTGCCGAGGATATACTCACACATCTTCACCAAGTCCTCACGTCGCCGTCCTACATGGTCATAAAAGCTGCGCTGCCAAAGTGGGCCGGACCAATCCAACCTCCAGGAACAACGAGTCGTGTGACTCTTAAAATCCCGTATCAAATCAGAAACAGACCTCTTCCCCCCAATGGGAGAAAGAACAAGATGCAAATGATCGGGCATCAGGCAGTAAGCAAAGACACTACTTGTTCCGGTTCTCTCGTAAATGCTCCAACCCTTGGAAAACATCTCGGGCCAATTCCTGACTTTCAAACGGCCGGGTTCCTTTCTTGGCGCGGAGGGTGACGAAATATGCCCGAGATTCGTCGGAGTAGTCGAACTCCTTAAGCCTGACAACCTTTCGCTCTCGCGGTGGGGGACTTCTCTGGGCCATTCGACGGTTGTCACCCAGGTTGATCGTGGGGGCGGGTACAGAGCCCCGCCCCTACAGTTCAGTGCTCGTGCAGCGCTTTTTCATGTAGGGGCGGGGCGAGAGTCGGTTGACTCCTGCACCCGCCCCCGACAAACGCCCAACAGGAAACCCAAGACACCGGGTCCTGCCGCCAATGTGTCTCCCGCGGACGGTCCCCATGATTAGAAACTTTTCGCCCACTCAACGAAATTCCGCAGAATCTTCAATCCCAACGGCCCGCTGCGCTCCGGGTGGAACTGGCAGGCGAAGACGTTGTCCCGGTATACGCTCGAGACGAAGGGAATCCCGTAATCCGTCCTCGTGGCGATGACCCCCTCGTCCGCGGGCGCGACGTAGTAAGAATGGACGAAGTAGAGCCACGCCCCGTCCGCCGCGTCCGCCACGTCCTTCAGAAGCGGGATCTCCCCACTTCCCCCCTCCCCCTCCGGGCGAACCTGGTTCCACCCCATGTGCGGGATTTTCAGCCGGTTCCCGCCGCCGTTCGTCATGGATTCGGGGAAGGGGACGACCTCTCCCCCGAACCAGCCCAGGCCCTCGCTCTCCCCGAACTCGCGGCTCTTCTCAAAGAGCACCTGCAAGCCGAGACAGATCCCCAGAAAGGGTTTCCCCGCGCGGATCGCTTCCAGGACGGCCTCGGTCAGACCCGCCGCGCGGAGGTTCTCCATGCAGTCCCGAAAGGCGCCGACGCCCGGCAGAACAACGGCATCGGCCCGCCTCACGTCCTCGGGGCGGGAAATCACCGGGGCGTCCTCCCCAACGGCCCGAAACCCGTTGCGGACGCTTTTCAGGTTTCCCATTCCGTAATCGATGACGGCGACCTTCACAGCGCCCCCTTTGTGGACGGAACGCCCTGACGCCGCTCATCGGGGGAGACGGCCTCGCGCAAGGCGCGGCTGAAGCCCTTGAAGACGGACTCCACCATGTGGTGCGCGTTCGAGCCGTGGAGGACTTCGATGTGGAGGTCCACGCCGCCGTTGGACGAGAAGGCGGTGAAGAACTCCTCCACGAGCTGAAGGTCGAATCTCCCCACGCGGGCGGCCGTAAAGGCGCACCGATAGAAGAGAGAGGGCCGGCCGCTCAGGTCCACCGCGACCCGCGCGAGGGAGTCCATCATGGGCGACAGCGCGCTTCCGTACCGCCGGATCCCGGCCTTCTCACCCAGCGCCCGCTGAAGGGCCCCGCCCAGGCAGATCCCCACGTCTTCCACCGTATGGTGATCATCCACCTCGGTGTCCCCCTCGGCCTTCACCCGCAGATCGAAGATGCCGTGCTTGGCCACCTGGCTCAGCATGTGATCGAAAAACGGGACGCCGGTCTCTATCTCGGATTCGCCGGCGCCGTCCAGGTTCAACTCCAGATCGATCCGCGTCTCGCGGGTCGCACGCTCCATTCGGGCGGTTCGACTCATCGAATTCAGTCCCTAGAAAAAAAGAATGGAGAGGACAATATCGAAATCAACCGTGTCCTCTTCCCCGGGGGCCCGCGGCGGACTGGGCGTCACGGCTTCCCGGCCCGTCCCCCCCCCTTTCGGGAAAGCCGCACCCCGATCGATTCGGCGTGCGCGCCCAGCCCCTCCAGGCTCGCGAGGGTCATGGCCGCATCGCCCACACCCTCCAGGGCGGCCCGGCTCATCGAAACGACGCCGGTGCGCCGCACAAAATCGTCCACACCCAGGGGCGAGGCGAACCGCGCGGTGCCTCCCGTCGGCAGGACGTGATTCGACCCGGCCACGTAATCCCCCACCGCCACGGGCGAATAACCCCCCACGAACACGGCCCCCGCGCAGCAGAACCGGCCCACCCACCGCCCGGCGTCCCGCACGGCCAGGGACAGATGCTCGGGGTGGATGGCGGCCGCGACGCCCGCGGCGGTCTCCATCTCCGCCGCCTCGACGACGAGGCCGTTCCGCTTCCAGGCGGCCGCCGCTATCCGCCGCCTCTCCAGATTCCGGAGACGTCCGTTCAGCGCCTCCACCACCCGGTCCGCCAGGTTCCGGGACCGCGCGCCGCTTCCCACCGCCACCAAACCGACCCACGCGTCCGGGTCGTGCTCGGCCTGAGCCAGCAGGTCCGCCGCCACCCAATCGGGCCGCGCCGAATCATCGGCCACGACCAACAATTCGGACGGCCCGGCGATTTGATCGATGCCCACCTCGCCGAAGACCCACCGCTTGGCCGCCGCCACGTGGGCGTTGCCGGGGCCGACCACCTTGTCCACGGGCCGGATCGTCGCCGTCCCGTAGGCGAGAGCGCCGATGGCCTGGACGCCCCCGACCTTATACACCTCTGTCACCCCCGCCAACCCCGCCGCCGCCAGCACCCACGGACTCACCTCTCCGTCCGGACCGGGAGGCGTGCACATCACCCGCTCCGCAACGCCCGCAATGCGCGCCGGGAGGGCGGTCATCAAAACGGTGGAGGGGTAGGCCGCGCGGCCGCCGGGCACGTAAAGACCGACGCGGGCGAGGGGCGTCACCCGCTGCCCAAGCCGCTCGCCCCGGCCCCCGATGGACCAGCCCTTCCGGACCTGACGGCGGTGAAAGCGCTCGATCCGCCTTGCCGCCAGACGCAAGGCCGCAAGCCCCGCCCGATCGCATCCGGCCGCGGCGCCGGCAATCTCATCGGCGGGAACGCGGAGGTCCGCCGCCTTGAGCCTCACGCCGTCGAACTTCAACGTGTAGCGCAGGACCGCCCGGTCGTCGTTTTTTCGCACATCCTCCAGGATGGTTCGCGCGCCGTCCAGGACGCGGGCCTGATCGCGCAGCCCCCGCTTCCGCCGGCGATCCAGCCGCTCGCGCCACCGGGGATCCCGGGCCTTCAGGCGCATCATGAGCCGAGCTTCCGGCGGCAGACCCGGATGAATTCGCCCACCTCTTCCCTCCGGGTTTTCTGGCTGGCCCGGTTGACGATGAGCCGGGCGGAGGTGCGGAGGATCTCGCGGACCTCGACCAGGCCATTTTCCCGCAGCGTCGCGCCGGTTTCCACCAGGTCCACAACCGCGTCGGCCAGCCCCATGGCGGGGGCCAGCTCGACGGCGCCCGACAGCTTGATCACGTCCACCGGGACGGCCTCTTCGCCGAAAAACCGCTCCGTGATTCGAACAAACTTGGCGGCGACCCGCAGATGGGATGCCCGGACCAGGTCCTGCCAAGTCGGCGGGTCTCCGCCGGCGGCCGGGGGGGGAGCGGCCAGGACAAGGCGGCAGGCCCCGAATTCCAGGTCCAGGGGCTCGTAGACGACCCTTTCCTGTTCCAGAAGGATGTCCTTGCCCACAATGCCCAGGTCGGCCGCGCCCTGCTCCACGTACGTCGGCACGTCCACATCCCGGATGCGGGCGATCCGGACCCGGCCGTCCGCTGATTCACGTACGAGGCCGCGCTCCTCTCCCCACCCTTCGGCCTGGACGTATCCCATCCTGCGCAAAAGCGCCCACGCCTTCTTAAAGAGGCGGCCTTTGGGAAGGGCCAGTGTCAGGGGCCGGTTCTTTTTCATGTCACCCTCTGAATGCGGCCGCCGAGGGCCGACAGCTTTTCCACGATCCGCTCGTATCCCCGATCGATATGGTACACCCGGTTGACCGTCGTTTCGCCTTCCGCGGCCAGGCCCGCCAGAATGAGGGAGGCGCTGGCCCGCAGGTCGGTCGCCATGACCTCCGCCCCTGTCAAACGCCCCTTTCCGCGCACCACGGCCCGGTTGCCTTCCACCTGGATGTCGGCCCCCATGCGCCGGAGCTCGGCCGCGTGCATGAAGCGGTTCTCGAAAATCGTTTCGGAGAGCACGGAGGTCCCTTCCGCCAGGCTGAGCAGGACCATCATCTGCGCCTGCAAATCGGTGGCGAACCCGGGATAGGGCGCGGTCTGGAAGTCCACGGCCCGGATGGGACGGTCCCCCTTCAAAGAAATGCGGCCGCCTTCTTCGCGCAAATCCATCCCGGCGTCCGCCAGCTTTCCGCCCAAGGCCCCGATGTGCTCCGGGCGCACCCCGGTGACGCTCACCTCCCCGCCCGTCACCGCGCCCGCGAGCAGATAGGTTCCCGCCTCGATCCGGTCCGGAATGATTCGGGCCTCGAACCCCCCGAGCCGGGGCGCCCCCGCGACCTCCACGGTGTCCGTCCCCGCCCCGCGAACCTCCGCCCCCATGAGACCCAACACCTCCGCCAGCTGCACCACTTCCGGCTCCCGGGCGGCGTTGTGAATCCGCGTCCGTCCATCGGCGAGCGCGGCGGCCATCATGATGTTTTTCGTCCCGGTCACGGTCACGAGATCGAGAAAGATCTCGGCCCCCTTGAGCCGGCCGGCCCGGGCGTGGATGTAGCCGTCCTCCAGCCGGATCTCGGCCCCCAGAGCCGCCAGCCCTTTCAGGTGTTGATCGATGGGGCGGACCCCGATAGCGCAACCGCCAGGCAGGGAAACCTTCACCGCGCCCAGGCGGGCCGTCAGCGGCCCCAGGACCATGACGGAGGCCCGCATTTTGCGGACCAAGTCGTAGGGCACCTCGACCCGCTGAAGACCTTCGGCCCGAAGCTCCGCCGAACCGCCGCGCAACTCGACCTGAACCCCCATTCCGCGAAGCAGATCCAGGAAACTCTCCACGTCGTGAAGGACCGGGAGGTTTTCAATCCGGCAAGGCTGCTCGGTCAGCAGGCAGGCCGCCATGAGCGGCAGGGCCGAATTCTTGGCCCCGCTGATCTTGACCTCCCCCCGGAGCGGCGTCCCGCCCTGAATGACAATCCGGTCCACGGCGGCTCACCCTCCCCCACCGGCGCCGCCGCGCCGGGCGGCGGCGACCCGGTCGCGTCCGGCCAGATCCGCGACGATGTCGATCCGCCCGTAGACGCCGCGCGCCTCCAGCAGGCCGCGGACCGCCGCCGCCTGATCCGCCCCGATCTCCAACAGCAGCCACCCGGCCGGCCGCAGAAGGTCTTCCGCGCCCCGGACGATGGCCCGGAAGGCGTCGAGGCCGTCCGCTCCGGCGATGAGCGCCGCCCGGGGCTCGAAAGCCAGGGTCCGCCGGTCGAGGGCATCCTCCTCTCCCCCCCCCTCACGGATGTACGGAGGGTTCGAGACCACGGCGTCGAAGGACGGATCGGGCCGGATTCCTTCCAGCCAATCGACGCCCGCGAATTCCACCCGGCCGGCCATGCCCAGCCGCGCGGCGTTCTCTTTCGCGGTTCCCAGGGTGCCGACGCTCAGGTCGGTCGCGACGATGAAGAGGTCGGCCCGCTCCGAAGCGAGCGACAACGCGATGTTGCCCGAACCGGTTCCCAGGTCGATCACGCGCGTCCGCCGGCCCCGGCCCGCGCTTTCGGAAGGAGGAGGGGGGGGGGGGGGGGAGGCGGCGCAAGACTTCGCTCACGAGGGTCTCGGTCTCGGGTCTCGGGACGAGGACGGTCCGGTTCACCTGGAGATCCAGCGACCAGAACTCCCGCCGCCCCAGGATGTAGGCCACCGGCTCGCGTCCTTCGCGCCGCTCGATGAAGTTTCGGAAGCGGGACGCGATCTCCGGGTCCGGCCGGAGGTCCGGACGGGCGATCAGGCTTTCGCGCCGCAGACCCGCCGCGTGCGCCAGCAGGAGCTCGGCATCCAGCCGTGCGGTGGACAGTCCCGTTTTGCGGAGACGGAGAACGGCTTCCTGGAGCAGATCTTGAAAACAAGGGGTGAGGGAGGTTTCGTCCCCGCCGATCAGGAAGGATTCCCGGCGGCCGCGGAGTGTTCGAAGGCGGTCAGCGCTTCTTCCTCCCGGGCGGCCATCAGCGGTTCGACCAGGTCTTCCAGCTCTCCCTGCAACACGGCGTCCAGCTTGTGCAGGGTCAACTGAATCCGGTGGTCGGAGACGCGGTTTTGCGGGAAGTTGTAGGTCCGGATCCGGCCGCTTCGGTCTCCCGATCCCACCTGAGAGCGCCGGGCCTCGGACCGCTTGGCCTCGGTCTCGCGGACGGCCGCGTCGAGGACCCGCGCCCGCAGGACCCGGAGGGCCTTGGATTTGTTCTTGTGCTGCGACTTCTCGTCCTGACACGTGACGACCAACCCCGTTGGAAGGTAGGTGATTCGAACGGCCGAATCGGTTGTGTTCACACTCTGTCCGCCCGGGCCGGAGGAGCGGTAGACATCGATGCGCAGGTCGGCCGGATCGATCTTCACATCCACCTCTTCCGCTTCCGGGAGGACGGCGACGGTGACCGCCGAGGTGTGGATGCGGCCGCTGGATTCGGTCTCGGGGACCCGCTGGACGCGGTGGATGCCGCTCTCGTGCCGGAGAAAGCTGTACACCCAATCCCCCCGAATCGCGGCGATGATCTCCTTGTATCCGCCCAGCTCCGTCGGGCTGGAATCCAGAATCTCGACCTTCCACAATTTTTGCTCCGCGAAGCGGAGATACATCCGGAACAAATCCGCCGCGAACAGGGCGGCCTCATCGCCCCCGGCGCCCGCGCGGATTTCCAAAATGACGTTTTTCTCGTTGTTCGGGTCTTTCGGGACCATCAACGCCTTGAGGCGCGTCTCGATCTCCGGAATCTCCGACTCCAGCCGGACGATCTCCTCCCGGGCCAAATCCCGCATCTCCGCGTCTGAGGCATCCTGAAGAAGCTCCCGGCTTCCGGCGAGCTCCTCCTGGATTTTCTCATACATCCGGATGGTCCGGACGGTTTCCTCCAACTCGGAGCGTTCTTTCGCCGCCTTGCGGTAGGCCTCGCGATCGGCGAGCAGATCGGGCTCCCCCATCCTCCCGGTCAACGCCTCGAACTTCTCGCAGATGGCCGTCAGTTTGTCTCGGAGTTCTTCATGCACGGCCGGGCGTATCTCCCCCGCGCGCGGTCTCAGCCGGCGGTTTTCATCTTGCTGTGCCGGATTCTGTATCGCTCGACGCGGCCCGCGGTGTCGACCAGCTTCTGCTTGCCGGTGAAGAACGGGTGGCAGTTCGAGCAGATCTCGACCCGATACGAGGGTTCGGTGGAGCGTGTGAGGAATTCGGCGCCGCACGCGCAGGTGATGGTGCATTCCTGATATTCCGGATGAATTTCGGGTCTCATCGCCGACTCCTCCGCATCCGACCCCGGGGGGAATGAAATCCATGCCGGCCCCGGCGTGAACGCGACCCAAAAAACTCCGGCTGGAACCCGGCGGGAAAACCCGCGGGCTGCCAGCCGCCTGAGACTCCTCGCAAAAAAGCGTTAGGCGTTCATGGAATCAAGGAACATGGCGTTGTCCTTGGTCTCGGTGACCTTGGTCACGAGCAATTCCATGGCCTCCACGATGCCCATGGGCTGGAGGACTTTTCGCAACAGCCACACGCGGCTCAATTCTTTCTCGTTCAGGAGCAGCTCTTCCTTTCGCGTTCCGGAGCGGTGGAGGTCGATGGAAGGGAACACCCTGCGGTCGGAAATCCGCCGGTCCAGAATCACCTCCATGTTGCCCGTTCCCTTGAACTCTTCGAAGATGACATCGTCCATCCGGCTTCCGGTTTCGACCAGCGCGGTCGCCACAATGGTCAGGCTTCCGCCCTCTTCGATGTTCCGGGCGGCGCCGAAGAAGCGTTTGGGCCGCTGGAGGGCGTTGCTGTCCACCCCGCCGGAAAGCACCTTGCCGCTCGGCGGAACAATGGCGTTGTAGGCCCGGGCCAGCCGGGTGATGCTGTCCAGGAGGATCACGACGTCGCGCTTGTGCTCGACGAGGCGTTTCGCCTTTTCAATCACGATCTCCGCCACCTGGACGTGCCGGGAGGCGGGCTCGTCGAAGGTCGAGCTGATCACCTCGCCCTTCACCGTCCGCTCCATGTCGGTGACCTCCTCGGGCCGCTCGTCGATGAGCAGAACCATGAGGAACGTATCCGGGTGATTCACCGCGATGCTGTTGGCGATGGCCTGAAGCAGCATCGTTTTTCCCGTTCGGGGCGCGGCGACGATGAGACCCCGCTGACCCTTGCCGAGGGGCGTCAGCAAATCCATCACCCGCATGGAGATGTTCGAATTGCCGCTCTCTCCGGGGGGCACTTCCAGGTGTATCCGCTCCTCGGGATAAAGCGGGGTCAGGTTGTCGAACAGGATTTTGCCTTTGCTGAGCTCCGCGTTCTCGAAATTGACGGATTCAACCTTGAGCAGCGCGAAGTAGCGCTCGCCTTCCTTGGGCGGCCGGACATGGCCGGACACCGTGTCCCCGGTCCGCAGATCGAACCGCCGGATCTGGGAAGGCGAAACATAGATGTCGTCCGAGCCGGGCAGGTAGTTGTAGCTCGGGGCCCGGAGGAACCCGAAACCGTCCGGCAGGATTTCCAGGACGCCCTCGCCGTAGATGAAGCCGTCCTTTTCGGTCTGGGCTTCCAGGATTTTGAAGATGAGCTCCTGCTTGCGGAGCGCGCTCGGGCTCACGACATTCAAGCCGCGCGCGATTTCGGTCAGATCGTTGATCGTCTTCGACTTGAGATCGTCCAGGTTGAGGACCGTTCGCTTGGCCTCGCCGCCGTCTGAGCCCGCACCGCCGCCGTCATTTCCGGCGGAGACACCAGGGGCTTGCGCTTTCTTTGTTTCCGCGGTGTTGTTCGTCTTGCTGGATTCGGATTTTTCAGTGGGATTTACAGTTCTTGGGGGCATAGGGGCTTACATTTCCAAAAAGGGAATGGATCGCCAGGGGAATTTTCCTGACGGACGATTGACGGGTTCCCGCTGTTGAGCGGATTCGGAAAAGAAACAGTCGGGTGCGCGCGAATTCAGACCGCCGGAATTTTGCGCTTAGTGTTTTGCCTTCCGATACGGTGAATAACTCTTGCGCGCTTATTATCGGAAGTCGGATATCGGAGTCAAGT
Organism: bacterium; assembly: GCA_965261595.1. Lineage (GTDB taxonomy): Bacteria > UBA8248 > UBA8248 > JACPRG01 > CAYRGS01. The sequence goes on from CBDHDG010000007.1 coordinate 702,569, forward strand.
CAGGAGGACTCGCGTGATTGTTACGAGCAATATATGAAGCCCGGGCCGACTTGTCAATGTCTTTTTTTCATCGCCCGGGCCCGGGCCGCCAGCACACGCCAGACTCGCTCGACCTGCCTGCCCGTCTCCTCCACAGGGCCCCGGTTGTTCAGGACGTAATCCCCATACGTTCGCTTTTCCGCCACCGGCATCTGCGCGCGGATCCGCGACCGGGCCTCCTCCTCGGACATGCCCTTGGCGGCCAGCCGCTCGAGCTGATCCTCGGCGTCCACGTCCACCACCACCATCAGGTCCACCCTGCCGGCGCCGCCCGCCTCGATGATCACCGCCGCGTCGATCATAACGACTCCATCCGGGTCCCGCGCTTCATGGATCGCGCACAGGCGATCCTCTTCTTCCCAAATTCGGGGGTGGACGATGGCGTTCAGCCGGGCGCGGGCGTCGTCGTCGTTGAACACGATCGCCGCCAGGGCCGCACGGTCCAGCGCGCCGTCGGGGCGGAGAACGCCGCGCCCGAACGCCTCCACGATCTCCTCGAGGGCCGGGCGGCCCGGCGCCACCACGTCACGGGAGACCCGGTCCGCGTCGATCAGGTGGGCGCCGTGACGGCGAAACATCTCCGCGACGGTGCTCTTCCCGCTTGCGATTCCGCCCGTCAGACCGACCTTGAGCATTCTCCGGCCGTTTCCCCCGAACGTGATTTTTCCGGCGATGAATTGAATCAGGCGTCGGTCACAGTGCTACTTGAGGCCCCGGCGGACAAGCTCCTCTTCGTGGTGTTTGCGATAGAGGATTTCCCATTCCGGACTGCCTTCGGGAATCTTCCGGCCGTAGGATTGAAGGGTGTGGATCACCTCGTCGTCGATGGTTTCTTCGAGGCGGATTTCTTCGGTCATGACGCGAACGATGCGCAGGCGCACGTCATTGGCGGGCTTGAGCAGGCTGATCTCCTCGTCGGCCTCCAAGCGCTCGATGAGCTCTTTCGAGATGTGGTTGATCTTCTCCCGGCTCAGGCCCGTGAACATGGCCGCCCTTTCTACAAGATCAGATTTCTTTCCCGCACGAGGCGGCGCTTGACGAGATCGAACATCCGGGAATACTCGACGTTGCGGCGATCCATCTCGCCCTCGAAATTGGCGAGTATCTCCCTCACTTCCTCGTTCAGAGAATCCTCGACCCGCAAATCACCGGCGATCCACTCCGTCAGGCGGTATCGCAGCCCATCCTCAGTCATCTCGGTGTCGACGTACCCGAACCGGATCAATTCGTGGGCGATCGAGCGTGAGAGCCTTTCGATGACTTCCTTGCGCAACCGCATGTCGCTTCATCCCCCGCCCGGCTTTCCCGCCGGCCGGCCGGGCCTTCCCGGCCTCTCCTTCGCCGGCGCCCCTCCCGGGGTGAACTCCATCGGGAGCTGGCCTTCCTTCCTGAAGAGGACCCGACAGGGCGTCGAAGGAAACCTCTCCGTTCGCCATAATATGGCGCCCGGCGACCCGGGTGTCCAGACTCCGGTTTCATCATCCGCCGCTCTCCCCCGGCTTCGGCTCCTCCCGCCGGCTTTCGGGCCGGTAATGCCCCTGCGCCTCCCGAAGCTCCCGCGCGACGGCCCGGCGGAGCTCCTCAGGGGAGACCACCTCCGCCCCGCCGCCCAGACTCAACACCCAGGCCCGGATCGAGTTCAGGTCGGACGCCGAGAGCCGGACGAGCGACGCCCCCTCTTCCCCCGAGCCGCTCCCGGCGGGATCGCCGGCGCGCCCGGAGGGCTCAGGCGATTCCAGGGAGATCCCCGGAAGCCAGCCGCGCTCGATCGCCTCCCGGACCCGCTCGACGGCGTCGCCCGAACAACGGACGAGCACCTCGCCCCCGGGGGAAGGCGCGCCGGAGGGCCCCGCCAGCCTTCCGGTCAACACCGATTGAAAATCGATGTCCAAGGGGAGTTGAAAGACGTCTTTCGTCGCCCGGACTTCGCGGATCGATTCGAGGGGAAGGAGCTCCAGGCTCCGGGTCTCGTGCAGATAACCCATCAACAGCGTCCGGCCGAGCTGGTGCCAGACCCCGTAAGGGTCCATTCGGCGCCAGGAGGCGCGCCGCCTCCCGGACGGCAGGACGCGGACCTCCACGCACCGGCGCTCGTCCGCGGCCCGGGTCATCTCCTCCAGAACCTCTTGATGGAGGGCGAGAGACTTCACGGCGGGCAGATAGGGTCCGAAGTGTTGATCCAACCGATCGAGAAAGTCCCGGACCGGCGCGGGCAGCAGCTTCTCCAGGGTGATCAAAAAAGATTGGAACGTCCGGCGGAAGGGGGTCTCGCGAAATGCGTCGAACACCCGGCGCGCATAATAAAGGGCCATCAGCTCGGAGAGGGGAAAAGGGCCGGGGATGGTGTTGCGATACCCCTCGGGAAACCGCCAGCGGACGCCTCCCTGCTCCTGCTTCAGGATGGGAAACCCGGCCTGGATGAGGTCTTCCAGGTCACGCCGGATGGTGCCCTGGCTCCACCTTCGCGGACCGCCCTCCCCGGACCCGGCTCGGCCGTCGGACCGGTCATCCGACGGGCGGATCAACTCGGCCAGGTCGGCCAGGGTCAAGGCGCCGCCGGCTTCCAGATACCGGACAATCTCCCATTGCCGCTGAATCTGGTGCCGGCGCGACACGACGCGCTCCCCTCCCCGCCACCGCCCGGCTCGGCCGGTTTCAGCCGGCCGCCCGCAAAGCGGCGGCCTTCGCTTCCAGCACTTCGACAAACGACGCGGGCCCGCGAACCGATCCCATCAGGACGTGCGGGTCGTCTCTGCCGTGACAGTCGGACCCGCCGGTGACGAGCAGCCCCCGGGCCTCGGCCAGGCGCCGGTAGGACTTCGCTTCGGCCTGGCTGTGGCTGGAATGATAGGCCTCGATCCCGCAAAGCCCTTCGCCGGCGAGCCTCGGGATCAAGTGGTCCTTTCCACCCCGCCCGGGATGGGCCATCACGGACACCCCGCCCGCACATCGGATGATCCGGAGGGCCTCGGCCGTTGTCAAGGCGTCGACGGGCTCATAGGCCGGACAACCCATGCCCAGGTACCGGGAGAAGACCTCTTGTTTCGAAGGGACCAGGCCCGCCGAAACCAGGTACGTCGACAGGTTCAACCGGCCCGCCAGCCCCTTCGGGTGACTGGTGAAATAGGCGTCGGGGTCGGCCGGCACGCCGAGATTGCGCAGCTTTTCAATCATCCGGAGAATGCGCTCGCGCCGCCGGACTTCGATCCCGGATAAGGCCGTGATGAACTCCGCGTCCTCGATGTCCACGAGGTAGCCGAGAAAGTGAACGTCGCCGTCCTCCGTGGTCGCGCTGATTTCGACGGAGGAGATCAGGCTGAGTCCCAGCTCCCGGGCGCGGGCGAGGGCGGGGGCGACGCCCTGGACGGTGTCGTGATCCGCGATGGCCAGAAAGGACATCCCGAGGGCGGCAGCCCGCTCGACCACCTTCTCCGGGGAGTGAACGCCGTCTGAGAAATGGGTGTGGACGTGAAGGTCGCCGAATGGCTCATCGGGGCCGACGAGGACGTGCCGGGCGGGTCCGCTCTTTCGTCTTGCCGATGAATTCGGGCCGGACACGCTTTCCCTTATCTTCCGCAACGGCCGCCACAGGGCGGGGAGGAGGAGGGGGCGGCAAGCCGCCTGTCCCGCGACACAAAAAACGAGGCCCGCCCCGGATGCCTGGTTGCCCGTGGACGAGCCGCGTCAGCGCTCAAAATGGAGCGGGCGATGGGAATCGAACCCACGACGTTCAGCTTGGGAAGCTGACATTCTACCTCTGAATTACGCCCGCCCGGAATGAATCAATCGATTGCGCTCACCTCTAAAAAAAGACTGTAATGCAATGCCTCCGGAAAGATCAACCCCCGCTCCCCCCCGGTCTCGAATGCCCGTCGGCCGTTACACCACACCCTCGACATTCACTTCGCTCTCCTCGACCCACACGACGCCGTCCTCGCCCGTTTCCTTTTTCCAGATCGGGACAATCTGCTTGATCCGGTCGATGGCGTACTTGCACGCCGCGAACGCCTCCGCCCTGTGGGGAGAGGCCACGGAGATGACGACGGCCGTGTCGCCGATCCGGAGCCGGCCAACCCGGTGGACGATGGCCACGGCGTCCGTGCCCCATTTTTCCGCAATCTCGCCGCCGATCTGACGGAGCTTCTTCTCGGCCATGGGCTTGTAAGCGTGGTACTCGAGCGCGACGACCTTCCGCCCCCGGGCGTGGTCGCGGACGATGCCGAAGAAATCCACGAGCGCCCCCTGGCCGGCGCTCAGGACGGCGCGGTGGAGCTCGTCCACGTTGATCGGCGTTTCGGAGATCTTAAACACCGCAGCCTCCGGAGATCGGCGGGATCAGGGCGACCTCATCCCCCGCGCTCAATGAAAAATCGGGCCCCACGAACTCCTCGTTGACGGCGATCGTCAAGGCCTCGACCCGCGCGGCGAGCCTCGGGTGCGACTCCGCCAGTTGGCGCATCAGCCCCTCGACGGTCGCGCCCTCGGGCGCCTCCGCCTGGATCCGTTCGGCCCCGATCGCGTCCTTCGCCCACGCGAAAGCCAGCACATGAACCCGCACGCCCCATCCCTTTCCCGCAAGCCCGTCCAGCCAAACCCTTTCATAAGATCGTAGGTTCCGGAACGCGGTCTGTCAATCCGCGCATACGCAACGCCGAATCGAAAACCGGCGGACTCATGGGGCGCCGGCAAGGCGCACGTCTTGAAAACGCCGTGTGGTATACTTACCTGAAAAATTCTTCCCCAATCCGATTCAGCCTGGATCTTGGAATCCAGGGCGGTTCACGCCACGACAACGGGCCCGATCACGCGGCCAGGGGGTGGATGGAGATGAAACGATCCGTCCGGATGACCATCAACGGCGAGTCCCATGAGCACGAGGTGGAGCCACTGGAGGACCTGTTCGCCTCCGGGGAGTTCCGAGCGCACTTGGCCCGCGTCCACTGCCGGCGGGCGATTCGCGCGGCGGCCGGCTGAGACCGTCGTCCGTTTCCACTGAGATCCGAACGGCGCGCGGGTCCCGAAGTCCAACCGGGCTTTGGGCGGACGCGCCGGGTTGAGCATGGAAAAAACCTTTACACAGATCATCGAATCCTACCGGCCCTGGCTCGTCGAGATCCGGCGTGACCTCCACCGTCACCCGGAGCTGGCCTTCGAGGAGGTCCGCACCGCCGGAATCATGGCCAAGAGTCTCAAATCCTTCGGCCTGGAGTTCCGGACGGGCGTGGGGAAGACTGGCGTCGTCGGCCTGCTCCGGAAAAACCCGGACGGCCCCACCGTAGCCATCCGCGGCGACATGGACTGCCTGCCCATCCAGGAAGAGAACGACGTCCCCTACGCCTCCACCCGGCCGGGGCTCATGCACGCCTGCGGCCACGACGCCCACACGACGATCATCCTGGGGACCGCCCGGTTCCTGTCGGAGAACCCGGAGTTCCTCGAAGGCGTCCCGGGACAGGTGAAGTTCATCTTCCAGCCGGCGGAGGAAGGCCGGGCCGGCGCGGCGGCGATGATCCGCGACGGCGTCCTCTCCGACCCGCCCGTGGACGCGATCTTCGGCGCGCACATGGTCCACACCCTGCCCGCGGGCGCCATGGGGCTGACCCCCGGCGCCGCCCTGGCGGCGTTTGACCGGATCGAGATTCACGTGACCGGCAGGGGCGGGCACGCGGCGAGGCCCCAGTCCACCGTGGACCCCGTGGTGACGGCGTCTTATCTGGTCACCGCGCTTCAGTCCATCGTCAGCCGGAACATCAACCCGCTCGAGAGCGCTGTCCTCACCATCGGGAGCATCAACGCCGGCAACGCCTTCAACGTCATCCCCTCCTCCGCCGTCCTGGTCGGGACCCTCCGAACCATGAGCGAAGAGGTCAGGCTGCTCGCCCGGAAGCGGATTCAGGAGATGTCGGAACAAGTGGCGGCCGCTTTCGGGGCGACGGCCGAGGTCGAAATCGAAGATGGCTACCCCATGATGTACAACGACCCGGACATGACGGCCTTCTTTGGCCGCGTGCTTCGGGCGGAGTGGGGGGAAGAACCCGTCAAGGACCTCCCGCCCATCATGGCGTCCGAGGATTTCGCCTATTACCTGGAACAGGTCCGGGGGACCTATTTCCGGCTGGGATGCGGCAACGTTGAAAGGGGAATCACCCACAGCATGCACACTTCGAGGTTCGACATCGACGAGGACGTCCTCCCCTTCGGCGTTACGGTCTTCGCGTATCTCATTCGGGAATATCTCAAGCGGGCGCAGGGGACCGACGCTTAAACCGCATTTTTCGCAAGGAAGGACGGTTCAGTGGCGAGTGTAACATCCTATCTTTGAGGAGGGCGGGTACAGAGCCCCGCCCCTACATTTTCAGGGCCTCGTCCATCAAAGCCGGTGTAGGGGTCGGGCGAGAGTCGGTTGACTCCCGTACCGCCCCGAAGCGTTGGCCAACAATCCAATGGCCGATCCTACGCGGGCCTGTAACGGAACCGTAGTGGGAAATGCGGGCAGATCTCTCCGCCGTCCGAATCTGATTCCGGGAGGAAGATCCACATGGTGAAAATGGAGGGAGCGGGGACGCCCCAATCGGAGATCCCCGGCCGGCTGGATCGCGCCCGCGAGGCCATGGCAGAGCGGGACCTGGATCTCCTCCTCGTCATCGGCCGGTCCTTCTACGACCGCATGGGCGACCTGACGTTTCTGACCAACCACTTCCCGCCCTTTCCCGCCGGGGCGTTCACCAAGGAGAGCCGCGGCGCGGGCCACGGCGTCCTCCTCCTCCCCCGGACCGGGGACCCCATTCTTCTGGTCGACCGGACCGGCCACCGCAAAGACCTCGTCCCCATCGAGGACGTGCGGCCCACACCGATCATCGCCCCCACGGTGAAGGAGGCCCTCGCCGAGCGGGGCCTGACCCGCGCGCGCGCCGGCATCGTGGGCGAGGACATCCTCCCCCTGGCCCTGTACCGGGACCTGACGGCGGCCCTGCCGGACGTTACCTGGGCGCCGGCGGATGAAATCGTGCGCGGCCTTCGCAGTATCAAGACCGAGGCGGAGATCGCCCTGTTGAAAACGGCCGCCGAGATCGCCGACACGTCCCTGGCGGCGGCGATGGCCGCGTGCGTTCCGGGACAGACCGAGGCCGACGTGTGCGCGGCCGCCATCGCCGAGGGGATGCGCCGGGGGGCCGACTTCGTCCGGTACGTCCGGGTGCACTCCGGGCCCTGGTCCACCATGGGGATCCGCTGGCCCCAGGCGACACAGCGGGCGCTCGAGGAAGGCGACGTGGTCCGGGTCGATGTCATCGGGGCCTTCGAGGGCTACCAGTACGATGTCCTGCGGACGACCTGCGTCGGCGAGCCGTCCGGCAAGGTCTTGAAGATCTTCGAGATTTGCGCCGAGGCGACCGAGGCGGCCGTCGCGGCGTGCCGGCCGGGCGTGAAGAGCGACGACATCTATCAGACCTCCCAGGCGATTTTCGAGCGCGCGGGATACGGCCGACACAGCCGCGCCTTCATGGGCCACGGCATCGGCCTGGAGACGGTGGAGTCCCCGCTCATCCAAAAGGGCGTCCAGGACGTGATCGAGGAGGGGATGGTCCTGTGCGTCGAGCCGGGCGTCTCCGTCCCCGACGTGGCGGGCGCGTGCATCGAAGAGGAAATCATCGTCCGGGGGGACGGTCCGGAGCTCATCACCCACGCCCCGACCCGCCCCTGGCGGAAGGACGGGGGCGGGTGAGCGTCCCCGTCCGCAACCGGCATACACACGAGGGAGAGAAAAGGTGGTCGACTTCGGACTGACCCTGCCGAACCGGGGCGTCATCGTCGGAATCGTGCAGGCCCGGGAGCTGGTGGACATGGCCGTGAAGGCGGAGGAGACGGGCGTCCTGACGGACGTCTGGGTCGGGGACAGCATCCTGAGCAAGCCCCGGCTGGAGTGCATCCCCCTGCTGGGCGCGATCGCCGGGCGGACCGCCCGCGTCAAGCTGGGCGTGGCGTGCATGGCCACCATCGTCCAGCGCAACCCCGTGGTCTTCGGCCTTCAGTGGGCGAGCCTGGACGTGCTCTCCGAGGGCCGGGCGCTCCTGGTGGCCTGCATGGGCTACCCGGCGAGCCAGACCCCGGCGGCCGCTAAGGAGCTGGACGTCATGGGGATCCCCAGCAAGGAGCGGCCGGGCCGGATGGTGGAGATGATGGCGGCCCTGCGGGCGCTCTGGTCCGGCGAGCACGCGACGTACGCGGGGAAATACTACGCCTTCGAGGACGTGAATCTCCTGCCGAAACCCGTCCAGCAGCCCTGCCCCATCTGGATCGCCGCCACCCCGCGCGAGCGGAACATCGGCGAGAAAGGCGTGGAGCGTTCCCTGCGGCGCATCGCCCAGCACGCCGACGGGTGGCAGACCACGCTGCTGACGCCCGAGATGTTCAAGGATTACCTGGGCCGCATCCAAGCGATGCGAAAAGAAGAGGGTCTGGACAAAGCCGGATTCAAGACCTCGCTCTACTACAATCTGCACGTCAATCCCGACCGCGAGGCGGCTTATTGGGAGAGCAAGGCGTTTCTGGACGAATATTACGATCGGGACTGGCCGAAGGACATGGTGGAGCTCTGGACGGCCCACGGCTCCGTCCGGCAATGCGTCGAGACCCTGAAAGGTTATATGGATGCGGGCGTCGACCACATCACCATCCGACTGACGGCCCGGGATCAGGCCCGGCAGTTCGAGATTTACGTGAAAGAGGTCCTGCCGGAGCTGGGGATTCGATAGTGTCGCGTCTCGGAGATAACTTCACGAATTCTGAACCTCCTCAAAGAAGCGTGCCACTGGCGGCTTGCTCGCCGGTGCCTCAGTTTTCGGGAAACCCAAAGGGCATCCTGTCATCTGAAACTTATTGAAACCATTTCTGAGACGCGACAGTAGAACCTATCTCAAAATGGGTAGTGCCCGAACCGTCATGCCCGCGTGTCGTAAGCGGGCATCCAGAAAAGCTTGAAAACACTGGTTTCCCGCTTTCGCGGGAATGACGACCAAAAGCCCAAGGAGTGGGAAATCTGTTTTTGAGATAGGTTCTAGAGATCCGGGCGGACGTCGGGGGAGGAGAGCGCCCAGCAGAATCCGGACGCGCCTTATACTTTTTTCCTGAACGGAAAAGCGAGAGGAAAGGGGGAGGAAAATAGCGACTTACAAATATGACCACATCCACTTTCGAAGCGAGGACCCGCACGCCGCCCGAAAATTCTGGGAGGAGATGTTCGGCGCGGAATGCACCCGGGAAAGAGAGCTGGGGGGCGCGCCGTCGTTCACGATGGACCTGAACGGCATGATCTTTCAGGTGTCGGGCCGCGCGGAGGGCGAAGACCCCGTCCGCACGGGAAGCGAGCCGCGCTACGGCCTCGACCATTTCGGCCTTCTGGTGGACGACATGGACGGCGCGGCGAGCCACCTCCGCGGGAAAGGCGCGGAATTCATCTGCGAGCCCTGGGAGCTCCGCCCCGGCGTCAAGATCGCCTTCATCAAGGGGCCGGACAACATCAGCATCGAGCTGGCCGAACGAAAATAACCGCCCTCATCCCTTCATTCTCCGAAGGGCGAAAAGAACGGCTCTCATTTGGGAATGACGGTTTTGTGGGAGCGGTTGAAGAGGCATTGGGGCGTATCCTGCAACGGCAGAAGCGCAGGACGAAAAGGGGGGATAAGCGGAAATAAGTATGGTGTCCCCTTAATTCCCTTAATTCCCTTAATTCCCTTAATTCACACGGGCCCGCCAACGGACCTTAGTGACTATAGCGTCGGTTGGAACTTGTAGATATATATCCATCCGGTCATGACAATCGCAATGACGGCGAAAAAGATATAGCAGGACCATAGCCCCGCAGGTCGAAAATCGTCCTCAATTCCGGTGACGTTCAGATCTTTCAAAGTTCGTTCTCTTCGTTTAGATAGTTTTTTGATTATAGTCAATTCTCAGAAAAGCACTACAGAATACGTAATTGAGAACACAACACCCATCACAACCATAAGAATCCTGTACTTTGTAAATTCGCTATCTAGTGCGTACCTGAAAAGCAAACCGTTAATCCCCAAAAACACGCCAAACGCCTTTACATGAATGTCGTAGTACTTGTGAAACTGATCAATGACCAACCGGTATTCCGTCAGCCAGAATTCCCTGGCGTCAGTGCTTTGGGTTTGGCTATGTTCCCGCTGAACTCGTTCAGTTCGCTTGGTAGATTCTGTTAAAGCCGCGCTACCGGCTCGTGTGGTCGTAGCCGGCACATTCCTAGATTTCATAGACATAATTGAGAATTTCCCATTTCAACTTCCGCCGATGTTCTTCCGGTCCCTTTTGCGGTTTGAAAACACTAGCCCCCCCCCAATGGTCATGTCAAGAGCTTCTCGAAGGCGCCAACTAAGTGGATTCTAGGGACAGCATACTTAATTCTTGACTTTTGGCTTGTGCCGCTATCGTGTCGGTGCATGCCAAGAATCGCACGGGTCGTGCCCCAGGCCTGCCCATCATGTCACAGCGGGCCAATCGAAGGTCAAGCCCTTGCTTGAAAGGGTCGGGAATTGGAGGGAGTTTCTTCCGGTTGGCGTATCCGAGGAGAAGATCGAGAGGATAGGCCGTAATGAGAGGACAGGCGGACCCTTGGGAAATGACGGTTTTGTCGGAAAGCTTGAAGACCCATTGGGTCGTATCCCGCAACGGCGGATGCCGGGACGAAAATGGGGGGATAAGCGGAAATAAGGATGGTGTGGACCGCCCCTGGGTTATTGGACACTCGGGTGAGGGTATTCGACCTCATGCGGCCTCCGCAACTTGAGCGAGTTTTTCCTGCCTTGCCTGGGCCGGCGTTCGGTAGCCGTAGCCCTCGAGAATCCAATGATGGTTGTACAGGTTTTTGAACTCAAGCAGCGCCCACCGCAGTTCCTCTACGGTGGCGAAAGAGCGCACCCACAGGAGATTCTCCTTCAAGATGCGGATGAACCACTCACAGTAGCCATTTCCCTCGGGCGCCCGCACGAAGCTGGGCGAACTGGTCATGCCCAGGTAGGCGATCTCCCGCTGAAAGTCATCGGACAGATAGGCGGGGCCGTGGTCGTGACGAACTTTAAGCCCCTCGGCGACGTCCGCCTCCAAGCCGGCGAAGCGCTCGGCGACCCCCTGCCGGATCGGCTCCAGGGCCTCGAAGCGGTTGCCGCTCTTGGCCGCATGGATCCCCACGCAGTCCACCGAGCAGTGATCCACCGCCACGAACACCGAGGCCACCCCCTCCTCGGTGGTCACCGTCGTCGTCATGTCCGTGCCCCACATTCGGTCGGGCCGCTCGGTGCGGATGGTCCCGTTGTGGGCCTTGGGACCTCGGGGTTTGCCCACCCGGTGGGGGGCCTGAAGCCCCGCCTCCCGCATCAGGCGACGCACCCGCTCCTTGCTGGTGCGGATGCCCGCGAAGCGCAGCCTCGCCCACACCTTGCGGTAGCCCTCGCCATGGAAGGGAGAGTCCTCCAGGACCTGCCGGATGTGGCCGAGGAGTTCCGCATCGGTGCACGGGCCCACAGGGCCGCGCTTATGGGGCGTGGGGCGTTCATGAACGGGGACCGCCTCTCGCCGCCGTTGCGCGTAGACCGTGGAGCGCGCCAAGCCCCAAAGGGCGCACACCCGCTTCAGGCCGTAGGCTCTGCCCGTGGAGGTGAAGCGGGCCTGACTCATCGCCTCCACCTCCTGCCGGCTAAAGGGCGGCCGGCCTCCAGGCGGTCGATCTTCTCCCGCAGGACCTCGCCCTCCATCGTGAGTTCGCCCACCTTGGCCTTGAGCCGGGCGTTCTCCTCGTCCCGCTCATCCGCCGGGCGGGCTTTGAGCGCCGCCTCGCCCGCGCGAAGGAACGCCTCGCGCCAGGCGGAAAGCCGAGCCGCTGTCGTGCCCAACTCGCGGCAGAGCGTCTCCAGGCTCTCGCCCCGCAAAAGACGCAGGACCGCCTCCCGCTTGCGCCTGGCAGGAGAACCGACCCCGCTCACTGCGATGCCCTGGGGCCTTGGCTCCGTTCGCCCTGCGGGCGCCCTCCGCCAAAGCCCCCTCTTGCTTTTGTTCGTTCATCGCGACACCCCTTTCTCCATGAATCATGGATCAATCGAGTGTCCAACAAAACCCTAGAGCGGGGGAAGTGTCCCTGCGATTCAGCGCGTGGGGAGCTTCTCGATCTCTTCGCCGACCTCTTGGGCCGCAAGGCGAAGCTCATATGATTTTTGCAGGTTCAGCCAGAATTCCGCCGACATGCCGAACCAGTGGCCCAGCCGCAACGCCGTGTCGGCGGTGATGCCCCGCCTTCCGGCGACGATCTGGCTGATCCGGTTGGCCGGGACATGGATCTCCCGGCTGAGGGCCTCGGCGCTGAGGCCGAGTTCTTCAAGCTCGTCTTTGAGGACCTCGCCGGGGTGGATGGGCGCCCTGCTCATTTCATCCCTCAATGGTAGTCGGTGATTTCAACGTTGATCGGCCCAGCCGCTCCCCTGGGCCATTCAAAGCAAATCCTCCACTGCTGGTTAATGCGGATGGTGCATTGCCCTTTCCGGTCGCCACGCAACTGCTCAAACCTGTTGCTCCGCAGGGCAATGAGGTCTTGGATGCTGGTGGCGGCGTCCAATATCTCCAGCCGTTTTTCAGCCTGCCTTTTGAAGCCTTCGAAGGCTTTCAGAGAGCCATCTTCGGCGAACCGTCTCGTTCGTTTGTCTCGGTAGCTCTGAATCATGAAAGAAGATAGAACATAAAACGTCGTACGTCAAGCGTCGTACGTACGGAATATCTATAAAAACGCCTCAAAGCTCTGTACGGATAGAGGAGCCGCCCGTGGCACACGTTCAATCCCACGAGGCGGGGCCGCCTCTACATAACGGGCGTAGAGAGCCAGTTGTAGCGACTGCCCACTTCGTCAAGGGTGAAGCCGGATTTCTCACAAAGCCAAACACCCGAACGCGGCAGGTCGAGTGAACCGCTTATATCTCAATGATTTGCCCAACGAGCGTGTGTTGACCAAACCCCGACATTCTGTTCCCCGCGGGAGTGTGACGGGCAGGGACCCCCTGCTTTCGCAGAGGGCAGGCTTAGCCCCTCCCCTACGACGAAAAAACCCTGTACGGGTGTAGGGCGGGTCCCCGTCCCCGCCCGGAAACACGACCGTTGCCTGTATCCCGCGCTTTCAAGGAAACACATCCGCCGATGGCCATCCCGGCGGTAAGGGAAACAGGAAACCATGAGCTTGGTGAGAAATGCAGGTTATCCATGTAACAGCGCGGCGGCGCATATCTCAGGCAAAGGCAACGATTGGGTGAAGGTCAAGCCCCTGCTTGAAAGGGTCGGGAATTGGAGAGACTTTCTTCCGGGTGGCGTATCCGAGGAAGAGATCGAGAGGATAGGCCGTCATGAGAGGACAGGCAGACCCTTGGGAAATGACGGTTTTGTTGGAAAGCTTGAAGACCCATTGGGTCATGTCCCGCAACGGCGGAAGCTTGGACGAAAATGAAGGGATCAGCGGAAATAAGGTTGGCGTCCCCGCGATTCAGTCGGAATGCTTTGGAGATGGAAATTCAAGACTCAAGATGTGACCCTGGCCGTCCCCGCAAAGTTCGCCGGAAATCTGGGAAATGTTAGAATGTAAGACCTGACCCTGTGCCTTTCCATTTTAGCGCCCCCCATCAATCATGACGAAAGGAGAAGATATGCCTAGGGAAATTCTTCAGCCGAAAGGGCTCCTCGATCCTCGCCCCCGCTACTCTCAGGTCTCCCGATTCGGAAAGAAGGAGGTGTTCCTGGCGGGGCAGTTGGCCAGGGACGCCCGGGGGAACCTCGTTGGGACGGGAGATATCCGGGCTCAGACCCGTCAGGTCTTCGAGAACATCAAGAAGTGCCTTGAAGCGGTCGGGGCCGGCTTCGAGAACGTGGGGAAGATCAACGTTTACCTGACGGACATCGATAATCAGTTGGCCGCCGTTGGGGAGGTCAGACAGGAGTTTTTCTCGGAGCCCGTCCCCAGCACCACAGTCGGGGTGGCTCGCCTGGCGGAGCCTGACGCCCTGGTGGAGATCGAGGTGAATGTGATCTTCGAGTGACCGGGGACCTGGCGGGCTTCCATAAAAACCAGCCCGCATTTCTCACAAAGACCGCGATGGGGCCGCACCACACGCTTATGGCTCCCGCGCCGGCTAACGGGGGAGGGCCGGTGCAGGAGTCAACCGACTCGCGCCCGGCGCCTACATGGGAAAGTGCGCACGGCCGCTCCAGTGTAAGGGCGGGGCGCCGCACCCGCCCCGATGCGTTGCAAGGCCCGCTCATACACAGGCCTGTAACGGAATCGTTGGGAGATATCGAGGCTGAATCGTCGCCGGCTTTTTCACGGGTGGGGAACCCCTGAAAAGAAACGCCGACGCGACTACTGGAATCCTTGACCGAATCCAAGATGGTGGGCCGCCGAGGCCCCCGCCACCCGGCCGGAGAAGATCGAGGGGCCCAGCATGGTCCCTTCAAGGCCGGCTTCCCCGTTGATGTGTCCCCCGGCCATTCCGGCGACCTCCCCGGCCGCGTAGAGCCCCGGGACGGCCTCGCCCAGCGGGTCCAAGACCCGGCAAGTGAGATCCGTCCCGACCCCCCCCAAGTTCTTCCTGGCCAGGGGCATGAATTGAATCGCGTAAAACGGCGGCTTCTCAATCTTCTTCAGCCCCCGCAGGTCTTTTCCGAACGCGGGATCTTCCGTCAGACCGTCATCCAAATATCGGTTATAGCCGTTCATGGTCTTTTGGAACTCACCCCGATCCACGTTCATAACCTTCGCCAAGTCCTCGATTGACGACGCCTTCTTGATGTCAGGCGAGCCTTCGAGAAGCCCCATCACCATGTCGGAAACGGCCTCGCTCCCCGCCCGGTAGGAAGGATCGGAGACCACGATCTCCCCGATCATGGACGAGTCGATGACGGCCCAGCACATCGGGGGGGTCTGACTCAAGACCGCCGGCGTCCCGGTCGCGCCTCCGGACAGGTCTTCATTATGAAACCGTTTCCCTTGAAAATTGACCCAGACGGCGTGCTTCAGGCCCCTGATCACCAGACCTCTCTTCCCGTCCCGATCCTTGGGGTCGGGGGTTGCGAACGCGTACATCCAGATATCTTCGAGGCGCCGGAAACTGCCTCCCGCGTCACCGATCAACCCATGCCCGGAGCCCAGAGCGCCGGGACCCCCGCCGGCCAGAAACCTCACATCTTTCAATCGGGGCGAATTTGTTCGGACCATGTCGTGGTTGGAGCAGAACCCCCCGGTCGCCGCGATGACGGCTTTGGCCTCGATCACCTCCTCGCCGGATTCCCGCTGAACCTCCGCGCCCCTGACCGCGCTCTCCTGATCCTTGAGAAGTCTTTTGACTGACGTCGAATAGGCCCATTCAACGGCCTCCGACTTGACGGCCTCTTGATAGAGGCAGCGAACGATTTCTTCCCCTCCCCCTCCCGGCCTATGCCACCGGGGGACGGAGTTGCCTTCTTGATCCATCAACACCGTCCACTCGACGCCGAGCCCCGCCGTCCAGTGATAGAGATCGGGCAGGCTCCTTTCGATATAGAACCGAGCCCACTCCATATCTGCGGTCCCTTTGGACCATTTGCGCCAATCTTCACAAGCCAGCTCGATGGAGTCTTCGACACCCTTTTTCCGCTGAAGGGGGGTGTCCACCATCAAGACCCCGCCGCCGGAGCCAATCGCCGTCCCGCCATGCGTGGGGGCCTGATCCACAATCTTGACCCGGGCCCCTCTGGATGAGGCCTCGATGGACGCCGACAGCCCCGCCGCTCCCGTGCCGATGATGAGGATGTCCGTGGAGGTATCTTTGGAAACCATTCTCAGACCAGCCCTTCCCTGATCCAACCACCTGGGTTTCTCATCAACTTAAACACCCGAACGGGGTAGTTCAATTGAACCGGTTAGCTTTCAATCATTGACCCAACGGACGGGCGCTGACCAAGTTTCAGCATTCTGTTCCTCAATGGCGGAATTGATAGGATGCTATATTTCGAGCAGTTTCTTCTTCTCCAGATTAAACTCCTCTTCTGTTAGAATTCCTTCATCCAATAATCCCTTTAACTTTTGAATCTCATCCGCCTTCGAGACGCTTGAACCTGAATTGTGAGATCCGACCTCTGAATAGTCCTGAACATATTCCTTTATTTTTACAGCCACTTTGTATGATACCGGATCCTTCAATATAACAGAATTTTCATCCAGGAGCGCTCCAAAAGATCCCCCGGTTAATGTATATGAACTATCCCTCGCTATTCCCCCTGCAATGGAAAACTGAATAAACCCAACTATCAATGGACCGGGCTTCTTTACTTCAACAGAAGTAACATTTCTGATTGGAATTGTTTTCTCGCGGTCGGAACGAAATAACCCTCCTTCTTTTATGATTCTAATAGTGCTGCCTCCAACTTCAAGGATTTTTCTCTGCTCGCCTCTTAGGACAAATGTCATAACTTTCTCCCAAGTGGAACGGCTATAGTGTCACCGTGAACCCAGTCAGTTCCATCTCTAATCTCAAGGGACACTCCCAGGCACTATGACCCTCCATAAAGGACCAAAATATCATATCTTTAGTTTTCGAGTCCCTGTTTAGCCTATTTCTCTCACAAA
This sequence comes from bacterium, assembly GCA_965261595.1. GTDB lineage: Bacteria > UBA8248 > UBA8248 > JACPRG01 > CAYRGS01. The sequence continues at coordinate 719,262 of CBDHDG010000007.1, forward strand.
CCATTCTTTTTGCTGGCAGGAGCGGCTTAGCAACTGAAGATTCTTCGCTTCCCCTTCACACGAGATTCGAGCCGGCATAGGCCGGCTCACCCGAATGACATATCGGGAGCGCTGGTCAATCACAACCGGCATTCCGAACGATGGTCAACCCATCCGCGTGAGGAATCTGCTCAAACCGATGATCCCTGCGAAGGTGGCGGCCACGACGATCACGGGCACGACGTTGGGCAGGATGTGCATAAGCATGACGCGGACCTTCCCGGCGGCCGTCGCCAACCCTAACAGGGCGGAGGCCTACCCCATGGTGCAAAATAAAGCGATGACCCCAATCCTTCCCCATTGGGAGGAGTCCGGATCGGGAAATATTAGATTGTAAACCCTGACCACATTCCCCCCTGCGACATAATTATTGCCCGCCATAGGATTTCATCTTTTTAACGGCTCGGGAAATTGCTGAATTCATTTCATTGTCGTAGAAAAGAATTCCGTACCATCTGATAGACTTGATAAACGAAGAAAATAACTACTTCCTCGTGCAGAGATATAGAATCCGTATTTAAACCCAGATGTGGCGTTGTTATAAACTTCGTGATATTCAAGGAGACGGGATTTTGCGAGTCCTTTGTAGTCACGATTAATATTGGGTATTGCCTTTTGCAAACTGATTGCCTCACCAAGGTCTAAAGTGTCCGTTCTGTCACCGTATTTATGCTTTTTTGCGAACGTTAAACCTACACTTATTTGACCAAAAGCGAAATCTTCGATGTACCCAACCTCAATGGAGACTGGAGATCCAAATCGCACTGAAACTCGCCCGATATCTAAGATGACTTTTTTTAGGACAACCCCCTTGCAAGAACCAAATCGCTCATACTTGGTCTGTACTACGTCAGCAACCTCCTTCTTTTGAGCAAGTGTGGCAGTTGATAAGGCGGATACTGCACTAACTAAAGTAAACGCAAAAATCAAAACCGTTGAAAACCCAGATATCCCATATGGATCATAACTTTTGTCGGACCGGAGGACATTTTCTGGAGTAAAATCAATGCATGAGCCTCCCCGAGCCATCCTCTCGCGGGGTAATCCAATGGGTGAAGCGAAAAAGTGGGCGTTGAAGGTCCGTTTTGAGCGTCGGCTGAGGCTTGAGTTTCACGGAACCAGAATGACTTCGGATGCGGGATTGCTGGCCTGCCGAGAGGGATCAAGCACTGGTCGTTACGCGGCCTTCAGCTTAAGCTCCTCAAAATGGGCGGCCGGCTCGTGCGGTACGCCCGCCACATCACCTTCCAGTTGGCCGAGGTCGGTGTATCCAGGAAGACATTTGCCCTTATCTTGGAGAGAATCAAGCGATGATGCCCGGTGCCTGTCTAGCGACCCTAAGCGGAGTCCACACAAGGGCAAAATGACGAAGACTCCAAACCTGGTGGTCAAGCCCGTTTACACGCCGGCGCTGACATGGTTTTCCAATGGCGGATACCGCTCCGATCAGGGTTTCAGGCGCCCGAAATGGTGTTGACAGCCCCGGTAAAGAGGGCTCTAATTGAGTTAAAGAGCAACGGGTGGTCAATACAAGAGTTGTCTTGATTTAAACCGGGATTTCCCAGATGACCACTCTTAGCCATCCTGCGGTCCTCCTGTGTCATCAAAGTACCCCATTTTACTACAGATTCAGGGTCTCTTTGCAGAACCCTCTGCTCAATCGAGGGGCAACGGCCGTCCTAAAGCCGCAATCCCTTGAAAACCCAGCTCTACCGGCACACTCAGGGGAGTTCGGCGCAGACTGATCCCCCGTCTCCACCACGTCACTAAGCTTCCGGGCCATCTGCTCCGTCATCCGGTATCTGGTACGGGAGGCGGTAACCACAACCGTCGAATTCGTTCAAGGATTGCCCTGAACAGTTGACGCGGCACGGCCACCTCGGCCATCTGGAAGGTGGTGTACCGGGCGTGGGTGACCACCTTGGCCCCAATCTTAATCAGCTTCTCGCGTAACGTCGTCAGCGACCAGTGCTTCACCGCTCTGGGCAACGCCAGCCGCCGCAGGAAGTTTGCCAGGTTGTACGCCAAGGCAAATAGTTGCAAGCGGACCTGGTTCTCTTCAAAGCCGTGGCAGGACAGGCGCGTCCAGTTCAGGGCGTACTTGCCCTCCTTGATCCACTGCTCCGCCGTCCCACGCTGGTTGTAGAACCTCACGACGTTCTCTTCCCGCCAGTGCAGGTTGGTCACGATGAAGCTGACTCTTGGAAACAACTCGCCCTGGTGCCACTCGACCGCCACCACCACCCGGCGAGGCTTCTCCCAACTAGCCGCCTGATAGGAGACGCTGTGGTAGAAGATAATGGGCCTTTTGGGCGGTCGGCCAACCGGCCGGGTCAGAAGGCATTCGATGTCCCTGTACAAGATGGCGTTGGCCGGAAGCCGAATCGCATAGGAGTAGCCCTCCGCCTCAAGGTATCGGTACACCTCCGGCTTGGCAAATGCCGCGTCGCCTCGAAAAAACCGACAGACCTTCGCATCCCGGTAGCGAGCTACCACCGGCTCCAATACAGACCACCAGTCATCAGCGCTGTGGACCTTGCCGTTGCGCAACAGCGCCCGCTCCAGATCGCCAAACTGGTTGAAGCAAAACAGTGGGTGATAGCAGGTGCAGCCGAAGTGGCCGTTGTAGGAAGAGCCTTCCTGCTCACCGTGGGTCGGGCTGACCGAACTGTCCATGTCCAGGATCAGCTTGCGAATCGGCTTGCGTTTGCGGACACGATCCACCAACACACCGGGCAGACCGCTCAGCGCCTTGAGGTTAAGGGGCCGGGTGAGGGTCTGCGTCTCGAATCGGCTCATCTGGCTGGTGGAGGCAGCGGTGTGATACTTCGCTCGCCCCCCAACCACCTGACGCATGGCGGGATCGACACAGAGCCGCTCGGCATCATTGGTGTCTTTATATCCTGCCAGGCGGCTGTAGACCGACTGGCGCACCAAAGCGGTGAGGCTGTGCCGGGTGTTCCCGCCCGTCCGTGAATCGGACAGAAACCCCTCGGCCGCCTTCGTCAGCCCCAACACCTCATCCAGTTCACGATAGGCAAGCAAACCGGCGTCACTCGTAACCTTTGCTCCGTGAAACTCCAGCCTGAGCCGACCGTCGAATTGGAGCCTCAACGGCCTCTTTTTCGCTTCACCCATCGGGTCCCCTCGCAAGATGATGGCAGGGAGAGGCCAACACTTTGATTTTACACGAGAAAACGGCCTTCGGGGCGTTAAAAATTATCATCCATATGGGAAATGCGGGATAATGGGCCTTTTGGGCGGTCGGCCAACCGGCCGGGTCAGAAGGCATTCGATGTCCCTGTACAAGATGGCGTTGGCCGGAAGCCGAATCGCATAGGAGTAGCCCTCCGCCTCAAGGTATCGGTACACCTCCGGCTTGGCAAATGCCGCGTCGCCTCGAAAAAACCGACAGACCTTCGCATCCCGGTAGCGAGCTACCACCGGCTCCAATACAGACCACCAGTCATCAGCGCTGTGGACCTTGCCGTTGCGCAACAGCGCCCGCTCCAGATCGCCAAACTGGTTGAAGCAAAACAGTGGGTGATAGCAGGTGCAGCCGAAGTGGCCGTTGTAGGAAGAGCCTTCCTGCTCACCGTGGGTCGGGCTGACCGAACTGTCCATGTCCAGGATCAGCTTGCGAATCGGCTTGCGTTTGCGGACACGATCCACCAACACACCGGGCAGACCGCTCAGCGCCTTGAGGGGTTAAGGGGCCGGGTGAGGGTCTGCGTCTCGAATCGGCTCATCTGGCTGGTGGAGGCAGCGGTGTGATACTTCGCTCGCCCCCCAACCACCTGACGCATGGCGGGATCGACACAGAGCCGCTCGGCATCATTGGTGTCTTTATATCCTGCCAGGCGGCTGTAGACCGACTGGCGCACCAAAGCGGTGAGGCTGTGCCGGGTGTTCCCGCCCGTCCGTGAATCGGACAGAAACCCCTCGGCCGCCTTCGTCAGCCCCAACACCTCATCCAGTTCACGATAGGCAAGCAAACCGGCGTCACTCGTAACCTTTGCTCCGTGAAACTCCAGCCTGAGCCGACCGTCGAATTGGAGCCTCAACGGCCTCTTTTTCGCTTCACCCATTGGGTCCCCTCGCAAGATGATGGCAGGGAGAGGCCAACACCTTGATTTTACACGAGAAAACGGCCTTCGGGGCGTTAAAAATTATCATCCATATGGGAAATGCGGGTTAAATACCAAGTTCCGATGAGGGTGAGTCTTCCGAAGCTTCGCCGTGCTCTTGAGACGTTTATCAGTGAGCCGAGCGGCGGCCTTCGCCCCCTCGCTGTTAGTGCCGCCTTGATGGACGTGTTGGGAAAGGGGTTCTCGATATTCTCCCGTGTCACTTCTCAGGGCGTGAATGAGTCCGACATCATTTCGGGAGCTCCAGGAGATGTCATGTGTTATGACGAGAATGACAACATGGCCATGGCGGTCGAGGTCAAAGATCGGGATTTGACACTTTCCGATGTCAGAAGCTCTACTAGGAAGGCGATGGAATCCGTCGATAAATTGTCCAATTTGCTGTTTGCCACCCCAGGCATTCGAGTAGAAGAGCGTGGCCCTATTCACGAATCGATGACGACAGCATGGGCTTCAGGACTGAATATTTACCAGATCGATGTCATAGAACTCGCTGTCGCGGCATTTATGCTTCTTGGTGAAGAATGGCGTCTCGTGTTTCTACGAGAGATCGGCAGGGAACTCGACAACAGAGGCGACCACGCGCATCGTCACGAATGACACGACATTCTATCCAAGCTTGCGGAGGATAACGAAGAATGACCGAAAAAGAGACACAGAAACCAGAAGTCCGCATGAAACCTCACATCTATCAGCCATCAAAGGCTGAACTGGAAGAGGAAATTAGCATTCCTGCCACGCCAGAGAGCCTTATGAAGGCGACCGTTCAGCCTGTCAAGATCGTCTGGGACAAGGATGAAAATTTCCAACTCGACCAGATTTGAATGGAGGATGTAATGGCAAGCTACTACGTGAACCAGAACGCACAACCGAATGGAGATCATAAAGTTCACACGACAGGATGTGCTTGGCTGCCGAAGAACGAGAATCGAATTTACCTTGGCGAATTCATCTCATGCCACCCCGCGGTTGCTGAAGCACGCAACAAACACTATCGGCAGGTGAATGGATGCGTGCACTGCTCGTCCGCATGTCATACGGGCTAAAGCGCGAGGGCTTTCTTCCAAGCCTCATCTGTTTCTGGCTCTTTTTGGATAAACAGCACCCGCCTATCTTCTAGCTTGATGGCGCCTTTCATCTCTCCATGTCCACAGCAACTAAACGTGGTGCGGATCCCTCCGGCATTAAGAGCCGCGACGATTTGGTGAATACAAAAGTCAATACATTGCACACGACCGTTGAGTGGCATGCAAACCTGATTTTGCAGTGTCTTTTCCCCACCCGGAGAATCGCAATGTTGACAGGCTGCTATGTTACTTTGCGACATAATTCCCTTTCTTTTATTACTTCTTACATCTTTAATAGCATGGCGTTCGCTTTGCGATTCGGGTTCGTCGTCACGCCTGAGACGAATCCGCGCTCGAGCGCCTGCTCGATCTCCGAAAGGTTCGCGGAGTCCACGAAAATTTTCATCCCGATTCGCTTCCTATCCCATCGGTCAAACGTGAAACCGCTTCCCGGCCCGCCACACGCCTCAATTTACCACCGGACGGATGATTCCACAATTTCCGAAAATCGCCGCGCGCACCGCGTCTCGGAAAGGTTCAACCCGATATGCGCGATTCTCTGCCCTGGTTTTCTAACCAGCCATTCGTCGTAGGAAGTTACGAGGAATCAATGTTCTACCGCGGGTTGGTTGACCCTCAGCCCCCCGCCGGCCCGTCAGAACAGGCTGGCTAGGGCCCCGCCGCCCACCGTGAGGATCGCGCCAATCGCCAGACGCGGGGTGACCCGCTCGAGTTGACGAAGGAATAGGACGGATATCAAGACCACAATGAGCGGCGAGGTCTGCGCGAGCGTCAAGACGATGGAAGCCTGCCCGCCGCCCAGGGCGGAAATGAAGCCGTACATGGCCAGCGTCGCGGATGTCCCCGCCAGGAGGAGCCAGGGGATGGACGGCAGGCCGATGCTGAAACGCCGGTCCGCCGTAAACAGAAAGGCCGAGAGCGGAAAAAAAACCAATCCCACCACCGTGCTGGTCCATGCGCCCAGAAGCGCGGAGGGCAGTTTCGCCATGCCCACCTTGAAAAAGACGGCTGCCACCCCGGCCACCACCCCGGCCAACAGGGGAAATACGGCGTCAACCTTTCTCCAGGATTTCCCCGCGGCCTCATCCCCCGTTTTCCCGATGCCCTCGGTGGAGATCACCACCACCCCGGCCACGATCAGCGCGATTCCCAGATATTGGAGGGGGTGGAGACGCTCCCCGAGATAGGGCCAAGCGAAGATCACCGCGAAGATGGGCGCCGAGCCCTTGATGGGTGCGGAACGCGCAACCCCAATCCGCTGCACGCCGATAAGGTAAAAAACCAGGAAGAGGTAGGGGTTGAAGAATCCCGCGACCGCGAACCAGAGGAATCCGGAAAGGCTGAGGCCGGAGAATCCGGTCGTGCCCAGAATCAAGGCCGATAAAAAGACAAACTGGACCGCCATCACCGTGGTGGAAGTCATCATCGGCGTCGCCGTCCGAAGGGCGTTGCGCATCGCGACTTCCGTCACGGCGAAGAAAAAGGCCGATCCGATGGCCATCGCAATCACGGAGGCGGGCGTCATGATGGAGGCGGAAAGCCCGGCGAAGTCATTGCCGTCACGCCGAAGCTGAATGAAAGGGGGTCCATAATCATACCGATCCCCAGTGCGCGGTTACCGAGGGGAGGGGTCCACGAAGCGTCTTCGTCACCCCGGGGAACGGGCCGTCCGCCCATCAAGAGGGCGAGAGGCGGGCTTCTTCAAAGCGCTCAACGCCGCATTTCAAGGCCGGATCGCCTTCTTCAGTGGATCACACTCGCCAGGATCCCCCCGCCCACCGTCAGGATCGCCCCGGCCGCCACCCTCAGCGTGACCCGTTCCAGTCGCCGAAGAAAAAGGACCGAAAGAATCAAGACGAACAGGGGAGAGGCCTGATTCAAGGTTGTGACCACGGAGACTTGCCCAAGACTGAGGGCGAAAATTAGGGCGTACACGGCCGCGGTGACGGCCACGCCCCCCAGGATGAGCCAGGGCAAGGCGGGCGCCTGCAGGCCGAACCGCTCTCCCGGCGGAAAGATGAAGGCCAGGAGGGGAAAGAGCACCAGAGCCACCGTCACGCCGATCCAGGCGGCCAGCAGGGGAGAGGGCATTTTCGACAGGCCGATCTTCAGCATCACGGAGGACACACCCGCGGCGCCCCCGGCCAAAATGGGGAAAAGGTAGTCGATCTTTCTCGGCCGCGAAAGCCCTTGGAACCTGGAAAACCCGGAGAGATCGGTCTCACCGGATGGCTGGACCCAACCTTCCGTGGAGATGATGCCGATTCCCCCGATGGCCATCGCGATTCCGACGTATTGGCCGGTCTCCAGCCGCTCGCCCAGGACGAGAAAAGCGCAGACCACGGTGAAGACGGGACTCATTCCCTTGAGGGGGGCCGAGCGGGCGACCCCGATTCGTTGAAAGCCGATTAGATAAAACACCAGGAACAGGACGGGATTCAAAACGCCCGTGACGGCGAACCAGATCACCCCGGCCGGATTCAATCGGGAGAACGTCCCCGCCGCGAGGATAACGGTCGTGTAGAGCACCCACTGGACGGCCACGGTCACCAAGGAGGCCGTGATCAGCGTCGTGAACGGAAGCGCTTTCTTCATGCAGATATCGGCCAGGGCGAAGAACAGGGCGGCGCCCAGGACGGCCAGGACCGCGGTTGCGGGGGTCAAGATGGGGCCGAAAGATTAGAAGCGATAGACATGCGGTTCTCATCCCAGCTCAAAGGGTTTCTCACCCGTTTTCCGTCAGCGCGGCGTCGATGCCGAACAATTTCCCGGGTGTCTCCGTCAGGATGGCCCGCCGGTCCGCGTCGGAGAGGCGCTCGCAATCGTTAACGGCGGCCAGGCACTCGCGCAGGTTTTGCTCGCCGAAGAACGGGCTGTCCGTGCCGAAGACGATCTTCTCCACACCGGCGAAGCCGACGCCGAACGCGAGGACCTCCGGCTCATAGGCGATCGTGTCCAGGTAAAACATCCGGAAGTAATCCCTGGCGTCTCCCGAGATTTTCTTCTCGATCCCCTCGAACGAATCGGACCCGCTCGCGAGGCGTCCGGCGAGGAAGGGCAGCGCCCCCCCCAGGTGGGAGAGGATGAGTCTCAGGTTGGAATGGCGCTCCAGAACGCCGCTGAAGACCAAGCGGGCCGCCGCGAGGGTGGTGTCCACGGGGAAGCCCAGGAGGATGTCCAGGCGGTAGTCCCGCATCCGCTCCCGCCCGGCGGGGAGGATGGGGTGCACGTACGCCGGAACGTCCGCCTCGCTCAGGGCCGCGAAGAAATCTTCGAAAGGTTCTTCGTCGAGGTCCCGGTCCCGGATGTTCGAGCCCAGCAGGCACCCCCGCATGTCCAGATCCTTGACGGCGCGCTCCAGCTCCCGGATGGCCGAGGGCGGGTCCTGCAGCGGCAGAGCGGCCAGGGCTACGAATCGGTCCGGGTGCGCCCGGACAACCGCGGCCAGGGTGTCGTTGAAGACTTGACAGAGCGCCCGCCCCAGGTCCGGGTCGGCCCAGAAGACCATCGGCGGCGCGATGGAGAGGACCTGGAAGTCCACCCCCGCGGCATCCATCTCGGCCAGACGGATGTCCACGTCGTAAAATCCCGGAAAGAAGGTGAAGAACTCCCGGTTGTCGAAGAGGAGGATGCGCAGGCCCTCCGCGTTCCGGCCGATCCGGACGGGATACTTGTCCCCTTGGGCCTCGATGAGGTCCAGGAAAGCCTCGGGATACAAATGCGCGTGCGTGTCGATGATCACGGTTAAAACCTCAAAGAGGAAATAATAAAACCCTTGGAGGACATCACAATGTACGTGATCCGCGCGGTGCGGCAGTCATTCGGCGATTAGGCCCCACCGCGCGTGGGCCGGCATGCCATGCATCCCCGCACCCACGGCGGTTGAGGGCGGCGTTATTGGATTCGGTGATCAGGATCAACCATCGGAGAAAAACTCCACAGGATTATCGTCTTGACGAAGGACACCAGCCCTGATATTAGCGGGGCATGGAAAGAGTATACACAACAACGCCTCATGGAGATTTAGTATAGGGGGTTCTATTGCCATGATTTCCAGGACAACCAAGTTCGCCTGCAGCTGCCTGCTTTGTCTTACAACCCGGCCAACCTCCTACGGTGGTTGCCGGCTCTGATGCCGAACATCGGATAACGGAGCCGATGCCTGGAAGCTTTGAGACGTGATGGAGGCGGGCGGATCAGTCTGTGCTGACCCGTGGTCGGGGCGCATGAAGGGCGAGAATTGCTAAGGAATTGTGACCCGTGATGGCCCCCAGCCATACAAATGAACTGAAGATTCCCGAAAGGTCTTGACATGGTGCGCAACGTGTGGCCCGATAGAAGACAGTCTTGTCAGGACTGCGGTTCTGTAGCTTACCTGGAAAATCCCGGCTTGTCATGAAATCCAGTAGAATCTTTCACATCTTATGGCTGTTATTAACCATTCTTATGGTGCCCTTGTTGTTCCATAACAGCAGTGAGCACGATATTCTTCATTATTCTTATGCCTACTTCATGTTTGATCCTGTTCAGTTTGCTTTTTTATGGGTTCATCTCATGGTTGAGATTTGCTCCCGCGAACCTGACGCGAACTGTTTTTCTAAGATTGACATTCAATCCGGTTACTCTCCTTCTCTTTGGTGTGTTAAGCGCGTTGGTCGGCGGTGAGATCATCTTGCAAATTCACGATTTTGGGTATGTCCTTCCATCCGCATTTATCCGAAATGGAGGTTGTCCTTCGCGGAAGCCGCATTCAGAAGTCATTTATCAAGGAATCCCGGTTCGCCGTCGTGAATATACTGTCCACCTGGAGTACAACGGTGCGGGGTGGCATGATTGGGACTATCCCTTAAGCCCCGCCCCGAAGGTCACACGCATTGCCTTCCTGGGAGATTTCTGGGTTCGAGGCCAAACAGGTTGAAGCTCACAATAATATTTTACAGGCTCCTGAGCGGAAACTCAACCAAACGCTCTCGGGAAAGTATAAGGTTTTGGCCTTTGGAAGGGGGGGACTTCTCCAAGATTTCACCTAAAGGTGCTTCAAGATCAAGTCATTAACTATGCTCCTGACCTCGTCATCGAGATCTTTTTTCCGGACAATGATGTCTACGATGAACATCCGGAGCATGCCGGTGGCAGCGAATGGCTGGAAATCGCCCATGGCAAGCGGGAGTTTTGGAGACCGTCGGTACTTTACTTCTATCTTGAGGCTAGTTTGTTGGAAAAGGGATATAACCTCATTCCATTTTTGGGTCAAAACATTCGCACCTTTATACACCGATTCGGAGCCTTGAATAAGAGCAATTACGTTTATGTTGAGCACCTAAGAAAAGTAAAAAATAGGATCTGGTGGAAAGAGGCCTGGGATTCGACGTTCAAAAATCTATTACAGATGAATAGTATAGCCAAGGGGAAAGGAGCCGAGTTCGGAATCATTGGGATTCCGAAAGGCCCACTTATGATCGACGCTTATCGGCCCAATAAGTCTGAACCGCTGAGATCGTTGTTGGAAAAGGTGCAAGGGAAGGATGGAGTTGCTCTCAATTTCCGTTATCCCATGGCCCGGACCCGTGCCTTCGCCAGAGAGAATGGGATCCGTTTTTACGATTTCGCCGAGGTGCTGGCACTTAAGGAAAGGGAGCAAGTTCTCAATATGTACGGGGATCACTGGACGCCGCGAGGGCATCAGGAATTTGCAAAATTCCTCTACAACAAGCTCTTGCCTCTGCTCCGATGATCCAAGTAAGGGAAAATTTAATTCCATACGGACGTGATCCTGGGCGGTCGCTTCGACATGGGGAGGCCACTTTTGTTTGGAGGGGGTGGAACACCATGGACGCACCCCATCCTTGGGTCACCCCGTGGATTGGCCTTGATTTTTTTGCAGGCGAATCTCGCATACAATTTTTGGAGCGGTTCATCGACAGCCGATTGAAAGTGTTCGAGCGCCGCCGCCGGAATTTCCGCCGACTCTATGAAGGGTTGAGGGGGCTTACGGAGTATTTGGTTCCGCCCGAGTGGAGCCCCCGAAGGCGAATCCGTCCTGGTTCGCCTTCCCCCTCACCCCGCAGGAGGGGCTGGAGCGCAGCCCCTTGATCGCGTTCCTGGAGGGCCGGAAGATCGAGACGCGGCTGCTCTTCGCGGGCAACGCAGCCCGCCAACCCGCTTTCCGCGGCGAGCCGATCCGCGCGCCGTTCCCGTTGAAGGTCTTCGACGCCGTTCCGGAGCGCTCGTTCTTCGTGGGGATCTTTCCCGGTCTGACCGATCCGATGCCGGATGACATGATCGAATCGTTTCGCCGACCTGCCCCGCGGAGCGCCGGAGGCCGTTCCGGATAGCGCGGACGAAGAGTCCGGGTTCATGAGAGGCGGAATCCGACGCCTGTTCTTTTGCATCGCCCTGCTCCGATGGCTCGCCCTCGCCGGCCCGGCCGCCGCCCCGGCGCAATCCGCCGCCTCCGGATGGCTCGACGTGCTTCACAATGCGGACCCCGCGTCCGTATCGAAGCTGCGGGCGCTCGGCGAAAGGCTCGATCCGGCGAACATCTCCGGCCTGTTCGAAATCGTGGACTCCATCCGCCGGGGTAATTTCCGGATTCCCGAGAGGCAGGTGCCCAACCCCTACATCGGGCTCTACTTTCCCGGCCTGGCCGCCGCCCGAGATCCCCGCGTGACGGCCCTCAACGCCTTCCGGCGGACCCGGGAAATATGGGGGCGGCGGATCTATTCCGCCTCCGCATATACGTCCCTGAAGTGGCGCGTCGAGAAGATGATCAAACGGAAGCGCGACCCCTATGTTCCGAGCGCCCGCATCCGGATCGCCGACAGGTTGCCCGGCGAGGGCCCCCTGATGGAATTGAAAGCCGGGATGAGGCGCAAGGAGGAGAAACTCTTCGATTCGTGGTTTCGAAGCAGACCCGACCTGGTCCGCGGGCTCCGTGACGGCGGATATCTGAGGACCGAGGCCGGGGGGGGGGTGGCGCTCGGCCACACCCGGGCGGACGCCCGAAAGCTGTTCGACCACTTCCTCGTTCGGATCACGAATCTGCCCCTGAACCAGGCCGTGGTCGCCCGGAAATACCAGAAATTCCATGTCCCCCGAATCCGGCGCGGGCTGCGCCGGAAAAGCGGGGCGGCGGCGGCGCGGTTCATCCAAGGGGCGAAGGCCGCCGCGGAATGGGCGGTCAGGCAAATCGATGTGGTCCCCGAGGCATTGTGGCTGGAGGTTCGCGCCTGTGGGCCGGTTCTCCAAACGGACGGGGTCTGCGCACGATACGCCTACGCCGTCATGCCCGGTGTCCGGCATGGGATTTCCATCAGGTTCACGAGGAATCAGGGCGAGATCCTCTCGGAGAAACGGGTTGAAAACCTCGCCGGCCGGCCGGGCCGGGAAGTCCGGGAATTACGCCTGCCCGGCGTGCGCCTGCCCGGGCGGTACGTCGTCTCATTGACCGTTTGGACCCTCTCCGGGAAATCCGCGAAAATATCCAGGGGGTTCGACATCGGCGGTCCGCGCGAGACCAACGCCCAACTGGTGAAAACGCTGCAAGCGCTTTCCCGCGACGCCGACGCGCGGCGCAAGCGCGCCTGGGAGGAAATCAAGGCCCTGTCCGAACAAAACAGGCGGCTTGGCCGGGAAAGGGAGGCGTTGATCCAGGCCCTTCATGCGGACAAGCAATCGTTGGATGAGATGAAGGCCGGGCTTGCGAAAGACAAACAGGCGGGCCGTGAACACAACAAGCGGGCACTCGCCATCAACGAGAAGGTGAAGGGTCTGCGGGAATTGCAGGCCCTCAGAGGAGAGATGAAGGCTGAGGCGGAAACGCTTGGAAAATCGCTGGACCGGTACAGAACCCTGACCCAGGGCCTCACGGACACCCTTCGGAAGAAAGACCTGGACGCCGCCCTCCACATGGCCCTCCGCTCCGCGGTGACCCGGGACCTCGGTTATTACGGCCGCCTTAAGAATCTTCAGGATCGAAGATCGCCGCGGGGACGCTGAGCGGAGGACGTCCGGTTCCGGCGCGGGACTCCCCCCTCCCGCTTCTTGTCATTCGGCCCGGCTCGAAAGGGCATCGACGGACGATTCCGTTGGGTTTACAATTTGTGGCGCGGCCGGACGTTCACGCCGCACCGCGTCACCAGGGAAAGCGATGGACCCGAGAATCGAACAGAAATTCGCCGCACTCGAAGATTCCTACTGGTGGTATGTGGGGAAGTCCCGGATTGTTCGGGAATGGGCCGATTCGTGCGGGAGGGTTCTCGACCTGGGGTGCGGGACGGGAGCGCTCTTCCAACAGATCGCCCGCCAGGCCCGGGCCGTCTTCGGGATTGATTTCTCCGAAGTCGCCATCGCCGGCTCCAGGAAGCGGGTTCCCGATGCGGGTCTCTCCCGCGCGTCGGTGATGGATCTTCCCTTCCGGAAATCTTCTTTCGACACCCTGGTGGCTTCGGAGATCCTCGAGCACCTCCCGGACGACCGGAAGGCCCTCTCTGAATGGCGGCGGGTCCTCAAACCCGAAGGCCGGCTCGTCGCGACGGTTCCGGCGCACCCCCACCTGTGGGGGCATCATGACGAGCTCTGCCATCATGAGCGGCGCTACCGGAAATCGGAGCTCGGCGGGAAACTCTCAGAGGCCGGGTTCCGCGTCGATCGGCTGAGCTATACGTTCTCGTACCTCTACCCGGTGATGGCGGCGCTGCGCCCGCTGAGGAGAGATGTGAAGGAATCCAAAGCCCGGCTCCACGACGATTTCCTCCCGGTTCCGGCCGCTGTGAACTGGGCCCTGATCCGTCTCTCGGCCCTCGAGGCCCGCTGGCTCCGAAAGGCCTCCCTCCCTTTCGGCGCGTCACTGATCGCCTTGGCGCGAAAAGCTTAAAACAGCAGGGGGGCGCTTGCGCGCCGGCCATGAGGCGGTTGGAGGGGGTTGTGCTTATGACAACCCTTCTGGCGCGCGGATCTCCGATGGGCTAGCGTGGTAAGTCGGCAGTCTGTGGAAAGTGGACGCCTCCCCTGTTTTCCAATTAGCAAGTAGGTCCTTTGGCCGCGCCATTCAGACACCCGGAGTGTAGACACTCCTCCAAGCGTGGGTAAGGCCAAGCCATCGGCTTGGCCGCAAAAAGTTTTCGAGGGGGGTCGGGGGGACAGTTTTCAAAATGTCCCCCCGGGGACTTTCATCCCCCATGCCGCCCTTTAGAAAATGTTTTCGCCGCTTGGAGAAAGGCCTTGAAGAGCGACGCGGCGGCAGCGTCCTTTCGGTACAGAAGCTCCGGGTGCCACTGTACGCCGACCGCGAAGGGGTGGTGATCGCCCTCGATGGCCTCGATCACATCGTCGCCGGCCCAGGCCGTTGAACGAAAGGACGGGGCGACCTCCTTGACGGCCTGGTGATGGCTGGTGTTGACCCGGCCCGTAAGGCCCCGGAAGAATCGTGCGAGCTTCGATCCTTTCAGGATCGAGACCCCGTGCCGGACGGACCGGGGCGCGCGGTGCCGCAACGCGCCCGGCGCCTGGGCGGCCAAATCCTGGAACAGCGTTCCCCCGGCCACAACGTTCAGGGCCTGGCAGCCTCCGCAGATCCCCAGGATGGGAGCGCCTTCATTCAGGGCGCGCCGGATCAGGTCGAGTTCGAAGCGGGTCCGGACAGGGCTCAGTGGGCCGAGTTTCGGGTGGGGGCGCTCACCGTAGTGCCGGGGATCGACGTCGATTCCTCCCCCCGAAACCAGGAGACCGTCCAGGATGTCGAGCGTTTCGTCCGCGCAGGGCCCGGTGGGGAGCGCGGGGAGGAGGATCGGCACGCCTCCCAGGTCGGAAATCGCGGCCGCGTAGTCCTCCCGCAGGAGCGAGAAGGGCCCGCCCTTTTTTTGAACGTCCCGGTCGCAGGTGATTCCGATGCGCGGCAAGGACCTCATGACCATCGCGTCCCTTGTGGCGGCCCGCCGCGCTCCGCTCAGAAGAATTCGCGGCGTCCCAGATTCAATCCTTCTTCAATCCGTTCCCAGCAATTCCCGGACGGCCGGGGGCAGGAAGATCTCTTCCAGGTCCAGCCCCTTCATGGCCGAGCCCAGGGCGCGTAGCCTTTCCGCCGGGTTCAGCGCGCGGTCGACGAGGATCAGCTCGCGCCCATCGAGGCGGCACCGCCCGGAGGCCGGTCGGAGTTCATCGGCGGTGAAGTCGGCGTAACGGATCTCGACGCCCAGCTTCCCGCAGGCCTCTTCCAGCGCTTGCAGGGCCAAATCCGGGTCCGCCTTCGGTCGGTTCCCCATGCCCGCCGTGTTCTCCCCCCCCCCCCCCCGCGTCGGCGCGCGCGCTCTCAGCCCGCCGCGATTTCCCGCCCGCCCGGCTTGGGCGCGGACGATTTCGGTCGCTCGCCGTACAGCCGCCAGCCGTAGCTGTCGGTGGGGGAGATGTCCACGTTGACCAGGTCCCCCCGCTCGTTCCAGCGTTCCAGGTCCCGCCGGTCGAAATACGTCCTCACCGGCGCGGAGAGCCGGTCGAACCAGTCGGAGTAATTCGCCCAGAACGGGTACCGGTCGTACAACCGGATGCGGGGCCGCACCTTCTTCTGGACGAGGGGGATCCGCCGGAGGACCTTGATGGGCAGGAAAAAGAACGTTAAGACGAAGGTGGAATAATCGACGCAGGCGCACAGGAAGCAGATCTTCTTCAGGGTGAAGAAGGGCAGGCGGAGCGTGACAAACCGGAACGCCTCGACGATCCGGTTTGTCAGGCGGCGCTTCCTGCTGTACACCCAGACGATCACCGACCCGCCCGGTTTCACGAATTCCAGCAGAGAGCGGAATCCCCGCTCCGGCTCCGGCAGGTTCTGAAGGGCGCCCAGCGTGTAGACGAAATCGAACGATTCCCGCTTGAAGGGCATGCGGAACAGGTCGCCCTTGACCAGGGAGACATTGGACTGGTCCCGCTGGCTTTCCCGGGCCGAGAAGATCAGGTTGCTGAAGTCCATCCCCACCATCCGGCGGGGCCTGTAGCGCGACGCGAAATACAGGTGGCGGCCGTACCCGCACGAGGCGTCCAGGCCGCCCTTGTCCTGAAAAAACTCCGGTTCCACGGGGTGGATGAAATTCAAAAAGTGCGCCTCGTCGGCGGGACCCAGGTTTCGGAACTGGCTCCATTTGAAATCCAGGGTGCGCTGCGTCGCCCGCTGGAGCCGCTGGAACCGCTCGGCGTCCTTGCGAAGAGGGCGGGAGGAGGCGGTCTCGAGGATGGTGAAAAACCCCTCCTCGTTCGCCCGGACCGAGTAGCTTTTCTCAATCGTCATCCGCCCTTGCCGCCCCATGCGCTCGCGCAGGTCCGGGTCTTCCAACAGATTCCGAAGGCGGTCGATCCACTCCCGCGTCGAACCCGCCAGGAATCCGTTCACGCCCTCCTGGATGATCGTCGTGTTCACGCCGACCGGCGAGCACACCACTGGGGTTCCCACGCTCATATAAAAAAGGGCCTTGAAGCCGCACTTGTAACGCTCCCAGACGTCGTCCTTCAGCGGCATCACCCCGATGTCGAAGGCCTGGAGCGACTCCTGTTCTCCATCCAGCCGCCAAGGGATGTTCCGGACCCGGTCCTCGTAGCCGGCGAGCTTGTAGGGTCCCCCGACGACGTGGATCTCCAGGGAGGGAAACTCGTCCAGCAGCTCCCGGAAGGTGTCGTCCAGATAGCCCAGGTATTGGGAGGTCGAGTGGCTTCCAATCCAACCGATGACCAAGCCGTCCCGTGTTTTTTCCCCGCCGTCGGGTTGGTAAGTTTCCGTGTCCACGGGCGTGGGGAGGATGTGAACGTTCGGGTTGAGCCGGCGGGCGTATTCGGCGAGGGACTCGTTTCCGGCGATGACCTCCGTGCTCCAGCGGAGGATCTCCTTCACCTGCTTGGACTGGCCGAGCAGCGAGGAAACATCCCCCAGAACGCCGCCCGGGGCCCCGGCGAGAAATACGGCGTCGTCGAAATCATAGATGATCGGGCGCCGGATGCGGCGGATCAGGTAACCGGCGAACGGAAACCAGAGTGGAAAGACCCGTCTGTGAATCACAACCAGGTCGTAGCGGTTCGCCCGCAACAGGACGGCCAGACGCCGCGCGAACGAGCCGATCAGGCGAAGGAGCTTTTCGAGAAGAGATCCCTGGCGGTACAGGATGGAGTAAAGCCGCGTAGACATGAACGGCCGGACATCCGCCTCCAGGCCGCGCCGCTTCAGGTGGGGCAAGTACTGCTCGATCCGCAGCCGGTTGCTGGCGCCCTCGGTCGGGTAAGGGACGAGGTAAAGAACCCTCACGCCTCATGAACTCCTATGCAATCAGAATCCAGCCCTTATATCACAGCCCCGATCGAACCGCCAATGGGCGCTTGCGCGCCGGCCAAGCGGGGCACTTGCGTGCCGGCCAAGTTGCGGATGGAGGGGGTGTGCTTATGACAACCTCATCTTGCGCACGGTGGTCCGATTATCTGACAAGTCAGGGGCGCGTAACGTCAAAAAACGTCAAAGGGGTCAAGTCTTTTGTTAATAGACAGGGGAAAAAATTACCTTTACCCGCGTTTTGAACTTTCCCAACAAGAATTAGCCAACAAAAGATTTGACCCCTTTCCCCCGCTCTAGGGTTTTGTTGGACACTCGATTGATCCATGATTCATGGAGAAAGGGGTGTCGCGATGAACGAACAAAAGCAAGAGGGGGCTTTGGCGGAGGGCGCCCGCAGGGCGAACGGAGCCAAGGCCCCAGGGCATCGCAGTGAGCGGGGTCGGTTCTCCTGCCAGCGCAAGCGGGAGGCGGTCCTGCGTCTTTTGCGGGGCGAGAGCCTGGAGACGCTCTGCCGCGAGTTGGGCACGACAGCGGCTCGGCTTTCCGCCTGGCGCGAGGCGTTCCTTCGCGGGGGCGAGGCGGCGCTCAAAGCTCGCCCGGCGGATGAGCGGGCCGAGGAGAACGCCCGGCTCAAGGCCAAGGTGGGCGAACTCACGATGGAGGGCGAGGTCCTGCGGGAGAAGATCGACCGCCTGGAGGCCGGCCGCCCTTTAGCCGGCAGGAGGTGGAGGCGATGAGTCAGGCCCGCTTCACCTCCACGGGCAGAGCCTACGGCCTGAAGCGGGTGTGCGCCCTTTGGGGCTTGGCGCGCTCCACGGTCTACGCGCAACGGCGGCGAGAGGCGGTCCCCGTTCATGAACGCCCCACGCCCAATAAGCGCGGCCCTGTGGGCCCGTGCACCGATGCGGAACTCCTCGGTCACATCCGGCAGGTCCTGGAGGACTCTCCCTTCCATGGCGAGGGCTACCGCAAGGTGTGGGCGAGGCTGCGCTTCGCGGGCATCCGCACCAGCAAGGAGCGGGTGCGTCGCCTGATGCGGGAGGCGGGGCTTCAGGCCCCCCACCGGGTGGGCAAACCCCGAGGTCCCAAGGCCCACAACGGGACCATCCGCACCGAGCGGCCCGACCGAATGTGGGGCACGGACATGACGACGACGGTGACCACCGAGGAGTGGATGGCCTCGGTGTTCGTGGCGGTGGATCACTGTTCGGTGGACTGCGTGGGGATCCATGCGGCCAAGAGCGGCAACCGCTTCGAGGCCATGGAGCCGATCCGGCAGGGGGTCGCCGAGCGCTTCGCCGGCTTGGAGGCGGACGTCGCCGAGGGGCTTAAAGTTCGTCACGACCACGGCCCCGCCTATCTGTCCGATGACTTTCAGCGGGAGATCGCCTACCTGGGCATGACCAGTTCGCCCAGCTTCGTGCGGGCGCCCGAGGGAAATGGCTACTGTGAGTGGTTCATCCGCATCTTGAAGGAGAATCTCCTGTGGGTGCGCTCTTTCGCCACCGTAGAGGAACTGCGGTGGGCGTTGCTTGAGTTCAAGAACCTGTATAACCATCATTGGATTCTCGAGGGCTACGGCTACCGAACGCCGGCCCAGGCAAGGCAGGAAAAACTCGCTCAAGTTGCGGAGGCCGCATGAGGTCGAATACCCTCACCCGAGTGTCCAATAACCCAGGGGCGGTCCACTCCCTGTCCCAATCCAATGAATTTTTCATGCCGGCAGGTGCAATCCATATAACGAAATTAATACGAAATAAATCTCTCGGCAACCATTTTTTTGATCTGAGTGAAGGGGCGGGACCTCATGATCGGATTTAATCGGGGGACACCAGACCTAATCCTGAAATTAAGTATGGTGTCCCCGTAATTCGCCCCCGGCGCCAGCCAACGGAAGCAGTGTTCCCATACCTTATCCAATTCCGCAAGAAATTCTTCGTAGTCTGCAATCGCACCCAACTGGCCCTCGGAATGATGATAATCCTTCAGTGTCCAATAGGGGGGGGAAGTCAGAATCAGGTGGACGCTACGAGGTTCAAGCATGAACAATTCGCGGGCGTCGTGAAGGTGCAGGTCGTGGCGGGTGGGAATTCCACGAAGGGTGGCCTCGATAAGCGCCATGAGCCTGCAGTCTTTAGCAATCCGGGGCAACGCTGTCTGCAGGGACTCAATCTCGCGCAATTCATCCGGGAGGAACTGGGCAACGTCTTCTTTTGCCGAAGAATCGGCCATCAGCCTGCCCATCCGTGTTTAATCAAAATTCGTTGGTTGAACTCCATAACCTCAGCCTATCACAAACCCGCGTGTCGCTCGCCCATCGATCATTGGTCACACCTCGGTTCTCCTGTGTCCGATGATTGTTCTCCCGGCGAGCAGTGCACCCAGCTCAGGTCCGCCTGCCGGAAAAATCCGAGGTCCTCGAACAGCCGCTCCGAGGCGTGGTTGCCCTCGACGATGAAGCAATAAGGCGCGCGGCCGGCGCGAAACCGCTTTTCCACCAGGGCGGACACGACGGCCCTCGCATAGCCCTTCCGCCGGTGAGCCTCCAGCGTGTGGACCATCCCGATGGACCCGTCGTAATGGACCAGCGCCCATGCCGCCGGGACGCCCTCGACGCGGACGCATGCCGTGGGGGCGCCATCGATCCGGCTGAGGGGATATTCCTCGCCGTCTCCATAGTTCCAGTGGCGGGCGACGAGGGCCGCGTCCTCCCGCCGGAGGGGCTCCACAAGACAGGCGTCGGGACCGGCGGCCCGAAACGGCCGAAACGCCGCGTGCTCCAACCGGTACATGCCGCAGGGATGTTCGGACACCTCATTCGTCCTGACTTTGAGGAGGGGGAGAAACCTGTGATCCAGCCCGGAGAACCGGACCTCCCGGCACCAATCAATGCCCTCCAGAAGCCGTTCCGCCGCCTCCTCGTCCGCCGCGAATAACGAGAAGGCCCGGCGGCCCCAGCACAAAGCCGCCCGGGGGCGGGGCCAGCGCTCCGTCCACCACTGACCGAAGTCCCCGCCCTCTTCCTCGAGTTGGCCGATGAATTTCACGCTCGCGGGCCAGTACTCCCGCAAGCAGGCATGCATCGCCCCTCCCTCCCCCGGGGTCACCCGGTGAAGGCCCGTCACCCCCGTTTCAGACGCTACGTCGGACGGCACGGCCTTGACGCTCCCTTTTCCTCGTTCCATGCGGCCTTCGTTACGTGCCGACGCGCACGGGGTCCACTATGCCGCGTATTGTCGCCAACACGGACAGACCGACCAGGTGGCTCGTTTTGGGGTTGTCCGGCGACAGGACGTTCTCGGTCCGGGTGACGAAGCGGCCGAATTCCCCTTCCACCTCGATCTCGTTGACTGTCCGGTCGGCCGCCGGGTCGACGACGACCCGGGCGATCGTCCGGTCCGGCCCGACGCCGGCCAGGCTCAGCGCGCAGGAGATGTTCACGTTGGCCGGAAACTTCGTGATGGCCTCGCGGGCCGGCCCCTCGAAAAGGACGCGGGGGGTGTCCAGGCTGTCCAGGTCGATCCCCTGCCGCAGGACCTCCGGGTCGCCTTGAAAAGACTTGCTGGATTTCGTGCACGTGAGCACGACCCGATCGATCCGCCCCACCGCCGCGGATTTCACGCTGTCCAGTCCGACAATCGCCCCGGAGGGGACGTGGATCTTCCGGCGCCGCTCGCGCGCCAGGTCGATGAGCTCCGGATGGTTGATCAACGCGCCGACCGTCAAGACCATGATGTCCCGGTCCGCGCGGAGGATCTCCTCGATAACGTCCCGGGCCGATTCCGGCGAGACCGCCTCGACGATCAGATCGGAGACGGCCGGCAGGTCCGGCAGGTCCAAAACGGGCGGGGAGGCGTCCAGCTCGGCGGAAAGGGCCGCCGCGCGTTCCCGCGTCCTCGAGACCAGCCCCGTCACACGGGCGGGAAAATCGTCCCGGTCCACCCCTTTGGCCACTTCGCGGCCAATCGCGCCGCACCCGACAAGACCGATTCGAAGGTCGTTCATCCAACACCTCGCGGGATTTTCGGAACCCTCCGGGGTGAGCGATCCCGAGACCTGAAATCGGACAATCGCTTACTCGGATTCCACGGTGACAAAAGTCGTCCTCGAGCCGCGCTGAATGAGAAGCATCTGGGAGGACCGGCCTGGAAACAGGGCCTTCCGGTACTCCTCCACGCTCTTCACGGGCTTGCGGTTGACCTCGATGATCACGTCCCCCTTCCGAAGCCCGGCCCGGGCCCCGTGGGCGGCGCCGGCGACGTCCGTGATGAGGACCCCCCGGCTCGCCGCAACGCCCGACTTGAGCGCAAGCGCCTGGGTCAGCGTCCTTACGGATAGGCCCAGTCCGGGGTCCGGCCGCAGGTCAGGAGTCACCCGTCTGCCGCCGGACGCCTCCGCCAAGACCACGGTGAGGCCGATTTCCTTCTTGTTCCTGACGAGGCGGATCTGAACCTTTTGGCCCACCCGGGAACCGGCGACCCCCAGCGGCAAATCGTGGGCATCCACGACCGGGGTTCCGCCGAAGGAGAGGATCACGTCTCCCCGCCGGAGGCCGGCCGCTTCCGCGGGACTGTCGCCGACCACGGCGGAAAGCAGCGCGCCCTCGGGCTTGCGCAGCCCGAGCAGGCGGATCATCGACGCCGCCACGTTCTGCACCTCGACGCCCAGATAGGGCCGAACCACCCGCCGGTGGACCTTCAAGTCCTCAACGACCCGCCGGACCCACTTGATGGGAATCGAGAAGCCGATCCCCTGGCTGCCCCGGCGGATGGCTGTATTGACGCCCACCACCTCCCCCCCCAGGTTGAAAAGGGGCCCGCCGGAGTTCCCCGGGTTGATGGAGGCGTCCGTCTGGATGAAATCGTCGAACGTCCCCGCGCCGATGACCCTCCCCTTGGCGCTGACGATGCCGGCGGTGACGGTGTGACCCAGGCCGAAGGGGTTGCCGATGGCCAGGACCCATTCCCCCACCTTGAGTTTTTCCGAGTCGCCCAACGCGGCGGCGGGGAGCATGCGGTCCGGCTTGACCTTGAGCAGGGCCAGGTCGGTCCTCCGGTCAATCCCGACGATCACGGCTTTCAGAACGGTGCGATCCCACAGGCGGACCTGAATCGCGACGGCCTTGCGAATGACGTGCTCGTTGGTCACGACGTAACCGTCGCCGGTCAGGATGAAACCCGAGCCGCGCGAAAACCGCCGGATGGACGGGGCCGCCCGGTCGGTTTTCTTGCCGCGCAGGAAACGCTCGGAGAATCTCTCCGGCGCCGTCCGCCTGACGGGCAGGGTCTGCACCCGGACGGCGTAGATGCTGACCACGGTCCGTTTCAACCTGTCGGCCAACTCCACAAACGAAGGAACGGCGGAGGGTTGGGCGAAACCGGGGCGCGCCGGCAAGGCCAAGGCGCCTACCCCGAGGGCCAGCGCCAAAATCATCCCTTTTGAGCAAACGTCCGATCTTGATACGGAAGCCATTTCTTTCGCCTCCCAAAGCGGAGCCCCCCGGCGGACCGCGGGAACGGCTGGGTCCGGAAATCTGTCTTGAGCGATGAGCGACCCATTGATCATATGTACCGCACCGGACAAATCAAGCCGAGGTTGCCGGACGGACGCGTGCTGGGTTAGACTTTCGGAAGAGGTTCCCGCCTGCCCTGCCAATTGTTCCGGAACCTTGGCCCCCCGCGTTCCATCGGGGGAACCTTTCACCGACAGAGGACGCGGCGTTATCGAATCCGCATCGACCGGCTTGATCCTCGGCATCGATCCGGGCCTTTCGGTCACGGGATACGGTCTGATCCGCCCGAAGCCGTTCCGCCCGTCCGCCCCCTCGGGGGCCGAGTTCGTCGAGGCCGGCGTGATCCGGACCTTGGACGCCGATCCCCTGTACAGACGCCTGTTGGAGATCCAGCGGGGCGTCGAGGAGGTCCTGTCCGAGTATTCCCCG
This sequence comes from bacterium, assembly GCA_965261595.1. Lineage (GTDB taxonomy): Bacteria > UBA8248 > UBA8248 > JACPRG01 > CAYRGS01. The sequence goes on from CBDHDG010000007.1 coordinate 742,785, forward strand.
ATCGCCCTGGCGGTCGAGGCCCTTTATTCGCATTACGCCCATCCCCGGACGGCGATCCTCATGGGCCACGCCCGGGGGGTGATCTGCTGCGCGGCCGCCGCCCGGGACATTCCGGTTCTGGACTACGCCGCGACCTACATCAAGCGGTCCCTGACCGGAAACGGCCGGGCGCCGAAGGATCAGGTCCAGCGGGCCGTCGCCTTTTTCCTCGGATTGCCCTCCGCGCCGGAGCCGCCCGACGCCGCCGACGCCCTCGCCATCGCCCTCACCCATCTCGAGGACCGATCGAGGGAAGCCGCCCTCAACCCGTCATGATCTCGACCATCACCGGAATCTTGGCTCGCGTGGACGAGGATTCCGTCCACCTGCGGGTCGGCGGAATCACTTACCGGATTCTCGTGCCCGCCTCTCTCCTGGAGCGCGTCCAGGCCCGGTGGAGGAGCGGCGCCGGCCCAGAAGGCGAAGCCGGGGAAGAGATGACCTTTCACACCCTGTACTACATCGAGGGAAGCGCCGGCATGGGCAACGCCTATCCCCGGCTGGTCGGGTTTCTTCATCCGAAAGACCGCGAGTTCTTCGAGCGCTATACGGCCGTGCCCGGCCTGGGGGTGCGGAAGGCCCTGCGGTCCCTGACCCTCTCCGTCCGCCGGCTGGCCGAAGCCATCGAGCACGGGGACACGGCCGCCCTGGTCAAGCTCCCCGAGATCGGAAAGCGGACGGCGGAGAAGATTGTGGCCGAGCTTCGAGGCAAGGTCTACGAGTTCGCCCTCATCCCGTCCGAGGGAGATGAGGGTCCGGCCGCGCCCGCGCCGGAGGAGGACGGCCTGCGGCCGCAGGCGATTGAGGTGTTCACCCAGTTGGGCTATAAGGGGGCCGACGCGGACGCGCTGGTTCGGGACGCCCTCGACCGAAACCCGGCCCTGGATTCGGTGGATGCCATCGTCAAGGAAGTCTTTCGCAAGAGGAGCTGAGGGGTTCCCGGATGGTCCGTGAACGACTGGTGATGGGTGAGCCTCTCTCGGTGGAAGAGGAGGTCGCGAACGCCGCCCTCCGGCCCCGGCGCATGGAAGAGTTTGTCGGCCACCGCAACCTGGTGGAACGGCTCCGAATCGCCGTCGATGCCGCCCTCCAGCGCGGCGAGCCTATCGATCACATCATCTTTTACGGCCCCCCCGGTCTGGGGAAGACGACCCTGGCCCATATCATCGCCCATGAGATGGGCGCCCACCTTGTGACCGCGTCGGGTCCCGCCATCACCCGTCCCGCCGACTTGATGGGGATTCTCACCAACCTGGATGACTCCAGCGTCCTGTTCCTGGATGAGATCCACCGCCTGCCCGTGACCGTGGAGGAGTTTCTCTTTCCGGCCATGGAGGACTACCAGGTGGACTTCATCATCGACAAAGGGCCTTTCGCCAAGAAGATCAACATCCCCCTGAAACCCTTTACGCTGATCGGCGCCACCACCCGGGCCGGCTTGCTGTCCGCGCCGCTCCGGGAGCGGTTCGGCATTTTCCACCACTTGAATTTTTACCCCCCCGAAGACCTGGCGCGGATCATCCGCCGCTCGGCTGGCCTGCTGGATTTCCCGTTCGAGCCGGAGGCGGCCGACCTGCTGTCCGTCCGGTCGCGGGGCACGCCGCGCGTCGCCAACCGGCTCCTCCGCCGAGTCCGGGATTACGCGGAGGTGAAGTCCGACGGAAGACTGACGCCCGTCACCGTCACCGATGCGCTCGCCCTGGAGGGGATTGACGAGGCCGGCCTGGATGAGCTGGACCGCCGCGTCCTGAGAACCATGCTGGAGGTCTACCGGGGAGGGCCCGTAGGCCTCGAAGCCCTGGCGGCCACCTTGAACGAAGAGCCGGACACCCTGTCCGATATGGTCGAGCCCTTCCTCCTCAAGTGCAAGCTCCTCATCCGCACGCCCCAGGGCCGGCGCGTCACCGACGCGGGGCGCGGACACCTGGGGCTGCCGCCCATGGATTCCGACGACGTGGGGCGGGACCGCGAAGACCCGGATCCCCCTTCTCCCTCCCCCCCTCCCCAGGAAAAACTCGCGTTCGGCTCCGAAGCCGCGGGTGGACGGGACATGTCCAACGGATAGACATTTCGCTCGACGCGTCGCGAAAGAACCAGGGGAGGGGAGGTCTTCCAGGATGGGATTCGGCGGGATCGGAAAGGCCCTGATGATCCTGGGCGCCGTGCTCTTCGCCCTGGGGGGACTTCTGGCGCTCGGCGGAAAGATCCCTTGGCTGGGCCAACTCCCGGGAGACATTCACATCAAAAGAGAAAACTTCCAATTCTACTTTCCCCTGGGAACCGGTTTGGTCCTGAGCGTGGTTCTGTCTCTGCTCCTCTCGGTGTTGTTCCGGAAGTGATCCGCGCCTCGAAAATCGTCTCCGGCCCGGCCGGGCCGGTTTGCCGGTTTCTCGCCCTCGCGGCGCTTCTCGCCGTCTTGGGATTTTCGGGGCCGGCGCGGGCCGGTCTGCCGGTTCGGGTGCTCCTGGTCCGGGGAGGGTTCTCCGTCCGCGTGTTCGCGGACGCGACGCTGAGAATTTACGCACTGGCGGAAGAGCGTCTTCTCTACGCCGCCGAAGGAGGCGGGCCCCTCCTCGTGCGCGCCCGGGGAGACCGGGTTCTGATCGGGGAAGCGGGCGGACGCTCTCTGCCCGCCGGCGGGGTCAGGTTTCGCGCGTTCGGCGGCCCGATCCGGATGAACGGGACACCCTACCGGGGCGCCATCGACGTCGCCGCCTCCGGGGGCAGGCTCTGGGTCGTCAACACGGTTCGGCTCGAGGATTACCTGCGGGGGGTCGTCGGCCGGGAGATCCCCTCCGGATGGCCGCGGCCCGCTCTTCGCGCCCAGGCCGTGGCGGCGCGCACCTTCACCCTGTTGATCCGGGCGCAAGCGGATAAAAAGGCGAAAGGGCGCGCCCTGTTCCACCTGACGGCCGGGACCGGAGACCAGGTTTACGGCGGCATACCGGCCGAGAACCCGGCCATCGACGCCGCGGTCGCCGCGACCGAGGGGCTGGTCGTGACGTATCGAGGGAAGATCGCCCGGGCCTTCTTTCACGCCTCTTCCGGCGGGCGAACGGAAGCGGTCGGGGCCGTCTGGGCCTCCATCGGGCTCCCTTACCTCCGGGGCGTCTCCGTTCCGCTGGAGCGCGGCGACCCCGCGCAGGAATGGCGGGCCACGGTCGGGTTGGGGGCCCTTCGCCGGGCGCTGGCGGGGACGGGCCGGTTTGTGGGAAGGATTCGGGCCGTCACCGTCGTGGGGCGCACCGCCTCGGGCCGGGCGTCCCGGGTGCGCATCGACCACCGCGGCGGGCGGCTCACCGTCCGGGCGGCCCTGCTCCGTCGGGTCCTGGGCTATGCGCGGGTCCGAAGCACGCTGTTTCGGATCGATCGAAACCGGGATGTCCTGATCTTCCGCGGACGCGGGTTCGGCCACGGCGTCGGGATGTCCCAACAGGGGGCCCGACTCCTGGCGGAAAGCGGCAAGTCTTACACCGAGATTCTGGCCTTTTTTTATCCGGGCACATCCCTTCTACGGGCCGAAGAAGCCGCCTTTCCCGACGCGGAGCTTCTTGTTCCCCAGGAAATCGACGACCTGAGCCTGCTTCTTCGGTGAAGGCGCGGAGGCGCCATAGACGCGGCCCCGGATGGTTTCACGGATCGGGGCGGCCGTGTTGGCAGGGCGAAAGCTCCGTCCAGGGGCCTCTCCGCGGGGTGTCCTTTCCCTCGATCCGGCATCCCGGATAAAACAAGGCAGGATTCCCCGCTACGTCCGGAATGACATCAACCGCGATTTTGCGGACCTTCAAAAATTTTGTTTGGCAACCTGTGGGGGTGAACGGATGGGGACGCCGGTTGGTTTCGGGATCACGGCGCGCGGTTTCCCCGGCCGGTCCCGTGCGTTCGCGGAGGGTTCCCCATGAATCTTTCGGATCTCGATTTCGACCTGCCGGCGGATCGAATCGCCCAAGCGCCCCTGCCCGAGCGGGACGCGTCAAAGCTCCTTGTCCTGGACCGGCGTTCGGGAGAGATCGCGCATCACGCCTTCCGGGATCTCCCGGACCTGCTCGACCCGACGGATCTGGTGGTCGTCAACGACACGCGCGTGATCCCCGCCAGGCTGTTGGGCCGGAAAGAAAAGACGGGGGGGCGGGTGGAAATCCTGTTGGTCCGGGAGCGGGAAGAAGGGCTCTGGGACTGTATGGCCAAGGGAACGGGCCGTCTGCGGCCGGACACGATCCTCGCGTTTGAAGACGGCGTCCGGGGAGTCGTCGAGACCCGACCCGATGCGGACCGGGTCCAAGTGCGGTTTTCCCCGAAAGCGGATTTTCGCCAATGGGTCGGCCGGCGGGGCCATGTTCCTCTCCCGCCCTACATCCGGCGTCCCGAGGCGCCCGAGGACCGGGAGCGCTATCAAACGGTTTTCGCGGAGAACGCGGGCGCGATCGCGGCGCCCACGGCGGGCCTTCACTTCACCCCCCGGCTCTTGAAACGGATCGCGGCTCGCGGAATCGGCCGGGCCGCGCTGACGCTGCACGTCGGACCGGGGACCTTTCGACCCATCCGGACCGCCCGGGCGGAAGACCACGTGATGGAGGCCGAAGAAACCCACATCCCGCCGGAGACGGCGCGGAAGATCCTGGAGACCCGGGCGGTCGGCGGGAGGATTGTGGCGGTGGGGACGACGGTGGTCCGGACACTGGAAGGCAGGGTCGAGGCGGGCCCGCGTGGGGAGGTTTCCCTCGGGTCCGGTCGATCGGGGGTGTCTCTATTCATCACGCCCGGCCACCGGTTCCGTCTGGTCGGCGGGCTGGTGACGAATTTCCACCTGCCCGGCTCCACGCTGCTTTTGCTGGTTGCGGCGTTCGCGGGGCGCGAGCGAATCCTCGAGGCTTATGGTGAGGCGCTTCGGAAGGGTTACCGCTTTTACAGCTACGGCGACGCGATGTGGATCCGCTGAACCGTTACGTCCCCGGATCGAGGGACCCGTTGTCCACCGCGCCGGCGCCGCGAATCCGGCCGGGCTAAAGCTCGAAGGAAGAAGCCGATTGATCCCCGTTCACCGCTTCCCTGAAATGCTTTCCCGACTTGAACCGGACGACCTTCCGGGCCGGGATGGGGGCCTCTTCGCCTGTCTTCGGGTTTCGGCCGATGCGGTCCGATTTGCTCCGGACCCGGAATGATCCGAACCGCCTCAGGATGACAGGCTCGCCGTTTTTCAGGGTTGCTTTCACGACATTGATGATGGTCTCGACCGCTTCTTCGGCCTTGACCTTCGTGAGTCCCGTATCCTCCGCTACGCGGCTGATAATCTCGATCTTGGTCACAGAACGCCCCTCCCCTAAAGCCGCTTAAGCACGTGAACACCTCGGATGACTCACCCGGCCCATCCGAAACACGTTATTCTCTTCCTGCGAGATGTATGATTTATATCGTAGAACTCGAAAAAAAATCAATGCCTTTCGATCATCTGGAAACGCTTCGCCGGTGCGGCCGCAAAGGGTCCGGCAACCATGGAGACCAAAAAAGCCCCCCCCCAATTTCCGGAAGTATCCGACAATTCTGAAAAGGCCCGGTCGATTTTTGATGAGCTTATCAAGATGAAATCGGGCCGCGTCACGGGTCAACCGACCCCACGGGTCAACCGACCCGCGCGCTTCGGCCCGAGAATGTCGCTTGCGGAGACCGACACCCCGCAGGCGGGGGCGCCAGGGGGGGGGAGGGGGGAATCTTCAGACCCCCTCTGGATGAAAACAGCGATTCACCCGCATCCCCGGTTCCAGGAATTGATCAGGATTCCTCCAGCGGGGCCTGCACCTCGTCGACCGGGAGATCCCCATCCTTGACGTCCCATTTGAGCTTCCCTTCGACGATCTCCTTGAGGGCGATTGTTTCGTAATCCTTGTCCTCCGTTTCGATCAGCGGCTCCGAGCCTTTGAGGAGCTGCATGATTCGCTTGGCCAGCAGGTTGGTCAGCAGGAAACGGTTTTGAACACGGTCCATTGCTTGGGTCAGCAGAGACTGATCCGCCATCGATGATTGCTCCCTTTCGCCCAGATCTTCTTTTGTGGTGTCGGCTCAAGCGTTCGTCGCGGCTCGCGTGCGGGGCCGAAATCAGGCCCCTGAAACGGGCGCGGCGGGACCGCCGCTTCCAGCCGAACGCACGACGTCGACAAATCGCATTTTCAACTCGGCCAGGATCTGCTCGAAAAGCCGATCTTCTTCCTCGGTCAGGTTTCCCTGGGTCTTCTCCCGGAGAATGCCCAGGATGTCGATCATCTGTTTGGCGCCCTCGATGTTGGCTTCCGGGCGCCCTCCCGCCGGGTCCGGGGCCACGCCCAGGTTGATCAAGGCCGTGTTCGCGAGTGAAAGAATAAATCCTCCGAAATCCGGCTGCGGGACGCCGCCCGGCGGCGCCTCCCCGGCCTCCGCTTCGGGCGGGGCGGCGGGCTCGGGCTCGGCTTCCGCCCGCTCCGGCCGGGGCGCCTCCTCCGCACTCTCCTCTTCGTCGCGTTTTGATTGGCGCCGGTCGGTTACGGTAAAGCCTCGACCCTGTTCTTCCTCTTCCGACATTGCCCCTCTCCCCTTCCACCAACGGTTAATCAGAAGCTTCGCCGCCGATTGTGCGCGATGTGGCCGACCGCCGTCCGAGGGTCAGCCGAACAGCTTCCGCTTCTTCCGGCCTATTTCCGGCGCTTCGCCCTCTTCCCCCGGATGGCCGGCGCCCGAATCCGTTTCGGCCAATTCGATCTCCCGGAACTCCTTCATCAGGTCTCGAGCCCGGGAGGACAGTTTCTTGGGCGTCTCGACGTAAACTTCCACAACCAGGTCCCCGGGCGACCCCCCGTGGACGTCCGGAATACCCGCTCTTCGCACCCGGAACCGCTCGCCCGATTGCGTGGCCTCCGGCAGGGTGACCCTTTGGTCTCCGTTCAGCGTGGCGACCTCCACCTTCCCGCCCAGCGCCGCCAGACCGAAAGAGATCGGCACGCGGCAGAACAAGATTTTTCCGTCGCGCTGGAAGAAGGAATGGGGCTCGACGGTGACGTAGACGTAGAGATCCCCCGGGGGACCCCCGCCCGCCCCGTCCTCGCCTTCGTCCTGAATGCGGAGGCGGGAGTCGGTGTCGATGCCGGCCGGAACCTTCACCTTCAAGGATTTGGTTTGTTCCGTCCTGCCCGCCCCGCCGCACTCCCGGCAGGGATGCTCGAGCACCCGTCCCGCCCCGCCGCATTGCGGACAGGGCGTCGCGATGGAAAAGAAACCGCTCGAATGCTGCACCTTGCCGCGCCCGCCGCACGTGGCGCACGTGGCGGGAGAGGTGCCAGGCTCCGCTCCGCCGCCCCCGCAGGGCTCGCACGTCTTCAGCCTGGGAATTTCGAGGGTGATTTCCGTCCCCAGCGCCGCGTCCTCGAACGGAAGGCTCAAATCGTACCGCAGGTCGTGACCCCGCTGCGGTCCCCCGCGCCCCCGTCTTCGCCGGCCGCCCCCCTCCCCCCCGCCGAACAGGTCGCCGAAGATGTCTCCGAAGGACGAGAAGATGTCTTCGAACCCCCGAGGACCCTGAAAACCGGACCCTTCGAGCCCCTCGTGGCCGAACTGGTCGTAAATCCTCCTCTTCTCCGGATCTTGGAGGACTTCGTAGGCTTCGGAAGCCTCCTTGAACCTGTCTTCGGCTTCCTGGTCGTCGGGGTTCCGGTCGGGGTGAAACTCCTTGGCCTTACTCCGGTAGGCTTTCTTGATTTCCGGCTGGCCAGCCCCCCGGTCGACCTCCAGGACCTCGTAGTAATCGCGCTTGGCGTTCATGAACTCTTCCGCTCGCGCTCGGGGGGGCCGTCTTTCAATTCCTCAGGGGGTGGACCGGCTGGCTTACCGACCCGTACGCGGGCCGGCCGCAACAATCGGCCTTTGAGTAAATAACCCGGAAGCACCTCTTCGGCCACCTGATTTTCCTTCGCCGGGTCATCCACGGAAACGACGCCCACGGCCTCATGGACGTTCGGGTCAAAAGGCCCGCCCGTGCTTTCCACCCGCTCCAGGCCGTGGGCCTGAAGCGTCCCAACCAGCCGGCCGTGAACAAGCCGGACGCCCTCCAGAAGGACGGCGGCGCCTCCGGACGCTCCGGTCTCAAGAGCCCTGTCCATGTCGTCCAGGACCCCGATCAGCTCCTCCACCAGGCCGCCCAGGGTTTCCTCGGCCCGCCGGTCCGCCTCCTTGCGGATTCGCTCCCGAAAGGCCTCGTTCTCGGCGCGCTGGTTCTCGACGAACGTCTTCAGCCGCTCTTCGTTTTCCCGGGCGCGCGCCTCAATCCGCTCGATGTAGGTGGGGAGGACGGACGGCACCTCCGCGTCTCCATCACCCCTTCCCTTCGCCCAGTGTCTCCGGTCAACGACCGAGACCTTGGGCCGCTCCTCTTCTTCCTTTTCCGGCATCTTGATCAGTCCCTTCCGATTTTCGTCTTCTCGCGGTGGACTTCAACCTCCGGAGGCCGCGGGACGGCCGTCTTGACTGGGTCACGGCCGCTTCTCCGGAAGGGGACGACGCCCTGATGAGCCACCGGCGTCAGGGCCGTCGAGGTCTCCCCGTACTTTTCCTTGAGCAGGGTCCACATCTCCCGGCGGATGAACTCCTTCATTTCTTCCATGCGCTCCTGTTGGTCTTCCATGCGCTCCAGGAGGTTGAGGATGACCTGGACGCCGGCCAGGTTGACCCCGAGCTCCCGGGTCAGGTTCAGAATGGTCTCGAGCCGCTCGATGTCCCGCCGGGAGTACATGCGCGTGTTGCCCGGCGTCCGCTGAGGTGAGACGAGACCTTCCCGCTCGTAGAGGCGGAGGGTCTGTTGGTGGACGCTCAGCATCTCCGCCGCCACGCGGATCGTGAACCGTTCCTTGTCCCCGTCGGCGCTCATCGGATCACGTCCTCGATTTCCTCTCTCGGATCGGTGGGATTCATCCGCCCCAGCTCCCGGACGAGGGCCTTGGATTCGTCGCTCAGGTCCTTTGGAACGATGACATGGGCCGTCACATACAGGTTCCCCTGTCCGTTGCCTTTCAGGTGGGGCATGCCTTTTCCCCGAAGCCGGAAGGTCTGGCCGGTTTGCGTCCCCTCGGGGACGGTCATTTTGGTCTCCCCCTCCATGGTGGGCGCGACGACGCGCGCCCCCAGAACGGCCTCGGGGAAGGTGACGGGCAGCTTGACGTAGAGGTTGTCGCCCTTGCGCTCGAACCGGAGATGCGGCCGGACCTTGACGACGATGTACAGGTCCCCGCCCGGCCCGCCGTTGTAGCCGGGCTCGCCCTTTCCGGCCAGCCGGATCTTCGAGCCGTTGTTCACCCCCTTGGGGATCCGGACCCGCAGGCGCTCTTGCCCGATGCCTCCGTCCTCCCGGCGCCGGTTCAGGGAGATGCTGACCAGTCGTCCTATGAAGGCGTCGTCCAGGCTGACCTCCAGGGTGTAGTTGATGTCGTTGCCGCGCAGGTTCCGCGGCCGGGGAGGGGCTTGCTCCCGGGCGGCGCCGAAGATGTCGCTGAAGATGTCGCCGATGCCCCCTCCCCCTGCTCCTCTCCTGCCGGCGCTCCCGCGGCCGCCGCCGAAGATGCCGCCCAGGATGTCGTCCAGGTCCCCGAATCCCCCTCCTCCCCCCGCCCCCCCCCGGGCGCCGGACCTGAAACCGGCGAAGGGATCGAATCCGGGGCCGAAGGCGTCGTGGCCCATCAAGTCGTACTTTTTGCGCTGCTCCGCGTCGCTGAGGACGGCGTAGGCTTCGCTGATCTCCTTGAACCGCTCTTCGGCGGCTTTGTCGCCGGGGTTGACGTCGGGATGGTGCTTCCGGGCAAGCTGGCGGTAGGCCTTTTTGAGATCCGCCTCGGAGACCTTCTTGGGCACCCCCAGGATCTCGTAGTAATCACGCTTGTTCACGTTCGCTCACCGCCTTCGGACGTTTCACGCATCGTTCTGTTGAGAACGAACCAAAGTGGTTGATGCCGAAAAACCCCCTGAGAAAAGATCAAACCGATGGTTGGATGGAACTTCTTTCAATAAAGGGTTCTTCAGCAACTTGGAAGGATTTATTCACCAGATTTCTTCTTCTGCTCCTCCATTTCACGATCGGGATTGAGCCCTTTCCCTAAATAGCTCGTCAACCGCGGATCAGGTTGAATCTCCACCGCGGTTTCCGTCTCTTCCGCCTCATCTTGACTTTGGTTCTCTTTATCCTTCTCGGCCATTGTTCAATCCTCCTTCACGGGAGCGAAATCCAAATCCAGTTTGCGATGATGAACGCGACACCGACTATCATGAGATAGATGGACAATTGTACGTAACGTGCTTTAAAGCGGTTCTTTTTGCGAACCTCTTCATAAGACTCCACCATGTTGTCAATCAGCGTAGACAGGACCTCTCTTTTCTTTTTCTGAGAGTACCATCTGCGAAGTTGTCGGAGATCGGGGTCTCGGCGGTACTTTCCCACTTAAAAAGAGATTCCTCCAGAGACTAAGGATAAGAACAGAGCGATCAGACCGACTCGAAAAGGCCATAAGGCATCTCCGGCTTGAACCTGAAAGAGCACGGCGAGAATCACTCCGTTAAAGCCGATTAGCATCCCCGCTTTGCTGTCCATGCTGTCCACAGCGCCAATCTCTATATCCAACCGCTCTTTGACCGCCTCATATATGATTTCTATGGTCTCAAGGGCTTCATTTTCTTCTGTCAACGAATGAGGATCCCTTCAGGCGGAAACCCTGGTATGAACAGTTGTAGCGCGGGGGCTTCAGCCCCCGCTCCATCCCCTACCTCAATGATGCTGTTCTCAGCGGAGGCCAAGGGTCCGCTGACCCCAAGGGTCCACCGACCCCAAGGGTCAACCGACCACCGCTATCGAGCGTGTCTTCAGTTTGAAGCGGGCCTCACTTCTTGTCCGTGTCCTCGAACTCGGCGTCCACGACCTCGCCTTCGACATCCGGTTCACTCGCGCTTTTGGCGTCCGCCGGGCCCGGGCCGTCGGCCGGGGCGGAGGCGCCGTTGCCGTCCGGGGCCGCGCCGGTCTCGGCGGTCTGCTGGTAGAGGACCTCGGCGAGCTTGTGGCTGGCCGCCATCAACTCATCCCGGGCCTTTTCGATCGTTTCCTTGTCGTCCCCTTCGAGGGCCTTCTTGGTGTCGGCGATGGCCGACTCCAGCTTGGATACGTCCTCGGCCGGGATCTTCTCCTTGTGCTCGCCCAGGTTCTTCTCGGTCTGATAGAGGAGGGAATCGGTCTGGTTGCGGACCTCGATCATATCCCGCTTCTGCTTGTCCTCATCGGCGTTGGACTGGGCATCTTCCACCATTTGGTCGATCTCCTCGCTACTGAGACCGCTGGAGCTGGTGATGGTGATGGCCTGCTCTTTGCCGGTAGCGTTGTCTTTGGCGGAGACGTTCACGATGCCGTTGGCGTCGATGTCGAACGTGACCTCCACCTGCGGGATCCCCCGCGGGGCGGGCGGGATGCCCACCAGGTGAAACTTGCCGAGGGATCGGTTGTTGGCGGCCATCTTGCGCTCGCCCTGAAGGACGTGGATCTCCACGCTGGTCTGGTTGTCGGCGGCGGTGGAGAAGGTCTGCGTCTTGCGCGTGGGGATGGTGGTGTTCCGATCGATGAGCGCCGTGCGGACCCCGCCCAGCGTCTCGATGCCCAGGCTGAGGGGCGTCACGTCCAGGAGCAGGACGTCCTTGACGTCTCCCGCCAGGATCCCGCCCTGAATGGCCGCGCCCACCGCGACCACCTCGTCCGCGTTGACCCCCTTGTGGAGCTCTTGGCCGAACAGCTCGGCGACCAGCTCCTGAACCTTGGGGATGCGGGTGGAGCCGCCCACCAGGACCACCTGGTCGATCTGGTCCGGCTGCAAGTCGGCGTCCTTGAGGGCCCGTTTGCACGGATCGAGCGCCTGCTCCAGAAGATCCATGACCAGTTGCTCGAACTTGGCCCGCGTCAGCTTGAGGTTCAGGTGCTTGGGGCCGGACTGGTCCGCCGTGACGAACGGCAGGTTGATGTCGGTCTCCTGCGTGCTCGAGAGCTCCACCTTGGCCTTTTCGGCCCCTTCCTTCAAGCGTTGGAGGGCCATCGGGTCCTTGCTGAGGTCGATGCCCTGGTCCTTCTTGAACTCATCGACCAGCCATTCAATGATGCGCTGGTCGAGATCGTCCCCGCCCAGGTGGGTGTCGCCGCTGGTCGCCTTGACCTCGACGATGTTGTCCCCGACCTCCAGGATCGAGATGTCGAACGTCCCCCCGCCGAAGTCGAACACGGCGATGGTCTCGTCCTTCTTCTTGTCGAGACCATAGGCCAGGGCCGCCGCCGTGGGCTCGTTGATGATCCGCTTCACGTCGAGCCCGGCGATCTTGCCGGCGTCCTTGGTGGCCTGGCGCTGGCTGTCGTTGAAGTAGGCGGGCACGGTGACGACCGCCTCGGTGACGGGCTGGCCCAGGTAATCCTCGGCCGCGCTCTTGAGCTTCTGGAGGATGAGGGCCAAGATCTCGGGCGGCGAATTCTCCACGCCCATGATGTCGACGCGGGCGTCCGAGTTGGCGCCGCGAATGACCTTGTAGGGGACCTCCTCGATCTCGCGGGCGACTTCCTCGTAGCGCCGCCCCATGAAGCGCTTGATGGAGTAAACGGTGTTCGTCGGGTTGGTGATGGCCTGCCGCTTCGCCACCTGCCCCACGAGCTTTTCCCCGTCCTTCGTGAACCCGACGACCGAAGGGGTGACGCGGCTCCCCTCGGCGTTGGTGATGACGGTCGGGTCGCCCCCTTCCATCACCGCGACGACGGAGTTGGTTGTCCCCAAATCGATGCCGATGACCTTGCCCATCTTTTCAATCCTCCTCGGGTTTTGAACGATCCGGTTTTTCTTGAGCCTCGGGAATGACGCCCCCGGCGATCCATCCGCCGTCCGCTGTCATTCGGTTTTCACGGTGTGTACGGCTTCGCTTCGCGTCTCCTCGGCGGGAGTCTCCCGGCCGGCGATCTCGAACGTCAGCTCTTTCCCGTCCTCCGAGGCGTCCGCTTCGATGACCGCTCCCGGACCGAAGTCCCCCTCCAGCAGCCGCAGCGACAGCGGGTCCTCGATCTTTCGCTGGATGGCGCGCTTCAGGGGCCGGGCCCCGAAGGCGGGGTCGTATCCGTCACGGGAAATCAGGGCCTTGGCCGCGTCGGTCAGGACCAGGCCCATGTCCCTTTCGGCCAGGCGATGGCGGAACCGGTCGAGCTGAATCTCGACGATGCCGCGAAGGTGCTCCTCCGACAGGTTGCGGAAGAAGATGATGCTGTCCACCCGGTTCAGGAACTCCGGCCGGAAGGCCGAGCGCAGCGCCCCCTCCAGGCGTCTTTCCACTTCCAGCCGGGCCGCGTCCCCGATGGATGTCAAGTCCTGAATGAGGTCGGTTCCGATGTTGCTCGTCATGATGATCACCGCGTTTCGGAAATCGACCGTCCGTCCGTGGCTGTCCGTCAGGCGGCCGTCATCGAGGAGCTGGAGCAGGACGTTGAACACGTCGGGGTGCGCCTTTTCAATCTCGTCGAACAGGATGACGCTGTACGGGCGGCGGCGCACGGCTTCGGCCAGCTGCCCCCCCTCGTCGTATCCGACGTATCCGGGCGGTGCCCCGATCATCCGGGCCACCGTGTGTTTCTCCATGTATTCGGACATGTCGATGCGGATCATGGCCCGCTCGTCGTCGAACAGAAAATGGGCCAGGGACCGTGCCATCTCGGTTTTGCCGACGCCGGTGGGACCGACGAAGATGAAAGAGCCGATGGGCCGGTTCGGATCGGAGAGGCCGGCCCGGGACCGCCTGACGGCGTTGCTCACGGCCGTGACCGCCTCGTCCTGCCCGACCACGCGCTCCTTGATCCGGGCTTCCATGTGGACGAGCTTGTCCTTCTCGCCTTCGAGCATCCGCGACACCGGGATCCCGGTCCATTGGTGGACGACCCGGGCGATGTCCTCCTCGTCCACGTCCTCCTTCAGCATGACCTGATCCGACTGGGCCTCGGCCAGTTGGGTCCGCGCGTTTTCCAGATCCTTTTGGAGCGACACGATGACCCCGTAGCGGAGCTCGGCCGCGCGCCCCAGGTCGCCGGCCCGCTCGGCCCGCCCCTCTTCGAGCCGGGCGCTTTCGATCCGCTCTTTCAGCTCCCGGATGCCCACGATGACCTCTTTCTCCCGAAGCCAGTGGGCCTTCATCCGGTCGCTCCGCGCGCGCAGCTCCGCCGCTTCCTCATCGATGACCCGCAGCCGCTCCTTGGAGGCCGCGTCTTCTTCCCGGCGCAGGGCCTGCTTCTCGATTTCCAGGGTGCGCAACCGCCGCTCCAACTCGTCGATGGGCGAGGGCATGCTGTCGATCTCGATGCGGAGCCGGGAGGCCGCTTCGTCCACCAGGTCCACCGCCTTGTCGGGCAGAAACCGGTCGGTGATGTAGCGGTTCGAGAGGTTCGCGGCGGCGACGATCGCGCTGTCATGGATCCGCACGCCGTGGTGCACCTCGTACTTTTCCCGCAAGCCCCGCAGGATGGAGACGGTGTCCTGAACGCTCGGCTCCGCGACCAGAATCGGCTGGAACCGCCGCTCGAGCGCCGGGTCCTTCTCCAGGTGTTTTCGGTATTCGTCCAGGGTGGTGGCCCCGATGCAGCGCAGCTCGCCACGCGCCAGGGCCGGTTTCAACATGTTCGAGGCGTCCATGGCCCCTTCGGCCGCCCCCGCGCCCACCATGGTGTGAAGCTCGTCGATGAACAGGATGACTTCGCCCCCGGCTTCGGTGATCTCCTTCAGGACGGCCTTCAGGCGGTCCTCGAACTCGCCCCGGTACTTGGCTCCGGCGATCAGGGCGCCCATGTCCAGGGCCATGAGCCGCTTGTCTTTCAAGGATTCGGGAACGTCGCCGTTGACGATCCGCTGGGCGATGCCTTCGACGATGGCGGTCTTGCCCACCCCCGGCTCGCCGATGAGGACCGGGTTGTTCTTCGTCCGGCGGGAGAGGACCTGCATGACGCGGCGCTCTTCCTCGTCGCGGCCGATGACCGGATCGAGCTTGCCCCGGCGGGCCAGGTCGGTCAGGTCGCGCGCGTAACGCTCCAGCGCCTGATATTTCTCCTCCGGGTTTTCGTCCGTGACGCGCTGGGCGCCCCGGATCTCCGAGAGGGCTTTCAGGATGCTTTCATGCGTCGCCCCGCCGGTCTGAAGGATCCGTCCCGCGTCGCCCTCCGTCTGATCCGCCAGGGCGATGAGAAGGTGTTCCACGCTGATGAACTCGTCCCTCATCCCGGCCGCCTCTTTCGCGGCGGCTTCCAGGGCGTTTTTCAACCGCTGGGAGATGTATCCCCCGTCGGCGCCGGTGACCCGAGGCAGTTTCCCGACGGCCCCTCCGGCCTCGGTTTTGGCCTCCCCGGGGGAAAAGCCGATGCGGGTCAGGATGGCCGGAACCAAGCCGTCCGGCTGACTGACGAGCACGGCCAGGAGGTGTTCGGGCTCGACGGCCTGATGGCCCTTTTCGTCGGCGAGGTTGTGCGCCGCCTGGAGGGCCTCCTGGGCTTTGATGGTGAATTTGTCTAAACGCATATCGGTTGTCCCGCCGTCCCCATTTCCGGCCTCATCGGGTGTCTCGCATGGTTTGAAACCGCGGGGCGGAAAACCCTTTGGGTCCGCCCCCGGTTTTTCACCGGAGGGGGAATATGGGAAATCTCGTTTATATTCGCAGATTGGAATTTATAATCTTAGTGTATTAATGTCAAGTAATTTGATTGTGTTTAAATAAAAAAATGTTGTTGTTTTAGGTTTATAGACATTATTTCAATGTGTTACGGGTGTTTTCGTATTTTAAGTACGGGTGCTGAGTTAATGTCCGGCGGGTTCGCTTTCCCGAAATGTCCGGTGACAAGCTCCGCGGGCGAGCCGAAAACGTCCACCCCGAGCGGGAATGACAATCGGGGGGCGTTGGGGAATGACAGCGGGCTGTCAAGGCTCAGAAGATCGCTTCTCAGGGCGGGAATCACGATGGATCCTTCGGGGCCGCGTTTCTTCAAGCGCCGATAACCGGGGAAGACTCGGACTTGCGTCCCCTTGACTCGACCTTGCGGCTTGATAAAACTGGACACGGGGGGAAAATTCACCCGCGACCGAATCCCGAAGGGACGACTCATTCATGAAGAAGCTCGCCGCTCTTTCATCTCTCTGCCTCCTGGCCGCGCTCCTTCCCGCGGCCATTCCGGTTTTGGGGTTTCAAAAAATCCGGGGCGGATACCGGGAGGTCGCCGTTCAAAACGGAGGCGTCATCTCCGGCGTGGTGAGGTGGTCGGGCCCCCGGCCCGCACTTCCGCCCTTTCCGGTCAACCGTGATGAGGGCGTTTGCGATCGGGATGGGTCCGGGAAAAAGATTTCCCCGCGGCTCGTGATCGGCCCGGGAGGCGGCGTGGCCAACACGGTCGTTTATCTCTCGAAGATCGCCCAAGGGAAGCCGATGGGGCCGCGCGGCCTCCGGGACGCCGGAAGGTGGGTCATCCGGGGATGTGAATATCGCCCGCACGTCCTCATCGCGCCCGTGGGCGGCTACCTCTGGATGCTCAACGAAGACCCCGTGCTTCATAACATCCGGATGTTCGGCGCGGCCGCGTACAACCTGCCCATGCCCGAGAAGGGCACGCTGTTCGTCAAGCGGCTTCCCCGGTCGGGATTGATTACGGTGCGAAGCGACGCCGGCCACGGCTGGATGAGCGGGGTGATCCATGTGACGGAACACCCCTACTTCGCCGTCACCGACGCCGAGGGCAGGTTCTCCCTCACGGAAGTTCCCCCGGGGACGTACACCGTCATGGCCTGGCACGAGGGCTGGAAGGTCAAGCGCGTCATACGGAGGGGCGGAAAACCGGCCTTCTACGAATTTGAAAAGCCCGTTTTTCTCTCAACCGATGTGACGCTTCCGGCCGGGGGCGGACAGAAGATCGAATTCAGGTTTTCAGAAAAGCGCTGAACCGCGTCCGAGCCGTGAGGGGGGGGGGGAAGCGCGTCTCATCTCTCCGGCTCCCCCCCCCCTTCTCACCCTCCGGGGCCGACCGCCTTGCGGTGATACGTCAGGTCGATGTACTTCTCCGCCGAGGGAACGAGCGTCGCCAGATGGCCCATTTCGGCCCTGAGGTCCAGCGCCGCGCCGATGCCCGCAACGTTGAGATCGGCCCGGGGATAGAGGCCCTCCTCCGGGTCCAGAAGCACCGCCAGCGTCCGCTCCGCGGCCCGCCCCTCGATTCCGCTCTTCTCCGCCAAAAGCTCCAGGCAGGTGCCCCGGTTGGCCGGATCGAAGCACCACGCCGTGGCCTCGACGTAGGCTCGAATGTACCGGACGAGGGTGTCCACGCTCTCCTTCGCCCAGGTCCGCCGGGCCGCGCCGCATGTCGCCTGGTAGACGGGCATGATCTCCGACCCCCGGGCCACGACGTGGCAGCCCGCTTCCACGGCTTCGCCCACGAAGGGTTCGGTCAACAGCGTGCCCGCATGGGTTCCGTCCAGAAGCGACCGGTATCGGCTCTCCCACCCCCCGACCTCGACGAGGTCATACTCGTCCGGGCTGATCCCGTTCATGCGGAGCATCTTTTCCAGGATGAAGACGAACCCGGTGACCTTCGAGTCCACGGCCAGGGATTTCCCCCGGAAGGACTCGATGTCGGCCGACCCGGGCGCGCCCACCAAATCCAGAAGACCGCTGTGCAGGCCCATGAAGAGGAAGATGTCCGATCCGCCGGTCAGGCCGAGGGTCCGCCCCTCGACTTCGGCGATCACGTCATCGGCCGAGGTGTGGCCGATCTCGAAATCCCCGGCTTCGAGACCGTCGGCCAGAAAGGTGGAGTTCGGGGTGTAGGTGACGTCCACCTCGAGGCCGTGGCGGGCGAAGCCCCCATGGGAGGCGGCGACGTGGACGGGAAGGTTGTATCCGGCGCCGAACTGGATCAGGCGCAACCGGTTCAAAGGGCTCATTCCTTGGGGAGCGGCTTTCCCGCTTTCAGCGCCTTGCCCTTCTTGCCCAGCGCTAGCGATTCCTCCTCCAGGGCCGAGTCGTCCCGCTGCGTGCCGAGCTTGTAGAGGATGCCGGACGCCTCCTCATAGGCCTCGTACCGGTTCGGGTTCAGGGCGATCGACTGCTTGTACTTCGCGACGGCTTCCTCGGACTGTTTGTTGCTAGCCAGCGCGCGCGCGCATTCGAAAAAGATGTCCGGGTTGTTGGGCTGGAGCTTCGCCGCCCGCCCGAAGCGCGGCATGGCCTCATCGAAGCGGTTCAGCTTGACCAGGGCCTTGGCGAGCTCCAACTGGTAATCGAACCGCTGCCCGTCGAGATCGCCCGCCTTCTTGAAGCTCACCGCCGCGGCCCCCCAGTTGCTCAGCTTGGCCTGGGCCCGTCCCAGGTCGAAGTGGGCCTGGCTGAGGTTGGGGTTGATCTGCGCGGCCCGGGCAAAAAGCTGCACGGCCCCGGCATAGTTCCCGTCACGGAATGCGGCGAGTCCTTTTCGGTATTCGCCCATGCCGCTCAAGGGTTTCAGGACAAGCTCCCGCTTTTTCCCCTTCTCGAGCGGGAAGTTCTCGTTCAGCGTCTCGTATCCTTCCTTCTCCACCCGGACGCCGACAAACTTGCCTTCCAGGAGGGCGGGCACTCGGTCGAACAAAACGCCGCCGTCGCTCTTGGACCGCTTTCGGGGCGTCCGTTTGTCGGTGTTCAGGGTGACGATCGCTCCCTCGATCTCCTTGCCCTTGGGATCGACGATCCTCGCCCGGATCACCATGAACGCCCGCTGGAGGCGGATCTCGAACGGCTCCATGGTGGCGGTCAGTCTTTCTGTCCGGACGAATTCCCGGTAACCCCGCATCTTGATCCGGAGCTTGACTTCCTTATTGATGTTGGACTTCAGGGGTTTGAGGAGGAACCGGCCTTCGGATTGGCTCCTCTCGCTCACCACCGGGGTGGTTTCGAGCAGCACCTGCGCCCCCTTCAGCCACTTGTCGGATTCCGAATCGCGAATCCGCCCTTTCAAGGGAAACCAGTCCCGCTTCGGCTCCAACCCGATTCGGAGCGCGCCGGTGGACTCGGCCAGGGCGACCTGAGACTTGGTGTACGGCTCGTACTCGCCTTCCTTGGTCACCCGAAGGGTGGGCGCCTTGCCCTCGTCCATGCCCCGGATCGTAAAGCGGAATGTCCCGTTGGCGTCCGTCGTCGTGTACCGCAGGGGGGCGAGGTTCAACTCGACGGTCGCCCCTTGGATTCGCTTGCTGGTGTTCCCTTTCTCGAACACGTCTCCGCTCAGGACGAACTTCTTCGCCGCCTGGGCGGGATCGAATGTGCCCGACGCGACGCCCGCGGCCCCGGCCACCATCTGGGCGTACTGTTCTTTGGTGATGAGCTGGTTGGCATAGGCCTCGCAGATCCGCCAGACGATGATGTCGAAATCGGCCGCCTTCGGAGAGACCTGCCGTATCCGCTGCCACTTGGTCTCCGCCGAGACGCTGCCCTTGACGATGCTGAGGACGCTTTTGAACGAGCCGCTCACGGCGAAGACGCGCTTGGCCTCCTCGCCGGGAGGGTTGCATTTAATCTCTTGACCTTTGACTTGCCTTTTGATGGCTTCCTGCTGGGCGGCGCAGCTCGTCAAAAAAAACAATCCCGCCCATGCGAGGATCAGCGCTTTCCTTGCGGGCATTTTGCACATGGCCGGCGTCCTTTCCGAATTCGGCATGTCCTCGGAATCCGTGCGAGGAGATGAACGCGAATTATACGTCCCGATGGAAAACCTCCGCAAGACCCAATCCGGCCGGGACCCGTGGGGATCGAGGCTCCGCCCGCTCCAATTTTCCTTGCGGGCGCCCGCCGGGATTGCTATACATTGACTGCCGATAAGATGTTGAATGATCTCACTGGATCGATCCGACCTTTACCGCGCGCTCTCTTTTTCAAGCCATGGAATCTATCGGACAAAACCTGGAGCGTGTTCGGCAACGCATGGCCGATGCCGCGCTGCGGGCCGGCCGGGACCCTTTGTCCCTCAGGCTTGTCGCCGTGACCAAAACCGTGCCCCCCGAGAGGATGCTGGAGGCGATTTCGTCCGGCGCGGACCTCCTGGGTGAGAACCGCGTCCAGGAGGCGATGGAAAAGGCCCCGGCTGTCCGGCAGGCCCTCGAATCTTCCAATGCCGGCGCCGCGGCGCCCCGTTGGCATTTGATTGGACACCTTCAACGCAATAAAGTTCGCCATGTGTTCGGCCTGTTCGAGGCCGTCCATTCGGTGGACAGTCTCCGGCTCATCGAAGCGCTCGAAACCCGCGCCGCCTCCCGGGACGAGCATATGAGGGTTTTCGTAGAAGTGAACGCCGCGGGCGAGGAGGGGAAGAACGGCTGCCGGCCCGAAGAAGCCGAGGGCCTGGCCGCCGCCGTGGAGCGCAGTCCTCATCTCACCCTGGAGGGGCTCATGACGATGCCTCCTTTCACCCGGGACCCGGAGGACAGCCGTCCGTGGTTCCGGAAGCTCAGAGAGCTGCGGGACAGGCTTGCGGACGCCGGACGCGGCGGGCTTCGGGAATTATCCATGGGCATGACGGCCGATTTCGAGGTTGCCATTGAAGAGGGCGCCACGGTGGTCCGCGTGGGGTCCGCGATTTTCGGACCGAGAACTTGAATCGTCGAAAGGCGGAGGGGGGGAAAGCCTCCATGGCCAAAACGCAAAGAACCCGGAAAACCGGCCGCTCCGGCGCGCTGAAGACGGCCGGCATCGCGTTCATCGGGGGGGGGAACATGGCGGAGGCCCTGATCCGGGGTCTCCTGGAAGCCGGCATCGCCAAGGCGGGGTCCATCTGCGTCTCGGACGTGGCGGCCGGGCGGCTGACGCACCTCCGGGATCGATACCGCGTCCGGACAACATCCGATAACGCCGAAGCCGCCGCGCGGGCGGACATCGTTTTCCTCGCGGTCAAGCCCCAGAACATGGAAGAGGCCCTGGAAGCCGTCGCGCCCGGCCTGAAAGATTCCTGCCTGGTGGTGAGCATCATGGCGGGCGTCCCGACGGGAAAGATCGAGGAACGGCTCGGCGGAAAGGGGCGCGTCGTCCGCGTGATGCCGAACGCGGCCGCACTGGTGGGGCGGGGGGCGGCCGGCGTCGCCGGGGGGAAGCGCGCGCGCGGACGGGATGTCGAGACGGTGGTCGGGTTGCTGGCTTCGGTCGGACGGGCCATCGTGGTGAACGAGGCCCAGATGGACGCCGTGACCGGGCTTTCCGGGAGCGGCCCGGCCTACGCGGCGGTGGTCATCGAGGCCCTGGCCGACGGGGGCGTCCTCATGGGGCTTCCCCGCGAGACCGCCTTGATGCTCGCGGCGCAGACCGTCGCCGGGACGGCGGCCATGATCCTGGAAGCCGGCGAGCGCCCGGGGCGCATCAAAGACCAGGTGGCCTCTCCGGGCGGCACCACCATCGAGGGGCTCGCCGTCCTGGAAGACGGCGGGCTGAGAAGCGCTCTCATCCGGGCGGTCGAGGCAGCGACGTTGCGGTCCAGAGAGCTGGGAAGAAAGGGGTAGGGGAAAGGTATGTTTGTCCTGGGCAATCTTCTGGGGGCCGTCGCCTTCATCCTTGATTGGATTCTCAACATCTTTCTCTGGATGGTCATCATCCGGGTCATCCTCTCGTGGGTCGGGGACCTCCCGTCGAATGACCAAGTCCGAATCCTCATGCAGACCGTCGCCGAAATCCTGGACCGCTTTACGGAACCGGTCCTGGCCCCCATCCGTTACAAGATGCCGCCCGGTCTGGGCCTGGACATCTCCCCCATTGTGGTGATGTTGGCCGTTTATTTCCTGCAAATATTTGTGGTGAGATCATTGCAACAAATGGCGGCGAGCCTACAATAGGAGATGGAGTGGACGGCGTCCGCCGAGCGGCGGTCCGGCCGGATTCCGAGGCAAGGAGGCAGATGGATGAAAATCGCCCCCATCGACATACGCCAGCAGCGATTTTCAGTCAAATTCCGGGGCTTCGATCCCCGGGAAGTGGACACCTTCCTGGAAATGGTGGCCGATGAGCTGGAAGACATGGTGCGGGAAAACGACCGGTTAAAAGAACGGCAAAAGAAGCTGGAGATGCAAGTCGAAGAGCTGGGCGTGAACGAGGCCGGCGTCAGAAAAACCCTCCTCGCCGCCCAAACGCTCAGAGAAGACATTTCGGTCAACGCCAAGAAGGAAGCGGAGTTGATCATCCGCGACGCGCGCTCCAAGGGCAGTGAGATCATCGGGTCCATGAAGGAAGCCGCCTCCGGGGCCCGGGAGGATCTGGCCGCCCTGGCGCGCAGGAAGAAACAACTGATGCTGAACATGCGCTCGATGATGGAGACGCATCTGCGCATGCTGGAGGCGGAAGAGAGGAACGATGTTTCGGTCAACGAAGCACACCCCTCAATCGGGGCCGGCCCCGGCGCCTCCGAAAATCCACCCCCGGGGAAGCCCCGAAAGGTGGAGGGTCGTGAGGCGGGTTCTTCCTCGCCGCTGAAAGCCGAACAGGCGCTGGGGCCGTCGGGTCCCGAGGCTTCCCTCTCCATGTTCCTCCAGAGCGACCACCGAGCGGACGACTGAGATGTCCCGCGCGGACGTCTCGCCGTCGTTCCTCCAGGAGACGCCGGACGGCGCCATCCTCCTCAGGGTCCGGGTCCATCCCAGGGCCTCGAAGGTGTGCGTGGGGCCGGCCGGGGAGGGTGTTCTTCCCGTCCGTCTGACCGCGCCGCCGGTCGACAACGCCGCCAACCGACAGTGCATCCGGGCCCTCGCCGACGCCCTGGGGGTTCGGCCCCGACAGCTCGCCATTGTCTCCGGCTACAAAAGCCGTGAGAAGCGGGTCCGGGTGGAAGGCGTCGACGCGCGCCGGATTCGAGAAGCGCTGAAGATTTGATTTTTTTGATTTGAATCCTTGAGCCCGCGATTTTCGCCAGGAAGGACGGTTCAGGGGTGTCCATTCGAGAAATTCTTTGAAGATCAACTGATTGTCCGAAAGATGGAAACCGAGGCGAGTGGAATACCCTGTCCTTGAGGGGCGGGTACAGAGCCCCGCCCCTACATTTCAGAGCCCCTACCATCGAATCCGGTGTAGGGGCGGGGCTCTGCACCCGCCATCGATCCGCTGGCCAACAATCCAATGACCGATTCCTACACGGGCCTGTAATGGAATCGTTGTGAGAAATCCAGGGTGGAGGCTACGGAATGGTCCAAACCATCGCGTTTGAAGACGGGGCGCTCGTTCTCATCGACCAGCGCAAGCTGCCGTTGGAGGAAACTTACGTCCGCTGCACGAGCCACTTGGAGACGGCCGAGGCCATCCGAAGCATGGTCGTCCGCGGCGCGCCGGCCATCGGTGTGACCGCCGCGTTCGGCATGGCCCTGGCCGCACGGGAAATACAAGGATCGGACGCCCCCGGGTTTTTCCAACACCTGGAATCCGCCGGGAAGACCCTCGGGGAAACCCGCCCCACGGCGGTCAACCTGTTCTGGGCCATCAAGCGCTGTCTGGACTCCGCCCGCGCGGCGTCGGCCGAAGGCCGGACGCCCTTACAGATCGCCGAAGGTCTGCTTCAACTGGCCCATCGAATGCATGCTGAAGACATCGCCATGAACCGCCGGATGGGCGATCACGGCGCGGCGCTTCTCCCAGAGAGCGCACGGGTCCTGACCCACTGCAACGCGGGCGCGTTGGCCACGGCCGGATACGGAACGGCGGCAGGCGTCATCCGCTCGGCCCACGCCCGAAACAAAATTGCGGAAGTCCTCGTGGACGAGACCCGGCCCTTCCTGCAGGGGGCGAGGCTGACGGCCTGGGAGCTTCACCGGGAAGGCATCCCCGTGACGCTGATCTCGGATAACATGGCCGGCCATTGCATGAACCGGGGCAAGGTGGACTGCGTGGTGGTGGGCGCCGACCGCATCGCCCGCAACGGCGACGTGGCCAACAAGATCGGCACGTACTCCCTGGCCGTTCTGGCCCGGGAGAACGGCGTCACCTTTTATGTGGCCGCGCCGACCTCGACCATCGACTTCTCGCTGGATTCCGGCGAGGGCATCCCCATCGAGGAGCGCAGCCCCGATGAGGTCACGCACTTCGCGGGCCGGCGTGTCGCGCCCGAAGGCATCGGCGTCTTCAACCCGGCCTTCGATGTCACCCCCGCCCGGCTGGTGGACGCAATCATCACGGAACAAGGCATCGTCCGCCCCGCCAAAGGCGAGACACCGGAAATCTGGATGTCATAGAGTCAAGGGCTAAGACCTTGGGGGACATTTTGAAAACTGTCCCCCAATACCCCCTCGAAAACTTTCATGAGGCGCAAGAGGGCCGCCCTTACTGGGCGGCCCTCTTGCGCAAAGAGCTTGAAATGGCTTCTGGGTCCGCGCCGGAAAATCGAGGTATAAGCATTGAACCCCCATGCACGGGTAAGGCCAAGCCGTAGGCTTGGCCACAGAAAGTTTTGCTGGGGGGTGGTGGGGGGGGCGCTTTACAAAAAGCGCCCCCCGCGAATTTGCCTAATCCGGGATTTTGTTCAAGCAGTTTCCAATCCCCGGGTCTGTGACCAGCTCGCCTTCCTCTACAACCACCTCGCCGCCCTTCACCACCGTCACCGGCCAGCCCTTCAGCGTCCGTCCTTCCAGAGGCGTGAATTCCGCGCGCGAGCCGCCGTCGGCCCCGTGGACCACCTTCTCCAAATCCTGGTCGATGACGACCAGGTCGCCGTCCGCGCCGATCTCGAAGGAACCCTTGCGGGGGTAGAGGCCGAAGATTTCCGCCGGGCGGCGGCTCATCCGGTCGGCCAGGAGGGGGAGCGGCAGGCCGTGCTCGTGGATTCCCATATGCAGGATCTGGGGCGTGTGCCAGGGAAGGCACGGCATCCCCCCCCGATTCTCCCGGAACGTCCCGGTGAAGTTGTTCTCCTCGGCGTTGGCCGTCACGTTGTCCGTCCCGAGGGTCTCGATGGCGCCGTCGGCGACGCCCGTCCAGAGGGCGGCCCGGGCGGCGGGGGTCCGGACGGGTGGTTGGCGTCTGAGCATCATCCCCGCCGGATCGGTGGTCTCGAAGAACAGGTACGTCGAAGTCGATTCGCAAAAGAGAGGCGCGCCCGCTGCCTTGGCCTCCCGGACGGCTTCCAGGCCCGGGGCGGAGGAGAGATGGACGATGTAAACGCGGGCTCCCGTCTTTTGGGCGGCGGCGGCAAGGAACCGGACGGCCTTCCCCTCCGCGCCGTCGGGGGAGGCGCTCATCCAATCGGCGAGGTCCGTGGAGTTTTCCGCCGCCTTCAGCCGCTTCATTCCTTCCACGCACATCTCGTGATCTTCCGCGTGGACACAGGCCAATCCGGGCCGGGGCAATCCGGCGATCACCTCGAATCCCTTTATGAGATTGTCGGGGTCCATGACGGGGATTTCCGGGATGCCGTGCAGGTAGAACTTGAACGCCGGATTCCCGTACCGTTCGGCCAGCATGGGGATGTCCGGGATCTGCGCGGGCTCCAGGATCACCAGGTGAAAGAGGATGTCGGTGAAGATCCGGCTTTCCGCCCGTTTCGCGAAATCCTCGACCTTGCCGACGTATGAGCCCTTCTCCCGAAGAAAGCAGCCGACCGTCGTGATTCCGCCCTTGAGGGCCGCCCGCGTTTCGGTCAGGCATTCCTCGTCGTATCGGTCGCCGCGGACGCCCAGGTGGATGTGCGGGTCGATGATGCCCGGCAGAAGCGCCCTGCCCGCCACGTCGAGCGTCCGCCGGGCCTCGGGCGTTTGCCCGTCCAGATGCACCCCCGCAATCTTCCCGTCCTTCACGCCGATGGCGCCGTCCCGCACGTCTTCGCGGGGAAAGACGAGCTTCGCGTTTCGCAGAAGCAGATCAAGCAAGAGCGGACCCTCCCGTGAAAGAATTTTCCGGCGCGGCGATTAATGAAGAGGAGCAATCAGCGCATGAAAGCCTAACCCCCGTTTTCAGGGTGGAAGCCGTCCACCTTCCGCTTTTCCTGATCAGCGGGGGCTGAAGCCTTCCGGCGAGAAGACCCGGCGCCCATAAGGGGATTGACGTGTTGATCGAGGTTTTGTCCGTCCGGACCGCCTCACCTGGAGCGGTTCCCCGGTCGGGTTTGGCCCTCCGCCTATGACGCGCCCGCCACCGCGGCCTGCTCATCCGCCACCGTCTCCCAGGACGCCTGGACCTCCTTCGCCGTGGAGACCACGCCGAAGTACTCGTCGATGATCCGCTTCGTCCCTTCTTGAAGGGCCGGGTCGAACGTGCCGCAGCAGTCATCGACCAGGACGACATAGTAGCCCAGGAAGAAGCCGTGGCGCGAGGCGGACTCGACGCAGCACTCGGTCGTGCAGCCGGTCATGAGCAGGGTGTGGATGCCGTTGGACTTGAGGACCACGTCGAGATTCGTCCCTTCGAAGGCGTCATAGCGGTGCTTCGTGACGATGACCTCGCTCTCCTTTGGCTTCAAAATGTAGAATTCCTGTCCCCAGGTGTCCGAGAGGCACGGGGCGCGGTTGTGCGTCCGCCGCTGCGTCCTTTCCTTCTGGTTGTTCCCGATGAATACGTCATCGTAAGCGCAGCGGATCCAGACGACCTGGACGCCGTGCGCCCGGGCCACGTCGATGAACTTCTCCAGGCGAGGGACCATCTCCTGAATGTCCTCCAGCGGCTGGTCCCGGCCGCCCTTCCCCATCCAGCCGTCGGTGGCGCAGAAGTCGTTCTGGACGTCCACGACGATGATCGCCGAATGGTCGGGAAACACCTTCTCGTCGAAGGACGTGAAAAGGGGCGCTTGCATGGCGGATCTCCCTGTCTTGAACCCTGTGAATGAAATGGCGAGCTCCATGCTGACATAAATTGGGTCCCGCGAACAAGATCCCGCCGGATGGCGTGAAGGGCGTGATACGGCTTGTCGGAGATTTTCCCCCTTGAAAAAAAGATATGGGGGGGTGAATCTCTAGTGTTCTGTCTGATAAATTCGTTGAATAATGCCGGCGATGATCCGTGCTCAGGAGCACCTGAGATGAGCAGGAGGGCTCAATGCGTCCGGTCGCCAAACGCCGAAGCCGGGCGGGCAAGATGCCCGCCCGGCTTCGGCGTTTGCAAATGGCCCCACTGCTCGGTAGGCCGGGCTTCCAGCCCGGCCTCAATTGGCAGACGAATTTCCTTGAGTTCATCAACGAATTTCTCAATCAGGGCACTAGCAGGCTGCGGAAAAACTCCCGAAATTGGGACCGGCGCAACGGATTTCCTAAACGTCCCACTTTCAGGATGTAGGGGAGCCCCTTGCGGGCTCCCTTGTAGGCTCGATGGGCCATCGAAGGAAGAGTCGAACAATCAATGGGTTATCCTCTCCTCGCAAAAAGCGGGAGGGCGCAAGGCCCTCCCCTACAACAATTATCATCACGATAGATGAGCATACGAATCGCTCCAACGGTCCTGAGCAAGATCGTTTTTCCGCAACCTGATAGTGGCTGGAGATTCTATATTCAATGATCTCAGCGGAGGAGGGAAGGGATGAAGGACCGAGGGTTTTCTATCGGCGAGTCCGCAAACGTGGCTGGACTAACGGTGAGGACTGCACCTGGGAGACCAGTGGCTGCGTGCGGCCGTCGGACGAGACCGTTGGGGAAAATTCCCGTCGGAAAGGGGGAAGTCATGTGTGAGTATTGTGGATGCGAAGAGGGTTTTCAGAGTGTGAAGGTCATCCTTCTGTCCGGCTCCGTCGTCGTGAGCCGTCATCACCCCAAAACGGCCCTTGGCCTGGTGGCGGAAAGCGGCAAGAACCCGCCGGAGCGCGTAAAGATGATCAGCCTCTTCACCGATAACGACCAGACCGGCGAGCCGGTGGACGCCTATTACGGCGCGATACGCGCGGTCCGGGAGTGACGCCATGCCCGCCTGGCTCAAGCGCAGCCTTCTCAATCTCCGGCGGAGGCCGTTCC
Source organism: bacterium (assembly GCA_965261595.1). Classification (GTDB taxonomy): domain Bacteria; phylum UBA8248; class UBA8248; order JACPRG01; genus CAYRGS01. The sequence goes on from CBDHDG010000007.1 coordinate 770,780, forward strand.
GCACCGGTCTCGTTTCGATTTTTCTCGCCCTTGTGATCGGCCTGTTCACCGTCATGGCGGTCATCAATCGTTTCTCGGCGGAACGTTTCGCCGAGTTGGAAGGGGCCTTGGAATCATCCATTGACGTTCGTCCGATTGGCTCTCTGGGGCTCGGCGGCAGGCGCTCCCGGCCGCTGGCTTTTGGTCTTGAGGGCGAAATCCGGAAGCTCTACGCGAATGTCCAAGTGGACCCGTATCTCATAAGCCGGGAGTTCAAGGGTGACCGAACGGTATTTTATGTCGGCGTTCGGCCGGGCTCGCCTCTTCGGCCGGTGGGCGATCCCGAGTCCATGAGTGAGCGCCTGGCCGCCGGGCGCGTCTTCCGAGCCGATGAGGCGGACAAGCTTGTGGCCGTCCTGGGTTTGGAGGCGGCGCGCCGCCAAGGGATCGATCCGTCTACCTTGAACCATCCGGTGATCGTCACAATCCGGGACAAAACGTGGCGGGTCATCGGTCTGTTCGACGGCGGCAACGGTTTTGTGAATGGCCAGGTCTTTCTTCCGTTTGAATCGATGCGGCGGCGATTCAACGCGGCGGGACTGTCCCGCATTGTCGTTCGGGCTTCCTCGGCGGCTGAGGCGGAGAAGACGGCCGATGCCTTGCGCATCAAGCTGGCCGGCCAGGCGGATGTTGTGACGAATCGGCCGGCGGTAAAGATTGCCCAGCGATTTCTCGCCGGCATCTCCGGGGCGACGCGGACGGGCGCGCTGTTATTTCTGATCGCCGGCGCCCTGGTCGTCATCGGCGCCATGGTGTTGGCCTTCCGTGACCAGCAACGCGAAATTGGCGTGGAAAAGGCGCTGGGGGCCTCGAATTCGGTGATCGCCGTACGGCTCCTGGCGGAGTCGGTGTTTCTCACGACGCTCGGCGGGATGGGCGGCCTGGCCGTCTCCTGGCTCGGGCTGGCGATCTACGCGCGAAGTTGGACGAGCATCAAGTTCGGATTGATCCGCACCCCTTTGCCTCCGCTGACCGTTGCGGTCATTCTTCTGACGTGCTTGTTGCTGGGCGCGGTGGGGAGTCTCTATCCCATCCTCCGCAGCCGCCGGCTCAATCCGGCTGTCATCCTGCGTGAAGAGTGACCCGGTAATGTTCCGGAAATTCCTTTTGCACTACGCCTGGCGCAACCTCTGGCGCGCGAAAGGACGCACGATTTGGGTCCTCGCCCTCACCGCGCCAATGTTCCTGTCCGTCTTGATGATGCTCGCCATATCCAGCGCCTTGGACACGCAGGTCCGCCATCTGGGCAGGGGGACCGCCACGTTGATCCAGGTCCGGGCCCGTGCGGCCTTTGGACATGTCAACCAGGCGGGCGGTCTGAATCGGTTGCTGCCCGCCTCAGCCGAAAGCCGGATCGCACAGATGGATCATGTCGTAAAAGTTGAGCCGTACCTTGTGGCCATCGAGCCGATCGGGGGTTACTACATGACCCTTCACACCGGTGTGCGGCCGGGCGACGCGCGCCGTCTCGCCACCCATGGCGAAGTGGGACAGGTGGAAATCGTCGCCGGACGAGACCTGACTTCGGACGATGAGGGAAAGGACATCGCCCTTTTGGGCGTCGCCTATGCCCGGAAGATGGGGATCACGCCGAAAACATTCCGGCCCGGTGAAACGGTGTTCGTCAAGGCCCCTTTGCACGATGGCGAGCCCGGGGTGATTCAGACGGGGATGCGAACCATAGGCGGCCGGCCCTTTCGTCTCGCGGGGCTTTTCACCAGCGGTTACGCCTTCGGCGACAACCAGATGTTTCTCCCCTATGAGACCTTCCAACGCCACTATGGCGTCAAGGACAAAATCTCCAAGCTGTTCGTTCGAGTGGATCAGGTTGATCACGTGCCGACCGTGGCCAAAGCCATCCGGGCGAAGTTTCCCGAGCTCGACGTAGGGACGCGCAAAGACGGCGCCCGGTTCATGTCGGCCGCCCTCGCGACGATGCGGCGCATCGGGCGAATTTGGGTCGCGGGCATGGTGATTCTCTCCGGGGCGATTGTTCTCTTTGCCATGCTCCTGGCCGCCGATGAACGCATCCGCGAGTTGGGCACGCTCAAAGCGATTGGCGCGTCCACAAAAGACATGGCTGTCATTGTCATCGCGGAATCATCGCTGATCGCCGGGATGGGCGCGGCCCTGGGCGGGATGCTGTATGTCTCGTTCGGTCCGGCCCTCGGCCGGGCCTTTTTCGGCGCGACCCTGGGGGTCTATCTGCCCGGCCAGTACGGGGAAAGCCTCTTGGACAACATGATCTTGCGCTACTCGGTATCCGCCGGATTGATCCTCGCCCTTGTGATCGCCGCCGCCGCGGTGGGTTTCCTCGGCAGCCTTTATGCCCTATATCGCGCTTACCGGCTGAGCCCGGTCGAGGCCCTGCGACATGGCTGATTCCCCCCCCCCTCCCCGAGAGCCGGCCCCGTGGTCCGGCTGAGCCGCGTGTGGAAGCGCTACCGCCTGGGGACGACGGTTGTCGAGGCCCTCCGGGGGATCGATCTCGTCATCCATCGGGGCGAGGTGATCGGCCTCATCGGTCCCAGCGGCAGCGGAAAATCGACCCTCCTGCATATCATCGGCGGGATGGACCAGGCCGGCGAGGGCGAGGTGAACGTCGCGGGGGAGGACCTTCATCGACTGACGCCCGCCCGCCTGACCGCTTTCCGGCGGGGGAACGTGGGCTTCGTCTTTCAGGGCTTCAACCTGATTCCGAACCTGACCGCCCTCGAAAACGTCCTTCTCCCGACGGAGTTCGCCGGCGCGCCGCGGAGCTTCTGGAGCGCGTGGGCCTGGCCGGCCGGATGCGCCACCGGCCGGGTCAGCTCAGCGGCGGCGAGCAGCAGCGCGTCAGCCATCGCCCGGGCGCTCGTCAACCGCCCGACGCTCGTGATGGCCGATGAGCCGACCGGGAACCTCGACACGAAGACCGGAGCGGCGATTGTCGAGCTGCTCACCTCGCTTGCCGGCGAGCAGACCGTCCTGGTCGCGACGCACGATGAGCGAATCGCGCAAAAGGCCGATCGGGTCATCCACCTGTCCGATGGCGATATCGTGAAGGATGAGGGGGTCGCGGCGAAGGCAGGCCGGGCGGATCTTTGACCGGAATCCGTCATGACCCGCATTTTTCAGGACCCGATTGTTTTGCTGTCGCTCACCCCCGCGATTCCGCCCCCCCCTCCCTCTCCCCCCCCGGGACTTCTCGCCGGTCATCAGGGGCGAAGCCGGTTTTGCCTCGCCCTCACCGATGAAATCCGGAAAATACCCCGCCGCGCGAATTTCCCCTTGACCCCGTATGTCGGTACGGGATTTATATTCAATGTCCGGGGGGATGCGGTGATGACGGAAGCCGAACGGAAGCCGATGGAAAAGCTCAACCTGAAAATCGGCGGGATGCAGTGCTCCTTCTGCGTCGATAGCATTCACAAGGCCCTCGCCCGCATGAAAGGCGTGGGCGAGGTCGCCGTGAGCCTGTCGCACGAAGAGGCCCTGGTCCGGTACGACCCGGAGGAGGCGGCGCCCGCCGAGATCGAAGACACCCTGACGAGCATGGGGTACACCGTCCGGGACCCCCGAAAGGTTTTTTCCTTCGAAGAAGGAGAGGCCGAAGTCCGCCGGCACAGAAACCTGCTTGCGGTGACGGCGGTGTTCATGGCGGCCTCCCTGGGTCTGATGACGCCGATGTGGCTGGGCGTCCGGCACCCATGGTTCAAGTGGGCGATGCTCGCCCTCGCCCTGGGAATGGTCTTCGGCGTGGGCCGTTCCATCCTGAAGATGGCCTGGGCCGCGCTGCGCCGGGGCATCCTGAACCAGCACATCCTCATGGAGTTCGGCGCCTTCGGCGGCCTGGCGGGGGGCGCGGTCGGGTTCTTCAAGGCGCCCTGGCCCACGGGAGACTTCCTGGGGGCCGCGGTCTTCATCACCGCCTATCACGTCCTCTCGATGTACGTCTCCACGGTGGTCCGGACGAAGAGCTCCCGGGCCATCCGGAAGCTGATGGACCTCCGGCCCGCGACGGCCCGCGTCGTGCGCGACGGCAAGGAGGAGGAGACGCCCGTCGAGGAGGTTCGCCCGGGCGACCTCGTGCGCATCCGTCCCGGCGAAGGCGTCCCCGTGGACGGCGTGGTCGTGGAGGGCCTTTCCGGGGTGGACAACAGTCTCGTGACGGGGGAGTCCATCCCGGTGGAGCGGACCGCCGGCGATGAGGTCATCGCCGGCTCTGTGAACCAGACCGGAACGCTCCTGGTGAGGGTCACGAAAGTTGGCGAAGAGAGTTTCCTCCAGCGGGTGGCGCGCTCCATCCAGGAGGCCCGGGCGCTTAAGCCGGGGGTCCTGCAACTGGTCGAGCGCGTCCTGAAATGGTTCGTCCCGGGGGTCCTCATCGCTGCGGGGACGGCGTTCGCGCTTTGGACCTTCGGGTCCTGGCTGGTGATTGGAGAGCCCAACTTCGGCCGGGCTGTCTTCGCCGCGCTGGCGACGCTGGTGATGGGCTATCCCTGCGCCCTGGGGATGGCCACGCCCCTGGCGATGATCCGGGGCGGGGGGATAGCGGCCGAGAAGGGTGTCTTGATGCGCTCCGGCGAGGCCTTCCAGGTCTTCAAGGACGTGCGGAAGGTCGTTCTGGATAAGACCGGCACCCTCACCCGGGGGAGGCCCCGGGTGGTGGATATCGCGGCCGCGGAGGGTTTCCCGGAAGAACGCGTCCTGGCCCTGGCGGCGGCGGCCGAGCGCCCTTCGGAGCATCCCCTGGCCCGGGCCATTGTGGAGCGGGCGGCGGCGGCGGGTTATCCGGAGGCCCGGGATTTCCAGGCCCTGCCCGGACAGGGGATCAAGGCGACGGTGGAGGGCAGACAAGTCCGGGTGGGCAGCCCCCGCTTTCTGGCGGAGGAAGGCGTGGACCTGGGCGCGCTCCGGACGCGCGTGGAAGAGATGGAGGGCCGGGGCCAAACCGTCGTCGGGGTGGCCGAGGACGGGCGGGCGGCGGGGATCCTCGCCATCGCCGACACCTTGAAAGATGACGCGGCGGAGACGGTCGCCCGAATGAAGGCGGCCGGTCTGGCGCCGGTCATGATCACCGGCGACAACCGGCGGACGGCGAATGCGGTGGCCGCTCAGGTCGGCATATCGGAGGTCCTGGCCGAAGTGCTCCCCGATCAGAAAGCCGAGCGGGTGCGGGAGCTTCAGCGTCAAGGCCATCGCGTGGCCATGGTCGGAGACGGCATCAATGACGCGCCCGCCCTCATGCAGTCGGACGTGGGGATCGCCATCGGCGCGGTGACGGACATCGCCATCGAATCCGCCGATGTCGTCCTCATGGGCGACCGGCTGGGCGGCGCGATGGACGCATACGCCATCGGCAAGAGCAGCTTCCGCAAGACCGTCCAGAACGTCGTCCTGGCCTTCGCCTTCAACGGCGTCGGCGTCCCGGCGGCGATGACGGGGATCGTCCACCCGGTCATGGCCATGATCGCCATGGCGGCCAGCGTCAGCGCCGTGCTGTTGAACTCATTCGGCGGGAGGCTTATCCCCCGTGGAGCGGGAAGGAGAGTCGATTCCGGGGCGTTGGCCCTCAGGCCCGCTCCGGCGTCGGCCGGGTCTTTCGTCTCCGGCGACGCCCGCCTGCTTGCCGTCACCGTGAAAGGCATGCACTGAGGCGGATGCCTCGCGGCCATCGAGCGGGCGCTCGAACCGATCCCCGGAGTCCACAAGGTGGAGGGAGACGTGAAGACGAAGCGGGTCGAAGTCCTCATCCAAGGGGAGGAGGACGTGGAGGAGGTTTTCCGGGCGTTGGAGCGGAGCGGGTTTCCGGCGGAGGTCTGAAAAGATGTGGGAGGCCGTTCAGTTCGTGGGCGTCCCCCTGGGGTTCGGCCTGATTGGTTTTGTCGAGCCTTGCTCGATGGGGGCGAACTTCGTATTTCTCGCTTATCTTCTGGACCGGCCCGCCGCGGAGCGGGTCCGCCACGCCCTCACCTTCGTTCTGATCCGTTCGCTCTTCCTCGGGCTTCTGGGCGGCGGCGTCGCCTGGGCGGGGGAATCCATCGCGAAGGGCTCTTACCTCTACAGCGCGGGGCTCGGGGGGATCTACATCCTTCTCGGACTGGCCGCGCTGGGGGTTCACTTCGGCCTGTTGCGGCTTCCCGCCGGGGACCCGCGGGGCTGGATCGAAAAAAAATCCGGTCTCGCGCTGCCGATGGGGATCCTCTTCGGCCTGAGCGCGCCGATTTGCGCGGCCCCCTTGTTTCTGGCCCTTCTGGGGCAGGCGGGCGTGGCGGGCATGGGGAAGGGGTTTCTCTCCCTCGGCCTTTTCGGGCTCGCCCTGTCGGCGCCGTTCCTGGTCCTCGCGGCCTCGAAGCGGGCCTCGGATCTGCTCTCGCGGGTGGGAAGGCATGCGCCGCGCATGACCCTCGTGGCCGGGGTCGTCCTCATCCTGTTGGGCCTTTGGAGCGTCGTCATCGGCTGGAAGGGCCTGCCGGTGTGAGCTCGGGAGACGGCATCTTATCGAGGCCCAATCTCAATACCACTTCTCGTATTGAATGCTTCCCCGCGCCGCCGACGATTTCGCCGGCGGGTCCGCCATCAAGTCATATCGCGTTTCGCGGATCTCGATCAGGCCCATGGGGAACACAATGCCGGGATTTGGCCGGCGCCCGTCCGTTGGGCCGATGATTGCAAGCCGACCGGTTCAATCGACCTGCCCCGTTCCGGCGTTTAGGTTGGTGAGAAACCCGGGTGGGCCGCTGATTCGCGGACGGGCGTGATGCGGATGTCGAGCCGCCCGTGGGCCTCGCGCAGCGCGGCCTCGACCTCGGCGGGGGCGTCCGCCCGGGCGAAGAGGAAGCCCAGGTACTTCGACCCTTCCGGAAGGGGGCGGACCGTCTGTCCGGTGGGGATCATGATCACCGCGTCCTCGATGCCGGGGACCGCGCGGGCCTCCTCCATGCCGAGGACTTCATCGAGCCTCCCGGCCCGGGGGATGGGGATCATCATGACCCCGGCCGCCCGGCCTTCCCGCTCCAGGGACTCGGTTTCCGTTCCCCCCTCCCCCCCCCCTTCCCCCCCCAGGGCGTTGCGGAGGATCAGCTCCTCGAGGGAAATCCCGGTCCCGAAACGCAACGTCCGGGAGCATAACCCGCCGATGGACCGGGCCGCGATCTCGATGGGCCAAACGCCCCGGCCGTTGATCCGGACCTCCGCGTGGACGGGCCCCTCCCGGAGCCCGATGGCCTCCGCCGCGCGCGCGGCGCAATCGGAGATCGCCTCCCGGACATCCGCCGGCAGGCGGGAGGGCGTCACGTAAATCGTCTCCTCGAAAAAGGGGCCTTCCAGCGGGTCGGGCTTGTCGAACAGCGCCAGGACGCGAAGCCGGCCCCCCGTGAGCATCCCCTCGAGGGCCGCCTCCCGGCCGGGGAGATAATCCTCGACCAGGATCTTCGTCGCGGCCTCGCGTCCCCGGGAAGCGATTTCGGGATCTTCCAGGAGGGCCTTGACCCGAAGGAACGCCTCGACGAACGCCTCCGGGCCGTCCGCCCGGATGACCCCCCGGCTGGCCGAGAGGAAGACCGGCTTGATGACGCAGGGATAGGCGATGTCGGCGGCCGCTTCCAACGGATCGTCCCGGACCGAGAACAGCTCGAACCCGGGAGAGGGGATTCCGGCCTCGGCCAGCCTTTGGCGGAACCGGTGCTTGTCCCGCGCCGCCATGACGGCTTCCACCGGATTGTGCGGAAACCCCAGCGCCCGGGAAACCCTCGCCCCGACCAGGGCGGTGTCGTCGTCGACGGGGATCACCGCGTCCAGGGGATACGTCCGGGAGAACAGCGAGACCTCCCGGGCCGCGCCTTCCGAATCCCCGAAATCGAGGGTGAGGGTGCGGCCGGGCGTGTGTGCGGCGAGGACTTGGGGAAGATCGGACCCCACCACCACCTCGACCCCCAGCTTGCGGGCCGCCTCCATGAAATCGGTGGTCCGGTAGGATGTGGTGGGGAGCAGAAGGAGAACCCGAGGCATCGAGATCCTCGTCCTTCGCGGAGATCAAGCGGCGCGGAAGGGAGCCTCGGAGATGGGTCGGCAATGAAAACGGAGCCCGCGGAAGAGGGTCGGCCCCGGGGTTTGGACGCGGGAGACAGATCGGCAAGCCGAGTCCCGGCGCGGCGTCGCCCGCACCCCCCTCCCCCCCCCGGCCGTCCCCGGCCCGGGCCGGTTCACATCAGGGGTGATTCCCCCTTGCCGGGCTGGTAGTAGGGGTTGGCGCCGCCGCGGTGGTCGGTGGTGTCCACCAACTCTTTGATCTCGGGCATCATCTCGTTCATTCTGGTCTCGATTCCCTGCTTCAGCGTCACGTTGACCATTCCGCACCCCTGACAGCCGCCGCCCATCTGGACGAACGCGACGTGATCCTGGATGTCGATGAGCGTCACGATTCCGCCGTGGGCCGCCACGGCCGGGTTGATCTCGTCGTCCAGGAAGGACTGGAACTTCACCTTCAGATTTTCGTCTTCTTCCGAGGGCCCCTTCCCGTTGGCGCTCTCCGCGGGCGCGGGCTTCAGCGCTTTCACCTCTTCCCGAAGGGCGGCCAACTGTGTTGAGGTTTCGGCGGCGATGCCGGCGAGTCGGTCCTCCAAAGGCTCGATGGCGTCCTGAAGACGCTTCGTTTGCAGGTGCGACCGGTAGAACAACAACGCGATGACGAGACCTACGACGATCCAGGCGGCGATGACCATGGTCTTTTCTCTCTCGCTCTCCAAAGGCGCGCCAGCGGCCCCGCCCCTTGCGCGGCCTTCGGATGAATCTGTGGTTTGAGGTCCCCCGCGGTACGCACACCATCCGTCCGCTCTGGACCCATACAGGCTATTTTATCCCATGACGGCGGAAGGTCAACCGGCTGCGGCGTCTCCGACGGCCGAAACTGTGCGTGCGCTTGAGCGGGCAACCGATGTTTCCCGGCGATCTTTCCTTTTATCCCGATCCCGACGCCCGCTTGACGCTGCCTGGCCGATTGGCCAGCATGTTGTGGCCGACGTCGGAGGAAGGCGTCCGCCCCCGTTGAAATCGACTCCCTCGGATGACTTTTCAAGATTCAAGGAGCCTCATGACTGACCTGCTGATTCAAAACGGAACGGTTCTCTGCATGGATGCCGGCGGCGAGGTCCTCCCCGGCGGGGCGGTGGCCGTCCGCGACGGGCGGATCGCCGCGGTGGGAAAACCCGCCGACCTCAAACGGATGGGGTTCGGTGAAGGCCGAACGCTGAACGCCCGGGGGCAGGTGGTGATGCCCGGACTCGTCAACGCCCACGCCCACGTGGCGGGGGGCCTCCTCAAGGCCCTGCCGGAGGGGCCCGGCACGCGGGCGGCCATGCAAAGGGCGTCGAGGCTTCTCTTCACCGAAGCCGATCCGGCGGAGACGGAAGCCCTGGCCCGGGCCTCTTTCCTGGAGGCGTTGAAGAGCGGTGTGACCTGCGTGGGCGTTCTCGACCGGGCCGCGTCGGCCCTCGGGGATGTGGCGCGGGAATCGGGTCTGCGGGTGGTGCTGGCCGACGCCTTGGCGGAGGCGGACCCGGTTTCCGCCGCTTCGGGGGCCGCGCCCAAGCTGGACGCGTCGGCCGGGGCGGCGGCGTTGGAGGCGGCGCTCACGCGGATCGAGGGGCTGGACCCGGATGGCGACGGCCGGGTGACGGCCCGCCTGGGCGTCCATTCACCGGCGGTGTGCTCGGACGAGACCCTGGAATCCGTGGCCCGGGAGGCCGAGGCCCGAAAGCTCGGGCTGCATTTTCACCTCGCGACCTTCGCCGCGGAGACCGAGACGCTCCGCGCGCGGGCGGGGGGGGACCTGTTCGGATTCCTCCGCAGGCTGGACCTCCTGCGGTCCAACACCCTGGCCGCGGGCGGATGCGCGTTGAAGGAGGAAGAGATCGGCGGCCTGCGCGAGTCGGCGGCGCAGCTGGCCGTGGCTTCGCGGGCCGACGCCGCCCGGGGCGTTCGCACGCCGGTGGCCGCGTGTCTTCGCAACAAGGTTCCCCTGGTGTTGGGAACGAACGGCATCGGCCATGACCTCTTCGCCGTCATGCGGGCGTTCATTCTCTCGGCCCGGCTGGATGGGGAGAGCGGCGGTCTCGTGGGGCCGGCCGAGGCGCTGCGCATGGGCGCCCGGGACGGGGCGAGGGCGCTCGGGCTTCTCGGAAGCGTCGGGTCCATCGAGATCGGAAAGAAGGCCGACCTGATTCTGGTCACGCTCGACCCGGCGAAGGCCCCCCTCGTGGAGTCGGACGATCCGGCCGCGGCCGTGTCCGAGGTGTGCGGCCCCGGCGACGTGACCGACGTGGTGGTGGACGGCGAGGTGCTGATGGAGGGTGGAAAGGTCAAGTCCGTGGATGAGAAGGCGGTCTTGAATGAGGCCCGGAAGGCCGCCGCGGCGGTCTGGCGGCGGGCGGCCAACTAAGCCGCGCACGGATATCGAGGCGGGGGGGGGATGGAGAGGAGCAAAAGCGATGCTGGTCCTGACAACGCCGAACATCGAGGGGAAGCGGATCGCCCGATACATCGGCCTGGTGACCGGCGAAGCGATCCTGGGGGCGAACGTGTTCAAAGACTTTTTCGCGAGCATCCGGGACATCGTCGGGGGCCGGTCCGCCGCGTACGAGGAGGAGCTGCGCCGGGCGAAAGACTTGGCCGTCGATGAGATGATAGAGCAAGCCCGCACGCGCGGCGCCAACGCGGTCATCGGGGTGGACCTGGATTACGAAACCATAAGCACGAGCTCGGGCGGGAACATGCTCATGGTCAGCGTCAGCGGGACGGGCGTGGTGGTTGAGGACTGAAACCGGGGGGGCGCTTCCGCGCTTCCGAGGCGCGGGGCGCCCCGAGGCGCTGCTGACGCAATCAAAGGCGAGGGACGAGACATGCTTTCACGGATAGACCACATCGGAATCGTCACGGCCGACACGGAAAAGGTTGTCCGGCTCTTTGAAGAGGCCCTGGGCGTCAAGGTGGCGAAGAAAGAACACTCCGACACCGGTTTCGCGAAGTGCACCTTCCTTCACCTGGACAACATCCAGATCGAGATCACCGAGCCCTACGACCCGGATCACTTTTACACGGAAATGGTCGAACAGCGGGGGACCTGTCTTTCGCATCTGGCCTTCTCGGCGGGGGACGTCGAGGGGGCGTGCGGCGAGATCGAGGGCCGCGGCATCGGCTTCCGGGAGGGGTTCGGCCCGGGCAGGAAATCGCCCCGGGGATACAGCATCGCCTTCCTGGACCCGGATCAGACCGAAGGCGTCCAGATTCAGCTCATCGCCGAACACCCCACCGGGTGAGCACCCAACCGGGTGACGCCCCACGCGGCGGACGCCTGGGGCCTCCGGGGGCGGACGGGGCCGGGGTGGAGGAAGACCGATGAGGATGACAAACGCTCAAGCCCGAAGGGTTATCCTGATCCTCCTCATCGTCGGGTGGCTTCCGGGCCGGTCGGCGCGGGCCGAGAAGACGGAGACGGCCGATCCCGACGTCAAAGCGCTCTATCATTGGCGGAGGGGATACGTCTACCACCACCTGGGACAATTCCCGATGGCCATCGCCGAATACCGGAAATCCATCGCGGCCAAGCCCACCGCGGAAGGCCATACGTTCCTGGGCTGGTCCCTCAGCATGCTGGAACGCTATCGGGAAGCCATCGCGGAGTGCAAGAGAGCCATTCCCCTCGACCCGGATTTCGGAAATCCCTACAACGACATCGGCGTGTATCTTGTGGCGCTGGGCCGGGTGGACGAGGCGATCCCCTATCTGAAAAAGGCCATGCGGGCCACGCGGTACTGCTGCTATCAGTTCGCACACCACAACATGGGACGGGCGCTCGTCCTGAAGGGGAAATACGAGGAGGCGACGCGGTCATTCAAGAAGGCCTTGGAATATGACCCCGATTACGAGCCTTCCAGGCAGGCCCTTCGGGTTCTTCGGGAGCGCGTGGGGCGGGAACTCTGAGGGCTTCGCGGGCGTTTCCCCCTCAACCCATCGGGCCCGCGCCCGGCCGCCCTTCTTTCACCGGTGGGCGATCAGCTCGATCTGGACGCGCGCGCCGTGGACGTGCCCTTGGACGGCGTGGGTCGTCCGCACGGGCGGCTCGGCCGGGAAATATTCGTTGAAGACCTCGTTCATCTCCATGAGCTCGGAGACGTCGGCCATGAAGATGGTCGCTTTGAGGGAATTGTCCAGGGAGGCGTCGGCGGCGTCGAGGATGCGCTTGAGGTTCTCGCAGCACTGCCGCGTCTCGGGGCCGATCCCCCCCGCGACCAGCTTGCCGGTCTCGGGGTCGAGGCCGAACTGCCCCGAGCAGAAGATCAAGTCCCCGAACACCATCCCCAGGGAATGCGGGACGATCCCCCGGGCCACGCCCGGCGGATGAATCACTTCTTTTTTCATGATTCTTTCCTTTTGTGATCCGCGCCCCCCTCGCTCCCGAAAAAATTCTCGCCGGAGGCGTCGAAGTTCTCAGCGGTCCGCGGGAAAGCCGGTTTTCGGGATCTCGACTCCCCTCAACCGCAACGGAAGAGATCCAGCGACAGGTCGTCGTCCAGCACTTCGCACCCCGCCTCCCTGACCAGGACGTTGTTCTCGACGTTGAGTCCGTACTGCCCCGCCACATAGTAGGGGGCCTCGATGGCCAGCGTCATCCCGGTCTCCAGCGGCGTGTCGTTGTCGGGCGTGATAAAGGGCTCTTCATAGTGGCCCAGGCCCAGGCCGTGGCCCATGTTCCCGCGCGCATAGTGTCCGTATCCCGCGGCCTTGACCTTCTCCACGCCGATCCGGAACAGTTCGGAGGCGGGGACGCCGGGCCGGCCGGCCGCCATCATCGCCTGCTGGGCTTCGAAGAGCGCGTCGTAAAGCCGCCGGACCTCCGCCGGGGGATCGCCCACGGCCGCGCATCGGGACAGGTCCGAGAAATAAAATTCGTGAACGGCGGTGACATCGAAGCGCACGGCGTCGCCCGGGCTCAAGACATAATCCCCGGCGATGTTGTAGGACTCCCCGCTCTGAGGGCCCGCGCCCAAAGCGGCCGACTCCCAGTCGCAGCCCATCTCCCTGACCTTCGACTTGAACGCTTCCAGGACGTCCTGTTCGATCGCGCCGCCGCGAATCACGTCCAGCGCCGCGCGGATGGCCGCCGTGTTCACGCGGTTCGCATGGCGCATCCGGCCGATCTCCGCCCGGGTCTTGACCTGCCGCAGCTTGAAGAACGTAGGCCGCGCGTCGGCGAAGGAGAGGTCCGGAAGCTTTGCTTGCAGGTGTCCGAGGGTGACCGCCGAGATGGGCGCCGTCTCGATGCCCAGGCGGCCCCGGTCCAGCCCCAGCTCCTTCAGCGTGGCCGAGAGGTTCTCGGCCGGCGTCGGCGCGTTGACCTTGCGCTCGGTCCCTTCGGGCCAATCGATATGCATCCCGGTTCCGGAATGGCGCGTCTCCATGCCGGGGCTGTGGACATCCGCCAGGCCGGCCAGGCCGACGGTGCACAGGAGGATCGGCGCCCTCCCCTTGGGCAAGAGGACGGCGACGGCCTCGGAGGTCCGAAGGAGAAGGGAAAGCCCGCGATTGCCCGCCGTCAGCGGAACCGGAAACCGGCTGGTGTAGTAGACGTTCTCCGGCGAGGAGGCCAGAAGGGCGTCCAGACCCTCGGCGTCCATCAAGGCGTCAAGTTTCGCTCGGTCCATGAAAAACCTCTTACAGACGAAGGATGAAGACCAGGGGGACTTTTTTGTAAAACCGTCCCCCTGGACCCCCTGAAAAACTTTCTGCGGCCAAGCCGGAGGCTTGGCCTTACCCGCGCTTGGAGGTTTGATCGTATCAGGAAACCTTTCAGGCGCGGTCCCATATTCCGGTCAATGAAACTCTTTCCTGCGATATGGCGCGGCCCGCAAGGGCCGCGCCATATCGCGAAATGAAAGTTTTCGAGGGGGGTCTTGGGGGGACAGTTTTCAAAATGTCCCCCCAAGAATCTTGCCTCATTCATCGAACCGATGCATCTCGCAGAAGAACTCGATGCGGTTCTTGTCCGGGTCCAGGAAATAGAAAGAGCGGTTCTCTCCCCAGGAGCCGTCGCCGTCGGGGTGCGTCGCGCTGTGTTTGAGGGGGCCCATGACGATCTCCACGTCCTTCGCCTTCATCTCATCGAGCATGGCGTCGAAGTCCTCCCGGGTCTCGACCTCGAAGGCGAAGTGGTGGACCCCGATGTCGAGGTTGTCTTCGCCGCCGGTGTCGCCGCGGCTTTCTCGGCCCGCCCATTCGGGTGAGTGGATGAGGTTCACATGATGGTGGTCCCGTTCGCAGCGCATCAGACACAGACCGGGGTACCCGGGGGCTTCGCCCGGTTTGTGCCGCTCGGAGACCTTCAGGCCCAGGACGTCCCGGTACCAGGCCATCGAGCGCTCGATATCGGACACCTTGATGCCGATGTGTTGAAGCCGCTTCAAACGCCCCATATCGTTTCTCCTTCTTTCGCCCGACCGCGAGGTTCATCCGGATTCAGAGGATAAGGGAGAGGATATCAAACTCCGGGCCGGGGGTGGGAGGGGATTTCCGTTTCATGCCGCGAGGCGGGGCGATGGATCTGAAAATTATTTGAGGGGATGATTCCATCACCCTATACTGGATAGAAGGGCGGACAGACGTTTCACTCGTACCTTTGTGGTGATGGTCCCTGATGAACCCCGGGAGGGGAATCGATTGGAAGAGCGTCCGCCTCCGCGCCGAATTCCCGTATTCCCGCTGCCCAACGTCATTTTCTTCCCCAACACCTCTTTGCCCCTGCACATCTTCGAGGCGCGATACCGCAAGATGGTCTCCGATTGTCTCGAAGGGGACCGCTACCTGGGGATGATGCTGATGAAGCCGGGTTGGGAGAAGGGGAAGATCGAGTGTTACGACGTCGGGGGGCTTGGGCGGATTTCGAAAGTCGTCAAACATCCCGGCGGAAACATGGACATCGTCCTGCGGGGACTCAGCCGTTACCGGGTCCGGGACTACGTGCAACGGGAGCCGTATCTCATCGCCGAAGTGGACGTCCTGGAAGAGACCGGCTGGGAGGATTCCGAGAAGCTTCGCGCGGCCGGAGAAGAGATGGTGCGGCTCTTCGAGCGGACCCTCTACAGGCAGGACAGCGAGGTGCGCACAGGCATCCTGGCCCGGCTCCGTCTCCTGGAGAGCGCTCTGGACATCACCAACTATCTGGGGTCCATCCTGGGCATCCAGCTCGGGTTGAAGCAGCGGATCCTCGAGGCCGACGATCCCGGGGAAAATGTGAAGCTGTTGACGACCGTGCTCCGGGGCGAGCTCGCCTCCCTTAACTGATTCCCGGCCGGCGGCGCGGCCGACGGACCCCTGCACCGAAAGAGGCGAATGCGCGCGGTCTTGCAAAGGGTCCGTGAAGCTTCGGTGACCGTGGACGGAGAAGTCGAGGCGTCCATCGGCCCGGGTTTTCTGATCCTGTTGGGCGTCGGAGAGGAAGACACGGAGGAAGCCGTCCTCCGACTGGCCGAAAAGACCGTCCATCTCCGGATTTTCGAGGACGAGACGGGAAAATTCAACCGCTCCCTCCTGGACATCGCGGGCTCGGCCCTGGTGGTCTCCCAATTCACCCTGTTCGCGGATTGCCGGAAGGGAAGGAGGCCGTCCTTCACCTCGGCCGCGAAGCCCGGCCGGGCCGAACCGCTCTATGAGGAATTCATCCGGACCCTGCGGGCCAAGGGGGTCCCGGTCAAGACGGGGGTGTTCGGCGCGATGATGGACGTCCGCCTCCTCAATCAGGGACCCGTCACCATTTGCCTGGATTCGAAAGCTCTTTGATGGGATCCCCTCTCAAAAGACAACTGGAGGACCTCTACCGGACCTTCGACATCCGCCGCCTCTCTCCGGACCCGCTGGAGGTTGTCCACCAATACCGGACGCCGCGGGACCGGGAGGTCGTTGGATTCATCGCCGCCGCCCTGGCCTACGGGCAGGTGGACCAGATCGTGCGGAGCGTCAAGCGGCTCCTGGCCCTGATGGAGGCGGACGGGAAGTCCCCTTCCGGATTCGTCCGCGCGTTCGACCCGGCCCGCGACGCGGAGCGGCTGATTCCATTCCGCCACAGGTTCAACACCGGAGAGGATCTCGCCTGTCTTTTCTACTGGATGCGCCAGGCGATGGAGGAAGCCGGATCGCTGGGGGATTTCTTCCTGCGCGGATACCGGCCGGAGGAGCCCGATGTCGGTCCCGCCCTCTCGAGGTTCGTCGGGGGGCTGATGTCGCTGGATCGCGGAAGGTTTTATCCGGGCGGCCTCCCCGGCGCCGGTCAAGGGGTGCGCTACTTTCTGCCCTCCCCCCGGGACGGCAGCGCCTGCAAGCGTCTCAACCTCTTCCTGCGGTGGATGGTCCGGCGGGGGGACAGCCTGGATTTTGGTCTCTGGCGCGAAGTCTCGACGGCGAAACTGGTGATTCCGCTCGATGCGCACGTCTCCCGGATCGCCCGCTACATCGGCTTGACGGACCGCCCGACCCCCTCCTGGCGGACCGCCCTGGAGGTCACGGCGCGGCTCCGCCTGTTCGATGCCGAGGACCCGGTGAAATACGATTTCTCTCTATGCCGTTTGGGCATCTTGAAGCTCTGCCCGAAAAAAAGAAACTTGACGAAATGCCGAACTTGTTCTTTAGTGGAGGTCTGCCTGCTTTGAAATGATCGTCGGAAACGCCTCCTGAAACGAGAAGGGTCTTGGCTCGGTTGAAAGAGGGCGCGGGCTCGATGTGGAACGGGCGGGGACGGGGAGAAGTCGCCGGATGAATGGGAAGACCACGAGAATTCTTCACCGGAGGGTGCGTCCCGGCGCGACGCTCGGACGGCTTGCCCCGGCCTTGTTCGCCCTGGCGGTGTTGGCCGGCTGCGCCGCCTCCAAGACCTCCCTCTTTCCTCCTGAGCCGTCGGACCTCACGTACCTGGCGAAACACGCGGCCGGACGCGCGTACGAGATCATCGGCGTGATTCAGGTGGATGGACACAGTTTCTCGACCGAAAACTCACTGAAGGCCCGGCTCCGGAAGAAGGCCCGGGAGCTGGGCGCGGACAATGTGATGAATGTCCGGGTGATGTCTCTGTCGAGGGGAAGCGGCTTCGTCAAGTATCACATGCTCACGGCGGAAGGGATCGCCGTCCGCTGGATTTCACCGCCCACGATTCGAAAGTCCAAGCCCCCCGATAAAACCGCCGAAGTTCTTCCCTGAGCCCAATGCGCCCGAACTTGAAGGACGGACGCTTCAACCCAGGCCCTCGGCGAGGGTGTCCAGCATTTCCCGCTGAATGTGCGCGTTGGCGGCGACGACTTCCCCGCTATAGATGAAATCCCCGCCGCCCGAGAAATCCGTGACGCGGCCGCCGGCTTCCTGAACCAGCAATACGCCCGCCGCGACGTCCCAAGGGCTGAGCTTCAGCTCCCAATAGCCGTCCAGACGGCCCGCGGCCACATAGGCCAGATCCAGCGCCGCCGAGCCCGCGCGTCTCACCCCCTGCGTCCGAAGGGCGAACCGCTGGAAGTGGTCCAGGTTGTTGACGGGGCTTTCCCGTTTGTCGTACGGAAACCCCGTCGCGATGAGGGACCGGCCGAGGTCGGACGTCCCGGAGACGGAAAGGGAACCCCCGTTCATTGCGGCGCCTTTCCCCGATTCCGCCGTGAAGAGCTCGTCCCGCAACGGATCGTAGATCGCGCCGAGACGGATGCGGCCCCGTTGTTCAAACGCGATGCTGACGCAAAACATCGGGAACCCGTGGGCGTAGTTGGTGGTCGCATCCAGGGGGTCCAGGATCCAGAGGTTTTCCGACGCGCGCGCCGGTGGTTCCCGCTCCTCGGCCAGAATGTCGTCCTCGGGGAAGGCCGCTCTCAGGCGGGAGACGATGTGATCTTCCGAAGCCCGGTCCATGGCGGTGACCAGGTTGACCGCGCCCTTGAACTCGATCTCCTGGGGTTTGCTGAAATTCTCCGCCAAGAGATTTCCGGCTTCCCGGATGACCTCCTCCAGAATCCGCCGCCTGTGTTCCAATCGGGCGCCCTTTCATCGTTCGGTTCGTCTGATCCGCGTTGACCCGCCCGCCATGAATGCCAAAGAGAGGGTACCCCACAGACCGGCGGATTGCACGGTGGTAGACTGAGGGGAGGCGGCTCTCCCGTGACGCCTTGCTTTCCGATGGAATTTTTCGGGTCGGAGGATGATGGCCGTGGGCGGCCGCTTGATCTCGCGCAACTTCGTGTTTCTGGTGGCGGGGAACCTCTTTCTGTTCCTCGCCTATCTGAGCTATCAGCTTCTGCCCCTGCACATCAAGGCCTTGGGTGGCGGGGAAACCGACATCGGCTGGGTCATGGGAGCGCCCAACCTGATGTCCGTCGTCCTCACGCCGGTCTTCGGGATCTTTGTGGACCGATTCGGCCGTAAGCCCTTCCTCCTGATGGGTCAGTGCTGCGTTGCGGTGTCCTGTGGGGGGTTCCTGATTGCGGGAGATTCGTTCTTGCTCTTCGCGGCGCTGCGGACGGTGCAGAACGTGGGGGTGGCCATGGCCTTTACGGCTGGCGGGGTGCTCGTCGCCGATACGGCGCCCAAAGGCCAATTGGCCCAGGCCCTCGGCGTGTACGGCATGTTCGGCATGGTCGCGCACGCCCTCGCGCCGGCCATCGGCGAGTTTGTGATTTCCGCGGGAGGCTTCTATTCCCTGTTTGTCTTGACGGTGGCATACGGGGTCGTGGGCCTTTCTCTCGTTTCCAGGGTGAGGGAGGCTGCGCCGCCGGCCGCCGCCGGGGAATCGGACTCCATATGGCGGGTTTTCATCCGGGCCGGATTCACGCAGATCATGCTCCTGGGTTTCCTGAACGGGGCGGCTTTGGGTACGGTGACGACCTACGTCCCCACGTACATCCGGAGCCGGGGCATCCAGTGGATCAGCCTCTTCTTTATCACTTACACCGTGACAGCCATTTTCATCCGGGTGGGTTTCGGCCGTTTGTCCGACCGGCTTGGACATCGGCGGATCATCGCTCCCGCCTTCTTCGTATTGATCGCGGGGGTTTGGTTTCTGAGCGAGGCCAAGGCCCAATGGATGTTCGCGTTGGCGGGCGTTCTCAACGGGACCGCCCACGGGTTCCTCTTTCCAGCCATCAACGCCCTGGCCCTCAATCGTTCCAGCGATGGGAACTTCGGAAAGGCCCAGTCCCTTTTCGGCGCCGCTTTCAGCGCGGGAATGACATTGGGGGTGTTCTCCCATGGGGTGATCGCGGCCGCCTTCGGCTACAGCGCGATGTTCCTTTCCCTGGCGTGCTGGATTCTCGTGGGTCTTCTGATTTTCCTGGTCTGGGATCAGAGAGACCGGCGAGCCTCGGATGGTTACACCGCATAAAAGAGGTTTCTCATCACCAGGCCGGCGTCCGGCGCCGAGACAAATGTAAAACCTGAGCCACCAGGAATTTGATTTGATCAACAACATCTTGTGTATTTTTGAAGGTGGGTTCCAAGATATTGTATTTTGTCTTGACAACGTATTCCATAGTAAGTTAAGCTTCTCCTTAGAGCCTGGGCGCCATCGGGACTCGTGAAGTTTCATCGGTCTGGTGATTTAGTTGGCAGGGGAGGCCTGAAAACGTTGCGGGTTTTGGATGTTGCAGGGCGTCGGAAAGGAGGTGGGGTCTAGGGGAATCTGGCGTCCCGGTCCGCACGAGGTTTGGTTGCCCGCTTGAACGGGAAACGTTGAGTCGGTTGAATGCGCAGGCCAAGAACCTAGATGAGGTGTTCGGAAATTCGTCTTCCGGATGAGCGGACAAACGGTGCGGTAGTCGGCGGCAGATAAAGGCGCCCAGGCTCGATTCATTTGGTTCGTTTCCCGCCGAAAAAAACGTTGTTTTCAACCCATTTCTTACCTCTTGGATTCGTGATTATACCCTTGACGCAACCGACCACTACATGTAGTAAAACGGACCAAAAAGGCCGAACCACAAGATGTAGATATGGAAGACCGAGTTGAGTAGGAGTACTGGAATTGTTGCATGGATTTTTTTATGGAATAGATATTACCCCGCATTTCCCATATGGATCATAAGTTTTGTCGGACCGAATGCCATTTTCTCGTGTAAGATCAAGGTGTTGGCCTCTCCCTGCCATCATCTTGCGAGGGGACCCAATGGGTGAAGCGAAGAAGGGGGCTTTGAAGATCCGTTTTGACCGTCGGCTGAGGCTTGAGTTTCACGGAACCAGAATCACTTCGGATGCAGGATTGCTGGCCTGCCGGGAGCTGGATGATGCGCTGGGTTTGACGGTGAGAGCGCCAGTGCAATTGCAAGAGATCCGTCATGGCCGGAACATCCAGCATGAGTTGGCGCCGCTATTGCGCCAGTCGGTCTATAGCCGCTTGGCAGGGTATGAAGACACCAACGATGCCGAGCGGTTGGCCCAGGACCCCGCGATGCAAGCCGTGGTCGGCCGCCGAGCGCTTGAGAAGCAGGCGGCGGGCGCCAACACCCTGAGCCGGTTCGAGACCGAGGTTCTCACCAGGGAGGAGAATCTCAAGGGGCCGGAGCGAGCTGAACCGGGAGTGGGTGGACCGGGCCATGGCACACTCACCCCATCAGCGAATCATCCTGGACATGGACAGCTCGGAAAGCCCCGTCCATGGGGAGCAGGAAGGTACGGCCTACAACGGCCACTTTCGTTGCACCTGTTATCACCCTCTTTTTTGCTTTAACCAGTTCGGGGACTGCGAAGGGGCGATGTTGCGCCCCGGCAACGTGCACAGCGCCGATGGCTGGCGCGAGTTGCTTTCGCCCATCGCGGCCCGGTATGAGCGGGCGGGTGTTCGCCGTTACTGCCGAGCCGATGCCGCCTTTGCGCGCCCGGAGGTCTATGAGTGCCTGGAAGCGCACAGCTTCCTTTACGCCATCCGCCTTCCCGCCAACGACGTGGTGCAGCGAGAGATCGACTTCCTCCTCACCCGCCCGGTCGGTCGCCCGCCCAAGAGACCCATCATCTTCTATTACGACTTCCGGTATCAGGCTGGAAGCTGGGACCGTTCCCGGCGGGTCGTGGCGAAGGTGGAATGGCACTCAGGCGAACTCTTCCCTCGCGTCGGATTCATTGTCACGAACCTGACGGCTCGACCCGAGGGGGTCGTGCACTTCTACAACCAGCGAGGCACAGCCGAGCAATGGATCAAGGAAGGCAAGTACGCCCTGAACTGGACACGCCTTTCCTGTCACCGGTTCGTGTGCAACCAGGTGCGGCTCCTTCTCTTCGTCCTGGCGTACAACCTGGGCAATTTCCTGCGCAGGCTAGCCTTGCCCAGGGGGCTCAAGCACTGGTCGCTGCGAAGCCTCCAGGTCAAGCTCATCAAAATGGGCGGGAGGATTGTGCGGCACGCCCGGCAGATCATCTTTCAATTGGCCGAAGTAGCGGTATCCAGGGAAGAGTTCGCCATCATCCTGGACCGAATCAACCGATTACGGCCGGTGCCGGTCTAACCTTGTGCAGAGGGTTCCCGGCAGCATGAGGTGATTGGTTAACGGGTTGAACCGCGAACAAAGGGGACCGAAGGGCGAGGGTCCGCCTTTTGGGGCAGTCGATGGCCGTCAGCACCTTGTTGCGGAGGGTTGGAAGGCTCTTGACAAACCCATCGGAAGGGGATCAACTGGTTTTCATCGGGAAAGGGGACCGGAAACCACCCAAGCAAGTTGATATGGGAAATTCCGGTTAAAACAAGCATGAAGGGTATGCCTTTTCTCTAAATGGACTGAAAGACATCAAGGAACGGAGATGTTTGGACCTGGACCGCTATTTGTGCGGATACCAAACTCGTTCCCTCGTGGATGGCCGGTTATCGGACCCTGAAACACGCAAAAATCTTCTTTGGCGATTTGGTGGCTCGGTTAGCGAACCGTGTTCAACTGACAACCGATGGTCACCGCTCCCATCTTCAGGCTGTTGAAGAAACCTTTGGGGCTGATATCGACTACGCTCAGTGGGTCAAGATCTACGGCCCTGAGCCTGAGGGTGAGTCGCGGTACAGCCCTGGGAAGTGCAACGGAGCGGAGAGACACAAGATTCAGGATTACAGCTGCCCCCCCATTGGGTGAGGGGGACATGATGTGAGGTAGGAATTATCTTGAAGAGGCTCAACGCCCTTCAATATATTCCTTCTCGCAAAATTTACAAGGCCCAATTTTGGATTGGTGTGTCTTGGTGTCGAGAGGGAACGGTTATGCTTTGGGAGCCAGACTGCATGGATTCTGATCAAAGATACGATCAGACTGAACCGACAGAAAAATCCACAGGCCCGGCTGTGGTTACGGTCAACGGAAGCACGATCGCCTACATCCGCTCCCTTTCAGAAGCGATTGGGGAAGCGGCTGTCCCTCCCTCCACTCGTTCCCTCATTCGTTCCCTTAAGAAATTGGAAGCCGCTTTTGCCACATGTCGCCTGACCCCCTACATCTAGTGGTCAGCCGAGACGCGGCCGCGATCTACATGTTGTGGTCGTCTGCGTCAAGTATATAAGAGCGCTTGGATTTCGTGTAATGCTTGCGGATTGCCTCCTTTTCGCTTGAAAAATCCTCCCGGTGTTTACTTCTCAGCATCCATTCGTAGTAGCGTCCGCCCGGCAGGTGGTAGACTCTCGTCTTTCTGTTTCCGATGACAGGGGGTCCGAGGGGGGGGAGGGGGAGGGGGGGAGGGCCTGACCGCCCCCGCTTGGCCGGAAGGCGCGACCAAATGCCCTTTCGAGCGGCCCGGGCCTTTCTTTCCAGCTCGCGAAACAGGTCCGCGAATTTCAAGTTGGGCGGATAGGGCGACGCCCTTGCGTATCCCTCCGCCACCAGAAGGGCATTCACAAAAACGCCGTTGGGGAGGTAGACGTAGGAAAGCAGCCGTCCGTACCTGTCCACGGGGTCGCGGCCGAGCTCAAGCCGGACCGTTTTTCCTTGAATGAGCTTGCGTAGGAACGCGGCGGCCTCTTTCCCGAAAAACCCGACCGATTTCCTCGGGTGACGGGTTTCAGGGGTGTCGACGCCGATGATGCGCACACTGACGTGGAAGGTGTCGCCATCGACCACGCGCCTGACTTTTACCGTCTGGGAAAAGGCGGATTCAGCCGCAAGCAAACCAAGAGCGGAAACATGGAAGAGGAAAAATAGGAGAAGCTTGTTTTGGGTCAATATGCTCACGTTCGGACATGGCTAAGATTTTGTTATTCTTTCGTCAGACGTTAAATATAAGGTATATGACCATATTTTCAATAGTAAACTCATTTCTTCTCCATACCTGTGTGGATTCGCGGGGCCCGTGGCATCAAATCTCGCGTTTTCCCGGTGGATTCTCCTGATCGCGGAAAAATCCCGTTGATGAGGACCGCGCGGGAAAATATGTATACCGGGCATACCGGTTGGATGCTTTGTTCAATCTATCCCGGCCCGGTGAATCGAGATTCGCTGAAACGCTCCGCCCGGCGATCGGCCGGCCATCCTGGGAATCGTCATGGCGAAGACCAAAGGAAACAAGGGCCCCTACTCGATGTGGGAGCTTGCCGGTTATCTGAAAAGTTTTCGGGGCCGTCTTGCCGGGGGGTTCATCCTGTTGATGGCGGCCAACGCCCTGGCGATCACGATCCCCTGGATCCTCAAAGACGCCATCGAGGGTCTTCGGAAAGGGTCTTCCCCGGACCTCCTCCTATGGCCCGCTTTGGCCATCGCCGCGGCGGCTGTCTTTCAAGCCGTCGTCCGGATCGCTTCCCGGCACATGTTCCTGGGGGTGAGCCGCGGCGTCGAGTACGACATTCGCACGGAGCTCTTCCGGCGCCTTCAGTCGCTGTCGCCCTCTTTTTTTCAGAAGACCACGACCGGCGACATCATGTCCCGCGCCACGAACGACCTGAACGCCGTCCGCATGGTCCTGGGGCCCGGCGTCACGCACGGCTTGAATTCCATCATCATCTACCTCTTCGTGGTTTCGGCCATGGCGGCCATCAGTCTCCAGCTCACGTTCTTCGCGGTCATCCTGTTCCCGCTCTGGCTTCTGGGGATGAGGCGCTTTTTCCGCAGCCTCAACGAAATCTCTAGGCGGTCCCAGGAGACCCTGGGCGATATCAGCACTAAAATTCACGAGAATCTCTCCGGGATGATGGTGGTCAAGCTCTTTGTTCAGGAGGACCACGAGCGCCGCGCGTTCGGAAAGCTGAATGACGCCTACCTCGATCTGACGGCCCGGCACGCAAAACTGCGCGCGTTCATCTTCGCCCTCATGACGGCCCTGGGCGGCGTGGGGGCGTTGGTCATCCTGTATCTCGGGGGCCGGTGGGTGATCGCCGGCGATATCACGCTCGGGGCCTTTGTGGCCTTCAACAGCTACCTGGCCATGCTGCTCTGGCCGACCCTCGCCCTGGGCTGGATCCTCGGGCTTTTCCAGCAGGGAAAGGCGTCCTGGGAGCGGTTGAGCTGGATCTTGAAGCAAAAGCCCGACGTCCGGACGGTGGGGGTCGAGCCGTCCCGGCCGGTTCGCGGAGAGATCGAGGTCCGGGGCCTGCGGTTCGCCTATGACGGCGGGCCAGATGTACTCAAGGGGCTGAGCTTCCGTCTCTCTCCGGGCGAGAAGGTCGCCATGGTGGGCGGGATCGGGTCCGGGAAATCAACCCTCGTGAGTTTGCTCACCGGGCTTCTGCCGGCCCCGGTGGAGACGGTCTTCCTCGACGGGATGGACGTGAACCGGTATTCGCATGAAGCCCTCCGCAAGGCCGTCGCCCTGGTT
This sequence comes from bacterium, assembly GCA_965261595.1. GTDB lineage: Bacteria > UBA8248 > UBA8248 > JACPRG01 > CAYRGS01. The sequence continues at coordinate 795,584 of CBDHDG010000007.1, forward strand.
CCCCAGGACCCCTTTCTTTTCTCCCGGACGGTTCACGACAATGTGGCCTTCGGGGGGGACGCGCCGCCTTTCGAGGCCGTCCGCGCCGCGACGGACGCCGCGCGCTTCACGGTCGAGATTGAGCGGTTTCCCGACGGCTTTCAGGCCATGATCGGCGAGCGCGGACTCACCCTGTCCACCGGCCAGCGGCAGCGGACGACCATCGCCCGCGGGATCGTCGAGAACCACCGGATCCTCATCCTGGATGATGTCCTTTCGAGCCTCGACGCCGAGACGGCCCGGGAGATCCTCGAGGAGATCCGCCGGTGGGGGAAAGATCTCACCCTGCTCTTTGTTTCCCACAACCTCTCGGCGGCCCGGCAGGCGGACCGCATCCTGGTCATGGATGACGGCCGCGTCGCCGAGGAGGGGACGCATGAAGCGCTGATGGAGCGCGGGGGGATCTACGCGCGGATGCACGAGCGCCAGCGCCTCATGGCTGAATTGGAGACCCTCTGATGCCTCATGTTTCCGGCGCGGTCTACTCGGAGGAATCCCCGGGTAAGTTTTATGACGGAAGGCTCCTGAGACGGCTGGTCAGGGGATATGCCGGTCACCATCGGCGTCTGCTTTTCGCCGCTCTGTTTTGCCTGCCCCTGGCGGCCCTCTTGGAGCTCGTCCAGCCCTATCTGCTGAAGGTGGCGGTGGACGACCATTTGACCAACGGACGGCTGAGCGGCCTTCTCTCGATTGCCGGGTGGTTCCTGCTGGCGGTGATCCTGCTTGCCTTGGTCCGCTTCGCGCAGACGTACACGGTCCAGCTCCTCGGCCAGCGGGTGACGCACCGGTTGCGGGAGGAGTTGTTCGCCCGCGTTCAGCGCCTACCCCAGACCTATTTCGACCGGACGCCCGTGGGCAGGCTCCTGACCCGGATGACGTCGGATGTCGAGGTGATCCAGGAAATGTTCGCCTCCGGGGTGGTTTCGGTGGTCGGGGACGTTTTCCTCCTGGTCGGGATCATGGGGGCCATGTTGTGGCTCAACGCGGGCCTCGCCCTGTTGACCTTTGCGGCCATCCCCGTCCTGTTGATTTTTACGTTTTGGGTTCGGCCCCGCATCCGGGACGCGTTCCGGCAGGTCCGGGCCAAGCTGTCCGAGATTAACACCTTCCTCGCCGAACACCTGAGCGGGATGGCCATCGTCCAGCTTTTCCGCAAGGAGAAGGAAACGGGCGTGCTTTTCGAGGCGCTCTCGGGCGAGTACCGAAAAAAGGCGCACCAGGCGATTCTCTATGATGTGTGCCTGTATGCCCTGGTCGAGGCCACCGGGGCGATCGTGGTGGCGGGGATGATCTGGTACGGCGGCGGCCGCATCCTGGAAGGGACGCTGACGTTCGGTGTGCTGGTCGCCTTTCTCGGCTACATCCACAAGTTCTTCTCGCCGCTCATGGACCTGTCCTCGAAATACACGATCATGCAATCCGCCATGGCCGCCCTCGAGCGGATCTTCAGCCTTCTGGACGAAGAGACCGACCACGCGCTGGCGGGGGCTTCCGGGCGGGAACCGGCCTCGGGCGTCGCCGCCGTTCCATTTTCAGGCGACGGGAGCGATGGCCTCCATGGCGGCAAAGGCCCGGCCATCGCATTCGAGGAGGTGGATTTCTCCTACGACGGCCAACAAGAAGTGCTGCGCGGCGTCAGTTTCCGCGCCGAGGCGGGAGAGACCATCGCCCTGGTGGGGGCGACCGGGGCGGGGAAAAGCTCCTGCCTGAAACTCCTTTGCCGGCTCTACGACCCCCAAGGCGGCCGCATCACGATGGACGGCGTGGACATCCGCGAAACTCCCGCCCGGGACCTCCGCCGCCGGATCGGGATGGTGATGCAGGACGTCTTCTGTTCTCGGGGGACATCTACCGGAATATCCGCCTGGGGGACGAGTTGATCGACGAGGAGACTGTCCGCGCGGCGGCCGAAGAGGTCGGGGTGTGGGGGATGATTCGCAAGTTCCCCAACGGATTTGAGTCCAGTGTCCTGGAGCGGGGAAGCAACCTGTCGGCGGGCGAGCGCCAATTGCTCTCCCTCGCGAGAGCGGTTGTCCGCCGCCCGGACGTCCTCCTCGTGGACGAGGCCACTTCGAACCTCGATCCCTCGACGGAGTACGAGATCCAGCGGGTCCTGGGCGCCATCTACGGGAAGACGACCACCCTCGTCATCGCCCACCGCCTCTCGACGGTCAAAAGGGCCGACCGTATCGTGGTCCTCCACAAAGAGAAAGTCCGCGAGGTGGGCACGCACGCGGAGCTGCTGGCGCGGGGCGGGATTTACGCGCGCCTATACGCCCTTCAGTACCGTCAGCAGGAGTCGGAGACGGGGATCGGGCTCGAAATCGGTAAATCCGCCAACGGCCGCAACCCCGGAAGTCGCCCGGACGAGGACAAGCTATTTTCCGGGGAATAGCGCCGGAGTCTGAGGTGACTGGCATAGGGATTGCTCGGCTATGTGGGCGCCATCGGTGGTAGGTGCGACACCATGTCGTACTTTCCATTGACAATCGCACCCAAGATGTCAATACTTCATTGTGTTATTCACGATTGAACCCCTTTGCTTGGGAAAGGTGAATAATCCGCCAAGGCGGCAACGGAGGTTCGAAAATCCTTGCACGCGAAGGGTGGTGTTTGCCAATAAGGGGAGAGATATCATGAGCCGCTGCCCGCTTCTGTTCACATTCAAAGACATAGTTTCCGGAAACGGTTTTCTTACGGATATTGAGGCGCACGGCCGCATCCTCGGGGTGCAGGAGGGCGGCGGGGTGTGGATGTACGGTGTCCGGCCGGGCGGCCTCGCGGCTGGCGGAAAGGACGAAGGGGAAGCCTATTTAGAGTTTCGCCAAGCGTATCGGTCGGTTCTATACGACATCGCTGAGGAGGCTTCCGATTTTCCTGACTTCAAGGGGCGGGTTGAAAGGTTCTTCCGAGAAACCTGCGAAGAGACCGAAAACGAATGGCGAGAGGCCCTGACCGACGTGAGGGAAGGACGTTTGAAAGTCGAGGGGCTGCTGATTAAATCGGCGGATTCCAAGCCCTACATCAAGGTCAAACGGATGCAGCGATTCACGGCGAAGGACAACGCTCTGGAACCCCAAAGATCTCTCGCCGCCTGAACCCGTGGCTTCTTTTGGACAAATACGTCTGAAGAAGGTCTGGAATATGTTGGATGACCGCGCACCCGGACACACCTTCAAAGAGACAACGCACAATTTTTGCGTAATGTATAACGGTAGAACCTACCCGTCTTTACCGAAAGGTGGACACGGCAAGAAAAGCCCCGAAATCGAGATAGGACACGTCAGACAGATGGTCAGGCACCTTCAAATTGACCGGGATTGTGCAAGGCGATACGTGCAACTTTGAACCCCCTCCACCCCCCAATCCTCCAGCATTTTTAGCCCGAAGGCTTCTTCCGGCCCGGTCCCCGGCTCCCGGTACGCTGGACATGGGGTCAAATCTGATACTCTAACATTCTGGTCCATACTGTCAGGCTGGCTTGAAGTTCCAGTTGTACACCCTCCCCTGGCTTCGCGGCTATAATTTCAAAGGGAATGAAGGAAGATTTTGCGCCCACTGGACGATAGCGGTTACGTGTGCGTGGGCCGCAAGATCATGATGTCCCGTCCCGCGGGTCAATCCGGCAGTACAGCGGATCAAGAATGGCACGTTGAAGCATCCGATGTTTTTGAGTTTATCCACATGTTGTGGCAAACTTGTGGATAATTCCCTAGATGTTGACGCAGTTTCCCGTTTTTGTGTTCATTATGCCTGATTCACCCCAAGCGACTGCTCATCCATCGAACAGGACCCGCCAGTCCGGATTGAAGCGGACATTGACTGCGATTTCAAATATTTATGGGAATCCAGCGTGGTTCCCGGATGAATCGGCGGATGGCCGGGATGTCCTGAGCGCCCTCATCCTGACGATCCTCTCCCAAGCCACGACGGACGGGAATCGGGACGTTGCCTATGCGCTCCTCCGGCGGCGCTTCCCCACGTGGGAGAAGGTCCTCGAGGCCGACGTAAACAAGGTCGAGGAGGCGATTCGGCCGGGCGGCCTCAGCCGGCAGAAGAGCGCCCGAATTCAGGCGCTCCTCGCTTGGCTCAAAAAGACCCGGAATGAGCTTTCCGCCGAGTTCCTCCGCGACCTCGATCTCCCCGAGGCCATGGACCGGATGGGACACCTGCGGGGGATCGGCGTCAAGACGCTCGGCGTGGTCCTCATGTTCACCTGCGGCCGGGATGTGTTCCCGGTGGACACGCACGTCCATCGCGTCTGCCGCCGGCTCGGCCTGATCGATGAGAAGTGCTCCGCCGAGAAGGCCCACGCGGAGATGGCAAATCTCCTGAGACCCGGCGAGAGCTACGCGGCGCACGTGAATTTCTGGAAGTTCGGCAAGTTCATCTGCCGGGCCCGACGCCCCAATTGCGACGCGTGCCCGCTTGTGAAAGACTGTGTTTATCCGGAAAAGAATTTCTCTGAGGCGAGGTAAAGGCAAAGTCCCAGGGGGGCGCTTTTTGAAAACCGCCCCCCCTGGAACCCCCCCGGAAAACTTCTTGCGGCCAAGCCTTGGGCTTGGCCTTACTGGGCTGGGTGTTGGATTGGCTGAACAGTCTGTCTGTGACCTATCGTGGCTTCTCGCTTTGTCCGGATGCCCGTCTGCCTGCGCCAGCCGCAGCATCCGGCCAATAGGCCAGTTTTTTGCGATAGCGTGCCGCCCGAAGGGCGGCACGCTATCGCAAAACGAAAGTTTTCGAGGGGGGAATTGGGGGGACAGTTTTCAAAATGTCCCCCCAAGATCTTAATGGTTTTGATCTGTGAATAATACAGAGAAGCCTCGGAAAGGTCAGATCGCCCTGGTGAGCGCGGGTCATTTGATCAACGACACGTACATGGGTTTCATCGCCGTCCTCTTGCCGTTCTTCGTCACCCGGTGGGAGATTTCCCTGACCGAAGCGGGCGTCCTGGTGACCGCGTTTCTTTCAGCCTCGTATTTCGGCCAGCCGGTGTTCGGATGGTTTTCCGACCGGTTGGGCGGAAGGCTCCTCCTGGCCGGCGGGCCGCTTATGTGCGCCTGCTTCATCGGAACGCTGGGGGTGCTTCCGTCGTACGGGTGGGCGGTTCCGTGGGTGATCATCGCGGGCGTTGGCGCGGCGGCCTTCCACCCCCCCGCGGCCGGTGTCGCTCACTGGGCCGGCGGCAATCGGCGCGCCTTGGGAATGTCGATCTTCCTCATGCCGGGGTTCCTCGGCGTCGCCTTGGGTCCGATTGAGATTCTGGCTGTCGTCACGCGCTTTGGATTGAAATTCTCCGGCCTCACCGTGATCCCCGGGGTTGTCGCTTCCTTCCTGCTGTTCAAGTACGCCGATCTCGGGGCGGCGCTGAAAACGATGGAGAACCGCCCATCTCAATTTTCCGATCTCGCCGGCGCCCGGGGAACGTTGTCGGGGCTATGGGCGATTGTCGTTTTGAGAAACTTCACCTACGCGGCTTTCTCAAGCTTTCTCCCATTGATGTTGCAACAGCGCGGCCTGTCGGTGTGGGCGGGCGGGACGGTCCTTTCGGCCTTTCTGGCCACGGGCGCGGTGGGGGGCGTCCTGGGGGGCTATCTCTCCGACCGCTTCGACCGGAGGGCCATCATTGCCCTGACCATGGTCGCGGCCACGGTCCTGCTGGGTCTCTTCCTTGGAGCGCGCGGCCCGTCGGGGATGGTTTTTCTGATTTTCGGCGGTTTCTTTTTGATGATGTCGGGTCCCATCAACGTGGTGATATCCCAGGAGATGTTCCCGGAACATGCCGGTTTGATGGCCAGCTTGATGATGGGTTTCGCGTATGGGGTGGGAAGCGTTGGGATCGTTGTCGTCGGGGCGGTGGCGGACAGGCTCGGCATTCCGGCGACGCTGTCCGGGGCGGTTGCGGTCCCCCTCATCGCCGCGTGGCTGGGAAGCCGATTGCCGAGAGGCGCCGCCCGGCCGAAAAGATCCATGTCGGCGGCCCACCCTTTGAGTCCGTGAGGCGGCGGCCGTTTCGGATGGCGCGGTATGGCGTAGGAGACGGGACCCCGGGCGCCGGGGTCCGGAGGGTGTGTCGCGTCAAGATTCGCCGATTCTCAACGTTGATGGAGACGCTGTATTGAACGATGCCGGGAGGACGGATTCGGCGAAAGTCAAAAAAGGACAGGCGGCCGTTCTGGCGGCGGGCCACCTGATCAATGACACCTACGGGGGTTTCATCGCTCCCCTTCTCCCGTATTTCGTCGTGCGTTGGGGGCTCTCGCTGGCCGAGGCGGGCATCTTGGTCACGGCGTTTTTCACGGTCGCGAATTTCGCCCAACTCTTTTTCGGCTGGTTGACGGACCGCCGCGGCGGCCGGTGGTTCCTGAGCGGCGGCGTCTTTGTGGCCGCGATATTCCTGGGCAGCCTGGGCGCGGCGCCCTCTTTCGGGTTGGCGATTCCCTGGGTCGTCATCGGCGCCGTCGGCGCGGCGGCCTTTCACCCTACGGCGGCGGGCTTGGCGAGACGCGCGGGGGGGAGTAGGGGGAGCCTTGTCACCTCGATCTTTCTCCAGTCCGGATTCCTGGGGATGGCTTTGGGGCCTTTGGAGATCCTGGCCGTCGTCGAGCGCTTCGGTCTGGAGTCCTCCTACCTGTCCGCCGCTCCCGGGGTCCTGATCGCCTGCCTTCTTTTCAAGTGCGCGGGCCGGCCGAAGGACGAGCCGAAGGCGCGGCGTGAAAGCCCGCCCACGCTCTCCGCGTTTGTCCGAACCTGGCCGTCGCTGTCCACCCTGTGGACGGTTGTGGTCCTGCGGTCGGTCACGAACAACGCCTTCGCGGGTTTTCTTCCCCTTCTGATGGTGGATCGGGGCGTTTCAAAGCTCATGGGCGTGACGGCCCTGACGGTCTATCTCGTCGCCGGCGCCGTCGGCGGGCTTGTCGGCGGTTATCTGGGCGACCGGGGAAATCGGCGGCGTCTCATTTGTATGAGCTTGTTCCTGGGCGTTGTCTTTTTGTGGGGATTCCTCCTCGCTCAGGGACTGCTTTCGCTGGCGTTGCTGGTGGTCGGCGGAGGGTTCCTCATGCTTTCCGGCCCCATCAACCTGGTAATGGCCCAGGAGCTGCACCCGGAGCGGACCGGTCTGGTGTCCAGCCTGATGATGGGCGGCGCCTACGGAACGGGCAGCCTGGTGCTGGTTGCGGTGGGGGCCGTCGCGGACCAGGTCGGCATGCACGCGACCCTGGCCGGTGTGACGGCGATCGGCCTCATCGCCTCGTCTTTGAGCCTCCGTCTGCCCAAGGAAAACGGTCCCCCCCGGCCGGTGTTTGCCGATGTGGAGAATCCGGGCCCCGGGCTGGAAAGCTGAATGATTCCTTGGCAGGGCGCTGAAAAACGCCCTCAATGGGTCATACGGGACGTTTTTTGGTCATTCGACGGCCTCTCTGTGTAGGGGGGAGCCCCTTTCCGCGGGCGCCCACGCGGGATGGCGCGATCCCCCAATCATATTCAGCCGAAATCGCCCAAAACCCGCGATCCGCGATGTTGAAGCGGAGCGGTGGGGATTTGGTACTGGTTTTGCAACCGATACCCGTGGGGTTAGAAATGAGTTTTGTCCGATCCGTGATCGGAGAGAGACGAAATGGAGCGAAGATTCATCGAGGGCCAAACGGTCGACCTCAGCATCCTCGGTAGCGAGGGCGCCTCGGCCCACACGACATCGGTGCTCGATGTCTCGGAAGAGGAGATTATCCTGCGGAGGCCGCCGACGCTGAATGGCGCCGACCAAGGAGGGGTTGTGGTGGAATTTCGCCCCGAAGGCGATCAGGCGCCGCCCGAGCGCGGTGAGATCGAATCCGTTTCCGACCCTCGGATTCTGAAGCTCCGACGTCTGGAACTGTCCGAAAGCGGCGCCCAAAGGAGAGAATTGCTGCGACAGGCGGATGAATTTCCGATTGAATTCCGATTCATCTCTTTCTCGGAGCACAGCAGCCGGAAGATTCACTTTGAATTGAATGCGCCGGCTTCCTCCGCCTCGAGGGTCGGCCCTTCCACACGATCCTCCGAAGAGATGAGCGAATCCGAATCCCTGATGCTCGGATGTCTTCAGGAAATGAACCACAAGTTCGACCGGCTTGTCGAGCTCATGACCCGACGCGTGGAGAATGAGACCTTGATGGGCACGGGCATGATTTGCGACATCAGCGGCTCCGGATTGCGGTTCCGGATGGACCGGCCCCCGGGGAAAGACTCCTATCTGGAAATTTGGATCGATTTCCCCGGACAGAGGGAAGGTCCGGTGGGGACGCTTGGAGAGATCAAGCGCGTTCAGAAAGACGCGAGCCCCGATGGAACTCCTTGTTGGATTCTGGCCGTTCACTTTACGGCGGTTGCGGAGTCCGACCGGGACCGGATTGTGGCCTACGTCCTGAGACGGCAGCGGGCCGAGCTCAAAAGCCCGTAGCCGATTGCGGTTGCTTCACCCGCCCGGCGTCCGCCGGACGGACCCTCCACTCAATTCCGGGCAACGCTTCGAAATCCTTCGAGATCCCCCCCCTTCTCTCCCAAAAAATCGGCCAGTACGCGAATCCTTCTTCTTTCTGCTCCGTCTAAACCATGCAAGAGCGGAGTCTCCGGATTCCCGGGCGGCCGTGCAAGGGTCCGCTGATCTATTTTCGACTAATCTACTAGACCGTACTGCCGATAAGAAAGGATAGAAGAACCGAGGAAGCTGTTTTCTTTAGGGAGGTCCAGGCCATGACTCGATTAGCCCTTTTGACAGCCATCACTTGGTTTCTGGTCGGATGCGCCGGTCTTCCGACCCCTCAGCCGCTCGCTCCCGCGGCATCCATCGCCGACATGCGCGACGGCCACTATGACAACAACACCTTCCTGGTCAGGCCGAGGAAAATGAGCCTGAACCGGGTGATTGAATCCCTCTACCGGGTTCGCACGTAGGTGGAGTTTCGGCTGAATGCAGATGGCCGGAGATTGAAAAAAAGCATGGAAGGCACGGCCGTCGCTTTGTTCGGGAAATACCTGTTGACGGTCGAGCACGTTGTTTCGATCGAACAACCCACCGCCTCCACACCGGTTGGCAGGGTCACCCTCGCCGCGACGAAGATCGGTGAGCGGACGTTTCTTGAATACCAGGGCAGGCGCTACCCGTTGGAGCGTCTGGTGGCCGATAAGGCCGTCGATGTGGCCCTCTTTCGGGTTCCTGCGGGCCTGAATTTGAAGTCCTTTCCCTATCGCATCGGAAATAGCGATGACCTGGAGGTGGGGAATTACATTTACCTGATCGGCAATCCGATGAATTTCGGGATCAACGTCCGAGAGGGTGTCGTCAGCTCGCTGAACGCGCCCCGGGTGATCACCAAAGTGGATTCCATCGCCGCGAACGCCTTCATGGTCTCCAACGGCCTGAACCCGGGGGACAGCGGAACCCCCGTCATCGCCATCCGCGACGGAAAATATGAATTGGTGGGGTTGTCCCAGGGTTCTTTTGTCCGGTCTCAGCGGCTCGGGTGGGTGATCCGGATCAACACCGTTCTCCAGCGTATCCGGTCTTCTTTGGGGGTGCAATTCGCCTCCTTGGGCAGCCCGTAAACCGGCGCTTTCCCGGCCCGCCGCCCCAACGGGGGTCCCTCACCGCACGTCGGGATAAAGCCGCTTCAGCTTCGCCGGGGAGATCCCGCACCGGTAACCCAGGGCGATGGCCCACATCACGAAAATCGTTCTCCACGGCCCCAGGCGCTCCCACCGCCGGGCCGAGGTGACGATGGGCGATTTCAGGAGCTTCACGCGCCCCGTCTTCCGCATCCGCGAAATCAAATCCGCGTCTTCCAGGATCTCCATTTCCCGAAATCCGCCCAACGTCTCAAAAACCTCCCGCCGCACGAAGAGCGCCTGGTCTCCGTAGATCACCCCGAGCCACCGGACCCGCAGGTTGGACATGAAAGAGATCAGCCGGTAGAGAAAACCCCCTCGATCGAGGCCGTGGCGAAACGCGCCCCCCGAACAACTCGGGTCCGCCAGCGACTCGCGGATGAGCGAAATCGCGTCGGGGGGCAGACGGGTGTCGGCGTGAACGAAGAGAAGGATGTTCCCGCGTGCGGCCCGGGCGCCGGCGTTCATCTGGACGGCCCGGCCGCGCGGCGCGGAGAGGACGCGGGCAAAAGGGCGCGCCCGCTCAGCGGTCGCGTCCCGGCTTCCCCCGTCCGCCACGATCACTTCGAATCGGCCGGCGTCCGGATGCGAGGAGAGGGCTTGAAGCGCTTCTTCAATGGTCGATTCCTCGTTCAGCGTCGGGATGATCACTGAAATTTCCGGTGGCGGGATCTCAGAGGGTCGGGCCATCCTGTCTCCCTTGGACATGTCGGGTCAGGACCGTTTTCTCAAGAACTCCTTGAAGCGTTTGCAGATGGGTGTGGTGTACCGGGCTTTATGGCCGACCGTATAGATGTCCCGACCGAGGTTGACGCCTTCCAGAAGGATTTCCTTGAGCAGGCCGGCCTCCAGGTCGCTCCGGACGGCGAGGCGCGAAAGGATGCTGACCCCCATTCCCGCCTTCACGGCCTCCCGGATTCCCTCGTTGCTCCCGAGCTCGGCGGCGGTGGTCAACATCCCGGGCCCCAACTCAGTTGGGGCGAGCCGCTCCTCCAATGTTCTCCGGGTCCCCGACCCTTCTTCGCGATGGAGAAAGGGTTGTCCTTTGAGCTCGTGGACCGGGACGGAGGGCCGTCCGGCCCAGGGATGGTCGGGAGGGACCACGAGAATCAGCTCGTCTTTCGCGATGACCTCGTAGACCAGACGGCTCTCATTCAGCTTCGCGCCGACGATCCCCAGCTCCACCACGCCGTCCAACACCATCTGGGATATGATTTCGGAGTCTTCGATTTTCAGGGCGATTTGCGTCTCCGGGTGCGACTTCTTGAACTCGCCCAGGATGCGGGGGAGCAGGTAATCGCCCGGAATCGAGCTTGCCCCGAGCCGGAGCGCTCCACGGTCCGCCCCGGCGAACTCCCGCATGGCGTCCAGGGCCTCCTGTCTGAGGGCGATGATGCGCAGGGCGAAATCGTACAGGATCTTTCCCGCCTCCGTCAGGAGCACTTCCCGGCCGAGGCGGTCGAACACCCGGACGCCGAGCTCCTCCTCCAGGTTCTTGATGTGCCCGCTGGCGGTGGGTTGGGTGAGCGACAGCGACTCCGCCGCGCGGGAGAAGCTCTTGCAATCGGCGATTCTGCAAAACAACTCCATCTGGTGGATGTCCACTCCGGCTCACTCCGCATGCGGCATCTGTATAGGAAATTCCAATGGAAATTATAACACCCGCTGAATTTTCGGATGCGGATTCTGGCATGTCTTCCCGGCCCTATGGTAACTTTTCGGGGTCCGGCGCCCGATCGTAAAGGCGCCCCCATCACGGGGATTGGAGAACTCCTCATGTCCTTGATCGATTTGACTCACCCCCTCAACAACGACCTGCCCGTTTATTGGCCCTGGCATCCGAAGACGGATCTTTCCCCGCATTCTTCGTACGAGGAAAATAAGTGTCTTGTCCAGAAGCTGACGGTGGGCACGCACTCGGGCACGCACATCGACGCCCCTTCCCATTTCTTCCCCGGCGCGCGAAACATCGACGAGATGCCGCTGGATCTCTGGGTGTCGGAAGCCCAGGTGGTGGATTTCACCGGCAAGGGGGAGGGTGAGGAAATCACCCGGCCGGAGATGGAATCCCGAAGCGTGGAAAAGGGGATGGGGGTCATCGTTCGCACGGGATGGGCCTCCCGCCACGGACGCGAGGACTTCTACCGGACGTATCCGCCCGTTTCGGAAGGGGCGGGGAGATACCTCATCGAGCGCGAGATCCCCTACCTGGCGGCGGATACGCCTTTCAACTGGGCGGTCCACGAGATGTTTCTCTCGGCGGGCAAGCCCCTCGTCACGAACCTGAACAACCTGGACCGCGTCACCCGGACCCGGGTCCGCCTGTATGCCTTCCCCCTCCTGCTCGAGGGCGCCGACGGATCGCCGGCGCGGGTCCTCGCCGAGCAGGCCGACTGAGGGCCCCTCGGCCGCTTCCTTCGTTTGATCCTGCCCCGGGCGAATCCGCGGGCGGGGAGACGCCCCGCCGATTTCTCGTAGGCCGCTATTTCAGCCAGAAAATCATCCCCGCGTACGGGCTGGTGATGTACCGGTCGAGGCGGGCGAATTCTTTGTCGAACCGGCGGACGGCCTCCGCGTGCCGGAGGTCGCGCACCGGCCCCGGCTCTTTGGAATAAATCCGGGCGAGGCGGCTCTCCCCGTCATAGATGCTCCCCGCCAGGTGGTAGTGGTCCACGAGCTTTTGCAGGGCCTCCGACACCGGCCCCTCCTCGAGCAGGACGATGTGATCGACGGGCGGATCGGGCCGGATATTCTTAAACGCGAACAGGCGCTTGCGCCGGGGGTCTCCGCAGGAGCACAAGACCTTCCCGAAATAGAACTCGCCCAGGCGGGGGTCTTTGTTGACGTACACCCGCCCGCCGGGTTTGCCGAACTTGCGGATCCAGTATCCGGCCGACTTCATCGCGCGTTCATCGCGCGAAGGCCGGTGGGCGCCGCCGACCGCCCCCTGGCCTTCCGCGGGGTTGTACCAGGAGCCGTTCGGCGTCTTCAGGCTCAGGTTGACCGCGAGGGCGCCCGAAAACGCCTCGATGAGGACGAGGGCCGTCAGGGCCGCCGCGCCCCCCCGCAGCCATGCCTTCCGGGAAGACATCCCGCGGACCATCCAGTCGGCGGAGAGGAGAAACACGGGGATTCCGCACGTCGCGATGAGGTGGACCTCCTGGACGAGAAAGATCCCGAGAAAGGGGAGTCCCAACAAGATGATCCACCAGACCATCAGTCCCCGGACCTCGAAGCGGAACAGGCGGCGGAAATTTTGGACGAACGCCGCGAGCGCGGCCAGGATGAGGACGTACCCGAACGCGCTGCCGAAGACGGTCAGATCGATCTCGGAGAAGTTCATCGGGCGCTTGTGGCCGAACGACCACGCCAGAAGCCCCACCAGCTCCCCTCGGCGGAGCGCCACGGCGAACAGGCCGAACTGAAGGAGAATGACGATGAGCGGAAGCGCGCCCCACCAGATCAATGTCGTCTCGCGCTTGAACGCCAGAGCCCGCTTGAAGGTCCGGCCAACGGCCTCCCCCCGCTCGCGAAAACGCATCCAGCCACGGTAGGCGAGAAGGAGCATCGTGAAGGGGAAACCGTTGTTAGAGAGGACCTCCAGACAGAGCATCAGACTAAACAGGACCGCCCAGACCTTTCGGCGGGTGTCGAACAGTTTCTCCAACACCAGGAACATGAAAACCTGGTTGACGAAGATCCCCGCCATCGGGTGATTAATCCGGGATATCACCCCGTGATAAGGGGCCACGGCCGCGAATGCCGCCGCCACAAGCGCCGTGGGCGCGTCGAACCAGCGCCTTCCGAGGAAGTAAAGCCCCACGATGGAAAGCGTCCCAGCCACCGCGTAGGGAAGGAAGAGGTAGAACTCCCGGAGGGGAATCCCGAGAAGGTTCAGGACCTCGAGATTGACGAACTGGATGAGCGGCGAGCTTGCCCCGTTGTAGTAAAGAAAGAGTTGGGCGAAGAAGTTCTCGATCCACGGTCCGCCGGGAAGAAAGTTTGATTGGGTCAGGCGGAACCCGGCCAGCAGGGGGTTCACCTCGTCGTGGTTGGAGTCCACGATCCGGCCCAGGCCGTAGAGCCGTATCCACACAGCGGCCCCCAGGACGGCGATCAGGAGCCACCCCGCGCGGCGGGTCAGGAACCGGATGCCGGCGCCCGCGTCCTCTTCTCCCCCTTCGGTCCCAAAGGCCCTTTCAGGCGGCATGCGCTTGCTCCCTTTTGACGGTTCGGGCGTGCACCCCGACAAGGACGAGAAGCAGGAGCAGCCCCCCCAATCCCGGTCCGCCCAGGATTTTCCACGAATCCAGCGTTGTGGAAAGCGAGGCGTCCGCCAGCCAGTCGAAGACCCGCATCGGGACGGGCGGGCTCATCATCAAGTAGGCCGCGGCGAGGGCCGCCGCCCAAATCCGGCGCGAGACTTTCCGGCCGGCGGACGCGTCCTCCCGGAAGAGCTGAACCGCCGCCGCCGAAATCCCCGGCAGGGCGAGGGCCAGATAATACGTCTGGTTGCGGTTGATGAGCATCACCATCATCAGCAGGAGGAGACCGCATTCCTGGGCGAGGGGACCCGGCCTCGACGAAGGGATGCGGAGGATTCCGTACGCCGCCAGCATGGCCAGCACGGCCAGGTTGACCCATCCCGCCCACTTGCGGACTTGCTCGGAATTCCGGACGCGAAGCCAAAGCCCTTCAGGCCGTCCCTCGATGAAAACCCGCTGGATCAGATTCACCAGGGACTGGTTGTTCGCGTGGGTCATGTCGTGTCCCGCGCCGAATGTCGTGGCCCGATATTCTTTCACCGAGTTGGATAGACGCCAGGGGAGCATCGGCGACAAGGCGGCCAGGATGATCGCCGCCGCGAGCACGGCGGCGCCCACCCCCTTCCATCGCCGTTTCCAGGCCAGGTAGGAAATGAACATCACGGGCAGGAACTTCAGCGTGGCGGCGATGACGATCCCGATCCCGCCGCGCGCCTGACGGTCCCAATACGCAAACGCCCAGAGGATGAGGAGCATCTCGGGCAGCTCGATGGCGCGCTGCCCGATGGAGGCGTGCAGGGGCGTGAAATTCAACCAGATGAGCGCGAGAAAAGACCACTCCACCCATCCGGTGAGATTGAGCAGCCTGCGGCCCACCAGCCAGAAGGCCGCCCCGATCGAGCACCACAGCGCGAGAAGGACCAGCCAGTCGATCAGGCTGTAGGAGCTGAAGAGGGTCAAGGGAAGGGTGATCACGTGAAACCCGGGACCGTAATTCCAGTATCCCTGAAGGCTGACGTGACTGTCGGCAAAAATGTTGTCCTTCAGGAGAACCGGATTGTAGGCCTCGGTGAAGGGCGCGGGGAAGGCTGAATAGAAATCCCCGGTGATGGAGCGGGCGGGCGTGAACACGCCCCCGTACAGGAATCGCAGAATCCCGTAGGCCAAGAACGCGACGCAGGCTGTTCTTACCCATTTCCGGTGGCGCACCCCTTGCCTTCTCCCTCCCGGCTTCAACGCCCGGACCGCCCCCTTCCCCCCCTCGGGAATCGATCAGGGGCGGGCCAGATGATAGCACCGAGGGGCGCTTGCACGCCAGCCAAGGGCACTTGCGTGCCAGCCAAGCTGCGCCTGAGGCACTTGCGTGCCGGCCAAGCTGCGGTTGGAGGGCCTTGCGCTGACCACCACGTCCTTGGCGCACGGTGGGGCTTTTAGCCTGGGTTTCTCGCCAACTTTAACGCCCGAACGGGGTAGTTCGATTGAACCGGTTGGCTCCTCGTCCCGGCCCGCATTGTGTCTCTATCCTTTTCCTTTTCCAATCTGTGTAATCTGTGGATCGCCTTGAGGCGGAGCGAACGAGGGGGTCCACTGCGGAAGAAACACGGCGAGATCCTCACACGGGGATTTTCAATCCCCACTCAGGATGACAACCTCTGAATCAAGCTAGATCGGAAAAAAGTATGGCGGCGGAAAAAGGGGTCAGATCTATTTTTCGCAGCCCGGCGAGTCGACGGCAACTCTCGCTCAACGCATGAGATGAAAAATAGATCTGTCCCCTTTTTGTCTCCTTGAACGTAAACCATTAGAAACTGCTATTCAACAAACGACGAAAGTAAAACTCTCTGCGCTTAAAAAGACACATGTTACATTCATCTCACCTAAGAAAGGTGAACTACCACAAGCCCGTCTAGGGTGAATTCAATATAGCAAGCCATTTAATAAGATAAAACGAGTTAAAAAAAGCTGAAAATATCTACACTGAAGGATGTAAGGGAACAAACCTTTCCCCCGCTCTAGGGTTTTGTTGGACACTCGATTGATCCATGATTCATGGAGAAAGGGGTGTCGCGATGAACGAACAAAAGCAAGAGGGGGCTTTGGCGGAGGGCGCCCGCAGGGCGAACGGAGCCAAGGCCCCAGGGCATCGCAGTGAGCGGGGTCGGTTCTCCTGCCAGCGCAAGCGGGAGGCGGTCCTGCGTCTTTTGCGGGGCGAGAGCCTGGAGACGCTCTGCCGCGAGTTGGGCACGACAGCGGCTCGGCTTTCCGCCTGGCGCGAGGCGTTCCTTCGCGCGGGCGAGGCGGCGCTCAAAGCCCGCCCGGCGGATGAGCGGGACGAGGAGAACGCCCGGCTCAAGGCCAAGGTGGGCGAACTCACGATGGAGGGCGAGGTCCTGCGGGAGAAGATCGACCGCCTGGAGGCCGGCCGCCCTTTAGCCGGCAGGAGGTGGAGGCGATGAGTCAGGCCCGCTTCACCTCCACGGGCAGAGCCTACGGCCTGAAGCGGGTGTGCGCCCTTTGAGGCTTGGCGCGCTCCACGGTCTACGCGCAACGGCGGCGAGAGGCGGTCCCCGTTCATGAACGCCCCACGCCCAATAAGCGCGGCCCTGTGGGCCCGTGCACCGATGCGGAACTCCTCGGCCACATCCGGCAGGTCCTGGAGGACTCTCCCTTCCATGGCGAGGGCTACCGCAAGGTGTGGGCGAGGCTGCGCTTCGCGGGCATCCGCACCAGCAAGGAGCGGGTGCGTCGCCTGATGCGGGAGGCGGGGCTTCAGGCCCCCCACCGGGTGGGCAAACCCCGAGGTCCCAAGGCCCACAACGGGACCATCCGCACCGAGCGGCCCGACCGAATGTGGGGCACGCACATGACGACGACGGTGACCACCGAGGAGGGGATGGCCTCGGTGTTCGTGGCGGTGGATCACTGCTCGGTGGACTGCGTGGGGATCCATGCGGCCAAGAGCGGCAACCGCTTCGAGGCCCTGGAGCCGATCCGGCAGGGGGTCGCCGAGCGCTTCGCCGGCTTGGAGGCGGACGTCGCCGAGGGGCTTAAAGTTCGTCACGACCACGGCCCCGCCTATCTGTCCGATGACTTTCAGCGGGAGATCGCCTACCTGGGCATGACCAGTTCGCCCAGCTTCGTGCGGGCGCCCGAGGGAAATGGCTACTGTGAGTGGTTTATCCGCATCTTGAAGGAGAATCTCCTGTGGGTGCGCTCTTTCGCCACCGTAGAGGAACTGCGGTGGGCGCTGCTTGAGTTCAAGAACCTGTACAACCATCATTGGATTCTCGAGGGCTACGGCTACCGAACGCCGGCCCAGGCAAGGCAGGAAAAACTCGCTCAAGTTGCGGAGGCCGCATGAGGTCGAATACCCTCACCAGAGTGTCCAATAACCCAGGGGCGGTCCACCTTTGATTACTTCTTTGAAGCGGAGTGTGAGGAATAATGGCGTCGAGTTATGGAGGGGGAAAAGGGGTCAGATCTATTTTTTGCGAAATATGGGGTCTGACCCCATTACCCCGCGATTGTCTCCTGTCAAGATTTGACGCCGTCTCATCCTCGAATTCCTGTTTGACAGGTTCGGTAGAGAGCGGTCTAATCGGGCTAAACAGCAAGGAGTGGTGGGTACGGGCCTGTCCTGATTTGAAATGAGAAAATCCGGTCTCTACGCCGATGATTTGACACATCCAATTGCGACCCGATGTTCCTTCTTCCCCGCACCGCACCCCTGTCAACCAGGAGGGCAAGCCGATGGCTGGCGATCTCTTTTTCACCAACGGCTTCATCATCACCCTCAACCCGAATGGGGATATCTTTGAGAATGGCGATCTCCTGGTCCGCGAGGGTGTCATCGAGGCTGTCGGAACAAACTTGGAGGCCCCGCCTGATTTCGATGGCTCCCTCATGGATCTCCAGGGAAAGCTCGTCCTCCCCGGTATGGTCAACTGCCACTGCCACTTCGAAGAGACGGCCATCCGCACTCTCAACTACGGGTTGCCCCTGGAAACCTGGCTCTCATACAAGATTTCCGCTCTCAAATTTCTCGATCTATCAAAGGAAGAGCTCACGGCTATCCTGACCCTCACCTGCGTCGACATGCTGGAACATGGCGTGACCTCAGGGCTCAACCACATGAGGGCCGGCAGGGCCGTCGAGGAGGACAGTCTGGACGCGGCCATCGCCGCGTTTGTCGCCTCGGGGCTGAGGGCCGTGCTCTGCCCCCAGATCTCCGATCGCCCGTTACGAGACCAAATCCCCATCGACCTGGAGGGCCTGCCGGATTCGGTCCGGGCGTGGTTCGCGGCGGAGCAACCCCCCCCACGGAATTGATCCTCGAGCGCGCGGAGGCCGTGCTTGACAAGGCCGAGGGCGCCCGGTCTTCCCGCGTCTCGGGAGGCATTGGCCCCTCATCGCCCCGGGGGTGCACGGACGCGCTTCTCCGGGGTTGTGCGGACTTGTCGGAAAAGCGCGGCGTTCCGCTTCACACCCATCTTCTGGAAAGCCGAACGCAGGTTCATCAAGGACGGAAGATGTACGGTTCCACCATCCCGGAGCACCTCCGCGACCTGGGTTATCTCTCCCCCCGGACATCCTTCGCCCATGCGATCTGGGTCAGTGAAGGGGACATCCGGCTTTTGGCCGAGACCGGTTGCAGGGTGGCGCACAACCCCGCGTCCAACCTTAAATTGGGGAGCGGAATCGCGCCCGTGCGGAAATACCTGGATGCCGGCGTGCCCGTAGGGCTTGGAATCGACGGAGCGAACAGTAGCGATTAGGGGAGCGTCTTTCACCAGGCGCATCTCGCGGCGCTGGTTCACAACATTCGGGAAGGGGATCCAGAGCGTGGGGTGGCCCCTGTCGAAGCCCTCCGTATGGCCACCACGGGCGGTGCGGCGGTGATGCTGATGGAGGATCGGGTGGGAACCATTGAGCCGGGCAAGCACGCAGACCTGGTCGTGCTGAACCGGACGCTGAATTTCGAGCCCTGGATCGACCCTTTGAACAGCCTCGTTTTTGCGGAGGATGGGGAATCGGTCGATCAGGTTTTCGTGGAAGGCGAAGAGGTGGTTCGAGACGGGCGGGCCGTCTGCGCGAATCGGGAGGAGATGCTGAAAACCGTCGAAGGGGCGGCGAAGCGGCTCCGGGAAAATCGTCCCGCCGCCCTGGCCGAAGCGGATGAGTTACACCCTCACCTCATGGCCTTATCCAGAACGTACTCCGCCCTTCCGCTGGATCACGCCTGAGAGGTTTCCGGTCTCAGGATGAGGGTCGGCGGCGGGCTGTCCGATGATGGGAAAGATAGGGGTCGAATCTTTCGTCAACGGGATAATCCCGCGAACCTCCCCCACCTGACAATCCCCGCCTGCCGTGGATCGTGAAAAACCAGGAAGCCAATCGGCCCCGGCTCGCTTGCGCCCGCAAATCCCCCCTCCACCGAATCATAGAGCTTCTCCCAGAAGGCTTGCGATAGAACCGACCGCGCGACTTTCAAGGTCCGGCGCAAAGACAGGGGGTTGTTTGAGACTTACGACGTCTTCACCGGCGGTGATTTAATGGCCGCGCAACAAGCCGACGCACCGGCCAGAAGTCCGGCGGTCAGGAAGAAGATCAACCGATAGCTTCCGGTGGCGTCGAAGGTCGCCCCCGCCGCATAAGGCCCCATCAGGGCGCCCAGGGAATGCCCAATCAACATGTATCCGTGAAGGGTCCCCAGCGGGTTTCGTCCAAACAGGTGGGCCGACATCCCGGGAGTCAGGGGGGTTGTGGCCTGATGGAAAAGTCCGTAGAGGACGACTACGCCGAACAGCATGACTACGCTGTCCGTTAGGCCAAGGAGCAGAATCCCCACGCACCGAATGGCGTAGATCATCACGAGCGGAGCGCGATATCCAATCCGATCGGCCCATGCGCCCATCCAGAGGACGCCGATGATGGACAAGCCGCCGATCAGGCCGAACGCGTTAGCGGCCGTCTGTTCTCTGACGCCGATTCCGGTGGCGAAGATGGGGAAATGAACGTAAATGACGAAATCCGTAAATCCGCACGCGACATAGCTGGCGAAAAGGAGCCAGAAGGATCGGGTCCGCAAGGCTTCCCGGACTTCTCCCCGGGGAATCCACGCGATTCTCCTGTCAATGGGCTTCGCGGGACCGGATTCTGATGTGGCCGCGCCGTCCGGTGAAAGGCCCATCTTTTCCGGGGATTCCCGAAGAAACAGATACACTGCCGGTGCGAGAAGCCCCCAAAGCATCCCGGCCCAAATGATAAATGTCCAGCGCCAACCATAGGCCCCGATGAGGAATTGCGAGAACGGGACGAGCAGGAGCTGCCCGGCGTTATAGCCGGCGATGGATATGGCCAGCGCCTTTCCGCGGGACCGGACGAACCACCGGGAGATCAGAACGGCGTTGGTCGTCATCGTCGCGAGGCCGGTTCCCGTCGCGACCAGCAGGCTGTAAGTCGCAAACAGGGCCCAGGCGGATGTCGCGAAGGAAGAAAGAAGACACCCCAACCCCATCAGGCCGACACCGAAGAGGTTCAACCGCCTGGCGCCGAACCGATTCACGAGGGTTCCGGCCAGAAATGCGCCCGCCGCCCAGAAAATCATCCCGACGGTGATGATCAGCGAGAGCCTCCCCCGGGCGACGCCGAATTCCGCCAGCAGCGGCTTGAAGAACACGCCGAAACCCGACCAGATCCCCCCCGCGAACGCCAAGCTGGAAAATCCGAGAAGGACAATGACCCACCCGTAGAAAAATCCCCCCTGTACGGATTTGGGGTGCATGTCATGCTCTCCAAAATATCTCTTGGGGGGAAATTGGGGTCAGGTCCAACATTTCCCAAGTTTCTCACGAAGGTCGGGAAAGAGGAAAGTGGCCAGCTTCAGGGCCAGGCGCATCAGTTCCGGATTGGCGTCGTTGTTGGCATTGGCCAGATGCTCCAGAAACCGGCTCCCGGTCTTACCGATCTTCGGCGCCACCTCCGTCAGCCAGATAGTGCACCTCAACCGCTTCCACCTGGCAAAAAAATGGCCGTATCTCGTTGAACTTGTGATGCCGCCAATGCTGGAGCAGGCGCGCCGTTTCCGGCGTGACCTGCCAATCGTTGGGATTCGGCAGGCTGCGCCACCGGTCTACATGGCGGCGCAGCTCATTGATGACCGGCGTGGGGTCGTACCGTTGCTCCTCGGTCGAAAGCCCTTTGCCTTCGTCAAAGACGATGGTTTTTTGCTCGGTAGCGCCCTTGCGCTTTCGGGGCTTTGGCACAGGCGTGATGAACTCTGCGTGGCGACGTCTTTCGATGATCTGGTGGGTCGGCTGGCCCTCCTCATCCAACTCCCAGTGGCGAGCTGGGTGCTCGTAAGGGGAATTGAGGATCGGGTGCTCAAAAAAGGCTCAGTCATTCAGAAGGCTCCAGACAGGCCAATTATTCGATTGCTAGGAAATGACCATGTCAGGCGACATAATCCCCCAAGGATCCCATTTTTAGAAGAACCTTAGCACAATACTCTCTTTTCGGGCCAAGCATCTCCTCATGGCGGGGTCGGAGGATGGAGCAGACCGCGAAGGAGGCCCAGGGCCAAGTCTTACATTCTAATGTTTTCCGACTTTCGTCCTACTTTTTGAAAAGAAAAGTGGTGGAATTGGGGTCGGACTCTAATTTCTTGCTCCGACGACTCCAGTCAAAACCGGGTCAACTCCAGGGGTGGATTGGGGCGGGGGATTTTTCGGGCCTCCCCCGGAAGGGCCGTGAAATTCGGGTTCGGCGACCTCACAAGACCAAACACCCAACGGGGCGGGTCCGGGGAAGCCGGTTCAAACCAGCAACACCGTCCCGCTTCATTGACAGATGAGAGATGTTAAAGATAAAAGGAAAACTTAATGAAACATCGTTTTGAGATGGGGGTGACGGCGTGAAATCCGGCCATGACGGGCGAGAACGCGGCCATTTCCTTCGTTCAACAAAGGGGGGGATTCGAGATGGTTTTTGCGAGACGGACGTGCAAATGGGCTTTCGGAACGGCTGCCGTTCTCGGGCTGGTTCTCAGCCTGGGGGTCGCCGCTTATCCGGCCGAGAAGATCCAGTTCCAGAACTGGTGGGTCTGGCAGCCGAACACCAGCCCCTTCTGGCTGGCCATCGACAGTGGCTTCTATAAGGCGGAGGGCCTGGACGTCAATTACGTCGAGGGCAAAGGGTCGTCGTACGCCATTCAGGCCGTCGGGGCCAATAAGGCGGACATCGGCGTGTCCGACCTGGGCACGGCCGCTTTCGGCATATCCAAAAAGACCCCCCATCAAGGCCATCTTCTCCTTCCTGCAAAGCGGGCCCCAGGCGGTCATCTCGCACAGGGAGACCGGGATCAAAAACCCGAAAGACTTGGATGGAAAGCGGCTGGCGTTCGGCCCGGCGGACAGCGGCTGGATCCTCTTCCCCGCCTTCGCCAGCGCCAACGGCATCGACATGTCGAAGATCATCCAGGTGAGCGCGGGGCCGGCCTCGATGCGCCAGCTTCTTCTCGCCAAAAAGGTAAACACGATTCTCAACTACTTCACCTCCATTCCCGAGATGGCGTCCCGGGGCGCGGACCTGACCTATCTTCGCTACGCCGACTATAAGGTGAGCCTCCTGGGCGGCGGGCTGATTGCCCATACCGAGACCCTCAAGAACCGGGGCGCGATGCTCCGAAAGTTCGTCAAGGCCACAACGAAGGGGTTTGCGGAGGCCATGAAGGATCCGGAAAAATCAATCACCGGCCTGATGAAGCGGGCCCCCATGACGGTCTCGAAGAAGAATATCGCGATCCAAAACCTGAAGATGTCGCTGAGCCTGCTGCACACGAAACGCTCCAAAGGCAAGGCCATCGGCTGGATGGACAGGAAGGACTGGGAGAGCACCATCCATCTGTTGGCAAAGTATCGGAAAATGAAGCCGCTCGCTGTGGATCGGTACTTCACCAACGCATTTTCCCGAAGAACTGAGCCGCTTAACCCGGACCGCTCGGCGGCATTTACGCAGGTGCCCCCTCTTGTCATTCCCGCGCAGGCGGGAATCCAGAAGTGTTTCAGATCGGTCCCAATCAATCTGACCTCCACCTGCACCGAAGGCCTTTCTCCCTCTCGTATACTTCTCTATTCAATGATCACTTGGGCAGGAGGATGGACCCGCGGCTCAGAACGCTGGATTCCCGCCTGCGCGGGAATGACGGCTTGGGGTGGATGTTTGACAGCGCCTGTTATCGAGATCGCTGGCACCGCGCGGCCGATTAAAAACCGGGG
This sequence comes from bacterium, assembly GCA_965261595.1. Lineage (GTDB taxonomy): Bacteria > UBA8248 > UBA8248 > JACPRG01 > CAYRGS01. Next base: position 818,808 of record CBDHDG010000007.1, read on the forward strand.
ATCTCTGACTGTCCCGCTTCATTGACAGATGGGAGAAGTTGAAGGTATAAGGTAAACTTACAGGGATGTCGTTTCTGGATGACGGTCGCTGCGTGAAATTCGGCCGCGATGGATGAAGAATGCGGCCATCTTCTTCGTTCAACAAAAAGGATGATTCGAGATGGTTTTTGCGAGACAGATGTTCAAATGGACTTTCAGTATGGCTGCTGTTCTCGGGCTGGTTCTTAGTCTCGGGGCTAGCGTTTACGCGGGTGAGAAGATCCAATTCCAGAACTGGTGGGTCTGGAACCCAAACATCAGCCCCTTCCACCTGGCCATCGACAACGGCTACTACAAAGCGGAGGGCTTGAATGTTAACTACGTCGAAGGCAAAGGGTCATCGATGGCCATTCAGGCGGTCGGGGCCGAGAAGGCGGACATCGGCGTGTCCGACCTTGGAACAGCAGCCTTCGCCATATCCAAAAATACCCCAATTAAGGCCATTTTCTCCTTCTTGCAAAGCGGGCCCCAGTCGGCCGTCTCACACAGGGAGACTGGGATCAAAAAGCCGAAAGACTTAGAAGGAAAGCGGATTGCATTCGGCCCAGCAGATAGTGGCTGGATTCTCTTTCCCGCCTTTGCGGCCGCAAATGGCATCGACATGTCGAAGATCATTCAGGTGGCTGCGGGACCTTCCTCCATCCAGCAGCTTCTCCTCGCTAAAAAGGTGGATGTCGCCCTCACCTATTTCACCTCCGTTCCCGAGATGGCGTCCCAAGGCGCGGATCTCACTTATCTTCGTTACGCCGACTATAAGGTTAGTCTTATTGGTGGTGGGTTAGTTGTCCATACCAATACAATCAAAAATCGGGGAGCGATGCTTCGAAAGTTTGTCAGAGCTTCGTCGAAGGGATTTGCAGCAGCTCGAAAAGATCCGGAGAAGTCAGTCGCAGGTCTTATGAAACGGGCTCCCATGACTATTTCAAAGAAGAAGATTGCTGTCCAAAACCTAAAGATGTCACTGAGTCTCTTGCACACGAAACGCTCCAAAGGCAAGCCCATCGGCTGGATGGCTCCGGAGGATTGGGAGGACACGATTCGCCTGTTGGCGAAGTACCGAAAGATGAAGGCGCGGCCCGTGGATCAGTACTACACCAACGCGTTTTTCTCGAAGAACTGAGACGGAGCGGGACCTGGGCCAGTCCGCCCGGGTCCCGCCCGTGAGGCCTCTCTGAAGTGTTCCGATGGTCCCCGGTTCCACCCGCGGCCGAGGTCGGGGCGATAGGCGCGAGCATTACCGGGAAAGGGGACACCTGACGCGGGGTCCCCGGCGGGCCGGACAACGCCGGAAGCATCCGGAATCTGGAATCCCCCCCCCTCCCCCCCCCTGAGGCCGACGTAGGAGAAAAAAAGCATGGAGTCGAAATTCCGGGTCGACCGACAATTCCCCGTCCAGGTCATGGACGCCGTGACGGACACGAGAGAGATCCTGGCGCACGCCAAGCAACAGGCGGAGGAGCGGAACCTTCAGGATTACGTCGTTTTCGACGTGGACTCCCACATCATCGAGTCCCTGCACTGGAAAGACGTCGCCCGGTACATCGAAGACCCCGTCATCCGCTCCCAGGCCATGAATTTCGAAAAGGGCGCCTATGGCTTAAACGCGGCCAGCGGATTGCTTTACCAGGACGTGGGCGGGCGCATTCCTCACGAGCTGGGATTGGGCGAGCCGGTCGACGACCCCGATGTCCATCGAGATGTCGTCCTGATCCGGCGCGCCATGGACAGCCTGAGCGTGGACTATATGGTGGTGTTCCCCACGTCGATGCTCCAACTGGGCATGAGCCCGCAGCTCCCCATGCAGGTCCTGCTGACCCAGGCGTTCAACCGCTTTATGGTGGAGGACATCCTCAAGGCCGATGACCGGATCAAGACGCTGATCTGTCTGCCTTTCAACGACCCGGCGGCGTCCCTGCGCACGGTCGAGGAATTCGCGGACGAGCCCGGCGTGATCGGATTCATGATCACCAGTGTCCGGAACAAGCCGGTTCAAGACAACCAATACATGAAGATTTACGCGACCCTCGAAGAACGGGGGCTGCCGCTGACCTTCCACGCCGGGTATTACTGGCACGAGCCCGTGATGGAGCAATTCCACCGGTTCCTCGGCGTACACTCGGTGGGCTTCGTTCTGTGGAACCTGGTGCATATGGTCAACTGGGTGATTCACGGCCTGCCGGAGCGGTTTCCGAATCTCAAAGTCATTTGGGTCGAGAGCGGGTTGGCCTGGCTGCCCTTCATCATGCAACGGCTGGACAACGAGTATATGCTCCGAAGCTCCGAGGCGCCGGGGCTCAAGCGGCTGCCGAGCGAGTACATCCGCGAGATGTTCTTTTCGGGCCAACCCCTGGAGCGGAGCAACATGAAAGCGCTGGAATTGTCCTTTGAAATGGTCAACGCCGAGACCCAGTTGCTCTATGCCTCGGATTGGCCCCACCAGGACTTCGATTTGCCCAGCTCGATCTTCGACCTGCCGTTCCTGTCCGAGCAGGGGAAACGGAACATTCTGGGCGAAACCGCGCTGAAACTTTTCAACCTGGAAAGACCGAACGGGAAGTAACTCCCGAATTCGCCCACGCCGGACGCTCATCGGGCCGCTCTCGCAGGAAACCCGGCGCGCCTCCGGGGGAGGAGAGGGCAGGGGGAGACCGGCCGCCGCACACCACGGAGAATTTTACATGCCTTTCGATGACCCTCGGGATTTCTGCGCGCACCTGGAAGAGCGGGGAGAGCTCATCCGGATCCGCGACGAGGTGGACCCCGCATACGAAGTCGGCGCGTACATCCGCAAGACCTCCGACCAGCAGGGGCCCGCTCTCCTGTTCGAGAATGTCAAGGGACACGACATGTGTATGGTCGGAGGGATTTTCGCCAGCCGTCGGCGGGTCCTCCTGGCCCTGGCCTACGACCGGGAGGACATCTACGAACGGTTCGGCCACGGGATCGCCAACCCCGTCCCCAACCGTCTCGTGGACACCGGCCCCTGTAAAGATGTTATCCTGAAAGGGGACGAGGTGGACCTCGGCCGGCTGCCCATCCCCATCTATTCCGAGCAGGACAAGGGCCCCTTTGTCACGCACGGCATCCAGATCAGCAAAGACCCGGAAGACGGGACGAAGAACGCCTCGATCTACCGGATGCACCTCGCCGGGAAACGCGAATTCAGCATTCACGCCGAAAAGCATCACCACCTGACGTACCAACATGTCAAGGCCTCGGCCAAGGGCGAGCCGCTCGAGATCGCCGTGGCCATGGGATGCGACCCCGTCGTGATGCTGGCCACCCAGGTGGGGGCCTCCTATGGGGTGGATGAGCTGGAGATCGCCGGCGGCCTGAAGGGCAAGCCCGTCGACATCGTCAAATGCGAGACAGTGGACCTGGAAGTGCCCGCCGCGACGGAGATCGTCTTCGAGGGCCTGCTCCACCCCGAGCGGCGGGAGCACCACGGGCCCTTCGGAGAATACAGCGGGTATTACGGCGAGATCACGCACTCTCCCATCATGGAGGTGACGGCCATCACCCACCGGCGGGACCCGGTCTATCACGCCGGCCTGACGGGGATGCCCATGACGGAGAACCACTTCCTCAAGCAGATCCCGCACGAGGTCACCCTGCACCAGGAGTTGAAATCGAAGTTCCCCGGCCTCCGGGACATCCACTCCACGGCGGCCGGGTGCTGTGATTTCATGGTCTTCATCAATCTGAAGCCGAACATTCCGGGGGAAGCGCGCAACGTCATTCTGGCCGCCATGGCGAGCGCCAAGCGCCCCAAGTTCGTCGTCGTGTGCGACGAGGACATCGACATCTTCGATCACACCCAGGTGCTCTGGGCGATCTCTACGCGCGTGCGCCCGGCGAAGGACGTGATCATCATCCCCGATTACAACACGCCCGCCCTGGACCCGTCGGTGGGGCAAAACCAGTTGGGTTCGGCGATGGGGCTCGACGCCACACGGCCCTTCGGGGAGCCGTTCGCCGAAGTGCCCGCCTTCCGCGGGATGGACCGCGTTCCCGACCTGCTGGCGCTGATGCGGGCCGGACAATCGTGATTGAATCGTTCGGGGTTGCCTGAGAACGGAAGAGCATCCGGCCGCCCCCCCGGCGGCGATGGAACCCGACACAAGAGAAGGAGCCCGCGACGTGCCCAAAGATCTAAGAACCTTCCTCGAGCTGGCGGAGATGAAATTGCCGGGCGGCGTTCGCCGGGTCCGACGCGAAGTCGACCCCGAGTACGAGCTCTGCGCCATTCTTCGCAAGCTTCAGCTCCGGGGGGAAGTCCCCATCGTCATCTTCGAGAAGGTGAAGGGCTCGGACATGCCGCTGGTGGTGAACGCCATCGCCGACGAGCCGAAACTCGCCCTCACCCTCGAGGTGACCGAGCGGGAGCTTCTCAAAACGTTCGTCAAGCGCGAGGCGAATCCCATCCCGCCCAAGGAGGTCAAGGACGGGCCGGTGATGGAACAGGTGTTCACCGGGAAGGATGTGGACCTCTACCGCCTTCCCATGACCACCCAATGCGAGAAGGACAGCGGGGCCTTCCTCACCGTCGGGGTGACCATCTGCCGGGACCCCGACACCGGCACCTACAACTCCGGGATCTACCGGCAGATGCGCCACGAGCGCAACGTGCTCGGGATGAGCTTCGAGCCGCAATCTCACCTGGGCTACTGCTACCGGAAGATGGAAAAACAGGGCAAAGGCCTGCCCATCGTCACCTACCTGGGCCACCATCCGGCCACGCTGCTGGGGAGCCAGTCGCGGCTTCCCCTCGGGGGAAACGAGATGAGCGTCATGGGCGGGCTGATGGAAGAGCCGCTCGAGCTGACGCCCTGCCAGAGCCAGGATCTCATGGTTCCGGCCCGCGCCGAGATCGCCATCGAGGGGTTCATCCGGCCGAACGAGCGGCGGTGGGAGGGCCCGTTCGGCGAATACACCTGGTACTACGGCTACGCGCGAAACAGCCCCGTCTTCGAGGTCACGGCCATCACTCACCGTAAAAACCCGTACTACCAGGACCTGTTCAGCGTCTTCCCCGAGCACCTGCTGGCCGGCCGGGTCGGGCGCGAGGCCGTCCTGTTCGAGAAGGTGCGGGCCAGTTGTCCATCGGTCCGTGACGTCTCCATGCCCATGTCGGGCACGTGCCGGCAGACGGCCTACGTCCAGATCGACAAGCAGTTCGACGGCGAGGCGAAGATGGCGGCCCTGGCGGCCATGGCCTCGGACGCCTTCATCAAATGGGTGGTCGTGGTGGACAAGGACGTCGACGTCCACAACGAGAGCCAGGTCCTGTGGGCCATCTCCACCCGGACGCAGCCGGACCAGGACACGTTCTTCGTTCCGAACTCCGTCGGCTCCCGTCTCGACCCCTCCGGTTACTCGGTGTGGAGCCGCCACGAGCGAAACGGGATGAACACCAAGTGGGCCATCGACGCGACCATGCCCATCGAGGCCCCCTTCGAGGAGGTGGCCGACGTGCCCCAGGACGTCCTGGACCGGATCGACCTGGGGGATTACTTCGAGGATTTAAAGGAGACGCACTGACATGGCGGAAACCAGCACGGCAACGGAGATCGGCGAGCTTCGTCAGGCGTTGTCCGTCCTTCACCTGGACCTTCTCATCCACAAAGGCTTCTCGGCCAGCGCCCGCTGGAAGGCGGAGCGGGGCGTGGACGCCGCGCTCCCCGAGTTCGACGCGGCCGGCCGGGTCCTGGAAGGATCCCCCTGGTCGGATGACGCCCGCGCGGCGGTGAAAAATCTCGAGGGGGCGCTCGCTGGATACCGGGAGGCCATCGCCTCCTTCGATCCAACACGGGAGACCTATTTCCGCACCCTGCTGATCGACGCCCTCTGGGGCCTCAAAGAGGCCGTGTTCGGCTGGCCGCCGGAGCATGGCGTCTAGGCGGCGTCTACACAGGGGGGCTCCGAACCATCAGGGTCACCCGCCGTCATCGGGCGGAAGCGCAGGAAAGCAAGGCAAAGAGGGTTCATCCCGCATCCTGAATTGGGCTCCCGGTTAAGGGAGCGTGACACGGAAAGGAGAGGGGAGAATAAAGACTCGCATAGCCGTTCTCGCCGCGTTTCTGTTCTTATCGGGAGGGCTGAGGGGGCAAACCGCCGCGGCCGGGGAGCCGTTCCTGCTCGACTGGATCATCTACGGGAAGCACGCGCCCTTCTTCGTGGTCCAGGACAAAGGATTTTTCAAAAAGGCGGGGCTGGACGTCTCGTACAAGCGCGGATTCGGCTCCGGCGACACGATCAAGAAGGTCGGGGCGAAGGCCGCCCGTCTCGGGTTCGCCGACGCCAGCTCGCTGGTCGAGCGCCAGGGCCAACGCCAACGTCCCGGTGAAAGAGGTCGCGATGATCCACGCCAAGTCTCTGGAGATCGTGGGCTTCCTCAAAGAGAAGGGCTACAAGACGCCCAAGGACCTGATCGGCCAAAGGTACGGCAATCCGCCGTACAACCGCTGTTGCTTCCCGGCCCTGGCGGGCGCCAACGGATTCGACGCCAAATCCATCAAGGAGATCGGGATGGAGGTCGGCTCACTCATCCCCTCGCTCCTGACCAACCGGGTCGATTTCATCGCCCTGTTCGCCACCGAGCTGCCGACCCTGCGCGCCAAAGCCGCCGACGTCGGCAAAAAGGTCGGCGCCTTCTATTTCTCCGACTGGGGCGTGGACGCCTATAACAACGGCATCGTCGTCCACGAGGACAACATCCGATCCGACCCGAAGTTCGTACGCGGCGCCGTCAAGGCCGTCATGGAAGGCTGGGCGTGGGCCCTCCTTAATGTGGATGAGACGGTGAAGAACTTTTTGAAATACGCGCCGGGCATGAGTGAGAAGCTGATCCGGGGGCATCTCAACGTCGCCATCGAGCACCTGTTCGATGATGGCGTCCGGCAGCACGGCCTGGGGTACATCGACCACGACAAAATGGGCGCGACCGCCGGGATCATCACAAAATACTTGAAGCTGAAGAAGCGCATCCCGGCCGAAGACCTCTACACGAACCGGTTCCTTCCCCAGTGGGCCTCGATCAAGGCGGCCCTGGGCGATCGGGCCAGGTAGGCCCTCTTGCCCGCCAGGGCGAACATCTGAACGGGGTGGGTAAGTGTGACGGGCGGGGATGCGTCCGCTGTCGCGCGGCGCGGCACAGGCGCCGGCGGAGGTCCATTCGGCAAGCAACCCGCGAGACCGCCGGTTTGTGAGAAACGCGGGTCATCCCCCGGCGGACATCGAGATCACGACGACGCCGATGAAGACCGTCAGCGCGCCCGCGGCCAGCCGCCAGGTGACCTGTTCGAGCTTCTGGATCAGAACCCTCGCTATCAGGATGGAAACAAGCGGGGAGGTGTAGATGAGGGGGGTCACGAAGCTGACGGTCCCGAGGCTCACGGCCTTGTAGAGGGTGATGAAGGCGGAAGCGTACCCGAGACCCCCCATGAGGAAGAACCCAATCCCCCGGAGGTCCCCGCCCCACCGGCTTTCGCGCGGAACCAGGGACACGCCCGCCAACAGGGCGATGAGCGCTCCCCCCGAGGAGATGGCGGTCCCGAGCAGGGGGTCCGGCAGAGACCGGATGCCCATTCGCATGAAGACGGGAATCAGGGCGAAGAAGACCGTTGGAATTAGACCGAAAACCGCCGCGGACGGGGATATCCGCGTCGCGGACCGATCGACCAGGATGCTGACGACCCCCCCGACGATGAAGACGGCGCCCACCGGGATGTGCCATGTGGGCCGCTCCCCCATGAAAACCACGCCGATGAGGATCACCAGAAAGGGCGTGACGGAGTTGAGCACCGCCGCCCGCGAGACGCCCAGCCTGCGGATGCTGAAGTAGTATAGGAGCCGCCCAGGCGCCAGGCCCGCCACTCCCACAAGGAAAAACCACCCGGCCGCGGGCCAAAGCGCGCCCGGCCCGCTCCCCCGAATCCCGATGACGATCCCCAGGGCCGTGGCCATGGAGATGGAATTGAAGATGGCCCCGGTGTAGGGCGTGGCGGTTCGAACGCCCATCCGGGTGAAGATGTCGGCCGCGCCGAAGCAGAACCCGCTCAAAAGCGCCCAGAAGACCGTCATGTGGCGATCAAACCGTGCGCGTCCTTTTCAAAAAAATTCTCCCCGATCCCGCCCGCCCGCCGGTTCGCCGTTCCGGGGCTACCCTAGCATTTCTCGCCAACGCGTCGCCTGAATCCTGATTTGCCGAGGAATCACCCCTGGTGGTTCGTTTCCGCTGATGCTGACAGATGATTCTTCAAGCGCTCGGTTTCCGGGCAGGGGCGGACCCTCCGCCCGTGGACAGGTCGCCGAAGCGAATGGTTCTGAACGGATTTAGTTATGGCCCAAAAAAATACCGGGCGAGGACGTTCGGCCTAAGCCTACCAGCCCCCGCCCGGCGGGTTTTGTATTCGGTCCCGGCCTGATTCGGACGAGACCCAGGAGCGAGTCTAGGCTTCAGGACGCACACTCCCCGCTCCCGTAAGAGACGGGAATTCCGGCGGCGGCGGCTCTATCTCCACCGTTTCCGAAGCCTTGGCGCAACGAAACGAAATCCTGTTATTCCGGTTGTCTGGTTGCCTATTGTTGCGATTCGCTGCGCGGAAGTTCGTCGTATTGTCGTTGTTCCAGGAACCGCCGCGCAAAACGCGCCCGTTTTTGACTCACCCCTTTCCTGCAAAAACAGCGTCTCTCAAAACCCTCCCCCTGACCCGATACGCATCCGCGTGGGAGGCATGGGCGATCCAACTCATGACCGACTGTCGGACGTCATCAAGCGTAATGGTTCCCTCCCGATAACCCGCTTGCAGCTTTCTCAGCCTTCGCCTCGCGTGGCGGACATTGGATTTTCGCAACAGCCGGTGGGTCGGAAAAACGCGGTAGCCCAGGAAATCAATCCCGTCGCTCACGCGGTAGACGCGGCTTTTTCGGGGGTGCAGCCTGAGGCGAATCGCCCCCAGACGCTCCCGGCAGGCCGCCAGGGCGTCCCAAAGGGCGGGCTTGTCGTCCCCGAAGATGACAAAATCGTCCACGTACCGGACGTAGAACCTCCGCTCAAGGGTCTCCTTCACCCAGTGGTCGAACCCGGTCAGGTGAACGTTGGCGAAGAACTGGCTGGTCAGGTTGCCGATGGGGATGCCGTGGGGTCTCTCAAACGGCGTGAACAGGTCGTCCCCGGAGAAGTAGAGACCGTCCTCGGAGCGCATCGATCCCAGGACCTTTCGGATCAGCCCGAGGGTTCTCTCGCACGCGATCCGTTTCGCGACGGCCGCCATGAGGATCTCGTGGTCCATGCTCGGGAAATACCGCACGATGTCGCCCTTGAGGACGTACCGGTTCTTCCGGCAGAACGCCTGATACCGGTCCACGGCGGCGTGGGTCCCCTTTCCCCTCCGGCAGGCGTACGAGTCGCCTGGACGGCTACCGGGACCTGTGGATGACACCCTCTGAACATCCCCGGAGAAGTAGAGACCGTCCTCGGAGCGCATCGATCCCAGGTCGGATCAGCCCGAGGGTTCTCTCGCACGCGATCCGTTTCGCGACGGCCGCCATGATCTCGTGGTCCATGCTCGGGAAATACCGCACGATGTCGCCCTTGAGGACGTACCGGTTCTTCCGGCAGAACGCCTGATACCGGTCCACGGCGGCGTGGGTCCCCTTTCCCCTCCGGCAGGCGTACGAGTCATGGATGAAGGTCTTGTCGAAGATCGGCTTGATGACGTTGCACAAGGCATGGTGGACCACCCGGTCGCGGAATGACCCGGGGCTTGGTGTCCCGGACGGTGAACCGCGTGTAGCCGCCGGGTTGATAAGTTTGGTCAAGCAATTCCCTCTGAAGCCGGGGGATCTCGCGCTCCAATTCGAAAAGGAACCGCGCGGTGGAGGGTTTCGAGCGCTTGCCTTTGGCTGCCTTACGAGCCGCCAGAAGGAGGTTATCGAAAGAGCACACTTGAGAATAAAGTGGACCGCCCCTGGGTTATTGGACACTCGGGTGAGGGTATTCGACCTCATGCGGCCTCCGCAACTTGAGCGAGTTTTTCCTGCCTTGCCTGGGCCGGCGTTCGGTAGCCGTAGCCCTCGAGAATCCAATGATGGTTGTACAGGTTCTTGAACTCAAGCAGCGCCCACCGCAGTTCCTCTACGGTGGCGAAAGAGCGCACCCACAGGAGATTCTCCTTCAAGATGCGGATGAACCACTCACAGTAGCCATTTCCCTCGGGCGCCCGCACGAAGCTGGGCGAACTGGTCATGCCCAGGTAGGCGATCTCCCGCTGAAAGTCATCGGACAGATAGGCGGGGCCGTGGTCGTGACGAACTTTAAGCCCCTCGGCGACGTCCGCCTCCAAGCCGGCGAAGCGCTCGGCGACCCCCTGCCGGATCGGCTCCAGGGCCTCGAAGCGGTTGCCGCTCTTGGCCGCATGGATCCCCACGCAGTCCACCGAGCAGTGATCCACCGCCACGAACACCGAGGCCATCCCCTCCTCGGTGGTCACCGTCGTCGTCATGTGCGTGCCCCACATTCGGTCGGGCCGCTCGGTGCGGATGGTCCCGTTGTGGGCCTTGGGACCTCGGGGTTTGCCCACCCGGTGAGGGGCCTGAAGCCCCGCCTCCCGCATCAGGCGACGCACCCGCTCCTTGCTGGTGCGGATGCCCGCGAAGCGCAGCCTCGCCCACACCTTGCGGTAGCCCTCGCCATGGAAGGGAGAGTCCTCCAGGACCTGCCGGATGTGGCCGAGGAGTTCCGCATCGGTGCACGGGCCCACAGGGCCGCGCTTATTGGGCGTGGGGCGTTCATGAACGGGGACCGCCTCTCGCCGCCGTTGCGCGTAGACCGTGGAGCGCGCCAAGCCCCAAAGGGCGCACACCCGCTTCAGGCCGTAGGCTCTGCCCGTGGAGGTGAAGCGGGCCTGACTCATCGCCTCCACCTCCTGCCGGCTAAAGGGCGGCCGGCCTCCAGGCGGTCGATCTTCTCCCGCAGGACCTCGCCCTCCATCGTGAGTTCGCCCACCTTGGCCTTGAGCCGGGCGTTCTCCTCGGCCCGCTCATCCGCCGGGCGGGCTTTGAGCGCCGCCTCGCCCCCGCGAAGGAACGCCTCGCGCCAGGCGGAAAGCCGAGCCGCTGTCGTGCCCAACTCGCGGCAGAGCGTCTCCAGGCTCTCGCCCCGCAAAAGACGCAGGACCGCCTCCCGCTTGCGCTGGCAGGAGAACCGACCCCGCTCACTGCGATGCCCTGGGGCCTTGGCTCCGTTCGCCCTGCGGGCGCCCTCCGCCAAAGCCCCCTCTTGCTTTTGTTCGTTCATCGCGACACCCCTTTCTCCATGAATCATGGATCAATCGAGTGTCCAACAAAACCCTAGAGCGGGGGACAGCCGCTCAACTCACCGACTATACTGAAGATGCCCAGCCTGTAATCCAGGCAGAGATTCGCAAGCGGGGCATACAAAGGTATGAGGTTGAGCGAAAAAGAATTTCGAACACAATCCCTTCGCCAACACTGGCTGGCACCGGGACCCAAAATATCCAACGAAAACTTCCTATTTGGACCACTGGAGTTGACCCGGTTTGGTGGACACCTGATGATTTGGGGGTAAAGGAGGTGTTCACGATGCCACAGACTCACCCACGCTATCCAATGGAGTTCCGCTGCCAGATGGTAGAGTTGGTCCGGGCGGGACGCACGCCCGAGGCGCTGGCGCACGAGTTCGAGCCCTCGGCGCAGACGATCCGCACCTGGGCCCATCAAGCCGACGTTGACGAGGGGCGTCGCAAAGACGGGCTCACGAGCGATGAGCGGGAGGAGTTGCGCCGACTTCGCCGCGAGAACCGACAGCTCCGCCAGGAGCGGGAGATCTTAGCAAAAGCCGCGGCCTGGTTTGCTCGGGATACCGATTCGATCCCGTCCGGATCTACGGGTTCGTGAGGGCGAACCAGGCCATGTATCGGACCGCCACCATGTGCCGGGTGCTGGGCGTCTCCTCCAGCGGCTACTACGCGTGGCGCAGGCGCGCGCCGTGTGCCCGCTCGTGTGCCGATCGGGCGCTCACCAAACGCATTCAGGCGATCCACGAGCGTTCTCGGGGGACTTACGGCGTGCCGCGCGTCCATGCCGAGTTGGAGGCTGAGGGAGTGCGTGTGGGCCGCAAGCGCGTCGCCAGGCTGATGCGTGGGGCGGGACTTGCGGGCGTCAGTCGGCGCAAGGGAGCGCGCACGACGCAGCGCCGGCAGGAGGCGCGGCCGGCCCCTGATCTGGTGGACCGCAACTTCACGGCCGAGGCCCCCGACCGGCTGTGGGTGGCCGACATCACCTACGTTCCGACATGGGCGGGGTTTTTGTATCTGGCCGTGGCGCTCGATGCGTTCAGCCGGCGCATCGTGGGGTGGTCGATGGCCACACACCTGCGGGCCGAGTTGGTGCTCGACGCGCTCGACATGGCGCTGTATAAGCGCCGTCCCCGGGCCGTCATCCACCACTCCGACCAGGGCACGCAGTACACCTCGGTCGCCTTTGGGCAGCGCTGCCGCCAGGCGGGCGGGCGTCCCTCCATGGGTTCGGTCGGGGACTGCTACGACAACGCGCTGTGTGAGAGTTTTTTCGCCACGCTGGAGTGCGAGCTCCTCGCTCGCCACAGTTTCCGCACCCGGGCCGAGGCGCGCATGGAGGTGTTCGGGTTCATCGAGGGCTTCTACAACCCGCATCGTCGGCACTCCTCCATCGACAACCTGTCACCCGTTAACTACGAAAGGAGACAACAACGCACACCCTGAAAACCCAAGTGCTTAACTCTCCACGAAACCGGGGTAAGTCCAGGTGCAATTGGGGTTGGATTGGCATATAAATCCCTTGTGTTGCAAAAGACTCCGGACTTTTCACTCGGGCAGACAACATCATCCGAGCAAGAGGAGGAGCAATTACGCGGGGAAGCGAGGGATGAAGCGGAAGTTGCGAGATTGTTAAAGGAAAAGGAGAACCGGAACGCCAATCCATAACTTCCTCTATGGTGCTCAAGATTCCCACCACACACCCTGCTCATTTTTTCAGTGGTCTGCCCCCGTGGAACGCGACCCAAGCTGGAAGGTTGGAGAATTTGGAAACCGGGTTTGGGTTTCCTTTTGTCCTGAGGGTTGGTGGGAAATTTCCATCGCCAGGGAAAATCAGTTCGGAGTAAGAAAAGGCGGAGTGGAGTGTGCCGGATAGAAACTTTTTGGGGCTTTGAAAAGGGTCCCATGTAGGGTTAGTTCGAGGCCCCTGGGACCCCCCAAGAGCCGCGAGGCGTCTGAATGGGTCGCGGCCTCTGAACCGGGGGCCAAAAGGGGCTAACATGCCTCGCAGGGGTCCCTTGAGTCACGGAGGAGAAAAACATGACAGGGGCAAAATCTTCAGCAATCCTGACGGTTCTCGGTATTCTGGCGGTACTACTGGTTAGCTGCGAATCTGGTCAAGAGAGTCGTGCAAAGCGAAGCCAACCGAAAACCTTGAAAGAGAGTCTCTCGCTATGCGGGAATTAAGGGGACACCATACTTATTTCTGGAATTATGCATGGTGTCCCCAAATCCATCTCAGATCGAAAAAATGGTTGCCGGATCATTGAATTCGTATTAGTTTCGTTCTATGGATTGGGCCTGCCGGAATGGAAGATTCATTGGATTGGGACAGGGAGCGGTCGGCGATCCCCTCTCCGCGGGGGTGGAGCGGTTGAAAAACATAAAAGTACGATCCAAACCCAAAGGCGGAACAAGAATAAAATCAATCTGTTTTGAATTCGAGACAACATGAAATCAGGTTATTGACCTAGCAGTTGGTTGAATCGCCCGTTTCCCCCCCCCTGCCGTTGGCCCCTTGCGGCCGCCCATTCATGCGGTAAACTCCAGGGGCGGCTGTTTCAAGCCTTTCCTTGGCGGCGCCGGAGGAAGCTTCTCCTGGAAACCATTTAAGGAACGACAAAATGCCCCCCCCACCCCCTCACCCCCCCATCGCCGTCCTCGGCGGAGGGAACGGCGCGCACGCCCTGGCGGCGGACGCCGCTCTTCAGGGTTACCGCGTCCGGATGTACGAAGACCCGGCGTTCGAAGAGCATTTCCGCCCCACGCGCGAGGCGGGGAAGATCGAGCTCATCGCACCTCACCGAAGCGGCGTCGCGTCGCTCGATTGCGCCACGCACGACATGGCCGAGGCCCTTGAAGGCGTCTCCCTGATCAACATCGTCACGCCCACGGGCGGCCACCCCCCGATGTTCGATCGCCTCGTTCCGCTTCTCAAGCCGGGCCACAAGGTCATCGTCTGGGCGGGACGGTTCGGCGGCATGCGCCTCGCCAAGCGCATCCTCGACGCGGGGAAGGCGGACGAAGGTGTCGCCGTCGCCGAGACCAACACCCTGCCCTACGGGACGCGCCTCACCGGCCCGGCCCGGGTGACGGTCTTCTACCCGGCCGTCCGAATCTTCGTGGGGACGATCCCGGCGGCGGGGTCCCCGGCGCTCACCGAAGAGATCAAGGGATTCTGCCCCATCGCCCTGCCGGCGTGGGACATCCTCTCCGCCGCGTTCCGAAACGGCGCCATCGTCGTCTATCCGGCGGGGGCGCTGCTCAACGCCGGCCGGGTCGAGCGCTCGGGCGGCGAGTTTTTCATGTTCAGAGAGGGGATCACGCCCGCCGTCGCCCGGGTCATCCGCGCGCTCTACGGGGAGCTCGAGGCGGTCGGCGAGGCCCTGGGTCTTGACGTGGAGCGGTATCCCGAGGAGGCCTTCGACCCGCCGCACTCCATCGAGAAGGAGGAGTTCAGCGACCCCTCGGGCTCGTCGGCGCCGCTGAACAACCTCAAGGGCCCGGTCTCGATCCCGACGCGCTATCTCTACGAGAACCTCCGGGACGCCTTGGCCGTTGTGGCCGAGCTGGGCCGGGTCGCGGGCGTGCCGACGCCCGGGTGCGAGGCGATGGTCCGCCTGGGCGGGATGCTCACCGGCGAGGATTTCTGGGCCGGCCGGCAGGGGCTGGAGACGATGGGCCTCGACGGCCTGGACGCGGAGGGGATCAGGGAAAGACTGGCCAGGGGTCTGTCTTAACGGCTTGTTAGGGGGGCCTTTTTGAAAACTGCCCCCCCTAAGATCCCCCGGAAAACTTTTTGCGGCCAAGCCTTTGGCTTGGCCTTTTCGCGTTGTGGGTCGAGCTGTTCATCGTGGGGTTTTACCGCGCGGAGCGGTCGGACGATCCGACTTGAGCGAGTGAAACCGAACCCCAATTTCTTGACATCTCCCAGGCCAGGCCTAAAAATAAAATCGTCTAAGAAGTGATGACTCAAGCCATGACCGATGCGCCCTTAGCTCAATTGGATAGAGCGTCGGACTACGGATCCGAAGGTTGGAGGTTCGATTCCTCTAGGGCGTACCATTTCTGTTTGCGGAGTTGATCTCCCGCGTGCCTGACCCGGATCTTCGGTGGATGCGCCGCGCGGTCGATCTGGCCGAAGAGGCGGCCCGGGCGGAAGAGGTGCCCGTCGGGGCGGTGATCGTCCGGGACGGGAAGGTCGTCGCCGAGGCCCGAAACGAGGTCGAGGCGCTGGGAGATCCCACCGCGCACGCCGAGATGCTTGCGATCCGGCGGGCGGCGGGAGAACTCGGCCGGCCCCGGCTGGAGGGGGCGGCCCTGTATACAACGCTGGAGCCCTGCGCCATGTGCGCGGGGGCCGTCCTCCTCGCGCGGGTCGACCGGCTGGTGTTCGCGGCCCGGGACCCCAAGGGAGGATGCGCGGGCAGTCTGTATGACCTGTTGACCGACCCGCGGTTCAATCACCGGGTCGTGGTGGCGAAGGGCCCGCTAGCCGAGGAGTCGGCCGGCCTGCTTCAAGCGTTCTTCCGGGCGCGCCGGAACGCGGCGGAGGAAACGCGCGGCTAGCGGAGGAGGAAGACCGGAGCACCCGTCGGAGAGATGGCCGAGCGGTTGAAGGCGGTAGACTCGAAATCTACTGTACGGGCAACCGTACCGGGGGTTCGAATCCCCCTCTCTCCGCCAACAACTAGTAGTAAATCATTTATTATAAATCACTTATCTTGTATTGAAAAAATAGGTTATCACTAATGTTATCAATTCTCCATTATTTGCCGTCTCATCTTCACCGCGGTAAGCTTCTCGTCTCTGAAGCGTAGTGAAGCCGGGCAGCTGGCTTGGCGTGATGACCGTTTCCGGCGCTGGCGGCCGGTATCCTAGGCTGCTATATGGGCGGACCGTTTTGTTGTGGTACCACCATGCCTCGATGAGGGCCTAGCCCGCATTTCCCATTTGGGTCATAAGATTCGACAGACCGAAAGGCGCTTTCTCATGTAAAATCAGCGTGTTGGCTTCCCCCTGCCACGTTCTCGCGGGGTAACCCTATGGGTGAAGCGAAAAAGACGGCATTGCGGGTCCATTTTAACCGTAGGCTGAGGCTTGACTTTCACGGAGCCAGAATCACTTCAGATACAGGATTGCTGGCCTGCCGGGAGTTGGATGATGCGCTGGGTTTGACGGTGAGAGCGCCAGCCCACTTGCAAGAGATCCGTCATGGCCGGAACGTCCAGCATGAGTTGGTGCCGCTATTGCGCCAGTCACTCTATAGTCGCCTGGCCGGGTACGAGGACACCAACGATGCTGAGCGATTGGCGAGAGACCCTGCTATGCAAGCCGTAGTTGGCCGGCGGGCACTTGAGAAGCAGGCGGCCAGTACCAACACATGGAGCCGGTTCGAGACTGAAGTTCTCTGCAGCGAGGAGAACCTGAGTAGGCTGAGGCAACTGAACACGGAATGGGTAGAGCGGGCCATGAGCCGCACGCCGCATCAGCGGGTCATCCTGGACATGGATAGCTCGGAAAGCCGGGTGCACGGACAGCAGGAAGGGACTGCCTATAACGGTCACTTCGGTTCCCTCTGCTACCATCCCTTATTCTGCTTCAACCAGTTTGGGGACTGCGAGGGGGCGATGTTGCGTCCGGGCAACGTTCACAGCGCCGATGGGTGGCGAAAGTTGTTGGAGCCCATCACGGCCCGCTATGAGCACGCGGATGTTCGCCGTTCCTTTCGGGCCGATGCCGCCTTTACGAGCCCCGAGGTCCATGAGTACTTGGAAGAGCGTGGCTTCCTCCACGCCATCCGGCTCCCTGCGAACGAAGTGCTCTACCCACGGATCGACTTCCTGCTGACTCGCCCGGTCGGTCGCCCGCCCAAGAGACCCATCATCTTCTATCACGACTTCCGGTATCAGGCTGGAAGCTGGGACCACCCCCGAGGGGTGGTGGCGAAGGTGGAATGGCACTCAGGCGAACTCTTCCCTCGCGTCGGATTCATTGTCACGAACCTGACGGCTCGACCCGAGGGGGTCGTGCACTTCTACAACCAGCGAGGCACAGCCGAGCAATGGATCAAGGAAGGCAAGTACGCCCTGAACTGGACACGCCCTTCCTGTCACCGGTTCGTGTGCAACCAGGTGCGGCTCCTTCTCTTCGTCCTGGGGTACAACCTGGGCAATTTCCTGCGGAGGCTAGCCTTGCCCAGGGGGCTCAAGCACTGGTCGCTGCGAAGCCTCCAGGTCAAGCTCATCAAAATGGGCGGCCGGATTGTGCGCCATGTCCGGCACATCATCTTTCAGTTGGCCGAGGTAGCCGTATCCAGGGAGGTGTTCGCTCTCATCCTGGACCGGATCAACCGATTGCGGCCCGTACCTGTCCAACCGCTCTCAGCGCAGTCCACCCGAGGACAAAATGGTGAATGTTCTGTCCCTTCCAGATGACCTGCTGGGAAGGCTCGCCTACCCGGAGGGGTGGCATGATTTTCAATGGTGGACAACGCTCCGATTAGGGTTTCAGGCACCTGAAATGCGATTGACAGGTCCGGGAGAGAGGGGTCTAATTGACTTAAACAGCAACGAGTGGTCGGTACAGGCCTGTCCGGATTTGATATGGGAAATTCCGGTTCATTCATGAGGCCGTCCTGGCGATGTCGGACGGGCCTCCATAAGGCGTTGAAAGAGGAATTCCTGGTGTCCTGAAAATCAGAGAAATGGAGAGGGCGATGATCGGGCGAATTCTCTGGAAATACGTTCTTGGTTGCGTGCTGACGGCGGTGCTGGCGGTGGCGCCGATGGCCGGCTCCGCTGAGGCGGCAAAAAAGATCCGCGTCGCCATTGCCTTCAATGGGCCCATTAAAGACTTGGGTTGGGCCCAAGGGGGGTTCAACGGGGCCATGAAGCTCAAGGAAGACCCCGGCGTGGCGGAGGTCACATTCCATGAGAGAATCAAGAACGCTGACATCGAGCGGACGCTGCGGCGATGGGCGGTTGCGGGATACGACCTCATCATCGGACACAGTTTCGAGTTTGGCGAGCCTGCCTTAAAGGTGGCCCCCAGCTTCCCGAACAGCGTCTTCGCCGTGCCCTATTTTTTCAAGACGGGTGGGAACCCGAATATGGTGACCTACGGGCCTGGACCGCCCCTGGGTTATTGGACACTCGGGTGAGGGTATTCGACCTCATGCGGCCTCCGCAACTTGAGCGAGTTTTTCCTGCCTTGCCTGGGCCGGCGTTCGGTAGCCGTAGCCCTCGAGAATCCAATGATGGTTGTACAGGTTCTTGAACTCAAGCAGCGCCCACCGCAGTTCCTCTACGGTGGCGAAAGAGCGCACCCACAGGAGATTCTCCTTCAAGATGCGGATGAACCACTCACAGTAGCCATTTCCCTCGGGCGCCCGCACGAAGCTGGGCGAACTGGTCATGCCCAGGTAGGCGATCTCCCGCTGAAAGTCATCGGACAGATAGGCGGGGCCGTGGTCGTGACGAACTTTAAGCCCCTCGGCGACATCCGCCTCCAAGCCGGCGAAGCGCTCGGCGACCCCCTGCCGGATCGGCTCCAGGGCCTCGAAGCGGTTGCCGCTCTTGGCCGCATGGATCCCCACGCAGTCCACCGAGCAGTGATCCACCGCCACGAACACCGAGGCCATCCCCTCCTCGGTGGTCACCGTCGTCGTCATGTCCGTGCCCCACATTCGGTCGGGCCGCTCGGTGCGGATGGTCCCGTTGTGGGCCTTGGGACCTCGGGGTTTGCCCACCCGGTGGGGGGCCTGAAGCCCCGCCTCCCGCATCAGGCGACGCACCCGCTCCTTGCTGGTGCGGATGCCCGCGAAGCGCAGCCTCGCCCACACCTTGCGGTAGCCCTCGCCATGGAAGGGAGAGTCCTCCAGGACCTGCCGGATGTGGCCGAGGAGTTCCGCATCGGTGCACGGGCCCACAGGGCCGCGCTTATTGGGCGTGGGGCGTTCATGAACGGGGACCGCCTCTCGCCGCCGTTGCGCGTAGACCGTGGAGCGCGCCAAGCCTCAAAGGGCGCACACCCGCTTCAGGCCGTAGGCTCTGCCCGTGGAGGTGAAGCGGGCCTGACTCATCGCCTCCACCTCCTGCCGGCTAAAGGGCGGCCGGCCTCCAGGCGGTCGATCTTCTCCCGCAGGACCTCGCCCTCCATCGTGAGTTCGCCCACCTTGGCCTTGAGCCGGGCGTTCTCCTCGGCCCGCTCATCCGCCGGGCGGGCTTTGAGCGCCGCCTCGCCCCCGCGAAGGAACGCCTCGCGCCAGGCGGAAAGCCGAGCCGCTGTCGTGCCCAACTCGCGGCAGAGCGTCTCCAGGCTCTCGCCCCGCAAAAGACGCAGGACCGCCTCCCGCTTGCGCTGGCAGGAGAACCGACCCCGCTCACTGCGATGCCCTGGGGCCTTGGCTCCGTTCGCCCTGCGGGCGCCCTCCGCCAAAGCCCCCTCTTGCTTTTGTTCGTTCATCGCGACACCCCTTTCTCCATGAATCATGGATCAATCGAGTGTCCAACAAAACCCTAGAGCGGGGGAGGCCCTCGCCCCACGAGGCGTTTTACTTGGCCGGCGCCCTGGCCGCCCTGATGAGCAAGTCCAAGAAGATCGGCAGCATTGGCGGGTTCCCCATTCCCCAACAGAACGCCGAACATAACGCCTACAAGCTGGGCGCCCGTGCGGTGGTCCCCAATATCAAGGTGGCGACCGTGTTTATCAGTTCCTGGTCGGATGTCTTCAAGGGCAAGGAGGCCGCCTTAGCTATGATGGACCAGGGCGTGGATGTGGTTGTTGGAACCGGCAGCCCGATGTTGTTCGGGGCCATCAAGGCCGCGGAGGAGAGGGGGGTTTACGCCATGGGGGACTTCCTGGACGTGAACAAATCCGCGCCTGATACGGTCATCACGAGTGTCGTTTACGGCTGGCACGCCCCCTTGAAGCAGATCGTTCTGGGCATCAAGAAGGGAAAGGTCAAGCAGGTGAACCTGCTCGGCTTGCGGGATGGCGGGGCGACGTTGGCGCCGTTCAATCGCAAGGTTCCCCCCGAGGTCGCGCAGAAAGTCCGGGGATTGGAAAAAGACATCATGGCCGGCAAGATTAAGGTTCCTTGGTTGGCCAAGAAGTTGATCGACTAGCAGGTTACGGAAAAACGCCTAACCCGCATTTCTCACCAACCGCTCAGCGGATGCATTATCGAGTGTGATTTGGAGTATTTTCTGCTGTCTGGCGCTTTGGCGGTGGAACCAGGTCGGTGGATGGGTGAAGTTGACCCGTGAGCGGGGCTTTTTGGCCGTTTTGGCCCGGCCCCGGACGCACCCCTACCTCTCCCCCCGCTACTGCTTCATTTTCAGGTGTGGCTTAGACGGCGGGCTCCGCCTCCGGCCCCGCGCGCAGGTTCCGCCAGGCGTGGAAGAACACCTTCACATACGGATTGCCCGAGGCCAAGGCCACCTGGATCCGCCTGACGCTCACCCGAACCTGCGCCCCGATCTTTAGCAGCCGCGTACGCACCGTCCCCACCGTCGCTTTGGCAAACGCCGTCCCCCGAAGGCCCAGACGACGCAACGCATGCATCAGTTCATAGGCCACCGCCGACAGGTAGAGCCGCAACTGGTTGGAGCGCATCCGCGATTCAATGTCCTGAAGACGGTTCTGAGCTGGCTGGCCCGCCTAGTTCCTGCGCTAGAGGAGTGGTATCCCACGCTGCCGTCCGGACCAGTCGCGCTCCGGTTCCGGTTCCCGGACATCGAGACATTCGGCCAGCGCGAGATTGACCTGGAGCGAACGGCGGGGGCACCTGCGGTAGCGGTGCAGGACAGAGAAATCGTGATCGACTTCCACCCGCGTTACCTGCAGAGTTTCCTTGCCCCAGGCAATCTCGGCGACCGCCTGATGATCGCAGCGATGGCACGAGGGCTGGAGGCGTTGTGCGGCAGCGAGCCTCTCGCAGAGTCAGCGATGGAGGTGTGGGTGCGAACCGTGGCGGGGTCGGATAACGACCGTTTCCTCAAGATGAGAACCAGCAGGACACCTAACGACCTCGTCTATGATGTTGCCGCGCTCCCGGAGTTGCGTCTGCCGATGCCGGAGGACCTGGCCCGGAGCCGGCTGGACCTGGCGCGGCTCGCGGGATACGAGGGCGAACCGGGTCCGATCCCGTCCTCTCTAGCTGGGAACCTCCTCAATTCCGCGGTCGATGCGGTGTGGAAGCGCGTGGCAGAGCGGCTCGCGGGACTCTCCCGCGAGAGCACGGTCGAACGAGCGCTCCTGAACTACGTCGCCGCCTGTCAGGAGCACAGGGACTGGCTGCTCGCGATGGCGCCGCGGCTCGCTGTCTACGATGCGGCACAGATTATGGACGCCTCGACCGAGCGGATCACCTTGCGGGACATTGCCAGTCTCACGTCCCGGGTCATTGCGGAGATGGCGTTGTGTGCGTCTCCCTGCAGCGGCGGGGCCGCTTGCGCGGAGATGGACTTAGACCTTCCTGATCGCGGAGGTGTGGACGCTTGTAGAATGCGCCAACCAAAGCGATGCATTGCACTACGGCCTCGCGGATCGGCCGCCGGTTATGCGCCCGAACGGCTCTGGACCGCCCCTGGGTTATTGGACACTCGGGTGAGGGTATTCGACCTCATGCGGCCTCCGCAACTTGAGCGAGTTTTTCCTGCCTTGCCTGGGCCGGCGTTCGGTAGCCGTAGCCCTCGAGAATCCAATGATGGTTGTACAGGTTCTTGAACTCAAGCAGCGCCCACCGCAGTTCCTCTACGGTGGCGAAAGAGCGCACCCACAGGAGATTCTCCTTCAAGATGCGGATGAACCACTCACAGTAGCCATTTCCCTCGGGCGCCCGCACGAAGCTGGGCGAACTGGTCATGCCCAGGTAGGCGATCTCCCGCTGAAAGTCATCGGACAGATAGGCGGGGCCGTGGTCGTGACGAACTTTAAGCCCCTCGGCGACGTCCGCCTCCAAGCCGGCGAAGCGCTCGGCGACCCCCTGCCGGATCGGCTCCAGGGCCTCGAAGCGGTTGCCGCTCTTGGCCGCATGGATCCCCACGCAGTCCACCGAACAGTGATCCACCGCCACGAACACCGAGGCCATCCCCTCCTCGGTGGTCACCGTCGTCGTCATGTCCGTGCCCCACATTCGGTCGGGCCGCTCGGTGCGGATGGTCCCGTTGTGGGCCTTGGGACCTCGGGGTTTGCCCACCCGGTGGGGGGCCTGAAGCCCCGCCTCCCGCATCAGGCGACGCACCCGCTCCTTGCTGGTGCGGATGCCCGCGAAGCGCAGCCTCGCCCACACCTTGCGGTAGCCCTCGCCATGGAAGGGAGAGTCCTCCAGGACCTGCCGGATGTGACCGAGGAGTTCCGCATCGGTGCACGGGCCCACAGGGCCGCGCTTATTGGGCGTGGGGCGTTCATGAACGGGGACCGCCTCTCGCCGCCGTTGCGCGTAGACCGTGGAGCGCGCCAAGCCCCAAAGGGCGCACACCCGCTTCAGGCCGTAGGCTCTGCCCGTGGAGGTGAAGCGGGCCTGACTCATCGCCTCCACCTCCTGCCGGCTAAAGGGCGGCCGGCC
The DNA here is from genome assembly GCA_965261595.1 of bacterium. Classification (GTDB taxonomy): domain Bacteria; phylum UBA8248; class UBA8248; order JACPRG01; genus CAYRGS01. Next base: position 841,737 of record CBDHDG010000007.1, read on the forward strand.
TCCAGGCGGTCGATCTTCTCCCGCAGGACCTCGCCCTCCATCGTGAGTTCGCCCACCTTGGCCTTGAGCCGGGCGTTCTCCTCGTCCCGCTCATCCGCCGGGCGGGCTTTGAGCGCCGCCTCGCCCCCGCGAAGGAACGCCTCGCGCCAGGCGGAAAGCCGAGCCGCTGTCGTGCCCAACTCGCGGCAGAGCGTCTCCAGGCTCTCGCACCGCAAAAGACGCAGGACCGCCTCCCGCTTGCGCTGGCAGGAGAACCGACCCCGCTCACTGCGATGCCCTGGGGCCTTGGCTCCGTTCGCCCTACGGGCGCCCTCCGCCAAAGCCCCCTCTTGCTTTTGTTCGTTCATCGCGACACCCCTTTCTCCATGAATCATGGATCAATCGAGTGTCCAACAAAACCCTAGAGCGGGGGAGCTCCTTCGAATTCGATGTGTCGGCCCTACAGACGTCAGCCCCGATGATAGGCGAACGTTGGCGCCGGAAATTCCGCGATGCAGCGGAGCAACGTGGCGAGGATGAAGAAACACTGGGTCGAAAATTCCAGCATGTGTTCGCCGCCGAGTTCGGCCTCACGCCGGAACAGTACGGGGAGTTCGTCCTTCAAGCGGCGATTGAGGCTGTGGATGCCGGCGCGGCCCTTGTAAAGCTACGGAGAAGTAAAGTAGTGCGGTGGTTGCGGGACGTTGGCGCGGCGGATGCGGACCACGCGTTCGAGGCGCTTGTCCTCCGCCCCAGGGACCGGTGGAATGAGAGCCGGCCGGCGAACGCGGAGGCAAGGGACTGGTATCCGTGGCGGTTCAACAGGCGTTTGTCGGTATTAAGGCGGCCTCTCATCCAATTGTCTAGGGAGGACGACCCGACCGTTATCTTGGCTTCCTCGATACTTGCCGATACGCTGGGTTATCTGGGGATGGCGGAAGTCGGCGGACGTCTCGAATCCCTCTTCGACAGTCCTGAAATGATTGCTTTCGTTGGCAGGGCCACAGATAGGCATGGGCATGCATTCGCGCGGAAAGTGGAGAATCGGCTCGCCGACCTGGATTGGAAGACGGCGAGGGAGCTGGGTCTCACACGGTTTGGAGGCCCGGATTCGCTTGGAGACGTGGATGTCCTCTGCTGGCACCCGTCGAGCGGCGTAGTTTATGTGATCGAGTGCAAGAGTCTACGGTTCGACAGCACCCTGGGCGAGATCGGGGAGCGTCTGGCGGAATATGCTGCCGGGACCGTCGGGGGGAAGCGCACTCCCCTGCAGAAACATCTCGACCGCATGTCTTTTTTCGAGACTAACCCCCAAAGCCCTCGCAGATTTCACCGGCATCCCAGCGCCTCGGGTGCGGCTGCGCTCGGGGCTTGTGACGGAGAGCCTCGGTTCGTTGCAATTCGGAGGAGATGCCCGCAAGATGCTGGATGTCGTTACGGACTACGAACTGCTCGAAGAGCAGCTGCCTAAGATATGAATTGATGTCGATGAGGAGGTAGAACATCTTCATGCCGATATCTGAAAAGAGAAATCGAGCAATGTGAACGGTTTGAGATCACGATCGCAAGGGCCAGGTAAACACTTGAAGGCGGTCGCGCACGATTGGGACAAGGATAAGACCCGGATCCTAGCGTCCAACACGGCGCAGGGTGTGCACAAACACCTCCGAACCCTGGAGTCCAACCGCTCGCGCGTCCTTCCCCGCTGGATCTGGGAGCTTCTCCAGAACGCCCGGGACGTCGCGAACGGAGACGCGAGCCTGGTCGCCTCGGTGGAGGTGTGCAACGGAGAGCTGATTTTCTGTCACAACGGACGCGGATTTGAACCCGACGAGATCACGCACCTCATCTACTACGGCTCCACGAAACTCGAGCAGAAAGACCCGATCGGCCAATTCGGCAGCGGATTTCTGACCACCCACCTGCTGTCCCTCACCATCGACGTGTCCGGGCAACTGACCGACGGCCAAACATTCGCTTTCCGGCTCGACCGGAGTGGCGATACTGTGGCCGACCTGCAGCAACGCATGGACGCCTCGTTCGAGGCCTTCAAGTGCTCTTTGGCACCTGCGGGCGACGGTAATGTTGCTGGAGCTGGAGCGGCCACCACGTTTCGGTACCCGATCGACGAGCGTGCTTCGGAGGCTGTGCAGAAGGGTGTACAGGCCTTGGAGCTAACCGGACCCTACGTGGCCGCTGTCAACCAGGAGTTCAAGCGCATTCAATTCCTGACGGCGGAGTCCGGAGTCGTTCTCGAACTGAGGAACCGACGCTGCCTCGCCGAACACATCGAGCAAGTGGAAGTCAATGTCTCAGCGCAAGATAGCGCGGGAGAGGAGCGTTGTAGCCAAGTCGTCGCCGAATTCGATGGGGTAGCCGTGACGGTCCCCTTCGAACGCCGAGGCGAGGATGTGGCCCTGGTGCCGCCGACAAACGGGCCTAAGCTGCTGTTGGGGTTTCCGCTGATCGGGACGGAAGACTTCAGCTTCCCCGCGGTCGTTCACAGCCTTCGGTTCTCGCCCACCGAGGAGCGAGACGGGGTCTATCTCGGACAGAGCGACGATCAGGTCAACCAAGAGAATCAGGCAGTTCTCGAACAGGCTTGTCGGCTGCTTCTTTCGATCATCGGATTCGCGGCGGAGTCGGGCTGGTCGCGCATCCATGTACTCGCCGAATTACCGCCCGTCCGTGCGCAGCGTTGGCTGGACGAGGCTTGGTTGCGAAATTGCCTCAGGACACATCTGGTCGATCCGATCCGCACCACGCCGTCGGTTCTGACCGAGTCTGACAGCGTCATCGCGCCGATCGACTCCACGATGCCGATGGCCAACTCCCCTGAGGCGGTGAACCGTTTGTGGTTGCTGGCCCGCGCTCTGACGACTCTGAAGGACAGACTTCCCAGGCAGGCGGAGGTGCAGGCTGGTGTAGTGCGGCCCGAAGCTGGACGGCCCTGCAGGATTGCCTCCCCGGCGAACTCAAAGAGATGACGATGGACGGACGCGATCTCGCTGCTCACGCCGAGGACGTGGGATCGACGGATGCGTTGCAAGCCCAGATCGAAGACGGCGACGCGACGAGTTGGCTGGACGAGCTTTACGGGTTCCTGTCGACCAACGGCTTCGACGACGCGCTTCGAGGTCTAAAGATTGTCCCGAACCAGAACGGTCGGTTCAGCACGCTCACGAATCTGCAACGTGACCGGGACATACCCGGCGAGTTGAAGGAGATCGCACAGCTCGTCGGCTGGGATCTCCGTGGGGAGCTGCGGGACACGGGCTTCCGTACACTCGCCGACGAACCTGGAGCGGGAGACGTCGATGGAGACGTTGTCATCCTGAAGCTGATCGACCATCTAAGCGAACGCATGGAGAATGCGCTCGACGACGATTCCAAGGTCGCCAGCGTCCGGCTCTTCGGATGGCTCGCAGCGAACGGTCGATGGCGTCACCTCGAAGGATTCCCCGCGTTCTCGGACGAAGGTGCCTCAAGCACTCCCATGAAGCTGCTGCGACACGAGGACGATGCGTCTGAGCGGCGGCCCCTCGCACCCATGCGGACATGGGTGAAACCGCTTCGGCAATACGCGGACCTTTTCCCGAGACGCCGCATATTGGCTGACGACTTCGCCGCCGGACTCGACAGCCCTTCCATATGGTCCGCCCTGGACAAGTGCGGCTTTCTCCGCACGAGTGTCCTGTACACCCGAACGGTACCGTTCGACGGATTTCTTCCGGACGAACCCCTGCCCGAAGACGACGAGGGCGAGGTCGAGCACAAGGTAGACGGCACCGTCGAGGTCACGGACGTCGCCTTTCTGTCAGGGGGCGACATTGCAATCCTGTCTAGGGTCCGCCAGAGCCGGAACTTGGCACAGCTCTTCTGGGACTTTCTGGCTCAATGGCTTGCGGTCGAGGATGCCCAAGGACTTAAGGCCCAGGAGTCGATGTGTGTATGCGGATCGACTCACCGCTACTACCCGGCCGCGTGGCTCATTCCCGTCGCACGTAACCAATGGGTTCCGCTGGGACGCCGGCGCGCCGACCGGGTCAGCGCACACTCCCTCGCGAATCTCGTCCGCGACAGCGGATGGCCGGTGGACCTCCTGCGAACGAGTCCGCAGGTCATTACTCTCCTGAAGGCGCTCCGGGTCGGCGTGCCTGAACTCATCATGGAGCTCTTCACGACGGACAACGAGGAGCGAGAGTCTCTGGACAAGACGCTCGCGCAACTGCTGACGTCGGTCGGCAGCGACTGGGACCGTTTGCAGGCGCTCGCCGAGGACATTCAGGAGGACGGGGAACTCTTCGACCACCTCGATGAACGTCGGCACCGCCGTCGCATCGTACGCGAAAATCAGAGACTAGGAGCGCTCGTCGAGGAACTGGTCAGGGAGAGCCTAGAGGGCGAGGGCTTCAATGTCCGACGTACGGGCGTCGGCTCGGACTTCGCCATACAGCTTCGGCCGACGGTGGAAGATGAGGAGATCCAGCTCGAGTTGACCCGAGACGGTCGGACTTGGCTAGTCGAGATCAAGTCCGCTCGCGAGGACAGTGTGAGGATGACCTCCGTCCAGGCGCGAACCTCTGTAGTACACGACTCAGACTACCTGCTTTGTGTTGTGCCGATCAGCCCTGGACCAGAGGATCCGGACAAGGATGCCGTTCGCCGAAGCATGCGTTTCGTCGACGGAATTGGCGCCCGCCTCGCGGACATCTGCGCCGATCTGGACCGATTCGAGAGCTTACGCGACAGAGTCACGGTCGAAGACTCGGCGGGACTCCGCCTGGAGCTCGATTCGGGCTCGCCGCGCATCCGCATCGACAACACGGTGTGGGAGGCCGGATTCGGGCTTGAGAACCTGCTCTCCCGACTGACCGCACCGGACAGCGGTGGCGGCAGTGCCGCCAGCTAGAAGGCCAAGCGACGCTGTCGGAGCTGAGAGGTTCGTATCCCTGCCGAGAGTGGCGTGTCATCACCGTGTTGATCGTCATGGGTAAGGACGCGACAGGAAACGACAGACGTCGCCATTGGGCGTCACAGGGCGCGGAATTTCGGGTCGGACGCGGTGTTGCAATGGTGTTGACCGCTGGTTGGTCACGACCGACTCGTTTTCTTGCGCTCGTATAACTTATTGAAATAAAGCCTGTTTTTTCGGCCGAAAGAGCAGGATTCTCCCTAGACGGAAGCGTTGACTGTTTCGCTTGAGAACTCCAACGAGCAACAAAGCCTAAAAGAAATTGTCGAAAAGGAAAGTTTGCCAAGAGCGTATGAGGACAAATTAGAGGAACTCGAAGAATGAGTCCCGCGATCTGGTCTCAAAAAAAGAATAAAGGACGACACTGTATAGTTTGCGGCCAGTCAAAAAAGTTACAGTTTGACAAAAGGATCTGCTCGGAATGTCGGGAACTTCCAAGTGATGTCCGCCGTAAGAAGCGTGCAAAAAGAAAACCTCGAGGAAGTATAAGAGCCGTCTCTGGCGGTTTGCCGTCCTGGACCGCCCCTGGGTTATTGGACACTCGGGTGAGGGTATTCGACCTCATGCGGCCTCCGCAACTTGAGCGAGTTTTTCCTGCCTTGCCTGGGCCGGCGTTCGGTAGCCGTAGCCCTCGAGAATCCAATGATGGTTATACAGGTTCTTGAACTCAAGCAGCGCCCACCGCAGTTCCTCTATGGTGGCGAAAGAGCGCACCCACAGGAGATTCTCCTTCAAGATGCGGATGAACCACTCACAGTAGCCATTTCCCTCGGGCGCCCGCACGAAGCTGGGCGAACTGGTCATGCCCAGGTAGGCGATCTCCCGCTGAAAGTCATCGGACAGATAGGCGGGGCCGTGGTCGTGACGAACTTTAAGCCCCTCGGCGACGTCCGCCTCCAAGCCGGCGAAGCGCTCGGCGACCCCCTGCCGGATCGGCTCCAGGGCCTCGAAGCGGTTGCCGCTCTTGGCCGCATGGATCCCCACGCAGTCCACCGAGCAGTGATCCACCGCCACGAACACCGAGGCCATCCCCTCCTCGGTGGTCACCGTCGTCGTCATGTGCGTGCCCCACATTCGGTCGGGCCGCTCGGTGCGGATGGTCCCGTTGTGGGCCTTGGGACCTCGGGGTTTGCCCACCCGGTGGGGGGCCTGAAGCCCCGCCTCCCGCATCAGGCGACGCACCCGCTCCTTGCTGGTGCGGATGCCCGCGAAGCGCAGCCTCGCCCACACCTTGCGGTAGCCCTCGCCATGGAAGGGAGAGTCCTCCAGGACCTGCCGGATGTGGCCGAGGAGTTCCGCATCGGTGCACGGGCCCACAGGGCCGCGCTTATTGGGCGTGGGGCGTCCATGAACGGGGACCGCCTCTCGCCGCCGTTGCGCGTAGACCGTGGAGCGCGCCAAGCCCCAAAGGGCGCACACCCGCTTCAGGCCGTAGGCTCTGCCCGTGGAGGTGAAGCGGGCCTGACTCATCGCCTCCACCTCCTGCCGGCTAAAGGGCGGCCGGCCTCCAGGCGGTCGATCTTCTCCCGCAGGACCTCGCCCTCCATCGTGAGTTCGCCTGGACCGCCCCTGGGTTATTGGACACTCGGGTGAGGGTATTCGACCTCATGCGGCCTCCGCAACTTGAGCGAGTTTTTCCTGCCTTGCCTGGGCCGGCGTTCGGTAGCCGTAGCCCTCGAGAATCCAATGATGGTTGTACAGGTTCTTGAACTCAAGCAGCGCCCACCGCAGTTCCTCTACGGTGGCGAAAGAGCGCACCCACAGGAGATTCTCCTTCAAGATGCGGATGAACCACTCACAGTAGCCATTTCCCTCGGGCGCCCGCACGAAGCTGGGCGAACTGGTCATGCCCAGGTAGGCGATCTCCCGCTGAAAGTCATCGGACAGATAGGCGGGGCCGTGGTCGTGACGAACTTTAAGCCCCTCGGCGACGTCCGCCTCCAAGCCGGCGAAGCGCTCGGCGACCCCCTGCCGGATCGGCTCCAGGGCCTCGAAGCGGTTGCCGCTCTTGGCCGCATGGATCCCCACGCAGTCCACCGAGCAGTGATCCACCGCCACGAACACCGAGGCCATCCCCTCCTCGGTGGTCACCGTCGTCGTCATGTGCGTGCCCCACATTCGGTCGGGCCGCTCGGTGCGGATGGTCCCGTTGTGGGCCTTGGGACCTCGGGGTTTGCCCACCCGGTGGGGGGCCTGAAGCCCCGCCTCCCGCATCAGGCGACGCACCCGCTCCTTGCTGGTGCGGATGCCCGCGAAGCGCAGCCTCGCCCACACCTTGCGGTAGCCCTCGCCATGGAAGGGAGAGTCCTCCAGGACCTGCCGGATGTGGCCGAGGAGTTCCGCATCGGTGCACGGGCCCACAGGGCCGCGCTTATGGGGCGTGGGGCGTTCATGAACGGGGACCGCCTCTCGCCGCCGTTGCGCGTAGACCGTGGAGCGCGCCAAGCCCCAAAGGGCGCACACCCGCTTCAGGCCGTAGGCTCTGTCCGTGGAGGTGAAGCGGGCCTGACTCATCGCCTCCACCTCCTGCCGGCTAAAGGGCGGCCGGCCTCCAGGCGGTCGATCTTCTCCCGCAGGACCTCGCCCTCCATCGTGAGTTCGCCCACCTTGGCCTTGAGCCGGGCGTTCTCCTCGTCCCGCTCATCCGCCGGGCGGGCTTTGAGCGCCGCCTCGCCCCCGCGAAGGAACGCCTCGCGCCAGGCGGAAAGCCGAGCCGCTGTCGTGCCCAACTCGCGGCAGAGCGTCTCCAGGCTCTCGCCCCGCAAAAGACGCAGGACCGCCTCCCGCTTGCGCTGGCAGGAGAACCGACCCCGCTCACTGCGATGCCCTGGGGCCTTGGCTCCGTTCGCCCTACGGGCGCCCTCCGCCAAAGCCCCCTCTTGCTTTTGTTCGTTCATCGCGACACCCCTTTCTCCATGAATCATGGATCAATCGAGTGTCCAACAAAACCCTAGAGCGGGGGACGCCCTTGGCAAGGGACGTTAATCACTTCTTCCTGTTTTATCTCCAAATTAGGTGTACACTTAGGTATCTTCCCGGACAACTGAACTCGTTCAAAGGGGGTGTGAGGTCCCCGAAGACAGAAGAAGACAGAGCGGTAGGAACCATGACAACGTCAGAGAAGAAGGTTGTGAATCATCAACTCATCGCCCTACAGCTAGCCTAGGCCCTGGGCAACGTATCGGAGGCCTGCCGGCGGCGGGGGGCATGAGCCGCAGCTAGTTCTACGAGTACAAGCGCCGCTTTCAGACCCACGGGGTGGAGGGCCTCAGAGACCTGCTCCCGATACACATCTCCCAGCCCTTCACCATCCCGCCCGAGGTGGTGAAGTCGAACCTGATGCCGGAGACAAAGAGATGGAATCTTTCGAACAGCATCTCAAAGAATTTGTTGAATTTTCTACCAGCGCCCTTCAAACAGAGGACGAGTTTCTCCGCAAAGCCTTCTCGCAATATGTGAACACCCAACATTACGGGGATTGGCCCCATGGGATCACGATTCTATTTGAGACGACATTGGTCTATTTCATTTTTCGGGAATTGCTTTCAAGAAAATTTCCTTTGGAAGTACTTTGGGAGCACGAATACCCGTCAAATCGCAGTTTGAAGGCCGACCTAGCATTGAGAGATATCCGGGGAGGCATGTTAAAAGAGCAGGCATTTCTAGAATTCAAGATTTGGAAATCCGATACAACCGAAGAAATCTCAACTGACATCAAGAAATTGAAAGATAATCTTGGTGATTACAAAGAAGCCCCAACCCAAGCGTTTGTTTTTATTTTTTGGTGGGAGCCCGAGCAGAATGAAGAAGACAATTTGAAATGGCTCGAGAATGAATTGGGGATCGATTTATTCAAAAGTTCAAGTTTTCGGACGAAATGGAAGGGGTCGAGTTATCGCATGGCGACTCTAGCCCTTTTTGAAGTTCGGCTCTAAATCAAGCGGTGAGCTTCTTGTATTCTAGTACTTCGGTGTTCATGATGCGCTTAAGAGTATCGTAGATATGTACAGATTGGGTATTTGCCTGACACTGCTGCCTCAATGGCGGACCTTGTTGCCGATAGTACGCATGGGCAGACCCCCAGAAAATCGAGGTTGACACGGGCTTGGGGATTTGCTACAAGGAGGGTCTGTGAGGTCCTCTCTTGTAGCAACGCCCCGGGGTTCCCTCGGGGCTTCCACCCTTTGAAGTTCCATATACCACATGTAGTGGGTCGGATTCAATTTTCGAGGGACCACCATATCTTGTGTCTTACTGCGTCAAGGGCATAATCACGATTTATTCAAAAGTTCAAGTTTTCGGACGAAATGGAAGGGGTCGAGTTATCGCATGGCGACTCTAGCCCTTTTTGAAGTTCGGCTCTAAATCAAGCGGTGAGCTTCTTGTATTCTAGTACTTCGGTGTTCATGATGCGCTTAAGAGTATCGTAGATATGTACAGATTGGGTATTTGCCTGACACTGCTGCCTCAATGGCGGACCTTGTTGCCGAGTTACGCCGCACCCGATCTCCAACCCTCACCCAGAATATCCACCGCGATGCTCCCTGCAATACGCTCCGCAGCCTCCTGCACCGAATCCCGCGCCAGATGGGCGTACCGGGCCGTGGTCTCGACCTGGCTGTGGCCCAACAGCTTTCCGATCATCGGCAAGCTCTCGCCCAGCGCCAGTGCACGGCTGGCATACGAATGACGTAGATCATGAATTCGAAAGTCCTCCAAGCCGGCCCGCGCCCGGATGACCTGCCAGGCCTGATCCACGTTGCTCATATGCGTGCCCGGCTTCCGGCCGGGAATGACACACGGGTTGGCCTCCCCCGCTCTAGGGTTTTGTTGGACACTCGATTGATCCATGATTCATGGAGAAAGGGGTGTCGCGATGAACGAACAAAAGCAAGAGGGGGCTTTGGCGGAGGGCGCCCGCAGGGCGAACGGAGCCAAGGCCCCAGGGCATCGCAGTGAGCGGGGTCGGTTCTCCTGCCAGCGCAAGCGGGAGGCGGTCCTGCGTCTTTTGCGGGGCGAGAGCCTGGAGACGCTCTGCCGCGAGTTGGGCACGACAGCGGCTCGGCTTTCCGCCTGGCGCGAGGCGTTCCTTCGCGGGGGCGAGGCGGCGCTCAAAGCCCGCCCGGCGGATGAGCGGGACGAGGAGAACGCCCGGCTCAAGGCCAAGGTGGGCGAACTCACGATGGAGGGCGAGGTCCTGCGGGAGAAGATCGACCGCCTGGAGGCCGGCCGCCCTTTAGCCGGCAGGAGGTGGAGGCGATGAGTCAGGCCCGCTTCACCTCCACGGGCAGAGCCTACGGCCTGAAGCGGGTGTGCGCCCTTTGGGGCTTGGCGCGCTCCACGGTCTACGCGCAACGGCGGCGAGAGGCGGTCCCCGTTCATGAACGCCCCACGCCCAATAAGCGCGGCCCTGTGGGCCCGTGCACCGATGCGGAACTCCTCGGCCACATCCGGCAGGTCCTGGAGGACTCTCCCTTCCATGGCGAGGGCTACCGCAAGGTGTGGGCGAGGCTGCGCTTCGCGGGCATCCGCACCAGCAAGGAGCGGGTGCGTCGCCTGATGCGGGAGGCGGGGCTTCAGGCCCCCCACCGGGTGGGCAAACCCCGAGGTCCCAAGGCCCACAACGGGACCATCCGCACCGAGCGGCCCGACCGAATGTGGGGCACGGACATGACGACGACGGTGACCACCGAGGAGGGGATGGCCTCGGTGTTCGTGGCGGTGGATCACTGCTCGGTGGACTGCGTGGGGATCCATGCGGCCAAGAGCGGCAACCGCTTCGAGGCCCTGGAGCCGATCCGGCAGGGGGTCGCCGAGCGCTTCGCCGGCTTGGAGGCGGATGTCGCCGAGGGGCTTAAAGTTCGTCACGACCACGGCCCCGCCTATCTGTCCGATGACTTTCAGCGGGAGATCGCCTACCTGGGCATGACCAGTTCGCCCAGCTTCGTGCGGGCGCCCGAGGGAAATGGCTACTGTGAGTGGTTTATCCGCATCTTGAAGGAGAATCTCCTGTGGGTGCGCTCTTTCGCCACCGTAGAGGAACTGCGGTGGGCGCTGCTTGAGTTCAAGAACCTGTACAACCATCATTGGATTCTCGAGGGCTACGGCTACCGAACGCCGGCCCAGGCAAGGCAGGAAAAACTCGCTCAAGTTGCGGAGGCCGCATGAGGTCGAATACCCTCACCCGAGTGTCCAATAACCCAGGGGCGGTCCAGGCCGGTTCTCGCGGCAGACCGGAAAGAAGCCTCACCGCCGAGGGCGACAATGGAACCACCCGTGCGCCCGTCTTGGCGTCGGGCAGTCTCAATTCGTTCTGATCCAGCGCCACGTCCTCCCACCGAAGGGTCAGGATCTCGTTCTTCCGGCATCCGGTCAGCATAAGCAGACGGAGAGCGATCACCGCGGATGCCGACGCGCCGCCCCGGGTCTCGACCTCATCCAGCACCTTTCCCAGGCGGGTGAACTCGCCATCGGTCAGAAACCTTTCCCGCTTGCGCTCGGGAAACCTGACCGCCAACCGGCAGGGGTTGCATCCCTCCGGAACGAGCCCCCAGCTCTCGGCCAGCCTGTACATCAGCGACAGGGTGCGGACCACCATGTTCGCCATCGCAGGGGTCTCGTAGAGTTCGTCATGCAGCTCCATGACCCGTGCGCGGCTGACCGCCTCCAGCGGTAGCTGACCGAGGGCGGGCACGATATGACGATTCACCACCGTGCGGGTCGACTTCATGGTGCTCGGCTTGTAGCGCACCGCCACGTGCTCTTCGAGAAACCGCCTCGCAAGCTGGCCCACTGTCGGCCCACCGGACAGCTTCACCGCCATGGGCTCGGGCACCGGCTCCTCGCCGGCCTTGACCCGGGCGATGATCAGAGCCGCCCGCTGACGTGCCTGCTCCGCGCCGAGCACCCCGTGCCGGCCCACCGTGACCCGCTTCGGTCCCCCCGGTCCCCGGGCCTGGGCGACATAGACCTTGCCGCCCGCGGGATAGACCCGCACCCCGAAGCCGGTGAGCTCGTGATCCCAGAACACCGTGTCTTTTTCTACCTTCAGCTTCTCGACCGTGCGGTTCGAGAGCGTCTTGTATTCCAGCTTCGCCATGTCATCCAGCCTCATGCCGCCTCGGTGCTCCGCGGTCCGATGTGGGCGCCGATGCTGTCGCCCACCCGGGTCGCGGCCTCCTTCTCCGCGTCACGCATCAGGTGTGCGTACCGCGCCGTGCTCGACACCTTCCTGTGACCGAGCAGCTTGCCGATCGTGGGCAGGCTCTCGCCCAGCGCCAGGGCCCTCGATGCATAGCTGTGCCGGATGTCGTGAATCCGGACGTCATCCAAGCCGGCCTGCGCCCGGATGGGTTGCCAGTAGTGGTCGAGGTTCGTCAGACCGGTCCCCGGCCTTTGTCCGACAAGCACCCAGGGAGTGCCTTCGATACGGGGAATGCCGTTAAGCACTCTCAGCACGTGTCCGGTTAGGGGCGCCATGCGCGGACCCGACTTGGCGTCCCTGAGCCTCAACTCGCCCGCCGTCCGGTCCACGTCGTCCAAGCGCAACGTCAGGATCTCGCTCTTCCGGCATCCGGTCAGTAGCAGCAGCCGGAGCGCCGCAATCACCGGCGGCCACACCGAGCCGTCCGTTTCCGCGTCCCTCAACACACGGCCCAGCCGCCGGAACTCCTCCGGCGTCAGAAACCGCTCGCACGACCTCTCCTTGTAGCGGCGCACCGACCGGCACGGGTTCCGGCCGGGCGGCAGTCTTTCCCAGGCTTCCGCCAACGAGAACATTCTCGACAGAACCTTGACCGTCCGGTTGGCCATTGCAGGCGTGTCACGAAGCCGGTGATGCAGCGCGGAAATCTCTCTTCGTCCTACCTCGTTGATTGACATCGCGCCCAGGGTGGGAAGAATGTGCTTGTCGAGCACGCACCGGTACGTTGCAACGGTGCTCGGCTTGCAATGCACCTTGACATGGGTGCGCAGGAACCGTTCGGACAGTTCGGCCAACGTGAGCTCCGGCTCGGGCGGCGCGGGCACGGGGTCCTCCCCCCGCTTGATGCGGTCGATGACCACGGCCGCCCGCTTCCTCGCCTCCTCGGTCGACATGTCCCCATGCCGTCCGAGGGTCACTCGCTTCGGTCCGGCCGGCCCCCGGGACTGCACTACGTAGACCTTGCGACCCGTGGCATGGACCCGCACCCCGAAGCCCGCCAGGTCCCGGTCCCAGAAGACGCCATCCTTGGCATCGACGGTGAGTGCATCCACGGTGCGTTTGGTGATCCTGAGCTCGCTCCTTCTGGGCATGGTCGCTCCTTGCCTTTGTTCTATGGTGATTCGGTATGCAATTCCGTAATCAAATAGAACACACGCTGCATCAAATCGGTGCGTATTTGAGCACAAGCGTGGCGGGAATGCAAGGAGCAAGAGACGGGGTAATGAAAAATAAATTCAATGTTTACAGCACTTTATCTCAGCACAGCGTTCTCGGTCGCACCATTGGCGAGGTGAGATATTTTAACCAGGTTTTCCATCTTGTGAAACCAGCACCGCTGATGGGGCGTGAAGGGGTAGACCACCTCCAGCGCCGCCAACAGCCCCGGGTTGCCGTCGGTGATGATGAGGCGAAGGGAGTGACCCAAAAGCCCCCGGTGGTAGAGGTCGTCGAGGAACTTCGTCCACGTGGCCTCGCTCTCCGAGTCGGCCAGACGGAAGTCGATGATCTCCCGCCGGCCCGCGAGTGTGACGCCCATCGCGCACAAAAGGACCTTGCGCCGGCTTCTCGACGCCCCGCGCACCTTGAAAGCCAGGCCATCCAGGAACACACAACGGTAGTGGTCGCTCAAAGGGCGGTCGTGGAACGCCGCAACGTCTCGGCTGAGCGCCGTGCACACCCGCGAGACGGTGGAGGCGCTCACCGCTTCACCCAACAACCCCTTCACGCACGCCCCCACCCGGCGGGTGGACACCCCGGCCAGGAAGCAATCGCGAAGCGTGCGGTCCACCACCGCCCGGCGGCGCCGGTAGCGCGAACGCCCGGCTCTGAAAGCCGCCGCCGCGAACCCGGGGCACACGCAGGGCGCGGATCAGCCCCCCCTCGGTCCCCAGGTCCCGGACGTAGTGGCCGTTGGCCCAGTCGCGCCGCTTGGGCGTGCGCTCCCGGAACCCGGCCGCCAGGTAGACGGCCCGCTCCTCGGCCATCAGGCCCTCCAAAAACCCTTTCAGGCTCGCCTCGATGGGCAACTCCACCTCCCACGTCTCATTCAGCTCTTGAAATGCCCGGCCCAAATCCTTATCCCCAAAAAGCAACTTCGGTTGCATTGGGTGTGCTCCTCCAAAATGGGTTTCTTGCTCCCAGGAAGAGTACACCCTCTCTTTTTGCCCGAAAACACTTTCTACACACAAAACGGTACATCACCGGGCATTCGCCCGCCGTTGACAGAATCGGGTCCGGCGCGTATAAAATAAATGAATGAAGGATTGAATGGCGTTGCCCTCAGAAGAGGGAGGATCTTATGAAGGTGAACGGGGAAAGGATAAACCGAGGTATGCCAGGGTCCCGCATGGTCCCTTCGGACCACCCTCCGCGCAAACCATGGTTTGACAATCCAAGGCCCCGTCTCTCCTTCGCCTTTCCGTGTCGATAGCCCCCTTCTAACCGTTTCAAAAGCCTCACATTTCGACAGAAGAAACCGCCTTCCTCAACCAGAGGTGCGGCTGATGTTTTTCGGGAATAATTCCCGGAAGATAGCCGTTTTGTAAAGGAGGGGATGTCGTAAAAATCCCCATTTTTGGAAGTTCCAGCGCCGCGCCCGAGGTGGATTCGCCTCAAGAATCAGCGCATCTTAGGAAGAGAGAGGGAGGGAAAAGACAATGTCGGAAGGATACGCAAACCCCGAAATGCTGGTCAGCACCGACTGGGTCGCCGAGCACAAGGCCGACCCCAACGTCCGGCTCATCGAAGTCGATGTGGACACGGCGGCGTATGATGAGGGGCACATCCCCGGCGCCGTCGGCTTCAATTGGCAGACCCAGCTTCAGGACGGGCTTCGCCGCGACCTCGCGTCCAAGGGGAACCTCGAGAAGCTGATGGGCGAGAGCGGCGTCTCTCCGGATACGACGGTGGTCGTCTACGGGGACAACAACAACTGGTTCGCCGCCTGGGCGCTCTGGCAGCTCAAGCGCCACGGCCACCAGGACGTGCGCATCATGAACGGCGGCCGGGTCAAGTGGCTGGCCGAGGGCCGCGAGACCACGAAGGATGCCCCGGGCGTCACGCCGACCACGTACAGCGCCCAGGACCCGGACGACTCCATCCGCGCCCGGCGGGATCAGGTCATCGACGCCGTGAACAAAGGGGACGTGAATCTGGTCGACGTGCGCTCGCCTGATGAGTTTTTCGGAAAACTCCTCGCCCCTCCGGGGCTCGAAGGCAAAGAAGGGTGCCAGCGGGGCGGACACATCCCCAGAGCCAAGAACATCCCGTGGGGAAAAGCCGTCAACGAGGACGGGACCTTCAAATCCGTCGGGGATCTCCGGGACCTCTACGGAGGGCAGGAGATCGACGGCAGCGGCGAGACCATCGCTTATTGCCGGATCGGCGAGCGATCCTCGCATACGTGGTTTGTCCTGAAACACCTGCTCGGCCACGAAAACGTCCGCAACTATGACGGTTCCTGGACCGAATGGGGGAACATGGTGGACGTTCCCATCGAGAAATAAGGTCGTGCGGCCGGATGGTCTTGCCGGTCCCGCGGGATCGGCAAGACCGCGAGGTCCACCCTGAGGAGAATGCTTTTAATGGCGACGAGCAACCGGAAATTGGTTGAGCAGTATCCCCTGTTGAGCCTGATCGGGAACACGCCCCTGATTCCCATCCGCCTGTTCGAAGAGACTTGTCCGGGCGTGAAGGTGCTGGCCAAGGCGGAATTCATGAATCCCGGCGGCTCGATCAAGGACCGGCCGGTGCGCCGGATGCTCCTTGAGGCCATCGCTTCGGGCGCCCTCACGTCCGAGAAGACGATCCTGGACTCCACGTCGGGCAACGCGGGAATCGCCTACGCGATGATCGGGGCCATTCTCGAGCAGCCGGTTCTCCTCGTGATGCCGGAAAACGCCAGCGAAGAGCGTAAGAAGCGGATCCTGGCGCACGGCGCGCAGGTGAAGTTCACCGATCCCATCCTGGGGTATGACGAGGCCCTACGCGAGGCTCACCGGATTTACGAGGCGGATCCCGGCCAGTATTACATGGCGGACCAGTATAAGAACGAAAACAATTGGCGGGCCCATTACGAGACCACGGCCGAAGAGATCCTGGCCCAGACGGAAGGCCGCATCACTCACTTTGTCGCGGGGGTCGGGACCGGCGGCACCATCACCGGAGTCGGCCGGCGTCTCAAAGAGTACGACGCCTCCATCGAAGTGGTTCTGGTGGTTCCGGAGGAATGGCCGGGCGTGGAGGGTCTGAAACCCCTCGGTCCGGGCTATATCTCGCCCGAGATTTTCGATGAGGGCGTTGTGGACCGCAGGGTTCCCGTCGAGATTGACCGCGCCTTGGATCTCTGCCACCGGGCGGCCCGGGAAGGGTTGTTTGTCGGGCAGTCTTCCGGGGCCTTTCTGGCGGGCGTGGAGGTCTTGACGCGGGAGATGCGGGAGGGAACGGTCGTGACCATCCTGCCGGATATGGGGGAGCGGTACTTCTCGACGCGTCTTTGGGATTAACCCGGCGGAACGCTCGGCCGCGGCGTCTGAAGAGCAAGAGCCCGTCAGGCCTTCCGAAGTTGAAGGGTCTCGCGGACGGTTTCGATCACCCGGGCGACGGAAAAAGGCTGCATCAGACTGAGGTCGGCGTCGGAGGAATCGGGGAGATTTTCTCCTTTCGGCCGGCGGCCCCAACTGGAGAAAAAGATCGCCCGGGGATCGGACGCGGTTTTCTCAATAACCTGTTCAAACCCGCATTTCCCATATGGATGATAATTTTTAACGCCCCGAAGGCCGTTTTCTCGTGTAAAATCAAGGTGTTGGCCTCTCCCTGCCATCATCTTGCGAGGGGACCCGATGGGTGAAGCGAAAAAGAGGCCGTTGAGGCTCCAATTCGACGGTCGGCTCAGGCTGGAGTTTCACGGAGCAAAGGTTACGAGTGACGCCGGTTTGCTTGCCTATCGTGAACTGGATGAGGTGTTGGGGCTGACGAAGGCGGCCGAGGGGTTTCTGTCCGATTCACGGACGGGCGGGAACACCCGGCACAGCCTCACCGCTTTGGTGCGCCAGTCGGTCTACAGCCGCCTGGCAGGATATAAAGACACCAATGATGCCGAGCGGCTCTGTGTCGATCCCGCCATGCGTCAGGTGGTTGGGGGGCGAGCGAAGTATCACACCGCTGCCTCCACCAGCCAGATGAGCCGATTCGAGACGCAGACCCTCACCCGGCCCCTTAACCCCTCAAGGCGCTGAGCGGTCTGCCCGGTGTGTTGGTGGATCGTGTCCGCAAACGCAAGCCGATTCGCAAGCTGATCCTGGACATGGACAGTTCGGTCAGCCCGACCCACGGTGAGCAGGAAGGCTCTTCCTACAACGGCCACTTCGGCTGCACCTGCTATCACCCACTGTTTTGCTTCAACCAGTTTGGCGATCTGGAGCGGGCGCTGTTGCGCAACGGCAAGGTCCACAGCGCTGATGACTGGCGGTCTGTATTGGAGCCGGTGGTAGCTCGCTACCGGGATGCGAAGGTCTGTCGGTTTTTTCGAGGCGACGCGGCATTTGCCAAGCCGGAGGTGTACCGATACCTTGAGGCGGAGGGCTACTCCTATGCGATTCGGCTTCCGGCCAACGCCATCTTGTACAGGGACATCGAATGCCTTCTGACCCGGCCGGTTGGCCGACCGCCCAAAAGGCCCATTATCTTCTACCACAGCGTCTCCTATCAGGCGGCTAGTTGGGAGAAGCCTCGCCGGGTGGTGGTGGCGGTCGAGTGGCACCAGGGCGAGTTGTTTCCAAGAGTCAGCTTCATCGTGACCAACCTGCACTGGCGGGAAGAGAACGTCGTGAGGTTCTACAACCAGCGTGGGACGGCGGAGCAGTGGATCAAGGAGGGCAAGTACGCCCTGAACTGGACGCGCCTGTCCTGCCACGGCTTTGAAGAGAACCAGGTTCGCTTGCAACTATTTGCCTTGGCGTACAACCTGGCAAACTTCCTGCGGCGGCTGGCGTTGCCCAGAGCGGTGAAGCACTGGTCGCTGACGACGTTACGCGAGAAGCTGATTAAGATTGGGGCCAAGGTGGTCACCCACGCCCGGCACACCACCTTCCAGATGGCCGAGGTGGCCGTGCCGCGTCAACTGTTCAGGGCAATCCTTGAACGAATTCGACGGTTGTGGTTACCGCCTCCCGTACCAGATACCGGATGACGGAGCAGATGGCCCGGAAGCTTAGTGACGTGGTGGAGACGGGGGATCAGTCTGTGCCGAACTCCCCTGAGTGTGCCGGTAGAGCTGGGTTTTCAAGGGATTGCGGCTTTAGGACGGCCGTTGCCCCTCGATTGAGCAGAGGGTTCTGCAAAGAGACCCTGAATCTGTAGTAAAATGGGGTACTTTGATGACACAGGAGGACCGCAGGATGGCTAAGAGTGGTCATCTGGGAAATCCCGGATAATGTTGTGCGACGGCTCCCTGAAGAGGATCGTGAACGCTGCTCTCTGGACACTACGCCTGCGCCGTGCTGCGTTTAGCCTGGATATCTCACAAAGAAAGAGAGCCAAGCCGGTTTTTTTCGGGTAAACTCTTTTTGATCAACGGGTTGCCCGAAGAAAGGAGACCGACTTGACTCGCACACAGTGTATCGCAGAACAGATGGAATTCCAAGGGTTGGGTTCTCGGCGTGTGATCGCCACTTCCAACGGCGGGGCGATCACCTCTGATGCGGGCGGTCTTTTGCTACGCGACACCGAGGGGCGGGTGAAGCTGATCGCAGGCTTCGCGGCCTGTTTTGAGGACGGTCGGGACGCGAGGCGGGTGGAAGATGAGTTGTGGGCGTTGTTGCGGCAGCGGGTGTACGCGCTGGCGCTTGGCTATGAGGACGTCAATGACCACGAGCGGCTTCGCTTTGACCCGATGCTCCAGATCCTCTCGGGCAAGCTGGAGGCCACGCGGCGCAAGGGGGGTCCGGCCCTTGCGGGCAAGAGCACGCTGAACCGTTTGGAGCGTCTTGCGGGCGATGGCGATGAGCGCTACCACAAGATCGCCTACCGAGGCGAGGCGATCGACCGGCTGTTGGTGGAGGGCTTCCTTCGGTCGCAGAGGCGGGCGCCGGGTCGGATCGTTTTGGACATCGACGCCACCGACGACCCGGTGCACGGCTGTCAGGAGGGGCGTTTCTTCCACGGCTATCACGGTCATTACTGCTACCTTCCGCTTTACATCTTCTGCGGGGATTTCCTTTTGTGCGCTCGGCTTCGGCCCTCCAATATCGACGCCTCCTCGGGGGTGGTGGAAGAGTTGGAGCGGATCGTTGCCCAGATTCGGGCACGCTGGCCGCAGGTGTCGATCCTGCTTCGGGCGGATTCGGACTTCTCGCGCGAGTGGATCATGGCCTGGTGCGAGGCGCAGGGGGTGGATTACGTGTTCGGCCTGGCCAAGACCTCCCGGCTGCAGGAAGCGGTGAAGGACGAGCTGGCCGAAGCGAAGGCGCGTCATCAGAGCACGGGGAAGGGGGCGCGGTTATTCCGGTCGTTTCCTCACCGGACGCTTACATCCTGGAGCCGGGTGCGGCGGGTGGTCGCCAAGGCCGAGCACCTGGCCAAGGGCGCCAATCCGCGCTTCATCGTGACTTCGCTGGACGAGGAGGCGATCGACGCGAAGCCTCTGTACGAGCGCATCTACTGCGCCCGGGGGACGATGGAGAACCGGCTCAAGGAGCAGCAGCTCGACCTGTACGCGGACCGGACGTCGTGCACGCGGATGCGCTCCAATCAGTTGCGGCTCTACCTGTCGGCGGTGGCCTATGAACTGATGCATGCGTTGCGTCGGCTAGGCCTTCGGGGGACGGCGTTTGCAAAGGCAACGTGTGGAACGGTGCGGACGCGGCTGCTGAAGATCGGGGCGCAGGTTCGGGTGAGCGTGCGGCGGGTGCACGTGGCCCTTGCGACGGGTTATCCGTACATGAATGTGTTCTTCCACGCCTGGCGGAACCTGCGCGCGGGGCCGGAGGGAGAGCCCGCCGTCTAAGACAGATTGCAAAATGAACGCGCAGGGAGTCGAGGCAAACGTGCGTGCGGAGCCGAGCCAAATCGGCCAAAAAGCCCCTCTCACGGGTCAACTCCAACCACCCACCGGCCCTGGTTCCACCGCAAAAGCGACAGACAGGAAAAAACACTCCAATTCACACCCGATAATCCATCCGCCGAGTGGGTGGTGAGAAATGCGGGTCAAACCCCTTTCCGCCCATTCGCCGGTCCATCAAGATCAGGTCGAGCTTTTCCATGCTGTTTTGCAGGATGGCGGCGGCCGCCTCCGCGTCGGGGGGCGCGATCACCTCATGCCCATCCATCCGCAGGACCCGTTCGAGCAGCTCGCGGACCTCGGCCTTTCCCGCAATCACCAAGATCTTCGATGAGTCATCCGATTCGAAGGGCAGGAATTCCTGCAGCGAGATTCCTTCGAGCGGAAGATAGATGGATACGGTCGTGCCGTGGCCGGGGACGCTTTTGAGGCCGATTCGGCCGGCGTTCCGCTCGACAATCGAGCGGACATTGGCGAGACCCAGGCCCGTTCCATCCACGCCTTTGGTGGTGAAATAGGGCTCGAAAACACGGTTTGTGGTGGCTTCGCTCATGCCGA
This sequence comes from bacterium, assembly GCA_965261595.1. GTDB lineage: Bacteria > UBA8248 > UBA8248 > JACPRG01 > CAYRGS01. The sequence goes on from CBDHDG010000007.1 coordinate 862,512, forward strand.
CGCCGGTGTCCGTGAATCGGACGACGAGCATTTCCTCCTCCACATCGGCGGAAATCGTCAGCGTTCCGCCTTGGGGCATGGCGTCCACGGCGTTGTAGATCAACTCGGCGATCACCTCCCGAACCTCGGCCTCGTTGATCTGAATGTTCGGGAGGTCGTTGGGAAACCCGCACTTCAATTCGTTCTTGATCCCCCGCAAGGCGGGCTCGTCATGCCAGCGGCCTCGGGTGAAGGCGACGACTTCCTCGAGGGTCGCCGCCAGGTCGAGCCGCGCGACCTCTACGTCCTGCGCGGATTTCGTGAATTCCAGGATCCGGCGGATGCAGTGGGCGCCCTGCATCGACGCCCGTTCGATGTTCTCGAGGTCCTTCAGGGATTCGGCGCCATTGTTGTCGAGCATCAAGAGCTGGGCCCGGTTCAGGATGATGCCTAGAATGTTGTTGAGATCGTGTGAGACGCCGCGCATCATGGCGCCCAGCGTTCTGTATCTTTCCGACTGAAGAAGACGGGCCTTGAAGGTCTCGAGCTCCCGTTTGAGTCGAATCTGGCTCAGGGCGATTGCGGCCTGATAGGCAAACACCCGCAACGTTTCGATCACTTCATCGGCTGGCGTTTTGTCCGAGCCCCCGAAGCACGAAAGGGCGCCCAGCACCTCTCCCTGGCTCTCCAAGGGAAGCCCGACGTACCAGGAAATTCCCGCGCTCCTCAGCCAATCGAAGGACGACCAGCCTTCTTCACCCGTCACTTGCGGGAGGACGACCGTTTCCCGCAGGGTTGCAACGCGTCCGGCAACCGTTCCTTCCAACGGAATGATCAGACCCTTCGGTCCAGCGGGTTCCGGTGTCAGCGTCTGGGCCGCGATGATCCGCAGGGACGCCCGCTGATCATCCAGCGCGAGGATGTGAATGAACGCGCCGGTAAGGGCCTCGGCGGCGGAGCGGGCGATGAACCCGAGGAGCTTTCCGGAATCGCCCTCGGTCAGCAGTTTTCGGTTGATCTCTTCCTGGATCTTGGTCTCGGCAATGCGGGATTGAGACGAAGCCGAGCCGTTTGAGCGCACCATGCGGCTGAGTCCTTGAATCCGTTACGCGGTAGGTATTGGAGGCGATCCATCTGATAGAAGTCTAGCATCCTTATTCATCGGATAAAACAAAGGAGGGATTGAGGGCTTAACCTGTATTTCCCACAAAGATTCCGTTACAGGCCCGTGTATGACCGCCCCTTGGATTGTTGCCGACGCATCGGGGCGGGGTAGGAGGGGGGGCGGAGACGCCGCCGCGGAAGCGGTTCAGCAGGCGAGCAGGATTTCCCGAACGCAGCGTGCGGCCGTCACGGCGGAGACGCCTGTGGGGTCCAGGCCGGGCGACAGTTCAACGACGTCGGCGCTGACGACGCGGCGCCCCTCCAAGCGGTGAATCAGTCCTTCCAGCTCGCGGAACGTCCAGCCCCCCGGTTCGGGGGTCCCGGTCCCGGGCAACGTCCCGGGGTCGAGGACATCCAGGTCCAGGCTCAGATGGATGGGGCCGGATGCGATCGCGTCCAATACCGCGAACAGGTTGTCCGGCGTGGCGGGTTGCACCTGTGTGGAACGCCGGGCGAAATCCATTTCCTCCCGCGTGCCGGACCGGACGCCCGCCTGCACCAGCGCCAAATCCACGGACCGTTCAATGACCCGGCGCATGACCGTCGCGTGGGAGAGCCGCCGGCCCTTAAAGCTTTCGCGCAGGTCGGCGTGCGCGTCGAGTTGGATCACCGTAAGGCCGGGATGCCGGGAAAGCGCCGCTTCGACCAGGGGGAGGGTCAACAGGTGCTCCCCGCCCAGGATGAAGGGCCGTTTTCCGTCATCCAGGATTCGGGCGGCCCGGTTCCGGATAAGGTCCAGCAGAGGCGAGACCTCCTCGTCTCCCCGCCCTGAGGCCGGGGGAAGGGGGTGGAGGGGGGGGAGGTCCAGGTCGCCCCAGTCGCAGAAAGCGACCTCTTCCAGGTCGCGGCGCAGGAGCGGGCTGTAGGTTTCCAGGCCCTCGGAGGCCGGACGAATGGCGGCGGGGCCTTGACGGGTTCCCGGGCGAAAGGTGACCGTTTCTTCCAGCGGACAGCCCAGCAGGACCCAATCGGCTTGAGCGTAGGGGGTCTCGGCCCCGAGGAATCGGTCCGGCGGTTCGTTGGCGTTCACGTCAACAGGTCTTGAATGAACCGGGGAAGCTGGAGCGCGGCGTGGTGAATGTCCGGGGTGTAATAGCGGGTTGCAAGCCCCCGGCCGCGATGCCGCCCGGCGTGAGGGCCATCCAGCGGTCCGTGCGCCTTGCCGGCGAAAGTGAAGCTCCAGTGGCCCCCCGGATAGGTGACGACGGGGGCGAGGTAGAGGGAGACATGGGGGAACGCGGCGCGCAAGTTGGCGTGAATCGACCGCAAGAAGTCGCCGTCGAAAAATGGGGACCCGCTCTGCAAGGCCATCAGGCCCTCGGACCGCAGGGCCTGAAAGGCGTCCCGGTAGAAGGCTTCCTCGAAAAGCCCGACGGCGGGTCCGATCGGGTCCGTCGAGTCCACCAGGACGATGTCGTAGTGTTCCCTTTGGGTTTTCAGGAACTCGATTCCGTCCCGGCACAGGACCCGGGTGCGGGGGTCGTCCCATCCGGTGTTGAGGGTGGGGAGGAATTCACGGGAGGCCTGAATGACCGCTTCGTCGATCTCCACCACGTCCACGCGTCTGATGGACGGGTGTTTCAGGACCTCGCGGAGGGTCCCGCCGTCTCCCCCCCCGATGACGAGGACGTCCCGGGGCTCGGCATGGGCGCACAGGGGGACGTGGACCAGCATCTCGTGGTAGACGAACTCGTCGCGCTCGGTGCACATGATGATTCCGTCCAGGACCAGGAGCCGGCCGAACCCTTCGGTGTCCAGCACCTCGACGAGTTGATGGGCGCTCTGCTTGCGGAACAGGGTTTTCTTGACGCGCAAGGAGATCCCGTATTGGTCCTGGTGGGTGTCGGTGAGCCAAGGCTCGCGGGGCTGGCCGGGGCGGATCATTTGAGCGGCTCGGGGTGGGCGTTTAGTTCCAGAGGATAACGGCGGCCACGACGGCCCCGCGACGGTCGACCCGGTGCTCCACGCCCCGCGTCGCGACGCGCCGGACGGCTTGCTCTCTCATCTCCATGCCGTTGACGGCCATCCGGGCGACAAGCTCCTCCATTTCCCGCAGCGTTCCCGGCCCCGCGGCTTCCATGATCAGCCCCGGGTGTTCATCGTCCTCGGGGAAGGCGACGGCGACGGCGGCGGAGATGATCTCGCCGGGCCGCTCGCTCGATGCGGACGCATAGGCCGCCGGGACCAGGGCGCCGAAAGGGAGTCGGACCGGGGGGATCTCCTCGCAATGGGGCGGGAGGATGCTGCTCACCTTGAGGAGATTCGTGTTTCCGACGCACGCGGCCATCAGGGCGGCGTCAAAGGCGTTGAGAGGGGTTTCGCCTTCGGCGCGGCCGGCGGTCAGAAAATACTTGGAGGGCGTGGGAACAATCAATTTCGGAGTCCGGGGAGCGGGTTACAGCGTCAGGGCTTCGGGCTTGCGCCGCGGGACCTGATCCGGCCGGCCGATGGGGCCCCGCGGGATCTCTTTGCACTGGCGGGACGCGGCTTTCAAGGCTTTGTGAAGGGATTCGATGGCCGCTTCCGGGATCACCTTGTCGCCGCACGTAAAGATGTCCGCCGCCGCGAATCCGTATTCCGGCCAGGTGTGAATGGCCAGGTGGGATTCGGCGATGACGACCACGCCGCTGACGCCGTGGGGATTGAATAGATGAAAAATGCTGTTCACGATGATGGCGCCCGACTGATCGGCGGCTTCGGTCATCGCTTCCTCAATGCGGGACGCGTTATTGAGGATGTTTTTGTCGCAGTCATAGTACTCGACGAGAAGATGGCGCCCAAGGGCTTTCAATGGTCCGTCCTTCCGACGGGATGAATCGGTTGGGGATTCCGATGGACCCCCACCCTATCGCGAGACGCCCTCAACGGCGAGAGCAAGGCCTCGGATCCGCCTGGTTTTGAAGGGTCGCGCTTGGATTGAGAGGCGCCATCGAGCCGGGCCTGTCCAGGCTTGCTGTCGGTCAAAGCGGGTGGCTCAGGCCCGAAGCATCATCACGGCCCGCGATGGATGAGCCCGACCCGGGAATCCCGAAATACGCAATGCGATTTCCCGCGACCTCCCGGGGCCAATCCGGCGCCGGCTGAAGAGGAATGATCCCCCCGGGATGCCGGAGGATCGCCGCGCGACACGCTTCGGGACGCGGCTCTCTCCCTCCCGCGCGGGGTCTAAACGGCCTCATCCTCCATAGAGCCCCCCGTCCGAGCGGCCGGATCAGTTTCATGGATATATCCGTGATCCGGCGGACAGTCAAGGCCAATTTGGCGGGCCGGCCGGCCCGCGCGTTGACACCCTCCCAGGCCCGGTGATAGCGTGGTAAATACGTGTTTAGTTGATTATTCGCTAATTTGGTCCTGCCAAATAGGAAACCGTATGGATGGGAAGGCACCTGGGGTTTCTGACTGAGCCGGTTTCTTCCCTCGTCCACATCAATTGCACGGTTCCGGACGAACACCCATCGGCGGCCATTCTCGGGACGGAACGCAGCGGGTCCGGGGTGATCATCGAAACCGGCGGGTATGTCCTGACCGTGGGCTACGTGGTGTTGGGGGCGGGGGACCTGAGCGTCGTTTCCGCCAAGGGCGAGGACTGTGAGGGCCGGATTGTTCACATGGACCACGAGAGCGGACTTGCGATGATTCAGGCCCCGGGGCTGAATGGCCCCGCCGCTTCGACCGGGCCTTCGGCGGAAATGGGAGCCGGCGATCCGGTTGTCCTCTTGGCCAGCAACGGGGAGGGAGAGATCCGGGGCAACTCGGGCTTCATCACGGACGTGGGGCCGTTTGACGCGCACTGGGAATATATGCTGGACCGGGCCATCAAGAGCACGGCCATGAATCCGGGTCTGGGCGGCGGGGCGCTCCTTTCAATGGACGGGAAGATCCGCGGCACGGTTTCCCTCAATCTCCACCTGATTGGAACCTGTTCCCTGAGCATCCCCATCGACCTCTACCTCGCCCAACGCGGCAGGTTCCTCGGCCGTCAGGAGGGTGATGAGAAACCGCACCGCCCCTGGCTCGGGTTGTTTCCGCAGGCCCTGGAAAAGGGCGTCTTGGTGGCGGGCGTGGTCCCGGGAGGACCGGCTGAGGACTCGGAAATTCAAACCGGCGATGTCGTCCTGTCTCTCAATGGCGAAGAAGTGATCTCGCGCCGCGCCTTCTATCAGAGGCTCTGGGAAGGAGCGGCGGGCGATGAATTCACCTTGACGCTCTACCGGGAGAAGAGCTTCCAGACCGTTCAGGTGACCAGCAAAAGCCGGGCCGAATTCTACCGGTGAGCCCGGAAGCGGACGGGACGGAGGACGGCCAAACGGCGGGGACTCAGAATGAGACCGGCCGGACGGAGACCTTCGGGACGAACCGGTTGGTGAAAAAGCTCTCCACCGCGAATTCCTTGGTGAGCTGTCGTCCGCGAATCAGCAGGGACTGAAGCATCCCCACCTTCCGCTTGTCATAAAATCCCAGGCCGGGGTTTTTCAACCCATGGGCCGACCAGCTCTTCACGAAAACCCTCCACTCCGCTTTTGCGCCCTCGGGCGGATAATCGGGAAAACTTCGCCGGAAGAGATCGAGGGCTTCCGCCGGGCGCGACATGGCTTCCGCCTGTCCGCGAACGGTGGCTTCCACCATGCGTCGGACGATGTCCTCCTGTTCTTCGATGAGCCGGACCGGGGCCAGGAGACTGAGCCCATAGACCTCCATCCCCTGGTCCGTGTACAGAGGGGAAGTGACGGTTTTCTTCCGGCGTTCGGCCGCCCGGTCATAACGCCATCGGGACACCTCCGAGGTGACGATGGCGTCGGCCTTCCCTGTGAGCAGGGCGCGGATTTCCGATTGGGGTCCGATATTCGCCCACCGCATCCGATCCAGGCGGAGGCCGGCGCGCTCGGCGAACGAAGGGAACAGGATGCGGGAGAAAGAAGAAACAGAACCCGCGAGCCTTTTGCCCGGCAGGTCGGCCGGCGACCGGATTCCGGAGCTTTTCAGGGCGATCACACTGCCCGGATATCGCTCCATGAGGAGGGCCAAGCCGGCAAGGTCCAGGCCTTCCGCCCTGGACTCGACGACGGCGGCCATTTCCGCCACGCCGAACGCCATTTCCCGCTTGTGCAGCGTCCGGACCGTATGGCCCGACCCCCTTCCCCTTTCAATCGTGACGAGCAGACCCGCACGGGTATAGAAACCCTTGCGCTGGGTGTAGATGACGGCTGTATGCAGGCCGTTGGGGGGGCTGTTGAGGACAAGCGTGACATCTTGGGCGCATGGGCACCGCCCCAAGGCCAGCCGGCTCCGAAGAAGAGCAAAAAGAGCAAACAGCCCAGGGCGCGATCCCCCGCGCCGGACGTCAGATTCGGACCAGACCGATTCGTTCTTGGATTTCTTTGACGTATTCGATGAATTTCGGATCGAGCCTCATGTCCGCCGTTCGGGGACGGGGCAAATCGATGGGGATGATCTTGTTGAGCTTGCCCGGACGGGGCGTCATGACGACGACCCGGTCGGCCAGGAAGACCGCTTCGCCGATGCTGTGGGTGATCAACATGCAGGTCTTCTTGTTCTCCGTCCAGATCCGCAGAAGCTCCAGGTTCATGGCCTCGCGCGTTAGGGCGTCCAGGGCGCCGAACGGCTCGTCCATCAGGAGGAGGGGCGGATCGTGGATGAGCGCGCGGCTGATGGAAACCCGTTGCTGCATGCCGCCGGAAAGCTCCCGGGGGAATTTGGTCTCGAAACCGGTCAGACCCGTGAGCTTGAGCAGGTCCATGGCGCGCTCCCTGTACACCTCCTCGTCCAGGCCGAGAATCTCCACCGGCAGCATGACGTTGTCGATGACGTTTCGCCATTTGGGAAGGACGGGGGCCTGAAAGACCATTCCGACGTCGGAAAGGGGACCTATGACATCATGGCCGTTGACCCTCATTTCTCCCGACGTCTTCGGAAGCAGCCCGGAGATGATCTTCAGGATCGTTGTTTTGCCGCAGCCGCTCTGTCCGACGACGGTCATGAACTCTTCGTCATACACATCCAGGCTGACGTTCTCGAGCGCGTTGACGTCTCCGCTTTTGGTGATGTAAACCTTGTTGAGATCCCGGATTTCGATAACATTTTTGCGGCTCAATGGACACCTCCATCCAACAGTGCACTCCCCCTCTCGACGAGGGTAAACGGACATTCTCATTGGAGAGAGCGCTTCACCTCTCCACTGAACCCTATCATTTGACCCGGACAGTATCACTGCCTTGAGGGCCTGTCAAGGCATAAGTTGCCCCTCGATTTTTTTTTGCGGGCCGTGCGTTTCGGCTGTCTTGACACCTCCGCGGGCTTCTGCTAGAAAGCCGACAGTTCTCGGCAGTCCGATTTGCCTGGCCGAGCTGTTGCGTTTTACGAGGGGCCGGGCTCTTTTTGTTTTGGGCCCCCGCCCGGTCGGGGACGGCCGCGGGTGCGAGCGTGCGCCATCGGGACGGATGGATGAAGGAGAGGAGAAAATGTCGAAAATGAAAGTCCTGTACGAAGAGGATTGCGACCTCAATCTATTGAAGGACAAGACGGTGGCCGTCATCGGTTATGGGAGCCAGGGACACGCCCACGCGCTCAACTTGGCGGACAGCGGCGTTCAGGTCGTGGTCGGCCTGCGCGAAGACTCGAAATCCCGGGACAAGGCGAAGAACGACGGCCTGGAGGTGATGACCTCCGCCGAGGCGGCCCGGGCCGGTGACGTGGTGGCCGTCCTGACACAGGAGCACGTCCAGAAAGATCTGTGGGAAAACGACCTGGCGCTGAACATGCAAGCGGGCGACGCCCTGATGGTCGCGCACGGATTCAACATCCTTTACGGCCAGATCATCCCCCCGCCCGAAATCGATGTCATCATGATGGCCCCCAAGTGCCCCGGTCACATCTTCCGGCGGATGTTCACGCAGGGAAGGGGCGTTCCCGGGCTGCTCGCCGTGGAGCAGGACGCCACCGGCAATGCCCGCGCGCTTTGCTTGGCCTATGGCAAGGGGGTGGGCTGCGCCCGCGCGGGGATCATCGAGACCACGTTCAAGGACGAAACCGAGAGCGATCTGTTCGGCGAGCAGGCCATCCTGTGCGGCGGCGTCACGGCGCTGATTCACGCCTCGTTCGATACGCTGATCGAGGGGGGGTACGAGCCGGAGATCGCCTACTTCGAGTGCCTGAACGAGCTCAAGCTGATCGTGGACCTCATCTTCGAGGGCGGCATTCAGCGCATGCGCTATTCGGTGTCGGACACCGCCCAATACGGCGACCTGACGCGCGGCCCCCGGGTCATCGACGGGCACGTCCGCAAGAACATGAGAAAGATTCTCCGGGAGATCCAGTCGGGCGAGTTCGCCCGGGAATGGATCCTCGAAAATCAGGCGGGAAGGCCGGTCTTCAGCCGCCGCAACGCCGAGGACAACGCCCTGTTGATCGAAGAGGTCGGCGAAAACTTGCGCTCGATGATGAGCTGGACCAAGGAGTTGGAAGGCTGAGCGTCTCCACGGGGCCGCGCGAGAAGTATTGACACCCATTTGGGAGGGAAATAACTTCTCCTTACGGAGAGGGCGCCCGGCCTGGACTGCCGCGAAAGGGCGGTTTGGCGGCGAGGAGCTCGCGAAAAGGAGAAAACTTCCGGAGATTGCGGGGAATTGGCGGGGCTGTTTTCGGGTTTCAATCCGGCAGAAGGCTCGGTTGAGACAGCCCCCCGCTCACCGATGGGTTTCCGGGGTTGTGTCGAGGCGGCTGAGGACCTAACGGAGATAATCACGTGAATCGGAAGAAACTTCAATTCGTCGTCGGCGGGGTGGTCATCTTCGGGTCGATCCTCTATCTCTCCATCACCGGAATGTCGCGGGGGATGAGTTACTTCCACGAGGTGAACGAGATTGAGGCGCGCGCGGAAGAATTGTATGGGAAGGGGCTTCGCGTCTCCGGGAAAGTGAAGCCGGGCACGATCCGAAAATCCGTCGACAGCCGCGTCTATGACTTCAAGGTGACCGATGGAAAGGCCGCCTTGGCCGTTCACTTCAAGGGCATCGTCCCCGATTTGTTCAGAGACGGGGCCGAGGTGATCGTCGAGGGCAAGTACGGACGGGACGGCGTGCTTGTGGCCAGCAAGGTGATGACCGCCTGTCCGTCCAAGTATGATGCCGAGGGCGACGCGAAAAAGAAGGCGGTCAAGTCCAGCTTGTACTGACACCCCATCCTTCACCCGGGCGGGGCGCGGCATTCCGCCCGCCTTCCTGGAACCGGGTTTTTCTCCTATGGGCGACATCGGCTACTATGCCGTCTGGCTGGGAGGGGCTCTGGCCGGATATTCCATGGCCGCCTCTCTTTGGGGAGGTCTGCGTAACCGGCCCCTGTGGGTGGAGAGCGCGAAGAACGGCGTGTTCGCGCTCGCCGTCATTACGACCATCGCCGTCCTCGCCCTGGAGGTCGGCCTCCTCACCGATGATTTCAGCCTCAACGCCGTCGCCGCCACCAGCAGCCGAAGCCTCCCAATCTTCTACAAAGTGACCTCTTTTTGGGGCGGGCAAGCGGGCTCCCTCTTGTTCTGGGCCTGGCTCCTGAGCCTCTACTCGGCGGTCGCGCTCTACACCAACCGGGACAGAAACCGGGAGTTGATCCCTTACGTCGTCACCACGCTGACGGCCACCTCGGCCTTCTTCTTCGCCCTGCTCATCTTCTTTGACAACCCCTTCTCGACCCTCACGCCGATTCCCGCGGACGGACGGGGGTTGAACCCGCTTCTTCAGGATCCGGGGATGGTCATCCATCCGCCCAACCTCTACCTGGGGTACGTGGGATGGACGGTGCCGTTCGCCTTCGCCATCGGGGCCCTGGTGACGGGCCGGCTGGGAGATGAGTGGATCCGCGCGACGCGGCGGTGGTCCCTGATCGCGTGGGGCTTCTTGGGGGTCGGAAATCTGCTGGGTTCCTGGTGGGCTTACCGGGAGCTCGGCTGGGGGGGGTACTGGGGCTGGGACCCGGTGGAGAACGCCGCCATCCTGCCTTGGATCACCGGGACGGCCTTCCTGCATTCAGTCATGATCCAGGAAAAGAAGGGCATGCTGAAGGTCTGGAACCTGATCCTCATTATCATGACGTTCACGCTGACCATCTTTGGGACGTTCGTCGTCCGCAGCGGCGTCATCTCCAGTGTTCACGCCTTCGCCCAGTCCGCCCTGGGTTACTACTTCGGGTTCTTTCTGTTCCTGGTCATCGCCTCCAGTCTGGCCCTGGTCTTCTGGCGGCTGGACAAGCTTCAGGCCCACAATCAACTGGACTCCATGCTCTCCAGAGAGAGCGCGTTTCTGATCAACAACCTCATCCTGGTGGGCGCGGCATTTTCCATCTGGTGGGGGACGATCTTTCCGCTGGTCTCCGAGGCGGTGACCGGAACGCGCATCACCATCGGGCCGCCCTTCTTCAACCGCGTCAACGTCCCCATCGGCCTGGCGCTGATCCTGCTGGTCGGCATTGGACCGCTGATCGCCTGGAGGCGGGCGTCCCCCGCGCAGCTCAAGAAGCATTTCCTCACCCCCTTGGCCCTCGGCTTCGGGGCGGGGCTGATCCTGTTCGCCTTGGGGATGCGAAGCTTTTACGCGCTGCTCTCCTTCAGCCTGATCGCGTTCGTTCTGGTCACGATTGTGGGTGAGTTCTACCGGGGGACGCGGGCCCGGCAGCGCATCGCCGAGGAGTCGGCCGCCGTGGCCCTGGTGAACCTGACCCGGCGCAACTCCCGGCGGTACGGCGGCTACGTCGTCCATCTCGGGATGATGGCCATCTTCGCGGGCATCACGGGCTCTTCCGCCTTTCAGACCCAGGTGGAGGCCACCCTGCGTCCCGGCGAGCTCGCCCAGGTGAAGGATTACTGGGTCGAGTTCGAGCGCCTGGGCTCCCGCCAAAACGCCCTCCTTCAGGCCACCTCGGCGGACCTGCGTTTGCGTAAGCGGGGCCGGGAGATCGGCATCCTCCAGCCCGAGCGCCGCCTCTACCGCAACCCCGAGCAGCCGACCACCGAGGTGGCAATCCGATCGACGCTGGCCGAGGACCTGTACGTCATCCTCGCCGCGAAAAATGAGGACGGCTCGGCCACCTTCCGTTTTTACATCAACCCGCTGGTGTCCTGGATCTGGATCGGCGGGAGCATTTTCGTTCTCGGCACGCTGATCTGCCTGTGGTATGAGCCGGGGACGAAGCGCGCCCGAGGCGCCGCCGCCCGGAAGGGGCGGGTCCGTCGGGCGGACGCCTCCGCCCCCGCGGGCTCGTGATCCGAAACCCCCGCTGTCCGCGGGGGGGGGCGGAGAAGTCTCTGTGATCCCCATCGTTGTCGGTCTCATGGCGGTGTTCGCGGCGGCGGCCGTGGTCCTTCCCTTTGTTCGCGGGGAAAGCGGCGAGAATGCCGATGACGCCGAGTCGCACCTTGAGGAGCTGCTCGAGAGGAAGGATGTAATCTACGGCGCCCTGAAAGAGCTGGATTTCGACCGCACGGCCGGGAAGCTCTTGGATCCCGATTTTCTCCGGCTCGAGGCTCAGTACCGGGAGCGGGCCATCGGCGTCCTGCAGGAGATCGACGCGCTGGTGGAGACAAGGGATCCCGAGGCGGACCTCTCCGAGGCGGGCCTCTCCGAAGCCCTGGAGCGGGAAATCCTGGCCCTTCGCAAGGCGGTTCGGGTGGAGGACCCTTCGCCCGAGACCGCGCCGGATGCCCGGGACGACCCGCCCGAGCCTCGCTTTTGCCGCGACTGCGGCGTGCCCGTCAACTCGACCGACAAATTCTGCTCTTCCTGCGGAACCCCGTTGCGTGAAACCTCCTGAAGCGGGCTCGATTCGCGGGATGCCGCGCGGGCCTTGGCCGGCGCCGCGGCTCGAATTGCGATCCGTCCTGTTTCTCCTGTGCGTTGCGGCGGCGTTGGCCGCCCCGGTCCGGCCCGCGGCGGTCTGGGCCGCGCATGACGAGAAGCCGCCCGCCCGGCCGGGTCCCTCCCCGAAGGCTGTCTCCGAAACCGGCCGGGTTCACGGCCGGGTATTCAATGGGACGCTGAAACGGCCGCCCCCGAAGGGCGTGGAAGTGCGTTTGATCTCCTTCGGTGAGAAGGGCGTCACCCCGCTGGGCATCACGAAATCGGACGCCTCCGGCCGGTTCGTTTTTTCCGCCGTGAAGGCCCCCGCGGCGGGGAAAGGCCACCTGCTGGCCGTGACCCAACACCTGGGCGTTCCTTATTTCGCCCTTGCCCGGACCGGGGGGAAGGAGACCCGACTGCTCATTTTCGACCTGACGCGGGACCCCTCGAAAATCGTCGTCGAGGACCACCAGGTCCTGGTCCGGTACGAACAGGAGCGGCTGGTCTTCCGCGAGACCGTCCGCCTCGCCAACACGGGCGCGGCCACGTACGCGGGGAAGGACGGCGAGACCCTGGCCTTCACCCTGCCGGACGGTGCGGAATTGCTTCGGTCTCCGGAGGGGTTGAATCCCAAAGCGGTCAAGATGATGGGCCGCCGGGTGATCTCCGCCGAACCGGTCCGGCCGGGGATCAGGCAGGTGAAACTGGTGTACGCCGTGCGCGAGCCTCCCGCCCAGCTTCCGGTCGAGAAGAGGTTTCAGTTCCGGACCCGCCGGTTCCAGGTCATGACGATGGAGTTCGGGATGCGCCAGCCGCTCTCCTCGGACCTGAAGTACGAAGGCGTCTTCGGCGAAAACCTGGGAGACCGTTTCCACGTCGCTTCGAAGACGGACGTTTCTCCGGGGGCCCGAATCCGGTTCACGATCAGCCGGGACGTGGAGAGCAAGTTCGCCGAGACCGTCTTTTTCGTCGTCGCCGCCCTGGTCGTTCTGGGCATTGCCGTTCCCTTCGCCCTCCGCCGCCGCCGTGTCGCCCGCATCGCGGCCGAGAACACCGGAAAGAATGAGGGGGAGGGGGGGGGGGTGAAGCCGAAGGCTCCGCCTCCTCCGCCCGCGAAATCCGCCCGGGAAGGATCCGCTCCGAGCCTGACCCCGGCCGCTTCGGACCGGGAGCGGACCGAGGTTTTACGGCTGATTGCCGCGCTGGATGACGACCGGAAGGGGGGGAAGATTCCCGAGGGGGAATATGAAGCCAAGAGGGCGGCGCTGAAGCGGCGCGCCCTGGATCTCTCCAAGCGGATGGCGGGAAATTGAGTCTTTCGGCGCGGCCCGCCGAATCGGCCGGGGAAGAGATCAGTCCCGCCCGGGACGTTTGTCCCGCTCCCGGCGCCCGCCTCTCCGCCCGGGGCCTGACGCGCAGGTTCGGCCCGCTCGTGGCGGTCGAAGACGTGGACATTTCCCTGCCCGCCGGGCGCCTCCTCTCGGTGTTCGGTCCCAACGGCGCAGGGAAGACGACCCTGCTGAAGATGCTCTCCCTCCTCTCCCGCCCGACGGCGGGCCGGATTTGGGTGGACGGGGAGGAGGCGGTCCGGGGGGCCGCGGCCCGGATGCTGCGCCGGCGCATGGGGTTTCTTTCCCATCAACCCCTTCTCTACGGCCATCTCAGTCCCCGGGAGAACCTATTCTTCTACGGTCGGCTCTATGGCGTCCCCGGGGTCCGGGAGAGGGCGGAGGAGGTCCTGGCCTTTGTGGGGCTGGCCGATCGGGCGGACGATTCGGTCCGGGGTTTTTCCAGGGGGATGGCGCAGCGGGCGTCCATCGCTCGGGCGCTGATTCACGACCCCGACATCCTCTTTCTGGACGAGCCGTTTGCGGGCCTCGACCGGCCGGGCGCGCGGATGCTGATGGACACCCTCGGGCGGCTGCGCGATGAGGGGAAGACGTTGGTTCTGACCACGCATCATTTGGAAATCGGACTCGCGCTGTGCGATGAGGTCGCCATTCTCGACCGGGGAAAGGTCCGGTTCGCGTCCGCGCGGTCCGGGGTGGACGCGGAAGGCTTCGCCGATCTCTACGAATCCCACACCACGGGAGAGGGAGGGGGAGGGGGGAAGCGGCGGAGGACCGTCGCGGTGGACGGGATGAGGGGGACGCATGAGGGGCCGCGCCGGACCGGATCGGCGGACGCTACGGCCGGCGGCCTTCGCGAGTATTTCACCCACGCGGCCGTTATCTTGTGGAAAGACCTCCTGTCCGAGCGCCGCTCCCGGGAGGAGATCGTCACGATGGCGGTCTTCGCCCTTCTGGTGATGGTCCTGTTCAATTTCGCCTTCGAGCTGGGGGAGCGGTGGAAGGCGTCGGTGGGCTCGGGGATTCTGTGGACGGCGTTTCTGTTCTCGTCTGTGCTGGGCATGAACCGGGCGTTCGCCATGGAAAAGGAAGGGGAGTGCATCCAGGGAATCCTGCTTTCGCCGGCGGACCGGGGGTCGGTCTTTCTGGGAAAACTGGCCGGCAATCTGGTGTTCCTGTGGATCGTCGAGGCCGTGAGCCTGCCGGTGTTCGGGGTGCTGTATGACTTTCCGCTGGACCGGCTGTTCCTCGTGCTGGGACCCGTGGTGATTCTGGCGACGATCGGGCTGGCGACCGTGGGAACGCTGTTCGCCTCCATCGCCGTCAACACCAAGGCCCGGGAGGTGATGCTGCCCCTGCTCCTGTTTCCCGTGGCGATCCCGATGGTGATCGGCGCCGCCGGTGCCACGACGGGAATCCTGGCCGGAGGGAGTCTGGCGGATCAAGCGGTCTGGTATCGTCTGCTGGGTGTCTATGATGTGGTCTTTCTGGTAATATCCATCTGGGTCGTGGATTACGCACTGGAGGAATGATTGTGACTTACGCCAAAGTCCGGGAATCGAGCCCCCCGGCAACGCCGCTGAAGGATCAGTGGCTGCGGTTGGGCGCGGCGGCCTTTGACAATTTGACCGTTACGGCCGCGCTGGTCCTCATGGTGGCGGCGCTGGCGTTCGACTTCGTTCTCACGCCGAACATCACCATCCAGGTCGGGAGCGAGACCCTGGCGCTGCCCGTCATGCGGATCTTCTACATCCACGTTCCGGCCGCCTGGGTTGCTTTTCTTGCCTTCGGTCTCGTCATGCTCGCCAGCATCGCTTACCTGGCGACCCGGGTGCGGAGGTGGGACATTTACGCCCACGCCTGCGCCGAGGTCGGCTTCCTGTTCTGCAGCATGGTTCTGATCACGGGTCCCATCTGGGCCAAGCCCATTTGGGGCGTGTGGTGGTCCTGGGACGCCCGCCTCACGCTGACGCTTATCCTGTGGTTCATCTACCTGGCGTACCTGATGATCCGCGCGCAGGACCTCGAGCCGGAGAAGAAGGCCCGCTACTCGGCCGTCCTGGGCATCGTCGGGGCGATCTCCATCCCCGTCAACCATTTCTCCGTGATGATCTGGCGGACGATTCACCCCAAACCCGTCGTGCTCACCGAGCAGGGGATCGGAACGGGTCTGAGCGACCCGATGTTCCTGGTGGCCCTGGGCCTGACGTTCCTGGCGCTCCTGGCCGCGTTCGCCGCCCTCGCCCGACAGCGCGTGGTCCTGGAAGAGTTGCGGGACGAGGCCGAGCGGCTGCGCTTCCGGCTGGACGACGAAAGATAAGAAGAAAGGATCGAGATGAGCTATCTGTTCGCCGCATACACAATTGTCTGGATCATTTTGTGCGCGTACGTTTTCCGGCTGGCGAAGCAGGGCCGGGCGCTCCGCGTGGACATGGCCCGCCTGCAAGAGCGGTTGGGAGAGAGGGAAGGGAACGAATGAGTCGGGCCGGGGGAAGAAAAGGGCGCCGCCTGCGGCGGGCTCTTGGCGTGACGGTCGCCGCGGCGGGTCTTTGGGTGGGGGTCCTTCCGGCGGCGGGGGCCGAGCCGCCGCCCGATCCGGTGGACGTGGCCAAGTCGATCATGAGCCCCGTCTGTCCGGGCCGCCTCATCGCCGACTGTCCGAGCCCGGAGGCCGAGCAGCTCCGGGAGGTGATCCGCCGCCAGGTGAAGCAGGGAAAATCGAAGCGGGAGATCATCGACTACTTCGTCGAGGTGTACGGTCCGAGTGTGCGGCCCGCGCCCCCGCATCGGGGCTTTTTCCTGACAGCCTGGTATCTGCCCCTGGCGCTCATGCTCTCGGGCGGCGGGGTCATTTTCCTTCTCATTCGGATCTGGTCAAGAGACGAAGGCGGTTCGGGCGGGGGAGCGGGAGAAACCCCGGCGGTTGAATCCCAGAAAGATCCCGAGTACCAGAAGTACGCCCGGAGGTTGGATCAGGAGTTGAAAGAGTACGACCTGTAACCCCTTCCGGCCTATCGCCGGCGAAACCGTGTCTTTCCCCACGACAAATAAAAGAGCGGCCCCCGAAGAGGCCGCTCTTCTTGCTTGATGGTTCGATGCCCCGCCGGACTCCGGCGGAATCAGCCCTCCAGCTGCCCTTTCAGGTTGTCGCCGAACTCCTGCCACATCTTGTCGGCCTTGCCCTTGATCACGCTGTGTCCGAAGGTCCCGAGCTTACCGAATACGTTCACTTCGGTCGTGGCGCTCAGCTCGGTCTGGCTGGGGCCGAGCTCTTTCAGGTTCAGCTCAGTGGCCGTCTTCAGGCTGCTCATCTTCCCCGCTTCGTCGCCCGAGCCCTCGGACCTCATGTGGGTGGGCGGCTGCCTCTCGACGATGGCCAGTTTCACTTTGAATTTGGCCTTGATGAACCCCACCTTCGCCAAGATGTCCACGACGTATTTGTCTTCATCGACCTTCTCGACGTTCTCCACCCCCGGAACGCACGCCGCGACCTTGGAGGCGTCCAGGAGAAAGTCCCAGGTTTTCTGAATGGAGGCTTCGATGACAATGGTGTTCGCGATCTGCATGTTCGTGACTCCCTGCCGAGGGCCTTGCCGGTGGCCGCGATCATCGCCCCGTCCGGCGAGGTCCATCCATCCCCGGCAACCGATTCCTGCCGCCGGGTCCGGTCTGAAAGGTGGTTGAAAACGTTCCGGCGCGGGCCGCCCGCATGCAGTCCCGAGACCGGAAATGTTCGGATATGGAACAAGGATAGTTCAGGCCTTCGGGCGTGTCAACGGCGATCTCCTCCGCTCAGGCCGGCCCGGCCGGACTTGCTGAGTGGTCCGGCGGGGAGTAAATTAGATGTGTGGAACCGTTGGGCCGTCCCGGGATGTGGGCAAGCCCGTTTCGAGTGGAAGGATCGGTCTTCGGCCGCGTGCGGCCCAATTTCCAAGGGTTGGGAGGAAATCCGAGATGTCGGAGCACATGCTTGAGTTCACCGATGACGAGTTCGACACGCAGGTGGTGAATGCCGATCTTCCCACGATGGTGGACTTCTGGGCCGACTGGTGCGCGCCCTGCAAGATGATCGCTCCGGTCGTCAAGGCGCTGGCCGAAGAGAACGCCGGACGACTGCGCGTCGGAAAACTCAACGTGGATGAAAATCCCAAGACGGCAACCCGGTTCGGAATCCGAGGAATCCCCACGCTTCTCGTATTCAAGGGCGGCGAAGTGGTCGAGCAAATCGTGGGCGTCCGCTCGAAGAAAGACCTCCAGAAGATCGTCGATCAGAACCTCTGAGCCGTTCCCCCTCCCCCCTTCGGCCGGAATAGGCGGGGCAGGAGGAGGGGGAGGGCCGTTGTCCGCTTCCCGCGCGCCCGTCCCCGATCCGAGGACCCGATACAGATTGAAGCCGACCCATGCCGCCTGATCCGGCGACGCCTCCGCTCCCCCGCGGCTTGCGGATTTTCTCTTTTTCCGGCGCAAAGGGCAGTCTGTCCAGCAGCGTCAACGCCTACCTCCTGGAAGGTGAGCGGCCCGTCCTGATCGACGCCGGGTTTTCCGGAAAGGACAGGGGAATGGAGGGAAATCTTTCCGCCTTCGGCGTCGGAACCCTGCTTCTTACGCATCTGCATCGCGACCACGCGGGCGGGGCGGGCGCGCTCTCCCGCGCGGGGTTCGGGGTCTGCCTTCACCGGGCGGAGACCCAGCTCTACGCGGACCGGATCGACGGCCTGAGCGGCGTCCGGCATCTCCGGGATGGAGAGACCGTGGAATCCCCGCTGGGACCGCTCGTTGCGCTTCTCACGCCCGGACATGCCCGGGGGCATCTCTGTTTCCACTGGGAAGAGGAGGGGATCCTGTTCTCGGGGGACCTGGTCACCGGCGAGCCTTCATCCTGGGTCGGGACGCCGGATGGCGACATGGCCGATTATCTGGCCTCATTGCGCCGGATAGCGGGTTTGCCCCTCCGGCTCCTTCTCTCCGGTCACGGCCCTCCCGTTGAAAATCCGGCGGAGAAGATCGAGGCTTACATTCAGCGGCGCCTAGAGCGGGAGGGCGATATCCTCCGGCTTCTGGGAAGCGGGGAGGCCGCCGTTGCGGACCTGACCCGCCGGATCTACCACGGCCGGGGGTTGAGTCCGGGGCTTCAGGGGTTCGCGGAGAAAACGGTGGAGGCGCACCTCGTCAAGCTCTATGCCGAGGGCCGGGTGAAACGGTCGGCCGAGGGCGCGTACGCCTTGACCTGACGAATCGTCCCGGACGTTGATATCCCATGTCGTAGGGTGGGGCCGTCCGTCGTGCGTGCTATGCGCCCTCCGAAGACGCCGGAAGGATGGCCCGGACGAGGTCGGCCGGGGTCCCGAAGCGGAAATCCGCCTCGACCCCCCCCCCGTCGAAGCGGGCGATATCACCGACTCCCCAGAGGGCGACGCCCGTTTTCGCCCCCGCCGCACGGCCGGCCTGGATGTCGTAGGGGGAGTCCCCGACGACCAGCGCACGGCCGGACCGTTCCGCCGAAACGCCGGCCGCGGACATCGCCCGCAGGACCCCTTCCGGGTCCGGTTTGTATTGTTCCACATCGTCGCCGGTCACCGGGGAGGTGAACCATCCCGCGAGGTCCAACAGATCGAGCGTCCACCGGGCGCCCCGTCTTCCTTTGCCCGTAAAGAGGCCGAGCTTCACGCCCGCCCCGGCAAGACGCTCCAGCGCCTCTTGAACCCCCGGAAACAGGCGAATCCTGTCCGCCGCCCGGTGGTAGTGGCCGAAGAAGAACTCCACGGCCTCGGGGAATGAAGCCTCCGGGATGTACCGGCGCAGCATCTCTTCCTCGGGCGGCCCCATGCCCCGGAAAAGCTCTTCCCGCGAGACCCGCCGGTCGGCGAAGCGAAGGAGGGTGTTGACGAACGCTTCGAAGATGACGTCCATGGTGTCCACGAGGGTCCCGTCCAGGTCGAAGATGACGGCGTCGAAGGCGGGGCGGTCCGTATCGGGTGCGGAGTGCGTCATCGTCATCGGGCCGAACTCCTCAAGTGAATCGGTGAAAGGGCAATCTCAATGTAGGTTGATTCGGTTGCGGTGAAAAGGGGAGCAAGGTGATCGAGTCCGGCCCCGAATTCTCTTTTCCTTGAACCGGGCCGGGCAATCTGTGTAATCTGTGGTTGAAAGGGGAATCCGCGTCCCGAGCAACCGCCTGTTGCATCGTCATCGGGCATCGCGATTTGGTTTCTTCCTGTGTTTATGAACCTTCAGCGTAATCCGCGTATCGTGTGGATCAAGAGAGGTCACCCTGTGGTCAAGGTCAAGATCTGTGGAATCACGAATGTCGATGATGCGGTGGCTGCCTTCGAAGCGGGGGCGGACGCCATCGGGCTGAACTTCGTCGAGGGCTATGCCCGCTGCATCTCTTGGGAAACGGCCAAGGAGATCACCCGGAACCTCCCCCCCCTGCTGACCGTCGTTGGGGTCTTCGCCGATGTCGAGGTCCGCGAGATTCGAACGGCCGTCCGAATCTGCCGCCTCGACACCGTTCAGCTTCACGGCGAAGAGCCGCCTCACGACTGTCACCTGTTGGCGGATACAGTCGATAACCCCATCCCCGTTATCAAGGCGTTCCGGGTCAAGGGTCCCGAGACGCTGAAGGCGATCCCCGCCTACCGGCGGGTCGGCCGCGTGATTCCCCTTCTCGACGCCTACGATCCCAAAGAGATCGGCGGGGTGGGAAAGACGTTCGCGTGGGACCTGGTCGCGGACGCCGAAGGGCTTCATCCCTTTATCCTCTCGGGCGGACTCAATCCCGACAACGTCGCCGAGGCGATCCAGACCCTGAAGCCTTACGCTGTGGACTCCTCCAGCGGAGTCGAGGCCGAGCTTTGCAAGAAAGACCCGGAGAAAGTGCGGGCCTTCATCGAGAACGCCAAGGCCGCCGCTTCGGCCTGACCGGAGGGAAATCGCCCGTGAATCCCGAGGCTGCTCCCGCTCTCACGAATGCCGCCGCCCTTCCCGACGCCCAGGGGCGCTTCGGCGTCTTCGGGGGGAGGTTCGTTCCCGAGACGCTCATGCCCGCCCTCGAGGAGCTGGAGGCGGCCTACGGGCGGCTCCGCGGCGACGGGACGTTTCAAAGTGAGCTGCGCGGGCTCCTGGAGAAATTCGCCGGCCGGCCGACGCCGCTCTACGAAGCCAAGGGCCTCTCGGCCCATCTCGGGGGGAGGGGGGGGGAGGGGGGGGTCCGGCTGTTCCTCAAGCGGGAGGACCTGCTGCACACCGGCGCGCACAAGCTCAACAACACCCTCGCCCAGGCGCTCCTCGCCCAAAGGCTGGGGAAGAAACGGCTCATTGCCGAGACCGGCGCCGGACAGCACGGGGTGGCCGCCGGGACGGCCGCCGCCCTGCTGGGCCTCGCGTGCCGGGTCTACATGGGGACCGAGGACATCGAGCGCCAGAAGCTCAACGTCTACCGGATGGAGCTGATGGGGACCGAGGTTCACCCCGTCGATGCGGGGACGGGCACGCTGAAGGACGCCACGAGCGAATGCCTGCGGGACTGGACGGGCTCGGTCCGTGACACGCACTACCTCCTGGGCTCGGTGGTGGGGCCGCATCCTTTTCCCATGATGATCCGGGACTTCCAGTCGGTCATCGGCCGGGAGGCGCGCGCCCAATGCCTGGCGGCGACGGGGCGGATGCCCGACGCGCTGATTGCCTGCGTGGGCGGGGGAAGCAACGCCATCGGCCTGTTTCACCCCTTCTACGGCGAGCGCGGCGTCCGGATGGTGGGCGTCGAGGCGGGGGGGCTGGGGTTGGCGACCGGTCGGCACGGCGCTCCCCTGGGCATGGGCAAGCCCGGCGTGTTGCACGGCGGCAAGAGCTACCTGCTGTACGACGAGGACGGTCAGATCATCCCGGCCCACTCGATCTCGGCGGGCCTCGATTACCCGGGCGTCGGCCCCGAGCACAGTTTCTACCGGGATTCGCAAAGGGCGGAGTACGTCGCCGTGACGGACGAGGAGGCCCTGGAGGGCTTCGGACTCCTGGCCCGGACGGAGGGGATCATCCCCGCGCTGGAAACCGCGCACGCCATCGCCCACCTGCCCAATCTCGTCAAGACCCTCGCCCCCGGGGCGGTTGTCATTCTCTGCCTCTCGGGGCGGGGCGATAAGGACATGGACCACGTGATGCGATTGCGGGAAGAAGGGGAGAAGGCGTCCCCGCAAGGCGGCGCCGGGCCGGACCGGAGTCGGGACTGAATGGGCCGGATTGCCGAATGTTTCGAAGCCTTGGGCGGCGCCGGCGAGGGAGGCGGCAAGGCCCTGATCCCGTTCGTGACGGCGGGGGACCCGGATCTCGGATTTACGAAAGACCTCATCTTCCGGCTGGAGGAGACCGGGGCGGACCTGGTGGAGCTGGGCGTCCCGTTCTCCGACCCCATGGCCGACGGCCCGACCATTCAGCGGGCCTCCTTCAGGTCCCTGAAGAACGGGACGAGCCTGCGGGCGATCCTGGGGATGGTGGGGGAGATCCGCAAGGACGTCCGCCTCCCTCTTATCCTGATGACGTACTACAACCCGATCTTCGCGATGGGCGAGAGCGGATTCGTCGAGGCCGCCGTTCGGGCGGGCGTGGACGGCGCGATCATCCCGGACCTCCCCTTCGAGGAATCGGCCCCCCTGATGGGCTTGACGGACGGAACGCCGTTGGACCCCATTGCGATGCTCGCCCCGACCAGCACGCCCAAGCGGCGGGCGATGATTTGCGCGAGCGCCCGGGGTTTCATTTATTACGTCGCGCAGCTCGGCGTCACGGGCGCGCGGGAAGGGCTGGCTGGGGATCTGAAGGACGGTCTCGATAACGTCAAGGCCCTGACCGGTCTTCCGGTGGCCGCCGGATTCGGGATCAGGACGCCCGAGCAGGCCCGCGAGGTCAGCCGGTGCTGCGACGGCGTCATCGTCGGAAGCGCGCTGATCGACGTCCTGGACGCCGAGACCGGCCCCGAGGCCAAACTCCGCGCCGCGGGCGGGTTTGTCCGGTCTTTGAAAAATGCCATCGGTTGAGAGGGGGGAGGGTAAGGGGTCAACCGACCCAACCGCCCGCCCCACCTGTTTTGAAAATACCGGGCTTCCACCGTCGGTAGGCCGGGCATCTTGCCCGGCCGGAATGGGACAATCGGGTCTCGATATGTAAAACCTTATTTCGTGATGCCATACGAAGTAAGATTTCCAAGATAACGCGGCGAGTGGATGTATTGCGGCGCGCCGCATTTTATCGAGAATCATATAATTCACATTGATTTTTGAATGTTTTAGTTTATAATTCCATTGACAAGTGGTTGTTATTGTGGATTTTCAGTACTTGATGGAGTCTCTTCTTGGCCTCAGTCGCCGCTTCCAAACCCGTCTCGCGCAAACCGAAGCAAGGACAAAAGGACCTCCTCTCGGCGAATCCCCGGGTGCTCGAAGGGCTTGCGGTCCTGTTGTTCGGGTTGTCCGTTTTTCTGGTGGTCGCGTTTTTCACCTACGATCCGCGCGATCCCTCGCTGAATCGGGTGACGCCGAATACCTGGCAGGTGAGGAACAGCGCCGGAGTCGCCGGCGCTTACGTCGCCGACGCGGCGGGGCAGCTTCTCGGCGCGGCGGCGCTGGTCTTGCCCTTGGCCGGGCTGCTGATCGGGTTCCGCTGGATCAGGGGCCGGCGGGTGGAGGGGAAGTGGCTCCTCGCCGGGGGGCTTTTGGCGGGGACCGCCGTCGCGGCGGTTACGCTGCATGACTGGGCGGGTCACGCGGACCCCCTCTTCGGCACCCGGATTCACGCCGGCGGCCTCTTGGGCGGGTTTCTGAGACCCCTCCTTTTCCGGTTTCTCGGGGGCGTAGGCGCGTATCTGATCCTGGCCGCGGCCGGTGTGTTCGCCTGCCTTCAGGTCGCCGCCCTCGGATTGTCCGACCTGTTGAAAGGACTCTCGAAGGCATCCACGCTGTTCGCGGGGGGGATTCGATTCAGCGCCGTCTCCTTGTTCAACGGCTCAAGCTGGCTGCTGAGGCGAGTTTGGCGGGGCGCCGTCGCGTCGGCGAAATTTCTGAAGCGGTTGAGCATCGGTTTCGGCCGGTTTGCCGTGAGGTCGGCGGCCTGGGTCAACCCCATGGGGATCCCCTGGGCCGAGACCTACAGGCGGTTCCGGCCGCGAAGAGCGGAGAAACCCCGGACCGTTCCGGGCTCCGTTCCAAGCTCCGTCGCGGGCGATCAGCCAAGCCCCGCCCCGGGCGATCAGGAGGTCCCGCTCCAGTTGGATCCTATTCCCGTCGGCGGGCCGATTCCGCTGCGGGATATTGTCAAGAACCGACCTTGGGTAGTCGAGGGGTCCTCCGAATCCATGGACGCGGATGAGGCCGGCTTCGAAGCGAAATCCGAAAAGGACATTGTTTCCCCCGCCTCCTCCGCCCCCCCGGCCCCCGCGATTGAGATCGCCTCCCCCATCGAGCGGGTCAGGCGCGCGAGGCGGCGCGCGCACGCCTTGCCGCCTTTGACGCTGTTGGACGCCCCCCCGCCCCTCGTGGCGCCGGCCGGCCGGGAGGTGCTGACCGAGCGGTCCGCCCGTCTGGAGGAGAAGCTTCGGGATTTCGGCGTCGAGGGACGCGTCGTTCAGGTCCTGCATGGTCCCGTCGTGACGATGTTCGAGTACGCTCCGGCCTCGGGCGTCAAGGTGAGCAAGATCGCGAACCTCTCCGACGACCTGGCGCTCGGGATGGAGGCGCTTTCGGTTCGAATCGTTGCGCCCCTTCCCGGCAAGGGGGCGGTGGGGATTGAGATCCCCAATGAGGTCCGCATGCCGGTGAACCTCAAGGAGATCCTGACGAGCCGCGATTTTCAGGACCACGACGGCCGCCTTTCCATCGCCCTGGGCAAGGACATCCTCGGCCGGCCGGCCATCACGGACCTGGCGAAAATCCCCCATCTGCTGATCGCCGGGGCCACCGGGTCCGGGAAAAGCGTCGGGTTGAACGCCATGATCTGCTCCCTGCTGCTTCGCCGGACGCCGGGCGAGCTGCGCTTCATCATGATCGATCCGAAAATGCTCGAGTTGTCTGTCTATGACGGCATTCCCCACCTCTTGACGCCGGTCGTGACCGATCCCAAGAGGGCCTCCGTTGTTCTCAAGGGCCTGGTGGCGGAGATGGAAAGCCGCTATCACCTGCTGTCCGAAGCGGGAGTGCGGAACATTCAGGGATATAACGAGAAGGTGACGGCCCCGGAGGGCCGCGCGAACGGCCGCGACAAGGTCCCGCCCGAGGACGCCGAGGCCCCCCCCCCTTCCCCCCCCGAGCCGCTGCCCTCGATCGTCGTCGTGATCGACGAGCTGGCCGACCTGATGATGGTGACGTCTAAAGACGTCGAGAATTCAATCGTTCGCTTGGCCCAGATGGCCCGGGCCGCGGGGATCCACCTCATGGTGGCGACGCAGCGTCCCTCGGTGGACGTGTTGACCGGACTCATCAAGGCGAACTTCCCGGCGCGGCTGTCCTTCCAGGTGAGCTCGCGGACCGACTCCCGGACCATTCTCGACGCCAACGGCGCGGAGCGGCTGCTGGGCCAGGGGGACATGCTCTTCCTGCCGCCCGGGACCTCGAACCTTGTCCGCATCCACGGCGCGTACGTTTCCGAGCGGGAGATCGAGCGGGTTGTCGAGTCCTGGAAAAGCCAGGGCGATCCCGAATACGACCACGCGCTGATCGTCTCCGAGGGAGACGGCTCGGGCGGAGACGATCAGGAAGAAGCGGAGTACGATGAGAAGTACGACGAGGCGGTCGAGTTTGTGGCCCGGACGGGCCAGGCCAGCATCTCGAAGGTCCAGCGGCGCCTTCGCGTGGGATACAACCGCGCGGCCCGGATGATCGAGATGATGGAGCGCGACGGCGTCGTTGGTCCGGCGGACGGCGTCAAGCCCAGGGAAGTGTTCGCGCGCGAGATCCCGGCGGATGATTGATTTTATTCTGGGGGACCTTTTTGAAAACCGGCCCCCAGCCCCCCCGGAAAACATTCTTTTCGCCGAAGGGCTTGTTCCCGCTCCGCCCCCGTGCTGTCACCCCGCGGCGATTTGGCAGGCCGGGCATCTTGCCCGGCGAAAGTGATGTAGCGCCGTGGCGCCTCTCAGCGAATCGATTAATCCCGGCTCTCAGGCTGGGGCTGAAGCCCCCGCGCTACAACTGAGGATTCTCGCCGGACCCGCCCCCCCCTCCCTTCGAAAACCTGCCATGGCGTCCCGTCCTTTTTGATTTTGGCGGGTAAGGATTCCGGGTTAAACTTCTTCCCGCGAGCAATCCGTCACATCAAAGTCCCTTCGGGGTGGAGCCCGGGTTTTTCCTGCGGTGGAAAGGAACCGACCGATGATCATCGACGTCCACAATCACTTTATCGGAGAAGCGCCGAAGGCGTTCCTCATCAAGGAGGGCAAGGCCCAGGGGATCGACGCTTCCGAGGATGCCGAGGGGGGCCTGGTTCTTGACTTCGGGGGGGGGCGGACGCTCGGGGCCGACCGGGGGTTCTTCGATCTGGACCTCCGCCTGAAATGGCTGGACGACATGGGAATCGACGCCCAGCTCGTGACCATCGCCCCGAGCTACTGCCTCTTCGGCAAAGACCCCTCCTTCACCGCCGAGTACCTGGGCGTGGTGAACGACCACATCGCCGGATTGGAGAAGTCGCATCCGGGAAAGTTTTTCCCGGCCGCCATGGTCCCGCTCCAGGACATTCCCAAATCCATCGCCGAAGCCGACCGGGCCGTCAACCAACTGGGCGCCCGGGCGGTCTTCATGGTGTCCAACGTCAACGGGGTCTACCTGGACGACGCCCGGTTCGACCCGCTCTATGAAGCGGTGCAGGACCTGGGGGTTCCGCTGTTCATCCATCCCGCTTTCCCGGCCGCCCTGGACGCGATGGGGGACTACTACCTGTCCAACATCTGCGGGTTCCCGTTCGACCAGACCCTCAACCTCGGGCGCATGGTCCTGAGCGGGGTCTTCGAGCGCTTCCCCCGGCTTCAGGCGTTCTACACCCACGGCGGGGGGACGGCGCCGTTCCTGCGCGGCCGGTGGGACCACGCCTACGGCGCCCGGGAGGACACCAGCGCGGCCATCCCCAAACCGCCCAGCGCCTACCTGTCCCAGATCTGGCTGGGATCGATGGTGTTCTATCCCCCGACGCTGGAATTCGTGATCCACTCGGTCGGCGTGGATCATGTCTGCCTGGGCAGCGATTATCCCTATGACATGGCGGACCCGGACCCGGCCGGCACGGTGCGCAAAGTCGGAAGCCTGTCGGGTCCCGAGGTGAACGCCGTTTTGGGCGATAACGCCAAGGTCCTGTTCGAATTGAATTCATGACCCGCGCCGGTTTCGCCGGGTCACAAGGCGACCTTCGGAGGAGCGCATGATTATCGACGTACACAACCACTTCATCGGCGAAGCGGCCAAGCGGTTTATTCTGAAAGAGGGCAAGGCCCGGGGGATCGACGCCTCGGAAGACGCCGCGGGGAACCTGTCCATCGACTTCGGGTTCCGGACGCTTTCGGTCGGACCGGAGATGTTCGAGCCCGAGCCCCGGCTGGAGGCGATGAAGCAGCGCGGGATCGACGCCCAGCTTTTGACGATTTCCGCCACCCACGCGTTTTATGGGCAAGACGCCGGGTTCGTGGCCGAGCACCTGGCCGCCGTGAACGAGGACAGCGCCCGGATGGCCGCGGCGCATCCGGGGAAGTTTTACCCGACGGCCGCAGTGCCCCTGCTGGACGTCTCCGCCGGCGTCAAAGAGGCGCGGCGCGCGGTCCGGGACCTGAACGCCCGGGCGATCTTCATGAATTCCAACGTCGACGGGGTCCACCTGGACGACCGGCGTTTCGATCCCCTCTATGAGACCGTCCAGGACCTGGGGGTGCCGCTCATCGTCCATCCCATCACCCCCGCCTCCCGCCAGGGCATGGAGGGCTACCACCTCTTCAACCTCTGCGGGTTCCCCTTCGACCACGCGCTGAACCTGGCTCGAATGGTCCTGTCGGGGGTCTTCGAGCGGTTCCCGCGGCTGCGGGCGTTTTTCACCCACGGCGGAGGGCCGACCCTCTTCCTGCGGGGACGCTGGGACCACGCTTACGGGATCCGCGAGGACACCCGGGCGGACATCCCCAAGCCCCCCAGCGCCTATTTCGACCGCATCTGGTTCGGGACGGTGGTCTTCTCGCCCACGACGCTTGAGTTTGTGATTCGTTCCGTGGGGGCGGACCACGTCTGCCTGGGGAGCGATTATCCCTACGACATGGAGGACCCGGACCCGGTCGGATTGGTGCGGAAGGTAGGGAGCCTGTCGGTTTCGGAGTCGGAAGCCGTTCTGAGCGGGAACGCGAAAGACCTGTTTGATTTGCGGGATTGACGCGCCTGCGGCGCAAGTGCCCGGTGGATCGAACGATGCGCGGTTTACCGGCGAGGCCCCGGGAAGCCCCCCCCCGATTCGAGGTCCGCTACACCTTGCTGAACCGGCTTTGCAGCCTCCTCATGCAGGTGTGCGCGCAGTCCATCCTCTCCGGCCAGAGCGTGCAGCGGCTCACCCGGAGTCGAGGTTTGCCGAGGACGGAGGTGAGGGCCGCGCGCCGGCGGTCGATGGCCACCTTCGCGGTCCGTCCGGCTTCAGGACACCTCAACCTCCGGACGCCTCGAAAACGTCGGATGGCGGTCATCATGACCGGAATCATGACGTAAACGATCGACAGCGCGAGGATGGCGACGATCATAGTTCCCGGATGACTCATGGTTTTCTCCTTACCCCCGTCTCTCCCCGTGGCCGCGATTCGAGACACACGCCGCGGTGACGCAAAAATCTGTCTATAAATTTGGATGCCTTGTCTCCGCGGACTATGATGTGGATCAGGAATGGGAACGGGCGTCCTATGGTTCGTCCGGGCCACGGCTCGGAGGCCGTGCCCGCTCCCTTCCCCTTTCACCCACCTTGATGACGCACGGATCTGAGTTTTGACTGAATCCCAACGGAATCCCGCGATGGAGGCGGGCGGAGAGCGGGGAGGGGCGCCGGCAATCTCCAAGACCCGCGTGCGGCTGGCGGTTCTGGGCGTGGCCTTGGGGATGTTTCTGGCCGCCCTGGACATCACCGTCATGGGGACGGCGATGCCGACCATCGTGGGGTTGATGGGTGGGATCCAGATCTATCACTGGGCCTTCACCAGTTTCTTCCTGGCCTCGGTCGTCTCGACGCCCATCTTCGGCAAGCTGGCCGACATGTACGGAGTCCGCCGGCTTTACCTCATCGCCATCGGGACTTTCATGGTTGCGTCCGCCCTTTGCGGGATGTCCCGGAACATGCCGCAGCTCATTGTCTTCCGGGGGCTTCAAGGGGTGGGCGGCGGATCGCTGATGGCCCTCAGCTACATGGTTCTGGGGACCTTCTACTCCGGCCAAAAGCTGGGCAAATCGATGGGGGTGATCAACGCGGTGTGGGGCGTCGCGTCCATTTTGGGACCCTTGATCGGCGGCATCCTGGTGGCGAAGATCTCCTGGCGGTGGATCTTCTATATCAACCTGCCTACGGGATTCGTCGCGGCGGCTTTTGTGATGGCCGGGGTTGGAAGGGTGCGTGAGAGGCGCAAGGGCGGCCGTGCGGATTTTCTCGGCGGGATCAGTCTGCTCTGCGGCATGATAGCCATATTGCTGGTGGCGGGCCAGGGGAAGCCGCGGCCGTTCGGCGCGCTGGATGCCGCCCTTCTCTGCGCCGGCGTTCTCCTGCTTGTGTTCTTTGTCTGGAACGAATCGAGGGCCGAGGAGCCCATCCTTCCTCTGTCTTTGTTCCGGATTCGGAACTTCTCGGCGGCCAGCATCCTGGGTTTTTTGACGGGAGCGGGTTTTTTTACGGCGGTGGCGTTTGTTCCGTTGTTTTATCAGGGCGTCATCGGGGCTTCCGCCATCGGCGCCGGGGCCGTCTTGATGCCCATGAGCCTCGGGTGGTGTTTGTCCAGCGCCTTCGGCGTGAGGCTGTTGATCAACAGATTGGGACAACAGAAGCTGCTCGCCCTGGGCATCGGGTTCCAGTTCGCGGCGTATGGAATCCTTGTGCAGATAGGCATCGAAACCCCTTACTGGGTGGTCGGCGCGGCCATGACCATCCTCGGCGTGGGGATGGGGTTCATTTTCACGATGATTCTGACGCTCGTCCAGACGAGCGTGCCGAAGACCCAACTGGGCGTCGTGACCTCCTCGACGTTTCTTTTCCGGCAACTGGGCGGGGCCGTCGCGGTCGGAGTCCTGGGCGGTGTGATGAGCCGGGGGTTGATGAGTCGTCTGGCGGCCTTGAGCGCGGACCCGCTTCACAGCGGAATCGCCGATGCCATCTCCGGTCCCCGGGACCTGATGCGGCCCGAGGTGATGGGGCGTTTTTCCGACGCGACGGCCGCCGTTCTCAAAGGAACACTGGCCGAATCCCTCTCTCCCGTATTTTGGATCTGCCTGGGGATCGTGGGAGTCGGACTGCTCATCGGTTTCTGGTTCGCGGCGGTGCGAAAGGAAAGCGGCTGACGTTGAGACGGGTTTCAAAGAACCTTTTCTTTTCGCTGATCGTTTTGCTGATCCTGGTCTTCCTGGCCGAGGGGATTCAGCGGGTCCGTCTGGCTTTTGTCGGCCGGCCGGCGGAGTGGCTGCTCTACGGTTTGCACTGGGGTCCGAAAGAGAAGGCCCAAACGTTCTGGCCTACGAAACCCGGGCCAAGGGGCCCTATCACCTCCTGAAGACCGGTGTCCGCATTTTCAAAGAGCCGAGTCCCACGGTGGTCACGGTGAACCGTTTCGGTTTCCGGGGTCCGGAATTCCGGCGGGAGAAGCCGCCGGGCGTCTATCGCATCGTCGCCCTGGGCGGGTCTTCGACCTTCGGCGCGTTGAATGGCGATGAGGACGCCTACCCGGCGCGGCTCCAAGCTTTGCTCAACCGGCAGGCCCCCGGCCGGTTCGAAGTGATCAACGCGGGGATACCCGGCCACGCCCCATCCCATCTTGTTCCGCTTATTCGGCGGGAGGTTCTCCCCCTCAAGCCCGACCTGTTGATCATCATGAACATGTTCGACCATTACTTCGTCACAACCGAGAAGGATTGGCGGCGTCCCCTCATCCGTTTGAGAAAGATGTTGGAGGAGCGAAGCGTCCTCTTTCTCACCCTCTCCGAAAAGGTCACGTTTTTCACCGATCAGGACACCCTGTTGGGCAAACTCTTCGTGCGGTTTTCGGACTTCCGCGGCTATCTGGAAGAGATGATCGGCCTGGCCCGTTCGGTGGGCGCGCGCGTCCTTTTGGTGAAGCAGCCGATCCTGCCCCGCGGGATGACCGGAAAGAACCTGCGTCCCGGCTCGACAGGGTCCGAACAGGGTTGGGAGCGGCGGTTTTATGAAAAGGTCCTCCGCCTGGTGGATGACACGGCCGGGTCCGAAGGGACGCTCGTCGCGGACGCTTCCACGCTCACGGGGGGATTTTTGCTGGATATGTTCTATGACGCCGGTCACCTCACGGCGGGGGGGAACCGTTACGTGGCGGAACGAATCCTGGAAGTCCTGGTCAGGAATCGGATTGTGCGCTAGCCTGTTGTCCGGGATGCGCGGGGGGCCGCGTTTTCCTTAAAACCTTCGGCAGCCAATCAGGCGCGCTTCGTACTATCATACGGACTGGAGGGGGGGAAGGAGCCTTCGAGAGAAAAGGGATGGTTGTGGACTGGTCGCGGAAGCTTTACGACGAGCTGAAGGCGAGCGGGGTGCGTCTTTGCACCTCTCTGCCCGACTCCTGGATCCACGACCTCATTACTCAAATGCAGGACGACCCGGACATGATTCACGTCCCTGTCACGCGTGAGGAAGAGGCCGTCGGGATCTGCTGCGGGGCGTCGGCGGGCGGGATGCGCTCGGCCATGGTGATTCAGAACGTGGGCGCGATGAACTGCACGGGGGCCATCGCGACGTTGCCCATCGCTTACGCGATCCCGTTCGTGATGATTCTCTCACACCGCGGGCGCCTGGGAGACTGGGCCTTTTACGACGTGGAGAAGGGCCGGTGCACGGTCCCGATCCTGGAGCAGGTCGGGGTCCAGTGTTTTCCGCTTCCGGCCGATTTTGTCGAGCGCGGATGCGTGGCCGACGCCTACACCCTGGCGGACGCGAGCCAGAAACCCGTCGCGCTCCTAATCACCAAAGAGACCTTCGGGGTCGGCGAATGAATCAGCGGGATGCCTTCGAGACCCTGGCCGAGCACATCGGCGATGAGCTGGTCGTGACGGCGATCGGCTCCCAGACGCAAATCTGGCACGCCGTTCTCCCCCGGCCGGGAAATTTCTACCTGAGCGGGCCGATGGGGCACGCCTTGACCTTCGGCCTTGGCCTGGCCCTGGCGCGGCCGAAGGAGCGGATCGTCGCGGTCGAAGGGGACGGGGGGTTGCTGATGAACCTGGGCGCCCTCGCTGCTGTGGCCGAGCACCGGCCCGACAACCTGGTCGTCGTTGTCATGGACAACCTGAGCTACGAGCTCACCGGGAAACAGCCCATGGTGAACCGGGGGCGAACGGACTTCGGGATGTTGGCCCGGGGATTCGGAATCACCGCAACCGATGAAGTCTCCGCCCCGGCGGAGTTGTCCGACGCTTTCCGGAAGGCCTTGGGAGGGGGGGAGTTCTCTTTCATCTGGTCGCGTCTTGAGCCGATGTCCGAGAAGGCCCCTCCGTTTCCATATCTTCCCTACCAGATCAAGCACGCGTTCTGGGAGCACCTGAAGACGCTTGACGCGTGAGTCGATCTTTGGGAAACGGCCTCGCGGGGAACCGGGGTTCCGGTCGCGTTGAAGGGAGATGAACGGTGGGGATCTTCTACGATCACGTGGCCCTGGCCTCCACGGACCCGGACCGGTCGGTGGTGTTCTACCGGGATGTGATGGGGTTCGAGCTTTCGAGCCGCAAGGCCCTGGACGACGGCCGCGAGCAGGCGGTCTTCCACATCGGCGATGGGATTCTGGTGGTCTTTCATCACGAGGACAACCGGTATGTCGGGAAGATCAAGAAACCGCGCTCCGGCATGCACCACTTGGCCTTCGGGATGAATGCCCCGGAATTCGACGCCATCCTCGACAGGTGCAAAGCCGGCGGCGTGACGGTCCGGCGGCTGGAGTATAATTCGGGTGCCAAGGGATTGGGCTTCGCCGCGTATTTCTACGACCCGGACGGCAACGAGATCGAAATCAAAAAATACGAGCCCGACCCCGACTTCCAAGAGCACTCCGCTCCCGACTATCACATTTAGAACATCGGCGGGTTCGCACGTCCCGCCGCGGACCCCTCTCCCGCTCTCCGGGATTTGCGCGACCGTGAATCGGTGCGCATTTATGTGTGGCGCGATTGTGTTTCACCGCGGTGTATCGCCGCGGATTCCGGATGGATCAAGGGCTGACGGTCATGGGCCGAAAACAGAGTCGAAAACCCTGGGGCGGCAGATTTTCGGAGCGGACGGCGCCGGCCGTGGAGGCCTTCACCGAATCGGTCTCCTTCGATCACCGGTTGGCCCGGTGCGATATCCAAGGGAGCGTCGCCCACGCCCGGATGCTGGCCAAGTGCGGAATCATCACAAAGGCCGAAGGCCGTAAGATCGTCAAAGGGCTGGAGAGCATCGGCCGGGAGATCGAAGCGGGACGGTTCCGGTTCGACCCCGGCCTGGAAGACGTGCACATGAACATCGAGGCGAGGCTCGTTCGGGACATCGGGCCGGTCGGGGGTAAGCTCCATGCGGCGCGGAGCCGCAACGATCAGGTCGCCCTGGATCTCCGTCTCTACTTGAAAGATGTCCTGGCGGATGTGCGGGAGGGCCTCCTGCGCCTGAAGGGGGCCCTGCTTGACAGGGCGGAGCGATACGCGGCCGTCGTGATGCCCGGGTACACCCATATGCGCAGGGCGCAGCCGGTGCTGTTCGCCCACCACCTTCTCGCGTACGTCGAGATGTTGAACCGGGATGAGGAACGGATGTTCGACTGCCTCGGGCGCGTGGACGTGCTTCCCCTGGGAAGCGGGGCGCTCAGCGGAACGGGGTTTCCCGTGGATCGCGCCTACGTCGCGGAATTGTTGGGGTTCGGGAAAATCTCGCGGAACAGCCTGGATGCCGTCTCGGACCGGGACTTCGCCGTGGAGTTCGCGGGCGCCTGCGCGTTGGTCATGATGCATCTGAGCCGGATGGCCGAGGAGATGATTCTCTGGTCCGGGGCGGAGTTCGGCTACATCACGTTGCCCGAGGCCTACCTCACCGGCAGCTCCATGATGCCCCAGAAGCGAAATCCGGACGTTCTGGAGCTGGTTCGCGGAAAGACCGGCCGGGTCTATGGGTCGCTGATCAGCCTGTTGACCCTCCTCAAGGCGCAGCCCTTGACGTATAACCGGGATTTTCAGGAGGACAAAGAGCCGGTTTTCGACGCGGCCGACACGGTCCTGGCCAGTCTGCGGGTTTTGGCCGGGCTGGTAGCGGGGATCACCATCTCCGCTGAGCAGGAGGCGCGCATGCGGGCGGCGGCCGAAGCGGATTTCTCTCTGGCGACGGAATTGGCCGACTACCTCGCGATGCGGGGAGTCCCCTTCCGGCAGGGCCATGAGGCGGCGGGCCGGGTCGTCCGGTATTGTGAAGACCATGGAAAGACCCTCACCGACCTGGACATCGCCGAGCTTCAACGGTTCTCGCCGGCTTTTGAAAAGGACGCCTTGCCCTGCCTGTCGGCGGACCGGGCCGTCCGCGCGAGAGACTTGCCGGGAGGGACCTCGCCGACTAATGTGAAGAGGGCGATTCGAAGGGAGAAGAAAAAGTGCGCCGATTCCTTATCGCGGTTCTCATCCTCGGGCTGAGCCTTTCGGGCGGACTGGCCGGGTGCGGGAAGAAGGGTGGCCCCGAAACCCCTAAGAAACCGATCTTTCCAGCCATCCGTTGAGCCCCGGGCGCTCCCTGGAGCGCCGTTCCCCCGCTCGAAACGTATCCTGTGATTCATTGGAGAATTCCGTCTTCTGGAATTCTCCTTTGTCATTGTTCGATACAGCCAAGGACGGAAGGATGAAATCAACCAGACTGAAGATGAGCAACCTGACCGCGCTGGCTCTCGTGGCCCTTCTTTCCGCGGGATGCGTTCCGGTGGCGATCGAGGCGGCGAAAAAGGCCTGGGAGGACCGATCGACCGAAGACCAGGTGACGGATGCCAAGATCTATGGGGGAATCCTGAGCCGTTTGGCGGATAAAGACAAGAAGCTTCTTCTGGATGTGTCGGCCGATGTCTGGGAGGGCCGTGTGCTGCTCACGGGGACGCTCGACAGCCGCAAAACCCACAGGGAGGTGTTGAGTCTCGTCCGCCGGGACAAACGGATCCGCAAGTTCTACGATGAGGTCCGGATTGTTACAAAGGCGGAGAAAAAGCGAAGAAGAAAGCAACAGGAGAGCCGGAAGGGCAAAAACGAGGAAGGCGGCATGGTTGACGACTTCTGGATCGAAACCAAGATCAGCGCCCGGCTTTTGACGACAAAGGGGGTGACCTCGGTCAATTTCCGGTGGCGATCGGTCGAGTTCAGGGTTTTCACCATCGGTCGCGCCCGAAGCGTATGGGAGCGGGACACCGTCCTGCGCGTCATCCGTGAAACCAAAGGGGTGAAGAGCGTCAAGCACTTTATCCAGGTGAAGAGCTTGAAAAAGTAGGATTCCGCCAAGTCGGCGGGCGACCCGGTCTTCCGCATTGAATTCATACAGTTCGTTGACGGCAAATCGGCTCCTGTGTTAGCTTGACGGGGGTTTTTGGTGCCCTTATTCGGGACGGCGTTTCGATGGATATTTTCGACTACAGGGCGGGTGAATTGGCCTGTGAGGAGGTCTCCCTCCGGGAGGTGGCCGAGCGGGTGGGCACGCCCTGTTACGTCTACAGCGCCGATCACATCACCCGCAGGTTCCGGGAATTCGATGAGGCGTTCTCTGGGCTTCCGCACCTTGTCTGCTTCGCCATGAAG
Organism: bacterium; assembly: GCA_965261595.1. Taxonomy (GTDB): domain Bacteria; phylum UBA8248; class UBA8248; order JACPRG01; genus CAYRGS01. The sequence continues at coordinate 897,855 of CBDHDG010000007.1, forward strand.
GCCAACAGCAACCTGGCCGTCCTGCGGCTCCTGGGCAACCTGGGAAGCGGGGTCGATGTCGTTTCGGGCGGAGAGCTCTTCCGCGCCGTCGAGGCCGGGGTTCCGGCCGGCCGGATCGTCTTCGCGGGCGTCGGGAAGACGGTGGAGGAGATCATCATGGCCATGAAACGGGAAATCCTGATGTTCAACGTCGAGTCCGCCGGGGAGCTGGACGAGATCAACCGGGTCGCCGAGAGTTACGGGCGAAAAGCCCCGGTCGCCCTTCGGGTGAATCCGGACGTCGACCCGCAGACCCACCCCTACATCTCGACGGGGATGAAGAAGAGCAAGTTCGGGATCGAAATCTCCGGGGCCATGGATGAATACCGGCGGGCCGCGGCCATGCCCTGGATTGAAATCGTGGGGATTCATTCGCACATCGGCTCCCAGATCACGACCACCGGACCCTTTGAAGACGCCGCGGCCAAGGTGGCCGGCCTGGCGGGCCGCCTGCGGGGCGAGGGCATCGACGTCCGGTACATCAACCTCGGTGGCGGGCTGGGCATCTCGTATGAGGATGAGACGCCTCCCACGCCGCGCGACCTGGCCCAATCCATTATGCCGGCAATCAAAGAAAGCGGATGCACGCTCCTGTTCGAGCCCGGGCGAAACCTGGTGGGCAACGCGGGCGCGCTCCTCAGCAGCGTGATTTACACCAAGACGACGCCGGCCAAGACGTTCTATGTTGCCGACGCCGCCATGAACGACCTCATCCGCCCCAGCCTGTACGGGAGCCATCATGAGATTCGGCCCCTGTCCGAAGCGGTCGCTTCGAGGCCGCGGTCGGTGGCGGACGTGGTGGGGCCGATCTGCGAGAGCGGCGACTTTCTGGCCGAGGCGCGGGATCTCCCCGCTTTCGAGCCGGGCGACCGGTTCGCCGTGATGAGCGCCGGGGCTTACGGTTTCGTGATGGCGTCCAACTACAACGCCCGGCCGAGGGTCCCCGAGGTGTTGGTTCACGGGAGCGAGTTCACCGTCATCCGCAAGCGGGAGACCTTCCAGGACCTCATCCGCGGGGAGACGATTCCGGACTTCCTCGAAGCGCCGAAACCCGCCGACGCGGGGTGGGCCGCCGAAGCGCGCGACGGAGCGGCGAGGCCATGAACCCCGTGCCTTTCGTCAAGATGCAGGGGAGCGGCAACGACTTCGTCCTCATCGACAACCGTCCCGGACTCCTGGACCCCGAGAATCTGGGCGATTTCGTCCGGGGGGTCTGCCGGCGATCCCGGTCGGTCGGGGCGGATGGTCTCATCCTCCTGGAAGCGAGCGACCGGGCCGATTTCCGCTGGCATTTCTTCAACGCGGACGGAAGCCGGGCGGAGATGTGCGGGAACGGCAGCCGATGCGCCGCCCGCTGGGCCCACCGTCTCGGGATGGCCCCGGCGAGCCTGACCTTCGAGACGGACGCGGGCCTCATCGCCGCGCGGGTGAGCGGGCGGCGGGTCAGGGTCAGGATGACCGATCCTTCCCCCGTCGAGAAGGACATTCAGATCACGATGAACGGGTCCGATCTCCGCCTTCAATTCGTCAATACCGGCGTTCCGCACGCGGTGGAATTCGTCGAGGACCTGGAAGGCCGCGACGTGGCCGGGGCGGGGAGGTTTGTGCGGAACCACGGCCGCTTCCAGCCGGCGGGGACGAACGTCAACTTCGTCCGGACGGAGGATCGCCATCGCGTCGCCGTCCGGACCTACGAGCGGGGCGTCGAGGAGGAGACCCTGGCGTGCGGCACGGGCGCGGTGGCGTCGGCGCTGGTTTCGGCGGAGATGGGATACGCCGACTCTCCGGTCGGCGTTCTCACGCGTAGCGGCGAGGTCCTGGAAATCAGTTTCAAAAAGGAAGGGGAGCGGTACACGGACGTGTGCCTGGAGGGCGAGACGGCCCTGATCTACGAAGGGTCGCTGAATGAGGAGGCCTGGGGATAATCCCCGGCCCCCGGAAAAAGGGGATTGGATATGTTCCATGGATCGATTGTCGCCATCGTTACGCCGTTCAAGAACGGCGACGTGGATGAAGCGGCCCTTCGCGCCTTGATCGAGTGGCACATCGACAGCGGGACGCACGGGATCGTTTCCTGCGGCACGACCGGGGAGTCCCCCACGCTGTCGCATGAGGAGCATGACCGCGTTGTGGAATTTACGCTGGAGGTTGTGGGCGGAAGGGCGCCGGTGATCGCCGGATCGGGCTCCAACTCCACGCAGGAGGCCATCCACCGGACCCGGCATGCCAAAGAGGCGGGGGCCGACGGGGCGCTCCTGGTCACTCCCTACTACAACAAGCCCACCCAGGAAGGCATGTTCCGCCATTTCCAGGCCGTCGCCGAGGCCGTGGACATCCCCATTGTCTTGTATGATGTCCCCGGCCGGACCGCGGCCGGCATGAAGCCCGAGACCGTGGCGCGTCTGGCGGAGATCCCCAACATCGTGGCGCTCAAGGAAGCGACCGGCAATCTCCGGCAGGCGAGCGACGTGGTGGGTTTGTGCCCGGCGGAATTCGCGGTTCTTTCGGGCGATGATTTCGTCAACCTCCCCCTGTATTCGGTGGGCGGCCGCGGGGTGATCTCCGTCACCGCGAACGTGGCGCCCAAGGACATGGCCGAGCTTTGCAACGCCGCCGAAGAGGGTGATTGGCCCCGGGCCCGGGAGCTTCATTATCGGCTCCGGCCCCTGAACTGGGCGATGTTCCTCGAGACCAACCCGATCCCGGTCAAGACGGCGCTGAGCCTGATGGGCAGGGTTTCCGAGGAATTCCGCCTGCCCCTTTGTCCGATGAGTGAGTTGAACCGCGCGGCCCTCATCCAGGCCATGAAGGATTACGGTCTGCTGAACTGAGAGCGGCGGCGAGCGTCCCGCCCGGCGGGGTCCGAGCGGGGGTCGCTCAGGAGGCGTCTCCTAGACACGCGGCGTCCTGGACGCGTAGCGTCTTGGACGTATTGACGGCGGTTCACCGGACGAAATGCTGAAGAAAGGAACCGTGTTTGTGAGATACAGGCTGAAAAAATGGGCGGACAAGTGGCTTGCGCTTGCCCTGCTCTTGATTGTGGCCGGACTCTGGATGGGGTTTCCGAACGGTCCGAATCGTTCCCGGCCGGCGGCGTTCCCCCCTCTGGCCTGGGGATCGGACGGCCCCTCCTTTCGGGTGATCGAGGAGGCCTTCAACGTCATCCGGAAAAACCACTACTCCGATCCCCGCGACCGGAAGCTCATTCTGGCGGCGCTTGATGGGATTCGCGCCAAGGTGTCCGCCGATGAAGGGAAGGACGGGCTCAGTGAAACCAAGGGGACCGAAGGCGTCAGCTGGCGAATCGGCCCCAAAGAGATCGCCATCCTCGTCCAGGACAATGTCGATGGCGATTTGAGACCCCTCTCCCGGGCATTTCATTTCGTGCGCGCCGCTTTCTATCCCAAGGAAAAAGAGGCGCGGGAGCTGGCCTATGCGGCGATCCGGGGGATGATGAAGGGTCTCGATCCTCACAGCGCCCTCATGCCGCCGGAGGCCTTCCACGAGTTGCAGGTCGAGACCCGCGGGGAATTCGGCGGCATCGGCATCGAGATCACCATCCGGGACGGCAAGCTCACCGTCGTTTCCCCGATTGATGGGACGCCCGCCTATCGGCTCGGGGTCAAGGCCGAGGATCATATCGTCAGGATTGAAGACTTCAACACTAAGGGGATCACGCTCCGGGGAGCGGTCCGGCGCATGCGGGGCCCGAAAGGGATCCCGGTGACCATCCACGTTTGGAGGGAGAACATCGAGAAATCCCTCGTGTTCACGATCATCCGGGACATCATCCGGGTCCAGAGCGTGAAGTCCAAAGTGCTCCCCGGAAAGATCGGCTACATTCGGCTCCGCAGCTTTGTCGAGTCCTCGAGCCGGGACCTCCTGAAGGCCATGCGGAAGCTCAAGAGAAAGAAGATCCGGGGCCTCGTCCTGGACCTGAGAAACAATCCGGGGGGGCTTCTGAGGCAGGCCGTCCAGGTGGCCGATATGTTCCTGCGGAAAGGCTCTCTCATTGTCTACACGCGGGGCAAGCGCTTGGAGCACAGTCTACGGTTCGTGGACCGGCGAACCGGCCCCTTCGGCCGGGTCCCGATGATCATCCTCGTCAACTCCGGAAGCGCCAGCGCGTCGGAGATCGTCACCGGAGCCCTCCAGGACCTCCACCGCGCCCTGATCATGGGTACGCGGACGTTCGGGAAAGGCTCGGTGCAGACCATCATCCCCCTGAGTGACGGGTCGGGCCTTCGGATCACTACGGCGCTTTATTACACGCCGAAGGGGCGGGAAATTCACGCGAAGGGCATTCCGCCGGACGCGGTGGTCCGCCAACCGGGAGACACTCGGAAAGGGGACGTGGTCCTGGAAAAGGAGCTGCTTCGCAGGCATAGGGAGAGAAACAAGGCCGGCCGCGGCGCTGTTGCGAAACCGAAAAAACCCGAAACGGCCCCCCAGCCCCAAGCGGCGCCGCCCAAACCGATTCGGCTGGGGTCCGAGGAGGACTATCAGTTGAAGGTCGCCCGGCGAATTCTGGACGAATCTCCCGACCGTAGGGTGGCCCAGTTGATGATTCGCGCGCGCCGCGTTTTGGCCTTGCTCGCTCAAAATCCGGCCGGGGGGGGGGGAGTCAATAATCCGAAAAAGCAGGGCGCGCGGCCATGATTCGCGCGGTTGTCGCCGGGGCGGCCGGACGGATGGGGGGATGCAACATCCGTGCGGTGCGGGAGGCCGACGACTTCGAGTTGTGCGGCGCGTTTGAAGTCGCCGGGCATGCCGCCGTGGGGAAAGACGCCGGCGCGGCCGCGGGCGTCGGGGAGATGGGAGTCCCCGTCGTCGACCGCGCGGAAGACGCGATGCGGGGCGGGGACGTCCTCATCGATTTCTCGTCGCCGGCCGCGAGCCTGGAACATCTGAGGCAAGCGGCTTCGCTGGGCCTCGCCGCCGTGATCGGCACGACGGGGTTCGACCCGGCCCAGAAGGAGGCCGTCTCCGAGTTGGCCGGCCGGGTGCGCGCGGTCATCGCCCCCAACATGAGCGTGGGCGTGAACGTGCTGATAGCTCTCGTTCGGCAGGCCGCCGGCCTTCTGGGAGAGGATTTCGACGTGGAGTTGGTCGAAGCCCACCACCATTTCAAGAAGGACGCCCCGAGCGGAACGGCCCTGGCGCTGGCGGAGGCCGCGGCGGAGGCCCTTGGCAGAGACCTGTCCCGGGTCGGAGTCTACGGCAGGGAAGGGCAGGTGGGGGAGCGGACCCGTGAGGAGATCGGCGTCATGACCCTTCGCGCCGGCGATCTGGTGGGCGAGCACACGGTCATGTTCGGCGGTGTCGGGGAGCGGATCGAGCTCATCCATCGCGCCCACAGCCGGGACAATTTCGCCCGCGGGGCGATGCGCGCCGCCCGCTGGGTCATGGACCGCCCGGCGGGGATTTATTCCATGGCCGACGTGCTTGGCCTGAGCGGCTGAGCGAACGTCCCCCGCCCCTTTTTCTCCCCCCTGCTCCTTTCTCTCCGGACTGTTCCCCGAGAAAGCCTTCGGGAAGCCCCCGAAAGGCGGCGTTTGAGCCCTCCCTTCGTTCGAGACCCGCGCATCTTTTTGATCGCTGAATTCCAAACGCCCTTGGAAGGCCCGCTGGGCGGCACACGGAGGTCAAGGTCTTGAAAAGGGCCCTGGCGATAGTCCTGGCCTTTGTCGCGGCCTTCCTTCTGGGCGAGGGCGGGGCGCTCGGTTGTTTTTTCGGCACAAGGATTTTCCGCGTTGGCGGGCGGCAGTTCTCCGCTATCGGGCCGACCCTTGTTTCGGGTGGAAGGTGGCCCAGGGGGAATACGTTCGCTCGTTGGAGATCATCCGGATCAACCGACAGGGGTTCCGGGGGCGGACGGTTCCCGCGAGGAAGGGGCCGCGGGAGATCCGCATCTTCGTTCTGGGCGGCTCTTCCGCGTTCAACAGCAATTCCCAGGGCGGAAACACCTGGCCGCGCCTGTTGGAGAAACGGCTTCAGGGGCGGTTCGGGCCCTCGGTTCGCGTTGTCAACGCGGCGACGCCGGGATTCACCGCGCACCAGTCCGCCCTGCGGCTCAAGTGCCAGCTTCTTGGCCTGTCGCCCGACTTGGTGGTGGTCTATCATCTTTGGAACGACGTCAAAAACTTCGGAAAGTCGGACATTCCTCGCCTCATCCGGGACTTGAAGGCCCACGGGCGGTTCAACGAGCGGTCCACGTTGAACGTCCTGACGGGTCGAATCCCGGTCTTGACGAGCTGACCCGGTGGTCTCAGCTTGCCGCCCGGCTGCGCTTCGCCCTCATCAAGGGGGTGCGTCACATCAATAAGGTGGGGGGGGAGGGACGGAAACGGGACGCCCTGGATGAGCGGGTTCACACGAACGGCGTCGGGTTTTATCGGCGGAACCTCCTGGCCATCCGATCCCTCCTGGCCGCGCGGAATCTTCCTCTCCTCATCGTAAAGCAGGCGACGCTCATTCGTCCGGACAACTCCCCGAGGGAGCGAAAACGGATCGCCTACGAATACACCGGGTTCAATCACGCGATGCTTGTGGAGGCCATCCGCGCGGGATGGGCGGTCAACGACGAGGTCTGCCGTCTGGACGGCGTTCACTGCGTCGCCGCGAACGAGCGCGTGCCCTCCACGCTGGATACCCTCCGCGACCACGTCCACCTGACCGAGCGGGGCCGCCGCGCCCTGGCGGCCGTGGTTTACGAAGCGGTCGCCGGGTGGGTGGAAAGGATCAGGGCGCCCAAGGGGTCGTGACGGCCCGTGGTCCTGTTGGGGCCGTTTCGGGTTTCCGGCGATGGAGGATGTAGATTTTCACTCTTTCGATTGCTTCCATGTTTTCCAAGAGATGTATTTAAAGAGTTAAAGTTTTACTTGATTGTTCCCGCCAAATGCGCCAAAGTGGACGAAGGTCGATGGTTGGAGCCATCGTAATTCGAGGGCGCAGGGGATTTTGGAAGTTTTGAATCACATTCGGAATTTGAAGCGGTTGATCGAGCCGTTCCGGGGATGGGCCCGAAGGGGGCGTCTCCGATTTTGCCGAATGTCGATCGTCCCGGCCGGACTGATCTTCGCCTTGCTCGGGTTCGGCGCCGCCCATGCCGGAGAAATCAACATCGTCGCCTTCGGCGGGATTTATGACGCCTTCGGCGCGGACGCCAGCCTCTCGGACACCCCGTCTTCACGCGAGCCGGATGACGTGGTATTCAAGACGGGGAGGATTTACGCGGTGCGTTTCGAGGGCTTCAGCACCAGCACCCATTCAGATTTCTTCGGTTTTGGAATCGGGCTTTCGTATATCCAGCGGGAATTCACTTTGCGCACCAAGGAATCCACCTTCCGAAGGACGGATGTCGAATCCGACATCCTTGAAATCAGCATGAGCGCCATGTTCCGCCGCCCGAGCGGCTGGATCCGGCCCTACGGGGGAACGGGGCTGTCGGTGTTGCTCGTCGATGAATCGTTGAAGGACAGGCGAGAGGAAACCACCGGGACGGTCACCCAAAACTCGTCGATTTCATCCAACGACGTCGGTTGGCATTTTTTCAGCGGGGTGAAGGTCTTCCAGCCTGAAAGCCTTTTCCCGAATATGCCGGGCCGGTTCTTCCTGGTGGGTGAATATCGTTACCTCTGGGCGAATGTCGTTGCGGAGGGAAAGTCGGGGTTCAGAAGTCTGAAAGACCAAATCAACGGACAGTTTTTTCCGTATTTATATACTTGACACAGACGACCACAACATGTAGGTCGCGCCCGCGTCTCGGCTGACCACAAGATGTAGGGGCATGCTTCCATCGATCCGTTTCCAGAAGATGCGCTCTATCAGATCGTTCGGTTTCATTGATCGATAAAATCCACGCGCTGAATATCGCCCTTTTCATTGAAGTGTAAAAACAACTTTTTGTTTATATGCAATGTGTTGTTGGTTTTTCCTTTTCTTCCGTACTTAAACTCAAATTCAAGACCGCCCTCAAAAACGCCGCTTCTCTTCTGCTCTATAGGATATGTAGTGATCGTCAAACCACCCCATCCCTCCTGCAGGGATGGTATAGCTATTCTTGGCATATGGCTCTTTTGTCGGGTACAACTTATCAAATGTTGAGACGACATTTACAACCTCAAATGTCACCGGGAAAAGAGCTTTGTTGTTAAACGTAGCACCAATCCGCAGTGATTTTACTACACCAGCTTTGTCGATTATTCTGTCAGTTCTCACACTATGAAAGTTAAGCATATCCGCAACTCTATTACGATACCGCCATTCGCTGAATCGCAACAATCCCATAGAGGAAACTGAAAACAGAATGACCGCTCCAACATATAGGTTGAACAACTGGATATGTTGCGCAAAACCGATCGTGACGCCAGCCGCCGTGACCGCAATGGGCCATATCCAGCTCCGCAGTAATTCACCCGCCAAAAAGAGGGCGACTTTGCGAAGCCAATTGAGCATGATTCAGTCATTGTATGATCCCTCTTCGGTTGAGTCAAGCGCATAATTGCGAATCCAACTCCACCATGACTTGAGTTGAAGCATGCCCCTACATCTTGTGGTCAGCCGAGACGCGGGGACGATCTACATGTTGTGGTCGTCTGCGTCAAGTACATAATTCCGATCATCCTGGGTTAGAAAGCGGAAATGTTAGCGGAGTTCGGGGATGGGATCAAAGAAATAAGGGCGCGTCGCAAAGGGCGTCATTTCCCTATACAAAACTCCCGGAAGATTCCGTCCAGAAGGTCCTCGTTGAAATCTTTTCCCAACAGACCCCCCAGGGCGTTCATGGCTTCGGTGAGATCGACGGCGACAAGCTCGGGCGAGAGGCCCGCCTTCATGGCCTCGATGGCCGCGCCGACGAATTCGGCGGCCGCCTTGACGCGCTCGCGGTGGCGCTCGCGCGTGAGCAAAAGCTCCTCGTCCGCCGACCCCCCCCCCAGGACAGTCTCGACCATGAGGGCCTCCAGGGCCTTCAGGCCATCCCCCCGCAGGGCCGAAACCCGCGCGAACCGTCCATCCGGAAAAAGCCGCCCGGCCTCCTCCGGACTGACGGCCGACCCCAGATCGGCCTTGTTCAGAACCCCGATGACCGCCGGACCGGACGGGGGGGGCGGGGGGGGGGAGGCGGCAAGCTCGCTCAGGATGGTCCTGTCTTCATCCGTCAGGGGGACCGAGGCGTCCAGGACGAGGAGGATCAGCGAGGCCGACCCCGCCATCCGCCAGGCCCGCTCTACGCCCGCGCGCTCGACCGGGTCCGCCGATTCCCGCAGGCCGGCAGTGTCGATAAAGCGGAAAGGGATCCCGCCGATGACGGCCGTCTCCTCGATGGTGTCCCGGGTCGTTCCGGGCACGGGGCTCGTGAGGGCGCGGTCCTCTCGCAAGAGCAGATTCAGGAGCGAGGACTTGCCGACGTTCGGCCGGCCGACGATGGCCGCCGGCGTCCCCTCGCGGATGGCCCGTCCCGCGTGAAAACTCCGCAGCAGAAACTCCAGCCGTTCGAGCGCGCCGCCCGCCCGTTCGACCAAACGGGCCGAGGCCTGGATCTCGATGTCCTCATCGGGGAAATCGATGGCCGCCTCGAGTTGGGCGGCAATCCCGATCAGCTCTTTCCACACCGCCTCCAGCTCCCGCGAGAGTCTCCCGGAGAGGTGTCCCAGCGCCGCCCGGAGGCCCGCCTCGGAGCGCGCCGCGATCAGGTCCGCAACCGCTTCGGCCTGAACGAGGTCCATCCGGCCGTTCAGAAAGGCGCGCCGCGTGAACTCGCCCGGCCCGGCCGGCGAAGCGCCGCGATCGATCAAGAGCCGCAGGATCGCGCGGAGAGAGAAGGGACCGCCGTGGCCGTGAATCTCGGCGACGTCCTCGCCCGTGTAGGAGTGCGGGCCGGGCATAACCGCCAGGAGACACTCGTCGAGGACTTCGCCCGTCTCAGGGTTCGTCACATGGCCGTGGAGCAGTTTTCTGGGTGAGAACTCCGGGAAGGGGTCGCCTTGCGGCGTGCGGAAAATTTCGTGTGCGAGATCGAGAGCCCGGGGGCCGCTGAGACGGATAATCCCGACGGCCCCTTCGCCCGGCGCCGTTGCGATGGCGGCGATGGTCTCGGTCACGGGCGTCCCGGAATCGGGGCGGGAGGTCGAGCGGGGGGGAGGAGAAGGGCGGGGGGGAACCGGGCCGCGAGGCATGAAAGGCTCAGGGGGCCGGCGAGATGACGACGCGGCGGAAAGCCCCCTCCCCTTCGCTGAAGGTCTCGACGCCGGCTTCGTCCCGAAGGGCCAAGTGGATGACGCGGCGGTCGCGGGCGTTCATGGGCCGGCAGGGAATCCGCTCCCCCGTCCGGGCGGCCTTTTCCGCCAGGCGAAGGGCCATCTCCCGGAGCTGCTCGGCCGTGCGCTCCCGATAACCTTCGGCGTCCAGGATGATCCGAATCCGCTCGTGGGGCGGCCGGTTTACGATCCGGTCCACCAGATACTCCAGGGCGTCCAGGGTCTCGCCGCGCCGGCCGATGAGGAGGCCGAGCTCCTCGCCGGTGATTTCCAGCCGCGCTTCGCCCTCCAAGAGCCGCGCGTTGACCGACGCCTCGAAACCCATCCCAGCAAGCAGGTGTTCCAGTGTCTTGCGCGCCGCGTCCAGCCGATCGGCGCCCTCGGTGTAATGGATGCGCAAGCGCACCGGGGAGCGTCCCAGGATCCCCAAAAACCACTTCCCGGAGTCGACGGTCTCGATATCAACGTCCGCTTCCCGCAGCCCGAGCCGGGCCAGCCCCTGAGCCAGCGCGTCCTCTCTGGATTCGCCTTCAACCTCGATCGTGCCCAACCGTTTGCCTCCGAGGGAAACCCGCCTCAGTTCTTTCCGGCCCTCGCCTTCGATTTTTTGGCCTTCGTCTTCTGCGTCTTGGCTTTGGCCTTGGGGGGGGTTGGTTTCTCGGCCGCCGCCTTCGGGCGGGCGGGCGAAGGGGCTCGCTCCACGAGAGCCGCCTTGGGTTGGTTGCCCCGGCGCAATGTGAAATATTGCTGAATGATGCTCAAGATGTTGTTCGTAAACCAGTACACAACGAGTCCGGAGGGGAACGTGTAGAACATGAAGGTGAAGATGATTGGCATGAACAACATCATTTTCTGCTGCATTGGATCGCCCGCGGCGGGGGTCATCTTCTGCTGAAGAAACATGGACCCGCCCATCAAGAGCACGAGGAGCCGAAAATCAATGTCCAGGCCGGGAATGGCGAAGAGCCCGGTTTCGGGCGCCGAGAGGTCCAACATCCACAAAAACGGCGCCTGTCTGAGCTCGATGGCCCCCAACAAGGCGTTGTAGAGGGCGAAAAAGACCGGGATCTGCAAAACCATCGGGAGGCACCCGCCCAGGGGATTCGCCCCGCGCTCTTTGTAGAGCTTCATGACCTCTTCGTTCATCCGCTGTTTGTCGTCCTTGAAGATCTCCCGAATCTGTTTCATCTTCGGCTGGAGCTTCTGCATCGCCTGCATGGACTTGGTGCTCTTCTGCGTCAGCGGATAAAAGATGATCTTGATCAGGATGGTCAGAAGGATGATGGCCACCCCGTAGCTGCCGGTTACGTGGTAAAAGAAGCGCAGCCCTGTCAGTGCGGGTCCGGCAAGAAAGCTGAAGATGCCCAGATCGATGGCCTCTTCGAGGGAGACCCCGTAATCCCGGGACACCTGCTGAAAAATGGTCTGGTCTTTCGGTCCGGCGAAAAGCAGAAACTGCCCTTCCCCTCGCGAGCCGCCGCCGTATTGCAACCCCACAAGGACGCCCCCGTCCTCACGGACGACGCCACCGTCGAATTCACTTCGAGGAACCAGGGCCGCCATGAAATACTTGTTATGGATGGAGGCCCATTTGACCTCCTTTTTATAGACAATCCGTTTCCCTTTTTCGATGTCATCGTCGTTGCGCAATTTCTTGCCCTGAAGAATCACCGGCCCTGTCGTTGCGTAGCGGTCTTGCTCGTGCCCTTCCGAGGCGATTCCGGGCCCCCAGAGGATGGAAAGATCCTCCGAAGGGGATTTCCCCGCCCAGCGGGCCATCGCGTCAATGACGTACGACCCATATTTGAAGCGGAGCGTTTTCGTAACGGCGTCCCCGCCGGGAGAGCGATAGACCAGCTCCACGCTCCCCTCAAGCCGATCCGGATTCAAAATCAGCGAATCCCGATTCGCCGAGTAGACGGCTTGGTTCGCCCGTGCGCCCAGCCCTCCTCCTCCGTCCAGGAAGAGAGGCCGCCAGCTTCGGCCCGAGGAAACCGTTCCGGCCTTGCCCCCGCCCTTTTGGGTCCCCCCGTTGGCCACCAGGTCCAAATACTTCCCGCCGGAATCCTTATAGCGGAGGAGCGTCAAGCCCTTCACGCCGGCGCCCAGGGTGGTGAGAACGATTCTCGCCACACCCGTATCCACAACAATGTCTTTTGCGGGCGAGGGTCGGGCGGGCCCCGGGATCGCCGCCGGCGCGGGCCGGGTTGGTTTCGGTTTCGCCCCCCGGGCGCTCTCTACCTTTTGGGCCGCGCCTTGCCTTGCCTTCAAGGCCGCCGCTTTTTGCGCTTCCTCAAGCCGCGCCTTCCGCTGCGCCTCCAATTGGGGGTTGAGGAAGAAATACTGGTATCCAAGCAGGACGGCCATCGAGAGAACGGCCGCACTGATTGCGCGCTTATCCATAAAACCTCTCAGCGCCTTCCGTCAGGCTGGGGAAGCGGGTCGTCGCCGCCCGGATGGAACGGATGGCAACGCAGAATTCGCCTCGCGATGAAAAAAAGGGCCTTGGGGGCGCTGTAATCATGGATCGCCTGCAAGGCATAGGCTGAACAGGTCGGATGAAATCTACAGGTTCGCGGCAGAAGGGGAGACAGCAGGATCTGGTAAAGCCGAACCGGCATCGCCAGGAGAAACTTGGTCGGTCGCATTCTGGCCTTCTTCAGGAATTTCTCCGCCGGGCCCGCCCTTGGACGCACGCCTTAGCGAGCGCTCCAACTGCCAGCAAAGCGCCCCAAATGTCAGCCGCTCGATTCCGGGTCTCGCGACGATGATCACATCCGCGCCCGCCGCCAAGCCGGCGCTCGCTCTGAAGGCCGCTTTAAGACGCCGCCGGACGAGGTTTCTAATCACCGCGTTCCCGACCCGGCGGGAAACCGACAACCCCAGGCGCGCCCCCCCGGCCGGGCAACAATCCACCGGCGCGGGCTCGGCATAGAGCCGGTAGCTCTGGGTCCGATCGGCCGGAACCCGCGAGCAAACCCGGTTGAAGTCTCTATGCTTTAGGCGGCCAACTGTCTTTGGGGTCATTCCAGCGGCCACGGGAAGTGAGGCCCTCCGCCTTAAACGGTCAGGCGCTTTCGGCCCTTTCTCCGTCGTCTGCTCAAGACCCTCCGACCCGAACTGGACGACATTCTCGCAAAAAAGCCGTGCGTCCGGGCCCGCTTGATCCTGGAGGGCTGGTATGTTCGCTTCACGCAACAGTTCCTCCTTCGCTCGCCGGGGTGACAACCCCGGCCGCGATTGAGCCCCAGAACTCTCGGGCAAATTAAGTTTAGATTTCTGAAGCCCGGGTGTCAAGTTCGCTAACTTTTTTGTTGAAAAATCCATCCGGGTCTGGTATGATCCAGTACTCGAAAAGGGGGTTTCCGTGTGGTGGGTGGACAACACACAACCCATTGATTCCATGCCTGTTGTTTCTATCCTGAGTCCAGGGTTCCTGTGTTTCATTTTAACCCTCGAATGGGGTGGTTTCCCGAGACCATAAACACATGTTGAAAACGCTCCACCTCATCTATAAATAAAGGGTTATCCATGGATGGCATGTCGGTTATCAACACGGAAACCGGGAAGATTTGGAGTGATTTACTGGATCGCGCCAGAAAGGTGACGCGAGAGCAGGCGGTTGAAACCTGGCTCATGCCGGTCAAGCCCCTTGGCCTCGACGGGTCGACCCTAAACCTCCTTGTCCCCAACCGATTCTTTCGCGAATATCTCCAAGATCGATTCGCGTCCGTCCTCTCCGATGGTCTTCGGGAAATAACCGGTCGGGATTTCACCCTGAACCTGATTGTCGACGACACGGCGGGCGATGATTCTCCGCCCCCTCCCTCGCCAAGACCGGAAGAGAGGGCCGTGGGCGCGCCCAGGCACTCGGGAGTTCTTGATGAGAAATACACCTTTGAGCGGTTTATTGTGGGCAGCTCGAACCAGTTTGCGCATGCGGCGGCCGAAGCGGTGGCCAAGAACCCCGCCACGGCGTACAACCCCCTGTTCCTCTATGGTGCCGTCGGTCTGGGGAAAACCCACCTCATGCACGCCATCGGCCGGCACATCCTGGAGAACAACCCGAGCGCTCATCTCATCTACACCTCCTCAGAGGATTTCACCATCGAGTTGATCAACGCCATCCGCCGGGATCGAATGACGGCCTTCCGGGAAAAACACCGGCGCATGGATGTCCTCCTTGTCGACGACATCCAGTTCATCGCGGGCAAGGACCGCACCCAGGAGGAGTTCTTTCACACCTTTAACACCTTATATGAATCCAAGAAGCAGATCGTTATTTCCAGCGACAAGTTCCCGAAGGAAATGGTCGAGCTGGAAGAGCGCCTCCGATCGCGGTTTGAATGGGGGCTCGTCGCCGACATTCAATCACCCGACTTGGAAACCAAGGTTGCCATCCTCACAAAAAAAGCGGAGGAAAGCGGGGTCGACCTGCCGCAAGATGTCGCGCTGCTCGTGGCCAAGAAAATCAGGACGAACATCCGTGAGCTTGAGGGTTGTCTCATCCGCCTCTCCGCGTTCAGCTCCCTGATAAAGCGGCCCATCTCCGTCGAGATGGCGGAAGAAATCCTCGAACAAATGTTCTATGACGAACAGCATTCGATTTCTATCGACAGCATCCAAAAGGCGGTCGCGGCTCACTTTTCGATGAGGGTTACGGACCTGAAATCCAAGCGCCGCCATCGAAGCATCGCCGAGCCCCGGCAAATCGCGATGTTTCTGGCAAGGGAGCTCACCGGCGCCTCCCTCTCGGAAATCGGACAAAAATTCGGCGGTAAAGACCACAGCACGGTCATTCACTCATGTAACAAGATTGCGAACATGAAAGACAAAGACAGCCGGATTATATCCGCGTTGAACCAAATCCGCCGCGCGCTTAATGTGTGAATACAGGGTTTAGTGATGGGGGAAAATATGTGTAAAAAAAAGGCCTCTGGTTTCTGTTGTGGATTTCCTGATATTTCTCAACAAAAAATCCAGCCGCTATCCCGTTGTAATTCCAGCCCCAATACCTGTTTTCCACGTTTCCACAACCCCTTCTCCTATAACTATCTTTATTTCTATATTTATTAAAGAAGGAACTTATTCATCGTTATGTTTCTTGAAAAGCTTTATACGGAGAATTTCCGAAACATCCAGACCCACGAGATACAGTTTTCAAAGGGGATCAATTTAATCTCGGGTGATAATGGGCAGGGAAAGACAAACCTACTTGAAGCTATTTACTTTTTAAGCAACCTGAAGTCTTTCAGAAAGTCAAAGCGCAAGGACTTAAGAACCTGGGAAACAAACCGATTCGGTGTAAGGGGATCGGTTGTTCATGAGAAGACAGGAGAGAAATCCATTCTCGAAGCCGTTTGCGACCAAGGGAAGAGCCAATACAGAACAAACAACCACCGCGTTGAAGTGATTGAGGACTACCTCTCACACCTTCTCGTGATGGCCTTTCACCCGGACAGCCTGTCGGTGCTTAAAGGGGGGCCCGCACTTCGCCGGATGTTCATCGATCGGGGCATCTTCGCCGAGGACCGGAATCATCTCTCTATCCTGAAGGGATACAACCGTGTTCTGGCGGAGCGCCGATGGATTCTTAAAAATCGGAGGCGCGAGCTCATCGATGTGTGGAACGAGAAGCTCATCTATCTCGGCGTGAAGTTGACCACAGCAAGAGAGAAACATAGACGAAGATTAAATAAAGAGATAAGGAAAGCTGAATTACCGCCGGGGGAGACCGCGCACGCCGAGATTCGGTATTGCCCTTCGATTATGGCTTTTCCCGAAAAGGGTGCGTTCGAGGATGAATTGCGCACGGTTTTCGTCAGCCGGCTTAAAAATCTGCTCGAAGAAGAGGTAAAACGCGGGATTTCAATGGTGGGCCCCCACCGGGATGAATTCTTAATCTATTCGGGAGGCAGAGATTTATCAATATACAGCTCTCAAGGTCAACAAAAAGGGGCCCTTCTTTGTATAATGCTGGGCCAGTCGAACTTGGCGGCGCAGGGAAATTCCGGCGATCCGCTCTTGATATTCGATGATGTCATGTCCGAGCTAGACGGGAGCCGAGTCGAGTGGCTCCGCGGTGTTCTGGAGACCATGGGAAACCAGATTTTTATCAGCGCGCTGGAGGGAATTTCCTTGAGAAATCGTCTTGGGGTCGGGAAAAAATTCATCGTCCGTCAAGGGAAGATTGAACCCGTCGGGGTGGCGGCCTAGATACCTATCAAGAGACCGATCGGGGCGGCGGCGGTCACAAGAAGCGGATTTCACGGGAGAAGCGGATGGCAAAAGGGTACGGCGCAAAGCAAATTCGGGTTCTCGAAGGACTCGAGGGTGTGCGCAAACGACCCGCGATGTATATCGGGACCACCGGACATCGCGGGCTTCATCACCTGGTTTACGAGGTTGTTGACAACAGCGTCGATGAAGCCATGGCGGGGTATTGCGACCAGATCTCCCTCACCATCAACATGGACGGAACGGTCACGGTTGTTGACAACGGCCGCGGGATTCCCGCGGAGATGCATGCCAGAGAGAAGGTCTCGGCGGCCGAAGTCGTGATGACTAAGCTCCATGCGGGCGGAAAGTTCGACAAGGGGGTGTACCAGGTCTCCGGCGGCCTGCACGGCGTGGGTGTATCGGTGGTGAACGCCCTCTCCGAGTGGTTGGAATTGGAAGTCCGTTGGGATGGGGATCTCTATAGGCAGCGGTACCGAAGGGGCGTGCCCGAGGCGCCCTTGAAAAAGGTCGGCAAATCAAAGATCAGCGGGACAAAAGTGACCTTTTCTCCCGACCCGGAGATTTTCACAACGGTGGACTTCGAGTTCAAAACGCTTTGCGCGCGACTCAGGGAGTTGGCCTACCTGAACAAGGGATTGAAGATCTCCGTCGTTGATGAGCGGGTCGACAAGTGCGAGGACCTCGAATTCAAGGGCGGAATTGTCGCCTTCGTCCAGGACCTGAGCCGCGGAAGCGCGCTTCTTCACCCAAAGCCGATTTTTCTCGAAGGAGAGAAAGACGGCGTCATCATTGAGATCGCGCTCCAGTATAACGACGGTTATGGGGAAAAAGGCTTCAGCTTTGTCAATAATATCAATACCGTCGAAGGCGGGACGCACGTAAGCGGTTTCCGAAGCGCGCTCACCCGCACCACGAACGCCTATGGACGCTCGAACAATATCTTCAAGAATGGCGAGATGCCCTCGGGGGACGATGTCCGCGAAGGGCTCACCGTTGTCATCAGCGGCAAGATTCCCGAGCCACAGTTCGAGGGCCAGACAAAGACCAAGCTTGGAAACGGCGAGGTCCAGGGAATCGTCGAGCAGATCGTCAACGACCGGCTCGGCGAGTTCCTCGAACAGAATCCGGCCATCGCCAAAAAAATTGTTGAAAAAGCTGTTCTGGCGTCGCGGGCGAGAGAGGCCGCGCGCAAGGCAAGAGACCTGACGAGACGCAAGGGCGCCCTGGACAGCGGAAGCCTTCCCGGCAAGCTGGCCGATTGCAGCGACCGCGATCCGGCCCGGTGCGAGATCTATCTGGTGGAGGGGGATTCCGCGGGCGGCTCCGCCAAGCAAGGGCGGGATCGCTCCTTCCAGGCCATCCTGCCTTTGCGCGGGAAAATCCTCAATGTCGAGAAGGCCCGCATCGACACCATGCTCAATCATGAAGCCTTCCGGATCATGATCTCCGCGCTGGGGACCGGCATCGGGAAGGATGACTTCAGCACAGAGAAACTGCGCTACCATAAGATCATCATCATGACGGACGCGGACGTCGACGGCTCGCATATCCGGGCGCTCCTGCTGACCTTTTTCTACCGGCACATGACCGACCTGATCAAGGAAAACCACCTCTTCATCGCGCAACCCCCGCTCTACAAGGTCAAGCAAGGGAAGACCGAGCGCTACATCAAAAACGATGAGGAATTCGACCGGTTTATCCTCGAATTGGCGACGGAGGATTCCGCCCTGGTCGCCGCCAACGGCAAGGGCGGCGGGAAGGGCCGGAAAAAGAACGAGTTCAAGGGCCAACGGTTGAAAGATATTCTCGGGCGGCTTATCAAGCACACCAGTATTCTGAAGTTCCACGCCCGGCATGGCATGGACCCGAATGTGCTGTTCGCCTTCGCGATGGAGCGCGGCTTCAGCCCGGAGCTTCTTGATGACGCGAAAAAGATCAGGGGATTGGTCAAGGATGTAGAGACCGGTTTTCGCAACATCTTCAAAGGGGCCAAGCCGTTCAAGGCGGAATTCATACAGCCGGACGAGAATGGAACCGCCATCAAGGTCCACTCCTGGCGGGAGAGCCGCGAGCTCCAAACCGTGCTGGACAACCAGTTTGTCGGCTCGCGGGACTTTCAGAGATTGCAAGAGCTTCAGACATCCCTGCTCGAGACCCTCGGACGGCCTCCCTACACCGTCGCCGTAAACGGCGAGGACACGGTTTGTGAAGACTATGAGTCCGTGGTGGAAGAGTTCCGCAAGCTCGGCCGGAAGGGTCTCGTCGTCCAGCGCTACAAGGGTCTCGGCGAGATGAATCCCGATCAGCTCTGGGAGACGACGATGGACCCCGAGCGCCGGACGCTCCTCCAGGTCGGCATCGTGGACGCCATCGAAGCGGACCAGGTGTTCTCCACCCTGATGGGCGAGCTCGTCGAGCCGAGACGCGAGTTTATCGAGTCCAACGCCCTCGCCGTTCGGAATCTGGATATTTAGCCGGGACCGGCTAGGTGCGAATCAAGAGTGTTCAGATAGACGGTTTTAAGTCCTTCCGGAAATTTGACTTGGACTTGAAGCCTCTCAACGTCCTCATCGGCCCCAACGGTTCGGGGAAAACGAACTTCGTCGACTTTTTCAAGTTTATCCGTGAGGCGGCCGAGGAGGAACTCATTGAACCATCCCTCAGGCGCGGCGGCGCGTCAGGGATCGTCTTTCGCGGGTTAAATGAGAAGGAGCAAAAGGTATCCGCGTCGTTGGATTTCGCTTGGGACGATGAGTCACAGAGGCATAATCGGGGGATTTATAAGCTTCGCTTGAGGCCGCAGCCAACTGATGTCCTCGTTGATGCGGAAGAATTCGTTCTCGTGGACCGAGAAGGCCGCGAGGCACCTTCCCCTGAAACCGGGCTTAGATCGGAGGTCCTCTCAAGGAGACGGTTAGCGATTGGAGAGACCCTGCCCACTTACGGCGGCGAGCCCGGGATCCACGGGTTTAATCGCTTGGGAGTCAGGGATTTTGCCTGGATCGGTGACGCCGCAAGGGGCTGGAGGTTTTACGAGACAATTAATACCGGACCGAGGTCGGAGATTCGGATGCCCGCGCTCGCACGGAGTGGTTTCGAGCTAAAGGAGGATGGGTCGAACCTTACGAGTGTTCTACATAGCCTTCATAGTTTTCCTGAGGGCGAAAAAACGTACAAGGAAATCGAGGAGACACTTCATTTGGTCTTCAAAGATTTCAAGAAGATGACGTTCCCCTCACAGGGAGGCGACGGGAGATTGTACTTAAATTGGAGAGAGGGGCCATTCAGCGAGGAAACGTTCTCCGCGATGTTCCTTTCCGACGGGATGCTGAGATTTTTATGTATGCTGGCGATTTTCCGCTGCCCGACACCACCACCACTCATCATCGTTGAAGAGCCGGAACTCGGCCTTCATCCTGATCTGATTCGGCTTGTTGCCTCCCTCGTGAAAGAGGCGAGCTCCCGGACGCAGCTCATCGTGACCACCCATTCGCCCGATCTGGTCTCGGAGCTTGAGCCCGAGGACGTTGTTATCGTTGAGAAGGCGGATGGCGCTACAGAAATGCGCCGGATTTCAGGGCCTAATCTTGAGATCTGGTTGAAGGAGTTTAGACTAGGCGAGCTTTGGTAAATGGGAGAAATTGGCGGGCGGCCTTGAGAATTTACTTTGCCTGCGAGGGAAAGAGCGAAGAAAGATGCATAGATTCTATTCTCTTAAACCCGGGGCTAAGGTTCAGAGAAATCGGTATCGAGTCAAGAACTTTGAATCTCGGAGGTTCCCAAGGATTCCTGAAGCGAATTGGCCATACCGTAAAGAGCGCCATCATGCAAAGCCGGGCGGATGCGGTTTTTGGCCTAACGGATCTCCGCGGTGCTGCGATCCAACTCCCTGGCGATGGGGTTTCTAAGGGGAAAAAAGCAGAGGTCTACCGCAATCATATCCACCAGAAGGCCGATCAGGAGTATCACGAGCGCTTCTTTCTGCATGTCGCTGTGCATGAATTGGAGGCTTGGATTCTGGCAGATCACGATGCAATCAGCCGGCATCTCAATGCCCCAGGCGTTGAAGAAATAGCCAATCCGGAAGATGTCAATCTGGAGAATCCCCCATCAAAACGATTAGATGACATTTTCTTTGAACACCAAATGCAGCCATATTCAAAGGGGAATGATCAATCGCTTCTGTGGAAAGAAGTTGATGTGAGGAAAGTCTATGCCCGATGTCCACACTTTGCGGCATTCTTGAACGATTTGGCAAAAGTCGCGGGACTTAACGGCCCGTTCCACGTCTAGGCCTAAAACTCCAATAGGATAAGGAAATGCCAGAGTTCCAGGAAACCCGGATTTCCGTCGCCATCGAGGACGAGATGAGGTCCTCCTTCATGGACTACGCGATGAGCGTCATCATCGCGCGGGCCCTGCCAGACGTGCGCGACGGCCTCAAGCCGGTCCACCGCCGCATCCTCGTCACCCTCAACGACTTGGGTCTCCGCCCGGGCCGGGCCTACCGGAAGTGCGCGAAGATCGCCGGCGATGTCAGCGGCAACTACCACCCCCACGGCGAAGCCATCGTCTATCCCTCCCTCGTCCGGATGGCCCAGGATTTCTCCCTCCGGTACCCTCTCGTCCTGGGGCAAGGGAACTTTGGCTCCGTGGACGGAGACCCCCCGGCCGCGATGCGGTACACCGAAGCCCGGATGACCGCCTTCACCGAGGAGATGCTCCGCGATCTCGAGAAAGAAACGGTCGATTTCGCCCCCAACTACGACGAGACCCTTCGGGAGCCGGTTGTTCTCCCTTCAGCCATTCCGAACCTGGTCATCAACGGATCGGACGGAATCGCCGTCGGCATGGCGACGAAGATCCCCCCCCATAACCTGGGCGAGGTCGTCAACGGTCTCGTCGCCCTCCTGGACGATCCCGACCTGCCGGACGCGAAGCTGATCGAGCATATCCCCGGCCCGGACTTCCCCACCGGCGCCATCATCAACGGCCGCAAGGGGATTCACGACGCCTACCTCACCGGCCGGGGGCTCATTCAGGTTCGGGCCACCGCCCGGGTCGAGATCACCAAGCGGTTCGGACGCGAGCTCGAATCCATCGTCGTGACCGAGATCCCCTACCAGGTCAACAAGGCCAAGCTCGTCGAGAAGATCGCCCATCTCGTTCGCGACAAGCAAATCGAGGGGATCGCCGATCTGCGCGACGAGTCCGACCGGGACGGCATGCGGATCGTCATCGAGCTCAAGCGGGACGGGGTCTCGGGCTATATCCTGAATCAGCTCTATAAGCACACGGCCATGCAGGGGACGTACGGCGTCATCATGCTGGCCCTGGTCAATAACCAGCCCCGCATTCTTCCGCTGAAAAGCGTACTGGGTTATTTCATCCAGCACCGCCGGGAGGTCGTTGTCCGGCGCACCCAGTACGACCTGCGCAAAGCCAGGGAGCGCGCCCACATCCTCGAGGGGCTCCTGGTCGCCCTGAAGAACATCGACGCGGTCATCAAGCTGATCCGCGCCTCCAAGACGCCCGAGGCCGCCCGCACGGGCCTGATGGACAAGTACAAGATCACCCAGATCCAGGCCCAAGCCATCCTGGACATGCGGCTGCAAAGGCTGGTCTCGCTGGAAAGGGAGAAGATCCAAGCCGAGCACAAAGAGCTGATAAAGACCATCGCCCGCCTCGAGGCCATCCTCGTCAGCGATAATCTGGTGATCGGGATCATCAAAGACGAGCTGCTCGAAATCAAAAAGAAGTACGCCGACGAGCGCAGAACCGAGATCGCCGACGCCACAGATGACATCACCCTCGAAGACATGCTCATCGAGGAGGAGATGGTCGTCACTGTCAGCCATGACGGGTACATCAAGCGGAACGCCGTCTCCCTCTACCGAAGCCAGCACCGCGGCGGCAAGGGGGTCAAGGGGATGCAGATCCGCCAGGAAGACGTGGTGGAAGAGATCTTCGTGGCCTCGACCCACGACTACATGCTCTGCTTCACGACGCGCGGACGCCTGCACTGGATCAAGGTCCACCGGCTTCCGCAGGCCGGCCGGGCCGGCCGGGGCAAGGCCCTGGTGAACCTGCTCCAGCTCAAAGACGGCGAGACCGTCTCCACCGCCCTCTCTGTCCGGGAGTTTTCCGACGGCAAGTTCGTCATGATGGTCACCCGGAAAGGGGTCGTGAAGAAGACGGCCCTGCCGCTTTTCGGCAACCCCAGGGCCGGAGGGATCATCGCCCTCAATCTGGACAGCGATGATGAGCTGGTCCGGGCCCGGATCACCGACGGCTCGCGCCAGGTTTTTCTGGCTACCCTCCAGGGCAAGGCCATCCGCTTCGAAGAGAGCCAAGTCCGGGCGATGGGGCGAAACGCCGCCGGTGTGCGGGGGATCCGCCTGGCGAAGGGAGACGAGATCATCGGCGCGGAGGTCGTCACGCCCGAGAGCGTCATGCTCTCCGTGACCGAGCTGGGTTACGGCAAACGCACCGCGGTCCGGGACTATCGGCTGACCGCCCGGGGCGGCAAGGGCGTGATTAATCTGAAGATCACCGGGAAAAACGGGCCGGTGGTGGGTGTCCGGCAAGTTTACGACACGGACGAATACCTGATGATCACCAGCGGCGGGCAGCTCATGCGGGGGCGGATCAGGGACATCTCCGTCATCGGCCGCGCCACGCAGGGCGTTCGTCTCATCAACCTGAAAGGCGACGACCGCTTGGTTTCCATCGCGCGGATCGAGGAGAAAGACGTTCTCTCGTCCGCGAACGGGGCGGGCTCGCCCGAGACGGAAGGTTCGGAAGGCGGCGCGGATGACGCGCCCGGCTGATCGACGGGCCGGGCGTCACTTCTCAATGACCGGATCGAAGCCGCCCCACATCCATAAGGCGACGAGGCCCGCGGCGACCAGGTAAAGAATCGCGAGCCGTAACAGCTTCATGGGTGGTTTTTCCGCCCGCGCAATGCCGGTCTCCGGAAAGACCCCCGCCCTTCAAAGGCGAGGGAAGCGATTGAGCCGCCGCCCTCCCGAATGCTAACATTCCGTATTCTCCCGAACAACGAAGGGGGCCCATGCTCGACATTCGAAAGATCAGAGAAAAGAGCGAGGACCTCCGGGCGGCCCTGGCCCGCCGCGCCGCCGCGCCCGATTTCACGCCGATCCTGGAGATCGACGAGCGCCGGCGCGCCCTCGTCACCGAAATCCAGACGGTCAAGTCCAAGCAGAAAGAGCTCTCCCGGCGAATCGGAAACCTGAAGCGCGAAGGCCAGGACGCCGAGGTCCTCATGGCCGAGGTCCGCGGGATGGGGGACGAGGCCTCCTCGCTGGAGCGCAGAATCCGCGAGGAGGAGGAAGCCGGCCGGGCGTTGATGCTCGACATTCCCAACGCGCCGCATCCCTCCGTCCCGGACGGGGCGGATGAGGGGGCGAACGTAGAGATTCGCCGCTGGGGCGCGCCCGCGACGTTCCCCTTCGAGGCCCAGGACCACCTGACCATCGGTGAGCGGCTCGGGATCATCGACCTGCCGCGCGCGGCGAAGATCGCCGGCGCGCGGTTCCCGCTGATGGTGGGCGTAGGGGCCGCGCTCGAGAGGGCGCTGTTGAACTTCATGATGGACCTCCACACCCGTCGCCACGGCTACACCGAGGTCCTCCCCCCGTTCTTGATCAACGCCGACTCCCTCGTCGGCACGGGGCAGCTTCCCAAGTTCGAGGAGGACCTGTTCAAGATCGACGAGGGCGGGCTCTACCTCACGCCGACGGCCGAGGTCCCGGTCACGAACATCCACCGGGACGAGATCCTCCCGGAGCGCGCCCTCCCCATCAAGTACGCCGCGTTCACGCCCTGCTTCCGCCGGGAGGCGGGGTCTTACGGAAAGGAAACCCGGGGTCTCATCCGCCAGCACCAGTTCGACAAGGTGGAGCTGGTCAGGTTCACCTCGCCCGAGACGTCCGACGAAGCGCTGGAGGACCTCGCGGCGGAGGTCGAGGAAGTCCTTCAGCGCCTCGAGATCCATTACCGCGTCATCGCCCTCTGCGCCGGAGACCTGGGATTCAGCGCCGCCAAGACCTATGACATCGAGGCCTGGCTCCCTTCCAGGAAGGGGTACCTCGAGGTTTCCTCGTGCAGCAACTTCGAGGACTTTCAGGCCCGCCGGGCGGGAATCCGCACTCGGGGGCCGGAGGGGGGGACGATCTTCGTCCACACCCTGAACGGATCGGGCCTGGCCATCGGCCGGACGATTGTGGCGCTCCTCGAAAACTTCCAGCAGAAGGATGGGACGGTTATCGTCCCGCCGGTGTTGCGGCCCTACCTGGGCGGAATAGAGATCATCGGCCGGATGAAGGCCCCCTGGGCGGCGAAAGGGGGAGACCCGCCGGAAAGGAAAAAGGCGGCGGAAAAAAAATCGGCGCCCGAGACTGTTGCGGCCGCCCCCGCGACCGCCGCGAGCGACGAGAGCAAAAGTGAAGACCGCAAGGCCGACAGCGGCGGCGGCCGGGGGGGCAGAGACCGCAGGAGAAATCGGGGCCGGCGGAACCGCGGCCGGCAGGGCGCCGAGGGCTCCGCTCCAGCGGGGGGCGGCGCGCCCGCCGGGGATCGGCCACAGGGCGAATCACGGCCCGATCCGGCCGGATCGGCCGGACCCGATGCGTCTCAGCCGTCCGGGGACGGCGGCGGGGGAAAGGTCGACAATCCGGAATCCGATCACTAATTTGATTTCAACGGAAGGTTTCTCCCCGCCGGCGGAACACGACCCGTTCCGGCGGAGGGATGGCCGAGCGGCTGAAGGCGGCGGTCTTGAAAACCGCTAGGGGCCGAAAGGTCTCTCGGGGGTTCGAATCCCCCTCCCTCCGCCAAGGTGTCCGGCCAGCGGACGGAAACGGCCCATGCCGGGCGCGGCGTCTGGCCCGGTCCCGGGAAGAAATTGCAGAAATTCAAGGCTTGCGCGGAGAGGTGGCCGAGAGGCTGAAGGCGCTCGCCTGCTAAGCGAGTGAGGTAGCAAAACTGCCTCCGAGGGTTCGAATCCCTCCCTCTCCGCCAATCAATCCGCGTAAGTATCTGATACCGCGAAGGAAATCACAGAATCACCAGCGATTCTGTGCCATTCGTTCCCACATTCGGACTCAAAGCCAGTCCACCGCCTGCCGTAGTTGCCGCTCCTCGGCTTCGTCCCGACGCGCTTGCGGACAGCACCGCGCCGCAAGGATTCCTTGGTCGGGCGAGGTGTCTCGCGTCGCGGTTGCCCGCTCAGCGGCCACGGATTCAGCTTGGGGCGGGTTCTCACCAGCACTCCGCCCGCGGTAGCGCGTTGCCCATCGCCGCGGTGTCGAACCACGTGATCCGCGCTCTGACTTCGGCGACGCGCCGATCGAGAGCAGCCAGCTCCATCAGCTCGTGCCCCTCGCCTTCGGTCTGCATGACCTTCGCCTTGCCGCCGCTGGCCGCGACCTTCTCCCGGGTGTTGAGCAAGGTCTGAAGTAACCGCCGTTCCTGCGAGGCGATGGTGCTCGCGTCGGTGCTGGTCGGTGTCGGCAGGCGGAACCGGTCGATGCTCATGACCTTGGCGTCCGGGGTCATCGACGCGATCATCATGACCTCGGGGTCGTGTCCGTCGAACAGCGAGAGCGTTGTCTGCCAGCCCACCTCGATACCGGCTGCGGTCAGCTCGATATTCGGTGCGGACGGCTTTGCCGCCACGGCCACGGGGAAGTCGAGAACAGCGGCGTTCGCAACATCGAACCCCGCCACCTGCGCCCACCGGGGAGAGTTTCCGCCGTAGGTGAGTTCGCCTGGATCGGTGCCGAACCACGAATAGGAATCGGTCTTTACCCAGACGTAGTACCGCGCGGCGCCGGCGGGCGGCGCCCACGTCAGGGACTCGCCGAAGTCCACTTCATGCAGCGTTGGAATAGCGCGCATTGGTCGTTGCCTCGATCAGCTCGCGCTCGGCGAGCAGGAATGGAATGCCCAGGTGAGAGACGCACGCGAGCGAGTAGACGAGCAGATCAAGCGCCTCATTCGCGCGTCCGATTTTCTTCCACTGGAGCCGGGTCCGCCCGGTGCGCTTCTCGACGACGCGCTCCAGGGTCTCGGAGCAGATCCCCTCGAATTGCTCGGGACCGTAGAACGTCTCGTCAGCCGGCCACGTCATGGGTCGCGGGACGGTGCCGGTGCAGGACTGGCGTAGCAGGCTGAACACGGACGCCTTGCTCGAATTCGTGCATATCAGCGCGAGGCCGTTCGACCCGTAGTCGTGTAGCGCGTCCTGCGTCACCGACCTCCGCATCAGCACACCGCCGAAGCGGGTCGGCGGTAGTCCCTTCAAGCACTGGTAGCCGGCGCCGCGGGACTTCGCGAAGTCCGCAACCTGTTCGGTGTAGTGACCACCGGAGTCGATGCCGACGATGACGGGGCGGAGCAGGCACCCGCTCGCGTGCTCGCGCGGGGTCTCCATCATCCTCGCCAGCTCGTCCCACGGCTGCGCGGTGCCGGGGTCGCCGGGGATCTTCCGGTACTCGATCCCCCACCGCCGGAGCCTGTACCAGCGCCCACCGTGCGCCAAGCCGTGATAGCCGGCTTGCTCCCAACCACGCACGCCCGTCGTCTCGGATTCGGCCCGGCCGACCTCCACGATGCCCCAGGCGGCGACCTCGACCTCCAGGCGGTTGTCTTGCGTGTCCACCGCCCCGGTAAGCACGCACGCGCCTCCAGGCACGTTCTCGTACGCCTCCCGGCACGTCGTGGCGATCATCTCCGGCGTGACGCCTTGTGTGCAGGCTCCGGCCGGAACGGGAGTGCGAGCCTGCCCTGCTGGAACGCTCTGATCTCGGCCATGGAGGATGTCTGCTTGCGGTTGTTAGTGGCGCCAAGGAAACGCGTTTAACTGGTGCAGGGGGTGGTTTTTGATGGTGCATATATTTCGCGTTGCGAACGGGGGGGGTCAGAAGGGCGGATCTTTGTCCCACAGCGGCAACTGTTCATCGTTGTCGGTGTGTTGTGTGTAGTGGCGACGGATCTGTGCGAAGTAGCGATTTTCGAGGCAACGCGCGATTTCATAGAGGCAACAGATGAGCTGGGCGGCGGCTTCGTCGGAGAGGTTGTCGGGGAGTTCGGGGTCGCGTTCGTCGTCGGTGTTCATGATTATTTGGCGAGGGTTTTCTTTTGTCGCTTTGGGCGTGCGGCCTTACGCTGCTCGGCACGCTCTTGGGCTTCTTTAAGGCGGTAGCTGCTGGCCTCGATGGGCAGTATTTCGCAGCGATGAACGAGTCGGTCGATGAGGGTGACGACACAGGCGGCGTTGGGGAAGATGTCGTTCCAATCGGCGAACGCTCGATTGGTAGTGACGATGATGGGACGCAGCTGATAGCGTCGAGTGACCACCTCGAAGAGCAGGTCGGCGTAGCGGTTGTCGTAGTCGAGGCAGCCTATTTCGTCGATGGCTAAAATGTGCGGCAAGGTATAGCGCTTAAGGCGTCTGGACAGGGCGGCGGAGGAGTCCTGGGCGGCGAGGTCATGGAGCATATCGGAGGCGGTGACGAAGCGCGCCGAGGCGCCGTTGATAACGGCGTGATGGACGAGGTTTTTGGCGAGCATAGATTTACCGACGCCGTTGGTCCCCCGCTCTAGGGTTTTGTTGGACACTCGATTGATCCATGATTCATGGAGAAAGGGGTGTCGCGATGAACGAACAAAAGCAAGAGGGGGCTTTGGCGGAGGGCGCCCGCAGGGCGAACGGAGCCAAGGCCCCAGGGCATCGCAGTGAGCGGGGTCGGTTCTCCTGCCAGGCGCAAGCGGGAGGCGGTCCTGCGTCTTTTGCGGGGCGAGAGCCTGGAGACGCTCTGCCGCGAGTTGGGCACGACAGCGGCTCGGCTTTCCGCCTGGCGCGAGGCGTTCCTTCGCGGGGGCGAGGCGGCGCTCAAAGCCCGCCCGGCGGATGAGCGGGACGAGGAGAACGCCCGGCTCAAGGCCAAGGTGGGCGAACTCACGATGGAGGGCGAGGTCCTGCGGGAGAAGATCGACCGCCTGGAGGCCGGCCGCCCTTTAGCCGGCAGGAGGTGGAGGCGATGAGTCAGGCCCGCTTCACCTCCACGGGCAGAGCCTACGGCCTGAAGCGGGTGTGCGCCCTTTGAGGCTTGGCGCGCTCCACGGTCTACGCGCAACGGCGGCGAGAGGCGGTCCCCGTTCATGAACGCCCCACGCCCAATAAGCGCGGCCCTGTGGGCCCGTGCACCGATGCGGAACTCCTCGGCCACATCCGGCAGGTCCTGGAGGACTCTCCCTTCCATGGCGAGGGCTACCGCAAGGTGTGGGCGAGGCTGCGCTTCGCGGGCATCCGCACCAGCAAGGAGCGGGTGCGTCGCCTGATGCGGGAGGCGGGGCTTCAGGCCCCCCACCGGGTGGGCAAACCCCGAGGTCCCAAGGCCCACAACGGGACCATCCGCACCGAGCGGCCCGACCGAATGTGGGGCACGGACATGACGACGACGGTGACCACCGAGGAGGGGATGGCCTCGGTGTTCGTGGCGGTGGATCACTGCTCGGTGGACTGCGTGGGGATCCATGCGGCCAAGAGCGGCAACCGCTTCGAGGCCCTGGAGCCGATCCGGCAGGGGGTCGCCGAGCGCTTCGCCGGCTTGGAGGCGGACGTCGCCGAGGGGCTTAAAGTTCGTCACGACCACGGCCCCGCCTATCTGTCCGATGACTTTCAGCGGGAGATCGCCTACCTGGGCATGACCAGTTCGCCCAGCTTCGTGCGGGCGCCCGAGGGAAATGGCTACTGTGAGTGGTTCATCCGCATCTTGAAGGAGAATCTCCTGTGGGTGCGCTCTTTCGCCACCGTAGAGGAACTGCGGTGGGCGCTGCTTGAGTTCAAGAACCTGTACAACCATCATTGGATTCTCGAGGGCTACGGCTACCGAACGCCGGCCCAGGCAAGGCAGGAAAAACTCGCTCAAGTTGCGGAGGCCGCATGAGGTCGAATACCCTCACCCGAGTGTCCAATAACCCAGGGGCGGTCCACATGACTTCCACATCGAAACCGTGCACTACCCGCTGCCTAAACCTCTCCCTCGAGGATTTGACCGTGCTCCCTTAGCCAGCCGCGCGCTCTGTCCATGGTGGGTACTTGTGTCTTCACTATGTTCCAGAATCGCGGCGTATGGTTGGGCTCCAAAAGGTGGGTGAGTTCATGGGCGATAACGTAATCGACCACAAAGATCGGCGCCTTAATCAACCGCCAGTTCAGGTTGATGTTGTCACGAACTGTGCATGAGCCCCACCGATATCGACTATCAACGATGCGCGCCTGCCAAAAGGAAACGCCAAGCTCTCGAGCCTGCTTCACAACGCGAGGTAGAATTCGCTCCTTTGCTCGCGCGATGTACCACTCACGCATGGCACCCTTCTTGTGAGTCGCAAGCGATGCCGAAATCAGAAAACGCTGATCAAACCGAATACGTTCCGTCTCTTTGTCGACGACTTCGATCCGGTAGCTCCGCCCAAGATATAGCGCGGACTCACCATTAACGAGCTCTTTGCCAGGTGGATGAGGGCGCCCCGTGTTTTTTTGGCTATGCCGTGTTTTCTCGTAGATCCAATGCCGCTTGGCTTCGACTATCCGCACAATTGCTTCATCGGACGCATGATTCGGAGCGTGCACAACAACCTTTCTGTCACGCTCGATAGTGATCGTAACCTTCGTTCGTTTTGAAGATCTTTTTACCGAATAGGTAATATCCATCGTCACTAGTCCGCGAAAAGAATCATGTCATTGTTCTTTTCAGCGATTTCCATAACTCGGCTAATGATGTGCGCACGATTCTTGATGAGGTCGGGCACTTTGGCGAACTCAGGCGCGAGCAAGGTTTTTTGGATCTCTGCTTTCAGCTTGTTGCGGGCCGGAATGCTCTCCCAGAATCCTGCCAATTTCAGCTCTCTCTCAATAACGAGAGTAATCTGCTGTGTCAAATCTACTAGACAGCTGATTCGGTCTTCATCGTCGATGCCATAGACAGCATGCTCCTCAGCCACCTGAGACTGATCCACAGTCGGCTTATCTGCACCGAACAGCTCACGCTGAAACATTCGAAAGAATGGCATTTGCTTTTTTCGATGCAATCCGTATGTTGGCTCGTTGCTGGCATTGATAATGCGCGCCCGCAGCTTCTCTAGTTCTTCGTAGATCTTGTTCCAGTTGTCGCGGAATTGCTCAAAGATGACCGCCAGGGCTTCGGCGAAGGAGGCTCGCAGATCCGGATCATCGTCCAGGTCTACGTCGAGGTGGTGGCGGATCGCGTGCTCGATTTCGGCCGCCTTGGTCTTGGTCCGGCGGTGCTCGCCGACACCCTTTTCGAAATCCTCGTCAAGGATCGAGATCGGCGGGACTTTGACATCGATGTCCCGGGACTCGAGGTGGGCATCCGTGATTGCACGAAGCTTCGCCGGGATCCCCTTCATGCTCAGGCGCTGGTCGCGGAAGTGTTTTCCGGCGAGCACATTTATCTCGGCGAGCGCCTTGTAGTCGCCCATGAACTCAAGGGCCTGGCGGGCCGGGAACAGGAGATTGAGCGACTTGGTCAGCCGCTTGAACGCCAGCATGAAGTCAAAGCGCAGGTCCTCGTCGTAGAACACATCGTAGAAGGCATCGTGATCGCTCATGTCCGTAAGTCCGTGCTTCTGGAGCAGGGCCATCACGGCGGCGTGGGCTTCCTCGAGTTCCCGCAACTCCTCATCGGGGAAGCTCAGGGCGTCGATGATCTCCTTCTGCTCGCGCTCGTCGTAGGTGTCGATCGCTTTCTTGAGATGGTGGCCAATGCCGACATAGTCCACCACGAAGCCCTTGTCCTTGGATTCGCCGCCCACGCGGTTCACACGGGCGATGGCCTGCAGCAGGTTATGGGCAACCACGACCTTGTCCAGATACATCACCTGCTCGACCGGCGCATCGAAGCCGGTAAGCAGCATGTTGTTGATAATGAGGATCCCCAGGTCGCCGTTGACACCGTCTTCTTCACTGCCGAACGCCAGTTTGAAGCTCTTGATGCTCGCCTCGTGCCGTGACGAGTCGGAATACTCTTTGAGGTGGGGCAGGTCGTTGTGGCGTCTGGAGATCACGACGTCCGTCTTCATCGCCTTGAGGCGGTCCAAGTCCAGCTTGTGCCCGTATCGGCCTGCTCCAGCTTTGCGACCGCCGCCGCGAGCGCGGCGTCCAGGTGCTTCTTGTAGCGCACGGCAGCCTCGCGTGACGTCGCCACCACCTGCGCCTTGTAGCCGTTGGGGAACACATGCGCGAGGTAGTGCTCCACCATGTCCCTGGCCTTGGTCTCGATGGTCAGCTCTGCCTCGAGATAGGCGTCCCGCGATCCGTACCCGAGGATGTCCAGACGCTGCTGGATGTTGTACTCGCTGAACACGTCCTCGAACGCCGCGTCCATCCAGCCCCGGTCGGGGACCTCCGCGTTGTGCGTGCGGCCCTCGTAGACGATCTCTAGCGTCACGCCGTCCTCGATGGACTGGCGCATCGTGTACTTGTCGATGTAGTCGCCGAAGACTTGCTCGGTCTTGTCGATCGGCGTGTCCGTGTAGCCGATTTTGGCGGCGTTGGGGATGCCCTTGTCGAGGTTGGCCCCAAGCAGCTTGTACTGCGATCGGTGGGCCTCGTCAGTCATGACGAGGATGTTGGGGCTGGCGTTCAGCTCCGGGAAGGTCTCGGTCAGGTCCGCCTCGCGGAACTTGTGGATCATCGCCATCACCAGGTCGGAGGTGTCGGCGCTGAGCAGTTCCTTGAGCCCCTTGATGCTGTCGGCCAGCTTCACCGTGAAGCCGATGCTCTGACTGGTCTCGGACAGCTGCTGTTCCAATTGGGTGCGGTCGGTAATGAAGACGACCTTCCAATTCGAGAGCTGCGCGTGACGGTACATCTCCCGAACCATGAACATCATGGTGAGCGACTTGCCGGAGCCCTGGGTGTGCCAGACGATGCCGCTGCGCTCGCGGGGATTACGGCCTTCGATAAGCCGCTTTACCGCCAACTTCACCGCACGGAACTGTTGGTAGCGGCCGACGATCTTGATCGTCTGGCCCTTATCATTCGTCGAGAACAGCGTGAAGGTCCGAATCAAGTCGAGCAGGTTGTCCCGGTCAAGCATGCCGGCGACGAGACGCTGCTGGTCGTTGGGGCTGCCTGAGCCGTGGTCCAGCTCGTCCACGGTTCGTGGATACGGGTCGGCCCAGCGGTAGAAGTACTTCTCCGTGTGCGTGGTGATGGTGCCGAACTTGGCTTCCTGCCGGCAAGTCGCCACGACGAACTGGTTGTAGTAGAAGAGCGGCGCATTCCCTTCCCTCTCGGCCCCGCGCTGCTCGCTGTAGCGGAGAAGCTGATCGATCGCCTCGGGAATCGCGTCCTTGACCTTGGGCGATTTGCACTCGATCACCACCACTGGCAGACCGTTGAGGAACAGCACGACGTCGGGGATGATGTGGTGCTCGGTGCCGAGGACGCGGACCTTGAACTGGCAGACCGCGATGAAGCGGTTGTTGTCGCGGGTCCCAAAGTCCGCGAAGCGGACGGTCGGGCTCTTCTCGCCGCTCTGACGGTTCTCGCTGACACTGGTGTTCTCCAGTAGGAGCTGGAACAGGTGCTTGTTGTTCTCCAGCAAACCGGTGCTCGGGAAGCTCGCGGTGAGCTGCTTGACGACCTCCTCGACCTGATCGTCTTCGAGCCAGGGGTTGATGACCTTGAGCCGCTCGCGCAGCACCGGCGTCATCACGACCTCGGTGAAGCTCTCCCGATGGGTGTCGGCCGGGGTCTGCTTCATGTCCGTCAAGTCGATGACCGCCCAGCCCAAGCCCGCAAGCTGGTCGAGCAGCGGCTTTTCGACGTGGTTGCGCTCGTCGAGGCGAAGTTCCTTGGCTGTGGTCGATTCCGTGCCCATGGCCGCCTGCCCCTTTACTTATGTTCCATCGGATGCGATCCGAAGTGGTCCGGGAGATCGTCGAGCCTTTCGCGACACCTGAACGTCAGCGTGACCTCGCCGGTGGTCTTTCGCGTCGTCCAGTAGTTGCCCCTTAGCTTTTGAGCCGGCTCCCCGATGATCTCGAAGAGCATCGCTCCATCATGTGGCTGACTGCGATCTGGTATCAGAACCGACGGAACACTTGTATAGCAATATGCCAGCTTGCGTACCTGCTCGTCATTGTCGATCCAAAAATCAGCGCAATAACTGCGACTGGTCATCTCAGCCGTGCGCATCACACAACTGATTCGGCCAAACGTCTGCCGTATCATCAGAAGCACCGGAATCGGGCCGGGAACTTCTCGGGTATCCGGGTTCTTCCAAGTCGTCTGAAGGTGCCCCTGCCAAGTGCCATCGAGGCAAGGAAACGGCACAAGCCAGTTCCGAAAGATCCGCCACTTCCAGGCGTACAGCACGAAAGCCATCCATACGATGAGCAGGATGGGCACCGTCTTGTAGGCGATCTTCAACGCACTCCAGACATCGCGGACCTCTGCCCCCGTTGCGAGTGCAACGGCGATGAAACAGACGGCGAAGAGGCCGAACATGAAGAATGCGAATGGTCTGACCTTGATGTTCTTCATTGGTATCCGATGTAGTCCCATGCTGCTTGCAGGAACTCATTCGCCTCCTGCCGTGTCCAGGGCTGGGCAAGACGGAAGAGGTACTTCAGCTCGTTGACCTCGCCCCATTCCGAGCAGTCATCATCCTTTCGCGTGCGGTTCCACAAATCCGCAAGTAGATGCCGGACGATCGCTGTGTACGTGTCCTTGCTGAATGCATCGACGTTAGCGTTCCAGACCAGGCACTCAATCAGGAACGACGGCGTCTTCTTGGCTATGGCGATCCCATCGTCCTGCATCCTGTCACGCAGCCGCTTGAGGATACGGATGACCCGCTTGTACTTCCGTCCGGTTGCGGTGTTCCGTTCCACTCCGTTGTTGTAAGTCTGCTCCGGCCAGTTAATGACCCGCGAACCTGAGTCGGGATCAAATGCGACCCCGGACAGATAATGATGGCTGCCGTCGGCATTCTTCCGCCCCGTGTACCAGCGGCACTCGAATGTCGGGACGACATCTGCGTCGATGCGGTACGTGTTGGCATGGACGTCAAATGCCTTGTTGCCTCGCGTAACACCAGTCTTGCCGAAGTAGTCCTCCAGCACCTTCTGGACCATGCTTTTGAAATCGGCGAACGGAAGCGATTCCTCAACATGCCCGAACGTCTCCCGTGTCGTACCTTTCGGATAGTCGGGGAAAAACGCCGAGTCATAGCGCACGCAGATGTCCACGTCGCTGTTCTGCCGGACGTTGGTCCTCGCACGATACGACCCTTGGGCGAACACGGAAATGTCGAGGGCGGCAAGTTGCTCACTCGCTTTGATGGCCTTTCGCACGGCCGTCTCAGCATTGCTGCACTTATCGGCCTCGGTTTGGCCGGGTCCCTTCGACCATGACACGAGGTTCTCTTCGGAAATGTTCACGCGCCGACTACCTGCTCCGGGCTCCCTAAGAGTGCGGTTACCCGACGATCTCCTGTAAGCAGGTCCTTCATGAGGCCACGCTTCTCTGCCTGCAACTTAGCGGTCAGGCCCTGGAGCCGCTCGTTGACCGACTGTTGCTCGTCAAAGATCCTCACGATGTGTTTCTGCTCGTTCGGCAGCGGGACACCTACCAAGGCGGCCTGCAGCTCATCCATGTCAAACCGTTTGGTGCCATGCGTCGCAGTCGTGGTGAGCTTTAGGAACTGGTGAGAGTGTGACGAGAGCCAGTACGCCAGATAGCGACCCATGAGCCCCTGTTTGGGCACAATCGCCTTCACGTCCTGATTAAATACCACCTCCGTCCTAGAGACTCCTACCGGGAATGTGTGCGCCAAGATCATCCCGCGAATGACAATGAACACCGTGCCGGTCGGCATGAGTCGGGCGCCCGCAGCGACGGCATCCCCGGTAATTGTGTCGATGCTCTGGTGAAGCTCAAACTGCTTCATGTCTTTTGGGCAGACCCACGGAACCCCTCCGCCCCAGAATCGCCGGATGGCCTTGGAGGGAGTCCCGCCGCTGAACCACTGGCCGCAGGAACCGAATGGCATCGGATCCCACTCCACCGGAACCCGCCCGAGCGCGGAGTCCTTGAACTCGTGGAACTGTTCGGAGCGGAGGTTGCCGTGCTCGTCGATTCCTCGGGTGAGCAGGTCCTGCATGAGGCCGGTCTTGATGCGCTGCTGCTTGGCGATGAGCGCCTCGGTCTCCTCGATCGCCCGATCGACGGTCGAGAGCACGCGTACAATCATCGATTGTTCACGGAGGTCAGCGGGGATGTCGACATTGACACCCTTGGTAAAGGCGGTCTTGAGGCCTGGCTGTGCCGAGCCCGAGATCTGCAGGCGGATCTGCGCCTGCCCCAAATCAGACAAGAGTGAGTAGTAGAGGTATCCCTGCATTATTTAGTCAGGATCGCCGCGCAAGAGGAACACGTGTTCATTGATGCAGGCAACGAGAGCGCGGCCAGGGTGATACCAGCCAACCTTTCCTGTCTGAGCGCCGTCCTTATTAATCAGAACATCATTGTCACGCAGGTGCCCCTAGGTCATTCTGTTGAAGAACGCGACCGGCACGCGCTTTACGTCCTCCAGCGTGACTCCTCCGGATTGCAGGATATTCTCGCCTCCAATGCTGAGCACTTCGCCGCCATCAATGGATGCACCGCCCGTGGGGCGAGAGCCACTCTCCAGTGTGGCGATCACGGTTTCCAGCGCTTCGTTCGACCACGTCATGACGACACTTCGAAGTAACCGAGGCCGACAAGATAGCCGTCAAGGGCCTTCAATGTCTGAGCGCGATTCGAGTCCAGCACCTGAGTGCTAATCGAGTACTTCTCCCATAGATTCTCGACGACTCGCACGAGCACCCGCTTCTCCGCATTGAAATAGCGGTCCAGCTCGGCGCGGGCGACGTCGTAGATTTTCTTCAGGATCAGGCGGCGAGCGTCGGCCTCGCTGATCTGGCCGCCGATCACCTTGAGCACCGCATCGACCTGGACAAGCCGGGCATTCAGCGCCTCCTTGTCCTTATCGAGCGCGGCAACGGTCTTCTTGTCGGCCTTCTTCTTCGGGTTCAGCCCGGCGAGACGGGCCTCTGCCTGTGCGATCAGCGCCTGGGCCTCGACCTTGAAGTCGTCGGCCCCGAGGCGCTTGAGTTCGAGCTTGAACTCCAACTCTGTGGCCTTTTCCTTGAGCGTCGCCTTGGCGTCCTTGCTCCGCTTCTCGATCGCCTTGATGGCCTTGTCGTGGTCCGTGAGGTTCTTGAGTTCCTTCTTAGCGGAAGCGCCGGCGCTGTCCTTCAGGTCGTCGATGAGTACCTTGAGGGCCTTCTTGATGACGGCGGCGGTGACCTTCTCGTCCTCGTCGGGCTCGTAGCCGCTAACCTCCTGGGCGATCTCGACGGACTCGGACAGCTCGCCCTGGGCTTCGGCGATGGTCGCCTCCAGCGCCTCGATGGCGTCGGCCTCGGCCTGGAAGTACTCGGCAATGAGG
Source organism: bacterium (assembly GCA_965261595.1). GTDB lineage: Bacteria > UBA8248 > UBA8248 > JACPRG01 > CAYRGS01. Next base: position 934,945 of record CBDHDG010000007.1, read on the forward strand.
TGTTCATCGGGGATGAGCGTGTGGTGCCAGCCGGTGGAGACGATGGTTTTGAGGTCGTAGCGGATCTGCTGCCACCAGTTGACGAAGACGCCGGCACTCTTGAACTCGTCGAGCACGCCCAACGGCACGAGCTTGGCCTTGAGGGTGGTGAGCAGCTCGTGGCGGACCTCGGGCATCTTCTTGCCGCCGTTGCCCGCATGCTGGAGCTGGGCGAAGTCGTCCCTGGCAACCGCCCACCAGGATTCGAGGGCGTCGTGGTGCCGGGTGAGAGTGCCCAGCAGCGCCGGGGCCGCTTCGAGCGTGGCCTTGATGGCGGGCCTGGCGTCGATGAACTCGCGAAAGGCGAGGTAGGCGGGACGCTCGGGCTCGAAGAGTGAATCCGGGTTAACGCCGAACTTGGCGAAGTCGTCCGTGAGCGCAGCGACCTCCACCTCCGGGATTCCGCCGATGAGGTGCGCCTGGACATCCTCCGGCTCGGGGTTGGGCGTGTTGTCCACGTAGCGGCGGATGTTGAGGTTGTAGTCGTGGGTGTCCACGATCTCGGACTTAGGCACGAGGCGCGAGTGCTTGGGCAGCTCGCGCTTGTGGGTGAAGACGAAATCGATCTTCTCGATGTCCTCGGGGCGAAGCCGGTTCTGATTCTTGCCCTCTGCGTATTCGCGATCGGCGTTGATGAAGAGGACCTTGTCCTTGAGTGCGTCGGGCTTGCTCTTGTTGCAGACCAGCACGCAGGCGGGGATGCCCGTGCCGTAGAAGAGGCCGGGCGGCAGGCTGACGATGGCCTCGATGCAGTCGTCATTGATGAAGAGCTCGCGGATGAGCTTTTCCTTACCACCACGGAACAGGACCCCGTGCGGCATGATCGTCGCCATCCGGCCGTTGGACTTGAGGCTGGCGAGCATGTGCTGCACGAACATGAGGTCCGCCTTCTTGCCGGACTCCGGGCACCACTCGCGGAAGCGACTGGTGAACTTCATGCCGGCGCGGCTGTAGTTCTGCGAGAATGGCGGGTTGGCGAGCACCCGGTCGAACTTGCGGATCTGGCCGTTGTCGAGCATGAGCGGGTCCTCCAGCGTGTCACCGTTCTCGATCGTGGATCGGGTGATATTGTGGAGGATCATGTTCATGATGCAGATAGGACCAGACCGTTCCGTTGGAGTCCTGGCCGTAGAGGGCGAGGTCGTCGGCGTTCTGGCCCTGCTCTTCCACGTACTGGTGGGACTGAATGAGGAAGCCGCCGGAGCCGACCGTAGGGTCGTAGATGGTGTTGCCGGCCTCCGGCTGGGTGAGCTGGACGAGCAGGCGGACGACCTCGCCCGGGGTATAGAACTCACCGCCCTTCTTGCCGGCGCTGTCGGCGAAGAACTTGATGAGGTACTCGTAGGCGGCGCCGAGCAGGTCGGGGAACTCGAAGTTGTCGTTGACGAGGACGAACCCGGGCTGGCTGAAGTGGTCGAGCAGATCTTTCCACTTTTGGTCCGGGATCTTGGTCCTGCCCTTCACCGCGTTGAAGTCGATGTTGTTCTTCAGCACACCGGCGAGTGCATCGTTCTCGTCTTCGATGGCAGCGATGGCCTTATTGAGCATGTTGCCGATGTCGTGCTTTAGGTCCTTCAGGGCTGGCACGAGATCGCCGTTATCGTCCTTCCAGGGCTCGTGCCAGCGGGCTCTGACAGGGACAAAGAAAGTCTCGCCGTAGGATGTCTTGTCTTCGAGCAACTCGGCGACGAGATCCGGCTGGTCTTTGAAGTGTGCGAAGGTCTTCTTGTGGAGCTGCTCGCGTTTGCGGTCGAACTCGTCGGAAAGCCGCTTCAGGAACAGCATGCCGAAGATGAACTCCTTGAATTCCGAGGCGTCCATCTTGCCGCGCAGGATGTCGGCGGCCTTCAGGAGGAAGGACTCGAGCTGGGCGAGGGTGATTTTCCCTTGTTTCATCTTCTGCCCCCTCTCACGCTTCCGCCTCTGCCTTCCCCTTTTGCTTCTCGTACGCCTGCCGGACCAAGCCCATCACATATGGCTCTCTTCTGCATCCTATAGGAAATTTCCAGCGGCGCTCAGCAATTCATTCCTTCGTAATATACTGTATTATAACGATTTTCTTTCCTCCATCGCACCATCGCACCAGCCCGCTTGATCGGCACTGCCAAATTGCGAAAGCACAGCGCAACCGGATTTGCGCACTATCTGAGCTCGGCATGCCAGCGATTGACGCCCACGCCCCGGAACGCACGATTCCGGCCCCGGCCGGGTAGGAGGGGTCGTTGCGAGCCATCTTGTTCGGTCACGCAGTGACAGCGGTCTGGCAGCGAAACCCAGCCCCCGACACTCCGCTCCGCTGCCCTCCGGGGCGCTCGCCCGCCTCCCGCCGGTCCGCGTCGGCTGAACCCTAGCGCACCGCGTCGCGCAGCGTCTTGCCGGCCTTGAACGCGGGAGACTTCGAGACGACGATCTCGATGCTCTCGCCGGTCCTCGGGTGCCGCCCGGCGCGCGCCGGGCGGCACCCGACGGAGAACGTGCCGAACCGCGCGAGCGCGACCGTATCCCCCTTCGCAAGCGCGTCCTGAATCGCATCCAACACCCCGTCGACGGCCGCCGACGCCTCGGCCTTCGACAGCGAAACGCGGTTTGCCACCCGCGACACCATGTCTGCCTTGTACACCATGTCTGCCTTGTTCAACTCTGCATCTCCCTCAACCGGATTCGATCCTGTCCGCGCGCGGGGACTACACGCTGCCCGGCCCCCGGCGGCAGGCGCGCGTCCCGCCTGTCCTTCAACGGCCCCGCTAAACCTCTCCACCGTACCAGAACCGCCTTGGTCAGTCCTTCGTCGCGCCGTCGGCCGCATCCGGCCTCCGTCCGCTCTCGACGATGCCGCTTGCGAGCACCTCCATCTGCTTCCTCAGCCCGGGATCCTCTCTGGGCCTGTCCCATTCCGAGGTCTCGCTTCGTCGATGATCCCGTAGCGCCGCCAGCTCCGCTTCCTCCATGTTCAGAAGAAATGTGTACAGCTTGTCCACGATTTCGCGCATCGTCTGACCCATCTCGGTGGCGTCCAGACGGGCCGCCGGGAGCACCACCGACCCGATCGCAAGTGCATGGCGATGGCGGCACCTGGAAGCGACCGGTGCGCCCTTCACCACCTGGAGGCCTTCACGCAGCAACGGGCTCTCAACCGCCGCCGCCGGTTGTGCGGATGCGGCGCTCAACCGGACCCCGGATACCGTACGTGCGCCCGGTGCCGGGTTTGGGCATAGACCTCGGGGCTCGTAAAGGCGGCATCGGCCCGAAAGGAACGGCGAACATCAGCGTGCTCATAGCGGGCCGTGATGGGCTCCAACAACTTTCGCCACCCATCGGCGCTGTGAACGTTGCCCAGACGCAACATCGCCCCCTCGCAGTCCCCAAACGGGTTGAAGCAGAATAAGGGATGGTAGCAGAGGGAACCGAAGTGACCGTTATAGGCAGTCCCTTCCTGCTGTCCGTGCACCCGGCTTTCCGAGCTATCCATGTCCAGGATGACCCGCTGATGCGGCGTGCGGCTCATGGCCCGCTCTACCCATTCCGTGTTCAGTTGCCTCAGCCTACTCAGGTTCTCCTCGCTGCAGAGAACTTCAGTCTCGAACCGGCTCCATGTGTTGGTGCTGGCCGCCTGCTTCTCAAGTGCCCGCCGGCCAACTACGGCTTGCCTAGCAGGGTCTCTCGCCAATCGCTCGGCATCGTTGGTGTCCTCGTACCCGGCCAGGCGACTATAGACTGACTGGCGCAATAGCGGCACCAACTCATGCTGGACGTTCCGGCCATGACGGATCTCTTGCAAGTGGGCTGGCGCTCTCACCGTCAAACCCAGCGCATCATCCAACTCCCGGCAGGCCAGCAATCCTGCATCTGAAGTGATTCTGGCTCCGTGAAAGTCAAGCCTCAGCTTACGGTTACAATGGACCCTCAATGCCGTCTTTTTCGCTTCACCCATAGGGGTACCCCGCGAGAACGTGGCAGGGGGAAGCCAACACGCTGATTTTACAAGAAAAAGCGCCTTTCGGTCTGTCGAATCTTATGATCTAAATGGGAAATGCGGGTGAATACGATGGCGCGAGGCCACCGTTCTTCCGGAATCCCATCACTGATGTAGACCCACCACGGCCGCGAGGCGGATTCGACACAAGCCAACACCTCCCCGTGGGCCATGTGTCCAGGGCTGAAGTATTCCTCCCGACCCTGGATTTCATCGAAATGGCCGCCCGCCGGTTGACGCTGGATGCTGACCCATGAATCGCCGTCGGGGGCTCTTGCGGCGTGGCGGTCAAGGGCGGTTCGCACTTTGTGGCGCATCGGTAGCAGGAAGTCGCTGTGCAGATAGAGCGTCCCCGCGCTCATATTCTCCGGCGCGAGCTCGAAGCCAACCCAGTATGCGAAGGCAACCAGGTTGAGGAACCCGCGCAGGTTCGGAAGGAGAATGCCCCTTTCCTTCAGTTCGTCGACCTGCTGGAGCAGCTTCCAGGCCCGCAGTGCGGTGAAATCCGGCAGGCTTCCCAGAAGCATAAAATCGGACGCGGATACGCAAAGCCGCTGCCAGCCGGGCGGAAAGTCTGGAAGGTCTTCCAAAGTCGGCGAGAACCTCCGCCCGACGCCGCCGTGCACGAGAACCGTCAGGCCTCTCCGGTAGTCCTGTCTACTCGCAAGGGCCGACGCACGCTCCCGGATCCGCTTGCAGACCGCCTCCTCAAGCGGACGGATACTGGCGAGCCCTGCCTCGCCGGCAGCCTCGAAATCATCCGGGACGAAGACCAGATGGACATATCCGCTTTCGTCGAACGTCCCGATGAACTCCCGCATGCCGTCGTCGGGATCCGGCTCTGGCATCTCGATGTATCCGACACCCCAACCCGGGCGCCCCAACAGGAACGCTTCCGAAAATTGCGCCAAGTGCCATGTCGATTGGAATGGCCGTAGGTCTCCTGCCGCCGCAGCCTGCTCAATCGCGAAACGCCTGACCGCCGTACCAATCGCGGTTGGGACAGCGACTGTCGTGCACCCCTTGAGCCGCACCAGGGGGCGACGTTCCAGCGCTGGGTGACCCATCGTCTGTCCGGCGAGCGAGCCCGCATGCTCGTTTTGAATGACGAAGGGGTAGAGGGCCCCCGGCCCGACCCCTATCGCGGCCAGGTCCTCGTCGCTGAAAACGACATGACGACTCGATTCCTTCACCGCTGAATCGCGGAGGACGATCTTTTCCCCCGGCGTGCTTTCCGTGCGGGTGTAACGCTCCGCCCCGGCCCGTTCGGCCAAGGCCTCGCTCAAGCGCAGCAAAGCCATGATGTGTCCTAGGGCCTCCCGCGCCCAAGGACGCTCTTCTCCGATCCTGAGCAGCGTCTCGGTGCAGGCTCTCACATATTCTGCGTTGTTTTCCCAGCGCCCCTGGAACAACCGTGCGTTCCCGAAACTCGCCTCCACATTCGAGACAAAGACATCCTCGATCGGGATCTCTAGCTTCGCGATCGGGTCCTCGTCGATCTCGGTCAGCCACTCGCGCAACTGCTGTAGGCCCGGCTTCTTCCTGCCCCGGCAAGCCAGCGCGGCCAGATGAAGCAGCGCTTCGATTCGGGCGGTCGCCGTGTGGTTCTCTGGACGGGTCAGCAGGCCGGAAAGAAGCACAGCTACCGCGGGGAAACTGTATTTCCGGAGGCGCCTTAGCAATCGGGCTTGACGCGCCGCTATGCCTCGGAGGTCCCGCACCTTGGCTCCTGCAGCGTCCGCGGACAGCAATCTGGCGGCTTCGCCCTGAGGGTCCAGAGGTTCGCTCTCTTCTACGATAGCAACGAAAGCATCCAGGTCAGCAATGACCCCCGAAGCTGCCTTTGGAGCGGATTCGGCCAGAATCGAGGCCAAGGTTTCCTTCGGCTCATTGGCGATTCTGGCTGCGTCTTCATGGCGTCCCATGGCGCGCGCGGTTTCGACCATGGAGTTCCGCAGGCCGTCGAGCGCCTCGTCCGGCATACTGGCGATCCACCCCGCCATGTCGGTGTCGGGCGGGGCTATGAAGACATGCGCGCCGACAGCGAACAGCGCGGCCTGCATCGCGAAGTCGCTCACCTTCTCCGGGGCTTCCGGCGCCAAGACTGCGAGGGCATCCGCAACTGCGGCGGCGAGAAGTCGCTCGGCTCCGGCAACGGCACCGGGATCGATCCCGCCATCGCTCACCTTCGAGTCCGGTTCCCTTGCCGCCCGCCGGACGAGCGAGTCCTTGGATGCAGCGATTGCGGCCTGCCGCTCGGCACGGGTGAAAGACTGCAAAGCGTTATTGAATGTCATCGTCAACGCATTCCGATCCAGTCTTGAAGCGACTCCCCGCGGGCCGTTCCACTTCAATGAGGCGCCGAGGCCGGATTACCAGATAGCGCCCGGGACCGACCCACGGGGGCCCTTCATGCCGGAGCGGTCGGACCGCGGCGCGGTATCTTCATCGAGTGCTAGAAATTTCCTATCCGCCATAGGAAAGGCGGACACCCTTTTGCCCGGATTCGGCCAAAAGTCTAATCGACGGCACGCGCCCAACCTTCCGTCAGTGCACTGATGGCAGTGAAGCAGGCCTCGGGCCAAACTGACCACCATCGGCTTCGGTAATCGCACCACCCAACGACCGAACACACACCCGCCGTCATCGTCACCCGCTGACCAAAGCCTTACTCGCCACCGCCGCGCATCCCGGCTGGTTGCACGCTTCCGTCCCCGCAATTTCGGCGGCCTCGGTGTGCCGCCCGACATTGCGCTGTCCCGCCCTTGGAGTTACTCGTTTCAGTGGACAGTTTAGGGCTGTCCCCTCCAGCCCTGAGTTGGGCGACAGCCGGTGGACGTAAAGTCTTCCCCAAGATCGGTGGATAGGATATCGCTGGAGGGGATATCTTTCCCTTTGGCTCACCGCTCCAGCAAGCACCGGGCACCCCTCGGGCCGGACGATGAACGTTGCGCACTGCACCCGGCGTTGCCTTCGCCGCGTCGCGTTCGAAGTCGTTGGGGCTGAGGTAACCCAGGGCGGAATGACGATGGCGTGGGTTGTACCAGCCTTCGATGAATTGGAAGATCGCCATGCGCGCCTGGGCCTGGGTACGGAACGAACGCCGGTCGATGAGCTCGCGCTCCAGCGTGGCGAAAAAGCTCTCGGCCATGGCGTTATCAAAGCAGTCCCCGGCCGACCCGGTCGAGGGAAGCACCCCCATCTCCCGGCATCGTTTGCCAAAGGCGAGCAAAGTGTACTGCGTTCCCCGGTCCGAATGATTCACGACCCCATAGGGCCGGCGCTGTCCCAGCGCCATGTTGAGCGCCCCGAGCACCAGTTCGGTGCGAAGATGATGGGCCATGCACCACCCTACGATCCGGCGGCTGAACACGTCGAGCACGACCGCTAGGTACACGAACCCCGCCCAGGTCGGCACGTAGGTGATGTCGGCCACCCAGATTCGGTCCGGTGCATCGGCCTGGAACTGGCGTTCGACCCGGTCCGGGACCGCACGATGACTCGGGTCCAGACGCGTGGTGCGCGTGCCCCGGCGCCGGCTCACCCCGGCCAAGCCCGACTCGCGCATGAGACGAGCCACCCGTTTACGGCCCACCCGGCAGCCGCCGGCCATCAGCCCGGCATGCACCCGAGGTGCCCCGTACGTGCCACTAGAGGCCTCGTGGAGGGTCCGAATCATGCCGCGCAGCTCCTCGTCGCACCGGGTACGAGGTGAACGCCCACGGCCTCGCCACGCATAGTACCCGCTGGGGGAGACGCCCAGCACCCGGCACATCGTGGCCACCCGATGACAGGCTTGGTTCGCCTTCACGAGCCCGAAGACCTCCCCGGCACCGAGCCGGTCTCCCGTGCGAACCAGACCGCGGCTTTTTTCAGGATCTCCCGTTCCTCGCGAAGCTGACGGTTCTCCCGGCGAAGCCGGGGCGCAGCTCCTCGAGATTTGAGCTTGTCAGACCGTCCTCACGACGGCCCTCGTCGCGGTCGGCCTGGCGCACCCAGTTGCGAATCGCCAAAGCGGAACACTCGAACTCCCGGGCCAGCTCCCCGGGCGTACGGCCCGAGCGAACCAACTCGACCATCTGGCGCCGGTACTCCGGCGCGTAGGGCGAATGAGTCTTTCGCATCTGAACACCTCCTGCGCACAGTCTGAAGGTGTCCACGAAAACGGGTCAACTCCACCGATCCGTCCGGCCGCGCACCGTGCAGTTGAAAGCCTTGTTTCGCCAAATCAATGCCGATGATGTTCACTTGTTCCATGGACGCTTCCTCCTTCAGGGGTTGAACACGACACCACCTTGCCACAGCGTGATGCCGTCGGGAGGGGCGTCCACCCCATCGATACGGGTACCGCAGGATCACGGCGATGCTTCGCCTTAGAGGGGTGGAAGGTGAACCCCAAGCGCGTGGAAAGGCTTTGGAGACAGGAGGGGCTGAAGGTCCCGTCTAGACAGCCGAAACGAAGGAGACTGTGGCTCCATGACGGCTGTTGCGTACGCCTGAGACCGACTCATCGGAACCATGTCTGGAGCTATGACTTCATGCATGAGCGCACCCAAGAAGGGAGGGCTTTCCGGCTGTTAACCATTTTGGATGAGCACAGCCTTTGAATGTTGTTCCATTGATGCCCCAAGGCAGATGAATCACCAGGATGTGCTGGAGCGGTTGGCAGAGCTGTTTGTGGGCCGGGGCGTCCCTGAATGCCTCCGGTCAGATAACGGATCGGAGTTCACGGCCAGGGTGGTCAGGGACTGGCTCAAGGCGGTTGGCGTGAGGACGTTGTACATCGAGCCAGGGAGTCCCTGGGAGAACGGATATGTGGAGAGTTTCAATGGGAAGCTGAGGGATGAGCTCCTGGACGTGGAGGTGTTTGAGACGCTGAAGGAAGCCCGGGTGCTGGTGGAGAGGTGGAGGCGGGAGTACAACCAGCGACGGCCTCACAGCGCCTTGGCCTACCGGCCGCCTGCGCCAGAGGCCAGATTCCCAAGAACCCAAGCCCTGGCGCCGGTCCCCCGGGGTGGACTTCAAATGGTCCCGTGTCTAACGTAACAGGTGGTCTCGTTGGGGGGGGCAGGTCATCGAACCCGGTAGTCCCTGGGACAATGGGTATTGTGAGAGTTTCAATGGGAAGCTGAGAGACGAATGCCTGAATGGTGAGGTTTCTATTCGGGAGGAGGCCCAGATTGTGATTGAGCCATGGCGGGAGGAATATAACACCCGGAAACCCCACTCGGCGCTGAATGATAGGCCCCCGGCGCCGGAGGTCTGCACTCCATTCCTTCCCCCCAAACCGGTTTCACAGCCTCAGGCTGTCATGTAAACTCTCTCCCAAAAAGTGGTACAAAAACTCGTCTGGTCAGCCTGACGGAACGCTTACCGGAACAGTTACGGGGCATCCAGGGGGCGGCCGTCATTCGCATCCATGTCACGCCGCAATAGTGCGCAAATCCGATTGCGAAATGCTTACGCAACTCTCTGAAGCGCAATCGGGTGCGCTGCGAAAAATAAAGCTAGCATTTTATTGTATAATGAAAATATCGGAGATACAACCGTAGGGCAGTTCATATATGTTCCACAAGAGTGGCCCTTGTGCAACGCGCGCATGACCTCGAAGCCCTTGATGCGGAAAAAGGAATTTCGGTTTGATTTCTTTCTGGCACATAACGTGAAGGAAACAGAGTATTCCGAGAGGTGGAGATTATTCTTTCCAAAAGGACTTTAACCTCCCAACAAGCTCCAAAACGTAATCAAAATAAAAATTAAACTCCTCTAAATCCACCTCAGGTCCTACGGTCAATTCAAGCGCCGAGAAACCTAGGCGATGATACTCCCGAGTATCTCCGATTTGGCCGAGCAATTTTAATGGCACCCTTTTGGCCACGAACATTGCGTTCAAGCCGGAATTTCCCATATCAACTTGCTTGGGTGGTTTCCGGTCCCCTTTCCCGATGAAAACCAGTTGACCCCCTTCCGATGGGTTTGTCAAGAGCCTTCCAACCCTCCGCAACAAGGTGCTGACGGCCATCGACTGCCCCAAAAGGCGGACCCTCGCCCTTCGGTCCCCTTTGTTCGCGGTTCAACCCGTTAACCAATCACCTCATGCTGCCGGGAACCCTCTGCACAAGGTTAGACCGGCACCGGCCGTAATCGGTTGATTCGGTCCAGGATGATGGCGAACTCTTCCCTGGACACCGCTACTTCGGCCAATTGAAAGATGATCTACCGGGCGTGCCGCACAATCCTCCCGCCCATTTTGATGAGCTTGACCTGGAGGCTTCGCAGCGACCAGTGCTTGAGCCCCCTGGGCAAGGCTAGCCTGCGCAGGAAATTGCCCAGGTTGTACGCCAGGACGAAGAGAAGGAGCCGCACCTGGTTGCACACGAACCGGTGACAGGAAAGGCGTGTCCAGTTCAGGGCGTACTTGCCTTCCTTGATCCATTGCTCGGCTGTGCCTCGCTGGTTGTAGAAGTGCACGACCCCCTCGGGTCGAGCCGTCAGGTTCGTGACAATGAATCCGACGCGAGGGAAGAGTTCGCCTGAGTGCCATTCCACCTTCGCCACGACCCGCCGGGAACGGTCCCAGCTTCCAGCCTGATACCGGAAGTCGTAATAGAAGATGATGGGTCTCTTGGGCGGGCGACCGACCGGGCGGGTGAGGAGGAAGTCGATCTCTCGCTGCACCACGTCGTTGGCGGGAAGGCGGATGGCGTAATGGAAGCTGTGCGCTTCCAGGCACTCATAGACCTCCGGGCGCGCAAAGGCGGCATCGGCTCGGAAGTAACGGCGAACACCCGCCCGCTCATACCGGGCCGCGATGGGCGAAAGCAACTCGCGCCAGCCATCGGCGCTGTGCACGTTGCCGGGGCGCAACATCGCCCCTTCGCAGTCCCCGAACTGGTTAAAGCAAAAAAGAGGGTGATAACAGGTGCAACGAAAGTGGCCGTTGTAGGCCGTACCTTCCTGCTCCCCATGGACGGGGCTTTCCGAGCTGTCCATGTCCAGGATGATTCGCTGATGGGGTGAGTGTGCCATGGTCCGGTCCACCCACTCCCGGTTCAGCTCGCTCCGGCCCCTTGAGATTCTCCTCCCTGGTGAGAACCTCGGTCTCGAACCGGCTCAGGGTGTTGGCGCCCGCCGCCTGCTTCTCAAGCGCTCGGCGGCCGACCACGGCTTGCATCGCGGGGTCCTGGGCCAACCGCTCGGCATCGTTGGTGTCTTCATACCCTGCCAAGCGGCTATAGACCGACTGGCGCAATAGCGGCGCCAACTCATGCTGGATGTTCCGGCCATGACGGATCTCTTGCAATTGCACTGGCGCTCTCACCGTCAAACCCAGCGCATCATCCAGCTCCCGGCAGGCCAGCAATCCCGCATCCAAAGTGATTCTGGTTCCGTGAAACTCAAGCCTCAGCCGACGGTCAAAACGGATCTTCAAAGCCCCCTTCTTCGCTTCACCCATTGGGTCCCCTCGCAAGATGATGGCAGGGGGAGGCCAACACCTTGATCTTACATGAGAAAACGGCATTCGGTCCGACAAAACTTATGATCCATATGGGAAATGCGGGCTTGATCGTCCCGTAGGCCAGAATCATCTAGTCGTCCCCGGTGGCCCCAAACTCGGGGTGCAGGGGACCCACCAGCAGACCGTCCTCCTTATTGAAGAACATCCGTCGATTCGCCCGCTTGGCGAGCAGCCGGGGCCGGTCGATCACCGTGCTCTCGATCTGCACGATGACCGCGCCGATAAGCGCTACTACTAGGTTGGAATCTCTGTCACTCGAGTTCCATACGACCCTCACGTCGCCGGTCCAGAGTGTCGTGCCCGAAGGGACGTCGACCAGCCGTCCCTTGACCGACACCACCGTCTTGGAATTCACCACTTGGTATTTCTGACCCCAGTCGACGATCGTGATGTACAGAACCGCATCCGCACCGATGATCTCGTCGATCTTGTTCAACGAGACGCCGTGCATCTCGCCGGCGGTCGGTAGCCCGTTGTCCTTCATGTATTCCTCAACGACCGACACCGGAAAAATGTAGTACCCGCGTTCGGCAACAGGCTTCGTGACTGTGGTCAGGTAGGAGTAGGGTGCACTCACCTCCACCGATTCGTTGAGCGGCGGCAGCACGAGAATCGAACGCGGCATGTGTTCCCGGTAGGTGGAGTAGTCGTACGACGGCTCAGATACGGGTCCCGTGCACCCCATCACTCCCGACAGCAGGAACCCCGAGAAGAGGATGCGTTTCGAGCTCACTGCGATTTCCGCCTTATGCGGGAGAGGAGGCGGTTGATGAAGGTTGCCGATTCCGGAAAGAGCTCCCGCTCGCGCTCGAAGTGAGCACGTGCAGATTCCAAGTCGCCCAATTTGTAGTGGAGAAAGCCCAGATGGGCGTGGACACCCGGTGGCACCCGCTTGTCCTCGGCCTGGGTGCGTGCGATGTCTTCGCCGAGGCGTTGCGCCTGAGTGGCCGGATCGGCCTCACCCGGCTTGGCATACGAGAGGTACATGAGGTCCTCGTAGATGCCCCACCGGTACACGGTGGTTTCTGGTGGTGATGCGCACCCCGCGAGAACCACGATGCATGCGCTGACGCCCACGAGGAGACGACGGCTCATCGTTCCGGAGTCGGCGACCACTCGCCTCGTTGGAGTCCATCGACCAGATTGTCCACGGCCTCGACAATCGCCAAGTTCAACACCTTGCCGTTCAGCGTGGAATCGTAGCCTGCTGTGCCTCCGAAGCCAGCAATCTCTCGGTTGGAGAGCGCGAACTCGCCGGCCCCCTGAGATGAGTACACGACTTCCGAGGTGCGCACGTCAACGACGTTGAGCGCGACCTTCGCATAGGCAACCTGTTGCTTGCCTGCCCCCAGAATTCCGAATAGTTGGCGGTCGCCCGTAGTCTTGCGGCCGAATTCGGTGACGTCGCCGGTGATGGCGACCTGTGCGCCCTTCAGCGCCTGTTGCGTCCCGCCGATATCCGCCTCTTGCTGAAGCACGGCCATGTTGTCCCGGTCGACCACGACGAAGCGTCCAGTCTGCTGGAGATGAGTCTTGAGGATGGTCTTCGCCTGGCTGCCCAGCCGGTCGCCCCCTTCGGAGAAAATCCCCTGCATATAGGTCGAGCGATTCTCGAAGTTCCCGATCACGAGAGTATGGCGAGACCCGCCAAAGGCGGTATCCGCCGAACGGGTAGTCTGCGCCTCAAGTGTTCTGGACGACTCGGTCGCGCAGCCTGAGAGGTGCATCCAGAGAGCCGCCGCGAGGATGCTCGCGGCGGTCCGCGAAACACGGAGCCGATTGGCCTTGCACCATATAAGTATATTCACTAACATCCTCGTCCCGTTATGTCCGCAGGATCCTCGCTTGCCTTCACCGACGCCCAGAACTCGCGCTGCGACAGTACTCTGTATCAGGCCCTTGAGCCCATCGGTGTACGATATACATAAGACTTATAGTGTATTTGAATACCTGAAAAAAAAACAATCGGAGTCTTGTCCCATGAGACATGAGCCTGAACGGTAGGAGCGAATCCCACGAGAGATGAGCCTGAACAAGGGGATTTTGGGATCATCGGAGGATGATCTTGAAACTGGACATCGGACGGGTGCGGACCATAGACGAGGTTCGCGATTTCATGGCCGGCAGCGACGCGGTTGACTTTCACCTCACCGACCGGCGGGGGGCGTACGACTTCGTGACGCGGACCCTGAGGCGGCTGAACTACGCCGGGTCGACCAAGGCGCGGACAAGGGGGTCGTGCGTCGCTTTGTGGCGAAGGTCACGGGGTTGTCGCGGGCATCCAATGAGTGACAAGCAGAACTGTTGCATTCGGAAGCCCGTCTTTGGGCGAGGGACGGGTGTTCTCATTTCCCATTCTCGTGCTGCGCTTGCGCGAGAGAAACGGAATCCCGTCACGTTGCGGAGTGGAGTTGGCCCCATTTCGGTGGACACTTTCGCACTGTGCGCAGGAGGTGTTCAGATGACAAAGACTCATTCCCCTTACGCGCCGGCGTAACGGCGCCAGATGGTCGAGCGGGTCCGCGCGGGGCGCAAGCCCGGGGAGCTGGCTCGGGAGTTCGAGTGTTCCGCTTCGGCGATTCGCAACTGGGTGCGCCAGGCCGACCGCGACGAAGGCCGTCGTGAGGACGGTCTGTGGAGTTCGGGGCGTGGAGGAGCTCGGGCGGATCGTTTTTCGTGAATGGAGCCGTGCGGCGGGCCGCGGTGCGGGGATGTCGGAATCAGGGTCCCGGGAGCGATAATCGAAAAGCGTAACCGTTCGGCCGGGCCGTGATGGGCACAGCGTTGGAAGCATCGTCTACATTGGATGGAATCTTCCCAAGACACTGGTAACGCGATTCGGCATGTGGTATTCATGTCGACATGACGATTCGCGCAGAAGTTGCTCAAGCGGAACTTTCGTTGGTCGAGAGGCCAGATGTCCGATGGCCTCTTCCCCCCAAGACGTCCTCATGCAGGGAGTCGGACTGGCGTTCGCTGTTCAAGCGCGAACGGGCGCGGGCGGAGGCGCGCTGCGAGGAGTTGCGGTGGGCGGAGGTGGATTCCCGCGCCCGGGCGGGTTCGCTGAAGTGGCGACTCGACGCCTGCCGGAGCAAGCTGAAGGCGGCCGTGGAGGAGACGAAGGAAGTCCGCCGAGCGGCGCAGGACGCCCTTTCCTTGCAGGCGGAAGTGGCGCGGCTGGAGAAGCGCCTTTCGGAAGCCAGGGTCAAGTCGGCCGGGGGCCGCTCGGGCGCGTCGCCGTCGGGGGAGGCCGCCCGGCTGCGCAAGGAGGCGGTCCGGCTGACCAGGGAAGTCGCCCGGCTGGAGGACCGGCTGGCCCGGGAGACGCAGGCGTCGGAGACCGACAAGGAGACCATCAGGTGGCAGGGCCGCGAGGTCATTGGGCTCCATGCGGAGTTGAGGCGATTGCGCGACCAGGCGGAGGCGGTCAAGTCGTTGTCCGGGGAGGTCTACCGTCTGGGGGTCGCCCTGGAAGTCGCCGGATCCGCGAAGGAGCGGCTGAAGGCCCGGCTTTTGCGCGCGAGCGAGGCGGCGCGGTCGAGGTCGCCGTCGCGTGAGGACGCTGAACTGCGCAAGGCCCTGGGGAGGTCGCGCCGCCAGAAGACGGCGCTCAGGTCCCTATCCAGGGAGAACGCCCGGCTACGCAAAGCCGTGAATGCATCGCAGAGCCGGAACGAGACGCTGGAAGCGCAGCTTGCGAAGCTTCGTGCGAGCGGGGCGGTGCTGTCGAAGGCGCTGTTCGGGCGCAGGAGCGAACAGCAGGAGCGAACAGCAGGAGAGGCCGCGCTCTGAGCCGCCGGGCATGGCCGCACCCTGCGGCCCGCGCTCGAGGAGAGGACGGAAGAGCGCAATCCGCCGGCCGAGGCATGCGTCTGTGGCCGATGCGGGAAGCCCTACGTGGCCAACGGCGCCGAGGTCTCCACCATCGTCGAGATCGAAGTCTCGGCTCACAAACGCGTCATCCGCCGTCCGCGATGGCGCCGGAGGTGCGACTGCGCGTCCTCACCCACCGAAGTGTCGGCGCTCCCGGCACCGCGCCTGTTCGCAGGCACGCCCTGCGGGACCAGCGTGTGGGCGCGGTTCCTGTTCGAGCGCTATGCCTGCTTCCGTCCCCTGCGCCGGGTCGCCTCGTGGCTGTCCGCCATGGTGATGAGACTACCTGGCGCGTGCAGTCGCTTCGCGAGGAGAGCCGCTCGAGCCGGGCTTGGCTGTGGACCTCGGTCAGCGAGGACGCGGTCTACTTCCACGTTGACCCCTCGCGCGGTGCGGAGGTCGCGAGGAAGCTGTTCGGAACGGCCGGCCTCCATACGGTCATCGTCTGCGACCGCTACAGCGCCTACAAGAAGATGGCGCGCATTCCCGGGGGCCTGGTGACCCTCGCTTGGTGCTGGAGTCATATGCGGAGAGATTTTATCCACTGCGCGGCCGGCGAGGTGCGGCTGACGCGGTGGTGCCGGAGATGGATCGAGCGGATCGCACTGATCTATCGCCTGAACGAGGCTCGCCTGGCCCATTACGACCCCGGCCGCGACCGGCAGAGCGCGGCGTTCGACGCGGCGCAGGCCGCGCTGAAGAAAGCGCTCGACGGCCTGTTCGCGGAAGCCGGGCGGGAGTTGGCCTCCTTGCCGGAGAACGCGCGCGAGGGCAAGGCGTTGCGCTCGCTGCTGAACCATCGCGAGGGCTTGAGCGTCTTCGTCGACCGCCCGCAGACGCCGATGGACAACAACGCCGCCGAGCGCGCGCTGAGGGGACCGGTGATCGGGAGACGGCTCTCGTTCGGCTCCGACCGCGAGACCGGCGCCCGGTTCACGGCGATGATGTACTCGGTCCTCGGTACCCTCGCGCCGGGCGGCATCGACCCTCTCCGCTGGCTGGAGGCATGGCTGGCGGCATGTGCGGAGAGAGGCGGCCGGGCGCCTGAGGACCTCTCGCCGTGGCTGCCCTGGTCGATGGGCGCGGAGCGCAGGCGCGCCCTCATGGCGCCGGGATGACGTCATGATCGAGTGCCGCTATTACGGACGCGACTTCACCACCGAAGAGATGACGCTCCTGCGCGCGCTGATCGCCGGTCCTCCGGCGCTGAACCGCCACGCGCTCTCGAAGGAGTTCTGCCGGCGCATCGGCTGGCGCAAGCCCGACGGCGGGCTCAAGGACATGATGGCCAGGGTGACCATGCTGGCCATGCACAAAGACGGCCTGATCGCCCTGCCGCCGCCGAAGTGGCGGCAGAACCGGCCCGGGCTGATCGTCTTCGGTCCGGAGACCGAACCACCACCGGTCCCGGCGCCGGCCACCCTGGAGGAGGTCCGCCCGCTCGACATGCAGATCGTCGTGCGCGGCACCGCCGGGGGCAAGCGGTGGAACGAGTTCGTCGCCCGTTACCACTATCTCGGCTACAGGACCCTCGTCGGCGCCCAGATGCGCTACGCCGTCCACGACCGCAACGGTTGCCCCATCGCCATGCTCGGCTTCTCCACCGCCGCGTGGAAGCTGGCCTCTCGAGACCGCTTCATCGGTTGGACGCCCGGGCTGCGCGAGAAGAACCTCCCCCTCGTGGTCGACAACCCGAGGTTCCTCATCCTGCCCTGGATCAAGATCCCCAACCTCGGTTCGCACATCCTCGCCATCGTCCGCCGTCGCCTGCCCCAGGACTGGGCCGAGCGCTACAACACCACCCCCGTGCTCATCGAAACCTTCGTCGAGACCCCCCGTTACACCGGCGCCGTCTACAGGGCATCGGGATGGACCCACGTCGGAACCACCCAGGGACGCGGACGCTACGACAGGTACACGAGACGCGCCCAACCGAAAAAGGATATCTGGCTCCGCCCCCTCAAAAAAAATTGGAAACGAACCCTCAACAGCTAAATTACCCCCCCATCACGGCCCGTCCGAACGGTTACCGACAGGGACTCGCCGAGATGCGCAGGAGTTTTAACGAATCCGCTTTCATTTTGATTACGGACTGCAGAAGGCAGGTTCCGAATGAGATTGGAAATTATGTATATTCTCAATAATATCAATAGTATAATAGGATCTCACGGCTGGAAAGAACGGCTTTACGGCTGAATCAAGATGCAAAACGTCGTGAAGAAGGTCCGAAAGCGCAACCAGGAGGCGGTGGTCTCGGGCGCACAAAGGATCTACGAGGCCCACAGCCGCCGGGCGGCCATCGCCGCCTTTTGGCGATGTGCCAAGCAGTGGCGAGGGCGGGAGCCCAAGGCGGTGGCGTGCATCGAGAGCGACCTCGAGACGTTGTTGGCCCACTTCCAAGAGCCCCCCGCCCTTCGGGTCACCCTGCGCACGATAAACCCCATTGAGCGGGTCTTTCGGGAGGTGAGACGAAGAACCAGACCCATGACCGTCATGAACAACAACGAGTCCCTGGAACGCGTCGCCTACAGCGTGTTCCACCGCATTAACACCTAGTGGGAGACAAACCCTCTCTGCACTTCTACACAAAACTCGTGACATTACCTTCGACAACCACGGATTTCACAGATGGGCGCGGATTCTTGCCACCCTCGATCATATCCGACCCCATCCATTTCCCGCACCGAACACCATGGCGGCGTAAGCCAAAAGCCAAGCATTCAGTATGGTGTCTCTGGAATCCCACAGGTTCCCTTGACGGGAAGCAAAAATTGTCTTATTGTCTGATCATCATTCAATATGGAAGAACCCCGCAATCCGGGGATCTTCTTTTTTCCGTGTGGGGGGATCGAGGGTCTTGAAATCTCTATCCGAGGAGTTGCGGGGCCGCATCGAAAAGGCCCGCCTGGGCGGCGGCCACGAGGCTGTCAAGCGGCAGCACGACCGCGGCAAGATGACCGCCCGAGAGCGCGTCGCTTTCCTCCTCGACGAGGGAAGCTTCACCGAGCTGGACGCCTTCACCGAGTCGCGCGCCACCGATTTCGGGATGGATCGGCGCCGCACCCCCGGCGACGGGGTCGTGACAGGGTCCGGGCGGATCGACGGGAGCCTCGTCTACCTCTACTCGCAGGACTTCACCGCCCTGGGCGGGTCGCTGGGCGAGATGCACGCCGAGAAGATCTGCCGCGTCATGGACCTGGCGGTGAGCGCCGGGCGTCCCTTCATCCAGATAAACGACTCGGGCGGCGCCCGGATTCACGAGGGGGTCAGCTCCCTCAACGGTTACGGGAAAATCTTCCGGCGAAACACCCTCGCGTCGGGCGTCATCCCGCAAATCGCCGTCATCCTGGGGCCCTGCGCCGGGGGGGCGGTCTACTCGCCGGCCATCTGTGATTTTGTCTTCATGGTCCCGGGCGTCAGCCACATGTTCGTCACCGGCCCGGACGTGATCAAGACCGTCACGGGCGAAGACATCACCTTCGACGACCTGGGGGGCGCGGGGGTGCACGGCGGCGTAAGCGGCGTCGCCCACTTCATCCCGGCCAACGAAAAGGAATGCCTCCTGACGGTCAAGAAGCTTCTGAGCTTTTTGCCCTCGAACAACGCGGACGACCCCCCACGGAGCGAATCGCCCGATTTTCCGCCCCTGGAGAACGAGGCCCTGGACAACCTCATTCCCATTCGGCAGACGGAGCCTTACGACGTTCACGACCTGATCGATGGGGTCTTCGACCACGGCGACTTCCTCGAAGTGCAGCCGGATTTCGCCCGAAATGTCGTGGTGGGTTTCGCCCGCCTCGGCGGGTCACCGGTCGGCGTGATCGCCAACCAACCGGCGTTCCTGGCCGGCGTGATGGACATCGACTCCTCGGACAAGGTCGCCCGGATGGTCCGCCTGTGCGACAGCTTCAATCTGCCGGTCATCACATTCGTGGATGTCCCGGGATTCCTCCCCGGCGCCCAGCAGGAGTTCGGCGGGATCATCCGCCACGGGGCCAAGGTCCTGTTCGCCTATTCCGAGGCGACGGTTCCCAAAATCAGCCTCATCGTCCGCAAGGCGTACGGCGGGGCGTATATCGCCTTCGCGAACCGCGACATGGGGTTCGACCGGGTGCTGGCCTATCCGACGGCGGAGGTGGCCGTGATGGGGCCCGAGGGGGCGGCCAACGTCATTTTCCGGCGCGAGATCGCCGACGCCGAGGACTCGGAAGCCAAGCGGCAGGAGTTGATCGAGGATTTCCGCAAGAAGTTCTGCACGCCTTACTCGGCGGCCGCCCTGGGCTTCGTGGATTCGATCATCGAGCCGCGGCACACCCGCCGGGCGCTCATGAGCGCCCTGGAGATGCTCCAGGGAAAACGCGAGAGCCGCCCGCGGAAAAAACACGGGAATATCCCTTTGTGATCGGAGAAGAACCTTACCGGGGGGGACATCTCCGCCTTCGCGTGGGACAAGCTTTGAAAACCGTCCCCCCCCTGCCCCCCCCCCCGAAAGCTTTCTGCGGCCCGGTAAAACCGGGCCTTGATGGGGTTGGGTCTCGGGTCGGCTGAACGGTTTGTCTGTGGCCCGCCGATGGCGTCGGTCGTTGGCGGACACGGCATCCGGCGAATTTGCAAGTTTTTGTGATTGTGTAAAAAGCACACCACCGCCCAACAACGGTAGGGCGGGCTTCCAGCCCGCCTTTTGATTTCAAATGGTGTGCGCCAACGAGGTTGCGATGAACACGAGAACCTCCATCCGCAGCCTGGCCGGCGCGCAAGCGCCCCGCAGGTTGGCCGTCGTGCAAGCGCCCCGAGCGCGGACATGATGAATCAGGGCCTGTTACTCGCCGTCATCGGGATGGGGACCGTTTTCCTCTCCCTGTTCGCGTTGGCCGTCCTGATCCGGTTGCTGAACTGGCTGGCCGCCCGGAGGGAGGAGAGCGGGAGAGATCGGGCGCCGGCGCCCGAGAGGGGGGGGGAGAGGGGGACGGGCGGCGCTCCGTCCGAAAACTCCGGCGGGGAGGATTTCCTCCCCATCGTCGCCGCTGCCGTGGGCGCGTATCTGGAGGCCCAGTCCGCACAAGTGTTCCTTATTCCCGTCGAGCGGCCCGACCAATCCCGGTGGGTGATGGATGGACGGAAGGACGCCCTTTCCAGGGCGGAGCCCTAGCGACAGAGAAAAGGTCTTGAAAAAGTTCACGCTGACCCACAGGAACGTCACGTATGAAGTGACCGTAGAGGAGGCCGGCGGCCCGGACCAGCTTCGGGTTGTGGTCGACGGGGCGGAGCACTTGGTGGACGTCGTGGCCGAGGAGGCCGACGCGCCCGCCCCGGCGTCCCGCGCCCGTCGTCCCCGTTCCGGGCCCGTGGCCGGACAGGCCGGAGAGGTGACCTCCCCGCTTCCCGGAAACATCCTCAAGGTCCTTGTCAAAGAAGGGGACCCGGTCCAGGCCGACACGGTGGTCTGCATCCTGGAGGCCATGAAGATGGAGACCCAGGTTCAGGCGAACCAAGCCGGGGCGGTCGCCGAGGTGTTGGTCCGGCAGGGGGACAAGGTGGAGGGCGGCCAGACCCTCGTCCGCATCGAGCAGGACTGAATCCTTTAACCGTCAGGAGCGAAATGGTGGACGCTCTGGGGTCCGCTTTCTTTCAATTTCTGGGACAGACCGGGGTCGCGAACCTCACGTGGGGGCACGCCACGATGCTCGTTATCGGCGCGGTCCTGGTGTACCTGGCGATTCACAAGAGGTTCGAGCCCCTGCTCCTGCTGCCGATCGGCATCGGGGCGATCCTGTCGAACCTTCCCCAGGGCGGGATGTTCGAGGAAGGGGGGCTGCTCTACTATTTCTATTTCGGCGTCAAGCTCGGGATCTTCCCACCCCTCATCTTCCTGGGCATCGGCGCCCTGACCGACTTCGGCCCGTTGCTGGCGAACCCCAAGACCATTCTTCTGGGCGCGGCCGCGCAGTTCGGGATCTTCGGGACCCTGTTGGGGGCCCTCGCCCTGGGGTTCAGCCTTCCGGAGGCGAGCTCCATCGGCATCATCGGAGGCGCGGACGGACCAACGGCCATTTACCTGACGGCGAAGCTGGCCCCGCATCTGCTGGGCCCGGTGGCGGTGGCGGCGTATTCCTACATGGCCCTGGTGCCGCTCATCCAGCCGCCCATCATGAAGGCCCTGACCACGGCCGAGGAGCGCAAAGTGGTCATGGTGCAGAGCAAACCGGTCTCGAAATCCGTCCGGATCCTGTTTCCCATCGTCTGTATCTTTTTTACGGGCCTTTTGTTGCCGTCGTCCGCTCCCCTGGTGGGGATGCTGATGCTGGGCAACCTGTTCCGGGAGTGCGGCGTCGTGGACCGTCTGTTGAAGACCTCGGAGAACGAGTTGTTGAACATCGTGACCATCCTCCTCGGCATGTCCGTCGGGGCGTCGATGTCCGCGGCGGCGTTCCTCAACCTTCAGACACTGTTCATCCTCCTTCTGGGGTTCATCGCGTTTTCCATCGGCACGGCGACGGGCGTCTTGTTCGGAAAGATCATGGCGGCCTTCTCGAAAGACGCCATCAATCCGCTGATCGGCGCGGCGGGCGTCTCGGCCGTCCCCATGGCGGCGCGGGTCGTTCAGAAGGTCGGTCAGGAAGCGGACTCGAACAACTTCCTCCTCATGCACGCCATGGGGCCGAACGTGGCCGGGGTCATCGGCTCGGTCATCGCGGCCGGGGTCCTGCTGTCGGTTGTGGGGCAAGGCTGAGGGCGGAAAGGGAGGTGCATTCATGTCAGGCGCACTGGAAGGCATCCGCGTCCTGGACCTGACCCGGATCCTGGCCGGACCTTACGCCACGATGATGCTGGGGGACCTGGGGGCCGAGGTCATCAAGGTCGAGATCCCCGGCAAAGGGGACGATACGCGCGGATGGGGTCCTCCCTTCGTCAACGGGGAGTCCTCCTATTTCATGAGCATCAACCGGAACAAGAAGAGCCTGACCCTCAACCTCAAAGACGAAAAAGGAAAGGCGATCCTCACGCGTCTCATCGAACGCTCCGACGTCGTGGCCGAGAACTTCCGGCCCGGGACGATGGAGAAACTGGGGTTCGGATACGGCCGCGTCCGGGAGATCAACCCGCGGGCCGTCTTCGCCTCCATCTCGGGGTTCGGCCACACCGGGCCGCTGGCGGAGCGTCCGGGATACGACGTTGTGATTCAGGGAGAGGGCGGCGTCATGAGCCTGACCGGCGAGCCGGACGGGCCGCCGGCGAAGGTCGGGGCCTCGATCGCCGACATCACGGCCGGCATGCTGGCCTGTCACGGCATCCTGGCGGCCCTTCTCGCCCGGGAGCGGACGGGGACCGGCCAAAAGGTGGACATCGGCATGCTGGACGGCCAGGTCGCCCTGCTGACGTACCAGGCGGGGATCTTCTTCTCGACCGGGGCGGCCCCCAAGCGGCTCGGCAACGCCCACCCCAGCATCACCCCGTACGAGACCTTCCGGTGCGCCGACGGGTTCATCAACCTCGGTGTGGGGAACGACTCGTTGTGGGTCAAATTCTGCGACGAGATCGAGCGGCCCGAATGGGCCCGCGATCCCCGGTACGAGAAGAACGCCGACCGGGTGAAGAACCATGATGAGGTGAAGGCCCTCCTGGATGAGATCCTCATCGCCCGGCCCCGGTCCTTCTGGCTGGACAAGCTGAACGCCGCCGGCGTCCCGTGCGGGTCCATCAACACGCTGGATCAGGTGCTGACCCACCCGCAGGTTCTGGCCCGGGACATGGTGGTCGAGGTGGACCATCCGGTGGCGGGGAAGACGAAGCTCACCGGCGCGCCCATCAAGCTCTCCGACACGCCGGCGGAAATTCGCACGCCCCCGCCCCTTCTGGGGGAGCACACCGATGAGGTTCTGACGGAGGTCCTGGGGTTTTCCGCGTCCGAGATCGAGGCGCTTCGGGCCGGGGGGGTGGTCTGAGATCATGGCCCGCGAAACGAGATCCGAATCGAGATTGCCGGAATTCAAAGAGATCCGTCCCCGGTCGATGAGCCGGGCGGTGGCGTCCGAGATCCGGGAGGCCATCCTGGGAGGCCGACTCGGGGCGGGCCAGCGCCTGATCGAAAAGGACCTGACGGCCACCTTCGGCGTCGGCCGGACGTCCGTCCGGGAAGCCCTGAAGGAGTTGGAGGCCCAGGGGTACATCTCCCTCGTCCCGCACAAAGGGGCCTTCGTGAGCCGGCCGACGGAGGATGAGGTCCGGGAGTTGTACGCCGTTGTGGCGGTTCTGGAGGGCCTCGCCGCCAGGATCGCGGCCAAACGGATGACGAAAGAGAATCTGGAGACCCTGCGCGGGATCACCCTTTCCCTGGAGGAGTGCCGCCGGCAGGGGGACGTGGACGGCTATTACCACCACAACCACCGGTTCCACCAGACCTTCGTCGAGGCGACCGGCAATTCGCGGCTGCGCGAGCTGATCGAGCGGGTCCGGTCACAGATCATCAAAACGAGAATCCTCTCCCACGCCGTCCCGAACCGTCTCGACGAATCCATGCGCGAGCACAAGGGCATCCTCTCCGCCTTCCTCCGCCGCGACGCCGGACGGGCGGAAAAGCGGGTGATCCGCCACCTGGAGAACCAGGAGCGGGCGTTTCTGTCTCTGATGGGATCCTCCGCCAAGCTGCGCCGCGCCTAGGCGGCGGACACGAATCGGATTTATCCGCAGATTACACAGATTGCGCGGTACTCAAGGAGAAATCGGATACCGAGGCAAGCTGGGGTCAGGTCTTACATTCTAGCATTTTCCAGATTTGCGGCGAATTTTGGAAAAGAAGAAAGCCGTCAACACTTCCAAATATATCCGGGTCAAATCTTGAATCCTGAATGACCTTCGCCAAATCATTTCGCCTCCGTCGTAGCGCGCCTACGCCCTCGCGCGCTCACAGCTTTCGTGGAAAACGGCGATCCAGGGCGGTCCCCCTATTGCGGCGGTCTGTCTCAGGAGATAGGGTTTGAATACGGGGTTCGCGGCGGATTCCCCGCGTCCACCGGGGAACGCCCGGAACCGTCCGTTTCATCTATCCGACACCCTCTTTTGAACAGGAGGCCGGCCGTGACATCTTCCGAATTGCCCAGCGGACTCGATCCCGACGTCCTGGCCAAGGGAAGGACGCTCGTCATCGAGGCGGACATCACGACCTTGGACACCATGGCCAAGGAAGGCGTGGTGATCAAAACTTGACGCTCGCTTTGACCTCTCGCGGGAAATCCAGCAAATGTTAGAATGTAAGAGCTGACCGCATCCTTCCACTTGGTTCGACCCTCAGCGAGATCCCCCAACCTCTCTTCGAGGCGAGATTCCTCCCGCGGGCCAATGGCCCGCACTCGGAAGGACATTGTGATTGTATCGGGGGCGCCTACGGCCCAGGGAGCCCGTAGCGCTCCCACCGCTCGGCCGCCCGGTCCAGGTACTTTTGGGGAGGAAGGGAGACGTCCGGAAAGTCCGGCCAGGGCTTGGTGGCGTCGATGCAGATTTTGGAGCTGCGCTTCTCCCACAGGTTCTCGTCGTGCCGGCCCGCCGAGGGATCGAGCTGGACGGGGGCCGTGTTCGGGATCGTGAAAAGATCCCGGTGGGGCTGGACACGCCAGGCAAGCGCCCATTCCCGCTGGAAGGGGTCCCGGATATCCACGTCCTCGTCCGTGACGACCACCCACTTCGCGAACGCGGGATGGTGCGTCCAGGCGGCCGAGAGGACCTGCTGGGCCTGCCCGGGATAGACTTGCTTCATCCGCACCCAACACATCGCGAGGCTGCCGGCCGGCTCGGGCAGGTGCACGTCCACGATCCCGGGAATCCTGAGGTCGTGGGTCAGGTGCTTGTAAATCTGGGCCTCCTCCGAGATCGCCCGGATCAGGCTCGACTCGCTGGGCGGCATCTGGCTGAAGAAGGCCTGATGAACGACATCCCTCCGGTGGGTGATGCAGTCGATCTCGAAGACCGGCATGGAGTAGGGGCCGCCCATATAGCCGGTGAATTCGCCGAAGGGCCCCTCGGATTCGCGCACGTGGGGGGGGACGTGGCCCTCCAGGACCATCTCGGCCCGGGCCGGAACCTCCAGGTCGATGGTCTTGCACCGGACCATCTCCACCGCGGCCCCGCGAAGGCCGCCGGCGATGGAGAGCTCGTCCAGTCCCAGGGGCGCCTTGGACACCGCGCCCATCAGGACCGTCGGCTCCACGCCGAGCGCCACGGCCATCGGCATGGGTTTTTCCGCGGCCTCCCAGCGGGAGAAGTGGACCGCCCCGTGTTGGCTGGGGTGATTCCAGAGGACTCCCGTCTTACGGGGTCCCTTGACCTGCATCCGGTAGACGCCCGCGTTGCGGCGGCCGGTCTCCAAATCCCACGTGAGCAGGCAGGCCGAAGTCAGAAAGGGGCCGGGATCCTTCTCGGGCGTCCAGATGGGAACCGGGAACCGGCCCAGATCGGCGTCCTCGCCCGTGAGGATCACTTCCTGGCAGGGTGGGTCGTCGTCGCCGAACGGCGCGGGCGCAACGGGCCGGCTCAGGGCCTCGCTCCATTTTTGGCTAACCGCGTCGAAGCCTGGCCCGATCCCCAAGGCGTGGCGGTAGACCCGCTCCCCGCCGCCGACCGTTCCCACGACCAACGGCTGGTCGTAGCCCTTGATGTTCCGGAAGCCGAGGGCCCCCCGGACCTCCTTCGGAACCCGGCGGAAGTAGGTCCGGGTGACCGCGCTGATCTCCCAGTCCTTGTCGACCTCGGCGTCCACCCAATGGAGCAGGCCGTGATCCTCCAGGCCGCGGAGGTAGTCTCTCAGGTCTTGAAAAGGCATGTGCGGTTCCGCCTTTCCGTGTTGAGCGCGCACAGGGATGCCGGGGCGGGGCCGCCCGTCATCCGCAGGGGAGAAACTTCGTCGTGTAGGCCTGGTCGATGTCCACCGTTGCCTTGACGTTCCGGGCGCTGAACATGATGTCCCGCGTGCGGACGAGCTTGTCCCGATCGATCCAGCCGATGCAGTGCTTTTTGGCTCCCTCGGTCAGGACCAGATCCCGGAGGACGTCGATCTCGGCCAGGGCGATGGATGGGTCGAGCGTCGACTGGTGTTTCATGAAGATGCGGTTGGCCTCCTTGGGATTCCGCATCGCCCATCCGTACCCCTTGACGGCCCCGGCCACGAAGGTCCGGAGAGCCCCGGATTTGTTTTTCACGTACTTCTCCGTGGTCATCAGACCGTTCGCGTAGATGTCGAAGCCGTGGTCCGCCAGGAGCAGGAAGCTGAACTGTCCGTGCTTGGCCGGATCGAGCCGCTTGTACTGAATCGTGTCGAACAGGAAGTTCTGCACCATGTCCACCTTGCCGGCCAGCAGCGAAGCCGTATAGGCGGACGAGGACATGGTCAGCCATTTTACCCGCTTCGGATCGATCCCGGTCACTTTCGCGAACGCGGGGAACATGGCCCGCGCGGAAGAGCCGGCCGAAGCGCCGAAAGTCTTCCCCTCCAGGTCTTTGGGGACCCGGATGCCGGTCTTTTTATTCGAGATGATGACGAAGGGGGCTTTGGCGTAGAAGACGCTCACGATGACCAGGGGCGCTCCCTTGGCGCGGGAGATCAGGGCCGGGCCGGGACCCGCGAAGCCGATGTCGGCACCGCCCGAGGCGACGATGCGGGCGCCCTTCGACCCGCCGTATCCGCGCGAGATCGAGACGTCCAGACCTCCCTTCCGCCAGTAGCCTTTATCCAGGGCGACATAATAGGGGGTGTGGCGGCCCGCGATGATCCAGTCCAGCACCAACCGGACTTTCTCGGCTGAAGAGGCCGCCGATGTGAGAATTCCCAACGTCAAAACCAGCGCAAGCCCAACCCAGATGGCCTTCTTCATTCGTTCCCTCCTTCTGATGTGCAAAAAACAGCGCTGAAATCCCTCCCGGTTCTCATCCTGTCGCTTCGTCCTCTGAACGCTCGTTCGTTGATCTTCCAGGGAGGAAGCCCTTTGAAGAACCCTCGACACCAAGAGAATGCATGGGACAATTCTTATATTCTAACATTTTTCAGATTTCAGGGGAACGTTGGAAAAGGTGAAAGGGATCAATTCTTTCAGAGACGCCCAACAGCAAATCTTGAATCTCGAATTTACATCGTAAAAGCATTCCGGCCCCGCTGACGCGCCCTTGCGCCCGCGTGCGCCGCTCCCGAGGAATACGGCGATTCCGCGCCCCCTCCCTATTGCGGCGGCTTGTCCCAAGAGATAGGGTTTGAAGACGGGTTTCGCGCCGGGATCTCAGCAACGACGGGGGGAACGCCCGGAACCGCCCGTTTCATTTAACCGACACCCTCTTTTGAACAGGAGGCTGGCCGTGACATCTTCCGAATTGCTCAGCGGACTCGATCCCGACGTCCTGGCCAAGGGAAGGACGCTCGTCATCGAGGCGGACATCACGACCTTGGACACCATGGCCAAGGAAGGCGTGGTGAAGGGGGGAGCGGGGATCTCTTGGACCCTTCGGTGCGACGAGGGAAAACACGTGGGAGGGGAAGGCGCCGCCCCCGCCCCGCTGGATTACTTCACCATCGGCATCGGGTTCTGAACGCTGACCCAGCTCGCGCGGTACGCGCGAATGATGAAGATCGATGTCCGGGGGGCGCGGATGCACGTCCATGCGGAATTCACGGCGCAAGGCTCGGTTCTGGCCCAGACGGTGGAGTCGGCCTGCCGGGGCGTGACGTACCGGCTGGAGATCGAGTCCGACGAGCCGCCCGAGCGAATCGCCGGTCTCATCCGCAACGCCGAGAACGGCTGCTTCGCCCTCTCGGCCATCAAGCGGCCGGTCGAGGTGCGGGGCGAGTTCTCGCTGAACGGCGAAACCATCGACCTCGACGCCTACCCGCCGCCGAAGCGTCCCGGTTGAGGGGGAGGGGGAGGGGGAGGAACACGTAAGCAATTTTTGGCCGGACAAGCAAGCGGGAGAGAGAACATGACCAATCAGGTTCGAATCATCCACTACGGAGAGCAGGGATTTCCAGGCTCCGCCCTGTATCACATGAGCCGGTTCGGTGAAGTCCTGAAGATCCCGTTCTATTTCTGGGTCGTCCGGGGCGGGGGCCGGACCGTCCTGATCGATACGGGGGTCAGCCCGGAGCAGGCGAAGATCGAGAACGAGAACACCGTGGCCCGGTTCGGGAAGGAGTGCGCGTGGATCGTCCCTCCCGAAAAAGACCCCGTCAAGCAATTGGCCGATATCGGGATCGCGCCCGACGACGTGGACGCAATCATTTTCACCCATCTTCACGGCGACCACTCCGCGAACCTTCCCTCGTTCCCAAAGTCTAAGCTCGTCATGGCGCGAAGGGCGTGGGAGGCGATTACCTCCCCGGCCCACCCGGACTTAATCAAGCCGGGTTTCTATCCCGACTATGTGATGGAGGAGCTTCACCGCGAGCTGGGCAAGAGGTTCCGGCTGGTGGAGGACGGGGAGGACGTCTTCCCCGGCATTCGCTGTTACCGGGTCGGCGGACACAGCCCCGATTTAACGGTGGTGACGGCGGAGACTTCCGAGGGGGAGGTGGTGTTCGCGAGTGACGCGGCCGTTTTTTATGACAGCCTCGAGCTCGGCCGGCCGACCTCCAGCTTCAACATGGCGGATTCCCTATACGCCCTCGACTTCATCAAAGGCCGCGGCGGGACCGTCCTGCCGGGACACGACTGGGATGTTCTGAAGCGTCATCCAGGCTGTGTTATCGGTTGACATTCAAAAAGTCCCCGCCTATCAAATAGCCTTGCCCACCTCGACATACAGAATTTCCTCGGGATTTCGGAAATGGACCGTTGCGCTTATCGGCCCGCATCAAAAAGAGCCGGCGAGAGGCGGCCATTCGTTTGTATAGAATATTTCACTAAAAGACAGCATGGAAATTCAGCCCAGGAAATGCCTCGGCTTATTCTTCTTCACCTTTACGAAGTGTTACCTTGAACTTGTATGACATCTTAAGTAGAATAAAAGATTCCAATTAAGTATTTGCGCCTGTTTCATACCCGGGAGAGTCTTGATTTGCCGCCACGGATTCCGGAAACCAAGTCATAAAGGGTTTCTGGAGCGGGGACCGCCATGTCGGCAGGGATAACCGAAGACTCTCGGTCAATCACCTTGAGACCCCCTGGACCGCCCCTGGGTTATTGGACACTCGGGTGAGGGTATTCGACCTCATGCGGCCTCCGCAACTTGAGCGAGTTTTTCCTGCCTTGCCTGGGCCGGCGTTCGGTAGCCGTAGCCCTCGAGAATCCAATGATGGTTGTACAGGTTCTTGAACTCAAGCAGCGCCCACCGCAGTTCCTCTACGGTGGCGAAAGAGCGCACCCACAGGAGATTCTCCTTCAAGATGCGGATAAACCACTCACAGTAGCCATTTCCCTCGGGCGCCCGCACGAAGCTGGGCGAACTGGTCATGCCCAGGTAGGCGATCTCCCGCTGAAAGTCATCGGACAGATAGGCGGGGCCGTGGTCGTGACGAACTTTAAGCCCCTCGGCGACGTCCGCCTCCAAGCCGGCGAAGCGCTCGGCGACCCCCTGCCGGATCGGCTCCAGGGCCTCGAAGCGGTTGCCGCTCTTGGCCGCATGGATCCCCACGCAGTCCACCGAGCAGTGATCCACCGCCACGAACACCGAGGCCACCCCCTCCTCGGTGGTCACCGTCGTCGTCATGTCCGTGCCCCACATTCGGTCGGGCCGCTCGGTGCGGATGGTCCCGTTGTGGGCCTTGGGACCTCGGGGTTTGCCCACCCGGTGGGGGGCCTGAAGCCCCGCCTCCCGCATCAGGCGACGCACCCGCTCCTTGCTGGTGCGGATGCCCGCGAAGCGCAGCCTCGCCCACACCTTGCGGTAGCCCTCGCCATGGAAGGGAGAGTCCTCCAGGACCTGCCGGATGTGGCCGAGGAGTTCCGCATCGGTGCACGGGCCCACAGGGCCGCGCTTATTGGGCGTGGGGCGTTCATGAACGGGGACCGCCTCTCGCCGCCGTTGCGCGTAGACCGTGGAGCGCGCCAAGCCCCAAAGGGCGCACACCCGCTTCAGGCCGTAGGCTCTGCCCGTGGAGGTGAAGCGGGCCTGACTCATCGCCTCCACCTCCTGCCGGCTAAAGGGCGGCCGGCCTCCAGGCGGTCGATCTTCTCCCGCAGGACCTCGCCCTCCATCGTGAGTTCGCCCACCTTGGCCTTGAGCCGGGCGTTCTCCTCGTCCCGCTCATCCGCCGGGCGGGCTTTGAGCGCCGCCTCGCCCCCGCGAAGGAACGCCTCGCGCCAGGCGGAAAGCCGAACCGCTGTCGTGCCCAACTCGCGGCAGAGCGTCTCCAGGCTCTCGCCCCGCAAAAGACGCAGGACCGCCTCCCGCTTGCGCTGGCAGGAGAACCGACCCCGCTCACTGCGATGCCCTGGGGCCTTGGCTCCGTTCGCCCTGCGGGCGCCCTCCGCCAAAGCCCCCTCTTGCTTTTGTTCGTTCATCGCGACACCCCTTTCTCCATGAATCATGGATCAATCGAGTGTCCAACAAAACCCTAGAGCGGGGGACCCCGGCCGTACAAACTCCTACTCATTTCGCACGATGGCTCGAATCCAATAGCTCGCGTGAGGGGAGCACTGATTGTTCCCCGGAGGAGTCGTCGAGCGCATAATTGTATCCAGTGTTCTCATCATATCAATTTTACTTCAATTTACGGCGGCCTTCCTCGCGTTGCGGCTGATTCGTTTCACCGGGAAGAGAACGGCGTGGGTTTTCATCGCGGCGGCCGTTTTCCTTATGGGTGTCCGGCGCTCGATCACACTGTGTCGATTGTTTTCCGGAGACCATTCCCATCCCCCAGACTTGTCCGCCGAAGTCGTCGCCCTTGCGATCTCGGTCTTCATGGTGGCGGGCGTCGGCTGGCTCGCCCCTTTGTTTCTCTCCATCCGACGTTCGTCGGAGGCGCTGCGGAAATCCGCGGAAGCGCTCAAGACCCGCCTGGTGGAGCAGGAGGGACTTGTGAGCGCGCTGGAACAGGTCACCTCCGACGTGGAGGTGGAAGCGGTGATCGAGTCCGTGCTGGGCGAAAGCACGCGGGTGATGGGGACGGACCGGTGCGCCGTCATGCTCCCGGACGCGAAAGGCGACGCGGGGCTGAGTCGACAGCAGGCTGAAGATGGACCCGTCGATATACAAAGGGAGATTTTTAATTGCATGAATAGGCTTTATTGCCTAAATTCTTATACTTATTGATTAGGGCAGCTTCAATGATGAGCCTTTGATTTTTGGCCGGGGATGGCCTTTCGGGTTTTTCACGAATCCGGCATCGGGGCGAGGACGCATGGCTCAACCCTTGCCATTTCCCCGAAAGCTGCTGAATGGTGGCGCCATCCCGCACTTTGCCTCCGACCGGGAAAGGGGAGTCGGCGAATTCGGGCAAACCACGTATTCGGGCTCGTTGCGGACCTTCGGACTCCGCGGCCGCGGAGATCGCCCTGCGGTCGTCCGGTTGCCATATTCTTTCCGAGGTTTGGAATCGAGTGTGCGGTTTCGCAATGGATGACCCGAAAATTTATCCAGAATCCATGAGCGGGTGGATTGACAACCGGTCAGGAGCTTGGTCACCTAAGCGAGCCCCCCGTATACTAGAAAGGATCGCGTAAGTCCAAATTTTTTGTTCCCTTAAGATATTGGCTACACGACCAAACGATCCGCCCTTGGACGAGGATCAGAATCCTGGGGACGAACCACACAGCGGATCCCCCCCGTTCCCGTAATATTTGGAGATTGATTTCAAATATCTGATAATCCGCAAATCCTGATTTGGGACGCTTCTTGATGCTGCCTGGTCTCTATGAAAATTTGTTGAGGGGGCTGAGGATTGGTTCATCAGGTAGGGAGAGCAAGGGATGACTTCATCAACGGCGACGCGTGTTCCCAATATCGATGATCCCCTGGACCTGCTTCACCGCATCCTCGATGATTGTCTCCGCGTTCTATCGGCGGACCGGTGCGGCCTCTTTCTGAAAGACCCGGAGGAGGGCGATTTTCGACTGATCACGTCCATCGGCCTTTCTGAAGCGTATCTGTCCGCGACATTGGAGCGGCGGGTGGGTTTCCCAAATTCACAGATGCTTCAAGAGCCCCGGTTTCTTTACTACCCCGATGCACAATGCGATTCCCGCCTGAAGGATATTTGGTCTCAAATCCGCGAGGAGGGGATTCGGTCGGTCATCAGTGTGCCGCTGCCGTCTGAAGAACAACCGATTGGCGTATTTCTGCTTTATTTCGATCAACCGCGAGAGATCTCCCCCGAGGACACGCGTACGATTCGCACCTTTGCCGACCTTGCCGCCATCGCCATTGAGAACCTGCGCCTCTATGAACGGGAGAAAGAGGCGTCCCGGCGCCTGGGCCGCCTCCAGGAACTGGCCCTCCAGGTCTCATCCCCCCTCGATTTGTCCCAGCTCTTTCAGGCCGTCACGGACGCGACGGAGGAGCTTCTGGGAGATCCTCAGTCAAAACCCTCTTATTCGAGAATCTATTTGTGCGACGAAAGCGCCGATCAAATTGTGTCCCGGGCTGAATCGGGCCTCTCCCCTGAAGTGCTGGGTGGCTCGAAGACCCTGGCTTTGGGAGAGGGGCTTGCGGGTTGCGTCGCGCTGACCCAGCAGCCGCTCATCGTCCCGGATGTGCAAGAAGACCCGCGGGTGGCCGAGCGGGGATATGCCAAGACCCGGGGACTTCACCATTCCTTCATCGGCGTTCCGCTTCTGGTCACGGGCGAAATTTCGGGCGTCCTCACCTGCGTGTCTCGGGAAACCTCCACTTTCACCGAAACTGATCTGCATTTGATCGAATCCCTGGCCGGCCATGCGGTCGTTGCCATCGAGAAAGCCCGGGCCTTCGAGGAGATCAAAACACGGTCGGACCGGCAGGAGGCGTTGCGCAAAGTCACCGGTGACATCACCCGACACCTGGATCTGCCCACCCTCTTCCGCCGAATCTGCGAGGGGGTCTGCGGGCTGCTGGACGTGGAATTCGGCCGGGTGTTCGTTTTGGAGGAATCCGCCGAGGCTTTCCGGCTCGCCGGCTACTTCAACCGCATTCAAAAGGATTATCAACCCACCCCGGTGGTTCCAAAGGGAATAGGGATCGTTTCCCGGGTCTACACGGAACGGGCCCCCGTGATCGTTTCCGATATCGGAAAAGGCCCTGACTGGTACAACCAGGAAGGGATCGATCGATTGGGCGTTCGCTCCTTTGTCGGGGTTCCCCTGCTTTTGCGGAGCCGCGTTGTGGGCGTGCTTCACTGCTTCACAACCCAACCAAGGGAATTCCAATCCGATGAGATCGAGCTCCTCCGCGATTTCGCCGATCAGGCCGCCGTGGCGCTGGAGAACGCCCGGCTCCTTCAAGAGTCCGAGAAGCGGACAACCAACCTCGAAGTTCTGAGTGAGATCGCAAAGGCGGTGAATGCCACATAGGATCTCCAGGAGCTCTTCCGTGTCACCGTAGAGCAGGTCAAACGGGTGATCCCGTGTGAGCGTTGCAGTGTCTATAAGGTTGAGCCCGACAAGCAGGTCATATCGAGAATTTATGCGGTGGACGACATCGGGGGACGGGTGAATCGAATTCCTCCCAGTTCCCTGAGGGGGAGCGAATTCGAACATGTCCTGGCAACCCAAAAGGCCAGATATATCCCGGATACACGAAAAAACTCGCACCCCCGAATGCAACACATGGCGGCGGAGGGCCTGCGCTCAATCATCCAAATCCCTATCCTGAGCGAGGGGGAGTGTATCGGTTTCCTGAACATCTACTCCAGTAAGGCGGACGGATTTACAACGGAGCAAATCAACCTGCTGGGCTCGGTGGCGGACCACCTGGCCTTCGCCCTGAGGAACGCCGAGCTTTACGCCCGGGCGAAGGAGAGCGGCGATCGGCTCGACAATTTCGTCCGAAGCGCGTCGGACGGAATCATCACCGTGGACCTGAAAGGACGGATCACCTCCTGGAACCCGGGCGCGGAGGGGATGTACGGCTACTCGGAAAAGGAAATGCTCGGGGAGGATCTCCTACGGGTCTTTCCTCAAACCGAGCGGGAAAAGGGAGAACTCCTGATGCCGATGAAATCTGGGAAGGCCGTCTCCGCGTTCGAGACAGTCCGGCGGCGAAAAGACGGATCACGGGTGAACATCTCCCTGACGCTTTCCCCCATTAAAAACGCCGAGGGCCGGCTCGTGGGGATTAGTGGAATCCAAAGGGATATCACCGAGCGCAAACGGGCCGAGGAGGCCCTCAAGCTCACGCAGTTCTCCGTCGAACGGACGGCCGACCCGGTCTTCTGGATCGACGCGGACAGCCGGTTTCTGAACGTAAACGACACCGCATGCCGCCACCTCGGCTATTCACGGGAAGAGCTGCTCTCGATGACGGTCTCGGACATCAACCCGGCGTTCCCGCCGGAGAGATGGGCCGAGTATTGGAAAGAGGTCAAGCGAAAGGGATCGCTCACGTTCGAGTCCAGTCAGAGACGGAAGGACGGCAGCGAGGTCCCGGTCGAGGTCGCTACCAACTACATGGAATTCAACGGAAAGGAATACGATTTCGCCTTCGTCCGCGACATTACCGAGCGTAAACGGGCCGAAGACGCGTTGCGCGAGAGCGAAGCGCGGAACCGGGCCATTCTTCAGGCCGCTCCGGACGGGATCCTCACCTTCGATGAGAGCGGTGTGATCGACTCGTTCAACCCGGCGGCGGAGCGGATCTTCGGCTTGTCCGCTCCCGAGGTGCTGGACGGGAAAATCGGGGCGCTGATGGACGGCGACGACGCCCCAAGGTTCGAGGCCTACCTGCAATGGTATCTGCAAACCGGCGAGAATGAGGTTGGGGGGGCGACGGATCTTCACGGGCATCATCCGGGACTTGACCGCCCACAAGACCATCGAGAACCGAATTCACCAGGCGGAGCGGATGGAAAGCACCGGGATCCTGGCGAGGGGGATCGCCCATGATTTCGGGAATCTTCTGACCTCCATCCAAGCCAATCTGATGCTGGCGTTGACGGAAATGAAGCCGGCCGATCCGGGATTTATTCATCTCTCCCGCCTCAGCCAGGCCGCCAACCGGGCCGCCGAGCTTGTCACCCGGCTCCGCGCGCTGGGCCGGGATCTCCCCATTCAAAAGCGGCGGGTCAATCTGAACAAAGAGCTGCAAACTGTCCTTGATCTCCTCCCGGCAATCATTCCGGACCCCATCGAAGTCGAAATTCAACCCTGCCGGGAGATCTGCACCACCCAAGCGGACCCGGCTTTTCTCCAGGATACGTTGATCAATCTTTGCCTGAACGCCAAAGACGCCATGCCGGAAGGCGGGCGTTTGAGTATCGGGATCGAGCGCCTTCTGCTCGAGGCGGGCCATCCGGATCTGAGGCGGGACATGGCGCCGGGAGCGTACGACTGCATCTCCGTTCGCGACAGCGGCAAGGGAATGACCCAAGACGTGCGGGACAAAATCTTCGAACCTTTTTTTACGACCAAAGGATCCAGCAAAGGGACAGGCCTCGGTTTGCCCATGGTGCAGCGGATTGTCAAGGAGCATAACGGGTTCATCAACATCGAGAGCAAACCGGGCGAGGGGACGACTTTCTGGGTGTACCTTCCCGTCCCGCAGATGGAGCCCGCCGGCCCGGACTTTCCGGGCGCCGACCGTCTGGCCTCCGGAAAGGGGGAGCGTATCCTGCTCATCGACGATGACCTGCTCGTTCTGGACGTGATCGAGGAAATGCTCAGCGCCTGCGGCTACGAGGTGACAACCGCGACCTGCGGCCAGGAAGGCGTCCAATTATTCAGCGAGGCGCCGGAGCATATCAACCTGGTTCTGACGGACGTTGTGATGCCGGATTTTTCCGGCCGGGAGGTGTTCCGCCGGATCCGGAAGATGCGGGGGGACGTGAAGGTGCTGTTCTCGAGCGGCAACCAAGTCGAGCTTCCCGAGGCCGTCGAAGAGAACGGAGCCGCTTTCATTCAAAAACCTTACTCGTTGTCAGAGCTCCTGAAAGGAATCCGGCAGATGCTGGACAGACCCTGACCTCGCCCAAAGCTGAGCCCATCCCGCCCGGCAAGCGTTTATTCTTCCAAGAGCCTCTCGAATTGTTCCAAATCATGGGTCGGCGCCCGGCACGTATAGTTCTCGCACACATAGACCGTCGTTCTTCCATTCAATCGGGTCTTTCCAGCCAGTAGAGGGACTTCCTTTCCTACGGCTTCCGCGCTCTCATCCGGGTCCAGCAGCGCCAACACCCGATTCGGCAGATACCGCCGGTGAACCTGGCGCAGAAGGCCGCGGGTCTCCTCCGCGCCGGGCGGGCCCACGACAGCCACTTCCTTGGGCGTATCCAGGTGGAAATCCAACGCGGCGAGAAACCGCGCCAAGCCCGACGGAGCCTTTTCCATCACGGCCCCGAAGGCGCGGAGCAGCTCGACGCCTTTCTGCCGGAACGCCTCCTCTCCCGTCAATACGCCGAGGCGCAGCAGCGCGCCCGCCGCCACGGCGTTGCCGGAGGGAATGGCCCCGTCGATCCCGCTCCGCGAACGGGTGAGGAGGGGTTCATGGTTTTTGCCGGTGAAATAGAACCCGCCCTCGCGCCCATCCCAGAAATACTCGATGAGGACAAGCATCAGCCGTTTGGCTTCGCGAAGCCAGCGGAGCTCGAACGTGGTTTCGTACAGATCCAGGAGGCCCGACGCGAGGAAGGCGTAGTCGTCGAGATAGGCGTTCAGCTTGCTGCGGCCGCCCCGGTGGGTCCGCAGGAGCAGATCGCCCTCGGTCATTTCGGAAAGCACGAAGTCCGCGGCCCGCCCGGCGGCCTCGGCATAGCGGGCGTCATCGAGCACCTGCGCCCCCTTGGCCATGGCCGATATCATCAGGCCGTTCCAACTGGTCAGAATTTTGTCGTCGAGGGCGGGCTTGATCCGCCGCTCCCGGACCTCGAAGAGCTCCTTCTTGGCCTCGGCGAGCATGGCTTCCGCCTCCCCGGCGCCCAGGCCCAGCTCCCGGGCGACTTCGTCCAGGGGCCGATCCACGTGGAGGGCGCTCTGTCCATGCTCGAAGTTGCCGGCATCGGTGACGTCGTAATACCGGCAAAAGAGCTCGGCCGGGCCTTCTTCCAGGTGGTCCCGGATTTCTTCCGGACGCCAGACGAAAAACTTGCCTTCCACCCCCTCGCTGTCCGCATCCTGCGTGGAGAAGAAAGGCCCTCGGGCGTCCCGCATCTCGCGGAGAACGTAGTCCAGCGTCTCGCGGGCCACCCGGGCGTAGAATTCGTTCCCGGTGACCTGATAGGCCTCCAGGTATACGGGGGCCAGGAGGGCGTTGTCGTAGAGCATCTTCTCGAAATGAGGGATCAGCCATCGGTCGTCCGTGGAATAGCGATGGAACCCCCCGCCCAACTGGTCATACATGCCGCCCTTGGCCATGTGATTCAGCGTCTTCTCGACCATCCGCAGGAGGTCCTCCCCGCCCTCCCCCTCCCCCCCCCGCTTTCGCCAGACCCGCAGAAGGAGTGACAGGCTGCCGCTGGGGGGGAACTTCGGGGCGCCGCCGAATCCCCCGCACCGCTCATCGAAGCGGTCTTCCAGCTCCCGGACGGCCTGGAGGAGCAGGCCTTCGGTCAACAGGTCGCCGGAGGGATGCACCCGGCCCATTTGTTGGAGGTTTTGGGTGATCTGCTCGCCGCTCTCGCGGATCTGGTCTTTGCGGTTGCGGTAGGCCTCCGCGAGTGTCAGCAGGATGCCCTTGAATCCCGGCCGGCCGTAGCGGTCGTCGGGAGGGAAATACGTCCCGCCGTAAAAAGGCCGCAGGTCCGGGGAGAGAAACACCGTCATGGGCCATCCCCCGGAGCCGGTCATCATCTGGACGGCGTGCATGTAGATGTCGTCCAGGTCCGGACGCTCTTCGCGATCCACCTTGATGTTGACGAAGTGCTCGTTCATTACGGCCGCGATCTCTTCATTTTCAAAGGATTCGCGCTCCATGACGTGGCACCAGTGGCACGCCGAGTAGCCAATGCTGAGGAGGATGGGTCTGTCCTCGCCGCGGGCGCGCTCCAGGGCCTCCTCCCCCCACGGATGCCAATCCACCGGGTTGTGGGCATGCTGCAAGAGGTAAGGACTCGTTTCGTGGACAAGGCGATTCGTGTGTTTTTCCGTCATGACAAACTCCGGCCGGAGGCGAATTGGGGATCTGGGATGTCGCGGAAGGGTTCGGCGGGATCGGCGACCCCGGCCGTTGGCCTTCCGCTTCCATGTTATCGCGAAAAAGGGATTTGGCGAATCGTGTGGGTGAATCGGAAAGAATGAAATGATGGGATGGGGCTGTTTTGCGTCTAACCCGCGTCGGGCGGGTTTTCCTCGGCGCTCCCGCCCCCCTCCCCGCCGAAGGAGATTTCGTCGGAAAGCTCGTTCACATCGTCCGTCTGCCATGGGAAAAACTCGTCGAGCTTCTCGCCTACGCGGGCGATGCCTTCCACCAGTCCTCCGCTGAAATCCCCTTCCTGAAAGCGCGCGGCCATGAGGTCCTTGACATCCCCCCAGAAATCATCCGGGACCACCCGGTCAATCCCCTCGTCCCCCAGGATCGCGAACCGGTGGCTGGCCGTCGCCAGATAGATGAGGACGCCGTTGCGTTGTTCGGTCTTGTCCATTTCCAGCTTAGAGAACAGTTCCTTCGCGTGGTCCAGGGGCGCATCGGTCGGGCACTTTCCCTCGACGTGCAGCCGGATCTCGCCGGAGGTGCGGTTCTCCGCCTGGGCGATGGCCGCCAGGATTTTCTCCTGCTCTTCCGCCGTCAGGAATTTCTTGGGGTTGTTCGATCGAGCCATGTTCGCGATTGTCCTCTTTCCCGCGCGTCCGAAATCCACCAGCCGCCGCTGGTTACCAACCACCGTTGGCTACCAGCCGCCGCTGGCGCCGCCCCCGCCGAATCCGCCGCCGCCCCCTGAGAAGCCTCCGAATCCGCCCCCGCCTCCGCCGAATCCGCCCCGGCCCACCGACGAGCCCCGGGCGCCCATGCCCAGGAAAAGCGCCGAGCCAAGTCCCCAATACCCGAGCCTTCTTCGGCGAAAACCCCCGATGCCGCTCATCAATAGAAAGAGCAAGGCGACATAACCGAGCCCGCCGAGGGAGCCGCCTCGCCTTCTTCCGCGTCTTCGGGTCGGGGCGGCTTTGTATTCGCCCCGCGTGGCCGCGGCGATCCCACGGAGACCGGCGAGGACCCCTCCGTAAAAATCCCCCTTCCGAAACCGGGGGGCGATGTCGTTGCGAATGATGGTCCCGGCCAAGACGTCGGGCAGGGTGCCCTCGAGACCGTATCCGACCTCGATGCGAAGCTTCCTGTCGTTCTTGACGATGAGGAGGATGACGCCGTTGTCCTTCCCCTTTTGGCCCGGTTTCCACTTTTCGGCCAGACGGACGGAGAAGTCTTCGAGGCTCTCCTCCTCAAGGGTCGGGATGATCAGGACGACGATCTGGTTCGAGGTCTTCCGCTCGAACTCGGCCAGCCCGCGCTCCAGGCTGGAAAGCTGCTCGGCCGTCAGGGTCCCCGTCTTGTCCGTGACGCGCGTCTTGGGCGGCGGGGGGACTTCCAACGCCAATACGGGCGCGGCGAACGCGAGGACCAGGGCGAGCGCCAAGAGGCGCCGCATCCGGAATCGAACGTGCGAAAGGACCGGTCCGGGCGGGATGGGAAGAGGTCTCTGCCGGATCAAAACTTGACCTTCGGGGCCTTCTTGGCGGTGGCCTCGGCTTCGAAAAGCTGCATCCGCTTGAAGTTGAAAAACCCGGCGATGATGTTCGAGGGAAAACGGCGGACGGTCGTGTTGTACCCCTGGACGGCCAGGTTGTACCGGCGGCGCTCGACGCTCACGCGGTTCTCCGTCCCCTCGAGCTGCGACTGAAGGGCCAGGAAGTTCTGGTTGGACCGAAGCTGCGGATACCGCTCGATGACCACCATCAGCCGACCCAGGGCGGAGTCGAGACCCCGTGCGGCCTGGATGCGCTGGCCGATGTTTCCGCTCGCGCGGGCCTTGCCCCACTGGCTGCGCAGGCGCGTCACCTCGGTCAGGACCTCGCGCTCCTGCTTCGCGAAGCCCTTCACGGTCGCGACAAGGTTGGGAATGAGGTCCGCGCGCCGCTGGTACTGGTTTTCCACCTGCGCCCATGCCGCCCGGGCGCCTTCCTGAAGGCCGACCAGGCTGTTGTACCGCCCGCTGAAGGTCATGAAGACGATCAGGAGGATCGCGCCGATAATGATAAGAGGCATCCAACGCTTCACGAAACGCTCCTTGAAGGATGATTGATGTGGATCGCCGAACAGGGCCCTCTGACCGGCCCGTTTATTCCAGTATCAGTATACTCCGCCCCGCCCCGGCCGCAAGGCGGGCGCTTACGTGCCGGCCAAGGGGGCTTGCGCGCCGGCCAAGCTGCGGGTGAAGCTTGTTGCGCTCATCACAACGTCTTGGCGCACGGAGGGGCGCTTGCACGCCGGCCAGGCTGCGGTTGAAGGGCCTTGCGCTGACCACCAACGTCTTTGGCGCACGGGGGACCGATTATCCCGCATTGTGCCCCTATTCTTGTCCTTCTCCAATCTGTGTAATCTGTGATATCTGATTTACCGCTCCAGGGAACTCAACGCGGGAAGCTTGTATCGGGGGCTGCCCGTCCGTCCCCATCCCCTCTCAAGCCTCAACCCCCAACTCCCCCAGCGCCCTTCGGTACGCCAGGGCCATGGCGTCGGGGCCTTTGAGGTGGAGCTCTTCGGCCAGGTCCAGGGGAAGCTCCTCGGGCCGCTGCCGTTCCACGATCACCCGGTCCTGCTCGCCGATCTGGTTGTGCGTGGCGACGTACTTGGGGAGTTTGCCCCGGAAGCCGCGGACCTGCGATGTGACCGCATCGCCCCGCATGGTGTAGGGGGCGTGCTTGTATTCCGGGG
The DNA here is from genome assembly GCA_965261595.1 of bacterium. Taxonomy (GTDB): domain Bacteria; phylum UBA8248; class UBA8248; order JACPRG01; genus CAYRGS01. The sequence continues at coordinate 976,311 of CBDHDG010000007.1, forward strand.
CGTCCAGGTTGAAGTTGCGCGTCATCAGCATGAACCGCGTGGTCTCCGAGGTGGAGTGGGGGAGACAGGTGAAGATGTATGTCTCCGTCTTGCCGTCGGCCTCTTCCTTCCTCTGGTGGATGAAGAAGGGCCGGGTGATCCGGTAGTTGCGCTTGTGGGAGACCGGATGCACCGCGTCGGCGGGGTTGTCGACCACGAACCGGATCAGATCGCCCTCCCGGTGCACGTTGACTTCCGGGGCCAGGGGATGATCCCGGTCGCCCAGGATCCCTTCGTGAATCCAGGGGAAGTGGGCCAGGTCGAAGAAGTTTTCGATGGCCCGGGCGGCGGAGCAATCCCAGGTCTTCTTCTGCCGGAACATTACCCGGTAGGCCGGGTCCTCAAACTCGGGGACGTCGGGGATGGGGATCCGGGGCTCATCGGCCAGGCAGACCCAGAGGAGGCCGTACCGCTCGGCGGCGTGATAGGACGTGAGGCAGGCCTTCTTGGGGATGGGATGCTTGGGCGGCACGGAAGGAATCCGGACGCACCGGCCATCCTCCCGGTAGGCCCAGCCGTGATAGGCGCAGACCAGGGTGTCGTCTTCGACCCATCCCAGGGAGATGGGCGTCCCCCGGTGGACGCAAAGGTCCCGGAAGGCCCTGACCTGTCCGCCGATCCGGCACACGGCCACGCGCTCGTCCAGCAGGGTGACGGCCAGGGGGCCGCCGTCCGCGTCTTCGGCGAAGGCCACCGGGTGCCAGTATTCCTCAGTTTCGGCCAGAGGAGACCTTCGCGCATGCCCCTTTTCGCCATTCCGTTCTCTCCCTCAGTTGTGGGCGCTCGGCCCCATGATCGAGACCCCTTCGGTCTCCTCGATGCGGCGGACGAAGGTGTACTTGTGCTCCCGGCCGTCCGCGTGCTTGCGCTTCACGCCGGCCTGGGCCACGGCCTCGATCTTGGCGACGATGAAGTGGGGGCCGTCGGTCCGGAGGGCCTCCTCGCACGCCCGGCCGAAGTCTTCCAGGTTATCCACCGTGCGCGCCTTCTCGATTCCGCAGGCGCGCGCGATGCCTTCCAGGTCGGTCCGACCGGCCGTGTGGGTCGGGGGGCCGCCGATCGAGAGATAGCTCTCGTTGTCCCAGACGATGACCGCCAGGTTCCCGGGCCGCTCGTTCCCTAGCGTCGCGATGATCCCCAGGTTCAGCAGAAGCCCGCCGTCGGTGTCGAGGGCGATGACCCGCCGGTGAGGCAGTCCCATCGACAGGCCGAAGGCCACGGGGGAGACCGTTCCCAGGTGCTGGTGATAGAGGCTCTGCTCCCGCAGGTGTGGCGCGGCGTCGTACCATTCATCCACCGCCCCGCCCAGGGAAAGGACCATCAGCTCCTCTTTGATCTTGGGGGCCAGGGTTTGCATGCATTCGTATCGTTTCATCGAACGGTCCCCCCCGCAAGGATGACGGCGGTGTGGTAGTAGGAGGCATAGGCGTGGTGGAAGGCGTTCACGATGGCCTCCCGGATCTCCTCGTCCTTCCGGGCGATCTGATAGGGGATCCGCAGGGCCTGGAGGATGGGCTCCATCGTCGTTCCGTGAGGGACCCCCCACCAGTTTTGCTCCCCGAATTCGCCCCGGTAGCTCATGATCATGACCACCGGGATGCCGTGCCCCAGCCCCATCCGCGCCAGGGGCTCGGACGCGACGCGGAGGCCGGAGTTCTCCATGATCATCACCGCCCGCTTACCGGACGCCCAGACGCCTCCGCAGATGGCCGCGCCTTCGCCCTCGTTCGTGACGCACACCGACCGAAGGTCCGGGTCCGCCACGATCTCCTCGTAAAGCTCTTTCAGATGTGAATCCGGCAGATAACAGACAATGCTCACCCCGGCTTCCTTGAGCCCTTCCATGGCGAGCTGAACAGCTTCCGCGCGCATGACGTGTCTCCCTTGATCGGATCGTAATCGTGTAGTGTCTCGTAATTGGTTTTACATATCGAGACTCGAATGGTCGCTTTCCCGCCGGGCAAGGGGTCAACCGACCCAAACGCCCGGCCTACCGAACGATGGAAAGCCGGTGTTTTCAATGCAGGTAGGGCGGGCATCAGGCCCGCCTTCTCTGCTGGGAATTGAGCGGAGGCGGAAACGGGACGCCCGTGCGGAAGCGCCGAAAATCACGGCGCCCGTCCGCTCAAAGGGCGGAGCCCGTCAACCACGCCGGGATGGCCGAGACATCGTCCAGCTCCTCCAGCGCCGTGGCCGCTTCTTTGAACTTTAGAAGGTTTTCCTCGGGGATCGGTTTCACCGAACGCCCTGCGCACGCCTTCACCTTTTCGAACACTTCATCGAGCTTGACGGGATTCGCCGGATGGCCCCTGGGGTATTCCGCCGTGTTGTGGAAGGATTCCCCGTCGGTCGTCACGATCTCGACCGGGGTCGGCGGGATCACCCGGGCCAAGTGGCCCAGCCGGTCGTCCACCTCGGGGATCACCCTTTGGGCGAGAGCCAGGATGTCCGGGTCCGCCAACGCCTCGTCGGAAAATTCATCGAGGAAAAGCCGTTTGCGGACCGCCGCGGCGGCCAGGCAATAATAGAGGCTGAAGGCCGCGTGCGGGGCGGTCCGGGGCTGGACCCGATCCGCTTTGGGCTCGCACGTCATGTTGTACCCGTTCCGGCTGACCGTGACCCGGATCTCCCGGATTCGATCGGGGGGCAGGTCCTCGTTGGTCACCAGCGCCAACACGCTGTCCACCGCCCCGTGGAAGTGCCGGCCGCAGGGGTAGAGTTTGATGCTGACGTTGGAAACCTCGAACCGCTCTCCCAGGTGGTCGGTGACGGGCGCCGGGTTCCAGTTGTCCATGAAATAGGTTGAGTAAAGACCGAACCGGCCTTCGAGGAAATTGTGGATGCCGTCCAGACCGGCCCGGGCGAGGAACGCCGCGCGCACCCCCGCCTCGGCCGCCATCCCGTGCTGCACCCTCAGGTTCAGCGCCCCGTCGAGCTGGCTCTGAAGCGAGCCCGCCGCCTGGCTGTAGGCGATTCCCAGCGCGCTCCGCATCCGAGCCGCGTCGAGCCCGAGGAGCTTTCCCGTGACCGCCGCGGCGGAGAAGGGGGCGAAGGTGGCGGCCCCCCAGGCGATGTCGCCCACGCGGATCCCGCAGGCCATCCGCAGCCGGGCCACGAGGTCCACGCCCAGGGCGACGGCGGTAATCAGCTCTTTTCCGGAAACGCCCCCCAGCTCTTCGGCGACGGCGAAGGCCGCCGGCGCGGCCGCGAGGCCGGAATGATCACCCGTCGCGTCGTGGGAGTCGTCGATCTCCAGGGCGCGGGCCATCGAGGCGTTGGCCCACGCGGCCATGGGCGCCGGGATGACCTCACCGGACGCCAGAACGGTCGATTTCCCGGGCGGCGACCAGGACAGGATTTGCTCGATCAGCGCCCGCGAGCCGGCCGCCCCGCTCCCCGCCACAGCCACGCCCAGGGTGTCGAGGACCATCCGCTTTGTCGCCTCGACTGCCCGCGTTGGGAGGTCGTCGAACTGCACGCCGACGAGGTGATCGACGAGGTGTTCCGTGAGGTCCAAGGCGCCCCCCCCGTCGCTCCCGCGAGCGGCCGGACAACCCGCTCCGGTCGGATGTTGAAGGAATTCCGGCATTCTTTCTGGAAACGCTTCAGACGATAAGCCAGGAGGCCTTCTCCGGTCAATCCCGGGCGCCTTCAGTGATCCCCAGCTTTCATCAGCCGTGCGGCACCAGGGATCGTGAGAGCAGGCGCTGTCAAACGTGCACACGGAGCCGTCATTCCCGCGTAGGCGGGAATCCAGCGTTCTGCGCTGCGGGTCGATCTTCCTGCCCCCGTGATCATTGCGTTGAGAAGTATACGAGAGGGAGAAGGGCCTTCGGCGCAGCCGGAGGTCGGGTCATTGGGACCAATCTGAAGCACTTCTGGATTCCCGCCTGCGCGGGAATGACGATCGGGGACCGTTGCGGAATGACGGCGGGCTATCAGGATTCAGGGGATCACTGAGCGGGGGCCGTCCGCCGGGGTTCCGATGACCCTTTGAATTCCGGATGGCTTTCTCATACGATGTCGGAATTGAGAAGCGTCAACATGCGCCTGGACCGGGCCCGGTCCATCGTCCCGGCGTCAGGCGACGCATCGGCGCACCCCATTCGGGTGACCACCCCACCGGGTGGATCACCCAAACGGAGATTTTTCATGACCATCAAAGCGCGGGGCGTGGTGTCCAGGAAGGGTGGCGAGCGGACGGAGGTCGAGGACTTCGTGATCGACCCCCCGGGTCCGGGGGAGGTTTTGGTCCGGATCCAGGCCAGCGGCGTCTGCCACACCGATCTGCACTACAAGCTCGGGGCCATCTCGGACGAGTTCCCTTTTCTTCTCGGCCATGAAGGGGCCGGGATCGTCGAGGAAGTCGGCGAAGGCGTCGCCGAGCCCGCCGTGGGGGACTACGTGGTTCTGGCCTGGCGGGCGCCGTGCGGGAAGTGCCGGTTTTGCCTGATCGGCCAGCCGCACATTTGCGCCGCCAGCCTGAACGCCGAGCGGCGGATGAAGGGTTCCGGCGGCGAAGTCCTGTCCCCGGCCCTCGGCATCGGGACCTTCTGCACGCACACGGTCGTGGCGGCGGCCCAGGCCGTTGTCGTTCCGAAGGAATGCCCGCCCGCCCAGGCCTGCCTCCTCGGCTGCGGGGTGATGACGGGCGTGGGCGCGGCGCTATACACCGCCCAGGTCCGGCGGGGGAGCACGGTCGCCGTCTACGGGTGCGGCGGGGTGGGGTGCAGCGTCATCATGGGGGCGAAGAGCGCCCGGGCCCGGCGGATCATCGGCGTGGACATCGCCGAGAACAAGCTCGACTGGGCGAAGGGGTTCGGCGCCACCGATGTGGTGAACAGCGCGAAGGTCGATCCGGTCGAGGCCATCAAAGAGCTCACGGACGGCAACGGCGTGGACTACGCCTTCGAGGCCGTCGGCAAGCCGGAGACGCTCCTTCAGGCGCTTTGGTCCCGGGACCTGGCGGGGACGTGCACGCTCATCGGCGTTCCGGACCCGAAGATGAAGATGGAGCTGCCGATGCTCCAGTTTTTCGGTCTGGGCGGGGGCTTGCGGGTGAGCTGGTACGGCGACTGCCTGCCCTCGCGCGATTTTCCCATGCTGGCGGACTGGTATCGGAAGGGCGAGCTGGACCTGGACCGGGCGGTGACGGAAGAGATCGGCCTCGATGACGTAGAGCCGGCGTTCGAGGCCATGAAGCGCGGCGAGACGCTGCGCTCGGTGATCATCATCCCGGACCCGTGATCCGTGTTTCTCACCACTCTTTCGCCCGGCGCTTGTTTGCGGAGCTTCGCGCGTGAATCTGAAGGGATAGCGAGTGCGTGTCTGGGTCGATGCCGATGCCTGCCCTTATCCGATCAAGCAAATCCTGTTTCGATTGGCCGACAGGCTTGGCGTCGAGGTGGCGCTGGTGGCGAACCAGCCGCTGAGCGTTCCGCGCTCTCCCTATGTGCGGACCATTCAGGCCCCGCCCGGTTTCGACGAGGCAGACAACAAGATCATTGAATTCGCGGAAGCGGACGACCTGGTGATTACGGCCGATATTCCCCTCGCGGCCGCCGTCGTGGAAAAAGGCGCGTTCGCGCTCGACCCGCGCGGTGAATTGTTCAGCGACGAAAATATCAGTGAGCGCCTGGCGGTGAGAAATCTGTTGAACAACATCCGCGGCACAGGCGTTGACCTGGGCGGGCCGCCGCCTTTCGACAATCGGGATATCCAGCGGTTCGCGAACGGGCTGGACCGGTTCGTGAGTCGGCATCATCGCCGGGAAGGGCCGAGTCGCGATTCCGGGACCCCCCCGCTTGATTCCTGAAGTCCCGCCGGGACACGCGCGGCGACGAACATTCCCGCCGTTCAGGCCGGAACGCCCGACAGGCGTCGCAATTTGTTATGGTCTGGTTTTGACCCGCGTCCGATACGACCGAGAGGGGGGCCGATGATGAAACGCAGGCTTGCGCTGGAAACCACCGCGCCATTCCAGGGGTTGCCGGAGCTGGTGGCCCATGATGAAGGTCTGTTCGAGGCCGAAGGTCTTGAGATCGAATGGGTGGAGCGCGACAAGGGGGCGTCGAAAACCACCGACGTCGATATCGATTCACCGGACGGTTTGAGCGCCTTCGCGAGCCATGGCGCGGCGTTCGAGACGGGCGGCGCCGACATGTACAACGCCTGCGAATGGGGGAATTACCGCCGGGTTCAGGACACCTCGGCCAAGGGACGGCAACTCGGCCGGCGGGCGATCGTCGTCTATGCCGGGCTCGTCGTCCCGCCGGACTCGGATGTCCACACGCCGCAACAACTCGCCCACAAGCTGATCGGCGTCCCCTATTACTTCGGCACCCACTATCTCGCGCTGCTCATGCTCGAAGGGTTCCTGCCGCGCGAAGCGATCAAGACCTGCCGCGCGTCCAACAGCTCGGCCGACCGCTTCGACTCGATCATGAAGGGCGAGATCGCCGCGACGACCCTGACCGAGCCCTACCTCACCCTGGCCGAGAAGGAAGGGTGCCGCGTTATGGTCCTCGCGCCGTTCCATGGCACCGAAGTGGCCTCGGAGGAAGTCGACGCCGAAACCTATGCCGCGTTCAACCGCGCCGTCGGCGAAGCCGTCCGCCGGATCAACGCCGACAAGCGCAAATACCTCCGGTACTTCCTGGACCATCACAAGGGCCAGCACCCGGGACTCGCCTCGCTGACGGTCGATGACTTCCCGGTGAGCCGGCTTCAGGTGGTCGAGCCGTCGCCCATCCCGCCGGACGAGCTCGAGCGCACGTATGACTGGATGCGGGGCTGGCGCATGCTGGAGCCCGACTTCGATCCCGACAACCTCATCGCCGCCGACCGCCAGAAACAGGCTCACGCCGCGCTCGGCGAATAGGCGGGGGGGGGGGGGCGGGATGGCTGAACGGATGATTCGGGGAATCCCCCCCCTCCTCCTCCCCTGTTGGGAGATAAACTTTCAGACCGCCCTTGAACAATGATTTGAAGAAACGCGTCCCCCGATTAGGCCGGCGCCCATGACACCCGATTCCGTCGTTCTCGTGGCCATCGCGTCGGCTTTCTGCTTTGCCGTCGCGGAGATGTTCACGCGAAACGCCCTTCGCTTTTCGACGCCGATTTCGGCTTCCATCCTCTCCATCGCCGGCCAGTTCATCCTCCTGACGATTCTGCTCGCCCTCACCGGAAAATTCTCGAGCCTCCATGGGGAAGGGGTCCTGTGGTTCCTCCTGGCGGGTTTTATGAATCCGTTTCTCTTCGTGGCGTTTTATTTCGTCGGAATCCAGCGGATCGGCGTCGCCCGGTCCGCGCCCATCAAAGGGACGGCCCCGATCTACGCCGTGGTCTTCGCGGCCGGGGTGTTGGGGGAGCGGCTTTCCGGCGTTCAGTATTTCGGAATCGCCATGGTTGTCGGCGGGATCATTTTCATCTCGGCTGAAGGGTGGGCCGGAGAGCGGGGGGCGGGCTCCGGCGATTCGAAGAGCGGTTCAGTCGGGGGAGGGGGGAGGGGGGGAAGCGGGCCGGCGGCCGGAAGGCCGCGGAAGCTGGACTTCCTCTTTCCCCTGTTGGCGGGTGTTTCAGGGGGCGTCGCTTCGGTCCTCTTCAAGCTGAGCATGCAGAAGCTGCCCTCTCCCATGGTCGGTGTATGGCTTGGAACGGTGGTTGCGCTTCTCCTCTTTCCGATTTTGGCTTTCTTCTTTCCCAAGGAGCAGCGGTATCGGGCGAGCCGGCGGGCTTATCCCTGGCTCATTGGAAACGGGGTCGCCATTTCGGCCGCGATGTACACCTTGATTCTCTCCGTCGGTCTCGGGGAAGTCGCCATCGCGTTCACGTTGGTTCAGACCTCCCCGCTCCTGGTCATCGCCATGTCCGCCATTTTCCTGCGGAAGTTGGAGCGGGTGACGCCGAGAATCATTTTCGGCGCGATTCTGACCGTGAGCGGCGGGGTTTTGGTGAGCCTGCTATGAGGGGGAAGAGGGGGGCGTGGATGGATCGGATAGCCCGCGCCGCGCGTGCCTGCTGTAGTGTCCCGAAATGGCTTTACATATGGTGATCCGAATTGGCCTTCTCCGGCCGGGCAAGGGGTCAACCGACCCCACCGCCCGGCCTGCCGAACGGTGGAAAACCGGTGTTTTCAAAACAGGTCGGGCGGGCATCTTGCCCGCCTTTTCCGCATTAAGCGCGGCCGTAGCCGCTCGATGGATCTGGTTTTGCATAGAGACATTGCATCCCCGGTAAAATGGGGCAAATTGATGAGACACGGGGACGGCGGCCGGGAGCGGCGCCTCGCGGTTTGAAATGGGAAGCTCCGAATAGAGATAGAGGATGATAAGAGGAGAATTTGATGATGAACAGGTATGCGGCTTCGAAAATGGCGTTTTTGGCGGTCGTCGCTCTGGGACTGCTCTACGGATGCGCGACGGAAGGGGGCACGTCATCAAGGGCCGCCGACCCGATTGTCGGAACCTGGAGCGGCAGGGTGGATCAACCGGGAAGCAACCCCTACCAGGGCGTGATGACCCTGTCATCTCCAAATGGCGGCAGGAGCTCCTATCCGTCGCTGAAATGCGGAGGTAGCCTGTCCGGCGGGGGAAGCGGCGGCGTTTACCGATTCAAGGAAACAATCACTTTTGGACGGGCGACGGCAACCTCCGGCGGCTGTATCGACGGTCAGATTACGATGATTCTGCAAGGAAACAGGGTGGTGTGGCAGTGGTCCGGCTCCTGGAAAGGCAAGGGCTATGCCGCGTCAGGAACATTCGACCGAAGGTGACCTGACCCCGCTCCGTTCGCCGATGCTTGGACCGCCTGAAAAATGGGGGTCGGACCACAATGTCAGAATGTAAGACCTGATCCCCAAGTATTGAAGTGCCGGAGTTGAAAGGGGGAATTCCGGTTCATGATGATTCCCGACATACAGGTTGGCGGGCGTCCGCCATTGGAAGTTGCCGATTGGGGGAGGCCAAATGATGAAAAGGGGGGGGGCGCCGATTTTTGCCCTGGCTGTATTGTCGGTTTTGTTCCTGGTGATTCATGAACCTGCTTCCGCTGAGACGCTTCTCGAGCGCGGGACTTACCTCATGAAGAGCGTCGTTGTATGCGGCAACTGCCACACGCCCAAAACCCGCCGAGGGAAAGACATCCAGGGGATGGAGCTGGCGGGCGGACTCAGAATTGAAGAGCCGGGGTTCATCGCCTATCCGGCCAACATTACGCCCGACAAGGAGACGGGCATCGGCAACTGGACGGACGAGCAGATTGTCACGGCATTTCGTGAAGGCCGGCGTCCTGACGGCACAGTCATCCGCCCACCGATGCCCATCGAATGGTACCGCATGATGTCCGACCGGGACGCGAAGGCGATCGTGGCCTACCTCCGATCCGTCAAGCCGGTGAAGAACAAGGTCCCCGAGGCGACATACAAAATTCCACTTCCCGTATCCTATGGCCCGCCTGTGGTCAGCGTGGCCGACGTTTCAAGGAATGACAGGCGGAAGTACGGAGCATGCCTTGTGACCATCGGCCACTGCACGCAGTGCCACACCCCCATGGTCAGAGGACAGCAAGATTTCAGCCGGATCGGCGCGGGTGGTTTCGCTCTCATCGGTCCCTGGGGAACAGTGTATTCGGCCAACATCACACCCGACAAGAAAACGGGGATCGGCAACTGGACGGACCGGCAGGTCAAACTGGCCATAACAAATGGGCAGCGGGCCACCGGGGAAAAAATGCTCCCTCCCATGCCCTATCCCTATTTTCTCAACATCAAGCGGGCAGACCTGGACGCCATCGTTGCGCACATCCGCACGTTTAAAGCGCAAAAAGCGGTGCGCAAGGTCCGTCACGTTCCTCCGAAGAAAAAATAGCGGCCTTCAGATCTTACTATCTTCTAGAAGCTATCAGTATGGTGTCCCCCGGATTTCCCGCGAAGGTTGGACCACCTGAAATATGGGGGCCAGACCACAGGCGCTCTTGAAAGATGCCACCCCCGAAAAAGGGATGAAGGCTTTAGCGGTAAGGCGAAGGTTTAAAACCTGGATAGTGGAGTTTGCAGTCCTTAATCTATCAACAAAAGACTTGCCCAAGACCACACCCGCCAGCATCAGATAGAGCGCTGCTTTATTTCTTCGGCGGAATATGCCGCACTTCCCGTTTTTTCCTGACAGGCTTGAGCGTCCTCAGATACGCCACGATGGCGTCCAGATCCTCCGGCTTCAAGTTGGCGTAGTAGGGAAACGGCATCGGCGCGAACATCTTTTCCCCGTTGGCCCGCTGCCCATTTGTTATGGCGAGCTTGATCTGGCGATCGGTCCACTTGCCGATTCCGGTTTCCTTGTCCTGGGTGATGTTGGCCGAGAAAGTCAGGCCCCAAGGACCGCCCAGAGGAAATCCGCCCGCCCCAAGCTGACGTTTGAAATCCCGATGTCCTTTGACCAACGGCGTGTGACAATCCAGGCAGCGGCCGATGCGGACGAGATATTCCCCGTACCGGATCTTGTCGGTTCTCGGAACTTCGGGAACACTTCCCACAGGCGGCCCATAGGATTTGGGGAGCGGAATCTTCCACACCGATTCCTCCTCCTCGTTCCTGATCGGCTTCACCCGCCTCAGATAAGCCACGATCGCCTTGACGTCCCGGTCGGACATATCCCGGTAAAACTCGATGGGCATGGGCGGGCCGATGATTTTTCCGTCGGCGCGAATGCCCTGTTGGATGGCCCGGATGATTTGTTTATCCGTCCACGCACCGATTCCCGTCTCTTTGTCGGGGGTGATGTTCCGGATGACGACGTTGAAGACCGGTCCTTTAATCCTGAATCCCGCCGCCAACTCCATCCCGGGAAGATCGCCCTTAACGTCTTTGGGCGTGTGGCAGGTCCCGCAGGCCACGATGCTCCTCATCAGATAAGTTCCACGCTCAAGGAGCGTTTCAGCCAAAGCGCTTCCCTGGAGGACGAGGAAAATACCCATAACGACCGCAACCGCAATCAACAGATGGCTCTTTCTCACCGGCATTCTCCATTCCAAATTCGGGCAAGCCCGTAGCGACAACTCGTTGCCGTCCAGCCTGGTTAGACCGCTCCCTACCGGATCTGTCAACAAAAGTTCGGGCGCCGGAAAGCCTGACCTGAATAGTGGGTCAGGTCTTGACTCTTCACTTACTCAGGAATTGAGAGCGTGGCCGTGAGGGAAAGAAGCTTCCGGTGAGTGCGATTGAGTGGCCAGCTCTCTCCATCCGCTCGGGGTGGACGAAGCGGTCGGAAGCAGGCGGGAGGGGTGCAATGGGCGCACCCCGAAGGGGCGTGTGGATTCATGGTTCCCGCGGGCGCACACCAGGCATCGAAGGGGCCGGTTGTCTCGATTCAGGCTTCAAATCGAATGAAGGCGTTATCGGACCCCTGAAAAGCACACAGTGAACCAACCCGTAATCCAGCGGCGCGAACACTAAAAAAAGGCCGCCGGAGGCGTCACCGGCGGCCCTTCTGAATGGTTGGCTCCCCGGGCCGGACTCGGATAGACAGTTTAACTTATTGAATATATACAACTTAGATAATTCCAGACGGTCACGTTACCACAATTTTTCCCACGTAAATGGTGGGGTCTAAGGCCCGAGTTCCGTCCTTCGCCGCCATCGGAGATAAGACAGGCGAGTGCGACAGGCGGAAACCGACCGTTCCAGATGCACGGCCAATTCGGCAACCTCCCCTTGCCCAGCCCGTCCGATTCCGCCGGGAGTATCGCGGATCAAGTCGTACAGTTTCCGATCTTCCTCCGGGGTCCAGTAGGGAGCCGAGAGGCGTGGCGCAAGGGGATCGCCCCGTTTCTTCCACAGCGCCCAATGAGTATGGCAAAGCCCACGCGCGGCCATCTTCCTTTCACATCCGGGAATCGTACCGTAATTATGCCTTTGATACATAGTGACACAAGATGTACATTCAAGCGCATCATGAACACCGAGCCGCTGGAATACAAAAAGCTCACGGCTTAATTCCTTGGCTTCTCGGGACTTGGTGGCGTAAGGAGATTGCGCGCTTCCAATAAATCACTTTTAAAAGAGCATCGAACTAGATCGCCAGCGAAAATTATCCAGTGGAACAAATCATGTTTAGGTTTACCCAAGGAAGGGATCGCTAAACATGGAATTTTGAATTTTTGACAAATATCAGAAATATACTTCATCGTTTCATAATCCTTTAAATCTATCTGACCAAAAGCACTAGATGAACTACTTGGTAGTCGATTCCTCAATTTATCAAGAGTGCGACATTTTGAACCAAACCTTGCCGAAGGCCGCCTCTTCCAGAAAAACGGAATGTTCATGGCTACAACGGTTAAAATTCCAGAAATAGCTAAATGCGGGATGAAAGGTTCAATAAATGGAATCATTCTAGCCAATTTCCCCGCTATTCCTGGCCAATTGACAAGAAGGTCGGCACAAATAGTTGTGATTAGGAACCCGAAGAACCCATTTAAAGCTTTTGTCCATTTCATAGCCCCCCGAAACTACACGTGGCGCCATGATTTGTAAATGGCATAATTACGAATCGTACAGGTGCTAGTCATCGTTCAACCCCACCGCCTCAAGCGCGGTCGCCATCGGAACGCCCGCTTGGGCGAGCTTGGCGACCACCGTTGCACGGCTCACCATGTCGAGCGCGTAGGAGTCGAATTTCAGTTCAACCGGCGTTTCGAGCTTCGCCGTCAGTTCATGCTCTAGCAGGCGGGCGAGCGGAAGCACCGTCCCTAAATGCCACCGCCGCAATGCCTCGCGTTGTGATGTGCCGTCCGCGTCCGTGAACAGGGAAGGGGGGGTCCCGCACGCCGACAACACGCGCTCGAACGCCTGTTGCGCGATATCCGGCATTGACGCAGGCGGATTCGGCCCCAAGCGTGACGCCTGCCAATCCCTTTGCGGCGCGGCGGTCCTTCCTTCGCCCCAACCAGCGGAGCTCGTTTCGACCAGAAGCGCCTTGCCCCGCGCCGTGCGGATGTCGGCTTTCAATCTTGCGAGCGGATCGTTGCCGTCATCGTCGCCCCCGTCTTGCGGAATGGCGAGCAATTGAGCAAGCGGCCCCTGCGCTTCGTCGGCTAGGGATCGCTCGGTTTCGCTTTGCAAACGGGCGGTCGTATGCGCCCATGTCAGCGGCCCGGTCCCGACGTAGGGCTGCCCCGGCGTCCCGCCCCACCGGACGAACACAACGCCGGACGCGGGCAGGTTCCACGTTGTAGACGTCGAAGGCCCGTAAGCCGTCACCCTCACGGTCCATGAATCGGGATCGTGGTTGCCCTCCCAGTGCCAGCTTGACGCGGGGATCAGCTGAACCATCCCGGCCCGGTCTATCCGTATGACGTGCATCGAATCGCCGTTGCGAATCAGATCGCGCCCACTTGCGCCAGGAAGCCCGGTGAAACGGTTTCTTGCGCCCAGGGGTCTCCGACTACCTCCGCGCTGGCAAACGCACGCGATAGCGCACCGGACGCGGCCTCAACAGCCGCCGTGCTCGAAACGTCCGCCGCCGTTCCCGCCGCTTGCGCCTCAATGAGCCGCACAACGGCGTCGGAGAAGTCCCCGCCGGATTCCCGCTTCTCCCGCTTTTGCCACGGCCAGCGCATCAGACCGCCCCTGCACGGCGCACCCGATATCGGGTCAGCAACGCCGCCGCGCCGCTATTTCGGAACATCGCCGCATGGTTCATCTGGTATTCAACCGATCGCGGCCCGATGCTTTCATTTCTTACCGCCCCGTAATCGCTCCCGAGCAAATATCCTCCGAACCTGTAGACCGCTTCATCCTTCAACGCCTCCGGCGCGGTCGCGGCGTAGTCTTCCACCGCCTGAACCGCCGCCGGGAGAACACGGCTTGCGCGATCAAGCGTTGCGCCTGATTCCGCCGCCAACTGGTCGGCCGTTACAGCCATATCCGCCGCCTCTGGGGTTCTGTCATTGGATCGTCCGTCCGAAGATCAACCGCCGCGTCCGTGTAGGCCGGCGAAGTCACAACGGAAAACTCCCGCAACACGGCCTCGCGGATCACCCGCACCTGGACGCCCGGATTGCCGGGCTCATCTTCCAGCCTTTCGGCGTCCGGTACGGCGGAAGTCGGCGGAACAGTAAATCCGGGAGACAGCCCCGTCATCAGTCCCGCCGCAATGGCCCGCTCCGCGTCGATTACCCAGGACGGCGGATCGTCCGGCAAGACTGCCTCGAACGTCACGGCGTCTGCGCTGTCTTCGATGGTCAGCGTCCCGGCTTGTCGGCTGGCAATCGGCTTCCCGTAGTCATGGCCGACAAGGATGTCGATCCGCCGTTCCGGCTCCTGTTCAATGGCGAAGCGAAACGCGCGGGATTCAAATCGTTCCTTGCGCACGCGGCCACGGTCGCGGATCGTCGCCATGCTCCGGTAATTGAACCGGCCACCAAGAATACGGCCCCGGCCCGATTGCCGGATTTCCAGATTGCCGTCAAAGATCGGATAGTCGGTCATCAGTAGTTTCCCGCCTCAAGAACCACCGTCGCGCTTCCGCCCGCCGTCCATACCCAGGTCCGTTCGTTGGGATCGGACACGATACGGACGGCGATGGTCGATCCGACTGGATGTCGAAAGCCGCGCAAGCTGGCGGGGTCCGGCGATGTTGCGACAATGGTCCGATACACCGTCCCCCCTCCACGATTCTGCATCCTGAAAAAAGAGACCGTCCCTCCCGTCCCAAGATTCAGGGCCGCGCCAAGATCAACCGGCGTTACACCAACCTCGATTTCGTCCATGACTTAGGCCAACCGATAGGCGATTTGCGCATAGGCGTCCGGTTGAACCAGAATCACGTCGCCTAGCAGAACGTGCATCGTGAAAGCCCGCTCACCCTTCGCCGAACCGCTGTAGATATCGTCAATCGAAATTTCATTCCAGTGCGGACAGACCGCCGTCCGCATGGCCCCGGCCCCGCCCATCATGGAGCGGCCCTTGCGATACAGGATCGCCTGTTGGATGTTGCTTGCCGCGTCCGGCATGCGCTTGTTGCACCAAAATCCGCCGGCCTGATTCATGGCGTAGGCCGCCGCGCTCAACTCGCCCTTGTAGCTCGTGGCGGTCTGAAACGTCCTGGCCGCAAGCCGCATCGTGTCGGCACCGACCACGATGGACACGTCCTTGAGCGTGTTGGCCCAAAGGCCGTCAATGCCGCCCGCGTGGGCCGCGGCGAAGCTGTCGAAGTCGGCAACTGCCGTCGGGTCGGTCGGGTCGGTCAATCCCTGAAAGACACCGGTCAGGTTCGGCGCGCTTCCATCGCCGTTGATCGCCTGTTTGTCCAGTTCGTCGGAAAGAACCAGCGACAGGTTTTCCCGTAAGATTGATTCGAAGTTCGCCTGCCCCACGGCGGCCACGTCCTCAATGGCGATTCCCAAACGGGCGGAGATTCGCTTCGGCGTCACAGACGTCACGGTGAACGCCGCCGCCGTCGCGTCCTGGGCCGCGCCCTTCGCCTTCGAACCTGCGGTCAGCGGCGTGGCGATGGTCGCGGATGCGTAGGTGCCGGACATGACGCGCGGCATTTCGATTCCGAGCCGAGGCGCGATACTGTTAGCGAAAACTGCCGGACGGATTCGATCCAGATTGACGCCCACGGTGCCGGGCGCGGGAGATACAGCGTCGGTTTGCCGCTGTTCTACCGGCTGCGGCACGTCCCAAAGCTCAAGCGGGATTCCGTCGCCAATTCCCGCCGCGCTTTGCAGTTCAGCTTCCGCGCCGCTCACTTTCCGCCCGGAAATCGCCGCCGTCAAGAAATTGGTCAGACTGGCCCGGCTTCGCAGTTCGGTCCGTTCCCGCATTTCCCGATCCGGCTCGTCAAGGGCGCGGGTCTCGGCCTCCTTCTCTTCGTCTTCGACAGCGATCACGCTGGCCCGGATTTGTCTTTCCAGGTCCGGCGTTCCGCGTTCCAGGGTGTCGAGATCGCTGCGCTGTTCGTCGCTCAGTTCGTCCACAAGCGCGAGCTCCGCCATGCGCTGACGCTCTTTGGATTGCCGCTCGCGAAGTTCGCGGAGGCGCTTTTGTGAGTTAAGCATTCACTCGCTCCTATACAAATCGGATCCGCCGGACAAGGGGGATCCCCGCCCAGGAAAACCCGTGCTCACTGCTATTTCGTCTCTCTCCAGGGAAACTAGAACCTTCGGAAGGAACTACACGTAATAATATATCATCCGTCTATCAATTCCGCTACCGCTTCCGCCCACGCAGCTTCCGCTGGGGTCGGTTTCCTTCGGTTTTCAGATGAAGTCTTTTTGATGTGCTCTCTTCGGGTGAGGACTTGAAGGTTGCTCAGGTCGTAGAGATCGCCGCCTCGATCAAGGGGCTTGATATGATCCACTTCTAGTCGACCAGCTTTGCCCGACCGCTCCGATCGCCAGCCGGCTCTCTCAAGGACCTGCCGCCTCACAGCGGCCCATCGGCGGGGATTCAGCTTGACATGGTGACGGCTCAAGCCGCGCCCCGGTAACGCCACCGGCGCGGCCTGTTCGTCCCATGCGCCCACCGTCGAAAGCCCACGGCCACCGCGATGATCGCCGCCGCCGCCGCGTCATCCCTCGCGTTCGCCCGGCGGCCGCCCTGGACGTGCTTGCTCAATTTCCAATTTCCGCTCGGGTCGCCCGTCACCCGCGCCTCGGACAAGGCGGCTCGAAGCAACAAGGATTTCGTGGGCCGCACCTGGTTTCCGAGAACGGCCTTGCGGAAGTCTCGCACGTCCGCGCCGCCGTCCTTGAATCCCTGGCCCCGCTCGATAACTTCCGCCAACGGAAACGAAGCGGCCTCAAGATGTTGCTTCAATTCAGCGAGCCGCCAACGGTCGCAGGCAATCGCCGCCGGACGACCCCACCGCCTCAGAGATTCCGCAATCAGCGCCGGTATATCGGACACCCTACGGCCCGCCTGGAAAAGCTCGTCGCGTTCGGCCATTTGCTCATACAGGCCCCCCACGCCGTCCGCCTGGCCCCGTTCGGCCAGGCTCGGAACCTCCGGGAAGCACGCGCACGCCTCAAGCGTCCCATCCCGGAAGTATGCCGACGCCGCACTCATCGCCGCGTTTTGGCCCAGGTCGAACGCGAGAACGTATCCCTTCGCCCGCGTTTCCGGCGTCGGCAACGCTTCCGCCGCTTTCCACGTTTCCGCCTCAATGAGAACGGAAACTGCAACGTCGGACACGCCTTGATTCAAGCGCAACGCCCGGAAAGATTGCATGGCCGACTCGTCCCGCTTCGCGTCTTCGGCCTCGCTGCGGATCACGGCCTCCAGGTCCGGCAAATGGTCAAGGCCCGGATTCGCCCGCTTCCAGGTCCGGCGCTGAAACGGCGGATCATCCTTCCCCGCTGCGTAGGACAGCGCAAAGCCGACGCCGTGCCCATCGAGCGCCCGTTGAAACGGATGATCCGGCGTAGCGGGTCGGGTCCCAATCCATAGCGCCCGGCTGTCCGGTATCTTGCCCCGACTGGTTTTCAGCGCGGACAGCATCGGCCCGACACGCTCAGGCGGCCATTGGGCCACCTCATCAAGCAACAACAGCTTCGGCGCGGCCCCGTGCAACCGGCGCGGATCGCTCCCAAGAACCCGGACCATCGCTCCGGTCTTGCGGTCTGATATCGTCGCCCTGTTCGCTGAATCCTGAATCCTGAATCGACCACGGCCGCCGACGCCGTGTTTCTCGAAGGAAGGCTGAAGAAAATGGAGCATGTGACGGAAAGCGATCAAGCCCTGGTCGAAGCTACTTGCGACAAGCAAGCATTCCGCCATCGGCTCGACAAGCGGCCCGTCCACGTCCACCGCCGCGCAAGCGATCCCCGCCGCGAACGTGGTCTTGCCGTTGCCCCGGCCCATCGAAAGCGCGGCGTTATCCGGCTGGCCGAAGGCCCCGGACAAAAACCGCCGTTGCCAGGGGAGCAATCGAAAGCGCTCCCCGACCCGGCGGCCCTGGCCGATTACCAGGCCCTCGATGTAATCAGCTATCGTCTTCGTCTGTGGAGTCACTGCGGGTTCTTTCGAAGCGTTCGGCTATACGTCTCACCTTGTCCATATCAATTTCTAGGTTTTTTCGAAGCACCTGCACACGGCCTTCTATCGCTTTTCCCTTGAAACGATTCGGCAAATCCGCAAGCAGTTCATCAAGAACACGAATGAAATTCGCCGTTGTCCGACGTTCTGGCAAAAGTGCATCAATTCCTATGATCGTGGTTGCAATTGCCCCGAAGAACGCTGACATGGCTTTATAGGCAAGGACTTCGTTTGGGTCTGGCATGATTTTCCTCCCTCTTTAAGGATATGTGTTGCGGTTTGTCTCCACCCTCCGAAACCTCCCCCGTTTCAGCTTTTTGCCGGTGCCATTTTGGTCAGCCGTCAACCAGCCGGTTGTCCAGCACACGGCCGCTGCACCTTTCCTCGGCGATGATGACGATGCGCATAGGCAGGTCAGATTGCAGATCTACCAGCGCATCGTGAAGTCTCTCGGCCTCGGCCCGTGCTTCCGTCTCGGCGTCGAAGTAACGCGGGCCGTACCAGTCGACTTTCTCACGGAGCCGATCCACCGCATGGCCGTCGCGAACCTGTTCGCCCGGTTTGGGAAGTTCCGACCAAACACTCACCCGGTATTGCCCCTTATGAAGGTTGTCCATGTCTCTCTCCTTTCTGTTGTATTCTATTCCTCCCCCTGCATGAGTCAGGGAAGGGCATACAAATATGGAGCCGCTTTCCGCCCCGTTCCCGTACGCTTCACCCGTTCCGTTTGCATCATTCCGCGCAACTTTCCCTTCACCGTGGCCGCCTTCCGCCCGACCGCCTCGCGGATGGTGTCCGCGTCGGCTGGCTCCGTCCGGCCTTCGAGGAATTTAAAAATCTCGTCCTCCAATTCCATTGAATAAAGAGCCGCTACGCTCCGGCCCGCGGTGACCAAACCCTTTGCGTCCATGGACAGTTCCGTCGGTTCTAAGTCATCCCCATATCGTTGACGGACATAAAAGTTTCGCGTTCGGCGATCTTGGTCAAGTGAAATTGCACAGTCGACGATGCCGAACAAGGCCGTGGAGCCCAAAATTTCGCGTCCTTGATCGCCTCCTAATTTCGTATTGTGGTGGAGCAGCATGACGTGCGAGCCGCTTTCCCTAGCCATATTTAGGAACGGCCGAAGGGCGGTAGTCACCTGAGCGTAGTCGTTCAAATCCCGCACGTTCACCAAATGAGCGATCGGATCGACGATGCAAAGGTCCGGTTCGTATTCCTTTATCGCGGCATTCAGCCACCGGACGCCATTCTGCGGTGGTGGGCCGAAGTGAACGTGAATGTCATCCGATTCCATCAGCCCCAAGGCGCGGAAGTGCGCCGACACCCGCGATTCAATCTCCTCTAAAGACAAATAGAGAACGCGCCCTTTGGTGGCCAGACGGCCAAGAAAGTGAGAACCGCGCGAAACGCACATTGCCAGGCACCGCGCTAATGTCGATTTACCGATCTTGGGCCGCGACGTCATGATTGAGAGTCCTCCGACTGGAAGGAGTCCCGCAACGAGCCATGAAATCTCGGGATACACTCGAATGAGCATTTCGGCCGCAGAGATGAAATGAAAACCTTCCCTCGGCGGTCGATATTCAATTCGATTCCCATTCTCATCTATAGGGAGAGAATGGGAATCGAATTTCGTAGCCGGTTCGTTCATGATTTTTCACCGTCGCCGTTTTCGCCGGTGGCGCGCGGGCGGGAGTCGAGGTATGCATCGAGCTCGCTCTCCTTCCAGCGAACCGCCCTTTGGCCTACGCGGATGGGCTCGGGAAAATCGCGATCTCGCATGAGCCGGTAGATCGAGCTCCGGCCAAGACCGGTGCGGCGTTCGACTTCGATTCGGGAAAGCAAAATTTCCGTCATTTTTTTCCCTCCATGTTGGAAGTCCGATGCTTTCCCTGAATATCGCCCGCCTTCCAGAAAGTTCCGAGGACGCTATAAATTTTTAGTGTCTCAAAATTAGTCGGAGGGAAATGTGGGCCAAGGTGCTCGTCGCCAGTTGCCTTTCCGCCACTTGGTAAGCCCCTTCCTAACGACAGATTCATCGTCACCGATCCATTCGGCGATCACGCCGATTCGGTCAGTGGCGTTTTTCATGCCAAAGTGCTCGAGCCAATCGTTCGCCGCGAAGTAAAGACCGTTACGGTCTTCATTCGCATATGGGGGGTCCCCTTTGTGGCCCTGCTCCTTGGCAGGCGGCTTTAGTGTGCCGGCCTGAAGGCGGGCGTGAACGTCGGCGGCCCAGTCCGCCAATGCATCGGGAAAAGGTACGCGAGCTCGGTGCAAGCGTTCGGCAATCAAGTTCAATGCCGCCCAATGGTCGAAGTCGTCCGCGGCGATGTACTCCCGTAACAATCTGTCAGCCCGTTCCTTGTAGTCCTTACCCCATTTCCGATCCCAATCGCGGAGCTCGAACCAATGATGAGCAATTGACTCTCCGAGCCAAGGCAAGGGGTCAACATTTAACCCGTGAAAGAAATAGTGCAGGAAGAGAACGGCTTCTTCCAGGGCATCCTTGTTTTTCACACCGAACATCCCCTCGCGAAGCAATGCATCGTTCTCCTTCGGTGTGATCTCATTGCCCTGACTCTCCGATATCGAAACGCTCCTTTTCTTCTTGATAGCCTCCTTCCAAGCGGTTTTCCTCTTCTCATCCATGGAGCTTGATCACCTTCCCCCGGCTGCCGGTCAAATACGAAGCCCACTGATCCATCAGCCGGCGGCGCTTCTCGAAAAGGTCACTTCGGAAATAAGCCCCCTCGACACCGCCCACCACGTGCGCCAACGCTGCCTCGGCAATCTCTCGCAGCTTCCCGGTCTCCGCGCACCAATCCCTGAAGCTCGACCGGAAGCCGTGAACGGTTGCCCGCTCAGACAGCCCGGTATCCCGCAGAACCTTGGTCAAGGCCATGTCGGAGAGTGGACGGCCCCGCCTCACGGGCGAGGGAAAGATCAGGTCCGAATCGTTGCGCAACGGTCGCGCTTGTTCGAGCACTTCCAACGCAGCATCGGATAGCGGGATGCGATGCTCGACACCGGCCTTCATGCGGTTTGCCGGAATGCGCCACTCGCGCGCGTCCAGGTCTATTTCAGACCACAACGCTCCCCGCGTCTCGCCCGACCTCGCCGCCGTCAGAACCGTGAACCGCAAACACAGTTTCGCGGACAGCGATGCCCGCGATGCATCCACGGTCTCTAGCGCCCCGGCTACCTCGCGATAGGGCAGGGCGCGGAGGTGTTCCTTCACGGCTGGCTGGGCTGGCAACGCACCGTCGATGGCCTCGCCTGCGATGTTGTGTTCGATGTAACCGTGCGCTTGCGCCCAGCCCAGTGTGGTGCGTATCCACTGGCGCAGCTTGCGGGCCTGTTCGGGTCGGCTGGTCCACAGCGGCGTCAGCACGCGCAACACGTCCTCCCGGCCGATCCGGTCAAGGCGTGTATCGCCAAGGATCGGGAAGGCGTGCCGCTCCATCCCTTGCCACCACTTCAAGGCGACACGTTCACTGCGCCAGCGTGGGCGGTTCGCATCGAAGGTCTTCTTCGCCGCCTCCCGGAAGGATGGCACCTTGGCCCGCCGCTTCGCCGCAAGCGGATCGCCTCCGGCCCGTGCCAGTTTGCGGTTGGCGAATGCCTTCTCCCGCGCTTCGACCAACGAAGTCAGCGGGAAACCGCCAAGCCGATATCCCGGCGCTTGGAGTTGACGACAAGCCGCTGCACCCAGGACTTCGATCCACCGGGCGCAACGCTCAAAAAAAGTGTGCCGCCGTCAGAGTAGCGCCCCGGCTCCTTTATGGCCTTGACCTTTGCAGCATTGAGTCTGCCCATACCGTTTCCCCTTTTTCCCACAATTATTACCTCTTTAAATGTGGGAATATATAGGAATGTGGGAAACGTGTCAAGAACATAAAAAAGCCCGAAACCCCTATGTAATAAGGGATTCCGGGCACTTACAGGAACATAAAAAAATGATTTCTGGCTCCCCGGGCCGGACTCGAACCAGCGACATGGTGGTTAACAGCCACCCGCTCTGCCAACTGAGCTACCGGGGAATCGTGGGGAGCGTTCGCCCCTCGGGCGTCCCTCGAGTCAAATCCGCAAAGACCGCGCCTTTGCGCTCAACCCTCGGAAAATATGACGCCCGCTGTTTTCAAAGTCAAGGAAAGGCGCTCAGGCCTTTTCCGACCGGGAATCGGCCGCATCCTCCGGCTTGGCGGGGGCCGGCGGATTCTCTCCCGCGAGCCCGTCGTCCATCGCCGTCCGGACGGCTTCCTCGAGCGGCCGCAGGACGCGGGGGACCGCCTCCTCCAGCGGGCCTTGCACACGAATCCCGGCGGCGAACGGGTGCCCCCCGCCCCCGAGTGACATGGCGATCCGGTTGACGCGGATCAGCCCCTTGGAGCGCAGGCTCGTCCGGATAATCCCCGTGGGAAGCTCGATGAACAGGACGCTCACCTGCACGCCGTCCAGGCTTCGCGGGAAATCGACGAAGTCCTCCGTATCCTCCGGCCGGGCCTCCGCCGATTTCAGCATCTCCTGCGTCACGGCGATCCAGCCGATCCGCCCGTCGGCGGACAGCTTCAGCCCGCTCAAGGTCAATCCCAGCAGGCGGAGTCTGGCCGGGTGGGTGGACTCATAGATGTTGGAGTACGTTGTCTGGGGCTTGACGCCGAGATCGAGCAGCTCCGCGGCGATCCGGTGGGTCCGGCCGTTGGTGTTGCTGAACCGGAAGGAGCCGGTGTCGGTCATGATGGCCGCATAGAGCGCCTCGGCCACCGGGAGCGACAGGGGGGGGGGGGGGGAGGAGCCCTCGTAGCTTTTCAACAGGTCGTAGATGATCTCGCCGGTCGCGCAGGCATGCTGGTTGATCACCTGCGGGTCCCCGAAACTCTCTCCTCCCTCGCTGGGATGGTGGTCGATGCAGAGAACGGGCAGACCGGACTTCGAAGCGGTCTGGGTCATCGGCCCCAGCCGCTCCCACTTGCCGTAGTCCAGCGCGACCAACAGATCCACCTCCCCGGGCAGCGGCTCGCCCGATTGATAGGACTGAATGAGACCGTCCGGATCCAGGAATCCGTAAAAGAGAGGCGTCTGGGACGCGTTCAGGATGACCGTCTGCTTCCCGCGCTCCCACAGGAACCGGTGCAGGGCCAACTCGGAGCCCAAACCGTCTCCGTCGGGATTGACGTGGGTGGTGATGAGGGGCCGCCGGGCCCGGTCGAGCGCCTCCCGGGCGGACGCCAGAATGTTTTCGGGAGTCTCTGAATTCATCTTAATGGCCCGGCTCGAACGCGGGAATTCGTTTGAGCTGGGCCAGGACCCTGTCACGGATTTCGTGCACGGTGTAAATTGGCCGGACCAGGCGTCCGTTCTCGATCAAGGGGGTCAACAGATCCTCGACCCGGCCGCCGGCTTGCCGCCGGGCGACATCGCTCAGCGGAACAACCTCGTCTTCCAGCGTCCCGGGCGTCCTCAAAACGGTCTTGGCCCCGGAGGCCTTTCCCCGCTTGGCCATCGGCTCTCCATCGATCTCCACCACGTCCATCGAAAAGTCCATGACCGGCGCGCTGCTGATGCTGGTCCCCACGCCGTACCCGTCGACGAACGGATGGAGATCGGCGATCGCCGCCTCGTCGAGGCCGCCGCTCACAAAGAGCTGAACCTTTTGATGCCCGCGCAGATCCAGCTCCCAGCGGACTTCCTGAAGGATCTGGATGAAGTCCCCCCGCCGGGAGGACGGGGTATCCAACCGGACGGCCGACAAGCGGCCGCCGAGCGCCTCGGCCACCCGGACCGCCTCGAATTTTTCGTCGGCGAATGTGTCGACGAGCGCGACGCGCCGGGCGGCGGGTTCAACCACCTCGTCGTAGGCCTTCATGGCCGTCACGGCGTCCCCCATGATCAGCATCAGGGTGTGCGGCGTCGTCCCGGATGGCGGCTTGCCGATGAGTTCACCGCTCTTGACAGCCGCCACGCCGTCGCAGCCGCCGACATAGGCGTTGCGCTCCACCATCGGGGCGATGGTCGGATGAATCCGCCGGGCGCCGAACATGATGAGGGGCCGCTCTTTCGCCAAGATGCGGCACCGCGCAGCCTTGGTGGAGATTCCCGTGGCCTGACACAGGTAGCCGAGGATGGCCGTTTCATATACGCCGAAATCGGTGTAATCGCCCTCGATCTCCAGAACCGGCTGGAAGGGATGAAAGACCGTGCCTTCTTCCATGCACCGGACGTTGATCGGGAGACCCTGGAACAACTCGAGACATTCTTCCAGGCCGGTGAACACCGCCCACGTCCACCCACGCGGGAACCCCTTGGCCGCGAACTCGGCGCGAACCCGCTTCCGGATCCCCTTGGCCTTGAGGATTTGAAGCGTCCGCTCGAAATAAACGTCGGAAACCCGGCCTTTCTTGATCTCTTCAAGGGTGGCCGTTTGGCGGACAAGCTTGTCTGGATCGATGGGCGACATGCGTTGAAATCCGGATTGTGTCAGACAGAAGGAAGGAGGATCAGTTCTTATACTCCACCGTTTCCCATTCGAGAACCTCCAGGAGCTGTTCCATGTTCAGCGTCTGCTCCCTTCGGTTATCGGTCGCCATCTCATAGTGCGGGGAATGGACGATGGACTTGGGATCGGTCGGGCAGGCTTCCACGCAGAGGCCGCACCACATGCAGCGCGAAAAGTCGATGAGGAACTCCTTGGCCCGTCTTTCCTTCCCTTTCCCGATGGGCTGGATGGTGATGCAGTCCGTCGGACAGGCGATCTCGCAGAGCAGGCATCCGATGCAGTAGGCCTCGCCGTTCTCGTCCTTCGTCAGGGCGAGGACGCCCCGGGAGCCCTTGGGAAGATCGTACCGCTCCACCGGGTACTGGAGCGTGATGGGCTTTTTGAACAGGTGCTTGAAGGTCGTTGCCAGTCCCTTGCGGATGTCTCCCAGGAACAGGGTGTTCATGACTTTTTGAAGCATCGGGATTCCCCCCCCGCCCTTTCGGCGGATCGCGCCGTCGAAGGCTCGTCCGGGCCGCCGCGCGGCCCGCGCGAAGCCGGCCCCGGTTTACACGGAGCTTGTCGAGGCCGCCTCCTTGTCATGGAGCGATTCGATGTACTTCTCCGCCGCGACGGCCGCGGTGGTCGCGTCCCCGACGGCGGTGGTGAGCTGCCGGGCAACCTGGGTCCGGACGTCTCCGACGGCGTAAATGCCCGGAATATTCGTTTGCATCGTATCGTCGGTGATGTAGTAGCCGTTTTCGTCCTTGTCCAACGGCTCCCGGACAAGGCCGCTGTTCGGCGTGAACCCGATGAAGATGAAGACTCCGCCCACGTCCAGCTGGCCGGTCTCGCCGGTCTTGACGTTTTTGAGCTTGAGGTGCTTCACCTCTTTATCATCGCCGACGATCTCTTCAACAACCGTATCCCAGATGAATTCCATCTTCTCCGAGTTGAAGGCCCGTTCCTGGATGATCTTCGTGGCGCGGAGCTGATCGCGCCGGTGGATGATGGGGACCTTGCTCCCGTACTTGGTCAGGAACAGGCCCTCCTCCACCGCCGCGTCGCCGCCGCCGATGACCGCGATCACCTCGTCCTGGAAGAAAGCGCCGTCGCAAATTGCGCAGTAGGAGACGCCTTTGCCCCAGTAATCCTTCTCGCCCGGTATTTCAAGGTAGATCGGGCTTCCGCCCGCCGAGAGGATCACGGCCTTGGAGCGGTACTCGTTCTCGTCCGTCCGGGTGACGCGGTCCTCGCCGTCGCAGTAGATTTCGAGGACCTCTTCCATCCGGATCTCAGCCCCGAACTTCTTGCAGTGCTCCTCCATCTTCTGGGCCAGCTCCGGTCCCATGATGTGCTCGAAGCCCGGATAGTCCTCCACGTCCCCGGTGTTGACGATCTGTCCGCCCGGGACGCCCTTTTCCAGAACGACGGTCTTCAGCTTGGCCCGGCCGGCGTACAGGCCGGCGCATAGACCCGCGGGTCCGCCGCCGATGACCACCACATCGAACACTTCCATGTTACGGGTCCTTACCGGGAATATTCGCGGGGCATGAAGGGATCGCCGCGGGCCGCCCCGGCCGGGGGCTCCGCCCCTCCCCCCGCCCGTCTAAATTCCCAAGAACGAAGGGCTATCGGTGAATCCAAAGCAATTTTATCCAATATATGAGCGCCCGGGAGGTCTGTCAACGGGCCGCCATTTCCGCCCCGGGCCGCCATCGGTTTCGGGATTGTCCGCGCGGCCGGAGGTCTCACAGATCCCGATAGGTCTTCTGCATGAGGAGCGCGTCCTCTTCCAGGATGGGGCTTTCACAGATGAGGAGGCCGCCCGCGCGGAAATCCTTCAGCGCCTTGAGAACGCCCGCGTAGTCGAAGACGGTCTCTTTCAAAACAACGTGGTTCCTTTCGCCCTTGGGGCCGTACTCGATGCCCGACAGGTGGATGTGCATGTCCTGGAGGCCCGCGTCCCCAAGCCGGGTCCGCACGGATTCCAGGATTTCGCAAAATTCCGCGTAACTATTGTACTTTCCCGTGTTCCGGGCGTAGACGTGGGAGAAATCGATGCAGGGCCGGACGCCTTTGATCTCTTTGGCCAAACGGAGGGTTTCATCGAGGGAGCCGAACTGGGAGCCCTTTCCCGTCGTCTCGGGGTCCAGGCCGACATCGACCTTTTCCTTGCGAAGCTGGACGGTGAGCTCGCGCAGGTGCTTTTTGACCTTCGGATAGACCTCCTTGGAAGCGCCCCCCATGTAGAACGCCGGATGAAAGGCCACGCCCCGCGCACTGAAGAAATGGCCGATCCGCGCGGAGTTCAGGATGCGCTCCCGGCTGGCCTCGACCTTTTCCGGCTCCAGGGAGTTCAGGTTGATCCAGTACGGACCGTGGACGGAGAGGGCCACGTCGTTCTCCCGCGCCGTCTCACCGACCTCGCGGGCCAGCTTTTCCTTCATGCGGACGCCCTGGACGAACTCCACCTCCATGCAGTCGAGGCCCAGCTCCCGGATGCGCCGAACCCCGTCCAGCGTGCCCTTCTTGCCCCCCGTGCTGGCGGGGACCCCGGCCGTGCCGAACAACAAGTCGCTCATTTTTCAATCCCAATCGTCTTCGAAGACCGCATTCGGAAAGATGATTCCGCTTCATCCCCGGGAAAAACCCGCCGGGCTCCTCACCCACGGCCCGAGCCTTCGCCAGAGCGCGTCCTTTCCCATCCCGTTGGCGGCGGAGAACGTCACCGGGTCCTCGGGGCCGAGGGACAGGTCCTTTCTCACCCGGGCCGACGCGGCCGCGCGCTTGGAAGCCGAGAGCTTATCCGCCTTGGTCAACACCACGAGGGCCGCCATCCCTTTGGAGGCGAGCCATTCGAGCAGGTCCCGGTCCATGTCCCCGGCGCCGCGCCGGATGTCCAGGATGACGACGACCCCTTGAAGCGGCGCCCGGACCTCCAGATACGACTCGACCATCTTTCCCCAGGCCTGCCGGACCCGCTCCGGCGCCTTGGCGTAGCCGTAGCCCGGAAGGTCCACGAACCGGAACTCCGTCCCGCCCCCTTTCCCCCCCCCGCCCGTCCGAATCCGGAAGAAATTCAGGGTCTGCGTCTTGCCCGGCGTCGAGCTGGTCTTCACAAGCCCCTTGCGGCCCATGAGGGTGTTCATCATGGAGGACTTCCCCACGTTGGACCGGCCGGCGAAAGCGACCTCGGCCAGAGGGTCCTTGGGACAGTCCTTCCCGTGGACAACCGATTTCTCGAACTCAGCGGCGATAACCTTCATCTACCCTCCAAGGGGGGGCGGGGGGGAGGGGGGAGGGGGGGGACGGCCCCTTCCATAAATCGTGGCCGTAGATCCCAAAACCGGACCCTCAGGGGTTCGGCTTACCGGGACCGCAGGGAGACGGCCGCCCGCGCCAGGCGCGGGAGGATCTCGCCCGCGTCTCCGGCCAGGACGGCGTCCGCCTCGACGTCCAGCGGGGTTTCCTCCCGGTTGACGATGATCAGCCTGGCCCCCCGGGCCTTCGCCCGGGCCGGAAGGCCGGCCGCCGGCTGGACGGCCAGGGACGTGCCGACGACCAGGAAAACGTCCGCCCGGTTCGTCCACTCAACGGCCCGGTCCATCCGGTCGCGGGGAATGCCCTCGCCGAAAAAACGGCGTCGGTCTTCTGGATGCCCCCGCACGACGGGCAATTCGGCGGAAGATCCCCTGCCGCCACCCGGCGGTTGACGGCCTCGCGGGTTTCCCGGATCCCGCAATCCAGGCATATCACCCAGTGGGAGGTGCCGTGGATCTCGATGAGGTCCTCTTCCGGGAACTCGGCCTTCTGGTGCAGTCCGTCGGTGTTCTGTGTAACGACCCTCCGGAGGACGCCCTTCCTGTTCAGGTCCGTCAGCGCGCGGTGTCCGCCGTGGGGGACCGCCCGCAGGTTTTGGGCGTAATACTCGGGCGTCATCCGCCAGTAGCGGACGCGGGAATCGAGGTTGCCGACGTAGTGGCGGTAAGTGAAATCCCGCTGATCCAGCCGCGTCCAGATCCCGCCGGGAGAGCGGAAGTCCGGAATGCCCGATTCCGTTCCCAGACCGGCCCCGGTCATGGCGACGGCGAACCGGCTTTCCGCGAGCCAGGCGGCCGGCCCCTCAATCTCTTCAGAGACTTCGTCGAGAGAGCCCACCCGCTTCATCACCCCAGAAAAAAGACGGCCATCAACGCCAGATACACCAGGTACATTCCGGTCAACATTCCGCCCTTCATCCGGCTCACACCGCGGCCCGACAACCCGAACACCAGGAGCGCGATGATCATCAAGAGCGTGAAAGGGAGATCCAGAACCCGGTTCTGCTCGACGATGGGCAGCGGGATCACGATCGCGCTGGCCCCCATGACCCAGAAAACGTTCAGGACGTTCGCCCCCAGAATGTTCCCCAGACTCATGTCCATATGGCCCTTGATCATCGACGCGACGGCCAGGGTGATCTCGGGAAGGGACGTCCCCACCGCGACAATCGTCAGGCCGATGATGAGATCCGAGACCCCCGCGTGGCGGGCGATCTGCGCGCTGTTCTGGACGAGCAGAATGCTTCCCGCGCCCACCGACGCCGCGCCGACGAGGAACCAAAGACCCTGCCGGACCCATTCAGCCTTCTCGACTTTCGGCGCTTCCTCTTTCGGGCCGTCCCCGGCCGAGGACAGACGCCAATTGTAAACCAGGAAGGCGACGGCCCCCAGGATGAACATGATGCCCACGGGCCGCCCGACGGATTCCCGGCCCAGGGCCGCGGCCCACAGCGCGGCCGCCGCCCCCAAGGCGAACAGGGCCTGCCTCATGAAGATCCGCCGCGTCACGGCAATCGTCCCCACCAGGGCCGAGAGACCGACGACCAGGCCGATGTTGCACAGATAGGAGCCGACCGCGTTCCCCACGGCCAGGAGGGGCTTGCCCAGGAAGGCCGCGCTGAAGGAGACGGCGAACTCGGGAAAGGTCGTGGCGAGACTGACAATCGTCGCGCCGACGACCACCTTGGGGATGTCGGCCGCGCGGGAGATGAAGACCGCTCCGTCCAAAAATTTCACCGCTCCCCAGACCATCAGGGCGGCGCCCGCCGCAAAGAGGACAGCGTTCCATCCCAGACCCAGCCCCGCAAACAAAGATTCCACGCTTAGATCCTCAATCGTCCCTGTTTTTCTCGGGCGCGATGAGGACGACGTACTCCCCCCTCGCCTTCCTCCGGCCGATCTTTTCCGCCACTTCCCGCACGGTTCCGCGAAGGAACTCCTCGTGGATCTTCGTCAATTCCCGGGCGATGACAACCTGCCGTCCGGCCATCCGCTCCTCCAACTCCGATAAGAGCTTTGCGATCCGGTGGGGCGACTCGAAGAGAACAACCGTCCGGGTCTCGCGGGACAATTCTTCGAGACGCCTCTGTCTTCTGCCGGACTTGACCGGCAGAAACCCCTCGAAGGCGAAGCGGTCGGTGGGGAGCCCGCTCGATGAAAGCGCGGCGGTCAGGGCCGAAGGCCCCGGAATCGGGACCACGTCAATCCCGGCCTCTATCGCCCGTTTCACCAGGTAGTAGCCCGGGTCCGAGAGACCGGGGGTCCCGGCGTCGGTGACCAGGGCCACGCTCTCTCCCTGTTCCAGCCGCCGGAGGAGGCCGGGCGTCCGGGCTTCCTTGTTGTGATCGTGGTGGCTCTCCAGCCGTTTTCCGGCGATCTCGCACCGGGACAGGAGCTTTCGGGTGCGGCGCGTGTCTTCCGCCGCGATCAGGTCGGCCTCCGCGAGGGTCTTCAGCGCCCGCAGTGTGATGTCTTCCAAATTCCCGATGGGGGTTCCCACAATGTACAGGACGCCCGCCCGGGGCTTCGCTTCCCGTTCCATGCGAACATTCTAATCGAGGTCGGCGTCTCCCGGCGAGGGCATTCCCCGGTTGAATCGGGGACGCCGGAAAGGATACCATGGGCCGGCACCCGTGGATGGGAAAGAGGGGGAAAGACGTGAGGGTTTATGAAAGCCTGATCCGGCCGGCGCTCTTTCGGCTCTCCGCCGAGCGGGCGCACGACCTGGCGAAGCGGGCCCTGGCGGCGGAGGCCCCGTGGCGTCTTCTGTCGGGCCGGTTTCAAACCTGCGATCCCCGCTTGGAGATGGAGGTGGGCGGGCTGCGGCAGGCCAACCCCATCGGTCTGGCGGCGGGACTGGACAAGGACGCCGACGCCCTCCCCGGTCTGGCCCACCTCGGCTTCGGCAGCCTCACCGTCGGCACCATCATGCCCGGGGTCAGAAAGGGGAACCCGAAGCCCCGGCTGGTGCGCCTGCCCGAGCGGATGGCCGTCATCGATCACATGGGGCTTCCATCGAAAGGGCTGGACCGCGCGGTCCGCAAGCTGCGAAGGTTTCGGGCGGCCCATCCCCCCGGTGAGGGTCGTCCTCCCCTGATCGTCAGCGTGGGCGGCCTCACGGTCGAGGAGGTGCTCGCCGGACACGAGGCGGTGGAGCCCCTGGCGGACGCCGTCGAGTTCGACCTGACCTGTCCGAACGTGACCGAGCGGGGGGATTTCGAAACCATGGATGGAATCTCGCGGTTCGTGGAACGGCTCGTGACGCAGCGGCGCAAGCCCCTGTTTTTCAGACTGCCGCTGCGGCTCTCGGACGAGAACTGGCGAAAGGCCCTCGCCCTGTGCGAGGTGGCCGCGAAATACGGGGTGGACGGGGTGACGCCGGCGGGTGGACTCCCGGCCGAGGACGCGCGGCTGGCGCTCGGCAAGGGCGCCCTGGCGGGAAAACCCCTGCTCGAGAACTCTCTACGCATCGTCCGGGACCTGCGAAGCGCGGTGGGCGATGATCTCGCCATCCGGATCGCCGGCGGCGCCACCGACGGGGAATCGGTCTTCCGTCTCCTGGAGGCCGGCGCGGACGCGGTCAACATCCTGACGGCCTTCATCTATCGGGGTCCGGGCGCGGCGGCGGCGATGAACCGCGAGCTCCTGAAGAAAATGGACGAGGCCGGCGTAAAGTCCGTCCGGGACCTGGGCGTCAAATCCCGGCGAGCGGCGGCGGGCGGGTAGTCCTCCATCCGCTGTCCCAGGAGGGAGAAGTCATGGGTCTGTACGAGCGCGTTCTCCGTCCCGCGCTGTTTTGTCTCCCGGCCGAGACCGCCCACAACCTGGGCAAGCGGGCTCTCT
This sequence comes from bacterium, assembly GCA_965261595.1. Classification (GTDB taxonomy): domain Bacteria; phylum UBA8248; class UBA8248; order JACPRG01; genus CAYRGS01. The sequence continues at coordinate 1,008,034 of CBDHDG010000007.1, forward strand.
CCGTGGAACTGCCGTGGCGTCTCCAGGCGGGGAGATATCGGGTCGCCGACCCCCGGCTGGAAACCGAGGTTGCGGGCCTTCGGCAGAGCAGCCCCTTCGGCCTGACGGCCGGGTTCGACAAGGACGCTCTCGCCCTTCCGGGCCTCGCCCACCTCGGCTTCGGGAGCGTCACGGTGGGGGCCATCATGCCGGCGCCCAGGGAGGGGAACCCCAGGCCCCGGCTGAGCCGCCGGCCGGAAGAACGGGCGCTGCTCAACTGCATGGGGCTCCCTTCCCGGGGGCTGGCGTACGCCGTGCGGAACCTGCGGCGGCATCGCGCGTCTCATCCGGCCGGCGGACCCCCGGTCATCGCGAACGTGGGCGGGTTCACCATCGAAGGGATCCTGGGTTGCTTCCGGGCGGTGGAGCCTTATGTGGACGCCGTCGAGCTGGACCTGACCTGCCCCAACGTCCGGGTGGAGGGCGAGCTGGCCCGGATGGAGGGCATCGTCAAGGCCATGAAGATCATCATGGCGGAGCGCGCGAAGCCCCTCCTCACAAAGCTCCCCCTTCGCTCGACGGAAGAGAGCTGGCGGCGGGCGCTGGACATGACGAGGGCGGCCGTCGAGGCCGGACTGGAGGGCGTCACCGCGGCGGGGAACCTCCGGGTCGAGGACGGCCGGCTCTCGAAACGGCAGGTTTCCCTGACGGGGCCGCCCTGCCTGGAGAACACCCTCGAAGTCGTCCGGGAGCTGCGGGCCGTTGCGGGAGAGGGATTCACGATCCGCATGTCGGGCGGCGCGTCCGATGGCGCGGGCGTCTTTCGCCTTCTGGAAGCCGGCGCGGACGCGGTGAACGCCTTCACGGCCTTCGTCTATCAGGGTCCGGGCGTCGCGGCGCGGGTCAACCGGCAGCTTCTCGAAAAGATGGACGCGGAAGGCGTGCGGTCCGTCGGCGAGATTCGGGAGAGCCGGGCCGCGCCCAAGACAGCCGTTTCATAGTCCGAGGCGGCGACGCCCCCCTCCCTCCCCTCCCCCCCTCTTTCTCAGAATGATCATCATCGGCTCAACGGGGATGCCATGTTGAAAGCAATGATCCGATCCGCTTGGCGCTCGGCGATCAGAAGTTGTCTCGTGATTCATAGAAGGAGCGCGCCCAAAGGATTGAGGCCGGAGGATGCAAAGTTTCTCATGACTTTGGCGTTGGGGGATCAAACCATCTACGATGTGGGCGCGTATAAAGGTTATTACACCCTCTTTTTTTCCCGGGCCGTCGGGAGCGGGGGGGGTGGGGGTGGGGGGAAGATCGTCGCGTTTGAGCCGCATCCCGACAACCATAAGAAGCTTCTGAAAAGGATAAAGCTCAACCTGCTGGACAACGTGGAAGCGCGGCAGGTCGCCATCGGAAATGAAACTGGCCGGAGGACGCTGGCCTTCCGGGATACGGATTCCGGGACATCGAGCCTCCAAGAAGAGATGAAGGCGAAAATTCTCCATGAAAAGAGCGCGGGGAGCGTAGAAGTCGAAATCGATTCACTGGATCGCCAGGCCGCCGCACATCGCTTCCCGAAGCCGGACCTGATCAAGATCGATGTCGAAGGGTTTGAAATGGATGTCCTGCTCGGGATGAGTGAAACGATAAGAAACCATAAACCCAAGCTTTACATCGAAATCCACGGAGTCGACGCGGAAAGCAAAATCGCAAACGTGCGGAAAGTCGTCGAATTCTTATCGGGATGGACGTATGCGATTCACCACGTTGAATCCGGAGCGATGATCAACCCGGACAACAGTCAAATCGCCAAAGAGGGCCACTTGTACTGCACTTAGTGTTCCTGTTTGAGACATTCGCATAAGAAGATCTCCCCCGCTCTAGGGTTTTGTTGGACACTCGATTGATCCATGATTCATGGAGAAAGGGGTGTCGCGATGAACGAACAAAAGCAAGAGGGGGCTTTGGCGGAGGGCGCCCGCAGGGCGAACGGAGCCAAGGCCCCAGGGCATCGCAGTGAGCGGGGTCGGTTCTCCTGCCAGGCGCAAGCGGGAGGCGGTCCTGCGTCTTTTGCGGGGCGAGAGCCTGGAGACGCTCTGCCGCGAGTTGGGCACGACAGCGGCTCGGCTTTCCGCCTGGCGCGAGGCGTTCCTTCGCGCGGGCGAGGCGGCGCTCAAAGCCCGCCCGGCGGATGAGCGGGACGAGGAGAACGCCCGGCTCAAGGCCAAGGTGGGCGAACTCACGATGGAGGGCGAGGTCCTGCGGGAGAAGATCGACCGCCTGGAGGCCGGCCGCCCTTTAGCCGGCAGGAGGTGGAGGCGATGAGTCAGGCCCGCTTCACCTCCACGGGCAGAGCTTACGGCCTGAAGCGGGTGTGCGCCCTTTGGGGCTTGGCGCGCTCCACGGTCTACGCGCAACGGCGGCGAGAGGCGGTCCCCGTTCATGAACGCCCCACGCCCAATAAGCGCGGCCCTGTGGGCCCGTGCACCGATGCGGAACTCCTCGGCCACATCCGGCAGGTCCTGGAGGACTCTCCCTTCCATGGCGAGGGCTACCGCAAGGTGTGGGCGAGGCTGCGCTTCGCGGGCATCCGCACCAGCAAGGAGCGGGTGCGTCGCCTGATGCGGGAGGCGGGGCTTCAGGCCCCCCACCGGGTGGGCAAACCCCGAGGTCCCAAGGCCCACAACGGGACCATCCGCACCGAGCGGCCCGACCGAATGTGGGGCACGGACATGACGACGACGGTGACCACCGAGGAGGGGATGGCCTCGGTGTTCGTGGCGGTGGATCACTGCTCGGTGGACTGCGTGGGGATCCATGCGGCCAAGAGCGGCAACCGCTTCGAGGCCCTGGAGCCGATCCGGCAGGGGGTCGCCGAGCGCTTCGCCGGCTTGGAGGCGGACGTCGCCGAGGGGCTTAAAGTTCGTCACGACCACGGCCCCGCCTATCTGTCCGATGACTTTCAGCGGGAGATCGCCTACCTGGGCATGACCAGTTCGCCCAGCTTCGTGCGGGCGCCCGAGGGAAATGGCTACTGTGAGTGGTTCATCCGCATCTTGAAGGAGAATCTCCTGTGGGTGCGCTCTTTCGCCACCGTAGAGGAACTGCGGTGGGCGTTGCTTGAGTTCAAGAACCTGTATAACCATCATTGGATTCTCGAGGGCTACGGCTACCGAACGCCGGCCCAGGCAAGGCAGGAAAAACTCGCTCAAGTTGCGGAGGCCGCATGAGGTCGAATACCCTCACCCGAGTGTCCAATAACCCAGGGGCGGTCCATCAACTCGTAGCGGAATTATGCCCTTGACAAAGTAGGCCACAAGGTCTATATTCTAGGGTATGGCTGATTCATCGTTCACTTCAGCGTCTTTCGACCTTTCGCCCACAATCTTGTCTACTTCCTTCATAACCCGTTTTCCGAATATCTTCTCCATAAAATCATGGCCCGAAAGTTCGAGGTCTTCCTTTTTCAGTTCGTCTTTCTCTTTGGGGGATTGACCCATGGACATGAACCTCGTTTCCTTGATGGACCGCTTCAACTGCGATAAAAAGTGCCGAAAGGCCCTGGAGCATATCCGGTGGCCCAATGGTGTCGCCTGCACCCGTTGCGGCGATATGGACGTTCTTCCTCTTCCCAAACACTGCCGATGGGAATGTAAGTCATGCGGCTACCAGTTCAGCGTCATGTCGGGGACCATCATGCACGATTCTCATCTTGCCCTTCGCAAGTGGTTCCTGGCGATCTACCTGATGTGCGAGTCGAAGAAGGGGATTTCCGCCCTTCAGATGAAGAGAACGCTTGGGACAACCTACCGGACGGCCTGGCACCTGTGCCACCGCATCCGCGAGGCGATGGGCAATGATCCGTTTGAGGGGCCTACGCTTCTCGGAGTGGTAGAGGTCGATGAAACGCTTGTGGGAGGCAAGAAGAAGGGCAAGGGCCGTGCCTACAAGGGCAACAAGGTTTGGGTCGCAGGAGCCATCCAGCGAGGCGGCAAGGTCCGGGTCGAGCGTATCTCCGACGTGAAACGTCACACGCTCCATGGATTCATTAGCCGCGCCGTTCGGGACGAAGCCGAGGCCATCTATACGGACGAATTGAAGTCCTACCTGGGAATTGCCGACAACAATACGCGCCATGAGACGGTCAACCATTCAGCCGAACAATGGGTCATTGGCGAAGTTCACACCAACAGCATAGAAGGTGTTTGGAGCCTATTCAAGCGTTCCCTGATGGGTGCGTTCCACAAGATGAGCGCGAAGCACATGGACCGCTACCTCGAAGAGCTTGAATGGCGGTTCAACAACCGGAACAACCCGAATCTATTCCAAGATACCCTTGCCCGCATTATGGACACTAAGAATCTGACTTATCGGGAGTTGGTGGCTTAAGTCTTCCACGGTTTCCCTCGTCATTAACAGACTCGGGTGGAAGTTGTATATGCAAGAGGAATAATGGAACTTCACCAATTTTCTCTGCATACCTGCGCAAGGCCGTCATAGACACTTGTTGATTGTCTCCGGGGATCTTTTCCTGAACTCCTGCAAAAGTCTCCAGAACCCCTGAAATCCCCCTCCCCCAATTACTTGACAAATCTTTGCCGATAATGGCATTCTTGAGCTGACTTAACATAACCTTGATCCTTGGATCTTTTGTTGCCTGATGAGGATCTATGGAAAACCACAAACAAGCCGCCTGAGACAATGATAGATTTTTGTGTTTTTGGTATAATGAAACATCTACCTCTATGGGTTCTTCACCTGGAGCTACAGTATCTGTGTGGATGCACTCATCGATCTTCTCGTCTAAACGTTCTACCTCGAGACGAAAAGGCGCCATCAACAAGTTCCATAGGAATGTTGGAACGATAGCTACCAATATGAATATGATAGCGATCACAATATTATCCGTCATTTCTGAACTAGCCTTTTCTTCTTCTCCGATATAGCTGAGTAGCAAAATAAATATCGCAGGAACGAGAACCAACACAATGACGGTTCCAAGTGACAACCCAAAACTCTTCCACGTGTCAATACACGCTTTCTTAAAGATTCGCATGCAGCAAAAATACACATGGGATCGGGCTTTGTCAAGGGCATAATTCCGACTCGTAGACCGAGGCTCTGACGTAGCGTTCCGGTTCCGGTTCCGGGGCCAGCGCAGTCTCGACCGTACGGGCGGTCCCTATGAGGGGGTAAGCAACAGTCGATCTCCGGTTGATAGTGTTGTCGTCATCTGCTGTCATCTCAGAATCTCCTCGATTGTTCCGTCGAACCAGTCAACGGGTAGCCATAAGTGCACGGGTCATCCCCGCGTGGGCGGGGAACACTCCAATTGCAAGCAATTGATATGCAGAGAGCTTACAGCTTGTAAAAGAGCTACCGAGCAATACACTCGATTTGGCGACGCCATCTAGTGCGGAGAATCAGGAGAGTCCTGGGGTGCAAACACCACCAGCTTCAGGCCATCGAAATCGACCGGCATTCTGCGGTTGCGGCCGCCGGTGGCAAAATCGTAGCCCTGCTCCGTGGGCGCGGCCCAGGCCATGACCGCGTCGCCCTCCTCGATCAATTCTTCTACGTCTTTCCAGATACGCTCGCGCACCTTACGGGAGTATCGCCCGACATAGACGCCGGCGCGGATTTCCAGCAGCCAGACAGCGAGGCGACCCCGCAGGCGTGGCGGCGCACTCTCAACCACGATGACCATCATCGGAGTCTCCGGTTTCGTCCTCGAAGGCTGGGCCTCGCGCCTCGGGAGGGGGTTGCGGCATTGGGAGCGCTCCGGCCTTCAGCACCTCTTCGATCTGGGGGATGATCTTCGCGAGCAGGCCGGTGCTGCGGAAGCGGTCCCGGCAGGCCAAGAGCACGGCACGTTCGACGGGCATGTCGAGGGTGCCCTTCTGGGCCTCGGCGGCGACACGAAAAGCCTCTGGTATGACCGTGCTGGTCTTCCAGAGGTCGGCGATATCGTAGACGAACGAGAGGGGCTTGCCGGTGTGCAGAAACCCTATGGCCGGGGCGTATCCGGCTGCGAGGACAGCGGCTTCGGCCAGTCCATGCAAGCAGGCAGTGGCGGCGGAGAGGCAACGATTGGGCACGTCGGAGGAGTCCCAGCTACCGGGGTCATAGCTGCGGCGTTTCCACCTCACCCCATTCTTTTTGGCGAGCAGGTCATAGGTGCGGCGCACGCGCGAGCCCTCGATGCCGCGCAGTTGATCGATGGAGCGTTTCATCGGCGCTTGTTCATCAAAGCGCACGCGATACATCTCGCGTACTACGCGCAGGCGGGCGACAGGGTCCAACGCGAGGGACGCCTGCCACAGGAGCTTGTCCGAACGTGCGCCGCCCGGTTGGCCGGCGGCATAGAGCCTGACGCCGGCCTCCCCAATCCACACCACCAGCGTCCCCGCCCGTGCGGCGAGCGATACCGCGGCGTGGGAGATGCGCGCGCCCGGCTCCAGCATCAGACAGGCGACTCCGCCGATGGGGATGTGGGTGCGGTTGCCGTGCGCGTCGATTGCGACAAAAGCGCCATCCTTCACGTCGAGCCGAGCGCGTTCGACGAAGATCAGCGCAGCGCGCTCCTTCAGCGGGATGGGCTTCGGGGGCGCCGCACCGGGGAGAGACATCGTCTCAGGTTCTGCGAATTAGCATCAGCCCGCAGCCGAACGCCCGCGCTCGGCCAAAGCCGGCGCCGAGCATTGAGAGGAAGGCGCCGGGCGCCTTCACGACCAGGATCCCCGTCAAGTCGAGCAGGCCAAAGGTCACGCGGCCTTGCCCGACGCGAGGAAGCTGGCGAACGGAGTAGTCCTCCACGCGTACCCGTTCGAGCGCGAAGCCACCTCGGTCCCCCTGTGTGGCGAGCCACTCGGCCGCGACCCGGTCGGCTATCTTCATCCGCAGGCTGGGCCGCTCGCTCAGCCGATCGGAGCCGAGGACCGTCTGCCCCGGCGTGCGGTGCAGCGCATCCATCACGAGGTCGACGCCGCGCTCGGGCCTGCGGCCGCGCTCATTCTTCGGGACGCGCCGATCCTTCGTCGCGTTCGCCCGCAGGGCGAAGGAGAGGCGGTCGCCCGGCGCCAGAACGGGGGTAAATTCGCTCGTATCGAGCGGCCGGAACAGGCTCGATTGCGCTGGTGCGCGATGCGAGAGAATGTAGAAGCGCCCATTCCCGTCGGCGCGCCACAGGAAGTTGCGCGCAGCATCCTCGCCCGGAAACAGCGTCCAGATCGAGAATTTCTTGCAGGACCGTGACCATCACTTTGCCGCACTTCGTCCCTTATCCTTGACACGCAAGCGCAGTCGATATGGCGATGCTGCGAATTGCCGGCGCAGATGTCGAGCTTCCGCCTGTCCTTGAGTCCGAATGTGTGCTTTCCGCGTTTCATCCCCGCCATCTTGTTGGTTTGACTGTTGACGAGACCGAGACCGGCGTCGTTCCGGCTCAAGCGGATGTGGTCGCTCTCGCGAAGCTCGATGGAGGACATCTCGTAAACCTCGACCCCAGCGGTTCGTGCCGTGAGCCTGAACAACCGGCCCAGCCTCGCTATCGCGCCCACCACCGGAGGTCCTTGCTGTCACTTTACCGATTCCGAACGCTTTTGGACGGTCATGCTTCCGACCCCTCTCTGACTTCCCGTAGCGCCCTGTTGAAAAAATGCCGGGTCGCCCGGTCGCGGGCCTGAGCATCACTCAGGACGATGCTCTTCATCTCGTTCTCGCGCTGGAACATCTTGATGGCGCCGCCCTTGAAGAAGGCTTCGCTGAATGCTGAAAACACCACATCGGGCGGGTTGTTGCGCAGCATTTCGGTCAGGTCGTCATCCATGATTTCGCGGTTGACCCGCTCGAAACGGATGAAGTCCTCGCGGGTGAACGCCGTCCCGTGTCGGTCATTGAACGCCTTGATGATCTCGGAGAGGGAACGTTCTTCCTCTTCCGTGTACGGTTTGGCGGCGAACTCGCTGATCGGCGTGAGCGTCTCGGTGTCGCCCGGACCGAGGGACGCCGCCCCTTCTTCCTTCTGCTCGACGCGGAATGCCTGGAGGCGAAGCATGTCCTCGGTGATCTCGATGTCGGCCGGGATTTCCCGGTTAGGCAACAAGCGGGACAGCCAGGCCGCGTAGGTGTAGAGCTTCTCAAGCCTCGTATCGCAGAGCCGTATGACCTGTGCCACGAAGCTGTAGAAGCGCATATAGCTCTTCAAGAGTTGCCGGAATTCCTCCCGCCGCCCCTCGTCGTCCTCCGCTTCGAAGCGGGCGACGGCATGGCGCACCAGACCTTCGAGGCGCGCCCGATCATGCGTGTCGAGCGAGCCCTTGTAGAAGGTCTCGGCGAAACGGTCGATCTCGCCCTGGTCGAGGATGCCGAAGGTCTTGAGACGCGCTTCCAGCTCGTAGATCTGATTGGGGTCCGAGTTGGCCTCCAGGGCGGTTACCTCGTAATACGGTTTGAAGGCGGCCTGGATGTCCTCGATGCTGTTCTGGAAGTCGAGGACGTAGGTACGGTCCTTGCCCGGATAGGTCCGATTGAGACGCGAAAGCGTTTGTACCGCCTGTAGCCCGGCAAGCTTTCGGTCCACATACATGGCGCAGAGCTTCGGCTGGTCGAAACCGGTCTGGTATTTCTCGGCGACGATCAGCACGCGATAGTCGCCGGTATCGAAACGCCGGGGCAGTTCGGTTTCGGAGAAGCCGTTCAAGGCCGCTTCGGTGTAGGTCTCGCCGTCCAGTTCCAGCTCACCGGAAAACGCGACCAGAGCCTTCACGTCGGTGTATCCGTTGGTGTCGATGTAATCGCGCACGCCGAAGAAATAGCGCAGCGCGTGCTCACGGCCGCCGGTGACGATCATCGCCCGGGCCTGGCCACTGAACTCTCCCATGACATGCCAGCGGAAATGCTCGATGACGACTTCGACCTTCTGGCCGATGGCCGTCGGGTGGAGCGAGGCGAAGCGCGCGACACGGCGCTGCGCGCTGCGCCCTTTCAGTTCGGGATCGTCCTCAATGGTTTTTTCGAGCTGATAATAGGCCTTGTAGGTCATGCAGTTCTGGAGCACGTCCAGAATGAACCCCTCCTCGATGGCTTGGCGCATCGAATAGAGGTGGAACGGTTGCGGCAGCCCGTCCGCACCCTTGGCGCCGAAGCGCTGCAACGTCACGTTGCGCGGCGTGGCGGTGAAGGCGAAGTAGCTGATTTGGGTTGTGGCCCGCGCGCGTTCTGGTAATCGGCGATCAGATCCTCGATATCGTCGCTGGTCTTACCCTCGTCGCGCGTCAGGGCGTCGCTCATCGCCTGGGCGCTCTTGCCCGACTGGCTGCCGTGGGCCTCGTCGATAATGACGGCGAAGGTGCGTGAGCCCTGGCCCGACAGCGCCACAAGGTGTTCGGTCGAGAACTTCTGGATCGTCGTTATGACGATGCGCGCGCCGCCCTCCAGCGCTTCCTTCAACTGCCGCGAGGTGCCGTCGATCTTCTTGACCACGCCCCTGGTCTGCTCGAACTGCGCGACGGTATTCTGAAGCTGGCGGTCCAGCACGATGCGATCGGTCACGATGATCGCCGAGCTGAAGATCGACTTGTCGGCATCGTCATGCAGATTGGTCACTTGGTGTGCCGTCCAGCCGATGGTGTTGGACTTGCCGGAGCCTGCGGAGTGCTGGATCAGATAGTTATGGCCGGGGCCGTGCTCACAGGCGTGCCTCATCAGCTTGCGCACGGCGTCGAGCTGCTGGAAGCGGGGAAAGATCAGTGTCTTCCGCACTTCTGCTGAGCCGCCGGCGGTTAAAATCTCCGATCGTTCCAGATGGACGAAGCGTCCGATGATGTCGAGCAGCACTTCACGGGAGAAGACGGCCTTTCCCTCAGGTTGGTCTGCATACAGATAGGCGATGCGGAAACCGCCTTCGATGTCGGGATTGCCGGTCCCGTCGTTACGGCCACGATTGAAGGGCAGGAAGCGGGTCTTTCCGTTGGCGAGCCGCGTGGTCATCGTAACGTGGTCCTCGTCCATCGCGAAATGCACGAGCGCGCCGCGCTTGAAGGTCAAGAGCGGCTCGCCAGCGGGAGAGCGGTCGTCCCGGTACTGCTTCTCGGCGTGGCGAAAAGTCGTGCCGGTCGGACGGTTCTTCAACTCGGCCGTCGCCACGGGTAGGCCGTTGACGAACAAGGCGGCGTCGATGGCGTTTTCCGAGCGCTGGCTGTAGCGCAGTTGCCGGATGACCGAGAGGAGGTTGGCCTCGTAGTTACCGACCAGTGCCGCATTCAACCCCGAGGCGGGCTTGAAGAAGCACAGGCTGAACCTGATGCCGGGGATCAGCTTGATGCCGTGGCGCAGCACGTCGAGCGTGCCGCGGGTCTTCAGGGCCTTCTCCAGTTGCTTGAAGAACTCGGCCTCGGCGGCGGTCGTGTACTGGGCCTCAAGCTTTTGCCATTCGCCGGGCTGAGCCTGCTTCACGAATTGCAGAACCAGCTCGCGGTCGACGGCGAGCGGCCGGTCGTAATCCCCCGGCTTCCGCGCGATATAGCCCTGCGCGGCGACCAGTCGATCGACGAGGTGTTGTTCGAGCGCGATCTCGTGGTGGGCGGTCTGCATGGTATAGGCGGTTATGCGTCGCCCTCCGATATCGGCGCCCAAATCTGTTTCAAGGGCAGCTTGGCGCGGGTGCCGTCCGAAAGGTTTTCGTAGGACCGAAAGAGCGCCTTGAGCAGGTCGGGCATTTGCCACAGGCGCAGCTTGAAGAAGTTGTTGTCCAGCTCCTTCTGGGCGGCCGCGTTCACGCCGCCGATGCTGACCAGAAGGCCGGTTTGCGCCTGCGTGTTCGACACCGAGCCGATCAGCCGCAATACCACGCCGTGGTTGGCGGCACCGGTACCGGACTTGACCTGAACGCAGATGCGATCCTCGCCCAGGCCGAGCGTGCCGCCGGCCGCAAGGATGTCGACGCCCTGATCGGGACCGGGTGCCGACACGTTGGTGGTGTACCCCTCGACCCGAAGGATCTCCGCGACGAGGTCGGCCAGCGCATGGCCGGCGAATTCGGATTTGATCAAGGAAACGGTCTGCTGGTTGGCGATGTCCTCGATGTCGATCGCATAGTCTTCCGCATCGGCGGTCTCATCGGGCGTTTGCGCAGGCGTCAGGCCTTGCTTGCCCAACAGGGAGCCTGGATCCGTCCCGGTCTCCAGGACCGCCCGTACCCGGTCCAGCGCCGCGTTGCGCTTGACCTCGCAGATCGTCATGAACGCGCTCAGCGAATGGCGCAGGTCCTGTTTGAACGTGTCGCGCGGCACAGATTCCTCGGACCAACTTACCGGACGGGAGTGCTTGTACGGATCTTCGGCACTGAAGACGTAGTTGCCCGTGACCTCGCCGATCGCGACGCCGTCCGTGAGCTTTCGGGGCATCACGACGAGATCGCCGACCTGTATCGTGTGGGCGAACTGATTGCGCTGCGCTGCGAAGTTCCGGAGCCGGTTGCGCCCCCCGTCAGGCATCACCTCCTCAAGATGCTCCAGGATGGCGTCACGGTCGGGGAAGCGCCGCAGGTCGCCCACATCGAGAAAGCCGGGAAGCAATCGGTCCTGCTCGATGGCGGCGAGTTCGCGGTCGCCCTGCTTTCCGGCGCGGACAATCCAAAGACGTGTCATGCGCTCGTCGCCTCCTCGATCTGATCAAGACGGCGGTCGGACGTCCCTTGATTGCTCCAGATCGATACGTCGATCTGACCGGTGACGGCGGCGGTAATCAGGGCAGAGCGGAATTCGCGGAGGCGGTCGATGGACCTCACGACAGAAGTCACGATATTGCGTGCTCGGTCAATTTGACGCTTTATAAAAGCGACGATCTCTAACTGCTCCTCCATAGGCGGGGCCAGCCCAAACAAATGGGCCAATCTCTCGCTCTTAATCCAGTCAGCCGTGGATCCTGATGCGAACAACCGCAAAGAGTGCTGGAACGAAGCAGACATCATAAGCTGCGCAAGAAAGTCATTCGTGACCAGTTTCTCATTTGCTTGGAATTTTAGTATTCTCTGTGCGAAGGCAACATCGGTTCTGTCCACCTGGGCTATTTGACCAAGGGGTGCTTCCGTAGTGAATATCACATCACCAATATTGGGTCGGCCGCGGTTGCTTAGTTTTATCCAGTCGTCTTCAGTCGTGAATTCTCGTGATCGTCCATAGTCGATTATTCCATTTCTGATGTTTCTAGCTGTGACTAAGAACACACCTGAATCAACTTTCTCTGGGGTTCGACCTCGATAATCTACTTTTGATGAAACGAGGCGATTGAACTTACAAATTGTCCAGTGAGCAGGTACATTGCCAAACCAGACCATCCCACTTTCTTGGTATGACGACGAAGGGTTTAGACCCTTGCATACTGCTCCATCTCGAACAGATTCCTGGCTAGCTTCCAACACCTCCACCATCCTCTGCTTCTTCTCGATCAATTGATCGATGCGAGCGGTCTCGCGGTCGAGAAAGTCAGCGATGGCTTTTTGGGTAGGGAGGTCGGGGAGGGGAACAGACAAATCGCCAAGCGTTGAAGGATTAATTGCTGGGTAACTAACTCCCGATGAGGCAGCAACAATCCCTTCAACAAATGGATGGGATTGAACAACTGAATACAGAAATCTGGGTTCTGATTCTGGTTTTGCTCTTAGAACCGCAAACCCTGTTGAAACAACTAAGTGCTCCGCATCCTCACCGATGCAGGCCACAGCTTTCAGATAGGTCCGGACAGTCGAAACTATGATATCATCCGATCTCACAAGTTTTCGGGCTCGACTCGGGGCACTAGCAAAGGTCATGTGCACGCGGTCAGTTACACCAGATTCAAGGCTCACGTTACTGATATCGACATAATCAAATTCCAATTCCGGATCGGTAGATTCCGGGAGCACGTTAGGATTGAGTGAGCATGTGCGCTTCAGTGGGCGCAACATTTTTCCGGATGCTTCGGGCCAAAAAGTCACGCCACCACCTCCTTCAAGAGCCCAGCAATCTCGGCTTCCAAGGTCTTTAGTTCAGCGTCAATTTCTTCGAGCGGACGCGGTGGGATATAGCGATAGAAGTACCGGTTGAAGTTGATCTCATAACCGACGCGGCCGATCTCCCCATCGCGCGCGTCGCGGTGGTTCTCATCCACCCAGGCATCGGGCACGAAGGGTTTGACCTCGCGCTCCACAAACTCGCGCCAGTTTTCCTTGAGCGGCACCAGCTCATGATCGCGCAGATTGGTATCGGGCTCCGGATTGCCGTTCCTGTCGGTACAGATGTCGGCACCCTCATCCCGTTCGAAGAGCGCCGTCGAGATCGCCTTCCTGGCCGGCGCGCCAATCTTGATGCCTCCGGCCTTGAGCGCCCCGGCCAGCGCCTTGTCGAATTGCTCCCGATTGGTGAAGGCCGGGCTCGGGAGCCGCGAGCCCAGAGTTTCCTGGATCGCCGTTTGCACGTTCGAGTCCAGCTTCAGGAAGGCCTTCTCCGCCTTCAGGCGTTCGATACGCTCCGGCGCCGCCTGGAAGTTCAGCCGCAAGGGCCGCTCGACGCGGACCTCCCGGTATCCGAAGTCGGTGGTGTCGAAGGTCTTGGAGAATTCCCCGCACTCGCCGTTGCCGTTCAACATGTCGGCATAGATACGGATGATCTCCTTGCGCGCCACCTCGGGGATTTCCCGGCGCTTGGAGCCTAGGGACTTGCGCATGGATTGCCAGAATTGCTCGCCCGAGGCGTCGATCAACTGACCTTCCCGCGTCGAGGCGTCGGTTTGCGGTTGGTCAGCAACCACACATAGGTCTGGATGCCGGTGTTGTAGAACAGGTCGGTCGGCAGGGCGACGATCGCCTCGACCCAATCGTTCTCCAGCATCCAGCGGCGGATTTCGCTTTCGCCCGAATTGGCGCCTCCGGTGAAGAGCGGCGAGCCGTTCATGACGATGCCGATGCGCGAGCCGGTCTCGTCGTCGCGCATCTTCGAAATCATATGCTGGAGGAAAAGCAGCTGTCTGTCCGAGTTGCGCGGCAGACCGGCGCCGAAGCGTCCTTCCGTGCCGAGCGTTTGCGCCTCTTCGCGGATCGGGTCCTGGTACTTCTTCCAGTCGACGCCATAGGGCGGATTGGACAGCATGTAGTGAAACGATTTGCCCTTCTGCGCATCGTTCGTCAGCGTATTGCCGAAGGCGATCTGCTCCGGGTCGTGGCCGGTCACCAGCATGTCCGATTTGCAGATGCCGAAGGACTCGCCGTTCAACTCCTGGCCGAACAGCTCGACGCGGATCGAGGGGTTGAACTCCTTCAGCGCCTGTTCGGTCAGCGCCAGCATGCCGCCGGTTCCGCAGGCGGGGTCATAGACTTGGCGGATGATGCCCTTGCCCGTCAGGTTGGTGTCGTCGTTGGCGATGAGCAGCTCGACGATGAGGCGGATGACCTCGCGCGGCGTGAAATGCTCGCCCGCCGTTTCGTTGGAGATTTCCGAGAACCGCCGGATCAAATCCTCGAACAGGTAACCCATCTTGATGTTGCCGACCCGTTCGGGGTGTAAGTCGATCTGCGTGAAGCGGTCGAAAACCTGCCAGAGAATGCCGCCCTCGTTGAGACGCTTCAGTTGTTCGGTGAAGAGAAACTTGTCGAGGAAGATGTCGCGGACATTGCCGGAGAACTTGGTGATGTAGTCGATCAGGTTGTCGTGCAGTTGTCCGGGGTCCTGAGCCTTCAGGCTTTCGAACGTGAAGGCGCTGAGGTTGTAGACCTTGATGTTCTCGCCGGCGGCGGCGAACAGGATCATGTCCCTGGTCGGGTCATCCACTGCTTCGGACAGCCCCTTGGCCGCTTCGAGGACATCCTGTTTTGTCGCATCAAGGAGGCAATCGAGACGGCGGAGCACGATGAACGGCAGAATGACCTTGCCATATTCTGACTGCTTGAAATCGCCGCGCAGAATCTCCGCGATCGACCAGACGAAGCCGCCGAGCCCCCGAACATCGGCATTCGTCCCCGGCATTACCTGTCTCCTTGTTTCTCTTGTCCTGCGGACTGGCGTTCGATCCACTTGTCGATCTCGCCGCGCCGGAACCGCCAAGCCCCACCGACCTTGAAGCCGGGGATCTTACCGTCGGCCGCGTGGCGGTAGGCCGTCTTCTCGGTCAGCTTCAGGTACTCGGCCACCTCGCGGATCGTCATGATGTCGCTATCCATGGGGCTCCCCATCAGACTATCGCCGTTTCGGGAAAATACAGGAAAATTACGGAACCGCAAAGGATGGTGCATCGATCCGAACTCAACCGGACGAGGGCATACTCGTGGTTTGGCTGGTGGCGAAAGGTCGAAGGGGTTCGGGGTCGGCTTTCTTCATTCGCCGCCCTTACATGTCGTGCTGGCAAACGTTTCCGGGTTGAGAACTTCGACCGATCCGGCTTGCCGGCTTCAAAGGGGATAGCGGCTCACACACGTCTCACGGTGGCATTGTCACGTTAACAGCGTGGCTTCGGCACGGCCGGTGCTTTAGCGTCTCTGGATGTGCAAGATATCCTACCGTCGTCACCGCTTTCCACCGGTCATCATCCAGCATGCCGTCTGGCTCTATTGCCGTTTCACGCTGAGCTATCGGGACGTTGAGGACCTGCTTGCCGAGCGTGGTCTCGACATCTCGTATGAGACAGTTCGAAGATGGGTCTTGAAATTCGGTCGGGCCTATGCGCGGCGGATTCAACGTCGGCGGCCACGACCGACCGAACGCTGGCACCTGGACGAGATGGTCGTCGTAATTCGAGGGAGGCAGTTCTATCTCTGGCGTGCCGTGGACAGTGAGGGCGAAGTCCTGGATTTCCTGGTTCAATCCCGCAGGAACGCTCGGGCGGCAATTCGGCTGATGCGGAAACTCTTGAAGAAGCAGGGCTTCGCGCCGGCGATGATTGTAACCGATAAACTCCGCTCCTACGGCACCGCGATCCGTTTGCTTGCCCTCTCGGCTCAGCATGAGCAAGGCCTGCGAAAGAACAATCGGGCAGAAAATTCACATCAGCCGGCGCGACGACGAGAGCGAAAGATGCAGCGGTTCAAATCGCCCGCGTCCGCGCAGCGGTTCCTCACCGTCCATGCGACCGTCTACAACCTCTTCAACGTCCAACGCCATCTGGTCTCCCGCCGAACACTCCGCCAATTCCGCGGCGACGCGATGAGACAGTGGCGGCAAGTGACGACCGTTGCATAATCTCCGGCGTCGGCGCCCACAAGCTGGTTACACGGTGGTTAACGTGACAACGCCACTCTCGGGTATCCCCGTGCTCGAGGTGACCGGGCCGGACCCAGCCAGCCGAAGAGCCAAGGGCAAGGACGACGCCCTGGATACGATCTCCGCGGCCGAGGCGGCGCGCACAAGACGCCGGGTCCAGCCAGGCGGGAACGGCTGGTCCCCAAGGTAGAGCTCACGGTATCGGCTCTCGGTCCAGATCAGGAGTTCGGACTCCCACACGTCGGCTAGGCCGACCGTGCGCCCTGAATTCAGCCCCCTGGACTGCCCATGCCTGTCCCCGAGCGGACATTTCTGAGCGGCCCTGAAACGCCAATCGGCGCGCGCGGCCCCCGGCTTCCGGTCCCCCCGGTGGTGCGAGCGACCTATGCGCCATAGCGGAGCCTCGCGACGGCCCCGCGGGCAGCGAGCTGGCCCCTGGCGTACCGGCCGGGCATTTCCGGCGACTTCCACCGGCCCGCCGTTTGCATATCGACAACGGAGGCCCCGGCCGCTGCGAGCGATTGCGCGGCGCCGACCCGGAGCGAATGCTCCGAAATGCGGCCCTCGACCCCGGCATCCGCCGCACGGCGCGCGATGATGCGCCGGAGCGAGCGGTCCGCTATGCACTCGTTCCCCACAACCGCGCCGCGCCGCACGCGCCGGAACATCGGCCCCGCCCGGTGGCCGGCCGCATCTAGCCAAACCTGCACGCGCCGCACGGTCGGCGAGCCTATGAACTGCACGGCGCCCTCGCCCTTTTGGTCTGTTTTCGAGTACCGGATGGTGAGCCGGCCGGACCCGTCCGTTTCGGTGGCAAGGTCGGCGCAATCGAGGGCGGCGACTTCGGAAACCCGGAGCATTGCATCGGACATGAGGGCGACGATTGCCGCATCGCGGAGCCCGGCAAGCGAGCCCCCCCAATTCGCCGCAACGGCCCCGATTGCATCGGCCTGTTCCCATCGGATCCCAGCGACTTGCCCGCGGCCCCGGTCCCGAGCTTCCCGCCGGAAGCCGGCGAGCACGCGATCCGTTGCCGGACCCGCGGGCGACGGCTGGCCGGCGAGTTTGGCCCGGAGCTTCGCCGCGGCGACTGCCTGACCGGCGACGGCGGGCGCGCGGCCCGCATCGTGCAACGTCGCGAGGTACGCGGCGGGGGTTGTAGCGATGGCGAGTGTTCCCCGCCCACGCGGGGATGACCCGTGCACTTATGGCTACCCGTTGACTGGTTCGACGGAACAATCGAGGAGATTCTGAGATGACAGCAGATGACGACAACACTATCAACCGGAGATCGACTGTTGCTTACCCCCTCATAGGGACCGCCCGTACGGTCGAGACTGCGCTGGCCCCGGAACCGGAACCGGAACGCTACGTCAGAGCCTCGGTCTACGAGTTGAGCCTGAAGATCAACCGCGAATTGCGGAAAGAATTAGAACAGTACGATGTGGAAGTGCAGAGAAGGGGAAGGGGAAGGGTGAGCATTGACGAAATCGACGAAGAGATCGAGGAAGCGAAGGAGAGGCTTGAGAAGGCGTACCGAAGACGCGCCCGATATTTCCTTCGAGCAGTTGAACGTCGTGAACAGGAGAAGACCACATGAGCATCCACAAACTAACGCCACCAAGAGGTTGCCCGAAGTGCGGATACGAAGGGGCATTCAGAGGCCCGCGCTATCAGGAGGTGTTCGGCGGCATCGATCTTCCCAGGCGAATGGAGTGGGACTGTAAGGTATGCGGGTTCGTGAAGGTGACTGCGCCATTGGACGTGGAGAAGCGCGATGAAGAGGAGGCAAAGGTACTGTGACAAGGGGGCCGAGGCGTGGGGTTGGGGTATATGGCAAAATACTTAACTTAATGGTTAAATATCGGGCATCCTAGGGTTTAGGAGGCACAATGAGCACTCAAATCCTTGTCGGCGACGCGCTATCCAGGCTCCGGGACATGCCCGATGGATCGGTTCACTGCTGCGTAACGAGCCCGCCCTACTGGGGCCTCCGGGCCTACCGGGGTGATGCCGGGATGATCGGGCTTGAGCCGACGTTTGCCGAGGTGGTGTGATGGACGTACGTGAAGCTATCACCCTGATCGGTTCCGCTGCCATGTGTAAAGAGTCCGGCGTGGCCAAGGTGACTGTGGACGTGGCCAAGAAGAATAACCGTTTTCAGGAAACGTCAGCCGGTCAGAAGATGCGGAATGTTTGCAAAGCCCATGCCCTAGACGTTGACGGGGTGAACGGCAACGGCGAAGACGGCCAGGCGGAGCTCCCCATCGCCGATCCGCTTCTGGTGCGGATCAAGAAAGAGGAATTGCGGCAGAAAGCGGCGGACGCGGACAAGCGAGAGCGGTTGAACGAAGAGGCCAATGGTACGCTGGTTCCCGCGGAGGATGTGGCGGCACGTCATGGACTGGCTGGAACGCACCTCCGGTCCACCATTGATTCGGTGCGCAGGGACCTGGACACGACGTTGTGCGATGGGTGCCGGGAGGTTGTTCTGGGTCAATACGACGCCGGGTTTCGGGCTGGAATCGAGGCGGTTAGGGCCGCGCTGGAGGGGGAATGAGTACAGCCTAGGCAGAAGTCTGGCGTGACCTTGCCGGGGTATTCGAGTCCGCCGCAGCCCCTCGCCTGCCGCTGGACGAATGGGCGGCGAAGTATCGGCGGGTTGTCGGCGGCCCGCGGCCGGGACCATGGAACCCGGCGAACGCTCCGATGTCGCTTGAGCCGATGCGCGCGGTCTCGGATCGGCGGGTGGCGCAGGTGACGATCTGCGCGCCGGCTCAATTGCTCAAATCGGAATTCTGCATCAACTGTGCGGTAAAGGGCGAGTATTGGGGCGCACCAGCTTGCACGCTTCGGGGCTCACTCCCCGCGATTGGCGATTCATGCACGAGAGCGGGGCTCTCGTCAGGCTCCGGGTCGCCGTTACCGGCACTCAGTGCCGTTTTCTCGGCTTCGTCCGGGTCCGTCTCGCGCCCGGCAACGAACGCTTGAATCCCGCCCGCATCGTGCACCGCCGCCGCATCGGCGCCGGTCTCTCGCACCTTGCGCGTTATCCGGTGTCTTGTCTGTCCGACTCATGTGGCGGCGACTCAATGGCCGATCGTGTTACACGCGCTCTGACGGGCGACTGGTGCACGACCGACTTCACGATCTGGGCGAACCATGGTGCAGCATGCGGCGGCAGCACGATCTCCTGCACTAGAATTTCCAGATTCACAGGTATGTACCGGCCTCGCTGTTCGGCAACGTCCGGATCGAGCCGAATATCCAGATTAGTCTGGTACCCGTCCTTGAAAGGCGGGCCTGGCAGAACTGCGCGCACCTCGCCCTCGCCGCGGTATTCCATCCGCTTATGGAACAGTGGCGCCCAACCGAACCTGGCCACTTCCTTTCGGCGGTAGTCAACATACTCGATCTGCCCGAACGTGACTGGCAGTTTAGCAACCGAGTGAATTGACTCCTGCAAATGCTGGAAGGTGGTACGGACCGCTACTCCGTCCGCGTCGGCGTAGGTCTCCCACATGAGGCTGGACTCGTGGCCGGATTCCGTCCAGCAACTTATCAAGGCAGTCCGCGCGTTGTTGCGCAGCACGTCGTGAACCTGATGTTCCGCTTGCTGCAGACGATCTCCGTGCTCGCGGGGTATCGGCGGGTAGATGAACCCTTCGTACCTGTCCTCCATGTCTCCGACCAAGGCGAAGAACAGTTCCTTTCGTTCCAGCAGGGAGCAGAACTTCGCGAAGCTCATGTAACGCCAGAGCGTGGCGGTTGCTTCGGGTACCGACGGTTCCCAAGAAGTCTCCCAACTGGAATCGGCGCCGGTAAACAAACGTTGATCGCCTAATGCCATCCCGATTAGCGGCTTTCCGTATTTGTTCATGAAGGCTCCGGAGTCGGTTCCCTCCGACAGTGGGATTGTGGCACGAACGGCGAATCGAACGTCGCGTCCGGTTGGCGCTCGCTCCACCAGAACTCCGTGCGGCGGGCAATCGGCGCGTTCAGCGTGGCTTCCCCGCGCACATCCTCGTAGAGCAGCGAGACCGTGCATCCAAACAGCCGCCGCACCTGATTCCGAAGCCTGGTGTGCTTGTCGCCGCTAGTGCTGTAGATGCCAACCGTCCGCAGGGTTTTGATTCTGGTTTTGGGTTGGGTTTTGTTGTCGGTTCGCTTGCCTGTTCCGCCGCGGTTGGGTTGCGGCCGTAAATGAACACGGCGGGTTTGGTCAGTGGTCATGGGAGGTGTCTATGGACCCAGGTGACATTAAGGACATATTGGCGCGGCACAGTAAAACCGATGCAGCATAATTGGGCAGAGACCCCGCAAGTAACGAGAACCGTTAAATGTGAATCCGCTCGATTTCGTCGAGCGACAGTTCCTCGTGCACCCGGTTGTATAGCTGCGTAGTCCGGGTCGATTCATGGCCGGCGATGCGCGCGGCGATTTCTAAGTCGCCGCCGTTCTGCAAATACTCGGTGATGCCGGTGCCGCGAAAACTGTGATTCGAGATTTCACCGGGCAAGCCTGCCTCGCGGGAGCGACGCTTAATCATCTTGATCGCGGTCTGACGCGTCATCGAGGAACGAAGTAACACATCTTGCCGGCGGCCCTGTCCGGACGAACGAAACAGGGGCCCTTTCTTGTCGCCGGCGACTCCGGCTCCGGCTGCCTCGAGGTAGTGGGGTCTGAGTAGCAATGGAACAGGATCCTGGCGTTTGACGCTTCCATGACATGCTTCGCGTGGCCGGTTCGCTGGCCGGTGGCAATACCAACGCCATCGAGTTAGTCCGCGCCCTTCAAGGGGGCGGCAGACCGACGACACTCGGACGAGCCATCGCCGAATACGGACGTGTTCCCAAAACACTGCATCTGCTTCAGGTTCTCAATGACGAAAACTACCGTCGTCAGATGCTCGTCCAACTCAATCGACAGGAGGGAGAGCTGCGCAAACCCTATAGAGAAGGGCAAGAGGATCAGCTGGGCGCCCTCGGTCTCGTCGTCAACGCGATCGTCCTGTGGAACACGCGTTACATCGCGCTGGCCCTAGAGCAGCTGCGCACCGAGGGATCCGATGTGCGAGACGAAGATGTCGAACGATTGTCACCGCTCGCTCATTGGTACATCAACCTTCAAGGAAGGTACTACTTTGGGGTACCCGAGGAAGTTCAACGAGGCGAATTACGGCCGCTGCGACATCCTGAGGACGAGTTCAATGAACTCTAAACTGCCTAATAGCAGGGAATAGCGCCCCAAAAACGCCAGGATCCTGTTCTATTGCTACTCAGACCCCGTAACCGCACGTAACCGGTTTTCCCTATGGCTACGGATCTATTCCGCCCCCGCACCCTTCCCTCCCACTCTCCGAGCCATACATCCGGGACCATATGGTGCAGCGGTTACGCGCGGTTACGCGGTTACACCTCGCGCCGCATCCACACGCGGCGCGGCATCCCTTCGATGCGCCTCAGAACGCGCTCAAACCCCCGCGCCCGGAGCAACCCCGCGAGCTTGCGCTGGTTCGACTGGTTCACGTTCCCGGACACGTCGCACAGCAGGCAGGCTTTCCCCACTTCGCGCAGGGTGAAGCCTTGCCGGGCTGGTTGCAGGTCGAGGTATCCGTCAAGCGCATCCTCGAGCACGTCGTCGCCCGATCGGTGCGCTTCGTTCGCGGCCGACTGCACGCCTTCGAGTTCTTCGGGCAACCGCGCCGCCGCGCCGCCGCGGTGCAGGTGCAGGGCCTCGGCCCATAGCATGTCCCGCTCGGCGAGCATGACTTCGCGCGCCCCGGCCGCGCCCCGTTCGTGCGGATCAACCTCGACCACCAGGAAGCGCCGGAGCCCGGTCCAATCGTTCGGTAGACATTCGGCTTCGTTCGACGTGCCAATCAGGATGCAGCGCCGCGGCATCGGCTCGGGGTTGCGGAGCCACGCGAGCCTTATCCCCCCGTCGTTCGTCCGGGAGAGAAACGCCTTGAGGCCCTGAATCTCGGCGCGGGTCGAGCCCGTCATCTCGGCCACTTCGACCATGACGACGCCTTGCAGGGCCTCGGCGCGCACCTTCGGGTCCGCCGCGAGGTTGAGCTGGTCGGAAAACCACTCGGGCCGGTCCTCGGGAAACGCGAGGGCGAGCACGGAAGACTTGCCGGCACCCTGCGGCCCCACAAGCACCGGGAGCACGTCGAGCTTGGACCCGGGCTTGTAGGTGCGCTCTACGGCCCCGAGAAAGACGTACCGGGAGCACCAGCGGGAGAGCGCATCGTCATTGGTGCGGAACGCCCGCCCGAGCCACGTGGACAAGCGTTCAACCTTGTCCCATGCCGGTAGGGCCTCGATCCACGTGCGAAACGGATCAACCTCTCGACCGTGCAGGATGGAATTGAGAGAAGTCACCCACCGTTCGCGGCCGTAGAGGGCCGGCCTCTCGTTGTGCGCGATCTTGAACGATGCGGCGATCAACTCGCGGATATCGTCGTCGACGCGATCGTTTGCCGGTGCCCAACCGCCGCCGCGGTTCCACTCGTGCGAGCTCGTGCGCAGGTTGTACCGGACATCGATCCCGAGTTGCGAGAGGGCGGATTCAAGACTTGCCTTGTCCCGCCTCGGCAGCGGCGCGAAGCCCGTCGCCTCGGTCGCGCCCTCGGGCTGGCCGCCCCCCCTCGACGGCCACCAGGGCGGGCCGCCCGTTCGCGTCCGCGAGCTTCATCGCCTCTTGCGGCTCGGGGTCGCGATCCCGGTGCCACGAAAGAGGATTGACGAGATTCTCTATCCGCTTCGCCACCACGTCGAGCCGGATGGACTTGAGTTCTTCCCGGTGTTCGAGGATCGCCCGCACGTCGACACCCGGGGGGACCGGATCGGCAAGGTCCCACTTCGCCGGCAGCACCGGCAGCTCGACGATCCGCACGCTGGCGGCGCCGGCCGCGGTCGCGAGCTTGGAGACCTTCTCGGCGTGCTCGATGCCGCCAGCATCGGCGTCCGGCCAGATCACCACCGCGCGGTCTGCGAGCGGCGTCCAATCGGTCTCCCCCGCCTGACTGGACCCGCCGATCGAAGTCGTCACCAGGTAATCAGGGAAGTGTTCAGCGGCGTGCTCGACAGTGTGCTCGCCCTCGACTACCAGGACCGGATCGGCAGGTCGCTCGGGTAGCTCGCGCACGTGGTACAGAGGATGCGGCGCCTTCACTCCCGACGGTTCGCGCCACGGTCGCCGGCCTACTTTCTTGCCGGTCGCCGAGTCGCGGTACATGCACACTTCGACATGCAGCACGCCGTCCGGGCGGTAGTAGGGATAGCGTCTCAGCACGCCCTTGGATGTCGTTTCCCGATTTCCCATGTAGGGTTGGGAAACGGAAACGACCTTGCCGTTTCGCCGTTCAGGCCACAGTCCGCGGCCCTTCAGCTCGGCGATCACGTCCTCCTGCGAGCATCCTTTGTGACACTTGACGAGCACCCGGCCGTCGACGCCATCGGTGATCGAGAGTGACGGATTCTTGTCGTCGTGGGCAGGACAGCACGCGGTCCACCCGTCGCCGGACCGGCGTGCCTTCTCTAGCCCGTTCGCGACGGTTTCAGCCGTGGTATTATCCATGCCGATTCTCGGTGTTGCGTCGGGAGTCGTTCATTCGGAAAGCGCGATCTGTCGGGCGAGCGCACCCGGCATCCGGAGCCCCGGCCTCGCCATCGGCCGTGCCGGGGCTTCGTTCGTTGCAGGCTGCGCGTGTCGATTCCAGCCAGCCATCAACATCGGCCAGACGCCAGCGTGGCGACGTAGGAGAGAGTGTTGCCGGGGTCGGAAAGGATGGATCTCGCCGCCGCAGCCTCCACAAGCCTTGACGGGTCATCCGCAGATACGCCGCCACGTCGGCAGCGGTCATCAGGGGGGTTGGTGCTTCCATGTAGCGCCTCGCGTCAATTGGAGTCGACGCGGGGAATTCTACGATAGGGTCGTGTCCGGATGGAACGGCCCCAGACTGGACAGACTATTTCGGCCAGCGCATCCAGGCGTAGAGGGTAGACCGTGAGTACTTCGTCTCCTTCGTGAGAATGCGCACAGCATCGGCCACTGAAATGCCGGTGCGCTCGACATGGAAGAACACCATCGCGCGATAGACGTGCATCTCTACCGACAGCGACAGCGGTACCCCGCCCGGAGTCTTGAGCCGCACGAACCGCCGCCGAAGTGCCGCGAGTTCCAGCAGAAAAGACAGATGCTCGCGTGGCACCTTGCCCACCATATTGTCGATCCAGTCGTTGATGTCCTCGCCCTTGTCGGGCATGTAGCCATGGTCCAAGGCGTGCCGGATGCACTGCGTCATGACGTGCGGCGCGCTCATCGGATCGTCACCACGTCGGCCTTGACAACGGTGACGTACCGCGCCCATCGGTCGAGGAGGAGCCGCCGCTTCTCCAGGAGGCTCGAATGCTGGTACGCGGCCTCGACGCGATTCGGGTTGACGTGGGCAAGGCATTCCTCGGCGACCTCGCGCGGTACGTCGGTTCTCTCCGCCGCCCACATGCGAAAGGCACTCCGCATCCCGTGCGGCGTCCCGGCGACACCGACCTCCTTCGCGAGCTTCGATAGCGTCATGTCGGACATGACCTTGCCCCGCGCGCTCGGGAACACCAGGCCGCTCAGGTCGCGCAGATCCGCCGCCTCGCGCAGCACGTCGATCGCCGCGTCGGACAAGGGAACAACGTGCTCTCTCTCGGCTTTCATCCGTTGCGCCGGGATGGTCCACGTGCGCGCCCCCAGGTCGATCTCCTCCCACCGCGCCCCGCGTACCTCGCCCGAACGGCAGGCGGTCAGCACGAGGAGCGCGAAGGCGGGTTTGGTGGTGGGGTAGGCGCGGGACTCCCGGATGCGCCTCAGAGCGTCCGGCACGCCCTCGTAGCCGCACGTCCGATGATGTCGGCGTAGGCTCCCGTTCCGTGGCAACGCCGCCCCGATGACGGTCACGGGGTCGAACTCGCGATGTCCCTGCGCGACGCACCACCGCATGACGGTCGAGATGCGCTGCTTCGTCCGTCTCGCGGTCTCCGGCTTCGTCAGCCAGATCGGCACCAGCGCGCCCATGATGTCCTTCGGCGTGATGTCCGACACGGGGCGGTCGCCGAGCGTTGGGTTGACGTAGGTTTCGATGGTCGCGATCCATTGCGCGCGGTGCTTCGGGTTGCGCGCGTTCGCGGTCTGGATCTTCCACGCCTCGATCGCCGCCTCGCGGAACGTCGGCACCGTCGACGACTGGCGTGGATCTCCTCCGGCCCGGGCGATCCGCTTGTTGGCGAGGGCGACTTCGCGCGCCTCTGCCAGCGTCACTACGTCGGCGCCGCCCAGCCCCATGTCCACCCGCGCGCCGCGGATGACGATGCGTTGCACCCAGCTCTTGCGTCCGGATGCCTTCACCAATAGCATCAGGCCGTTCGCGTCACCGTACTTGCCCGGCGCCTTCGCGGTCGAGACGAATCGAGCATTGAGCTTGCTTGCCATCGGGTACCCCTCCGTCGGTCACAATTGTTCCCACAAACCGACGATACTTAAGGCACCCACAGTTTACAAGCGTTGACGCTAACTCACTGATAAGGTTACGAGAGTTTACGGCAGTCGACCGGAGTAATAGCGCTCATGGCAGACTCCCTCTCCGCCAGGAATTCATCTCTACGCGTCGCCTTCTTCAAACTTAGTCGCTTCGGCATGCGCGACACGCCTGTCCGCGATGTCTCCAGTTCCGCTCGCTATCCTGCCGTGACACCGGCCGAAGATGCCGGAGATTGAGCATCAGACGGCAGGCCGCGATTCATCACGCGGCGTCATCGGTCTCCCTCCCGAACCCAGCGCGTGAAATCCGCCCGCATCTCCAGCGGTCGGCGGCGGCGGTCCACCTTCCGGATGCTCATCGAATTCGGGGCCGTGAGGAGGTTGATGAACCCCGCCCGGCCCGAGTCCAGCATCTCGTCCAACGCCGCGTCGAAGGCCTTGGGCGAATCCACCGTCGCCGTTTGCGGGAACCGCGCCGCCCGGGCGAAGTCCTCCAGGTCGATCGAGGGGTCGGCCGGCAGGGCCTGCCCTCCGGTTGCGGCGTAGACCGCGTTGTAGAAGGCCAGGATCAGGAGGTTGGGCGGGGCCTTGGCCCCGGCGGTGACGAGGGCCTCGAGCTTCATCAGCAAGCCGCCGTCTCCCTCGAGGGCGATCACCGACTTGTCCGGCCGCGCGACCGCCATCCCGAGGGCCACCGGGAGGGTCAGCCCCATGTAATCGGTCAGAAAGAAATTCGAGGCCTGGGGCCGCGTCTCGGACCACAGCCGGGAGGCCCCCCCGAGGCAGCAGACCACGATCCGGCTGGCGGCCCGGGGCGCCAAACGCTCCAGGTAAGACTGCCGATCCGGCCACTTCTTACCGCCAGCCTTCATGTCGGGTGCCCTCCTCGCGACCAGGGGGTCAGGAGTTAAACTTCTTCCTTCGATGACCTATCGGCCATATGGCCTCCGGCCCGTTGCTGGTCTCATACCCGCCGGGCGTGCCGGAAAAGTATAAATCAAGTTTCGGCCCTCCTGATTTTCTTCTTCTCTGCCATCCGTTCCGCTGCGCCCGACCCCATTTTAGGGACGCGGGAAACCGGGAGTTGCCGGGTCAATCCTTCTTTCCCTCCTTGCGGCCTTTTGGGGTTCCGCTTATATTGGATCTTGTAAGCCGCTAGGGGTGGAATTCTGAGAGCCGGCGCTCTTTCCGGCAACCCTTGGAACCTGATCGGGGTAATCCCCGCGAAGGGAAGCGGTTGAAACGGGTCTCATTCGACACACCCCGAGCCGATGCCCCGTTCAACCGCGTGTCCCGGGCGGACAGGCGGTTTTTTGATGGCCGATTCACGGATGACGGAAAGGGGCGCGTCCATCTCCATCACGCTGAACGGCGAGGGCCGCGAGGCGCCGGCCGGCGTCACCGTCGCGGAACTGCTGGACCACCTGGACCTGCGGGGCCGGCAGGTGGCCGTGGCGCGCAACGCCGAGATCGTCCCGCGCTCGGATTTCGAGACCGTCCGGATCGAGGACGGCGACCGCATCGAGATCGTCCAGGCCATCGGCGGCGGGGCCGGGGGAGAGGAAGCGGGCTGAACGACCATTCATCGGCGGCGCGGCGGCAAAGATTGTCCGGCCGGAACGGCGCGGGCGGGGGAGGCCAACCCAAATGGGATCGACATACGAGCTGGGAGGGAAGACGTTCACCTCCCGGCTGATCGTCGGAAGCGGAAAGTATAAGTCCTTCGAAGAAACGAAGCTCGCCACCGAGGCCGGCGGGGCGGAGATCATCACTGTCGCCGTGCGCCGCGTGAACCTGGACGCCTCCAAAGGCGAGAGCCTCCTGGATTTCATCGACCCGAAAAAGTACACCATCCTGCCCAACAGCGCCGGCTGCTACACGGTGGACGACGCGGTTCTCACGTGCCGCCTGGCCCGCGAGCTCCTGGGCGCGGACATGATCAAGCTTGAAGTCATCGGAGACGAGAAGACCCTCTTCCCCGACAACGAGAAGACCCTTGAGGCCGCCAAGATCCTGGTCGCAGACGGATTCACCGTTCTGCCCTACTGCATCGACGATCCCATCGTGTGCAAAAAGCTGGAAGACGCCGGGTGCGTGGCCGTCATGCCCCTGGCCGCCCCCATCGGGTCCGGACTGGGAATCCGCAACCCGTACAACATTCGGATCATCCTCGAGCACGCAAGTGTACCCGTCATCGTGGACGCCGGCGTGGGGACGGCCTCCGACGCCTCGGTTGTCATGGAGCTGGGGTGCACGGCCGTCCTGATGAACTCGGCGATTGCGGGAGCGGCGGACCCAATCAAGATGGCCGGGGCCATGAAACGCGCCGTCGAGGCGGGACGCATGGCCTACGAGGCGGGCCGCATCCCGAAGAAGCTCTACGCCACCGCGTCCAGCCCGCTGGAGGGCGTCGCCCGGGTGTAAGGCGGAAACCTTGGGGGGGACATTTTGAAAATTGTCCCCCCCAAGCCCCCCCTCAAAAACTTTCATTTCGCGAAAGGGGGGAGCGCCAAAGGCGCTCCCCCCTTTCGCGAGAATTTGATGAGATGCAAACCTGCCTCCAAGCGCGGGTAGGGCGGCCATCTTGGCCGCCATCGGATGGCGCGGCTGGAGGGCCAACAACCGACCTGCGCCCGCCCTGCCGGGGGGTTCCCAACCCCTGGGGGGGGCTGAGGGGCGCCTTTCAAGAAGTCCCCCAGAAATCTGAAATGGACGAATTCTCGCCTCGTTTTTCCTGGTAAAATGGGTGGGTCATCTCCTACATCCGGAGTATTGGAATGAACCTGCCCCGTCTTTATCTCATCACTGACCGCACCCTCGTCCCGGGGGGCGATCTGGAAGCGGCCCTCGAGGGGGCGCTTCGGGGGGGCGCGAAGCTCATCCAACTCCGCGAAAAGGATCTGTCGGGCGGAGCGATGCTCCGTCTTGCGGAATCCATCCTGGCGCTGACAAAGGAACACCGCGCCCGCCTCCTGATCAACGACCGGGTGGACGTGGCGGCGGCCGTCGGGGCCGACGGGGCGCACTTGGGAAGCCGCGGAATCCCCATCGGCGAGGCCCGGACGATCCTCGGCGAGAAGGCGATCCTCGGCTACTCGGCCCATACGATGGAAGAGGCGCAGATGGCGGGGCGGCTGGGCGCGGACCTGGTCACCCTGGGCCCGGTTTTCCCCACGCGGAAGGAGTATTCGGCCCCCCTCCTGGGACTGGACGGGTTGCAGTTCGCATGCGCGGAGCTGAGCGTGCCCGTCTATGCCCTCGGGGGGATCAACGCTACGAACGCGACCGGCGCCATCGAGGCGGGGGCGACCGGCGTCGCCTTGATCTCTTCTGTCTTCGCCGGCCCGGCTCCCGAAGCCCGCGCCCGGGAGTTGGTCCGTCTGCTCGGAGGCAAGGAGGCCTCGACGCCCTTCATCCGGAAATGGCTCCGGTTCCGGCGGAAGGACTGACGCGCCGAGGACGGCCGGCCCTTCAGGCGGCGCGCTTTCGCCGCCCGGGTTACACCCTCACCCCCTTGTCCGCTCATCCCGCCGCGCGTTCGTACACCCCGATGATGTCTTCCTTCGTCATGCGGCGCGGGTTGAAGTCCAGGATTCGCGTGATTTGGGCGGCCGCCTCGGCCAGCTCGGGAATGACGGAAGCGTCGAGATCGAGCTCGCGCAAAGTCGTGGGGACGCCGACGTCCTCGCAAAGCGTGCGGACGGCGTCCACCGAGACCTCGGCCGCCTCCCGGACCGAGAGCCCGTCCACGTCCTCCCCCAGCGTCTCCGCGATCACGGCGAACTTGTTCAGGTCCGAGATGAAGTTGAACTCCATCACGTGGGGAAAGAGCATCGCGTTCCCGATCCCGTGGGGGACGTGGCACCGGCCGCCCAGGGGATACGAAAGCGCGTGGATGGCCCCCGCGCTCGCGCCCGCCAGACAGACCCCCCCGTAGTAGCTGCCCAGGAGCATATCCGCCCGGGCCTCCAGATCCCGCCCGTTGTGGACGGCGCTCCTGATGCTTCGGGAAATGAGGCGCATCCCCTCGAGGGAGAACATCTCCGAGATCGGCGTCGCGTTCAGGGACACGTACGTTTCCAGGCAGTGGGTCAGGGCGTCTACGCCGGAGGCGGCCGTCTGCTATCGGCGGCAGGCCCAACGTGAGCTCCGGGTCGAGAATCGCCACGTCCGCGATGACGTGCGAGCTGACGATGGCCTTTTTGACCTTCTCCTCCTCGATGGAGAAGATGGCGTTGGGCGTGGCCTCCGCTCCGGTTCCGGCGGTCGTGGGGATCATGATGGAGGGCGTCCCGGGCTGCGGGACAAGGTCGATCCCCAGGTAGTCGCGGACCTCCCCGTCGTTGGTGAGGAGGACGCTCATCGACTTGGCGACGTCGAGGGGGCTTCCGCCGCCGATCCCCACAACCAGGTCGAACTTCTCTTTCCGATAGACGTCGAAGCACTTCTCGAGCGCCTCGATGGGGGGCTCGGGCGGCACGTCGTCATACACCTCGACTTCCGCGCCGGCCGCGCGCAGGGGCTCAAGGGCGTAATCCAGAAGACCCGCCTCGCGGATCCCCTTGTCGGTGATCACCAAGGCGTGCTTCGAGCCGAGGGCCCGGCTTTCTTCCTCCAGCTTCGCGGCGCCGCCGGGCCCGAAGAAGACCCGGTTGGAAAACCGCATGCGGACAACTTCCATCACTCCGGCTCCTTTGCTTCTTGACGCGAATATCAAATGGGCACTTGCGTGCCGGCCAAGCTGCGATTGAGGGTTGTTGCGCTCATTACAACGTCTTTGGCGCACAGAGGGGCGCTTGCACGCCAGCCAGGCTGCGGCTGAAGTTCGTTGCGCTCATCATAACGCCTTTGGCGCACGGAGGGGCGCTTGCGTGCCGGCCCAACTGCGGTTGAGGTTCGTTGCGGTCATTAAAACGTCTTTGGCGCACGGCGGGCACTTCGCCCCCCCCCCCCCCCCGAAAGCCAAAAGCCAAATAAAATATCCTTACCCCAGCAAGGGATATTTGGCTTTATTTCTCACTTTTACCTTATTTCGCTCGGGTGGACCCCGTTTAATCTGGGCCAATTTGTGGAGACCCTTTGGCGCCGCTCAGGGTGACCGTTGGGCGTCTTGGGCTCGGTGGACATTTGCGCGTTCCGTCGATTCGCCTCGATTTTCGCCTGAGTGACCTTCATGAATACCGGAGTTATATACTTGACACAGACGACCACAACATGTAGATCGCGTCCGCGTCTCGGTTGACCACAAGATGTAGGGGGGAGGTTTTTCGAGGGATCATCGGGGCTGACCCCGGCGCCGTGGCCTTTTTTGTGGCAAGTGTTTTTTTATGGGCTTGGCTTTTAGATTCAGGGATGGGATTTCTTTATTCTCACATTTTGGGTCAATCTCCAAATGATTGACCATCTGCTTGATCTTACCCCTCTTGATATCGGCTTGTGATTTTGAGCCGTGCTCCCCTTTTGGCAATGAGGGGAAGGATTTCTCCCCAAATTTTACGCAGTAATAGTGGTCAGTCGTTTCAATCTCGTGTCCTTGGGCACACTTCTTGAGCATGTCAAAGACATTTTTGAGCTTAACTTGGCCAAAAGAGCCCAAACGCCCTAAGCCGCCAAGAGGTTGATTTTAGGTTCTGTCTGTTCAATCTTGTTCTTTTCTGGCAATAGTGAATTTTCTAGGAGCCTCCCTTGATTCATGGCAACGATTAGACTTACATCGACCTGAGCAGGGGATTCCGCAGGCTCCCTCGTTAGGGTATCTTCCTTCACTTTTCCGCTTCTTACATCACACACCGCCTCTTCCCATTCTTCAAGCGTGGGGCGGCTTACCTCGTGGAAGAAACGCTGTACCCGTTCGCTGAATTGGTCATAGTTCTGCTCCTTTTCAGCGAAATCAAAGATTATTGAAATGAATGTTTTTTTGAATTCCCAATAGGCCTCTGTCCTGGTCTTCCCGCACGCAGCTAGACCACCTGGCTCCACACCGTAAAACCAAACACCTTCTTTTTCTTCTTCGGTGAAGGCCTTGCCCTTTGCTACGACCTCTGCGAGGAACCCTTTGCCAAAGACGTGTTCTCGGATGTTAAAATACAGGGGACACTTTTTCATCTTGTTTTCTCCAGGCCCCAGAAAAGGACAAGCGACACCAATTGGCCGTCGGCCTGACATTATGATCTTGTACTTTCGATGCCAGAATGATTGATTTGGTTCATGCTCCGTTTTGCAGGATATAGAACCTGTGTGCAATCTCTGCCACCAAAGTCTAGTGATCTAAGGAGCTTCAGTTTCGAGCAGAAATAGGGAGAATGTCAACCCCTACATCTTGTGGTTCGGCCTTTTGGGTCCGTTTTACTACATGAGTGGGTCGAGGGGTCAAGTATATAATCGCGAGAATTTCTCATCGAGATCGAGGCCTGCGCCGCCCGGTAGAGCGGAATCCCGGTGAAGGATGTTTCGCCCCTGGAGCGCATTGCCCCTCTCCGAGTCGACGGAATGGCGGCGCCGTCCTCAGCGCGCTTGGCCCGGATTCCGCGACTCCGCCCGCGCGAGGACGGAGCGCGCCTTGCGGATCATGGCCCGGTCGATCATCTTGCCCCGGAAGGAGATGGCCCCGGCGCCCGCGGCCTCGGCTTCCTCGAAGGCGGCGATCATATCGGTGTAATGCGCCGCTTCCCGCTCCGAGAGGGAGAAAACCCGGTTCACCGGCGCCACCTGTCCGGGATGGATGACCGTCTTGCCCCGATAGCCCAGACGCTTGGCGTTTTCCGCATCCCGCACCAGCCCCTCTTCGTCGTCGAGACCCGGGAACACCCCATCCAGCGGATGATCGATCCCGGCGGCCCGCGCCTCGAGGAGGACCTTTGAGCGGGCGTAGAGCAGCTCCGTGCCTTCAGGGGACCATCCACAGCCGAGGTCGGTCATCAGGTCGCCGTCCTCGGCGCTCCCGAAACAGACCGAAGCCACCCTGGGCGAGGCCGTCAAGACAGCGTAAGCGAAGAGCACCCCTCTGGCGGACTCGATGAAGGGAATGATCTCGATGCCGCCGGCGTCGATCCCCGCGGCGGACTCCAGCCGATCGATCTCGGCCTTGGGCAGAACAACCCCCGAAAGGCCAGGCCGCACCACGGCCTCCAGGTCCGCCCGGACCATCGAGGCGCTCCCTTCGGCTTCAAAACCGTTGACCCGAACGTATCGGGGCGGACCCTCGCGGGCTTGGAGCATCTCTCCCGCCCGCTCTCTGGCGGCCGGCTTCTCGGCGGCTGGAACGGAATCCTCCAGATCCAGGAGCAGCCCGTCGGCACCGGCGCCGGGGGCTTTCTCCAGAAGACGCTCTCTGTGGGCGGGAACAAAAAGAAGCGACCGGAAAGGCTCCACCGCGCTACGTCCTCCGCCTCCGGAGGCTCCGCCTTGGGAGGCTCCGCCTCGGGAGGGACGCGTCCGTGTCGCCCCGGATCACGACTTCGACATCTTCAAAGCAGAGTGGTTTCGGCATTCGATTCACTTGTGCTTCGCGCCGGGCCCCCCGGCCCCATCCTGGATTCGTTCGCCGGTCTCGATCGAGGTCCGCCGCGGCGCCCGGCCCGGCCGCTCCC
Organism: bacterium; assembly: GCA_965261595.1. Lineage (GTDB taxonomy): Bacteria > UBA8248 > UBA8248 > JACPRG01 > CAYRGS01. The sequence goes on from CBDHDG010000007.1 coordinate 1,041,353, forward strand.
GACTTCCATTTTCGGTCAATCCAGGACCGCGACAGCCTCGATCTCAAGCAGCCAGTCCGGGTGAACCAGCCGCTGGATCTGGACACAGGTGTTGGCGACAGGCTCATCGGGAAAGTAGTCGTTTCTGACCCGCGCGACGGGGCCGAGGTGGGCGTCGATGTCGGTGGAGTAGATGTTCAGCTTCACCACGTGTTCGTAGCCGCACCCGGCGGCCTCGAGGCATTTTCCGATGTTCTCGAACACCTGCCGCGCCTGGGCCTCAATATCGCCTTTTCCCACCACCTGGCCGTGGGCGTCCACCGGGATCTGGCCGGCCACGTAGACCGTGTCGCCGATCTTCACAACCTGCGCGAACCGGCCGTTTCCGTTTTGGAGTCCTGTCCCCGCGCTGTGGCCTTTCGCGTCCCGGGCGTCCCAAATCCCCTCCGGCTGAATCACTTCTCTGGGCATGATTCCCCCCCCCCCTTCCACACTTTTGAGAGCGGTTTCGGGAGCGCCGCCGGAGCGCTCCCGGCCAATCCCCTTGAAATCCGCGTGAGCCCTACAGGAGGTCATCCAGCGGACAGAACCCCGCGCCGACGGCCTCGGCCACGGCCTGAAAAACAACCTCGCCCCGGTATACGTTGATCCCCTGGCGAAGGGTCGGATCGGCCGCCGCCTTGGATATCCCGCCATCGGCCAGGGCGACGGTGTAGGGCAGCGTGGCGTGGGTGAGGGCGAAGGTCGAGGTGCGGGAAACCGCCCCCGGCATGTTGGCGACGCAGTAATGGATCACGCCGTCCACTTCGAAGGTCGGATTCCGGTGATGGGTGGGGTGGGTGGTTTCGATGCAGCCGCCCTGATCCACCGCCACGTCCACAATGACCGATCCGGGTTTCATCCGGCCGACCCATTCGGCGGAAACCAGCTTCGGCGCCCGGGCTCCGGCTATGTACACCCCACCCACCAGCAAGTCCGCCTGGGCGATGGTCTCGCGGATGTTGAAGGCGTTGGAGGCCAGGGTCTTGAGCCGCCCGCCGAAGACGTCGTCCAGGTAGGAGAGCTGGCGGTGGTCGACGTCGAGCAGGGTGACGTTGGCCCCCATCCCAACGGCCACCTTGGCGGCGTTCTTGCCGACCGTTCCGCCACCGAGGATCACCACCGTCCCGGCCTCCACGCCGGGCACGCCGGCCAAGAGAACGCCGCGGCCTCCCTCGGGGACCTCCAGGTATTTGGCGCCCTCCTGAATGGCCATGCGACCGGCGATCTCGCTCATCGGCGCGAGGAGCGGAAACGTGCCGTCGGGCAACCGGATGGTCTCGTAGGCGACGGCGTCCACGCGCGCCCGCGTAAGGGCCTCCACCAAGTCGGGATTCGCCGCCAGGTGGAGGAACGTGAAGAGCAGAAGACCCTCGCGGAAATGGGGGATTTCCTCGGGCAGGGGCTCTTTGACTTTCAACACCATGTCGGCGCGAGACCAGACGTTTTCGGCCTCCTCGACGATCTCCGCCCCGGCGGCCTGGTACTCTTCGTCGGCGATCCCGCTTCCCGCGCCCGCTCCCCGCTGGATGAGGACCTCGTGCCCCGCCGCGCGGAAGGCCTCCACTCCGGACGGCGCGGCGGCGACGCGGTACTCATCCTCTTTGATTTCTTTCGGGACACCGATGATCACCGGTTCCGTCCCCTCCATCCCTTTGCGCGAGGGATCCTCCCCGGGGCCTGAAAAACGCCGCGGACGGTCTAAGCGCTCCGGCCGCCGTCCTCGACGATTCGGTACGCGCCTGACGCCTCGGCCGCCACTTCACCCGAGCTCATCATGGCCTTGGATTGCAGGCGGGCGAGCGGGCCTTTGCGATCCACCAGCCAGGATTCAAACCGGAGGCTCTCACCAATGGGGACGGGAGAGCGATACCGGACCTCCATCCTCCCCGTGACGGCTTTCACGCCGCGCAGGAAATACCAATTGGCCATCACATCGTCGAGGATCGCGCCCAGGATGCCTCCGTGAAGCCAGCCATCATACCCCTGGTGACACTCGTCGGGGACAAACGCGGCGCGGCAGATTTTTTCGTCCTCTTCCAGGCGGAACGTCAGACGGAGACCGAAGGCGTTATGGGGACCGCAAACGAAGCAGTGGGTGTTGGGACGGACGGAGGCCTTAAGCGGCGTTGGTTCGGTCGAGGGTTCGGCCATGACAAGGAGTCCCGGGATAACCGGCCACCGAGAGGCCGGCAGACGCATCGTTCAGGGCCCGACCGGCGGCTGGCGCGTTTCGGACGGGCTCACCCCGGCGGGGGAGGATCTCCAGGTGGAAGACCGACTTTTCAGGATTTCTCCCCGCCCTCGGAAGCGGGCTCTTCCTTCGCCTCGGCCGGGGCGTCCCCGGACTTCTTCGTCCGCCCTCTCACCCGGTCGGCAAGCTTCTTGGCCCGGCCCGGCTTCTCTTCCCCCGCGGACGCGGAAGGCCCCGCGCCGCCATCCTTCGCCTCGCGATCGACGAGCTCCAGAAACGCCATGTCGGCGTTGTCTCCGGCCCTGGGTGAAAGGTGGAGGATGCGGGTGTAGCCTCCGGGACGGTCGGCATACCTTTTTCCCAGGGTGTCGAAGAGCTTGTGAACAACGTCCTTGTCCCGGATGAAGGAGAGCGCCTGTCGGCGTGCGTGGAGGTCGCCCCGCTTCCCGAGGGTGATCATCCGATCGGCGATGCGCCGGGCCTCCTTCGCCTTCTGAAGGGTGGTCCGAATCCGCTCCTTCTCCAGAAGGGAGGTGACCATATTGCGGAACATCGCTCTTCGATGGGAAGTCGTCCGGCCCAGATACCGGCCGGCGATCCGGTGGCGCATCGGAAAATCTCCTTATCGGTCCGGTCCCGGGCCGACGAAATTCGGACGTTACAAACTGACGGGCGCGGGGTCCATCTCTTCGAGCTTCATCCCCAGCGAGAGACCCATCTCGTCCAGGATCTCCTTGATCTCGTTCAGGGATTTGCGGCCGAAGTTGCGCGTCTTCAGCATTTCGGGCTCGGTCTTCTGAACCAGCTCGTACAACGTCCCGATGTTGGCGTTTTTCAGGCAGTTGTATGACCGGACCGAAAGCTCCAGCTCGTCCACGCTTTTTCGCAACTGGTCGATCAGCTCTTTCTTATGCTCGTCCTCGGCCGGCTCTTCGGCTTCCGGCTCCTCTTCAAAGGTGATGAAGATCTGGAGGTGGTCCTTGAGGACCTTGGCGGCATAAGAAACGCAGTCCTCCGGGTTGATGCTCCCGTCGGTCCACAACTCGATGATGAGCTTATCGTAATCGCTCGATCGGCCGACCCGGGTGTTCTCGATCTGGAAGTTCACGCGGCGGAGCGGAGAAAACATGGCATCCATGGGGATGAATTGCGTCCCGAGGGACTCCTCCGCGTTTCGTTCCGCCGGGACGTATCCCCGCCCCTTCTTCACGATCATCTCGGCCGTCAGCTTGGCGTCCTTCTGAAGCTGGGCCAGATGATGTTTGGGGTTCAGGATGGTGACGTTGCCGTCCGTTTCCAGGTCGCCGGCCGTCACGGTCTTCGGCCCCTTGATGTTGAGCCGTATCCTCCGGGGCTCTTCCTCCTCCATGCGGAGGCGAACCTCCTTGAGGTTCAGGATGACATCGGACACGTCTTCCACAACGCCCGGCATGACGGAGAACTCGTGGTAGACGCCTTCGATCTCCACGGCCGTGATCGCCGCCCCTCGAATCGAGGCCAACAACACGCGCCGCAAGGCGTTGCCGATCGTGATCCCGAAACCGCGCTCGAAAGGTTCAGCGACGAATCGGCCGTACGTATCGGTCAGCGTGCTTCGATCCACTTCGACCCACTTCGGTTTCTGAAAATCGGTCCACATTGCCTTCATTCACCGGTTCCCTTTTGAGGCAATCAAGCCTAGTGATTGAAGAGGACTCCCCGGAACGCGCTCACGGGGCCTTATTTGGAATAGAACTCGACGATGAGCTGCTCTTCAAACGGGATGGCCAGGTCCGAGCGCTTGGGCAGCTCCTGGACCGTGGCTTTCACCTGGTCGGTCTCCATCGCCAACCAGGACGGAATGCCCCGCTGCTCGGCCCGGGAGACGGCCTCCTGAACGGGGACGATCTGCTTGCTCTTCTGTTTGATCTCCACCACGTCGCCCGCCCGGACAAGATAAGACGGGATGTTGACCCGTTTGCCGTTGACCAGGACGTGATTGTGGCGCACCAACTGGCGGGCCTGGTCCCGGGAGTTCGCAAAGCTGGCCCGGTGGACGACGTTGTCGAGCCGCCGCTCCAGGACCTCGATCAGCGCGTCTCCAGTGACCCCGCGGCTCCGGTCGGCCATCTTGAAGTACCGGCGGAACTGCCGCTCCAGGACGCCGTAAGTCCGCCTGACTTTCTGTTTCTCCCGAAGGTGAAGGGCGTAGTCGGACGTCTTCCCCCGCCGCATCCCATGCACGCCGGGGGCGTAGTTCCGCTTTCGGTCTCCCCCCTCGAAGGGACATTTTCGGCCGACGCACCGCTCCCCTTTGAGGAACAGCTTCATGCCCTCACGCCGGCACAAGCGGCATCGGGGTCCCAAATATCTGGCCACGTTGTATCCTCTCTCAGACCCTGCGTCGTTTTCGCGCGCGACATCCGTTATGGGGAATTGGCGTAACGTCCCGGATCAGGCTGACCTCCAAGCCCGTGGCTTGAAGCGATCGGATGGCCGCTTCCCGGCCCGAGCCCGGTCCCTTGATGTACACCTCGACGGTTTTCACGCCGAATTCCATGGCCCTGCGGGCGGCGGTCTCGGCGGCGGAGGTCGCCGCGAAGGGCGTGCCCTTCCGCGAGCCCTTGAACCCGAGGGAGCCGCAACTGGACCAAGCCACCGTGTTGCCGGAAATATCGGTGATCGTGATGATGGTGTTGTTGAAAGTGGACTGGATGTGGGCGATGCCCTTGCCAATCGCCTTTCGCTCTTTACGCCGCCGGCCGGCGCCCCGTTCTCCTCGCTTGGCCATCCTCGGCTCCTTTTATTTCTTCTTTCCGCCGATCGCCCGCCTTGGGCCCTTCTTCGTCCGTGCGTTGGTGTGGGTGCGCTGCCCCCGCGAGGGCAGGCCCTTGCGGTGGCGCAGCCCCCGGTAGCAACCGATATCCATCAACCGCTTGACGTTCTGCGAACGCTCCCGCCGGAGGTCGCCCTCGGTCCGGTAGGTGCGATCGATGATCTCGCGCAGATTGCTGAGCTCGGCCTCGGTCAGGTTGCGGACCCGCGTGTTGGGGTCCATCCCGGCTTCGGACAGAATCTTCGTCGAGGTCGCCGACCCGATCCCGTAGATGTACGTCAGGGCCACTTCCACGCGCCTCTCGTTCGGAATCTCGACACCGCCTACGCGAGCCATGATGCATCCCCCTCGATGGGTCCGCCCGGTGTTCGCCGGGCGTCACCCCTGACGCTGCTTATGCTTCGGGTTCTCACAGATGATGCGCACGACGCCTTTGCGCCGCACCACCTTGCACTTCGGGCAAATCTTCTTCACCGAGGCGCGCACTTTCATCACTTCGCTCCTTGGGTCGCCGGGTCTTACTTGTACCGATACGTGATCCGGCCCCGGGTGAGGTCGTAGGGCGAAAGCTCCATCTTGACCCGGTCTCCGGGCAGGATTCGGATGAAGTGCATCCGCATCTTTCCGGACACATGGGCCAGGACCTTGTGGCCATTCTCCAATTCCACCCGGAACATGGCGTTGGGCAACGGCTCCACGACTGTCCCTTCCACCTCGATCGGCGCTTCCTTGGCCATGCTACTCCTTTTTGGAATCGAGCCCCCGAGTCAGGACCTCGGTGCTGTTCTCGGTGATGACGACGACGTGCTCGAAGTGGGCCGAGAGGCTCCCGTCGGAGGTCTCGACCGTCCAGCGGTCGTCCTTCTCACGCACGTCTTGCCCCCCCACGTTCAGCATCGGCTCGATGGCCAACACCATTCCTTCCTGAAGCCGCGGCCCCCATCCCGGCGAACCGAAATTCGGAACCTGGGGCTCCTCATGCAGGTTCCTTCCGATTCCGTGGCCGGTGTACTGGCGGACGACGGAATAACCGCGATCCTCGGCGAACGTCTGGATGGCGTGGGAAATGTCCCGGAGACGCCCGCCCGAAACCGCATGTTCGATGCCCTCTTCCAGCGCCGCGCGCGTTGCCTCCAAAAGCCGCCCGGCCTCCTCCGACACCCGGCCGACCGCCACGGTGGCCGCACAGTCGCCGTAATATCCATCCACCCGGACACCCAGATCCAGACTGACGATGTCTCCCTCCCGCAAGCGACGCTTGGAGGGAATCCCATGAACGACTTCTTCATTCACCGACGTGCAAAGGCTCGCCGGAAACGGGTTCGACGGGTCCGGGTACCCCTTGAAGGCCGGCTCGGCGCCGGCCTCCCGAATCAACGATTCGGCCAAATCGTCCAGGTCTTCCGTCGTAACGCCCGGGACGGCCGCTTCCATGACCCGGCGAAGAACACGGGCGACAAGCTGATTGCTGACGCGCAGCTTGTCAATCTCTCGGGGCGACTTGAGCTCGATCCGGCGCTCATTCACATTTCTCGTTCCGGGCGTCCGTGATCTTCGCCCGACCCGTCCATCCCCGCAACGGCGGAGCGGATCCGCTCTGTTATATCTTCCGCCCGGCCCATCCCGTCAATCTCGATCAGCTTTTCACGCTCGCGGAAGTAGAGGACCAAGGGCTCCGTCTCCCGGCGATAGACTTCGAGCCGGTTTCGGATGACGGGTTCTTTGTCATCCTTCCTGCCGCGATCCGCCATGCGCCGGACCAATTCCTCTTCTTCCACCCGAAGACTCGCCACGGAATCAATCCCATCGCCCCGATCCGTGAGGAACGCTTCCAGGGTCTCGGCCTGGGCGATGGTTCTCGGGAAACCGTCCAGCACGAACCCGGCGGCGCAGTCCTTCCGCGAAAGCCGCTCTTCGACGATCCGGGTCATGAGAGCATCGGGAACGAGCTCCCCCCGATCCACGAAATCCCGGGCCTGCGCTCCCGTGGGACTCCCGATGCGGATGGCGTCGCGCAGGATGTCCCCCGTGGATATCTTCGGGAGGCCCCACCCCGCGCAAAGTGATTCCGCCTGGGTGCCCTTTCCCGATCCCGGAGGGCCAAACAGGATGATCCGCACTGTGCCTTTCAGTCCTTCAGCCCCGTCTCCCTCGGAGGCGGCCTTTCTTGATGAACCCTTCATAGTGCCGCATCACAAGGTGAGATTCGATCTGCTGCATGGTGTCCATCGCCACCCCCACCACAATCAACAGCGCCGTTCCCCCGAAAAAGAACGGGGTGTTCAGGAACCGGATGAGGTAAGTGGGCAAAATCACCACGAAGGACAAATAAATCGCCCCGACAAACGTGAGGCGCGTCAACAGCCGCTCGATGTACTCCGACGTGCGTTTTCCGGGCCGGATACCCGGAACGTACCCCCCGTACTTCTTCATGTTGTCCGCCACGTCCACCGGGTTGAAGATGATGGAGGTGTAGAAGTAACAAAAGAAAAAGATCAGGGCCACCGTCACCAGGCTGTAAAGAATCGTGCCGGGGGAGAGGTTCTGCGAGATGGCCCGCATCCACGGGTGGTCCACGAACTGCGTGATCGTCGCCGGAAAGACAATCAACGAAGAGGCGAAGATCGGGGGAATCACACCGGAGGTGTTGATCTTCAGGGGCAGATGGGTGGTCTGCCCGCCCATCATCTTCCGGCCCACAACGCGTTTGGCATACTGGACGGGGATCCGGCGCTGGGCGGCCTCCATAAAGACGATGCCCGCAATCACCGCGATCATCATGACCAGAACGAACAACATCACCAGGGGTTGAAGCTCGCGCTGGCCGACCAGCCGGAAGGTGTTCAGAACGGCCGACGGGATGGAGGCGACAATCCCGGAGAAAATGATGAGAGAGATCCCGTTGCCGATGCCGCGCTCGGTGATCTGCTCGCCCAGCCACATCAGGAACGCCGTCCCGCTGGTCAGGGTCAGAACGGTGAGGAGCCGAAACCCCCAGCCCGTGATGGGAACGATGGCCGCGCCCGCCGGGCTTTGCATGCTCTCCAGGCCGATGCTGATGCCCAGGCCCTGAATGATGCTCAGGACGACCGTGCCATACCGGGTGTATTGGGTGATCTTCCTGCGTCCGGCTTCGCCCTCTTTTTTCAGCTTGGCCAAGTGGGGAACGACGACTGTCATCAGCTCCAGGATGATCGAGGCGCTGATGTAGGGCATGATGCCCAGGGCGAAGATCGCCATCTGGCTGAGCGCCCCGCCGGAGAACAGATCGAAAAACGTCAGGAGCGAGCTGGCCTGGGACTGGAAAAAATCCGACAGCGCGCGGCCGTCCACCCCCGGCGTCGGGATGTGGACGCCAATCCGGTAGACCGCAAGCAGACCCACGGTGTAGAAAATCCGCTGCCTGAGCTCCGGAACCTTGCCGATGTTTTGAAGGCTGCCGATCACGCGCCCGTCACCACCACTTGTCCGCCCGCCGCCTCGATCTTGGACCGGGCCGATTCGCTGAACTTCTCCGCTTCCACCGTGAGGGCTACGCTCAGCTTTCCCCGGCCGAGGATTTTCACCCCGTCCCGCCGCCGGTTCAACAGCCCCAGCTCGCGCAGAAGCTTCTCATTCACCCGCGTGTTCGCCGGCAACTTCGCCAGCGTCTCCACGTTCACGAGGACATAACGCTTCTTGAAGATGTTGGTGAACCCCCGCTTGGGCAACCGCCGCTGAAGAGGCATCTGTCCCCCTTCAAACCAGGACCGGACGCCCGAGCCCGAGCGCGATTTTTGGCCCTTGTGCCCGCGACCCGAGGTTTTGCCCCTTCCCGAACCGGGCCCCCGGCCGATGCGGCGAGCGTTTCTCCTGGACCCCTTCGGGGGTCTTAGATTTTCCAGAGCCATCAGGCCGCCTCTTCTACTTTGACCAGGTGGTTCACCTTGGCCACCATGCCGCGAATAGCCGGTGTGTCCTCCCGGACGACCGTCCGTCCGAGCTTTCTCAGCCCCAACCCCTGAAGCACCTTGTGCTGCTTCTCCTGCCGGCCGATGGGGCTGCGGGTCAGGGTGATCTTGATCTTCTTCGTTGTCTTGCCCGTTCCCTCGGCCAATTCCGATCTCCAGGTCAGTTCATGCGCTCTTGAAGCTCTTCGCGCGTAAGACCCCGGCTCTTGCACACCTCGGCGGGGTCCCGGAGAGCAAGGAGCCCTTGAAGCGTGGCCTTGGCCACGTTGTGGGGGCTGTCGGAACCCAGAGATTTTGTGAGGACATCTTTCACGCCGGCCACCTCCAGGATGGCCCGGACCGCGCCGCCCGCGATGACGCCCGTCCCCTTGGAAGCGGGCTTCAAAAGAACCCGCCCCTTTCCGTACCGCCCCTTCACCTCGTGGGGGATCGTCGTGTCGGCCAGGGAGATGGTCACCATCGCGCGCTTGGCTTTGTCGATGGCCTTGGAGATGGCGTCCGGCACCAAGTTGGCTTTGCCCATCGCCACGCCCACGCGCCCCTGCCGGTCGCCGACGGCCACCAGCGCGCTGAAGCTGAACCGCCTTCCGCCTTTCACCACTTTCGCGACGCGGTTGACAAAGATGATCTTATCAACGACCTCCTTGTCGCCGGCCTTTTCCCGCTCAAACCCCCGCTGATTCAAAACCGGACTCCTTGTTTTCGGACGGCGTCGGCCAAGGCGGCGATCCGGCCGTGATATTGATAACCGTTCCGGTCGAAGGCGACGGCCTCGACGCTCAGGTTCTTGACGGCCTCGCCCACGAGCTCGCCCACCAACCGCGCGGCTTCCACATCGCCGCCGCCTTGTCCGCCCCGCTCCCGGAAGGAAGCGCTCAGCGTCGAGACGGATGTCAGCGTGCGTCCCCCCAGGTCGTCGATGACCTGCGCGTAGATGTGCCGGGCGCTCCTGAAGACGGACAGACGGGGCTTCGCCGCCGAGCCGACGATCTTCTTTCGGATCCGCCCGGCGCGGCGTTTTCTGGTCTGATTGCGGCTTGAGGCGCCCATTTTATTTCACCGCCGCCTTTCCGGCCTTGCGCCGCACGATTTCGCCCACGTAGCGGATGCCCTTGCCCTTGTACGGCTCCGGTTTGCGGAACCGGCGGATATCGGCCGCGACCTGGCCGACCCGCTGCTTGTCGATTCCGCGGACGATGATGATGCTCTTGTTTTTTTCATCCAGCGTGATCTCGATGCCTTCCTCGGCCTGGTATTCGATCGGGTGGGAAAAGCCCAGGCTCAGGGTCAGCATCTTCCCCTGCATGGCCGCGCGGTATCCCAGCCCAACCAGCTCAAGCCGCTTCTCGAACCCCTCGGTCACGCCTTCGACCATGTTGGCCACCAGAGACCGGGTCAGGCCGTGAAGCGACCTCGCCTCCCGGCTGTCGTCCACCCGGTCGAGGCGAAGGATCCCGTCCTCCTGGACGATCGCAATCGCGGGGTGGAGCTCTCTCGAAAGGGCCCCTTTCGGGCCTTGGACTTCAACCCGGCGCCCCTGGATCTTGACCTCGACTCCGGAGGGGCAGGGGATGGGCATTTGACCGACACGTGACATGGTGGTTTCTCAGAAAATCTCGCAGAGGACCTCGCCGCCGACGCCGAGCGCGCGGGCCTCCCGATCGGTGACCACGCCCTTGGACGTGGACAGGATATAGACGCCGAGGCCGTTGGCCACTTTTCCGATCTCGTCATGGCCCACATAGACCCGCCGCCCCGGCTTGCTGACGCGCTTGAGCAGCCGCGGGACCGGCCCATGTTCCCCCACCGGACGCAGGTCCATCTCCAGCGTGCCCTGCTTGTCATCGTCAATCCAGCGATGGCCGAGGATGTACCCCTCGCGCTGCAGGATCTCGGCGACGGCCCGCTTCAGCTTCGAGCCGGGAATCCGCACTTGCGGGTGCCGGGCCAGCAGGCCGTTGCGAATCCGGGTGAGCAAATCGGCGATGGGGTCGGTCATGGTCATGGATAATTTCCTCCGTCCCTACCAGCTCGATTTGGTCACGCCGGGGATCTCGCCCCGCAGCGCCAGCATTCGGAAACAGATTCGGCACATGGCGAATCTTCTCATGTACGCGCGAGGCCGTCCGCACAGCCTGCACCGGTTATACCCCCGGACCTTGAACTTCGGCTTACGCTTGGCCTTGGCAATCAGCGACTTCTTGGCCACAACTCTCTCCCGCGGAGGGGCTCCCTAATCCCGGAACGGCATGCCCAGGCTCTTCAGCAGGGCCTTGCCTTCTTCATCGGTCCTGGCGGTGGTGACGACACTCACCCCCAGGCCCCGGATCTTGTCCACCTTGTCGTAATCGATCTCTGGAAAGATGAGCTGTTCCCGGATGCCGAGCGCGAAATTCCCCCGGCCGTCGAAAGATTTGCCGGAAATCCCCCGGAAATCCCGGACACGGGGCAAGGCGATGTTCATCAGCCGATCGAGAAACTCGTACATGCGGTCCCCGCGCAGCGTGACCCGCGCTCCGATGGACATGCCCTCCCGCAGCTTGAAGGCGGCGATGGACTTGCGCGCCTTGGTGATCACGGGCTTCTGGCCGGTGAGAATGCCGAGCTCCCCGGCGCTGGAATCCAGCACCTTGCCGTCCTGGATGGCGTCGCCCAGCCCCATGTTGACCACCACTTTCGACAACTTGGGAACCTGCATCGGGTTCTTGTAATTGAACTCTTTGCGCAACTGGGGGGCGATCTCCTCCAGGTAGCGCGCCCGGAGCCGGGAGGGCTCGCCGCGGGGCGGCGTTCCCTTCAGCTTGCTTCCCTTTTTTGGGGCGTCCTTTCCCGCTTTGCCTTTGCCGGCCGCCTCGGCCCCTTCCGAAACAGCGGCCCCCTTCTCTTTCTTCGCCACAGATTCCCGCTCCCTACGCCTCGTCCAACATTTCGCCGCTCTTTTTCAGGAAGCGGACCTTGCGGCCGTCCTCCAGAAATTTCCAACCCGCCCTCGAAGGCTGACTTGTCTTGGGGCAAACGAGCATGACGTTGGAAATGGCGAGCTTGGCTTCCTTTTCGACGATGCCGCCTTTCTGCTTCTGGTCGGGCCGGGTATGCCGCTTCACCATGTTGATCTTCTCGATGATGATCCGCCCTTCCTGGGCGAAAACGCGCAGCACCCGGCCGCGCTTGCCCTTGTCCTTGCCGGTCCGGACCTCCACGATGTCATCCTTGCGGATGATCGACTTGGGCGCCCCGCCTCGCTTCTTGCTTTTCACAGCGGCCATCCATGAATCCTTTGCTTCGCCCCGGGGACGTCCCCCTCCGCGGCCGCTCTCAAAGCACCTCGGGGGCCAGGGAGATGATCCTCATAAATTGTTTTCGCCGGAGCTCTCGGGCCACCGGACCGAAGATGCGGGTTCCCAGGGGCTCCCGGTTTTCGTTGAGCAGAACGATGGCGTTGTTGTCGAACCGGATATAGGAGCCGTCGGGCCGGCCGAACTCCTTCCGCGTGCGCACGACGACCCCCCTGCGGACATCGCCCTTTTTGACCGGGGCGTTGGGCGTCGCCTCCTTGACGGCGACGACGATCATGTCCCCCACACGGGCGTAGCGCCTTCTGGATCCGCCCAAGACCTTGATGCACATGGCTTTGCGGCCTCCGGAATTGTCGGCCACCTCCACCATGGTCTGTTCCTGAATCATTTTCGCCTCCCGCTCAGCGGGCTTTTTCGATCACTTCCACGAGCCGCCACCGCTTGGTCTTGCTGAGGGGGCGGGTCTCCATGATACGCACCAGATCACCGACAGAAAGCTCGTTGTTCTCATCATGCACGTGCAGTTGGGTCCGCCGCCGCAGGATGCGCTTCAGCATCGGGTGTTGAACCAGCCGGTCCACCCGAACGGTCGCCGTCTTGTCCATCGCGTTGCCGACCACGCGGCCCACGCGGGTCTTTCGGCTGTTGCGGGTGTTGGTCGTCTCCATCTACGCGCCCTTCTGGGCAAGCTTGCGCTCACCCGCCATCGTCCGGGCCCGGGCGATGTCCCGCCGGACCTGCCGGATGCGCATGGGATTCTCCACCTGGCCGGTTGTCCGCTGGAAGCGCAGGTTGAACAACTCCTCCCGCAACTCGCGCTCCTTGGCGGCCAGATCCTCCTCCGTCATGTCACGAAACTCCTGAGGCTTCATCCGTCGACCGGTCCTCTCATTCGCCCTTCACGATGAATCGGGTCTTCATGGGGAGCTTCCGGCCCGCGAGGCGCATGGCTTCTTTCGCCAACGGCTCGGGCACTCCGTCCATCTCATACAGAATCCGGCCCGGCCGGATGACGGCCACCCACTGCTCGGGGGGCCCCTTTCCCTTCCCCATGCGGACTTCAGCCGGCTTCTTGGTGATGGGCTTGTCGGGAAACACCCGTATCCAGACCTTGGCGTGGCGCTTGACGTGCCGGGTCATGGCAATCCGGGCGGCCTCGATCTGCCGATCCGTCATCCACGCGCACTCGACCGCTTGGAGCCCGAATTCGCCGAATGACAGGGTCGACCCGACGTAGGCCTTTCCCCGCATCCGCCCCCGCTGAACCTTGCGGTGCTTGACCTTCTTGGGCATCAACATGGACGGTCTCCGCCTCCGTTATGCTTCCCGCTCGCTGTACGGCGAGTAGGATTCTCCCTTACAGACCCAGACCTTGACGCCGATCACCCCGTAGGTGGTCTGGGCCTCGGCGAATCCGTAATCGATGTCCGCCCGCAGGGTGTGCAGAGGAACCTGACCCTCGCGGACCCATTCGCTACGGGACATCTCGGAGCCCCCCAACCGTCCGGACACGGCCACCTTGATCCCCCGTACGCCGAACCGAAGCGCGGAGGTCACCGCCCGCTTCATGGCCCGCCGGAAACCGACGCGACGCACGAGCTGGAGGGCGATATTCTCGGCCACCAACTGGGAGTCGGCCTCCGCCTTGCGAACCTCTTTGATGTTGATGTGGACCTGCTTGCCCGTGCGTTTTTGCAAATCGGACCGAAGCTTGTCCACCTCGGAGCCGCGCTTTCCGATGATGATCCCGGGCCGCGCGGCCCAGATGTCGATCCGGCACCGCTGCGAGGCGCGCTCGATGGTGATCTTTGAAATCCCGGCGTGAAACAGGGTCTTCTTGATGTACTTCCGGAGCCCCAGATCCTCGTGCAACAGGTCGGCGAAATCACGGCGCGCGAACCAATTGGAGGACCATGTCTTGTTGAACCCCAGCCGAAATCCCGTCGGATGAACCTTTTGACCCACCTTTAGTCCTCCTCGTCATCCGGCGTGCCCAACACGACCGTGATGTGACTCATGGGCTTGAGAATCTTCGTCGCCCGCCCGCGGGCGCGCGGCCTGAACCGCTTGAGCCGGGGACCGCCGTCCACCATGAGGCGCTTGATATACAGACGCTCCACATCGTCCGACGTGCCTTTGGCCTCCGCGTTCGCCAGGGCCGAGCGGACCACCTTCCGGAGAACCTTGGCCGACCCCTGGGGCGCCAGGTCCAGCGTTTGAAGGGCCTTGTCCACCGGTTTTCCGCGGACAAGATCGGCCACCCCCCTGAGCTTCTGGGGCGAACGTCTCACAAACTTAAGTACGGCGCGGGCTTCCATAGGGCGTCACTTCAGCGCGGCCGATCGCTTCACCACCCGGCCCGAGTGGGCGCGAAAGATCCGCGTCGGCGAGAATTCTCCGAGCTTATGCCCGACCATGTTCTCCGTCACGTAGACCGGAATGAACTTCTTCCCATTGTGAACGGCGAAGGTGAAGCCGACGAATTCGGGCGGGATCGTAGACCGACGGGCCCACGTCTTGATCACCTGCTTGTCGCCCGAGGCCTCCATCATCTGCACCTTCCGGATCAGGCCCTCTTCCACATAGGGTCCTTTTTTCAGCGACCGGCTCATTCCGCGCCCCTCCGATCCTTCACGACTTCCGCCTCCGGACGATATAGCGGTCCGAGGGTTTTCCCTTTTTCCGCGTCTTGTATCCCTTGGTGGGCTTCCCCCACGGAGTCGTCGGGTGGCGTCCGCCGGACGATTTTCCTTCGCCCCCGCCCATGGGATGGTCGATGGGATTCATGGCGACCCCGCGAACCTTGGGGCGGCGGCCCAGCCAGCGGGACCGGCCCGCCTTGCCGAGAGAGACGTTTTCGTGGTCCAGGTTGCCCAACTGCCCGATGGTCGCGCGGCAGGCGAGGGGGACCATCCGAACCTCCCTGGAGGGAAGACGCACCTGGGCGTAGTTCCCTTCCTTCGCCATGAGCTGCGCCTGGGCGCCGGCGCTCCGGGCCAGCTGCCCGCCCTTTCCGGGCTTCAACTCGATGTTGTGGATCACGGTTCCCAGCGGGATGGCGGACAGGGACATGGTGTTCCCCGGCCGAATCTCGGCCTCTTCACCGGCCATGACCACGTGCCCGACCTGCGTTTTCATCGGCGTCAGGATGTACCGCTTGTCTCCGTCGGCGTACGTGATCAGGGAAACGCGCGCCGAGCGGTTCGGGTCGTATTCCACCGTCGACACCACGCCGGGCACCCCGTCCTTGTCGCGCCGGAAATCCACCTGGCGATAGCGCCGCTTGTGGCCACCCCCGCGCCGGCGCATCGTCATGCGGCC
This sequence comes from bacterium, assembly GCA_965261595.1. Classification (GTDB taxonomy): domain Bacteria; phylum UBA8248; class UBA8248; order JACPRG01; genus CAYRGS01. The sequence goes on from CBDHDG010000007.1 coordinate 1,056,947, forward strand.
CCGGGCGTTCCTTCCCCCCGATCTCGGGGAGGGCGACAGAAGCCGCTTCTCGGGATGGTCCTCGGTGATGTCGGCGAAATCCGACACCGTCTGGAACCGGCGGCCGGGCGACGTCGGATTGTATTTCTTGATGCCCATCGGGTCCAACTCTCCTTGCGAACGACCTAGACACCTTCGAACAGGTCGATCCGGTCTCCCTCGCGGAGGCTCACAACGGCTTTTTTCCAGTCGGGCTTCCGGCCCTGGCGCGCCCCGACGCGTTTCTTCTTGCCGCGGTTGTTCAGGGTTCGGACTCCCAGGACACTCACACCAAACACCTCTTCAACCGCCCGCTTGATCTCGATCTTGTTGGCGTCTCTGCGCACGACGAACGTGACCTTGTTCGTCTCTTCGTTCGCCTGCGTGCTCTTCTCGGTCACCAGCGGGCGGCGGATAATGTCGCGGACATCCTTTTTCAAGACCCGTCCTCTCCCGCGGGGGCGGCCTCCGCGCCCGCGGCCTCATCGCCCGCCGACATGGCCGCCGCGTCCTTTCCGGACGCGCCCCGCAGCCTTTGCTGAACCGCCTCGATCCCCTCCCGAGAGCACAGGAGAATATTCGCGTGTTCGATATCGTACACGTTCAGCCCGGGGGCCGGCAGACTCTTCACCTTCGGGACGTTCCAACTCGCCCGCCTCAAGCCGGCGTCGAGCTCGGCCGTCACACAGAGCACCTTCCCGCCGGCGTCCAAACGATTCAGCAGCTTCACGACTTCGCTGCTTCGGGTCTCGGGCAACTCGAAGGTATCCAGCACCTTCAGATCTCCAGCGGCGATTTCCGGTTCAGGGCCGATATCAGCGCCGCCCGCCGGACCTTTTTGGGCGGCCGGAATTCGTAGCTTCGGGGCTTGGGGGGAAAGATCACCCCGCCGTGCCTCCACAGGGGAGATCGCCTGCGGCCGGCGCGGGCGCGTCCCGTCCCTTTCTGCCGCCATGGTTTGGCGGTGGTTCCGCTGACCTCGCTCCGCGTCTTCGCCGAAGCGGACCCGGCTCGCCGGGCGGCCAGCTGCATCACGACCACCTCGTGGATGAGATGCTCCCGCACCTGACCGTCGAAGATCCCATCATCGAGATGGATTTCCCCGACGCGCTCGTTCTGATGGTTCATCACAGCTAGAACGGGCAAGTGTTATTCCCCCTCCGCCTCGCCGGCCGCAATCACCGGCGCGCGCGCGACGCGTTTGATCTCCAACACCCCCTGCTTCGCTCCGGGAACGGCGCCTTTCAGCAAAATCAAGTTCCGCTCAACCATGACGCGGACAACGCTCAGGTGCCGGATGGTGATACGTTTATTACCCATCTGCCCCGGCAGGCGGTGTCCCGGGAAAACGCGCGAAGGCTGGGCGGAGTTGCCGATGGAACCGGGAGCCCGATGGAACTGCGACCCGTGAGAGGCCCGGCCCCCCTTCCATCCGTGACGCTTCATGCCGCCCTGAAACCCCTTGCCTTTGCTCGTCGCGGCGACGTCGACCACGTCCCCTCTGCCGAAAATTCCGGCATCCACGACCTGACCCACTTGAAGCGCTTCCGATTCGTCTTCGTCAGGCAGGGGGAATTCCCGGAGAATGCGCGTGGGCGCAACCCCGGCGGCGTCAAAATGGCCCTTCCGGGGGCGCGTCGTCAGCTTCTCGCGCTGCGGCTGGAAACCCAACTGAACCGTCGCGTAACCGTCCCGCTCCATTGTTTTCAACTGAACGACGGGACAGGGCCCGGCTTCGATCACCGTGACGGAAATTTTGATTCCCATCTCGTCGAAGACCTGGGTCATCCCCAACTTTCTGCCCAAAATACAAGCCGTCATCCCGGCCTCTCTCAGAGTTTGATCTCGACGTCCACGCCCGCCGCCAGCTCCAGCTTCATCAGCGCGTCCACGGTTTCCGGCGTCGGTTCCAAGATGTCCACCAACCGTTTGTGGGTGCGAACCTCGAACTGCTCGCGAGATTTCTTGTCGATGTGGGGGGAGCGGAGGACCGTCATTTTGTTGATCGCCGTCGGGAGCGGGACCGCTCCCGAGATACGCGCGCCGGTGCGCCGCGCCGTGCCGACGATCTCCTCGACCGACTGATCGAGGATCCGGTGATCGTAAGCCTTCAAACGAATCCTGATTTTTTGACTTTCCACTGCCCGTCCATCCATATCCGGCGTTGGCCGGAGGGTTATTCGTTGATGTCGGTGATAACGCCCGCGCCCACGGTCCGGCCGCCTTCGCGGATCGCGAAGCGAAGCTCCTTCTCCATCGCGATCGGCATGATCAACTCCACCTCCACCGATACGTTGTCGCCAGGCATCACCATCTCTACGCCGTCGGGTAGACTCACCACACCCGTCACGTCGGTCGTCCGAAAGTAAAACTGCGGACGGTAGCCGTTGAAAAACGGCGTGTGACGCCCGCCCTCGTCCTTTGTCAGTACGTAAGCCTCCGCCTTGAACTTGCGGTGCGGCATGATCGAACCCGGCTTCGACAACACTTGCCCGCGCTCCACATCCTCGCGCTTCACACCCCGAAGCAAAACACCCACGTTGTCGCCGGCTTGACCCTGGTCCAGAAGCTTGCGGAACATCTCAACTCCCGTCGCTACGGTCTTCGCCGTGTCCCGAAGTCCGACGATCTCCACCTCGTCCCCCACCTTCACGATCCCGCGCTCCACTCGCCCCGTCACCACGGTCCCCCGGCCGCTGATCGTGAACACGTCCTCAACAGGCATCAGGTAGGGCTTCTCGATGTCCCGGACCGGCTCCGGTATGTACGTGTCTATCGCGTCCATCAACGCCGAAATGCTCTCCGTCGCCTCAGGGTCGTCAGGATTGTTCAACGCCGCCAGCGCGCTCCCCTGAACCACTGGTATCTCATCCCCGGGGAAATCGTACTTCGACAAAAGCTCCCGCACCTCGAGCTCCACAAGCTCCTTCAACTCGTCGTCGTCCACCATGTCCACTTTGTTCAAATAAGCCACGATGTAAGGAACACCCACCTGACGCGCAAGCAAGATGTGCTCCCGAGTCTGAGGCATCGGACCGTCGGCCGCCGACACCACCAAGATCGCCCCGTCCATCTGGGCCGCGCCCGTGATCATGTTCTTCACGTAGTCCGCGTGACCCGGGCAGTCCACATGGGCGTAGTGGCGGTTGTCCGTCTCGTACTCCACGTGAGCCGTCGCTATCGTGATCCCGCGCTCCCTTTCCTCGGGCGCCTTGTCGATCGAGTCGAACGGCACGAATTCCGCCTGACCCTTCTTCGACAGCGCAAGCGTGATCGCCGCCGTCAAGGTCGTCTTGCCATGATCCACGTGACCTATCGTACCTACGTTCACGTGCGGCTTCGTCCGCTCGAACTTCGCCTTGCTCATAACCGAGAATCCTTAGTTTGAACCTTCAGTCCAGAAACCGTTCAGCCGATGAAGCCGGCGGCGCCCAGCGTCGCAACCCACCCGCACGCCGGGCGGGTGTCACGTGACCAGGACCCCTTTCGCTCCTGAGACCCCCGTCCGCTGAATCATCTCCTCCGCCATCGAGGCCGTAACCTGCTCGTATCCGGCGACCTGCATGGTGTAATCGGCGCGGCCCTGCGTGGAGGATCGAAGGTCGGTTGCGTAACCGAACATCTCCGCCAGAGGGACCAACGCGCTGACCACGTGGGCGCCCGCCCGTCTGGACATGCCCGAAATCTTTCCTCGGCGGGAGGTCAGATCGCCCATGACGTCGCCGAGATAATCCTCCGGAACGACGACCTCGATCTTCATCACCGGCTCCAGGATCACCAGACCGGCTTTTCGCATCGCCCCTTGAAAGGCAATGGAACCCGCGACCGAGAAGGCCATTTCGGAGGAATCGACGTCATGGTAGGAACCGTCCACGACCGTCACCTTCATATCGACCACCGAGTAGCCCGCCAGGATGCCTGTATCGGCCGCCTGGCGCACGCCCTTCTCGACAGCCTTGGCATATTCTTTCGGGATGGCCCCGCCCACAATCGCCCACTCGAACACGATGCCCGAGCCGCGGGGAAGACTCTCCACCTGGAGCTTGACATCGCCGTACTGACCGCGGCCTCCCGTCTGGCGAACAAACTTTTCCCGGACCTCCGCCGACCCCATGGAGGTCTCGCGATACGAGACCCGGGGGTTCGAGACATTGGCCTCGACCTTGAACTCACGCCGCAGGCGATCCACCAGAATCTCCAAATGAAGCTCGCCCATCCCCGACATGATGGTCTGGCCGGTCTCCGGATCGGTTCGGACCTGAAAGGACGGGTCCTCGGCGCCGAGCTTACCCAGGGAAGTCCCCAGCCTTTCTTCATCGGCCTTGGTTTTGGGCTCAACGGCTACGGAGATGACGGGTTCGGGAAATTCGATGGATTCCAAAAGAATGGGGGATTGACGGGCGGCGAGGGTGTCTCCGGTGGTGGTATGGCGCAAACCGAGGAACGCGACGATGTCGCCGGTTCTGGCTTCCTGCATCTCCTCGCGCTTGTCGGCGTGCATCCGCAGGAGACGACCGATGCGCTCGCTGCGCCCGCGTCCGACGTTCAAAACCTGTTCACCCGTCCGAATCACGCCCGAATAGACCCGGCAGAATGAAAGCTGGCCCATATAGGGGTCGGTCATCACCTTGAAGACAAGCCCGGCAAAGGGGGTTTCGTCATCGGGCGGACGGACCTCGACGGACCCGCCGTCCGGCTTCGCTCCCTGAACCGGCGGAACGTCGATTGGAGAGGGGAGATAATCCACAACCCCATCCAGAAGGGCCTGTAATCCTTTGTTTTTAAAAGCCGATCCGCAGAGCACCGGAACGCCCTGCCCCGTCACGGTCACCCGGCGAAGGACGGAGATCAATTTGTCCGTTTCGATCTCGCCGCCCTCCAGGTAACACTCCATGATGTCTTCATCCAGATCGGCCAGCGCTTCGAGAAGGCCGTCCCGCAGGGTCCGGGCCAGGGCTTCCATCTCCTCGGGCACCGGGACGATCCGGAAGTTGACGCCGGACTCATCCTCATCGTATATGCGGGCCTCCCACCGGACCAGGTCGAGGATCCCGATGAAATCCTCCTCGCTCCCCCAGGGGAGCTGCACGACGAGAGGATTGGCCGCCAGGCGGTCCCGGATCTCTCCGACGACGCGCAGAAAATCGGCCCCGACGCGGTCCATCTTGTTGACGAAAGCGATGCGCGGCACACCGTACTTCTCGGCTTGCCGCCAGACGGTCTCCGACTGCGGCTCGACGCCGCCCACCGCGCAAAACACGCCGATCGCACCGTCCAGGATGCGAAGGCTTCGCTCCACTTCCATCGTGAAATCCACATGGCCGGGGGTATCGATGATCTGAACCAGGTGATCCCGCCACATGCAGCTGGTCGCGGCCGAGGTGATGGTGATGCCGCGCTCCTGCTCCTGCGGCATCCAGTCCATGACGGCCGTGCCATCGTGGACCTCTCCCAAACGGTGGGTCCGGCCCGTGTAATACAGAATCCGCTCGGTGGTCGTGGTTTTGCCAGCGTCGATATGCGCCATCACACCGATGTTTCGGATTTTATCCAACGGAATTTCCCTGCTCATCGGTTGAACCCCGTCCTTATCGCTACCACCGATAGTGGGCAAAGGCCTTGTTTGCCTCGGCCATCCGGTGTGTGTCGTCTTTTTTCTTGATGGCCGCCCCGGTGTTGTTCGAGGCGTCCAACAACTCCGCGGCCAGCCGCTCCTCCATGGTCCGCTCTTTTCGGTCCCGCGCAAAGGAAATGAGCCAACGGAAGCTGAGGGCCGTTTTCCGACTTGGCCGCACCTCGATCGGGATCTGATACGTGGAGCCCCCGACCCTGCGGGAGCGGACCTCCAAGCTTGGCTTCACGTTGTCCACCGCACGCTTGAAAACCTTCAGCGGGTTGTCCCGGGTCTTCTCTTCGATGATGTCGAAGGCCTGATACATGATCCGCTCGGCCCGGTTCCTTTTTCCTTTCCACATCAGGTTGTTGATAAACTTCGCCACCAGCCGATCCCCATACTTGGGATCCGGTATGGTTTTTCTATCGCCTGTAATTTTCCGCCGCGGCATCGTCCATCCTTATCCAGCCGGTTTAGCCGGTCGCGGCCGGCAGACCGCCAGCGTCGCTGAAAAAGACAACCCCCTCTGCTCGGCGGTAGAACACTTCCCCGCCGCGCAACCCTCCATCTTTGCTCACCACCTGCCAGGGAACAGTAAAAGGCGTCTTGTCCCCCGGGGTTTTAGTCCTTCGGGCGTTTGGCTCCGTACTTCGACCGGCTTTGCCGGCGACCTTCCACACCCACAGTATCCAAGGCGCCCCGAATCACGTGATACCGGACGCCGGGAAGGTCTTTCACCCGCCCACCCCGGATAAGAACAATGGCGTGCTCTTGAAGATTATGTCCGACGCCCGGGATATACGTGGTGACCTCCATCCCGTTGGTCAGACGGACCCTCGCCACTTTCCGCAGAGCCGAATTCGGCTTCTTGGGGGTCGATGTGTAAACCCGCAAACAGACGCCGCGCCGTTGCGGGCATTGCCGCAACGCCGGACTCTTGCTCTTCAATTTGGCCTTCCGCCGGCCCTTGCGCACCAACTGATTGACGGTCGGCAAACTGACCCCTCCACAGAAAGCGGTCCGGCCGCACGAGCGCACTTCGCCGCACGGCCGGAAAGGTTATGGTAAAATCCTTCCTAATCTAACACTTTAAAGGCTTGTGTCAAGCCCTTTGCTGAACTAACGGCCATTTATCCGGGTCGGGATGACCGCGGAACTGCTCTAGGCCGGGGGAAACTCATTTTTCAGAGACGCCGACCCCTTCGCTCTTCTTCCGCGGGGCGTCGACGGCTTTTTTGCTGTCGGGCGCCGGGACCGACTTCTCCTCGGCCACCACCACGGAAGGCTCAGGCCGCGACTCAGGCATCTTCGTGTTGAGATCGAGCCGCTGGTAGCGCCGGGCGCCCGTGCCGGCCGGGATGAGCCGGCCCATGATGACGTTCTCCTTGAGTCCCCGCAGCCGGTCCACCATGCCGCTCACGCTGGCCTGGGTCAAAACGCGGGTGGTCTCCTGGAAGGAGGCCGCCGAGATGAAGCTGGGCGTGCTCAGAGAGGAACGGGTGATCCCCAGCAGGATGGGCTTGCCCGTCGCCGGCTCCCCTTTTTCCGCCAGGGCCTGTTTGTTCTTGGCGGCGAACACCTCTTTGGTCACCTGCTCACCCACCAGGAAGTCCGTATCCCCGGGCTCCTCGATGATCAGGCGCTTGAGCATCTGCCGGACGATCACCTCGATGTGCTTGTCATTGATAGTGACGCCCTGAAGGCGATACACCTCCTGGATTTCGTTGACCAGGTATTTTTGCAGCTCTTGCTCACCCAGAACATCCAGGATGTCATGCGGGTTGACGGCCCCGTCCATGAGGGGCTCGCCGGCGCGCACCGAGTCTCCTTCATGAACGTTGACGTGCTTGCCCCGGGGGATCAGGTATTCGCGCTCTTCATCGGCGTCCGTAACCACCAGGACGCGCCGCATCCCCCGCACGAAGCCGCCGAAGCGGACCGTTCCGTCCACTTGACTGATGATGGCCTGCTCTTTGGGTTTCCGGGCCTCGAACAACTCGGCCACCCGGGGAAGACCACCCGTGATGTCTTTGGTTTTCGTGGTTTCTCGGGGGATCTTGACCAAAACGTCGCCCGCGTCCACGGGGGCACCCTCGGCCACCATGATGCGCGCGGCCATGGGGAGAAGGTAACGGCCCACTGTCTTGCCGCCGGAATCCTTGATGGAGATGCGCGGCTGGAGCTTCTCTTCGGCATGCTCCAGGACGACCTTCTGTGAAAGGCCCGTCACCACGTCAAGATCTTCTCTGACGGTGACGCCCTCGATCAGGTCGCCGAAAGCGATCCGGCCTTCATACTCGGTCAGGATCGAAAGGGTGTAGGGATCCCATTCGACCAGGTTATCGCCCGCACTGACCCGCTGGCCGTCTCGCGCCTTGATCTTGGCCCCGTAAACGACCGGATAGTGCTCCCGCTCCCAACCCTGATCATCCTGGATGACGATGCTGCCGTTGCGGTTCATCACGATCGTGTCGCCCGCCTTGTTGACGACCGTGCGCAGGCCCTGATACCGGATCACACCGCCCCGCTTGACTTCGAGGGTGGTCTGCATCGCCACCCGGCTGGCGGTCCCGCCGATGTGGAAGGTCCGCATGGTGAGCTGCGTTCCGGGCTCTCCGATGGACTGGGCGGCGATCACCCCCACCGCCTCGCCCAACTCGATGGCCAGCCCGGTGGCCAGGTTCCGTCCATAACACTTTTGACAGATGCCCGTCTGGGTCTCGCACGTCAGGGCCGAGCGGATGATCACATTCTCGATGCCGGCGTTTTCGATCCTTTCAACGGCGCTCTCGTCGATCTCCTCTCCGGCCTTCACGAGGATTCCGCCCTTGATCGGATCCTTGATCCCCTGAAGCGCGATTCGGCCCAGTATCCGATCACCGAGCGTCTGAATAACCTCGCCGCTTTCCACCAGGGAGGTGATCTCGATCCCGTTGGGCGTGCCGCAGTCCTCCTCGATGATGATGACATCCTGCGCCACGTCCACCAACCGCCGGGTCAGGTAGCCGGAGTTGGCCGTCTTCAGGGCGGTGTCCGCCAATCCCTTGCGGGCCCCGTGGGTGGAAATGAAGTACTGAAGCACCGTCAACCCCTCACGGAAATTGGCCGTGATGGGGGTCTCGATGATCTCGCCCGACGGCTTCGCCATGAGCCCGCGCATTCCGGCCAGTTGCCGGATCTGCTGGGTGCTCCCCCGCGCGCCCGAGTCGGCCATGATGAAAATGGGGTTGAACCGGCCCTGCCTGTCGCTGGACGGCGCGGACCCGTCCGCACTTTGGCCCGTCATCATCCTCTCGTCTTCGGATTGCATGACGCGGAACATCTCGTCCGAAACGGTCTCGGTGACTTGCGCCCAGATGTCGATCACCTTGTTGTACCGCTCGCCGTCGGTGATCAGGCCGTCGCGGTATTCCCGCTCTACTTTCGTCACTTCCTGTTGGGCGCGTAGGACCAGGTCCGTTTTGGCCTCGGGGACGTGCATGTCGTCCATCCCGATGGAAATCCCGGCCATCGTCGCATAGCCGAATCCCGCGTCCTTCAGGTCGTCCAGGAACCGGACGGTGACATCTTTGCCCATGCGTTTGTAAGTCTGGGCCACCAGGATGGTCAGCGCCTTCTTGTCCATCACCCGATTGACCCCCTCGAAGGGCATCTCCGGGGGGAGCATCTCATAGAGCAGAACCCGGCCCGTCGTGGTGAGGTGCAGCTTGCCGCCCAGCCGGACCCGGATCCGGGCCTGAAGGCCGACTTCTTCCTGGTCGTAGGCCACCCGAACCTCGTCGGCGCTGCTGAACACCCGGTTCTCTCCCTGGGCGCCCGCTCGGGGCTTGGTCATGTAGTAACAACCCAGGATGATGTCCTGACTCGGCACCGCCAGGGGCGATCCGCTTGCGGGCGAGAGAATGTTGTTGGTGGACATCATCAAGACCTTGGCCTCCATCTGCGCCTCGACCGAAAGGGGCACATGGACGGCCATCTGGTCACCGTCGAAATCCGCGTTGAAGGCCGCGCACACCAGCGGGTGGATGCGTATGGCCTTGCCTTCGACCAGAATGGGCTCGAAGGCCTGAATGCCCAAGCGGTGAAGCGTTGGAGCCCGGTTCAACAAAACCGGATGGCCCTCGATGACCTCGTCCAGGACGTCCCAGACCTCCGGAACCTCCCGCTCCACCAGTTTCTTGGCGCTCTTGATGGTCGTGACCAACCCCTTTTCTTCCAGCAGGCTGTAGATAAAGGGCTTGAACAACTCGAGGGCCATCTTCTTGGGCAGGCCGCATTGGTGGAGCTTGAGCTCCGGGCCGACCACGATGACCGACCGGCCGGAGTAATCCACGCGCTTGCCCAGCAGGTTCTGGCGAAACCGCCCCTGCTTGCCCTTGATCATGTCGCTGAGCGACTTGAGCGGCCGCTTGTTGGGCCCCAGCAGGACGCGGCCCCGCCGGCCGTTGTCGAACAAGGCGTCCACCGCTTCCTGAAGCATCCGCTTCTCATTGCGGATGATAATGTCCGGGGCGCGCAACTCCTGAAGGCGCATGAGACGGTTGTTGCGGTTGATGACGCGCCGATAGAGGTCATTCAGATCTGAGGTGGCGAAGCGGCCTCCGTCCAGGGGAACCAGCGGCCTCAGCTCGGGAGGGATGACCGGGATCACCGTGAGGATCATCCATTCGGGCCGGTTGCCGGATTTGCGGAAGGCCTCGACCACTTTGAGCCGCTTGATGCACTTCTTCCGCTTCTGAACGCTGCCGGTTTCGCGCAGCTCCGTTTTGAGCTGCGCGCTCAACTCGTCCAAATCGAGGTTGGCCAGCAGCTCCCGGATGGCCTCCGCGCCCATATCGGCCCGGAATCCGCCCGCCTCGAATTCCTGATGCAGCTCCTGGTACTTATCCTCCAAGAGCAGGTCCCCGGGCTTGACCTCGGCGTCACCGGGTTCGATGACCACGTAGTTCTCGAAGTAGAGGATCCGCTCCAGTTCCCGCAAGGGCATGTCCAACAGGTTCCCGATACGGCTCGGGAGCCCCTTGAAGAACCAGACGTGGGACACCGGGCAGGCCAATCGGATGTGGCCCATCCGCTCCCGCCGGACCTTCGACAGGGTGACCTCCACACCGCACTTCTCGCAGACGATCCCCCGGAATTTCATTCGCTTGTACTTGCCGCACAAACATTCCCAATCCTTGACCGGTCCGAAGATCCGCGCACAGAAAAGACCGTCCCGCTCCGGCTTGAACGTCCGGTAGTTGATGGTTTCCGGCTTCTTCACTTCCCCGGAAGACCACGAGAGGACTTTCTCGGGCGAGGCGATCTTGATCCGAATCGCGTCGAAGAAAATGGGATCCTTGGGCTTCTCAAAAAGGCTCAGAATGCTGTCCAACGCCGGTCCTCCTTTGGTGGACTAGTGGTGTCCCGGGCCTCAGCCCTCGGTCCCGACTCCGTTGCTCCCGGTCCCATCGGTGACGGATCCGGCTGCCGGGACCGCCTCGATCAACTCGACGTCCAACACCAGGGATTGCAGCTCCTTCATCATCACGTTGAAAGATTCCGGGAGACTGGCCTCCAGGGCGCTTTCCCCCTTCACGATGGATTCGTACATTCGGGTCCGGCCGGCGATGTCGTCGCTCTTGACGGTGAGCATCTCCTGAAGGATTCGGGAGGCCCCGTACGCCTCGAGCGCCCACACCTCCATCTCGCCGAGCCTCTGCCCGCCGAACTGGGCCTTGCCCCCCAACGGCTGCTGCGTGACCAAAGAGTAGGGTCCCGTGGAGCGGGCGTGAATCTTCTCATCCACCAAGTGATGGAGCTTCAGCATGTAGATGTACCCCACGGCCACCTTCTGGTCGAAGGGGACGCCGGTCCGTCCGTCGTACAACTTGGTCTCTCCGCTCTCGGGCAGGCCCGCGTCCTTCAGGGCCTTGCGGATATCCTTCTCCTTCGCCCCTTCGAACACCGGCGTGGCGAACTTGAACCCCAGGACCTTGGCGGCCCAACCCAGGTGGGTCTCGAGGACCTGGCCCACGTTCATCCGGGACGGCACACCCAAGGGGTTGAGAATGATCTCGATGGGTTGCCCGTCCGGCATGTAGGGCATGTCTTCTTCCGGAACGATGATGGACACCACGCCCTTGTTGCCGTGGCGGCCCGCCATCTTGTCCCCGACCTGGAGTTTCCGCTTGACGGCCACATAGACCTTGACCAGCTTGATCACGCCCGGCGGAAGCTCGTTCCCCTTGCGCAGCTTGGCGATCTTCTCCTCCATCAGGCTCTGGACGTAGTCGACCCGCGTTTTGACGGCCGCTTCGATCTCCGCCACTTGCGTCCGCAGCTCGCCCGGCATCCCGTCTTTGAGGGCGTTGAAAGTCCGGACGGGCAGCCCCTCCAGAAGCCCCGGGTCCACCGTCGCGCCCTTGGAGAGGAGGGTCTTGTCGGTGCGCGGATCGACCACCCGGGAAACGACCTGCCGTTTCGCGATCAGGGGGCGGATCCGTGCGTCCCGATCCTCTTCGAGGATGCGGATCTCGTCCTGATAGTCCTTCTCGATCTTGGCGACCTCGTCCTCTTCGATGGCGACGGCGCGGGCGTCCTTGTCCACCCCGCGCCGGGAGAAGACCCTTACGTCCACCACCGTCCCCTCGACGCCCGGCGGGACGGTCAGGGAGGTGTCCCGCACATCGCCGGCCTTCTCGCCGAAGATGGCCTTGAGGAGCTTTTCTTCCGGGCTGAGCTGGGTTTCACCCTTCGGGGTGACCTTGCCGACCAGGATGGACCCGGCACCGACCTTGGCGCCAATGCGGACGACCCCGCTGTCATCCAGGTCCTTGAGCGCCTCTTCGCCCACATTGGGTATGTCCCGGGTGACCTCCTCCTTGCCCAGCTTGGTGTCGCGGGCTTCCACTTCGAATTGCTCGATGTGGATGGAAGTGTAGATGTCCTCCTTGACGACCTTTTCGCTGATGACAATGGCGTCCTCAAAGTTGTAGCCGCGCCACGGCATGAAGGCGACCAGAACGTTTCTTCCCAAGGCCAATTCGCCCTGTTCGGTGGCCGGCCCGTCCGCCAGGACTTGCCCCTTCTTGACCTTCTGGCCGAGCTTCACGATGGGCTGGTGGTTGAAACAGGTGTTCTGGTTGGACCGCCGGTACTTGGTCAGATTGTAAATGTTGACCCCGGTCCCTTGGGTGGATCCCTTTTTCCGGCTGTCCTGGGTCCGGACGACGATCCGGGAGGCCTCCACGTCCACCACCTCCCCGTCCGTCCGGGCCAGGATAACGGCCCCGGAATCCGTCGCCGCGACGCCTTCCATCCCGGTCCCGACAAGGGGGGCCTCCGGGCGGAGCAGGGGAACGGCCTGACGCTGCATGTTGGACCCCATCAGGGCGCGGTTGGCGTCGTCGTTCTCCAGAAACGGGATGAGCGAGGTGGCCACGCTCACCAACTGCTTGGGGGAGGCATCCATGTAACCCACTTCGTCCGGCGACGCCATCACGAACTCGCCCCCCGTCCGGCACGAGATCCGGTCGTTGATGAACTTCCCGCCCTTGTCGATGGGGGCGTTGGCCTGGGCGATGGTGCATTTGTCCTCGTCGATGGCCGTTAAAAACTCCATCTTGTCCGAGACCCGCCCGTTCTCGACCTTTCGGTAGGGGGTCTCGATGAACCCGAACTCGTTGACCCGGGCGTAGGTGCTCAACGACGAGATCAGGCCGATGTTCGGCCCCTCGGGCGTCTCGATGGGGCATATCCGGCCGTAATGGGTCTGGTGCACGTCGCGGACCTCGAAACCGGCCCGCTCACGGGTCAACCCGCCGGGACCCAGGGCCGAGAGGCGCCGCTTGTGCGTCAGCTCGGACAGCGGGTTCGTCTGATCCATGAACTGCGAGAGCTGGGCGCTGCCGAAGAACTCCTTGATGGCCGCGGCGATGGGCTTGGCGTTGATGAGGTCATGGGGCATGGCCGATTCCAGGTCGATGATGCTCATCCGCTCCCGGATGGCCCGCTCCATCCGAACCAGCCCGATTCGGAACTGGTTCTCCAACAACTCGCCCACGGACCGGACCCGCCGGTTTCCCAGGTGATCGATGTCGTCCACCACCCCCCGGGCCGAGCGCAGCCCGACCAGGTAGACCATGGTCTTCACCACGTCCTCCTGCGTCAGGGTCCGCTGGCTCAGCGGAAGCGAGAGCGCCAGCTTCGAGTTGATCTTCATCCTCCCGATCCGCGACAGATCGTAGCGCTTGGAGTTCAGGAAGAGGTTGTCGAACAGGGCCCGCGCGGTTTCCCGCGTGGGGGGATCGCCCGGCCGGAGCCGCTTGTAAATCTCGATCAGGGCGTCCTCGGGGTTGTCGACCTTATCGATCTTCAGGGTTGCGAGGATGGTCGCGTCGAACCCGGATTCGGGATGATGGATGATGTAGAATTTTCGGATCTTGGCTTCGGCGACGGCCTCCAGAACATCCGGCGTGATGGGCTCTCCGGCCTCGAGGATCACCTCGCCCGTTTCCTCGTTGACGATGCTCCGGGCGGCCGCGCGCTCAAGAAGGCCTTCGGGGTCCATTTCGACCGATGAAAGCTTGAGCGCCTCCATCCGCTCGTAGACCTTCCGGGTGATCTTCCGGCCCACCTTGGTCAGGGGGTCCCCCGATTTCGGATCAACCAGGTCCTCCGTGGCGCGCTGACCCACGATGAGCTCGGAGATCTTCTGCTTGAACCCTCCCGACTTGGGGTCGGCGTTGATCTCTTCCTTAGAATAGAAGGCCGCCAAGATCTCCTCGGTGTCCACCCCCAGGGCCCGCAACAGGGTGGTGGCGGGCAGCTTGCGCCGCCGGTCGATTCGGACGTAGAGGATCTCCTTTGAGTCGAACTCGAAATCCAGCCAGGATCCCCGGTAAGGGATGACCCGGGCGGCGAACAAGTGCTTTCCGCTGTGAATCGGCCCGCTTTCCCGGCTGAAGAAGACCCCGGGCGAGCGGTGCATCTGGCTGACGACGACCCGCTCGGTCCCGTTGATGATGAAGGTCCCGTTCTCGGTCATCAGGGGGATTTCGCCCAGGTAGACCTTCTGCTCTTTGATGTCCTTGACAACGGGTTCGCCGTCGAGACCCTTTTCCGTCAAAACCAGCTGAACGATGACGCGCAGGGGGTCGCTGTACGTCATCCCCCGCTCGCGGCACTCGTCCATATCGTGCCTGGGGCGGTACGTGAGCGGCTCCCGGGACTTGGGGTCCACCACACCCGGCCCGCCCAGGCCCCTGAACTCGCCCGATTTCGACATCCACGACCCGATCTCGTAACCCACGTAATTCAGAAAGGCCGTTTCGTTGAAGTCGCTGATGGGGAAAACGCTTTGGAAGACGTTTTCCAGGCCCTCGTTCTCCCGCTCGGAAGGCGAGGCCTTGGATTGCAGAAACCGCCCGTAGGACACAAGCTGAATTTCGATCAGGTTGGGGATTTTGACGACCGACAGGCTTTTTCCAAAGTTGATTCGCCCGTCTTGTCCATTGCTCCGGTTTGTCTCTTTCGCCATTCTCCACCCCTATTCGGGACCCAAAGACAAAGGCCCGATTCGAGCCCGGACAAAAAACCGCTCTAACGCGCGCTCAGCTGATCTCCGCTTCCGCTCCGGCTTCGGTCAGCTCTTTCAGGATCCCGTCGGCCTCGTCTTTCGGAATTCCCTCTTTCACCACCCGGGGCGTCGCGTCCACCAGCTCCTTGGCCTCTTTAAGCCCCAGACCCGTCAGGGACCGGACGGCCTTGATGACGGCGATTTTCCCGCCGCCGATGCTCGTCAGGGTCACCTTGAACTCCGTCTGCTCGGCTTCGGCCTCGGCCTCCCCGCCGCCGGCGGCGGGCGCGGCGGCCATCATCATCCCGGCCGCGGACACCCCGAATCTCTCCTCCAGGGCCTTGACGAGATCGGCCAGCTCCATGACCGACATGCTTTCGATGTGGGACATGAAGTCTTCTTGCGTGATTGTGCTCATCAATCTTTCTCCGTTGTCCAGCGCCCGGCCTTCGCCGGACCACTTTTCCCGGCCGTTAGGATCCGCTTTTTTGATCCCGGATGGCCGAGAGCGTCATGACCAAATTGACCAATATCCCGTTCAGCGCCCGGACCAGCCCCGTGATGGGGCCCTGGAGGGTCCCGAACAACTGGGCCAGCAAAACCTCGCGAGGGGGCAGCTTCGCAATCCGCTCCACCTCCGAGCCGTCCATCAGGTTGCCGTCGAACATCCCGCACTTGATCTCCAAGGCCGGATGGGCCGCGGCGAACTTCGACAGCTCCCGGGCCGGCTCTATCATCTCTCCATCGCAGAACGTCACGGCGGTCGGACCCTGGAACTCCTTGTCCAGAATCGAGAAAGGCGTGTCCTGGATCGCGAGGCGGACCAGGCGGTTCTTGACCACCTGCATCTCGGCCTGATTCGCCTTGAGCGCCCGCCGCAGCACTGTGATCTCCGAAACGGTCAGGCCCCGGAAATCCGCCAGAATGGCACCCCGGGCATTCTCGAAACGCGCCCGAATCTCCACCACCTTTTTCTCTTTGGCCGCTGTCGCCACCGTGTTGCTCCCTCCCGGGTTCGGACGTTATCGGTAAGTCGTCGCCACCGCCTGGTGGTCCACCTTGATTCCCGGACCCATGGTGGTCGAAATCGACATGCTCCGGATGTACGCGCCCTTGGCCGAAGCGGGCCTGAGGCGCTGGATCGACTCCAACAAGGCCCCGGCGTTCTCGAGCAGGGCGCTCGCATCGAAATCGGCCTTGCCGAGCGGCGCGTGAATGATGCCCGCCTTGTCGACGCGAAAATCGACCTTGCCGGCCTTGGTGTCCCGCACCATCCGCGCGACGTCGAAGGACACCGACCCCGACTTGGGGTTGGGCATCAGACCGCGGGGGCCCAGGATCTTCCCCAGCTTCCCGACAACGGCCATCATGTCGGGGGTGGCGACCACGCTATCGAAGTCCAGCCACCCCTCCCCGATCTTCGCCGCCATGTCCTCGCCCCCGACATGTTCGGCTCCCGCGTCACGGGCTTCTTTTTCTTTCTCCCCCTTCGCGAAGACCAGGACCCGGACGGACTTGCCGAGTCCACGGGGGAGGACGACGCTGCCGCGGACCATCTGATCGGACTTCCGGGGGTCGACCCCCAGTTTCACGGCGACCTCGACGGTCTCGTTGAACTTCGTGCCCGCCAGCGACCGCGCCAGCTCCAGGGCCTCGGCCAGCGCATACCGCTTCGACCGGTCGATTTTCTCGTTGGCCGCGGAATAGCGTTTGCCCGGATTTGCCATCTCGTTTAGCTCTCCACCTTGATGCCCATGCTGCGGGCGGTCCCTTCGATGATCCGCATCGCCGCTTCCATGTCGCCCACGTTCAGATCCTCCTGCTTCCGTTCGGCGATTTTCCGGACCTGCTCACGGCTGACTTGGCCCACCTCTTCCCGGTGCGGCTCGCCCGATCCCTTCACGATGCCGGCCGCCTGCTTCAACAAGATGGAGGCCGGCGGCGATTTCGTCACGAATGAGAAGGAGCGGTCGACGTAAACTGTCAAGACCACCGGGATAATCGTGCCTTCCTGCCCCTGGGTCTGGGCGTTGAAGGACTTGCAAAATTCCATGATGTTCACGCCGTGCTGTCCCAGCGCGGGGCCCACCGGAGGCGAGGGCGAGGCCTGTCCGGCGGGGACCTGAAGCTTCAGGGTCGTTGTGATTTGCTTGGCCATGTCGGTTCCTTCACCATGCGCGCGGAGGCGGGCTCCCGGACGTCAGATCTTTTCCACCTGAAGAAATTCCAGCTCCACCGGCGTCGGCCGCCCGAAAATGGTCACCATGATCCGTATCTTGCCCCGCTCGTGGTTGACTGCCTCGACGACCCCGGAGAAGTTAACGAAGGGGCCGTCGACCACACGGAGATTCTCACCCTCCTCGAACTTCACCTTCGGCTTGGCGGTCTGTTCGCCCCGCATCTGCCCCAGGAGCTTCTGGACTTCCGCCTCGTTCAGGGGGGTGGGGTCGTTCGTCCCCCCCAAAAACCCCGTCACCTTCGGCGTGTTCTTGACGAGGTACCAGGTGTCGGTGTTCATCGTCATCTGGATCAGGATGTAGCCGGGGTAATACTTGCGCGAGGACACCCGCCGCCGGCCGCCCCGCATCTCCACCACATCCTCGGTCGGGACGAGGATCGCGCCGAACAGCTCCGTCAGGGGGGACGCCTGAAGGCGCTCCTCGATAGCGGCCTTCACCTTGGACTCATACCCCGAATAGGTGTGGATGACGTACCATTTCTTGTCGGGGTCGTCGTCGACCTCCGATTCCGCCGGTTCTTCGGTTGCCTCGGCGGCGGCTTCATCCGCGTCCGCCCCGGGGGATTCCGCGCCTTCTTCCGGACGCGTGGGCGTTGCGGCTTCTTCCGCATCCGATTCTTCGCTTGCCTCGGGCGTTGCGGCTTCCTCCGCATCCCCGGACGCCTCGGTTTCTTCAGCCGCCGGGGGCGCCGCGGTTTGCGCCGCGGCCTCCGCTTCGGGAGACCCCGTCTCGGGAGGTCCCGCCTCGGGAGGTTCCGGCGCGTCCGGGCGCTCGGCGGCTTCTTGATCCGTTTCCGGGGTCGTGGGCTCCTGAATCATTTAATGATGCTTCCCACCAGTTTGGAAAATCCCAGATCGACGAGGCCCAAATAAACCGCGACAATCATAACGGCGATAATCACAACCCCCGTTGAGGCAAGCGCTTCCTTTCGAGTCGGCCAAGTGACCTTTTTCACCTCGGACCGAACGTCCCGGAGGAAATCCACCGACTGCCTATAGAAACCGGAGATCTTTTCCATATTCCCGCGGAGCCCATGATCCGGATGGTTCAGGAATGGCAGGCCAGGAGGGATTCGAACCCCCAACCCTCGGTTTTGGAGACCGATGCTCTACCAGTTCGAGCTACTGGCCTTCCGATAGAAGTTCTTCAGCCTCACGCCGTCCCGGATTCACGCTGACGCACAACAACTCCGGAACGGGCCGGTTACTTCGTCTCGCGATGAGGGGTGTGCCGCCTGCAGCTCCGGCAGTACTTCTTGAATTCGAGGCGGTCCGGGGTCTTCTGCTTGTTCTTCGTCGTCGAATAGTTTCTCCGCTTGCACGCTTCGCATGCCAGGGACACAATCACGCGCATTCAATTCACTCCGTTCGGTCCATCCATATCCGGCGTTGGCCGGAGGGTTATTCGTTGATGTCGGTGATAACGCCCGCGCCCACGGTCCGGCCGCCTTCGCGGATCGCGAAGCGAAGCTCCTTCTCCATCGCGATCGGCATGATCAACTCCACCTCCACCGATACGTTGTCGCCAGGCATCACCATCTCTACGCCGTCGGGTAGACTCACCACACCCGTCACGTCGGTCGTCCGAAAGTAAAACTGCGGACGGTAGCCGTTGAAAAACGGCGTGTGACGCCCGCCCTCGTCCTTTGTCAGTACGTAAGCCTCCGCCTTGAACTTGCGGTGCGGCATGATCGAACCCGGCTTCGACAACACTTGCCCGCGCTCCACATCCTCGCGCTTCACACCCCGAAGCAAAACACCCACGTTGTCGCCGGCTTGACCCTGGTCCAGAAGCTTGCGGAACATCTCAACTCCCGTCGCTACGGTCTTCGCCGTGTCCCGAAGTCCGACGATCTCCACCTCGTCCCCCACCTTCACGATCCCGCGCTCCACTCGCCCCGTCACCACGGTCCCCCGGCCGCTGATCGTGAACACGTCCTCAACAGGCATCAGGTAGGGCTTCTCGATGTCCCGGACCGGCTCCGGTATGTACGTGTCTATCGCGTCCATCAACGCCGAAATGCTCTCCGTCGCCTCAGGGTCGTCAGGATTGTTCAACGCCGCCAGCGCGCTCCCCTGAACCACTGGTATCTCATCCCCGGGGAAATCGTACTTCGACAAAAGCTCCCGCACCTCGAGCTCCACAAGCTCCTTCAACTCGTCGTCGTCCACCATGTCCACTTTGTTCAAATAAGCCACGATGTAAGGAACACCCACCTGACGCGCAAGCAAGATGTGCTCCCGAGTCTGAGGCATCGGACCGTCGGCCGCCGACACCACCAAGATCGCCCCGTCCATCTGGGCCGCGCCCGTGATCATGTTCTTCACGTAGTCCGCGTGACCCGGGCAGTCCACATGGGCGTAGTGGCGGTTGTCCGTCTCGTACTCCACGTGAGCCGTCGCTATCGTGATCCCGCGCTCCCTTTCCTCGGGCGCCTTGTCGATCGAGTCGAACGGCACGAATTCCGCCTGACCCTTCTTCGACAGCGCAAGCGTGATCGCCGCCGTCAAGGTCGTCTTGCCATGATCCACGTGACCTATCGTACCTACGTTCACGTGCGGCTTCGTCCGCTCGAACTTCGCCTTGCTCATAACCGCCATTCTCCATTCGTGACGATTGCGGTTTACCGAGGGAGGAGGCCCGGCCCCACGCCGAACGTCTTCTCCACCCTGACTTCTGGAGCCCACGACCGGATTTGAACCGGTGACCTCGTCCTTACCAAGGACGCGCTCTGCCTCCTGAGCTACGTGGGCGGCCCACCTGATTCAGTCGAAGGGAATGGAGCGGGAAACGGGATTCGAACCCGCGACCCTCGGCTTGGAAGGCCGATGCTCTAGCCAGCTGAGCTATTCCCGCCTTTTGCCGGCCCTCATCGCCTGGTGGGGAGGGGAGGATTCGAACCTCCGAAGGCTGAGCCGACAGATTTACAGTCTGTTCCCTTTGGCCACTCGGGAACCTCCCCGTGGAATCCTTTGATTTTGTTGGAGTTTCAATGGAAGTCTCAATCCCCTGGAGCTGGCGAAGGGATTTGAACCCCCGACCTGCTGATTACAAGTCAGCTGCTCTGCCAACTGAGCTACGCCAGCCACCGGTCAAACAGTTTATTATGTGAACCATCGGTTCAATTGTCAACGAAAATAATCGACCGAAACCAAAAAGATTCTTTCCGCCCGGGAGCCGTCCGCCTCTCACCGGATCGCGACGCGGCTCGGGATTACGAAACCCGAGCGAATCCAGCCGCCCCCGCCCTCATCACATCCGCCGCGCGAGCCCGCGGATTCCCGCCGGCGTCACGGCCGTCACCACCCGAAAGAAAGAACTCCCCATCCATGTAATATAAATCGGCGGAGAAATGAGCGCAAGGGGAGAAAAACCCGGCGCTGGATAGGCTAACCCGCCGAGCACCCAATGAGCCGTTTCCCAAACCCCCTTTCTTGAATTTGCGCTATTTCAGCCTGCCCTCCCGGCGGTTTTCCCTGGCATGGGGAAATCCCCCCAGTGGGGGGTGTTTACCCCCACCCAAATCAACCCATTTAAAATCAAAGGGTTATTGAGAATATCCTGCTTTCGGGCCGATTTATATGGGGGGGATTCCCCCCACCCCCGAAGTCCATTTTGGGCGGGCCGGGGGGGCTTCCGTGCAAAAGAGAAATCTTTTAATCGCTGTTGAATCAGTATGTTACAGTCGTTTCAAGCCTCTCGATCCGGCCAATTCCGACTTTGGCACACCTCTTGAGATATATAACCGCGACTCCTCGACGTTGACCCGCCCCCTAAAGTTGTACCACTTTTTGAGTTAGTCTCTTCTCCCCGATATCCGAAAGTGTAGGGATGCCCGGAGGCATTGGTTCGATGGCCTCCGGCGCCGGGGGCCGGTAGCCCAAGGCACTATGGGGCCTTACCCAGTTGTAGAGTTGTCGCCATCTCTCCACCAACACCTTGGCCTCTGTCAGGGTGTAGAAGATCTCCCCGTTGAGCAGCTCATCGCGCAGCTTGCCGATGAAGGACTCCACATAGCCGTTCTCCCAGGGACTGCCCCGCTCGATGTAAAGCGTTCTCACCCCAAGACGGGTGAGCCACCCTCTCACCGCATTCGCCGTGAACTCCGCCCCGCTGTCCGAGCGGATATAAGCCGGCAGGCCACGCCGGACGAACAACTCGGTGAGGCGGTCCAGGACGTCCTCGGAGTTGAGTCTTCTCTCTACATCAAGGGCCAAGCACTCCCGGGTCAACTCATCCATCACAGCCAGCATCCGTAAAGGCCGCCCATCGTGCGTCCTCGCGGCCAGGAAGTCGTAGGACCACACATGATTCCGATAAGACGGACGCTTGCGAACACAAGAGCCGTCGTTCAGCCATAAACGCCCTCGCTTGGGCTGTCTCTTCGGCGCCTTCAGGCCTTCCTGGCGCCAGATCCGCTCCACCCCCTTGTGATTCACTCGCCAGCCTTCTCTTTCCAACAGAGCCGTTATCCTCCGGTAGCCGTACCGTCCGTACTCGCTCGCCAGCTCTGTCACCCGCGCCACCAAACGGGCCTCATCGTCAGGGACCTGGGCAGAGCGCCGCTGAGTCGAGCGGGCCTGACCCAGCACCCGGCAGGCGCGACGTTCGGACACGCTCAGCTTCTCCCGCACATGCTCCATCGCCCGCCGCCGCGCAGGCGGGCTCAGAAGTTTCCCTGGGAGGCCTCCTTCAAGATGGCGTTATCCAGGGCCTGCTCGGCCACCAGCTTCTTTAGCCGGGCGTTTTCCTGCTCCAGTGTCTTCAGTCGTTTCGCCTGGTCCAGGCGCAGGCCTCCGTACTCCCGCCGCCACCGGTAATAGGTCTGCTCGGAGATCCCCAGCGTCTTGCAGACCTGAGCCATCCTCTGCCCATTGGCCAACTCCACCTCGGCCTGACGAAGCTTGTGGATGATCTGCTCCGCGGTGAATCGCTTCCGACTCATCACTGCCCCCTCTTCTAGGCCAATCCAGTCCCGAAAGCCGTGCGAAAATCCTAACTCTCAAACCGGACCGGTTTCAGGGGGGCAGGTCATCGGACGGAACGCCGGAGGGGTTTAGCCTGGATTTCTCATAAAAAGAAAGGGAGGCGCCGGCAGACAAGCTGCCAGTGGCGCATTCTCTGATATGCCTCTACAAAATCGGGCCGAGGCTTCCATTGAGCGGCTGTAAAGGGGAGCCGTCCGTTTGCAATGAATCGTCGTCTTAAACACAGGGCGCCACTGGCGGCTTGCCCGCCGGCGCATCATTTCATCCCCCGCCGACACGGTCCAAGAGCTCTCGGTGGGCATCGCACCCGATGACCTCCAGGCCGATAAGCGGGCGGCCATCCAGGCCCCTTCGCGCCTTGTCGATCCGCTCCACGGACCGTTCCACCGCCTCCGCGAGGAGCCTTCCCGAGCGAAAGGCTTTCACGAGGGCCTCCCGCGCGGCCCGCTGGCGGTCCGGCCGGTGGCAGTACAGCAGGAGGTCGCAGCCCGCTCCGGCGGCCAGGACAGCGGCCTCGCCCGGCCCATAGTGGCCAGTGATCGCCCCCATCTCCATGTCGTCGGCCATCACCAGGCCGTCGAACCCCAGGCCGTTTCGGAGCGCGCCCGTGATGACCGGACGCGAGAGAGTGCCCGGCAGGTGGGCGTCCAGCGCCGGGACCAGGATGTGGGCGGACATGAGGGCGGGAATCCCGTCTTCGATGAGACGGCGGAAAGGGAAAAACTCTCGCCGCTCCAGGGTGTCCCGGTCCGCGAGGGCGGCGGGAAGCTCGACGTGGGAATCGGCGACGGTGTCCCCGTGACCCGGAAAGTGCTTCCCCACGGCCATGAGGCCGGCGGCCGCGATCCCCCGGGCGGCGGCCCGGCCGTGGCGGGCGGCGTGCTCGGGGTCCGCGCCGAACGCGCGGTCGCCGATGACCGCGTTCTCCGGGTTGGTCCACAGGTCCAGGACCGGGCCGACTTGGACGTTCGCCCCCGCCGCCGCGATCTCCCGGGCCATCGCCCGGAAGACTTCTTCGGTCAAACCGGCGTCGTCCTCGGCGCCCAGACGCCGCTGGGAGGGGAAGTGCGTGAACGGCTCGCTCAGACGGTGGACCCGCCCGCCTTCGTGATCGAGCAGGATGAGCGGGGGCCGGCCCGGCTCGCCGGCCAGCTCGGTGATGTGGTCGCAAAGCTCCCTGAGCTGCCCGGGCGAGCGGGCGTTTCGGGCGAAGAGGATGACCGCCGCCGGACGGATTTCTTCCATCAGCGAGTGCTCCGCGTCGGAAACAGCCTCCCCCGCCAGACCCACGATGATCAGGCTCCCGATCCGGTCTTCCATCTCCAAGCCCTCTCCCTCTGGTTTGAGCGCCCCGGAAAGACGGGCGGCGGCCCGTCCTCTAAATTCCGCCCTCCCCTTCTCCTCCTCCTCCCCCTCCCCCGGCGCCCCGATCCCTTGATAGAATAACATAAGCTTCTTGCGCGGAGTCCGAGCCATGCCGGCCAACCTTCCTCCAGAATATCAGAAGGCCGAGGCGGTTTACCGCTCGGCGTCCGGGCCGGAAGAAAAGATCGAGGCCCTCCAGGAGATGTTGCGCGTCATCCCCCACCACAAGGGGACCGACAAGCTCATCGCCCAGCACAGGAAAAAGCTCTCCCAGCTCAGGGATGAAACCCAGAGGCGGGCGGCGACCTCGCGCAAGGGGACGCGGGTCCACGTTCCCAAAGAGGGCGCGGCGCAGGTGGCGTTGGTCGGGATGCCCAACGCGGGAAAGTCGAACCTGGTTCGGGACCTCACGCGGGCGACGCCCGAGGTGGCGGCCTATCCGTACACCACGCTCATGCCGACGCCCGGGATGATGCCCTATCTCAACATTTGGATACAGCTCGTCGACACCCCGCCCGTGACGTTCGAGGGCGCAAAGGTCTGGCTGCCGAACATCTTGAAGGGGGCGGACGCCCTGGTCCCGGTCCTCAACCTGGCCGGGGACCCGTTGGCGGAGCTCGACCGGGTCCTGTCCATCCTGAAGGGCTGGAAGATCTTTTTCGAGGGGATGGAGGAGGCCTTCGACGCCGAGCCGGGGTTCGGCAAGGTTCTGAAGCCGGTCCTCATTCTGGCCAATCAGGTGGACGCCGAAGGCGCCGCGGAGCGCATCGAGATATTGAAGGAGCGGACCGAAGGCCGGTTTCCCCTCTTCGCCGTCTCGGCCGAGGAGGGGACGGGACTGGAGGACTGGAAGCCGGAGCTCTTTTCCCGCCTCCGGATCATTCGGGCGTACACCAAGTCACCCGGAAAGGACCCCGACCTGGACGATCCTGTCATCCTGCGCTCGGGGGGCACGGTGGAGGATTTCGCCGAATCCATCCACAAGGACGTCAGGAAGGGCCTCAAGCACGCGAAAATCTGGGGGTCCTCGAAATTCGACGGCCAGAAGGTGACGCGGGATTACGTCCTCCAGGACGAGGACATCGTCGAGGTCCACACATAGCGCGACGCTGAACGACTCGCCGAACAGGCTGCTGAAAAAGGACTTCGGCGGGGGCCGCGCTCCGGCGGCGCCAGCCCGCAATCCACCCCTCTCCCGATCCGGCCGAATCAACGCTCTCCCGGTTTTTCCAGGTTGAACAGCTTCAGCGCGTTCTCGCCCAGGATGTTCCGCTTCGCGCGGTCGGACAGGAAGGGCAGATCGAAGATCGTGCTCGGCAGATCGAAATCCTGGTGCGGCCAATCCGATGCGTAGAGGAGCTGGGTCTCGGCGTTGATCTTCTTGAAATTGAACTCGAGGGCCTCGAGATCGATTCGCTCGAGCGGCTGCGAGCTGAAGAACATCTCGCGGATGTACTCGCTCGGAAGACGCTTCAGCATCGGGGCCTCCGAGCTGCGGAGCATGTACTCGTTGTCCAGCCGCTGCATGGTGAAGGGGATCCAGGAGACGCCGCTCTCGATCCAGACGGTCTTCAGCTTCGGGAAGCGCTCGGGGATGCCGTGGAGCACCCAGTTGGTGAGGTGGACCAGGTTCCACAGGACGAAGGCCACCGAGTGCATGCCGACGAACCGCTGGAGCTGGGCGATGACCGGCTCCTGCCAGTAGTACCCCCCGTGGAAGGCGATGGGGAGCCCCCGCTCCTCAAGGGCGGCGTACACCTTCATGTACTGGTTGTCCTGAACCGGCTTGTTCCGGACGCTGGTGACCAGGAAGCCGATAACGCCCGGCTCTTCGGCGAACTCTTCCACCGTTCGGAGCGCCGCGTCCGGATCGCTGAAGGGCAGGTAGAGCATCGACTTGATTGCGCCGTCGGCCTTCAAGAGCGTCTCGACCAGCCAACGGTTGTAGGCCTGCCCCAGCAGGACCTCCATGTAAAGCTGCGGGTGCATGCCGAGGCTCAACATCCCCGTGGGGAAGACCACGATGTAATCCACGCCTATGCTCTCCATGGCCCTGCGGATCAGGACGACATCGCGATGGACATCGGTTTGCTCGACGGTCTCGCGCCGGTCCATCTGGTGGGGGATTCGCCCGCCCACGTCCTGGTAGCGCATGCCCAGGTCGCCGTTCAGGCCATAGGGGGGAGACCCGGTCCGGTAGGCGTGATAGCTCTGCGCCTGGGAGCGGATCACGGGGTCTTCGATGAAGTCGGCGACCTCTTTCCAGGAGGCGGTCTCGATGTGGTGGGAATCGACATCGACGATGACGTAATCCTGATAATTCCGCTCCCTCGCCTGCTGCCCGGCATGGGCGAGGATGTCGCGCGTGTCCGTATAGACATCGATCTGTTGGATCGGGACGTCGTCCACTTTTTCTGTCTGTAGATTCATTACGGATCTCCTGTTCACCGCCTTCGAGAAACAATAGTCTATCAGATATCCGCATCCTCCCCAAAAACCGGGCGGAGAGGAGGGGGGGGGTGGAGTTGACCCGAACCGGGCGAGTGTGCGGAAATGCGCGCAGTCCCGAAACTACGACACGAACGGCGCCCGGCGAGACCGGGAGAGCGCTCCGGCAAGGAGCGCGACGTCCACCTTCGCCGGCATGGAGGCGACCATGAAGATCATCGATCTCAGCCTGAACACCGAGCACCTCGTACCGGTTCCCCCTTTGGTTCCCCAGACGGTCACGATGAGCACGGCCTACCGGAAGCCCACCCACTGGCAGGCCACCTGGGTCTCTTTCTCGGCCCACACGGCTTCGCACTGCGATTCCGCCCTTCACGTCCTCGGGGGGAAGGCCCCCATCGACCGGGTCCCGCTGGAGAAGTTCATCGGCGAGGCGGTCGTCCTGAACATCACCCACAAAGGCCGCAAGAACGCGGAGATCACGCTGGACGACGTGAAGAAATACGACAAGGTCCCCAAGAAGAACGACATCATTATCCTGCGGACCGACTGGGGGCGGAAGAAGTTCGGCAAGCGGGAGTATTACACCGACTCCCCCTACATCAATGAAGACGTCGCGCGCTGGCTCGTGCGGAAAGAAGCCCAAGGCCATCGGGTTCGATTTCTTCGAGGAATACAACGCCCGGCTCAAGGACTTCAAGCCGGCCGACTTCGTCGTCCACCGGATCATGATGGGGGCCGGGATTTTTCTCATCGAGGGGATCACCAACCTTCACCTCATCAAGAAGAAGCGCTTCGTGCTTCACGCGGCGCCCATCAAGCTCAAAAAATGCGAGGCGGCCCCGGCGCGGATCTACGCTGTGGTGTGACCGTCCTTCCTCTCAAGACGCCTTACGGGGGGCCCGAAATAATGAAGAACTTCTTCCAGGGGGACATTTTTGAAAAACTGTCCCCCTGACCCCCTCGAAAAACTTTCTGCGGCCAACCCGGAGGCTTGGCCTTTCTGGATTGGGCGTTAGTTTGACCAAGCAATTCGTCTGTGGCGAACGGTGGCTTCGAGCTTTCTCCGAATGCCCGCCTTCCTCCGGAAGGCTCCGGCATTCGGACAATGGGCCAGTTTTCTTGCGATTCGGTTGGCCGTGCGCCACAGAGGTCGTAATGAGCGCAAATCACTTCAACCGCAGCTTGGCCGGCGCGCAAGTGCCATGGAGGTTTCAACGAATGAAAGGCGTCACGATCATCGACCTGTCCCAGCCCATCTATCAGGGGATGCCGGTTTATCCCGGCCATGTGAAGACGATCATCTTCACCAACCCCTCCCACGAAGAGACCCGCAGGGCGAAGAAGGATTTCTCCTACGAGTGCCGGGGTCTCCTGATGAGCGACCACGGCCCCACGCACCTGGACGCCATCAACCACCTCACGCCGGACCCGAGCGCGGAGTCCATTGACCGGATCCCGCTGGAGACCTTCTTCACGCCGGCGGTTTGCCTGGACGTCTCTCACGTCGGCGCCCAGGTCACGATCTCCAAGGCGAATCTGGAGGCGGCCCTCGAGACGCACGGCCTGAAGATCGAGCAGGGCGACACGGTTTTGCTCTGGACCGGGCACTATGACCGGAACTACGGGAAGAACGACAACATCGAATGGCTCTACGAATACCCGGGCCTGGATCGGGAGGCGACGGAGTGGCTTCACGACCAGGGGTGCATCAATGTCGGCGTGGACGCCCCCAGCATCGACAACTTCAAGGACACGACCTATCCCGCCCACCACGTCTGCCTGGAGCGGAAGATGATCAACACCGAGAACCTCTGCAACCTGGACCAGGTGGCGGGCAAGCGGTTCATCTTCAGCGGCCTGCCGCTCAAGGTCATCGATGGCACAGGCTCTCCCATCCGCGCGGTGGCGCTGTTCCTCGATGACGATTTTGGGAGCTGAAGATTCGGTGGAATCGGTATGTCATGAAGTCCGGTCATGATTGAAAACGGACAGAAGGTTGAGAAAACCGGGCCAGGAACACGCGGCCCCCGATGGATCAACAAAAGGATTGACCCCGATTTCGACCTGCAAGCCTTATCCTACATTCCTCACAATTCGCAAGGCCAAGCCGCTTGGATGGGAGGAAACTTATTGTGGGTCAACCACTTGGCAGAAAAAAGGATTTCGACCTGATAGAAACAGGGTGTTCCGCTGGGCGTTTGTAGGGCGGGTACAGAGCCCCGCCCCTACATTTGAATAATCGTCAGCACCTTTCCATGTAGGGGCGGGGCTCTGTACCGGCCCCCCTGTGGGTCGGGGCGTGAGGCGTGAGTTGGTGGCGCGGCCCCATCGAAACCTTTGTGAGAATTGCGGCCTATCCCTTTTCTTGATGGACCGATAAGCAAATCGGCCCGATGAAAAAGGAATCCTCTATTGAGCAGCGCTCTGTTTTGGGGACTTCTGGCCGGCGCTTCATTCGGTGTCGGGGACTTTGCGATTCGGATGGGCGTGCGCAATGGGATGCCGTTCACCGGGGCCATCATCATCTCCTCAACGGTCATCGTCGTCTCCGGCGTCGCGGCCGGCATTCATGGCGTCACGGCCGGCCCTTTGTGGCCCGCGGTCGGCTGGTTTTTACTCATGGGATTGGCGGCTTCGGGTCCCGGAAGGATCTTCTTTTTTTACAGCCTGCGCCGTATCGGCGTCTCCAGGGCCACAGTGCTGATCACCGTCACTCCCCTGTTCAGCCTGCTCTATGCCGTGGTCTTCCTGGGCGAGCGCCCTTCCTGGCCCATCGTCCTCGGACTGCTGTTCGTCATCTCGGGCGTCGGCGCTGTTGTGAAGGACCGGTCGGGAATTCGAATGAGCCCGAAGGAAGTGCTGCTCGGTTTGACGCCGGCCCTCTTTTTGGGGGGGACGCTCGTCTTCAGCCGCCTGGGGATGCAGTCCC
Source organism: bacterium (assembly GCA_965261595.1). GTDB lineage: Bacteria > UBA8248 > UBA8248 > JACPRG01 > CAYRGS01. Next base: position 1,086,111 of record CBDHDG010000007.1, read on the forward strand.
TGCCGGATCCCACCCTCGGAAACATTGTGACCTCCCTGGGATCCTTGCTCTTCCTGTTGGGGGCTCAGCCTCTCATCCCAAAAAAGGAGCGCTGGGGCGCCGGGCGGGGGGGGCTGATGTATTTCGGCTTAGGTGGCCTTTGCTATTGCGCCGCGTTCTTCGCTTACCACACGGCTTTGGGAGCCGGGCCTGTCAGCTTTATCGCGCCTCTGACTTTCACCTCCTCGCTCTTCTCCATCCTGATTGCCCGCCTCTTCGCCCAGGAGCTGGAACGGGTCACATGGCGTCTTGCCGCAGGGGCTTTGGTGGTCTTCATCGGGGTCTATCTGGTCTCCCTCTCCAAGGGGGGGTGACGCCGCGCTTTCTTAAGGCCGCATGGAGATGCCGGGCCTCTCTCCAGCGAGTGGCTGCGTGGCCCGGCCCGTGACATTTCCGAATTGGGAGCAGATCGTCATGAAGGATAAAACATGCGGCCGGTGGTGGCGGGGAACGCGATGGCTGGTGCTTGGACTCCTCTTGCCGATAGGCGCCGCGTGCGCCGCTTCAACCACGGAAATGGAGAAAGATAAGCAACTGATTGCGGCGGCCGAGCGTGGCGAAGCGGCGACCGTGGCGCGTTTGTTGGAACAAGGCGCGAGCGTCCGCACTCGGGATGAAAACGGTGTCACCGCCCTGATTGCCGCGGCATATCGGAATCATCTGGAAACGGCCGAACTCTTGATCAAGGCGGGCGCGGATGTCAACGCGCAAGACAATACTCAACAAAGCGCGTATTTGATCACCACATCCGAAGGGTGGCCTCCACTCCTAAAACTTACGCTCCAAGCGGGCGCGGATGTTCGCAGCCTGGACAGTTACAATGGCACGGGGCTGATCCGGGCGGCTGATCGTGGACACGTCGCGATCATCAAGGCGTTGTTGAAAACAAAGATTCAAGTCAATCACGTCAATCGTCTCGGGTGGACGGCGCTGCTCGAAGCCATCATCTTGGGAGACGGCGGACCGCGTCATACGGAAGTCGTGCGGCTCATCGTTCAAGCCGGCGCCGACGTTAACCTTGCGGACAGCGGCGGGGTGACGCCACTTGCCCATGCGGTCCAACGCGGCTACGGGAAAATGATGTCCATCTTGAAAAAGGCCGGGGCGCGTTAAGATGCGAAAATCTCTTTTCGGTTTTGCACAGCGATGACCATCAGACTGCCGTGTGCCGTTGAAAACGGTCGTAGACCGCTCCCTGAACCCAATGGTTTCCCCCCGACACCCATCGGAAGGAGGATACCCGGGGTAGGCCAATGGAGAACCGCCGGATGAAGGCATCGCATGATTTGGCGTTGTTACAGCCGGGAAGAATTGGAAACCTGGAAATCCGAAACCGCTTCGTTCGCTCCGCGACGGGGGAAAGCCTCGCGGACGGGCACGGGTTCATCACGCAAGGGTTTCAGGACCTCCACGTCACACTGGCCCGGCACGGCGTGGGACTGCTCATCACGGGGCACATCTACGTCCACCCGAGGGGGATGCACAAACCGGGCATGACGGGCCTGGACCGGGATGATCACATCGGCCCGCTCCAGCGTCTCACCGAGACCGTCCACGCCGAGGGCGCGCGAATCTTCGCGGAGCTCAGTCACACGGGAGAGAAGAACGCGATGCCGGGCGCGGAGCCGATCGCGCCTTCCGCCAAGCAAAATCCCCAGACGAAGAAAACGGCCAAGGCCGCGACGGAGGAAGAGATCCTGGAGGTCATCGACTCCTTTCGGAGCGCGGCCCGGCGGGCGAAGGAAGCGGGCTTCGACGGCATCCACATTCACGGCGCCCACGGTTACCTGATCTCGCAGTTCCTTTCTCCTTTCGTAAACCACCGGGAAGACGCCTGGGGCGGGCCGCTGGAGAACCGTCAGCGCTTCGTCTTCGAGGTTTATCAAGCGATTCGCGCCGCCGCGGGCGCCGACTTTCTTGTGACGATCAAACTGGGGATACGGGATTTTGTGACAGGCGGCTTCACGCCGGAAGAGGGACTGGCCACCGCGGAAAGGTTGGCGGAGATGGGGGTCGACGCCATCGAGATCTCCTCCGGCGTCAACGAAACCGGGTGGGCGGGGGCTTGGCCGTACGCGGGCGTGACCCGGAAGCGCGCCCTGGAGGACAAGCTGTTCCACCGGATTTTCGCAAAGCCGGTTCCCGAAGGCCATTTTTTGGAGGAAACCCGCCGGGTGCGGGAACGGGTGAAATGTCAGGTGATCGCCGTCGGCGGTCTCCGGACGGTGGAGATGATGGAATCCATTATCAAAGGGGGAACGGCCGATTTCGTCTCCCTGAGTCGGCCGTTCATCCGGGAGCCGGATCTGGTCCGCAAGATCGAGCAAGGGAAACGCGGTTCGGTCGATTGCACCTCCTGTAACATTTGCAGCGACCACTCCGGCCTGCACGGGCTGCAATGCTGGAGGAAAACCAACAAAGACTTGCTCGCTCACGCGTGGTATCGATTCACGGGACAACTGCACTGAGACGCACGGACGGGACCTCATTTTTTACAATGCGGTCCGGCGCCATTCCGGCTTTATTGAATGGAAATGCGCTAGGCGGTTTTTTGCAGGGCCGCGAGAACGCGATCGGGCGAGAACGGGATGTCTTGAAGCCGGACCCCGACGGCGTCGCGGATGGCGTTGGCCACGGCCGCGGCCGTCGGGACCAGCGCCGGCTCGCCGATCCCCTTGGCGCCGAAAGGCCCCGTCGGGTCCGGGTCTTCCACAAGGAGAGAATGAACCTCCGGCATGTCCAGCGTGGATAGGATCTTGTAGTCGAGCAACGTCGGATTGGTCACCGCTCCATTTTCAAACACCATCTCTTCCGATAACACCCACCCGACGCCGATGGACACCCCCCCTTCGATCTGTCCTTCACACCCCACGGGGCTGATGGCCCGCCCGATGTCATGGGCGGAATGGATGCTGATCACCTCCACGCCGCCGGTTTCGGTGTCCACTTCCACCTGGGCGATTTGCGTCCCGTAGATCAATGCGGGTCTCGATGTGAAATGCCATCCCTCGACCCGCAAGTCTTCAGGCGGATCGTATTCGGGAGGATCGAAGTGAGTCCCCTTTCCAAGGATCACGCCGCCATCCACGTAATGTCCGTACGTGACCACAGCGTCGTAGCCGGCCCGGCGGCCGGGCGCGCTCTTGACGTAGACCTCGCCGTCCTCCATCTCGAGATCCTTCGGATCGGCCTCCAGCATCGCGCCGGCGATATCCAGAAACTGTTCTCGGACCTCGGCCGCCGCGCGCACGATGGCGTTGCCGGTGTTGTACGTCGTCCGGCTCGCGTCGGTCGACCAATCGTAAGGCGCGGTGAGCGTGTCTGAAAGGACAATCGAAATCCTCTCGATGGGAACGCCGAGCGCCTCGGCGGCCATCTGGGCAAAGATGGTCCTTTGGCCGGCGCCGATCTCGGTCCCCCCCGCCATGACGGTCAGGCCGCCGCCGGATTCCATCTTGACGATGGCGCTCGACGCGTAAATAGCGCTCCCGTGCTCCATCGAGGCCACGCCGATTCCGGTCTTCTTCCTTGGATCGCGAGGCTTCCGTGCGGGCTTCTTCCGGTTCTCCCAATCCCAGCCCACCGCCGCCGCCGCCCGGCGGAGCGTCTCCTGGTACGCGGCGTGGGGCGTGGCCTGGCCGGTCAGAAGACGCCCCCCCGTTGTCATGCCGTTCTTCATCCGCAGCTCAATGGGATCGATGCCGATCTCCGCGGCCAAATCATCCAACTGGGACTCGCCGGCGAAGTGGACCTGCGGGCCCCCGTATCCCCGGTACCCTCCGAAGGGGACCTTGTTGGTATAGACGAGACTCCCATCCACACGGACATGGGGGACATGGTAAGGGCCCTGCGCGCGGGAGGCGGCGGTGCCGACCACACCGGGACCCTGATGGGCATAGGCGCCGGAATCGGCGATGAACCTGATCTCCCTGGCGGTGATCCGGCCGTCCGTCATGACGCCGGTCTTATATTTCAGCCGGAAAGGGTGCCTGGGATGTCCCGAGATGAACTCCTCCTCGCGGGTGAGGACAATCTTCACGGGACGGCCCGTCATCCGGGCGAGAAGGACCGCGTGAGGCTCGACTCGAACGCTCAGCTTCCCCCCGAATCCTCCCCCGATGAACGGCGCGATGACCCGGATCCGGCTCGGATGAATCGCCAACGTGTCCGACAACCCCTGTCGAGTCTCGGCAACCGTCTGTGTGCTTGTCCAGGCGGTGACTTTTCCTTTCACGTCCACCTGGGCCACAACGGCGTGGGGCTCCATGTAACATTGGTGGTGGGCCGAGGTCCCGAATTCCTGTTCCAGAACGTGGTCGGCTTCTTCAAAGCCTTTCTCCGGGTTTCCCTTGAGCACTTTGACCCGGTAGGCGACGTTGCCGTAGCGGATGGGCTTGAAATGCGGAACGTGCTTATAACACTCCAAGTCCTCATGGACCAGCGGGGCATCGGGCTTCAGGGCCTCCAGGGGATCGAAGACAGGGGGCAGCTCCTCATAGTCCGCTTCAATCAGCTCGACGGCTTCCGCCGCCGCGTCCTCATCGGCCGCCGCCACCGCCGCGATGGGCTCGCCCACATAACGAACCTTCTTCTGGGCCAAAATGGGATAGTCGAGAACGACGGGGCCGAAGCCGAGGAGATTGCCGTCCCCGTCTTTCGGGCAGTCCTTCGCCGTGAGGACCGCTTTGACGCCCCGGACTTTCAGGGCCCTGGACACATCCACATTCAGGATCCGGGCGTGAGGCAGCCTGCCGCGGAAGTATTTTCCGTGCAACATGTTCGGCAGGCTCATGTCGGTGACGAAGGCGCCCGTGCCGGTTGCCTTCTCGGCCCCGTCTTCACGAGGCAGGTTCCGGCCGATCCATCGATGTTCTTTCACCGCTCCCGCTTTCCTCTCACCCTTCCCGTTTGAAACGAACCGTCTCAGGGCCGCATGAGGTTCAGATTTTGAATCATCAACCCACAAAAGACCCGACCCATGTCTCTGCGCCGCACTTCCACTCTATCCCCGAGAGGTTCCCGACGCAAAGGGTTAAAAGGGGTCGGACCTTTCGGGCGGAGGTGTTTTTACCCCGCCGTGTGCGGTATGCTGGGCACCTGAGCTGGCCCTGTCGCCATCCATCATTCCGTCCCGTCTCCAACGAGGAAGTCCCTTTCCGTGACGACCCGGAACCGCTGGTTTCTCCTGGGGTTGACTTGGTGCGCGGCGCTAACCACCCGCGCAAGCTCCACGGGCGTCTCTCCAATCCTGCCCCTGATCAAAGCCGACCTGGGGCTCAGCTATGCCCAGGCGGGATTCTTGTTCAGCATGCCGACGGTGATGATGGCGCTGTTCGGCCTGCCGGGGGGATGGCTTGCGGACCACGTCGGTGTGAAGCGGACCCTCACCCTGGGGATGCTCGCCATTCTGGCCGGGACGGCCTTGCGGGCGGCCGTCGGGGGATATGCATCCTTGGTGATTTGGACGGCGTTGCTCGGCGCGGGGATGGGCATCTCATCCCCGGCCCTGACGCGGATGGTCAAAGACAATTTTTCGGACTTGCCGGGCACGGCGACGGGCATCAACACAAGCGGTTTCGTCATCGGTGCGACATTGGGCTCCTGGCTGACCGTCCCCTACATCCTTCAATGGTCCGGGTCTTGGCGGGGAACCTTTCTGGTGTGGAGCGGCGTCGCGTTGGTCGCGTTGGCCGGATGGGTATTTCTGGCGCCGTCCGGCAGACCCGCCAACGTCGGAAGACCCCCCGAGCCGGGCGCGATCTGGAGGGACAAAACCGTCTGGAAGCTGAATATCATCTTCCTTTCGCATAACCTGTTCTTTTACTGCGTGATCACGTGGACCCCAACTTACTATCACGAGCTCGGCCTGCCCTTGGGGGAGGGCTCACTCCTTTTGACTCTCTTCATCATCATGGCCCTGCCTTCCAGCCTGGCTGTTCCCTATCTTTCCGACCGCTTGGGCGGGCGAAGGGGAAGCCTGGTCTTCTCAAATTTTATTCTTCTGCTGACCTTGCTTGGACCAATTTTTTATCCCTTGTACGCCCCCCGGACGTATTTCATTATCATGGGGCTTGCCTCCGGGGGCGTCTTCGCAATGACGTTCGCCCTGCCTTTGGATTACGTGGACCCGCACAAGGTGGGGAGCGTCGCCGGGGCCAATCTCTTGGTGGGATATGGGGGGGCTTTCCTCGGGCCGCTTCTGATGGGTCTCATTCACGACTCGACCACCGATTTTACGACAAGCTGGTTTCTGGTTTTGGGAATCGTTATTGTCTGCATGACGACAATCGCGTCCCTGCCGAGAAGGCCGGGTAGAGAGAGCCGCGCTTAGGTCGTTCCAGTCTTCGCCGACGTGCCCTTGGATCGAAGGGGATCAAGGGGGGGGGGGAAGAGAAGATGAAGGAGGGGGAGGGGGGAGCACGATGCGCTTGATGACCCGACATGTTGCCGTCTGGGGGATCTCAAGCCTGGTAACGCTTGGTTTCGCGCTCTTTGGAACGTTTACGATGGGAATTATGTCGCAAAGTAACATTTCCCCTTGACATCGGGTCCCCGATGGCCCATGCTCCCTACATGAGAGTAACATCCATTAAGGGGGAACCGATGGCCCGCAAAGCTCCAGGAAAACACATATCGCTACTTGAAATCATGGAACTTTTCCCGGATGATGAGACTGCAAGGAAGTGGTTTGAGGAATGTCGCTGGCCTGACAAGCTCGTTGCCTGTTACTCTTGCGGCTCCATCAACGTCCAGTGTGGAGCGAAACACCCCACCATGACCCACCGTTGCCGAGATTGCAAGACGTTCTTCTCCGCGAAGTCCGGCACAGTCATGCACGGCTCCAAGCTGGGATATCGGGTGTGGGCGATAGCGATCTATCTGCTCACAACGAACCTGAAGGGCGTGTCCAGCATGAAGCTGCACCGGGACTTGGGCGTCACACAAAAGACCGCCTGGCGCCTGGCGCACAGGCTCAGGAAGGCGTGGGCGGCAAACTCTGACCCGTTCTCAGGTCCGGTCGAAGTCGATGAAACATTCGTGGGCGGCAAGGAGAGAAACAAGCACGGCAACAAGAAGCTGAAAGCCGGACGCGGCCCTGTCGGGAAAACGGCAGTTATCGGAGCCAAGGACCGAAAGACCAACCAAGTGTCCGCCGTTGTTATCTCCGAGACGGACAAGGGGCACCTTGCAGGTCTTCATCCGTAACCGCGTCACGCGCGGGGCGAAGGTCTACACAGATGACAACCCGTCCTATTCCGGCATGGTGGACTTCGACCATGCGTCCGTGAAGCACAGCGTGGGCGAGTATGTGAGCGACCAGGCTCACACCAATGGCGTCGAGTCGTTCTGGTCGATGCTCAAGCGGGGCTACAACGGCACGTATCACAAGATGAGCGTGAAGCACCTAGGCCGCTATGTCGCGGAATTCGAGGGACGGCACAATCGCCGAGAGCTCGACACCCATGAGCAGATGAGGCTCATTGGCCGGAACCTGTTCGGAAAGCGGCTCCGGTATCAGGATCTGGTGGCATGAGTTCGGATTTTGCACCTGCGGTGAATGCGACCGGTACTGGTCGCCGTATTGCATCCAAGAAGCAAAAACGGCTGATCGCCTTCGGCTGGTATGGTGGAAAATTCTCGCATTTGGACTTTCTTACCCCACTGATACCCAGAGACGCTTCACACTTCTGCGATGTTTTCGGTGGATCGGCTGCCGTCCTGATGAATGTCGGCCCCTATCCGGTCGAGACCTATAACGACATTGACTCGGAACTTGTGAACTTCTTCGAGACACTTCGCAATCAAGGTTCGAAACTCATCAAGGCGATTGGGCTGACCCCGTTTTCTAGGGGAGAACTAGCCCGAGCATGTGAGCCAACAACAGGCTTAACGCGTTTGGAACGTGCACGGCGGTTCTACATCCGGGCGCGGCAAACGCGAACTGGTCTGGCACAGACCAGCAGCAAGGGGCGATGGGCCCATTGCGTTCTGACATCGCGTGCTGGTATGGCGGGTGCGGTTTCACGATGGCTCGGTTCTGTTGATAAACTTCCAGAAATCGCACAACGCTTGCAGCGAGTGCAGATCGAGAATTCTCCAGCTATCGATGTCATCCAAAGGTACGATACCCCCGAGACCGTCTTCTACTTGGATCCACCCTATGTCCATGGCGCTCGCGGGGATATAGCGGCATACGGCTACGAGATGACCGATAATCATCACACTGAGCTGGCGACCGTTTTGCACTCGATTCGTGGTCGCGCCGTTATCTCCGGATATCGGACGGAGTTATATGACGACATGTATTCCGATTGGAAACGCGTCGATGCGGAAGAGCGCATTTGTCATTCCGTCAGGCAACTGCGCCAAGAATCCGCGTGGCTGAACTTCTGATCGATGGACAATACGGAAGTCCGTCGATGGCTCGATGACGCTTGGCACAAAGTGCTGGAAACAGGCGCAGCCGATTCCGACCCAATAAGTGACCGATTAGTGAATTCCACTGTTGTATCAATCCGATACGCCGTCATAACTCAACTTCTCGGTAAGATAGCAGACCCATGCCGAAGCCTGATGTATCTACAGAGCGGCGATCAGAATGCTGGCGCGTGGAACGCTAGGAGTTTCTGCGATTCGGTTGTCGTCCCATGGGTGAGCGAAAATCACGATGTTCTAGGGACAAGCGCCGAGCCCTATGCCAGCAAACCTCTGCGCCGACCTTGGTTGGAACGAGACATGCCCAATGTGAGAGACAAGGCCGAGTGGACGGCACTTTTCGACTTCTTCGACCCCATTGATCAATCCGTACCTGATGATTTGGAGAAGGCTTTTATTCAATGCCTCGAGAGCGTAGCGCGTCGTTTGGCCAAGCAATCCTTTAAACCCAGATATCCCATATGGATCATAACTTTTGTCGGACCGGAGGACATTTTCTGGAGTAAAATCAATGCATGAGCCTCCCCGAGCCATCCTCTCGCGGGGTAATCCAATGGGTGAAGCGAAAAAGTGGGCGTTGAAGGTCCGTTTTGAGCGTCGGCTGAGGCTTGAGTTTCACGGAACCAGAATGACTTCGGATGCGGGATTGCTGGCCTGCCGAGAGGGATCAAGCACTGGTCGTTACGCGGCCTTCAGCTTAAGCTCCTCAAAATGGGCGGCCGGCTCGTGCGGTACGCCCGCCACATCACCTTCCAGTTGGCCGAGGTCGGTGTATCCAGGAAGACATTTGCCCTTATCTTGGAGAGAATCAAGCGATGATGCCCGGTGCCTGTCTAGCGACCCTAAGCGGAGTCCACACAAGGGCAAAATGACGAAGACTCCAAACCTGGTGGTCAAGCCCGTTTACACGCCGGCGCTGACATGGTTTTCCAATGGCGGATACCGCTCCGATCAGGGTTTCAGGCGCCCGAAATGGTGTTGACAGCCCCGGTAAAGAGGGCTCTAATTGAGTTAAAGAGCAACGGGTGGTCAATACAAGAGTTGTCTTGATTTAAACCGGGATTTCCCAGATGACCACTCTTAGCCATCCTGCGGTCCTCCTGTGTCATCAAAGTACCCCATTTTACTACAGATTCAGGGTCTCTTTGCAGAACCCTCTGCTCAATCGAGGGGCAACGGCCGTCCTAAAGCCGCAATCCCTTGAAAACCCAGCTCTACCGGCACACTCAGGGGAGTTCGGCACAGACTGATCCCCCGTCTCCACCACGTCACTAAGCTTCCGGGCCATCTGCTCCGTCATCCGGTATCTGGTACGGGAGGCGGTAACCACAACCGTCGAATTCGTTCAAGGATTGCCCTGAACAGTTGACGCGGCACGGCCACCTCGGCCATCTGGAAGGTGGTGTGCCGGGCGTGGGTGACCACCTTGGCCCCAATCTTAATCAGCTTCTCGCGTAACGTCGTCAGCGACCAGTGCTTCACCGCTCTGGGCAACGCCAGCCGCCGCAGGAAGTTTGCCAGGTTGTACGCCAAGGCAAATAGTTGCAAGCGAACCTGGTTCTCTTCAAAGCCGTGGCAGGACAGGCGCGTCCAGTTCAGGGCGTACTTGGACCGCCCCTGGGTTATTGGACACTCGGGTGAGGGTATTCGACCTCATGCGGCCTCCGCAACTTGAGCGAGTTTTTCCTGCCTTGCCTGGGCCGGCGTTCGGTAGCCGTAGCCCTCGAGAATCCAATGATGGTTGTACAGGTTCTTGAACTCAAGCAGCGCCCACCGCAGTTCCTCTACGGTGGCGAAAGAGCGCACCCACAGGAGATTCTCCTTCAAGATGCGGATGAACCACTCACAGTAGCCATTTCCCTCGGGCGCCCGCACGAAGCTGGGCGAACTGGTCATGCCCAGGTAGGCGATCTCCCGCTGAAAGTCATCGGACAGATAGGCGGGGCCGTGGTCGTGACGAACTTTAAGCCCCTCGGCGACGTCCGCCTCCAAGCCGGCGAAGCGCTCGGCGACCCCCTGCCGGATCGGCTCCAGGGCCTCGAAGCGGTTGCCGCTCTTGGCCGCATGGATCCCCACGCAGTCCACCGAACAGTGATCCACCGCCACGAACACCGAGGCCATCCCCTCCTCGGTGGTCACCGTCGTCGTCATGTCCGTGCCCCACATTCGGTCGGGCCGCTCGGTGCGGATGGTCCCGTTGTGGGCCTTGGGACCTCGGGGTTTGCCCACCCGGTGGGGGGCCTGAAGCCCCGCCTCCCGCATCAGGCGACGCACCCGCTCCTTGCTGGTGCGGATGCCCGCGAAGCGCAGCCTCGCCCACACCTTGCGGTAGCCCTCGCCATGGAAGGGAGAGTCCTCCAGGACCTGCCGGATGTGGCCGAGGAGTTCCGCATCGGTGCACGGGCCCACAGGGCCGCGCTTATTGGGCGTGGGGCGTTCATGAACGGGGACCGCCTCTCGCCGCCGTTGCGCGTAGACCGTGGAGCGCGCCAAGCCCCAAAGGGCGCACACCCGCTTCAGGCCGTAGGCTCTGCCCGTGGAGGTGAAGCGGGCCTGACTCATCGCCTCCACCTCCTGCCGGCTAAAGGGCGGCCGGCCTCCAGGCGGTCGATCTTCTCCCGCAGGACCTCGCCCTCCATCGTGAGTTCGCCCACCTTGGCCTTGAGCCGGGCGTTCTCCTCGGCCCGCTCATCCGCCGGGCGAGCTTTGAGCGCCGCCTCGCCCCCGCGAAGGAACGCCTCGCGCCAGGCGGAAAGCCGAGCCGCTGTCGTGCCCAACTCGCGGCAGAGCGTCTCCAGGCTCTCGCCCCGCAAAAGACGCAGGACCGCCTCCCGCTTGCGCTGGCAGGAGAACCGACCCCGCTCACTGCGATGCCCTGGGGCCTTGGCTCCGTTCGCCCTGCGGGCGCCCTCCGCCAAAGCCCCCTCTTGCTTTTGTTCGTTCATCGCGACACCCCTTTCTCCATGAATCATGGATCAATCGAGTGTCCAACAAAACCCTAGAGCGGGGGACACCCGCCTATCTTCTAGCTTGATGGCGCCTTTCATCTCTCCATGTCCACAGCAACTAAACGTGGTGCGGATCCCTCCGGCATTAAGAGCCGCGACGATTTGGTGAATACAAAAGTCAATACATTGCACACGACCGGAGCCTGTCCCATTCATAGTTGAAGGTTGAGAAAAAGAGGTGGCGGTTCACTCCTGCCGACTCGGTTAGAATCGGGTTGGCAAACATTCAAAGAGGAGGAACCGCCATGAGTGAAGCTTACCAGATCATCGAGAAGAAAGAGACCCAAAGGTTGGCCGCCTTTGTGGCGGAGCACGGGCAGGCGTTTTTTCCTCTGGTGTCGCTGGTGGAGCAGTCCCAACTGGCGGTGGAGGACCTGATGGACGTCATGGGCCGGGCGGGCCTGGAGGCCGTGCTTTTGCTGTCGGCCAAGGGCTTGACGGGCGCGCCGCATCCAGGCAAGCGGGGTGGCGAGGTCCGCCGGCACGGCAGCCAGGGGGGCCGGGTGACCCTGAAGGGGCGCAAGCTGAAGGTGAGAAAGCCGCGGCTTCGCCGCCGGGGCCAGGGTCGGGGCGGGGAGGTGGAGGTGCCGGCGTATGCGGCCATGCAGGCCGACCCCGGGCTGGGGGAGCGGATGCTGGATTTGCTGATGCGAGGGGTCTCGACGCGGAACTACGCGGCCGTTCTTCCCGAGCTGGCCGAGACGGTGGGGGTGTCGAAGTCGGCCGTGAGCCGGGAGAGCATCGAGGCGGCCGAGGCGAAGCTGCGGCGTCTTTGTGAGCGGCGTTTTGACGACATCGACCTCCTCATCCTCTACCTGGACGGTCTGCGCTTCGGCGCGCATCACGTCATCGTGGCCGTTGGGGTGGACACACGGGGCCAAAAGCACGTTCTGGGCCTGAGGTCGGGCGCCACCGAGAACGCCACGGTCGTGACGGCGCTTCTTGAGGAGTTGGTGGAGCGCGGCGTGCGGCCCGGGCGGCGTCGGCTTTTTGTCATCGACGGCTCGAGGGCGCTTCGTGCGGCGATTGACCGGGTGTACGGGGACGACAATCCGGTGCAGCGGTGCCGCAACCACAAGGTGAAGAACGTGATGGACCACCTGCCCGAGGAGTTGAAGGATCCGGTGAAGGCGACGATGAAGGCGGCCTGGCGGCTGGCGCCGAAGGAGGGGATTGCCCGTCTGCGCAAGCAGGCCCGGTGGCTTCAGATCGAGCATCCGGACGCGGCCGCCAGCCTTTTGGAGGGTCTGGAGGAGATCTTCACCGTCAACCGCTTGGCTCTTCCGCCCGGCCTTCGGCGCTGCCTGGTGAGCACGAACCTGATCGAGAGTCCCTGTTCGGGGGTGCGGATGCGCACCCGGCGCGTCGGCCGCTGGCGGGACGGGGCGATGGTGAAAAGGTGGGCCGCTTCCGCCTTCCTCGCCACCGAGAAGAACTTCCGTCGCCTGGACGGCTACCGGGACCTGTGGATCCTGAAGGCCGTTCTGGACGAGCCCCGCTTTGACACCCGAGAGGAGGTCGCATAAGGTGAACCACACACGGACCGCCGCCTCAAACCTTCAACTGAATTCGGGACACCCTCCACGACCGTTGAGTGGCATGCAAACCTGATTTTGCAGTGTCTTTTCCCCACCCGGAGAATCGCAATGTTGACAGGCTGCTATGTTACTTTGCGACATAATTCCCCATCGAATACTTCGCCGACCTGGGCGTCCTGGACAGGAACGTCCACCTGATCCACATGGTCGATGTGAGCGACCGGGAAGTGGACCTTCTGGCCGAGCACGACGTCAAAATCGCGAACTGCACCGCGACCGGCCTCAGTCTCGGATATGGCCTGACCCCCCTGGGCAAGTTCCCCGAGATGATCGACAAGGGGGTCTGCGTCGCCCTGGGGTGCGACGGGGCCAACTGCTCCAACTATTTCGACATGGTCCGGGTGATGTACCTCGCGGCGGGCCTCTACACGGACGCCCGGACGGAGCGAAGCCTCATCCCGGGAGAGAAGGCGATCGAGATGGGCACGATCGACGGGGCGAGGGCGATGCTCATGGAAGACGAGATCGGCTCGCTCGAAGCGGGCAAGAAGGCCGACATCATCCTCTTCGACCGCCGGCGGCCCGAGTGGGTCCCCATGCTGAACGTCGTCAACAACCTCGTCTACTCGGCTGACGGAAAGAGCGTGGATACGGTCATCATCGACGGCGAGATCGTGGTCGAGGGCGGGAAGCTGATGACGCTGGACGAGTTCGCCGTCTACGACGCGATGGAGAAGGTGGACTGGGCGCGGATCATCGAGGATCGGACGGGGATTCCGCTCAAAACCCGGTGGCCCGTGATCTGAAGCCGGAGGCTATGGCCGGCGCCGGCTCTCTCGAAGCCCGCGAAACTGATGAGCGAATTCCACGAGCTCATCGGCGAAGTGGCCCACGCGCTCCTTGATCGGCTCGGAAGCGAGCGCGTATCCCTCCCCCTCCCCCTCCTCCTCCCCCTCCCCCGCATTTTGATAGTCTTCGGCGGTGGTGCAGACGTTTGTCGTGAGCGCAACGCCGAGCAGCCCGCGGACAACGATTCTCAGGTGGTCGACCGCCTGCGTGGTCCGGTCGCCGCCGTGGCCCATCAAGCCGACAGGCTTATACGAGAAATGGGGGATGGTCAGGGTGTCCAGGGCGTTTTTGAGCACGCCCGAATAGGAATTGTGGTACACCGGCGAAGCCCAGATGAATCCGTCGCAGGCGTCGGCCGTCTCCGCCAGCCGCTGGACAACAGGATCGGGATGGCGCCGGGGGTCGGCGTGATAGGCCGGGTCGGTGATGGGCAGAGGGGCCTCCCGAAAATCCCAGAGGACAACGCGCGCGCCCCGTTCGCTCAAAGCCCCTTCCACGAACCGCGAGAGGGCGAACGTGTGGGAGGGACGACGGACGCTGCCGCTGAGTATGAGAATCTGCAGGGAGTCGGACACGTTCATCAAAATCCGGGTCGGTCGGGAAGAAACACCTCCAAAAACCAAGCGCCCATATTACGCCAAGGGACATCCCCGAACGCAAGGGAGTGGACGCGCCGGTCCGCGCAAAATCTATCCGGACCAACCCGAGGACTTCGACGCCGACGGCCATCCCCCTCCTATTTCCGTTGAATGAAGACGGCGCGGGAATGAATCGCTCATGCCCACCGGAGGAGTCCATCCAGGCGGATTTCCGAATGGGGCCGGGCCTCTCAGCCGATGATCCGGGCCGGTTGTGTCATAATCGGGAGGTTGGCGGGGCGGTCTTCCGGCGCGTCGCTTCTCCTCTCGTGGTCATAGGGTCTCCCTGGAATTGTTGAAGCAGAACCGTTGGATTCTCCTTTCGGTCGCCTGGTTCGTCGCGATCAACTTGCGGGCGGGCTCCATCGCGGTCTCGCCGATCCTGCCGCTCATCAAAGCGGACCTGGCGCTCTCTTACGCGCAGACGGGTCTCCTCTTTGCCGTCCCCACCCTCCTGATGGCCGTATTTGGGCTGCCGGGCGGGATGCTCGCCGATTCGCTCGGGATGAAAAAGACGATCACCATCGGCCTGACGCTGATCCTGGCGGGGACCGCGCTGCGCGCCGCCACATCCGGATTCCTCGCGTTGACGATCTGGACGGCCGTTCTGGGCGCGGGGATGGGTATCGCGAACCCCGGCCTGACCCGGATGGTCAAGAACCGGTTCTCGGACATGCCGGGGACCGCCACGGGCATCTTCACGAGCGGATTCATCACGGGCGCGACAGCGGCCTCCTGGCTGACGATTCCTTATTTGCTGAGTTGGACCGGGTCCTGGCGGGGAACGTTCATCGTCTGGAGCGGATTCGCGCTCCTGGCGTTGTTGGCATGGCAGATCCTAGCGAAGGAGGACAAGACCTCCGGAGGCGGCAGACCGGACCTTTCGGGAATCTGGCGGGATAAAACGGTCTGGAAGCTGAACATCATCTTCCTTTCCATGAACCTCAGTTTCTACGCCATCGCTTCCTGGATCCCCACCTACTACCAGGAATTGGGCAAGAGCCTGGAATACGGGGCCTTGATCCTGACCACCTTTCTGATCACGGGCCTGCCGTCCAGCCTGGTGGTGCCCTACCTGACGGACAGGATCAGCGGAAAAAAGTGGGGCCTGATCATTTCGTGTCTCACTTTTCTTCCGACGATCTTTGTGTTGATGTTCTTTCCGTTGGCCGCGCCCTTCGCGCTGGCGGCCGTCATGGGGATCACGTCGACGGGAATCTTCGCCCTGAGCTTCGTGCTTCCACTGTATTACGTGGATGCTTCCAAGGTGGGCAGCGTCGCGGGGATGAACCTGCTGGTCGGCTACGGCGGATCCTTCATCGGCCCGTTCACCTTGGGCCTCGTCCACGATCTGACGGGAAGCTTCGTGGCGGGCTGGCTCATCGTCGTGGCGATCCTCGCCGTGCTGATGGCGGTGGCTTGGTCGCTTCCGAAGAAGACCTATTGACGCCAAGGGATCCCGCCCTTCATTTCCCATCAGCCAAAAAAAGAGGCCGTAGGGTCCCGTTCCCGCCCGCCTCTGTTTGGATCCTCCGGGATTCTACTTGGGGTTCTCCTGAATCCATCGCGTGAAGTTCGCGCGCATTTCCAGCGGGCGGGGGGGCTGCACGCCCAGGTTTTCAACCTGCTCCGGCGTCTCGCGCTTCACGCGCAGGTTGATGTAGCCGAGCCGGCCGGATTCGAGCATCCGGTCCAAGGCCGCGTCGAAGCCGTCGAGCGTATCCGCCGTCGCCGTCTGGGGAAACCGGGCGGCCCGGGCGAAGTCTTCCAGGTTGACTTCGGGCGCGGGCAGGGGCTGGCGGCCGCCCGTGATGTACCAGCCGTTGAAGAAGGTCACCACCAGGAGGTTGGGTGGGGCCTTGGCGGCGGCGGTGACGAGGGTCTCCAATTTCATGAGCAGGCCGCCGTCGCCTTCCAGGACGATGACCGACTTGTCCGGCCGCGCCACCGCCATGCCCAGGGCGATGGAGATGTTCAGCCCCATGAAGTCGTTCAGGATGAAGTTGGGCCCCTGGGGGCGGACCTTGGAGATCATCCTGGCGGACGACCCGAGATAGCTGCAGATGATGCGGCCTTCGGCCTTGGGGACCAGCCGTTCGAGGTACGCTTGACGCATGGGCAGGCGGGTCATGTCAAATCCCCCTTGGAGAGTAGGAGGGCAAAGGGCTGTTCGGCCTCGTGAACATAGGCGACGCCCCGGGCGACCTGAGCGCTCAGCGGCTCTTCCCGCGAGGCGTGGGCGAAACTGACCCCCAGGCCCTCGAGCATCGGCTCCGTCGTCCGGCCCTTGTAAACATGATAGTAGAGGGGATCGTCGCGGTGGCTCCCCCGGTGACTGATAAGCATGAGCATGGGCGCGTGGTACGTCTGGGCGAGAGCCACCCCCCGGCCGCTGCTGAGCAGGCCCGCGTTCTGAAATACGCACGCGCTCTTTTCTCCCGCCACGGCGGCGACGGCGGCGACGGCGACGGCCTCCTCCTCGCTGCAACACCGCACCGACTCAAAGTGGCGGTCCGCCGCCACGGCGGCGATGAGCGGGGCGATGTACGTGTCGGTGACGGAGCTCAGGACGCGGACCTCCGCCGCCTTCAGCCCCCGGATGATTTCCCGGCAGCCCTTGGACAGGCCGGACGTCTTTCTGGTTTTCTTGGCCACGTGATGTTTCCTCCGGTTCGATGCGGCGGCTTCCGGCCGGGTCAGCCCCCCGGCATGTCACGAACATTCAAAATCCATCCGAAGAAAGCGGTCGCGAACGAGTCGAACGCACCGGCCTTCGGCGTCTTGGGGATGTTCTCCTGGCCGAGGTTAAGCTCGTCAGTATAACGAAAAAAGGGTTCCTGGAAAGCGGTTCGAAGGATGTCCTGACGGATAAAAGGGAGACCTTTCCGAACCCGGAGCGTCAAGCCCCCTGGAAAGATCGCTCATCGCGGCCCGTCCGGTCCGGCGGGGGGGGGGTCACCCTCGGGGTCCTGACCCATCGGGCGGTGGCCCATTTCCGTCTCGATGGCCCGGCGGATCTTCACGTAGGCGAACGGGCCGATGTCCGGGACGACTTTCGTCAAGAGAAGCTCGGTGGTCACCACTTCGTCCTTGTCCTCCAACTCGAGAAAGAGAAGGAGGGCGCGGGTGAGCGCCTCCGCCGCGGCCGTCATCTCGTCGCGGTCCATGAGGTCTTCGCCGAACGCCCGGTATTGCCGGGCCTGGTCCGCCGTCTCGTTCCCGTGGGCGTCGCCGCGCCCTGAATTTCCGGGTCCCCCGTTCAACTTCATCTCCCCCTTTCGTCCGCGGAATTCGTGTTTCCGGCCCCGCCGTCGGGTATCCGTGCAGGGCCGCGCCGGTTTTGATTTTCCCTTCGGATCACGGGTAGTATGAGGGTAATCCCTTCCGGCTGAAACCCCGAATGGCCATGAGGCTTGGATGGATTTCGATTACACGGAAGACCAGACGCTCCTTCGCGATATGGTCGGCCAGTTCGGCAAGGATTCGGTCGAGCCCGTCTTGATGGAGATGGACGAATCCGAGCGCATCCCGGAGACCCTCCTCCGACGGATGGCGGACCTGGGGCTTTTCGGCCTGGCCGTTCCGGAGTCCTTCGGCGGGAGCGGGGTTCCGCTCCTGACCCAGGTGGTGGTGGCCGAGGCGTTGGGGCGCGTCTCCGCGTCGCTTGCGGCGGCCGCCGTCTATGACGGCTTCCTCCTGCCCGCCCTGCTGGACGCGTGCGGCGACGAAGGACAAAAACGGCGCTGGTTGCCCAGAATCGCCTCCGGTGAGACCCTCGGGACCGTGAAGATCGGCGCGGTGAGCCTTGAGGATCGGCCGGACGACGCGGGAGACGACGGCCCGCCGGGCACCATGATCCGAGCCGCCCCCGTAGGGGAGAAATGGCGGCTGACGGGCGGGGCCGATTGGGTGGTGAACGGCCGGGAGGCCACCATCGGGGCCGTGTTCGCCTCGACAGGGGACGGGGTGGAAGCCTTCCTCGTGAATCCCGCGGCGGCGGGCGTGGAGTCGGCGCCGATCACCGGAAAGCTCGGTCTCAGGCCCGCGGGTTTCGCCCGGTGGTCGTTCGCCGAATGCGTTGTGGACGGAGGGGACAAACTGGAAACCGGAGGCCCGGATTCGGGGGGGGGGAATGGCGTCCGGAGAGGCCTCCGCCTCCTGTCGAACCTCTTCCTGGCCGCCGCGAGCGTCGGTCTGATCCAGGCCGGTCTCGAGGTCGCCGGCGAGTACGCGAAGGAGCGGAAGCAGTTCGGCCGCCCCATCGGCGGCTTCCAGCTCGTCCAGGAGATGATCGCCGGGATGGTCTTCGACGTCGAGGCCGTCCGGCTTCTGGTCTACCACGCGGCCGCGGATGCACAGGGGCGGGGGGGGGGCCTGCGGCTCGCGGCCTCGGCCGCGCCCATCGCGCGCGCCCGCTCGTTCGCGGCCGAGGCCGCGCTGAAGGCGGGCACGCAGGCCGTGCAGGTCCACGGGGGATACGGGTTCTCCAGCGAATTTCCCGCCGAGCGGATCTTTCGCGACGCGCGCGCCCTGGCCCTGATGGCCGGCGGGTCCGGCGAGCTGCTCAGGCTATCGGCCGAGCCCATCCTGAAAGAGGCCCTGCCGCAATGGGGCGGCTGACGCGAGGGGAGGGGGAGAGGATGCAACGGCCCCGGTGTCTCTTATGTCTTGAACCCCTACCACCCCTTGACGAGACCGCAAAACACGGATTAGCTTGTGGCGGAAATTTATTTTGGTAAAACCTGAATCTTGGGACCTCCGCTGTTGGGCGTTTCCGGGATTTTTCTTGAATGGCTTTTGCGTCCCGGGACAGCGCTCGGAATTCCGGCCTGATTTCGGGAGGGACCGGCCGCACAGCCCGCCGGCTGAACAGCCCGCCGGCTGAAACAGCCCATCGGCTGAGAGGGGAGAGAAGATGGAATATCCGGGAAACTTGAAATACACCAAGGAGCACGAATGGGTGTCGATCGAGGGCGACGACGCGCGCATCGGGATCACCGACTACGCCCAGAGCCAACTGGGCGATGTTGTGTTCGTGGAGCTTCCCGAAGCCGGATCGCAGGTGGAAGCCGGCAACACCTTCGGTGTTGTGGAATCCGTGAAAGCGGTCTCGGACCTCTTCGTTCCGGTCTCGGGGACCGTCAAAGAGATCAACAACAGCCTCGAAGAAACCCCCGAAATCATCAGTACGGATCCTTATGTCAAGGGCTGGATGATCGTGGTCGAAATGTCCGACAAGTCGACGTTGGATGAGCTTCTATCCGCGGATGATTACCAGACCTATGTCAATGAGGAGAGCCAGTAGAGGCGCACACGTCTCCTGAATCGAGGCCGCCGGACCCGGACTGAAAAGACACGGCGGCGGAATGCTCCCCCTTCCCCCCTCCCACGCCAAGCTGTCGTTGAACACCACCGGAGACGGGATAGATGTCGAATCCGACGACCGGGATGCCGCCCCTGGGCTATGACCCGGCCGGGCTCCCACGCGAGTTGAAGCGCCATTACATTTCCGCCGGGGACGAAGACATCCGGGCGATGCTGGAAACCATCGGGGTCGAGCGTCTCGAAGCGCTCTACGACCATGTGCCCGCCGACTGCCGCCTGGACGGAGAGCTGGACCTCCCCGAGGAGCTCGGGTACGAGGCCCTTCAAAACCATTTGTACGACCTCTCCCGGAAAAACAACTTGGGGCTTTCCTTCCTGGGCGACGGTCTGGGGCAGTTCAAAGTCGCCGAGATCGTCCCCCACGTCCTTGGGATCCGGAAACTGACCACCTCCTACACGCCCTACCAACCCGAGCGCAGCCAGGGGACGCTGATCACCCACTGGATTTACCAATGCTGCATCGCCGCCCTCACGGGCTTCGAGGCGGTGAACGCTTCGCTCTATGACCGCGCGACGGCGATGTTCGAGGCCCTGAAATGCGCGCAGCGCCTGGTGAAGGATTCGACCGTCGCCGTCGCCGCGGGATCGCTCTATCCGGGCGACATCGAGGTCCTCGAAACCATGGCCCGGGACACCGATCTGGAGATCCGCTTCCAGCCGCCGGACCCGAAGACGGGGAGGGTCTCGGTTTCCGCGCTGAAAACGCTCGCGGAAGAGGCCGGAGACGGAACGGCCTGCATCGTCTTTCCTCATGTGAACTGCCTGGGCGTCCTCGAAGACGTGGACGCGATGACCGACCTGGCCGCATCCCTGGGGGTGAAAAGCATCGCCGTCGTGGACCCGATACTGATGGGTCCGGGAGGGCTGAAGCCGCCGGTCGAGTTCGGCCGAAACGGCGCGGACATGTTCGTCGCCGAAGGCCAGCACCTGGCCATCGGTCCGAACTACGGAGGCCCCGGGCTGGGGATCTTCGGCATCCGACTGACGCCGGAGAACAAAAACGACATCCGCCAAACCGCGGGCCGGTTCGTCGGGAAGGGAAAGGACCTCCGCGGCCGGGACGCCCACCTGCTCGTACTCTCCACACGGGAACAGCACATCCGAAGGGACAAGGCGACTTCCAACATCTGTTCCAACCAGGCGTACATCGCCACCCTCGCCGGTGCGGCCCTGCTCGAGCGGGGAGCGGAAGGCCTCGCCGAAGCCTGCGGAACGGCCCGGAGAAACGCCGAGGGCGCTTTCAAAACCCTTACCGCGTGTGACGGGGTCGAACCGGCCTTTCCGGAAGCCGGGTTCTTCAACGAGCTTGTCCTGCGCCTGCCCTGCCCCGCGGCGGAGCTGATCGCCGACGCGCGGGAAGCGGCCATCCATGTGGGCGTGGACGTCTCCTCCCGCGTGGAAGGCGCCCGGGGCCGGCTCATTCTGATATCCTTTTCCGATCTGCATACCGAGGCGGATTGCCGAAAACTCGCGCGGTTCTTCCGGTCGAGGTTCGGAGAAGCGGAACAACCGGCCGCGCCGCCGAAAACGCTGTCGGATCAGCACCTGCGAAAATCGACCCTCGCCCTGCCGCGCTTCGGCGTGGATGAGCTCAAGACTTTTTACGACCGCCTCGGCGAAGAGAACGTGAGTCCGGACGAGAACATCTATGCCCTGGGCTCGTGCACGATGAAATACAACCCCTACATCAACGATTACGCGGCCGCCCTGCCGGGGTTCGCGGACCTGCACCCGGAGGCCCCCCCCGAGGACGCCCAGGGCGCGCTCGAAATCCTTTACTGGACGCAGGAATACTTCAAGACCATCACCGGCCTTCCGGCCGTCACCACCCAGCCCGTAGCGGGCGCCCAGGGCGAGCTCGTCGGCATCAAATTGTTCCAGGCCTATCACCGCGACCGGGGGGACGCGAACCGGGACATCATCCTGATCCCGAGGACGGCCCATGGGACCAATCCGGCCACGGCGACGGTGGCGGGCTTCCGGACGAGTGTCGTGAACGGCGCGGCGCACGGGGTGGTTTTGATCGAAGCGGACGCCTCCGGCCGAATGGACATGGACCACCTGAAATCCTTGGTCGATCAATACGGCGGGCGCATCTGCGGGATGATGGTGACAAACCCCAACACGTCCGGGATTTTCGAAACGAACTTCCGGCGGATGGCGGACACCGTTCACGGCGCGGGCGGCCTGGTCTACATGGACGGCGCCAACATGAACGCCATCGCGGGATGGGTGGATCTTGGAAAGCTCGGCGTGGACGCCGTCCACAACAACACGCACAAGACCTGGACAATCCCGCACGGGGGCGGCGGGCCGGGGGACGCCTTCGTCGCCGTGAGCGAAAAGCTGGCGGATTTCCTGCCGGGCCTTCAGGTGGTCCGGGAGGACGGGAGGTTCCGATTCGAAAAACCCCCAAAATCCATCGGCTCGGTCCACCGCCACTTCGGGAACTTCGCCCACAAGGTCCGCTGCTATACGTATCTTCGCGCCCTGGGCCGGGCCGGAGTGAGGCGGATGTCCGCCGTGGCCGTCCTCTCCGCCCGGTATCTGTACAAAAAGCTGACCGAATCCTTTCCGACGCTGCCCTTCGGCGCGGAGGACGTCCCCCGGATGCACGAATTCATCCTCACCCTAAGCGAGGAGAGCTTCGCGAAGGTCGAGGCGTCCGGGACAAAAAGGGCCGATATCATCTCGCGGGTCGGGAAGCTCTTTCTCGACTTCGGCCTGCATGCGCCCACCATCGCCTTCCCCGAGGTGTACGGTCTGATGATCGAGCCGACGGAAAGCTACTCGAAGGCGGAGCTCGACCGGTTCATCGAGATCGTGACGGCGATCCGCCGGATCATTCTCGAGAACCCCGAGGTCCTTCAGACGGTCCCCCACTTCACGCCGGTGGACCGGATCGATGACCTGGCGGCGAACAAGAACCTCCGCCTCAGCGAGCCGCTTGAAGGGCTGCCCACCCCCCTGGAGAACCGGGTGTCCATCGCGGAGCTGGACAGTTTGTTCACGGAGGAGATCCGGAAACGGATCGTCGCGGCGCATGAGGAGTTCGAGACAACCACCGCTTAGATGAGCGCTCTCCTGGGGGGCTTCTTGTAAGACGCCCCCCAGACCCCTCCCAGGGGTTGGGGAACCCCCCCGGCAGCGCGGACGCGGGTCGGTCGACCCTCCGGCCCGCCATCGGATGGCGGCCAAGATGGCCGCCCGACCTGGCCGATCTTGCGGCTCGGCCTTACCCGCGCTTGGAGGTCATGGTGATCCATGTGGTCCTGTTTGGCGCGGCCATCGGGCGGTCAGAGAAAACATCCGCACCTTCCAAATTCTTCTGCTTTTTGTGGCTACGCTGTACGGGCGGCCGATCAGCCGGCCCCACTCCATGCGCGGCGAAACAAAAATTTTCCGGGGGGTTTTAGGGGGGCCGGAATTCAAAAAGGCCCCCCTAAGGTTTCTTTGCAATCCCTGAAGGTTTTCCATGCTGAAATGGCGGTTCATGAACACCGGCGCGCGGGACGGGGCGTGGAACATGGCCGTGGACGAAGTCTTGTGGCGCCGCGTCCAGGAGGGCCGGAGTCCACCCACCGTTCGGCTGTACGCCTGGGCGCCCGCCACCCTCTCCGTGGGATACGGCCAGTCCATCGAGCGGGACATCGACCCGCGCGCTCTGGAGCGGCTCGGGATTCCGGTGGTCCGCCGGCCGACGGGAGGCCGCGCCGTCCTTCACGATCGGGAGGTCACGTACAGCGTCGTCTTCCCGGAGGACTTGTGGGACCGGCCGATGGGCGAAACCGGGGAGGGCGCCAAAATCGTCACCGGCCTCGCCGCTCCCCTCCCGGGGACCCCGGATACCGAACAGGGGCCGGCGAGCGCGCCCATCCTGAGAGATTATGCCTTCATCAGCCTGGGATTGGTCGCCGGGTTGCGGAATTTG
Source organism: bacterium (assembly GCA_965261595.1). Lineage (GTDB taxonomy): Bacteria > UBA8248 > UBA8248 > JACPRG01 > CAYRGS01. The sequence goes on from CBDHDG010000007.1 coordinate 1,109,935, forward strand.
GGTCTCGCCGCCACGCTGGCCCCGGCCGCGTTCCGGCCGGACCCGAAGGATCGGTCGGGCGCTTGTTTCTCCTCCACCTCCGCTTATGAGGTCATGGTCCAGGGGAGAAAGATCGTCGGCAGCGCCCAGCGGCGCGGGGGGGGAGGGGTCCTTCAGCACGGATCGGCGCCGCTCGATCTGGAGATCGACAAGCTGTGCTCGCTGTTCCGGACCTCGAGCGATGGGGCGCGGGCGCGCCTGGCGGCGAACCTCCGAAAAAAAACGGTCTCGGTGACAGAGGCCCTGGGCGGACGCCCCGTGGATTACGAAACGGCCTGCGCGGCGTTCGAGGCGGGCTTCGATGAGGCGTTCGGCGGGCTGGATCGCGGCGGGCTGACACCCAAGGAAGAGGGGGCGGCAAAAACCCTCGCGCGGGAAAAGCGGATGCGGCCGATTCCGGTTCGGCCGGCCGGCTGACGGCCGGCGATCGGCCGCGTCTTTTGCCGCCCGGCGGCGGCGCTGAAAAAATCCGGTGAGACCGGTGAAAAAGGATATCGCCCTTGGTCCAGGACGACACGGCCGGGAATCCCGCGGCGGACAAGCCGGAAGAGCGAAAAGGGGCTTCGTGGCGGCGGTGGGGGCTCAGCCTGGTTGTCTTTCTCATCGTCCTCGGTTGGATCGATTTCGGGGATTTTCAGGCCACCCTCTCCCGGATCCGGTTTTTCCCGCTTCTGCTGGGTTTCCTCCTCCTCACCCTCGCCCTCGTCTTCCTGCGCGCGGGCAGATTCTGGCTGCTGATCAAGACACAGGGAAACCCGCTCTCGCTCCGGAATATCATCCGGGTTCAATGGACGGCGGCGTTCTTCAGCCTGCTGCTGCCGGGGACGCTGGGCGCCGACGGCTGGAGGGTCTGGTCCGTTTCCCGGGTGGACGGGCGGACGGAGGCGGCCATCGCCGCCGTCGCCATGGATCGCATGATCGGCTTCGCCGGACAGCTCGCGAACGTCCTGCTGGCGTGGGCCATTTTTGGAGGGATGTTGCTGCGCCGCGAGACGGGCGGTCTCTTGCTCGACGCCGGGCTCTTTTGCCTGGCGGCCCTGGCGGCGCTGGGCCTTCTCGGCAGCGCCCGCGTCACCGGGGCGCTGACGCGCCTTCCGGTCCTCCGCGGCCGGAGGGCCCGGCAAGCCCTCGCCCGCTTTCAGGAGGGCCTTCGGCTCCTCAGACAGCGGCCGGGGCGGCTTCCGATCATCCTGGCGGTCGCCGCGACCGGCCATTTTCTCAACGTCCTGGCCGTCTTCGTTCTGGCCCGGGGGCTGGGCGCCGACCTGGCGTTCGGCTACTACATGGCCCTGATTCCGCCCGCGTTGATGGCCACCGGATTGCCCATCAGCTTTACCGGCCTCGGGGTCCGAGACCTGACTTATGTCTCTCTCTTTCGGCCCCTCGGGGCTCCGGGAGAGATCATGTTGGCCGTTGCGGTGGCGGAATTCGGTCTGACCGTCCTGATCCGTCTGATCGGGGGCCTCTTCTACCTCTTCTCAGCAAGGGCCGACGCGGCGCGGCGGAAGCCCGCCGTATAATCTCCCTTCAGGTATCCCGGGTCCCATCTTCTTCGAGAGATGGAAAGGCGCATCCGGAATTTGATCCGGGAGCCGCCCTTCTTGAGGGCCGGACTCGCTTCCCCCGCTGGATACTCCATCCGGCGGAGCGGAGCGGGTCCGCGCGAGTTGACGGTCATTCGGACCGGCACCATAATTAAATTACGGTCTTTCCCGAGGGAGTAAATCATCTTGCCCCGCGTGTACATGGATCACAACGCCACAACGCCCATCCGGCCCGAAGTCCTGGAGGCCTTCCTGCCCTATTACCAGGAGAGGTTCGCCAATCCCTCCAGCGTCCACGCCGAGGGCCAGGAGACCCGCGTGGCGGTGGAGGCCGCGCGGGAGAAGGTGGCCTCCCTGCTGGGCGCGAAGCCGAGGGAAATCGTCTTCACCGGCTGCGGCACCGAATCCGACAACATGGCGCTCCGGGGCGTCCTGGCGGCCGAGGCCAAAACCGGGTCGCACCTCGTCACGACCGCCATCGAGCATCCGGCCGTTATCGAGACCTGCGCCTACCTGGAAACCCGCGGGGTGGAGGTGACGTACGTCCCCGTCGGACGATCGGGGGTGATCGACCCGGACGACGTGGCCGAATCCATCCGGGACGATACGGTCCTGGTCAGCGTTATGCACGGGAACAACGAATCGGGCTCGGTCCAGCCCATCGCCGAGATCGCGAAGCTCGTCAAAGAGCGGGAAAAAATCTTCCACACCGACGCCGTCCAAACCGCCGGCAAGCTCCCCATCGACGTCGAGGAGATGAACATCGACCTCCTCGCCCTGTCCGGACACAAGCTGAACGCCCCGAAAGGGATCGGCGCCCTCTACATCCGGGAAGGGTTGACGATGGACGCCCTCATTCACGGCGGCCACCAGGAGCGCAACCGCCGGTCTGGGACGGAAAACGTTGCCGGCATCGTCGCCCTCGGCAGGGCCTGCGAGCTGGGGATGAGCCACATGGAGGAGGAGTCGGCGCGGCTCCGGCGTCTGCGGGACCGATTGCAGGAGGGCCTCCAGGAGCGCATCCCCGAGGTGGAGATCAACGGGGATCCGCGGCGCCGCCTCCCCGGCACGCTGAACATGAGTTTCCGGGCCATCGGCGGCGAACCCCTGCTCATCAACCTGGATCTCGCGGGCGTCGCCGTCTCGACGGGCTCGGCCTGCGCCAGCGGCAGCACCGATCCCTCCCACGTCCTCCAGGCCATGGGCATCCCGAACGACTTGATTGAAGGCTCCCTCAGGTTCAGTCTGGGCTGGGGGAACACCGATGAGGACGTCGACCGCGTCATCGAAGTCCTTCCGGATATCGTCGCGCGTCTGAGGGCCGTCTCGGGCAAGTGGGACGCGGCGAAGGTGAAAACCTGATCGACCCCCTCCCGTGAGACGCTCTCCCGCCGCCGGCCGGCGACCGTGGAAGAAAGGGCCGCCTGTGCCGTCCCCGAAAGACAATGAATCCCTGCGGAGCCCGGAATTCATCGACCACCTCACCCGCCCGCGCAACGCGGGAGAGATGGAAGACGCGGACGCCGCCGTCGAGGTGACCAACCCAGTCTGCGGCGACGAGTTGAAGCTCTTTTTGAAGGTGGAAGACGGGCGGATCGCGGATGTCCGGTTCAAGGCCTACGGCTGCGCCGCCGCGCTGGCCGCCGCCTCTCTGCTGACGGAGCTGGCCAAGGGCAAATCTCTGGACGAGGCCCGGAAAATCTCCGCCCAGGACATCGCCCGGGGCCTGGGGGGTCTCCCCAAACATAAGCTCCACGCCGGCGACCTCGCCGAAGACGCGATTCAAGAGGCGCTCGACCGGATCAATTCCTGAAACCCTGACCCGGGTCCCGCCAAAGGACAGGTCCGGGCGATTTTACGGGCGGGGACGTCCTTTCTTCGGGCCGTTCAACATTCTCTTCTCGAAAAAAGCGGGTCATTATTTCACGATGTTGGCGTTGAACCAGTCTTTCCACTCGGGCAACGACTTCGCGCGCTGCTCATCGTCGAGGACATAGGCGTGCTTTTTCCAGTCGTCGGGCGTCGTCAGGATTCCCGGCCGCCCTTCCAATTCAGCCGGCACAGCGGCGTTTAGATTCATGGGGCCGACTTTGAGCGTGCGAGCCAGGTCTTCCTGGACCGCCCGAGAGAGGGCGATATCGACGAACTGGTAGGCGGCGTCGCGCCGCCGGGTTCCCGCCATGACGCCGAGGGTGTCGATGCCGGCAATCCCCCCCGCATCGGCGGGGTTGATGGTCTGAGCCCGGATGCGCCCCTTGCCGGTTTTGTGGGCGTTCACACTGAGCAAAATCTGGACGGGCGCCTCGCCCGATTTGAACAGGTCCTGGCTCTGGGCGTCCGTATCGAAGAAGGCCGCGATGTTGGGCTTCAGCGCCAACAAACGGGGGATGCCCCTCTTCCACTGGAATTCGTCGCCGCCCGAGAGAAGGGCGCTGACCGTGATGACGTGACTCGGGTCGAAATCCGGCATGGCGATCATCCGCTTCAGTCTCGGGTCCCAAAGGTCGGCCCACTTTGTGAGCGGAAAGGGCGTCCGCTCGGGAAGATACGCGATGGTGTAAATGTACGACCACAGCCCGATGTGATAGGGGCTGCGAATCGCCTCCGGGCGGAGTTGATTCACGTTACCGATCTTTGCCGGATCGAGCTTTTCGAAAAGCCCGGCGGAAATGTAGAGCCGGCCCACGTGGGTCGTCGTCAGCGTTACGTCCACGTGGGGGTCGCCCTTGTTGGCGAGGGCGCTGGAAAGCCGCTCGCCGGTCTCTCCCCTTTCGTACTCGACGGAGATTCCCGTCGCCTCCGTGAACCGCTTTCCGATCTCGTCGTGGAGCGTGTCTCTCCAGCCCGAAACCCTCAACGGCGAATCATCGCGGGCCATCTCGGAGGCCTTCACCTGCCGACTTTCCATCTGGGTCTGTGCTCCGCCCGCCTCGGTCCCGTCCATCTTCCGTCAGCGGGATCTGGATGTTGCCGGGATCTCCCGGATGAGCACCGCTTGGGCGGGACGGAACGCCCGTGCGCCATCCCCCGCACCTCAGTCTACCAAAGGACTTCCGAATTGAAGAGGGCGGTCAAAATTGTTAAAACCATGTCAGCGAACGGGTCCATCGGATCATGAGAAACCCGCGATCTTCATTCGCAGGGGGAAGAGGGGGGGTAAACGCTTGCGCGGACTTCTCTATGGCTTCAGTGTCTTTCTCTTGACGGCCCTGTCCGCCTGCGGCGGCGACGACCCGGCCATGCCGGGGGACGCCGGGAAGAAGGAGGTGATCATCGGCATCGCCCAGGAGCCCGACGGCCTGGATCCCCTGTTCGGCCAGATGCTGGCGGGCATCGAGATCCGCGGGCTCATTTTCCGCTCCCTGGTCATGCGGGACGACTCGCTCGCCCTCCGCCCCGTCATGGCCGATGAGATCCCCACCATCGATAACGGCGGCATCGTCCTTCTGCCCGGCGGCGGGATGAAAACCACCTGGAAGATTAAGAAGGGCTTCAAGTGGGAGGACGGAATCCCCGTCACGGCGGCGGATTTCATCTTCGCCCACCAAGCCATCATGACGGAGGGGATGCCCGTCATCACCCGGGACATCGACCGGCGCATCGAGAGGATGGAGGCGCCGGACCCGTACACGCTGATCGTCCTGTGGAAAGAGCGCTTTTACCGGGCGAAGGAGGACGTCCACTTCCCCCTGCCGAAGCACGTCCTGGCGCCGCTCCTGAAGAAAGGCGCCAAGGCCTACAGCGAAGGCGCCTTCAACACGCGGCCCATCGGCAACGGCCCATACCGCCTGAAGGAGTGGGAGCCGGGCAACCATCTCGTCCTGGAAAGAAACCCCCATTACCCCGGGAAGCCGCCCGCTTTCAGCCGGGTCATCTACAAGATCATCCCCAACACCGGGACGCTCGAAGCCAACCTGGCCTCGGGGGCCATCCACGCTATTTCCCCCATCGGCTTCTCGCTGGACCAGGGGCTCGACGTCCAGAAACGGCGCGGCGACAAGTTCCGCGTCTATTTCACGCCGGGGATGTACTGGGAGCACATGGACGTCAACACCCAATCGCCCCTGCTGAAGGACCGGCGGGTCCGCCAGGCCCTCCTGTACGCCACGGACCGCGAGGGAATCGTGAAGGCCCTGTTCGAGGGCAAACAAGAAATGGCCCATTCCTGGCTGCCCGCCAAGCACTACGGGTACAACCCGGACGGCAAAAAGTATCCCTACGACCTGGAGCGCGCGAAGTCGCTGCTCAAGGAAGCCGGGTGGACGCCCGGGCCGGACGGGATCCGCCGGAACGAAAAAGGGAAGAAGCTGCGCCTGGTCCTGATGACCACTTCGGGCGATAAGCTCCGGGAGAAGGTCCAGCAAATCATCCGGTCCGATTGGCGCAAGGCGGGCATCGATCTCACCCTGCGCAACCAGCCCGCGAAGGTTTTCTTCAGCGAGACGGTCCGCTACCGGAAGTTCCCTCACTTGGCCATGTACTCCTGGGTCCTCAACCCCTCCTCCGACGGCGAAAACGTCTGGACGATCGACAACATCCCCTCCAAGAAGAACAACTGGAGTGGACAGAACACCTCGGGCTTCGTCCACGAGGAGATCTCCCGCCTCAGCCACCGCATCCCCGCCACCCTCGACAAGAGAGAGCGCACGCGCCTTTTCCGCAGGGAACAGGCGCTCTGGCGCGAGGAGCTTCCCGCAATCCCCCTCTACTTCCACACCGAGGTCTCGGTGACGAATCCGAAGTTCCGCGGCTGGAAACCCACCGGGACGAATACGCCCGTCACCTGGAATGCCGAACAGTGGAGCTTCGCGAAGTAGGATGGAGCCTGCGGACGCCTTGATTCGCTCACCCCCCTCCCCCCCCCTTCGCGCCGAAACACGCCGCGGCGCGGCCTGAGATATCGGATGAACCATCGCCCTTCACTTCTCCGCCCGCGCGGACGGATTTTCCCGTTCACGCTTCTCCTCCTCGCCCTCGCCGCCGGGTGCGACAGCGGCGACCCGCCCAAATCCGGGGGGGCGGCCAGGAACGAGGTCGTCATCGGGATCGGCCAGGAGCCGGACAGCCTGGACCCGTTGTTCGGCGAGATGATGGCAGGCACGGAAATCCGCGGCGCCATCTTCCGCACGCTGGCCATGCGGGACAACACCCTCACGCTCCGCCCCGTCATGGCCGAGGAGATCCCCACGCTTGAGAACGGCGGCCTCCGGCTCCTGCCGGGCGGCGGAATGCGCACCACCTGGAAAATCCGCAAAGGCTACAAATGGGATGACGGCACGCCTGTCACGGCCGGGGATTTCATCTTCGCCCACCGGGTCATCATGACGAAGGGGATCCCCGTCATCACGCGGGACGTGGACCGGCGCATCGCGAAGATGGAGGCCCCGGACCCTTACACCCTCGTGGTGACCTGGAAGCAGCGATTCGCCCGGGCCAACGACAACGTCCACTTCCCGCTCCCCCGGCACATCCTCGAACCCGTCCTGAAAAAGGGGCCGAGGGCCTATCAGGAGAGCTTCTTCAACACGAAACCCGTCGGCAACGGACCCTACCGCCTGACCGTCTGGGAGCCGGGGAGCCTGCTCGCCCTGGAGCGGAACCCGCATTTTCCGGGCAAGCCCGGGGGCTTCGGGAAGATCATCTACAAGATCATTCCCAACACGGGGGCGCTGGAGGTGAATCTCGCGGCGGGCGGCGTCCAGGGCATCTCCCCTGTGGGCTTCACGTTCGACCAGGCCCTCGACATGGAGAAGCGCCGCGGCAAGGAGATCCGCACGTATTTCACCCCGGCGATGATCTGGGAGCACATCGACTTCAACCATGACTCGCCCCTGCTGCGGGACAAGCGCGTCCGGCAGGCCCTGACCTACGCGATCAACCGGGAGGGGATCGTCCAGGCCCTGTTCGCGGGCAGGCAGAAAGTGGCCCATTCCTGGCTTCCGCCGCGGCACTACGGCTACAACCCGAACGTCAGGAAATATCCCTACGACCCCGAGCGGGCGAAAAAGCTCCTGGAGGAGGCCGGGTGGACGCCCGGTCCCAAGGGCGTCCGCGGGAACGCCGCCGGCCTCGAGATGCGCCTCGTCCTCATGACCACGTCGGGCAACAAGGTGCGCGAGAAGATTCAGCAGATCATCCGGGCCGACTGGCGGGCGGTGGGGGTGGAAGTCACCATCCGGAACCAGCCCGCGAAGGTCTATTTCGGGGAGACCGTCCGGTACCGGAAGTTCCCTCACCTCGCCATGTACGCCTGGCTGTTCAACCCCGCGACCGACGGCGAGGCCTATTGGACGAAGGGAAACATCCCCTCCAAGAAGAACAACTGGCAGGGCCAGAACAACCCCGGGTTCGTCAACGACGAGATCGACCGGATCGACCGGCTGATCCCGACGGTGATCGACAAGAAGGAGCGCATCCGCCTCTTCCACCGGGAGCAGGAGATCTGGACGGAGGAGCTTCCCGCTCTCCCGCTCTATTTTCGCGTGGACGTGACGGCGACGAGGCCCGGCTTCCGGAACTGGAAACCCACCGGCACGGACACCCCCATCACCTGGAACGCCGAGGCCTGGGGATTCGTGAAGTGAAAACCCTGGGGGACATTTTGAAAACTGTCCCCCAGACCCCCTGGAAAACTTTCGTTTCGCGAAAAGGGGCGGCTCCCATAGGGAGCCGCCCCTTTTCGCAACTGAGAGTCTTTCACTCTCCGTCATTCTGAGCGATGGACATCGGCTCTGGCGAAGAATCTCCCGGACTCCATCCGCTCTTTGGACGGCTTTATTGCAAAACAGGACGCCACTGGCAGCTTGCCTGCCAGTGCCTCCGCTTTGGGATGAAGAAGAGGAGTTGGTCTCACGCGAGGTGCGCCGGTACAATCAGGTCTAAGGGTTCGGCAATGGCGCAGCCGTGGACGCCGCGTTTTTTACCCGAGTCTGCGACCCTTCGGGTCCTTCACCGTTTCCCGGATATGGTGTGGGCGCAAGAAAAGGGGATTTCATGAAATTCGCCATCGCGCCGTATCAGTGGAACGGCCGCTTCGATTATTTTTTGGAAGACGCCCGGCTTGCCGAGAGCCTGGGATTCGACGTCGTGCTCCTCGCCGAGCACCATTTCTGGGCCGACGCGACGGCGTGGGGCTCTCCCCTCATGGCCCTCGCCGGTCTTGCGCAACGGACGAAGACCATCCGGCTCGGAACGGGCGTTCTCCTCCTTCCCCTGTATCATCCGGTTCATGTGGCGGAGGACGCGGCCTTCCTGGACATGATGTCGGACGGGCGGCTCATCCTGGGTCTTGGGCTGGGATACGTACAGGAGGAATTCGACACGTTCGGGGTTTCCCTCAAGCAGCGCGCCTCGCGGCTCGAAGAAGGGGTCCGGCTCATCGAGCGGCTCTGGACGGAGGACGCGGTGTGTTTCGAGGGGCGGTGGAACCGGGTCGAGGGCGTGACGATCTTCCCGAAACCGGTCCAGCGGCCGAGACCGCCCATCATCCTGGGGGGTTGGGCCGAAAAGGCGGTTGCCCGCGCGGAGGCCTTCGCGGACGGCTGGATGGCCGGTCCCTCAGGCCACATCGACCGGCTCAAGGCGTGTCGGGACGTGTTGCTGGAATCCTGGAAAGAGAATGGGAAGACGCCCGCCGAGCCGGAGATCTTCATTTTGCGGGAGGTCTACGTGGATGAGGACCCCCGCCGCGTGAAAGAGATCGGTCTGAAATTGATGTTGGAGGCGAACCACCAGACGTTCATCGTCCAGAAACACCTCCAGCGTCCCGAGCTGATGGCCCCCCGGACGAAGTCGGGGGAGATCGATATGGACCGCCTGCATGAGAACCGCTGGATCCTGGGCTCCCCCGAGGAGGTGGTTGAGGAAATCAAGCGATATCAGGAGGCGTTGAATCCGACGCTTCTCTCCTGCCGTCTGGTTTATCCGGGGATGGCCCGGGAAGACGCGCTTCGCTCGATTCGACTCTTCGGGGAGAAGGTGCTGCCGAAGTTCAAGTAATATCAAAGACGCTCCATCCAAAGGCGATCTTTATGGGAAATCACAGATGCCCCCGGTAGCCATATGGATTGCGCTCTTGAGCTCCCTGCTCTATGCGCTGGCCTCCACGACGTTGCGAACCGCCATGCGGACCGCGACGCCGATGGCGAGCGCCCTTCTGATCGCCGTCATCCAGTGGGTTCTCTACTCCATCCTGGTTTTGACAACGGGCAAGCTCTATGCCATCAACGCGCCGGGTCTGGCCTGGTTCCTCGTCGCGGGGTTGCTGGCGCCCGGCCTTTTCACGGCCTTTTTCTATATCGGCGTAAAGCGGATCGGCGCGTCCCGCGCCTCCACGATCAAGTCCGCGGCGCCGGTGTACGCGGTCATCGGCGCCATTATCTTCCTGGGCGAGCGGCCCAGCGTTTTTCAATACTTCGGCATCGGCGCGGTGATCGCGGGTCTGCTGACGATTGCGTCCGAGGGCGATAACCGAACGCCGCCGAAGACAAATCCGCCTGACCCCGGCCAGGGCTCCGATGAAAGCCCCCGCGCCCCCGCCAAGGGTGGCCGGGGAAGAAAATTCGACCTCATTTTCCCGTTGCTCGCGGGGGTGTGCGCGGGCATCGCCGCCATTCTCTACAAGGTTGGCCTGGCCCGGCTCGACTCTCCCTTGTTGGGCGCCTGGATCGGTTCCACGATAGCCCTTCTGATTTTGCCCGGGATCGCGCTGCTTTTCCCGAAACCGGACCGATACCGGATCGGCCCGCCGCGGGCCTGGATGTGGGTCTCCCTGGGGGCGCTGGCCATCGCGGGGGCGATTTACTGTCGAATCCTGTCCGTCGGTCTGGGGGATGTCTCTATCGTCTTCACCCTGGTCCAGACCTCCCCGCTGTTTGTCATCCTCATTTCAGCCGTCTTCCTGCGGGAGCTGGAACGGGTGACCCGGCAGGTCGTTTTCGGGGCCGTCCTCACCGTCGCGGGCGCGATCGTCGTGAGCGTCTTTTAAGGGTGCGGGCGGCTGCCTCGGGAGCGGAGCGTTGGAGGTTCGCCGTCTCCCTCCTTGACGGGATTTTCTTTTCAAACCTTCTTCGTGTTTCAGCGAAAACTCCGAGGATCGTCCTTTTGGGAAATCACAGATGCCCCCGTTAGCTGTATGGGTTGCGCTCTTGGGCGCCCTGCTTTATGCGGTGTCCGACACCACGATGCGAACCGCCTTGCGGACCGCGACGCCGATGGCGGGTTCTCTCATGATCGCGATCATCCAGTGGGTTCTCTACACCATTCTGGTTTTCACAACGGGCGCGCTCAGCTCCATCAACGCGGCGGGCCTGGCCTGGTTCGCCGTCGCGGGGATTCTGACCCCCGGCCTTTTCATGGCCTTTTTCTACATCGGCGTTCAGCGAATCGGCGCCGCCCGCGCCGCCACGATCAAGTCGGCGGCGCCGGTGTACGCGGTCATCTGCGCGACCCTCTTCCTGGGCGAGCGGCCCAGCGTCCTTCAATTCATCGGCATCGCCTCGGTGGTCGCGGGCGTGTTGACGATTGTGTCCCAGAGCGGAAGCGGAACGCGGCCGGAGGCGAATCCGGCGGGTACCGGCCCGCGCTCCGCTGAACGCCCCCGCACCCCCGTCAAGACAAGCCGGGGAAGAAAATTCGACCTCATTTTCCCGTTGCTTGCTGGGGTGTGCACCGGCCTCGCGGCCGTTCTCTACAAGTTTGGCTTCGCCCGGCTCGACTCTCCCTTGCTCGCCGCCTGGGTCGGGGCCACGGAAGCCCTTCTGATTTTGCCCCTGATCGCCCTGCTTTTCCCAAAACCGGACCGATACCGGATCGGCGCGCGTCGGGCCTGGCTGTGGGTCATCTTGGCCGGGCTGGCCACCGCCGGGGCGATTTATTGTCGAGTCCTGTCCATCGCCCTGGGGGATGTCTCTATCGTCTTCACCCTGATCCAGACCTCCCCGCTGTTTGTCGTCATCATTTCCGCCGTCTTCCTTCGGGAGTTGGAGCGGATAACCCGTCAGGTCGTTTTCGGGGCCGTCCTCACCGTCGCGGGCGGGATTGTCGTGAGCGTTTTTTAAGGGTGAGGCCGGACGATTGGAAGCTATGTCCGATTGCCGGTCGGGGCCGGGCCGATGAAGACGTGCGCGGAAGACATCTATAGCGGCTCAGGGTCGTTGCTTTACATTGCACTACGTCGCAATCAGCCCATCTATTCGATTGAGCGTTTTGGTCTCCCGCACCTTTCGCTGGAGTGCAGAGTCAAGCAACGACCCCCTCTCTCCCCCCAGGTCGCTAGGATTCCAGCACTCATTGACAAAATGCGAGTTAAGACCAATTTTTTTCGAGAAGACTATCGCCAGTCGGAGGAGGAAAAGGAAATAGGAGAGAACTAAGACGTTAGGGTTTAAAAAAAGAGTCAATATTTTTGTTGCCAAATTCTTCCTTCCTTCGACCACTTGGAGTTGACCCAATCACTCACGCAGCAATCCAGAAATTCGCTCAATAACGGAATTCACATCCTCTTCAACCTCGTGCTCCCAAATTCTGAAAGGAACCCAACCAATTTCTTGTAATTGCTGCTTTACCTTTCGATCTCGCTCAATATTTCCTTGCAACTTCTTGTGCCAAAAGTCCTTATTTGTTTTGGGCTTTGTTGAATGTAGAGGACACCCATGCCAGAAACAACCATCAATAAACACCGCTATTAGACCATTTAAAAAGACTAGATCCGGTTTTCCAGGAATATTGTATCCAAGGCGATAACGTAATCCTCTTGCCCAGAGAGCTTTTCGCACACGAACTTCAGTCCCGGTGTTCTTTCCTTTTATGCGTGACATGCAGTGACGTCGTTGCTCAGGAGTCATTACGTCCGCCACGGTATTGAATCCCCTAGTCCTAATTGGAATTAGACATTTATTCTTCTTCCAGATCTTCAGGATTATCAAGCTGGATCACTTCCCCGAATTGGAGAATTGATGGAGAAACTGAAATTCCATCAGGAGTAACACCGCCAGGTAGATTTCCAAAGAGCTCCATTATAGGGATGACAAATATCCGAATGTTTCGACAGATCCGGAATTTCGCATCTCTTTCCGTAGCTTCAAATATTCGATACAGATCATATCTGCCAGTTGAGTCACCCATTTCCCGGAGCTCGCCCATTGATATGTGTATTACACGCTCAAATCCGCCCGCTGTTGATTTGACATCGATATCATTTGTTGGGATATCAGTTAATTCGACTTGAAAGTCGTATGGAGCAATTGCATTTTCAGCTGAAATCCAAGCAAAGTCAATTATTTCCTCTTGCTTTTTAAGCGACTTAGATAACCATTAACATATTCTCCTCCAAGCTGTCCTATGGCATCCGCATTCTCCCTAGCTTGTCGCAACTCCCCCCTAGATAATGTCCTTCGGATTGTTCCAGATAGTAAGGTCTGCGTTCCTTGCAATCCTCCCAATGAAGCGTCCTCAAGGGCAGACTCTAAAAGCAATACGTTAAGAGGGTGCTCCTCGGGAAGGGTCGTACCTTCCACGATCCTGCTAAATTCCGATAATCCCAATGCGATCATGCTGTTGTTTCCTAACCTGTGTTCTAACACAGAGTGGGTAACAGAATCTTCGGTGATTCCTTTGGAAAGAAAAACAGCTGTCATCGCAAAAGGATACACATCCCCAGTAAAGTGGAATGCAACAATGTCACCAGGGCCAAGCAAATTGAACCTTTCTGGATCGTCCGCTGGATTAAAAATGAATTCTCCATCCAATCTCCAATTCTTATATGCGCTAGTTGCCTTTATGATCTTCCTCTGAAGATTGTACTTTCTTTTCAGGCCAGGGCCATAAATTGAAAGATCTATAGGAATTCTGCCTGAGCGCCCTTGAGATGTTAGAGGAAGCGAAGGATATAGTTCTCTAATGAAAATATCTGCGTTAAGATTTATTGCTTTTTGATTGCCCGCTGGTTTGTTTCGAAAATGCCATTCAAAGAATGTAAGGTCGGACGCCGTAAGCCTTTTGACCGCGATTTTTCGAATCATCTATTTCCCAACCATCTTTTCAATCATCGCTTGCCCAATTGCCTTTGCCAATAATGGAGGAACAGCATTTCCAATTTTTCTAAAGGCTGGATTCATAGTTCCTGAAAAGAAAAAGCCGTCCGGAAAGGACTGGAGTCTGGCAGCTTCGCGGACTGAGATTGTACGTGCTTGTGCGCTATCGTAATGGATATGTGAATAGCCATCTTTGCCAAGGTGTGCCATTAAGGTTCTTGCTGGCCGGTCTCCTTCCATCTTGCGCCATTTGTTTGGAAACTTATCCGGATCGTACGGTGGAACGAATTCTTTCTCTAGTTTCTTGAAGTCTGCAGTGTCATTCTTGACGATTGTTCCTTTTTTTGCAAGTTGATGTAATCTCTCACTCAGCATCTGAGAAGCCAGTTTATGAGCTTCTGGATACTGATCGCCTGAATTCATCCGCCGGAAGATCTTGTAATCTCTCGGCAAATATCTAATAACATGATCCATCAAAAATTCGTGGCTTTCAAAGTTGGGCCAAGACCGCATTTTAGTCGCATACGCGGAAGGCTTCACATTGGGTGCATAGGCAACCTTTTCATTAAACCGTCTAGCTCCCCGTTTCAGTTTTCCTTCGGGGTGAAGCGTAATTGATGGAAGGTCTTGAAGCGCATCCTTTGCAGTGAGCGCAGGCGGCAACTCAGGACGAGCTTTGGGTGGGTCGCAATAAAACATGGTGATTGTAAAAGATATGACACCGGATTAGGCTGGTGTCGTGGACCTGAAGAGCTTTGAAGTCCTTGTAAAATCGGAAGCTACAGCGAGACGCCATCTGCTCATGGCGTGTCAGAAAAACGGGCGTAAAATCTGCCCTCGTTGTGAGGGTCGAAAACGCTACGTTTTGGGCACGCGGGGGCGCTTTCGCTGCGCTGGGTGTCGGTACACCTTCGGGCCGTTCACGGGCCGCTGGCTGGGCCAACTTCGCCTCTCGGCCCGGCAGTGGCTTTGGGTGGTGAAGCTCTTTGAGCTGGAGGTCTCGGCCCGCAAGATGGCCCAGCAACTCGCCGTGAGCTATCCGACAGCGCTGCGGGCCGTGACGACGCTCAGGCGCAGTCTTGTGGCCGGCACGCCGGGGGGACAGGAGCTTCTTCGAGGGGAGGTGGAGGCGGACGAGGCCTACTTCGGGGGCAAGCGCAAGGGCAAGAGAGGCCGAGGCGCAGCGGGTAAAGTCCCTGTTTTCGGCATATTGGAGCGGGGCGGCCGGGTGAAGGTGGAGGCGGTCGGCAACGTCAAGGCCCAGACCCTTTTGGCCTCCACCGTGAAGTTGGTCCGTCGGGGCAGCGTGGTCTACACCGACCGCTACCGGGTCTATGACGCCCTGATGTTCTGCGGCTATCGCCACTTGCGGGTGGATCATGATCGGCGCTTCAGTCGGGGCAAAGTGCACATCAACGGCCTGGAAGGCTTTTGGGCCTACGCCAAGGAGAGGCTCATCAAACATCATGGGGTGTCCAAAGAGCGGTTCCCCCTCTACCTGAAGGAGATGGAATTCCGTTACAATCACCGACACCAGGATCTCTTTCCCCTGGTGGTCCAACATCTCACTCAATTAGTGTCAAAACCTTTATAATCCCCAATACTTATGATCTATCTGGAAATCCGGGGTAAAGCCATTAACCGGACACGACATTGGCGCATCACGACGAGGCCAGTATGATAATATGAAGTGCTCCAATAATCCAAGCGGATTGAAGGAACCGATTGAGGAAAAAAATCATAAAACCAGCGGATTACGCCAAGCACATCACCTCGCTCAACCGCGACCTTTACGACGAGCTGGGAATCGAGCAGGCCTTCATGGCCCTGTCGGGAATCACGGACCGGGAGAAGGTCATGCGGATGGTGATCACCCGGATGAAGCAGGGCCTTTGGAACGAGATCATGGTGGGCAAGGCCTGCGCCTCCTGGATCCCCAACGCCCCCCTGGCCATGCAGGTCCTCCTCGCCCGACAGGTGGACGAGGAATACCGGCATTACCGGTGGCTGAAAAAACGGCTGATCCAGCTCCACGAAGACCCTTTCGACTGGGACCCCCTCGATGTGCACCAGGAGATCCTCGACCTCTGCCTGGCCGCCGCGGAATGGGACATTTTCGAACAGATGATGCTCATGAACTATACGGTCGAAACCATCATGGCTTACTGGGGGAACGAGCCCTTTATCAACGCCATCGAGCCCATCGACCCCTCCACGGCGGCGATTTACCGGAAGATCCAGAAGGACGAGATCTTTCACCACAAGGTGGGCCGGCTCGCCATCGAACGCTACGCCACCGACGATGAGAAACAGGCCCGCGCCACGGCGGCGCGGGAAAAAATAATTCCCTACATGCGCCGCATCGTGCCCGACTGGCGGGCGCGGGTCGAGGCGGCCGTCGCCTCGGCCTCCTGACCCCCATGTGGCTCGAGGACGATCGGGAAAAATCGGTCGATATCGGCTCGGGCTCCTGGATCGCCGACGTGGCGGCGGCGGAGGGGACGGACCGAATCGATTTCGACGCCCTCCGGGCCGAGCGCATCGCCCGGGCGAGGGACATCCTGCGGGAGGAGGGTCTGTCGGCCTTTCTTTGCTTCGAGGCCGCCAACATCCGTTACCTCACCGGCCTTCCCCCCGAGCCCTGGAACGAGCGGGACCGCGCCCGTTGCGTTTTGTTGACCGCCGGTGAAGGCCCCTTCCTCCTGGAATCCGGGCCCCCGTCCGGCGCCCCGCGTTCTCTTCGGCCCGGACAAGACGCGGCCGGCCTCCCGGGAAACCATCCCGAGCGCGCCCGCGCGCTGGAGTTGAGGCCGGACGAGTTTCTCTGGATTCCCGCCGATTCCGGGCGAGATCCCTTCGCCCCGTTGCTCCGCGCGGGGATCGGACTTCACCGAAAACTCCGTCATCCCGAACCCGGCGGGCGGTTGGGCCTCGACCGGTTGGATGCGGCGGCGGGGGCCGGCCCGGCGGCCGGACAACGCGACCCGGCCGTGGACATCTTCGTCGACGCGCGTCCGCTTCTCCTGCGCGCCCGGTCCTTGAAAGACATGGAGGAGCTGGAGTGTCTGCGGTTCGTCACGGACATCGTGGACATCGTGTTTCAGATGACGCGGGCCGAGTGGCTCCGGCCGGAGGCGACGGAGCGGGACATCGCCGCCCGGTGCCGGGAATTTCTGATTTCGAGCGGGTTCGAGTCGGTGGAGGACGTGATGTGCGCGGCGGGGGCCAACAGCCTTCTTCCCCGAGCGCTCCCGACGGACCACGCCGTCCGAGAGGGCGAGCTCGTGATCCTCGGCATCCGAGCGACCGGGCCGGGGGGATACCGGGTCCGCGCGCAACGGACGTTCAAATGCGGCGGGAACGTCCGCCCGGAGGAAAACGCCCTCTACCGCCGCTGCCATCAGGCCATGCGCCTGGTCATGGCCAACTGCCGGCCGGGTCGGAATGCGCTCACGCTTTTGGACGTTCTGGGGGAAGACGAGAGCCTCCCCCGGCCCGCCGGCCATGCCCTGGGGCTGGATTGGGACGAGGGTTGCGGCCTCGGTTCGGACGAGAGGCCGGTCGAGGCATGGGAAGAATGTCTGTCGGAGAGTCTCTATCTCACCCTGCGCGTTCACGCCCGAGAGGGCGATGTCGCCGTCGGATTGGAGGAGAACTTCCTGGTGAGCGCCCAAGGACCCGTTTACTTCACGTGCTTCCCGCTGGAGAAAGACCTTTTGTGATCCGCCGGCCTCACGATACTCGAAGTCATCAAACCAAATCCATGATCGACAGGTTGCACCGTTCAAAGCGGTTTTTCTAAGTCAAATTACCGCTCCTCCTGGTGTCGGCCTTGGCGCACCATCCCTCCGAATATTCACCTCTCCGTCTTTTTTTTTAATCTGCGCAATCTGTGTAATCTGTGGATAACAGGTTTGCTCCGTTTTTGAATCTTCGGATGGAAGAGGAGACAGAACATGCCGCGTGAATACTTCAAGGGAACCTGGGAGGAAGGCCGCGGATTCTCGCTGGCGGTGACGACCCGGGGCGGAAAAATCGTCTGGCTTGCGGGCGTGGGAATGGCGATGGACGAGGAAGGAAATTCCCTTGCCGGAGACTTCGTGGCCCAGGCCCACGCTTCGTTCCGCGAAATCGAGCGGACGCTGAAGCGGGCGGGCGGAACGCTCCAGGACATCGTGACGACGGCGGTCTTCACGCTGGACGTTCGGTACGGGGAGAAAATCATCCCGGAGATCCGCAGGCAATACTTCCCCGACGCGTTCCCGGCCGCCGCCTTGATCGCGGTGTCCGGTTTCGCCCGGCCGGATATGATGATCGAGATCCAGGCCATCGCCGTTGTGGGAGAAGAGTAGCTCCACGGATTCCGGCGATCACGGGTTTTGAAGTCGTTCAATTCCGTTGACTCTTATGCCGTCAAAGGCGATCGTCCGCCTGGTTTTGCCTCCTCCTCTTTTTTTAATCTGTGCAATCTGTGTAATCTGTGGATGACAGGTTTGCTCCGTTTTTGAATCTTCGGATGGAAGAAGGAGACCAAACATGCCGCGCGAATACTTCAAGGGAACCTGGTAAGAAGACCGCTCTTTCTCGCCCGTCGTGGCGACCCGAGGCGGGAGGACGCTCTGGCTGGCCGGCGTCGGGGCGCGGGAGGACGAGGAGGGAAACTCCCTGGCGGGCGACTTCGAGGGCCAAGTCCACGCCACGTTCAAGTTGATTGAAAAAAACCTGTCGCGGGCGGGCGGAACGCTTCAGGACATCGTGACCATGACGGCCTTCACCCTGGAGGTGCGCTACGGCGACCGCTTCACGGAGCTTCGAAGACAGTACTTCTCGGGCGGGTATCCGGGCAGCGCCCTCATCACCGTTGCCGGATTCGCCCATCCGGACATGATGCTCGAGATCCAGGCCATCGCCGTCGTGGGGGACGAGTAGGACCCGCGGATTTCGTAGACGGGGAAGGAAAGCCCTTTTTGATCCAATGATGGCAGGCGTCCTGGGAAAGACCATCCCAAAGGCGCTCCGGCGGATTTCTTCGTTCGAATGGCGGGAAATCCGGCCGACCACGGCGCTCAAATTAATTCTTGCAATTTTCGCCGATAGCATTTATCTTGATGACAATCCATCCGAAATACCTGCGACAGGCGTAGTCGGCGGGTAAAGGTTTGCCGTAGTGCGGGAGATTCAAAGTGCCTGAAGGCAGCGTCAAGTGGTTCAATGACTCGAAGGGTTTTGGGTTTATCTCTCAAGCTGATGGGGACGATGTTTTCGTTCACTTCTCGGCGATCCAGAATGAAGGTTTCAAGTCCCTTCAAGAGGGTGAAAACGTTACATTCGACATTGTCGAAGGCCCAAAAGGGCTCCAGGCGGCGAATGTAAAAAAGGCGTCGGAATAGCGTCTGATCAATCCCCGGTCACCCGGAAAGACGGCGGTCCTGGTTTGACGCCCTCTCTCTGTCTGAGCGCCGAATCCGGGACTCCCCGATTCAAAGCCCATCTTGCGGCAAAAATCCCCGCGGCGCCTGTGAGAATCGTGCGTCTGGCGGGGAGGAATGAGTTTCTCCCGCTCCCCGGCCTCTCCCATTCCTCCAAGCGACTGAGCCCACCCCGTTTGATCTTCCCGAACGGCCCGACTGAGAAGGAGTGATTCCATGGCATTATCGGCTGTGATAACAACGAGCCGCGGTGAGATCAAGCTGGATTTGCATGAGGACAAAGCCCCCGTCACCGTGGCGAATTTCGCCAATCTGGCGCGGCGCGGCTACTATGACGGCCTCACGTTCCACCGGGTGCTCCCGGATTTCATGATCCAGGGCGGCTGCCCGCAGGGGGACGGCGCGGGCGGACCGGGTTACCGGTTCGAAGACGAGTGCTCCCCCAACCTGCGTCATGACGGCCCCGGCGTGCTCTCCATGGCGAACGCGGGGCCGGGCACCAACGGCTCCCAGTTCTTTATCACGCATGTCGAAACCTCCTGGCTGGACGGCAAGCACACCGTCTTCGGGCGGGTGACCTCGGGCCGGGAGATTGTGGACGCCATTCAACAGAGCGACGCCATCGAGAAGATCACCATCGAGGGAGACGCCTCCGCGCTCTTTGAGACGCACAAAGACCGAATTGATGAGTGGAACGGCATCCTCGGATAGCCCCCGGTCAATCAAGCAGCGGGTTTGGATTCGGGGCGAGGCGTTGACGGCCCCGGGATCCCCCCCCCCCTTCCCCCCTTGTCCCAGGATTCTGAGTCGCCGGACGGTCTCCGGCGTGAATGAGGGAACCGGACCATGGCGCGTCAATACTGGCTGATGAAGAGTGAGCCGGAGGCCTATTCCTTCGAGGACCTCATGGCGGAGGAGAACCAGACGGATCATTGGGACGGAATCCGGAACTACCAGGCCCGGAACTTCATGATGGAAATGAGACAGGGGGACGCCGTACTCTTCTACCATTCCAGCACCCATCCGCCGCATGTGGCCGGGATCGCCGAGGTGGCGCGCGAGGCATACCCCGACCACACGTCCTGGGACAGGAAGGCGAAATACTACGACCCGAAATCCACGCCGGAGAATCCCCGCTGGTATATGGTGGATCTCCGCGGGGTGAGGAAGCTGGAGGCCCCGGTCCCCTTGGAGGCCCTGAAAGCCAACCCGAGGCTCAAGGGCATGCGGGTGGTTCAGAAGGGCCAACGGCTCAGCGTCCAGCCCGCTCTCCGGAAAGAGTTCGAAGAAGTCGAGCGGATGGCGAAGGCGCTTTCAAAGAAGACTTTCTCCGGATAAAGACGCGGGTTTGTCCCGCGCACCCACAGCCTCCGCTGAGCCCGGCTGCCTGCCGGGGGGAGACTATCCCCCCCCCCCCTCCCCTCCGGATTTTCGTCCGAAGAAATATTCCTTCCGGTATCGGTGTTCGAGGAAGAAAGCCCGTTTTCGGACCCAATCACCCCGAAAATCGTGAATCCCTTTCCGCCTTCAAGCATCTAAATGACAAGAAATTGACAACCGGGGAAGGCGGGGGCGTCTAATATTGAATTGAGCTTTTCGAATTCAGCCGCCGGATCCCGGTTGCCCGGTCTGACAGAGGAGGAAAGAGGAATGGCCGCCCAAAACCGATTGCGCCTCGCGCCGGTGATCGCGTTCAGTCTGTTTGCGGTGTTTTTTCCCTTCGGCGGCGCCGATGCCGCTGAACCGACAGTCATTACACTGACCCAGACGGGATGCCAGTTCGTCGAGATCGAAGGGGTGGATCATGGGTTCAAAACGAAGTCGGCGGCGGATTGCAAAGCCATCAACGCCAAGACCTCTAAGGACCGTCTGGCCAAGGCGAAGACGATTGAGTTGAAGCCCGGAAAGTACATCTTTCGCGTGACCAACAAGAACGTGCCCTATCCGCTGGGTTTCTATCTGCGCGGCTCGGGCCTGCGTCGGTTCACCCTTCCCAATGTTTCGGGCGGCGGCCTCGTTCTCGGAAAGTCGATTGATTACGAGATCAATCTCAAGACGGGCGAATATGTCTATTCCTGCCCCCTGAATCCCACGCCCGATTACAGGTTGGTGGTGAAGAACTAGCCGGTGTTTTCAAACCTTGCGGAACCACGGGAGAGAAGGGGGGATGAGCAATGTCTCTTCAATCCCCGTGTTCCGCTTTGGCCAGGGCCGGGACTTCACCCTCCGGGTTTTCCGGTTTCGGCTGCGCCTTGTCGGTCTCGGGCGGCGTCCTTGACGGCGGAGTGGTCCGGGAGCCCGCCGCCAGCATCCCGACAAACTCCTCGAAAAGCTTCCATTTGAAGATCCGGCCGGCGCCGTTGTCATTTTTCATTTGCACGAGCGCCTCGAAGCTCGAGACCTTTTCCCCGTATGGACGATTTGTGGTCAGGGCGTCATAGATTTCTGACGATGGAAGCGATCTGCGCCATGGGGGACACATCGTTGCCCTTGAGGCCGTCCGGATACCCGGCGCCGTCCAATTTCTCGTGATGGCGCCGAACGATTTCCCGGTAAGGGGAGCCGGTGATGCCGTGCTCTCTCAGAATTTCCTCTCCGTAGACGGGATGATCCAGAAAGACCGCCCATTCGATGTCCGTCAACTGACCCTGCTTTTTGAGCAGGGACTCCGGGATCCACGACTTCCCGATGTTGTGGAATAAAAACGCGGCGGAAATATCGAGGAGGGGGTAGGGCGGATTCGTAGGATACAATCTTTGATAAAAAGTCAATCCGTAGGCGCAGACCTGAACGGAGTGACAGAAGGTCTCATGGTCTTTGGAGGCGATCCCAATCAGTGTGCGCAAAGCCTTATTGTCGGACTCCAGTAAATCGGCCAGTTTGGCCGCAACGTCCATGGCCCCGAGCAGGGCTTTCCGGGTGACACCGCTTCGAGAAAAGAGGTCTTCTATCGCGCTTGTCGATTTACCGTAAAGAATCCTCGCGCGCTCCTCGAGCGGGATCCGCACATCGGCGAAGTCGTAGGAATTAATGTACTCCATGTAGGCGCTCGCCCACTTCGGCTTGGTATACGCCTGATCGCCGCATGAGCCCTTGATGACCTTTCGCAGCTCTCTCGTGAAAGGCCGGTCTCCATTCACCAGGAGGGTGTATTTGGATTTCCCCGCCCTTTTCACGTAAATCGGGAAAGGGATGGTGGAACCGATGATCAGCAGCTTGGGATTGATAGACGTCAAGCTGTCCGGACCGCTGACTTTGTTCGACTCACTCATCGTTTCCGCTTCCTTTATCGGGCCTCGGGATGGAACCGGGTCAAAGAAAGTCGGGCTGGAAACCCGGGGGGGGGGAATCGGTCCGCCGTCAATACCAGAAGAATGAAGGAGGGTCCCGTTCGGACCTTGTTCAACTCTTGTCGCTGATGGCGTCCACGATATTCCGCGTTGGATGGTCGTCCCGCGCCACCCATTTTTGCGGAAGATTCGGCAAATCCCTTAATGTAAAATTGTAGGACACGGGCGCCATGGGGTGCATCCCCCGTCTTTTCACCCCCAATCTGGTTGAGGCGCCACCGCTCCGGCGCTAAGACAAGTCCACCGAAGGCCGGCCCGGGTCTTGCGTTATTTGTGGGCTATTCGGGTTGGAGAGGGTGATCGAAAGGGGGCGCGACGTGGTTTCCATGGCGGATGACGGCCGGGAATGGCTCCCGGCGGATTTGAATGGGAAACCCCATATTCTGGTACGGCATTTGCATCTACATCTGTGAGCGGAGCCCCCCCCATCGAATAGTCAATTGATCAAATGGAGGGAGATATGTTCGTGTCCAGTTCAGATTGGGGAATTACGTGTTTGGAAAGCTGAAGCGTAAAAAAACCGAAGAGCCTCGGGCTCAGGTGGTGAGAAAGCAAGTTCAGATGGTGAGGAAGCCTTTGCCGAAAAACGCTTCCCCAACCACCCCCCCGCCCCCCGAAACTCCAGCGGACCGGTTGAAAAGAATTCTCAGCGCCCACCGCCGTTGGGTGGAATCCGAGGGGAATCAGGGGACGAGGGCCAGCCTGAAGGCGGGGACTATCTTGGGGGCTGATCTTTCGGAGGGAAGTTTCCGGGAGGCCAATCTCCGAGGAGCGGAGCTGGAGGGGGCGGAGCTACGGGAGGCCGATCTCTCTAAGGCGGACCTTCAGGGAGCGAGTATGAAAGGCACCCGCCTGTTTGGCGCGAATCTCCAAGGGGCGAACCTTAAAGGGGCCGACCTCAGTCAAGCCCATCTCCTTCATGCGAACTTTCAAGGGGCCGATCTGAGCGGGGCGGAATTTCGCGGGGCGGTTTTACAAGAGACCAACCTTCAAGGGGCCAATCTGGAAGGCGCAAAAATAGAAGAGGCCGCCCTTGTTCAGGCGAATTTCCAAGAGGCCAAGCTGATGAACGCGAACCTCAGTTATTCCAAAGCGTTCGGGGCGAAATTTCGAGAAGCCGATCTGTCCGGGGCCGTGCTTGTCAAAACGAAGTTTCAAGAGGCCGATCTGACCTCGGCCAATTTGTCCAAGGCGGATCTCGAGAGAGCGACGTTTCGGGATGCCAACCTTGGAAAGGACCGGTTGCAAGAAACCCGTCTTTACCAGACCTACCTCAAGGGGGCGAACCTCAAAGAAGCGGAGCTCCAGAACGCCAATCTCGTTCAGGCCGATCTGGAGGGGGCCAGCCTCCAACAAGCCAATCTTGAAGGCGCCAACCTCACCGGTGCCGGCCTCAGCCAGGTCAACCTCCAGCAAGCCGTCCTCAGGAAGGCCAATCTTGAAGACGCCGAGCTCGAAGGCGTGAATCTTCAGGGGGCCGACCTCCAGGGGGCCCGCCTTTCTCGAGCCTCTCTGAATGGGGTGAATCTCAAAGGATCAAACCTCCAGAAGGCCAATCTTTCCCGGTCCAACCTTCGGGAGGCCGACCTTCGGAAGGCCAACCTTGCGGGGAGCAATCTGGAAAGCGCCAATCTCGAGCAAGCGAATATTGAGGAGGCGGATCTTCAAAAAGCCAAGCTGGCGAAGGCCGATCTTGGAAGGGCCTCCCTCAAGGGCGCGAACCTCGAAGAGGTGGATTTACAGAAGACCAATCTGGTTCAGTCCAACCTTCAAGAGGCCAATCTCAAACAAGCCCTTCTTCGAAGCGCCAGACTCACCGGGGCCGCCCTCGCCCAGGCCGACCTTGGGAAAGCCGACCTGACGCGGGCCAATCTTGAAAAAGCGATTCTCCCGCGAGCCCAGCTTGAGGAGGCCCGGCTCAAGGATGCCAATCTGGTCGGGACCAATTTTCAGGAGGCCAATCTCAAACAAGCCAATCTTCAAAACGCCAGGCTCAACGCGGCCGACCTCAGCCAGGCCGATCTTCGGAAGGCGAACCTTGCGGGGACCAACCTTGAAAGAGCCGTTCTGGATAAAGCCAATCTTGAAGAAGCCGACCTCAGCCAAACCAAATGGCGGGAAGCGAGCCTCGCGGAGACCAACTTCAAGCGAGCCAATCTTTCAGAAGCGCAACTGGAAGGCGAAAACCTTGAAAGCGCGACCGGGCTGACGCAAAAACAACTCATGTCGGCCAAGACCAACGAAAAAACCCGTTTGCCGGAATCCCCCCAAGCTCCGGAAAAAAGCCAGGCTCCGGAAGAAAGCCAAGCTCCTGAAAAAAGTCAGCCAAGCGGCTGACCTGTCATGCTTCGGCCTTCGGGCGGCAGTCACCCCCCCGTCCCCCCCCCTTGAATTGAATCATTGAATTGACAGATTCGTCTTCAATGTCCTTCCGCGGGCCGCTTACCCCGGTGGTCCGCCGCTTCGTCCGGTCCACCCGGTTTTTTCACCGCCCGCGTTTGCGCCGCCAGAGGACCCCCGCAAACAAGGCGGCGTAGATCGCCCCGCCCCATAACGCGATTCGTGTCCAGTCGCGCCGGCTCTTGACCGCCAGGACGGCCGCCTCGGCGGCCCGGGCCCGCTCGGCGGCGGCTTCGAGCGCCTTGAAGTTCTTCACCAAATGCAATCGATGCTGGACAAGGCCGAATTCCATCAGGACCGCCCGCTCCGCCCGCTCCACCCGCCGGGTCTCCTCGACGGGCTGGAAACCCGCGGCCCGCAGCTCGGCCAGGACCAGCCGGCTTCGGCGAATGGACCGCCGCACCGGCGCGACGGCCTTGAGGACCCGGGCGATGTAGTCGAGGGCCGGGTCGTTCGGGTTCTTCCGCCGGTCGTGGCAGACGGCGCAGACCTTCGGGTCGCGGAACATCGCGGGCGTCGCCGGCTTGATCTCGTGCGCGGTGTGACACTTGGAACAGTGGACTTTTTTCTCGGCGGTGAAGTGCGGGTTGTTCTTGCCGAAAGCCGTCCGTTCCGCGGTGTGACACGTCCCGCAGATCTCGAACGTCTCAGCGCTATGCCATTGGGGCCGAAAATTCCAATGGGCCCCGTGGCACGACGCGCACGTCGGAAGGTTTAGGCCGGGGCGCCACGCCCCTTTCAACCCGTGAACACCCCTCGCGACCTGTCCGGGGACCTCGATGTTCAGGCCGAAGTTCTCTTTGTACTCCTCGTCGGCGTGGCACTTGGCGCAGGTCCGGTTGACGTTGGCCGGATGGGCCGGGGAGCCGGGGTCGTCCACCCGAAGAACGCGGTGCGAGCCGTGGCAGGTGGCGCACTGGGGGGCCCCCAGCTCGTCCTTCTGCCACAGGGCCTCGGCGTGCACGCCCTGCTTGTATTCCTCGAAGGCGTTTCGTCTCCCCCGGGACCATTTGACGGCATCCGGCTTCCCGTGGCACTTGGCGCAAAGCTCCGGTATGTCGAAAACCGAGATCCGCCCCCGAAAGCCCGCGTCTTTGGATTCGGCTTCTTCCCGGCGGACCTTCGTGAGGTCGCCGCCGTGACAACCGGCGCAGCCGACGCCGAAGGGGCGATGGATGCTCGCCCGATAATCGCGCCCCGCCCGGTCGGTTTTGTGGCAGTCCCAACAGGAATCCACAACTTTCCCCGCCGGTCCGGGATGGGTTTTGAGGGTTTGACCGGCGGCCGGAGAGGGAATGGAAAGCACGAGGGTTGTGAATATCAGGAGGGCCCACCGGTTCATCACGAAACCTCAATGCCGAAAATCGGCTCGGGGCCGCCGGCGTAGTGGCCGAGGTAGGTGAGGACGGCCCACAGGAGGATGATCCCCAGGGCCATCCCCGTCGCCCATTTGCGCCGAAGCGGGCTTCGGTCCTCCGAGCGGTCGAGGAAAGGGACGAGCAGGATCAGCAGCAGGGGCAGCCCCTGTAGGATCACAGCCAGTTGGAGATAAGAAAACCCGGGAAAGACCTCACCGGCCGGGAAGTATTTCAGGCTCTGGTAGAAGGCCAGGAACGGCCATTCGGGCTTCACATGATCGGGCGTCGAGACCGGGTCCGCCGGCGCGCCCAGCGGCGCCGGGTTCCAGGCGGTCCACAGGAGAAGAAGGGCGACCGCCAGAACCCCCGCCAGGATCTCCCTTCGCATGAAGTGTGCATAGGGCGTCCGTCCGGAGGAGGCGCCGGCGTCCCTCCGCCTCGGGAGCGGGTCGGCCGCGCCGATCCGGTAGATGAGGGCAACGTGGACGGCGACCCCGAGGACCATCGCCGCCGGCAGGACGACGACGTGAAGGGCGAAGAAGCGGGTGAGCGTCGCCGCCCCCACCAGCTTGCCCCCTTTCATCAGGCCGGCGATGAAATCCCCGATCACCGGGACCTGGTGAGCCATTTGGGCCCCGACCGTCGTCCCCCAAAACGCCTTCTGATCCCAGGGCAGCAGGTATCCCGTGAAGGCCAGGCCGAAGAGGGTCGCGAGCGGGAAAAAGCCCGCCACCCAGGTCGCCTCGCGGGGCCGTTTGAACGCGCCGGTGAAAAACACCCGGCCCATGTGGAGGAACGCCGCGATGATCATGGCCTCGCCCGACCACCGGTGCAGGCTCCGGACCGCCCAGCCCCAGGTCACACCGTTCATCAGGAGCCTCACGCTTTCGTGGGCCCGCTCGGGCGTCGGCTGGTAATAGAAGAGTAGAAGCACGCCGGTGACGGCCTGGACGCCGAGAAGGGCGAGGAGCACCGCCCCCAAGGTGTGATAGGCGCGAAGTCCTTGCGGAACGGTGTGGCGATGAAGCAGCGCGCGGAGCGCTCCAGCCCATGACCGGATTTCTCCGAACGAGGTCTGGCCGGATTTCAAGGGTTCTTCGGGATGGACCCGCGCCGCCGTGTCATTCCCAGGATTCATAGGATGAAGACCTGTCCGTTCCGCTCGCGGACTTCCAATCTCTCCAAAGGTCTCGGCGGCGGACCGGAAACCACTTTGCCCTCGGAATCGAAGGCCCCTCCATGGCAGGGGCAGGCGAAATGGCCGGCGATCTTTTTTTGCGAAGTCGTCTTCCGGGCCTCATCCGGCCTCCACCGTACAACGCAGCCGAGGTGGGTGCAGACGAGGGAGAAGGCGCGGTACCCGCTCTCGGTCTTCAGGAGCAGGGCCGGCTCGCCGGCGATGCGAACGCTCGCGGACCCGCCGGGGGGGAGTGATTCGGCGCCGGGGACGCGCGCGGGAGAGCGCAGCCGTCGGCGAAGGCCCGGGGGATAGAGGTAGGCCAGCGCCCCCCAAGCGCCCAGGGGCCCCGCGGCGGCCAAGAGGGAGGTTTGCACCCAGTGAAAGAACCCTCTTCGGGAGTTATTGTCAAATATTGTGGACGGGCGCATGATCATGCGGCGTCCTTCCGCTCTTGTTGATTGATGTGCTCCGCCTGAACCCCATCGATGAACTTCACTCCGGCGCGGACAAGGGGCAGGAGTTTTGGTCCGTTGATTCGCCGCCATCTCTGCTGCGCCATCTCGAGCAGCTTGAAGGCCATCATCAAGCCTTTCGTCCTGGAGCCGGCTCCTTTGGTCACCCGCTAGCGCAGGCGCACCGTCGCCAGGGGGGACTCGATCACGTTTGTGGTGCGAAGGTGCACCCAGTGCTCGGCCGGCAAGTCGAAGTCGGTCAGCAGCTTGTCCTCATCGCGGCGAAGCGAGGCCACCGCCTTGGGGTACTTGGCGCGCTAGTCCTGCTCGAAGCGCTCGATCCCCTCGACCGCCTGTGCGCGCGTGTCAGCCTGCATGATCTCGTGCAGGGCGCGCTTGGCCTTGGGTTGCAGGCGCTTGGGCAGCTTGTCGAGCACGTTGGCCAACCGGTGGACCCAGCAGCGCTGCTCGCGCGTCTCGGGCCACACCTGCCCGACCGCCGCCCAAAAGCCCAGCGCGCCGTCGCCCACCGCCACCACAGGCGCCCGCATCCCGCGCCGTTTGAGATCGCGAAGCACCGACGCCCAGCTCTCCTGGCTCTCACGGTAGCCGTCCTCAACAGCGAGGAGCTCCTTGGTCCCGTCGGGACGAACCCCAATCATGACAAGGGTGCACAGGCGATCCTCTTCCAAACGGATACGGAAGTGGACCCCGTCCACCCAGACGTAGACGTAGTCGAGCTCGCTCAGGTCTCGCCTTTGAAATTCCGCATGCTCCCGCTCCCAATCGGCCGTCAGCCGCGTGATCGTCGAAGGCGACAGGCCCGACGCATCTTCTCCCAACAGAACGGGCAACGCTTCGCGGAAATCGCCCGTGGAGAGACCCCGCAGGTAGAGCACCGGCAACACCTCGGACACCTTGGGCGAGCGCCGCATGTAGGGCGGAAGAATCCGGCTCGTAAAACGCTGCTTGCGGCCCAACGCATCCACGCGTCGATCGTTGACCCGCGGGGCGTGAATCTCCACGGTGCCCGCACCCAGGGTGATCTTCCGCGGCCGGGCCTTGCCGTTTCTCACCACCAGCGCTCTGTCCCCTTCGTCCCGCTCGTGCCGATGGTCCTCGACGTAGGAAGCCGCTTCCGCCTCCATCGCCACGGCCAGCATCCGCCGGGCGCCCTCGCGTGCTATCTCGTCCAGCATCCGTCCCGGCTCTTCGCACTTCCCATCTGCCGTGCTTTCGATTACCTTGAACATGGGTGGCGTCTCCTTCCCCCTGGCTCCAACCAGGAACGTGTGGGTTGTCCTCCGACACGGAAGGTTACGCCGCCTTTTTCATGCCCTCAATCCACAACTTTCGGTAATAACTCCTTCGGCCAACGGAAAAATATTCTGCTGAATTCATGAAAGCCTTACAATTTGTCGAAAACTGAGCTAAGATAGATTATCGGATTCGATCCTATTCTACCAGAGAGATTGCATGCATTGCGCAGCGAAGTTTTTTCCGGGCCTCAGGGAATAGAATCGATTTCCGTTTGTTTTATTGAAGGGTTTTTGTGCCTACCCTGAGATCAACCCAATCTCGGTTTCCGAGAGATTCGGAAATTCCGTTAGGGTAAAGGGATCTTTTTTGGGGGGCGAAGGGGTTCATCAAACGGAATTGCATGGGGAGGGAGAGAGTCCATGAAAAAGATTTTCGCGGTTACCCTGGTTCTGGCATTCGCCGTCACGGCCGTCTTCGCGGGGCCGGTGTCAGCCCAGCGAAAACACGCATCAAAAGCGGTGTGGAGGGGCATGCTCGCGGGCCTGGGCGACGTTCAGGGGATCATTGGCGCCCTGGCCGTCTTCGATATGAAGCGGGTCAGCATGATTGCGGATACCTTGGCGAAAAGGGAGAAATTCGTCTCCGGCATCATGAGGCTCCCAGCGAAGACCAGAGAGACGCACGGAAAGATCGCCGTCCTGGCCGCAGCACTCTCCGCCGACGCGAAAGCGGGGAATGAGCAAGCCATCGGGAAGAAGATCGGAGAGATTCTCTCGCTTTGCAGCGAGTGCCATTACCATTCGCGTGACAAATCTCGCCGGGGGAAGATGAAGTAATAAACGCGAACCCGGTGGAACTTGTGGGGCCACGCCCCGTCCATCGATGGCGCTTCGAACAAGGGCTTGCGGGTCTCTCAAGAGGGGGAGCTGCAAGCCCGTTTTTTTGTCCCAAGAAAGAGCGGGCCAGGAAAACACGGGAAAACTACGCCAAACCACTCGCCCTCGCGGATCGGAATTTTCAGTCCCTCGCCAGACCCACCATGTCCTCGGCGTCGCCGCCATCGGGGAACGGCCCCTGCTTGAGCTCGATGAGCTTCGTGTCCTCCTCCAGAAACTCGATGGAGTGGCCCTCCAGGAGCAGGATGAAATCGAAGGGTTTTAAATCGGCGTCGCCCAGATGGTCCCCCTCGCGGGTGTAAACGCCGATCCGCCCCAGCCCCCGCTGGCACATCATGAGCTGGAACTTGCTCGACCCGGGAAGCGGCGACGAGACCTTGTGGTAGTGCGGCTTGACCTTGGAGCCCACCTCCCGGTTGAGGAGGACAATCTGGAGGGGCAGCTCGTTGTCCGTGACGTGGGCCTTGGTGTAGGTGTCCATGTCGATCTTGGACAGGTCGTAATGGCGGGCCATATGAGCCCGGTCTTCTTCGGCGTCGATCTTTGGCGGAAATTGGGAGTACTCTTCCAGATCCCCCCGGACGAGAACCGCCACGGTCCTGCCGTCTTTCGCTTTGAAGTATTTTAGTTTGTCCGATTCGACCTGCACGCTGGGCCTCCCTGTGGGTGGGGCCAGTCTCCGGCTTCAAACGATATATGAGAGCCATTATACGGGGGGCGGCTCAAGATGTCAGGGGGAGTTGATCTCCGCTCCGGAATCGACCATCCTCTAGGGCGAGACCGGCGCTGAGGGCTGGGGCGCGCGAATCGAAACGACCGCGGACATCTGTCCCCCCCCCGCGCGCGTCTTGATTTTCACGGCGTCCCGCTCATTTCCATCCCGAATTCTCACCCCCCTTCCCCCCCCGCTGAAAGGCCGTCATGGAACTGAACGACATCATCACCGTCAATTGGATGTACGAGAAATTTTATCCCTACGTCGCCCGTCAGATCCTGGACGAATACGGCCGGACCACCGGCCGGGCGCTCGAAATGGGGGCTTACGCGCCCGGCATCTCCGCCGCGCTTCTGGCCCTCGCCCCGGACATCGAGATCACCGTCGCCGACAACACGCCGGGCCTCAAAGCCCATTTCGAGGATTACCTGAGCCGGGCGGGGGCGCTGGAGAAGGTCCGGATAGAGGAGGGCGACGTCGAGGCCCTGAATTATCTGGACGCGACCTTTGATTTGGTTTATTTCCGGGGCGCGCTCTTTTTCATCTGGGACCCGGTCAAGCTCCTCCGCGAGGCCGACCGTGTTCTCAAACCGGGGGGCGTGGCGCTCATCGGAGGCGGGTTCGGCGCGGGGGCGCCCAATGAGGAGATCGACAAGGTTGCCGCCGAAGCCCGAGAACTGAACCGCAAGCTCGGCAAGCGCGTGGTGAGCCACGAGGAGGCGGAAGCCTGCGCCCGGGAGGCCGGTGTGTGGGAGCGCTCCCGCCTCGATAAAAGACACGGGCTGTGGGTGGTGATCAAGAAATGAGGCGACAAAATCCCAGGGGGGGGCACTTGCGTGCCGGCCAAGCTGCGGGTGAAGGTGTTTGTGCTTACCGCAACCGGGTCGGCGCATGTTGCCTCGATAAGCGACACGGGCTATGGGTGGTGATCAAGAAATGAGATGACAAAATCCCAGGGGGCTTTTTTAAAAAACCGCCCCCTGGACCCCTGAAAAATTTTCATTTAGCGAAAACGTGCGGCGCCGAAGGTGCCGCACGTTTTCGCGAGACAAAAGTTTTCGAGGGGGGGTTGGGGGGACTGTTTTCAAAATATCCCCCCAAGGTTCTCAGCCTCTAAAGCGGAAGGTGGGTGATTCGGTAGAGGTTCCGGCTCATGAGCTCGCCGACCAGGACCGTGATGATGGCGATGTAGAAAAACCCCGTGGCCGTCCTCGTAGCGCGCATCCGCAGGCTGATCGCGATGACCAGGGCGACAATGAACGTCCCGGCCAGCCCGACCAGAATCCGTCCCCAGAACTCCAAACCCCACCGGGTCAGAAAGACATTCTCGCCCCACACGATCCGGATCTGCTCCGGCGTAAACTCTTTGAGGACCAACGTCAGGAGCACGGCCCCCTGGGCCAGCAGGACCGCCAGGAGCAGCCACGTAAACCGCCAAAGCGGGTCAAGCGGCAGGTCCGATTTGACCAGGTAGTAGTGGCCGAGCAGCATCCCCGTAAAAACCGTTCCGAGCGCCAGGGTGGAAAGGAGGAAGTTGACCGGGAGGAGCCTCGCCTGAAAGACGGTCATGCCGGCCTCGCGCACGGCGATTGAATCGCTGATGACCGAGAAAATCCCGACAAGCGCCGCGACGCCCAGGACGAACTTCGTAACGCCTTCCCGCGAGCGGTAAAGGGATATCAGATACGCAAGGGTCAGGATCACGAACCCGCTCATCGCGCCGAACGTCCGTCCCTTCCAAGTGGACCAAAGCGGCGTCCCGAGCAGAGAGAGAATCCCGTCATACCCGGCCGGCCGGGGGGCGATCCACCAATGGATCAACACGAGAACGGCGAA
Source organism: bacterium (assembly GCA_965261595.1). Taxonomy (GTDB): domain Bacteria; phylum UBA8248; class UBA8248; order JACPRG01; genus CAYRGS01. Next base: position 1,142,426 of record CBDHDG010000007.1, read on the forward strand.
GACCCAGGCGCATGTTTTGAAGAACCCCCTGCCCAGGACCTGGAAGGGGATGAGCGCGAGCAACCCCACGCTCCCCACAAGGAACTGGCCGAAGGTGATGGCAAACATCTCGCGAATGACTTCCATATCCTACCCACCTTACGGAAAAGTCGCGGGACGCGCGGTGTCGGGTTCCCCGCACTGGCGTGTTTGGTCGATCACCTCACAGATGGTGTGCGCTGACCAGGTTGCGATAAGCACAAACACCCTCATCCGCAGCTTGGCCGGCACGCAAGTGCCCTTTCAATGGTCCGGGTGTTCGCCTTCCAGGGGTTTCGAGACCTCCAGGACATAGCCGTCCGGGTCGTGGAGGAGAAACATCCGCGTCCCCCAGGGCATCGACATCGGTTTGCAGACAAAGTCCGCGTCCATTCCTTGTAAGCGTTCGTATTCCGCGTCCACGTCATCGCTTTGCAGCGTGAGGATCGACCCCCATCCCCGGTCGCCCGGTTCGGGGTTGAACTTCCATTTTTCAAACTCCTCGCGCGACAGATCTTCGTGCACCACCACGTTGAACCCGCCCACCTGAAACCGGGTGTCCTGCTCTCCCTCCCGGGCGATGGGGATCCCCATCACGTCCCGATAAAAGCGGACGGAGCGTTTCAGATCCTTGACGAAAAGGAAAATCGTTGAGATCCCGGTGATCATGATTCCGCTCCCTTTCGGAGATTCATCCCTCCCCCCTCTCCCCCCCCTCCCCGGGGCGCCGCATGTTTGGGGGGTTGTCTGAAAAGGTTATGTCGATCCGCTCTTTCTCGCCAGAAACAGGAGATGGCCTTTCCTTGTGATCTCTTTGCCCCCGCCGCGGAGGTGGGCGCGCAGGCCTTCTTCTCTCCGGGGGCTCCATCGCTTGGGCGCGTCCCCCTCCCCGTCCCCGAGCAGGACCCTCTCGGCCTCTTCCGGGGAGCGGAAGACCAGGACCTCCTCCTCCACCCGGCCGTGGATGATTTCAAACCCGGCCTTCTCCAGCCCGCGGGTCAACGAATCCTCCGTATAGGCGAATCTCGAAGGGACCCCGGTCTCCTTCCATTGATTCCTGTGGAGTGCGACCGCCGCGAAATGCGACCCGGGGGCCAGGGCGCGGCCCGCCCGCTCGATCAGGGCGTCGGACATGCACAGGTGCGCGGTCAGGGTGTCGGGCCGTCCGCCCCAGCGGGCGTCGTCGTATTCCACCGCCTCTACATCGGCGATAACGAACCGCAGGTTGGCGACCCCCTCGGCCTCCGCCCGCGCGGCCGCCCGCCGAATCGCCTCCGCGTCCCGGTCGAGCCCCGCGACTTCCGCCGCATGGGGCGCCAGGGCGAAAGCGAGCCTTCCGTCCCCGCAGCCCAGGTCGAGCACCCGCCCGGTTTTCGTGACCGTTTCCAGGAGCCAACGCAGGAAGACGGGGCTGATGTCCGCGTGCCGCATCGGGCTCCGCGGATCCGGGTCGTAAGAAATTATTCTCGCGTCCCGCTCGAAGCGATCACCGTCCGCGGTCACCCGGCGAGGCCCAGGCTCTCGGCTTTCTCTTGCATGGCGTCCAGGACGACCTGGAGGTGTTCATCCAGGGGGACGCCCAGGTCCGCCGCGGCCTCTTCGATTTGCGCCCGGTCGACGCCCTTGGCGAACGCCTTGTCCTTCCACTTTTTCTTGACGGACTTGATCTTCATGTCCGAAATGTCCCGGGTCGGGCGCACCAGGACGCAGGCCGTGATGAGGCCGACCAGCTCGTCGACCGCGAAGAGCGCCTTGGCCATGTTCGACGTCCGGGGGACGTTCAGGTATTCAGCGTGCCCTTTGATCGCCTCCAGCCCGTCTTCCGGAAACCCTTTTTCCTCCAGGACTTTGACGCCCACAAGGGGGTGTTCGTCCAGGGAGGGGTGTTTCTCGTAATCCAGGTCGTGGACAAGGCCGACCACCCCCCAAAACTCCTCGTCCTCTCCGAATTTCCGGGCGTAGGCCCGCATCGCGGCCTCGACGGCGAGGGCGTGCCTGCGGAGACTCTCGGTTTGCGTCCACTCGTGAAGGAGGCTTTCCGCCTCGATTCGCGTCATCATCTCTTGCCGCCTCCCCGGAAGAGGTCCTCATCCTTGGGCCGAAAGAGCGCCCGGGCACCCGCGTCGCTTTTTTCAAATTCCACCCCCCGGATCAGGACCGCCGGCCGTCCCTCGCCCGCCTGGCCCATCAGCAAAGAGGCCGCCGCCGCCGCTTCATCCGCCTGGGCCACGAGGGTCATCTGGAGCGTTCTGCCGAACAGGTCCGCGTCGCCTCGGCGGTCGACGATGGGCTCGATGCCGGCCGCCCCGATGGCCACCCCCGCGACCCCGCGCCGGAACGGCCGCCCATGGGTGTCGCTGACGATCACCGCCACCTCCGTTGCCGTCTTTTCGCGGATCGCGTCGCGCAGCTTCCGGGCCGAGGCGTCCGCGTCTTCCGGCAGGAGGACGACGATGTCCTCCCCTTCCGGGCCGCTGAACACGTTGGAGCGGTCCACGCCGGCGTTGGCGCAGACGACGCCCGTGCGATGCTCCGTCACCAGGGCCGCCCGCGAGGCCAGCACCACTTCGTTGGATTCGCCCAGAATGATCTCGACCAGCCGGGGGTCCCGGTCCGTCGAATCGGCGATGTCCCGGGCCCGAGGCGTCGGCGCCACTTCGGACAGGACGCGGACCCGCCCTTCGGCCTTGGAGACGATTTTCTGGGCCACCACCAGGATGTCGCCCGGTTGGAATTCCATTCCGCCCGCCCGCGCGGCCCGGCAGAGGATTCCCGCCAGGTCGTCGCCCGGCTTGATTTCGGGAATGTCGGGCAGCGCCCGGCATTGATAACCGGTCACGGCGAGACCACCGGACCCGACGCGAGAATTTTCGAGAGCCCGCTCAGGGCCTTGGGGTCCAAAGCGCCGCGCAGGGATTCCAGGTCTTCCGGAAGGTCGATGTCCAGGCCCAGAGCGGCCGAGCGATGCTCCAGGAAGGGCACGCCGCTTGCGGCGGCCCGCGCCCGGTGGCCGTTGAAGCTGTCCGGTCCGAAGGCCGGACTCAAAACGTCCGGCGGATGGAGGAGCAGGGCGTTGGTCCCCTCGCCGCGATGCGAGGGGGCCGCCACGACGCATCGTGCGTCCGTCCCGAGGAGAGCGGCCATCGCGTCCACGTCTTCGGGCTTCAGGAGGGGAAGGTCCGCGGGAATGATCAGGATGGCTTCCGGCGGCGGTCCCGACGCGACGGCCGGGCGGCCCGGAGAATCACGGAACGCCGAGACGGCCTCGCGGAGGGCGCCGTTCAGGTCTCCGGATTCCTCGAAGAAAGAATCCGCGCCGAGCGTCTGCGCCGCCGACCGGGCATCGACGTCTTTGGAAATCAGAATGGCGCGCTCCACGGATTCGGCCTCGGCCAGGGACCGGAGGACCCGTCTCATCATCCAGAAGGAGAGGCGCCCCCGGGCGTCTTCGTCCAGGACCGCGGACAGGCGCATTTTTCCAGCCCGGAATCCTTTGAGCGGAACGAGCGCGATCATGGGGAAGTTGGCCCTTTATGTGCGGGATGCCCGGGAAATTTCGTCCGAAAATTCAAGGACTTCGCGGCCCAGCCGAATCTTGTCTTCCAGCGTGTTCATGACCGTGTTCGCGACCCGGACGCGGAGGCCCATCTTCTCCACGCGCGCGGCTTCGTTCCGGTCCACTTCGTCTAGCACGAAGCCATCGAGCAAGTCAACGTAACGCCGGGCGACGCCGGAAGCCGACGGTTTCTCGCCCAGCTCCTTCATCATTTTCGCCGCCGGGCCCTTGAGGGCGCGCCCGCCCACGATGGGACTCACGGCCACCTTCGGGCCGGGGGAGGACCGGATGGCGTCGGCCATGCCCGGTAGCTCCAGGATCGGCCTCAGGCTTACGAAGGGGTTGGACGGGCAGAATATGACGGCCCGGGCCCGGGCCAGGGCCGAAAGCGCCGCCTCGGTGGGCCCGGCGTCCTCGATCCCCTCGAAACGAATCCCGGTGATCGGCGTTTCCGCCCGCCGGGCCACGAAATAGTCCTGGAACTCCAGCTCGCCTTCCGGCGTGAGGACGCGCGTCCGGACAGGGGCGTCCGTCATGGGCAGGACGGCGCTTCGGACCCCCAGGGCGCGGCAGAGGATCCCCGTGACTTCCGTCAGGGATTTATCCTGATCGAGGAGCGCGCGGCGCAGCAGGTGGGCGCCCAGGTCTCGGTCGCCCAGACGGAACCAGGCGGGATAGCCGTAGCGCTCGAGCATATCGAGGGCGTGGGTCGTGTCGCCCGCCACGCCCCAGCCCGGGCCCGGGTCCGCCAGGCCCGCCAGGGTGTACATGACCGTGTCGATGTCCGGAGAAACGTGGAGGCCGTAAAGCGTGAGATCGTCGGCGGTGTTGACGACGGCCGCGACCTTTTCCGGCGGGGCCGCGCGGGCGAGTCCCAGGACCAGCTTCGCCCCCCCGACGCCCCCCGCGAGCGCAACGATCAGGTCATTCATTCAGCGGTGCAGAACCGTCAGCGCGTAGGCGGGCCTCTCCGGGGGTTCTTCCCGCGGGGGCCGGCCCAGGGCGACGAGCATGTGGGGGTGAAAGTCCGCGGGCAGGTCCAGGATCGACCGGACCAGGTCGGGACAAAACAGCGGCGCGCACACCCAACAGGCGGCGATGTTCCGCGCGTGGGCGGCCAGAAGAACGTTCTGAAGGGCGGCGCCCAGGCTCTGGGTCGCCATGGTTTCCTCGGCGGTCCGCCGGAAGGCGTCGGGGTATCGGTCCAGGTCTTCTTTGTACAGACACGGGATCAACAGGGCGCTGGCGGGAAGGAGCAGGTCGAGGGATTTTTGTATCCGGGCGCGGATGCGATCTTCGGAGAGGATGCCGTCGTTCCGGAGGTCGGATTCAAAGGTGGCGGCCATCCGGTGGACCAGGCGCGCTTTGATCTCGGGGGTTGTAACAATGACGAATCGCCAGGGGCGGGTCTTGTGAGGGGAGGGCGCCCACCCGGCGGCCTGGACGACGCGGTCCACCTCTTCGGGCGGTACGCTTCCCGGACCGAACTGCCGTCGGGAGCGGCGCGACTCCAGGAATTGAAGATAGATGTCCCCGTCTTGAAGCTCAGGCATGACGGACCCGGCAGACCCCTTCGGCTCAAGTCATCCGTTCGAGGAGACGGGCTCCAACGAAGGGCGCTTTTCGTACACCGTCGTTCGCTCGACGGGGGTTCGGCCGTTTTTCAGGATGATCTCGCGGAGCTGCTCGACCGAGGCGCGATCTCCCCACTCCGATCCGGACATGTTGGAGATCTTCTCCTCCATCAGCGTCCCCCCCACGTCGTTGCAGCCGACCCGCAGGGCCTCGCCGCCGGCTTCCAGGCCGATCTTCGGCCAGCTCGATTGGATGTTGAAAATCATCTCGCGGAAATAAATCCGGCTGACGGCGTAAAGCTTGAAGACCTCTTCATTGGGGATCATTCTCTGGATGTTGTACTTCCGGCCGAGCGCGTTGTCGTAAGGAATGAACGGCAGCGGAACGAACTCTGTGAACCCCCCCGTGTCCTTCTGGATGTCGCGGATGACGTCGAGGTGCTCCCCGACCTCCTCGGTGGACTCCACGTGGCCGAACATGATGGTGGAAGTCGCCGGGATCCCCTGGCGCTGGACCTCTTTGATGATCTCCACCCAGCGCCCGGCCGTCAGCTTCTCGGGGCAGATGATCCGGCGCACCCGCTCGACGAGGATTTCCGCGGCGGTCCCGGGCGTGCTGCCGAGTCCGGAGTCTTTCAGGATGGCGATGACCTCGGCGGGGGTCTTGCCCGACAATTCGGTCATGTAATTGATCTCTTCGCTCGAATAGGCGTGGATGTGGATGTCGGGGGCGACGCGCTTCACCCGCTTGAGGAGGTCCGCGTAGTAATCCAACGTGACGAACGGGTGAAGACCGCCCTGGATGCAGACCTCGGTGGCCCCGAAGGCGACGGCTTCGGCGACCTTCCGCTCGATTTCCTCATCGCTGACGAAATAGGCCCCCTCCTGCCCCGCCTTCCGTGAAAAGCCGCAAAATTCGCAGCTGCCCACGCAGATGTTGGTGAAGTTCATGTTCCGGTTGACGACGTAGGTGGCCTCGTCCCCGTTGATCTCCGCTCGAAGGGCGTCCGCGAAATCGAAAAGCCTCTGGGTCTGTTCGGGGTCTTTCGAATTCAACAGGGCCGCCGCGTCCTGGGGGCCGATCTCCCGTCCGCGCTCGGCCTTTCGAAAGGCTTCGGCAAATGTAGGCATCTTGTGTCGTCCTCAGCAGAAAAGCGCAGGCCGGATGGAGGCCATCACGGCGCCAACGATGGGTGAGTGCCACCCGCGATCGACGAACTCATCGTACACGGGCAATCGAAGCTCCAGGTCGATGTCGAACTCGGCGAGATGTCTGCGCAGCCCTTCCGTGTCCGGCCAGGGGTGATTGGGATTGATCAGATCCGGCTCGTCCGAAAGCCCGCCGATGTCGTCGGCGCCCGCTTCCACGGCTTCCAGGACGTGCGGAATCAGGTTGGGCGGAATCTGGATGTGGACGTCATCAGGGAGAATCGCCCGGGTCTCGCGGACCATCTCCAACGTTTCGGCTATCGAGGGCTCGGGCCAGCTCGCCATCGGTGTTCCCTCCTGGACGTTGAGGGGCTGGACGATGACCTCCATCAGGTGCCCGTAGGTTTCATGGAGCCCGGCCAAGGCTTCGAGGGTGTCGGTCCGCTCCCGCCGGCTCTCGCCGATGCCGAACAGGATCCCCGATGTGAAGGGGATCCGGATCTCGCCGGCCGCCCGGACGGTCTCCAGCCTCAGGCCGGCCGCCTTGGTGGGCGCGAACTTGTGGGCGATCCCCGCCTCGACGGCCGGGCTCAGCGACTCCAGCATCACGCCCATCGAAGCGTTTACGTCTTTCAGCCGGGCCAGCTCGTCCAACGTCAGGGTCCCGATGTTGGTGTGAGGCAAAAGCCCTTCTTCCAGAAGGATTTCGCAGGCCCTGCGGGTGTAATCCACGTACGTGGGAAACCCCCACGCATTCAACTCCGCCCGCATCCCGGGGTGGTCGTCCGGCCGCTCCCCCGTCATCACGAGCGCCTCGACGGCACCCTTCGCGGCTTCCCGCCGGGCGGTTTCCCGGATCTGTTCCCGGGTCATGAGGACGGGTTGATTGGAGCGGAAAGAACAATAACCGCAGTGGTTCCGGCACCAGTAGGTGATGGGAAGGGTGAAATTCCGGGAATAGGTCACCGTCTTCACGCAACGCGTTCCTTATCGTGTCCCTCAACACAGCTATTCTAACACATCAGGGCCGCAAGAGATTTCTCGTCCGGCCGGGTGTCAGACAGGATCAGCGGGCGGCTGTCCTCGGGTCCCCGGGTTGGGGAACGGCCTGGGTCCGGCGCGGGTCATCAGGTAATCGTATGGGCCGCTTCAAACGCCGCAATCTTGGATTCGTGTTGCAAGGTCAAGGCGATGTCGTCTAGGCCTTCGAGCAGACACTTTTTGGAGAAAGGATCGATCTCGAAATGGTGCGCCTCCCCTTCGGCCGTCGTGACCACCTGTCCCTCCAAATCAACGGACAGGGCGCCGCCGGGCGCCGCTTCGAACCGGGCGGAGAGGTCATTGACGATCCCTTTATCGAGAACGACGGGGAGCAGACCGTTTTTCAAGCAGTTGTTATAAAAAATGTCCGCGAAGGAGGGGGCGATGACCACCCGGAATCCGGCCTGCTGGATGGCCCAGGGGGCGTGCTCCCGGGAGCTTCCGCAGCCGAAGTTGCTCCCGGTCAGAAGGATCTCGGACCCTTCATAGGCCGGGTCGTTCATGATGAAGTCCGGTTTCGGCTCGCCCTCGGGCGTGAAACGCCAGTCAACGAAAAGAAACTCGCCGAATCCCGTCTTTTCGATCCGCTTCAGGAACTGTTTCGGAATGATCTGATCGGTGTCCACGTCCCCCCGATTGAGCGGCAGGACCTTTCCGGTGAAACGCTTGAATGGCTCCATGGGTTGATCAACTCCACTCCCGGATATCTACGAAATGACCTTCGATGGCCGCGGCGGCGGCCATCGCCGGACTGACCAGGTGCGTGCGTCCGTCTCGGCCCTGGCGTCCTTCGAAGTTCCGGTTCGACGTGCTGGCGCACCGTTCTTTCGGATTGAGAACATCCTCGTTCATGCCCAGGCACATGCTGCACCCGGACTCCCGCCACTCGAAGCCGGCCTCGGTGAAGATGCGGTCCAGCCCCCGTTCCTCGGCGGCCTGCTTCACCGATTGGGAGCCGGGGACAACCATGGCGCCCACGTTGGAATGGACCTTTTTCCCTTTGACGATTTTGGCCGCTTCCGTCAGATCCAGAAGCCGGGAGTTCGTGCAGGAGCCGATGAAGACCCGGTCGATCGGAATGTCCGCAATCGGCGTGCCGGCTTCCAGTCCCATGTATTCCAGGGCGCGCCCGGCCGCCTGGCGGTCGGCCTCGTTATCCATGTCGCGCGGATTGGGGACTTCGCCCGTAACGTCCGTGACCATGCCGGGGTTCGTGCCCCATGTGACCTGGGGGGCGATTTCGGCCGCGTCCATCACAACCTCCCGGTCGAAATGCGCGCCGTCGTCGCTCGGAAGGGTTCGCCAGTACTCGACCCGATCCTGAAACGCTTCCCCCTCGGGGACGTGCCGCCGCCCCTCCAGGAAGGCGAAGGTCACTTCGTCCGGGGCGATCATGCCGGCCCGGGCGCCCGCCTCGATGGACATGTTGCACACTGTCATCCGCTCTTCCATGGAAAACGCCTCGATCCCCTCGCCCCGGTACTCGATAACGTGTCCCACGCCGCCGCTGACGCCGATCCGGCCGATAATGGAGAGGATGATGTCTTTCGCCGTGACGCCGAATCCGCAGCGGCCGTTCACCGTGACGGCGAGGGTTTTCGGCTTGGATTGCGACAGGCACTGGGTCGCCAGGACGTGCTCCACTTCGCTCGTGCCGACACCGATGGCCAGAGCCCCTACGGCCCCGTGCGTCGCGGTGTGGCTGTCCCCGCAAACGATGGTCTTGCCGGGCTGCGTGATTCCGAGCTCGGGTCCGATGACGTGGACGATCCCCTGGTCGGGACTGTCCAGGTCGAACAGCGTGACGCCGAACTCCCGGCAGTTTTCCGCCAACGTATCCACCTGCCGCTTCGAGATCTGATCGACGATGGGCAGGCTGCGGTCGGTCGTGGGGACGTTGTGGTCCATCGTTGCGAAGGTCAGATCCGGCCGGCGGACCTTCCGGCCCGACATGCGCAGACCCTCGAAGGCCTGAGGGCTGGTGACTTCATGGACCAAATGACAATCCACATAAAGAACCGCCGGTTGGCCCTGCTCCTGATGCACCACATGTGCATCCCAGACCTTCTCAAAAAGTGTCCGAGGCGCCATGATTCTCCTTTGCCCCCTTACTCCCCGGGTGCGGGAAAGCCCGTCCTTCAGGCCGCGTTTTCTTCAACCCCAGGGCGAGATGGATTTTCAAATGGACACTGATTCCGGGACGGTTATGTCTATCTAGGGTATAACCGCCCGACGTACAAATCAAGTCCGTCCATGCTCCTTCGCATGGGGCCTATTGTCTTTGGTGGATTGTTGGATGGTCCGCTGGAAAGCGCATGCCGCCTTGCCGGAACCGTCCCCGGCCGGCCGTAATTGTTTGATACATTCTGTTGATTTGAATCATCATTCCCGGGAAGGCCCGCGCTCGGGTTCGGTGTGATTCTGTGTTTCGGGATTCACGCGTTTGAACCGGCGCATTCCATCCGGTTGCCCTTTCGATACTTCAATCCAAAACCGGTTTCATTTCAGCGAGTGATTTCCGGAGAGATAAAAACCTGAGTCGGTTGAATCCAGAAGCCCTTGACTCAACGCATAATAAATATAAGAATAATGAATTAAACATTATTGTAGCCGCATTCACCAGGGAGGTCAAGATGGCCAAAGCATCGATTAGCAACATTATCAAGAAACAGCTTTCCGAGATAGGAAATCAAATCAGTAAGCATGAAAAGGCGCTCGGGGCGCTGAAACAACAGGAGAAAAACATCAAGGAAGCCGCCCGGCTGTTGGGCGAAAAGACTGTGTCGACCCGAGGCCGGCCGGCGGCGGGTCGCAAGCCGACAGCCGGGGCTCCGGGCCGCCCGGCGACACGAAAGAGACGCCGGAGAACCAATTGGGACGCCATCGCCAAAGCCCTTCCATCCGCCTTTACCATGGATGAGCTGGCCAAAACCTCGGGCGCGGGGGGGAAAAGCCGCGCCTATCTTCACCAAATCATCAATCGATGGAAAAAGGCCGGGGTGATTAAGTCCGCGGGAAGAGCCAAGTACCAGCGGGTGTAGTCTGGTTCATCGGGTTCGGGCGGTTTGCCGGGGTGATTGGACGGGGACGCCACTCGGATGTCGTGGTGTCCCCGTGGGCCTCTCCATGGTTCTAAATCCGCTGGTTTCTTTTCCAATGGGATCCGCGCCAACAGTTGCGCGGGCGGAACCCATTCTCCGCTTTCGGCGGTAGACCGCCTTTGTGTCGGCGCTTTTCACCCGGCGGGCGAATTCCTCGAACCTCGGGAGAACCGCTTCACCCTTGGAGCTGCGATGGCAGAGAGCGCCGGCGGAGATCCTTTACGGAAAAGGTTCAGCCGAGTTTCTCAAGGGCGTTCGCCGGGGCCGGACGGCGCTGATCGCCGATCGCGCCCTCCTGCCGTTCGGCCCGCTCGGACAGATCAACGACTGGCTGAGGGCCAATGGGCGCCCCTTGACCCGGATCGAGTTTCACGCCCGACCCCAAGAACCCTCCACCCGCACAGCGGAGGAGGCCGCCGGACGGCTTCGGGATTTCGAGCCGGACTTGGTGGTGGCCGTGGGCGGCGGTTCGACCCTTGAGCTGGCCAAGGCGGCTTGGTCTCTTTACGAACACCCGCACCTCGACGCCCCCGCGCTTCTGCGGGCTCCGGCCCTCCCGGCGCTCCGGCGCAGGGCGCGCTTGATCGCCCTGCCCGCCACCGCCGGGTCGGGCGCCGAAGTCACGCCCACGCTGGGACTTTTTCAGGAAGGGCGGTTTCGTGAGTTGCGCGTGCTGTCCCTGATTCCCGACCGGGCGATTCTCGACCCGAACATATCGGCCGGGCTGCCGCCCGAGGCCGCCGCCGCGTCGCGATTCGACGCCCTCGCGCACGCGGTCGAGTCCTGTTTCTCGAACCTTCCCGGACCGATGGCCGACGTTCACGCCCGGGCCGCGCTTCCTTTGCTGCTGAACGGGCCGGATTCGGCCTTTGCCGACGATTCGGCCTTCGCCGACATGGCCGGGCGGGAGTCCCTGTTGTACGCATCCAGCATGGCCGGTCTCGCGGCGGGCAACAAACACCTGGGTCTGGCGCATGCTGCGGCGAACGCGCTGTGTGTTTATCATCCCCTCCCTCACGGGGAGGCGCTCGCCCTGGTTCTGCCGGAGGTCATCCGGTTCAACGCGAAATCGGCGGGAAAGCGGGCCGGCGCGCTGGCCCGGACGGTGGACCTCGAAGGGGCCGACGATCTCGCCGATCGCGTCGAGGCGTTTCGGCGGGAGATCGGCTTCCGCGCGGAGCTGCCTTCGGCCGGGCCGGACCCGGAACGATGCCCGATTCAGCCGGAAGCGTTTGTCCGGGACGTTTTGACGTCCGTCCACCTGCCAACCAATCCGCGGCGGGTCACGGAGTCCGACGTCCATCGATTGTTGGAGAAGATCCGGCAGCGCCGTTGAATCCGGACCCGTTCCGGCCCAGATTTCGATGAGAGGGGGTCGGGTCGGATGCATCGCTCCGAAAGTCGTCCCCCATACGGAGACCGCCCCTTGATGCACATCATGGAAATGCGGGTCCCCTGGCATGACACGGACAGCGCCAACATCGTCCACCACGCCAATTATTTTCACTGGACGGAGCAGGCGGAGATCGAGTTGTTCCGCAAATCAGGGAAATCCCGAAAACAAATCGGCGAAGAGACCGGCACGATGCTGCCGCGGCTCCACGTGGAGTGCGATCATTTCTCGCCGGTGTATGAAGACGATCTCATCGAGGTCAGAACGAAGGTCCTCAAACTGGCTGAAAAGACCTTCCATTTTCACCATGAGATCCACCGTCCGGCGGACGAGGCGCACCTCGCGACGGTCGAGCTGGTTATTTGCTGCGCCAAGGTCCTGGAGGACGGGACGATGCGCGCAAACGTCATTCCGGATGTGATGGCCGCCGAGCTGAGGAAGTATCTCGCGCCCGAGGCGCCCGGCGGGGACAGCGAGTAGCTCCCATGGCTTTCCTTGCAAAGAGAAGAGGTTTCATTCCGTCCACTCGTTTTGAATAACCCTGCCATGGAAGGCGACATGATCATGGGCCTGTGTTTGATTTCCTGTCGAATCGCCGGGAGAGATTTTCCGGCGTGATGAGCGATCCTCAGGATTCGTTGAAGCAACTCCGCAAGGACGCCAAGGCCATCTTCGAGGCGGCCCTCCTCGCGGTGGATCCCTACGACGCGGTTTGCCGGAATCTCCGGATGGACGGCGAGGTTCTCTACGTAAGCGGCGAGGCGTTGCCCTGTCCGCGGCGCGTCTTCGTCGTCGGGTTCGGAAAGGCCGCCGCCCCCATGGCCCAGGCCCTGGAGGAGATCCTGGGGGACCGGATAGCGGGAGGCGCGGTCACCGTCAAGGAAGGACACGCCCTCGCCCTCGGCCGCGTGCGGGTGACGGAGGCCGGCCACCCCATCCCGGATGAGCGCGGACTGGCGGGGGCCGGGGAGATCGTCCGAATCCTGGAACCCCTGGGGAAAGACGACCTCGTCCTCTGCGTTGTCTCGGGAGGCGGCTCGGCCCTGCTTCCCTTGCCCGTGGAAGGGGTGTCCCTGGAGGAGAAGGGCGCCGCGACGCAGGCCCTCATGGACGCCGGCGCCACCATCCATGAGATGAACGGTGTGCGCAAGCATCTCTCCCGGGTGAAGGGGGGCCGCCTGGCCCGCCTGGCCGCCCCCGCCGCGCTGGTCTCGCTCGTCCTGTCCGATGTCGTGGGAGACGACCCCGACACCATCGCTTCCGGACCCACGGTCCCCGATGGCACGACCTATGCAAATGCCTTGGAGATCATCGAGGGACGGGGGATTCGGCGACAGTTGCCCCGGTCGGTGATCGGGCGCATCGAGGCCGGCGCCGCCGGAAAGTTTCCGGAGACCCCAAAGGCGGGAGACCCGGCGTTCCAGCGGACGCGCTTCGCCCTCGTGGGGAACAACATGCTGGCGCTTCAGGCGGCGGCAAAGTCCGCCGAGGGGATGGGATACCGGCCGCTGATCCTCTCCTCCTGTGTCGAGGGGGAAACGCGGGGGGCGGCGCGGGTCCACGCGGCGATCGTCCGTGAGAGCCGGGCCAGCGGCAATCCGGCCGTCCCGCCCGTCTGCATCCTTTCAGGAGGAGAGACGACGGTCACCCTTCGCGACGGGGGGAGGGGGGGGGGAAGGGGAGGCAGGAACCAGGAGTTCGCCCTGGCCGCCGGCATTGGGATGGCGGGCGTCCGGGAGGCGGTCCTGCTGAGCGCCGGGACCGATGGAACGGACGGCCCCACCGACGCGGCCGGGGCGTTCGTGGACGGGACGACGGTCGAAAGGGCCGAGGCCCTCGGACTGGATCCCCAAGAAGCCCTAGACGGGAATGACGCCTACCCATTCTTCGAGAGGCTCGGAGACCTCCTCATCACCGGGCCGACGCGGACCAATGTGATGGACGTCCGGATATTTCTCATCGGGCGCTGATCCACGGCACACGGAAAGGCGGGTGTCCAAGATGGCGGAGCATCGGCGGGCGAAGATCGTTTGCACACTGGGTCCGGCGACCTTCTCATCCGGGAAGATCGTACAGTTGATCAAAGCCGGCATGGATGTCGCGCGCCTGAATTTCTCCCATGGTACGGTTCAGCAGCATGCCCGAACCGTACGTATCGTTCGCAAGGCGGCCTCCGACCTGGGCAAACCGGTCGCGATCCTCCTGGACCTTCCGGGACCGAAGATCCGCGTCGGGGACATCGCCGGGGGCGAAGTCGAGCTGAAGGCCGGCCGGCAGATCGTCCTGACGGGCCGGCGGGTGGTGGGGACCGACCAGCGGATCTCTTCCACCTACCCCAACATGGCGAAAGACGTCCGGCCCGGCGACAGGATCCTTATCGATGACGGAAGGATTCACCTGCGGGTCCGGCAGGTCGACGGCCGGGACATCCGCTGCCGGATCGAGCACGGCGGGACGCTGTACAGCCAAAAGGGGATCAACCTTCCCGGCTCCGCGCTCTCCATCCCCTCGCTCACGCCGCGCGACCGGGAGGGGCTGGCTTTCGGCCTGGAAGCCGGGGTGGATTACCTGGCGGTCTCGTTCGTCCGCACGGCGAAAGACCTCCAGGCGACAAGACGTCTCATGCGCAGGAAAGGCGGCAAGATCCCGCTGGTCGCGAAGATCGAAAAACCCCAGGCGGTCGAAAATCTGGACGCCATCCTAGATGAGACCGACGCCGTCATGGTCGCCCGGGGCGATTTGGGCGTAGAGCTTCTTCCCGAAAGGGTGCCCCTGGTGCAGAAGGCGATCATCGACGCCGCCAATGTCCGCGGTTACGCCGTCATCACGGCGACGGAGATGCTCTTTTCGATGATGGAGAACCCCCAGCCGACGCGCGCCGAGGCCTCCGACGTGGCCAACGCGATCCTGGACGGCACGGACGCGGTCATGCTGTCCGGGGAAACCGCCACCGGACGCTACCCGGTGGAGTCCGTCAAGATAATGGCCCGGATCATCCGGGAGACCGAGCGCTGCTCGGACGCCTGTTTCAGGGATTTTCCCGACCGGGTGCGCACCCTCTCCACGGTGGTGGCCTCGGCCGCCTGCCAGGCGGCGGAAGACGCTCCCGCGCGCGCCATCGTCGCCTTCACCCGTTCCGGTTTGACGGCCCGCTTGGTCTCCAAGCACCGCCCCCGGGTGAGAATCTTCGCCTATACGCCCGACCGGGCCACGCTCCGCCGGCTGTCTCTGGATTGGGGGGTCACGGCCTTCCACATACCCGTCGGCCGCCGGATCAACGAGATGATCGAACGGGTCGAGGCGGACCTTCTTCAAAAGCGGCTTGTCCGTCCCCGAGATATTGTCGTCTTCGTGGGGAGCACCCCGGTCTCGCAAGGGGGACCGACGAACCTCATGAAGGTGCGCACCGTCAAATCCCGACGCTGAAGGGCGGGAGGGGGAAGGGGCGGGGGAGGGTCCGTGGGTTGCGCCCCCGGCTGAAGGGGGAGTGGCTCCCTCCGCATTTCCGCTCGCGTTACGCGCCGCTCCCGGCTTTTTCCATTGCTTTTCGCTTCGCCGCCGCGTCGAAGGTTTCCAGAAGCGTTTGCGAGTGCGCGACCCAACCGAAGACGTGCTCGAAGTTCCATAGCGTGGCCTGCCGGTTGAAGTCCGGCCCGGAGTGGTTCATGGCGTCCTCGACGAGGATGGGCCAGTACTCGCCGAAGAAAGCGTCGCGGGCCGTGCTTTCAACGCAGACGTTCGTGGCGATCCCCGTGAAGAGCAGATACCGGATGTCCTCGGCTCGAAGGCAGGCGTCGAGATCGGTCCCCGCGAATCCGCTGTAACGGGCCTTGTGGATTACCCGGTCTCCCGGCTCGGGCGTCAGCTCGTCCACGACCTGCCAGTCCCAGGTCCCTTCGATCAGGAGCTGTCCTTCCAGCTCCGGCCGCTTCCGACCCAGGACGAGCCCGAGCTCCTTATGGTAATTGGGCGAGAGGGCCCCGCCCCCGTTGCTGAGGTCCGGCTTGTACGTCATCATCAAGTAGACGATTTTCACCCCCGCCTCCCGGGCCGCCGTCAGGAGGCGGCGGTTCACCTCGATGACCGGCGCCGCGCCCGAGATGTCGAACCCGGCGAGGTCGAACATCCCTTTCTTCTTGGCGAAGGCGTTCTGGATATCGACGACGACGAGGGCCGTCCGATCGAGGTCGATCGTGACCGGCTCCGGTTTTGCCGACAGGGTGACCATTGCGCTCCTCCCCTTCCGTGACGAGGCTGCAATTTCCACGGAATCCCGGGCGCGGGCCGATGCGCCTGATCCCGCCGTTGCGGTGAATGCGATGAATTCATCATAGCAAGGAACGCTGTAAGAAATCCGCATGGATGTAACGCTCGGGCGCGATCCGGAAATCGGGGATCGGTGCGCCCGTAGCTGGGGGGGGAGGGGGGGGAGAATCCCATGCGACGGTGGAGACTGGATTTCGCATGGAAAACCGCTCTCCTCGTCTATCTGCTCACGGCCTGCGCGCCGGCGGAGACCCCGCCGACTATCTCCCCGCCGAAGCCGCCGCGGAAGGAGGCCGCTCCCACTGTCCGCGAGGTTCCGAAGCCCAAAGAAAAAACGGCGCGCGTTCTAATATTCCGCGACAGGCGGCGCCCGAAGGTCTCTCCCAAGGAACCTCCGGCCAAAGAGGTGGATGTCGACGCGCTTTTTGCCCGGGCGGTGGTCGCGCGGAAAAGGGCGGGCTGGAAGGCCGCCATCGCCCTTTTGGAGCGGGCCGTCACGATCAATCCCCGGTTCGGCGAGGCCTTCAACGACCTGGGCGTCGCCCGATTTCACCTCGGCCGGACGGCCGAGGCGAGAAAGGCGTTCGAGCGGGCCCTTCGGATCTTCCAGAAGAAACGGGACCGCCAAGGCGTCGGCTGGAGCCGGGCCAACCTGGCGGCGCTGGCCCAGCGGGAGCATCGGTATTCCGAAGCCATGCGGCTCTATCGCGAATCAATGTTCTCCTTTCGCCGCCGGGCCGACGAATCCAACGTCGCGGCCGGTTTGACCAACATGGGTCTCATCCACGAGGCCCGGGGGAAGTACGGCCCGGCGGAGAGGCTCCACCGGGAGGCGCTGACCCGCTCCCTCCGCCTCGGCGACGCGTGGGGCGTCGCGACGGCCTTGAACAACCTCGGCAACGCCCTCGCTGAGCAGGGAAAGTATCGGGAGGCCCTGACGCACTACGAGAAGTCGCGCCACATCGCCCTCCGTCTGGGCGATAGGCGTTTGGAGGCGAAGAGCCTGAGCAACCAGGCGCTCGTTCGGGAGTCGCTCGGGAGAATCGGCGAGGCCCTGCGCCTGCACCGTGCGGCGCTGGGCGTATTTGAAGACGTGGGCGACGAACGGGCGGCCGCCCGGAGCCTCAACAACCTCGCGAATCTGCACGAGGCCCGGGGACGGCGGGAGCGGGCGGCGGGGCTTTACGAAAAGTCCCTGGCCATCAAGCGGCGTCTCGGCGATGCGCGTGGCGTCGCCGTGTCGCTGAACAACCTCGCCAACATCCAAAAATCGCTGGGGAAACTGTCCGAGGCGTTGCGGGGGTACTGCGAGGGGCTTTCAATCAGCCGGCGTCTCGGCCTCGCGCCGCTGGAGAAGCTGATCGAAGACAATATCGGTCTCTTGCGGAAAAAGCGGCCGGGTCTTGCCTGCTGGAATTCCGGAGGGCCGTCATCCCTTCAGAAAAAGCCTTGAAACTGTCCCCTCGGATCCTCCCGACATCGTGCCTTCCGCCGTGTAAGCTATAATGTAGCCGGACAGACCCGCTGTGGAGCAACGGATGACAGATCATAATCGCCGGCCGCCGCGGACCCCGCCCCCTCCGACGAAACCGAATCCACCAGCCGCTCGGCCCACCGCCGTCATTTGCCTTGTGTGCGGTTCCACCGAAGTCCACGAGCGGCACGCCAAGGTCTTCTGCGCCAAGTGCCATGTGCCCCTTGAGAACTGCTGCGGGGATTGAGGGCTTCGACTCATTGAATCGCGGAAGGGCTGAAACGATGAAAATGGTTTGCTTTTTAGGCGCTGTGGCGTCACATGGATCGAACTTCAATCCACCCATGATGAAGGTGAAATCGTTCCGTTCAGGGATTTGAAGGACTACGTAAGGAAATTGCCAAAAGAATAAAAAGGTGAAAAACGGATTCCTTGTCTCAGAGAAAAGTTTTGCTGTTGCGCAAGAGGGCGGCCCTATCGGGCCGCCCTCTTGCGCAAAACGAAAGTTTTCCGGGGGGTCCAGGGGGGCGGTTTTCAAAAAGCGCCCCCTGGGACTTTACGTTCTCACCGAAACCCCTTCCATGACCTTCCGGACCGCGTCGACGATCTTTTCCTCATTCGGGAGGACGTAGTCCTCCAGGGGCTTGCTGAAGGGGATGGGGGCGTCGTGGGCCGCGACGCGGGCGATGGGGGCGTCCAGGTAGTCGAAGGCCTCCTCATTGATCACCGCCGAGATCTCCGCCCCGACGCCGCCGGTCTTGCACCCCTCCTCGACGATGACCACCCGGTTCGTCTTCCGGACCGCTTCGGCGATGCCCTCCTTGTCCAGCGGGACGAGCGTCCTCGGGTCCAGGACCATGGCGCTGATCCCCTCCTTCTCCAGGGTCTCGGCGGCGGCCAGGGCCTTGGTGACCATGAACGACAGGGCGATGACGCAAACGTCCGTTCCGTCCCGCTTGATGTCCGCTTTCCCGAGGGGGATCGTGTACTCTTCTTCCGGCACCGGACCCGAGATCTTGTAGAGGGCCTTGTGCTCGAAGAAGGCGACGGGGTTGGGGTCCCGGATGGCGCTTTTGAGAAGACCCTTGCCGTCCCGGGAGTCGGAGGGCATGACGACCTTCAGCCCCGGAGAATGGATCAAGAGCGCTTCGAGGCTCTGGCTGTGCGTCGCGCCGAAGTTGAAGTACCCGCCGCTCGGCAGCCGGAGCACCAACGGAACGGAAAGTTGCCCGCCGAACATGTATCGGGTCTTGCTGGCCTGGTTGAAGATCTGGTCCATGGCGACGAACATGAAGTCGCTGAACTGGAGCTCGGGCACGGGCCTCATGCCCATGAGCGCCGCCCCGACCGCCGCCCCCATGATCGCCGACTCGCTGATGGGCGTATCGCGGACGCGGTCCGCCCCGAACTCGTCTATCAGCCCGCGCGTCACCGACCACACGTAAGCCAGCCCGATGTCCTCGCCGAGACAGAAGACCTTCGCGTCCCGTTTCATTTCTTCTCTCAAGGCCTCGTTCAAGGCCTCCCACATCATGATCTCGCGCATGGCGGTTTCCTCAGGCGAAGATGTCTTCCAGCGCCTCTTCGGGCGCGGGAAATTCACTGGACAGGGCGAAATCGACGGCCTCGCTGATCACCCGGTCGGCCTTCGCGTTCGCGGCTTCGATCTCCTTTTTCGTCATTTTCAGGTGTTTCTCGAGCCGGAGGACGGCGTCCCGCTTCAACCAGGAGTCCAATTCCTCCTTCGTCCGGTACACGCCCGCCGGGGGATCGCCCCGGGAGTGTCCCCGGAACCGGTACGTCTTCAACTCCAGCAACGAGGGGCCGCCCCCGGACCGGGCCCGGGCCACGGCCTCGCGCACGGCCTCATACACGGCCAGAACGTCCATGCCGTCCACGACGACGCCGGGGATGTCGTACCCGTGCGCGCGGTCGGCAATGTCGGCGACGGCTGTGCTCCTTCCCGCGGAAAAGCTGACGGCGTAGCCGTTGTTCTCGCACACATAGATCACCGGCAGTTTCCAGATGGCCGCCATGTTGAGGCCCTCGTGGAAGGTCCCCTGGTTGGAGGCCCCGTCCCCGAAGAAGGCCGCGCAGACGTTGGGCTTCTTTTCGATCTGGAAGGCGAGACCCACGCCGGCGGCGATGACCAGGTTCGCGCCGACGATGGGGTTGGCGCCGTACAGGCCCCGTGGCAGGTCGGCGATGTGCATCGAGCCGCCTTTGCCCTTGCACAGGCCGGTCTTGCGGCCCAGGAGCTCCGCCATCATCGCCTTGGGGTCGCTCCCCTTGGCGATGGCCGTCCCATGCCCTCTGTGGGTGGCGAGGACGACGTCCTCATTGCTCAGGTTGGCGCACACGCCCATGCTGGTCGCCTCCTGGCCGATGCTGGTGTGGATCGTTCCCTTCACGTGCCCTTCCTGGAACAGACGGTCGGCGTTCTCGTCGAACTTCCGGATGAGGAGCATCGTGTGGTGCCACTTCCGCAGGGTGGCGCCATCCAGCCGGGATGGTTTCGCCCGTGGGGCCTTTTTCGGTGTTGCCTTTTTTGCCATCGGTCGGATGCCCCTTCTCGTCTTCAAGGGAAATGGGATTCCGGGAATCAGTCATGTGGCGTACGGATTCGCCTGGCTCTCCGTCAGGTCCATCCACACGGTCTTCGTCTGGGTGTAGAGGTCAATGACCTCTTGCCCGTTTTCACGGCCGTAGCCGCTCATCTTATAGCCGCCGAACGGGACGGCCCAGTGAACTTTGCGGTAGCAGTTGATCCAGATCGTGCCGGCCTTGATTCGCCGGGAGACCCGGAGGGCCCGCTTCAGATCGCGCGTCCAGACGCCCCCGGCCAAGCCGTACTTGACGGCGTTGACCCTTTCCACCAGCTCGTCCTCGTCCGAGAACCGGAACGTGGAGACCACCGGGCCGAAGATCTCCTCGCGGGCGATGCGCATGTCGTGGCTCACCCTGGAGAAGACCGTCGGGGTGAAGAAAAATCCTGATGAGAGGGCTGGGTCCTCCGGGGGTTTGCCGCCCGTCAAGACCTCCGCGCCCTCGTCCACTCCGCTTTGGACCAGCTCACGGACCTTGTTCCACTGCTGCTCGCACGTCTGCGAGCCCATCTAGGTCTCTTTCTTTAGGGGGTCGCCGACGCGGATTTTGGACGCCCGTGAAACCAGCTTCTCCAGAAAGGCGTCGTGGATCTTTTCGTGGAGGAACAGCCGCGAGCCGGCCACGCAGGTCTGGCCCGACGCGACGAAGACCCCGCCCATCGCAGCCGTGACGGCGTCGTCCAGGTCGGTATCGTCGAACACGATGTTGGGTGACTTGCCGCCCAGCTCGAACGAGACGTGCTTCAGCGTATCGGCGGCGTTGCGCGCGATGACCTGACCGGTCGAGGTCTCGCCCGTAAAGGCGATCTTGTCCACGTCCGGGTGCCGGACCAGGGCCTCGCCGGCGGTCTCGCCGAAGCCGGGAACGACGTTTACCACGCCGGGAGGGAATCCGGCCTCTTCGACCAGACGCCCCAGCTCCAGGGCAGTGACCGAGGTGTGCTCCGCCGGCTTGAGGACCACCGTGTTGCCCGCCGCCAGGGCCGGGGCGATCTTGAAGGCCGCCATGAGGCAGGGTGAGTTCCAGGGAACGATGCACCCGCACACGCCCACCGGCTCGCGGACCGTGTACACGTGGAAGTCGCCGCCGACGGGGATCGTCGTCCCCTCAATCTTGTCGGCCAAGCCGGCGAAGTAGTAGTACCATTGGGCCGTCGCGGGCATCTCCACGCCCGCCGTCTCGCGGATGGCCTTGCCGTTGTCGAGCGACTCCAGGCGGGCCAGCCGGTCGGCGTTCTTCAAGGTGAGGTCGCCGAGCTTTCGGAGGAGCGCGCCTCGCCGGCTGGGGGTCATTGCGGGCCAGGGGCCGCTCTCGAACGCCTGGCGGGCGGCCTTCACCGCCCGGTCGATGTCCTCCTCAAGACCCTCCCCCACCACGGCCCAGGTCTTTCCCGTCGCGGGGTTGAGGCTTTCGAAGGTCTTTCCCGAGGCAGGCTCGACCCATTCTCCCGCGATGAACAGTTTGTCATACGTCTGTACTGCCGCGTCGAGCTCGCTCGCCCTGGTCATGCCGATCTCCTCTCACGCGAATTTTCCCACTGAAAACAACATTCTATCAAAAAACGGAATCGAAAACATGACCGGCGCACCCGGGCTGTGATGCGCCCTCCGCTTGCCCCCGTCCTTCGGAATCTGTTAATTTGAAGGGGTCCGCTGACAGAAAGCTCATAAAGAGATAGTGCCACAACACGGAGCATGAGGTGACGCCGGGTGATGCTCCCGGTGTTCGCGGGACTCATCTCGGAATGCCGGTGAAGAGGGTGACCCGGCCCGCTCAGGGCGCCGCTGGCCCCGGACACACCCCCTTAAGGAACTGCATGGGAGGACATATCAATGGACCTCGGACTCAAAGGGAAGAACGCCGCCGTTTCCGGAGCGAGCCAGGGAATCGGATGTTTCATCGCCCGGGCGCTGGCCGATGAAGGCTGCAACGTGGCGATCAGCGCGCGGGGAGAAGAGCGCCTTCAAGCGGCCGTGAAGGACCTGGAGGCCAAGGGGGTCAAGGCCGTGGGGATCCAGTGCGATCACGCCGCCTCCGAGGGCTGCGCCAAGTTCATCGACGAGGTCGTCGCCGGGCTCGGCGGGCTGGACATTCTGGTCAACAACGTCGGCGGGATGATCCCGGGCACGATCGACAGCGTGACGGACGAACAGTGGATCGACATCATCAACCGCAACCTGATGGCCTTTGTTTGGACGACCCGGTCCGCGATCCCGCACCTGAAGAATTCGGCCGGGGCGAAGGTGCTCAACGTGTCGGGCATGACGGGCAAACAGCTCCTGCCGGGTGCCTTGACGACGACCCTGCCCAACACGGCGATCATCGGATTCACGAAGGTCATGGCCGGCGAGCTGGGCAAGGACGGCATCACGGTCAACAACATCTGCCCGGGCATCGTGAACACCGAGTCCTGGGGGCCGCGGGCCGAGATGATGGCCAAGGTGCGGGGCACGACGGCGGATCAGGTCCGCCGGATGTTCTCCGATTTCACCCTCCTGGGCCGCTGGGGCGAGCCCGAGGAGATCGGCAATGTGGCCGCCTTTCTGGTCTCCGACAAGAACAGCTACATGACCGGAACGACGGTCGAGGTGTGCGGAGGATGGGCCCGGTATATCTGACAACCCGCCGAACCCGCGGCGCTCCGGGCGGACCGGGCCTCCGCCGCTCGGCCATTCCGAAACGAAAAGAGAACCGCCATGAAGATCGACGTCCAGTGTCATTTCTATCCGGATAAGGTGATCGAGAAGCTCAAGGCCCGGAGCGCGGCGCCCACCGCCATGGAAAAAAACGGCCGGACGGTTATCATGGCCGGCCGGCACACGGGCTTGTCCTTTCCCCCGGCCATCAACGACCTGGACGCGAAGCTCGGGGCCATGGACGCGGCCGGGGTGGACGTCCAGGTTCTCAGCATCAACGTCCCCGGACCGGAGCTGGCGGGAGGTCGGGAGTCCGACGACCTGGCGGAGCTGGCCCACGACTGCCTGGCCGAGCTCATCCAAAAGCAGCCCGACAAGTTTTGGGGGATGGCCTGCCTGGGGCTGGGCGACATGGACCGCTCACTCCAAGAGCTCGACCGTTGCCTGAATGATCTGGGCTTCAAGGCCGTCCAGCTCTACTCCAATTTGCGGGGGACTCCGCTGGACGACCCGTCTCTCCATCCCCTGTATGAGCGGTGCGCGGAGCTGGACCTCCCCATCTTCCTTCACCCCACGGTCCCGGTCCTCTCCGAGGCGGCGATGGCCGACTACAACCTCATCCCCATCGTGGGCTTCCTGTTCGATACGACGCTCGCCGCCCTGCGGCTCATCATGAGCGGAACGATGAAGAAGTTTCCCGGCGTCAAGTTCGTCCTCCCGCACGTGGGCAGCACCATCCCCTACCTGATGGGACGCATCGACTACCTGACGGGCAGCATGCCCAACGGACGCGAGCACCTGGACGGCGAGTCGCCGAGCGAGTATTTCAAGCGGTTTTACTTCGACACGGTGTCCTCGTATCAGCCGGCCATCGATTATTTCTACAAGCTCTTCGGCGCGGACCGGCTTTTGTTCGGGAGCGATTATCCCTGGGTGGAAATCGATTCATGCGTGGATCTCGTCGAGGGTCTCCCGGCCGATGAGGCCGAGAAGGAGAAGATCTACTCGAAGAACGCGTTGGCGCTGCTAAAAAAGTAACGCGCTGCGTAGTTTTGGGCTTGACGAATAATCCCCCATGCCCTATATTATAAGTATCAGATCACAAAGGGGGATACAAAATGGACTTGGTAAAGATTTTCAGACGCTTCCCAGACCACGA
Source organism: bacterium (assembly GCA_965261595.1). Taxonomy (GTDB): domain Bacteria; phylum UBA8248; class UBA8248; order JACPRG01; genus CAYRGS01. The sequence goes on from CBDHDG010000007.1 coordinate 1,166,400, forward strand.
ATCCTGCATCGAGCATCTTGAGAAGGTCCGCTTTGGCGATGAGCCATATTGCCCGAATTGCGGAGGGATGCAGGTTGCACGGAAGGCGGACGGACATCGCATAGGCCGGTGGAATTGCCATGACTGCAAGTCCTCGTTCAATGTTCTCTCAAAGACCATCTTTCAAAAGACGAAAATCGACCTGCAGATATGGTTTCTGGCCATTGGTTTACTCCTGAATGCCAAGAAAAGCGTATCTTCGCATCAACTAGGGCGCGATTTAGGAATCAACCATAAGACGGCTTGGTATCTGGCGATGAGAATCCGAAAGGCTATGACCCTTGATGGCGGCTTATTGCAGGGAATCATAGAGGCGGATGAGTGTTATATCGGCGGGAAGCCTCGCAAGGGCAACAAGCGCGATGATGACAAGCCGGGCAAGCGCGGACGCGGAACGGACAAAATGCCCGTCATCGGCGCGGTGGAACGCGGGGCTTCTGTGGTGGCGAAGGTCGCCAATAATGTATCCGGAAAGGGTATCCTCAAATTCATACAGAAGGCGGTTGACCCTGCGGGTTCCCTGCTCATCACGGATGAGTATCCCGCCTACAACCGAGCCAGAAAAATCATACCTCATGCGGTCATCAACCACCAAGTCCAGTATGTCGAAGGCTACAAGCATACGAACACGATTGAGGGTTTCTGGAGCCTTCTGAAGCGGGCATGGTACGGCTCTCATCACAAATACACCCTCAAGCACGCTGACGCCTATATTCAGGAGGCTTGCTTCAAATATAACACGCGCAAGCAACCCGACTTGTTCTCTGCATTCATCAAGCGGGCGGCCTTGGCATGAATCGCCTGTATTATGGCGACTGCCTGACCATCATGCAGGAAATGCGCGCCGGAAGCGTAGACCTCATTTATCTCGACCCACCCTTCAACTCGAACCGCGAATACAACGCCATTTACAAGGATGAGACTGGACGGCCCTTGCCCGATCAAATAGAGGCGTTCTGCGACCTCTGGACACTTGATGAAGAGCGACAGCGTGTCATTAGACATATGCCCGTTATGTTGCGCGAGGCAGGCCTTGACGATGAGACGACTCAATTCTGGAAACTATGGATGAACGCCTTGAGAAACACACAACCGCGCCTTCTCGCCTACCTCTCCTATATGGTTGAGCGATTACTACAGATGAAGTCTATTCTCAAGCCCACGGGGAGCGTTTATCTCCATTGCGACCCCACGGCCAGCCACTACATCAAGATCATGATGGATAGTATTTTCGGGCATCGGAATTTCAGGAATGAGATTATCTGGTCATACAAGCGATGGCCCTCTAAGAGTTCCCGATTTCAGACCATGCACGACGTGATTCTGTTTTACGGAAAAGGAAAAACAAACACGTTTCATGTCGCCTATGAACCTGCCAGTGAGAGTTACCTGAAGCGGTTCAAGGGGAAAACGCAGTATCTCGATCCGGAAACGAAAACGCGAAAAATCCCCGTGGACGAACCCACGAAGGGCATGCCGCTTCGTGATGTCTGGGACATTTCGATTCTGGCCGGATCATCAAAAGAACGCCTCGGCTACAGAACCCAGAAGCCTCTCGCTCTCCTTGAGCGCATCATCAAGGCTTCCTCGAATGAAGGCGACGTGGTTCTAGACCCATTCTGTGGATGCGCCACAACGATGGAGGCGGCCCATAGCCTCGGCCGTAAGTGGATCGGAATCGATATCGCCATTCACGCCATCAAGCGCGTGGCGCGGATGCGCCTACAGCATCGCCTGGGCTTGGTAGAGGGCGAGGACTTCACCATCGACGGCGTGCCTCGCAACGTGGAAGGCGCGAAAGACCTTTGGGAGCGAGACAAATACCACTTTCAAAAATGGGCCGTCGAGGAGGTGGAGGGCTTCGTTACGACCAAGCGGACGGCGGACGGTGGAATCGACGGGCGCCTTTACTTCCCGCTTCCCGATAAGCCCGACCTGCAAAGCATGGCCCTTGAGGTGAAGGGCGGAAAGAACGTCAACATAAGTGATGTTCGCGCCCTCAAGGGTGTATTGGATAATGACGATGCGCTTATGGCGGGTATCATAACCATGGAGCCTTTAGGCGCGGTGAAAGAACGGAATTTTAGACGTGATATGGCGCAGGCTGGAGATCTCATCGTGAATCGAATGGAGTATCCCCGAATGCAGATGTTGAGCGTTTCGGACATATTCGATGGGAAGCGATTTCATACGCCGGGCGTTGTTGGCAAAGGGCAAGGTTCACAAATAGCTCTGCCCGGAACCGTGAAGCGTTAGATTGGGAAGTGTAGCCCATAACTACGCAGTGCGTAAATTTTTTTTTCGTCGAACATGATTTTCATCCTCCGCTTGCGAGTTCTTGCGGAAGACATGGCGGCTAACGAGAGTTTTGGATAGGGAAATAAAACCGGCTATTTGCGTCCGCTCGGAAACGGCTTGGCTTCCGTCAATTGTTTCACGATCTTTCGGATGGCGTCGGGGCTTCTTGCGGCTTTCTTGCCCCCCGATTCGTTGCACCATTCCGAGACCGTCTTGTAGGCGGCGGTCTTGGTGTAGCCGTAGTCCTTGATCAACACCCGTACGGTGACTAAGATGTCCAACGTTTCGTTGATGTCGCCTACCGGGCGTCCCGGTCCGCTCTTTGGTTTAGTGCGCTGGCCCGTCGCGGCCATCATGGCGAAGTCTATGAGGATCGGTGCCGTCTTTTCATGGCGCGTCAGCTTCGGCGTCCGGCGGCAAAACTCGACTAAGGTATCCCAAGCCCACGGTTGGGACAGCGACCAGTTCCATAAGGAGGCGAGGAGCTTGTCCCGTTCCTTCGGGTCCGTTTCCTGCTCGTACCGTTGTAGGTGCCACTCGGCCTTCTCACGGCGGGGTTCGCCGTTGCAAAACTGGCGCTTCAGTTCGTCGATGTAGGCTGCGTTATCGTCCATGACGGCGCCTCCTCGGTTGGCGTCCGGCCATCGCGGTGGCGGTAATCGCGGCGGCCTGCTCGGTGGCGTCTGTCAAGGCGTCATTGGACCGGCGGACGTAGCGGTTGGCCATCTCGAGGGTTGAATGACCAAGGACATCCCGCAGGACGTAGGCATTGACCCCGGCCCCGGCGAGTGCGGTTGCCAGGGACCGCCTCAGATCGTGCAGCCGCACGTCCGGGAGCCCCGCGTGCTCGCACGCCTTCGCGAAGACATCCCGAGCGGTCTTGTAGGACACGTGCGCCCCACGTCCCGCAGCGAAGACCCAGGGGCATTCGTTGACATGCGGGAGCCGGGCCAAAAGTTCGAGAACCGGAGCGGCGAGCGGCACCACGCGCCTCCCCGTCTTCGTGCTCGGCAGGACCACGCGCCCCGTCTCGGAGTCAATGTCCTGCCATTGCATTGAGAGGCATTCGGAGATACGCAGGCCGGTCAAGGCCGCCACGCGGATGGCCGCCACCGGAAACGGGTGCACCTTTTCGAGCGCCTTGAGCGCGTCGCTCAGGGAGGCTAGCTCGGACGGCGCGAGCACGCGATCACGCGCCTGCTCTCTGGCACGCTCGACCCCTCGAACCGGATTAGTCTGTTGCGCTCGCCATTCCCAATGTTCGGTCAGGGTGAAGATCCGCGACAGGAACGCCAACACTCGGTTACGCAGCGTCGGTGTCTTCGCCAGCTTCGTCGCCAATTTCTCGACATGGTGACGAGTGACCTTTGCCACCTGGAGAGACCCCAGGGCAGGCTCGACATACCGCCGCGCCTGCCGCCCGTACTCGTCCACGGTGCGCCGGGTCATGCGGCCCGCCTCGATCCGCGCCGGTGCGGTTTCGGTGAAGAATCGCTCCAGCGCGTCGCTCACGGTGGGAGCCTCCCGCTCCTGCCGCCGCCGTTCCAGTGGATCGGCTTCGCCGTCGCGGATTCGTACAAGCTCCTTGCTTGCCTTCTCGCGGGCCGCCCGCAGGCTCATTCCCGAGCATTGCGCCAACGTCGCAAGTCGCTTCCGGCCGCCGATCCGGTACGACAAGACAAACGCCTTGCGCCCGCTCGGGAACACCTTGCAGCCCAAGCCCGCCACCTGCGAGTCCCACAAGATCACCGGTTTAGGCCCCGGATTCGTGTCCCTGATGATTCTCTCTGTCAGCATTGCGTCACCCCAAAAGTCACCAAAGTCACCACCCGAGTCACCTCCAAAATCAGTGTCCGTCAGTGGGTAGCATTCGGGTAAAAAGTCACCAATAAGTCACCATATAGACAGAATACCACGGCAAACCGACGCAAGCAACTGCAAAGCAGATGTCGAATTTATAGCACTATAATCAATTAGTTATGGAAAGTATCGGCAAAGGGTGGCAAAGGCGGGAAAGGCGCTCATGACTGATTCAGAATCAGTGCAAAACCTTGTTCGTGCGCTCAAAGCGGGGTTGGTTACGAAAATATCCTGTCAAAAGGTTGAATGGGGGGGGGCATGTGGGAAATCCCGGCTGAAGGAGAAGGCGGGGCGAACCCGGGAACCATTAACATCGAGAGGGGAAAATGCGCCTGAAAAACAAAGTAGCCATTGTAACAGGAGGCGCCCAGGGCATCGGGCGAACGTACGTACACACACTTGCCGAGCAGGGCGCCAAGGTGGTTATCGCCGACATCGCCGACACCCAAGAGGCGGTCGATGAGGTCAGGCAGGCGGGAGGAGAAGCGACAGGCGTGACTACAGACATCAGCGATGAGGCCGGCACGCGGGCCATGGCGCAAAAAACGGTGGAAGCCTACGGCCGGATTGACATCCTGGTCAACAACGCCGGAATCGCCGGCCGATTCGCCCGCTTCTCCATTGAGGATACGACGGTCGAGTTCTGGGACCAAATCATGGCGGCGAACGCGAAGGGCATGTTCTTGTGTTCGAAGGCGGTTCTGCCGACGATGAAGGCCCAACAGACCGGGAAGATCATCAACATCTCCTCCCACTCCTTTTATCTGGGCATCGCCGGGATGATTGCCTACACCACATCAAAGGGGTGCGTTCTGGCCTTCACCCGAGCCCTGGCCCGCGAGGTTGGAGATTACGGGATCGCCGTCAACGCCCTCGCGCCGGCTGTCATCCCCATGGAGAACGATCCCTTCGAATCGGCGCCCGAGAAGGTCGAGAGGGTCAACCGGGGCCGATGCTTCAAGCGCTCCCTCGAACCCGCCGACCTTGCGGGGACCCTCCTTTATCTGGCGGGCGAAGACAGCGCCTTCGTTACCGGACAGAGCCTTCTGGTCAACGGCGGGGCCTATTTTCAGTAGGTTGTCTCCGAAAAACGCAGGAGGCGCTCTTTCGACATCATTCGTGTAACAATCAGGAAAGCGAGGGCAAGTCCACCACCGAAAATCCTAACTCTCAAACTGGACCGGCTTCGGGGGGAAAGGTCAGGGGGGCGGGTACTCCAAGCCCAACGAAATCGAGTCCCTCTTCAGCTCACATGCGAATAAAAATCATCGGATTCATGGAACACCGAGATCAACTTTACACTTGAGCCCCGCCGGCAGTCGGTAACCGGGATTCGGCAATTCGAGACGCACGCCGAACGTTCCGCTCGCCGCATCGGCGACATGGTCCACCACCTTGACCCGGGCCTCGTACGTTCCAGTGAACGGACCTTCCGGTTTGACCCGGGCTTTCATGCCGATTTTTATGCGTCCCAGCATGGAGATGGGCGTAAACACCTCCACCCGGAGGGGATCGATTTGCGCCAACTTCATCAGTGGCTTTTCCCGGGCGTATTCACCTGGCGACAAATAACGATCGACCACGACACCCGTTATTGGGCTCCGAATGATCCGCATCGCCAGAGCGGCCCGGGCGTGCACCAACTCAAGCTCCGCCAACCGTTTGTTTTCCATGGCCTCGAACAAGCCCAATTCGGCCAGCCGTTTCGTGTCCTTCACTTCATCCATCTCTCGGGGCGTGATGACGTCCCGGCGAAAGAGCTTCTGACTCCTCCTCAACCGCCGCGCGCTCATCTCCAACCGGGCCTGATTCATCCTGATGGCCCCCTCCATCCGGGTGCGCGCCTCCGTGATCGCCACCGACGCCCTCTCCACGCTGGACTCGAGTGTCGCCAGAATCTGTCCCTTCCGAACGCGGTCACCCCGACCGGCGCTCACGGTCTCCAACAGGCCCTCGACCGGGCTGTTGATGCTGACGACCATGTTCGGCTCTATGACGCAATCGAGATCCGCGCCGTGTGAGACAGGGAGGCCCAGGCCGACGCCACCGGCCGCAAGGGCAACCATAAGGATGATCCTGTGGCCGAATCTCATGGGGTTCCCGTCCATTACTCGGATTTCCCGGAGAAGGCGAGGAGGGTTTCCATGCGCTCGTCCATCTTAAAAAGAGGCGATTGTAAAAGATATGACACCGGATTAGGCTGGTGTCGTGGACCTGAAGAGCTTTGAAGTCCTTGTAAAATCGGAAGCTACAGCGAGACGCCATCTGCTCATGGCGTGTCAGAAAAACGGGCGTAAAATCTGCCCTCGTTGTGAGGGTCGAAAACGCTACGTTTTGGGCACGCGGGGGCGCTTTCGCTGCGCTGGGTGTCGGTACACCTTCGGGCCGTTCACGGGCCGCTGGCTGGGCCAACTTCGCCTCTCGGCCCGGCAGTGGCTTTGGGTGGTGAAGCTCTTTGAGCTGGAGGTCTCGGCCCGCAAGATGGCCCAGCAACTCGCCGTGAGCTATCCGACAGCGCTGCGGGCCGTGACGACGCTCAGGCGCAGTCTTGTGGCCGGCACGCCGGGGGGACAGGAGCTTCTTCGAGGGGAGGTGGAGGCGGACGAGGCCTACTTCGGGGGCAAGCGCAAGGGCAAGAGAGGCCGAGGCGCAGCGGGTAAAGTCCCTGTTTTCGGCATATTGGAGCGGGGCGGCCGGGTGAAGGTGGAGGCGGTCGGCAACGTCAAGGCCCAGACCCTTTTGGCCTCCACCGTGAAGTTGGTCCGTCGGGGCAGCGTGGTCTATACCGACCGCTACCGGGTCTATGACGCCCTGATGTTCTGCGGCTATCGCCACTTGCGGGTGGATCATGATCGGCGCTTCAGTCGGGGCAAAGTGCACATCAACGGCCTGGAAGGCTTTTGGGCCTACGCCAAGGAGAGGCTCATCAAACATCATGGGGTGTCCAAAGAGCGGTTCCCCCTCTACCTGAAGGAGATGGAATTCCGTTACAATCACCGACACCAGGATCTCTTTCCCCTGGTGGTACAACATCTCACTCAATTGGTGTCAAAACCTTTATAATCCCCATTATTTAAAGAACTTTATTTCAATGTGTTATGAATGGCTCGCAAAGAGATTTTTCAACTTCGGATGGGCCGGTGAACGGGTTTTCTTTCTATTTATTGCCCGACGCGAGGGAGTCCCTCCCCCGCTCTAGGGTTTTGTTGGACACTCGATTGATCCATGATTCATGGAGAAAGGGGTGTCGCGATGAACGAACAAAAGCAAGAGGGGGCTTTGGCGGAGGGCGCCCGTAGGGCGAACGGAGCCAAGGCCCCAGGGCATCGCAGTGAGCGGGGTCGGTTCTCCTGCCAGGCGCAAGCGGGAGGCGGTCCTGCGTCTTTTGCGGGGCGAGAGCCTGGAGACGCTCTGCCGCGAGTTGGGCACGACAGCGGCTCGGCTTTCCGCCTGGCGCGAGGCGTTCCTTCGCGGGGGCGAGGCGGCGCTCAAAGCCCGCCCGGCGGATGAGCGGGACGAGGAGAACGCCCGGCTCAAGGCCAAGGTGGGCGAACTCACGATGGAGGGCGAGGTCCTGCGGGAGAAGATCGACCGCCTGGAGGCCGGCCGCCCTTTAGCCGGCAGGAGGTGGAGGCGATGAGTCAGGCCCGCTTCACCTCCACGGGCAGAGCCTACGGCCTGAAGCGGGTGTGCGCCCTTTGGGGCTTGGCGCGCTCCACGGTCTACGCGCAACGGCGGCGAGAGGCGGTCCCCGTTCATGAACGCCCCACGCCCAATAAGCGCGGCCCTGTGGGCCCGTGCACCGATGCGGAACTCCTCGGCCACATCCGGCAGGTCCTGGAGGACTCTCCCTTCCATGGCGAGGGCTACCGCAAGGTGTGGGCGAGGCTGCGCTTCGCGGGCATCCGCACCAGCAAGGAGCGGGTGCGTCGCCTGATGCGGGAGGCGGGGCTTCAGGCCCCCCACCGGGTGGGCAAACCCCGAGGTCCCAAGGCCCACAACGGGACCATCCGCACCGAGCGGCCCGACCGAATGTGGGGCACGCACATGACGACGACGGTGACCACCGAGGAGGGGATGGCCTCGGTGTTCGTGGCGGTGGATCACTGCTCGGTGGACTGCGTGGGGATCCATGCGGCCAAGAGCGGCAACCGCTTCGAGGCCCTGGAGCCGATCCGGCAGGGGGTCGCCGAGCGCTTCGCCGGCTTGGAGGCGGACGTCGCCGAGGGGCTTAAAGTTCGTCACGACCACGGCCCCGCCTATCTGTCCGATGACTTTCAGCGGGAGATCGCCTACCTGGGCATGACCAGTTCGCCCAGCTTCGTGCGGGCGCCCGAGGGAAATGGCTACTGTGAGTGGTTCATCCGCATCTTGAAGGAGAATCTCCTGTGGGTGCGCTCTTTCGCCACCGTAGAGGAACTGCGGTGGGCGCTGCTTGAGTTCAAGAACCTGTATAACCATCATTGGATTCTCGAGGGCTACGGCTACCGAACGCCGGCCCAGGCAAGGCAGGAAAAACTCGCTCAAGTTGCGGAGGCCGCATGAGGTCGAATACCCTCACCCGAGTGTCCAATAACCCAGGGGCGGTCCAGATCAGCAATGATCAATTCGATGTCCCACTGGAGTTTAATCAAGCGAGGGTGCGGAGCCGCACATGAAAGTCCAGGCGGGGCGGGCAGGATGCCCGCCCTACCCGGTGGACGGGCGAGGCAAGCCGACGGGCAGGCGGGACGCTACTCCATGTAGGGCTTGTATTTCTTGGCGGACCGCTCGGCCAGCTTGGCCGATTCAGGCTGCTTGATCTCCAGGATAAAGGGCTGTTTCTCGGACACCGAGCGCAGCTCGCGCAGCAGATCCTGATCCGCCTCCGGGCTTTTCTCCCAGTCCCCTTCTTCGAGCTTGACGAAGACCGGAGCGCCCCCGTTGAAGAACAGCGTGGGCACGCCGAAGATCCCGTGCTTCGCTACGGCCTCCTCATGCCGGACGGCCACTTCCTCGACGCCCGCGCGGGTCCGGATGTCTTCGGAGAACCGCTCCAAGTCGAGGCCGGCCTCCCGCGCCACGTCCAGGAGGATGAGCTGGTTGGTGATGTCCAGCTCCTTTTGGTGCCGCGCGCGGAACAGGAGTTGGTTGTATTTCAGGAAGGCCTCCTCGCCCTGATTCGCGGCGCACTGGGCCGCCAGCAGGGGCGGCACGTCCCGGCTGGGAAAGAGCTTGTCTTCCCAGATCTTCCAGCCCGGCTCATGGCGCGAGGCGAAGTTCGCCTGCTCCAGCACAAAGGGTTTGTAGGCCACTTCCAAATCGCCGTTTCCGGATTTCTTCAATCTTTCCAGCCATTCCATGGCCCGGTAGGCGTACGGTCAGACGTAGCAAACGTAGCAGGTGACGTCGAGTGTTTCGGCCATCTGGGAAATCTCCCTGTTTCATGGGTTGCGTGACGGGGCATTGCTTTTATTTTACACCCGGACGCCGATCCGTTCCAGAAGGGCGGCCGCCTCAGGTCCGGGCCAACATCTCACTCGCCCGTTTCGCCAGGGCGACCATCTCGCGCCGGGCGTCTTCGGTCGTCTCGATGGGTTGCGGGAACGCCAGCCGGATCGGCCGCGGCCCTTTCGCCGTTTCGGCCGACATCTCGAACCCGTATCGGTCGACGGAAGACATCGTAGCGGCCGTCGTCTCCTTCGCCTTGGAGAACGCCCGGCAGTACTCCGCCATCGTGGACGCGTGGTCCGCGTTCATGTGATCGATGATCGCCAGGGCGTGGGGTGCGATTGGATCGGGCAGGCCGGCGAACCAGTCTTCCTTCGAAACCCAGGACATGCGGCCATATCCGCCGATGTAGCGGAGCGACTCGACCCGAAGCTTCCAGAAAGAGAAGTCCTTGTAGTCGGCGTAATACGCCGCGTTGGGAAGGGACTCCAAGTAAGCGCTCCGGGCCGCGTCCCGCTCCACGCCCTCCCCCAGAATCTCGCATCGGCCGACCAGGGTGACCCGGCCGTTGGCCAGTGGGTCGTCCTGACCGCTCTCGGCCGCGAGCAAAGAGGCCCGGGCGTCGGCCCGGAGGTTCTTGGTGTGCTCGGCCAGCTCGCTGATGAGGAAGACCGGGGCGCCTTCATCCAGCGCGAAGGTCACGAATGAGCCGTAGGGGAACCCTTCGGGGTCCTTGGCGATGGTGCAGAGCGCGCCCGTCGTGACGGCGGCGGCCAGCGTTCGCGCGCGCTCGCCGTGCGTGGGCGTCGGGACATCCGGGTCGTACAACAACTCTTCCGCTTCACCGCTCGGCCGTGCGTGGGCGTCGTTGGGCATGATTCATCCTCCGGAAGTTTGTCATCAGCCCTCCCAGACAAAAAATATAGGCCGCCGAGGGTCCGCTGTCCACGGCCGAGGCCGGGCCCCAGAAATTTCTCCTGTCGGGCTGAATGCAATTCCCCCCCTCCCCTCCCACGGACCGCCTGAAACCGGCGGCGTTGTGATACAATTTCTGTCATCAAACTTCGATTGAAACTACAATGGCGACCGTTGGGAGGATCCCCCCTTGAACGTCCAGGAATTGGTTAAACGGTTTCCGGAGATTCCGGAGGACCTGCACGAAGAGCCCCTTCTCGCGCGGCTCGCGGAAACCTTCGGCGCCCCGCTCTCCATCGCCCAGCCGCCGGCCCCCTGCTCGACGGAGCGCGACGCCGCCAACCACTACTACATGAAGCTCCTGAACCCCATCGTCTTCTACCGCCTCGGGCTGGGCACGCGCGAGAAGGCCCTCCAACATCTTCAGACCCTGCTCGATAACCATGCGGCCGACGCCGAGGGGTTCGTCGCCTCTCTGCTCCCTGCCGACGTGGCCGCGCGCGAGGTCCGAGGGCCGGGGTGCGAGTAGGGGCGCTTGCGCGCCGGCCAAGCTGCGGGTGAAGTGTTTATGCTGATTGCAACCTCTTCGGCGCACGACGCTCTGAAAGTCTAACGGGTTGATGCGCGAGTGCGGAAAGCCGACACCGCGTGTGGGCCGCCGCCGGGCGGTTTGATAAGCTGTCCCGTCTCGGACAGGACGGGGTCGGGACCACACTGCGGGAGGAGGGGGGGACAGGCATGACCGGGAACACGTCGGAGAAACCCTTTTCGGGGAAAGTCGCCCTTGTGACCGGGGGCGGACGCGGGATCGGACGGGAGTGCGCTCTGGCGTGCGCCGAGGCGGGGGCGTCGGTGGCGGTCGCCGCCACGACAGAATCCGAAATTGCTGCGGTGGCGGAGGAGATCCGGGCGCTGGGCGGCGAATCCCTGGCCATCCGGGCGGACGTCACAAGCGCCGAGGACACCGGGCGAATGGCCCGGGAGACTGCGGCGGCGCTGGGGGGGCTGGACATCGCCGTCAACGCCGCCGGCATCGGCGGTCCCCGCCGCCCCTTCCTGGAGAACGACCCCCAAACGATGCTGGACATCACGACGGTCAACGTGTACGGCGTCCTCCTGTCCTGCCAGGCCGAGCTCCGCGAGATGGTTCAGCGGGGCGGCGGGCACATCATCAACATCAGCTCCGGTCTCGCCCACAGGGGCGTGCCCCACGCCGTCTGTTACGGGTCGAGCAAATGGGCGGTGGAGGGGATCACCCAGGGAATTGTCGCCGAGTTCAAAGACCAGGGCGTCATCGCCCACACCCTCGGCCCCGGCCGGATGATCACGCGGAATTTCCCCCTCTCCGAGCTAACGCCGGACCGCTACCATGAGGCCCGGCCGGTCGAGGCCATCCGGGGCGCCCTGCTCTACCTCCTCACCAACCCGGCCGGACACCCCAACGGCAAGTACCTCAGCTCGGTGGATTTTGACCGGGAAAACGGAATCGAGTGGGAGAACCCCCTTATCGACGCCTGAGCCCGGTCCCGAAAGCGTCCCGCTTCTGATGAGGCAGCGCAATGTCCAACGGCCGCGCCATCGACATCCATTGCCATTTTGTAACGACGGAATGCCTTGAGCGCATGAGCGCGGTGGACCCCGCCTGGAAATTCCGGCGGGAGGAGTCCGCCCCGGAATCTTTCCTCGTCCACATCAACAAACGGAAGGTCGGCCCGATGCGGCTGGGGGGGTTCGACCTCGGCCGCCGGCTGAGGGAGATGGACGAGGCGGGGGTGGATGTCCATGTCCTTTCCCCGGTCCCCTACCTGATGCTCTACGAAACCGAGCCGGAGACCGGTGAGAAGCTGGCGCGCCTCCAGAACGACTGCATCGCCGAAGCGGTTCGCGCCCATCCGGACCGCTTCGAGGCCCTGGCGGCCGTTCCCCATCAGGACCCGGCCCGGGCCATCGCCGAGCTCGAGCGCGCGACGGGCGATCTCGGGATGCGGGGGGCGGAGATCGGGACGAACGTCCGAGGCCGGAATCTCGACGACCCGGACATCTTCCCCTTCTTCGAGCGGGCGGCGGCGCTCGGGGCGTTTCTCCTCATCCACCCCTACCAAGTCGCGGCGGCGGACCGCCGGGGGGATTACGCGTTCATCAACTCCCTGGGGAACCCCATCGACAACAGCATCGCCGGGGCCTCCCTGGCCTTCGGCGGCATCCTGGAGCGGCTGCCCGGCCTCAAGATCGGGATCGTCCACGGCGGCGGCCTCCTCCCCTACCAGCACGGCCGGCTGGCCCGGATGGTCGAAGTCCGCCCGGCAACCGGAGAGAACCTGACCCGGCCGGTCGGGGACTCTCTGAGGCGGCTCCATTTCGACACACTGGTCTTCGACGGCCCCGCCCTGGAATACCTGGTCAAGACCTGGGGGGCCGATCATGTCCTCATGGGGACGGATTACCCGTTCCTCATGTCCGACCCCCGCCCGGTCGAGACAGTCAACGCCCTGACAGGCATCCCGGAAGAGGACCTCGGCCTGATTCGGGGGGGCAACGCCGCTAGGCTTTTATGCCTGGGAGCATAAAATCATTGACAACCGCATCCAGGAGGGGCTTTGCCCCGACGACGAATCTTGCCTCGTTTTCAAAGATCTTTCTGATCCACAGATTGCAAAGATTACACGGATTTGAAAAATCCATAATCGACACCCCTGATTGTCATTCCGAGTGAGGGGCCATTTGGTCCCGATGAGGAATCCCGCCTCGCGCCCCAGATATTTGGCCCGGCTCAATCCGCGGAATTTGTGGATCGCCTTTTATTTCGTCTATATTTCGTATTATATGGGAACTGGGGAAGCGAAAATTAAGTGGACTTAAGGGAGGAGAAAAAGGGGACAGATTTATTTTTCTTCATCGGTGGTCCCCGCACCGGCCCGTCACACGCCCGCGCAGAGAACGGGGTGTTTCAGCCGGGCGACTCCCTTGCATCGGGCAATGGATTGAAAGAAAACCCGTTCACCGGCCCATCCGAAGTTGAAAATTCTCTTTGTGAGAAATCCGCGTTAAGTGGGTGAGAATTCCAGGCCGCCCTTTCCATCGCGGTCCGATTCGTGGGAAAATCCCCTTGATGGACGGCAGGGTCCCGGAGGCGTGTCCCTCGTTCGCTCCTCTTTGTCAGCGGATGTTCGCGGGACGCCGATTCGGCCGGATTCAACAAAGGGTCCCATGATCGATAAAGTCTATCCCGACTGCGCGGCGGCGGTGGCCGACATCCCCGACGGGGCGGTCATCATGTTCGGGGGGTTCGGGGACGCGGGCGTGGCCGAGAACCTGACCCGGGCGCTGGCCGATCAGGGCGCGAAGGACCTCGTCGCCATCTCGAACGCGGCGGGCCAAATGGAGCGCGGCCTCTCCATGCTGTTCCGGAACAACCAGGTCCGCAAGATCCTGGCGAGTTTTCCGGTTCCCGGGTGCAGTGACGCGTTTGAAGAGCGCCTGAAATCCGGGGAGACGGAGCTCGAGCTGATCCCCCAGGGAACGCTGGTCGAGCGGATGCGCGCGGCGGCGGCCGGCCTGGGCGGGTTCTACACCCCCACCGGCGTGGGCACCCCGGTGGCCGAGGGCAAGGAGGTGCGCGCCATCGACGGGCGGGAATACGTCCTGGAGCTCCCCCTCGCGGCCGATTACGCGATCCTCAAGGCCCGGCGGGGGGACCCGATGGGGAATGTTATTTACCGGATGACCGCGCGGAACTTCAATCCCGTCATGGCGGCCGCCGCGCGGGTGACCATCATCGAGGTCGAGGAGCGGGTCGAAACGGGCGCGCTGGACCCGGAGCGCGTGGACACGCCGGGGATCTTCGTCCAGCGGATTGTCGAAGGAGAGGATGATGAGCGCGGCTGGGTTGAGTAGAGAAGGGATGGCCGCCCGGGCGGCCCGGGAGGTGAAAGACGGCGACACCGTCAACCTGGGGCAGGGCATGCCGACCCTTGTGGGGAACTACATCCCCGCCGGCCTCCAGGTGATGCTGCACGGGGAGAACGGCATCCTGGGGTTCGGCGCGCGGCCGCCGAGAGAAGAATGGGATCAGGACCTCATCAACGCGGGCAAGGAAGCGGTCTCGCTGGCCCCGGGGGCGAGCTTTTTTTCCTCCGACGTTTCTTTCTTAATGATCCGGGGAGGCCACCTGGACATCTGCATCCTCGGGGCTTACCAGGTCTCCGAGACCGGGGACATCGCCAACTGGAGTGCCCCGGGCCGCACGTTCGGCGGGATGGGCGGGGCCATGGACATCGCCGCCGGGGCCCGACATCTCATCGCCCTCACCACCCACGTCCATAAGGACGGCTCGCCGAAACTCGTCAAGACGTGCACCTACCCCCTGACGGCGAAACGGGCGGTTCACCGGGTCATCACGGATCTGGCGGTCGTCGACGTGACGGATGAGGGGCTCCTGCTGCGGGAGATCGTCCCCGGGCTGGAGGTCGAAGAGCTCCAGGAGATGACGGCGCCGAAATTGAAAGTGGCCGAAGACCTGAAACCCCTCGAGGTTTCCGCCGCGGCGGTTTCAGGTTGACCGCCCGAAACCCGATCGGTGAGCGCGCCCGCCGCGTCCGGCCGGCGCCGTCCCGCGGGAAAGGAATCGACCCATGACCGATGAAGTGACCGCGATCGACATCCATGTCCACCCGGCCGATGAGTCCCATGTGAAGTTTCTGGGGCGGTTTCACGATCACGCCGAAAAGTATTTCCGCAGGAAGATGGAGGTTGTCAGCCTGGATGAGACGGCCGACAACTACCGCTCGCTCAACATGAAGGCCGTTCTTCTGGCGCTGGATTGCGAGAGCAACTTCGGCACCCCGGCCGTCTCGAACGAGCACGTGGCGGCGGCCGTCAAAAAGCATCCGGACGTCTTCATGGGATTCGGAAGCGTGGACCCGTGGAAGGGCAAGAAGGCGCTGGAGGCGGTCGACAAGGTCCGGGACCTGGGGCTGATCGGGATGAAGTTCCACGCCGCCGAGCAGGCGTTCTTTCCCAATGACCAACGGTTTTATCCCCTGTGGGCGAAGTGCGCCGAATGGGAGCTGCCGTGTCTGTTTCACATCGGGATGTGCGGGATCGGCGCGGGCGCCCCGGGGGGGATGGGCCTGAAGCTCAAGTATGTCCGTCCCATCCCTTACGTGGATGACGTGGCCGCGGATTTCCCCGAGCTGACGATCATCGGGGCGCACCCGGCCTGGCCCTGGCAGGACGAGATGCTGGCCGTCGCCATGCACAAAGCCAACGTTTACATCGATCTCTCCGGCTGGTCCCCGAAGTATTTCCCGCCTTCCCTGGTCCACTACACGAACTTCGCTTTGGGCGACAAGGTGCTCTTCGGCTCGGATTACCCGGTCCTCACCCCCGAGCGGTGGATGAAGGACTTCGAGGGGGCGGGCTTCAAGGAGGAACTTCACCCGAAGATATTCCGAGAAAACGCGAAGCGGCTGTTGAAACTCTAGGCTGGATTTCTCACAAAGGTTTCGATGGGGCCGCACCCCCCCCGGCCGGGAAGTCGGCGATGACCGCGAGAAAATCCTCGCCGTAACGCTTGAGCTTCGCCTTGCCGATGCCGGAAATTTGCTGAAGGTCTTCCAGACTCCCGGGCTTTCCGTTCGCCATCTCGATCAGCGTGCTGTCATGAAAGATAACATAGGCGGGTATGCCCTGTTCATTCGCGAGCTCCAGCCTCCGGGCGCGCAGGGCCTCGAACAAGGTTTCTTCCGCCCGCCCGTCCAGCTCGGCCCGCTCCCGGGATATTCCGGCGCCGGCTCTCCCGGCCTTCGCCCGCCGCTTGCGGACCGGGTCCCGGCGAAAATCGATGCGCCGCTCCCCCCGCAGCACCTCCCGGCAATTCTCCCCCAGGCGCAATCCTCCGTGGCCCTGGATGTCCACGACGAGAAGCCCCATCGCCACAAGCTGGCGGAAGACGGAATGCCATTCCGCCCGGGGGCGCTCTTTGCCGATGCCGTAAGTGCTCAAGCGGTCATGGCGGAATTTTTGAATCCGCTCCGTTTCCCCGCCGAGCAGCACGTCGATGACGTGGCCGGCGCCGAACATCTGCCCGGTCCGGTAAACGCAGGAGAGCGCCATCTGCGCCTCGCGGGACCCGTCGAAGCTGTCGACCGGCTCCAGGCAGGTGTCACAGTTCCCGCAGGCCGCGGGGTGCGCCTCGCCGAAATATTCGATCAACACCTGCCTTCGGCAGCGCGTGGTCTCGCAGTATCCGAGGAGCGCGTTCAGTTTCTGGCGCTCGACCTGCTTCTGCCGCTCGGCCGCGTCGGAATCCTCGATCCACCGGCGCTGTTTCACGGCGTCTTCCAGGCCGTAGGCCATCCATGCGTCCGACGGCAGCCCGTCGCGTCCGGCGCGCCCCGTTTCCTGGTAATAGGCCTCGACGCTTTTGGGCAGGTCCAGGTGAGCGACGAAACGGACGTCCGGCTTATCGATGCCCATGCCGAAGGCGATGGTCGCGGCCATCACGATCCCTTCTTCCTTCAGGAAGCGGTCCTGGTTCCGGGCGCGAAGGGCCGTGTCCAGTCCGGCGTGATAGGGGAGGGACTGAAACCCCCGCTCCGACAGCCATTGGGCCGTCTCCTCGGTCTTCCGGCGGGAGATGCAGTAGACAATCCCCGATTCGCCCTCGTGCCCGGGGGTGAGGAATTCGAGAAGCTGGTCCCGCGGGTTCTGCTTGGGGACGACGCGGTATTGGATGTTGGGCCGGTCGAAGCCCGAGACGAACACGCGGCCCCCGGCCGAATCCGGCGACAGACCCAGCCGCTCCACGATGTCCCGGCGGGTCGGCCCGTCCGCCGTGGCGGTCAGCGCGATCCGGGGGACGGAGGGAAATCGTTCGCGCAGCACGGCTAGTCGGAGATATTCCGGCCGGAAGTCGTGCCCCCATTGCGAGACGCAATGGGCCTCGTCGATGGCGAACAGCGCCACCTTGCAGGATTCGATGAGGTTCAGGCAGGAGTCCGTCAGAAGGCGTTCCGGCGCGATGTAAACGAGATCGAGCGCGCCGTCCCGCATTTGCCGCGTGACGCGCGACGCTTCCTCATGGGACAGCGTGGAGTTCAGCGCGGCGGCGCGCACGCCGACCTGCCGGAGGGCCTCGACCTGGTCCCGCATCAGGGCGATGAGGGGCGACACCACCACCCCGACGCCGGGCCGGCAGATGGACGGGATCTGGTAGCAGAGCGATTTTCCGCCGCCGGTCGGCATCAGGACCAGGGCGTCGCCCCCCGTAAGGACGTGGCTGATGATCTCGGCTTGGTTGCCGCGAAAGGTTTCAAAACCGAAAACGTTGCGGAGGACCTCTTTGGGTGGATCCGGCATGCCCGTGATCATACGCGGCGCCCGGCATGGCAATCCAGGCTTCGTGAGGGGAGGAGGGCGTGGAAAGACGTGAGTTCGAACTTTCCGGCGGCGCCTTCCCCCCGGCCGCTCCGGAAGGTGGCATAATGAAGCGGCGGCGGGACTGAGCCACGCGCGCCCGAGCCGAGCGCGCCGCTCCCATCCAATCCTGATGACAGAGGCCAAGTTTCCGACATGGGGTTCTTTTGGGCGATTTTATGTGGATTCGCGTTCGGGATGGGGGACACCCTCATCCGGCTGGGCGTCCGGTCCGGCACGCCTTTCACCGGCGCCATCATCTCATCCTCCACCATGGTCCTCTTGCTCCTGTTTCCGGTTCTGTCGCAGGATTTGGGCGGGCGGCCCTTGTGGCCCGCGATCGGCTGGTACCTCGCGATGGGGGCCGCGGCGACCGCGCCCGGCCGGCTTCTGTTCTACTTCAGCCTTCGGCGCATCGGCGTCTCCAGGGCTTCGATTCTGGTCACCATCAGCCCCCTGCTCAGCATGCTCTTCGCCGTGGCCTTTCTGGGGGAGCGGCCCACCGGCTGGGTGGTCCTCGGGGCCATCCTCATTTTTCTCGGGGTGCTGAGCTTTACGATGGAAAAGACCAGTATCCGGATCACCCCCGCCGCCGCTCTGCTGGGCCTTCTGCCCACGGTATTTTTCAGCATGATGCCCCTGTTCATGCGGATCGGGATGCGGTCCCTCCCGAACCCCGTTTTGGGAACCTTTCTGGCCGGCGTCGGCGCTCTGGCCGTCCTTTTGGCCGTGCAGGGATTTCTCCCGCGGGCGGACCGCTGGGGTGTGAGCCGGCGCGCTTTCGGCCTATTCGTGGCCGCGGGTTTCTTCTACACCGCGGCGTTTTTCGCCTTTTACGAGGCCCTCGGCTCGGAGTCGGTCAGCTTCGTCGCTCCGCTTGTATTCACCTCTCCGTTGTTCGCGATGTTGGTGGCCCGCCTTTTCTTCCGGGACCTGGAGCGGGTCACCTGGAAATTGGCCGCGGGGGGCGTGGTGGTCTTCCTGGGGGTCGTAGCGATTTCCCTTTCCCGAGGGGGGTGACCCGCATTCCTTCCAAAGAGAATCTTCATTCTCGTAAAGGTCGGTGAACGGGTTGCCTTTCAATCCATTATCCGATGCAAGGGAGTCGCCCGGCTGAAACACCCCGCTCTCCGTGCGGGCGTCTGACAGGCCGGGACCCCCCGACCGATTTCCTGTTTACAATTCGCATGAACTTTCTCTAAGATCCTGATTGTCCAAAGTTCATAGGTTGCAAAGGCTCACGCATGGGGAGCGGGGTTCCATGAAGTGGTTGCCGTGTCGGGTGTTTGTCGCGCTCTCGGTGTGGGCGTTCGCCGCCTCCACCCCCCCGCCCGCATTCTCGCAGAGCCCCGCTTTCGCGCAGACCAAGGACATCGGCGTCCTGCCCGCGCGCGTCCGGAAGGAGATGGCCCGGGGCGAGCGCTACGCCCTCCTCATCGGGATCGGCCGCCACCAGGACAAGCGCATCCCCGGCCTCAACTACAGCGCCGCCGACGCGAAGGCCATGTACGCGGTCCTCACCGACCCCAATCACGGCCGGTTCCCGAAGAAGAACGTCCGGCTGCTTCTCGACGAGAGAGCGACGGCCAAGGGCATCCGCAGGGGGTTCACGTGGCTTCGCCGCCGCGCGGGGCCGGAGGACATGGCCGTCGGCAACGCCTACATCACTCGCCAGCTTCGGCGGGTCCGCGCCAAGCGCCTCATCACGTTCCTGGACTCGTGCTATTCCGCCGCCATCGTCAAAAAGGAGGACAGGCCCAAGGCGCTTTTCAATCAGGATTTCTTCGCCAAGTTCAAGGGTGCGGGCCGGGTGACGATCACCGCCAGCGACGGCAAGGAGCTTTCGCTCGAATCAAAGGACCTTGGGCAGGGGGTCTTCACCTACTACCTTGTCCAGGCCCTCAAGGGCAAAGCCGACGTGAATCAGGACGGCGCGGTAGATCTCGAGGAGGTCTGGGCGCATGTCCGCAAGCGCGTGACCGACGAGGCCATCCGGCGCGGAAACCGCCAGCGTCCGCAGCTCATCACAAAAAGCCTCTCAGCGGGGTTCCTCGTAAGCCTGAACCCGGGCGTCCTGCCCCGGTTCCGCAAGCGGCAGGCCCGCCTTCTCGCCCTCCTTCAAAAGCGGCGCGTCTCCGGGTCCGAGTACGAGGAGGCCCGGAAGGTCCTCGACGGCGAGGGCGACAACCGGCTCCTTCAGGTCGTCCGGGACCTGGCCGACGGCAGGCTCGCCCCCCGGTACTACCGTGTCGCGAGGGCCGATGTCCTGCGGGGGAATCGGAAGCGTCCGGCTCAGCCCCCCGCTCAAAAGCCGCGCCGGAGAGAGAGGAAGCCCGAAAGGGCCGCGTCGGCGGGGACGGGGGACCTCTACATCGTCAGCGAGCCTCCGGGCGCGCGGATCTTCATCGACGGCCGGGACACGGGGAAAAAGACCCCGGTCCTTCTGGAAGGCATCCCTTCCGGGAATCGCAGGGTCCGGTTGCGGAAGGGCAATTACATGGTGGCGTCGAAAGGTGTGAGCGTTCCGCGGGATGACATCGGCCAGTTGAAGCTCAAGCTGGAGGTCATGCGGGGCAGGCTCAAGGTCGTCTCCGAGCCCTTGGAGGCAGACGTTTTCGTGGGCAAGAAGAAGGTGGGTCGGACGCCCCTGATCGCGTCGGTTCCCGGAGGGCCTCAGGTGATCCGCGTCGTGAAGGCGGGCTACAAGCCATTCGAGCGGAAGATGAATATCTCCGTCCGTCGGAGCAACCGGCTGATGGCCGTCCTTGTTGTTGACCCAATCCCCCGCGGGATGGTCAAGGTGCCCGTGGGTTGGTTCATCATGGGAAGCAACGAGTCCGATGACGAGAAGCCGCGCCACCGCGTTTATTTGGATGAGTTTTTCATCGACAAGTATCCGGTGACGAACGCCCGGTTCCGGAGGTTTGGAACGCCGGACAAGGATTTCGGCGCCAAGTTCAACGGCGCTCGCCAGCCTGTGGTGGGCGTGACGTGGACTCAAGCGCGGGATTATTGCAAGTCCGTGGAAAAGCGTTTGCCGACGGAGGCGGAGTGGGAGAAGTCGGCTCGTGGCGTGGACGGCCGGAAATATCCCTGGGGGAGTCAGTGGGATGGCTCAAAGGTGATCTGGGATAAGAACAGCGGCGGTAAGACGCACCCTGTGGACCGGACGTACAACACGCACCGGAGTCCGTATGGCGCTGTGGACATGGCGGGGAACACTTGGGAGTGGGTGGCGGACTGGTACGGAAAGAATTATTACGCCAATGCCCCGGATCGGAATCCAAAAGGACCGGCCTCTGGCAGCGGGCGCGTTTGGCGCGGCGGTTCCTGGTACGGCGGCGGTACGGCGAACTTCCGCGCGGCGGCTCGCAACAATGGGCGGCCAGTCGACCGGGACTTCAGGATTTCGTTTCATTGCGCCAAGTCTTCAAATAAGTAACCCTTGATCACTTTTACCCTTTTGGGGGTCCCAGGGGGCGTAGCCCCCTGGTGAACTTTTTTGAGACGGGGGGTATGAAATTTAACGGTAATGGGGCAATCGCCGGTCATCGTCGAGCGATTCTATGGGTTCCTGGTTTGGATCTTTGAACGGACTTCACAATACCCGAAGACATACCGCTATTCGCTGGGCGGGAAGATTCAACAGGAAGCCCTCGCGATTCTCGAACACCTGGTTCAGGCCGCTTACCGCAAGCAGAAACGCCCAATCCTGGAAGACATCAATCGAAAGCTCGAATCCATGCGGTTCCTGATCCGTTTGAGCAAGGACCTCAAGTGCCTGAGTCTTCGGCAATACGAATACGCCGGCAATGAGTGTATGGAGGTGGGCAACCAGGTGGGCGGCTGGATCAAAAGCGTGAGGCGGGGATGAAAACCCACAAGAATCTTTTCCCCCGCTCTAGGGTTTTGTTGGACACTCGATTGATCCATGATTCATGGAGAAAGGGGTGTCGCGATGAACGAACAAAAGCAAGAGGGGGCTTTGGCGGAGGGCGCCCGCAGGGCGAACGGAGCCAAGGCCCCAGGGCATCGCAGTGAGCGGGGTCGGTTCTCCTGCCAGCGCAAGCGGGAGGCGGTCCTGCGTCTTTTGCGGGGCGAGAGCCTGGAGACGCTCTGCCGCGAGTTGGGCACGACAGCGGCTCGGCTTTCCGCCTGGCGCGAGGCGTTCCTTCGCGGGGGCGAGGCGGCGCTCAAAGCCCGCCCGGCGGATGAGCGGGACGAGGAGAACGCCCGGCTCAAGGCCAAGGTGGGCGAACTCACGATGGAGGGCGAGGTCCTGCGGGAGAAGATCGACCGCCTGGAGGCCGGCCGCCCTTTAGCCGGCAGGAGGTGGAGGCGATGAGTCAGGCCCGCTTCACCTCCACGGGCAGAGCCTACGGCCTGAAGCGGGTGTGCGCCCTTTGGGGCTTGGCGCGCTCCACGGTCTACGCGCAACGGCGGCGAGAGGCGGTCCCCGTTCATGAACGCCCCACGCCCAATAAGCGCGGCCCTGTGGGCCCGTGCACCGATGCGGAACTCCTCGGCCACATCCGGCAGGTCCTGGAGGACTCTCCCTTCCATGGCGAGGGCTACCGCAAGGTGTGGGCGAGGCTGCGCTTCGCGGGCATCCGCACCAGCAAGGAGCGGGTGCGTCGCCTGATGCGGGAGGCGGGGCTTCAGGCCCCCCACCGGGTGGGCAAACCCCGAGGTCCCAAGGCCCACAACGGGACCATCCGCACCGAGCGGCCCGACCGAATGTGGGGCACGGACATGACGACGACGGTGACCACCGAGGAGGGGGTGGCCTCGGTGTTCGTGGCGGTGGATCACTGCTCGGTGGACTGCGTGGGGATCCATGCGGCCAAGAGCGGCAACCGCTTCGAGGCCCTGGAGCCGATCCGGCAGGGGGTCGCCGAGCGCTTCGCCGGCTTGGAGGCGGACGTCGCCGAGGGGCTTAAAGTTCGTCACGACCACGGCCCCGCCTATCTGTCCGATGACTTTCAGCGGGAGATCGCCTACCTGGGCATGACCAGTTCGCCCAGCTTCGTGCGGGCGCCCGAGGGAAATGGCTACTGTGAGTGGTTCATCCGCATCTTGAAGGAGAATCTCCTGTGGGTGCGCTCTTTCGCCACCGTAGAGGAACTGCGGTGGGCGCTGCTTGAGTTCAAGAACCTGTACAACCATCATTGGATTCTCGAGGGCTACGGCTACCGAACGCCGGCCCAGGCAAGGCAGGAAAAACTCGCTCAAGTTGCGGAGGCCGCATGAGGTCGAATACCCTCACCCGAGTGTCCAATAACCCAGGGGCGGTCCATCACTTTCACATCCTCAGCGCGCACACCCTTGCACTTCCCTATCTCTTTAGGGAACGCCATGCGCCTTATTCAAAAGAGCCTCGCAGTTCTCCTACTCGCCGCAGTTCTGCCTGCCCTCTTGTCTTGCTCAGGGACAGAAGCAGACCGTCTCGATGCTGAAGTGGGTCGCCCGTATCAGGCTGGTCGGTATGCGGAAGCAATTCCCCTGGCGCAACGCTCCCTGGCCATCCGAGAGAAAGCCCTGGGACCTGAGCATCCCGATGTCGCAACGGGCCTCAACAACCTAGCCGCGCTCTACGAAGCCCAGGGCGAATACGGCAAGGCTGAGCCGCTTTACAAGCGCTCTCTTGCCATCGTTGAGAAAACGCTAGGGCCCGAGCATCCCCATTTGGCCACGGTCCTCAACAACCTGGCCCTGGTCTACCAAGCCCAGGGCCGCTACGCCAAGGCCGAGCCGCTCTACAAGCGCTCCCTGGCCATCCGTGAGAAAGCCCTCGGCCCCCAGCATCCCCAGGTGGCCACGGCCCTCAACAACCTGGCCGTGTTGTACCGGGCCCAGGACCGAGGCGCGCCGAGCCCCGGTCCAAAGAACACCGGAGAGGGCGCCCCGTGCGGAGACCGCGAAGGCCGAGGCCGGCGGGCTCCGTTCCTCCAGGGAGATCGTCTCCCACTTCGTTCGCGTGAAGACGATGGGGATCGGCGGGACCCGCGAGGGCAGGCTCACATTCCGGAACATCCTCTTCGACTTCAACGCGGCCGAACTGAAACGGGAGTCCCTCGCTCAACTGGCTGAAATGGGAAAGGCTCTATCTTCCCTGACGCGCACACGCGGGATGAAGTTTCGGATTGAGGGCCACACCGACGCGAAAGGGAGCGATGCCTATAACCGGAGGCTGTCGCAGGAGCGGGCCAAAGCCGTTGTCCGTCACTTGATCGGAAGATACGGAGTGCCTCGCTCCAACCTCCAGGCCGTGGGCCAGGGCAAATCCCGACCGGTAGCGTCCAACGAATCGGACGATGGCAGACGCCTCAACCGGCGGGTGGAGGTGGTGTTGGATGAGTGAACGGCGCTTCGGCCCCTACGGGTGCGCGGGGGATTTCGTCGTAGCGACTGCCTACCCCGTCCCGGCCCGTCACACGCCCGTGGAAAACAGGATGTTGGAACCCGGGCGATGCCCGTCCGCCGGGCAAACGATTGATAGACAACCCGCTCGCTCGACCTACCCCGTTCGGGCGCTCGCGTTGGTGAGAAATGCGGGTTAAGTAAGTGTGAAACGCCCATTATTTAATGAAACAGGACAAAGCTTAAACAACGATTTCGCCAATTGACGAAACCTTAAATTAAGAAAAAATCGAAGATATCCGGAAATAACATGGCACCAACACCACATCTTGGGTCAAAAACTACACAAAAATCTTTCCCGTGAGTGAAATCCGGTTGTCCCCATTCGGTTGGCCAGCGAAAACGACCATCCCCGCAACGCCTCAAGCCGTCCGCGCAAGGGTGTAGACGTGGACCGATTCCGACCCGGCCCGCTTCAGGACTTTGGCGCAGGCGGCGGCGGTGGCGCCGGTGGTCAGGACGTCGTCCACCAGGAGAATCCGCCGGCCCTCCGCCTCGCGGGGCTTCCGGACGATGAAGGCGCCGCGGACGTTCTTCCGCCGCTGGACCTCGGTGAGCTCGAACTGGGGAGCGTCCCATTTTGTGCGATCCAGGAGGTTCGGCCGCGCCGGAATCCCCGAAACCCTCCCCAGGACGCGCGCCAGGAACCAGGCCTGATCGAAGCCGCGCTCGCGAAACCGCTTCGGGTGGAGGGGGACGTGCGTGATGACGTCGAAAACCTCGTCCGGAAAACGGTCCCGAAAATGCCCGGCCATGAGCTTGCCCAGGGTCGCCGACAGGCCGCTCACCCCATCGTATTTGTAGGCGTGGATGATATCCCGCAGCGCGCCCTCGTACAGACCGGCCGCGCGGGCGGAGTCGAAAGCGGGCTCCAGATCGCGGCATTTTCCGCAAACGTGGCCGGGCGAATCCGTGAGGGCGAATGCGGAAGAGAAGGGCACGCCGCAGCGGGGGCACAGGGGCGGTTTAGGGAGGGTGATCGAGTCCCAGCAGCCGGCGCACACCCTGGAGGAGGAGGCGGACGCCCGGACGGCCGTCCCGATCCCGTCGCCGCAGGCGGCGCAGGACGCGGGCAACAAAAGACCGAGGGCCCCGTTCAGGAGCCCTCGAAGGTGGGTCCAATCAAGCTTCGTTTTCGGCTTTCCCATCCGCTCAAGCCGCGCGGAGAAAATTTATCCTCCCCCCTCCCCCGATTCAGACGCCCACCCGTTGGTCCTTCTTGACGAGCTTCATCAGGGCCGCGCTCTTCGGCCGGCCCATCAGCTCCGGGTCCCGGATGAGGCTCTGCCTGCGGACAAGCAACAACTCCGCGACGATGGAGACGGCGATCTCGCCGGGAACGTCCGCGCCGATCTCCAGGCCCATGGGCGCCCGGACCCGCTGGATGAACTCTTCCCGGGGAACCCCCATCTTTTCTTCGAGGTGGCGATACGTGGCGAGGATCTTCGTCCGGCTCCCAATCATCCCCATGTACCGGAAGGGCTTGTCCCAGGCCCACTGCAGGATGTCCTCGTCGTACTGATGGCCCCGGGTGACGATGATCGTCATGTCCGTCGGATCGATTTCCGGCATCACGCCGTCCAGGTGCTCGAAGTCCTCGACGAGGACGAAATCCTCGGCCTCGGGGAAGCGCTCCTTGTTGGCGTACGACTCGCGGTCTTCGACAATGATCAGGCGGAACCCGGCGACGTCCGCCACCTTGGCGATGTGCTTGGAGACGTGCCCGCCGCCGAAGATGTACACCGTAGGCCGGGTGATGATCGGCTCGAAGAACACCTCGAGCGCCACGTCCGAGCCGGGGGCGGTGAACGTCTTGTTGTCCGGCCTCTCGTTGTGAAGGACCTCGGCGGCGAACCGGACGATTTCCTCTTCGACGCCCCCGATGACCCCCAGGGCGGTCCCGTCTCTGTAGATGAACATCCGGTCGCCGGGACCGGGCGCTTTGCCGTCGCTCCGGCCGATCACGCTGGCCAGGACGGCCCGGCCGCCTTCCGCGCGAATGCGGACAATCTCGGACAGGATTTCCGAGGAGTAGTTGGAGAGCGGCTCGACCAGGACGTCCACAATGCCGCCGCAGATGTGGCCGCTTTCTCCGGCTTCGGCCTCGGTGAGGTCGAAGCTCATCTTGGCCGCGCCGCCTTTGCGCAACACACGCTTGGCCTCGGCCCAGACGTCCGCTTCCAGGCAGCCGCCCCCGACCGTCCCCTTCATGGAGCCGTCCTTGTAGATGATCATCTTGGCGTCGGCGCTCATCGGGGCGGAGCCCTTTCGCGCAACCACGGAGGCGACGGCGCCGTCCTCCCCTTTGTCCAGAATCTCCTGGATCTCTTTGTAGATGTCGACCATGCTTTCCTCCGCTTTTCTTCCCCCCGCGTCCGGATCGCGGTCCAGCCCGATGGGCCGCTCACGCGCCGCCCGCGGCGGGTTTTTTCGGATACTCCGTCGAGTCCGGCCGGATTCGCGCCCATCGCCATACGGCGTTTTCGGCCGCGCTCATCCGACCTGCACCCTTTGAATCTCGTCCCGCTCCAGACTCCCGGAAAAAACCGACTCCAGTTGAACGAGATTACAGCCTCTTAGTATATAACGAATCTCCCCGGCGGGGACAACCCGGCCGCATTCATCCGACTGATTGAGAAACCCAATCAGCCGGGCCCCTTCCGGACATCCCCGGAAGATGCCGTCCGGCCGGGCCAGGAGCGCGCCATAGGCGTCCAGCCCGATGGCCTCCCCTTCGGCGAGCCCCGTCACGGAAGCCGCCCGTTCGGGCCGGAAGACCGACTCCCGGTCCAGGGGCCGGCCGAGGGCCGAGAGGCCGAGAAGACCGATCGCCAAATGGACGGGACGGGGCCACACGGGCTCCCCCTCCCCCGGGGCCTTGAGGGGCCTCCTCTGGGCGCCGTCCGCCTCGGCCAGCAGCCACGCCACCTCGTCCATTTCAATGAGGGGACCCGCCCAGTCCGGCGGGATTCCGTCCAGCTTGTCCCGGCCGTAACGGGGATCGGCATGCGACCCCGCGGCCAGGACGACGCGAACGTCTTTGCGGGCGGCCTTCCGGATTTGCTTCCGGGCTTCCTCCAGGCCGGCGGACACAATGACGGCTTCGGCCTCTTCCTCTGTGGTCCGGAAGATCTTCGTGGTCGTTGTGATGAGAACGATTCCGCCCGCTTTCGCCGCCTCGGGGGCCATTTCCCGCGCCAGACGGTAAAGGAGGGTCGTTTTCCCCCCCGCGCCCACGATGGCGACAGAGGACTTTGGAGGAATGTCAAAGGCTTTGAAAAGATTCATGATGTGAAAACCCTGGGGGACATTTTGAAAACTGTCCCCCAGACCCCCTCGAAAACTTTCGTTTCGCGATAGCGGGCGGCCCTGAAGGGCCGTCCGCTATCGCAAGAGGCAAATTTCACCGAGGGATGGAGGCATGGCCGCGCCAAACAGACGATTTCAATTCACCTAACCTCCAAGCGCGGGTAAGGCCAAGCCAAAGGTTTGACCGGGTAGGCCGGCCATCTTGGCCACCATCGGATGGCGGGCTGGAAGCCCGCCCTACCAGGGGGTTCCCAACCCCCGGGAGGGGGTCTGGGGGACAGATTTCAAAGCTTGTCCCGCGCGAAGGCGGGGATGTCCCCCAGGAATTTTCCCTTATTCCCCCCCCGGCTTCTTAAGAAAATAGTTCGCCCTTGGTTTTCAGGGCGGCGCTGACGAAGGATTGGAACAGGGGGTGGGGCGCCCGGGGGGAAGATCGGAACTCCGGGTGGAACTGCCCCGCCAGGTACCACGGGTGTTGATGCGGCGGGAGCTCGATGATCTCCACCAGGCGTCCATCGGGAGAAAGTCCGCTCAGGACCAGACCGAATTCCTCCAGCCGCTCTCTCCATTCGTTGTTGACCTCGTAGCGGTGGCGGTGGCGCTCCCGCACAGCGGGGTTTCCGTAAATGTCTCGGGCCACCGTCCCCTCGCCGATCTCGCAGGGATAGGCGCCGAGCCTCATCGTGCCGCCCTTGTCCCCGTCGGCCTGCTGGTCTGGCATCAGGTCGATCACCGGATGCGGCGAGGCCGGATCGAATTCCGTGCTGTTGGCCCCTTCCATCCGGCAAACGTTGCGGGCGAACTCGATGACGGCGCATTGCATCCCCAGGCAGATGCCGAAGAAGGGGACCTTTCGCTCCCGGGCATACCGGATGGCTTGGATCTTCCCTTCCACGCCCCGGGCGCCGAATCCGCCGGGCACCAGGATGCCGTGCGCGTCCCGGAGCATCGTCTCGGGTCCGCCGGCCTCGATTTCCTCGGCGTCCACCCATTCCAGGTCCACGCGGGCGTGGTTCCCGATTCCCCCGTGAGTGAGCGCTTCGCTCAGGCTTTTGTAGGACTCCTTCAGCTCCACGTATTTGCCGACAATGGCGATGGTGGTCTGGGTTTCGGGCTTCCGGAGGACTTCCACGATGGCCCGCCAATCATCCAATTCGGGAGCGGGGGTCCGGATTGACAGTTTCCGCGTCAGGATGCCGTCCAGCCCCTCTTCGTGAAAGGCCAGCGGGACCTCGTAAATAAAGTCCACGTCGCAGGCATCGACGACCGCCTCTTCCTCGACGTTGCAAAACAGGGCGAGCTTGGCCTTGATCTCGGGGGGGAGCGGGCGGTCGCACCGGCAGAGCAGAACGTCGGGCTGGATGCCGATTTCCCGAAGCTTCATGACGCTGTGCTGGCTGGGCTTGGTCTTGAGCTCGTCGGCGGTGTTGATGTAGGGAACCAGGGTGACATGGACGTACAGGACGTTTTCCCGCCCCACGTCCCAACTGAATTGCCGGATGGCCTCCAGGAACGGCAGGCTCTCGATGTCGCCGACGGTCCCGCCGATCTCGCAGATCACCACGTCCTTCCCCGGGGTGACGGCGTGGATGTTCGCTTTGATCTCGTCGGTGATGTGAGGGATCACCTGGACCGTTCCGCCCAGGTAATCGCCCCGGCGCTCCTTGGTGATGACGGAAAAGTAGATCCGGCCGGTGGTGACGTTGTTGGCCTGCGTCATGGTGGAGCGGGTGAAGCGCTCGTAGTGGCCCAGGTCCAGATCGGTTTCCGCCCCGTCGTCGGTGACGTAGACCTCCCCGTGCTGAAAGGGGTTCATGGTCCCGGGGTCGACATTGATGTAGGGATCGAACTTCTGGAGCGTGATGCGGAGGCTGCGGCTCTCGAGGAGGGCACCGATGGACGCGGAGGCCAGCCCCTTGCCCAGGGAAGAGAGAACGCCGCCGGTGACAAAGATGAATTTCGTCCGGCTCCCCCCTTCCCCCCCGCCGCCGGTCCTGCCGTCCGTTTCGCTCAAGCCCGTAAAAGCTCCTCAACCCGGGGGATGTCCTCGGGGACGTCCACGCCGATGCAATCCCGCTCCGTTTCCACCACCTGGATCTTGCACCCTGATTCGAGGGCGCGCAACTGTTCCAGCCCCTCGGCCCGCTCCAGGGGGGTCGGCGGGGTCGATGCCAGCGCGGCAAGGGCCTCCGAACGGTAGACGTACAGCCCGATGTGCTTGAAACAGGTCTCGGGCGGCTCGACGCGCCCCCCTTGAAGAATCTCCCCGGAGGTGAGTCTCTCCCACGCCCCCCGATTGTAAGGGATCGGGGATCGGGAAAAATAGAGGGCGAAGCCCCGAGCGTCCACGACCACCTTCACGACGTTGGGATCGAAGAATTCCTCCTGCGACTGAATGCGCTTCGCGAGCGTGCCCATCGGGACCTCCGGGTCGCCGAGGAGCGCGAGGACCACGGCGTCGATGTCTTTCGGATCGAGGAGCGGCTCGTCCCCCTGGACGTTGACCACCCACTCGAATTCGGCCCCCGCCGCGGCTTCGGCGATGCGGTCGGTCCCGGAGCGGTGGTCCGGGGAGGTCATGACCGCCTTCCCGCCGAAGCCCTCCACCGCATCTCGGATGCGCTCGTCATCGGTGGCCACCCAGACCTCCTCCACGTAGCGCGCGGCCCGGACCCGCTCGTAGACGTGCCGGATCATCGGCTTTCCGTTGATCGGGGCGATGGCCTTGCCCGGAAACCGGGTCGAGGCGTACCGGGCGGGGATGACGGCGAGGACGCTCATGGGGTTTTGGATGTTCTCCCGGCGCTTAAAGCCGAACCGCAAGACCGGGCGGGCAGGATGCCCGCCCTACCGAGCTGTGGGGCGACTCCCTCCGGTCCAACCGATATCCCCACGGTGGCCAGCGCCCCCCGGGGCGGGCAAGATGCCCGCCCTACCAAGTCGGAGTGATCACACGTCGCAACGGTAGGCCGGGCATCCTGCCCGGCAACCCGAATCTTCTACCAAGGGTCAAATTCATACTGATCGTTAGCCGATGAGAATTGCCAATCCTCCGGCTTTTCAACCCATCCCTTCCTCAAGGGGTTTTCCCACAGGTAACGAACTTTCCCCTCCATGTCCTTCAAACCGCGAATTGCGTAACTGTAATATCCGTCCTGCCAAACTTTACCCGATTTTCCCCTCTCCCGATTCAAGCGAATCGCGCTGTAGCTCTTCAGGCTGTGCATAATCGAAGGCAACTCAAAGTTTGCCTGGGGAGACAGAATGAGGTGCAAATGATCGGGTATTGCGACAAAAGCATGAAGTTTGAATCGACCTTTCTCCCTCAAAAAGTAGATGGCGTCGACAACTCCGGACGCGTGCTGAGGATGCCGAAGAAGAGGCTTCCTTCCTTGGATGATCGTCGTAATAAAGTAACAGTTCGTCGAGCCTTCTCGATATACGGGCTTGGTCATTGGCAGCCTGTGGCGGGCAGGATGCCCGCCCTACCTCACACGGGCAGGCCGGGCATCTTGCCCGGCACGAAACGCGATTCAATACGCGTGCTTGTGGATGATCCCCTTCCAGAGCGTCAGCCACAGGATCTTCAAATCGAACCCCAGCGACCAATTCTCGATGTAGTACAAATCGCACTCGATCCGGTTCTCGATGGGGGTGTTGCCGCGCCATCCGTTGACCTGGGCCCAGCCGGTGATGCCCGCCTTGACTTTATGGCGCAGCATGTAGCCCGGGATGTTCTTTCGAAAATCCTCGACGAACACCGGGCGCTCCGGACGCGGGCCGACGACGCTCATGTCCCCCCTGAGGACGTTGAACAACTGGGGGAGCTCGTCCAGGCTGGCCTTGCGGATGATCCGGCCGACCGATGTGCGGCGCGGGTCCTTCGGGCTCGCCCACACCGCCCCGAATTCCGCCTCCGCACCTTCCCGCATCGACCGGAACTTGAACATTTGAAACGAAATCCCGTCGAGGCCCATCCGCTCCTGGCGGTACAAAACCGGACCCGCCGACGTCAGCTTGATGGCCCCGGCGATGAGGACCATGAGCGGAGAGAGCACGAGGAGGGAGGCGAGCGAAAGCACGATGTCGGTGGTCCGCTTCGCCAGCCGGTTCACGCCGAACAGCGGGCTCTCCCGGAGACTGATGACCGGAAGCCCGTCGAAATCCTCGATCCCGGCGTTGAGCTTCATGAACTTCAGGAAATCGGGGACCACCTTGATGTCGATGAGCGCCTCGCCCAGTCCCTCCAGAACGCGCGGGAGGTGGTCCTGGCCGTCCATGGGCAGGGCGATAAACAATTGATCCGCCTGAAGGCGGAGGATGACTTCCCGGGCATCTTCCAGCATCCCCGCCACCGGGACGCCGCCGATCAGACTTCCGACCTCCTCCTCCCGATCGGTCACGTAGCCCACCACCTCGATCCCCAGGACTTCGTTGGCCCGCATCCGACCGCCCAGATCGACGCCCAACTCCCCGGTCCCGGCGATCAGAATCCGGCGAACCTCATAGCCGCGTCTCCGTAAATTCTTCAGGACGGCCTGCGCCAGGGTTCGCGCGATCACCGCGTACACCGTAACGATGATCCAGTAATAGGCCATCACCACGCGCGAGAATCGGGCGAATGGAAATTCACGATAGAAGAACGTCAACGCCGTCAACAAAACCAGGGAAAGCGTGGCCGCCTTCCAGGCGTTCCAGGCCCGGGCCCTCAGGGACCGGCTCAGCTGGGGCCCATAGAGATCCAGCAGCCGGGCCGCCGCCAGCCAGAAAACCAGAACGATCGGAACGAACGACAGGTAGTGGGAAAAAGTCGGATAGGTCTTGATCACCGGGATGATATCGACGTTGAACCGCAGAAAAAACGCCGTCGACCAAGCGGCGATCACTGCCAGCACGTCCGCAAGGACGAGGACGGAGACAGCCAGGTGAGCATACTTCTTCACGAGATGGGGACCTGTCCTCTAGCGATCACGCGCCCCGCCGCCTCGCCATGAAACGCGGCGTCGGCTTCCCGCAGGAATTCGGAGATCGCCGTTCGGAAGTTCTCGGTGTCGAACCGGAGGGCGTGCGCCCGGACGGCGTCCGGGTCGAAATCCCCTTCCCTTCCCTCGAACGCCTCGATGGCGCCGGCCAATCCGGCCGCCGTCTCCTCCGGGAAGAATACACCCGTGGCGGGACGCCCTTCGGGATTGTCGGGGCCGACAACGGTTTCCAGCGCGCCCCCCTTCGCCAGCGCGATGACCGGCCGCCCGGCCGCCATGGCCTCGACGGGGGCGATGCCGAAGTCCTCCTCGCCGGGGAAAAGAAACCCCCGGCACCCTTCATACAGTTCGACGAGCTCCCGGCCCGTCTTCCAGCCGAGGAACTCGATCTTCGATCCGGGAAAGGAAGCGGCCAGCTTGCGCAGGCGCCCCTCGTCCTGTCCCGACCCGACCACCTTGAGGGGACGGCCCAGGCGGCCCGCCGCCTCGACGGCCAGGTCAATCCGCTTATAGGGCGCGAACGCCGAGACGACGAGATAGTAGTCCCCGCCCTCCGAGGCCCGGAATCGCCCCGTATCCACCGGGCAATGGATCACCTCCGAATCGCGCCTGTAGTATTTCCGGATCCGTCCGCGGACAGCCTGCGAAATGGCGATGAACCGGTCCACCCGGTTTGCCGAGGCCACGTCCCACGTCCGCAAGTACGTGAAAATCGGGGGCAGGAGCCACCGCTCCAGGACGCCCAGCCGATCGTCGGGAAAATAGCGGTGATGGCTTTCCCACGCGTAGCGCATCGGGGTGTAGCAGTAACAGACGTGAAGCGTGTCCGGCCGTGTGACCACGCCCTTGGCGACGCAGTGGCTGGAGCTCAGGACCAGGTCATAGGGCGTGAGGTCCAGTCGCTCGATGGCCGCGGGCATCAACGGGAGCAACCGGCGGTATCGCTTCTTCGCGCCGGGAATGCGCTGAAGAAGCGAGGTGTGGATCGGCCGGGCCTCGATACGCGCCGACACCGAGCCTTTCCGGTGAATCAACGTGAACAGGTCCGCCTGGGGAAACAGCTCGCAGAAGACCTCGAGGGTGTACTCGCCCCCGCGCATTCCCGTCAACCAGTCGTGAACGATGGCGACCTTCACCGGCTTACTCATCCCCATCGGCCGATTCGACTTCGACCGCCTCTTCGTACACCTTCCAGGCGGCCTGGGCCATCCCGCGGGCCGTGAAGAATTGCACCCTTTTCAGCCCTTCGCTTCGAAGCCGAATCCTGAGATCCTCCCTCGTGAGCAAATCATAAAGAGCCGAACTGAGGCGGTCAAGGTTGTCGGGCGGGACCTGAATCGCGGCGTCGCCCACCACCTCGGGGAGCGACGCGGCGTCCGAGCAGACCACAGGCGTCCCGCATGCCATGGCTTCGAGGGGCGGATAACCGAATCCCTCGTATCGGGAGGGGAAGGCGAACACCGCCGCCGCCCGGTAAAGGTCGACCAACAGCCCGCCGTTCACCGGTCCCAGGAAATGGACGCCCTCGAGGCCGCCGTCCGCCGCGCCGGGGCGAAGCTCCTCCCGGCGAACGGTCGCCGCCAAGGCCGGTTTCTTTCTTCCAGGGTCCTCCCGCTCCATTCTCGCCCTCAAATCCCGGTAGGCCCGGAGAAGGCCATCGAGATTCTTATGCGCCTTGGCGTTGCCGACATAGAGAACGTAAGGGCCGTCGAGGCCGACGGCCTCCCGGACCCGGAGGGCCGCATCTCCGTCCGGGTCGGGGGAAAAGCCCCGCGCGAGTCCGTTGTGGATGACCTTCACCTTTTCGGCCGGCGCCTTCAGGCGGGAAACGATGTCGTCTTTGGAATGTTGCGACACGGTGATGATCCGCCTGGCGGCCCGGGCGCTCCGGGGAAGGACGTGACGCGCGTAGGCGTAATGAAGGGGGGTTTTGTGATCGGACGGAAAACGGAGGTGGATCAGGTCGTGAATCGTCACCACAGCCGGGAACCCTCCCCGGTAGGGGTAAATGTAATGAGGGAAGTGCGCCAAATCGAAATCATGGGAACGGAGCGCCCTGCGCAGAGCGGGGATCTCCCAGGGAGAATACACCCGGACGTCGCAGGGAACGGCCCGAACGGCGCCGGGGCCGCCCGGGATGGGAAACACCGGAAGGTCGGCCGGAGGAACCAGGCAGGCGACCTCATGCCCGCCCCCGTGAAGGATCTCGCCGAACCCTTCCAGCAGGACCCGTACGTACGTCCCGATCCCCGTCCATCTCCACATCCGGGCGTCTAGGAGGATTCGCACGCCAGGACCGCCTCTTGAGCCGCTTCCACCGTGAGGGTCTCCATGCACTCGTTATCGTGTTCGGTGCAGACCTTGAGGGCGCACGGGCTGCACGCGACGGCTTTACGGATGACGCGGGTCCGCGTCCCCACCGGCGCCCACTCGGCGACGTCGTTCGTCCCGCTGAAAAGCGCCACGGTCCGCGTTCCCAGGGCCGCAGCGATATGGACCGGCCCGGAATCGTTTCCAACCATCAAATCGGCCCGGGCGAGGAGGGCCATCAGCTCGCGCAGGGAATTCTTTCCCGTCAGGTCGAGCGCCCCCACGGGCCCGGCTGTCCGAAGGACCTCGGAGACCAGGGCCGACTCCTGCCCGGACCCGATCACGGCGATCCGATACCCGCGCGCTTCGGCCAGCCATTTCGCGAGGGCGCCGTACCGGGCCGGCCGCCACCGTTTCGTCGGATACCCCGCCCCCGGATGAAGGACGGCAAGCCTTTCCTCCGCCCCGATTTCGGGAGGGTCCGCGCCGACGCCTTTGGGGCCGCCGTTCCAGCCGGCGGAGGCCAGCCTTCGATCCATCGCGCCGCGCTCGGCCTCCGAAACCCGAAGCCGGGGCGTCGGCCGGAAGCCGTCCGGGCGGCGCCACCCCAGGGCCTGGACCACCGCTACGTTCCGCTCCGCCTGGTGGATCCCCGGAATGTGCTCGAGTTCCCGCGAAAGGAGGAAACCGGCCCCTCCCCACCCGTAACCGATCTTGTGCCGGACGCGGCCGGCGGCGAGCATGGCGATCACCCGGGGGTCGCCCCGCAGGTCCAGCCCGACATCGAACCGCCGGCGCCGCATCCACTGAAGAACGTCGAAAAGGTCCCGGGCGCCCGAGAGGTTTTCCCGGTCGAACCACGGGCTTCGAAACGAGACGACCTCATCCACGTGGGGGTGATGAATCAACAATGGCGCGGCCCAAGGGCCGACCAGGGCCGTGATCTCTGCGTCCGGATAGAGGGCGCGCAGGGGGGAGAACGCGGCGGTCGAGAACACCACGTCGCCCAGGTGGTCGGGCCGGACGACGAGCACCCTTCGGACGTCCCGGGGGCTCGGCGCCGGGGCCTTCGGAGGCCGGCCCCGCTTGTCTCCCAGCAGGCGGTCTCCCAAGGCGTCGACGATCCGAGCCGCCGCGCGCCGCCGCGCGGAATGATACGGATAGGGACGGGCGGCCAAATCAGCCTCCCGCGGGGTGGGCGGATTCGCGCCCTTTGACGGCCCCCCCCGCTTTCCCGGACCCGAGACCCATCGCCGCCAGATAGGCGCACCACTCCTCCCGGCTCACCGCGCGAAAGGCGGCCAGGCACCCGACGTAGACGACGGCGGCAAGGGGGACTTTCCCGAGAACACCGATCGGGACGAACAGGACCACAACGCCCATCACCCCCGCGGAAAGCGCGTACTTCATGATCGGCGACAGCTCGATGTTCTTCAGGTGGCCGCCGAGGAGCCGCAGGCCGACGAGCATCAGCGTGCACTCCGTAATCAACGTAGCGACAGCGGCGCCCATGTACCCGTACCGGGGAATCCACATCCAGTTCAGGCCCACGTTCAACACGGTCATGGCGGCCGTCAGGGCCAGGTAGATGCGCTGCCGGCCCATGGCGTTCAGCGCCGAAGTCAGCAGATAGCTGAGAAAACTGAACGCGACGGCCCAGCTCAGGATCCGAAAGACGCCCGCCGCATCCGCGAACCGCTCGCCATAGACGAGGGCGATGATCTCCCGGGAGAGCAAGGTCCCCCCGACGGCCACCGGGAGGGCGAGCATCATGAGCACATACAGACTCTTCTGGAAGATCCGGGGCAGGGCCTCCGGCGCGGTCCGGGCGTACTGGGAGATCAACGGGAAGATCGAGCCCAGGATCGCCGTGGGCAGGATGGTCAACGATCCGATCAGTCTGTACGCCGCGGCGTAGATCCCAACCGCTTCATCGCCCCGCATGGCCGCGAGCATCAGGATATCCAGTTTCACATAGGCCAGCGTGAACAGGTTCGCAAGGCCCAGGGGATAAGATTCTTTGAGCAGCCCGATCAGGGTGGTCCACGACCACGCGGGTCTCAGGCGGATCCGCCCCCGCGTCAGCCGCACCAGACACCAGGCGCCGGGCAGGTAGGCCATGTTCTGGATGGCCAGGAGCCAAATCAAGCTCAGCCCCCACCAGGCCGCCGCCAAAAGACCCAGGGTGGAGAGAAGCTCGCTGGCCACGCCGAGGGCCACGGGCACGCGCATCTTCAACCGGACCTGAAAGATCGAATCGAGGATCTGGCGGACCGAGCTGAGCCGGAAGGAAAGGAAAAGCCCCAACGCCGCCCAAGCCACGAGACCCGCGGCGGAGGCGTGGGCGCCGGAGAAGCCAATGAGGAAAACGGCCATGCCGGCCGAGACAAAAGCGGCGATCAGTTTGATGGTGAGCGCGGCGCCCAGCAGGGCATCCGTCTTCTCGGGGCCCCGGGCCATTTCGCGGACGAGAATGGTCTGGAGCCCCAGGTCGGTCAGGAGGTGGAAAAACTCCACGTAGGTGAGGACGAAAATGTAGAGACCAAAAGACGACTTTCCCAGGGTCCGGGCCAGAACGGCCATCACGACGAGCTTGAGGACGCGTTCCGCCAGCTGCCCGCCGAGCAGGACGGTGGAATTCCGGAACACCCGAGCCCCTACGTTCAACGCCGGCGCCCCTCTCATGAAATCTCCCCCCCCCCGCTCCGTCCCGGCGCCGCCCGCGCGGACCCGCCGCCTTCCGCCAAGGGGGGAGGGGGGGGGAGGGGGGAGGGGGGGGAGGGATTCTCGTGGTTCAGCATGGAGCGATACAGCGCAAGGGTCTTTCCCGCGATCCGATCCCAGGTGAAACGTTCCAAGACCCGTTTCCGCCCTCTCGCGCCCAGCGCGCCGGAAAGATCGGGGTCGTCCCGAAGCCGCGCCAACGCCGCTTTCAGGGCGGAGACGTCCCCTTCCGGAAACAGGAGACCGGCCTCGCCGACCACTTCCGGGATGGCTCCGCTGTTCGACGCGACCACGGGCGTCTCCGCCGACATGGCCTCGATCAGCACATGGCCGAACTGCTCCGCCCAACTCCGGGTCGTCAAGGACGGCAGGACCAGGACGTCCAAGGTCCGGAGAAAGGCCGCGACCCCCTCGTGCGGAACCGCCGGCAGAAACTCCACCCGGTCCGAGACGGCCGACTCGCCGGCCAGCGCGCGCAGGCGACTTTGCTCAGGCCCGGACCCGAGGATTCGCAGCCGCCATTCGCCCCCAAGCCCCGCGGCCGCCCGCAACAGCAGGTGGACTCCCTTTTCCGGCGCCATCCGTCCCGCATAACCCATCGTGAATACGTCCGATGGGGGCCGTTCCCCCGGCCGGAACCACTCCGGATCCACCCCTAGCTGGGGCAGGACGTGGACGGTTTCCACGCCCTTTCGCCGCAACTCGCGCGCCGCGGCCTCGTTGCCGCCGATTCCCAAATCGACCGACCGAAGCGTCTGCCGCTCCATCCAGCCCCGCACCCCGCGAAAGTCTTTACGCAGGTTTTCCCAGGAAAAAAGCGCATAGCGGAATTCGGCCTTGCGTTTCAACCGGGCGAACTGGAACGCCGACACCGACCACGGTTCTTCTTCAACGTGCACGAGATCCGGCTGAAGCCCCATGACCAGGGACGACAAGCCGGCCCGGTAGAAGTATCCTCCGCCCCGGCCCGGAAAGACCGCCGGCAGGCGGACCAGCCGGTAAGCGGCCGTCTCCGCCGGCGGCGGAACGGGCGCTTCCCACCGGCCGGGAACCAGAAGCGTCACCTCGGCCTCCCCGGAGGCCGCGAGCGCCTCCGCCTTGATCCGGTTGAACGGCGTCACGTACGCGTGGGAGACCAGGAGAACCCGAAACCGGCTCACGTCCCGGTCCCGCTTTTCAAAAGGTCCCGCCCCGCCCGGACAACGTCCTCCACCCGCAGCGCGCCTGGAGAAGGGTCTTTGCCCAAACCGGTCAGGATGCGGTGACCTTTCCCCCAAGGCCGCCAGAGCGGGTTGTCGTTGCGGAGGAGGGCCACCAGCTTGACGCCGACCGCTCCCCCCAGATGCATCAACCCCGTGTCCACGCTCAGGAGAAGGCGGCACCGGCGCATCAGGGAGGCGGCTTGGAGAACCGTCGTGCATCCGCACAGGTTGAGGGGGCTCGTCCGCATCCGCCCCGCGACGGCCTCCAGCATGGGGCGATCGGATTCCGCTCCCAACAGAAGCCCCCTTCCGCCGGCCGACTCGATGATGGCGTCCGCGGCCTCCGCGAACTTCCGGGCCGGCCACTCGCCTTCCGGATTGGCCGACGCGGGGGCCAGACCCACGAGCCTTCCGGAAGACCTGGACTCTCCGGCGCGCTCTTCGGCGAATGTCTCCTCTTCCGGATCGGCCGTGATGGCCGGCGGCGGATGGCCCGGCTCCAAGCCCACCTGTCTCAACAGATCCAGGTGGTAATCGGCCATCGGCATGGCGGCTTCGGCGAACCGCCGGTCCGCGACGGGATGGGTCAGGAACGCATCGAACCCGCTGGAGTACCCGATGCGGAGCGCGGACCCGACCGATGCCGCCAAGCGCGCAGAGGCGTAATTGCCCAACAGGTCGAACACGACGTGAAAGTTTTCCCGGCGAAGCCGGTCGCGCAGGGCCCGCCGCTCATCCGGACCTTTTTTCGCCCCGCGCTTGTCGTCTTTGGAGATCCAGTCGTCCTCGTAACGGATGACGCGCGAGACGGCCGGATGGCGGCCCAGGACACAGGAAGTCTCTCCGCCGGCCAGGACCGATATCGAAGACCCCGGATAAAGCCTCTCCAGCGCCGAGAGGAACGGCGTCACCGTCACCGTATCTCCCAAGCCGGGCGGGTAGGCGATGACGAGAATCCTGGGGGATTTCTCCGCCTTCAGCGTTCGCGGGCTCAGCGCCCGATCGCGGGATCGGGGCGATGTCCCGCTCACCCACGGCGCCTGAACCCTGGCCAGCCACCGTTTGGCCTCCGTCCGCAGATCCATCTTGCCCGTGACCGTCCCGTGAAGGGTTTCAAACTTTCTTATCATGAAGAATCACGTCCGGCCTGAAACACCGAGTGAATTGGACGCGATCCATCTTGATCCGCGAAAGGGGGGGCCTCGCCTCCCGCTCAAGAGTCCCGGGCGCACCGGAACGCCACCGTAGAATCCTGCCGAAGGGACTGATCGCGCCACCTTCGCGCGCCCGGATTCAAATAATTCGCGAGAGACATCCAAGAGCCGCCCTTCAGTGGCTTCATCCGCGGCGGGACCCGGCGTTTGCTCTTCAACATAGGATGGGGCAGGCGCCTGTCCACCCATTCCCAAACGTTTCCGAGCAGGTCGTGGACCCCATAAGGGCTGACTTGGATATCTCACAAAGGCAAACGCCCGGACAAAATAAGTGAAGTGTGACGGGCCGGGACGGCCGGCTCAAGACCGGCCCAACAACGAAGAGCGCGGCGCCCCCGCAGAGGCGGATTCCCGGGACCGCATGTCCATCGTCACGCCGATC
This sequence comes from bacterium, assembly GCA_965261595.1. Classification (GTDB taxonomy): domain Bacteria; phylum UBA8248; class UBA8248; order JACPRG01; genus CAYRGS01. Next base: position 1,206,901 of record CBDHDG010000007.1, read on the forward strand.
GCCGTTAACGCCCAGAAGATGATGACGATCTTGGAGTACGCGAAGAGCTCATCGGTAAACGCCTGAACGAAAAACCCCACCAGCGCCGCCGCCAGGGCCAGGCGGAGGGAGCGCTGGTACACAGGCGCGAAAATGTCCGGCTGCCCGGGCGCCGGCCGCTCCTCCGGCGGAGGGGATCTCAGTGAATGCCAACGCGTCGCCATCACCCATCCGATAAGACCCAGAAACGTCAGGAGACTCGCGAGGCCCCCTTCAATCATCAGGCGCAAAAACCAGTTGTGAGAGGAAACGCTTCGCGGAAACGCCCGCCATTGGGCCAGGGTTCCGACCAGCCGCTCCCGCCCGTACACCAACTCATAATCCGGAAAGACCCGGGTGAATGAGCCCAACCCGTGGCCGAAGAAGGGACGCTCCACGAAGACATGCCGCGAGACGCGCAGGATATGCGTCCTTGGTAACACGGAGCGGTCCAGACCGACCGGGTCTCTCGACTGGACCACCCACAAGATCGCCACCACCCCCACCGCCGCCGCGAACGGACCGATGATCCGCCAGGAGCGTCTCCCGGTCCACCAGCAGCCGATCAAGGCGGCCACGGCCAACCCCAGCACCCCGCCGATGCTCTTGGCGACGAACACGGAGCCGCATTGCACCACCAACATGGCGACGAAGAACCACCGCCAACGGCCGCGGGTCTCCCACACGGCCCAAGCCGTGAATGGGATGGAGAGGATCTGAAACGCCGAATAGAAATTCGGATGCCCGATGGTCGACCCGAATTCCGTGGCCCACTTGCCCGTATCCGGATAGGTCAGGGAGAGGACGTCCCTGCCGAGAAAGATGTGGCTGACGCGCTCGGCCATCCCCAACAACGCGACGGCCCAGCCCGACGCCACGATCACTTGAATCGCCGATCGCATCGCTCTCCGGTCTCTCAGCACGTCCAGGCAGACCACGAAGAAGAGGATGTAGGTGAGCTGCTCGGTCAGATACCAGAGTTGATCGCCCAGGCGATTTCGGGTGGTGAGGACGGTCACGCCTTGGACCACCAGCCAGATCCACCACAGGGAGAGAATGGGGTCCCGGGGGAATTTCCACTGCCTCAGGGAAATCCGCCTCAGGGCCCATCCGCCGATAAGGACCACCAACATCAACTTGTCGAAAGACAGCGTTTTCTCCGCCAGCCCCAGCTCGAAATGGACGTTGACGAGCGGCAGGGAGAACAGCGCCAATGGGAGCGCCGCCTCAGGCCGCCATAAGATGAACCCCAGACACAAGACCACCGGCAGCGTGAACAGGAAAGCCGGCGCGAAGGGCTGGTTGAAGAGCCAAGGCGACCAGAGGGCGACAGCGAGGGACATGCCCAGGGTGAGGAGGAGCGGACCCCTCGGGGGCGCCCGCCGGATGGAGCGGGGGGGGGAGGGGGGGGGGAACTCGCCGTTCCTCAGGGATGCGGACATCTAGGGTAGTGTCTCCAAAATACATTGACACTTCACAAATGGCAGAGACGGCGGGCAGGATGCCCGACCTACCTGGTTTGAAAACACCGGATTTCCACCGTTCGGTAGGGCGGGCATCTTGCCCGGCCTGAAAGGGACTACTCGGGTCTCGATATGTAAAACCATTTACGAGACGCTACACTAGGGATTCTTCATCAGGGACCGGGCTGAAGGATGCTCGAGAGTCTCTGAAAAGGCACACCGGCATCTTTGCAGAATCGAAGGAAGTCTTCGAGAAGATCCGGCCCGGCCGAAGGGATGGCGACCAGGACCTCATCGATCCGGCGGCGCCGGACCTCCCGGACGATGACCTCGCGCGGGCCGAGGATCGGAACGCTGGCGATTTCCCGGCCGACCTTGTCCGGATCGTCATCGAGAAAACCGACCGGCAGGTAATCCAGCCTCGGGTTGTTCCTCAGCTCCCGCAGGAGCATTTCCCCGGCGTCTCCGGCCCCCATGATGAGGATCCGTCTTCCGCCCGGCCGGATACGGGAGGAGTACTCCCTCAGGCCCCGGAAAAGGAGCCGGATCCCCGCCACCAGGACAAGCAGCAACCCCCAGTCGATGATGAACACCGCGCGGGAATGCCCTTGAAAACGGCTCAGATAGATAAAAACAATGATGCTGATGACCGACCCCAGCGTGACGGCCTTGGCGATGGCGGCGAGGTCCTCCACGCTGACGTACCGCCAAACGTTGCGGTAAAGCCCGAAGTAAAAGAAGGCCCCCAGCTTGATCGCGATCACCACGGGAAGGGATTCGACGAACAGGTCCATGTACCAGTCCGCGGCGATCCCCTCGAAGCGAAGACGGTACGCCAGGAAATAGGCGACGTAGATCAGACAGAAGTCGATCAGGACTTCCAGGAATGGCCGTTTATACAAGAGCAGGGTGTTCAAGAGCACCGGGCCGGACGCGCTCCCGGCGGCGGGCCGGGCCCTGCCGTTTCCGGCCTCGGGCGCCGACCCTTCGGGATCGACCTTCACCTCGCTCAGGAACCGGCCGATCACGACGATGAGAATCGCCGTCAGGACGGTCAGGATGATCACCAGCGAGAGATCGACCCGGGCGTAGAAGAAAGTCACCAGGCCGAAGAAGATGCTGAACGCGTAGACCAGGAGGACCGCCTTGCGCTCGCTGAGGCCCAGGGTCACCAACCGGTGCGAGGTGTGGTCCCGCCCCCCCTGGGAAATGGCCTGTCCGCGCAGCCGCCTCAGAAGCGCCACGAAGGCCGTGTCGAAGATGGGAACGCCCAACACCATGGTCGGAACGATCAGGGTGGCGACCAGGTTGGAGACATGGTTGGCCGTTCCGATGATGGCGAGCACCGAAATGAGGTATCCGATGAACATGCTGCCGGAATCGCCCATGAAGATGCGCGCGGGATTGAAGTTGTAAAACAGGAACCCCAGCGCCCCGCCCGCCAGGGCCAGACAGACCAGCGCGATGAAGACCTCGCCGCTCAAGACAGAGTAGGCGAACAGCGTCCCGGAGGCGATGACCGCGATGCCGGCGGAAAGCCCGTCCATGTTGTCGATGAGATTGAAGGCGTTGGTGATCCCGACGATCCAGAAGATGGTGAGCGGGATCGAGATGGCCTTGGGGATGAATTCGAAATAGATCCCCGAGTAAACGGCCGTGCAGGCGCCGATGATCTGGGCCAGCAGCTTCGCGTAGGGCGGGGCCTTGCGGATGTCATCGATCAATCCCACCAAGAACATGAAGCTGCCGCCCACCAGGATGCCCAGCAGGCTCTTGTCGTTTTCAATCGGGACGAAATAGAGAAACGTCGCCATCACGGAGACGAAGATGGCGACCCCGCCGAAGAGCGCGGTCGTTCGGCGGGACCAACGGTCGGGGTGCGGGCGGGCCACCCACCCGTAACGGTTGGACACCCACCGCACGGCGGGGGTCGCAATCAAACCGAGAATCAAGGCCGCCAGGAACGGCTGGAGGTAAAACCACATCGGAAACGGTTGTTCCTTTACCAACGCTCAGGCCGAAAGGACGGACATCCGGGCGGACGCCCCTCGGACTTCATCTCATGAGAGCGGGTTTCCGGTGGCGCCGGGCGCCCGCATCAGGCCGCCACGGACTCCGGACGGGGCTTTCCCCGGCCCTCCAACACGTGTCGGTGCCAGAGCTCCAGCACCAGCAGGTTCCAGATGAGAAAGGCGTGATCCGCCCGCCCGCGCGCGTGCTCGTCCATCATGGAGGTTACGGCATCCTCCCGGAAGTACCCCCTTCGAAGGGCCGAGGGGTCCAGGAGAATCTCCCGGGCGTACTCGCGCAGCTCCCCCCGGAACCACCGGGCCAGGGGAACGCCGAATCCCATCTTGCCGCGGCCCAGGATACGGTCCGGAATGATTCCGGCATACGCCCGCTTCAGGATGTATTTCGTCTTCCCGCGGCGGATCTTCATCCGGGTCGGGATTGAAGCCGCCATCTCGACGAACTTGTGGTCCAGGAAAGGGGATCGGGCCTCCAGGCTGTGGGCCATGGTCATGATGTCCATCTTCACCAGCAGATCGCCGGGCAGATAGCTTTCCAGATCGAGCGCCATCACGCGCTCGACCGGGTCGTGTATCCCCATGCCGTCCCGCACCCGGAGGAAGGTCTCGAGGAGCGGATGCTCCGGCGCGCCGTTGAGCGAATCCCGCAATCCGTCGGACAGCAGGTGATGCCGCATATCCTTTTGAAGAACGGACACCCACCGGAAGTAGCGCTCCTGCGGCGTCAGGAGCAGGGTGTCGGAGAACCGCCGGAGCCGGCGGCGGATTCCCTTTTCGTGCAGGGGGTTGCCGAGCGCGCCCCGGAGCGTCGCGCGGATCCCCCGCCGCAGGGCCGCCGGAAGCCGGTCGAGGCGGACGCCGAGTCCCGTGGCGACGTAGCGCTCATACCCCCCGAAGGTCTCATCCCCCGCGTCGCCGTTGAGGGCCACCGTCACGTGCCGCCGGGTCATCTCCGCCAGATAGAACGTCGGCAGGGCCGAGGAGTCCCCGAAGGGCTCCCCGAAGTGCCGGACCAGACGCGGCAGGATCTCCACGGCGTTGGGCTTCACGATGAATTCGTTGTGATCCGTCCCGAACTTTTCGGCGACGGTCCGGGCGTGTTCCAGCTCGTTGAAGATTTTCACATCGAAGCCGATGGAGAACGTCTTGACCGGCGTATCCATCAGGCCGGCCATGGCGGCGACCACCACGCTGGAATCGATCCCGCCGCTGAGCAAAGCCCCCAACGGGACGTCGCTCACCAGGCGGAGCCGGGTGCATCCCTCGACCCGCTCACGGATGCCCTCGATGTACTCCTGCTCGGCGGCGATCCACTTGGGCTCCCGATCCACCGACCAGTACCGCTCGATGCGGCTCTTCCCCTTCTCCCAGACCAGCAAGTGGGCGGGGGGAAGCTTGCGGATCCCGCGGAAGATCGACGCCGGCGCGGGGATGTAGGAAACCGCGAGAAAATCCACCAAGGCGCCGCGGTCCAGCTCCCGGTCCAGCGCGGGGTCTTCCAGCAGGGCGGTCAGCTCGGAGGCGAAGCGGAAGACGCCGATCGATTCCGAATAGAACAGGGGCTTTTGGCCGAGGCGATCCCTCGCGAGGACCAGACGCTGATCGGGCTCATCCCAGATCGCGACGGCGAACATCCCCCGCAGATGGTCCACGAACGACTCGCCGTGCTCCTCGTACAGGTGAACGATGACCTCGGTGTCGGTGCGGGAGCGAAAGCGGTGCCCCTTGGCTTCCAGGGCCGGGCGCAGCTCGTGGAAGTTGTAGATCTCGCCGTTCAGCAGGACCCAGATCGTCCCGTCCTCGTTGGACATGGGTTGCGCGCCGGCCTCGCTGAGATCGATGATGCTGAGGCGCCTGTGTCCCAACCCGATGGACCGGTCCCGATAATGCCGGACGAGGACCCCCTCGCCGTCCGGCCCGCGGTGGACCATCCGTCCGCTCATGGCCCGCAGGAGAGGCTCGGTGACCCCCGCTTCCGCGCCCTCGCCCTCAACCAGTTTTCCGCAAATCCCGCACATCTTAGCCGGACCTTTCCATTCAGCGTCAAGGCACACAAATTCAGTCTATTACACTACTCCCTTCACCCCGGAGAGACAAGAGATCAGAAAGTGGATGGAAGCGCAAGATTCAAAAGCGGTGGGGTTTCAGCCCCCCTCCCCCCTCCTCCCCCCCGGCCCGCGAACGGAGGACGCCCCACGGAACATCTTCGGCCGCCTCAGACCCGCGCCGCGACCTCGAGGGCCCGCAGGCGGTCTTCGGGCGCGCCCTGAAGCGCGAGAACCCCGTAATCGAGACCGGCGTCGCCGAACTCGCCCAGGCGCTCCGCGAACTCCGCCTCATCCCCCACGACCGAGTGGGCCCGGACCACGTCGTCGTCGATCATCGCCTCGGCCCGGTCCCAATCCGCCCGGGACACCGCGTCGGCAAGGGCCTGCCGGTCCAGGGAGGTTCCGGCCAGCTCGCGGTTGCGGTCATGGTGTTCGCCCCGAAGGATGAACGCCAAGGCCCGGCGGACGGCCGCATAGGCCGCGTTCCGGTCCGATGACAGCGAAGCCACGATGACCGACGCGATGGCTCGTCCTTGCGGATTTCTTCCGGCCTTCCCGCCGTCTTCCCTCCCCTCCCCCTCCCCCCCGGTCACAATCCCCTTTCCCCACTTGATGTAAGCCGGAGAGCAGCCGCCTGAGAACAGGGCGCCGTCGGCGTGTCTTCCGGCCAGCCGCAGCATGTTCGGCCCGACGGCCGCCAGGTGCAGGGGAACCGGAGAGGCCGGGGGGGGGGGGAAGTCGAGCCGCCGATCCTCCATCCGGAAGACCTCTCCCTCGTGCGCGAGGGAGTCCCCCGCCAATGCCTTCCGGACGATGGACAGGGCCTCCTTCATGGTCCGGAGGGGCCGCGCCGGCTCGACGCCGATGGCCCGCAGGTCGTCCGGCTGTCCCGTCCCCAGGACAACGCGGACCCGGCCGGGCGCAAACTCCGCCAGGGTCGCCAGGGACATGGCGATCATCGCCGGGTTCCGGACGTAGGGACTCACCGCCGTCGGGACGACGGCGATCCTCCGGGTTTCGCCGAGAAAGGCCATGGCCGGTCCGAAGGCGTCCCGGAAGGGGATGTGCTCGGCGATCCAGACGGAATCGAGGCCGAGATCATCGGCCCGGCGGACGAAATCCATGATTCCCGGCAGCGGGGAGAAGCCGTCGTACATCACGCCGACGCGCATGGGATATCCTTCCTTCGGGGTCTCCGGGAGCGCCGGGACAAGCGCGTCACCGGCCGGCGGCGATCGACGGGACGGCGGCGGCGGATGCGTCCGTTATCCGGGTCCGGGGCCCGGCGCTCGATCCGTCAGTGCGCCGGATCCGCCCGCGGCTCGTGGTCCTCGCCCGTTTCGGCCATGCGACGGAACTCATTTTCATGCCCGGGGGGGGAGAAACACCAGGTCAGGCTCAGGGGCTCGTCGCCCGTATTCACGATCCCGTGCCACACCCCGATGGGGAAATAAACGGACGAGCCGGGCGTGATCTCGTATTCCTCATTCTCGATGACGCATTTGCCTTTGCCCTGCCAGAAGAAAAGGATTTCTTCTTCTTTGTCGTGCACGTGATAAGGGATCTCGCTGCCTACGTCCACGTCCTGAACGCCGAACGACAGACGCTCGGACCCCACGCCGTCCGGGCTGATGACGATCCCCCAGCCCCGGGGGGCCGTTCCGCTCATCCGAAGGGGCTCCGCTTCGCCGGGACGGAAAAAGAGCTTCTTCTGATTCATGGCCGCACGCTCCTCTTGCAGATGTTCGAATCCCCCCTTATCAACAGGCCCCTCATTGTAAGTCATCATTGTACGTCATCGGCTTCTTGTCAGGATGAACGGGCCTCGCCTCCCGGCCCGCCGGGTGAGGGGTTGACGCGGGGGCGCTGATTCGCGGAACAAACAGCCGGAGATGGACCACTAAATAGATGTCCGCTGTTCTCAAATGTGGTACGATTTTTGAAGTCTTTTTATTTCCTGAAATTCCTGAAGGGGACAGACTCATGGGCCGTTTCGGGACCCGGCGCCGTCGGGCGCTCCGGGTGTTATGTGCGGTTGCGGTTCTTCTCGTGCCTTCGGCCCTTTTCGGGCAGACGCCGGATTGGGTCAAGAAGGGACGCGAGAAAGATGTCACAAGCTCCGACATCAATTGGTACGACGCCTATGCTTATCGCGGCGAAGACGAGACCGATACGCAGGTTTGGGAGAAGGCGAAGACCAAGGCGCTGAGAATGGCCGCCGAGAGGACTCAGGTCTTCGTCGAAAGCAGCACCGATCTGAAAAACGAGCTGGTTAAGAAATCGGAGGTCAAGACCTCGACGGGCCTGATCGGGATGCGCATCCTCAAGCGTAAAGACTGCGCGTACGACGACCCCAATCGGCCCCGCAGAACCCACTGCCGATATCAGATCGAGGTCTACTTCGTCTCGAAGCCCAAGCGGCGGGTGCAGGACTTGAATGACCCCTCCGCCCAACTGACGGTCCGCTTCTCCTCGGACAAGCGGGTCTACCGCAAGGGCGAAGAGATCGTCCTTCGCGTCGTGGCCAACAAGCCGGCGTACGTCCGGATCATCACCATCAACCCGAAGGGGCAAGTGATCCAGTTGTTCCCCAACCAGTACCGAAAGGACAATTTCCTCCGGGAGGGGAGAAAGGAATACCGACTCCCCGACGAACAATATGACCGGTACCGGCTTCAGGTGACCCATCCTCCGTACGGCCGTGAGCGGTTTGTCTTGTACGCGAGCACGGAAAAGCTTCCCGATATCTCGCTCGACCGTCTCGCCCAAGGCCTCGGGCGCTACGGCGGAACGCGGGGCGAGCTGGACATCAAGACACGGGACGTCGGGGTTGTCCCCGCACCCGCCCCCACGGCGCCGCGCCCGGGAGCGGGGGAGGGACCGGGGGGAGAGGGGGGACCGGCCGGCGGACCGGCGGAGTTTTTCGAATCGGAGATCCAAGTCGAGACGCGCCCTTGATGATATCCGTGGAATATTTTCGGGCTTGATTTGTTCTTCGCGCTGCGTAGTTTTGGGCTTGACGAATAATCCCCCATGCCCTATATTATAAGTATCAGATCACAAAGGGGGATACAAAATGGACTTGGTAAAGATTTTCAGACGCTTCCCAGACCACGAATCCTGCATCGAGCATCTTGAGAAGGTCCGCTTTGGCGATGAGCCATATTGCCCGAATTGCGGAGGGATGCAGGTTGCACGGAAGGCGGACGGACATCGCATAGGCCGGTGGAATTGCCATGACTGCAAGTCCTCGTTCAATGTTCTCTCAAAGACCATCTTTCAAAAGACGAAAATCGACCTGCAGATATGGTTTCTGGCCATTGGTTTACTCCTGAATGCCAAGAAAAGCGTATCTTCGCATCAACTAGGGCGCGATTTAGGAATCAACCATAAGACGGCTTGGTATCTGGCGATGAGAATCCGAAAGGCTATGACCCTTGATGGCGGCTTATTGCAGGGAATCATAGAGGCGGATGAGTGTTATATCGGCGGGAAGCCTCGCAAGGGCAACAAGCGCGATGATGACAAGCCGGGCAAGCGCGGACGCGGAACGGACAAAATGCCCGTCATCGGCGCGGTGGAACGCGGGGCTTCTGTGGTGGCGAAGGTCGCCAATAATGTATCCGGAAAGGGTATCCTCAAATTCATACAGAAGGCGGTTGACCCTGCGGGTTCCCTGCTCATCACGGATGAGTATCCCGCCTACAACCGAGCCAGAAAAATCATACCTCATGCGGTCATCAACCACCAAGTCCAGTATGTCGAAGGCTACAAGCATACGAACACGATTGAGGGTTTCTGGAGCCTTCTGAAGCGGGCATGGTACGGCTCTCATCACAAATACACCCTCAAGCACGCTGACGCCTATATTCAGGAGGCTTGCTTCAAATATAACACGCGCAAGCAACCCGACTTGTTCTCTGCATTCATCAAGCGGGCGGCCTTGGCATGAATCGCCTGTATTATGGCGACTGCCTGACCATCATGCAGGAAATGCGCGCCGGAAGCGTAGACCTCATTTATCTCGACCCACCCTTCAACTCGAACCGCGAATACAACGCCATTTACAAGGATGAGACTGGACGGCCCTTGCCCGATCAAATAGAGGCGTTCTGCGACCTCTGGACACTTGATGAAGAGCGACAGCGTGTCATTAGACATATGCCCGTTATGTTGCGCGAGGCAGGCCTTGACGATGAGACGACTCAATTCTGGAAACTATGGATGAACGCCTTGAGAAACACACAACCGCGCCTTCTCGCCTACCTCTCCTATATGGTTGAGCGATTACTACAGATGAAGTCTATTCTCAAGCCCACGGGGAGCGTTTATCTCCATTGCGACCCCACGGCCAGCCACTACATCAAGATCATGATGGATAGTATTTTCGGGCATCGGAATTTCAGGAATGAGATTATCTGGTCATACAAGCGATGGCCCTCTAAGAGTTCCCGATTTCAGACCATGCACGACGTGATTCTGTTTTACGGAAAAGGAAAAACAAACACGTTTCATGTCGCCTATGAACCTGCCAGTGAGAGTTACCTGAAGCGGTTCAAGGGGAAAACGCAGTATCTCGATCCGGAAACGAAAACGCGAAAAATCCCCGTGGACGAACCCACGAAGGGCATGCCGCTTCGTGATGTCTGGGACATTTCGATTCTGGCCGGATCATCAAAAGAACGCCTCGGCTACAGAACCCAGAAGCCTCTCGCTCTCCTTGAGCGCATCATCAAGGCTTCCTCGAATGAAGGCGACGTGGTTCTAGACCCATTCTGTGGATGCGCCACAACGATGGAGGCGGCCCATAGCCTCGGCCGTAAGTGGATCGGAATCGATATCGCCATTCACGCCATCAAGCGCGTGGCGCGGATGCGCCTACAGCATCGCCTGGGCTTGGTAGAGGGCGAGGACTTCACCATCGACGGCGTGCCTCGCAACGTGGAAGGCGCGAAAGACCTTTGGGAGCGAGACAAATACCACTTTCAAAAATGGGCCGTCGAGGAGGTGGAGGGCTTCGTTACGACCAAGCGGACGGCGGACGGTGGAATCGACGGGCGCCTTTACTTCCCGCTTCCCGATAAGCCCGACCTGCAAAGCATGGCCCTTGAGGTGAAGGGCGGAAAGAACGTCAACATAAGTGATGTTCGCGCCCTCAAGGGTGTATTGGATAATGACGATGCGCTTATGGCGGGTATCATAACCATGGAGCCTTTAGGCGCGGTGAAAGAACGGAATTTTAGACGTGATATGGCGCAGGCTGGAGATCTCATCGTGAATCGAATGGAGTATCCCCGAATGCAGATGTTGAGCGTTTCGGACATATTCGATGGGAAGCGATTTCATACGCCGGGCGTTGTTGGCAAAGGGCAAGGTTCACAAATAGCTCTGCCCGGAACCGTGAAGCGTTAGATTGGGAAGTGTAGCCCATAACTACGCAGTGCGAAGAATAATCTCCCACAGTCCTGAGATTTCCGGAAGAGCCGAACCGCGCGCCATCACGGATCAAGCGGACGCGCGTGTCTTCTTGGTGAGCGGACGGGGGTGGGGAAGGAGGGAAAGGGGACTGTCAGTCGGGGGGCGGCTCCCCGAGATGCCGTTTCGCCTCCTTGTACTCCCGGCGGATCGTCGCCATGAGGTCCTGAGCGAAATCCTCGGGGATCTCCCGGGAGGGGGCCTGTCGGCAGAGGTCTTTCGTCTTCTCCAGGGAGCGGAACAGGTTCCGGCACGGGGGGCAATCCTCCATGTGCCGCCCCATCTTCGCCATCAGCTCGGGGTCCAACTCCTCATCCATGAACTCCGAGAGCACGGGAAAGGCGTCGCCGCACTTGACCCACCAGCGGCGCCGTCTCGACGGAACGATCATATCCAGTAAATGCCTCATGAAGCTCACGGCGCGGACCTCGCTTTCTCCCCCGCGGATTCTATCATCCCTGTCCTCTTCAATTTATGAGGACGTGAGTTTTTCAAGCTCCTCGCGGACAAACAGCCGCGCCCGGTGGAGCCGGGATTTTACGGCGGCGACGGACAGGCCGAGCATCTCCCCGGTCTCGTTCGCCGAGTGGCCCTCCAAGTCCCGAAGCGCCAAAACCGTCCTGTACTCCTCGGGCAGCTTGGCGATCGCGGCCTCCAGCAGCGTACGGCCTTCCTTTTCCTCGAAAACCTCCTCGGGCCTCGGCGGCCGAACGCTGAAGCCCTCCAGCGTCGAAAGCTGAAACTGCTCCAACATCAGGTCGCCCAAGGGCGCGGTTTGGGGCCCCTTTCGCCTCTGGAGAAACGTGTTGACCGCGATCCGGTGCAGCCACGTCCCGACGGCGGAATCGCCCCGAAACGTTCCAAGACTGCGAAACGCCTTGAGAAACGTGTCCTGGAGAACATCGCGCGTTTCGTCCTCGTCCCAGGACATCCGGTATATGACGTTGTAGAGTCGGTCCTGATAGTGGAGGACGAACTCCTCGAACGCCTCGACCTCGCCCTTCCGAAACCAGTCGAGGGCATCCCGCTCCCAGCCTGACTCCGTTTTCACCGCCGTCGTCTCAGATCCCATGCCGTCATTCTACCCCAACACAGCATCCGAGGGTGCCGGGAAGCTACCACAACGGATTAGAGCACTCTTTATGAAAAAAGGATTCATCCGCTGTGAAAAGAAATTGCGGGATCTGAGGGAGGGGGATGGGCAACACTGTTGTCGGGGTTGGCCAGATGAAAATTAGATCTGTCCCATTTTCGCTTTCATTTTTGCTTTTTGTATTGAGGGCCGGTACGGAGCCCGGCCCCTACATCGGCTTATCGGCTTCCGGGCGTTTCCCCTCTTTCTCGCGCCTCTTCCCATCGGCCCGCTCCACGGCTTCGCGCAAATCCCTTATCGCCGGGTCCTCGGGGGTGATCCGCCGGGACTTTTCCATATACGCCAGCGCGCGGTGAAGGTCGCCCGCCCTCAGCCTGGCACGGGCCCAGCCCAGATACATCCCGGCGATCTTCCCCAGTCGCTTCGTGACCTCGGGGTGGCTCGGCCGCAGGACGCCCGCCGCCATGATGAGCCGGTAGGCGTTCCCTCCCTTCGGCGTGGTCAAGCGCTTGAGGGCGATGAGGGCGTCCGCCTTGGCCAGGAGGGCGCTGAACTTGTCGGCGGGAAGCGATGCGGGGGCCGGAGGTCTTACGGGAGAACCGGGCCGCCCGCCGGGCGGCGCCCGTCCGGGGGCGAGGCGGGCTGTCACGCCCGCCAGGGCCAGCCGGTACGGGCCGGGCATCAGCCGTCCGTCCGCAAGCTGCCGGACGAGGGGCAGGAGGAGCGCGCCGCGCTTTCCTCCGATCTCGCCGTCCAGGATCCCGACAGCCTCCTCGAACTCGACGCCGGTGATCCGCTTGTCCCGGAGGAGCCGCGTCAGCGCGTCGCGGCGGGCATTCTCCCGCGCGAGGGCGGCCGGGTTCAGGCTGATGAGGAAGCCCGCCGAGAACGAGCCGATGATCCGGGGCTCCTGCGTGTTGTTCCGCCGCCGGGCCTCGTCGGTGACCTTCCGGCGAACATGCGCCCAAACCTCCTCGATCTCCACGGCGCCGTCGCCGTTCCGGTCGGCCTTTCCCCTCAGGGCTTCCAGCAGGAAATACGTGAAGATCCCGTGGCCGAGCTCCTCCGATTCCAGGGAGAGCTGCTTGCCGTCGCTGGCCGTGATGGTCACCCTCCCGGTCCCCTGATAGTTCGTGAAAAAATCCTGGTCGAACAGGGCCTTGGGAGCGTCCCGCTTCTCGACGATGGCGGCCGAGTAACACGAATCCAGGAAAGAGGCCAGCCGCTTCGCCTTGATCCGTTGGAGGCGGCCGGTGATGTAGTTGTTCTCCACCGCCGTGGAGGCGATGTCGTCGATGTCGGCGTCGTAACTGACCCAGAACGTCTCGTCACCCTCGGGCGCGCCGTGGCCGGAGTAGTAGACGACGACGGTGTCGTCCTCTCCCGCTTCGCGGACGAGCCAGTTGAGCCCCTTGCGGATGTTGACGAGCGTCGCACGCTCATCCAGAAGGAGCCGCACGTTCCCTTTCGGGAACCGGCCGTGACGGGGGTCGGTCAGGACGTCATACATCGCCCGGGCGTCGGCGACGGTGTACCGAAGGGGAGGAATGCGCCCATCCCGATACCGGCCGATCCCGATGATGAGGGCGTACCGCTTGCCCTCGGCCAGTTTGGATTGGATCCGGGGCGTGACGGAGATCGACTTCGTGGCCGCGAGCGAGTCTCCCCGCCCGCCCGGCGCGAGAAAAACAGGAGCCAGTGTAAAGGAAGAGGACTGCAACGAGGAATGATTGCCGGGGCAAGGCCTGCTCCTCCGGGAGGGAGAGAGGGGGGGGTCCCGGGCTCGGCGGAGAGTATGCCTTACAGGACGGCTCGGGAGCCTTTTTTATCGAGGGGATTATAAAAGATCCCCCCGTTAAAGAGAAACCGGCGCCAGGGATAGGGGGGGGGAGGCGGAAAGCCGGACGGATCCGGGCGGTATCCGCGCGCACCCGAAGAGAAAACCCCCTCCGGAACCCTACGGATGGATAATCACCCGAATGGCGCCGTCGATGCGCTCTACCGCCGTCTCCAAACCCGTGGCGAACTCCGTCAGGGGGAAGGTGTGCGTGATGAGCGACTTCAGGTCGATCTTCCCCTTCACGATGAGCGCAATCGCCTCGGGGCAGGTGTTGGGATTGGCGCGCAGGCCGTACACGTCGATCTCATTCAGCGTGATCTCCCCGAGCGGAAGCGGGACGTCGCCGAGCATCACGCCCGCATAACAGATCCTCCCGCCCTTCATCACGACGCCGACGGCCTGTTTGCAGGATTCGGGCTTCCCGGCCGTCTCGATGACCGCCTCCGCGCCGATGCCGCCCGTCATCTCCCGGATCGTCTCGACCGGGTCCACCGCCTCGAAGTCCACGGTCTCCGCGCCGAGCTCGGCAGCCTTTTTCAATCTCTCGCCCCGGCCAACAACGATGACCCGGCCCGCGCCCATGGCGGCGGCGCATTGAAGGGAAAGCAGGCCGATCCCCCCCGGGCCGAAGACGACGACCGTGTCCCCCGGGCCGACTTTGGCCCGCTTGGCGGAGTGCAGCGCGATGCCGGCGGGGTCCACCAGGCTCGCCTCGTCGTAGGAGAGCGAATCGGGTATCGGGTAAACGCTCTTGACCGAGATCGAAAAATACTCCGAATACGCGCCGGCCGAGCAGTGGCCGTACTGCTTGTGGCCCCGGTCCTCGTTGCCGTAATTCAGGCATAGGGTGTACCGGCCAAGGCCGCAGTTCCGGCAGTACCCGCAGCCCTTGTGGGAAGCGGCGCAGATGCGGTCGCCCGGCTGGAAGTCGAACACCCCCTCGCCCTGCGCGATGACCTCGCCCGCCCACTCGTGCCCGATGGTGATGGGATAGTAAGGGGGCCAGCCCCAGGCGTCTCAGAACACGCCGGCTATCAGCTTGGAGTCCGTCCCGGTGTCGATGGCGATGGAGTGCACCCGGCAGAGGATTTCCATGGGGCCGGGCTCGGGGACGGGGACCTTGCGGAGCTCGAACGCCCCGGGGCCGGTGAGAACGAGGGCGTCCATCTCGGAAGGCAGGGTTGCGGTCGGCATGAGAACCTCCTGGATTTGGCGGAAAACAAAAAGCGCCGGGCGCCTCAATCGGCGCGGCCGATTCCGTGCGAGAACGGGTTCACCTCAATATCCGCGGGCCAGATAGTAGACGGCCACCGACAGGCCCAGTATGCCCAGACCCGCCGAAACCGCCGCGGGCATGGAGGCGACCTCGGGCCAGACGCGCCACGCCAGCGCGGCCAGCATCGCCCCGACCAGATAGACCCACAGGGTGAGCAGGATCCGAAACAGGGCCCGCAGGACGCCGGGAGGCGGGGGCAAGCCCACGGCGCCGTATCGGACGGCCAAGCGTCTGAACCCGAGATGGCCCGCCCAGGCCGACAGGCCCATGCCCCCCAAAGAGAGTCCCGCGAACCAAACGGTTAAATAGGGGTTCAATCTTCGCTCCCGCTGGAGGGGGCGGCGCTCAAAACCGAAACATCCCGGAAAGAATGATGATCACCGTCATGACCTCGTTGAAAAGACCGAACGGCTTTCGCCGCTCCACCAGGGCGCGGACCGCCTCGGGGACCGGCGGACCGGAGACGAACGACAACTCCCGCCCCAGGAGCCGCATGATGAACAGCAGGTGCGCCGTGTTCAGGATCATCGCGAAAAAGGCCACATGCTTGACGGTGAGCCAGGTCGTCCCGAAAAACCCGTACCCGCTGAGAATGGACATCGCCAGGCCGCTCGACAGAAGCAGGACGAGCCCCCAGATGGCCATTACGAGGACGCGGAAGGGCATGCGGCTGTTGGCCAGCTCCTCGGCCCCGTCGCCGGCCTCCCGGGCGGCCTGAATCCGGCCGCTCAACAGGTAGGTCACGGCGTGAAAGCCGATGTAAAGCCCCAGGCCAATCAAGTGGAAGAAGAGAAGGCCCTTTTGCACCCAGTACATGGGAGCGACCTCCAGGGGAAAGTCGCGGGGGGCGCTTTTTGAAAGGCGCCCCCCCGCACCCCCCAGCAAAACTTTCGTTTGGCGATGGATTGCCGCCCCTGAAGGGGCGGCAATCCATCGTGGAAGCAAATGGAATTTGATCGATACAGTCCCTCTGGCCGCGCCAAGCAAACGAGCTTAAACCATCTCACCTCCAAGCGCGGGTAAGGCCAAGCCGAAGGCTCGACCGCAGAAAGTTCTAAGGGGGTTCTCAACCCCTGGGGAGCGTCTTTCAGGAAGCCCCCCAGGAAATTTATCGTTTATTACTTTTCGCACTGCGTAGTTATGGGCTACACTTCCCAATCTAACGCTTCACGGTTCCGGGCAGAGCTATTTGTGAACCTTGCCCTTTGCCAACAACGCCCGGCGTATGAAATCGCTTCCCATCGAATATGTCCGAAACGCTCAACATCTGCATTCGGGGATACTCCATTCGATTCACGATGAGATCTCCAGCCTGCGCCATATCACGTCTAAAATTCCGTTCTTTCACCGCGCCTAAAGGCTCCATGGTTATGATACCCGCCATAAGCGCATCGTCATTATCCAATACACCCTTGAGGGCGCGAACATCACTTATGTTGACGTTCTTTCCGCCCTTCACCTCAAGGGCCATGCTTTGCAGGTCGGGCTTATCGGGAAGCGGGAAGTAAAGGCGCCCGTCGATTCCACCGTCCGCCGTCCGCTTGGTCGTAACGAAGCCCTCCACCTCCTCGACGGCCCATTTTTGAAAGTGGTATTTGTCTCGCTCCCAAAGGTCTTTCGCGCCTTCCACGTTGCGAGGCACGCCGTCGATGGTGAAGTCCTCGCCCTCTACCAAGCCCAGGCGATGCTGTAGGCGCATCCGCGCCACGCGCTTGATGGCGTGAATGGCGATATCGATTCCGATCCACTTACGGCCGAGGCTATGGGCCGCCTCCATCGTTGTGGCGCATCCACAGAATGGGTCTAGAACCACGTCGCCTTCATTCGAGGAAGCCTTGATGATGCGCTCAAGGAGAGCGAGAGGCTTCTGGGTTCTGTAGCCGAGGCGTTCTTTTGATGATCCGGCCAGAATCGAAATGTCCCAGACATCACGAAGCGGCATGCCCTTCGTGGGTTCGTCCACGGGGATTTTTCGCGTTTTCGTTTCCGGATCGAGATACTGCGTTTTCCCCTTGAACCGCTTCAGGTAACTCTCACTGGCAGGTTCATAGGCGACATGAAACGTGTTTGTTTTTCCTTTTCCGTAAAACAGAATCACGTCGTGCATGGTCTGAAATCGGGAACTCTTAGAGGGCCATCGCTTGTATGACCAGATAATCTCATTCCTGAAATTCCGATGCCCGAAAATACTATCCATCATGATCTTGATGTAGTGGCTGGCCGTGGGGTCGCAATGGAGATAAACGCTC
The DNA here is from genome assembly GCA_965261595.1 of bacterium. Taxonomy (GTDB): domain Bacteria; phylum UBA8248; class UBA8248; order JACPRG01; genus CAYRGS01. The sequence continues at coordinate 1,224,393 of CBDHDG010000007.1, forward strand.
CCCGTGGGCTTGAGAATAGACTTCATCTGTAGTAATCGCTCAACCATATAGGAGAGGTAGGCGAGAAGGCGCGGTTGTGTGTTTCTCAAGGCGTTCATCCATAGTTTCCAGAATTGAGTCGTCTCATCGTCAAGGCCTGCCTCGCGCAACATAACGGGCATATGTCTAATGACACGCTGTCGCTCTTCATCAAGTGTCCAGAGGTCGCAGAACGCCTCTATTTGATCGGGCAAGGGCCGTCCAGTCTCATCCTTGTAAATGGCGTTGTATTCGCGGTTCGAGTTGAAGGGTGGGTCGAGATAAATGAGGTCTACGCTTCCGGCGCGCATTTCCTGCATGATGGTCAGGCAGTCGCCATAATACAGGCGATTCATGCCAAGGCCGCCCGCTTGATGAATGCAGAGAACAAGTCGGGTTGCTTGCGCGTGTTATATTTGAAGCAAGCCTCCTGAATATAGGCGTCAGCGTGCTTGAGGGTGTATTTGTGATGAGAGCCGTACCATGCCCGCTTCAGAAGGCTCCAGAAACCCTCAATCGTGTTCGTATGCTTGTAGCCTTCGACATACTGGACTTGGTGGTTGATGACCGCATGAGGTATGATTTTTCTGGCTCGGTTGTAGGCGGGATACTCATCCGTGATGAGCAGGGAACCCGCAGGGTCAACCGCCTTCTGTATGAATTTGAGGATACCCTTTCCGGATACATTATTGGCGACCTTCGCCACCACAGAAGCCCCGCGTTCCACCGCGCCGATGACGGGCATTTTGTCCGTTCCGCGTCCGCGCTTGCCCGGCTTGTCATCATCGCGCTTGTTGCCCTTGCGAGGCTTCCCGCCGATATAACACTCATCCGCCTCTATGATTCCCTGCAATAAGCCGCCATCAAGGGTCATAGCCTTTCGGATTCTCATCGCCAGATACCAAGCCGTCTTATGGTTGATTCCTAAATCGCGCCCTAGTTGATGCGAAGATACGCTTTTCTTGGCATTCAGGAGTAAACCAATGGCCAGAAACCATATCTGCAGGTCGATTTTCGTCTTTTGAAAGATGGTCTTTGAGAGAACATTGAACGAGGACTTGCAGTCATGGCAATTCCACCGGCCTATGCGATGTCCGTCCGCCTTCCGTGCAACCTGCATCCCTCCGCAATTCGGGCAATATGGCTCATCGCCAAAGCGGACCTTCTCAAGATGCTCGATGCAGGATTCGTGGTCTGGGAAGCGTCTGAAAATCTTTACCAAGTCCATTTTGTATCCCCCTTTGTGATCTGATACTTATAATATAGGGCATGGGGGATTATTCGTCAAGCCCAAAACTACGCAGCGCGAAAATTTATTTCACGAACGATCCGGCGCTTGCGGCGCTGGCACCGTACAGCACGCTCGCGCATTGGCGCTGCGAAGGGCGCGGGCCAGCATTCATCAAATTGGGGACCAGGGTCGCCTACTCGGGAAAAGTGTTAAACGCCTGGCTACGCGAGCGGACCGTTGAACCAAATGACCGCCCTCGCACAACCGGCCGGGACGGCGAATCCAAATGAAAGCACGGCGGAATGAAAATGATGGTCCCGTCGTCAGGGAGCTTCAAAAACCGGCTTCGCCAAAAACCCCCCACGGTAGCTCTGGCGAAGCCGGCGGAGCTGGCGAAGCTGGCCTGCTGGGATTTGCAAATGTCCCGCTTCACGGCGTCGATTGGCTTTGGTCGGACTGGTTGCCGCGCGGCAAGACTACACTCCTCGCCGGCGCGGGTGGTTCGGGAAAAGGCACGTTCGCCGGGCACGTTGCAGCTTGTACAACAGGCGGGCGGCCATGGCCTGATGACACGCGGACTGAGCCAGCATATGCGGTTATCGTCTCCCCCGACGACGCCCTTGCCGACACCCTTAAACCGCGACTGCTGCACTCCGGTGCGGACCTCGACCGATGCCTGCGCTTGTGTGCTGGCGACATCCAGGGCGGAATCGAGCGGATCGCAAACACTTTGCTCCGGTCCGACGTAGACATCGCGCTTGTCGTCGTCGATATGGTCGAGGCCGGAATGCGACACGGGATGGACGGAAACGCTGCCGGCGATGTGGCCCGCCACTTGTCCGCCTTCAACCGCCTGGCCGAACGATTAGATGCGGCCGTGCTCGTTTGTCATCACCTGAATAAATGGGTCCGCGTGAAAGTTTTAGAAGGGACACTTTCAAATCTGGTGCGCGGGTCTGGGGCGTGGACGGACGCCGTCCGCATGTTGTGGCTGATGACAGCGGACGAGAACGACGAAGATGGCTCGCGCATACTCATCCGCGCAAAGTGTAATCTGGGCGGCGTACCCTGGCTTAAAGGGGGGTACAGGATCACCGCCAGGGACGCTTCCTACGACGGCGAGAACGGGCGGCCCGGAAAAACGACTGTTGTGAAAAAGGTGACTCAGATCGGCGGGAGCGCGCATGCAATTTTCGCCGCCGCCGTTACACCCGCCGAGTCCGCGGCGCCGGTGAAGGCGGGAAGGCAAGGCGCCGCCCGCGATGCGATTGTGGAATTTCTTAAGCCCGGCGTGCCCGTGCTTAAAACTCACGTTATCGGCGTCCTGACGGGACGCGGGCATGCGCAGCGCACATTGGAGCGGGCTGCTGATGAGCTTGAACACGGACGCAAACTAATCGGGCGCAAGAAGCACCGGGACGAGTTTTCCGAAGCTAATAACAATGCCGTGGTTTGGGAGTTGCCAGCTTTGCCAGCTCCGCCGGCTTTTCCATGTGCGGAAATTGGCGAAGCCGAAGGCGACTCCGATATATGAAATAGGGTGGCAGACGGTGGCACGGGAGTATTGACATGAGAGTCCGGCGTCTCATCCTGGGGGTGGTGTGTTGTGTTCTGATCCCATCCATCGGGGCGACCCAGCAGAAGAAAAAGGAAGACGATTACAACAGGGGATTTTGCGCCCGTGTGGGAGGGAGAACCGAGGTGCGGCACGAATACACCTATCCCAACGGCAAAGGGTACGTGAGAGTGGACTGTGAAACCGATACCACAGTGTACGAAGGCGGCCTGGACAAGCGGAGCAGTCTGGACAGCGTGCAACAAGCCTTGTTCTTCGCTTCGCTGACTGGCAAGAAGCCTGCTGTGGTGATTTACGACACAGACGGAAGGGTGGGGAAATAGGAGCACCGCATCGAGGTGGCGTGCGAGGCGGCGGGCGTTGAATTTTTGAGGGGCCGATAGGTCCGATGCACCGCCGCGTTTGAAAGGAGGTAAGCACGTTACCATCCGAGACCTGCGCGCCATGCAAGGCGTTCTGGACAATGACGAGGCGCTTTTGGCGGGTTTGATTCGCGATTATACACTTGACCCCTCGACCCACTACATGTAGGAATCCGGCCCTGAATCCTAGACCACAAGATGTAGTGGGGGGACAATATATCGTGATTCTGCCATTGACCCATATGACCGCAAGCTGTAGTGTCGGGGGATTATGGATCAATCGCCAGGAACTATCAGCTACCTTACGGCATTATTGCGAGACGAATTGGTCGTACACGGAATCCGATATCTTATTGTCGGAGGTATCGTCGTGATTGGGGTGCTTCGTTTTGGGCGTGGGTATAAGCGGAGGATTGATAAACTGGAGAAAATTCAACTGCGGTCCGAAGCAGGGCCTGACACGAAGGAATCTGCCTCTGCGGACTACATCGAAGCCTGTGGTATTGTGGATGCTTATATTCATACCGCACTTCATGCAAAGAGTGACAGTGTGAAATTGATCATAAGAAAGGACTTCATGGAGAGATTTGAAAAGACTACCGGTGCTATTATTGGGCTGGATCAGTATAACCGGGAATTGCTGCATCAATGGATGCAATCTAATGCCGCAAGGTTCCTGGTCGGTCATAGGGGAGATATGTCTTAAATCGGGCAAGAAGCCCGCATGCGTTTGTATTGAATCGCCTACGAAATTGAATTTGAGGGTAGGAAATGTCACCAATAGAAGTCTCTATAACGACGGAGCGACCAGAATTGCCGCACGCTGATTTTGCATTTTACATTGATTTACAAGAGAGGCGAAGGGCGGGCCTCTCGTATCTTTTCGGCGACACACGAATTTATCAAGGCATGTGAAAAAATAGACCGCGAACTCATCACCTCTATCGATGCCAACATAGAAACAGTGATGATGTTGGAAGATATCGAGGCGAGTTCTTTGAAGACTTGGTTTCGCAATGAATTAAGGGCTTTCGATGACCAAGCACTGAAAGAACTTGATTGGAAATCAGCAGTTGGGGAATACCTAGTTCATGCGAAATATATTATATTGCGTTGGATGGACCAGGACAGAGACGGGAAAAACATATCGGCTTCGAGTGACCTACCGACTCTTAGACGAGAAATCCAAAAGCTCGCTTCGGAAACTGATGTACGACACATTCCCGATTATGGCCCAGTTAATCCGTCTGCGTTAATTCGCGCAATCAAAGATTTTGAGGGTGTCAAGGACCACCTAGTAGAAGGCGATAAGGCATCAATGGTTTTGCCGAACGAAGAAACGGTGGGTTTTAATTTATCGGTTCGTTTGGACGTAGCAAATATTGAGGCGTTGGCAATCCGAGAAAAGCAGGAGTATTCCGTTCCATCAATGGTTTTAATTGTCAAGAAACCAGACTACCTTGGTAGCAGTATGTGGGACCTGCGACACGGCAACAAGCCTATCACCGCACGGATTGAACATGAAGAATGGCTGCGCGAGTTTCAGAACCGGAGGGTCGATGTTCGCCCCGGCGATGCGTTGCGATGTAAAGTCCGAATAGAAATGAATTATGGCCACGATAACGAATTGATTTCAGAGAAGTATTATGTGGAGAACGTGCATGGAGTTCTTGAAAATAAATTCCAACAAGATTCTCTTTTCGATCCAGACGAATAAGGATGAGCGGGAATCACGCTACCAATTTGCGATATTGAAGCGGCTCGGTGTTCATAATACACTTGATAAGATCCTACATCTTGTGGTTCTGGCTTTTTGGGCCATTTTCCTATATGTAGTGGTCGTCTGCGTCAAGACATAACCTCGGTTTGATTATTATGGACCCTCTGGGGCCAACGAAGGACGGGAATTTTCACAGGGATATGGGCGCAGGAGGGGGACCTGGAAGTTGATGGGGTCAAATACAGTCCGGACGCAGATACTGATGGTGGGGAGATACTGGAGGGGAGGAGGACAAAGGGTAACCACCTAAAAGCCCATAACTCATAATTCCGATTCTCTTGAGTGAGATGCACTTAACCCGCATTTCCCATATGGATCATAAGTTTTGTCGGACCGAATGCCATTTTCTCGTGTAAGATCAAGGTGTTGGCCTCTCCCTGCCATCATCTTGCGAGGGGACCCAATGGGTGAAGCGAAGAAGGGGGCTTTGAAGATCCGTTTTGACCGTCGGCTGAGGCTTGAGTTTCACGGAACCAGAATCACTTCGGATGCAGGATTGCTGGCCTGCCGGGAGCTGGATGATGCGCTGGGTTTGACGGTGAGAGCGCCAGTGCAATTGCAAGAGATCCGTCATGGCCGGAACATCCAGCATGAGTTGGCGCCGCTATTGCGCCAGTCGGTCTATAGCCGCTTGGCAGGGTATGAAGACACCAACGATGCCGAGCGGTTGGCCCAGGACCCCGCGATGCAAGCCGTGGTCGGCCGCCGAGCGCTTGAGAAGCAGGCGGCGGGCGCCAACACCCTGAGCCGGTTCGAGACCGAGGTTCTCACCAGGGAGGAAAATCTCAAGGGGCCGGAGCGAGCTGAACCGGGAGTGGGTGGACCGGGCCATGGCACACTCACCCCATCAGCGAATCATCCTGGACATGGACAGCTCGGAAAGCCCCGTCCATGGGGAGCAGGAAGGTACGGCCTACAACGGCCACTTTCGTTGCACCTGTTATCACCCTCTTTTTTGCTTTAACCAGTTCGGGGACTGCGAAGGGGCGATGTTGCGCCCCGGCAACGTGCACAGCGCCGATGGCTGGCGCGAGTTGCTTTCGCCCATCGCGGCCCGGTATGAGCGGGCGGGTGTTCGCCGTTACTTCCGAGCCGATGCCGCCTTTGCGCGCCCGGAGGTCTATGAGTGCGTGATTATGCCCTTGACGCAGTAAGACACAAGATATGGTGGTCCCTCGAAAATTGAATCCGACCCACTACATGTGGTATATGGAACTTCAAAGGGTGGAAGCCCCGAGGGAACCCCGGGGCGTTGCTACAAGAGAGGACCTCACAGACCCTCCTTGTAGCAAATCCCCAAGCCCGTGTCAACCTCGATTTTCTGGGGGTCTGCCCATGCGTACTATCGGCGGTTGCATACTTACAACTGCCCTCATCGCATCTTCCGCCGTCATGGCTGGAGAATCCAACAAGGCCTGTTTTATCGGAAAAGGTGCGGTGTACAGCCCCGCTTATGTGGATTTGGAACGAAGAAAACTCATACTTCGCATGTTGGACGATCGCGATTTGGTAGCTTTGTATAAACTTGGATACCGAAACGCAAAGGAGAAATGGCGTATTTTCATGGTGAGTGAGCATCCAAAAGGATTCCAATACCTGAAGAGCATCCCTGGCTCTACGACTTTCCGTTTTGAAGGGGAATTCAAGGTTTTTGAGACGTTGTGCGAGTTCATCTCGTGCAAATAAGTGGAAAATAAGATTTACAAGTGCAGCGCCAGGGGATCCCGCCCCTGGCGCTGCGGTTCCATCACCACCCAACCTTGAAGGAGGACTGGGGCAATGGAAGCAAAATGCGAAGGATTTGACGTTTTTGAATGGTTCATCTCCGAAGCAGCCTCTAGGGTTATTGATCTTCTCTTCTATGCGGGTTTCTACTTGATGGGGATAAGGAATAAGAAACCGCCGAAGAAACGCATCCCACTCGAAATTCGGGGCTCTTACGTCGGGCCACCAGCCATCATCAATGGGAGGATATGTGGTTCCACGGGTCCCTAAAAGTGACCCCCTCCTGTTGGATAACCACAACATGTAGTGTCTCAAAATCGCACCTATATCTTGTGTCTTACTGCGTCAAAGGCATAATCACGTATGAGTGCCTGGAAGCGCACAGCTTCCTTTACGCCATCCGCCTTCCCGCCAACGACGTGGTGCAGCGAGAGATCGACTTCCTCCTCACCCGCCCGGTCGGTCGCCCGCCCAAGAGACCCATCATCTTCTATTACGACTTCCGGTATCAGGCTGGAAGCTGGGACCGTTCCCGGCGGGTCGTGGCGAAGGTGGAATGGCACTCAGGCGAACTCTTCCCTCGCGTCGGATTCATTGTCACGAACCTGACGGCTCGACCCGAGGGGGTCGTGCACTTCTACAACCAGCGAGGCACAGCCGAGCAATGGATCAAGGAAGGCAAGTACGCCCTGAACTGGACACGCCTTTCCTGTCACCGGTTCGTGTGCAACCAGGTGCGGCTCCTTCTCTTCGTCCTGGCGTACAACCTGGGCAATTTCCTGCGCAGGCTAGCCTTGCCCAGGGGGCTCAAGCACTGGTCGCTGCGAAGCCTCCAGGTCAAGCTCATCAAAATGGGCGGGAGGATTGTGCGGCACGCCCGGCAGATCATCTTTCAATTGGCCGAAGTAGCGGTATCCAGGGAAGAGTTCGCCATCATCCTGGACCGAATCAACCGATTACGGCCGGTGCCGGTCTAACCTTGTGCAGAGGGTTCCCGGCAGCATGAGGTGATTGGTTAACGGGTTGAACCGCGAACAAAGGGGACCGAAGGGCGAGGGTCCGCCTTTTGGGGCAGTCGATGGCCGTCAGCACCTTGTTGCGGAGGGTTGGAAGGCTCTTGACAAACCCATCGGAAGGGGATCAACTGGTTTTCATCGGGAAAGGGGACCGGAAACCACCCAAGCAAGTTGATATGGGAAATTCCGGGTACACCCAATGTGGATGGACATTCTTCGCCCGCCCGTCGGGTGAGCATGTTAACTTTGTTTTCCCGAATGTGAGGAGAAAAGCCGCATCGCACGGGACGGCCTTCGACGTCTCCGCGGGCGATTGGCCTCATGCGCAACCGAGAGGGGAGGGAACGATGATGGCTGAGACTTCTCCGCAAGGATGGGAAGGGCCCATCGAGGATTATCCGCTGACCAACTATCCGGATTTCGAGCCGGGTGTGCCGCCCCGGGTCGAGGTCCTTGAGCAATTCGGCTTCCTCGACGAGGTGGAAAACATCTGGGGCTCCCGTTGGGGGGGCGGACAGGGGATCGGCAGGCTGCGGGAGGTCGCTCTCATCTGGCCGACCGAGCACGAGGTGGATCCCCTGTGGGAAAAGGACCGCAACTTCTTCTTCCTCCGCCGGGTCCGCATCGACCTCGAGCGGCTTCAGCGCGGGTTCGAGGACTATGCCAAGCTCCTCGAGAGCCTGGGCGTCAAGGTCCGCTGGATGAAGGCGCCCCATAGTTGGGGGGCCTACGGGCCCATGCGGAAGCTGTTCATGGCGGCCTTCCCACTTGTGATCAAGGGTGGCGCCATCGTCTCCCGCCAGGGGCACGCTTCCTACATCCGGGGGCTGGAGGTCAACTTCACGAAATTCTTCGCCGAGATCAATTGCCCGATCCTCCACACGATCCACGGCCACGGGATCTGCGAAGTGGGTGTTTTCGTTCCGGTGGCCGAAGACGTGATCATGGGCTACCGGTCCTGTTCGTCCAATGAGGACGGCCTGGCCCAGGTCCTCTCGGTGTTCGAGCGCAGCGGCGTGAAAGAGACCCCCATTGCCAACTGCGGGACCGTCATCAATGATTTCGAGGCGGGCGGGGAGTTCCATCTGGACATGGTCTTCGGCGTGGCCGATCTCCGGGTGGCGGTCGTCTACCCCGGGTATCTGGATTACAGCGTCTACCGCTGGCTGAAGGAAAAGGGCTTCCGGATCATCGAGGTCCCGAAAGACGAGCACCACAAGGTTTATCCGGCCAACTTCATGATCATCGAACCGGGGAAGATCATCATCGACGCACAGGCCAAAGAGACCATCAAGCGCCTGCGCGCGACCGAAGTCGAAGTCATCGAGTTCGACACCACCGGGCTTCAGGCGGGGACGAACGGGATCCGCTGCGTCACCCTTCCCCTCGTCCGCGACCCCGGCCCCGGCCTCGATGACTGACCGGGAGTCATCCAGGTTCAGACATTCAAGGAGGACGAAGACGTGAGTGGAGATCCCCGTTCCAGCAGCTTGAGCGCCTGAAGAAGAATTGGCCCCTGTGACCAGGGCGGACACATGTATAGCGTAAAGTCTTTATACCGCACAGAGACAGGCGCCTCGACCTTCGGGAGGAACCGGGCGAGATCATCCGCCGCCAGGAACCCACCGCGTTCCCTAAAAAATGACGCAATCTTCCGCGCAATCGGTCCAACGTAGAACGCATCTCGCGCGGCTTGAAGGCCGGCGAGTCGCCCGCGACTTCGGGCCTTCCGTTCGGCGTTGACCATTCGGCGAATCACACCGGCCAAATCCCGCTGTACAAACTTTTCTCCGATCTTGGGTGCAGCCCCGCCGGGTAGGAGTACATCCGCCCCTAGAGGTCCGGCGCAACTTACGCGAGCGGGTTTGGCAAATACTTGAAGAAACCGGAGCCGCGCAAGGCTGACATGTGGCGACAAATCGAAAAGCTGAAACGGGCGATTGAAGCCTATCGGGGGGAGGGAAGGTACTCCGTATCGTCCGGGGGCCGGACCGGCTACGGCGGGTCTATTACGCATGGCGGGCTTCGCAACTCGATTACCGGACAGGGCGGAGCGTTCGACAAGACCGAATCTGGAGTTACCCCGTTTCAGTGGACAGTTTAGGGCTGTCGTCCCCCGCCCTGAGGTGGGCGACAGCCGGTGGACGTAAAGTCTTCTCGCCGGCTCCATTTTGGGGGATGGAGGTGAAAAGGCGCAATGCTCCCCTTTCCGCTTTATGCACACCATGTAAGGTCTGCATGTTGCCTCCGATCAAGAGGAGCCCGAAAATTCGGACCGCGTACTCGGTTCCCCTGCCTGCCGACCATCAGGCCCTAGAAGTATCGATCAGTCCACTTCCAGCCGCTGCCCTTACGGGCGACCGCAGCGCGGCCCATGCAAAGCACCGGGATGCAAGGGGTTGCGCAGAACGTGTCTACGCAGGCCGGATTTGCCAGCAGAGCCCGGAATTTTCGTGCCCGCCTTGCTGTCAGCGGGCGCTCCCGAATATTTTGTCCATCGCCTCCGGTGTCGGCGGGTTTTCTCGCCTGGCGCGTCACGTCTGGAGCATCCCCAGACCGGGAAAGAAGTTCATGCCTTCTGTATCCCAAATTTTGTCGCAAGAATGTGAGCGTGTGATTTGTCGGCCAGCAGAGCCCGCTTGATTGCGGCCAACCGCCGTTTCAGTTTCCGGGTTTCCCTTCGTGCGGTTTCCAAGAGATCATACGTTTCCGCCGATTTCTTTTTCTCGCGCATGAGCGACAGTTCGATCTCGTTTTGCTTGTCCTGGCTGGCGGCACGATCCACCGGACCGGCAGAGGCAAGTTGCTCCCTTGTTTCCTTAAGCTCCTTCCTCATCTGAGCCGTTTCGACTTCAGCGCGTTCGGCCCGGACGCGATCCGTTTCTACCTCGATTTCCACAACCTCTTCCCTGGATGGTTCCTCCGATTCTGGATCGCGCTTCTTTGGAGGCTTCGGAGGAAGAGATTTTAGGGCCGAATCGATGGTTTCAAATTCCCCAATTTGGGGAATTTGAATTCGAGCCAGACTCATCAAGCGATGTGACGTACCCTTAGAAATTCCCTCAGTCTCAAGAAAATCCATCCATGAGCCGTGGGCCTTGAGGTTCTTGATCTCGGTCAGTGCGCGCCCCGCCGTCCATGCCAGCTCGACCGTCATTCGACCTAGCCTTGTAACTTCTGCATAAGTCACCCGGAATTCCGTTTCCAGGTCGGCGAGGCTCTTTCCTGTTGGCTGTACACCGTTCATTTGCCGCGTCCCAGTTCTCCGGTCGCACGGGGTCGGCTGTCGATGTAGTCGCGTATTTCGGATTCTCGCCAGCGCACGGCCCTGCTGGAAATCCGGATCGGCAATGGAAATTTTGGCGGTTTCGATCTGATTAGTCTGTAAATTGAGGATCGGGAAAGTTTGGTGAGCGTTTCGACTTCGGGTCGCGTCAACAATCGATATTTCATCACATCCTCCAGGAAAACATTTGATTCGCTACTTCCTGAAAGATGCAACTTTTTCCCAGATGCTTCAAAACCTAACGAAAGGGGGGTGCGTTTTAGGGTGTTAATGGACCGCCCCTGGGTTATTGGACACTCGGGTGAGGGTATTCGACCTCATGCGGCCTCCGCAACTTGAGCGAGTTTTTCCTGCCTTGCCTGGGCCGGCGTTCGGTAGCCGTAGCCCTCGAGAATCCAATGATGGTTGTACAGGTTCTTGAACTCAAGCAGCGCCCACCGCAGTTCCTCTACGGTGGCGAAAGAGCGCACCCACAGGAGATTCTCCTTCAAGATGCGGATGAACCACTCACAGTAGCCATTTCCCTCGGGCGCCCGCACGAAGCTGGGCGAACTGGTCATGCCCAGGTAGGTGATCTCCCGCTGAAAGTCATCGGACAGATAGGCGGGGCCGTGGTCGTGACGAACTTTAAGCCCCTCGGCGACGTCCGCCTCCAAGCCGGCGAAGCGCTCGGCGACCCCCTGCCGGATCGGCTCCAGGGCCTCGAAGCGGTTGCCGCTCTTGGCCGCATGGATCCCCACGCAGTCCACCGAGCAGTGATCCACCGCCACGAACACCGAGGCCACCCCCTCCTCGGTGGTCACCGTCGTCGTCATGTCCGTGCCCCACATTCGGTCGGGCCGCTCGGTGCGGATGGTCCCGTTGTGGGCCTTGGGACCTCGGGGTTTGCCCACCCGGTGGGGGGCCTGAAGCCCCGCCTCCCGCATCAGGCGACGCACCCGCTCCTTGCTGGTGCGGATGCCCGCGAAGCGCAGCCTCGCCCACACCTTGCGGTAGCCCTCGCCATGGAAGGGAGAGTCCTCCAGGACCTGCCGGATGTGGCCGAGGAGTTCCGCATCGGTGCACGGGCCCACAGGGCCGCGCTTATTGGGCGTGGGGCGTTCATGAACGGGGACCGCCTCTCGCCGCCGTTGCGCGTAGACCGTGGAGCGCGCCAAGCCCCAAAGGGCGCACACCCGCTTCAGGCCGTAGGCTCTGCCCGTGGAGGTGAAGCGGGCCTGACTCATCGCCTCCACCTCCTGCCGGCTAAAGGGCGGCCGGCCTCCAGGCGGTCGATCTTCTCCCGCAGGACCTCGCCCTCCATCGTGAGTTCGCCCACCTTGGCCTTGAGCCGGGCGTTCTCCTCGTCCCGCTCATCCGCCGGGCGGGCTTTGAGCGCCGCCTCGCCCCCGCGAAGGAACGCCTCGCGCCAGGCGGAAAGCCGAACCGCTGTCGTGCCCAACTCGCGGCAGAGCGTCTCCAGGCTCTCGCCCCGCAAAAGACGCAGGACCGCCTCCCGCTTGCGCTGGCAGGAGAACCGACCCCGCTCACTGCGATGCCCTGGGGCCTTGGCTCCGTTCGCCCTGCGGGCGCCCTCCGCCAAAGCCCCCTCTTGCTTTTGTTCGTTCATCGCGACACCCCTTTCTCCATGAATCATGGATCAATCGAGTGTCCAACAAAACCCTAGAGCGGGGGACGGGGAGCTTGGCATACACCTTGATGGCTTCGTTCATCTCCAGCTGCTCGGCAAAGGTGCGTTCGGTGCCGGACTGGTAGATCACCTGCTCGTGAACCGATTTATTGGCGTCGAGCATGGATTTGAGGTAGCCGACTAGCTCTTCAGTCTCGAACAGTTGCTGGGCGTAGTAATCCCCGACGCCGATGCGCTGGTACTTAATGCCGTCCACGAGCGCGAGACGCTTCGAACGGTTGATGACCTCTGCCGCGAGATCGATGAACTGCTGCGGGTTGCGTTTGAAGTCATCGAGCCGGCCGCTGTCCACGAGGATGCGGTGAATGCTACGCCGCGTGAGCTGGGTCTTGTCCTGGAGATCTGTCAGGATGTCGGGCAACTCGATGTCGCCCTCATCGAGCGTCACTGGGGCAGAGGTAACAGTCGCCTTCGCGTCTACCCCGGAGCGCCCGATGGCGAGATCGGCCTTGCGCCATTGCAGGCGCGTCTTGGTGATAGCGAAGTTCGGGACTTTGATCGCCTGGATACAGGTCGCGAGCAAGGCCTCGTTGTCGAACTGGATGCGGTACGTGGTCTTGTACTTGATGCGCTCCCACAGCGCCTTGAAGTCCTCGCCCTGCAAGACGGCCTGACGGGTCTTCACCTGCTTGCGCTCGTCGGCGTTCTTGATCTCCAAGCGTCCTGCCAATTTGCGGAGGATCTCTTTCACCTGCGGGAGTTGGGCAACGAACGGCTCTGGCAGGGTCAGCGTGCCGTCCTTCAGTTGTTGCCGCAGCGCGTCCTGCACCTTGCCTTGGGCGTTCACGAGACCCGCAGTTTTCAAATGCTCCCACAGCACCTTCGACTGCTCGAAGCCCAGCGGCGCAGGCTGGCCATCGGTTCCAGAGGCGGTGACCCCGGCGAATTGGTGCGCCTCCACGATGCCGAAGCGAATACCCGTTTCTTCTTCGATCTCCTTCTGGAGTTTCTCGGCGAACTGTTCGTAGATCTCGGTCGCAATCACAGTCAGCGTGTTGATCTCGAAGCCGCGCAGGCGTTCGCCTTTCTGGTTTACGCAGAGACGCAGACCACGTCCGATGGTCTGGCGTCGCTGCTGCTCTGAACCCATCTCGCGCAATGCGCAGATTTGAAAGACGTTCGGGTTGTCCCAGCCTTCGCGTAGAGCGGAGTGGGAAAAGATGAACTTCAGCGGTGTGTCGAAGCTCAGCAACTTCTCCTTGTCCCGCATGATCAGGCCATAGGTGTCGTCGTCGGCCTGGGTGGTCCCTTTGGTGTCCTTGAACACCTCCACCGTCTTGGTGCCGACCTTCTTCTTATCGATGGAGAAATAGCCGCTGTGCACGTCCTCGGCGGCGGTGGTCAGGTCCACTTCCTTGAAGAGGGTCTGGTAGTCGGGATGCTTGGCGAGCCGACGGTATTCCTCCTCGAAGATGCGGGCGTAGTCGCCCTTCACCGAGTTGCCGTCGGCGTCGTACTGCCGGTATTTCTCGACGGCATCGATAAAAAACAGGCTGAGCACCTTGATGCCCTGCGGGCGGAGACGCTTCTCCTTGTCCAGGTGCTCCTTGATGGTGCGGTGGATCATCTGGCGCTGCACAGCCAGCGCGTCCACGTCGCCGTAGGCTTGGCCGGGACGGAGGTATTCCTCGCCGCCGGGATAGCGGAGTTCCATGAACTTGTCGTCCTTGGCATCCCGGATGTCCTGCCCGATGATGTGGTCCCGGTAAATCTCCCGCTTGGTCACTTCTTCGAGCTTGTCGAGCGGTGCCACGGTGACCGTCTGTCGGTCCACCCCGTGTGCCTTGGCGATGTCCAGCTCCACTCTGGCGCCCACGACGCCCTTGCCACGGGATACCGGCGCGATGAACCGCACATACGCCTTGTTGTACCCGCCCTCCACGGAGGCCGCCGCTACCTCAATCTGCTTCACCAGTTTCCGCTCGTAGGCATCCACCGCATCGAGCTTGAACACCATGTGGTGCGCCTCTTTCGGCGTCGCGGAATAGCGCAGGTTGCACAGCGGATTCATCCGCTCCATGGCCTTCTTGCCCTTGCCGTTGAGCCCGCCTTCCACGCTCTGCGGCTCGTCCACGATGAGGAGGGGGCGCGTCGCCCGGATCAGATCGATGGGCTTCTCCCCGCCCGTCTTTTCGCTGGGGCGATACATCACGTTCTTCGATTTCTCGCGTCGGGCGGCCTCGTCCGCTTCCTCCGTCTGCGCTTGCTGCTCGTCGCCGAACTTGTTGATCGCGCCCACCGTCATCACCATGATTTGAATCTGCGGGCTGGTCGCAAAGTTGCGCACCTGGCCGAGCTTCGCCGAGTCGTAGATGAAGAAGTCGACGGGCGCGCCCGCGTAGAGCCCCTTGAGGTGCTCCGCCGCGGTCTCAATGGTGTGATAGACGCCTTCCTTGATCGCCACCGAGGGCACGACGATGACGAACTTGGTGAAGCCGTAACGCTTGTTCAACTCAAAGACGGTCCGCAGATAGACATAGGTTTTGCCGGTACCGGTCTCCATCTCCACGGTGAAATCCCCGGACGTGAGCGAGACTGACGGGGCAAGGCCGTGGCGGAGTTGGATGGCGTGCAGATTAGCGAGGAGTTCTTCGTCAAGAAGAGTCAGCCGATTGCCGATCCCGAGGTCGTTTTCGAGCAACGACATTTGCCCAGCGGCAGCGTCCCGCGTGACCGTGAATTCAGTCCGACAGGTCTCCTGACCGTGGAAAAGACCGCAGACGGCTTCGATGGCTTGAAGCTGGTAGTCGAGGTCGGGTTCGAAGTGGAGTTTCATGCTGCTCGATTACAAGCTGCGGACGGTTTCGAGGCCGTGTTGCTGGAGGATGGCCGTCAAGTTGGTCTTAGCCACGTCGTCGGTGAACGCGCTGTCGCGGAAGACCACAACGCTCTCGCCAGCTGGGGCTTGTTCTTTGTGCCACGCGACTACGCCAAGAGCCAGGGGCTCCGCCTCGGCCTGCGTGATGGAGTCGGCGAGGCAGACGAGGAGAACACCGCCGCCAATACTGTGGATGGCCTTGCCGGCAATGGTGCGCTGAACGATCGGCACGGTGAGGTCGAGGCCGAGCTTGAGCAGGAGTTCAAAGAGAATGTCCTGCTCGGTGCGGTCCTCTTTCAGGTTCTTCGTGTGCGCCTCCAGACTGGCGGCGAGGTCGGCGCGGTTAGGATCCCACGCCTGGATGTTGCTGCTATCCAGCTTGAACACGCGGAAGCCGAGGTCACCCGCGTACGTCGAGTTTTCCTCTTTAATCTTCGTTCGCAGCCGGCGAAGATGTTCCTTGGTCACCTCAGCGATGTTCCGTGGATGCTTCAGCGCGTCGCAGAACGCCGCCGCAACCTGCTGATTTTTGTCTTTTGGATCGAGAGGTTCTGGAAGCTGGACCAATACGTATCGTCGAAGCTTTTGGTCAGCCACATTTTGCAGCAAGAGCGCGTGAGCTGTTGAACCGCTTCCTGCAAAGAAATCGACAAGGAGTCCGTCTGACTCCAGACCAATCTGGATCAGATAACGAAGCAGTTCTTTCGGTTTTGGATACTGGAAAGGTATACCCATGCTCTCAAGTTCCGAGCGCATCTTTTCGGTGGTCCCCATGTCGCGGAGGATGGAAAGAATGTTGCGGGCCTTTTCGCGATCTCGCCGGTAGTACACGACCCCGTTTCCTGAGAGGAAAAAAGACACCTTGTCGCCGGCGTCATCGATTGGTTGACAGCCATTCTGAATGAATGCACGAAGCTTGTTTACGTTGGCCCACCCGCTGAAGAGTCGGCACTCCGAGACGAGCGCCATACCCTTGACTGCCAGTGGTTCCAACCTAATCGGATAGTTCACTGAAAACCTGTCTGTCAGCTCTCTGGTGATATAGCCCTGAGTCGCAACTGCTTCGAAGAAGGCAGGGGACACGTCGCTCGCAGGCAAGCGGAGGTGGTCTACTAGACACGGAAACCCAATTGGGAGCGTGACCTCACTGGGTGGATTACCTGGGCCATTCTTTGTAATTGAGTTCTCCGCAAATCCTTTCCACAAATTGCTTTCTTCACAAGTGTTGGGATCTACGACGTGGCCAAGAGACGCTCGTGCACCATTGCGTGCGAACAGCAGGACATACTCGTGGCTAACTTTCACATCGAACTGGTTGTCGGTGTGCCCCTCGGTATTCCACACGAACTGCGCGATGAAGTTCTCTTCACCGAACACCTCCGCGCAGATCTTTCTAAGGTTGTCACTTTCATGGTCATCCGTGCTCACGAAGATGACCCCGTCATCACGCAGTAGATTCCGCGCCAGCTTGAGGCGGGGATACATCATGCTCAGCCAGTCGGTGTGGAAGCGGCCGGAGGCTTCAGTGTTGCTATTGATCTTCCGCCCGGCCTCGATCTGGCCGGTCAGTTCCAGATAATGTTTGATGCTGTCCTGGAAGTTGTCGGGATAGACGAAGTCCTTGCCGGTGTTGTAGGGCGGGTCGATGTAGATGAGCTTGACCTTCCCAGCGTAGGACTTCTGGAGGAGCTTGAGGACTTCAAGGTTGTCGCCCTCGATCATGAGGTTCTGGGTGGTGTCCCAGTCCACGCTGTCTTCCGGGCAGGGGCGCAGGGTGCCGGTGGAGGGGGTGAGAGCAAGCTGGCGGGCGCGGCGTTTACCATGCCAGTTGAGGCCGTATTTCTCCTCGGCATCGGTGACAGTCCGGTCGCCCACGAGCTGCTTGAGCACGTCGAGATTCACGGCCACGCTGTCCGGCCCCTCGGTGACGAGTTCGGGGAAGAGCGCCCGGAGCCGGGAGACGTTCTCGGCGACGAGGTCGGGTGACTTCGTTTCGGGGTCGTTGGCGGTGAGTTTCTGCATCGTGTCCTCGTGCTTCACAGGTTTGCGCGAGCAGCAACCTGAGCTGCCTCCACGCGCTTGAGTTCCAGGTTCAGTTCCACGCGCCGCGCCATCTGCTTTTCTTTGGCGGCGGTGGCGCGCAGGCGGGCGATCTCCGCATCGAGCCTTGCGCATTCCTGTAGGGCGTCGCGCCGGGCGGCGGCGTGGTCGGAGTTCGCCGCGACCGCGAAGGCACCGGTCACGCGGGCAGCTTGCAGCGCCAGCAGGGTACCGATCCAGCCATGATACAGGGTATGGAGCGTTGTGCCTGGCTGCTTGCCGAGCGCCAGCGCATCACAGAAGGTGGGCCAGTGTTCGCCATCGTGCTCCGCGTCCCACTCGACGGTGATCACGTCGCCCTCCAGCACCGTCATACCCGCCTCAGCCTGCGACCAGCGTTTGTGGGCGACGGAAAGACCGGGCCGTTCGCCTTGCTCCGTCAAGAGCAGCAGCGGATAGGGCACGGCCCGGTGCACCAGCTCCACCAGCCGCGTCGCCTTGGCCGCGGCCCGCAGGGTGAGGCGCAGCACTGCAATCTCCAGATATTCCCGCACGTCGTCTCGATACTCGGGTACACCGATAGTCGTGGGCTTGAGCGCCGCCAGCCAGAGCACCGCCTCTACGCCTTCGTTGATGAAGCGCTTGCCAGCCGCGGTAGGCGCACCGTGCTCAAGCAGCAGTTTCTTGGGCACGCGCTGATCCACCCGGCTACTGGCGGGCAGGTCGAGGGCGGCGAGCAGCGCATCGCCGGTCATCCGGTCACTTCTGGCAGCACCGCGAGCCAGGCCACCACTTCGAAGTCGTTGATGCCCCCGAACTCGCCCTTCATAGCGTGGGTGCCGCCGGGGGTGAACAGGCTCGCCACGGCGCGCTCGTCGTTCTTGCCGACCACCGAGGCCACGGCCGCGGCGAGCAGCCGCTGCGCGGCGCGCATGTCCTCGCCTTGCTTGGTCGCCTTGTCGAAGCGTGCGCAGGCACCGGCGTTTAGCAAGTCGCGCCCAAGGCAGAGGCGCTTGAGGCGGTCGAGGATCTGCTTGGCCTGCGTGTATGGCAGCAGCACCGTGCCGTCGTCGCCCACATGCACGAGATACTGGGCACCGAGCGGATAGCCGGTCTCGGCGCTGCGCTTGGCAGCTTCACCCTCTGCGCGCAGGCAAAAGATGATGCCTGGTGCGATCTCTGCTTCGGAGGTCGTCGTGACCGCGCAAGTGCCGAGGGGCAGATTCTCCAGCACGCCGGGGTGCGCCCTGAGGTATTGCGCCAAGTCGATGCGAAGGTCGGTGAGTGTCAGATCGGCAATGGAGACGCCGGTGGAGAGGTCCTCTAGTTCGATCACCGCGTCCTGGAGCTTCAACAGCTGCTTGCGGCGGTACTCCAGATCATTCATCTGGTTGCCGGAGTCCTGCTCAATCAGGTTCTCTTCGCCGGTGGCGGAGATGTCGAGCAGCACCATGCGGCCGCTGACCCGCTGTTCCAGCTTGATGTACTCCTCCAGTTCCATGTTCGGCCAGAAATTGACGAGCTGGATGCGCTCGTTGGGCGAGCCGATGCGATCGATGCGGCCGAAGCGCTGGATGATGCGGACCGGGTTCCAGTGGATGTCGTAGTTGATCAGCCAGTCGCAGTCCTGGAGATTCTGACCTTCGGAGATGCAATCTGTGGCGATGAGCAGGTTGAGATCACCTTCGTTCGCGAATTCATCGGGTCGCTCTTTGGCCTTCGGTGCGAACGTGGCGAGAATCGAGGACAGGTCCTTACGCAGGCCGGCAATCGTCGTCTGGTTGCTGCCCGTGCCGGTCACCAGCGCCGTGTCGATGTCAAGGGTTGTCTTCGCCCACGGGGCGAGCTGGTCATAGAGATAACGGGCCGTGTCGGCGAAGGCGGTAAAGACGATCACCTTGCGGTTTCCGGGGTTGATCGGGTTCTGGCACTTCTGGTCAATCATCTCGCGCAGGGCCGTGAGCTTGGCGTCCCGTGAGGCATCCACCTTGGCCGCCGCCGCGTGCAGCGTCGCCAAGCGGTTGCGATCCTCGATCAGCTCTTGCTTCCAGTGGATGAGGTCCACGTCCTTCAGCAGCACCTTCACCCTACGCCCTACGAGCAGACTCTCGAAGGCGGGATCGTCGAGGTCCACGTCCTCGATGTCGATCTCCTCCAACTCCTCGGCGTGATTTTCGATGCGGGCCAGCGTGGCCTCCACGTCGCGCAACTGGCGCTGCACCGTCAGGGCGAATGACGGCACGGCGCTTTCCATGCGCTTGAGCACGTTGACGCGCAGCAGGTGGATCAGGCTCTCCTCCCGGTCGGCCTGGCGGAAGAAGCCCTCACCGCCGCGAATCTCCGTGCTGTATTTCTTGTCGTACGCCGCCTGTCTGTGCGGCAGCACGTACCGGAGCGGGGCGTACGAGGCGAGGTTCAGACGTCGGATCTCGTTGTTGATCTCCCGGATCGATTGGAACTCGCCGGCAACGTCCACGTCAGCCTTGATGTTGATCGGCTTCAGGCGGTCAGGGAAGCGCCCGGTCTCGGCGGTGCCATAGTACTTCCCCACATGCTTGCGCGACCGGGCGATGGTCAGGCGATCGAGCAAGGTGAAGTAGTCGAACCCGAGCATCTCAACCAGCCGCGATGGTGTCCGTTCGACGTTATCGAGGTCCATCCAGCGGTTGAACTGCTTCTGCGCGAGGCGCGTCGTGCTGTCGATGCTACTGATGCCGTGATCGAGCAATGCCGTGTCGTCACCCTCGGTGGCGAAGGCGATCTGGTTGCGCATGTCAGCCATGCGATTGTTGACCGGGGTTGCAGACAGCATGAGCACGCGGGTCTTGACGCCTTCCTTGATGACCTTGCGCATCAGGCGGTCATAGCGCGTCTCGTTGCCGACTCGTGGCGTCTTCTTGTTGCGGAAATTGTGCGACTCGTCGATCACGACGAGGTCGTAGTTACCCCAGTTGACGTGAGCAAGATCGACGTCTCCCGACTGGCCACCGTCTCGCGATAGGTCGGTGTGATTCAGGACGTCGTAATTGAAGCGATCGGGCGCAAGGAAGTTCCGGCGGTCGTTGGCCTTGTACAGCGTCCAGTTGTCGCGCAGGAGCTTTGGCACCAGCACGAGCACACGGTCGTTCCGGAGTTCGTGGTATTTGATGATCGCGAGCGCCTCGAACGTCTTGCCGAGGCCGACGCTGTCGGCGATGATGCAGCCGCCGTAGCGCTCGAGCTTGGCAATCGCACCGACCACGCCATCACGCTGGAACCTGTAGAGCTTCTTCCAGACCACTGTGTTGCGGATGCCGGTTGCCAACTTGATCACGCGCTCTTCGTCGAGATCCTCGCCACGGTCGCGGAAGAGGTGATGCAGGATGAGCGTGTAGACGAGGAACGGGTCACGGTGTGCCGCGAGCGACTGCAGGTCGCCGATCAAGACGGTCTTTGCACCGGGGTCCGCCACAAGGCTTGACCACTGGACATCGAACCATTGACTGAGCAGGTGAGCTTCTTCGGGCGTCTCCGATGCCTGGATCAAGCTTAATGGATTGCCGGGCGTCAGCCCGAGGCCATCGGTACTGAATGCGAGCGACCCGAGAAGAGCCTGGAGAGGGTGCCCCTCCCCGTCTCGCAGAACAACAGCGCCTTGGGGAACCGCGCCGGGGGCTCGCCGGATTTCGGCCCTGTCAGCCAGCCACTGGGAGAGCCGTTCGGCAAGCCAGCGCGTTTGCAAACGGTTGCGAGCGGCGCGGTCGGCGTCCGATCCCAAGACCGCCAAGTCTGTACTGGTCGGTGGCAGTAGCAGGCGGAAACGCGCCAGCGAACCGACTTCATTCTGCAGTTCTGAGAAGGCGAACACGGACAGGGAGGGAGTCACCACGTCGAGCTGGCCGCCTACCGTGAGACTCGGGCGAAGAAGATCGACGACGCAGTCCGTACCTGCGTTGCGGACAATCTTCATGCTGGAGTTACCCCGTTTTGGTGGACAGGTTTGGGCTGTCGCCCCCAGCTCTGAGATGGGCGATGGCCGGTGGACGTAAAGTCTTCTCCATACCCTGGGGATAGGGTATCCCCGGAGGGTATGTCTTTCCCTTTGGCTCGCCGATCCGGGACGCATCGGGGACGGCTCGAGCCGGACGATGAGCGTTGCGAGCATGCCGTGCCACTTTTCCTGCGGCAGCTGCCAAAGGCCCAAGCCTGAGCTTGCTCACGGCTCTCGCAAACCGGCTTTGACTTTCGATGATCCGCCTTACCGCCGATTGCTGCTCACGCACCTTGAGATAAGGCGCCCGGACCGCTTGAATCTGCCTTTGCAGATCGGCAAAGGGCTGCATCGCCTTTTGCAGCCCTTCGCAAATATCGAAAACGGGCTTCATTCCTTCCAGAAATTGCGCCCCTGCGGTTGCCGTTCTCAAAATTCCGTCGTCGCGTTTCCCATTCATGTCTATACCCAATCGAACGGCTGCGGCGCCTCGCTGACCCAGCGCTCCAAATCGTCCGTCGTAACCTCCCGCTCTTCGCGACCCACGATCCCAATCCAGCGGTCCCGGTTCGGCGAGGCGGTCGAGATGCCCGCATCGATCACGTCTGCCAGATTGTCTTGTGAGGCGAACAGCACAAGGGAGCCGCCGCCCGCATGACGCGCGCTCTGGTACCGGATGCCGGCGAGCGGCCCGCCATCATGCGCGAATTCCGTGCGGAAGTATTCCGTGACGACCTGCGCGGGTAGGTATTCGACGTGAACGCTACTGTCTCTCGCAATCGGCATGGACAGCTCGGCGGCGAAATAGTTGAGAAAGATCAGCGGCGGCCGTGGGTCGTACTCGAGTGAATCGGGGACGGGTTCGAAGATGCTCGGAATGCCCGGGATATCGATCAGGTCCAGTATCCGGACCTGTCGAAGCGTCCGGAACGTCCCGATTGCATAGACTCCCGCATCGCGTGCCGGGTCCTTCGCGACCTCCCGAAGCGCCGTTTCCGCTTCATCGCTGGCATCGAACATGACAATGCCGGGCGGGCTCATTCGGTTTGCCATTGTCGCCTTGTCCTGCGGCGGCGATCCCAATGCTGCAGCGGTTTCCAGCTTCTCCCCGGGCTTCTGGAGCCGCGCCCGATAAAGCAGACAGTTGGCCGGAAGAGTTTCGATCAACTCAAAGCATTTGCACCAGCTCTCAAGTTCCTCCAGGAGCGCGAAAGGACTGAATAATTCCTGATACCCGGGCTCGCGCAGGAAGAAGTAACGCCTGTGATGCTTGATCAGCTCGCAAAACGCTTCCCAACTGTAGGTCAGCTTCTCGTCTTTCGTCATGGAAAGGGGATGCAATCGACACCAAGCGCGCTCCCCCAGCCCGTCGCACAACGTCTCCATCAGCGCGCCTTCGTCGTTTGGCAGGGCGTCGCCAAGATGGGTCTCCAATAGTTCCATCGTCGTCCATATCTGGGCCATGTAGCCGCCCAGCTCACTGTCGTAGGACAGCTTGTTCTCCGCGACATCGTATTCCCCGGCGATACACATCATTGATGTGAAGAAGCACCTCAACCAGCGGCGCCGCGATGGGATCGGCCGATTCCGCGCCGCAGAACGTGCAACAGTTCGCGCGGGCCTCGCTCTCGATCAATCCGCGCAAGCCGTCATCGTCGACACAGGCGGCGCAAACATAATCGTGCGCGTGCGCTTCCGGATTGCCGCCTCCCAATCGGCCCCGCACGTCCTTCCAATACCCCATTCCCGGTGTCTCCGATATGGATACTCTTTCCAGCCATGAAATCTCATTATCATATTGATATTATTGGATAATACACATTCTTTCTGCTCTCGTTCGGAACCCGACTTCTGTAGTCTGTAATCAAAATGAAAGCGGATTCGTTAAAACTCCTGCGCATTTCGGCGAGTCCCTGTCGTACCATTGCACCTCCGTCCTCCAAAGTCCGACCCGCAACAGCTTGCTTACGGTTATGCTCCGGTGCCCGGCAACGTTCATTCAGGAACCACCGGTTACGCCCCCTGACGGTGCCCGATTTGCGCCCGCGGCGCAGTCGACCACAGCGACGATGATCTTCTGAGCGACGCGGGAGCAGGCTCAATTAGGTTAGTCACCGAACGTCAAGACCTATGTGGTCCATCGCGTAATCGGTCAAGATGTCTTCCAAATCCTCTGCAAAAATAAACTTCACATCATCCTGGCCTCTGACACCCACGAGGTCACGATTCTCATCCTTCTCTGCTTTGGTAAATATTACTACTTTCTCGATCAGCTTTAGACCGGAAGGATCATCCCAATAACTTGCCTTCTTTATCTGCTCTATTACGTCCTCGGAAACTGTGCCCTTATAGTCCTTGACCTGAACGGCGATGGCATATCCCTGGTCCGGGCTGACGCCTGGGACCTCAATGAGGATATCCGTACCATGCTCCTCCTCTTTACGGCCACCGACCTTCTCGACATGAGAGTGTGGATACCGACTTTGTAGAACTTCCACAAGAACCTCTTCCCATTGTTTGTCGCTGAATTCGGTATTGAGTCTCTCATAAACTATCTTTCCAAACTCTTCACGTTTGAAAACTTTATGAAAAGCGTACTCGATAGCACCCGTCAGTCTGTCCTTGTCCAGGATGTCATGGTCAAGCTCTTCTTGTTTGGCATCACATATCTTTCCAATATCTTCACGGTGATGATCGATGTTCCAAAATCGTCCTTGGTTCCTCAATGTTGATCGAATGTTACCCGTGACGTGCTCGCTGTCTCTACGAAAGCTCTTGAGGAATTCCGCCGGAAAGATGTGTCCATAGTCTCCCTCATCCTTTGGGATCTCGAACCTGTATCCCTTGTTCCAATCTTCCGTCGCTCGGACAATGGATACCTTGTCCCAAGCCGGCAGTCTGGGCACGAGAAGGATGTCTCCTTTATTCACTTCCTCGAACATCCTGCAATTCCTGGAAGCCCCCTCATCGACCATTTGGTGTCGAAGATCTTGTCCCTCGTCGTATCCCCACCCTTGACGCAGGCGACCCTGCTCCAGTTCCCTCCAGAAGAAGTCGATTTGGTTCGTGTCGATTCTGTAACCCCAGTAACGGGGCGCGGTCGCCCTTGTCATGATTGTCTTCCTTTTCTGATTCCCGCTGTCGCGGGAATGGCAGACTAAAGCTGCGGCGGGTAGCCCGGCGGATCCTTAACCCCGGAATGGCCACGCCCATAGCCATCCTCTCCCTCATCCGCTGAAATGCGCTCGGGTCTATCTGGACCGCCGGGCCGGAAGCGGGCCGGAAGCCGGCGCCATGCGTGGCGAACTCTCATGGCTGATGTGACTGCGCTCTCCCCCCTGAGGCGGCCTGAGGAATGTCGTCGCGGCGGGTTCAGTGTGTTGATGGCGGGAGTTTCACGCGGCCCGTCGTTGGACCGGCATCCACCGCTGTGCTCGCCAGGGCACTCAGAAATTCATCAATACCGACGTCTTCAAGTCGTTTGGCTATGAATTCAACAGAACCCCCTTTCTCCCAATCGTCCCATTTTTTTTGTATGGCACCGCGCGCGTTCATGATGAGTTCATTACGATTCGGGTGAATGATTACGAAGCGTCGCCCGCGCTCTGTGTAATACCACTCGATTATCTCCGAGTTGATACCCTTGTCTCCGAAGCTATAGCCGCACACGACCAATTGATCAACTTCGCGGATTGTCGACCGAAAGCGATAGTGAAGCTCGCGAAACATCCCTTGGCTGTACTCGGAGAGCTTGTTGAACGTGCCGATCAGCAGCAATGGTCGACCGTCGAGCGCTGTCTGGAAAGTGCCGTCATCCGTTTTCGTGTGATAGCGGTCGCCATCAAGGGGAATGCCGATTCTGTCATCGTACCAGGATTCGGAATCGTTGGGACGAAGGCGAAACCAGTCTACAGAGCCGTGCAGCTTTAGAAATGGGATCCTCCCGTTCGAAGAGAGATCGCCGTTCCAATACCGAACACCGGCTTCCTCATCAGAGAACCCATCGGCAAGCGATATGCCTTGATTCTTAAGAAAGGTCTCAACGTGAGTGTCGTGACAAAGCGTCGAAATGCTGGTGACAGTGCCGGATTTGCAGGCACGCGCGATAATCTCCAAGTTGTTCGTGGACGAAGGCTTGTGGCAGAGACGCCTCCAGACGACATCGGCAACGTAGTTGCGTGTTTCATCGAGTAGCTCGATGTAGGGGTTCATGCCTGTTTCGGTTCCGATCAACGTTGACATGTCCGCCCTTAGCTCATTTGCGAACGCGCGAACGGCCGGGTTCTCCATTTCACCCAGTTCTTCTGCCCAAGCTTGGCCGGCCAGGTAGAACAAGTCTTCATAGTTGGGCCGCCTCTCGGCATTTGCC
Organism: bacterium; assembly: GCA_965261595.1. GTDB lineage: Bacteria > UBA8248 > UBA8248 > JACPRG01 > CAYRGS01. The sequence goes on from CBDHDG010000007.1 coordinate 1,250,274, forward strand.
GAGTAGTATCGTTCCGCTTCTGCATGAATCCGTCGCGCCATGTGATTGGCGAGCCGGGTTTTCTCGTCCGGCGGATTGGCACCGTCAGTGAAGTAGCTAGCGTCGGTGTGTCTCCAGACTCCGTCACCGGACAAAACCAGGTCGGTCAGACATCGGGTAGACGGAAATCCGGCTGGCAACGACGAACCAGCCCCCAACAAGATCGCGGTTTTCATGCGTGGGATCTCGGTCTTGCCGCTTGGCTAGCAATCGCGGGCTGGTCGACCTTGATGAGCGATTCCGCCGGAATACCCAGCCCCTGGTGCAGCCGCCAGATCATCTTCAGGCTTAACGGGCGCTTGCGGTTGAGCACCTCGTAAACTCGGCTGCGGCTGCCGATGTAGGGCACCAGATCCTTCGCCGCCAGCCCGTTCTGCTCCATGTGGTAGCGAATCGCCGAGACCGGATCCGGCAGGTCAAGGGGAGTAGTACTTAGCCAATCTAGTGGACACCATGCTTATCTACCGGAATTTCCCATATCAAATCTGGACAGGCCTGTACCGACCCCTCGTTGCTGTTTAAGTCAATTAGACCCCTCTCTCCCGGACCTGTCCATCCCATTTCAGGTGCCTGAAACCCTAATCGGAGCGTTATCCACCATTGAAAATCATGCCACCCCTCCGGGTAGGCGAGCCTTCCCAGCAGGTCATCTGGAAGGGACAGAACATTCACCATTTTGTCCTCGGGTGGACTGCGCTGAGAGCGGTTAAACAGGTACGGGCCGCAATCGGTTGATCCGGTCCAGGATGAGAGCGAACACCTCCCTGGATACGGCTACCTCGGCCAACTGAAAGATGATGTGCCGGGCATGGCGCACAATCCGGCCGCCCATTTTGATGCGCTTGACCTGGAGGCTTCGCAGCGACCAGTGCTTGAGCCCCCTGGGCAAGGCTAGCCTGGATATCTCACAAAAAAGAAGAGCCAAGCCGGCCTTTTTCGGGTAAACTCTTTTTGGTCAATGGGTTGTCCGAACAAAGGAGGCCGACTTGACTCGTACACAGTGTGTCCCAGAACGGATGGAGTTTCAACGCTTGGGTTGCCGGGAGGTGACGGCCGCTGCCGACGGCGGGGCGATCACCTCTGATGCGGGCGCTCTCCTGCTGCGCGAGGCCGAGCGGAGCGTGAATCTCATCGCCGGCCTGGCCGCCTGCTTTGAGGACGGCCGGGACCCGAGGCGGGTGGAGCATGAGTTGGGGGCATTGGTGCGGCAGCGGGTGTACGCGCTGGCGCTTGGCTATGAGGACGTCAACGACCACGAGCGTCTGCGTTTTGACCCCATGCTCCAAATCCTTTCCGGCAAGCTTGCACCCACGCGGCGCAAGGGGGGTCCGGCCCTTGCGGGCAAGAGCACGCTGAACCGCCTGGAGCGTCTTGCGGCTGAGGGCGATGAGCGCTACCACAAGATCGCCTACCGGACCGAGGGGATCGACCGACTGTTGATGGAGGGCTTCCTTCGGTCGCAGAAGCGGGCGCCGAGCCGGATCGTTTTGGACATCGACGCCACCGACGACCCGGTGCACGGCTGTCAGGAGGGGCGGTTCTTCCACGGCTATCACGGTCATTACTGCTACCTTCCGCTTTACATCTTCTGCGGTGCCGGGAGATGGAGGTGGTTCCCTCGACCGGGTCGGCCGGGGATTGCTTCGACAACGCCATGGCCGAGAGCTTCTTTGCCACGCTGGAGTGCGAGCTCATCGACCGGCGCTCGTTCCGTACCCAGGCTGAAGCGCGCCTGGCGATCTTCCAATTCATCGAAGGCTGGTACAACCCACGCCGTCGTCATTCAGCCCTGGGTTACCTCAACCCCAACGACTACGAACGGGCGGAGGCGGAGGCTATGCCGTGGGCGGCGGCGCGCAACGCTTATAGTCCGGCTCGAGCCGGCCCCGGTGCTTCCCGGAACAGCGAGCCAAAGGTCAAGACATACCCCCCGGGGGGACCCTATCTATCGGATAGGGAGAAGACTTTACGTCCACCGGCTGTCGCCCACCTCAGGGCTGGGGACGACAGCCCTAAACTGTCCACTGAAACGGGGTAACTCCAGTGGACGGGACGTGCTCCAGATGCCCAAACAAGACCCGGCCCGGCCTTCGAATGTGTGCAAAATGCGCCGAACACAATTACAATCTTGTGAAGGCCCGGCTGAAGTAGGTCAGTTGTGAAACGGTAAGGGGATGGAACAGGAAAGAAAGCTGAACGAAAATGAGCGCCAAGGACGCAAGAGAAAAGCGAGGCTCCGTAGGCCGGCCGACGAAACTGACGCCGGAGGTTTCCGACCGTATCGTTGAGGCCATGTCTCTCGGACTTTCGTACAAGGATGCTGCACGAGCCGGAGGCGTTTCGGAACAAACACTTATCGAATGGCGGGCCCGTGGGGAGCTTGAGCCGGAATCCCCATATGCCGAATTACTTGAGCGGATCGAGGGGGCCGTACAGGAAACCGGCGTTGAATACCTGAATGCGATCAAGCGGTCGATCCTGGAATCGACCACGATCACGAAAACGCACGTCCGCACCCTTGAAGACGGGTCCAAGATGGAGGAGATCACCAAAGAAGAGCGCCCCCCGGGTATCAAGGGCGCAATGTGGTGGCTTGAGCGCCGCTTTCCTGATCCCTTTGCCCGAAGGATTGCACATGGCGGAAAGGTTGGAATCGAGACACCCCCGAAGCGGAAGGTCACCATCAAGCTTGTGAGCCCGGACGGGACGACCGAGGCGTTTGAGCAAACGGGCGGGGAATCTACAAAGAGCAACGTGTCGCCGAATCGTCTGACATCTACAGACGGCAGGAGGATCTCTTAAGTGCGGATAAGGCCCTGTTGGGGGCGCAGGATGAATTTAGCCTACCTCTCCCCGCCATTTCAAGGTGCGCGCGGCCGGCGCCCGCCGCGTCCTATTCTACCCCCAACGCCTTCATCATCCGCCGGTATTCGATAGACGCTGTGTCCGGGCCTTTCACGTGGAGCTCTTCGGATAGGTCCAGCGGCAGCTCCTCCGGCCGCTGGTTCTCGACGATGACGCGGTCCTGTTCGGCCACCAGGTCTTCCACGTCCTCGATCCGCGCGCCGTCTGATGGGCCGGGCTCGTAGTTCCGGCCTATCAGCGTAAATCGCGTGCACTCGCGCGCCGAATGCGGGGTGCATGCGAAATACAGACGCTCCGCCCGCCCATCCGCCTCGACCCGCCCGATGTGACATGCGAAAGGCCGGGTGACCCAGTAGTAGCGTTGATAGGAAGCGCTGTGGAGTCCATCGGGCTCGTTCCCAATCGTGAAACGGATGGTCTCGTCGTCCCGCTCGGTCGTTACGTCGGGCGTCCGGGGGTTCGCCCGATCTCCCAGGATTCCCTCGTGCACCCAAGGGAAATGAGAGAAATCGAGGAAATTCTCGATGGTCCGGGCCGCGCTGCACTTCCAGGGCCTTTTGTCATGGACGACCAGGCGGAAGCCCGGGTCCTCGATCGGCGAGAAATCCGGAATGGGCGCGCGGGGTTTGTCCGACAGGCACACCCACACGATTCCGTATTTTTCTTGGGCGAGATAGGTTGTCAGGCAGGCCTTTTTGGGGATGGGATGCTCCGGCGGAATCGAGGGGATCCGGACGCACTTTCCGTTCACCCCGTAGGCCCAGCCATGGTAGGCGCAGATGATGCTGTCGCCCTCCACCCACCCCAGGGAGAGGGGCGTCCCCCGGTGAATGCAAAGGTCGTGAAACGCCGCCAAGCGGTCTCCGACCCGGCAGACGGCGATCGGCTCGTCCAGGAGCCTGACGGCCAAGGGCTTGTCGCACACCTCTTCGAAAAACGCCGCCGGGTGCCAGTAATCGCGCAGCGCCGGCCAGAGATCACTCTCGATCATTCCGCTGATTCCTTTTACGAAATTGCACCGCACCGTTTCCCTGGTCAGAGCCAATGAGTTGAACCGGAATTTCCCATATCAACTTGCTTGGGTGGTTTCCGGTCCCCTTTCCCGATGAAAACCAGTTGATCCCCTTCCGATGGGTTTGTCAAGAGCCTTCCAACCCTCCGCAACAAGGTGCTGACGGCCATCGACTGCCCCAAAAGGCGGACCCTCGCCCTTCGGTCCCCTTTGTTCGCGGTTCAACCCGTTAACCAATCACCTCATGCTGCCGGGAACCCTCTGCACAAGGTTAGACCGGCACCGGCCGTAATCGGTTGATTCGGTCCAGGATGATGGCGAACTCTTCCCTGGATACCGCTACTTCGGCCAATTGAAAGATGATCTGCCGGGCGTGCCGCACAATCCTCCCGCCTATTTTGATGAGCTTGACCTGGAGGCTTCGCAGCGACCAGTGCTTGAGCCCCCTGGGCAAGGCTAGCCTGCGCAGGAAATTGCCCAGGTTGTACGCCAGGACGAAGAGAAGGAGCCGCACCTGGTTGCACACGAACCGGTGACAGGAAAGGCGTGTCCAGTTCAGGGCGTACTTGCCTTCCTTGATCCATTGCTCGGCTGTGCCTCGCTGGTTGTAGAAGTGCACGACCCCCTCGGGTCGAGCCGTCAGGTTCGTGACAATGAATCCGACGCGAGGGAAGAGTTCGCCTGAGTGCCATTCCACCTTCGCCACGACCCGCCGGGAACGGTCCCAGCTTCCAGCCTGATACCGGAAGTCGTAATAGTCGGGAAACGGCCGGGTCCCAGTTCCGAATCTCCGGCGCGCCGTGCATTCCGGGGTGGAACCCCCAGGCACCACATACCATGTAGCCGATAAGGGACTTTCCGCCCTTCTCTGCCGTACGGCTACCTGTGTTTCGCCTCTTTCCTCGACCCCACCTGCGAAACTACACCAGCGGGCGGTACCAAGCGGGTAGAACATGCCCTACCGGGAGGCATTCGCCCTTAGGGGAGGAATTGGTTCGTGTAATATCGGTCTGTTGATAGAGGTTTCTTCAGTCCCGCGTACTTCGTCAAAAGCTCGATGGTGGCTTTCCAGTCTTTCTCCGACATCCAGCCGATTGGCTTCCCTTTCGAATTTTTCGTATGCAGCAACAGCAGATAGTTGTCCAAGGTTTCTCGGGCGACCTTCTCGTCCGACACGGTCACAGGGGACATTCGCTTGAGTGCGGCCACGGCCTCATCCCGGTTGTCCATCGTATACTGAAAGCTTTTTGTGTAAGCGCGCACGAGGCCTCTCACTGTATCCGGCTTCTCTCGCAGGAAAGCGGAACTGGCTGTGATCCCTTCGCCGAGGGTGTTGACGCCCAATGAGGCGAAACTCAGGTAATTCACCTTCGCCCCCTTGGAGCGAAGCTTGGGTACATTATCCGGGAAATATAGCAAAATGGCGTCCATTTCCTTTCTCAGAAAGGCCGTAGCCAGGGTCGCAAAGGTGGCATTGACGTAGGATATCTTGGATGTGTCAATACCGGTACGCCCGACAACGGCCGCGAACATGGCCGTATTGGAGGAAGCCGGTACCCGGCCAACCCGCTTCCCCTCGAGATCCTTGGCAGAGCGGATGTTCTTATCCTCGTGCGCGACGATGCTCATAGGGCTTGACTGGTAGTAGATGTAGATGACCCGTGCATCGAGACCCTGGGAGATGAATTGCGCGGCCGTGCCGCTATCGGCTTGGACAACGGGTAACTTGCCGGCGTTCAAAAGCTGCAGATTGTCTCGGGAGCCCCGCCCAGCCTCCATCGTAGCGTCCAGTCCCTCGGCCTTGAAGAAACCCTTTTCGATACCGAGAGCCATTGGGGCGTCAGATGCGTTCACGACCCAGGTGTCCTTCAAGACGATTTTCTCGCTGGCCGCCTCCTGCGGCGGAAGGCAGAACAAAGAGACGAGAAGTACGGATGCGATCACCATCCACAGGGGGTTTCTCTTCTGATAACGAGTCATGGCGGATCCTCTGTTGTTAAGGAGACTCAACTGCCCTATTTTCTTTGACAGCATAGGTCGGGAACATCGCCACGGTTCGACTTTTTCCATGTCAACCGCTGGGGCACTTCCCATTTCTTGACTTATGACGATCCATTGAAACCGGAATTTCCCATATCAACTTGCTTGGGTGGTTTCCGGTCCCCTTTCCCGATGAAAACCAGTTGATCCCCTTCCGATGGGTTTGTCAAGAGCCTTCCAACCCTCCGCAACAAGGTGCTGACGGCCATCGACTGCCCCAAAAGGCGGACCCTCGCCCTTCGGTCCCCTTTGTTCGCGGTTCAACCCGTTAACCAATCACCTCATGCTGCCGGGAACCCTCTGCACAAGGTTAGACCGGCACCGGCCGTAATCGGTTGATTCGGTCCAGGATGATGGCGAACTCTTCCCTGGATACCGCTACTTCGGCCAATTGAAAGATGATCTGCCGGGCGTGCCGCACAATCCTCCCGCCCATTTTGATGAGCTTGACCTGGAGGCTTCGCAGCGACCAGTGCTTGAGCCCCCTGGGCAAGGCTAGCCTGCGCAGGAAATTGCCCAGGTTGTACGCCAGGACGAAGAGAAGGAGCCGCACCTGGTTGCACACGAACCGGTGACAGGAAAGGCGTGTCCAGTTCAGGGCGTACTTGCCTTCCTTGATCCATTGCTCGGCTGTGCCTCGCTGGTTGTAGAAGTGCACGACCCCCTCGGGTCGAGCCGTCAGGTTCGTGACAATGAATCCGACGCGAGGGAAGAGTTCGCCTGAGTGCCATTCCACCTTCGCCACGACCCGCCGGGAACGGTCCCAGCTTCCAGCCTGATACCGGAAGTCGTAATAGAAGATGATGGGTCTCTTGGGCGGGCGACCGACCGGGCGGGTGAGGAGGAAGTCGATCTCTCGCTGCACCACGTCGTTGGCGGGAAGGCGGATGGCGTAAAGGAAGCTGTGCGCTTCCAGGCACTCATAGACCTCCGGGCGCGCAAAGGCGGCATCGGCTCGGAAGTAACGGCGAACACCCGCCCGCTCATACCGGGCCGCGATGGGCGAAAGCAACTCGCGCCAGCCATCGGCGCTGTGCACGTTGCCGGGGCGCAACATCGCCCCTTCGCAGTCCCCGAACTGGTTAAAGCAAAAAAGAGGGTGATAACAGGTGCAACGAAAGTGGCCGTTGTAGGCCGTACCTTCCTGCTCCCCATGGACGGGGCTTTCCGAGCTGTCCATGTCCAGGATGATTCGCTGATGGGGTGAGTGTGCCATGGCCCGGTCCACCCACTCCCGGTTCAGCTCGCTCCGGCCCCTTGAGATTCTCCTCCCTGGTGAGAACCTCGGTCTCGAACCGGCTCAGGGTGTTGGCGCCCGCCGCCTGCTTCTCAAGCGCTCGGCGGCCGACCACGGCTTGCATCGCGGGGTCCTGGGCCAACCGCTCGGCATCGTTGGTGTCTTCATACCCTGCCAAGCGGCTATAGACCGACTGGCGCAATAGCGGCGCCAACTCATGCTGGATGTTCCGGCCATGACGGATCTCTTGCAATTGCACTGGCGCTCTCACCGTCAAACCCAGCGCATCATCCAGCTCCCGGCAGGCCAGCAATCCCGCATCCGAAGTGATTCTGGTTCCGTGAAACTCAAGCCTCAGCCGACGGTCAAAACGGATCTTCAAAGCCCCCTTCTTCGCTTCACCCATTGGGTCCCCTCGCAAGATGATGGCAGGGAGAGGCCAACACCTTGATCTTACACGAGAAAACGGCATTCGGTCCGACAAAACTTATGATCCATATGGGAAATGCGGGCTTATGCCCTGCGGAAACATCGGCAAGGGTTAACCTGTCAGGTTGAAAATTGCGACCGATCTCCGGTTTCAAATAATTTGTGCCGGGGGCATTACTTGCGGAAGAGGCGAGGGTATGAACTGCGTCCGATCCTTCCCGCCCATCGGAAATGGACCCCGGAAGAGGATCGGAAACTGCTTGATTTGATCCGGCATACCCCTGGCGGCGTGGGCCATGGTCCGTATGGCGAGACGGCGGGGCTGGCCGATCATCTTTGTCGAACGAGTAACGGATTGCGCGCAAGGCTTGTCGTATTGAGACGACGGAAGAAAGAGGCGCTTGGCCTTTGAACCCCCCTCTCCGTGGTGACCTATTGGTGACTCTCCATTTTATGATTCCCGCCAAATCCATGTAACTTATTGAAAAAAGGGAGCAGACTGGCGGATTTGAACCGCCGACCTACTGATTCTGAATCCGGATGCCCCTTCGGGAACAGGAGGGCCCTATATTTTCCGGATTGTTCTGTGAGCTCAAGCTTAAGCTGATTTTTCCGCCGGCTCCTTCGGGAGAATTCGTTCCGGGTCCCCCGCTCTAGGGTTTTGTTGGACACTCGATTGATCCATGATTCATGGAGAAAGGGGTGTCGCGATGAACGAACAAAAGCAAGAGGGGGCTTTGGCGGAGGGCGCCCGCAGGGCGAACGGAGCCAAGGCCCCAGGGCATCGCAGTGAGCGGGGTCGGTTCTCCTGCCAGCGCAAGCGGGAGGCGGTCCTGCGTCTTTTGCGGGGCGAGAGCCTGGAGACGCTCTGCCGCGAGTTGGGCACGACAGCGGCTCGGCTTTCCGCCTGGCGCGAGGCGTTCCTTCGCGCGGGCGAGGCGGCGCTCAAAGCCCGCCCGGCGGATGAGCGGGACGAGGAGAACGCCCGGCTCAAGGCCAAGGTGGGCGAACTCACGATGGAGGGCGAGGTCCTGCGGGAGAAGATCGACCGCCTGGAGGCCGGCCGCCCTTTAGCCGGCAGGAGGTGGAGGCGATGAGTCAGGCCCGCTTCACCTCCACGGGCAGAGCCTACGGCCTGAAGCGGGTGTGCGCCCTTTGGGGCTTGGCGCGCTCCACGGTCTACGCGCAACGGCGGCGAGAGGCGGTCCCCGTTCATGAACGCCCCACGCCCAATAAGCGCGGCCCTGTGGGCCCGTGCACCGATGCGGAACTCCTCGGCCACATCCGGCAGGTCCTGGAGGACTCTCCCTTCCATGGCGAGGGCTACCGCAAGGTGTGGGCGAGGCTGCGCTTCGCGGGCATCCGCACCAGCAAGGAGCGGGTGCGTCGCCTGATGCGGGAGGCGGGGCTTCAGGCCCCCCACCGGGTGGGCAAACCCCGAGGTCCCAAGGCCCACAACGGGACCATCCGCACCGAGCGGCCCGACCGAATGTGGGGCACGGACATGACGACGACGGTGACCACCGAGGAGGGGATGGCCTCGGTGTTCGTGGCGGTGGATCACTGCTCGGTGGACTGCGTGGGGATCCATGCGGCCAAGAGCGGCAACCGCTTCGAGGCCCTGGAGCCGATCCGGCAGGGGGTCGCCGAGCGCTTCGCCGGCTTGGAGGCGGACGTCGCCGAGGGGCTTAAAGTTCGTCACGACCACGGCCCCGCCTATCTGTCCGATGACTTTCAGCGGGAGATCGCCTACCTGGGCATGACCAGTTCGCCCAGCTTCGTGCGGGCGCCCGAGGGAAATGGCTACTGTGAGTGGTTTATCCGCATCTTGAAGGAGAATCTCCTGTGGGTGCGCTCTTTCGCCACCGTAGAGGAACTGCGGTGGGCGCTGCTTGAGTTCAAAAACCTGTACAACCATCATTGGATTCTCGAGGGCTACGGCTACCGAACGCCGGCCCAGGCAAGGCAGGAAAAACTCGCTCAAGTTGCGGAGGCCGCATGAGGTCGAATACCCTCACCCGAGTGTCCAATAACCCAGGGGCGGTCCACGGGTTCGTTCGGACACTTTACAGCGAAAGAGAGAGCACCGCGCTGGGAGAATCCAATAGCGGTGCGCCTTCCTATAGGTCCATCGAGCGCCCCAGTCCCTGGGCGGAGGCCCGCTCGAAAACAAAGTGCGCGAGAGCGATGTCCTGTGTGATCATCCCCTGGGGAACCGCGAGAATGATTTCCTCCTCCCGCTCGCGGCCCGCGGACTTCCCTGAAACAACGTCCCCAAGCTCCGCATGAAGGCCGGATTCCATAAAAGCGCCGCTCTTCAGACCCGCCGCCAGGTCGCCCCAGAGCTTGCACTTCTCCCAGTCATCCGGAATCACCTTATCGATTCGTTTGAACACCTCGGGGTCAAGCTCCTGATGGGTCCCCATGGAAAGGACGAGGGATCCTGCCTCCAGGAGACGAGCGGGCACAAGGGGCGCGTCGGCGGTGGTGGCGGTCACAACGACGTCGGCCCCGTCGAGGGCTTCATCGACCGTGTCCACCGGATGCGCCTGAATCCCCAGCTCCCGCCCCATCCGGGTGGAAAAGGCCTCCCTGCTTTCCGGGCGGCGGGACGTTACAAAGACCTCCGCGATCGGCAGGATTTCACAGAGCGCCATGAGAACCGTGCGCGCCATCAGTCCGGCCCCGACCATCCCCACCCGGCGGCTGTCCGGGCGTGCCAGGAATTTCGCCGCCACCCCGGCCTCGGCCCCGGTCCGCAGGAACCAGCTCCACGTCTCGTCAATCATGGCAATGGGTCTGCACGTCTCCAAATCGATCAGAAGGATGTAGCGAAAAGACTCCGGCAGACCCCGGCCGGGGTTATCCGAATTCGCCGCCGCACAGCGAAAGCCCATGACCGATTACTTCTTGAGTCCGCACATTTTCGAAAAGAAGTAGTGATGTCCCTCCGTCCTCGGAAGCCATAGCTGCATCATGCGGCCCTGAGGATAGAGGGCGTTTTCCTCCGTCGTCGTCACCACGAAGTCCTCCTCCACCAGGCGGAGGGCCGTTGGCATATCCAACAGTTTTTCGGCACCGGCGTTCGGAATGTACAGAAGCTTGAAATCGGCCATCCGGAAACTCCTCTAGCGCGAGCGGCGCCTCATCAAACGTTTCTCCGCGGATCAGAGGGGGGGCTCCACTTCCTGATGCAAGGTGATGGGCAGGTGGCGGAAGCGCTCCACGATCTCCACCGTATTCCGGACGATGACCTCGTGCACCTTCCGCCCCTTTTCCGCCGTGGCGGTGGTGGGGTCTCCTTCGACCCCCGAGGGTCTGTCTTTCGGCTCCAATTCTCCCGTCCGGAGCGATACCCCCTGTCGAAATTCCCGCCAGGTGTTCTTGATGGAAACGCGATTTCCTTCCAGCTCCGGATCCAGCATCAGGAAGGAAAAGGAATACTTGTCCTGTTGAGACCCCATGGATTTTTCGGCGTGCTCCATCTCCACAAGCTCAGGCGCATAGTGGAGCATGGCGGAGGTCTCGATCTCGCAGGCATGACCGATTCCGCCCGGGGGAGACTCGCTCAATTCCTTCACTTCCAGAAAGGCGACCAGCGCGAGGTCCACGGTACAGATGAACGCCCCGGTGCGGTTCCGAAGCCGCGTGGCGACGATCTCCGCCGGGGGCAGGTTGAAGATGCGGTGTCCATTCAGAATGAAGATCTTCCGGAAGCCTTGGAAAATCAAACTCTGGCAGACGTCTTCGATCACGGCGGCGAGAGTCTCGGGACGAAGGGTGAGGGTCCCCGGAAAGGCCATGTGGTGGGGGGTCCAACCGTAAGGAAGTGGAGGGGCCGCAAGGACCCCGGTCCGCTCCGCCACGGCCCGGGCCACTTCCGTTGCCTCCACCGTGTCGGTCTTCAACGGCAGGTGCCGGCCGTGCTGCTCGGTGCTTCCGAGGGGGAGCAATATGGTATCGTTGTTTTCGAGGTAGGCCTCGACTTCGGGCCACCGCAGATCATGGAGCCAGACTTTCATAGAGGCTTCCTCCCAAGATCAAGAGAAGGGAAATGCCAAGGCCAAAACCTTCCCGCCGGGGCCGGGAGATCGAATGCACTCCGATCATCGACCTGGAAAATCGACGCATGAAACTTGTGCGCGAGGGGAAAGACATCGTGAATTTCGCCGGTGGAGAGTTCGACCTTCCCACCCCCGACGCCATCATCGAAGAGGGCGTGAAGGCGCTTCGTGAGGGTTTTACCCGCTACACGGAAGACGCCGGCCTGCCCGAGCTTCGAGAGGCGTTGTGTCAAAAATTCGCCCATGAAAACAGGATTCACTATACAACGGATGAGGTGCTGATTACGCCGGGCTCGAAGTTCGCACTCTATACGGCCTTGCAGGTCCTTTGCGAGCCCAGCGATGAAATCCTTATCCCGGCCCCTTTTTGGCCGACGTACAAAGAGCAGATTCTCCTCGCGAGAGGTCGTCCGCGGGTCATTTCCCTGTCCCGAGAGAACCATTTCAAGCTTACGCCTGAGGCCCTGTTGGGAAGCCTGACAGAGAAGGCCCGGGTTCTTATTCTGAATAATCCGGTCAACCCCACCGGCGCCGTATACACGCGTGCGGAGCTTGAAGCCCTGGCGGAAATCATCGTGCGCGAGGGCCTGTTCGTCATCGTGGATGAAATTTATGAACACCTCGTCTTTGAGGTGCCCGGGCATGTCTCCCTCGCGTCACTCGGCGAGGATATCCACTCCCAGACCATTACGGTGGGGGGATGGTCGAAGAATTTCTCAATGACGGGCTGGCGCATCGGCTTTGCCGCGGGGCCTCGCGATGTGGTTTCCGCGATGAAGGGGATCCAGAGTCAAGTGACCTCCTGCGCAAACGCCGCTGCGCAGAAGGCCGCGGTCATTGCCCTTTCGGGCGGGCCCGTGCGCGAACTCAAAGAAACCCTTCGTGTCCGAAGGGATGCCTTGCTGGACGGCCTGGAAAACCTCCCGGGGCTTTCCCCTCTTTTTCCATCAGCGGGGTTTTACATTTTCGTCGAGGTCTCCCCGGAGCTTGGCTTCGAGCGGAAGGGCAAGGGGAAAGCACCCGTCGATTCGGCTTCACTTGCGAATGCGCTCTTGGAAGAGGCTTCGGTGTCGTTATTGCCAGGTTCCATTTTCGAGGCGGAAGGATACCTCCGGCTCACATTCGCCCCGACTCCGTTGTCTCGAATCGAAGAAGGCGTGAACCGTCTTCGGACCTTTTTCGCATCGAAGTAAACCCTGGACCGCGCGACGGGAAACGTTCGTCCAATCACCGCATTCAGGGTTGACCTGTCTTCCCGAAACCGGTCCAGGCGGTGGACTTGCCTGTTTTTTCCCAGTTTCCGTGGGAATCTCACGATCTTTCTCGCTTGAAATCGTGGTTTCCGATATCTCACGGGATAACCTTCTCTTTTCCGGCAAGCACTCCTTGCGATCCGCTGGCCGGTGGCCAAAATTAGTGATAGATTTGTGAATCCGGTGAGTGTCAATGTAACATCTGACTCTCCTGAAACTCGCTATGGGAAAATGAAAGCCTGGATGGGTCGTGGCTTTGTTGTTCCGCGCGGTCGCCCGCGAACTGTGGGTCCGCTGTTTGCGAATTCTCAGTGCGGAGAGTTAGGTTGCCGGCGACTGATGCCGCCGCCAAGAACGGCCATGGAAACTCGCGAAGTCTCGGGGTTCCACAAAGATTCGTCTCAAGTGAGTGATCACCGGAGAGGTGACCGAGCGGTTGAAGGTGCACGACTGGAAATCGTGTAGGCGGGTAAAACTGCCTCGAGGGTTCGAATCCCTCCCTCTCCGCCAGAAAACCCAATGGGTCGTGCTAGGCGGGGCGTTAGCGGTGCCCTGTCGCCCGAAATCCGCTACATGCGGGGCTGAATCCCCCATGGCGGCCGAATCGTTCGGGTGGATGATCCCGGGTGGAAGGCGTCGAAGGCCGGGTCTTGTGCGACGGGTTGCCTGCGAACCCCGTCAGATCCGGAAGGAAGCAGCGGTAAGCAATGCGTTCCGTGCGCCGCGAGGTTGCCTGGCCTGAGCCGACCACCCTGGACGCCTCCGGACGGGACGGTCAATGTGGGGTGCACGACCCTTGACCCCGCGGTGGGCCGGTCCTGCCTCCCGGCCGGCGTTGATGTAGCCGGATCCGGGAGTCGGCCGGGACTCCCCCCCGCTCCCTGAACCCGCTCCCCGGAAAAGGCGTTCCGCTCCGTGGCCTACCAGGTGACCGCCAGAAAGTACCGGCCCCAGACCTTCGAGGGGCTCACCGGCCAGGATCACGTCCGGCGGACGTTGCAGAACGCCCTTCGCAAAAACCGCATCGCGCACGCGTACATCTTCTCGGGCCCCCGCGGCGTGGGGAAAACGACCGTCGCCCGGCTGCTCGCCAAGGCGGTCAACTGCGAAGTCCGCGCCGCGGCCGAGGCGGAGGGCAAGCCCCTCCCGGTCGAGCCCTGCGACCAGTGCTCTTCCTGCCTGGAGATCATCCAGGACCGCCATCCCGACGTATTGGAGATCGACGGGGCCTCCAACACCGGCGTGGACCACATCCGGGATCTGCGGGAGAAGGTGCGGTACGCGCCCGCCCGGGGCGGGCGCAAGGTCTATGTGATTGATGAAGTCCATATGCTTTCCAAGGGCGCGTTCAACGCCCTGTTGAAGACCCTGGAGGAGCCCCCGGAGGGCGTCATCTTCATCTTCTCCACGACGGAGCCCGAAAGAATTCCGGCCACCATCAGCTCCCGCTGCCAGTGCTTCGACTTCCACCGCCTGCCCCCCGTCGTCATCATCGAGCAGCTCGCCCGGATTGCGGAAGGCGAGCGGATCGACATCGAACAGAACGCCCTCCACCTGATCGCGCGCACCGCCGACGGCAGCATGCGGGACGCCCAAAGCCTGTTCGATCAGGTTGTCGCGTACACGGGGGGGGGGGAGGGAGGAGGGGGGGAAGAGCGGGGCCGGACGCTGACGGAGGAGAAGGTCTCCGACGCCCTCGGTCTCGTTTCCGGATCGATCGTCCGGAAGGTCGCCGACGCGATCGCGCGCGACGAGACCCAGGGGCTGCTCGAAGCGGTGCGGGACATTTTCCGTGAAGGTCAGGACCTGAAGCAGTTTTGCATTTCCCTCATGAGTTTTTTCCGCGATCTTCTCGTGGCGGAGATGGTCTCGGCGGGGGGAGGGGGGGGAGACCATCCGGACCCGTCCGCGTTGCTGGACCTGACGCCCGAGGAAGCGGGGGAGTTGACGGCCTTGGCGAAGACCTTCGGCCGGGAAAGGCTGCACCGGTGCTTCCGGATAGCGATGGACCTCGAGCGCGACGTCCGCCTGGCCGCGAGTCCCCAGCCGGTTCTGGAGATGTCTCTGCTTCGCATGGCCGGCCTCAGGCCCTCGGTCTCCCTCGAAGCGGTCATGAAAAAGCTCGGCGAGGTCGAGGCCGCCCTCGGGGGAGAGAGGGGAGGGGGGGGGGAGTCGGGTGAGGAACGGCGCGCAACGGCCGAAACGGAGGAGAAATCCGAGACCGCTTCCCGCGTGGAAGCCGGGACCGCCCCCGGCGTGGAAGAAGATGCGGCCGCCTTAGAGGACGCCGCTCCTCTCCCTCCGCCCGGCGGTTCTGCCGGCGCCAGTTCTGCCGGCGGTAGTTCGACCGGCGGCGGGACGCCCGACGCCGTTTCGCCTGAAGCCGGCCCGCCTCCGGCGCCCGACGGGGGGGGGGAGGACCAGCGGGGGCTTTGGCAAAGGCTCCTGCACGAGGTGGGGCAATCCAAAAAGGCGGTCTTGCATTATCTGGAAGGCGGAAACCTGGTCTCGACAGACCGGGGCGAGGTGAAGATCGGGGTCATTCGACACAACCTCCTGCGCGCGCAAACCAATCAGGTTGTCATCATGGAGGCCGTCCGGCGGATTTGGGGCGAGGGGAACAAGGTTGTGCTGGTCCCGGTCGCGGAGGCCGAGGACGCCGGCCCGGCTGGCGGATCCCCCGATAACGGTGTTCGCGCGGCCGGTCCCGCGGAGTCGGGAACCGATCCGCTCAAGCTCATGGGAGACATCTTTCGGGACGCGGATGAAATCTTCGGCGACACCGGGGACGGGTCCGAAGGCGGCGGCGAGCCCCCAGGCGGCGCGCCCCCCGACGCGTCCCGCGCCGACTAGCGCTTCCCCCCCCCTCCACCTCCACTTTCCGGCGGGAGAGGCTTCGAAAACGCGAGGAGATGACCGGAACATGGCCCGTCAATTCGGAAACATGGGAAACATGATGAAACAGGCCCAGAAGCTCCAGGCCGACATGGAGCGGCTTCAGGAGGAGCTGGGCAGCCAATCCGTAGAGGGCACGGCCGGAGGCGGTATGGTCAAGGCCGTCGTCACCGGAAAGCAGGAGGTCGTCTCCATCGCGATCGAAAAGGAGGTCGTGGACCCGGAGGACGTGGAGATGCTCCAGGATCTCGTCACTGCCGCCGTGAACGAGGCCCTGCGCAAGTCCAGAGACATGATGACCGAGCAGATGTCGAAGCTGACGGGAGGGATGAATATTCCGGGGCTGACGTAGTGTCGTATCTCGGAGGTGACTTCACGAATTCCGTACCTCCTCAAAGAAGGGTGCCACTGGCGGCTTGTCCGCCAGTGCCGCATCATTTTGCGGGAAATCCAAAGGGCATCCCGTTACCTGAATCTTATTGAAAATAGTCCTGAGACGAGATACCAGGACTGCTTCAGGAGAGTGCTTTGCGCTACGATGGGGTCGCGCCATTTATGCCTCGGAAGGGGGCGATGGTTCTGACAGAAGGAGGCACTGGCAGGCCAGCTGCCAGTGGCGCCCGTTCTTAAAAACAATGACTGTTATTCCGGTGAGCCGGCCCCGAGCCTTGCGTGAGAGGGCAGCGAGGAATCCGCTTAACGGATTGGTCCGCGGGCGCCCAGGTGTCCATACAGGAATAGCGGGTGGGTGTGATGACCTGCCCATTTCTTTCGCGGCGTCGAAGGCGGCGACTGAAAGGTTCTCCCCTTGGATCCATTCCCCGCTATCCGGTCTTTGGTGAACGAGCTTCGGAAGCTTCCCGGCATTGGGCCGAAGAGCGCGCAGCGGATGGCCTTCCATCTCCTCAAGCGCGACCGCGCGGAGGTCGAGGCCCTGGCGTCGGCCCTCCGGGAGATGAAAGAGAAGGTCCGGTTCTGCACCCGGTGCCACGGGATCGCCGAGGGGGAGCTTTGCGCGTATTGCGCGGACCCCGAAAGGGATGCGTCCCTGATCTGCGTCGTCGAGGAGCCGGCGGACGTATTCGCCGTCGAGAAGACCGGTGAGTTTCACGGCCGGTATCACGTCCTGATGGGTGCGCTTTCTCCCCTGGACGGCATCGGCCCCGAGGAGTTGACCATCGCCTCCCTGGAGCGGCGGGTCGAGGCCGAGGGGATCAAAGAGACCATCATCGCGACCAACCCCAACATGGAGGGCGACGCGACGGCCATGTACCTGTCGAAGCGTCTTGCGCCCAAGGGCGTCCGGGTTTCCCGAATCGCGCGCGGAATTCCTGTGGGCGCTTCTCTGGAATTCGCCGACGAGGTGACGCTCTCGCGCTCGCTGGAGGGGAGACGGGAGATTTGATCCCGATACAACTCTGTTGCCGCGCGAAATGTTTCACAGGGCGCCGGGAGGGTTTCCGGTGCGAACGGGCCTCGCGGACCGAGCCGGGGCGCGTTTTTCAAAAAACCCCCCGTCCCCCTCCACCCCCCTCCGCGTCTTATGGGATAAAATCCCGGTTACGGCCTCTGAATTGAAAAGGGATCCGGCATGAAACCCGACCTCGTCGTCAAGAACGCGAAGATCGTCAACTCCCTGGGGACGTACGAGGGCCACGTTCTGATCCGGGACGGGAAGGTCCTGGCCGTCACGTCCGACCTCGACGGCGAGGCCGATTCGGTCATCGACGCCGGGGGACGCTACGTCCTGCCCGGCATGGTGGACGACCATGTCCACATGATGGACCCGGGCCACACCGAGCGGGAGGACTTCACGACCGGGACGAAGGCGTCCGCGCGCGGAGGCGCGACGACCGTCATCGAGCACCACCGGACCCTCCCGCCGGTATTCACGGCCGACTTGCTGCGCGAGAAGAGCGCATACCTCAAGGACAAGTCCGTCGTCGATTTCGCCCAGCTCGGCGGCCTGGCCCCGGACAACCTGGATCAGCTCCGGCCCATGTGGGAGGCCGGGGCGCTCGGCTTCAAGGGGTTTCTGGTCGAGCTCCACGGCGCGCCCATGCTGAGCGAGGGCGTGCTCCTCGACATCATGCGGGAGGTCGGCTCGTTCGGCGGGACGTGCCTCTACCATTGCGAGAGCGACTCCATCTGCCGCCTGGAGGAGGAGAAGATCGAGCGGGACGGGCGGACCGACTACCGCTCGATGCTGGCCTGGAGGTCGATGGAGGCCGAGTACATGGCCTCGATGGACCTCATCAACCTGGCCGAGTTGACCGGCTGCCAATCCACCATCGCCCACGTGAGCCAGCCCCGCATCCTAGAGGCCGTTCAGGCGGCCCGGCGGCGCGGCGTCCCCGTGTACGCCGAATCCTGTCCGCATTATTTTTACCTGACCGAGGAGGAAGGCGAGAAGCGCGGGCCGTGGGCCAAGTTCACGCCGCCGCCGCGCCCCGAAGCCGTCCGGGACGGCATGCGCGAGGCCCTGGGCAAGGGATGGGTGGACATCATCGCCACCGACCACTGCCCGCACGTGAAGTCCGATAAGGAGAAGGGACTGGACAACATCCACAAGGCGCCCTTCGGCATCCCGGGGATCGATACGACCTCCCGCCTGATGCTGAACGCCGTGAACGAAGGGTGGCTTACGCTGGAGCGCTTGGTGCGGCTGATGTGCGAGCAGCCGGCGAAGCTCTACAACATCTTCCCGAAAAAGGGGACCCTCCAGCCGGGCTCGGACGCGGATCTGCTGATCGTCGATTTGGACCGGAAGGAGAAGCTCACGAACGATGGGGTCGTGAGCAAGTGCGGCTGGACGACGTTCGACGGGATGGAGACGACCGGCGCGCCCACCCTGACGATGGTCCGCGGAAATGTGGTGATGAAGGACGGCCAAGTCATGGGCGAGGCCGGAATCGGCGTGGAAGTGACGCGGGTCTGAAAACCCTGGGGGGCTTCTTGTAAGACGCCCCCCAGGTCCCCTTAGAACTTTCTGCGGCCGGGGCTTCGGCCCGGCCTTGTCTGGGTTGGGTGTAGGCTTGGCTGAGGTGGTTGAGTTCGGCCTTCCGACGGCTTTCATTTTGGCCGGATGCTCGTCTGCCGCTGGCAGCCGCAGCATCCGGCCAGGGCGCCAGTTTCTTGCGAAAGAGGGCGGCCCAGAGGGCCGCCCTCTTTCGCCAAATGAAAGTTTTTCAGGGGTTCCCAACCCCTGGGAGGGGTCCAGGGGGCGGTTTTTCAAAAAAGCCCCCTGGGACTTTGGGTTTTACTGCCTTCTCCCGTTCCAGCCGAGCTTCCAGTTTTTCAGGTCGTTGGTCGTGTTCCAGCGGCCTTGAAAGCTGCGGCCGTCTTCCGAGAGCTCGAACAGGAACTCGCCCACCTCGTCCGGAGACGACCAGGTCCCCTTCAACACGTTTCCTTCCAGTGTGCCATCGATGACATAGCTCGGGTCCAGTCGGTGCAAGCCCCGGACGCGCCGGCCCGTTTGGACAAGGCGCATTGTGTAGACGGGTTTCTCCCCCTGCCGCCAGTTGATCCACTTCCCGCTCACGTTGAGGGTGACGGCCTTGGCCCTGGGCGGGGCGGGGGTTCGGGACTCCGGCCGGCCGGGAAATTTCCCCCGCAACGGCGATGGCGTTTTCGGGAGGAGGATGTTCAGGACGCGCCACCACTCCTGGTCGAGGAGAATCGTCTGCCGCGTTCCGTCGCGGTACTCGATGACGAGCTTTCGGGCCTCATCGGGCGCGCGTGATCCGTCCTGGGCGCCGGCGTTGAGCGTGAGCGCCATCAGGCAGAGCATCCCGGCGGACGCCGAAGCGAGTGTTTTCAAGGCCGTGTTCACGGGAAATTCATCACTGGACGGTGTATCCCCACCACTGGAGGGCGAAGGCGGCGGCGCTGATGAAGGCGGCGTAGATCCCGGGCCCCCGTCTTCCCATGCCGGCCGCGATGATGCCGGCCGCGACACCGGCTGGGCCGAACCAGGGGAAATAGTGGTCCGAAGCGAAGCACAACAGTCCCAGGCCGAGCGCGGTCTTGACGACGATCGCGGACCCGCGGGACTTCTCGTCTTTCGCTCTGGTGATGGGCTCGACAAAGATCCAGAGCGAGAGCGCGAGGGCGATGGACCCTTTGATCGTCCCTGTGCCGGGCAGAAAGATCGGCCACCCCGTCAGACCGGTGGCAAGGATGGCTATCGCCACGGCCACCGCCGCAACGCCCAGCCAGACGACCTGTTTTTTCAGGCGCTCAGGATCGCCGGACAGCGAGCGGAAGGGGCCTGTTTTGATCACGTCATCCCGCGGCTTTTCGGGCGGGCCCCGCCGATCGGGTTCGGCGGATTCCGGACCCGGGTCAGCGCCGCCTTCCACCGATCCCGCTGAAGCGGGGGGGGGGGATTCTTCCATTCCCGGGGCAATCACCGGGGTTCTGAGCGCCCGCCATCTGCCGATGGCGAGCCAGAGGCCGTACAGGTCGACGAACGTCAGAACCGCGATGAAGGCGGAGAACGACAGGTTGAACGCGAGGGGCCGGTCCGTCGCCCGAAGGCTGAAGTAGCCCACCAACACCATCCACAGAAGCCAGCCGACAATGGTGAGATAGAGTTGAAGGGCTTGCGCCATCGTCATCCCGGGACGCTTTTGGATGGGCGGTCTCATTTTGGACAGGGCGCCGAGGTCTTTGGAGTTCATGCGTTCCCAAATTTTTCAGGAGGCGTGGGGGGGGGGGGAGGGGGGGGCCAAGCCGTCAGGCCGCCCGCCAGGCTGCGCACGTTTTCAAAATCCCGCCCGCGGAGAAATTCGGCCACTGAGGCGCTCCGCTGTCCCCGGGCGCAGCAGACGACAATCTCCGCCTCCGGGTCGAGCTCGTGCGTGCGTCCGGGGAGGTCCCCCATGGGGATGTGCACGGCGCCCGGCGGGCCGGGCGAGCGGACCGATTCCTCGGTTTCGCGGACGTCCAGCAGAAGGATTTCCTCGCCGGCGTCGAGCTTCGCCCGCAGGTCCTCCGCGCTGATCTCGACCGGCGCCATTTGTCAATCCGCCTTCAATTGGGGCCAGAGGGCCTTTGCCACGCAATCGATGGGACGGACCGACCGGGCCTTCGGCAGGTCGCCCGACATTCCGTCCAGGATGACTTGGACGCCCTCCAGGGAGGGGACCGGCGGGTCCGGGATGTGCTCCGCCCAGAAGGCGTACGTGGCCTCCAGGTTCTCTTCGCCGCCCATGCTGGGCAGGTTCTCGCGCAGGACGCGCCGGGCCAGGTCCGGGTCGGATTTGAACCGCCGGACACCCACGGTGTACGCGCGGAGGAATCGGCCGGCCAGCTCCGTTTTCTCCGCCGCGAACGATTTCAGCGCAAAGCCGACGCCGCCCTGATAGGTCATGCCCCGGCCGTCCCAGATGAGGTGATGGCCCGCTTTGACGGCCCGGTCGCTGAAAGGCAGCGGCAGGATGGCCGCCTCCACCTCGCCCGCGAGGAGGCCCTCGCAGGCGGCCTGGAAGCCGTCCCAGTAGGGGACCCGCTCGGGGTCTCCGGCTTCACCTGTCAGGCCCCACTCGGCGAAGAGGAGGTCGAGGGTGAAGTCCGCGTTCCCCTTGAGGCTGAACCCGCCGATCCTGCGGCCCTTGAGGTCCCGGGGAGACTCGATGCCCGGTTGGGCGACGATGCTCAGGTGGTTGAAGCCGTTCAGGTTGAGGACGATCTCGGCGTCCTTGCCCTCGACGGCGGCCCGGACGACGGGGTATCCGCCGAACAATCCCACGTCCACCTCGCCGTCCACGACGACCGCCAGTGTGCGCACGGCGGGCGGCTCGAACGTGATCACCGTGTCGAGGCCCTCTTCCCGGAAGAGCCCGGCTTCCCGGCAGAGCCAGGGGATGCACTGGTTCGCCGAAAGCGCGCCCAGACCGATTCGGATCGTTTCAAGGTTTGCCATCCGTCGTTCCCGGAGACCGCCGAAATCCCTTTGCCCGCGAATGTGTAAGCGTATCAGGAGAAGGTTTCAAAGCAAAGACGGTTATGGATGAGGGAGGGCGCGACAATTCCCTAAGGACGCTCTAGGGGACAGGCTTCAGGTGGCCGATTGGAAGCTAGGGGATCTGTCCGCCGTCTTCTCTGTGGGGGCCGTCGATTACAAGCTCTGTAGTCAATGGATACGCTGCTAAAATTCAGTCTGCCTAGTGTCGCGTCCCGGAAATACATTTACAAAGTCGTCCGAGTTTCTCGAAGATCGAATCGGCCGTGGCGACCCACCTAAACGGAGTTCCCCCGCTCTAGGGTTTTGTTGGACACTCGATTGATCCATGATTCATGGAGAAAGGGGTGTCGTGATGAACGAACAAAAGCAAGAGGGGGCTTTGGCGGAGGGCGCCCGTAGGGCGAACGGAGCCAAGGCCCCAGGGCATCGCAGTGAGCGGGGTCGGTTCTCCTGCCAGCGCAAGCGGGAGGCGGTCCTGCGTCTTTTGCGGGGCGAGAGCCTGGAGACGCTCTGCCGCGAGTTGGGCACGACAGCGGCTCGGCTTTCCGCCTGGCGCGAGGCGTTCCTTCGCGGGGGCGAGGCGGCGCTCAAAGCCCGCCCGGCGGATGAGCGGGACGAGGAGAACGCCCGGCTCAAGGCCAAGGTGGGCGAACTCACGATGGAGGGCGAGGTCCTGCGGGAGAAGATCGACCGCCTGGAGGCCGGCCGCCCTTTAGCCGGCAGGAGGTGGAGGCGATGAGTCAGGCCCGCTTCACCTCCACGGGCAGAGCCTACGGCCTGAAGCGGGTGTGCGCCCTTTGGGGCTTGGCGCGCTCCACGGTCTACGCGCAACGGCGGCGAGAGGCGGTCCCCGTTCATGAACGCCCCACGCCCAATAAGCGCGGCCCTGTGGGCCCGTGCACCGATGCGGAACTCCTCGGCCACATCCGGCAGGTCCTGGAGGACTCTCCCTTCCATGGCGAGGGCTACCGCAAGGTGTGGGCGAGGCTGCGCTTCGCGGGCATCCGCACCAGCAAGGAGCGGGTGCGTCGCCTGATGCGGGAGGCGGGGCTTCAGGCCCCTCACCGGGTGGGCAAACCCCGAGGTCCCAAGGCCCACAACGGGACCATCCGCACCGAGCGGCCCGACCGAATGTGGGGCACGGACATGACGACGACGGTGACCACCGAGGAGGGGATGGCCTCGGTGTTCGTGGCGGTGGATCACTGCTCGGTGGACTGCGTGGGGATCCATGCGGCCAAGAGCGGCAACCGCTTCGAGGCCCTGGAGCCGATCCGGCAGGGGGTCGCCGAGCGCTTCGCCGGCTTGGAGGCGGACGTCGCCGAGGGGCTTAAAGTTCGTCACGACCACGGCCCCGCCTATCTGTCCGATGACTTTCAGCGGGAGATCGCCTACCTGGGCATGACCAGTTCGCCCAGCTTCGTGCGGGCGCCCGAGGGAAATGGCTACTGTGAGTGGTTCATCCGCATCTTGAAGGAGAATCTCCTGTGGGTGCGCTCTTTCGCCACCGTAGAGGAACTGCGGTGGGCGCTGCTTGAGTTCAAGAACCTGTACAACCATCATTGGATTCTCGAGGGCTACGGCTACCGAACGCCGGCCCAGGCAAGGCAGGAAAAACTCGCTCAAGTTGCGGAGGCCGCATGAGGTCGAATACCCTCACCCGAGTGTCCAATAACCCAGGGGCGGTCCAGAGTGGCTTTCGCATTGTACTGTTGGACAAACGCTTCAATGTTGTCAACCAAGTCCTTCACACTCCGAAACGTCCCGCGGCGGATGACCCGTTGGGTGATGAGGTCAAACCAAATCTCCACCTGATTCAGCCACGAGGCGTAGGTGGGCGTGTAGTGCACATGATAGCGCGGGCGCGCCGCCAGCCACGCTCGCACCTTGGCGTGCTTGTGCGTGGCGTAGTTGTCCACAATGAGGTGGAGCGCTAAATCCGCAGGGACGTTGGCGTCGATGTGGCGCAGGAACGCAAGGAATTCCTGGTGACGATGACGGCGTTTGCATTGCCCGAGCACCTCTCCGGTGGCGATGTCCAGCGCCACGAACAGCGTCGTGATGCCGTTGCGAACATAGTCGTGCGTCACGCCCTCGACATAGCCCAGACCCAGGGGCAAAAGGGGCTGGGTGCGGTCCAGGGCCTGGATCTGGCTTTTTTCGTCCACGCACAAGACCAGCGCCTTGTCGGGCGGATTGAGGTAGAGCCTCACGATGTCGCGGACCTTCTCGACAAAGAAGGGGTCGGTGGAGAGCTTGAAATGCTTTTGGCGATGGGGCTGAAGGGCGAAGGCCCGCCAGATGCGATTGACCGTGGATTTGGAAAGGCCAGTCGCCTCGGCCAGGGTGCGGCAGCTCCAATGGGTGCCGTCGGGCGGCTTGGTCTTCAGGGTCTTTCGGTCCGCCTCGGCGACCCGTTCATCGGAGATCGAGCGCGGGCGGCCAGGAGCACAATCCGCGCCCGCCTCACCAGGCCGTGAGGGAAGGGGCGGGAGGCGCCCAGGGCCTGAAGTTGTTCGCGCTGTCCGTCCGTCAGGTCCACCGGGGGCATGGGTCGTCCGAGTCGCATGGGCATCCTCCTTTCGAGGGGAAGATACCAGATTGGGCCGTATACTTAAATAACTTATGGGAATTAT
Organism: bacterium; assembly: GCA_965261595.1. Lineage (GTDB taxonomy): Bacteria > UBA8248 > UBA8248 > JACPRG01 > CAYRGS01. The sequence continues at coordinate 1,274,715 of CBDHDG010000007.1, forward strand.
AAAGGTTTTGACACTAATTGAGTGAGATGTTGGACCACCAGGGGAAAGAGATCCTGGTGTCGGTGATTGTAACGGAATTCCATCTCCTTCAGGTAGAGGGGGAACCGCTCTTTGGACACCCCATGATGTTTGATGAGCCTCTCCTTGGCGTAGGCCCAAAAGCCTTCCAGGCCGTTGATGTGCACTTTGCCCCGACTGAAGCGCCGATCATGATCCACCCGCAAGTGGCGATAGCCGCAGAACATCAGGGCGTCATAGACCCGGTAGCGGTCGGTGTAGACCACGCTGCCCCGACGGACCAACTTCACGGTGGAGGCCAAAAGGGTCTGGGCCTTGACGTTGCCGACCGCCTCCACCTTCACCCGGCCGCCCCGCTCCAATATGCCGAAAACAGGGACTTTACCCGCTGCGCCTCGGCCTCTCTTGCCCTTGCGCTTGCCCCCGAAGTAGGCCTCGTCCGCCTCCACCTCCCCTCGAAGAAGCTCCTGTCCCCCCGGCGTGCCGGCCACAAGACTGCGCCTGAGCGTCGTCACGGCCCGCAGCGCTGTCGGATAGCTCACGGCGAGTTGCTGGGCCATCTTGCGGGCCGAGACCTCCAGCTCAAAGAGCTTCACCACCCAAAGCCACTGCCGGGCCGAGAGGCGAAGTTGGCCCAGCCAGCGGCCCGTGAACGGCCCGAAGGTGTACCGACACCCAGCGCAGCGAAAGCGCCCCCGCGTGCCCAAAACGTAGCGTTTTCGACCCTCACAACGAGGGCAGATTTTACGCCCGTTTTTCTGACACGCCATGAGCAGATGGCGTCTCGCTGTAGCTTCCGATTTTACAAGGACTTCAAAGCTCTTCAGGTCCACGACACCAGCCTAATCCGGTGTCATATCTTTTACAATCGCCTAACTTATTTAACCCGCATTTCCCATATGGATGATAATTTTTAACGCCCCGAAGGCCGTTTTCTCGTGTAAAATCAAGGTGTTGGCCTCTCCCTGCCATCATCTTGCGAGGGGACCCAATGGGTGAAGCGAAAAAGAGGCCGTTGAGGCTCCAATTCGACGGTCGGCTCAGGCTGGAGTTTCACGGAGCAAAGGTTACGAGTGACGCCGGTTTGCTTGCCTATCGTGAACTGGATGAGGTGTTGGGGCTGACGAAGGCGGCCGAGGGGTTTCTGTCCGATTCACGGACGGGCGGGAACACCCGGCACAGCCTCACCGCTTTGGTGCGCCAGTCGGTCTACAGCCGCCTGGCAGGATATAAAGACACCAATGATGCCGAGCGGCTCTGTGTCGATCCCGCCATGCGTCAGGTGGTTGGGGGGCGAGCGAAGTATCACACCGCTGCCTCCACCAGCCAGATGAGCCGATTCGAGACGCAGACCCTCACCCGGCCCCTTAACCCCTCAAGGCGCTGAGCGGTCTGCCCGGTGTGTTGGTGGATCGTGTCCGCAAACGCAAGCCGATTCGCAAGCTGATCCTGGACATGGACAGTTCGGTCAGCCCGACCCACGGTGAGCAGGAAAGCTCTTCTGGACCGCCCCTGGGTTATTGGACACTCGGGTGAGGGTATTCGACCTCATGCGGCCTCCGCAACTTGAGCGAGTTTTTCCTGCCTTGCCTGGGCCGGCGTTCGGTAGCCGTAGCCCTCGAGAATCCAATGATGGTTGTACAGGTTCTTGAACTCAAGCAGCGCCCACCGCAGTTCCTCTACGGTGGCGAAAGAGCGCACCCACAGGAGATTCTCCTTCAAGGTGCGGATGAACCACTCACAGTAGCCATTTCCCTCGGGCGCCCGCACGAAGCTGGGCGAACTGGTCATGCCCCCAGGTAGGCGATCTCCCGCTGAAAGTCATCGGACAGATAGGCGGGGCCGTGGTCGTGACGAACTTTAAGCCCCTCGGCGACGTCCGCCTCCAAGCCGGCGAAGCGCTCGGCGACCCCCTGCCGGATCGGCTCCAGGGCCTCGAAGCGGTTGCCGCTCTTGGCCGCATGGATCCCCACGCAGTCCACCGAGCAGTGATCCACCGCCACGAACACCGAGGCCATCCCCTCCTCGGTGGTCACCGTCGCCGTCATGTCCGTACCCCACATTCGGTCGGGCCGCTCGGTGCGGATGGTCCCGTTGTGGGCCTTGGGACCTCGGGGTTTGCCCACCCGGTGGGGGGCCTGAAGCCCCGCCTCCCGCATCAGGCGACGCATCCGCTCCTTGCTGGTGCGGCTGCCCGCGAAGCGCAGCCTCGCCCACACCTTGCGGTAGCCCTCGCCATGGAAGGGAGAGTCCTCCAGGACCTGCCGGATGTGGCCGAGGAGTTCCGCATCGGTGCACGGGCCCACAGGGCCGCGCTTATTGGGCGTGGGGCGTTCATGAACGGGGACCGCCTCTCGCCGCCGTTGCGCGTAGACCGTGGAGCGCGCCAAGCCCCAAAGGGCGCACACCCGCTTCAGGCCGTAGGCTCTGCCCGTGGAGGTGAAGCGGGCCTGACTCATCGCCTCCACCTCCTGCCGGCTAAAGGGCGGCCGGCCTCCAGGCGGTCGATCTTCTCCCGCAGGACCTCGCCCTCCATCGTGAGTTCGCCCACCTTGGCCTTGAGCCGGGCGTTCTCCTCGTCCCGCTCATCCGCCGGGCGGGCTTTGAGCGCCGCCTCGCCCCCGCGAAGGAACGCCTCGCGCCAGGCGGAAAGCCGAGCCGCTGTCGTGCCCAACTCGCGGCAGAGCGTCTCCAGGCTCTCGCCCCGCAAAAGACGCAGGACCGCCTCCCGCTTGCGCTGGCAGGAGAACCGACCCCGCTCACTGCGATGCCCTGGGGCCTTGGCTCCGTTCGCCCTGCGGGCGCCCTCCGCCAAAGCCCCCTCTTGCTTTTGTTCGTTCATCGCGACACCCCTTTCTCCATGAATCATGGATCAATCGAGTGTCCAACAAAACCCTAGAGCGGGGGACTTCCTACAACGGCCACTTCGGCTGCACCTGCTATCACCCACTGTTTTGCTTCAACCAGTTTGGCGATCTGGAGCGGGCGCTGTTGCGCAACGGCAAGGTCCACAGCGCTGATGACTGGTGGTCTGTATTGGAGCCGGTGGTAGCTCGCTACCGGGATGCGAAGGTCTGTCGGTTTTTTCGAGGCGACGCGGCATTTGCCAAGCCGGAGGTGTACCGATACCTTGAGGCGGAGGGCTACTCCTATGCGATTCGGCTTCCGGCCAACGCCATCTTGTACAGGGACATCGAATGCCTTCTGACCCGGCCGGTTGGCCGACCGCCCAAAAGGCCCATTATCTTCTACCACAGCGTCTCCTATCAGGCGGCTAGTTGGGAGAAGCCTCGCCGGGTGGTGGTGGCGGTCGAGTGGCACCAGGGCGAGTTGTTTCCAAGAGTCAGCTTCATCGTGACCAACCTGCACTGGCGGGAAGAGAACGTCGTGAGGTTCTACAACCAGCGTGGGACGGCGGAGCAGTGGATCAAGGAGGGCAAGTACGCCCTGAACTGGACGCGCCTGTCCTGCCACGGCTTTGAAGAGAACCAGGTCCGCTTGCAACTATTTGCCTTGGCGTACAACCTGGCAAACTTCCTGCGGCGGCTGGCGTTGCCCAGAGCGGTGAAGCACTGGTCGCTGACGACGTTACGCGAGAAGCTGATTAAGATTGGGGCCAAGGTGGTCACCCACGCCCGGCACACCACCTTCCAGATGGCCGAGGTGGCCGTGCCGCGTCAACTGTTCAGGGCAATCCTTGAACGAATTCGACGGTTGTGGTTACCGCCTCCCGTACCAGATACCGGATGACGGAGCAGATGGCCCGGAAGCTTAGTGACGTGGTGGAGACGGGGGATCAGTCTGTGCCGAACTCCCCTGAGTGTGCCGGTAGAGCTGGGTTTTCAAGGGATTGCGGCTTTAGGACGGCCGTTGCCCCTCGATTGAGCAGAGGGTTCTGCAAAGAGACCCTGAATCTGTAGTAAAATGGGGTACTTTGATGACACAGGAGGACCGCAGGATGGCTAAGAGTGGTCATCTGGGAAATCCCGGTTTAAATCAAGACAACTCTTGTATTGACCACCCGTTGCTCTTTAACTCAATTAGAGCCCTCTTTACCGGGGCTGTCAACACCATTTCGGGCGCCTGAAACCCTGATCGGAGCGGTATCCGCCATTGGAAAACCATGTCAGCGCCGGCGTGTAAACGGGCTTGACCACCAGGTTTGGAGTCTTCGTCATTTTGCCCTTGTGTGGACTCCGCTTAGGGTCGCTAGACAGGCACCGGGCATCATCGCTTGATTCTCTCCAAGATAAGGGCAAATGTCTTCCTGGATACACCGACCTCGGCCAACTGGAAGGTGATGTGGCGGGCGTACCGCACGAGCCGGCCGCCCATTTTGAGGAGCTTAAGCTGAAGGCCGCGTAACGACCAGTGCTTGATCCCTCTCGGCAGGCCAGCAATCCCGCATCCGAAGTCATTCTGGTTCCGTGAAACTCAAGCCTCAGCCGACGCTCAAAACGGACCTTCAACGCCCACTTTTTCGCTTCACCCATTGGATTACCCCGCGAGAGGATGGCTCGGGGAGGCTCATGCATTGATTTTACTCCAGAAAATGTCCTCCGGTCCGACAAAAGTTATGATCCATATGGGATATCTGGGTTTAAAGGACGATACACTAGTTGCAATTGTCATATTTGCATCTGTCAGGGCAGTGAATTTTGCACAATCCTCCTGGACTAAGATTCTGGGTTTAAGGAAAAGGTTTCACTCTGTTGAATTTCGGCTAAACGCAGTTGAGCATTGGATTGGGGGCCGGATCTCGGAACAACAATTGTCGCGTGGCTCAGCAATTTTCTCGCGGCCTCAGATATCCTCGCCTTTCGATGGCCGCGGAACTTGGCAGATGATCGGAGGACAAGGCATCAATGGAAGTTAAGAGAAGGACAAATACGAACGGTCAAGATCTTTCGAAGTATTCAAAGGGCGCCTTTTTGTTGGGCTCGAACAGCCTAAAGGCGAGGTTTGGGCGTGGGACGGGAAGGCCTGGGAGAAGGTTTGCGGCGATGGAATCGCGGGTTCGTGGTCCGAAAGCTTGGGTGTTCCCGTGCTGAAGGCGTCCAATGGTCGTCTTTACGCGGGTGTCTATTATGACCGCCAACTTCGCGGCGAGGTGTGGGCATATGACGGTGCGAAATGGGAGGCGGTTGGTCAGCCTAGATCAATAAAAGGTCAGCTGGAAAAAGGGTTTTGCAGTCCGTATTCCATGACCGTCATGGATGACTCTCTAATTATCGGATTCACAAGCCGAAAGCAGGCTTGCCTTTTCAGCTTTAATGGAAAAAGGTGGCTCGACCTCGCGGGAAAATGGATCGAGGATTACGTGGGCGTTTACGAGATCTGGCGGCATGGCGGTGGACCGCCCCTGGGTTATTGGACACTCGGGTGAGGGTATTCGACCTCATGCGGCCTCCGCAACTTGAGCGAGTTTTTCCTGCCTTGCCTGGGCCGGCGTTCGGTAGCCGTAGCCCTCGAGAATCCAATGATGGTTGTACAGGTTTTTGAACTCAAGCAGCGCCCACCGCAGTTCCTCTACGGTGGCGAAAGAGCGCACCCACAGGAGATTCTCCTTCAAGATGCGGATAAACCACTCACAGTAGCCATTTCCCTCGGGCGCCCGCACGAAGCTGGGCGAACTGGTCATGCCCAGGTAGGCGATCTCCCGCTGAAAGTCATCGGACAGATAGGCGGGGCCGTGGTCGTGACGAACTTTAAGCCCCTCGGCGACGTCCGCCTCCAAGCCGGCGAAGCGCTCGGCGACCCCCTGCCGGATCGGCTCCAGGGCCTCGAAGCGGTTGCCGCTCTTGGCCGCATGGATCCCCACGCAGTCCACCGAGCAGTGATCCACCGCCACGAACACCGAGGCCATCCCCTCCTCGGTGGTCACCGTCGTCGTCATGTCCGTGCCCCACATTCGGTCGGGCCGCTCGGTGCGGATGGTCCCGTTGTGGGCCTTGGGACCTCGGGGTTTGCCCACCCGGTGAGGGGCCTGAAGCCCCGCCTCCCGCATCAGGCGACGCACCCGCTCCTTGCTGGTGCGGATGCCCGCGAAGCGCAGCCTCGCCCACACCTTGCGGTAGCCCTCGCCATGGAAGGGAGAGTCCTCCAGGACCTGCCGGATGTGGCCGAGGAGTTCCGCATCGGTGCACGGGCCCACAGGGCCGCGCTTATTGGGCGTGGGGCGTTCATGAACGGGGACCGCCTCTCGCCGCCGTTGCGCGTAGACCGTGGAGCGCGCCAAGCCCCAAAGGGCGCACACCCGCTTCAGGCCGTAGGCTCTGCCCGTGGAGGTGAAGCGGGCCTGACTCATCGCCTCCACCTCCTGCCGGCTAAAGGGCGGCCGGCCTCCAGGCGGTCGATCTTCTCCCGCAGGACCTCGCCCTCCATCGTGAGTTCGCCCACCTTGGCCTTGAGCCGGGCGTTCTCCTCGTCCCGCTCATCCGCCGGGCGGGCTTTGAGCGCCGCCTCGCCCCCGCGAAGGAACGCCTCGCGCCAGGCGGAAAGCCGAGCCGCTGTCGTGCCCAACTCGCGGCAGAGCGTCTCCAGGCTCTCGCCCCGCAAAAGACGCAGGACCGCCTCCCGCTTGCGCTGGCAGGAGAACCGACCCCGCTCACTGCGATGCCCTGGGGCCTTGGCTCCGTTCGCCCTACGGGCGCCCTCCGCCAAAGCCCCCTCTTGCTTTTGTTCGTTCATCGCGACACCCCTTTCTCCATGAATCATGGATCAATCGAGTGTCCAACAAAACCCTAGAGCGGGGGAGCGGTTTCCTATTTGTTGGGATGTATAAGAATCGATTGGGCAATGGCCATGTATACCGTTATGATGGAAAATCATGGGAGAAAGTCGGTGGAGATGGAATCCGTGGTAGCTGGATTAATAAAGACATGTATCTAGTGGAGGCATTTGCCAGTTACCAGGGACGTCTGATTGCGTCATTGACCCGTTACCCAGCTGTGCCGGGAAGCTTCTCGTCTGTTTGGGCATTTGATGGGGACAATTGGAAGCCAATCGAGTTGGCCGATGAACAAAAATCTTTGCAAAGAATCCATAACTATAATCGCCATATTAGTCTACAAAGAGCATTTGTATATTGGCGTTGGGGGTTATCCTGATGCTGATGGCAAAGCAGGGGTTTGGGAGCTATCCAATGGCGATGTTTGGTTGCAGGTTGGTGGCAATGGAATATTTGGATCATGGACCCCGAAAAGACCGATGATTACACAGCCTGGGGGCGGGATGGAGTACGTTTACCGAATGATCGAATATGATGGGACACTTGTCGCCGGTTTCGGCGACAGCCCGGGTATGGCGAAGGTTTGGCAATATCGTCCAGCATCCGATTAATCCCATGTTTCACGGAGCAAATATTTTACCCCCCCGCTATCGAAATTAGGACACTACCGGAAAATCGCTCGGCTTGACTTGGCCGAATTCCCCCAACTATTCTCGTTTCACCGATTTGCGCGGATCAACGGGAGTCCGCGATGGACGAGCCGATGGAGCTTTTTGAATCCCAGGAACCGTACGAATTAGGGAAAACCGGCGAAGAAGACCGGCCGGATGCCGAGACCTCCCGGCCTCTCGCCGACCGGGTGCGTCCGGAGCGGCTCGAGGAGTTCGTCGGCCAGGAGGAAATCCTCGGGGAAGGCCGGGTCCTGCGGCGGATCATCGAGGCCGACGAGCCGACCTCCATCCTTCTCTGGGGACCCCCGGGATGCGGCAAGACCACCCTCGCCCGGGTCATCGCGAACCGCACGGGCGCACACTTCATCCCCTTCAGCGCCGTCCTGGGCGGGGTGAAAGAGCTTCGGGAGATCATCGAAATCGCCCGGAAGGTCCGCCGCGCCCAGAACCGCCGGACCGTTTTGTTCGTCGATGAGATCCATCGCTTCAACAAGGCCCAGCAGGACGCCTTCCTCCCCCATGTGGAGTCGGGGCTGATCACCCTCATCGGGGCCACGACGGAGAATCCCTCCTTCGAGATCATCTCGGCCCTCCTCTCCCGGTGCCGGGTATTCGTCCTGGAGACCTTGACCCACGACCAGATCCGGACCCTTCTGGCTCGCGCGCTCGAAGCCCAAGAGGGTCTCGCCCCGCTGCGCGTAGAGGTGGACGGGGAGGCCCTCGAGCATCTGGCCAGGATGTCCAACGGAGACGCCCGCATCGCCCTGAACGCCCTGGAGATGGCCGTGCTGGCCGCCGAGCCGGACGGCGGGGGACGACGGAGGGTCTCCCTGGAGGATGCCGAGGGCGCCCTTCAACGCCGGGCCCTGCTCTACGACCGGGCCGGCGAGGAGCACTTCAACGTCATCTCGGCCCTGCACAAGAGCCTCCGGGGAAGCGACCCCGACGCGGCTCTTTACTGGCTGGCCCGGATGATCGATGCGGGGGAGGACCCCATGTACATTGCCCGGAGGATGGTCCGCTTCGCCTCGGAAGACATCGGAATGGCCGACCCAGGCGCCCTCGCGCAGGCCCTCGCCGCAAAGGACGCTTTCCACTTCATCGGTCCGCCCGAAGGTTATCTGGCCCTGGCCCAGGCGGCCGTCTACCTGGCCACCGCCCCCAAGAGCAACGCCCTCTACCGGGCCTACGGGGCGGCGACGCGCGACGTTCAAGAGACGATGAACGAGCCGGTCCCCCTCCACATCCGCAACGCGCCGACCCGCTTGATGTCCGAGCTGGGATACGGAAAGGGATACCGGTACGCCCACGACGAGGAGGACGCCTTCGCGCCGGAGCAGACGCATCTACCCGATAATCTCGCGGACCGGACGTACTACCGCCCCACGGACCGGGGTTTCGAGAAGACCGTGGGGGAGCGCCTGGCGAGCTGGCGGGCGCTGGTCCGCCGGGCCCGAGAGAAAGAGAACCCCTGACGCCTGTTCCTCGGAAACCATTGGACGCAAGGAAAGGCGGGGCAGGGAGGTCCGAGAGGGAATCCACCCATTCGCGAAAGTGGTGTGGCGCGGGGACGGGAATTGTCTCGGAGGCCCTCTATCCCACGACCTGGACGATTACCCGCCGGTCCCTGGGCCGGTTGTCGCAATCGAGGAGGACGATCTGCTGCCAGGTTCCCAGGAGGAGGCGACCCTGGACGAAGGGGACGGAGAGCGCGGGGCCCAGGAGGGCGGCCCGGACGTGGGAGAAACCGTTTCCGTCCCCCCACCGCGCGTCATGCTCATAAGGGATGTCACGGGGGGCGATGCGCTCGAGGGCGGCCTTCAGGTCCACGACGGCGCCGGCCTCGAATTCAATCGTCGTCACGCCCGCTGTCGACCCCGGGACGAAGACCGTCGCGGTTCCGGCCTCGATTCCGGATTCCGCGACGCACCCGGCGACCCGCTCCGTGATGTCGTGGGCGTCCCCGAAACCCCGGGTGGACAGCGAGAATTCAATCGCGCGCGCGGTCATGGCCTTCCCCGGTGATCGCTCGACTCCGATCGCGCGCCCTCCCGGTCGATCTTCAGGGTCAAAGGCGTGCAGCCGATCCCCCGATCCTTGTAAGGGGTGGCCATGGCCTGGGCGATCCGGAGCGGGTCCGCTTTCCCCGCGATGGACAGGGCGATGACCGTGGGCCCGGCCCCGCTCAAGGCGACCCCGGCCGCCCCGGCCTTTCGCGCGGCGGAGAAGGCGTCGTCGATCGGACCCATGAGGTGGGCGCGATGGGGCTGGTGCAGCCGGTCCTGCATGGCCAGCGGCAAGAGGGCGCCGTTTCCCTCGGCGAGGGCGACCATCAGAAGCGCGGTCCGCTGGACGTTGAAAACCGCTTGGTCGTGGGGCAGGGATTCGGGGAGGGCGTCGCGGGCCTTGGGGGTGGAGACCTCGAAATTCGGGACCGCCAGCGAGATCTGAATCTTATCCGACAGGGCCGCGCGCACGGCGAGAAGATCGCTTCCCGCGCCCGCCGCCACTGTGAGCCCGCCCAGGAGGGAGGGGGCGGCGTTGTCGGCGTGGCCCTCCAGGGCCTCGGCCCGCTTCAGCACCTCCGCCGGCTCGACGGAGAGGCCGCACCAGGTCCGGGCCGCCAGCAGCCCTCCGACCCGGGCGGCCGCGCTGCTTCCCAGGCCCCTCGCCAGGGGGATGGTGTTTTCGAGCGTCAGCCGAAGCGGGGGCCGCTCGATCTTCGCGTCCTGAAAGACGGATTCAACGGCCTGAAAGACGATGTTCGTCGCGTCCGCCGGAAGGGCCGATTCGCCCTCGCCCGAGATCCGGACTTCGTCCCGTTCGGATTCCTCGAGGCTCACGCGGTTATAGAGCTGGAGGGCGAGCCCGAGGGTGTCGTACCCGGGGCCCAGATTGGCCGCCGAGGCCGGGACGACGACCCGGACCCGGCGGGCGGGGGCGGATCGTCCGCGCTCCGCCGGAGGCGTCCGGGGTCCGGGAGAAACAGGCGCGGGGCCCGCCGCGGAGAAGGTCTCGTCATAGAACGCCTGAACGGCCTGGGTGATGGTGGCGTAGCTGCTTCGATAGTGAAAGGCGGACCCCCCGAGCGGATCGGCGATCGTATCGTCACCCGCCCCGATGACGCGGCGCGCCAGGAACTCAACCTTGCCCGCGGCTTCGGGAGCGTGGGATTGGATGAAATCGAGGTGCTCGGGCGCCATGACGATGATGCGGTCGGCCTGTTTCAACAACTCGGGGGTCAGGGGCCTCGCCCGGTGAGATTCGAGATTCAGCCCGATGTGCGCGGCGGTCTGGATTCCCTCCTCGGGCGTCCGGTTTCCCCGCATGGCATGGGTCCCCGCCGAAGAGACGGTGACGCCCGGCGGTCCCCCCTGCTGGATGAGACTCCTCAGGTAGACCTCCGCCATCGGGCTTCGGCAAATGTTTCCCGTACAGACGAACAGGACGTTTTTGGGTTCCGTCATGGGTTCCGGCGTTGTTTGGCGTGCGGCGGGTCAAGGTTCCGGAGAGCCTGATGAGACGCGGCCGAATCTTTCTTTACGGTCTGGACAGCGTGAGCCCCAGGCGGTCCTCACCCCGGTGGATAGAGAGCCGGACGGCTTCGTTTCGGGATCGGGCCGAGCGCATCAGGTGCAGGAAATTCTTCAACCCCCGCACCGAGAGGTCGTTGGCCTGAAGAACAACGTCCCCGCGCTTTAGACCGTCCCGCGCTCCCCGGCTTTCGAGCCTCACATGGGTGATCAGGATGGAGCCGATCCTGGCCCCGCGAAAGTGGGGAAGCAGCTCGCCTGTGATTTCCTGAACCGATAGGCCGTACCCCGGCACCACGGATGTCATCGAGCCGTCCTCGGGCTGGATGTGTCCGGCGCGGGCCAGCACCCCGGTGGACACGAAAATGGGGGCGTCCGTCCTCAACGCCAGGGCCACCGCGTCGCTCGGCCGGCTGTCCACGCGAAGAATTTTGTCGTCCGCCCGCAGGGTCATGGCGGCGATAAATGTATTTTCCCGGAGCTCGGTGATCGTGATCCGGAGCACCCTTGCTTTCAGATCCTGGAGAAGGTTCCGCAGCAGGTCATGCGTCATGGGCCGCGGGGCGCTCACATGACGAAGCGCCATGAGGATGGCTTTCGCCTCCGAGGCGCCGATCCAAAGGGGGAGGATTTTTCGGCCGGTCTTGACGTCTTCCAGAACCAGAACGGGCGTCCGGCGTCGGGGATCGGAAATCACGCCCCGGACCTTCATCCGCTCCACGGCCGGCCCGGCCCCGTCGGCGGAAAGCGCGAGGAAGAGCGGGATCGCGCAAACGGCCGCGGCCACCGGCCCGATGGCACTCATCCGGCCGGTGGTCCCCTTCGTTCCCATCCGTTGAGGCCGTCCGCTCCGCATGGTCCGCTTATTCCGTCTCCGGCGGCGGTCCCGGATCAGATTCGAGCACATCGCCCATGTGATGGACCTGATAGCCGCCCAATGAGAGGACCTTCTCACGATACGCCGCATGTTTCAGGATATCAAACAGGGGGCCCAGGAGGGTGGATTCCAGCGAGGCCCGAGGCGCCACCAAGTCATACCGCTCCCAGCCGATGGGGAGGAAATCCAGGTCCAGAACGCGGGCGGCCGACAGGACGCCCAGCCCCGCGTCGGCCGCTCCGCTCGAGACCGCGGCCGCGACCGCCATGTGGGTGGTCACGACGCGGTCGTAGCCCTGGATGGCGTCCGGGTCGATTCCCGTCTTTTCCAGCCGGTGGTCCAGCAGGATTCTTGTGCCCGCGCCGCGCTGCCGGTTGACGAACCGGATGTTTTCCCGGGCCAGGTCGGCGAGGCCCGCGATGCCCAGTGGGTTTCCCCGGGGGACCAAAAGCCCCTGTTGCCGGTAGACCAGGTTCACCAGGGCCATCTCGCCGGGAGGGAAGTGCTCGGCGACAGAGGGGAAATTGTACGCGCCCGAATCCGGGTCCAGCAGGTGGCAGCCCGCCAAGTGAGCCTCCCCCCCTTTCAGGGCCAGAAGGCCGTCGAGGCTGCCCATGGGCGCCTTGGACAGATAGACGCCGGGAACGCGCTCGGCCAGGGCGACCCCGAGAAGGTCCAAAGCCAGGTCGTGGCTTCCCGCCAGAAGGATGTTTCGGCCGATGTCCTCCGCGCCCCGGAAAAGCTCGACCTCGACCTCCGTCCCCTTACCGAGGCCTTCGACGTTTCGGGGGATGCGGACGACGCCGTCGGCCTCCGCCATTGAGGTGGTTAAGGACGAGGCTCGGGGGAGGGGCAGGGCGATGGTCCGGCCGTTGACGGTCCCGACCTTGACGCGGACGTGCTCGATCAGACCCAGCCGGGACGGCAGCTTTCGGCCGATCTCGGCCCGGACGCGCGGGCCCGACGGCGGGGCGACGCCCATCAGCCGGCCGAGCAACGGCCGGACGAACTCGTTGAAGATGACCACGCCCGAGACCGGGAATCCGGGACAGCCGATCAGCGGTTTCCCGTCGGCGTGCGCAAAGATGGCCGGCTGTCCCGGCGCGAGGGCGACGCCGTGTTGGATCACCTCGCCGACGGTCTCGAAGACATGGACGGTGTAGTCCTCCTCCCCGGCGGAGGAGCCGGCGTTGACGACGACGACGTCGTTTTCGGCCAGGGCCGCGCGCACCGCTTCAAGCAGTGCGTCCGGGTCGTCCGGAACGATGGGGTGGGGGACCCACTCGGCGCCCCACTCCCGGACGAACGCGCCCAGCAACCGGGAGTTGAACTCGATGATGTCACCCGGCTTGAGCGCCTGCCCGGGCTGAACGAGCTCGGTGCCGGTCGGGAGGATCACCACCCGCGGTTTTCGACGGACGGAGATTTCCGTGAGGCCGCCCGCCAGGAGGGCGCCGATGTCATAGGGGCGGATCCGGTGTCCGGGAGGCAGGATGAGCTGGGAGGCCACCAGGTCCTCGCCCAGGGTCCGGACGTGCTGCCAGGGACGGACAGCGGAGAGGATCTCGATGCGGTCTCCGTCCAGCGGTTGGACGTTCTCGATGATGACGACTGAATCGGTCCCTTCCGGGAGGGGACCGCCCGTATCCACATAGGCGACCTGGGGGCCGAGCCGCAGCTCGAGCGGATGGCTCTCGCTCGCGCCGACGGTGGCGGCCGCCTCGACGGCCACGCCGTCCATGGCGGCCCCGTGATAATGGGGCGAGGAGACTTCGGCCAGGATGGGTTCCCCGGTGACCCGCCCGAGGGCGTCCTGGATGGTAACCCGCTCGGCGGGAATGGGATCGGGGACGCGGACGGCTTCCAGAAACGCGGGGAGAACCTCCTCCAGCGGTTTACGGTCCAGGTACATCTTCCGCTTGGTTTTCATCCTTCTATTTCCCTTGCAAGGTCAAGCTTGTTCCGGCGTCCGAACGTCTCCGTCCGGCGACCAGCCTTCAGCGGGCGGATTTTCCGGACCGGTTTTGTTCGGGGGGGATGGTCAAAAGGAGTGTACGCGGACGCGCTCTCCCTGGACGAGTCCCTCGGAATCCACCCCGACGATGATGAATCCGTCGGCTTTCACCATGGTGGAGATCATGCTCGAGCTCCCCAGCACCGGGTACGCGAGGAGGCCGTCCTCGGTCCGGTCCAATCGGACGCGGATGTAATCTTCCCGGCCCGACGCGGAAGGGAGGTTGCGGGACAGCGCCGCCTCCGTCCAGATCGCCTCGGCATCGGACCGTCTTCCCTGCAGCCGGTGCAGAAGCGGTTTCAGGAAAACCTGAAAGACCATCATGTTGGAGACGGGATGTCCCGGAACGCCGATAACGGCCTTCGGCCCGATGCGGCCCACGATGAGCGGCTTGCCGGGTTTGATGGACACCCCGTGGATGAGAACCCCGGGCTCGCCGAGGGAGTCGATGATCTCGACGCTGTGGTCCCGCTGCCCCATCGAGCTGCCGCCCGACATCAGGACGACGTCATGGTCGCGGTGGGCCTTGCGCACGGTGGCTTCGAGGGCCGCGGGGTCGTCGCCGACGATTCCGAGAGAAACCGGGACGCCGCCCGCCGCGGCGGTCAGGGCGCTGAGGGTGAACCGGTTGATGTCGCGGATTTGGCCCGGCTTCGGCGTCTCGGCGGGGTCGACCACCTCGTCTCCGGTGGCGAGGATTGCGACCCGGGGCTTTTTCCGGACCGGGACGCTCGTGATCCCCAGGCCGCACAGCGCGCCCAGCTCCTGGGGGCGGAGCACGTCCCCGGCGGACAGGATCTTCTCGCCTTGCCGGATGTCCTGTCCGACGCGGACGACGTTTTCCCAGGGGGCCGCTCCGCGGGCGAGCTGAACGGTCCGGGCGTCGGCGAAAGAGGAGTATTCGTCCATCACGACGGCGTCGGCGCCTTGCGGAATCATCCCGCCTGTGGGGATCTTGGCCGCCTGGCCGCGCTCGATCGCGAACCCGGGCGCTTCCCCCATGCGGACTTCGCCGATGAATTCGAACTGGATTGCCGAGGAGTCGCTTGCGCCCGTGGTGTCGGAGGCGCGGACGGCGAAGCCGTCCATGGTCGCCCGCTCGAAGTCCGGCAGGTCCACGGGAGAGCGGACCTCCTCGGCCAGCACCCGGCCCAGGGCGTCGGCCGTGGGGACGCCCTCCGATGAGAGGGGCTCGAACTGTTCGATGACGGCCAATACCTCGGCCGGCGCGGCCACTTTGAAAAAGTCTTTCATGGAGGTTCCACAGGAAACGCCCGCGGCAGGCCTTGGCTCGGGCCGTGCGGGAGTGAGCGAAAGGGTCGAGTCCCTGTTCCCGAGGCGCTGGCTAAGTTTTCTTCGGCTCCCCCGCCTTTTCGGGGGACGACTCTTCAAGCCGGTCGGTGTCCGGGGCATCTTCCTCTTTCCCCAGCATGCCCGACTTGAAGCTTTTGATTCCCTTTCCGAGTCCGGATCCAATCTCCGGCAGCTTTCGGGCGCCGAAGACCACGAGGATGATGATCAGAACGATCATCAACTCGGTCATGCCGATGCCAAACATGGTTTTTAACTCCCGGTCATGAATCGAATCACAGGCCGATTCAATTCTGGGCTTTGGCCGATTACAAATATACTTCCTGTGCGGCCGCCATTCCCGCGCCCGGCTGTGTCGGACGAAGGCCCGCTTCCGTCAACAAGGTTTCCAGGACCGAAAGCAGGTACAAGACGTTGCTGCGATTCGAGGCGTAGCCCATCATGCCGATTCGCCACGTATCCCCCTTCAGGGGTCCGAGGCCCCCGCCGATCTCGATATTGAACTCATTCAACAGCCGGCCCCGGAACCCGGCGTCATCGACGCCCTCGGGAACCCGAACCGTGGTGAGGGATGGCAGGCGGCGACCCGCCTCGGCGTGCAGAACCAGACCCAGCGCCTCCAGGCCGGCGCACAGCGCGGAGCCGTTCAACGCATGCCGCGCCCAGCGCGCCTCAAGCCCTTCCTCCTTGACGATTCGAAGGGCCTCTTGCATCGCGTACACCATGGACATCGGGCCGGTGTGGTGATAGACGTGCGCCTCCCCCCAGTATTCCTTGATGAGCGACAGGTCCAGGTAGTAGGAGGCGGGCGGCGTCTTCCGCTCGGCGACCACGCCCAAGGCCCGGTCGCTGATGGTGACCGGCGCCAAGCCGGGAGGCACGCCGAGACACTTCTGGGATCCGCTGTAGCAGATATCGATTCCCCAATCGTCCACGGCCAGCTCCACCCCGCCGACCGAGGTCACTGCGTCCACCAGGAGCAGGATTCCGTGTTCCCGGCAGAGCGCGCCGATCTCCTGGAGGGGTTGGAGGGCGCCGGTGGAGGTTTCGGCGTGGACGATGGCCAGGAACTTTGCGTCCGGGTTGGCTTTGAGGGCCTCCCCGATGGTTTCTGGGTCGAACGCCTTGCCCCATTCCTGGTCCAACCGGACAATCTCGGCCCCGTAGCGCTCGGCCATCTCGCACATCCGGGTCCCGAAGAAGCCGAGGACCGCGATGATGACCTTGTCGCCCGGTTCGATGAGCGTGCCGAAGCAGGCGTCCATGCCGGAGAACCCGGTTCCTTGAACGGGGAAGGTCGCTGTGTTCTTTGTCTGGAGCGTATCCCTCAAGTTCTGGGCCACCTCGTTCATGATGTTCAGGTAGGCCGGGTCCAGATATCCGATCATGGGCTGGTTCATCGCGCGGAGCACGCGCGGATCGGCCATGCTGGGACCGGGGCCCAGCAGGATTCTTTCGGGGATGGCTGCGGGCGTCATCGAACCTCTCCTTGCGTCTATTCTTTCCGGTTGCATTTTTCCGTGGATGACTTTCCCTATTTATGATAGCTCAGCGGCGCGTCCGGGGCAAAGCGTTCACGGCGCTGGCCCAAGGAATTTTTTCGCCACGGCGTCGGCCAACAGCCTTCCGGAATCGGACAGCCGAATGCGGCTCCCATCCTGAATGAGTCGGCCGTCGTCCACCATCTCCCTGAGGGGGCCGGCGAAATCCTCCAGGGGCCGCGACCCGGTTCGATCCCCCAGGGCGGCCAGGTCGATTCCCTCCCTGATCCGCAACCCGAGCATGACCGCTTCTCCGGCCGCCCGCCGGGGGGGCAAGCGCTCGGTTTCTTCCACAGCGTGTCCTTGTTTGAGGACCGAAGCCCGATAATCCTCCGGCAGCCGGACGTTTCGGGACCGCACCCCATTGAGGTAGGAATGGGCGCCCGCCCCGAGACCGAGGCATTCGCCGCCGGTCCAATCATGGATGTTGTGTCGGCACCGAATTCCCGGCCGGGCGTAGTTGGAGATTTCATAATGCTCATATCCCGCCGCTTCGAGCTTTTCTTCAGCCCGGAGATGCATTTCGTTCAGCCGGTCTTCGTCCAAGGTGAAGTCCAGGCGTCCGGCGAGGGGGGTTCCGGGCTCCAGGGTCAGCTCATACGCCGATACATGCGGGGAGGAAAATTCCAAAGCCCCTTCGAGGGATTCTTCCCAGTCCCGAAGGGCCTGGCCCGGCAGGCCGTAGATGAGGTCGATCGAATAATTTTCAAACCCGGCTTCGCGGACGCAATCGACCGCCCGCCGGGCCGTATGGGCATCGTGCAGCCGCCCGAGAAAGCGAAGCTCCGTGTTTCGCAGGGATTGAACCCCCAGGCTCAGACGGTTGATTCCCGCTTTCCGGAACGCGCGCAAGCCCTTGGTGGAAACCGTCCCGGGGTTTGCTTCCAGGGTGATTTCCGTGCTCTGGGACACCGGCAGAAGATTTCCGATCAGGGCGATCATCTCCTCGATCATCTCGGGCGGAGTCAGGGAAGGGGTCCCGCCGCCGAAGAAGATGGAACCCGCGCTCAAAGGCCGAGCGCCCATCCTTTCGTGGATTTGGCCGAGTCGTCCTTTGAGCTCGGTCTTGAGGGCTGTCTGGTAGTCATCGAAAAGGCCGGACGGATCTCGGCCGACGGCGTATGCGTTGAAGTCGCAATAGTGACAACGGCTTGGGCAATAGGGCCAATGGATGTAGAGAGATAAGCGGGTCAATGGCTGAGCTTCAAGGCGCGAGGGGATGTATGGATCGGGCTCATTCCGCGATCGGCGCATCGAATCCGGCAAGAGGTCATTTTTCCGTGTAAGATAGGGGCCGGGTCAAGGGGTGTCAAACGGCCCGGAAAAGGTCCGGCGCATGGCCGAGATCCGGTGAGTCGATTGTTTGCGTCCGATTTTATTTTCTTTGCATTGCCTTTACGTGAATGATACATTGACTCTCGGGTGAGTTTCAGTAACCAATGAGCAGCGAATTTCTGCGGATTGGATGGTGGCTGGATATTTAAAATTCTGAGTGAGGAGACAGCCGCATGTGGTCGAAATCTTCCAGCCGAGAGAAGGCGCCTGAGCAGTCCACGGAGCCGATTGTGACTGTCAGTGAAGCGACCCCTTCTCCCATTGAGCCTGTGTCCCGGCAGACCGACCTCCAGGTGAAGATTGGCAAAACCATCGTGGTTCGAGGAGAGTTGAGCGGCGGTGAAGACCTGACCATTGAAGGCCGGGTCGAGGGGAAAATCACCCTGGAAGGACATCATCTCACGGTTGGCGAGACCGGAAACATCGCGGCCGATGTCGTTGCCAACACGGTGACGATTATCGGCCGGATGGAAGGGAATCTCTACGCGAAAGAAAGGGCCGAGCTTTCCGAATCGGGCACATTGACCGGCGATATCCGCTCACCTCGCGTGATCATCGCCGATGGCGCAAAGTTCAAGGGCTCCGTGGACATGTCCAGCGGAGACGGTTCTTCTTCCGGACTCTCTCTATCGGCTTCCTCGAAGCGCAAGAACGGGGAGACTCCTCAGAATCGCGAGAGGGAAGATGTCACCGCGCAGAAAGGGTCTTGAAGAGGCCGCGGCTGATTCCCCTCCCAATCGTAAAATTCACCTCTACGGGAAGTCCTGCCTTGCACCGAATGGGGGATGTCTCCACCCAAAGGTCTGGAGGAGGTTGAGGGTTGTCTTTGGGACGCCGCAAGAACGCCCACGGCTGGAACGATAAGGTCACCAACGAACTCTTCCTCTGGAAAAAGTTGGTCGACGAGGAAGATCCGAAAAACGGTGACTTGTCCGGCTCGGAGGATGAAGAGACAGGATTCTGGACCTCCAAGGTGATCGGTCCCTTCCTGGAATCGCTCGACCGCCTGGACCGCCCCTCGATTCTCGATCTTGGGCCGGTCACGAACTGCAATGTCTCCTTCTATGGAGAAATGGGTTGGAAGCTGTACGCCTACGACCTTCTACAGGAATACCGGGAAGCGGTCGAAGAGATCATGGCCGAAGACTCCGAAGATGGGCAGGCGGAGACCGACCGGCCGAATCCGATTGAAGATATCCTTCAGCAATTGAACTATGAGCCGGGTTCGTTAAGCGGGATCCTTTGTTGGGATGTCTTGGACAGGCTCCCCTTGATCTGGACCCGGGAGCTGGTTCGGCGGATCTCATTGGCCCTGGATGAGGGGGGGATGATCCTCTCCATGTTCGGGATGAAAGGCCTGACCGAGGTTGCCGAGAATCACCGCGGGTTCATGATTCGGGACCAGAACCACCTTGAGCCCATCCCGGACAAGGGAAGAAAACTGGAGCGGTACAACTATGGAAATGGCGAGATCATGAGCCTGTTCTCGGGTTTCAAGGTCCTGAAATTCTATGTGATGAAAAACAACGTCCGTGAGATCCTCGTTCAGAAGCAGCCCCAAGCCAGCCTGAAAGTTTCCGTTTAGCCCGTCTGTCTCGCCACCCATTGATTTTTTCGTCTTATGCATCACGGGGGGGGGCGTCCCGATGTGAGGGGGAGGGGTGATTTCGGCGGGCTCGCCGTTCCGGCGCACCCGTCGGGCCGGCCGGACCTCGCCTTCTCTGGGCCGAGCCCGAAGGCAGGGCCGCTACGAGATCCCCGCGAACGCCCGGCAAGGCGCGCCCGTCCCGTGCTTGATCTTGATGGGAACCGCGAAGAACCAAAAATCCTTCCCGATCAGCTCCCCGACGTTTCTGAGCATCTCGACCATATACACCCGGTTGCTGCCGCAGATTTTCATATGGACGGGCCGGTCCTCGGGTGTGATCTCGGGGGCTTCGACACTGACCAGGTCCACGCCGATCAGCCGCAAGCCCCGCTCCAGCACCCAGTCCGCCGCGCCGGCGTCCAGATAGGGCCGCGGGACGGCCTTCTCCGGGTCGTCGAACTTCTCTCCCCAACCCGTATAGACCAGAATCGCGTCCCCCGGTCTCACCCGGAAGCCCGCCTTCATGCAGCCGGCCTCCAGGTCCTCCCCTGTGATCGCTTCCCACTCCCCCTTGTGCGACATGTCCACCGCGTGTCCCGGCAGGATGAGCTCCTCGATGGGGATTTCCGCGATCTTCTTCCCCTTGGGGTTGAAGTGGTAGGGTGCGTCCAGGTGGGTGCCCAGGTGTTCTGTGGCGAAGAAGCAATGACCCTCCAGCGAGACCCGGCCGCCGAACTTTTTCGCCGTCTCCTCGTGGGAGTACCACTTCCAGAACGTTGTCTTGGGACTGCCGTAGCACGTCATGCCGTCGAAGATCTCGTTGGACAGGTCGACAATTTCCTTGAACATCGGAACCCTCCGGTTGGGTTGGAAAACGGGGGCGGACACAGGGCGTCCGGTTTTCTCGCAAGAGCGCCAAGCCGATCGACTCATACTTGGCGCGCGCCAATGACGTTTTTATCAGCACGGGCGCCTTCATCCGCAACCTGGCCGGCGCGCAAGCGCCCCCCCCGGCAATTCGTTGCGAACTTTGGTAAGATTTCCCGGCGGTCTGAGCCGCGCGGCTCCAAGCATAGATCAACCCGCATCTTCGAGGGAACTTGACCCATGAGAGCGATGGTGCTTCACGAACTTGGCGGGCCGGTTATCCTGGAGGAGCGCGAGCCGCGTCCGCCGGGACTTGGCGAAGTGTTGGTCAAGATGAAGGCGACGGGCGTGGGCCTCACCGTGGCCATCATGAAGGCCACGGCGGAGCTCGTCACCGAGCTTCCCCGCATCCCCGGCCACGAGATTGCCGGCGACGTCGTCGAAGTCGGCGAGGGCGTCACGAATGTTCAGCCCGGTGACCGGGTGACGTGTCATTTCTACCTGACGTGCGGAAACTGCAAATTTTGCCGGAGAGGGAAAGAGACCCTTTGCGAGAACTGGGAGGGGTACGTCGGCATGGCGTGCGACGGGGGCTACGCGGAGTACGCGACCCTGCGGGCCCGCAATCTCATCAAGATCCCCGAAGGCGTGTCTTATCGGGACGGCTGCCTCGCCGCGGACGCCATTTGCACGCCGTATCACAACTGCCGGGAAGAGGCGCAAATCGGCCCGGGGGACAACGTCCTCATCATCGGCGCGGCCGGGGGCGTGGGCGTTCACGCCGTCCAGATGGCCAAGCTCATGGGCGGGCGCGTCATCGCGGCCGACATCAACGAAGAGAAGCTTGAATTCGCCAAGCGACACGGGGCCGACGAAATCATTCTCTCCGGGCGGCAGTCCATCCCGGAGGAGGTTCTCCGGCTCACGGACGGACAGGGGGCCGATTCCGCCATCGACTATGTCTCCAACCGGGTCACGTTGGAGGCCTGCATGGCGAGCCTCGGCAAAATGGGCCGCCTCGTCATCGTCGGCGCCAACCCGAAGCACGTCTTCGGCAAATCCCCCGACTTCACCGTAAACCCGGGGGCCGTCCTGGAGAAGATGCTGGAGATCCATGGCTCCCGCTATGCCAACCTGTCGGAGATCGAAGCCACCCTGGAGATCGTCCGGCGGGGCGGGATCCAACCCGTCATCACGGACGTCGTCGCCCTGGAAGAGATCGAGGCCATCCACGAGAAACTTCTCAACCGGGAGATCTCCGGCCGGGTGGTGGCGGAGTTTTGACAGGCCGCCGGGCGGCGTCTCCCGGGGGAATACCCAAGGAAGGAAATCAACGTGGCCGTAGCCTTCCGCGTCCAAGCGGGCGCGTATCAGGATTCCGTCAAGCTCATGCGGATCTCCGCCGCCGGAAGCGAGCGCTTCGGCGTGGAGGTCGCCGTCGCCGTCATGGCGACCGAGACCAACCTGGAGAATCTCGCGGGCGCCGGGTTTGACCCGGCCGTTGCAGCGGACGCCTCTCCCACCGACCTGATCCTGGCCGCGCGCGCGGACGCCGCCGAGGCCGCCGAGGCGGCCCTCGACGCGATGGAGGCGATGCTTTTATCGGCGATCGCCTCGGCCGGGGAGGACGACGCGCGCCCCCGGACGCTGCGCTCGGCCCTCGACCGGCGGCCCGACGCCAATCTCGTCCTGATTTCCGTTCCCGGACCTTACGTGCGTCGGGAGGCCGAGGCGGCGTTGACCGCCGGCCTCCATTGCATGGTTTTCAGCGATAACGTATCCGTCGAGGACGAAGTCCGCCTGAAGCGCCTCGCGGAGGAGAAAGGCCTTCTCCTCATGGGGCCCGACTGCGGAACGGCCATCATCGGCGGCAAGGCCCTTGCGTTCGCCAACGTCGTCTCGGCCGGTCCGGTGGGGATTGTCGGCGCCTCGGGGACGGGGATTCAGGCCGTATCGGTCCTCATCGACCGGCTCGGCTCCGGCGTCAGCCACGCCATCGGGACCGGGGGCCGCGACCTCTCCCGGTCCGTCGGCGGCCGGACGATGCTGAGGGGGATCCGGATGCTCGCGGAAGATGAGGCGACGAAGGTCCTGCTCCTGGTCTCCAAGCCTCCGGACCCCGAGGTCATGAAGCGGGTTCTCCAGGCGGCGTCGGAAACCGGAAAACCGGCTGTGGGGATCTTTCTGGGGGGGGACGCGGCCGCGGACGCGGCCGCCGGGACCGGGGTTCATGTGGCGGGGGACCTTGAAGAAGCGGCCCGGGCGGCCGTCGCCCTCGCTAGCGGAGAGCGCCCTCCATCGGCCGGGGCGGAAGCGGCCGCGGAGTGGACGCCCTGGATCGAAGAGGAGCGCCGTCGGCTCGCCCCCGGTCAACGGTTCATCCGCGGACTTTTTTCCGGAGGGACCCTCTGCGACGAAGCGATGCTCATTCTCGGGGAGCGCCTGGAGCGAATCCACTCCAACATCGCCCTGGAAGAATCCCTTCGATTGGCCAACCCGAACCGAAGCGTCGGACACACGGTGGTTGACCTCGGGGAGGATTTTTTTACGCGGGGGCGCCCGCATCCGATGATTGACCCGGGGATGCGGAACGAGCGGATCCTCCGCGAGGCCGAGGATCCGGAAACGGCTGTTCTGCTGTTGGACGTTGTGCTCGGCCACGGGGCGCATGACGACTCGGGAGGCTCCGCGGCGGCCGCCGTCCGGGAGGCCGTGAAAGTCGCGGCGAAGGCGGGGCGGGCGCTTGCGGTGGCGGCGTTCGTGTGCGGAACGGAAGGCGACCCTCAGACCCTCTCCGTTCAGGAGGCCGCGCTGCGGGATGCGGGTGTCAGGGTGTTCCCGACCAATGCCCAGGCAGCCCGATTTTCCGCCGCCCTGGCGGGGATGATCGCGTAACCCGAATTCCCTTCAAACATTCCAAGCGCCGGTTTGGCAGGGGGCGCGTCCTTCGTGCTTCGCTCACGGCGCGCTTTGAAATCTCTCTCCCCCCCCTCCTCCCCCCCCACCCCCCCGCCCGCGGGAGTGGGTCTCAGCGGCCCTTCCCGCGGAGGGCGCGGGTTGGGGACCTCATTGAAATCTTTTGTCGGGCGAAAGACGCGCTGCCGTTTTGTCGAGAGCCGTTTGCGCGCCGGCCGGAAATCCGTGCGCTCTACTTGGCCTCCCGCTTCCGCAACGCGGCGATTTGTTTTCGCAACGCGGCGATCTCCGCGCTCATCGTGTCGTTGCGATTTTCCAGCTTTCCGATTTCTCGCTTGGCGTCGTCCAGGGCGGCGGCGGCCTTCGTGGCGGCAGCGGCGCGTGCGCCGAGCTCGGCGGTTTTCGCGCTCAACGCCTCTCCGACGGCCGCGTTGTTTTTGCGCAGCCCGGCGATCGTTTCATTCAGCCCCGCGATGGTTGAACCGAGCGCGGTCTTTTCCGACCGCAGCTCGGCGGCTTCCCGGTTGACCTTGGCCAGTCCCGTTCGGGACATCGCCAGGGAGTTGTCGGAGCTCCGCAAGAAGGTCTGAAGCAACTCCACGATTGATTTCTGTGCGGACTCGCGTTCGGCGGCATGACGGTTCGCTTTCGCCAGCTCCGACTCGCGGATTTTCAGCCAGGAGGATGTTTTCTTCATCTCGGCGCCGGACTCGGAGAGCTTGGCTCCGGCCTCGGAGAGCTCTTTCCGGCTGGCTTCCAGGGCTCCGGCCAGGCTGCGGTTCTCGGTCTCACGCGAGTCCAGACGCTCCCGGAGGGTTTTCAGCTGATCTCCGCCGGTTTTCAGTTCATCGCCCCGCGTTTTCAGCAGGGCCTCCCGCGTTTCGAGCTGTCCCTTCCATTGCGAAAGCTGAGTCGTTTGCTCCTTGATTCGGCTCGCCTGTTTGAGGAGCCGATCCGCCTGGGCCTTCAGTTTTCCTCTCAGGGTTATCAGCGCGTCCGCCTGCCCTTTTGATTTGGCGGCCTCCGTATTCAGCTTCGCCTCCAAACCCGACACCTGCTTCTCGTAATCGCCCGAGCGTGACGCGGACCGGGATCCGACAACCGCCAAGGAAATCGCCAGGACTCCGGCCACCGCCCAAGCGACTTTGACGTGTGCACTCACCGCATGCCCTCCTATCTGCAGTTTTTTTTCCAGAAGATTCGTCGTCCCCTATTCTCCGGCAGAGGGAACAGTCACGTCAAGAAGCTTCTGGGTGAGGTGATGTACCGTTTTGTGTGTAGAAAGTGTTTTCGGGCAAAAAGAGAGGGTGTACTCTTCCTGGGAGCAAGAAACCCATTTTGGAGGAGCACACCCAATGCAACCGAAGTTGCTTTTTGGGGATAAGGATTTGGGCCGGGCATTTCAAGAGCTGAATGAGACGTGGGAGGTGGAGTTGCCCATCGAGGCGAGCCTGAAAGGGTTTTTGGAGGGCCTGATGGCCGAGGAGCGGGCCGTCTACCTGGCGGCCGGGTTCCGGGAGCGCACGCCCAAGCGGCGCGACTGGGCCAACGGCCACTACGTCCGGGACCTGGGGACCGAGGGGGGGCTGATCCGCGCCCTGCGTGTGCCCCGGGTTCGCGGCGGCGGCTTTCAGAGCCGGGCGTTCGCGCTACCGGCGCCGCCGGGCGGTGGTGGACCGCACGCTTCGCGATTGCTTCCTGGCCGGGGTGTCCACCCGCCGGGTGGGGGCGTGCGTGAAGGGGTTGTTGGGTGAAGCGGTGAGCGCCTCCACCGTCTCGCGGGTGTGCACGGCGCTCAGCCGAGACGTTGCGGCGTTCCACGACCGCCCTTTGAGCGACCACTACCGTTGTGTGTTCCTGGATGGCCTGGCTTTCAAGGTGCGCGGGGCGTCGAGAAGCCGGCGCAAGGTCCTTTTGTGCGCGATGGGCGTCACACTCGCGGGCCGGCGGGAGATCATCGACTTCCGTCTGGCCGACTCGGAGAGCGAGGCCACGTGGACGAAGTTCCTCGACGACCTCTACCACCGGGGGCTTTTGGGTCACTCCCTTCGCCTCATCATCACCGACGGCAACCCGGGGCTGTTGGCGGCGCTGGAGGTGGTCTACCCCTTCACGCCCCATCAGCGGTGCTGGTTTCACAAGATGTAAAACGTGGTTAAAATATCTCACCTCGCCAATGGTGCGACCGAGAACGCTGTGCTGAGATAAAGTGCTGTAAACATTGAATTTATTTTTCATTATCCCGTCTCTTGCTCCTTGCATTCCCGCCACGCTTGTGCTCAAATACGCACCGATTTGATGCAGCGTGTGTTCTATTTGATTACGGAATTGCATACCGAATCACCATAGAACAAAGGCAAGGAGCGACCATGCCCAGAAGGAGCGAGCTCAGGATCACCAAACGCACCGTGGATGCACTCACCGTCGATGCCAAGGATGGCGTCTTCTGGGACCGGGACCTGGCGGGCTTCGGGGTGCGGGTCCATGCCACGGGCCGCAAGGTCTACGTAGTGCAGTCCCGGGGGCCGGCCGGACCGAAGCGAGTGACCCTCGGACGGCATGGGGACATGTCGACCGAGGAGGCGAGGAAGCGGGCGGCCGTGGTCATCGACCGCATCAAGCGGGGGGAGGACCCCGTGCCCGCGCCGCCCGAGCCGGAGCTCACGTTGGCCGAACTGTCCGAACGGTTCCTGCGCACCCATGTCAAGGTGCATTGCAAGCCGAGCACCGTTGCAACGTACCGGTGCGTGCTCGACAAGCACATTCTTCCCACCCTGGGCGCGATGTCAATCAACGAGGTAGGACGAAGGGAGATTTCCGCGCTGCATCACCGGCTTCGTGACACGCCTGCAATGGCCAACCGGACGGTCAAGGTTCTGTCGAGAATGTTCTCGTTGGCGGAAGCCTGGGAAAGACTGCCGCCCGGCCGGAACCCGTGCCGGTCGGTGCGCCGCTACAAGGAGAGGTCGTGCGAGCGGTTTCTGACGCCGGAGGAGTTCCGGCGGCTGGGCCGTGTGTTGAGGGACGCGGAAACGGACGGCTCGGTGTGGCCGCCGGCGATTGCGGCGCTCCGGCTGCTGCTGCTGACCGGATGCCGGAAGAGCGAGATCCTGACGTTGCGCTGGGACGACGTGGACCGCACGGCGGGCGAGTTGAGGCTCAGGGACGCCAAGTCGGGTCCGCGCATGGCGCCCCTAACCGGGCACGTGCTGAGAGTGCTTAACGGCATTCCCCGTATCGAAGGCACTCCCTGGGTGCTTGTCGGACAAAGGCCGGGGACCGGTCTGACGAACCTCGACCACTACTGGCAACTCATCCGGGCGCAGGCCGGCTTGGATGACGTCCGGATTCACGACATCCGGCACAGCTATGCATCGAGGGCCCTGGCGCTGGGCGAGAGCCTGCCCACGATCGGCAAGCTGCTCGGTCACAGTCAAGTATCAACGACAGCACGTTATGCGCACTTGATGCGGGATGCGGAGAAGGAAGCCGCGACCCGGGTGGGCGACAGCATCGGCGCCCACATCGGGCCGCGGAGCACCGAGGCGGCATGAGGCTGGATGACATGGCGAAGCTGGAATACAAGACGCTCTCGAACCGCACGGTCGAGAAACTGAAGGTAGAAAAAGACACGGTGTTCTGGGATCACGAGCTCACCGGCTTCGGGATGCGGGTCTATCCCGCGGGCGGCAAGGTCTATGTCGCCCAGGCCCGGGGACCGGGGGGACCGAAGCGGGTCACGGTGGGCCGGCACGGGGTGCTCGGCGCGGAGCAGGCACGTCAGCGGGCGGCCCTGATCATCGCCCGGGTCAAGGCCGGCGAGGAGCCGGTGCCCGAGCCCATGGCGGTGAAGCTGTCCGGTGGGCCGACAGTGGGCCAGCTTGCGAGGCGGTTTCTCGAAGAGCACGTGGCGGTGCGCTACAAGCCGAGCACCATGAAGTCGACCCGCACGGTGGTGAATCGTCATATCGTGCCCGCCCTCGGTCAGCTACCGCTGGAGGCGGTCAGCCGCGCACGGGTCATGGAGCTGCATGACGAACTCTACGAGACCCCTGCGATGGCGAACATGGTGGTCCGCACCCTGTCGCTGATGTACAGGCTGGCCGAGAGCTGGGGGCTCGTTCCGGAGGGATGCAACCCCTGCCGGCTGGCGGTCAGGTTTCCCGAGCGCAAGCGGGAAAGGTTTCTGACCGATGGAGAGTTCACCCGCCTGGGAAAGGTACTGGATGAGGTTGAGACCCGGGGCGGCGCGTCGGCATCCGCGGTGATCGCTCTCCGTCTGCTTATGCTGACCGGATGCCGGAAGAACGAGATCCTGACCCTTCGGTGGGAGGACGTGACGCTGGATCAGAACGAATTGAGACTGCCCGACGCCAAGACGGGCGCACGGGTGGTTCCATTGTCGCCCTCGGCGGTGAGGCTTCTTTCCGGTCTGCCGCGAGAACCGGGCAACCCGTGTGTCATTCCCGGGCGGAAGCCGGGCACGCATATGAGCAACGTGGATCAGGCCTGGCAGGTCATCCGGGCGAGGGCTGGCCTGGAGGACGTCCGGATCCATGACCTGCGTCACAGCTTTGCGTCCAGGGCCCTGGCGCTGGGGGAGAGCTTGCCGATGATCGGAAAGCTGTTAGGCCACAGCCAGGTCGAGACCACGGCGCGCTATGCCCATCTGGCGCGGGATTCGGTGCAGGAGGCCGCAGCCCGTATCGCCGACAGTATCGCGACCGACATTCTGGGCGAAGGCTGGAGGCCGGCTTCCGGTTCATGATCTTTGCCACACTTATGCAGTTCTAGAGAATTTCCACGCTCTCAAATATCGTTTATCTATTTGTTTTTCCATGTTGTTTCCGTGTTCGCTGCAACTCGCCTGATTATGTCCTACTGGGCTGGGTGATCGTTTCGCAACCGGATTTGATCAATATGCAGGCATGACATGTCTGCGCTTGTCGGTTATCGCTCCCGGGACCCTGATTCCGACATCCCCGCACCGCGGCCCGTCGCACGGCTCCATTCACGCAAAACGATCCGCTCGAGCTCCTCCACGCTCCGAACTCCTCAGACCGTCCTCACGACGGCCCTCGTCCCGATCGGCTTGGCGTACCCAGTTGCGAATCGCCGAAGCGGAGCACTCAAATTCGCGAGCCAGCTCCCCGGGCGTGCGCCCCGCGCGGACCCGCTCGACCATCTGGCGCCGTTACGCCGGCGCGTAAGGGGAATGAGTCTTTGTCATCTGAACACGTCCTGCGCACAGTACGAAAGTGTCCACCGAAATGGGTCAAGTCCAATCGCTCCCGGGATCCTGATTCCGACATCCCCGCACCGCGGCCCGTCGTACGGCTCCATTCACGCAAAACGATCCGCCCGAGCTCCTCCACGCTCCGAACTCCTTAGACCGTCCTCACGACGGCCTTCGTCCCGATCCGCGTGACGCACCCAGTTGCGAATCGCCGAAGCGGAACACTCGAACTCCCGGGCCAGCTCCCCGGGCGTACGGCCCGAGCGAACCAGCTCAACCATCTGGCGCCGGTATTCCGGCGCGTAGGGTGAATGAGTTTTCGGCATCTGAACACCTCCTCCGTACAGTCTGAAGGTGTCCACAAAAACGGGTCAATTCCATTCACTAGATTTCATATCTGACTCTCAACGACATCGAGCATCGCAGGACGAAGGTGGCCAGCCTCAGAGGAACGGGTTCGTGGAGCGGCTGCACAGAACCCTGCTCGACGAGCACTTCTGGATCATGGGAAGGAAGAAGTTCTACGAAAGCATCGGAGAGATGCAGAACGACTTGACGCCTAACTGATCACCTAAAACACCGAACGCCCCATCAGGGCCACGGTATGCAGTGAAGGACACCCACCGAGGTCTTCGTCCGCTGCCTGCCAAAATCCAAGAGATCGAAGGAGGAAAATGGAAAAAAACGCCTGAACTGATCGCGAACAGGAACTGCAACTGTCACGCAAATACCCTATCTGTACACCCTAGTTAACAAGATCCCCAGTACAACCGGATCGACTTGGTCCACATTCCAACAACAAACACCCTGCTAATTCTTCTTCTGTTTTCGCTTTTTGGTTTGCCTTCGACGCTTCCGGAGATGTTTTGGATCCTGTAGATTCCGCAGCCTCGCCTCTAACTGTTCTTGCACCCGTTTCTCTCGTGTTCTCCATGCTTTCTCTTTCTCCGACTCCAGCTTCTTTACCTGCTCTTCCGCTTCACCGGCACGGCGCATGGCCAAAGCTTCCCGTCGCTCCGACTGCCTCGCCCGATGCCACCCCATCTGCGCAGAAAAGAACGGTTTATCAAGATCCGGAGTTTGTTCAAAGATCTCATCTACATTCCTGGCAAAAGTATCCTCTAGATCCGCAACATAGTTATTCCGCTCCATTTGGAACGACGTCTTGGCCGCGTTAATACTAGGACCAAAGAAATGTTCATAACGTTTTTTGTCAATAAAGGAGATTCCAGCATAAAAGTATTCATGAAGCATACACTGTTGCAACAAGTCAGCGCTAATCTGCTTAGGCGACAAAGCAGACAGATATCTGTATATCGCCTCAGGAGACCAAGTCGTGACGGTCTGTTCCTGCGACACTCGCTCAATGATACGGCTTTGTGAAATAAAGTAAAATTGCTCGGCATTCTCAAGACCATCCACGGAATACTTTCTGGACCTTAAGTTACGTAAGAGGACCAATATCTCAGCTTCAGACTCGACTTGAAGTGGGGAGCGATATGTTCCACTTTTCTCCCGTGC
The DNA here is from genome assembly GCA_965261595.1 of bacterium. GTDB lineage: Bacteria > UBA8248 > UBA8248 > JACPRG01 > CAYRGS01. The sequence continues at coordinate 1,304,873 of CBDHDG010000007.1, forward strand.
CTTCTGAACCTCCGTTTTATAATATTCAATATCTCCCAAATCAGCCTGATCAAAGCCAGTAAGTTCTGAAATCCTGACTACCTGCACACCTTTTTTGGTAATGTTATCTTCGAAAGCAACCCGATCGATATCTCCCGAAGGAAAGAGCAACTTAACATAGTCACTAAATGTACCAATGTCCCCGTCTGCACTAAGCCTTATATATCCGTCCAAAAATAGATTCTGCTTGTAGCTTCCTCTCACCGTAGCGGCGCGCAAGAAGTCGAGAGAATCGGTGGGATATCTCTCTACGAAACGTAAAGCCCATTTAAAGTGGTCCCAAGCCTCTCGAAGTAAGTTCGATGTTGTACAGAGTAACGCCTCTTCATGAGCAAAGGAGCTAAAGAGGTCAACAGCATAGTCGTGATTGTGGCACGCCGTAGCGACAAGAGGAAGTATTATGCTAGAGTCACAGAGCCACAGTGTCTTCCGAAATATATCTCTTCTCACCTCTCCGCACTTTGGGTCTAGTCCAAGTAGATGATAAAGGAAGTAGCCCTGAGAAACGGATGCAAGATAATTCCTTTGCGGTGGATTTGGTTCAACAATAAACTGATATACCGCTTCAACAAATGCGGATTGAAGCCTCAGGTCCTCGATTTTGACGGCTTTGTCCGAGACGTATCCAAACACGTCCGATAGCTCGTCTGGACGTGCCGTTTGCCCCGAATAAATGTTGTTGGCGATCACCAACCCACGTTTGGAGAAGTTCTCTACTAAAACCTCTTCCGCGAATCTCTGACACTCAGCGATCTGCGATTCGTCTACCTCCTTATAAAAACCTTTTAGTGTAAGCTGGAACTGGCCGTAGGCTTGATCCTTCTCCGACTCTCTGATCGCATGATATTCCTGAACCTTCTCACGTCCGGCCTCGGTAATATGGATTTGATCCGCAGTGGCCTTCAGCAAACCCTGGGCCCGGAGACTTTTTATTGTCTCTTCGATCGCCTCACCATATTGCGTCGGTGGTTCCGTGATATTTTCCAATACAAAAGAGGACGATATCGCGTCTAAAGCCAACCGGCCCGAATCAACCGCGTTCAACTGCGACAATATTAACGGTGAGAGGTAGTCTCCAGGCTGGACACCTTGTAGTCGTCTATAAAGAGAAAGTGCAATAGCAGCCTCGACTTCCTTGTCCGATGTTACCTTTCTTGCGCGACTCTCTACTCGACGATCTCTGGACACAATAAAGTGGTCCATCGTCCTTAACATTTGAATTAGTTTTGAGTGACGTCCATCAGAGTTAGAATATTGGACGAGTACAATGTTGTACTGCTCTAATAGTTCCTTCTCATCTGCTTCTGTGAAATCTGCAGCGATCAGATAAATTGGGTGGCAAGGATCGCCAGAACGTTTTGCCATATTCAATATTGTATCAATGTCAGGATCAGACAAACTGTGGCCTACTATGAGTACATCGAACATGGCGAATATACTGCAAAGTCGATCGCGAAAATACCCTGCCGAACCGTCCGTCTGAAGTCGTTTGTAATCGGCTGAGGTAAGGATAACCTCTTCTGGATGGTCCAAGTCGGAATGAAGCTTCTGGATTATGTGGCTGACTCCATCTCGCCATAAGATGAAATCCTGAGGACGATTCCTAATAACCTCGAAATGTTCATTTAAATTGGAGAGATATTCATTGATCTCGTTATCGTAATTAGTGGTAAGATAACATGCGAAAGGCCACTTGCTGAGTAGATCGTAAAGATAGCCGTGTGTCTTATTCGGAGGAATTAGCAGCGGTTTGAGGAAAGTTATAAGGGCGTTACGGTCGTCTCCAAGATCACGCTCCACTTGACGAAAGAACTGGGGATACTCTTTTTTGTGGAGGTATTTCTCGTATGACTGGAAGTCGGAGACGATATCTAGCGCTGTAAGATTCTCATATGCTAGTTTGGCCAAATTGCCCCATGATGGATAACCTACCTCGCACGATGGGCCAGATCCAACAAGGACTAGGCATCTTCCGTTATTGATTTTCCGTATGAGCTGCTTATCAAACATTGCTCACCTGACTTGCCCCCACCAACGAGACCACCTGCTACGTTAGACTTGGGATCCTTTGAAGTCCACTCCGGGGGACCGGCGCCAGGGCTTGGGATCTTGGGAATCTGGCCTTTGGCGCAGGCGGCCGGTAGGCCAAGACGCTGTGAGGCCGTCGCTGGTTGTACGCCCGCCTCCACCTCTCCACCAGCACCTGGGCCTCTTTCAGAGTCTCGAAGCTCTCCACGCCCAGGAGCTCATCCCTCAGCTTCCCATTGAAACTCTCCACATTTCCATTCTCCCAGGGGCTGCCCGGCTCAATGGACAACGTCCTCACGCCAACCGCCTTGAGCCAGTCCCTGACCACCCTGGCCGTGAACTCCGATCCGTTATCTGACCGGAGGTATTCAGGGACGCCCCGGCCCACAAACAGCTCTGCCAACCGCTCCAGCACATCCTGGTGATTCATCTTCCTTTGGACATCAATGGATAAGCATTCAAAGGCTGTACTCATCCAAAATGGTCAGCAGCCGGAAAGCCCTCCCTGCTTGGGTGCGCTCATGCATGAAGTCATAGCTCCAGACATGGTTCCGATGAGTCGGTCTCAGGCGCACGCAGGACCCGTCATGGAGCCACAGTCTCCTTCGTTTCGGCTGTCTGGACGGGACCTTCAGCCCCTCCTGTCTCCAGAGCCTTTCCACTCCCTTGGGGTTCACCTTCCACCCCTCTAAAGCAAAGCATCGACGTAATCCTCCGGTAGCCGTACGCGCTGGCCAACTCCACCATCCAGATCACCAGTTGTGCCTCTTCCTTGGGAATCTGTCGGACTCTTCGTTGGGTCGACCTAGCCTGTCCCAGCACTCGGCAGGCCCGACGCTCACAGACTCGCTCAGGTCCGAATCGCTCTCTAACCCATACCAGGACTCGTCTCCTTTTCGCCGGGCCTGGAAGTTTCCCAAGGAGACTTCCCTCAGAATATGATTGTCCAGCGACAGGTCCGCCACCAGCTTCTTCAGCCGGGCATTCTCCTTCTCCAGGGACTTCAGACGCTTGGCCTGGTCCATCCTCAGACCCCCGTACGCCTTCCTCCACCGGTAGTCTGCTCGGTCACCCCGATCTGCTTACACACCTGGCCTACCGTCCTCCCTTGGAACTGGGGCACCTCCGCCTCGCGCAGCTTGATGACGAGCTGTTCCGCTGTAAACCGCTTCCTGGCCAGCCTTCCCCTCCTTCTCGATTCCAGGAATACTCTTTTATAAACTGGACTCGCTTGAAGGGGGCAGGTCATCGATTTCTCAAGTCTCTGTTTTGCGATCTTCCATGTGTCGTAGAGGGGACTTATCGCTGCCAGGTCGATACCCCTGTCTTCGTCCGAGAGAGGCTCAATCTGCTTCCAATTGTAATCTGGCATTGTTCACCTCACGAACACTAGAGTCTGTCGAAATCTTATGGTGGAACACGATATCATGTGATCCGCCTAGCGGCGGCGGGATGCTACTTGCCTTCTCATTTAATGCCATATAGCTCACAGTGACCGGAATGATCAATCAGTCCGGACGATCTGGTGAACCCCTACATATCCTTATGTTTATCCGGAATTTCCCATATCAACTTGCTTGGGTGGTTTCCGGTCCCCTTTCCCGATGAAAACCAGTTGATCCCCTTCCGATGGGTTTGTCAAGAGCCTTCCAACCCTCCGCAACAAGGTGCTGACGGCCATCGACTGCCCCAAAAGGCGGACCCTCGCCCTTCGGTCCCCTTTGTTCGCGGTTCAACCCGTTAACCAATCACCTCATGCTGCCGGGAACCCTCTGTACAAGGTTAGACCGGCACCGGCCGTAATCGGTTGATTCGGTCCAGGATGATGGCGAACTCTTCCCTGGACACCGCTACTTCGGCCAATTGAAAGATGATCTACCGGGCGTGCCGCACAATCCTCCCGCCCATTTTGATGAGCTTGACCTGGAGGCTTCGCAGCGACCAGTGCTTGAGCCCCCTGGGCAAGGCTAGCCTGCGCAGGAAATTGCCCAGGTTGTACGCCAGGACGAAGAGAAGGAGCCGCACCTGGTTGCACACGAACCGGTGACAGGAAAGGCGTGTCCAGTTCAGGGCGTACTTGCCTTCCTTGATCCATTGCTCGGCTGTGCCTCGCTGGTTGTAGAAGTGCACGACCCCCTCGGGTCGAGCCGTCAGGTTCGTGACAATGAATCCGACGCGAGGGAAGAGTTCGCCTGAGTGCCATTCCACCTTCGCCACGACCCGCCGGGAACGGTCCCAGCTTCCAGCCTGATACCGGAAGTCGTAATAGAAGATGATGGGTCTCTTGGGCGGGCGACCGACCGGGCGGGTGAGGAGGAAGTCGATCTCTCGCTGCACCACGTCGTTGGCGGGAAGGCGGATGGCGTAAAGGAAGCTGTGCGCTTCCAGGCACTCATAGACCTCCGGGCGCGCAAAGGCGGCATCGGCTCGGAAGTAACGGCGAACACCCGCCCGCTCATACCGGGCCGCGATGGGCGAAAGCAACTCGCGCCAGCCATCGGCGCTGTGCACGTTGCCGGGGCGCAACATCGCCCCTTCGCAGTCCCCAAACTGGTTAAAGCAAAAAAGAGGGTGATAACAGGTGCAACGAAAGTGGCCGTTGTAGGCCGTACCTTCCTGCTCCCCATGGACGGGGCTTTCCGAGCTGTCCATGTCCAGGATGATTCGCTGATGGGGTGAGTGTGCCATGGCCCGGTCCACCCACTCCCGGTTTAGCTCGCTCAACCCCTTGAGATTCTCCTCCCTGGTGAGAACCTCGGTCTCGAACCGGCTCAGGGTGTTGGCGCCCGCCGCCTGCTTCTCAAGCGCTCGGCGGTCAACTACGGCTTGCATAGCAGGGTCCTGGGCCAACCGCGCTCGGCATCGTTGGTGTCTTCATACCCTGCCAAGCGGCTATAGACCGACTGGCGCAATAGCGGCGCCAACTCATGCTGGATGTTCCGGCCATGACGGATCTCTTGCAATTGCACTGGCGCTCTCACCGTCAAACCCAGCGCATCATCCAGCTCCCGGCAGGCCAGCAATCCCGCATCCGAAGTGATTCTGGTTCCGTGAAACTCAAGCCTGAGCCGACGGTCAAAACGGATCTTCAAAGCCCCCTTCTTCGCTTCACCCATTGGGTCCCCTCGCAAGATGATGGCAGGGGGAGGCCAACACCTTGATCTTACACGAGAAAACGGCATTCGGTCCGACAAAACTTATGATCCATATGGGAAATGCGGGTCTAAATGGCTGCTGGTAGTAATCGCGAGCCACGTAGCATTGGCACTTAGCCTTTACCGAGGAATGAAGATTTCCGAGAATATGAAAGCCTTTCGCCATGGTGAGTCAGAATTTTATGACATCTATCGCCGCTTACTTGATCGTCCCCATCTCTTTGGAGCCGGCGAGGATGAACAGCTAGACATGTACTTCTCGGAAGTTGAACGAATTAGAAGACTTGTTCGCAGCGCTGAAACGGAGAGTTTTCCAGATGTGGAAAGTATTAGTCGACAAACTAACATTAATGCTCGATAGCCATCGGTCGTCTAACGATTCGGCTCATCTCCTGGATCGCGTTCTCCATCCAACGGTGTGCGCGTTACGGCAAGCTCTCTCGACCATGATCCTAAATTCGCCTTCGTCAACTGCGTCTTGTCCAGGTTTCGTCCAACAGCCTCCTGCTCGCTAAGCATATCTACTATGTTTATCGCGTCTGAGCCTGGGACGCCGCCCTCTGGACAGAATGGTAGTGCCACAAACTCTCCCATCTGGTGGAAAACCATAACAAAGATCCATTCTTCCTTGTCAGTGGGAAACGGCCCGCCAACAGTACCTGCAAGAACAGTACCTGCAAGAGAAACTCTCGACTCGTCCGTTGCTTCTCCTACAGTGCCCGCGATCGAGGAGGAACTATTAAATCTCCTTGATACCCAACCGACCAAACAGCCGGACGGGATATTGGCTTCCGGTGCGTTTATTACCAACTTATCGATTGGCTCTTCGGCTCCGCTCGTTAGGAAAACAACCTTGTCGTCCCACATGGGAACGATCCAAAATGGAAGATCGTCGGTGCGACACATGAATACAACGGGTCTGTCGATTTTTCTATATTCTTCGGATTCAAGACGCATCGTTCCGACGAATCCGCCCCTTAGTATCTTTTCCCCAGGATTCATAATTTGTTGCCGTACAGGTTGAAGGCCAATGTTCTCAGCGAATTTGAATCCATTCTCACCCAACAGAGAAAATACCATCAGATAAGCGGACTTGATCATGCTGACGAATTCGTAGTCGTCTCGTTGCGGAATCCTGAAGTTCATCCCTTTGCTTGCATCCAGGCCATGCTTGGGAGGCAGTGGACCTAACTCAATGGTGCCATTCCGAAACAAATGCTTGCGAGCCGGGAAGGGCGCGCTTGGATCGTGCGGAATGAATCGTCGCGATCTCTTGTGGCCAAACAAATCAACTACGATGGGAGCTCCTTTACCCTCCGCCCATTCATTTCTGGCTTTCATGGATAGATATGCGTGCTGGTCGACAAGACTCGCCTTGTTGTTGCATGACTTACATGTCAAGCAGATTACGGCCCCGCCAAGAGACTTCGGCGGCGCATGTTCCAACGTCACATTTGTACCCGCCAGCACATCGGACCTGTCAAAGTCAGAAAGACATATGGGACATCTGGTATTCCCGGCATTAAACAGCCGTTGACGTAATCGCCGCTCTCGTCCGCGTCCATGGCTCGTTCTTGCCATCGTCGAAGGTGCTCCTCGACCGCTTAGGGTTCTTAACCCGGATATCGCCAGGACGGGTGCAGCCATGGGCTTCGTCTACGTCGCCCAGCCCTTGCCATACGGCCTGATTCTGACGTCCATTCCATCGCGCTCATGCGGCCATATATACGTCGCCGTTCCCGACTTCTCCATCCCAATGGCCGCTCATGGGTTGTCCCCTGGCAAATCCGGGCTCACCCCATGGTATATCGCAAATCACGACAGTTGGCTTTGTTTTGTTACATTTCATGGTTGACTTCTCGCCTCAGTATCTGATATGATTTTCGTCGAAACACAGGTCACTATGAAGTTTCGCGATGGACAAGACCATGCCTTTCCCCACCCGATCGCTGTCGGCCCAGGAAAGCCGCGTCGTCCTCAGCATGGCAGAGCACGGCAGCAAGGAAATAGAGCGCGGGGAGATCATCGACATGCTCGGCGTCAGCCCGCAAGCCGCCGACCACGTGATCCGCTCGCTGCGCCGGAAGGGATGGCTGGAGCGCGCCAGTTGGGGCCGCTACCTCCTCATTCCTCCCGAAATGGGCCCTGACGCTCTCGGAGAAAGCAACGTCCTGGCGCTCGCCAGCCGGATCGCCGAACCCTACTACTTCGGCTACGGGACGGCCGCGATGCACCACGGCCTCACAACGCAGCACCGCCAGGTCATTCGACTGGTCACGCCGATGCGCGCGCGCAACCGCCGCGTGCTCGATACCGAGGTCCGCATCGTCAATCCGGTCCCAGGAAAGTTCTTCGGATTCGGCCCGGTCGACGTCCTGGGCTACACCGTCATAATGTCCGACCGCGAAAAGACCGCCATCGACTGCATCGACCGTCCTGACCTCGCCGGCGGTGAAGGAGAAGCGGCGACCGTCCTGGCGACGGCCTGCCGCCGCATCGACTGGCACAAGGCAGCCGGCTATCTGGGGCGCATGTCCTCCAAGACGCTCACGCGACGCTTCGGATGGCTGGCAGAGCGTGCCGGCGCCACCATCCCCGAAGACGTGCGCACGCATCTCCAAGACCTTGCGAAGGGTAGCGGCCGAGCATATTTCGGCCCGAGAACCCCCAAGTCCAGCGCAATCGGCTATCAGGAGAGTTGGCAGCTCACCGCCAACGTCGCCAGCCACGAATTGACCGACAGCGCCGGAATCGCGCGGCCGCGATCGGTCGACCGGGAGCGCTGAGCCATTCTCACCCGTCCCCAGGTCCAGCGCTACTCCGCCGAAGCCGGACTGCGCGACATCATGATCGCCGAAAACGAGATCGTGCTCACCTACTTGCTCCAGCTGATGGCGGAGCGCGGCATCCTGGACAAGCTCGCCTTCAAGGGCGGAACCTGCCTTCGCAAGATGTTCATCGGCAGCGGGGGGCGCTTCTCAACCGATCTGGATTTCACGCGGGTCGAAGAACACGACCACGAAGACGTGATCCTCGCCATGATGGAGGCATTCGAGCAGCCGTTTCACGGGATCCGGTTCGGCGTACCCGATGACAGTTACTACGAAACCCAGGACGGCCTGTCTTGGGGCGTCAATCCGGTCTACGCCCACGACTGGAACCCGGGCGGGCAAAGCCAGATCCGGCTCCAGGTGAGCCGCCGCGAGGTCCCCACCCTTCCCCCGTCGCGGAACGCTCAATGCGCGCAAAGCTACTTCCGGCACCTGCCTTTCGATCCGGTGGACATCACGTGCCTGGCCCTGCCCGAGATCATCGCCGAGAAGGTCCGGGCCTGCTACCAGCGCAGCAAAGCACGCGACATCTACGATCTCAGCGTCTTTGCGACCCGCCCCCTTGACCGACCGCTCATCCGCCGGCTCGTCGTGCTCAAGCTCTGGCAGGCGGGCGACGCGTTCGATCCGGAAGCCCTCATGGCGAAATTCGACGATGCCACCGCATTCGATTGGGAAGATCTCCGGCAGCTGGTTCGCCGAACACAGCCCATCGAGCCTGCCCGGATCACTGCCGCCTGCCTGAACCCGCATTCCCCAAGTGACCGATCCATCTGATGCGGTTTCCGTCTGATTCCTGTATAAGAATCAGTGGATTAGATCAGACGGAGGGTGAGTCGAATGCGGAACCTGGAGGGTGAGTCGGATCGGGGGCTTCTGCGGGCGTTTTTCGACCGAAGACTGAAGTTCGAGTTCCACGGTTCGCGGATCACGTCAGACGCTGGTCTGCACGCCTATCGTGAACTGGACGAAGCCCTCGGCCTGACCACGCTGGCCGGTGACGTTATTGCTGACAGCCGGACCGGCAAGAACGGTTGGCACGGCATCATCGGTCTCCTTCGCCAATCCGTCTATGGTCGTCTCGCCGGGTACGAGGACGTGAACGACGCCGACCGGCTGGGGCGCGATCCTGCGATGCGGTGGATCGTCGGCGGCAGGGCTGTCGAGCGCGGCGGCGCATCGACCAGCCAGATGGGCCGGTTCGAGACGGAGTTACTCGCCACCAATGACAACCTCGCCGCGCTCGCTGACCTTTTGGGCATCTGGATCGACCAGGTTAACGAGCGCAAGCCGCCGAAGATTATCGTGCTCGACATGGACAGCTCCGTCAGCCCGACCTACGGTGACCAGGAGGGCACGGCCTACAACGGTCACTTCGGCTGCACGTGCTATCACCCGCTGTTCGTGTTCAACCAGTTCGGCGATCTGGAGCGTTGCGCCCTGCGTCCGGGCAACGTGCACAGCGCCCATGAATGGCGCGATGTGTTGGACCCGGTGGTCGCTCGATACCGGAACAAGACACTCCGGCGTTATTTCCGTGGTGACGCCGCCTTCGCCTCGCCCGAGGTTTATGAGTTTCTGGAAGCGGAAGGCTTCAAGTACGCCATCCGGCTTCCGGCCAACAAGGTGCTGCACGACAGCATCGCGCACCTGCTCAAGCGCCCCGTCGGTCGGCCGCCGAAGGAAGTTCGTCGGTATTACGCGAACTTCAGCTATCGGGCCGGTAGCTGGACGGAGCCCCGCCGGGTCGTCGCCAAGGTAGAGTGGCACTCAGGGGAACTGTATCCCCGCGTCGGCTTCATCGTCACCAACCTGAGCCGTCCTGCCGAGCGGGTTGTTGCGTTCTACAATCAGCGCGGCACTGCCGAGCAATGGATCAAGGAAGGCAAGAACGCCATCAAGTGGACGCGGCTGTCATGCCGTTCGTTACGCAACAATGCCGTCCGGCTCCAGCTGCATGCACTCGCCTATAACCTCGGCAACTTCATGCGTACCCTGGCGTTGCCCGATGCCGTGGAGCAATGGTCGCTGACGACGCTGAGGGAGAAGCTGGTCAAGATCGGTGCGAAAGTTGTCAGCCATGGCCGGTACGTCACATTTCAATTGGCCGAGGTTGCAGTCCCAAGAAGCTTGTTCCAGAAAATCTTGAGCCTGATTGATGATCTACGACGAAGTCCCGCTCCGGCGTAGGCCGAGGGAATCGACGGCAAGGAGATTGCGACACGAGAGGTGTGTCTGGATGGCAAGAGAAACGACCAAATGGCCTTCCACGCGCTGGCCGATTACCAAAATCATGTCATCGGATGGCTGCAATGGGAACAGAGTGCCCTTGGAGATGGGGCCGTGGTACGATTTCCGCGAATTTGGATGTCATCTGGGGAATGTCGGCTGAATGGATTCGCATTCCTCGCAGAGCTTGATCCCACGGAGACAGAACTCGCGGCGGATCCTCATCAGCGCGATAACGCCTTGTGGAGAGTACTTCGAGACCACCTCCCGGTCAGCCGGCATTGAAATCAATCACGATCCCTGCCACTCTTGTGCGGCATAGTCACCTAACCCACCGTAATCATTGAGATATTATTTCTGATGCAAATTCCGGAATCGGATAGTCACCGGATTCGATCATATTCCAGACCTTGCATGCCGCATGCCGCACCTACCGCGTCAACCCCACAATTCTTGAATCGGGCGCGCAACAGTACACTTGCGCTGAGCACCCCCGGAGTAGTTGTTCCACCAGACCGTGATCCTCCGGTAGGGTTCATCGCCGTAGGAGCCCGCTCTCGCGTCCAGCATCCGAGGTATCGTGGCAGGATTCATCCCAGCCTTAGTGTCCGGCCCGAAATGAATTGAGTGACTTCAGCGTGTTGTGATTCACTGGATGTGTTGAAGCAATCAGCGAGGCACAAGATGTGGACTGAAATCACTCGCCCGAAATATGCTCGCACGGGCCTTCGTTACGCAAGCGATCTGAGCGATGCGGAGTGGCGGGTGATCGCCCCTCATATGCCGCCGGCGAGGGCTGTGGGCCGGCCGCGGACGACGGATTTGCGGGAGGTGGTGAACGCCATCCTGTATGTTTTGCGTTCGGGCTGCCCCTGGCGGATGTTGCCGAAGGAGTTTCCGCCCCGTTCGACGATACAGCGCTATTTCGCCGCGTGGCGGGACGGCGGTCTGTGGACGCGGATCAATCGTCATCTCCTGATGGCGGTCCGCGTGGCGGCCGGGCGCGAAGCCAGCCCTTCGGCCGGCGTCATCGACAGCCAGAGCGTGAAAACCACGGAAAGCGGCGGCCCACGGGGCTTCGATGCAGGCAAGAAGGTCAAGAGCCTGCCCCGGACCCGATCCGGGGGCCGCAAGCGTCATATCCTCACCGACACCGGCGGCCTGCTGGTAGCCGCCCGGGTCCACGCCGCCAACATCCAGGATCGCGACGGCGCGCCCGCCCTGCTCGCCTCCATCCGGTACAGCTTCCCGTGGCTGCGCCATGTCTTCGCCGACGGCGCTTATGCCGGCCCCAAACTCGAAGCCGCCCTGAAGCGGGTCGGGCGATGGACCCTCGAGATCGTCAAACGCCCGAACGGCGCCCAAGGCTTCGAAGTCCTCCCCCGCCGATGGGTCGTCGAACGCACGCTGGCGTGGCTAAACCGAAACCGGCGACTGGCGAAAGACTTCGAGGCAATGATCGCCACCGCGCAAGCCTGGCTCTTCATCGCCTCCGTTCAACTCCTCACCAGAAGAATCGTAAGATACTGAAAAACAAGTGTTCTTTTTGGGCCAGACTCTTACACCTCGACCGAAACTGTCGAGGGTGTTGTTCACCTACCATGAGGAGGCTCGACCGTGACCAAGGGGATAAGGGTCATCTGGCCCGATGAGAACGGTGACATCGACGAAATCGAGTACTTCTGTGGAATCGATGTCTAACCTCGACTCCATTCCCGCCTTCTCATCGGTCCGGGCTGACTGGCCCCGATACGAAGGCGGAACCAGGGTCGACTACACCATAGACGTCGGAATTGAACGCCCGCGCGGTGGGGAGGTAAATCTCGTCGTCGACTACCACGAGGCAAAGAATCCAAAACTGGCTGAGCGATACGACATCCATTGGGGCACGAACACTATCGTCCTCAAACAGGGATATCGCACGGGTCACTGTAGATGGTTGCGGTTGGGCACCAAACGGCCCGAGAAAGCCCGCTGGGAAGCAAGCGGTCTCGGACAGAGCCAAGACAGGCCTCTTGATCGATACTGGAGATCGCGTCGGTATGCGCAGTTCAGAAAGATCATCATGGCTGCGGACAGCCTTAGCTGCGTCATCACCGGAGAACAGACGCTGGAGGCGCTGGAGGCTGCGCATCTCGTTCCGGCCAAGAACGGAGAGAATGACATATCTTGCAACGGTATCGCGCTCAGAGCCGACCTCCATCGGCTGTTCGATGCCGGCCTGTTCACGTTCGGCAACAGCGGCAAAGTGAAGATGCGCGCCGCGACATCGTCATCGTTTGATGCATATCGCCAGTTGCTTCGAAAGAGGCGGCTACCGAAGGCGACATTGGCAAGGGTGAAGGCGACACTCGCTCTTCCGCAGTTTCGAGAACGATTGTGCGCGAAGCCTGACCCCACAACAAGCCCACGGGCACCCAGTTGAAGCGGACCAAACTTGGCAGGTTCTGCGGGCCACAGCGAGTCCAGTTTCTTCCACTGCCCGTCTGTCGCCTTCACCGCCGCAACGTGATTCGGTCCCAAGTAACGTTCTTCAACTCTGCCTGCCCGGCTCTTCGCACGCTGGCGGCTTCGTTCCTGTGCTTGCGCCTTGTTGTGGCCACTGGGCATTCGAGAATTGTCTTTCCGGAAAGGGGTCGGACCTCGGAAACTCGGTGGCCAGCAATTCCATCGAGTCCAGAAAGGTGTTCAAACTGCAGAATTCGCTCGCTTCGTCGGCCAGTTGCCAAAAGATTGCGTCAGGTTCCTCGTACCAACCAAGAATGTCTATGAGCAGACGCCGCGTTTGGATCGCGCGCGCGGCGATAACGTAATGTTCACCCGCTTTCTGGGGCTCCGACTTAAACTCGTGGTAGAGGACATTTACCTTCCTGATATCTGACGTGCGCATGATGCGTCGGGCTACCCACAAGCCGTTCGCTGCTTTTGTCCGATTCCACGACCAGGCAGCTTTAGTGATGTTCAACAATATGCTCGATATTGCTGAAAACGTCGGCACAATCGATGCCTCCTCAAGATGCCCGAAGGCGGCGCTCTCGTTCCTGCTAGCCACCACTACCATGTTGTGCCTGGAGTGGGATGTCGAAGAAATCGTTAGATAATTGTTCCCTGACGACGGGTGGTAGGCCAGTTCTCCAACCTATCACGAGGCAATCCTCAGGAACAGCGCCAGCGCTAAGTTGACGGGGGTCAGGTCCAAGGGGCCAAACGCGACGTGCCCAAGCGCCGACAAGATGAGCGACAGCGCGATGACCTTCCAGGCCAGTCCGGGCGCGGCGCCGGTGAGTGTGCTCCCGGTATAGTCCATGGCCTTCGCCACAGAGGAATGACGCGACAGCTTGGCCCGCTCGGCCTGCATCCAGTTGTTGAGATCGGCCAGCACCGGCGTACTCAACTCCTGGCGCATGGCGAGGCGTTCCCCGGCCGACTTGCCGTTGATCCCGCGCTCGATGTCGAACAGCACGTCGATCCGCTGCACCGCCTCCAGCGCGAGCGGCGAGATCTGCGGCGCGGTCTGGCCGCGATGTCGGCGAGCTCGTAGAACTTCCTCCGAGAATGTGCCCAACACGCCCCGCCGATGACGGGCCCCGGCGATCTGCCGGCCACATACAGCCGGTTGAACCCGGCGTAGATGTCGGCCTGGAGGATGCCGGCGAAGGTCTTCAGATGCTCCACCGAGTGATCGCCGGACCGGTCGCGCGAGTATCCGGCTCCTCTTCCAACCATCAATGGCTGGTCTTGCCCCGGCACGCAAAGCCCGCGCTCCTGAAGCACATCAAGTGCGATGCGGCGACCGCTTGATGGCCGCGCGGCATCGTCCCGCTCCTGCCGCGCCCGAAGCCCATGCACCCAATCAACATGCTTCAATGTGCAATCTTCACGTCGTCCCTACAATTTCGTGTTGTCAAGACTGGATGCCAACTGGCTCAATCCTTCCGCCCACGAACATCGCAATAGCTTCTTGTCCACTACAGCAAGAACGTGACCCCACTCGAAGTCTCCCTCGTTAGGAAATTTCTCTGTGTCAGCAGGTACGTTTATCAGTGCCAGATATTTTCCTAAAATTCCAACCGACACCAGTAGACGTTCTTTTTCAGGTATGAGAACGACTACAGAACCCCTTATCCCATCACAAAACTTCCGAATGCATCGAAGTCGCCAATGCTTTTGAGAGGGAGTCTCGTTTAGATAGTCGTCCGCTAGAGCCGTATATCCGTATTCGTCCAGTCTTCTTTCAACATCTTCTTGGTAAATATTCGCGAGATTCATCTGCATTATTTTACGTAGTTGGTGGTGGTCCACGTGATGTCGGAAGTGGTCACCGTAGACCAAATAGCCCGCGGTTAGAGCTACCTTGGCTGTAAAACGAATTGGCAGATAGATGTCTAGGTGGGTAACGAATTGGATGTTCCCGGAACCCCATGTCAATTCGCACTCTTTGGCGTCCCACAACTTGAGGCCGTGCCTACGGTGAAGATGTACTTGCGCTGGACGGGCCTCGTCGCCGTGACTCGCGTTCCTTGAAATTGCCCAAGGTTCTTTACCGCTGTGACCGCGTGCACCATATTCTGATCGACGCAACGCCACCAGGAAATCATTGGCTAGTGCGCCATCAAGCTCGCGTCCCAGCTGAGAATTGGATTCTCTGTCAACATCTATCGTCAATTCATTTGTTCCGCCGAGAGATAGCGGTATGATGTGTTCGGGGTTGGATCGAACCTTAGGAATCTCACGATCTGTATATGGACAGTAAATCAAGTTGCTTCACTCCAGATTTACAGGCACTTTCCGTATTTTTTACAATGCGAGAACTACACAATATCCCAAGATGTCCTAGACGGTTGAGCAGGCGCTATTGTATCCTACTGGCGAACTTGCCATGCGGTGCAGCCCGCAGAATGGCCTTTAGCGCTCGCTGCACAGCCTCAAGTGAACCGAGATTCCCCATGTGGATGCTTCCAGCGTCTTGAACATGTCTCGACATTGGCCACGTGGCAAGTCGCCGGGCCATTGCAGAGCATCATCGAGCCGATTCCATGCGACGAATGTCCGATCGCGGCGTTGGTTGGCGAAACTGACGTTTGGGCTGTTTTCGAGACACATCGCGTCTCTTGTCTATATGGATGCGCGGTATCCCGTGCAACGCGACAATCACCGTGGGCTTGGCGCGCGCCTGACGGAGACAATTCGGTATCCGTCCACCTTGTGCAGCATAGCCAGCTAAGCCACCGTATTCATTCCACTCAAAGCGCATTGCGGGTTCCCGATCATCGAACCTACCTCCACGATATCTTTGCCTCTTATGCAATCGCGCATCCAAGCGGCCAGTCGCCAAGCCCGCAACCCGGCAGCCACGCTGGGTTTTCTCCGCAGCAGGCCGGCAAGGCACCGCGCTTCCGTCATCGCATAGCAATCGGCCCGTTTCCATAGCGGGAGCGTGCATGGCGTCTTCGGTCGAAATCGGCGCACGAATTCCCCTTCACCGCCGCGGCGTGTCGCGAGGACCTCAGGAACGCGGTTTCATTCATCCCCTTCACGGCGCGCCTCCATTCATCAAAGCCCTCCGCGCAGTTCCTCGATCGCCAGGGCCCTGTGGTTCTCTCGCAGACATACTCCATGATCGGCATCGTCTCCAGCGCCCGGCCGTCCCCGGCCGGCAATTCACTTCCAGATGCGCCTCGACATAGCGCTCCGCCAGGTCGGCCACGGTCGGCTCAGGCGCGGGCTGCTCCGGAAACGCCTCCTCGCCCTTCTTCAGACGGTCGATGACCTCCGCGGCCACACGCCGCGCATCCTCGACCGTGATATCGACCTTCCGGCCGATCGCCACACGCTTCAGCGCGCCGCCCGGCGCCCGCGCGTGGACCACATAGACCTTGCGCCCGCTGGCATGGATCCGCACACCGAACCCGGTGAGGTCGCAGTCGTAGAACACCCGGTCGCCGCGCTCGACCGCGAGCGCCTCGACCACGCGCCTGCTCAGCTTGAGAGTGCTCCTTCGAGGCATGCGCCGCTCTCCCATCCTCCCGTGACCGAACGCACCGTCGCCCGGAGTTCCGCCGCCGACCCGTCCGGCCGCCGGGAATTCCGTGAACACCCAGATACCAAACGGTGTGCAATGCCAGTGTATGAGAGTCCATCCGTGACGCAAATGCAAGCCCTAAGTGGGCTTTCTCATACATCGTAACTTATTGTAAATGATAGTATTTGACCCCTCGTTGTAGCCCGGAAGCATCCGAACCTATCACTCCTTCAGGTTTCCATGATCTACGGCACTCTTGTGCAATATACGGGGATTTCCACGTGCTCAAAAGTATCGTATCTATTTGTTATCACTTGTTATTCTCACCAACATCGCAACCGGATTTGATCAATATACAGGCATGACATGTCCGTGAAAGTCGTAATCATTCGGTTGTGCCGTGATGGGCGGGCTGACTTTAGCGGTTGAGAGTTCGTTTCCAATTTTTTCTGAGAGGGCGAAGCCAGATGTCCTTTTTCGGTTGGGCGCGTCTCGTGTACCTGTCGTAGCGCCCACGTCCCTGAGTGGTTCCGACGTGGATCCAGCCCGATGCCCTGTAGACGGCGCCAGTGTAGCGCAGGGTCTGGACGAAGGTCTCGATGGCACGGGGGTTCTGTTGTAGCGCCCGGCTCAGTCCTCGGGCAGGCGCTGGCGGACGATGGCGAGGATGAGCGAGCCCAGGTTGGGGATCGCGATCCAGGGCAGGATGAGGAAACTCGGGTTGTCGACCACGAGGGGGAGGTTCTTCTCGCGCAGTTGCGGCGTCCAACCGATGAAGCGGTCGCGTGGCGCGAGCTTCCACGCGGCGGTGTAAAGCCGAGCATGGCGACCGGTCGTGGACGGCGTAGCGCATCTGGGTGCCGACGAGGGTTTTGTAGCCGAGATAGTGGTAGCGGGCGACGAACTCGTTCCACCGCTTGCCCTCGCGGGTGTCGCGGACGACGAGCCGCAGGTCGAGCGGGTGGACCTCGTCGAGGGTTGCCGGCGCCGGGATCAGCGGCGGTTCGATCTCCGGCCCGAAGACGATCGGGCCGGGCCGGTTCTGCCGCCACTTCGGCGGCGGCAGGGCGATCAGGCCGTCGGGCTTGAGCCAGCGGATGTTGAGCCAGCGGATGCGCCGACAGAACTCCTTCGACAGCGCATGGCGGTTCAACGCCGGAGGGCCGCCGATCAGCGAGCACAGCAACCCCATCTCTTGCGTCGTGAAGTCACGGCCGTAATAGTGGCACTCGACCGCGCCGCTCATCCCGGCGCCATGAGGGCGCGCCTGCGTTCCCCGCTCATCGACCACGGCAACCATGGCGATGGGTTGTCCGGTGTGGGGTTCGTATAGATCATTTCAATTCGTGCAGATTCTGATCCATCACGTAGTTCTGGTCCCGGATTCGCTCCTTGGTCGGATTGGAGTTGCCCCGTTTTTGTGGACACCTTCAGACTGTGCGGAGGAGGTGTTCAGATGCCGAAAACTCATTCACCCTACGCGCCGGAGTACCGGCGCCAGATGGTTGAGCTGGTTCGCTCGGGCCGTACGCCCGGGGAGCTGGCCCGGGAGTTCGAGTGTTCCGCTTCGGCGATTCGCAACTGGGTGCGCCAGGCCGACCGCGACGAGGGCCGTCGTGAGGACGGTCTGACAAGCTCAGATCTCGAGGAGCTACGGCGGCTTCGTCGGGACAATCGCCAGCTTCGCGAAGAGCGGGAGGTCCTAAAAAAGCCGCGGTCTGGTTCGCACGGGAGACCGGCTCGGTGCCGGGGAGGTCTTCGGGCTCGTGAAGGCGAACCAGGCCTGTCATCGGGTGGCCACGATGTGCCGGGTGCTGGGTGTCTCCTCCAGCGGGTACTACACGTGGCGAAGCCGTGGGCGTTCCAATCGTGCGAAGCACGACGAGGCGTTGGGGGGCACGATACGGGCCATCCACGAGGCATCTGGCGGCACCTACGGGGCGCCTCGGGTCCATGCCGAGCTGATGGCCGGCGGCTGCCGGGTGAGCCGCAAACGGGTGGCTCGTCTGATGCGCGAGGCGGGCTTGGCCGGGGTGAGCCGACGCCGAGGCACGCGCACTACGCGGGTGGACCAGAGCCATTGTGTGGTCCCGGACCGGGTCGAACGCCAGTTCCAGGCCGATGCGCCGGATCGGCTTTGGGTGGCCGACGTGACCTACGTGCCGACCTGGACGGGGTTCGTGTACCTGGCCATCGTGCTCGACGTGTTCAGCCGCCGGGTGGTGGGATGGCCCATGACCCACCATCTTCGCACCGAACTGGTGCTCGGGGCGCTGAACATGGCGTTGGGACAGCGCCGCCCCGACGGGGTCGTACATCACTCCGACCAGGGCTCGCAGTACACCGCGCTTGCCTTTGGGAAGCGGTGCCGGGAGATGGGGGTGGTTCCGTCGACCGGGTCGGCCGGGGATTGCTTCGACAACGCCATGGCCGAGAGCTTGTTCGCCACGCTGGAGTGCGAGCTCATCGACCGGCGCTCGTTCCGTACCCAGGCCGAAGCGCGCATGGCGATCTTCCAATTCATCGAAGGCTGGTACAACCCACGCCGTCGTCATTCGGCCCTGGGTTACCTCAGCCCCAACGACTATGACCTGCCCGGCGTTTTTTGTACCATCAGAAGTGAGAGAGGATCTCACGAAGGAGGAAGCTGGACATGCCGGTCCGAAAGTACAAAGCAGAGCAGATTGTGACCTTGCTGCGGCAGATCGAAGTGCAGATGGCAAACGGGAAGACGGCTCCCGAAGCCTGCAAGGAAGCCGGCATCCACACCCAGACTTATTACCGCTGGCGGAAGGAATATGGAGGGCTGAAGCTGGATCAGGCGAAACGGCTGAAGGAGCTGGAGAAGGAAAATACGCGGTTGAAGCGACTGGTGGCCGAGTTGTCGCTGGACAAGCAAGTGCTACGGGACGTAGCCCAGGGAAACTTCTGAGCCCTGAGCGGCGACGTTGCGCGGTGGAGTGTGCGCGGGGGAAGTATGGCCTGTCGGAACGGCGCGCCTGCCGGCTGCTGGGGCAATGGAGGGGAACACAACGATACCGGCCGATGGATCGGTTGGACGAGGATGAGCTGACACGAGCGGTGGTGGCTCTGGCGGCGCAGTACGGGCGGTACGGTTATCGACGAATCACGGCGTTGCTGCAGAGCTCGGGCTGGCCGGTGGGGAAGGATCGGGTGCAGCGAATCTGGCGGCGGGAAGGTTTGAAAGTGCCGCAGAAACAAAGGCCCCGAAGACGGCTCTGGCTGAACGGCGGTTCCTGTGTGCGACTGCGGCCGGAGCATCGGAACCACGTCTGGAGCTATGATTTTGTCAGCGCCAGAACGCACGATGGAAGAACGCTGCGGCTTCTGACGCTGCTGGACGAGGTTACGAGGGAGTGCCTGGCCATCCGAGTCGAGCGGAGGATAGGCAGCCCAGCGTTCCTGGCCCGGGACTTGCGCCAGTGGCTGGGGAAGGTCGGAACCGGAACGTTATACATCGAACCCGGTAGTCCCTGGGACAATGGGTATTGTGAGAGTTTCAATGGGAAGCTGAGAGACGAATGCCTGAATGGTGAGATCTTCTATTCGTTGAAGGAGGCCCAGATTGTGATTGAGCCATGGCGGGAGGAATATAACACCCGGAGACCGCACTCGGCGCTGAATTATAGGCCCCCGGCGCCGGAGGTCTGCACTCCATTCCTTCCCCCCAAACCGGGTTCACAGCCTCAGGCTGTCATGTAAACTCTCTCCCAATAAAATGGTACAAAAAATCGGTCTGGTCACCCCCTCGGAACCCGCGAAACGAAGCTCTGGCCCGCAGAAACACCCGGCGATCGTTGCTCTCTGGTCGACCATTCTGCAGGTAATCGGCGATTGCTTCCCCGATTTGCTCGGTCAGGGGATACACACTGCGTCGTCCGCCCTTGAGCGTCACAGTCAGTGTTCCAGCCCTCCAGTCGACATCATTCAGTGTCAGGAAGGCGATCTCACTGGCACGCAGTCCAAGCCGGGCGAGCAGCAGCAAAATAGCGTAGTCGCGGCGTCCTACGGGCGTGCTGCGGTCCACGCTTGTCAGCATCTTCTGTACCTGGTCGGCTGCAATGCCTCGTGGAACCGATGTCATGGCCCAACCGGCGACGGTCGGGACCTGGTGAGCCAGGTCCGGCATCCTCGCGGCATGGGCATGCACATAACGCAGGAAAGCGCGTAACGAGCCGGTCACCGACTTCATGCTCCCCCGGCTGGTCAATCGGGCCGTCTCATGGCGCACAAACGCAATCAGATCGCCAGCGTTCAGCTGCGACAGCACCACCTCTCCGTTACCAAACCGGTGCTGGAGAAAATTGCGGGCTCGGATGACGTAATTCACGATGGTGCCGTCGGCCAGATCACGCTGCTCGCGCAGATACTGCGCGTACTTTTGTACACAGCGTTCAGCCGGTGTCGGGGGACGGACGGGTTCCTCCGGGGAGATCACGCCCACGCATCGCAAGTAATCCATCAGATGCCTGAGAGAAGGCCGGGCGCTCAGTTGTTGAGAGCGCAGGCTCCTTGTCCGCAAGTATTGAGTTACGTCTTCAGACGACAGGCTGGGCAGCTCGATTTGCTGCTGCTCAAGCCATTCGCTGAAAAGAACTATCCGTCGAAGCTGTTGATGGATCGTGTCGTGAGAATACTTCCGGGCGTTCAATGCTTCTGCAAGTCCCCTCAGCCACGGGACCAGCGGCCCGACTGGGCGTCGTTGCAAGACAAATTGGTCGTTGATCGGATACCTCATAGCAGGCTCCTTTCCCCTCAGGGGTTGTTGTTGGAGCCTTTACTATGTCGCGTAATTGGGGGCGCCGATGGCGTACTTCTGAAACCTTTTCAATCAGATATCACCACGCATTCCTGATTACGCCACATAGGCCGGTTCGCGAAATAGTGGTGCAACTGGGGGCCGCCGCCGGGGACAGGGAACCGCGAGCCCTGGGGCGAGCGCATCGACATCAAGATGGCGTGAGTGTGGGACGGTGCGCCGTTTCCCGCCCTGTCCTCCACTTGGTCGGCATGTCCATTCACCGGCCGGTTTCCCGAACGCGCCGATCCCCGCCGCGAGACCGAGGCCGGGCGGCGGCCGGGCGAAGCGCGGGCGCGGAGGCGAGGCAGGCGCCATGCCCCGGCCCCGCGCGCCGTCCCAACGGAGGAACCGCCATGACCGATACCAACATCACGGAGGAGCACCGACGGGCCTTCTCGGCCCTGACCAGCGGCGACTGTGAGAACCTCGCTCTCTTTTCCTGCTTCTGTGACGGCCGGCCCACGGCGGCCATCGCCGCGGTGACCGTCCACCCGCCGGCCCACGAAGACGGCGAGGCGGAATACCGCGTCAGCCCGCTGTTCATCGGCCTCACGCCGGACATGATATTAACCGACCATGACGGGCGCGAGGCATGAGCGCCGACGTCATGCGCCGCCGGTCTCCGGCCGATCCGGGCCGCATCCCGCACATTCCCTTGCCGCCGGAATGCCGGGAGATGATCCGGCGCGGCGCGCTCTTCGCCCTGAACCACAGCGGCGGCAAGGACAGCCAGGCGATGACGATCCTTCTCGCCCGGATCGTCCCCCGGCAAAACCTTCTGGCGGTTCACGCCCCGCTCGGCGAGGTGGAATGGCCTGGCACCATCGAGCACATCGAGGCAACGATCCCGGGCGGCGTGCCCCTCGTTTTCGCGCCCGTCGCTTCCGGCAAGACGCTTCTCGACAGGATCGAGGAACGGGGCCGGTTCCCCTCGGCGTCCGTTCGCTGGTGCACTTCCGATTTCAAGAGATCGCCCATCGAACGCGAGCTACGGCGTTATCTCAAGGCCCATCCCCGCTTCGGCAGATGCGTCGTGAACTGCATGGGGCATCGCGCCGACGAAAGCGCCGCCCGCGCCGTGCGGGCCGCCTGGAGACGCAACGCCCGCAACAGCAAGGCGGGCCGGGAGTGGGTGGACTGGCTTCCGGTCCATGCCCTCTCGACCGCCGACGTGTTCCGGGTCATCCGCGACGCCGGCCAGTCGCCGCACTGGGCCTATGCGGCCGGCATGACGCGGCTCTCTTGCAGCTTCTGCATCCTCGCGTCCCGCCAAGACTTCCGCACCGCGGCGCGGCTCCGTCCGGCGCTTTATCGCCGCTACGCCGCGCTCGAGCGGCGCATCGGCCACACGCTGTCGCCGTCGCGAATCCCCCTGCCCGAACTGACGGGCGTGCCGGCCGAGGCCGGGCAAACCCCCTTCGGAGGAGTCTCGCATGCCGCTCGATACCGCCGTGACCGAGCGCGCCGCCCGCATCCTGATCGAACGTGATCCGGGTCCAGGTGACCGGCTCGACGCCTTTCTGCTGCTCACCGGCCAGGAGTATCTGTGGCGCCGCCGAGACCGCCTCGGCGCCGACTTCGGCGAGGCGGTCCGCATGTACGAGCCGCGGCCGGCCGGCGCCTCCCGAGGCCCACGTCGCTCCCCTTCTTCGGCGCGGTCAAGCGGCGGCGCATCGAGCGTCGCCGGGAAGTCGCCGTCTGGCTCGCGGGCCGCTTCCTCGACTGGCTGTACAGCCCCGATGGCCGGGGCCGCGCTTCCGACACGGACTGGCGTCCGGGCCCCAGCCTGTCGATTGGCCTGGAGCTGCCGTACGAAACGGCCCTGAAGGAGCCTCCCCGTTCGCTTCCCCATGCCGAGCGTCGCGTGACCGAGCTCGCCCTCGCGAACGTGGTCGACCCCGGCGTTGAGGGTGTCGCCCGTGAGCCGCACCGTTGACGGCACGCCGGCGCCGGCGCCGCTTCCCCGCCGAGCCGACCTGCCGCCCGGCATCCTCCCGCAATCCGCCTCGCGGTCCCGCGTGCGCGCCCCCGCGAGGCCGAGCCGGGCCGGGGCCGGTCGCAGGCCGGACGGCCGGAGCGGCCGTTCCCCGCGCCATCCACTTTCATCCATGGGAGATACGCATGAACCACATCGCTTCCCCGCCCGAACCCGTCATCCGAACCATCCCGCTGAGCCGGCTGGACCTGGCCCCGGAGAACGTGCGCAAGACCCCGGCCGGCTCGGCTGGGATCGCCGAGCTCAAGGCCTCCATCGCAGCCCACGGTCTGCTCGAGAACCTGGTCGCCCGGGCCCAAGGCCCCGGTCCGGACGGCATCGGCCGCTACGCGGTCATCGCCGGCGGGCGCCGTCTCGTCGCCCTGCAGGCTCTCGTCAGCGATGGTGTGCTCGATGAGGACCACCCCGTGCCCTGTTTGATTGCCGTCAATGGCGATTGCGGAGAGCTGTCTCTCGCAGAGAACGTGGTCCGCATCGCCATGCACCCGGCCGACCAGGTGATCGCGTTCTACAGGCTCGCCGAATCCGGCGTGACGATATCCGCGATCGCCGCGCGCTTCGGCATCTCCGAGCGCCTGGTCGAACAGCGCCTGCGGCTCGGCCGTGCGGCCCCGGAACTGCTCGACGCCTACCGGGCCGAGGAGATCGACCTGGAGACCCTGAAGGTCTTCGCGGTCACGACCGACCACGGCCGCCAGAGGGCGGTCTGGGCCCAGGTGAAGGACCAGGGCTGCCGGCCAGGGGCCTGGCAGGTGAGGCGCATGCTGACCGAGGACCGCGTGCCGGGAACCGCCGCCATCGCGCGCTTCGTCGGTATCGATGCCTACGAGGCCGCGGGCGGGGCCATCACCCGGGACCTCTTCGCACAGGAGGACGACCGTGGGATCTGGTTCGACGACCCCGCGCTTCTGAACAAGCTCGCCATGCAGAAGCTCCAGGACACGGCGGACGAGCTGGACACCTGCTGGAAGTGGGCCGAGGCGGCGCCGGAGTTGGACTGGAGCGCGACCGCGCGGTTCGGGCGCATCCGGCCCGAGCCCGCGGAGCCGACCGACGAGGAGCGGGCCGAGCTCCAGCGGCTGAGCGCCCGCCATGACGAGCTCGCCGACATGGACGACGAAGACTGGACTGGGGAGCTCGTGGAAGAGGCGGAAGGCATCGAGAGGCGTCTCGACGAGATCCACGCGGCCGTGGAAGCGCGGGCCACCTTCCGGCCCCAGGACATGGCCATGGCCGGGTGCATCGCGACCATCGGCCAGGACGGCGCGCTCCAGGTCATCCAGGGCCTGGTCAGGCCCGAGGACATGCCCGAGAAGGCCGGCAAGGACGCAGACGGACTGGAAGCCGACACCGGGGACAGCGGCGCAGCCGAGCTTGGCCGCGTCGATGGCCCCGAGATCTCGGCCCCCATCGCTTCGCCTCCCGACCCGCGCGCCAAGGCCCGGGAGGAGGCCGGAGTGGGCATCGGCCTCGCCGACGACCTGCGGGCGGTCCGCACGGCCCTGGTCAAGGCGCATCTGGCCAAGGACTACGAGGCGGCGTTCGATCTCATGCTGTTCCAACTCGCCCGGGCCGTGTTCACGAACGTCCACAGGGCCGACGCCCTCGACGTCGCCGTCAAGGAGACCGCCGACCGGCCCACATCGCGCATGAACGACGAGGCGTTCGCCAACTGGAGCCCGGGCGAGGCCATGCTGGCGGACCGCTCCGGCCTCTCCCTCGACTGGATGGAGAAGGAGGACGAGGGCGAGTCCTTCGCGGCCTTGCAGGCCCTTCCCGAGGGGGAGAAGCAAGCCCTGTTCTCAGCAGCCGTGGCGCGCACGGTCAAGGGCCAGCTCGCCTTCGAGCCCGACGCCCGGCCCGAGCTGGAAGCCACCATCGCCCGGCTCGACATCGACTTCGCGAAGCACGTGCGCCCGACAGAGGACATGCTCTGGTCGCGCATCAGGAAGGACCGGATCCTCGCCGTGGCGCGCGAGACCCTGGGCCCTGCCTGGGCCTCGGCGCGCTCGAAGTACAAGAAGGCCGACCTCGCCAAGGCGATGGAAGGGGCTTTCGCGGCCGGAGACCCGCCCGTCGGACTCACCGCCTCTGCCAGAGCCGCCGCTCTCGCCTGGACTCCGCCCGGCTTCGCGCCCTTCGACACGGGCCGCGTGGAGGAGCCGGACAGGGACGTCCCGCCGGCTGGCGAACCCGAACCGGATCCCGCTCCGGTTCCGGACACCATGGAAGTCGTTGATGACGGCGTCCCCGATACGGTCGGCGGCGATGCGTCGGAAGCCTCGGGTCCCGGTGTGCCGGCAGACAAGGACCCCGGCCCGGAGACCGCCAATGGCGGCCCCAGCATCGACGTGTCCCAGGAGAACGTCCTCACCCCGCCACGGACCAACGGCCGTGACAGCGGCGACGGGCTGGACATCCCCGAGTTCCTGCGCCGGGCCTGAACCGTCCCCGCATTCCCATCCCTCATGCGCCCCGCCGGTCCCGCGCCGGCGGGGCGCTTTTCGTTTCGGCCGCTTCCACGGAGACCGTCCCCATGAACGACATTCCCGTCACGGCGCCCCGGCCCTGGCCCGGCCGCATCCGGGCGCGGATCCATGACAGCGCCCTCCAGCGCGTCACCCGGCTCTGGGCCGCCACAACCATCGACACCCTCGTGGAGAGTTTCCAGAATGGCAGAAGGGCCGGCGCGACGCGCGTGTCGGTGATCGTTACCGATCCCGCCGGTGAGCCATCCGACAACAGCGCCCTGACCGTCACCGATGACGGCATCGGCATCGCCGATCCCGCCGTGCTCCTGAGTCTTGGCGAGACCGGATGGGACGGGGAGCTTGCCGGCCGAGAGGACGCGGCCGGGATGGGATTCGCCAGCCATGCCCGCCAAGGCTGCCGCATCGTCTCGCGTCCCCGCTCCCGTGGCGGCGAGCCCGGCCCCGGCTGGCGCGTCGATCTCAGCCCCGCGCATTTCCTGGGGGAGGAGGAGGCGACCGTCGTCCCGGAGGACGGCGCGCCCTGGCCCCATGGCACGGCCGTCAGCTTTACGGCCTCGGGCGACCGCGATTCGATCCGCCGGGCGGTCGAAGCCGCGGCCCGCCATTATCCGCTCCCGGTCACGCTGGACGGGGAGACCGTGCCCCGCCGGGCCTTTCTCGACGGGGCCGTTGACGCCGAGCCTTGGCGGGGACTCGTCTTCGGCGTGTTCGTGGGCCGCAGCCGCGGCTACAACGAGCCCGACCTCAACTTCCACGGCCTCACCCTGCCGGTGCGCCTGCCCACGGTCGATCCCGTGACCGGCCAGACCTGGTCGGTCCGCGCCGAGGTCGTGAGCTGTCCCGAACTCGAGCTGGTGCTGCCGGCTCGGAAGGAGGCGGTCGAGACCCCTTTCCTGAACGAGACGCGAGAGGCCGCGCGGCTCGCCGTCTACCGGGCCATGGCGTCGACCGAGGCGCCGCCGCGCATCGCCTTCGAGGACTGGACCCGGGCGCGGGAAGCCGGGATCGAGCTTCCGATACCGTCCCCCCAACTGCGTCCCTGGCGTCCCTGCATCGCCGATATCGACGATTGGCGCGAGGCGCCCGCTCTCGCATCCGTATCCAACGATGCGCTCGTGATGCACGTGGATCCGGAACCGCCCGAAGCCCAGGCTCTCTGGCGCGCCGCCGAACATGGCGGGATAGCCCCACGGCTCTTCGAGGCCGACCGCCGGCTCGACGGCTACGGCTGGTACGACGCGCTTCCCCGCGTCACCGATGTCCGCACCGAGATCGTGATCAACAACGAGGCCCGTCCGCCGGAGGACTACCGGACTCCGTCAGAAGGGTCCAGCCCCGTCGAGCCGCCTCCACGGCCGGATGGGATCCGCATGCGTCTCGATGTCGAGGGCCGAGGGGGAAAGACCGGGACTCTCGATCTCGATACCGATCTCGCCTTCGCCGGCGAGGCCTGGGCCTGGCTTCCCGATGCGAAGCCGCTGGTCATGGCCGAGAGCGCCCTTGAGCCCGCCGAACTCGCCGAGCTGCTGCGCGCCGCCTGGTTCTCTCCGTCGGATGAAGCCGATTCGGACAGTTGGGAGACCCAGCGCCTGCGCTTCGACGAAGAGGCCATGCACATAGCCGTGAAGCTCCTTTGCTCGGCGGACGAGGCCCGCCGGACATCCATCGCCGAAGCGGTCAGGCGCGAGCTGTTCTGGCTCATCCCCCGGGACCGCGAGGTCACCATTGCCGTGCGCGGGAGGGAGGTCAGCGTCGATCTCGGCGCCGCCAAGGAGACTGCGCGATGAAGAAGCCATACACGGTCCAGTGCGCCCATGCGGCGTATTACGGCAACATCGTCACCGTCGAGGCCGATACCCTTGACGAAGCCCTGGACAAGGCGATCCAGGAAACCGACGGCGATGCGGCCGGCTGACGTTCCATGGACGACGCCGGCCCGACCTTCGTCGTCGAAGTCCGCGAGGGAACCCACCTCGATCCCTTGGATCGTAAGACCCCGGCGCTTCCCATTCCCGACCGGTTCACCGAGCAGGGCGAGCCGCCGGTGGTCACCCTTATTGATCCCGGTCAGCCAGGCGGCGGCGCCATCGAGGTTTCCCGGGGCCGGATTCTGCTTTGCTTCACGACCCGGAACGGAACGGTCACGGGCGAGGTTTCCGATCCGCCCCATCCCCCGGCCAACCACCCCCTCGTCGTCATTCGGCGCCGCGCCGACGGCGCGCCCGACGTCACCGTGACCGAGGGCCGGGCCCGGGTCCGCATCCTCTACCCCTGACCCCGGCTTCCCGCCGCCGGCCGGACGGGCGGAGGCGCTGGAGCGTCTCTGGCCTCTCCACGTCCGTCCTTCACGTACTGGAGAACCCGACCCATGAAACTCATGACCGAAAAGCAGCGCGAAAAACTGCTCGCCAACGGCGCCGACCGCGGGGCCGACCGCGGGGCCGACCATGTCCCGGTGGTCAAGCTCTTCAACCCCTGCGGAGCGGGAACGTGGATCGTCACGGAGCTGGATCCCGAAGAACCCTCCGTGGCTTTCGGACTCGCGGATCTCGGCTTCGGCTTTCCCGAGCTGGGCAGTTTCAGCCTGGAGGAACTGTCCGCCTTCCGGGGCCCCTTCGGCCTCGGGATCGAGCGGGATCTGCATTTCGAGGGCAAATACAGCCTCGCCACCTACGCCGACGCCGCCCGGGCCGCCGGCCATATCGTCGAGTACGGTCCCGAGCTCGACGCCGCCGCGCACCGCCGCACCCACGCGGCAGCCGGTGCCTGACCCTGGCCTCCCGTCGCCAGCCCACACCGGGATTCAGCGGCGACGCGCCTTGCGTCTCTATAAGACGAGCCTGGCCCGGCCGGGTCGATCCGTGAGGCCCGGGGGCGTTTCCCCCCCGCCAGCCCCCGACTTCCAAGACTTCCGAGGAGAAGACCCCCCATGCCCCACGCCCTGACGGCGGTGGAGGGCGGGCCTGTGAACGCTCGTTCGCACGCCCCCCGGTCCATTCCGTCCATGCCCACGGCCGCCCTGTTCGCCGCGGCCCAGACCCTGTTGCCTGTACTGACAGCCGGCCGGCCTCTCGACGCGGCCACCCTCCGCCAAGCCATGACCCAGGCCTTCGGGGCCACCGACGCCGAGGGGGCCTGGGTCTGGAAGGACGCCTACGAGGCCGCCGAAGCGGCCGTCGTGCTCTTCCTGAAGCGCTACGGCCGGGCCATGTGCCGCCGGGCCGGAGCCGGCGGCCCGCCCGCCATGCTGGCCCTGCTGCAAAAGATCGCGGCCCTGGAGCCCTCCCACACGAAGCGATCCGAGTCCCAGGTCCGGCTCCAGCAGTTCTCCACGCCCCTGGGCCTCGCCTATGCGGCCTTGCAGGCGGCCGCCATCCGGCCCGGCGACATCGTGCTCGAACCCAGCGCCGGGACCGGGATCCTCGCCGTCATGGCCGAGTGCGCCCTCGGGGCCGGCGGCGAAGGCGCGCTCCATCTGAACGAGATCGCCGGGGCCCGGGCCGGCCTCCTGTCCCGGCTCTTCCCCAAAGCCTCGGTGACCGGGTTCAACGCCGAGGCCATCGCCGACCGTCTCCCGGACGTCCGGCCGACCGTGGTGCTCATGAACCCGCCGTTCTCCGCGAGTCCGGGGGTGCATCGCATCCGCCATGACGCTGACCTGCGCCACCTGCGCTCGGCCTTCGCCATGCTGGGGCCTGGGGGCCGGCTCGTGGCCGTCACCTCGGCGGGCTGCATGCCCGGGGACAGCGCCTGGAAGGACGCCTTCGAGCGCCTCGATCCCCCGGCCCGCGTCGTCTTCTCCATGGCCATTGACGGCCGGGCCTATGCCAGACGCGGGACCACCTTCGACACCCGCCTGACCGTGCTCGACCGGAGCGGGGACCGCGAGCATGCCGCGATCGATCCCGCGGCCCGGGCGGACAGCTCCGCCGAGCTCCTCGAAGCCGTCATGGCGGGCGTGCCGGCGCGCCTCGCCACTGGCGCTGTCGAGACCCCGGACACAGCCGCTCCGATCCGGGACCTCTTCGGCGACACGGCCCCGGTCAAGTCAAAAGAGCGCACGATCACGGCCAGGCCCGCCCACCGGCCAGCCGAAGACAAGGACCGCCGTCACGACTGGGGGCCTGTGTCCGAGCTCGCGTATGCGACGGCCCCGGTCTCCGGCGATGCCCCCGCCGGCTCCGAGACCGCTACCGGCCCCTATGCGCCCTGGAAGCCGGGCATTGTCCATGTCCCGGGCGCCGTCGTCCATCCCACGCCCCTGGTCCAGTCCGCGGCCATGGCCGCCGTACCGCATCCCGGCCCGTCCTACCGTCCGGTGCTGCCCGCGCGCGTGGTGACCGACGAGCTCCTGTCCGACGCCCAGATCGAGAGCGTCGTCCTGGCCGGCGAGGCCCACAACCGCCATCTTTCGGCCCGCTACCGGATCGGCTCGGGCTGGGAGACGGTCCACCGCTGCAATGATGACGGTGGTGACGGTGACGCCACTAACGACGACGGAGAAGTACTCTCCGAACCCGTGCGCTTCCGCCGCGGCTGGATGCTGGGCGACGGCACGGGATGCGGCAAGGGCCGGCAGGTCGCCGGGTTCCTCCTCGACAACCGGCTCCGCGGAAGGAAACGGGCCCTGTGGCTGTCGCAGTCCGACAAGCTCGTGGAGGACGCCCGCCGGGACTGGGCCGCCCTCGGGGGGAACGAGGACGATGTGATCCCCTTGGGCAAGTTCCGCCAGGGAGCGGAGATCCCGCTCCCGGAGGGCATCCTGTTCGCGACCTACGCCACGCTGCGCTCGCCGGCCCGCCAGGGTAAGGCCTCGAGGCTCGAGCAGATCGTCTCCTGGCTCGCGGGGGGAACGGAAGAAGACCAGCGTCACGCCTTCGACGGCGTGATCGTGTTCGACGAGGCCCACGCCATGGCCAACGCGGCCGGCTCCAAGGGAGCGCGCGGGGAGGTCAAGCCCTCGGCCCAGGGACGGGCCGGACTCAGGCTTCAGAACGCACTGCCCGACGCCCGTGTTCTCTACGTCTCGGCCACCGGGGCCAGCACCGTGCCCGGCCTCTCCTACGCCGGACGCCTCGGCCTCTGGGGAGCGGAGGAGACGCCCTTCGAGACCCGGGGGGATTTCGTGTCGGCCATGGAGGCGGGAGGCGTCGCCGCCATGGAGGTGGTCGCCCGGGACTTGAAAGCCCTCGGGCTCTACCAAGCCAGGGCCCTGGCCTATAACGGCGTGGAGATCGACATCCTGCAGCACCCGCTGGCGCCTGAGCAGCGGCGTATCTACGACGCCTATGCAGGCGCCTTCAAGGTGATCCACGCCAACCTCCAGGACGCGCTCGAGGCCACCGGCGTCATGCAGGGAGACTCGACCCTGAACAGGAACGCCAAGTCCGCGGCCCTGAGCGCCTTCGAGGGGGCGAAACAACGCTTTTTCGGCCACCTGCTGACCGGCATGAAGTGCCCGTCCCTGATACGCGCCGTCGAGGCCGATCTCGATGCCGGCCGGTCGGCCGTGATCCAGCTCGTGTCCACGGGCGAGGCCCTGATGGAGCGCCGCATCGCCGAGATCCCCGCGTCCGAATGGGACGACCTCTCCATCGATCTCACGCCCAGGGAATACGTTCTGGACTTCCTGGCCCACGCCTTCCCGGTGCAGCTCCAGGAGCCCTTCACCGACGAGGAGGGCAACCTCATGAGCCGGCCCGTGTTCGATGAAAACGGCAACCCCGTGCTCTGCCAGGAGGCCCTGGCCAAACGCGAGGCCCTGATCGGGAAGCTGGCCTCGCTTCCGCCCGTGCAGTCGGCCCTGGACCGGATCATCCACCACTTCGGCCACGAGGCCGTGGCCGAGGTCACGGGCCGGTCCCGCCGGGTGCTCAGGATCGCGGACGGCCGGGGCGAGCGCCTGGCGCTGCGCAGCCGGCCCGCCTCCGCAAGCCTGACCGAGACCGCCGCCTTCATGGACGGGGAGAAGAAGATACTCGTCTTCTCCATGGCCGGCGGCACGGGACGCAGCTACCATGCCGATCTTGCATGCGGCAACACCGCGCGCCGGGTCCACTACCTGCTTGAGCCCGGCTGGCGGGCCGATCAGGCCATACAGGGGCTGGGCAGGACCCACAGGACCCACCAGGCGTCGGCCCCCGTGTTCCGGCCCGTGACCACGGACGTGAAGGGCGAGAGGCGGTTCATCGCCACCATCGCGAGAAGGCTCGACTCCCTCGGGGCCATCACCCGGGGCCAGCGGGACTCCCAGACCGCCATGGCCGGCGATGACGCGGCGCTGTTCCGCGAGAGCGACAACCTGGAGAGCCCCTACGCCAAGGCGGCGTTGAGAAGGTTCTACATCGCCCTGTGGCGCGGCCGCATCCCGGACTGGTCCCTCAGCCGCTTCGAGGAGGCCACCGGCCTCGCCCTCACCTGGGAGGGAGCGCTCAAGGACGACCTGCCGCCCATGTCCAGGTTCCTGAACCGCCTGCTGGCGCTGCCCATCGACGAGCAGAACGCGCTCTTCGCCGAGCTGGAGTCCCTCATCGCGGAGAACGTCGAGCAGGCGATCGAGGCCGGCGCCCATGACATCGGCGTGGAGACCCTGCGGGCCGAATCGCTCGCGGTGGCCGGCCGCGAGACCCTCTACACCCACCCCGGGACCGGAGCCGCGACCGATCTCGTCGAGATCCTCCTCCGCGACCGGCTGGAGCCGACCCCGGCGGACGCGGCGCTCGAGATCGGCGCCCTGGGCGGGGACAGCCGGCCTGAACTCGTCGTCAACAGCCGCTCGGGACGGGGGGCCGTTGTCCTGCCCGCGCCGTCCAGGATGCTCGACGACGGCGGGGTGCAGGAGCGGGTGCGCCTCCTGCGGCCCACGGCCCGGGAAGCCATGGCCAGGGCCGAGCTCGAGGCCTCGAACTGGCGCAGGGCCTCGGAGGGGGAGTGGCGTTCCCGCTGGGAGGAGGAGATCGCCGGCCTGCCGACGCATACCGAGTCCCGCTTCTGGCTCGTCACCGGGCTGCTCCTGCCGATCTGGGACCGGCTCGGAATGGAGAACATGCGCGTGCGCCGGCTGTTGACCGACGCCGGCGAGGCGATGATCGGCCGCGTGCTCGACGCCGAACAGGTACGGGCCGCGCGCACCTCTTTCGGCCTTGCCGGCGGTCCCGGCATGACCCCCCTCGAGACCTTCGAGGCGGTCATGGGGCGAGGCGCGTCCTTCGGCCTCGCGAACGGCTGGCGCCTCGCGCGCCGGCGCATCATGGGGGCCGACCGCGTCGAGATAGAGGGTCCCGTTGACGGCGACATCGCCGCGCTCAAGCGCATGGGGTGCATCGTCGAGATCGTCTCCTGGCGCTCACGCCTCTTCGTCCCCGACGCCGGCGTGCTCGAACGCGTCATCGAGCGCTGGCCCATCGCGGCCTGAGCCTGTCCGTACAGCCGGCCCGCCGTCCGCCCGCGGGGGGGGCCGTTCCACCGCCTTCATCCGTATCGCCGTCCGCCCGGATACGTATCGGCCCGGAGCCGTCTGGAACCCGTATGGCCGGGGGGGGGGCATCACCCACGCCCCCCGGCACACCGCCGACACCTCACGGGAGACCCGAACATGACCGCGCACACCCTGCCGGACAACCCCGACTACGCCTTCTGTCCCGCCTACGGCCTCGCCGACGAGCCGCAGCAGATCCGAATCGTCATCGACGGCATGGCGGGCTACGTTCCCACCGCCCTGGTCGCGCTCACCCTCGAGGACGCGGAGCGCATCTGCGACCGATTGAACGCTCGCCTCGGACTCTCGCGAAAGGACTGGACCGAACTCGCCGCACGGTCCATGCGCGCCGAGAACGGTGCACCGGACAACGAGACCGTGCACTGAGTCGCCCGCCATGCTGCGCAGCCGGCCCGACGTCCTCCGGCCTCAACCCCGCCGCTTGAGCCACCACCACGCCGCCCAGACCGGAAGGCTGAGCACCGCCGCGTAGACGGCGATGGCGACCGGGCCGAGCAGTCCCGCCACCAGCGACGCCGCCACCGTGACGGCGCCGAGCCCGATCCCCGCCGTCCAGGCGGCGCGCCGGTAGCCCAGCCGCCACAGTCGCCGGCATCCCAGCGCCAGCGGCAGGCCGCACGGCGCAACCGGCACCAGCGACCCCGCCCACATCAGCGCCATCCACAGCCACATCCCGGGCTCCATCTCCGGCGCGAAGCGCACCGCCGCCGTCGCGACCACTCCGGCGGGCAGCCACAGGAGCGCCAGCAGCCAGAAGCCGCGCCGCTTGATGAGTCCCTGGTCGTCCATGCGCCTTATCCGACTCGAAACTCGCACCGCACGCAAGCCCGAGCGGGTCCGTGTTCGACGACAGCCGGGCGAGGGCGAAGACCGCGCAAGGTCGGCGAGCGGCTGCCGGCGTCCGTCGCGCCCTCTGAGCTCGCCCAGGGTCCCGTCACCGTCCTTCGAGCCAGAGGGAAGCAAGGGCCGGGCAAACGCCCGGCAGGGAAGAGGGAGACGGTCTCCCGGTCCCGATGCCGGGAACTGCAATCCCGGAACAGGAGACAAGCCCATGATCGACCAGGACCTCGACCTCGAACTCCCCACAGGTGACGAACTGCTCGCCGAGATCGGCCTCGACTCTTACACCATCCGCAGGATCCTCACCGAAGCGGTCCATGCCGACACCGGCGAAGGAGAGGAGCTTTTCTAGGGGGTGAACCAAGGGGCCGGAGAGAGAGGCTCTCCCCCCTTTTTACATCACCCGTTGTCTTCCACACCCTTAACTCTAAGGAGAATGATCATGGCCTTCGGACTCAATCGCGCTGAAGTGATCGGCCGCCTCGGCGCCGACGTCACCGTCAACCACCTCACCAGCGGCGGACGCGTCGCGAACCTGTCGATCGCCACCGACGAGGGCTACATCGATAAGCAGACCGGAGACCGGGTCGACAAGACCGAGTGGCACCGGGTCGTGACCTTCCAGCCCGGGCTGGTGGACATGTTCGAGAAGCACGCGACGAAAGGCCGGCTGGTCTATGTGGCGGGCAAGCTGCAGACCCGTCGCTGGAAGAAGGACGACGAGGACTCCGACCGGTTCTCGACCGAGATCCTGCTGGTTCCGGGCGGGCGCGTGCAGTTCCTCGACAAGCCCAACGGCAACGGCGCGCCGGTCGCGGAGGCGGAGACGCCGTCCGCCGAAGCGCCCATCGACGACATCCCGTTCTGAGCGCGCATTCCGTTTCCTCCCTCTACCTGGGCCGGCGCTTCGCGCGTCGGCCCTTTTTCTTGCTGCCCGTTCCGAGACAGCGCCCGTTCGGGCCTCGCGCCAGCGCTGCGCGCGGCGCTTCGCCCTCCGGCGCCGGCCGGAGGCGGAGGCCGGCCGGTATCGGGCGTTCCCCGTCCATCCAGAGGAGGCCCGTTATGCCGCCCCCATCGTCCCGTTCCGTATCTCCCGCCGCCGACATCGCCGCCGCGCTCGGCGCGTGCGCCGAGGCCGTCTGCCGGCGTTACCTGCCCCAGGGCAAAAAGCAGGGCCGGTACTGGGTCGCCGGCGATCTCGAAGGCGCTCGCGGCCGCTCGCTCTTCGTCCGCCTGCACGGTCCCGGCGTCCCCGGCAAGTGGACCGACGCGGCCACCGGAGAGCACGGGGACCTGCTCGATCTCGTCCGGCATCGCTCGGGCGCGCCGACGCTTCGCGCGGCGCTCGCCGAGGCCCGCGCCTTCCTCGCCCTGCCGGCTCCGCCGGCGCCGGGCGAGGGCTACGACGCAACAGAAGCGGCCCGCCGCCTCTGGCGGCGTTGCCGCGCCATCGGCGGCACCCATGCCGAGGCCTATCTCCGCGCCCGCGGTCTCGCGCGCTGCCGGTTCCCGGCATTGCGCTTCCATCCCGAGCTTCGCTATCGCGAAGGCTCTTCCCTACGCCGTTTTCCGGCGCTGGTCGCCGCCGTGACCGGCGACGACGGCGCCATCCAAGGCGTGCAGCGCACCTGGCTCGATTCGCGCTTGCCCGCCAAGGCGGACGTCGCGGCCCCGCGCAAGGCGCTCGGCCGCATCCACGGACGCGCCGTGTGCTTCGGCAAGCCCGCCGACGGCGCTTCGCTGCTCGTCGGCGAAGGCATCGAGACGGTGCTGTCGATCGTCACCGCGGCGCCCGGGGTCATTTCGGCGGCCGCGCTCTCGGCCGGAAGCCTCGGCGCCTTCGCTCCGCCTGGCGGGCTCAAACGGCTCGTCATCGCCCGCGACAACGATTCCGAGGGGGAGCGGGCCGCCCAACGCCTCGCCCGGCGCTGCGCGCGGGCGGGCGTCGCCGCCCACGTCATCGTCTCCGAATACGGCGACTTCAACGACGACCTCGTTACCCTCGGACCCCGGGCCCTGGCCCTTCGGCTCGCCGCCCTGTTCCCCGCGCCTCAGCGGGTCGGAGAGAGGGAGTGAAGAGCGGGGGAGGGGTGAACGGCTCCAAAGGAGAAGAGAGCATGGCGCACATCGTCAATCTCAGGCATGCGCCCACCCTGCGGGCGGCGCTCGACGGCAAGGCGGAGCACGGCGGGACCGTGCGGATCGACCGCCTCTCTCAATGGGGAAACCGGTTCCGCATCGGCCCGGACGGACCGCGCGATGAAGTGATCGCGCGCTATCGCGCCGATCTCTGGCGCCGCATTCGCGCCGCCGAGGTCAGGCTCGACGAACTCGCCGCCCTTCACGGCAAGCCGCTGGCCTGCCATGGGCAGGTCCTCGCCCGCGCCGCGGCATGGGCGGCCTCCGTCCTGGCGGAACGGAGGGGAGAGTGAAGCGCGAGAGGGGCGAACGCCGCGAGGAGGGAGAGAGAGGGCCCCGGGCATCGGCAACACGGAAGGAGAACCGAAATGCAATCCGTTACCTTCAGGAGCATCGCCCGTACGAGTCGAGGGTCTACCACGATGGCAATCTCGCCTGCGAGGTTGCGGAGCCACTCGTCGATACGCGTCCGTTGCGGTGACGGGCCATGCCGTCTTCGGGCGATCCCTTCGGGCCGGGCTCTCCGCTTCGATTTCCGCTCCGCTTCGATTTCCGCTTCTATCCCTATCGCCTCCGCTCGCTGGCGCTCGCTGCGCGCTACGCTTGCCGGGCCGGCGCCCGAGACCCGGGTCTCAATCCCGGAACCGCACAGGGCGTCCGGGACAGTGGCTAACAATATCCCTCTCGACGTGATGGCCCATTGTCCCACACGTGCTCGCTGCGCCAACCCCGCCTCCGGCGGGGTCCTCCTCTTCGTTCCGGCCCTGGCTCGCAAGGCTACGGCGCTGAAGCGCCTAGGCGTGGCGAGAAACGCGACCGAGGCTCCGCGCTCCCTGCGGTCGCTTGTGCGCCCGCACCACTCGCGCCCCTCGCCGCGCCAAGCCTTGCGGCCACGGTGACTTTGCTGCGCGCGCGTGGGCCACTCAACCATCACGTTCGGAGACTCTCTCCGCACAACGAACCATAACGGTTCTCAACCCTCTACCCGGAAGGAGAGCATCATGCACGATATCGACAACATCTCAGAACAGAACCAGTCCGTCACCGCCACCGTCTGCGAGCAGGCGGCTCTCTTCGGCGCAACCCCGGAGCGCGACGAATTCGATAACCGGGAGGTCTGGGACCCGGAGAACGCCCTCTCCGCCGTCACGGAAGCCTTCCGCATCATGGCACACGGCGTCGCGCCCGACGGAACGCAACTCGCCGACGAGCGCGAGAGCCTGCTCTGGGGATTCGTCAACATGCTCGACGCCCAGACCCAACGCCTCGACCGCGCGGCCGACAGGCTCCTCCCCGACATGCGCGACCTCCAGCGAGAGCAGGACGGCTCGGAGATCCGGTCCCGAGAGCTCGAACTCGTCACCGACCGAACCAAGAACCTCACGGACCGGCGGGACGCCTTCGAGCAACTCAGAGATGCAGCGGCCGAGGCCTACCGGGTCGAGACCGGAGACCTCTGGCGGCCCCGGCGCGGGTCCCACACCTCCCAGACCGGCAAGCTCACTTCGGCCATGATCGACGCCCGCGACTTCCAGCGTGCCCGCAGGGACCGCGAGAACAAGGCGCTCCTGCCCCAGGGAACCCTCGTGGCGGTGGCAGGCGGCAAGCAGGCCGGCGACGCAGGCGCCATCATCCGCACCCTCGAAAAGCTCAAGGCCAAGTACGACGATGTGGTCCTGGTCCACGGCGGTGGTCCGGGCGTCGAGAAGGTCGCGGCCAAGTGGGCGGACCGCAACGGTGTCCACCAGATCGTCTGCAAGCCCAACTGGAACGCGCACGGACGCGCGGCGCCCTTCCGGCGCAATGACGAACTGCTCGATCTCCTCCCCAAGGGCGTCATCGCGTTCCCGGGTTCCGGCATCACCGACAATCTGGTCGACAAGGCGCGCAAGCTCGGTATCCCGGTCCAGTGCGTCGCCGCCTGAGTCGAACGACCTCGCGGGTCGCGTCGCCACCCGGCGGCGCGGCCCGTTCTTCTTCCGCGTTGCCCGCTGCCTCACCGCCCGCCGCTCTTCGCACCGCACCGGTGCGGACCCCACTGCTCGCACCGCCCCGCACTGCTCCATGCACCATGCTCCGCACGGCCGTCCGCTCAATCGCCGCGGCGGCTCCCCCGCGCGTCACGCGCCCGCGGAGATCCCCTCTTCGCTCGTTCCTCACATTTTGGTCTGTCGGACGCCGGTCGGCGCTTTTACTCTCACACCCCACGCACCGTTGGTGCCCTGGCAACCGGGCGCGCGCTTGTCATGCGGTTTGTTGCGCTAATACCGAAACAAGCTGCCTGGATGTTGTTGGATCGAGCGTATACCGCACCGATATACGGACCTAAGACATTGATATTGTGATATTCTGACTCGAGCTGATATGAGACCAGCATACGTCCCTGTCGCGGTTGCGACGGCTGTGTATGCTGCACCGACATACGGGAAATCGGTGGCAACGATGACCCCAAGTCTTCAGTTACCTGCGTGAAGTTTGAGCATTCCCGAACGAAAACGGCCACCGGAGGGGTAGGATAATGAACGAAAACGACCGAACTGACGCCGAAACCGGCGCGCTTCCGGACGAAAAACAGACCGACGCGCGAACGCCCCGGGCGATCAGGTTCTCGGATGCCGAATGGGAACAAGTCAAAATGACTGCGGCGGAGCGTGGAATACCGGCGGCCGAGTTCGTGCGCAATGCGGCGCTGAGCCTCGCCAGCGACAAAGCCGGCGTGGATTCCGCCTCAATGCTGGCTGGAACCACTGCGCTGATCGAGCGCATCTATCGCGGCGTCTACCTCCTTTCGACACTAAAGCGCGATGAAATGATCCGGCAGGGACGCCAAGGCGAGATCGACCGAACCATGAAGAACGCCCGCGACTCGCAGGATTCAATCCTGAACGATGTCTCGTTATGAATCCGAACGGTCGGAACGGCAATCCGATGCAACTGCTTCAAAAGGTCCTTTCCGACACCGGATTGCCGGCTCCGGATCGCCGTCCCCTTCACGACTACTCCTGTTCTCCCGAAACATTCGCCGAGCTGGAGAAAGCTCTATGCTCCCGAATCGTTGCTGGGCGGGGAATCGAAACCGCCGCGGCGGGGTTCGTGTTCTGGGCCGCCGAACATATCCGGGCGCGATTTTCCGGCGGTCCGTTGACTTGGGTTTTTGTCCTCAACGGCCTTGGCTTGCCGGACAACCAGCAGCTTGGCAAGGAACTCGTGGAGCGGGGACTCGGGTGGTGGGGCCGCGAGATCAGGGTATTGGCTGCCGGCACTCGCCGCATGTTTCTTTACAGTCTCATGGCCGAGGGAGGGATTCCAGAAGCGCTTCTAAAAGAGCCAGGGCTCTATCGGGATGTCGTGCTGGGACTTCTAAGGGAGATCGAGAGCGAAGGTGGGACGGCTGCGGAGTTGTGGTCGGAACGGATCGCAGCGCGTTGGATCGTACGGCTGCCCCAGACGTTTCAAAGCTCTGACGTCGCTCGGCTTCTGGCCGGACTCGCACTCTCTCTGGCCGATCTTCGCGCTGAGTTGCCGGCCGATCTGCCCGAGGCGGCGGCCGAGCATTGGCTGAACACGCACCGGCCGGGTTGGACCTCGGACATTCCTCTCCGCATGACGCCGGAGATCGCCGAAACCCTCATACGCCCCGCGCTCCGGGCCGAACGCGAACCTCTCTCCGCTCTGCCTGGGCCCTTGTGCAGACGCGAGCTGCGGCGTGACGAAACGGGGACTTGGCACGGTTACTTGGCACTCAGTGACGACGGATGGCTGCCTGCGGCGTTATTCCCCGGTGCTGTGGACCTCAGACTTCGACTGCTGCCCGCGGGAACGCGACCGATTGACGGTCTCACCTACAGTGCCGCGCCCGAGGATAACGGCTGGCGGCTCCGCCGCTTTGGGAGCACTGGAGGGGTACCGTTCCAGTTTCATCCGCAGGAACCATTCGCACTTGCGGCCTTCGCCGACGGCCGGGTGAAAGGAGAGGCCGTGATCGACCCGGGTCTTCCCGCCCCCGATGAATCTCCACACTTTTGGAGAGTCGCTGATCTGGGTGAAGGCGCCTCGGCTCACCGGCTGATTCCACTTTCGGGTACCGGGAGAACCCGGGCGGCCTGCGTTTGGGTGTTGGCGCCCGAGGACATGGATCCGGAGACCGATGCTGGTCTGATGCTTGAAGATCTGGACGCCGCACCCGGCGGGCTTCTGTGGCGTATTTCGGGGAAGGGCATCCTCTCACTCGGCACAAGGGGTTATCGGGTCGAGACAGGAGCCGAAGACGAATCAACTGAAGCGCGGCTCATCGCATCGGGCGAGACTCTTCCCGGATGGCGTCTTGAGGGGAGCACGCCGGTTTATCACGGAGATGTGACCTTCTACGGGCAGGTCGGCGCGTCCGCACCGCGCCGCGTTCCTGAAGTCGAGCTTCGACGCGCGCCAGCGCGGTCTCTCGGCGGCGAGATCGTGGAATGGGCGCAAGAGGATGAAACCCTGGCAAGCTTTCGACTTGTTCGCCTTCCTCGTTCCACGCGTTTCGAGCTGCGCGAAGATGCGCCGGGGCGCGTTACACTCACGGCCGAAGGACTTCAAAGCGGGTGGCGCGTTAAACTCGGCGCTGGAGAAGCCGAGACAGGAGGCGAGGTCGAAGACGGGGCCGCGCGGTTGACGTTGGAAACGCCGGGAATGGCGCCTGGTCTCGTCCGGTTGAGATTGTCTGAACCCGAGACAGGCGCCGCGCTGATGCTTCAGGCGGCTTGGCCGGCGCGAATGGGCATGATCTTCGATCCCCAAGGCGTCCGGTTGATCCAGAACCAACCGATATCGATCGAGGCACTACATGGCTGGCGCGTGGTCGTACCGGAGGGA
Organism: bacterium; assembly: GCA_965261595.1. Classification (GTDB taxonomy): domain Bacteria; phylum UBA8248; class UBA8248; order JACPRG01; genus CAYRGS01. The sequence goes on from CBDHDG010000007.1 coordinate 1,345,818, forward strand.
CTCCGCGGCGAGCTTCAACTGTGGCTGAGGGGGCAGCGCGCGATCTCCTTGCCGGTCGCGGGAGAATGTTCGCTTACGGCCCACCGACCTTTGATCCAGGCGATGTTGGTTCAAGACGGACCGGATGCCCAGGTGAATCTGTCTCTGGTCGTCGGTGGGGACGAAGGTAAGCGCCTGGAGATCCGGCGTTATCACGAACAGGCGGTGGTCGAAGGTGGATATTTACGTGTGGGTGTAGCAAGGGACCAACCGATCTCGCCTGAAACGAGCTTGGCGATTCAATTGCGAAAGAGCCAGCGATTGACGATCCATACCGTCGATATAGGCAGACCGGAGTGTTCCAAGCTGATTGAGCAGCCAGCCTCTCTCGAACTCCGTACATTTCTTGGTGACGCAGGAGGACCTTGGCTGATGCAACCTCGTCTGGAAGGACAGGTTCAACGGGCCGTTGTCTGGACTGCGCATCCGACGGTACAGACATCGCGTGACGATCGAATCGAGATCTATACGCAGGAATGGAGACGGCTGATCTCCACCCCGGAAGATTCCGAATGGGATCGGCTGTGGCGACTGATCGCAGCCGCTGGCCAGGGCGGTGATGCGGGGATGCTTGATGAGGTGCAGGCGCTGGCCCAGGTACCGACCGCAGCGATTTGCTTGGCCTTGCGCGTTCACTCTAGGGACCTGTCCGAAGTTCTGGCGCTGGATTCGGCAACTCCCATATTCTGGCCGACGGTGCCGGTGGCGGATTTCACCGAAGCGATTCAGGCCGATCACAGACGGCGGCTGGCCAAGCTGTCGTCGCTCTTCGACGCACAGGACGCAGAAGAAGAAGCGAATCGCGCCCTTGTCAAGCGGTTCCGACAGATTTTGACGATGATGCCTGAGCTGGCCGGGCACTTTGGCGGGGCGCTGACGACGACTGAATTGTTTCAGCGGATGATTCACCTCCCTGACCTTCTGGAGATGCTGAAGCCTCTACTGCTCTCCAATCCCGGGGCTCGCCTGACCGACAGTGCCCAGGATGCGGCTCGGCGCTTCGATCGTTTGCCGGCCGGTGTGCTCGGCCTTGAGCCGCTCCACCGCCCCGAAGGGATCGACTTCAATCCCTACGCCCAATCGGTGATCGACGCGCCCCTCGTCGCCGCCGAGATGGCGGCAGGCCAGAGGGCCACGCCGAGCGTCGCGGAAAAGCTGATCCTCATCAATCTGCGCCTCGTCGATCCCATCTATTTTGATGCTGCCCTGCCTGCGGCCCTTCACCTTCTCTTTACGACGGAGTCCAGTGTATGACCGCTTCGCACCTTGACGAGACCCTCTCGCGTCTGTCCGTCCGCGCGGCGTCATCGGTCATCGCGCGAGGCAGGCTCGCGTCGTCCGCGCTCAACACGGTACTGCTGCGTCGCCTCTCCGCCGAGCCGGGAGCGAGAGATTCTCTTCTGGCCGATCCGGTCTTCGAGGCGGCTCGCACCTGGGAATCCGCCGATTGCAGTCTCGACGATCTCTCCGGGGGGCTTCTACACCCCGATCTGGTCGCGGCCCTGGATGGAGCCGAGCCGGAACGGATGCCGCGCGATCGCAGCCCCTGGACGCACCAGCTTGCTGCCTGGGAAGCAACCCGGGCGGGCTTATCCTGCCTTGTCAGCTCCGGCACCGGATCGGGCAAGACCGAGTGCTTCATGGTTCCCATGCTGGACGAGCTGCTGCGCGACCCCACAAAGGGTAAGCTCGCTGGCGTGCGCGCGATTTTGATCTACCCTCTCAATGCCTTGATCGAGAGCCAGCGCGAGCGTCTCGCGGCCTGGACCGAGACGCTGAAGAGCCGGATCAGCTTTGCGCTCTACAACGGCCTCACGCCCGAGACCCCCCGCGGAGAGAATCGTAGCAAGCTCGCCGCAGCCGAACTCGGTAACCGGCGGGCGATTCGCGAGACTCCACCTGCGATTCTCGTGACGAATGTCACGATGCTGGAATACCTGCTCTTGCGTGCCCAGGACCGCACAATTCTGGAACGGTCGCAGGGGCTGTTGCGCTGGATCGTGCTCGACGAGGCGCATAGCTACATCGGCGCGCAAGCAGCCGAAATGGCGCTTCTTCTCCGCCGAGTGCGTGCGGCCTTCGGCGTTGAGCCGGAACAGGTGCGTCTGATGGCGACCTCGGCGACGATCAGCGAGGGTGAAAGGACCGAGGCGAGGCTCAGGCGTTTCGTCTCCGATCTCGCCGGTCTGGACGAGAGCCGTGTGCGGGTAATCGAAGGCCGCACGGTAGAGCCCGAGCTCCCTCCGGCACAGGAGGATACGCCGCTTGAACCAAGAGGCATGGACGAACTCGATTCTGCCGCACTCTGGGAGGTTCTTGCGCCTCATCCACGTGTTCATACGATCAAGCAAGCGTTATCGAAGCAGAGCGTTACGCTCACCGAGGTGGCTAAGATTTTGTTCGGCCCTGCTGCCGTCGGGGGCAAAGCACAGGCCCAATCCCTGCTCGATGCGGCGGCCCGGGCGATATGCGCGGAGACCGGAATCCGGCTCCTGCCGTGGCGGGCGCACATCTTTCACCGTTCCCAAGGCGGGTTCTGGGTCTGTGTCGATGCAACCTGTCAGCACCGGGACCCGGAGCTGTCCGCCAGTGATTCGGGCTGGGGATTCGGCGCAGTCTGGCTCAAGCAACGCGACATATGTGAGTGTGGCGCCCTGGTCTTCGAACTCTTCGCCTGCAACGAATGCGGTACACCGTATCTACTGGCCGGACTCGAAGCCGGAGCCTCGACGAGGCTCGTGCCGCTGCGCACCATCGGGATGGACGATTTCGCGGTGGATGCCGAGCCCGACCCGGAAACCGAGGATGAAGGCCCCGCCTCGAGCGGCACAGTCATACTGTCGCCTGCGCGAAATGATTCCAATGATCGCTTCCTCAATCTCGATGACGGGACGGTGTTCGACAACGCTCCGCCGCAGGACGCGCGTTCCGTGCGCCTTGGGCTGGAGGAGGACGTATCGGCGCGCACCTGCTGTCCCGGAGCCGCTCACGCGAGGCTCGCCCCGCAGCGATATGGCCCGCCTTTCTTCATGGGGGCCACAGTCCCGGCGTTTATCGAATCTCTCGCCCAACCGATGGACCGTGCCGGCCTGCCAATGGGCGGGCGGCGCGCGATCACGTTCTCCGATAGCCGCCAGGGGACCGCCAGATTGGCGGCAAAGCTTCAGCAGGATGCGGAACGAAACCTGACCCGGGCATTCCTTTACCACGCCGTGCAAGAGGATCGCAGTCCACGGGGCGAGGAACGTACCAAGCTTGAAAAAAAACTTGAGAGCTACCGTAGGGCCAACGATTCGGAATTTGCTGAAGACATCCGAAGCATCGAGGCACAGCTTGCCGGCAATGCCGAGCCCATCCACTGGACCGAGCTGATCGACCGATTCGCACAGCAGTCCGAGCTGCGCGAGTTCGCCACCGACGTCTGGCGCGAGCGAGCGAGCGGCGGGCGCGAGATGGCCAACGAGCCGAGCAAGCTCGCAGAGATGTTCCTCTACCGCGAGCTTTTTCGACGTCCCAAGGTTCAGAACAACGCCGAGACGATGGGGCTCTTGCGCCTGTCCTTCCCCAAGATCGAAGAACAGGCGCGTGCACGACTACCCCGTGTTCTCGAGGACGCGGGAATCGATGCGGATGGATGGATTGGGCTCGCATTGACCGCGGTGGACTTCGTGTTCCGCGACCAGCTTGCAACCTGGGTCACGCCAGACTGGATGGTCCGTTTCGTCAGCCCTCGAACGGGACGCCAACCCAATACCATCTGCCGCCCTGGTCTCGACCGGGCGGATCGCCCCGCAGGAGGCCGGCCGTGGCCCGCTTCTACTCCGCACCCTGGGCGCGCGTCCCGTGTACATCGTCTGATTTACGCGCTCATTAAGGGAGATTGGGAGAACAAGGCGGATCAGGATCGGGCGGGTGAGGTGCTCACGTGTCTCTGGTCTCTCATCGCCTCAACGGCTGCCAGAGATGTCGGCGGCGGCGCCTTCCAGCTCGATTTCACAAACGCCGCCGTGGTGCGACTCGATCAGGGCTGGCTGTGCCCGGTGACGCGACGGATCTTCGGCTACTCACCCGCTGGGTGTTCGCCGTACGATCCGTACCGGCTGCTTTCGCCGATCGAGCTGCCGCGCCCGCGCGTGGCCAATGCGGGCGGGTTGGATCCCCACGCCCGCGCCGAGGCGATGCACTGGTGCGAGACCGATGCCGGCATCGCAGACCTGCGCCAAGCGGGCCTCTGGACTAACCTTCACGATCGTGTCGTCGCCTATGCACCGTTCCTCCGTGCGCAAGAGCACTCGGCGCAGATCGAACGTCCCGTACTTGCCGACTACGAGCATCGGTTCAAGGAGGGGTGGATCAATCTGCTCAACTGCTCTACCACGATGGAGATGGGCGTGGACATCCCGAATGTCCAAATCGTGGTCAACGCCAATGTCCCGCCCTCGGTGTCGAACTACCGGCAGCGGGTGGGCCGCGCCGGACGGCGGGGAGAGCCCTGGACCTTTGGCGTCACGTTCTGCCGGAATCTGCCACTCGATCAGATCGTGTTCGATGACCCCTTGCGCTTCCTCTCGGCGCCAGTCACGGCGCCCGTCGTGAGCCTGGACAGCCCTGGTCTCGTTGCCCGTCACGTCCATGCCGCGCTGCTCGCCGCGTTCCTTCGAGAGCAACCCGAGGGATTTAGGCTGAAGGTGTCGACCGGTGCCTGCTTCGGAGCCACGGAGGACGCCGAGGTGCCGGTCGCATCGGGGTCTGTCGCCGACGCCTTCCTGGACGCTCTGCGAGGGGGCTGGGGTCAGAACGACGTTCTCGCATCCGATCTCGCCCATCTGACCCGAGGCACATCGCTGGAAGGCCAACCCGCCGCGTACCTCTCAGCCGAGACAGCCGAAGCTTTCGAGACGATGCTAGGCCGTTGGCGCGGTGAGTACTCCGAGCTTCTTCTGCGGCGTGAAGCGGCGGCTGAGCCAGAGGTGAAGATGGCCTTTCAGATGCGGGCACGCCGCATGAAGGGTGAATTTCTCCTGGGCGAGCTCGCCCGGCGCGGATTTACACCTTCCTACGGCTTTCCGGTCGATGTAGTGGCCTTTGATCATCTCTCAGGCCACGAGCGTGACAAGAAGACCGAAGTGATCGCCTTTGGGGAGTACCGGGGCGGAGCGTCGCGTACGCTCGATGTTGCGATCCGTGAGTATGCACCGGGAGCGGAGATCGTGGTGGACGGGCTTGTGCATCGCTCCGAAGGCGTCTTTCCCGCCTGGGGCGCAATGGCTGACGCCTCGAATCTGGAAGACTTGCAGGATTTCTGGGAGTGCCCGTCTTGCCACTACTTCGAGCTGGTGCGCATCGTTCCCGAGATCTGCCCGCAATGCGACACGCCGGTCTCGAATCACAAGCCCTGCCTGCGTCCCGTGGGCTTCCTGGGTCGCCGTGCGCCTCACACGGGGTACGAGAATCTTGGCCACGCGGTCTATGAAATGCCCCGGCTCTCGGCGGCCGGATCACCGTGGCGGGCATTGCCGGACCTCGAGGCCGGACGGATACGTGCCGATCCAGATGGACAAGTGATCACCCTGGGCTCGGGCCCCAACGGTAAGGGCTACGCGCTCTGTCTCTTCTGTGGACGGGCCGAGGCCGAGACCGAGGAGGGGCCGGGCTCCCAGCCTCCGACGCAGATTCAAAAGCATTGGCCGCTGGCTGTAGCTCGAGGGATGAAACTGGCAAAGGGCTACTGTCCAGGAGGATACACCGAGCCACAACGCATCAAACGCAATGTTCGCCTCAGCCACGCTGCCCGCACCGATGTATTCGAACTTCAACTGCCAAATCGCGCTCGCCGGGATCACGGACTTGCGCTCGCCGCCGCGCTGCGCGAAGCACTCGCCGAACGGCTCGGAGCCGAGGCCCGTGAGATCGGGGTCGCCGTCGGCCGTTCGGTCGGACCGAGTGGCGAGAACCGGGTGTCTGCTCTCCTGTATGACCGGGCATCCGGAGGAGCAGGGCTCGCTTTGCGATTGTCAGAGCAGGAATGGTTCGACGCCTGCCTGGAGAAAGCTCTCGATAGGCTTTCCTGTCCAGAGGATTGCACCTACGGTTGCCCGGCCTGTGTTCTACGTTCCGATCTCAGCTTTGAAAAGGAGCTGCTCGACCGGAGAGGAGGTCGGCTCCTTGCGCAGACAATTCGTGACCGCCTCCGGCTTCCGGAGGCTATGCGGGTATTCGGTCCAGATACACGTATTCCGGATCTGCCGCTTACCGAATGGCTCGAACGGCGAAGGCGGGCGGGAGGGCTTTCCGCCATCAGCCTCTATCTGCATGGGTCCCCATCGGACTGGGAGCTTGCCGCTTGGCCGGTCGCGGACCGTTTTGCCCGGCTGAAAGAGTCTGGCGTGGACGTTGAGCTTGTCGTGGAGAGTCGGACGCTGACCAACAAGTCGATGGACTTGGCGCAACAGCTCGACCTCTATCGGCTGGCGGCCCATGCGTCTCTCACTCACGTCCCGGACCTGCCGAAAGCAGGCGATGCATTGGTAGTGGCTGTGATCAAGGATGCGAATGGAAGAACCGCCATCGCTGCGCACGATGCCAAGGAGGCGATTCCGGGCCCTCAGTGGGGCCACGGTGCCGAAGTGGCACTAGTCCAGGGCTCCCCACCCGAGCTACCCGCAACACAGAGTCTCGCAAGCGACCGGCTCGTGGAGGTGTCGAGCGGAAACGCGCATCTGATCCGGCCTGGCGTCCGACTCAACGGTCGGGTGGCTTCATTCGGTCGTACCTTCTGGAAAATCTTGACCGAAGAAGCTCCGTTGACGATCGCGGCGATCCGCGCGCACAAGGTCCACGCCGTGACCTACACGGATCGTTATCTTCTGACGCCTCTCGCTCTGCGACTTCTGGTCGAAGTGGTGCGAAAGATGCCTGGAGCAGGAGCGACGAGCTTGTATGTATCGACCGCGCGTCTCTCCAGGCCCGAACGACGGGGATGGGCGGTGTTCCATACCTTTGCCGATGACGCTACACGTCGCACCGTGCTACAGGCTCTGCTGCCGAATGCGCAGATAGACATCCGCGGGAAGGTGGAGCTACCCCACGCCCGAAGCTTCGCACTTCGCCTTGGAGATGGCCGGAATGTCACGATCCTGCTTGACCAAGGCTTTGGAGCTTGGCGCGCTCAGGGGGCACCGAAGTACGATTTCGGCGCAGAACCGGCCAGACAGGCCCGCTCCCTCAATTCACTGGACTTTACGATCAGCGTTGAACCAGGATGCGAAGCGCCAATCGTTCTGGAGCAAAGATAGTGGATTGTATGGATCCAAAGAGTTCGGTCGGTTCGCGCGGAACGACATTGGCCCATTCGTTCACAGCCCGAGATCGTGCTCGATCCGTTTCGGTTCCCGCGTCTTCGCCTGTTCGGGTTCTCGCGCTCCTTCCGGCGCTTCGACCGGCGTATCCGGTATCGCTTCCCGCCCAAGGCCGCCGGCTCTGTCTCGGGTGGCTGATTTCTGTGCCGTAACGCCGATCCCCTCTAGCCTCGATTTCTCACCAAGATGATGGTCTCGTGTTTGGGTTAGCGAAGGGCTGGCCATCGGCGGCTTTGTCGCGTTGAAGATGGCGAATACACGCAACGGTCGGTTTTTCGGGCGGGTACGGGGGAAAACCCCTACGGGTAAACAGGCGTTTTTTCGTCGTAGGGGCCGGTCCCCGTCCCGGCCCGTCACACTCCCATGGGGAACACAATGCTGCAACTTGCTCAGCATCCGTCCGTTGGGTAACTTATTGAAAGATAACCGGTTCAATCGACCTACCTCGTTCGGGTGTTTAAGTTGGTGAGAAATCCAGGATAGCGCCGATATGCGCTCGCCGGTCGCGACTTCCAACTGCCCCCGCAGCCGGGCGGCGTCGTCCGTCACCAGTTCGACTCGGTTGCGGGCGCGACTTATCTCCACATAGACTCCCTTACGTGGTTACGTTGGGATTGGGATCCCGACGCGACGGCATTACAGCCATCCACTCTCACGGAAGGCCGCAAGATCGACGCCGGGCGGCGCATGCGAGCCCTCCGCCGCGTAGCGGGCACCGAGTTCGAACGCTGGAGTTGCCCCGTTTTGGTGAACACCTCCTGACCAAAATCTGAAGGTGTCCACCGGGGCAACTCCACCACGGCCTGTCGAATGATTTGCTGCGCGCCGTCGCGCACCACTTCGCTGAGTTCGTCCCGAAAGGCTGTTTTCGATAAAGAAACTGTCGCATCTTTGTGTATGATGGCGTATCTTTTATCTCGCTGAATCACCGGGCTGTTCACAACCTTATTTCAGCAGGAATGCACCGCCTTCTTCAATTCAGCCCGTACACCAGATCTGACAGTAACTCCATTTCGACTAGTTGAAACAATCGAAGATTTCTGTAAATCGCGGGCAACTACATCTAAACGGGTGGACCGCCCCTGGGTTATTGGACACTCGGGTGAGGGTATTCGACCTCATGCGGCCTCCGCAACTTGAGCGAGTTTTTCCTGCCTTGCCTGGGCCGGCGTTCGGTAGCCGTAGCCCTCGAGAATCCAATGATGGTTGTACAGGTTCTTGAACTCAAGCAGCGCCCACCGCAGTTCCTCTACGGTGGCGAAAGAGCGCACCCACAGGAGATTCTCCTTCAAGATGCGGATGAACCACTCACAGTAGCCATTTCCCTCGGGCGCCCGCACGAAGCTGGGCGAACTGGTCATGCCCAGGTAGGCGATCTCCCGCTGAAAGTCATCGGACAGATAGGCGGGGCCGTGGTCGTGACGAACTTTAAGCCCCTCGGCGACGTCCGCCTCCAAGCCGGCGAAGCGCTCGGCGACCCCCTGCCGGATCGGCTCCAGGGCCTCGAAGCGGTTGCCGCTCTTGGCCGCATGGATCCCCACGCAGTCCACCGAGCAGTGATCCACCGCCACGAACACCGAGGCCATCCCCTCCTCGGTGGTCACCGTCGTCGTCATGTCCGTGCCCCACATTCGGTCGGGCCGCTCGGTGCGGATGGTCCCGTTGTGGGCCTTGGGACCTCGGGGTTTGCCCACCCGGTGGGGGGCCTGAAGCCCCGCCTCCCGCATCAGGCGACGCACCCGCTCCTTGCTGGTGCGGATGCCCGCGAAGCGCAGCCTCGCCCACACCTTGCGGTAGCCCTCGCCATGGAAGGGAGAGTCCTCCAGGACCTGCCGGATGTGGCCGAGGAGTTCCGCATCGGTGCACGGGCCCACAGGGCCGCGCTTATTGGGCGTGGGGCGTTCATGAACGGGGACCGCCTCTCGCCGCCGTTGCGCGTAGACCGTGGAGCGCGCCAAGCCCCAAAGGGCGCACACCCGCTTCAGGCCGTAGGCTCTGCCCGTGGAGGTGAAGCGGGCCTGACTCATCGCCTCCACCTCCTGCCGGCTAAAGGGCGGCCGGCCTCCAGGCGGTCGATCTTCTCCCGCAGGACCTCGCCCTCCATCGTGAGTTCGCCCACCTTGGCCTTGAGCCGGGCGTTCTCCTCGTCCCGCTCATCCGCCGGGCGGGCTTTGAGCGCCGCCTCGCCCCCGCGAAGGAACGCCTCGCGCCAGGCGGAAAGCCGAGCCGCTGTCGTGCCCAACTCGCGGCAGAGCGTCTCCAGGCTCTCGCCCCGCAAAAGACGCAGGACCGCCTCCCGCTTGCGCTGGCAGGAGAACCGACCCCGCTCACTGCGATGCCCTGGGGCCTTGGCTCCGTTCGCCCTACGGGCGCCCTCCGCCAAAGCCCCCTCTTGCTTTTGTTCGTTCATCGCGACACCCCTTTCTCCATGAATCATGGATCAATCGAGTGTCCAACAAAACCCTAGAGCGGGGGACGGGAAACTAAACAATTGAGGGGGGGCCAAGGGTGAAATTACTGACCGTACATGTGACCAACTTCCGATCAGCGGAAGATTGTGAAGAGTTTAATGTGGGGCCGGTTACCTGCTTGGTGGGCAAAAACGAGGCGGGTAAGATCGCCATCCTACTTGCCTTGGCCGCCCTCAATCCGCATGAGGCAACACCTGCGATTTTAGACAAGGAGCGAGACTACCCACGGCGCTCCCTGACCCAATACGATCAGATGCACACGGATGGAGACGCGATCGCGATCACGACAAAGTGGAAGCTGGAGGAGATAGAAATTGAAGCGGTCGCGTCTGCGGTTGGCGAGGGCGTCATGACATCGGACATTGTCACTGTGTCAAGGCGCTATGGTCAGATGGCAGAAGTTGACGCAGACCTGAACTTCAAACCAGCGCTCGAATTCCTCTGCTCGAAGTTCGCGCTGGATGCCCCCGAGCGCTCAGTGCTCAAGTCCGTGAGCACGACATCGCAATTGATTCAAACATTGCCCGAGCTAGTTTCGCCCACCGAAAAGCATAAAAAGCTGCAAGAGTATCTCACTGCACGAGGATCTGCGACCAATCAGGTGAAGAGTCTAATTTTGCAGATGCTCCCCAAGTTCATGTACTTTTCGTCCTACGACCGCATGAACGGGGCCATCCAGCTTGAGCAAACCAACACCCTCATTGAAAATGGGGCGATCACCCAAGACGAACACCGGGGCGCTCGATTGTTCGCCGAGTTCCTCGATTATGCAGGGGTGTCGATCGACGAAATCATGAAAGTTGCCACCTATGAGACGTTCAACGCCAAGCTACAAGCCGCATCCAACAATATCACTGATCAAATTCTTGAGTATTGGACACAAAATCCCGACCTTAGCGTTGTAGTGCGTGTTGAGCAGGCGCGGCTAGGCGACCCCGCGCCTCTTAATACCGGAACCATTGCGCGTGCGCGTATCGACAACAAACTCCTCCCCCGCTCTAGGGTTTTGTTGGACACTCGATTGATCCATGATTCATGGAGAAAGGGGTGTCGCGATGAACGAACAAAAGCAAGAGGGGGCTTTGGCGGAGGGCGCCCGTAGGGCGAACGGAGCCAAGGCCCCAGGGCATCGCAGTGAGCGGGGTCGGTTCTCCTGCCAGCGCAAGCGGGAGGCGGTCCTGCGTCTTTTGCGGGGCGAGAGCCTGGAGACGCTCTGCCGCGAGTTGGGCACGACAGCGGCTCGGCTTTCCGCCTGGCGCGAGGCGTTCCTTCGCGGGGGCGAGGCGGCGCTCAAAGCCCGCCCGGCGGATGAGCGGGCCGAGGAGAACGCCCGGCTCAAGGCCAAGGTGGGCGAACTCACGATGGAGGGCGAGGTCCTGCGGGAGAAGATCGACCGCCTGGAGGCCGGCCGCCCTTTAGCCGGCAGGAGGTGGAGGCGATGAGTCAGGCCCGCTTCACCTCCACGGGCAGAGCCTACGGCCTGAAGCGGGTGTGCGCCCTTTGGGGCTTGGCGCGCTCCACGGTCTACGCGCAACGGCGGCGAGAGGCGGTCCCCGTTCATGAACGCCCCACGCCCAATAAGCGCGGCCCTGTGGGCCCGTGCACCGATGCGGAACTCCTCGGCCACATCCGGCAGGTCCTGGAGGACTCTCCCTTCCATGGCGAGGGCTACCGCAAGGTGTGGGCGAGGCTGCGCTTCGCGGGCATCCGCACCAGCAAGGAGCGGGTGCGTCGCCTGATGCGGGAGGCGGGGCTTCAGGCCCCCCACCGGGTGGGCAAACCCCGAGGTCCCAAGGCCCACAACGGGACCATCCGCACCGAGCGGCCCGACCGAATGTGGGGCACGGACATGACGACGACGGTGACCACCGAGGAGGGGATGGCCTCGGTGTTCGTGGCGGTGGATCACTGCTCGGTGGACTGCGTGGGGATCCATGCGGCCAAGAGCGGCAACCGCTTCGAGGCCCTGGAGCCGATCCGGCAGGGGGTCGCCGAGCGCTTCGCCGGCTTGGAGGCGGACGTCGCCGAGGGGCTTAAAGTTCGTCACGACCACGGCCCCGCCTATCTGTCCGATGACTTTCAGCGGGAGATCGCCTACCTGGGCATGACCAGTTCGCCCAGCTTCGTGCGGGCGCCCGAGGGAAATGGCTACTGTGAGTGGTTCATCCGCATCTTGAAGGAGAATCTCCTGTGGGTGCGCTCTTTCGCCACCGTAGAGGAACTGCGGTGGGCGCTGCTTGAGTTCAAGAACCTGTATAACCATCATTGGATTCTCGAGGGCTACGGCTACCGAACGCCGGCCCAGGCAAGGCAGGAAAAACTCGCTCAAGTTGCGGAGGCCGCATGAGGTCGAATACCCTCACCCGAGTGTCCAATAACCCAGGGGCGGTCCACTCCATCGGGTGGACACTCCCTTCTCAGAGCGTAGCGCAGGTTTCGTTTGGTTCTTCTCCTTCCTCGTTAAGTTCGCTAAGGTAAAGGACGAAGATTCACCGGTTGTTCTGCTTCTGGACGAGCCGGGCCTTTCCCTCCACGGAAAAGCACAGGCGGATCTCCTACGGTTCTTCAAAGAGAAGCTGGCTCCCCATCATCAGATTCTCTATTCGACCCATTCTCCCTTCATGGTCCCTGCCGACGACTTTGCATCTGTTAGGATCGTCCAAGATCAGGTGGAAATGAGGGGACCACGACGATTGCCACTCGGCACCAAGGTCAGGGACGATGTCCTTGCCCTAGATCCCGACACCTTGTTCCCCCTACAGGGCGCACTCGGCTACGAGATCAGCCAATCACTTTTTATTGGCAAAAATACACTGCTGGTCGAAGGGCCTGGTGACATCCTCTATATTCAGGCGCTGTCGGATGTGTTGCACAGCCACAGCCGGACTGGGCTTGACCCACGCTGGACCATGTGCCCCGCTGGCGGCATCGACAAAATCCAGCCGTTCGTCGCGCTGTTCTCCGGCAACGCCCTGCACGTTGCCGTACTCTCCGATCAAGCTAGAGGAGATAAAACGAAGATCGAGAAAATGAAGAAGTCTGAAATTCTTGGTGTCGGACACTTCTACACGATTGCCGACCTTCTTGATCGTGCAGAAGCCGACATTGAGGACATGTTCGATCCCGAAGTGTTCGTTGCCATCCTGAATGACTGCTACGAACTCAAGGACCCTAATAAACTCACGGTCGAGAAGCTGAAGGCCGCCGACGCGTCCACTGAGCGCCTCGTGAAGCAGGCCGAAGCAGCGTTTCGCGTCATGCCTGAGACAATCCCCATATTTGACCACTTTAGGCCCGCCGCTTGGCTAATACGCAATCCTATGTTGCTAGAAAAGAAATCTGCGCCAATAGGGCGGACGCTCGATCGCGCTGAAAAGATATTTGAAACCTACAACGCTCTACTCTACGAGAAGGGTTGAGGTGGTCCTGGTTTGTTGGACCGGATGGGGCAGAAATAAGGTGTATTCCGCGGTAATCGATCATGCCGCCAAGGTCCTGTTTAACACGTCTCGCTGTTCCGGTTGAGCCGGCAGAGGGGCAGGCGAGCTGCGGCGCTTGGTCTGCATCTCCGGCAGCATTCCTTTTTCGTAGGCCTCGGCTGGGGTGGAGCCCCCCAAGGCAGGGTGTGGCCTCCCCCGATCATGAAAGGCGAACTAGCGAGCAACTAGCCGCTGAGCTTGGAAGCCGTCTGAGAGCCCGTGCAGGTAAACGGACTCGTACTTGAGTGAGCGCCACAGGCGCTCGATGAAGATGTTGTCCAGGCACCGGCCCCTGCCGTCCATGGAGATGGCGACTCCGGCGTCTTTGAGGACGGAGGGGAACTCCAGGCTGGTGAACTGGCTGCCCTGGTCGGTATTGAAGATCCCAGGCCGGCTATAGTGCTCCAGGGCTTCTGTGAGAGCCTCGACGCAGAACCGGGCATCGAGGGTATTGGACAGCCGCCAGGAGAGCACACGGCGGGTAGCCCAGTCCATTACGGCCACCAGGTACAGGAAGCCGCGCTGGACGGGGATATAGGTGATGTCCGCAGTCCAGGCCTGATTGGGCCGGTCGATGGCGAGCCCCTTGAGAAGATAGGGATACACCCGGTGCTCGGGATGCCGAGTGGTGGTCCGCGGCGCCTGATAGATGGCCTGTAGGCGTCCTTTGGATTGATCCTGGCCTCAGCAGCGCAGACCTCGCTCTCAAAGGCCCAAGTCCATCTCGACTCGTTTCCCACGGTCCGGCACACCCGGCTCCCGGTTCCTCACGACCGGCTCGGTCTCTTTCCCGGCCGCCTCGCTCCTGCCCCGGTCCGTATCCCGGGTGGCTTCAGCCTCCCGATCCGCCGTCCGTCCCGCGTTCGCAGCCGCTTCCATGCCCTTTGACGGCGCGTCCCGCGCCGCCTCTCCGATCCCCTCCAGCGCCGAGACCCGCTCGCCCGTCGTGGTTTCGAGTTGCTCGCGCAGCCGCGCCGCATCGTCCGTCACCAACTCGGCCCGGTCGCGGGCGCGGCTGATCTCCACATAGAAGCTCTTCTGCGTAGTGAGGTGGGGGTGATTGGCCTCCATCGCCGCGATCACGTTGTCCACCGTCCGGCCCTGAAAGGCATGCACGGTCGAGGCCCAGGCATGGTCGAGATGGTGCAGCTGGGGATCGCCCGCCTTCATGTCGAGCACGCGCCCGTCTTCCAGACGGAAGGTCACACGGCCGTCCTTCACGCTCGCCACCTCGGCGGTGCGGCTGTTGACGAGGCCGAGGCCCTTGTCGTTGCGGGTCCAGCGGATGCGGTCTCCGGCGCGAAGCTCGATGCCCTCGGCTCGGTAGACCTCGGCGCCGCCTGTCCGCCCGGCGATCCGGCCCGGCTTCCACGGAACGGTCCCGCCGTCCCCGCCTTCGAGTATCACCGTATGGCTCTTGTGATCCACGTCAGCGACCCGGCGCTCGTCGCCCTTGTCGACCCCGAGCGTCTTGTAGGGGCGGTGGAAGGCGACGATATCGCCCTCAGCGTAGTTGGCCGCGAGCGATTTCTCGGCGTTCGTGTAGCCGTGGGAGACCAGCCGCTCGCCCGTGAAGGCGGGGCCGTGGATCCTGCCATCGCGCGCGAGGCGCTCCCGGATATGACCGTTGATCTCCCGGCGAAGCTCATGGCTCGGCGCCATGACGCCGGTGTTCTCTCTCGCCTCGGGGGACAGCTTGAGCCAGCGCGCCGCCACCGCGCCCGCGATGTTGTCGGCCTGGACCTCGGCTACGTTGGGGCCGAGCTTCTCGAAGGCCTTGCCGATCTCGCCGGCGAGGCTCGCCTTCACGGCCGCCTTCAGTTCCGGGTCGCGCTGGCGCAGGATCTCGTCCATCACCGCGGTCTTCATGCCTGCCCGCTGCAACTGCGCAAAGGGTTTGCCGGCGTCGACAGCGTCGAGCTGCTTCTCGTCGCCGACCAGGACCACGCGGGGAAGGCGCAATACGTTAGCGATCCTCAGGAGGTCGCGGGCCTGGACGGTGGAGGCGAGCGAGCCCTCGTCCACCACCAGCACGGTCTTCCGCCAGGCGGCGCGCATCTCCTTCTCGCCCTTCTTCGTCAAACGCCCTTCGGCGACCCCGGCGTTCCGCGCGAGGAAGCGTTGCAGGGTCTCGCTCTCGATCCCGGCTTCGGTCGCCAGCGTCTTGACCGCCGAGGCCGACGGCGCCAGTCCCATCATGCGGTAGCCGCTCTTGCCCGCGAGCGCGTTGGCGCGCCGCAGCATGGTGGTCTTGCCGGTGCCGGCATAGCCCTGCACGCCGACGACGCGGTCCTTCGAAGACAGGATCAGCTTGACGGCCTGCTTCTGCCCCTCGGTGAGCGGTCCCTTGTGTAGCCGCGCGCTCGCTTTCCAGCTTCGCATCACCACCGGGCTTCTGTCCTGTCCGTCCTGCATCAGCCCGATCGTCTCGCGCTCGTCGACTAGGGCCTTGTCGGTGGTCATGCCGTCGCCCGCATGCAATGCCGGCGCGGCATGGAGCCGTCCCTGACCTTCGAGATCGCCCAACGCCTTCTCCGCCGCCTCGACGGACACGGCGCCGGGCCGCCAGGCCAGCGCGGCGGCGAGCAGATCGGCGCGCGAGAACACCGCCTCGCGTTCGGCGAGATGCGCCATCGCCCATTCCGAGGCCTCGGCCGCCGGCTCCTTCGTTGCCGGTTCCCGCCGCGTTGGGTCGGTTTCCGCGATGGAGGCGGGAGACCCGACGGCACCCGCCAAAGCGGGATCGACATCCCGTGCGGGAGCGTTCTCCCGGCCGGAGTCCCTGCCGGCTTCCCTCGCCGCGGCCTCGGCGGCGAGCGCCCGCGCGTCGAATCCCAGGCCGACGGCCTGCTTCTCCCAGCTTGCCTTGAGCGTCGCCTTGTCGACCTCGCGCTTGTGGGCCCGGGTCATCAGCGCCGCGCGCTCGGCGAGGCGCTGGTTCTCGGCGGTGCCGCTCATGCCCCGTTCGGCCACCGCCGCCTCGATCTCCGCCCGCCGGGTCGAGAACGCCTCGATGACCTTCCTGGGGACCCCGGCGATCTCGAAGCGCCCGTCGGCATGGCTCTTCTCGATGCCGTAACCGAGCTTGCCCAACTCCCGCGCGAGCTCGCTCCGGTAGATCATGCCAATCAGCTTCTGGCGTCGGTAGAGCGCCTCGTTGGCCATGGTCCGCCACTTGCCGTCCCCGCCCTGGACCATGTTGGCGAGGACCGCGTGGGTGTGGAGCTGGGGATCCAGATTGCGCGAGGCGTCGTGCCGGAAGGTCGCGGCCACCGTCTTCTGGTCCCCGGCGCGGACCATCCGTCCGGTCTCCGGATCCTTCAACCGGGTCTCGGCGGCGTTGCCCTCGATCCAGGCCAGCGAGCGCTTGACCGCCCGGTCATGGGCCTCGACCACGCGCCCGTCGCCGCCGACGAGCGCGGCGAGCGAGACGGATTTGGGAGCCGAGAAGGTGAGATCCCGCCCGGGCCGGTGCTGCAGGGCCCCATCGGGTCCCCCGCGTCCGAGTTGCCGGCCGGTCCCGTCGAGTACCTTGCCCTCCAGCACCGCCTTGAAGAGGTCCGGCTCGACCGGGCCGGAGAGGCCGAGGTCCTCCGCGCCCCTGCCGGCCCAGGCGCTCGCTTCCCTGTGGGCCGGGTCGTCCCTGGCGTAGTAGCCGTCCCTCTCGTAATAGGAGATGCCCTGGGCAGAGGACGCGACGGCGCCGATCGAGACGACCATCACAGCCAGTCGGGCGGACAGCGCCCGTCCGCGCCGCCGGCGCCGCTGTCCTCGGGTTCATCCGGATCGGCCGCGGGGTCTTCCCGTTGCCTGGAAAGGACGGAATCCCGGCCGCCGGAACCAACAGCCGGGAACTCGGGCATTTCCGCTCCTTCCGCTTCCACCGCGCGGCATCCGGCCGCCGAACCCGCCGCGCCCGTATCGCCATGCTCGCTTTCGTTCCCGGCATCGCCCGGGGCCGGGGCATCGGTGTCGTGTCCGCTTCCGGAATCGGCCGCGGTCACATCGGAGACCCAACCGCCTTGCTCCGAAGGCCCTTCCTCCCTGGGCACGAAGCGCTCGGCCGCCTTGGGCCTCTTGACGTAGTCGAGTCCGATCCGGGCCACGGGCCAGGGCCCGGGGAACTTCAGATAGCCTTTCAGGTTCTCGAGCCGCATGATCTCCGACGGCAGGGCCAGGGAGCGCATCTCCCGGCGCTGGGTCAGCGAGACCCCGTCCCGCAGCACGCTGGCCCCGTAGCTCATCCCGTGGGAGTATTCCTCGACCTCGCCCCGCCCCAGGCTTTCGGCCGACCACCGGGCCGTCTCCTGGTCGGGCGCGGCCAGCACCACCCGGGTGCCGCACAGCCCGGAGATCGTCTCCGCCCCGTTTTTTCCGTAGAGGTCGCGCAGGGCCGAGATCACCTGGATCCCGAGCACGAAGCACCCTCCGAACTGGCGGGACTCGGCCAGCCCCGGCTGGAGGCTCGGCACCTGGTGGAGGGTGGGCAGCTCGTCCAGGACCACCCAGACCCTTCTCGCGTCGTCCTGATGGAGGGAGAGGAGCGCGTTCACCGCGATCTCCAGCCAGGTGGAGATGAGCCCTCTCAGGCTCGCGTGCTGGTCGCCCCGGGAGGTCAGGAACAGGAACCCGGTCCCGTCCTCTTGGCCCACCCAGTCCCGGATCGAGAAGGGCTCTCCCGTATCGGGCAGGAACTCGAGCGCTCCCAGGTGCGCGGTCAGCATGGCCCGGACCGAGAGGGCGGTCTTGGGGTTTTCGGGGTCCACGATGGACTGGGCCACCGTGCCCTCCATGGCCCGGGCCAGGGCCGTCAGGTCGGTCTTGAGCAGGTGGTCGACGAGCACCCGGTTCTCGGTCACGCCCTTCTTCCAGAGCACGCCCGCGCCGTTGGAGAACAGCTGCCTGGCGGCGGTGACCCAGAAGGGATCCACCGTGTCCTTCTGCTGGGGGATGAGGGCCGCGGCCATCATGTCGAAGTCCCGGGGCGTCCTCGCCTCGAAGAAGGGGGACCAGCGGGGCGCCCGGGCGTCCAGGGGGTTCATCAGCACGTCACAAGAGGGATCGAAGAAGGAGCGGGTATAGCTCCCCATCTTGTCGTAGAGGATGCAGCGCTCGCCCCGGGCGCGGAGCCGGGCGACGAGGTCGGAGATCAGCACGGTCTTGCCCGAGCCGGTGGTGCCGGAGACGATGGTGTGCTGGGTCTCGGCGCGCCTGGGCCAGGGGATCCCGGCGATGCGGCAGGAGGCGCGGCGCGCGGCGGGGAACAGGGCCTCCGCCAAGCGCGCGGACACGGGCTGCACGCGCCTTCTCAGCTCCCGGGCCGTCGTCATTTCCGCGCCGCGGACCCGTTGGGCGCGGTCCAGGCGCCTTCCCAGGACCGAGAACAGGACCGTACAGAGGACCGCGCCCCCCACTCCGATCCAGAGGCCGAGCCACGCCCTGGCGTAGACGGTATGGAGCATGCGTTTCCGGATCCTTTCGATCCTGGGGTCCTGGGCGATATCCACGATTCTCAGGGCCGTTTTTTGGCCCTCTCGCCACTCGTACGCCTGGAGGGAATGACGTGGATACCCGAGCGCGAGCTTGACCTGGGCGAGGGTGCCCGTTCCGACGAGGCGCCATTCATGGGCGGCGGTCGTGCGGAACAAGGCAACGGCGGGGACCAGGACGACCGTCAGGGCGATGCCCAAAAGCCCCCAGCGGACCAGCTGGCCCCACATGTGGACGTCGTGGGCCAGGGTCTGGCCGCCCCTGAGCGTTGCGTTGCCGAACATCATCGGGTTCTCCCATTCAAGGTTGTGTGGATAGCGGCGGTCTTGGCGCCGTTCCGTTGCAATGCGCCAGGCGGGAGGCCGAGGAAGGCGGGGTCAAGGGCGCGGGACGCCGGGACCGGAGAGGCCGGCGCCCGAGAGGCTTGAACTTGAACCGCAACCCCGGAGGAACGACCCATGTCCAATCCATCCGACCCATCCAACGGCTGGCGCGCCCGGGCCTTCGTCCTCGGCGGGATCGCACTCGCCCTTGCCGTCACCGTCTTTTCCGTCGTCATCGCGATCGGTGCCCGCTTCCTGGGGGCCATCTGGTTCTGGGCGGTGCTCTGGACCGTCCTTGCCGCCCTCGCGTGCGCCCTGTGGCGGGGGTTCCGCTATGGCGACTGGTCGGCCTTCGGCCGCTACGGGCTCCCGGAAGAGGGCGGCGACCGGTTCGACTGGTCGACCAAGACCGGCCGCTACGCCTGGCTCCGCGACGTCGAGGACCGGGATCTCCACGACCACGGGCGCCTTCGCGGTCACGGCCCGAGCACCCGGTCCCCGTAGAAGGGACCGTCGCGTCAGCGGTCGTCCTTCTTCCCCGGGTCCGGCGCCGCGTTCCTGGCGGTGCCGTAGAGCTTGCCGCCGAGCCACTTCCCGATGAACGGGACCGCCTCGGTGGCATGCTCGACGAAGGGTTTGTCGGCCTCGGCCGCGACCTTCGCGCGGCCTTGCTCGATGCGTTCGTCCGTCATCCCGGCCCGCTCCTCTCGTCCCGCCTCCCTTACCCTCAGATCATGCTCGGTCCTGGCGCTTTCGCGCCTTGCCCGGTTCTCGACCTTTCCCGGCCCGGGCGTCCCGGCCCCGCGTCCGCGGTCGCGCACCGAGGCCGACCAGCCGCCCCAGGCCGCCTCGGTCTCGCCCGCGTGATACTCTTTCAGCCCGTCTCTCCTCCGCTCGTAGTCCGCCAGCCCCGGGACCGAGGCCGGATCCACCCCCTCGGGCGCCGGGAAGCGCTCCGCGATGAAGGCGGCGGCATGCGCGCGCAGCTCTTCGGCGTCCTCCGGGGTCTGGGGCGAGGCGAGCCGCATGGCGCCCCCCACGCCGATCTCGCGCCCGTCGGCGCCAGGCCGGGCGGTCAGCCAGGCGAAGAAGGGCTGGCCCAGCTCCTGGTCGACGGCCCGGGACCGGCTTCGCACCTCGGCCGCCTGAGAGCTCCAGCTCTCGGCTTCCCGGTGGCTCAGGGCCTCCTGCTCGCCGAAGCGGCGCATCCGCGTCAGGTTGGCGCCAAAACTCTCCTCCAGGCTCTTGAGCTCGCTCTCGCCCGAGGCGGTGGAGTAGCGCCTGGAGGCATCGGCGACCCGGGACCAGTGATCGATCACTTGGTTCTGCTCGGCATAGTCGGTCATCCGGTTCCAGGCTTCCCGGCCGATGGTCTGGCCCCGCCAGCTCGCCGAACCGTCGGCCCCGAACTTCACGATGAAGTCGAACCCCCCTCCCACCCTGGCCTCGCCCATGAGAACGGCCGCCTCCTCCTTCGAGATCCCGCCCGCCTCGGAGAGGCGTTTCATGTGGCTTTCCAGGGCCTGGACTTGCGTGCTCTCGCTTTCCGTCACGCCCCTCGAATGGGCGAGGCCCGTGTGCACGTCCCGGGAGAACCGCTCGACCATGGCCGCCGAATCGGTCGCAACGGCCGTGCGCGCCGTGTCGGCCTCGGCCGACCAGTGCCGGGCCTGCTCCCGGGCGGCGCCTGCCCGGCTCTCGTGGCTGACCGCAAGGGATTCGGAGAGTCTGACGCCCGCCGCCGGGATCCGGCTGGTGGCGGAGCCGGCGTCCATGACCGCGGTACCGTCTCCAGTCACGGTGAAGGCCGCGCCCTCGGGAGCGAACCCGGTATAGCGGTCCGTATCGACGTGCATGGAGGTGCGGAGCTGGCGGCCCTCGAGCGTTGCGAAGCGGTGGACGTCGGCCTGGGTGTTGGCGAGGGAGATATTGCCCGTCGTGCCCTCGTGGGCGGCCGAGGAGGCCGCGTCCTGGCCGACCGCGAGCACCGAGGTGGCGAGCATGGTCGCCTTGCCCACCCCGTAGGCCAGGGCCGCGGCGAGGAAGGGCACCGACATCGAGAGGTAGCCCGACATCACGGCCACGTCGGAGGCCACGGCCCGGATCCCCGCCTGGGCGACGAGCGATACGCCGCTCTCGCCGTCCGGCATGAGGGCGCCCGCGCTCATGCGCTCGGCGGCCTCGCCCATGGAGATCCGGTGGAGGATCGCGTAGAGCGGCCCCCAGCTCTGGATCCAGACGATCCCGGCGAAGTAGGACCGGAAGAGCCCGCCGCCCGCGGGGGTGAGCATGAGCAGCACCGCCATGGGGAAGGCGCCCACGTAGAGGCACTCGAACACGATGCGCAGCATCGGGACCCAGGTCTCGGCCTGCCTTCCGATGGCCCGGTAGGCCGAGACGGTCTGGGCCTCGGCCCGGGCTTCGGTATAGGACCTGAGCGCGGCGGCGTTGCCTGCCTCCGCGGCCCATTGCTCGCCCGCGCCGTGGAGGGTGTTGAGGACCATCTGCTGGCGCAGGATCTCGGCCGCGGTCCTGGAGGCGCCGATCAGGTAGTCGTGGGCCACGGGCAGCGCGGCCATGAGCTCGGCCCGGGCCAGCGCCTCGGTCGCCGCACCGGGGAAGAGTCTCCATCCGAAGATGCCGGACGCCCTCGCGATCTCGGCCCCCCAGAGCGCGTTGAGCCGCGGGGCGGCCTCGGCGCAGGTGACGATCTCGCGATCGATTGGCGTGGCGCCGGTGCCGGACGGCGTCCCCCGGGTCGCGTACTCCACCATGCGCGCGGGCGAGGCCCCGGCGGAAGGCGATCCAGTGGATGTGACGAGCCGCCAGATATCGGTGCTCTCGCGCAGATCGTCGGCCGAGACGTGGCCCAGGAGCAGGGCGTGGAACACGCATTGCCTTGCGTAGGCCCGGAGGTTCCGCGCGAACACCGTGTCGGTCACCTCCATGCGGGTCGCGGCGGCCGCGAGCCTCGCGCCGAAGATCAGGCCGTGGCGGCGGTAGGTCAGGTCGTCCGGAAGGGAGAAGGCCTGCTCGGTGAGCCGCGTCAACCCGTCGCCCACCTGGCTCGTCAGGGAGGCGAAGAGGGCCAGGCCGAGCGGGACGCCCGCCACGACCGCGGGCGCCAGCGCCGGGTCGAGCCGGTCCACGACCCGCACGGTCGCCTTGGGGACCACCATCGCGCCCCAGACGGCGATGAAGAGGAGGATCCACTTGGCGTTGTCCTTCCACGAGCCGCCGAAGGCGGTGCGGAACAGGACCCAGGCGAGCCCGGCCACGCCCGCGATCCGGGCCAGGGTCACGAAGGCCCCGCCGCCGGTGATCGCGGCGACCGCGTTCAGCAGGTCGACCAGATAGGTCCCGCCGCCCAGGGTGAAGAGCTCGTACATGGTCGTTGCCCCTACCGGGCTCCTGCGCCGCCCCGGGAGAAGGCGAGCGCCGCCCTGAGATCGGCCGAGAGCGCGCCCGCGAGCTCGGTCTCGATCAGCCTGAGCTTCTCCACGACGGCGAGGGCGGTGTTGAACCGCTCCAGCCCCTCGTGGCGGTGTTTGGCGAGGGCGGCCCGGTTCCGGCGCAGCCCCTCGCGCCAGCGCTCCAACTGGTCGCCGTCGGCGATGTCCAGGGTGCCGGCGCGTTCCTCGACCGTCCGGTGGAGGTCCGAGATCCAGACCTGGAGCACGTCGAGGGCCACCGCCTCGGCCAGCGCGTCCACCTCCTGGTCCACCACCGCCCCGCGGTAGGCGGCGGCCGTGTTGATCACCCGGTAGACCGGCAGGGTGGTGAGATTGACGAGCCCCAGCGCGTCGGCCGGGGGCGCCGTGTCGGCGCGCACCGCCTCGACCAGCCGGCGGAGCAGGCCGGCCACCCGGTCCCGGAAACCCCGCGCCGCCGGCACGGTGAGCCGTCCGAGGACGGGGTTGAGACAGTCGACGGAGGTGTCGCAGCGATAGACCGGGAGGTCGCCTCCCCCCTCCATCAGGATCTCGGTCACCCGGCGGTCAAGGGCCAGCGGCTCCAGGATGCGTATCCTGGGGCCGGAGGTGTCGCCGTCGGAGACCGGGGCGGTGACGATCGCGGTGCCCGAGATCGACATGGCGAACTCGCCGAGATCCCGGTCGGACGCCAGGAAGCCCGACGCCCTCACCGCGCGCCAGGCGTAGTTGACGTTGACCGGGGCCTGGTCCTTGAGCGGTCCCGAGGCGGCGGCCAGGGTCGAGTGGCGCTTGCCGTCCGCGCCGCAGCCGTGGCGGGCGGCGGCGTAGTCGGAGAAGATCCCCTGTCGCGTGCCGATGGCCGCACAGATCGCCGCGCTCGCCCGGTCGTTTTTGGACCAGACCGCCCCGACCAGGGCCTGGGCGGTCTCGCAGGAGTTGAGGTTCTGGCTGTTCACCCACTGGGCCAGGGCCCGGAGCTTGGACAGGGTCTCGGCGATCACCGGCGAGATGGTCTCGAGCGCCAGCTCGAAGGCGAAGCCCGCGGCGTTCTGGGCCACGGCGCGGCCAAAGGCGATCAGCTGGTCGGAATTGATGAAGGAGAAGGCGCCGGCGAACGTGTCGATGCCGCCGCAGCCGGCCCGGAAGGAGGGCAGGCTCACCGTGGCGATGGGCTCGGAGCGCACGGGGGCGCGCAGGTAGAGGTTGCCCAGGGTCCAGTGGCCCGAGGCCTGGCCGTCGAAGGCGGTCGGCCCGGTGGTGTTCACCGCCGCGCCCCTCCAGAAGCTCTCCATCTCCGAGAGCACGTCCGCGCCCGCGGGCGGGGCGAGGCAGAGCGAGATGGCCCACACGAGCACGAATTCGCGGGCAGCCATGGTCATGCCCGCAATCCTTTGCTTAATAGTCATGTCCGATCTCCCGTGCGGTGAGGGTGAAGATGCGCTCGGCGAGCTGGTCCTTGGCGACCACGCCGAAGGAAACCGGAAGCGCCCGCCTGGTTCGCGTGTCGTAGAGGACAAGGGCGGGGAACACCGGGGCCTCGAGGCCGAGACGCGCGGCGCGGCCCTGGTCGGGGACCGCCTCGGGCCACCCATCGAGGGGCTCGCCCGTCATCGAGACCGCGAGCACGTCGAGGCCGTGGCGCAGCGCGAAGGCGCGCAGAAGGGGGCCGAACACGCGGCATCCCGGGCATCGCGCATGGCCGAGATAGATGAGGCCGTAACGCTCGCCGAGCCGGGCCAGGACGGCGTCGCGCTCGGCCCGGCGCTGCTCCGACCAGACCTGCTTGGCCAGGGCGCCCACCGGACGCTTCAGCGTGTAATCGAGATCCGGGCTCGCCCAGACCGTGCGGCGGAAGGCGTCCGAGAAGGAGGCGGCTTTTTGCAGGGTCTCCTGCTGGAGGCGCAGGTAGGCCGTGACGTTCTCCGGGCTCGGGTCCAGGATCGCCCTGGCCCGGGCTTCCTCCAGGGCCCGGCGCATCCCCAGGAGGCGCTCCATTGCGGTCTCGGGCCGCGAAGAGGGTCTTGCGGGAGGCGTTTGCGCCGCCGGCGCGTCCTCTTCCGCGTCTTCCTCGTTCCGGTCGCAATAGAAGTGCCAGCCGAGCGAGGGCTCAGTCTCCCGATTTGGGCCCGATCGGGGACCGCACCAAGGCCGCCATTCCCGCGCATCCGCGGGCAGCGCCGCGAGGACGGCGAGGAGGCAGGCGAGTGCGAGGGCGTACGGGATGGTCATGGCTGCCCCCTTCACTTGCTTTTGGTGTAGAAGCCGTGGATGCGCTCACGCATCACCGCGCCGGTTCGGCCGGCTTCCGGAAGCTCGATCGAGGGCTCATACGACCCGTCGGTCAGATTCTCGGTGAACTCGGAGAGGTCCACGGCCTCGAAGTCGATGCGTTCCATCTCATCGACCGTGAAGCCGCGGCAGCTGCCCCAGCCGATCCCGAGCTGGCCGCGTGTCGCTTCCTGCAGGATGCGCCCGAGCTTGGAGCCGAACACGCACCAGGAACGTTTCCAGCGGATGCACACGCCGAAGATCCGCTTCGCGCATCCCTTGCCCAGGTAATGCGTGTTCCCGGCATGGCGCTCCTCGGCCAGGAGGCGTTCCTCCTTGGTGCAGCCGGCCACGCCCACGAGCGCGCCCGAGTTCTTGCAGCAATCGGCGAGGCCTCCCCACTGGATCCGGCAGGACTGGCGATCGCCCCTGAAGAACCGGAGGGTCTGGCGGTCGAATTCCTCTCCGCCCAGCTCGATGGCCATGTTGAGCCGGGCCGCCGAATCGACGAACCCGGTGTTGGCCCGGGACGCCGCGGTTCCGCACTCGGCGCCCACGCACCAGGAGACCGAGCCGCAATGGCCGCCGGCCCCGGCGCGCTCGAGTCCCGCCTTGCAGTCGTTCACCGATCCGGAGGCGATCCCGTCCGCGCCCCAGAGGGGGGAATGGGCGTCGCCTTGGATCCCGTCCCCGCGCCTCACCATCGGATCGTCCGCCTTGACCGGGGCGTCCGGGCGCTTGACCGTACCCTCGATCACCGCGCGGCCGGCTTGGCCCCCGGGATCGGCGGGATCGTTTATCACCCGGTTCGCGGCGTTTCTTAGTTCGCCCGCGCCCAGGCCCCTCTCTGGCAGGCTCGTTCCACCGTAGCCCGGCACATGGGCGGCGGAATCCGCATCCTTCGCGATGGCGCCCGCCGCGGCTTGTCCCGCCTGGCCGATCGCGCGGGCCGCCGCTGCCGGGTCTTCGGCCCGGGCGGGGCCGTTGACGAGGTGCGTCAGGACCACCAGGGCCAGGACGAAGGCCTTCGCGGCCATCGTCCAGCAAGGGAAGCGTCCCCAGGCCTCGATTCGCGCCATCTGAAGCCTTGGCCGCTTCGCCTCCATGAGGGCTTCGAAGCTGCGATCGGAACCGGGTTCCGGATTTTCGTTCGTGTCGTCCTTGCGGTTCATGGCAAGTTTCCTCTCAGGCTTGCGAGATGGCGGCGCGCGGCCGCGCGGCCCGGCCCTCCCTCGGCGGCGATGGCCTCGAGCGCCGCTTCCAGGCCGATGTTCCCCGCGATGCGGTCGTGGGGCGGCGCGGGATCCGCGGCGCAACCCCGGCTAGTGCAGGGCGGGACCCCGCCCGGGACCACCGCGACGGCCGGGATCGCCTCGATGCCGAAGATCCGGAACAGACGCGGATCGATTGTTGCGCCGGACTTGCGGCCCAGGTACGGGCCGATGCGTTTCACCGTGGCCTGCAACCCGTCCGGGCCGAGCCCGCGCAGCACCAGCGGCGCGCCGATCCGCGCCGCCTCGCGGCTCCACTGCCGCCAGCTCGCCGCGGGCGCCGAGAGGCTCATGAAGACGATGACCTCGGGGCCATGGGGACGCTCGGAAAGGCCGCGGGCAACGCGGCCGGCATGACGTTCGGCCGGGAGGGGGCCGGAGGCCCCGGGGGCGTTTTTGCCCGCGCGTTCCAGCGCGCGCTCGATCACCGAGCGCGACCAGGCGTCCAGGTCCCCGTCACGGACTTTTGCCGGTTGCCGCAGGACCTGATCGACAGTATCGCGCGCCAAGTCCTTGGCTTTTCCCTGGGCCCGGGCCGGGCCGCACCAGGCCGCCATCACGAGCGCGCAGGCGAGAGCCGGGATGGTCTTACGAATCGGGTTATCGTTCATGTCAGCCTCCTCAGAGCAGACAGCAGTTGCGCTTGCGCCAGAGCAGATAGCCGAAGTTCTCGCCCGCCACCGGCAGCTCGCGCAGCGCTTCCCAGATCACCGAGGACCGGCCCGTGGGGTTGCAGCCGGTGAGGGGCGACGTGGCCGGGACCGGCTGGGTCATCTGCCAGCGGTACTGGGACTTCTTCATGATGGGCATGGGATAGCGCCCGCAGAGCGCCGCCGGCCCCGACGTGCCCCAGGCGAGCAGCAGCCGGTGAAGACGGAACACGAGCCGCTGGGCCACGAGGAGCGAGGCCTGGACCCCGCCCACGTGGGCGGCCACGTTGCCGGTCAGGGGATACATCCCGCCCTGGCAGCCCGCGCACCAGAACAGGGGGTCGAGCGGCAGGCCAGCCGAGGCGGCGGCGCAATCGGCGGCGCAGGCCGCCTGGGCCGGCAGGTCCGCGAACAGCGCGGCTTCCGGGTTCAACAGGAAGGACAGCTCGTCGTCGAGCCAGGCCGGGTCGAGCTCGGAGACCCAGGCGATGTCGAGCCCCCCGCTTTCAAGGCAGCCGATGTCGAGCAGGGCCCCGAATCCAGGACAGGAGCGGATAGACGTAGTCATGGACGTGCCACACAGAGCCCGAGGCGCCGTCGCCGCCCGAGGAGCCAGTACGTCCGCGCCCCGCGGGCAGGCCCGGGTCGATGGTCATGCCCCCGAGATTGGGGAAGCACCAGGGCGCGCGGCTGACGTCGATCAGCCGCGCCGGCTCCCACAAGCCCAGGGAGAGTCCGATCCGGGGGATCGGCTTGCCGCAGAGGCAGATCGGCGATCCCGGATTGGGCGTGTCCGGCGCGCCCGTGGCGCTGCCCATGCGGATCGGCCCGATCGAGATCGGCAAAAGACACTCCCAGCACACGTCCGTGACGGGGTTCACGAAACGCCCGGTGCAGGACTGGGCGGAAGCGGTCCCCGTGGACAGGGCTCCGGCAAGGACCAGCGCCGTGCAGACGGTCTTCAGGGATCTCATGGCCGCCCTCCGATGGTCGCGGGATTGGCTTCGTCGTCGAGCGGCACTTCCGTGATCCTGAGCATGGATCCCTCGGCCGCGACCAGGGACGGGGTGGCGCGGAGCCCGAAACGTTTCGCAAGCCGGCCGTTCTGGTCGAAGAAGAACGGCCGTTCGTGGGGCCGCATCAGGTCCAGCGGGCGGCCCGCCAGGAGCACGATCTTCGCGGGCCGTTCGTGGCCGAGGGCCCAGGTGACCTCGGCCGGCCGCGCGCCGTCGATGAACAGCAGATCCCGGGTCAGCGGGTACACCTCGAGGGGGTTGATCCGAGCGCCCCGGGCCGCAATCAGGGTCCCATCGTGCGCCCGGACGTCTTGCTCGACCGTGATCGAAGGATCGAACAGCCGGGTGCGACGGACGCGCGCGGGCCCGATGCCCTCGACGCGCCCGGGCGCCTCGATGCGCTCCCGGCCCCGGTCCAGGGCCTCCCGGCGCATGCGGGTGAGGTCGCCCGAGGACTCCAGCGCTTCAAGCCGGGCCTCGATCCGTTCGAGCAGGTCGGGCTCGGCGATGGGCCACACCGCGCCGCGCACGCCAAGGTCCTTCGCGGGTACGGGCCGCGCCGCGAGCATCAGCACGCAGGCAATCGCGATGAGCCGAAGACGGGACAGGAGAACACGCCGCGTCATGGCCGCGCCTCCTCGGGTTTGGCGAGCGGTCCCTTGAGCCCGAGCCAGGGGACGTCGGGCAGGGCCCAGGCCCGGCCCCCGGATGCGTTCTTGCGGGATGAGCCCGATCTCCGAATAGCGGCTGTCGTGGCTGTCCACGTGATCGGCGTGGACGTAGTAGCGGCCCGGCGGGATCACGCCCGGCCCGATCGCCTCGAGCCTGCGCCCATCAAGCGCATGCGTCTTGGCAACGCCGAGGACCGCGCCGTTCACCGAGACCCGGCGCTCCCTGTCCACCTCCACCCGGTCTCTGGGCAGGCCGCGCACGGTCTTGAGGTAGGGGATCCCCGAGCCGGCCTCCTCGGGTGGGTCGAACAGGACCGCGTCGCCCCGTTGGAACTCTCCCACGAGGGGCAGCACGAAATACCCCCAGGCTCCGTCGGACCAGCTCGCGTTGACGTAGACGCGCGAGACCGCGACGAGCCACAGGGCGGCCAGCATGGCCATCCAGAGCAGGATCTTGCGGCCCCGTCCGGTTCGTTCAGGCGCACGCCGTCCGGGCGCACGCGGCAAGGCGTGCAGGGTCTCTCTCATCGTTCGTCCTCCGTGTTCGTCGGGGGATGGGTTTTGGACAGGGCCGTCTGGATCGCCGCCTTTATCTCGGCGGTGAGGTCCGGCGCGCCGCCGGCGACCGCCCTTGCGGGCAGCAGCACCGCGCGGTGGCGGGCTGCCGTCCGGACGAGCGCCTCCTCCAACCGGCGCGCCCAGCCGCGCACGGCTTTTACGGCCTCCTCTTGGTCGCCGTGCTCCCGGGCGGCCTTGGCCATGTAGTCTGCCGTGAGCTCGGCAAGCCGCACGCTCGCGATGCGCGGGACCCTCTCCAGGGCCATGCGCGCCGTGACGGCCGAGACCGCCGCGGCCACCCCGGCACTCAGCACAAGCGCGGCGGCCAACGCCGTGGGCCCGCTCATGACGCAGCCCGTTCCGGCGCCGTCTGTTCGCGCGTGACATGAAGCTCCTCCGGTGGGGTGGGGTCGTGCGTGCCACGGGACTCCCTCTGGGCGGACGCGATGGGGCCCCGTCCCGCGCCCTCCTGCCCTTTCAGGGCCCGGAAGCGGTCCAGCCAGAGCCTGGCCGCCCGATCGGGAACCACGGTCCGGATGCGGCGCTTAAGGGGCGGGAAGGCGACCGCGGAAGCCGCGCCGTCGCGCGCGCCCGGCAGGTCCCGGTCCTCCGCGGCCTCGGCCATGCGGGCCACGAAACGCAGCAGTTCCGCCTGCTCCGGGGAGGGCTCCGCATCGAGCCCGGCCGACTCGCGCACGGCCCGGTCGATGGTCCCGCCGAGCCGCTTCAGCCGCTCCGCCCCGCGCTGGGAGGAAGCGGCCTTTGTTCCCAGCCACGCGACGCTCGCGTCCGCCAGAAGGGCGTAGAGGGCCGCCTCCCGGCGGTCCCCGGATCCTTCAAAGGCCTCGATCTCCTCGCTCATCAGCACCGCGTGGGCCGCCAGCGAGTGGAACCGCCTGAGCCGGCCGCCCCTGCGGCAGGTGTTGGCCAGCACGTGGGCCAGGGCCTCGAAGTCGACGGCGTCCGGGGTCAGCCCCTCCGGATCTTCCGGCCAGGCGAGGGGCCGATCCCCGGATCGGGGCTTCTCCGCCCGTGTCGCAGCACTCGATGGCGCCCGCCTGTTCCTGTCCTTGCTCATGTGCGTCTCCTTCTGTTTAAGCTATGGAGGCCGTCACGGCGCGCTGCCCGCAGGGCCGGCTGTCGTGGCCTCCGGACCGTCGCCGTCGGCGATGCGGTCGATGGCCTGCTCGGTGGTGAGGCCTTCGGCCTTCAGCCGCTCGACCGCGGCGAAGGCCGGCCCGCGCGATGAATAGAGAGCTACCGACCAGGGGTCCAGGGCGAGCCGCGCCACGCGCCAGCCGTCCGGACCGTGCAGCACCAGCTCGGCATGGCGCCCGTCCACGGTGGCCAGGCTCTTGAGGGCCCGCTCCATGCCGGGATCGCAGTGGATGCGCTTTTCCTGTTTGAGGAGCTCGACGGACTCGTCCTTCTGGGCCAGGAAGATGGTCCAGTCGGCGTTGTCCCAGGCCGCCCGGGCCGCGGGGTTGGCGTAGTAGTCGTTGACGCTCTGGGTGCCGGTGACGAGCGCGCCCCGGTACTTGCGCGCCCGCCTGGCCGCGCCCTCGAGGAAGGCCCGGCTGTCCTCGCCCGACAGGAGGTCCCAGGCCTCGTCGATGACGATCGCCTTGGGCCGGGTTCTGGGGCCGTGATACATGCGCTGGGTGGCGAGGAAGACCACCAGCATCAGCACCACGCCCTGGACGTCGCCCCGGCCCTTGAGCTCGGCGAGCTCGAACACGGTGAGCGCGGCGTCCAGGGCCGGGGTCTCCGATCCCTCGAAGAGCCGCCCGAGCGCGCCGCCCGGCCGCCACGGTCCGAGGGCGAGAGCCATGTCCGATGCCCGCCGGTCGCCCGCCGCCTCCAGCCGGCGCTGCACGGTCCCGAGGTCGGCGCCGTTGCCGGCCTCCTCCCAGGCGCGCGCGATGGCCTCGTCGATGAGCGCCGCCTCGATGTCGTCGATGCGCCCGCGCCTTCGGCACATGCGCCCGACCACGGCGGCCAGCATGGCAAAGCACTCCTCCCGGTAGTCCCCGTCCCGGGCCGCCACGTCCGCGTCGATCATGGCGAAGGGGTTGAGTCTCGCCGGGTCCTTGCCGAAGGCGATGAAGACGCCGCCGAGGGCCTCGGCCGTGTGCTGGAAGGAACGCCCGTCATCGATCACCACGGCCTCGCCGCCCGCGCCCGCGATGCCCGCGACCAGCTCCTGCATCAGGACCGACTTGCCCGACCCGGACTTGCCGGTCACGGCCACGTTGTAGTTGCCGGCCTCGTTGGCGAAGGGGGACCAGCACGCGGGCTGGCCCCGCCTTCCGATCAGGAGCAGGGCCGGCGGCGCGTCGGGCGACGCTCCCTGGCCGCGCCACTCGCCGTGCACCGGCGCGAGATTGACGGCCGAGGAGGTGAGCAGGGTCTTCATCCGGCCCATACGGGCGAGGTCGGCGTCGAGCCCGCCCGCCGGAACCATGGGCAGACAGGCGAGCCAGGCCGGCAGGTGGGCGTAGCGCTCCGCGCCCAGGCGCCAGCCCTGGCCGTGATAGATGGCCCGCACCGCCTGCTCGGCCTCGTCGATGGCGTCCAGGGGCGCGTAGACCGCGATCGTGTAGCAGGCCTTGACCAGCCGCTCGCCGTTCTTCAGCCGCTCGGTGACGAAGCGCCAGTCCCGGGCCTTCTCGGGCAGGCCCGGCAAATAGCGCGCGATCCCCGTGCCCGCCTGCTGCGTGGCCCGGGCCGACTTGAGGAAGGCGCGCTCGCCGGCGGCCGCGTCGCCCATCGTCACGGTGAGGGCGGTCAGGACCGGGGCGCCCGGCTGCAGGAAGTCCCGGTGGAAGTCTCCGATCAGCGCGTTGCCGCGCCAGCCGGGCCAGACGTCGGGGAAGGCCCGGGCCGAGAGCACGCGCACCGCCACGTCCGTCCCGTCCGGGTGAAGGAAGACCAGGCCCGTGGGCGCAACGGTCAGGGCCCGGCCCGGCGCCGCGCACTGAAGATGAATGGGGTCTCTGGGCGACCAGCGCCTTTGCGGCCTGTCGAGCCCGCCGTCATGCTCTCCCGCCAGGTCGGGGGCCGTGATCTCCGCGGCGAGGGACAGCAGAACGTCCGGCTCGACCCGCCGCGCCTCGGCGCCGGCCGAGGCGAGCGTGCCTTCCAAGGCCCGCCGGAACCCCCCGAGGGCGGTCTCGGCCGCCGGTCCGGCCGGGCCCGCCAGGCAGGCCGCGAGGAACACCCGGCAGTCGTTCAGCGTGAACGGCGGTCCGCTCGCATGGAGGGGGCGCCATCCGGCATGGGCAAACAGGGCCCTGCGCCGCGCCGCCATCCCCGCCTGTACCCCGCCCGTCAGGCGCCGGGGTTCGGCCCAGCTCCGGATCGCCGCCCCGTAGCGCGGGCTCGTCCAATGGATGATCTGCACCACCGCGCGCTCGGGCGCGGCGTCGGCGAGCGTGCCGGCCAGCGCGCCCAGGGTCTCCTCGTCGATGCCCACGAAGGGCGGCAGCTCCAGCAGGAAGCCGCAGCTCGCGGCGTTGATATAGAGCTCGCTCCCTTCGTCCCAGGCCCGCCAGGGCAAGAGGCCGGCGAGGGGCGCCGGCAGGGCCGGAAGGATCCAGGGCTGAAGCGCGTCCGGTCCCCTGAGCAGGTCCTTGAGGCGCTCGATCACGGCAGCCTCCAGCGCGCCGGCTCCAGCACCGCGCGCACCCAGTGGGCCTCGCGGTAGACCCCGTCGGCGTCCACGAAGGGCGCGATCCAGATCCGCGCGATGCTCTCTTTCGTGCGCAGGCGGTCATTGGCCTCATCCGGGGATCCTTCGTCCGGCGAAACGGGTTCCGGTTCGGCAGGGGCCGCGGCGGTAGGAGGACGCCCTGTCTCCGTGGACTTCTCTGCGGTGCCGTCTCGGTCCCCGACGGTCCGGAACCACTTCGCGAGCCAGGCGAGCGGATCGCAGCCTTCGGCGCAGGATGTGCCGGTCCCTTTGGCATTACCGGTCTTGGATTGGTAGAGGGGTGTCCGGATCGCGAGCCCTTGCGCCTTGCCGGGGGCCGCGACCGCCGGATCGGCCTCCGCGACGCTCGTGCAGGCCGCGCCTTGGGCCAGGGGGCATTGCCAGGCGTCGCCCACGTGGGTCGCCGCGCAGCCGCCCAGGACCAGCGCCGCCGCGAGGATCGCGGGGATCACCGCCCGGCTTTGTCCGATTCGTGGATGAATCGTCGATTGCGCTCTCATTGGCCTCCTCTCTTCCTGTCCTTGCGCCCGTCGAGCCAGGCGCCCTCGATGAACACCACCGTCACCCGCGTTCCCGTCTGGAGCTGGATCACCGGCTGGTACTGCTCGGCCCGGCGGATCAGGTAGTTCGGCCACCCTGCGGCCGGCCGAGCCCGCGCCCGCGCCAAGACCGGCCCGGCCGAGCTCGGCTAGGCTCGATACGTTCAAGGCTCCGTCCGAGGTTGTCCTGGCCGGGGCCTGAAGCAGGTTGGCGGCCGTTTCGCCCACGCCCGAGATGAGGCCCGCGAGGAACGCCTTCTCGATCAGGGCCCCCTCGCGGCTCACCACCGGGCCCCGAACGCCCACCTTGCCGCTCCCGGCCACGAAGCCCGCGACCTGCGTCTCGGTCACGGTTTCCGGATCCGGCCCGGCGCACGTCAGGGTCCGCAGCCGGACGTAGACCTTCTCCGAGGAGAGGTCCCCGTAGCCGGCGCCGGTCAGGGTGCACCCCGCCACGTCCACTTCGAGCGCTTCGCCGCCCTCGGCCGCGCTCCGGGCCGGACCGGTCAGCCGCAGGAGCACCGGGCGCGGCTCGCCCTGGGAGGCGACGCCCCGCCGAGGCGTCCGCGCCGGCCAGCACCACGGCGTCCGCATAGGACCCCGCCGGCAGCCAGGACCCCAGCGAACGGGGTCCCGGATCAGCGGCGTTCTTGTCCCCCGCCGGATCCGCATCATTCTCGAACTCCTGGATCATCGGTACGGCCGGTGCGGCATCCGAGGCCGCGGGGGCTCTCTTGCCGGGAGCAGGTTGGCTCGAAACCGCACGGGTAAAACCGTCCGTGCCCGGGGCGGTCCGGTCCTCCGGACCCGGTCCTGCCGTCCGGGCTTCGAGCCGGCCGCGCAGTTCCTCGATGGCCGCCGCCTGTTGGTCGATCACCGCCCGGCCGTCCTCGGCGCCGCGCGCGAGGCGCTCTCTGAGCTTGGCGTTCTCCTGCCCGGCCCGCCGGCTTCGCGTCTCCATGTCCCGGAGCCGCGTCTCCAGTTCGCCGATCCGCGCCTCCGAGCGGCGCACCCAGCTCACCTCCGCCGTCTCCGGACCGGCCAGCTTCGCCTCGATCCCGGTCGGCGGGGGCGAGCCTCCGCCTCCGCCCGCCGAGAACCACACCGCGAACACGATCAGCAATGCCGCGGCCACGCCCGAGAAGAGCAGCACCTGTTGCTGACGGGTGCGCCGGGCCTCCGGATCCATGGGGACCTTGTCCGGGCCGCTCATGGCGCCGCCTCCGTGGAACGGGTCCGGAAGGCGTCATGTACGGCCACGACGAGCCGCCCGCCCGATGGGCCGGTCCCCGGCGCCGCCAGCCAGATCGCGGCCGCGCCCGGCGCGAGACGGCCCGCCAGGGCCTCGGCGCCGGCTCCCGCGCCGGGGCCCGCTTCCAGCACGCGGGCGGTGAACCGGGGCCCCCGCCAGATCTCGATGACTGAAAGACCTTCCTTGTAGAACGTTCCTGAAGGCGTCTCGATCGCGTAGCCCGGCAGGGTCTCGCGCCGCGCCACCGCCCGGACCAGCGCCACCAGCGCGCCCACGCGCCGATCGCCCGGCCCTTGGACGTCCGTTTTGGTCAGTGCGGCCGCGTTGCGGATCAGGATCTGGGCCGAGCCGCGCGAGGCCACCGTCAACGCCAGCCGGTAGGTGAAGCCCGCGACGGTCCCGATGAAGAGCGTCACCGGCTCCCGGGGGGCGCCACGGGCAACGCGGACGCCGGTGAGGCCCGCGGGTCGCAGGTAAATGTCGCCGCGCGCAGGGTCGTGCTCGACCTGGAAGCCGTCCGGTCCGCGGATCACCCGCGCGATCCGGTCGTTCGCCAGGGCGATGCGGCTCACCGCACGGTCCGAGACCTCCGCTTCCAGCTCCGCGTGGTCCACGGCATCCAGGATCTGCATGGCCGAGGCCGGCATGCAGTGGAAAAGCGTTCCCAAAAGAAGCGCCGCCACGGACACCCGGATTCTCGTCGCATGTTTCATTCTCGGTCCTCCAGTTCTTCGAAACGCACCAGGCCGATCCGGCCGGCATCCACGCGGAAGGCCAGCCGGTACCGCTTGCGCTCGCGCGAGACCGGCTCACGCCCGATCCAGGTCGCGAGCTCTCCGGTCACCAGGACCGTCAACCTCTCCGCGTCCGCCTCGATGCGCTCGGGATAGAAGGCGGTCGCAAGGTCCCGCCGCGCCATGCGACCGGCCTCGGCCGCGACCCAGACCCCGATCGCGCCCCGGGCCGAGGCGTGGCTCAGCCGCGCCGCCGCCTCCCGCACGTGCGCCGCGTTCTCAGGCGTCAGCGTCAGCAGCGTCACCGCCACGGTCCGTCCCATGTCCTCCAGGTAGCGAAGCCCGGCCCGGCTGCTCCCGACCTCCCAGGCAGGCCCCGTGACCGCCGGGATCAGCACCGCCATGCGATCCACCGAGGCCAGACCGACGCTCAGGCCCAGATTGGCCAGGAGCGAGAGGCCCAGGAGCCCGGCCAGGGCCGCACGCCCGTCGCGCACCCGCCGCCGCTCCGCTTCCATGACGTCCCGTCTCATCCAGGCCCCCTCATCCGATGAAGCGGCGCACATGACTCGGGGGCGCGCCCTTGAGGCCCAGGGTGAAGCCGGGCAGGTACCAGTAGAGCGCGCAGATCGCCACATCCGCGCCGCCGCCCCGCTTGGCCCGGCGCAGCAAGGCCCAGGCACCGAGCCCGGCCACCAGCCCGGTCACGAAGGCGTTGGCGGCCAGCCCCAGGACCGCGGGCCCCAGGAGCGCCGCCGCCTCGTCCAGGGTCCAGAACAGCCAGCGCTCG
This sequence comes from bacterium, assembly GCA_965261595.1. Taxonomy (GTDB): domain Bacteria; phylum UBA8248; class UBA8248; order JACPRG01; genus CAYRGS01. The sequence goes on from CBDHDG010000007.1 coordinate 1,381,873, forward strand.
GGATCGTCCAGACGCGAGGGGATCGCGTGCCGGGCCGGATCGCTCATCGTCCGCCCCCCTCATACGATCGCCGTGCCGACAAGGCCGGTGACGATGCCCGTGCCGGCCCCGGCCGCGATGCCCACGCCGACCGCGCCCATCAACTGCGTGGCGTTGAAGCGCAGCACCGAGCCGACCAGCGCGGCGCCCACCGCCAGCGCGGCCGCGAGCTGCCCGCCCGTGCCCGAGACGATGTCGGTCACCGTGCCGAGCGGACTCGAGAAGGTCGTGTCCGTCGAGGCCCAGGCCGTCTCCAGGCTAACCAGCGTCAACACGAGCGCCGGAGCCGCAACCCGATGCGCGCTGCCCACGACGGCTTTGAGGGCGTTCCTGGTAAAGGAAGGTGTTCTCATCGCGCCGTCCTCCGCCCGGCCTCGCCGTCGTCCGAGGTCGAGATCCGCCGCCGCGCCGAGGCCCAGGTCTCCAGATCGGCGAGCAGGTAGCGCACCCGGGACCCGAACCGGTGGAACACCGGTCCCGCGCCACTCACCCGGTAGCGGTCCAGCGTCCTCGGCGAGAGGCCCAGCCATGCGGCCGCCTCCCGTGTGCTCAGGTAATGCCTGCCGTTGTTGTCGTTCATGCGCGTGTCTCCTTCTCGTTCGAGGTCGGCCCCGGACCCGGCAGGCGGGACCGGAGCGGTGGATGGACCGGGCAGGATCGCCCCGGCGGATGGGTTCGCTGCGTCCGTCACCCCGGCGCGGATGGCTCGGGCCTCTTCCGCGCTGGCCTGGGCCGCCATCCAGGCGCGCACCCGATCGACCGTGGTCAGCCGCGGCGACACTCCCCGGCGCAGCCTTCCCATGAAGGACGGATTGCCGACAGCCTCCAGGCCCAATACCGAGAGCTTGGTCCCGGTCACGGTCAGGAACGCCTCGACCTCGCGCCGGAACACAGGGCCCAGAGGCGGATGCCCCATGAAGACCAGGACCCGGTCCGCCGTCGCCAGCCGCACCGAGCGTCCCCGCATCTGGGAGGCCACGAAACCCGGGTCCCCGAGGGCCTCCAGGCCGAAGCGCCGGGCGCTCATGCCGTGGCGTACGCGCCAGGCCGCAACGGTCCGGCGCAGGCGCTCGTCGAAAGGCATATCGGAGGGGGTGCCGGGCGTTATCATGTGTGAG